>NZ_LN847264.1:0-795000 GCF_001007005.1 Pseudomonas sp. CCOS 191
CGGAAGGGCCCCCTTTTTAAGAGATCGGCGATTCTAGAGAAAGCAAGGCAATAGGTCAATTTCCAACCAGCCATTCCTTATGGAAGGTCGAATCAGGGTAGATCGAATCTCCCTCGAATGATGACCGTTTGCCCGCGTGGACAAAACGCAGGCAAACAGAAAAAACAAAGAGGCATATAAAAAGCTTTTTTGAAGAACTTATAGATCTTAGCTGGACAACCTTCTGTGGATAAGCCTACCAAGGCCACGTTTTACAAGCTGTACAGAGCTTCACAACCTTGTCGGTAAAGGGTGCTCTGTCTGTGCGGGCCATGAGGACAACCTGTGGGCTGAATCGGTGTTTATCCACAGAGGTTTTATCCACAGAGCTCAGTCCGGGGTTGTGCATAGCCCACAGGTGCCGTTATCCACAGGGCTTATCAACACCGCTTGAGTGATGTAACCGTCAATTTTTGGCAGTTTTACCGTGATCGCGGTCGCCAGCACGTGTGGATAACTGGCCGCCTGCCCGGTACAATGGCGGTTTGTTTTGCCTCATCCGGCTTTCAACTCAGGGGATATCCGTGTCAGTGGAACTTTGGCAGCAGTGCGTGGAGCTTCTGCGCGATGAACTGCCTGCCCAGCAATTCAACACCTGGATCCGTCCGCTACAGGTCGAAGCCGAAGGCGACGAGTTGCGCGTCTATGCGCCCAACCGCTTCGTGCTTGATTGGGTCAACGAGAAGTACCTTGGCCGCCTGCTCGAACTGCTGGGTGAACAGGGCAGCGGCATTGCCCCTGCGCTTTCCTTGTTGATCGGTAGCCGTCGCAGCTCCGCAGCGCGTGCTGCCCCCAACGCACCTGTCAGCGCTGCCGTTGCCGCGACCCTTGCGCAGCAGACGCAGGCGCAGCCGTCGGTGGCTGCGGTGCAGCATGCAAATGCTCCAGTGGCTGAGCCTGCGCAGATCGCCGAGGTCGAAGAGCCTTCGAGCCGCGACAGCTTCGACAGCATGAGCGACACCACCACGGCGCCGAAGGTCAACGGGCGTACCGAGCAGCGCACGGTGCAGGTCGAAGGTGCCTTGAAGCACACCAGCTACCTGAACCGTACCTTTACCTTCGAGACCTTCGTCGAGGGTAAATCCAACCAGCTGGCCCGTGCCGCGGCCTGGCAGGTCGCCGACAACCCCAAGCATGGTTACAACCCGCTCTTCCTTTATGGGGGCGTGGGCCTGGGTAAGACCCACTTGATGCACGCTGTGGGTAACCACCTGCTGAAAAAAAATCCGAATGCCAAGGTGGTCTACCTGCATTCCGAGCGCTTCGTGGCCGACATGGTCAAGGCGCTGCAGTTGAACGCCATCAACGAGTTCAAGCGTTTCTACCGCTCGGTCGATGCGCTGTTGATCGATGACATTCAGTTCTTCGCCCGCAAGGAGCGCTCGCAGGAAGAGTTTTTCCACACCTTCAACGCCCTGCTCGAGGGCGGCCAGCAGGTGATCCTCACCAGTGACCGCTATCCGAAGGAAATCGAAGGCCTGGAAGAGCGCCTGAAGTCGCGTTTTGGCTGGGGGCTGACGGTCGCCGTCGAGCCGCCGGAGCTGGAAACCCGCGTGGCCATCCTTATGAAGAAGGCCGACCAGGCCAAGGTCGAGTTGCCGCACGATGCCGCCTTCTTCATCGCCCAGCGCATCCGCTCCAACGTGCGGGAACTGGAAGGCGCCCTGAAACGGGTGATTGCCCACTCGCACTTCATGGGCCGCGACATCACCATCGAGCTGATCCGCGAGTCGCTCAAGGACTTGTTGGCGCTGCAGGACAAGCTGGTCAGTGTGGATAACATCCAGCGCACGGTGGCCGAGTACTACAAGATCAAGATCTCCGATCTGTTGTCCAAGCGTCGCTCGCGCTCGGTGGCGCGGCCACGGCAGGTGGCGATGGCGTTGTCGAAAGAGTTGACCAACCACAGTCTGCCGGAGATCGGCGACATGTTCGGCGGCCGCGACCACACCACCGTGCTGCACGCCTGCCGCAAGATCAATGAATTGAAGGAATCCGACGCGGACATCCGCGAGGACTACAAGAACCTGCTGCGTACACTGACGACCTGATGGCCGTCTGCGCAGCTATTTGAAGGCAAGGGACTAGACCATGCATTTCACCATTCAACGCGAAGCCCTGTTGAAACCCCTGCAACTGGTCGCAGGCGTCGTCGAGCGCCGCCAGACCTTGCCGGTTCTGTCCAACGTCCTGCTGGTCGTGCAAGGCCAGCAGCTGTCGTTGACCGGTACCGACCTGGAAGTCGAACTGGTTGGCCGCGTACAGCTGGAAGAACCGGCTGAACCGGGCGAGATCACCGTCCCGGCGCGCAAGCTGATGGACATCTGCAAGAGCCTGCCCAGCGATGTGCTGATCGACATCAAGGTCGACGAGCAGAAGTTGCTGGTCAAGGCCGGCCGCAGCCGTTTCACCCTTTCCACTTTGCCGGCCAATGACTTCCCGACCGTGGAAGAAGGCCCAGGCTCGCTGACTTGCCAGCTTGAGCAGAGCAAACTGCGCCGCCTGATCGAGCGCACCAGCTTCGCCATGGCCCAACAGGACGTGCGCTACTACCTCAACGGCATGCTGCTGGAAGTATCCCCCGGCACCCTGCGTGCCGTGGCCACCGATGGCCATCGCCTGGCACTGTGCGCCATGCAGGCACCGATCGACCAAGCTGATCGTCATCAGGTCATCGTGCCGCGCAAAGGTATCCTGGAGCTGGCGCGCCTGCTGACAGACCCGGAGGGCATGGTCAGCATCGTTCTGGGCCAGCATCACATTCGTGCCACCACCGGTGAATTCACTTTCACCTCCAAGCTGGTGGACGGCAAGTTCCCGGACTACGAGCGCGTTCTGCCTAAAGGTGGCGACAAGCTGGTAATCGGCGACCGTCAGGCACTGCGCGAAGCGTTCAGCCGCACCGCGATCCTGTCCAACGAGAAGTACCGCGGCATTCGCCTGCAACTGGCCGCTGGCCAGCTGAAGATCCAGGCTAACAACCCAGAACAGGAAGAGGCGGAAGAAGAAATCAGCGTCGACTACAGCGGCAGCTCGTTGGAGATCGGTTTCAACGTCAGCTACCTGCTGGACGTGCTGGGTGTCATGACTACGGAGCAGGTGCGCCTGATTCTGTCGGACTCCAACAGCAGCGCCCTGTTGCAGGAAGCCGGCAATGACGACTCGTCCTACGTTGTCATGCCGATGCGTCTGTAACCCCCGTAGCAGGCGACATGTCCCTTCGACGTCTCTCGGTCACCGCGGTGCGCAACCTGCACCCGGTGACCCTCACACCCTCCCCTCGCATCAACATCCTTTACGGCGCCAACGGCAGCGGCAAGACCAGCGTGCTCGAAGCTGTGCACCTGCTCGGTCTTGCGCGCTCGTTCCGCAGCACCCGGTTAAACCCGGTGATCCAGTACGATCAGCCGACCTGCACGGTGTTCGGCCAGGTCGAATTGGCTGAGGGCGGTATGAGCAACCTTGGTGTGTCGCGGGAGCGCCAGGGGGATTTCACCATTCGCATCGATGGACAGAACGCGCGCAGCGCCGCGCAACTGGCAGAGATGCTGCCGTTGCAGTTGATCAATCCGGACAGCTTCCGGCTGCTCGAAGGTGCGCCCAAAGTGCGCCGGCAGTTCCTCGATTGGGGCGTGTTCCACGTGGAACCCCGCTTCATGGCCACCTGGCAGCGCCTGCAGAAGGCCCTGCGGCAGCGGAACTCATGGCTGCGGCATGGTACACTGGACGCCGTTTCGCAAGCCGCCTGGGATCGAGAGTTATGTCTCGCCAGTGCGGAGATAGATGAATACCGTCGCAACTATATCAAGGCCTTGAAGCCTGTCTTCGAGCAGACCCTGAGCGAACTGGTCGAACTGGACGGGCTGACCCTGAGCTATTACCGAGGCTGGGACAAGGACCGGGAACTCAATGAAGTTCTCGCCGCCTCTCTCCTCCGCGATCAGCAGATGGGCCACACCCAGGCCGGGCCACAGCGTGCTGATCTGCGCCTTAGATTGGGCGCGAACAATGCGGCCGACATTCTTTCGCGTGGGCAGCAGAAGTTGGTGGTCTGCGCCCTGCGCATTGCACAGGGGCACCTGGTCAGCCAGGTTCGTCGCGGTCAGTGTATTTATCTGGTGGATGACTTGCCGTCCGAGCTGGACGAGCAGCACCGCCGCGCCCTGTGCCGCTTGCTTGAAGAATTGAACTGCCAGGTGTTCATTACCTGTGTAGACCACGAATTTCTGAGGGAAGGCTGGCAAACGGAAACGCCAGTTGCCTTGTTCCACGTGGAACAAGGCCGTATCACCCAGACCCACGACCATCGGGAGTGAAGGCATGAGCGAAAATCAAACGTACGACTCCTCCAGCATCAAAGTGCTGAAAGGGCTGGATGCCGTACGCAAACGTCCCGGCATGTACATTGGCGACACCGATGACGGCAGCGGCCTGCACCACATGGTATTCGAGGTGGTCGACAACTCGATCGACGAAGCCCTGGCCGGACACTGCGATGACATCACCGTCATCATTCACCCGGACGAATCTATCAGCGTCCGTGACAACGGCCGTGGTATTCCGGTCGATGTGCATAAAGAAGAAGGCGTTTCTGCGGCCGAGGTCATCATGACCGTGCTGCACGCCGGCGGTAAGTTCGATGATAACTCCTACAAGGTGTCCGGCGGTCTGCACGGTGTAGGTGTATCGGTAGTGAACGCACTGTCTGAACAGCTGGTGCTCACCGTTCGTCGTAGCGGCAAGATCTGGGAACAGACCTACGTCCATGGTGTGCCCCAAGCGCCGATGGCTGTGGTGGGTGACAGCGAAACCACCGGTACCCACATTCACTTCAAGCCTTCGGCTGAAACTTTCAAGAACATTCACTTCAGCTGGGACATCCTCGCCAAGCGTATCCGCGAGCTGTCGTTCCTGAACTCCGGCGTCGGTATCCTGCTGAAGGATGAGCGCAGCGGCAAGGAAGAGTTCTTCAAGTACGAGGGTGGCCTGCGTGCGTTCGTTGAGTACCTGAATACCAACAAGACTCCGGTCAACTCCCAGGTCTTCCACTTCAACGTCCAGCGTGAAGATGGCGTGGGTGTTGAGATTGCCCTGCAGTGGAACGACAGCTTCAACGAAAACCTGCTGTGCTTCACCAACAACATTCCCCAGCGCGACGGTGGTACCCACCTGGTCGGCTTCCGCTCCTCGCTTACCCGTAGCCTGAACAGCTACATCGAGCAGGAAGGCCTGGCGAAGAAGAACAAGGTTGCCACCACCGGTGACGACGCCCGTGAAGGCTTGACCGCGATCATTTCGGTCAAAGTGCCGGATCCGAAGTTCAGCTCGCAGACCAAGGACAAGCTGGTTTCCTCGGAGGTGAAGACCGCCGTGGAACAGGAGATGAACAAATACTTCGCCGACTTCCTGTTGGAAAACCCCAACGAAGCCAAGGCCGTGGTCGGCAAGATGATCGATGCCGCACGTGCCCGTGAAGCGGCGCGTAAAGCGCGTGAGATGACTCGTCGCAAAGGCGCCCTGGATATCGCTGGCCTGCCGGGCAAACTGGCCGACTGCCAGGAGAAGGACCCTGCCCTTTCCGAACTGTACCTGGTGGAGGGTGACTCCGCGGGTGGTTCGGCCAAGCAAGGCCGTAACCGTCGCACCCAGGCGATCCTGCCGCTGAAGGGCAAGATCCTCAACGTCGAGAAGGCACGCTTCGACAAGATGATCTCCTCGCAGGAGGTCGGCACGCTGATCACCGCACTGGGCTGTGGCATCGGTCGCGAAGAGTACAACATCGACAAGCTGCGCTATCACAACATCATCATCATGACCGATGCTGACGTCGACGGTTCGCACATCCGTACCTTGCTGCTGACCTTCTTCTTCCGTCAGCTGCCGGAGCTGGTCGAGCGCGGCTACATCTACATCGCCCAGCCACCGCTGTACAAGGTGAAGAAAGGCAAGCAGGAGCAGTACATCAAGGACGACGAGGCCATGGAAGAATACATGACCCAATCGGCCCTCGAAGATGCCAGCCTGCACCTGGATGAAGCAGCGCCAGCAGTATCTGGTGTCCAGCTACAAGCACTGGTAAACGAGTTCCGCGGTGTGATGAAAACGCTGAAGCGTCTGTCACGCCTGTATCCGGAAGAGCTGACCGAGAACTTCATCTACCTGCCTAAAGTTACTGTCGAGCAATTGGCTGACAAGGCGCAGATGGATGAATGGCTCAAGGCGTTCCAGCAGCGCCTGGACAACAGCCAGCGTTCTGGTTTGGCCTACAAGGCTGACTTGCACGAGGACAAGGAACGTAATATCTGGCTGCCAGTGGTGGAAACCACGTCCCACGGCTTGGCCAGCTACGTCACCTTCAACCGTGATTTCTTCGGCAGCAATGACTACCGCAGCGTCGTCGCTCTCGGCGAAAACCTCGGTACATTGTTGGGCGAAGGTGCCTACGTTCAGCGCGGTGAGCGTCGCAAGGCGGTCACCGAGTTCAAGGAAGCCCTCGACTGGCTGATGAACGAGAGCACCAAGCGTCACACCATCCAGCGATACAAAGGGCTGGGTGAGATGAACCCGGATCAGCTGTGGGAAACCACTATGGACCCGACCGTGCGCCGCATGCTCAAGGTAACCATCGAGGACGCTATCGCCGCCGACCAACTGTTCAACACCCTGATGGGTGATGCGGTCGAGCCACGTCGCGACTTCATCGAAAGCAACGCGTTGTCGGTGTCCAACCTGGACTTCTGATCAGTTGTCGTTGGGCACATCAAAGTGCCGTGAATGAAAACCCCGGCCTTCGTGCCGGGGTTTTTCTTTAGGTGTGCGTAGCTTTCTTGTGCGGTTCACAATCTGTATGAACAGCTTCAAGCCGCTTTCACTGGTTTGATCAGGCTTTCAGCTGGTATGCCGAACAGATCGTGCAGCTTCCAGATCATAGGGAGCGTCAGCGAGCGCTTTCTATTCAGTACCTCATAGACACGATTCGTCTTGCCAATGGCCGGTACAAGATCGGCTGCTGTAAGGCCTGATTGTTCCATTCGGAATTTGATGGCTTCTATCGGGTCTGGCAGGTCTACCGGAAAATTCTTTGCTTCGTAAGCTTCGATCAAGGTGATCATCACTTCAAAAGCGTCACCCTCGGCAGTTCCAGGCTGAGGCTCATTCTCGAACAGTGGAGCGAGCTCCTTGAGTGCTGCCCGGTATTCATGGTCGGTACGGATTGGGCGGATATTCATATTGGGTCACTCCATCTCCACAGTATTTGCGTCGATCTTGTCGTACGCCTTGTGGGTACCAATAAATTTAATGTAGACAGCGCCAAACTGATAGGCAATGGCTACCACTAGCCTGTAGTCATTGCCCTTGATATTGAACACGACCCGTCTGCTTTTCAGGATGCTCGCGTTTCGGTACTGAGTTTTGATCGTATCCGGGTTAACCCATGTAGCTTTCCGGGCTTCATCGACCCAGGCGCGCAATGGCTGTTCACAGTCCGGATGGATTTCCCAAAAGGATTTCAGTTGGCTAATGGCGATGATCTTCATGATTTTCAGTGTAGTCCCAAGATGGGACTATGTGCAACGACGGTTTAGCGCCAGAATGTTTCACGTGGAACATTCACAGCCCGAGGGTTTTGAGTCGTCGATACAGCGTGCGCTCACTCATGCCCAGATGTGCTGCCAGCTCGTTACGTGATCCTTTGAAAGTCTCCAAGGCATGCGCCAGCTCGGCCATTTCATTGCGTCCGCGACGGCCGAAATGACTCTGATCTGATACTGGATGGATGTCTTCGGGTAGATGTTCCGGACGAATGAAACCATCATCGGCAAACAGCCGGGCCCGTTCCAGGATGTTCCTGAGCTCGCGAATGTTGCCTGGGAAGGTATGCAGGTTGAGGCGCTCAAGGGCTTCGGCGGTAATCTTGGGCGCGTGCTTGCCGGCCATGCGTTGCAGCAGGCTCTCACAGAGCAGCGGCAAATCCTCGGCTCGCTCACGTAGTGACGGCAGGCGAATCGGGAATCCGCTGATGCGGTAATACAGGTCTTCGCGGAACGTCCCTTCTGCCGCCATCTCTTTCAATGGCTTGTGCGTAGCGGAGACCAGACGGAAATCTGAATGGACCGTGCGCGTGCTGCCGACCGGACGGAAGCTTCCGGACTCGATCAGACGTAGCAACTTCACCTGCATGGCCAGCGGCACCTCACCGATCTCGTCGAGGAACAAGGTTCCCCCGTGAGCCGCTTCTGCCAGGCCGATCTTGCGCTGGGTCGCGCCGGTGAAAGCCCCCTTCTCATAACCGAACAGTTCACTTTCGAACAGCGACTCGGTCAGCCCGGTGCAGTCCACCACCACCAAGGGGCCATTGGCTCGTGGGCTACCCAGGTGCAAGGCCCGGGCGAACAGCTCCTTGCCCGTCCCGGATTCACCCTGGAGCAAGACCGGGATCTGCGCGGGGGCGGCACGTTGCAGACTGGAAACGGCGCTCTTGAAGGACGGAGCCCGGCCAACCAGACCCTGTTGTTGAGGTTGCGCCGATGCCAGGGTGACGCTGGTCAGCCGCTCGACGAACGCCACCACCCTGCCCTCGTCGTCGAGGATCGGACGCAGCTCTACATCCACATGTTCCGGCCCGCGCGGAGTGTGATGGATGTGCAGCACACGCTCGGGCACCTTGCTGTCCAACGACTTGCGCAGCGGGCAGTGTTCACCCGCCTGGTCGCAGGGAACGGCATAGTGATGGGAAACCCGATGGCACTTATCGCCGATTGGCGCGTGCTCCTCATTGCCGAACTGGCGACGGTAGGCGGCGTTGGCGGCGAGGATGTTGTAGTCGGTGTCCAGCACGATGCTGGGCAGCACATCGTGTTCAAGGTATGACACCAGCGCGATGATCGCGGGATGGGAAGCGGCTAGCATGACAGCACCAGAGGAAGGACCTGGCGAGCGTAGCAAGGACTGCCAAACACTGCCATCGACTGACAGTCGACTGCCAGGAACTGTCACCTTTGGGTTGCTGAAATGACGGCTGCTGCGTGCCCTTCGCGGCACGAGACCGTTCCTGCAGGGGCAACGCGCCTATCTGAAAGGCTGGCATGCATCTTGATAAAGCACCTCCCACTGCCTATGCCTTCAAGGAGGCTTGGGACAACTGGAGAGTGCAATGATCATCGGCAACAACCTTCACGTTGAAGAGTTCTTCGACAAGGCGACCTGGACCATCAGCTATCTGGTCATGGATGGCGAGACGCGGCAATGCGCGCTGATCGACAGCGTGCTGGACTACGACCCCAAGTCCGGGCGTACCTGCACCGATTCGGCGGACAAGCTGATCGCCCGCGTCAAGGCGCTGGATGCCAAGGTGCAATGGATCTTGGATACCCATGTGCACGCCGACCATCTGTCCGCGGCGGCCTACCTCAAGGCCCGGCTGGGCGGCAGCATCGCGATCGGTGCGCAGATCACTCAGGTACAGAAAGTCTTCGGCACCCTGTTCAACGCTGAGCCGGGCTTTGCTCGCGACGGCAGCCAGTTCGACGTTCTGTTCGAAGATGAAGAAGGATTCCGCATTGGCAACCTGCATGCCCGTGCCCTGCACACCCCTGGGCATACCCCGGCGTGCATGAGCTATATGATCGAGGATGCGGGTGAGACCGCCGTGTTCGTCGGCGACACCTTGTTCACTCCTGACTATGGCACCGCCCGTTGCGACTTCCCGGGCGCCAGCGCAAGAACCCTGTACAAGTCGATCCGTCGCCTGCTCGCCTTCCCGGACCAGACCCGGCTGTTCATGTGCCACGACTACCTGCCTGGTGGCCGTGAGCTGCGCTTCGTCACCACCGTGGCTGAGCAACGCGCCGACAACATCCATATTCATCAAGGGGTCAGCGAAGACAGCTTCGTGCAGATGCGCGAAGCGCGTGACAAGACCCTCGACATGCCCGTGCTGATCTTGCCGTCGGTGCAGATCAACATGCGCAGCGGGCAATTCCCCGAACCTGAAGAAAACGGTGTGAGCTATCTGAAGATCCCGCTGAACAAGCTGTAAGTCACGCCGTACCCATAACGAGATTTCCAAGGAACACCGCCATGCCTGCCCTGCCCCCTGCCGATTCCTCCCGTGCCGACCACCACAAGGTGGTGATCATCGGCGCCGGTGCCGCCGGTATCGCCACCGCCTCCAGCCTGATCGCCCGTGATCCTTCGCTGGATATTGCCCTGATCGACCCCGCCGATGTGCACTACTACCAGCCCGGCTGGACCATGGTCGGTGCCGGTGTGTTCAAGGCGTCGAGTACCGCCCAGACCATGGCCGCCACCCTGCCCCGCGGTGTGCGCTGGATCAAGGCGCGGGTGGACGGCTTCGATCCCCAGGGCCAACTGGTGCTGCTCGAGGGTGGTCGCGCTGTCAGTTATGAACAGCTGGTGGTCTGCCCGGGCTTGAAGCTCGATTGGAATGCCATCGAAGGCTTGAGTGAGACCCTCGGGCGCAACGGCGTCACCTCCAACTACCGCTATGACCTGGCACCCTATACCTGGCAACTGGTGCAGGACGTCAAGCAGGGGCGCGCCCTTTTCACCCAGCCGCCGATGCCTATCAAGTGCGCCGGGGCGCCGCAGAAGGCGCTGTACCTGTCGTGTGACCACTGGCTGCGCAGCGGCCACCTGGGCAACGTGAGGGCCAGCTTCTTCAATGCCGGCGCGGTGCTGTTCGGTGTGCCGGATTATGTGCCGGCGCTGATGAGCTACATCGACAAGTACGGCGTCGACCTGAACTATCAGTATCGCCTAACGGCGGTGGATGGCGCGAACAAGCGCGCTACGTTCGTGCGCACCCTCCCCGATGGCACTACCGAGACCCGCGTCGAAGCCTTCGACATGCTGCATGTGGTTCCGCCCCAGGTGGCGCCTGATTTCATCCGCCAGAGCCCACTAGCCGACGCGGCGGGTTGGGTGGACGTCGACCCGCACACCTTGCGCCATCGCCAGTTTGGCAATATCCATGCCCTGGGCGACGTGGCCAACACCACCAACGCCAAGACCGCCGCCGCCGCCCGCAAGCAGGCACCGGTGGTGGCCAACAATGTGCTGGTGGCGCTTGGTCGGCTCGCAACCCTCGCGCAATACGATGGTTATGGTTCCTGCCCGCTGACGGTGGAGCGCGGCAAGATCGTCCTGGCCGAGTTCACCTACGGCGGCAAGCTGGCACCGAGCTTCCCGCGTTGGCTGCTCGATGGCCGCAAGCCAACCCGCCTGGCCTGGCTGCTCAAGGCGCAGATCCTGCCGCCGCTGTACTGGAAAGCCATGCTCAAGGGCCGCGAGTGGCTGGCCCGGCCACAACCTCTGGTGGTCGAGGCGCAACAGTGATCGAGCACCAACTGCTGGGCGCCGGGCTTGGCGCGATCATTGGTGCGGTGTTGGCTTTGACCGGCGCCGGTGGCGGCATCCTCGCGGTGCCGCTGCTGGTGTTCGGCTTGGGGCTGAGCATGGTCGAGGCGGCTCCGATCGGCTTGCTGGCCGTGGGGTTGGCGGCGGCAGTCGGTGCGGTACTCGGCCTTCGCCAGGGGCTGGTGCGCTACCGGGCGGCCTTGTTCATCGCGCTGATCGGGATTGCCTGCGCGCCGTTCGGCCTGATGCTTGCCCATCGTGTGCCCAACACACCGTTGGCCTTGGCCTTCGCCGGGGTGCTGGTGTACGCCTGTTCGCGGATCTGGCGCAAGGCAGCACGTGAGCTGCGTGGCGAGTCACCCTGCGGTGAACGGGAGATCATGCCTTGCGTGCTCAACCCGTTGCAGGGGCGTTTGCGCTGGACCCTGCCCTGCGCCCGCGCGCTGGCGTTTACCGGAATGCTTTCGGGGTTGCTGTCTGGCCTGTTGGGCGTCGGTGGCGGCTTCGTGATCATTCCTGCCTTGAACCGCTACACCAACCTGAACATGCAAAGTATCGTCGCCACCTCGCTGGCGGTGATCGCCCTGGTGTCCACTGGCAGTGTGGTCAGCGCCAGCGTGGCGGGTGTGATGCATTGGTGGGTCGGCGCACCGTTCGCCGCAGGGGCGGTGCTGGGCTTGCTGCTGGCGCGGCCGTTGGCTAGCAAACTTGCCGGCCCGCGCCTGCAGCAGCTGTTCGCCGTGGTGGGCTGCGGCGCTGCCGTGCTGCTCGCCGGCAAGGCGCTACTCGGCTAGCAACTCATCCTGTTCGGCGGCGCACAGCGCCAGCAGGTAGTCCCACACCACGCGCAGGCGCACCGACTTGTGCAGCTCGCGGCGAGTGCAGATCCAGTAGCTGCGCTGGATGGTCTCGCCGGGCAGCACGCGTACCAGCTTCGGATCGTGGCGGGCCATATAGTTGGGCAGCACGGCGATACCCAGCCCGGCCTGGGCGGCGTGTTGCTGGGCGATCACGCTGGTGCTGCGGAACACCACGTTGGGCGCTCGGCAGAAGCTGTTGAGGAACAGCAGTTCCTGGCTGAACAGCAGGTCGTCGACATAACCGATCCAGTTGTGCCGGGCCAGATCTTCACGTGTGTCGAGCGGTGGCGCTTGATTCAGGTATTCCTGGCTGGCGTACAGGGCCAGGCGGTAGTCGGTGAGCTTGCGGGTGATCAGCAGGTCAGCGTTGGGTCGTTCCAGGTGGATGCTGATCTCGGCTTCGCGGTTGAGGATACTCACGAACCGCGGCACCGCCACCAGTTCCACCTCCAGCCCCGGGTAACGCTGGAACAGTGCCTTCATGCGCGGAGTGAAGAACATGATGCCGATGCCTTCGGTCACGCCAAGGCGGATCTTGCCCAGCGGCGTGATGGCCTGGGTGATCTCTTCCTGCGCCAGCAAGGCGACGTTCTCCATGGCTTCGGCATGCTTGAGCAGGGCCTGGCCCGAGGGGGTGAGCTCATAACCCTGGGCGTGCTGGACGAACAGCGCGGTACCCAGGTGCTTCTCGATGCTCTCGATATGCCGGGCCACGGTGCTGTGGGTGGTGTTGAGGCGCTTGGCGGCGCTAAGCAGGCGGCCGCTGCGCTGCAACTCGAGGAAAAACCGCAGATCGTTCCAGTCGAACATGCTGATCCCTTGGCTGTTCATTGGCCGACGATTCACTGTAGGAGCGGCTTTAGCCGCGATCATCCGCGAAGCGGATGCCAAGCACCGCGGAGGCTGCATCGCGGCTGAAGCCGCTCCTACAGGATTTGCGCCGATCATGACTCCGGCGCTGTGCTAAAACGCACAACGGCTGCGCGAAATCTCGTGTTTCCTCCGCGAAATTAATCAATAAGATGGATCGGGACAAGAATAATAATCAGGCGCGAGGTTGCACATGCCATCAGCCGATTCTGTCTACGACTATGTGGTCGTGGGTGCCGGTCCCGCCGGTTGCCTGCTGGCCAATCGCTTGTCCGCCGATCCATCCTGCCGCGTGTTGCTGCTCGAGGCGGGTGGCCGTGACAACTATCCCTGGATTCATATCCCCGTTGGTTACCTCTACTGCATCGGCAATCCACGTACCGACTGGTGCATGAAGACCGAGGCCCAGCCTGGGCTGAACGGGCGTGCCCTGGGCTATCCACGGGGCAAGGTGCTGGGTGGCTGTTCATCCATCAACGGCATGATCTACATGCGCGGCCAGGCCGCCGACTACGACCGTTGGGCCGAGCAAGGCAACGAGGGCTGGGCATGGAAGGATGTGCTGCCGCTGTTCAAGGCCAGCGAGAGCCACTATGCCGGTGCCAGTGACAGCCATGGCGCCGACGGCGAGTGGCGGGTCGAGCAGCAGCGCTACAGCTGGCCGATCCTCGATGCCTTTCGCGATGCGGCCGAACAGAGTGGCATCGCCAGGATCGACGACTTCAATACAGGCGATAACGCCGGCTGTGGATACTTTCAGGTCAACCAGCGCAGCGGTGTGCGCTGGAACTCGGCCAAGGCATTTCTCAGGCCCATTCTCAAGCGCCCGAACCTGACCGTGCTTACCGGCGTGCAGGTCGACCAGGTGTTGCTCGGCAACACCCGCGCCCGGGCTGTAAGGGCGCTGTGGCAAGGTGCATGGCATGAGTTCGCGGCACGCCGCGAGATTATTCTCTGCGCAGGTTCGGTCGGTTCACCCGGTATCCTGCAGCGCTCGGGGATCGGCCCACGCAAACTGCTCGAAGGGTTGGGCATCGCCGTGCGCCACGACATGCCTGGCGTCGGTGGCAACTTGCAGGACCATCTGCAACTGCGGTTGATCTACCAGATCCAGAACACGCGCACCCTCAACCAGATGGCCAACAGCCTGTGGGGCAAGCTGGGCATGGGCCTGCGCTATGCATACGACCGCAGTGGACCACTGGCCATGGCGCCGAGTCAGTTGGGTGCCTTCGCCCGTTCGAGCCCAGAGCAAGAGACCGCTAATCTTCAGTATCACGTCCAGCCCTTGTCGCTGGAGCGCTTCGGCGAGCCGCTGCACCGGTTTCCGGCCTTTACCGCGTCGGTATGCAACCTGCGCCCGGCTAGCCGTGGGCGTGTTGATATCCGCTCGACGGACATGAATGCCGCGCCGCTGATCGACCCCAACTACCTCAGCGCCCCCGAGGACCTGCGCGTGGCCGCCGACGCCATCCGCCTTACCCGGCGCATCGTCCAGGCCCCTGCCCTGGCCGCCTTCGAACCCCGCGAGTACCTGCCAGGCCCTGCCCTGCAGAGCGAAGAAGACCTGCACCAGGCCGCCGGTCAGATCGGCACCACCATCTTCCACCCGGTGGGTACCTGCCGCATGGGCAGTGGTGCGCTCGATGTTGTGGATAACCAGCTGCGCGTGCATGGCATTCCGGGCCTGCGTGTGGCGGATGCCTCGATCATGCCGCAGATAGTCTCCGGCAATACCTGTTCACCCACATTGATGATTGCCGAAAAGGCGGCACAACTGATCCTCAAGGGGGCCAACACTCAGACCAACCTCAGCGACAGCAACGCGATACCGACGCCCTGACCCGGGTGTGTGCAACAGCGGCAGCGCGGTCAGCGGCTGCCGGCAGTGGAACAACAAGAATAATCACTGTGGCCCCAAGGGCCGAGGACAGCAACGATGTCGGATTACATCCAGGAACAGGGTGCGGTGGCGAGCAGCCCGAGCCGCCGTGAGGAACGCAAGATCATTTTCGCGTCATCCCTCGGGACAGTGTTTGAGTGGTATGACTTCTTTCTCTATGGCGCCTTGGCGGCGGTGATCAGCAAGCAGTTCTTTGCTGGCGTCAACGACACCACCGCCTTCATCTTCGCCTTGATGGCCTTCGCCGCCGGTTTCCTGGTGCGCCCGTTCGGCGCCTTGGTGTTCGGCCGTCTGGGGGACATGATCGGGCGCAAGTACACCTTCCTGGTGACCATCGTACTGATGGGCCTCTCGACCTTCGCCGTCGGTCTGCTGCCCACCTATGCCAGCATCGGTATCGCCGCGCCGATTATCCTCGTGGTACTGCGCATGCTCCAGGGACTGGCGCTGGGCGGTGAATACGGCGGTGCGGCCACTTACGTGGCCGAACACGCTCCGCCCGGCAAGCGCGGTTTCCATACCGGCTTCATCCAGTCCACCGCCACGCTCGGCCTGCTGTTGTCGTTGATCGTGGTCCTGGCCAGTCGCTACATCAGCGGCGATCAGTTCGAGACCTGGGGCTGGCGTCTGCCGTTCCTGCTATCGATTGTCCTGCTGGCGATCTCCACCTGGATCCGCATGAGCATGCACGAGTCGCCGGCGTTCGTGAAAATGAAAGCCCAGGGCAAGATAAGCAAGTCGCCGATCCGCGAATCGTTCACCTCCTGGCCGAACCTCAAGGTGGTCCTGACCGCGCTGTTCAGCATCAACGCTGGGCAAGCTGTGACCTTCTACACCGCACAGTTCTACGTGCTGTTCTTCATGACCCAGATGCTCAAGATGGACCCGGCACAGGCCAATACCCTGTTGATCATCAGCGTGGTGATTGGCGCGCCGTTCTTCGTGTTCTTCGGCTGGCTGTCGGACCGTATCGGGCGCAAGCCAATCCTCATGGTCGGCCTGCTGCTGGCCACCGTGTGCTACTTCCCGATGTTCAAGGCGCTGAGCCATTACGCCAACCCGCAGATCGACGCCGCCAGCCGGGAAGCGCCCATCGTCGTCAGCGCCAACCCGCAAGGCTGCACCTTCCAGTTCGACCCGGTGGGCAAGGCCCGTTTCGACAGCCCCTGCGACAAGGTAAAGACCTTCCTGGTCAAACAGGGTCTGCCCTACAGCTCGGTCGAGGCTGCCGGCAGCGAAGTGCAGGTGAGCATCGGTGACAAGACCATCAACGGCTTCGACGAGGCGGCCATGCGCAGCGCCATCGAAGCGGCTGGCTATCCGGCCAAGGCCGACCCGGCGCATGTGAACCAGGTGATGGTGGTGGTGCTGATCGTTGCCATGATCCTGATCGCCACCATGACCTACGGGCCACTGGCGGCGGTAATGGTCGAACTGTTCCCCACGCGGATCCGCTATACCTCGATGTCCCTGCCCTATCACATCGGCAACGGCTGGTTCGGTGGTTTCCTGCCAACGGTGTCGTTCGCGTTGGTGGTGTATACCGGGGATATCTTCTATGGACTGTGGTATCCGGTGCTGATCACCGGGGTGAGTCTGGTGGTGGGGATCTTCTGCCTGAAAGAGACCAAGGACGTGGATATCGACAAGGTCTAGGCAGTACAGATGACACTGCGTGGGAGCGGGCTTGTCCCGCGATACCGGCGCAGCCGGTGCCATCCATCGCGGGGCAAGCCCGCTCCCACGTACTCGCTGTACCACCATCAAACGAGCACAAAAAAACCGGCGTAAAAGCCGGTTTTTTTATAGCGCGAAAAAACTTATGCACGATTTTAGCAAAAACGTCATACATGGAAATAAACAGCTAATTCAACCACTTAGCATGTATTCACGATCATCCATGCAAAACTTGCTAACAAGTTATCCACAGATCGTCAGGCTGGCTGCTGCTCCGGGTTTTCCGCCAGCGGCGGCAGTGAACCCATGGCTCGCTGGGTCGCTTCGTTCCAGGCCTGGGCGCGGTCGTTCAGCTCGGCGATGGCACGTGGGCCAGTGCCCACTGCATACATCGGTTCACCGATCACCACCTCGATAGTTCCAGGGCGCTTGCCCCAGCCTTCACGCGGCCAGAACTTGCCGGCGTTGTGTGCAATCGGCAGTACCGGCAGGCCGGCGTTGACCGCCAGGGCGGTACCGCCGCGGGAGAACTTGCCGATCTGGCCATGGGGCACGCGGGTGCCTTCGGGGAAGATCAGCACCCAGGTGCCTTGCTTGAGCAGCTCGTCGCCCTGGCTGGCGACCTGGCGCAGCGCTTCCTTGGGGTTCTTGCGATCGATGGCGATCGGCCGCAGCATGGCCATGGCCCAACCGAAGAACGGCACGTACAGCAGTTCGCGCTTGAGCACCTGGCTAAGCGGCGAGAAATACGCGGAGAGCAGGAAGGTTTCCCAGGTGCTCTGGTGGTTCGACAGGATCACGCAGGGTACTTTCGGCACGTTCTCGGCACCGGTGATCTTGTAGTCGATGCCCAGGATCGTGCGCACCAAAAACAACGCACAGCGGCACCAGTACACGTTGATGAACTTGTAGCGCTTGGGGAACGGCAGGAAGGGCGCGACGAAGAAGCTCAGCGAGCACCACAGCAGCGAACTGGTGCCCAACAGCAGGTAAAAAAGAAAGATTCTGATCGCCTGCAGGATCGACATAGTGGCATGTACCGTTGCGGGGCGTGCCCGCCTAATGAAAAGTGCGCCGTTCCTGGCGCACTCATTTAAATAAGTTCTCTGGCGATGGCTGCCAGATCGTCGAAAATCAGTGTAGTTTGCGGGACGCCTTTTTCCAGGGTCCTCTCGCCCTTGCCGGTTTTTACCAGCACGGGTTGTGCATCGACGGCCAAGGCCGCCTCCAGGTCACCTTTGCTGTCGCCAACGAACCACACGCCGGCCAGGGGCACCTGGTAATGCTCGGCAATGGTCCGCAGCATGCCGGGCTTGGGTTTGCGGCATTCGCAGCCCTCGTCCGGGCCGTGCGGGCAATGCACGATCAGGCCGACCTCGCCGCCCTGCTCGGCCACCAGCGCGCGCAGGCGCGCATGCATGGCCTCGAGGGTTTGCAGCGGGTAGTAGCCGCGGGCAATGCCGGACTGGTTGGTGGCAATAGCCACCGTCCAGCCCGCCTTGCTCAACTGCGCGATGGCCTCGATCGAGCCGGGAATGGGGATCCACTCCTCCAGCGACTTGATGTAGGCGTCGGAGTCGTGGTTGATCACTCCGTCTCGATCAAGAATCAGCAGTTTCAACGACTCACCCCAGCAGCGAGATATCGGCCACGCCCAGGAACAGACCGCGCAGGCGGCTGAGCAGGGCATAACGGTTGGCGCGTACCTTGGCGTCCTCGGCGTTGACCATCACCGCCTCGAAGAAGGCGTCGACCGGGTCACGCAGGGCAGCCAGGCGGGCCAGGGCTTCGCTGTACTGGCGGGCGGCCGCCATCGGTTGCACGGCCTGGTCGGCCTGCTGGATGGCCGAGTACAGGGAGAACTCGTTGGCGTTGTCGAAGTACTTCGGCTCGACCTGATCGGCAATGGCGCCTTCGGCCTTGCCCAGCAGGTTCGAAACGCGCTTGTTCGCCGCCGCCAGGGCTTCGGCTTCCGGCAGCTTGCGGAAGGCCTGCACGGCCTGCACGCGCTGGTCGAAGTCCAGCGCCGAGCCCGGCTTCAGGGCACGCACCGACAGGTAGGTGGAGACGTCGATGCCTTCGTCCTCATAGCGCGCGCGCAGGCGGTCGAAGACGAACTCCAGTACCTGCTCGGACAGGCCGGCGGCCTTGACCTTGGCACCGAACTGCTTGACCGCGAACTCGACCGCGACATTAAGGTCCAGGTCGAGCTGCTTCTCGATCAGGATACGCAGCACGCCGAGGGCGGCTCGGCGCAGGGCGTATGGGTCCTTGCTGCCGGTGGGCAGCATGCCGATGCCGAAGATGCCGACCAGGGTGTCGAGCTTGTCGGCGATGGCCACGGCGGCACCGGTGAGGGTCTGCGGCAGCTCGGCGCCAGCGCCGCGCGGCATGTACTGCTCGTTCAGCGCCAGGGCGACGTCTTCCGGCTCGCCATCGTTGAGGGCGTAGTAGTAGCCGGCAATACCCTGCATTTCAGGGAATTCGCCGACCATTTCCGAGGCCAGGTCGCACTTCGACAGCAGGCCGGCACGACCAGCGTTGGCGGCGCTGCCACCGATGTACGGGGCAATAAAGGCGGCCAGCTTGGAGACGCGCTCGGCTTTTTCGAACACGGTACCCAGCTGAGCCTGGAACACCACGTTCTTCAGGCGCTCGTTGAAGCTTTCCAGGGGCTGCTTCTTGTCCTGTTTGAAGAAGAACTCGGCGTCGGTCAGGCGCGGGCGCACGACCTTCTCGTTGCCCTGCACGATCTGCTTGGGATCACGGCTCTCGACGTTGGCCACGGTGATGAAGCGCGGCAGCAGCTTGCCTTCGCTATCCAGCAGGCAGAAGTACTTCTGGTTGTCCTGCATGGTGGTGATCAGCGCTTCCTGCGGCACCTCGAGGAAACGCTCCTCGAACGAGCAAACCAGCGGCACCGGCCACTCGACCAGGGCGGTTACTTCGTCCAGCAGCGCCGGCGGCACGATGGCCGTGCCTTCCTGCTGCATGGCCAGCTCCGCGGTGCGCTTGCTGATCAGCTCGCGACGCTCGGCAAAGTCGGCAAGCACGTGGGCCTTGCGCAGGTCCTCGACGTAGTTGGCCGGGGTGGTGATGAGTACGTTTTCCGGGTAGTGGAAGCGGTGGCCACGGGATTCGCGGCCGGCCTTCTGGGCCAGGATGGTGCAGTCGACGACCTGATCGCCCAGCAGCATCACCAGCCACTGGGTCGGGCGCACGAACTCTTCACGGCTGGCGCCCCAGTGCATGCGCTTGGGGATCGGCAGGTCGTTGAGCGAATCCTCGACGATGGTTGGCAGCAGGCTGGCAGTGGCCTTGCCCGGAATGTGCTGGGAGAAGCGCAGCTTCGGGCCGCTCTGGTCGATGTCCGACAGCTCGACGCCGCACTTCTTGGCGAAGCCCAGGGCGGCCTGGGTCGGCTGGCCTTCGGCGTTGAATGCGGCCTGCACGGGCGGGCCGTCGATGTTGATGCTGCGGTCCGGCTGCTGCACATCCAGCTGGCGGATCAGCACGGCCAGGCGGCGCGGCGCGGCGTAGACCTGCTTGCCGGTGTAGTTCAGGCCGGCGGCCTGCAGGCCTTTCTCGATGCCGGCGAGGAAAGCATCGCCCAGCGTGGCCAGGGCCTTGGGTGGCAGCTCTTCGGTGCCCAGTTCAACCAGGAAATCTTGAGCACTCATTGTGCAGCCTCCAGCTTAGCCAACACTTCGTCACGCAGTTCAGGGGTGGCCATCGGGAAGCCCAGGCGTGCGCGAGCTTGCAGATAGCTTTGCGCCACGTCCCGGGCCAGGGTACGTACGCGCAGGATGTAGCGCTGGCGCTCGGTCACCGAGATGGCGCGGCGGGCGTCCAGCAGGTTGAAGGTGTGCGAGGCCTTCAGGACCATTTCGTAGGTCGGCAGCGGCAGGTCCAGCTTGATCAGGCGGTTCGCTTCGCTTTCGTAGAAGTCGAACAGTTCGAACAGCTTCTCGACGTTGGCGTGCTCGAAGTTGTAGGTCGACTGCTCCACTTCGTTCTGGTGGAACACGTCGCCATAGGTGACCTTGCCGAACGGGCCGTCGGCCCACACCAGATCGTAGACCGAGTCCACGCCCTGGATGTACATGGCCAGGCGCTCCAGGCCGTAGGTGATTTCACCAGTGACCGGGTAGCACTCGATACCGCCGACTTGCTGGAAGTAGGTGAACTGAGTCACCTCCATGCCATTCAGCCAGATTTCCCAGCCCAGGCCCCAGGCGCCGAGGGTTGGCGATTCCCAGTTGTCTTCGACGAAGCGAATGTCGTGAACCAGCGGGTCGATGCCGATGGCCTTCAGCGAGCCGAGGTACAGCTCCTGGAAGTTCGCCGGGTTTGGCTTGAGCACCACCTGGAACTGATAGTAGTGCTGCAGGCGGTTGGGGTTTTCGCCATACCGCCCGTCGGCAGGGCGACGGCTGGGCTGCACATAGGCGGCGTTCCAGGTCTCCGGGCCCACGGCACGCAGGAAGGTAGCGGTGTGGAAAGTGCCGGCGCCTACTTCCATATCGTAGGGCTGAAGCACCACACAACCTTGAGCTGCCCAGTAGTTCTGCAGGGCGAGGATCAGGTCTTGGAAGGTACGCACGGCTGGCGTAGGCTGGCTCACGAAATTCACCTGTATCTGGGGATGCGGATGTAAAGAGCGGGAGTATACCCGATTCGCCTCGCCCTCTACGTTATTGGAGCCTTATGCCACGCTGCTTTTGGTGTTCCGACGATCCGTTGTATCAGGCCTATCACGACCACGAGTGGGGAACGCCGCAGCGCGACCCGGCGTTGCTCTTCGAGATGCTTTTGCTCGAAGGGTTCCAGGCGGGGTTGTCGTGGATCACGGTATTGAAGAAGCGCGAGCGCTATCGCGAGGTGCTGCACGGCTTCGATCCGCTGAAACTGTCGCAGCTCAGCGATGAACGCATCGAGGAGCTTATGCTGGATGCCGGCATCATCCGCAACCGCCTCAAGCTCAAGGCCGTGCGCCGCAATGCCCAGGCCTGGCTGGCTGTGGATAACCCCGCCGAGTGGCTATGGTCGTTCGTCGGCGGCGCGCCGAAGATCAACCATTTCCAGGGGCGTGGCGACGTGCCGGCGGTCACCGACGAGGCCAAGGCGATGAGCAAGGCCTTGCAGAAGGCTGGCTTCACTTTCGTCGGGCCGACCATCTGCTACGCCTTCATGCAGGCCACCGGCATGGTCATGGACCACACCACCGACTGCGATCGCTACGCCGCGCTGGTGCGCTGACGGGGTACAATGCGCGCCTTGCTGAAATAAGGAATTCGCCTGTGGAAAAGTTCAAGGGCGCCCTGATGGTCGGGGTGCTGCGCCTGTTTGCCAAGCTGCCCTGGGGCGCCGTGCAGCGCGTCGGCGCCGGTATCGGCTGGCTGATGTGGAAAATCCCCAACGGCTCGCGCAATGTCGTGCGCATCAACCTGGCCAAATGCTTCCCGGAGATGGACCCGGCCGAGCGTGAGCAATTGGTCGGTCGCGCGCTCAAGGACATCGGCAAGTCGTTCGTCGAAAGCGCCTGCGCCTGGATCTGGCCGCCGCAGCGCTCGCTCGACCTGGTCAAGGAAGTGCACGGCCTGGAAGTGCTGGAGCAGGCCCTGGCCTCGGGCAAGGGCGTGGTCGGCATCACCAGCCACCTGGGCAACTGGGAAGTGCTCAACCACTTCTATTGCAACCAGTGCAAACCGATCATCTTCTACCGCCCGCCCAAGCTGAAGGCTGTGGACGACCTGCTGCGTGAACAGCGGGTGCAGATGGGCAACCGCGTGGCGCCTTCGACCAAGGAAGGCATTCTCAGTGTGATCAAGGAAGTGCGTCGGGGTGGTCAGGTGGGGATTCCCGCCGACCCGGAGCCTGCCGAGTCGGCAGGGGTGTTCGTGCCGTTCCTGGGGACCCAGGCGCTGACCAGCAAGTTCGTGCCGAACATGCTCGCCGGTGGCAAGGCGGTCGGGGTGTTCCTGCACGCCCTGCGCCTGCCCGATGGCTCGGGCTTCAAGGTGTTCCTGGAGGCGGCGCCAGAGGCCATGTACAGCACCGATGTGAATGAATCGGCGGCGGCCATGAGCAAGGTGGTCGAGCGTTATGTGCGCGAGTACCCGAGCCAGTACATGTGGAGCATGAAGCGCTTCAAGAAGCGCCCGGCGGGTGAGGCGCGCTGGTACTGAGATTTTTGGGGGCGCTTTGCGCCCTCTCGCTGGCAAGCCAGCTCCCACATTGATCTCTGTGAGAGCTGGCTTGTCGTGGCGACGAACCGCAGCGAAAGGGCTGCAAAGCAGCCCCGGCAATATCAGACCTTGTTCAACTTCTTCAAGAACACCGCCATCTCCTTCTCGGCCTGCTTGTCGCCATGGGCCTGCGCCGCGACTATCCCCTCTTCCCAGGCCTTGCGCGCGCCAGCCAGATCTCCGCTGAGCTGATATGCCTTGCCCAGCAGCTTCCACGCCGCCGAATACTTGGGGTCCTGCTTCACGCAGCTGGCCAGGTGCACTGCTGCCTCAGCGCCATTGCCCTCGTCCAGCCAGGCCTTGCCCAAGCCAAAGCGCAGCAGCGGGTTATCCACACCCTTGGCCAGCATCTTCTCCAGCGATTCACGCATGCCCTTCCCTCCTAGAAGAAACTCAAGCCCACGTGGAACAGCTTCTCCACGTCCCGAATATGCTTTTTATCCACAACGAACAGGATCACATGGTCGCCCGACTCGATCACCGTGTCGTCGTGGGCGATCATCACTTCGTCCTCGCGGATGATCGCGCCGATGGTGGTGCCCGGCGGCAGGTTGATGTCCTCGATGGCCTTGCCGACCACCTTGCTCGACTTCGAATCGCCATGGGCCACGGCTTCGATGGCCTCGGCCGCACCGCGGCGCAGCGAATGCACGCTGACGATATCGCCACGGCGCACGTGGGCCAGCAGGGTACCGATGGTGGCCAACTGCGGGCTGATGGCGATGTCGATGTCGCCGCCCTGCACCAGGTCGACATAGGCCGGGTTGTTGATGATGGTCATCACCTTGCGTGCGCCCAGGCGCTTGGCCAGCAGCGACGCCATGATGTTGGCCTCGTCGTCGTTGGTCAGGGCCAGGAAGATGTCGGCGTCGGCGATGTTCTCTTCGAGCATCAGGTCCTTGTCCGAGGCGCTGCCCTGCAGCACCACGGTGCTTTCCAGGGTATCGGAGAGCTGGCGGCAACGGGCCGGGTTCATCTCGATGATCTTCACCTGGTAGCGGCTCTCGATGGCCTCGGCCAGGCGCTCGCCGATCTGCCCGCCACCGGCGATGACCACGCGCTTGTTGCTCTCGTCGATGCGGCGCAGTTCGCCCATCACCGCGCGGATGTCCTTTTTCGCTGCGATGAAGAACACCTCGTCGTCGGCTTCGATCACCGTGTCACCCTGTGGGGTGATCGGCCGGTCGCGGCGGAAGATGGCCGCCACGCGGGTGTCGACGTTGGGCATGTGGGCGCGGATCTGGCGCAGTTGCTGGCCGACCAGCGGCCCGCCGTAGTAGGCCCGGACCGCCACCAGCTGGGCCTTGCCCTCGGCGAAGTCGATCACCTGCAGGGAGCCGGGGTGTTCGATCAGGCGCTTGATGTAGTTGGTCACCACCTGCTCGGGGCTGATCAGCACATCCACCGGAATATGGTCGTTGTCGAACAGTTCCTCGCGGGTCAGGTAGGCCGACTCGCGCACGCGGGCGATCTTGGTCGGGGTGTGGAACAGCGAGTACGCCACCTGGCAGGCGACCATGTTGGTCTCGTCGCTGTTGGTCACCGCCACCAGCATGTCGGCATCGTCGGCGCCGGCCTGGCGCAACACCGTCGGCAGCGAGGCGCGGCCTTGCACGGTGCGGATGTCGAGGCGGTCGCCGAGGTCGCGCAGGCGCTCGCCATCGGTATCGACCACGGTGATGTCATTGGCTTCGCTGGCCAGGTGTTCCGCCAGCGTGCCGCCCACCTGCCCTGCGCCGAGGATGATGATCTTCATCCACTACTCCCTACGTTCTTGTGCTTACCGCGAGGCGGCGATCTTGATCAGCTTGGCATAGTAGAAGCCGTCGTGGCCGCCTTCCTGGGCCAGTAGCTGGCGCCCGTGGGGCTGGCGCAGACCGGCCTCGGTGGCCAGGTCCAGCTCGCGGGCACCGGGGGTGCGGGCGAGGAAGGCGTCGATCACTTCGGTATTCTCGGTCGGCAGGCTCGAGCAGGTGGCGTAGAGCAGCATGCCGCCCACTTCCAGGGTCGGCCACAGGGCGTCGAGCAGCTCGCCTTGCAGCGCGGCCAGGGCCGGGATGTCGTCGGCCTGGCGGGTCAGCTTGATGTCCGGGTGGCGGCGGATCACGCCGGTGGCCGAGCACGGGGCGTCGAGCAGGATGCGCTGGAACGGCTTGCCGTCCCACCAGCTGGAGGTGTCGCGGGCGTCGCAGGCGATCAGCTCGGCATCGAGCTTGAGGCGGTCGAGGTTCTCGCGCACGCGGGTCAGGCGCTTGGCCTCGAGGTCGATGGCGACCATGTGCGCCAAGCCCGGTTCGGCTTCAAGCAGGTGGCAGGTCTTGCCGCCCGGGGCACAGCAGGCGTCGAGCACGCGCTGGCCGGGGGCCAGTTCCAGCAGGTCGGCGGACAACTGCGCGGCTTCGTCCTGCACGCTCACCCAACCTTCGGCGAAGCCTGGCAGGCCGCGCACGTCGCAAGCCTCGGCCAGGACGATGCCGTCACGGCTGTACTGGCAGGCGCTGGCGCCGATACCGGCCTCGGCCAGCAGCGCTAGATAAGCGTCGCGGCTGTGATGGCGGCGGTTGATGCGCAGGATCATCGGCGGGTGGGCGTTGTTGGCGGCGCAGATGGCCTCCCACTGCTCAGGCCAGAAGGCCTTGAGCGACTTCTGCAGCCAGCGCGGGTGGGCGGTGCGCACCACCGGGTCGCGCTCCATGTCGGCCAACAGTGCCTCCCCTTCACGCTGGGCGCGGCGCAGCACCGCGTTGAGCAGGCCCTTTGCCCAAGGCTTCTTGAGCTTGTCGGCACACCCGACGGTTTCGCCGATGGCGGCGTGGGCCGGGATGCGGCTGTAGAACAGCTGGTATAGACCGACCAGCAGCAGCGCCTGCACATCGGCGTCGGCGGCCTTGAACGGCTTCTGCAACAGTTGCGCGGCCAGCAGGTCCAGGCGCGGCTGCCAGCGGGCGGTGCCGAAGGCCAGGTCCTGGGTCAGGCCACGGTCGCGCTCATCGACCTTGTCCAGTTGCGCCGGCAGCGAGCTGTTCAGCGAAGCCTTGCCGCTGAGCACAGCGGCCAAGGCACGGGCGGCAGCCAGGCGTGGATTCATTGGCCGAGCACCTTGCCACTGGCGAATTTCTCGCGGCGGCTGTTGAACAGGTCGGCGAAGTTGAGGGCCTTGCCACCCGGCAGTTGCAGGCGGGTCAGGCTCAGGGCCTGGTCACCGCAGGCGACCACCAGGCCATCTTTGCTGGCCGACAGGATTTCGCCGGGGGCGCCCTGGGCTGTGGACAAGTTGGCGGCCAGTACCTTCACGCTTTCGCCGTCCAGGGTGCTGTGACACACCGGCCAGGGGTTGAAGGCGCGGATCAGGCGCTCAAGCTCCACGGCCGGGCGGCTCCAGTCGATACGCGCTTCGTCCTTGTTCAGCTTGTGGGCGTAGGTGGCCAGGGCATCGTCCTGCACTTCACCTTGCAGGCTGCCATCGGCCAAGCCGGCGATGGCCTGCACCACGGCGCCCGGGCCCATGGCGGCGAGGCGGTCGTGCAGGGTACCGCCGGTGTCCTCGGCGCTGATCGGGGTGACCACCTTGAGCAGCATCGGGCCGGTGTCCAAGCCCGCTTCCATGCGCATCACGGTGACGCCGCTCTCGGCGTCGCCGGCTTCAACGGCGCGCTGGATCGGCGCGGCGCCGCGCCAGCGCGGCAGCAGCGAGGCGTGGCTGTTGATGCAGCCCAGGCGTGGGATATCCAGCACAGCTTGCGGCAGGATCAGACCGTAGGCGACCACCACCATCAGGTCCGGCTTCAGTGCGGCGAGCTCGGCCTGGGCGTCGGCGTTGCGCAGGGTCTGCGGCTGGTACACCGGGATTTCGTGGGCCACAGCCAGCGCCTTGACCGCGCTCGGCATCAGCTTCTGGCCGCGCCCGGCCGGGCGGTCGGGCTGGGTGTAGACGGCCACGATCTCGTACGGGCTGTCGAGCAAAGCCTTGAGGTGTTCGGCGGCAAACTCTGGAGTGCCTGCGAAGACGATGCGCATGGAGTTCTCGCTTCTTGAAAAAGAAAAAGGCTTGCCGGAGCAAGCCTTCTGGAAGGTGGGGATCAGGCTTGCTGGCGGTGCTGCTTTTCCAGCTTCTTCTTGATCCGGTCACGTTTGAGCTGCGACAGGTAGTCGACGAACAGCTTGCCGTTGAGGTGATCGAACTCATGCTGCACGCACACCGCCAGCAGGCCTTCGCATTCCAGCTCGTACGGCTTGCCGTCGCGGTCTTGGGCCTTGACCCGGACGCGCAGCGGGCGGTCGACGTTCTCGTAGAAGCCCGGCACCGACAGGCAGCCTTCCTGGTACTGGCCCATGTCGTGGGTCAGCTCTTCGACGCTGGGGTTGATGAAGACGCGCGGTTCGCTGCGATCTTCGCTCAGGTCCATCACCACGACTTGCTGGTGCACGTTGACCTGGGTGGCCGCCAGGCCGATGCCCGGGGCCTCGTACATGGTTTCGAACATGTCGTCGATCAGCTGGCGCAAGGCGTCGTCAAACACCGTTACCGGTTTGGCAATGGTACGCAGGCGCGGATCGGGAAATTCGAGAATGTTCAAAATGGCCATGGCGGTCAGGCAGTCACTGTGCGGTCGGTTGAAAACTGAGCACACATAATAAAGGGAAACGGTGGCCAAGGCACCTGTGAAAGCTCGGCTAGGGTCTTTATGGGCTTGATAGCTGCCATTTAATAGACAGCTTTTCAAAGTATTACCCACAAAGTTATCCACAGGTTGTGCCACGCCGATGGCCCCCTGTCGATCAAGGAGGATCACCCATGAGCACTCTCCGTTCGTCGCCTTGCTCGCCTGCCGAACTGGAGGCGCGGCTGCGTCTGCATCGCCTCCCCGACATCGGCCTGCGCCGCTTTCTTACCCTGATCGAAGCCTTTGGCAATGCTTCATCGGCACTCAGTGCGCCGGCCAGTGCCTGGCGTGCGCTGGGGTTGCCAGCCGCCAGTATCGATGCCCGTCGCAGCCCTGAGGTGCGCGACGGCGCATTGGCTGCAATGGCTTGGTTAGAGCGCCCGGGCCAGCATTTGCTGATGTGGGACGGGCCTGGCTACCCCGCATTGCTGAGTGAAATCGATGACCCGCCATCCCTGCTGTTCGTCGCCGGTGACCCCGCTTTGCTGGAGCATCCGCAGCTGGCGATTGTGGGTAGCAGGCGTGCTTCACCACCGGCGCTGGATACCGCGGCTGCGTTTTCGCGTTGCCTGGCGCAAGCCGGGTTCACCATCACCAGCGGGCTGGCGCTGGGCGTTGACGGTGCCGCTCATCGGGCCGCGCTGAAAGGCGGGGGGCAGACTATTGGGGTGCTCGGCACGGGGTTGCAAAAACTTTATCCACAGCGCCACCGTGACCTTGCCCGGACGATGCTCGACAGTGGCAGCGCGCTGGTTTCCGAGTACCCGCTGGATGCCGGGCCGCTGGCCGGTAATTTCCCCAGGCGCAACCGCATCATCAGCGGGCTGTCGCTCGGCGTGCTGGTGGTCGAGGCGAGCATCGCCAGCGGCTCATTGATCACCGCGCGCCTTGCCGCGGAACAAGGGCGCGAGGTGTATGCCATTCCGGGTTCGATCCACCACCCCGGCGCCAAGGGCTGCCACCAGCTGATCCGCGATGGTGCGCTGTTGGTGGAAAGCGTGGAACAGATCCTCGACAGCCTGCGCGGTTGGCAGAACCTGCCGGGCGCGCCTGTGGGTAAAGCCGACCATCCCCTGCTCGCCTTGCTCCACGCCGCACCCCACACCAGCGAGGGCTTGGCGCACAGCAGCGGCCAGCCGTTGGCCCAGGTGCTGGCCAGCCTGACCGAGTTGGAGCTAGAGGGCCGGGTCAGCAATGAAGCCGGGCGTTGGTTTGCCCGTTCCGGCTAAGTACACTGCGCACACGGCGTTTATGCGGAGAGACGGAAATGGTGAGCAGTTGGCGTGTGCAACAAGCCGCGCGTGAGGTGAAGGCGGGTGCGGTGATCGCCTATCCGACGGAAGCGGTCTGGGGCCTGGGCTGCGACCCGTGGAACGAGGACGCGGTGTATCGCCTGCTGGCGCTCAAGTCGCGCCCTGTGGATAAAGGCCTGATCCTGGTCGCCGACAGCATCCACCAGTTCGACTTCCTGTTCGAAGACTTCCCCCAGGACTGGATCGACCGCATGGCCGCCACCTGGCCGGGGCCGAACACTTGGCTGGTGCCGCACCAGGACCTGCTGCCCGAGTGGGTGACCGGGCAGCATGACAGCGTGGCATTGCGGGTCAGCGATCACCCACAGGTGCGTGAACTGTGCGCGCTGGTGGGCCCATTGATTTCCACGTCCTGCAACCCGGCCGGGCGCCCGGCGGCCAAGAGCCGGTTGCGGGTGGAGCAGTATTTCCACAAGCAGCTGGACATGGTGCTGGGTGGGGCGTTGGGTGGGCGGAAGAATCCGAGCCTGATTCGGGACCTGGCGACCGGCGAGGTTGTGCGCCCGGGGTGAAGACTTAAGCCCTGTGAGTAACCTTTGTGGGAGCTGGCTTGCCAGCGATGAGGCCAGCAGGGGCAGCATCATTGCCTGAACTGGCCCTATCGCTGGCAAGCCAGCTCCCACAGGGGCGGTGCTAGCTTCAGCATTTTCTGATCTTGATCCCCAAGGCTGCCCATCTCGAATTCAGAGAATTATCCTACGCAGTCTGTCGACTGCCATTACCTTCTCAGTGGGAACGCCTGCCTCTAGGCTCCAGACCGTCGCCGAATAACTTGGCGATCGGGTGTGGTAACCCGAGCTGGGAGAGATCTTCGCAGTCTATGGTGGCTGCATGCGGGAGGCCTCGTGCCTGCCGGGTTTTGAGATCTCTCCCGGTTTACCACCCCGTATGCAGCTGCCACCCATCCGTGTGGTAACGGATGCGTGCCGGCCTAGATGCGAGATCTCATGATGAAAAAGATCGTCCCCGACCCACCCCTCCCCAATACCTCCACCCACCCCTTCGGTCGCTGCGATGCCGGCCACCCACCGCTCTTCACCGTAAACCCCAACATCGAAGCCCACGACGCGCTGGTGCACGTAGCGCTTTACCTGCGCTGCGCCTATGACACCGGCATCAAGGCACTCGACCACCTGCGTGACGAGGGGCGCGGGATGTACTGGTCGAGCCTGCATTCGCTGGAAATGGCGGAGGGATTGGTGGAGGCGATGCTCGATGGCCTCGAGTCGGTGCCAGCGGCTAAGAACTCCGCCGGCTGAACTGACGCAATCGCGGAGCAAGCCCGCTCCCACGCCATGACCAGAGATCGGCGTGGGAGCGGCGGTTCGCCGCTGCGACGTGCCCCGCGATGAAATAGAAACAGGGAAATACCCTACGTGTCACACCGATCCAATCACGTTCCCGCTGAAGGTTTGGGCCGGTAATCTCCCTTTGCTTTGCGCAGCACTCCATCCCGAGTGATGAAGACGCCGACGGCGGGTCGTTGAGATTTGTACATAGCTTTGTACAATGTTCGCTCAGCTCTCCTTTGTAATCCGGGAAGGATTGGACAAATGCATGTACTGACTTTTAGCCAAGCTCGCGCCGACCTGAAGCAAACGATGGATGACGTATGCCGTGACCACGAGCCGGCGATCATCACGCGCCAACGTGGCGAGCCGGTGGTCATGCTGTCCCTGGAGGATTACAACGGCATGCAGGAGACCCTTTACTTGCTAGGGTCATCTGCCAACGCAAGGCGCTTGCGTTCATCAGTCGAGCAGCTGCGGTCGGGTCAGCCAGTTACTCAAGAGCTGATCATCGATGAACATGAAGTCAAAGCAACGCAACAAGACTGAGGCTCGGAATTCCGTGAGCGTTGCGTTCACTGCCGAGGGATGGGACGACTATCACCATTGGCGGGAAGCTGATTCGGCGATCTTCGAGACAATCAATGTGCTGATCCGCGAGTCCTGCCGTACGCCTTTCAAAGGAACGGGCAAACCTGAACCCCTAAAGGGTGATCTTTCCGGATTCTGGTCTCGCCGCATCACCCGAGAGCATCGTCTGGTCTACCTGTATGAGGGCGGCCAGTTGACGGTGCTGCAGTGCCGGTTTCATTACGACTGAAAAATCTTAATCGCGGGGCAAGCCCGCTCCCACGAGATCAACGCCGATCCAGCGTGGGAGCGGGCTTGCCCCGCGATAGGGACCTCAAGGCAAAAGAACAGTCGAGCCGACAGTCCGCCGCGCCGACAACTCCGTCTGCGCCTTGGCCGCCTCGCTCAATAGATACCGCTGCTGGATATCCACAACCAGCTTGCCACTGGCGATCATCGCGAACAGGTCATCTGCCATGGCCTGAGTATTCTCGGCATTGTTGGCATAGCTCCCCAGCGTCGGTCGGGTCACATACAGTGAGCCCTTCTGCGACAGGATCCCCAGGTTCACCCCGCTCACCGCCCCCGACGCATTGCCGAAACTCACCATCAACCCTCGCGGCCTGAGGCAATCAAGCGAGGTCAGCCAGGTATCGGCCCCCACGCCGTCATACACCACTGCGCACTTTTGATCGTCGGTCAGCTCCAGCACGCGTTTAGCCACGTCTTCATGGCTGTAGTCAATGGTCGCCCAAGCTCCGAGCGCCTTGGCCCGCTCAGCCTTCTCGGCGGAACTGACAGTACCGATCAGCTTCGCCCCCAGTGCCTTGGCCCACTGACAAGCCAGCGATCCCACCCCACCGGCAGCCGCATGGAACAGCACGAAATCCCCAGGCTGCACGGCATAAGTCTGCTTGAGCAGGTACTGCGTGGTCAGCCCCTTGAGCATCACCGCCGCCGCCTGCTCGAAGCTGATCGCATCCGGCAGCTTGACCAGGTTGGCCTCCGGCAGTGTATGCACCTCGCTGTAGGCCCCCAGCGGCCCGCCGGCATAGGCCACACGGTCGCCGACCTTGATCCGGCTGACGCCCTCGCCCACCGCCTCGACCACCCCTGCCGCTTCGGTACCCAGCCCGGAAGGCAGCGACGGCGGCGCATACAGCCCGCCACGGAAATAGGTGTCGATGAAGTTCAGGCCGATCGCATGGTTGCGCACGCGCACTTGCTGCGGGCCGGGCGGGGCCGGGTCGAACTCTACCAACTGCAACACTTCCGGGCCGCCATGCTGGCTGAACTGAATACGCTTGGCCATCACACACTCCTGTCATTGGGGCTGCAAAGGCCTCCTATCGGACGCCTTTGCTTGATCGCCGTCAACTGCGGCGCGGGGTTTGCCGGTGGTATGCTACGCGGCGAATTTTCCCCGCTCCTTCCAGGTGACCCGATGACCAGCCGCACCGAGGCCGTGAAAGCCTACCTGCTCGACCTGCAAGACCGCATCTGCACTGCCCTCGAGACCGAAGACGGCGGCGCCCGCTTCGTCGAGGATGCCTGGGTGCGCGATGCCGGCGGCGGCGGTCGCACGCGGGTGATCGGCGACGGCAAGGTGATCGAGAAAGGCGGGGTGAACTTCTCCCACGTGTTCGGCAGCGGCCTGCCGCCGTCGGCCAGTGCCCACCGCCCGGAGCTGGCGGGCCGTGGGTTCGAGGCGCTGGGCGTGTCGCTGGTGATCCACCCGCACAACCCGCATGTGCCGACCTCCCACGCCAACGTGCGGTTCTTCATCGCCGAAAAAGAGGGTGAAGAGGCAGTATGGTGGTTCGGCGGCGGTTTCGACCTGACCCCCTATTACGGCAATGAAGAAGACTGCGTGCACTGGCACCGCGTGGCCGAGCAGGCCTGCGCGCCGTTCGGTGCCGACGTGTACCCGCGTTACAAGGCCTGGTGCGACCGCTACTTCCACCTCAAGCACCGTGGCGAGCCGCGCGGCATCGGCGGCCTGTTCTTCGATGACCTGAACGAGTGGGACTTCGATACCTGCTTCGCCTTCATCCGCGCCATCGGTGACGCCTATGTCGAGGCTTACCTGCCGATCGTCCAGCGCCGCAAGGGCACCCCGTACACCCCCGCCCAGCGCGAATTCCAGGAATACCGTCGTGGCCGCTACGTCGAGTTCAACCTGGTCTACGACCGTGGCACCCTGTTCGGCCTGCAGTCCGGTGGCCGCACCGAATCGATCCTGATGTCGCTGCCACCGCAAGTGCGCTGGGGCTACGATTGGAAAGCCGAACCAGGCAGCGAAGAAGCGCGCCTGACCGAGTACTTCCTGCAAGACCGCGACTGGCTCGCCCAGTAAGCCTGTGGAAACCTGAGGATCACCCATGGACCAGTACGTCGTTTTCGGTAACCCCATCGGCCACAGCAAATCGCCGCTGATCCACCGTCTGTTCGCTGACCAGACCGGCGAGGACCTGGAGTACGCCACCCTGCTGGCGCCGCTGGACGAGTTCAGCGACTGCGCCCGTGGCTTCTTCAAGCAAGGCTGCGGCGCCAACGTCACCGTGCCGTTCAAGGAAGAGGCCTACCGCCTGTGCGACAGCCTCACCCAACGTGCCAAGCGTGCCGGCGCGGTGAACACCTTGAGCAAGCTGGCCGACGGTACGTTGCAAGGCGACAACACCGATGGCGCCGGGCTGGTACGCGACCTCACCGTCAACGCCGGGGTCGAGCTGGCCGGCAAGCGCATCCTCATCCTTGGTGCCGGCGGCGCGGTGCGTGGCGTGCTGGAGCCGATCCTGGCGCACAAGCCGCAGTCGCTGGTGATCGCCAACCGCACGGTGGAGAAGGCCGAGCAGTTGGCCCGTGAGTTCGATGAGCTGGGGCCGGTGGTGGCCAGCGGTTTTGCCTGGTTGCAGGAGCCGGTGGACGTGATCATCAATGCCACCTCGGCGAGCCTGGCTGGCGAGCTGCCGCCGATTGCCGACAGCCTGATCGAAGCCGGGCGTACCGTTTGCTACGACATGATGTACGGCAAGGAACCGACGCCGTTCTGCCAGTGGGCGACCAAGCTGGGTGCGGCCAAGGTGCTGGATGGGTTGGGGATGCTGGCTGAGCAAGCGGCCGAGGCGTTCTTTATCTGGCGTGGGGTTCGGCCTGAGACCGGGCCGGTGCTGGATGAGCTGCGCCGGCAGCTAGCTCGCGGCTGAATTCGAGATTTTGGGGCCGCTTTGCGGCCTTTTCGCTGCGGTTCGTCGCACGACAAGCCAGCTCCCACAGGTACCGCACTAGTCTTGAGCAAAGCGCGGTCTATGTGGGAGCTGGCTTGTCGTGGCGACGAACCGCAGCGAAAGGGCTGCAAAGCAGCCCCAGGATTTCAAAGCTCATTCCTCAAATCGAATGGGACACAGTTCAACCCCCTCCAGCTTCTGCAACTCCTCCATCACCTGCGGCCTTGCCCGCTGCAACGTCAGGCTCCCGCCACTGCGCATCAGCCGTCGCGCCTCGCGGTGCAACATATCCACACCCGAGTAATCGATGAAGTTCACCTGTCGCGCATCGATCACCACGTGTGGCCCCTGGCAGCGCTGAAGGCGCACCTGCAGATAATGCGCCGCGCCAAAGAAGATCGACCCGCCCACCCGCAAGATGTCCGCCTCCCCTTCCCGGCTTTGCTGCACCCGTGGCCGTGAGGTGCGCTTGAGGTAAAAGAACAATGAGGCCAGCACCCCGGCATAAATCGCCGTCTGCAACTCCAGCAGCAACGTCGCCGCCGCCGTCAGTGCCATCACCAGGAACTCCGAGCGGCTGACCCGGAACAGCGCGCGAATGCCGCGATGGTCTACCAATCCCCAGCAGATCAGCAGGATGCTCCCCGCCATCGCCGGGATCGGCAGGTGGGCGATCAGCCCCGCACCGGTCACGGCGAACAGCGCCACCCACAAGGCTGAGAACACCCCAGCCAGTGGCGAGCGGGCGCCGGCATCGTAGCTCAGGCCCGAGCGAGTGAAGGAACCTGCGGACAGGTAGCCGGAGAAAAACGCGCCGCCGATGTTCGACAGGCCCTGTGCGCGGATTTCCTGGTCAGGGTCGATCAATTGCTCCGAACGTGCCGACAACGAGCGGGCAATCGACAGGCTGGTGACCAGCCCCAGCATGCCCACCGCCACAGCGCTGGGCAGCAGGCGCAGCATCAGTTCCACGTCCAGCAGAGGCAGCGGGCTGAAGGGCGGGAGCTGCCCGGTGAACGCAGCCACCCTGGGCACGTGGCCGAACACGCTGGGTAATAGCCAAGCCACCAGGCTGACCAGCAGCAGGCTTATCAACAGGCTTGGCCAGCGCGGGCGCCACAGCTTCAGGGCAATACCTATGACCAGCGTGGCCAGGCCCAGGGCCAGCGATGGCAGATCCACTTCGCCCATGTGCCCAGCCAGGTCCTGCACGGTCTTCAATGCAGTGGCCTGGCTCGGTAGGTCCATCCCCAGCAGGTTCGGCAGTTGCCCAAGGGCGATGACGATGGCGGCGCCGAGGGTGAAGCCCAGCACCACCGAGTGGGAAACGAAATTGACCAGCGCACCGAAGCGCAACAGCCCCAGCAGTAACTGGAAGATGCCGCCGAGGAAGGTCAGCAGCAGTACCAGGGTCACATAGTCGGCGCTGCCGGCCACGGCCAGGGGGTTGATGCTGGCGTAGAGGACGATGGAGATGGCGGCCGTGGGCCCGCAGATCAGGTGCCAGGACGAGCCCCACAGGCAGGCGATCGGCACGGGGATGATGGCGGCGTACAGGCCGTACTCGGCGGGCAGCCCGGCGATCAGGGCGTAGGCGATTGACTGCGGCAGGGCGAGGATGGCGCCGCTCAGGCCTACCAGCAGGTCCTGCCGCAGGCTGCGACCCGATTGGCGGGGTAGCCAGGTGAGGAATGGCAGCAGGTGGGTCAGGCGGGGCATGGGGCAACTCGCTCAGGGTCGGTTCTTGTACTGGCCGTGCTGGCCTTATCGCCGGCAAGCCGGCTCCCACGGGGATACCACAAGCCTAAAGGCTGTCGCTGTACCTGTGGGAGCTGGCCTGCCGGCGATAAGGCAAGACTGGCAGCAAGGCTCTAGAGTCTGTCTTTTACGGCTTCTTGGGCGCTGCCACCGGCTTTGGTGGTCACCCCAGCCAACCACCCTTCCAACACCTGCGGATGCGCCTTCACCCAAGCCTTGGCCGCCTCATCGAAGCTCACCTTCTTATCCACAACCTCGGCCATGATGCTGTTCTCCATCTCCAGCGAGAACTTCAAGTTCCCCAGCAGCTTCGCCGCATTCGGGCAGGCTTGTGGATAACCTTTGCGGGTCAGGGTGTAGACATCGCCCTTGCTGCCGAACCATTTCTCCCCGCCCGTGAGGTAATGCATCTTCAGCTTCACGTTCATCGGATGCGGAGTCCAGCCAAGGAAGGTGATGAACTGCTGCTTCTTCACTGCCCGGTCCACTTGAGCGAGCATCGCCTGCTCGCTGGACTCGACCAGTTTCCACTGGCCCAGGTCGAACTCATTCTTGTCGATGATCTCTTTCAGCGACAAGTTGGCCGGCGCGCCGGAGCCGATGCCGTAGAGCTTCTTGTCGAACTGAGCAGCGTGCTTGTGCAGGTCGGCGAAGTCCTTCACGCCCGCGTTCCATACATAGTCGGGCACCGCCAGGGTGAACTCGGTGCCTTCCAGGTTCTTCGCCAGTTGCTGCACATCGCCATTGGCGATGAACTTGTCATGGAAGCCCTGCTGCGCCGGCATCCAGTTGCCGAGGAAAGCATCCACCCGGCCATCTTTCAGGCCGCCGTAGATGATCGGCACGGCCAGGCTGTCGATCTTCACCTGGTACCCCAGGCTTTCCAGGAGCAGCCGGGCCACGGCGTTGGTGCTGGCGATATCGCTCCAGCCGGGGTCGGCCATCTTCACGGTGCTGCATTGCGCGTCGCTGTCGGCGGCGTGTGCCGTGCCCAGGCTCAGGGCCAGGGTGAGCACGGCGGTGGAGAACTTCTGCATGGCGGTCTCTCTTCTCAATCCAGGGGTGCGGGCTGTGGATAACGTGCCTTGCGCTCGAGGTCGTCGAGATCGATATGGTTGCGCATGTACTGTTGGCTGGCGTCCACCAACGGTTGGTGGTCCCAGCTTTTCAGCTTGCCGATGGCCAGTGCCTCGGCCACCAGGCGGCGGCGCCGTTGGCTGGCCAGCACCTGCTGGCGCAGGGCCGGGATATCCCAGCGCTGCCTGGCTTCATCGGCAAATGCCTGCAGCAGCGCCTGGTGGCCCGGGCTGCCGGTGAGGTTCTCCCGCTCGTGCGGGTCGCGGCTCAGGTCGTAGAGTAGCCATGGGTCGTCTTCGCTGTACACGAACTTGTAGGGGCCACGGCGGATCATCATCAGCGGGCCGACCGTGCCTTCGGCCATGTACTCGCCGATTACCTCGTCATGCCCGCCCTGCCCTTGCAGGTGGCCGAGCAGCGAGCGGCCATCCAGGTGCAGGTGGTTATCCACAGCGCCGCCGGCCAGTTCGACCAGGGTCGGCAACAGGTCGCAGGTGGAAACGCTGGCGCTGACGCGAGCTGGCCCGAAGCGCTTGGGCGCATGGATCAACAGCGGCACCCGCGCCGCCATCTCGAACCAGTGCATCTTGTACCAGAGCCCGCGCTCGCCAAGCATGTCGCCGTGATCGCCCGAGAACACGATCAGGGTGTCGTCGGCCAGGCCACAGTCCTCGAGGGTTTGCAGGAGCTTGCCGATGTTGTCGTCGATGTAGCTGCAGGCGCCGAAGTAGGCGCGGCGGGCGTCGCGGATCTTGTCCACGGGCAGCGGCTTGTTCCACAGGTCGTAGACCTTGAGCAGGCGTTGCGAATGCGGGTCCTGCTCGCCTTGGGCGATCTCGTCCCGCGGCAGCGGGATATCCACAGCCTCGTACATGTCCCAGTAGTGCTTGGGAATGGTGTAGGGGTCATGGGGGTGGGTCATGGAGACGGTCAGGCAGAATGGCCGGTCGTCGTCCTCGCGCACATGGTCATAGAGGTACTGGCGCGCCTTGAACACCACCTCTTCGTCGAAATCCAACTGGTTGGTGCGCACGCAGGGCCCGGCCTGCAACACCGAAGACATGTTGTGGTACCAGCTCGGGCGCACGTCCGGTTCATCCCAGTTCACCGCCCAGCCGTAGTCTGCCGGGTAGATATCGCTGGTCAGGCGTTCTTCGTAGCCGTGCAGTTGGTCCGGGCCGCAGAAGTGCATCTTGCCCGATAGCGCTGTGCGGTAGCCGAGGCGGCGCAGGTAGTGGGCGTAGGTGGGCACGTCGGCGGGGAAATCGGCAGCGTTGTCGTAGGCGCCGATACGGCTGGGCAACTGACCGCTGACCAGGGTGAAGCGCGACGGCGCACACAGAGGGCTGTTGCAGTAGGCACTGTCGAACACCACGGCCTGTTCGGCGAGGCGGGCCAGGTGGGGCATCTTGATCGGCGACGGGGTGTAGATCGGCAGCAAGGGCGCGGCCATCTGATCGGCCATGATGAACAGGATGTTGGGTCGCTTCATGGGTGCCTTCCATCGTCGAGGGTTATGGGTGCCACTTGCAATCCAGCATGCGGCTGTGGATAACAGGGGTAAAGCCCATGCCGGGCAATGACTGGGATTAGCCAAGCTTATGTTTGAGCATCTTGCCGACCTGCCCCTCGACACCTTGCGCGTGTTCGAGGCCGCCGCCCGCCTGCGCAGTTTCACCAGTGCCGCCGTGGAGCTGGGCACCACCCAGCCGGCGGTCAGCCAGCAGATGAAGCGCCTGGAGGCGCAGCTGGGCACGCGGTTGTTCGACCGGATCTACCGGGGCATTGAGCTGACCGAGGCGGGGTTGCTGTTGTTCGAGCAGGTGCACCAGGGCTTGCAGGCGATGGATGATGGCGTTGCCCAAGCCAGTGGGCGCGGCCAGCGCGAGGTGCTGCAGGTGGCTACCGACTTCGCCTTTGCGGCGTTCTGGCTGATGCCGCGCCTGCAGCGTTTCCACGAGGCATATCCACAGGTGGACGTCAGCCTGGTGACCGGCGAGCGCAGCCAGGCGATGTTGCGCCCTGACATCGATGTGGCGGTGCTGTTCGGTGATGGGCGCTTCCATCAGGGCGAGAGCCGCTGGCTGTTCGATGAGGAAGTTTTTCCGGTGTGCAGCCCGCGGCTGATTCATGGCAAACCCTTGTCAGCCGTGGCTTTGCAGCGATTGCCATTGCTGCACTTGAAGGGTGAGCAGGCCAGTCGCTGGTTCGATTGGGCCGGGGTTTTCCGTGGTCTTGGTGTGGACAGCCCTCCTCCGTCCGGTCAGTTGCGGTTCGACAACTACACCCTGCTGATTCAGGCCGCAATTGCCGGCCAGGGCGTGGCGATCGGCTGGGCGCACCTGGTGGATGGGCTGGTCGAGCAGGGGCTGCTGTGCCGGCCGCTGGAAGGCAGTTTGCGCTCGAAGCGGGGGTATTACGTGGTGCTGCCGCCACGCAAGCGGCGTGGGGCGTTGATCGAGCGGTTTGTGGATTGGCTGGAGCAGGAGCGCCTGTAATGAGATGGCGTAGACTTCAAGATGTTCGCATTACTGCAATCAGGAGCCACCGTGCAAAGGATCAAGGGCTATCACGCCCACGTGTACTACGACGCATCGACCATGGAACAGGCCCGTGAACTATGCGAGGAGGCGACGCGGCTGTTCCCCGTGACCATGGGCCGCATGCACCAGAAACCGGTCGGGCCGCACCCGGACTGGAGCTGCCAGCTGGCGTTCGGGCCTGAGGTGGTGGGGGTGGTGCTGCCGTGGCTGGCGCTGTATCGCAAGGGGCTGGTGGTGTTCCTGCACCCGGAAACCGGGGATGAACTGGCGGATCACCGCGATCATGCGATCTGGATGGGGGCAATCAGGCCGTTGGATCTGTCGATTTTCGAAGGCTAGTTGCTTGGGCCGGCCAGCTCCCACGAGTCGTGTGGGAGCCGGCTTGCCGGCGATCGAGGGCGAAGCCCTCGCGCTTAGTTGCGTGCCGCGCGCACACCTTCGGCCAGCGCCGAGCACAGGCTCAGCACATCAATCACGGCCTGCTCGGCACCCTTGGCCTGGGCGATCTTGTCGACCAGCGCCGAGCCCACCACCACGCCATCGGCCAGGCGGGCGATAGCCGCAGCCTGCTCCGGCGTACGAATGCCGAAACCAACGCTGATCGGCAGGTCGGTATGTCGACGCAGGCGCGCAATGGCCTCGGTCACATGCTCGGTGGTCGCCGAGCCCGCCCCGGTCACGCCGGCCACCGAGACGTAGTAGACGAATCCGGAGCTGCGCTCCAGCACGCGCGGCAGGCGCGCGTCGTCGGTGGTCGGGGTGGTCAGGCGGATGAAGTCGATGCCGGCGGCCTGGGCCGGGGTGGCCAGCTCGGCGTCATGCTCGGGCGGCAGGTCGACGATGATCAGGCCATCGACACCAGCTTCCTTGGCTTCTGCGACGAACTGCTCCACGCCGAAGCGATGGATCGGGTTGTAGTAACCCATCAGCACGATCGGGGTGGTTTGGTTATCCACACGGAATTCACGCACCATCTGCAAGGTCTTGGCCAGGGTCTGGCCGGCTTCCAGGGCGCGCAGGGTGGCGAGCTGGATCGCCACGCCATCGGCCATCGGGTCGGTGAACGGCATGCCCAGCTCGATCACGTCGGCACCGGCGGCCGGCAGGCCCTTGAGGATTTGCAGCGAGGCATCGTAGCCGGGGTCGCCTGCGGTAACGAAGGTGACCAGTGCCGAGCGGCCTTCGGCCTTGAGATCGGCGAAGCGTTGTTCGAGACGGCTCATGCCTGTTTCTCCTGGGCGGCCATATGGTTCATCACGGTTTGCATGTCCTTGTCGCCGCGACCGGACAGGCAGATCACCATCAAGTGGTCCTTGGGCAGCGTCGGCGCGCGCTTGATCGCCTCGGCCAGGGCGTGGGAGCTCTCCAGCGCCGGAATGATGCCTTCCAGGCGGCAGCTGGTGTGGAAAGCGTCCAGCGCTTCGTCGTCGGTGATGCTGACGTATTCCACGCGCTTCACTTCATGCAGGTAGGCGTGCTCCGGGCCGATGCCGGGGTAGTCCAGGCCTGCGGAAATCGAGTGGGCGTCGGTGATCTGGCCGTCGTCGTCCTGCAGCAGGTAGGTGCGGTTGCCGTGCAGCACGCCTGGTACGCCGCCGTTGAGGCTGGCCGCGTGCTTGTCGGTGTGCACGCCGTGGCCGCCGGCCTCGACGCCGATGATCTTGACGCTCGGCTCTTCGAGGAACTCGTGGAACAGGCCCATGGCGTTGGAGCCGCCGCCGACGCAGGCAATCAGGCTGTCGGGCAGGCGCCCTTCCTTCTCGTGCAGCTGGGCGCGGGTTTCTTTGCCGATGATCGACTGGAAGTCGCGGACCATCGCCGGGTACGGGTGGGGACCTGCCACGGTGCCGATCAGGTAGAAGGTGTCATCGACGTTGGTGACCCAGTCGCGCAGGGCCTCGTTCATGGCGTCCTTGAGCGTGCCGGTGCCAGCGGTGACCGGGACGATCTCGGCGCCCAGCAGCTTCATGCGGAACACGTTGGCCTGCTGGCGTTCGATGTCGGTGGCGCCCATGTAGATCACGCAGGGCAGGCCGAAGCGCGCGGCGACGGTAGCGGTAGCCACGCCGTGCATGCCGGCGCCGGTCTCGGCGATCAGGCGTTTCTTGCCCATGCGCTTGGCCAGCAGCACCTGGCCGATGCAGTTGTTCACCTTGTGCGCGCCGGTGTGGTTGAGTTCTTCACGCTTGAAGAAGATCTTGGCGCCGCCGCAGTGCTCGGTCAGGCGCTCGGCGAAGTACAGCGGGTTGGGGCGGCCAATGTAGTCGCGCTGGAAGTAGGCCAGCTCTTCGAGGAACTTGGGGTCGGCCTTGGCGGCTTCGTACTCGCGGGCAAGGTCGAGTACCAGCGGCATCAGGGTTTCGGCCACGTAGCGGCCGCCGAACGAGCCGAACAGGCCGTTGGCGTCGGGGCCGGGGCGGTATTGGGTCTGGGTCATGGGGCGCTCCGTAGGCGAAGTAGAGATTCGATGGGCTTTACTCTAACCACGACGTGGCCGGCTGAAAACCGATAAGATTGCGCAAACCTGTCAGGAAAACTCACAAGTAAGATGGCTCAGGACCTTCCTCCCCTCAATGCGTTGCGGGCCTTCGAGGCGACAGCCCGGCTGAACAGCGTCAGCCAGGCAGCAGAAGCGCTTCATGTCACCCATGGCGCGGTCAGCCGGCAGATCAAGGTGCTTGAGGAGCATCTGGGGGTAGCCTTGTTCGTCAAGGACGGGCGCGGCGTCAAACTCACAGATGCCGGTGTGCGTCTGCGCGATGCCAGCTTCGAGGCCTTCGACCGGCTGCGCGGTGTCTGCGCCGAGCTTTCCCGCGATGCTGACGAAGCGCCGTTCGTGCTCGGTTGCTCCGGTAGCTTGCTGGCGCGTTGGTTCATCCCCCGCCTTGGACGCCTGAAAGCCGACCTGCCGGAGCTGCGCCTGCACCTGTCAGCGGGCGAAGGTGACCTTGATCCGCGACGCCCGGGGCTGGACGCACTGCTGGTCTACGCAGAGCCACCGTGGCCGGCGGACATGCAGGTGCATGTGCTCGCCGAGGAGCGCATCGGCCCGGTGATGAGCCCGCGCTTTGACGCCTTCGATCGTTTGAAAGCCTTGCCAGCCGTGGCTTTGCAGCATGTTGCCGTACTCCATACGACCTCGCGGCCGCAGGCTTGGCCTACCTGGGCGCGACAGCATGGGCTGGCGCCCGAGGCGCTGAGCTACGGGCAAGCCTTCGAGCATCTCTACTACTTGCTGGAAGCAGCGGTGGCCGGGCTGGGTGTGGCCATCGCCCCGCAACCGCTGGTGGCGGACGACCTGAAGGCCGGGCGGTTGGCCGCGCCATGGGGCTTTTCCCCCACCAATGCGGCACTGGCCTTGTGGGTACCCCGGCGCGCCGCGGACGGGCGCGCCGAGCAACTGGCGCAATGGCTGCGCCAGGAGCTGCAGCGACAGACGGGTTAGTTGCGGCGGCACATCAGGTAGGCGGCCAGCAGGCCCAGGGCGCCCACCGCGACACCTGCGGTGGTCCAGGGGTGTTCCTGGGCATAGTCGCGGGTGGCTACGCCGGTTTCGCGGGTGCGGGTCTTCACTTCCTCGTAGGCATCGCTGAGCAGGCTGCGTGAGTGCTTGAGGGCACTTTCGGCGTTGCCGCGCAGCGTCTTCATGGTCTTTTGCGTTTCTTCCGACGCATCGTGCTTGAGGCCTTCCAGAGTCTTGAGGAGGCTTTCGATCTCGGCTTCCATGCTTTCCAGTGAGGTTTTGCGCAACGCATTGCGTGCCATGTCGACTCTCCTTGCTGAGTGGGGATGTACAGGTTGCGACTGCGCAGCTGGGTGAAAGTGCGATCGAACTTTCCCCTGCGGCGATCGCTCGCAGGTAAACCGGGCCTGTGCTGCTAGGCTCAAGCCACTACCCACTAAGGAGAGCGCTCATGTCGGATCATCACACCTACAAGAAGATCGAGCTGGTCGGGTCTTCGCCCACCAGCATCGAAGAAGCGATCAACAATGCCCTGGCCGAGGCCGGCAAGAGCATCAAGCACCTGGAATGGTTCGAAGTGATCGATACCCGCGGGCATATCCGTGACAACAAGGCCGCGCATTTCCAGGTGACGCTGAAGGTTGGGTTCCGCATCGCCAACAGCTGAAACCAAGCTGGGCTAGGCTTGCCCGGCGTGTTGGAGTATCAAGGTTGCAGGGCGCGTGCTTCGCGCCCTTTTTGTCTTTGATCTGTACAAGGAAAGCGATCGATGAAGAAATTGATTCTGGCCGTGGGGCTGATGGTGTTGGCTGGCGGCGCGATGGCGGCGGGCAAGCCGTGCGAGGAACTCAAGGCTGAGATTGCGGCGAAGCTCGATGCCAAAGGGGTGAAGGGGTACTCGCTGGAGATCGTCAACAAGGGCGAGCCGGCCGGCAAGGTAATCGGCAGCTGCGAGGGTGGGACCAAGGAAATCGTCTACCGCCGCGGCTGATCGAATCCTTATCGCGGGGCAAGTCGCAGCGGCTTGCCCCGCGATTGAGTTCACTCGGCTTTGAGCGCCTGCGCCATCAGCTCATAGGACTTGATCCGGTCGGCGTGTTCATACAGGTCACTGGTAAAGATCAGCTCGTCCGCCCCCGTCTGCTCCAGCAACACCTCGACCTTCGCCCGCACCTTCTGCGGGCTGCCGATCATCGCCAGGCCCAGGAAGCTGCTCACCGCATCACGTTCATGGGGCAGCCAAAGGCCATTCATGCTCTCGACGGGCGGACGCTGCATCAGGCTCTGGCCACGGATCAGCGCGAGGATGCGCTGGTACACCGAGGTGGCCAGGTATTCGGCCTTTTCGTCGGTTTCAGCCACTACCATCGGAATGCCTAGCATCACGTAAGGCTTGTCCAGCGTCGTCGACGGTTTGAAATGGTCGCGATAGATACGGATCGCCTCGTGCATGTAGCGCGGCGCGAAATGCGAAGCGAAGGCGTAGGGCATGCCGCGCATGCCGGCGAGCTGGGCGCTGAACAGGCTGGAGCCGAGCAGCCACATGGGCACCTCGGTGTCGTGGCCGGGCACGGCGATGACCTTCTGGTCGTCGGTGCGCGGGCCCAGGTAGCGCGACAGTTCCTCGACATCGTCCGGAAAGTCGTCGGCGCTGCCGGAGCGCTCGCGGCGCAAGGCGCGGGCGGTCATCTGGTCGGAACCGGGGGCGCGGCCCAGGCCCAGGTCGATGCGGCCTGGGTACAGGCTGGCGAGGGTGCCGAACTGTTCGGCGATCACCAGCGGTGCGTGGTTGGGCAGCATCACCCCGCCAGAGCCGATGCGGATGGTCGAGGTACCACCGGCGAGGTAACCGATCAGCACGGCGGTGGCCGAGCTGGCGATACCGTCCATGTTGTGATGCTCGGCGACCCAGAAGCGGTTGTAGCCGAAACCCTCGACGTGTTGCGCCAGGTCCAGCGAATTGCGCAGCGATTGCGCCGGGCTGCCGTCGGCGCGCACGGGCACCAGGTCGAGGGTGGAAATCTTCAGGTCTCGCAGGTGCGTCATTGGAGCCTCCGCTACAGGTGGTTGGCCATGGGCCTTCTGGACTCTGTATGGGCACATTCGCTGGATTCAATGCCTTCTTGCAGATTGATCTGAACTTGGCGTGGGCCTGGTCCTCAGAACCTTAGACACCCCAACCCTGTGACAGGAGGCAGCATGAAGAAGACAGCATCGGCGGTCTGGCAAGGTGGCCTGAAGGACGGCAAGGGCCAGATCTCTACTGAAAGCGGCGCGCTCAAGCAAGCGCCCTACGGTTTCAACACCCGTTTCGAAGGCACGCCCGGGACCAACCCGGAAGAGCTGATCGGCGCTGCCCATGCCGGCTGCTTCTCCATGGCGTTGTCGATGATGTTGGGCGAGGCGGGATTCACGCCTGAACGGATCGACACTCACGCCGAGGTAAGCCTGGACAAGCAGGCCGATGGCTTTGCCATCACCGCCGTTCACCTGCCCCTCAAGGCCACCGTGCCTGGGGCCAGCGAGGCGCAGTTCCAGGAGATCGCCAACAAGGCCAAGGCCGGCTGCCCGGTGTCCAAGGTGCTGAACGCAACCATCAGCCTGGATGCCACGCTGCTTTCCTAGGCGGCGCAACGGCGGCGGTTTCCTGTAGTCTAATCAGCGTTGGCAGCTCGTCTGCCCTGCCTCAGGAGCCGTTCCATGATCCGCGTAGCATTTGGTGTGCTGGCTTCCCTGCTGGCCACCGCCGCACTGGCCGCGCCCAAGCCGTGCGAGGAACTGAAGGCCGAGATCGAAGCGAAGATCCAGGCGAACAAGGTTTCCTCCTACACCCTGGAGATCGTGCCCAACGCCGAGGTCAGTGACCCCAACATGATCGTTGGCAGCTGCGATGGCGGCACGAAGAAGATCATCTACCAGAAGAATGATCGGTAAGGCTCGACAGTCGGGGCTGCACAGCAGCCCCACCATCGATCAAGGAATGCAGGTGACGTTGCTCGGCTCGTTTACCACCACCTTGCGGCTGGCGTCGTACAACAACACCTGCGGCTGCATGGCCGGAGCCCGGGCCTCCAGGCGGTAACGCTCGCCCGCCTTGAAATCGTTGTAGCGCACGGTCAGGTAGCAGGTCCGCTCGGTCGGGTCGGTACTGAAACCACCGGCGTAGATCTCGTAGTCGAAGCGCACCACCAGTTCATGCCGGCCCGGCGTCACCTGAAAATAGCGGCCATCGTCCAGGCGCTTGCCGTCCAGGCGGTCGGCCATGAGGGTGCGACCGGGGGTGATGGTGTACATGTCGATCCAGGCCTTGCCGGGGTCGGCGGGGGGCAAGGGGCTGGCGCAAGCCCCCAAAGCACTGAGGGCCATCAGCATCATGGGCTGGCGCATGGTGAAACTCCCGCTCGCGGTTTACAGGCTACAAGCATAGCGCCGTTCGCGGTGTTCAGGTGCGCTGGCAGCCTGCCGGTTCGCCCTGGCCGATCAGCTTCTGGCGCTGGTCGTAGAGTTTGATCCACGGCCGGAAGCCGATGCTGCCGGCTTGCATCTGGTAGCGCTGGCCGGCAGTGAAATCCTTGAAGGTGAGGTTGAGCTGGCAGTCGCGCCACAGCGGCTCCTCCACCGGGCCGATGTTGCTGGGCGTCACGGCGAACTGGTAGCGCACGGTCAGTTCATGGTTACCGGGCTGTACCTCGAAATAGCGGCTGTCCGCCCAGTCGCGCTCATCCACTTGCAGGGCGTGCAGCGAATCGTTGTCACCCGGTGCCAGGTCTACCCAGGCCTGATTCGGGTCCGGGTCGGGCAAGGTGGAACACCCGGTCAACAGCACGAGCGTGCCGACGGCAAACAGTGTACGCATGGCAAAGCTTCCCCTTGGCGAGATAGTCTTGGTCGCATTCGGCCGACGAGCGAGATAGACAGCCTCGATGTTTGGACTTTTTCTTTTCATGCGCTGCAGCCGTCGGGCTCTCGACCGCGTTTTCACCCGGTTTGTTCCCGTGACGCTGGCTGTCCTGCTGAGCGGTTGCTCCAGCGTGGGCTATTACGGTCAGTTGGCCGAGGGGCAATGGCAGCTGTTGCGGGCACGCCAACCGCTGGATCGGGTGATTGCAGACCCTGCCACCAGCCCGGCCTTGCGTCAGCGCCTGCTGTTCGCCGAAAAAGCCCGGGCGTTTGCCAGCGCGCAACTGAAGTTGCCGGACAACGGCAGCTATCGGGTGTATGCCGATCTCGGCCGGCCATACGTGGTGTGGAACGTGTTCGCCACCCCGGAGCTGTCATTGCAGCCGGTGACCCATTGTTTCCCCATTGCTGGATGCGTGGCTTATCGCGGCTACTATCGCCAGGGTGCCGCCCGCGGAGCGGCGGCGCTGATGCGCCAGGACGGGCTGGATGTCTATGTCGGAGGTGTGGAGGCCTACTCCACCCTGGGCTGGTTCGACGACCCGATTCTTTCGACCATGACCGGCTGGGGCGAGGAGCGGCTGGCTACGGTGATTTTCCATGAGTTGGCGCATCAGCGCTTCTACGTACAGGACGATACCGAGTTCAACGAATCGTTCGCGTCGTTCGTGGAGCAGGAGGGCACCCGGCAATGGCGCGCGGCGCGCGGGCTGGCGGCGGTCGAGGATGGCGGAGTGGCGCAGCGCGAGCAATTTACCCGCTTGGTGCTGGCCAGCCGCGAGCGATTGCAAGCGATCTATGCGGGCCCCTTGGATGAGGCAGGCAAGCGTGCGGCCAAGCAGGCTGAGTTCGAGCGGTTGCGACGGGAATACCGGGAGGTGCGGGATCGGGATTGGGGCGGGGATCGGCGCTTCGATGCCTGGATCTTCGCGCCGTTGAACAATGCAAAGTTGCTGCCGTTTGGGTTATATGACCAATGGGTGCCGGCGTTTTCGCGGCTGTTCAAAGAGGTTGGTGGGGATTGGCTGCGGTTTTATGAGCGAGTAGAACAGTTGGGTCAGATGCCCATTGATAGGCGCAAGGCACAGTTGGAGCGTCTGATGCCATCGCGGGGGCAAGTCGCAGCGGCGAACCGCCGCTCCCACGCTGGCATCTGATCATGGCGTGGGAGCGGGCTTGCCCCGCGATGGGGTCAGCGTGTAAAGCCCTGGTGCAGCTCAGCCAGCGTCTCGAAGTGGAACGCCGGTGCCTCGGCCTCGAGTTCTTCCCGGCTGCCGAACCCATAGCCCACCGCCACCGCCTGCAAACCGTTGCTGCGCGCACCGATCAGGTCATGCTTGCGATCCCCGATCATCAAGGTCTGCGTCGGATCCAGCCCCTCCTCGTCCAGCAGGTGGCGGATCAGCTCGACCTTGTTGGTCCGCGTGCCATCGAGCTCGCTGCCGTAGATCACCTTGAAGTGATGGTCGAAGGCGAAATGCCGGGCAATTTCGCGGGCGAACTCCCAGGGTTTGGAGGTGGCGATATACAGGGTGCGGCCCTGGCCATTGAGCGCTTGCAGCAACTCGGGCACGCCGTCGAACACCAGGTTTTCGTACAGCCCGGTTACCTTGAAGCGCTCACGGTAGAAGTTCACCGCGTCCCAGGCCTTGGCCTCGTCGAAGGCATAGAACTGCATGAACGCCTGCAGCAAGGGCGGGCCGATGAAGTGCTCGAGGCGGGTAAGGTCCGGCTCGTCGATACCCAGCTTGGCCAGCGCGTACTGGATCGAGCGGGTGATGCCCAGGCGCGGGTCGGTCAGGGTGCCGTCGAGGTCGAAGAGGATGTTCTGCTGGTGCATGGTGTTCTCTGCAGTCGAATTCATTCCGGGAGGTCGTAGCCTTCGGCCAGGTGCTGGTCCTTGAGCTTGACGTAGTTGCCGGCGCTGTAGGGGAAGAACGCGTGTTCCTGCTCGCTCAGCAGGCGCACCTGCTTCACCGGGCTGCCCATGTACAGGTAGCCGCTGACCAGGCGTTTGCCGGGTGGCACCAGGCTGCCGGCGCCGATGATCACTTCGTCCTCGACGATGGCGCCGTCCATGATGGTGCTGCCCATGCCGACCAGGATGCGATTGCCCAGGGTACAGCCATGCAGCATGACTTTGTGACCGATGGTCACCTCGTCGCCTATGATCAGTGGGTAGCCATCGGGGTTGAAGGGCCCGGCGTGGGTGATGTGCAGCACGCTGCCGTCCTGCACGCTGGTGCGTGCGCCGATACGGATGCGGTGCATGTCGCCACGCACCACGGTCAACGGCCAGATCGAGCTGTCCTCGCCGATCTCGACGTCGCCGATGACCACCGCCGAACGGTCGACGAAGGCCCGTGGTCCCACTTTCGGCGTGTGTTCCCGAAACGCGCGGATGGCCATGATAGTGTTCCTCTGCAATGCCGATAGGCAGGCTGCCTGCTGCGGTCGGCGTCGATTGTAATTAAGATGGTCCCGTGTTTCTCCTGCCAAGGTACCCGAACCGTGAGTGCGAACAACCCGCTGCTGCAGTCCCATGATCTGCCGCCCTTCTCGGCGATCCGCGCCGAGCATGTGCTGCCGGCGATCGAGCAGATCCTCGCCGACAACCGCAAGGCTATCGCCGAGATCCTTGAAAAGCAGGGCAAGAACCCGACCTGGGCCGGCCTGGTGCTGGCAATGGACGAACTCAACGACCGCCTGGGCGCCGCCTGGAGCCCGGTCAGCCACCTCAACGCGGTGTGCAACAGCCAGGAACTGCGCGAGGCCTACGAGTCGTGCCTGCCGGCCCTGAGCGCCTATTCCACCGAACTGGGCCAGAACCGTGCCCTGTTCGAAGCTTATGAGGCCCTGGCCGCCAGCCCTGAAGCCGCAAGCTTCGACGTGGCGCAGAAGACCATCATCGACCACGCCCTGCGCGATTTCCGCCTGTCGGGCATCGACTTGCCGGCCGACAAGCAGCAGCGCTACGCCGAGGTGCAGAGCAAGCTCAGCGAACTGGGCAGCCGCTTCTCCAACCAACTGCTCGACGCCACCCAGGCCTGGACCAAGCACGTCACCGACGAAGCCGCGCTGGCTGGCCTGACCGACTCGGCCAAGGCGCAGATGGCCGCCGCAGCGCAGGCCAAGGGCCTGGACGGCTGGCTGATCACCCTGGAGTTCCCCAGCTACTACGCAGTGATGACCTACGCCAGCGACCGCGCCCTGCGCGAAGAGCTGTATGCCGCCTACTGCACCCGTGCCTCCGACCAGGGCCCGAATGCCGGCCAGTTCGACAACGGCCCGGTGATGGAAGAGATCCTCGACCTGCGCCAGGAATTGGCCGGGCTGCTGGGTTACAAGAACTTCGCCGAGCTGAGCCTGGCCACCAAGATGGCCGAATCCAGCGACCAGGTGCTGAGCTTCCTGCGCGACCTGGCCAAGCGTTCCAAACCATTCGCCGCCCAGGACCTGGAGCAGCTCAAGGCCTATGCCGCCGAGCAAGGCACCCCCGAGCTGGCCAGCTGGGACGCCGGGTACTTCGGCGAGAAGCTGCGCGAGCAGCGCTACAGCGTGTCCCAGGAAGCGCTGCGCGCCTACTTCCCGATCGACAAGGTGCTGTCCGGCCTGTTCGTCATCGTGCAGCGCCTGTACGGCATCGAGATCAACGAACTCAAGGGCTTCGACAGCTGGCACCCGGACGTGCGCCTGTTCGAAATCAAGGAAAACGGCCAGCACGTCGGCCGCTTCTTCTTCGACCTCTATGCCCGCGCCAACAAGCGTGGCGGTGCCTGGATGGATGGCGCCCGCGACCATCGCCGCACCGCCAATGGCAGCCTGCAGAGCCCGGTGGCCAACCTGGTGTGCAACTTCACCCCGGCCACGCCCGGCAAGCCCGCGCTGCTTACCCACGACGAAGTCACCACCCTGTTCCACGAGTTCGGGCACGGCCTGCACCACCTGCTGACCCGCATCGAGCATGCGGGTGTGTCCGGCATCAACGGTGTGGCCTGGGATGCGGTGGAGCTGCCGAGCCAGTTCATGGAGAACTGGTGCTGGGAGCCCGAGGGCCTGGCGCTGATCTCCGGCCACTACGAGACCGGTGAGGCATTGCCCCAGGACCTGCTGGACAAGATGCTCGCGGCGAAGAACTTCCAGTCCGGCATGATGATGGTGCGCCAGCTGGAGTTCTCGCTGTTCGACTTCGAGCTGCACGCCACCCACGGCGACGGCCGCAGCGTGCTGCAGGTGCTCGAGGGCGTGCGTGACGAGGTCTCGGTGATGCGTCCGCCGGCCTACAACCGCTTCCCCAACAGCTTCGCGCACATCTTCGCCGGCGGTTATGCGGCGGGTTACTACAGCTACAAGTGGGCCGAAGTGCTGTCGGCCGACGCCTTCTCGCGCTTTGAGGAAGAAGGTGTGCTCAACGCCGAGACCGGCCGCGCCTTCCGCGAAGCCATCCTGGCCCGTGGCGGTTCCCGCGAGCCGATGGTGCTGTTCGTTGACTTCCGTGGCCGCGAGCCTTCCATCGATGCATTGTTGCGCCACAGCGGCCTCACCGAGGACGCGGCGGCATGAGTGAGGTAGCCGTGAGCAAGAGCAAGCGACGCTTCATCGCCGGGGCGGTTTGCCCGGCATGCAGCGAGATGGACAAGCTGATGATGTGGAACGAGGACGGCGTGCCGCACCGTGAGTGCGTGGCCTGTGGGTTCACTGACACCCTGAACGAACAAGGCCTGTCAGTACCCAGCGAGCTCGGCACCCGGGTCAACCACCTGGCGCCGAAAGCGCCGCCGGCCAAGGTGCAGACCGTGCAGTTCTTCCCCAATCCGAAGCTGAAGAAGCCTTCGGAATAACGACCTTTCGGGCGCCCTCGGGACGCTCTTTGGGCTCAAGGTAGATATTGCTGCCTGTACCGCTTGGGTGGGTCACTAAGGTGTAGGTCCCTTGACCCGCACCGAGGTGCACGATGACCCACCCATTCGTTTTTCTTCCTGGCGGGCTGCTTGATTACGCGTCGTTGCGGCCCGAGCAGCTCGAACCGGCCGTTCGCCAGATTCATGATGCCAACCTGACAGCGCTTGAGCGGATCGTTGCCGATCAGGCGCATGTTCCTGGATGGAATGACCTGGTCCTGGCAATCGAGCGGCTCGACCAGCGGCTGGAGGACACTTTTCACTCACTGGTCCCCCTCGCTTACGAGGGCGGGGATTGGGCCGATGCGGTGAGTGCCTGCCATGGTTTGCTCGGCGACTGGAAGCGACGTAAACATGAATGCCCGGGGCTGTTGCAGGCCTATCAACGCATCGACGAGGCGACACTCGACACTGAGCAACGTGTGGTGCTGTCGAGGCTTCTCAGGGACTTTCGCCTGGGTGGCTTTCAGCTGGGGGGCGCTGAACGGGCCCAATTGCGCGCGACCGAAGCTGCCATTAGCGGGCTCGAATGGCAGTTCATGAGCAATCTGAGCGGCGCTCGAAGTGCCGGGGCACGTTTGTTGACCGATGAATCGCAATTGAGTGGTCTTGACCGACCGCAACGGCGACGCCTGCGTGACAACGCCCAGGAAGAGGAGCTGGATGGCTGGCTGATCGACCTGGGGGAAACGACCGTCGAGGCGATTCTCGAATCGGCTGATGATCGCTCGCTGCGTGCCTGGGTTTATCGAGCCTCCCGATCGCTGGCAACGGACCCTGACCACGACAATGCCCAGGTAATGCAAGCGTTGTTGCGTTTGCGACACGAGCGGGCCCAGCTGCTGGGATTGGCCAACGCTGCCGAGGTCGGGCTCGAGCTGAAAGCTGCTCGTACCACAAGCGAGGTCGAAACATTCATCGAGGGTCTGATCGAAGAGAACCGTCCCAGGCTGCAGGCCGACCTCAAGGAACTGCAGGAGCGGGCTGACCAGTTGGGTATGGGGGCGCTTGAGCCTTGGGATATCGCTTATCTGACCAGGAAAATCAGGGACGATGCTGTCGCCGGGCTGCAACTGCGTGATCGCTTCCCACTCGATACAGCCCTGACCGCTTTGCGCGAGCTGCACGAGCGATTGTTCGATATCCGCATGGTGCCGCGTGCCGTCGCGGTCTGGCACGCAGATGTGCAAGTGCTGGAGGTATGCGAGCAGGGTAGCGTCCTGGGGTACATCTACCTCGACCTTCACGCGCGCCCTGGCAAAGTGTCCTGGCCGTACTGCTACCCCATGCGTCAGCGCCATGTCGATACCGGCGGTGCGCTGACATTGCCAACCACCTTGCTGTCCTGCTCCTTCGCACACGGCCCCGATGGATCTACGTCGCGCCTTGGTCACAGCGATTTGTGCAAGTTCCATCATGAGTTCGGCCATGCGCTGCACCAGATTCTCGTGACCCATCGTCATCGTCGCCTCAATCGCACCCTGCCGGCGATGCTCGGCCCGGACAGCTGCGAGTTCGTTGGCATCCTGTTCGAGCAATGGTGCTGGTCCGCACCTGCTCTGCAAGGCGTCACTGCCCTCATGGCGGATACTGCCCCGGTTCCCCTGGAAGCCTTGCGGCGCTGGCTGGCGAGCCGGCGGCGGCTGCGGGGTGTGGCCGAGGCCGAGAAGTTGCGGCGTGCCTGGTTCGACTTCATTGCGCACCGGGATGGGGATGCACGTCTTGACCTGCAAGACCTGGCCCGCCAGGCCAGTCATCTGGTCGGGCTTCCTGCGGCATTCGCGCAGGAGCGCTTCGCCGAGTCTTTCGACTACCTGGTGACAGGTTATGAGGCCGGGTACTACAGCTACAAATGGGCCCAGGCGCATGCCATCGATGCGTTCACCCGTTTCGAGGAACAAGGTGTCGATCAGCGGGAGGTCGCGCGGATCATGCGGCGGGAGCTCATGACCAAGATTGCTTTGCGCGGGCTTTCCGCTTCATTCAACGCGTTCGTCGGCAGGGGGCTTTCCCTGGCGGCCTACCGTGACTGGCATCAGCCTGCCTGACGGTACTGGTTATCGATGACGACTCATTGTACTGTACAAAAATACAGTAAATGGGTTGTCGTCATGTCTACTTCTCCCATCCGCGGCCGCGGCACCGCCAGCAATCCGCACAACCGTTTCGCCCCGAGTCGTGCGGTGGCCGAGGATGACGGGTGGTACCAGGAGGTGCCGATAACCCAGGGCACCGAGGTCCGGATCGAGGTGGCGAAGACCATCATCGCGCGCAACACTTCACCCGACCTGCCTTTCGACCGTTCTATCAACCCCTATCGCGGTTGCGAGCATGGCTGCATCTACTGTTACGCCCGTCCCAGCCACGCCTACTGGGACCTCTCCCCCGGCCTGGACTTCGAAACCAAGCTGATCGCCAAGACCAACGCCGCCGAGGTGCTCGAGCAGCAACTGAGCAAGCCTGGCTACGTCTGTGCGCCGATCAACCTGGGGTCCAACACCGACCCTTATCAGCCCATCGAGCGCGAACAACAGCTGACCCGGCGCCTGCTCGAAGTTCTGCTGCGTTACCGCCACCCAGTGACCATCGTCACCAAGGGCTCGCTGGTGCTGCGCGACCTGGACCTGCTGAGCGAGTTGGCCAGCCAGCGCCTGGCGCGGGTGATGATCAGCCTCACCACCCTGGACGATGAGCTCAAGCGCACCCTCGAACCACGTGCGGCCGCTCCAAAGGCACGCCTGCGCGCTATTCGCGTGCTGCGTGAGGCGGGTGTTCCGGTGGGCGTGCTGTGCTCGCCGATGATCCCGATGATCAATGACAGCGAACTGGAGCACTTGCTGGAGGCGGCGAAGGAGGCCGGCGCGCAGAGCGCGGCGTACATGATGCTGCGCTTGCCGCTGGAGGTGGCGCCGTTGTTCGAGCAGTGGCTGCACGATCACTACCCACAGCGGGCCACGCATGTGCTGAGCCTGATTCGTCAGAGCCGGGGCGGTGAACTGTACGACAGCCGCTTCGGTGCGCGGATGCGCGGTGAAGGGGTGTTCGCGGACTTGCTGGCGCAGCGCTTTCGCAAGGCGGCCAGGCGGCTGGGGTTCGAAGGACGGGAGGAGTTGGCGCTTGATTGCAGCGCCTTCTGTCCTCCCGGTGCACAGATGGCGCTGTTCTAGCCAGCGGCTCGTTCAATCGGGAAGTCGAGCTCTATAAGTACAACTAAAGCAACCCAACAATTTCACTCATGAAGCTTGGCATCTGATGCTTTTTTGCTATTATCCAGTTCTCCCCTCGCCTATCCAGAACGCCCGTTCTAGAGCCTGCGCAATTAAGTTTCAGTTAAGTTTCCTACGCTAGCGTGAGTCATGAGTCAGCGGTGACTGTGATTATTTACCTGTGCGCGTCATCTAAATCCCCGCGTCACCCTGATCTTTCCCCGGTAACATGGAATTCACTTTCAAACCGTCCAGAGGATGAATCATGCCCGTCAAGGACCCATCCAAGGTTGTCCCGGCCGCACCCGCCGAAAGCGCCGATGCCGCCCTCAAGCATATCGTCGACGGCTTCCTGCGGTTCCACACCGAAGTCTTCCCCGAACAGCAAGAGCTGTTCAAGAAACTGGCCACCGCGCAGAAGCCGCGGGCCATGTTCATCACCTGCGCCGATTCGCGCATCGTCCCTGAGCTGATCACCCAAAGTTCGCCGGGCGACCTGTTCGTCACCCGTAACGTCGGTAACGTCGTACCGCCGTATGGGCAGATGAACGGCGGTGTGTCCAGCGCCATCGAGTACGCGGTGCTGGCCTTGGGCGTGCACCACATCATCGTCTGCGGTCACTCCGACTGCGGCGCCATGCGTGCGGTGCTCAACCCGCAATCGCTGGCCAAGATGCCGACCGTCTCCGCCTGGCTGCGCCATGCCGAAGTGGCGCGGACCGTGATCGAGGACAACTGCTCCTGCGGCAGCGAGCACGAAAGCATGCAGCTGCTGACCAAGGAAAACGTCATCGCCCAGCTGCACCACCTGCGCACCCATCCTTCGGTCGCGTCGCGCCTGGCGGCGGGCCAGTTGCACATCCATGGCTGGATCTACGACATCGAAACCAGCCAGATCGAAGCCTACGATGCCGCCAGCGACCGCTTCCTGCCGCTGACCGCAGGCGAGTCGATCCCTTCTGCCACACCGAGAGGCCGCTACTAAGCGACCCCAACACGCTGAACAAGCCTTGATTGCCGGCTGCACCCGATGGGTGCGGCGCGGCCTTCGCCTGCCTTGAATCTTCCTGAATGCCGTGCCGGCAGTCCCGCTGGCGGCCCACGCCTGCGCGTCGTTCAGGCTTCCCCGTGCTAGCGGCCAGCGGAATGGCCGTGAATCTAGAAAGGAGCTACATGGTGAACATGACACAGATAAAGGCGGCCCTGCCGCGTGAGTTGCTGGCTTCGGTGGTGGTCTTCCTGGTGGCCCTGCCCTTGTGCATGGGCATCGCCATCGCCTCGGGCATGCCGCCCGCAAAGGGGCTGATCACCGGGATCATCGGTGGCATCGTCGTGGGCTTCCTCGCCGGCTCACCGTTGCAGGTCAGCGGCCCGGCGGCGGGCCTGGCGGTGCTGGTGTTCGAGCTGGTGCGCCAGCATGGCGTGGCCATGCTCGGGCCTATCCTGCTGCTGGCCGGCCTGCTGCAACTGCTGGCCGGGCGCTTGCGCTTGGGCTGCTGGTTCCGGGTCACCGCGCCGGCGGTGGTGTACGGCATGCTTGCCGGGATCGGCGTGCTGATCGTGCTGTCCCAAGTGCACGTGATGTTCGATACAGCGCCCCAGCCATCGGGCGTGGACAACCTGCTGGGCTTCCCGGCGACGCTGGCCTCGGCGCTGCCGCTGGAAAGCGCAGGCGCCGGTTGGCAGGCCGGCGCGTTGGGCCTGGGCACCATCGCCATCATGTGGGGTTGGGAGCGTTTACGTCCGCAACGCCTGCGCTTCATTCCCGGTGCATTGCTCGGTGTGGCGGCAATGACCGCTGTCAGCTTGTGGCTGGCACTGCCGGTCAACCGCGTGCAGGTGCCTGCGGATCTGTCCGAGGCCATTGACTGGCTGCGCCCGGACGACCTGCTCAAGCTGGCCGACCCGACCCTGCTGGTGGCGGCCTTCGCCTTGGCCTTCATCGCCAGCGCCGAGACCTTGTTGTCCGCGGCGGCAGTCGATCGCATGCACAGTGGCCAGCGCTCGGATTTCGACCGAGAGCTGTCGGCGCAGGGTATCGGCAACATGCTGTGCGGCGTGCTCGGCGCATTGCCGATGACCGGTGTGATCGTACGCAGTTCGGCCAATGTCCAGGCCGGTGCGCAGACTCGCGCCTCGGCGATCCTGCATGGCCTGTGGTTGTTGGCGTTCGTCGTGGCGCTGAGCAGTGTGCTGCAGCAGATCCCGGTGGCCAGCCTGGCCGGGGTGCTGGTCTATACAGGCGTTAAACTGGTGGACTTGAAGGCTTTCCGTGGTCTTGGCCGCTACGGGCGGATGCCGATGTTCACCTATGCGGCGACGGCCCTGGCAATCATCTTTACCGACTTGCTGACCGGCGTGCTGCTGGGCTTTGCCCTGACCCTGCTGAAACTGGCGCTGAAGGCGGCCCGGCTGAAGATCAACCTGGTGGCGCTGGACGAGCCGGGGCACATGGAGCTTCGCCTTGGCGGCGCGGCCACCTTCCTCAAGGTGCCGGCGCTGACCCAGGTGCTGGATTCCGTGCCGGAGGGAACCACGCTGCACGTGCCGCTCGGCAACCTGAGCTATATCGACCATTCCTGTCTGGAGCTGCTGGAAGACTGGGGGCGCAGCGGCGCAGCCAAGGGCTCGCGGCTGGTGCTGGAGCAGCGGCGTCTGAAGCGGCGGGTCGAGGGAAGGTTGCGGACTACGGCGGGGGTTGGCGTCTAAGAGGGCCGCCTAGCGGCCCATCGCCGGCAAGCCGGCTCCCACAATGACGGCGCCGGTATCAAACCCTGCGTTGTACTTGTGGGAGCCGGCTTGCCGGCGATGAGGCCAGTCGAAACACTCTGGATTCAAGCTCAGGCCGACTGGCTCAACTCCACGCCCAGCCGGCGCGACAGGCATGGCCAGCGTTTCCAGGCCTCTCCGGTCTCCGGGTTCGACAGCTTGTCGCGATAGCGCTCCACTGACTCCACGGCGAAGCTCTCGTCATCGAGCATCTCGTCCACCGAGTGATGCACCACCTCATCCAGCTGGTTGGCGAAGGTCTCGCCGATCAGCTGGTGGGCGATCAGGTTGGCGACCGTGGTATCCACCGGAATCAGCGGCTGCTGGAAATGGCGGATATACAGGTCGTTGACCTCCTCGACCAGGCGATGCGCCAGGTAGGCCTCGTCCAACAGGCAATCCAGCCCGACCTGCCCCGCCATCACGCTCGGTGGCTGCAGGAAATAGGCCTCGGCAATCTTCAGCACCGGCTTGATCTGCGATTCGATGCCGGCCTCGAGGGCCACGGTGTGCGCGGCTTCGAGCAGTTCTGGAACCTCGTTGATATAGGCGCCGACGAAGCGGGCCAAAGTACCCTGGGCGTCCTGCTGGGGTAGGTGGATCGAAGGGTGCAGGTGTGGCAGTTGCTTCTCGAGACGGCTTTTCAGTTGGCCTGTGCGGCTCTCATGTTGATGGGCGTTTTCGATCTGCTCGCGTACAGCAGCGATGTTCATGACAACTCCAGGGACAAGGCGTTACAAACGGAAGACACTAAGTTAGCTTGCTTACGAGAATCGCTAAGACGCATTTGTTATATCTCTTAGGCACGTGTAGGAAATTGGCTATATCAATGTGCCATTATTGTGTCCCGGCCCAGTATCCATGCGCCTTTCAGCGCAAACGTTTGGTTGCGTGAAGATCATTTCGATCCCTGCGTTGCGCCCCATTCGTCGGTGTCTATACTCCGCTTGAAACGTGATTCGTTGATGAGGCCCGACTGCCTTAAGCAGGGGGCTCGGTCGTCGAAGCCAGGCAGTCTTGGCCACCGTTCCCCCCTTTGTCGTAGCAGGTCGTCCACGCCTCCGGGACTACAAGAACGATAAGGGGAACCCGCAATGATGCGACATCCACATGTCTGGATGGGCCTGTTGCTGTGGTCATTGTTTGGTCAGGCACAGGCAGCATGGACGGTGAACATGGCGCCCGGGGCGACGGAAGTCTCCCACGCGGTGTTCGACCTGCACATGACCATCTTCTGGGTCTGCGTGATCATCGGTATCGTGGTGTTCGGCGCGATGTTCTGGTCGATGGTCGTCCACCGCCGTTCCACCGGGCAGCAGGCCGCGCACTTCCACGAGCACACCTGGGTCGAGATCCTCTGGACCGTCGTGCCCTTCCTGATCCTCGTGGCCATGGCCATCCCGGCCACCAAGACCCTGATCGACATCTACGACGCCAGCGACTCGGACATCGATATCCAGGTCACCGGCTACCAGTGGAAGTGGCACTACAAGTACCTGGGCCAGGACGTCGAGTTCTTCAGCAATCTGGCCACCCCCGCCGAGCAGATCCACAACAATTCACCGAAGGACGAGCACTATCTGCTCGAAGTCGACCAGCCGCTGGTGCTGCCGGTGGGCGCCAAGGTGCGCTTCCTGGTGACCGCCGCCGACGTCATCCATTCCTGGTGGGTGCCGGCCTTCGCGGTCAAGCGTGATGCCATCCCCGGCTTCGTCAACGAAGCCTGGACCCGGGTCGAGAAGCCCGGGATCTACCGTGGCCAGTGCACCGAACTGTGCGGCAAGGACCACGGCTTCATGCCGGTGGTGGTCGAGGTGAAATCCAAGGCCGACTACGACACCTGGCTCGGCGAGCGCAAGGCCGAGGCGGCCAAGCTCAAGGAGCTGACCAGCAAGGAATGGACCCTCGAAGAGCTGGTGGCACGTGGCGACAAGGTCTACCACACCACCTGCGTGGCCTGTCACCAGGCCGAGGGCCAGGGGTTGCCGCCGATGTTCCCTGCCCTCAAGGGCTCGAAGATCGCCACCGGGCCCAAGGAAGCGCACCTGGGCATCGTCTTCCACGGCAAGCCGGGCACCGCCATGGCGGCATTCGGCAAGCAGCTTTCGGAAGTCGATATCGCCGCGGTGGTCACCTACGAGCGCAACGCCTGGGGCAACAACAAGGGCGACATGGTCACGCCGAAGGACGTGCTGGCGCTCAAGCAGGCCGAAGCGCAATGAGCCGGGCTACCCGCGGCAGTCAGTGGATTGCAGGAGACAGGACATGAGTGCAGTGATCGACGACCACGCCCACGGTCATGAACACGCCCACGGCCCGGCCAAGGGCCTGATGCGCTGGGTGCTGACCACCAACCACAAGGACATCGGCACGATGTACCTGTGGTTCGCCTTCACCATGTTCCTGCTCGGCGGCTCGTTCGCCATGGTGATCCGCGCCGAGCTGTTCCAGCCCGGCCTGCAGATCGTGGAGCCTGCGTTCTTCAACCAGATGACCACCATGCACGGGCTGATCATGGTGTTCGGCGCGGTGATGCCGGCCTTCGTCGGCCTGGCCAACTGGATGATCCCGCTGATGATCGGCGCGCCGGACATGGCCCTGCCGCGGATGAACAACTTCAGCTTCTGGCTGCTGCCAGCGGCGTTCCTGCTGCTGGTCTCGACCCTGTTCAGCCCCGGTGGCGGACCGAACTTCGGCTGGACCTTCTATGCCCCGCTGTCGACCACCTACGCCCCGGCCAGCGTGACCTTCTTCATCTTCGCCATCCACTTGATGGGCATCAGCTCGATCATGGGCGCGATCAACGTGATCGCCACCATCCTCAACCTGCGCGCCCCCGGCATGACCTTGATGAAAATGCCGCTGTTCGTCTGGACCTGGCTGATCACCGCGTTCCTGCTGATCGCGGTGATGCCGGTGCTGGCCGGCGTGGTGACCATGATGCTGATGGACATCCATTTCGGCACCAGCTTCTTCAGCGCCGCCGGCGGCGGTGACCCAGTGTTGTTCCAGCATGTGTTCTGGTTCTTCGGTCACCCCGAGGTGTACATCATGATCCTGCCGGCCTTCGGCGCGGTCAGCTCGATCATCCCGGCGTTCTCGCGCAAGCCGCTGTTCGGCTACACCTCGATGGTCTACGCCACCGGGGCGATCGCCTTCCTGTCGTTCATCGTCTGGGCCCACCACATGTTCGTGGTCGGCATCCCGGTGGTGGGCGAGCTGTTCTTCATGTACGCCACCATGCTGATCGCCGTGCCCACCGGGGTGAAGGTGTTCAACTGGGTCAGCACCATGTGGGAGGGCTCGCTGACCTTCGAGACGCCGATGCTGTTCGCCATCGCCTTCGTCATCCTGTTCACCATCGGCGGCTTCTCCGGGCTGATGCTGGCCATCGCGCCGGCGGACTTCCAGTACCACGACACCTACTTCGTGGTCGCCCACTTCCACTACGTGCTGGTGCCCGGGGCGATCTTCGGCATCTTTGCCTCGGCCTACTACTGGCTGCCGAAATGGACCGGGCACATGTACGACGAAACCTTGGGCAAGCTGCACTTCTGGCTGTCGTTCGTCGGCATGAACCTGGCCTTCTTCCCCATGCATTTCGTCGGCCTGGCCGGCATGCCCCGGCGCATCCCCGACTACAACCTGCAGTTCGCCGACTTCAACATGGTCTCGTCGATCGGCGCCTTCATGTTCGGCGCCACGCAGATCTTCTTCCTGTTCATCGTCATCAAGTGCATCCGCGGTGGTGTGCCGGCACCAGCCAAGCCCTGGGACGGTGCCGAGGGGCTGGAGTGGTCGATCCCTTCACCAGCGCCTTATCACACCTTCCAGACGCCGCCGGAAGTGAAGTAGGAGCTCGCCCATGGACGGCTTGTCGCTCAAACGCCTGGTCAGCCGCCTGCTGATGCTGACCGTGGTGATGTTCGCCTTCGGCTTTGCCCTGGTGCCGATCTACGACGTGATGTGCAAGGCCTTCGGCATCAACGGCAAGACCGGCGGGCAGTACGCGGGCACCCAGGTGAGCGACCCGACCCGTTCGGTGCGGGTGCAGTTCATGTCGACCAATGCCGGCGACATGAGCTGGGAGTTCCACTCCACCGCCGACCAGATCGAGGTCAACCCGGGGGCCGTGAACCAGATGATCTTCGTGGCCCGCAACCCGACCAACCAGCCCATGAGCGCCCAGGCCATCCCCAGCATCACCCCTGCCGAGGCCGCGGCGTACTTCCACAAGACCGAGTGCTTCTGTTTCACCCAGCAGGTCCTGCAGCCGGGCGAGCGCATCGAGATGCCGGTGCGCTTCATCGTCGACCGCGACCTGCCGGAGTCGGTGAAACACCTGACCCTGGCCTACACCCTGTTCGACATCACCGCTCGCCACCCCCCGGTCGCCCACGCCGCGACCGAGGGCGCCCGCTGAGGGAAGGAGATACATCATGGCAAGCCACGAGCATTACTACGTACCGGCGCAGAGCAAGTGGCCGATCATTGCCACGATCGGCATGTTCATCACCGTGTTCGGGCTCGGCACCTGGTTCAACGACCTCAAGGCCGGCCACCCGGAGTCCCACGGACCGCTGATCTTCTTCGTCGGCGCGCTGTTCCTGGCCTACATGCTGTTCGGCTGGTTCGGCGCGGTGGTCAAGGAAAGCCACGCCGGGCTCTACAGTGCGCAGATGGACCGCTCGTTCCGCTGGGGCATGAGCTGGTTCATCTTCTCCGAGGTGATGTTCTTCCTGGCCTTCTTCGGCGCGCTGTTCTACGTGCGGGTGCTGGCGGGGCCGTGGCTGGGGGGCGATGGGGCCAAGGGCGTGACGCACATGCTCTGGCCCAACTTCGAGTTCGTCTGGCCGCTGCTGCACACACCGGACCCGAAACTGTTCCCGCCACCGAAGGAAGTCATCGATCCGTGGCACCTGCCGCTGATCAATACCATCCTGCTGGTGAGTTCCAGCGTCACCGTGACCATCGCCCACCACGCCCTGCGCAAGGGGCACCGCGGCACGCTGAAGCTGTGGCTGGGGCTGACGATCCTGCTGGGGCTGGCGTTCCTCGCCCTGCAGGCCTACGAGTACCACGAGGCCTACAACAAACTCGGGCTGACCCTGGGCTCGGGCATCTACGGCGCGACGTTCTTCATGCTGACCGGGTTCCACGGCGCGCACGTGACCTTGGGCACGTTGATCCTGTTCGTGATGTTCTGCCGGGTGCTGCGCGGGCACTTCGAGCCGGACAAGCACTTCGGTTTCGAGGCGGCGAGCTGGTACTGGCACTTCGTCGATGTGGTGTGGGTGGGGCTGTTCATCTTTGTGTATGTCCTGTAGTGCGGCTTCGCGGGTGATCGCGGCTGAAGCCGCTCCTACAGGGATGGTGTGAATTCAGAAGGGGGCGTGCGATACCAGTTGCCCACTGATCAGGCCCCAGGCCACCAGGGCGATGGTCAGGGTGGCGAGGGCGACGCGCACGGTAAGGGCCTTGAGCAGGCGGGTCGACTGGTCGTCGTCCTTGACCAGGAACACCAGGCCACTGAACAGGCTGGCGATGGTGGCCAGCAGCATCAGGACAATTGCGGCCTTGAGCATGGCGAAACTCCGGGGGATGCGGTGATGGATACAAGTATAGCGCTCGACCTCACGAGGCCCTGGTGAAGCCGTTTCGCCCAGGCCTGATACCGACCCTGGTGGTGCTTGCGCTGCTGCCGGGGTTGATCGCGCTCGGCTGCTGGCAACTGCGGCGCGCCGACGAAAAGCGTGACCTGCTGGCTACCTACACCGAGCGCCAGATCGAGGCGCCGGTCACCGCTGACCGGTTGCGCCAGCTGCCGGATCCGGCGTTCTACCCCGTGCACCTGTATGGCCGGTTCGATGCCGGTCACAGCCTGCTGCTGGACAACCAGATGCGTGATGGCAAGGCCGGCGTCGAGCTGCTGCAGCCCTTCCACGACCAGGCCAGCGGCCTGTGGTTGCTGGTCAATCGCGGCTGGCTGGCGTGGCCCGACCGCCGCGTGCCGGTGCGCTTCGACACGCCGAGCCAGGCGCTGGCGCTGGACGCCACGGTCTACGTGCCACCGGGCAAGACCTTCCAGCTGCACCCGGACAACCCCGACGGCCAGTGGCCGCAACTGCTGACGGCAATCGAACCGGCCGGGCTCTGGCAGCAACTGGGCCGTGAGGGCTTTGCCCAGGAACTACGCCTGCAGCCAGGCCCTGCCGCCTACCGCCTGGACTGGCCGGTGGTCGCCATGGGGCCGGAAAAACACCAGGGCTACGCCGTGCAGTGGTTCGCCCTGGCCAGCGCGCTGGTCCTGCTCTACCTGTATTTCGGCTGGCATCACAACGACAAGGAGAACCGCCATGGCCGCCGCCACGAGTCCACTGGACGTGCCTGACCGCCGCAAGCCCCGCGGGCGCCTGCAACTGCTGTTGATCCTGTTCGTCGTGCTCGGGCCGATGATCCTTGCCACCAGCATGTACAAGCTCAAGTTCTGGGTACCGGAAGGTCGCAGCTATCACGGTGTGATGATCGGCAATGGCGAGGGCCGGGCCGATATCGGCATCGATGCCCAGGACGAGCGTTGGCAGCTGTTGGTCAGCGCCCCGGGCGCCTGTGTCGAGGAATGCCAGCAACTGGTGTACCTGGCCCGGCAGATCCAGGTCGGCCTGGGCCGCGATGCCAGCCGCGCCAGCCATGCCCTGGCGGCGGCCCAGCCGCTGGCCGCTGACTACCAGGCGCTGCTGGGCCGTGAGTACCCGCAGTTGCAACGCTACCCGCTGGACGCCCAGCGCTATATCCAGAAGGTCGGCGACACTGCCCCGCAACTGTGGATCGTCGATCCTCACGGCAACCTGGTGCTGCGCTACGACGCCAAGGTCAAGGGCAAGCATGTGCTGGACGACCTGCGTCACCTGCTCAAGCTGTCCAACATCGGCTAGGAGGCTGCCATGGCCAGACCCGGATTCCGCCTTGCTGTGTTCGCCACGCTGCTGGCGCTGCTGGTCGTGCTGCTCGGCGCCTACACTCGCCTGACTCACGCCGGTCTTGGCTGCCCCGACTGGCCGGGGTGCTACGGCTTCATCAGCGTGCCCAAGACCGATGCCCAACTGGCCCATGCCGAGCTGCACTTCCCTGAGCACCCGGTGGAAGAAGCCAAGGGCTGGGCGGAGATGGTCCATCGCTATTTCGCCGGCACCCTGGCGCTGGTGATCGCACTGCTTGCCTTCCAGGCTGTACGCCGGCATGCCCATGACGGCCAGCCCTACCGCCTGCCGGTGTTGCTGCTAGGGGTCGTGCTGGCCCAGGCGGCGTTCGGCATGTGGACCGTGACACTGAAACTGTGGCCCCAGGTGGTGACCGCGCACCTGCTTGGCGGTTTCACCACGGTGAGCCTGCTTTTCCTGCTATCCCTGCGTCTATCCCGGGCCTTTGCGCCCTTGCCGAAACTGCCGCTGAGCCTGCGACGGATCGCGGCGCTGGCGCTGTTGGTGGTGATCGGCCAGATCGCCCTGGGGGGTTGGGTCAGCGCCAACTACGCGGCGGTGGCCTGCATCGACCTGCCTACCTGTCATGGCCAGTGGTGGCCGGCGGCGGACTTCAGCAACGGCTTCCACCTGACCCAGCATGTCGGCCCCAATTACCTGGGCGGGCAACTGGACAGCGATGCGCGCACGGCGATCCATGTCAGCCACCGGCTCGGGGCAATGCTGGTGCTGGCGGTTCTATCGATGCTCGGCTGGAAGCTGCACCGCCATGGCCTGAGCGGCCTGGCGCGCCTGGTACTGCTGGCGCTGGCGCTGCAGTTAAGCCTGGGCATCAGCAATGTATTGTTCCACCTGCCGCTGGGCGTGGCTGTTGCCCACAATGCCGGCGGTGTGCTGCTGCTGCTGACCATGGTGCTGGTGAACTACCGCATCCGCGTGGTCGACAAGGTTCGCGTGGGCCATGGCTGGCGCCTGACCCCGGTGGTCGGGGGGCAACTCACTCATCACATGAGGAACGATTCGTGGCGACGGTTCTGAGCACGGAGCACCAGCGCGCCGGATGGCGCGACTATCTGGAACTGACCAAGCCGAAGGTGGTGGTGTTGATGCTGATCACCTCGCTGGTGGGGATGTTTCTCGCCACCCGCGCGGGGGTGGCCTGGAACGTCCTGCTGTTCGGCAACCTGGGGATTGGCTTGTGCGCGGGTGCCGCGGCGGCGGTCAACCACGTGGTCGACCGCCGCGTCGATGCGCTGATGGCCCGCACCCACAAGCGCCCGCTGGCCCAGGGCCGGGTCGCGCCCTTGCCGGCACTGCTGTTCGCCCTGCTGCTGGCCGTGGCGGGGATGGTTTTGCTGCTGGCGTTCACCAACCCCCTCACCGCCTGGCTGACCCTGGCCTCGCTGCTGGGTTACGCGGTGCTCTACACCGGTTTTCTCAAGCGAGCCACGCCGCAGAACATCGTGATCGGCGGCCTGGCCGGGGCCGCGCCGCCATTGCTGGGCTGGGTGGCGGTAAGCGGGCACCTGGGCGCCGAGCCGCTGCTGCTGGTGCTGATCATCTTCGCCTGGACACCGCCGCACTTCTGGGCCCTTGCGATTCATCGCAAGGAGGAGTACGCAAAAGCTGATATTCCCATGCTACCCGTTACCCATGGCGAGCGTTACACGGCCCTGCATATCCTGCTCTACACCTTGATATTGCTGGCCGTGAGCCTGTTGCCCTACGCCATTCACATGAGCGGCCCGCTGTACCTGGCCTGTGCCCTGGTGCTGGGCCTGCGCTTCCTGCACTGGGCCTGGGTGTTGTACCGTGGCACCCGGCCGCACGCGGCGATCAAGACGTTCAAGTACTCTATCGGCTACCTGTTCGCCCTGTTCATCGCGTTGCTCGTAGACCACTACCTGTTGCTGAACCTATGACCCGAACCCAGAAAACCGTCTTCATCCTCGTTGCCCTGGTCGCGCTGATCATGGGCCTGACCGTCAACAAGGTGCTCAACGACCGTGGTCAGTTGAACCCCACCGAACTGATCGATGCCGGCATCATCCTGCTGCCGCAGAGCCGTACCGTGCCGGACGTGACCATGACCGACCAGAACGGCCAGCCGCTGGTGCTGGACCAGCTCAAGGGCAAGTGGTCATTGCTGTTCTTCGGCTACACCTACTGCCCGGACATCTGCCCGACCACCCTGGCCCAGCTGCGCCAGGTGAAGAGCGAACTGCCCAAGGAGGCGCTGGAGCGTCTGCAGGTGGTGCTGGTGAGCGTCGATCCGAACCGCGACACGCCGAACCAGCTAAAGCAGTACCTGGGCTATTTCGACAAGGATTTCGTCGGGGTGGCGGGGTCGATCGAGGACACCCAAAAGCTGGCCAACGCCTTGAGCATCCCGTTCATCCCGGCCGATACCAGCAAGCCCGGGTATACCGTGGATCACAGCGGCAACCTGGCGGTGGTCGGGCCTGACGGGCGTCAGCGCGGGTTCATCCGCGCGCCGTTCAACAACCAGAAGCTGGTGGCGCAGTTGCCGGGGCTGGTCAAGCGCGATTGAGATATTTGGGCCTGCTGCGCAGGCCTTTCGCCGGCAAGCCGGCTCCCACAATCGTGCAGTCTCTGTGGGAGCCGGCTTGCCGGCGATAGGGCCTCGAAGCGACCCCAGGCTGCCGGCTTAGAACGCAGGAACCACAGCGCCCTTGTACTTCTCGGTAATGAACTGCTTCACCTCAGGCGAGTGCAGGGCCTGTACCAGCTTCTTCACCGCGTCCGCGTCCTTGTTGTCCTCGCGGGTCACCAGGATGTTCACGTACGGAGAGTCCTTGCCTTCGATGGCCAGGGCGTCTTTTTCCGGGTTGAGCTTGGCTTCCAGCGCGTAGTTGGTGTTGATCAGGGCGGCATCGACCTGGGTCAGCACACGCGGGATGGTCGCGGCTTCCAGTTCCCGGAACTTCAGGTTCTTCGGGTTCTCGGCGATGTCCTTGATGGTCGACAGGATGTTCGTGTTGTCCTTGAGCTTGATCACCCCGGCCTTGTCCAGCAGCAGCAGGGCGCGGCCGCCGTTGGTGGCGTCGTTGGGAATGACCACGGCGGCGCCGGAAGGCAGTTCGTCGAGCTTCTTGACCTTGGCCGAGTACACGCCCAGCGGCTCGATGTGCACGCCGGCGACGCTTACCAGGTGAGTACCCTTGGCCTTGTTGAACTCATCCAGGTACGGCTGGTGCTGGAAGAAGTTGGCGTCCAGGCGCTTTTCCGACACCTGCACGTTCGGCTGGATGTAGTCGGTAAACTCCTTGACCTTCAGTTCCACGCCTTCCTTCGCCAGCTGCGGCTTGACGAAGTTGAGGATCTCGGCGTGCGGCACCGGGGTGGCGGCGACCGTCAGGGTCTCGGCGTGGGCCGAGAAGGCCGCGACCGCGGCGACAACAGCAAGCAGCTTCTTCATTGATCACTCCTTGTGAGGGCCGCGACGGCCCCCGAACGGGTCGGCCGGGCCGACCCCATTGGGGTTACTTACGGGAAAAATGCACGACCAGCTTGTCGCCGATCATTTGCAGTACCTGGACCAGGATGACCAGCAGCACCACGGTGACGATCATCACGTCGGTCTGGAAGCGTTGGTAGCCGAAGCGGATCGACAGGTCACCCAGGCCACCGGCCCCGACCACGCCGGCCATGGCGGTGTAGGACACCAAGGTGATGGCGGTCACGGTGATGGCGGCGATGATGCCTGGCATCGCTTCAGGCAGCACGGCCTTGAAGATGATCTGGCGGGTGGTGGCGCCCATCGACTGGGTAGCCTCGATGATGCCGCGGTCCACTTCACGCAGGGCGGTTTCCACCAGCCGCGCGAAGAACGGCGTGGTCCCCACCACCAGCGGCGGGATGGCACCGGCAACGCCCAGCGAGGTGCCGGTGATCAGCACCGTGATCGGGATCATCACGATCAGCAGGATGATGAACGGCACCGAGCGCACGATGTTGACGATGGTCGCCAGCACGGCGTAGACCTTCTTGTGCTCGAACATCTGCCGTGGGCTGAACAGGAACAGCACGACGCCCAGTGGCAGGCCCAGCAGGATGATGAAGGCCAGCGAGATGAACAGCATGACCATGGTGTCGTTGGTCGCCTGCCAGATCTCGACCCAGTCGACGTTGGCGAAATAGCTGAGGATGTCCATCAACGCAGTACCTCCATATGTACGTCAGCCGCAGTGAAGCGGGCGAATGCCGCCTCCATGTCTCCACCGATCAGGGCAAGGGTCAGCTGGCCATAGGGAATGTCCTTGATGCGGTCGATGCGCCCGGCAAGGATGCTGTAGTCCACGCCGGTTTCGCGGGCCACGGTGCCCAGCAGCGGCGCGTAGGTGGCGCAGCCCTGGAAGGTCAGGCGCACGATGCGCCCCGGCACATGGGCGAAATCGTCACGTTGCTCGTTCTCGTCGACCTGCTCGTCTTCCTGGACGAAACGCTTGGTGGTGGCGTGCTGCGGGTGCAGGAACACGTCGGCCACCGGGCCCTGCTCGACGATCTGCCCGGCGTCCATCACCGCCACGCGGTCGCAGACCCGGCGGATCACGTCCATCTCATGGGTGATCAGCACGATGGTCAGCTTCAGCTCGCGGTTGATTTCGGCTAGCAGTTGCAGCACCGAGGCGGTGGTCTGCGGGTCGAGGGCGCTGGTGGCTTCGTCGCACAGCAGGATCTTGGGGTTGGTGGACAGGGCGCGGGCGATGCCGACGCGCTGCTTCTGCCCACCCGACAGTTGCGCCGGGTACTTCCTGGCATGCTCGGAAAGGCCGACACGGGCCAGCAGCTCGGTGACGCGCTTGTCGATCTCGCCACGCGAAAGCTCGCCCGCCAGCACCAGCGGCAGGGCGACATTGTCGGCAACGGTCTTGGAAGCCAGCAGGTTGAAGTGCTGGAAGATCATGCCGACCTGCTGGCGGAAGCGCCGCAGCTGGTTCGAGTCGAAGGCGGTGACGTCTTCACCGTCGACCACGATCTTGCCGCCGGACGGCTCCTCGAGGCGGTTGATCAGGCGCAGCATGGTGCTCTTGCCGGCACCGGAGTGGCCGATCAGGCCGAACACCTGGCCATCTTCGATGGTCAGGCTGGTCGGGTTCAGGGCCGGGATATCCCTACCGGCGACGCGGTAGGTCTTGTGGACATTTTGAAACTCGATCACTGAGCGAACCTTGTGGGGCGCATGGAATTTGGGTCAGCGGTTAGCCGGGGCGCGCATTTTAGCCTTTTCCCCTGCGTGTTCTTAGCATTTATTTCGTCACGCTCCAATCCAATCGGCATAACGCGACGGTCGGCAATCCGATTGAACGCATCCGACGGCGGCCCAGTCACTAATTGAACAAGCCCGAACGGGCAGCCTGATGACTGATGAGGAGAGCCGAAGATGCCCAGCAAGAAGCCCCAGGCGCCACAGCCCAGCCCTGTCGCCGGCACCGACACCCCGGACAAGGCCAACACCAACGCCAAGCTGCAGAGCATGGAGGCGTTTCGCAGCGACGCCAGCGGCCAGGCGCTGCGCACCAACCAGGGGGTGAAGGTTGCCGACAACCAGAACAGCCTCAAGGCCGGCGCCCGTGGGCCTTCGCTGCTCGAAGACTTCATCATGCGCGAGAAGATCACCCACTTCGACCATGAGCGCATACCCGAGCGCATCGTCCATGCCCGCGGGACCGGCGCCCATGGCTACTTCCAGAGCTACGGCTGCCATGCCGAGCTGACCAAGGCCGGTTTCCTGCAAGATCCCGAGAAAATCACCCCGGTGTTCGTGCGCTTTTCCACCGTGCAGGGCCCACGTGGCTCGGGCGACACGGTGCGCGACGTGCGCGGCTTTGCGGTGAAGTTCTACACCGATGAAGGCAACTTCGATCTGGTCGGCAACAACATGCCGGTGTTCTTCATCCAGGACGCGATCAAGTTTCCCGACTTCGTCCACGCGGTCAAACCCGAACCGCACAACGAGATGCCCACCGGTGGCTCGGCCCACGATACCTTCTGGGACTTCGTATCGCTGGTGCCGGAATCCGCGCACATGGTCATGTGGGCGATGTCCGACCGGGCCATTCCGCGCAGCCTGCGCATGATGGAAGGCTTTGGCGTGCATACCTTCCGGTTGATCAATGCCCAAGGCGTGGCCAGCTTCGTCAAGTTCCACTGGAAGCCGCGCCAGGGCGTGCACTCTGTGCTGTGGGACGAAGCCCAGAAGCTTGCCGGCAAGGACACCGACTACCACCGCCGCGACCTGTGGGAAGCGATCGAGACCGGTCATTACCCGGAATGGGAGCTGGGCGTGCAGATCGTGCCGGAGGCCGACGAGCACAAGTTCGACTTCGACCTGCTCGACCCGACCAAGATCATCCCCGAGGAGCTGGTGCCGGTGATCCCGCTGGGCAAGATGGTGCTCGACCGCAACCCGGACAACTTCTTCGCCGAAGTGGAGCAGATCGCCTTCTGCCCCGGGCATATCGTGCCGGGCATCGATTTCAGCAACGACCCGTTGCTGCAGGGCCGGCTGTTCTCCTACACCGACACCCAGATTAGCCGCCTGGGCGGACCGAACTTTCACGAGATCCCGATCAACCGCCCCGTCGCGCCCAATCACAGCAGCCAGCGCGATGCCATGCACCGCATGACCATCGACAAGGGGCGGGCCTCCTACGAGCCCAACTCGATCGATGGCGGCTGGCCGAAGGAAACACCGCCCGCCGCGCAGGATGGTGGTTTCGAGAGTTACCAGGAACGTATCGATGCAAACAAGATCCGCCAGCGCAGCGAGTCGTTCGGTGACCATTTCTCCCAGGCGCGGCTGTTCTTCCAGAGCATGAGCCCCCCCGAGCAGCAGCACATCATCAAGGCCTACAGCTTCGAACTGGGCAAGGTCGAGCGCGAGGCGATCCGGGCGCGGGAGGTGAACGAGATCCTGGCCAACATCGATCTCAAGTTGGCGGCAGCGGTGGCGGCCAACCTCGGGCTGCCGGCGCCGAAGGCCGGCACGGTCAAGGTCAAGGGCAGCAAGCCGGCGCAGTCAAAGGCCTTGAGCCAGATGAACCACCCTGGGGACATCGGCATCAGTGGGCGCAAGATCGCCATCCTGGTGGCTGGCGGCGTGGATGACGCGAGTGTCGACAAGGTGGTCAAGGCGCTGGAGGCGCAAAGTGCGCGCCCCATGCTGCTGGGACCGACGTCGGCACCGGTGAAGACTGCCGGTGGCAAGCAGCTGCCGGTGGATGCGTCGATGGAGGGCATGCCGTCGGTGATGTTCGACGGCGTGTGGGTGCCGGCGGGCAAGGCTTCGCTGGAGGCGCTGGAAAACAGCGGCGTGGCCAAGCATTTTCTGCTCGAGGCCTACAAGCATCTCAAGCCCATGGGCGTAGCCAGTGAGGGCAAGCTGCTGCTGAACAAGCTGGGGCTCAAGGAAGATGCGGGGCTGTTGCTGGGCGATGACCAGAAGGCGCTCGAGGGCTTCTTCAAGGCAGTCGAGGGGCACCGGGTGTGGGCGCGGGAGGCGGCGGCCGAAGCTATTCCTGCATAATCGGGGCTGCTTTGCAGCCCATCGCCGCGGTTCGTCGCCACGACAAGCCGGCTCCCACAGGTTGTAGGCGGACCCTGTGGGAGCCGGCTTGCCGGCGATGAGGCCTGACAGATTTATTGCTGATGAGGGATCAATACCACCTGCGCCGGCAATGAACGCTGGATCTCATGCTTCTGCTTCAGCTCGAAGCCACTGTCGAGCTTGCGCACCCGCTTCTCGAGCAGGGTCTTGAGCCAAGGCGCATCCTCGGTGCGCGGCACCTGGAACACTACCTCGCACTGATAACTCACCACGTCCGCCGCGATATCGTCCAGCTGGCGACGCATTGCGCGGCTATCGGTGGTTTTCAGCGCCACGACAGTGGTCGGCGCGGTCGGGTCGATCACCCGGGCCTTGGGCTTGGACTCGGCAGCCTTGAGCGCCGCTTCGGCCTTTTCCAGTTCGGCCTTGCGTGCCTGGGCCACGGCATCGCCGCCGGTCAGGGCTGGTGCTTGCGGCATCAGCGCCCGGGCGCGAGCCAATGCCGTGGCAGCGGCATTCACATCGCCCTTCTGCAGGACGATCTGGCTGCGGCGCAGGTAGGCCTCGGCCAGCTGGCGCTGATGCGGTTCGAGGCGGGCATCATCCGGCGCCTGGGCCTGCAAGGCGGCCAGTTGATCCTCGGCGGTGGCCAGCTCGTTGCTGGCGATGCTTTGCTCGAGCTGCTGCCAGGCATCGGGCTGGGCAGGCGCCACCGGCTGTTCGGCCGGCTTGCTGGAGCAGGCAGCCAGGAACAGGGAAAACGCGGCAACAAGCAGATAACGTGAGGCGAACGGCTTCATTCCTGCGACTCTCTATTTGCGCAAAAAGCGAGCAAGTCTACACCCAGGTGCGCACGCTCGAAAACAGGTCTTCTCAGACTCGAAACCTGCGAAAAGGTTGCAGGATGCGCCTGCGCGCACCCTGAAAATTCAGCGTTTCGGCAACGCCAGGCTCAGCAAGAATAGCACTGCCGCACAGACCACGATCGAAGGCCCGGCCGGGGTGTCCTTGAACCAGGACAGCGCCAGGCCCCCGCAGACCGCGGCAACCCCCAGCAGGCTGGCGCCCACGGCCATCTGCTCCGGTGAGCGGGCGTGACGCTGTGCCGCGGCAGCCGGGATGATCAGCAGCGAGGTGATCAGCAGCACACCGACGATCTTCATCGCCACCGCAATCACCACGGCGATCAGCAGCATCAGTGCCAGGCGCAGGCCGGTCACCGGCAAGCCTTCGACCATCGCCAGTTCCTCGTGCACGGTTACCGCCAGCAATGGTCGCCAGAACATCGCCAGCAGCACCAGCACCAAGGCGCTGCCGCCGAGGATCCAGGCAAGGTCGGTTGGGCTGATCGCCAGCAGGTCGCCGAACAGGTAGGCCATCAGGTCGATGCGCACATCGTGCATGAAGCTCAGCACCACCAGCCCCAGCGACAGCGTGCTGGGGGCGAGGATGCCGAGCAGGGTGTCCGAGGCCAGTGGCTGGCGCTGCTGCAGGGTCACCAGCAGGATCGCCAGCAGCAGGCAGCCGACGGTCACCGCCAGCGCCGGGCTGACATCCAGGGCGAAGCCCAGGGCCACGCCGAGCAGCGCGGCATGGGACAGGGTGTCGCCGAAATAGGCCATGCGCCGCCACACCACGAACGAGCCCAGGGGGCCGGCGACCAGCGCCAGCGATACACCGGCAAGCAGGGCGTAGAGAAGAAAATCAGCCATGCTTGCAGTGCTCTCCGTGAACATGGGCGCCGGGGGCGATCACCGAACCGTGCAGGTCGTGGCTGTGATCGTGATGGTGGTGATAGATGGCCAGGCTCGGGGCGTTCTGGCCGAACAGCTCGACGAAGGCCGGGTCGTTGCTGACCTGCTCCGGGTGGCCCGAGCAGCACACGTGGCGGTTGAGGCAGACCACCTGGTCGGTGGCGCTCATGACCAGGTGCAGGTCGTGGGAAACCATCAGCACGCCGCAGCCGTGGCGGTCGCGCAGGCGGGTGATCAGGTTGTACAGCTCGGTCTGGCCAACCACGTCGACCCCCTGCACCGGTTCGTCGAGTACCAGCAGCTCGGGCTCGCGCAGCAGCGCGCGGGCCAGCAGTACACGCTGCATCTCGCCGCCGGAGATGGTCTGGATCGGGCTGTCGATCACTTGCTCGGCGCCGACTTCCTGCAACGCCGCCAAGGCTGCCGCACGGTCTACACCGGGCACCAGGCGCAGGAAGCGCAGCACCGACAAGGGCAATGTGGCGTCCACCTGGATCTTTTGCGGCATGTAGCCGATGCGCAGCCTGGGCTTGCGCCACACCTTGCCGCGATGCGGCTTGAGCAGGCCCAGCACGGCGCGCACCAGGGTGGTCTTGCCGGCGCCGTTGGGACCGATCAGGGTAACGATCTGGCCCGGCGCCACCGCCAGGTCGATGCTGTCGAGCACCGCTTCGCCAGCGAAGCTGACACCGACCTGCTCGAGGCGGATCAGGGCATCGCTCATGCCTTGCCCCGGCAGTTGCCGCACAGGCCGACCACTTCGACGGTTTGCGTCTCGACCGCAAAACCCACGGCATTGGCGCTGCTGACGATGGCGTCGCTGATGCTGTTCTGCTCCAGTTCGATGGCCACGTGACATTCGCGGCAGATCAGGAACTGCCCCTGGTGCGCGTGCTCGGGATGGCTGCAGCCGATAAAGGCATTGAGCGAGGCGATGCGGTGCACCAGGCCGTTTTCCAGAAGGAAGTCCAGGGCGCGATAGACGGTCGGCGGCGCGGCGCGGCGGCCGTCCTGCTCGCTGAGCACGGCGAGGATATCGTAGGCGCCCAGCGGCTTGTGGCTCTGCCACACCAGCTCCAGCACGCGGCGGCGCAGGGCGGTCAGGCGCAGGCCCTGACGGTTGCACAGCGCGTCGGCCTCGGCCAGCGCACTGTGGACGCAATGGGAGTGATCGTGGGGACGGTGGGCCAGCGGCGTGATGGACATGGGCAGCGACGGTTCAGGATGGAGACGTTATTATGTTACCTGTTTCTGACGACCCGAGTATCCACCGTGTCCCGAATCCTTGCCCTCTTTGTCGCTTTCATCGCTTTTTCGGCGCACGCCGACGTGCGCGTGCTGACCAGCATCAAGCCCCTGCAGCAGATCGCCGCCGCCGTTCAGGACGGTGTCGGCAGCCCCGATGTGCTGCTGCCGCCAGGGGCCTCCCCGCACAACTATGCGCTGCGCCCCTCCGACGTGCGCAAGGTCGCCGATGCCGACCTGCTGTACTGGATCGGCCCGGACATGGAAGGTTTCCTGCCCCGCGTGCTGAAGAGCCGCGCCAGGCCGACCGTGGCCGTGCAGTCGCTGTCGGGCATGCAGTTGCGTCATTTCGGCGAGGACAGCCACTCCCATGACGAGGAAGACCACGACGATCATGACCACGACCACCGTCCGGGCAGCCTCGATGCACACCTGTGGCTGTCGTCGCTGAATGCCCGGGTGATCGCGACGAAGATGGCCGGTGACCTGGCAGCGGCCGACCCGGCCAATGCCCCGCGCTACCAGGCCAACCTCAAGCAGTTCGTCGAGCGCCTGGATGCCCTGGATGCGCGCATCAAGCAGCGTGTGGCGGGGATCGCCGGCAAGCCTTACTTCGTGTTTCACGAGGCGTTCGACTACTTCGAGGCCGCCTATGGCCTGAAGCACACTGGCGTGTTCAGCGTGGCGTCCGAGGTGCAGCCGGGCGCGCAGCACGTCGCCGCCATGCGCAAGCGCTTGCAGGCGGTGGGCAAGACCTGCGTGTTCAGCGAGCCGCCGCTGCGGCCGCGTCTGGCCGAGACGCTGACGGCCGGGTTGCCGGTGCGGTTGGCCGAGTTGGATGCGCTGGGTGGCACCGACAAGGTGGATGGCAAGGGCTATGAGCGCTTGCTGGAGAAGCTCGGTGGCGATCTGGTCGGCTGCCTGGAGCAGCTGTAGGAGCGGCTTCAGCCGCGAAACGGGCGCCACGCTGTGTGGCACCCGCTTCGCGGGTGATCGCGGTGTTATCGCCCTTTAGAGCGCGAACGGCAGCTTCAGCGCCACCTGCTGGCGTTGCGCCAGACGCACTTCGAACTCGCTAGGGTCATGGATCATCACGTCCATCCCGGCGAACGCCTGCGCCGCGATCAGGCGCGACAGCCAGAAGCGCACGCACGCCACCCGCAGCATCACCGGCCACAGCTCCGCTTCAGCGGCGGTGAACGGGCGCAGTGCCGCGTAGGCGCCCAGCAATGCCTGGGCGCGCGGCAGGTCGATACCACCCTGCTCGTCCAGGCACCAGTCGTTCACGGTGATGGCGATGTCATACAGCATCGGCCCGGAGCAGGCGTTGTAGAAGTCGATCAACCCGGTCAGGTGAGTGCCTTCGAACATCACGTTGTCACGGAACAGGTCGGCGTGCAGGTTGGCCTTGGGCAGGGCGAGGATCTGCGCTTTGTGCGCGGTGATTTCCGCCAGCGCCGGTTGCAACAGCCCGGTTTGCTCCTGGTTCAGGCTCGGCAGCAGTTCGGCGCCTGATTCCAGCATCCAGTCCAGGCCCCGGTCGGTGCGGCGCTCGATGATGCGCTCGCGGGTGGCCAGGTGAATGTGCGCCAGCAGCTCGCCGACCTGGGCGCAGTGCTGGTTGTTCGGCAGCTTGATGTGCTTGCCCGACAGTCGCGGCTGCAGCAGCGCAGGCTTGCCGCACAGTTCGCGCAGGCCATGCCCTTCGCGGTCGCGCAGGGCGTAGGGCACGGGCATGTCGGCATCGTGCAGCACGTCGAGCAGTTCGATGAAGAACGGCATGTCTTCAGCCGGCCCACGCTCGATCAGTGTGAGGACGAACTCCCCTTTTTCCAGGCTGACGAAGAAATTGCTGTTCTCGGTACCGGCGGCGATGCCCTGGAAGTCGAGCAGGCGGCCCAGCTCGTATGGCGCCAGAAAGGTTTCCAGCTCAGGCCGGGACACAGGGGTGAAGACTGACATGTTGAAGAATTGCCCATGCGGGCACTTCCGCCGGAAGTGCCTGGTTGATAAGAACGATACGCGTTACTAGCTTACCACTCGAAGATCTTCCAGGACGGAATCAGCATGTCCGGCTGGTCGGAACGAATGAAATTGCCTTCGGAGCCATCGGCGCGTACCAGGAAATAAGGCTTGCCGTTCTTCGGCGTGACCTTGATCGCATACAGGAAGCCGTTCTGACGGTACTCCTGGATGGTTTTATCGCCTTCCGTGCGAATGGTTACATCGGGATCGGCCGATGGGGCTTCGTCCGCCGCCTGGGTGACGACTGGCATGGTGGCCAGCAGACCGAGCAGTAACAGGCGATTGAGTGTGCGCATGATAACCTAGTCCTTTTGTCGTCATTGATCCGGCTATTCTAGCGCCGGACCCGTCGAAAAGGTTGATTCTCCTCATGAGCCAAGCGCCCCTCGTCCTGGTGGACGGTTCGTCCTACCTCTACCGCGCCTTTCACGCGCTGCCGCCGCTGACCACCTCCAAAGGCATGCCCACCGGCGCGGTCAAGGGCGTGCTGAACATGCTCAAGAGCCTGCGCAAGCAGTATCCGGACAGCCTGTTCGCAGTGGTCTTCGACGCCAAGGGCGGGACTTTCCGCGACGCCATGTTCGCCGAGTACAAGGCCAACCGCCCGAGCATGCCCGACGACCTGCGGGTGCAGGTCGAACCGCTGCACGCCAGCGTCCGCGCCCTGGGCTACCCGCTGCTGTGCGTCGAAGGCGTGGAGGCCGACGACGTGATCGGCACCTTGGCGCGCAGCAGCGCCGCCGCCGGCCGCCCGGTGATCATCTCGACCGGCGACAAGGACATGGCCCAGCTGGTGGACGGCCACGTTACCCTCGTCAACACCATGACCGGTAGCGTGCTCGACGTCGCTGGCGTGCACGAGAAGTTCGGTGTGGGTCCTGAACACATCATCGATTTTCTCGCCCTGATGGGCGATAAAGTCGACAACATTCCCGGCGTGCCGGGCGTTGGCGAAAAGACCGCCGTCGGCTTGTTGACCGGTATCGGTGGTGGCCTGAGCGATGTGTACCAGAACCTGGACAAGGTGCCGGGCCTGGCCATTCGAGGCGCCAAGACCCTCGCCGCCAAGCTCGAGGAGCACCGCGACGCGGCCTTCCTCTCCTACGAGCTGGCCACCATCAAGTGCGATGTCGAGCTGGATGTCGAGGTGGACGCCCTGGTCTGTGGCGAGCCGGACCGTGAAGCGCTGCTGGCTCTGTACGCCGAGATGGAGTTCAAGAGCTGGGTCGCCGAAGTCCAGCGCAGCGTGCCCCAGGCCAGTGATGGCGCCGCTGCCGCCGAGGCTCCTGTGGCCGAGAAGGTCGAGCCGAAGTACGAAACCATCCTCGACCAGGCTCGCTTCGATGCCTGGCTGGAAAAGCTGCGTCAGGCGCCGCTGTTCGCCTTCGATACGGAAACCACCGGCCTGGATGCCCAGCAGGCGCAGATCGTCGGCCTGTCGTTCGCCGTCGAGCCCCATGAAGCCGCCTATGTGCCCCTGACCCACGACTACGAAGGCGCTCCGGCCCAGCTGGACCGCGAGCGCGTGCTGCTGGCGCTCAAGCCGCTGCTGGAGGACCCGGCCAAGGGCAAGATTGGCCAGAACGCCAAGTACGACATCAACATCCTGGCCAACGGCAGCCCGGCCATCCATATGCGCGGCGTGGCCTACGACACCATGCTCGAGTCCTATGTGCTCGACTCCACCGCCACCCGTCACGACATGGACAGCCTGGCGCAGAAGTACCTGGACCACACCACCATCGGCTTCGAGGACATCGCCGGCAAGGGCGCCAAGCAGCTGACCTTCAACCAGATCCCACTGGACAAGGCCGGCCCCTACGCTGCCGAGGATGCCGACATCACCTTGCGTCTGCACCATGCGCTGCAGGCGCGCCTGGCCCAGACCCCCAGCGTGCTGCCGGTGCTGATGGATATCGAGATGCCGCTGGTGCCGGTACTGGCGAAGATCGAGCGCCAGGGCGCGCTGGTCGACGCCAGGCTGCTCGGCGTGCAGAGTGGCGAGCTGGGGGCGAAGCTGGTCGAGCTGGAGCGTGAGGCGTATGCGCTGGCCGGCGAGGAATTCAACCTGGGCTCGCCCAAGCAGCTCGGCGCGATCCTCTACGACAAGCTGGGCATGCCGGTGCTGAGCAAGACCGCCAAGGGCCAGCCGTCCACCGCCGAGGCGGTCCTGGATGACCTGGCCGAGCAGGGATACCCGCTGCCCAAGGTGCTGATGCAGTACCGCAGCCTGAGCAAGCTCAAGAGCACCTACACCGACAAGCTGCCGGGGCAGATCAACCCGCGTACCGGACGCATCCATACCTCGTATCAGCAGGCTGTGGCTGCCACCGGTCGCTTGTCGTCCAGCGACCCGAACCTGCAGAACATCCCGATCCGCACTGCCGAGGGCCGGCGCATTCGCCAGGCTTTCGTTGCCAGTCCCGGCTACAAATTGCTGGCGGCGGACTATTCGCAGATCGAGCTGCGCATCATGGCCCACCTGGCCAAGGACGAAGGGCTGCTGCACGCCTTCCGCAACGACCTGGACGTGCACCGCGCCACCGCCGCGGAAGTGTTCGGTGTCGCCCTCGAAGAGGTCACTACCGACCAGCGCCGCAGTGCCAAGGCGATCAACTTCGGCCTGATCTATGGCATGAGCGCTTTCGGCCTGGCCAAGCAGATCGGCGTCGATCGCAAGCAGTCGCAGGACTACATCGACCGCTATTTCGCCCGCTACCCAGGCGTGCTGGCCTATATGGAGCGCACCCGCGCCCAGGCCGCTGAAAAGGGCTTTGTCGAAACCCTGTTCGGGCGTCGCCTGTACCTGCCGGACATCAACGCCAAGAACCCGGCCTTGCGCAAAGGCGCCGAGCGCACCGCGATCAACGCGCCGATGCAGGGCACCGCGGCGGACATCATCAAGCGCGCCATGGTGGCGGTGGACAACTGGCTGACCGAGAGTGGGCTGGATGCGCGGGTGATCCTGCAGGTGCACGACGAACTGGTGCTCGAGGTGCGCGAAGACCTGGTCGAACAGGTGAAAGCCGAGATTCGCGTCCACATGAGCGGCGCGGCGCAACTGGATGTGCCGTTGCTGGTGGAAGCGGGCGTTGGCTCGAATTGGGACGAAGCTCACTAAACGCCGCGTGAAAGCTGTGTAGGATCTGCGGCGTAGTGTCGCGGATCCGGTGCAGGCCTCGGGCCTTAGATCGAGAGTTTCATGAAACTATCGCAAATAGTTTCCAGGGGCTCGGAACTAAACCGGTGAACCGCCACTCAGAGGTACTGAATGGCTGGTGAAGCCTTTCGATGCTCCTATGTTGTGTTAAGTGTTGGCAGATATCTGGACCCCGCCCTAGCGGTCCGGACTTGGACCCCGAACTTCCCCCTCCCCATACGAAGTCCGGGGTTTTTTTTGCCCGGAATTCAGGTGTTGCATCGGTCCTTGTAGGAGCGGCTTCAGCCGCGATCACCCGCAAAGCGGGTGCCACGTACCGAGGTGCTTGCTTCGGAGTTAAAGCCGCTTCTAGCAGGTTCCCTGGCGATTCAGGCCACCGGCTTGTCTTCCAGCTCCATCCAGTCCGCCAGCACGCGATAAGCCTCTTCCAGGCCCAGGCGCTTGGGCGCCGAGAACAGCTGGATGGTCGCGGTGTCGCCCCAGCCCTTGCGAATCTCCGACTGCACCTTGAGCAAGGTGTTCTTGCCAGCGCCGTGGGTCAGCTTGTCGGCCTTGGTCAGCAGGATGTGCATCGGCATGCCGCTGGCCTTGGCCCAGTCGAGCATCATCTTGTCGAAGTCGGTCATCGGATGGCGGGTGTCCATCATCAGGATGATCCCGCGCAGGCATTCGCGGCTGCCCAGGTAGGCTTCCAGGTGTTTCTGCCAGTGCTGCTTGAGCGGAATCGGCACTTTTGCATAACCGTAGCCTGGCAGGTCGACCAAACGCCGTTCATCGTCCAGACTGAAGAAATTCAGCAGCTGGGTGCGGCCGGGGGTCTTCGAGGTACGCGCCAGGCTGGCGTGGGTCAGGGTGTTGAGGGCGCTGGATTTACCGGCGTTGGAACGGCCGGCGAAAGCCACCTCGTAACCCTGGTCTTCGGGGCATTGTTCGACCTTGGCGGCGCTGAGGGCGAATTTGGCTTTCTGGCAGAGGCCGAGGATGGGGTTCTTGACTTGCATGGGATTTCCGATGTGGGTGTTGCCCAGCGCTGGAGGCGTAGGACCAGGCCTGGCAAGCGGTGTCGTTTCCGTTTGGCTGGCGGAAGTATATAATGCCCCAGTTTTTGTGTGCTCATTCGCCCAGCGAAGGCAATTGAGCATGGGGTGTCGAACAATAGCTCGCGCAACAGAACGCAGCGCGGCCCCCAACCCTGTCAGGTCGTTTCGCATGGCGAAATGGCTGCTTGCTGTCGGTATGTTCCTGCCGTTTTTCAGCGCACAGGCTACACAGGATCCCGAGGCGTTGTACAACCGCACGTGCGCGGCCTGTCACGCCGGACAACTGCCCCAGGCACCCAGAAGCGGTGACCGGGCGGCCTGGGAGCCAAGGCTGGCGCAAGGCATGGCGCAACTGGTGGTACATGTTACACAGGGTTTCAAGGCTATGCCGCCGCGTGGATTGTGCATGGACTGCAGTGCCGAGGACTACCGTTTGGTCATCCTTTGGATGAGCGGCAGTCCCGATACATAACATTTCACCCTTAGCCGTGTTGGATTAGCTGATGAACAAACTAGTCGTGAGTCTGCTGTTGACCATGGGGGTCGCAGGTGCGGCAACTGCTGCGGGACCCATCAAAGGCGATGCCGCCGCCGGCCAGGCCAAGACAGCTGTCTGTGGGGCCTGTCACAACCCGGACGGCAACAGCCTGGCACCGAACTTCCCGAAACTCGCCGGCCAAGGTGAGCCCTACCTGAACAAGCAGCTGCACGACATCAAGGACGGCAAGCGTACCGTGCTTGAGATGACCGGCATGCTGGCCAGTTTCAACGACCAGGACCTGGCCGACATCGCCGCTTACTTCGCCAGCCAGAAAGGCAGCGTGGGTGCCGCCGATCCGAAGCTCGTCGAGCGTGGTCGTGCCTTGTTCAACGGCGGCAACCTGGAGAAAGGCATGCCGGCCTGCACCGGTTGCCACTCCCCCAATGGTGCGGGCATCGCCCTGGCGAAGTTCCCGCACCTCAGTGGCCAGCACGCGCAGTACGTCAGCAAGCAGCTGACCGACTTCCGCGAAGGCAACCGCACCAACGACGGCGACGCGATGACCATGCGCACCATCGCCGGCAAGCTCAGCAACAAGGACATCGAAGCACTGTCCAGCTACATCCAGGGCCTGCACTGAATTACGCGTTAACACTCGGTTAATGCTTCAGCGCTAAAGATGAAAAGGGCAGCCCACGCTGCCCTTTTTTCTGTCCGTAGCCGTTACACTACAGAACTCGAGCCCTTCCCGACCTGTCCTACACAGGTCGCGTCGAGGCGACCAAAGACTGCTCAGGAGTAAAGCATGCGTAAACTGATTCTCAGCGCCGCGCTGGTCGCCGCCAGCGTATTCGGTATGGCCGCCGTACAGGCTGCGGAGCCTGTGGCCGGCAAGGAATATATCGAGCTGAGCAACCCCGTGCCGGTATCGGTGCCAGGCAAGATCGAGGTCGTCGAGCTGTTCTGGTATGGCTGCCCGCACTGCTACCACTTCGAACCGACCATCAACCCTTGGGTCGACAAGCTGCCCAAGGACGTCAATTTCAAGCGTGTGCCGGCCATGTTCGGTGGCCCCTGGGATGCCCACGGCCAGATGTTCCTGACGCTTGAAGCCATGGGTGTTGAGCACAATGTCCACAACGCGGTGTTCGATGCCATCCAGAACAAGCGCATGCGCCTGACCGACCCGAATGACATGGCTGACTTCCTGGCCACCCAGGGCGTGGACAAGGACAAGTTCCTCGCCACCTTCAACTCCTTCGCCATCAAGGGCCAGGTCAATCAGGCCAAAGAGCTGGCCAAGAAGTACGAAATCACCGGCGTACCGAGCCTGGTGGTCAACGGCAAGTACCGCTTCGACCTGGGTACCGCCGGTGGTCCGGAAGGCGTGCTGAACGTCGCCGACCAGCTGATCGCCAAGGAGCGCGCCGCTAAGTAAGCGGCGAATGCCATGGGCCGCTTTCGCTCAACCCGAAGCGTCGGCCTGCACCAGCCGCAGGTCAACGAACATCACCTGCAGGCCAGCGGCCTGCCGGCCGATGGTCGCCTGCGGCTGCTCAGTTTCAATATCCAGGTCGGTATCAGTACCGAGCGCTACCGCCACTATGTGACTCGCAGTTGGCAACACCTGCTGCCGCACAACGGGCGGGCCGGTAACCTGCAGAAGATCGGTGACCTGCTCAACGACTTCGACCTGGTGGCCTTGCAGGAAGCCGACGGCGGCAGCCTGCGCTCCGGCTTCGTCAATCAGGTGGAGCACCTCGCCCAGCTGGGGGCCTTCCCCTACTGGTACCAGCAGCTCAATCGCAACCTGGGGCGTTTCGCCCAGCACAGCAACGGCGTGCTCAGCCGTCTGAAGCCCCAGCACCTGGAAGACCATCCCTTGCCTGGCCCGTCTGGGCGAGGGGCGATCCTCGTGCGTTTCGGCGAAGGTGCCGACGCCCTGATCGTGGTGATGATGCACCTGGCGCTCGGCTCCAAGACGCGCGCCCGGCAGCTGGCCTACATCCGCGAGCTGATCGGCGGCTATCGTCACCAGATCCTCATGGGTGACATGAACACCCATGCCAACGACCTGCTCGACCATTCGCCCTTGCGTGATCTCGGGCTTGTCGCGCCCCAGGTCGAGGCCACTTTTCCCAGCTGGCGCCCCCAGCGCTGCCTTGACCACATCCTGCTCAGCCCGAGCCTCACGCTGGAGCGCGTCGAGGTGCTGGCACAGCCAATTTCCGATCACCTGCCCGTTGCTGTCGAGATCCGATTGCCTGATGCCCTGACTGTGGATACGCTGCCGGTCCTGAGTTAGTCCTGCCTGGGCGAATCCTGCACTCAAGTGTTGGGCTTTTCCGCCGAAATCCAGTGATTGCAGGACTAGATGCCACTACCCGTTGCGGATCCAGGCATGACCGAAGAAGCCGAGCGCTGGAAAGAAAAATACCTCAAGAGCATCGAGCAGCAGGAAAAGCTCGAGCGGCGCTGGGAAGCCCGCCTCGACCTGCTGCGTCGTGGCCTGGTGCGCAGCACCCTGGCGGCTGAAGGTAGCGACAAGACCGTTGACCTGTGCATGAAGGAAATGCGCGAGGTCATCCGCAGCGACAACATGGACGCCGGCCTCGCCGGGCTGATTCCGCGCCTGGAAAAAGCCGTGCTCGACTCCGAGCAGCGCCGCGAAACCCGCATGAACCAGGTCAGCGAGGCGCTGACCGCGCTGGTGACCCAGTTGCAGACCTTGCCGCTGCCGGGCGATGTGGCACGTCCGTTGAAAAAGCTGGCGAAGAAGCTCGACGGTGGCGTCAGCCAGTCCCGCGAGCTGCCGCCCTTGCTGGGCGAGCTCAGTGGTTTGCAGGGGCGCGCCCTGGATGCGGTGCAAAAGCCCGATGATGAAGCTCGCCCCGGGTTCCTGCAGCGCCTGTTCTGTGGCCGTGACGAGCCCCAAGGGGAATTGGCGACCGCACCTGTTGCCGTCGAGGCGACGTCGCCCGCACCGCGGCCAGCCGCGGCAGCCCCGGTCATCGCACCTGAGCCACAGCCCAGGGATGCCGACGAACTGCACGCCCTGGCACCTGCCCCTCAAGCCTTGCCCGAGGCGGCACAGGCAGTGGATGAAACGGTGCCCGTCGAGCTGCCTGAAACGGAAATCGAATTACCCGGCCCGGCGCTGGTTGAAACCACGCCGTTGGTCGTTGCCGATGCTCAGCCGGAGGCCGAGCCTTCGGTGGCTGCGGTTGTCGAACCTGTGCCCGAGCCTTTGACCGTCATCGAGACGGAGCAAGCCGCAACGGATGAGCCGGACACAGTGGCGGAGCTGGTCACCGTCGATGATGGCCCTTATGCCCTGCCCGATGCGGTCGAGCCGCCCTACAGCCAGGTTGCCGCCCATATCGAGCAGACTCTGATCGGCTTGCTCGATGACCTGAGCCTGCCCGAGCGCCACAAGGCTCAGGCCCTGGAGATGCGCGAGCGGGTTTCGCGGGGGCTGAACTGGTACGAGCTGATCCCGGTACTGGATGACCTGGCCGTGCTCATGCTGGCGATCACTGACAGCGGCCAGCATGAGTTCGAGGCTTACCTGCAGCAGCTCAACGAGCGCCTGGAAACCTTCCAGAGCCACCTGCACGAAGCCAGCGCCGGCCATGCCGACAACAGCTCCGCCGCCCGAGAGCTCGACAACCAGTTGCGCGAACAGGTCGATGGCCTGCAGAGCAGTGTGCAGGGTGCTGCCGATGTCGACAGCCTCAAGTATATCCTGGAGAACCGTCTCGAAGGCCTGCTGGTGACCATGGATGATCACCAGCACGAGCGTGACCGCCGTGAGCATGAGCTGGCCAGCCGCCTGCAAGGCCTCGCCGAGCGCGTGGCGAGCATGGAGCAGGAGGCCCTGGGCTATCGCGAGCATCTCGAGGAGCAACGCCAGAAGGCCATGATCGATCCGCTCACCGGCCTGCCTAACCGGGCGGCCTGGAGCGAGCAGGTCGAGCGCGAGGTGCTCGACTGGCAGGAAAACGGCGGCCACCTGGCCATGGCCATCCTCGACCTCGACCATTTCAAGCGCATCAACGATGGCTATGGCCACCTGGCGGGCGACAAGGTGCTGAAGATCGTGGCCGATCAACTGCGCAAGCGCTTGCGCGGGCGCGACTTCATCGCCCGTTTTGGTGGCGAGGAATTCGTCCTGCTGCTGCCACAGACTTCGCCACCGGCGGCGGTCCAGGTAGCGGAGGCGTTACGTGCGGCCATCGAAGCCTGCCCCTTCCATTTCAAGGGTGAGCGGGTGGTGATCACCACGTCCATTGGCCTCAGCGCATTCCGCTCCGGTGAGCGTGGCGACCAGGTACTCAAGCGAGCCGACGAGGCGCTGTACCGGGCCAAGGACGGTGGCCGCAACCGCGTCGAGCAGGCATAGATAGTTAACGCCCCGAAGCCCCCGGATCAATCGACACTTCTGGCCAGCGCTGACTCTCCAGCGCATCGCCAACTGATCGATTGTGAAAGGAGTTGAAGGATGAATGTAACCAAATGGCTCATGCTGGCCGTGCTCGGCCTGGTCTTCCAGACCAGTGCCATGGCCAAGGACATGCTGCTCACCGCGCATGTGGGGGCAGACGGCAAGGTACTGCGCCAGTGGCCGGAGTGGATCAGCCAGGTAGAGCGTCAGGCACAGGCCAACTACTTCACCCAGTACAAGCTGAAGCTCAATCCGCGCATCGTGCATCAGGACCCGGGTTTCTGCTCGGTGTCGCCGATCGATGCCAGCAGCTACGACCGGCAGATGCACGGCCAGGCCAAGGTGATCGGCAAACCAATGATCGAACGCCTGAGCGTGATGACCCAGCTGGTGGACATGAAAGGCGCCAGCGGCGACAACTCGCTGGAATTTCTGCTGATGTGCGTACGCTGAGCGTAACGTCGCCACAGGAGCACGTTATACTGTAGCGCTGTTGTCGCCTACTCAATGACGTGTTCCCCGCAATGAAAAGACTTTTCACCGCCCTGCTCCTGTTGGCCCTGGCAGGCTGTTCCAGTGGCCTGCGTATCGACCGCAGCCACCCCTCGGCCAATCAGGACAGCCGCATCCAGTTCGTCGTCGTGCACTACACCAACGCGTCGCTGGAGCGTTCCCTCGCCCTGCTGACCCATGGCGAGGTCAGCAGTCATTACCTCATCGGCGACGGCCCGGCCACGGTCTACCAGCTGGTGGACGAGAACCGCCGCGCCTGGCACGCCGGGGACAGCCAGTGGCAGGGCCGCACCTGGCTCAACTCCAGCTCCATCGGCATCGAGATCGTCAACGAGGGCTACACGGACACGCCGACCGGGCGCGTCTGGCACCCTTACAGCGAAGCCCAGGTGCAAGCGCTGATCGCCTTGCTCAAGGACATCGTCAAGCGCAACAACATCGATCCGCGCCACATCATCGGTCATAGCGACATCGCCCCGCTGCGCAAGCTCGACCCGGGCCCGCTGTTCCCCTGGAAGCGTCTGGCCGAGGCTGGCCTGGGTGTCTGGCCGGATGCGCCTTCGGTAGCGCGACAGCAGGCCTATTTCGAGGTCAATCCGCCGACCATCAGCTGGTACCAGCAACAACTGGCACGCTTTGGCTATGCCATCGACCAGACCGGTGAACTGGACGTGGCCACCCGGCATGTGATCGCGGCCTTCCAGATGCGTTTCCGCCCGCGGCTGTTCGATGGCACGCCGGATGCGCAGACCGCCGCGATGTTGCAGGTGCTTAACCGCAAGCGCTGACCCGAACTTTTCGGACGCTTGGCGCGCAAGCGGGCCAATTCACACGCCCAGCGGCTGCGCCAAGCTTTGATTCAGTTGCTATACCTTTGGTATTCAACTGGATGCCACGCATGCTTGCCCTCTTCACGACGGTGCGTCAAATTTTCCACCGCCCCTGGCTGTTGGCCGCGCTCGCGGCGTTGGCCAGCGCCGGGCTGTTGCTCGCGATCAGCGTAAACGTTGCCCTGCAACAGATGAAACAAAGTGAAAGCGCGCAGATGAATGCCCAGGGCGAGCGTTTTCTCGAGCGCCTGGAGCAGGTGTTCGGCCAGTTGCGCGAGGCCGTGGACCAGCTTCAGGCGCAGCCCCTGCGCGGCTGCGATCCATTGATGCTGACGCAACTGCAACAGGTGGCGCTGAAGTCGCGGTTCATCTACGAAGCGTCCTATGTGGAAGGTACGCGGGCCTGTTCCAACCGCGGCGAGGAGCGGATCATCGAGCCCTTGCGCAGCCCGGATATCCAAGGGCCGACCTACAGCTACTGGCTCAATACCACCACCGAGCCCAACGAGAACCTCGCGGCCCTGATGCTGGGCCGTGGCCGCTTCGTCGTCTCCACCTCCCGTGGCCACCTCACCGACGTCGTCGACCTGCCGCCCGGTGGCAGCCTGCTGGTGGTGCTGGATCGCGGTACCCGGGCCATCCCCGTGCTGGGCCCGACGCAACCCTGGCCACCGACCGCCGAATGGCCGCCCGCGCAGGGCAAATCGTTGATCGAGCTGCCCGACCGCTTGGTCTATCGCATGTCCACCAAATCCCCGGACTACCAGTTGGTGCTGATCGCGCCGAGGGCGAGCCTGCCATTGAAGCTCAATGGCCTGCTCTGGTTGCTGTTCCCTGGAAGCCTGGTATTGGCCGGTTGTATCGGCTGGCTGGTGCTGCAACTGATCCTGCAACGCCGCTCGATGAGCTCTGAGCTTCAGCATGCGCTGCGCCGTGGCGAGCTACAGGTGCTGTACCAGCCGATCTTCGAACTGGACAGCCGCCGCTGCGTCGGTGCCGAGGCCCTGGTGCGCTGGCGCCGCCCGGACGGCAGCCTGACAAGCCCGGAGCTGTTCATTCCCCTGGCGGAGAACACCGGTCAGATTCGACAGATCACCGACTTCGTCCTGCAACGGGTGCTCGAACAGCTGGGGCAGTTGCTGCGGGCCAACCGCCAGCTCTATATCTCGGTCAACCTGGCGGCCTGCGACGTCATGGCGCCGCGTATAGGCCGGGTGGCGGCGCGGTTGCTGGCGCACCATCGTGTCGCCCCCAGCCAGATCGCCTTCGAGGTGACCGAGCGTGGCCTGATCGATGTGGTGGTGGCGCGGGACAACCTGCAGGCCCTGCGCGCCGTCGGGCACCAGGTGCTGATCGATGACTTCGGTACTGGCTATTGCAGCCTCGCCTACCTGCAGACCCTGCCGGTGGACTGCCTGAAGATCGACAAGTCGTTCATCGATGCCCTGGGCCATGACGCCGCCAGCAGCGGCGTGGCGCCGCACATCATCCGCATGGCCCACGACCTGCACCTGCGGGTGATCGCCGAAGGCATCGAGTGCGAGGACCAGGCGGTGCTGCTCAACAGCGAGGGGGTCAACTACGGGCAGGGCTGGCTGTTCGCCCATCCGCTGAATGCCCGTCAGTTTGCCGAGCTGATTACCCGCGGACGGCGGGTGGCGGGGCGGCGGATCGATGATGAGCCTTGAGGTATGTTTCATTCTCATTCTGGCATTTCGAATGCGGGTGAACTGTTGCCGTGACCTTCTACCTGCTCAGTATTAATGTTTTGTGTTGCGAGCGTGTGTGCCGGTACCTGATAAAAATGCTAGTTGTGCTGGTTCTTTTTCTGCAAGTAAAGTTGGCTTGCGTTTTCGGGCTATTTATTTTCGAGGTGCTATCATGAGAGAAGATGAAGGATTAAAGGCTCCTAATGAGTGGAGAGTGATAGTTAAAAGTATCGAAACTATGTTTTCTTACGATCATTCTCGCATTAGTTATTTGAAGATTATCGGAACAGACGAGGACGACAAAGGGTTCGAGATCAAAGTGAGTTCACCAATGCTGCAGGCAGGGGCGTGGGCAGCATTCAATGCTTTGAAATCCAATCTTTCGGTGAGAGTTGAGTTAGCAGTTATTGATGGGGATAATGAGCTTTACATGATGTCTGTGACTTAACTAACGTGCATTCCTAGCGCGGCGCCCCTGACGAGGGGCGTCGTATATCCCACCATTTTACTTGTTGCCCATCGAGAGGCGTGCTGATTGCTCACGCTTCTTACTTGGGGGCGATTGAAAGTTTCCCTTTCCCCTTGAATTTCATCGCCCCAGCGGGTTTGCCATCGGTGGAAGTAAGATTGGCGGTGCAGTAATCAAACAGGCAACGCCATATAGAACTGCGTCCCCTGCCCCGGCCGTGAGAACACGCCCATCCGCCCGCCATGCAGCTGCACGATCTCCTTGCACAGCGCCAATCCCAGACCCGCCCCGCCCTTCTTGCGCCCGACCTGCACGAACGGCTCGAAGATCCGCCCCTGCTGGCCATAGGCGATGCCCTCACCGTTATCCTCGACGCTGATGATCACCCGCTCGGCATGCCGTCTGGCATGCAGGCGGATACGCCCGCCGGAGCCGGTGTGGCGAATGGCGTTGTGCAGCAGGTTGTCCAGCACGCGGTCGAGCTGGACGACATCAGCCTGGATACGTGGCAGCGGTGGTTCCAGCTCGCGGATGATCTCGATCTGCTTGCCCGAGGCTTGTTCGACGAAGCGCGCCTGGGCGCGCTCGAACAGTTCCTCCAATGAACAGGGGGCCAGTTCCAGCTTCTGCAAGCCGCTTTGATAGCGGGAGAAGTTGAGCAGGTCGTTGATCAATTGAGTGAGGCGCTGCATTTCCTCGGCAATGGTTTCGAGCAGGTCGTTCTCCCGCGCTTCGGGCGGGAAGCTGACACGTTCGCGCAACAGCCCGAACGCCATGTGCATGCCCGTGACGGGTGTGCGCAGCTCATGGGAAGCACGCAGTACGAATTCGCTGCGTACCCGTTCGAAAGCGCGTTGTTCGGTGACATCGTGCAGCACCATCACCGCGCCGAGAATGGGTCCTTCGGGGTGGCTGACCGGGGTCAGGCTATAGGTCAGCAGCCTGGTCTCTTCATCCACCTCCAGGCTCAGGTCCTCCGGCAGCCGGTCCAGGCTGCCGCCGCGCAGCACCTGGCGCAGCTGTTGTTCCAGCTCGGGGCGTTGCAGGGCTTCGGCCAGGCTTGCGCCGAGGCGGCTGGGATCCCAGCCGAGCTGGCGCTGGGCCACCGGGTTGAGGTGCTCCAGTCGCCCTTGCCGGTCGATGATCAGCAGGCCATCGTCGATGCTGTCCAGTACCGCCTGCAGGCGCTGCTGGCCAGCCTGCAGCTCATCGACATTGGTGGCCTGGTGCTTGCGCAGGGCGTCGGCCATCAGGCCGAAGCGGCGGGTCAGCAGGTTGAGTTCGGTGGCCTGGGTCACCGGCAGGGTGACGTCGAAGTTGCCCTGGCCGACCTGGTCGGCGGCCTTGGCCAGCGCCTCGATCGGCTGGCCAAAGCGGCGCGCGATGTTGTGCGCGGTGATGAAGCCGAGGACCAGCACGACGAGGCCCATCAGGCCGAGCAGGCCACTGATAAGCAAGGCGTGGTCGCGCGATGCCTCCTCGCTGCGGGTGATGTGCTCCAGGGCCTGGCGGTGCGAGTCGAGCAGGTCGGTGCGCACCTGGTTGAAGGCGGCGCCGAGGGGCTGGTCCACACCCATGCTGCGAGCGGGCGCCGGACTCTGCCGATAGGCCTGGACGAATGCCTGGTAGTTGCTGGCGGCCTTGCTGAAACCGGTACGCTCGCCGCCTTGTTCCAGCCCCTGCTTGAGCAGTGTCTGGAACTGATCCTGCAGGGTGACGAGGGTGCTTGGGGCGGTGTCCTCGTCGAGGATGAGGTTGAGCTGCTCGCCCAGGTTCTGGCGCAGCTTCAGGGCCAGCTCCAGGGTCTGGGTGGTGTCCTGCACCACGCGCTGCTGCAGCGCTGCCATCTGCAGCACACTGAACAACCCCAGCAGCAAGCCCAGCAAGGCCACGGTGACCAGCGCCGAGATGCTCAGGAACAGCCGCGTGCGCAGCTTCATCGGCCATTTCATAGGTTGTACTGCTTGCGCTTGCGGTACAGGGTGGAGGCGTCGATACCCAGGGTCTTGGCGGCTTGGTCGAGGGTGTCGCTGGTGGCCAGTACCGCGCCGATATGGGCACGTTCCAGCTCGTCCAGGCTCAGCGCCGCACCCACCCGGGGTGCGTTGCCGGCGGGTTGCTCAGCCATGCCCAGGTGGCTGATCTCCACACGTTCCTGTGGGCAGATGATGCTGGCGCGCTCGATCACGTTGCGCAGTTCGCGGATGTTGCCCGGCCAGCGGTAGTTCAGCAGCGCCGCGCGCGCTTCGTCGCTGAAGCCACGGGCCGGGCGCGAGTACTCCTTGACGAAGCGCGCCAGGAAACGGTCGGCCAGGGTCAGGATGTCTTCACTGCGCTCGCGCAGGGGGGGCAGGTGCAAGGTGATCACGTTCAACCGGTACAACAAGTCTTCGCGGAAACGGTTCTCGCGCACCATCTCGTCGAGGTTGAGGTTGGTGGCCGCGAGGATCCTTACATCTGCCCGTCGCGTGACCGGGTCACCGACCCGCTCGTACTCCTTGTCCTGGATGAAACGCAGCAACTTTGGTTGCAAAGTGAGGGGAAAATCACCGATCTCGTCAAGGAACAGCGTGCCGCCATCGGCCTGGCTGACTCGCCCCAGGGTACTTTCGCTGGCACCGGTGAAGGCGCCACGAGTGTGTCCGAACAGCTCGCTTTCCATCAGCTCGGCATTCAACGAGGGGCAGTTGATGGTCACGCAGGCCTTGCGTGCGCGCTTGCTCCAGCCATGGATGGCGCGGGCCAGTTCGCCCTTGCCGGTACCGGACTCACCGAGGATAAGGATGTTGGCATCGGTGGTCGCCACCTGGCGGGCGGTTTCCAGCACCGCCATCATCGCCGGGCTGTGGGAGTCCAGGCCGTCCTTGGGCTTGCGTACTTCACCCTCGAGGGCCTCCAGGCGCGCCGACAGCTGGCGCACTTCCAGCTGCTTGGCCGTGGCCAGGCGCAGTTGGTCGGGGCTGCAGGGCTTGACCAGGTAATCGGCGGCGCCGGCCTGGATGGCGTCCACCGCGGTATCGATGGCCGAGTGGGCAGTGACGATGACCACCCGCATCCACGGCGCCTGGATGCGCATTTGCGCCAATACATCCAGGCCGTTGTCCTCGCCCAGGCGCAGGTCGAGGAAACACAGGTCGAACACCTGGCGCTGCAGCAGGGTCTCAGCCTGGGCGGCGCTGTTGGCGGTCGCCACGCTGTAGCCCTCGTCCTCGAGGCAGTAGCGGAAGGTACGCAGGATGGCGGACTCGTCGTCCACCAGCAGAATGCGGCCTTGGTTGTCCTGGGCTGATTCCATTTCCTGCGCTCCTTTGGGATTGATCTCAATTAGTGTCGGAAAAATCGGGCAAGTTGCATGGTCGATTCTGATTGATTCTGTCCCATGCATGCTAGCCGCATGCCTTCATGATGGCTAAGTGGCTGATAAATCTGAAGTTGATTGTGGGCAAATAGCTGGCATGGCGGTTGCGAGAGTCATGGGTTGAGTGATGCGAAAGGAGGTTTTGTGATGTCTATTTACCCTCGAATGGCCGTGCTGGCGGCTTGTGTGTTGTCGGTCATCGCCCAGGCACAGGCTGATCCTGTGCAGGACGCGCGCCTCGAAGGCGCCCTGCAGACGGCGATGTCCCTCAACGCCATGCTCAACGCCTTCCCTATAAAGGTAGAAGTCGATGGCCGGCGGGCCCGGCTTTCGGGCGAAGTGGAGAACCCGGTGGAACGCATGCTGGCCGAACAGGTGGCCCTGGCCACGCGCGGGATCGAGCAGGTGGATAACCAGTTGCGGATCGACCCAGGCCTGGTGGACAGACCCCTGGAATTGCGTGCCTACGCCCAGCGTCTGGAAGACGCCACCCTCGGCGCGGTGGTGCGCGCACGGCTGCTGTGGAGCCGGGTTACCGAGAAGGCCGCTATCGAGGTGGAAAGCCGCGAAGGCGTGGTGACCCTGCGCGGCAAGGTGGACAGCCCTGAGGCCAAGGAGCTTGCCGGGGTGCTGGCGCGTACTACCGATGGCGTACATCTGGTCAACAACCTGGTCAGCCTGGATAGCACGGCCTTGGCCAAGGCCCGGGAAAAGCCTGTCGATGCCCCGACAGGCCCGCAGCCCAGCGACAGCTGGATCGTCGACAAGATCCAGGCCAGCTACCGCTTCAGCCGCAACCTGGACGGGCTGAACATCAAGGTAGCCAGTGAAGAGGGCCTGGTCAGGCTATCGGGTGAGGTGGTCAGCAGCGAGCAGAAAGCCATTGCGGTGGACGTCGCGAGGCAGATCGTCGGGGTGCGCGGCGTAGACGCCGATCTGTTGAAGATCGCCACCAAGGTAGAGGGCTGATCGTGCAAATCGCACGAGCCCTTGTAGGCGCATCGTGCAGGATACGTCCTTCACTGGTATGCGAATATTACATAAATCATTGATTTAAAAGGATTTATTTAGAGTTTCATGGCTGGCATGCAGGCTGCACTGATCTTCCCAAGAACGGATAACAAGTACTGCAGGAGGAGCCGGCATGAATCGCCCCAACGTCAACCGCACGCAGAGCGCTGTAGTACCCCTGCAGCAGCTGCTGTTCCTCGGCATGGCCCTGCTGCTGACCTTGGCGGTCGGCCTGTTCCATCACAGCTGGCAGACCGCCCGGCTGGCCGAGCAAGTGGCGGCGCAGACCGCGCTGTTGACGCAACTGCGGGCAACGACCCACGCCAGCACCTTGGTCAAGGCCGCCCAGCCACTGCCCAGTGCCGATACTGCCCCTGCCGTTCTTGACCGCGTCGAGCCCCAGCAACGTTGGGTGTTCTGACACTGCTGACCGATTTCGTACAAGAAAAGGAGAAACATCATGCTGAGTTGGGCTATCACCTTCCTGATCATCGCCATTATTGCCGCAGTCCTAGGCTTTGGTGGTATCGCCGGCGCTGCGACCGGTATCGCGAAGATCCTGTTCATCGTCTTCCTGGTGCTGTTCGTTGCCTCCTTCTTCTTCGGCCGCGGTAGAGGTTGACGACCATGAGCAGGATGCTCCCGAAAGCCTTGGCCGTCGCACTGCTGCTGGGCAGTGGTGCGTCGGCGCTGGCCGCCAATGACGGCCAGGTCCGGGTCAACCAGTTGCTTGGCTCGGACCCCGAATACCAGAAGACCTGGCAGAAGACGATAAGGAAAGAAGAGCGCTTGCCGGAATGGGTGATCAACCTCAGCGGCAGCTCGGCACAGCAGATGTCGGCGGTGACCGAGGACGGCGACCAGTATCTGGTTGGTCCGCTCTGCGAATCCGACGGCAATTGCACCTACAAGCGCCTGGTCGTGGCCTTCAGCTGGGACAAGGATGAAGCCTACGGCATGCTCGTGGAAGTGCCGGAGGGCCTGCCCGCAGACAAGTCGCCGACCCGCCATGCGGACTACCGCTGGTTGGGCAAGCCGGACGAAGGCATGAAAGCTTTGCTGCAGGAGCAGCTCAAGCGTGACCCGAACTGGTACTGACCAGCGGTCGCGCACTGTAACGCTATAGAAGCTGAACCTTTTTATCTTTCAGGCTTCTATGATGCGCCGCCCCGAGGAGGGACGGCGCATGACCAGGGGGCCGGGCCGTTCTGACTGTTGCAGGGTCGGAGTGGCCTAGGGGTACAGGGAGTGCCTCCATCATGGGCCGGGTCAGGAGAGGGTGGCATCGGAAGTTGCAGGTCGATCGGGTCGGGTTGAGGACGTGACCGATCTGGCTTCCGAAGCGCCTGTAGGGATTTATCTATCCATACGAGCGACTTTTCACTTCAGACACATTTTGTCGCTACCGTATATCGAAATTTTTTTAGTTGTCCGACAGGTCAGCCGGTGTGGCATTTCAGCCATTCGGATTGTCGAACACGCCATCAAACTCCCTTCTTTCATACCTGCAAATCTGCCGAAAAATGGCGCATTGGCCTTGTTCGGAAATCCGAACGTTGAAAATCAAGGCTTTGGCGATGCTCGATTTCGGCTTCTGGTCTCATGCCGATTCGGCATGGGGTAGTCGTTTCCGGCATTAGACTGCCCCTGCCCACGTCGCAATAGTTGCCGCCTTTTTCCTTGGCCCGAGCGCCAGAAATGCTCGCTCGCGGTGTCCTTACAGAGGGCCCGGAACGGAACATACAGCCGCCCAGAAGCTTTGAAGCGCTCTGGAACGCGACTTTCCGTCAGGTGCCCGTGACCACTACAACAAAGGGTAATGACATGAAGAAGGCAAAACTGAGCCTCGCCTGGCAGATCGTCATCGGTCTGTTGCTGGGCGTTGCAGTCGGCGCGCTACTGAATCATTTCAGTGCAGAAAAGGCATGGTGGATCAGCAACGTCCTCCAGCCGGCCGGCGATATCTTCATTCGCCTGATCAAGATGATCGTCGTCCCGATCGTGATTTCGTCGCTGATCGTGGGCATCGCCGGGGTAGGCGACGCGAAGAAACTGGGCAGTATCGGCCTGAAGACCATCATCTACTTCGAGGTGGTGACCACCATCGCCATCGTCGTCGGCCTGGTCCTGGCCAACGTGTTCCACCCGGGCGCCGGCATCGACATGAGCACCCTGGGCACCGTCGACATTTCCAAGTACCAGGCCACCGCGGCCGAGGTGCAGCATGAGCACGCGTTCATCGAGACCCTGCTCAACCTGATCCCGTCGAATATCTTCGCGGCGCTGATGCGTGGCGAGATGCTGCCGATCATCTTCTTCTCGGTGATGTTCGGCATGGGCTTGTCGAGCCTCAACGCCGATCTGCGCGAGCCGCTGGTGCGTACCTTCCAGGGCGTGTCGGAGACCATGTTCAAGGTCACCCACATGATCATGAACTACGCGCCGATCGGTGTGTTCGCCCTGATCGCCGTGACTGTCGCCAACTTCGGCTTCAGCTCGCTGCTGCCGTTGGCCAAGCTGGTGCTGCTGGTGTACTTCGCCATCGCCTTCTTCGCCTTCATGGTGCTGGGCCTGGTGGCTCGCCTGTTCGGCTTCTCGGTGATCAAGATCATGCGCATCATGAAAGATGAGCTGATCCTCGCCTACTCCACCTCCAGCTCCGAGACCGTGCTGCCGCGCGTGATCGAGAAGATGGAGAAGTACGGTGCGCCGAAGTCGATTTGCTCGTTCGTGGTCCCGACCGGCTACTCGTTCAACCTCGACGGTTCGACCCTGTACCAGAGCATCGCGGCGATCTTCATCGCCCAGCTGTACGGCATCGACCTGTCCTGGAGCCAGCAGCTGCTGCTGGTGCTGACCCTGATGGTCACCTCCAAGGGTATCGCCGGCGTGCCGGGCGTATCGTTCGTGGTACTGCTGGCCACCCTGGGCAGCGTGGGCATCCCGCTGGAAGGCCTGGCCTTCATCGCCGGTGTCGACCGCATCATGGACATGGCCCGTACCGCGCTGAACGTGGTCGGCAACGCCCTGGCCGCAGTGGTCATCGCCAAGTGGCAGGGTATGTACGACGCCGAGAAAGGCGAGGCGTACTACAAGTCGCTGGTGCTGGAAAAAGGCAAGAAAGAGGCCGTGGTGGCGGGCAAGACCGTCAACCAGTAAGCCGCTGAGCTGAACGAAGAGCCCCGACTTGTCGGGGCTTTTTGTTGTCTGGAAGTTGACCGCAGCCGTGTTACCCACACTGGCCCCATCGCCGGCAAGCCGGCTCCCACACGGGTATCGCAAATCCCTGTGGGAGTCGGCTTGCCGGCGATGGGGTGCGAAGCGCCCCCAACAGCGCGCACGTTGATTGCGCTATCATTCGGGCATTTTTCACGGGGGAACACACGGATGCTCAACGGCCTCTGGCTCGGCTTTTTCCTGATTGCGGCCATCAGCGCCCTGGGCCAATGGCTGGTGGGCGGCAATGCCGGCATTTTCGCCGCGATGGTCGAGAGCATCTTCGCCATGGCCAAGCTCTCGGTAGAGGTGATGGTCCTGCTGTTCGGCACCCTGACCCTGTGGCTGGGTTTTCTCAAGATCGCCGAGAAGGCCGGCATCGTCGAATGGCTGGCCAAGGTCCTCGGGCCGCTGTTCGCCCGGCTGATGCCGGAGGTACCGCCGGGCCACCCTGCCCTGGGCCTGATCACCATGAACTTCGCGGCCAACGGCCTGGGCCTGGACAACGCCGCCACGCCCATCGGCCTGAAGGCCATGCGCTCGCTGCAGGAGCTCAACCCCAGCAGCACCACGGCGAGCAACGCGCAGATCCTGTTCCTGGTGCTCAACGCCTCGTCGCTGACGTTGCTGCCGGTGACCATCTTCATGTACCGCGCCCAGCAAGGCGCACCTGACCCAACCATGGTGTTCCTGCCGATCCTGCTGGCCACCAGTTGCTCGACCCTGGTCGGCCTGCTGTCGGTGGCGGTGATGCAGCGCCTGCGCCTGTGGGACCCGGTGGTGCTTGCCTACCTGATCCCCGGCGCGCTGTTGCTGGGTGGCTTCATGGCTTTTCTCGGCACGCTGTCGGCGGCCGCACTGGCCAGCCTGTCTTCGATCCTGGGCAACCTGACGCTGTTCGGCGTGATCATCCTGTTCCTGGTGATCGGCGCGTTGCGGCGGGTGCAGGTGTACGAGGCCTTCGTCGAGGGCGCCAAGGAGGGTTTCGACGTGGCCAAGGGGCTGTTGCCCTACCTGGTGGCGATGCTGGTGGCCGTGGGCGTGTTGCGTGCCTCCGGCGCCCTGGAGCTGGCCCTGGACGGCATCCGCCACGCGGTGACCTGGATGGGCCTGGATACGCGCTTCGTCGAGGGCCTGCCCACGGCGCTGGTCAAGCCGTTCTCCGGCAGCGCGGCGCGGGCGATGCTGATCGAGACCATGCAGACCCAGGGCGTGGACAGCTTCCCTGCGCTGGTGGCGGCGACCATCCAGGGCAGCACCGAAACCACCTTCTACGTGCTGGCGGTGTACTTCGGCGCGGTGGGTATCCAGCGCGTGCGGCATGCGGTGGGCTGCGCGCTGCTGGCCGAGCTGTCCGGGGTGATCGCGGCGATCTTCGTCTGCTACTGGTTCTTTGCCTGAGCCTGGCTGACGGTCCAGTCGATCACCTGGCGCGCCAGCTGGTCGCTGGCCGTGCCGAAGCCGGCGACCACCGCCGGCACTTGCTGGCTGCCTAGCGGCTGGCGTACCTCGAAGCGTTTACTCGCGAGGATGCGCTGGCTGCGGCCCTGCACTAGCCGGGCATCGTAGCGAATCACCACCTCCACCGCCCCGCCTGGGCGGTACTCGCTCTGGAACGCCTGCAGTTCGCCACCCAGCTCGTAGTCCGCCTGCAGGTTGCTGTCGTCGGCACTCAGGCGCTGCACTCGGCCATCGCGCTGGAAGCCGTCGAGCAGGCGATTGCGCACCAGCATCGGCGTCGGGTCGCTCCAGCGGGCGCCCTTGTAGCTGCTGATCACATCCCCCTGGGGAATGACCGCGATACGCGGCCCGGCCAGGGCTTCGCTGGCCAGTGGCTTGTTCAGGCGCAGCGACCAGTCCAGCGGCGCGGCACTGCGGGCGGTCTGGCTCACCGGCAGGCGATAGATATCCACAGGCTCGGACTGCGGCAGGATCGAGCAGGCCGTAGCCAGGCTCAGGGCGGTAACGAGTGCGGCCAGGCGCAGCGACAGCTTCATGGCTGGAACTCCTTGTTGTTGTCGCGGCCCAGCAGGTAGCCGCTGGGGTCGGCTTCCAGGCGCCGGGAGATGCCCTTGAGCGAGTTGAGGGTCTCGCGCAGTTCGCGGATTGCCGGGGCGATCTGGTTCAGGCCTTGGGCACCGTCGTCCAGGGACTGGCGATTGTCCTGCAACAGGCTGTTGATGGTCGCGGTGCTTTCGGCCAGCGACTGCATGGCCTGCTCGGCGCTGCCGATGGCCTGCTTGCCCTGGGTGCCCAGCAGTCCGTTGGCATTGCGCATCAGGGCCTGGGTCTCGGCCAGGGTGGCATTGGCCTGCTTGCCGACCTGAGCCAGCTGTTCGATGGCCTCGGAAATCCCGCCTTTCTGGTTGGCGAAGGCGCCGGTGGTCTGCTCGAGGTTGGCCAAGGTATTGCTGAGGCGCTCGATATTGCTCGAGGAGAACATCTGGTTGGCGTTGTGCAGCAACAGGTTGATGTTGGTCACCAGGTCGCTGCTGTCGTTGAGCAGGCGCGAGATTGGTGAAGGCGAGGCGACGATCACCGGCAGCTTGCCGTCCTTGCCCTTGAGTTCCGGGCTTTGCGGCGTGCCGCCGCTGAGCTGGATGAACGAGTTGCCGGTCACCCCCGCCAGGGTCAGCTTGGCCTGGGTGTCCTCCTTGACCGGCGTGTCGCCGCTAAGGCGCACGCGAGCCAGGACCCGGCGCGGGTCCTTCGGGTCCAGGCGCAGGCTGCTGACATCACCGACCTTGATGCCGTTGTACTGCACCGGGCTGCCGCGGGACAGGCCCGAGACCGCCTCGTTGAACACCACTTCGTAGTCCTTGAAAGCGTCGTCGACACTGGACTTGGTCAGCCACAGGCCGAACAGCATGGCGCCCGCCACCACCAGCACGGTGACCAGGCCGATCAGGACATGATGAGCTCGGGTTTCCATCGTTCAGCGCTCCTGGCGGGCGCGCAGGGCGGCGTCTTCGGCCGCCCGGCCACGCGGGCCGTGAAAGTATTCGTGAATCCAGGGATCAACGGTCTGCTCGACCTCGGCCAGGGGCCCGGCTACCAGCACCTTCTTCTGCGACAGCACCGCCACCCGGTCGGTAATGGTGTAGAGGGTGTCCAGGTCGTGGGTGATGAGGAACACCGACAGGCCCAGGGCGTCGCGCAGGGTAAGGATCAACTGGTCGAAGGCGGCGGCGCCGATCGGGTCGAGGCCGGCGGTGGGCTCGTCGAGGAACAGGATGTCCGGGTCCAGGGCCAGGGCTCGGGCCAGGGCGGCGCGCTTGATCATGCCGCCGGACAGCGAGGCCGGGTACTTGTCGGCAGCGCTGATCGGCAGCCCGGCCAACGCCAGCTTGACCCCGGCCAGGTGCTCGGCGTCGGCCCGTGACAGCCCGGCATGCTCGATCAGCGGCAGGGCGACGTTCTCGGTAACGGTCAGCGAGGAGAACAGTGCGCCCTTCTGGAACAGCACGCCGAAGCGGCGTTCGACCAGCGAGCGCTGGTTTTCGTCGAGCGTGGCCAGGTCCTGGCCGAATACCTTGACCGTGCCTTCATTGGGCCGGCGCAGGCCGACGATGCTGCGCAGCAGCACCGACTTGCCGCTGCCCGAACCGCCGACCACGGCGAGGATTTCACCGCGGTACAGGTCCAGGTCGAGGTTCTCGTGCACGCTCTGGCTGCCGAAGCGGTTGCACAGGCCCCGGGCTTCGATCACGGCTTCAGTCACCAGCCCATCTCCATGAAGAACAGTGCGGCCACCGCGTCCAGCACGATGACCACGAAGATCGATTGCACCACGGCGGAGGTGGTGTGGGCACCCACCGACTCGGCGCTGCCGCTGACCTTGAAGCCTTCCAGGCAGCCGATGGCGGCGATCAGGAACGCGAAGAACGGCGCCTTTGCCATGCCCACCAGGAAATGCTGCACGCCGATGTCGCTCTGCAGCAGCGAGAGGAACATGGCCGGCGAGATGTCCAGGGTCAGGGCGCAGACCACCGCGCCACCGATCATGCCGCAGAGCATCGCGACGAAGGTCAGCAATGGCAATGCGATCAACAGTGCCAGCACTCGGGGCACAACCAGCAGCTCGATTGGGTTAAGGCCCAGGGTGCGAATGGCGTCGATCTCTTCGTTGGCCTTCATCGAGCCGATCTGCGCGGTGAACGCGCTGGCGGTGCGCCCGGCCATGAGGATGGCGGTCAGCAGCACGGCGAACTCGCGCAGGAAGGAGAACGCCACCAGGTCGACGGTGAAGATCGTCGCGCCGAAGTCGGCCAGCACCGTGGCGCCCAGGAAGGCCACCACAGCGCCGACCAGAAAGGTCAGCAAGGCGACGATGGGCGCGGCGTCCAGGCCGGTCTGCTCGAGGTGCGCGACCACCGGGGTGACCCGCCAGCGATGCGGCTGGAACAGGCGCAGGAACAAGGTCTGCAGGATCAGGCCGATGAAACCCAGCACCTGGTTGGTGTCCTGCCACAGCTGGTCGACGGCGCGGCCGATGCGCGCCAGCAGGAGCAGCAGCACTGGCTGCTCCGGTTCCTTGACCGGGATGCAGTAGTCCTGCACCGAGCAGTAGACGTTCTTCAGCAAGGCCCGGCTGGCATCGGGGAGTTCGTCGCTGCAACGCGACAGGCGTTCGGAGCCCAGCAGCTCGGCCAGCAGCGAGGCGCCGGCGGTGTCCAGGCGGCCCAGCTGGCTGAGGTCGACCTGGGTGTCATCGCCGTACTGGCTGCCCAGGCGCTCGCATTCGCGCTTGAGCTCGGCGTAGTGGGCCAGGGTCCAGTCGCCGACGATGCGCAGGCGGGTGGGCTGCTGCTGGGTGTCCAGGGTAGCGCTCGGGGCGGTCATAGGCTCCATGCATCTGACTGGGGAATCGGCGACTCAGATCATAGCCCATCGCGGGGCAAGCCCGCTCCCACCAGATTCATGGCGTGGGAGCGGGGTTGCCCGGCGATCTTGTCAGGAGTCCACCACCTTGAACCGCAACACTCCGATCACCTGCCCGTCCTCGGTCAGCACCCTCACCTGCCACTTGCCCACCGGGTTGGGCGGGAAGTTCTGCTTGTGGGTCCAGGCGCGGTAGCCCTCCTTGCGCCCGCCGTGGATGTCCAGGGCGATACGGTCGACCTCTTTGCCGTCGAGCTGCCACACATGGTAGATGCGCTCGTTCAGCCCGCGCGGCGCGTTGATGGCAGTGTAGGCATACAGCCCGCCACTGCGGATGCGGCTGGCCGCCACTTCCTCCAGCGACGCGCCCGGCTGACGGTTGAGCACCTCGGTGCTGATCGCCACGTCGGTCATCCACAGCGTGGCCGGCGGCACCCAGGAGCGCAGCAGCCAGCCGCCGCCGCCCACTGCCAGGGTCACCAGCACCAGGGCCATGCCTCGGCGCCAGTTGTTGATCGGGAAGCTGCTGGCCAGGCTCGGGAACGACAGCGCCATGGCGGCGATCAGTGCCAGCTTGAAGCTTTGCGCGGTGGTCAGGTGCAGGATGATCGGCAATGCCGTGAGCATGGCCGCGAACAGCGTCAGGGTGTGCAGCGCCAGGAACAGCCAGCGCCGCGGCGCCAGCCACTTGTGGTACAGCGGGTCGACGATCGAGATCAGCCCCGCAGCACCGAGCAGGCCGGTGAACACCAGCTGGCCGCTGTTCCAGGTGGTGGTGATGAAGAAGAACGGCAGGACGAAGAACAGGCTTTCCTGGTGGATCATCTGCGTCGCGAAGCGCAGCAACGGTTGCGGGATCTCGCGCTTGAAGGTGCGGGCGAACAGCTCGGTGAGGGTGTTCTCCAGCATCAGCCAGACCCAGCTGACCAGCATCGCGATGGCGATCCACCTTGCCAGGCCGGCCTGGCGGTCGACCAGGATGAAGCTGCCGATCCCCGAGAGGAAACCGTAGAGCGCGATGATGCCGGGGTAGCGCTTGAGCAGCTCGATGATGCGCAGGATGAAGCTGGGGAGTGGGGGCATGGGTTTACAACAGGAAAAGGCGTGTTCGAGGCGTCGTGGGAGCGGGCTTGCCCCGCGATGACCTCATCGCGGGGCAAGCCCGCTCCCACGCAGACGCTGTTGGCCGACAGGATACCGCCGAATCAAGGCTCCCGTGTAGCACCACTGGGGCGATTGGCCACCACGCGGCGCCGGCGGACCAGCCCCGCGGCCAGGATCAACCCCAGCAACAACGCCACCAACCCATACAGCTCGTCATACCCCAGCAACGGCTTCTCGATGCGCAGGTATCCCGGCTCCTTGAGCAGCTCGCGCAGCGCCGCATCGGCCTGTTTCAGGCTGACCTGGCGAAGCTCTCGCACCGGGTCGGTGAAACGCCCGTCCTCGTAGGCGTTGAGCGCCCCCCAGTAGTAGTCGGCGAGCGCCGCGTTGCCCTGGGTGGTCCAGCTCTCCCGGGCAATCGTCGCCTCCTTGATGCGGGCGAAGGTGTCCGGGTCCAGGCCATGCTTGCGCAGGTGGTCGAACAACTGCTCGAGTACCTTGAGTGCCTTGTCGAGGTCCTGGCGCTCGAGGTCGGCATTCAGGCTGAGCAGCCCGCTGTCGCCAAAGCTCTCGCGTTGTGCCGACGGCCCGTAGGACAACCCGTGGCGCAGGCGCAACTGGTCGTACAGCGCCCAGTCCAGGTAGCGCGACAGCAGCTCGAGGGTCTGGTCATGCCCCTCCTCCAGGGTCGGCTCGATGAACAGCCAGTGCAACTTGACGCTGTCGCCCAGCCAGCCGCGGGTCAGGTCGCGGCGCTGCTCGGCCTGCTGGCTGATGCTTTCGAGGTTGCGGCGCTCTTCGGGCTCGGTCGCCGGCAGCTCGCCAAAGGTGCGTTCCAGGTAGGCTGGCAGCAGGCGGTCGAGGCCGCCGACGACGATCAGCGACATGTTGTTGGCCACATACCAGTGCTCGCGCAACTGCTGGACCTGTTCCAGGGTCATGTCGTCGAGGTTGGAGCGCTCGGGGCATTTCAGGCCCAGTTCGGTGGCCAACTGGTCGCTGGCTGGGTGGCCGATGTCCTGGCGATCGAGCCAGCGCTGCAGGCGGCCGTAATGGCCACCGTCCTCGCGTTCGATGATCTTTCTCGCGGTGGCCAGCGCCTTGGCGTCGATGCGGGTGTCGCGGACCACCGCCAGCAGCAGGTCGAGCACCTTGCGCTGGTTGCGCGCCGGGGCTTCGATGACGAAGGTGGTGTCGGCGCTGCTGGTGAAGGCGTTCCACTCCCCGCCCAGGGCCTGGATGCGCTCCTCCAGGCCGCCCTCGCCCGTTTCGTCGATACCGCTGAACAGCAGGTGCTCGAGCAGGTGTGGCAGCTCGCGCTGGTCACAGTCGAAGTCGTCCAGGCCCACGCCTACCACCAGGCGGATCGACACATGGTCGCGCTCGTAGCCGGACTTGAGGATCACCTGTAGGCCGTTGGGCAACAGGTAGCCCTCGACCCGCGAGCGGTCGAGGGCGAGCGTGGGCAGGCTGCAGATCAGCAGGCAAACGAACAACAGGCAACGCATAGGCGAGCTTCGGTCTCCGGGGTGTCTTGGCTCAAGGCTGACGGGCTTCGTCCGGCACGCTGTCGAGCATCAGCCCGCCGGTGTCGGTGCCGCCCAGTACCACATAGGCACTGCTGCAGAACAAAGAGTTCAAACGCTTCATGTCGGCAATGAGCTCCAAGTGTAGCGAACTGGTCTCGATACTCTGCACCACTTTACGTTGCAGGCGGCTGACATGGGCGTGGGCCAGGCGCCGCTCCTGGGCGCGGAAGCGACGTTTCTCGCGCAGCAACTGCTGCGCGCTCTGCGGGTCGGCGCTGAGGAACACCGACAGGCCCAGGCGCAGGTTGGCCAGCAATTGCTCCTGCAGGCCGGTCAACTCCTCCAGGCCGACCTGGGAGAACTCCCGGCGCTGCGAGGTTTTCTGCTGCTGCACCTTGCGCAGCATGCGCTCGATCAGGTCGCTGGCCAGCTTGAGGTTGATCGCCACCTCGATGATCTCTGCCCAGCGCCGGTTGTCCTGCTCGGCGAGGTCTTCACGGGGCATCTGCGCCAGGTACAGCTTGATGGCGTTGTACAGCGCCTCGGCATCCTCCCCGAGGGCCCGGACCTGTTGCGGCAAGGCTGTCTGGGTGCCGCGCAGGGCGCCAAGCATGGCCTCGAGCAGGCTGTCGACGATATCGCCCAGGCGCAGGGTCTCGCGCACGGCGTTGACCAGCGCCAGGCTGGGGGTGTTCAACGCGGTCGGGTCCAGGTGGCGTGGCTGGTGGTGGCCATTGCCGTTGTCGCGTTCGGGCAGCAGGTAGCTGCACAGGCGGCCCATGGGCATCACCGTTGGCAGCATCAGCAGGCAGCGCAAGGTGTTGTAGAGCAGGTGGAAGCCGATCACCAGCTCTTGCGGGCTGAAGCTCAGGCTGTCCATCCAGGCCACCAGCGGGTGCAGCACCGGGATGATCAGTAGCAGGCCGACCACCTTGTACAACAGGCTGCCCAGCGCCACCCGGCGCCCGGCGCTGTTCTGCAGGCTGGTGGTGAGGAAGGCCAGCAGGCCGCTGCCGATGTTGGCGCCGATCACCAGGCCGATGGCCACCGGCAGGCTGATCACTTCGGCGCCCGCCAGGGTGGCGGTGAGCAGCACGGCGGCCAGGCTGGAGTAGGAAATCATGGCGAACAGCGCGCCGATCAGGGCGTCGAGGAGGATATCGCCGGTGAGCGAGGCGAACAGCACCTTCACCCCTTGGGCGTGGGTGATCGGCGCGGCGGCGTGGACGATCAGTTGCAGCGCCAGGATGATCAGGCCCAGGCCGATGCCGACGCGGCCCAGCTGGCCGGCGCGGGTCTGCTTGCGCGAGAGGAAGAAGATCACCCCGAGGAAGATCAGCAGCGGCGACAGCCAGGACAGGTCGAAGGTCAGCACCCGCGCCATCAGCGCGGTCCCGACGTCGGCGCCGAGCATGATCGCCAGGGCCGGGGTCATGGCCATCAGGCCCTGGCCGACGAACGAGGTGACCAGCATGGCGGTGGCGTTGCTGCTCTGCACCATGGCGGTGACCAGGATCCCGGCGATGAAGGCCAGCGGGCGCTTGTTCATGTTCTGGCCGAGCACGCGGCGCAGGTTCGAGCCATAGACCCGCAGGATGCCGGTACGCACGATATGGGTGCCCCACACCAGCAATGCCACGGCGGAGAGCAGATTGAGCAGGGTCAGCATGGTCGGGCCCCCTTTTCTTCTATGCCCCTGGGCGGGGCCAATGGGTGCAGCGGTGAGCCTGGCCCGGGGGTGGGCTGTTTTTTCCAGTGCTCACTGAAGCTTTAGTTGTTTTGCCTGGCTGGCGCCAGCTTGGCATGGGTGAAACGTATTTGAAACATGCCCTGGCCTCATCGTCGGCAACAAAAAAGGCCCCGAAGGGCCCTTTCGCTACCGCGCTTCCTGGGCTTATTGACCCGGGATGTCCTTGCGCAGTTTCACTGGATCATGCTCCTTGCCCTTCTTGCGTGCCATCGCCGTGCGCATGCGGATGTTGATCGTCTCCACCGCCAGCGAGAAAGCCATGGCGAAGTAGACGTAGCCCTTCGGCACATGCACATCGAAAGATTCGGCGATCAGCACGGTACCTACGACGATCAGGAACGAAAGCGCGAGCATCTTCAGCGACGGGTGCTTGTCGATGAAGTCGCTGATGGTGCCGGCGCAGAGCATCATCACCAGTACCGCGACGATGATCGCGGCGATCATCACCGGCACGTGGGAGACCATGCCCACCGCGGTGATCACCGAATCCAGGGAGAACACGATGTCGATGATGGCGATCTGGATGATGGTGTAGAAGAACTTGCCGCCCGCGCCTTTCGGCTCGTCAGGGTTCTCGTCCTCGCCTTCCAGGCCGTGATAGATCTCCTGGGAGCTTTTCCACAGGAGGAACAGGCCACCGAAGAACAGGATCAGGTCGCGCCCGGAGATACCCTCGCCCAGCACATGGAACAGGTCGTCGGTCAGGCGCATGACCCAGGTGATCGACAGCAGCAGCATGATCCGCGTGACCATGGCCAGGGCCAGACCGAAGATCCGCGTGCGCGGTTGCATGTGCTTGGGCATGCGGCTGACCAGGATCGAGATCATGATGATGTTGTCGATCCCGAGCACGATCTCAAGCGCGGTGAGGGTGAAAAAGGCAACCCAGATTTCCGGGCTGGTCAGCCATTCCATGTGTATTCCTTCGAGCGGTAAAGGCAAAGCGCCCTGATGGCGGGCGCTTTGCGGTTGGATGAGGCGCTTGTATTACAGACTGCTGAACAGCGGGAAAGTCCCCAGTGCCAGTGCGCCGAACATTATGCACAGGCACACCAGCACTGCCCACTTGAGGGTGAAGCGCTGGTGATCGCCGAACTCGATGCCGGCCAGGGCAACCAGCAGGTAGGTGGAGGGTACCAGCGGGCTGAGCAGGTGTACCGGCTGCCCGACGATCGACGCGCGGGCCATTTCCACCGGGGTGACGCCGTAGTGGCTGGCGAACTCCGAGAGTACCGGCAGCACGCCGTAGTAGAAGGCGTCGTTGGACATGAAGAAGGTGAACGGCATGCTGACCAGTGCGGTGATCACCGCCATGTAGGGGCCGAACGCTTCCGGGATCACCGCCAGCAGGCTCTTGGACATGGCATCGACCATGCCGGTACCCGACAGGATGCCAGTGAAGATGCCGGCGGCGAAGATCAGCCCGCTCACGGCAAGCACGCTGGAGGCGTGGGCGGCGATGCGGTCCTTCTGCTGCTGCAGGCACGGGTAGTTGACGATCATGGCGATGCTGAAGGCGATCATGAACAGCACCGGCAGCGGCAGCACGCCGGCGATCAGCGCGACCATCAGCGCGGCGGTCAGGGCGCCGTTGAACCACAGCAGCTTGGGCCGGCGGGCTTCGGGGAACTGCGACACGCTGATTTCGCTGTGGTCGATGTCGTCGGTCGGCAGGTGCAGTTCACCGAGGCGGGCACGTTCACGCAGGCCGTACCAGTAGGCGATGGCGAGGATCGCCAGCACACCGAAGGCCATGGCCGGGATCATCGGCACGAAGATGTCCGAAGGGTCCACGTGCAGGGCGCTGGCGGCGCGCGCGGTAGGGCCGCCCCACGGCGTCATGTTCATCACCCCGCCGGCGAGGATGATCAGGCCGGCCATGATCCGCGGGCTCATGCCCAGGCGGCTGTACATCGGCAGCATGGCGGCGCAGCAGATCATGTAGGTGGTGGCGCCGTCCCCGTCCAGGGACACCACCAGGGCCAGCACCGCGGTGCCGACCGAAACTTTCAGCGGGTCGCCCTTGACCAGCTTGAGGATCTTGCGCACGGCCGGGTCGAACAGGCCGGAGTCGATCATCAGGGCGAAGTAGAGAATGGCGAACATCAGCATTACGCCAGTGGGCGCGAGCTTGCTGATGCCCTGCAGCATCATCGGGCCGATGTCGCTGTAGAAGCCGCCGAACAGGGCGAACAGGATCGGTACCAGGATCAGCGCGATCAAGGCCGACAGGCGCTTGGTCATGATCAGGTACATGAAGGTGATGACCATGGCGAAGCCGAGGAAGGTCAGCATGGCGGTACTCCAGGCGTGGCGCGGCGAAAGGAAGGACGATTCGGGCGGATCAGCGCGTCAGGCGCTGCGCGAGGAGCAGGCGGAGGGGGACTGCGAAAAGGCGGGCACAGGAAAACATCAGAATCACCATTGTTGTTGTTGATTGGGCCGGGGCGCGGAAGTTTCCGGGTGCCCTGGCTGGCCGGTCTGCTGCCGGTGGTGGCGCTATCCTATGTGGGCAAGCTTTCAGCCAGCTTTCGGCTGGTGCCAGGCGACGGGAGGTCGTTTCGATGGTGGATGTCGTGGAAGGCGGGTGCCATTGCGGTGCCCTGCGTTATCGCTTGGCGGGCGCCCTGGGCGATGTCGCCCATTGCCATTGCTCGATCTGCCGGCGGGTCAGCGGGGGCACTCTGGTGACCTGGGTCACCCTGCCCTTCGAGGCTTTCCAGTGGTTGGCGGGCTCACCGCAGCGCTACATGGCGCCGGAAACCTGTAGCCGCTATTTCTGTGGCAGTTGCGGGGCGCACGTGGCGCTGGTGACGACCCATAGCCCGGATTCGATCGATGTGACCGTGGCGACGCTGGATCACCCGGAGCGGGTGCCGGCCAATCGGCATATCTGGGTGGAGAGTCGGTTGCCGTGGTTGCAGGTGGATCAAGGGTTGCCGGAGGAGGACGAGGAAAACCTGTAGGGCATTGTGCTGCTTCTTCTGGCCCTATCGCCATGTACTAGGGCAGCTGCAACCCCCCGGCTGCCTTGTGCAACGCCCTCAGATGCTCGCCCACCTGCTTGATGTTGGCCTCCACCGCCTTGATTTCCCGGCCCCGCTCAGGCCCCAGCAGCGCCCTCACCTGCTGGTCGAGGTCGGTGCTCAGGCGCAGCAGCTGCGCCTGGCGCTCGCTGCTCACCTGCTCCAGTTGCTTGCGCTCGTCCGGCTGCGGCAGGCCGTACCCCCCTGCCCCGAGCAACTCCGCCGGGCGGCTGAGGAAGCCGCTGTTGGCCAGCATTGCCTGCAAGGTTTCGTTGGCCTTGTCGAAACTGCCGTCCTTGAGCGCCCGCCCGTTCAGGTAGCGTTGCTTGACCTCATCCTGGGCCAGCAGCAGCTGGCGCCGCAGCCCGGCCTGTTCGAGCAGCAGCAAGGCCGCGCTGGTGCGCAGGTCGGCGCGGTCGAACCACTGGCGGCGCTGCTCGGCGTCCAGCGTCAACCAGTCCTCCACCGTCGTCTGTTTGATCGGCAGCTGCTTGCGCAACACCTCGAACATCGCCTGGTAGCGGTCGCGGTAAGAGTCGAAGCGATAGCCCAGGCGCAGCGCTTCGCGTGGATCGTCGAGCACGCTGGTATCGGCCAGTCCCCTGCCCTTCATGACCTCGAGCAGGCCGTTGGGCATGATGCTGTCCAGGTCGTTCAGGCGTGGATTGCCAGTGCCGCTGCGCAGCAGCTTGAGTGACTCCACCGCGCAGTTGTTGGACAGGAAGTAGTAGTTGCCGTCGTAGCTCCAGTGCATCTCGGCGGCCTGGCGCACCAGGTTTTCGATCTCGTCGCGGCTGAGCTTGAGCGGCACCGAGGCCAGGCTGCGCAGCTCGGTCTTGGTGTACTCGTCGATCACCTGCCCCAACGGCAGCACGAACAGCCGCGACGGGTAGGCGCCGACCAGGCCGTCCCAGCTGGACAGCTGCACATCGTTGACGAAGGCGCGGTATGACAGCACCAGGCTCTGGTCGAGGTCCAGGCGACAGGCCGGCCCGCGTGGGCGACCCGGGGCGCAGATCACCAGGCGCAGCATGCTGTGGCCCCAGCGGCTGACCCAGTTCTGGTTGGCTTCGGCCAGCAGGTAGTCGACCTCGTAGACCCGCTCCGGGTCGATCTCGCCCAAGGGTTGGCGGGCGAAGTCGTTGCCGGCGTTGAGGAACGGCAGGCCCTTGGCGCAGGCGTCCTGGCGCGGCGCCCAGTCGAAGTGGTCGCGCAGGTACTGGTTCAGTGCCGGGCGGCGACAGGCGTAGCTCGGGTCGAGGAGGAAGTACTCCATATTGACCGCGACGAACTCCTTCGGGCTGCTCAGCTCGTAGGGATCCGGGCTGCGCACCAGCTGGCCGTTGTGCTGCTCGCGCTCGCCGCGCCGGCCGACGTACTGCGGCCAGCCGGCCAGGTCCAGCAGGCGCGGGTCGTCGCTCAAGGTGAAGCGGCGTTCGGCCTGGCCGCGACAGTCCTGCGGTAGGCCGACCTTGCCAAGCGCGCCCTGCTGGCGCTTGCAGCGGCTGATCAGCTGGCGCTCGGCCTGTGGCCACAGGCGGGCGCGGTCATAGATATGGGTCAGCTCGTGGAGCACGGTGGCGAGCAGTTCTTCGCGGACCGTGCCATGGGGGCGGTTGGTCTTCTCGCGGGCGGCGCTGCCGTCAACGAGGCCCGGCAGCAGGCGCCGGTTGAGATCCAGGCTGGCGACCGGCGAGGCCTGGCCATAGGCATCCTCGGGCATGCGCGAGGTCCAGCTGACCAGGATCTGCCGGTCGAGCTGCTGCTTGAAGCGCGGTGGCAGCTTGGCCATGGCTTCGTCGAGCAACAGTTGGCTGGCCTGCCGTTGCGAAGGGTCGAGGCCGTCGGTCTGCAGCACCAGCTGCAGATCGGCCAGGGCGGGCGTGCCAAGCAGCGTCAGGGCGCAGCCCAGCAGCCAGGCACGCATGCGCTTCACAGGGCGAGGATGGCTTCGGCCAGCACCTGGTCGCTGGCGTCGCGGGCTTCGGGCACACGGGCGCGCAAGGTGTCGAAGGCGGCTTCGAGCTGCGCGCCGCGGATGTCGCCGTTGCTGGCGACGAAGCTGGCGGCGTCGTCGTGGGCTTCACGCACCACTTTCGAGTCGCGGATCGAGGTGGTGGTGTCGGAGGTGAAGTCGATCGAACGGCCAAAGGCGCGGACGATGATGTTGCTGGTGGCCACCAGGGTGTGTGCCTGGGCCAGGTCGGCGAGCAGCAGCATGCCGAGGGTGGCGGCGATCAGCGGTTTACGCATGGAGCATCTCCGGAAATGCAAGGGAGCGGGTGTAGTTATTGGACGAGAATCGCCTCGGCCAGTTCACGGTCGCCGACAGAGTGCCGGGCGCAGCCGTGGCGCAGGGCGTCGAACGCCGCCTCCAGGCGGGCGCCACGGATCAGGCCGTCGCTGGCGACGAACACGGCGGCATCGTCACGGGCCGCGACGATCCGTTTGCGGTCGAAGGGGGCGGCAGTCACCTGGCTGGTGACGTAGCCCGAGATGACCAGGCTCTGGGTGGTGGCATCCATCGCCTGGGCGCTGTTCATGCAGGCCAGGGCGACAAAGGAAAGCAATAGGTAACGCATGGGCTTTGAAGTGGCGATTGTCTCGGGCTGCGAAGGCTACCCCGGATGCACGGCTCGGGGCCAGTGAATCCGGGGCAAAGGCAAGGTCAGATGGCGAGGATGGCGCGCGCCAGCTGCGCATCGCTGGCTTGCAGGGCCGGCAACTGCTGGCGGATGTGCACGAATGCGCTTTCCAGCTTGGCGCCGCGGATGGCGCCATCGCTGCCGACGAAGCTGGCGGCATCGTCACGGGCGGCCTTGACGATCTTGTCGTCGCGGAACGAGGAGGAGATATCGGACGTGGCGTCGGTCGAGGCGGCTACGGCGCCGACGACGGCGTCGGTGGTGACGACGAAGCTGGTGGCGTTGGCGGCACCGGCGAGGGACAGCAGCAACGCGGCGCCAATCAGGTGATAACGGGACATGTTGGTGGACTCCTGCACAGGGTCAAGGTTGGTTCTGGTTATCGGACGCTCGCTTGGCTCGTCACGGTACTTTATATGCCAGGCGCGTAAGACAAGCGTAACACGCGGCGGTTCTGACGCCTGGGCGCGAAAAACAGATCAAATCGTAACTGTATCTATAGAATTTGAGATTTTTAGAACTGTTACGGTTGCTTGCGCAAGTGCTCTACTGCGCGGCTTAAAACAAAAAAACCGCCGCAGTTGCCTGCGACGGGTTCTTGAGAATTCACGGTGCCGGCCTGGGCCGGCGGCCGGCGCTTAGCGCCAGAAAGGCTTGCTCAGCTCTTCGTAGCGCTGCGACTCGCTGATACCGGCGTCGGCCAGCAGGCGGGAGTCCAGGCGCGCCAGTTGGCGGCGGCTGGCCATGCGGCGCTGCCACAGTACCAGGGTGGACAGGACGCGCAGCGGCAGGGCGGCGTTGGAAGCTTGGGCGTTTTCGAAAACCAGGTCGGAACTGAGGGTACGTTCCATGATGTGTCATCCTTCCGCTTGTGGCGGCATTAGGGAGTGATTTAACTGGTGCCCATCTTCCTCCTCTCTCGTCCAGAATAGTAGGTACAGTTCAGGTGTATTGTGATGGGCCAGTTAACTGTTGAAAGCGACTGTTGCACCGGTTATTGAGGGAACTGTACTGGTGCGCACTTTTTTGGTGCGGTTTTGTGGTGTTGGCAGTGAAATAGTCGGCAGGAAGTGAGGTATATAGCAGTACAGTAGTACAGTTTTAGATGGATGCTGGCTTCAAAGTGTTCAGCGATACAGTTGCGGCGCTCGATCTCAAGGGCGCCGCAGGGCCACCGCCAGGCACCTGCCGGCCATCACACGATCCTAAGTGCCACAGCAGTCCCTCAAGCCGACACCGCCGCCCGCCGCGCACGCTCAGCCTTGCCCAGCAGCCGCTTCATCCGCCATTCGAAGCCGAACGTCAGTGCCACCGCCGCGCAGGCCAGCCCCAGGGCCAGCCCCCACCAGATGCCCTGTGCACCGCCACCGAAGGTGAAGGCGAACAGCCAGGCGCTGGGCGCGCCCACCAGCCAGTAGCACACCAGGCCGATCAGGAAGGTGGTCTTGGCGTCCTTCAGGCCACGGATCGAACCCATGGCAATGGTCTGCACGCCATCGAACAGTTCGAACCACGCCGCCACCATCACCAATTGCACCGCCAGCATGAAGATCGCGGCGAAGGCTGGGTCGTTGCGGTCGATGAACAGCCCGACCAGGGCATCCGGCAGCAACCAGAACAGTGCGGCGAAGGCGAACATCAGCGATGCGCCAAAACCAATGCCCACGCGCCCGGCGCTACGGGCCGCCAGCAAGTTGCCGGCGCCGTAATAAAGGCCGACGCGCATGGTCACCGCATAGGAAAGGCCCGTCGGCACCATGAACGCGGTGGAGACGATCTGCAGGGCGATCTGGTGCGCCGCCAGCTCCGTGCTGCCGAGCACGCCCATGCACAGGGCGGCAAAGGCGAACAAGCCCACTTCGACCATATAGGTGCCGCCGATCGGCAGGCCCAGCCGCCACAGCTCGCGCAGTGCCGGCAGGGAAGGGCGCAGCAGGCCCTTGCGCAGCGGGTAGGCGGCATAGGCCTTGTGCCAGCGGATATAGAGTGCGAGCGCGATGGCCATGCCCAGGGTCACCACCGCCGTGACCAGGCCGATCCCCATCAGGCCCAGCTTGGGCAGGCCGAACATGCCCTCGATCAGGGCGTGGTTGAACAGGTAGTTGAACACCGTGCCCACCAGGCTGATGACCATCACCGGCGTGGAGTGGCCCAGGGCACTGGTAAAACCGCGCAGGGCCATGAACGTCATGTAGCCGGGCAGGGCGAGCGGCAGCAGGGTCAGCAGCTGCATCGCCGAGTCGACGTTTTCTGGCTTCTGGCCGAACAGCAGCAGCACCGGCTTGAGGTTCCACATCACCAGCGCCGAGACCAACGCCAGGCCCCAGGCCAGCCACAGGCCGCTCTGCGCCAGGCGGGTGACGCCCTCGATGTCGTTGGCGCCCTTGCGGATGGCCACCAGTGTGCCGACCGCGGCGATCACGCCCAGGCAGAAGATCGACACGAACGAATAGCTTGCCGCGCCCAGGCCACCGCCGGCCAGGGCCTGCGGGCTGATGCGGGCCATCATCAGGGTGTCGGTGAGCACCATCAGCATGTGCGCCAACTGCGAGGCGATCAGCGGCCCGGCCAGGCGCAGCAAAGCCTTGAGTTCGGTGGTGGGCGCGACGTGCATGGGGGCGGTCCTTGTTGATGATTCTGGAAGCGAGCCGTCGATTCTGAGGCTTCGGTCAGCTTTGCACAAAAGGATAAATGCGATCAGTGTCATGAGTATGACTCATGCCTGTATGATCCTTCGCACCGACCCAGCTCCCGTATGACAGGTGCGCCATGATTCGCCAACTGCCTCCACTCTATGCGTTGCGCGCATTTGAAGCCGCTGCTCGGCTGAGCTCGTTCACCCGTGCCGGGGAAGAGCTGGCAATTACCCAAAGCGCGGTCAGCCGGCATATCCGCACCCTGGAGGAGCATTTCGCCTGCCGCCTGTTCGTGCGCAATGGCCGCAGCCTGCAGCTGACCGAAGCCGCACGCATGTTGCTGCCCGGTGTGCGTGATGGTTTCGCCTCGCTGGAGCGGGCCTGCGAAACCTTGCGCGGTGAAGATGACATCCTGCGCATGAAGGCCCCCTCGACCCTGACCATGCGCTGGCTGCTGGCACGTCTGAGTCGCTTCCGCCATCTGCAGCCGGGCAACGAGGTGCAACTGACCAGCGCCTGGATGGATGTCGACCATGTCGACTTCAACCAGGAGCCGTTCGACTGTGCGGTGCTGCTCAGCGATGGCAGCTTCCCGGCGGACTGGGAAGTGCGCCGGCTGTTCTCCGAGTTGCTGATTCCGGTAGGGGCACCGGACCTGCTCGATGACGCGCCCTGGGACGAGCGGCGCCTGGCCGGCATCGAGCTGCTGCACCCCACGCCGGACAAGCGCGACTGGCGGGCCTGGCTGGCGCGCATGGGCCTGACCGACAAGGTCTCGCTCAAGGGCGGGCAGGTGTTCGACACCTTGGAGCTGGGCATGATCGCCGCCGCGCGGGGCTACGGGATCTCCATGGGCGACCTGCTGATGGTGGCCGAGGATGTGGCGCAGCGGCGGTTGAGCCTGCCCTGGCCGACCGCGGTGGCCAGCGGCATGGACTACTACCTGGTGTGGCCACGGACCCGGCCGGGCGGGGAGCGCTTGCGCAGGCTCAGCGTATTTCTGCAGGAGGAGGCGGAGGCGATGGATTTGCCGGCCGTGCAGATCCTTTCGGCGCAGGGCTAGCAACGTTCGAAAGGCCACGGAAAGAAAACGTTTGCGAATATCCCGGCCCCGCACTCAAGTATTTCCTGCAGACGCCGATCAACTTGCACCAGCGTCCCGGAAGAGGACGCGATTCCCCGTTGATAGGAAGCGGGCGGTCAGCGTGATCAGGACGATCCCGGCCTCTTGCCAGGAGCCTTGCCATGTCTCAACCGCGTGCCCGAATCGCCTCGCAACTCGGGATCGCCCTCGCCATCGTGCTGGCGCTGGTGATCACCGGTAGCACCCTGTTCGCCCTGCGTTCGCTGGACGACGCCAACCTCACCACGCGCCAGGCGCACCTGGCCAGCGAGGCGCGGCTGCTGGCCGACCAGCTCGACACCTTCCACGGTTCGCTCAAGGACAACACCCAGCGCCTGAGCGGCCTGTTCGAGCGCCGGTTCGCCACCGGCCTGGCGCTGCACGCGGGGGAAACGGTCAACGTCGCAGGCGCCGCGACGCCCGCGCTGTACCTGGGTGATCACCTGCTGAACAACGATTTCCACCAGGTCGACGAGTTCCAGCAGATGACCGCCGGCGTCGCGACCCTGTTCGTGCGCAGCGGCGACGACTTCGTACGCATCAGCACCAGCCTGACCAAGCAGGACGGCAGCCGCGCCATCGGCACCCAGCTCGACCGTCAGCATCCGGCCTATCCGAAACTGATGGCCGGGCAGACCTACGTCGGCCGCGCCGTGTTGTTCGACCGCAACTACATGACCCGCTACGTGCCGGTGCGCGATGGCAGTGGCCGGGTGATCGCGGTGCTGTTCGTCGGCTTCGACTACACCGACGCGCAGAATGCCCAGTTCGCCAACCTCAAGCGTTTCCGCATTGGCCAGACCGGCTCTCTGGCGTTGCTGGACGAACAGGGCAAGTGGCTGGTGCCACCGGCCGAGGTGCGTGACGGCGAGGCGGCGGCCCAGGCGATCAAGGCGATCAAGCCGGGGGCAGGGCGGTTCTGGAGCAGTGCCGGCGAGCAACTGTTCAGTGTCACCGAGCCGTTCGCCGAAGGCCCGTGGACCGTGGTGGCAAGCATGCCCGAGGGCGAAATCCGCGAAGTGACCTGGAGCGTCGGCCTGCGCCTGGCCATTGGCAGCCTGTTGGCGATGCTGCTTGCGGTGGCCGCGACCCTCTGGCTGCTGCGTCGCAAGTTGCGCCCGCTCGGTGACCTGGTGCGCCAGGCCGAGGCCCTGGGCGCCGGCGACCTCAACGCCCGCCTGAGCGTCACCAGCCATGACGAGATCGGCCAGTTGGCCCGCAGCTTCAACCAGATGGGCGATGCCCTGGCGACCATGGTCGAGCATATCCGCACCGCCTCCGACCAGGTCAGTGGCCGCGCCCGCTCGCTGTCCGGCCTGTCGTCCGGCGCCTGCGAGGGCATGGACCAGCAATCCGGCGAGATCACCAGCATGGCCGGCGCGGTGGAGGAGTTCAGCGCCACCTCGATGAACATTGCCGACAACATGGCCGGGACCGAGCGCATGGCCCGCGATAACGCGCAGCAGACCCGTATCGGTCGCAGCGCCATGGACGAAGCCTCGGTTTCGCTGCGGCAGATCGCCGAAGCACTGGGTGGTACCGCCAGTGTGATGGACACCTTGGGCGCCCGCTCGCAGGAGATCGGCGGCATAGTCGGCGTGATCACCTCGATTGCCGAGCAGACCAACCTCCTGGCGCTCAATGCCGCCATCGAAGCGGCCCGGGCTGGCGAGCAGGGCCGTGGTTTCGCCGTGGTCGCCGACGAGGTCCGCGGCCTGGCCGCGCGCACCCGCCAGGCCACCGACGAGATCTCGGGCATGATCGCCAGCATCCAGCAGCAGACCGGCCATGCCATCAGCACGCTGGAGCAGGGTAACCAGCTGATGCAGGAAGGCCTGGCGCGCAACGACAAGGTGGCCGAAGCCCTGGCGCGCATCGATGAGCAGAGCCGGGTGGCGGGCGAGCAGTTTGCCGTGATCAGCACCGCGACCCAGGAGCAGAGCAGCACCGCGACGGTGCTCAGCCGCAACCTGCAGAGCATCGCCCAGGCCAACAGCGAGCAGCGAGATGTGGCCAATGAGCTGGCCACGACGGCCCGCGAACTGGAAGGACTGGCGGGGCAGTTGCGCCAGGAAGTGGATCGGTTCCGCGTGGGCCGCTAAAACTTACGCGGCAAGCCTGCTCCCACCGACCCTGTGGGAGCGGGCTTGCCCGCGATGACGTTTATAGGGCCGACAGCCCCAACGCCTGCGCACACGCTTGCAACGACCTACGCTCGCTCTGCGCATACAGCGCCAGCTCATCCTGCACCTTCAGCCCCAGCGCCTGCTCGAAGGCCTCGCGGTTGGCGTTGCTGCCATAGTCGGCCTGGTCATCATCCCCCAGGTTGGACTGGAAGATCCCCGCCGCACTCACCGGCAGGAAGTCCTCGTACACCAGCGCCTCGTAATGCACATGCCCGGCGTCGATCAGCCCTTGCAGGGTAGTGGGGCGGCCGGGCTGCCCGCGCGCCGCCAGCCCCTTGTCGGTGGCGAAATAGCGGAAGTAGGCCAGCCCTTGTTCGCGCATCTGACCCAGATCGTCCGGAAATTCGGCGAAATGCTCGGCGAGCAGGGTCATGTAGCGTTCGGCATTGGCCTCGGCCGGCACGCCGCCCAGGGCCGCGCGGGTCGCGTCCAGCAGGCGGTCGTACAGCTGGCGCCCCTTGGGTGTCAGCGCCGCGCCGCGTTGTTCGATCTCGCCGAAGCGCGCCGTGTGGCTGCCCTGGGCATCGCTGAAAGCAACCTTTTCCTGCAGGGCCTTGAAGCTGGTCTGGCGCAGCAGGATCGGCTGGCGGCGGGTGGGCGGCCCTTCGACCACGGCCTTGGGTGGGATGCCCTTGGCCGGCATGCCGAGCTGGATGGCGTCGATGTCCAGGGTGCGCGGGGTCAGGTGGTTGATGTGGGGGCCTTTGAACGCCACCACGTCAGCGATCAGGCGGTGCTGGTCGTGCAGTTGCTGGTACTGCTCGGCGGTGACGGTGGCGTCCTGGTGCCAACGGAAGGTGTGCAGTGCTTCCTGGACGAAGGTCTCGGCATCGCTCGCGTTCAGGCCACCTTCGCGTTCGCATTGGGCGATCAGTTCCAGCACACGGGCGGTGAAGATCTGCCGCTGGTCGAGAATGCCCTGGGCCAGTTTGCGCAGTTGCGGGTTGTGGATAAGTTCCAGGCGCAGCAGCGAAGTGAACACGCGGAACGGGCTGACATGCAGCGACTGCTCGTGCACGGCGCGGAACGCGGTGGAATGTACCGGTACCCCGGCCGAGCTCAGGTCGTAGTAGCCGACGGGTGCCATGCCCATGACCGCGAACAGGCGGGCGATGGTGGCGAGCTCCTCGGCGGTGCCCACGCGGATGGCGCCATGGCGCTCCTGGTCGAGGCGTTCGATCTCGCCGGTCCAGCGCAGGGCCTCAGCCACCTTGGGCTGCGCGGCCATGACCTGCCGGTTGGTTTCGCTCACCAGTTCAAGCAACGTGCCGTACAGGGGGACTTCCTGCTTGTACATGAGCGACATGGCGGCAGAGAACTGCGCACGGATGCTGTCGGGGCTGACGAAATCGTGGGCGGGCATCGCAAGCTTCCTGGGTGAGTAGAGGACACTTACATGAAAGCTGGGAATGGAGCTGCCGTACAAGCGAAAAAAAGTGCGGGTTTCATTCCTTTTTTGATCGACCTTGACGGCCCCATAGCGGGGCAAGCCCGCTCTCACGATGGCGTCAGTGGTCGCGCCGCTGGATCTGCTCGGCAACCCACTCCACCAACGCCCGCACCTTGGGCACCTCCGCCGCATGCTCGGCATACGCCAGGTAATGCGCGCCATTGCTTTTCATCGCATGGTCCCAGGCCAGCACCAGGCTGCCCTCAGCCAGCTCTTTGGCCACCAGGTAACTGGGCACCAATGCCACCCCGCATCCGGCCTGCGCCGCGCTCAAGGCCATGTAGAAGGTATCGAAGCGCGGCCCATGGTAGCTGTTGTCTGTATGCAGCCCTTGCTCCAGGAACCATTCGTGCCATGCCTGCGGTCGCGAGGTGCTCTGCAGCAGCACCAGCTCCGCCACCGCGCTGGCGTCAGGCAGCGTGCGCCCTTGCAACAGCTCCGGGGCGCACACCGGTACCACTTCTTCGCCGAACAGCTCGATGCAGGTCGCCCCGGGCCAGGTGCCCTGGCCATAGAAGAACACCACGTCGGCCGAGCCCTGCAGCAGGGCGAACGGCTCCATTTCGTTGCGGATGTCCAGGTGCAGGTTCGGGTGGCGCTTGCCGAAGCCCTTGAGGTGCGGGATCAGCCAGCGCACGCCGAAACTCGGTTGAGTGGCTACCTTCAATACTTCGGTCTGCGAGCCGTAGCTCAGGACATAGCGGCTGGACATGTCCACCTGGGTAAGGATCTTGTTCACCTCGGCCAGGTACAGGCTGCCGGCCGGCGTCAGTTGCAGGCGGCGGCGGATACGCAGGAACAGGTGATGGCGCAGCATCTCCTCGAGCTGCGCCACTTGCTTGCTCACCGCGCTCTGCGTCAGGTGCAGTTCCTCGGCGGCGCGGGTGAAGCTCAGGTGACGGGCTGCGGCCTCGAAGCACTGCAGGGCGGTCATGGACGGTACCAGGCGTTTGGACATAAGCGGTCTCGGCGGCTGAAATCATTACCTGGTGGAATGATATGCGGAATAAAGGTCGTTTGTTGCACCCGAGTAATCGGATTAATACTGACCCACGACATTTTCAACCCCTTCACCCGATGTAAGGAGAAGCACGATGGTTGCTGGATTGCTCGAGCGCCTTGGCGTTGCCGCCGCGGCTCACACCCAGGGCGATTACCCTGTCCATACCCCCATCGACGGCAGCCAGATCGCCTCGGTGAAGTTGCTCGGCAAGGCCGACACGGTTGCCCGCATCGACCAGGCGCAACAGGCCTTCGAAGCCTGGCGCAGCGTGCCGGCCCCTCGTCGTGGCGAGTTGGTGCGCCTGTTCGGCGAAGTGCTGCGCGAGCACAAGGCCGACCTCGGCGAGCTGGTGTCCATCGAAGCTGGCAAGATCACCCAGGAAGGCCTGGGCGAAGTGCAGGAAATGATTGATATCTGCGACTTCGCCGTTGGCCTGTCGCGCCAGCTGTACGGCCTGACCATCGCCTCCGAACGTCCAGGCCACCATATGCGTGAAACCTGGCACCCGCTGGGCGTGGTCGGGGTGATCAGCGCCTTCAACTTCCCGGTGGCGGTGTGGGCGTGGAACACCGCGCTGGCGCTGGTGGCGGGTAACGCCGTGGTGTGGAAGCCGTCCGAGAAGACCCCGCTCACTGCGTTGGCCTGCCAGGCGCTGTTCGACAAAGCCCTGAAAGCCTTCGGCGATGCCCCTGCAGGTGTAGCGCAACTGGTGATCGGTGGCCGTGACGCAGGCGAAGCACTGGTCGACGATTCGCGCGTGGCGTTGGTCAGTGCCACCGGCAGCACTCGCATGGGCCGCGAAGTGGGCCCCCGTGTGGCGGCGCGCTTCGGCCGCAGCATCCTCGAACTGGGTGGCAACAACGCCATGATCCTGGCCCCGAGCGCCGACCTCGACCTGGCCGTGCGCGGCATCCTGTTCTCTGCCGTGGGCACCGCCGGCCAACGCTGCACCACCCTGCGCCGGCTGATCGTGCACCGTTCGATCAAGGACGACGTGGTCGCCCGTGTCAAAGCCGCCTACAGCAAGGTGCGCATCGGTGACCCGCGCAAGGACAACCTGGTCGGCCCGCTGATCGACAAGCAGTCGTTCGATGCCATGCAGGGCGCGCTGGCCAAGGCCCGCGACGAAGGCGGGCAGGTTTTCGGTGGCGAGCGCCAGCTGGCCGAGCAGTACCCGAACGCCTATTACGTGTCGCCGGCCATTGCCGAGATGCCGGCCCAGAGCGAGGTGGTGCGCCACGAGACCTTCGCGCCGATCCTCTACGTGCTGGCTTACGACGACTTCGAAGAGGCCCTGCGCCTGAACAACGAAGTGCCGCAAGGCTTGTCGTCGTGCATCTTCACCACCGACCTGCGCGAGGCCGAACGTTTCCAGAGCGCTGCGGGCAGCGACTGCGGCATCGCCAACGTCAACATCGGCACCAGCGGCGCGGAGATCGGTGGGGCGTTCGGTGGCGAGAAGGAAACCGGCGGTGGCCGTGAGTCTGGTTCGGATGCCTGGAAAGGCTACATGCGTCGTCAGACCAACACCGTGAACTACTCTCGCGAATTGCCGCTGGCGCAAGGGATCGTGTTCGACTGATGATCGTCGCGGGGGCTTTGCCCCCGTTTCGCCGGCTTGCCGGCGATGGGCCGCAACAAGAATAAAATCTGCTGGAGCCGGTCATGTCCGAACTGCGTCAAGAATGCTTGTGGGAACACGTCACCCAGCCGACCGTTGCCGCCCAGGCCCTGGCCGGCGAGCACAAGGCCGATGTCTGCGTGATCGGCGGCGGCATCACCGGCCTGTCGGCGGCCATCCATTTGCTGGAGCAGGGCAAGACGGTGATCCTGCTGGAGGCCTGGAAGATCGGCCATGGCGGCTCCGGGCGCAACGTCGGCCTGGTCAACGCCGGCACCTGGATCCGCCCCGACGACGTCGAGGCCACCCTCGGGCACAAGCAGGGTGGACGCCTGAACAAGGTGCTCGGCGATGCGCCGGGCGAAGTGTTCGCCATGATCGAGCGCCTGGGTATCGACTGCCAGGCCCGGCACCAGGGCACGCTGCACATGGCACACAATGCCACCGGTATCGCCGACCTCGAAGCCCGCCACCAGCAATGGACCCGGCGCGGCGCGGACGTCGAGTTGCTGACCGGCGCGCAATGCCAGGAATACTGCGGTACCGACAAGATTTCCGCCGCGCTGCTCGACCGCCGCGCCGGCACCATCAACCCCATGGGTTACACCCAGGGCCTGGCCGCTGCCGTGACCCGGCTGGGCGGCAAGCTGTTCCAGCAATCTGCGGTCGAAGGCCTGGAGCGCGATGGCGATGCCTGGCGGGTGAAAACGGCGCGCGGCGCGGTGCGTGCCGACAAGGTGGTGATCTCCACCGGTGCCTACACCGAAGGCGATTGGAGCAACCTGCAGAAGCACTTCTTCCGCGGCTACTACTACCAGGTCGCTTCCAAGCCGTTGCACGGCGCCGCCGCCGACCAGGTCCTGCCCCATGGCCAGGGCTCGTGGGACACCCGCACCGTGCTCAGCAGCATCCGCCGCGACGAACAGGGCCGGCTGCTGCTCGGCAGCCTCGGCCGGGTCGACAACAAGCCCGCGTGGTTCGTGCGCAGCTGGGCCGACCGCATCCAGAGCCACTACTACCCGGCGCTGGGCAAGGTCGAATGGGAGATGCACTGGACCGGCTGCATCGACTTCACTCCAGACCACCTGATGCGCCTGTTCGAACCGGCGCCGGGGCTGGTGGCGGTCACCGGCTACAACGGGCGGGGCAACACCACCGGCACGGTGATCGGCCGGGCCTTTGCGGAGTTTCTGCTCAAGGACGACCCGGACAGCCTGCCGATTCCGTTCTCGCCGATGAAGCCGGTGAGCGCGCCATCGTTGCGCACGGCGTTCTACGAGTCGGGGTTCTCGCTGTATCACGCCGGGCAATGCCTGCGGGTGGTGCTGTAGTTCCTGTGCCGGCCTCATCGCTGGCAAGTCGTGGCGGCGAACCGCAGCTCCCACAGGCTTTTGCACGTACCCTGTGGGAGCCGGCTTGCCGGCGATAGGGCCCGTGCGGGCGACGAAGCTCGGTCATTTGTGCAACCAGCTGAGGAAGCCACCCTTCTTCACCACCGCCGGCTTCTGCAACAACAGCGACTCGCGCTTCTGCCGCCGGAACCGTTGCAGTTTGGTCAGTGCCGACTTCACATCGCCGCTTTCGGCCAGACACCCACGCACCTGTTCCTTGTCGATGCGATACAGCATGCAGCCACTCAAGGCGCGAAACTCGACAGGCGAGGCCTCGTCATCCACCAGGCCCTCGAGCCCGAGCACCTCGCCGGGCCCCATGCGGCCACCCTCGATAAGCCGCTCGCCATCGCGAACCGACGCCAGCACCACGCCGCGACTGATCAGCAGCACATGCTCCGAGCGCTCGCCGATGTCGAGGATCACCTGGTCAGCGAGGTATTCCACCGTGGTCATGCGCTGGCTCAGGGCGTCGCGCTCTTCGTTGCTCAGCGAGCGGAACACCCGCACTTCGTCCAGCAGCTCGCGCTGGCGGCTGCGCACCGGGGCGCCCAGCTCGGTGTTCCAGGTCACGCCGCTGGCTTCCAGGTGGCGGTGGGCGAGGTCGAACAACTGGTTGCGCACCTCGGTCTTGCGCGACATCTCGGCGATGAAGCCGCTGGCCTCGTACTCCACTGACTCCAGTGTCGAAGCCTTTACCGTGACCTTGGGCGCCGGCTTGTCCAGCAGGATGCTGGTGCCTTGCAGGGTCTTCTCCAGCGCATCGAACACCCGTTGTGGGCGTACCTTGGCCGGCACCACCACGCTGATCGACACCCCGTGCACTTCGGCCGGGCGGCTGAAGTTGAGGATCTTGGCCTTGGCCGCCACCGAGTTGGGGATTACCGCCAGGCTGCTGTTGCCAGTGATCAGCCGGGTGGCCCGCCAGTCGATATCGACCACCTTGCCCTCGGTGCCGTCGATCGAGATCGCGTCGCCTATCTGGTAGGGCCGAGTGGTGTTCAGCACGATGCCCGAGAACACGTCGGCCAACGTGCTCTGCAGCGCCAGGCCGATGACGATGGCCATGACCCCTGAGGTGGCCAGCAGCCCCTTGACCGGCAGTTGCATCACATAGGCCGCCGCGGCCACCACTGCGGCTAGGAAGATCAACGCCCCCAGCACATCCTGCAGCAGGCGCCCACCGTGGCTGCCGCGGGCCACCAGCAACTGGCCGAACACCACGGTCACCGTGCGCGCGCCAAACAGCCACCAGCCGATCGCCAGCACCGTGGCCATCAGGTTGCGTGACACGTCGTCGGCCCAGGGGGGCGGTTGCAGCGGGCTCATGCCGGCCGTCAGCAACACCGCGCTGAACAACAGGAAGATCACCAGCCGCGTGGCGATGCGCCAGACCCTGTGCTGCAGCGGGATCAGCTGCCAGAGCAACAAGTCGAGGAAGATCAGCAAGGTGCCGAGCAACAGCGGGTACGACTGGATGAACGCCAGCATGGTGGTCTCGGTGCGGGGGAGGGCTGTGGGTAGTAATAGAGCAGGTTGGGGTGGCGGGCAATGGGGCAACGCCGTCCCTGTGGGAGCCGCGGTTCGCCGCTGCGACTTGCCGGCGATGAGGCCGGTGCAGCCAATGCCGCTTAATCGTTCATAAAACAGAACGCTAAAGCCAAATTTCACTATCTACCGCCGCAAAGGTCCTGGTTTTAATCTTCTCCCATCAACGCGAAACACCCAACCCACTGAAGATCGAAACCCAAGGAGCACCGGCCATGAACAACTTCAAATACAACCGCCTGAACAAAGACGACGCCGCCGTACTGCTGGTCGACCACCAGGCCGGCCTGCTGTCCCTGGTCCGCGACATCGAGCCGGACCGTTTCAAGAACAACGTGCTGGCCCTGGCCGACCTGGCCAAGTACTTCAACCTGCCGACCATCCTCACCACCAGCTTCGAGCAAGGCCCCAACGGCCCGCTGGTGCCGGAGCTCAAGGAACTGTTCCCGGATGCCCCTTATATCGCCCGCCCCGGCCAGATCAACGCCTGGGACAACGAAGACTTCGTCAAGGCAGTGAAGGCCACCGGCAAGAAGCAACTGATCATCGCCGGCGTGGTGACTGAAGTATGCGTGGCCTTCCCGGCCCTGGCGGCCCTTGAAGAAGAGTTCGATGTGTTCGTGGTCACCGACGCCTCCGGCACCTTCAACGAAATGACCCGCGACGCTGCCCACGACCGCATGAGCCAGGCCGGTGCCCAGCTGATGACCTGGTTCGGCGTGGCCTGTGAGCTGCACCGCGACTGGCGCAACGATGTCGAAGGGCTGGCGGCGCTGTTCTCCAACCATATCCCTGATTACCGCAACCTGATCACCAGCTACAACGCCCTGACCGCTGGCAAGTAAGCCGTCGACAGCCTGGCACCCTCGAGGTGCCAGGCAAGGCAGCACACTCATCCAATCCAGCGCTCGTCTGCCGTTGCACAGTGGTTACAGGCCAGCTCACCTCCAGGAAATGTCAGCGATGAACACCGCAACCGAAGGCAACCGCAGCGTCGTTACGCTTGTGATCCAGCACAAGGTCCGTGCCCAGGCGCTGGCGCACTACGAAACCTGGCTCAAGCGCGCCGTGACCACCGCTCGCCAACAGCCCGGTCATCTGGACGTCAATGTCATCCGCCCGGACGACGGCGGCCGCCACTTCACCACCGTGGTGCGCTTCGCCGACGCCGGCCTGCTGCAGGCCTGGGTCAACTCTGCCGAGCGCCAGGCGTTGATCAGTGAAGTGCTGCCATTGTTGGAAGACGGCGACCAGACCCAGGTGCACGATGACCCGGAGTTCTGGTTCACCCCGCCCAGCGTCGGCGCCGCGCAACCGCCGCGCTGGAAGCAGGCCTTGCTGACCTACCTGGTGATCTGCCCGATGACCCTGGTCATTCCGCAATTACTGGCGCCGCTGTTTGCCCGCTATCCGCTGTTGGGTGGCCAGATCACCGGCAACTTGATCACCAACCTGTTCGTCATCCTGCCCGTGGTGTTCTACATCATGCCCTGGGTGACCCGCCGCTGTGCCGGCTGGCTACGCCGCTGAGCGCCCACCGTGATCCATTGCTAGCCTTCAACAGCCTGCCGAAACCACCCGGACGGAGAGCGCCATGAGCCAGGACCCTACCGACCAGAGCCGCCGCAAGTTCCTCGCCACCAGCACCGTGCTCGGTGCCGCTGGCGCCTTGTGGAGCGCATTGCCGTTCACCGATTCCGCCCATGCCGCCCTTTCAGGAGATCCCATGTCCGCCGACCTCATCTTGTTCAATGGCAAGCTGCACACCGTTGACCGCGAGAAGCCCACCGCCAGTGCCGTTGCCATCAAGGACGGCAAGTTCCTCGCCGTGGGCAGCGATGCCGAAGCCATGGCCCACAAGGGCGCCGCTACTCAGATCATCGACCTCAAACAGCGCACGGTCATCCCGGGCCTCAATGACTCGCACCTGCACCTGATCCGTGGCGGCCTGAACTACAACCTCGAATTGCGCTGGGAAGGCGTACCTTCGCTGGCCGACGCCTTGCGCATGCTCAAGGACCAGGCCGAGCGCACGCCGAGCCCGCAGTGGGTGCGCGTGGTCGGCGGCTGGAACGAATTCCAGTTCGCCGAAAAGCGCATGCCCACCTTGCAAGAGATCAACCAGGCCGCGCCGGACACCCCGGTATTCCTGCTGCACTTGTACGATCGCGCCTTGCTCAACCGCGCCGCGCTCAAGGCCGTGGGCTACACCAAGGACACGCCGAATCCGCCGGGTGGCGAGATCCAGCGTGACAAGTTCGGCAACCCCACCGGCATGCTCATCGCCCGGCCCAATGCCACGATCCTCTACGCCACCCTGGCCAAGGGACCGAAGCTGCCGCTGGAGTACCAGGTCAACTCCACCCGCCAGTTCATGCGCGAGCTCAACCGCCTCGGCCTGACCAGTGCCATCGATGCCGGCGGCGGCTACCAGAACTACCCGGACGACTACCAGGTGATCCAGGAACTGGCCGACAACGACCAGCTGACCGTGCGCATTGCCTACAACCTGTTCACCCAGAAGCCCAAGGAAGAGCTCACCGACTTCAAGAACTGGACGCAGAAGGTCAAACCGGGCGACGGCAACGACTTCTTCCGCCACAACGGTGCCGGCGAGATGCTGGTGTTCTCCGCCGCTGACTTCGAGGACTTCCTCGAACCGCGTCCGGACCTGCCGCAGACCATGGAGCAGGAGCTGGAGCCGGTGGTACGCCACCTGGTCGAGCAGCGCTGGCCGTTCCGCCTGCACGCCACCTACGACGAGTCGATCTCGCGCATGCTCGACGTGTTCGAGAAGGTCAACCGCGACATTCCGTTCAATGGCCTGCCATGGTTCTTCGACCATGCCGAGACCATCACCCCGCAGAACATCGAGCGGGTGCGGGCGCTGGGCGGCGGTATCGCCATCCAGGACCGTATGGCCTTCCAGGGTGAATACTTCGTCGATCGCTACGGCGCCAAGGCCGCCGAGCACACCCCGCCGATCAAGCGCATGCTCGACATGGGCGTGCCGGTGGGGGCTGGTACCGACGCGACCCGGGTGTCCAGCTACAACCCGTGGACGTCGCTGTACTGGATGGTCAGCGGCAAGACCGTTGGTGGCCTGGAGCTGTACCCGGAGGGTTTGAGCCGCGAGACCGCGCTGCAACTGTTCACCCACGGCAGCGCCTGGTTTTCCAGCGAGCAGGGCAAGAAGGGGCAGATCAAGGTCGGTCAGCTGGCGGACTTGGCGGCGCTGTCGCTGGACTTCTTCAGCGTCGATGAAGAGGCGATCAAGGGCATCGAGTCGGTGCTGACCGTTGTCGACGGCAAGGTGGTGTACGGCGCCGCCGAGTTCGACAAGCTGGGCCCGGCGCAGGTGCCGGTGTTGCCCGAGTGGTCGCCGGTGGCCAAGGTGCCGGGGCACTGGCGCGCTGGTGCGCCGATGGCGGCGGCGCTGCACCAGTGCGTCGGGCCGTGCGGGGTGCATGCCCACAGCCATGAGAAGGCGCGGCACTCCAGTGTGCCGGTGAGCGATTACCAGGGCTTCTGGGGCGCATTGGGCTGTTCCTGCTTCGCGTTCTGAGGGTGGCCCGCTCCTGCGCAGGTCGTGGGAGCGGCGCTTCGGCGTCCCGACTTGCCCCGCGATGGGCCGTTACGCCATGTCGCTGAAGGCGAATTCCTCCGCCAGATGATCGATCAACGACCGCACCGACGGCAGCAGCCCGCGCCGCGACGGGAAGATCGCATGCACGATGCCGCATCGCGGATGCCAGTTCGGCAGCATCTCCACCAGACGTCCCGCCGCCAGGTCCTCGCGCACCGCCACCCTGGGCAGGTGCGCGATCCCCACGCCCGCCACCACGAAGTGTCGCAAGGCAAACAGATCATCGGTGACCATTCGCGGCGTGTGCGGGATCACCAGGCTGCGGCTCATGTCCTCGCTCTGGAACAGCTCCCACTGGTACTCACGCTGGGCGCTGCCCCAATGGACGCTGGGCAGCTCACTGAGCTGCTGCGGGTCGAAGCCTTCGGCAAGCTGTTCGAGAAACGACGGATGCCCGACCAGGCACTGAGTGCTGTTGCTCAGCACCTTCATCACCATGTCGGTGTTCTCCAGCGGCGGGAAGCGCACCCGCAGTGCTACGTCAAAGCCCTCGTGCAGCAGGTCGACGCGGCGGTTGGTGCTCTCGATGAACAGCTCTACCTGCGGGTACTTGAGCATGTAGCGGGTGAGCATCGGCCCGACCCAGGAGTTGAGCAGGGTGGTCGGACAGCTGATGCGCACCAGCCCACGCGGCTCGCTGCGGTTGCGCTCGATGATCTCGGCGGCGCCCTCTGCCTCGACGCGCATGGCCAGGCAGCGGTTGTAGTAGGCCTGGCCGATCTCGGTCAGCGAGCAATGCCGGCTGGTGCGGTGCAGCAGGCGCACGCCGAGGCGCTCCTCGAGGTCGGCAATGCGCCGGCTGAGTTTGGACTTGGGCATGTCCAGCGCCCGCCCGGCCGGGGCAAAGCCACCGTGCTCGACCACCTGGGTGAAGTAGTAGAGGGAGTTGAGGTCTTCCAAAAGCGGTCTCCGCGACGGGGCAGGGGTGGTTCGCAGTGTACCGGGTGGTGGGGCTGGAGGGCAGGGCGACAGCTTTGTGGCGCCTATGAGATCGAGCGCCGCCCGCGCGGCGCATCGCGGATGAATCCGCTCCTACATTGGTTGCAACGTACCGAACCTGTCACGCCATGGTTGTCCGCCTTGGCGCATGTCTTGAAATGAGTGGGAAGGCAGCAATGCCCACCGAAAAATCGCGTCGAGTGCACAAGGCTTACAACCATGGCCTATCAGGCATGGCCACGTTGCAACGAATGTAGGAGCGGATTCATCCGCGATGCGCCGCGCGGGCGGCGCTCGATCTGATAGGCGCTGCAACTACAACGTTGAACACCTTGAAAGCGCTGCCCGTTAGCAAGACTCGATACCCTCCAGCATCGCCTCGGTCAGGCCCTCGGCCATCTCGATCCCATGCAGGCTGGCCCACAGCAGGCTCCTGCCGGTTTCATCCGTATGCTCCAGCGCCTTGTAGCCGACGTTGTAGGCACTGCGCAGGTACTCGGCGACATGCACCAGGGCGTCGTGGGCGTTGATATTGGGGTTGACCGCGAACAGCGGTGGGTGGCCGGCGTCGCATTTGCCGAAGGCGTGGTGGCGGGTATCGGGAAGGGGTGGGTCGGGGACGATTTTTTTCATTGCAGATTCCTTCTTCAGGTTTGACTGCAACCGTCCGTTTCCACGCAGAGGGCGGCAGTTGTACACGGGGTGGAAATCCGGAAAGAAGGTCACCCGGTAGGCCAGAGGCCTCCCGCATACAACTGCCATTACGGCACCTTCTCAGGACTACCGGGTTTCCACGCCCGATCGCTGAACCGACAGCGACCCGGTCAGCCTAGAGGGCATGATTTCCCCGGACAATCAGAAGGGTATCGACAGACCTTGTAGGGTATTTCTTGGGCTGTAGGCTGACCAGTGGGAAAGGTCCGCATAGCTCGTAGGAAGTGGATGGGGTTGTTTTAACTTGAGGTTGCCAGCCACTCGCAGCTGCTCAGGAACGATCTGACAAGAGATCCAGAGAGCGGGGGCTCTCATCGAGTTGGCCTGAGTGATCAAACTGTGTCCTTCCCATTCCACAGGAGCACATCATGACTCAAGCAGCCTTGATAGGTGTAAGGTATAGCCTTACACTTCTTCAACCATGATTCGGAGTTTCAGGCACAAAGGCCTGAAGTCACTTCACCTGCGGGGTGATACCTCGGGTGTCCGATTTGATCACGTAGCACGTCTGCGGCGTTTACTTGCATCACTGGATGTCGCGCAAAGCCCTTCGGACCTGGACCGTCCAGGCAACCGTCTTCATCTTTTGCGTGGGCAGTTGAACACCTTCTGGGCCGTGAATGTTTCGGGCAACTGGCGTTTGGTGTTCCGTTTTATCGGTACTGATGTCGAACTGGTCGATTACCTGGACTATCACTAAGGGGCTGAAACCATGCCTATGCACAACCCTCCCCACCCCGGCGAAGCCCTGCGCGAAGACGTCCTGCCCGCCATTGGCATGAACGTCTCCTCCCTGGCCCGCCACCTGGGCTACTCACGTGGTCAGTTATCCACAGTGCTCAACGGTCACGCAGCCATTTCAGCCGACCTGGCCTATCGCCTCGAACTGGCCGGGCTTGGCAGTGCCCGTCAGTACCTGGCCGAACAGGCGGCCTACGACCTGTGGCAGGCCGCGCACCGCGAGCATCCACCTATCGAGCGGCTGGCGTTCGCCTGAGCCTCAATCCTCATCCGACGCAAACAACCGCTCCAGCTCCACCCGCGCTTCCTTGGCCGTCTGCATCACCTTGGCCCGGTCGTCGCGTACCTGCCCTTGGGCCTCCAGCACCTGTTCGTCATGCTCGGTGAAGCGGGCGATGCGGTCTGTCGCCTGGGCTTCGGTGAGCCCCAGCCCGACCAGCGCGCGGCGGCTCATCTCCAGGCTGGAATAGAACGTCTCGCGGATCGGGTCGGCACCCACGTCCATCAGCTTGTGCACATGCTGACGGTTACGTGCCCGGGCGATCACCTTCAGGTGCGGGTACAGGCGCTTGGCCCGCTCCGCGGTGTGAATGGCCACCTCGGGGTCGTCGATGGTGATGATGAAATACTCGGCCTCGCCGACCTTGGCCGCGTGCAGCACTTCGGGGCGCAGTGGGTCGCCATAGAACACCGGCACCTGTTCGAACATGCGGGTCATCTCGATGGCGTCCACCGAGGTTTCCAGGGCTATGAACGGGATCTTCTGCGCCCGCAGGATGCGCGCGACGATCTGGCCCATGCGGCCCATGCCGGCGATCACCACGCGCGGGGTGCCAGCGTCGATGGCCTTGTACTGCTCGGGTACCTCGCGGGCGGGCTGCGGGCGCTTGAGGGCGCGGGAGCAGCCGAGCATCAGCAGCGGCGTTAGCGCCATCGACAGGGTGATGGTCATCAGCAGCAGGTCGTAGGTCTGGGTGTCGAACAGGCCCTGGTCCTTGCCCAGCTTGAACACCACGAAGGCGAACTCGCCGCCGGCAGCCAGCACCATTCCCAGGCGCAGGGCGCTGGCGCTGTTCAGGGCACCGGCCAGGCGGCCGACGCCGATCAGCAACGCAAGCTTCACGCCGATCAACAGCAGGGTCAGGCCCAGCAGCACCAGCGGCATTTCCAGCAGCAGGCGCAGGTTGGCGCCCATGCCGACGCTGATGAAGAACAGGCCCAGCAGCAGGCCCTTGAACGGTTCGATCTGCGATTCCAGCTCATGGCGGTATTCGGAGTCAGCCAGCAGCAGGCCGGCGAGGAAGGCGCCCAGGGCCATGGACACGCCGGCCTCCTCCATCAACCAGGCGGTGCCGATCACCACCAGCAGCGCGGTGGCGGTGGACACTTCCGGCAAACCGGTACGGGCGACGATACGGAACAACGGGCGCAGCAGGTAGCGGCCGCCGACGATGACGATGGCGATGCTGGCGAACACCTTCAGGCCATGTTCGAGGCTGTCGCCATGGCTGGTATCCGGGCCGCTGGCGGCCAGCAGCGGTACCAGGGCGATCAACGGGATGGCGGCGATGTCCTGAAACAGCAGGATGGCGAAGGCCAGCCGACCGTGGGGCGCATTGAGCTGCTTGCTTTCGGCCAGGCTCTGCAGGCCCAGCGCGGTGGACGACAGGGCCAGACCAAGGCCGAGCACGATGGCCGCGGGCAGCGTCTGGCTGAAACCGAACAGGGCGATGGCGCCCAGTACCGCGCCGGTCAGGACCACCTGGGCGGTGCCGACGCCGAACACCGATTTGCGCATCAGCCACAAGCGTCGTGGGGAAAGCTCCAGGCCGATGATGAACAGCAGCAGGACGACGCCCAGTTCGGAGATGTGCGCAACGCTCTCGGTATCGCGGATCAGCCCCAGGGCCTGCGGGCCGATGGCCACGCCGGCCAGCAGGTAGCCGAGCACGGCGCCCAGTTGCAGGCGCTTGGCCAGTGGCACGGCGACCACGGCGGCGAGGAGGAAGATGACGGCGGTTTGTAGAAGGCTGCCTTCGTGTGGCATTGCTCGGACTCCTTGAACTGCGTGCGGCAGCGTTTGATGCAACAGCTTATGCCATCGATGAAAGAGGCGGGCATTTTCGGGTGGGGAGCGAAACAGGACAATCCTGGGGTTACAGGAAGCAGCGTTCTGAAAGTAGGACCTTTGCTGGAGCAATCGCGGGGCAAGTCGGCCCGACTTGCCCCGCGATCAACTGGCTTACTGCAGATGAGCTTTCAGCGCCTGTGCCGCCTGGTCCATGGCACTGCGCACATTTGGCACGGTGCTCAGCACATTCAGCAGCCCGTAGTCATGGATCATGCCGTTGTAGCGCACGGCGGTCACCGGTACCCCGGCGGCGTCAAGCTTGCGGGCGTAAGCCTCGCCTTCGTCACGCAGCACGTCCATCTCGGCGGTCTGTACCAGGGCTGGCGGCAGGCCTTGCAACTGCTCGAGGCTGGCGCGCAGCGGCGAGGCGTGGATGTCGTCGCGCTGGCGCGGCTCGGTGGTGTAGCTGTTCCAGAACCACTGCATCATGTTGCGGGTCAGGAAGTGGCCTTCGGCGAACTGGTTGTAGGACGCATTGTTGAAGTTGGCGTCGGTCACCGGCCACAGCAGGGCCTGGAAGCGCAGCTTCGGTGTGCCGGCCTCCTTGGCCTTCAGTGCCACCACCGCGGCCATGTTGCCGCCGACGCTGTTGCCGGCTACCGCCAGGCGGCTACCGTCAACACCGATCTCCTTGCCGTGCTCGGCGACCCAGCGGGTGGCGGCGTAGGCCTGGTTGATCGCGGTGGGGAACTTCGCTTCCGGTGACGGCGTGTAGTCGACGTAGACCGCCGCAGCGCCGGAGCCCACCACCAGGTCACGGATCAGGCGTTCGTGGGTGGGGTAGTCGCCCAGTACCCAGCCGCCGCCGTGGAAGAACATGAACACTGGCAGCTCGCCCTTGGATCCTTCGGGCCGCACCACGCGGATCTCCAGCGGCTGGCCGTCGGCCTGTATGGTCCGGCGTTCGACGCGGATTCCCGACACATCGACCTTCACCCCGGCCTGGGCACCGCTCAGCACCGCACGGGCATCCTTGGGCGCGAGCGTCTCCAGCGGCTTGCCGCCACCGGCGGCCAGGGCGTCGAGGAAGCCTTGGGTGGTGTGCTCGACGCCGGGGCTGCCGACGGCGAAGGCGCTGTTCACGGCAAGGGCCAGCAGGCCGGCGGTCAGGGTGTGGGACAGTTTCATGTTCTAGCTCCTTTGGCGGGCGAGCCGCGGCTCAGTTCTGGTTGGCGAGGACGGTGGGTTGCACGTAGCTCACGGCGCGCAGCTGGCCGCTGCTGTCGCGGTAGGTCAGGGTGGCGGTGCTGGTCTGGCCTTGGGTGCTGACGGGGGCATCGACGCTGACGACCTTGGCGATGTCCAGGTCCATGCCATAGCGGTACGGGGTGGCTTCGCTGGCGAAGCTGGTGACGCTGGTGCCGAGGGCCAGGGTGGTGACAGTGACGGCGAAGGCTTTGCGAAGGATCATGATCGTTCTCCGGGTTCTGCTGAGTGGGGTTGGCGACTGCTTGCTGCTTGAGATGAATAATGCGCGCAAATATTTAGCGCACAAAATATATTTCCGCTATGACGCTGATTGAGTGGGGCTGTCGAAGGGGCTCAGCCTTGATGCAGCGGGTGATTGCGCGGAAAGCCGCCGTAAAAGATCAGGCGCTGGGCCGATACTGCAGCGCCTCCGCCAGGTGCGACCTGGCGATGGCTTGCGCGCCCTCCAGGTCCGCCAGGGTGCGGGCCACCTTCAGCAGTCGGTGCGCTGCCCGCAACGACAGCGTCAGCCGTTCGCAGGCCTGCTCCAGCCAGACCTGGTCGACCGGCTCCAGCGGGCAATGCCGGCGCAGCCCCTTGAGGTCGAGAAAGGCATTGGCGCAGCCCTGCCGGCGCTGCTGCAGCTCCCGTGCCTCGGCCACCCGCTGGCCAACACTGGCGCTGGTCTCGCCGCTGGGCTGGTGAGTCAGCACGGTACTTTCCCGGGCCACCGTCAGGTGCAGGTCGATGCGGTCGAGCAGGGGGCCGGACAACTTGTTGCGGTAGCGCTGGATCTGCTCGCTGCTGCACCGGCAACGGCCGGTGGGGTCGCCCAGGTAGCCGCAGGGGCAGGGGTTCATGGCCGCCACCAGTTGAAAGCGCGCCGGGAAGCGCACCCGGTCCTTGGCCCGGGCCACCACGATCTCGCCGGACTCCAGCGGCTCGCGCAGCACCTCCAGCACGCGCCGTTCAAATTCGGGCAGCTCATCGAGGAACAGCACGCCATGGTGCGCCAGGGTGATCTCGCCGGGTTGCGGTCGGCTGCCACCCCCCACCAGCGCTGGACCGGAGGCCGAGTGGTGGGGGTGGCGGAACGGCCGCTGTGGCCAGCAATCGAGCGGGGCATGGCCGCTGACCGAGCGGATCGCCGCCACCTCAAGCGCCTCGCGCTCGTCCAGCGGCGGTAGCAGCCCGGGCAGGCGGCTGGCGAGCAGGGTCTTGCCGGTGCCCGGCGGGCCGGAGAACAGCAGATTGTGCGCGCCGGCTGCGGCGACCAGCAGCGCCCGCTTGGCAGCGATCTGGCCCTGCACTTCGCTGAGGTCCGGGTAGGGGCGTTGCTCCAGCAATAGGCCATTCGCGGTATAGGGTGACAATGCCGGTTGCGCATTCAGGTGGGCCACCAGTTCCCGCAGATGCCCCACCGCGTACACCACCAGGCCGCTTGCCAGGCTCGCCTCTTCGGCGTTTTCCCTGGGCACCACCAGCGCCCGACCCGCGTCTCGCGCCGCCAGTGCCGCAGGTAATACGCCCTGTACCGGACGCAACGTACCCGACAGCGCCAGTTCGCCCAGGCATTCGATGCCGTCGAGGGCGGCAACCGGTACCTGGCCATTAGCGGCCAGGATGCCCAGGGCGATGGCCAGGTCGTAGCGGCCACCGTCCTTGGGCAGGTCGGCCGGGGCGAGGCTCTGGGTGATGCGCCGGGCCGGGTAGTCCAGCCCGGAGTTGACGATGGCGCTGCGTACCCGGTCCTTGCTCTCCTTGACCGTGGTCTCCGGTAGACCGACCAGGGTGAGCGTGGGCAGGCCGTTGGCCAGATGGGTTTCGACGCTGACGGCGGGTGCTTGCACCCCCACCTGGGCGCGGCTGTGGACGAGGGCGAGGGACATTAGGGCTCCGTGTTTGCAGGTGATTGGCCGCCTCCTGCGGCCCGGCAAAGCTTAGTGGTCCTCCTGTGCAGGTGGACGAGAAGAGTGCGTCGAGGTTTTTCCGGGTGAGCCCGATTTTCTGACGGCTGTATCTGGACGGGGCCACATTGAGGTCTAGAATGTGGTCACAACGTAGCTACAAAGTGTTTGAGGTGGATCCATGGCCCATACCGAAGTCGTTCGCACACGCATCGATAGTGAATTGAAGACCAACGCGACAAGAATCCTGGAGGAAATGGGCATCACCGTTTCCCAAGCCATCCGCATGATGCTGGTCCAGGTTGTACAGACCAAGGCGTTGCCTTTCGAAGTGAAGGCCTTGACGTTGAATGAGCGAGCCCGCCAGGTAATGGAAGTCCAGGACCGTGAGCGTACCGTGCAGGTGCATGACAACGCTGAGGCGTTGTTCAAGGAATTGGGTATCTGAACCAAGGGTCTATTCGAACAGGTAGCTGTGCGGGCCGGTCTGTTCCAAGGTGATGGTTCCGGCCTCGATGTCGCATCGGTAGATCAGCCACCAGTCATGACTGAGGAGGCAGCACCAGCGACCGGGCGCTCCCACCAGTTGGCCATCGCAGTGCCTGGATGGCAGCGGGAGCTGCTTTTCCAGGCGTCGCACGACATCCTTGAAGGCGGCAAGGTCTGTTCCTCTGTTCAGTTGCCACCGAAAGTCGGCGCGAAATTGCTCGGTGGTCTGGATCTTGAACACTGGGGCCTCCCGCCGGTTTGCGACGGGAGTATTGGCAGGGGCTGGTACTCCGGGTTCGCTTGAAAGCCGCAGCCTGCGGCCAGCCAGAGCTTAGTGGTGTTCCCTGCCTGTTGGCCGCAAAGAGTGCGTCGAATTTTGTCCGGCCTAGCCCCCGGGACTGTGGGCGCCCGCCGTCCGTGGCTGCCTGCCGCAGATCACCGGAATCCCCGAACCCCGCGCCCGGGCCAGCAGCTCCTCGGTATCGTCGCCGCCCGGCAGCGCCAGCACCAGGTCGGGCCGGCTGTCGCGCAGCATGAAGACGTTGCGCAGGCGCTCGGCCAGCTTGCCGTGCAACTGCCAGTTGGGCGGATAGCGCACGATGTCGGCGCCCTGTTCGCGGGCCCAGCCTTCGATTTCGCCGCCCAGGTGCTGGCTGCCGCCGTGGATCAGCACCCGGATCGGTTGCTGGCGCTGGAGGGCGTCCAGCGCCTGGCGGCAGCGTTGGTTGTCGGCGTAGTTGCGCCCCGCGCAGATCAGTACGCGCATGTCCACCCCCTCAGAACCACTGGCCGAAGCGGCGGATGTACAGGGTCTTCATGCCCTGGGCCACCAGGCAGTAGCCGAGCAGGGTAGCGGCCAGCCATGGGAAGTACTCCCACGGCAGCGGCACCAGCCCGACCATCGCCCCCAGTGGCGAGAACGGGATGTAGATGCCCAGGCACATCACCAGGCCGGTGGCCAGGATCACCGGCAGCGCCGCGGTGCTCTGGAAGAACGGCACCTTGCGGGTGCGCAGCATGTGCACCACTAGGGTCTGCGACAGCAACCCCTCGATGAACCAGCCGGACTGGAACAGCGCCTGCATTTCCACGCTGTTGGCGGCGAACACGTACCACATCAGGGCAAAGGTGGTGATGTCGAAGATCGACGAGGTCGGGCCGATCCACAGCATGAAGCGACCGATGTTGCGCGCATCCCACTTGCGTGGCTCGCGCAGGAATTCCTTGTCCATGCGATCCCACGGCAGCGACAGCTGGGAGAAGTCGTACATCAGGTTCTGCAACAGCAGGTGGATCGCCAGCATCGGCATGAACGGGATGAACGCGCTGGCCACCAGCACCGAGAACACGTTGCCGAAGTTGGAGCTGGCGGTCATGCACAGGTACTTCATGATGTTGCCGAAGGTTTCGCGGCCCTTGAGCACGCCTTCCTCCAGCACCATCAGGCTCTTTTCCAGGAGGATGATGTCGGCCGATTCCTTGGCGATGTCGGTGCCGCTGTCCACCGAGATGCCCACGTCGGCATCGCGCAACGCCGGGGCGTCGTTGATGCCGTCACCGAGGAAGCCCACGGTGTGGCCATTGGCTTGCAGCGCCTTGAGCACCCGCGACTTTTGCAGCGGAGTGAGCTTGGCGAACACCGTGCGTTCTTCGACCAGGGCCTTGAGCTGGGTGTCGTCCAGGCGCTCGATGTCTTGGCCGAGCAGCGGCTGGCCGGGCTCCAGGCCCACTTCGCGGCAGACCTTGCAGGTGACCACCGGGTTGTCGCCGGTCAGCACCTTCACCTTCACGCCCATCTCGCGCAGGGCGGCGATGGCCGGGCCTGCGGTTTCCTTGGGCGGGTCGAGGAAGGTCAGGAAGCCACGAATCACCAGCTCGCGCTCGTCATCGGTGTGGTACTGGGGTTTGCCGTCAACGGCCGGAATATCACGGGTGCCAACCAGCAGCACGCGGAAACCTTCCTGGTTGTAGGTGCTGGCGGTGGCCAGCAGTTGCTGGCGTCGCCCTGCATCCAGAGTGACACGCTGGCCGCCTTCTTCCACATGGGTGGCGATGGCCAGCATTTCCTCGACGGCGCCCTTGCTCACCAACAGGTGATCGCCCAGGGCATCCTTGACGATCACCGACAGGCGCCGACGGATGAAGTCGAAGGGCAGTTCGTCGACCTTGGCGTAGGCATAGGGCGGCTGGAAGCCCTGGTCTTCGCCGGCAAAGCGCAGCACGGCCTGGTCCATCAGGTTTTTCACGCCGCTCTGGTGGTGGCTGTTGAGCCAGGCCAGCTCCAGCAGGCGCGAGTCCTTGTGGCCGCTGGGGTCGACGTGGTGTTCGAGGATGATGCGGTCCTGGGTCAGGGTACCGGTCTTGTCAGTGCACAGGACATCCATCGAACCGAAGTTCTGGATGGCGTTAAGGCGCTTGACCACCACCTTGCGCCGGGCCATGGCCACGGCACCTTTGGCCAGGTTGGCGCTGACGATCATCGGCAGCATCTCCGGGGTAAGGCCCACGGCAACGGCCAGGGCGAACAGGAAGGCATCGCTCCAGTCGCCCTTGACCACGCCGTTGAGCATGAACACCACCGGTACCATCACCAGCATGAAGCGGATCAACAGGCGGCTGACGCTGTTCACGCCACGGTCGAAGGCGGTCTGGCTGCGCGAGCCGACGATGGCCTTGGCCAGCGAACCGAAGTAGGTGCGCTTGCCGGTGGCCACCACCACGGCGCGAGCGCGGCCGCTGACCACGTTGGTGCCCATGAAGCCGATGTTGGGCAGGTCGAGCAGGCCGCTTTCATCGCTGGCGCTGCCTCCGGCGGACTTCTGCGCGACGTGGCCGAGGGTGTCGTACTTCTCCACCGGCAGCGCCTCGCCGGTCAGTACCGCCTGGCTGATGAACAGGTCGCGGGACTCGATCAGGCGGATATCGGCGGGGATCATGTCGCCGGCCGCCAGTTGTACGATGTCGCCGGCCACCAGTTCGTTCATCGGCACTTCGCGCAGGCGCGCCGGCTGGTCGTGGCGCTCGCGGCGCAGCACGCTGGCGGTGGTGCGGACCATGGCCTTGAGGGCGTCGGCGGCCTTGCCCGAGCGATACTCCTGCCAGAAGCGCAGCAAGCTGCTGAGGCTGACCATGGTCATGATGATGATGACCTTGGTCAGGTCCGCTTCTTCCAGGTCGCCTGCGCGTACCGGCAGCCAGTAGTCGGTGACGAAGCTGATGCCGGCGAGGGTGAGCAGCACGTAGATGAAGGGGTTGTGCAAGGCCTTGAGCAATTGCACCAGGGCCGGTTGCGGCTTGTCATGGGCGACTTGGTTGGCGCCGTCGCGCTGCAGGCGCTTGGCGGCTTCGTGCTCGGTCAGGCCCAGTTCGCTGGCATCGAGGTTGGCCAGGGTCACGGCCAGGCCGTTGCGTGCCTCGCGGGCGGCGCGCATGGACAGGCGGGTGTCTTCGCCGGCTTTGCTGCGGGTGTTGCGGTCTTTTACGGTCATTTGGCTGTGCTCCTGCCGCAGGAGGCGGCACGACACACAGTCGACTCACGGTGGGGAAGGTGAGTGAACGTGTCCCGTGTCGCAATGATTCAAACAATGAAAAACGTGGTTTTTCCGACGTTTACGTGTTCGCTGGCGAATGCCGGAAATAAGATCGGCAGCGAACTTTCTACTGGCTGATTCCATGGTTGGTTAATTCAATTTGTTAAGTAGCGGGCAATAGAAATCCAACGAACTTGAATTACTTAAAGTTCGGAAGTTTCTAAAGATTTAAATGGCGTCAGTTCAGCGAACGGACAGCATCGCGCGCGTCACTGCAGGCAGCAACGGGCGCGCTATCGACTGGGCGGTTTCAGGGATGAAGACAAGCCCCAGCCGCGGACAGGACGGTACGGGGCCTTGTGCGCAAAGGCGCGCAGGCGAGGGGTAGCGATATCAAGGTTCATGAGCTTGCCTCCGACCGGGCGGGCACCCGGGGCGGCAAGCTACGGCGGAGCATCAGGCTCTGGCGCGGCTTGCCCGACCTAGGGGCGGGCCCGGAGTTCCGGTTCAAGTGCCTGGCGGCCAACGGCTGCCAGACAGCGACTAGATACTGTGTCCATTGAATTCTTCGTGAGTTGAAATAAAGGCCCGCTTTTCGGGGCGGGTGAACTTTATGCAAAGCATAGCGGGGAAGTCAACCGGGAAGACGTAACTTAAACAAGTTTCATCTGCTGGGAGGGGAATTAATCCAGTGTGCCGCGCGATTAGCATCGCGGGGCAATCCCGCTTCTACCTGAACAAGGTAGAAGCGGGCATTCGATCAAGGCTTGGCACCCAGGATGATGTGCGAGGCCTTGATCAGCGCGGTGGCCTTCACACCCGGCTTCAGGCCAAGTTCCTGCACCGCTTCACGGGTGACGATGGCATACACCTCGGTGCCGCCGGACAGCTTCAGCACCACCTCGGCATTCACCGCGCCGTCGCCGACCCGCAGCACTTCGCCTTCGAGGCTGTTGCGCGCCGACAGCCTGTAGCCAGCGGCATCGGTCATCAGCACCACCCACGGTGCCTTGACCAGTGCCACGGCCTGCTTGCCGACGTTGATGTTGAGGTTGTGCAGGCTGGCCATGGTGACCACCGCCACCAGTTTCTCGCCGCCGCCGAGGGTCAGCTCGACCTCGGCATTCACCGCGCCAGGCTGGACGGCGCTGACGGTACCTTCGAAAACATTGCGTGCACTGACTTTCATGGGGAAGCACTCCGTGTGATCAATCACGACGCCCGAGGCATTCAGGCGCGTACGTAAACCCAGGCTGTCAGCCCCGAGGCGAGGCTGACGGCGATACGCTTGTAGTCCGACACTTCGTAGCGATCGGCGGCGGCCAGCTCTTGTTCGCTGATCTGGAAGACCATGCCAGCGACGCTGTCTTCGGCCCGCTCGCTGGGGGAGACGATGGGGTGATGGCTCTTGCCGCTGGTGGCCAGCACTTCAGGGTCGGTAATCTGCACCCAATCCTGGCGATAGCCCGGCATGCGGTCGGCCTGGCCGGCCAGTTCACGGCCGAAGTTGGCCAGTTGTACCGCCTTGTCCTGCAAGGTGCCGTAGGAGAACAGCAATACCGGGTAATCGCTGGACGGTTGCATGGTTTATTCCTGAGCGGGTGGGGCGATCCGTGCTTCCAGCTCGGCGAATTGCTGCTCGAGGGCTTTGAGACGGGCGCGGGTGCGGGCCAGCACCACCATCTGGCTGTCGAACTCCTCGCGGCTGACCAGGTCGAGCTTGCTGAAGGCACCCTGCATCAGCACCTTGAACTGGCTTTCCAGTTCGGCGCGGGGCGCGGCGGTGTCGCCGCTGAACAGGCGCGAGGCCTGGTCGCTCAGGGCATCGAGGAAGGCTTTGGGCGCGAGCATGTCTGGTATCCGCTGATCACTGAAAGGGCAGCAGTGTAGCACGGGGCTTTTGCCCGCTTGCCCTGCACGCTTTTCGCGCAGGGCGGCCAAAAGTCGCGCACCGATTTTGTGCACTTTTTCGCTGCTGGCAACTGGCCAATCCCTACCGATTCACGCAACTCCCTGTTTTCCCGATCGTTGTTTGAACTGGCAAGGTTTCTGCAAAGACCCAAGTGAGCCATGCACTGATGCAGTCCCTTGTGACCAGGCAGTGCGCAGGCGGAGCCGCAAGGTCCTTCGTCACAGGCGGATCGTGTGTCGGCGGGGAGAATGGAGCCGACGACGCGTTACAAAGCCAGGCGCTGCGCTTAGACTTGAGACGGGTTTGTTTTCCTGGGGCAAGTCCATCAAATCGGGAGAGAGTTTCATGAAGCTAGTCACTGCCATCATCAAGCCGTTCAAGCTGGACGACGTGCGCGAGTCGCTGTCGGAAATCGGCGTGCAGGGCATCACCGTGACCGAAGTCAAAGGCTTCGGCCGGCAGAAGGGTCACACCGAGCTGTATCGCGGCGCTGAATACGTGGTCGATTTCCTGCCCAAGGTGAAGATCGATGTCGCCATCGACGACAAGGACCTCGATCGGGTGATCGAAGCCATCACCAAGGCAGCCAACACCGGCAAGATCGGCGACGGCAAGATCTTCGTGGTCAATCTGGAGCAGGCGATCCGCATCCGTACCGGCGAAACCGATACCGACGCGATCTAAGCGCCAAGCAAAGCCTCACCAAACCCAACGCCCCAGGAGAAAACAACATGACTCTGCGCAAGATCGCAGGGCTAGGAGCCCTATTGTCCCTCGTAATGCCAGGGCTGGCCCTGGCCGAGGAAACTGCCGCCCCCGTGCTGAACTCCGGCGACACCGCCTGGATGCTCACCGCGACGGCACTGGTCCTGTTCATGACCATCCCGGGCCTGGCCCTGTTCTACGGCGGCATGGTGCGCTCGAAGAACGTGCTGTCGGTGATGATGCAGTGCTTCGCCATCACCGGCCTGATCAGCATCCTCTGGGTCATCTACGGCTACAGCCTGGCTTTCGATACCGCCGGTATGGAAAAGGGCGTGCTCAACTTCAATTCCTTCATCGGTGGCTTCTCCAAGGCCTTCCTCAGCGGCGTCACGCCGTCGGGGCTGACCTCGGCCACCGCGCTGTTCCCCGAGGCAGTGTTCATCACCTTCCAAATGACCTTCGCCATCATCACCCCGGCGCTGATCGTCGGTGCCTTCGCCGAACGCATGAAGTTCTCGGCGATGCTGATCTTCATGGGCGTGTGGTTCACCCTGGTCTATGCGCCGATCGCGCACATGGTCTGGAGCGGTGACGGTGCGCTGATGTGGGACTGGGGCGTGCTGGACTTCGCCGGCGGCACCGTGGTGCACATCAACGCCGGTATCGCCGGCCTGGTCTGCTGCCTGGTGCTGGGCAAGCGCAAGGGCTACCCGACCACGCCGATGGCCCCGCACAACCTGGGCTACACCCTGATGGGCGCGGCCATGCTGTGGATCGGCTGGTTCGGCTTCAACGCAGGTTCCGCCGCCGCGGCCAACGGCACTGCCGGCATGGCCATGCTGGTGACCCAGATCGCCACCGCCGCCGCCGCCCTGGGCTGGATGTTCGCCGAGTGGATCTTCCACGGCAAGCCAAGTGCACTGGGCATCGCCTCGGGCGTGGTCGCCGGTCTGGTCGCCATCACCCCTGCCGCGGGTACCGTCGGCCCGATGGGCGCCCTGGTGATCGGCCTGGTGTCTGGCGTGGTCTGCTACTTCTGCGCCACCAGCCTCAAGCGCAAGCTGGGCTATGACGACTCCCTCGACGCCTTCGGCGTGCACGGTATCGGCGGGATCATCGGCGCGCTGCTCACCGGTGTGTTCGCGGCGCCTGCCCTGGGCGGCTTCGGTGCGGTAACCGACATCGCCGCACAGTTCTGGATCCAGGCCAAGGGTGTGATCTTCACCGTGGTCTACACCGCCATCGTCACCTACGTGATCCTCAAGGTCCTGGACCTGGTGATGGGTCTGCGGGTCAGCGAAGAAGAAGAGTCGGTCGGCCTCGACCTGGCTCAGCACAACGAGCGCGGCTATAACCTGTAACCGCCATGCTGGAAAACTTGCCCGGTTCGCCGGGCATTTTTTTGCCTGTAGTTTGCCGATTCGCGCCGGGCAAACGGTTTCTCTGTCCTGATCGCGACGTAGGTAGAAAACTTACAAGTCATTGGGCGTTTCTGGTGCTTTGCTTTTTCTGCGAGCGCGCTAGAATGCGCGCCGAAGGGGCCGGACGAGTAGTCCACACACTTCGCTACCCTTTGCTAGGCTTGCCAATAGCCTGTGGCCAGCAAGGGTTCAAAGGATTTTGTCAGGCCTTGCCAGGAGCAAGGCCTGCAGGGTGCCAGGCCCCCCATGAGGGGGTGGACACCCAGGGCAGTGGCCAATCCACGGCCAGTTGAATTTTCACTGGTGGCTGCCGGTCTACGGCTGCACCGGTCTATAACTAACCTGCTTTTCGCAAGTCATGAGGTAGAACATGAGCGACGACGATCTGGAAAATGATGACCTCGAAGTAGGCGACGAAGACGAGGCTGATGACGGCCTGGAAGCTGCGGCCGACGATGGCGCGGAAGATGCCGGCGATGACGACAGCAGCCCGGCACCCGCTGCCAAGGGCAAGTCCAAGGCGGCTGTCTCGGTAGACGAGATGCCGAGCATGGAAGCCAAGCAGAAGGAGCGCGACGCGCTGGCCAAGGCGATGGAAGAGTTCCTTTCGCGCGGTGGCAAGGTGCAGGAAGTGGAGGCCAACGTGGTCGCCGATCCGCCCAAGAAGCCGGACAACAAGTACGGCAGCCGCCCTATCTGAGTGGCTGAACGCAAAGAAGCCCGCCGTCGCTGCGGGCTTTTTTGTGGGCGCCGACTGTCAGTCAGCGCCAGCGCGCGAGCACGTCTGGCAACTGCGACAAACGCTGGATCTCCGCATCCGGCGCCTGTTCGCCGCTCCAGGGCTTGTGCTGCGGATTGAACCACACCGCCCGCAGCCCGGCGCGCTGGGCGCCGGCGATGTCGTCGCCCGGATGGTCGCCGACGTGCACCGCCGCCCCTGCGTCCACCTCGCCGCGCTTCAGCGCTTCGAGGAACGGTGCAGGGTCCGGCTTGCCTATCCCTAGGTCTTCTGCACACAGGGCGAAGCGGAAGTAGTCCGCCAGGCCGAGCCTGCGCACGTCGGCATTGCCGTTGGTGACCACGCCGAGGGTGTAGTGATGGCGCAGGATCTCCAGCACCGGCTGCACCTCGGGGAACACCTCGACCTGGTGCCGCGCATGCAGGAACACCTCGAAACCTTCGTTGGCCAGTTCCTGGGCGTGTTTCTCGCTGTAGCCGACCTCTTCCAGGGCATGGAACAGCACCCTCCGGCGCAGGGCGCTGATACGGTGCTTGAGGCCCGGCTCGGCCTGTACCAGGCGCTCGCGGATGGCGAACAGGTGCTCGACCGGCACGCCACCAAGAATCGGCGCGTTGGCTTCGAGCCAGTCGCGCAGGACGACTTCGGCGCTGGCGATGACCGGTGCGGTATCCCAGAGGGTGTCGTCCAGGTCGAAGGTGATCAGCTTGATGCTCATGAGTCCGTGTCCTTGCTGCGTTTGGCCCGGGGGTGGGCGCTGTCGTACACCGTGGCCAGATGCTGGAAGTCCAGGTGGGTGTAGATCTGCGTAGTGCTGATGTCGGCGTGGCCGAGCATCTCCTGCACCGCGCGCAGGTCCTGTGACGATTCCAGCAGGTGGCTGGCGAAGGAATGGCGAAGCATGTGCGGGTGCAGGTGCTGGCCGAGCTCGCGCTCGCCGGCGGCCTTGACGCGCAGCTGGATGGCCCGGGGGCCGAGGCGCTTGCCCTGGCGGCTGAGGAACACCGCAGAGTCCCGCGGGCCGGCGATGCCGCGCAGCTTGAGCCACGCCTGCATCGCCTCGCGAGCCTTGCGGCCGACCGGCAATACGCGGCTCTTGCCGCCCTTGCCTTGCACCTGCACCAGCCCGGCGGTCAGGTCCAGGTGTTCGAGGTCGAGCCCGGTCAGCTCCGACAGGCGCAGGCCGGACGAGTAGAACAGTTCGAGGATCGCCTGGTCACGGCGTGCGATGAATTCGTCGTCGACACCGCCATCGAGCAACTGCAGGGCGCGGTCGGTGTCCAGCACCTTGGGCAGGCGCCGCTCACCCTTGGGTGGCGCCAGGCCATTGGCCGGGTCGTGCTGGCAATGGCCTTCGCGGTTGAGGTAGCGGTACAGCCCGCGCACCGCCGAGAGCAGGCGCGCCAGGCTGCGCGAGGACTGGCCGTGATGGTGCTGGCGGGCAACGAGCTGACGCAGTTGCTGGACCTGCAGGGCCGCCCAGCCGGTGATGCCCTGGGCGTTGCAGAACTCGATGACCTTCTCGAGGTCACGGCGGTAGGCCAGCAGGGTGTGCTCGGACACCTGGCGCTCATTGCGCAGGTGTGCGCAATAAGCCTCCAGCTGGCGTTCCATCAGCGCACCGAGCGCAGTGTCTGGGTGAAGCGCGGCACCACACGGCCGAGCACTTCGGCGATGTAGCTGAGGAATAGGGTGCCGACGCTGCTTTTGTAGTGCTGCGGGTCGCGGCTGCCGATTGCCAGCACGCCATGCAGGCCCTGGTACTCCAGGGTGGCCACGGCGCTGGAGCCGACTTCCTTGTGCTGATCGTTGCCGAACAGGAACGCCAGCTCGTGCTCGCGCAGACTACCGCTGATGGTCTTGCCGCCGCCGATCAGGCCGCCGATGGCTTGCTGCGCCTCGGCCCCGGAAACCCAGCGCCCCACGGGCGCCGCGTTTTCGCCGAACAGGATCAGGCTGACGAAGGGCACCTGGAACTCCTGGCGCAGGCTGTCTTCGACCGCCATCACCACCTCTTCCAGGGTGCTGGCGTCGAGCAGGTCGAGGATCAGCCGGCGGGTCTTGTCGAACAGCCGGTCGTTGTCGCGGGCCACGTCCATCAGTTGCGACAGGCGATGGCGCATCTCGATGTTGCGGTCGCGCAGCAGCTTGAGCTGGCGCTCCACCAGCGACACGCTGTCGCCGCGCTGGTGAGGAATGCGCTGTTCGACCAGCAGTTCGTCATGCTCGGCGAAGAAGGTCGGGTGGGCGCGCAGGTAGGCGACCACCGCTTCGGCATCGAGCTCACTGGCCTGCGGGGATGCAACGTTAGGCTGATCGGTCATGGCGGATACTCGCTTAGAGACGAACTTGTCCTTCGAACACACGAACGGCGGGGCCGGTCATCAGCACCGGTTTGCCGGGGCCGGCCCACTCGATGCTCAAGCGCCCGCCTGGCAGGTCGATGGTCACCGGTGAGTCCATCCAGCCTTGGCTGATCGCCGCCACGGCGGCGGCGCAGGCGCCTGTGCCGCAGGCCTGGGTCTCGCCCGCGCCACGCTCCCACACGCGCAGGTTGGCACGGTGGCGGTCGACTACCTGGATGAAGCCGGCATTGACCCGCTGCGGAAAGCGCGGGTGATGCTCGATCTTCGGGCCCAGCTCATGGACCGGCGCGCTGCGCACATCGTCCACGCGCAGCACCGAATGCGGGTTGCCCATGGAAACCGCGGCGATCTGGTGCACCTGGCCGTCGACTTCGAGTGCATAGCTGGTCGCCTGCTCATCGGCGATGAACGGGACCTCGGCCGGCGTGAAGCGCGGCGGGCCCATGTCGACGCAGATCTGCCCGTCGTTGCGCACATCGAGGACGATGATGCCGCCCTTGGTCTCGACGCGGATGCGCTTCTTCGCGGTCAGGCGCTTGTCCAGGACGAAACGGGCGAAGCAGCGCGCGCCGTTGCCGCACTGTTCGACCTCGGAGCCGTCGGCGTTGAAGATACGGTAGCGGAAGTCGACATCCGGGTTGTTCGGCGCCTCGACGATCAGCAGCTGGTCGAAGCCGATGCCGGTGTTGCGGTCACCCCATTGCTTGGCGTGCTTGGGTTGGATGTGTGCGTGCTGGCTGACCAGGTCGAGGACCATGAAGTCGTTGCCCAGCCCGTGCATCTTGGTAAAACGCAGCAGCATGGGTTCACTCCGGCAGCAGGCTTTCGCCGGCGAACAGTTCGGTGACGGTCTCGCGGCGACGCACTTCGAAGGCCTGGTCGCCATCGACCAGCACTTCGGCGCAGCGGCCACGGGTGTTGTAGTTGGAGCTCATGACGAAACCATAGGCGCCCGCGGAGCGCACGGCCAGCAGGTCGCCCTCGGCCAGGTCCAGCACGCGGTCCTTGCCCAGGAAGTCGCCGGTCTCGCAGATCGGTCCGACCAGGTCGTAGGCCCGGCCTTCGCCTTCGCGGGGCTTGACCGCGCTGACGTCCATCCAGGCCTGGTACAGGGCCGGGCGGATCAGGTCGTTCATCGCCGCGTCGATGATGGCGAAGTCCTTGTGCTCGGTGTGCTTGAGGTACTCCACGCGGGTCAGCAGCACACCGCCGTTGGCGACGATGTAGCGGCCCGGCTCGAACACCAGGGCCAGGTCGCGGCTGCCGACGCGCTCGCGGATGGCCTTGATGTAGTCGGCCAGCTCCGGCGGCTGCTCGTCGCGATAGCGCACGCCGACACCGCCACCCAGGTCGAGGTGACGCAGGTGGATGCCGCACTCGGCCAGGCGGTCGACCAGCACCAGCAGGCGGTCGAGGGCATCGAGGAACGGCTCTACGGTGGTCAGCTGCGAGCCGATATGGCAGTCGACGCCGACCACGTCGAGGTTCGGCAACTGCGCGGCGCGCACGTAGATGGCCTCGGCGTCGGCAATGGCGATGCCGAACTTGTTTTCCTTTAGGCCCGTGGAGATGTACGGGTGGGTACCGGCGTCGACATCCGGGTTCACGCGCAGCGACACCGGCGCGACCTTGCCCATCTCGGCGGCCACCACTTGCAGGCGCCCGAGCTCGTCGGTGGACTCGACGTTGAAGCAGTGCACGCCCACTTCCAGGGCGCGGCGCATGTCTTCACGGGTCTTGCCGACGCCGGAGAACACCACGCGATCGGCGCGCCCGCCAGCGGCCAGCACGCGCTCCAGTTCACCGCCGGAGACGATGTCGAAGCCCGCGCCCAGGCGCGCCAGCAGGTTCAGCACGCCCAGGTTGGAGTTGGCCTTGACCGCGAAGCAGACCAGGTGATCCACCCCGTGCAAGGCATCGGTGTAGCTGCGGTACTGCGCCTCGATATGGGCACGCGAGTACACGTAGGTGGGCGTGCCGAAGCGTTCGGCGATCGCCGACAGGGCCACCCCTTCCGCGAACAGCTCACCGCCGCGGTAGTTGAATGCATCCATGGGATTTCCTTACTGCGCGGGCGACTCTTCAGGCTGCTCTTGCTGCTGCTCCAGCACCGGTTGCGGCTGGACAGGCTTGGCATGCTGGTGCGACTTGCGCGGGCCTTTGCCGTCCTTGCCGTCTTCCGGCAGGTACAGGGGGCCTTTCTGACCGCAGGCCGAAACCAGGCAAGCAACCGCGACCACTGCCGCGAGGGAGGAAATCAGGCGTTTCATGGGTGAAATCCTTGGAAATATGCAGTATTGCGGCCGAGTATACCGAGCGACCACCTGATTGCCTATGCAAGGGGCGCCCCCGCTCGGCGGGCGTAGGCGACCGAAGGACATGCGGCTTTTTCTTACAGCTATTAGCTTGTAGCTTGAAGCTTTCGCCCTTATCGTGCCCGGCTTGCGTGTGTACAGCCATTTTTCGAGGTCCCTGCAATGAGTTTGAGCGAAGCGCGTTTCCACGACCTGGTCGACGCGACCCAACAGGCCCTGGAAGACCTGTTCGATGAAAGCGGCATGGACCTGGACATGGAAAATTCCGCCGGCGTCCTGACCATCAAGTTCGACAACGGCAGCCAGCTGATCTTCAGCCGCCAGGAGCCGCTGCGCCAACTGTGGCTGGCGGACAAGTCCGGTGGTTTCCACTTCGACTATGACCAAGAGAGCGGCAAGTGGGTGTGCGAGAAGAGCGAAGAGCTGCTCGGCGAGATGCTCGAGCGCATCGTCTGGGAGCGGGCCGGCGAGAAGCTGGACTTCGACGAGATCTGAAATGAGCGAACAGCCCAGGCCGCCCAAGCCGCTCTACAGCAATGTGAGCCCGGCGGTGCCGTCACCTTGTATCAGCATATGTCGGCTGGATGAGCGCAAGGTGTGCACCGGTTGCCACCGCCACGTCGAGCATATCCGTGAGTGGCGTGCGGCCGATGACGAGCGGCGCCGGCAGATCTGCCGCGAGGCGCTGGCCCTGAAAGCGGGGGCCCAGGCATAGCCACAATGGCGGTGTGGGCTTGAGTATTTGCCCCGCTGTGTTAGTGTCAGGGTCTGCGTCGGTGACGCCAAGCATTTCACAAACCCCGCCCTTGGGCGGGGTTTTGCTTTATCTGCCTTTAGAAAATTGCCTGTTCAAAGGAGTCTGACTGGATCATGAGCACCAAGCCTTCCCTCATCCTCACCCGACTGGACGTGCAGCGTCTCGAGCGTCTGCTCGACAGCCTCGATGAAAGCACCCCGGGTGTGCTCGCCCTGCAGGACGAGCTGGACCGCGCCGAGAACGTGGTGGGTCACGAGGAAGTCCCGGCCGGCGTGGTGACCATGAACTCCCGCGTGCACTGCCGCGAGATCGCCAGTGGCAAGGATTACCACCTGACCCTGGTGTATCCGAAGGACGCGGGTCCTGAAGGCAACGTCTCGATCCTTGCGCCGATCGGCTGCGCACTGCTCGGCCTGTCGGTGGGTGACCAGATCGACTGGCCGGCGCCGGGCGGAAAGACGCTCAAGCTCGAGCTGCTGGCAGTCGAGTATCAGCCGGAAGCGGCAGGGGACTTCGATCTCTGAGTTGATCAGGGTTCCAGCCGCGCCTGCAGCTGTTGCAGCCCATCGTTGAGTGCCTGTTCGAGCTCGCGCTTGTAGCGCAGGCAGAGGCTGGTGGACCCTTGCTCGTCCTCCAGCAGTTCGGACAGGTCGAGGTCGGTGATGTAGCAGCGGTAACTGCCGCTGCCGCGGCGCTGGCGCAGGATCTGTCGCGCGACCACGGCATACAACTGGTCGCCATGCTCCAGTTCGGAAAACTCCTGCTGGTCGCAGTAAAGGGTGACGTGCACCCCATCGCCCGTGCCGGCCTGGAGGATCGCCTGGACTTCGAAACAGGTCTGGTTCTGGCTGTCCGCGGGTGCCGGCCTGGGTTCCAGGCTGCGCGCCTTGCCTGTGCCGGATGGCAGCAACTGGTAGTAGAGGATGTCCAGTGACGCTTGTTGCAGGCTGTCCAGGGGCAGCAGGGCATCGCGGCGCATCACCATCGCTTGCAGGAAGCGCTGCAATGGCAGCAGCAGGTGCGGCTCGTCCTGTTGCGGCAGCCGCTGCTGCCAGAGCGCATTGTGCTCGTCGAGCACGTACAGGTCGGCCCAGCCTTCGAGCAGACGGTAGAACACCTGGATGCAGCCGGGTTGGCCCTGGGCCAGGACCAGTGGCAGGTCGTGGTCCTGCAGGGCGTGGGTGTCCAGGTGCAATGGGCTGTAGCTGCTGCGCTCCTCGCCGAGCGCCGCCAGCACGGTGTCGTGGTCGGCGAGGCTGGCCAGGGTGACCTGGCCGGGCTGCAAGTCGAGGATGTGGGTGTGCTGGGCCACCTGTAGCAAATAACGGTGATTCAGGCCTTGATCGAGCAGCCGTTGCACGGTGTCGAAAATCTCCTCGACCCGCTGGCTGATGGCTTGGGCGCGGTTGTGGCAATAGCAGCGCACCCGCACCCGCGGGCGATGGCTGCGCTGGCCCAGGCTGTTGAGGAAGTCGCGCAGGCAGCGCACCAGCGCATGCTCGCCGTCGTAGCGCTGGACCAGTACCTCGTTCCAGCTGTTGAGGGTGATCTGGTCGAGGGTCAGTACCAGGTTCTCGCGCACCCCGGCGTAGCTCAGCGAGTCGGTGCGCTCGGTGGTCATCAGGATGTTCAGGTCGCGGTGATGACGCAGCGGGTCGACGCCGACATTCACCAGCAGCAGGATCTCGTCGGCCACGCTCGGCTGCAGCAGGCGCACCTCGCTGACTGTCTCCAGAGGCAGGGGAATACTCTGCTGCAGGCTGCCGATCAGGTTGAACAGCTCGAACTCGCTGAGGTCGCTGGCGCCCGGGTGCAAGGCCAGGCGCGTGCTGCTGTCGATCACGCCATTGCGGTGGGCCCAGGTGAGCAGTTCGAGCAGTTCGCGGCAGCGCTTGATCGGGCTGAAGTGCTCCCACTCGTGTACGCCCAGGTTGCCGTTGTACAGCCCCCAGTGGTGTGTGCCCGGTTCCTTGCGGTTGGGTGACTGCACCAAGGTGAGGGTGTCCTCGGCCAGGTCCGGGGCGATGCCCGGGTTGATCACCTCGATCTTGCCGGCCCGGCGTTCGAAGGCGGCGTAGAGGCGGCGGCCAAGCACATTGAGGTCACGCTGGTCGGCCCGGCTGTTGGCGTTCTGCTGGCGGGCAAACTGGGTCAGGAAGCGATAGCTGTGGTTCAGCTCGGCCACCAGTTCGCGGCGCTCGACGGCCACCTGGCGTACTTTCCACTGGCTGCGGCTGTCGAGCAGCGCCAGCTGGCGCTCGTCCCAGCCCCATTCCTCGGCCAGGCGCCCCAGCAACTGGCGCTGCCAGCCCCCGCTACGGCTGCGACCCAGGTCGCCGAGTTTCTTGTTCACCTTCAGATACAGGCTGCGCCGTACCAGTTCCAGGCGTGCCGGCTCGTCACGCAGGAGCAGGTAGCGCTCGATGCGGCGGTAGACCATCACATAGGGGTCGAGCTCATCCAGGTCCAGCTGGTTGGCGAACACAGCCTGCTTGTAGTCCAGGCTCAGGCAGCGCACCTGCGGGTGTTCGCTGGCGTAGGCCTCGGTGAGCAGCAGCTTGAGCAGCGACTTGTAGGGTGAGTCGATGCCCTTGAACAGCTGCCACAGCCCGGCGCCGACGAACTCGCCCGACGGGATATGCGCCAGGTGGCCGAGGTCGAGGTCGTCCTGGGCACGGATGAAGCGCTTGGACAGCAGGGTCTGGGTGTAGTCGCGGTAGTTGTGCTCCTGGTACACCGGCACCAGCCACCACAGTGGCGTGCGCCCGGCCAGCCAGATGGCGGTGCGGTAGAACTCGTCGAGCAGCAGGTAATGCTGGGTGGTGCCGCAGTCGTCGGAGCTTAGCTGGCTGTCGCGCTCGCCCTGGACGAAGCCCCGGGGTTCGATCAGGAAGAAATGGGCTTCGGCGCCCTGGCTGGCCGCCCAGGTTTCGAGCAGCTGGCACTTGCGTCGCAGGTCGGCCACGGCCTGCTCGTCCAGGTCCGGTGCATGGCACACCCACAGGTCCATGTCGCTCTGTTCGGCCTGGGCCAGCGTGCCGAGGCTGCCCATCAGGAACAGGCCGTGGATCGGCTGCGGCGGCTTGCCGTGGCGTGGCTTGTAGGTGAACGAGCGGGTCAGGCGCTGGGCTTCGGCAAGCAGTTCGTCGTCGGGCTCGAAACCGGAGACACCGGCGGGGGTGGTGCCGGAAACATAGCCTGGCAGCAGCGGATGATTGACGTGGAAGAACAGCGGCAGCAGCGTGAGAACCTGCTGCTGGCGTGTGGATAACCCTTCCATCGCCCGTGCCAGACGGCCCTGGTTGATCTTCAGGAAGCGCGCGCGCAGCTTGGCCAGCTCCTTGCGGTCGATGCCTTGTTCCAGGTCGGGGCGGATTTCGTGGGGGTGGTTCATTGCGCGCTCAGGCAGGCTGGGGAAGCACTGGCGAGTTTAGCCTGAGTGGTGCGGTCGGATAAGGGGTTGCTGGCTTTTTGACGTCAGATTCGCAACACCTGTGCAAGCCATCGACGGTTAAGCCCACTCCTGCAGGTCTGCCGAGCTGCAGGAGCGGTAGCAGGGGTTCAGGCTGGCTGGGCGGATTTCGATTTGAGGATGGTCAGCAAAAGCCGGACGCTTTCAGCGGCATCGTTACCGAGGCTGGTCAGGTAGCCACCATCGGGTTGGTCGGTGAGCCCTTTGTCATGCAGGCGCTTGGCGGCGGCGACCAGGGCGGGGGAGGCGTCGCTGCTAACCTTGATGCCTTCCTGGTGGTTGTCCAGGTTGAACTGGGAAAGGACTTCCAGTTCGGCGATCAGTTCGGGGGTAAAAGGCATGGGCAACTCCTGACTTCGAGACAAGGATGGAAGTCAGGAGTGTAGTCACGCTTATTCGATGTCGCCTTGATCCGCCTCAGGTGGCAGCTCCGGCAGGGCGCGCAGGGCGGTTTCGTACCACTCGGTATCGAACGGGCGATCTTCGTCGAGCATGGCGTCGATCTCGATGGCCAGCACGTGGGCCATGAGGTTGAGGATGTCTTCACGCTCATAGCCGACCAGGGTCAGCTTGTTGAAGGTGGCCTTGGCGGCTGGCGGCTCGCCGCTTTCGATCTGGTTCTCGATCGCCTGGGTCAGGGTGGCCTCGGCGAAGTCTTCTTCATCATTGCTGTCGATGTCTTGGGGTTCGCTCATGGCGGTGCTCCTGTGGTGAGGCGCACAGTGTGCCACGCCTGCGCTGGCAATGCCCGGCCATCAGCGCCGGGCATGGCACTGGCCAAGGGTGGGCAAGGGAGCTATAACAGCCGGGCCAACCCCATACGGCCTTGGAGGCTGTCTCAATGCTCAAGCTTCATGGATTCGCGGTCAGCAACTACTACAACATGGTCAAGCTGGCCTTGCTGGAGAAAGGCGTTCCCTTCGAAGAGGTGCCGTTCTTCGGCGGCCAGTTGCCTCAAGCCCTGGCCATCAGCCCCCGTGGCAAGGTGCCGGTGCTGCAGACCGAGCACGGTTTCATCAGCGAGACCGGGGTCATCCTCGACTACATCGAGCAGACCCAGCCGGGCAAGGCGCTGCTACCGGCCGATGCCTTCGGGCAGGCCAAGGTGCGCGAGCTGCTGCGAGAGGTCGAGCTGTATATCGAGTTGCCGGCGCGTACCTGCTACGCCGAGGCGTTCTTCGGCGCGGCGGTCGAGCCACTGATCAAGGAGCGGGCGCGGGCCGACCTGCTGGCGGGTTTTGCCACCCTCAAGCGCAATGGCAAGTTCGCGCCTTATGTGGCCGGTGAGCAGCTGACCATCGCCGACCTGATGTTCTGTTTCTCGGTCGACCTGGCCTGTGCGGTGGGCAAGAAGGTGCTGAACATTGACTTCCTGGCGGATTTCCCGGAAGCGAAGGCGCTGTTGCAGTTGCTGGGCGAGAACCCGCACATGGCGCGGATCGTGGCTGACAAGGATGCGGCGATGCCGGCGTTCCTCGAAATGGTCAAGAGCAAGCGCTGACTGGAATCGGGGCCGCAAAGCGGCCCCAGATTGCTTAGCGCGAAGCCAGCAGTGCCTGGCCGCGAGCCACTGCCGCGCGCACCTGCGCCGGCGCGGTGCCGCCGATATGGTTGCGGGCGTTGACCGAACCTTCCAGGGTCAGCACGGCAAACACGTCCTGCTCGATCTGGTCGCTGAACTGGCGCAGCTCGTCCAGGCTCATCTCGGCCAGGTCCTTGCCGGTATCGACGCCATGTTTCACCGCGTGGCCGACGATCTCGTGGCAGTCACGGAACGGCAGGCCGCGGCGCACCAGGTAGTCGGCCAGGTCGGTGGCGGTGGAGAAGCCGCGCAGGGCCGCCTCGCGCATGATCGCGTGCTTGGGCTTGATCGCCGGGATCATGTCGGCGAAGGCGCGCAGCGAGTCGCGCAGGGTGTCGGCGGCGTCGAACAGCGGCTCTTTATCTTCCTGATTGTCCTTGTTGTAGGCCAGCGGCTGGCCTTTCATCAGGGTCAGCAGGCCGGTCAGGGCGCCGAACACGCGGCCGCTCTTGCCACGCACCAGCTCCGGTACGTCGGGGTTCTTCTTCTGCGGCATGATCGAGCTGCCGGTGCAGAAGCGATCAGGCAAGTCGATGAACTGGAATTGCGCGCTGGTCCACAGCACCAGCTCTTCGGAGAAGCGCGACAGGTGCATCATGGCGATGCTGGCGGCGGCGCAGAATTCGATGGCGAAGTCGCGGTCCGAGACGCCGTCCAGCGAGTTGCCGGCCACGGCTTCAAAGCCCAGCAGCTTGCAGGTCAGCTCGCGGTCGATCGGGTAGGTGGTGCCGGCCAGCGCGGCGCTGCCCAGGGGCATGCGGTTGGCGCGCTTGCGGCAGTCGACCAGGCGCTCGTAGTCGCGGCTGAGCATTTCGAACCAGGCCAGCAGGTGGTGGCCGAAGGTAACCGGCTGTGCGGTCTGCAGGTGGGTGAAACCGGGCATGATGGTCTCGGCTTCACGCTCGGCCTGCTCCAGCAGGCCCTTTTGCAGGCGGGTGATCTCGGCCAGGATCAGGTCGATCTCGTCACGCAGCCACAGGCGGATGTCGGTGGCCACCTGGTCGTTGCGGCTACGACCGGTGTGCAGCTTCTTGCCGGTGATGCCGATGCGATCGGTCAGGCGCGCCTCGATGTTCATGTGCACGTCTTCCAGGTCGACGCGCCAGTCGAAGGTGCCGGCCTCGATCTCACCCTGGATGGTCTTCAGGCCATCGATGATGGTGTCGCGCTCGGCGTCGCTGAGTACGCCGACCTGCGCCAGCATGGTGGCGTGGGCGATCGAACCCATGATGTCGTGGCGGTACAGGCGCTTGTCGAAATCGACCGAGGCGGTGAAACGGGCGACGAAGGCGTCGACGGGCTCACTGAAGCGGCCGCCCCAGGACTGATTGGTCTTGTCGGTGCTCATGGATTCACTCGTTGAAGGCGTGAACGGAAAAGTGGCGCCGATCATAGCAGGGTTGCGCCCGCCGCCGCAGGGCGCTGGTCGCGAGAATCGTCCGGTAACAAGGGGGTGCGGCATATTCAACGATTGAACGGCAGTGTTCCACGGAGCGTCTACAGTTGGACAAAGGACTGGCGGTGAATCTGCCAGGACAGTGAATCTTTGGCCTTCGCACCGGTCTGTAGCGTGACCGCGTTTCGGTCGCCCCACACTTGTCTACGCTATACCCGTGCGAGACTCACTCAGGAATCCAGCGCAATTATGAATGTCCTGATCGTTGATGATGAACCCCAGGCCCGCGAGCGCCTGAGCCGGCTGCTTGGCGAGCTGGAGGGTTACACCGTGATGGAGCCCAGCGCCACCAACGGCGAGGAGGCCCTGACCCTGATCGAAAGCCTCAAGCCCGACGTGGTGGTGCTGGACATCGGCATGCCGGGCCTCGATGGCCTGCAGGTCGCCGCCCGGCTGTGCGAGCGCGAATCGCCGCCGGCGGTGGTGTTCTGCACCGGCGACGACGAATACGGCAGCGAAGCGTTCAGGGACAGCACCCTGAGCCATGTCGAGAAACCCATCCAGCCCCCGGCGCTGCGCGATGCCCTGCGGCGCGCCGAAAAGCCCAATCGCGCCCAGCTGGCGGCGCTGACCCGCCCCGCAGGCGACACCGGCGCAGGACCGCGCAGCCATATCAGTGCCCGTACGCGCAAGGGCATCGAGTTGATCCCCATTCCCCAGGTCATCTATTTCATCGCCGACCACAAGTACGTCACCTTGCGCCACGAGGCAGGCGAAGTGCTGCTCGACGAACCGCTGAAGGCCCTGGAAGACGAGTTCGGCGAGCGTTTCGTGCGTATTCACCGCAACGCGCTGGTTGCCCGTGAGCGCATCGAGCGGCTGCAGCGCACGCCGCTGGGGCATTTCCAGCTCTATCTGAAGGGGCTCGAGGGCGATGCCCTGACCGTCAGCCGGCGGCATGTGGCCGGGGTGCGCAAGATGATGCAGTCCTTGCACTGAAACCCTTTGACTGCGTGGGAGTGGCGATGCGGCGACCCGACGTGCCCCGCGATGAGGTGTAATGCCCGCCATCGCAATCGCGGGTCAAGCCGCTCCCGCGTGGCGCTTTGCTGATCTGAATCTGCGGGCACGCCCGGAGGAGCTGTTATCATCGGCGGCATTTCTCTGGTTCGGGGCGTTTCATGTCCACTCGCGAAATCCGCATTGCCACCCGTAAAAGTGCCTTGGCCCTGTGGCAGGCCGAATACGTCAAAGCCCGCCTGGAACAGGCGCACCCAGGCCTCGTCGTGACCCTGGTGCCCATGGTCAGCCGTGGCGACAAGCTGCTCGACGCGCCGCTGGCGAAGATCGGCGGCAAGGGCCTGTTCGTCAAGGAGCTGGAAACCGCCCTGCTCGACAACGAAGCCGACATTGCCGTGCATTCGATGAAAGATGTGCCCATGGACTTCCCTGAAGGCCTGGGCCTGTACTGCATCTGTGAACGTGAAGACCCGCGCGATGCCTTTGTTTCCAACACCTTCGCAAGCCTCGAAGCCCTGCCGGCCGGCAGTGTCGTCGGCACTTCGAGCCTGCGTCGCCAGGCGCAATTGCTGGCGCGTCGGCCCGATCTTCAGATCCGCTTCCTGCGCGGCAACGTCAATACCCGCCTGGCCAAGCTCGATGCCGGCGAATACGACGCCATCATCCTCGCCGCCGCCGGCCTGATCCGCCTCGGCTTCGAGGACCGCATTACCGCCTCCATCAGTGTCGATGACAGCCTGCCGGCTGGTGGCCAGGGCGCGGTGGGGATCGAATGCCGTAGCGCTGATACCGAGATTCATGCCTTGCTGGCGCCGCTGCACCATGCCGACACCGCTGACCGGGTGGTGGCCGAGCGTGCCCTGAACAAGCGCCTCAATGGTGGCTGCCAGGTGCCGATCGCCTGCTACGCGGTGCTTGAAGGCGAACAGCTGTGGCTGCGGGGCCTGGTTGGTCAACCCTCCGGTGGCACCCTACTGGTGGCCGAAGCCCGCGCTGCGCGCGTGGATGCCGAGGCCCTGGGCGTACAGGTCGCCGAAGACCTGCTCGGGCAGGGCGCCGAGGCGATCCTCAAGGAAGTCTACGGCGAGGCCGGCCACCCGTGAGCCCCTGGCGCCTGCTGCTGACCCGCCCTGAAGAGGACTGTGCGGCACTGGCGCAGACGCTGGCCGACGCGGGTATTGCCAGCGCCAGCCTGCCGTTGCTGGTGATCGAGGCGCTCGCGCCGGACCCGTCGCAGGTGCAGCACCTGCCGACGATCGCCGAGGCTCAGGCCATCATCGTGGTCAGCAAGCCGGCGGCCCGCCTGCTGCTGGAGCGGCTCGCCCAGGCGGGAGTGAAGCCGCCTTGCGCAGGTTGGTTTACGGTAGGTGAGGCGACGGCGCGAATTCTTCAGGACCATGGGCTGCAAGTGGCCTTTCCAGCGGCCGGTGACGACAGCGAGGCCTTGCTCGGGCTGCCCGCCTTGCGCGAGGCTATTGCCGCGTCAGCGAGGCCTCGCGTACTGATCGTGCGCGGCCTCGGAGGTCGTGAACTGTTGGCAGAGCGTCTTGCCGAGCAAGGTGCTAGTGTCGATTATCTGGAATTGTATCGCCGCTGCCTGCCCGACTACCCTACCGGAACCCTCGCCCGACGCATCGATGGGGAACGCCTCAATGGCCTGGTGGTCAGCAGTGGGCAGGGTCTGGAACACTTGCATCGTCTCGCGGCTGCGGACTGGCCGCGGTTTTCCCGATTGCCGCTGTTCGTGCCCAGCCCGCGGGTAGCCGAACAGGCCCGGGCACTCGGGGCGCTGGATATTGTGGATTGCCGTGGCGCCAGCGCCGCGGCCTTGCTGGCAGCCGTGCAGCGAACCGCTGCGCCTGCCCCTTAAGGCGCTAAGCTAGAGAGCGATGCGCCACCATGCAAAGGATGGATACGTGAGCGAAACTGTCTTGTCCAACACCGAACAGCCCTCGGCGCCCGAAGCGCCGGAACCCACCTCCGCCAAGCCCGCCCGACGCTCCGGCAACGGCTTGGCGCTGCTGGCCCTGCTGCTGGGCGCCGCAGGCGTCGCGGTCGGCGGCTGGGGCGTCTGGCAGGTTCGCCAGCTGCAAGGCAGCGAGCAAGGCCAGGGCGAACACCTGCAAGCCCTCAACCAGCGCGCCGACGCGCTGCAGCAGCGCGAGCAGCAGCTCAGCGCGCAACTGGCCAGCCTGCCGGCGGCCAGCGAACTGGAAGACCGCCGTCGCCTTGTGGCGCAACTGCAGGGCGACCAGCAGCGCCTGAGCCAGCGCCTGGAGACCGTACTGGGCGAAAGCCGCAAGGAATGGCGCCTGGCCGAGGCCGAGCACTTGCTGCGCCTGGCCACTCTGCGCCTGTCGGCATTGCAGGACATCACCAGTGCCAAGGCGTTGGTCGAGGGCGCCGATGAAATTCTTCGTGAGCAGAGCGACCCGGGCGCCTTCGCCGCCCGAGAGCAGTTGGCACGCAGCCTGGCGACGCTTTCCAGCACCCAGCAGCCGGACCGTACCGGCCTGTTCCTCAAGCTCGCCGCGCAGCGCGAGCTGGTCCAGCAGCTCAGCGCCCAGTCGCCGGAGTTCGACAGCCAGGCCGACGCCATGGGTGCCCTGACCGCCGATGGCGACGGCGCCAGCCGTTGGTCTCAGTGGTGGGCGGAAATTTCCAAGTACTTCCAGATCGAGTTCAATGCCGACGACAACGTCCGCCCGCTGCTGTCCGGCCAGTCGCTCAACCAGCTGCGCCTGGCGCTGAGCCTGACCATCGAACAGGCGCAGTGGGCGGCGCTCAATGGCGAAGCCAAGGTCTACACCCAAGCCTTGGACGATGCGCGCAGCGTGTTGCTGGCCAACTTCAACCCGGACAACCCGCAGAGCAAGGCAATGCTCGACAACCTCAACCAGCTGGCCGACCAGCCGGTGTCGGTGGTCACGCCTGACCTGAGCGAGAGCCTGGCTGCGGTGCAGGCCTATATCCAGCGTCGTCACCTGCCGGCCACCGCCGAAGGGGCCAAGCCATGAAGCGCGTCTACCTGCTGGCAGTGCTGGCGATCGTCATTGCCGCGGCGCTGGGCATCGCGATCGCCAAGCACAGCGGCTACGTGCTGATCGCCTACGGCGGCTTCCGCTACCAGTCGGGGCTGTGGGCGGCACTGGGCGCGCTGGTCGGGATCGTCCTGTTGTTGTTGCTGGTGCGTTACCTGGTCGGGCTGGTACTGACGTCCTCCGGGGTGGTCAACCCATGGTCGCGGCGCAACCGCAGCCGGCGCAAGCGCATTGCCGTCGAGCAGGGGCAGCTGGACCTGGCCGAGGGGCGCTGGGCGAGTGCCCAGCGCCACCTGCAGCGTGCCGCCGAATCCGATCGCCAGCCACTGCTTTACTACCTCGGCGCCGCCCGTGCCGCCAACGAACTGGGCCGGGTCGAGGAGCGTGACCAGTTGCTCGAGCGCGCTCTGGAGCGCCAGCCCCAGGCAGAGCTTGCCGTGGCCCTGACCCATGCCCAGTTGCAGATGGACCGCGGCGAAGGTGACGGGGCGCTGGAGGCCCTGCAGGCCATGCAGGAGCGTCATCCGCATAATGCGCAGGTGCTGCGCCTGCTGCACCGTCTGCACCTGGAGCGTGGCGACTGGCCGGCGCTTATCCGCCTGCTGCCTGACCTGCGCAAGCACAAGGTGCTGCCAGCGGCCGAACTGGCCGATCTGGAGCAGCGGACCTGGGGCCAGAACCTGGGCCTGGCGGCGACCCGTGACGAGGACCCGCAGGCGGCGCGCCAGGCGCTCGAGCGCGCCTGGCAGCAGTTGACCAATGCCCAGCGCCAGGAGCCGCAGCTGGTGTCGGCCTATGCCGAGCAGCTGCGCCAGGTCGGCGCCCAGGGCGAGGCCGAGCAGGTGTTGCGCGGCGCGCTCAAGCGCGGCTACGAAAGCCATCTGGCCCGTTTGTATGGGCTGGTGCGCGGTGAAGATCCTGCGCGCCAGTTGCAGACGGCCGAGGGCTGGCTGAAGGAGCACCCGCAGGACCCTAGCCTGTTGCTTACCCTGGGACGCCTGAGCCTGCAGAATCGCCTGTGGGGCAAGGCCCGTGACTACCTGGAGAGCAGCCTGCGCATGGAGCGCAATCCAGAGGCTTGCGCGGAGCTGGCGCGGCTGCTGGCCGGGCTTGGCGAGACCGAGCGCAGCAACCAGCTGTTCCAGGAAGGCTTGGGGCTGCTGGATGAACGTCTGCTGGCGTTGCCGCTGCCGGAGGGGGTTCGGGCCTGAAGGGGCCTGGATTCGCCCCACGCAGAGCTCATTGCCCTCGTGGGCCGGTGCCTGGCACCGGCTTTGCGGGTGATCGCGGGCAAGCCCGCTCCAGCAGGGGCGGGGCATTGCCCTGGGATGTGCAGGTCAAGGTGCTGAATTTTCCTTCGCTCGTGTCGGAATGTTCCCACTTCCCGTGAAAATGATTCCCTATCCATTCAGCGACTTGTCTGTGCTGTAGCGACTTGATACAAAGCGCCCCTTTCCTCTACCGTTTCAAACCACATCTCTTCTTTTCGGATCACCTTCGCCCATGTCGCTGGCCTGCCTGCGCAGCTTTTTCTTTCCCGCCTTCCTGGCCGCCGTCGCTGTGCTGGTGGCGTCGTTTCGCCTCGAGAACGTGGTCGGCCTCGACCCTTGCGCGCTGTGCTTCAGCCAGCGGCTGATGTTGGGGCTCTATGCACTGGCTTGCCTGGCCGCGGTCATCCACGCCGGTCAGCAGCGCTTGCATGCCTGGCTGGCCTTGGGGTTCTCGGTTGCCGGCGCATTGCTGGCCGGTCGGCATGTCTGGTTGCAGGCCGAGCCGTTGCCGGTCAGCGGTTGTCATCTGCCGCTGGCGCACCTGATGGAGCGCCCATGGGGCGAGATCCTGCGAACCTTCCTGTTGGGCAGCCCGGACTGCGTGTCGATCAACTGGAGCTTTCTCGACCTGACCCTGCCTGAATGGAGCCTGCTGGCATTTCTGTTGCTGGCCGCGCAACCGCTGTCGTGGCTGGTGGTGTATCGATTGCGCCACGGCGCGGTGGCTTGATCCAGCGCAACGAGCCGGGGATTGCGCGACCAGTGGTGGCCGGCAGAGGGATTAAACGCTTGTATGAACTTAGTCTGCTGCGTACCTTGATGGGCAGGTCGCGCGGGAATAATCTCCCAGCACGCATACCGAAAATACAACTGCTCGATGCCGTTTGCTGATGTCACCTTTGTGCCACGGTGTTGTGTCGCGAGGTGCAGCGGCATCTACCCAGAAGGGAAGAGATCGCCATGCTCGATAGTTGCCAGAACGCCCAGGAACGCTGGGGCGGTGTTCACAAGCTGATCGATCGTTGGCTGGAGGAGCGCCAGGAGCTGGTGCAAGCCTTCCGCGCCCTGCGCGATGCCAAGCCGGCGTTTGCCGACAAAGAGAAGAATCGCGATTTCTGCGCGGTGCTGGTGGACTATGTCTCGGCCTGGCATTTCGAAGTCAGCGAGCAATTGGTCAGTGAAGCCAAGGCATTTGGTGATACCGGTGCGTTGGAACTGGCAAAGCAGATCAACCCACGCATCGATGACAGCACCCAGATCGCCCTGGCTTTCAATGACCATTGCGAGAAAGGCGAGTGCAGGGATACCGAGCGTTTTGCCGAGAAGCTGGCCAAGCTCGGCGGCCTGCTGCACGAGCGCTTCGAACTGGAAGATTGCCTGATCGAGGTGTTGCACAACGCCCACAAGCAAGAAGACGCGGTGCAGGCCTGATTCAGTCGGCCACGTCCAGCAGTTCGATCTCGAACACCAGTGGGGTATAGGGTGCGATCAGGTCACCCGCACCGTCGGCGCCGTAGGCTTGCGCCGACGGGATCACCAGGCGCCATTTGGCCCCCGCTTTCATTCTTGGCAGCGCCACCTGCCAGCCCTCGATCACCGAGTCCAGTTTGAACCACTGCGGTTGCAGGTTCTGGTCGAACACCGTGCCATCCGGCAGCTTGCCCACATACCGTACTTGCACGCGTCCATTGGTCTTGGGCTGCGCACCGCTGCCGCTGGCCAGTTCGCTGTAGAGAATGCCCTCGGGCAACTCACGTACCCCGGCCTTGGTCCGCTCACCCGCGATAAAGCGTTTTTCGGCCTCCACCAGCTTGTCCACCTGGGCCTGCTCGGCGGCGGCGTTGGCTTGTGTTTCGTGCTGCTCGAGGATGGCCTGCATGCGTGACTTGGCGATCCGTGGCGGCTCGCCCTGGTAGGCTTGGCGCAGCCCTTCGACCAGTGCGTCGAGCTGCAGGCCGGGTACTTCCTGACGCAGCCGTTCACCGAGGCTGGAGCCCAGGCTGTAGGCCAGGTCGCTGTCGTTGGTGGGGGCGGTTTCGGCGTTGGCCAGGGAGAGCGGCATCACCAGGCACAGGCCGAGAATCAGATAACGAGGCATGGAGGTCTCCTGCGGCAATGAGCGCGAAGTATGCCAGCGTTGTTGACCCGAGATGTGTAAATATCGGCACTGCACTAATGGGCAACTACACTTGTTTCCAGCTGCAAGACAACAACTTTGCCCAGGCATGCAACGCGGCGCTACTGAGACTGTCAACATGCCCTAGCGGCGGTAGCAGCAGAAGCATAGTATGAGCCGCACTCTCGTCAGCCAGGAGGTAAACCATGTCGGCCAAAAAGAAGCCAGTAAGTACGCCGTTGCACCTGCTCCAGCAACTTTCGGGCAGCCTGCTCGAACATTTGGAAGATGCCTGCTCCCAAGCGCTGGCGGATGCCGAGAAACTCTTGGCCAAGTTGGAAAAACAACGTGGCAAGGCCCAGGAGAAACTGCACAACGCCCGCCTGAAGTTGCAGGACGCCGCCAAGGCCGGTAAAGCCAAGGCACAAGGCAAGGCACAAAAAGCCGCGGGTGAACTTGAACACTTGCTCGATTCGCTCAAGGATCGCCAGGCGCAGACCCGTACTTACATCCAGCAACTCAAACGCGATGCGCAGGAAAGTCTGAAACTGGCCCAGGGTGTCGGCAAGGTGCGTGAGGCGGCCGCCAAGGCCTTGGACTCGCGTACTGCGGCACCGAAAGCCGCCGCGAAACCTGCAACCAAATCCGCAGCCAAACCTGCTGCCGCCAAAGCACCGGCGAAGACCGCCGCCGCGAAACCTGCCGCCAAGCCAGCGGCCAAACCGGCTGCCGCCAAAGCACCGGCGAAGACTGCAGCTGCGAAGCCTGCAGCCAAGCCAGCGGCCAAACCGGCTGCCGCCAAGGCACCGGCGAAGACCGCCGCCGCGAAACCTGCCGCCAAGCCAGCGGCCAAACCGGCTGCCGCCAAAGCACCGGCGAAGACTGCAGCTGCGAAGCCTGCAGCCAAGCCAGCGGCCAAACCGGCTGCCGCCAAGGCACCAGCGAAGACTGCCGCTGCGAAGCCTGCCGCCAAACCGGTTGCTGCCAAGGCACCCGTGAAGACCGCTGCCGCCAAATCAGCGGCAAAACCAGCGGCCAAGCCTGCTGCCGCCAAGGCCCCGGCCAAGCCCGCAGCAACCCGGCCCGCCGCGAAACCGGCAGCCAAGCCAGCAGCCAAACCAGCCGCTGCCAAAGCTCCAGCCAAGCCTGCCGAAAGCAAGCCAGCCACTCCGGCCGCCAACGCCACCCCGGCGCCTGCGACCAGCGCGACCGCGCCTGCAGCCAGCGGCACTTCGACTCAGTCGCCGACTTCGGCGTCCTGAAGCCCACGGGCCGCGACGCGCAGCTGATGCAGCGCGTCGTGGTTCCTGGCCAGGTCTGGCGCCAGCCAGGCCAGCCAGTCCGGCGCCGCGCCCGCTTGCGCCGGCCACTCTCGCGCCAACGCCTCCAGGCGCTCCAGCAAGGTGCGTTCAGCCTGCAGTTCCAGAGCTTTCACCTGCTCACGCATCACGCTCAGTTGCGGGTCAGCCAGCGCGTGTTCGCGCCATTGCCGGCGCAGCGCGCGTAACGGCATCACAACGTCGCGCTGCCAGGGCCGGGACAGCGCCAGCAGGGTGGCAATCCGTTGTTCGTCGGGGACTACGCCGCGGGCCTGCAGCCAGGTGCCGCAAAGCAGCAGGCAGACATCGCCGCCCAGTTCCTGGAGGGCCAGACAGGCCGCCTCGACACCCGGCCGGGCATAGAGGGCCAGGGCATGATTCCACAGGTCGGTGTGCATGGTTTCACTCGCGCCAGTGATCGGGGAAGCTGGTAGACTCCGCGACCATCATGATCAGACTATCGAACCTCACTTTACAGCGTGGTCCCCAGCGCCTGCTAGAAGGCGCCGAGATGACCCTGCACACCGGCCACAAGGCCGGCCTGATCGGTGCCAACGGTGCCGGCAAATCCAGCCTGTTCGCCTTGCTGCGCGGCGAGCTGTCGCCCGATGCCGGTGACTGCCAGCTGCCCGGCGACTGGCGCATCGCCCACATGCGCCAGGAGGTCGATACCCTCGACCGTATCGCCGTGGACTATGTCCTCGATGGCGACGTGCGCCTGCGCAAGGTCCAGGCCGAACTGGCCGCCGCCGAACTGGCCCACGATGGCACTGCCCTGGCGCGCCTGCACAGTGAACTGGACAGTGCCGACGGCTATACCGCCGATGCCCGCGCCCGCAAGCTGCTGGCCGGCCTTGGCTTCAGCAACGAGCAGATGGACCGCCGCGTCGGTGACTTCTCCGGTGGCTGGCGGATGCGCCTGAACCTGGCCCAGGCACTGATGTGCCCGTCCGACCTGCTGCTGCTCGACGAGCCCACCAACCACCTGGATCTCGACGCCATCCTCTGGCTGGAGGATTGGCTCAAGGGCTACCCGGGCACGCTGCTGCTGATCTCCCACGACCGCGACTTCCTCGATGCCGTGGTCGACCATGTGCTGCACGTCGAACAGCGCAAGCTCAATCTCTACAAGGGCGGCTACAGTGCCTTCGAGCGCACCCGCGCCGAACGCCTGGCGCAACAGCAGCAGGCCTACGAGAAGCAGCAGGCGCAGCGCGCGCACATGGAAAAGTACATCGCCCGCTTCAAGGCCCAGGCCACCAAGGCCCGCCAGGCGCAGAGCCGGATCAAGGCCCTGGAGCGCATGGAGGAGCTGTCGGCGGCCCACGTCGATTCACCCTTCGATTTCGTCTTCCGTGAGTCGGAGAAGATCTCCAGCCCCCTGCTCGACCTGTCCGAAGGCCGTCTGGGCTATGGCGACAAGGCCATCCTCGAGAAGGTCAAGCTGCAGCTGGCGCCGGGTGCGCGCATCGGTCTGCTTGGCCCCAACGGCGCGGGCAAGTCGACCCTGATCAAGAACCTCGCCGGTGAGCTGCAGCCATTGTCCGGGCGCCTGGTGCGTGGCGAAAACCTCGCCGTCGGCTACTTCGCCCAGCATCAGCTCGACTCGCTGGACGACAAGGCCAGCCCGTTGCTGCACCTGCAACGCATCGCACCGGGCGAGCGTGAGCAGACCCTGCGCGACTTCCTTGGTGGTTTCGACTTCCATGGCAATCGTGTCGACGAGCCGGTGGTCAACTTCTCCGGTGGCGAGAAGGCCCGCCTGGCCCTGGCGCTGATTGCCTGGGAGCGGCCGAACCTGTTGCTGCTAGACGAACCGACCAACCACCTGGACCTCGAGATGCGCCTGGCGCTGACCATGGCGCTGCAGGAGTTCGCGGGTGCCGTGGTGGTGGTCTCCCACGACCGTCACCTGCTCAAGAGCACCACCAACGACTTCCTGCTGGTGGCCGACGGCAAGGTCGACACCTTCGATGGCGACCTGGACGACTACAGCCGCTGGCTGGTCGAGTTCCGCCAGCGCAACGCGCCGGTGAGCAGCACGCCGGCCAACCCGGACAAGACCGACAAGAAAGCCCAGCGCCAGGCTGCCGCGGCCCTGCGCCAGCAGTTGGCGCCGCACAAGAAGGCGGCCGACAAGCTGGAGGCCGAGCTCAACCAGGTGCACAAGGACCTGGCCGAGGTCGAGACCGCCCTGGGCGACGGTGGCGTGTACGAGGCCGCGCGCAAGGATGAACTGCGCGACCTGCTGGCCCGCCAGACCAAGCTCAAGCAACGCGAAGGCGAGCTTGAGGAGGCCTGGATGGAAGCCCTGGAAACCCTCGAAAGCATGCAGGCCGAACTCGAGGCGCTGTCCTGATGGAGGAGCTGCGCTCGCTGTTGCCGGGGCAGTGGATGGACTCGATGTGGCTGGGGCTGCAGATTCTGCTGATCCTGATCGCAGCGTTCATCCTGCAGCGCATGGTCGCTCGCGGGTTGAGAAGCCTGGGCGAACGCTACCCGTTGCCGCACGAGCTGATGGTGCCGGTGCGCGGCGCCTTGCGCTGGCTGATCATGGGCAGCGCGCTGCTGTTCGTGCTCGAGCGCCTGGGTGTATCGGCCACGGTGTTGTGGACCGCGCTGTCGGGCTTCGTCGCGGTGGCGGCGGTGGCGTTCTTCGCTATCTGGAGCGTGCTGTCCAACCTGCTGTGCGCGGTGCTGATCTTCACCGTCGGGCCGTTTCGTATCGGCGATGTGGTCGAGCTGGTCGACACCCTCGACAAACCGGGAGTGAAGGGCCGGGTGATCGCCATCAACCTGCTGTACACCACGCTGATGGAAACGCCGGAAGCGGGTGGCGCGCTGGTGCAGGTGCCCAACAGCCAGTTCTTCCAGAAAGCCGTGCGCCGTTGGCGTGGCGCCGAGGCCGCCACTGCGGTCAAGCCGGAATCGCCCGAAACCGATTGAAGCCGCAGAATTTACTGGTTATTTTTTCGCCAGCACCGTAGCTTAACGCTTTGTAACAAATGTTCGAGCGAGGTGTGCGATGTCGATGGAAACGTGGTTGGCCTTCTTTGCCGCGTGCTGGGTGATCAGCCTGTCGCCGGGTGCCGGGGCGATCGCCTCGATGTCCAGCGGGCTGCAGTACGGTTTCTGGCGTGGTTACTGGAACGCCCTGGGCCTGCAACTGGGCCTGATCGTGCAGATCGCCGTCATCGCCGCCGGTGTCGGCGCCATCCTCGCCGCTTCCGCCACGGCCTTCCAGGTCATCAAATGGTTCGGCGTCGCCTACCTGGTGTACCTTGCCTACAAGCAATGGCAAGCCCTGCCGATGGACATGAGCGACGAGTCCGGGGTGCGGCCTATCGGCAAGCCGCTGAGCCTGGTGTTTCGTGGCTTCCTGGTCAACGTCAGCAACCCCAAGGCGCTGGTGTTCATGCTTGCGGTGCTGCCGCAGTTCATTAATCCGCACGAGGCGTTGCTGCCCCAGTACGTGGCGATCACCGTGACCATGATCAGCGTCGACCTGCTGGTGATGGCGGGTTACACCGGCCTGGCTTCGCGGGTGCTGCGCCTGTTGCGCACGCCCAAGCAGCAGAAGCGCCTGAATCGTACCTTTGCCGGATTGTTCATTGGCGCGGCGACGTTCCTGGCCACTCTGCGCCGGGCGCCGCTCTGATTTCGAACGTCCGATGATCATCGCGGGGCCAGTCGCATCGGCGCACTGCGGATGCGACTGGCCCCGCGATGGTTTTCAGCGCTGCTTGTCCACCAGCCCCTTGAGCAGATCCATCGGCATCGGAAACACGATGGTCGAGCTCTTGTCCCCGGCAATCGAACCCAGCGTCTGCATGTAGCGCAGTTGCATCGCCCCCGGCTCCTTGCCCAGCATCTGCGCCGCCTGCATGAGTTTCTCCGACGCCTGCAACTCACCTTCGGCATGGATCACCTTGGCCCGTCGTTCACGCTCGGCCTCGGCCTGGCGGGCGATGGCGCGGATCATCGATTCGTTCAGGTCGACGTGCTTGATCTCGACGTTGGCCACCTTGATGCCCCAGGCGTCGGTCTGTGCGTCCAGCACTTCGCGAATATCCGAGTTCAACTGTTCGCGCTCGGCCAGCAGTTCGTCCAGCTCGTGCTTGCCGAGCACCGCCCGCAAGGTGGTCTGGGCCAGCTGGCTGGTGGCGGCGAGGAAGTCCTCGACCTGGATGATCGCCTTCTGCGGGTCGAGCACGCGGAAGTAGAGCACGGCGTTGACCTTGACCGAGACGTTGTCGCGGGTGATCACGTCCTGGGGCGGCACATCGAGGACCACGGTGCGCAGGTCGACGCGCACCATCTGCTGGATCCCCGGAATCAGGATGATCAGGCCCGGGCCCTTGACCTGCCAGAAGCGCCCGAGCTGGAACACCACGCCGCGCTCGTACTCGCGCAGGATGCGCAGCGCCGACAGCAGCAGTATGGCCAGCAGCACCAGCACGGCGCTGAAACCGAATTGCATGAACATCGTCTACTCTCCTTGCGCCGTGGGCGCAGTGGCGCTGACCTCCAGGGTCACGCCATGACGGGCCGTCACCCGCACGTGCTGGCCAGGTTGCAGAGGTGTCGCGCACTGCACCTGCCATTGTTCGCCCTGGGCCTGTACCGAGCCGCAGAACGGGTTGTCGGTGCGCACCTGCGTCACCGTGACCAGGCTGCCCACCAGCCCGGCATCGCCGCTGACCAGGGCGCGCCGGCGCGCTTTCAGCGCCATGCCCAGCACGCCGCCGAGCAACAGTGCCGAGAGCACCGCCAGGCTGATGATCAGCGCCAGCGGGATGCCGAAGCCGGGGGCATCGGTGTCCATCAGGATCACCGCCCCGACGACGAAGGCGACGATGCCGCCGAAGCCGACCACACCGAAGCTGGGCAGGAACGCCTCGGCGACCATGAACGCTACCCCGAGCAGGATCAATGCCACCCCGGCATGGCTCACCGGCAACAGTTGCAGGGCATACAGCGCCAGCAGCAGACAGATGCCGCCGACCACGCCGCCGACCCCGGAGCCCGGGTTCATGAATTCGAACAGCAGGCCGTACACGCCGATCATGATCAGGATCAGCGCCACGCTGGGGTTGGTGATCACTGCGAGCAGGCGGGTGCGCCAGTCCGGCAGGTGTTCGGTCACGCTGGCCTCATGGGTGCGCAGTTGCACGGTCTGGCCTGCGACGAGCAGTGACTTGCCATCGAGCTGGCGCAGCAGGTCGGGGAGGTCGTTGGCGATCAGGTCGATTACCTGCAAGCGCTGGGCTTCGCTGGCCGACAGGCTGACGGCCTCGCGCACGGCCTTCTCCGCCCAGTCGGCGTTGCGCCCGCGCAGCTGGGCCAGGCCACGGATGTAGGCCGCAGCGTCATTCACCTGTTTGCGTGCCAATGCGCCTTCTTCGCTGTTCGTGGCGGGTTGTTCAGCTTTGCCGGGAGCGCCGATCTGCACTGGCGTCGCTGCGCCGAGGTTGGTCCCTGGGGCCATGGCCGCGATATGGCTGGCGTAGAGGATGTAAGTGCCGGCGCTGGCTGCCCTGGCGCCACCCGGGGCGACGTAGGTGGCCACCGGCACGGGGCTTGCCAGGATGGCCTTGATGATCTGGCGCATGGCGCTGTCCAGCCCGCCGGGGGTATCGAGGCGGATCACCACCAGTTGCGCGCCTTGTGCCTGCGCCTGGTCTAGCCCACGTAGCAGATAGTCAGCGCTGGCCGGGCCGATGGCATCATCGACGCTCAACAGCCATACATTTGCGCCAGGCGCGCTCTGGCCACTCGGCACGAAGCCGAGGATCAACAGCAACAGCAGCATGCGCCAGCGCTGGGCGATCACCTGTCGTCACCTCATGCGGACCTGTCTTTGAAGTTTAGTCGTGGCTGCTGGGCCACGGCCTAAACTTGAGGATGGGGGCAAAACCGGAGGTGCATCATGCGTATGGCCAAGACCCTTCAGCAGCGCCTGGACCAGGCCAACTGCGACTACGACATCATTCCCCATCCCCATTCGGCCACCAGCCTGGAGTCGGCGCGCACGGCCGGCGTACCCGCCGAGCGGGTCGCCAAGTCAGTGATGCTCGATGACCGCCATGGCAACTTCATCATGGCCGTACTGCCGGCCAACCGGCATCTGGACATGACCGAGGTGCGCATGACCGGCGCCTGGCAACTGACCCGCGAGAGTAACCTGCCGAGCCTGTTCGGCGATTGCGAGCGCGGCGCCATCCCGGCCCTGGGCGACGCCTACAACATTCCCATGCTGCTCGACCGGAGTCTTACCCGCCAGGGCGATGTCTACCTCGAGGCAGGTGACCACGATCATCTGATCCACATGAGCATGGAGCAATACTTGAAGCTGGTGCCGCACGCCGAAGTGCGCGAATTGAGCTGATGCTCGCAACCAACGCCGGGTTGGCGTCGTGGACGACCCGCCCGGCCCGAGGAGGAATCATGGAAGCACCGAACCATCCATTTGCCGACCTGTTCAAGCAATTGGGGCTGGCGGACGATGCCACCAGCATCGACCAGTTCATCACCACTCATTCGCCGTTGAAGAACGAGATCAAGCTGGTGGACGCACCGTTCTGGACCGAGGCGCAAAGAACCTTTTTGAAGGAAAGCATCATAGAGGACGCCGATTGGGCGGTACCCTTCGACCAACTCAACGAAGCACTGCGTCGCCCCCGCAAATAAAGCGCCGAGCGGCACCTGATGGGTGATCGGGCCGTTGCTATGCTCAGGTAAAACAAGAGGGGATGGCGCAATGAAAGATCCCTACGCACCAGGATTCTGGTGCACCGTGACGATCCTGGGCACCCTGACCGCCGGCTACTTCTACGGTATCCGGCACACCCACCAGATGAACCAGGCCGTGCAGTTTCTCTATGCCGCCGCCGCCGTTACCGCGGCGGTGGCGCTCTGCGGCCTGGCCTGGATCGCCTGGCAGCATTTGCACCTGAACAAGCGTGAGGTGGCCCAGGGGCGAACGTTGCTGACCATCTGGAACACCAAGGTCGCCCTGCGCCGGGTCGAGACGGTGTTCGACCGCTACTTCTGGGGCAGCTACTGGCACTCCGGGCGCACCTTCGAGGAGGTGATGGGTGAGCTCAAGGGCACACCGTTGGAGCAAAGCCTCGACGCCCTCAAGCGCCAGTGCCGGGAACTCGACCGTGAGGTGCACGACCACCACCATCACTGGCTGGCCAATGCCCGCGACCTGTCCAGCGTGGCCACGGCGATGGCCCGCGAGCGCTACCAGCTGGACCTGTGCGATGCCCCGGTGCGCGACGGCGGCAATACCGCCGTGCTCAATCGCGATCTGGAAGTGCTGGTGTACACCTGGTCGGCGCGCCTGCGCAGCTTCGACCATCAGCTGGACGAACTGGAGCGCGCTTACCACTAGGCGGGATCATTCCCCGCGGATGTACTGCTCGAGCTGCAGGATCAGGTTGGCCTGCTCGGCGATGGTTTCCTTCACCAGGTCGCCAATCGACAAAAGCCCCAGCAGCTTGCCGTTATCCACAACGGGCAGGTGGCGCAGATGGCGGTTGGTCATCAGGTTCATGCAGTACTCGAGGTTCTGCTTGGGCTCCACGGTGACCACCGGCGAACTCATGATTTCCCGTACCGGCGTGGCAGCCGATGAGCGCCCCTTGAGCACCAGTTTGCGCGCATAGTCGCGCTCGCTGACGATACCTACGACCTGGTCGTTTTCCATCACCGGCAATGCACCGACGTTCTTCTCCGCCAGCAGCTTCAAGGCATCCAGCACCGAGTCATCAGGGCTGATGGTGTAGACGGTCTGGTGCTGGGACTTGGCTTTGAGGATTTGTTCGACGTTCTTCATACGGGCCTCGGTGGGTGAAAAAGCGCGGTGTCGGAGTAAATAAAGCATCCGGCACGGCGCTCTGCACGGCAATGCAGGAAACGGCATCGAGGTGATTGAAAAACGTCATCGGTGAAGCGGGGCTGCTGCGCCGCCCAATCGCCGGCAAGCCGGCTCCCACATCGATCGCGCCATCTTCAAGGTCAGCGCTGTACCTGTGGGAGCCGGCTTGCCGGCGATGAGGCCAGTGCAAGCAACACAAGACTGTTGCTTGCAGCGGCAGTTCTCCAGGGGCTGAGGGCGCTAGCCAGTGAAAGGGCCGCAAAGCGGCCCTTTGAGAAGGCTCAGAGCTTCGGCATCTGCCCGATCCGCGCCACCATCTCGCTGACGATCTGCAGGTCGAGCATGAACTGCTCCACGGTCTTGAACTCGTTGTCGTTGTGCCCGGTGTACTTCACATCCGGCATGGCCAGGCCGAACTGCACGCCGTTGGGCAGGTCGTGCACCGAGGTGGCGCCGGCGGAGGTGCCGTACTCGTGCTTCATGCCCAGGTTCTCGCTGGCCACGGCCAGCAGGGCCTTGACCCACTCGCCCTCGGGGTTGCGGTACATCGGCTCGTCCATGCTGTAGTCGAAGGCCACCTTGGTCTTGCTCTTGGCAACCCAGCTGTCGAGCTTGCCGGAGATCTCACCCTTGAGGGTGTCGAGCGACTTGCCTTTGGGAATGCGCAGGTTCACCGCCAGCTTCAGCGCCTTGTCATCCAGGCCGACGAAGGTCAGCGAGGTGGTCAGCGGGCCCATGAAGTCGTCCTTGAAGCCCACGCCAAGCTTGTTGCCCAGGTAGTCCAGGCCCCAGTTGTCGGCGGCGTAGCGGGCGGCGTCGGTGATGTGGTTGTGCTTGAGCGGCACGTCCTTGCCCAGGCCGTTGAGGAAGTCGAGCATGCGCGCCACCGGGTTGACCCCGGACTCGGGCTCGGAGGAGTGTGCCGAAACGCCAGTCACGGTCAGCAGCACCTGCTTGCCGTCGACCTTGGCGTCGATGCTGAAGTCACCGCCATGGCGCTTGACGTAGGCTGCGCCGGCTTTTTCCAGGGCCTTGGCCAGTTCGGCCGGCTTTTCGCTGGTCAGGGTCGCTACCGAGCTGCCGGGGATCTGGTTGGTGGCCAGGCCGCCGGTGAGGTTGATCACCTCGGCGCCTTTGCCATCACCGGCACGCTTGGCGAAGGTGGCCATGACGGTGCCATAGCCCTTCTCGGCGATCACCACCGGGTAGCCGCCGTCCAGCGCGAGGTTGTAGTCAGGGGTGGCGTTGCGTTCGAAGTAGTAGGGGATGGCATCACCGGTGGTTTCCTCGGTGGTGTCCACCAGCAGCTTGAACTGGCGCGCCAGCGGCAGCTTTTCGTCCTTGGCTACTTTCAGCGCGTAGAGCGCGACGACGATGCCGTTCTTGTCGTCCTCGGTGCCGCGGCCGTACATGCGGTCGCCCACCAGGGTGACCTTGAACGGGTCGAGCTTGGTGCCGTCCTTGAGCTTCCAGTTTTCCGGGGTGACCGGCACCACGTCGGCATGGGCGTGGATACCGATGACTTCCTTGCCCTCGCCGAGGGTGATCTCGTAGACGCGGTTGTCGATATTGCGGAACTGCAGGCCGAAGCCCTCGGCCAGGGCCTTGATCTTGTCGGCGATCTTGAGAAACTCCGGGTTTTCGTGCTGCGGCACGCCCTCTTTGCGCACGGTCGGGATCTCCACCAGCTCGCGCAGGGTCTCCTTGGCGGCCTTGCCGTACTTGATGCGGGTGTACAGGCCCAGCAGGCGGTTGATTTCGTCCTGCTGCTCGGCTGACAGCGGCTTGCCGGCCAGGTACAGCTTGAGGGTGTCGTCCAGCTTGTCGGCCTTGGCCAGGTCGCTGCCGGCCAGCTTGCCGAGGAACTGCTTGAAGTCGGCCGGATCGCTGCCGTCGTAGGCCTTGATGATGGCGGCGGACTGCTGCTGGGAGAGGTTGGCCTGGGCCGGGATCGAGAACATGGCCACGCTGGCCAGCAGGAGCGATGCGGCGGATAGCTTGGTAAATGGCATGGGTGTGCGCATTCCTTTGCAAGGGGTGGAGGGTGACCGTTTACGCAAACGGAAGATGCCCACGCTATCACCAATGACTACTGGCGCGGGAGAGGTGGCAATGTGCATTTCTGCACAAACGTGCAAGCTTTCATCTACGGCGCGGCCTGCAGCTTTATGACAAAAATGCGTATCATTAGCGTTTTTTGTAATAACCCGTTTTACGAGAGAAGGATCCTCATGTTCACGTCTTACCTTGCACCCCTGGCCGGGGTGCTGGCCTTCACCCTTGCCTGCATCACGCCCGCCCAGGCCCGGGACGATGGCACCGACCACTCTGTCACCCTGGAAAAGGTCGAACAGACCTTCACCGTGCAGACCGACGGCAGCTTCCAGGTGGCGGTCGAGTCGGTCTCGCGCATCAACGAAGAGCGGGCCATCCAGGCCAAGGCCCAGCAGCCGCTGAGCTACAACCGCTCGTACGAAACCCTGGAGGTCGACGAAGCCTTCACCCAGAAGCCAGACGGGCGCAAGGTGATGGTCGATGCCTCGCAGATCAAGGAGCAGCAGGAGCAGGCGCCCACCTACGCGCCGATGTTCCAGGACTCCCGGGTCAAGGTGGTGATCTTCCCCGAAGTGGCCGTCGGCGATCGCCTGGTGCTGCGTTACAAGCGCCATCGCAACACTGCGCTGTTCCCCGGCCACTTCGAGGACCTCACCGGCCCGGATTTCCACCCCGTGGAGCAGTTCTCGCTGATCTACGACCTGCCGGCGGATCTGCCGCTGTACGCTGATGCTCGTGGCTTCAAGGCGTCCACGCCCAAGGCCGGCAAGGGCCGCAAGGTCTACCGCTGGGACTTCGTGCCCGCCGACAGGGCCAGGATCGAGGCGAGCGCCGTGTCCTACCTGGACTACGGCCAGTACCTCGCGGTGTCGACCTTCAAGGATTACGCAGGGCTTGCCGCCAGCTACCAGGCGCGCGCCGGCGTGGAAGTGACGCCGGCCATCGCCGCACTGGCCGAGCAGTTGACGGCGAACCTGCCCGATGCCCGGGCCAAGGCGCTCAAGCTCAGCGACTGGGTACGTGAGAACATCCGCTACGTGGCGGTCTATGTCGGTGCCGGCGGGGTGGTTCCGCATTCGGCGCAGAGCGTGCTGGACAACCGCTATGGCGACTGCAAGGACCATGTCGCCCTGCTCGAAGCGTTGCTCAAGGCCGCGGCCATCGAAAGCTCGCCTGCCCTGATCAACCTCGGCAACGCCTATCACTTGCCCAAGGTGCCGACCCTGGGCGTGCTCAACCATGTGTTGACCTACATACCGAGCCTGGACCTGTACCTGGACTCGACCGACCCGTCTGTGGCCGCCGGCTACCTGCCGCTGATGGACCTGGACAAGACCACGCTGCTGACCGCCTCGGGCGAATTTGGCAAGACCCCGGCTTCCCAGTTTGGCAAGCAGGTCGGTGAGATGCTGTTCAAGGTCAAGGGCACGGGCGCTGCGGACTTCACCGGTGCTTCGACGGTCGAGGGTTGGGCCAGCGAGGTCAACCGCTATGGCGCCAAGTCGATGAAACCGGCCGACCTCGACCGCATGGTCGAGCAGGTGCTCAATGCCTACGGCCAGCGGGGCAGCGGCAAGATCCTGATCCAGCCATCGGTGGCGCCGGAGCACTTCCATAGCCAGGTCGAGGGTCATACCGAGAACCTGGTGAACCTGCCAGGCCCAGTGGGGCTTCCGGCACTGAGCAGCCTGGTCGGCGGTATCTCGCAGATGGTCTATGGCTTTGCCGCCGAAAACGAACGCACCCAGGGCTTCGTCTGCATTTCCAACGAAACGGTGGAGAAGGCGCGCTTCGAGTTTCCTGCCGAAGTCACTGTCCTGGCGACGCCCAAGGCCGTTACCGTGAAGGAAGGCAGCTTCGACTACAGCGCCCTTTACACTCGCGATGGCAACGCCGTGGTGGTCGAGCGGCGCATGCAGTTCAAGCATCCGAAGGCGGTGTGCACGCCTGAAGAATTCAAGGCAATGAAGCCGGTCATTGAAACCATGGTCAGGGACCTGCAAGGCCAGATCATCGTGCAGGGCTGAGGCCCGGAAACGCAAAAGCCCCGCCAGAGTGATCTGAGCGGGGCTTTTGTTTGCCGCCATCGGTGAAAACACACGGGTGGCAGCGCGAAGTCATGGCGCACTCGGCGGGATTCGAACCCACGACCCCTGCCTTCGGAGGGCAGTACTCTATCCAGCTGAGCTACGAGTGCAACGGGGCGCATGATACCCATCTGTGTCGGTGACGTCCATGGCCTTGATACAGGGTTGTTTTTCCATGACACCGGACATGTTCCGGGTGATCCAGACCTGCGCCTGCGTCGAGAGCCTGGTGTGGCCGACATCGGGCTGCGCCGGGCAGGGGCATCGTATCTTTACGACAGCAACATGCATTGCCAGGGTAGGTCCGGGTGGTACTGCGATAGTGCCGAAAGGCTCACGGAGCGCGGTTCAATCGAGAGCCACCCCGCTGCCAAGTGAATCTCAGCATGCCCCTCGACCTCGACCATTTCGCTCGCAGCCTGGCTTCGCTGGGCGACGCGCGGGCATTGATGGACAAGGCTCAAGCCTATCTTGATGGCTGGCCCGACCCCTACCGATTGGCGCATGAGCACGCCGCCACCTACTTGCTCAAGCACATGGGCAAGCCTCTGGACCCGGACCAGGTCTGGTGGCATGTGTTCGATAGCGCGGTCGGTGCCGCCACGACGACAGGTTGGCGCCATAGCGGTCCGCCCCGGCAATCCACGCGTTTCACCGAGCTGTTGATACGTCGCTTCGGCGGCGGCTTCCAAGGCGCTCCCGACACCCTGGCGACCTACGGTGGCTTTTACACCCAGGGGCCTGGCGCCGGGCAGTATGGTGCTGAGAACGAGGTGGCACTGTTGCCGAAGACGGTGATGGACTACCTGTGGACTCTGGATTTCGCTGACGAGACAAGGGAAAAGACGGAACGTTTCTGGGGCAAGGAGGGGCTGGACTTTCCTGTCCTGGCCCGCGCGTGTTTTCTGGCCGCGATCGACCACGGTGTCGGCGTCGGTCTGCTTGAACCGGTCGACAAACAGAATCTGCGGGATTGGCTTGGCATCGCCACAGGTACACCCCTGACGCTGGCGGCACTGTCCCACTCAGGACATGGCGCGCAGTTTGCCGTGTGCCACTTTCCGGTCGGCAACGGCCACTTGGTCACCTTGCGTCACAGCTCGGGACGCGTGGTGTTCTACGCCCCTTCGCTGGAACGCTCTCTTCGCGCATTTGCCGATCATGAGGCAATGGTTCGCTGGGTCGTCGACCGCGTGCAGGCCGATGACGCGCAGGCCTGGCTGGACGCAGTGGAACGGGCCGACCCAGGCATGCCCCTGGGCACGCGGACGGCGAGGCTGTCGGCGGTGCGCGACCAGAGCGGTTCCCCAGGGCGTGCGCTATGGCCGTTCGGCGAGGGGCAGGCATTGCACCTGCCAGACCTGTTCGACACCCTGATGTTGTGGGCCAAGGCAGACCTCGGCCTGACCCTGCACAACCTGGTCAGCAACGCTGACCTGCGCAAGCAGCTCTGGCGCGGTTATCTGGGGGCGTTTATCAACGTCTTCGGCAGCTTCTCGCTGATGGCCTGGCCCATCGGCCTGGTCATGCTGGGCGCGGGGGGCGCCCGTCTTACGCTGGATATCGACACGGCAGTCCGCGCTAGCTCCCAGCGCGAGCGCAGCCAGGCAATACTTGACTCGATAGCTGATGCGCTGGTGATTATCTTTGCCATGATCGAGACAGGGCTGGGCCTGCGGGCCCTGAAGTACCGCGAACCACCGCACTTCGCGGGGATCGCGGCGGCCTTCCTGCAACCGGCGAGGGAAGCGCGACGCGTTCGCCAGCTACTCGACGACCTGGACAGCAACCTCATTGTGGATGACCCGATCCAGACAGGCGGCTTGTTGCAAGGTGTGAGTATCGATGGGCAAGGACGGGGATGGATTCGGGTGGGCGAGTCGGTGTTGCCTGTTCATTACAGCGGCACCTGGTCAAGCTGGATGGTGCTGAAGGACCTGGACGACCTCGAGATCCGCGAAAGCCTGATGGTGCGTCGCGGCCTGGACGGGAACTGGTGGCTGTACGCACCGGAGGGTGACCCAGGTGCGCTGACAACGCAGTTCTGGAGTACCTACATGGAACCCGACAAGGTGCTTGGGCAGAGGCTGTCACTGGCGCTGCTCGATCGCCAGGCACGCTTGCTGGAGGGCGCCGGCTTGCCGGAGTACAGAGGGCATATGGCACCGGTCGACGCATACGGGCACCACTATGTCGAAGTGAGCGGCAAGCGCTTCTATACCTTCAGGCAGGAAGGCGCGTTGCATAACGACCTGGCCATGGAGTACAGCAGTCACATGGCCAAGGTGAACGACCTGTTCAGGGGTGACCGTACCCGCTTGCAGGGCTTTGCCAGCGAAATGCTGGACGACTTCATCGACAGGCTGGCCGACTCTCTGGAGCTTTTGCCCGGCAGCCAGGCTTCGCTGCTCTGGCGCGGAGGGCGGGGTGGCCGGGTCGCGCTGGGAGCACGATACCGGGAAGGGGCGATCAAGGTGGGCGATTTACTGGTCTCGACCGACTTTACCTCGTTTACTGAAAGCCCCTATATCCCCCGCCGGTTCATGCTGCCCAAGGAGGTTGTCGATCTGCCGCTTGCCGAGGTGGCGGGGCATTTCGACGAACACACGGTGTTGTACGAACTGCTCGGGGGCCAACAGCTCAGCGGTCGGCCGGTGGCGCCGCTGTCGCTGAACTGGCAAGAGGCGGAAGTGTTGTTCAAACCCGGCTGCACGTTCTTGATCGACGACATCAGCAGCGTGCAGGGCGAGCAGTTTCGCTTCCTCAAGTTCAGGCTCCGCGAGGTCAACCACAATCCAGGCTCGCCCGTCTTCGACATGCGCAGTGGTCAACCGTTCGAGCGAGTGGCCTATGCCGAGCAAGTGGGCAATGCGCCGTGGCTCGAGCGATTTTTCCCGGCTGCCGAATGGTCTTGATGCCTACAGTGCGATGAGCTCCGGGCGCAGCCCCTCCACCCCCACGGGGGCAGGCTTTATGTAAGCCTGGTCGCTGGTGATCTGGTGCAGGACCTTTTCCCGCAGGCCATGCAGCGCCACGCCGGTACGCCGGCGCGGGTGCGGCAGGTCGATCGGCACCACGGCCTTGATCCGCCCGGGGCGAGGCTCCAGCACCACCACGCGGTCGGCCAGGTAGGTCGCCTCCTCGGCATCGTGGGTGACCAGCAGGATGGTGATCCCCGCGCGTTCACGAATAGCCAGCAGCTCGTCCTGCAGTTGTTGACGGGTCAAGGCATCGAGGGCGCCGAAGGGCTCGTCCAGCAGGAGGATCCGTGGGCTGGCCACCAAGCCGCGAGCAATGGCCACCCGCTGTGCCATGCCGCCGGAAAGCTGGTGCGGATAGGCTGACTCGAAGCCGACCAGCCCTACCAACTGCACGTACTCGTGGACACGCCGGGCGCGCTCGCCCTGAGTGAGCTTTTCATTGACCAACCCCAGGCCGATATTCTGCGCCACCGTCAGCCAGGGAAACAGGCGGTGCTCCTGGAACACGATGCCGCGTTCACCGCCGATGCCGTTGACCGGCTGGCCATCGACGCGGATCTGGCCGCTGTAGTCGTTGTCCAGGCCCACCAGCAGGCGCAGCAGGGTGGACTTGCCGCAGCCCGACGAGCCGACGATGGCGATGAATTCGCCCTGTTCGATCGACAGGTCGAAGTCGCGAATGGCTTCGAACGGCTGGCCATCGACGCTGAAGGTCTTGCCGACTTTCTCGAAGCTGACCAGCGGCGGTGTGGCATCAGCTTGGTTGGCCGCGTGCAGGGCCGGGGTGATGAAGGCATTCATGCGGATCTCCAGCGCGTGGCGCGCGATTCGAGGCGTTGGCCGAGGTGGCCGAGCAGGGCGCCGACCAGGCCGATCAGGACCATGGCGGCCATCACCTGGTCCATGCGGAACAATTGCTGGGCGCCGATCATCAGGCTGGCGATGCCGCCGTCCGAAGGCATGAAGTACTCGGCGCCGATGGTGCCGAGCCAGGCGTAGATCAGCGCCAGGCGCAGCCCGGCGAAGATCGCCGGCGTGGCGCCGGGCAACACCAGCAGACGCAGCCGGTGCGGCAGGTCCAGGCGCAGGGCCTGCGCCGCCTCGCCCAGCTGTGGCGGGAGGCTGGCGATGCCGCGTTGGGTGGCGATCAGCAGCGGGAAGAACGCCGCCAGCGCGACGAACACCAGCTTGGCGCCTTCACCCAGGCCGAACCAGGCGGTCAGCAGCGGCACCCAGGCGAACAGCGCCACCTGGCGCAACGCCGACAGGCTCGGGCCGAGCAGGCGCTCGGCGTTGGCTGACAGGCCCAGCAGCAGGCCCAGGGCGAACCCCGCGCCACCGCCGATCAACAGACCGGCCAGGGTGCGTTGCAGGCTCAGACGCAGGGCCTCGGGTAACGAACCGTCGAGCAGGCCTGCGTACAGGCTGCGCAGCACATCCAGCGGAGAAGAGAGGATGTTGGCATCGACCCAGCCAAGGCTGTTGGCGGCCTGCCACAGCAGCAACAGCCCCGCAGGCAGCAGCAGGCTTTGCCAGCCGCGTGGCACCTGTCCGCGCAACTGCTCGCCAGTGGCCGGTTGCGGCCAGTGCAACAGGCTGCGTTCCAGGCGCGAGAAGCCGCGATCCATCAGTGCGCCGACCAGGCCGATCAGCAGGATGCAGAGGAACACCAGGTCGAGCATGAACAACTGCCGCCCCCAGACCATCAGGTAGCCGATGCCTTCGCTGGAGGCCAGCAGTTCCACAGCCAGCAGCGAGGTCCAGCCAGTGGCCAGGGCCAGCCGCACACCGGCGAGAAACGCCGGTAGCGCGGCGGGCAGCAACAGGTGCAGGAACAGCAGGTGAGGAGGCAGGCGCAGGACAGCGGCGGCCTCGCGCAGTTTGGGTTGGGCGTCGCGCACGCCAACCAGGGTGTGCAGCGTGACCGGCACCACCACCGCCTTGACCAGCACTACCAGTTTGAGCAGCTCGCCGATGCCGAAGAACAGCATGAACAGCGGGATCCAGGCCAGGGTCGGGATTTGCGCCAGGGCGACGAAGGTGGGCAGCACCAGAGTCTGCGCCCGTCGCGACCCGCCCAGCCAGGTGCCCAGCAGCAGGCCGCTGGCGATCCCTGCCAGCAGCCCCCAGATCAGGCGCTGCAGACTTATCCACAGGTGACCCCAGAGTTCGCCTGAGCCGAACTCCAGCGCACTCTGCCAGACCAGCGCGGGGGCGGGCAGGATCTGTTCGCTCATCCAGTGCTCACGGCTGGCGACGACCCACAAGGCCGCCACCGCCAATGGCACGATCCACGGCAGGTAGAAGCGGCCTTGCGTCGCGAAAGGGCTGCGTAGCGGCACCCACAGGCGCCGCAGACTTGCGCTCAAGACTTCGCTCATCGGGGCATCTCCCAAACCGTTCCTTGTTTATTCGTTTATGGAATTAAAAATTCACATAAATTGCATTCAAGAGATAAGAGCATGCGGCCGGTGCATGCGAAAGCCCCGTCCCATTGCGTTTTCCTCATATTTTCCATGCGTTTCCTGCAAGCCCGTCGCAGGCCCGCATGGCGTCTGGTTTATGTCTTCTGGTTACTAAAAAATGAAGTTTTGATCTTTGTAGGTTCTAACCGGACCTGCCTAGCTTCTGCCCCATAGCGCCGGCCATCGCCGGTGGCAGCCTGCCAAGGAGCCTTGCCATGAAAACCACCTTCCGCCACCTGCTCAGCCCGTTGCTCGCCGCCTTGTTGAGTGCCGTGCCCGTGGCAGCCCATGCCGCCCAGCCGGATGTGATCCGTATCGCCGTGCCCGACCTCAGCGCTGGCAGCAAGCCCAGTGCCGGCGGCGTGGTGGATGTACTGCGCGACCAGCAACTGCTGGAGAAAGAGTTTGCCAAGGACGGCATCCGCATCGACTGGCGCTTCTTCAAGGGCGCAGGCCCCGTGGTCAACGAAGCCCTGGCCAACGGCCAGGCGGACTTCGCCTACCTGGGCGACCTGGCCGCGATCATCGGCAAGGCCAGCGGCCTCGACACCCGCGTGCTGTCGGCAGGGGTGCGCGGTGTGAAGAGCTACCTCGGCGTAGTCCCGGGCTCGGGCATCCACAGCCTGCAGGATCTCAAGGGCAAGCGCGTGGCAGTGTTCCGCGGCACCGCCAACCAGCTGTCGTTCGCCAGTGCCCTGGCCAGCCAGGGGCTGTCCGAGCGTGAACTGAAAGTGATCAACCTCGACTTCAACGCCGCCAATGCCGCCCTGGCCGCCAAGCAGATCGACGCCACCTGGGGCCTGTCCAACCTGTTGTCGCTGCGCGAGCGGGGCCTGGTCGAGTTGCCGGTCAACTCACGCAACCTGCAAGGGGCCGGCAGTACTCAAGCGGTGTTGCTCGGCACCGGCGCGTTCATTCGCCAGCACCCTGACCTGGTGCAGCGCCTGGTCAATGCCCAGGAACAGGCGGCGAAGTGGCTGCGCGACGAGCGTAACCGCGAGGCCTATGTGGACCTCGTGGCCAATACCGCCAACTGGCCGAAGTCGATCCTGCGCGACGACCTGGCCGAGGAAAACCTTGCCGAGTACTTCGACCCACGCCTGGACGCTGGCTTCGTCGGCCTGCTGCAACAGGGCGTCGACCTGGCCGCCAAGGAGCGCCTGATCCGCCACGGCTTCCAGGTGGCCGACTGGGTCGAACCACGCTTCATCGATCACGCCCTGCAACAGGACCAGGCCGTCCAGGCCGCCCGCTGACCCGACAACAACCCTGAGGAGCACGACCATGAGCAACGCCGCATTGGCCACCGCGCCGCAAACCCTCGAACTCGATATCCACCCCGTTGCCGGGCGCATCGGCGCCGAGATTCGCGGCATCAAGCTGTCCGCCGACCTCGACCCGGCCACCGTCGACGCCATCCAGGCGGCGCTGGTGCAGTACAAGGTGATCTTCTTCCGTGGCCAGGAGCATCTGGACGACGTCGGCCAGGAAGCCTTCGCCCAACTGCTCGGCGACCCCATCGCCCACCCCACGGTGCCCGTGGTCGACGGCACCAGCTACCTGCTCCAGCTCGATGGCGCCGAGGGGCAGCGGGCCAACTCCTGGCACACCGACGTGACCTTCGTCGATGCCTACCCTAAGGCCTCGATCCTGCGCAGCGTGGTGGCCCCGGCCTCCGGTGGCGACACGGTGTGGGCCAACACCGCTGCGGCCTACCAGGAACTGCCCGAACCGCTGCGTGCCCTGGCCGACCAGCTGTGGGCGGTGCACAGCAACGAGTACGACTACGCCAGCGTGAAACCGGATGTCGATCCGGCCAAGCTGGAGCGCTACCGCAAGGTGTTCACTTCGACGGTGTACGAGACCGAGCACCCGGTGGTGCGCGTGCATCCGGTCAGTGGCGAGCGCGTGCTGCAACTGGGGCATTTCGTCAAACGCATCAAGGGCTATTCGCTGGCCGACTCGCAGCATCTGTTCGCGGTACTGCAGGGGCATGTGACACGCCTGGAAAACACCGTGCGCTGGCGCTGGCAGGCCGGGGACGTGGCGATCTGGGACAACCGCGCAACGCAGCACTATGCGGTGGATGACTACGGTACGCAGCCGCGCATCGTGCGTCGGGTGACCCTGGCCGGCGAGGTGCCGGTGGGGGTGGATGGGCAACTGAGCCGGACCACGCGCAAGGGCTGAGACCGTTGGGGGCCGCAAAGCGGCCCCTGTTCGCTACAACTCGGCGTCACAGGCCACCAACTGCCTCACCAATCCCTGCGCCAGCGCCGACAAGCCATACCCCACCCGGCTCACCACCCCATAGCGGGTGTAGAACGCCTCTTCCTGTTCCGGTGCCAGGTCCGCCAGCTTGAGCGCCACCAGCCCTTCGTACGGACGCAGGTTCGCGCTGCAGGCAATGCCGATGGTGTCCGAGTGCAGCACCACATTGAGCAGCGCATAGCCATGCTCGCATTCCACGCTGGGCAGGAAGTCTTGCCGCCCACTGAGGTCGCTGAGGATCTTGCGGATATTCGGCGGGCGGAAGGTGGTCGCCAGCGGATAGTCGAACAGGTCCTGCGCCCGCACTTCGCCACGCTCGGTCAGCGGATGCCCGGCGCGGCAGCAGAAATGCCAGCGTTGTGGCGTGAGCTTATGCACCTGGTAATCCGGGTCGGCTTCGAACTGGCGGGTGTCGGCGACGAAGAACTCGATCTCCTCGGCGATCAGCCGGCGGTTCAAGGCCTGCCAATTGTCCACCTGGAAGCAGGTGCGCGCCGCCGGGTACTCGGCGACGAAGCGTGCAACCGCCCGCGGCACCAGCCCGCCGGCGGGCGCCGGCCCCGAGCCAAAGCGCACCACGCCGGTGGTGGCGCCGTTGAACTGGTTGATCTCGTTGACCAGATTGTGCGCCCCATGCACCAGGCGCCGCGAATGCTCCAGCACCAGCAGGCCCTGGCGGGTCGGCGCCAGTTCCTTGCTGGCGCGGTCGACCAGGCGGCAGCCGACGTTGTGCTCCAGCGTCTGGATGCTGCGGCTGAAAGCCGATTGCGAAAGGTTCACCGCAGCCGCCGCGGCGACGAAGCTGCGGTGCTCGACAAGGGCGATGAAGTGGCGGAGCTGGCGCAGGTCGATATGCATTTTCTACATGGAAACTTTCGGTGGAATGCAATTGCTGGGAAGGGTTGGGAACCTTATAAAGGGAGTCTCTTATTCCACGAAATATGAATTACAAATATTTATATCTCTTAAAAGAATATAAGCCAGCCTGACCGCGATTCGGTTCCGCCAACGGAAATGCTCGCCTGGGCCCTTGCCTCAAGGAGCATCTGCATGTCCCGACTTTCCCGTTGGCCCGCGCGCGCCTCGTTGTTCGCCCTGCAACCCCTGGCGGCTGGAGTGCTGCTGGCCGCTTCCGGCAGCAGCTTTGCCGATGAGCCCAACGCCGCCCCAGCCGTGACGCAGGAAGCCCAGCTCGGCACGGTCACCGTCAATGCCCGGCGACGCGAAGAGACCGCGCAGAGCGTGCCCACGCCGATCAGCGTGCTGGGCAGCGAAACCCTCGAGACCCAGCGCATCTACCGCGTGCAGGATTTGCAGCAACTGGTGCCGAGCACCAACGTCGCCTATGTGCACGCCCGCCAGTCGAGCATCTCCATCCGCGGCCTGGGCAACAACCCCGCCAGCGATGGCCTGGAAGGCAGCGTCGGGATCTACCTCGACAACGTCTACCTCGGTCGCCCGGGCATGGCGGTGTTCGACCTGCTCGATGTCGAGCAGCTGGAAGTGCTGCGCGGTCCGCAGGGGACGTTGTTCGGCAAGAACACCACTGCCGGGGTGCTCAACATCACCACGCGCAAGCCGACCTTCCACCAGGAGGGCAGCGTGCAGTCATCGCTGGGCGAGGATGGCTACTGGCAGACCCAGGGCAGTTTCTCCGGCCCTTTGACCGATACCCTCGCCGGGCGCATCAGCGCTTATCACACCGAGGACGACGGCTATGTGAAGAACGTCTACAACGGCCACGATCTCAACGGCGGCAAGCGCCAGGGCTTTCGCACCCAGTTGCTGTTCAAGCCCAGCGAAACCTTCAATCTGCGCTGGATCGGCGAATACAACGAAGAGAACTCCGACAACGGCATCCTCAGCCTGTACAGCACCGGGCCGACCATCAACGGCGTGAACCGTTACGAGAGCCTGGCCGCCCAGGCCGGCGCCACCCTGGTGTCGGGCAAGGATCGCAAGGTCAACTTCGACGCTGACCAGATGGTCAAGGTGTTCCAGGGCGGTACTTCGGTGGAAGCCAACTGGACCCTGCCCAACGACTTCACCCTCACCTCGATCACCGCCTACCGCTGGTGGGACTTCACGCCGCGCAACGACGACGGCCTCAACGTACCGGTGTTCCACAGCGCCGGGGTTTCGGTCCGTGACAAGCAGTACTCCCAGGAAATCCGCCTGGCTTCGCCAACCGGCGGCTTCTTCGACTATGTACTCGGGGCCTACTATTTCAAGCAGGACCTGGACAACAAATCGTTCACCTACAACGGACCGCAAGCCGACATCTGGAACCTGACCCCGGCTGGCGCCCTGGCCAACGTCACCACAATCGGCAACGGCCACATCGATACCGACAGCTACGCGTTGTTCGCCCAGGGCACCTGGCACCTGACCGAGCGCCTGGATTTCACCGCCGGGGTGCGTGGCACCTACGAGGAGAAAAGCGCCTGGGTGACCCGCGACGCGCCGTCCGGCGGCGCGGCCGTTACCGGTGCGGCGGCCGCGGCTCGCCAGGGCCGGGTGGGCGCCTACGATTCAGGTGACCTCAACCAGTACAGCTTCGCCCCTTCCGGGCTGCTCAGCCTGAGCTACCGCTTCAGCGACGCGGTGCTGGGCTATGCCAGCCTGTCCCACGGCGAGAAGTCCGGTGGCGTCAACCTCACCGTCGGCGCCGCGCCAAGGCTGGGCACAGACTCGCTGCTGGTGGGTACCGAACGCGCCAACAACGCCGAACTCGGCATCAAGAGCACGCTGCTGGACAACCGCCTGCAGCTCAACACCAACCTGTTCTGGACCGAAGTGCACGGCTACCAGGCCAACGTCTATGACGAGGCCAACCGCGTGCAGTACCTGGCCAACGCCGGCAGCGTGCGCTCGCGGGGCCTGGAGTTCGAGGCCACGGCCCTGCCGGTCCGCGGGCTGACCGTGAATTTCAATGGCTCGTGGAACGACGTGCGCTACACCGAGTACGACGACGCACCGTGCCCGCCGGAGGTGAGCCTGGCCAATGCCGCCGCCACTTGCGACCTGTCCGGCCACCAGGTGGTCGGCGCCTCCAAGTACATCGCCAACCTCAACGGCCAGTACAAGTGGCAGCTGACCGAGCGTATCGAGCCCTACGTCACTGCCAGTTACGCCTTCCGCTCCAGGGCCGTCGGCACCATCGACGACTCCGACTACGGCCAGATTCCCAGCTACGCCATCGTCAACCTGTCCACCGGCGTGCGCCTGGACCAGAGCGACGGCGTGCTCGACCTGTCGCTGTGGGTGAAGAACGCCGGCGACAAGACCTACTTCACCAGCCTTTGGAACTCCGCCAACGGCGGCTATGCCGGCGTGCTGGGCACCCCGCGCACCGTGGGCGCCACCGCCCGTTACGACTTCTGAGCACAAGGAGCTTTGCCATGAACGCCAAGACCCAACCCCACGACCTGCCCGAAGGCGCCTGCCTCACCGCCAAGGTACCCGACCGCGACGAAGCCCTGCTCGGCGACGTGGTGGTCAACCCATACCGTCTGGCGCCGTTGACCGCGATCATCCGTGATGGCGGGCGCACCCTGAGCGCCGCCCATGTGCGGGTGCTGGGACGCGGCGAGCGCGGTATCGATATTGTCTACGACGTGTCCGACCGCTCGCTGTGGACCTACGGCGGCATTCCGGTGTTCGGCCTGTACCCCGACCACGTCAACCAGATCGAGGTGAGCTACAAGCTCGATGGCGAACGCATCCGCGAGCATTACGAGATCTACGCTCCGGCGGTGCGCCTGCCGGTGGTGGCGAAGCAGACGGCGGCGCTGCCCGAGGTCGAACCGGTCAAGGTCGCGCCTGGCTTCGAGCAGCGGCTGTACCTGTTCAATCACCTGCTGGCCGAGATCCCCGGCGGGCGTGCCTTCAAGTGGAACGGCCTGGGCGGCGCCGCCGAGTGGGACTCGGTGGGCAACAACTGGATCGCCGACAGCAACGGCGATGTGCGCTGGTACCTCGATATCGAGCAGATCCACGACTCCAACCACCGCGACGGCCTGGGCGGGACCATGGGCTTCCACCAGACCCGCGACGGCAAGCTGATCTGGGGCCAGGGCCAGACCTACTCCAAGTACGACCTGCTTGGCCGGCGTATCTGGCAGCGCAACCTGCCGGACAAGTTCGCCGACTTCTCCCACGAGATCCGCGAGACGCCCAACGGCACCTACCTGCTGCGGGTCGGCACCAGCGACTACCGCCGCCCGGACGGCAAGCGCGTGCGCTCGATCCGCGACCATATCATCGAGCTCAACGAGGCCGGTGACGTACTGGACTTCTGGGACCTGAACCAGATCCTCGACCCGTACCGCGGCGAGCTGCTGGAAACCCTGGGCAAGGCCGCGATCCAGCTGCCGGACGGCGTGCAGAAACAGGACGAGCGCCTGGCCAACGAGCTGGCCGAGGGCGACCTGCCGTTCGGCGATACGCCGGGGGTAGGTACCGGACGCAACTGGGCTCACGTCAACGCCATCGACTACGACGCCGATGACGACAGCATCATCGTTTCAGCACGGCACCAGGGCGTGGTAAAGATCGGTCGCGACAAGCAGGTGAAGTGGATTCTTGCCGCGCCCCAGGGCTGGCCGGCGCGCCTGCAGGACAAGGTGCTCAAGCCCGTGGGCGAGGGCTTCGAGTGGTCCTGGACCCAGCACACCGCCTGGCTGACCGGACGCGGCACGCTGACCGTGTTCGACAACGGCTGGGGCCGGGACTTCGGCCCGACCAAGCTGGCGGGCAACTACAGCCGGGCGGTGGAGTACAAGATCGACGAGGCCAAGGGCACGGTCGAGCAGGTCTGGCAGTACGGCAAGGAGCGTGGTGACGAGTGGTACAGCCCGATCACCTCGGTGGTGGCGTATCGGGCCGATACCGATACCCAGTTCATCTATTCGGCTTCGGTGAACTTCCTCACGCCCCAGAAGCTGACGACCAGCGTGCTCAATGAAGTGCGTCGCGGCACCCAGGAGGTGGCGGTGGAGCTGAAAGTGCACAGTCGCCAGCCGGGCAGCGTGGGCTACCGGGCGCTGGTGATCGACCTCGACAAGGCGTTCTGACCCTTCCTTCTGACCGATGGTCTAACCTCTTACGGCCCAATCGCGGGGCAAGCCCGCTCCCACAGGAACCCTGCGCTCCTTGTGGGAGCGGGCTTGCCCCGCGATTGGGCCGTTTGCCAGGGGGGTGTTCAACCACTCGTTCTTTTTTTCGAACAGCCTATTGTCCAACCCCCCAGCGCCCGCTTAGCATTCCGTTTGAGATTTCAAACGCTCGGCACCCAGGCGTCGAACACCCTGGTGCACGAATTCCTGACGGCCGCCCCCGCATTGAGGGCGCCTTTTCAACAATCAAAATTCGCAGTAAAGGGAAGCCGACATGCAGCTCAAAGACGCTCAGTTGTTCCGCCAGCAGGCCTTCATCAACGGTGAATGGCTGGATGCGGACAGCGGTCAGACCATCAAGGTGACCAACCCGGCCACCGGTGAAGTCATCGGCAGCGTGCCGAAGATGGGCGCCGCCGAGACCCGCCGCGCCATCGAGGCCGCCGACAAGGCACTGCCGGCCTGGCGCGCACTGACTGCCAAGGAGCGTGCCGGCAAGCTGCGCCGCTGGTTCGAGCTGATGATCGAGCACCAGGACGACCTGGCCCGCCTGATGACCACCGAGCAGGGCAAGCCGCTGGCCGAAGCCAAGGGCGAGATCGCCTATGCCGCCTCGTTCATCGAGTGGTTCGCCGAAGAAGCCAAGCGCGTCTACGGCGACGTCATCCCTGGCCACCAGCCGGACAAGCGCCTGATCGTCATCAAGCAGCCGATCGGTGTCACCGCCGCCATCACCCCGTGGAACTTCCCGGCCGCGATGATCACCCGTAAAGCCGGCCCGGCCCTGGCCGCCGGTTGCACCATGGTGCTCAAGCCCGCTTCGCAGACCCCGTACTCCGCCCTGGCCCTGGTCGAGCTGGCCACCCGTGCCGGCATCCCGGCTGGCGTGCTGAGCGTCATCACCGGCAGCGCCGGCGAAGTCGGCTCCGAGCTGACCGGCAACTCCCTGGTGCGCAAGCTGTCGTTCACCGGCTCGACCGAAATCGGTCGCCAGCTGATGGAAGAGTGCGCCAAGGACATCAAGAAAGTTTCCCTGGAGCTGGGCGGCAACGCGCCGTTCATCGTGTTCGACGACGCCGACCTGGACAAGGCGGTCGAGGGCGCGATCATCTCCAAGTACCGCAACAACGGCCAGACCTGCGTCTGCGCCAACCGTATCTACGTGCAGGACGGCGTCTACGACGCCTTCGCCGAGAAGCTCAAAGCCGCCGTGGCCAAGCTGAAGATCGGCAACGGCCTGGAAGAAGGCACCACCACTGGCCCGCTGATCGACGGCAAGGCTGTCGCCAAGGTTCAGGAGCACATCGAGGACGCCGTCGCCAAGGGCGCCAAGGTGCTGTCCGGTGGCAAGCTCATCGAAGGCAACTTCTTCGAGCCGACCATCCTGGTCGATGTGCCGAAAACCGCCGCCGTCGCCAAGGAAGAGACCTTCGGCCCGCTGGCGCCGCTGTTCCGCTTCAAGGACGAGGCCGAAGTCATCGCCATGTCCAACGACACCGAGTTCGGCCTGGCCTCGTACTTCTACGCCCGTGACATGAGCCGCGTGTTCCGCGTCGCCGAGGCCCTGGAATACGGCATGGTCGGCATCAACACCGGCCTGATCTCCAACGAAGTCGCGCCGTTCGGTGGCATCAAGGCCTCGGGCCTGGGCCGCGAAGGTTCCAAATACGGTATCGAGGACTACCTCGAGATCAAATACCTGTGCATCAGCGTCTGATCACCAGGTAAGCGGTTTTACCTCTGCCAGCGGGGCGCGAGAGCGACGTCTCGCTGGCCTTTTTGACATAGCGGTACCCGGTGGCCAGGGCATGCGTGACAGTCGATCAACGAATACTGTGCACGCCTGCGTCCAGCCACCCCCGAATAAAAGCGCCGCAGAACCGGCGCAATTGAGGGCACTATGAGCAAGACCAACGAATCCCTGATGCAACGTCGTGTCGCCGCCGTCCCACGTGGCGTTGGCCAGATCCACCCGATCTTCGTCGATACCGCGAAGAACTCGACGGTGATCGACGTTGAAGGCCGCGAACTGATCGACTTCGCCGGCGGCATCGCCGTACTGAACACCGGCCACCTGCACCCGAAAGTGGTCGCGGCCGTGCAAGAGCAGCTGACCAAGGTCAGCCACACCTGCTTCCAGGTGCTGGCCTACGAGCCTTACGTCGAGCTGTGCGAGAAGATCAACAAGCTGGTACCAGGCAACTTCGACAAGAAGACCCTGCTGGTCACCACCGGCTCCGAAGCCGTTGAAAACGCCGTGAAGATCGCCCGTGCCGCCACCGGCCGTGCCGGCGTGATCGCCTTCACCGGCGGCTACCACGGCCGTACCATGATGACCCTGGGCCTGACCGGCAAGGTCGTGCCGTACTCCGCCGGCATGGGCCTGATGCCAGGCGGCATCTTCCGCGCCCTGTTCCCGAGCGAACTGCACGGTGTCAGCGTCGACGACGCCATCGCTTCGGTCGAGCGCATCTTCAAGAACGACGCCGAGCCGCGTGACATCGCCGCGATCATCCTCGAGCCGGTACAAGGCGAAGGCGGCTTCCTGCCTGCGCCGAAAGAACTGATGCAGCGCCTGCGCTCCCTGTGCGACCAGCACGGCATCCTGCTGATCGCTGACGAAGTGCAGACCGGCGCTGGCCGTACCGGCACCTTCTTCGCCATGGAGCAGATGGGCGTCGCGCCTGACCTGACCACCTTCGCCAAGTCCATCGCCGGCGGCTTCCCGCTGGCCGGTGTGTGCGGCAAGGCCGAGTACATGGACGCCATCGCCCCGGGCGGCCTGGGCGGCACCTACGCCGGTTCGCCGATCGCTTGCGCCGCAGCCCTGGCGGTGATCGAAGTGTTCGAGGAAGAGAAACTGCTGGATCGCAGCAAGGCCGTTGGCGAGCGCCTGACCGCCGGCCTGCGTGAAATCCAGAAGAAGCATTCGATCATTGGCGATGTCCGTGGCCTGGGCTCGATGATTGCCGTGGAAGTCTTCGAGAAAGGCACCCACACCCCGAACGCCGCCGCCGTTGCCCAGGTGGTCGCCAAGGCGCGTGACAAAGGCCTGATCCTGCTGTCCTGCGGCACCTACGGCAACGTCCTGCGTATCCTGGTACCGCTGACCGCCGAAGACGCCCTGCTGGACAAGGGCCTGGCCATCATCGAAGAGTGCTTCGCCGAACTGGCCTGAAATATGTGACACGTTTCAGAAAAAAACCCGCCTCGGCGGGTTTTTTTGTGCCGTTCGTAGGCATCAGGCGCTAAGGTTGTACGAGGAATCCGTGGAAGCTGCGATGGATCGCGCGTCATTTTCTGGAGACTCGCTCATGAGCGCTGCCGACCCCCTACCCCCTTGCGTGCTGATTGCCGAGGGTGACCCCTGGGTACGCGACATGCTTAGCGAAATGCTGCTCAGCGTGCGCTGCGATGCGCGCTTGCAGGTTTGCGCCGATGGCTCGCAGGCGCTGAGCGCGCTGGCGAGCAAGCCAGACCTGATCATTGCCGCCCGCGAACTCGCCGGCCTCGATGGCCTCGACCTGCTGCGCAAGGTGCGCGCCAAGGGCGACAGGCCTGGATTGCCATTTATCCTCATGAGCGATCGCACTGACAGCGCCAGCGTGCGCGAGGCCGTGCCACTGCAGCCCACTGCGTACCTCAGCAAGCCGCTCGACCTGGACAACCTGCGCAAGCGCCTGGAAAACCTGCTGCTGGAGGTGGGCGAGCAGATTGCCTGCCCGGTGCCGCCGCTGCAGCCCGGCGTGCAACTGCCGGCGTACCTTGAGCAACGCCGCGCCAGCGCCGATGGCGGCCCGCTGTTCGCCGATGTGCAGGTGGCGATCAAGCGTGCCCTCAACCCCCATGGCCTCAACCTCAAGGTGCTCGAGGAAGAGGTACGCAACGACCCGCAGATCACCGGCGTGCTGATCGCTGCCGCCAACAGCGCCGCCCTGCACCGCGAAGCGCCGGTGCAGACCTTGCTGCAGGCGCTGAACAAGCTTGGCAGCACCCAGAGCATGAACCTGATCCTCGGGCTAACGCTCAAGCGCAGCGCGAGGTTGAGTGACCCCTTGTTGGCGCGGCATGCCGCGCACTACTGGAACCTTTCGCTGCATGCCGCCGACTACGCACGCACCCTGGCGCGCATGCTCGAAGTGGACGAAGGGCGCTGCTACTGCGCGGGTCTGTTGCATTGCCTGGGCGACCTGGCGGTACTGCGCACCTTGCAGGAGTGGCGACTGGCCGGCGGCGAGCTGGACGAGGACCAGGTGGAGCTGTCGCTCAACGAGTTCGGCGCACCGTTCGGTTCGGCCCTGCGCACCCGCTGGCGCTTGCCGCTCGATCTGCGCGAGCTGATCGCCGCGGTGTATCAACTGGGTGGCGGCGTCTACTCCCGGGAGATCCTGGCGATGAACCTGGCCGGGCAACTGTCGCGACTCAGGCCCAGCGAGGGGCTGGAGAAGATCGCCAGCAGCAAGACGGCGCGGTTGCTCAAGCTGGGATTGCCGGAGTTGTCGCGGCTGCGCAAGGTGGATCCGGAGGCGCTGGCACGGGAGGAGGCCGAGCGTCTGGTGGCGGAAGCTGCTGCGAGCGAGCCGGAGGTTGCCCCGGTTATTGCGCCGGCTACTGATGCAGGCCCGGCCGAAGATGAGGAGCGCCAGGCTTGATCAGCGCGCCGCCGGGATTGCATCAGGCTTGGGAGCATTCCTACAGATATTGCGGACGGTTGTTCGTATCCAGAGAAGTCCTTCAGGCGTAGCTTTCCCTCCACTCCAACAACGGAATGGCAGGAAGGTTGCGGCTGAAGATGAGCACGTACAGACACCGTGGTCTGCGCTATCAGGTCTTTCGATCGCAAGCGCGAAAGCTGGCCCAGGAAGCATTCTGCAAGAGCCAACGTGCGCCCAGACCTGGACTTGATGTCGACAAGGTATGTTTCGAACCTATTGGTCACAGGGCTTTCGAGGCTTTTCAGGGCTGGGGCGAGCAGACCCACCACTTTCCTTGGGAGGAGGTGCCGCGATGGACGGACTTCGACCTCAAAGGCTTCGACCTGTCGTTGTGGTCTGCGCGAGAGCTCTGTGGGCTCTGCTATGCCAGCCCCCGGCGGAGCAGGCGCTGCATCAAGATCATCCTGCTGGAGGGCAAGCCGGGCCCGGAGAACCCATTGAGGGGGCTGGTGGCGTCACTGTCGTTGTTGGCGGTTGCAGAGTACGCAAGGATGCTCAAGTACTCGCGAATTGAGGTTCAACAGCCGGACCCGGGGGCCGAGCCCCTGTACCAGTCGCTTGGCTTCGCTCGCGATCCAGGCGGAAGTCTCGTGATATCCGTTGCGGCAATGAGCCCGCAACGTACTTTCCACATCTCGGAGGTGCCTGTGAGCTATTCGAAAGATTCCAAGAGGGCTGCACTGATCAAGCGCTACACGGCCCAGGCTATTGCTCTGGCGGGTGAAATCACCGATCAGCAACGACATTTTCTCGAAGTTGGATTCAAGGAAGGTCTGGAGAAAGAGCCAGAGGGGATACTGGCTGGGCCACGTAGCGGGCCGATCGATTATGAATGGAGTGCCTCAGCCGCGAAGTGACCCGCTTCAGCCTTTCACGATCTGGTTCTTGCCCTGGCGCTTGGCACGGTACATGGCCGCATCCGCCCGGGCGAACAGGTTGTCGAGCGTTTCATCCTCATCTTGCAGCCCGGTCAGCCCCTGGCTTACGGTAACTCCGTAGGTCTGCTCTCCATGGCTGAAGCTCAACCGCTGGATTTCCCGCTGCAACCGCTCGGCAATTTGTTCGGCCACCTGTGCGGTGCAACCGGGGAACACGGCGGCGAACTCCTCTCCCCCTATGCGCCCGAACTGATCGCCCCGACGTAGCACGGCCTTGCCGCTGTCGGCGATGCGCTGCAGTACCTGGTCACCTTCCTGGTGACCATAGCTGTCGTTGATGTGCTTGAAATCGTCGATGTCCAGCAGCAGGAAGGCCATCGGCGTGCCGTCCTCGCGGGCGCTGTCGAAGGCCTGCTGAGCGCACTCGAAGAAATGCCTGCGGTTGCTGCTCTGCGTGAGCACATCGGTGGTGGCCAGACGCTGCAACTCACCTTCGAGCTGCTTTTTCTCGGTGATGTCCTCGGCGATACCGACGATGATCACCCGCTGGTCACCCTCGCGCTGCTGGTTGATATAGCACTTGTCGCTGAGCCAGCGCACCTCGCCGGCGGCGTTGAGGATGCGGTACTCGCGGTCCTCGACGGTACCCTTGACCAGCACCTGGGCCAGGCTGCGCTCGGCGTACTCCAGGTCGTCCGGGTAGATGGCGTCGCGCCATTCGTTGTAGTCGGCCAGCACCAGGCTGGCCGGACGGCCGAAGATGCGTTCGTAGGCGGGGCTGACGTAGAGCACCTGGCGGGTTTCCCAGTCAAAGGCCCAGAGCACGGCGTTGACGCTGTCGAGCAGCGAGCTGTACAGCTGTTCGCGTTCGCTCAGGCGGGCCACTTCGCCTTGAGCGTGCAACAGGGCAAGCAGGGTTTGAGCAGCTTCGGGGCGCGGGGTGCCGGTAGAAGTGGGTGGGAGATCTTTGGCCATGAGCACGGAACGGTTCTCGACGATGGGCGTGCGGCCACGGTCCGGCCCGCCACGCGGGCGATATGCCGGATTTGAGTCGATTGCAGGGGGGTAAGTTCCGGTCGGCACGCCCCGCTGCGGGGCATGCCGATCAACGGTGGCTCAGGCGCCGTTGGGGCGCAGCGAGTAGGTCTTGAGCTGGGCGGCAAAGTCACGCAGCGACTGGATGCCACTGGCCTCGGCCTCGTGTACCCAGTCCTTCATGGCGGCGAGCATGTCGTGGCCGTTGGCGCTGGTGCGCGCCCAGATCTGCTGCAGCGCCAGGCGCTTTTCGTAGATGGTCTTGAGTGCCTGGCTGTGGGCCAGCAGCGACTCGATGCGCACGTGGTGGCGATCCTGCAGCAGGCTGGTTTCCCGCGAGAGCAGGCGCTTGGCACGGCGGAAGCGGTGGCGTACCGAAGTATCGACCTTGTCCAGCTCCTGCTTGACCAGCGGGCCGATCACCAGCTTGCGGTACTGGGCCATGATCTGGAAGCGGTTGTTGAGGATGGCCATGGCGGTGTCCATGTCCAGCGATGCCTTGCCCTCCACCCGGTGGGCAATGGGCGCCACGCGTTGCACCTTGGCCAGGCGCAGCATGCTCAGCAGGCGGATCCACATCCAGCCCATGTCGAATTCCCAGCGGCGTACCGAGAGCTTCGCCGAGTTGGGATAGGTGTGGTGGTTATTGTGCAGCTCCTCGCCGCCAATGATGATGCCCCACGGCACCAGGTTGGTGGCGGCGTCGCGACATTCGAAGTTGCGATAGCCCACGGCGTGGCCCAGGCCATTGACCACGCCGGCGGCCCAGAACGGGATCCACATCATCTGGATCGCCCAGATGGTGATGCCGATGGTGCCGAACAGCAGCAGGTCGATGACTGCCATCAGCGCGATGCCGCCGAGCTTGTAGCGGGTGTAGAGGTTGCGCTCGATCCAGTCGTCCGGGCAGTTCTTTCCGTAGATGCGCAGCGTCTCCTCGTTGCGCGCTTCTTCCCGGTACAGCTCGGCGCCCTTGCGCAGCACAGTGCCCAGGCCCTTGTGCACCGGGCTGTGCGGGTCGTCGGGGGTTTCGCACTTGGCATGGTGCTTGCGGTGGATGGCGGTCCACTCGCGGGTGTTCTGCGCCGTGGTGAGCCACAGCCAGAAACGGAAGAAATGCTTGAGGCCCGCGTTCAGCTCCAAGGCGCGGTGGGCCGAGTAGCGGTGCAGGTAGATAGTGACGCTGACGATGGTCACATGGGTCATCAGCAGGGTGACGGCGACCAGTTGCCAGGCCGACAAGTCGAGCAGACCGTAATACCACATAACGGGAAATACCCTCGGAAAACAGGCGGAACAACGCTGGCATTATCCTTTGGCGGGGAAATAAAACCAGTCGCGCTTTTGGATAGGAAGTCACAGGGTGTTTCAGCCCCTATAATGCCCCTTCTTTTTTCATGGGCTCATCCACCCGACATGTCTGTTTCCGTTCGCGACGCCTTGCGCATGGCCGGGCTTTACGTGTTGCTTTCGATTCTCTGGCTGGCGCTGTCCGAGCTGGTCCTGCACGGCATGACCGAGGACCCGCTGGCCCTGGCCGTGGGGCGACAGATCAACGTCGTGCTCTGGGTCTTGCTCAGTGCCGCGCTGATCTTCGTTTCCCGCGCGCGCCTGCTCGATTTCATCGGCATCGGCGCCCGCCTGCGCAGCGAGGACCGCGAACGCCTGCGCATGGCCGCGGCGGTGTTCGACAGCACCCTGGAAGGGGTGCTGGTGACCGATCGCAACGGCCTGATCGTGCACGTCAACCGGGCGTTCATGCGTATTACTGGCTACCAGCAGGAAGAAGTCATCGGTCAGCGTCCGAGCAAGTTCAAGTCCGGGCGGCATGGCGCGCCGTTCTACCAGCAGATCTATGCCGCGCTGGCGGAGCAGGGCGAATGGAGCGGAGAAATCTGGAACCGCCGTAAAAGCGGGGAGATCTACCCGCAATGGCAGACGATCTGTGCCATTCGTGACGACAGTGGTGACCTCAGCCATTACGTCGCGGTGTTCAGCGACATCAGCGTGATCAAGCACACCGAGCAAGAGCTGGCCTACCTTGTCCATCACGACCCGCTCACCGGCCTGCCCAATCGCCTGCTGTTCAATGATCGCGCCATGCAGGCGATGGCCGCGGCGCAGGCCAACAAGCGTGGCTGCGCCTTGCTGCTGCTCGACCTTGACCACTTCCAGAGCATCAACGATGGCCTCGGCCACACCATTGGCGACCAACTGCTCAAGCTGGTTGGCGAACGCCTGCGCGAGGTGCTGGGCAACGGCGTGACCCTGGCGCGCCTGGGGGGCGACGAGTTCGGCGTGCTGGCCGAGAGCTGCCAGCAGGTCGGCCAGGCCGGCAAGTTGGCGCAATCGATCATCGAACGCTTGAAAGAACCGTTCTGCTTCGAGGGTAACCGCCTGTTCATCAGTGCCAGCATCGGCATCAGCCTGTTCCCCAACGATGCACTGAGCGCCGAGCAGCTGCTGCGCAACGCCGATTCGGCGCTGTTCAAGGCCAAGAGCAATGGCCGCGCCTGCTATGCGCTTTACACCGAGGAGCTTACCGCCCATGCCCAGCAGCGAGTCGAGACCGCCGGTGAATTGCGCCGGGCGCTCGAACAGCAGGAACTGCGGGTGTTCTTCCAGCCGGTGCACGACCTGTTCACCGCGCGGATGATCGGCGTCGAGGCGCTGGTGCGCTGGCAGCACCCTGTGCGTGGCCTGGTTCCTCCAGGGGAGTTCATCCCCATCGCCGAGCGTACCGGGCTGATTGCCGAAATCGACGCCTGGGTGTTGCGCCAGGCGTGTACGCAGATGATGCAGTGGCAGGCCGAAGGGCGGCAGCTGGCGTTCGTGGCGGTGAACATCTCCAGTCGCCTGTTCAGCCAGCGTGACCTGTACCGCCAGGTGGCCGATGCGCTGCACGATACCGGGCTGGATCCGTCGCTGCTCGAGCTCGAAGTGACAGAGAGCGCGGTGATGGAAGACCCCGAGGTCGCCCTGGAACAGCTGCATCGCCTGCGCGAGCTGGGCGTGACCTTGGCCATCGACGATTTCGGCACAGGCTATTCGTCATTGCTGCGACTCAAGCGCATGCCCGTGCAGAAGCTGAAGATCGATCAGGGTTTCGTCGCGGGTTTGCCCCATGACGAAGATGACATCGCCATCGTGCGGGTGATCATCGCCCTGGCGCGGAGCATGGGCATGCAGGTGCATGCCGAGGGCGTCGAGCAGGCCGAGCAGGCGCGCTTCCTGCTGGAGCAACAGTGCCAGCTGGGGCAGGGGTACTGGTTCGGGCGGCCGGTGCCGGCGGCGGAGCTGCACTGGGGCTGAGATCGTATCGCGGGGCAAGCTCACGTCCACTGGTCGTGGGAGCGGGCTTGCCCTGCGATAGGTTCAACGCTTGTTCAAACCTTTGGCCAAACGGTCTCCACCCAGCTGGATCACCGCCACCAGCGCCACCAACATCACGATCACGGTCAGCATGATCTGGCTGTCGAAGCGCTGGTAGCCGTAGCGATAGGCGATATCCCCCAGGCCTCCGGCACCGATCGCCCCGGCCATGGCCGAGGAGTTGATCAGCGTCACCAGGGTGATGGTGAAACCGCCAACGATCCCCGGCAACGCCTCGGGCAGCAGCACGTGCCAGACGATGTGCCAGCGCCGGCAGCCCATGGCCTGTGCCGCTTCGATCAGGCCGTGGTCCACCTCGCGCAGGCTGACCTCGGCGATGCGCGCGAAGAACGGCGTGGCGGCGATGGTCAGCGGCACCACGGCGGCCCACACGCCATAGGTGGTGCCGACCACCAGGCGGGTGAAGGGGATCAGCGCGACCATCAGGATCAGGAACGGGATCGAGCGGAACAGGTTGACGATGGCGCCCAGCACCCGGTTCAGCGCGGCGGCCTCGAAGATCCCGCCCTTGTCGCTGGTGACCAGCAGCACTGCCATCGGTACCCCGACGACCAGCGCGACCAGCGAGGACACGCCGACCATCAGCAGGGTGTCGAGCAAGCCTTGCAGCAGGCGATCAATCCACATGGCCGAGTACCTCCACATCCACGGCCCAGCGGCGGGCGCGTTCGAGCAACTGGTGGGTGTCCAGCGGCGAGCCGCGCACGGCCAGGATCAGTTGCCCCAAGGCATGCTCGCCGATGGTCTCGACGCCGCCCTGGAGCAGCCGCACGCGTCCGCCCAGATCGCTGAACAGGGCGCTCAGCTCCGGCTCGCCCACCAGGTCGAGCTTGAGCACCACAGCCGCGTCGCGGCTGATCGGCTGGGCACGCAGACTGGCTTGCAAGGCGGCCGGCAATTTGGTCTGCAGCGGTGCGAGCAGGGTACGGGTGACGTCGTGGCGCGGTGTGCCGAACACTTGCCAGACCTCGCCCTGTTCGACGATCTCGCCCCGCTCGAGCACCACTACGCGCTGGCAGATATCGCGGATCACCGCCATCTCGTGGGTGATCAGCACCACGGTCAGGCCCAGGCGTTGGTTGATGTCGCGCAGCAGCTCGAGGATCGAGGCAGTGGTTTCCGGGTCCAGCGCGGAGGTGGCTTCGTCGCACAGCAGGATCTCGGGGTCATGCACCAGCGCCCGGGCGATGCCGACGCGCTGCTTCTGCCCGCCCGACAGTTGCGCGGGGTAGACATGGTGCTTTTCCGCCAGGCCGACGAGTTCCAGCAGCTCGCGGACCTTGCGCTGGCGTTCGGCCTTGGCCACGCCGGCCACCTTCAGCGGCAGCTCGACGTTCTGCCACACGGTCTTGGCCGACATCAGGTTGAAGTGCTGGAAAATCATGCCGATGCGCCGGCGCAAGGTGACCAGGCGGTCCTCGTCGAACGGCGCGATATCCACCTGGTCGATCAGCACCCGGCCCTGGCTGGGCTGTTCCAGGCGGTTGATGGTGCGCAGCAGCGAAGACTTGCCGGCACCGCTGCGGCCGATGATGCCGAAGATCTCGCCGCGGCGGATGTTCAGGTCGATGCCTTGCAACGCCGGCTGGACCTGGCCCGGATAGGTCTTGCCCAGGCCGATGAAGCGGATGTGTGCCTGGTTCACTTCAGGGCGCAGGGCCGTTTCCTCGGCCTTGAACGGTTCGACGGGCGGGATGGGCGCCCTCAGGGCGCTGGCCTGGGCCATGTCAGCCTTCCCAGCCGGCCTGGTAGAGCTTGCCGTGGGCCTTGTCGAGGGCGGCGCGCACGACCGGCGAGTGTTGGTAGATATCGACGAACTTGGCCAGGCGCGGGTCGTTTTTCTCCTGTGGGCGGATAACGAACTGGATCACGTACTCCTTGTTCTCCAGGCCGTCGAACAGCAGCGCCGAGGTGGCGTCAAAGGTGTTGGCCAGGCGGATGTACGCCGGGTAGCCCTGCACCAGGTCGGCGTCGTCATAGGCGCGCACCAGCTGCACCGCTTCTACCTGGAGAATTTTGATCTTCTTCGGGTTGGCGATGATGTCGTCCTCGGTGGCCTTGTAGCCCACGCCCTGCTTGAGGGTGATCAGGCCGGCCTTGGCCAGCAGCTGCAGGCCACGGCCGCTGTTGATCGGGTCGTTGGCGATGGCCACGCTGGCGCCTTCGGGCAGCTCGGCAAAGCTTTTGTACTTTTTCGAGTACAGCCCGACGTTGTTGATGATCCCCGGTGCATAGGGGACCAGGTTGAAGCCGGCGGCGGCCTTGGCGTTTTCCAGGAAGGGGATGTGCTGGAAGTAGTTCACGTCGATGTCGCCGCTGTTGAGGCTGACATTCGGCGCGATCCAGTCGCTGAATTCGATCAGCTTCACTTCCAGGCCTTGTTTTTGGGCTTCTGCCACCGCGGCTTCCAACGGGATGGCGAAGGCGGCGGTGGTGCCGATCTTCAGTGGCTCCGCGGCGAAGGCAGCGGCGGACAGGCCGAGGCCCAGGGCGATGGCCGCGACGGGCCGGAACAATTTTTCAAGCATGGTGCAGGGCTCCAGTCGGGGCAGGGGTGGGGGTGTTGCGGTAGGAGGATCCGGGATGGTCGGAGGGCAAGTGCGGATGGTCGCTGGCGAACAGCTTCTCGCGCAGGGTGCCTTCGGCGTAGCCGGTCTTGTAGCGGCCACGGCGTTGCAGTTCGGGTACTACCAGGTCGATGAAAGCCTCGAAGCTTTCCGGGGTGACGGTGCGGGTCAGGTTGAAGCCGTCCAGGCCGGTGTCGTCGAGCCAGCCGATCAGTTGCTCGGCTACCTGCCCGGGGTCGCCGACCAGGGTCACGTAGCGGCCGCCCAAGGCGTGCTGCTCCAGCAGGCGGCGGCGAGTCCAGGCGCTGTCCTGCAATTGGCGGGTGGCGGACTGGATCGCATTGCCCTTGGCGAAACCGATGGGTTCGTCCAGTTCGTAGCGTGAGAAATCGATACCGGTGGAGCTGGCGAAATGCGCAACACCTGCCTCGGCGCTGGCGTAATGCAGGTACTCGGTATGCAGGGCGCGGGCTTGGTCTTCAGTTGCGGCAACGATCACGGTGATGCCCATGAATACCTTGACCGCCTGCGGGTCGCGACCAGCGGCTTGCGCCGCTGCGCGCACCTTGTCGACCTGGGCGCGGGTGGCGGCCTTTTCCTGGCCGCTGATGAACACGCATTCGGCATGGTTGCCGGCAAAGGCCAAACCGCGCGCCGAACTGCCGGCCTGGAACAGTACCGGTGTGCGCTGCGGCGAAGGCTCGCACAGGTGATAGCCCTCAACCTTGTAGAACTCGCCATGGTGCTCGACCTTGCGCACCCTGTCCGGCCGCGCATACACGCGCTGCTCGCGGTCGGCGACCACGGCATCGTCGGCCCAGCTGCCTTCGAGCAGCTTGTACAGTACCTGCAGGTACTCGTCGGCCTGGTCGTAGCGGCGGTCGTGCTCGGGTTGCTGTTCCAGCCCCATGGCCCGGGCGGCACTGTCGAGGTAGCCGGTGACGATGTTCCAGCCGACCCGGCCGTTGCTCAGGTGGTCGAGGGTGGAGAGGCGCCGGGCGAACAGGTAAGGCGCTTCATAGGTCAGGTTGGCGGTGAGGCCAAAGCCCAGATGCCTGGTAACGGCGGCCATGGCCGAGACCAGCAGCAGCGGGTCGTTGACCGGCAGCTGGATCGACTCCTTCAGCGTCACGTCCAGCGACTGGCCATAGACATCGTAGGTGCCGACGATATCGGCGATGAACAGCCCATCGAACAGCCCCCGCTCCAGCAGGCGGGCGAGGTCGGTCCAGTAGTCGAGGGTCTTGTACTGGGTCGAAGTGTCCCGCGGGTGGGTCCACAAACCGTGGTTGATGTGCCCGATGCAGTTCATGTTGAAGGCATTGAGCAGGATCTGCTTGGCCATCAGATGGTCCCTCGGCGCGGCGGCTTCTCGTCGTTGAGGTAGTAGTTGCCGATGGCGTGGTACTTCCAGCGCACCGGGTCGTGCAGCGTGTGCACCCGGGCGTTGCGCCAGTGGCGGTCGAGGTTGTGCTCGGCCAGGGTGGCCTGGCTGCCGGCCAGCTCGAACAGGGTGGTGCCGGCGGCCAGGGAGATCTCGGTGCTGATTGCCCGGGCCTCGGCGACGGCAATCGAGGCGGCGGCCAGGGTCTCGGCGTTGCTGTCGGCCTGGGCGATGTCGAGGATTTCACCCGCGCGTTCGAGCAGGGCCTCGGTGGCATGCAGGCGGATTGCCAGATGACCGAAGCTCTTCAAGGTGAGCGGGTCGTCGCTGGCCTTGTCGAGGCCGGAGTCGATCCAGGGTCGGCTGCGGGTACGCACGAAGTGCAGGGCGTCCTCGTAGGCGGCGCGGGCGATACCGGTGTCGATCGCGGCATGGAGGATCTGCGCCAGCGGGCCGACCGTGGTCGGGCGCTCGAAGGCGCTCTGGAACGGCACCACGTCTTCGGCGCGGACCGGCACATGGTTGAACACCACCGAGCCGCTGCCGGTGGTGCGCTGGCCAAAGCCGCTCCAGTCATCGATCACCTCGATGCCCTGGCTGTCGGCGGGCACGAAGGCCAGGTGCGATACGCCCTGCTCGTCGATCACCAGGGTCGGGATGCGCTGGGCGTAGATCGCGCCGGTGCAGTAGAACTTGCGGCCATCGATGCGGTAATGGTCGCCGTCGCGGCTCAGGCGGGTGGTGCGCTCGTGGGCGTTCTTCGTGCCGAGCTCGGCCAGGGCGTTGCCGAAGCGGCGGCCGGCGAGGACTTCGGCGTAGAGGCGTTGCTGTTGCTCGGGATTGCCGTTCACCCGCAGCACTTCCAGGGCGTAGAAGTGGTTCTGCGGGATCTGCCCGAGCGAGGCGTCGGCCTGGGCGATGCGGGCGATGACCTTGGCCAGGGTGGCGCTGGACACGCCGGCACCGCCAAAGGCCTTGGGCACGCTGATGCCCCACAGGCCGGACTGCACGAAACGTTCGAGTTCGGCATGCGGCAGACGGCGCTCGCGGTCGCGCAGGGCGCTGTCTTCGCGCAGGTAGTGGGCGAGTTCGTCGGCGACGGCCAGGGCCTGGGCGTCGGTGGTGATGATGGATGCAGTCATTGTGCTCTCCGGGCACTTGGGGCCGCTGTGCGGCCCTTTCGCCGGCAAGCCGGCTCCCACAGTGAGACTTCACAGAAATCCTTGTGGGAGCCGGCCTGCCGGCGAAAGGGCTGCACCGCAGCCCCTGGGCCGTGAATCAGATCCAGGAATGGCGGGCAGGCAGGGTGCCGTTGAGGTGGTAGGCGCCGACGGCGTGGTACTTCCAACGCACCGGATCGTGCAGGGTGTGGACCCGGGCGTTGCGCCAGTGCCGGTCGAGATTGAACTCGGCCAGGCTGGCGCGGCTGCCGGCCAGCTCGAACAGCTTCTCGCTGGCCTGCAGCGAGATCTCGGTGGTGAGCACCTTGGCTTCGGCCACGGCAATCGAGGCACGGGCCGCGGCGGCGGCATCGATCACACCGGCGTTCACTTCGTCGAGGACCCTGGCGGCCTTGCGCAGCAGGGCTTCGGCGGCGTGCAGTTCGAGCTTCAGGCGGCCGATGTCGGCGATCACATAGGGATCGTCGCTGTTGCGTTCGACCTTGGCCTCGATCCAGGGCCGGGACTTCTCCCGCACGAACTGGATCGTGTCCTCGATGGCCGCTTCGGCGATGCCGGCGTCGATGGCCGCCTGGATCAGCTGCGAGGCGGCGCCCTGGATGCTGGGCTCTTCACGCAGGCGCCAGTTGTCCACCACCAGGTCGGCGTCCACCGGCACCTGGTCGAGCAGCACGGTGCCGCTGGCGGTGGTGCGCTGGCCGAAGCCGGACCAGTCGTCGACGATGCGCAGCCCCGGGCTGCCGCGACGAACGAAGGCCAGGCGTTGCCGGCCGTCATCGTCCAGGGCTTTTACCGCTACCCAGTGGGCGTACAGGGCACCGGTGGAATAGAACTTTTCGCCACTGATGCGATAGCCGTCGCCTTCGCGGGTAATGCGCGCCTTGAGCGTCAGGGTGTCCTTGGTCCCGCGCTCGGGGCCGGCATTGCCGATGCGCCAGCCGTCGAGCACGGCGCGGAAGATCGCTTCCTGCTGCGCCTGGGTGGCGGTAAGGCGCACCAGTTGCAGGATGCCGAACTGGTTCTGCGGAATCTGCCCCAGCGCCGGGTCGGCGGCACTGATCAGGCGGAACACTTCGGCGATGGTTTCGAACGACACCTCGGGACCGCCGAAGGCCTTGGGCACGCTGATGCTGCCCAGGCCGCTGCGGGTGAACTGCTCAATCTCGGCCCATGGCAGCTTGCGCTGCTGGTCACGTTTGGCGGCCTGCTGGCGGGCCACCTCGGCCAGTTCGCGGGCGGCCTGCAGGGCCTCTTCGTCGTTGCGCAGCACCTTGGCCGGCAGCAGCAGCGGCGAGCTGTCGTGATCGCTGTGGAATCGGGTAGTTGGTTGGCTGGACATCAGTACCGCTCCTTGGCTGCACTCAATGCCCTGGCGTTATGCACTGGGGTGATTGTGATCCTGACCATTCCTAACCTCACAAAGTTGAAAGCGTCGCCTCAGCTGATGGCGACAGACGTTTGCTGGTCCGGTGGTCCGGTCGATATACCCTATTCGTTTAGAAAAAGTTTATGAACTACCGTTTAGGAATATGAATAGAAGAACTGCGGGGTCTGCCCTGTCACTGTGAGCCAGTGACAGGGCAGAAAGGTCAGCGCTGAACCGTTACCACCAGCTTGCCCGCTGCCTGGCGTTGCGCCAGACGTTCGATCGCGGCGCCGCCCTCGGCCAGCGCGTAGGTCTGCGACACCAGCGGTTTCAGCTTGCCCTCGGCATGCCAGGCGAACAGCTGGCGGAAGTTGGCGGCGTTGTCCTCCGGCTGGCGCTGGGCAAAGGCGCCCCAGAACACCCCGACCACCGCCGCGCCCTTGAGCAGCGCCAGGTTTACCGGCAACTGCGGGATCGTCCCGCTGGCGAACCCCACCACCAGCAACCGGCCGTTCCACGCCAGCCCCCGCACAGCCTGGTCGAACAACTCGCCACCGACCGGATCGTAGATCACATCCACGCCCTGGCCGCCGGTCAGGCGCTTGATCTCGTCCTTGAGGCTGGCCTGGCTGTAGTCGACCAGCTCGTCGGCCCCGGCCGCCTTGGCGATCGCCAGCTTCTCGGCACTGCTGGCCGCCGCGATCACCCGTGCCCCGAGGGCCTTGCCGATTTCCACCGCCGCCAGGCCGACGCCACCCGAGGCACCGAGCACCAGCAGGGTTTCACCGGCCTTGAGCTGGCCGCGCTGGGTGAGTGCGTGCATCGAAGTGCCGTAGGTCATGCCGAACGCGGCGGCGGTGGTGAAGTCCATGCCCGCCGGGATCGGCAGCACGTTGTAGAACGGCACCGCCACTTGCTCGGCGAAAGCGCCCCAGCCGGTCAGGGCCATGACCCGGTCGCCGACCTTGAACGCGCCGGCTTTTTCGCCAACCGCAGCCACCACGCCGGCAGCTTCCGCCCCCGGCGAGAACGGCAACGGTGGCTTGAACTGGTACTTGCCCTCGATGATCAGGGTGTCGGGGAAGTTGACCCCTGCGGCGTGCACGTCGAGGAGGATCTCGTTCTTCTTCGGCACGGGGCTGGCGACCTCTTCCAGGACCAGATCCCGCGCCGGGCCCAGGGCTTTGCACAACAAGGCTTTCATCAGGGCTATTCCTTTGCGTGTGGTGGCCGATAAGTGTAGGAGGGCCACCCCGAGGGTCAACGAGCATGGTCGGCCCTGATGAGCTGGCATAAGCCCGGGCTTGGGTTTGGCCGGCGCGCTGGGTAAGCTGGCGGCAACTGTATTGAGGAGCGAATTCGTGAAAGCGTGGATCTTGATGGTGCTGGCCCTGATGCTGCCGGCGGCGGCCATGGCCGAGGAAAAGGAAGGCGAGCCCAAGGTCGCCTATATCAGCCTCAGCCCGCCCTTCGTTGGCAACTACGCCCTCGACGGCGGCCCCAAGCTGCGCGTGTACAAGGCCGACGTCGCCCTGCGTGTGACCGGGGATGCCGCCGCCACGGCGGTCAAGCACCACGAACCGCTGATCCGCAACCAGTTGGTGGCGCTGTTCACCCAGCAGGGCGTGGACAACATGAGCAACGTCGAGGCCAAGGAAAAGCTGCGCCAGGAAGCCCTGAAACAGGTGCAGCAGGTGATGGAGTCCGAAGAGGGCAAGCCGATTGTCGAGGACCTGCTGTTCAACAACCTGATCGTGCAGTGATCAGGCGGCGAGGCTGCGGCGAAAGCGCGCCAGGGCCACGCCGAAGAACACCAGGCCGATCGCGGCCAGCGCCGCGATGTCCGGCCACACCACGCTCAGCCCAGCGTCGCGGAACAGGATCGCCGCGCCGAGGCTGACGAAGTGGGTCGAGGGCGAGCCCTGCATGACCCACTGCAGCCACTGCGGCATGCTGTCCAGCGGCGTGCTGCCCCCCGACAGCAGCAGCATCGGGATGATCACCGGGATCGCCAGCAGGCCGAACTGCGGTGTCGAGCGCGCCAGGGTGGCGAGGAAGATGCCCAGTGCCGTGCTGGCGAACAGGTACAGCGCAGTCACCCCCAGGAACAGCCCCATCGAGCCCGCCAGCGGCACGCCCAGGGCGCCCTTGACCACCACTTCCAGCGATATCCAGGTACAGGCCACCACCACCAGGGCGTTGCTGGCGATCTTCGCCAGCATGATTTCCAGTGCCGTCAGCGGCAGCACCAGCAGGTGGTCGAGGGTGCCGTGCTCGCGTTCGCGCAGCAACGCGGTGCCGGTGAGGATGATGGCCAGGATGGTGATGTTGTTGACGATCTGGATCACCGCCAGGAACCAGCCGCCTTCGAGGTTGGGGTTGAACAGCGCCTTCGGATTGAGCAGTGCCGGGCTGCTGGTGCTGCGGCCTGCGTATTCGAGCAGCTCGCGTTCGAAGATCCGCCCGATGTAGCCCGCGCCCATGAAGGCCTGGCTCATGGCCGTGGCATCGACGTTGACCTGCAGCTCCGGCGAACGCCCGGCCAGCAGGTCGGCCTGGAAGTTCACCGGCACGTTGATCACGAAGGTGTACTGGCCGCTGTCCATCGCCTGGTCCAGGCGATCCGCCGGCAGTGCCACGGCGGGCTGGAATTCGGGCGGTTGCAGCGACTCGGCAAGCTTGCGCGAGATGGCGCCGTGGTCTTCGTCGACCACTGCGACACTGGCGTTGTGCACGCCTATTACCGAACCTGCGGCAGGCATGTAGATCGCCACGCTGAACGCGTACAGCAGGAACAGCAGCAGCACGCTGTCATGGCGCAGGCTGGTTAGCTCCTTCAGGCCCAGGCGCAAGGTGTGGGAGAGCCGGCTCATTTCAGGCCTCCTGCTTTTTCAGCATGATCAGGCTCAGCCCGGTGAAGGCGGCAAAGAAGCCCAGCAGCGCCAGGCACTGCGGCCACAGCTCGCGCAGGCCCAGGGCCTTGGTGAAGGTGCCGACGGCGATGTCGAGGAAGTAGCCGGCCGGGAACAACTGGCCCATCAGCGCCGCCGCGCCCTCCAGCGACGAGCGCGGCACGATCAGCCCCGAGAACTGGATGGTCGGCAGGCTGGTGATGATCAGGGTGCCGAGGATCGCCGCGATCTGCGTGCGGGTGAACGCCGAGATCAGCAGGCCCAGGCTGGTGGTCGCCAGCAGGTAGGCCAGGCCGCCGCAGGCCAGGGCCAGCGGGCTGCCCTTGAGCGGCACGCCGAATAGCCAGCGGTTCATCGCCACCAGCAGCGCCAGGTTGACCAGGCTCACCGCGAGGTACGGCGCCTGCTTGCCGAGCAGGAACTCCAGGCGGGTCAGGGGTGTTGCGTAGAAGTTGGTGATCGAGCCCAATTCCTTTTCCCGCACGATGCCCAGTGCGGTAAGCATGGCCGGGATGAAGGCCAGGATCAGCGCCATGACGCCGGGGCCGATGGCGTTCACGCTGACCACGTCCTGGTTGTAGCGAAAGCGCGTTTCCAGGCGCACCGGCTGCTGGCGCAATACAGGGTTCGGGCCGAGTGCCGCGAGCTGTTCAAGGTTGGCCTGGTGCACGGCCTCGACATAGTTGCGGCTGGTCTCGGCGCGAAACGGCATGCCACCGTCAAGCCAGGCCGCAACCACCGGCTGGCGCCCGGCGTGCAGGTCGCGGCCAAAGCCCGGCGGGATCTCCAGGGCCAGCTTGATCTCCGAGCGCTGCAAGCGCTGGTGCAGCTGGCGGGCATCGCGGATCGGCGGCCGCTCGGCGAAATAGCGCGAGCCACGGAAGGCCTCCAGGTAGGCGCGGCTCTGCGGGCTCTGGTCCTGGTCATAGACGGCGAAGGCGAGGTTTTCCACATCCAGCGAGATGCCATAGCCGAAGATCACCATCATGAACAATGCCCCTGCCAGGGCGAAGGCCAGGCGCACCTTGTCGCGCAGCAGCTCTTTGCCTTCGCGGCTGGCTACGGCCAGCAGGCGGCGCAGACTGAAGGCCTGGCGCAGGGCGGGCGCTGGGGCAGCGGCCTGTTCCAGCGTGGCGTCGGCTTGGGTCTGGGTGGGCGCGTCCTGGGCCTGTTCGAGGCAACGCACAAAAGCGTCTTCCAGGGTGTCGCCGCCGAACTGGATTTGCAGGGCCTGCGGTGTGTCGCAGGCCAGCACCCGGCCGGCGTGCATCAGCGAGATACGGTCGCAGCGCAGGGCTTCGTTCATGAAGTGGGTGGACAGGAAGATGGTCACGCCCTGCTCGCGGGACAACTCCACCAGCAGGCGCCAGAAATCGTCGCGGGCCGCCGGATCGACGCCCGAGGTTGGTTCATCGAGGATCAGCACTTCCGGGCGGTGCAGCACCGCCACGGCCAGCGACAGGCGTTGGCGCAGGCCCAGGGGCAGGGCGCCGGAAGGCTGGTCGGCGATGGCGCCAAGGTCGAAGCGCTCGATGAGTTCGGCGATGCGCGGCGCGCTGTCGGCCTTGGCCAGGTCGAACAGGCGAGCATGCAGCTCGAGGTTCTGCCGGGCGCTCAGCTCGCCGTACAGGGAATAACTCTGGGACATGAAGCCAACCCGCTTGCGCGTGGCCAGGTCGCCGGCATCCACCGGGCGGCCAAGCAGGCTGGCGCTGCCTTCGCTGGCCGGCATCAGCCCGGTGAGCACCTTCATGGTGGTGGTCTTGCCGCAGCCGTTGGAACCGAGGAAGCCGAAAATCTCGCCGCGGCCGATGGCGAAGCTGACCTTGTTCACCGCAGTGAAGTCGCCGAAGCGCAAGGTCAGGTCGTGGGCTTCGATGGCGATCGGCCCATCATCGACCTGGCGTGGCGGAATCCGCAGCGGCTCGGGTTGCTCGCGGCCGGCCCCCTGGAAGTGGGTGAAGGCATCGTCGAGCTTGCCACTGGGCGTGGCAGCAGCCAGCTCACGGCTCAGGCCGGCAGCCAGCAGGCGACCGGCATCAAGCATCAGGCAGTGCTCGAACTGCTCGGCCTCCTCCATGTAGGCGGTGGCCACCAGCAGGGTCAGTTGCGGGCGCTGGGCGCGCACCTGCTCGACCAGTTCCCAGAAGCGCCGCCGTGACAGCGGGTCGACGCCGGTGGTCGGCTCGTCGAGGATCAGCAGGTCAGGCTCGTGGATCAGCGCGCAGCACAACCCCAGCTTCTGCTTCATGCCGCCCGACAGCTTGCCGGCCGGCCGCTCGGCGAAACGTTCGAGGTCGGTGGCGCGCAGCAGGCTGGCCATGCGTTGCTCGCACTCGGCCCGACCTAGGCCGAACAGGGTGGCAAAGAAGCGGATGTTCTCGCGGATGGACAGCTCCGGGTACAGGTTGTTGCCCAGGCCCTGGGGCATGAACGCGACCTTGGGGTACAGCGCGGTGCGGTGGCGGCGTTGGCGGATCGAGCCGCCGAGCACCTGCAACTCACCCTGTTGCAGGCGCTTGACCCCGGCAATCAGCCCGAGCAGGGTCGACTTGCCGGCGCCGTCCGGGCCGATCAGGCCGCAGCGGGTGCCGGCCGGCAGGTTAAACGCGAGGGGGTGCAGGGCCTGCAGATCGCCATAGCGGTGGCTGACGCCGTCGGCCTGCAGCGCTGTCGCCGCGTTCATTGCAGGTTGGCCGGCCAGCCCACGTCGGCGGTGCGCACGTACCCGGCGCCGGGCATACCCGGCTTGGCCTGGGGCACGGCGCTCGGCTCGGTCAGGCGCAGCTTGACCCGGAACACCAGCTTTTGCCGTTCGTCACGGGTCTCGACCTGTTTCGGGGTGAACTGCGCCTTGGCCGCGACAAAGGCGATCTTCGCCGGCAGGGCCTGCTCGGGCAGGGCGTCGAGCACGATCCGCGCCTGGTCGCCCACGGTCAGCCGGCCGGTGGTGGCGGCGGGCAGGTAGAGATTCATGTACTGGTCGCTGGGGTCGATCAGCATCAGCACCCGGCCACCGGCACCGAGCACCTCGCCAGGCTCGGCCAGGCGCAGCTGGATGATGCCGTCGATGGGGGCACGCAGGCTGCTGTCGTCGATTTCGCTGGTGAGCTGGGCGACCTGGGCCTCGGCGGCGCCAATGGCCGCCTTGATCGCCGCCAGCTGGGCGCGGGCGGCGACCACGGCAGAGGTGGCGGTGTCGTAGCGAGCCTGCTGCTGGTCGAGCAGTTGCTGGCTGGCGAACTTGCGCTGGTAGATTTCGCGCACCCGCTTGAGCTCCTGGCTGGCCAGCAGCAGTTCGCTCTGGCGCAGTTGCACGCTGGCCTGGGCGGCGGCGTAGTTCTCGCGGGCGCGCAGCACTTCGGCCTCGGCCTGGCTGCGCTGGGCCTCCATGGTGCGGGTGTCGATGCGTGCGAGCAGTTGGCCGCGGGTGACCTTGTCGCCTTCATCGACCAGCACCTCGGCCAGGCGCCCGGGGACCTTGCTGGCGATCTGCACTTCGGTGGATTCGAGGCGCCCGTTACCCATGCTCAGGCCTTCGGGCAGGCGGTCGTGAAGGGACTTCCAGTAACCCAGCCCGCCGGCCGCCAATAGCAGCAACACCAAGGCGGAGGCGAAGATTCTGGGGGCTTTTCGATTCATCGGTCTGCATCCTGCGGCTTGCACGCCTTATCCTGGCGCGACGCGCGTCCTGGCGCGTTGATATTGGTCAAACCCCTGACAATAGACGCACAATCAGCTCAGCGCGAGGATCGCCGCCCATTGTTCTGCGGTCACCGGCATCACCGACAGGCGGCTGCCCTTTTGCACCAGTGGCAGTTCCTCCAGTGCCGCCTGCTGCTTGAGCAAGCCCAGGCCGAGTACCTGGCGGAAGGTCTGCACATGCTCGACATCCACCGCGCTCCACGGGTTCTTCTCGGCGCTGGCCTTGGCATCGTGGTAGTGGCTTTGCGGGTCGAGGGCGGTCGGGTCCGGGTAGGCCGCGGCGCTGATCCGGGCAATGCCGGCGATCCCTGGTTGCGGGCAGCTGGAGTGGTAGAAGAAGAACTCGTCGCCTACGCTCATGGCCCGCAGGAAATTGCGCGCCTGGTAGTTGCGTACCCCGTCCCAACGGGCACTGCCCAGGCGTGCCAAGGCTTCGATGGAGAGCTCGTCGGGCTCGGATTTCATCAGCCAGTAGGCCATGGATGCTGCTCCTGAAAGAGTTTGAAATAACTCGTTGCATGAAACCGACAGTCGGTTGGCGTCAACGTTTGCCTAGCGACTCATGTTGTCGGAAAATGCGCCGATTTTAAGCTATACGCTCCGGCAGCCATCAAGAAAGCCGCCGAGCCTGGACAGTTGTTCTTGGGGGGCAATCAATGAAACAACGTAAACCGGACCTGCTCTGGATCCTGGCCTTCATCTTCGGCCTGGGCGTGGTCACCACCGGTTACGCGCAAGGTTTGTGGGAGCGCAAGCTCGATGCCGCCTATCAGCAGGCGCCCGTCGATCCGGCGCAGCAACAGCACCGCTGATCGCGGGTTCACTTCGCCGCCAGGTACCAACCACGGTCTGACACCGTGCCTTGCAACGGTACATCCCAGCTTGCCTGGTTGAGCTGCTCCACCTTCTGGCATTCATGCGCCAGCCCCAGCAGCAATGGTTTTTTCCAGGCCTTGCGCCGGCCCTGATAGGCCAGGCTGCGGTCATAGAAGCCCCCGCCCATGCCCAGGCGTCCCCCCATCTCATCGAAACCGACCAGCGGCAGCAGGATCAGGTCCAGCGCCCAGATCGGCCTTTGGCGTTTGCGCTCGACTACAGGTTCGGCGATGCCGAAGCGGTTGGGCCGCAGCCTTTCCCCTGGCTCGAAACGCTGGAACACCATGCGTGTGGCGGGCCAGGCGTGCAACACGGGCAGGTACACGTGCTTGCCGCGCCTGTGCGCCTCGCGCAGCAGCAGGCGCGGGTCGATCTCGCCGTCATTGGGCAGGTACAGGGCGATATGCCGGGCGCGGCGGAACAGTGGATGCTGCGCCAACTGGCGATAGAGGCCTTCGGCGGCCTGGCGTTGCTGGGCGGGTGTGAGGGCGCGGCGGGCATTGCGCAGGAGGCGGCGAAGCTGGGGGCGGGTAAGCGGCGCGGTGTCGGTCATGGCACGGGCGATCCCTGAAGAAACGAAAAGCCCGCCGTGGAAGGCGGGCAGTTCTGAAAGCAGGCTCCCCGACAAGACCGCTATCGGTGTAGCCCTTGAACCCGAAAGTTCAAGGTGGAGATTGCAGGGGGCGTTAAGGCTTTCCGTCGGGCGGACATGCACACCTGCCCCAGCGTGCAACCCCCGTGGTTGTGCGTATCGGCTCAGGGACATAACCGACTGGCGCATCCCCCAGGGAGTGGCGCCAGTATACCAATCTCAGTCGTTTTTGCTAACCGGATCGTCGGAGAGGGCTTGGTCGACCCGTTCCAGCAGGTCACGCACCTGTTCGCGGGTGGTGCCGCCGCTGGCCACTTCGGGGCGTTCCTGGCGGTGCAGCAGCTCGTGGGTGATGTTCAGCGCGGCCATCACGGCGATACGGTCGGCGCCGATCACCTTGCCGCTGCTGCGGATCTCGCGCATCTTGCCATCCAGGTAGCGGGCGGCGCCGACCAGGTTGTTGCGCTCCTCGGGCGGGCAGATGATCGAGTATTCCTTGTCGAGGATCTGGACGGTGACGCTATTGCTTGAACTCATGAGTCTTGCTCCAGGGCCTTGAGGCGCAGGATCATCGATTCGATCTTGCGTTTGGCGATCTCGTTCTTTTCGATCAGGTGGGCGCGCTCCTCGCGCCAGGATCGTTCCTGAGCTACTAAGAGTGCGTTTTGCCGCTTTAGTTGCTCGACCCGTTCGATCAGCAACTCGAATCGGCTCATCAGCGCTTGCAGGTCGTTCTCTTGCATGGATTGCACTCGATTCCTTGACTCGCCTGGCGATCATGCCTGCCCCAAGGGCGCGACGGCCAGTGCCGATGGTCTTGGCGCGCCTGCCGGTGCTAGGATACAAGGTCTCCATTCTAGTCATTGCGCCGTCTGGCGCCTAGCTGCCCATGCCCAATACCCAATCGCCCTACATCGCCTTCGCCATGTTGCTTTCGAGCAATGGCCACCCAGTCACCCCCGCCGAGCTGCACGGCCTGCTGATCGGCCGCAGCTGCGCCGGCGCCGGCTTCGATGCCGATGCCTGGCTGGCCGACGCTGCCCAGCTGCTCGAGACCGAGCCCGGTGACACTGTCCGCAACGCCCTGGTCGGCCTGCAAGAGATGGTCAAGGCCGAGCTGACCGGCGACGACGTCGCCATCGTCCTGCTGCTGCCTTCCGATGATGCCGCACTCAGCGACCGCGCCACCGCGCTGGGCCAGTGGTGCCAGGGCTTCATCACCGGTTTCGGCCTGAACGCCGGTGGCAAGGACTTGTCCACCGATGCCAAGGAAGTGCTCCAGGACCTGGTGGCCATCTCGCAGGTCCAGGAAGCGCTGGAAGAATCCGAGGACGGCGAAAGCGACTACATGGAAGTCATGGAGTACCTGCGCGTCGCCCCGCTGCTGCTGTACACCGAGCTGGCCAAGCCCGAAGCGCCCGCGCCAAAGCCATCGCTGCACTGATCTGATCGGGGTCGTTTGCCCATGAGCCACATACCCAAGGCGGAGTACGCCCGTCGGCGCAAGGCGCTGATGGCGCAGATGGTCCCCAACAGCATCGCCATCCTGCCCGCCGCCGCGGTCGCCATCCGCAACCGCGACGTCGAGCATGTCTATCGTCAGGACAGCGATTTCCAGTACCTGAGCGGCTTCCCCGAGCCCGAGGCGGTGATCGCGCTGATCCCGGGCCGCGAGCATGGCGAGTACGTGCTGTTCTGCCGCGAGCGCAATCCCGAGCGCGAGCAGTGGGATGGCCTGCGGGCCGGCCAGGAAGGCGCGGTGCGTGATTTCGGCGCCGACGATGCCTTCCCCATCAGCGATATCGACGAGATCCTGCCGGGCCTGATCGAGGGCCGCGAGCGGGTCTACAGCAACATGGGCGGCAACCCCGAATTCGACCGCCGGCTGATGGAGTGGATCAATGTGATCCGCTCCAAGGCCCGCCTGGGCGCCCAGCCGCCGAACGAGTTCGTTGCCCTGGATCATCTGCTGCACGACATGCGCCTGTATAAATCGGCGGCGGAAGTGAAGGTCATGCGCGAGGCCGCGGCGATCTCCGCCCGTGCCCATGTGCGCGCCATGCAGGCCTGCCGCGCCGGGCTGCACGAGTACAGCCTGGAAGCCGAGCTGGACTACGAGTTCCGCAAGGGCGGGGCGAAGATGCCGGCCTACGGCTCGATCGTCGCCGCCGGGCGCAATGGCTGCATCCTGCACTATCAGCAGAACGACGCACCGCTCAAGGACGGTGACCTGGTTTTGATCGATGCCGGTTGCGAGATCGACTGCTACGCCAGCGACATCACCCGCACCTTCCCGGTCAGCGGGCGCTTCTCGCCCGAGCAGAAGGCCATCTACGAGCTGGTGCTCGCGGCCCAGGCCGCGGCGTTCGCCGAGATCGCCCCGGGCAAGCACTGGAACCATGCCCACGAGGCGACCGTGCGGGTGATCACCGAAGGGCTGGTGGCGCTGGGCCTGCTCAAGGGCGAGGTGCAGGCGCTGATCGACAGCGAGGCCTACCGAGCCTTCTACATGCACCGCGCCGGACACTGGCTGGGCATGGACGTGCACGACGTGGGCGAATACAAGGTCGGTGGCCAGTGGCGCGTGCTCGAGCCGGGCATGGCGTTGACCGTCGAACCGGGCATCTATATCGCGGCCGACAACCAGGCCGTGGCGAAGAAATGGCGCGGCATCGGCGTAAGGATCGAGGACGACGTGGTGGTAACCAGACAAGGCTGTGAAATCCTCACTTCAGGCGTGCCGCGCACGGTCGCCGAGATCGAGGCACTGATGCACGAAGCCCGCAAGGACGCCGCATGAACCGGGTCAACCTGGCGATCATCGGTGGCGGCCTGGTCGGCGCCAGCCTGGCCCTGACGCTGCAGGCCGCGGCCAAGGCGCGGGGCTGGACGATCCTGCTGATCGAGCCGTTCGCCCCGGGCGACAGCTTTCAGCCCAGCTACGACGCGCGTTCCTCGGCACTGTCCTACGGCACCCGGCAGATCTACGAGCGGCTGGGGTTGTGGCAGGCCATCAGCCGCCGCGCCGAGCCGATCCGGCAGATCCAGGTATCCGACCGTGGCCGCTTCGGCGCCACGCGCCTGGATGCGCTGGAGGAAGGCGTGCCGGCACTCGGCTACGTGGTGGAGAACGCCTGGCTCGGCCAGTGCCTGTGGCAGGCCATCGACAACGAGGTGGTCAGCTGGCGCTGCCCGGCGCAAGTGCAGGCGATGCAGGCCATCGCCGGAGGCTATCGGTTGCAGCTGGACGACGACACCGTGCTGGAATGCGACCTGGCGGTGCTGGCCGATGGTGGCCGTTCGGGCCTGCGCGAGCAGTTGGGCATCCATGTGCGCCACACGCCGTATGACCAGAGCGCGCTGATCGCCAACATCACCCCAGGCGAGGCCCATGCCGGGCAGGCGTTCGAGCGCTTCACCGAGCAAGGGCCGATGGCCCTGCTGCCGCTGGCGGACAACCGCTGCGCGCTGGTCTGGACCCGCCAGGGCATGGATGCCAAACGCCTGGCCGAGCTCGACGAGCGCAGCTTCCTGCGCGAACTGCAGGAGGCCTTCGGCTATCGCCTCGGCGCCCTGCGCCAGGTCGGTGCCCGTCATCTCTATCCGCTGTCGCTGGTCGAGGCCGAGGAGCAGGTGCGCCCGCACCTGGTGGTGCTGGGCAATGCCGCCCACAGCCTGCACCCGATCGCAGGCCAAGGCTTCAACCTGTCGCTGCGCGATGTGCAGTCGCTGGCGGACGCCTTGCTGGCCGGCCCGGCGCTGCCGGGCGATCTGCCCACGCTGCAGGCCTATCACCAGCGCCAGCGCCTCGACCAGGCCCTGACCATCGGCTTCTCCGACCAGGTCACCCGTGTGTTCGGCAGCAGCCAGCCGCTGCTGGCGGCCGGGCGCAACATCGGCCTGCTCGGGCTGGACCTGCTGCCGCCGGCGAAAAGCTGGTTCGCCCGCCAGGCCATGGGCCTCGGCACTCGCCCCGACCCGCGGGGCCGCCCATGAGCGCTGCGCGCCGGCTCGCACGGCGAGCGCGGATGCTGCGCTGGTTGCTGAACTTCTACCCGCCCTACCTGGGCGCCGGCATCCACATCCAGGAAATCAGCCCGGACATGCGCAGCGTCAAGGTACGCATGAAGCTGACGCGGTGGAATCGCAACTACGTCGGCACCCAGTTCGGTGGCAGCCTGTACGCGATGGTCGACCCGTTCTACATGCTGCTGCTGATCGAGCAGCTGGGGCGCGAGTACATCGTCTGGGACAAGGCTGCCTCCATCGATTTCATCTCGCCGGGCAAGGGCCCGGTGTATGCCGAATTCCACATCGACGACGCGCTGCTGGACGAGATCCGCCAGCAGACCGCCAGCGGCAAGAAGTACCTGCCGCGGTTGCAGGTGGAGATCCGCGATGGCGCCGGCGAGCTGGTGGCGCGGGTCGACAAAACTTTATACGTGCGGCTCAAGCCGCAAGCGAGGCAGGCGTAAGGCATGGAAATGCGCGCAGATCTGTTGATTGTCGGTGCCGGCATGGTCGGCAGCGCCCTGGCCCTGGCCTTGCGCCACAGTGGCCTGGAGGTGCTCCTGCTCGACGGTGGGCCGTTGTCGGTCAAGCCGTTTGACGGCGAGGCGCCTTTCGAACCAAGGGTCAGTGCCCTGTCGGCGGCCAGCCAGCGCATTCTTGAGCGCCTGGGGGCCTGGGAGGGCATCGCCCGGCGCCGTGTCTCGCCGTACTCGGACATGCACGTGTGGGATGGCAGCGGCACCGGCGAGATTCATTTTTCCGCGGCCAGCGTGCATGCCGAGGTGCTGGGGCATATCGTCGAGAACCGTGTGGTCCAGGACGGCCTGCTGGAGCGCCTGCACGACAGCGATGTCGGGCTGCTGGCCAATGCCCGCCTGGAGCAGTTGCGCCGCTCCGGCGACGAATGGTTGGTGACCTTGGCCGATGGTCGCAAGCTGCGCGCGCCGCTGGTGGTCGCCGCTGACGGCGCCAATTCGGCCGTACGTCGCCTGGCCGGTTGCCAGACCCGCGAATGGGATTACCTGCATCACGCCATCGTCACCAGCGTGCGTTGCAGTGAGGTGCACCGCGCCACGGCCTGGCAACGTTTCACCGACGAAGGCCCGCTGGCGTTCCTGCCGCTGTCGCGTGATGGCCGCCAGGACTGGTGCTCGATCGTCTGGTCGACCACGCCGGAGCAGGCCGAGCAGGCCATGGCGCTGGACGACGCGGCGTTCCGCAAGGCGCTTGAGCGTGCCTTCGAAGGCCGTCTGGGTGACGTGCTCGAGGCTGATCCGCGGGTCTGCGTGCCGCTGCGCCAGCGCCATGCCAAGCGTTATGTCGATGAAGGGCTGGCGCTGATCGGCGATGCCGCCCACACCATCCATCCGCTGGCGGGGCAGGGGGTCAACCTGGGCTTCCTCGATGCCGCCGTGCTGGCCGAAGAGCTGGTACGTGCCAGCGAGCGCGGCGAGCGCCTGGCCGATGTGAAGGTGCTGAGCCGCTTCGAACGGCGGCGCATGCCGCACAACCTGGCGCTGATGGCGGCGATGGAGGGTTTCGAGCGGCTGTTCCAGGCCAACCCGTTGCCGCTGCGCTGGTTGCGCAACAGTGGGTTGAAGCTGGTGGAGCAGATGCCGGAGGCCAAGGCGCTGTTCGTGCGTCAGGCATTGGGGTTGTCCGGAGACCTGCCGGAGTTGGCCAAGGCCTGAGGGTCGCTGGGGCCGCCTTGCGGCCCAATCGCCGGCAAGCCGGCTCCCACAAAGGCCTGCATTGTCACTGTGGGAGCCGGCTTGCCGGCGATTGGGCTGCGCAGCAGCCCCTTGCAACATTCGGTAACGGCTAAGCAGATGAGCGGGAAAATGGGATTCACTACCATTTGCACCTCTCAACCCAGCGAGGAGTACCCCCAATGTTGCCCCGCAAGCCCCTACTGGCCGCACTGGCCCTCACTCTGTTCGGCGGCACCGCCCAGGCGGCGGAAGAAGTGGTGGTGTACTCCTCGCGCATCGACGAGCTGATCAAGCCGGTGTTCGACGCCTACACCGCCAAGACCGGCGTCAAGATCAAGTTCATCACCGATAAGGAAGCCCCCTTGATGCAGCGCATCAAGGCCGAGGGCGAGAATGGCGTGGCCGACCTGCTGCTCACCGTCGATGCCGGCAACCTCTGGCAAGCCGAGCAGATGGGCATCCTGCAACCGATCAAGTCGGCCACCATCGACCAGAACATTCCGCCGCAGTACCGCGCCTCGTCCCACGACTGGACTGGCCTGAGCCTGCGCGCACGGACCATCGCCTACTCCACCGACCGGGTCAAACCCGCCGAGCTGACCACCTACGAGGCCCTGGCCGACAAGCACTGGGAAGGCCGCCTGTGCCTGCGCACGGCGAAGAAGGTCTACAACCAGTCGCTGACCGCCACCCTGATCGAGAACCACGGCGAGGCCGAGACCGAGAAACTGATCAAGGGCTGGGTCAACAACCTGTCCACCGACGTGTTCTCCGACGACACCGCAGTGCTTCAGGCCATTGCTGCCGGCCAGTGCGACGTGGGCATCGTCAACACCTATTACTACGGGCGCCTGCACAAGGAAAAGCCCGATCTGCCGGTGAAGCTGTTCTGGCCCAACCAGGGTGACCGCGGTGTGCACGTCAACCTGTCGGGCATCGGCCTGACCAAGCATGCGCCGCATCCGGAAGCGGCAAAGAAACTGGTGGAGTGGATGACCGGCGAAGAGGCGCAGAAGCTGTTTGCCGACATCAACCAGGAGTTCCCGGCCAACCCGAAGGTGAAGCCATCGGCGGAAGTGGCGGCCTGGGGTAGCTTCAAGGCCGACAGCATTCCGGTGGAAGTCGCTGGCAAGCGCCAGGCCGAAGCCATTCGCTTGATGGATCGGGCTGGCTGGAACTGAGTACACCGCCTTATCCTTGAGAACCGATCGCGGGGCAAGCCCGCTCCCACGAACCATGCGGACGTGGGAGCGGGCTTGCCCCGCGATGCTATCGCTCAGCCATCGAGATTTTCGATTTGCCCCATTCTCCCCAACGCCGCTGGTACCTGCCGGTCTTCCTGGTCGCCGCCCTGGTCTTGCTGCCGCTCAGCGTCTTGCTGTTGTCATGGCAGTCGGTCGACACCCAGATCTGGTCGCACCTGCTCGACACCCAGATGAGCCGCCTGCTGGGCAATACCCTGACCCTGGTGCTGGGCGTGGGTATCGGCGTGACCGTGCTGGGGGTGAGCCTGGCGTGGCTCACCAGCCTCTGCGAATTCCCCGGCCGGCGTTGGCTGGATTGGGCGCTGATGCTGCCGTTCGCCATCCCGGCCTATGTGCTGGCGTTCGTCTTCGTCGGCCTGCTCGATTTTGCCGGCCCCGTGCAGACGGCGCTGCGCGAGGTGTTCGGGCCCATGCGCCTGCCCAGGGTGCGCTCCACCGGTGGTGTGATCACGGTATTGGTGCTGGTGTTCTACCCCTACGTCTACCTGCTGGCGCGCACGGCCTTCCTGGCCCAGGGCAAGGGCTTGATGGAGGCGGCGCGGGTGTTGGGGCTGTCACCGCTGCAGGCGTTCTGGCGGGTGGCCTTGCCGATGGCGCGGCCGGCCATCGGCGCCGGCATCGCCCTGGCACTGATGGAGACCCTGGCCGATTTCGGCGCGGTGGCGGTATTCAATTTCGACACCTTTACCACAGCCATCTACAAGACCTGGTACGGCTTCTTCAGCCTCTCCAGCGCGGCGCAACTGGCCAGCCTGTTGCTGCTGGCGGTGATGCTGGTGCTGTATGGCGAGCGCCGTGCCCGAGGCGCCAGCCGCAGTGGCAACGAACGCCCGAGGGCGCAGGCGCTTTATCACTTGCGGGGTATCAAGGCGTTGGCTGCCAGTGGCTGGTGCCTGCTGGTGTTCGCCTGTGCCTTCGTCATCCCGATGCTGCAGTTGCTGGCGTGGTTCTGGCAGCGCGGGCGGCACGACCTCGACGAGCGCTATGTCGGCCTGGTCATGCACACCCTGTACCTGGGGGGCATGGCGGCGCTGATCACGGTCAGCGTGGCCATGCTTCTGGCGTTCGCCAGGCGGCAGGCCCCGACTGCCGGTATCCGCGCCGGGGTCGGGCTGGCCAACCTGGGCTATGCGTTGCCCGGCTCGGTGCTGGCCGTGTCGATCATGCTGGCGTTCAGCTACCTGGACAACCAGCTGGTAGTGCCGCTGTCCCAGTGGTTGGGCGGAGCGGGCAAGCCGTTGTTGCTGGGAAGCTTGTCGGCATTGTTGCTCGCCTATCTGGTTCGGTTCATCGCCGTGGCCTATGGACCGCTGGAGAGCAGCCTGGAGCGGATCCGCCCATCGCTTCCGGAAGCGGCGCGCAGCCTCGGGGTCGCTGGCCCAGGATTGTTTTTCAAGGTGTATCTGCCGTTGCTGGTGCCCGGCGCCCTCAGTGCCGCCCTGCTGGTGTTCGTCGATGTACTCAAGGAGATGCCGGCGACTTTGCTGATGCGCCCGTTCGGCTGGGACACCCTGGCCGTGCGCGTGTTCGAGATGACCAGCGAAGGCGAATGGGCGCGTGCTTCGCTGCCAGCGTTGACCCTGGTACTGGTCGGCCTGCTGCCGGTGATCGGCCTGATCCGGCGCTCGGCCCATCGTCCGGGGCATCCGCGCTGAGGGTGTCACGCAGCTCCCTTGCGGCTACAATGCGCGGCATTCGCAGCGACGGGTCCTACAAGAACAGGTGATGATTGAACATCGCCGACCGCCGCCGCCTCGCCACGCCCGGAAGGAGAAACCCATGGGACAGCGTACGCCTCTGTATGACCTGCACCTGGCGCTCGGCGCCAAGACGGTCGATTTCGGCGGATGGGACATGCCCCTGCACTACGGCTCGCAAGTCGAGGAGCACCACCAGGTGCGCAGTGACTGCGGGGTGTTCGATGTTTCCCACATGACGGTCATCGATATCGATGGCTGCGCCGCCACGCCCTGGCTGCAACACCTGCTGGCCAACGACGTGACGCGCCTGGAAAGCCCCGGCAAGGCCCTCTACAGCCCGCTGCTCAATGCCGAGGGTGGGGTCATTGACGATCTCATTGCCTACCGCACCGAAGACGGTTATCGCCTGGTGGCCAATGCCGCCACCCGCGACAAGGTGCTGGCCTGGCTGCAGACCCGCAGCGAAGGCTTCAAGGTGAATTTCAAGGCACGGCCTGAACTGGCCATTCTCGCCATTCAGGGGCCGCATGCCCGAGAAAAGGTCGCTGCCCTGCTCAGCGCCTCGCGGGCCGCGCTGATCCGCGAGCTGCGCCCCTTCGAAGGCCTTGCCGACGGTGACTGGTTCATCGCCCGCACCGGCTATACCGGGGAAGACGGGCTGGAAATCATTCTTCCGGGCGAACAGGCCCCGGCGTTCTACAACGACCTGGTCGGCGCCGGTATCGCCCCGAGCGGCCTGGGCGCCCGCGATACGCTACGCCTGGAAGCCGGCATGAACCTGTATGGCCAGGATATCGATGAAGCCCATACCCCGCTGACCTCCAACCTGGGCTGGAGCGTCGCCTGGGAGCCGGTGGGCCGCGAGTTCATCGGCCGTGCGGGTCTGCTCGCGGAAATCGAGCAGGGCGTGAAGGAAAAACTGGTTGGCCTGGTGCTCGAGGAGCGTGGCGTATTGCGCGCGCATCAGGTGGTCCGTGTATCCGGGATTGGCGAAGGGGAGATCACCAGTGGTAGTTTCTCGCCTACGCTGAGCAAATCCATTGCCCTGGCCCGCGTGCCCATGGCCACCGGTGACCGGGCCGAGGTGGAAATCCGCGGCAAGTGGTACCCGGTGCGAGTGGTAAAGCCGACCTTCGTGCGCCATGGCAAGATCCTGATCTGAACATTAACGGCGGGCCGTCCGCTGACCCATTACGAGGAATACAAGACAATGAGCCAAATCCCCGCCGACCTGCGTTTTGCCGAAAGCCACGAGTGGGCTCGCCTGGAAGCCGATGGCACGGTGACCGTGGGTATCAGTGACCACGCCCAGCAAGCACTGGGCGACGTGGTGTTCGTCGAGCTGGCCGAAGTCGGCAAGGTGTTCGCCGCAGGCGACGCCGCTGGCGTGGTCGAGTCGGTCAAGGCCGCCTCGGATATCTATGCGCCGGTGGGTGGTGAAGTCATCGCGGTCAACGAAGAGCTGGCTGACAGCCCTGAGCTGCTCAACGAAGAGCCTTACGAATCGTGGATCTTCAAGCTGAAGCCGAGCGACAAGTCCGAGCTGGACAAGCTGCTGGATGCAGCAGGCTATGCAGCGCTGATCGGCGAGTAACAGGGCCGCCCTCATCGCGGGGCATACCCGTTCCCATAGTGTGTTCCTTGTGGGAGCGGGCTTGTCCCGCGATAAGGGCTGCACGGCAAACGCAATAATCCCCGCATATTCGGCAATCCTTCCTAGACTTGTAAGTCTCCATGAGAGCTGGTCCAGGAAGAGATCGTCGCCATGTCCCAGTCACCATCGCTGAGCCAACTGCAAGAGCCCAACCCTTTCCTGCGTCGCCACCTGGGGCCCGATGCCCAGGAGCAGCAGGCCATGCTCGACGCCCTCGGCGTCGCCAGCCGCAGTGAACTGATCGAGCAGACGGTGCCACCGGGCATCCGCTTCAATCGCCCACTCGACCTGCCGCCGGCCCTCGATGAGCAGGCCGCACTGGCCAAACTCGCGGGCTACGCTGCGCAGAACCAGCTGTGGACCAGCCTGATCGGCATGGGCTACCACGCCACCATCACCCCCACGGTCATCCTGCGCAACGTGCTGGAGAACCCTGGCTGGTACACCGCCTACACGCCTTACCAACCAGAAATCGCCCAAGGCCGGCTGGAGGCGCTGCTGAACTTCCAGCAAATGGTCATCGACCTTGCCGGCCTGCCCCTGGCCAATGCCTCGCTGCTAGACGAGGCTACCGCTGCCGCCGAGGCGATGGCCCTGGCCAAGCGCGTGGCGCGCAGCAAGAGCAACGCCTTCTTCGCCGACGAGCACTGCCACCCGCAAACCCTGTCGGTACTCAAGACCCGCGCCGAGGGGTTCGGCTTCGAGCTGATCGTCGATTCGGTGGATAACCTGGGCAAGCACCAAGTGTTCGGCGCGCTGTTGCAATACCCCGACACCCACGGCGAGGTGCGCGACCTGCGCCCGCTGATCGACCAGCTGCATGGCCAGCAGGCCCTGGCCTGCGTCGCCGCCGACATCCTCAGCCTGGTGGTGCTGACGCCGCCAGGCGAACTAGGGGCCGACGTGGTGCTCGGCTCGACCCAGCGCTTTGGCGTGCCCATGGGCTATGGCGGGCCGCACGCGGCCTATTTCGCCTGCCGCGACGACTACAAGCGGGCCATGCCCGGGCGCATCATCGGCGTATCACGTGATGCCCGTGGCAACACCGCGTTGCGCATGGCCCTGCAGACCCGCGAGCAGCACATTCGTCGCGAGAAGGCCAACTCCAACATCTGCACGGCCCAGGTGCTGCTGGCCAACATCGCCGGCTTCTACGCCGTCTACCATGGCCCCGAGGGCTTGCAGCGCATCGCCCAGCGCGTGCATCGGCTGACGTTCATCCTCGCCGCCGGCCTCGAAGCCAAAGGCATCAAGCGCCTCAACCAGCATTTCTTCGACACCCTGACGCTGGACGTCGGCGGCACCCAGGCGGCGATCATCGAAAGCGCCGAGGACGCCCGCGTCAACCTGCGCATTCTCGGTCGCGGGCACCTGGGGCTGAGCCTGGACGAGACCTGCGACGAAGCCACGGTGCTGAAGCTGTTCGATATCTTCCTTGGCGTCGACCACGGCCTGGACATTGCCGCCCTCGACCAGCAGGCCCTGCCCGAAGGCATCCCCGGCGCTCTGGTGCGGCGCACACCGGTCCTGCAGCACCCGGTGTTCAACCTGCATCACAGCGAGACCGAGATGCTGCGCTACCTCAAGCAGTTGGAGAACAAGGACCTGGCACTCAACCAGTCGATGATCCCGCTGGGCTCGTGCACCATGAAGCTCAATGCCACCAGCGAGATGATCCCCATCACCTGGCCTGAATTCGCCCAGCTGCATCCGTTCGCCCCGGCGGCGCAGGTGCAAGGATACAAGGCGATGATCGATGAGCTCGAAGCCTGGTTGTGTGCCATTACCGGCTTCGATGCGATCTGCATGCAGCCCAACTCGGGCGCCCAGGGCGAGTACGCCGGGCTGATGGCGATCACTCGTTATCACCAGAGCCGCCACCAAGCCGGGCGCACGATCTGCCTGATCCCGTCCTCGGCCCATGGCACCAATCCGGCGTCGGCGCAGATGGCCGGCATGGAAGTGGTGATCGTCGAGTGCGACGAGGACGGCAACGTCGACCTCGATGATCTCAAGGCCAAGGCGCGCCAGGCCGGCGAGCGGCTGTCGTGCCTGATGGTGACCTACCCGTCCACCCATGGGGTGTACGAGGAGGGCATCCGCGAGATCTGCGAGGTGGTGCACCAGCTTGGCGGGCAGGTTTACATGGACGGCGCCAACCTCAATGCCCAGGTGGGGCTGACGCGGCCGGCGGACATCGGTGCCGATGTCTCGCACATGAACCTGCACAAGACCTTCTGCATCCCCCATGGCGGCGGTGGCCCGGGCATGGGGCCCATCGGCATCCGTGCACATCTCAAACCGTTCGTGGCCAGCCACCCGGTGGTGCCGGTGCCGGGGCTGGACCCGAACAACAGCGCGGTGAGCGCGGCGCCGTGGGGCAGCGCCAGCATCCTGCCGATCAGCTGGATGTACATCGCCATGATGGGGCCGCAGCTGGCCGATGCCAGCGAGGTAGCGATCCTGTCCGCCAACTACCTGGCCAGCCAGCTGCGCGATGCCTTCCCGGTGTTGTACCGCGGGCGCAACCAGCGCGTGGCCCATGAATGCATCTTCGATCTGCGCCCGCTCAAGGCGTTGACCGGCATTACCGAGGAGGACGTGGCCAAGCGCCTGATGGACTATGGCTTCCATGCCCCGACCATGTCGTTCCCGGTACCGGGCACGTTGATGGTCGAGCCCACCGAGAGCGAGTCGAAGGCCGAGCTGGATCGCTTCGTCGAAGCGATGCTGGCGATCAGGGCGGAGATTGCCGAAGTCGAGGAAGGCAACTGGCCGGCCGAGGACAACCCGCTCAAGCACGCGCCGCATACCCTGGCCGATGTACTGGCGCCGTGGAGCCGGCCATACAGCCTCGAGCAGGGCATCGCCCCCAGCGCTCACGCCCGCCAGCACAAGTACTGGCCGGCGGTGAACCGGGTCGACAACGTGTATGGGGACAGGAATCTGTTCTGCGCGTGCGTGCCGGTGGAGGCGTATCGCTGAGCTAGCGATCCACCTCCACTGCAGGAATGGACTTACTCGGCCACGGCGTTCTTGGCCAGGATCGCGTTGGCCAGTTCCATGTCACTGGCCTGCACGCCCGGGTTGTCCGCGCGCACCTGGCGGATCGCTGCTTCCAGGAACGGCCCGCGAATGGCGCCATCACTGGCAACGAAGCTGCCGGCGTCGTCCTGGGCGGCGACGATCAGTTTGTGGTCCTTGAAGGTCAGGTAGGTCGAGGCGGTGGTCGCGCCGGAGGAGATGATATTGCGCCAGAACGTGTCGGCCATGGCGGAGCCAAGGGGCAGCGAGAACAGGACGGTGGCTGCGATGGCTGTTTTGAGACGCATGATGAATCACCTCGGTGTATGAGGGCGGTTGAGATGCCGATTTGATCGTTGCCCATGGCCCCAAGTTCCCGGCCACAAAGGAGATTTCTTGGTTATCCACAGACCCGCAGGACCTCTTCGGTAGAGGTCCTGCCCTGGGCGACCCGCTCACCACCGTGCCGTCGAAGGTCACGCAGCCCGTCTACCTCGGCCTGTTGCCGCAGGGCTGCGAGGTCGCTGGCGGGGGTGATCCGTGCGCGCAACGCGGTGCTGACCTGGAGCAGTTCGAACAGCCCGGTACGCCCATGGAAGCCCGTGCCCCGGCATTGCGGGCAGGCCTGGCGATCCTGCGGGGGCAGGCCCAGACAAGCGCGACATAGCGTGCGCACCAGGCGCTGGGCCATGACCCCGAGCAGGGTCGCCCTGATCAGGTAGTCGGCGACACCCAGCTCCAGCAGGCGGGTGATCGCGCCGCAGGCGTCCTGGGTATGCAGGGTCGACAACACCAGATGCCCGGTGAGGGCCGCCTGCACGGCCACCTGGGCGGTTTCCCGGTCGCGGATTTCGCCGATCATGATGATGTCCGGATCCTGGCGCAGCAGGGCGCGAGCACCGCTGGCGAAGTCCAGCTCCAGGCTGGGTTGGACCTGCAACTGGTTGATCATCGGTTCAAGGCGCTCGATCGGGTCCTCGATGCTGCACAGGTTGACCTGGGGGCTGGCCAGGTGCCGGAGGCTGGCGTACAGGGTGCTGGTCTTGCCCGAGCCGGTCGGCCCCGTCACCAGCAGGATGCCCTGGCGTTGTTGCAGCAAGGCCAGCCACTGCTCCAGCAACGCGCCCTCCAGGCCCAGGGTTTCGAGGCTGTCGTGCAATTGCTGAGGGTCGGACAGGCGCAGCACCAGCTTCTCGCCGAACGGGGTGGGCAGGGTGGACAGGCGCAGCTCCACCTCGGCGCCGCTGGGCAGGCGGGTTTTCAGGCGGCCGTCCTGTGGTCGGCGTTTCTCGGCGACGTTCATGCGGCCCAGGTGCTTCAGCCGGCTGACCATTGCCAGGGTGACGCTGGCCGGGAAGGCATACACCGCGTGCAGCAGGCCATCGATGCGCAGGCGCAGATGGCCTTGTTCACGGCGGGGCTCCAGGTGGATATCGCTGGCGCGCTGCTCGATGGCGTACTGCAGCATCCAGTCGACGATGTGCACGATATGGGCATCGTCCGCGCTGGCCTGGGTTTGCCTGGCACCCAGTTCGAGCAGTTGCTCCAGCTCGCCGAGGCGGGGCAACTGGCCAAGGCCCGCGCCGCGCACGGAGTGGGCCAGGCCCAGGAAGGTCGGGCGCAGCTGGCGCAGCTGTCGCGGGCTGGCCAGCACCCGGCGCACTGCCTTGCCCAGGCTGCGGCTCAGGTCTGCCTCCCATTCGTGTTGATAAGGCTGGGCGCTGGCCACCGTGACACTGTGTTCATCCACGGCCACGGCGAGGATGCCATGGCGCTGGGCGAAGGCGGCGGACATCAGCCCGGCCACGCGCACCAGGTCGACCTGCAAGGGGTCGATTGCCAGAAATGGCTGGCCAACCCGGTCTGCCAGCCAGCGGCACAGGGCATCCAGCCCCAGCGGGTGGCCGATTGCGGCGATCAGCTCCAGGGGGTGTTCGCCAGGGTGGGCCTTGGCGCGCTCGAGAGCCGCGAGCGCGGCTTCGGGGGCGATCCGCTGCTCCGCCAGCAAGGCATCCAGCAGGCGATTGAGGTCGAGATCAAGGTGGTCGTTGGCGAGCATGCAAGCGTCCTTGCCGGGCTTCAGAGGCCTGGGCAAGGCTAGTCGTGCAGGACGCAAGGCGTGGATGCAAAGGGTTTCCGGACATTGCCTGCCGGTTTCAACGGCGGGCTACCTCCGCAAGCTGTGGCAGGTTCGCCAGGCACACTTCGCTGACGCAGACCAGGTTGCGCAGTTTCTGCGCGATCACTTCGGCCCGGTGCCAGCTCAGGCCGCCGACGCCGATCGCCACGTCCAGCAGATCGTCGCACTGGCTCACGTTGACGCTGTGCGGGGTGAGGAACTGCAGGGCGAACAGGTTGAGCACGCGGCACAGGCTGTCCGGTTCGGCGTCGGCCTGCAGGCGGTAGTGCACAGTGCAGTGGACAGTGTTGGCGGCCCAGGCGTCGAGGCGGGGCAAGGTGAGGGGCCGTTCGAGTGCGTTCATGCTGGGTCTCCGCGAAAGTGGAGAAATTCTTGCACGTCAGACGGGGCATTTTTTCGCTATGATTCGCCAATATCGCGCCACTGCGAATTTTTTAATTCGTAAAAATGCAAATTGGAGAATTATTAATGCTTGGCGAATTGGACGCTTACGACCGACGCATTCTTGAACTGCTGCAAGACGACGCCTCGCTGTCCAGCGCGCAGATCGCCGAGCGTGTGGGCCTGTCGCAGTCACCTTGCTGGCGGCGCATTCAGCGCCTGAGGGAGGAGGGCGTGATTCGCGGCCAAGTGACGCTGTTGGACCGCAAGAAGGTGGGGCTGAACACGCAGATCTTCGCTGAAGTGAAGCTCAACGCCCATGGCCGTTCGAACTTCGCCGAGTTCACCGAAGCGATCCGCGGTTTTCCCGAAGTGCTGGAATGTTATGTGCTGATGGGGGCGGTGGACTTCCTGCTGCGTATCGTCACCTCGGATATCGAGGCTTACGAGCGGTTCTTCTTCGAAAAGCTATCGAACGTGCCAGGTATTCAGGAAGTTAACTCGATCGTCGCGTTGTCGGAGATCAAGTCGACCACGAGCCTGCCGCTGAGGCCCTGAAGAGCCAATCGCGGGCAAGCCCGCTCCCACGAGTGCAGGAGCGGGCGGTGCGGACTCAGGCCTTGAGCAGGTGCTTCCAGGCGCGGTTCTGCTCGATGGCGCGAGCCTGCTCGATGCGGGCTTCGAGCAGTTCGCCCTTGTCTTCCTCCAGCAGCGGCAGTTCAGCCAGCTCGTGCAGCTTGTTCAGCTCGCCGTAGAGGCGGTCCTGCTGTGGCAGGTCGAGCACTTGGCGGGCGTGGTGCAGCCAGGTTTGCACGGTCTCGATGCGCGGCAGCTGCTCGGCCAGGTCCTCTGGACGCTGCACATACAGCGGCAGTTTCAGGGCGCGGGCTTCCTCGCCCAGCAAGTGCTGCAGCCAGCTGGCCAGCTGCGCCTTGCCCTGGCGCTCGCCACGGCCCTTGCGCTCGACGGTCCAGGCGCGAGCGGTCAGCCAGCGTGCGGTCTCCAGGGAGAACTGGCCCCAGCGCGGATCTTCCAGCTCTTCGGCGAACTGCTCGGGGGCGGCGCGACGGATGTCCTCGTCGTCATTACCGGCCAATACCAGCGGGCGCCAGTCTTCCAGCAACGCATCGAGGCTGGCGCGCAGGGCGCGGGTGGTCGGGCGCGGTGCCGCCTGGCCGAGGCTGGCGGTGAGAGCGCGCAGTTCGGCCAGGCAGCGAACCCAGTCCTGCAGCAGGCGCCAGTGGCCATTGTGGCGATACTGCTCGGCCAGGCGCTGGCTGCTGCCCAGCAGTTGCCAGGCCAGGGCGGCGTAGGCGTCGTCCATCGGCATCTCGGCGTGCAGCTCGGTCACCGGCAGGCCCAGCTCGTAGCTGTCTGGATCGAGCAGGCGGTAGCCGCGCTCGGCCTTGCTGATGTCGCAAGGCATCAGGGCGAGGCTGGCGGACAGCTCGGCGGCCAGTTCCAGCAGCGCCTCTGGGGCACCTTCACGCAGCTCCAGCTCCAGCTCGCAGATTTCTTCCTTGCGCTTGCCGGCGATCACGAAGCCCTGGTCGATGGCCGCTTCGATCACCACCTTGGCCTTGCCGCGGCCCCAGGCGATCTCGGCGTACTCGCGGGTGAAATCGGTGGTGAACAGCGGTTTGATGGCCTTCTTGTCCAGCCCGGCCAGTTGCTCGGGCCAGCAGGTGCCATCGAGTTTCTTCAGGTCGAGCTTGACCTTGTCCAGGTGCCATTCGAACTCGTTGCGCTCGGACAGGCCGGCCACGCTCTGGCCGCGGCATTTGAGGGTCTGGATGATGACCTCGCCGTCGCGGCGCAGGCGCAGGGCGACACGGGCAGCGGACAGGTCGCGCTCCGGGGTGTCGAAGTACTGGTTGAGCAGTTCGCGGGTCTGCCAGCCGGACTTGTTGCGCTTTTTCAGCAGCGGGTGCTCGCGCAGGGCGGCAAGGGTCTCGCGACTGGCGCGGAGTTTGAGTTCGGTTTCTGTGTGCATCGCGGGCTCGGAAGGAGGGGCATCGTGATTGGGCAGTCTACAGCACTTGCGGCTTGAATCCTTGCTTGTGGGCGCGCGCTTGCCTTGCGGGTCTTTTGCATTGTTATGATGCCCCTTACGCCTCCGAGGAATCCGCGCATGCCGTTGCCATCGCTGAAAGACCAGTTTGCCGCCCTGATCGCCGCACCTTCGGTCAGTTGCACGCAGGCTGCGCTGGACCAGTCCAACCGAGCCGTCATCGACTTGCTGGCCGGCTGGTTGGATGACCTGGGTTTCACCTGCGAGATCCAACAGGTCAGCCCTGGCAAGTTCAACCTGCTGGCCAGCCGCGGTACCGGCCCGGGTGGCCTGGTGCTGGCCGGGCACAGCGACACGGTGCCCTTCGACCCGCAACTGTGGAGCAGCGATCCGCTCAAGCTCACCGAGGTCGATGGCCGTTGGGTCGGCCTGGGCAGCTGCGACATGAAGGGCTTTTTCGCCCTGGTCATCGAGGCGGTGATCCCGCTGCTCGAGCACGATTTCAAGCAGCCGCTGCTGATCCTCGCCACCTGCGACGAAGAAAGCTCCATGTCCGGGGCCCGGGCGCTGGCAGAGGCCGGCCAGCCCCTCGGGCGGGCGGCGGTGATCGGCGAGCCCACCGGGCTCAAGCCGATCCGCATGCACAAGGGCATCCTCATGGACCGCATCGACATTCTCGGGCGCAGTGGCCATTCGTCGGATCCGAACCTGGGCCGCAGCGCCCTGGAGGCCATGCATGCGGTGATGGGCGAGCTGATGGCGCTGCGCCGCAGCTGGCAGGAGCAGTACCGCAACCCCCAGTTCACGGTGCCTGCCCCGACCCTGAACTTCGGCTGCATCCATGGCGGCGACAACCCCAACCGCATCTGTGGCCAGTGCGCCCTGGAGTTCGACCTGCGCCCGTTGCCGGGCATGGATGTGGAGCAACTGCGCGCAGCGATCCGCGGCAAGCTCACCCCGCTGGCCGAACGTCATGACGTGCGTATCGACTATGCGCCGCTGTTCCCGGAAGTGCCGCCGTTCGAGCAGGCCGCCGACAGCGAGCTGGTGCGCCTGGCCGAGCGCCTGACCGGCCATCGCGCCGAAGCAGTGGCCTTTGGTACCGAAGCGCCTTATCTTCAGCAGCTCGGTTGCCAGACCATCGTGCTGGGGCCCGGTGACATCGCCTGTGCCCACCAGCCCGGCGAGTACCTTGAAATGTCACGTATCGAGCCTACCGTGCGTCTATTGCGTGACCTGATCCGGCACTATTGCCTGAACCATTGATCTTTCCTGAGCAGAGGAGACCGCGCGTGACCGCAAGCCTGTTCCGACGATGACTTTCGAACGTTGTGCGCCTTTTCGTTCTCCGTTCACTTATCCACAGGCCCTGTCATGCCCGATTACGTCAACTGGTTGCGCCATGCTTCTCCCTACATCAACGCCCACCGCGATTGCACCTTCGTGGTCATGCTCCCCGGTGATGGCGTCGAGCACCCGAACTTCGGCAACATCGTCCACGACCTGGTGCTGCTGCACAGCCTGGGCGTGCGCCTGGTGCTGGTCCACGGTTCACGTCCGCAGATCGAGAGCCGCCTGGCCGCGCGCGGCCTGACCCCGCACTATCACCATGGCATGCGCATCACCGACGCGGCGACGCTGGACTGCGTGATCGACGCCGTCGGCGCCCTGCGCCTGGCCATTGAAGCGCGCCTGTCGATGGACATGGCGGCTTCGCCCATGCAGGGCTCGCGCCTGCGGGTGGCCTCCGGCAACCTGGTCACGGCACGGCCGATCGGGGTGCTTGAAGGGGTGGACTATCACCATACCGGTGAAGTGCGCCGGGTCGACCGCAAGGGCATCAATCGCCTGCTCGATGAACGTTCCATCGTTTTGTTGTCGCCGCTGGGCTATTCGCCGACTGGCGAGATCTTCAACCTCGCCTGCGAGGACGTGGCCACCCGCGCCGCCATCGAGCTGGGTGCCGACAAGCTGCTGCTGTTTGGGGCCGAGCCGGGCCTGCTGGACGAGCGTGGGCAATTGGTGCGCGAGCTGCGCCCGCAGCATATCGCGCCGCACCTGCAGCGGCTGGGCAGTGACTACCAGGCCGAGCTGCTGGATGCCGCCGCCGAGGCCTGCAAGGGCGGTGTGGCACGCAGTCATATCGTCAGCTATGCCGAGGACGGTGCGCTGCTGACCGAGCTGTTCACCCGTGGGGGCGGTGGCACGCTGGTGTCCCAGGAGCAGTTCGAGGTGGTGCGCGAGGCGACCATCGAGGATGTCGGCGGCCTGCTGGAGCTGATCAGCCCGCTGGAAGAGCAGGGCATCCTGGTGCGCCGTTCACGGGAGGTGCTGGAGCGGGAGATCGAACAGTTCAGCGTGGTCGAGCGCGAGGGCATGATCATCGCCTGCGCGGCGCTTTACCCGATTGCCGATTCCGAGGCGGGGGAGCTGGCGTGCCTGGCGGTGAACCCGGAGTACCGGCATGGCGGGCGTGGTGACGAACTGCTCGAGCGCATCGAGGAGCGGGCGCGCACGCTGGGGCTCAATACCTTGTTCGTGCTGACGACCCGGACCGCACACTGGTTCCGTGAGCGCGGCTTCTCGCCCAGCGGCGTGGAACGGCTGCCGGCGGCGCGGGCTTCGCTGTACAACTACCAGCGTAATTCGAAGATCTTCGAGAAACCGCTCTGACGCCAAGGCAATGAAAAACGCCGCCCCTGAGGGCGGCGTTTTCGTTTACACGGTGTGCAGGTACCAGTTGTACTCGAGGTCGGAGATCGAGTGCTCGAACTCCTCCAGCTCGCTTTCCTTGCACGCGACGAAGATGTCGATGTACTTCGGATCGATGTACTTGTTGAGGATCTCGCTGTCGTCCAGCTCGCGCAGTGCATCGCGCAGGTTGTTCGGCAGGCTCTGCTCCAGCTGCTCGTACGAGTTGCCTTCGATCGGCTCGCCCGGCTCGACCTTGTTGGTCAGGCCATGGTGCACGCCGGCCAGTACCGCAGCCATCATCAGGTACGGGTTGGCGTCGGCGCCGGCCACGCGGTGCTCGATGCGCACGGCATCCGGCGATCCGGTCGGCACGCGCAGCGCCACGGTACGGTTGTCCAGGCCCCAGCTCGGTGCGTTCGGCACGTAGAACTGCGCGCCGAAACGGCGGTACGAGTTGACGTTCGGGCAAAGGAACGCCATCGAGGCGGGCAGGGTCTCGAGCACACCGCCGACAGCGTGACGTAGCGCGGCGTTCTGCTCGGGATCCTCGCTGGTGAAGATGTTGTTGCCATCCTTGTCCAGCACGGAAATGTGTACATGCAGGCCGTTGCCTGCCTGGCCCGGGTAGGGCTTGGCCATGAAGGTGGTGTCCATTTCATGGTCGTAGGCGATGTTCTTGATCAGGCGCTTGAGCAGCACCGCATAGTCACAGGCCTTGAGCGGGTCGGCGACGTGGTGCAGGTTGACTTCGAACTGCGCCGGGGCGCTTTCCTTGACGATGGCGTCGGCAGGAATGCCTTGCTCCTTCGCGCCTTCGAGGATGTCCTGCAGGCAGTCGGCGTATTCGTCGAGGTCGTCGATCAGGTACACCTGGGTCGACTGCGGGCGCTTGCCCGAAATCGGCGAGCGTGGCGGCTGCGGGCGGCCGTTCACGTTCTCCTGGTCGATCAGGTAGAACTCCAGCTCGAACGCGGCGCAGATGGTCAGGCCCAGGTCGGTGAACTTGCTCACCACCTGGCGCAGCACTTCACGCGGGTCGGCGAAGAACGGCTCGCCTTCGATCTCGTGCATGGTCATCAGCAGCTGCGCGGTCGGGCGCTTCTGCCAAGGCTCGTTGCAGAGGGTATCGGGGATCGGGTAGCAGATACGGTCGGCATCGCCGATGTCCAGGCCCAGGCCTGTGCTTTCGACGGTCGAACCGTTGATATCCAGGGCGAAGAGGGAGGCCGGCAGGTTGATGCCTTTCTCGTAAACCTTGTGGAGGCTGGTGCGCTCTATGCGCTTGCCGCGCACCACACCATTCATATCTGCAATCAGAAGGTCAACGTAGAGAACCTCAGGATGTTCCTTAAGGAACGCGTTCGCTTCGTTAAGCTGAACGGCACGCGGGGGTACCGACATGATGCAACACCTTTGTTGTTAAAAATATCAATCAAGGGGGGCTTGCAACCCCAGTCAATCGGAAAGACCAGGTTAAGTCAAGCCAGCACCCTGATGCCCTTAAATGGCACATCTACGGCAGATTTGCTGCATCTCGGGGCGTGCCATTATCCGCTATTTTCGACTTGAAGGGTTATCCCGAGCGGGGCGTGTTTTATTTTTTACGGGGGAGTTGTGTAAAAAAATGAACGAGGCTAAGCTCGGCATCAACCCAGAACACAATAATACGAGGGTCACATGGTCCGCCTGTCGAGACCTGCCAGCGCCGCATGCACGGTGCGTTCAGGTACATCTCCCGGTTGCCGTCCGGTCACTGCATGCCTGCTTCGAAGGGGCGCCGCGCTGGCCGCAATAATTGACGGTTCGCTTGAAAAAGCCATGCCTCGTAACGCTTTAGCGCAACACCTCCTTTCCTTCTGCCCTTCGCTTTCTGTCCGGACGCGCGCCCATGGCGTGTATCCATTGTCGTCCTGCGCGAGGGTTTTTGCTTTAGCCATGCACAGCATCCAGAATCAAGGCGCGGGCCTGTCCAGGCCCCTCGGCGCGCTGCGCGCCGACTTTGTCCGACGCCTGGCGTCAGTGGCCGCCGGTTACCGCCAACCGCGCCACATTACCTCCTGAGGTATTTATGAGTAACAACCTCGACCAGCTCACCGATTGGTTGAAAGAGCACAAGATCACCGAAGTGGAGTGCCTGATCAGCGACCTGACCGGCATCACCCGCGGCAAGATCTCGCCCACCAACAAATTCATCGCCGAAAAGGGTATGCGCCTGCCCGAGAGCGTGCTGCTGCAGACCGTGACCGGCGATTACGTCGACGATGACATCTATTACGAACTGCTCGACCCGGCCGATATCGACATGATCTGCCGTCCCGACGAGAACGCGGTGTTTCTCGTGCCATGGGCCATCGAGCCGACCGCCCAGGTGATCCACGACACCTACGACAAGAAGGGCAACCCGGTCGAGCTGTCGCCGCGCAACGTGCTGAAGAAGGTCCTGAAACTCTACGCCGACAAGGGCTGGCAGCCGATCGTCGCGCCCGAGATGGAGTTCTACCTGACCAAGCGTAGCGAAGACCCCGATTTTCCGCTGCAGCCTCCGGTGGGCCGTTCCGGCCGCCCGGAAACCGGCCGACAGTCGTTCTCCATCGAGGCGGCCAACGAATTCGACCCATTGTTCGAGGACGTCTACGACTGGTGCGAGCTGCAGCAGCTGGACCTCGACACGCTGATCCACGAGGACGGCACCGCGCAGATGGAAATCAACTTCCGTCATGGCGACGCCCTGCACCTGGCCGACCAGATCCTGGTGTTCAAACGCACCATGCGCGAGGCGGCGCTCAAGCACAACGTGGCCGCCACCTTCATGGCCAAGCCGATGACCGGCGAGCCGGGCAGCGCCATGCACCTGCACCAGAGCGTGGTCGATGCCGTCACCGGCAAGAACATCTTCTCCAACGCCGACGGCAGCATGAGCGAGTTGTTCCTCAACCACATCGGCGGCCTGCAGAAGTTCATCCCCGAGGCGCTGCCGCTGTTTGCCCCCAACGTCAACTCGTTCCGCCGCTTCCTGCCGGACACCTCCGCGCCGGTGAACGTCGAGTGGGGCGAAGAGAACCGCACCGTCGGCTTGCGCGTACCGGATGCCGGGCCGCAGAACCGCCGGGTCGAGAACCGCCTGCCGGGCGCCGACGCCAACCCGTACCTGGCCATCGCCGCCAGCCTGCTGTGCGGCTATATCGGCATGGTCGAAGGCATCGAGGCCAGCGCGCCAGTCCAGGGCCGTGGCTACGAGCGCCGTAACCTGCGCCTGCCGCTGACCATCGAGGACGCCCTCGAGCGCATGGAAATCAGCCGCGCGCTGGAGCAGTACCTGGGCAAGAAATTCATCACCGGCTACGTCGCCACCAAGCGCGCCGAGCACGAGAACTTCAAGCGCGTCATCAGCTCCTGGGAGCGAGAGTTCCTGCTGTTTGCTGTGTGATCAACCCTGAGGCCGCCAGGGCGCGGCCACCGGACCATGGAGAAGCACATGAGCGTCAACAACCCGCAAACCCGTGAATGGCAAACCCTGAGCGGCGAGCACCACCTTGCACCTTTCAGCGACTACAAACAGCTGAAGGAAAAGGGGCCGCGCATCATCACCAAGGCGCAGGGTGTGCATTTGTGGGACAGCGAGGGGCACAAGATCCTCGACGGCATGGCCGGCCTGTGGTGCGTGGCGGTCGGCTATGGCCGTGAAGAGCTGGTGCGGGCGGCAGAGCAGCAGATGCGCGAGCTGCCGTACTACAACCTGTTCTTCCAGACCGCCCACCCGCCGGCGCTGGAGCTGGCCAAGGCGATCACCGACGTGGCGCCCGCCGGCATGACCCATGTGTTCTTCACCGGCTCCGGCTCCGAAGGCAACGACACCGTGCTGCGCATGGTCCGCCACTACTGGGCGCTCAAGGGCAAGCCGAGCAAGCAGACCATCATCGGTCGTATCAACGGCTACCACGGTTCCACCGTCGCCGGTGCGAGCCTGGGCGGCATGAGCGGCATGCATGAGCAGGGCGGGCTGCCGATCCCGGGCATCGTGCACATCCCGCAGCCGTACTGGTTCGGCGAGGGTGGCGACATGACCCCGGATGAGTTCGGCGTGTGGGCCGCCGAGCAGTTGGAGAAGAAGATTCTCGAAGTCGGCGAGGACAATGTCGCCGCCTTCATCGCCGAGCCGATCCAGGGCGCGGGCGGGGTGATCATCCCGCCAGACACCTACTGGCCGAAGATCAAGGAAATCCTCGCCAAGTACGACATCCTCTTCGTCGCCGACGAAGTGATCTGCGGTTTCGGCCGCACTGGCGAGTGGTTCGGCTCCGACTACTACGGCCTCGAACCCGACCTGATGACCATCGCCAAGGGCCTGACCTCCGGTTACATCCCCATGGGCGGTGTGATCGTGCGTGACACCGTGGCCAAGGTGATCAGTGAAGGCGGCGATTTCAACCATGGCTTCACCTACTCCGGCCACCCGGTGGCGGCAGCGGTGGGCCTGGAAAACCTGCGCATCCTGCGTGACGAGCAGATCGTCGCGAAGGCCCGCGATGAAGTGGCACCCTACTTGCAAAAACGACTGCGTGAGCTGCAGGACCACCCACTGGTGGGCGAGGTGCGCGGCCTGGGCCTGCTCGGCGCGATCGAGCTGGTCAAGGACAAGGCCACCCGCAGCCGTTACGAGGGCAAGGGCGTGGGCATGGTCTGCCGCAACTTCTGCTTCGACAACGGCCTGATCATGCGCGCTGTCGGCGACACCATGATCATCGCGCCGCCGCTGGTGATCAGCCGCGAAGAAGTGGACGAGCTGGTGGAAAAGGCGCGCAAGTGCCTGGATTTGACGTACGAAGCGATTAAATGACGGTCTGCTAGGCTGGCGAGGTGACATTAAGTCCGTTACAGGCGCTGCTTTTGTTGAAACAGCGCCTTGTAACTTGCCAGACTAACGGCTGTTTCAGTCGCCCAGCGCGTGACCCGTGGGACCTGGCTGCTGAACAGATGGCTTGATAATAAATTCTGGAGCATTACGCATGAAGAAATTGGGCAAGACGCTGCTGGCCGCCGCCCTTATGGGTGCCATGGCCACCGCTGTTCAGGCTGACGACAAGGTGCTGCACGTCTACAACTGGTCGGACTATATCGCCCCGGACACCGTGGCCAACTTCGAGAAAGAGACCGGCATCAAGGTCGTCTACGACGTCTTCGACAGCAACGAGACCCTTGAAGCCAAGCTGCTGGCGGGCAAGTCGGGTTACGACATCGTCGTGCCGTCCAACAACTTCCTGGCCAAGCAGATCAAGGCCGGCGTCTACCAGGAGCTGGACCGCTCCAAGCTGCCGAGCTGGAAAAACCTCGACCCGGCCCTGCTCAAGGCGGTCGGCGATGCCAGCGACCCGGGCAACAAGTTCGCCTTCCCCTACATGTGGGGCTCCATCGGCATCGGCTACAACCCGGAGAAGGTCAAGGCCGCGCTGGGCATCGACAAGATCGACTCGTGGGACGTGGTGTTCAAGCCAGAGAACATCGCCAAGCTCAAGAGCTGCGGCGTGAGCTTCCTCGATGCGCCGACAGAGATGATCCCGGCCGCGCTGCACTACCTGGGCAAGCCGAGCGACAGCACCAAGAAGGAAGACCTGAAGGCGGCCGAGGACCTGTTCCTGAAAATCCGCCCTTCGATCACCTACTTCCACTCTTCCAAGTACATCTCGGACCTGGCCAACGGCAACATCTGCGTGGCCGTGGGCTACTCGGGTGACCTGGAGCAGTCCAAGGCCCGAGCCCACGAGGCCGGCGACAAGGTCAAGCTGAGCTATGTCATTCCGAAGGAAGGTGCCGGCACCTTCTATGACATGGTCGCCATTCCGAAAGATGCCGAGAACGTCGACGCCGCCTACAAGTTCATGGAATACCTGCTGCAGCCGAAAGTGATGGCCGGTATTACCAACGCCGTGCGTTTCCCGAACGGTAACAAGGCAGCCACCGAGTTCGTCGACAAGGACATTACCAGCGATGCGGCGATCTACCCTTCCGAGGAAGTGAAAGCGCAGCTCTACGCGATCAAGGCGCCAGAGAAGACCGCCCAGCGCGAGATCACCCGCAGCTGGACCAAGATCAAGTCGGGCAAGTAAGCCCGATGCGGCAACCTCTGAGCCGGGCTTTTCCGGCCCAGAGGCCAGTAAAGGCAAATAAGTTTGCGGCATCCACGCCGTGAAGGTAAGTTGCGCGCCGGTTTTGCGTGTGCGGCCGAGGTTTACTGCCCGCAAAGGCACTGATTGTGAGGACCACCCACTTGTCTATTTCTGTTTTTCGCCAGGCCTTGATGGCCGGAGCGGGTCTGACGCTGGCTTGCAGCGTCCAAGCGGCGCCCACGGTGCACATCTACAACTGGTCCGACTATGTCGGCCCCACCACGCTCGCCGATTTCCAGAAGGAAACCGGGATCGAGCCCAAATACGACGTCTTCGACAGCAACGAGACGCTGGAAGGCAAGCTGCTGGCCGGGCGCACCGGCTATGACGTGGTCGTGCCGTCCAACCATTTCCTCGGCAAGCAGATCAAGGCGGGCGCGTTCCAGAAGCTCGACCGCGACCTGCTGCCCAATTATGCGAACCTCGACCCGGCGCTGATGAAGCGCCTGGAGAAGAACGACCCGGGCAACCAGTACGCCGTCCCCTACCTGTGGGGCACCAATGGCATCGGCTACAACGTCGAGAAGGTCAAGGCGGCGCTGGGTACCGACAAGATCGATTCCTGGGCGGTGCTGTTCGAGCCTGAGAACATGAAGAAACTCAGCAAGTGCGGCGTGGCCTTCCTCGACTCCGCCGACGAGATGCTGCCGGCGGTGCTCAACTACATGGGTCGCGACCCCAACAGCAGCAACCCCAAGGACTACGCCGATGCAGAGAAGAAACTGCTGGCCGTGCGTCCCTACGTGACTTACTTCCATTCTTCGAAATACATCACCGATCTCGCCAACGGCGACATCTGCGTGGCCGCCGGTTTCTCCGGCGACGTGTTCCAGGCCAAGGCCCGCGCTGAAGAGGCGAAGAAGGGCGTGAAGCTGGCCTACGCCATTCCCAAGGAAGGCGGCAACCTCTGGTTCGATGTGCTGGCGATTCCCAAGGACGCCAGCAACGTCAAGGAGGCCCATGCCTTCATCAACTATTTGCTGAAACCTGAGGTTATCGCCCAGGTCAGTGATTACGTCGGTTACGCCAACCCGAACCCCAAGGCTGGCGACCTGATGGACCAGGCCGTGAGGACTGACGCCGCGGTTTACCCACCGCAGGAAGTGCTGGACAAGATGTTCGTCAACGCCGAGTTGCCACCCAAGGTGCAACGTTTGATGACCCGCAGCTGGACCAAGGTCAAGTCGGGCAAGTAACAATCCAGGCCCGCCAGCGCAGCGGCGGGCACACAAATCTTGTTGGGAGTTTCACTCATGGCAGTTGCCTCCGGTGCCTATAAGAAAGCCCTCGAGGGTGGCCAGCAACCCAAGCAGGTGCTGGTCAAGATCGACCGGGTCACGAAAAAGTTCGACGAAACGGTAGCCGTGGACGATGTGTCCCTGGAAATCCGCAAGGGCGAGATCTTCGCCCTGCTGGGCGGCTCCGGTTCCGGCAAGTCCACCTTGCTGCGCATGCTGGCCGGTTTCGAGCGTCCGACCGAAGGGCGGATCTTCCTCGATGGCGTCGACATCACCGACATGCCGCCCTACGAGCGGCCGATCAACATGATGTTCCAGTCCTACGCGCTGTTCCCGCACATGACCGTGGCGCAGAACATCGCCTTCGGCCTGCAGCAGGACAAGATGCCCAAGGCCGAGATCGACGCCCGCGTGGCCGAGATGCTCAAACTGGTGCACATGACCCAGTACGCCAAGCGCAAGCCGCACCAGCTGTCCGGTGGCCAGCGCCAGCGCGTGGCCCTGGCCCGTTCGCTGGCCAAGCGTCCCAAGCTGCTGCTGCTCGACGAGCCGATGGGCGCGCTGGACAAGAAACTGCGCTCGCAGATGCAACTGGAGCTGGTGGAGATCATCGAGCGCGTGGGCGTGACCTGCGTGATGGTGACCCACGACCAGGAAGAGGCCATGACGATGGCCCAGCGCATCGCCATCATGCACCTGGGCTGGATCGCCCAGATCGGCAGCCCGATCGATATCTATGAAACCCCGACCAGCCGCCTGGTCTGCGAGTTCATCGGCAACGTCAACCTGTTCGAAGGCGAAGTGGTCGACGATGCCGAAGGCCATGCGGTCATCGCCAGCCCGGAGCTGGAGCGCAAGATCTACGTCGGCCACGGTGTCACCACCTCGGTCGAGGACAAGCACATCACCTACGCCTTGCGCCCCGAGAAGTTGCTGGTCACCACCGAGCAGCCGACCTGCGAGCACAACTGGTCGCGCGGCAAGGTCCACGATATCGCCTACCTCGGCGGCCACTCGGTGTTCTACGTCGAGCTGCCCAGCGGCAAGATCGTCCAGTCGTTCGTCGCCAACGCCGAGCGCCAGGGCACCCGCCCGACCTGGGACGACGAAGTCTACGTATGGTGGGAAGACGACAGCGGCGTGGTACTGCGGTCATGAAAATCCGCAAGCTCAAGCGAGCCTTCCAGCGCCTTGTCCCGGAGGGGCGGCACCTGGTGATCGGCGTGCCGTTCATCTGGCTGTTCCTGTTCTTCATGCTGCCGTTCTTCATCGTCCTGAAGATCAGCTTTGCCGAAGCCGATGTGGCCATCCCGCCGTACACCGAGATCTACACCTACCTGGAAGGCAAGGTCCAGCTGGTGCTGAACCTGGCCAACTATGGCCTGCTGACCGAGGACGAGCTGTACATCGCGGCCTACCTCGGCTCGCTCAAGGTGGCCTTCTTCAGCACCTTGCTCTGCCTGCTGATCGGCTACCCGATGGCCTATGCCATCTCCAAGGCCAGGAAAGAGTCGCAGACCGTGCTGCTGCTGCTGATCATGATGCCGACCTGGACTGCGATCCTGATCCGCGTCTACGCCTGGATGGGCATCCTCAGCAACAACGGCCTGCTCAACAGCTTCCTGCTATGGCTGGGGCTGATCGACCAACCGCTGCAGATCCTCAACACCAACCTGGCGGTGTATATCGGCGTGGTCTATTCGTACCTGCCGTTCATGATCCTGCCGCTGTACGCCAACTTGGTGAAGCACGACGAAAGCCTGCTGGAAGCTGCATCCGACCTCGGTTCGAGCACCTTCAACAGCTTCTGGAAGATCACCGTGCCGCTGTCGAAGAACGGCATCATCGCCGGCTGCATGCTGGTGTTCATCCCGGTGGTGGGCGAGTTCGTGATTCCTGAACTGCTCGGCGGCCCGGAAACCCTGATGATCGGTAAAGTGCTGTGGCAAGAGTTCTTCAACAACCGTGACTGGCCGGTGGCATCCGCTCTGGCGGTAGTGATGCTGGCGATCCTGATCGTACCGATCCTGCTGTTCAACCGCAGCCAGGCCAAAGAGATGGAGGGCCGCGCATGAAACGCTTCAGTTTCTCCAAGCTGATGCTGGTGCTCGGCTTGCTGTTCATCTACCTGCCGATGCTGATCCTGGTGATCTACTCGTTCAACGCCTCCAAGCTGGTGACGGTATGGGGCGGCTGGTCGGTGAAGTGGTACGTCGGCCTGCTCGACAACACCCAGCTGATGGGTTCGGTGATGCGCTCGCTGGAGATCGCCTGCTACACGGCGGTCGCCGCGGTGGCGCTGGGCACCCTGGCGGCCTTCGTGCTGACCCGGGTCACCCGCTTCAAGGGCCGCACGCTGTTCGGTGGCCTGGTCACCGCGCCGCTGGTGATGCCCGAGGTGATCACCGGTCTGTCGCTGTTGCTGCTGTTCGTGGCCATGGCGCAGATGATCGGCTGGCCGCAGGAGCGCGGCATCGTCACCATCTGGATCGCCCACACCACGTTCTGCGCCGCCTATGTGGCGGTGGTGGTGTCGGCGCGCCTGCGCGAGCTGGACCTGTCCATCGAGGAGGCGGCCATGGACTTGGGCGCCAAACCGTGGAAAGTGTTCTTCCTGATCACCATCCCGATGATCGCGCCGTCGCTGGCGGCGGGCGGCATGATGTCGTTCGCCCTGTCGCTGGATGACCTGGTGCTGGCCAGCTTCGTCTCCGGCCCTGGCTCGACCACCCTGCCGATGGAAGTGTTCTCGGCCGTGCGCCTGGGCGTGAAGCCGGAGATAAACGCCGTGGCCAGCCTGATCCTGCTGTCGGTGTCGCTGGTGACCTTCATGGTCTGGTACTTCAGCCGCCAGGCCGAGGAGCGTCGTCGTCGGGCGATCCAGCAGGCCATCGAGGAGGGCGCCGCGGCGAACGTCTCGCAGCCGCAGGTACGTCGTCCAGCCCAGGCCGCCGCGCAGGCCTGAGCCAACGCATCGCGGGGCAAGTTGCATCGCCGGTGTGCCGATGCGCCTTGCCCCGCGGTCTTTTCAGCCCTGGTCCGGCCAGTTCCAGGCCGGTTCATCCAGCATGCCCTGCCCGACGATACCGGTCTGCCCCAAGGTCTTCTCCAGGTGGATCGAGTTACACTCGGCATCCTCCTCCAGGGCCGCCACCAGCCGCGGCGCGTGCGACACCACCCATACCTGACATTCTCGCGCCGCGCGGCGGATCAGGCGTGCCAGTGCCGGCAACAAGTCCGGGTGCAGGCTGGTCTCCGGCTCGTTGAGCACCATCATGCTCGGTGGGCGCGGCGTGAGCAGGGCAGCCACCAGCAACAGGTAGCGCAAGGTCCCGTCGGACAGCTCGGCAGCGCTCAGCGGCCGCAGCAGCCCGGCCTGGTGGAAGCGCAGGCCAAACAGGCCGCCGGGCTGGGCGTCGACCGCAAGCCGGGCGCCGGGAAAAGCGTCGCTCACTGCGTCCTGCAGAGCCTGCAGGTCGCCGATCTCGTCGATGGTCTGCAGGGCGGCGGCGAGGTCGCGGCCATCGTGATGCAGCACCGGCGTGCGCGTTCCCAGCCGCGATTGTCGGGCGGGCGCTTCGGCATCGGTACGGAAATGGTCGTAGAAGCGCCAGCTGCGGATCTGCTCGCGCAGATGCGGCACCTCGGGGGAGCCCTGGAGACTGCCGATCTGGTCGAACAGGCTGTCGAACTCGGTCATGTGCTGATGCAGCACCTGCCATTGGCGCCCGTCGCGGGCCTTGACCATCCCCGCGTTGCGCTGCACCAGCTGGCTGGCGGGTCGGCACAGGGGGCCGGCCCAGATCGTCTCCTGCTTGATCTGCGGATCCAGGGCGAACTGCGACCGGCTGGGTTCGGGCAGGCCGAGGCTGATCGCGTAGCCGAAGTCTTCGCCGGCAAAGCCCATCTTCAGCCGCCGGGCTTGCTGGCGTGGCCCGCCTTCCACTGGCACCTCGCCGTTGAGCATGCGCCGGGTGAGCTTCTCGGGGCCTGCCCAGAAGGTCGATTCCAGCCCACCCTCGGCAGCCAGCGCATTGACCACGCCGCCGCGCGCGGTCTCTGCCAGCAGGCGCAAGGCCTTGTACAGGTTGGACTTGCCACTGCCATTGGCACCGGTAATCACGTTCAGCCGCCCCAGCGGCAGCACCAGCTGGTTGATCGAGCGGTAGTTGGCAATGGCCAGGGTGGTGAGCATAGGCGGCATCCTTGAGCGGTCGGACGGCAGTATCGCCGATCCCGCCTCGCTTTGTTGAACCCTGGCCAATGCCGTTTGTCGATCCCTGATCTACGCTTTCAAACGCATCCCTTTCACCTGAGAGAAGCAAGGAGCCTGCATGACGCTAGAGCGTGCGCCGCTGGTCGTTTGCCTGGGGTTGCTGTCCCTGCTTTCAGGCTGTGGCAAGGAGGAGGTCGGCCAGGTGTTGCCCCGGGTCGCGGTGCAACAGGTGCAGCCCACCGATTTTGCCGCCCGGGTCACCCTGACCGGTGACGTGCAGGCGCGGGTGCAGACCGACTTGTCGTTCCGCGTGGGCGGCAAGATCATCGCCCGCAGCGTCGATGTCGGGGACCACGTCAAGGCCAACCAGGTACTGGCGCGCCTGGACCCCAAGGACCTGCAGAACAACGTCGACTCGGCCAAGGCCGAAGTGTTCGCCGAACAGGCCCGGGTCACCCAGACCAGCGCCGCGTTCGTGCGCCAGCAGAAACTCCTGCCCAAGGGCTACACCAGCCAGAGCGAGTACGACTCCGCCGAAGCCGCGCTGCGCAGCAGCCAGAGCGCGCTCAAGGCCGCCCAGGCGCAGCTGGCCAACGCCAACGAGCAACTGAGTTACACCGCATTGGTGTCCGAGGCCGACGGCGTGATCACTGCGCGCCAGGCCGAGGTCGGCCAGGTGGTGCAGGCGACCATGCCGATCTTCAGCCTGGCCGTCGATGGCGACCGGGACGCGGTGTTCAATGTCTACGAATCGCTGCTGGTGGCGCCCAGCAGCGAGAGGGACTTGACGGTCAGCATGATCGACAACCCCACCATCACCGCCCAGGGCCATGTACGCGAGATCACCCCGACGGTCTCGGCCCAGAGTGGCACGGTGCAGGTCAAGGTGGCCCTGCGCGATGTGCCCAAGGGCATGGCCCTCGGCGCGCCGGTGACCGTTTCGGCCAGCGCACACGGCAAACCGAGCGTCGAGCTGCCCTGGTCTGCCCTGACCAAGGCGCTGAGCGAGCCCGCCGTGTGGGTGGTCGGCGAGGGTGACAAGGCGCAACTGCGCAAGGTCCAGGTGGCGCGCTACCTGACCGGCAAAGTGGTGATCAGCGAGGGTCTCGAGGCCGGTGAGGTGGTGGTGGTCAGTGGTGGCCAGCTGTTGAACCCAGGTATTCAGGTCGAGAAGGTCGACGCCAGAAGCGGGGGAGTCGCGCCATGAGGCCGTTGCTGCCGGTATTGTCTGCCTGTCTGTTGCTGGCTGCCTGTGGCGGCGAGGACGTCCAGCCCGAACCCGTGCGCCCGGTGCTGTCGACCGTGGTCGAGCCCCAGGTGCAAGCGCAGCTTGGGCGTTTTGCCGGCAACATCCAGGCACGCTTCGAGAGCACCTTGGGTTTCCGCGTGTCTGGCCGCATCGCCCGGCGCTGGCTGGATGTCGGGGCCCAGGTCAAGCCGGGCGACACTTTGGCCACCCTCGATCCGACCGACCAGCAGAACCAGCTGCGTGCCGCCGAAGGCGACCTGGCGCGGGTCCAGGCGCAGTGGATCAATGCCCAGGCCGATGCCCGTCGCCAGCAACAGCTGTATGACCGCGGAGTCGGCGCCCAAGCCCAGCTGGACATCGCCCAGACCAACCTGAAGACCACCGGCGCGTCGCTGGAGCAGGCGCGCTCGGCACTCAGCCAGGCCCGCGACCAGCTCGACTACAGCACCCTGCGTAGCGACCATGCCGCGGTGATCACCGCCTGGCAGGCCGAGGCCGGGCAGACCGTCAGCGCCGGCCAGGCCGTGGTCACCCTGGCGCGCCCGGACGTGAAGGAAGCGGTGATCGACCTGCCGATCGCCTTGGCCGAGCAACTGCGCCGCGACCTCACCTTCACCGTCGCCTCGCAGCTCGACCCGAGCATCAACACCACCGCCACCTTGCGCGAGCTGGAGCCCCAGGCCGATGCCACCACCCGTACCCGCCGCGCCCGCCTGACCCTGGCCAGCACCCCGGACGCTTTCCACCTGGGGACCGCGATCAGCGTCACCCTGACCTCGGCACTGACGCCGCGCAGCCAGTTGCCGCTTTCCGCGCTGCTCGAACGCGATGGCAAGACCCAGGTCTGGGTGGTCGACCCGCAGGGCAAGACCGTGGCCACCCGTGACGTCACCCTGGCGGAGCGTGGCCCTGACAGCATCATCCTGTCCTCCGGTGTGCAACCCGGCGAGCGCGTCGTCACCGCCGGCGTGAACAGCCTCAAGCCTGGCCAGAAGGTCATCTTCGACGAGGACGCACGATGAAAGGAAGCTTCAACCTCTCCGAATGGGCGCTCAAGCACCAGTCCTTCGTCTGGTACCTGATGTTCGTCGGCTTGCTGATGGGAGTCTTTTCCTACTTCAACCTGGGTCGAGAGGAGGATCCGTCCTTCACCATCAAGACCATGGTGATCCAGACCCGCTGGCCCGGCGCGACCCAGGACGAGACGCTGTACCAGATCACCGACCGGATCGAGAAGAAGCTCGAGGAGCTCGACTCGCTCGACTACGTGAAAAGCTATACCCGCCCCGGCGAATCGACGGTCTACGTGTACCTGCTCGATACCACCAAGGCCAAGGACATCCCGGACATCTGGTACCAGGTGCGCAAGAAGATCCAGGACATCCGCGGCCAGTTCCCGCAGGGCGTGCAGGGGCCGGGCTTCAACGACGAGTTCGGCGACGTGTTCGGCTCGATCTACGCCTTCACCTCCGATGGCCTGAACCTGCGCCAGCTACGCGACTATGTGGAACAGGCCCGCGCCGAGGTGCGCGAGGTGCACAACATCGGCAAGATCGAGCTGATCGGCACCCAGGACGAAGTGCTCTACCTGAACTTCTCCACCCGCAAGCTGGCGGCCCTGGGCATTGACCAGCGGCAGGTCATGGAGGCACTGAAATCGCAGAACGCGGTGACCCCGGCGGGGGTGATCGAAGCCGGCCCCGAGCGCATCTCGGTGCGCACCACCGGGCAGTTCGCCTCGGAGAAAGACCTGGAGACGGTCAACCTGCGCATCAACGACCGCTTCTTCCGCCTGGCCGATATCGCCGACATCGAGCGCGGCTATGTCGACCCACCGTCGCCGATCTTCCGCTACAACGGCCAGCCCGCCATCGGCCTGGCCATCGGCATGAAGGCTGGCGGCAACATCGAGGTGTTCGGCGCTGCGCTGAAGAAGAAGATGGACAGCATCGTCAGCGAGCTGCCGGTCGGGGTCGGCGTGCACACCGTGTCCGACCAGGCAGTGGTGGTCAAGCAGGCGGTTGGCGGCTTCACCAGTGCCTTGTTCGAAGCCGTGGTGATCGTGCTGGTGGTGAGCTTCGTCAGCCTGGGCGTGCGTGCCGGGCTGGTGGTGGCCTGCTCGATCCCGTTGGTGCTGGCCATGGTGTTCGTGTTCATGGAGTACAGCGACATCACCATGCAGCGGATTTCGCTGGGTGCGCTGATCATTGCCCTGGGCCTGCTGGTGGATGACGCGATGATCACCGTGGAGGTGATGGTCACGCGCCTGGAAATGGGCGAGACGAAAGAGCAGGCGGCGACTTTCGCCTACACTTCGACGGCCTTCCCCATGCTGACCGGCACCCTGGTGACCGTGGCCGGTTTCGTGCCGATCGGCCTCAATGCCAGCTCGGCCGGTGAATACACCTATACCTTGTTCGCGGTGATCGCCGTGGCGCTGCTGGTGTCGTGGGTGGTGGCGGTGTTCTTCGCCCCGGTGCTGGGCGTGCATATCCTCAGCAGCGAAAAGCTCAAGCCCCACGAGGCCGAACCTGGGCGGGTGGGCCGGGCGTTCGAACATGGCCTGCTGTGGTGCATGCGCCACCGCTGGGTGACGGTGATCGGCACCATCGTGCTGTTCGCACTGTCGGTGGTGGGCATGCGCTTCGTGCAGAACCAGTTCTTCCCATCCTCGGACCGCCCGGAGATCCTGGTCGATCTCGACCTGCCGCAGAACGCCTCGATCGAGGAAACGCGCAAGGTGGTGGATCGCCTGGAGGCGAAGATCAAGGACGACCCCGACCTGGTGCGCTGGAGCACTTACATCGGCCAGGGCGCGATCCGCTTCTACCTGCCCCTCGACCAGCAATTGCAGAACCCCTATTACGCCCAGCTGGTGATCGTCAGCAAGGGCTTCGAAGAGCGCCAGGGCATGATCGAGCGCCTGCAGAAACTGCTGCGCGAAGACTTCGTCGGCATCGGCAGCAACGTGCAGTCGCTGGAAATGGGCCCGCCGGTGGGCCGGCCGATCCAGTACCGGGTCAGCGGCAAGGACATCGACCAGGTGCGCCGCTATGCCATCGAACTGGCCACGGTGCTCGACGGCAACGAGCATATCGGCGACATGATGTACGACTGGAACGAGCCCGGTAAGGTGCTGCGCATCGAGATTGCCCAGGACAAGGCGCGTCAGCTGGGGCTGTCGTCCGAAGACGTGGCCAATGTGATGAACAGCATCGTCAGCGGCGTGCCGGTCACCCAGGTCAACGACAACATCTACCTGGTCGACGTCATCGCCCGCGCCGAGGACAGCGAGCGGGGCTCGCCCGACACCCTGCAGAACCTGCAGATCGTCAGCCCCAGCGGTGTGTCGATTCCCCTACTGGCGTTCGCCACCGTGCGCTACGAGCTGGAGCAGCCATTGGTGTGGCGGCGCGACCGCAAGCCGACCATCACCATCAAGGCCTCGGTGGTCGGCGATATCCAGCCGACCAACCTGGTGGCGCAGCTCAAGCCGAAGATCGACGAGTTCGCCGGCAAGCTGCCGCCCGGTTACGGCGTGGCCACCGGCGGTACGGTGGAGGAGAGCGGCAAGGCCCAGGGGCCGATCGCCGATGTCATTCCATTGATGCTGTTCCTCATGGCGACCTTCCTGATGATCCAGCTGCACAGCGTGCAGAAGCTGTTCCTGGTGGTCAGCGTCGCGCCGCTGGGGCTGATCGGCGTGGTCCTGGCCCTGGTGCCCACGGGCACGCCCATGGGCTTCGTGGCGATCCTCGGCATCCTCGCCCTGGCCGGGATCATCATCCGCAACTCGGTGATCCTGGTGACCCAGATCGACGAATTCGAGGAGCAGGGCTACACCCCCTGGGACGCGGTGGTGGAGGCGACCAACCACCGCCGCCGGCCGATCCTGCTGACGGCGGCGGCGGCAAGCCTGGGCATGATCCCGATTGCCCGGGAAGTGTTCTGGGGGCCGATGGCCTACGCCATGATCGGCGGCATCATCAGTGCAACGCTGCTGACGCTGTTGTTCCTGCCGGCGCTGTACGTGGCCTGGTACAAGATCCGCGAGCCGGAAAACAAGACTCCGAAAGCGCATTGATACTTGTAGGAGCGGATTCATCCGCGATCACGGGCGCAGCCCGTGCAGGATATGGCGGTATCCGCATCGCGGATAAATCCGCTCCTACATAGTAGTTATATAAACATTCTTAAACAGTATTTTTAAGAATATCCGCGCCTCACTAGTATTGCCCTCAAGCCAGGCGCAAATCCCCTTCAAAACCTCTGCCCGGCTCCCTTACTCACAGGAGAACGAGCATGAGTGCATCTCTGCGCAGCATCGACGGTCAGGACGAAGCCACCATTCTGCGTGAAATCCAGAGTGCCCTGCGCGACCTGCGCTTTGGCGCGGTGGAGATCACCGTGCACAACGCCCAGGTGGTGCAGATTGAACGCAAGGAGAAGTTCCGCCTGCAGCAGCCCGGTAACAAGACCGGCTGACACCGCACCCCTTCAAAACTAGAAAAATGCCAATCGGGAGCTTCACCATGTCCATCCGCCGTTATGCGCTTGCCGCCCTGGCCAGTGCCGTTTTTGCCGGTTCCGCGATCGCCAAGGACTACGAATTGCTGAACGTGTCCTATGACCCGACCCGCGAGCTGTACCAGCAGTACAACGCCGAGTTCATCAAGCATTGGCAAGCCGCCAACCCCGGCGACAAGGTGAAGATCCAGCAGTCCCACGGCGGTTCGGGCAAGCAGGGCCGCGCGGTCATCGACGGCCTGCGCGCCGACGTGGTGACCCTGGCCCTGGCCGGCGACATCGACGAAATCGCCAAGCTCGGCAAGACCCTGCCGGAGGACTGGCAGAAGCGCCTGCCGGACGCCAGCACGCCGTACACCTCGACCATCGTGTTCCTGGTACGCAAGGGCAACCCGAAAGGCATCAAGGACTGGGGCGACCTGATCAAGAAAGACGTCTCGGTGATCACGCCCAATCCAAAGACCTCCGGCGGCGCCCGCTGGAACTTCCTCGCCGCCTGGGCCTACGGCCTGAAGACCGGCGGCAGTGAAGACAAGGCCAAGGCCTACGTGCAGGAGCTGTTCAAGCACGTACCGGTGCTCGATACCGGCGCGCGTGGCTCGACCATCACCTTCGTCAACAACGGCCAGGGCGATGTGCTGCTGGCGTGGGAAAACGAAGCCTTCCTGGCGCTGAAGGAAGACGGTGGCAGCGACAAGTTCGAAATCGTCGTCCCATCGCTGTCGATCCTGGCCGAGCCACCGGTGGCGGTGGTCGACAAGAACGCCGAGAAGAAGGGCAACGAGAAGATCGCCGAGGAATACCTCAAGCATCTGTACAGCCCGGCTGGCCAGAAGATCGCCGCGGAAAACTTCTACCGTCCGCGTGACGCGAAGGTCGCCGCCGAATTCGGCAAGCAGTTCCCGAAACTGGACCTGGTGACCATCGACAAGGACTTCGGTGGCTGGAAGACTGCGCAGCCGAAGTTCTTCAACGATGGCGGTGTGTTCGACCAGATTTATCAGGCACAGTGATCGGCAATGAACAAGCGGGGCCGCTTCGCGCCCCTTTCGCCGGCAAGCCGGCTCCCACAGGAAGCGGGAATGTACCGCCACTGTGGGAGCTGGCTTGCCAGCGAAAGGGCTGCGCAGCAGCCCCACAAACAAAACCCTTCAGTAGCCTGCACCGGCCCGGGATGACTCCCGGGCTTCGTGCGTTCAACCAGGGACCTTTATGTCACGTCGCATTTCCCCCGTCATACCCGGCTTCGGGCTGACGCTGGGCTACACCTTGGTGTACCTCAGCCTGATCGTGCTGATACCGCTGGCGGCCATGTTCATCCATGCCTCGCAGCTCACCTGGGAGCAGTTCTGGAACATCGTCAGCGCGCCGCGGGTCATCGCCGCGCTGAAGCTGAGTTTCGGCACCGCCCTGTTCGCCGCCATCATCAACGGCGTGATCGGCACCCTGCTGGCCTGGGTGCTGGTGCGCTACACCTTCCCCGGGCGCAAGGTCATCGACGCGATGATTGACCTGCCGTTCGCCCTGCCCACCGCCGTGGCCGGCATCGCCTTGACTGCGTTGTACGCCCCTGCGGGCTGGGTCGGCCAGTTCGCCACGGATCTTGGCTTCAAGATCGCCTACACCCCACTGGGCATCACCCTGGCGCTGACGTTCGTCACCCTGCCGTTCGTGGTGCGCACGGTGCAGCCAGTGCTGGCAGACATCCCGCGTGAGGTGGAAGAGGCCGCTGCCTGTCTGGGCGCGAAACCTTTGCAGGTGTTCCGCCACGTGCTGGCCCCGGCGTTGCTGCCGGCGTGGCTGACCGGCTTCGCCCTGGCCTTTGCCCGTGGCGTTGGCGAGTACGGTTCGGTGATCTTCATCGCCGGCAACATGCCAATGAAGACCGAGATCCTGCCGTTGCTGATCATGGTCAAGCTCGACCAGTACGACTACACCGGCGCCACCGCCATCGGCGTGTTGATGCTGGTGGTTTCCTTCATCCTGCTGCTGCTGATCAACTTGCTGCAGCGGCGCATCGAAACCCCTTGAAGGAGGCCCGCTAATGTCTTCATCAACCCTCGGCGCGACCGCCGCCGCCAACGCCGCCCGGCGTGGCAGTGCCACTTCGCGCCGCGTGCTGATCACCCTGGCCTGGATCGTCTTTGCGCTGTTCCTGGCCCTGCCGCTGGTGATCGTGGTGTCCCAAGCCCTGAAAAACGGCTTCGGCACCTTCTTCGAGGCGATCTTCGAGGCCGATGCGTTGTCTGCGCTCAAGCTGACCCTGCTGGCGGTGGCCATTTCGGTGCCGCTGAACCTGCTGTTCGGGGTCAGTGCCGCCTGGTGCGTGAGCAAGTACAGCTTCCGTGGCAAAAGTATCCTGGTGACCCTGATCGACCTGCCGTTCTCGGTGTCACCGGTGATCGCCGGCCTGGTCTACGTGCTGATGTTCGGCGCCCAGGGCCTGTTCGGCCCGTGGCTGCAGGACCACGACATCCAGATCGTCTTCGCCCTGCCGGGCATCGTCCTGGCGACCATTTTCGTCACCGTGCCGTTCGTCGCCCGTGAACTGATCCCGCTGATGCAGGAGCAGGGCACCCAGGAAGAGGAGGCCGCGCGCCTGCTCGGGGCCAATGGCTGGCAGATGTTCTGGCATGTCACGCTGCCGAACATCAAATGGGGCCTGATCTACGGCGTGGTGCTGTGCACCGCCCGGGCCATGGGCGAATTCGGCGCCGTATCGGTGGTATCCGGGCATATCCGTGGCGTCACCAACACCTTGCCGCTGCACGTGGAGATCCTCTACAACGAGTACAACCATGTCGCGGCCTTCAGCGTGGCCAGCCTGCTGCTGATCCTGGCGCTCTTCATCCTGCTGCTCAAGCAGTGGAGCGAGAACCGTATTAACCGCCTGCGCCACAGCGCCGCGGAGGAATGATTCATGTCGATCGAAGTTCGTAACGTCAGCAAGCGCTTCAACAGCTTCCAGGCCCTGGACAACATCAACCTGGACATCCACAGCGGCGAGCTGGTTGCCCTGCTTGGCCCGTCGGGCTGCGGCAAGACCACCCTGCTGCGCATCATCGCCGGCCTGGAAACCCCGGATGACGGCAGCATCGTGTTCCATGGTGAAGATGTGTCGGGCCACGATGTGCGTGATCGCAACGTCGGTTTCGTGTTCCAGCACTACGCGCTGTTCCGCCATATGAGCGTGTTCGACAACGTCGCCTTCGGCCTGCGCATGAAACCCAAGGGCGAGCGCCCGAGCGAGAGCAAGATCGCCGAGAAGGTCCACGAGTTGCTGAACATGGTGCAGCTCGACTGGTTGTCCGATCGCTACCCCGAGCAGCTGTCCGGTGGCCAGCGCCAGCGTATCGCCCTGGCTCGTGCCCTGGCGGTGGAGCCCAAGGTATTGCTGCTCGACGAGCCGTTCGGGGCGCTGGATGCCAAGGTGCGCAAGGAGCTGCGCCGCTGGCTGGCGCGCCTGCACGAGGATATCAACCTGACCTCGGTATTCGTTACCCACGACCAGGAAGAGGCCATGGAAGTCGCCGACCGCATCGTGGTGATGAACAAGGGTGTGATCGAACAGATCGGTTCGCCGGGCGAGGTGTACGAGAAGCCGGCCAACGACTTTGTCTACCACTTCCTGGGTGACTCCAACCGCCTGGCGCTCAGCGAAGGCCACCATGTGCTGTTCCGTCCGCACGAGGTGTCGCTGTCGCGCCATGAGACCGAAGGCCACCATGCCGCCGAGGTCCGCGATATCCGCCCGTTGGGCGCCACCACCCGGGTGACCCTGAAGGTGGAAGGGCAGAGCGAGCTGATCGAGGCCGAGGTGGTCAAGGATCATGACAGCCTGACCGGGTTGGCGCGGGGGGAGACGTTGTTCTTCCGGCCGAAGGTGTGGCAGAAGGTGGCGGATATCTGATTTGCCAGTTGCATGAAGAACCCGGGCTTGGTCCCGGGTTTTTTATGTGCTGGCGGATAGTCGGGGCTGCGCTGCAGCCCATCGCCGGCAAGCCGGCTCCCACAGTACAAGGTCTGCTGCAATGATCTGTGGGAGCTGGCTTGCCAGCGATCGAGGGCAAAGCCCTCGCAGCGGATTGATGCCTTGAACGAATATTTTGAATGCTGATAAGGCATCGTTCGCAAGCTGTTCTGCGGCAGGCCGCGAACGACGCGGGTTGTGGACAGACCATCGAAATAATTATTCCATTTTGGTCTAGTTTTACGTTTAAACATTTCTTTATGAGCTAAGCCCCTAGGCCCGATGATTCAGCCACACACCTGAATCAACACCCCAGGAGTTTCTAGCAATGGGTAATGTCCAGACGGCCGTCAGGGCCTTTGAGCAGCCATGGCACCCGGCATCGGGCGACCTGGTCGAGCTCGGACGCACGCTACGCCTGCCGCTTGGCCAGTTACGCCTGCAACGCACGCCGCTGAGCGGCCTCAAACGACGCGACAAGCTGGCGTTGGTGCTGCTGGTGCTGGCCCTGCACGGTGCCGTCGCCTACTGGATCAACCAGGCACCGACCCCGGCGTTGCCCATCGTGCCGCCGCAGATTCCGCCCATGACCATCGAGTTCGCCGCGCCCGCGCCGCCAGTCGTCGAGCCGCCGCCGCCAGCCCCGGCAGCGCCTGTGGTCGAACCGCCACCGCCGGTGGTCGACGAGTTGGCTGCCAAGCCAAAGCCCAAGCCGAAAGTCGTGCCCAAGCCTGTGGCCAAGCCACAGCCAAAACCGCAGCCGAAACCGGTCGAAGCGCCGCCACCCACGCCTACGCCCGTGGCCGCGCCGGCTCCGCCTGCGCCACCCGCCCCGGCCCCGGTGACGCCAGCCTCGGCCAACGCCGCGTACCTCAAGAACCCGGCGCCGGAATATCCGCAGATGGCCCAGCGCCGTGGCTGGGAGGGCACCGTGCTGCTGCGCGTCGAGGTGCTGCCCAGTGGCAAGCCAGGGCAGATCCAGATCCAGAAAAGCAGTGGTCGCGACGCCCTGGACGCCGCCGCGCTAGCCGCGGTGAAACGCTGGAGCTTCGTCCCGGCCAAGCAGGGCGAGGTGGCCCAGGTGGGTTGGGTCAGCGTACCGATCGATTTCAAGCTTCGTTAATTTGCGAGCGCACACAGGAAGGACTTCATCATGAGCTTGTTGGCATCTCCCCTCGAATCCGTTGAAGGCGCGGTCATCTGGCTGCTGGTCGGCTTCTCCGTCGCCACCTGGGCGCTGGCCCTGGTCAAGGTCGTGCAGTTCGTGCGCCTGAAGAACCAGGACAAGCGCTTCCACCAGCAGTTCTGGGCTGCGTCCAGCCTCGACTCCGCCGCCGAGCCGGCCCACGATCTGCCAGGCCCGGCTGCCCGTGTCGCCCAGGCGGGCTTTGCGGCGATCGCGGTTGGCGAGCCTGGTCACGCTAACGATTTGAGCCAGGCCATCAACCACCAGGACCGCCTGGAGCGCGCCCTGCGCCAGCAGATCGTCCGCGAGCGTCGTTCGCTGGAAACCGGCCTGGCGGTGGTGGCCAGTATCGGCAGCACTTCGCCCTTCATCGGCCTGTTCGGCACGGTGTGGGGCATCATGGAGGCGCTCAAGGGCATCAGCGCGGCGGGCTCGGCGAGCCTGGAGACCGTGGCCGGGCCGATCGGCGCGGCGCTGGTGGCCACCGGCGTGGGTATCGCCGTCGCAGTGCCGGCGGTGCTGGTCTACAACTACTTCCTCCGTCGCCTCAAGCTGACCGCCGCCGACCTCGACGACTTCGCCCACGACTTCTACAGCCTGGCGCAGAAGAGTGCCTTCCGCGTGCTGGTGCACCCGGCGGTGCAGCGCCAGCAAACCGGCTTCACCCAACCTGTGAAGGAGGCGTCCTGACATGGCCTTCTCGACCCAGGACAGCGATGAAGTGTTGAGTGAAATCAACGTCACGCCGTTGGTGGACGTCATGCTGGTGCTGTTGGTGGTGTTCATCGTCACCGCGCCGTTGCTGACCAACGCCATCCCTATCAACCTGCCCAAGACCGAGGCCGTGGCCCCGGTGGAGCAGAAGGACCCGCTGGTGGTGAGCATCGACGGCAGCGGCAAGCTGTTCATCAACAAGGATGAGATCCAGCCCGACCTGCTGGAGACCAACCTCAAGGCTGCCAAGGACAAGGACGCCGAGCTGCGTGTGCAGCTGCAGGCCGACGATGGTGTGAACTACGGCGAGGTCGCCCGCGCAATGGCGGCGATCGAGCGTGCCGGGATCAGCAAGCTGGCGGTGATCACCGCGCGCTGACCGGCGATACCTTCTTCAGGCAAGTGCTTAGGGGCCATTTTCCTTGGCAGGGGATGGCCCTTTTTTTATGCGCGAAGCCAAGCCTCTTCCATATAAGTATTTTAGTTATTAATAAATAGCTTCTTATTCCTTTACGAATATAACCCCCTCCCTATACTTGCACCCAAGCACGCAAACTTCCGGAGGCGTCCCCATGCGCAATGAGTCGATTCGTTACCTGATTGTGCCGGGCTGGCAAGGATCGCCAGACAACCATTGGCAAAGTCACTGGCAGCGCAGCCTGCCCAACAGCGCCCGGGTCGAGCAGAGCGACTGGCTCACGCCACAACGGCGCGATTGGGTACAGGCGCTGGAGCAAGCGATTGCCGCCGAGCGCTCGCCGGTGATTCTCATCGCCCACAGCCTTGGCTGCATCACGGTCGCTCACTGGGCCGCCCAGGCCAGCCCTGATCTGCAGCAAAGGGTGCGCGGCGCGCTGCTGGTGGCACCGGCGGATGTCGAGCGGCCGAATTGCGCGCCAGCCCTGCGCAATTTCGCGCCGATTCCCCTGCAGGCCCTGCCGTTCCCCAGCCAGGTGGTCAGCTCCGACAACGACCCGGCGGTGAGCGTGCCGCGCGCGTTGTACTTGGCGCAGGCCTGGGGCGCCGAAGCCGGGCTGCTGGCCAACGCCGGGCATATCAACGTCAAGTCCGGGCACCAGCGCTGGGAGCAAGGCTTTGCCTATCTCTACCGGCTGCAGGCCCGTGTCGACCAGCGCGCCCTGCGCCGCGCCTGATCCACAGGTTTTCATCGACTGAGCTGAGTCCCTCGACCGCTTGCGGCCGGGGCGGGAGTATTCCATGACATTTCACACCCCATTCGGTCAGCCGTTGCTGACCTTCCCCGAACTGGACAAGAGCCCGCTGAGCATCCGCGCCAAGGCGCTGGTGTTCGTCGACCCGCGCTCCCAGGCGCTGCGCCAGGCCCTGGAACGGCTGGCGCCACAACCGTTGCCGGTGCTGATCCGCGGCGAGACCGGCACCGGCAAGGAGCTGCTGGCCCGGCAGATTCATCGCGCCAGTGATCGGGGCGGGTTGTTCGTGTCGGTCAACTGCGCGGCCATCAGCCCGACCTATGCCGATGCCGAGCTGTTCGGCTACAGCGCCGGTAGCCAGGGTGGTACTGCCAGCAGTCGCGCCGGATGGTTCGGCTCGGCCAATGGCGGCACGTTGTATCTGGACGAGATCGCCGACCTGCCCCTGGCGATTCAGGGCAAGCTGTTGGCCGCCCTGGAGAATCGCGAGGTGATCCGGGTCGGCGCCACGCAGCCGCAGGCGGTCGATGTGCGGCTGGTGGCCGCTTCCAGCATCGACCTGGCGCTGGCAGTGCGCGCGGGGCGTTTCAACGAGCGGCTCTACCATTACCTGCACGAAGGCGAGCTGGAGTTGCCGGCGCTGCGTGAGCGGATCGGCGATATCCTGCCGTTGGCCGAGTACTTCGTGGGGATCTACAGCGTGCGTCTCGATCGGCCGGTTCCTCTCATCAGCGAGGTTGCCCAGCAGGCGCTCGAAGCGCATGCCTGGCCGGGCAATACCCGCGAGCTGGAGAACGTCATTCACTTCGCCCTACTGGTCAGCGATGGCGATGAAATCCTCCCTGAGCACCTCGACCTGCCGGACACCCGCCCACTGGCCAACCTAGCGCGACAGCTGGAACAGCTACGCCGTGGCGGCGAAGCGCAGACCCTCGCTGAACTGCGTGGGCTGCTGGGCGAAGCCCTGGCGCGACTGGGTGAAACCGCGTCTTAGACAACCGTCTTGCATCGCTTATTAGATCGAGCGCCGCCCACGCGGCGCATCGCGGATGAATCCGCTCCTACATTCGTTGCAACGTGGCCATGCCTGTTAGGCCATGGTTGTTAGCCTTGTGCGTTCGACGCGATTTTTCGGTGGGCATTGCCGCCGCCTCACCTGTCTCAAGTCCTGCGCCAAGGCATGGCAACCATGGCCTGACAGGTTCGGTACGTTGCAACAAATGTAGGAGCGGATTCATCCGCGATGCGCCGCGTGGGCGGCGCTCGATCTAATAGGCGATGCAAATCTCTTGGAATAAGCAGCTAAGTAAAAGATATTGTTACGGAATAAAAATAATCGGTATTGTCCGGTTCACGCCCACCCGAACGGATGGGCACCCGACGTCGCCATCTGCGATGGCCCAGCTATAGAACAAGGATCACCATGAAAAAGACCCTGCTGACCACCGCCCTGGCTGCCGCCCTGTCGTTCACGGGCCTCGCCAACGCCGCTGAAAAACTGGTGGTCGCCGCCACGCCCGTGCCCCACGCGGAAATCCTCGAACTGATCAAACCGACCCTGGCCAAGGAAGGCGTGGATCTGGAGATCAAGGTCTTCACCGACTACGTCCAGCCCAACGTGCAGGTCGACCAGAAGCGCCTGGATGCCAACTACTTCCAGACCCTGCCGTACCTGAAGAACTTCAACGAAGGCAAGGGCACCCACCTGGAGACCGTGATCGGCGTGCACGTCGAACCGTTCGGTGGCTACTCGAAGAAGGTCAAGAGCCTGGCCGAGCTGAAGGACGGCGCGACCGTGGCCATCCCCAACGAGGGCAGCAACAGTGGCCGTGCCCTGCTGCTGCTGCAGAAGGCCGGGCTGATTACCCTGAAGGATCCGAAGAACGCCCTGGCCACGCCGAAGGACATCGCCGAGAACCCGAAGAAGCTCAAGTTCAAGGAGCTTGAATCGGCCATGCTCCCGCGTGTGCTGGATCAGGTCGACCTGGACATGATCAACACCAACTATGCGCTTGAAGCCGGCCTGAACCCGGCCAAGGACGCCCTGGTGATCGAAGGCAGCGATTCGCCGTACGTGAACTTCCTGGTTGCCCGCCCGGACAACAAGGACAGCGCGGCCATCCAGAAGCTGGCCAAGGCGCTGACCAGCCCGGAAGTGAAGGCGTTCATCGAGAAGAAATACAGCGGTGCGGTACTGCCGGCGTTCTGATACGCGACCTGGTACGAAAAACGCCGACGCATATTGCGTCGGCGTTTTTGTTTGTGCTGGCCTGATCGCGGGCTGGCCGGTCTCGAGTAGTGCAGCGCAAGATTCAGCGCTGAGTCGCCAGGGCCCGGCGTAGCGCCAGGAGCCACAGCAGTTGTTCGTTCGAAGCAGGCAAGCAGGGGCTGTTCATCGTTGTCTTCCTTGTTGAATGTGATGGGCCGTGCAAGTCACAGTTTGAAACCCCTTGGAGGGGAAAATTCTCGGAAAGATCCGCGTGTAGTGAAGGAAATTTCCGAGCGTCACGGGGTGGTGATATAGATATGCAATAAAGATATTTATAAAAATATTTTTATGCCTTTAGAGTCTAGGAATCGTGCTTACCGGCACAGCGCCACTATTCGTGAAACGACGCCGAGCAACCCTCGTGCCGACCCTGGACCTTCCCATGCCGTACCTTCGTGACACCGTGCCGAGGCCCCTTCCATGAGCTTCGACACCGCTTTCATGCTTAGCACACTGCCGGCCTTCTTCAAGGCCGTTGGCGTGACCCTGCAAGTCGGGGCGATCGCAATCGCCACCTCGTTGCTGGTGGCGCTGCTCAACGCGACGATCCTGGTGTTGCGCACGCCTTACCTGTGGCGCCTGGTCAAGGGCTACGTGGAGCTGGCGCGCAACACTCCGTTGCTGATCCAGCTGTTCTTCGTCTACTTCGCCTTGCCGAGCCTGGGGGTGAAGGTATCCGGCTTCGCTGCCGCGATCATCACCCTGACGTTCATGGGCGGCGCCTACCTCACCGAGGTACTGCGCGCCGGGGTCGAGGCCGTGCCGCGGGCGCAACTGGAATCCGGGCGCTCCATCGGGCTTTCCGAGGGCCAGCTGCTGCGCCATGTGATCCTGCCCCAGGCCGGCATCCTCAGCCTGCCGGCGCTGTTCGCCAATTTCGTCTTCCTGCTCAAGGAAACCACCGTGGTTTCGGCGGTGGCGGTGCCGGAAATTCTCTACACCACCAAGAACTACATCGCCCTGTACTACAAGACCTACGAAATGCTCGCCGTGCTGACCCTGCTCTGCGTGCTGATCTTCCTGCCGCTGTCGCTGCTGCTGCGCTACCTGGAACGGAGGCTGCAACATGGCCAGTTCGGGCATTGAGCTGCTGCTGGTTTCGCTGCCGCAACTGGCCATGGGCGCCGGGCAGACCCTGGCGATCTCGGCCCTGGGCATCCTGTTCGCCACCTTCGGCGGCGTGCTCTACGGCGTGCTGGCGACCCTCGGCAGCCGTTGGCTGAACATCCTGCTGCGGGTGTACCTGGAACTGTTCCGGGCGATTCCGGTGCTGGTCTGGCTGTACCTGGTGTTCTTCGGCTTGCCGATCTTCTTCGGCCTGAGCATCCCCAGCTTCTGGTGCGCGGTGCTGGTGCTGGGCCTGTGGGGCGCCAGCGAGGTCGGCGAAGTGGTGCGCGGCGCCTTGCAGTCGCTGCCACGCGGGCAGCGCGAGGCGGGGTTGTCGATCGGCCTGGGCGGCTGGCAGCTGTATGCCTATGTGCTGCTGCCCCAGGCGCTCAAGCGCATGACCCCGCCGACCATCAATATCTACACGCGGATCATCAAGACCAGCTCGCTGGCGGTGCTGATCGGCGTGGTCGAAGTGATCAAGGCGGGGCAGCAGATCATCGAACGCACCTACGAGTCGGTGCTGATCTACGGCGCGCTGTTCCTGTTCTTCTTTCTTGTCTGCTATCCGCTGTCAGCCGCCTCCCGCGTGCTGGAGCGGCGCTGGGCCCACGCATGAATCCATTGATCGAATTCCAAGGCTTCAACAAGTTCTTCGGCCAGCACCAGGTGCTCGCAGACGTCGACCTCAAGGTCGAGGCCGGCGAGGTGGTGGTGATCCTCGGCCCCAGCGGCTGTGGCAAGAGCACCCTGCTGCGCTGCCTCAACGGCCTGGAAGAGGCCCAGGGCGGTAGCCTGCGCCTCGACGGCCAGGAGCTGCTCGGCCCCGACAACGACTGGCGCCAGGTGCGCCAACGGGTCGGCATGGTGTTTCAGAGCTACCACCTGTTCGGCCACATGAGCGTGATCGACAACTTGCTGCTGGGGCCGCTGAAGGTGCAGAAGCGCGAACGCCACGAGGCCCAGGCCCAGGCCGAGGCTTTGCTGGCCCGGGTAGGGCTGCTGGACAAGCGTGACGCGTTCCCGCGCCAGCTCTCCGGTGGCCAGCAGCAACGCATCGCCATTGTCCGTTCGTTATGCATGAATCCACAGGTGATGCTCTTCGACGAGGTCACCGCCGCCCTCGACCCGGAGATGGTCAAGGAGGTGCTGCAGGTGATCCAGGGTCTGGCCCGCGAAGGCATGACCCTGCTCATCGTCACTCACGAAATGGCCTTCGCCCGCGCGGTGGCCGACCGCATCGTGTTCATGGAGGCCGGCAGGATCCTTGAACAGAACCACCCTGAGCGCTTCTTCACTCAACCGCAGACCGCACGCGCGCAGCAGTTCCTGGAGAAATTCTCGTTCGTCGAAAGCCTGCCCAAGACACTGTCTAAGCCACTGCACAAGGAACTGTCATGAAGACTGCCCCGTTCGCCAAACTGCTCGCGCCCTTGTTGGGCCTGGCCCTGCTGGCCGGCTGCAACAAATCCGAAGATCCGGCCAAGCCCGCCGCCGCCTCGCCGGCCAGCAGCTACCTGGAAACCATCAAGGCCCGCGACAAACTGATCGTCGGCGTGTTCACCGACAAGCCACCGTTCGGCTTCGTCGATGAAAGCGGCCGCTACGTGGGCTTCGACACCGACATCGGCCGGCGCTTCGCCAAGGATCTGTTGGGCGACGAGAACAAGGTCGAGTTCGTCGCGGTCGAGCCTGCCAGCCGTATCCCATTCCTGCAGAGCGACAAGGTCGACCTGATCCTCGCCAACATGACCGTCACCCCGGAGCGCAAGGAGGCAGTGGACTTCACCAACCCCAACCTGCGCGTGGCGGTGCAGGCCATCGTCGCCGACGGCAGTTCGGTGCAGAAGCTCGACGACCTGGCCGACAAGACCATCATCGTCACCACCGGCACCACCGCCGATATCTGGCTGACCAAGACCCACCCGGACTGGAAACTGCTCAAGTTCGAGAAGAACACCGAGTCGCTGGCCGCGTTGGCCAACGGTCGGGGTGATGCCTATGCCCAGGACAACCTGATCCTGTTCAGCTGGGCCAAGCAGAACCCGGGCTACCGCGTGCTGCCACAGCTGTTGGGTGATGAAGCACCGATCGCCCCGGCGGTGAAGAAGGGCAATACCGAGTTGCGCGATTGGGTGAACAGCGAGCTGGCCAAGCTGGGTGAGGAGAAGTTCCTGCTCAAGCTGTACGACCAGTACGTGCGCAAGGAACTGAGCGACGACACCAAGCCTGAGAGCGTGATCGTCGAGGGCGGCAAGTGGCAGGGCTGATCGCCTGAACGGGGCTGCAAAGCAGCCCCTTTCGGTCTCAGCAATTGCGCGGTAACCAGTTCAGCAGGAAATCATTCACCACCTGCGGATTCTCCAGGCTGGAGATATGCCCGGCGAATGGAATCTGTGCCGCGAGGCATCCAATCAACTGCGCCATCTCGACGGACTCCGCCGGTGGCCTAGGGATGTCCTGGTCGCCACAGAGCACGATGGTCCGCTCTCCCGGCAGCTCACCGAGTCGCGCCAGCAGGTCTGGCCGGCCGAAGATCACCCGGCCCATCGGGTCGAGGCTGCCCCGGATGATTTCGGCGCTGCTTGCCTTGAGGTCCGCACGGAAGCACTCGCGCACCTCGGGCACCGTCTGCCCTCCGGCATGGAAGAAGATCGGCACCACGACGTCCAGCAACGGGTCGATGAAGGCTCCGGCGTTGCTTGCCGCATCCAGCAAACCGAAATACTTCAGCCGCGTCGCCTCGGGCTCGGCGCCCAGGTAGGTGTCCATCAGCACCAGGCGGTCGACTCGTTCAGGGTGGTCGATGGCCAGCTGCGCGCCCCACATGCCGCCAACCGACAGCCCGACCAGGTGGCACTTCTGGATATCCAGGGCATCGAGCAACGCCAGGTGCTGGCGAGCCAGGGCGGCCATGTCGACGGTACTGGCGGGCGGGGCTGCGGAATCGCCGTGGCCCCACAGCTCAGGCACGATGACCCGGAAGTGCCGTGACAGGGCGTCGATCTGCGGTTGCCACATGGCGGACGACCACAGGTAGCTGTGGCCCAGCAGCACTGGGAAGCCCTGGCCCTGGTCGACATAGCTCATGCGTGCTCCGTCGATCTCGATGAAGTGTTTCTGCATTGCGTGACCTCATGGATTGCGAGAGGGCCGCTGTGCGGCCCCGGTTTCTATCTGGGCACCAGCCGCAGTGTGCTTTGCGCCGGAATTACCCCCATCCGCGCCTTGTGATAGCGCCCCTCGATGTAGTCCTCGGCCTGGTCGCCATAGTGCCGGTCGAACGGCACGCCACTCTGCCCGACCGGGTTGATGGTCAGCGCGGCGCCGGCGTCGGCGAAGTCGATCAGGCGGCGGGTGGATGGCCCGTAGGTGACCGGCCAGGGCGCCGGGCCGATCTTCGCCGACAGGTTGTTCGGCACCTCATGGGTCCCGGGCGCGGCGTACGGCCCGACATTGAACAACAGGTTCAGCGGCTTCTTCACGCCCAGCGGATGGTTATGGGTGAGGGTATGGGCCTTGCCCCACTGCCAGCTGGCCGGATCCTTGCCGAAGGTCTCGCGCAGGTGCTTGAGGCTGCGCTGCCAGGCCAGGCGCACGATGGCGTTACGATCGGTGTGTTCGTTGCTACCGCGCAGATTCCACCACGGCGATTGAGGGTCACCAGCCAGGCGAGGCAGCGCGGCGTCGATGGCACGGGTACTGATCAGCACCGGGAACCAGGTGTCGCCCAGTTCGTCGTGCAGGGCGGCGAACGCCAGCTCGTAGAGGAACTGGTTGAACAGCGTGGCGCTGGTGGAGTCCAGCGGGTAGTCGCCGCGCCAGGCCGCCAGTTGCTCGACCAGTTCTTTCTCTTCGTCGCCCTGGGCGACGTTGCGCAAGGTGCCGAGCAGCGGTGCCAGGGTACGCGGGCCATAGTCGGTGCTGGTGTCCAGCTGCAAGGCCTGGCTGTTCTGGGTGTCCCACTTGATGTCCGGGTCGCGTAACAGGCGATCGAGCTGGCGTCCCCGGTCGGCCAGGTTGTAGTAGCCGGGCACGGGCAGTGCGCCCGGTGGCTGGTAATTGGCCGAGACGATGTAGCCGCTGGCCGGGTTCTCCTGCTGTGGATTGGCACTGAACGGGTAGAACCCCGGCTTGGCGGCCTGGCCGCTGCCGCCGTCGAGGATGAACGCCGGGTTGACGCCATCCGGGCGGATCGGCAGGCGCGCCGCCGCCCACCAGCCGATGTCGCCACGGGCATTGGCCCATACCAGGTTCAACCCTGGCGCCTGGATCTTGCTTGCCGCCTCGCGCATCTTGTCCAGGGTGTCGGCGCGGTTGATCTGGTAGAAACCCTCGAGTATCGGGTTCTCGGTTTCCAGGAAGGCCCACCACATGGCGATGGGCGTCGGGCCGGCGGTGTCGCCGAGCACGCTGTTGACGATCGGACCGTGGGGCGAGCGGCGCAAGGTGATGCTGGCCGGCTGCGCATCCTTGACCGCGATTTTCTGCTCGGTCTTTTCCAGCGACTGCCAGCGGCCATCGACCATCACCTGCTCGGGGTTCTGCGGATTGGTCCGCTCCGCGATCAGGTCGACGTCGTCGTTCTGGAACATGGTCAGGCTCCAACCGAAGTCGCGGTTGTGGCCGAGCAGGGCGAACGGGTTGAGCGCCTGGAAGTAGCCATACAGGTTGAAGCCTGGTGCCGACAACTCGGCTTCGTACCAGATCGCCGGCACCGCGAAGCTGATGTGCGGGTCACCCGCCAGCAGTGGCCGGCCGCTGCGGGTATGGCTGCCGGCCACGGCCCAGGCGTTGCTGCCCTCGAACTGCGGAATGCCCGCATCGCCCAGGGCCTCGTGGCTGAGCCGCGCCAACTGCTCCAGGCTGCGCCAGTCGGCGGCCGCCAGCGGCGTGGCCACGGCGCCGTCGGGCTGCCAGTCGAGGTCGAAGATCTTCAGGTACTCGGGGCCGAGCTGATCGCGAATGTAGGTCAGCGCCGGGTCGGTGCGGAACGCGGCGGCGAAGCTGTAGGCGAGGTAGCCGGCAATGCTCAGGGTGTCCTCGGCGGTGAAGGGGCGCGGCGTGATGCCGAGCAGGTCGAACTCCATCGGCTTGGGGTGGCTGGCCTGCCACTGGTTGATGCCATCCAGGTACGCCTGCAGCGCCTGCCAGGCCGGTGACTGGCGGTCCTGGCGCTGCACCATCAAGGCTGCCTGGTCGCGAATGCGCAGGCTGCGGAACAGGGTGTCAGTGGGCAGCAACTTCTCGCCCAGCACCTCGGCCAGCTCGCCGCGAGCCAGACGGCGCATGATCTCCATCTGGAACAGACGGTCCTGGGCTTGCACGTAGCCCAGGGCGCGGTACAGGTCCTGCTCGTTCTGCGCCTGCAGGTGCGGCACGCCACGGGCATCGAAGCGCACGCTGACCGGCGCCTGCAAGCCGTTGATGGCCGCTTCGCCATCACGCTGGGGCTGCTTGCCCTGCACGTACCAGTAACCGCCGCCCGCGGCGGCCACGGCGATCACCACCGCCAGCAAGGTCAGGCTGCGCTTCATCGAGACTCCTTGTGCACTCGAGCGAAAGAATGTGGTCCGATCATCGGCGGATTCGCGAACTGAGCATAGCCCCCCGAAAGGAGTTTCCATGTCCCTCAGCGAAAAACAGAAAATGCTGGCAGGCCAGCTCTACCATGCCGGCTGCCCCGAGCTGCAAGCCGAGCAGGCGGCCAACCGGCAGTGGATGCACCGCTACAACGGCAGCGTCGAGCAACCCAACGAGACGCGCCATGATTTGTTGAAGGCGCATTTCGCCAGCGTGGGCGAAGGCGTGGTGATCCGGCCGCCGTTCCACTGCGACTACGGCTACAACATCAGCGTGGGTGCCAACACTTTCATGAACTTCAATTGCGTGATCCTCGACGTGCTGCCGGTGCGCATCGGCGCCGACTGCCAGATCGCCCCGGCGGTGCAGATCTACACCGCCGACCACCCGCTGGACCCGGCGCTGCGCCGCAGTGGCCTGGAAAGCGGGCGCCCGGTGATCATTGGCGACAACGTCTGGATCGGCGGCGGGGCGATCATCCTGCCGGGGGTGACCATCGGTGATAACGCCGTGGTCGGCGCCGGCAGCGTGGTGACCCGGGATGTGCCGGCGGGAGCGGTGGTGGTGGGTAATCCGGCGCGGGTGCGTCAATCGATCCAGGGGCAATAGCAGCCGACCGCCAGGGTATTCGAGGCCTGCACCCGACGCCCTTGTGCCAGCGCCTTGAGGATTGGCTCGATGAAACTGTTGCTCGAGTTGCATACCGCGCCTTCGCTGTAGGGGCCGAAGTAGGCGAGGTTGCCGTCGTGGTCCCAGATCGCCACGGCGGGGCTGGCGGGCAGGTGCTCGCTGCCGGGCAGGCTGGCCAGGGGCTTCAGTGTTCCCAGGTTGGCCGGCAGTTGGCCGTGGCTGCCAGGCTTTTGCACGACATGGAAGCTGACCCCGAGCGGTGCGAAGTGCTCGACCAGCTCGCCCAGGTGTTGCTGGTTGCCGACATTGCATGGGCAGGTTGGGTCCCAGAAATGCACCACGCGGATCGGGCCCGGGCCGGCCAGCTCGGCTGGGAGGCGCAGTTGGCTGCCGTCGAAGAAGGTGGCCTGGTTGTCGAACGGACGCAGGTAGCGGGACTGGAAGCTGTCGTAGGCCCACCAGGCGGTGGCAGCGCAGAGCAGCAGGGCAAGGATTATCAGAAGTCGCTTCGCCATAGGGGCCTTGCGCGATGCTCGTGGGAGCGGGCTCGCATTGTTCGTCGGAGGAGGGCCAAGCTTGCCATGACGCGGCCCAGAGCTGAATATCGCAGATCAATACTTGCTTCACTCTGGATGTACCGATGCCCGCCAGTTTCCACCCCGACCTGCTGCGCTCCAGCCTGTCGCCCCTTGCCGATCGCCACCTGCTGTCCACCCAGGGCCAGGCCTACCAGGGCTTCTACGGCCTGGGACTGTCCGCGCACAGTTGGCTGGGCGGCTTCCAGGTGGCAGGCTTCGACCTGGTCGGCCAGGTCTGGCTGCCCGAGCGGCCACAGGCGACGTTGTTCCTGCTGCATGGCTACTACGATCACATGGGCCTGTACCGCCACGTGATCGAATGGGCCCTGGGGCGCGGCTACGCCGTGATCGGCTGCGACCTGCCAGGGCATGGCCTGTCCAGTGGCGAACGGGCCAGCATCGATGATTTCGGCATCTACCAGCAGGTGCTCGAGGCGCTGTTCGAACAGGCCCGGCTGCTCGACCTGCCAAGGCCCTGGCATCTCTGCGGCCAAAGCACCGGTGGGGCTATCGTGGTCGACCATCTGTTGCACCAGGGCGAAAGCAGCCCTGTCGACGGTGAGACAATCCTGTTGGCCCCCCTGGTGCGCCCGCGGGCCTGGGGTTGGTCGAAGCTGAGCTACCGGGTGCTGCGCCACTTCGTCAACGGCATCGAGCGGCGCTTCAGCGAGAACACCAACGACCCGGCTTTCCTGCCTTTTCTAGAGGCCGACCCGCTACAACCACGGCGTCTGCCGACCGCCTGGGTCGGTGCGCTGATGGAGTGGGTCAGGCGCATCGAAGCCGCGCCCCGGAGTACGCGGCGGCCGCTGATCGTGCAGGGCGAGGCGGACGGTACGGTGGATTGGCCGTATAACCTCAAGGTGCTCAAGGCCAAGTTCGCCGAGCCGCAGATCCTCATGCTGCCCGAGGCACGGCATCACCTGGCCAACGAGCTGCCCGGCATCCGCCAGCGCTACTTCGAGTTCATCGGCCAGCGCCTGGGCTGACTCACTTCAGGTTGGCGGCGTTCTGGCCCACGGCCAGGGCGGCGCGGATCGCGGCCACCGCGGCCTTGTAGTAGGCCTGGCCGTCCGTCGATTCTGCGAAGGTGGCGAACTGCTCGAGCTCGGCGTCCGACAGGTCGCGATAGACGTACAACAACGTGTTGTTCAAGTCCTCGCCCACCTGGTTCATCAAACGCTGGCGCTGGCCATCGAGCAGGTTCTGGGCCTGGCCGCCGCCGAACAGGCCGGGCAGCATCGAGCTCAGGCTGTCGGCCGCCACGCCGGCGATCGCCAGGCTGACCTCGGCGCCGGCCTCGCGGGCGGGCAAGGCCTGGGCCAGGTGGCCGACGATCAGCACGCGGTTGTCGCTGGCCTGGATCTTCGGCAGGCCCTTGGCGTGCTTGGCCAGTTGATCCTTGCGCGTGGCAAGCAGTTCGGCGGCCACGACCTTGCGCCCCAGCGGCGACTGGAAGAAAGCCAGGGCCGGCGAGGGGTTGGGCAGGTTGGCGCGCAGTTGCGCCTGGGCCCGTTGGTCCATGGCCTGGGCCTGGAACCGTTGGTTGCTGTTGTTGACCAGCGCCTGGTAAACCGCAGGCGGCAAGCTGTTGCGGTAGCGCTGCTGGGCGGCGCTCACGGCATCGTTGAAATGGGCGCGCTGGTCGGGCCAGCCAGCGACCTTGTACAGCTGATCGAGGGTGTCTGCCCAGACAGGCATGGTGCAGATCATCAGCAGAAGCAGGGAAAACAGACGGCGCATTCAGGACTCCTGTCGGCAGGCCGCTATTGTCCTTGGCGTGGCGGGGCTTTGTCGAGTCGCCAGCGGCGCTTCCTGACCAAGTGGCGCTGTGCGAGCGATGGCCGAATGGCTATGATGCGCCATGCACATTCCTTCCGAACATCCGCTGCTGTCGACGATTGTCGATGACCTGGCCACCCGTGGCTGGTCGCAGCAATCTCTTTTCCTGCCCGACGAACTGTCGCGCGCGCTGGCGGCCGAATGCCGTCGTCGCTATGCCGAGGGTGAACTGAACCCCGCCGGCATAGGGCGTGGCGCCGCGCAGGAGATCCGCGAGGCGATCCGTGGCGACCAGATCCAGTGGATCGACCCCGGTGAATCGGAGGTCTGTGACCGCTACCTGGGGGCGATGGACAGCCTGCGCCAGGCCATCAACCAAGGGTTGTTCCTCGGGCTCGAGGACTTCGAGTGCCACTTTGCCCTGTATCCGCCGGGCGCCTTCTACAAGCGCCATCTCGACCGCTTCCGCGACGATGACCGGCGCATGGTGTCGGCCGTGCTGTACCTCAACGAGGGCTGGCAGCCGCAGGACGGTGGACAATTGCGCATGTTCCTGAAGGGCGATGTCGAGCACGACGTGGCGCCATTGGCCGGCAGCCTGGTGGTGTTCCTGTCGGGTGAGGTCCCGCACGAGGTACTGCCGGCAGGGCGTGAGCGCCTGTCGTTGACCGGTTGGTTCCGGCGCCGTGGCAATGAGCCGTTCTGAGCTGCCGAAGGTACTGGTCAGCGCCTGCCTGCTGGGCCAGCCGGTGCGCTACGACGGCCGTGCCAGTGGCCATCCCGATGTATTGCAGCGTTGGCAAGCCGAAGGCAGGGTGGTGCCACTGTGCCCGGAGGTTGCCGGTGGCTTGCCGACACCACGCCCGCCTGCGGAGATACCCGGTGGGCAGGGCGGGGCGGTGCTGGATGGGCAGGCACAGGTGCTGACGGTGACCGGCGACGATGTCAGCGACGCCTTTCTCGCCGGGGCCCGCCTGGCGCTGGAACTGGTGCGTCGGCATGGCATCCGTGTGGCGGTGCTCAAGTCGGGCAGCCCCTCGTGTGGCAATCTGCAGACCTATGACGGCAGTTTCAGCGGTGTGAAGGTGGCGGGTGAGGGCGTGACCACGGCCTTGTTGCGGCGCGAAGGGTTGCTCGTGTTCAGCGAGCTGGAGCTGGAAGACGCGCAGCGAGCGTTGAGCCAGGTCTGATCGCGGGGCAAGCCCGCTGCCACGCGATGCTGAGCATGACGGCTGCATTGCGTGGAAGCGGGCCTGCCCCGCGATGCGGTGTTACTGTCCGGCGCTCGCCTGCTTGGTGCCCTTGAGCCATTTGCTTTCCAGGTCAGCCAGGCGACCGTCGTCCTTGATTCGTTGCAGGGCATTGTTCACAGCCGTCTCGAAGGCTGGATTGTCCTTCAGGTACGGAATCACCAGTTTCTGGCTGGCCAGGGTCCGAATGGTGTCGAGTTGGTCGCTCGGTTCGATGTCTTGCTTGTTGAAGGCCATGTCGAACTTGCCGTTCTCCACCCCAGGCAGCACCTCTTCGGCTGCGGTCTCGACGAACTCGGCCCGCACATCCAGCTCCTTGGCCAGGGCCTGGCCCAACTCGATCTCGAAACCGGTCAGGTGTTCGTCTTCCTTGAACGCATAAGGTGGTGAATCGCTCAGCACGGCAATGCGCAGTTCGCCACGGTCGTTGATTTCGTCGATCAGTTCGGCCTGGGCCAGTGGGCTGAACAATACCGCCAACAGAATGCCAATGGTCAAACGCATGAGTGCCCCTTTCTTGTTCGGCAGGTGAATGTCATTCGCCGAGGCTTTCTTTTCTGCCACGGTCGAACGCAGCCTATGACCGTGTAGCCGCGTTAATGTTTACGCCGGCCTGAAATATTTCTGCCCTTGTTTTTGAACCTCTGCCTGGCTGGTTGGACTATGGTGAAGTACCGCTGTGCTTCGTTTAAGTGATAGCGGTCAATTGAAGTGAATCACAGGAGAAGTGAATGAAAAGCCTATTTTCGCGTGCTGCCGTCGCCGGTCTGCTGATGGGGGCGTCGGTGTTCGCCAGTGCCGCGGATGCGCTGAAGAGCCAGCAGCCACCGGAGGGCGCCAAGGTCTTCATCGTTTCCCCCGCCGACGGGGCCACGGTCGACAAGACCTTCACCGTCAAGTTCGGTATCGAGGGCATGGGCCTCAAGCCTGCGGGTGACCAAACCCCGCACACCGGGCATCACCACCTGCTGGTGGACGTGGACAAGGCTCCTCTGGCCGACCAGCCGCTGCCGACCAGCCTGATGCCGGAGAACAACGCACCCCTGCCGGCAGGTCCTCAGGTGCTGCACTTCGGCAAGGCGCAGACCGAGGCGACCATCACCCTGACACCGGGCAAGCACACCCTGCAGCTGGTGCTGGGCGACAAGTACCACGTGCCGTTCAAACCGAGCGTCGAGTCGCAGAAGATCACTGTCAACGTCAAATGATGCTGAACCTGTAGGTGCGGCTTCAATCGCGAACTAGACACCGCGGTGCTTGGCACCCGCTTTCGCGGGTGATCGCGGCTGAAGCCGCTCCTACAAGATCGCGACAACGAAAAAGGGAGGCCACCAGGGTCTCCCTTTTTCATGCAGCCGGCAAACTCAGAACAGTACGCGCGAGCGAATAGTGCCCTTCACGTGCTGCAGTTTTTCCTGGGCCAGGTCGGAGTACTCGGCATCGACGTCGATGACCACGTAACCCACTTTCTCATCGGTCTGCAGGAACTGACCGGAGATGTTGATACCGTTCTCGGCGAACACTTTGTTGATCTCGCTGAGCACGCCCGGGATGTTTTCGTGGATGTGCAGCAGGCGGTGCTTGCCCGGGTGGGCCGGCAGGGCCACTTCCGGGAAGTTGACCGACGAAACCGAGGTACCGTTGTCGCTGTACTTGACCAGTTTCTCGGCCACTTCCAGGCCAATGTTGGCCTGAGCTTCGGCGGTGGAACCACCGATGTGCGGGGTCAGGATCACGTTGTCCAGGCCACGCAGCGGGCTTTCGAACTCTTCGTCGTTGGAGCGTGGCTCGACCGGGAACACGTCGATGGCGGCGCCGATCAGGTGCTTGTCCTTGATCGCGGCGGCCAGGTGGTCCAGCTCGACCACGGTGCCACGTGCGGCGTTGATCAGGATCGCGCCCTTCTTCATCGCGCGGATTTCCTTCTCGCCGATCATCCACTGGGTGGACGGCAGCTCAGGCACGTGCAGCGAGACGATGTCGGCCAGGCCCAGCAGCTCGTTCAGGCTGGTGACCTGGGTGGCGTTGCCCAGCGGCAGCTTGGTCAGCGGGTCGTAGAAGTAGACCTGCATGCCCAGGCCTTCGGCCAGCACCGACAGTTGGGTACCGATCGAGCCGTAGCCGACGATGCCCAGTTTCTTGCCGCGGATCTCGAAGGAGTTGGCCGCGCTCTTGATCCAGCCACCGCGGTGGCAGGAGGCGTTCTTCTCGGGGATGCCGCGCAGCAACAGGATGGCTTCGGCCAGCACCAGCTCGGCCACCGAACGGGTGTTGGAGTACGGTGCGTTGAACACCGCGATGCCGCGGTTGCGGGCCGCGCTCAGGTCGACCTGGTTGGTGCCGATGCAGAAACAGCCGACCGCGACCAGTTTCTTCGCACAGTCGAAGACCTCTTCGGTCAGCTGGGTGCGCGAGCGGATGCCGATGAAGTGGGCATCGGCGATCTTTTCCTTCAGCTCTGCATCCGGCAGCGAGCCAGTGAGGTACTCGATGTTGCTGTACCCGGCAGCCTTGAGGATATCCACCGCATTCTGGTGGACGCCTTCAAGAAGAAGGAACCTGATCTTGCTCTTGTCGAGAGAAGTCTTGCTCATCTGCGTAAACCTGTATCCCGGAGAAAAATGGCGAGGGGGGTGAAGCGGCGCGGCGTCGGCCTTAGCACGAACAGCGGGAGGGCTATGCTAGCATACGCGACACAATCTGAGCCCATCCCGACAGGTGAAGCGTGCTCAGGGTGACTATGAATAAGTCGAGAGTTCCAGCGATGACCCAGTCCGTGGTAATTGATGAACTGATGACCCTGGTCGACCCTGGCAAGGTCCTCACCGACCCAGCCTCGCTCGACGCCTACGGCAAGGACTGGACCAAGCACTACCCGCCTGCGCCAAGCGCGATCGTCTTCCCCAAGACCATCGATCAAGTCCAGGCCATTGTGCGCTGGGCCAACCGGCACAAGGTCGCGTTGGTGCCATCGGGCGGGCGTACAGGGTTGTCGGGCGCTGCCGTGGCCGCCCATGGCGAGGTGGTGGTCGCCTTCGACTACATGAACCAGATCCTCGCTTTCAATGAGTTCGATAGAACCGTCGTGTGCCAGCCGGGCGTGGTAACCCGGCAGCTTCAGCAGTTCGCCGAGGATCAGGGGCTGTACTATCCGGTGGACTTCGCCTCCTCCGGCTCCAGCCAGGTCGGCGGTAATATCGGCACCAATGCCGGCGGGATCAAGGTGATTCGCTACGGCATGACCCGCAACTGGGTGGCCGGGCTGAAAGTGGTCACCGGCAAGGGCGAGCTGCTCGAGCTGAACAAGGACCTGATCAAGAACGCCACCGGCTACGACCTGCGTCAACTGTTCATCGGCGCCGAAGGCACCCTGGGGTTCGTGGTGGAGGCGACCATGCGCCTGGACCGTGCGCCGCGCAACCTCACGGCGATGGTGCTGGGCACGCCTGACTTCGACGCGATCATGCCAGTGCTGCACGCCTTCCAGGGCAAGCTCGACCTCACCGCCTTCGAGTTTTTTTCCGACAAGGGCCTGGCCAAGATCCTCGCTCGGGGCGATGTGCCCGCGCCATTCGAAACCGACTGCCCGTTCTATGCCCTGCTGGAGTTCGAAGCCAGTACCGAAGAGGTGGCCAACGAGGCGCTCGCCACCTTCGAGCACTGCGTCGAGCAGGGCTGGGTGCTGGACGGGGTGATGAGCCAGAGCGATACCCAGCTGAAGAACCTGTGGAAGCTGCGCGAGTACCTGTCCGAGACCATCTCCCACTGGACGCCGTACAAGAACGACATCTCTGTCACTGTCTCGAAAGTGCCGGCGTTCCTGCGCGACATCGACGCCATCGTCGGCGAGCATTATCCCGACTACGAGGTGGTCTGGTACGGCCATATCGGCGACGGCAACCTGCACCTGAACATCCTCAAGCCCGACCATATGAGCAAGGACGACTTCTTCGCCTCCTGCGCCAAGGTCAACAAGTGGGTGTTCGAGATCGTCGAGTGTTACAACGGCTCGATCTCCGCCGAGCACGGCGTGGGCATGACCAAGCGCGATTACCTGGGCTACAGCCGCTCAGCGGAAGAAATCGCCTGCATGAAGGCAATCAAGGCGGTGTTCGACCCGAACGGCATCATGAATCCGGGTAAGATCTTCGCTCCCGAATAAAAAGCAGTGTTCACAGGAGTCGGCCATGAGTTACCAGCACCAGTACGTAGACGGCACGCGCATCCACTTCCCGCTGGGCAAGGTGGTGTGCATCGGCCGCAACTACGCCGAGCATGCCAAGGAACTGGACAACCCCATCCCCAGCGAGCCGCTGCTGTTCATCAAGCCCGGCAGTTGCGTGGTGCCCCTGGAAGGTGGTTTCAAGATTCCGACCGAACGTGGCTCGGTACACTACGAGGCGGAAATCGCGGTGTTGCTGGGCAAGCCGTTGTCGACCAAGCCGACCGAGGAAGAAGTGCTCGACGCCATTTCCGGCTATGCCCCGGCTTTGGACCTCACCCTGCGCGACCTGCAGAGCAAGCTGAAGGAAAAGGGCCTGCCGTGGGAACTGTGCAAAAGCTTCGATGGTGCTTGCGTGCTGCCGCCTTTTGTCTCGGCAGGCGCCTTCGAGGACGTGAAGGACATTGGTATACGCCTGACCATCAACGGTGAGGTACGTCAGGACGGCAACAGCGCGATGATGCTCAACCCCATCGTGCCGATGATCCAGCATATGGCCGCGTGCTTCTCGTTGCAGGCGGGTGATGTGATTCTAACCGGCACCCCGGCGGGCGTGGGGCCGTTCGAGGTTGGCGACGAGCTGGTGCTGGAGCTTCCAGGCGTCAGCCGGTTCGAGAGCCGGGTGCTCTGACCCGAAGGTTCGCGCCTTTCCTACAAAAAGTGCAGAGACGTTTACCGTTTTTTCACACCCTTTGCGGATAATGCGCGAACCTACGCCTACTCTCAGGACCCTTGCATGCCCTCTCCCTCCCGCGCCTCCGTGTCCCCCAAGCGCCCTTTCTACCGGCGCTGGCCGTTCGGCCTGGCAGCAGCAGCGGTTATCGGCTATGGCGTCATCTCGGCCATGCACTGGGACGACCGCGGCCTGCTGTGGATAAAGGAAGGTTTCGAAAGCCAGGCTGAACGCCAGGAAAGCATCTGGCTGCCCAACTATGTGGTCGACATCGACGCCAAGCCGTTGCCCGGTATGGAGCGTGACGAGGCGTCGGACCTGGCGTTCAACCCGCACACCCGGTCGTTGTTCGCAGTCATGGGCAAGCACCCGTTCCTGGTCGAGCTCACCCTCGATGGCGATGTACTGCGCAAGATCCCCCTGGTGGGTTGGTCCAATCCGGAAGGCGTGGCAGTACTCGAGGATGGCCAGATCGCTATCGTCGACGAGCGCAACCATGACCTGACACTGGTCAAGGTGGATGCCGCCACAACCTCGCTGAACCGTGCCGACTACCAGTCCCATGACCTGGGTGAAGCAGATGAGGGCAACAAGGGCTTCGAAGCCATTGCCTGGGACCTGATGCGCCAGCGCCTGGTCATTGGCGCCGAGCGGCCGCCCAAAATGTTCACTTGGGGCACTGATGGCCGTAGCCCGCTCAAGGGCGAGAAACAGCCTCTGGCCAGCGACGAACTGGACCTGCGCAACTTGTCCGCGCTGGGTATCGACCCGCGCACAGGGCATCTGCTGGCATTGTCGGCAGACTCCAACATGCTGCTCGAGCTTGACGAAAAGGGTGAGCAGGTCAGCTTCATGACCCTGCTGGGCGGGTTCAATGGCCTGGCTGACACCATTCCCCGGGCCGAGGGAGTGGCAATGGACGACCAGGGCAACCTGTACATGGTCAGCGAGCCGAATCTGTTCTATCGCTTCAAAAAGAACTGACCGATCAGACATTTCTGATGGTGGCATTAAGCTTTGCTTCAGTTGATAGTGGTTAGCTACGCGCTCCTATTGCCGAGTCCGCCCGCATGCGCCGCCACGTTCGCCTGATCTTCGTCTTCTTCGTGTTTGTCTGCCTGCTCGTGCTGGGGGCTGCCGGGCATGAGTTCCGTTTGTTCGAGCGGGGCTGGTTCAACCTCAAGACCTGGTGGCAGCCGGCCGAGCAGAGCATCGGCCTGGACCGTTACCAGGTGGTGCTCGAGGCCAGGCCTATCGAGGGCCTGGACGACGACATCTCGGCGTTGACCTACGATCCTGACCGCAAGAGCCTGTTCACCGTCACCAATGCCCGGTCGGAGTTGATCGAGTTGTCGCTGGATGGCCGTATCCTGCGCCGTGTCCCGCTGACCGGCTTCGGCGACCCCGAGGCGGTGGAGTACGTCGGGCCCAACAGCTACGTGATCACCGATGAGCGCCAGCAGCGGCTGATCCGCGTGCGCCTGGACGATAGCACCCTGTTCCTCGATGCCGCCGACGCCGAGCAGCTGTCCCTGGGCATCGGCCTGAACGGCAACAAGGGGTTCGAAGGTCTGGCCTACGACTCGGCAGGCAAGCGCCTGTTTGTGGCCAAGGAGCGGGACCCGATGATGATCTATGAGGTGCACGGTTTTCCCCACGACAATCCCGACAAACCCTATGCCGTGCATGTGGTGCAGGATCGCAAGCGTGACCGGCGGTTGTTCGTGAGGGATCTGTCGAGCCTGCAGTTCGACGAACGCAGCGGGCACCTGCTGGCGCTGTCCGACGAATCACGGCTGGTGCTGGAGCTTGATGTGAAGGGGCGGCCGCTGAGTACCTTGTCATTGCGCAAGGGGTTCCAGGGGTTGAAGCAGACCGTGCCACAGGCTGAGGGGATTGCGATGGACGACGCCGGGACCATCTACCTGGTCAGTGAGCCGAACCTGTTCTATGTGTTCAAGCAGCCTTGATGGGATGAGGATGGCACCGGTTTCGCCGGTGTTCGCTGGAAAGCCAGCTCCCACAGGGTAGCGCGGACCCTGTGGGAGCTGGCTTGCCAGCGATTCGAGGGCGCGGCCCTCGCTGGCGATTACTCGGCCTTCAGGCTCTTCACGCCTTCAGCGGTACCCAACAACAGCACATCCGCCGGGCGCGCCGCGAACAGACCATTGGTAACCACGCCGACGATCGCGTTGATCTGGCTTTCCAGCTCCACTGGGTTGGTGATCTGCAGGTTGTGCACGTCGAGGATGACGTTGCCGTTGTCGGTCACCACGCCTTCGCGGTAGACCGGGTCGCCGCCCAGTTTGACCAGCTGGCGCGCCACGTGGCTGCGAGCCATCGGAATGACCTCGACCGGCAGCGGGAAGGCACCCAGCACCGGCACCAGCTTGCTGGCGTCGGCGATGCAGATGAAGGTCTTGGCCACTGCCGCGACGATCTTCTCGCGGGTCAGGGCCGCGCCGCCGCCCTTGATGAGGTTGAGGTGGGCATCGCTCTCGTCGGCGCCGTCCACGTAGAACTCCAGCTCGCTGACGCTGTTCAGCTCGTACACCGGGATGCCATGGCCCTTCAGGCGCTGGGCGGTGGCCTCGGAGCTGGCGACGGCGCCGTCGAAGGCGGTCTTGTGCTGGGCCAGGGCGTCGATGAAGAAGTTGGCGGTCGAGCCTGTGCCGACGCCGACGACGCTTTTTTCATCCAGCTTTGGCAGGATGAGGTCGACGGCGGCCTGGGCGACGGCCTGTTTGAGTTGGTCCTGGGTCATGCGGGCTCCGGGAGGGGCAGGGCGGATATCGAAAGTTGCCTAGTATAACGGCTCCGGCGGCTTTGCTGTGGTCGCCCGACGTGGCGCTGCGGTAGACTCCCAGCCCTTGTCCCGCGGCCCAGTGATGCTTTCCGATGCTCGAACAGTACGTCAAGAAGATCCTCACCTCGCGCGTCTACGACGTTGCTGTCGAAACCCCGCTGCACACTGCCGGGCAACTGAGCAAGCGCCTGGGCAACACGGTGCTGCTCAAGCGCGAGGACCTGCAGCCGGTGTTCTCGTTCAAGATCCGCGGGGCCTACAACAAGCTGGCGCAACTGAGCGCCGAGGAGCTGGCCCGTGGCGTGGTCACCGCCTCGGCCGGCAACCATGCCCAGGGCCTGGCACTGGCGGCGCGGGAGCTGGGTATCAAGGCGACCATCGTCATGCCCAAGACCACCCCGGAGATCAAGATCGAAGGCGTGCGCTCGCGTGGTGGCAAGGTGTTGTTGCATGGCGACAGCTTCCCCGAGGCGCTGGCCTACTCGCTGAAGCTGGTGGAGGAGAAAGGGTTCGTCTACATCCACCCCTACGACGACCCCCACACCATTGCCGGGCAAGGCACGGTGGCCATGGAGATCCTGCGCCAGCACCCGGGCCAGCTGGACGCGATCTTCGTGCCGGTCGGCGGCGGCGGTCTGATCGCCGGTATCGCCGCCTACGTGAAATACCTGCGCCCGGAAATCAAGGTCATCGGCGTCGAGCCGGACGATTCCAATTGCCTACAGGCCGCCATGGCCGCCGGTGAGCGCGTGGTGCTGCCGCAGGTCGGGCTGTTCGCCGACGGCGTGGCGGTGGCGCAGATCGGCCAGCACACCTTCGATATCTGTCGTCATCATGTGGATGAAGTGATCACCGTCAGCACCGACGAGATCTGCGCCGCAATCAAGGATATCTACGACGATACCCGCTCGATCACCGAACCTGCCGGGGCCCTCGGTGTTGCCGGGATCAAGAAGTACGTCGAGCTCAAGGGTGTGGCCGGGCAGACCCTGGTGGCCATCGACTCGGGCGCCAACGTCAACTTCGACCGCCTGCGGCATGTGGCCGAGCGCGCCGAGCTGGGCGAGAAGCGCGAGGCGATCATCGCCGTGACTATCCCCGAGCGTCCGGGCAGCTTCAAGGCCTTCTGCGAGGCCATCGGCAAGCGCCAGATCACCGAATTCAACTACCGCAAGCACACCTCGGACGAGGCGCACATCTTCGTCGGCGTGCAGACTCACCCGGAAACCGACCCGCGTGCGGCTTTGGTACAGCAGCTGACGGAGCAAGGTTTCCCAGTCACCGACCTGACCGACAACGAACTGGCCAAGCTGCATATCCGTCACATGGTGGGTGGCCACTCGGCCGGGGCCAGCGATGAGATGGTGCTGCGTTTCGAGTTCCCGGAGCGGCCTGGTGCCCTGTTCAACTTCCTCAACAAGCTGGGCGGGCGTTGGAACATCTCGATGTTCCACTACCGCAACCACGGCGCCGCCGACGGGCGCGTGGTCGCGGGCCTGCAGGTGCCGGAGGAGGAGCGTCACCTGGTGCCGGCGGCCCTGGCCAAGATCGGCTATCCATACTGGGACGAGACCGAGAACCCGGCTTACCGGCTATTCTTGGGCTGAACGCGCTTCACCTCGCGGGAGCGGGCCTGCCCCGCGATGAGGCCGATAGCGAAAAAGCCTGCTGAAGGATGATTTTCACATGGAACACCTGACCACCCTCAAGACCCTGCACATCCTCGCCACGGCCCTGTTGCTGCTTGGCGCCCTGGGCCTGGCGGTCTGGACCTGGCATGCCCGGCGCAAGGGCGACGCCGAGGCCTATGGCAAGTTGTTGCGCCGCCCGCTGGTGTTCGTCTGGCTGCTGATGGGACTGTGCCTGCTGAGCATGCCGTTCACCGGCTGGTGGCTGGTGCACCTGGTCGGCTGGCCGCTGGGGCAGACCTGGGTGCTGGCCTCCAGCGTCATCTATACCCTTGGCGCGTTCGCCGTGTGGTGGCTGGTGGCGCGCCTGAACCGGCTGCGCAAGGCCGAGGCCGTAGGCTTGAAGTTCACCCTGGCGTTGGCGGTGTTCAGCGGTGTGTGCTTCCTGTCCATCGCCGGCCTGATGGGCGCCAAGCCGGTCTGATGACACTCGTCAGCCCGCTCCCATTGGCAAACTCTGGGAGCGGGCTGCTCCCGCGAGAGGCTGACGCAGTCGCGTCACCTTGCCTTCATGCAAACCCGGTATACCAGTGCCACGCCCGGTGTGGCGACGCTCGCTCAATACGCAGTCTTCACCTCGCCGCAGATAAGCGTGGCGGGCGCGTTGCTGCGCGCTCAGGCTTTGTGGAACAATGCGGCGACATGCGTTTGCGAGGTTGCTGCCGTGATCGACCCGGATGGTTTTCGCCCCAATGTCGGGATCATTCTCACGAATGATGCCGGGCAGGTGCTATGGGCTCGGCGGATCAACCAGGATGCCTGGCAGTTTCCACAGGGTGGCATCAACCCTGATGAAACGCCGGAAGATGCCCTGTACCGCGAGCTGAACGAAGAAGTAGGCCTGGAACGCCAGGATGTGGAAATACTTGCCTGCACCCGTGGCTGGTTGCGTTATCGTTTACCCCAGCGCCTGGTGCGCACCCACAGCCAGCCGCTGTGCATAGGCCAGAAACAGAAGTGGTTCCTGCTGCGCCTGGTGAGCAATGAGCAACGGGTGCGCATGGACCTGACCGGCAAGCCGGAATTCGATGGCTGGCGCTGGGTCAGCTACTGGTATCCGCTGGGCCAGGTGGTGACATTCAAGCGCGAGGTGTACCGCCGCGCCCTGAAAGAGCTAGCCCCGCGCCTGCTGACGCGCGACTGACGACGGAGTCCGACCCCGAGCCATGCTCAATACGCTGCGCAAGATCGTCCAGGAAGTGAACTCCGCCAAAGATCTCAAGACGGCGTTGGGTATCATTGTCTTGCGCGTCAAGGAGGCGATGGGCAGCCAGGTCTGCTCTGTCTACCTGCTCGACCCGGACACCAACCGCTTCGTGCTGATGGCCACCGAGGGCTTGAACAAGCGCTCCATCGGCAAGGTCAGCATGGCCCCTAATGAAGGCCTGGTCGGCCTGGTCGGTACCCGCGAGGAGCCACTGAACCTCGAGAATGCCGCCGACCACCCCCGTTACCGCTACTTCGCCGAAACCGGCGAAGAGAAATTCGCCTCCTTCCTCGGTGCACCGATCATCCACCATCGTCGCGTGGTCGGCGTGCTGGTCATCCAGCAGAAGGAGCGCCGCCAGTTCGACGAAGGCGAAGAGGCCTTCCTGGTCACCATGAGCGCGCAGCTCGCCGGGGTTATCGCTCACGCCGAGGCGACGGGTTCGATCCGTGGCCTGGGCCGTCAGGGCAAGGGCATCCAGGAGGCCCGTTTCGTCGGGGTGCCGGGTTCGCCGGGCGCCGCAGTCGGTCGATCGGTGGTGATGCTGCCGCCCGCCGACCTGGAGGTTGTGCCTGACCGCACCGTCGAGGACATCGACAACGAACTCAAGCTGTTCAACAACGCCCTCGAGGGCGTGCGCGAGGACATGCGCAAGCTGTCGGCCAAGCTTGCCACCCAGTTGCGCCCCGAAGAGCGTGCGCTGTTCGACGTGTACCTGATGATGCTCGAGGACGCCGCCCTCGGTGGCGAGGTGGTCGAAGTCATCAAGACTGGCCAATGGGCCCAGGGCGCCTTGCGCCAGGTGGTCGGCGAACACGTCAATCGCTTCGAGCTGATGGATGACGACTACCTGCGCGAGCGGGCATCGGACGTCAAGGACCTGGGTCGGCGCCTGCTGGCGTACCTGCAGGAGGCCCGTTCGCAGTCGCTGGTCTACCAGGACAACACCATTCTGGTCAGTGAAGAACTGACCCCCGCCATGCTCGGCGAGGTGCCGGAGGGCAAGCTGGTGGGCCTGGTCTCGGTACTCGGCTCGGGTAACTCCCACGTGGCGATCCTGGCCCGGGCCATGGGTATCCCCACGGTCATGGGGGTTGTCGACCTGCCTTACTCGAAGGCCGACGGTATCGAAATGATCGTCGACGGCTACAAGGGTGAGGTCTTCACCAACCCCGGCGAAGTGCTGCGCAAGCAGTACAGCGACGTGGTCGAGGAAGAGCGCCAGCTGGCCAAGGGGCTCGATGCCCTGCGCGAGCTGCCGTGCATCACCCCGGACGGCCACCGCATGCCGCTGTGGGTCAACACCGGCCTGCTCGCCGATGTGGCCCGCGCCCAGCAGCGCGGCGCCGAGGGCGTGGGCCTGTACCGCACTGAAGTGCCGTTCATGATCAACCAGCGCTTCCCCAGCGAAAAGGAACAGCTGGCGATCTACCGCGAGCAGTTGCAGGCGTTCCATCCGCTGCCGGTGACCATGCGCAGCCTCGACATCGGCGGCGACAAGTCGCTGTCGTATTTCCCGATCAAGGAAGAGAACCCGTTCCTCGGCTGGCGCGGTATCCGCGTTACCCTCGACCATCCGGAAATCTTCCTGGTGCAGACTCGCGCCATGCTCAAGGCCAGCGAGGGCCTGAACAACCTGCGCATCCTGCTGCCGATGATTTCCGGCATCCATGAGCTCGAAGAAGCCCAGCACCTGATTCACCGTGCCTGGGGCGAAGTGCGCGACGAAGGCACCGATGTGCCGATGCCGCCGGTGGGGGTGATGGTGGAGATCCCGGCCGCGGTGTACCAGACCCGCGAACTGGCGCGCCAGGTCGATTTCCTTTCGGTCGGCTCCAACGACCTCACCCAGTACCTGCTGGCCGTGGACCGCAACAATCCACGGGTCGCCGATCTTTACGACTATCTGCACCCGGCGGTGTTGCAGGCCCTGCAGACCGTGGTCAGCGTGGCCCACGAGGAAGGCAAACCGGTCAGTATCTGCGGTGAGATGGCCGGTGACCCGGCTGCGGCGATCCTGCTGATGGCCATGGGCTTCGACAGCCTGTCGATGAACGCCACCAACTTGCCGAAGGTGAAGTGGATGCTGCGCCAGATCAACCTGAGCAAGGCCAGGGAGCTGCTGGCCGATGCCATGAGCCATGACAACCCGCAAGTTATCCACAGCTCGTTGCAGCTGGCGCTGAAGAATCTTGGGCTGGCGCGGATGATCGGGCCGAACAAGACCCTCTGATTTGTGGCGTCTGGGCTGCCGGGCACGGCGTCCTCTGTAGGAGCGGCTTGAGCCGCGATGGAGGCAGCGCGGTATGTGGCACCCGCTTTGCGGGTGATCGCGGCTAAAGCCGCTCCTACAGAGGCCAGGTCAAGTAAATTGGGTCGGTGAACAGGCCGTTACAACACCTCAAACCTCCAGGCTAACCTCGCCCAGATGTCCACCAAACGGCCCGAAACTGCGCTCGATCATGCGCCGCCGGCCTTGGTCATCGACAATCAGCACCGTGCTCGCCCGCGTCCCATAGTTCTGGCTGGCGATGAACACGCTCGACAGCAGCCGCTCGGTGGCCAGCCCCACGCCGGTCTCGGGCAGTTCGCCGTCCGGCGCGGGCTGTGCATCGCCCAGCAGTGTCAGTAGCTGCTGTGGGTCGGCGTTCTCGAGCAATCCTTCAAGCCCGCTGCGAGCCTTCAGCAGCTTCGGCCACGGCGTATCCAGTCCGGCATTCGACAGCCCGTACACCCCCGGTTCAAGCAGGCGTGGTGCCGGCTCGCGGGCATGCAGGTAGCCCAAACGCTTGTCATCGCCGACCAGCAGGTTGAACCCCGAATACTGGCCGCTGCGGCTGGCTACCCGGTCGAGATAGGCCTCGACCCCCAGTTCGCCTTGCAGATAGGCCGCCACCAGTTCACCGCGGGACCGTGGCCCCAACGGCTGGCGTGGATCGCGGATATTGGTCAGCGCCGCAAAGCGCCCGTTCGGCCCGACACCCAGCCAGGTGCCACCGGCTTCCAGGTCACGCCCGGCGTGCACGCCCGGGGCGTCCTCCCAATTTCCCAGGGCCTGGGTCGGCCGCGCATAGAACTCATCGCGGTTGGCCGCGACGATCAGTGGCCGGGTTGTCCCCGGCCGCCAGGCGAATACGATCAGGCACATAGGTTGTCCCCTGTGTTTTCGGCCACTCTACCCGCGCCGCCGGCCGCTATCCATCATCTGACACAGAGTTCACTAGAGCGCCGGGCGTGGCTTCCGTTACCATGCCGGATTGTTTTCCACTGGGGCCACGAATGGAATTCGCTCTCTATCTGCTGTTGGGCGCCTGCGCCGGCGTGCTGGCCGGGCTGTTCGGCGTCGGTGGCGGCATCATCATCGTGCCGGTGCTGGTGTTCAGCTTCACCTTGCAGGGCTTCGACCCATCGGTGCTGACCCACCTGGCGGTCGGTACTTCGCTGGCAACCATCGTCTTCACCTCGATCAATGCCGTGCGCGAGCACCAGCGCAAGGGCGCGGTGCAATGGCCGATCTTCGCCTGGATGACCGTGGGCATCCTGCTCGGCGCGTTGGTCGGGGCCAAGACCGCCTCGCTGATACAGGGCCCGATGCTGCAGAAGATCATCGGCGTGTTCGCCCTGGTGATCGCCGCGCAGATGGCCCTGGACTTCAAGCCCAAGGCCAGCCGCGGTATTCCCGGCAAGCCCGGATTGACCGCCGCCGGCGGGGTGATTGGCTGGGCCTCGGCCATTTTCGGGATCGGCGGCGGATCACTGACCGTACCGTTCCTCACCTGGCGCAGCCTGCCCATGCAGCAGGCCGTGGCGACTTCGTCGGCCTGCGGCCTGCCGATCGCCCTGGCCAGTGCCCTGGGCTTCATGTGGCTGGGTTGGCGCGAGGAACACCTGCCGGCCCACAGCCTGGGCTACGTCTATCTTCCGGCGCTGGTCGGCATCGCCGCCACCAGCATGTTCTTCGCCCGCTACGGCGCGCGTCTGGCGCACAAGCTGTCGCCGCGCGTGCTCAAGCGTCTGTTCGCCGCGCTGTTGTTCTGCGTCGGACTCAGCTTCCTTATCTGAATCTAGAGGAAAGACAATGCTGCCTTACCCGCAGATCGACCCGGTGGCCGTGGCCCTCGGTCCACTGAAAATCCACTGGTACGGCTTGATGTACCTGATCGGCATCGGCGGCGCCTGGCTGCTGGCCTCGCGCCGGTTGAACCGCTTCGACCCCACCTGGAGCCGCGAGAAGCTTTCCGACCTGGTGTTCTGGCTGTCGATGGGCGTGATCGTCGGCGGGCGCCTGGGTTACGTGCTGTTCTACGACCTGCACCAGTACCTGGCCAACCCGACGCTGATCTTCGAGGTGTGGAAGGGCGGTATGTCGTTCCATGGGGGTTTCATCGGTGTGATGCTCGCCGCCTTGTGGTTCGGCAAACGCAACAACAAGTCGTTCTTCGAACTGATGGACTTCGTCGCGCCGCTGGTGCCGATCGGCCTTGGCGCCGGGCGTATCGGCAACTTCATCAACGCCGAACTGTGGGGCAAGGCCACCGACGTGCCGTGGGCAATGATCTTCCCGCCGTTCAGCGACCCGGCGCAATTGCCGCGTCACCCGTCGCAGCTGTACCAGTTCGCCCTCGAAGGTGTGGCATTATTCGTCATCCTTTGGCTGTACTCGCGCAAGCCGCGCCCGACCATGGCCGTTTCCGGCATGTTCGCGCTGTTCTATGGCATCTTCCGCTTCATCGTGGAGTTCGTGCGCGTACCCGACGCCCAGCTCGGCTACATCGCCTTCGGCTGGTTGACCATGGGTCAGTTGCTCTGCGTGCCGATGATTCTCGGCGGCATCTTCCTGATCTGGTGGGCCTACAACCGCAAACCGTCGGCCAAGGCCACCGTCTGATTTCCACGGCAGGGGCGCTCCCCCTGCCGTTCTTGTTACAGGTAAGCCATGAAACAGTATCTAGATCTGGTCCGTGACGTCATCGACAACGGCACGCTGCAGGAAAACCGCACCGGTATCCGCACCATCAGCCTGCCGGGCGCCATGCTGCGTTTCGACCTGCAGAAGGGCTTCCCGGCCATCACCACGCGCAAGCTGGCATTCAAGTCGGCAATCGGCGAGATGGTCGGCTTCCTGCGCGGCGTGAAGAACGCCGGCGAGTTCCGCGAGCTGGGCTGCAAGGTCTGGGACCAGAACGCCAACGAAAACGCCCAGTGGCTGGCCAACCCGTTCCGCCAGGGGCATGACGACCTCGGCGAAATCTACGGCGTGCAATGGCGCCAGTGGCCCGGCTACAAGCGCATCCCGCTGAGCAACCCGGCCGCCATCGAGATGGCCGAGAAGGCCGGCTTCCGCCGTATCGCCCAGGACGAGGAGGACGGCCAGGCGTTCGTCATCCTCTACAAGGCCATCGACCAGGTGCGCCAGTGCCTGGACACCATCGCCAACGACCCGGGCAGCCGCCGCATCCTGTTCCACGGCTGGAACTGCGCCCAGCTCGACGAGATGGCTCTGCCACCGTGCCACTTGCTGTACCAGTTCCACCCGAATGTCGAGACCCGGGAAATTTCCCTGACCCTCTACATCCGCTCCAACGACCTGGGCCTGGGGACGCCGTTCAACCTCACCGAGGGCGCGGCGCTGCTGTCGCTGTTCGGCCGCCTGACCGGCTACACCCCGCGCTGGTTCACTTACTTCATCGGCGATGCCCATGTGTACGAGAACCACCTGGATATGCTGGGCGAGCAGATGAAGCGTGAACCGCTGGCGGCACCGAAGCTGGTGATCAGCGACCGCGTGCCGGCGTTCGCCGAGACCGGCAAGTACGAGCCGGAGTGGCTGGAGAAGATCGAGCCGAGCGACTTCTGGCTGGAAGGCTACGAGCACCATGCGCCGATGACGGCGCCGATGGCGGTCTAACTCAAGGAAGTCGGGGCTGCTTCGCAGCCCATCGCCGGCAAGCCGGCTCCCACAGGGGGACGCGTGACTCTGTGGGAGCCGGCTTGCCGGCGATGGGCCGCAAAGCGGCCCCAAGTCTCTAATGCCCGTGGCTACGCCCCACGTGGGAATGCTCCACCTCTGGCATGGTCACCGCCCCATTCGTCTCCAACTGCTGCAGGATTGCGCACTCCGCCCCCTGCGCATTGCACTGCTGCCGCAGTTCCACCAGCTGCGCCTGCAGTGCCACCAGCCCATCGATCCTCGCCTGCACATGCTCGATATGCTCGTCGATCAGCGCGTTGACGCTGCCGCATGAGCCGTCGGGGCTGTCGCGCAGATTCAACAGGCTACGGATCTCGTCCAGGGTCATGTCCAGGGTGCGGCAGTTGCGGATGAAGGTCAGGCGCTCGACGTGGGCCTGGGTGTAGAGCCGGTAGTTACCGTCGCTGCGGGCAGGTTCCGGCAGCAGCTGTTCGCGCTCGTAGTAGCGGATGGTCTCCACGGCGCAGTCGGTGGCCTTGGCCAGTTCTCCGATTTTCATGGCAAATCTCCTGCAAAGGGCTTGACCCTATAGTGGCTACAGGGTGTTCACTTGGCAACAACCCACTCTGTGGATCTCTACAGAGGCCAGCGCTCAGTTAAGGATGATTCCATGAACCAGCCTGTCAGCCCCGACCACAAGCATGATCACGCCCATGACCTCGATCACGGCCACGCGCCCCACGCCCACGGCTGCTGCGCCAGCAAGGCCGCCCCGGCCCTGGTGCAGCTGACCGAAAAGGCCAGCGGCCAGGCGCAGCTCAGCCGCTTCCGCATCGAGGCCATGGACTGCCCTACCGAGCAGACCCTGATCCAGGACAAGCTGGGCAAGCTGGCCGGTGTCGAGCAGTTGGAATTCAACCTGATCAATCGTGTGCTCGGCGTGCGCCATACCCTCGAGGGCACCGCCGAGATCGAGCGGGCCATCGATAGCCTGGGCATGAAGGCCGAACCCTTGGCCGCCGAGGATGATGGCGCCGCCAGCGCGCCCCAGGCCAGCAAGACCCGTTGGTGGCCGCTGGCGCTGTCCGGTGTTGCGGCAATTGCCGCCGAAATCGTGCACTTCTCCGGCAAGGCACCGGAGTGGGTGGTCGCCGCGCTGGCCCTGGCGGCCATCCTCGGCTGCGGCCTCGGTACCTACAAGAAGGGCTGGATTGCCCTGAAAAACCGCAACCTCAATATCAATGCGCTGATGAGTATTGCCGTGACCGGCGCGGTGCTGATCGGCCAGTGGCCGGAAGCGGCCATGGTCATGGTGCTGTTCACCGTTGCCGAACTGATCGAAGCCCGTTCACTGGACCGCGCGCGCAATGCCATCGGTGGGCTGATGCAGCTGGCTCCGGACATGGCCACCGTGCAACAGGCCGATGGCCAGTGGCGCGAGGTCGAGGTGCGCGAGGTGGCAATCGGCGCACGGGTGCGGGTGCGCCCAGGCGAGCGCATCGGCCTGGACGGCGAGGTGGTCAGTGGCCAGTCCAGTGTCGACCAGGCGCCGATCACCGGGGAAAGCCTGCCGGTCGAGAAGGCGGTCGGCGACAAGCTGTTCGCCGGTACCATCAACCAGGCCGGCGCGATGGAATACCGCGTCACGGCCGCCGCCGGTCAATCGACCCTGGCCCGCATCATCAAGGCCGTCGAAGAAGCCCAGGGCGCCCGTGCGCCGACCCAGCGCTTCGTCGACCAGTTCTCGCGCATCTACACCCCAGTAGTGTTCGCGGTAGCGCTCGCCGTGGCGCTCATCCCGCCGCTGTTCATGGCCGGTGCCTGGTTCGACTGGATCTACCGTGCCCTGGTGCTGCTGGTGGTGGCCTGCCCGTGCGCGCTGGTGATCTCTACCCCGGTGACCATCGTCAGCGGCCTGGCCGCGGCGGCGCGCAAAGGCATCCTGATCAAGGGCGGTGTGTACCTGGAGGGCGGGCGCAAGCTGGACTTCCTGGCCCTGGACAAGACCGGCACCATCACCCACGGCAAGCCGGTGCAGACCGACAGCAAGGTGCTCGACCCACTGTTCGAAGGCCGCGCCCAGGCCCTGGCCGCGAGCCTGGCTGCCCGTTCCGACCACCCGGTGTCGGGTGCCATCGCTCTGTTCGCCAAGGGCCAGGATCTGGTTCTGAGCGAAGTCACCGAATTCGCCGCCCTGGCCGGTCGCGGTGTGCGCGGTGATATCGACGGCCAGACCTACCACCTGGGCAACCATCGCCTGGTGGAGGAGCTCGGCCTGTGCTCCCCGGAGCTGGAAGCGCAACTGGATGTGCTGGAGCGCCAGGGCAAGACCGTGGTGCTGCTGCTCGACCGCTCCGGCCCGCTGGCGTTGTTCGCCGTGGCCGACACGGTCAAGGACAGCAGCCGCCAGGCGATTGCCGAGCTGCACGAGCTGGGTATCAAGACGGTCATGTTGACCGGCGACAATCCCCACACCGCCCAGGCCATTGCGGTCCAGGTGGGGATCGACCGCGCCGAGGGCAACCTGCTGCCCGCGGACAAGCTCGCCAGCATCGAGAACCTGTACGCCCAGGGGCACCGTGTCGGCATGGTCGGCGATGGCATCAACGACGCGCCGGCCCTGGCCCGCGCCGAGATCGGCTTTGCCATGGCCGCTGCCGGTACCGACACCGCCATCGAGACCGCCGATGTGGCGCTGATGGACGACGACTTGCGCAAGATCCCGGCCTTCGTCAGGCTGTCGCGCCAAAGCGCGGCGATCCTCACCCAGAACATCGTGTTGGCCCTGGGGATCAAGGCAATCTTCCTGGCAATCACCTTCGCCGGCATGGCCACCATGTGGATGGCGGTATTCGCCGACATGGGCGTGAGCCTGCTGGTGGTGTTCAACGGTCTGCGCCTGTTGCGCAAATAACGCCTGCGGCGTGAAAAAGAGGTTCTGCCAATGCTGAGCGCCGAGCTCAAAGCCTTCTACATGGTGGCCCGCCTGGGCAGCATCACCCTGGCGGCAAAGAAGCTCGGGCTCAGCCAGCCCACGGTGACCACGCAGATCCGCAACCTCGAGGGCCAGTACAACGTCGAGCTGTTCTATCGCGGCGGTCGGCGCCTGGTGTTGAGCGAGGAAGGCGTGCGCCTGCTGCCGATGGTCAAGGCGCTGCTGCAACAGGAAGCCGACATCGAGTTCGAGTTGCGCAACAGCGGCCAGGCTCAGGGCAGCCTGCGCATCGCCGCTACCGCGCCGTACTACATCCTCGACCTGGTGAAGATCTTCCGCGAGCGCCTGCCGCAGGTGGAGGTGGCGGTGGAGATCGGCAACTCGCAGCAGGTGCTGGAAATGCTCGAGGACTACCGGGTGGATATCGCCGCCTCGTCGCAATTGCTCGAAGATGCACGCCTGGTGCGCCGGGTGCTGGGCACCGACCCGTTGGTACTGGCGGTGCACCGCAATCATCCCTTGGCGCAACGCCAGGCGGTGTCGATCGAGGTGGTGGCCGGGCATTGCCTGCTGATGCGCGAAAAGGGCTCCACCACCCGCAAGCTCACCGAGCAGATGATGCAGGACGCCGGGGTGAAGGCCGGGGCGCTGCTGGAGATCGGCAGCCGCGAGTCGATCCGCGAGGCGGTGCTGCGCAACATTGGCATCAGCATCATTGCCCGCCATGAGGTGCCGCATAACCCCGAGCTGCGGGTGCTGGCGCTGGACGACGCGCCGGTGATGCACGAGTACCTGTACTGCCTGAAGGAGCGGCGCCAGGCGCGGTTGCCAGCGGCGTTCCTGGGGGTGGCGCAGGAGGTGGTGGGTTCGCAATTCTGACAGTTCTCTACTGGTTGCACCGGCCTCATCGCCGGCAAGCCGGCTCCCACAGGGTTGGCGCCGACTTGCTTTTGTGGGAGCTGGCTTGCCAGCGATAGGGCCCTCAAGGCCATTACAAAATCTGCCTATACCACTATCACCGGCTTTTGCCCCAACGCCACAGAACCTTCGCACAGCCTGCCTAGCATGGCCCCCATCGCTTCGATGAGGACCTGCCATGAACCACGTCACCCCGGGCGCACAGATGAAAGTGCGCGGCATCCACAAACGCTTCGGCGCTTTCACCGCGCTCAACGACGTGTCCCTCGACATCGCCGCCGGCGAGCTGGTGTGTCTGCTCGGTCCCTCGGGCTGCGGCAAGACCACCCTGCTGCGTTGCATCGCCGGCCTCGAGCGCCAGGACCGAGGCACGCTGTACATCGGCGACCGCGATATCTCCGAGCTGCCGCCCCAGGCCCGTGACTACGGCATCCTGTTCCAGTCCTACGCGCTGTTCCCCAACCTCACTGTCGAAGCCAACATCGCCTATGGCCTGACCGGCAGCAATCGCGAGGCCTCGCGCCAGCGGGTGAGCGAGATGCTCGAGCTGGTGGGCCTGGCCGGCAGCGAGAAGAAATACCCCGGCCAGCTCTCCGGCGGCCAGCAGCAGCGCGTGGCCCTGGCCCGCGCCTTGGCGCCGTCGCCCTCGCTGCTGCTGCTCGACGAACCCATGTCGGCCCTCGACGCCCGTGTTCGCGAGCACCTGTGCACCGAGCTGCGCCAGCTGCAACGCCAGTTGGGCATCACCACGCTGATGGTCACCCACAATCAGGACGAAGCCATGCTGATGGCCGACCGCATCGCCGTGATGAACAACGGCCAGGTCGAGCAGTACGCCACGCCCCAGGAAATCTACGACCAGCCGGCCACGCCGTTCGTCGCGGAGTTCGTCGGCCAGGGCAACTGGCTGCCGTTCCAGCGCAGCAGCAATAACCACGCCCAGGTCGGCGGCATGCACATGCGCCTGGCCGACAACGCCAGCGCCGTCAGCAGCGGCCGACTGTTCTGCCGGCCCGAGGCGATCACCGTCAACCCGGTGGTGCACGAGGAGAACCTGTTCCCGGCCAAGGTTCGGGAAGTCACCTTCCTCGGCAATCGCTGCCGCATGAGCTTCGAGCTCGAAGCCCTGCCGGGCCATGCGCTGCTTGCGGAGCTTGCGCCCGAAGCCATGCCGCGCCTGGGTTCGCAGGACATCTGGGTGGCCCTGCCGCCGCAGAGCCTGCAGGTGTTCGCCTGAGATGGCCGCGCCCATGACCCTGCCGCTCACCCACGGCAACGACAGGCCACGCAACGGCGTCGCCCTGGGGGATCGACTGTTCGTCGTCGGTGGCAAGAGCCTGTTGCTGGGCCTGCTGGTGCTGGCGGTGCTGCTGCCGTTGCTGGCGATCTTCTGGCGTGGCTTCAGCGCTGAAGCCGGGCAGGGCGGGGGGCTGCTGGCCGCCCGCGAACTGTTTGCCAGCGCGAACTTCCACTGGCTGCTCGGCAACAGCCTGTCGGTAGCCCTTACGGTTGCCGCCATCGTCGTGCCGCTGGCCTACCTGTTCGCCTATGCCCTGCAACGCACACTGATCCCGGCCAAGGGGTTGTGGCGCGGCATTTCGCTGCTGCCGTTGCTGGCGCCGTCGATGCTGCCGGCGATCGCGCTGGTCTATCTGTTCGGTAACCAGGGCCTGCTGCGCGGGCTGCTCAGCGACAACATCTACGGCTTCTGGGGCATCGTGCTTGGCGAGGCCATCTACACCTTCCCCCATGCGTTGATGATCCTGCTCTCGGCGCTGTCACTGGCCGACGCACGGCTGTTCGATGCCGCTTCGAGCATGGGCGCGGGGCCTGCCCGGGCATTCTTCAGCATCACCTGGCCGGCCACGCGCCAGGCGGTGTTCGCGGCGTTCTGCCTGGTGTTCACCCTTACCATCACCGACTTCGGCGTGCCGGTAGTGGTCGGTGGTGATTACCAGGTGCTGGCGCTGGAAGCCTACAAGGCGGTGGTCGGCCAGCAGCAGTTCGGCCGCGGTGCGCTGATCGGCATGGTGCTGCTGGTGCCGGCGCTGCTCAGTTTTGCCGTGGATGCCTGGCTGCGCCGCCGCCAGGGCGAGGCCATGAGCGGCCGCGCCCAGGTGTTCGAACCGAAGCCTTCGAAGCTGCGTGATGGCTGCTACCTGGCCATCGTGTTGCTGGTCTGCGCGGCGCTGCTGGCGGTGATCGGCATGGCGGTGTACTCGTCGCTGGTCAAGTTCTGGCCGTACAACCTGTCGCTGTCACTCAAGCACTACATGTTCGAAGACACCGCTGGTGGCGGCTGGCTGGCCTATCGCAACAGCGTGACCATGGCCATCGGCACCGCGCTGATCGGCAGCGTGGTGATCTTCACCGGTGCCTACCTGATGGAGAAGACCCAAGGCCAGCGCCTGCTCAATCAACTGCTGCGCCTGCTCAGCTTCATCCCCATGGCGGTGCCCGGCCTGGTTCTGGGCCTGGGCTACGTGTTCTTCTTCAACCTAAACGGCAACCCGTTGCACGTGTTCTACGGCAGCATGGCGCTGCTGGTGGTGTGCACCATCGCCCACTACCTGACCACCGCGCAGATGACCGCCACCACGGCCCTGCGCCAGCTCGACGGTGAGTTCGAAGCCGCCGCGCTGTCGCTCAAGGCGCCGCTGTACAAGCACTTCGTGCGGGTCACCGTGCCGATCTGCCTGCCAGCGCTGCTGGACATCATCCGCTACCTGTTCGTCTCGGCGATGACCACGGTGTCGGCGGCGATCTTCCTCTACAGCCCCGACACCATCCTCGCCGCCGTTGCCGTGCTGAACATGGATGACGCCGGCAACGTTGGCGGCGCCGCTGCCATGTCGACCCTGATCCTTTTGACCAGCGCCGCCGCCTCCCTTCTGCTGGCCGGCGCTTCGCGCGGCCTGCTGCGCCGCTCCCAGGCCTGGCGCCAACGCGCCCCCGGCCATTGACCGACTGCCCACACCGATAGGAACCGCATCATGTTCAAGCCCCTCGCACTTGCCGCTGCCGTATCCGCCGTGTTCAGCCTGCAGGCTTCGGCCGCGACCCAGCTGACTGTCTACACCGCCCTGGAGGCCGAGCAGCTCAAGAGCTACAAGCAGGCCTTCGAGAAGGCCAACCCGGACATCGAGATCAAATGGGTGCGCGACTCCACCGGCATCATCACCGCCAAGCTGCTGGCCGAAAAAGAGCGCCCACAGGCTGACGCCGTGTGGGGCCTGGCGGCCTCCAGCCTGGCCATCCTCGACCAGAACGGCATGCTCGAAGCCTATGCGCCGAAGGACCTGGGCAAGATCTCGCCCAACTACCGCGACGCCGCCAATCCGCCGGCCTGGGTGGGCATGGACGTGTGGGCCGCGACGATCTGCTTCAACACCGTCGAGGCCGAGAAGCAGGGCCTGAGCAAGCCGGTGAGCTGGCAGGACCTGACCAAGCCTGAGTACAAGGGCAAGATCGTCATGCCCAACCCGGCCTCGTCCGGTACGGGCTTCCTTGATGTGAGCGCCTGGCTGCAGACCTACGGCGAGCCTCAGGGCTGGGCCTACATGGACGCACTGCACCAGAACATCGGCCAGTACGTTCATTCCGGCTCCAAGCCATGCAAGCTGGCGGCGGCAGGTGAGTTCCCGATCGGCATCTCGTTCGAGTACCCGGCCGTGCAGCTCAAGCGCCAGGGCGCACCGCTGGATATCGTCCTGCCCAAGGAGGGCCTGGGCTGGGAGATCGAGGCCACGGCGGTGATCAAGGGCTCGCCGAAAGCCGATGCCGCCAAGCGCCTGGCCGACTTCTCCGCCAGCCCTGCCGCCATGGAGCTGTACAAGGAGAACTTCGCGGTGCTCGCCGCACCTGGCATCGCCAAGCCGCAGACCGAACTGCCGGCCGACTATGAGCAGCGCCTGATCAAGAACGACTTCGCCTGGGCCTCGAAGAACCGCGACCAGATTCTCGCTGAGTGGCGCAAGCGCTACGACGGCAAGTCGGAGAAAGTCGCCCAGCAGTAAGGCCCTCATCGCGGGGCAAGCCGGCTTCTATACTCAAGCTGCCCCGCGATGGCGTCAGACCAGGCAACGCAGGAGCCCACGCAATGCCAACTTCTTCCCGGATCATCGACGACACCTTCGCTCTGTATGAGCGTCATGGCAGCGCCGACTATATCGGCGAGGCCATCACCCAGATCGAGCACATGTCCCAGGCAGCCCAGCTCGCCATGGCCGAAGGCTACGACGACGAAGTGATCCTGGCCGCCTTCTTCCATGACATCGGCCACCTGTGCGAGGGCGAGGACATGGGCGGTTATGGCGTCGTCAGCCATGAGCGCATCGGTGCCGAATATTTGCGCCGGTGTGGTTTCAGCGAGCGGCTGGCCAGGCTGGTGCAGTACCACGTCGAGGCCAAGCGCTACCTGACCTTGCGCCAGCCCGGATACTACGACCGTTTGAGTGAAGCCAGCCGACGCACGTTGGCCTACCAGGGTGGAGTGATGAACGATGCCGAAGCCGATGCGTTCGAGGCCGACCCGTTGTTCGGGGTCAGCCTGCGCCTGCGCGAGTGGGACGAGATGGCCAAGCGGGTCGGGGTGCCGGTGATTGATCTGCAAGTGTTGAAGGCAAAGGCATTGGCCGTGCTCTGAACAATCTGGCGCCTGCTGCAAGCTCTTCCCGGCAGCCCGCTTGTCGAAAAGGTGGGTATGGTGTTGATAGCTACCTTTTGGTGGTTATACTAACCACTAATCGGTTAGCGTCGGCTACGGCAGCTCAGGAGGAGACTCATCACCATGTTGTTCCCTATCGCGATCCTCCCCGGTGACGACCAGCACGCCTGGGGCGTGGAAGTCCCGGATATCCCCGGCTGCTTTTCGGCGGGTGAAGACCTCGACAACGCCATCGCCATGGCGCGTGAAGCGATCGAAGGCCACCTCGAACTGCTGGCCCAGGACCAGCAGGAAATCCCCAGGGCCAGCAAGGTCGGCGTGCATGCGGCCAACCCCGCCTATGTCGGCTGCACCTGGGCATTGATCGATATCGACATCACCCGCTACCTGGGCAAGGCCGAAAAGCTCAACATCACCTTGCCGGCGTACCTGCTCACCCGCATCGACAGCTACGTACAGAACCACCCGGAGCACAAGAGCCGTTCGGGCTTCCTGGCCGAAGCGGCGCTGAGGATCCTGCAGGGTGACGGCAAATGATCAGGCGATTTTGCCCTTGGGCAATCGCACGCTGACCCGCAACCCGCCCCCTTGCCGATTCACCAGCTTCAGCTCACCGCCATGGCTGGCAACGATGCGCTGGGCGATGCTCAGCCCCAGCCCATAGCCGCCAGAGGCCTGGTTGCGTGAGCCCTCGCCGCGCACGAAAGGTTCGGTGACAGTCGCCAGCAAGCCCGGGTCGATGCCCGGGCCGCGATCGTCGATGTGGATGTAAGCATCGGATGGCGTGCTTTCCAGTGCCACCATGACTTCCCTGGCATAGCGCAGGGCATTGACCAACAGGTTTTGCAGGCACCGCTGCAGCAGCAGGGCGTCTACCTGGGCGTGGCCCACCTGGCCATGGATCGGCAAGGGCTCTTCGGCGCTGGCCAAATCCGCGCATTGGCGTGCCACCAGGCGGTCGAGGTCGACCGTTTGCAGGTTCTGCTGCTCGCCCGCCCGCAGGTAGTCGAGCACCTGGCCGATCATGCCGTCCATCTGCGCGATGTTCTGGCGTAGGCGCTCCTTGTGTTCGCTGTCCTCCAGCCGTTCCAGGCGCAGGCGCATGCGCGTCAGCGGCGTACGCAGGTCATGGGATACGGCGGCGAGGAAGTAGGCCTTGTCGTTGACCATGCGGATCAGCCGTTGCTGCATGGCGTTGAAGGCCTGGGCGGCGTGCCGCACTTCCTCGGGGCCGTCCAGCGGCAACGGCGCCTGTTCCAGATTGCCACCCAGGCCACGGGCTGCATCGGCCAGGCGGCGCAGCGGGCGCAGGCACAAGCGTACCGCCACCAGGCACACCACCAGCACGGCGGCGATGCGCAGGGCATAGACCCGCAGCAGGTAGTCGCTGATCAGCAGCCACGCCGACTCGCCGCTCCAGCCCTGCAACTCCTGGCTATCGATGACCAGCCAGTGGCCATCGGCGAGGGGCACGGCAAACTCGATATGCGCCTGGGCGGTGCGCAAGCCGAACAGGCTGCGCCAGACGATGGGCTGGCCCAGTTCGTCGGTGAGCCGGACCTTGAGCAACCTCGGCCGCACATCGCCCCCAAGTTCATAGGCCAGTGCCTGATGCAGCAACAGCTCGATGCGCCGCCAGCCGCGCCGTTGGTCATGCTCAACCTCGGGCGGCGCTTCGGCGCAACGCAGCTGGTAATGCTTTGGTACCTGGCGTGCCGTGCCATGGCACTCGGCCTGGGCGATCAGGGGCGCGCTGCGCGCCGCGATCAACCGCACCGGCGCTTCCAGCACCTGGGCGAAGCGCACGTCGAACCAGATGCTGCTGGACATCAACTGGATCACCAAGGTGCCGCTGATCATGATCAGCAGCAGTTGGCCGAACAGTGTGCGCGGCCACAGCCGGCGAAGCAGTCGCACTCAGGCGCCCAACGCTTCGCGGGCCAGGCTCAGCAGATAGCCTTCGTTGCGGATGGTGAGGATCTGCGCGCCTTGGCCTGGCGCACGGCGCAGTTGCTGGCGCAGGCGGCTGATGCACATGTCCACCGAGCGGTCGTCGGGCAGATGGTCGCGGCCGAACGCGCTGCGTGTCAGGTGGTCCCTCGAGACCACGCGGTTGTTGGCGTCCAGCAGTTCACGCAGCACACGGTAGTCGGAGCGTGGCAGGTTGAAGGCTTGGCCGTCCGGGTGAACGAGCAACCGTTTGACGTGATCGAGACGCAAGCCTGCAAACAGTTGTGCCTCGCTGGCCGACGTTTCGGGTTCTGCCTCCAGGCGCTGGGGGCGGCGCAGCACAGCCTTGATCCGGGCGACCAGTTCGCGCGGCTCGAAGGGTTTGGCCAGGTAATCGTCGGCGCCTACTTCCAGGCCGATGATGCGGTCCAGGGTGCTGCCCCTGGCCGACAGCATCACCACCGCCAAGCCCGACTGCGCCTGCAACTGCCGGCACAGGCTCAGGCCGTCCTCGCCGGGCAGCATCAAGTCGAGTACCACCAGGTCGACCTTGTGCCGGGCCAGTTGTTCGCGCATCTGCTCGCCGTTGGCGGCGGCACATACCTCGTAGCCGGCTTGCGCCAGGTAATCGTAGAGAAGTTCGCGGATCTCGTCGTCATCGTCGACGACCAGCAAGGTCGTGCTCATGGGTTTGGGGGTACCTGTGCAAAGGGGAGCTGTGCGGCTCATTACGTTCGATTACATCCCCGTACATGCCGTCCATGGAGCCGAAGGGGCAGATGCCTAGAATCGTAACAAAAAATCATCTGCGAATACGAAACCTTCCCAAATGGTATGCAAGAGCATCATGACTGACACAACCCCCTTGGTCCGAGGCGGCAGTCGCCTCTCCCCGCTTGCCTTCTTCGTGGCCCTCGGGCTTAGCGGCACCGCCTTCGCTGACGGCCCGGTGCTGGAACTGGGCGCCACCAACATCGACAGCAGTGCGCTGCCGCTGGCCGACGACAGCGGCCAGATCGGCTACACCGTGCAGAACACACGTAGCTCCACGGGCTTGCAGCTGACACCCCGGCAGACGCCACAGTCGGTCACCAGCATTACCCGCCAGCAAATGGAAGACCGTGATATCCACACCCTCGAGCAGGCCCTGGACACCACGCCGGGCGTGAGCATGAGCAAGATGGAAGTGGGCGGGCGCACCGACTTCCGCGCCCGTGGCTACTCGATCAGCAACTGGAAGATCGACGGCTTGCAGTTCCCCGGCGGTTCGGACTTCAGCGGTGGGGGCAACGCGCTGAACATGGACCTGTACGAACGCATCGACATCGTCCGTGGCGCCAACGGCCTGCTCGGTGGCACCGGCGACCCTTCGGCTACCGTCAACCTGATCCGCAAGGCGCCGACCCGGACCTTCGGCGGCAGCGCCTACGCCACCTACGGCAGCTGGGACAAGCGCCGCCTGGGTGCCGACCTGAACCTGCCGCTGTCCGAGGACGGCCGCCTGCGTTCGCGCCTGGTCATGACCCAGCAGGACGCAGGCTCGTTCCGCGACAACCAGTCCGAACGCTCCCGCGCGGCCCTGGCCAACTTCGAATTCGACCTGGACGATGCCACCACCCTGGGTGCCGGCTACCAGTACGAGTACAGCAAAGTGGTCGGCGGCGGCTGGGGCGCCAACATCCCGATCTGGTACGGCGACGGCAGCAAGACCGACCTGCCGCGCAGCACCAACGTGGTACCCAGCTGGAGCTTTGGCGAGTACATCACCCGCACCGCCTTCGGCTCGCTGGCGCACCGTTTCGACAACGACTGGAGCCTGGACCTGAAGGTTGCCCAGAGCAGCGGCGAGGCGCTCAACCACCGTGGCCTGGCCAAGGTCAACTCGTCCGGCCGCGGTGTCTACGGTGGCTACTGGAACCAGGACGGCAGCGGCGCGGTGCTCAACGGCCTGCACAGCTCCACCGACACCACCCAGCAATCGGCGCAGATCGACCTGTCCGGCCCATTCCAACTGTTCGGGCGCACCCATCAGGCGATGGTCGGCTACAACGACAGCCGCACCGTGGCCTGGTCACCGCAGTACACCTGCAGCATGGTAGGCGGCGGCAAGGCAGTGAACAGCGGCGTGGGTTGCCAGTTCCGGGCGAACAATGGCCTGGGGCTGGGCAACTGGCTCGACGGCGTGGACGACGACTACGCCATGCTGGCCTCGAAAACCGGCCTGCACAGCAAGACCACCACCCGTCTTCAGGGCATGTATGCCGCCACCCGCCTGAGCGTCACCGACCCTCTGTCGCTCATCCTCGGTGTGCGCAGCACCGACTATTCGGCCACTACCGTCAGCGTCAACGGTGCGCGCAGCAACCAGCAGAACAACGGCATCGTCACCCCGTACCTGGGCGCGGTGTACGACCTGAACGACAACTACTCGCTGTACGCCAGCTACACCGACATCTTCAACCCGCAGACCGAAGAAAGCGCCAGCGGCACCAAGGTCGAGCCGATTCGTGGCCAGAGCTACGAAACCGGGATCAAGGGTGAATGGTTCGATGGTCGCCTGAACGCGTCCGCGGCCTACTTCCGTACCAGGCAGGAGAACAAGGCGGTAATGGATGGCGACCTGCTGACGCCGACCGGCGCCACTGCCTACAAGGCCGGTTCCGGCCAGGAAACCGACGGTATCGACCTGGAAGTCGCCGGCGCCCTGACCCCGAACTGGAACGTCTATGCCGGCTACACCTACCTGCACTTCCGCCGCCTGGACAGCGACGGGCGCAGCGACCCCTCGCACCTGTTCAAGGCCTCGACCACCTATCGCCTGTCTGGCCCGCTGGACCGCCTGACCCTGGGCGCTGGCGTGACCGCGCAAAGCAACATCCGCGCGGTGTCCACCCCTGCCGGGCAGCCGAGCAACGGCGTCAGCCGCAGCGCAACCGACGTCAACTGGTCGGGCTATGCGATTTGGAACGCCATGGCCAAGTACCAGCTGACCGACGACACCAGCGTCAGCCTCAACGCCAACAACCTGTTCGACAAGCACTACTACACCCGTTACGGGTTCTATGCCGGGGCAATCTATGGCGACCCGCGCAACCTGGCGGTGACTGTGAGCACGGCGTTCTAGAACAGCTTTTGGCATCGTTGATGCTGGTTGATTTTTGATCATGTTCCTTATACGTTACATTTATCTAAATTTGTCACGTATAAAGAACATGGACCACTCATTGATCGTTGAGCGCCTGGGCGCGCAGGTTCGCACGCGAAGGCTTAACCGGGGATTGACCCAGCACGCGCTCGCAACCTTGGCCGGTATCACCCGGCAAAAGATCATTGCCATGGAGAAAGGGAGCCTGTCAGTGGCCATCGGTGCATATGCACGTGCATTGGCGGCGCTCGGCTGCGAACTGCAGGTCATAGCGGCGGTGATGCCGACGCTTGACGAAATCGAGGGGATGTTCGAATGACGCCGCTGATAGTCGCGACACCCGAGGGTGACAGTGGAGCATTGCTGACCAGTGCAGGCGACTACCTCTTCCGCTATGGCCCGCACACCGTTGCTGATGCGGCGATCAGCCTGTTGATGCCGGTCCGAACCGAGGAATACAGGCATCGCGAGCTGCATCCGGTGTTCCAGATGAACTTGCCCGAAGGGTATGTGCTCGAGCAATTGCGCAACCGCCTGGCGAAGATCGTTCAGGTCGACCCCATGCTTCTCCTGGCGTTGTCCGGCAGCAGTTCGCCGATCGGGCGTGTGCATGTCAGCTCGCAGGTAGTGGACACACTGCTGCGGCGGCAGACGTTTCCGGGAGAGAAGCTGGCGAACATCCTTTCATGGGATGGGGGAGAGGATATCTTCGCCGATCTGGTGGATCGCTACATTCTGCGCGCAGGCATTTCTGGTGTGCAGCCGAAGGTCCTGGTTCCGGAGCAACTGGACCCTTTGTCACAGCGCTTTACCTCGAAAACAGCCGAGCTGATCATCAAGAGCGGGCGCGACGAGTTCCCGGGCCTGGCGATCAACGAATTCCTGTGCATGTCGGTTGCGCAAACCTCTGGTCTGCCAGTGCCCCAATTCTTCCTGTCCGACAACGGCAAACTGTTCGTCATGCGCCGTTTCGATCGTGACGAACAGAACAATCCACTTGGTTTCGAAGACATGGCTGCCTTGATGGGGCTTGGCGCCGAACAGAAGTACAGCAAGAGCTACGCTGCCATTGCCAAGGCGATCCGCCTGTTCTGCGCGCCTGAGCATCTTCGGCAATCGCTGCGGCAACTGTTCGAGATGGTTGCGCTCAGCTGTATCGTCGGAAATGGTGACGCCCATCTGAAAAATTTCGGGTTGCTGTACACCGATCCTCTTCGAGGCGATGCGCGTCTGGCTCCGGCGTACGACATCGTCAATACCACGGCTTACATACCGGAAGACGTGCTGGCGCTTTCGCTATCCGGCAACAAATCCTTGTTTGCGTCGCGGCAAGGCCTGCTGGACTTCGCACCGCTTTGCGACGTGAGCAACCCGGCTGAGGTCATTCGCAATCAGCTTGAAGCATTGGAGCGAACACTGGCCAGGGAGTCCGCGCTTTGCGATCAGGCACCCAAGGTGGTTGCCGCCATCAAGGCGAGCGCGGCGCCGTTCATTCAGACTTTTGGTTGAGCGGCATTTCCTGTCCGGGCGCGGCATGCGAAGTGGCCATGGTCGCATCCAGATGATCATCGAGCTGTTCCCAATCCTCGCCGAACAACTCCACCGGGTGCATGGTCCGGTCCGCGCCATTACCGCAGGCCAGCGCCTTGGCCGGGCAGTACAGGTCGCAGCCCCAGCAGATCCGTTCGGGATGGCTGGGGTTCGTGGGAAATCGCTTGGCCATGGTCTCCCTCCATGAAGTGGATGCCTGCGCTCAGGCTATGCCGCGCATGGCCAAGGGGCTTGATCCGGATCAATTCCGCTAGCGGATCGGCCCGGGCGCCTGCACTTGTTTCATCAGGTCGTCATTCCACTGCCCCTCCACCTGCACATGCGCGGCGGCGCCGAGCATCACCGCCTCGATCAGGTTGTGGTTGAGGTAGGTGTACAGGCCGGGCTGGCGGAAGGTGTACAACGCCGCCCCCGCCGCACCTCCGGGGATGAACCAGGTCTCCAGGTTGCGCTGCGGCGGGTTGGCGAACTTGCCCGAGGCCCAGACGTAGTCGCCGTGGCCGCCGATCAGATGCGGGCGGGTATCACGGTTGGCCTGGGAATGAACGATCAGCACGGTCTCGCCCACCTTGGCGGTGAGCGCCTGCTTGCCGGTCAGGGCGCCGACGCTGCCGTTGAACACCACATGGCTGGGCACCAGCCCCTTCATGAGCTGGCTCATGTCGCCGAAGCTGGCCATGGGATTGGCGTAGCGCTTGTACTTGCCGTCCTTGTCGCGGGGGATGTAGTAGTCCTGCTCGCCGATATACCAGACCTTGTCGTACTGCAACGGGCGGCCTTCGGGGTCTTTCAGGCCGTCACGGGGCAGCACCATGATTGCGCCGTTCATGCCGCACACCACATGCCAGGGAATCATCGCCCCGCCCGGCGCGCAGTGATACACGAACACCCCGGCACGGTCGGCCTTGAAGCGCAGCACCACCTGCTCGCCCGGCTTCACATGGGTCAGCTCACCGCCGCCGAGGGCGCCGGTGGAGGCGTGGAAGTCGATGTTGTGCATCATGCTGTTGCTGGCCGGGTTGACCAGCGTGAGCTCCACGTAGTCACCTTCATGCACCACCATCAGCGGGCCAGGCACCGAGCCGTTGAAGGTCATGGCGTGGATATAGGCACCGGCGCTGTCGATGGCCAGTTCCTTCTCCTCAATGACCATGCGGAACTCGACAATGCGCGGTTTGCCGGGAGCGCGCTGGCTGTGAGAGTGGACCTGCGGCGGTGCCACCAGTTCGACGCTCACCCGCTCCAGTTTCGCCAGGTCAGGCACCGGGCCGGTGGCGGGCGAAGCGGTAGCGGCCTGGGCCAGGCCACTGCCAAGCGCCGAGGCACCGACGCCCAGCAACACAGTGCCGGCCAGCATGCCACGCCGGGTCAGGGACACGCCTTCTTGCTCGTTCATGGGACTTCTCCTTAAGTCGACGAAAGTCGTCGGGCACAGGAATAGCCGCTTTGAAAGTAGGGTTTATTGAGCGAAAACAAGAAGTGGAGAGGGTGGACAATGTGTCGCAGGAGCGGAAACGAAAAAGCCCCGACATTCGTCGAGGGTTTTGAGGCGACAGCTCTTGCGACTCCCGGCCTACGCTTGTGGACAATATTCGTCAAGCAGCGGGATATCAGGGATTTAGCTCCTGTGTACAAAAACTACCCTCCGGTGGACATCAATGGTTTTCCACATACGTAAGCTGTGCCAGCAGTTTTTTTCTTGGGTATGGTCACGGGGCGGCTTTGCCACCTCGTTTCAAAGGACCCGCGCGGAGGAGCTTCATGCGGAGCTGTGAGTAACTTCACAGCGAGTTGAGGTGGTGGTGCGGCGGGCTATTCGGTCCTCTTGGCACGGCGAAGGCGCGTGACGTTATCGCCCGTCTGCTTGGCAAACTCGTGCGGTATCACATGGTCGTCGCGGTTCGCCTCCAGAAACCGGCTCCACCAGATCATGATCATCCGGCGCTCTTCGAGGAACTCGTCCCTTTGGGTACAGGCGGCGCGCTCGTTGTTGCGCTTCTTGTGGCTCAACTGCCGTTCGATAGCCGTTTCTGACCGTAGCTCGGACGCCATGGCGACAGATGTCCGCCTTGGTGTTACAGCCCTTGCTCCGAGCAACGCGATTGCCGCACACCATCTCCTGCGACGCCTCAGGCCAGTTCAAGCCGTGCAGGTGAATGAAACACCCTATTTCAAGCTGATATCCCGAAACACTTCTACCCCCGCCCAGAGCAATCGACTGCGCTAAATTCCACGTTCTCCGGCATGCATGCCGTCCACGACTCCAGCATTTCGTTTGTAGGTAGACCGTTGAGAAAGTTTGCGTTTGTGAGTGCAGCTGCTGAGCGGGAGTACAAGGATCTTCCGCAGGATGTTCAGGACGATTTCGGCAAAGACCTGCGTCGTATTCAGTATGGCCAGGACCCTGAGCGGCCGATCAAGGCGCTGACGGAGTCGGTGGGGGCGGGCGCGATAGAGCTCATCATCAACGGCAGCCCTGCATTCCGCTGCGTGTATGTGGCCAAATTTGCGGACATGGTCGTTGTGTTGCATTCGTTCGTGAAAACGACCAACAGGTCCGACCGGCATGCGATGCAGGTCGCTGAAGACCGCATGAAGGAGTTCAAGCACGAACTGCGGAAGATGGGGTACAGGGTTTAGCTGCCGGGCGTTTGAGTGATCACGATCTGCGCAGGCGAATCGGCATCGTTCGAAGGGAGGGTCAAGCTCGTTCTAAAGCCGAGCTTGTCGAGCATGTCCATCATGGCGTCCAGTGTGAATTTCTCGATCTTGCCATTGGCCAGCTCGGATACCCGGGACTGTGTCACGTTCAGCCTGGCTGCGGCTTCGTGCTGCTTGAGGCCCATTTTTTTGATGCAATGCGTGATGAAGATAGACAGGTCCATCTTCAAGGCCATTTTGCTGGCCGTCTCTGCATCGTGGGTGGCGTGGAAAGGGCTTTCGTGGAATTGAAGCGCCATGGGGTTGTCTCAGTAGGAATATCTAAAATTTAAGATAAAATCGTAGCTGGGCTCGATTGGCAAGTCAAAGCGTTTGTGTTTGGAGGCGTGTCTTGCTGGGTGGAGAGGGGGGGCAGAGATTGCCGGGGCCGCTGTGCGGCCCATCGTAGGCAAGCCCGCTCATTGATCGGGTTGGCTTTGAGGGATTTTTTTCGGCTGAGGGACAGCGGAAACGAAAAAGCCCCGACATTCGTCGAGGCTTTTGAGGATGGTGCGGCACCAGGAGTCGAAACTCGAGTTAAGTATATGATTTTGAAATTAATTATTTATACAGACACAAGACGATATCCCTAAATCTATCCGGATTAGGTGCTTAATGATTAAGCTTTGCTAGGGATTCTAGAGTGGCCAAGTTTACACCGTTTTTGGAGTTTAGTAGTCTAGCATGGTCGTGGATGGACGATAAAAGGCAGCAGCTTTGGGCGTGAGGGTCAATCAATTAAGGGGCTTCGCTGCAGCGTTTATCAGGAGTACAGTAAATAAAGAAAACAGCAAAGAATGTGAATGTAATGGGTTTTGCTTAAGAGAATGTTCATGAGCTATCGGAATAAAACTTACGTTGCGTTTGCAAGTGAAGATATCCATTTGTATCGCCTCATGGAGGCTTGGCGCGATAATGATAAGATTGATTTTGACTTTTTCGACGCGCATGATATTTTTCAATCCAGAGATACAAGTAAAAGAGAAACTATTAAGCGAAACCTCTGTGAAAGAATGAAAAACGCAAAGCAAGTTGTGCTAATTGGCAGTCCGGATGCGAAAAGAAAGGGAGGGGACGGTTACTCATTCCTAGCTCATGAAGTTGAATTGATTATTGAGATGAATTTGCCTGTTGTGGTTGCAAACAAGGGAGGGAGCCGTCTGATCAAGAAAGAATTTATCCCTGTACCGTTTAGCGATGCCGACTACTACACTATCTCAGTATCGCTCCAGCCGGCAATAATAAAGTATGCGCTGGATAATTACACTAGGGTGTTTAGGGACTCAGATAAAAAAGGTCCTCACTACTATCTTGGTGAAACGTATAGCGGTCTTGGTATATAGATTGTTCTAATCTACGGATCTTGCTAAGTTGTAATGATGCGTCTCTGGAGTTTAGACACGCATCATCTGCTAAAGGAGTTTGATGAATGGCTGCCGATTGTTTATTTGTTGCACTATAAGCCGGTTTTGGCAGCTTTGATATCTAGAAGATTGATGCTGTCTATTTTGTCTTTATGAATAACGATGGTAAGCTTTGCCGGGTATTTGAACCGCATTTCGCTAATTCTAAAAGTCCACAACATTATTTTCAGAAGGTCTTCATCCGAGATGTTTTTGTGTTCCTTTATTCTCGTGATGCCTGATCCAAATATTGGGGTTGACACGCTTTGTTGAGCATATACTTTATTGATTCGATCCCAAAAATTTATTAAAAATTCAAGGTATTCGGGCATTGTCAAAACTGCACGATTGTTTTTGTCAAATTTAGAAAATGCGGCAAGAATAAAGTCGTCGTATACGCATAAAGTCCCAATCTTATAACGTTGTTTTTTTCCAGTATCTCGCGCGTCATTAACGTCAATAAGCTCATCGTTATCAAATTTGTAGTGTTCTATGTGCTCGTCAAGTTTGGCTAGCGTTGAGGGAAGATGATGGTTGATAAAAATTCCATTTAATGAGAGCTCTGAAATTATGCTGTTGTCGACAATTGTGTCAAAGTATTCATTGAAAGCTATTACTTTTAATCCGTGCTCCGAAAATATGTCTCCGCTTTTTATTGTTACTTTGCTGCCTTCAATGTTGAGCTCAACAAGCTTTAGTTTGTTTGCTGATCGCCATAGAATTACATAAAATACTATTAGCGCTAGAGCAAAAGCTAAGCCCGCGACAGCTTTTTTACTAGTTGGGATTTCTACGAAAATTAGAAATAGCGAAAAAACTGTACTTATCTCAGATATTTTTTCTTTGAAGTTTTTAATCAGCTGCCTGTCGAATAATTCTACCTTATTCATGGTTGTCTCCTGAGTTGCTGTATGGCTTTGGCATTTTAATTTCTATATATCAGCCAAAAACATCAGTGGTGCATCTGAAGAACTTCCACTGGACTGGCTGTTTATTTGTCGATTATATGAATATGCAGATACTGCTACGTAGCAGTATCTGCTCACTCCGTTATTAATTTTTAGGTAATTCTTTTCCTGGTAGATGTGAATTTAGAGAAGTGTGACTTTATGTCAGATAGGGATTCTTTGTGGTTTTCATCAACATAGATTTCTAGATGCTTATGATTTCCGACGTCAGCAATCATTGCGCCGATTACTCCATCTATAGACTTTGAGATGTCCAAAGCTTCTGAGATATCGCCTGACCGTTTTCCGAAGCATAAGCTGATATCTCCTCTTTCTCTTGAAGGGCGATGGTTTCTGTCATCTTTAACTGATATTCGCTCCATCCTATTCAAACTTTGGCGCATGCTCCTGAGTTCGTCAAGGATGTACTCTTGTCCTGAGACTTCTTTCTTATCGAGTTTAGCAATAGTGAATTCGCCGAAATGCTTTAGAAATGTGGTGTAATTTGGATCGTTGGACGACTTGGTGTAAGTTGCAGATATTTTTGCTGAAAGTTTTTCTTTGAATTCTGTTATTTTTGAGAATCTGAGGTCTCTTGGATATTCAAGATGCTCAATCGATGATGTGTCAAATGTAAACGGAGTGTGACTGTCTTTTATGATGATGGTAGGCTTGTCGAAAGCGAGACGCATACCAAGTTCGAACATCACGTTAGGGTTCTTGCCACTAACGTCTACTACAACTACGGGGTTGTCATGAAGATTTTGGATGATCCGTTTATGGATTATTCCTACCTCGTCCGCATGGCTTACTAGGTTGGCATCAAAACCCGCCTGTTCTACTGCATCGCTAATGATTTCTAGAACATCCGCCCAGTGTGATTCCGTGCATCCATCGATGGTGGAGATTGGCATAACTATGCCGCATACCATTTTTACTTTAGTCGCTTCGGCCATTGATATTCCCTTTATCAAAATCTAAAAATTCGTATGGGCAGATGGCCACTATGCTAGTTGTATTATTTAAAGTCAAGTCGTGTGCATGATCTTCTAAAAAGCTTGCGACAGAGTCTTATTCCGCAGCCTTGAGGTGCGTGTGTGTTGCAATCATGCATACATGAACTCGGCAGTTCCATATCGAATTGTCGAGCCAAACCATACTTTAATAGTCTCAGTAGAGTGTCGCTTCTAACACTGTTCCACTGTCGCTCTCGAGTTAATTGCTTCTTTCATGATCATAATATTTTCGTTCAGGGTCTGAATTTTCGTGAATGCTCAAATAATCATGTCGTTAAGTTGCGCTGAGTGATCCGTCAGAAGGTTACAATTAAGCTGAGGGCATCATTGATCCCCGATTGACTGCGGAACAGCAAGACTGTAGATGACCTGCCATGGGCGAAATTATGATCATCGTGTATACCACCGCATGTTATGTGGGTATCTCTAGTTCTCCTTTTGGTACTCTCCACGTCATCCCGCCAAGAATGCTGAGTGTTATCAGGGATCAAGGCCCCTGCGACCTGTGGGGAATGTCCTCTTCGCGGGACTGGCGGCTCCTTACGAACGGGAGCACGGGCATCACAGATCTGGCCTCCTGAACACCGTTACCGGTGGGCGGGTGGAGGCAGCACTGGCTGACTAGACCAGCGCCTGAAGATCCTGAGCCGGGTGAACGCAGCAATGCGATAACCGGGGCATGCCTGACTGTCAGTCAGGTGCAGTCCATTCCCTGGTCTGCGGCACCAGGCTGGTAGTTCCGCCATCGGGCAGAACAGCGCTGAGGTGGTGTGCAACGCTGTCGTACTCGATCACGGCGCCGTCGCGGTAGCTGCGGCGGTGCAGCCCAGGGCGGTCGCCGTTGGCGGGAATGGCGTCGCTAAAAAGGCCAGTGAAGACGACGCCGTTGGCCATCTGCCCGCTGGGAGAGAGCAGCAGCACCTGTTCGTTCACGGTGGGCGGGTCCCATTCCTGGTCGGCGCCGGCACGCCAGGCCATCCACGGCAGCCAGGTCGTCAGGTTGCCGCCGGTTTGCACCTTCACCCGGGGCGGCTTGTGCTGCACCTCGGCAATGGTGCCAAAGCGGATCAGGTTTTCCAGCAGGCGGTTGAGGTCGGCGATGTTCATGCCGGCGATGGTCGCGCCACGCGCGCGCGGGTGCATTCGCGTGGGCTTGTAGGGAAGGGCGTTACAGGGTCAGGTGAGCCAGCTGGGTGTCGCGGAGCTGGTCAATCTCGGCGTCGGTGAAGCCCAGCAGCTCGCGCTGTTCGTACTGTACGACCGCGCCACCACGGGCCACACGGTCTTTCAGGCCCTTCTGGTGGACATTGGCGATCCTGGCAACCCGGCCGGCGAAGCCCACCGACGCGCCGGCGGCGTCCCCCTGGGCCTTCAGGTAGGTGGCGGTGCGCATCTTCTGGAACATCTTCACCTTGCGCCGCACACGGCCTTTCTTGCCTCTTAGCTGCCGAGGTTTGCGCGGGGCGTAGGGCGATCCGTCCGGGTTGCGTTGGGCAATGACGCGCTGTTGCTGGCTGCGGCGCAGGTCCTTGGCGACAGTCCTGGCCAGCTTGGTTCGTGCGGCTGGCTCTAAGCGCTATAGGAGCGGGCTGACCCAGTGCTCCAGGGCCTCCAGATCAGCCATGGCGTGAAGACTTCAGCGGAGGCGTGACCAAGGCCATGCTGTCCGGGGCGGCGGGTGGCTGCCAGGCGGCCAGCGGCTCTCCGTTGGCATAGAGGGCAACCTCGCCCTGGTCCTCGTAGGGTTCGTACTGTGGCTCGCCGGGGTGGGTCACGTCGAAGCCGCCGCCGTCCAGGCGCTTTACCACTACCCGCTCTGTCAGCGGCAGGGTAAGGCTGAGGTCGACCTTGCTCCGGTCGAGGAGATCGGCTTCGAAGACCAGGCCATCAGCCGACTTGTCCAGGTTGGTCAGTAGCTCGGACTGGTTGACCCGCAGCCAGCCCAGGATCGGCAGCATCACGCTGTCCGGGTGGCCGGCGAAGTCGGTCAGGATGATCTGCAGGGTATAGGCGTACTCGAACGACAGGCTGATGGCCGCGGTGCAACGGACTTTGCCGCTGTCGATGAACATCAGTAGCCGTTCGGGATTGCGAGCGAGGCCAGGGACGGCGGCGAGCAGGTGCTCGCGCAGGCTATCGGGCTTGTTCATGGGTCACCTGGTGCTGGTAGACGCGGTCGACCTGGGCGGCGCACTCGGCCCAGGCCAGTTCGGTGCGCTCCAGGTCAGTGAGCAGCTGGCCGTTGCGGGCCGGTGCCGTCGACGGCAGCCGGCACGGGACGACTACCGGACAGCCACTGACGATAAGCGTCGGCGCCGGTGAGGGCGGGGCGCTCGCGCAGCCGGCGAGCAGCGTCAGGCAGAGGCTGGTCAGACCATTCGCGAAGTTGCTGGTTTTCATGCTTGAGGGCCTCGATCACGCGCTCGCGCTGGGCAAGGCCTTGGCGCAGCTCGCCTTGCAGGGCGAGCAGCTTGGCCTGGCTGTCCCGCTCGCTCGCCAGTTCGGATTTCAGTTGGTTGGCCGTCGCCAGGTTCTGGTCGCGGTCTTGCTGCGCGCGGCTTAGCTGATCCTCCAGCCGTTTGCCGGCCTCGTTGGCGGTGGTTACCTGGTGCTGCTGGTCTCAACCCCACAATGCGGCACCACCGGCCGCGAGCAGGGCGAGAGCAAGCAAGCCGCTACGCAGATCCATCAGGCTACCGCCAGCGCGCGGTCCTGGTGTCGCTCGAAGGCGCGCTCCAGCTTCACGTCGTACAGGTTCCGCTTGTAGTCAGCGCCGTTGTACAGCTCGGCGACCTTGGGGTATTTCTACGGCGCCGCGCTGGGGATTGAAGCGTTGTCTGGCTGGTCTAGGGGGTAGTCTCGAGAAAAGAGTAACAACCGTAACTGCTGGGTAGGACCGGTGCTGGAGGCCCCGTATTTGCTGGGCTTCGTCGGTTACAAAGAGAGGTAATGGAAAGGTAATTGATAAAGTAATATTTCGCTAAGTCCTTGATTTTAAAGGCTTTCAAGCTTTGCAAATATCACTCAAAGAAAGAGTAATCTGATTACTTATAGGTTACTTAAAAATTACTTTTTGGAAACGAGCCGAGGCCACGGAAATCAAGGGCTGTGGCCCATAAAATGGTCAGGATTACTGATGTTACTCTTTTTTCTAGCTGTGCCACTACCATGATTCGGAGGGCTTAGTCGCGGTTGCAGGCGTGCGCGCGCTTATTCACTTGGCTTCGCTTCCATCCTAGACAAGACGGTTTCAAACAAAGCGTGAGTAGAGCCGAACAAATAGGCCAAGGCGCCTCGAAGATCTGTGGGGGCCGTGTTGTTAGCCCGTCTACGCGCGTTCACTACGTCCACGATGACCTTTTGCTGCTTCGCAATTTTCGACGGGTCGGGCTCCAGCTCGTGCGCCATCGTATTGCGCAGATCGTTGAGGTGTTTGGCACACGTCCAAACCAAGTCATTCAGGGCCCCGAAGTCATGCGGGCAAAGGGCCTTGGCCAGGCTTAAAACCTGTGTGAAACGAAAACGGGCACCGTCCAAATGTTGTGGATGAGCTACCAAGTTCGAAGTGAAATCACGAAGCGCGGCCTCAAGAAGCAGATGTGCCTTCAAGACCATGGACTCGTCGTCTAGATCGGGAGGGAAGTGCTTATCAAACAGGCTGCTGTGTTTCGATAAGAATTCGCTAGCTGCTGGGTGAAGGTCGTCCATCTCCATGTCGCTTGGTCCCTGTTGGTACGTGCGTTGGTACGTGGAGCAGCTAAAAAAAAGGCCTGCATCGCTGCAAGCCTTTGATTTATATGGTGCCGGCACCAGGAATCGAACCCGGGACCTACTGATTACAAGTCAGTTGCTCTACCATCTGAGCTATACCGGCACAGGGGCGTCATTATAGCGATGGATTCGGCGCTGTAAACCACTTCGTTGCATCCAGCGCACAAAACCCTAAGTCACCGAACTGAAAGGAGAATTTTCCTACCAGCCGCGGTGGATGGAGTTGACGCTTGGCTCGGGTTGGCCGGGGTTGAAGAACAGCTTGCCGTTGTCGCAGCCGCGCTTGCGGCAGCTGCCGTCGGCGTTGTGCAGGGGCAGGCCGCGGTCACCGCCCAACTGCATGCCGGGCATGTTCCAGTTCAGCGGGGCCGGCTTGCTGCTTGGCAGGCTGTTGGCGCAGCCGGTCATGGCCAGGGCGAGGGTCAGCAGGGCGAAAGGCTTGGTGTGTTTCACGATGTTCGAGTCCGTTCCGGGATCAGTCTTTGTTCAGGATGCGCTGGATGGTGCCGCCGCAGGCCATGTAGCAGGAGTCGTAGTCATTGCCGCAACTGTAGCTGCTCCCCGTATTGAAGGGGTAGCTCGGGTAGTGGCAACTGTGACGCGCTTCCTTCTTGCTCTTGCCGTTCTGGCAGTACTGGTAGGCCCTCATCTCGGCCTGGTACAGCGCACGTTCGCTGTTGTCCTGCAGGCGGGCCATCTGCTGGCAGTGGTTGCGCTCCGTCGAACAGCTGTTGATGCAGTTCATGCCATGCGCGCTGGGCGGTGGCGAGTATCTATAGGTGTAGCTCGGGCCGCAGCCGGTCAGGGCCAAGGCCAGGCAGGCCAGCACGAGGGCGGCCAGACCATTGTGGAAAAGTGCCATGGGTGTTGCAGTCCTTGATCATTCGTCGCTGAACTCGAGCAAATCGCCGGGCTGGCAGTTCAGGGCGCGACACAGCTTCTCCAGGGTCTCGATCTTGAAACCCTTGATCTTGCCGTTCTTCAGCAGCGACAGGTTCGCTTCCGTGATACCGATGATTTCCGCCAGGTCCTTGGAACGCATCTTGTTCCGGGCCATGACGACGTCGAGGCGGATGATTATCGGCATAGGAAGCAGTCAGACATAACAGTTGTGTTCATCGCTGATGGTCTTGGCGTCACGCATGAGCAGCGAGAAGGCACACAGCAGGATGCCTTTCATGATCTCGTAGACAGCCTGCGATGATACACCGATCGAGAAGCTGAAGCTCCTTTCGCCGGCCGGCAGGTCGATGGCCAGGGCCAAGCCCTGCAAGGTGTAGGTCACCGGCCACAGCAGTGGGGTGAAGATGCACAGCAGGCCGACCCACCACAGCAATTTGATATTGGCCGAGGTCCAGGTCTGCCCACGCGAGAGGCGGTGGAAGAACAGGCCGGTCAGGCCGAGGGCCACAACGGAAATCAGCGTGGGAATCATGTCCACCGCCAGTACCAGGCCGACGGCCAGGGGGGATGCCTGGTAGCCGGGTTCGAGCAGCAGCGGCATCTGGTCGCCGTAGGCTTGCAGGTAGCCGTTGAAAATCTCGGGGAAGTCGAAGATGAAGAGCAAGGGCGTGATGGTCAGCTCGACGACCGCGGTTGTCCAGGCCAGGTAGGCGGCGAATGCGCCGATGGTGCGTAGGCGCGAACGCGCATAGGCCACGGATCTACTGTTCATGGGGTGCCTCCGTACAGTGATGAACGGAGCGGATTATTCTTGAATAATTATCGTAAAACAATAATTAATTTTGAGTATGTGCCGATGGCGACGGTTTGTCGCAGGGGGGGCCTTGCTGGTGATCGCGGGGCAAGCCGGCTCCTGCAAAGGCAGCGTGGGGATTATAATTTACGAAGCTTTCAGCAAGCTTTACGGGAGTTTCTCTTGAGAAGTCCATTTTTCCCGATAAATAATTAGTCTCAACCTATCATTTTGACTAAATCGATCAGCTAAGCTAATCTTGTGTTCATTATGTTGAACAGTAAAGCTTTCAAGCTCCTCTCCTCTTCCCGCCTGGTCTCCCGTGAACGTCACTGGACCGGCGACCTCTAGCGCCACCCTCCCTCTACAGCCGTAAACGTCTCTGTCTGGCGCCGATGCCTGTGCGCTCGGCCGCTGTCGCCCATGGGAGGGCACCATGCGTTCCTGGATCTACCTGATCGTCGCCATCACCTTCGAGGTGATCGGCACGGCGTCGATGAAACTCGCCGCCACTCATTTCCCCGTGATGGGGCATGCCGTCATGTACGTCATGATCTGTCTGTCGTATTTCTTCCTGGCCCTGGCGGTCAAGCGCGTGCCGGTGGGTGTGGCCTACGCGCTGTGGGAAGGTTTCGGTATTGTGCTGATCACCTTGATCAGCGTGCTCTGGCTTGGCGAAAGCCTGGGCTGGACCAAGGCCCTGGGCCTGGCGGTGATGATCGCCGGCATCCTGCTGGTCAAGGCCGGTACCCGCGCCAAGCCCGTCGAGCGTGAAGGGGAGGCCGTGCCATGCTGATTCCATTTGCCTGGCTGGGCCTGGCCATCGTGCTGGAGGTATTGGCCAACCTGCTGCTCAAGTACTCCGATGGTTTCCGCCGCAAAGGCCTGGGCCTGGCCTCGATCCTCTGCGTGCTGGCGGCGTTCACCGCGCTGGCGCAGGCGGTGAAGGACATCGACCTGTCGCTGGCCTACGCCATCTGGGGCGGCTTTGGCATCCTTGCCACCGTGGCCATGGGCTGGGCCTTGTTCGGTCAGCGTCTGGCCGGGCGTGGTTGGTTGGGTCTTGCGTTGCTGCTGGTAGGCATGGGCTTGCTCAAACTGGCTTGACAACTGCCCTTCCAAAGCGCTTGGCAAAATTGCTTATGCACAAGTGGCATTGGCCGCTTGCGCGAAAGGCATGCCGACAGGGGCTACCACCGGTCTTTGCGCAAAGGCCTGTTTTTACTGGCTTTGAGGCCCATGACGGAATAAGCAAAGCAGCGCAAATAGCCCAAGGATCCAAGATTTCGTGATTTTCATCACAAGCTTGTACACAGAGTTATCCACAGGCTGTCAACCGCGCTGCGGCGTTGCGTCGCGTTCACCCAGCAGCAACAGGTTGCGCGGGGTCAGCGGGTAATCGCAGAACACGCCTAGCCGTACCGAATAGCCTTGCTCCTGCAGGAACAGGGCGCGATCGAGCACCAGCCACATCTCCAGTGGGCGGCGGAACAGGTTGCGTACCTGTTCGAGGTTGCGTACCTCGGCCAGGCGTTGCTGGCCGGCGGCCTCAAGGGCAACCCAGTCGGGTTGGCCGTTGATCGTCAGCTGCTTGAGTTCGGCCAGGTCGCGACAGTAGTGCTCGAAAGGCTTTGCCAGCCAGCTGACCGGCAGCGAAGGGGTGGGCAGGTATTCGTCCACGTGCCGTTGCTGGCGCTGCAGCAGGTCGAACCCGAGGCGGCGGGCCATGGACTGGTCGCGCTGGCGGCGGGTGCGCTGGCTGGAGGTGACTGCTTCGCTCAGCGGCAGGCCCAGGTCGTCCTGAGTCAATGCCAGGGCCGAGGCCTGGGCGGCGCCGGAGAGCGGTTGATAGCGCTTGCCCTGGATGCGGTTGTAGCAGCAGGGCGCGACGGCGATCTGTCGGCATCCCTGCTGGCTTGCCAGTTGCAGTAGCCGCACATGCAGGTCGCCGCAGGCGTGCAGGGCGACCGCGCTCTTGCCGCCATCCAGATGCCGGGCGCTGTCCATGGCCATGACGTCCTGCTGGACATGGGTGGCAGCCAGGTGGTGATGTTCGCTCAGGGCCTTGCCGGCGCTGACCAGCTCGGCGTCGTACTCCAGGCAGGTCAGCTGCTGGCCGGGTTGCAGCAGACGCCTGCCCAGGTGGCCTTTGCCAGAGCACCAGTCGAGCCAGTGCCGCGCAGGCTGGCTGAACGCCAGGCGGCGGCTGAAGGCTTCGATCTGCTGCCACTTGCGGCCAGGGACGTTGACGTCGAGACGGTGCCCGGCGGGGTGCAAGCCGGCATCGGGCAGCTCGCCGACGACGGACAGTGCCTGCGCCTGTGCGGCCAGTTGTGCAAATGGTGCCGGGGCCGCAGGTTGCTCGGGGGCTTCGGCTTGTTCAAGGGTACGTTGGCGCAGCCATTGGGACAGCTCGGCGTGCTCGTCTTCCCAATCCAGGCGCAAGTGGTTGAACGGGCGCGGGCGCCACAGCTGCTGGTGCTGCAGCAGGAAATGGTCGAGGGCCTGGAAGCGCTCGAGCAGGTGTTGGTCGTGGAGGTAAGGCGTGGTCGGCATGCAGGCACCGCAGCGCTATCGACAGGGGCCGCCAAGCGGCCCCGATGGTGTTTACAGCCTCAACGCCCCTGGCAGGCATCCACGCGCAGCCAGCGCTCCAACAGCTTGAAGCCCTGCACCAGCACGAACGAGATCAGCAGGTAGAACACCCCGGCGGCAAAGAAGATTTCCACCGGCAGGTAGGTGCGGGCAATGATGGTCCGTGCCATGCCGGTCAATTCCAGCAAGGTCACGGTACTGGCCAGGGCGCTGGCCTTGAGCATCAGGATCACTTCGTTGCTGTAGGCCGGCAGGCCGATGCGCGCGGCGCGCGGCAGCATGATGTAGAGCAGCGTCTTGCCCCGCGACATGCCCAGTGCTCTGGCCGCTTCGATCTCGCCCTTGGGGATCGCCTGCAAAGCACCGCGCAGGATCTCTGCGATGTAGGCGGCGGTGTGCAGGGTCATGGTCAGCACCGTGCACCAGAACGGATCGCGCAGGTACGGCCACAGCGAGCTGTTGCGCACCACGTCGAACTGGGCCAGGCCGTAGTACACCAGGAACAGCTGCACCAGCAGCGGCGTGCCGCGGAAGAAGAAGATGTAACCGAAGGGCAGGGCGCGCACATACCAGTGTCGCGACGAGCGCGCCACGCCCAGTGGTATGGCCAGGATCAGGCCGGCGATGACGGCGATGGCCACCAGCTCCAGGGTCAGGGTGGCACCCTGGGCCAGGCGTGGTAGCCACTTGATGATGACTTCCCAGTTCATTTATTCGGCCCTCATGAAGCCGCGAGCGGCGCGCTTTTCCAGGAAGTGCATGCCGGTCATGGCAATCACGGTCAGGCCCAGGTAGATGCAGGCGGCCACGGCGTAGAAGGTGAACGGCTCCTTGGTGACGGTCACGCCGATCTGCGCGTGACGCATGATCTCTTCCAGGCCGATCACCGACACCAGCGCAGTGTCCTTCATCAGGATCATGAACAGGTTGCCCAGGCCCGGCAGGGCGATGCGCCACATCTGCGGGAGGATGATCCGCGACAGGATGCGGCCCTTGGACAGGCCCAGGGCCAGGCCCGCTTCACGATGCCCCTTGGGGATGGCCAGGATCGCGCCGCGGAATACTTCCGTGGCGTAGGCGCCGAAGCACAGGCCGAGGGCGATCACGCCAGCGGTGAAGGCACTGAGCTCCAGGCCAGGCATGTTCAGCAGTTCGCCAAGGCTGTTCATCAGCCCGACGGTGCCGAAGTAGATGAGCAGCACCCAGAGCAGTTCGGGTACGCCGCGCACCAACGTCGAATAGGTACCACCAAGCCATTGCAGCGGCTTGATCGGCGAGGTTTTGGCCAGGGCGCCGAGCAGGCCCAGGACCAGCCCCAGCAGCAAGGCGCAGAGCGCCAGTTTTACGGTCATCAGGGTACCGGCCATCATGGCCGGGCCGAATCCGTGCAGGTCGATATTCATGGGTAAGTTTGTTCAAGGGACAGGCACCGCCAAGGCGGCGATGCCTGTCGGGGCGAATCAATAGATGCTGAACGGGAAGTACTTGTCGTTGATCTTCTTGTAGGTACCGTCGGCGACGATTTCCTTCAGTGCGGCATTGAGCTTGTTACGCAGCTCGTTGTCGCCTTTGCGTACTGCGATGCCGACCTTGTCGCTTTCGTTGACCGGTTCGCCCTTGAACTCGTAGTTCTTGCCAGCGTCGGACTTCAACCAGTCGTAGTTGGCGTACTTGTCGGCAAGGATGGCGTCGACGCGGCCGGAGGTCAGGTCCAGGTAGGCGTTTTCCTGGTTGTCGTACAGGCTGACCTTGAACTCGCCGTCCATGCCGCCGTTGTCGTCCAGCCAGGTCGCGGCCTGGGTGGCACGCTGGGTGCCGATGGTCTTGCCCTTGAGCGAGGCGCGGTCAGTCTTGAAGTCGGCGCCTTTCTTGGCGATGAACTGCTGCTTGTTCGAGTAGTACGGGTCGGTGAAGTCCACCGCCTGCTTGCGCTCATCGGTGATCGACAGCGACGAAATGATGAAGTCGAACTTCTTCGCGTTCAGCGACGGGATGATGCCGTCCCAGTCGGAGGTGACCACTTCGCATTCGACCTTCATCTTGGCGCACAGGGCGTCGCCGATGTCCTTGTCGAAGCCGACGACCTGGCCGCTGGCATCCTTGTTGTTGAACGGTGGGTAGGCAGCTTCGATACCCATGCGCAGTTTTTCCGCGGCCATGGCGTTGGCCGACATCACCAGCGTGGCAGCAGCTGCCAGGAGGAACTTCTTGTAGGTCTGCATGTATTGCTCCGTTAGCGGTGGCTGGACATGAATTGCTTGCAACGCGCCGAGGTCGGGTTCTCGAAGACCTGCTGCGGCGATCCTTGCTCTTCGACCAGGCCCTGGTGCAGGAAGACCACTTCACTGGACACCTGGCGGGCAAAGTTCATCTCGTGCGTCACCAGCAGCATGGTACGGCCTTCTTCGGCCAGGGCGCGGATGACGTTAAGCACTTCCTGGACCATTTCCGGATCGAGCGCCGAGGTTGGCTCGTCGAACAGGATGACCTTGGGTTTCATGGCCAGGGTACGGGCGATGGCGGCACGCTGTTGCTGGCCACCGGAAAGCTGGGCGGGGTAGCTATGGCGCTTGTCGAAGATGCCGACCTTGTTCAGCAGCGCCTCGGCATGCTCGATGGCCTCGGCCTTGCTCTGGCCGAGCACGCGGCGCGGCGCCTCGATGATGTTGTCGAGGATCGACATGTGTGGCCACAGGTTGAAATTCTGGAAGACAAAGCCGATCTCGCTGCGCAGGCGGTTGATCTGGCGGTTGTCGGCGGCGATCAGGTCGCCGTTTTTCTGCGCCTTGAGCTTGAGGGCTTCACCGGCGACCAGGATCTCGCCCTGGTGCGGGTTCTCCAGCAGGTTGATGCAGCGCAGCAGGGTGGACTTGCCAGAGCCGGACGAGCCGAGGATGGAGATCACGTCACCGTCGCGCGCGGTCAGCGAAATGCCCTTGAGAATTTCCTGCTCGCCATAGCGTTTGTGCAGGTTGCGGATTTCCAGCGCGGGCGTGGCCTGAGCCATTTGCGGTCCTCATGTGTTCGGGTGCGTTCCCAGCTGTTGGCGGCCTTCCTGGCGAGCGCCACGCTAGCATAGCGGCGCAACGGCGGCCAACCGGGTCGCGGGGTGCTCGGGTCGCTGGTGGGACAGTTTGTCGCATCGCTGCAGTGGACTGTCGCCAGGATGTCCGCAATAGCGTTTTGCCCAGCACCGGAGCCTTGATGAAAAAAGGCGCGATGGTGCCAGCTTTGGCCCGGTCTGGGAAGCCGTTTTTAGCCGGGTGGCACTGTGTCGCGGACTTGACGGGGGCAAGGTTGCGCCTGTTGGTTGCGCTTTCTGATGCGCAGAATTCGTGCACAGGTGTTACCGAGGAGCACCTTTGGTGCGTTTGTAAGTGGGTATTTCCGTAATCCAGACTTGGCATGGGGTTTTGGTGGCCTTTCGGTCAAAGCTTGGCACAATGCCCTGCAAGCCGCGCCGTTATTGGTGGCAGAAACATTTCAGACGAAAGTCATTCTCAGGTGGCCCGCTTATTGCCCTCTGGAAACCACTGAATGCGGCGTCGCCTATCCACACCCCGGCGCGCTGGCCAGTCATTCGTGTAGTCCACCTCCTTACAAAGGTAGTTTTATGAGCGGTAACAATTCCAATGACCTCGCTCAGGGGCTCAAGCAACGGCATGTGACCATGCTGTCCATCGCCGGCGTGATCGGCGCAGGGCTGTTCGTCGGCTCCGGCCACGCCATCGCCGCCGCCGGCCCCGCCGTGCTGCTGGCCTACGCCGCGGCCGGTACCCTGGTCGTGCTGGTGATGCGCATGCTCGGCGAAATGGCTGTCGCCTCGCCTGACACCGGTTCCTTCTCCACCTACGCCGACCGCGCCATCGGGCGCTGGGCCGGTTTCACCATCGGCTGGCTGTACTGGTGGTTCTGGGTGCTGGTGATTCCGCTGGAGGCCAACGCCGCCGCCGCCATCCTGCATGCCTGGTTCCCCTCGGTGGACCTGTGGGCGTTCTCGTTGATCATTACCCTGGCGCTGACCATCACCAACCTGTTCAGCGTGAAGAACTACGGTGAGTTCGAATTCTGGTTCGCCCTGCTCAAGGTGCTGGCGATCATCGGCTTCATCGTCGTCGGTTGCGCGGCCATGTTCGGCATGGTGCCGAGCAGCCAGATCAGCGGCGTCAGCCACCTGTTCGACACCCAGGGCTTCATGCCCAATGGCCTGGGCGCGGTGCTGGCCGCCATGCTGACCACCATGTTCTCGTTCATGGGGACCGAGATCGTCACCATCGCCGCCGCCGAATCGAAGGATCCGGGCAAGCAGATCAGCCGCGCCACCAACTCGGTGATCTGGCGTATCTGCCTGTTCTACCTGGTGTCGATCTTCCTGGTCGTGGCCATGGTGCCGTGGAACGATCCGGCCCTGGCCGAGAAAGGCTCCTACCAGACTGTCCTCAGCCTGATCGGCGTGCCGAACGCCAAGCTGATCGTCGACATCGTCGTGCTGATCGCCGTGACCAGCTGCCTGAACTCGGCGCTGTACACCTCCTCGCGCATGCTCTTCTCCCTGAGCAAGCGTGGCGACGCCCCGGCGGTTGCCCAGCGCACCACCAAGGCCGGCACCCCGCACTGGGCCGTGCTGCTGTCCACCGCCGCGGCCTTCCTGTGCGTGTTCGCCAACTTCCTGGCCCCGGCCGCGGTGTTCGAGTTCCTGCTGGCCAGCTCCGGCGCCATCGCCCTGCTGGTTTACCTGGTAATTGCCGTGTCGCAACTGCGCATGCGCAGCCAGCGTGAAGCCAGTGGCGAGAAGATCTCGTTCAAGATGTGGCTGTTCCCGGGCCTGACCTGGGCGACCATCGCCTTCATCGTTGCCATTCTGGTGGTGATGGGGCTGCGCGAAGATCACCGTGCCGAGATCATCGCCACGGCAATCCTGAGCATTGGTGTGGTGGCAGCTGGTCTGCTGGTGCATCGCAAGCGTGGCGCTGCTGCGCGTGTGGCGTTGGATAGCTGATCCACAAGTGAAATGAAAAGGCCGCGTCCTGTGAAGGGCGCGGCCTTTTTTGTCTGCACGGGTTGTGGAAGCGGGTGCGGTTCGACTCAGCCGAACTGCTTCTGCTGTTGCTGCTGCTTGGCCACGACCTCCGAGGCGGTGACATAGGCGTCCTGGAACTCGTCGCTCTCCAGCCAGGCCATGGTCGCGTCCTCGTCGGCGCCGTCCAGCCATTTGCGGTAGGCGGTGAACACCATGACGATGTAATCGGTGGCGTGTTCTTCCTTGTGGCCCTTGAGCACCAGTGCCAGTAGCGGGTCGACCAGGAACACCGAGATCATCGGCACCAGGCCGTTTTCCTGGGCTTCCTTCATTTTTTCGAACAGGCTGTTGTAGCTGCCCGATTCCATGGCCTTGTTGAACACCTGCTCGACACTGGCGCTGTCGCCGGCGCTGGCCTTGACCGCCTGGCCGCTGCGCACCATGCGATTCTGCTTGGCCTTGGTGGCGGCGCGCTTGGCGCGTTTCTGTTGCTTGGTGTTGGTGGCCATGGGTGGATCCTTGGGCTGACTGGTAAAGGCGCGTATTGAAGCGTAGTTGCGCGAGAAACCCAAGAGGCCGCCTAGCGGCCCCAAAGTGTTCAGCTCACCAGCGCCGCTGGCTCATCTTCCTCGAACCCCCGCGACGCCCGCCCGACCAGCAACGGATCCGGCGCATGCGCCACGCTGTGGTCCTTGCCTGGATAATCCAGCGAGTGCAGGAAGTGCCGAATGCAGTTGATCCGCGCGCGCTTCTTGTCGTCCGACTTGATCACCGTCCATGGCGCATCGGCCGTGTCGGTATGGAAGAACATCGCTTCCTTGGCAGCGGTGTAGTCCTCCCACTTGTCCAGCGACTTGATGTCGATGGGCGAGAGTTTCCAGTGCTTGAGCGGGTCGTCGCGGCGGGAGATGAAGCGGCGCAACTGCTCCTCGCGGTTCACCGAGAACCAGAACTTGAACAGCAGGATGCCACTGTTGCACAGCATGCGTTCGAGGTCAGGTGCCTGGCGCATGAACTCCAGGTATTGCAGGGGCGAGCAGAAATCCATCACCTTCTCGACCCCGGCGCGGTTGTACCAGGAGCGGTCGAAGAAGACCATTTCACCGGCGGTGGGCAGGTGCTGCACATAACGCTGGAAGTACCACTGGCCCTTTTCCTGCTCGGAGGGCTTCTCCAGTGCCACGATCCGCGCACCGCGCGGGTTCAAGTGTTCCATGAAGCGCTTGATGGTGCCGCCCTTGCCCGCAGCATCACGGCCCTCGAACAGCACGACGATGCGCTGGCCGGTTTCCTTCACCCAGTTCTGTACCTTGAGCAGCTCGATCTGCAGGTCGTGCTTGGCCTTCTCGTAGTCTTGGCGGCGCATGCGCGTGCGGTACGGGTAGCTGGCCGGCAGGCGCGCCGAGGTGCTGTCCTCGCTGCTGCCCTTGCGCGCGTTGGCCACTTCCAGGGCGGCGGGCTGCTGGCTGACCTGGGTAATGGTCTCTGGCGCGGCGGCGCTGGCGGCAGGCTTGCGCTGGCGCGGACGACGGGTGCGAGGGGTGGGCTTGGCGCTGCTGCCGGCCTCGGCAGGCGATGGCAGGAGGAGGGTGGCGGATTCTTCGCTCATGGAGGTCCTTGCGGGGTCGTTCGAATGTCCACCTTCCATCCTATGAGCGCTGAACGGGTGGCTTTTTGATATTGGTCAAGTGGTAGAGCGATGCCGCAGGTCTGATGAACAGTTTGAAACAGATGCGGTTTGATGTAGTGTGAACTGCGGTTTACATTTTTCCCATGCACACGCTCATACAGACCGACAGATACAAGAAGTGGTTTGCTGCCTTGCGGGATGCTCGCGCTCAGGCCCGCATCAACGTGCGGCTGCGGCGGGTCGAGCTTGGCGTGCTGGGGGATTGCAAGCCAGTGGGCGAGGGTGTTCTGGAGCTGAGAGTCGACTACGGGCCTGGCTATCGAGTCTATCTGGCCCGGCGCGGCTATGAGGTGATACTTCTCCTTGCCGGGGGAGACAAAACCACTCAAGCCCGCGACATCAAATCTGCACTCAAGCTGGCGCGTGATATCTAGGAGGCCACCATGGCAGACCTCAAACTTACCAAGTGGGACGCGGCCGATCACTTGAAGACCGAGCAAGACGTTGTCCTCTACCTGGAGGCGTGTCTTGAGGAAAATGATCCAGTGCTGCTTGCTGCCGCATTGGGAGACATAGCGCGTGCCCGTGGAATGGCTCAGCTGGCTCGTGATACCGGCTTGACCCGGGAGGGGCTATACAAGGCGCTGTCTGCGGAGGGGAACCCTAGCCTTGCGACCATCATGAAGGTAATGGCAGCCCTTGGCGTGAGGTTGCATGCCGGGGCAGTGCCTCCTCAGGTAGCGGGGTAGTCCTAGGCAGTTCAACCTGCGTCGCAGTGAAAAATCGCAGGCAACAAAAAACCCGCACTAGGCGGGTTTCTTGTGTCGCTTCGGGTAACTTTGCAACCACCAGAAGCTGAAGGTGGTGCCCAGAGACGGAGTCGAACCGCCGACACGAGGATTTTCAATCCTCTGCTCTACCGACTGAGCTATCTGGGCGACGAGGTGCATTAAATAGATTTCCGAACCGATCGTCAACGACTTTTTCGAAAAAATTTAAATTAATTCCGTCGCTTACGTTTTCCGGGGTCAATTCGAGGGTGGCACGTAGCCTTCGGCCTGGGCGTAATCCTCGCCGGCGAAGAACTTGTCCATCTCGGCCTGGATGAATTTGCGGTCCTCGGCATTCATCATGTTCAGGCGCTTCTCGTTGATCAGCATGGTCTGGTGGTCCTGCCACTCCTTCCAGGCCTTCTGCGAGATGTGCTCGAAGATGTCCTGGCCCTTGGCGCCCGGGTAGGGTGGGCGGTCGAGGCCTGGGAGTTCTTCGTTGTACTTGCGGCACTTCACGGTGCGGGTCATCGCTTCTCTCCTGCAATCAGTTCGTCGGCCGCGCGTTGCAGCAGCTTCTTGACCGGGGCGGCGAGGCCCAGGCGCGGCGGGGTGGCGAGGTTATACCAGAGCCAGTCGGGCTCGGCCACGTGCGCGCCGACGGGGTCGACACGCACCAGCCATGGCTCGATGGCCAGCTGGAAATGGCTGAAGGTGTGGGTCAGGCCTGCCAGGGCCTGGCTGCCGGCCAGGCGCAGGCCGTGCTGGTAGGCGAGGTCTTCGAGCTGCTCGAGGCTGTCCAGCTCCGGCAGGCTCCACAGGCCGCCCCACAGGCCGGTGGAGGGCCGACGGTAGAGCAGGATCGCGCCTTCGTAATTGGTCAGCAGCGGCATCAGGGTCTTGCGCTGGGGCAGGGCCTTGCGCGGCTTGGGCTCGGGGTAGCGGGTCTCTTCGCCGTGCAGGTGCGCTTCGCAACCGCGCTGCAACGGGCAGATCAGGCAGCTGGGCTTGCTGCGCGTGCACAGCGTCGCGCCCATGTCCATCATCGCCTGGGTGTAGTGGTTGGCCCGGGTCATCGGCGTGAAGCGCTCGGCGCTGGCCCACAGCTGGTTGGCCACCTTCGGCTCGCCCGGGTAGCCGGCCTGGGCAGTGAAGCGGGCCAGTACGCGCTTGACGTTGCCGTCGAGGATCGGCGCGCGGATGCCCATGCTGATGCTGGCGATGGCCCCGGCGGTGGAGCGGCCGATACCGGGCAGCTCGGTGAGCTGCTCGACGCTGCGTGGAAACTCGCCGCCATGTTGTTCGACGACGATCTTCGCGGCCTTTTGCAGGTTACGGGCACGGGTGTAGTAGCCCAGGCCCGTCCACAGGTGCAGCACCTCGTCCTCCGGCGCCTCGGCCAGCGCCTGCACGGTGGGCAGGGCCTGCATGAAGCGGTCGAAGTAGTTGAGCACGGTGCTGACCTGGGTCTGCTGCAACATGATTTCCGACACCCACACCCGATACGGGGTGATGCCCTGTTGCCAGGGCAGGTCATGCCGACCGTGCTGGTCGTACCAGTCCAGCACGGCGCTGGAGAACTGCTGGGGTGTCATCGCTTGAACAGCCCCTTCAATGCATCTTTGAGTTCAGGGCTCACCTTGTCTCCGAGTTTCTCTTCGAGCTTTTCATCGATCTTGTCTTTCAGGCGGTTGCCGGCCAGCTTCGCGGCCACCTTGCCCAGGCCGTCCTGGTCCAGGCGGCAGGCCTTCGCGCCCAGCTCCAGCGGGCCGCGGCAGCGCAGCGGCACTTCGACGCCGACATAGCGCTCGTTGACCTGGCAGGCCGGGTCGGGCATGGCGCGCTGGTCGCCTTCGACGACAACGCCGACGTTGTAGTCCATGCCCAGCACACGCAGGTCGAGGTCGCCGTGGCCGTTGACGGTCAGGCCTGGGATACGCACCTTGAGGTCCGGGTTGCTGGCCACGCCGTTACGCATTACCAGGCTGCCGCGCAGCTCCTGGAACGGCGTGTCCTTGCCACGGGGTTCGCCGCTGAGTTGCTTGCGGTTGAGGGTGGCGATGGCCTGGCACAGTTGCTGTTCCAGGTTGGCGTTGACCAGCACGCCGTCGTTGATGGTGAAGCTGGCATTGCCATTGAGCGTATCGACCAGCGCCTTCTGGCTGTTGCCGGTGGCGGTGAGGTCGCTGTTCAGGGTCAGCAGGCCCTTGACCGGCGGCGCCTGCTCCGGGGATTCACGCTTGATGAAGTGTTCCACTGGCACGCGGTTGATCTTGGTGTTGACGCCGATCTGCGGCACGGCAGGGCGTACATCCACGGTGCCCTTGGCCTCGAAGGTGCCGTTGTACAGGCCGCCGCGCAGGGTTTGCAGGGTGACCAGGCCGCCTTGGCCGCTGGCGGTGAGCTGCGCATCGCTGATCTGCAGCTTGTCCAGCGTCAGGGCGCCGAACGACAGGTCGGCCTGCAGATCGAGGGCGCGCAGGCGATCGACCGGCAGCAGCTTGTCGCTGCTCCAGGCAACTTGCGTCGGTGCGTCGGGTAGCGGCGTGGAGCCGGCGCCGGCGACGGCAGTGGCTTCCTGCTGCTTGACCTCGGCCTGGCGCGCTGCGGTGGCACCCTTGGCTTCCTCGCTCTTGGCCGGCAGGTAGCGGTCGGCGTCGAACTTGTCGCCCTTGAGGCGCACGCGCAGGGCCTGCTTGGCGAAGTCTTCCACGGCGACCCGGCCGGTGAAGGTGCTGTCGTCCAGCTTCACCGCCAGGTCTTCGAGGGCGAGGCTGTTCGGCGTGCCTTGCAGGCGGGTGACCAGCTCCAGCTTCTTGAACGCTGCCGCGTCGGCGGTGGCGGGCAGCGGGTGGCCGATACCGTCGAGGAAGGTGCGCAGGTCGAACTGGGCGATGGACAGGCCGCCGCTGACCTGCGGCGTCTTGTCGAGGTCGCGCACGTTCAGCTCACCCAGGGCGCGCAACTGGTTGGCCGAGACCTTCAGGCCGCTCCAGGAGGCGACATTGGCCGCCAGGTCGACCAGCACCTGGCCTTGGGCGGCGAAGGTCATGGTCTTGCCGGCCAGTGGCTCGCCCGAGGTTTCGCCAGACAGGCGCATGTCCTCGAGGTTGTAGCGCTTGAGACGGCGGTCGAAGCGCAGTTCGCCGGTCAGCTCGGTGCGCGCCTTCAGGTTCGGCTGGCTGGCGCTGAGGAAGGCGCTCGCCTTGAGCGGGATGTTCACGCCTTCGTGCACGGGGCCGGTGCTCAACTGAATGCTTTCGGCGCCGTAGGTCTGGCCGGCTTTCTCGTCGGTATAAAGCACGCGGGCGTTGTTGACGGTCAGGCTGTCGATATCGAGCTTGACCGAGCGCTCGCCACTTTCCGGCTTGGCAGGTTCCGTCGCTGAGCTTGCATCGGGCGTGCTCGCCGGTGCGTTGGCGATCGCCGGGTCCGGCAATGGCTTGCCGATGTCTTCCCAGTTGCCATGGCCGTTGGCATCGCGGGTCAGCGTCAGGTTCAGGCCTTCGACCCGCACGTCACTCATCTGCACTTCACGGCGTAGCAGCGGCAGCACACGTACCGACAGGCCGAGCATCTGCAGGTCGGCGAAGGGCACCTTGGGGTTGTTCAGCGTGGCGATGCTGGCCTCGTGCAGCTCCAGGCCCAGCCACGGGAACAGGCTCCAGCCGATGTCGCCGTTGAGGGTCAGTTCCACGTGGGCCTTGTCGCGGGCCAGCTGGCGGATTTCTTCTTTGTAGTCGTTGGGATCGAAGAGGTGGGTCAGGGCGAAGCCCAGCGCCACGATGATCAGCAACAACCCGAGAAGCCCCAGCCCCAGGATTTTGCCGAACGCTTTCATGGGCGAGTCCTTGTAGTCCGATTATGAATTTCAGCGGCGAGTATAGCGCCGTGGCACTTGGCTCTGCGTATCCGACATTTCGACAGTGGCAATGGCAGCAGTTCATTTATTGCTTGTCCGGGTGTCATCGCCGGCAAGCCGGCTCCCACAGCGACCGCGCAGGCCTCAAGACTTGCATTGTCCCTGTGGGAGCCCGCTTGCCGGCGATGTAGGCGCCACCGATAGTGGATTGATCGTTTCAGTTGACGAAAAAAACACGATATCAGATTGCTTTCATGTCACCCGCTGCTGGTAATCTTGCGCCCGCCCGTGGAGCCCCGCGACCCATTGTCGCGGGTGATGCCTGAAGCGGCCGGGCTGCCTTGCGTGCAGCCATACAGAGCCGTCCACGCGCACAGCCCACCTACAAAAGGATCAATCCATGAACAGCAGTATCACGGCGGGGGCGGCGGCAAGCACGCCGGGCTTCCTGTCGAAGGAGCGCATCATCGCCCGCCCGGGCTTCAACCGCTGGCTGGTGCCGCCGGCGGCCCTGGCCATTCACCTGTGCATCGGCATGGCCTATGGCTTCTCGGTGTTCTGGCTGCCGCTGTCCCAGGCCCTGGGTGTCAGCGCGCCAGTGGCCTGCGCCGCCGACATGGGCTTCGTCGCCCGCCTGTTCAGCGCCGAGTGCGACTGGCCGATCTCCATGCTCAGCTGGATCTACACCCTGTTCTTCGTGTTCCTCGGCTGCTCGGCTGCGGTACTTGGTGGCTGGCTGGAGCACGCCGGCCCGCGCAAGGCCGGCCTGGTCTCGGCACTGTGCTGGTGCGGCGGCCTGCTGATCTCGGCGATCGGCGTGAAGACCCACCAGCTGTGGTTGATGTGGCTGGGTTCGGGGGTGATCGGCGGGATCGGCCTGGGCCTTGGCTACATTTCGCCAGTGTCGACCCTGATCAAGTGGTTCCCGGACAAGCGCGGCATGGCAACCGGTATGGCGATCATGGGCTTTGGTGGAGGTGCCATGGTGGGCGCTCCTCTGGCCACCGCGCTCATGGGCCACTTCGGCAGCGCGACCGAGGTGGGCGTCTGGCAGAGCTTTGTCGCCATGGCCGCGATCTACTTCGTGTTCATGACTGCGGGCGCCCTGGCCTACCGCGTGCCGCCGACCGGCTGGAAGCCCGAAGGCTGGACACCGCCGGCGAAGAAAGCCAACGCCATGGTCACCGACCGTCACGTGCATGTGAGCGTGGCCTGGAAAACCCCGCAGTTCGCCTTGGTGTGGCTGGTGCTGTGCCTGAACGTCTCGGCCGGTATCGGCATTCTCGGCATGGCTTCGCCACTGCTGCAGGAAGTGTTCGCCGGCAAGCTGCTGGGCAACGAGCTGACCTTCAGTGAGCTGAATGCCGCGCAACTGGCGCAAATTGCCGCGATTGCCGCCGGTTTCACCGGCCTGCTGAGCCTGTTCAACATCGGCGGGCGCTTCTTCTGGGCGTCGTTCTCCGACTATATCGGCCGCAAGAATACCTACTTCGCCTTCTTCGCCCTAGGCGTGGGCCTCTACAGCCTGGTGCCGAACATGGGCCACATCGGCAACGTGGCGCTGTTCGTGGCGGCGTTCTGCATCATCCTGTCGATGTACGGCGGTGGCTTCGCCACCGTGCCGGCGTACCTGGCCGACCTGTTCGGCACGCAGATGGTCGGTGCCATCCATGGTCGCCTGCTGACTGCCTGGGCGGCGGCCGGTGTGCTCGGTCCGGTGCTGATCACTTACCTGCGCGAGGCGCAGCTGGCGGCGGGCGTGGAGCGGGCCGCGGCCTACGACATGACCCTGTACATCCTGGCCGGTCTGCTGGTGCTGGGGTTCATCTGCAACATGCTGGTGCGCCCGGTGGCGGACAAGTACTTCATGACCGACGCCGAACTGGCGGCCGAGCGCGCGCTGAGCCATGACAAGGGCGCCGATTCCGCGCGTTCGCTGGAGTGGCACGCGGCGCCGGGCAGCCTGCCGCTGGTGCTGGTGGCCTGGGCGGTGGTGGTGATTCCGCTGGCCTGGGGGGTGTGGATCACCCTGCAGAAGACCGCCGTTCTGTTCCATTGATGTAGCTGTACTGGCCTCATCGCCGGCAAGCCGGCTCCCACAGGTATTGCACTGCCGCGATCTCTGTGGGGGCCGGCCTGCCAGCGAAAGGCTGCAAAGCATCCCCAACTACACGCTTGTATAGACCTGTAAGCCTGTTATCCCCCCGCAATTGCTTGCCCTGCCATATGTCATCCGCGTTTCAAGCTGGCGCGTTCTGGGCCTATAATGGAGCCCTTTTCGCCCAATGATTTTGCGGAGCTGGTGATGGTCGAACGTAAGGCTTCCGTCGAGCGCAATACCCTGGAAACCCAGGTCAAGTGCTCGATCAACCTCGATGGCAGCGGCAAGGCCCGATTTGAAATCGGCGTGCCTTTCCTTGAACACATGCTCGACCAGATCGCCCGACATGGGCTGATCGACCTGGACATCGAGTGCAAGGGCGACCTGCATATCGACGACCACCATACCGTCGAGGACGTCGGCATCACCCTGGGCATGGCGTTCGCCCAGGCCATCGGCGACAAGAAAGGCATCTTCCGCTACGGCCATGCCTATGTGCCCCTGGACGAGGCCCTGTCGCGCGTGGTCATCGACTTCTCCGGCCGTCCGGGCCTGCAGATGCACGTGCCGTATACCCGCGCCACCGTGGGCGGCTTCGATGTCGACCTGTTCCAGGAGTTCTTCCAGGGCTTCGTCAACCATGCCCTGGTGACCCTGCATATCGACAACCTGCGTGGCCACAACACCCACCACCAGATCGAGACCGTGTTCAAGGCGTTCGGCCGCGCGCTGCGCATGGCCGTTACCCTCGACGAGCGCATGGCCGGGCAGATGCCATCCACCAAAGGGTGCCTGTAAATGCAGACGGTAGCCGTAATCGACTATGGCATGGGCAACCTGCACTCGGTGGCCAAGGCCCTGGAGCATGTGGGCGCCGGCAAGGTGCTGGTGACCAGCGATGCCGCGGTGATTCGTGAAGCCGACCGCGTGGTGTTCCCGGGCGTCGGCGCGATCCGCGACTGCATGGCCGAGATCCGCCGCCTGGGCTTCGACAGCCTGGTGCGCGAAGTCAGCCAGGACCGCCCGTTCCTCGGCATCTGCGTAGGCATGCAGGCGCTGCTCGAGCGCAGCGAGGAAAACGACGGTGTCGACTGCATCGGCCTGTTCCCCGGCCAGGTACGCTTCTTCGGTAAAGACCTGAAGGAAGACGGCGAGCACCTGAAGGTGCCGCACATGGGTTGGAACGAAGTCGGCCAGACCATCGACCACCCGCTGTGGCATGACATCCCCGACCGTGCGCGTTTCTACTTCGTGCACAGCTACTTCATCGAGGCCGGCAAGCCGGGTCAGGTGGTCGGTCGCGGCCACTACGGCGTCGATTTCGCCGCCGCGCTGGCCGAAGGTTCGCGCTTCGCCGTGCAGTTCCACCCGGAGAAGAGCCATACCCATGGCCTGCAGCTGCTGCAGAACTTCGTCGCCTGGGACGGGCGCTGGTAAATGAGCCGATCGAAGACCAAGGCCCCGATCATCACCCTGACCCCGGAGCAGGAGCGCGAGGCGCTCGACACGCTCAAGCGCTTTCTCGACGACCGCTTCGAGCTGGAGCTGGGGTCGTTCGAGGTGGCCGAGGTCCTCGAGCTGTTCAGCAAAGAGATTGCACCCCATTACTACAACAGGGCGATTGCCGATGTTCAGCTGCACCTCAAGGAGCGGTTCGAGAGCATCGAAAGCGACCTGTGGGCGCTCGAGAAGCCCTGAATTCCAACGATTAGACAGGTTCCTCACATGCTGATTATCCCCGCTATCGATCTCAAGGACGGTGCCTGCGTACGCCTGCGCCAAGGCCGCATGGAAGACTCCACGGTATTTTCCGACGACCCGGTGAGCATGGCCGCCAAATGGGTCGAGGGTGGCTGCCGCCGCCTGCACCTGGTCGACCTCAACGGCGCTTTCGAAGGCCAGCCGGTCAACGGTGAAGTGGTCACGGCTATCGCCAAGCGCTATCCGACCCTGCCGATCCAGATCGGCGGTGGCATCCGCTCGCTGGAGACAATCGAGCACTACGTCAAGGCCGGTGTCAGCTACGTGATCATCGGCACCAAGGCGGTCAAGCAGCCTGAGTTCGTCGCCGAAGCGTGCAAGGCGTTCCCTGGCAAGGTCATCGTCGGCCTGGACGCCAAGGACGGCTTCGTCGCCACCGACGGCTGGGCCGAAGTGAGCAGCGTGCAGGTCATCGACCTGGCCAAGCGTTTCGAGGCCGATGGCGTCTCGGCGATCGTCTACACCGACATCGCCAAGGACGGCATGATGCAGGGCTGCAACGTGCCCTTCACCAAGGCCCTGGCCGAAGCCACGCGCATTCCGGTGATCGCCTCGGGCGGCATCCACAACCTGGGCGACATCAAGGCTCTGCTGGACGCCAAGGCACCAGGCATCATCGGCGCCATCACCGGCCGTGCCATCTACGAAGGCACCCTCGACGTCGCCGAGGCCCAGGCCTTCTGCGACAACTACCAAGGCTGAGGAGCGACCATGGCACTGGCCAAGCGCATCATCCCTTGCCTGGACGTGGACAACGGCCGGGTGGTCAAGGGCGTCAAGTTCGAGAACATCCGCGATGCCGGCGACCCGGTGGAGATCGCCCGGCGCTACGACGAGCAGGGCGCCGACGAGATCACCTTCCTCGACATCACCGCCAGCGTCGATGGCCGTGACACCACCCTGCATACCGTCGAGCGCATGGCCAGCCAGGTGTTCATCCCGCTGACCGTGGGTGGTGGCGTGCGTACCGTGCAGGACATCCGCAACCTGCTCAACGCCGGTGCCGACAAGGTGTCTATCAACACCGCCGCGGTGTTCAACCCGGAGTTCGTGGGCGAGGCGGCGGACCGTTTCGGTTCGCAGTGCATCGTCGTTGCCATCGACGCCAAGAAAGTCTCCGGCCCGGGCGAAACCCCGCGCTGGGAGATTTTCACCCACGGCGGGCGCAAGCCTACCGGGCTGGATGCGGTGGAGTGGGCGAAGAAGATGGAAGGCCTGGGGGCTGGCGAGATCCTGCTGACCAGCATGGACCAGGATGGCATGAAGAATGGCTTCGACCTGGGCGTGACCCGCGCCATCAGCGATGCGCTGGGGATTCCGGTGATTGCTTCCGGTGGCGTGGGTAACCTGCAGCACCTGGCCGACGGCATCCTGGAAGGGCATGCCAGCGCGGTGCTGGCGGCGAGCATCTTCCACTTTGGCGAGTACACGGTACCAGAGGCCAAGGCCTACATGGCTTCGCGTGGGATCGTCGTACGCTGAACCACTGATTGGGGCTGCGTTGCAGCCCATCGCGGCTGAAGCCGCTCCTACAAGGATCACACGTCTCCTGTAGGAGCGGCTTCAGCCGCGATGGGCCGCAAGGCGGCCCCAATTGAATCACCCGTGATTCTTGCCCAGCAAGGCATGGTAAAGCTCGGTATCCCCGAGTATCCCCACTACCTTGTCGTTATCCTGCAGCACCAGCTTGTTGCCGGTCTGGTAACGAATCTGCAACGCCTCGCGCATGCCGATATCGGCGTGCACCACGGTTGGCCTGCGTTCCAGCAAGCCGACGTCCTGCCCCGGCGCCCAGTTCTGCATGTCCAGGCCATTCTGGCCCTGGCGTGCGCGCTTGAGCGAGCCGCCCTCGCCAAGGTCCAGCCATGAGTCGATGCCAGGGTCCAGGCACACCGAACCGTTGACCCGCCGGCAATTGTCCAGGCTGCGCATCAGGCTGCGGCCGCATAGCACGTTGAGCGGGTTGGTGTGGGCGACGAAGGTGCGCACGTATTCGTCGGCCGGGTTGAGCACGATCTCTTCCGGCTTGCTGTACTGGATGATGCGCCCGTCCTTCATGATGGCGATGCGGCTGCCCAGTTTCAGCGCCTCGTCCAGGTCGTGGCTGACGAACACGATGGTCTTGCTCAGCTTGCTCTGCAGGGCTAGCAATTCGTCCTGCAGGCCCTGGCGGATCAGCGGATCGAGGGCCGAGAACGGTTCGTCCATCAACAGGATGTCAGCGTCCATCGCCAGCGCCCGGGCCAGGCCCACGCGCTGTTGCATGCCACCGGAGAGTTCGTCCGGTTTCTTGTTGCGCCACTGGGTCAGGCCCACCAGCTCGAGCTTTTCATCTACCAGCTTGCGCCGTTCCTTCTCCGGCCGGCCCTGCATCTCCAGGCCGAAGCTGATGTTCTCGCGCACCGTCAGCCAGGGCATCAGGGCGAACTTCTGGAACACCATGGCGATGCGCTTGGTGCGCATCATCTTCAGCTCTGCCGGGGTGCAGTGGGCGATATCGATGTGCTTGCCTTCGTGCTCGACGAACAGCTTGCCGCGGCTCACGGTGTTGAGGCCGTTGATGCAGCGCAGCAGGCTGGACTTGCCCGAACCGGACAGCCCCATGAGCACGCAGATCTCGCCTTTGTTGATGTCCAGGTTGGCCTTTTCGACGCCGACCACCAGGCCCGTCTGCTTGAGGATCTGCTCGCGGGTCTTGCCCTGGTCGAGCAGGGCCAGCGCCTCGCGCGGCTTGCTGGAGAAGATGACGTCGACGTCTTCGAAACGAATGATGCTCATGCCTCACCCCTTACCGGCAGCTCCGGTTGCTTGCAGATACGGTCGAGCATGATTGCCAGCAGCACGATGGCCAGGCCCGCTTCGAAGCCCAGGGAGATATCGGCGGTGTTCAGTGCGTTGACCACGGGTTTGCCCAGGCCGTCGGCGCCGACCAGGGCGGCGATCACCACCATCGACAGCGACAGCATGATGCATTGCGTCACCCCGGCGGCGATGCTCGGCATGGCATGGGGCAGTTCGATGCGGGTCAACAACTGGCGGCGCGAGCAGCCGAAGGCCTTGCCGGCGTCCATCAGTTCCTGCGGCACGTCGCAGATGCCTAGATAAGTGAGGCGGATGGGCGCAGCGATGGCGAACACCACGGTGGAGATCAGCCCCGGCACCACGCCCAGGCCGAACAGGGTCAGGGTCGGGATCAGGTAAACGAAGGTGGGCACGGTCTGCATCAAGTCCAGCACCGGGCGCATGGCGGTGTAGAACATCGGTTTGTGCGCGGCGGCGATGCCCAGCGGCACGCCGATGACCACGCAGACCACCGTGGCGAAGGTGACCTGCGCCAGGGTTTCCATGGTCTCCTGCCAGTAGCCCAGGTTGAGGATCAGCAGGAACGACAGGGCGACGAAGACGGTGAGCGCCCATTTGCGCTGGATCAGGTGCGCGAGGCCGGCGAACAGGGCGATTAGCACGAACGGGTTGAACCAGGTCAGGGCGCTGGTGACCCCATGGATCATGAATTCCAGGCCTGCGGCGATGGCGTCGAAGTAGCTGGCGCCATTCTGGGTCAACCATTCGACGAATGAGGCGATGTACTGCCCCAGGGGTATTTTCTGATCGATAAGCATGATAGCGAGCTTCCACCTGCAAAGATTGAAATCAGTCCGGGGCGGGCACGGTCCCACCCCGCGGTGTTGCCATGGCGTCTTGCGTTATTGCGTCAGTTTGGCCTTGGCCGCCTCAAGGCCGGGTTTGCCGTCCACGGTGGTCACGCCGGCGAGCCAGGCGTCGAGCTTGCCGGGGTTGTCCTTCAGCCATTTTTTCGCGGCCGCCTCGGGCTTCATCTTGTCGTCCAGGACATAGCCCATCATGGTGCTTTCATCCTTGAGCTCGAACGACAGGTTCTTCAACAACTGGCCAACGTTGCCGCATTCCTGGGCGTAGCCCTTGCGGGTGTTGGTCAGCACGGTGGCCTTGCCGAAGTCGGGACCGAAATAGGCATCCCCACCGGTCAGGTACTGCATCTTGAAGCGGGTGTTCATCGGGTGCGGTTCCCAGCCGAGGAAGACGATCGCGTCTTCACGCTTCTGCGCCCGGTCGACCTGGGCCAGCATGCCCGCCTCGCTGGACTGCACGATCTGGAAGCCAGCGTCCTTCAGGCCGAAGGCGTTGTCGTCGATCATCTTCTGGATGGTGCGGTTGCCATCGTTGCCCGGCTCGATGCCGTAGATCTTGCCCTTGAGCTCCTGCTTGAACTTGGGAATGTCGGCGAAGTCTTTCAGGCCCTTGTCATACAGCGCCTGGGGCACGGCCAGGGTGTACTTGGCGTTTTCCAGGTTGGCGCGAACGGTCTCGACGGTGCCGGCATCGCGGTATTGCTTGATGTCGTTCTCCATGGTCGGCATCCAGTTGCCGAGAAACACGTCCAGGTCCTTGCCGGTGGCCAGCGACTTGTAGGTCACCGGTACCGAGATCATGGTGGTGTGGGTCTTGTAGCCCAGGGCTTCGAGCACGACGCTGGTGGTCGCGGTGGTGACCGTGATGTCGGTCCAGCCGACATCGGAGAACCGTACCGTCTGGCACTGCTCGGGTTCGGCGGCCTGGGCCAGCAGCGGAGCGGACAGCAACGCGACCAGCAACAGCTTGGGTGAACCTTTCATGGATGGACTCCTGTGATTTTATCTTCGGGTTCGCGTGGGCCGCCGGGCGTTCTCAGGGCTCCGGTCGACCAGGCCTGCAGAGGGCAGGATGCGAGGCCGTGCAATACGAGTCGCTTTCGATAATCCTCCAGCGTTCGGCAATCGCCTACTGGTGGCGTCGTATCCAGTACAGGACGGGTCGTATCCAGTACGGACGATGTCGCAACTGGATTTTTCCACCCCCATACCTCGGTTTTTGCGTCGCCCTGCCGCTGGAAAACGGCGCACGAAAGGCCCGTGCAGCGGCGGCGCTGCTGGACAAAAGTACGTCGGTTGCAGACGGCGAAGGGCAGGGCAAAAGCCCGATGATGCGAGCATTCAAGGCGGCTCGACTGTTTCAGCCTAGCAGTTGCTCCGCCCTGCGCATGGCGCGCAGAGACAAGCCCAGCAAGAGGTGATTCGACAATGGCCATCAGCGTGTTCGACCTGTTCAAGATCGGTGTCGGGCCTTCCAGCTCGCACACCGTCGGCCCCATGCGCGCTGGTGCGCTGTTCGTCCAGGGGCTGCGTGAGCGCGGCGAGCTGGAGCAGGTGCGGCGTATCGAAGTGAGGCTGTATGGCTCGCTGTCGGCCACCGGTGTCGGCCATGGCACCGACAACGCCACGATCATGGGCCTGATGGGCGAATGGCCGGACGCCATCGACCCCAGCCAGATCACCCCACGCATCGCCGACCTGCGCGAAACCAACGTGCTCAAGCTCGACAATCGCCTGCCCATCGAGTTCGTCTGGGCCCGCGACATGCTGCTGCTGGACGAGAACCTGCCGTACCACCCTAATGCCATGACCCTGATTGCCGAAGGCGAGGCGGGCGAGCTGCACCGCGACACCTACTACTCGGTGGGCGGCGGTTTCGTGGTCGATGCCGCCCAGGCCGCCAGTGGCGTGCTGGACGCCGACCAGACCGTGCTGCCCTACGACTTCGACAGCGCCGCCGAACTGCTGCGCCTGTGCAAGCAAAACGACTTGCGCGTGTCGCAATTGATGCTGGAGAACGAAAAGGTCTGGCGCAGTGAAGCCGAGATCCGCGCCGGCCTGCTCAAGCTCTGGCAAGCCATGCAGGAGTGCGTGAACAACGGCCTCAAGCATGAAGGCATCCTGCCCGGCGGGCTCAATGTGCGTCGCCGCGCCGCCCGCCTGCACCGCAGCCTGCAGGAGCTGGGCAAGCCCAACGTGATCGGTTCGACCATGAGCGCCATGGAGTGGGTCAACCTGTTCGCCCTGGCGGTCAACGAAGAGAACGCCGCTGGCGGGCGCATGGTCACCGCGCCCACCAACGGCGCGGCGGGCATCATCCCGGCGGTGTTGCACTACTACATGCGTTTCTCCGATGCGGTGGATGAGTCCAATGTGGTGGACTTCTTCCTCGGCGCGGCTGCCGTGGGCATCCTGTGCAAGAAGAACGCCTCGATCTCCGGCGCCGAGGTTGGTTGCCAGGGCGAGGTCGGTTCGGCCTGCGCCATGGCTGCGGCAGGCTTGGCCGACGTGCTTGGCGCCACCCCGGCGCAGCTGGAGAACGCCGCCGAGATCGCCCTGGAGCATAACCTCGGCCTGACCTGCGACCCGGTCGGTGGCCTGGTGCAGGTCCCGTGCATCGAGCGCAACGCCATCGCCGCGGTGAAGGCGATCAATGCCGTGCAGATGGCCTTGCGCGGTGATGGCGAACACTTCATCTCGTTGGACCAGGTGATCCGCACCATGCGCGACACCGGCGCCGACATGCACGACAAATACAAGGAAACCTCCCGTGGGGGGCTGGCGGTCAGCGTCATCGAGTGCTGATGCGCCGTTCTGGCCCACACGTGACCGATGCGCCACATTCTGGCGCAGCGGTTGTCATCTACCGGCCGTCGCCTGTCGTTACCAGCAGGTTGGTTGTCGGTGACACTTAAGTCTGTCGCATCTGGGCAACCTTCCCACAAGTGCTACCGAATTGCTCAGGGGTGACGCGCAGAGGCGCTGGCGCGCCTGTTTGCGTTTGACCTGACGCTCATCACCCAGGCCGCTGGAAGGCGCATGCCGACGTCGTTTTTGGGTTTTATTGGATGGGCGTTCAAATTCAGGCATGCCAATTGCGTTGAGATTGGCAAAGCCCCTGCATACGAAACGGGGCCATTACAAGAACAGTGCTTGCCTGAGGCACACCCTGCATTGTGTGAGGAGAAATCGCGATGACGTCGTACACCTCCGGGACCCCAACCCAGAACCGCACAGCACCCCAGTCCATCGGCTTTCTCCTGCTGGACAACTTCACCCTTATTTCCCTGGCGTCGGCGGTCGAGCCGCTGCGCATGGCCAACCAGCTGTCCGGTCGCGAGCTGTACCGCTGGCATACCCTGACCGTCGATGGTGGCCAGGTGTGGGCGAGCGACGGCCTGCAGATCACCCCCGACGCGGCCATGCACAGCGCGCCGCCGATGGACACCGTGATTGTCTGCGGTGGCGTTGGCATCCAGCGCACCGTCACCCGCGAGCACGTCACCTGGCTGCAGGCCCAGGCCCGCCAGTCGCGTCGCCTGGGCGCGGTGTGCACCGGCAGCTGGGCGCTGGCCTGCGCCGGGCTGCTAGACGGCTTTGACTGCAGCGTGCACTGGGAATGCCTGGCGGCAATGCAGGAGGCCTACCCGCGGGTGAACATGAGCACCCGCCTGTTCACCCTCGACCGCAACCGCTTTACCAGCTCTGGCGGCACCGCTCCGCTGGACATGATGCTGCACCTGATCAGCCGCGACCACGGCCGCGAGCTGTCGGCGGCGATCTCCGAGATGTTCGTCTATGAGCGCATCCGCAACGAGCAGGATCACCAGCGCGTGCCGCTCAAGCATATGCTTGGCACCAACCAACCGAAGCTGCAGGAAATCGTCGCGCTGATGGAAGCCAACCTCGAGGAGCCGATCGACCTCGACGAACTGGCGGTCTATGTGGCCGTGTCGCGGCGCCAGCTCGAGCGCCTGTTCCAGAAGTACCTGCACTGCTCGCCGTCGCGCTACTACCTCAAGCTGCGGCTGATCCGCGCCCGGCAACTGCTCAAGCAGACGCCGATGTCGATCATCGAGGTGGCATCGGTGTGCGGGTTCGTCTCCACGCCGCACTTTTCCAAGTGCTACCGCGAGTACTTCGGCATTCCGCCGCGTGACGAGCGGGTGGGCTCGAACACCACCCAGCAGGTGGCAATGATGCCGATCCCGCAGGCCATGGCGCTGTCGCCCCACAGCGGGCCGATGGCGGCGCTGAGCCAGGCGCGCAATGAGTCGACCTTTGCCAGCGTGCGCCTCTAGACGCGGGCGGATTTGACGAGCTTGTGGGAGTGGGCTTGCCCGGCGATGGTTCAATCGCGGGGCAAGCCCACTTCCACAAATCTGGCGCCCACTTTTTCCGATGCCCTCAAGCGCGCGTGTTGTACTGCGCCAACGCCGGTAACAGCTGCTTGTCGATGGCCTGGCGCACCGCTGGCAGGATCGTCGCGCTGCCGGTGTACATCTGCTCGACCATGCCCTTGAGCGCCCGCGCATTGGGCTCGGTCAGTCCGCGAATCACCACCTCGCAGGCCTGCTCGGCGCTGGCGCCAGCCGGAATGTCAAAACCCCGCGAGCGCAGTTGGCCCAGCAGGTCGTCCTGGTCGATCAAGTCCGCATGCATCATGACTAATGTCCTTCGCCGCTGTTGTTTGCCATCGATTTTGTGTCCGCCGCGCCAGGGCGGCAAGGGCAGATTGTCGCGATGGCCGCTTTGGCTAAGAACAGGTCGTTTACGGCTAAATCGGGCGCAGGCGAAGGACGCACACTGATGTCATTCACGGCACCGAGGGCTTGGTCACCCTCACTTCACGCCCAGTGGATGTTGCTCGCTCTTGATCCCGGAAGCTCACGGCTTTTCGGGATTTTTTTGTGCACCTGATATTTTTGCCAGTTGTGGGGTGCCTGCTAGTTAGGTTTTTAATAGGGCAGATGTCTTTTGTGCGTCGGGTCATTGCTAATAGCGACGATATTAGTCTGTGAAGACAGGAGATAGCACATGATTGAATTGCGCGGAATTTATACTGCGTTGCTATGGGCTGTGCTGGTCTTGATTGTTTCGGGGTGTTCTGCTTCGAAAACCGATGACGTAACGCCGTCTGCGAACGACTTGAGGGTTTATTTTTATTCAGGGCTTTGGGGGGGGAGCGGACTCCTATGCTCGATAGCTGTGCCTGATAATGGAACTGCACCAATATGTCCCGAGGTGCTGAAAGTGGTGGATGAGGATAGTTGTCATGTTTCCGAGGAGTGGTGTGAGAAGCAAGGTAAAGAATATGTGCCTTATCTCTTGTCGATTGCATTTGGATACTGGCAGGGTTTCCACGTTGTTTGTCTGCAGACGGCGCAAGATGTAGATGTGCTGTGCGTTGACGGGAGGCTTCCTGATGACAATAAGAATGCAAGGACTATCGCACATATGAGATCGGTTTACGGTTTTCCTGAATTTCTTCAGCCCTTGGAAGTAACGCATTGGGATAAGCAGCTCCTCGGTAAGATAACGAAGATCAGGGGCTGGAGGTTTGGTCGCTAAGGCTACTTGCTGCTGGTCTTCTGCCTTGCTTAAGAACGTGCATTGAGCCGGCTTGTGTCCTGTTCACGCATTTACTCAGGGAAATCGGATGATTATTCAACGAAGGGTTACGTGGCTTTTCGCATGTTTACAGATGCTACTGCTGTCGGCCTGTGGAGTGGCAAGCCATGCGCAGGCTTCATCAGTAAATGATGAGCAAAGACTCTATGAAATCAAGGAGCCGATGGATCTCCAGGGGTTGTCGACGCTGACCTCCAGCGATGCGGATGTGAATTTCCTGAAAGCACTGAAGCAATCGAGAAACATAGAAGATGCGCGTTTCATTGATATCAAGCCGGCCTTGGTCAAGGCAGGAACTGGCCGGCTTTCGCTGCCACTGCCAAATGGGGATACTGTCAAATTCAAGCAACGAATTGCGCACGAGGAAAGTGGCGATGCTGCGTACTGGTTTGGAGATATCATTTCCGATCAAAAGCACCGCTACTCATCGCCTAGTAAAGCCGACGTAGACCCTGTCAGTAGAATGATGCTGGTGCGCCAAGGGCAGCGCCTGAGTGGGGAGATTCATCTGCCTGGCCAGTTTTATCGGTTGGAAAATGCCGGTGCAGGCCGACATGTTCTCATCAAGCTTGACCCACAGAGTAACTTGGGATGTGACCCTGTAGATGACAACAAGTCGCACGGAAAGGATCTGAAAAAAGCCGTGAGTGGTTCGCAGCCCAAAGCGCGAAGCACGATTCGGGTCATGTTCGTAAGTACGAAGGAAGCGCGTGAACTTGATGGCAATCCTGGGTTTCGACTTCTAACCATGTTGGCAAGCGCCTCTCAAACGTTCCGCAATAGTAATGTTGATCTTGATTTTGAGTATGCGGGGTTGTTTCAGTTGAGTTTCAAGGAGTCTGAATTTGACAACGATCCAGCGAAAATATTATACGAGATTTCTGAGGAGAAAACAGATCCCAACAAGCCAATTGCGGCCTTGAGGGAGACGAATCGTGCTGATATTGTGATCGCGCTTGTTCACTATCCATTTTTCGAGGGTAAGGCCTACATCGGCGCCAGGAAGCAGAATGCGTTTGCGTTGATCAATATGCGCCATGAGTCAGTAAATCTGACACATCAGTTGGGGCATCTGCTTGGCGGGGCGAAGACGCATACCTGGAAGGGTGGTCCTGAACCAGGTGATCCTACCTACAGATTCGGGCACCAATTCAAAGCCAATGGCGTCGAATATCGAACACTAATGGGTAAGTACGATTGTAACTCTGGTTCATGCCCTTGGGAGTTTGATAGCTTTTCGGATCCCAGTGCTACCTTTGATTCAGTTCCGCTGGGCGATGGGAAATACAGTAATACAGTCCGCCTTTTCAATGAGGTTCGGGACGAAGTATCAAAATTTTATCCTTGATGCTTAAGCCTCTTGCTCTCCAGGCGTACCTTGAGCAAGAGGCATAGGATAATTGGGATGACCTTATCAGTCGGATCAGGCTTAGCGTTCAGGGATGCGAATGGTCCGACCGACGTAGGCTGGAAACGCTTGACTATCCTGCGCGGTGACCAAGGCTTCCAGTAGCTCGATGCTTCGCGCGCCAAACGACGCAGACTTCGGCCCGGCCATGTCAACGTGCAGCAGCATCTGCTCGCTGGCGGCCAGCGCTTCCTCAAAACCCCTTCTGTGCAAACTGTGGTACAGGTGCAGACGCTTCTTGTCGAAGCCGATGATGTGTGTCTGCACCCACACCTCGGCGTCAAGTTTTACCTCATGCAGGTAGTTGATATGCGCCTCCAGGGTGAACAGCGAATGCCCGCTCTGGCCCCGTGCATCGGCATCCAGGCCGATGCGCTCCATCAGCGCATCGGTGGCATGGCTGAAGATCAGCAGGTAGTAGGCGTCGCGCAGGTGGCCGTTGTAGTCGACCCACTCCGGCAACACGCGGGTGCGGTAGGTGATCAGGGCGGGCATCGTTTTTCTCCTCAGTCGCCAAAGGCCATGCCGTGCTTGGCTTTGCTGGCTCTCACCGCTTCCAGTACTGCCAGCAGGGTGTCGTCACGATAGCGCTCCAGCGCGGCAATGCTGTGCTCGCCCAATTGATGCGAGGTGCCCTCGACCACGTCGTCAATCAGCTTGTCGGTCAGCTCAGGCGCCGGCAGGTAGGTCCAGGGTAGCTTCAGCGCCGGTCCAAACTGGGCCATGAAGTGGCGCATTCCGGCATCGCCACCAGCCAGGGTGTAGGTCAGGAACGTGCCCATGAACGACCAGCGCAGCCCCGCGCCAAAGCGAATCGCATCGTCAATCTCGCCGGTGCTGGCGACACCGTCGTTGACCAGGTGCAGGGCTTCGCGCCATAGCGCTTCGAGCAGTCGATCAGCGATAAAACCGGGGACCTCCTTGCGCACATGCAGCGGGCGCATGCCCAGGCTGGTGTAGATGCTTTTCGCCGCTTCGACGGCTTCAGGGCTGGTGTTGCGGCCGCCGACGATTTCCACCAGTGGCAGCAGGTAGACCGGGTTGAACGGGTGCCCCACCACGCAGCGTTCGGGGTGGGTCGCCGACTCGTAGAACTCGCTGGGCAGCAGCCCCGAGGTGCTGGAGCCGATGATTGCGTCGGGCTTGACGGCGGCGCTGATCTTCGCGTGCAGGTCGAGCTTGAGGTCCAGGCGTTCGGGGGCGCTCTCCTGGATGAAGTCGGCATCGCCCACGCATTCCTCGATGGTGGCCACGAACCTCAGCCGATCCTGCGATGCGCCGGCTACCAAGCCTTGTTTTTGCAGCGCCGGCCAGGCGTTGGCGATGCGCTTGCGCAGCGCGGCCTCGGCACCGGGGGCCGGGTCCCAGGCAACCACGTCGAGGCCGTGGGCCAGGGCGCGGGCGACCCAGCCGCTGCCGATCACGCCGCTACCCAGCGCGGCGAAAGTCTTGATGTCGGTGATGAAAGGCATATCTGGCTCCTGCGGGGATATTAGCGACGCTTGAGGTTCATCTTTTCCCGGCCTTCGGCCGGGGTGAGCACACGGCCACCCATGCGGGTGATGATCTCGGCGGCCCGCTCGACCAGCTGGCCGTTGCTGGCCAGCACGCCACGGTCCAGGTACAGGTTGTCTTCCAGCCCGACTCGCACATTGCCGCCAAGCAGCACCGCCTGGGCAGCCATCGGCATCTGCATGCGACCAATGCCGAAACCGGCCCAGGTAACGTCGGCAGGCAGGTTGTCGACCATGGCCTTCATGGTGGTGGTGTCGGCCGGAGCGCCCCACGGGATGCCCAGGCACAGCTGGAACAGCGGGTCTTGCAGCAGGCCTTCCTTGATCATTTGTTTGGCGAACCACAGGTGGCCGGTGTCGAAGATCTCCAGCTCCGCCTTCACGCCTAGCTCGGTGATGCGCTTGGCGCCAGCACGCAGTTGGGCGGGGGTGGAGACATAGATGGCGTTGCCATCACCGAAGTTGAGGGTGCCGCAGTCCAGGGTGCAGATCTCCGGCAGCAGCGCTTCGACATGGGCCAGGCGCTCCAGCGGGCCGATCAGGTCGGTGCCCGGGCCGAATTCCATGGGCGATTCGCCTGGGCCGATCTCCAGGTCGCCGCCCATGCCGGCGGTGAGATTGACGATGATGTCCACGTCAGCCTCGCGGATGCGTTCCATCACCTCGCGGTAGAGGTTGACGTCGCGGCTGAAGCGGCCGGTCTGCGGGTCGCGGACGTGGCAGTGGACCACCGTGGCGCCGGCGTTGGCGGCTTCGACGGCGGACTCGGCGATCTGTTTCGGCGTGACCGGGACCAGGTGGCTCTTGGCGACCGTGTCGCCGGCACCGGTGAGGGCGCAGGTGATGATGACGTCGTGGTTCATTGATCAGTTCCTCGTGGTGTCTTTGCTGGCCCTATCGCCGGCAAGCCGGCTCCCACAGGGTTGGCGATGAACCCTGGCCGTGTGGACGTCCCGTGGGAGCTGGCTTGCCAGCGACGAGGCCGTGTCAGTTGGCGGTGAGCTTGAGGTTGTCCGCAGCCGGTTTGCCGTCGAAGGTGGTCACCCCGTCAAGCCAGCGGGCCTTGTCCTCGGGGTGGTCCTTGAGCCACTGGCGCGCGGATTCCAGCGCGTCCTTGTGGTCGAGCAGCGGCTGCATCATCCGGCTCTCGTCCTCGGCGCTGAAGCTGAGGTTGGTGAGCAGGCGATGGGCGTTGGGGCAGCGCTGGGCATAGTCCGGCGCGGTCACCGTCCACACTGTGGCGCGGCCCTCGTCCGGGCCGAGGGCGTCCTGGCTGTCGCCCAGGTAGACCATGTCGATGTTCACGTTCATCGGGTGCGGCGCCCAGCCGAAGAACACCACCGCCTCCTTGCGCCGCACGGCGCGGTCGACGGCGGCGAGCATGCCGGCCTCGCTGGACTCGACCAGCTGGAACTTGCCGAGGTCGAACTGGTTCTTGCTGATCATCGCCTTGATCTGGGTATTGGCGCCGGAACCGGGCTCGATGCCGTAGAGCTTGCCGCCCAACTCCTTGTGGAACTTGTGGATGTCGGCGAACGTCTTCAGGCCCTTGTCGGCCAGGTATTTCGGCACGGCGAGGGTGGCGCGGGCATCTTCCAGGCTGGGCTTGTCGAGCACCTTCACCTGGCCGGCCTGGACGAACGGGGTGATGGTCTGGGTCATGATCGGGTTCCAGTACCCGAGGAACATGTCCAGGCGCTTGTCGCGGATGCCGGCGAAGATGATCTGCTGCGAGGCGCTGGTCTGCTTGGTCTGGTAACCCAGGCCGTCGAGCAGCACCTGGGCCATGGCGCTGGTGGCGATCACATCGGTCCAGTTGACCACGCCCAGGCGCACATCCTTGCAGGCGGCGGGTTCGGCGGCGAAAAGCGGAGTGGCTACGGTAGTGCTGAGCGCGAGGGACAACAGGCTGCGGCGGATAAAGCGATGCATGGTGGCTCTCCATCGGCAGTGCGTATTGTTATCGGATCCGGCCTCTGCGGGCCGTGAGAACACGCTACGCTGGCAGCAGGGTGGAAAATCGCACCCTGGCGACCAACACTTGCACGGAGGCGACCACCTTTGCCGCGGAGCACGCGATGCCGCAAACCATAGACTTCCTGTTGCTGCCAGGCTTCTCCGCCATGGGCTTCATCAGCGCCATCGAGCCGCTGCGCGTGGCCAACCGTTTTCGTGGCCCGCTGTACCGTTGGCGTGTGCTGAGCCTGGACGGTGGTGCGGTGCAGGCCAGCAATGGCATGTCGGTGAATGCCGACGGCGCGCTGGGGGAGAGTGAACACGGGCGCCTGCTGCTGCTGGTGGCCGGTTTCGAGCCTCTGGCGTGCTATGGGTTGAAGTTGCAGCACATGCTGCGTCGTCTCGACCATGAGGGCGTGGTGCTGGGCGGGATCGACACGGGCGCGATGGTACTGGCCGAGGCCGGCCTGCTCGATGGTCACCGGGCCACCCTGCATTGGGAAGCACTGGAGGCGTTCAAGGAACGTTATCCACGCCTGCAGGCGACCCAGGAGCTGTTCGAGATCGACCGCCGACGCATCACCTGCGCCGGCGGCACGGCCTCCATCGACCTGATGCTCGACCTGATCGCCCAGGCCCACGGCAGCGAACTGGCGGTGCAGGTGTCCGAGCAGTTCGTGCTCGGGCGCATCCGCCCGCGCCAGGATCACCAGCGCATGGAAATCGCCACGCGCTATGGGTTGCGCAACAAGAAGCTGGTGAAGGTGATCGGCGAGATGGAGCGCAATACCGAGCTGCCACTCAACACCCAGGTGCTGGCCGATGGCGTGCAGGTGACCCGGCGGCAGCTGGAGCGGCTGTTTCGCCTGCACCTGGATGACACGCCCAGTGGCTTCTATCTGCGGCTGAGGCTGGACAAGGCCCGGCAGTTGCTGCGTCAGACCGACATGAGTGTGCTGGAGGTGGGGGTCGCGTGCGGATTCGAATCGGCGTCGTACTTCACCCGCTGTTATCGGGCACGGTTCGAACGCTGTCCCAGGGAGGATCGACGGCTGGCGCTGCCGTCATGACGCCTGGAGCGGGTCGAGCCTTGGCAAGCCGGCTTCCACAGGTGCCGCGCAGCGCGAAACCTGTGGAAGCCGGTGAAGCTTAGCTGTTGGGCAGCAAGCGGCAGGTGATGCTCTTGATGTAGCGTGTCTCGGCGATGGCCGGGTGCACCGGGTGGTCTGGGCCCTGGCCGCCGCGCTCGAGCAGTTGCAGGTTGCGGTCCAGGTGGCGGGCGCTGGTCAGCAGGATGTTGTGCAGGTCGTCCTCGGGCAGGTGCATCGAGCACGAGGCGCTGACCAGGATGCCGTCCTTGGTGAGCATGCGCATGGCCTGTTCGTTGAGGCGGCGGTAGGCGGCCTCGCCGTTCTTCAGGTCTTTCTTGCGTTTGATGAAGGCGGGCGGGTCGGCGATGATCACGTCGAAGCGTTCTTCGGCGGCTTTCAGCTCGCGCAGGGCTTCGAACACGTCGCCTTCGATGCAGGTGAGCTTCTCGCCGATACCGTTGAGCGCGGCATTGCGCTCGACGCCGTCGAGGGCGAAGCCCGAGGCGTCCACGCAGAACACTTCGCTGGCGCCGAACGCGCCGGCCTGCACGCCCCAGCCACCGATGTAGCTGAACAGGTCGAGCACGCGCTTGCCCTTGACGTAGGGGGCCAGGCGGGCGCGATTCATGCGGTGGTCGTAGAACCAGCCGGTCTTCTGGCCTTCACGCACCGGGGCTTCGAACTTGACGCCGTTCTCTTCCAGCGCGACCCAGTCCGGCACTTCGCCGTAGACGGTCTCGACATAACGCTCCAGGCCTTCGGCGTCGCGGGCGGCGGAATCGTTCTTGAACAGGATGCCGCTGGGCTTGAGCACCTGCACCAGCGCGGCGATCACCTCGTCCTTGTGCGCTTCCATGGTGGCCGAGGCCAGCTGGACCACGAGGATGTCGAAGAAACGGTCGACCACCAGGCCCGGCAGCAGGTCGGAGTCGCCATACACCAGGCGGTAGCATGGCTTGTCGAACAGGCGCTCGCGCAGCGACAGGGCCACGTTAAGACGGTGCACCAGCAGCGACTTGTCCAGCGGCAGCTTGGCATCGCGCGACAGCAGGCGGGCGCAGATCAGGTTGTTCGGGCTCATGGCCACCACGCCCAGCGGCTTGCCGTTGGCGGCTTCGAGGATGGCCTGCTGGCCGGCCTTCAGGCCTTGCAGCGGGGTCGCGGCAACATCGACTTCATTGCTGTAGACCCACAGGTGGCCGGCGCGCAAGCGGCGATCGGCATTGGCTTTGAGGCGAAGGCTGGGCAGGGACATGACGTCGCTCCGGGAAAAAAGAGCGGGAGTATACCGTGTTGGCCCCAGGTTCGCTGGTGGGTGCGACCAACTGGCCCGCGCCCACGGCTAAAGAAATTCTTGGATCCAACGATTCACTGATAGTCACCCTGCCGGCGTACAGGGTTAGAATCCCCCGTCCCCAGCGAGAATGCACGAATGTCCCAGGAACTCACCGCCGAACAGATCCAGCAAGCCCTGCAGGGCATCACCATCCCTCCACAGCCGCAGATCATGGTCGACCTGCAGTTCGAGCAGTACATGCCCGACCCGGACCTGGAGACCATCGCCAAGCTGATCGCGCAGGACCCGGGCCTGTCCGGCGCCCTGCTCAAACTGGTCAACTCGGCGCAGTTCGGCCTGGCGAACAAGATCGGCTCGATCCAGCGCGCGGTGAACCTGCTGGGCAGCCGTTCGATCATCAACCTGATCAACGCGCAATCGATCAGGGGCGAGATGAGCGACGAGACCATCGTCACCCTCAACCCGTTCTGGGACACCGCCCAGGACGTGGCCATGACCTGCCTGACCCTGGCCAAGCGCACCGGTATCCAGGCGGTGGACGAGGCCTACACCCTGGGCCTGTTCCACGATTGCGGCGTGCCGCTGATGCACAAGCGCTTCCCCAACTACATGGAAGTGCTGGAGGAGTCCTACGCCAAGGCCAATGACGAGGTCCGCGTGGTGGACACCGAGAACCGCGTGTTCAACACCAACCATTCGGTGGTCGGCTACTTCACCGCCAAATCCTGGCGTCTGCCCGAGCACATCAGTGCGGCCATCGCCAACCACCATAACGCCCTGGCGGTGTTCCGCGACGAATCCTCGCGCAACACCCAGACCCAGCTGAAGAACCTGCTGGCGGTACTGAAGATGTCCGAGCACATCTGCGCTTCGTACCGTGTGCTGGGCAACCAGAGCGTCGATCACGAGTGGAACATGGTGGGGCCGCTGGTGCTGGACTACATCGGCCTGACCGAATACGACTTCGAGCAGCTCAAGCAGAACATCCGCGAAATGGGCGGGCACTGAGCCATGCCGGAGCTGCCAGAGGTCGAGACCACGCGGCGCGGCATCGCGCCCCATCTGCAAGGCCAGCGGGTCAGCCGCGTGGTGGTGCGTGACCGGCGCCTGCGCTGGCCGATCCCGGAAGACCTGGACGTGCGTCTGTCGGGGCAGCGCATCGTCAGTGTCGAGCGCCGCGCCAAGTACCTGCTGATCAACGCCGAGGTCGGCACCCTGATCAGCCACCTGGGCATGTCGGGCAACCTGCGCCTGGTCGAGCTGGGCTTGCCGGCGGCCAGGCACGAGCATGTGGATATCGAGCTCGAGTCGGGGCTGATGCTGCGCTACACCGACCCGCGCCGCTTCGGGGCGATGCTGTGGAGCCTCGATCCGCTCAACCATGAACTGCTGATTCGCCTGGGGCCAGAGCCGCTCACCGACCTGTTCGACGGTGAGCGCCTGTTCCAGTTGTCCCGGGGGCGGTCGATGGCAGTCAAGCCGTTCATCATGGACAACGCGGTGGTGGTCGGCGTGGGCAACATCTACGCCACCGAAGCCTTGTTCGCGGCCGGAATCGATCCGCGCCGCGAAGCTGGCGGGATTTCGCGGGCGCGCTATCTGAAGCTGGCAATCGAGATCAAGCGAGTGTTGGCGGCGGCCATCGAACAGGGCGGGACCACCTTGCGTGACTTCATCGGTGGCGATGGCCAGCCGGGCTACTTCCAGCAGGAGTTGTTCGTGTATGGGCGTCGTGGGCAGCCATGCAAACTGTGCGGCACCGAGCTGCGCGAAGTGAAGCTGGGCCAGCGGGCGAGCGTGTTCTGCCCCAAATGCCAGCGTTGAGTTCCGAGGCCGCGTTGTGGCCTATCGCCGGCACGCTGGCTCCCACAAGTTGACAGCATGCGCGGTCCCTGTGGGAGCCGGCTTGCCGGCGATAGGGCCGGTACAGGCGAGAGCGGATCAGTCGACGATCGCCGCCCGCCCCACGCCCCGCGGATCACTGGCCGCCTCCACAGTCCCGCCAGTTTTGTCCCAATAAAGCACCTGCTGGTTCCCATACTGGCGCCCGACATCTTTCAACCGATACCCGCGCCCTTCAAGCTCGGCCTTCTGCCGCGCACTGAACGTCCCCGGCTCATGTTCCACCACATCCGGCAGGTACTGATGGTGATAACGCGGTGTCGCCGGCCACTCGGCCACCGGCCGGCCCTCGAGGAACCCCAGCACCGACAGCAGCACCATGCTGGGTATGCGGCTGCCGCCCGGCGTGCCGAAGGTGGCGAGCTGGCTGGGGCTTTCGATGAAGGTCGGGCTCATGCTCGACAAGGGGCGCTTGCCCGCCGCCACCGCATTGGCCTGGCTGCCGGCCAGGCCATAGCTGTTGCTGCCGCCAGGGTCGGCGGCGAAATCGTCCATCTCGTTGTTCAGCACCACCCCGGTCCCCGGCACGCTGAACGCCGCGCCAAACGGCAGGTTGACCGACAGCGTGGCGGACACGGCGTTGCCGTCGCCATCGATCACCGCGAAATGGGTGGTGTGGTCGCCTTCTCGCCAGGCGGGTGAGGGCGGCAGCGCGCTGCTGGGGGTGGCCTGGTGGACATCGATACTGTCGGCCAGACCTGTCAGGTACTGGCGCGCCAGCAGGCGGTTGATCGGGTTGCTCACATAGTCCGGGTCGCCGAGCAGGCCCCGGTCGCGGTAGGCGCGGCGCAGCACTTCGATTACATAGTGGCTGCGTTGCACGGGCTCGGCGCTCTGCCAGGGCAGGCGCTGCAGCATGGCCAGGCTTTGTGCCAGGGCCACGCCGCCGGCCGAGGGCGGCGGGCTGCTGATCAGCTCACGCTGGTCGGCCAGTGGATAACGCAGCGGTTCACGCCACGCCGTACGGTAGCCGGCGAGGTCGTCGAGGGTCCAGATACCGCCGGCCTGGCGTACGCCTTCGACCAGGCGGCGGGCCATCGGGCCACGGTAGAAGCCGTCGCGGCCCTGCTCGGCCATGGCTTGCAGGGTGGCGGCCAATTCGGGTTGACGGATCACCGTGCCCAGGGCCGGTACTTCATTGCCACTGAGGAACAGCCGTGCGCTTTCGGCATCGTCGCGCAGGGCACTCAGGCGCATGGTGGCGCGATCGCGATAGATGCGGTCGACGGCGAAGCCCTGATTGGCCAGGCGGATGGCCGGGGCCAGGCTGTCCTTGAGCGGCAGCTTGCCGTGGGTGCTGGCGAGGTCGGCCAAGGCCTGGGGCAGGCCGGGGATCGCGGCGGCCAGCGGCCCGTTGATCGACAGGCCGGGCTGCACCTTGCCGTCCTTGAGGTACATGTCCGCACGGGCCGCGGCCGGAGCGCGTTCGCGCGCATCGAGGAAGGTATACCGTGGCGTGGCGCCGCTCTCGCGCAGCAGGAAGAAGCCGCCGCCACCCAGGCCCGAGCCATAGGGCTCGACCACGGCCAGCGTGGCGCTGATGGCCACGGCGGCGTCGAAGGCGTTGCCGCCTTGTTGAAGGATCTGTTGCGCCGCCGAGGTCGCCTCGCTGTGCGGGCTGGCGATGGCCGCACGCCCGGGGCCTTGCGCCTGGGCGGCGCACGCCAGCAGGGCCAGGCAGGCGCCGAGGGCTGCGCGCTGTAACGCGGCGACGAACGGCATCAGGCCTTGCCGGTGATCCGGCGGTACTTGGCCATCAGCTCGTCTTCGGTTTCCGGGTGGGCTTCATCCAGGGGGATGCAGTCTACCGGGCAGACCTGCTGGCACTGTGGCTCGTCGTAGTGGCCCACGCACTGGGTGCACAGGTTCGGGTCGATCACGTAGATCTCTTCGCCTTGCGAGATGGCGGCGTTCGGGCACTCGGGTTCGCAGACGTCGCAGTTGATGCAATCGTCGGTGATGATCAGGGACATGGGGACTCCGGCCTGGGCATCGGGCCCGGGCATGTTTCAAAGCGATGGGCGCAATTGTGCCGGATTCGCGCCCGCAGTGCACGCGGGCGCGACATCGTGACCGCGAGGTTTACTTGCGGAAGCGCTCGGTCAGTGCGTCGGCCACGGCCGGGTGCACGAACTTGCTGATATCACCGCCCAACGCGGCGATTTCCCGGACCAGCGTCGAGGAAATGAACGAATAGCGCTCCGATGGCGTGAGGAACAGGCTCTCGACGTCTGGCGCGAGCTGGCGGTTCATGTTGGCCAGTTGGAACTCGTATTCGAAGTCGGACACGGCACGCAGGCCGCGCAGGAACACATTGGCGCCTTTTTCCTTGGCGAAATGCGCCAGCAGCGAGGAGAAGCCGATGACTTCGACATTGGGCAGGTGCTTGGTGACCTCGCGGGCCAGCTCGACCCGCTGTTCCAGGGGGAACAAGGGGTTTTTCTTCGGGCTGGCCGCCACGGCGATGATCACATGGTCGAACAGGCGCGAGGCGCGCTCGACCAGGTCGCCATGGCCTTTGGTAATGGGGTCGAAAGTACCCGGGTACAACACTCGGTTCATCGCGTCATCCTGGCTGGAGTGCGTTGGGGAGTCGGATGGTAGCGCAGCGATTGCGCCCGGCCAAGTCGCGTGGCTGGCTGATGGCACTATAGACAGCGCGGCCATTGGCTGTCATGTGCCGCGTGCCAGGCGGCCGACCAGCGCTTCGCTGAGCAGGGCGGCCAGGGCGTAGACCGACAGCTGCGGGTTGGCGCCGATACTGGTGGGGAACAGCGAGCCGTCGTGGATCGACAGGTTCTCCAGCTGGTGATGCCGGCCCAGGCTGTCGCACACGGCCTGACGCGGATCCTCGCCCAGGGCGCAGCCGCCCATGACGTGGGCGCTGCCCAGGCGCATGCGCAGCAGCTCCAGGGGCAGGCCGTCGATCAGTGCCCGGGCTTGTGCCGGGGCGCTGACGTAGCGCGCATCGCCATGCACCGGCATCACCTGGCGGGCACCGGCGGCGAACTGGATCTGCGCCATGCTGTGCCAGGCTCGGCGCAGGCCATCGCGCAGGTAGTCGGTGACGGGGTAGTCGAGCACCGGCGAGCCGTCGCCGCGCAGCTCCACCTGGCCGCCGGGGCTGTCGGGGTGGAAGCCGTCGCGCAGCAGCGCCAGCATCACATGGGTGTGGGGCAGTTCGGCCATGCGCTGGGCGTTGTCCTGGCCATGGCCGCCGAGCAGGGTGCTGGCCAGGGCCGGGTGCAACGGTGGCACTTCGAGTTTGTAGCCCACCGGGCCGGTGACACCGTCCTGCCACTGGAACTGGTCGCTGTAGATCGATTGCGGCGCCCCGTAGTACGGGTCGATCTTCGCTTCGAACTGTGCGGCGCTGAAGTTGACCAGGTGCAGGAAGGTGCGCTTGCCCAGGCGCTGGTGCGGGTCAGGCGCGTCTGAGCGCAGCAGCAGTGCCGGGCTGTTGATACCGCCGCCGGCAAGTACATAGTGGCGGGCGCGTACGCGAATCTGGCGGCCTGTGGGCTGAATACCCCGGGCGTCCAGGGCCTGGCATTGCAAGTGGTCGATACGCTGGCCGTCATGACTGAACCGCTCGGCGCGGGCCAGGTAGAGCAGCTCGCCGCCGTGTTCCAGGGTGGCCGGGATGCTGGTGACCAGCATCGACTGCTTGGCGTTGACTGGGCAGCCCATGCCGCAGTAACCCAGGTTCCAGCAGCCACGCACGTTGCGCGGAATCACCGCCCAGCGGTGACCAAGCGCATCGCAGCCGCGACGCAACACGTCGTTGTTGGCATTGGGCGGTATCGCCCAGGGGCTGATGCCCAGGTGCTGCTCCATGCGCTCGAACCACGGCTTCAGGGTGTCGTTGTCCAGGCCCTTGACCCCATGCTCGCGAGCCCAGTGTTCCAGGGTCTGTGGTGGTGTGCGAAAGCTCGATGTCCAATTGACCAGGGTGGTGCCGCCCACCGCCCGGCCCTGCAGAATGGTAATGGCGCCGTCTTTGCTCAGACGGCCCAGGCCCTCCTGGTAGAGGTCGGCGTAGGCTTCGTGCTCGAGCAGGTGGAAGTCACTGCTGGTTTTCAGCGGCCCCTCTTCGATCAGCAGCACCCTCAAGCCGGCGGCGCTGAGCCGTTCGGCGGTGGTGGCTCCGCCCGCGCCGCTGCCGATGACGGCGACGTCGGCTGCGAGGGTCAGGTCCTGTTCCAGGCGCGAGCCGTCGTGGGTGATCCAGCCTCGTTCGAGGCCTAGGCGGAATGGGTCGGGGACGGGCATTTGGCGGTGCTCTTGTCTGGTGTTCAGATCTTTGGTGGGCCGGGGTAGCCGCACGCCGCCCAGGCTTCAGGGCGTTCGTACCAGGCCATCAGCAGCAGTTGCAGCAACGAGGCGTGACCCTGGCGCAGCAGGTTCAACGAGCTGTCGCGCCAGCGTTCGAGGAAGTGTTCAACCTCGGTGTCGGTGGCCTCTGCCCAGCTGCCCCAGACCCCGGTCAGCGGGCCTCGGGTAAGGGGCAGGGTGAGCACGTCGAACAATTGTCGGGTCAGCTTGAGCATGGCAGGCGACAGTGCCGCCAGCTTGTGGTCGAGGCTTTGCAGCACCTGATCCGTGGAGGCCTGGGTGCCGGCCAGCACGACGGGGATCAGGGCCTGCAACAACGGCAGGTCGTCTTTGCGCAGCGCCTGGTAACCCGCCGACGGCGTCTGCTCGCTGCAGCCGACCAGGCTGGCCGCCCCCAGAAACAGGCTGGCGCCTAGGCCGAAGCGCAGCAGGTCGCGGCGCTGCATCAGCGGATAAACAGCTTGTAGACCAGGCGCTGCAAGGCCTTGCCATAGGGCGGATAGATCACCTTGGCGGCATTGATGCGTTGCTTGGCCAGCACGGCCTTGGCCTTGCTGAAGGTCAGGAAGCCTTCGTGGCCGTGGTAGTGGCCCATGCCCGAAGGACCGATGCCGCCGAATGGCAGGTCATCCTGGGCCACATGCAACAGCGTGTCGTTGAGGCAGACACCGCCGGAGTGGGTGTCGCGCAGCACCCGGGCCTGCTCGTCACGGTCATAGCCGAAGTAGTAGAGCGCCAGGGGGCGAGGTCGCTGGTTGATGTAGGCCAGGGCCTCGTCCAGGCGGTCGTAGGGCACCACGGGCAGCAATGGGCCGAAAATTTCGTCCTGCATCACCTGCATGCTGTCGTTTACGTCCAGCAGCAGGTGTGGGGGCAGGCGGCGCCCCTGGCGCGGCTCGTCGGGATAGAGGTCGATCACCTGGGCACCCTGCTCACGGGCATCGTCCAGCAGCCGGTTCAGGCGGCCAAGCTGGCGCTCGTTGATGATCGCGCTGTAGTCGGGGTTGCCAGCGAGCCGCGGATAGAGGCGACGCACGGCATGCCGGTAGGCCTCGGCGAAGGCGTCCAGGCGCTCGCGGGGCACCAGCACGTAGTCGGGGGCGACGCAGGTCTGGCCGGCGTTGAGGGTCTTGCCGAAGGCGATGCGTTCGGCGGCGGTGTCCAGCGGTACGTCGGCCGAGACGATGGCCGGCGACTTGCCGCCCAGCTCCAGGGTCACCGGCGTCAGGTTCTGCGCGGCGGCCAGCATCACATGGCGGCCGACACTGGTGGCGCCGGTGAACAGCAGATGATCGAAGGGCAGGCGGGCAAAAGCCTGGCCGACTTCAACCTCGCCCAGCACCACGCTGACCAGATCATTGGGGAACACGCGCTCGAGCAGGTTCTTGAGGGCCTGGCCACTGGCCGGGGTCGACTCGCTGAGCTTGAGCATCACCCGGTTGCCGGCGGCCAGGGCGCCGGTCAGCGGACCGATGGCGAGAAACAGCGGGTAGTTCCACGGCACGATGATCCCTACCACGCCCAGTGGCTGGTATTGCACCCGGGCGCTGGCTGGTTGGAAGGCCAGGCCGACCTTGCGCCGCGATGGGCGCATCCAGCGGCCCAGCTGTTTCTCCGCATCGCGCAGGCCCATGACCGACGGCATCAGTTCGGCGAGCAGGGTTTCGTCACGGCTGCGGCCACTGAAGTCGGCATCGATGCTCGTGATCAAGGCCTCCTGGTCCTCCAGCAGCGCCTCGCGCAGGCTTTTCAACCACTGCCGGCGTTGCGTGGCCGGGGGCATCGGGTTGCCGGTGAACGCCTGTCGCTGGGCGTCGAACGTCGCTTGCAGGTCGAGGTCGGATTGCACAGGGGGAAGTACGGCAGGCGAGGTCATGGCGGCTCCGGGGCTGACGAGTGAATAGAGCATATACTCTAATTGGCACCATGGTGCACCATTTTTCACTTGGCCGGCGGTGCACCCGACGGGCTGGAGGCCGTAAGATGGGCCCGATCATTACACGCTGGAGACTGGAGCTGAGCATGGCCCCGCGCATGAAGACCCGAGAGCGCATCGTGCAGAGCAGCCTGGAGCTGTTCAACCAGCAGGGCGAGCGTTGCGTCAGCACCAATCACATTGCCGCGCACATGGAAATCTCGCCCGGCAACCTGTACTACCACTTCCCCAACAAGCAGGCGATCATCGCCGTGCTGTTCAATCAGTACGAAGAACTGGTCGACAGTTTCCTGCGCCCGCCCCAGGGCCGCAGCGCCACCGTCGAAGACAAGCGCTTCTACCTCAAGGCGCTGCTGGCGGCGATGTGGAACTACCGCTTCCTGCACCGCGACCTCGAGCACCTGCTCGACAGCGACCCGGAACTGGCGGCCCGCTACCGGCGTTTCTCGCAGCGCTGCCTGCAGCAGGGGCAGGCCATCTACCGCGGTTTCGTCGAGGCCGGCATCCTGAACATGGACGCCGCGCAGGTGGAGTCGCTGACCATCAACGCCTGGATCGTGCTGACTTCCTGGGTGCGCTTTCTCAGCACCACCCGCGAGCATTCCGCGCACCTGGGTGAAGAAGCGTTCAAGCGCGGCGTCTATCAGGTGGTGGTGCTGGAGCTGGGGTATGTCACCCCGACCGCGCGTGCCGCGGTGCAGGCGCTGTGCGCTGAGTTTCATGTCCCGTTCAACCAGGCCCTGGAGCAGTGATCCGGGGTTTCGAGCCATTCATCAGGAGATTGTCATGCCCCTCGCGCAATTGATCACCCCGCAACAGCTGGCCGAGCGCCTGGACGCGCCCGGCCTGGTGATCCTCGACTGCCGCTTTGCCCTGGAAGATGTCGACTACGGTCAACGCAGCTATGCCGAGGGGCATATTGCCGGGGCGCACTTCGCCGACCTCGAACGCGACCTGAGCGGGCCGGTGCTCAAGGGCAGCACAGGCCGCCACCCGCTGCCCGACCCGCAGCGGCTGGTGGAGCGCCTGCGCGAGTGGGGCGTGGACAACGACAGCCAGGTGGTGCTCTACGACGACGGCCCCGGCGCCTTTGCCGCCCGTGCCTGGTGGCTGCTGGCCTGGCTGGGCAAACGCGACGCGGTGTTCATTCTCGATGGCGGCCTGAAGGCCTGGCACGCCGCTCACCTGCCGCTGAGCCTGGACCCGCCGGTACGCCGCGAAGGCAATTTCAGCGGTGAGCCGGACATGGCACTGCTGATCGATGCCGCCCACCTCGCCAAGCGCCTGGACGACCCCGCGATGACCTTGATCGACGCTCGCGGCCTGCCGCGTTTCCGTGGCGAGGTCGAGCCGATTGACCCGGTGGCCGGGCATATCCCAGGCGCCCAGTGCGCGGCGTTCACCGACAACCTTGGCGCGGACGGGCGGTTCCTGCCAGCCGACAAGCTGAAACAGCGGTTTGCCGAAAAACTGGGGGCCCGGTCGCCGGAGGATCTGGTGGCTTATTGCGGTTCTGGCGTCACGGCGTGCCACAACCTGTTCGCCCTTTCGCTGGCGGGATATCCGCTGGGGCGGTTGTATGCCGGGTCGTGGAGTGAGTGGATCAATGATCCACAGCGTGGCATAGCCACTGGCGAGTAATTCGTAACGTGGGAGCGGGCTTGCCCCGCGATGGTCCGGTGATGCTATCGCGGGGCAGGCTCGCTCCCACATATCCCCGCTTTCACCTCTTCCTGGAGGGGGCCTATCGCCCTTCCATCAGCCACTGCGGAATCCGTCGTTCCAGGTAATACCCCGGATTGCGCAGGCTGCCCTCGACAAACCCCACATGCCCACCCCGGCTGTGCAGTTCGAACTGCGTCTGCGCCGCCAGCTCACTGGCATCGGGCAGGCTGTGGCCAAACACAAACGGATCATCGTTGGCGTGGATGATCAGCGTCGGCGTGCGGTTCTCGCCCAGGTAATAGCGGCTGGAGGCGCGCCGGTAGTAGTCATGGGCATCGCTGAAGCCATTGAGGGGCGCGGTCACCTTGCCATCGAAGTCCCAGAACGTGCGCAGGTTGCGCAGCGAGCCCAGGCCTTCGAGGGTGGCCAGCCCTTCATGGTGGCCCTTGTCGCGGAAGTGCCGTTGCTTGTCCTGCACGTAGGCCAGCATCTCGCGCATGAAGTGCGCCTGGTAGACCTTCGAGAAACCCAGGCCGATACGGTCGGCGCACTGGTCCAGGCGAAACGGCACCGACACCGCTACCGCTGCTTCCAGCTGGCTGGTCGCGCCGCTTTCCCCCAGGTACTTGAGCAGCACATTGCCGCCCAGCGAGTAGCCCACGGCATACAGCGGTGCCAGCGGCCGCTGCGCCCGCAGGTGACGGATGGTTTCGGCCAGGTCTTCGCTGGCCCCGGAATGGTAGCTGCGCGCCAACAGGTTGGGTTCGCCCGAGCAGCCGCGCCAGTTCAGCGCGACACTGGCCCAGCCGCGTGTCTGCAAGGCCAGTTGCAGGCCTTTGACATACGGCGAATTGGACGACCCGGTCAGGCCGTGAAGTACCAGCACCAAGGGCACATCGGCCTGGTGCGGGCCGTGCCAGTCGAGGTCGAGGAAGTCGCCGTCGGCCAGCCAAAAGCGCTCGCGGGTGCGCTCAAGTGCGGGGAGTTTGCGCCACAGCGGCCCCCACAACGTCTGCAAGTGGGGGTTGGACAGGCCGGAGGCCGGGCGGAAGGTGGCGGTGAGGCTGATCATGCTGGGCGACTCGTGATGTGCCTGCCTAGAGTGCCATGAAACACCGCCGCCGCGCCTGTGCTATTGGTCGCCAGCCGCACGCTGCCACAGGGCGTAATGCACCTGACCGGTCTTCTTCTCGCGGTGCAGGCGCCAGTTGCCTGGCATCGGCAGCGAGGAGGGCACGGCTTCGCTTTCGGTGTAGATCCACGCCTGCTCGCGCAGCCACTGGCCCTGCTCCAGCAGGTTGCAGGTATTGGCCAGCAAGTCCTGGTGGAACGGCGGGTCGAGGAACACCACATCGAATTGCTGCTTGGCCGGGCCTTGCAGGTAGCGCAGGGCGTCGGTCTGCAGGATCTGCCCGCGCGGGCAGCGCAATACTTCGAGGTTGTCCTTGAGGTTGGTGGTGGCTGCAGGGTTGCTGTCCAGCGCCACGGCATCCTTCGCGCCACGGGACAGCGCTTCGAGCACCAGGGCGCCGCTGCCGGTGAAGGCATCGAGCACCAGGGCACCCTCGATGTAGGGCGCCAGCCAGTTGAACAGGGTTTCGCGCACGCGATCAGGGGTCGGGCGCAGGCCTTCGCCTTCCGGCACGGCCAGGCGACGGCTGCGCCATTCGCCGGCGATGATGCGCAGCTGGCCGGGGCCCTTGCTGGCGCCCGGGGCCGGGCGCGCGGGAGTGTTGGGTCTTGCCATTAGTGCTCCGGTACGCCGAGCGGCTGCTCGGCGGGTTTGTCAGTAGGGGCCGGCAGCGGTTGCTGCGCCACCTTCGGGCCGACGGTGACGATCACCAGCTTGTCCGCCGCGAGATGCTTGTTCATGGCGGCCTTGACCTGCTCGACGCTCAGTGCCTGGGACTGCTGCATGAAGTCCTCCAGCCAGCTCAGCGGCAGATTGTAGAAGCCGATCGCGCCCAGCTGCCCGACAATGCTGGCGTTGCTGGCATTGGACAGCGGGAAGCTGCCGGCCAGCTCGCGCTTGGCATCGTCCAGTTCCTGCTGGGTCGGGCCGTTCTTCAGGTAGTCGGCCAGGATATCCTGGACCAGCTTGAGCGTGCCCTCGCTGAGTTCGGCGCGGGTCTGCAGGTTGATCATGAACGGGCCGCGCACCTGCATCGGGCTGAATACCGAGTACACGCCGTAGGTCAGGCCGCGCTTTTCACGCACTTCGCTCATCAGGCGGGTGCCGAAGGCGCCGCCGCCGAGGATCTGGTTGCCCAGCGACAGCGCCGGCCAGTCCGCATCGTTGCGGTCGATACCCAATTCGGCCAGCATCAGGTGGGTCTGCTTGGACGGGAAGTCGATATGCGTGGTCCCCGGCTTGGGCTCGACAGGCTGCTCCGGCTTGGCCAGTGCCGCGCCCTTGGGCAGGCCGGCGGAGACCTGCGCGGCGATGGCCTCGGCTTCGCCGCGGCTGAGGTCGCCGACCAGGGCGATCACCGCGTTGCCGGCGGCGTAGGCCTTGCCGTGGAAGGTGCGCAGCTGCGCCAGGGTGATGCCCGGGATGGACTCGGCGGTACCGTCGCTGGGGCTGGCATAGGGGTGCTGGCCATAGAGGTTGGCGAACAACGTCTTGCCGGCGATCTTGCCGGGGTTCTGCTTCTCGTACTCGAAGCCTGCCAGCAACTGGTTCTTGATGCGCTTGAGGGCGTCCTCGGGGAAGGTCGGCTGGCCCACCACCTCGGTGAACAGCTTCAGCGCCGGCTCGCGCTTGTCCGAGGCGCTGAGGCTGCGCAGCGAAGCGACGGCCATGTCGCGGTAGGAGCCGTTGCCGAAGTCGGCGCCCAGGCCTTCGAAGCCTTCAGCGATGGCGGTGACGTCCTTGCCGGCCACGCCCTCGTTGAGCATGGCGTTGGTCAGGGTGGCCAGGCCCGGGGTACCGCCGTCCTGGCTGCTGCCGGCGGCGAAGGTCACGCGCAGGTCGAACATCGGCAGCTCGCGGGCCTCGACGAACAGTACGCGGGCGCCTTCGGCGGTGGTCCAGTGCTGGATGTTCAGCTGACGCCGGCTGGGGGCCTTGCCGTCCAGTTCGGCCAGCGATTGCAGGGTATTGGCTGGGCGGGCCGCGGTGTCCGCCTTGCCTTGGCTGTCGGACTGGGCTGGGCGCGCCAGCAGCGCGGCGATGGCCACCACCAGCACGATGATCGCCAGGCCGAACAGGGTGTAGCGCGGTGCGCTGCGATCACTCATGAGCGGACTCCTCGGGCAGTACATGGGCAACGCTCAGGCGTTCGCGGGTGAAATAGGTGCGGGCGGCGGCCTGGATGTCCTCCGGGGTCACGCGCTTGAGGTCGTCGAGCTCGCTGTCGATCAGCTTCCAGGACAGGCCGACCGTTTCCAGTTGCCCGATGGTGGTGGCCTGGCTGCTGATCGAGTCGCGGTCGTAGACCAGGCCGGCGATCACCTGGGCGCGTACGCGCTCGAGCTCTTCGGCGGTGGGTGGCGTGGTCTTGAGCTCGTCGAGCAGCTGCCAGATGCCTTTCTCCACTTCGGCCAGGGTCTTTTGCTTCTGCACGTTGGGCGTGGCCGAGATCATGAACAGGCTGTCGCCGCGGGTGAAGGCGTTGTAGCTGGACGAGGCACCGGCAACCAGCTCCTGGCCGCGTTCCAGGCGCGCCGGCATGCGGGCGCTGTAGCCGCCGTCGAGCAGGGCCGAGATCAGCCGCAGGGCGTTGACGCTGCGCGGGTCCTTGGCGGTGGCCAGGGCCGGGACATTGAAGCCATAGATCAGGCTGGGCAGTTGCGTGCGCAGGTGTAGGGTGAGCAGGCGCTGGCCCGGCTCGGCCAGTTCCAGCGGCAGTTTGCTCGGCGGCACGGCGCGTTTGGGGATGGGGCCGAAATACTTCTGCGCCAAGGCCTTGACCTCGTCCGGCTTGACGTCGCCGACCACCACCAGGGTGGCGTTGTTCGGGGCGTACCAGGACTCGTACCAATGACGCAGTTCCTCGACCTTCATGCGCTCGAGGTCGGCCATCCAGCCGATGGTCGGCGTGTGGTAGCCGCTGGCCGGGTAGGCCATGGCGCGGAACAGCTCGAAGGCCTTGGCATTGGGCTGGTCGTCGGTGCGCAGGCGGCGCTCTTCCTTGATCACCTCGATCTCGCGGCTGAACTCGTCGGCCGGCAGGCGCAGGCTGGCCAGACGGTCGGCTTCGAGTTCCAGGGCCACCGGCAGGCGGTCGCGGGCCAGTACCTGGTAGTAGGCGGTGTAGTCGTCACTGGTGAAGGCGTTCTCTTCGGCGCCGAGATCGCGCAGGATGCGCGAGGCCTCGCCGGGGCCGATCTTGGCGCTGCCCTTGAACATCATGTGTTCCAGGGCATGGGACAGGCCGGTCTGGCCCGGCGTCTCGTAGCTGGAGCCGACCTTGTACCAGATCTGCGAAACCACCACCGGCGCCCGGTGGTCCTCGCGCACGACAACTTTCAGGCCGTTGTCGAGGATGAATTCGTGGGTGGGTTGCACATCGGCGGCGAAAGCCGCCAGCGGCAGGCACAGTGTGCCGAGCAACAGGCCAGCGGCGCGGCGGGCTAGAGCATTCATACGGTGTTCAACCTGTTCGGCGGCCCGCTTGGGTTTAGCGTCGGCGGGCCAGGAGGTGCTAGGATACTGATCCGGTTGCCTGGCGACCATGCCTGTCGCCGTTCTGGCCTGCAGGCCCTTACGACAAAACGTTGCGCATGAACCCGCTGGCTTCACAGTAGTCTGTTCTGCGTGAGTTAAGAATTCCCGATGCGCCGCTGCTGGCCCATCGCTACCCTGAGATAGCCGTCTTCCATGTTTGGTTCCAACGACGACAAAAAAGCGCCGGCCGCGGCTGGCGAGAAGAAAGGCCTGTTCAGCTGGTTCCGCAAGAAGCCGGAACAACCTGCCGCCGAACAGCCGCAAGCCCCTGCACCGCAAGCGCCCGTCGAGCAGACCGCACCGGCTGCCGAGCCGTTGCAGGCGCCTGTGCCAGAGCCGGTGGTTGTAGCGCCGCAGCCGGAGCCTGTGCCAGAGCCGGTGGTTGCCGCGCCGCAGCCGGAGCCTTTGCCAGAGCCGGTGGTTGCTGCACCGCAGCCGGAACCCGCGCCAGAGCCGGTGGTTGCAACGCTGCAACCGGTCGAGGTCGAAGTAACTGCGGCCCCGGTCAGCAACCTGGTCCTGCCTGTCGCCGAAGAGCCGGTGGCCCTGGTCGAGGACCTGGAGCCCAAGGCGCCGCCCGTTATCCCAGCCCGACCGCCTGTCGAAACGGTAGCCACTGCCATTACCGCTCCAGCACCGGTTGTCGAAACGGCGCCGGTCGTTGTGCCGGCTCCAGTCGACCCAGAGCCTGTCGTGGTGACTGCCGCCGAGCCGGCCAAACCTGGTTTCTTCGCCCGCCTCAAGCAGGGCCTGTCGAAGACCAGCGCCAGCATCGGCGAGGGCATGGCCAGCTTGTTCCTCGGCAAGAAGGTCATCGACGATGACCTGCTCGACGAAATCGAGACCCGGCTGCTGACCGCCGACGTCGGTGTCGAGGCCACTTCGACCATCGTCCAGAACCTGACCCAGAAAGTTGCCCGCAAGCAGTTGGCCGACGCCGACGCGCTGTACAAGTCGCTGCAGGAAGAGCTGGCCGCGTTGTTGCGCCCGGTCGAGCAGCCGCTGAAGATCGAGGCGCAGAACAAGCCCTACGTGATCCTGGTGGTCGGCGTGAACGGCGCCGGCAAGACCACCACCATCGGCAAACTGGCGAAAAAGCTGCAGCTCGAGGGCAAGAAAGTCATGCTCGCGGCCGGCGACACCTTCCGCGCCGCCGCGGTGGAGCAGTTGCAGGTGTGGGGCGAGCGCAACCAGATCCCGGTGATCGCCCAGCACACCGGCGCCGACTCGGCTTCGGTGATCTTCGACGCGGTGCAGGCCGCCAAGGCCCGTAATGTCGATGTGCTGATTGCCGACACTGCCGGCCGCCTGCACACCAAGGACAACCTGATGGAAGAGCTGAAGAAGGTCCGTCGGGTCATGGGCAAGCTTGATGTCGAGGCGCCGCACGAGGTGCTGCTGGTGCTCGACGCCGGTACCGGGCAGAACGCCATCAGCCAGGCCAAGTACTTCAACCAGAGCGTCGAGCTGACCGGCCTGGCCCTGACCAAGCTGGATGGTACCGCCAAGGGCGGCGTGATCTTTGCCCTGGCCAAGCAGTTCAACATCCCGATCCGCTTCATCGGTGTGGGCGAGGGTATCGACGACCTGCGCACCTTCGAAGCCGAACCTTTCGTCAAGGCGCTGTTCGCCGAGCGTGAACCTTCATGATCCGATTCGAACAGGTAGCCAAGCGCTATCCCAACGGCCATGTCGGCCTGCACGAACTGAGCTTCCGGGCGCGTCGTGGCGAGTTCCTGTTCGTCACCGGCCATTCCGGCGCCGGCAAGAGCACCCTGCTGCGGCTGCTGCTGGCCATGGAGCGTCCGACCAGCGGCAAGCTGCTGCTGGCCGGGCAGGACCTGGGCCAGATCAGCAACGCGCAGATTCCGTTCCTGCGCCGGCAGATCGGCGTGGTGTTCCAGAACCACCAGTTGCTGTTCGACCGCACGGTGTTCAACAACATCGCGCTGCCGTTGCAGATCCTCGGGCTGTCCAAGGCCGAGATCGCCAAACGCGTCGATTCGGCGCTGGAGCGCGTGTCGCTGAGCGACAAGGGCGAGCTGTTCCCGGCCGACCTGTCCACCGGCCAGCAACAACGGGTCGGCATTGCCAGGGCCATCGTGCATCAGCCGGCCCTGCTGCTGGCGGACGAGCCCACCGGTAACCTCGACCCGCGTCTGGCCGCCGAGATCATGGGCGTGTTCGAGGACATCAACCGACTGGGCACCACGGTACTGATCGCCAGTCACGACCTGGCGCTGATCGCGCGCATGCGCCACCGCATGCTGACGCTGCAACGCGGCCGCTTGATCGGCGATGGGGAGGCCGGGCAATGAGCACCACACGTACACCAAAGGTTTCCGAGCGCGTCGCGCCGAAAGCCGCCGATCCGCAGCCGTCGAAGAAAAAGCGTGGCGATCACGATGACGATGGCCCGGACTTCCGCAGCCTCCTGCATGCCTGGCTGGAAAGCCACCGTGCCAGCCTGGCCGACAGCTTGCGCCGCCTGGGCAAGCAGCCGATCGGCAGTTTCTTCACCTGCCTGGTGATGGCCGTGGCGCTGAGCATGCCCATGGGCCTGTCGTTGTTGCTCAAGAACGTCGAGAAACTCGGCGGCTCGTGGCAGCGCGCGGCGCAGATCTCGCTGTACCTCAAGCTCGATGCCAGCAGCCGCGATGGCGAGGCCCTGCGTGACGAGATCAAGGGCATGCCCGGCGTCGCCGAGGCGCAGTACGTCAGCCGCGAGCAGGCGCTGGAAGAGTTCCAGCAACAGTCAGGCCTGGGCGAGGCGCTGCGTGAACTGCCGGACAACCCACTGCCCGGCGTGGTGGTGGTGACCCCGACCGAGGTCGACAAGCCAGCCCTGGAAGCCTTGCGTCAGCGCCTCTCCGAGCTACCTCGCGTGGAAGCGGCGCAGCTGGACCTGGTGTGGGTCGAGCGTCTGGCGGCGATTCTCAAGCTGGGCGACCGGTTCGTCTTCGGCCTGGCGGTGATGCTGATTTCTGCGCTGCTGTTAGTAATCGGTAACACAATTCGTCTACATATCGAAAACCGCCGGGTCGAGATCGAAGTGATCAAGCTCGTCGGTGGCACCGACAGCTACGTGCGCCGGCCTTTCCTGTACATGGGCGCCCTGTATGGACTGGGTGCGGGCGTGCTGGCCTGGGGCATCCTGGCGTTCGGCCTGAACTGGCTGAACGACGCGGTGGTCGGGCTTTCCGGCCTGTATGGCAGTGATTTCGCCCTGGGTGGCGTACCGGCCTCGGATGGCCTTTCACTCTTGATCGGGGCGGTGCTGTTGGGGTATATCGGTGCATGGATCGCAGTCGCTCGTCACTTGAACGAGCTTGCACCGCGATAAATGTTTCATGGCCAGTATTGACAAATTTTTCATTCTGGAACTTGTACAACGGTTCCTTGTCTATGCTGGCAGTGCCCAAAAGGCACGAGTCTGTAAGCCGGAGGTACTTGAATGACCAATTCGTTGCAACCTGCCTATGCCCTGGTTCCCGGTGCAAACCTGGAAGCCTATGTGCACACGGTCAACAGCATCCCCTTGCTGACGCCGGAGCAGGAGCGTGAACTGGCCGAGCGTCTCTATTACGAGCAGGATCTCGAGGCCGCTCGGCAAATGGTGATGGCCCACCTGCGTTTCGTCGTACACATCGCGCGTAGCTATGCGGGCTACGGGCTGGCCCAGGCCGACCTGATCCAGGAAGGCAACGTGGGCCTGATGAAGGCGGTAAAGCGCTTCAACCCGGAAATGGGCGTGCGTCTGGTGTCCTTCGCCGTGCACTGGATCAAGGCTGAGATCCACGAGTTCATCCTGCGCAACTGGCGCATCGTCAAGGTGGCCACCACCAAGGCCCAGCGCAAGCTGTTCTTCAACCTGCGCAGCCAGAAGAAACGCCTGGCCTGGTTGAACAATGACGAAGTCCATCGCGTGGCCGAGAGCCTGGGTGTCGAGCCGCGTGAAGTACGTGAGATGGAAAGCCGCCTGAGCGGCCAGGACATGGCCTTCGACCCGGCGGCGGAAGCCGACGACGACAGCGCCTTCCAGTCGCCTGCGCATTATCTGGAAGACCACCGCTACAACCCGGCCGTGCAGCTGGAGGACGCTGACTGGAGCGACAACTCCACCAGCAACCTGCATGAAGCGCTGCAGGGCCTGGATGATCGCAGCCGCGACATCCTCTACCAGCGTTGGCTGGCCGAAGAAAAGGCCACGCTGCATGAGCTGGCAGAGAAGTACAGCGTGTCGGCCGAGCGTATTCGCCAGCTGGAGAAGAACGCGATGAACAAGGTCAAGGCATTGATCACGATCTGATCGGCGCCCTGGCTGGATTGAAAAGCCGCTGCTCTCGGAAGAGGCAGCGGCTTTTTTGTGTGTTGCTGACTGGCGCGTGAGAGCGGACCTTAAAGCCTGCGCGAAGCATCCAGTTGCATCAGGTAGCTCGGCCCGCCCAACTGGCTCATCTGCCGGCGGATCCACCCCGCACGGCTTGCCACATAGGCGCTGGGGCGGCTGGCACTCCACTTGATCGGGCTTGGCAGCACGGCCGCGAGCTGTGCGGCCTGTTGTCGCGTCAGGCGGCTGGCATCCACGCCGAAGTGATAACGCGCCGCCGCCTGGGCACCGAACACGCCCTTGCCCCATTCGGCACTGTTCAGATAGACCTCGAGTATCCGCTCCTTCGACCAGAACAACTCGATAAGGGCGGTGAACCAGGCTTCCAGCCCCTTGCGCAGCCAGCTGCGCCCGGACCACAGGAACAGGTTCTTGGCCACCTGCTGGGTCAGTGTGCTGGCGCCGCGTACCTTGCCGCCACGCTCGTTGTAGGCCAGCGCCGCCTGGATCGCGGGGATATCGAAGCCCCAGTGGCTGGCGAACTTCTGGTCTTCGCCGGCGATGACCGCCACCTTGAGCTCGTCGGAGATATCCTCCCAAGGCGTCCAGTCACGTTGCAGGTCGATCGGCTCGCCGCTGGCCCATGACTGCACCTTGCGCTCGACCATCAGCGCGGTGCCGGGCGGCGGCACCCAGCGCAACACCAGAACCACGGCGATGCTGCCAGCAGCGAACCAGAGCAGGGCGCGGGAAAGGCGGCGAAGAAGGGATGACAGCATGGTGATGGCTTGGCCGGACCGTTGGAACGGGCCATTATACAGACCCCTCCCGAGGAGTCGTCCCATGCTTCGCAGCTTCCTGATGCTCGCCGCGTTCTTCGGCTTTACCGGCGTCGCCCTCGGCGCTTTCGCCGCCCATGGCTTGAAAAGCCGCCTCAGCGCCGACTACCTGGCGATCTTCCATACCGGTGTCACCTACCAACTGGTGCATGCCCTGGCGATCCTCGGCGTGGCGGTGCTGTCGGCGCACTTGCCCGGGCGCCTGGTCGGCTGGGCCGGTGGCTTGTTCGCCGTGGGTATCCTGCTGTTCTCCGGCAGCCTCTACGCCCTCACGCTCAGCGGCCTGGGCAAGCTCGGCATGATCACCCCGCTGGGCGGCCTGTGCTTCCTTGCTGGCTGGCTTTGCCTGGGGCTGGCCGCCTGGCGGCTGGGCTGACCGGTCGGTCCACAATCGCGACTAATGGCGTGTGTCGCCCTTGGGTTGCAGGGCGGATCGGGGCTAGAATGCGGGCCCCCAAAGAACAATGGTGGCCGTGCGCATGCGCATTCAATTGAACGGTGAACCTTACGAACTGCCCGCGGGCGAGAGCGTCGCGGCGCTGCTGGGCCGGCTGGAGCTGGCCGGCCGCCGGGTGGCGGTGGAACTGAACCTGGACATCGTGCCGCGCAGCCAGCACGAGAGCACGCAGCTCAAGGACGGCGACCAGGTCGAGGTGGTCCACGCCATCGGTGGCGGCTAACCGCCCCTGAAACCTCGCCAGCAAAGTCCCGCAATCTTTCCTGAGGAACAACGATGAGCAACGTTCGCAGCGACAAGCCCTTCATCCTGGCCGGGCGCACTTTCCAGTCGCGCCTGCTGGTAGGCACCGGCAAGTACCGTGACATGGAAGAAACCCGCCTGGCCACCGAGGCCTCGGGTGCCGAGATCGTCACCGTTGCCGTGCGCCGTACCAACCTGGGCCAGAACGCGGGCGAGCCGAACCTGCTCGACGTGCTGTCGCCAGACAAGTACACCATCCTGCCGAACACCGCCGGTTGCTTCGATGCGACGGAAGCGGTGCGCACCTGCCGCCTGGCCCGTGAACTGCTCGATGGCCGCAAGTCCCATGAGTCCAGGACGCTGGTGAAGCTGGAAGTGCTGGCCGACCAGAAAACCCTGTTTCCCAATGTGATCGAAACCCTCAAGGCCGCCGAAGTGCTGGTCAAGGAAGGTTTCGACGTGATGGTCTACACCAGCGATGACCCGATCATCGCCCGCCAGCTGGCCGAAGCCGGCTGCATCGCCGTCATGCCGCTGGCCGGCCTGATCGGCACCGGCCTTGGCATCTGCAACCCGTACAACCTGCAGATCATCCTGGAGGAATCCAAGGTGCCGGTGCTGGTCGATGCCGGCGTGGGTACCGCCTCCGACGCCACCATCGCCATGGAAATGGGTTGCGAAGCGGTGCTGATGAACTCGGCCATCGCCCATGCCCAGCAGCCTGTACTGATGGCCGAAGCCATGAAACACGCCATCGTTGCCGGTCGCATGGCCTACCTGGCCGGTCGCATGCCGAAAAAACTCTATGCCAGCGCCTCTTCGCCGCTGGATGGTCTGATCAAGTAAGAGCCCCTGATGACTGAATCGCAAGAAACGCCGATCTCCGAAGACGGCGAAACCCGCCCGCACCGCCGTATCAAGAGCTTCGTGATGCGCGCTGGGCGCATGACCGAAGGCCAGCAGCGCGGCCTGGACCAGGGCGGCCCGCAGTTCATCCTGCCGCTGGCCGACAGCCCGGTGGACTATGACCAGGTGTTCGGCCGTTCGGCGCCGCGTACCCTGGAGATCGGCTTCGGCATGGGCCACTCACTGCTGGAAATGGCCGCCGCTTCGCCCGAGCTGGACTTCATTGGTGTCGAAGTGCACCGCCCGGGTGTCGGCGCGCTGCTCAATGGCGTGCTGACACAGGGGCTGAAGAACCTGCGGGTGTACGACTGCGATGCCATCGAAGTGCTCAACCGCTGCGTGGCGGACAACAGCCTTGACCGTCTGATGCTGTTCTTCCCCGATCCGTGGCACAAGGCGCGTCACCACAAGCGCCGGATCGTTCAGCTGGAGTTCGCCGAGCTGGTGCGCCGCAAACTCAAGCCCAACGGCGTGTTCCACATGGCGACCGACTGGGAGCCCTATGCCGAGTACATGCTGGAAGTGATGAGCGCGGCGCCCGGCTATCGCAACCAGGCGGCTGATGGTACCTACGTGCCACGCCCGGAAGAGCGGCCGATCACCAAGTTCGAGCGCCGTGGTGAGCGCCTTGGGCATGGGGTGTGGGATCTGAAGTTCGAGAAGGTGAGCTGAGCCGGGTTCGTTCGGTGCAGTCCGTCAAACCTGCGAAATTGCAGGTACAAAAAAACCGCCTTGAGAAGGGCGGTTTTTTTATGTGGGCCTCGGGTTACGAAGCCTAGCCCACGAACATCACTGGAGACAGTCACAACTGGATCTTAGGATGGCCTCGAATACAGGTCAACCAAGGAAATATCCGGCATTACGTGTGACAGGACAGGTAACAGATCTGGTAAAGAGGTTCACGTAAGATCGATTTGCTCGCATGTGATTCATCCGGTGACGGGCCGGGAACCCAAACGCTTTCTCGGCCCCTTCGACGTGACCTACGACTCGCGCCGGTGATATTTATCGAAGGGCCACCAACCGGGCCACTTCACTGGAGACAGTCACATGCTCTCCGAAGGTGTCGAAGTGCCGGTTAGACGCTGGAAGAATGGCCCAGCCAACACGGAGGCCAAGGCATATGAAGCGTTTGCTGAATACGGTGAGCCGCGTCTGGAAGCTCATTCGGATCCTGATCATTTTCAGGACCGTCAGGGACTTCCTGCGTGATCACTTCGACGATGCCCATTAAGGGGTTAGTCGGGTGAGAAGCCGCCCTGGCCCGCCAGGGCGGCTTTTAGCGGACGCTCACCCCCGCCGATCAGCGACCACGCCGATCAAAACCAGCACCACCAGCAGTACCGGCGCCAGCGCATAGTTGTTGAACTGCCCCAGCCCCTTGACGATCCACGGCGTCGCATAGATCAGCGCCGCACCGCTGCCGATCATCACCAGCAGGGCCATGAACGGCACGCGCAGGGCGCCGGCCAGGCCGCCCAGGCGCCCCTCGACCCAGCCTTTGATGTCGGTGCCGAACAGCACCAGCAGGCAGCCCACCAGGGCCAGCGAAATCTCCGAGAGGTTGCTGCGGCTCCAGCGGGAAACGGTCGAGAGCAGGTCAAGTACCAGGTCCATGGGTCATCCTTAATTCAAGAAGTACTGCAGCAGGTCGTTGAGGAACAGCTGGCCGCGCGGCGTGGCGGCCAGCCGATCCGGTTCGACCCGCAAAAGGCCTTTTTGTTCGGCTTTACGGCGGGCTTCGGCCAGTTGTGCAAGGGGCAGGCCGGTACGCAGGTTGAACAGCTCGGCCTCCACGCCGTCGGTGAGGCGCAGCGCGTTCATCAGGAACTCGAAGGGTAGCTCATCGGCCGGCAACAGCTTCTCGCCGGCCTTGAACGGCTTGGACGGGTTCAGATAGTCCTTGGGCAGGCGGGTCTTCCAGGTGCGCAGGATGCGCCCGTCCGGGAACGACAGCTTGCCATGGGCGCCGGCACCGATGCCGATGAAGTCGCCGAAGCGCCAGTAGTTCAGGTTGTGCCGCGCAGCACGACCGGCTTGGGCGTAGGCCGAGACTTCATACTGGCGGTAACCGTGGTCGGCCATCAGCGCTTGGCCGGCTTCCTGGATATCCCAGAGGATGTCGTCCTCGGGCAGCTCAGGCGGCTGGTTCCAGAACACCGTGTTGGGTTCTACCGTCAGCTGGTACCAGGACAGGTGCGTCGGCGCCAGTTCGATGGCCTGGCGCAGGTCGCCCAGGGCGTCGTCGAGCGACTGGTCCGGCAAACCGTGCATCAGGTCCATGTTGAAGTTGTCGAAGCCTGCCGCACGGGCCATATCGGCGGCGCGCACCGCTTCGGCGCCATTGTGGATGCGCCCCAGTCTTTCGAGCTTGGCGGGCTGGAAACTCTGCACGCCGATGGATAGCCGGTTGATGCCGGTCTGGCGGTAGGCCTTGAACTTCTCCTGCTCGAAGGTGCCCGGGTTGGCCTCGAGGGTGATCTCGATGTCCGGGGCGAACGGGATGCGTTGCTCGATACCGCGCAGCAGGCGCCCAAGCGCGTCGGCGCTGAACAGGCTCGGGGTGCCGCCGCCGAAGAAGATCGTGCTGATCGGACGGCCCTGCACGGCATGCATTTCCTGGTCGAGGTCGGCGAGCAGGGCGTCGATGTACTCGGCTTCCGGCAGGGTCGGGCCGGCCTGGTGCGAGTTGAAGTCGCAGTACGGGCATTTACGCACGCACCAGGGAATATGGATATAGAGTGACAGCGGCGGGAGTTCGGGAAGGATCAGGCCCGCCGGCTGTACCAACAGCTTTTCGCTCATGCCAGGCCCAGACGCTGACGCAGCAGGGCCATGGCGCGGGCGCGGTGGCTGAGTTGGTTTTTGTCGGCAGGGGCCAAGTCGGCGCTGGAGCATTTGCGCTCCGGCACCCAGAACAGCGGGTCGTAGCCGAAGCCGTGTTCGCCACTGGCCTCGAACAGGATACTGCCGTGCCACAGGCCTTCGCAGAGGATCGGCAGCGGGTCGTCGGCGTGCCGCACCAGGGCCAGAACGCAGACGAACTGCGCGCCGCGCTGGTCTTCAGGCACATCCTTGAGCGCATCGAGCAGCTTGGCGTTGTTCGCCGCGTCGCCCTTGCCGTCGGCATAGCGCGCCGAGTAGATACCCGGCGCGCCGCCGAGGAAGTCCACCGCCAGGCCCGAGTCGTCGGCCAGAGCCGGCAGGCCGGAAATGCGCGCGGCGTTGCGCGCCTTGAGGATGGCGTTCTCGACGAACGACAGGCCGGTCTCCTCCGGCTCAACCTGGCTGAATTCACCAATCGAGCGCAGGTTCACGGACTCGCCGAGCATGGCCTGCAGTTCCTTGAGTTTGCCGGCGTTATGGCTGGCCAATACGAGTTGCTGGAAATTCATCATTCGCCTGGGAACACTTCCTGGTTGAAGCTGAGTTTATTGCTGACGCCGCCGGTCTCGACGTTGAGGTCGAAGGTGACGGTCTCGGCCTGGTCGATCTTGAACTGTGCGATGTAATACACCGCCCCCTGATCGGTAATCTGCTTGAACGACAACGGGTTGCTGCGCCCGGTGAGATCTTTCACTGTGCCGCTGACTACCGCCATCGCCGGTTTGCCGCCCTTGAGCACGGCGATGTTGAGCACGCCCTGGTTCTTGCTGCGGGTCAGGCCCGTGGCGGCAGCGATGTCGGGTTGCAGCATGCTTGAGGTGAAGGCGCTGTAGTGGACCGTCACATCACCGAACACTTCCTTGCGCTCGGGCCTGGCGGCATCGGCAGCCAATACCGGCAAGGCCAGGCACAGGCTGATCAGAAACAGTGCTAGTCGACGCATGATGCCATTCCTCCGTTGAGGGTCAGACCGCGAGCTGATGCTCCTGCAGGCCCGGGCTGCTGACCCGATAGATACCGATCTCACCTAGAAGATTAGGCCAAAGCCGCCCACCCAACCCGTTACGGTGCAGGTGGTCGACGGCGAGGCGATCTAGGACCTTGGCCTTGCGCTCATGGCACAGGTTCTCGAAGTCCTCGAAGGTGCAGAAGTGGATGTTCGGTGTGTTGTACCAGGTATACGGCATGAAGTCCGAGACCGGCATGCGACCCTTGGTCGCCAGGTACCAGCGGCAGCGCCAGTGGCCGAAGTTGGGGAAGGTGATGATGCACTGGCGGCCCACCCGTAGCATTTCGTCGAGGATCCGGTCGGGGTACTCCACGGCCTGCAGGGCCTGGGTCATGACCACCACGTCGAAGCTGTTGCTGGCGAAGTTGCCCAGGCCCTTGTCCAGGTCCTGCTCGATCACGTTGACGCCCTTGGCCACGCAGGCGGCGATGTTGTCGGGGTCGATCTCCAGGCCGTAGCCGGTGACGTTCTTGCGCTCGTGCAGCGAGGCCAGCAGTTCGCCGTTGCCGCAGCCCAGGTCGAGTACCCGGCTGCCGGCGGGGATCCAGTCTTGGATGATTTCCAGGTCGGCTCTCATGGGGTCCTCAAACGGCGATGCGGTTCATGTAGTTGGCGAAACCCTGCATGTAGCGGGGGGTCGGGATGAGGAAGGCGTCGTGGCCGTATGGCGAGTCGATGTCCAGGTAGCAGACGTTCTTGCGCGCGGCCATCAGGGCGTCGACGATCTCTCGCGAACGGGCCGGCGAGAAGCGCCAGTCGGTGGTGAACGACATGATGCAGTAGTCCGCCGTCACATGTGCCAGGGTCGCCGCCAGGTCACCGCCGTGGGCGGCGGCCGGGTCGTAATAGTCCAGTGCCTTGGTCATCAGCAGGTAGGTGTTGGCGTCGAAGCGCCCGGAGAACTCCTCGCCCTGGTAGCGCAGGTAGCTCTCGACCTGGAATTCGACGCTGTGGAAGTCGTAGTTGAGCTTGTCGCTCTTGAGCTCGCGGCCGAATTTCTCGCCCATCGAGTCGTCGGACAGGTAGGTGATGTGGCCGACCATGCGCGCCAGCATCAGGCCGCGCTTGGGGATCACGCCCTGGTCCTGGAACGAACCACCGTGGAATTCCGGGTCGGTGAGGATGGCCTGGCGCGCCACTTCGTTGAAGGCGATGTTCTGCGCCGACAGCTTGGGCGCCGAGGCGATGTCCACGCAGTGGCGGACCCGGTCCGGGTAGGTGATGGTCCATTGCAGCGCCTGCATGCCGCCCAGGCTGCCGCCGACGATGGCGGCCCAGGTCTGGATCCCCAGGCGATCGGCCAGGCGCGCCTGGCTGTGCACCCAGTCTTCCACGGTCAGCACCGGGAAATCGGCGCCGTAGGGCTTGCCGGTGGCCGGATTGAGGCTGCTTGGGCCGGTGCTGCCATTGCAACCGCCGAGGTTGTTCAGGCTGACCACGAAGAAACGGTTGGTGTCGATGGGCTTGCCGGGGCCGATGCAGCTGTCCCACCAGCCCGGCTTGCGGTCGGTGGCGGCATGGTAGCCGGCGGCATGGTGGTGGCCGGACAACGCATGGCAGATCAGCACGGCATTGCTGGCGCTGCTGTTGAGAGTGCCATAGGTTTCGTAGATCAGTTCGTACGAGGCCAGTGCGCGGCCACAGGCCAGGGCCAGCGGTTCATCGAACCGGGCGATCTGCGGTGTTACCAGACCGACGGAATCTTCGGGAAGGACAGTGGACATCGACCCTGCTCACGCTTGACGGAGGCGTAAGTCTAAAGAGCGCTACCCCCAGCGGCAAGCAAAGGCTTGCCGCTGGATGCAGGGTGGGTCAGATCATCCGCCACAGCTCTTGCGGCATGCCGGCGTAGGCTGCCAGCTGGGGCATGAGGAACGACTGGATCACCTGGATGGCGATGAAGGCGAAGATCGGCGAGATGTCCATGCCGCCGAGGTTCGGCACCAGGCGACGGAACGGCGCCAGCACCGGCTCGCTGATCTGGTAGGCCAGTTCTGCAGCCGGGTTGTGGCTGTTCGGCGCGACCCAGGAGACGATCACCATGACGATCATTGCCACCCAGAAGATCTTCAGGAACAGCGAGGTGATGCCCAGGATCGACCACATCAGCAGGTGCAGGACGTCGCCGAAGGTGCCGTAGGTGACCATCAGCACGAAGGCCATCAACAGCGCCTGGATGATGATCGACAGCAGCAGCGAGGAGGTATCCAGGCCAGCGATGCTGGGGACCACGCGGCGCAGCGGCTTGAGCAATGGCTGGGTGGCGCGCACGGCGAACTGGCTCAGCGGGTTGTAGAAGTCGGCCTTGACCAGCTGCAGCACGAAGCGCAGTAGGACGATCACCAGGTACAGGCTGACCAGGGTTTGCACCACGAAGATCGCGGCGCCGGACAGTGCATTCATCAAAGGCTCCTTATTTGCCCAGTTTCTCGGCCAGCTCGGCCGAGCGTTTCGCCGCGGCTTGCAGGGCCTGTTCGACGATAGCCTCGAAGCCGTTGGCCTGGAACGATTTGATCGCCGCTTCCGTGGTGCCGGCCGGCGAGGTCACGCGGCGACGCAGCTCGGCGGCGTCGACGTCGCTGGAAACCGCCATGCGGGCGGCGCCCAGGGCGGTCTGCAGGGTCAGTTGCGAGGCAGTCTCGCGCGGTAGGCCGAGTTTTTCGCCAGCGGCGGTCATGGCCTCGATCAGCAGGAAGAAGTACGCCGGGCCACTGCCGGAAACAGCGGTCACGGCGTCCAGCTGCTGTTCTTCATCAAGCCACAGGGCGGTGCCCACGGCCGACAGCAGTTGTTCGGCCTGGCGGCGTTGTTCCATGGAAACTTCCCGGGTTGCGTACAAGCCGCTGACGCCTTGGCGCAGCAGCGCCGGGGTGTTCGGCATGCAGCGTACCAGGGGGATCGCGCCCAGCCAGGTCTGAAGGCTGGCGCAGGTGATGCCGGCGGCAATGGAAACCACCAGCTGGCCCGGTTTAAGGTTCGGCTTAAGTGTTTCGCAGACCGCTTTCATGACTTGCGGTTTGACTGCCAGGACGATCACGTCCACGCCATCGATGGCCCGGGCGTTGTCTTCGAAGGCTTCGATGCCGTGCTCGGCAGTGATGCGTGCGCGGGTTTCGGCACCCGGGTCGCTGGCGCGGATCAGCGCGGTGTCCAGGCCCTGGGCGCGCAGGCCGCCAATCAGGCTGGCAGCCATGTTGCCAGCGCCGATAAAGGCAATACGAGTCTTGCTCATGTCGGGTCCTTGTGGGGGAAGGGAGAGTTAAGCATGGATTCAGGCCTGACCGTAGTCGCGGGCGCCGAACAAGGCGGTACCGATGCGGACCCAGGTCGCGCCTTGGGCGATGGCGGCTTCCAGGTCATGGCTCATGCCCATGGACAGGGTGTCCAGACCGAGGCCGAGCTGGGCCTGCAGTCCACGCAGCGTGGCGAAAGCGGCCTCTTGCTCGGCGCGGTCCTCGGTAGGTTCCGGGATCGCCATCAACCCGCGTAGGCGCAGGCCGGGCAGGGCGTTCACGGCCTGGGCCAGGGCTGGCAGTTCGGCGGGCGAGCAACCGGACTTGCTGGCCTCGCCGCTGACATTCACCTGCAGGCAGATGTTCAGCGGTGGCAGCTCGGCGGGGCGCTGCTCCGAGAGGCGTTGGGCGATCTTCAGGCGGTCCACGGAATGTACCCAGTCGAAGTGCTCGGCGATGGCCTTGGTCTTGTTCGACTGAATGGGGCCGATGAAGTGCCAGATCAAGGGCAGGTCGGAAAGCGCCTGTTGTTTTGTCAGGGCTTCCTGAAGGTAGTTCTCACCCATGTGGCGCAGGCCGGCGGCATGAGCCTCACGGATGGCGCTGGCGGGCTTGGTCTTGCTCACTGCCAGCAGCTGCACGCTGGCCGGCTCACGCCCGGCGGCCCGGGCCGCGCTGTCGATGCGGCGGGCAATGACGGAAATATTGTCTGCTAGGGTGGACATGGTTCGTCGCCGACGGCTTTGGGGTCTGCGGCATTCTACCTGCTTGATCGCCGTTGGGGAGTCTCATGGATGTGACCGACCTGCTGGGCCGGGCCGTGGCCGCAGGCGCCAGCGACCTGCACCTGGCCGTGGGCGAGCCGCCGTTGCTGCGCCTGGATGGCGAGTTGCAGCGCATGGCGGTGCCGGCGCTGACCTGCGCAGCTCTGGAACAGGGAATGGCCGGCCTGCTCGATGACGGGCAGCGGCGGCAATGGCTGAGCGGTGATGAACTGGACCTGGCGCTGAGCTTGCCCGGCGTGGGGCGCCTGCGCTTGAACCTGTTCCGCCAGCACAATGGATTGGGCGCAAGCGCGCGCCTGATCCCGGCGCGGGTCCCGAGCCTCGATGAACTTGAACTGAACGATGTGTATCAAGCCGTTGCGCAATGTCGGGATGGCTTGGTGCTGGTGGGCGGGCCGACGGGTAGCGGCAAGTCCAGCACCCTGGCGGCGCTGCTCGATCAGATCAATCGCGAACGCGCGCTGCAGGTCATCACCCTCGAAGACCCTATCGAATTTATCCACAGCGGCCAGGGTTGCCTGGTCAATCAGCGGGAGATCGGCATGCACAGCCGTGACTTCGCCCAAGGGTTGCGCAGTGCCCTGCGCCAGGATCCGGATGTGATCATGGTGGGTGAGTTGCGTGATCTGGAGAGTATCCGCCTTGCATTGCGCGCGGCAGAAACCGGGCATCTGGTGCTGGCAACGGTGCACACCCGCTCGGCGGTGAACAGCATCGACCGGCTGGTAGAGGTGTTCGCGGCCGAGGAGAAGCCGCTGGTGCGCATGATGCTGGCTGAATCACTGCGCCTGGTGGTGGCTCAGGTGCTGATCAGGCGGGTGGGCGGCGGCAGGGTCGCCGCAAGGGAGGTGCTGATAGCGACGCCCGCGGTGCGCAATTTGATTCGCGAGGGGCGCATGGCACAGGTGCAGTCGGTGATGCAGGCGGGGGCGGCATTGGGGATGCAGACGATGGAGGGGGCGATGCGGGCGCTCAGGCAGAAAGGCCTGGTCGATTAGCATTGCTGCCTGCTGGTGCAATCGCGGGGCAAGCCCGCGATTGAGGGCTTAGCGCTTGGCCAGGGCCAGCGCCTGCTGGTTCTTGGGCAGGACGCGCTTGGCCACCACGTAGTGCTTTTGCCAATAGGGTTTTTCCAGGCTGTCGATGCTCACCCGCTTGCCGGTGCGTGGCGCGTGGATGAAGCGATCGTTGCCCAGGTAGATGGCTACGTGATTGACCCGGCGACTCTTGATGTTGAAGAAGATCAGGTCGCCCGGCTTGAGATCGCTCTTGGCCACCTTGACGCCCTGGCCCTGAGCCATTGCGTTGGAGGTACGCGGCAGGTCGACATCGGCCACATCGTTGAACGCGTACTTGACCAGGCCGCTGCAATCGAAGCCCTTCTTCGGGCTGCTGCCGCCCCAGCGATAGGGTGTGCCAAGTACGTTCACGGCGCGGCTGAGCACTTCGCTGCTCTGCTTGGGTGACATGGCCACGGCCTGCATGCCCACAGCTTGTTGCTGCTTGGCGGCGTTGGCCGGGCGAGCGCGCACGGAACTGCTGCGATACTGGATCGGGGTGCGTTTCACCGTGGCATCGGCATTGGTCGTATAGCCGGTGAATCCGCTGGGAAGTCGTTGCTCACGGTTGGTGGCGTGGGCGGCCAGGGGTAACAAAAGGCAGAGGGTCAGCCATGTCTTGATAAAAGGTGGCATAGATGAAGCTCTTATAAGTGTTGGCGCGCAACTTTATAACAGCTTTTTGATCAAATTCTGATCCGTTGGTCGCTGAAGTACGTACCATATGTCGGGTCAAAACGAAAAAGTCACATTTTTCCTTAGAAAATTTTCAGCTATCCCACGAGGGCTTCGAATGAATGGTTATCAACAGGGTGCCCCCTCGCACGACACCCATAGCAAGGTTCTCGGCTACCTGCTGTGGATCTTCGGCTTCACCGGCTCGCACCGCTTCTACTACGGCAAGCCGATCACCGGAACCATCTGGTTCTTCACCCTGGGCCTGCTGGGCATAGGCTGGCTGATCGACCTGTTCCTGATCCCGTCGATGGACCGTGAGGCAGACATGCGTTTCGAGTCGGGCGGCGTGGACTACAACCTGGCGTGGATACTCCTGACCTTCCTCGGCATCTTCGGTGTGCATCGGCTGTATCAGGGCAAGTGGATCAGCGCGCTGATCTACCTGTTCACCGGCGGGTTGTTCCTGTTGGGCGTGCTGTATGACTTCTGGACGCTCAACAGCCAGATTTCCCAGGTCAACGCCGAGCGTCGCCGGGTATGAAAAAAGGCCTTGTCGCTGCGAGCGGCAAGGCCTTTTTCGTTACTGACGCCGCTGTTGCAGCAGCAGGTTGCTGAAACCTGCCCCGGCCAGTTGTTTCTGCGCCACGGTCAACTGTTCGCGGTTGCTGAACGGGCCGACCATCACGCGGTACCAGGTCTCTTCCTTGACCGTGCCCGACTCAACCTTGACCGCCTGGCCAAGCAGGATGATCTGCGCACGGACCTTGTCGGCATCGGCCTGCTTGCGGAACGAGCCGGCCTGCAGGAAGAACTGGGTCGTGGCCGCTGGCTTGATCACCGGTGGTGCCGGTGGCGGCGTCTGGCCCAGCAGGGCGGCCTGGGCGCGAGCCGTGTCGATCTTCGCCGCTTCCGCAGGGGTGACCGGAGTACTTGGCACGGGCGGTTGCGCCGGCACCGGCGGGGTTTTCTCCGGCACGGCCTCGGGCGGCACGATCACTTCCGACTCCGGCAGCAGCGTATAGAAGTCGTACTTAGGCTTCACCGGCTGCTGTGGCGTCGGGGTGGTGGTCTTGCTCGCTTCGGCGACCTTCTCCTGCTTATGTTGCTCGGGCTTGGTGCGCTTGATATCAGCGCCACCGGGTTCGAGCTTCATCAGGAAGACGATGAACGCCCCCACGGTCAGGCCGACCGCCAGCCACACCCAGCCCGGAATCGGCTGCTTGCTGGCAGGCGGCTGGGAGCGGCTGGCGCCGCGCTTGGGTGCGGGTTTCTTCTTTGCAGCCAACTTACATGCGCTCCAGGGTTTCCAGGCCGAGCAGTTCCAGGCCCTGCTTGAGGGTGCGGCCGGTCAGGGCAGCCAGGCGCAGGCGGCTCTGCTGTTGTTCGGCGGTTTCGGCGGAAAGGATCGGGCAGTTCTCGTAGAAGCTGGAGAACAGGCCGGCGAGGTCGTACAGGTAGGTGCACAGCACGTGAGGCGTGCCTTTTTCAGCGACGTTGTTGAGGATCTCGCCAAACTGCGCCAGGCGCGCGGCCAGGTCCTGCTCGTGCGCTGCCTGCAGGACGATGCTGCCGTCGACTTCGTCGAAGCCCTTGCCAAGCTTGCGGAACACGCCGGCCACGCGGGTGTAGGCGTACAACAGGTACGGCGCGGTGTTGCCCTCGAAGTTCAACATCAGTTCGAAGTTGAAGCTGTAGTCGCTGGTGCGGTGCTTCGACAGGTCGGCGTACTTGACCGCGCCGATGCCGACCACTTCACCGATGTGGCGCAGCTCGTCCTCGGCCAGCGACGGGTTCTTCTCCTTGACCAGCGCATAGGCGCGGTCCTTGGCCTCGGTGAGCAGGTCGATCAGCTTGACGGTGCCGCCATCGCGGGTCTTGAACGGGCGGCCATCGGCGCCGTTCATGGTGCCGAAGCCCATGTGCTCCATCTTCATCGGGTGGCCGACAAAACCTGCGCGGCGGGCCACTTCGAACACCTGGTTGAAGTGCAGGGCCTGGCGCTGGTCGACGAAGTACAGGGCGCGGTCGGCCTGCAGCTTGTTGCTGCGGTAGCGCACGGCGGCCAGGTCGGTGGTGGCGTACAGGTAGCCGCCGTCGGCCTTCTGCACGATCACCGGCAATGGCTCGCCCTCGGCGTTCTTGAATTCCTCGAGGAACACGCACTGGGCGCCCTGGTCCTCGACCAGCAGGCCCTTGGCCTTGAGGTCGGCGACCACGTTGGCCAGGTCGTCGTTGTAGGCGCTCTCGCCCATCACGTCGGCCATGGTCAGCTTGACGTTGAGCAGCTCGTAGGTCTTCTGGCAGTGCGACAGGGAAATGTCCTTGAAGCGCGTCCACAGCGCCAGGCACTCGGGATCACCGGCCTGCAGCTTGACCACCAGCCCGCGGGCGCGGGTGGCGAACTCTTCGGACTCGTCGAAGCGTTTCTTCGCGGCGCGGTAGAAGTTCTCCAGATCCGACAGCTCGTCACTGGTGATCGGGTTTTCCTGGAGGTAGGCCATCAGCATGCCGAACTGGGTACCCCAGTCACCCACGTGGTTCTGGCGGATGACGTCGTCACCGAGGAACTCCAGTACCCGGGCAACGCTGTCGCCGATGATGGTCGAGCGCAGGTGGCCGACGTGCATCTCCTTCGCCAGGTTCGGTGCCGACATGTCGATCACCACCTTTTCTGCCGGGCCGGCCTTGCGCACGCCCAGGTGGCCATCGGCCAGGGCGGCGTCGAGGCGGCCTGCCAGCGCTTCGGTGTTCTGGAAGAAGTTGAGGAAGCCGGGGCCGGCGATCTCGGCCTTGGTGATGTCGGCACTGGCCGGCAGGGCGGCGATGATCTTCTCGGCCAGGTCGCGCGGCTTCATGCCCGCCGGCTTGGCCAGCATCATGGCAATGTTGCTGGCGAAGTCGCCGTGGGTCTTGTCCCGGGCGTTTTCCACCTGGATCGCCGGCGTCAGCCCTTCAGGCAGCACACCGTCGGCGACGAGTTGGGTGAGGGCTTGCTGGATCAGCTGGCGAATGGTGTCTTTCATGAGGGTCTCTTTTCGACCGCAAGCGCGGTGGAGCGCTTCGATGCGCAGGTGGAAAAACTGGGCATTATCCGTTGCCGGGGGCGGGTTGCCAACCTTTTGGGGCACAGTCCATTGTCGGTGTGGGAGCGGGCTTGCCCCGCGATGACGCCATCGCGGGGCAAGCCCGCTCCCACGCCAACCCTCAAACAGTCAGTAAAGGTCGACCGGATCGACATCCAGCGACCAGCGCACCTGGCGCCCCGACGGCATCTGCTCCAACACTAGCAACCAGGCACTGATCAGTCGATGCAGGGGTGCCCGGGCATTGGCCTGGAGCAATAGTTGCGCACGGAACCTGCCCGCCCGTCGCTCCATGGGGGCCGGTACCGGGCCGAGCAACTCGATGCCATGCAGGCCCTGCTCGGCAAGTATGCGCTCGGCGGCGGCGCAGGCTTCGTCAAGGAAACCTTCCGCCTGGCCCGGCTTGTGCGCGTCGGCACGTAGCAGCGCCAGGTGGGCGAACGGCGGCAGCCCGGCCGCACGGCGCTCGCTCAAGGCCTGTTCGGCAAAGGCGAAGTAGCCCTGCTCGGTCAATTGCACCAGCAGTGGGTGATCGGCCAGGTGGGTCTGCACGATGACCTTGCCCGGTTCCTCGGCGCGCCCGGCGCGGCCGGCCACCTGGACGATCAGCTGGGCCATGCGTTCGCTGGCGCGAAAGTCGCCGGAGAACAGCCCGCCGTCGGCATCGAGGATCGCGACCAGGGTGACGCGGGGGAAATGGTGCCCCTTGGCCAGCATCTGGGTGCCGACCAGGATGCTCGGCTGGCCACGCTGGATAGTGGCGAACAGGTTGTGCATGGCGTCCTTGCGCGAGGTGCTGTCGCGGTCCACGCGCAGGATCGGGTAGTCCGGGAACAGCACCTTCAGGCGCTCCTCGGCACGCTCGGTCCCGGCGCCCACCGGGCGCAGGTCGACATGGGCGCATTGCGGGCACTGCAACGGCAGGCGCTCGTCGTAGCCGCAATGGTGGCAGCGCAGCACGGCGGAGCGTTGGTGCACGGTCATGCGCGCATCGCAGCGCGGGCATTCGGAGAGCCAGCCGCAGTCGTGACACAGCAATGTGGGGGCGAAGCCGCGACGGTTGAGGAACACCAGTACCTGCTGGCCGGCCTCGAGTGTCTGGCGGATGGCCTGCTGTAATGGGCCGCTGATGCCGCTGTCCAGTGGCAGGCTGCGTACGTCCAGGCGCAGGAAGCGGGGCGCCTTGGCGCCGCCGGCGCGCTGGTTCATGCGCAGCAGGCCGTAGCGGCCACTGTGGGCGTTGTGCAGGCTTTCCAGCGACGGTGTGGCCGAGCCCAGCAGGATCGGGATGTTCTCCTGGTGCGCACGCACCACGGCCAGGTCGCGGGCGTGGTAGCGCAGGCCTTCCTGCTGTTTATAGGAACCGTCGTGTTCTTCGTCGATGATGATCAGGCCCGGGTTCTTCATCGGGGTGAACAGTGCCGAACGGGTGCCGATGATGATGTCAGCATCGCCATCGCGTGCCGCCAGCCAGGCGTCCAGGCGCTCGCGATCGCCCACCGCCGAATGCAGCAGGGCGATGCGTGCGTTGAAACGCTGCTCGAAGCGTTGCAGGGTTTGCGGGCCGAGATTGATCTCGGGGATCAGGATCAGGGCCTGCTTGCCGGCTTCGAGGGTTTCGCGGATCAGTTGCAGGTAGACCTCGGTCTTGCCGCTGCCGGTGACGCCGGCCAGCAGGTAGGCGTGGAAGGCGCCGAAGCCCGAGCGCACGGCCTCGAAGGCAGCGCGCTGTTCCTCGTTGAGCGGCAGTTCCGGTTGGGCCAGCCAGTGCTCGTGGCGTGCGGCCGGCAGATGGCGGCGTACTTCGACTTCCACCAGCTCCTTGGCCAGCAGCAGGTCGAGGCTGTCCTTGTTCAGGCCAAGTTTGCTCAACAGGCTGTGGGCCACGCCGTGGGGGTGCTGCGACAGGGTCTTGAGGGCGTCGCGCTGGCGTGGGGCGCGGGCGATGCGCGGGTCTTCCAGGCGCGCACCGGGCGCGACATGCCAGAAGCGTTCCTGGCGTGCCTCGGCCGGCTCGCCCTGGCGCAGCAGCGTCGGCAGGGCCCAGTTGAGGGTGTCGCCCAGGCTGTGCTGGTAGTACTGGGCCGTCCACAGGCACAGCTTGAACAATGCCGGCGGCAGGGGTGAGACCGGGTCGAGCAGGGCGCTGGCTGGCTTGAGCTTGTCGGCGGGCACCTCGCTGTGCTCGGCGACCTCCACCAGCACCCCGATCATCTCGCGGCGGCCGAACGGCACGCGGATGCGCATGCCGGGTGTCAGTGCCTGGCGCGCCATGCTCGCGGGTGCCCGGTAGTCGAACAGGCGACGCAGGGGCGAGGGCAGGGCAAGGCGCAGAATGACGTCGGACACGCGGAAGGTCTCTGGAGGGCGTTTCACAAATCAGGCGAGCCTAGCAGACGACGGTCGGTGCAAGCGACAACTTGCGCTACGGCTGCTCTCTGGTATTATTCGCCGCCTAATTACGTGCGGTATTCAACAATAGGTGTTGGGTGGCGGCACGCAGCTCGAGGAAGTGACCATGAAAGCAGATATTCATCCGAACTACGAAGTAGTTGCAGTCACCTGCAGCTGCGGCAACAAGTTTGAAACTCGTTCGACCATGGGCAGCGTCCTGGCGATCGACGTTTGCAACCTGTGCCACCCGTTCTACACCGGTAAGCAGAAAGTCCTGGACACCGGCGGCCGCGTACAGAAGTTCGCCGATCGCTTCGGCATGTTCGGTGCCAAGAAGTAATCATGCACATGGCGAAGCCTTCGGGGTTCGCGCTGTTGCAAAAGAAGGCGCCCCTTGTGGGCGCCTTTTTTGTGGGCGCGATCTGGCACTTCCCGGCGCTGGCCTTCTGTCCATTGCCCGACAGCGCGCAATCGGTGGCGGTGCGTCAGGTGGTCGATGGCGACACCTTGCGCCTGAGCGACGGGCGCAGCGTGCGGCTGATCGGTATCAATGCCCCCGAGATCGGCCGCAAGGGGCGCCCCAGCGAACCTTATGCCGAGGCTGCCAAGAAGCGCCTGCAGGCGCTGGTGAAGGCCAGTGATGGCCGTGTCGGGCTGGTTCCGGGCGTCGAACCCAAGGACAAGTACGGCCGTATCCTGGCGCATATCTATGGCCGCACTGGCAACAATCTGGAAGCACAACTGCTCAGCGAGGGCCTGGGCTACCAGGTAGCGATTGCACCCAACGTGCAGCTGTCGGGCTGCCAGCAGCAGGCCGAGCAGCAGGCGCGCAAGGCCAGGGCAGGGCTGTGGCGACAATCGCCGGTCACGCGTGGGCGCGATGTGCGGCAATCCGGATTCGCGGTGATCGGTGGCAGGATCAACGGGATCGAGCGCAATCGCGGCGGCATCTGGCTGGAGCTTGACGAGGGCGTGGTCCTGCAGGTTCCCGCTCGTCTGCAGCGCCACTTCCCCGCCAGCTTCTTCGCTAACCTCAAGGGACGCCAGGTCGAGGCGCGTGGCTGGGTGCTGGATCGTTCCCGCAAGGGCGGGCTCAAGCCTGGGCAGCGACGCTGGCTGTTGCCATTGACCGATCCGAGCATGTTGGCGCTTGTTTCTGGCTAAATAGTTGTAGACATTTTGCTATTGGATTGTACACACTGGCTCCCGTAAGCCCCGTGGGTTATAGCGTAAAGTCGTAGGCCAAAGGCCTTGACACATAGTGACCGGGCAGTCTTGTCGCCCCCCGGCTCTTTGCGTATCCTCGGCGGTCCGTCAGAACAGTAAATAGCGGAATGCCCATCATGTCAGACCTGAAAACCGCCGCTCTCGAATACCACGCTCAGCCCCGTCCGGGGAAACTGAGCGTCGAGCTCTCCAAGCCAACCGCCACCGCCCGTGACCTTGCCCTGGCCTACAGCCCGGGTGTCGCCGAGCCTGTGCGCGAGATCGGCCGTGATCCGGAGCTGGCCTACAAGTACACCGGCAAGGGCAACCTGGTTGCGGTGATCTCCGATGGCACCGCCATCCTCGGTCTGGGTGACCTCGGCCCACTGGCCTCCAAGCCGGTCATGGAAGGCAAGGGTGTTCTGTTCAAGCGTTTCGCCGGTATCGACGTGTTCGATATCGAAGTCGAGTCGGAGAGCCCGCAAGCCTTCATCGACACCGTTCGCCGCATCTCCATCACCTTCGGCGGCATCAACCTGGAAGACATCAAGGCACCTGAGTGCTTCGAGATCGAGCGCACGCTGATCGAGCAGTGCGACATTCCCGTCTTCCACGATGACCAGCACGGCACCGCGATCGTTACCGCGGCCGGCATGATCAACGCCCTGGAAATCGCCGGCAAGAAGCTCGAAGACGCCAAGATCGTCTGCCTGGGCGCCGGTGCCGCAGCCATCTCCTGCATGAAACTGCTGGTGAGCATGGGTGCCAAGGTCGAGAACATCTTCATGATCGACCGCAGCGGCGTGATCCACGCTGGCCGCGACGACCTGAACCAGTACAAGGCCCAGTTCGCCCACGCCACCGACAAGCGCACCTTGGCTGACGCCCTGGACGGCGCAGACGTGTTCGTCGGCTTGTCCGGCCCGAACCTGCTGAGCGCCGAAGGCCTGAAGTCGATGGCCGCCAACCCGATCGTGTTCGCCTGCTCGAACCCGGACCCGGAAATCGCCCCGGAGCTGGCTCACGCCACCCGCAGCGACGTGATCATGGCCACCGGTCGTTCCGACTACCCGAACCAGGTCAACAACGTACTGGGCTTCCCGTTCATCTTCCGTGGTGCCCTGGACGTTCGCGCCAAGCGCATCAACGAAGAGATGAAGATCGCTGCCGCCATCGCCCTGAAGGACCTGGCCAAGCTGCCGGTGCCGAAGGAAGTCTGCGAAGCCTATGGCGTGCAAGCCCTGGAGTTCGGCCGTGAGTACATCATTCCGAAGCCGCTGGACGCTCGCCTGATCACCGTGGTTTCCGATGCCGTGGCCAAGGCCGCCATCGAGTCCGGTGTGGCCACCCTGCCGTATCCGAAGCACTACCCGCTCAAGAGCGTGGATGACGTGTTCAACGGCTGATCCAGTCGTAGCGTCATGAAAAAGCCCCGGCTCGCAAGAGTCGGGGCTTTTTGTTGGGCCTGGGTTATTGCGGGGCAGGCCTGCTCACGCGGAGTTCAATGTCATCCCTTTCAAGGCGATCGCGTCAGGGCTTGCTGGTGCTCGCCGACAGTCTTGCAGCGCCTACCAGATCGAGCGCCGCCCGCGCGGCGCTCGATCTTGAGAGCGCTGCAAGGTTTTCGGCGAGCACCTGGCGGCCCTCACCGAAAACCTTCAAAGGTTGCCCTTTAGAACAGATCCATCGGCGCTGCTTCATCTGCCGGCAGCGGGCTGCCCGGTGCTGCGCCGTTGCCCAGTTCGTCCGCCGACGGTGGCGAGTCCTCGGCCTTGAACAGTTCGAAGTAGGCGTTCGGCGTGCTCGGCGTGGCGGCGCGGCCGCTGATCGGGTCGACGCGCAGGCTGAGGATGCCCTCGGGTTCGGCTGGCGGGTGCTCGGGCATGCCCTTGAGCGCGGCGCCCATGAAGCTCATCCAGATCGGCAGGGCCACGGTGCCACCGTATTCGCGGCGCCCCAGGGTTTCCGGCTGGTCAAAGCCAACCCACACGGTGGTGACGTAGTCGGCGTTGTAGCCTGAGAACCAGGCATCCTTGGATTCGTTGGTGGTGCCGGTCTTGCCCGCCAGGTCCGAACGGCCGAGGGCCAGGGCGCGACGGCCGGTACCACGCTTGATCACGTCCTGCAGCATGGTGGTGAGAATGTACGAGGTGCGCCCGTCTATGATCTGCTCGGCCACGGCGGGGACCTGGGGTACTTGGGGAGCCGGGGTGATCTGGCCTGCGGCCAACGGCGCCTCGCCTGGCATCGGGGCGGCGCTGATGGGTGCCTCAGGTGCGGCGAGGCCGGCCTGGTCCTGGCTGCCCTGCGGCACGCGTGGCGGGTTGGCGGTGAACAGGGTTTCGCCGTTGCGGCTCTCGACACGCTCGATCAGGTACGGGCTGATCTTGTAGCCGCCGTTGGCGAAGGTGCTCCAGCCGGTGGCGATCTCCATCGGCGTGAGCGTCGCGGTGCCCAGTGCCAGCGACAGGTTGCGCGGCAGGTCCTGCTTGTTGAAGCCGAACTTGGCGATGTAGTCGATGGTGCGATCCACGCCCATGGCCTGCAGCAGGCGGATCGATACGAGATTGCGCGACTTGTACAACGCCTCGCGCATGCGGATCGGGCCGAGGAAGGTATTGGTGTCGTTCTTCGGGCGCCAGACCTTGTCCAGGTACTCGTCGACGAACACGATCGGGGCGTCGTTGACCAGGCTGGCGGCGGTGTAGCCGTTGTCCAGGGCGGCGCTGTAGACGAATGGCTTGAAGCTCGAGCCTGGCTGGCGCTTGGCCTGCACGGCGCGGTTGTAGTTGCTCTGCTCGAAGGAGAAACCGCCGACCAAGGCGCGGATGGCACCGTTGTAAGGGTCGAGGGTGACCAGTGCGCTCTGGGCGCCGGGCACCTGGCTGAACTTGAGCTTGCCGTCTTCCAGGCGTTGCAGGCGCACCAGGTCGCCGACCTGGGCCACATCGGCCGCTGATTGCGGCGAGCGCCCCTGCGAGTTGCTGTTGAGGTACGGGCGGGCCCACTTCATGGTGTCCCAGGCGACGCTATCCTCCAGGCCGCCCCGGGTCATCACCTTCAGCCCGGTCTTCTCGACCTGGGTGACGATGGCAGGCTCCAGGCCCCCCAGGGTGCGCTGCTTGCTCAGCTCCTGCAGCCAGGCCGCACGCGTCTTGCCAGGGAAGCGCGCCTCGGGGCCACGGTAGCCGTGGCGTTCGTCGTACTCGCTGAGGCCGTTGAGGACCGCGCTGTTGGCCATCTGCTGCATGTCGCTCGGCACTGTGGTGGTGACCCGGAAGCCTTCGGTATAGGCGTCGCTGCCGTAGCGGCCGACCATCTCGGCGCGGGCCATCTCGGCGACATACGGCGCATTCACTTCCGGGGTCGGCACATGGTAGCTGGCATTCAGTGGTTCACCGAGGGCGGCCTGGTAGCTGGCCTCGTCGATCTTGCCGAGCTTGTACATGCGCCCGAGGATCCAGTCGCGGCGCTCCTTGGCGCGTACCGGGTTGGCCAGCGGGTTGAAGCGCGAGGGTGCCTTGGGCAGGCCGGCGATCATGGCCATCTGCGCCAGGCTGACGTCGCGAATCGACTTGCCGTAGTACACCTGCGCCGCGGCGTCGATACCGTAGGCACGGTTGCCCAGGTAGATCTTGTTGACGTACAGCTCGAGGATTTCGTCCTTGGTCAGTTCCCGCTCGATCTGCAGGGCCAGGAGAATCTCGTTGGTCTTGCGCGAGAAGCTGCGTTCGCTGGTGAGGAAGAAGTTCTTCGCCACCTGCATGGTGATGGTGCTGCCGCCGCTCTGGATATGCCCGGACTTGACCAACTGCGAGGCCGCACGCATCAGGCTGCTGGGGTCGACGCCATAGTGATTGAGGAAATTGTCGTCCTCGGCGGACAGAAGCGCCTGGATGAACTGTGGGGGAATTTCCTGGAACTTGATCGGCGAGCGCCGCATCTCGCCGAACTCGGCGATCAGCTTGCCGTCGCTGCTGTAGACCCTCAGGGGGATTTGCAACTGGACGCTTCTGAGCGCGTCGACCGAGGGCAGGCTGGGACTAAGATACAGAAACGCACCGCTCACACCGAGTACGAGCGCGCAGATGACGGCGACGAGAGACCACCAGAAGAACTTCAGCAGGCGTATCAAGGCTTTTGGGTGTCCAGGTTGAGAGTGGATTGCGCGCAGGGCCGGCGGACAGGAAAAACGCTGGCCATTATAAGCATTTTTCGTCCCGCCGGGTGACCGCCCGGGGAGAGCGACGACCGCCTGCGCCGCAAGGGTTTGGGCAGCCAATGACCAGGAAGGAACAGCCATGCTTGGACGCTTTGGCAGGGGTACCGGTTCACTGCTGGGGGTGGAAATCGCCTCCGATGCCATACGAATGCTGCACCTGCGCCGCCAACGTGGCGGTTGTCGGGTGATGGGCTGGGCGCATGAGCGCCTTGGGTCAGCACCAGGTAGCTCATTGGGGGGTGACCAGGTGGAATGCCTGGTCGCGGGTTTGCAGCAGGCCCATGCCCGGTGTCGAACTTCGCAGTGCAGGGTCGCCCTGGCGTTGCCAGCATCTCAGGTCATCTGCAAGGTTTGCCGCCTGCCTGCCGGGTTGCCCGGCCATGGCGTCGAAGCGGCCTTGCTCGCGCAGGCCGAGCAGCTGTTTCCCTTTCCTGTGGAGGACCTAGCCCTGGATTTCCAGGTGCATGGCCCGTGCGCGGAGGATGCCGGGCAGGTCGAGGTGTTGGTGGTGGCCTGTAGGCAAAGTCAGCTCGACCCACTGGAGCGCGTGTTCGCGCAAGCCGGCCTGCAGTTGGTGGCCGTGGAGGTGGACAGTTTCGCGTTGCGGCGGGCGCTGGTGCCTGAACCGCAGGCAGGCGTCACGGCGCTGCTGCAGTTGGAGCCGGACGAGGTGATCCTGCACCGTTGGCAGGGAGGCCGCGTGCCGCATCGGCAGCGCATTGCTTTTCCTTCTCTGGAGCGTTGGGCCGAGGCTGTAGATGGGCTTTGGCAGTCGGGTGCCCAGTCCACGCTGGAACAGGTTGTGTTGTTCGGATCCGCCGCCGATGAGGCTCGAGCGGCAGACTTGTCGGAGCGTCTGGGCGTGAAATGCCATGTCGGTCGCCCGGGCCCTCTGGCCAGCGGATTCGATGAAGCCAGCGTGCCTGCTGCTGCCATGGCCCTGGCCTGTGGCTTGGCAATGGGAGGCCCGGTATGAAAGGGCGACTGAACCTGATGCCCTGGCGCGAACAACGCCGGGCAAGCGCTGTGCGGCGATTCCAGATCACTCTGGTCGGCACGCTGGTGGTGGCGCTGTGCGGGGTAATGTTGCTTGATCGAATGGCGCGGTCGCGTCTGGCCAGGCAGGCGCAGGTCGTCGCCACGCAGCAGGCGGCCGTTGAGCGGTTGGACGCTTCGCTGCGGCAGATCGATAAGTTGCGTGAAGCACGGGATGCGTTGTTGGCCCAGCAAGCGGCGGTGTCTGCGCTGAGCGCCGGGCGGGCGCAGTTGCCTGGGTTGTTTCGCGCACTGGAGCAGGCATTGCCCGAAGGCGCGCGCTTGACCGAGGTGGGTGTGGAGGACGGGCGTCTGCGCCTTGCCGGGTTGGCAGCCTCTGCTTCAGTGGTGGCCAGGCTTATGCGCAGCCTGGAGCAGATAAAGATGGTGCGGGACCTGGAGCTTGTTCACCTGCGGCGGCATGGCCAGGGCGATGAATTCCTGCTGGCGGCGCGCTTGTTGGCGGGTGAGTCATGAGCCGCCTGTGGACCCAGGATTGGCAGGGCCTGGCGGCTCGATCTTGGTTGCTCCGGTGGATGGTGGCAGCAGGGCTGCTGTTTCTGGTGGCTTTCGCGGGTTACTTCGTCCGCCTGCGTGAGCCGCTCAATAGCCATGCCGAGGCAGTCCAGAGGCAGTTGCAGCTACAAAGTGTTCTGGCGGATGGGGCGGGAAAACCTGTCGAGCTGGAGCGAGCGCAGCAGGCTCTGGAGCAAGCCAGGACTGGGTTGCAAGCGTTGCGCTGGCGACTGGCCGCGGGAGAGGGCATGAGTGAACTGCTCGACCAGCTGGCCCTGTCGGGCCATGAGCATGGCCTGTCGTTCGAACGCATCGAAGTAAACGAAGCGCAGCAGGCTGCAGGGTACCGCTTGCAGCCTCTGGAGATCAGCGTGCACGGGCGTTACCCGGCGTTGCGCTTGTGGCTTGAGCAGTGGTTGCAGCAGTTGCGTTTGTTGAGCGTGCCCCAGCTCAGGCTGGCCTTGCAGGAAGAAGGCTCAGGAGTGGTTGGCGCACGGTTGCTGATACATGCCTACCACCCAGGGGAAGAGCTTCCCGTGCCGGCTGCCTTGGCGGATGAACCTGCCCAGGATGCCCTGTCGAAGGCCACGTTCGACCCATTTCAGGCCTGGTTGCCCGCCACACAGGGTAAAGAGCTGCGGCATATTCCCTTGGCGCGACTGGAAATGGTCGGAAGCCTGTCCCAGTCAGGGCGCCGGCAGGCATTGTTGCGTTCGGCGGGGCACTTGTATCGGGTCGGGCAGGGCGACCGGCTCGGTTTGAATGAGGGGATCGTGGTGGCAATCGATGCCGATCGGCTGGAGGTCCGCGAACGGATCTACATCGGCGGGCGCTGGCAGGCGCGTCCCAGATATCTGGTGCTTGTAAAACGTGAGCAAGGGGAGGTCAGGGATGAGACCGAAACGATGGTTGAGCGGCGTGGGGTTGATGTTGAGCATCCTGGCGGTGCAGGCAGCGGAGCTTCAGGGTGAGCCGATGTCGCTCAACTTCCAGGATGTCGAGTTGCGCTCGGTGCTTCAGGTCATGGCCGAGCACGCCGGCGTCAACCTGGTTGCCAGTGATTCGGTGCAGGGGCGGATAACCCTGCGCCTGGAGGAGGTGCCCTGGGGCCAAGCCCTCGACCTGGTGCTGCGCAGCAAGGGACTGGGCAGGCGCCAGGAGGGCAATGTGCTGCTGATCGCTCCCGTTGCGGAGCTGGCCGGGCGGGCCGGGGGCATGGGCGAGGAGGTGTTGCTGGAGCCCTTGCGGCGTGAGCTGATCCCGGTCTTTCATGCCAAGGCCGCCGAGCTGGCGGAACTGTTGCTGGCGAGCCTGGCCGATGACGGCATTCTGACCGGGCGCGGCAGCCTCGGTGTGGATGCGCGGACCAACACGCTGGTGGTCACCTTGCCTGGCGAACGGCTTGCCGAGCTGCGCAGGCTGGTGGCGCAGCTGTGATGTGCCGGTGCGCCAGGTCATGATCGAGGCGCGTATCGTCGAGGCCAGCGTCGATTACGAGAAGGCCCTGGGCGTGCGATGGGGTGGCCCGTTGTATGGGGTGGACAGTCGGCTGGGCAGCGACTTGTTCGTTGACCTTGGGATCGAGCGGGCCAATGCCGGGCTCGGCGTGGGGTTGTTGCGCAGCGACATTCTGCTGGACCTGGAACTCAGCGCCATGGAGAAGAGCGGCAATGGCGAGATCATCTCCCAGCCCAAGGTGGTCACGGCCGACAAGGAAACCGCGCGCATACTCAAGGGCACCGAAGTGCCGTATCAGGAGACCACGCGCAGTGGCGCCACTTCCATTTCCTTTCGCGAGGCCTCCCTGTCGCTGGAGGTGACGCCGCAGATTACCCCGGATGGCAAGGTAGTGATGGATGTGCGTGTGACCAAGGACGAGCCCGACTTCATCAATGCGCTGAACGATGTGCCGCCGATCCGCAAGAACGAGGTCACGGCAAAGGTCCGGGTGGCCGATGGGCAGACCATTGTGATTGGCGGCGTGTACTCGACGTCGCAGAACAAAGTGGTCGACAAGGTGCCATTTTTCGGCGATCTGCCGTATGTTGGGCGGCTGTTTCGACGCGATGCATTACAAGAGAAAAAATCCGAGCTGCTGGTCTTCCTGACTCCGCGTATCATGAGTGACCAGGCGATTGCTGTGAGTCGTTGATTCTGTGCGAAATTTGATACTTGTAGGGCCCATGGGCGCTGGAAAAAGCACCATCGGGCGCCTGTTGGCCAAAGAGCTGCGCCTGCTGTTCAAGGATTCCGACAAGGAAATCGAGCTGCGAACCGGCGCCAACATCCCGTGGATCTTCGACAAGGAAGGCGAGCCGGGCTTTCGCGACCGCGAGCAGGCGATGATCGCCGAACTCTGCGCGCTCGACGGCGTGGTCCTGGCGACCGGTGGCGGCGCGGTGATGCGCGATGCCAACCGTGCCGTGCTGCATGCCGGTGGCCGGGTGATCTACCTGCATGCCTCGGTGGAGCAGCAGGTGGGGCGCACCTCCCGTGACCGCAACCGACCGCTGCTGCGCACCGCCAACCCGGAAGCCACCTTGCGTGCCCTGCTTGAAACACGCGACCCGCTCTATCGCGAGATTGCCGACCTGGTGGTGGAAACCGACGAACGGCCACCGCGCATGGTCGTGCTCGACATTCTCGAGCGTCTGCAGAAGTTGCCGCCCCGCTGAGCGGGGTCTATCCTCGGCGACCAACGCCGAGACGGGGTTGAACGTCACCGCGTGGGGCCATAGCGCCACCGCGCCCAAGTACATTGTGGGGATACATGCAGACACTTAAGGTCGACCTGGGCGAGCGTAGCTACCCGATCTACATTGGCGAAGGCCTGCTTGACCAGCCCGAGCTGCTGGCGCCGCATATTGCCGGCCGGCAGGTCGCCATCGTCTCCAACGAGACCGTCGCGCCCCTGTACCTCGAACGCCTGAGCAAGACCCTGGGTGCCTACTCGGTGCTGCCGGTGGTGTTGCCCGACGGCGAGGCCCACAAGAACTGGGAAACCCTGCAACTGATCTTCGATGCCCTGCTGACCGCGCGTCATGACCGGCGCACCACCGTGGTCGCCCTCGGTGGCGGCGTGATCGGTGACATGGCCGGCTTTGCCGCAGCCTGCTACCAGCGTGGGGTCGATTTCATCCAGGTGCCGACCACGCTGCTGTCCCAGGTGGACTCCTCGGTGGGCGGCAAGACCGGCATCAACCACCCGCTGGGCAAGAACATGGTCGGTGCCTTCTACCAGCCCAACGCGGTGCTGATCGACACCACCAGCCTGAAAACCTTGCCCGCGCGTGAGCTGTCCGCCGGTCTCGCCGAGGTCATCAAGTACGGCCTGATCTGCGACAAGCCATTCCTTGCCTGGCTCGAAGACAATATGCAGGCGCTGCGTGCCCTGGACTCCGTCGCCCTGACCGAGGCCATCCGTCGCTCCTGCGCGGCCAAGGCCGCCGTGGTTGGCGCTGATGAGCGCGAATCGGGCGTGCGTGCCACGCTCAACCTTGGCCACACATTCGGCCATGCCATCGAAACACACATGGGTTATGGCGTCTGGCTGCACGGCGAAGCCGTGGCGGCCGGCACGGTCATGGCCCTGGAAATGTCCATGCGCCTGGGCTGGATCGACCAGCCGGCGCGTGATCGCGGAATTCGCCTGCTGCAGGACGCAGGATTGCCGGTGGTGCCACCACAGGAAATGACCCCGGCGCATTTCATGGAGCACATGGCGGTCGACAAGAAAGTGCTCGACGGGCGCCTGCGCCTGGTGCTGCTGCGCCAGCTGGGCGAGGCCGTCGTCACCGACGACTATTCGACAGAGATTCTTCAGGCCACGCTGGCGGCGGATTACCGCGCGATCGTGGCCCAGCTTTGAGGTTGTGACAACGCAATGACCAGTCTGCATGCCGATGAGGCGTTTCTCGATCATTACCAGCTGAGCCACGATCCGTTCGCACCCCGGGTGCCCGGTTTCAAGTTCTTCCCCGCCCAGCGCAAACCAGTGCTTGGCCAGCTGCATCACCTGGCGCGCTACAGCCAGCTGATGCTGGCGGTCACCGGCCCTGTGGGCAGCGGCAAGACCCTGCTGCGCCAGGCCCTGGTGGCCAGCACCAACAAGCAGTCGGTGCAAAGCGTGGTGGTGTCCGCCCGTGGCGCCAGTGACGCGGCCAGCGTGCTCGGCCAGGTGGCGCAGTCGCTGGGCGTGGCGCAGCCGGAAGTGCAGGCGATCCTGTCGCAGGTGGTGCAACTGGCGCTGACCGGCCAGGAAGTCTATCTGCTGGTGGACGATGCGGAACAACTGGACGAGTCGGCACTCCAAGCGTTGCTGGAGTTGGCGGCAGGCGTAGCTGAAGGGCGCCCGCACGTGTTCCTGTTCGGCGAGCCTTCGCTGATCGCCGGGTTGGATGAGCTCAATGCCGATGGCGAGCGATTCCACGTCATTGAACTGGCCCCGTACAGCGAGGAAGAAACCCGCGAGTACCTGGAGCAGCGCCTGGAGGGTGCTGGCCGGGGCATCGAGGTGTTCACCGCCGAGCAGATCGTCGACATCCACGAAAACTCCGACGGCTGGCCTGGGAACATCAACCAGGTCGCCCGCGATACCTTGATCGAAGCCATGATCGCCAGCCGTACCACGGTCAAGCGACCATCCATGGGGTTCAAAATGCCTAAGAAACACGTGCTCGCGTTGTCCGCAGTGGTCGTGGTCGCCGTTGGCGCTGCGGTCCTGATGCCCAAGAAAGGCGACAAGGCCCCGGCCGACGCGCCCCCCGCTGCCCAGGCCCAACTGCCCCTGGGCCAGGGCGGCAACGGCGGCGCGCCCGCCATCGAGTTCTCCGGCTCCTCGCAGCCGATGCCGTTGCCGCTGGTCGGTCAGTCGCAGCCGGTGATGCGCGAACCGCTGGCCCAGGCCGCTGGCATGGGTGAAGGTGAAGACGGCGGGCCGGCCGACAACACCGCGCTGCAGCCAGCCACGCCATCGGCTGCCGTGCCGCCGACCGTGACCACCATCGCGCCGCCGCAAGGTGCCACCGCCAGCCCTGCGCCGACTCCGGCCCAGCCGGTGACCAGCGCTCCGGTACAGCCGGTTGCGCCTGCGACAAAACCTGTAGCAACCCAGCCGGCAAAATCGGTTGCACCTGCCAAGCCAGTCCCGGCCCCGACCCAGGTCGCGAGCGCCAAGCCCGCAGCCAAACCTGCCGAGAAACCGGCTGCCGGCGGCGCCGGCAACAGCAGCTGGTACGCGGGCCAGAAGCCCGGTAACTATGTGGTGCAGATCTTCGGCACCAGCTCGGAAGCGTCGGCGCAGTCGTTCGTCAAGGCGCAGGGTGGCGACTATCGCTACTTCAGGAAAAACCTGCAGGGCAAGCCGCTGTACGTGGTGACCTACGGCAACTTCGCCAGCCGCGACGCCGCCGCTGCGGCAATCAAGAACTTGCCAGCCAAGGTCCAGGCTGGTAAACCTTGGCCACGTACCGTGGGCAGCGTCCAACAAGAGCTGGCCACGGCCCGCTGATACCTTCCGGGCGGCATCACCCCGCCGCCCAGTTGCTGAGCGACTTTCTAGCTTTCAACTAGCCTGCTGCGCCCGAGCGCGGCAGGCTTTTCTGTCCCAGACTGCCGGCCACAAGCCCTTTCTTGCAGTCCTGGCTGAAACGCTTCAGACTCCAGTCAAGCCGCTATCACGGCGTACGACTTAAAAACATTCAAAATTGCGACATAAATTTTCAATGGTGAGACATGAAAATTTGTGGGCGTCGCTGTCGCTGTGCAACAATGGTTTTCCATGGCCACCGCAAAAAAGCTGGCATTTGATCGGCGTGGATGGTAAGTGGTTGTTAAAAAAGAGATTTGCCTCCGGTTGAGAGGTGAACCTGGTGAGAAAGTGTCTATGAAAACAGGTCTGTACCATCCCGAAGAATTCAAGGACAACTGTGGTTTCGGCCTGATCGCCCATATGACGGGCGAGCCGAGTCACCACCTTCTGCAAACCGCCATGCAGGCGCTGACCTGCATGACCCACCGCGGCGGCATCAACGCCGACGGCAAGACCGGCGACGGTTGCGGTCTGCTCATGCAGAAGCCCGATCAATTCCTGCGCGCCGTGGCCCAGGAGCACTTCGCCGTCGAGCTGCCCAGGCAGTACGCCGTCGGCATGGTGTTCTTCAACCAGGACCCGGTCAAAGCCGAAGCCGCCCGCGCCAACATGGATCGCGAGATCGTCAACGCCGGCCTCAAGCTGGTAGGTTGGCGCAAGGTGCCGATCGATACCAGCGTCCTTGGCCGCCTGGCCCTGGAGCGCCTGCCGCAGATCGAACAGGTGTTCATCGGCGGTGAGGGCCTGAGCGATCAGGAATTCGCCATCAAGCTGTTCAGTGCCCGTCGCCGTTCGTCCGTGGCCAACGCCCACGACGCCGACCACTACATCTGCAGCTTCTCGCACAAGACCATCATCTACAAAGGCCTGATGATGCCGCGCGATCTCGCGGCGTTCTATCCGGACCTGGGTGACGAGCGCCTGCAGACCGCAATCTGCGTGTTCCACCAGCGCTTCTCCACCAACACCCTGCCGAAGTGGCCGTTGGCGCAGCCCTTCCGCTTCCTCGCCCACAACGGCGAGATCAACACCATCACCGGCAACCGCAACTGGGCCATGGCCCGTCGCACCAAGTTCGCCAACGACCTGATCCCCGACCTCGAAGAGCTCGGCCCGCTGGTCAACCGCGTCGGTTCCGACTCATCCAGCATGGACAACATGCTCGAGCTGATGGTCACTGGCGGCATCGACCTGTTCCGCGGCGTGCGCATGCTGGTACCGCCAGCCTGGCAGAACGTCGAGACCATGGACGCCGACCTGCGCGCCTTCTACGAATACAACTCCATGCACATGGAACCGTGGGATGGCCCGGCCGGTATCGTCATGACCGAAGGGCGCCACGCGGTGTGCCTGCTCGACCGCAACGGCCTGCGCCCGGCGCGCTGGGTGACCACCACCAATGGCTACATCACCATCGCCTCGGAAATCGGCGTGTGGGGCTATCAGCCTGAGGAAGTCCTGGCCAAGGGCCGTGTCGGCCCAGGCCAGATCCTGGCTGTCGATACCGAGACCGGCCAGATCCTCGACACCGACGCCATCGACAACCGCCTGAAGTCGCGCCACCCTTACAAGCGCTGGTTGCGCCAGCACGCCACGCGCATCCAGGCGACGCTGACCGACGACCAGGGCGTGGCCAGCTACGACGCTGACCAGCTCAAGCAATACATGAAGATGTTCCAGGTCACCTTCGAGGAACGTGACCAGGTGCTGCGCCCGCTCGGCGAGCAGGGCCAGGAAGCGGTCGGCTCGATGGGTGACGACACGCCGATGGCCGTGCTGTCCCAGCGCGTGCGTTCGCCGTACGACTTCTTCCGCCAGCAGTTCGCCCAGGTGACCAACCCGCCGATCGACCCGCTGCGCGAAGCGATCGTGATGTCCCTGGAAATCTGCCTGGGCGCCGAGCGCAACATCTTCCAGGAGTCCCCCGAGCACGCCTCGCGGGTGATCCTCAGCTCGCCGGTCATCTCGCCCGCCAAGTGGCGTTCGCTGATGAACCTGGAGCGCGAAGGTTTCGACCGCCAGCTGATCGACCTCAACTATGAGCAAAGCCTCGGCCTTGAAGCGGCCATCCGCAATATCGCCGACCAGGCCGAAGAAGCGGTGCGCGGCGGCAAGACCCAGCTGGTGCTCAGCGACCGCTACATTGCCCCGGGCAAACTGCCGGTACACGCCTCGCTGGCCGTAGGCGCAGTACACCATCGCCTGACCGAACAAGGGCTGCGTTGCGACAGCAACATCCTGGTCGAGACCGCCACTGCCCGCGACCCGCACCACTTCGCCGTGCTGCTGGGCTTCGGTGCCTCGGCTGTCTATCCGTACCTGGCCTACGAAGTGCTGGCCGACCTGATCCGCACCGGCGAAGTGCTGGGTGATCTGGACGAAGTGTTCAAGTACTACCGCAAGGGCATCTCCAAGGGCCTGCTGAAGATCCTGTCAAAGATGGGCATCTCCACCATCACCTCGTACCGTGGCGCCCAGCTGTTCGAAGCCATCGGTCTGTCCGAGGAAGTGGTTGGCCTGAGCTTCAAGGGTGTGTCGAGCCGCATCAAGGGTGCGCGTTTCGAAGACCTGGAGAGCGACCAGAAGCTGCTCGCCGCCGAAGCCTGGAGCGCGCGCAAGCCGATCCAGCAAGGTGGCTTGCTCAAGTTCGTCCATGGTGGCGAGTACCACGCCTACAACCCGGACGTGGTCAACACCCTGCAGGCCGCCGTGCAGCAGGGCGACTACGCCAAGTTCAAGGAGTACACCACGCTGGTCGACCAGCGTCCGGTGTCGATGATCCGTGATCTGCTGAAAGTGAAGGTGGCCGACCAGGCCCTGCCGTTGGATGAAATCGAGCCGCTGGACGCGATCCTCAAGCGCTTCGACTCCGCTGGTATCTCCCTGGGTGCACTGTCGCCAGAGGCGCACGAAGCCTTGGCCGAGGCCATGAACCGCCTGGGCGCGCGCTCCAACTCCGGCGAGGGCGGTGAAGACCCGGCCCGCTATGGCACCGTCAAAAGCTCGAAGATCAAGCAGGTGGCCACCGGCCGCTTTGGCGTGACCCCGGAATACCTGGTCAATGCCGAAGTGCTGCAGATCAAGGTCGCCCAGGGCGCCAAGCCCGGCGAGGGCGGCCAGCTGCCGGGGGGCAAGGTCAACGGCCTGATCGCCAGGCTGCGCTACGCGGTACCGGGCGTGACCCTGATCTCGCCGCCGCCGCACCACGACATCTACTCGATCGAAGACCTGGCCCAGCTGATCTACGACCTCAAGCAGGTCAACCCGCAGGCCCTGGTCTCGGTCAAGCTGGTTGCCGAAGCCGGCGTGGGTACCATCGCCGCCGGCGTGGCCAAGGCCTATGCCGACCTGATCACCATTTCCGGCTACGACGGCGGCACCGGCGCTTCGCCGCTGACCTCGATCAAGTACGCCGGCGCTCCGTGGGAACTGGGCCTGGCTGAAACCCACCAGACCCTGCGCGGCAACGACCTGCGCGGCAAGGTGCGGGTACAGACCGATGGCGGCCTGAAAACCGGCCTGGACGTGATCAAGGCCGCGATCCTCGGCGCCGAGAGCTTCGGCTTCGGCACCGCGCCGATGATCGCCCTGGGCTGCAAGTACCTGCGCATCTGCCACCTGAACAACTGCGCCACCGGCGTGGCCACCCAGAACGACAAGCTGCGCAAGGACCACTACATCGGCACCGTCGACATGGTGATCAACTTCTTCACCTTCGTCGCCGAAGAGACCCGTGAGTGGCTGGCCAAGCTGGGCGTACGCAGCCTGGGCGAGCTGATCGGCCGTACCGACCTGCTCGACGTGTTGCCGGGCGACACCGAGCGCCAGGGCCACCTCGACCTGTCGCCACTGCTGGGCAGCTCGCACATCCCGGCCGACAAGCCGCAGTTCTGCCAAGTGGACAAGAACCCGCCGTTCGACCAGGGCGAACTGGCCGAGAAGATGGTCGCCATGGCCCTGCCGGCGATCCGCGACATGGCTGGTGGCGAATTCGCCATGGACATCTGCAACTGCGACCGTTCCATCGGTGCGCGCATCTCTGGCGAAATCGCCAGGCTGCACGGCAACCAGGGCATGGCCGCCGCGCCGATCACCTTCCGCTTCAAGGGCACCGCGGGCCAGAGCTTTGGTGTGTGGAACGCCGGCGGTTTGAACCTGCACCTGGAAGGCGACGCCAACGACTACGTCGGCAAGGGCATGACCGGGGGCAAGGTGACCATCGTGCCACCGGCCGGAAGCCCGTTCGAAACCCAGCACAGCGCCATCGTCGGCAACACCTGCCTGTACGGCGCTACCGGCGGCAAGCTGTTCGCCGCCGGCACCGCGGGCGAGCGCTTCGCTGTACGTAACTCCGGCGCCCACGCTGTGGTCGAGGGCACCGGCGATCACTGCTGTGAATACATGACCGGCGGCTTTGTCTGCGTCCTGGGCAAGACCGGTTACAACTTCGGTTCTGGCATGACTGGCGGCTTCGCCTACGTGCTCGACATGGACAACAGCTTCTTCGACAAACTCAACCACGAGCTGGTGGAAATCCAGCGTATCAGTGGTGAGGCGATGGAAGCCTACCGCAGCCACCTGGCGCGGGTCCTGGGCGAGTACGTGGAAGAGACCGGCAGCGAGTGGGGGCGTGAGCTCTCGGAGAACCTGGATGACTATGTGCGGCGCTTCTGGCTGGTCAAGCCGAAGGCGGCCAACCTCAAGCACCTGTTGTCCAGCACCCGTGCCAACCCGCAGTAAGAACAGCTGCAAGTGGCGAGCCCCGTGTGCGGGGTTCGTCGGGCTTACGTGATCGTCTTGCAGCTTGCAGCGTGTAGCTGGCAACTGCGGTAAAGAGGTTTTGAAAAATGGCTGAACGTCTGAGCAACGACTTCCAGTTCATCGAAGTGGGGCGCAAAGACCCTAAGAAAAAGCTGCTGCGCCAGCGCAAGAAAGAGTTCGTCGAGATCTACGAACCCTTCAAGCCGCAGCAGTCCGTGGAGCAGGCGCACCGCTGCCTGGGCTGCGGCAACCCGTATTGCGAGTGGAAGTGCCCGGTGCACAACTTCATCCCCAACTGGTTGAAGCTGGTTTCCGAGGGCAACATCCTGGCGGCAGCCGAGCTGTCGCACCAGACCAACACTCTGCCGGAAGTCTGCGGGCGTGTTTGCCCGCAGGATCGCCTGTGCGAGGGTGCCTGCACCTTGAACGACGGCTTCGGCGCGGTAACCATCGGCTCGGTGGAGAAGTACATCACCGACACCGCCTTCGCCATGGGCTGGCGCCCGGACATGTCCAAGGTCAAGCCGACCGGCAAGCGTGTCGCCATCATCGGCGCCGGCCCGGCCGGCCTGGGCTGCGCCGATGTGCTGGTACGTGCCGGCGTGACCCCGGTGGTGTTCGACCGCAACCCCGAGATCGGTGGCCTGCTGACCTTCGGCATCCCCGAGTTCAAGCTGGAAAAGACCGTGCTGAGCAATCGCCGCGAAGTCTTCACCGGCATGGGCATCGAGTTCCGCCTGAACACCGAGGTGGGCCGCGATATCACCATGGAGCAACTGCTCGCCGAATACGACGCGGTGTTCATGGGCATGGGCACCTACACCTACATGAAGGGCGGCTTCCCCGGCGAGGACTTGCCGGGCGTGCACGACGCGCTGGACTTCCTGATCGCCAACGTCAACCGCAACCTGGGCTTTGAAAAGTCGCCTGAAGACTTTGTCGACATGCAGGGCAAGAAGGTCGTGGTGCTTGGCGGTGGCGATACCGCGATGGACTGCAACCGCACCTCGATCCGCCAGGGCGCCAAGTCGGTGACCTGTGCCTATCGCCGTGACGAGGCCAACATGCCGGGTTCGCGCAAAGAGGTGAAGAATGCCAAGGAAGAGGGCGTGAAGTTCCTCTACAACCGCCAGCCCATCGCCATCGTCGGCGAGGACAAGGTCGAGGGCGTGAAGGTGGTCGAGACCCGTCTCGGCGAGCCGGATGCCCGCGGTCGCCGTAGCCCCGAGCCAATCCCGGGCTCCGAGGAGATCCTGCCGGCCGACGCCGTGGTGATTGCCTTCGGCTTCCGCCCGAGCCCGGCGCCGTGGTTCGAGCAGTTCGGTATCCAGATGGACAGCCAGGGCCGCGTGGTGGCTCCGGAGAAGGGCAAGTTCAAGCACCAGACCAGCAACCCGAAAGTGTTTGCCGGTGGCGACATGGTGCGTGGTTCGGACCTGGTGGTGACGGCGATCTTCGAAGGGCGTACCGCAGCTGAAGGTATCCTGGATTACCTCGAAGTCTGATGTTGCCTGAACCGGCCTCATCGCCGGCAAGCCGGCTCCCACAAAGGCAGTGCCTTACCCTGTGGGAGCCGGCTTGCCGGCGATGAGGCCATCAGATGCAACCCCAGGACCTCGTTTTGTATACAAAAATGCTTGATCCATGGCACCTGATAGACAAAACGCATGGCCATGGCCGTGCCTTTTGCGTCCGCGTCTGAGAAAATGCCCGCACTTTTTTTCCGGATGCCGACATGACTGCCCTGAAGAACGATCGTTTCCTGCGTGCACTGCTCAAGCAACCCGTAGACGTCACCCCGGTGTGGATGATGCGCCAGGCCGGCCGCTACCTGCCGGAGTACCGCGCCAGCCGCGCCAAGGCCGGCGACTTCATGAGCCTGTGCATGAACCCGCAGTTCGCCTGCGAGGTCACCCTGCAGCCGCTGGACCGCTACCCGCTGGACGCGGCGATCCTGTTCTCGGACATCCTCACCATCCCTGACGCCATGGGCCAGGGCCTGTATTTCGAGACCGGCGAAGGCCCGCGCTTCAAGAAAGTCATCAGCACCCTGGCCGACATCGAAGCGTTGCCGATCCCCGACCCGCAGAAGGACCTGGGCTACGTGATGGACGCGGTCAGCACCATCCGCCGCGAGCTCAACGGCCGTGTGCCGCTGATCGGCTTCTCCGGCAGCCCATGGACCCTGGCCACCTACATGGTGGAAGGTGGTTCGTCCAAGGACTTCCGCAAGATCAAGGCCATGGCCTATGACAACCCGCAGGCCCTGCACCTACTGCTGGACAAGCTGGCGCAGTCGGTCACCAGCTACCTCAACGGGCAGATCCAGGCGGGCGCCCAGGCGGTGCAGATCTTCGATACCTGGGGTGGCAACCTGTCGGCGGCGGCCTACCAGGAGTTCTCCCTGGCCTACATGCGCAAGATCGTCAGCGGCCTGATCCGTGAGCATGAAGGGCGCAAGGTGCCCGTGATCCTGTTCACCAAGAACGGCGGCCTGTGGCTGGAAAGCATCGCCGAGGCCGGCGCCGACGCCCTGGGCCTGGACTGGACCTGCGAGATCGGCGACGCCCGCCGCCGCGTCGGTGACAAGGTCGCGTTGCAGGGCAACATGGACCCGACCGTGCTGTACGCCAACCCTGCGGCCATCCGCAAGGAAGTCGCGCGCATCCTGGCCAGCTACGGCAAGGGCAGCGGCCACGTGTTCAACCTGGGCCATGGCATCACCCCGGAAGTCGACCCGGAGCACGCCGGCGTATTCATCAACGCCGTGCACGAGCTTTCGGCGCAGTACCACCAGTAACCGGTGTGCAACTCAAGAAGCCCGGCCAAGTGCCGGGCTTTTGTTGTATTAAGTTTCAATTCAGCGATCGTCGGTAATCTGGTGCCATCAAAACGCACACAGGACCCGATCACCATGAAAGCCCGTTACCTGCCCCTGATCCTCGCCCCACTGTTCAGCACCGCCGCCCTGGCCGCCGGCTACACCGGCCCCGGTGCCCAGTCCGTGACCACGGTGGCTGCCGCCAATGATGCCGCCGACGACACCCCGGTGGTGCTGCAAGGCTACGTGACCAAGAAGATCAACAACGACGACAAGTACGAGTTCAAGGACAACACCGGCACCATCACCGTCGAGATCGACGACGAAGACCTGCCAGCGACGCCGTTCAACGACAAGACCAAGGTCAAGCTGACCGGCGAGGTGGAAAAGCACCTGATGAGCCGTGAGGTGGATGTGGATATCGTCGAGATCATCAACTGATCCAAAGGCCTCATCGCTGGCAAGCCAGCTCCTACAAGGGATCGCATAACCCTGTGGGAGCCGGCTTGCCGGCGAAAGGGCTGCCCAGCAGCCCCTATACTCAAGCCGTCTTCGGCGCCAACCTGCTCAAATGCAACGCCACCAGCAACGCCACCACCAGCAAGCTGCCAATGAACAGCCCAACCCCCTCCCACCCGGCGTAATGCCAGAACACTCCACCTACCGTCCCCGCCACACTCGACCCCGCGTAATAGCTGAACAGGTACAGCGAAGAAGCCTGCCCCTTGGCCTTCAGCGCCCGGCGGCCGATCCAGCTGCTGGCCACCGAATGCGCGCCAAAGAAGCCGAAGGTGAACACCAGCATGCCGAGAATGATCATGGCCAGCGGGTTGGCCAATGTCATGAGCAGGCCGCCGGCCATGACCACGATACTGGCCCAGAACACCTTGCGCCGCCCGAGCTTGTCGGCCAGCGCGCCGACCTGCGCAGAGCTGTAGATCCCCGACAGGTACACCACCGACAGCAGTCCGACCAGCGCCTGGTTCATATGGTAGGGCCCGGCGAGCAGGCGATAGCCAATGTAGTTGAACAGGGTGACGAAGGCGCCCATCAGCAGGAAGGCTTCAAGGAACAGCCAGGGCAGCCCGGCATCCTTGAAGTGCATGACGAAACCGTCCAGCAGGCTGCGGGGTTTCAATGACTGGGCCCGGAAGTTGCGCGATTCGGGAAGCACTTTCCAGAACACCACGGCCGCCACAAGGGCCAGGCCGCCGATCACCAGCATCGCCGTGTGCCAGCTGACGAAGTCGATCAACACGCCGGTGATCAGGCGCCCGCTCATGCCGCCGATGGCATTGCCGCCGATATACAGCCCCATGGCCAGGCCGATGTGCTGCGGGTGGATCTCTTCGCTCAGGTAGGTCATCGCCACCGCGGCCAGGCCGCTCAGCGACAAGCCCACCAGTGCCCGAGTGGCCAGCACCAGCTCCCAGCTCGGCATCACCGCGCTGGCCAGGGTCGACAGCGCCGCGCACAGCAAGGCGAAGACCATCACCGGCTTGCGGCCGATACGGTCGGAAATGGGGCCGGTGATCAGCAGGCCGATGGCGAGCATGGCGGTGGACACCGACAGCACCAGGCTGCTCTGCGCGGCGTTGATGGCGAATTCCTGCGACAGCAGCGGCATCATGGGCTGCACGCAGTACAGCAGGGCGAAGGTGGCAAAGCCGCCGCTGAACAGCGCCAGCACGGTTTTCATGAAGGCGGGCGTGCCTTTCTCGATCCAGATGTCGGTGGGGGCAGGTTCGGGTTCGACGGGCAGGGGGGCGACGGCGGATCTCACGGGAGCGGTACCTCGGGGCGTTGCGGTGGAAAAATCATATAGCTGGCTAATGATTAGATCCAATATATTGTTCGACCTGTTTAAGACGTTTAACGACCTGTTGGGAGCCGACCATGGAGCTGCGTCACCTGCGTTATTTCATCGCTGTGGCCGAAGAGCTGCACTTCGGCCGCGCCGCCCAGCAACTGGGCATCTCGCAACCGCCGCTGAGCCAGCAGATCCAGGCCTTGGAGCAGGAGCTGGGCGCACGGCTGTTCGAGCGCACCAACCGCCGGGTCGAGTTGAGCGAAGCCGGGCGGTTGTTCCTCGACGAGGCCCGGCAAGTTCTGGCCCAGGTGGAAAAGGCCGCCGACGTGGCCCGGCGTGCGCAATTGGGGGAACTGGGGGAGTTGAAGATCGGCTTCACCTCTTCGGCACCCTTCACGTCGAAGCTGCCTAAGGCACTGCACGCGTTCCGTCAGCAGTTCCCGGCAGTGCACCTGAACCTCAGGGAGATGAGCAGCCGCGACGTTGCCGAAGCGGTGCTCGACGAGTCCATCGAAGTCGGCCTGATGCGGCCAATGCCCTTGCCGCAAGGGCTGGTGGTCAACGAGTTACTGCGCGAGCCGCTGGTAGCAGTGATCAATGCCTCGCACCCGTTGGCCGAAGGCAGCGAGCAGGGGCTGTACATGCAGGCCCTGGCCAACGAGCCGTTCGTGTTCTTCCCGCGCAGCTATGGCAGCGGCTTGCATGCCCAGTTGCTGAGCCTGGCGCGCCAGGCCGGTTTCAGCCCGCACTTCGCCCAGGAGGCGGGGGAGGCGATGACCATCATTGGCCTGGTGTCGGCGGGGTTGGGGGTATCGGTGCTGCCAGCGTCGTTCCAGCGCATGCGCATCGACGGAGTGGTCTACCGCACCCTGCTGGACGAGGGCGCCGACACCGCCGTGTGGCTGGTGCGGCGCAGCGGCGAAGGCTCGGCGATGGCGCGGGCCTTCGCCGCCTTGCTGGGCGGGCAGCCGGTCACGCCGCCCGCCTGAGGGTCAGTCAACGTGGGCCAGTTCGCCGCGCAGCGCCACGGCGCTGACGAAGGTGCCGGCGCGGCACTGGAACTTCTCTGAGTCCTTGTACAGCGAGCGCTGGTCGACGCTGGCGATGTTCACCACGGCGTTGGCGTCGGCCTCCTGGGCCGCGCGCTGCATCGTTGCCAAGGCCGATTGCAGGGCCCAGTAACAGGCCTCGCTGTCGGACTTGTTGCTGCCGTTGGTCTTGCGGCTGCTGCTCACCGTACGCAGGGTGCGCACCGAAGTCGGCAGGGCCTCACCGGCCAGGTAGAAGGTCACGCTGCCGTCGAGCAGGCCTGCCTCGGTGGCGCGCTTCACGCCTTCGCGGAAGCTCAGGTAGGTCGGCCCGTCGACGCCCTGGTTGATGATGCCCAGGTTGTTCACCGCTTCGATGTCCGGGTTGAACGACAGCTCCTTCAGCACGTTGTCGCGCAGGCGGTTGATCCAGCGGTTGTAGTTGCCGTGGATCTTGCCGTTCTTGTAGTCAAGGCCCCAGCTGCTGCGGTAGACGATCTGGAACTCGGTAGGGCTGAAGGGGATGTCGACCTCGGCGTGGTGGCGGCCGCGTACGGTGATGGCCGCCTTGACCATGCCCGGGCGCACCGACTGCACGATCCACTGGCGGTCGTTGAGCGCGGTGACGATGGCGCGTTTCATCTGGTCGTCGGTGAAATTGAGGTCCTTGGCGAAGTCTTCCTTGGCGTTGTACACCGGCTTGCTGGTGCACCCGGTGAAGACCAGGGCCAGTGCCAGCAAGGCGAGGATGCGGTGAATCCGGGACATTCCTTTACTCCGTGGTTTTGCAGGTCAGGGCCAACGGCGGAAGATCAACGAGGTGTTGACGCCGCCGAAGGCGAAGTTGTTGTTCATCACGTATTCGTGGCTCATGGCGCGGAAGGCGCCTTGCAGGTAGTCGAGCTCGCCGCATTGCGGGTCGACCTTATCGAGGTTGAGCGTGGGGGCGTACTGCTCGCGGTTCATCATCTCGATGCTGAACCAGGATTCCAGGGCGCCGCAGGCACCCAGGGTGTGGCCCAGGTAGCTCTTCTGCGAGCTGATCGGCATGCGCGGCCCGAACAGGCTGCTGGTGGCCTGGGTCTCGGCGATATCGCCCTGCTCGGTGGCGGTGCCATGGCCGTTCACATAACCGATGGCCTCGGGCGCCAGGCCCGCGTCTTCCAGCGCCAGCTCCATGGCCCGGCGCATGGTCGCCTGCTCGGGCCGGGTAATGTGCTGGCCGTCGGCATTGCTGCCAAAGCCCACCACCTCGGCGTAAATCCGCGCGCCACGGGCCAGGGCGTGTTCCAGTTCTTCAAGCACCAGCATGCCGCCGCCCTCGCCGATCACCAAGCCGTCGCGGTCAAGGTCGTAGGGGCGTGGGCTCAGGTGCGGGGTGTCGTTCTTCAGGCTGGTGGCATAGAGGGCGTCGAACACCATGGCCTCGGTGGGGCACAGCTCTTCGGCGCCGCCGGCAAGCATCAGCGGCAGGCGCCCGAACTTGATCGCTTCATAGGCGTAGCCAACGCCCTGGCTGCCGCTGGTGCAGGCGCTGGAGGTGGGGATCAGGCGCCCGGTCAGGCCGAAGTAGATGCTGATATTGGCCGCCGTGGTGTGCGGCATCATGCGCACGTAGGAGTTGGCGTTGAGGCCTTCGGAGGTGGAGTTGAGCAGCATGTTGCCGAAGGTCTTGATCTCGTCGGTGCTGCCGGTGGACGAACCGCAGGCCACGCCCATGCGCCCGTCGCGGATGCTCGGGTCGTCGAGCAACCCGGCATCGGCCAGCGCCCGCTCGGCGGCGGCCACCGCCAGGCGCGACACCCGGCCCATGCTGCGCAGTTGCTTGCGGGTCCAGTGCGCAGGCACCTGGAAGTCATCGATGGGGCCGGCCAGGCGGGTGTTGAGCTCGCTGTAGCGGTCCCATTCGTCCATGCGGCGGATGCCGCTGCGCCCGGCGGCGAACTGTGCGGCGATGCTCGCCCAGTCGTTGCCCAAGGCGGTAATGCCGGCCATGCCGGTGACCACGACGCGGCGCATCAGCACAGCCCTCCGTTGACCGCCAGCACCTGGCGGGTGATATAGGCCGCCTCGGGCGACATCAGGAAATTCACCGCGCCGGCCACTTCTTCCGGGGTGCCCATGCGCCCGGCCGGGATCATCTTCAGCAGTTCATCGACCGGCACGCTTTCGTCGAGCATGGCCGTGTCGATCAGGCCGGGGGCCACGCAGTTTACGGTGATGCGGCGCTTGCCCAGCTCGATCGCCAGGGCCTTGGCGGCACCGATCAGGCCGGCCTTGGAGGCGCTGTAGTTGACCTGGCCGCGGTTGCCGATCAGCCCCGACACCGAGGTGATGCAGACGATACGCCCCGGCGCGCGGCGGCGGATCATCGGCATCGTCAGCGGATGCAGGACGTTGTAGAAACCGTCGAGGTTGGTGCGCATCACCTGGTCCCAGTCGTCGTCGGTCAGCGCCGGGAAGGCGCCGTCGCGGGTCAGCCCGGCATTGCACACCACGCCGTAGTAGGCGCCGTGGGCTTCGACATCGGCTTCCAGCACCGCTTTGCAGCGGACGCGGTCGGCCACGTCGAACTGCAGCACCCGGGCCTGTTGGCCAAGCGCCCGTACTTCCTCCGCCACGGCATCGGCCTCGGCCCGGCCACTGCGGCAGTGCAGCACCAGGTCGAAGCCGGCCCGCGCCAGGCGCAGGGCAACGGCGCGGCCGATGCCACGGCTGGAGCCGGTAACGAGAATGCTGTCAGTCATGGTGCGGTTCCTCTGGGCCGGCTTCGGCCAGGTAGCGGTCGGGCTGTGGCGGGCGGTACACATTCAGGCGGGCCGTGGCATGGATGCCGGGGCCGCGCAGGTGGCATTCGAACACGCCCATGCCGTTGTCGTCTTCCAGCGAGCGCTGCGCGTGGATCAGCAGTTCGGCGCCGGCGGGGAAGTGCTCGACAGCGCATTCGAACTTGCGCGTGCCCAGCAGAAAGCCCAGCTCCACCGGCAGGCCCTGGCGGCGGGCGCGACAGCCGGCGAAGGCGGCCACGCTCTGGGCCATCAGCTCCAGGCCCAGCCAGGCCGGCAGGCTGCCGTCGGCACGGTTGAACAGGCCGCCCGGGCGCACCGTGGTGCGGGTATGGATCTGCTCGTCGTCGCAGCTGTCGATCTGCTCGATGAGGATCATGTCACCGGCATGGGGCAGCAGCTCGGCCAAGGGCCAGGGAATCATGGGGCGTCTCCGAGAATCAGGCTGACATTGTTGCCGCCAAAGGCGAACGAGTTGCTCATCAGGTAACGCGGGCGTTCCGTTGTCAGTCGCTGGCTGCCATCGACCAACGCCAGGGCCGGCAATGCTGGGTCTTGGTGGCCATCCCAGACATGCGGCGGCAGTAGGCCCTGCGGGTTGTGCCCGCTCAGGGCCAGCCAGCAGAACGCTGCTTCCAGCGCACCGGCGGCGCCGAGGGTGTGGCCGGTCATCGGCTTGGTCGATGAACAGGCCAGGTCGGCGCCGAACAGGCTGTGCACGGCCAGGGCTTCCATGGCGTCATTGTGCACGGTGGCGGTGCCGTGCAGGTTCAGGTAGCCGATCTGCGCGGGCACAAGGCCGGCATTGTCCAAGGCTTTGCCCATGGCCTGCAAGGCGCCTTTGCCGGTGGGCTCCGGCGCCGAGATATGGTGCGCGTCGGAGCTGGCGCCGGCACCCAGCAGGGCGATGCGCGGGCCTTGTGGATTGGCCTCTCGGGTCATCAGCAACATGGCCGCGCCTTCGCCGATATTGATGCCGGCGCGGTTGCGCGAAAACGGGTTGCAGCGTGCGTCGCTGACTGCCTCCAGGGCACTGAAACCGTTGAGGGTCAGGCCGCACAGGCTGTCGACCCCGCCGCACAGCACGGCGTCGCACAGCCCCAGGTCGAGCAGGCGGCGAGCGCTCATCAGCGCCCGGGCGCTGGAGGTGCAGGCGGTGGAAATCACGTAGGCCGGGCCGCTCAGTTGCAGCCAGTCGGCGAGGAAGTTGGCCGGGGCGCTGAGCTCTTGTTGGGCGTAACGGTAGCCCTCGGGAAAATGCTGCTCGCGCAGGTAGTGGGCAATACCGTCGCTGGCTTCGGCTATCCCTGAGGTGCTGGTGCCCAGCACCACGCCGACCCGGTGGGCGCCATGGCGCGTGATCGCCTCGCGGATAGCCGGCTCGATCTGCAGCGCGGCGCTGTACAGCAGCTGGTTGTTGCGGCTGTGGTGCTCTGCCAGCGGCAGCGCGGGCAGCGGGGTGGTGACGGCGCCCACCGGCAGGCTGCGCCCGGGCACCCAGCCCGCCTGCGCCAGCATGCCCGAACAGTCGCCGGCAAACAGCCGGCGGGCGACGTCGGCCTGGCCGTGGCCGAGGGCGCAGACCAGGCCCAGGGCATTGAGATAGGCGCTCATGGGGTGTTCTCGTCGGGCAAGGGGCTGACGTGATAACGCAGCCCTTGGCCCAGGTTCAAGGTAAAGGTATCGGCGCCCTGGTAGCGCACCTGCCAGCGCTCGCCGAGCCAGCGTCGCTCATCCTGCTGGCGGGCCTGGGGGTAAGCCTGTGGCAGTTGCTGCGCCGGGGTCAGGGCGAACAGCACGGCGGCGAACAGCTCGCGCGCCGCCGGGTTCGGCGGCAGCAGCCCGTCTGCCTGCCACTGCTGGCCATCGAGTAGCTGGCGGGCCTGGGGGATGCCCAGCAGATCGAGCAGCGACCAGCGCAGGCGGGTGTCCTCACGCTGGATCACCAGCAGCCAGTCCTGGCGTTGCCCGGCCTGTTCCCGTTCGACGTGCAACTGGCGTGGCAGTTCCAGCGCGGGCGTTTGCTCAGGCAAGGGCGGCCGTGCGGCGCAGGCGCCGAGCAGCAGGCAGCAGAGCATGGCCAGCAGGACTTTCATGGTGTCTCCAGCGGTTTGCGCGCCACCACGTTGAGCAAGGTCTCTTCGCGTTGCCCGATGGGTGGTGGTTTGCACAACCCGAAGCGTTCGAGCAGGCCGAAGTCCTTGGCGCGGCTCCACCACAGGTACGGATACGAGACATGCCGTGGTGCGAATTCGAAGCCTTGGGTGCTAAGCATCCGCAGGTAGCCCTCGGCGCTCTTTTGCACGTGCATCGGGTGGCGGAACAGCCAACGGATCACCCAGGTGTCGATATAGGCCTCGGTGGACTCGGCGAACAGCAGGTAGCCGCCCGGCTTGAGCACGCGATGGAATTCGGCCAGGGCCTTTTCCTGCTCCACCAGGTGGTGGAAGGTCTGGTGGCAGAACAGGATATCGACACTGGCATCGGCGTATGGCAGCGCGGCACAGTCGCTGCCGTGCAGCTCCACGCTGATGCCCAGGCGCTCGGCCTCGGCGGCGCTGAGCGCCAGGCTGTGCGGGTCGGCGTCGGTGCCCAGCAGGCGCGAAGGCGCGAACACCTGGTGCAGGTGGCGGAACGACTTGCCCTGGCCGCAGCCAACATCCAGCAGCACCGGCGCGGCAGGCGGGTTGCCGTCGAACAGCTGACGCAGGTCGTTGATCGCCACCCGCAGCACATGGTGCTGCCAGGTGTGGCTGCGCAGGAACCAGAAACCGAAACGGGTCTCCTCGACATAGGTGTCGCTGAAAAAGGCCTTGGACATGCTGCTGTTCATGGCGGTGGATGCGCTCCTTCGCGGGTGGAGGCCCAAGGGGCCAGCAGGAAACTGAAAGCCAGGCCCAGGCTTACCGCCAGGCCGAAATTGCTGACCGCCGGGGTGTTCGACAGCGCCAGCAGGCCGAACGACAACCAGGTGGTCACTGCCGCCAGCAGGGTGCCCAGCAGGCTCACGGCGGCGCCGCCGATGCGCTCGTGCATGAGGATCGCGTAATCGACGCTGATCGCCGTTACCAGCAGCAGGCCGAACAGGCTGAACAGGGTCAGCGGCTGGCCCAGCCAGCCGAGGCTGGCCAGGCTGCACAGTGCCGCCAGCAGCGGCAGGGCGACGATGCGCAGGGCGCCGCGCAGGCCGAACGGCAGCACCAGCAGCACCACGATCAGCAGGCACGACAAGAGCTTGAGTTCGGCGGCGCTGAGCTGGGTGGCGGCGAACAGCTGGTTCAGCTCACCGAGGCGGTCGACCAGTTGCACGCCGGGCAGGTCATCGGTCTGCAGGCGCAGCAAGGCGGTGTCGCCCAGGCCTTGCAGGCTGACGATGGCGGCCACGCCGTCGCCGTCCTGGCCCAGCCACAAGGGCCGCCAGGCTTCGCCCAGCGGGCCGGCCAGCACCTCGTCGATGCTTTGCAGTGGCAGCTGTTGCAGGTGCTTGAGTTCGTTATCCAGGCCAGTCGCGGGCACGCCAAGGGCGACCAAGGGCTGCCAGTGCGCCTGCAACTGGCCGAGGGACTGTTGCAGGTGCACCTGTTCAACAGGGCTGGCGACCAGTTGGCTGAGGCTCATGTAGCCCTTGAGCTTGCCCAGTTCGACCAGTTCGCCCAGCTTGCCGCTCAGCGCCTGCAGGCGTTCGAGCAGTTGCTGCGGGTCGTTGCCGCGCACCAGGTAGAACTGGCTGGTGGGCTGGTAGCCGGTGATCCGTGCCACAGCCTGGGCCTCTTGCAGCAACTGCGGCGGGCTGCCGACCCACTGGCGGATGTCGTTGCGGCTGTCCAGGCGCCACAGGCCGGCGGCGCAGAACAGCAGCACCAGGATCAGCAGTACCCCGCTCGGGACCCTGGCCAGCAGGCGTTCACGCAGCGTGGTCAGGGTTTGTGCGATGCGCAGCGGCCACTGCGCCGGGCGCAGCTCGACGCCCGCGAGCAGTGCTGGCAGCAGGCATACCGCGCTGAGGTAGGCGCCAAGCAGTCCGGCTGCAGAAAACGCGGCAATCTGGGTCAGCGCCGGGAATGGCGTGAACGCCAGGGCCAGGTAGCCGATGGCGCTGGTCGCCAGGCTCAGGCTCAGCCCCGGCAGGGTCAGGCGCAGGGCCGGCCAGCTGTGCCAGGGCTTGAGGCTCCAGCTCTTGGACAGGTAGTGCAGCGGGTAATCCACCGCCACGCCGATCAGGCTCGAACCCAGCACCAGGGTCATCACGTGCATTTGCCCGAACAGCGCCACGCACACCACCGCGCCGAACAGCATGCCCACCAGCACCGGCACGAAGGCCAGCAGCACGCGCCAGCGGCGAAAGGCCAGCAGCAACAAAAGCAGGATGCCCAGGGTGGCGCCACCGCCAACCCAGGTGATCTCGCGGCTGGCCTGCTGCTGGCCCGCGGCGGCGTACAGCAGGCCGCTGGCCGCCAGCAGCCGGGCGCCGTGCTGGTCGGCGTCGAGGCGGCTGGCGGCGAGCAGCTCGGCCACCTGCAACGGCAGGTGCATGTCGAAGGCGTTGCCCTGGGTGCGTGCCCGCAGCAGCACCCACTGCTGGCCGTCGGCCTCGGCGACCAGTGCGCCGCTGGCAGTGTCGAGCTGCACGTTGGCCGGCATCGGCTGGCTGTTCTGGATGCGCCCCGTCAGGCCCAGCCAGTCGTCCTGGCTGGGCACTAGGCTGAAACCGGCGAAGGGGTCGAACAGGCTTTGCACGCGCTGCTCGATGAAGGCTTGGGGCTGCGTGCTCAACTGCTCGCGATCGTTCGCCGAGAGCAGGGCCAGGCGGCCTTGCAGCAGTTGCGCGCGCAACGCCGACAGGTCGGTCTGCAGGCTCCATTGCACCTTTTCGAACAGGCCGCTGCCTTGCCATTGCGTGGCCAGGCGCTCGGCCAGGGCCAGGGCCTGCTCACGCTCGGGGTGGCCGACCAGCACCAGCATTTCGCGGTTGAGCGGCTCCTGCATGCGCTGTTCGGCCCGCAAAACCAGCGGGTCCTGGGTAGCGCCGGGCACCAGGGTCATCAGGTCGGCCGACAGCGGTGCGCCGCGGTGCCACTGCCAGCCGGCGATGGCCAGCATCACCAGCAGCAACCCGAGGAACAGGCGCGGCAGCAGGCGTTCAGTCGGCAAAATCGCTGCGCTCCGTGTCGTTCAGGGCCGTTGCGGCGGTGCTGGCAGGCATGCGCAGCACGGTACTGTCGCCCTGGGTCTCGCTGAGCTCGATGCGTTCCACGTACTGGCCACCGGCGATGTCGATGCGCGTGAATACCTGTTTGAGCAGCAGCGAGCGGGGCGTCAGGCGCAGCTGCCAGTGCCCGGCATCGCCGGACAGGACCAGTTCGAAGTCGCGTTGCAGGCCGCTGCTGTCGCCCTGCAGCACGGCGAAGAACAGGCGGTTCTGCTCGGCGCCGGCGCTGCGACTGGGCAGGGTTTGCCAGCCGTTGGGGGCGCGCCGGGCGATGCCCTGGGCGTCGATGCGGTAGTCCTGGCGCAGCGGGGTGTCCAGCAGCCACAGCAGGCCGTGGTCACGGGCGAGGACGAAGCGGCCCTTGCTCAGCAGCGGCTGGGGCAGGGCGCGCAGGTGTTTTTCCTGGATGAACGGGCCCTTGACCACGGCGGGCTGGCTGAGCTGCTTTTGCAGGTCGTCGAGGGTGAAGGCCAGGGTCAGGGGGCTGATGAGCAGCAGGCCGAGCGCGACGAGCAGGCGGGCCGCTTTGCGGCCCATCGCCGGCAAGCCGGCTCCCACAGGAGCCGAGCAGCCTTGCAGGTCCCTACTCCTGTGGGAGCCGGCTTGCCGGCGATGAGGCCAGAACAGGCGACTCATGCCAGCACCTTCGCGACTGCATCGAGCATCACCTGCGGCGAGGCCAGCTGCATCTCGCCGCTGTCGATATGCACGGCCACCTGCACGGTGCTGGCGCGGGTCATGCGCTCGCCGGTTTCGGCATCGCTGATCAGGTAATGGATCTTCAAGCGGTTCTCCCATTCCACCAGGCTGGCGCGCACGGTCAGGCGCTGGCCGAAGGTGGCGCCACGGATATAGCGCAGCTGCAGGTCGATCACCGGCCAGTGGTAGCCGGAGGCTTGCATGCCCCGGTAATCGTGCTGCAGGCGCTCGAGCAGGGCGCAGCGGGCGACCTCCAGGTACTTGACGTAATGTCCGTGCCAGACGATGTGCATGCTGTCCACGTCGAAGAACGGCACGACGACTTCGCTGTCGACGTGAAACACCCCGGGGTTACGCATGCAGCCTCCAATGGCGCTGGCCGATACGGGTCAGGCACAGGCGCAGGTCGTGTTCCAGGGCGCGGTCCTCGATCACCGGGGCAAAGTCCGCCAGCAGCGCCTGGTGCATCTGCGCAAGCGCGGGCGGCAAAGGCCGGGCGTCGGCCTGGCGGGCGCGTAGCCAGACGCCCTGGTTGGCCGCCAGCAAGGTGGCGGCGGCGACCTGCTCGGTCAGCTCCAGCACCCGCAGGGCATCGCGTGCGGCAATGGTGCCCATGCTCACCTTGTCCTGGTTGTGGCATTCGGTGGAGCGCGAGAACACACTGGCCGGCATGGTCTGCTTGAGCGCTTCGGCGGTCCAGGCACTGGCACCGATCTGCACGGCCTTGAAGCCGTGGTTGAGCATCGCCCGTTCGGCCTCGGCGCCGGACAGGTTGCTTGGCAGGCCGTGGTTGTAGCGCACGTCCACCAGCAGCGCGAGTTGCCGGTCGAGCAGGTCGGCGACGTTGGCCACCAGGGTTTTCAGGCTGTCCATGGCGAAGGCAATATGCCCGCCGTAGAAGTGCCCGCCGTGCAGCACGCGCTCGGCGTCGCCGTCGATGATCGGGTTGTCGTTGGCGCTGTTCAGCTCGGTTTCGATAAAGCCACGCAGCCAGCCCAGGCTGTCGGCCAGCACGCCGAGCACATGGGGCGCGCAGCGCAGCGAGTAGCGGTCCTGCAGGCGGTGCAGCGACGGCAGCGGCGCGTCGATGGCCAGGTCCTGGCGCAGCCAGGCGGCCACCTGGGTCTGGCCCGGGTGCGGCTTGGTGGCGAACAGGCGCTCATCGAAGTGCTCGGGGTTGCCCTGCAGGGCGATCACGTTGAGTGCGGTGATACGGGTTGCCAGTTGCAGCAGGTAGTCGGCGCGGGCGAAGGCCAGGCAGGCCAGGCCGGTCATCACCGCGGTGCCGTTCATCAGTGCCAGGGCCTCCTTGGGCCGCAGCACCAGGGGTTGCCAGCCCAGCTCGCGGTGCACCTCGGCACTGCTGCGGCGTTCGCCCCGGTACAGCACCTCGCGCTCGCCGGACAGAGTCGCGGCCACGTAGGACAGTGGCGTCAGGTCGCCGCTGGCGCCCACCGAGCCCTCTTCGGGGATCAGTGGCAGGATGTCGTGTTCGAGGAACAGTTGCAGGCGTTCCAGCAACTCCATGCGCACCCCGGACACGCCATGGCTCAGCGAGCGCAAGCGCGCCGCCAGCACCGCGCGGGTGGCCGGGGCGTCGAGCAGGCGGCCCAGGCCGCAGCCGTGGAAGGTGTACAGGTGGCGCGGCAGGCTTTCGACATGCTCCAGCGGCACGGCCACCACACAGGAGTCGCCGTAACCGGTGGTGACCCCGTAGATCACCCCTTCCTGGTCGAGCAGGGTGTCGAGAAAGCGCGCGCCACGGGCGATGCGCTCGCGGTACGCGGCGTCGTCCTGCAGGCGGGTAGCGGCGCGGCGCTCGGCCACGGCCAGCACGTCCTCGATGGCCAGCGGCGCTTCGCCGAAGGTGACAGGCTCATGGGGTTGCATCGTCATCGCTCTTCCAGAAGGGGTAGAAATTGAACCATTGCAGCGGTGCCTGGTGGCAGTAAAGCGCCAGGCGCTCGGCGTAGCGTGCCGTCCATTGCTGGATCACCTGGTCACGCTCGGCGCGCCGCCATTGCAGCTGTTCGGCGAAGGGTTCCAGGGTGATCTGGTAGCGGCCGTTGAGCTTGAGGCAGAACAGCAGGTTGACCGGGCAGCCGAGCAATCCGGCCAGCAGCCACGGGCCTTGCGGGAAGGCGGCCGGCTGGCCGAGGAAGTCCACGGTGGCGGTGCGCGCGCCATGCAGCGGCACACGGTCGCCGGCAATCGCCAGCCACTCGCCACGTTCCAGGCGCTGGGAGAGCTGCAGCATGATCGCCGGGTCCAGCTCGCTGACCTGGATCAGCCGCAGGTGAGTAGCGCCGGCCTCGCCCAGCAGGCGGTTGAACTGCTCGGCATGGCGGGTGTGCACCAGCACGTTCATGGTCACCTGCTCGCCCAGCTCGGCCAGCGCCCGGCACACTTCCAGGTTGCCCAGGTGGGCGCCGACCAGCAGTTGCCCGCGCTCGCCGCGCAGCTGCCCGCGCAGTCCGGCCGGGTCATTGATATCGATATCTTCAAGGCGCAGGCGGCCGTTCCACACGTCGAGCTTGTCCAGCAGGGCGTCGGCGAAGGCCATGAACTGGCGGAACACCTGCCACTGGCTGGGGGCTGGCGTCTGCCCGGCGCTCCACTGGTGCAGGCGCTGCTGGTACTGCATGGCGCTGTGCCGGGCGCGGCGGCCGAACAGGAAGAAGTAGGCGACGATCACATGGATCAGCGGGCTGAGCAGGCGGCGCCCGAGCAGGCGCGCCAGCAGCGCGGTTAGCTGCATCAGCCGGAAGCTGCCGCGCTCGCGTTGCGCGGCCCAGTGCTGCTCGCTCATCGGCGCCACCGGCGCCAGAGAATCAGCGGGCTGCGCAGGAGCATGCCGAAGAACAGCTTGGCGTGCATCTTCGAGATCAGTGCGTTGTCGTATACCAGGCGAAAGTGCGAGAGGCCGTCCTGCGGGTAGTGCACCCGGGTCGGCAGCCAGCGCATCGGCTGGTTGCGCCAGGCCAGGCGCACCAGGATCTCGGGGTCGAAATCCATGCGCCGGCCCAGCTTGACGCTGTCGATCAGCGCCAGGGTGGGCGGCAGCGGGTAGACGCGAAAGCCGCACATCGAATCGGGAATGGCCAGTGACAGGCTGTTGATCCATACCCACACGTGGGTGAGGTAGCGGGCATACAGGCGACCCTTGGGCACGCTGTCGTCGTACTGGGGATAACCGCACACCAGCGCCTGTGGATAAACCTGCGACTGGGCCAGGAAGTGGCCGACATCGGCCAGGTCGTGCTGGCCGTCGGCGTCCACCTGCAGGGCGTGGCTGAAGCCCAGCCGCGCGGCCTCGCGCAGGCCGGCCATCACCGCGCCGCCCTTGCCTTGGTTGACTGCCAGTTGCACCAGATGCACATCCGCGCGCTCGGCCAGCCGGCGCAGCACCTCGGCGCATGGCGCATGGCTGGCGTCATCCACCAGAACACAGGGCAGGCCAGCGTGCAGCAGGTCGTCGACCACCTTGGGCACGGCCTGTTCGTGGTTGTACACCGGGATCACCGCGCAGGGTTTATGCACAGGCGGCCTCCAGCAGGATGCGGCCGCTGGCGCAGGGCTGGCCGGCGCGGGTGTAGCTGAAGTACAGCTTGCCGCGTGCCGCCTCGAAGCGCAGGTCCAACTGCAGCATGTCGCCGGGGCGTACCAGTTGCTGGAACTTGAGCACTTCCATGCCGGCAAAGCGCAGGTTGGCGGCCAGTAACGGTGCAGCGAGGGCGATGGCCCAGTCGACCTGGACCACACCAGGCAATACCGGCGTGTGCGGGAAATGGCCGGTGAAGCAGGGCAGGTCCAGCGGCACGGCCAGGCGCAGTTGCAGCTGGTGGTCTTCGCTGGCCTGTTCCACGACCTCGGGCGCCTGGCTGCGGGCTGCCAGCAGCAGGGCCGTCACCTTGGCCTGGGGCAGCTTACCCTGGCCGTTGTACGGCAGCTGGCGCAACAGGCGCCAGCGCCGGGGCAGGGCGATGGTCTCGCAGTGTTCGGCCAGGTGCGCACGCAGGCCCTCCACCAGTACGCGGCGACCCTGGTTACGCAGCACATGCAGGCCTTCGGCGCTCGGCACCAGCAGGCTACCGAGGAAGGCGCGGCCTTCTTCGATCACGCCCAGGCGCGCCTCGGCGACCCAGGCGTGGGAGCACAGGGCCTGCTCGAGCATGGGCAGGGAGATGCGTTTTTCTTCCAGCTTGACGGTGCGGTCGAGGCGGCCGAGCAGGCGGAAGCGCCCGTCGCTGGCAAACTCGACGGCATCGGCGCTGTGCTCGACGTGGCCGGCAGGCAGGTAGGGCGAGGCGATGCGCAGGGCGCCGTCGGCGTCCTGGCTGAGCTCTACATCGGCGAATGGCTGCCACAGCGCTTCGCCCTGGCGCCAGGCGATGCCGCCGGTTTCGGAGCTGCCGAGGATTTCCGTTGGCCACTGGCCGAGGCGCTGTTGCAGGTGTTCGGCGGCTGCGGCGGGCAGTTCGCCGCCGGAGGAGAATACTCGGCGCACCGAGCTCAGCCCAGGCCAGTCGAGGTTGTCGCCCATGCGCTTGAGCAGCGCCGGGCTGGCCACCCAGGCGAACGCCGGGTGTTCGCGGCTGGCGCGTTGCAGGTCTTCGGGGAACGGCTGGGCCTTGCGGGCGAAACCGCGCCCGGCGCACAGCGGCCACAGCACGCGGAACAACAGGCCGTAGATGTGCTGGGTGGCGACGCTGCCGAGGACGTGCGCATCACCCAGCGAAGCCCCCCACAGCTGCTCCAGGGCGATGACTTCGTTGCCCAGCTGGCGCAGGCATTTGTCGATGCGTTTGGGCTCGCCGCTGGAGCCTGAGGTGCACAGGCTGATGCGGCACTGGTCCGGGTCGAGGTCGGCACTGGCCAGTGGCTCGCCCAGCAGGTCGTCGAGCTGTGGGTCGCCAGGCTGGTCGCTGAGCCACAGGTCGACCTGGGCCTGCCAGCGGGTACGGGTCTGCGGTTGCAAGTCGGCGCTCAGCAGTACCTCGGCCCCGGCGCGCCAGGCACCGAGCAGGGCGATGGCCAGCGTTGCGGCGTCGTCTACATGCACCGCCAGGCGTCGCACGCCCTGGGCTTGCAGGCCGCCGGCCAGGCGCAGGGCTTGCTGGCACAGCGCGGCGTGGTCCAGGGCAGGCGCCTCGGTCACCGGGCGTGGCGTGGCCAGCGGGCGCAACAGGTGTTCGAGGTTGATCCAGTTCATGAGCGTCCTCGCACACGTTGACGTATCAGCCATTCCACGGCGAACAGCAGGCCCATCGCTGCATAGGCGATCAGGCCGTTGTACAGGGTCCACCAGGCCAGCGGCGCCCAAAGTGTCAGGCCGGCGGCGATCAGGCCGTTGACCAGGAAGAACAGGCACCAGGCCTGGGTCACCCGGCGCGTGTAGCGCACCGCCGCCGCTGGTAGCTCGGGTTCGTGCAGGCGCGCCAGGCGCTCGGCCACTGGCATGCCCTGCATCAGGCTGGTGCCGAACAGGCCGAGCATGAAGCCGCTGATCAGCACCGGGTACCAGCGCAGCAGTTGCGCGCTGTCGGACAGCGCCAGCAACACGCAGAACCCCAGCGCCGCCAGTGCCATCCACAGGCCACCGGGGCGTTGTGGCGCGCTCAGTGCGCGGGCCAGCCACAGGCCGCCGAGCAGCAGGGCGAACTGCCACGGGGCGAAGTGGCCCAGGCCGTAGTGCACGGCAAACGGATACAGCACGCCGGCCAGCAGCAGGCCGAGGCCGACCAGGCGTTTCATGCCGCGCTGTTTACCAGGCGATGAACCGCTTCGACCACATCGTTGACGGTGCGTACCGACTTGAAGTCCTCGGCGCTGATCTTCTTCCCGGTCTTGCGCTTGATGTGGTCGAGCAGGTCGATGGCATCGATGCTGTCGATTTCCAGGTCCTGGTACAGGTGCGATTGCAGGCTGATGCGCTCGGGCTCGAGCTCGAACAGCTCGACCAGGGCGTCACGGAGGGTGTTGAAGATGTCTTCGCGGTTTTGCATGGTGCGGTCTCAGGCGGCCTGGCGAGCGGTGATGAACGCCGCGAGGGTGGCGACGTTGGTGAAATGGCTGCGGGTGTCCTTGGCATCGGCGTCGATCTTGATGCCGTAGCGCTTCTGGATTGCCAGGCCCAGTTCGAGGGCGTCCACCGAGTCCAGGCCCAGGCCTTCGCCGAACAGTGTCTGCGCGTTGTCGATGTCCTGCACGCTGATGTCTTCCAGGCCCAGGGCGTCGATGATCAGTTGCTTGATGTCACGGTTCAGGTCGTGCTGTGCATCGCTCATCGGTGGCGAGCTCCTTGTTGTAGTACTGGTGCAGGTAATCATTGAGTTTGCGCGACGCCAGGGGCGCCGGGCCAAGGCTGGCGAAGGCCTGGGGGTCGATATCGGCGCCGACGCGCAGGCTGAAGTGCACGCGCCGCCGGGGGATGCGGTACCAGGGTTCGTGCTTGGTCAGGGTGGTGGGGCTGACCTTGATGATCACCGGTGTGATGATTTTCGCACCGCGCAGGGCGATTGCGGCGGCGCCACGATGGAAGGCCGGGGCCTGGCCAGGCGGGGTGCGGGTGCCTTCGGGGAAGATCACCAGCGGCTGGCCCTGTTGCAGCGAAGCAGCGGCATTGTCGAGCATGTCCAGGCTGCCGTCATTGCCAATGTACTGCGCCTCGCGCACCGGCCCACGGGTGAAGGGGTTGCCGAACAGGCTGTGCTTGACCACGCAGTTGGCGTCGCGCACCAGCCCGAGCAGAAACACCACGTCGATCAACGAGGGGTGGTTGGCGATGATCAGTTGCCCCTGGCGGCCCAGGCGTTCGGCGCCCTGCACCTCGAAGGTGAGCACGCCGAGGCCGCGCATGAGGCCGATGAAGCGCCAGAACAGCCAGCCGATGGTGCGCCGGGCGCGCTGGCGGTGACGTTCGGCGCCACCGGGCAGGCAAGCCAGCAGCGGGAACACCAGCAGGCGCAGGCACAGCCCGCCCAGGCCGAACAGCAGGAAGCTCAGGGCGGTGGCCAGCAGGCGCCACAGGTAGGCGTCGCGGGGGCGGTTCATGGCTGTCGTTGCCAGTTCCATGTGCGACGTTCCCAGGTGTGTGAAAAGGAGGCTTGGCCGCTGAGCGAGGCGCGCAGCCAGGCCAGGGCATGAGGCAGTGCGGTGGCTGACGTGGAGGGCGTCGGTCCCGGTGCCAGGCACCACTGCTGCCCAGGTGTGAGCAGTAGGGCCATGGCATAGGCGAACGGCACATCGTCGATCCACGGCGCGTAAGCGGCCGGCGGTTGTTCTTCAGTGACGATCAGCAGCACCGCGGGAGCGCCTTCGGCCAGCAGCGCAGCCGCTTCGACGATACCGTGCTCGAAACCGTCGCCGGCGGCGGCCAGGGCTGTCATCTCACAGGTTTGCCCGCGCATGATCGACCACAGGCCGATCATCGCGTTGTGTACCGACAAGCTGAACTGGGTGGGCGACAACGGCTGCTGGTTGGCCAGTTCGCCAAGCAGCGAGAACGTGCGCGGGGTTTCCCCGTGGCGCGAGACGAACACCAGCGGCAGGTTGTCGTGGCCTTCAGCCAAGGGCCAGCCGACGGCGAAGGCCATGCGCGACATAGGGCCAAGGCGCCGGCGCTGCAAGGCCGGCAGGAACGCCACGTCCGGCGCGTGGTCGGCGTCGCCCACGTGTTCGGCACCGTGCGCCCAGGCCTGCCAGTCGGCTGGAGTCGAGAGGCCCGGGGCCCAGGCATGCCATTGGCTGATGTCGAAAGTGATCATGATGAGTATGACGTTCCGCCCTGAGGGGGTTCCTATCCGTGGGGATGACTCGAAGCACGTGCCCAGCGGGCATGGCGCACGGGAAGGTGGCGCGCATTATCGCGGTGCACGGGACCTGTATCAATCCACCTGGTGGCTCTTAGACATTCTTCACACGCATCTGAGATAACTCTGCATCGTTGGCGGGGGATTTCCGATAATCGGTTGTCGGATGGCTTGCGCGAACAACGCTGGCCAATGGCGCGGTGTCGCCACATACTCGGGCATTCGTTGATACACGGAGGTCTGTCATGCGGCGCGTGGTGTTCAATCAGAAAGGTGGTGTGGGTAAGTCGAGCATTGCCTGCAATCTGGCAGCGGTCAGTGCCAGCGAAGGTTATCGGACCCTATTGATCGACCTGGATGCCCAGGCCAATTCCACTCAATACCTCACCGGCCTGACTGGTGACGACATCCCCATGGGCATCGCCGACTTCTTCAAGCAGTCGCTGTCCAGCGGGCCGTTCGCCAAGAAGAACAAGGTCGATATCTACGAAACGCCCTTCGATAATCTCCATGTGGTGACTGCCACTGCGGAGCTGGCCGACCTGCAGCCCAAGCTCGAGGCCAAGCACAAGATCAACAAGCTGCGCAAACTGCTCGACGAGTTGGACGAGGATTACGAGCGGATCTATATCGATACCCCTCCAGCACTCAATTTTTACGCGGTTTCCGCATTGATCGCGGCCGATCGCGTGCTGATCCCCTTCGATTGCGACAGCTTCTCGCGCCAGGCCCTGTATGGCCTGCTGGCCGAGATCGATGAGCTCAAGGAGGACCACAACGATGAGCTGATGGTCGAGGGCATCGTGGTCAACCAGTTCCAGTCCCGCGCCAGCCTGCCCCAGCAGATGCTCGACGAACTGCTGGCCGAGGGCCTGCCGGTGCTACCGGTTTACCTCGGCAGTTCGGTGAAGATGCGTGAGTCACACCACGCCAGCCTGCCGCTGATCCACCTGGAGCCACGGCACAAGCTGACCCAGCAGTTCGTCGAGTTGCATGATCTGCTGGAGCGCAGCGCCTAGTTCGGACGGACTGCGCTTGCGGCTCACGCAGCTCATCACTACTATCTCCCAAAACGGGAGATGGCGCCGGGATGCGGATAATTGCAAAGCGAACGCTGGTCAGGTTCTGGGAGATGCCAGGGCATGAGGACGCCAAGGCACCACTGGAGAGTTGGCATGACTTGGTGCTCAAGGCCGTCTGGTCTTCGCCTCAGGACGTGAAAGACCAGATTGGTAATGCCAGTGTCTGTGCCAACAACCGCGTGGTCTTCAACATCGGAGGCAATAAATACCGCCTCGTAGTGGAAATGCAGTACCAGTCCGGCATTGCCTGGGTCAAATTCGTCGGTACGCACAAGCGTTATGACGAGATCGACGTGGAGACGATCAATGAATATTAAGCCTATCCGCAGTGATGATGACCTGCACGCCGCGTTCAAGCGGTTGGAAGTCATTTTCCAGGCCGAGCCCGGCACGCCTGAGGCCGATGAAATGGAAGTGCTTGTTACATTGATCGAAGTCTATGAGAACAAGCACTATCCCATTCAAGCCGCCAACCCTATTGAGGCCATCAAGTTCTGCATGGATCAGCAGGGGCTTACAGCACGTGACCTTGAGCGATACATCGGCCCTAGTGGACGCGTTTCCGAAGTGTTGAATGGCAAGCGTGGCTTGAGTCTTTCGATGATCAAACGCCTTCACGATGGCTTGAGGATCCCCTACGAGTCACTTCTTGCGGGAGCGTAGTTAACCTCTCTCTAGACCCCTTGCCCGCGCAGCCACTCCAGCAATGACTGGAGCGGAAACGCGCCGGCCTGGCGGGTCACTTCGCGGCCATTCTTGAACAGGATCAGGCTCGGGATCGAGCGGATACCCAGCTGGCCGGCCAGGTTGCGGTTGGCCTCGCTGTCGAGCTTGGCCAGGCGGCAGCGGCCCTCCAGCTGGCGAGCGGCTTGTTCGAAGGTCGGGGCGAAGCTCTTGCACGGACCGCACCAGTCGGCCCAGACATCCAGCAGCAGCGGCAGATCACCTTTGATCTGGGCGGCATAGTTGCCATCGGTCAGCTCGAACGAGGTGCTCAGCAGCACGTTCTGTTTGCAGCGGCCGCATTTCGGCGTGTCGCCCAGGCGCTCGGCGGGGATGCGGTTGAGGCCGTTGCAGTGGGGGCAGGGGATTACCAGCGGATTGGGCATCGGGGTCTCCAGTCGAAAGATGCTGCGGCGAACTGCGGCTCCCACAGGGTTGGCGCGCTCATTGTGGGAGCCGGCTTGCCGGCGATCGGGGGCGAAGCCCTCGCAGAGTTTCACGTGCAGCAATGAAATCAGGACGAACAGCTGATCTCCAGGTGCTTGCCCCACTCCGGTGGTCGCTCGGCATACGTTTGCATCCCGGGCTGTTCCTCGAACGGTTTGCTCAGCACCTGATGCAGCCGACGCACTTCACTGTAGTCACCGGCCTCTGCCGCTTCGATGGCCTTCTGCGCCAGATAATTGCGCAGTATGTACAGCGGGTTGACCGCATGCATCCGCTCACGGCGACCTTCGGCATTACCCGGCTCACGCTCGCAGCGTGCCAGGTAGTCCGTACCCCAGGCATCGAAACCGGCCAGGTCGACGAAATCGTCGCGCACCACTTGCAGGGCCTCGGCCACCGGTTGCTCGCCCAGACGGCGGAAGAACAGCGTGTAGTCCACGCCGCCGCTCTGCATGCGTTGCAGCAGGCGTTCGACCAGGGTCATGTCGTCGTCCTCGGCAGTGGTCAGGCCCAGGCGGCGGCGCATCAGGTCCAGATAGTGGGCCTGGTACAGCGGCAGGAACAGCGCCAGCGTCTCCTTCAGTGCCTCGACCTCGATCACCGTGGTCAGGGCCTGGGCCAGGGCGCTGAGGTTCCAGTGGGCGATCGGCACCTGGTTGGCGTAGCTGTAGCGGCCGCGGTCGTCGGAGTGGTTGCAGATGAAGTTGGCGTCGAAGTCGTCGAGGAAGGCGTAGGGGCCGAAGTCGAAGGTGATGCCGAGGATCGACATGTTGTCGGTATTCATCACCCCGTGACAGAAGCCGTAGGCCTGCCAGCGAGCGATCAGCTCGGCGTTGCGTTCGACAATGGTGCGGAACATGGCCAGGTAAGGCTGTGCGGCGTCGCGGCATTCGGGATAGTGCTGGTGCAGCACATGGTCGATGAGCACTCGCTGCTGCTCTGGCTGTTTCGTGTAGTAGAAGTACTCGAAATGGCCGAAGCGCACATGGCTCTGGGCCAGGCGCAGCAGCATCGCGGCGCTTTCGCGGGTTTCCCGCCACACCGTGGTGCTCGAGCCGATCACGCACAGCGCCCGGCTGCTGGGGATGCCCAGCGCGCTCAGGGCCTCGGAGGCGAGAAACTCGCGAATCGACGAGCGCAGCACGGCCCGGCCATCACCCATGCGTGAGTAAGGCGTCTGGCCGGCGCCCTTGAGGTGCAGGTCCCAGTGTTCGCCGGCCTCGTTGAGGATCTCGCCCAGCAGCAGGCCGCGGCCATCGCCCAGGCGCGGGTTGTAGGAGCCGAACTGGTGGCCCGAGTAGACCATCGCCCGCGGGTCGGCCTCTTCCCAGAGTTTGTGGCCGCTGAACAGCTCGGCGAACACCGGCAGCTCGGCCTGGGCCGGGTCGAGGTCGAGCAGGGCCATGGCCGAATCGCTGGCAACGACCAGGCGTGGATCGGCGATCGGGTCGGGCAGGACCTGGGTGGAGAAGGCATCGCCGAGTTGGGCGAAGCGGTTGTCGAAGGTGAGTTGGTCGAGGGACTTCACGGGGCCTGCTCCTGAATTCGGTGCCATTGGGGCCGCTGTGCGGCCCTTTCGCCGGCGAGCCGGCTCCCACAGGGCAAGGCATGCCATCTTGTGGGAGCCGGCTTGCCGGCGATCGAGGGCAAAGCCCTCGCCTGCATTCTGGAGGGCATGCCTGTCGCAGTCCACTCAGCTCGGCGGCGTGCTGTCCGGTTTGCTGTCCATCGGGATCAACTGCTGCTTGCCGTTCTTCGCGTCCATGAGGAACACCTCCACCTGGCGCACCGAGATCTTGATGTTGTGCGCCTTGAACTCACGGTTGATATAGCGGTTGAGCTCGTCCAGCGTCGGATTGCGGTCACCGAGATCGCGCACGTGCATGCGCAGCTCGTGGTCCAGCGAGCTTTCGCCGAAGTTGAGGAAGTACACCAGCGGCTCCGGGTCCTTCAGCACCCGCGGGTTCTCGTGGGCGCCCTTGAGCAGCAGGTCGCGCACCAGGTCCAGGTCCGAGCCGTAGTCGATGCCCAGCTTCAGCGTCACCCGGGTGACGGTGTCGGTAAGCGACCAGTTGATCAGCTGGCCGGTGATGAAGGTCTTGTTGGGGACGATGATGTCCTTGCGGTCGAAGTCGGTGATGGTGGTGGCGCGGATACGGATTTTGCTCACCGTGCCGGACAGGTTGCCGATGGTGATGGTGTCGCCGATGCGTACCGGGCGTTCGAACAGGATCATGATGCCGGAGATGAAGTTGGCGAAGATCTCCTGCATGCCGAAGCCCAGGCCCAGTGACAGGGCCGCGACCAGCCACTGCAGCTTGTCCCAGCTGACTCCGAGGGTGGCCAGGGTGCTGACGATACCGACCCCGGCGATCACATAGGACAACAGCGTGGTAATGGCGTACGCGCTGCCCTGGGCCAGGTTCAGTCGCGACAGCACCAGTACTTCGAGCAGGCCGGGCAGGTTGCTGGCCAGGGCCACGGCGATGCCGGCGATGACCATGGCGCCGAGCAGGTCGCCGAGGCTGATCGGCACCATGCTGGCAGCTGCGCCGGTGCCGCTGCTGTACTCGTAAAGGGTGATGTTGTTGAGGTAGGCGAACACCGTGATCAGGTCCGCCCAGACCCAGTACAAGCCGCCGATGAAGCCGCCGAGCAGGGCCAGGCGGATCAGGCGCAGCGACTGCTGGTTGACCTGCTCGATGTCCAGGGTCGGCTCCTCGACCACCACCTCGCCATCCAGGCCCTCCTTGGCGGCCTGGCGTTTGCTCAGGGCGCGCTGGTAGGCCAGGCGCCGCGCCGCCACCGACAGGCCACGCACGAACGCGGCCTCGATCACCAGCCAGAACAACAGCAGGTAAAGGGTGTAGATCAGCCGGTCGGTAAGCTTGAGGGCGGTGTAGTAGTAGCCGAAGCACACCGCCACGAACAGGGCGATGGGCAGGGCGGTGAAGGCCACCCCGACCGCCTTGCGGAACAGCGAGGTGTCCTGGTGCGCGGGGCTGCTCAGCAGCAGTCGGCTGAGCAGCCAGGCCATCAGTGCATAGCAGGTCAGCACCACGCCGATGCCCAGTACGTCGTCTGCCAGCGCCGAGGGCTGGTGCTCGGCCACCGCCACCACGCCGACCAGGGCCAGCACCACGGTACCGAGTCGGCGCACCCAGCCGCGCAGGAACTCGACCTGGGGCTTGTGCCAGCGGAAGTGAATCTCGGCAACGCCGCCCGGGGCAAGGATGCGGTACGCGGTGTAGAACACCAGCCAGGCCTGGGCGATCTGCCACAGGGCGGCGCCGAGGTTGGCGTTCTGCCCGCGGGCGTCGAGTTGCAGGGCGTAGCTGCCCAGGGTAAGCGCCAGGGCCACCGGCAGTGCCAGCAGGATGTTGATCAGGATCGCCTGGGGCGTATGCCACTGGCTGTCGCGCTTGAAGTGGCCGATGTCCTGGTGGACCTTGCCCAGGCGCCGGTACAGGGCCTTGCGCCGCCACAGCAGGGCACCGATCACCAGGATCAGCGGCAGGAACAGCAGTGGTTGCTGCACCAGGCCGTCGCCCAGCTCCTTGATACCCGCGCCCCAAGGCAGGCTGGCCACCTGGTAGGCCAGGCCCTCGGGTACTTCGCGCAGCCACTGCCAGTCCAGCGGCTTGTTGCTGGGGATCCAGAACATCTGCTCTTCCAGCGTGGTGCGCAGGTTCTGGGCAGTGCTCAGCAGTTGTTTCTGGTTCAGTTGCAGGGTGATGCATTCGTTGAGCAGCGCCGACAGCTCGCGGTTCAAGCGCTCGAGCAGGTCGCCCCGGGTGATCGCCACTTCCAGCAGGGCCTTGCGCAACTGCGGGGTGACATCTTCCTCGGGCTGGCTGGCCAGCAGCTTGTCCACATAGTTGGACGGGCTGCTCATCTGTTCGCGTTCCTGATTGATCTCGAACTGGTACAGACGGATATCGGCGATCTGGTCGGCCAAGTTGCGGTCGAGCTTCAGGTGCGGCAGGGCCTGCTTCTGCTTGTAGAGAATCTTCGACAGCAACAGGCTGCCCTTGAGCACATTGATCTGCTCGTCCAGGGCCTGGTCGGCCTGGGTGAGGCTGTCGAGCTGCTGCTTGGTGCGCAGGTTCTGCTGGGTCACCTCGTTGAGGCGGTCGGTGCTGCGCAGCAGGTAGTCGGACAGCTGGAGGTTGGCGGTGCTTTCGGTGGCCAGCAAGTTGCTGCCGCCGGCCTTCTGCGCCTCGATTGACTGGCGGGTGACGGCCTGTTGCGACTGCGCCAGGCGTTTTTCGTTGATCAGCGTCTGCAGGTCCTGGATTTCCTGTTCCTGGCGAGTGGCGCGCTCGATCAGCAGGTCGTGGCGGGCGTTGCCCAGGTCCTGCAGCACGCTGTTGCCGGCCAGTTCCTGGCGACGCAGCAGGGTCAGGGCGTTGAGCGAGGCCAGCTCGGCGTTGAGCTGGTTGCGCTGGTCGGCATTGATCGACTTGCCGTTGTCCTTGCCGCTCTTGAGGCTGTTGTTGATCTGCTGGGCACGCATCTGGTTGCCGCTGATCTCGGCCTGGGCGCGCTCGGGGCGGGTCTGGGAGTTGATGATCAGGCTGTTGGCTTCGGACAGCGCCTTCTGCAGATCGCCCTGCTGAGTGCTGCGCTCGCTGAGCATCTGCTCGAGCTGCGGCACCGTCAGGTTGGCGTAGCGCTGCGCCACGGGCACGACGCTGGAGGCTTTGAGCTTGATCAGCTCGCGCTGGCTGTCGCGGATCTCCTGGGGGGCGTTGGCCAGCTGCTGCTTGAGGGCTTCGAGCTTCTTTTCGCTGTCGTCGCGGGCGTTGAGCAGCGCCAGGGTCTGTTCCAGCACCTGCTGCACGGCTTTCTGCTCGGTTTCCGGCAGTTTGCGCTCGGCGATCTTGCTCAGGCTGCTCTGGATGCCCGGAGTGGTCGGGATTTCCACCGCGCCGGCGGCGAGCGAGAGGGTCAGGCACAGCCCCAGCAGGGCTGCGCGGCAATGGTCACGCAGGGACATAGGCAGAGTTCTTGTGTTACGCGGCAAATCGGAGTTTAGAGGAACAGCCCGGGGCCGGGGCGGGTACCTTCGGGGAATCTGACGCCCACTTTCTGGATCTTGTTCCCGTCCATGACCGCGACGGTCCAGATCGTACCGTGCCATTCGATCTGGTCGCCTACTACTGGAGCGCCTCCGACCTTTTGTCGGATGAACTGCGCCAGCGGCATCTTCGCGTCCAGGCCATCGAGTTTCAGGCCATAAAGTGCAGCCACCGCGCCCAGCTCGGCATCGCCTTCGAGCACGAAGTCGCCGAAGAAGCGCAGATCCAGGCCGCGTTGCGGCGCCTGGCTGAACAGCTTGCCCAGCGCCGGCAGGTTATGTTCGTGGCCGATCACGCAAAGCATGTCGCCGACCTCCAGCACGGTGCTGCCCGACGGGTGCAGCAGCTGTTCGCCACGGAACAAGGCGGCGATCCGCGTGCCCTCGGGCATCTTCAGCTCGCGCAGGGCGGCGCCGATGCACCATTTTTCGGCGCCCAGGCGGTAGACGAACAGCTCCCATTCGCTGGTGACGTGCACTTCGAGCGCGGAGCGGGAAATCGGTGCCGGGTCCGGCGGTACCGTGACCTTCAGCAGCTTGGCCATCCACGGCAGGCTGGTGCCTTGCACCAGCAGCGACACCAGCACGATGAAGAACGCCAGGTTGAAGAACAGCTGGGCCTGGGGCAGGCCGGCCATCAGCGGGAACACCGCCAGGATGATCGGCACCGCGCCGCGCAGGCCGACCCAGCTGATGAAGCCTTTCTCGCGACCATGGAAGGCCTTGAATGGCAGCAAGGCGGCGACCACCGACAGTGGTCGGGCCACCAGGATCATCCACAGTGCCAGGCCCAGGGCGGGCAGGGCGATGGGCAGCAGGTCGTGGGGCGTGACCAGCAGGCCGAGCACCAGGAACATGCCGATCTGGGCCAGCCAGGCCATGCCGTCGAGCATGTGCAGGATGCCGTGGCGGCTGCGGATCGGCTTGTTGCCCAGCACCAGCCCGCACAAGTAAACCGCGAGGAAACCGCTGCCGTGCAGGGCGTTGGTCAGGGAGAACACCACTAGGCCGCCGGCCACCACCAGGATCGGGTACAGGCCGCCGGCCAGGTTGATGCGGTTGACCAGTTGCAGCATCAGCCAGCCGCCGCCCAGGCCCATCAGGCCGCCGATGCCGAACTCGCGCAGCAGGTGGGTGAGCAGGCTCCAGTGCAGGCCGGTCTGGCCGCTGGCGATCATGTCGATCAGGGTCACGGTGAGGAACACCGCCATCGGGTCGTTGCTGCCCGACTCGATTTCCAGGGTGGCGGTGACCCGTTCGTTGAGGCCCTTGCCGCCGAGCAGCGAGAACACCGCCGCGGCGTCGGTGGAGCCGACGATGGCGCCGATAAGCAGGCCTTGGATCAGGCTCAGGTCGAACAGCCAGGCGGCGACCATGCCGGTCAGCCCGGTGGTGATCAACACGCCCACCGTGGCCAGCGACAGCGCCGGCCACAGCGCCACGCGGAAGCTCGCCACCCGGGTGCGCAGGCCACCGTCGAGCAGGATGACGGCAAGCGCCAGGTTGCCCACCAGGTAGGCGGTCGGGTAATTGTTGAAGATGATGCCGCCACCGTCCACGCCCGCGACCATGCCGACGGCGAGGATGATGACCAGGATAGGGATGCCCAGGCGCGATGACAGCGAGCTGACCAGGATACTTGCGCCCACCAGCAATGCGCCGATCAGGAACAGGCTGTTGATGGTGCTTGCATCCAAAGGCAGGTACTCCGGGACAGCGGGGAAAGGAACTTGCAACTGTGAACTAGCAGGTCGCGTGCCAATCGATTCTAACCTGATGAATTGGCAGGCTGTAAAGCGTTTCTGCAGATGTAGAAAAGGCACCTCGTAAGGTGCCTTTTCTTGTGTGGTCAGTGCTGGCCCTTCGCGGATGAATCCGCTCCTACAAGGTGCTACGCGTTTGTAGGAGCGGATTTATCCGCGATTGAGTCGGCGCAGGTTCAGGCCTGCTTCACTTCACGCATCGCCTTGCCCTTCACCGGTGCATCGCCCGCCACGTAGTACTTGGCGGTGCTGCGCGGCAGCGGCTTGCGGCCACGGATCTTGTCCGAGATCTTCTCGGCGATCATGATCGTGGTGGCGTTGAGGTTGCCGGTGATGATCAGCGGCATGATCGACGCATCGACCACGCGCAGGCCCTGCATGCCGTGCACGCGGCCTTCGGCATCGACCACTGCCATGTCGTCGGTGCCCATCTTGCACGAGCAGGACGGGTGGAAGGCGGTTTCGGCGTGCTCGCGGATGAATTTGTCCAGCTCTTCATCGGTCTGCACGTGCGCGCCCGGGCTGATCTCGCGGCCGCGGTACGGGTCCAGCGCCGGCTGTGCCATGATTTCGCGGGTCAGGCGGATGCCGTCGCGGAATTCCTGCCAGTCCTGCTCGGTGGACATGTAGTTGAACAGGATGCTCGGGTGCTGGCGCGGGTTCTTCGACTTGGCCTGGATGCGACCACGGGCCGGCGAGCGCATGGAGCCCATGTGCGCCTGGAAGCCGTGCTCTTTCACACCGTTCGAGCCGTTGTAGTTAATCGCTACCGGCAGGAAGTGGTACTGGATGTTCGGCCACTTGAATTCAGGACGGGTGCGGATGAAACCACCGGCCTCGAACTGGTTGCTGGCGCCGATGCCGGTGCCGTTGAACAGCCACTCGGCACCGATGGCCGGCTGGTTCCACCACAGCAGCGACGGGTACAGCGACACCGGCTGGGTGCAGGCGTACTGCAGGTACAGCTCGAGGTGGTCCTGCAGGTTCTCGCCGACGCCCGGCAGGTCGTGGACCACCGGGATGTCGAGGCTTTCCAGCAGGGCGCGCGGGCCGACGCCGGAGCGCTGCAGCAGTTGCGGCGAGGCGATGGCGCCGGAGGAAACGATGACTTCCTTGCGGGCGCGGGCTTCGACGCGCTCTTCGCTGTCACCAACCAGGTAGGTCACGCCAACAGCGCGCTTGTTGTCGAACAGCACGCGGTCGCTCAGGGCGTGGGTGACGATGGTCAGGTTCGGGCGCTTCTTGGCCTGGTCCAGGTAGCCGCGGGCGGTGCTGGAACGACGGCCGTTCTTGGTCACCGAACGGTCCATCGGGCCGAAACCTTCCTGCTGGTAGCCGTTGAGGTCTTCGGTACGCGGGTAGCCGGCCTGCACGCCGGCTTCGACCATGGCGTGGAACAGCGGGTTGTTGCCGGCTTTCGGCGTGGCCACGCTGACCGGGCCTTCGCCGCCGTGGTAGTCGTTCGGGCCGATGTCGCGGGTTTCGGCCTTACGGAAGTACGGCAGGCAGTCCAGGTAGGTCCAGTCTTCGAGGCCTGGCAGTTCAGCCCAGCCGTCGAAGTCCATGGCGTTACCGCGGATGTAGCACATGCCGTTGATCAGCGAGGAGCCACCCAGGCCCTTGCCGCGGCCACATTCCATGCGGCGGCCGTCCATGTGCGGCTCCGGATCGGTCTCGTAGGCCCAGTTGTAGCGACGACCCTGCAGGGGGAAGGCCAGGGCGGCGGGCATCTGGGTGCGGAAGTCGAAGCGGTAGTCCGGGCCGCCGGCTTCGAGCAGCAGGACGGTGACGCTGGCGTCTTCGGTCAGGCGGGTGGCCAGGGTGTTACCGGCCGAGCCGGCACCGACGATGATGTAATCGAATTCTTGGGACATTGAAGTACCCTCGTTGGCAGTTGTCAGGGAGCGGAAACGCCCGCGCTCAAGGGCGCGGGCGTGGCGGGACCAGGTTTAGAAAACCGAGTTGTAGCCGCCCAGCTCGACCTGAACCGACTTGATGCGAGTGTATTGAGCCAGCGAGCTGACACCGTTTTCACGGCCGACGCCCGACTGCTTGTAACCGCCAACCGGCATTTCGGCCGGCGACTCGCCCCAGGCGTTGATCCAGCAGATACCGGCTTCGAGCTTGTGGATGATGCGGTGGGCGCGGCTGATGTCGTTGGTGCAGACACCGGCGGCCAGGCCGTATTCGGTGTCGTTGGCGCGACGGATGACTTCTTCCTCGGTCTCGTAGCTGAGGATGCTCATCACTGGGCCGAAGATCTCTTCCTTGACGATGGTCATGTCGTCGGTGCAGTCGGTGAACACGGTCGGGGCGACGAACGCGCCCTTGGCGAAGTCGCCGTCCAGCAGACGCTCACCGCCGCAGAGGACGCGGGCGCCTTCTTCTTTACCCTTGGCGATGTAGGACAGCACGCTTTCCATGTGCTGGAAGCTGACCAGCGGGCCGAAGTTGGTGTTCTCGTCTTCCGGGTTGCCGGCACGGATGCGGGCGACGCGCTCGGCGATCTTGGCTTCGAAGGCGGCTTTCATCGCGGCAGGGATGAACACGCGGGTGCCGTTGGTGCAGACCTGACCGGAGCTGTAGAAGTTGGCCATCATGGCGATGTCGGCGGCCTTGTCCAGGTCGGCGTCGTCGCAGATGATCAGCGGCGACTTGCCGCCCAGCTCCATGGTGACTTCCTTGAGCGACGAGCTCGAGGCGCTGGCCATGACTTTCTTGCCGGTGGTGGTGCCGCCGGTGAAGGAGACTTTCTCGATGCGCGGGTGCTCGGTCAGCCAGGTGCCGACTTCGCGACCGCTGCCGGTCAGGACGTTGAACACGCCGTTCGGCAGGCCGGCTTCGGTGAAGATCTCGGCCAGTTTCAGGGTGGTCAGCGAGGTGACTTCCGACGGCTTGAAGATCATCGCGTTGCCGGCGGCCAGGGCCGGGGCGGATTTCCACAGGGCGATCTGGATCGGGTAGTTCCAGGCGCCGATGCCGACGGTCACGCCCAGCGGCTCGCGGCGGGTATAGACGAAGGACGATTCGCGCAGCGGGATCTGCTCGCCTTCGATGGCCGGTACCAGGCCTGCGTAGTATTCCAGCACGTCGGCGCCGGTGACGATGTCGACGTAGCGGGTTTCGGAGTACGACTTGCCGGTGTCCAGGGTTTCCAGCATGGCCAGCTCGTCGTTGCGCTCGCGCAGGATGTCGACGGCGCGGCGCAGGATGCGCGAACGCTGCATGGCGGTCATGGCGGCCCAGACTTTCTGGCCACGCTCGGCGCTTTCGACGGCCTTCTCGACGTCAGCTTGAGTTGCGCGCTGCACGTGGGCGAGGACTTCGCCGGTAGCTGGGTTGATGGCTTCGAAGGTGGCATCGCTGCCAGCGTCGACGTAAGCGCCATCGATGTAGAGTTTTTGCGTTCCGAAACGGGCCATAGTGTCCTCGCAAGTGCAGTGTGTGGTTGGCTGCCGCGTCACGCTCCCGCCGGTTGGCTGGTCGCTGCGCGCGGCTGTTCAGCGGCCTGGTCGGTTGTGCCCAGGGTCTGCTGCTTAGCCAGTTGTAGATCCATGTATTCGTAAGCGATGCGTATTGCCTGCTCGGTGTCGAATGCGTCACCCGACAGGGCGCCACGCAGCCACAGGCCGTCGATCAACGCTGCCAGGCCGCGGGCAGCCTTGCGCGCATGGTAGAGCGGCAGGACGCGGCGGAACTGGCAGCACAGGTTGGAATACAGGCGGTGGTCGTTGATCCGCTGCAACCTGTGCAAAGACGGCTGGTGCATGCTGGAGGCCCAGAAGGCCAGCCAGGTTTTCATTGCCGGGCCATTCACCTGGCTCGCATCGAAGTTGCCTTCGATGATCACCTTCAGGTGGGCACGCGGGCTGTCGTCCGTGAGGGCCTGACGACGCGCGATCACACCCTCGTTGAGCATGTTCATGATGTAGCGCATCGTCGCTGCGATCAGGCCGTTCTTGTCCTGAAAGTAGTGACTGATGATGCCGTTCGACACACCGGCCAAACGGGCAATCAGCGCAATGCTGGCATCTCCCAGTCCGACCTGATCGACCGCCTGCAAGGTGGCTTCGATCAACTGCTGGCGGCGGATGGGTTGCATACCGACCTTGGGCATCTTGCTATCTCCTCAGGCCTGCGGGCAGACGACAAGCGGCTGCCTCGGCGAAGGCCAGTCTATTTTGTTTTGATTGAACGTTCAATCAATAAAGAATAAGCTCTGCGACAATTTGTGCCATTGACAGTTTTCGGACGGTCACAGAAGCACGAATCGACACCCCAGGAAATCGCGTAACCCCCGGAATACAAGGCGTTGACGGGCATGGGCGATGCGAAAGACAGATTTTGCCGAGCAGCCACTGGCTGCGCGGCCGGCCCTTGGAGCGGGCCAGGTGTCTGTGGCGAATGCGCGCACCTCCTTATGGAGGGCAGGGTTTTCCACAGGCGACCGGTCTGATTTTTTTGCAACGTTCCTATTCGGGATCACGGTTTCCAGGGTGCTTTTATAACACCTGTCGCAGTAGGGCTATTGCACCAATTGCGTGGGAAATAACTGTTTAGCCTCCACTGCCGCACTGCCCGGAGCATTCGTGCAATGAGTTCTGCCTCCCTGACAAAGCCCCCCGCCGAGCGGGTACGGGTCAATCGCGTGGTGTTCTACACCTCGGCGCTGATGATCCTCGTTCTGACTGCCTTGCTGATCGCTGTACCCGAAGCCGCCGGCCAGGTGCTGGGCGTCGCCCAGAAATGGCTGACCCGCACCTTTGGCTGGTACTACATGCTGGTCATCTGTGGTTACCTGCTGTTCGTCGTCTACCTGGCCTTCTCCGACTTCGGCAAGCTCAAGCTGGGCGGCAAGGACGACACCCCGGACTTCAGCTACGGCGCCTGGGCCGGCATGCTGTTCTCCTCCGGTATCGGTATCTCGCTGCTGTACTTCGGCGCTTCCGAGCCGCTGGACCACTACTTCAACCCGCCGGAAGGTACGCCTGCCAGCCTCGAGGCCGCGCGCCAGGGCCTGCAGCTGACCTTCCTGCACTGGGGCCTGCACGGCTGGGCGATCTACGCCCTGGTCGGCCTTGCCGTCGGTTACTTCGCCTACCGCCACAACCAGCCGCTGGCACTGCGTTCGGCGCTGTACCCGCTGGTCGGCGAGCGTTGGGTCAAGGGCGGCGCTGGCCATGCCGTGGACATCTTCGGCATGTTCGTCACCCTGCTGGGCCTGGTGACCAACCTGGGTATCGGCTCGATGCAGGTGGCCTCGGGCCTGGAATACCTGTTCGGCATGGACCACAGCAAGACCAACCTGCTGGTGGTGATCCTGGTCATGGCCGGCGTGGCTACCGTGGCCGCGGTGTCGGGCGTGGAGAACGGCATCCGCCGCCTGTCCAACCTGAACATCCTGCTGTTCAGCGGCCTGCTGATCTTCGTGCTGCTGGCCGGCAATACCCTGCACCTGCTCAACGGCTTCGTGCAGAACGTCGGTGACTACCTCAACGGTGTCGTGCTGAAGACCTTCGACCTCTATGTCTATGAAGGTGACAACGACAAGTCCGAGCGCTGGCTGGGCCTGTGGACCGTGTTCTACTGGGCCTGGTGGATCTCCTGGGGCCCGTTCGTCGGCATGTTCATCGCCCGTATCTCCAAGGGCCGGACCGTACGCCAGCTGGTCAGCGGCGTGCTGCTGATCCCGCTGGGCTTCACCCTGGCCTGGTTGTCGATCTTCGGTAACACCGCGCTGGACCTGGTGATCAACCAGGGTGCGGTGGAACTGGGCAAGACCGCGCTCGAACAGCCATCGATGTCTATCTACCAGCTGCTGGAATTCTTCCCGGCCGCCAAGATCGTCATCGGCCTGGCGGTGTTCGTCGGCTTCGTGCTGTTCCTCACCCCGGCCGACTCCGGCGCGGTGATGATGGCCAACCTGTCGTGCAAAGGCGGCAAGGTCGACGAAGACGCACCGCACTGGATGGTGGTGTTCTGGTCGGTGGTCATCACCCTGGTCACCATCGGCCTGCTGTTCGCCGGTAACTTCGAAGCCATGCAGACCATGGTGGTACTGGCCGGCCTGCCGTTCTCGGTGGTCCTGGTGCTGTTCATGTTCGGCCTGATGAAGGCCATGAAGCAGGACGTCGCGGTCGAGAGCGAGCGCGCCGAACTGGCCGCTCGTGGCCGTCGCGGTTTCAGCGAGCGTCTCAGCCAGCTGGACCTGCAGCCGACCCAGGCCGTGGTGCAGCGGTTCATGGACAAACAGGTCAGCCCGGCGCTGAAAGAAGCCGCCGAGCAGCTGCGTACCCTGGGCTTCGAGGTCGAGACCCGGGTAGGTCAGTCGCGCAACATGATGGGCCTGCGAGTGATGATGGAAGAGGGCAACCCCTTCGTCTACGAGGCCAGCCTGGATGGCTACCTGGCCGCGCCGAGCGAGGCGCCGGTCGAGGGCGAGCCGGAAGTGCAGCAGCGCTTCTATCGTGCCGAGGTGTACCTGCACGACGGCAGCCAGGAGTACGACCTGATGGGCTTCACCCGCGAGCAGATCGTGCGTGACGTGCTTGATCAGTTCGAAAGCCACCGCCAGCTGCTGGGGCGTGTGTACAGCTGATATCGGCTGATGTCAGGCAAGGGCCCGGTTCGTGAGAGCCGGGCCCTTTTTGTTTTCGGTGTCAGTGGGCGACTACTTCCAGGAGGTCCTCCCGAGGCACAGGGGTCATTCCTTTCTGACAGGGCTCGCATTCGTGTAGCGGCCATGCCTGCCATGGGCGGGCATGGCCTGGTTGCCGCGTTCGGCGATCATCTGCCGCAGGCTGATCAACTCGATCCCCTGGCTCTTGAGCCGGGGAATCTCTTGCGCCAGGACGCTCAGTGTCTGCGGATATGGGTGCCCAATCAGTACCGCCGAACCCTGCTTGCGGGCCACCTCGATACCAAGACGCAGTTGCCCGGCAATGGCCTCGTTCGTTCGTACGTCGTCAAGAAAAACATCCCGCGAGAGATGCGCCAACCCCAGCGCCTGGGCCTCTGCCGCCGCCACCGTCGCCGCACTGGTGCGGCTGTCGACGAAGAACAGATGGCGGCGTTGCAGTTCACCCATCAACCAGGTCATGGGCTCGCGCTGGGCGGTCATGCGGCTGCCCATGTGGTTGTTGATGCCGGCGGCGTAGGGCACCTTGGCCAGGGCGGCATCCAGGCGCCGGGCCAGTTCGTCGAGGGCGACGCCTGGATGCCAGGCGTAGGGCCCGGTGGCAGGGTCCATGGGCATGTGCAGGATAACCGTGCGCCCGGCCTTGTGGGCCTGGCGGGCGAAGTCGGTGGCGTGCGGGGTGTCGGGCATGATCGCCATGGTCACCGGGCCGGGCAGGGCGAGCGTACGGCTGTCGCGTTCGCTGCTCTGGCCCAGGTCGTCGATGATGATGCTCATGTAGGCCTTGGCCGGGGCCGCTTGCGCGACGCCGGCCAGCAGGCAGACCAGCAGGGACAGCAGATAACGCATGGCGGGTATCAGTCACCCTTGGTGATGTTCAGGCCCTTGAGCAGGCTGAGAGCCTGGCTGAGCTGGAAGTCGTTGTCCTGCGGGCGATCCTTGCGCTTGGCACTGCCGGTCGGTCGGTCGGCGCCGCCGTTGCCGTTGCCCAGGTGGCCCTGCAGGTCGGCTTCCTTGAAGTTGTCGTTGTCGGCTTCGGCGGTCAGCTTGGCCGGGCGCACTTCGATGTCCGGGACGATGCCCTGGGCCTGGATCGACCGGCCATTGGGGGTGAAGTACAGCGCGGTGGTGAGCTTCAGGGCGCGGTCGTTGGCCAGTGGCAGCACGGTCTGCACCGAGCCCTTGCCGAAGCTGTCAGTACCCATCAGCACGGCGCGCTTCTGATCCTGCAGGGCGCCGGCGACGATCTCCGAAGCCGAGGCGCTGCCGCCGTTGATCAATACCACCAGTGGCACGCCTTCGCTGGCATCGGCCGGGTCGGCGGAGTAGCGCAGCTCGGAGTTGGCGATGCGGCCCTTGGTGTAGACGATCAGGCCTTTGGTGAGGAAGTGGTCGGCCACTTCGACCGCCGACTGCAGCACGCCGCCGGGGTTGTTGCGCAGGTCGAGAACCACGCCGCGCAGCTTCTTGCCGTTGTCCTTGCGCAGCTTGGCCAGGGCCTTGCCCACCTCGTCGCCGGTCTTGACCTGGAACTGGGTGATGCGGATGTAACCGTAGTCGTTCTCCAGCAACTGGCTCTTGACGCTCTTGACCTGGATCACCGCGCGGGCCAGCGTCACGTCGAACGGCGTGCCGCCGTCGCGCACCAGGGTGAGGGTGATCTTTTCGCCGATCTTGCCGCGCATCTTGTCCACGGCCTCGGTCATGGTCTGGCCACGGGTTGGCGCGCCGTTGATCTTGACGATCAGGTCGCCGGCCTCGATGCCCGCGCGGGAGGCCGGGGTGTCGTCGATGGGCGAGACCACCTTGACGAAGCCGTCCTCCATGCCGACCTCTATCCCCAGGCCGCCGAACTCGCCGCTGGTGCTTTCCTGCAGCTCCTGGAAGTCTTCGGGGCCGAGGTAGGCCGAGTGCGGGTCAAGGTTGCTGAGCATGCCCTTGATGGCGTTTTCCAGCAGGGTCTTGTCGTCGACAGGTTCCACATAGGCCGCCTTGATGCGGTCCATGACCTCGGCGAAGGTGCGCAGCTCTTCCAGCGGCAGGGGCGCCTTGGCGGTCACCTCGGTGGCCGGCACCGCGGCCTGCTTGGCCGCTGGCTTGGCCGGTTCGGCGGCAATGGCCAGGGGCGCGCCGATGACCAGGGCGATGGTCAGGGCCAGCTGGGTGAGGCGAGGCGAGTGCAGCATGTCGAACGAACTCCTGATCCTGTTGGTGCTCCCGCTGGGAGCATCGGCGTCGCCGTTTCGTGGGCGGCGCCGTAAAAGTAGCACTAACTAACCGCGACACCATTGCGCGGGGTCGGTGGGCTGGCCCTGCTGGCGAATCGCGAAGTACAGGCCGGCGCTGTCCTGGCCGCCACTGTCGCCGACCGTGGAGATGGCTTCGCCGGCCTTGACGATGTCGCCGGCGCTCTTGAGCAGGCTCTGGTTGTGGCCGTACAGGCTCAGGTAGCCATTGCCATGGTCGAGAATGACCAGAAGTCCGGCGCCGCGCAACCAGTCGGCGAACACCACCCGCCCGCCATGCACGGCGCGCACCTGGGTGCCCGCGCTGGCGCTGATCATCACCCCGTCCCACTTGGCCCGCGCATCACCGCCGCGGGTGTCACCGAAGCGTGCCAGCAATCGACCATTGACCGGCCATGGAAGTTTTCCCCGTGCCGAAGAAAATGCGCCGCCATAGCTGGCCGTGTCGCTGGAAACCACCGGGCCCAAGGTAGTCCGGGCCTTCTTCGGGGCTTCCTCGGGCTCCTGCTTGCGGGTCGCGGCGGCCAGGGCCTGCGCCTTGCGGCGCTGCTCTTCTTCCTGTTTGGCCAGCAGGGCCCGCTGGCGGGCCTCCTCGGCCTCGCGAGCCTGGCGGGCGAGGGTTTCCTCGATAGTCTTGAGCACCTTGCCCAGGTCGGCCTGGTCCTGCTCGCGGCTCTGCAGCTTCTGGTCGCGTTCCTTCATGTCGCTGCTGAGCTTGGCCAGCACCTGCTGGCGCTTGTCGCGTTCGGCGATCAGGGCCTGGCGTTGAGTGTCGAGCTCGGCACGCTGTGCCAGCAACTGTTGCTGGTGGCCGGCGATGTCCTGCTCGACATTGGCCAGCTGGCGCAAGGTCTCGTTGAAGGTGCGCAACTGGTCCATGCGCGCTTTGCTGAGATAGTCGTAATAGGTGAGGGTGCGGGCGAACTTCTCGGGATTCTGCTGGTTCAGCAGCAGCTTGAGGTATTCCTCGCGACCGTTGTTCTGGTAGGCCGAACGGGCCTGGATGGCAATCAGGCGTTGTTGTTCAACGCGGGCGCTCTGGAGTTTTTTTTTCTCGTGGTCAAGGCGCTCCAGCTCGCCCTCGGTCTTTTTTAGTTCTTGCTGCAGTGCCTCCACCTGTTTTTCGAGTTTGCCGATATCGGTCTCGGTGGCCTTGAGGTCTTTCTGCACGCCGGACTTCTCCTCCTGGAGCTTGCCCAGCATCTTTTTCAGCTCGGCGATGTCCTGGCGGGTGGCGTCCAGCTGTTGTTGGGTCTGTGCGCGCTCATCGGCAGCGAAGGCCGGGGCAAGCAGACATGACAGGGCGAGTAGGAACAGGGCGCGGAGCATGGGGTTGGGCGTACCAGGGATGGAGACTGGTCTAGTATGCCCGCGCAGGCGTGCAAAAAAAACGCCCAGCGGCGTGTGCGGCGGGGCGTTGGTCTGGAATTCATGTGTATTGGGGCTGCTGTGCAGCCCTTTTCGCCGGCAAGCCGGCTCCCACAGGATAAGTGCCTGACTCAAACGTGTGGGAGCTGGCTTGTCGTGGCGACGAACCGCAGCGAAAGGGCCGCAAAGCGGCCCCAGTACACCGATCAAGCGTCGATCAGGATCGAGGTACCGGTCATCTCCGCCGGTTTTTCCAGCCCCAGCAGCTCGAGCATGGTCGGCGCCACGTCTGCCAGCACACCGCCGTCACGGACTTGCACGTTGCGCTTGCCGACATAGATGAATGGCACCGGCTCGGTGGTGTGGGCGGTGTGCGCCTGGCCGGTGCATTCGTCTTCCATCTGCTCGACGTTGCCGTGGTCGGCAGTGATCAGGGCTTCGCCGCCGACCTTGTCCAGCGCCTCGACGATGCGGCCGACGCAGCGATCCAGCGCTTCCACGGCCTTGACCGCGGCATCGAACACGCCGGTGTGGCCGACCATGTCGCCGTTGGCGTAGTTGACCACGATCACGTCATAACGCTGCTGCTCGATGGCCTCGACGATACGGTCGGTGACTTCCGGGGCGCTCATTTCCGGCTGCAGGTCGTAGGTGGCGACTTTCGGCGACGGGATCAAGATGCGTTCTTCGCCTTCGAACGGCTCTTCGCGCCCGCCCGAGAAGAAGAAAGTGACGTGGGCGTACTTCTCGGTTTCGGCGATGCGCAGCTGGGTCTTGCCGTTCTTCGCCAGGTACTCGCCGAGCACGTTGTTCAGGCTGGCCGGGGCGAAAGCCGCCGGGGCCGGGATCTTCGCCGAGTACTGGGTCAGGCCGATGTAGGCCGCCAGCTTGGGCAGGCGCGCGCGCGGGAATTCATTGAAATCGGGCTCGACGAACACGCGGGACAGCTCGCGGGCGCGGTCGGCTCGGAAGTTCATGAAGATCACCGCGTCGCCGTCTTCGACCTTGACCGCCTCGCCAATGCGCGTGGCCTTGACGAACTCGTCGCTCTCGTCGCGGGCATAGGCGGCTTCAAGGCCGGCCACGGCGGTCGCTGCGGTGTATTCGGCGGCGCTGTCGACGATCAGGTTGTAGGCGGCGCTGACGCGGTCCCAGCGGTTGTCGCGGTCCATCGCGTAGTAGCGGCCGATCAGGCTGGCGATGCGGCCCTTGCCGAGCTTGGCGAAGGTGGCGTCGAGCAGTTCGATGGATGACTGCGCGCTGCGCGGCGGCGTGTCGCGGCCGTCAAGGAAGGCATGCAGGTAGATCTTCTCGGCGCCACGCTGCGCGGCCAGTTCGGCCATGGCGATCAGGTGGTCCTGGTGGCTGTGCACGCCGCCGTCGGAGAGCAGGCCAAGGATATGCACGGCCTTGCCGGCGCTGGCAGCTTTTTCCACGGCACCGACGAGCATCGGGTTTTCGAAGAACTCGCCGTCACGGATGGCCTTGGTCACCCGGGTGAAGTCCTGGTACACCACGCGGCCGGCGCCGAGGTTCATGTGACCGACTTCCGAGTTGCCCATCTGCCCGTCGGGCAGCCCCACGTCCATGCCGGAGCCAGAGATCAGACCGTGCGGCTGGGTGGCGCGCAGACGGTCGTAGACCGGAGTGTTGGCGGCGAAGATGGCGTTGTATTCGGGGCTTTCGCTGTGACCGAAGCCATCCAGGATGATCAGGACCAGGGGTTTAGGCGTACTCGTCATCAATCAAACTCACGGTTGTTCAAAGATGATAAAGACACGCATTTTAGGGCAAATCCGCCAGCGACGGCGAATATTCCTCCCATTGCCCGACCAGCGCGGTCAGGCATGCAACATGAAGGCGCGTTTGCCGCAAGCCCAGTGGGCTTTGGCGGTCATGGGGGGCTGTGTATACTGGCCGCCATTTTCAATCGCCTGGAACACCCCTGATGGTTGCTCACCTGATTCAATTCGCGACAGATCACTTCATCCTGGTGGCCATTTTCGTCGTCCTGCTGGTCCTGCTGCTGGTCAATGAAGTCCGCCGTGGCGGCCAGAGCCTGAGCAACGGCCAACTGACCGCCCTGGTCAACGCCGACAAGGCCGTGGTGATCGATATCCGTACCGCCAAGGAATACTCGGCCGGGCATATCGTCGGCGCGCTGAGCATGCCGCAGGACAAAGTGGCCGGTCGCATGACCGAGCTGGAAAAACACAAAGACAAGACCCTGATCGTCGTCGACGCGATGGGCCAGCAGTCCGGTACCCTGTGCCGCGAACTGCTCAAGGCTGGTTACACCGCCGCCAAGCTCAGCGGTGGCGTTTCCAGCTGGAAAGCCGATAACCTGCCCCTGGTGAAGTGATATGAAGCCCGTCATCGTCTATTCCAGCGACTACTGCCCCTACTGCATGCGCGCCAAGTACCTGCTCGAGAGCAAGGGCGTGGCGTTCGAGGAGATCAAGGTCGACGGCAAACCCCAGGTTCGCGCCGAAATGAGCCAGAAGGCCGGCCGTACCTCGGTGCCGCAGATCTGGATCGGCAGCACGCACGTCGGTGGATGCGATGACCTCTATGCCCTGGAGCGCGCGGGCAAGCTCGACGCGCTGCTGGCGGCCTGATTCGCACTGCATTCAAGAACATTAGGAAAAGGATCTGCCATGACTGACCAACAGAACAACGGCGCTGGTGCTGAAGAAACCGCACCACAATTCTCCCTGCAGCGCATCTACGTGCGCGATCTGTCGTTCGAGGCTCCGAAGAGCCCGCAGATCTTCCGCCAGCAGTGGGAGCCGAGCGTATCGCTGGACCTGAACACCCGCCAGAAAGCCCTGGAAGGCGACTTCCACGAAGTGGTGCTGACCCTGTCGGTGACCGTCAAGAACGGTGACGAAGTGGCGTTCATCGCCGAAGTGCAACAGGCCGGCATCTTCCTGATCGCCAACCTCGATGCCGCTTCGATGAGCCACACCCTCGGTGCGTTCTGCCCGAACATCCTGTTCCCGTACGCCCGCGAGACCCTGGACAGCCTGGTGACCCGTGGTTCGTTCCCGGCGCTGATGCTGTCGCCGGTCAACTTCGACGCCCTGTACGCGCAAGAGATGCAGCGCATGCAGGAAGCCGGTGAAGTGCCGACCGTGCAGTAATTTCTGCCGGTAAAGCAAAAGGCGACCTTCGTGGTCGCCTTTTTCATGCCTTGCTGGTGATCGGGCCCGAGCGGCAAGCGCATCAGCTTCCGGCAAACCCCTGCTGGCGCCACGCCTCGTACACCGTCACCGCCACGGTATTGGACAGGTTCAAGCTCCGGCACCCCGGCCGCATCGGCAGGCGCAGGCGTTGTTCGGCAGGCAGGCTGTCCAGCACCTCGGCCGGCAGGCCACGACTCTCGGGCCCGAACAGGAAGGCGTCACCGGGCTGGTACTCGACCTCATGAAACGGGTGCGAGCCTTTGGTGGTGAACGCGAACAGTCGAGGCTGATTCAGGCTTTCCAGGCATTCGGCCAGGCTTTGGTGGCGCTGTAGCGTGGCATACTCATGGTAGTCCAGCCCCGCGCGGCGCAGGCGCTTGTCGTCCAGTTCGAAGCTGATGGGCTCGATCAGGTGCAGGGCGCAGCCGCTGTTGGCGCACAGGCGGATGATGTTGCCGGTATTCGGCGGAATTTCTGGTTGAAAAAGGATGACGTGAAACATGCACGGCTCCAAGCGTGAAGATGACGAGCATTCTACCCCCGAACCCGACCCGCGTTCGAAGGCCTGGCCGCGGGTGCTGCTGTCGCTGGCGATCTTCGGCATGCTCGTCGGCCTGATGATCGGCCGGCTGACGGCGCCCGAGGAGCGGGTGCTGGAGCAGGTCGAGGTGGTGCAGGGCGGGCTGGACCTGTGGTTCAACGAAGAGCCGCAACTGCATGGCGAGAATGTCGAGGGTACCGTGGCCGTGGTGTTCCAGGCCGAGGGCAAGGCTGCGCGTGGCCAGTTGATGTTGCAGGGCAAGCCGGTGGGCTGGCGCTTGCAGAAGAGCGAGGAAGGCTTGCTGTTGACGCTGGTCGCTGCGCGCCCCCTGCGCGGCGAATGGGCCGGCGCGCAGGAGGCGGGGCGTTGGCGGGTGCAGGTCAGGCTGCACGAATAAAAGAGGGGATATCCCGGCCTGCCTGTACCAGGGTCCCCGAAACTGGAGATGTCTGGGTTGTTGCAGGTGTCGTGCCAGTTTTATCGGTGTGGAAAAACAGGGGGTTAGCCGGTATCTACAGCGGTCTTGGTGGATTATTTGCCTCGTCACGGTGCAAGGGGCACGTAATCGGTGCATGCACCGCTCGTGGGGCCAGCTCGCTCCCACGACATCAATAGCGTGGGAGCGGGCTTGCCCTGCGATTCGTTGCAACGTTTGGACTCAGTGCTCTTCCGCCTCGTCCTCATCCCCTCCGGCGACATTCATCCCCAGCTCCTTGATCTTGCGCGTCAGGGTATTGCGCCCCCAGCCCAACAACAGCGCCGCATCGCGACGTCGCCCAGCGGTGTGCTTGAGCGCGGTTTCGATCATGATCCGCTCGAAACTGGGCACGGCGCTGTCCAGCAGGTTGGTCTGGCCGCGGGCAAGGGCCTGGTCGGCCCACTGGCGCAGGGCCTGTTCCCAGTTGGTCACCGGCGCGGCGTCCTGGGGCAGGTTGAGCAGCTCTGGCGGCAGGTCGCCGACCAGCACTTCGCGGCTGGAGGCCATCACGGTGATCCAGCGGCAGGTGTTCTCCAGTTGGCGTACGTTGCCCGGCCAGGGCAGGTTGCGGATGAACGCTTCGGTCTCGGGCTTGAGCAGCTTGGGCTCCACCGCCAGCTCCTGGGCAGCGCGGCCGAGGAAGTGGCGGGCCAGCGCCGGGATGTCCTCGCGCCGGTCGGCCAGGCGCGGGATATGGATGCGGATCACGTTGAGGCGGTGGAACAGGTCCTCACGAAACTTGCCGGCCTGTACCAGGGACTCGAGGTTCTGGTGGGTGGCGGCGATGATGCGCACATCCACCTTCACCGGCACATGGCCGCCGACCCGGTAGAACTCGCCGTCGGCCAGCACTCGCAGCAGGCGGGTCTGGGTATCGGCGGGCATGTCGCCGATCTCGTCGAGGAACAGCGTGCCGCCGTCGGCCTGTTCGAAACGCCCGCGACGCAGGTTGGCGGCGCCGGTGAAGGCGCCCTTTTCATGGCCGAACAGTTCGGACTCCATCAGGTCCTTGGGGATCGCCGCCATGTTCAGGGCAATGAACGGCGATGCCGCACGCGGGCTGTGGCGGTGCAGGGCATGGGCCACCAGCTCTTTGCCGGTACCCGACTCACCATTGATCAGCACGGTGATGTTGGAATGGCTGAGGCGGCCGATGGCACGGAACACCTCCTGCATCGCCGGTGCCTCGCCGATGATCTCCGGGGTGCGGGCCAGCGCCTGGGGCACTTCCAGGGCCTGTTGCTCCTGGGCGTGCTGGTTGGCGCGTTTGACCAGCGACACTGCTTCGTCGACATCGAACGGCTTGGGCAGGTACTCGAAGGCGCCGCCCTGGTAAGAGGCCACGGCGCTGTCCAGGTCGGAATGGGCGGTCATGATGATCACCGGCAGCCCAGGGTGCTGGTCGCGGATCTGGGCGAGCAGGTCGAGACCGCTGGCGCCGGGCATGCGGATATCCGAGATGATCACGTCCGGTTGCTGGCGGGCCAGGCGGCCCATGACACCATCGGCGCTGTCGAAGCTCTGGGTGGTCATGCCTTCCTGCTGCAGGGCCTTTTCCAGGACCCAGCGGATGGAACGATCATCATCGACGATCCAGACGGTTTCACTTCGGCTCATGGGGCAGTGGCTCCTTGTTCCAGGGGCAGGTAGATCGAGAAGGTGGTGTGGCCCGCGTGGCTTTCACACTCGATCAGGCCCTGGTGCTGGCTGATGATGTTCTGGGTGATGGCCAGGCCCAACCCGGTGCCGTCCGGGCGGCCGCTGACCATGGGATAGAAGAGCGTGTCCTGCAGTTCCGCGGGGATGCCGGGGCCGTTGTCGATGATCTCGATCCGCGCCACCAGGCGGTGGCGCACATGGCCGATGGTGAACTGGCGCACGGCGCGGCTGCGCAGGGTGATACGGCCCAGGCGCAGTTCGTTCTGCCCGGCGATGGCCTGCATGGCGTTGCGCACGATGTTGAGCACGGCCTGGATCATCTGCTCGCGGTCGATCAGCACGTCCGGCAGGCTCGGGTCGTAATCGCGCACCAGGGTGATGCCGCCCTGGCTCTCCGCCTCGACCAGGCTGCACACCCGCTCGAGCACTTCGTGGATATTGGTCATGGACAACGACGGCAGCTTGTTCGAGCCGAGCATACGGTCGACCAGGTTACGCAGGCGGTCGGCCTCTTCGATGATCACATTGGTGTAATCGCGCAGGCCATCCTCGGGCAGCTCGCGGGCCAGCAACTGCGCTGCGCCGCGAATGCCGCCGAGGGGGTTCTTGATTTCGTGGGCGAGGCCACGCACCAGCATCTTGGTGGTCTCCTGCTTGCTCAGCTGGGCCTCCTCCTTGGTGATGCGCAGCAGGCGGTCACGTGGGTGCACCTCCAGCAGCAGCAGGGTCTGGCCTTGGTGCAGGATAGGCGTGACGGCGTAGTCGACGGTGATGCTCTGGCCGGTCAGCGAGGTCAGCTGGGCTTCGCGCTTGGTGAACGGGTGCGCCTGCTCCACCGCCTGGCGCAGCGAGTTGAGTGCCTCGGCCGATTCGGTGAACAGCTCGCTGATGAACTGGCCATGGCTGCGCTGGCCACTGACAGCCAGGAGCATTTCCGCGGCTGGATTCATGTATTCCAGGCGCAGTTCGGCATTGAGCAGGAGCGTGGCCGTGGTCAGGTTGTCCAGAAGCAGACGGTGCTGTGCATCGCTGATGGTCATAAGGTGTCGTTGACCTCTTTTGGCACAGTGGCGCCCAACGGCTCGGGCCCGGGGGCGCGCACGGGATAGTGCTGGATGCAGTGAAAATGCAAGAACCAAACCAAGGCTCCGAAAAGAAGCGGAAATTCCGGATAAACACCTGGAACTGCGCGAATTCGAGCCAGAAAGCCCTGGTTTATCGATTCTTGTGAACCAAATTGGGTTGCATGATGGGGCGTGTCGCCAAGTCATGCACCAATATGGAGCATAGGGTGGTCAGCGCAATTTGCACAGCTGGGCGCTGGCGCGAACCAGGGCGAGGTGGCGGGTTGTGTCCTGGGTGCGTTGTTGCAGGGCGTCGGCCAGGTGGTTGGCGCATTGGCTCGGCGGGGTCTGGTCAAAATGGGCGAGGGCGCTCAGCAGCTGTTCCTACAGCAGGTCCAGTTCAGGGCGCACTTCGTTGGCCAGGTCGCGGCGTGGAAGGGCTGGTGCCTGTCGGGCGCGATGCCAGGTGTCGAGCAGGTGGTACTGCAGGAGCTTGTTGGCTTCGATCTGGTCGGCAAAAAAGGCCTCGACGCGTGCCGGATCCAAGTGGTGGGCGACGGCGGCCTGGCGTGCGCTGAGCAATACCTGGTGCTCGCGGGCGCTGGCCTGAACGGGTTGCTGGTGATCCCACTTGTGCAGGGCGACAGCTTCGGCCAGGTCCAGGCGCCGATCGATGGTGGCAAGCAACTGATCCAGGGTAGGCGTGATGCTCGGTGAGGAGGCACAACCGGATAGGGCGAAGCAGCAGGTCAGGGCGAGGGTGGTGGCACGCATGGCGATCTCCTTGGGAATTAAGCCTCGAGTGTCGCCTGTGGCGTTGCGGCGGCTAATAGGTGTTGTCCGATGATGAGGGTATGAAAAAGAAACGGCCTCCCGAGGGAGGCCGTCCTGATGTCACCGACGCGAGGCGCCGATCAGATCAGCAGCTGTAGTACAGCTCGTATTCCAGCGGGTGCACGAAGGTGCGGACCTTGATCTCTTCTTCGCTCTTCAGCTCGATGAAGGCATCGATGAAGTCGTCGGAGAACACGCCGCCCTTGGTCAGGAATGCACGGCCTTTGTCCAGCTCTTCCAGGGCTTCCTTCAGGCTGCCACAGACTTGCGGGATTTCCTTGGCCTCTTCAGGCGGCAGGTCGTACAGGTTCTTGTCGGCGGCATCGCCTGGGTGGATCTTGTTCTGGATGCCGTCCAGGCCTGCCATCAGCAAGGCCGCGAAGGCCAGGTACGGGTTGGCCGACGGGTCCGGGAAGCGTGCTTCGATACGGCGGGCTTTCGGGCTGCCGACGTAAGGAATACGGATCGAGGCGGAACGGTTGCGCGCCGAGTAGGCCAGCATTACCGGGGCTTCGAAACCTGGGACCAGACGCTTGTAGGAGTTGGTCGACGGGTTGGTGAAGCCGTTCAGGGCCTTGCCGTGCTTGATGATGCCGCCGATGAAGTACAGGGCGGTATCGGACAGGCCGGCATAGCCTTCGCCGGAGAAGGTGTTCTTGCCGTCTTTCCAGATCGACATGTGCACGTGCATGCCCGAGCCGTTGTCGCCGTACAGAGGCTTGGGCATGAAGGTGGCGGTACGGCCATAGGCGTCGGCAACGTTGTGCACGACGTATTTCAGGGCCTGTACTTCGTCAGCTTTCTTCACCAGGGTGTTGAACTTGACGCCGATTTCGTTCTGGCCGGCAGTTGCCACTTCGTGGTGGTGAACTTCGACGGTCTGGCCCATTTCTTCCAGGGCGTTGCACATGGCGGTGCGGATTTCGTGGTCGTGGTCGAACGGCGGAACCGGGAAGTAGCCGCCTTTCACGCCCGGACGGTGGCCTTTGTTGCCGCCTTCCACGTCAGCGCCAGTCATCCACGAGCCTTGCTCGGAGAAGATCTTGAACATCGAGCCGGAGATGTCCGAGTGGAACTTCACTTCGTCGAAGATGAAGAACTCAGGCTCTGGGCCTGCGAACACGGTGTCACCGATGCCGGTGCTCTTCAGGTACTCTTCGGCGCGCTTGGCGATGCCGCGCGGGTCACGATCGTAGCCCTGCATGCTCGACGGGTCGACGATGTCGCAGGTGATGATCAGGGTCGGTTCTTCGGTGAACGGGTCCAGCACGGCGGTTTCGTCAACCGGCATCAGGATCATGTCGGAGGCTTCGATGCCTTTCCAGCCAGCGATGGAGGAGCCGTCGAACATCTTGCCGACTTCGAAGAAGTCTTCGTCCAGGCCATCGCGCGCCGGCATGGTCACGTGATGCTGAATGCCTTTGGTGTCCGTGAAACGCAGATCAATCCACTTGACGTCATGATCTTTGATGAGTTGAACCGACTTCGACATGTTGTCCTCCGGATGGTCTAGGGCGCAGTTGGCTGCTGCCCTGGAAATAAGGGTGTCGCTGGGCGCGGATAGTCGGCCAAGCTTACCTGCCTCACAAGGGAGCAAATTGCATGCCAGTGCCCGAAAATGGCGAGGGTGGGATAAAAGAGGGCGTTGGCGGGCATTTGGCGCGCTGGCGGCCGGTATAAATGCACTCTTACGAGGCGGAATTTGGATTTTTCGCACCAATGTGGTGCGCGTCTTGAGTTGTGTGGCGTTTGCGAGATCGAGCGCCGCCCGCGCGGCGCATCGCGGATAAATCCGCTCCTACATCTGTTGCAACGTGGCCAAGCCTGTGAGGCCATGGTTGTTAGCCGGTTTGCAAGACTCAAGACATGCACCAAGGCAGGCGACCATGGCCTGTCAGGTTCGGCACGTTGCAACAAATGTAGGAGCGGATTTATCCGCGATGCGCCGCGCGGGCGGCGCTCGGTCTCCCAGGCGCCGCAAATCCCACCTCGTACATTTTTCTGAAAGCTTCTGATCAAAAGTTGGTCAAAAGCTGAGCAATTTCCGCTATAATTCGCGCCCCTCATTTTCGGTAGGCCCTGGGCGCGCTGTTAAACCAATGAAACTTATCGTCAAAGTCTTCCCAGAAATCACCATCAAGAGCCGGCCGGTGCGCAAGCGCTTCATCCGCCAGCTCGCCAAGAACATCCGCAACGTGCTCAAGGACCTTGATCCCGAGCTCGCGGTTGATGGTGTCTGGGACAATCTCGAGGTGGTCACCCGCGTCGAGGACGAAAAGATCCAGCGCGAAATGATCGAGCGCCTGACCTGCACGCCGGGTATCACCCACTTCCTGCAGGTCGAGGAGTATGCACTGGGCGATTTCGACGACATCGTCGCCAAGTGCAAGCACCACTTCGGCCACCTGCTGGCCGGCAAGCGCTTCTCGGTACGCTGCAAGCGCGGCGGTCACCACGACTTCACCTCGATGGACGTCGACCGCTACGTCGGCAGCCAGCTGCGCCAGCAGTGCGGCGCAGCTGGCATCGACCTGAAGACACCAGAAGTCGTGGTGCGCATGGAGATCCGCGACCAGCGCCTGTACGTGATCCACAACCAGCACAACGGCATCGGCGGCTACCCGTTGGGCGCCCTGGAGCAGACGCTGGTACTGATGTCCGGTGGCTTCGACTCCACCGTGGCGGCATACCAGATGATGCGTCGCGGCCTGATGACCCATTTCTGCTTCTTCAACCTCGGTGGTCGTGCCCACGAGCTGGGCGTGATGGAAGTGGCCCACTACCTGTGGAAGAAGTACGGCAGCAGCCAGCGCGTGCTGTTCATCAGCGTGCCGTTCGAGGAAGTGGTCGGCGAGATTCTCAACAAGGTCGACAACAGCTACATGGGCGTCACCCTCAAGCGCATGATGCTGCGCGGCGCCGCGCACATGGCCGACCGTCTGCAGATCGACGCGCTGGTCACCGGCGAGGCGATCTCCCAGGTGTCGAGCCAGACCTTGCCGAACCTGTCGATCATCGACTCGGCCACCGACAAGCTGGTGCTGCGCCCACTGCTGGCCAGCCACAAGCAGGACATCATCGACCAGGCCACCGAAATCGGTACCGCCGACTTCGCCAAGCACATGCCCGAATATTGCGGCGTGATCTCGGTGAACCCGACTACCCATGCCAAGCGTCACCGCATGGAGCACGAAGAAAAGCAGTTCGACATGGCCGTTCTGGAACGCGCCTTGGAGCGTGCCAAGTTCATCTCCATCGACCATGTGATCGACGAGTTGGGCAAGGACATCGAAATCGAGGAAGTGGCCGAGGCGCTGCCAGGCCAGATCGTCATCGACATTCGTCACCCCGACGCCCAGGAAGACGAACCTCTGGTGCTGGAAGGCATCGAAGTCCAGGCCATGCCGTTCTACGCCATCAACAGCAAGTTCAAGCACCTGGACCCCACGCGCCAGTACTTGCTGTATTGCGACAAGGGTGTGATGAGCCGTCTGCACGCACACCACCTGCTCAGTGAGGGACATGCCAATGTGCGTGTTTATCGTCCGACATAAGACGCCAGGGCTGTATGGCGGCAGCATCCGCCATCGCCCTCCCGACCACCGGGCCTGCTGAGCCGTAAACCGTACATATTGGCCGCCTACACTGGCGGCAACCGAATCCTCTGATCGAGATACAGTTGTGATCGAAAATCTGCGTAACATCGCCATCATCGCCCACGTTGACCATGGTAAAACCACCCTGGTCGACAAACTCCTGCGCCAGTCCGGCACCCTGGAGCGTAACGAGCTCAACGACGAGCGCGTCATGGACTCCAACGACCAGGAAAAAGAGCGCGGCATTACCATTCTGGCGAAGAACACCGCCATCAACTGGAACGGCTACCACATCAACATCGTCGACACCCCCGGCCACGCCGACTTCGGTGGCGAGGTTGAGCGTGTAATGTCGATGGTCGACTCCGTGCTGCTGCTGGTCGACGCCCAGGACGGCCCGATGCCGCAAACCCGCTTCGTGACCAAGAAGGCTTTCGAAGCTGGCCTCAAGCCAATCGTCGTGATCAACAAGGTCGACCGTCCGGGCGCGCGTCCTGACTGGGTTCTGGACCAGATCTTCGACCTGTTCGACAACCTCGGCGCCACCGACGAACAGCTGGACTTCAAAGTCGTCTACGCCTCGGCCCTGAACGGCATCGCAGGTCTCGACCACACCGCCATGGGCGAAGACATGACCGCCCTGTACCAGTCGATCGTCGACAACGTACCGGCGCCGGACGTTGACCGTGAAGGCTCGTTCCAGATGCAGATCTCGGCACTGGACTACAACAGCTTCCTCGGTGTTATCGGTGTTGGCCGTATCGCCCGTGGCCGCATCAAGCCGAACACCCCGGTTGTTGCCATCGATGTCGACGGCAAGAAGCGTAACGGCCGTATTCTGAAGCTGATGGGCCACCACGGCCTGCACCGCGTCGACGTCGAAGAAGCCCAAGCTGGCGACATCGTCTGCATCAGCGGTTTCGACGAGCTGTTCATCTCCGACACCCTGTGCGCCCCGGACGCGGTAGAAGCGATGAAGCCGCTGACCGTCGACGAGCCAACCGTCTCGATGACCTTCCAGGTCAACGACTCGCCGTTCTGCGGCAAGGAAGGCAAGTTCGTCACCAGCCGTAACATCAAGGACCGTCTGGACAAGGAGCTGCTGTACAACGTTGCCCTGCGCGTCCAGGAAACCGATTCCCCTGACAAGTTCAAGGTATCGGGCCGTGGTGAGCTGCACCTGTCCGTTCTGATCGAAACCATGCGCCGTGAAGGCTTCGAGATGGCCGTAGGCCGTCCTGAAGTGATCATCCGCGAAGTCGACGGCGTCAAGCAGGAGCCGTTCGAGAACGTCACCATCGACATCCCTGAAGAATCCCAGGGCAAGGTCATGGAAGAAATGGGTCTGCGTAAAGGCGACCTGACCAACATGGTGCCGGATGGCAAGGGCCGTGTTCGCCTGGAATACAACATTCCAGCCCGTGGTCTGATCGGTTTCCGTAACCAGTTCCTGACCCTGACCAACGGTGCAGGCATCCTGACCTCGATCTTCGATCGCTACGACACCATGAAGTCGGGCCAGATGTCCGGCCGCCTGAACGGCGTACTGGTTTCGGTCGAGACCGGCAAGGCACTGACCTACTCGCTGGAAACCCTGCAGGCGCGCGGCAAGCTGTTCGTCGAGCACGGCCAGGAGATCTACAACGGTCAGATCATCGGCCTGAACAGCCGCGACAACGACCTGGGCGTGAACCCGACCAAAGGCAAGAAGCTCGACAACATGCGTGCTTCGGGCAAGGACGAAGTCATCGCCCTGGTACCGCCGGTTCGCCACACCCTGGAACAGGCCCTGGAGTTCATCCAGGACGACGAGCTGTGCGAAGTCACGCCGAAGTCGATCCGTCTGCGCAAGAAGATCCTGGACGAAGGCGAGCGTACCCGCGCTGCCAAGAAAGCCAAGAACTGAGTTAGCTCAGGCTGAATGAAAACGCCCCCGGTCGAAAGGCCGGGGGCGTTTTTGTTTGTGTGTCTTTTGCCGCATGTTGCACTTGAAGCACTTGCTCACGAACCAGGTTTGGCAGGGCTTTGCCCGAGCATTAGCCTGACGCTTCGGTGCGTGGCTGAGGTGTGCATGAAAGGCAAGGGATGGTGGGAGCATCTGTCGGTGGGAGCAATCGAGGTAGCGGGCGAACCATGGTGCTTGCAGCACCTGCGTGCGCATTCTCATGAAGTGCAACTGCCGGGTTCGGGCGTGCAGCCCTCCATTGCGGTGATGCTGCGCCTTGAGTATTCAAGCCATTGCGTGAGCCACGGTGCCCGACAAGGGCTCGCGCTGGATTTCGACAGCATCGGTCTGGACAGTTTGGTAATAGATCATCGAGGGATCTACCGAGCGTTCTGCCCGACGCGACATAGGCTGTCGTTGCAGCTGCCTGCCATCATGTGCAACCTGGCCGACCGCCAATGCCTATTTACCGGGCACAGTAACTGGCTGACGTTGGAGGGCAATCAGTTCGGCTTCCCGGAAGGCAGCCATTATGAGGTGTATTTCAATATGCGTCGTGAGGCCGCCACAAGCCTCAGGATTTATGTCGAGAGTGCCTATGTGCGGGATGCACGCCATGCAGCGGGCAGCCAAAGCCGCTTCAAGCGACATGAAAAGATCAAAGGCTGGTTGCTGATGCTCAAAAAGTTGAGGAACGAGCCCGTTCGCAGGCCCATGCGCCACTGACCAGCCCCCAGAAATACGAAACCCCCAATGAAGGGGGTCGTATCGCGGATGCCCTTAGGGATTGATCCCTTCAACCGGCACGGCCGGAACCAGATGGCGGCGTCTTGACACCTTCCAGAAGGAAAGCTCCGTATATATCCAGACGGCTCAGATTCTATGAGGTTGATTGCAGAGCGTCAACGCCCGACCACTTTGGGCTTGTACGCGCAATACCCCGGCCGCGGCCCGACCTTGGGGTGGTTGCGGCAGGTATCCGGGCGCTTGTCGTAGATGGTGCACAGGCGGCTCTTGCGATCCAGGTACATGCAGTCATCGTTGCTCATCCGGGTCAGGGTGAATATCCCCGATTTCTGGTTGAAGCGCTCGATGATGCCTTCCTTCTGCAGGCGCTTGGCCACGTTCTTTGGCGGCTCGTCTTTTTCGAATTCGTCTACCACGCCAATGCGGATCAGATCCTTGATCTTCACCTCCACCGGCAGGGTGCAACAGGTCGAGTGGCAGCCACCGCACATATGGCTGGCATAGCGCTGCCAGGTCTCCAGGCGGTCGACTTCGGCGGCGGCGATCAGGGTCGTTTTCATGGTTATGGGGTGAATCACGGTCTTGGGGCGCGCGATCATACCGGAGTTGTTCAATTTGTGAACAACCTTTTGCCCGATTCCCCTGGTGGTTGATGAAAACCGCGAACGCTCGCTGTCGCTGTGTGTCAGAGCGTCTAGGCTGAACACTCTCCCTGCGCTTTCGCCTACTTGCCCGAGGATGCCGCATGTCCCAGGAAAACAAGGCCCGTGAGGCCAAAGCTCATACCGACGAGGTGGCCGCGTTCCGCGCCGCCGTGCTGGCCAAGCTGACCTACGCGGTCGGCAAGGACCCGGAACACGCCTTCGACCACGACTGGTTCGAGGCCATTGCCCTGGCTGCCCGCGACCATATGGTCGACCACTGGATGGATCACACTCGCCAAGCCTACCGCCGTAGCCAGAAGCGGGTGTATTACCTCTCCCTCGAATTTCTCATCGGCCGCCTGCTGTACGACAGCCTGAGCAACCTCGGTTACCTGGAGATCGCCCGCGAGGCCCTCGAAGGGCTGGACGTCGACCTGGAGCGTATCCGCCTGCTCGAGCCTGACGCGGCGCTGGGCAACGGTGGCCTCGGGCGCCTGGCGGCGTGCTTCATGGAGAGCATGTCGACCCTGGGTATTGCCGCCCATGGCTATGGCATTCGCTACGAGCACGGGTTGTTCCGCCAGGCGGTAGTCGATGGTTGGCAGCAGGAACAGACCGAGAACTGGCTGGATTTCGGCAACCCCTGGGAGTTCGAACGGGCGGAGGTGATCTACCCGATCAGTTTTGGCGGCAGCGTCGAGACCGTGCAGGAAGGCAATGGCCAACAGCGGCAGGTCTGGTGGCCGGGCGAGACGGTGCGGGCGGTGGCCTACGACACGCCGGTGGTCGGCTGGCGCGGCTCCAGCGTCAATACCCTGCGCCTGTGGCGTGCCCGGGCGCTGGAGGAGCTGCACCTGGAGCGCTTCAATGCCGGTGATCACCTGGGCGCGGTGGCCGAGGTGGCCCGCGCCGAAAGCATCTCGCGGGTGCTGTACCCGGCCGACAGCACCGAGGCAGGCCAGGAGCTGCGCCTGCGCCAGGAGTACTTCTTCGTTTCGGCCTCGCTGCAGGACCTGCTGCGGCGCCACCTGAACATGCACAAGGACCTGCTCAACCTGCCGGATGCCGCGGCCATCCAGCTCAACGACACCCACCCGTCGATTGCGGTGGCCGAGCTGATGCGCCTGCTGGTCGACCAGCACGAAATCCCCTGGGACAAAGCGTGGGCGCTGACCGTCGGCACCCTGGCCTACACCAACCACACCTTGTTGCCCGAAGCCCTGGAAACCTGGCCGGTGGCATTGATGGAGCGCATGCTGCCGCGGCACATGCAGATCATCTACCTGATCAACGCCTACCATATCGACGCACTGAGGGCCAAAGGCCTGCACGACTTCGACGTGCTGCGCGCGGTGTCGCTGATCGAGGAGGACAATGGCCGCCGGGTGCGCATGGGCAACCTGGCGTTCCTTGGCTCGCACAGCGTCAACGGCGTGTCGGCGCTGCACAGCAAGCTGATGAAAAGCACGGTGTTCGCCGAGCTGCACAAGCTCTACCCGCAGCGGATCAACAACAAGACCAACGGCATCACCTTCCGCCGTTGGCTTTACCAGGCCAACCCGCCGCTCACGGCGATGCTGGTCGAGGCGCTGGGGCCGGATGTGCTGGATGACCCGGAAGGCAAGCTCAAGGCACTGGCGCCCTTCGCCGACAAGGCCACCTTCCGCAAGCAGTTCGCCGCCCAGCGCCTGCACAGCAAGCGCGCCCTGGCCAGCATCATCCAGGACCGGATCGGCGTGACGGTCAACCCCGAGGCGCTGTTCGACGTGCAGGTCAAGCGCATCCACGAGTACAAGCGCCAGTTGCTCAACCTGCTGCACACCGTGGCGCTGTACCAGGCCATCCGCAACGACCCGGGCACCGACTGGGTGCCGCGGGTGAAGATCTTCGCCGGCAAGGCGGCAGCCAGCTATCACCAGGCCAAGCTGATCATCAAGCTGGCCAACGACATCGCCCGGGTGGTCAACAACGACCCCACCGTGCGCGGCTTGCTCAAGGTGGTGTTCCTGCCCAACTACAACGTCAGCCTGGCCGAAAGCATCATCCCGGCGGCGGATCTGTCCGAGCAGATTTCCACGGCAGGTTATGAGGCCTCCGGTACCAGCAACATGAAGTTCGGTCTCAATGGCGCACTGACCATCGGCACCCTCGATGGCGCCAACGTCGAGATGTGCGAGCAGGTGGGGGCGGAGAACATGTTCATCTTCGGCCTGACCGCGCAGCAGGTGGAAGCGCGCAAACGCAGCGGCGACTTTGGCGCCGCGTCGGCGATCGCCGCCTCACATCGTCTGGGCGACGTGCTGCAGGCGATTCGCAGCGGGGTGTTCTCGCCTGATGATCCAGCGCGCTATGCCGGGTTGGTGGACGGGCTGATCGCCTACGACCGCTTCCTGGTGTGCGCCGACTTCGATGCCTATTGGGACGCCCAGCGGCGGGTCGAGGAGTTGTGGCACGCGCCACAGGACTGGTGGCGCGTGGCGGTGCTGAACACGGCGCGGATGGGCTGGTTCTCGTCGGACCGGACCATTCGCGAGTATGCGACCGAGATCTGGAAGGCCTTGGATTAGCACATCGGGGCCGCTTTGCGGCCCATCGCCGGCAAGCCGGCTCCCACAAAGATCCACAGCACCGCCAAACTCTGTGGGAGCCGGCTTGCCGGCGATGGGCTACGCAGCAGCCCTAATCGACAAGCTGCGTGAACTCAAAGCCCAATGAGCCCTCTGATCTGCCACACGAGTCTCTTTGCTCGCTAGCCCGTCACTCTCCCTGTAAACTGCGGGGGTTTTTCTCCCCCTTTCCTTTTCGGAGCCATACATGTCCCGCGTTACCCTGAGTCGCTATCTGATTGAGCAGACCCGCAGCAACAATACCCCTGCCGATCTGCGCTTCCTGATCGAAGTGGTGGCGCGTGCGTGCAAGGAGATCAGCCACCACGTGTCCAAGGGCGCCCTGGGCGGCGTGCTGGGCAGCATGGGCACCGAGAACGTGCAGGGCGAGGTGCAGAAGAAGCTCGACGTGATTTCCAACGACATCCTGCTCGAAGCCAACGAGTGGGGCGGTCACCTGGCCGGCATGGCCTCCGAAGAGATGGACAATGCCTACCAGATCCCGGGCAAGTACCCCAAAGGCGCCTACCTGCTGGTCTTCGACCCGCTGGATGGTTCGTCGAACATCGACGTCAACGTCTCGGTCGGCACCATCTTCTCGGTGCTGCGTTGCCCGAACGAATACCTGAGCCAGAACGAAACCCTGAACGAGAATGCATTCCTGCAGCCAGGTACCCAGCAGGTCGCCGCCGGTTACGCCATCTACGGCCCGCAGACCATGCTGATCCTGACCCTGGGCAACGGCGTCAAGGGCTTCACCCTGGACCGCGAGCTGGGCAGCTTCGTCCTGACCCACGAAAACATCCAGGTACCGGCCACCACCGCCGAGTTCGCCATCAACATGTCCAACCAGCGCCACTGGGAAGCTCCGGTGCAACGCTACGTGGGCGAGCTGCTGGCCGGCGAGACCGGTCCGCTGAAAAAGAACTACAACATGCGCTGGATCGCCTCGATGGTGGCCGACGTGCACCGCATCCTGACCCGTGGCGGCCTGTTCATGTACCCACGCGATGCCCGCGAGCCGAGCAAGCCGGGCAAGCTGCGCCTGATGTACGAAGCCAACCCGATGTCGTTCATCATCGAGCAGGCCGGCGGCGCTTCCACCAACGGTTACGAGCGTATCCTCGACATCAAGCCGGAGAGCCTGCACCAGCGCGTGTCGGTGATCCTCGGCTCGAAGGAAGAGGTCGAGCGCGTCACCGCCTACCACAAGGAGTAAGTCATGCTCGCACCTTGGCAGCCGTTGCTGGAGTGGTGGTTCGGTTGGGGCACGAGTGCCCAGGCCGTGGCTGACGAGAAGAACACGCTGTGGTTCGGCAAGCATCACGACGCCGATGCCCAGGCGCTGTTCGGCGACCTGGTCGAGCAAGCCCTGGCGGGCGGGCTCGACGAGTGGCAGCAGAGCCCCCAGGGCTGGCTCGGTCTGGTGCTGCTGCTGGATCAGCTGCCGCGCATGATCTATCGCGACACGCCGCGTGCCTTCGAGGGTGACCGACGTGCCCAGGTAGTGGCCATGCAGGGGTTGCAGAAGGGCTGGGACTACCAGCTGCTGCCGATCCAGCGGGTATTCGTGCTGCTGGTACTGGAGCACGCCGAGGTGCTGGACTGGCAAAACCTGTGCGTCGAGCGTTACCAGACCTTGCTGGACGAGCAGCCCGAGGCCAACCGCCGGTTGTTCGAAGGCTTCCTCGACTATGCCGAGCAGCACCAGCGGGTGATCGCCCGCTTCGGGCGCTTCCCGCACCGCAACCTGGTGCTGAACCGCCCGAGCACCAGTGAAGAGATGGACTTCCTGCTGGAGCCTGGGTCCAGGTTCTAGTGCCAGTGGGGCTGCTTTGCAGCCCTATCGCTGGCAAGCCAGCTCCCACAGGATAAGCGCTGCCCTCGGATCTGGCGCTATCCCTGTGGGAGCTGGCTTGCCAGCGATGGGCCGCGAAGCGGCCCCAGCCATCTCAGATCCTGAAACTACCCACCAGATGCTTCAACCGCTCGACCTGATGCTCCAGGTCGGTGCAGGCACGCAAGGTGCTCTGCAGGTTCTGCACCCCTTCCTGGTTCAGCGTATTGATCTCGGTGATGTCGACATTGATCGACTCGACCACGGCCGTCTGCTCTTCGGTGGCGGTGGCCACCGACTGGTTCATGCCATCGATCTCGCCGATGCGCTGGGTGACACTGCCCAGGCGTTCGCCGGCCTGGTTGGCGATGCCGACGCTGCGGTCGCTGTGCTGCTGGCTCTGGTTCATGGTGCTCACGGCTACCTGGGCCCCGGCCTGCAGCTCCTCGATCAGGCGCTGCACCTGCTGTGCCGAGTCCTGGGTGCGGTGTGCCAGGTTGCGCACCTCGTCGGCCACCACCGCGAAACCGCGCCCGGCTTCGCCGGCACGGGCTGCCTCGATGGCCGCGTTGAGCGCCAGCAGGTTGGTCTGCTGCGAAATGCCGCTGATCACATCGAGGATCTGACCAATGTTGGCCGTGTGATTATTCAGGGTCTCGATGTTGCCGCTGGCATCGCTGATGCGCGCCGATAGCTGGTTCATCACATCGATGGTCTCGCCGACCACTTGCTGGCCTTCCTCGGCCAGGCCGCGGGCGGCGCTGGAGTGCTGCGAGGCGAGGGCGGCGTTCTGGGCAATTTCCTGGGCGGCGGCGCCGAGCTGGTTGATCGCCGCGGCAACACTGCTGGTGCGGCTGGACTGCTGGTCGGCGTTGTGGATCGAGGCGTTCGAGGCGCTGACCACCTGGCCGGCCACGGCATTCACCTGGCCGGTGGCCGAGGCCACTTCGCGGATCGATTCGTGGATCCGCTCGACGAAGCGGTTGAACGACTGCGCGAGGCTGCCGAACTCGTCCTGGGCGTGGATGGCCAGGCGCCGGGTCAGGTCGCCTTCGCCCTCGGCGATGTCGCGCATGGCGCGGCCCATGACGTGCAGCGGTTCCATCAGCACGCGGATCAGCAAGCCGAGCAGGGCGATGATCACCACCACCGCGATCAGTGTCGCCACCACGGCCGAAGTGCGCAGTTCGCCGAGCATGGCGAAGGCCGCTTCCTGGTCCAGCACCAGCGCCACGTACCAGTCCGCCGACGGCACGCCATCGACGTGGGTGAAGCTGATGAACTGTTTGCGACCCTCGACTTCCACTTCCTTCAGGCCGCTGCCGATGCGCAGGTTGCTGCCAGGGTAGACCTCCGCCAGGGGCTTGAGCGCCAGTTCGCCCTTGGGGTGGATGAGCACCTTGCCCTCGCTGTTGACGATGAAGGCGTGCCCGTGGCCGCCGAAGTCCAGGGTGTTGATCAGGTTGCTGATGGTCTGCAGGTCGGTGTCGACACCGCTGACGCCGATCATGCGCCCGCCCTGTTGCACCGGAGTGGCCAGGGTAATTACCAGCTTGCCGGCCGATACCGAGATGTACGGTTCGGTGACGATGGTCTGGCCCGCTGCGCTGGCCGCCTTGTACCAACCGCGCACGCGCGGGTCGTAGTCGGAGGCGCGGTTGCCCACCGGCACCGACTGCATGCTGCCGTCCTGGCCGCCGAAGTAGGTGAGGATGAAGTTGCTGCCGTACACCGGCAGCGCCAGGATGCGCTCGAGGCTGCTCTTGGCGGGACCGTCGACGGCAATCTGCTGGGCCACCGAGTTCACCAACTGGATGCGGCTGTCGAGCCAGGTGCGGATGTTGCCGGCGGTGAGGTTGCCCAGCGATTGCAGCGTCGACTCGGTGTCGCTACGCAGCGACTGACGCTGTCGGTAGTCATTGAACAGGACGAAGCAAGTGAAGGCGACGGCCACCACCAGGGCGGCGGCCAGCAGGATCTTGTGGCTGAACTTGAGGTTCTTGGTCATTTTTCTTGGAATCTGCGCACGGGCACGAAGGGGAGGGGTGCGGCAAAAGGCCACACCACCGATCTATGTCGACTCACCGGGATAAAACATTAATCGTTTGCGCGCCAGGCGACCAACGGTGCACAACGAAACCTCGTCGGCCAGGGAACCGAGGAGCCTTTTTCCCTTCTAAGCTCCCTGCGGGCCCTCGTGCCTGTGTATCCATCTCCAGGAGTGTCCCTTCATGTCGTTGCGTTCCCTCGCCCTGTTGTCCTTGTGCGTCGTCCTGACCGCTTGCAGCAAGATCAACCAGGAAAACTATTCCAAGCTCAAGGCCGGCATGAACAAGGCCGAGGTCGAGCAGTTGCTCGGCACGCCCAAGGAGTGTTCCGGCGCGCTGGGCATGAGCAGCTGCACCTGGGGTGACGAGAAGAGCTTCATCAGCGTGCAGTACGCGGCGGACAAGGTCCTGATGTATTCCGGGCAGGGCCTCAAATGAGGCACCTGCACCTGCTGCTGGGCGTGTGCCTGGTGATGCTGCTGGGTGGCTGCGCCACCTCGGCCACCGACCCGCTGGCGCCGAAGACCGCAGGTGCGGTCGACCTCAAGCGTTACCAGGGCAAATGGTTCGAGCTGGCGCGCCTGCCAATGAAGTACCAGGACGGTTGCGCCCAGTCCGAGGCCCATTACAACCTCAAGCCCGATGGCACGGTCGGTGTGCTGAACCGTTGCCGTACCCTGGGGGATGAATGGCTGCGTGCCGAGGGCCATGCCACGCCGCAGCAGGCGGGCCACACCGACAAGCTGTGGGTGGAGTTCGACAATTGGTTCACCCGCCTGGTGCCCGGGGTGGCCAAGGGGGACTACTGGATCCTGTTCGTCGACGAGCGCTATCGCACGGCGATCGTCGGCAGCCCGGATCGCAAGTACCTGTGGATTCTTTCGCGTACGCCTTCGTTGCCGGCGTGGGAGCGTGAAAACTTGCTGGCCAAGGCGCGGCAGCAGGGCTTTGATACCAGCCGCCTGATCTGGCGCACGCCCGACAAGAGCATCGTCGCCCGGCATTGAGGACGCCATCGCGGGGCAAACCCGCTCCCCACACGTACCAGTGGGAGCGGGCCCCGCGATGTTTCGACTGTCAGTCCAGCAACTGTCGCAGCACTTGTACAAACGCTGCCGCGCTTTGCTCCTCCTGTTCATGCCGCCCTTGGCGCACCACCCACTGCCCGTTGACCATCACATCGCGCACCTGGCGATCAGAACCCGCGAACAACCAGCGGTTGAGAATGGCATCGCCGTCGGCCACGGCCAGATACGGATCCTGCCCGTCGAGAACCAACCAGTCCGCCCGCCTGCCCACGGCCAGCTCGCCGATCGGCTGCCCCAGCGCCTGGGCACCGCCCAGCAGCGCGGCGTCGTACAAGGTTCGCCCAACCATCGGCTGATCGGCGCGATACAGGCGATTGCGCCGCTGATCACGCAGGCGCTGGCCGTACTCCAGCCAGCGCAGTTCCTCGACCACGCTCAAGGACACATGGCTGTCCGAGCCGATACCCATCCGCCCGCCCTGGGCCAGATAGTCCACCGCCGGGAAGATGCCGTCACCCAAATTCGCCTCTGTGGTCAGGCACAACCCGGCCACCGCGCCACTGCGGGCCATGGCGGCGACTTCGTCGGCTTCGGCGTGGGTGGCGTGGACCAGGCACCAGCGCTGATCGACATCGACATGCTCGTACAGCCATTGCAGCGGGCGGCGGCCGCTCCAGGCCAGGCAGTCATCGACTTCCTTCTGTTGCTCGGCAATGTGGATATGGATCGGGCAGGATTTGTCGCTGGCACCGAGCACATCGGCGATCTGTCCCGGTGTCACGGCACGTAGCGAGTGGAAGCACAGTCCCAGTGCCTGCGCCGGCTGTTGTGTCAGCAATGGTGCTAGCTGCTGTTGCAGTTGCAGGTATTGTTCGGTTGAGTTGATGAAGCGCCGTTGGCCGTCATTGGGCGCCTGGCCGCCGAAGCCGGCATGGCTGTACAGGACCGGCAGCAGAGTCAGGCCGATGCCGCTGGCGGCGGCGGCGGCGCTGATGCGCCGTGACAATTCGGTAGGGTCGGCATAGGCCTGGCCGTTCTGGTCATGGTGCACATAGTGGAACTCGGCCACCGAGGTGTAGCCGGCCTTGAGCATCTCGATATACAGCTGGCGCGCGATCACTTGCAGTTGTTCCGGCGTGATACGGCCGACCAGGCGGTACATCAGCTCGCGCCAGGTCCAGAAGCTGTCGTTGGGATTGCCGGCCACTTCCGCCAGCCCCGCCATGGCCCGCTGGAATGCGTGCGAGTGCAGGTTGGGCATGCCCGGCAGCAGCGGCCCGCCCAGGCGCTCGGCGCCCTCGGCGTCGGCATCGGCCATGATCGCGGCCAGCCGACCATCGGCGGCGACCTCCAGGCGGACATTGCGGGCCCAGCCCGAAGGGAGCAGGGCGCGTTCGGCGAAGTAGGCGGGCATCGGTGAAATCCTGTTATTGTTAACTTGTATATACATATACAGCCGTTTGCCTGCCGGGTAAACTCCGGCAAGCTACCGTTCACTCCAACCGCACAAGGATTCAACGCCGTGCCGACACTTCCTGTCTCCGCGCTGGTTGCCCAGATGGGCGAAGGGCCGGCGCCGCTCTACGCCCGGGTGAAACAGATGATCATCCAGCAGATCGAGAGCGGCAGCTGGCCGCCTCATCACCGGGTGCCATCGGAAAGCGAACTGGTCAGCGAGCTGGGCTTCAGCCGCATGACCATCAACCGTGCCCTGCGCGAACTCACCGCCGAAGGCCTGCTGGTGCGCATGCAGGGCGTCGGCACCTTCGTCGCCGAACCCAAGAGCCGCTCGGCGCTGTTCGAGGTCAACAACATCGCCGACGAGATCGCTGGGCGTGGCCACCAGCATAGCTGCCAGGTGATCAAGCTCGCCGAGGAAGCCGCCGGCTCCGAGCGCGCCCTGGCCTTGGACATGCGCGAAGGCCAGCGGGTCTTCCACTCGCTGATCGTGCATTACGAAAATGGCGTGCCGGTGCAGATCGAGGACCGCTACGTCAACGCCGCCATTGCACCGGATTACCTCAAGCAGGATTTCACCCGGCAGACGCCCTACGCCTACCTGTCGCAGGTGGCGCCGCTCACTGAAGGCGAGCACGTGGTCGAGGCGATCCTTGCCGAACCTGAAGAATGCAAGCTGCTGCAGATCGAGCGGGGCGAGCCGTGCCTGTTGATCCGCCGTCGCACCTGGTCGGGACGCCAGCCGGTCACCGCTGCGCGCCTGATCCACCCCGGTTCCCGTCACCGTCTGGAAGGACGATTCAGCAAATGACCCAGTTGCAGCTGTTGCGTGCCCAGGATTATCCGCGCATGCCCTGGAAAAACGGTGGCGGTTTCACCGAAGAAATCACCCGCGACGCAGGCGACAGCCTGGACGGTTTCGGCTGGCGCCTGTCGATCGCCGATATCGAGGAGTCCGGTGGTTTTTCCAGCTTCGCCGGGTATCAGCGGATCATTACCGTGTTGCAGGGCGATGGCATGCGCCTGCTGGTCGATGGCCAGGCCAGCCGGCCGTTGCTGCCGTTCGACGCCTTCGCCTTCAGTGGTGAAAGCCAGGTGAGCTGCAAGCTGCTGGGCGGGGCGATTCGCGATTTCAACCTGATCTATGCGCCGCAGCGGTATCGGGCACGGTTGCAGTGGTTCGATGGCAGTAGCCGGCTGTTCAGCTCGGCGTCGACGGTGCTGCTGTTCGCCGCCAGCACCCATGTCGAGGTGGGGCTGGCTGGGGAGGACGCGCAGCAGCTTGGGCGCTATGACTGCCTGCGTGTCGATGGCAATGAAGGGTTGCTGGAAATGGATGTACAGGGGCGATTCTGCCTGATCGAGCTGATTTCACACTGATCTGTCATCGCTGAAAGGGGCTGCTGCGCGCCCCATCGCTGGCAAGCCAGCTCCCACATGGGCCAAGTGAACCCAGTGGGAGCTGGCTTGCCAGCGATGGGTCGCGTAGCGGCCCCTTTTTCGTTTTTCATCCGAGGAATGGTCACTCTTTTTTGGTTGCCTATGCTTGTACATACAAGTAAAGGTGTGTTTGTATAGTCACCACGACACACACATGCCGTCGGACGACCGCAGAGGACATCCCCGTGACTGACAACAACAAGTACCGTGACGTAGAAATCCGTGCCCCGCGTGGCAACAAGCTGACCGCCAAGAGCTGGCTCACCGAAGCTCCGCTGCGCATGCTGATGAACAACCTCGACCCGCAGGTCGCCGAAAACCCGAAAGAGCTGGTGGTGTACGGCGGCATTGGCCGCGCCGCGCGCAACTGGGAGTGCTACGACAAGATCGTCGAGACCCTGACCCGCCTGGAAGACGACGAAACCCTGCTGGTGCAGTCGGGCAAGCCGGTCGGCGTGTTCAAGACCCACAGCAACGCCCCGCGCGTGCTGATCGCCAACTCCAACCTGGTACCGCACTGGGCCAACTGGGAACACTTCAACGAACTGGATGCCAAGGGTCTGGCCATGTACGGCCAGATGACCGCCGGCAGCTGGATCTACATCGGCAGCCAGGGCATCGTCCAGGGCACCTATGAAACCTTCGTCGAGGCCGGCCGCCAGCACTACAACGGCAGCCTCAAGGGCAAGTGGGTACTGACCGCGGGCCTGGGCGGCATGGGCGGCGCCCAGCCACTGGCGGCAACACTTGCCGGCGCCTGCTCGCTGAACATCGAGTGCCAGCAGAGCCGCATCGACTTCCGCCTCGAGACCCGCTACGTCGACGAGCAGGCCACTGACCTGGACGACGCCCTGGCGCGCATCGCCAAGTACACCGCCGAAGGCAAGGCCATCTCCATCGCCCTGCACGGCAACGCCGCCGAAATCCTGCCAGAGCTGGTCAAGCGTGGCGTGCGCCCGGACATGGTCACCGACCAGACCAGCGCCCACGACCCGCTCAACGGCTACCTGCCGGCTGGCTGGACCTGGGAGCAGTACCGCGACCGTGCTGTGACCGACCCGGCAGGTGTGGTCAAGGCCGCCAAACAGTCGATGGCCGTACATGTACAAGCCATGCTCGACTTCCAGAAGCAGGGCATCCCGACCTTCGACTACGGCAACAACATCCGGCAGATGGCCAAGGAAGAGGGCGTGGCCAACGCCTTCGACTTCCCGGGCTTCGTCCCGGCGTACATCCGCCCGCTGTTCTGCCGCGGCGTCGGCCCATTCCGCTGGGCCGCGCTGTCCGGCGATGCCGAAGACATCTACAAGACCGACGCCAAGGTCAAGGAACTGATCCCCGACGACGCTCACCTGCACCGCTGGCTGGACATGGCCCGCGAGCGCATCAGCTTCCAGGGCCTGCCGGCGCGTATCTGCTGGGTCGGCCTGGGCCTGCGCGCCAAGCTGGGCCTGGCGTTCAACGAAATGGTGCGCAGCGGCGAGCTGTCGGCACCCGTCGTCATCGGCCGTGACCACCTGGACTCGGGCTCGGTATCCAGCCCCAACCGCGAAACCGAAGCCATGCGCGACGGCTCCGACGCGGTCTCCGACTGGCCGCTGCTCAATGCCCTGCTCAACACCGCAGGCGGCGCCACCTGGGTTTCGCTGCACCACGGCGGTGGCGTGGGCATGGGCTTCTCCCAGCATTCGGGCATGGTCATCGTCTGCGACGGTACCGATGAGGCCGCCGAGCGTATCGCCCGCGTACTGACCAACGACCCGGGCACCGGCGTGATGCGCCACGCCGACGCCGGCTACCAGATCGCCATCGACTGCGCCAAGGAGCAGGGCCTGGACCTGCCGATGATCACCGGCTGATCGCCGCGCTTTGGATCGCACCCTTCACGGGTGATACTGAACAACAAGAAGGGGGCCATGGCCCCCATGCGATTGGAGTAGCGAAGTGACCGAATTGACCCTCAAGCCCGGCACCCTGACCCTGGCCCAGCTGCGCGCCATCCACGCCGCGCCCGTGCGCCTGCAGCTCGATGCCAGCGCCGCGCCCGCCATCGACGCCAGCGTCGCCTGCGTCGAGCAGATCATCGCCGAAGACCGCACCGCCTACGGCATCAACACCGGTTTCGGCCTGCTGGCCTCGACCCGCATCGCCAGCCACGACCTGGAAAACCTGCAGCGCTCGCTGGTGCTGTCCCACGCCGCCGGTATCGGCGCGCCGCTGGACGACGACCTGGTGCGGCTGATCATGGTGCTCAAGATCAACAGCCTCAGCCGTGGCTTCTCCGGCATCCGCCGCAAAGTCATCGATGCGCTGATCGGCCTGGTCAACGCCGAAGTCTATCCGCACATCCCGCTCAAAGGTTCGGTCGGCGCCTCCGGCGACCTCGCGCCGCTGGCGCACATGTCGCTGGTGCTGCTGGGCGAAGGCAAGGCCCGTTACAAGGGCCAATGGTTGCCTGCCACCGAAGCCCTGGCCGTCGCCGGCCTGGAGCCACTGACCCTGGCCGCGAAAGAGGGCCTGGCCCTGCTCAACGGCACCCAGGCCTCCACCGCCTATGCCCTGCGTGGCCTGTTCCAGGCCGAAGACCTGTACGCCGCGGCCATCGCCTGTGGCGGCCTGAGCGTCGAGGCGGCGCTGGGTTCGCGCTCGCCGTTCGATGCGCGCATCCATGAAGTGCGCGGCCAGCGTGGCCAGATCGACACCGCTGCCTGCTTCCGCGACCTGCTGGGCGACTCCAGCGAAGTCTCGCTGTCGCACAAGAACTGCGACAAGGTCCAGGACCCGTACTCCCTGCGCTGCCAGCCGCAAGTCATGGGCGCCTGCCTGACCCAGATCCGCCAGGCCGCCGAAGTGCTGGGTATCGAAGCCAACGCCGTGTCGGACAACCCGCTGGTGTTCGCCGCCGAGGGCGACGTGATCTCCGGTGGCAACTTCCACGCAGAACCCGTGGCCATGGCTGCCGACAACCTGGCCCTGGCCATCGCCGAGATCGGCTCGCTGAGCGAGCGCCGCATCTCGCTGATGATGGACAAGCACATGTCCCAGCTGCCACCGTTCCTGGTGGAAAACGGTGGTGTGAACTCCGGCTTCATGATCGCCCAGGTCACCGCTGCCGCCCTGGCCAGCGAGAACAAGGCGCTGTCGCACCCGCACAGCGTCGACAGCCTGCCGACTTCGGCCAACCAGGAAGACCATGTGTCGATGGCCCCGGCCGCCGGCAAGCGTCTGTGGGAAATGGCCGAGAACACCCGTGGCGTGCTGGCCATCGAATGGCTGGGTGCCTGCCAGGGCCTGGACCTGCGCAAGGGCCTGAAGACCTCGGTCAAGCTGGAACAGGCGCGCCAGGCGCTGCGTCGCGAAGTGCCGCACTATGACCGCGACCGTTTCTTCTCGCCGGATATCGAGGCGGCTGCCGCGTTGCTGGCCAAAGGCACGCTGACCGGGCTGCTGCCGGTGGGCGTCCTGCCAAGCCTGTAACGCCCTCGGGGGCCGCTTTGCGGCCCATCGCCGGCAAGCCGGCTCCCACAACTGCTTGTGTGGGAACCGGCTTGCCGGCGATTGGGCTGCGCAGCAGACCCCATCCCGATATCACGACCAGAACAACAATAAGGACGTGACATGCAACAAGCTCAAGGTCTCAAGCGCGGGCTATCGGCCCGGCACATCCGTTTCATGGCGCTCGGTTCGGCAATCGGTACCGGGCTTTTCTACGGTTCGGCCTCGGCCATCCAGATGGCCGGCCCGGCCGTGCTGCTGGCCTACCTGATCGGCGGCGCCGCAGTATTCATGGTCATGCGCGCCCTCGGCGAAATGGCCGTGCACAATCCGGTGTCCGGCTCTTTCGGTCACTACGCCAGCACCTACCTCGGCCCCATGGCCGGCTTCATCCTCGGCTGGACCTACGCCTTCGAGATGGTCATCGTCGCCATCGCCGACGTCACGGCCTTCGGGATCTACATGGGCTTCTGGTTCCCCGAAGTGGCACGCTGGATCTGGGTACTCGGTATCGTCTTCCTGATCGGTGGCCTGAACCTGTGCAACGTACGGGTGTTCGGCGAGATGGAGTTCTGGCTGTCGCTGCTCAAGGTCGGCGCCATCGTCGCGATGATCCTCGCAGGTCTCGGCATCATGGCCTTCGGCTTCAGCCAGGTGGGCAGCGGGCATGCGGTCGGGGTGAGCAACCTGTTCGAACATGGTGGCTTCATGCCCAATGGCGTCAGTGGCCTGATCGCCTCGTTCGCGGTGGTGATGTTCGCCTTTGGCGGCATCGAGATCATCGGCGTCACCGCAGGTGAGGCGAAAGACCCGCAACGCGTGATCCCGAAAGCGATCAACGCCGTGCCGCTGCGCATCCTGCTGTTCTACGTGCTGACCCTGTTTGTGCTGATGTGCCTGTACCCCTGGCCGCAGATCGGCAGCCAGGGCAGCCCGTTCGTGCAGATCTTCAGCAACCTGGGGATTGGCTCGGCGGCGGCGGTGCTTAACATCGTGGTGATTTCGGCAGCCATTTCCGCGATCAACAGCGACATCTTCGGCGCTGGCCGGATGATGTACGGCCTGTCCCAGCACGGCCAGGCGCCGCGTGGCTTTGGCAAGCTGTCCAGGCACGGCGTGCCGTGGATGACCGTGGTGGTGATGGGCGCGGCGCTGCTGGTCGGCGTGCTGCTCAACTACCTGATCCCGGAGAACGTGTTCCTGCTGATCGCGTCGATCGCTACCTTCGCTACCGTATGGGTGTGGCTGATGATCCTGGTCACCCAGGTAGCCATGCGTCGCAGCATGAGCCGCGAACAAGTCGCCCAGCTCAAGTTCCCCGTACCGTTCTGGCCCTATGGCCCGGCGATGGCCATTGCGTTCATGTTGTTCATCTTCGGTGTGCTGGGTTACTTCCCGGATACCCAGGCGGCATTGATCGTCGGCGTTATCTGGGTCGTGTTCCTGGTGGCTTCCTACCTGCTGTGGTGCAAGCCGCGCGCAGGCGATGGCGAGCCGGTTCGCGAGCCTGCCGAGCTGCACCGCTGAGTCTTAAAAGGAGATCCTGATGAGAACCCTCTGGCAGCACTGCCATGCGGCAACCATGGCCGAGGGCCGCTACTCGATCATCGAGGATGCGGCGATCGTCACCAGTGCAGGCCTGATCGAATGGATCGGCCCGCGTGACGAGGTGCCGCCAGTGGCGGCCGATCGCATCGTCGACCTCGGCGGTGCCTGGGTTACCCCGGGGTTGATCGACTGCCACACCCACGCGGTGTTCGGCGGCAACCGCAGCGGCGAGTTCGAGCAGCGCCTGCAAGGCGTCAGCTATGCCGAGATCGCGGCCCAGGGCGGCGGCATCGCCAGCACCGTGCGGGCTACCCGTGCCGCCAGCGAGGACGAGCTGTTGGCCAGTGCCCGTCAGCGCGTCCAGGCGCTGATGCGCGACGGCGTGACCACGATCGAGATCAAGTCCGGCTACGGCCTGGACCTCGAGAGCGAGCGCAAGATGTTGCGTGTCGCCCGGCGCCTGGGCGAGGAACTGCCCGTGACCGTGCGCAGCACCTGCCTGGCGGCCCATGCCATGCCGCCGGAATTTGCGGGGCGGGCTGACGACTACATCGCCCATATCTGCAACGTCATGCTCCCGGCATTGGCTGCCGAGGGCCTGGTGGACGCGGTGGATGCCTTCTGCGAGCACCTGGCCTTTTCCCCGGCCCAGGTCGAGCGGGTATTCATCAAGGCTCGTGAGTTGGGACTGCCGGTGAAACTGCACGCCGAGCAACTGTCGTCGCTGCACGGTTCGAGCCTGGCGGCGCGTTACCACGCACTGTCGGCCGATCACCTGGAGTTCATGACCGAAGAGGACGCCATCGCCATGGCCGAGGCCGGCACGGTGGCGGTGCTGCTGCCGGGGGCGTTCTACTTCCTGCGCGAAACCCAGTTGCCGCCGATGGATGCCTTGCGTCGGCATGGGGTGAAGATCGCCCTGGCCAGCGACCTCAACCCCGGCACTTCGCCGGGGCTGTCGCTGCGCCTGATGCTGAACATGGGTTGCACCTGTTTCCGCATGACCCCGGAGGAGGCTTTGGCCGGTGTCACCGTGCACGCCGCCACGGCGCTGGGCCTGGGCGATAGCCATGGCTCGCTGGAAGAGGGCAAGGTCGCGGACTTCATTGCCTGGCAGATCGAACGCCCCGCCGACCTCAGCTACTGGCTCGGCGGCGACCTGCCCAAGCGCGTGGTGCGCCTGGGCCATGAGATATCCAATTGAGCGAGGGCATATGGACAAGGTATTGAGTTTTCACCAGGGCCGTCTGCCGCTGCTGATCAGCATGCCCCATGCCGGGCTGGGCTTGACCGACGCGGTGCGCGATGGCCTGGTGGACCAGGCGCGGAGCCTGCCGGACACCGACTGGCACATCCCGCGCCTGTATGACTTCGCCCGCGACCTGGGCGCCAGCGTGGTGGCGGCGGAGTATTCGCGTTTCGTCATTGACCTCAACCGGCCGGATGACGACAAGCCACTGTATGCCGGTGCCACCACCGGTCTGTACCCGGCCACGTTGTTCGAGGGCGAGCCGCTGTTCAAGGACGGGCTGGAACCGACTGGCGAGCAGCGCAAACAGTACCTGGAGCAGATCTGGCGCCCTTACCACGACACCATTCGCAACGAGCTGGAGCGTCTGCGCGAGCACTTCGGCTACGCTCTGTTGTGGGATGCCCATTCGATCCGCTCGCTGATTCCACACCTGTTCGACGGCAAGCTGCCGGACTTCAACCTCGGTACCTTCAACGGTGCAAGTTGCGACCCGGAGCTGGCTCGACGGCTGGAGGGCGTATGCGCTGAGGCGCAGGGCTACAGCCATGTGCTCAATGGCCGGTTCAAGGGTGGGCATATCACCCGGCATTACGGCGATCCGGCGAACGACATCCATGCGGTGCAACTGGAGCTGGCGCAGAGCACCTACATGGATGAAGTGGAGCCTTTCACCTATCGCGAGCAACTGGCACAACCCACCCAGTCGGTCTTGCGCTGCCTGTTGGAAGCCACCTTGCAATGGGGGCGTGAGCGCTACGGGCGCTGACATGCAGCAATGGCCAGCGCCGTAGCTGCGGGCGCTGGCTTGCGGCTAGTGGTGCTCGGCGCGGATGCGCTGGGTCAGCTCGGCGATCAGGTTTGCCTCCTGTCGCTCGCGCAGAGCCTCCAGCGCGCGGGTCGGCGCCTCCAGTTCATCCAGGCTGGCCTCTGGATGGTCGTATTGCAGGTTGTTCACTGCGCTCTGGAACTTCGTTTCGATCCGCTCAAAATCGCCAGCGTAGACCTCGCGCAGGTAATCGACCCAGAACGGCGTATAGCCGGCGAACGTCAGAAAGTCCTCCCCCTCCTCAGCCTCCCATATCCGTAACGCAGCATCCGTGGCATCTGTCGAGCTTACGTCGGCACCGAACATCATTTCGTCAGCCGGGCTCAGCAGGTCCAGGCGCGAGGCCAGCAGACGCCGATAAGCCAGGCGGACTTCGGCGGCATCCTGGTGCAGTGACCTGGCGCTGGCGATTTCGTCGAGGCGCTCTTGGCGGAAATGGCGGCGCAGCAAACGATAGAGGCGCGACTCGCGATCCGCCCCGGTCGTATCCAGGGCAGTCTGGGCAATCATGTGCATCTGCTCGACCTGCTGGAACTGCAGCAAGATCCCGTCCGGACAGGTGCCTTCGCGGATGGCCTCGGCGGCAATCGCATCGAACACCTCACGTTCATCTGGCTGGTTGGCCGCCATTGCCAGCACCCGCCAGACGCGCGCGATGATATCTGCCCGGGTTTCAGTATTGCGATAGGGCACGGCTGTTGTCAGCTGGGTGATCAGTTGCAGCAGGTTGTCCGCATCACCGGCCTGGCGAATTTGCTGCCACTGCGCGTCCCGTGACTGGCGCAAGCTGCCGGCACCCTCCAGCCAAGGGCTGGCATCCATCTCTAGCATCGGCGTCCAGGGGGCAAAGCCATGGCGATGGTAGCTGCCGGTACTGCCCGTACTACCGAGGCTGCCCAGCGAGCTGCTGAAGGCAACGCCAGGCTCGATACCCATCGGCGACGCGCTGAGAATGTCGAAGGGCAAGTCCATGTCGAAGGTGAAGGTTCGGTCGTAGCGCTGTGACAGGTGCGCCGCGCGCATCGTCGCGGGGGTCAACGGGTTGTCGGTCAACAGGATGGCAGTGCTGCCGAACGTGCTTGGCGGGTTTTCGAGAATAGTCTGGGGCAGGGTGGTCAGGCGGTTTTCCCGCAGGTCCAAGGTGTACCTGGGCATCAGGTTGTCCAGCCAGGCCGGCCAGCTTTCCAATCCCATGTTGCGCAGTGCAAGGCGATCAAGGCGTGGGGGCATGCCATTGAGGCTACGCAATTCCGGGCTCAGCCGGTTGCCAGAGATGTCCAGTTCCCTCAAAGCGGGTATGCGTGCGATCACGCGCATCGCCTGATTGTCGATTTCCAGGCCTTGGTTTATCACGCTCAAGCGGCTGAGCGCGGGCAGCCGGGTCAGTGCCTCGGCTAGCCGCGAAAGCGGCTGGACATGGCCGTCGAGGGTTAAATGGGTGATGTGTGTGAAACGCTCAAGCCACCGGTCAAGCTGCTCTGCAGTGCCCTGCATGCGGGTTAGTCGGACAATATCGGCGCAGCGGATGAAGAACTCCGGCAGTGAAGGTGGGAAGTGTTCAACACTGAAGTCATCCAGGTGCCAGGGGCTCAGGGAGTCGTCACGGACACGGCGTTCCCAGAAGTCGAGGATAGATTGGGCGATTCTGGCTCGGGCGTTTGCCGTTTGGCCGTCAGGCACCGACGTGGACGTGGAGGCCATGCTCCACTGGTCCAGAGTGTCGCGTAGCGCTTGATACTGCTCAATGACGAGATTGTGCCCCAGGCTGAAAACGAACCGGCGACGCAGGTTTGTCTGGCTGCGGTGCATATCCAGCAACTGCGCCGGGCGTATGGCATTGCCATCGAGCAGAACACGGGTGTGCGTGCTCTCGCTTTCGGCGTTTTCCAGTAACAGCGTCGGTACACGGGTCAGGCTGTTGTGTTGCAGCGACAAGGTGCCGATCCGTTCCAGCGCTGCCGCGTCAAGCCAGTCCGGCCACTGCGCCAGTGCCATCCGCTCCAGACCCAGGTAATCCAGATACCAGTCCGGGAGGCTGAAGCGCGTGAGTGGAGCAAGGCGGTTGCCGCTCAGGTCCAGATAGCTCAACTGATTGCGAGAGGCGAAGCGCTCGAAGTCCAGCGGGTAGAACGTCAGGTTCTGGTTGATCAGTCTCAGTTCATCGAGCTGTGGAAAACTACTGACGATCAGCGGCAGGCTGTTGGCGAACTCCGAGCCGCCAGCGAGCGGGTCGTAATGCCGGCTGATCTCCAGGGCTGACAGATTTGGGAAGTGCCCGAAGACATTGCTCAGTTGCGCTTCGAAATCTGTCCAGGCCAAGCTGCTGTCAGACGAGTGATCGAGGAGGATGTCGTCCAGCTGCAAGCGGTTGACCCGCAAACCGATGAAGGCAGGCAACTGCCGGGGGAACTCGGCGATGAACATCCTGGAAAGCCGCAGAATACCTGGTGACTCGTCGAGTTCGGGCACTGCACTGTGAATCCAGTGCTGCCACAGGGCCATTTCGATCTCTTGTCGATTGGCGAGGCTGGCCCCGAGAGCCAACACCTGGTCAGGGCCGGTGAAAGCCTCGTCCAAACTCTGACGCAGCTCTTGGCGTTCGACACGCAATTGATCGATCCGCGCCTGTATCTGCGAGGGGGACCGGCCAGCGTTTTCCAGGGCCACCAGGATCCGCTCTGCGGATATGGCGAGTTCGGGTGCCAAGCTCATGGCGTCAAGTTGCGACAACAAGCTGCTCCGGCTCTGCGGTTCTGGAGGCTTCTCGTCACCGCTCAGGCGGTAGCCCAGTCGTCCATCGGCCAGGCGCATGGGCGAACGAAACACCGGGGGCTGCATGTTGAAGACTTTGCGCAGTTCGGCGCGCGGTAGCAGGGGAGCGTCCCGCACCCGTTCGTGCAGGGCTGACGCCGAATCGATACCCAGCGCCAATTTATGTGAGTCGGTCAGCGCGTCGAATACTGCGCCGTACAGGCTGTCGTGGGTACGAATCTGCTCATCCGGGGTCTCGGCCGTCGGGGTTTCCAGATAGCCCGCCCAGGCACTGGTGATCGATACGGTCGAGCTGGTTTTCTTGGGGCCAATACTGTCGATGCGCTCCGGGGAAACTTGGCGATGGTGCAGTTCTACCCGCAGGTCTTCGGGCCAGCCTGGCAGCCGTTCGAGCATGCGCAGGGCCAGGCGGTCGCTGTCCCAGCTACGCGTGGAATCCAGATACAGGCCTTCGTAGGCACGGGTCAGTCGCACCTGTTGTTGATAGAGCCGAATTTCCCCAGTCAGCCGACCAGGTACCTTACCTGCAGTCAGCATGCTTTGTTCGGCGTACGAGGCATTGCGCGCCAGTTCTTCGCAAAGCCTGACAGGCAGCTTCGGGTATACCCTGCGAAGCAGCGCCGCACGAGAGGAAAGGGGGGCGATGACTGCCTGGGTGCGGCGGGTGAATTCGGCGCTACGCGCCATGATCGAGGCCTCGGGAAGCGCCTGCTGTATGTGCTGATCAATGGCAAAGCGCTCCATCGTGTCTTCCAGCAGCGCCGGTAGCCTCTGGCTGTGACACACAATGTTGCGCAGCACGTGCTCGTCGGTGCCGCTGACACGCAGTATCTGCTTGGCAGTACATTCATCGAAGCTGGCCTGCAGGTGTCCAAGCCGGCGGAACAGACGCATGTCGGCCCAGCTTCGCGGTTGCTCCGTGGGCAGCAGCCAGGCCCCTGCGCCGTTGTGCAGCACCGTCGGTTGGTAGCTGTTGGCGCGATCAGGGTGTTCGAGGCGATACCCGTTGCCTGCGCGCTTGACCGAGTACAGCCGCTCCTCGACCGGCAGCCAGGTTTTGCCTTGGTGGTGGATCAAACCGAATTCGTCGGGTTTGAGTCCGGCCGGCAGAACTTTGTCGTGGTGGAAGAGGGCCAGGTCGGGTTTCCACAGGCGGCGTTCACCGTCAGGCATCTCGACGGGCTGGAGCTCTTCGATGAAGGACGGTGTCTGCACCGGTATTCGCTCGACCACCGGTATGCCATTGCCACGGTGAGTTGCCGCCAGCGCCGCCATGATGGCGACGTTCTCGATCACATCCATCAGGTACTGCAACGCTTGCTCGCGATCACCATCGAGCCAGCTACCAATCCCTTCGAAGGTTTCGTTGGCCAGTTGCACTGCGGTTACACCGAGCATCACGGCACCTAACGGTGCTATGAACATACCCGCGAAATTCAGGGTGTTTAACGCGATGGTCTTGAAGTAGGCGATGTGCCTTCGGGCGGTCTGCTTGTCCATCGTTGCCGTCGGCACGGCGTGGAACAGTCCATCGTCGCGCAGGCGCTGCTGCCGTTGAGTGACTCGCTCGTCCATGCACGGCCTGGTGAAGGGTTGTACGTGCAGGCTGATCTCGGGGTTGGGGGCGGGTAGGCGTTCCTTGTACTGGCCGCTGGCGTTCCAGGTATAGGGTTCAAGCGTGTCGGTGAGTCTGTCGAGGAAACTGCTCCGGTGCCGGTCGGGTATCAGTTGCTGGTGGTTCGCCTGGCGAAATGCTGGCAACTGCTTGGCCAGGAAGGCTTCGGCATCGGCCCGGGAGGCATGGCAGGTCAGCGGCTCGGGGAGGCCTGGGAGGTAAAGCACCAGCCAGCCGTCATAGGGATACACCGGGCCGGGTGGGAAGCGCCCGGCACCTGTTGGGATGCGAGCGTCGATTCCAATCGTCATCGCGCCGGTGAGAGTGGTGTGCAGCAGCGTGATGCTGCCACACAGCACAGGGCGCCCGCCGTGTTCGACTTTGTCGTCGCTCGCGAGTTTCAGCAAGGTATCGTGGATGGCGTTGTCAATCTTGCCCAGTAAAAATGCGTGGTGAACGTGCAAGCAGAATGTAGAGCGCTCGGCAGCCGCGAACACGGTCCGAACGGCTTCTGTGTCTGGGTGGTTGGTGGGGGGATCAAGCGAGTCGAGCAACGCCTGGTACTTGCCGCCGATATCCAGCTCACGTGCCAGCGCCGCGAAGTCTTCTGCAGCGATGGGCAGCCTGACGGCCTGGGAGACGAGACTGACATCGTTCCTGTCGAGGATGGCTGACTCATTAGTGTTGGCGTTCATGCCCCCAGGTTGAGCTTCGAAGGCCTCGAAATTTTGCAGGGCGCTGTGCAGCAGGGATTGAGTCGCCAGCTTCAGGGCGCGGGCTGAAGTGGCGAGCGGATCGCTGGTCAGGCTGGACAGCGTCTCTCTGATGGCCGCGGCCCTGGTCAGATTCATCAGGTAGGTTGTGGAAACCTCGATCTGCTGGTCGAAGCGCTGGCTGATCGCGTTCGACAGCAGCTCAGTGGTGTATTGCTCCAGCTCTGGCAGGCTCGCCAGAAGTGCCTTCAGGTCTGCTTCAGCCTGCAGGTGCTGGCCATAGGTTTGCGCCAGTGCCCTGGCCACCGCCGGGTTGTCCTCGCATGCGCGCTCGAGCTGTGGGTCGCGTTGGCGTGCCGCCTGGCGCAAGAGTTGCCGTTGCTCCGGCTGAGCGTTGATCAGCCAGCCGGGTAACTTGCGGCTGATCAGTTGGTGATGGAGACCAGGTTCGGAGGTTGCAGCGTTGGCCGGGTCGAGCATGAGGGCATCTCGTGTTGATTGAGTTCCCCCATGCTATTGAGCCGTGTCTGCGCCTTGCACATAAGATGATCTTGCTTAGACACATGCTCAAAGCGCAATTCGGGTTTATGATGGCCCACGGCCGAACCAAACCTCACACGGAGTGCGCGATGCAGACCCTCTACCCGCAGATCAAACCCTACGCCCGGCACGATCTGGCCGTGGAAGCGCCGCATGTGCTGTACGTCGATGAAAGCGGCTCGCCGGAAGGTCTGCCCGTGGTGTTCATCCACGGCGGCCCGGGCGCCGGTTGCGACGCCCAGAGCCGTTGCTACTTCGATCCCAACCTGTACCGCATCATCACCTTCGACCAGCGCGGCTGTGGCCGCTCCACGCCCCACGCGAGCCTGGAGAACAACACCACCTGGCACCTGGTCGAGGACCTGGAGCGTATCCGCGAACACCTTGGCATCGACAAATGGGTGCTGTTCGGCGGCTCCTGGGGCTCCACCCTGGCCCTGGCCTATGCCCAGACCCACCCCGAACGCGTGCATGGGCTGATCCTGCGCGGGATCTTCCTGTGCCGTCCGCAGGAAATCAGCTGGTTCTACCAGGAAGGTGCCAGCCGTCTGTTCCCGGATTACTGGCAGGACTACATCGCACCGATTCCACCGGAAGAGCGTGGCGACCTGGTCAAGGCCTTCCACAAGCGCCTGACCGGCAACGACCAGATCGCCCAGATGCACGCGGCCAAGGCCTGGTCCACCTGGGAAGGCCGTACTGCCACCCTGCGGCCGAACCCGTTGGTGGTCGACCGCTTCTCCGAACCGCAGCGCGCCCTGTCCATCGCCCGCATCGAATGCCATTACTTCACCAACAATGCGTTCCTCGAGCAGGACCAGCTGATCCGCGACATGCCTAAGATCGCCCATCTGCCGGCGGTGATCGTGCATGGCCGCTACGATGTGATCTGCCCGCTGGACAACGCCTGGGAGCTGCACCAGGCCTGGCCGAACAGTGAGTTGAAGGTGATCCGCGACGCCGGTCACGCCGCCTCCGAGCCGGGAATCACCGACGCCCTGGTGCGTGCCGCCGACCAGATGGCTCGACGTCTGCTCGACCTGCCTCTGGAAGAGGCATGAAAGGGCTGATCCAGCGTGTGCGCGGCGCACGGGTGGAAGTGGCGGGGGAGATCGTCGGGGCCATCGACCAAGGGTTGCTGGCGCTGGTGGCGGTCGAGCCTGGCGATTCGCCCGAGCATGCCGACAAACTGCTGCACAAGCTGCTGAACTATCGAGTGTTCAGCGACGAGCAGGGCAAGATGAACCGCTCGCTCAAGGATGTCGGCGGTGGCCTGTTGCTGGTGTCACAGTTCACCCTGGCCGCCGACACCCGCAACGGCATGCGCCCGAGCTTTTCGACGGCTGCGCCACCGGCCCTTGGCGCTGCGCTTTTCGACTATCTTTTGAATCAGGCACAAGGTCAGCACCCGCAGGTGGCCAGTGGTCGCTTCGGCGCTGACATGCAGGTGCATCTGGTCAATGATGGCCCGGTAACATTTATGTTACAAATATGAGGTCAAAAAACCCTTTGTTTGGCGAAAACAAGGGGTTTTGTACGATAAATAGTTTGTTCAGCCTGATGCGTTGTAACGCGACCTGCTGGATAATCGCGCGCTGCATGAACCTGCGTTCGCAGGTTCGTTTCACTTTGACTCGAGCATTGTCAGGATCCGTTTGGGGAATCATTACGCCCTCACGGGGTCCGAACAGTGCTCGCCAACCCGGCATTTGTCGCTGGCCGTTGGTTTCATGATCTGTTTTCGGCGAGGATTGCTCGTGATTGTAAGCCCCTGTATTGCACCTAGAATCCCCGGTACCCGGCTGCGCAAGGCCCTGTTGGCCGGCGTGGCGCTGGTCGGCCTGATGAGCGCGGGCCAGCTGTGGGCATTCAATCTGGACGATGTTGCAGCCAAGGCAAAGGATCTGGCCGGTCAGAAGTTCGAGGCACCGAAGAGCAACCTGCCGCCGGTGTTCCGCGACATGAAGTACGCCGACTACCAGAAGATCCGCTTCCTGCAGGAAAAGGCCGAGTGGGCCAAGGACAAGACGCCGTTCAAGCTGTCCTTCTACCACCAGGGCATGCATTTCGACACGCCGGTGACCATCAACGAGATCACCGCCAACAAGGTCAAGGAAATCAAGTACGACCCGAGCCGCTTCGAGTTCGGTGACGTGCCCCATGACGCTGATGCCACCAAGAATCTCGGCTATGCCGGTTTCCGTGTGCTCTACCCGATCAACAAGGCCGACAAGCAGGACGAGATCATGACCCTGCTTGGCGCCAGCTACTTCCGCGTGGTCGGCAAAGGCCACCGCTATGGCCTGTCGGCCCGTGGCCTGGCCATCGACACCGCGCTGCCGTCGGGCGAGGAATTCCCGCGTTTCCGCGAATTCTGGATCGAGAAGCCCAAGCCGAACGACAAGCACCTGGTGATCTACGCACTGCTCGACTCGCCGCGCTCCACCGGTGCCTACAAGCTGACCCTGCGTCCGGGCGAGGACACCCTGGTCGACGTCAAGTCGCGCGTCTACCTGCGTGACAACGTCAGCCGCCTGGGCATCGCCCCGCTGACCAGCATGTACCTGTTCGGCCCCAACCAGCCGTCGAAGGTCATGAACTACCGCCCGGCCCTGCACGACTCCGAAGGCCTGGCTATCCATGCCGCCAACGGCGAGTGGCTGTGGCGCCCGCTGAACAACCCGAAACACCTGGCCGTGAGCAACTTCAGTGTCGAGAACCCGCGTGGTTTCGGCCTGCTGCAGCGCCAGCGCGCCTTCAGCGACTACGAAGACCTCGACGACGAGTACGAAAAGCGTCCTAGCGCCTGGATCGAGCCGAAGGGTGATTGGGGCAAGGGCACCGTCGACCTGGTCGAGATTCCGACCGCCGACGAAACCAACGACAACATCGTGGCTTTCTGGAGCCCGGAAAAGCTGCCTGAGCCAGGCAAGCCGTTCGAATACGACTACCGCCTGCGCTGGACCATCAAGGAAGACCAGCTGCACCCGCAGGAACTGGGCTGGGTCAAGCAGACCCTGCGCTCCGCCGGTGACGTCAAGCAGTCCAACCTGATCCGCCAGACCGACGGCAGTGTTGCCCTGCTGGTCGATTTCATCGGCCCGAACCTCGCGGCATTGCCGGCTGATACCGCCGTGCGCAGCCAGGTCAGCGTCGGCGACAACGCCGAAGTGGTCGAGAACAACCTGCGTTACAACCCGGAAACCAAAGGCTGGCGCCTGACCCTGCGCCTGAAGGTGCAGGATCCGAAGAAATCCACCGAGATGCGCGCCGCGCTGCTGCGTGACGTGCCGGTCGAGCAACCGAAGCCCGCCAAGGAAACCAAGCAGGACAAGGCCGCGGCCAAGCACGCCCACGCCAAGGCTGAGAAAGCCAAGGCCGAGCAGGCTGCCGAGCAACCCGCCGCCGACGCGGCATCCACCAACGGGGCCCCGGCCACCACCGAGAAGGTGCTGACCGAGACCTGGAGCTATCAGTTGCCTGCCGATGAGTAACTCAAGCGCAAGGCCGGAATCGCTTGGCGAATACCTGGCCCACCTCCCACTGAGCGACGAGCAACGCGCGGAACTCGCCCGTTGCACCTCGTTCAGCGAGCTGCACCAACGCCTGGCGGCCAACCCGGCCGCCGCCACCGCCGAGGCCGTCCAGGCTTCGGTGGGGGCCCGTCTTACCGTAGGCAGCGCCGCCGAACTGGAAGAGGCCGAGATGCTCGGCGTCGATGGCAGCGGCCGCCTGTGCCTGAAGATCGCCCCACCGATCAAACGCACCAAGGTCGTGCCCGAGCCGTGGCGCACCAACGTGCTGATCCGCATGTGGCGGCGCATGACCGGCCGCACCAACGCCCCGCAGCCGCCCAAGCGCGAGCTACCGCCGGCACGCTGGCGCACGGTCGGCTCGATCCGCCGCTATATCCTGCTCACCCTGATGATCGGCCAGACCATCGTCGCCGGCTGGTACATGAAAGGCATCCTGCCGTACCAGGGCTGGTCGTTCGTCGACCTCGACGAAGTCATCCACCAGCCGCTGTGGGACACCGTGGTGCAGGTGTGGCCGTATGCGCTGCAGACGTCCATCCTGATCCTTTTCGGCATCCTGTTCTGCTGGGTGTCGGCGGGCTTCTGGACCGCGCTGATGGGCTTCCTCGAGCTGCTCACCGGGCGTGACAAGTACCGCATCTCCGGCAGCAGCGCCGGCAACGAGCCGATTCCCGCCGAGGCGCGTACCGCGCTGGTGATGCCGATCTGTAACGAAGACGTGCCTCGGGTGTTCGCAGGCCTGCGTGCGACCTTCGAGTCGGTGGCCGCAAGCGGCAACCTCGATCGTTTCGACTTCTTCGTGCTCAGCGATACCAACGACACCGATATCGCCGTGGCCGAACAACAGGCCTGGCTGGACGTGTGTCGCGAGACCAAGGGCTTCGGCCGCATCTTCTACCGTCGCCGCCGGCGCCGGGTGAAGCGCAAGAGCGGCAACCTCGACGACTTCTGCCGTCGCTGGGGCGGCGATTACAAGTACATGGTGGTGCTCGACGCCGACAGCGTCATGAGCGGCGAGTGCCTGAGCAGCCTGGTGCGCCTGATGGAGGCCAACCCGGATGCCGGCATTATCCAGACCGGGCCGAAAGCCTCGGGCATGGATACCCTCTATGCGCGCATGCAGCAGTTTGCCACCCGCGTGTACGGCCCGCTGTTCACCGCTGGCCTGCACTTCTGGCAGCTGGGCGAGTCGCACTACTGGGGCCACAACGCGATCATCCGCATGAAACCGTTCATCGAGCACTGCGCCCTGGCGCCGTTGCCGGGCAAGGGCGCGTTTGCCGGTGCGATCCTTTCCCACGATTTCGTCGAAGCCGCGTTGATGCGCCGGGCTGGCTGGGGCGTGTGGATTGCCTACGACCTGCCGGGCAGCTACGAAGAGCTACCGCCGAACCTGCTCGACGAGCTCAAGCGCGACCGTCGCTGGTGTCACGGCAACCTGATGAACTTCCGCCTGTTCCTGGTCAAGGGCATGCACCCGGTGCACCGCGCGGTGTTCCTCACTGGGGTGATGTCGTACCTGTCGGCGCCGCTGTGGTTCCTGTTCCTGGTGCTGTCGACCGCACTGCTGGCGACTAACACCCTGATGGAGCCGCAGTACTTCATCGAGCCGTTCCAGCTCTACCCGCTGTGGCCGCAGTGGCACCCGGAGAAGGCCATCGCGCTGTTCTCCACCACCATCGTGCTGCTGTTCCTGCCCAAGCTGCTCAGCGTCATCCTGATCTGGGCCAAGGGTGCCACCGAGTTTGGCGGACGCATCAAGGTCACCTTGTCGATGCTGATGGAGATGCTGTTCTCCATGCTGCTGGCACCGGTGCGGATGATCTTCCACACCCGTTTCGTGCTGGCCGCGTTCCTCGGCTGGGCCGCGACCTGGAACTCGCCGCAGCGTGACGATGACTCGACTCCGTGGAGCGAGGCGGTACGTCGCCATGGTCCGCAGACCCTGCTGGGCATCGCCTGGGCCGGCCTGGTGGCCTGGTTGAACCCGAGCTTCCTCTGGTGGCTGGCGCCGATCGTCGGCTCGCTGGTGCTGTCGATCCCGGTTTCGGTCATCTCCAGCCGCACCCGCCTGGGCCTGGCGGCCAAGGATGAGAAACTGTTCCTCATCCCCGAGGAGTACGCCACGCCGCAGGAACTGCTGGCCACCGACCAGTACACCCACGAGAACCGCTGGCATGCCCTGCACGACGGCTTCGTCCGGGCCGTGGTCGACCCGCGCCAGAACGCCCTGGCCTGTGCCATGGCCACGGCGCGTCATGGCCAGGCGGCGCCGATCGAGGCGCTGCGCGTAGAGCGCGTGGCCAAGGCGCTGGAAGTGGGGCCACAGGGCCTGGACCTGAACACCCGCCTGGCGTTGCTCAGCGACCCGGTGGCGCTGTCGCGCCTGCACGAGCAGGTATGGGCCGGGCACAACACGGCGTGGATCGATGTGTGGCGCGCTTCCATCGCCAACGATCCGCACTCACCGTTGCTGCCGCTGCATCCGGAGCACGTGGTCCAGCCAGCACTGGCGGGCGCCTGACCCTTCCTTGGGGCCGCTTCGCGGCCCTTTCGCCGGCAAGCCGGCTCCCACAGGTGCAACACTATCCTTGTGGGAGCCGGCTTGCCGGCGATACGAGGGCAAAGCCCTCGCTCTTCGCCATCTTTTGGCCAACAAAGTCCCCCCCGGCTCTAGGTCCGGCGCCGCGCATGCGTTAGCATCCGTCCCGACATTACGCATCGGTCTGTAGGACCGTGCTTACAAAAAAAATCTGCGTACTTCTTGCTAGGGGACTTGGTGATGATGAAGAAATACCTGTCGCGACTGCTGGTAGGTGCGACCGCCCTGATCGCGGTAGCCACCGCCCAGGCCGGCGCCATCGATGACGCGGTCAAGCGCGGCACCCTGCGTGTGGGCATGGACCCGACCTACATGCCGTTCGAAATGACCAACAAGCGTGGCGAGATCATCGGCTTCGAGGTCGACATCCTCAAGGCCATGGCCAAGTCCATGGGCGTCAAGCTGGAGATGGTCTCCACCGCCTACGACGGCATCATCCCTGCTTTGATGACCGACAAGTTCGACTTCATCGGCAGTGGCATGACCCTGACCCAGGAGCGCAACCTGCGCCTGAACTTCAGCGAGCCCTTCATCGTCGTCGGCCAGACCCTGCTGATCCGCAAGGAGCTGGCGGGCGAGATCAAGTCGTACAAGGACCTGAACAACGAGAAGTACCGCCTCACCTCCAAGCTTGGCACCACCGGCGAGATGGTCGCGAAGAAACTGATCGGCAAAGCCAAGTACCACGGCTACGACAACGAGCAGGAAGGGGTGATGGACGTGGTCAACGGCAAGGCCGACGCCTTCGTCTACGATTCGCCCTACAACGTGGTGGCGGTGGAGAAGGCCGGCGCCGGCAAGCTGGTGTTCCTGGAAGAACCCTTCACCTACGAGCCGCTGGCCTTCGGCCTGAAGAAGGGCGACTACGACAGCATCAACTACATCAACAACTTCCTGCACCAGATCAAGCATGACGGGACCTACGATCGTATCCACGACAAGTGGTTCAAGAACAAGGACTGGCTGAAGGAAATGGAATAAGGCCTGGGCGCAAAACCCCAAGCGCTGACCTCGACGCGCAGGCAAGCCCTGCGCGTTCGCATTTACGGAAGTACCCCACGTGATCAAACACAAGAAAGCACAGTGGCCCTGGCATGGGCTGACCGCGCTGGTCCTGGTGGGCCTGGCGATCAGCCTGTACCTGGCCACCTCGATGATTTCCTACGAGTGGCGCTGGAACCGCGTTCCGCAATACTTCGCCTACAAGGCCGAGGAAACCCAGCGTGCCGCCAACCCTGGCACGGTCGAGGAAATCGTGGTGTCCGGCGACAACGCCCGGGTCACCCTGAAGGACGAGAGCGGCGACACCCAGGTCGTCGAAGTGGCCAAGGACAGCATGCTGCTGGCCCGTGGCGACGACGTAGCCGAGGGCGATGCCATCGGCGTCACCCGTCACTGGGCCGCTGGCCCCTTGGCCTGGGGCCTTTGGACCACGCTGTGGATCTCGGTCATATCCGGCGCGCTGGGCCTGGTGATCGGCCTGTTCGCCGGGCTTTGCCGGTTGTCGAGCAACCCCACCCTGCGTGACCTGTCCACGGTGTATGTCGAACTGGTGCGCGGCACGCCGCTGCTGGTGCAGATCTTCATCTTCTACTTCTTCATCGGCACCGTGCTCAACCTGTCCCGTGAGTTCGCCGGTGTGGCGGCGCTGGCCCTGTTCACCGGCGCCTACGTGGCCGAGATCGTCCGCGCCGGGGTGCAGTCGATCGCCAAGGGCCAGAACGAGGCGGCACGCTCGCTGGGCCTGAACGGTGCGCAGTCCATGCGCCATGTGATCCTGCCCCAGGCCTTCAAGCGCGTGCTGCCACCGCTGGCCGGGCAGTTCATCAGCCTGGTCAAGGACACCTCGCTGGTGTCGGTGATCGCCATCACCGAGCTGACCAAGAGCGGTCGCGAGGCCATCACCACCTCGTTCTCGACCTTCGAGATCTGGTTCTGCGTGGCGGGCCTGTACCTGCTGATCAACCTGCCGCTGTCGCACATCGCCAGCCGGCTCGAGCGGAGGCTTGCGCAAAGTGATTGAAGTCCGTGACCTGCTTAAAGTCTTCGACACCCGCGGCCAGGTGGTGCGTGCGGTGGACAACGTCACCACCCAGGTCGCCAAGGGCGAGGTGGTGGTGGTGCTGGGCCCGTCCGGCTCGGGCAAGTCCACCTTCCTGCGTTGCCTGAACGGCCTGGAGCATTTCGACCAGGGCCATGTGTCCATCAACGGCGTGCAACTGGACGACCCGAAGACCGACATCAACGCCTACCGCCGTGAAGTCGGCATGGTGTTCCAGCACTTCAACCTGTTCCCGCACATGACCGTGCTGGAAAACCTGTGCCTGGCGCAGAAGGTGGTGCGCAAGCGCAACAAGGCCGAGCGCGAAACCAAGGCCCGGGCGTTGCTGGAAAAGGTCGGTATCGCCCAGAAAGCCAACGAGTACCCGTCGCGTCTCTCAGGTGGCCAGCAGCAGCGGGTAGCCATCGCCCGCGCCCTGGCGATGGACCCGAAGGTGATGTTGTTCGATGAGCCGACCTCGGCGCTCGACCCGGAAATGGTCGGGGAGGTGCTGGATGTGATGAAGACCCTGGCCCAGGAAGGCATGACCATGGTCTGCGTGACGCACGAGATGGGCTTTGCCCGGGAAGTGGCGGATCGGGTGTTGTTCTTTGATCACGGGAAGCTGTTGGAAGATTCGCCGCCAAAGGCGTTCTTCGATGCGCCGAAGGACCCACGGGCCCAGGCGTTCTTGCGCCAGGTGCTGTAGGGGGAGCAGCTGCTCATGCCCGCTAATGGCCGCTTTGCAGCAACGGTATGGGGGCGGTGCAACACCGCTCCCACGAACCCTGTGAAGCTTTAACAAGGGCTACTGCCGTATGCGGTAGTTTTCATATCCTGATTTCCAGTACTGACGATCAATAGCGTTCACAGCCTCTTGCGCGGTGCGCACAGCATCGAGATATACAATTGCCTCAATCTCCAGCAAGGGTTGGAGGTCAGCTATTTGTTGGCGTGTTTTTTTAGCTTCTAAAGTTTTATTTTTGATGGTTTCGGTATGTTTTTTTATATCTTCTGGGCTGAGGTTAAGGATTTTTCTATGCGCATCCCCGTTCAAGTCCGTAAAGGGCATTAGTCGTTGTAGTGATTCCCCTGCTGTTTGGCTAGTTATTTTTTTGGTTTGGTATTGTGTCGATATCGACAGTATGTCTTCGAGTTCCTTTTTTGAGTTTTCAATGGATGTTAATTTCCTAGAGAGTTTGCCGATTTCGGTGGTTCTAGCGTCAAGTCTCTTTTTTGTTATCTCTGCGACAGCTATAGAGCTGTCTGCATGTGAAGTGAGGATTGTATCTAGAGCGCGTTGCTTCAGGGACCGAACGTTTCCAGATGGATCGCTATAATTGATCGGGTCGCCGTTGCAATAGGCATAGGCATTGTAGTTTCGCTGTAAAAACACGCCGGTCCGATCCGGAGACAAAAAACGCATGAGCCTGGGACTGTAGACACGGTTGCCATGTCCCAGCAGATAAAGGCCTGCCTGCTCCAGGTATTCGCCGTTATAAGCCAGCAGGTTTCGCGCGCAACCGGGGCGCAGTTCACCATAGGGTGAATAGGCGTTGTTTTGCTGGACTGCGCCCTGGGCGGTCAGCAGTATGGATTTGGATAAGTCGGTCGCCAGAAGTTTGGATTGGGCCAGGGCATATCGCCGAGTATGCGGTGGACTACCCAACGCGAAAATGGAGTCCTTTGTATAGGACGCGTGTTTTTTAGTCACCTGCCACACTCCGGTCATGAAAGGAGAATCCTTCACGGAGTATCGTCCAGGCCCCGGAGGTCGGTAAACTAGCAAAAATGACAGGTCGAGCGAGCCCGCGCTGAGTCCCGGGCAGGCGACTTTCCATTCATGCTTGTCGCTGTGCATAACATGCCCTAACAAAACCAACATATCTGCTCTTGATCTGCTCTTGATCTGCTCTTGATCTTGCTTCTAAGCGCGCGATAGTTCAGGCGCCACCAATTGCGACTTCAGGAGGCCGAACGGAGGGCTTGCGCAGGGAGGTGACGGGCATGGATGCCCGTCAAGCGCCGATCAGGCCATGGATGGCCCGTCGGCGCGTCCTCCCGGAGCGAGCCCGGAGTGAGGGGACCCCGGAGCGAAGCGTAGGGGCCGGATGAACGGAGCCGAACGGTTTTGCCTCCTTTTCCCAAGAGAAAAGGAGGTCGCCATAAAGGCGAAAAGGTGACTGTGCGTCGACATGGCGAATGAATGCGCATATAACTTTCAAAACATACGCTGTGTAAGTCAAAGTCAAAGTCAAAGTCAAAGTCAAAGTCAAAGTCAAATGCGATCGGCGTGGGTTTCCACAGTTGTAAGCGCATTCATTTGCTATAATGACGCATAGTCACCTTTTCGCCCTTACGGCGAGTCACTTTTTGTCAAACGCGACAAAAAGTAACCAAAAAACGCTGCGCTCCATTCATCCGGCCCTCCGCTTCGCTCCGGGTTCCCTCACTCCGGCCTTGCTCCCGGGAGGACCGCGCTGAACGCCCCATCCTGGGGCGCAGCGCTTGACGGGCATCCATGCCCGTCACCTCCCTCCGCAAGGCCTGCGTTCGGCCTCCTGAAGTCGCGAAGTTACGGGCGGCGCCTGGGCTGACGCAGCTGTCGCTAGTGGGCTGTGGGGGAACCTTCTGATCGCCAAAGCCAAAGCCAAAGCCAAAGCCCGGGGCTGGAGATTTGAACGCACGGCCGGAAGGCCTAAAGGCTGAACCGCCCCACCATGCCCCTCAACTGCTGCCCCAAGTGCTCCAGTTCCCCGCTTGAAGCAGCGGTCTGCTCACTGGCCGCACTGGTCTGGTCCGACACATCGCGCACATTGATCACGCTGCGGTTGATCTGCTCGGCAACCACGCTCTGCTGCTCGCTGGCGGTGGCGATCTGTTGGTTCATGCCCTGGATGCTCGATACCGTTTCGGTGATCTGCCCCAGCGCGGCACCCGCCTTGCGGCTGAGCTCGACACTCTGCCCGGTCAGGCTCTTGCTGTCGTCGAGCAGACCGGTGACTTCGTCGGTACCACGGTGCAGGCTGTCGATCAGCAGCTCGATTTCCTCGGTCGACTGCTGCGTGCGTTGGGCCAGGCCGCGTACTTCGTCGGCCACCACGGCGAAGCCACGCCCTGCTTCCCCCGCCCGGGCTGCCTCGATAGCGGCGTTCAGCGCCAGGAGGTTGGTCTGCTCGGAAACCGACTTGATCACATCTAGGATCGAACCGATGCGCTGGCTTTCACCGGCCAGGTGGCCCATCGCGGTGAGGCAGCGATCCATCTGGCTTGCCAGTTGCTCGATGCGGGCGATGGCTTCGGCCACCACCTGGTCGCCCAGCTGTGCCTGGTGGTCGGCGGTGGTTGCCGCCAGCGAGGCCTGTTCGGCGTTCTGCGCGACTTCCTGTACCGTGGCGCTCATCTGGTTCATGGCCGTGGCCACCTGATCGGTCTCTTCGCGCTGCTGGCTGATGCGCTCGCGCGTATCCACGCTGGCGCAGGCCAGCTCTGCCGCTGCCTTGGACAGCTGGCCGACGCCCTGATCAATGCCGCCGAGCAGTTCGCGCAGGCTCAAGGTCATCTCGCGCATGCTGGTTTGCAGCTGGCCCATCTCGTCACGGCGGTGCACCGTCTGTACCTGGCTGAGATCGCCTTGGGCGATACGTGCGGCCTGGGACAGCACCTGACGCAGAGGTTGGGTGACCTGCCGGGTGATCAGCCAGGCGGCCAGGATGCCGAACACCAGCGCCAACACGGCCACGCTGGTCAGTAACGAACGGTCGGCCAGGGCCTCGTTGTCGCGCTGCTCGACCTTGCGCTCGCTCAGTTCGCGGCTCACGGCCTGCAGTTCGTCGCCCATTTTCTCCATGCCGTCCTGCAGTTGCTCAACCTTGAGCGCGGCCTCGCGGTATTGGCGCAGGGTGTCGCGGTAGCGGTCCAACTCCACCTGTGGCCGCTGGGTCAATGTGGCGGGCAGTTCCAGTGGAGCAATGGCCCGCAGCAACTGCCCCAGGCTGACGTTCGCCGCCTGCAGCGCGGCATCGCCCATGCTGGCGAAATTGTCCTGGGGCGAGTAGGTATAGGCCGGCACCTGGCTTTGCTGGCTAGCGGACTCGATATGGCGGCCCAGGGTATCCATAAGCCCGACTACGCTGCCTTGCTGGCCATCGCCGGGCAGCTTGAGCAAGGCCTGGGTCTGCAGCTCGTCGATCACGGCTTCGAGCACGCCAACCTGCGCCTGCATCGCCGCACGCAAGCCTTCGCGGCTGTCCACGGTGCCTTGCAGGATGGCGAAATCGGCCTTCAGGCGCTGCAGCAGCTGCAGTTTCTGGTTCAGCATCTGCCGCGACGAATCGACGCCGCTGCGTTGTTGCAGCAGGGTCAGGCGGTCGTGCAACTGCTCCAGGATGGTCGCGATGCGGGTCTTGCTGACGTCGTCGGCAAGCACCCGGTAAGTGATGCGTTCGGCGCGCAGGTCGCGGGTCAAGTCGTTGAGTTGGCCGATGTCGCCGAGCTGCTCCGAGCGCTCGATGGCACCGTCCAGCGCACTCCAGCCGCTGAGCGTGGTGGCCAGGGTGAGCAGCAACACCACGGCGAAACCGAGGGCGAGCTTGAGCCCGACGCCGAGGTTGCCCAGCTGACGGTCAAGGTATCCGAACATGGCAGGTCTCCGTCCAATTGAGAAATGGCCATAGCGGTATGTTGCCGCTATGACCCTTGCTCATCGGCAGGGAGTCCGTCGGACTGGACCTGTAAATAGTGTAGGAAAAGTCCTTGCGAGCTGAAGGGCAAAGCCTACAGCCCGCAAGCCGCAGTCTAGAGCCTAAAACGTCCTACCAGACCCTGCAGGTGAGTCCCCAGGCGCGCCAGCTCGACACTGGAACTTGCCGTCTCCTCACTGGCCGCGGAGGTCTGGTCAGAGATATCGCGCACGTTCATCACGCTGCGGTTGATCTCCTCGGCCACGGCGCTCTGTTGCTCGGCGGCGGTGGCGATCTGCTGGTTCATCGATTGGATCGACGACACCGTGCGGGTGATAGTGCCCAGCGAATCGCCGGCGCGGCGCGTCAGTTCCACGCTGCTGTCGGTGAGGGCGCGGCTGCTGTCCATGACGCCGGCCACGCGCTCGGTGCCGTTCTGCAGGCTGGCAATCAGCTCCTCGATCTCTTCGGTGGACTGCTGGGTGCGCTGGGCCAGGCTGCGCACTTCGTCGGCGACCACGGCGAAGCCACGGCCTGCCTCGCCGGCACGGGCCGCCTCGATGGCGGCGTTGAGGGCCAGCAGGTTGGTCTGCTGGGCCACCGACTTGATCACATCGAGCACACTGCCGATCTTGTCGCTCTCGGCCTTTAGCTGGTTCATCGCTTCGCTGGAGTTGACCACTTCGCTGGCCAGGCGCTCGATCTGGCTGATCGCCTCGCCCACCACCTTGTCACCTTCGCGGGCCTGCTGGTCGGCCATCAGTGCCGCTTCCGAGGCCTGTTCGGCGTTACGCGCCACTTCCTGGACGGTGGCGGCCATCTCGTTCATGGCGGTGGCGACCTGGTCGGTCTCGACCTTCTGGTTGTTGACCCCGGCGCTGGTCTGCTCGGTGACCGCCGACAGTTCCTCGGCAGCACTGGCGATTTGCGTCACCCCGTCGCCGATGCCGCCGATCAGTTCGCGCAGGCTTTGGGTCATGCGCTGCATGCTGGCCTGCAATTGGCCCAGCTCGTCGCGCCGGTCGGCCTTGAGGTCCTGGCGCAGGTCGCCACCGGCCACGCGTTCTGCGGCGGCGAGGGTCTGGCGCAGGGGTACGATGATCTGCCGGGTAATGGCGAACGCGGCGAGCACGCCCAGCAGCAAGGCCAGCACCGTGGCACCGGCCAGCAGGGTCTTGGCCTGCTGGGTGCCCTGGTCGCGCACGGTTGTTTGCGAAACGGTCATTGCCTGGCTGGCGTCCAGCAGCACCTGGCCCTGTGCGGACATGCGCGTCAGCGCTTGCTCGCTGGCGGCCTGGGCATTGCCGAACTGGTTCACCGCGTCGCGGTAGGCGGCTAGCGCGCTGGCGGCATCGTCCAGGCTGGCGGCGAACTCGGCCGGGAGCCTGGCGGGCAGGGCCTTGAGCACGGTCAGGGCCTGGTCGATGGCAGTGAGCGCGGTCTGCTGGAATTCGGCCTTGCCGCTATAGGTGTAGCCACGCACCTGGAAGCGTGCCTGCTGCAGCAGCGCCGCGACTTGCACAGCCTCCTGGTACTGCTGGATATCGCCGCCCTGCAGCAGGCGCTGCTGGACCTTGCCGATCAGTTCGGCAGCCTTGTCGGCGCTGTCGCCAAGAGTGCCCCGGCTGGCCTCGCGGCGCTGGCCGGCCTGTCTGAGCTCGGCGAAGGCTTGCTGGTACTGGCGTACGGCGTCCTGTTGCTTGTCCAGGCGCTGGCGGTCGGCGGGGATTTCGATCTGCCCGAGCATGAACTGCACCTGGCGCTCGAGATTGGCCAGGGCCTTCTCCAGCTCGGCCACGGAGGCGTCATCACGGCTGCGTTCGTAGGCCAGGCGGGCGAGGCGCAGGTCCTGGGTGTACTGGTGGATCACCGAGATGTTGCCGAGCTTATCGCCACGGCTGGTGACGCTGTCGATGCCCAGCCAACCGGTGAAGGTGATGCCGAGGGTGAGCAGCAACACCAGGCCGAAGCCGATCCCCAACTTGCGATTGACGCTTACATTTCCCAGTGACTGGGCAAACCAACGGTACATAGACGACTCCCCGGCGCGTGGCAGTGCGGATTATTGTTTTGTTGCACAGGGCATCGGCGCACGGCGGGGAAACTTGATGATAAAAAGCTGACTTGCACGTCAGAAAATTCGCGAAAGCAAGGCCGTTACGGCCGTCTCCACGCGTAGGATCCTATCCCCCAATTGCACGGGCGCAAGGCCAGCCTTGCCCAGCAGCTCGATTTCATAGGGAATCCAGCCGCCCTCCGGGCCGATCGCCAGGGTTACCGGGCCTTCAACGGCCCGTGGGCAAGCGGGGTAGTGGCCAGGATGCCCGACCAGGCCGAGGGTGTCGGCGGCGATGGCGGGCAGGCGGTCTTCGACGAAGGGCTTGAAGCGCTTCTCGATGATCACCTCCGGCAGCACCGTGTCACGGGCTTGCTCCAGACCGAGAATGAGGTTTTCGCGGATAGTCTCGGGCTGGAGGAACGGCGTCTGCCAGAAGCTCTTCTCGACCTTGTAGCTGTTGACCAGGATCAGCCGTGGCACGCCCAGGGTGGCGACCGTCTGGAACAGCCGGCGCAGCATCTTCGGCCGTGGCACGGCCAGCACCAGTGTCAGTGGCAGTTTGGCCGGCGGGGGCTGGTCGAAGTCCACCCGCAGTTCGGCTTCGTGGCCTTCGAGGCGGATGACCTCGGCCTTGCCCATCAGCCCGCCGATGCGCCCGACGCGCAGGCTGTCGCCCACCGCCACGCGATGGATCTCCTGCATGTGGGTAAAGCGGCGATCAGCCAGGACAACACGGTCGGCCGACACGAAGTCGGCCTCTTCAAGAAGCAAAAGGTTCACGGTTGGGTCGCAGGCGGCTGGTCGTTGTGGTCGTTGTTCGCTTCGTCCGGCTCATGGCTGCGCTTGCGGATCAGGCTGCCGCACAGCACGCCGACCTCGAACAGCATCCACATCGGCACGGCCAGGAGGGTCTGGGAGAAGATGTCCGGTGGGGTGAGGATCATGCCGACCACGAAACAGCCGATGATCACGTACGGGCGGATCTTCTTCAGGTACTGCACGTCGACTACGCCAATCCACACCAGTAGCACTACCGCCACCGGGATTTCGAAAGCGACCCCAAAAGCGAAGAACAGGGTCATGACGAAGTCGAGGTAGCTGGAGATGTCGGTCATCATCGACACGCCTTCGGGCGTGGCGCTGGCGAAGAAGCCGAAGATCAGAGGGAACACCAGGAAATAGGCGAAGGCCATGCCGGCGTAGAACAGGAAGATGCTCGACACCAACAGCGGGATGGCGATGCGCTTTTCATGGCGGTACAGGCCGGGGGCAATGAAACCCCAGATCTGCTGGAGGATGAACGGGATCGCCAGGAACAGCGAGACGATCATGGTCAACTTGAACGGCGTCAGGAACGGCGAGGCCACGTCGGTGGCGATCATTGTCGCGTTGGCCGGCAAGTGCTCGCGCAGCGGTGCCGAGACCAGGGTGTAGATCTGCTGGGCGAAGGAGAACAGCCCGGCGAAGATCAGGAAGATGGCGGCGACGCAGCGCAGCAGGCGTGCGCGCAGCTCGGTCAGGTGCGAGACCAGCGGCATCGGCTGGTCGGTTTCCGGATTCTCGCTCATGGGGCTCGCGGCGGTTGTGGCGGTTCGGAGGGTGTTGCTGCGGCCGGCTGCGCGGGTACTGCGTCGGCGGCAGGTGCGGCAGGCGTTTCAGCGTTTGCCGGCGGCTGTGTGGGCGGCGCCAGCGGATTGAGGATGCGCTTGGCCTCCTGCTCCATCTGCAGGATGTGCTCGTTGTGCAGCTGGCGGCGGATGTCGTCGGCGCCGATCTCGCGCTCGACTTCCATCTTGATCGCGTTGAAGCTGCGCTTGAGGCGGCCGATCCATAGCCCGGCAGTGCGTGCGGCCCCCGGCAGGCGCTCGGGGCCGAGCACCAGCAGGGCGACCAGGCCGACGAGCAGCAGCTCGCTGAAACTGATACCGAACATGGGTCAGTCTTTCCGCTGCGGCTCTTGAACCGGCTGGGCCTGGCCTTCGATGGTGTGGCCCTGGGCCTGCTGCGCGGTGTTCTGCACCGGCGGAACAGGTTGCGCCGGCGGTGGGGTCTGCTCGGCCGGCTTGGCTTCTTCTTCGTTCATGGCCTTGCGGAAGCCCTTGATCGATTCGCCCAGGTCGCTGCCAAAGTTCTTCAGTTTCTTGGTGCCGAACACCAGCACCACGACGACCAGCAGGACGATCCAGTGTTTCCAGTCAAAAATACCCATTTCGTACTCCTGAAAAATGTATGTCAGCCGGAACCGGCGCTATCGCGGGGCAAGCCCGTTCCTGTAAATATGCGCGGTCAGGCCTGGGGCTGACGGGCGGCCTTCTCGTCATGGCCGGAAAGGCCGAAGCGGCGCTCCAGTTCGTCGAGCACCGCCTGCGGATGTTGGCCCAGCGCGCTGAGCATGACCAGGCTATGAAACCACAGGTCTGCGGTCTCGTAGATGACATCGCTGTAATCCTTGCTGACGGCGGCATCCTTGGCAGCGATGATGGTCTCGATGGACTCTTCGCCGAGCTTCTCGAGGATCTTGTTCAGGCCCTTGTGATGCAGGCTGGCGACGTAGCTGCTGTCGGGCGCCGCGTGCTTGCGTTCTTCCAGCACCTCGGCGAGGCGGTCTAGCGTGTCGCTCATGTCAATGCCCTGCGCTATAGATGGCGTCCGGATCCTTGAGGACCGGATCGACGATTTTCCACTGGCCGTCTTCGAACACGCGATAGAAGCAGCTTTCGCGGCCGGTATGGCAGGCGATATGGCCCAGTTGCTCGACCATCAGGATGATCACGTCGGCGTCGCAGTCCAGGCGCATTTCGTGCAGCTTCTGCACATGGCCCGACTCTTCGCCCTTGCGCCATAGCTTGCCCCGCGAGCGCGACCAATAGATGGCGCGATGCTCGGCGGCGGTCAGGGCGAGGGATTCACGGTTCATCCAGGCCATCATCAGCACGCGCCCGGTCTTGTGGTCCTGGGCGATCGCCGGTACCAGGCCATCGCTGTTCCACTTGATCTCGTCCAGCCAGTCTTTCATCGTCGACTCCAAACCGGGCCCGCTCCCGTACCGGGCCCCTGTGCGCTAGTGTGCCAGCCGGCGGCGCGGCTGGCTATCGGCGCACGATCAGGTACAGGCCCGCTGCCAGCATCAACCACGCGGGCCAGGCGGCCGGGGCGCTGAGGCTGACCGCGCCGGCCGCCAGGGTGGCGCCACCGCCGAGCAGGCCGGCACCGAGCAGGCGCAGCGCCCAGTTGTCGCCGGCGCGGCGCCGCTCGGGCAGTTGCGGGTCGTGCAGGTGCGGTTGCGACAGGCGTTCGAGCAGGTCGCGGGTCATGTCGGCCAGGTGCGGCAGCTGCTCGGCCTGGCTGTAGAGGTTGCCGATTACCGCCTTCGGGCTCATGCGCTCGCGCATCCAGCGCTCGAGGAAGGGCTTGGCGGTGCTCCACAGGTCCAGGTCGGGGTAGAGCTGGCGACCCAGGCCTTCGATATTGAGCAGGGTCTTCTGCAGCAGCACCAGTTGTGGCTGGACTTCCATGTTGAAGCGTCGGGCCGTCTGGAACAGGCGCATCAGCACCTGGCCGAAGGAGATATCCTTGAGCGGCTTTTCGAAGATCGGCTCGCACACCGTGCGGATCGCCGCTTCGAACTCGTTGACCTTGGTCTGCGCCGGTACCCAGCCCGAATCGATGTGTAGCTGGGCCACGCGGCGGTAGTCGCGCTTGAAGAAGGCGATCAGGTTGCGGGCCAGGTAGTCCTGGTCCTCGGCGGTGAGGCTGCCGACGATACCGCAGTCGATGGCGATGTATTGCGGGCTCCACGGCTTGACCGTGCTGACGAAGATATTGCCCGGGTGCATGTCGGCGTGGAAGAAACTGTCGCGGAACACCTGGGTGAAGAATACCTCGACGCCGCGCTCGGCCAGCATCTTCATGTCGGTGCGCTGGTCGGCCAGCGTCGCCATGTCGGTGACCGGCACGCCGTAGATGCGCTCCATCACCAGTACCTTGGGCCGGCAGAAGTCCCAGTAGACCTGGGGCACGTACATCAGCTCGGAGCCTTCGAAGTTGCGCCGCAGCTGGCTGGCGTTGGCGGCCTCGCGCAGCAGGTCGAGCTCGTCGTAGATGGTCTTTTCGTAGTCGCCGACGATTTCCACCGGGTGCAGGCGACGGGCATCGGCCGAGGCGCGCTCGGCGGCCTTGGCGATCAGGAACAGCCAGGCCAGGTCCTGGGCGATGACCGGTTTCAGGCCCGGGCGCACCACCTTGACCACCACTTCCTCGCCGCTCTTCAGGCGTGCGGCGTGTACCTGGGCCACCGAAGCCGAGGCCAGCGGCTCGACGTCGAAACGGCTGAATACCTCGCCTACCTTGGCGCCGAGCTGTGCTTCGATCAGCGCCACGGCATGCTGCGGGTCGAACGGCGGCACGCGGTCCTGCAGCAGCATCAGCTCGTCGGCGATGTCGGTGGGCAGCAGGTCGCGGCGGGTGGAGAGCAACTGGCCGAACTTGATGAAGATCGGCCCCAGGTCCTGCAGCGCCAGGCGCAGGCGTGCGCCGCGGCTCAGCTCCAGGGGCTTGCGCGGCAACCAGCGCCAGGGCATCAGCAGGCGCAGGCTGGCCAGCCACCAGGGCAGCAGGGGTTGTTCGAACAGCAGGTCATCGAGGCGGTAGCGGATCACGACGCGCTGGATGCGCAACAGACGGCGGACGGCGAGCAGCTTCATGCGTTATCGCTGGTATCAAGAGTGTGGGCGAGGCGGCGCAGGCGTGCCTCGAGGCGTTCGATATCGACCTTCAGCGCATCGAGTTCGCTGAATGCCGCTTCGGCTTCGCGTTTGCCGACCAGGGTACGCGATTCCTCGGCCAGGTACTCGGAGAGATTCTCGCCGAAGCGGGCCAGGCCTTGGCGGGACCAGCGCGCGCGCAGGCGCAGGTGGCCGGCGATCAGCGCGGTGGGGACCGGCCCCAGCCAACGCTGCAGCTCGTGTTCCCAGTCCAGTTCCAGGTCCTGCAGGATGCCGAACAGGTCGAGCAGCACGGCGCTGTCGCCATGCAGCTCGACCTGGGGGCTGTGCAGCACGGCGGTCTTGTCTTTGGCCAGCGCCAGCTGTGCCAGGCGCCCGGCGGGGGCGCGCAGGGTGCAGTCGACCTCGCTTTCCCAGTGGGCGGCAAGCATCAGGCCTTCCTCGTCGGGCAGCACGAACAGCTTCAGGGCCGGCTGCACGCAGTCGATCTCGATCACCTTGCCTTCCAGCGCCGCCAGGCGCGGGAGGGCGGTGCTGTCCAGGCGCAGGACACGGTTGAGCCCGTGCTCGACGCTGGCGAGCAGGCCGGCCAGGAGCATCAGGGCTTGATCCCCCGGTGCACGGCGACGATACCGCTGGTCATGTTGTGGTAGGTGACGCGGTCGAAGCCGGCCTCGACCATCATGCTCTTGAGCGTTTCCTGGTCGGGGTGCATGCGGATCGACTCGGCCAGGTAACGGTAGCTTTCCGAGTCGTTGGTGATGAGCTTGCCGGCCAGCGGCATGAAGGCGAACGAGTAGGCGTCGTAGGCCTTGGACATCAGCTTGTTGGTCGGCTTGGAAAATTCCAGGATCAACAGGCGGCCACCGGGCTTGAGCACGCGCAGCATGGAGCGGATGGCCGCATCCTTGTGCGTCACGTTGCGCAGGCCGAAAGCGATGGTCACGCAGTCGAAGTGGTTGTCCGGGAACGGCAGCTTTTCAGCGTCGGCCTGGACGAATTCGATATTGCCCGACACGCCGCGGTCGAGCAGGCGGTCGCGGCCGACCTTGAGCATCGATTCGTTGATGTCGGCCAGCACCACCTGCCCGGTCGGGCCGACCAGGCGCGAGAACTTGGCGGCCAGATCGCCCGTGCCACCGGCAATGTCCAGCACGCGGTTGCCGCTGCGCACCCCGGACAGCTCGATGGTGAAGCGCTTCCACAGGCGGTGCATGCCGCCGGAGAGCACGTCGTTCATCAGGTCGTACTTGGCGGCCACCGAGTGGAACACCTCGGCGACTTTCTTCGCCTTCTGGCTCTCGGGAACGTCCTGGTAGCCGAAGTGGGTGGTGGGTTCGGCGTGGTCGCCTTTGCGCTGGTCGGTCATATCGCTTCACCAGAAAAAAATTACGGCCATTCTAGGGGCTACGGGCGGATTTGTCTTGGCGGGGTGTGTCATGCAAAGGGGGCGGGCATAATGGCGATTATGTCTTCATATCCAGGATCACCCGCATGACCCAGATCAGCGTCGAACGCAAACACACCCTCGGCCGTGAAGCCGCCCGCGCCAAGGCCGAGGCGCTGGTGGACAAGCTGACCCGCGAATACGACCTCAAGGCCAGCTGGAACGGTGATCGCGTCGATGTGAAGCGCAGCGGCGCCAACGGCAGTGTGCATATCGGTGAGGACACCATCCGCGTCGAGCTCAAGCTGGGCATGATGCTGTCGATGATGAGCGGCACCATCAAGGGCGAGATCGAGCGGGCGCTGGACAAGGCGCTGGCCTGAAGGACGTTCATGGCGAGAGGTTTGTGCTGCCCTGACTATCGAGCGCCGCCCGCGCGGCGCATCGCGGATAAATCCGCTCCTACATCTGTTGCAACGTGACCATGCCTGATAGGCCATAGTTGTAAGCCATGTGCACTCGACGCGATGTTACTGTGGGCATTGCTGCCGCCCCACCTGCCTCAAGCCCTGCGCCAAGGCTGGAAACCATGGCCTGACAGGTGCGGTACGTTGCAACAGATGTAGGAGCGGATTTATCCGCGATGCGCCGCGCGGGCGGCGCTCGATCTCAAAGATGCTGCAACACTAACGTCGAGCACCTTGAAAGGCCTGCACCTTAGGGTGAGGATTCTAATTTTTCCGCCTACCTTCACGCTCAAGCCCTACCACCCCGGGCAGTTCCTCCCTCCCTTAAATGAGCATGAGGTGCAGAGCATGGCCAAAGTGAATCTCAAGCAGAAAGACGACGCCCAAGGCAGCACGCTGGGCGAGGTGCGGGGCTACGCCCGCAAGATCTGGCTGGCGGGCATCGGTGCCTACGCCCGTGTCGGTCAGGAAGGCTCCGACTACTTCAAGGAGCTGGTGAAAGCCGGCGAAGGCGTCGAGAAGCGCGGCAAGAAACGCCTCGACAAGGCTGTCGAAGCCGCCAATACCCAGATCGACGAAGCCACCCAGGAAGTCACCCGCGTGCCCGGTCGGGTCGAGGCGCAGCTGGACAAAATCGAACGCGCCTTCGACGCCCGTGTCGGTCGCGCCTTGAATCGCCTCGGCATTCCGTCTAAACATGACGTTGAGGCGTTGTCCATCAAGCTTGAACAGCTGCACGAGCTGCTCGAGCGCGTCGCGCACAAACCATAAGGAGAGCAGGATGGCTGGCAAGAAGAACACCGAGAAAGAAGGCAGCTCCTGGATCGGCGGAATCGAGAAGTACTCCCGCAAGATCTGGTTGGCTGGCCTGGGTATCTACTCCAAGGTCGACCAGGACGGTCCGAAGCTGTTCGATTCGCTGGTGAAGGACGGCGAGAAAGCCGAGAAACAGGCGAAGAAGACCGCCGAAGACGTGGCCGAAAGCGCCAAGTCTTCGACCAACTCGCGAGTGTCGGGCGTGAAGGATCGTGCGCTGGGCAAGTGGAGCGAGCTGGAGGAAGCCTTCGACAAGCGCCTGAACAGCGCCATCTCGCGCCTGGGCGTGCCCAGCCGCAATGAGATCAAGGCCCTGCACCAGCAGGTCGATTCGCTGACCAAGCAGATCGAGAAACTGACCGGTGCCTCGGTCACCCCGATCTCCAAGGCCAGCGCCAGCAAGACGGCCGCCAAGCCATTGGCCAAGGCGGCCGCCAAGCCTGCGGCCAAGACCGCTGCGGCAAAACCTGCGGCGAAAACCGCTGCGGCCAAGCCTGCGGTCAAGGCTGCGGCCAAGCCTGTAGCGGCCAAGCCTGCTGCCAAACCGGCAGCCGCCAAGAAACCGGCCGTGAAGAAAGCGGCGCCGGCCAAACCTGCGGCAGCCAAGCCCGCCGCACCGGCGCCTGCCGCTACCGCAGCCCCGGCACCGAGCGCGGCGCCGGCCAGCAGCACCCCGTCGGCACCGGTGAACGCGGCCACCCAGGCCTGATATCGGGTCGCACTGATCGCGGGGCAAGCCCGCTGCCACGAAACCTGCACAGGACTCGTGGCAGCGGGCTTGCCCCGCGATCGTTTCAGCCTTCCAGGTACCTCATTGCCAACTGCTCCGCCGCCATGCGCGCCGGGGCCTGCAGATGCGGCGCCACCAGCATCATCACCTGGTACACCACCACGCCGACATCGCCCTCGCGGCCAAGCACGCGCTGATAATCAAGCGAGCACATCAGGGTCAGGGTGATCTGCTCCACCAACTGCCCCAGTGCCTGGGTCTCGCTGGTCACCTGGCCCTGGCCCTTGAGGCTGGCCAGCAGCGCGGCCAGGGTGCGCTTGAGGGCGTTGATCAAGCTGCGCATGCCTCGCGCCAGCTTGGGCAGGCGCCCGGTCAGGTTGGACAGGTCCTGGAACAGGAAACGGTACTGGGCCATGCGTTCGACGATCAGGTGCAGGAACAGCCAGTAGTCCTCGGCATCCAGGCGTACGTCCAGCGGCGGGTCGAGCAGTGGCATCAGTTGCTCTTCGAAACGCTCGAACAGGCCGATCACCAACGGCTCCTTGCCGTGGAAGTGGTAGTACAGGTTGCCTGGGCTGATCCCCAGCTCGTTGGCGATCTCCAGGGTCGAGACGTTGGGTTCGCCCTGGCGATTGAACAGCTGCAAGGCACATTCGAGGATACGGTCGCGGGTCTTCATCCGGTCAGCGTGCCAGTACGTAGCTGCCGGGCGCGGGGGCTAGCGGTGGATAAGTGGTGTTGCCCAGCTCGTCGCGTGGCGTCCTGAGCGTGCCGGAGCGCTGCTCTATCCATTCCAGCCACAGGGGCCACCAGCTGCCGTCGCGGCGTTGGGCGTCGTGGAACCAGGCCCGCGGGTCGCTGGAGAGCTTGGGGTTTTCCAGGTAGTAGGCCTTGGGGTTGCCGGGCGGGTTGATGATGCTCTGGATATGGCCGCTGTTGGCCAGGATGAAGCGCCGCTCGCCGCCGAGCAGCAGGGCCGAGCGGTACACCGCGTCCCAGGGGGTGATGTGGTCGTTGCTGCCGGCCACGGTGAAGCTGTCCAGCCCGACCTGCGTGAGGTCGATCGGGGTACCGCACACCTCCAGGCCTTCGGGGAAGGTCAGCGGGTTGAGCTTGAAGAAATCCAGCAGGTCGCCGTGCAGCGCGGCCGGCAGGCGCGTGCTGTCGGCGTTCCAGTAGAGGATGTCGAAGGCCGGCGGCGTCTTGCCCATCAGGTAGTTGTTGACCCAGTAGTTCCAGATCAGGTCGTTGGGGCGCATCCAGGCGAAGATCCGTGCCACCTCGCCGCCGTCCAGCACGCCGCGCTGGTAGGAACGGCGCTTGGCCGCCTCGATGGTCTGCTCGTCGGCGAACAGGCTGGCTGGGCTGTCGAACTGGCTGTCGAGCAGGCTCACCAGGTAGGTGGCACTACGCACCTTGCGCAGCTGCTTCTTCGCCTGCAGGTGGCCCTGCAGCGCGGCCATGGTCAGGCCGCCGGCACAGGCGCCCATCAGGTTGGGGTCGCGGCTGCCGCTGATGCTGCGACAAGCGTTGAGCGCCTCCTCCAGGGCCTGCACATAGCTGGACAGGCCCCACTCGCGGTGGCGTGGGTCGGGGTTGCGCCAGCTGACCATGAATACCTGCAGGCCCTGCTTGAGCATGTACTGGACGAAGCTGTTGGTCGGGCCCAGGTCGAAGATGTAGAACTTGTTGATCTGCGGCGGCACCACTAGCAGCGGTCGGGCGTACTGTTTCTCGCTCATGGGCTTGTACTGGATCAGCTCCAGCAGTTCGTTGCGAAACACCACTGCGCCCGGTGTGGCTGCCAGGTTGCCGCCGACCTCGAAGGCCCGTTCGTCCACCTGCCGTGGCAGACCGTCGTTGTGGCGCAGGTCGTCGAGCAGGTGGCTGACACCGCGCAGAAGGCTCAGGCCGCCGGTGTTGAACAGTTCCTTGACCGCCAGCGGGTTGAGCAATGAATTGCTGGGCGCGAAGGCGTCGCTGACCAGGTTGAACAGGAACTGCGCCCGGGCGCGGTCGTCGTCGGCCAGGCTGCTTTCCTCGATCCACAGGCGCGTCTGCTTCTGCCAGGCAAGGTAGGCCTGCAGGCCGCGGCGGTAGAACGGGTTCTGGCTCCAGGTCGGGTCGCTGAAGCGGGCGTCCCTCGGGTGGGGCTGGTAGGGGCTGTCGCCGATCAGCACGCGCCCCAGCTGGCCACCCAGGCTCAGCAGGTGATGCGCGGTGTGCAGCGGATTGCGCAGGCCGATCCGGCCGACCTGGCGCAGGGTCGAGAACAGGTCGCGACCGCGCAGGCCGGTGATGGCGTTCTGCACGTTCATGCTCGTGGCGGGGACCGGTGTCGATCCTCTGGCCGGTTTGTCCTTCATGCCAACACTCCTTCGTCAGATCCATTTCCGCGTTGGCCTTGGTGCGGATAAAGCTACTCCTGCAGGCTCGCATCGCCTGCCTGGGAGTGCCCGCAAAGGCCCGTGCTGACGCAATAAAAAGCCTTCCTACCCCCGTGCCGCTGGCCGAGGGTGCATGACCGCGCGTTGGCGTTCTTGCTCGAGGAATTTCATGATGATCGGGGCGACGGCCTCGGCCCGGGTGATCAGGAACAGGTGGCCATCATCGATTATGTGTAGCTGGGCATTGGGAATCCGCCAGGCCAGCAGGCGCATGTTGATCAGCGGGATCAGCGGATCGTCGTCGCCGGCCAGCACCAGGGTGGGCTGGTGGATCTTGTGCAGCCAGTGGATGCTGGTCCAGCCGAGCCCGGCGAACAGCTGCCAGTAGTAGCCCAGCTTGCCGCCCGAACGCACCTTCGAGGCATGGTGCATGGCCAGGTCCGGATCCCGGCGAAAGCCGCCGCCATAGATCAGCGGCGCGATGCGGATGACATGGGAGGGCTGCACGTAGCGCCGTGGGCTGGCCATCATCCACAACACCTTGGGCTTGCCCGGTACCATCACCGCGCCGGCGGCGGTGGCGGCCAGCACCAGTTTCTTGCAGCGTTCGGGGTAGTCGTGGGCGAACTGCTGGGCCAGGGCGCCGCCCCAGGACACGCCGATGACGTTGACCTGGCCGTAGTTCAGGTAGTCGAGCATCCTTGCGGTCAGCTTGGCCAGGCCGGGAAAACGGTAGGGGTGACGGGGCGTGGACGAGCCGCCCACCCCGGGCACGTCGAAGGCGATGACCTCCAGGTCCGGGTCCAGGGCCTCGATGAATGGAAACACCAGCTCGAGGTTGGCGCCGATGCCGTTGAATATCAGCAGCGGCGTCAGGTGTGGCTTGCCCGGGCGGACCGCAGTGCGGATGGACTGGTCGTCCAGCTCGACGGTCCTGAAGATATACGGTTGCGGCATGCGCGTGACTCTGTGGTGAAAGTAGCGCCGCGCTGCGCCACCAGGCGCACCACGGCGGTTCGGCTCAACGCTCGTGCACGTATGTTCCCGGTGCGGCCTCGCCCGCGGTATAGGCGCGGTTACCCAGGCGTGTAGGTGCCTTCTTGAGTTCGCCGGCGCGCTCACCCAGCCAGGCCTGCCAGTGCAGCCACCAGGAGTCGGCGTGCTTGACCGCGTTCTCCTGCCAGGCCACCGGGTCGTCCGGGCGATCCTCGCCGGTCATGAAGCGCGCCTTGGGGTTGCCCGGGGGGTTGAGAATGCTCTGGATATGGCCACTGTTGGACAGCACGAACTCGATCTTGCCGCCGAACAGGTGCGCCGAGCGGTAGCACGACTGCCAGGGCGTGATGTGGTCGGCGGTGCCGGCAACGCTGTAGATGTCGCAGTCGACCTGCTTCAGGTCGATGGCCGTGCCGCACACCTCGAGGGCGTTGGAGCGGATCAGCGGGTTGTTCTTGAACATCTCGATCAGGTCGCCGTGGAAGGCGGCCGGCAGCCGGGTGGTGTCGTTGTTCCAGAACAGGATGTCGAACACCGGCGGCTCATTGCCGAGCAGGTAGTTGTTGACCCAGTAGTTCCAGATCAGGTCGTTGGGGCGCATCCAGGCGAACACCTTGGCCATGTCGCTGCCTTCGAGCACGCCGGACTGGTAGGAGTGGCGCTTGGCCGCTTCCAAGGTCTGCTCATCGACGAACAATGCCACCTGGGTGTCGACGGTGGTGTCGAGCACGCTCACCAGCAGGGTCAGGGCATTGACCTTCTTCTCACCGAGTGCGGCGTAGTGGCCCACCAGCGCGGTGCAGGTGATGCCGCCGGAGCAGGCACCGAGCATGTTCAGGTCCTTGCTGCCGGTGATCGCCAGCACCGCGTCGACGGCTTCCTTGAGTGCGTCGATGTAGGTGGACAGGCCCCACTCGCGCTGGGCCTTGGTCGGGTTGCGCCAGCTGACGATGAAAGTCTGTTGCTGCGAGCGCAGGCAGAAGCGCGCCAGGCTCTTTTCCGGGCTCAGGTCGAAGACGTAGAACTTGTTGATCTGCGGCGGCACCACCAGCAGCGGGCGGCTGTGCACCTGCTCGGTGATGGGGCTGTACTGGATCAGCTCCAGCACATCGTTGCGGTACACCACCGCGCCTTCGCTGGTGCCGAGGTTCTTGCCGACCTCGAAGGCCTCCATGTTCACCTGGCTGGGCATGCCGCCGTTGTTGACGATGTCCTTGGCCAGGTTGGACAACCCGTCGAGCAGGCTCTTGCCGCCGGTCTCGAAGAAGCGTTTGACTGCAGCCGGGTTGGAGAGGGTGTTGGTGGGCGCCATGGCCTCGGTCACCAGGTTGATGACGAACTGCCCGCGGCTGATGTCCTGCGGCGACAGGTCGCTCTCGCTGATCCAGTCGTTGAGTTCCTTGCGCCAGGCCAGGTAAGTCTGCAGGTAGCGGCGATAAAGGGGGTTCTTGCTCCACGCCGGGTCGCTGAAGCGACGGTCGTCGCCTTCCGGCTGCAGCGCCGACTTGCCCAGCAGGACGTTCTTCAGCTCCAGGCCGAAGTGCGCCACGTGCTTGGCGCTGTGCAAGGGCTGGCGCATGGCCTGGCGCAACACCGTGCGCGCCGATGTAAGTAGATCCTTGCGGCGAATGCCGATGACCGGGTTCAGCCCCAGGGTGTTTTCCGAGGCCTGCCGCTGCAACTCATCGTTGTTCTTGTTACTCATCTACGACGCTCCGTTGTCCTGAGACGAGTACCGGTGTGCTGTGACAGCCCGGTACTGCTACTCGGGTGACCAGTGATAAGGAACAGCGGTGCTGCGACCGGATGCGTGCCGATGATGAGCTGCGGGGGTTTCTGCGTGTGAAGACAACCTGCTTTCGCTCGCGACCTCTACATACCGGCCTGGCCCTGCCTGCCCGGAGGCGATGCAGGGAACTTGCCAGCTCCATTGGTTACCCGACTTTCGTGTAATGCGCAAGACAGCCAATCTTTGGCAGTCATCCAGGCATTCAAGCAGATGAGATTAGAAAATGCGCTCTAAAGCTTGTGGGGCTTGAGCTAGAGCATCAATTTCACCACCGATTCGGACGGGTCGCGGGATTTGCCGGCCTTGTGCAATTCGTCGAGGTAGTCGGCCCATAGCTGCTCCTGGCGCAGGCACAGCTGCTCGAGGTATTCCCAGGTGAACAATCCTGAGTCATGGCCGTCGTCGAAGGTCAGTTTCAGTGCATATTGACCGGCTGGTTCCAGACCGCTGAGGCCGACGTTGATCTTGCCGAATTGCAGGATGGGATTGCCGTGGCCCTGGACTTCGGCGGAGGGCGAGTGCACGCGCAGGAACTCGGCGGGCAGGTGGTAGACCTCGCCGGGGGCGTAGGTGAGGGTGAGGGTCTTGGAGGCTTTGTGTAGATTGATCGCGGTGGGCAGGCGGGCCATTGGGGGCTCTCTCTAGGCATCAGGCAATCAGCTTCGAGTGATTTTGGCCATTGTGCAAGGGGGCTGCTTTGCAGCCCATCGCCGGCAAGCCGGCTCCCACAATGGTCGATGTGGGAGCCGGCTTGCCGGCGATGGGCCGCGCAGCGGCCCCGTGCGGTTTTACAGGATGTAACGCGACAGGTCTTCGTTCTGTGCCAGCTCACCCAGGTGGCTGTTGACGTAGGCGGCGTCGATGTGGATCGGCGTCTCGTCGTGGGCGCTGGCCAGGTCGCCGGCGCTGAACGACACCTCTTCGAGCAGGCGCTCGAGCAGGGTGTGCAGGCGGCGGGCACCGATGTTCTCGGTCTTCTCGTTGACCTGGTAGGCGATCTCGGCCAGGCGCTTGAGGCCCTCGTCGGCGAACTCGATGTTCAGGCCCTCGGTCTTGAGCAGGGCGCTGTATTGCTCTGTCAGCGAGGCGTGCGGCTCCTTCAGGATGCGCTCGAAGTCTTCCGGGGTCAGCGCCTTGAGCTCGACACGGATCGGCAGGCGGCCTTGCAGCTCGGGCACCAGGTCGCTCGGCTTGCTCAGGTGGAACGCGCCGGAAGCGATGAACAGGATGTGGTCGGTCTTGACCATGCCCAGCTTGGTGTTGACGGTGCAGCCTTCGATCAGCGGCAGCAGGTCGCGCTGCACGCCTTCACGGGAGACATCGGCGCCACCGACGTTGCCACGCTTGGCAACCTTGTCGATCTCGTCGATGAACACAATGCCGTGCTGCTCGACCGCTTCCAGGGCCTTGGCCTTGAGCTCTTCCTCATTGACCAGGCGGCCGGCTTCTTCGTCGCGGACCATCTTCAGTGCGTCCTTGACCTTGAGCTTGCGCGCCTTGCGCTTGCCCTTGCCCATGTTGGCGAACAGGCTCTGCAGCTGGTTGGTCATCTCTTCCATGCCGGGCGGCGCGGCGATTTCGACGCCCATGTTCTCGGCGACTTCGATCTCGATTTCCTTGTCGTCCAGCTGGCCTTCGCGCAGGCGCTTGCGGAACAGCTGGCGGGTGTTGGAGTCGCTGCTGCTCTGCTGGGCTTCCTCGCTGAAGCTGCTGACCCGCGCCTGTGGCAGCAGGGCGTCGAGGATGCGGTCCTCGGCGGCGTCCTCGGCGCGGTGGCGCACGCGGACGATCTCCTGCTCGCGCAGCATCTTCAGCGCGGCGTCGGCCAGGTCGCGGATGATCGACTCGACATCACGGCCAACGTAGCCGACCTCGGTGAACTTGGTCGCCTCGACCTTGATGAACGGCGCATTGGCCAGCTTGGCCAGGCGGCGGGCGATTTCGGTCTTGCCCACGCCGGTGGGGCCGATCATCAGGATGTTCTTGGGGGTGACTTCGGCACGCAGCTCGGCGGGGAGCTGCATGCGCCGCCAGCGGTTGCGCAGGGCAATGGCGACGGCGCGCTTGGCGTCGTCCTGGCCGATGATGTGGCGGTTGAGTTCGTGGACGATTTCGCGTGGGGTCATGGACATGATGTATGGGGTCCTCAAGCACAGTGATCAGTGTGGAAAAGTCCCGCTGCGAGCGGGACGCCAAAACAACTGATTCACTCGGCCAGGTCCTGCTCCTCGATGGTCAGGTTGTGGTTGGTGAACACGCAGATGTCGCCGGCGATGTTCAGGGCGGCCTCGGTGATCTCGCGGGCCGACAGGTCGGTCTTGTTCAGCAGGGCGCGGGCCGCGGCCTGGGCATAGCCACCGCCGGAACCCATGGCGATCAGCCCGTCCTCGGGTTCGACCACGTCGCCGTTGCCGGTGATGATCAGGGATGCATCCTTGTTGGCCACGGCCAGCATCGCTTCCAGGCGGCTCAGCGAGCGGTCGGTACGCCATTCCTTGGCCAGCTCGACGGCGGCACGCACCAGGTGGCCGGAGTGTTTCTGCAGCTGGGCTTCGAAGCGCTCGAACAGGGTGAAGGCATCGGCGGTGGCACCGGCAAAGCCGGCGATGACCTGGCCGTTGTACAGGCGACGCACTTTCTTGGCGTTGCCTTTCATCACGGTGTTGCCGAGGGAAACCTGGCCGTCGCCGCCCATGACGACTTTGCCGTTACGGCGGACAGAAACGATGGTAGTCAAGGGAGAGTCTCCACGCAGCGGGGCGAAAATGCCTGATGCAGACTCATATGGGGGGAGGGGGGAAGGATTTCAACCGAGAGGGATGAATGGTTGTTTCAAGGCATTGCCTGGCAGGCCTGCTCCACACGATGACCCCAGGGGGCTTCGTGGGAGCGGGCTTGCCCCGCGGTGGCGTTACTCAGGCCTCGTGGCAGACGTGCCCATCGACCAAGGTATAACGTACCGCGCCCGGCAGGCAGTGGCCGATGAACGGGCAGTTCTCGCCGCGGGAGAACCAGTTTTCGCCGGCCACGGTCGAGGCTTTCGGGTCGAACAGCACCAGGTCGGCGGCGGCGCCGACTTTCAGCTCGCCGGCCGGCAGGCGCATGGCCTTGGCCGGGCCGCTGCTCAGGCGCGCCATCAGGGTCGGCAGGTCGAGCAGGCCGTCCTCCACCAGGGTCATGGCCAGCGGCAGCAACAGCTCGACACTGCTGATACCTGGCTCGGTGGCGCCGAACGGCGCCAGCTTGGCATCGCGCTCGTGGGGCTGGTGATGACTGGAGATCGCCTGGATCACCCCGGATTTCACCGCTTCACGCAGGCCGTCGCGGTCGGCGGCAGTGCGCAGCGGCGGCTGCACGTGATACAGGCTTGAGAAGTCGCGCAGCGCCTCGTCGGTGAGGATCAGCTGGTACAGCGCCACATCGGCGGTGACCGGCAGCCCCAACTGCTGGGCCTGGGCGATCAGCCGGGCGCCACGGGCGCTGGTGATCTGGGTGAAGTGGGCGCGCACGCCGCTCTGCTCGACCAGCAACAGGTTGCGGGCCAGGGCCACGGTCTCGGCGGTTTCCGGGATGCCAGGCAGGCCGAGGAAGCTGGCCATCGGGCCTTCATGGGCGAGGCCGCCCTGGGCCAGGTCACGGTCCTGGGAGTGGAACACCACGGTCAGGTCGAAGGTGGCGGCGTATTCCAGGGCGCGAGCCAGGGTGCGGTTGTTGGGGATCTCTTTCAGGCCGTTGCCGAAGGCCACGCAGCCGGTGTCGCGCAGGGCCACCAGTTCGGCCAGTTGCTCGCCTTCCAGGCCCTTGGTCAGGGCGCCGATCGGATAGACCTTGCTGTTGGCGGCTTCGCGGGCGCGGTCGAGGATCAGCTCGGCGACGGCCGAGGTGTCCAGTACCGGCTTGGTCTGCGGCGGGCAGCACAGGCTGGTGACGCCGCCGGCGACCGCGGCGCGGGTTTCGCTGGCGATGTTGCCCTTGCGGCTGTAGCCCGGTTCGCGCAGGGAGACGCCGAGGTCGACCAGGCCGGGGGCGGCGACCAGGCCTTCGGCCTGGATCGTGCGGCTGGCGCTGAAGCCGGCGGGGGCCGCGCCGATGGCGGCAATGCGCCCGCCATCGAGGTGCAGGTCGGTGATGGTGTCCAGGCCGCTGGCAGGGTCGATGACCCGGGCGCCGATGATGCTTAGGGTCACTGGGCGTTCTCCTGCTCGAATTGACGTTGCGCGTTCTGCCCGCTCATGGCCATGGACAGCACGGCCATGCGCACGGCGATGCCGTAGGTGACCTGGTTGAGGATCACCGAGTGCTTGCCGTCGGCCACCGCCGACTCGATCTCCACGCCGCGGTTGATCGGACCCGGGTGCATGACGATGGCGTCGGGCTTGGCGCCGGCCAGGCGCGCGGTGGTCAGGCCGAACAGGCGGTAGAACTCGCCTTCGCTGGGCAGCAAACCGCCGGCCATGCGCTCACGCTGCAGGCGCAGCATGATCACCACGTCGACATCCTTGAGGCCCTCGGCAAGATCGGTGTAGACCTTCACGCCGTACTGCTCGATGCCGATCGGGATCAGCGTCTTCGGGCCGATCACGCGGATGTCCGGGCAGCCCAGCGCCTTGAGCGCGAGCATGTCCGAGCGGGCCACGCGCGAGTGCAGGATGTCGCCGACGATGGCCACCGACAGGTTCTCGAAGCTGCCCTTGTGCCGACGAATGGTGAGCATGTCGAGCATGCCCTGGGTCGGGTGGGCGTGGCGGCCGTCACCGCCGTTGATCACGGCCACGTCCGGGCACACGTGCTCGGCGATGAAATGGGCGGCACCGGAGTCGGAGTGGCGCACGACGAACATGTCGGCGGCCATGGCCTCCAGGTTGCGCAGGGTGTCGAACAGGGTCTCGCCCTTGCTGGTCGAGGAGGTCGACACGTTCAGGCTGATCACGTCGGCCGACAGGCGCTGGGCGGCCAGCTCGAAGGTGGTGCGGGTACGGGTGGAGTTCTCGAAGAACACGTTGCACACGGTCTTGCCGCGCAGCAGCGGGACTTTCTTCACGGCCCGGGCGCCGACTTCGAGGAACGAGTCGGCGGTGTCGAGGATCTCGGTCAGCAGTTCGCGGGGCAAACCGTCGAGCGAGAGGAAGTGGCGCAGCTGGCCCTGATCATTGAGCTGCAGCGGGCGCTTGGCGTCGAATGGCGTCATCGCGGGGGACTCTTAAAGGGCGGATGCGGGAGCGAGGTCCTGGCGCTCGAGGGCGAGCGGCGTGGGTCCGGTCAATTTTACCCGTTCATGGGCGGCCAGGGACAGGGTGGCGCCAAGCACATTCGGGCGGATCGGCAGCTCGCCGGCATCCAGGTCGAGCAGGCACACCAGTGTCACGCTGGCCGGGCGGCCGTAGTCGAACAGCTCGTTGAGGGCGGCGCGGATGGTACGCCCGCTCATCAGCACGTCGTCCACCAGCACCAGGTGCTGGCCTTCGATCTCGAAAGGCAGTTCCGAGGGGCGCACCTGCGGGTGCAGGCCGTTCTGGCTGAAATCGTCACGGTAGAAGGAAACGTCCAGGGTACCCAGCGGGCTCTGGTCGCCGAGCTCGGCCTGCAGGGCCTGTGCCACCCACACGCCGCCGGTGCGGATGCCGATGAAGCGTGGCTCGGCGATGGCGCGGCGGGCCAGGTGGGCGCGAAGGTCGACGGCCATCTGCCGGATCAGGTCGGCGGGATTGGGTAGGCTCATTGCGTGCTCCTCGGAAGGCGGGCGCCGGCAAGCCGCCGGCGGCAAAGCGGATTTAAGTGTTGGCCTCCAGCCAGCCTTGCAGCAGCAGGGCCGCGGCGATGGCGTCGACCGGGTTGTCGCGGTAGCTGCCGTGACGGCCGCCACGGGCCATCTGCTCGCCCTTGGCTTCGAAGGTGGTGAGCCGTTCGTCGTGGGTGTGTACTGGCAGGTTGTAGCGGCCGTGCAGGCGACGGGCGAACTTTTCGGCGCGTTCGCTCATCTCGCTGGGCGTGCCGTCCATGTTCAGCGGCAGGCCGACGACGATGGCGTCGGGTTTCCATTCCTTGATCAGCTTTTCGACCTGGTTCCAGTCCGGCACGCCGTTCTGTGCCTTGAGCGTGCACAGTTCTCGGGCCTGGCCGGTGATCACCTGGCCGACGGCCACGCCGATCTGCCGGGTGCCATAGTCGAAGCCAAGCAGCAAGCGCAGTTCGGCCATCAGGCGTGGCCCGCCTGGCTGGTCAGCAGGCTGAGGTTGATCCCCAGGCTGGCGGCGGCGGCGCCCAGGCGCATGTCGCTGGCCATGCCGAAGATGATCTCTGGGTCGAAGGGGCAGTTGAGCCAGGCGTTGTCGGCAAGCTCGGCCTCCAGCTGGCCGGCTTCCCAGCCCGCGTAGCCCAGGGTGATCAGGCTCTTGCGCGGCCCGTCGCCGGCGGCGATGGCGAACAGCACGTCCTGGGAGGTGGACAGCGACAGGCCCTCCAGTTCGACCGTGGCCTGGTAGCTGCGGTCGTTGCTGTGCAGCACGAAGCCGCGGTCGGTCTGCACCGGGCCGCCCTGGTAGATCGGGACGTGCAGGGTGCTGGCCGGCGGCTCATCGTCTGGGCGCAACTGTTCGAGGATGTCGGCCAGGTTCAGCTCCTGCGGGCGGTTGACCACCAGGCCCATGGCGCCGTGGGCATTGTGCTCGACGATGTAGGTGAGGGTCTGGGCAAAGTTCGGATCGGCCATGTGCGGCATGGCGATCAGGAACTGGTGCTTGAGGTAGCTGGGGGCGAGGGTCTTCATGACCGCTAGTGTGGCGCCAGGTGGCGAGGCTGACAAGGTGCCAGGGGCACCTTGTCAGTGGCACGGCGGGTTACTGGAACAGCTTCACCACTTCGGGCGAGTACAGGCTGCGGCGTTCCGCTGCACGGGACAGGATGTACTGCCTGACCGTTTCCTGCTCGGTATCCGGGAAGTTCTTCATGTAGGTCGGCGAATGGACGGGTGCCTCCGGGTCGGCACCTGCGGCGATCAGTGCCGCAACACAGTCCGGGTTGTTCGAGCGGGCGGCCTCCAGCAGTGGCGTATGGACCGCCGTGCCTGGGGAAGTCACTTGAACAGCTTGACGATCTCGGCGGGATACAGGTCCGGCTCGGCGTCGGCCTGGGACAGTACATAGGCCTTGATCGTCTGTTGCCTGGCGGTCGGGTACTGCGCCAGGTAGCTCGCCGGGTACACCGGGGCCTGGGGGCTGGCGCCGGCCTTGATCAGGGCGGCGACGCAGTCTGGGTTGTTGCTCATCAGCGCTTCCTTGAGTGGCGTGCCGACCGGGAAGGTGCCTTGCTGCTCGTGAATGGTATCGATGGAGCTGCCCTTCTTCAGCAACAGTGCGATGCGCTGGTTCGCCTGAGGGTCCGGCTGGCCATTGAGTTCATAGGGGCGTTGGCAGACGAAGTGCAGAGGGGTGGATCCCGCGCCTGTCACCTGGTACGGGTTGGCGCCGGCCTCGACCAGCAGCTTGATCACCTCCAGATTCGAGGCGCCTTTGCCGGTCAGGGGCGTGAAGTTGTTGGCCAGGGTGGCCTTGGCATCGGCGCCGGCGGCCAGCAGCAGTTTGACCAGCTCTGGCGAGCCTTTTTCCGCCGCGGTGTTGAGGGGCGAAGCCGTGTCTTCCTGAGCCTGCACGTTCACATTGGCTTTGGCTGCGATCAGCGCCTTGACCATGCTCAGGTCGGCCTTGGAGGCTGGCTGTTCAGCCTGGTTGAGGGTGAGCAACAGCAGGGTTTCGCCGTTTTCCTGAATCGGGGCATTGACGTTCACTTTCGGCAGGAACAGCTCGAAAGGTGCGGTCGCCTTGTAGGAGGCCGCCAGGAACACCGGTTGGCCATCAGGATCGGCGCCCTGGTCGAGCAGGGCCTTGATGGCGGCCAGGCGCTGCGGGGTTTCGTCGTAGTGGTATTCGCCCACTTCGTCGATCAGTTTCTGCGTCAGGGCGGCGGCATCGGCGCACGCCACGGCGGGTAGTGCGAAGGTGCCAAGGGCAAAGACAAAGGCAGCGGTATTGCGGGCGAAGAGGGAGCGCGCCATGGAAGAGTCCTTTCTCAGTTGGATCCAAAGGCGCGCATGATTACAGAATGGCTATTGTTTTGCCATCAGGTAAGCCCTGATGTCAGTTGCTCTGCAGACGGTCCCCCCGGGCGAATCGCCAGGTACGGATGATCTCCAGGCGGTCGAACTCCGCCAGGTCGCCGGTAAATGGCGCAAACGGCGCCGCCAGGCGCACGATACGCTGGGCCGCCTGGTCCAGTACCGGCTGGCCGGAGGACTCCAGCACCAGCACCTCATACAGCGAGCCGTCGCGGTTGATCGACACCATCATCCGCAGGCTGCCGTACATCTGCTGGCGCCGGGCTTCCTCGGGGTAGTTGAGGTTGCCTATGCGCTCGACCTTCTTGCGCCACTCTTCCTTGTACCAGGCGCCCTTGTCGCGCAGGGTCGAGGCGGCGTTCAGGCGGTGGATGCGCGGGCGCTTGGCGTAAAGCTGCTGTTCCTGGGACAGCTCGGCCTCGAGGCTGGCGATCTGGCTGGACAGCTGCGAGCTGTCGAAGTCCGGAACCTTGGCCTGGGGCTGGGGTTGCGGCTTGCTTTCCTTCGGCTTGGGCTCGACTTTCTGCGGCTTCGGCGCCTGGGTGGCGACCACGGCCTTGGCCGGTGCCGGGGGTGTTTGCGGTTTCGCCGCCGGGGGCGGGGTGATCTTGTTGATCTTGCTGTCCTGGAACGGCGCGACCTCGGTGGTCTTGGGCACCGCTTTCTTGTCCAGGGTGCCGCTGCCCTGCTGGTTGTCCTGGGCCTGGAAGTCGGCCTTCTCGGGCGCTTTCTCGCTCTTGAAGGTGGCCAGGGTGATGTCCATGGCGTGACGAATCTCGGCCGGTTTGACCACGGTGAAACCCACGCCCAGGATCAGCGCCAGATGCACCAGGGCGGCCAGGAACAAGGTGAAACCGAGCCGGTCCACCGGGCGGACGCGCGGTGGCAGCAGGTCGGGTGGGATGTCAGCGGGGAGCGTCATCGGGTATCCAGCAACCGCTAGGCTCTGTACGAAAAGCCTTGATACTTGTTCATGCTGCGTTGAAAACAGCCTCGGAATGCTCATGTACTCCAGTACACTGCGCTTCCTCGGCTGTTTTCGCCTTGCCTGACCTGCGTCTCAAGACTTTTCGTACGGAGCCTCGGCGGGGCAGCAGCTCAGTCGAAAAGGACCGGCATCATACCCCACTGCGCGGTGTTGCCACGTGTCCTCGGTCAGCGCGCCTGAAGCTTGCGATCAATGGCGTCCATCAATTGCCCGCCGATATTGGTGTTGAAGGCAGCGTCGATCTCGCGGATGCAGGTCGGGCTGGTGACGTTGATTTCGGTGAGGTAGTCGCCGATCACGTCCAGGCCGACGAATAGCAGGCCCTTTTCACGCAAGGTCGGGCCGACCTGGGCGGCGATCCAGCGATCACGCTCGCTCAACGGGCGGGCTTCGCCGCGACCGCCGGCGGCCAGGTTGCCGCGGGTCTCGCCGCTGGCCGGGATGCGCGCCAGGCAGTAGTCCACCGGCTCGCCGTCGATCATCAGGATGCGCTTGTCGCCGTCCTTGATCGCCGGCAGGTAGGCCTGCGCCATGATCTGCTGGGCGCCGAGCGCGGTCAGGGTCTCGAGGATCACCGACAGGTTGGGGTCGCCGACCCGGTGACGGAAGATCGAAGTGCCACCCATGCCATCTAGCGGCTTGAGAATCACATCACCATGCTCGGCGGCGAACTCGCGGATGATGTCGGGGCGGCGGCTGACCAGGGTGGGGGGCGTGCACTGCGGGAACAGCGTGGCGAACAGTTTCTCGTTGCAGTCGCGCAGGCTCTGCGGCTTGTTGACCACCAGCACGCCTTCGGCCTCGGCCTGTTCCAGCAGGTAGGTGCTGTAGACGAACTCCATGTCGAAGGGCGGGTCCTTGCGCATCAGGATCACGTCCAGCTCGGCCAGGGTGCTGTCCTGCTCCTCGCCCAGTTCGAACCAGCGGGCCGGGTCGGCGAACACCTTGAGCGGGCGCATGCGTGCGCGGGCCTTGCCCTGGCCCTGGTACAGGTCGCGCTGCTCCATGTAGAACAGGCTCCAGCCGCGGGCCTGGGCGGCCAGCAGCATGGCCAGCGAGCTGTCCTTTTTGTAGGAGATGGACGCGATGGGGTCCATGACAATCCCGAGGCGAACGCTCATGGGGTAGTTCCTCTTGGCGGCGCTTGGCCGCATGGCACGAAAGAAAAAGTGGCTCAGGGTGGCGCCGGGCGCGCCCACGGTCAAGGGGTGGGCGGATGGAATGGCCTTCGGGAGTGTGCTAAAAAGGCCAGGCACATGGCCTGCACGGCCTTTTGGCGAATTCGCTCCCAGGCAGAAGCGCAACTATGGAACAACCCCTGAAGGTGATGGTGATCGACGATTCCCGCACGATCCGCCGCACCGCGCAGATGTTGCTCGGCGAGGCAGGCTGTGAGGTGATCACCGCCAGTGACGGCTTCGACGCCCTGGCCAAGATCGTCGACCACAAACCGCGGGTCATCTTCGTCGACGTGCTGATGCCGCGCCTCGACGGCTACCAGACCTGCGCCATCATCAAGCACAACAGCGAGTTCAAGGACACCCCGGTGATCCTGCTCTCTTCCCGCGACGGCCTGTTCGACAAGGCCCGCGGCCGGGTGGTCGGTTCCGACCAGTTCCTGACCAAACCTTTCAGCAAGGAAGAACTGCTCGACGCGATCCGTGCCTGCGTGCCCGGCTTCGCCGCGCAGGATCCACACGCACCCTGACGCGCCCACGCAAGGCGGCGTCTCTATTTCCTGATGGGGAAACAGCATGGCCCGAGTTCTGATTGTCGACGACTCGCCGACAGAGATGTACAGATTGACCGAATGGCTGGAGAAGCACGGCTATGGGGTGCTCAAGGCCGACAACGGCGCCGACGGCGTGGCCCTGGCGCGCCAGGAGAAGCCCGACGCGGTGCTGATGGACATCGTCATGCCCGGCATGAACGGTTTCCAGGCCACCCGCCAGTTGAGCAAGGACCCGGAAACCAGCGCCATCCCGGTGATCGTGGTCACCACCAAGGACCAGGAAACCGATCGGATCTGGGCCCAGCGCCAGGGCGCCCGCGACTTCCTGACCAAACCTGTGGAAGAAGATGCGCTGATCGCCAAGCTCAAAGAAGTGCTGCAGGCTTGACCACCCGGCCCCAGGGCGCGTCGCTGACCGCCTTCGAGTTGCTGCTGGACATCGACCGGCGCTGCCGCCTGCTGGTGGCCGACCAGCCACCGCAGGACATCCGCCTGCAACAATGGAGCGGCATCGGCTTTCGTGTTGCCGGGCAGTGGTTCGTCGCGCCCATGGGTGAAGTTGCCGAAGTGCTGCGCGAACCCCGCGGTAGCCGGGTGCCGGGTGTGCAGCCCTGGGTGCGTGGGGTGGCCAACCTGCGAGGGCGGCTGCTGCCGGTGATGGACCTGTGTGCGTTCTTTGGCCTTGGCCCGGCTGCAGCGGGCAAGCAACGGCGGGTGCTGGTGCTGGATCATGAAGAGCTGTTCGCCGGGCTGCTGGTGGACGAAGTGGTCGGCCTGCAGCACTTCGCCCTGAGCAGCCTCGAGCTGTCACCGCCGCAACCGTTGATCCGTGCGGCCGCGCCCTTCGTGCAGGGCCATTTTCCCCGTGAGCGCAATTGGGCGATCTTCAGCCCGTTCGCCCTGGCCCAGGCGCCGGGCTTTCTCGATGTGGCGTTGTAGAGGACTTTCGACGTGAACAAGCCAGGACCCACCGTTGCCGCAGCCGGCGTCTCGCCCGCCGCCGTGGCCCAACGCCCGCGCAGCACCGCGCAGATCACCGTGCTGTTCGTGGTGCTGATCCTGTCGATCGTCCTGTTGTTCGCCAACTTCGCCTACCTCAACACCCAGGCCAACCACGACAAGCAGTACATCGGCCACGCCGGCGAGCTGCGCGTGCTGTCCCAGCGCATTGCCAAGAACGCCACCGAGGCGGCGGCGGGCAAGGCGTTGGCGTTCAGGCTGCTCAGCGATGCGCGCAACGATTTCGAGCGGCGCTGGAGCTACCTGCGCGAAGGTGACAAGACCACCGGGCTACCCGCGGCGCCCGTGGCGGTGCGCGATGAAATGGACGCGGTACGCCAGGACTGGGAGAACTTGCGCAAGAACACCGACACTATCCTGGCCAGCGAGCAGACCGTGCTGTCGTTGCACCAGGTCGCGGCCACCCTGGCCGAAACCGTTCCGCAGTTGCAGGTCGAATACGAGAAAGTGGTGGAAATCCTGCTGCAGAGCGGTGCGCCGGCCAACCAGGTGGCCGTGGCCCAGCGCCAGTTGCTGCTGGCCGAGCGCATTCTCGGCTCGGTCAACACCGTGCTCGCCGGTGACGAGACTTCGGTGCAGGCCGCCGATGCCTTCGGCCGCGACGCCAGCCGCTTCGGCCAGGTGCTCGAGGGCATGCTGGCCGGCAACCCGGCGATTCAGGTCACCCGCGTCGAGGATGCCGATGCCCGGGCGCGTCTGGCCGAGATCGCCGAACTGTTCCAGTTCGTCTCGGGCTCGGTGGACGAAATCCTCGAGACTTCGCCGGAGCTGTTCCGCGTGCGCGAGGCTGCCGGCAACATCTTCAGCCTGTCGCAGACCCTGCTCGACGAAGCCTCGCACCTGGCCAACGGCTTCGAGAACCTGGCTGGCGGGCGTACCCTCGACACCGTGGGTGGCTACGTGCTTGGCCTGCTGGCACTGGCTTCGATCATCCTTATCGGCCTGGTGATGGTACGCGCCACCCACCGCCAGCTCCGCGAGACCGCCGAGAAGAACGAGCGCAACCAGCAGGCGATCATGCGCCTGCTCGACGAGATCGAGGAACTGGCCGACGGCGACCTGACCGTCACCGTCTCGGTGACGGAGGACTTCACCGGGGCCATCGCCGACTCGATCAACTTCTCGGTGGACCAACTGCGCGACCTGGTGGCCACCATCAACCACAGTGCCGAGCAGGTCGCCGCTGCGGTGCAGGACACCCAGAACACCGCCCGCCAACTGGCCAAGGCTTCCGAGCACCAGGCCGAGCAGATCAGCGAGGCGTCAGAGGCGGTGGGCGACATGGTCGAATCGATCGACCGGGTTTCCGCGCATGCCTATGAATCGGCCAAGGTGGCCGAGCGCTCGGTGGCCATCGCCAACAAAGGCAACGAGGTGGTGCATAACACCATCCACGGCATGGACAACATCCGCGAACAAATCCAGGACACCGCCAAACGGATCAAGCGCCTCGGTGAGTCCTCCCAGGAGATCGGCGATATCGTCAGCCTGATCGACGACATTGCCGAGCAGACCAACATCCTCGCCCTCAACGCGGCCATCCAGGCGTCGCTCGCCGGCGAGGCCGGCCGCGGCTTTGCCGTGGTCGCCGACGAAGTGCAGCGCCTGGCCGAGCGCTCGTCCTCGGCAACCCGGCAGATCGAGGCGTTGGTGCGCACCATCCAGGCCGACACCAACGAGGCGGTGATCTCGATGGAGCAGACCACCGCCGAAGTGGTGCGCGGCGCGCGCCTGGCCCAGGACGCCGGCGTGGCCCTGGCAGAGATCGAAGGCGTATCGCAGACGATGGCCGACCTTATTCACAGCATCTCCGATGCCGCTCAATTGCAGACGTCGTCTGCCGGGCAGATTTCCCACACCATGGCGGTGATCCAGCAGATCACCGCGCAGACCTCCGCCGGCTCCGGCGCCACGGCCGACAGCATTCGCCACCTGGCACGCATGGCCAGCGAGATGCGCCGTTCGGTATCCGGTTTCACCCTGCCCAAACCGGTGGAGCGGTCGTGAGCGGGGCAAGCATGGCCGGCCCGGGCAGTACGGCCGGCGAGCGCCACGACACCGTGGCCCTGGCCTGGGTCAAGGCCCCCATCCTTGATTGCCTGGCACAGGCGCGCCAGGCCCTGGAGCGTTTCTCGGCAGATCCGGGCGATCTGTCGATGCTGGCGTTCTTCGTCGACAACTTGCACCAGGTGCACGGTTGTCTGCGCCTGCTCGAATTGCCGGGCGCGACGCGCCTGGCCGAGGAACTGGAGCTGCTTGGGCGGGCCATGGCCGAGGGTCAGGTGAGCCCCCGTGGCGACTGCCTGGGTGCGCTGTTCCGGGGGCTCGAGCAATTGCCGCCCTACCTGGATCGCCTGCGCGGGGCACGCCACGACCTGCCGTTGGTGGTCATGCCCCTGCTCAACCAGCTGCGGGTCTGCCGCGGTGCCGAACCCCTGGCCCAAGGCAGCCTGCTGGGCGACCTCGGGCAGCGTCTGGCTGGCGCGGCGGACCTGGCCAACCTCGACCTTTCCCTGGGGAGCTGGCGTGAGCACATGCAAGCCGGCCCTGGGCGCGACGCGCTGCGTTCAGTGGTGATGGCGCTGTGCGATGACCTGATGCGCATCAAGGACCGTCTCGACCCCTTCGTCAGTGGCGAGCATCCGCCACGCGAACCGCTGGAGACGTTGCTGCCGCCCCTGCGCCATGTCGCCGACACTCTGGCAGTGCTGGGTTTCCAGCAGCCACGACGCGTGATCATCGACCAGGTGCTGGCGCTGCAGGCGCAGGTCGAGAAGGACGGCGCGGTGGACGAGGCGCTGTTGATGGATGTCGCCGGGGCGCTGTTGTACGTCGAGGCGACCCTAAACGGCATGGTCGGCCCGCTGGAGGAAACCTCACCAGGCAATCTGCCTGGTTCTGACTTGGCCGAGATTCGCCAACTGGTACTCAATGAGTCGCTCAATGTGCTGCAGCAGGCCAAGGACCTGATTGGCGACTGCCTGGAGTCGGACTGGTCGCGTCAGCGCCTGCAGGCCTTGCCCGGTCTGCTGCAGCAGGTGCGCGGGGCGTTGGCGATGCTGATGCTGCCGGCTGCCGCCGAAGTGTTCGCTGGGTGTGCGGGATATGTGCAGGGCTGGCTGGTCCATGTGGAGGACGAGCCGCTGCCCGATGAGCTGGCCCATCTGGCCGATGCCCTGTGCGCCGGCGAGGCCTGGTTGCAGTGGCGAGTGGCCGACCCGCTGGCCGATGCCCAGCGTTTCATCGACATGGCCCACGCCAGCCTGACCGCCTTGGGCGTGCAATGCCCGCGCCTCGAACGCCCCTTGGCTGGCTCCCGGATGGCGGACGGTATCGATGACGAGTTGCGCGAGGTGTTTCTCGAAGAGGCCGGCGAACTGTTGCCTGAAATCGAGCGGCAATGGCTGCGTTGGCGTGCCGACAACGGTTTGCGTGATTCATTGATCGAGGTGCGTCGCGCGCTGCATACGCTCAAGGGCAGCGGGCGGATGGTCCACGCAGAGGCCGTGGCGGAGCTTGCCTGGGGCGCCGAGCACCTGCTGAACCGGGTGCTGGAGGGGCGCATCACGCTGAGCGCCGAAGGCCTGGTGGCCTTGCAGCAGGTCTTCGTGCGCCTGCCCGACCTGCTCGCCGACTTCGCCGCCAGCCAACTGCCGCCCACCGCGGAGATCGAGCAACTGGCCGGGCATCTGCACGCGCTGGCGCTCAACGACACGCCGGCCAGTGCCAGCATCGACGGTCTCGATCCGCAGTTGCTGGAGATTTTCCGTAACGAGGCCCAAGGGCACCTGGCCGGGCTCGATGCTTTCCTGCAGGTGGCTGATGCTCAAGGCACAGTGGTCAGCGACAGCCTGCAACGCGCCTTGCACACCCTCAAGGGCAGCGCCGCCATGGCTGGCGTGATGCCGATGGCGGAACTGGCCACCGCGCTCGACCGCCTGGTGCGCGAGTACAAAGGTCACCACCTGCCTTTGCAGCAGGCCGAGACCGAACTGCTGGAGGCTGCGCGTGCGCTGTTCCACCTGGGGCTGGCCCAGTTGGACAGCACGCCATTGGCTGCCATCCCGGGGGCTGCGGCGTTGATCGAGCAGGTCGGGCAAACGGTCGATGCCAGGCTGGCCAGGCACCAGGCCGAGGCGCACCCGGCACGCCGGGCCCGGCGTGACCCGCAACTGACGGCCACTTTCCTGACCTTGGGCATGGATATCCTGCTCGACGCCGAGGCGCGGCTGGCCAACTGGCAGGCCGACCCCACGCAGCACCATGAACTGCACCTGCTGCTCGAGGAAATGACCACCCTCAGCCATGGCGCGCACCAGGCCGAGCTGTGGCAGGTGGATGAAGTCTGCGAAGGGCTGCTCGACCTGTACGGCGCGGTCGAAGAGGGCAGCCTGGCGGTGACGCCGCGTTTCTTCGCTATCGCCCGGCAGGCGCACGAAGCGCTGTTCGACCTGTTCGACGAAATAGCCGCCGGGCAGGACCCGACAGCACGCCCCGATTGCCTGGCCGCCTTGCACGGCTTGCTTGATGATGCCCTCGACCCGGCGGCCCTGGGGCTGGTCGGCGCAGCTGGCGCGACAACGCTGCCTATCGCAGGTCAGCTACCGGACCCCGCGGTCGTCGAACTGTTCCTCGAGGAAGCCGCCGATATTCTCGAAGGCGCCGACCAGGCGCTGCGGCAATGGAAGGACGATCCCGAAAGCCTGTCACCGCTGTCGGCGTTGCAACATGATGTGCTGACCCTCAAGGGCGGCGCGCAGATGGCTGCGATCGGTGCCATCGAAGTGCTTGCCCAGGAGCTCGCGCTGCTCTACGAAGGGCTGGTGGACCGGCGGATCGGGGCAAGCCCGAGGCTGTTCGAGCTGCTCGCACGCAGCCATGACACCCTGGCCGGGATGCTGCGCAGCTTGCACGAGGGCCAGCCACCGCTGTCGGCGGTGGAGTTGCTGGGTGAGCTGCGCGATTTCCGTCACAACGCTCCGCCACCTGGCCCGGTCGAGGCGCAGGACGACACGCAGGAAAGCGAAGGCGACAAGGAGCTGCTGGAGGTTTTCCTCGAGGAGAGCTCCGATATCCTCGAAAGCGCGGCCCAGTCCCTGGCGCGCTGGCAGGCCGACCCGCGCAACACGGTCGAGGTGGAGAACCTGTTGCGCGACCTGCACACCCTCAAGGGTGGAGCGCGCATGGTCGAGATCACCGCCATCGGCGACCTGGCCCATGAGCTGGAATTTCTCTACGAGCTGCTGGCGGCCGCACGGCTGCCGTCGACGCCGGCCTTGTTCAGCCTGCTGCAGAACTGCCATGACCGCCTGGCGCACATGCTCGACGCTGCGCGCCTGGGCGAGCCGCTGCATGCGGCGACGGCGCTGATCGACTATATCCGCAACTTCTCGAGTGCAGCGCTGACCGACAGCGCCGCCGGGCAGCCCCAGGCCGAGCCCGCCCCGGCCGAAGCCCCGGCTGTCGCGCCCGAGCGGGCCGGGGACATGGTCAAGGTCGATGCCGAACTGCTGGACGACCTGGGCAACCTGGCCGGCGAGCATTCGGTGATCCGCGGGCGCATCGAGCAGCAGGTCAACGATGCGCAGTTCGCCCTCAACGAGATGGAGACCACGCTGGAGCGCATGCGCGACCAGCTGTTGCGCCTGGATATCGAGACCCAGGGGCGGATCTCGAGCCGGCACCAGTTCGAGGGTGATGCCTACGACGACTTCGACCCACTTGAGATGGACCGCCATTCGCAGTTGCAGCAATTGTCGCGGGCGCTGTTCGAGTCCACCTCGGACCTGCTTGACCTCAAGGAAACCCTGCTGCAGCGGGCCCAGGAGGCGCACAGCCTGTTGCAGCAGCAGGCGCGGGTCAACAGCCAGTTGCAAGAGGGGCTGACCGCCACCTTGATGGTACCGTTCGAACGCCTGGTGCCGCGTTTGCAACGGGTGGTGCGGCAGGTGGCCAGCGAACTGGGCAAGCAGGTCGAGCTGGTGGTCGGCAATGCCGAGGGCGAGCTGGACCGCAGCGTGCTGGAACGCATGGTCGCGCCGCTGGAGCACATGCTGCGCAATGCCGTCGACCATGGCCTGGAAGCCCGCGAGGCGCGCCTGGCGGCCGACAAGCCGGAGCAGGGCACCATCCACCTGAACCTGCTGCACGAAGGCGCCGACATTGTCATCGAGATGAGCGACGACGGCGCCGGGGTGCCGCTGGAGGCGGTGCGCAACAAGGCGATCAAGCGCGGCCTGCTCGATCCGCAGGCGCGTCTGAGCGACCACGAGATCCTGCAGTTCATCCTGCGCCCGGGGTTTTCCACGGCCGAGAAGATCACCCAGATCTCCGGGCGCGGCCTGGGCATGGACGTGGTCCATGAAGAGGTCAAGCAGCTGGGCGGTTCGATGAGCATCGAGTCCAGCCCCGGCAAGGGCGCGCGCTTCCTGATCCGCCTGCCGTTCACGGTGTCGGTGAACCGGGCGCTGATGGTGCATGTGGAGGATGAGCAATACGCAATTGGGCTGAACACCATCGAGGGCATCGTTCGCGTGCCGCCAGCGGAGCTGGAGGCCTGCTACCGGCTTGACCCGCCACGCTACAGCTATGCCGGGCATGACTACGCACTGCGCTACCTCGGCGAACTGTTGCAGGAGGGCACGCAGCCCAACCTGCTGGGCCAGAGCGTACCGCTGCCGGTGCTGCTCACCCATTCCCACGAGCAATCGTTCGCGATCCAGGTCGACAGCCTGTCGCCCAGCCGCGAGATCGTGGTCAAGAGCCTGGGCCCGCAATTCGCGGCGGTGCCGGGGCTGTCCGGTGCCACCCTGCTCGGCGACGGGCGGGTGGTGCTGATTCTCGACCTGCTCGGCCAGTTGCGCGGCCAGCAGCGACGCCTGGCGCGCCTGCCGGGCGTGGCGCAGGGGCAGCATCTGCTGACCGGTCCCGTGCCGCGTCGACCGCTGCTGGTGATGGTGGTGGACGACTCGGTGACCGTGCGCAAGGTCACCAGCCGCCTGCTCGAACGCCACGGCATGAGCGTGCTGACCGCCAAGGATGGGGTGGATGCCATGGCGCTGCTCGAAGAGCACCGCCCGGACGTGTTGCTGCTGGACATCGAGATGCCGCGCATGGACGGTTTCGAGGTGGCCACGCGCATCCGCCGCGACCAGCGCCTGGCGCAGTTGCCGATCATCATGATCACCTCGCGCACCGGGCAGAAGCACCGCGACCGCGCCATGGCCATCGGCGTCAACGAATACCTCGGCAAGCCTTACCAGGAGTCGGTCCTGTTGCAGAGCATCGCCCACTGGAGCCAACCCCATGCTTGAACATATCGCCGGCCAGCGCAGCAGCCTCACCGGCCTGCTGTTGCCCTTGGGCGACCGCACCCTGGTACTGCCCAACGTGGCGGTGGCCGAATTGATTGGTCATCGCGCCATCGCCTGCGAGCCAGGGGAGCCGACCTGGCACCTGGGCTGGGTGGACTGGCGCCAGCAGCGCCTGCCGTTGATCGGTTTCGAGGCGGCCTGTGGCGGGCAGACCACTTGCGGCGAGCGGGCACGGGTGGTGGTGCTCAATGCACTGGGGGATACCGGCCTGCGCTTCCTGGCGTTGCTGCTGCAGGGTATTCCGCGCTCGTGCAAGCTCGACAGCCAGTTGAACTATGTTGATGTGCCACTGGCCGCGCTGGAGCTGGCGGCAGTGCAGGTGGGCGAGCAGGTGGCGCGGGTGCCGGACCTGGCCGGGCTGGAAAGATTGGTGCGTGACGCTGATCTGCAATCTCTAGCTGGCTAGGATAGTGGTTACGCGGGCCCTGTCGCGGGGCTCAGGAACCCTGACTGCTGCGGGAGGTCTGTGCTTGCATGTATTACGGTGAACGCTTCAACGCCTGGACCCACCTGGTCGGCGCGGTACTGGCCTGCATCGGAGCGAGTTGGCTGATCGTCGTGGCGGGCCTGCAGGGCGATCCCTGGAAGATCGTCAGTTTCTCCATCTACGGTTTCACCCTGCTGTTGCTCTACAGCATCTCCACCCTCTACCACAGCACCCGCGGGCGAGCGAAGCGGGTCATGCGCAAGCTCGACCACCTGTCGATCTACCTGTTGATTGCCGGCAGCTACACGCCGTTCTGCCTGGTCAGCCTGCGCGGTCCCTGGGGCTGGAGCCTGTTCGGGGTGGTCTGGGGGTTGGCGCTGATTGGGATGTTGCAGGAGATCAAGCCGCGCTCGGAGGCGCGGATCCTGTCGATCGTCATCTATGCGCTGATGGGCTGGATCGTGCTGGTGGCGGTGAAACCGCTGCTGCACAGCCTGGGTGCCGCCGGCTTCGCCTGGCTGGCGGCCGGCGGTGTGTTCTACACCGTCGGCATCATCTTCTTCGCCTTTGACAGCCGATTCCGCCACTGGCATGGCATCTGGCACCTGTTCGTGATTGCCGGCAGCCTGATGCACTTCGTCGCGGTGTTCTTCTACGTGCGTTAGAAATCGCCCCACAGTTGTTGCGCTACCGACAGGGCCACCACAGGGGCGGTTTCGGTACGCAGCACGCGAGGGCCGAGGCGGGCGGCGTGGCAGCCGGCGGCCTTGGCCTGCTCGACTTCCGCTTCGCTCAGGCCGCCCTCGGGGCCGATCAGGAAGGCCAGCCTGGCCGGTTTGGCATGGCTGGTCAGTGGCTCGGCCACCGGGTGCAGCACCAGCTTGAGGTCGGCTTCGGTGCTTTTCAGCCACTCGGCCAGGGTCACGGGCGGGTGGATCACCGGCAAAGTCGAGCGCCCGCACTGCTCGCAGGCACTGACAGCCACCTGGCGCCAGTGGGCCAGGCGCTTGTCGGCGCGTTCGTCCTTCAGGCGTACTTCGCAGCGTTCGCTGACGATCGGGGTGATTTCATTGACACCCAGCTCGGTGGCTTTCTGGATTGCCCAGTCCATGCGCTCGCCACGGGACAGGCCCTGGCCGAGGTGGATGTGCAAAGGCGAGTAGGCCTGGCCGGGGAGGGCCTGGTCGAGGCTGACGCGCACGGTTTTCTTGCCGACTTCGAGCAGTTGGCCGAGGTATTCCTGGCCGCTGCCGTCGAACAGCTGCACGGCGTCGCCAGCGGCCATGCGCAGCACACGGCCAATGTAGTGGGCCTGGGCTTCGGGGAGCTCGTGCTCGCCAAGGCCCAGTGGGGCGTCGATGAAGAAGCGGGAGAGTCTCATGGGCTTGCTCTGGAAAAAGGCTGACGCAGATCCTGTAGGAGCGGACACGCCGGCTCCTACAGGTTTCGGGTTGGTCTGGGGTTAGCCCGGATCGCGGAAATCCGGATGGAAGTCGGCCGGCACGGCGACGCTCACCTTGTCGCGGGTGGCGATATCGATCCCTTCGCTGGCCACCTCGGCCAGGAAGTCGATCTGTTCGGGTGTGATCACGTAAGGCGGCAGGAAATACACCACGCTGCCCAGCGGGCGCAACAGCGCGCCACGGCTCAGGGCGTGCTCGAAGACTTTCAGGCCGCGGCGCTCCTGCCAGGGGTAGGCGGCCTTGGTGGCCTTGTCCTGGACCATCTCGATGGCCAGGACCATGCCGGTCTGGCGGATCTCGGCGACGTGGGCATGGTCGGCCAGGTGCGCGGTGGCGCTGGCCATGCGCGCCGACAAGGCCTTGTTGGTCTCGATCACGTTGTCCTGCTCGAAGATGTCCAAAGTGGCCAGGGCCGCGGCGCAGGCCAGCGGATTGCCGGTGTAGCTGTGCGAGTGCAGGAAGGCGCGCAGGGTCGGGTAGTCGTCGTAGAAGGCCTGGTAGACCTTGTCGGTGGTCAGGCAGGCGGCCAGCGGCAGGTAGCCGCCGGTCAGGGCCTTGGACAGGCACAGGAAGTCCGGGGTGATGCCGGCCTGCTCACAGGCGAACATCGTGCCGGTGCGGCCGAAGCCGACGGCGATCTCATCGTGGATCAGGTGCACGTCGTAACGGTCGCAGGCCTCGCGCAGCAGCTTGAGGTACACCGGATGGTACATGCGCATGCCGCCGGCGCCCTGGATCAGTGGCTCGACGATTACCGCGGCGATGCTGGCGTGGTGTTCGGCCAGGGTCTGCTCCATGGCCGCGAACATGTTCCGCGAGTGCTCTTCCCAGCCCATGCCTTCCGGGCGCAGGTAGCAGTCCGGGCTTGGCACCTTGATGGTGTCCAGCAGCAACGCCTTGTAGGTTTCGGTGAATAGCGGCACGTCGCCCACCGACATCGCGGCGATGGTCTCGCCATGGTAGCTGTTGGTCAGGGTGACAAAGCGCTTCTTCTGCGGTTTGCCGGTGTTCTGCCAGTAATGGAAGCTCATCTTCAGCGCCACTTCGATGCACGACGAGCCATTGTCGCCGTAGAACACCCGCTCCAGGCCGGCCGGGGTGATCGCCACCAGGCGTTCGGACAGCTCGATCACCGGCTGGTGGCTGAAGCCGGCGAGGATCACATGTTCGAGCTGGTCGACCTGATCCTTGATGCGCTGGTTGATGCGTGGGTTGGCATGGCCGAAAGCGTTGACCCACCATGAGCTGACGGCGTCCAGGTAGCGCTTGCCCTCGAAGTCCTCCAGCCACACGCCCTCGCCGCGCTTGATCGGGATCAGCGGCAGCTGTTCGTGGTCTTTCATCTGGGTGCAGGGGTGCCAAAGGACCTTCAGGTCACGCTGCATCCACTGATCGTTGAGGCCCATGGGCACTTCTCCTGGCGTTACGGCTCGGTTTGACCGCGTAAGCCTAAGCAATGCCGGGGGGCAGGACAACCGCTCAATGTCGCCAGGCCGGGCGCCATTCCAGCTGGCGGATATGCACCGTGCACTGCGGCAGGGTGGACAGGGTCAGGCGGTCGAGCGGGCCGGGCACGTCGTGCCAGGAGGTGCCGTGGGTGCCGGGGCCGGGCGTGAACTCGGTGTAGTCCTGGTCGCGCAGGGTCAGCCAGTAGGCGGTCGAGACGGCCTTGCCGAGCGTGTTGATGTCCACTTCGAGCAGCAGGCAATCGACCGTCTGGCCGAAGATGAACTCGATATCGCACTGGCCATGGATGATCAATTCCGTGCCGATCCGCCCCTCTTCGGTCTGGTAGCGCGCGCTGTAGACAATGCCATTGGACACGATGCTCAGGCCGGTGGGCGCGTGCCAGGAACACTCGGGCAGCGGCGCCGAAGGCGTCCACCTGGCAAAGTCTTCGGTGTAGATCACTGCTGTTCCCCGGCTCGATGCTTGAGTGCCAGCCAAGGCTGCACGACCCGGCGACCCACCGCTACTGACAAAATTACCAGTTGCCAAAGGCACTTGATGTCACTGCGGTGGCAGGGTGGGCAGAGGTGACGTATTCTTAACGCATCTCTCCCGGGGCATTGCTCCCCGTCTCTTCTATCGCTTCTCTGACCGGAGTTCGCCATCATGGCTGCTGCTTGGGTGCGCCTGTGCGCGTTGGTATTGATCGGGGTGACCAGCGGTGTCGCGCTGGCCAAGGACAAGACGGCAATCGTCGTCGGTGGTGGCCTGGCGGGCCTGACTGCGGCCTACGAGCTGCAGAGCAAGGGCTGGCAGGTGACCCTGCTGGAAGCCAAGTCGGGCATGGGCGGGCGTTCGGGCCTGGCCACCAGCGAGTGGGTCGGCAACAGCAAGACCCAGCCGGTGCTCAACCAGTATCTGGAGCAGTTCAAGGTCGCCACCCTGCCGGCCCCGGAGTTCGTGCGCAATCCCGGCTACCTGATCGATGGTGAATATTTCAGCGCCACCGATCTCGCAGCCAAGCAGCCGGCCACTGCCGAAGCGCTCAAGCGCTACGAGAAAACCCTCGACGACCTGGCCCGCTCCATCGAAGACCCGCTCAATCCCGCGGCAAACAGCACCCTGTTCGCCCTCGACCAGATGAACGTGTCCACATGGCTCGACAAGCTGCAGCTGCCAGCCACCGCCCGTCAGTTGGTCAACCAGCAGATCCGCACCCGTTATGACGAGCCGTCGCGTCTGTCGCTGTTGTACTTCGCCCAGCAAGGCCGGGTCTACCGCAATGTCAGCGACCGTGACCTGCGCGCCGCGCGCCTGCCGGGCGGCAGCCCGGTGTTGGCCCAGGCCTTCGTCAAGCAGCTGAAAACCATCAAGACCAGCTCGCCGGTCACCGCCATCGTCCAGGACAAGGACGGTGTGACCGTCAAGGTCGGCGGTGTCGGCTACCAGGCTGACTATCTGGTCATGGCCGTGCCGCTGCGTGCACTGGCCAAGATCCAGATGACCCCGGGCCTGGACGGGCAACACCTGGCGGCCTTGAAGGGCACCAACTATGGCTGGCGCGACCAGCTGATGCTCAAGTTCAAGAACCCGGTATGGGAAAGCCGTGCACGCATGTCCGGCGAGATCTTCAGTAACACTGGCCTGGGCATGCTGTGGATCGAGCCGGCGCTCAAGGGTGGCGCCAACGTGGTGATCAACCTGTCCGGCGATAACGCCCGCTTGCTCCAGGCTTTTGGTGACAAGCAGATGGTCGACCAGGTGCTGATCCGCCTGCACGCCTTCTACCCACAGGCACGTGGCGCCTTCACCGGTTATGAAATCCGCCGCTACAGCACCGACGCCGGCATGGGCGGTGCCTACCTGGCCTACGGCCCGGGGCAGATCAGCAAATACTGGCGCCTGTGGGAGCGCCCGGTACAACGGATCGCCTTTGCCGGCGAACATACCGATGCGCTTTACCCAGGTACCCTCGAAGGGGCCCTGCGTAGCGGCCAGCGTGCTGCGGGGCAGGTCCAGGACCTGGCGGCGGGCAAGTCCTTCGACCCGGCCAAGGCTGCATCGGTCGCCGCCGCAGCGGCTACTGGAGCGGCCGGCGTGGCGGCCGCGAAGGACAAGGGCGGGTTCTTCTCCAACCTGTTCGGCGGCTCGTCCGACAAGGCCCCCGCCAAGGCAGAGCCAGTGAAGGTCGAGCAGGCCAAGCAGGACAAGCCGGGCTTTTTCTCGCGCCTGTTTGGTGGCGGTGACCAGCCAGAGGTCAAGGCTGCCCCGATCGCCAAGGCCGAAGAGGTTGCACCTGCTCCGGCCCCCGTGCCGGTCGTCCCGGCGCCTGTGGCCAAGGATGAACCGGTGAAACCTGCCGTCACCAAGCCCGCTCAAGCCAAGCCTGCGGCCAAGCAGGCCCACAAGCCTGCAGCCAAACCGGCGCCGGTGAAGAAGGCCACCGCCAAGTCGGAACCGGCCAAGAAGCCGGTGGTCAACAGCCAGGCCAAGGCCGGTTGATCTCGGTATAGCCGCCATCGCGAGCCCCGCGATGGCGGCGGATCTTCCAAACGTCTATCGTTAATGTTTCCTTAATAGGAAGCTTGCAGAATTAATATCTGATTTTTCGATAATCAGAAGCTGTTTTTTACGCTTTTATTCGATGCATTACGCGTTAGTCTTGTGCACAGCTTTCACGGGGAATACGCCAACATGCAACTGCGCAATTCATCTTCTCGCTATGGCCTGGTCAGCATCGTCCTGCACTGGGGTGTGGCGCTGGCGGTCTTCGGGCTGTTTGGCCTGGGCCTGTGGATGGTCGGCCTCGATTACTACGACCCATGGCGCAAGTCCGGCCCGGACCTGCACAAGAGCATCGGCCTGGTGTTGCTGGCACTGATGCTGTTGCGGGTAATCTGGCGTTTCGTCAGCCCGCCGCCACCGGCACCGGCCAACCATGGCAAGGTCACCCGCCTGGCCGCCAAGCTGGGCCACCTGGCGCTGTACATGGGCCTGTTCGCGGTGATGATAGCGGGCTATCTGATTTCCACCGCCGACGGCGTGGGCATTCCGGTATTCGGCTTGTTCGACGTTCCCGCGCTGGTCAGCGACCTGCCCGACCAGGCCGATCTGGCGGGGGTGATCCACCTCTGGCTGGCCTGGGGCCTGGTGATTTTTGCCGTACTGCACGCATTGGCGGCACTGAAACATCATTTCATCGACCGTGACGCGACCCTGACCCGCATGCTGGGCCGCAAAGCTTGACTCTCAACCTCAATTGCAAAGGAAGGAAGTAAGGATGTTGAAAAAGACTTTTGCCGCTCTGGCGCTCGGTACCGCTCTGATCTCCGCCGGCCAGGCCATGGCCGCCGAATACAAGATCGACAAGGAAGGCCAGCACGCGTTCGTTGACTGGAAGATCAGCCACCTGGGCTACAGCTTCATCCACGGCACCTTCAAGGACTTCGACGGCAACTTCACCTGGGACAGCGCCAAGCCCGAGGCGAGCAAGATCAGCGTCGACCTGAAGACTGCCAGCCTGTGGTCGAACCACGCCGAGCGTGACAAGCACATCGCCAGCAAGGACTTCCTGGATGTCAAAAAATATCCAGAAGCCAAGTTCGTCTCCACCAGCGTCAAGTCGACCGGTGACAAGACTGCAGATGTGACCGGTGACCTGACCCTGCACGGCGTGACCAAGCCGGTCACCTTCAAGGCCGTGTTCAATGGCGAGGGCAAGGACCCGTGGGGCGGCGAGCGCGCTGGCTTCAACGCCACCACCACGCTGAACCTGAACGACTTCGGTATCAAGGGCCCAGGCGCGACTTCGCAGACCCTGGACCTGGATATCAGCGTCGAAGGCGTGAAGCAGAAGTAATTCGCTTCGCCAGCAACAAAAACGCCGCCCAATGGGCGGCGTTTTTGTTGGCTTTGCTTGGCCTCATCGCGGGGCAGGCCCCGCGATGGCGGGCTCAGCCCTTGCGGGTCAGCAGTGCCGGGCGCTCACCGCGTGGGCGGCTTGGCAGGTCGTCCAGTTGCTCGGGCGTCGGGTAGCGGTCGAGCTTGGATTCCTTGCGGATGATCACTGGCGCGCTCTGCGACTCGCGCGGGTTGCGCACGGCCGGTTCCTGGCGGGACGAGTCTTCACGGCGAGCACGGCCGCCGTTGTTGTCGCGTCGGGCGCCACCATTGCTACCGCCGCCGTTGCGCGGGCGCTTTTCACCGGAGCCCTGGCCCTGGCGCTGCTGGCCATTGCCACGGCCCTGGGCTTGCCCCTGGCCCTGGCCGCTACCACTGCGCTGGCCTTGCCCCTGGGCTTGGCCGCCGTTGCCGCCCGGGCGACGGTTGCGGCCCTGGTTCTTGGCGTTCTGGTACGGGCTGACGTAGTCGGCGCGGTTGCCGAAGTTGTCGACGTCGTCGTCGAGGAACTCTTCAGGGTCGCGATTGGGTGCGGCGACAGGCGCGGCTTTCTGGCCGTTGTTCTGCTGCTGGCGTGGCTTCTGGTCGCGCGGCTTGCGCTGCTGGCCCTGCTGCTGTTTCTCGCCGGACTTGTCCTTTTCCGCGGACTTCTCGGACGAAGGCTTGTTGCGGCCTTTGTCCTTGCCCTTGTCCTTGCGCCCGCCACTGCCTTCCTTGCCGCCTTCGCCGCGAGGTTGCTGGTTGCGGCCACCGCGGCCATTGTTCGGCTGGCGCTCGCGCACTTCCGGCTTCTCGGCCTCGACCTGCGATGCGTCAAAGCCCATCAGGTCGCCATCCGGGATTTTCTGGCGGGTGACGCGCTCGATGCTCTTGAGCAGCTTTTCTTCGTCCGGCGCGACCATCGAAATGGCTTCACCGGAGCGACCGGCACGGCCCGTACGGCCGATGCGGTGAACGTAGTCTTCCTCGACGTTGGGCAGCTCGAAGTTGACCACGTGGGGCAACTGGTCGATGTCCAGGCCACGAGCGGCGATGTCGGTGGCGACCAGCACGCGCACGGTGTTGGCCTTGAAGTCGGCCAGCGCCTTGGTGCGGGCGTTCTGGCTCTTGTTGCCGTGGATCGCCGCAGCGGTCAGGCCGTGCTTCTCGAGGTACTCGGCCAGGCGGTTGGCGCCGTGCTTGGTGCGGGTGAACACCAGCACCTGTTCCCAGGCGCCCAGGGTGATCAGGTGCGCCAGCAGGGCGCGCTTGTGGCTGGCCGGCAGGCGGTAGACCCGCTGCTCGATACGCTCGACGGTGGTGTTCGGCGGCGTGACCTCGATGCGCTCGGGGTTGTGCAGCAGCTTGTCGGCGAGGTCGGTGATGTCCTTGGAGAAGGTCGCCGAGAACAGCAGGTTCTGGCGCTTGGCCGGCAGGCGCGCCAGCACTTTCTTGACGTCGTGGATGAAGCCCATGTCGAGCATGCGGTCGGCTTCGTCCAGCACCAGGATCTCGACCCGCGAGAGGTCGACACTACCTTGGCCGGCCAGGTCGAGCAGGCGCCCCGGGCAGGCGACCAGGACGTCGACGCCCTTGGCCATGGCCTGGACCTGCGGGTTCATGCCGACGCCGCCGAAGATGCAGGCACTGATGAAGTTGAGGTCGCGGGCATACACCTTGAAGCTGTCATGTACCTGGGCAGCCAGCTCGCGGGTGGGAGTCAGCACCAGCACGCGCGGCTGGCGCGGGCCATGGCGTTGCGATTTGTCGGGGTGGCCACCCGGGAACAGACGCTCAAGGATCGGGAGCGCGAAGCCGCCGGTTTTACCAGTACCTGTCTGGGCGGCGACCATCAGGTCGCGACCTTGCAACACGGCGGGAATGGCCCGCTGTTGCACCGGAGTGGGCTGGGTATAGCCCGCTGCCTCGATAGCGCGGACAAGAGCCTCGGAGAGACCGAGGGAAGCAAAGGACATGGGCAATCCTGTTCTCGTGGGGGCTAGGCCCGATGGGGTGTTCTGCCTGGCGCGACGGGCATCGGAGGGATGCGATCGCGTCCGGTCCAGCTGGGCGTTCACTGCGCATCCTGGAACCGGCGGGCGGGCACCAAAGGTGCGCGGCTGCGGGTCGAGATGCCTGTTGCGAGGCCGAGCGTCCGGGCGTGAGCCGGGCGGGAAGGCCCGAGTATAACAGAGCAATCAGCGTGTGCCGCGTTCCTGCTGCTCAACGGCGAAAGGAAAATCCTGATTGCCGAGGTAGCGGGCACTGATCGCCGCATAGGCTGGCTCCTGTTTGAAGCGCCGCAGTTCCTCGCTGAAGGCCTGCGCCAACTGCTCGCGGCCGGGTTTACGGGCCAGCCCCAGGTACTGCGGGCGACGGCTGACTACCAGGGGCAGCTCTTCCACGGTCTGCTCCAGGCCCAGGCGGCGGCTCACATAGCGGCCGACCCGGCGGTCGGTCACCAGCAGGTCGATGCGTGCGAGCGCCAGCTTGCCGAAGTTGGCCTCGTGGCTGGGCGCGGGCTCGCGGCGAAACAGCGGCGATTCGGCGAAATTGCCGTCGTAGACATAGCCCGGCGAGGTGCCGACGGTCAGCCCGGCCAGGTCCTCGACGCGCTTGACTGGGTGTGGCCGTGAGCGCGCCTGGTAGAGGACGAACTCGACCTCGGACATCGGCTCGTCCGGGTAGACCAGGTAGCCCTGGCGCGAGTCGACCTGGAAAATATCCATCACGGCATCCGCCAGGCCCTGTTCGACCATGGCCAGGCAGCGCTTCCAGGGCAGGAACTGCCACTGCACCTCGACGCCCAGGCGTTTGAACACCTCGTTGGTGATCTCGTAGTCGATGCCTTTGGCCTGGCCATTCTCCTGGTAGAGGTAGGGGGCCCAGTCGTCGCTGACGATGCGCAGGCGTTCGGCATGGGCCAGCGGACTCAGGCCGGCGAGCAGCAACAGCAGGAGAGGGAGGATGAGCGTGCGCATGGCGTGAGAGTACGCTGCAAGCCCGGGCAAGACCAGTGAACGCTGGCCGCAGGCGCGTGCGGCGCGAGCGCGAACGAACAAGGCTTTGACCTGCGCCAAAGCCTTGTTCGCGACCATCAGCGTGGCAGCTTCAGGTTGTTCCAGATCGCCAGGCTCGGCTCGGCCTGGTTCAGGGTATAGAAGTGCAGGCCCGGTGCGCCGCCTTGCAGCAGTTGTTCGCACATGCGGGTGATCACTTCCTCGCCGAATGCCTGGATGCTGGCGGTGTCGTCGGCATAGGCTTCCAGCTGCTTGCGGATCCAGCGTGGGATCTCGGCGCCGCAGGCGTCGGAGAAACGCGCCAGCTTGCTGTAGTTGGTGATCGGCATGATGCCGGGCACCACCGGGATCTCGACGCCCAGTTTCTGCGCGCGCTCGACGAAGTAGAAGTAGCTGTCGGCGTTGAAGAAGTACTGGGTGATGGCACTGTCGGCGCCGGCCTTGACCTTGTGCACGAAGTTGGCCAGGTCGCTCTCGAAATTGCGCGCCTGCGGGTGCATCTCTGGGTAGGCGGCCACTTCCAGGTGGAAGTGGTTGCCGGTTTCCTGGCGGATGAACTCGACCAGGTCGCTGGCGTAGCGCAGTTCGCCGCTGGCCATGCCCATGCCCGACGGCAGGTCGCCACGCAGGGCGACGATGCGCTTGATGCCGGCGGCCTGGTACTCGGCCAGCAGGGCGCGCAGGTCGTCCTTGCTGTCACCCACGCAGGACAGGTGCGGGGCGGCGGGGACTTTCACCTCATTTTCCAGCTGCAGCACGGTGTTGAGCGTGCGGTCGCGGGTCGAGCCACCGGCACCATAGGTGCAGGAGAAGAAGTCCGGGTTGTAGCTGGCCAGCTGGCGGGCAACGCCCATCAGCTTTTCGTGACCGGCATCGGTCTTGGTGGGGAAGAATTCGAAACTGTAGCGGCGTTCTTGTGACATCTCTGGTTCCTTCGGCAGTGAGCCTGGGCTGCTGCCTGCAAATAAAAGCCAGGACGGTGGGGGCCGGCCTGGCTCGGACATCGGTTCGAAACGTTGCCTGCCAGTGCCGGGCAAGCATACCTGGCACTGGCAACCAGCCGCTTAGTAGCGGTAAGCGTCCGGCTTGAACGGGCCTTCGACGGTCACACCGATGTACTCGGCCTGCTGCGGGGTCAGCTGGGTGACCACGCCGCCGAAGCCGCGGACCATCTCCAGGGCCACTTCTTCGTCGAGTTTCTTCGGCAGCACTTCCACGGTCAGGCGCTCGGCCTTCTTCGCGGCTGGCAGCGCGGCGAACTTCTGCTCGAACAGGAAGATCTGCGCCAGGACCTGGTTGGCGAACGAACCGTCCATGATGCGGCTTGGGTGGCCGGTGGCGTTGCCCAGGTTCACCAGGCGGCCTTCGGCCAGCAGGATCAGGTAGTCGTCGTTCTGCGGGTCGAACACGCCGGCACCGGTGCGGTGGATCTTGTGCACCTGTGGCTTGACCTCTTCCCATGCCCAGTTCTTGCGCATGAAGGCGGTGTCGATCTCGTTGTCGAAGTGGCCGATGTTGCAGACCACGGCGCGCTTCTTCAGGGCCTTGAGCATGTTGGCGTCGCAGACGTTGACGTTACCGGTGGTGGTGACGATCAGGTCGATGCGGCCGAGCAGGTCCTTGTTGATGCCGGCTTCGGTACCGGTGTTGATGCCGTCCTTGAATGGCGAGACGACTTCGAAGCCGTCCATGCACGCTTGCATGGCGCAGATCGGATCGACTTCGGTGACCTTGACGATCATGCCTTCCTGACGCAGGGACTGGGCCGAGCCCTTGCCTACGTCGCCGTAGCCGATCACCAGGGCCTGCTTGCCCGACAGCAGGTGGTCGGTGCCGCGCTTGATGGCGTCGTTGAGGCTGTGACGGCAGCCGTACTTGTTGTCGTTCTTGCTCTTGGTGACCGAGTCGTTGACGTTGATCGCCGGGACTTTCAGCTCGCCCTTGGCCAGCATGTCCAGCAGGCGGTGCACGCCGGTGGTGGTCTCTTCGGTCACGCCGTGGATCTTGTCCAGCATGGCCGGGTATTTCTTGTGCAGGATCTCGGTCAGGTCACCGCCGTCGTCCAGCACCATGTTGGCGTCCCATGGCTGGCCATCCTTGAGGATGGTCTGCTCGATGCACCACTCGTACTCCTGCTCGGTTTCACCTTTCCAGGCGAATACAGGGATGCCGGCGGCAGCGATGGCGGCGGCGGCCTGGTCCTGGGTGGAGAAGATGTTGCACGACGACCAGCGCACTTCGGCACCCAGGGCGACCAGGGTCTCGATCAGCACGGCAGTCTGGATGGTCATGTGGATGCAGCCGATGATCTTCGCGCCCTTGAGCGGTTGCTCGGCTTGATACTTGCGGCGCAGGCCCATCAGCGCGGGCATTTCCGATTCGGCGATGATGACTTCCTTGCGGCCCCAGTCGGCCAGGGAGATGTCGGCGACCTTGAAGTCGGAAAAACCTGCAGGCGTGTTTACAGCGCTCATTGAGAGCCTCCATTCGTAGTGTGCGAATGGGCGCCGTTGTGCGTTGAGCGTCCGCTTGCGCGGACAACGCCCCAACCGAGCCTGACAGGCCGAGCCTGCTGCAGCGCCCCTCGGATGGGTGGCGGGATGGCCACCACTGTGGGGGACCATGTGAAACGGCGAGATTATAGCCGCGGGCGTGTGACACACCCAAGACTTTCTGTCGATTAATCGAGACGATAGTCGATGTTCAATGGAGCGTGACCGAGCGGTCTGCCATCATTGGCGCATGTCAGCAAGCAGGTCAGGAGTACAGATGAACTTTCACACCCGCAAATGGGTAAAACCCGAAGACCTCAATCCCAACGGCACCTTGTTCGGCGGCAGCCTGCTGCGCTGGATAGACGAGGAGGCGGCGATCTACGCCATCGTCCAGCTGGGCAACCAGCGCGTGGTGACCAAGTACATTTCCGAGATCAACTTCGTCAGTGCTTCGCGTCAGGGCGACATCATCGAGCTGGGCATCACCGCCACCGAGTTCGGCCGCACCTCGATCACCCTCAAGTGCGAAGTACGCAACAAGATCACCCGCAAGGCGATCCTGACCGTCGACAAGATGGTGTTCGTCAACCTGGGTGAGGATGGCCTGCCGGCCGCCCACGGGCGCACCGAGATCAAGTACATCCAGGACCAGTTCCCCGATTCTGCGGTCGAGTGATAAAGCCGGGGCCGCAGAGCGGCCCCAGCGTTTTCATGCCGGTGTGCTGACCTTGCGCACCACCTTGCCGACCGTCAGGCCTTGAATCAGGATCGACGACAGCACCACGATGTAAGTGATCGACAGCAGCAGGTCACGCTCGGCGCCCTGCGGCAGCGACAGCGCCAGGGCCACCGACACGCCACCGCGCAGGCCGCCCCAGGTCAGTACGCGGATGGTGCCCTGAGGCACGCTGCGCCAGCGGCGCAACAGCACGATCGCCGGCGCCACGGTCAGCAGGCGCGAAGCCAGCACCGCCACCGCCAGCACACCACCCGCTGCCAGGTGCAGCCAGTTGAACGGCAGCAGCAACAGCTCCAGGCCGATCAGGGCGAACAGCAGGGCGTTGAGCATGTCGTCGATCAGTTCCCAGAAGCCGTCCATGTAGCGGCGGGTCATGTCGTTCATCGCCAGGTTGCGCCCCAGGTTGCCGATGATCAGGCCGGCCACCACCATGGCGATCGGCGCCGACACGTGCAGCTCGTAGCACATGGCCGAGCCGCCGATCACCAGCGCCAGGGTCAGCATCACTTCCACCTGGTACTGCTCGACGCTCTTGATCATGCGGTAGGTGGCGTAACCGATCAGGCCGCCGAAGGCGATGCCACCCAGTGCCTCGCGGGCGAACAGGATGGCGGTGTCGGCGACGCTCGGCGTCTCGCCCAGCTGGATGATGCCCAGCAGCACGGTGAACACCACGACCGCCGTGCCGTCGTTGAACAGCGACTCACCGACGATGGTGGTCTTCAGCGGCTTCGAGGCGTTGGCGGTACGCAGTGCGCCGAGCACGGCGATCGGGTCGGTCGGCGAGATCAGCGCGCCGAACAGCAGGCAGTAGATCAACGGCACGTTCCAGCCGAACAGGGCGAACACCCAGTGCGCCAGGTAGCCGATCACCACGGTGGCGATGAGCACGCCCAGGGTGGCCAGCAGGCCGATCGGCCAGCGGTAGCTGCGCAGGTCGGCGAGGTTGACGTGCAAGGCACCGGCGAACAGCAGGAACGACAGCATCCAGTGCATCAGCAGGTCGTTGAAATCGATCTGGTTCATCAGGCCTTCGACGCGTTCTTCCAGGCCAGGGAAGCCGATCAGGCTCAGGCCCTGCAGCATCAGGGAGAACAGCAATGCGGTGACCATCACGCCGATGGCCGGCGGCAGGCCGATGAAGCGGTAGTTCACATAAGTGAGGAGGGTGGTGAGGCAGATAAACGCGGCAACTAATTCAAGCATCCCGAATCCTGTGAAAGTGGCTTCCAAGTCGTTACCCGAATGGCTCGGGCAGTTCTTTGATGACCTGGCGCGGCAGTCGGGACACACCTTATGACCGGATTTCTCCAATTGGTTCCTGTCAGGCAATGGCGTGGGTACGGGCTTGCCCCGCGATGAGGCCATGACAGGCCAGGCGCTATATAGTGGTCCCCACCAAACGACAACAAGGATTCCAAGGCGTGCTGGCAACTTCCCTCGTACTGGTCGCAGCCCTGCTCCATGCCACCTGGAATACCTTGATCAAGTTCAGCTCCGAGCGCTTGCTGGTGATCGCCAGCATGGACGTGGTGGCGCTGAGTTTCGCCCTGCTGGCGGTAGCCTTCGTAGATTTCCCGCCCGCCGGGATCTGGCCCTGGCTGCTGGCCTCGGCGCTGGCCGAGCAGCTGTACCGCTTTCTGCTGATCCAGGCCTATCGGGTCGGCGACCTGGGCCTGGTCTATCCGTTGATGCGTGGCCTGTCGCCCTTGGTGGTACTTGGGTTGACCCTGGCCTTTGCCGGCGAATCGCTGAGTCAGCAGCAGATCATCGGCATCCTGCTGATCCCCTGTGGCATGGCGTGCTTGCTTTGGCAGGGCGGCGGCGGCGACCGCCTACCCTGGTCGATGCTGCCGGTGGTGGCGCTGATTGGCCTGTGCATCGGCTGCTACACCTGGTTCGACGGCCAGGCCGTACGCCTGTGGGGCAAACCGTGGGATTACCTGGTGTGGCTGAGCCTGCTCAGCTCCTGGCCGTTCCCGCTGCTGGCCGTGGTGGCCCGACGAGGCCCGTTCATGCTGTTCTGGCGAACCCAATGGAAGCTGGGCCTGGCAGTCGGGTTCTGCGTATTGTTCAGCTACGCTCTGGTGCTCTGGGCCATGCACCTGGGCTCGGTGGCTGAAGCTGCAGCGTTGCGCGAGTTGAGCGTGATCCTCGTGGTGCTGTTGGGCATGCGCTACCTCAAAGAACCTTTTGGCGGGCCAAGACTCCTAGCTTGCGGGCTGGTGCTGGCCGGCATGCTGGTGATGAAGCTCTGAAGCGAACCTCTATGAACAAGGAGTCCTGTAGATGACCGTAGCCCTGTGGTGCATTCTCGTCGCGCTGGTCCTGCCGCCGCTGTGTGCACTGATCGCCAAACTCAGCAGCGGGTATTTCGGCCTGCGTGCCAATCACGATCCGCGTGCGTTCCTGGACAAGCTCGAAGGGCTGCCACGTCGGGCCCATGCCGCCCAGCTGAACGGCTACGAGGCGTTTCCCGCGTTTGCCGCGGCAGTGCTGGTGGCCGATATTGTCGGCAATGCCGAACAAGTGACCCAAGATGTCCTGGGCGTGATGTACATCACCAGCCGGTTGCTCTACATCATCTGCTACCTGGCGGATTGGGCGGTGTTGCGCTCGCTGGTGTGGTTCGTCGGGATGGCGCTGATCGTGTCGTTCTTTGTCGTTTCGATCTGAGTGCATCGTGGGGCAAGCTCGCTCCCGCGATGGAAGGGAGCTTGCCCGGCAACAACGCCAGTCAGAGGACCTTGGGGACGTCGGGTAGAGGCTGACCCTTGGGCCAAAGCATCCAGATCTGTCCTTGCTGTTTCATGTTCCCTGCCAGCTCGCCGGCCTCTGGCCCGGTGCCCCAGAACAGGTCCGCGCGGACCTCACCAGTGATGGCGCCACCAGTGTCCTGAGCGCCCACCGGGCGCACGACTGGCGCGCCGTCAGGCCGCGTGGTCGACAGCCATAACAGGCTGCCAAGGGGGATCACCTTACGGTCGATGGCCACGCTGTAGCCAGCGGTCAATGGGACGTTGAGCGAGCCGCGCGGACCTTCGTTGCTGTCCGGGCGGGTGCTGAAGAACACATAGCTCGGGTTGCTGGCCAGCAACTCAGGGACCCGCTGCGGGTTGGCCTGGGCCCAGGCGTGGATGCTGCCCATGGTCACCTGTTCCTTGGGCAGCTGGCCCTGGTCCACCAGCCAGCGGCCAATCGGCCTATAGGGGTGGCCATTCTGGTCGGCATACCCCAGCCGCAGCTGGCGGCCACCTTCCAGCTGGATGCGACCGGAACCCTGGATCTGCAGGAACTGCAAGTCCATCGGGTCGGTCAGCCAGGCCAGTACCGGTGCCTTGGCACCGTCGCGGTTGATCACTTCGGCGGTGTCATAGGGCTTGAGCACGCGGCCATCGAGGCGCCCGCGCAGGCGCTTGCCCTTGAGTTCGGGATACACACTGGCCAGATCGACCACGATCATGTCCTCGGGTACGCCGTACACCGGTACATGCGCGGCTTCGGTGCGTTCCAGACTGCCTGGATAGACCGGCTCGTAATACCCGGTGATCAGGCCGTTGGCGCTGTTCTGCGCCGAGCGCAGCCCGTACACCTGGAGATTCTGCTCGAGGAAGGTGCGTACCTGATCAGCGCTCGCCGTGGCTGAACCGGCTGCCTCGCAGGTTGCGGCCCACACCGGATCGCGCTTGAGCTTCTCGCAACCGTTGCGCCAGGCATAGAAACCGGCGAGCAGGTCGTCGTCGCTGACCTGGGGCAGGTCCTTCCAGGTCGCTGGCACATAAGTGGCGATGGCATGAGGCTCGGGCTTGGCACTTTCGCCGCCGTTGCAGCCGGCCAGGAGCGCCAGGGCGGGGAGGGCCCAGGCGAGATGGCGCAATACAGATTTCATCGGGAGGGTCCTGTGCTGGGCGAAACATGAACATTCGCCCTTGTTTTCTGTGTGGCTATTGGTCTTTGCCCGGCAGGCGGCGATACTGGCCACCCGTTTGCCTGGCCAAAGAGACCGTGATGTTCAAGCGATTGACCGTAGTACTGCTCGCCGCCCTTGCCCTGACCGCCTGTGACGGCGTCGACCCCAATTCGCCACTGGGCCAGCGCAAGGCGATCTTCAAGCAGATGCTCAAGACCAGTGAAGACATGGGTGGCATGCTGCGCGGGCGGTTGCCCTTCGATGGCGTGAAGTTCGCCGAGGGCGCGGTGAAGCTGGATACCCTGGCCCATGAGCCGTGGCAGCACTTCCCGCAGGTGCGCGACGAGGGTGACAGCAGCGCCCGGGCGGATGTCTGGGAGCGTCAGGCGCGGTTCCAGGACCTGGCCCGGCAGCTGGAGGGCGTTACCGGCGAACTGGTGACGGTGACCCGCAACCCGTCGCTGGACGCAGCGCAGATGAAGGCACCGATGGACAAGGTCGAGGCGGCGTGCAAGGCCTGTCATAGCGAGTTTCGTAATCACTGAGCCGTGGAAGCTGTTGTGGGAGCGGGTTCGCTCCCACATCAAAGGCTGTTAGGTCAGCGCTCGAGCTCGTCCACGGCTTCCTGCAGTTCTTTCTTCGCCTCGGCCAGCTTGTCCTTGCGTTTGTTGATCTTTTCCGCGTCACCTTTCTTCATGGCCTTGTCCAGGTCCTTGGTGCGCTGGTTCACTTCGTGGCGGGCATCGAGCACTTTCTGCTCGCGCTCTTTGCGCAGGCCGGCTTCGGTGCAGTTGTCCACGCCACGCAGCGCCTCTTCGAGCCCGGCAACCTGGTCACTGTTGCCATGGTCACGGGCAATCTTCAGCTGGTTCTCGATGGCGCTGCGTTTGGCGGCGCAGCCGGTCAAGCCTGCATCCGGCTGGGCGGCTTGCGCGACGCCGGTCGCCAGGCCAAGGGTTGCCAGCAGGAAAAGAGCGGTGAAACGTGTCATGAAAAGCCTCCTGAGCGGGGCGGAGCAGCAAAAGTTGGTGGAATCCTGCCTTGGTTTGCCGGATTTAGGAACCCTTGGTGGGCTTTAAACGGCAAACTCGGAGTTACCCTACGCTCGTCATTGTTCGGCGGTGTCGTTCGAGTGCTGGAAACCGGCGATACGATACCCGCCCAGTTGCGCGGCAAGGGCCTGAACATCTTCTGTTGCAAAAAATACCTCGAGTTGTTTCGATCTTGCGCCACCGACGCCCGGCAAGGTTTGCCATGCGTCAGCAGTTCGTGTTGCGAGCGTTGACCAGTCGGCCTCCAGGGGCATCCCCTGAGGCAAGGGCGCGCCCAGTGCTGTCAACCACTGGAGGAAGGGGCGCAAGCGAGCCGCGTTGAAACTGTCATGAAGCTGTCGGGCCCTGGCATCGCCGAGACCCGGCACCTTCGCCAGGACTTGGGTGTCGAGCTCCAGCCAGTCCACGAGGGTGGTCACCAGGCCGGCATTCACCAGTCGGCGCCAGGTGCCCGGCCCAATCCCAGGCAGGGCCAGCCCCTGCTTGCTGCTCAACCAGTTCAATCGGGCGATGAATTGCTCTTCGCAGCCAGCGCCGGCCTGCCTGCAAGTGTGCGCGTCATACTGGCCGGCAGCCGGTGAGGCCACGGGCTGTCGCACGACCGTGCGATGTACCACGTCGTCAAACCGCGGAACGGTGAGGCCGGCAAGGCTGATGGCCACCTGATCGCCAGGGCGAATATCGAGTTTCTGCCAGCGGGCCAGGGAACCAAGGCTGACCTGGGAAACCTGACGGTCGTCCAGCTCGACAGGCGCCAGATGGAGGATGGGGGTTACCTTGCCAGTGCGTCCAATGCGAAAGCGCACTTCGCGCACCTCGGCCAGTGCCTGGGAGAAGGGGTATTTCCAGGCCGCAATCCAGTAAGGGGCCTTGGCTTGCCAGCGTTCGGCGGGCGGGCGGCTGTCCTGGCGCAGGATCACGCCATCGGTGGCGAAGGGCAGGGCGGCGCGATACCAGTGCAGGCGCATCTCGGCGGCCTGCTTCGGGCTGGCGATGGCGACGCTGTAGCGCTGGCTGTCGGCAAAGCCCATGGCGGCCAGCCGCTCGAGACGCTCCGCCTGGGTTTGCGGCCCGTGTGGCCAGTCCCAGACGAACAGGCCGATGCTCGCGCCGAGCTCGGTGTCCAGCTGCTTGCGTGCCATCAGCCCGGCCACGTTGCCGCGAGCATTGAGGCTGCCTGCCTGGGCCTGCACATGGCCCTCCAGGCGTTTGTACAGTTCCCCTTGCAGTACCAGGTCCAGAGGTTGCGGCAGCTGTCGGGTGATGGCGCCGAGCGAGGGAATATGCCGGCTCCAGTCATGGCCCTGGACGCCATCGCCACGGCTGAGCAGCCGGACCAACCGACCCTTCTGATAGATCAGGGAAACCGCGACGCCATCGACCTTGGGTTGTATCCAGACATCGCGTTTGCCGGCCAGCCAGCGATGCATTGCCTGTTCGTCGGGCAGCTTGTCGACACCGGTGTGGACGACTGGGTGTGCAATCGGACCGCGTGCGCTTGCCAGTGGGTCGGGCGCCGCGTCTGGCAGGTTGAAGCACCGCTGTAGCAGCAATTGGCGCTGGCGGCTCTGGTCATAGAGTTCGTCGGCCACCAATGACTTGCCCTGACGATGGTAGTGATCGTCCCAGCGGGCCAGGGTCTCGCCCAGCCGGGCCATTTCGGCATTCGCCTGGGATACGCTCCAGTCCGGACACTGGCCGGCCTGTGCGCTGGCGAAGAGCGTCGGCAGGAGCATGAGTATCAGCAGCAACGGCATGGCCGGCATCCTTGCGAGGCGGTAAGAAGTCCTCAGCCTAGGTGTTGGCTACCCGGTGCGACGTGCCGCATTGTCAGGCGATATGTCACGAAAAAGCCCCTGCCGATTGCTCGGCAGGGGCTTTCCTTTACTGCTGTAGGAGACTTACAGGCCGGCGGCGTCGCGCAGGGCGGCGGCGCGGTCGGTGCGCTCCCAGGTGAAGGTGGTGAAGGTGTCGTCACCCACGGTCTTCTGCTGCGGGGTACGACCGAAGTGACCGTAGGCAGCGGTTTCCTGATACATCGGGTGCAGCAGGTCGAGCATGGTGGTGATGGCGTACGGACGCAGGTCGAAGCATTCGCGCACCAGTTGCACGATCTTCTCGTCCGAGACCTTGCCGGTGCCGAAGGTGTTGATCGAGATGGAGGTCGGCTGGGCCACGCCGATGGCGTAGGACACCTGGATCTCGCAACGCTCGGCCAGGCCCGCGGCGACGATGTTCTTGGCCACGTAGCGGCCGGCGTAGGCGGCGGAACGGTCGACCTTGGACGGATCCTTGCCGGAGAACGCGCCACCACCGTGGCGAGCCATGCCGCCGTAGGAGTCGACGATGATCTTGCGGCCGGTCAGGCCGCAGTCGCCCACCGGGCCGCCGATGATGAAGTTGCCGGTCGGGTTGATGTGGTACTGGGTACCCTTGTGCAGCAGCTCGGCAGGCAGGGTGTGCTTGACGATCAGCTCCATCACCGCTTCCTGCAGGTCTTTTTGCGAGACCTCGGGGTTGTGCTGGGTCGACAGCACGACCGCGTCGATGCCGACGACCTTGCCGTTTTCATAGCGGCAGGTGACCTGGGATTTGGCGTCCGGGCGCAGCCAAGGCAGCAGCTTGGACTTGCGCGCCTCGGCCTGGCGCTCGACCAGGCGGTGCGAGAAGCAGATCGGTGCCGGCATCAGCACATCGGTCTCGTTGCTGGCGTAGCCGAACATCAGGCCCTGGTCGCCGGCGCCCTGGTCTTCCGGGCGGGAGCGGTCGACGCCCTGGGCGATGTCCACCGACTGCTTGCCGATGATGTTCATCACGGCGCAGGTGGCGCCGTCGAAGCCGACGTCGGAGCTGTTGTAGCCGATGTCGATGATCACGTTACGCACCAGGTCTTCCAGATCGACCCAGGCCGAAGTGGTGACTTCGCCGGCGATGATGGCGACACCGGTCTTGACCAGGGTCTCGCAGGCCACGCGGGCATACTTGTCCTGGGCGATGATGGCGTCCAGCACCGCGTCGGAGATCTGGTCGGCGATCTTGTCCGGATGCCCTTCGGACACGGACTCGGAGGTGAAAAGGGAGTATTCGCTCATCTCGATGGGTTCCTGAAATTTACCGATGTTGTATGTCGCCAGTGGCCCGCTGGAAATGCCGGACCTGGATCTGAAAACCGTTACGCAAGCCCACGTAGAGGCTGTCCCCGGGGGCCAGCCCTGCCGCGTTGGCCCAACGGGCCAGGTCGTCCTGCTCGAAGCCAAGCCACAGGTCGCCGCAGGCTTCGCGCGCCCACCCCTGGTCATGGCTGCACAGCTCGGTGACCAGCAGGCTGCCGCCCGCCTTCACCCGTCTGGCCAGCAGGCGCAAGGCCTGGGCCGGGTCGCTGAAATGGTGCAGGACCATGTTCAGCACAACGCAGTCGGCTTCCACATCCGTTGCACCCAGTGCATCGGCCAACTGCAGGTTTACGTTACTCAATTCGTTGCGTTCGCAGACCTGGCGCGCCAGCTCGAGCATGGTCGGGCTGTTGTCCATGGCCGTGACCTGGTCGAAGCGGCGCGCCAGGTCGGGCAGGAAGCCGCCGTCGCCGGGGCCTACTTCCAGGGCGCTGGCGCCAACGCCGAAGCTGAGCTTGTCGAGCAGCGCCAGCAGGCTTTCGCGGTACTGCGGCAAGCCGGCGATCAGGTCCTGCTGGGCGCGGAACTTCTCTTCGACGCGCTGGAAAAAGTCCTGGCTGGTGGCGGCGCGGCGCTGTTGCACCAGGGCGATACGCGCCTGCACGTCCACGGGCAGCGCGAGGTCGTCGGCCTCCTCGAGTAGCGCCGTATGCAGGCGGCCACCCAGGCGCTGACTGTCGGGCAGGGCGCGGCGGTAGAAGATCGCATTGCCCTCGCGGCGGGTCGCCACCAGGTCGGCCTGGGCCAGTACCTTCAGGTGGTGGCTCATGCCCGACTGGCCGATGTCGAAGATCTGCGCCAGCTCCAGCACGCCGAACGAGTCGTTGGCCAATGCGCGCAGCACGTTCAGGCGCAGCGGGTCGCCGCCGGCCTTGCACAGGGCGGCCAGCTCGTCGCTGCGTTGCGGGGTGATGGGCGCATTGAGGTTCATGGGGCGGGAGTCTAGTCAGGGGATGCTGTCGTCGCAATAGCAATATCAAAAAGTTTTGATATTGCTGGATGGGTGGTGGTTGCGCAGGCGCATTTCTCGTGAAAAGTGGGCCAAACACAGGAAAAAAGCCCGACTGCGACCATACGTCATTGCCCCCGGCCCCCCCTGTGGGCGAAAATGGTCGCCTTTTTTCGCTTCACCACCCTTTCAAGCCCCAGGAGACTCAGCGATGCCCAGCCGTCGTGAACGTGCCAACGCCATTCGTGCCCTCAGCATGGATGCCGTGCAAAAGGCCAACAGCGGCCACCCAGGTGCCCCCATGGGTATGGCGGATATCGCCGAAGTGCTTTGGCGCGACTACCTGAAGCACAACCCGAGCAACCCGAACTTCGCCGACCGTGACCGCTTCGTGCTGTCCAACGGTCACGGCTCGATGCTCATCTATTCGCTGCTGCACCTGACCGGCTACGACGTCACCATCGACGACCTCAAGGCCTTCCGTCAGCTGCACAGCCGCACCCCGGGCCACCCGGAGTTCGGCTACACCCCAGGCGTGGAAACCACCACCGGCCCCCTGGGCCAGGGTCTGGCCAACGCCGTGGGCTTCGCCCTGGCGGAAAAGGTGCTGGGCGCCCAGTTCAACCGTGAAGGCCACAACATCGTCGACCACAACACCTACGTGTTCCTCGGCGACGGCTGCATGATGGAAGGCATTTCCCACGAAGTCGCCTCGCTGGCCGGCACCCTGGGCCTGAACAAACTGATCGCCTTCTACGACGACAACGGCATCTCCATCGACGGCGAAGTGCACGGCTGGTTCACCGACAACACCCCGGCGCGCTTCGAAGCCTACAACTGGCAGGTGATCCGCAACGTCAACGGTCACGACGCCGACGAGATCAAGATGGCCATCGACACCGCTCGCAAGAGCGACCGTCCGACCCTGATCTGCTGCAAGACCATCATCGGCTTCGGCTCGCCGAACAAGCAGGGCAAGGAAGACTGCCACGGCGCACCGCTGGGCAACGACGAAATCGCCCTGGCCCGCAAGGAACTGAACTGGAACCACGGTCCGTTCGAGATCCCGGCCGACATCTATGCCGAGTGGGACGCCAAAGCCGCTGGCGCCAAGGCCGAAGCTGCCTGGAACGAGCGTTTCGACGCCTACGCCAAGGCTTACCCGGAACTGGCTGCCGAGTTCAAGCGCCGTGACGCAGGCGACCTGCCGGCGGACTTCTCCGAGAAGGCCCAGGCCTACATCAACGAAGTCGCCGCCAAGGGCGAAACCATCGCCAGCCGCAAGGCCAGCCAGAACACCCTGAACGCCTTCGGCCCGCTGCTGCCGGAGTTCCTCGGTGGTTCGGCGGACCTGGCCGGCTCCAACCTGACCCTGTGGAAAGGTTGCAAGGGTGTCGAGGCCAATGACGCCAGCGGCAACTACGTGTTCTACGGCGTGCGCGAATTCGGCATGACCGCGATCATGAACGGCGTCGCCCTGCACGGCGGCCTGGTGCCTTATGGCGCGACCTTCCTGATGTTCATGGAATACGCCCGCAACGCCGTGCGCATGTCGGCGCTGATGAAGCAGCGTGTGATCCACGTCTACACCCACGACTCCATCGGCCTGGGCGAAGACGGTCCGACTCACCAGCCGATCGAGCAGCTGACCAGCCTGCGCAGCACGCCGAACCTGGATACCTGGCGCCCGGCCGACGCAGTCGAGTCCGCCGTGTCCTGGAAAGCCGCCCTGGAGCGCAAGGACGGCCCGTCGGCGCTGATCTTCTCGCGCCAGAACCTGCAGCACCAGACCCGCGACGCCCAGCAGATCGCCGATATCGCCCGTGGCGGTTACGTGCTCAAGGACTGCGCCGGCGAGCCTGAACTGATCCTGATCGCCACCGGTTCCGAAGTGGGCCTGGCCGTCCAGGCGTTCGACAAGCTGAGCGCCGAGGGCCGCAAGGTCCGCGTCGTGTCGATGCCGAGCACCAGCGTGTTCGATGCCCAGGACGCTGCCTACAAGCAGTCGGTCCTGCCACTGGAGGTCAGCGCGCGTATCGCCATCGAGGCTGCCCATGCCGACTTCTGGTACAAGTACGTCGGCCTGGAAGGTCGCGTCATCGGCATGACCACCTACGGCGAGTCGGCACCGGCCTCCGCGCTGTTCGAGGAGTTCGGCTTCACCCTGGACAACATCCTGGGCACCGCCGAAGAGCTGCTGGAAGACTGATGCACCCGGGAGGCTCCGTGCCTCCCGCCTGATCGCGGGGCAAGCCCGCTCCCACAAGGCATCCCGGTGCCGTGTGGGAGCGGGCTTGCCCCGCGATGGTCGTTCAACGCACCTGCACGTGAGTATCGAATGCCCCACCCGCGTCCCTACAAAGTTGCACTCAACGGTTACGGCCGCATCGGCCGCTGTGTCCTGCGCGCACTGTTCGAGCGAGGGGCGAAGGCCGGTTTCGAGATCGTCGCGCTGAACGACCTGGCCGACCAGGCCAGCCTGGAATACCTGACGCGCTTCGACTCCACCCACGGGCGTTTCCCCGGTGAGGTGAAAGTCGACGGCGACTGTCTGCATATCAATGGCGATTGCGTGAAAGTGCTGCGCAGCGCCACCCCCGAAGGCATCGACTGGGCCGCCCTGGATGTCGACCTGGTGCTGGAGTGCTCTGGCGCCTACAACACCCGCGCCGACGGCCAGCGCTTTCTCGATGCCGGTGCGCCACGGGTGCTGTTCTCGCAGCCGATGGCGAGTGAAGCCGACGTCGATGCCACGGTGGTCTACGGCATCAACCAGGGTTGCCTGACCGGCAACGAGCTGCTGGTATCGAACGCGTCCTGCACCACCAACTGCGGCGTGCCCCTGCTGCGGGTGCTGGACCAGGCCTTTGGCATCGAGTACGTACAGATCACCACCATCCACTCGGCGATGAACGACCAGCCGGTGATCGACGCCTATCACCATGAAGACCTGCGCCGCACACGCTCGGCGTTCCAGTCGGTGATCCCGGTGTCCACTGGTCTGGCGCGGGGTATCGAACGCCTGCTGCCGGAACTTGCCGGGCGAATCCAGGCCAAAGCGGTACGCGTGCCGACCGTCAACGTGTCGTGCCTGGACATCACCCTGCAGACCGCCCGTGACACCAGCGCGGCCGAGGTCAACCGGGTGTTGCGCGAGGCCGCCCTGGATGGCCCGCTCAAAGGCTTGCTGGCCTATACCGAGCTGCCCCACGCCAGCTGTGATTTCAACCATGACCCGCATTCGGCCATCGTCGATGCCAGCCAGACCCGTGTCTCAGGCCCCCGCCTGGTGAACCTGCTGGCCTGGTTCGACAACGAATGGGGGTTTGCCAACCGTATGCTCGACGTTGCCGAACACTATCTGCACGTCGTCCACCCAACCCGCAGCAAACAGCCCTGAAGGACTGCATTCATGACCGTGTTGAAGATGACCGACCTCGACCTGCAAGGTAAGCGCGTACTGATCCGCGAAGACCTCAACGTCCCCGTGAAAGACGGCGTGGTCGCCAGCGATGCGCGTATCCTGGCAGCGCTGCCGACCATCAAGCTGGCCCTGGAGAAGGGCGCGGCGGTAATGGTCTGCTCGCACCTGGGGCGCCCGACCGAAGGCGAGTTCTCCGCCGAGAACAGCCTCAAGCCGGTTGCCGACTACCTGGGCAAGGCCCTGGGCCGCGACGTTCCGCTGGTCGCCGACTACCTCGACGGCGTCGCGGTAAAGGCCGGTGACCTGGTGCTGTTCGAAAACGTGCGCTTCAACAAGGGCGAGAAGAAGAACGCCGACGAGCTGGCGCAGAAGTACGCCGCCCTGTGCGACGTGTTCGTCATGGACGCGTTCGGCACCGCGCACCGCGCCGAAGGCTCCACCCACGGTGTTGCCAAGTTCGCCAAGGTCGCTGCTGCCGGCCCGCTGCTGGCGGCCGAGCTGGATGCCCTGGGCAAGGCCCTGAAGGCCCCGGCCAAGCCGATGGCGGCCATTGTTGCCGGCTCCAAGGTGTCGACCAAGCTGGACGTGCTGAACAGCCTGAGCACTGTGTGCGACCTGCTGATCGTCGGCGGCGGTATTGCCAACACCTTCCTCGCCGCTGCCGGTCACCCGGTTGGCAAGTCGCTGTACGAGGCTGACCTGGTCGACACCGCCAAGGCCATCGCCGCCAAGGTCAATGTGCCGCTGCCGGTCGACGTGGTGGTTGCCAAGGAATTCGCTGAAAGCGCCGAAGCCACCGTTAAAGCGATCGCCGACGTGGCCGCCGACGACATGATCCTCGACATCGGCCCACAGACCGCTGCCAACTTCGCCGAACTGCTGAAGTCGTCGCAGACCATCCTGTGGAACGGCCCGGTCGGTGTGTTCGAATTCGACCAGTTCGGCAACGGCACCAAGGTACTGGCCAAGGCCATCGCCGACAGCGCCGCATTCTCCATCGCCGGTGGTGGTGACACCCTGGCAGCCATCGACAAGTATGGCGTTGGCGCCGATATCTCCTACATTTCTACCGGTGGCGGCGCGTTCCTCGAGTTCGTCGAGGGCAAGGTCCTGCCTGCCGTGGCAATCCTGGAAGAACGGGCCAAGGCCTGAGTTTGAAGGCGCCTGGCAAAGGGAGCGACCTGATGGTCAAGCAATTGCCTGTGATGATCGTGGCCGTGTTGCTGGGCGCCTGCTCCAGCAACACGGGCAGCGAGGCTGACCCGGCGCAGCCGCCCAAGGGCGGTTGCTACCAGTCCCAGTGGCAGGCCGAGACGGCACCGGTGATCAACAAGCGCCTGGGCCCGGATGGCCTGGAAAAGTACGACGACGAGCACCAGCGCAAGGCGCCGGGCTGCCCTTGATCGGGCGCCAGGCAACCTGAAGGCTGTTTTGTGGTCTTGAACATAGGGCTGCTTTGCAGCCCCTGGCGGAGTGATTGAATGAAAGCGCTTCTGGCCGCATTGGCCCTGGCGACCCTGGCAGGCTGTTCGTTACTGCAACCCGCCCAACCCGCCCCGGCGGACAACTGGACCCGCTGGGTCTGCGACAGCCAGGCCGAAGTGCTGTGGCGCTTCGCCGATGCACAACAGGACGCGGTCGATGTACGCCTGGGGGGCGGCGACCAGGTCTACCGGCTCAAGGCCGAGCCGGGCGCCTCTGGCGCGCTGTACAGCGATGGCATGCTGGCCTTCCACACCAAAGGCGAAGAAGGCCTGGTGTACTGGGTGGCGACCAACGATCTGATTGGGCGGGGCTGCAAGGCACCGTGACTGGCCGGGCCGCGCAGGTGGCCCACACTACTTGAACAGCAACCGCCCCTGCGGCAGGCTTGCACGAAACAAACGACGCTTGTCGGGAGAGAGATACACAATGGCACTCATTAGCATGCGCCAGATGCTGGACCACGCCGCCGAGTTCGGCTACGGCGTTCCGGCTTTCAACGTCAACAACCTCGAGCAGATGCGCGCCATCATGGAAGCGGCCGACAAGACCGACTCCCCGGTGATCGTCCAGGCTTCGGCCGGTGCCCGCAAATACGCTGGCGCCCCCTTCCTGCGTCACCTGATCCTGGCTGCCATCGAAGAGTTCCCGCACATTCCGGTGTGCATGCACCAGGACCACGGCACCAGCCCCGACGTGTGCCAGCGCTCCATCCAGCTGGGCTTCAGCTCGGTGATGATGGACGGCTCGCTCGGTGAAGACGGCAAGACCCCGACCGACTACGAGTACAACGTTCGTGTCACCCAGCAGACCGTCGCCATGGCGCACGCCTGTGGTGTTTCGGTGGAAGGCGAGCTGGGCTGCCTGGGTTCGCTGGAAACCGGCATGGCCGGTGAAGAGGACGGTATCGGCGCCGAAGGCGTGCTGGATCACAGCCAGATGCTGACCGACCCGGAAGAAGCGGCCGACTTCGTCAAGAAGACCCAGGTGGACGCCCTGGCCATCGCCATCGGCACCAGCCACGGCGCCTACAAGTTCACCAAGCCACCGACCGGTGACGTGCTGGCGATCGACCGCATCAAGGAAATCCACAAGCGCATCCCCAACACCCACCTGGTGATGCACGGTTCCTCCTCGGTGCCGCAAGAGTGGCTGGCGATCATCAACCAGTACGGTGGCGACATCAAGGAAACCTACGGCGTGCCGGTCGAAGAGATCGTCGAAGGCATCAAGTACGGTGTCCGCAAGGTCAACATCGACACCGACCTGCGCCTGGCCTCCACTGGCGCCATGCGCCGCCTGATGGCGCAGAACCCGAGCGAGTTCGACCCGCGCAAGTTCTTCGGTGAAACCGTCAAGGCCATGCGTGACGTGTGCATCGCCCGCTACGAAGCTTTCGGCACCGCCGGCAACGCCTCGAAGATCAAGCCGATCTCCCTGGAAGGCATGTTCCAGCGCTATGCCAAAGGTGAACTGGCGGCCAAGATCAACTGATCCGGCACCGTTCAACGAAAGAGCCCGCAGCGATGCGGGCTTTTTTGTGCCTGCAGCCTTTGCGGCACGCTCAGGCCTGGGCCGTGCGTCGACTGTCCGGCGCTTATACCGTTAGTCGGCTAACATCAACTCCAGTGGCTTATAGCCATCCACCTGCATTGCGTCTTCGGAGGCCGAGACTAGAGTAACAATCGGATCCAATAACAAGTCGCAGTTGGACTTACCAAGAGAAGCAACATGGATGGCGCTTATTCTCAAACACCGGAAAGCAGTTCGGTTCTGCTGGTCGTAGACGACTATCCGGAGAACCTCATCAGCATGCGGGCCTTGCTGTCCCGCCAGGATTGGCAGGTATTGACCGCCAGTTCAGGGATGGAAGCCCTGAGCACCTTGCTCGAGCACGAGGTCGACCTGGTTCTGCTTGACGTGCAGATGCCCGAAATGGACGGTTTCGAGGTTGCCCGCCTGATGCGCGGCAGCCAACGCACGCGTTTGACCCCGATCATTTTCCTGACCGCCAACGAGCAGTCCGACGCCGCTGTGCTCAAGGGTTACGCCAGTGGCGCGGTGGACTACCTGTTCAAACCGTTCGACCCGCAGATACTCAAGCCCAAGGTCCAGGCCCTGCTGGAGCAGCAGCGCAACAGGCGCATGCTGCAACGGCTGACCCGTGAACTGGAGTCGGCGCGGGCGTTCAACGCCTCGATCCTGGAAAATGCCGCCGAGGGCATCCTGGTGGTGGACGAAACGGGTTGTATCGGCTTCGCCAACCCGGCCATTTCACGCCTGCTCGATGCGCCGGTGGATAAACTGCAAGGCGCGCACATGCTGGACCTGATCCAGCTCCCCTGCGCCAACCTGTGGCACGAGTCGGACTTCTACCAGGCCTATCTGCGGCGGCAGATCTTCCGGGTGCATGATGCCCAGCTGCGCACCCTCGGTGGCCAGCTGGTGCCGGTGGCATTGTCCTGCGCGCCGCTGCCCGCCGAACAGAAGGCCATGGTGGTGACGGTGCTGGACATGTCGGTGGTGCGCAGCCTGCACCAGCAACTGGAGTACCAGGCGGTGACCGATCCGCTGACCGGGCTGCTCAACCGCCGTGGCTTCTACCAGACCGCCGAAAGCGCGTTGCTGCGCAACGAGCGTTCGGACAAGGCCAAGGCCCTGATGTACATGGACCTGGACGGCTTCAAGCGGATTAACGACCTGCTCGGCCATGAGGCCGGCGACAAGGTCCTGCGCTGGGTGGCCGACCAGCTCAAGGAGTGCCTGGGCAGCGAGGCGCTGCTGGCGCGCATGGGCGGCGACGAGTTCACCGCGTTGTTCGACGGCCTGCCGTACCCCGAACAGGCCGGCCGCTATGCCGAAAAGCTGCTGGAGCGCATGTCGAGCTTCCAGCAGGTGGATGGGCTCGAGGTCAACCTGGGGGTGAGCATCGGCATCGCTACCTACCCCGACTGCGGCGCCAACGTGGAAGGCCTGTTGCGCGCGGCCGATGCGGCGATGTACGCGGCCAAGCAGGCTGGGCGCCAGCAGTACCGCTTCTACGACCAGGAACTCAATGGCCGCGCCCGCTCACGGCTGATGCTCGAGGACAGCGTGCGCACGGCCATCGAGCAAAATGATTTCAGCCTGGTCTACCAACCCCAGGTGGCGTTCGCCGATGGCCGCTTGCGGGGCTTCGAGGCGTTGTTGCGTTGGCAGCACCCGAGCGTCGGCGACGTGCCGCCCGGGCTGTTCATCCCGTTGCTGGAAGAGGCTCGCCTGATCAACCGCCTGGCCAGCTGGATCTATCGCAAGGGCGCCGCGCAGCGCAATGCCTGGAGCGATCGCTTTGGTTCGCAACTGGTGCTGGGCATCAGCCTGAGCCGCGCCCAGTTCACCATGCCCGGGTTGGTCGATGAACTGGCCCAGGTGATCGACAAGCATCAACTGCAACCCGCCCAGTTGGAGGTGGAGGTTGCCGAGACCTCGCTGATGTACAACATCGACGCGGCGGTGAAGCAGGTGCACCGCCTGCGAGAGCTGGGCATTCGCGTGGCGCTGGACGACTTCGGCGCTGGCGACTGCTCGTTGCGCATGCTGCGCGACCTGCCCATCGACACGCTCAAGCTCGACCGCCACCTGGTCGCGCGGTTGCCGGACTCGGCGGCGGATATCGCATTGGTGCGCAGCGTCATCGACCTGTGCGCGGCCTACGACATCACGGTAATCGCCGAGGGTGTCGAGACCCGGGCCCAAGCCGAATGGCTCAAGGGCGCCGGTTGCGCCTACGTGCAGGGGTTCCTGGTGGCCCGGCCGCTCACTGCCGACGCCGCTGGCGATTTCCCGGCGTTTTTCCCATGGGCGTCGTGATTGGCTAAACTCGCGTCTTCTCGTTCCGAACGCCAGCCATGACCGCCCTACGTTACCTGCAAGCCTACCCGCCGCACCTGCAGGAACAGGTGCGCCAGATGATCGCCAGCGATCGCCTGGGCGACTACCTGCGCCAGCGCTATCCCGAACGCCATGACGTGCAGAGCGACAAGGCCCTGTACGGCTATGCCCAGGAGATCAAGCAGCAGTACCTGCGCAGTGCGCCGCCGCTGGACAAGGTCCTGTTCGACAACCGCCTGGACCTCACCCACCGTGCATTGGGCCTGAACACGGCGGTATCGCGGGTGCAGGGCGGCAAGCTCAAGGCCAAGAAGGAGATCCGCGTCGCCTCGTTGTTCCGCGAGGCAGCGCCGCAGTTCCTGCGCATGATCGTGGTGCATGAGCTGGCGCACCTGAGGGAGCGCGATCACAACAAGGCGTTCTACCAGCTCTGCCAGCACATGGAGCCGGACTACCATCAACTTGAATTCGACCTGCGCGTCTACCTGACCTATCGGGAACTGCCGGGCAACACCTGAGGGACAAGCACCCCATGACCACGGAAGTGAGCAAGACCCGCAGCAGCTTCTACCGCCGCCTTTACGTGGCCTGGCTGATCGACAGTCAGACCGCCACCAGTGTGCCGGCGTTGATGGAGGCCACCGGCATGCCCCGGCGTACCGCCCAGGACACCATCGCCGCCTTGGCCGACCTGGACATCATCTGCGAGTTCGAGCAGCAGGCCGGTGCGCGCAACCATGCCGGGCATTACCGGATTCATGATTGGGGCGCTATCGACAAGCAGTGGATCATCCAGCACCTGCGGCAGATCCGTGACGTGCTGGGCTACCCATGAGCATCGCGGGGCTTGCCCCGCGACAATATCCTCAGCCCTTGCGCATGCCGATATGCGGAATATCGTCCTCGAGGTATTCCTCGCCCACCACCTCGAAGCCATGGCGGTTGTAGTAGCCCTGCAGGTGCGCCTGGGCCGACAGGTACACCGGCGTCCCCGGCCAGCAGTGCGCCGCGCACTCCAGCCCCTTGAGCAGCAGTTGATGCCCCAGCCCACCCCCACGCGCCGACGGGGCGGTCACCACCCGGCCGATCACCACGTCGCCATTGTGTGATTGCGGGTCGAGCAAACGCAGGTAGGCCACCAGTCGGTCCCCGTCCCAGCCCATCAGGTGCAGGGTATCGCCTTGCAGATCGAGCCCGTCGACTTCCTGGTAGGCGCATCGTTGTTCGACCACGAACACCTCGGTGCGCAGTTGCAGGATGGCGTAGAGTTGTTCCTTGGCGAGGTCGCCATGGTGCTTGCAGATCCACTCGATGGACATGGGGGAGGACTCCTTCGGTTGACCGTCGATCATCGCAAATCCAGGCGGTCACGACGAGGGAGAATGACGCCGTCCAGGATTCGGCCAAAATAGAGGCTAAATGACATTATCGTCCGCTGTCGCCAGGATTTGGCTTGTGTAATCTGCAACCTCTGTTGCTAGTAGAGATCGCCGTCACCAGCGTGGGCCCCCAACTTCGAAAGGATTTGAGCATGCGGCCACTGCTTTGCGTTCTTGGATTACTGGGACTGTTGTGCGCGGGGCCTGCCCTGGCCCATGGCAAGCTGCGGCTGGTGGCCGACAGCTGGCCGCCTTTCACCGATACCGGCATGCCCGGTGGCGGACTGGCCACCAGCATCGTCACCACGGCGCTGACCCGCGCCGGCTACGCCACCGAGTTCGAGGAGGTGCCCTGGGCCAGGGCGCTGATGGGGGTGGGCGAGGGGCGCTACGATGTGCTGATCAATGCCTGGTACAACCAGGAACGCACCCTGATCGGCCAGTTCTCTGCAACCTACCTGGTCAACCGCATCCGCCTGCTCAAGCGTGAAGGCGAGGTTTTTGCCTATGCCCGCCAGGCTGACCTGTACCCTTACACCATCGCTGTGGTGCGCGACTACGCCTATTCCCCCGAATTCGACAGCGACGAACGCCTGAACAAGGTGTTGGTGCGCAACTTTTCATCGGCGGTGCGCATGCTGGCGGCCGGGCGGGTGAACCTGGCGGTGGAGGATGAGTACGTGGCGCGCTACAACCTGCAGCGCGAGCCGCAGCAGGTGCGCGAGGGTGTGACCTTCGTCGACCCGCCGCTGGGCGAGAACAGCCTGCACATCCTGGTGAGCCTCAAGCACCCGGAGCACAAGAAGATCGTGGCGCGTTTCGAAAAGGCCATCGCCACCATGAAGGCCGACGGCAGTTACGCCCGCCTGATGCGCCAGCATGGTTTCTGAGCCCACTCGTGGCGTGGGAGCGGGCGATCAGGCGGGTTGACCTTCCTTGATCAGATGCCCGGCCAAGGTCCGCAACGGCCCCAACTGCCGGCAGATCAGCGCCAATTGCGTCTGCACCAGGCGCTGATGCTCGTCCAGCTCCTCGGGCATCTGTTCCAGCGCGTTGGCCAGTGCCTCTTCGGCGTCGCTGTGGATCGCCACCGGCAAGCGTGCCGCCAGGCCATTGGCGATCTCGTCCAGGCTGCTGGCCAGGCTCCGCCCGGCACCATCGATCAACTGCTCGTGGACTTCGGCCGGCAGCGCTGTATCGCGGTGCGCGCCCAGCCCCGAGAGGTAACTCAGCAAGGTATGTGACAACACCAGGAAGCGGAAGCCGACGTCGGCCTCCTTACGGAAATGTCCTGGCTCCATGAGCATGTTGGCCAGGGTGGTCGACAGTGCCGCGTCGGCATTGTGCGCATTGCGCCGGGCCAGGCGGTAGGCCAGGTCGTCACGCTTGCCATGGGCATATTGCTGCATGATCTGGCGCAGGTACTCGCTGGCGCAGGCGAGGGTGTTGGCCAGCACCTTGTTCAACCGTCGGCCTTGCCAGTCGGGCAGGAACAGGAACACCGCGAGGATGGCGATCAGGCTGCCGACCAGGGTATCGAACAGGCGTGGCAGGAACAGCCCGTAGCCATCGCCGATCTGGTTGAAGCAGAACAGCACCATCAGCGTGATCGCCGCCGTGGCCAGGGTGTAGCGGGTGGTGCGGTTGACGAAGAACACCACCCCCGCGACCACCGCGAACAGCGACTGGACGATCGGGTTGGGGAACAGGTCGAACAGCGCCCAGCCCACGGTCAGGCCGATGGCGGTGCCGATGATCCGTTGCACCAGTTTGCGCCGCGTCGCGCCATAGTTGGGCTGGCAGACGAACAATGTGGTGAGGATGATCCAGTAACCCTGGGTCGGGTGGATCAGGTGAACCATGCCATAGCCCACCGACAAGGCCAGCGACAGGCGCAGGGCGTGGCGGAACAGCAACGAGGTAGGCGTCAGCTGGGTGCGCAGGCGTTTCCACACATCCTTGAAGTTGCGTGGCGAGCGGTCGAGCAGGCTGCTGTCGCTGGCATCGGCCAGGCTGTCCGGGTTGCTGGCGGCGCTGAGCAGGCGGTCCAGCGTGGCCAGGTTGGCGGCCAGCGCCCGCAGCGAGCGCAGCAGGCTGCGCCAGGCCGGGTTGTTCTGGGTGCGCAGATGCTCCAGCGAGGCGTTGAGGTCTTCCAGTGCCTCGGGGTAGCCGCTGGCAAGCACGAACGGCTGGCGCAGGCGGATCGAGCGCGCCAGCTCCTGGCAGGACGAGCCCTGCTTGCGCAGCAGGCGCTGGCAGCGGAACATCACGTCGCTGTGGAAGAACGCCTCGGTCAGGCCGTTGTACGGATAGTGCGAGGCGCTGACCCGCTCATGGATGTCCTGGGCCAGGAAGTACAGCTTGAGGTAGCGGCTGACCTTGGAGTTGGGCTGGCTGTTGCCGACCCGGTGCAGGATGATCTCCTTGGCGGCGTTGAGCGCGGCCACGACCTTGCCATTCTGCTTGGCCAGTTCCAGGCGCGTGGCCTCGACATCGAGGGTGCGGACCGGCTCGAACAGGCTGGCCTTGAGCTTGAGGTAGCTGCCCAGCTCGTAGAACAGCCTGGCCAGGCTCTGTTGCACCGGCTGGTTGGCGAACAATGCCTGCCACAGTACCGACAGCAGCCCGTACCACGCCGCCCCCGCCACCAGTAGCAAAGGCTCGTGCCAGAAATCACTGACCTCTCCGCCGCGCTGGTCGACGCCGATCATGGTGTAGACCGAGAGGATCAGGGTGGCCGAGGCGATCGCCCCATAGCGTTCGCCCAAGGCCCCGAGCATGGTCAGGGAAAAGGCCGCCAGGGCCAGCGCGACCGCGAAGATCCAGGGATAGGGGAACAACAGCTCGACCGACAGCGCGGCGATGGCGAAACAGCCCAGGGTGACCAGCAGGGCACTGAGGCGTCCCTGCCAACCATCGTCGGTCTCGGCCAGGGCGCTGGCGATGATGCCGAGGAACAGCGGGATGAGCAGGCTCATCTCGTTCTGGTACCAGCACCAGGCCATGCTGCCGGTGAGGGCGATGGTCACGCGGATGGCATAGCTGAACTTGTCTTGGCCCCACAGGCGACGCAATGAATGGCGGAACGAGCTCGATGACATGATGGCCTGCTGGGCAGTATTCGAAAAAGAATCTCTGGGGCAACATCGCGGGGCAAGCCCGCTCCCACCGTTTTGACGTGGGAGCGGGCTTGCCCCGCGATGGTTTTGCACCCTTCACAACACAGGACCAGCAAGAAGCGTTCCGTGCTGCTGAATGGATTCTACTCTACACGAACTGCGCCGCCGCGTTGGCCGAAGCCCAGGCCCACTGGAAGTTGAAACCGCCCAGGTGCCCGCTCACGTCCAGCACTTCGCCGATGAAGTACAGCCCAGGGCTCTTCAGCGATTCCATGGTTTTCGAAGACACTTCGCGGGTATCCACGCCGCCCAGGGTCACTTCCGCGGTGCGATAGCCTTCGGTCCCCGCCGGCACCACCTGCCAGGCCGCCAATTTTTCGGCGACCTGCGCCAGTTCCGCCGGGGTGTATTGCTTCAGCGGCTTGGACTCGAACCACTGCTCGGCCAGCAAGTTGGCCAGCTTGCGGGTGAATACCTCGCCCAGCACGGTCTTCAGCTCGCTGTTGGGACGCTCGGCTTGTTGGCCTTGCAGCCATTCCAGGGCGTCGCGATCAGGCAGCAGGTTGATCTCCACCGTGTCGCCGGCCTCCCAGAAGGACGAGATCTGCAGGATCGCCGGCCCGCTCAGGCCACGGTGAGTGAACAGCAGGTTCTCGCGAAAGCTGGTGCCATTGCAGCTGGCGATGCAGTCCAGCGAGGTGCCGGACAGCTCGGTGCACAGTGCCTTGAGCTGGGGCTCGGTAATGGTGAACGGCACCAGGCCGGCGCGGGTGGGCAGCAGTTCGTGGCCGAACTGGCGGGCGACCTGGTAGCCGAAGCCACTGGCGCCGAGCGTCGGGATCGACAGGCCGCCGGTGGCGATCACCAGCGACTGGCAGGCGAATGGGCCGGCGCTGGTCTGCAGGGTGTAGCCGGCCTCGGTCTTTTCGATCTTGTCGATGCTGGTGTTCATCCGCAGCTCGGCACCGGCCTGGTCGCACTCGGCCAGGAGCATGTCGAGGATGTCGCTGGACTTGTTGTCGCAGAACAGCTGGCCGAGTTTCTTCTCGTGGTACGGCACGCCGTGCTTGCACACCAGCTCGATGAAGTCCCACTGGGTGTAGCGGGCCAGCGCCGACTTGCAGAAGTGCGGGTTGTGCGAAAGGAAGTTGGCGGGCTCGGTGTACATGTTGGTGAAGTTGCAGCGCCCGCCGCCGGACATGAGGATCTTCTTGCCCGGTTTGTTGGCGTGGTCGAGCACCAGCACCCGGCGCCCGCGCTGGGCGCTGAGCAGGGCGCACATCAGGCCGGCGGCGCCGGCGCCGAGGATGATCACGTCGGTGGAGTGCACGGTGTTACCTCTTCAATAGCCGGGGCCGCTGCGCGGCCCATCGGCGCGGTTCGTCGCCACGGCAAGCCGGCTCCCACAGGGATAACACCAAACCCTGTGGGAGCCGGCTTGCCGGCGATGGGCTGCGCAGCAGCCCCAAAAAGACTTCAGACGATACGGACTTTCAGCGCGCGACCTTTGATCTTGCCGCTGTTCAGGCGCTGCATGGCCTGTTTGGCCACTGCCCGCTCCACGGCCACGAACGCGACGAAGTCGAAGATGGCAATCTTGCCCACCTGCTTGCCCGGCAGCCCGGCGTCACCGGTCAGCGCACCGAGAATATCGCCTGGGCGCAGCTTGTCCTTGCGCCCGGCGGCGATGCACAGGGTGGTCATCGCCGGTAGCAGCGGCTCGCCGCCTTTGTTCTTCAGGCTGTCCAGCTGTTCCCAGCGCAGTGGCTGCTTCTGCAGGTTTTCGATGGCCTGGGCGCGATGGCCCTCGGCCGGCGCCACCAGGCTGATCGCCACGCCTTTCTCGCCTGCACGACCGGTACGGCCAACGCGGTGCACGTGGATCTCGGCATCACGCGCCAGTTCGACGTTGATGACCATGTCCAGGCCATCGATGTCCAGGCCGCGGGCGGCGACGTCGGTGGCTACCAGCACCGAGCTGCTGCGGTTGGCGAACATGGTCAGCACCTGGTCACGGTCGCGCTGCTCCAGGTCGCCGTGCAGGGCCTGGGCGACGATGCCCTTGGCTGTGAGATGGGCGACCACGTCTTCGCACTGCTGTTTGGTGAAGCAGAACGCCACGCAGGACTGAGGGCGGTAGTGGCCGAGTACACGGGTCACAGCGTCCAGGCGCTGCTGAGCGTCGATCTCGATGAAGCGCTGTTCGATCTGGTTGTCGCTGTGCAGCGCCTCGACCTTGACCTGCTGCGGCTGGCGCATGAAGGCCTTGGCCAACTGCTCGATGCCGGCCGGGTAGGTGGCCGAGAACAGCAGGGTCTGGCGGCGTGACGGGGTCTTGCCGATGATGCTGGCAATGGCGTCGAAGAAGCCCATGTCGAGCATGCGGTCGGCTTCGTCGAGGACCAGGGTGTTCAGCCCGTCGAGCACCAGGGTGCCCTTGTCCAGGTGCTGCTGGATGCGCCCAGGGGTGCCGACGATGATGTGCGCGCCGTGCTCCAGCGAGGCGATCTGCGGGCCCAGCGAGACGCCGCCGCACAGGGTGAGGATCTTGATGTTGTCCTCGGCGCGGGCCAGGCGGCGCAGCTCCTTGGCCACCTGGTCGGCCAGCTCGCGAGTCGGGCACAGCACCAGCGCCTGGCAACCGAAGTAGCGCGGGTTGATCGGGTTGAGCAGGCCGATGCCGAAGGCGGCGGTCTTGCCGCTGCCGGTCTTGGCCTGGGCGATCAGGTCCTGGCCCTTGAGGATCACCGGCAGGCTCTGGGCCTGGATCGGGGTCATCGAGGCGTAGCCCAGGGCGTCCAGGTTGGCCAGCATGGCGGCGGACAGCGGGAGGGTGGCAAAGGCGGTGGTTTCAACGGTCACGAGGCGGGCCTGCGGTGCGAAGCGAAAAATGTCGCACAGTCTACCAGCCTCACAGCCATTCGCCCTACGACTCGACGTGTTCTTCCGGACGACGGGCGCGCCTTCCGTCTGTCGGCGCCAGTTGCAGGAAGATCGCCGCCGCCAGCATGGCCATCACGCCGATAGTGACGAAGGTCAGCTGGAACGCCCCCAGGGTGCTTTCGACGCCCTCGGCGCTGCCGGCCGCGGTGAAACCACCGAGCAGCGCGCCGGCGCAGGCCACGCCCAGGCTCAGCGACAGTTGCGCGACCACCGACAGCAGGCTGTTGCCGCTGCTGGCGCTGGCGTCGTCGAGGTCGATCAGGGTCACGGTGTTCATCGCCGTGAACTGCATCGAGTTCACCGCGCCCAGCATTGCCAGCTGCGCCAGCAGCAGCGCATACGGCGTCTGCTCGTCGACCAGCCCCAGGCTGGCCAGCAGCAGGCCCAGCAGCAGGGTGTTGCCGGTGAGCACGATGCGGTAGCCGAGGCGCTCGATCAGCGGCCGGGCGACCGACTTGGCGAGCATCGCCGCCGCCGCCAGCGGAATCATGCTCATCCCGGCCTGGGCCGGTGAATAACCCAGCGCCACTTGCAGCAGCAACGGCACCAGGAAGGGCAGGGCGCCGCTGCCCAGGCGGGCGAACAGGTTGCCGAGGATGCCGATGGCGAAAGTGCGCACGCGGAACAGTGACGGCGAGAACAGTGGCTCCGGGTCACGCCCGGCGCGCAGCCAGTAGGCGGCCAGGCAGGCCATGCCGGCGAACAGCAACAGCATCACCCGCAGGTGCGGCAGGTGCAGTTCGCCCAGGCCTTCCATGGCGATGGTGATCAGCACCATCGCCGCGCCGAACAGCAGGAAGCCCGGCCCGTCGAAGGTGGTGCGCTCGGCGCCGCGCAGGTCGGGGATGAACCTCCACACCGCATAGCAACCCACGGCGCCCACCGGCAGGTTGAGCAGGAAGATCCAGTGCCAGCTGAGGATTTCCACCAGCCAGCCGCCCACGGTCGGGCCGAGCAGCGGGCCGAGCAGGCCGGGGATGGTGATGAAACTCATGATCCGCACCAGTTCGCTGCGCGGGTAGGCGCGCAACACCACCAGCCTTCCGACCGGCAGCATCAGTGCGCCGCCCAGGCCTTGCACCACCCGGGCGAAGATCAGGAAACCGAGGCTGTTGGCCATGGCGCACAACAGCGAGCCGAAGCTGAACAGCAGGATGGCGCTGAAGAAGATGCGCTTGGTGCCGAAGCGGTCGGCAATCCAGCCCGAGGCCGGGATCAGCAGGGCCACGGTGAGCATGTAGGCGATGATCACCCCCTGCATGCGCAGCGGGTCTTCGGCCAGCGAGCGGGCCATGGCCGGCAGCGCGGTATTGAGGATGGTGCCGTCAAGCGATTGCATGAAGAAGGCGATGGCCACCACCCAGGGGATCCAGCGAGCGGTGACGGGGTCCAGCGGGGCACGGTCGGGCATGGGTTACCTCAATGTCCTGTTTTGCCTGGGGCGGCCTCATCGCCGGCAAGCCGGCTCCCACAGGGGCAACGCACGCCGTTCAGTGTGGGAGCTGGCTTGTCGTGGCGACGAACCGCAGCGATGAGGCCGGTCCTGCGAATCACAGTGTCAGGGTCAACCCCTTCACCAACGCCCCTGGCAGATGACTCGAACCGGTGCTGCGCTGCCCATAGGTGCTGGTCGACAGGATCATCTCGCGCTCCTGGCTCAGGTCCTCCAGCTGGTTGCCCAACAGGTTGTACAGGCTGTCGTCGAAGCGCATGGTGCTCACCGGGCCCTGGATCTGCCCGTTCTCCACCCAGAAGGTGGCGAAGCGCGTCAGCCCGGTCATGCGCGCCGCCGGCAGGTCCGAGTAGTTCAGGTACCAGAGGTTGCTGATGTAAAGGCCGGTGCCCAGACGTTCGAGAATCTGCTCGCCGGGCAGGTTGCCCGGCGCCAGGCTCAGCGCGCAGGGCGACTCGTAGCTGTCGGCGCCATTGGCCTGCTGGCCGAATTCGACGGCGCTGCGCGCACTCACCAGTCTTTCCAGCGCCCGCCCTTCACCGATCAGCAGCAGGTCGCGGCGCGGCGAGCCCTCGTCGGAGAAGGCCGGACTCAGCGAGCCGCTGACTTGTTCGCGGAAGCTCACCAGCGGGCTCAACTGCGCGTCGCCGTTGTACAGGCGCTGCAACGGGCTGTTGCCAGTGGCCAGCGCCTGCGCGGAAAAACCACCCCAGCACAGCATGCCGGCGATCTCGTCCATCGCCGCTGGCGCCAGGTAAGCGCGGTAGCTGCCAGGCTTGAGGGTGACGGCTGGGCGCCCCAGGTGCGCCAGCTGTTCGCGAGCCTGACGCAGGCGCGCGGCAAAGGTTTCGCCGCTCCAGGCCTGCCCTGCGTAGTTGGCTTTGACGGCCTGGCCGTTGGCGTGGAACAGGCTCCAGTCGAAGTTGAAACTGTTGGCCTGGTGCCAGCCAAAGGCGCCGAACGAGCTGGCGAAGCCGCGGCAGATGGGGCCGGCGGCATAGATGCCGACCAGATCCAGGTCGCCGGCTTCGCGCTCGACCAAGGCCAGCACTTCGTCCAGCTCGGGCAGTGGCTGCTCCAGCAGGCTATGACTGTGCCAGGCGCTGTCGTCGAGGTTCAGGTAGGGATCCACCGCCAGCAGCGGCAGGGTCTGGCGCAGTTGCGCGAGGGCGTCGTGCAGGCGCTGGCGGTCGAGTTCGGCATCGTCGCCCAGGGTGATCTGTTGCTCGGCCTGGCGTCCTTCGCGGACCAGCCGCAACTGCACGCTGGCCTGGCTGACCAGCCCGGCCTGGCGCACCTTGGCATGGTTGAAGCGCACGAACTGCGAGTGCTCGGCGCTGTAGCCCAGGGTGAACTGCTCGCCGGGCTGCACGGCGGCGTTCAGGCTATCGAGCAAGCTTTCGAAACGTTGCTGGTAGACGGTGCTCATCAGGCGTCCCCTCCGAATACATCGATCTGGCGGAACACGCAGGCCGGCGAGGCATGGCCGACCCGCACCACCTGGTTGGGCTCGCCTTTGCCGCAGTTGGGCGTGCCGAGTACCTGGAAGGTGCTGCGGTCACCGACCGCCGAGAGGTTGCGCCAGAAGTCGGCGGAGATGCCGCGATAGTTCGGGTTCTTCACCACGCCCTTGAGTTCGCCGTTCTCGATCAGTTGGCCCCACTCACAACCGAACTGGAACTTGTTGCGCGCATCATCGATGGACCAGGAGCGGTTGGTGCGCATCAGGATGCCGTGCTCGATGCCGGCGATCAGTTGCGCCAGCGTCTGCTCGCCCGGCTCGATGTTGAGGTTGGCCATGCGGTCGATCGGCGCGCGGTTCCAGCCGCAGGCGCGGCTGTTGGCCACGCCGTCCAGGCCCGAGCGCAGTTGCGACAGGGCGCCACCCAGGGGGCGCACCAGCAGGCCATCACGGATCAGGAACTGCTTGCTGGCCGGAGTGCCGTCGTCATCGAAGCTGTAGCTGGCCAGCTCCTCGTGGATTGTCGGGTCGAAGGTCACGTTGAGCAGCTTCGAACCGTACTGCAGATGGCCGAAATCGCTGGCTTTGACGAAGCTGGTGCCGGCGTAGTTGCGCTCATCGCCGAGAATGCGGTCCAGCTCCAGCGGGTGGCCGATGGATTCGTGGATCTGCAGCATCATCTGGTCGGGCATCAGCAACAGATCGCGCTGACCGGCCGGGGTGTTCGGCGCCAGCAGCAATTGCAGCGCCTCGTCGGCCACCCGGCGGGCCGCGCCGAGCAGGCCGCAGCGCTCGACCACTTCAAAGCCGCCTTGCTGGCCGAAGTTCTCCCGGCCCAGGCTGCGGCTCTGGCTGTCCTGGCCGTCGCTGGCGGTGACGCCCAGGCCTGGGTAGATGAAGCGCTGGGCATGGCGCAGCTCGGCGCCGGCGGAGTTCAGGTAGGTCTGTTCGACCACGCTGAAACCCAGGCTTGCCTGCCAGTCCACCAGGCGCTCGTCCCTGGGTACGCTGGCGGACTCGGCGACGAGCAGCTCCAGGCAGTCGGCGAGGTTGGGCAGGGACTGTTCGAAATTGGGCGAGACATGATCGTGACGCCCGCTTGGGGCGGGTTGGCCGCTCAGGTCGAGCAGGCTGCTGGCCTTGATCCGCCGGGCGAGTGCCTCGGCCTGTTCCAGCGCGCGTTGCAGGCCGGCCTGGGACAGGTCGGCGGTGGCCGCGTAGGCCTCGACGCCGTTGACCCGCACGGTGAGCATGGCGCCTTCGTCCTGGCTGAAGAAGGGCGGCTCGGCGACGTTGCGCCGTACTGACAGTGACTGCTGCGATTGCTTCACATGGCGAAGCGAGAACAGTTCGGCCGTGCTGCGCAACGCGGCGAAGCGCTGGCGCAGCAGGGTGCTGGAGTCGAACATGGGAAACCTCCGTGTGCGCGGTGGCTCCCCCTAGAACCACCCCTCTTGCATGCCCAGGCACGTATCGTCGCGGGCCTCGAGCAAAGCGAGGTCATTATGGCAGCCCGGCACTTCCCAGGTGAGGAAATAACGCGCGGCCTGGAGCTTGCCCAGGTAGAAGTCGCGGTCGCTGCCCTTGAGCAGGCCGACCTCGGCATGGATCGCCTGCTCCAGCCAGCGCCAGCCGATCACGCAGTGGCCGAAGGCCTTGAGGTACAGCGCCGAGTTGGCCAGGGCCCCAGCGACCTTGCCTTGGGCCAGGTCGCCGAGCAGGGCCAGGGTCACGCTTTGCAGGCGATTGACCAGCTGCTCCAGTGGCTGGCGTAGTGTGTCGAGGTTCGGATGATGGCTGGCGCGCTCGCACGTGCCGGCGATCAGGCGGATCAGCTGCTTGAGCCCGGCGCCGCCGTTCTGTGCCAGCTTGCGCCCGAGCAGGTCAAGGGACTGGATGCCTTCGGTACCTTCGTGGATCGGGTTGAGGCGGTTGTCGCGGTAGTACTGCTCGACCGGGTACTCGCGTGTGTAGCCGTGGCCGCCGAGGATCTGGATTGCCAGCTCGTTGGCCTTCAGGCAGAACGCCGAAGGCCAGGACTTGACGATGGGCGTGAGCAGGTCGAGCAGCTCCAGGGCTTGCCGGCGTGCCTCTGCATCCGCCGCCGTGTGGGAGTCATCGAACAACCGGGCCGCGTACAGGCCCAGGTCGAAAGCACCCTCCACGTAGGCCTTCTGTGCCAGCAGCATGCGCTTGACGTCGCTGTGCTCGATGATCGGCACGGCGGGGCTGTGCGGGTCCTTGTTGTCCGGCAGGCGGCCCTGTGGGCGTTGGCGGGCGTACTCCAGTGAATACAGGTAACCGGCGTAGCCGAGCATCACCGCGCCCATGCCGACGCCGATGCGCGCCTCGTTCATCATCTGGAACATGCACGCCAGGCCCTGGTGCGGCTGGCCGACCAGGTAGCCGACGCACTGGCCGTTGTCGCCGAAATTGAGCGCGGTAGAAGTGGTGCCGCGCCAGCCCATCTTGTGGAACAGCCCGGCCAGCAGCACATCGTTGCGCGGGCCCAGGCTGCCGTCGGGGTTGACCAGATACTTGGGCACGATGAACAGCGAGATGCCCTTCACCCCGGCTGGCGCGTCCGGCAGCTTGGCCAGGGCCATGTGCACGATGTTCTCCGACAACTCGTGGTCGCCGCCGGAGATGAAGATCTTGTTGCCCTTGAGCCGGTAGCTGCCGTCGCCGGCGGGTTCGGCGCGGGTGCGGATATCGGCCAGCGACGATCCGGCATGGGGCTCGGTCAGGGCCATGGTGCCGAAGTAGCGGCCCTCGATCATCGGCTGCAGGAACAGGCGCTTTTGCTCTTCGGTGCCGAAACTCTCGATCAGGTTGGCCGCGCCCATGGTCAGGAACGGGTAGGCCGTGGTGCCAGCGTTGGCGGCCTGGAAGTGGGCAAAGCAGGCCTGTGATACCAGGCTTGGCAACTGCATGCCGCCGACTTCGAAGTCGCGGTTGGCGTTGAGGAAGCCCGCTTCGAGGAAGGCGTCCACGGCCGGTTTCACTTCCGGGATCAGCTCGGCGCGGCCGTCCACGTAGCGGGGCTCGTTTTCATCGCCTTTGCGGTTGTGCGGGGCGAAGTACTTTTCGGCAATGGTGCGGGCGGTGGTCAGCGCCGCGTCGAAGGTCTCGCGGCTATGCTCGGCGAAGCGCGGACGCTGGGTCAGGGCCTCGGCGTCGAGGACTTCGTAGAGTTCGAAGGCGAGGTTGCGGCTGCTGAGGAGTTGCTCGGACATGGCTGCATTCCTGGTTCGGGGTGCAGCGAGTCTAGGCGGGGTGGTGGGGCAGGGGACAGGTTAATTGGTGTGGGTGATATGGGGGCAGAAATCGCTAATGGCGGACTGTAAACGATGTTCGAAGTTAGAGTTGCAGCGCCTGTGAAATCGAGCGCCGCCCGCGCGGCGCATCGCGGATGAATCCGCTCCTACATTTGTTGCAACGTACCGAACCTGTCAGGCCATGGTTGCCAGCCTTGGCGCAGGGCTTAAGACAGGTGAGGCTGCGGCAATGCCCATCGAAAAATCGCGTCGAGCGCACAAGGCTAACAACCATGGCCTATCAGGCATGGCCACGTTGCGACAAATGTAGGAGCGGATTCATCCGCGATGCGCCGCGCGGGCGGCGCTCGATCTGCTAGGCGCTGCAAAAATCGTGGCGAGCACCTAGTGACCCCCACTTTATGAATTTACAAGTTGCTATCACCGAGCCCCCTGTCGTGCGCCCGACGGTATGCAGGTGGACGTCATCCGTCGCAAAACCTTGTCATGCAATATCGCTTATATCGATACCGATATAGCTCTATCGTTGCCTCATCACGATGCACAGAGGGATTTGCAATGACAAACGAACGCTCTACTTCAGTATGGGATGCGCTGTTCGACTCACCCGAAGAGGCCGAGAACCTGCGGCTTCGGGCGAAGCTGATGCGGGTGTTGACCAAGATGGTCCGATGCTGGGATCTGCCGCAGAAAGATGCAGCGCGGCGACTGCATCTGACTCAGCCACGCTTGAGTGACTTGCTCAATGGCAAGATAGACAAGTTCTCGCTGGATGCACTGGTGAATATCCTGGCGCACACCGATCTGGAAGTCGATTTTACGGTGAAAAAGAAATCGGCCTGATTGTTGATGATGGCGTCGATGCTGAAGGGGGGAGAGCGGGCTTTCTTCGCGCTGGTGTTTCTTGAGCCGGACTGGCATGAACCTTTCATCCTAACGCCTGCCCGCAGCTGTCGAGACTGGTAAAAGTGCCAGTTTCAGAGTGCTCCACGACCACCAATACTTGTTTGAAATTCCGTTTGGCAGGTGTGCGATGAAGTACTTTTTCTATATGGAAGGTAGGCCTGTGGTCGTCGGAGAAGTGGGGGCGGGCAGGCGTATCGTGCGTGGAGCGGGAGGTGCCTTGGCGCAGGTCGGGCAGGGTGACGGGCTGCTTACCGGCACACGCAGCGATGGTTCGATCACCTTCACCGCCTGGGGCTCCGGGCATTTTGGTCATGTCTATGCTCCCTACGGCTTTGAGCCTCCTGGGGATCACGCTGCCTTACTGGGCTATGCCGGTTATCTACGGGACTCGGAACCTGGCTGCTATCTGTTGGGAAATGGGCATCGTATGTACAGCACGAGGCTGATGCGCTTTAACAGCCCTGATGTGCTCAGTCCATTTGCTGCCGGAGGGTTGAATGCATATGCCTACAGTGAGGGAGATCCCATCAATCGTATTGATCCTTCAGGACGGGCTGGATATCAGTATAAAAAGACAACCGTAGGGAGATGGCCAGAGCAGCGCGTTGTCTGGAGCGCGATAGTTCCAAGGGTAAACAGCCAGAACCCTGGCAGTGTGGTATTTACCGGCGCAGCAAACTTAACGGATGCAATGACGCTACATGTGGACAGTGGTGAGAAATTCGTGAGGCCAAGCTATGACGCATTGCAAGCCAATTTTGAAAGCAGTCTTCCCATGGGCCTTAAGCCGGAAGACTATGGACGGTGGGTTGCCAAAAATGCAAGCAGGCAGTCACTGCTTGTCAACAGACGGTCTGCAGCTGGAGCGCTAGAGCTTTTGGATAGTCTTGCATACGGCGATTACAGGATGGATCACCAGAATCTCTATTTAATAAACAAGACGACGGGGAATGTAAAAATTCATGGGGGAATTACTAGCTCCGATGCCCAGGAAGTTTTCCGTGAGTATCTTATCTTCAAGGATTCTGTTCCGTTGCGTAAAAAAATACTAAGCAAACAGTGGAGAGGCACGTTTTCACATACGCAACAATACGAGAATCTTAAGAGGGCGTTAAAAATAAGGGCCTCCTGGGAATAGTCAGCATGATCAGCAGCACTATCTGTTCACCCAAACGCATCGCGGGGCAAGCTCGCTCCCACAAAGTCCAAAACACGACCTTGTAGAACGGGCTTGCCCCGCGATGGCGTCAGCCGTCTTAGCCGATAGTCATCAAGCTGGCGTTACCACCTGCCGCCGCGGTGTTCACGCTCACCGCCCGCTCGATCACCAGGCGCTCCAGGGCGATCTGGTGATCGCCGCTCGACAGCCCATGCACGCCGACAATCGCGCCGGCGCGCTTGGCCACCTGCTCGCAGACGCCGCGCAGCTGGTCGGAGTGACCATGGTGGATGACCGCGTCGAAGGCGACCTCGTCCTTGCTCCAGTCAGCCACCAGCTTGATCTTCGCTTGCAGCTCCTTCGGCAGACGAGCGCGCACGGTCTTGGCCGGCTCGCCGTCGTGGAACACCGCCGAGCTACCCACGGCCAGTACCGCTGCCAGCTGGGCCAGCAGGTCGGCCTCGTTGTCGGCCAGGCACAGCACGTGTTCGCGTGGCAGCACGCTGTAGGTGTTGCGCTCGCCGGTCGGGCCTGGCAGCACGCGGGTGATGCCGCTCTGCGACTGCTCGGCGAACTGCTCGCATAGCGCGACCAAGTCGCTCATCTGGCTGCTGGCCGCCCAGGTCTTGAGGGTGGTCAACGGCTTGAGCTGCTGGTCGCGCAGGGTGGTGTCGGCCTTGCTGCGCGCGTCGTCGGCCTGGAAGTGGCGGGCGATGGCGTCGGCCGGGCGGGTCGACAGCAGGCGGTACAGGTACAGCGGGCCGCCGGCTTTCGGGCCGGTGCCCGACAGGCCTTCACCGCCGAACGGCTGCACACCGACCACGGCGCCGACGATGTTGCGGTTGACGTACATGTTGCCGGCGTTGACGTTGTCCACCACCTTGGCGATGGTCTCGTCGATGCGGGTGTGCACGCCCAGGGTCAGACCGTAGCCGGAAGCGTTGATCTGCTCGATCAGCTGGTCCAGGTCCTTGCGGTTGTAGCGCACCACGTGCAGCACCGGGCCGAAGATTTCGCGCTTGAGCTCGTCGAAGCTTTCCAGTTCGATCAGGGTCGGCATCACGAAGGTGCCGCGCTTGATCTCTTCACCCTCGGCGATGGCCACCTGGTAAACGCTGCGGCCTTTGTCGCGCATGCCCTGGATGTGCTTCTCGATGCCGGCCTTGGCTTCGGCGTCGATCACTGGGCCAATGTCCACGGACAGGCGCTCCGGGTTGCCCAGGCGGCTTTCGGCCATGGCGCCCTTGAGCATCTCGATCACGCGGTCGGCGGAGTCTTCCTGCAGGCACAGCACGCGCAGGGCCGAGCAACGCTGGCCGGCGCTGTCGAAGGCCGAGGACACCACATCGATCACCACCTGCTCGGTCAGTGCCGAGGAGTCGACGATCATCGCGTTCTGGCCGCCGGTTTCGGCGATCAGCGGGATCGGACGGCCCTGGTTGTCCAGGCGCCCGGCAATGTTGCGTTGCAGCAGGCGGGCGACTTCGGTGGAACCGGTGAACATCACGCCCTTGACGCGCTCGTCACCGACCAGGCCGGCGCCGACGGTTTCGCCCTGGCCCGGCAGCAGTTGCAGCACGCCTTCGGGGATGCCGGCTTCCAGCATCAGGCGCACGGCCTGGGCGGCGATCAGCGGGGTCTGCTCGGCCGGCTTGGCCAATACCGGGTTGCCGGCGGCGAGGGCCGCGGCCACCTGGCCGGAGAAGATCGCCAGCGGGAAGTTCCACGGGCTGATGCACACCACCGGGCCCAGTGGGCGGCAGTTGTCGTTACGCAGATCGTTGCGTGCCTGCACCGCGTAGTAGCGCAGGAAGTCCACGGCCTCGCGCACTTCGGCGATGGCGTTGGCGAAGGTCTTGCCGGCTTCGCGTACCAGCAGGCCCATCAGCGGCTGGATATCGGCTTCCATCAGGTCGGCGGCGCGTTCGAGGATCGCGGCACGCTCGGCCGGCGGGGTGGCCTGCCAGATCGGCGCGGCGTTCAGCGCGCACTGGATGGCATTGTCGACGTCGGCGACGGTGGCTTCCTGCACATGGCCGACCACATCGCGATGATCGGATGGGTTGAGCACCGCCACAGCGGTTTGCTCGCTGGCGGCGCAAGCCAGCAGCGGCGTGGCTTTCCAGTCGTTGTGGGCGGTGGCCAGCAGGGCGCAGGACAGCGACGCCAGGCGATGTTCGTTGGCCATGTCGATGCCGGCCGAGTTGGCCCGCTCGCTGCCGTACAGCTCACGTGGCATCGGGATGCGCGGGTGCGGCAGGCCGATGCTGCCTTCCTGGGTACCCATGCGTTCGATGCTGGCGACCGGGTCAGCGACCAGTTCCTGAATGGAGATCGAGTGGTCGGCAATGCGGTTGACGAACGAGGTGTTGGCGCCGTTTTCCAGCAGGCGGCGGACCAGGTAGGCCAGCAGGGTCTCGTGGGTGCCGACCGGTGCGTACACGCGGCACGGACGGTTCAGCTTGCCCTCGGCGATCTTGCCCACGACTTGCTCGTACAGCGGTTCGCCCATGCCGTGCAGGCACTGGAACTCGTACTGGCCCGGGTAGTAGTTCTGCCCGGCGATGGTGTAGATGGCCGACAGGGTGTGGGCGTTGTGGGTGGCGAACTGCGGGTAGATGGCTTCCGGCACCGACAGCAGCTTGCGCGCGCAGGCAATATAGGAAACGTCGGTGTACACCTTGCGGGTGTAGACCGGGTAGCCTTCCAGGCCCTCGACCTGGGCGCGCTTGATCTCGCTGTCCCAGTAGGCGCCCTTCACCAGGCGGATCATCAGGCGGTGGCGGCTGCGCTTGGCCAGGTCGATGACGAAGTCGATCACATATGGGCAGCGCTTCTGGTACGCCTGGATAACGAAGCCGATGCCGTTCCAGCCGGCCAGCGACGGCTCGAAGCACAGGCGCTCGAGCAGGTCCAGCGACAGCTCCAGGCGGTCGGCTTCCTCGGCGTCGATGTTCAGGCCGATGTCGTATTGCTTGGCCAGCAGGGTCAGCGACAGCAGGCGCGGGTACAGCTCGCTCATCACGCGCTCGTACTGGGCGCGGCTGTAACGCGGGTGCAGGGCCGAGAGCTTGATCGAGATGCCCGGGCCTTCATAGATGCCGCGGCCGTGCGAGGCCTTGCCGATCGAGTGGATCGCCTGCTCGTAGGAGGCCAGGTATTTCTGCGCATCGTGCTCGGTCAGCGCGGCTTCGCCGAGCATGTCGTAGCTGTAGCGGAAGCCCTTGGATTCGAACTTGCTGGCGTTGGCCAGGGCCTCGGCGATGGTCTCGCCGGTGACGAACTGTTCGCCCATCAGGCGCATGGCCATGTCGACGCCCTTGCGGATCATCGGCTCGCCGCTCTTGCCGATGATGCGGGTGAGCGAGGAGGTCAGGCCGGATTCGTTGTGGGTGCTGACCAGCTTGCCGGTCAGCAGCAGGCCCCAGGTGGCGGCGTTGACGAACAGCGATGGGCTGTTGCCCAGGTGCGGCTGCCAGTTGCCGGTGCTGATCTTGTCGCGGATCAGCGCGTCACGGGTGCCTTTGTCGGGGATACGCAGCAGGGCTTCGGCCAGGCACATCAGCGCTACGCCTTCTTGCGAGGACAGCGAGAACTCCTGCAGCAGGCCCTGGACGATACCGGCGCGGCCACCGGCGCTCTTCTGGTTGCGCAGCTTGTCGGCCAGGCTTGCGGCCAGCTTGTTGGTGGCTTCGGCCTGGGCGGCCGGCAGGCGAGCTTGCTCCAGCAGCATCGGCACCACTTCCTGCTCGGGGCGGCGGTAGGCGGCGGTGATCGCCGAGCGCAGTACCGACTGCGGCAGGATGCTTTCGGCAAACTCCAGGAAGCACTGGTGGGCGTGGTCGGCGGCGACTTCGCCGGCGTCGTCGCCAGCGGCGGCATGGCCGTTGAGGTCGTTCAGGGTGGCGCCACCCTCGAGCTTCTCGAGATAGTTGAAGATCGCTTGCTTGATCAACCAGTGCGGCGTGCGGTCGATGGACTGCGCAGCTGCTTTGAGTCGCTCACGGGTCGGGTCGTCGAGTTTGACCCCAAGGGTGGTCGTCGCCATTTCTTATCCTCGTTATTGGCCACGGATGTGACCTAAGCTGGCGGCAAGATTAGCCTGTAGGACAATTGGGGTGCAACCGGGTGCAACCCGATTTTTTCGTGCCCCAGGTGCAACTCGTCTGAAGGGTATTTCTGAACCACCGAAATGGCTGTTTTTGCTGCATTTAAGTATGAGAAACGTCGTTTTTGCTCCGAAAAGAAGCAAGAAAGCGGTTTTATCTGAAAATGCAGGCTTGGGTGCAACTTGCAAATGAAAAATGGTTGCACCTGATTCATGTTGTTGCATAGGATGCGCCGCCTGGGTGCAACCGTCGTCGTGCACGGCGAGTCGCAGAGATAAAAACAACGCCAGGGCACAACTCATGGGCAATCCAATCACGATCACCTTCGTGATCTACATCGCGGCAATGGTGCTGATCGGCTTCGCGGCCTATCGCTCCACCAAGAACCTTTCCGACTATATTCTCGGCGGCCGTAGCCTCGGCAGCGTGGTCACCGCGCTTTCCGCCGGCGCATCGGACATGAGCGGCTGGCTGCTGATGGGTCTGCCGGGCGCCATCTACTTCGCCGGTCTTTCCGAGGCCTGGATCGCCATCGGCCTGACCGTCGGCGCCTACCTGAACTGGCTGTTCGTCGCCGGCCGTCTGCGTGTGCAGACCGAGCACAACGGTGACGCCCTGACCCTGCCGGACTACTTCGCCAGCCGCTTCGAGGACAAGACCGGCCTGCTGCGGATCATCTCGGCCATCGTCATCCTGGTGTTCTTCACCATCTACTGCGCCTCCGGCATCGTCGCCGGCGCCCGCCTGTTCGAAAGCACCTTCGGCATGTCCTACGAGACCGCCCTGTGGGCCGGTGCCGCGGCCACCATCGCCTACACCTTCGTCGGTGGCTTCCTGGCGGTGAGCTGGACCGACACCGTGCAGGCATCGCTGATGATCTTCGCGCTGATCCTGACCCCAGTGATCGTGCTGATCTCCACCGGTGGCTTCGACCAGACCTTCGCCGCCATCGACGCGGTGAACCCAGCGCACTTCGACATGTTCAAGGGCGCCACCTTCATCGGCATCATCTCGCTGATGGGCTGGGGCCTGGGCTACTTCGGCCAGCCGCACATCCTGGCGCGGTTCATGGCTGCCGACTCGGTGAAGTCGATTGCCAATGCCCGTCGCATCTCCATGACCTGGATGATCCTCTGCCTGGCCGGTACCTGCGCCGTGGGCTTCTTCGGCATCGCCTACTTCTCGGCGCATCCTGACCTGGCCGGTCCGGTCACCGAGAACCACGAACGCGTGTTCATCGAGCTGGCCAAGATCCTGTTCAACCCATGGGTCGCCGGCGTGCTGCTGTCGGCCATCCTGGCGGCGGTGATGAGCACCCTGAGCTGCCAGCTGCTGGTGTGCTCCAGCGCCCTGACCGAAGACTTCTACAAGGCCTTCCTGCGCAAGAACGCCTCGCAGACCGAGCTGGTCTGGGTCGGTCGCCTGATGGTGCTGGCTGTCGCGCTGATCGCCATCGCCATGGCCGCCAACCCCGAGAACCGCGTGCTGGGCCTGGTGGCCTACGCCTGGGCTGGCTTCGGTGCCGCCTTCGGTCCGGTGGTGCTGATCTCGGTACTGTGGAAAGGCATGACCCGCAACGGCGCGCTGGCCGGTATCGTGGTGGGTGCGCTGACCGTGATCCTGTGGAAGAGCTACGTCGGCCTGGGGCTGTACGAGATCATCCCGGGCTTCCTGTTCGCCAGCATCGCCATCTTCGTGGTGAGCAAGCTGGGCAGTCCGACGAACAGCATGGTTTCGCGTTTTGAAACCGCTGATGCGGCGTATCACGCCGACAAGTAACGCCTGCTGAATCGGCATCGCCTTCATCGCCGGCAAGCCGGCTCCCACAGGGGTCTCATCCAACCTGTGGGAGCCGGCTTGCCGGCGATGCGATTCAAGCCCGACCGCCGTACCTGACGTCTCCTTCGCGACAAGGTAAACTTGCCGACCCCGCAGGAGTCCTCATGAACTATCGTCACGCCTTCCACGCCGGCAACCATGCCGACGTCCTCAAGCACATCGTGCTCACCCGCCTCATCGCCCTGATGTCGCGCAAGGAGCAGCCGTTTGCCTATATCGATACCCACGCAGGGCTTGGCCTGTACGACCTGCAGGGCGATCAGGCGAGCCGTACCGGTGAGTACCTCGAAGGCGTCGCCCGCCTGTGGAATCGCGATGACCTGCCCGTCGTTACCGCTGGCTATCTGGGTGTCATCAAGCGCCTGAACAAGAACGGCGAATTGCGCTACTACCCGGGCTCCCCCGAGCTGGCCCGGCGCTTGATGCGTGACCAGGACCGTGCACAGCTCAACGAAAAGCACCCTGAAGACGGCGTGCTGCTCAAAGAGAACATGAAGAAGGACCCGCGAGTCACCGTGCACTTGGGCGAAGGCTGGCATATCCCGCGGGCGCTGCTACCGGTGCAGGAAAAACGCGCGATCATGCTGATCGACCCGCCGTTCGAGCAGGCCGACGAGCTCAAGCGCTGCACCGTGGCGATGAAGGAGGCGATCGGTCGCATGCGCCAGACCGTCGCGGCCATCTGGTACCCGATCAAGGACCAGCGCTCGCTGACCCGCTTCTACCAGGATCTCACCAGCACCGGCGCGCCCAAGCTGCTGCGCGTGGAGCTGTATGTGCATCACCAGGACAGCCCGCAGGGCCTGAACGGCTCGGGCCTGGCCATCGCCAACCCACCGTGGGGCCTGGAAGACGAACTCAAGGAGCTGCTGCCGTGGTTGGCCAAGGAACTGGCACAGACCGCCGGCAGCTTCCGCATGGACTGGCTGATCGCCGAATAAACAGGCGTCGCAAGCATCGTGGGAGTGGGCTTTCCCGGCGATGGCGTCAGCAGATCCAACGCCATCGCGGGGCAAGCTCGCTGCCACGTCTATGCATCGCGTCAGGCGATCTTTGCGTTATAATCCCGCCCTTTAGCCGCCATCCGCCTGAATGGCCGGTGGCGCACTTCATACCGATTTGAGAGGCTAACCCCTTGGCACTGACGATTCTTGGCCTGTCCGGCGCCCTTAGCCATGACCCTTCCGCGGCCCTGTACATCGACGGCAAGCTGATTGCCGCCGCCGAAGAAGAGCGCTTCGTGCGTGACAAGCATGCGAAGAACCGCATGCCCTACGAGTCGGCGAAGTTCTGCCTGGAACAGGCCGGCATCAAGCCGTCGGACGTCGACGTGGTGGCCATTCCTTTCGCACCGATCAGCCTGTTCGGCAAGGCCCGCTGGCACTATGCCAAGCGCTACTGGTACGCCCCGGATCGCGCCCTCGACGCGCTGCTGATGGGCAACCGCCGTTACAAGCGCTACCGCAAGAAGATCGTCTGGTGCCTGGAGCAACTGGGCTTCGATCCGAAGAAGATCAAGATCGAACCGGTCGAGCACCACCTGGCCCACGCCTCCAGCGCCTACCACTGCTCGGGCTTCAAAGAGAAGACCGCGATCCTCGGCATCGACGGCAAGGGCGAATACGCCACTACCTTCTTCGGCTATGGCGAAAACGGCAAGATCCACAAGATCAAGGAATTCTTCGACCCGGACTCCCTGGGTGGCCTGTATGGCGCGATCACCGAGTTCCTCGGCTTCGAGATGCTCGATGGCGAGTTCAAGGTCATGGGCATGGCGCCATATGGCGATGCCAGCAAATATGATTTCTCGCGCCTGGCCAGCTTCGAAAACGGCGAGCTGGTGATCAACACCGAGTACGCCAACGTCATCGGCCTGCGCCGCTATAAAGAGAAGGGCAAGGGCTTCTACTTCTCGCCCAAGCTGATCGAGTGGTTGGGTCCGAAGCGCGAAGGCGATATCGCCGACGAGCCGTATATCCACTACGCGGCGAGCATGCAGGCATTGTTCGAGAAGCTCGCCCTGCAGATGATCGACCACTACCTGGGCGATACCCTGAAAGAGACCGGCAAGCTGGCCTTCGCCGGCGGCTGTGCGCTGAACGTCAAGCTAAACCAGAAGATCATCGCCCGCGATGACGTGAAAGAGCTGTTCGTCCAGCCAGCGTCCGGCGACGCCGGTACTGCGGTGGGTGCTGCTGCCTATGTGTCCCACGCCCGTGGCGTGCCGGTCGAGAAGATGGAGCACGTCTACCTCGGCCCTGCGTACTCCAACGAAGACGTGATCGCCGCCTGCGCCCGTCACCCGAGCAAACCGGTATGGCGCAAGCTCGAGAACATGCCCGAGCAGATCGCCAAGATCATGGTCGACGGCAACCCGGTGGCCTGGTTCCAGGGGCGTATGGAGTTCGGCCCTCGCGCACTGGGTGGTCGCTCGATCATCGGTTGCCCGAGCGTGCCGGGCGTGGCCGACCGCATCAACCACCAGATCAAGTTCCGCGAGCGCTGGAGGCCTTTCTGCCCGTCGATGCTCGACACTGTCGCGCCGCAGATGATCAAGATCGACCATCCGGCGCCGTTCATGACCTTCACCTTCGAAGTGGCAGAAGAGTGGAAGACCCGCGTGCCGGAAGTGGTCCACGAGGACGGTACCTCGCGCGCCCAGGTGCTCAAGCGCGAGTACAACCCGCGCTACTACGACATGATGAAGGCGCTGGAAGACCTGACCGGCAACGGCGTGTCGCTGAACACCTCGCTCAACCGCCGTGGCGAACCGATGATCTGCTCGCCGACCGACGCCCTGAACATGTTCTTCGGCTCGGACCTGCAGTACCTGATCATGGAAGACATCCTGGTGGTCAAGGAAGGCGCCGCGCCGTATGACCAGCCGCTCTGAACCGCGGATCCTGCAGTTCTGCCATGGCTATGACGGGCCGTTCCTCGACTGCGCCCGTCAATACGCCAGCCTGTTCCAGGGCAGCGGCTACAAGGTCACCACCGTGTTCCTCACCGGGGCAGCTGACGCGCAGGTCGCTGCTGGCTGCGCCTCGGACGAGGTATTGTTCCTGGAATTCAGTTCAAAGGCCGTGCGTGGCCTGAAGCTGGGCGCCATCGCCGCGCTGCGCAAGATCGCAGCGCAGCGCAATTTCGCGTTCTGCATCGCCCACCGCTTCAAGCCGATCTATGTCGCGCTGCTGGGCACCGGCCTGCCGGTGATCGGCGTGCACCACGCGTTTGGCGACTACCAGCGCAAGGGGCGTCGCCTGTTCGCCAACCTGTTGCGCAAACGCCTGAGCCTGCTTGGCGTCTCGGACGCGGTGCGCGACGACATGCGACGCTGCCTGGGGCAGTGGCCGGCCGAGCGTATCCAGACCCTGTACAACCGCATCGATGTCGAGGCACTACAGGCCAGCTTGGTGCCGCGTGACGAGGCGCGTCGCGCCTTGGGCCTGGATGAGCAGGCATGGGTGGTCGGCAATGTCGGCCGCTTGCACCCGGACAAAGACCAGGCCACGCTGTTGCGCGGCTTCGCCGAAGCCTTGCCTGGCCTGCCGGCTGGCGCGCGGCTGGCAATCCTGGGCAAGGGCCGCCTCGAGGCACCGCTCAAGGCATTGGCCAGTGAGTTGGGCATTGCCGGGCAGGTGGACTTCCTCGGCCAGGTGCCGGACGCCCGTCGTTACTTCCGCGCCTTTGATGTATTTGCGCTGAGCTCCGACCATGAGCCGTTCGGCATGGTCTTGCTCGAGGCCATGGTGGCGGGCGTGCCGCTGCTGGCCACCGCCTGTGGCGGCGCCCGAGAAGTAGTCGAGGGCGTGGGCGTGCTGTTCCCGCTGGGGGATGACGCGCAGCTGGCCCAGGGCCTGAAGCATATGGCCGGGCTGGACGCCGGGCAGCGTGAGGCCTGTGCTTTGCACATGCTGCAGCGCCTGCAGCAGCGTTTCAGCGACCAGGCAGTGCGCGATTCCTTCTGGCAGTTGCCGCAGGTGCGTGCGCTGGTGGCGGAGGCCTGATGCTCAATCACCTCAAGGCCTGGCGCGAACGCGGCTGGCAAGTGATCGACGCGGCCGAGTACAACGATGCCTGGCAGCGTTTCGGCGGCAGTGTCGCCACGCACCCGCTGGTGGTCGAGCAACTGGCGGACCTGGCTCAGATCCCGGTGCGTTACCTCGGTTGGTTCCAGGGCGGCGAGCTCAAGGCCGCGTTGCCGGTATGGGGGCGCCACTTGGCGCTGTCCAAGGACGTGCTCAAGCGTCATGGCAAGAAAGGCCTGTTCGACCTGGGCAACGCCGAGATCATCCTGCCGGCCGCCGATGACTGCGCCGCGCCGCTGCGCCATGCCGGGCGTTACCTGTCCGAGCTGAACCAGGGCCGTTTCAGCGGTCTCAAGGCGCAGCCAGAGCAGTTGGCCATGTCTCGCCCGCACGAGGACCTGTCGAAGAAATTCCGCTATAACCAGCGCCGTGAGCTGCGCCTGCTGGAAGAGGCCGGCGGCCAGGTGCGACCGATTGGCGATTTCACTGCAGCCGAGATCGCGGCGATGTACTGTGACTTGTTCCAGCGTCGCTGGGGGTTCCCGGCAACCGGCGCGGCCCGCATGGCTGAAGTGGTCGAGCGCCTGCGCGAACTGTTGATTGGCTCCGTGCTGTTCCTGGAGGGCGCACCGATTGCGATCCAGCTGGTGTATCGCGTCGAGGCGCCACAATGGATCAGCGTCGAATATGTAAACGGCGGTGTCGACCCGCAGACCAAGGCCTTCAGCCCTGGTAGCGTACTGAGCTTCCTCAATACCCAGGCTGCCTGGGAGGATGCCAATGCCCGAGGCAAGGCGCTGCGGTTCTCCTTCGGCCGGGCCGATCGAGAGTACAAGGATCGTTGGTGTAACCCCGTCAACGTCTTCCAGGTCTGAACATGAGCGCCAACAAGCAGCAACTGCTCAAACGCCATCGCAAGCGCAAGCGGGTGATCCTGCTGGTGTTGCTTGTCGCGCTGTTGCTCACGGCGCTGTGGGCATGGTGGTTGCCGCCTGTCCTCGCGGTGTTGTTGTGGGTGGCCCATGAGGCCTGGTTCTCCGACCACCTGTTCTACGTGCCCGGCAGCGACTACCAGTACGATTTGCAGGCCAGCGAGCGTCATGCGCTGCACAGCCATGGCGGTGTGCTTGCGTTGCCGAAAGACTGCCAGCTGGACGGCAGCGAGACCCTGTTGCTGCGGGTGAATTTGCGCGCCGGTTGGTTGGGGCGCCTGCTCGACCCGGCGGTACGCATCGAAGGGGGCGTCGCCGATTGCCAGGCCTTCGAGCGTGGTGTCCGCGGTGTGCGCTACCTGAACCTGGGGGGGCAGGCCGAGGCGCTGGGTGCCGGGCGGCTGCGCCTGAGTGGCCGGCACTGCCGCGTGGCGCCGGAGATGGAATTGCTGGTTTTCCGTCACACCGACTACCTGGCCGGCTCGCTGATGGTCATCGCACCCCATGCCGACGATGCCGAGCTTGCGGCGTTCGCCGCTTATGCCCAGGCAAAAAGCAGCTGGATCGTGACCCTGACCGCAGGCGAGATCGAGAACGCGTATTATCGCGAAACCTTCGGCCTTGACCTGGTAGAGGCAGCCCGGCTCAAGGGCGAGTTGCGCAGTTGGGACAGCATCGCCGTGCCCCGCTGGGCCGGGGTGCCTTCCCAGCAGTGCGTGCAGTTGGGATATTTCTGCATGCAACTGCCGGCCATGCAGGCCGAGCCCGAGACACCTGTCGCATCGCGCGAGGCCGACCTGATCGACACACGGCCATTCCGCCGTTTCAACGAGGTCGCGCTGCGCAGTGATGCCGATGGCCGACCGACCTGGAGCAACCTGGTCCAGGACCTGCGCGAGCTCATCGAGCATGCGCGCCCGGCAACCATCGTGATGCCACACCCGACGCTCGATCCCCACCCGGACCATGTGTGCGCCCATGACGCCCTGCAGCAAGCGTTGCAAGGGGCGAGTTGGCAACCGCAAACCTTGCTGTTGTACGCCAATCACCTGCACGACAATGATCGCTGGCCGATGGGCGATGCCGGTACCGGGGTGCCTTTGCCACCGTTCTTCGATGCAAGCCTGCCCATGCTCCCCTGGGTGCTTGGGGTTGGCGAGCAGCAGCAGAGGCAAAAGGCCATCGCTTTGGGTATGATGCACGACCTGCAGTCCGCGGCTCCATTCAAACGCAGGGTTCGTCGCTTCCTGCAGCGCTGTCTGGCCGCCCGGCGCTGGCCGGCATTCGGTGACAATGAATTCTTCCGCAAGGCCGTACGGCGCCACGAACTGCTGTGGGTCGGTACAGTGATCGACAAGAGAGAGCCACGTTGAAAGTCCTGTTCCTGGTCCAGAAAGAGCAACGCGCCATCCTGGATCGTCTTTACGAAGGCATCGCGGCCGACTGCGAGTGCGATATCCGCTGGCTTACCGGTGACCAGCAGGCCGACTTGCGTGGCTATTTCCGCGAACATGTGCAAGTCGATCAGTACGACCGCATCCTGTTCTTCCTGCGGTTCAAGAAAGAAATCCGCCAGGCGCGTTTCATCCGCACACTTCCGAACCTGGTGATCCTCGAGCACGATGCCTACCAGAACTACATCCCATGCAAGTACACCGGCAAGTTCAGCGAGTACTATCGCCAGTTGCCGTGGGCACGGGTCATCACTTCAGGCGCGGTGGTTACCCGCCGGCTGCGTGATGAAGGTTTCGATGCGGTATTCGTGCCCAAGGGCTACGACCAGGCACTATTGCGCAACGAGAACCGCGAGCGCGACATCGAACTGGCGTTCGTCGGCAGCCTACGCAGCGTGGCCTACTCCGGGCGCAAGCAGATGCTCGAGTCGATCGCGGCGGTAGAGAACCTGTTGATCACCCGCACCAAGTCGGGTGAGGAATACAGCCAGACTCTCAGTCGCATCCGCTTTTTCGTCAGTGCCGACGTTGGCATGGGCGAATACATGATCAAGAACTTCGAAGCCATGGCCTGTGGTTGCGTCCTGTTCGCCTATGACCAGGGTGAGGAGGAGAACCAGGCACTGGGCTTCGTAGACATGCACAACATCGTGCTCTATCGCGACCTTGAACAACTACGCGAGAAGCTCGCCCAGCTGCGTGGTGACCTGGCCCTGGCCGAGCGTATCTCACGCAACGGCCAGCAACTGGCCGAACAGCGTTATACCTTTCACGCGCTCGGCCAGGCGATCACCGAGGCCATGCGCGCGCCGCTGCGCCCGGCCGCGAAACCCGGCCTGCTGGCGCGTGTGCTGCTGGCCATCGGCCTGTCGCGTTAGCTCCCACACACATCGAGGAAGCCATGATCTTCAGTGAAAACAGCGAGATCACACTGGTGGTGACCAGCTGTGGTCGTTTTGAACTGCTCAAGCGCACGCTCGAGAGTTTCGATCTCTACAACACGGCGCCCATCCGCGAAGTGTTCATTACCGAGGACTCCGGTGACGAGGCGGTACGCGACTGCATTCCCGAGCACTGGCGCGAGCACACCACCTTCATCGTCAACAATCCCAAGCTCGGACAATTGCGTTCGGTGGACGCCGCCTACTCGCAGGTGAAGACATTCTGGGTGTTCCACTGCGAGGATGACTGGGCGTTCTATCGCCCAGGTTTCGTCGAGGAGTCCCAGGCCTTGCTCGAAGCCGACCCGCAAGCCTTGCAGGTCTGGCTGCGCAGCTTCAACCATGACTTGCAGGTGCACAGCCCCTATGTGTTCCTGGAGGCGCGTCAGGTGCTGCAGGGTATTGCCTTCCACAAGCTGGGTTCGCACAAGGCGGAATGGCAGGGCTTCTCGTTCAACCCGGGCCTGCGCAGGCTCGCCGACTACCAGGCGCATGCGCCGTACGCCGCGCATTCGGGCGAGAAGAGCCTGTCGCGGCTCTACGCCGAGCGTGACCGCTACGCGCTGATCCTGGAAAACGACGCGGTGCTGCACACAGGGTTCGGCGAGCATGTGGAAATGCCGGAAGAAAAAATCAAGAAGGTACGACGCAAGCGCATGGATCGCATCCGCTTGTTGGGTGTGCTGGTCATCGGACTATTGCTTGGATGGGTGTTGAAGGATGTTTGAAGGGATTGACCGAGACAACAGCAGGAGTCGTCGCTATTTCACTGCGGCGTTGATCGCTTTCCTGGCCAGCTTCGTGCTGATGGACTCGTCGAAATGGACGAACAACATTTTCTACGCGTTCATCGCGTTGCCGGGTCTGGTGTTCCTGATCAAGGAGCGAGGCGCCGGGCTGCTGCATGACAAACTTGGGCTGGCCTGGCTGGTGTTCCTGCTGTGGTTCCTGGTGCCAGCGGTAATCGCCGGTGAGGGCCAGTTCTACAAGCACATCGCCTACGTGACGCTATTCGTCTTCACCATCGCGGGGCTGACAAACCAGCGTTTCCTGCGCTCCGAGATGTTTGCCCGGGTGCTGTTCTGGGCCATTTGTCTGTATGTCTTCGGCTATGCGGCATATGCCTACCTGACGGGCATCCACGTCTTGGGCGAGCGGGTCAACCTGATGCCGGCGCGCATGCAGAACGTCATCTACACCAGCATCTGGTTGCTCTGTGCCCTGGCGCTGGCCATGCCGGGCTGGCTGCACCGTCGTCGCTGGTTCGAAGCTTTTTGCGCGGTGGTGCTGTCGGTGGTGGCTGTCACCTTCGTGATGCAGACACGTACCGCGATGGTCGGTGCAGTGTTCCTGTTCGCTGTCTGGGCGTGCTGGGCATTGTGGCGTTTCCCGCGGGTGGCCGGGCCGTGGCTCGCCGTGTTCGCTGTACTCGGTGTGGTGGTCCTGTGGTTGGTCAAGGACGCGGCTTGGTTCCACTCGCTTTTCGAGCGTGGCGACTCCTATCGCAGCGAGTTGTTCCATGTGATGGTTGGTGAATGGGAGAACTGTGGCTGGATGGTTGGCTGCGGTGTCGAGTTCCATACCGACAAGCTGCTGAGCGGCACCATGCCGATCCAGCATCCGCACAACATTTTCGTTGCCTTGGGTCTCTATACCGGCGGCGTCTCGCTTGTGCTGTTCCTGGTGATCGTCGCCATGACCCTGGTCCAGGCCGTGCGCCTGCGCGACCCGTGGGGCATGTACCTGGCCTGTGCCCTGGTCATGCTCAACTTCGACGGCAGCAAGCTGATTGGTAACCCCGACGAGCTATGGCCGCTGGTCCTGCTGCCGGCAGCCATGGTACTTGGCCGTGGGTTGCAGCAGCGACGTTTGCGCTGATGATGAAGATGGCCGCCTCCGGGCGGCCATCTTCGTTCAGGCCAGTGCGCTGGCCAGGTCCTGGCGGCGGCAGACCTGCTGGCTGGCCAGGTAGGCCTCGATGAACACGTTGTCACGGTCACCCAGCAACCATTCCCGATCTTGCCGATACCGCAGCATGTGGCGGAAGTTGCGCTGACGTTGTGATCGGCGCAGCGGCTTGCGGTACATGCGCAGGTCGGCGACATCGATCAACCCCAGCTTGCCTTCGGGCGTCAGTACCACGTTGCCCAGATGCGCGGAGCGGAAGTACACACCTGACTCGTGCAGCGTCGCGATGAACTGCCCGAGTTGGTCGCGCAGTTCGGGATGCTCGCCGGGTTGCTCCAGTAGCTGACGCAGCGTATGCCCTGGGAGCGGGTCGTAATGCACGGCATCGCGGGCGATCTCGGCAATACGGTACACCGCCTTGACCTGTGGGCAGGGGATGCCGCGCGCGGCCAGGGCCTTGCAGTTGTCGGCGAAGCGTCGGGCATAGGGATACCAGGCCGCCGAGCTGATCAGGCGCTTGCGCCGAAACAGCTTGAGCATCGTGCCGTCGCGCAGGCGCAGGACCTTGTCGCCAGTGCCGTCGGCTTCGAGGACATGAGCGCCCTCGCGCAGGGCAAGGTAGCGGGCGTGGTCAAGTGCGTGCATCTAGCCTCCAGGGCCATGGGTTCGGGACAGCCGCCTATCTTACCTGCAGCGGGCGGTGCGAGACACCGCGTGTGTTATAATCCCGACTCTTTTTGACCCGACGGATTCTCATGACAGTTCCCGAATCGTCTTCGCCTGCGAGCCTGAAGATCTACCTGCGCCTGCTGGGCTACGTCAAACCTTATATCGGCATCTTCCTGCTGAGCATCGTCGGTTTCGTGATCTTCGCATCGACCCAACCGATGCTGGCCGGGATCCTCAAGTACTTCGTCGACGGCCTGAGCAACCCCCAGGCGGTGTTGTTCCCCAGCGTCCCTTATCTGCGTGACCTGCAGTTGCTGCAGGCGGTGCCGCTGCTGATCATCCTGATCGCCGCCTGGCAGGGCTTGGGCTCGTTCCTGGGCAACTACTACCTGTCCAAGGTTTCGTTGTGCCTGGTTCACGACCTGCGCGTCGAGTTGTTCAACAAGCTGCTGGTGCTGCCCAACCGCTACTTCGACAACCACAACTCCGGGCACCTGATTTCGCGTATCACCTTCAACGTGACCATGGTTACCGGCGCGGCCACCGATGCCATCAAGGTGGTCATTCGTGAAGGCCTGACAGTGGTGTTCCTGTTCGCCTACCTGCTGTGGATGAACTGGAAACTGACCCTGGTGATGGTGGCGATCCTGCCGCTGATCGCGGTGATGGTGAGTACCGCCAGCAAGAAATTCCGCAAGCAGAGCAAGAAGATCCAGGTGGCCATGGGCGATGTCACTCATGTGGCCTCCGAGACCATCCAGGGCTATCGCGTGGTGCGCAGCTTCGGTGGCGAAAGCTACGAAGAGCGTCGCTTCAACGCCGCCAGCCAGAGCAACACCGACAAGCAGCTGCGCATGACCAAGACCGGCGCGCTGTACACGCCGTTGCTGCAACTGGTGATCTACACCGCCATGGCCACGCTGATGTTCCTGGTGCTGTTCCTGCGCGGCGAGGCGTCGGCCGGTGACCTGGTGGCCTACATCACGGCGGCCGGGTTGCTGCCCAAGCCGATTCGCCAGCTCTCGGAAGTCAGCTCGACCATCCAGAAGGGCCTTGCCGGTGCCGAAAGCATCTTCGAGCAGTTGGACGAGAAGCCGGAGGTCGATGCCGGCACCGTCGAGAAGGAGCGGGTCGACGGGCGCCTCGAAGTGCGCAACCTCAGCTTCACCTACCCCGGCACCGAGCGTCAGGTGCTCAGCGACATCAGCTTCACCGCCGAGCCTGGGCAGATGATCGCCCTGGTAGGGCGGTCTGGCAGCGGCAAGTCGACGCTGGCGGCGCTGATCCCGCGGTTCTACCACCACACGGAAGGGCAGATCCTGCTCGACGGCGTGGAAATCGAACAGTACCGCCTGCGTAACCTGCGTCGCCATGTGTCCCAGGTGACCCAGCACGTCACCCTGTTCAACGACACGGTGGCCAACAACATCGCCTATGGTGACCTGGCCGGCGCCCCCCGGGCGGATATCGAGGCCGCCGCCGCCGATGCCTACGCCAAGGAGTTCGTCGACCAGTTGCCCAAGGGCTTCGATACCGAAGTCGGCGAGAACGGCGTGCTGCTCTCCGGAGGCCAGCGCCAGCGTCTGGCGATTGCGCGGGCGCTGCTGAAAAACGCGCCACTGCTGATCCTCGACGAGGCGACCTCGGCCCTGGATACCGAGTCCGAGCGTCACATCCAGGCGGCGCTGGACCACGTGATGGAAGGTCGCACCACCCTGGTGATCGCCCACCGCCTGTCGACCATCGAGAAAGCCGACCTGATCCTGGTAATGGATCAGGGCCGTCTGGTGGAGCGTGGCACCCACGCCGAACTGCTCCAGGCCAATGGCCATTATGCCCGCCTGCACGCCATGGGCCTGGACGAAGCGGAAAAGGCCGACATCACCTGATCGGCCGTAGGGTGGGGCCTTCGCGGCCCCGCCAGTCAATCGATACAGCATTGCCGCGGTTGGCCGTAAAGCCCTGCGCAACCCTGTGCTAATATCCTGCCCCTGTTCACTTTTCCAATGATGGGTTGCCCATGAAGTTGTCCATGCCGCGTTTCGATCAAGCCCCGGTACTGGTGGTCGGCGATGTCATGCTCGACCGCTACTGGCATGGCGGTACTTCGCGTATCTCGCCTGAAGCGCCGGTGCCGGTGGTCAAGGTCGATCAGATCGAGGACCGTCCCGGCGGCGCCGCCAACGTGGCCTTGAACATCGCCGCCCTCGGCGCCCCTGCCGCGCTGGTTGGCGTCACCGGCCAGGACGAAGCCGCCGATAGCCTGGCCAACAGCCTGCAGGCCGCAGGCGTGCGCTCGATCTTTCAGCGCATCGCCCATCAGCCGACCATCGTCAAGCTGCGGGTCATGAGCCGCCACCAGCAGTTGCTGCGCATCGATTTCGAAGAACCCTTCGCCACCGACCCGCTGTCGTTGGGAGCGGAAGTGGATGCCTTGCTCGAAGGCGTCAAGGTCCTGGTGCTGTCCGATTACGGCAAGGGCGCGCTGAAGAATCACCAGTCGTTGATCCAGGCTGCCCGCGGCAAGGGTATCCCGGTGCTGGCCGACCCCAAGGGCAAGGATTTCTCGATCTACCGCGGCGCCAGCCTGATCACCCCGAACCTCAGCGAGTTCGAGACCATCGTCGGCCGTTGCGCCGACGAAGCCGAGCTGGTTGCCAAGGGCCTGAAGCTGCTCGAAGAGCTGGACCTGGGCGCGCTGTTGGTGACCCGTGGCGAGCACGGCATGACCTTGCTGCGCATCGGCCATCCGGCGCTGCACCTGCCGGCCCGAGCCCGTGAGGTGTTCGATGTCACCGGTGCCGGCGATACGGTGATTTCCACTCTCGCCGCGGCCATTGCCGCGGGCGAAGACCTGCCGCACGCGGTCGCCCTCGCCAACCTGGCTGCCGGCATCGTCGTCGGCAAGCTGGGTACCGCCGCTATCAGCGCACCCGAACTGCGCCGGGCGATCCAGCGTGAAGAAGGCTCCGAGCGCGGCGTGCTGGGGTTGGAGCAGTTGCTGCTGGCCATCGATGATGCCCGTGCGCACAACGAGAGCATCGTCTTCACCAATGGCTGTTTCGATATCCTGCATGCGGGCCACGTGACCTATCTGGAGCAGGCCCGCGCCCAGGGCGACCGCCTGATCGTCGCCATCAACGACGATGCTTCGGTCAGCCGCCTGAAAGGGCCGGGCCGTCCGATCAACAGCGTCGATCGTCGCATGGCTGTGCTGGCCGGGCTCGGTGCGGTGGACTGGGTCATCAGCTTCCCTGAGAACACCCCTGAGAACCTGCTGCGCCAGGTCAAGCCGGATGTGTTGGTCAAGGGCGGCGACTACGGTATCGACCAGGTGGTCGGTGCCGATATCGTCAAGGCCTACGGCGGCACGGTGAAGGTGCTCGGCCTGGTGGAGAACAGCTCGACCACGGCGATCGTCGAGAAGATCCGCAAGCACTGAGTCAGTTGCAATCGCTGGGCAAGTCGCATCGGCGCGCCGATGCGACTTGCCCAGCGTTCATTTGTGCAGCGTGTCCCGTGCCCGCTCCAGCAACGCCCGGGCCTTGTCACTGAAGCGTTCCAGGTGCGAAACCGGTTCGCGCTTGTGCTCGACCAGGCCTTGTTGTTTCAACCAATCCTTCCAGCGTACCCGCTCCTCCCGAACCACCCAGCCTACCTGTGGTGCAAAGCTTTCAGCCAGCCATAGGCCGCGTGTGCTCGCCGGCAGCAGTTGATCCTTCTTCAGGGTATAGAGCTCTGCCAGTGGTTGGCCGTCCTGCAACGGCATCAGGTAAAGGTCGGGTTTTTTGCGATCGAGCCGTGCCACCAGTTGGTCGCCCTCGAGCCGTTCATCGACATGGAACAGGCTCAGTGACTTGGCCTCCTTGGGCACTTGCAGGCGCAGGTCGTAGATCAACTGCAACGATGCGGTGGGCAGGTGCACGTAGGCCCGTGGCCGCTCCAGCAGGGTCAGGCGGGCGCAATGCACCGGGCGGGCGGCACCGGACTCGGGCGAGAGCACGAACGGCAGCGCTTCGCGATAGTGCAGGGCGGCGGCATAGGGCGCCGGCAGCCAGGTGTCGTTGAAGCGCCCGCCAAGCCAGCCTTCAGGGGTTTCCAGCAGGCACTCTTCGGCCACTTCCTGGATCGCCGTGTGCAGCGGCAGGTTCAGCTCGTGGGCCGGGACATAGCCGGAAATCAGCTTGAGCACCACATCGCCACGGTCCTGTCGGCGTTGGCGCACCAGCACCCAGTAGTCGCGGCCTTGCCAGTTCAGGGTGAGGCGCACCGACACGCCAAGGTTGGCCAGCTCCGCAACGAAGTGTTCGGGGTTGGCGACCTGGATGGCCTTGCGCCGCTGCAGGGTCTGGGCGAAGTTCAGCGGCATGCCGATGCTCTGGTAGGTCAGGCCATCGGGCGTGGCTTCGACGTGCAGCGGCAGGGTCTTGAAGTTGCTCGGATTCTTGCGGATCAGCGTACGCGGCACGAGGCTCCTCCTTGCGTTGGGCCCCCGTCTGGGCGGCTCAGGGCCGGCCCAGGATGCGGGCGACGGTGGCCACGTTGTGGGCCAGGTGTACCGGGTTGATGGTGCCGACGATGGCACTGCACACACCGGGGTGGGCGAACAGCAACTCGAAACTGGCCTGCACCGGGTCGACCCCCGGGGCCAGGCAGATATGGCCGCTGGCCAGGGCCTTCTTCACCAGGATGGCCTTGCCGTGTTCGGCAGCGTAGTCGAGCACGGGCCGCTCCGCCTGCTCGTTGAGGTTGTAGGTGACCATGGCGCAATCACCCTGTTCCAGGGCTTTCAGGCCACCCGCGGCGGTCTTGCCGGAGAAGCCGTAGCCGAGGATCTTGCCTTCGCGCTTGAGCGCGGCGAGGGTTTCGTACACCCCCTCCTGCTCGAGGATCGCCAGGTCGTTGCCGTCGGAGTGCACCAGCACCAGTTCGATACGGTCGGTTTCCAGGCGCTTGAGGCTTCGTTCGACCGAGCGACGGGTATGGGCGGCGCTGAAATCGAAATGCGACTGGCCATCCTCGAACTCTTCACCGACTTTGCTGACGATGACCCACTGCTCGCGCTGGCCGCGCAGCAACGGGCCGAGGCGCTCCTCGCTGCGGCCATAGGCCGGGGCGGTGTCGATCAGGTTGATGCCCAGCTCGCGGGCTTGCGCGAGCAAGAGGCGCGCGGCCTGGTCATCGGGAATGGTGAAACCATTGGGGTATTTGACGCCTTGGTCGCGGCCCAGCTTGACCGTGCCCAGGCCCAGTGGCGATACCCGCAGGCCGGTGCTGCCCAAGGGACGGTGGTGATCGTGCAGGGTCGGCAGGCTCATGGCAGCAGTTGCTCCCAGGCTGGCAGCGCCAGCGGCGGGCGCGGCAGGTCGGCAAGGTCAGGCTGGCTCGCCGGGCGGATGCCGTCGCGCTCGAAGCTGGCCAGCACGCGATCGGCGAAGTCCGGCGCCAGGGCCAGCTTGGTCGGCCAGCCGACCAGCAGGCGCTGCTGGTCGGCAAGGAAGGCGTTGTCCGGGCGTACCAGGCCCGATTGCGCGGGCTCGGCGCGATCGACGCGCAGGGTGGCCCAGCGGACCAGGCTTTGATCGACCCAAGGCAACAGGCTGGCGACTTCCTTCTGCGCCGCGGCGATCTGCGCCTCAGGCTCGCGGGCAACCCCGTCGGCCTCGGCAATATCGCCACCCAGGTACCACACCCATTGGCCATCGGCGGCCGGGTGGGTGGTCACGGTGATGCGCGGCTTGGGGCCACCGCCCAGGCAGTGGGCATACAGGGGCTTGAGATTTGGCCCTTTGGCCAGGACCATGTGCAGCGGGCGGCGTTGCATGGCCGGTTGGTCCAGCCCCAGGGCGTGCAGCAGGTCTGCGGTGCCACCGCCAGCGCTGAGGACGATGCGCTGGGCGCGGATCTCGCGGCCATCGACCACCAGGCCGGCCAGATCTTCGCCGTCGCGCAGCGGTTCGATGCGTTCGCCGGCCAGCAGGCTGTCACCCGCCAGTTGCGCGAGGTTGGCCAGCAAGCTGGGTACGTCGATGACCAGTTCGGCCAGGCGGTAGACCTTGCCCTTGAACGCACGATCCTGCAGGGCCGGCGGCAGTTGCTCGCCCTTGACCTGGTCGACCCGGCCGCGCACGGCCTTGCTGGCAAAGAAACTGGTGAGGTTGCCGGCCAGGGTGCCGGGGGACCAGAGGTAATGGGCCTCGGACAGCAGGCGGGTGCCGCTCAGGTCCAGCTCGCCGTTGCCGGCCAGCGCTTCGCGCCAGCGCCGCGGCATGTCGGCGATGGCCTCGGAGGCGCCGGTCAGTGCCCCGTGCAGGGCGTACTTGGTGCCGCCGTGGATGATGCCTTGCGACTTGATGGTCTGCTCGCCACCGAGGCTGGCGCGTTCCACCAGTACCGTCGAGTAGCCCAGGCGGCGCAGCCGGGCATTGAGCCAGAGGCCTGCGACCCCGGCGCCGACGATCAGCACGTCAGTGGTAATGGCGGATGGCATGCGGGCACCTCGAAAACTGGGACAGGTGCGCAGTATACAGGCTGTGGCGTCGTGCTGACCCCTGTGGGCTCAGGCTCAGTGCCCTGCGGTGTTGGAAAACACCTGGATCACCACCACCCCGCCGACGATCATGGCCATGCCCACCATCGCCGGCATATCCAGCTTCTGCCCATAGATCACCAGCGCCGCGATGCTGATCAGGACGATCCCCAGCCCCGACCAGATCGCATAGGCGATCCCCACCGGAATGCTGCGCACCACCAGGGTGAGCATCCAGAACGCCACGCCGTAGCCGCACACCATCAGCAGCAGCGGCAGAGGCGTGCTCAGCCCCTTGACCGCTTTCATGGAAGCAGTGGCGATGACTTCGGCGCAGATGGCGATGGCGAGATAGGTGTAGGCGTTCATGGTGCGGGTCCTCCGGTGCTGGATGGGCATTCTAGAGGATCTCCGAATGCGGTAAAGTCATTACCTATCTGCTATGGAGATAGGTTGATGATGGCCGAGCACTGGAACCTGGAACAGTTGCGCCTGTTCGTGCGGGCGGCAGAGTTGCGTTCGTTTTCCGCGGTGGCCCGTGAGCAGCACAAGGCGCAGTCGGCGGTGAGCAACGCCATCGCCCTGCTCGAGGCGGACCTGGGCGTGACGCTGTTCGAACGCAGCAGTGGCCGCCAGCCACGCCTGACCGAAAGCGGTGCCGCGCTGCTGGAGGACGCCCGCGAGCTGTTGCGCCAGTGCGAGCGCCTGGACGGTCGGGCACTTGCGTTGATGCGTGGCCAGGAGGCGCTGCTGCGGGTGGCCCAGGACGAAGCCATGCCCTACCAGCCGGTAATCGACAGCCTCGACGAGCTGGCAGCGCGCTATCCCTATCTGGAGGTGCAACTGGCCAGCGGCGCCCAGGGCGATGTAGCGCGCAAGCTGGTGGAGCGGCGCGCCGACCTGGGGTTGTTCTTCCACCACGAAAGCATTCCTTCCTCGCTGGAGCGGCGGGCCCTGGGCAGCGTCGAGATGGTCACTGTGTGCGCCATCGGCCACCCGCTGGCGGGGCAGGGCAAGGTTAGCCGGCAACAACTGGCGCGTCATCGCCAATTACTGATCACCCCACAGCAGAGCGGCTATCCGGGCGGCGAGGCGATCAGCCCGCAGGTCTGGCGTGCCGACAGCTTCTATGCCATGGCCGAATTGCTGATGCGCGGCCTGGGCTGGGCTTGGCTGCCGCGTCATGTGGTGCAGTACCCCACCTACCAGGCGCAGATGGTCGAGCTGGACAGCGAATGGCGCCCGCCGGCGCTGGTGGCGGAACTGGCCTGGCGCCGCGACGAGCCCCTGGGCCCTGCGGCGCAGTGGCTGGCCGAGCGCTTCGCCGTGCACCTGCGGGCCATTGGCTGACAGGCCTTTTCATCCAGTTCCTAGTAAACTCCGCCGCCATGAACAGAACCCTCTATACCCTGCTTTTCCATCTGGGCCTGCCGCTGGTCGCGCTGCGCCTGTTCCTGCGCGGGCGCAAGGCGCCGGCCTACCGTGCGCGGATCGCCGAACGCTTCGCTTGTGGCTTGCCACCCATGCGCCAGGGCGGTATCTGGGTGCATGCGGTCTCGGTGGGCGAGAGCATCGCCGCCGCGCCATTGGTGCGGGCGCTGCTCAAGCAGTATCCGGACCTGCCGATCACGCTGACCTGCATGACCCCGACCGGCTCCGAGCGTATCCGTGCGATGTTCGATGGCGAGCCACGGGTGCAGCACTGTTACCTCCCGTACGACCTGCCATGGGCGGCGGGGCGTTTTCTCGACCATGTGCGCCCGCGCCTGGGCATCATCATGGAAACCGAGCTGTGGCCCAACCATATCCATCAGTGCGCCAGGCGCGGTATTCCGGTGGCGTTGGCCAATGCGCGGCTATCCGAACGCTCGGCCCGAGGCTATGCGCGCTTTGCCGGCCTGACCCGGCCGATGCTCGAGGAGATGAGCCTGATCGCGGTACAGACCGAAACCGAGGCCAAGCGTTTCCGCTCGCTCGGTGCGCGCCAGGCGAGCGTGCAGGTGACCGGCTCGATCAAGTTCGACCTGAAGGTCGACGACCAGTTGATGCCTCGCTCCCGGCAGTTGCGCGAGCAGTGGGGGGCCAGCCAGCGCCCGGTATGGATCGCCGCCAGTACCCACGATGGCGAGGATGGGTTGATCCTCGAGGCTCACCGGCAACTGCTGAGCGTGCACAGCGATGCACTGTTGGTGCTGGTCCCGCGCCATCCCGAGCGGTTTGGGGCGGTACATGAACTCTGCGCCAGCCAGTTCTCCACGGTGCGTCGTTCGACAGGCGATGCCGTGACGGCGCAGACCCAGGTATTGCTGGGTGACACCATGGGTGAATTGCTGTTCCTGTACGCCCTGGCCGATATTGCCTTCGTCGGTGGCAGCCTGGTCGCCACGGGCGGGCACAACCCGTTGGAGCCGGCGGCGCTGGCGCTGCCGGTGCTCATGGGGCCGCATGTGTTCAACTTCCTCGAAATCAGCGCGATGCTGCGCGAGGCGGGGGCGTTGCAGCAGGTGGACGATGCCGAGGGCCTGGCTGCGGCGGTGCGCCGCTTGGTCGAGCTGCCGCAGGATGCCCGGCGCATGGGCGAGGCGGGCAGGGCGGTGATGCAGGCCAACCAGGGGGCGTTGCAGCGGTTGCTCGATGGGCTGGCGCGGCTTCTGAGCTGATGATGAGCCTGTAGGCGCGGTTGTTGTGGGAGCGGGGGTTGCCCCCACGAAGCCCGCCCTACAGGTAGTGTGTTGCCTTCAAGGCCGGCGTTCGAAGTTCTTCGCCGCGGCCGCCGCCAGGTCCGGTGGCAGGAAATCCTTGTCCGGGTTGTAGTCGGCCTTCAGGTACCGTCCCAGGTCCTGCAGGTCCTGCGGGCTCAGGGTGCCGGCCGCCTGCTTGAGGCGCAAGTTGTCGAGGATGTAGTCGTAGCGGCTGTTGTTGTAGTCGCGCACCGAGGTGTACAACTGGCGCTGCGCGTCGAGCACGTCGACGATGTTGCGGGTGCCGACCTGGTAGCCGATCTCGGTGGCTTCCAGTGCGCTCTGGTTGGAGATGATCGACTGCTTGCGCGCCTGTACCTGTTCCACGTCGGTGTTCACCGCACGGTGCAGATTACGCGTGTTTTCCACTACCTGGCGGCGCAGGCTTTCGCGCTGCTGCTCGCTCTGGGTCAGGCGCGCATAGGCCTCGCGCACCTGGGAGCTGGTCAGGCCACCGCTGTAGATCGGGATGTTCAGTTGCAGGCCGATGCTGGTCTGCTCCACGTCACTGCCATAGCGCACGTTCGGTTGCAGCTGTGAATTGGTGAAACCGAGGTTGTCGTTGTCGCCCTTCTGGTACTTGGCCACGGCATCCAGGGTTGGCGCATGGCCGGCCTTGCGCTGGCGCACGGTCTCCTCGGCGGCCGCCACGGCATGGTTGGTGGCCAGCAGGTTGAGGTTCTGCCGCCCGGCGGTTTCGACCCAGGCCTTGGCATCGTTGGGCGTCGGCACTTGCACCGGCAGGGTGTGGACCACGCCCTGAATTGCGCTGTATTGGCGATTGGTCAGGGTGATCAGGGCCTCGAAGGCATCCTGCACCTGGCGTTCGGCGATGATCCGGTTGGCCCGCGCCGTGTCATAGCTGGCCTGGGACTGGAGCACATCGGTCTTGTCCGAAAGGCCGACGTCGAAACGCTCGTTGGACTGGTCGAGCTGGCGCTTGAAGGCTGCCTCTTCGGCCTTGGTCGAGGCCAGGTTGTCCTGGGCGCGCAGCACCGCGAAATAGTTCTCGGCGCTTTGCAGGATCAGGTTCTGCTCGGTGGCCGACAGTTCCAGCGCGGCCTGTTCGTTGACCGCTTCGGCAGCCTGCAGCTGGAACCAGCGGTCGGCGCGGAAGATCGGCTGCGCCAGGGTGGCGCTCCAGGCATTGCCGCTGCGGTTGGAGGTGATCGACGGCTCGTCGAGCTTGGTGCGGGTATTCATCATCTCGGCGCCGGTCGAAAGGTTGGGCAGCAAGCCGGCGCGAGCCTGGGGCACCACCTCGCGGCGGGCGCCGTAGTCGGCGCGGGCGGCGGCCAGGTCGGCGTTGTTGTCGACCGCTTCCTGGTAGACGCTGACCAGGTCGGTCTTCACCGTCGTGGGCGTATCCACTGCCCAGGCCACTCCGTTGGACGCACAAGACACGGCAATCGCCAGTGAGAGTTTGCGCAGCATAGGGCAATCCTTGATCAAGATGTATTTACTGTACTGTCGGGTATCGAGCACGCCAGTGTAGTGCCGCGCGCCGCCCTCAACAATCCGTCACGTGTGCCATTTATCACGCCAGGGATTTACCCGCTTGGCTTTGCCGACCACTCCAGTCTAGACTGCGCAGGTTCTTGTCGGGGTGCCTTGATGCAAAGGCTGAGATCGCAAAGTTGCGGATCCCGTTGAACCTGATCAGGTTAGCGCCTGCGTAGGGAACAAGATTGCTCTCATGTCCCGGGAGCCTCTTGTGCCAGGTCCGGGATCGCCACAGCTGCTTGCAGCCCACGGCACCCCTTGTCCGGCACTGCACCCGTCAACACGGGTGCGTCCGCGCCTTTCAGGTTCACCCCGACATTCCGCCCGCTAGGAAGCTGTCTGGAGAGCCTGTGATGAGCAAACAAGAAAAAACGATCAGTCTGAGCGAGTCGGCCCAAGTCGACCAACAGTCCGTGCAACCGCTGCCCAATTCGCGCAAGGTCTATGTCGAAGGTTCGCGCCCCGACATCCGCGTGCCCATGCGCGAGATCAGCCTGCACGACACCCCCACCGACTTCGGCGGCGAAAAGAACGCCCCGGTGCTGGTGTATGACACTTCCGGCCCGTACACCGACCCCAATGTCATCATCGACGTGCGCAAGGGCCTGGGCGATGTGCGCTCGGCGTGGATCGACGCCCGTGGCGACACCGAGCGCCTGGGTGGCCTGAGCTCGAACTTCGGCCAGCAGCGCCTGAACGACGCCGAGCTGGCCAAGCTGCGCTTCGCCCACGTGCGCAACCCGCGCCGGGCCAAGGCTGGCGCCAACGTTTCGCAGATGCACTACGCGCGCCAGGGCATCATCACCGCCGAGATGGAATACGTCGCCATCCGCGAGAACATGAAGTTGCAGGAAGCCCGCGCCGCCGGCCTGCTCAGCCAACAGCACGCCGGGCACAGCTTCGGCGCCAGCATCCCGAAAGAGATCACCCCCGAGTTCGTCCGCGAGGAGATCGCCCGCGGTCGCGCGATCATCCCGGCCAACATCAACCACACCGAGCTGGAGCCGATGATCATCGGCCGCAACTTCCTGGTGAAGATCAACGGCAACATCGGCAACAGCGCCCTGGGTTCCTCCATCGAGGAAGAAGTGGCCAAGCTGACCTGGGGCATCCGCTGGGGCTCGGACACGGTCATGGACCTGTCCACCGGCAAGCACATCCACGAAACCCGCGAGTGGATCATCCGCAACTCGCCGGTGCCGATCGGTACCGTGCCGATCTACCAGGCCCTGGAAAAGGTCAATGGCGTAGCGGAAGACCTGACCTGGGAGCTGTTCCGCGACACCCTGATCGAGCAAGCCGAGCAGGGCGTGGACTACTTCACCATCCACGCCGGCGTCTTGCTGCGCTATGTGCCGCTGACCGCCAAGCGCGTCACCGGCATCGTCAGCCGTGGCGGCTCGATCATGGCCAAGTGGTGCCTGGCGCATCACAAGGAAAACTTCCTGTACACGCACTTCGACGAGATCTGCGAAATCATGAAGGCCTATGACGTCAGCTTCTCGCTGGGTGACGGTCTGCGCCCGGGCTCGATCGCCGACGCCAACGACGCCGCGCAGTTCGGTGAGCTGGAAACCCTTGGCGAGCTGACCAAGATCGCCTGGAAGCACGACGTGCAGTGCATGATCGAAGGCCCCGGCCATGTGCCGATGCAGCTGATCAAGGAGAACATGGACAAGCAGCTCGAGTGCTGCGACGAGGCGCCGTTCTACACCTTAGGCCCGCTGACCACCGATATCGCTCCGGGCTACGACCACATCACCTCCGGCATCGGCGCGGCGATGATCGGCTGGTTCGGTTGCGCCATGCTCTGCTACGTCACGCCCAAGGAGCACCTGGGCCTGCCGAACAAGGACGACGTCAAGACCGGCATCATCACCTACAAGATCGCCGCGCATGCCGCCGACCTTGCCAAGGGCCACCCCGGCGCGCAGATCCGTGACAATGCGCTGTCCAAGGCGCGCTTCGAGTTCCGTTGGGAAGACCAGTTCAACCTCGGCCTGGATCCGGACACCGCCCGTGCGTTCCACGACGAGACGCTGCCCAAGGAGTCGGCCAAGGTCGCGCACTTCTGCTCGATGTGCGGGCCGAAGTTCTGCTCGATGAAGATCACCCAGGAAGTGCGTGAGTACGCAGCCAAGATCGAGACCGTGGACGTGACAGTCGAACAGGGCATGCGCGAGCAGGCCGAGCGGTTCCGCCAGGAAGGCAGCCAGCTGTACCAGAAAGTCTGAGTAGCAGACCCAGGCGGTGCGCGATGCGCACCGCATCGCTGGCAAGCCTGCTCCCACAGAGACTGCGATGCGGCCCCTGTGGGAGCTGGCTTGCCAGCGATGGGTTCACCCCAACTCTTCCGTCGAGCGCCCGAGCATGACCACTCCCAGCCACTTCTCTCCCGACCACCCGGTTCCCTCCCACCATCGCCAATTCGGCGCCCGCGACCTGTTTTCGCTGTGGTTTTCCCTCGGCATCGGCCTGATGGTCCTGCAGGTCGGCAGCCTGTTGGCGCCGGGCCTGGGCCTGGCGGGCTCGATCCTGGCGATCACCCTGGGCACGGCGGTAGGGGTATTGCTGCTGGCCGCGGTGGGGGTGATCGGTAGCGATACCGGCCTGTCGGCCATGGCAACCTTGCGCCTCACGCTCGGTAGCCATGGCGCGCGCCTGCCGGCCTTGCTCAACCTGCTGCAACTGGTGGGCTGGGGTTCGTTCGAGATCATCGTCATGCGTGATGCCGCCAGCCTGCTGGGCGCACGCGCGTTCGGCGAGGGCAGCGGCTGGAGCAGTCCACTGCTGTGGACCTTGTGCTTTGGCGCTCTGGCCACTCTGCTGGCGGTCAGCGGGCCGCTGGCGTTCGTGCGCAAGGTCTTGCGCAAATGGGGAATCTGGTTGTTGCTGGGCGCCTGCGCCTGGTTGACCTGGAACCTGTTCGCCAAGGCCGACCTGGCCGATCTGTGGCGCCGCCCTGGGGACGGTTCGCTGTCCCTGGCCCTGGGTTTCGACATCGTGATCGCCATGCCGCTGTCGTGGCTGCCGCTGATCGCCGACTATTCACGCTTTGGCCAGCGCGCCAGCCGGGTGTTTGGCGGTACCGCGCTGGGCTTCTTCATCGGCAATGCCTGGCTGATGAGCCTGGGCGTGGCCTACACCTTGGCGTTCGCGCCCAGCGGCGAGGTGAATGCCCTGCTGTTGGCACTGGCCGGCGCCGGGCTGGGAATTCCGTTGCTGCTGATCCTGCTGGACGAGACGGAAAACGCCTTTGCCGATATCCACTCGGCGGCGGTGTCCACCGGCCTGCTGGTGAAAATGAAGGTCGAGCACCTGGCCCTGGCTATCGGCGTGCTGTGCACGCTGATCGCCTTGCTGGCGCCGCTGGCCCAGTACCAGAACTTCCTGTTGCTGATCGGCTCGGTGTTCGCGCCGCTGTTCGGCGTGGTGCTGGTGGATCACTTCGTGATTCGCCGCCGTCGCCTGCCGGCGCTGGTCGAGGGTTTGCATTGGCAGGCGCTGCTGGCCTGGGGCGCGGGAGTGGCGGCCTATCACCTGATGGCCAGCCAGGCGCCGGAGCTGGGGGCGACCCTGCCGGCACTGTTGCTGGCAGGGGTACTGCACTTGCTGCTATCGCTCAGCCGCGGCCGGGAAACAGCTCGGGCTTGATCACGCCATTGAGGCGCGGGTAGGGGATCTTCAGCTCGACATGGCCCATGGAGTAGGGCGCGATGGAGTAGACCTCGTACTTGATCACCACCGCGCCGTAGGTCAGGGCGATGTGCGGGGACTGCTTGAACGGCCAGGTCTTGATGAACTCGGGGTCCTTGTCCATGCCGGTGCTGATCAGCCAGGCGCGGTGGGACTCCTCGGCGGTCTTCCAGAAGGTCGCCTCCTGGCCGGGCACCAGCATGTCGTCCAGGGTCAGTACCTTGTCCAGCTTGCGTGAATAGTTGATGAAGCCGCGCCCAGGCATGCCGTGGGCACCGCCGCTGTCGAGGTAGCTGGACAGCTCGACGATCACCAGCCCGTCATGCTGCTCGCGTACCTTGGCCTGCAGGTAGCTGCTGTTGCGCTTGTCGGCGCGGGCCAGGTATTGCTGCTCATAGGCTTGCAGCGAGGCCGGCGGGGTGCCGCGCTGGTTGTCCTCGGTCAGCATCAGCAGGCGTTTCTCGACAATGCCGTCGAGCTTGGGCAGGGCCGGGAAGTGCACGACGTCGATATTGACCAGCGGGCAGTCGCTTTCGCTGCAGCCGGGTTTGACGTGCTCCCAGGCCTCGCGCTTGACCTCGAGCGGGGCCCGGTAATTGGGCGTGAACAGGCTCTGGCAGGCGCCGAGCGCCAGTGCCAGGACGGCCACGGAAGTCAGTTTGACAAGCGTCATGTTGCCTCTTTCACAACGGTGATGATCGGCCTTGGACCGCCTGCGCGGCCTTCAGTTCGCCACTAAGCTAACAGAGAGTGACACGCCTGTCCCGGCTGCCCGAACGGTCAGCGGAAAGGGATGAAACCGGGCCGTGCGCAGAGTAGGATTGCGCGATGCGGTAAACGAGGCATGAGGAGTTTGCATGACGGACACGCACAATACAGTGCCTACCCAGGTCGAGATCGCTCGGCGGGAGCCGCTGTTCAAGGGCTTTTACAAGCTCGACAAGCTTCACCTGCGCCACGAACTGTTCGCCGGGGGCATGAGCCGCGAGTTCACCCGTGAACTGTTCGTGCGCCATGACGCGGTCTGCGTGCTGCCCTACGATCCTCAGCGCGACGAAGTGGTGCTGATCGAGCAGTTTCGCGTTGGCGCCATGGGCAAGGTGGCCAACCCCTGGCTGATCGAGATGGTCGCCGGGCTGATCGACAAGGACGAGCAGCCCGAGGAGGTTGCCCACCGCGAAGCCGAGGAAGAAGCGGGCCTGGCCTTCTCGGCGCTGTGGCCGATGACCAGGTACTTCCCGTCACCGGGCGGCAGCGACGAGTACGTCCACCTGTTCCTGGGCCGTTGCGTCAGCGAGGGTGCCGGTGGCCTGCATGGCCTGGAAGAGGAAAGCGAAGACATTCGCGTGCGCGTGTGGCCGTTCGAGGATGCCCTGCAGGCCGTACGCGACGGGCGTATCTGCAACGCCGCCGCGATCATCGGGTTGCAATGGCTGGCGCTGAACCGTGACGAAGTACGAGGTATGTGGAAGTGAACCTGCTGCGCGAGCGCTATCGAGTCGACCTGGTCGGGCTGCAGTCCGCCTGCGAGGCCAACTATGCCCGCCTGATGCGACTGTTGCCCGACATGCGCACCACGCAGAGCTCGCGCCGTATCGGCATGACCCAGGGCGACCAGATGCTCGGTGTGCTGGTGCTTGAAGTGCTATTGGCCTGCCCCTACACCACCACGCTCAAGGTGCGCCAGGAGCACAGCCTGCCCTGGCTGCCGGTGCCCGAGCTGGAGGTGCAGGTCTACCATGACGCGCGCATGGCCGAGGTGGTCAGTGCCGAGCATGCGCGTCGCCTGCGCAGCATCTACCCCTATCCCAACACGGCGATGCACCAGCCGGACGAGAAGGCCCAGCTCAATCTGTTCCTCGGTGAATGGCTGAGCCACTGCCTGGCCTGCGGCCACGAACTGGAAGCCGTGCGCTGAAATGTGATGCGCGTCGGTTTCGAGTATTTGCTCGAAAGCGATCCGCCGCCATAATCCGTGCTGAATCCGTTCGAGGAGACGGCCGTTGCCGCAACCACTTTCACCCCCGTCACCTGTCCATGTGGTGCAACTGACCGATGCCCATCTGTTTGCCGACCCGGCGGGCACCTTGTTGGGCCTCAATACCCGCGCAAGCCTTGGGCACGTGGTCGGCCAGGTTCGCCGCGAACAACCGCGCATCGACCTGCTGCTGTGCACGGGCGATCTTTCCCAGGATGCCAGCGTCGAATCCTACGCGGCCTTTCGCGAGCTGACGTCGACGCTCGGCGCGCCAGCGCGCTGGCTGCCGGGTAACCATGACGAGGCGCGGGTCATGGCCGAGGTGGCGCCGGAACTGGTGCAGGCAGTGACCGATATCGGCGCCTGGCGCATCGTCATGCTCGACTCGGCAGTGGTCGGTGCCACCTTCGGTCTGTTGGCCGATGACCAGTTGGTCGTGCTGGACCAGGCGCTGAACGGTGCGGGCGAGCGTCATTGCCTGGTGTGCTGCCATCACCAGCCGGTGGATATCGGTTGTGCCTGGATCGCGCCGATCGGACTGCATAATGCTGATGAGCTGTTGCGGCGTCTGCGCAGTTATCCACAGGTGAAGGCGCTGCTGTGGGGGCATATCCACCAGGAATGGGACGAAGTGCGTGACGGCATCCGTTTCCTTGCCACGCCTTCGACCTGCATCCAGTTCGCGCCGCGCAGCGAGGACTTCAAGGTGAGCGAGGAACAGCCGGGTTACCGCTGGCTTCGTCTGCATGCCGACGGGCGGTTGGAGACCGGGGTGGAGCGGGCGCGGGATTTCGTGGTGAAGCTGGATTTCGATAGCCCCGGCTACTGAAGGGCTGCGCAGCTGCCCCTGTCATTTGAAGAATTTGTTGCGAAAATCCCCAGGCTGCGCCAATGACCATCGAACACGCTACACTGCGCGTCTTTGCGTCCGGGGGCAGCATGTCGGGTTCCATCCTCTATATCCATGGCTTCAACAGCTCGCCGCTGTCGACCAAGGCACGCCAGCTCGAAGCGGTGATGCAGCAGCTCGGCCTGGCCGAGCAACTGCGGGTCCCGGCCCTGCACCATCATCCACGCCAGGCGATCGCCCAACTGGAGACGGCGATCGCCGAGCTCGGCGCGCCCTTGCTGGTCGGCAGCTCACTCGGCGGCTACTATGCCACCCACCTGGCCGAGCGACACGGGCTCAAGGCGCTGTTGATCAACCCGGCGGTGGCCCCGCACAAGCTGTTCGACGGTTACCTCGGCACCCAGCGCAACCTCTATACCGACGAAGCCTGGGAGCTCACCCACGACCACGTGGACGCCCTGGCCGAACTGGAAGTGCCGGCACCGCAGGATGCCGCCCGCTATCAAGTGTGGTTGCAGACCGCCGATGAAACCCTGGACTATCGCCAGGCCGAGCGCTACTACCGCGCCTGCGCCCTGCGTATCCAGGCCGGTGGCGACCACAGTTACCAGGGCTTCGCCGAACAGCTGCCGGCCCTGCTGGCGTTCGCCGGCATTGCCCGCGGGCAGTACGCGGCGCTGGACTTTTCTGTATTTTGACTTTTGCATTCACCAGACTGACGACGAGAATCCATGGCCAATCCCAGCGCTAGCGCCTATAACGCAGACGCCATCGAAGTCCTCTCGGGCCTTGACCCGGTCCGCAAGCGGCCGGGCATGTACACCGACACCAGCCGGCCCAACCACCTGGCCCAGGAAGTCATCGACAACAGCGTCGACGAAGCCCTTGCAGGCCACGCACGGTCGGTGCAGGTCATTCTGCACGCCGACCACTCGCTGGAAGTCAGCGACGATGGCCGCGGCATGCCGGTGGACATCCACCCCGAAGAGGGCGTTTCCGGTGTCGAGCTGATCCTCACCAAGCTGCACGCCGGCGGCAAGTTCTCCAACAAGAACTATCAATTCTCCGGCGGCCTGCACGGCGTCGGCATCTCGGTGGTCAACGCCCTGTCGAGCCAGGTCCGCGTGCGCGTCAAGCGCGACGGCAACGAGTACCAGATGACCTTCGCCGACGGCTTCAAGGCCAGCGAGCTGGAAGTGGTCGGTACCGTCGGCAAGCGCAACACCGGCACCAGCGTGTACTTCAGCCCCGATCCGAAGTACTTCGATTCGCCGAAGTTCTCCATCAGCCGCCTCAAGCACGTGCTCAAGGCCAAGGCGGTATTGTGCCCGGGGCTGTCCATCAGCTTCGAGGACAAGGGCACCGGCGAGAAGGTCGAGTGGCACTACGAAGACGGTCTGCGCTCCTACCTGGTCGATTCGGTCAGCGAGTTCCAGCGCCTGCCAGACGAGCCGTTCTGCGGCAGCCTGGCCGGTAACAAGGAGGCCGTGGACTGGGCCCTGTTGTGGCTGCCGGAAGGTGGCGACAGCATCCAGGAAAGCTACGTCAACCTGATCCCCACCGCCCAGGGCGGCACCCACGTCAACGGCCTGCGCCAGGGCCTGCTGGACGCCATGCGCGAGTTCTGCGAGTTCCGCAACCTGCTGCCGCGCGGGGTCAAGCTGGCCCCCGAGGACGTCTGGGAGCGCATCAGCTTCGTGCTCTCGATGAAGATGCAGGAGCCGCAGTTCTCCGGCCAGACCAAGGAGCGCCTGTCGTCCCGCGAGGCGGCCGCGTTCGTTTCCGGCGTGGTCAAGGACGCCTTCAGCCTGTGGCTCAATGCCCACCCTGAACTGGGCATGCAGCTGGCGGAGCTGGCCATCAGCAACGCCGGCCGGCGCTTGAAGGCGAGCAAGAAGGTCGAGCGCAAGCGCATCACCCAGGGCCCCGCATTGCCGGGCAAGCTGGCCGATTGCGCCGGCCAGGACCCGATGCGCGCCGAGCTGTTCCTGGTCGAGGGTGACTCGGCCGGTGGCTCGGCCAAGCAGGCGCGGGACAAGGAGTTCCAGGCCATCCTGCCGCTGCGCGGCAAGATCCTCAACACCTGGGAGGTCGATGGCGGTGAAGTCCTGGCCAGCCAGGAAGTGCACAACATTGCCGTGGCCATCGGCGTCGACCCGGGCGCAGCCGACCTCTCGCAGCTGCGCTACGGCAAGGTCTGCATCCTCGCCGACGCCGACTCCGACGGCCTGCACATCGCCACACTGCTGTGCGCGCTGTTCGTCCAGCACTTCCGCCCGCTGGTCGAGGCCGGGCACGTGTACGTGGCCATGCCGCCGCTGTACCGCATCGACCTGGGCAAGGAGATCTACTACGCCCTGGATGAAGCCGAGCGTGACGGCATCCTCGACCGGCTGGTGGCCGAGAAGAAGCGCGGCAAGCCGCAGGTCACCCGATTCAAGGGTCTGGGCGAGATGAACCCGCCGCAGCTGCGCGAAACCACCATGGACCCGAACACCCGGCGCCTGGTCCAGTTGACCCTGGACGATGTGCAGGGCACCACCGAGATCATGGACATGCTGCTGGCCAAGAAGCGTGCGGGCGATCGCAAGAGCTGGCTGGAGACCAAAGGCAACCTGGCCGAGGTCCTGGTTTGATTCGTCCGTTGCTCCTGGCCTGCCTGGCGTGGTTTGCCCTGCAGGCCCAGGCCGGCGACTGGCCGCAGCTCAAGCTCAGCGCCGAGCATGCGGTCGATGGCATGCGCGGCGGCAACCTGTCGGGCCTGGCCTGGTGCCGTGGGGCGCTGTGGGCGGTGTCTGACCGCGATGACGACCGGATCTACCGCCTGGATCAGGAGGGGGCGACGTGGCAGGCCCAGCCACTGACCTTCACCCCGCCTGCGGCGCCCGATACCGGCCTGCCCTGGGGGCTCAAGTCGCGCAATTGGGCGGCGTCCTACATCCGCGGCGGCGAGCTGGATTTCGAGGGCATCACCTGCGATCAGGCCGGCAACCTCTATATCGTCAGCGAGGCCCACGCTGCCGTGCTGCAGTTGCCGGTGGACGGTGAACCGGACTGGCTGAAAATCGACCAGGCCATGGTGCGCCAAGCGCGGGCCAGCGGCATGTTGCTGCATTTCAACGCGCTGTTCGAGGGGCTGGCGATCAACCCGGCGGGCGATCGCCTGTGGTTGGCCGCCGAGCGCGAGCGCCGTGGCCTGCTCGCGGTGCAGCGCCAGCAGTCGGTGTGGAACTGCGGGCGCGGCTGCGTGCTGCTCAGCGAGGCGGGTGTCGAGATGCAGCCGCCGCAATTTCCCGAGGCACGCCCGGTATCACGTGACTTTGCCGACCTGGCCTGGTTCGAGGGCAAGCTGTTCACCCTCGAGCGCAATGCCTACCGCATTTGCCGACGGGATGCCGACACGGGCGCCGTGGAGCGCTGCTGGTCGTTCGCCGCTGACGCCCTGACGGAATCGCGGCGTTACTCGCAGCCCTACGGCTTGGCCGAGGCGCTGGTGATCGACAAGGGCGGTGCCTGGATCGGCGTGGACAACAACGACCGCCCACGGGTGGATGGTGAAACACGGCCGATCGTCTGGCGCTTCGACGCGCCGCAGGGCGGCTGGAGCGCCAGGCCATGAACCAGCCAGCGGGCAAGCGCGCGGGCAGGGTATTGATGATTGTCGCCTGGGCGGCGGCGATGTTCCTTGCCACGCGCTTTTTCGGCCAGTGGGAAGAACGTCAACAGAACCCCAACAGCGTGGTGCAGAGCGAGCAGGGCGACGGCTTCGTCGAGGTGCGCCTGCTGAGCAACGGCCAGGGCCATTTCGTCGCCGATGGCGCGATCAATGGGCGACGGGTGCACTTCATGCTCGACACCGGCGCCACTGACGTGGCGATCCCCGAGGCGCTGGCCCGCGACCTGGACCTGGCGCGTGGCGCCGCGGTGCAGTTGAGCACCGCCAATGGCCGTACCCAAGGCTACCGCACGCGGCTCGACAGCCTGCAACTGGGCGATATCCACCTGCGCGACGTACGCGCGCTGGTGGTGCCCGGCCTGGATGGCCAGGGCGTGCTGCTGGGCATGAGTGCCCTGAAACAACTTGAATTTACCCAGCGCGGCGGCACCATGCTGCTGCGCCAGAACCTGAAATGACGAGGCCCGCATGAGCGACTCACTCGAACTCAGTCTCGACGGCGTCGAACGCCGTTCCCTGGCTGACTTCACCGAACAGGCCTACCTCAACTACTCCATGTACGTGATCATGGACCGCGCCCTGCCGCACATCGGCGACGGCCTCAAGCCGGTCCAGCGACGCATCGTCTATGCCATGAGCGAGTTGGGGCTCGATGCCGACTCCAAGCACAAGAAATCGGCGCGTACCGTCGGTGACGTGCTCGGCAAGTTCCACCCCCACGGCGATTCGGCGTGCTACGAGGCCATGGTGCTGATGGCCCAGCCGTTCAGCTACCGCTACACCCTGGTCGACGGCCAGGGCAACTGGGGTGCGCCGGACGATCCGAAGTCGTTCGCTGCCATGCGTTACACCGAGGCGCGCCTGTCGCGCTACTCCGAGGTGCTGCTCACCGAATTGGGCCAGGGCACCGTCGACTGGGTACCGAACTTCGACGGCACCTTGCAGGAGCCGGCCGTGCTGCCCGCGCGTCTGCCGAACATCCTGCTCAACGGCACCACCGGCATCGCCGTGGGCATGGCCACCGACGTGCCGCCGCACAACCTGCGCGAAGTGGCCAGCGCCTGCGTGCGCCTGCTCGACGAGCCCAAGGCCACCATCGAGCAGCTCTGCGAGCATATCCAGGGGCCGGACTATCCGACCGAAGCCGAGATCGTCACCCCGCGCGCCGATATCCAGAAGATCTACGAGAGCGGCAAAGGCTCGATCCGCATGCGTGCGGTGTACCGCATCGAGGACGGCGACATCGTCGTCACCGCGCTGCCGCACCAGGTCTCCGGCGCCAAGGTGCTCGAGCAGATCGCCGCGCAGATGCAGGCCAAGAAACTGCCGATGGTCGCCGACCTGCGCGACGAGTCGGACCACGAGAACCCTTGCCGCATCGTCATCATCCCGCGCTCGAACCGTGTGGATGCCGCCGAGCTGATGCAGCACCTGTTCGCCACCACCGACCTGGAGAGCACCTACCGGGTCAACGTCAACATCATCGGCCTCGACGGCCGTCCGCAGCTGAAGAACCTGCGGGCGCTGCTGCTGGAGTGGCTGGAGTACCGCATCGGTACCGTGCGGCGTCGTCTGCAGCACCGCCTGGACAAGGTCGAGAAGCGCCTGCACCTGTTGGAAGGCTTGCTTACCGCGTTCCTCAACCTGGATGAAGTGATCCACATCATCCGCACCGAGGAGCACCCCAAACAGGCCTTGATCGCCCGTTTCGACCTGAGCGAGATCCAGGCCGACTACATCCTCGAGACCCGCCTGCGTCAATTGGCGCGTCTGGAAGAGATGAAGATCCGCGGCGAGCAGGACGAACTGCTCAAGGAACAGAAGCAACTGCAAGCGCTGCTGGGCAGCGACAGCAAACTGCGCAAGCTGGTGCGCAGCGAGCTGATCAAGGACGCAGAGACCTACGGCGACGACCGCCGCTCGCCGATCGTCGAGCGCGCCGAGGCCAAGGCCTTGTCGGAAAACGAGCTGATGCCGACCGAGCCGGTCACCGTGGTGCTGTCGGAGAAGGGCTGGGTGCGCTGCGCCAAGGGCCACGATATTGATGCCACGGGGCTTTCGTACAAGGCTGGCGACGGCTTCAAGGCCGCCGCCGCCGGACGTTCCAATCAGTTTGCCGTGCTCATCGACTCCACCGGCCGCAGCTACTCGCTGGCCGCCCACAGCCTGCCGTCGGCCCGTGGCCAGGGCGAGCCGCTGACCGGCCGCCTGACCCCGCCACCGGGCGCCACATTCGAGTGCGTGCTGCTGCCGGAAGACGATGCCCTGTACGTTGTGGCCTCCGACGCCGGCTACGGTTTCGTGGTCAAGGGCGAGGACCTGCAGGCCAAGAACAAGGCCGGCAAGGGCCTGCTCAGCCTGCCCAACGGCGCCAAGGTGATGACCCCGCGTCCGGTGGCCGATCGCGAGCAGGACTGGCTCGCAGCGGTGACCACCGAGGGTCGCCTGCTGGTGTTCAAGGTTGCCGACCTGCCGCAGCTGGGTAAAGGCAAGGGCAACAAGATCATCGGCGTGCCGGGTGATCGGGTGGCCAGCCGCGAGGAATACGTGACCGATCTTGCGGTGATCAGCGAGGGCTCGACCCTTGTATTGCAAGCTGGCAAGCGTACCCTTTCGCTCAAGCCGGATGATCTCGAGCACTACAAGGGCGAGCGGGGTCGCCGTGGTAGCAAATTGCCACGTGGTTTCCAGCGCGTCGATGGGTTGCTGGTGGAAACCCCGGCTTGAGTGGATGGGCCGTCTGTTGCGGCGTTTTCGACGCCGCTTCGGGCGGAAATGCTGGAGTCGGGCGACTATTTCGCGGATGATAGGGCCCTCGTTGGCGCCGGCGTGGCCGAGTGCCCGGATGAATCTACATGAGTATCACTGCGGTCAGTCTGGTGACGACCGCCTGGATGGGATGAATGAAATTTCTGCGCCTTCCATTTGCGCTGCTGATGACTGGCTTGCTGGGCCTGAGCGGGTGCAGCATGCACCAGCCGGTTGCCCTGTATCAGCTCGACAGCGGTGATCCCGGCCAGCCGACCCAGGCTGCGGGCATGGCGGTGGTGCTTGGCCCGGTATCGGTGGCCGACTACCTGCAACGCGAAACCTTTTTGCAGCGTCAAACCGATGGCAGCCTGACTGCGGCGACCGACGGTCGCTGGGCCGGCAGCCTTTCGTCGGATATTGACCAATTGCTGGTACGTCAGCTGGCCTGGCGCCTGGACAGCCAACGCGTGGTGCTGGCGCCGGCAAGTGCCGGCTTCACGCCGGACGTGCAGGTGCTGCTGTCGATCACCCGCCTGGACTCGGGCAAGAACCAGCCGGCGATCCTCGATGCGCAGTGGCGCGTGCTGGACCGCCGCGGCCAGGTGCGTGACAACCGTATCGTCCACCTCGAACAGCCCCATGCGGGCAGCGAGTCGGCGCAGGTTCAAGCCCAGGGGCAATTGCTGCAGAAGCTGGTCGAACAGCTGAGCACCACGGTCAAGCCGCTGGCCAACCAACCGGCCATCGCCGAGGAAGCGCCACGCAAGCCGGCCGCGCCGGTGCAGGTGAAGAAAGAGCCGGAAAAGCCGAAGATTCCGATGGCATCGCCGATTCGTACCGATATGGAAGTGTTCCGCTTCTGATATGACAGACATGAAAAAGCCCGCAGCGATGCGGGCTTTTTTGTGGCCTTCGAGAATGCTGGGGGCGCTTTGCGCCCCTTTCGCCGCGGTTCGTCGCTATGACAAGCCGCCTCCCACAAAGAGCAGACCATGTACCTGTGGGAGCCGGCTTGCCGGCGAAAGGGCTGCGCCGCAGCCCCAGGCGTGCCTCAGGTCAGGCGCGGCGCTCGTGCATCCGCGCCAGTTGGCGCTCCAGCATGGACGGGTAAGGCTCCATCAGGCGCTCGACACAGCACGCGCCCTCAGGACTGGCAATCGGCCGAATACGCGCACGCTGGCGCACCAGGGTGTCATCGCTGATGCGCCGCTCGACCAGCAGCAGGTTGCGGCTGTGCTGCGACAGGGCCAGCGCGTCCTGGGCTTGTTCGGTCATCAGCAAGTCGACCTGATCCATGCCCTGCAGGTCGTCGGCCAGCACCAGGCCCAGCTGCAGTTGCAGGGTGATGCCGCTGTCGGCTACCTCGATCTGCAGGGCGTGGCCCAAGGCACGCAGCAGCTCGCCACAGCAGATGGCGTTGGTGAGGTAGTCCTCGCCGCTGTCACGGCTGTGGAACAACAGCAGAGTGCTGCCGTCGTTCAAGGTATGGACTTCCCCTTCGTACAGCGAGGCAGCCTGGTCCAGGCAGTCGCGGTAGCGCTCCAGCAGTTCGGTCAGGCGAGTGCGTGGCAGGCGGCGCAGTTGCTCCTGGGAGCCCAGTTGCACGGCCAGCACGGCGCTGGACTGCGGTTCATCGGACTCGGCGATGGCAGGCTTGGCCGGGGCGCTCTGTTCATCCATCAGATCGGCGAAGGCATCATCGTCATCGTCGTGATCGGGTGCCAGCGCCGCGACCTTCGTACGTGGCGCGGCCTTGGGAGCGGGCACGTCATCGAAATCGTCTGCCTCGTCCTCTTCCTCCGGCTCCGGTGGTGGCGGCGGGGCGAGACGAGCGTGCAGTTGGCGGGCCAGATCGCCGATTTCGTCCTGGCGGTCGATGCCCGGTGTGTAGGGGTGCGGATCACGCAACCACACTCGCAGTTGCAGCAGCGGGGTGGAGATGAAACGACCCAGGCGCAGGCTGAGGGTCAGTGCCAGGGCCAACAGGATCGCGGCAAGGATACCCATGCTCTGCAGGCTGATCAGCATCGGTTGCTGGAACTGGCTCATGTCCAGGCTGATGCGCAACTGGCCGGCGGTCACGTCCTGGAAGGTGATCTTGGTCTGGTAGACGCCCTCGGTTTCGCCCAGCAAGCTATTGCGTGGGCGCTGGCCGGCCTCGGCGAGGATGCGGTTGTCCACGCTGTAGATGGCGGCATGGGCCACCAGCGGGTTCTTCACCAGGTTGCCGAGCAGCACGTTGAGGCTGAGGATGTCGTTGGACACCAGCAGCTCGGTGGCCGATGTGGCCGTTTGCGTGGTCAGGCTCTGGCCAACGGCATCGGCCTGCTCGTGCATGGCCTGCTTGAACTGCAAACCCATCACGCAGGCATAGATCACCAGGGCCAGGGCCACCAGGAAGATGTTATGGCTGGCAATGCGCAGGGCCAGTGGGATTCGGCGCTGGCTGAGGGCTCGGTAGATCATCAGGAAGAAGTTATCGGGTTTAACGGGCGTGGGCCGGTTCACAGAGCGCGGCTCTTCATGGCGAGAAAGTTGCTGGGCAGTATAGCGATACGTGTTTTGTCGGCAAAGTAGCGTTGGCGCCCGATGGTCATGGAAAATCGGTAGAATGCGCATTTTTCATCGAGTTGGAGCCCGGTCTTGCGCGAAATCGTCCTGATCAACATCACTGGTGAAGACCGTCCAGGTCTTACCGCGGCCATCACCGGCGTCCTGCTCCAGGGCGGTGTGAACATTCTCGACATCGGCCTTGCGGTCATGCACGGCACGCTGTCGTTCGGCATCCTGGTCGACATCCCCGACAACGAGGTGGCCACCGCGCTGCTGCAGAGCGTACAGGGCAAGGCCCATGAGCTGAACCTGCAGGCGCGCTACACGCCGATCTCCGAGGCCGACTACCAGCACTGGGCCGACAGCCAGGGCGAGGCCCGCCACATCGTCACCCTGCTCAGCCGCCGGGTCACGCCACAACAGTTGCAGCGGGTTAGCGCCATCATCAGCCAGTACGGCCTGACTATCGAGCGCATCGAGCGCCTGTCGGCCCGCGTGGCGCTGGATGCCCAGGTCGAGAAGGGCAAGTCCGCGCTGGAAATCTCCGTGCGTGGCGAAGCCAGCGACGCCCAGGCCCTGCGCGCCGACTTCTTCGCCCTGTCCGAAGAGCTGAACATCGATATCGCCTTCCAGCGTGACGACCTGTTCCGCCGCAACCGCCGCCTGGCGGTGTTCGACATGGACTCGACGCTGATCGAGGCTGAAGTCATCGACGAGCTGGCCAAGGCTGCCGGTGTCGGTGAACAGGTGGCGGCGATCACTGAGCGCGCGATGCGTGGCGAGCTGGATTTCCGGGCCAGCTTCAAGGAGCGCATGGCGCTGCTCAAGGGCCTGGACGTGGGCGTACTGGACCAGATTGGCGCCTCGCTGCGCTTGACCGAGGGTGCCGAGCACCTGTTCGCCGAGCTCAAGCGCCTGGGCTACAAGACTGCGATCCTTTCCGGCGGCTTCACCTACTTCGCCAAGCAGGTACAGGCGCGCCTGGGCATCGACTATGTATTCGCCAACGAGCTGGAAGTGGTGGACGGCAAGGTCACCGGCGTGGCCGTCGAGCCGATTGTCGATGCGCAGCGCAAGGCCGATCTGCTGCAGCAACTGGCCAGTGAAGAGGGCCTGCAGCTTGAGCAGACCATTGCCGTGGGCGATGGCGCCAACGACCTGCCGATGCTGTCCCTGGCCGGCCTGGGTGTAGCGTTCCGCGCCAAGCCGCTGGTGCGTCAGTCGGCCAAGCAGGCAATCTCGACCCTGGGCCTGGATGGTGTGCTGTACCTGCTCGGCGTACGCGATCGCGAAGCGCGCGGTTGATCTTGAGCCCTGGGGCTGCGCTGCAGCCCTTTCGCCGGCAAGCCGGCTCCCACAGAGGTTTGCGTTCTTACTGTGGGAGCCGGCTTGCCGGCGATGGACCGCGTAGCGGACCCAATGAAAAAGGCCCTGCTGAGCAGGGCCTTTGTTGTTGCAGCAGTCAATCAGGCCTGGGTCGGTTGCGCCAGTAGCTCACCCATGCGCACGGCGGAGCCGGCACCGAGGCTCTCGGCCCACTTCACCTGCTCTGGCCCGAACAGCACGATGGCGGTGGAGCCCAGCTTGAAGCGGCCGAGCTCGGCGCCTTTCTCCAGATGGATCGGCGCACGGCTGGCGTCGTCATAGCGGAAGGTCTTCAGCTCGCGCTTCGGCGGCGTGACCAGGCCGGCCCAGACGGTCTCGATTGAGGCGACGATCATCGCGCCGACCAGCACCACGGCCATCGGCCCGCGCTCGGTGTCGAACAGGCAGACCACGCGCTCGTTGCGGGCAAACAGCTCCGGTACGTTCTCTGCGGTGGTCTGGTTGACCGAGAACAGCCGGCCCGGCACGTAGACCATTTCGCGCAGGGTGCCGGCCAGCGGCATGTGCACGCGGTGGTAGTCCTTGGGCGACAGGTAGATGGTGGCGAACTCGCCGCCCATGAACGGCGCGGCCAGGGCCGGGTCGCCGCCCAGCAGCTCCAAAGCGCTATAGCCGTGGCCCTTGGCCTGGAAGATGCGGCCGTGCTCGATCGGGCCGAGCTGGCTGACCGCGCCGTCGGCCGGGCAGAGGATCGCGCCGGGGGTCTCGTCCAGCGGGCGGGCGCCGGGCTTGAGGGCACGGGTGAAGAACGCGTTGAAGTGCTCGTAGGCGCTGAGGTCTTCGACCAGTGCCTCGGACATGTTCACCTGGTAGCGCTTGGCGAACCAGGCGGTGAAGGCGTTCTTGAACCAGCGTGCGCGGCACTCGGCGACGCAGCCGGCCAGCCGCGACAGCAGGTGGTGCGGCAGCAGGTACTGGCTGATGATGAACAAGCGGGATTTCATTGAGCGTCCTTAAACTTCGACGGGCGTGTCGGGGTGGTTGCCCCATTCGCCCCAGGAACCGGCATAGCCCTTCACCCGTGGATAGCCGAGGGCCTTGGCCACGAGGTAGGTGAAGCCGGAGCGGTGGTGGGTCTGGCAGTGGGTGATCACTTCCTTGTCGGGGGTGATGCCAAGGTTTTGCAGGACTTCGGCGATGTCCTTGCGGATGCGCAGGTGGTCGTTGAGGTCCATGCCGGCGGTCCACTCGAAGTTGATCGCGCCGGGAATGTGCCCGCCTTTGGCGGCCAGCACTTTCTCGCCGCTGTATTCCAGTGGCCCGCGGGCATCCCAGATGACCAGGTCGGCGGCGCCCAGGCGGCTTTGCAGGTATTCGCGGGTGGCGGTGGGCTCCGGGTGCAGTCGCAGGTTCACCGCCCCGCCCATGGTGGCGGGCACTTCGGTGGACAGTTTGTCCGCCGGCCAGGCCTGTATGCCGCCGTTCAGGTAGTGGTAGCGCTGGTGGCCAATCACGTCGAGCAACCAGATGAAGCGGCCGGCCCAGCCGCCTCCTTCGTCGTCGTAGACCACATAGACCGCATCGTCGCGATGACCGAGTTCGGCGAACAGCTTCTCCAGGTCGGCGCGTGCCGGCAGCAGGCCAGGCGCCGGTGGTTGCCCCAGCTGGGTGCGCTTGGGATCGACGAAGCGTGCCCCGGGGATGTGGCCGCTGCCATAGCGGTTGGCGCTGGTCAGGTCGACCAGGATCAGTTGCGGCGATTCCAGGCGCGGCAGCAGGTCCTCGGCTTCGATCACCAGGGGCAAGCCGGAAAAGTCAGTCATCCACGGTCTCCAGGGTGCAAAGGGGGCGATTGTAGCGCAAGGCAATCATGAATGGCGGTTGCCGAAGAGGGCCAGGGCACGCTCGATGCATTGCACGGTTTTACCGAATGCCTGCACGCTGACGTCGGCCAGCGGTTTGCCGTCCTGGTCCGCCACCGCCAGCATCAGCACCTGGTCGCCGACCGCCAGCGAGCGCAGCAGCAGGTGTTCGCTGCGGAAGAATGCGCGCAGTGGTGCTGGCAGCAGCGCGGTGAACTGGGCGTGATTCTCGGGCGTCAGACGCAATTGCCCGGCCTTGCTCATCAGTTTCTGCAGGAGTTTGTTCTGCGCGATCGGCAACGCAATGACGCTGGCTTCCTTGGGCAGCCCCGCAGTCTGCTGCACCCGCAGGTAGTCGGTAGCCTTGTCCAGGCTCAGCAGCATCAGGCGCTGCATGCCGCACGCCAGCAGCGCTTCGCGGGCCTGGGTGGCCAGGTGCACGGTGTTGCTGAACGGGCTCGGCTGGGCGAGCAATTCCTGGCACAACCTGCGCCAGCGACCGAGGTCCTCGGTGCTGGGCGGTGGCGGCGTGAGCATGTCCGGGTGCGGGCGGCGCTGGTGCCAAGGCCAGATCAGCGCCTCGGCCGGGTGGAACAGGGCATGCCGGGCGTGATGGCGGGCGCTGGCCGCGGCCTGCTGGTGAACCTGCTGCTGCACATCGTCCAGCGAGGTCTGCAGATAAAGGGCGGTAAGCAACTGCCAGCGCAGCAAATGCGGATTGTCCCAGCCAACCTGGGCGGCCAGGGCAAGGCCGTTGGCCAGCAGCACGGTATTCGGGGGCTGGTTGAACCAGCGACGCAGGGCCGGCTCTTCGTCCAGGCGCTGTTGCTGGACCAGCGGGTCCTGTTCGCGGGCGATGTTCAGCACCTGCGCCAGCTGTTCGCGCTCGTCCATCAGCAGGCGGTAACCCTGGGTCACCCACTCGGGCAGGCGCCAGTGCTCGGCCATGGCCTGGCACAATTGCATGATGCGCACGCCGAATAGTTGCTGCTCGACTTCAGCAGCGTCCTCGCCCTTGTGGATAACGCGCAGCTCCCAGGTGTCCAGCAGCTTGGGGTAGGCCAGGGCCAGGGGCCACAGGGGCGAGAGGAACAACAGGCTGCCCCAGTGGATTTCCTGCCACAGGCGCGCCAGACGGCTGGCGAACAGGCCGTTGGCCTGCTGGGTGGCATGCTGGCTGATCAGCAGGAACTGGCGCAGCACCGGCGGGATCTCGTCGGCCGGCAGCGATGGCAGGCGTGCCAGCAGTTGGCTGACGCGGGCCAGGCCAAGGCGGTTAAGGGCTATTTCCAGGCTCTCGGCCGGTTCGGCCTGGCTGGCGTTGGCCGGGTGGTTGGCCTCGCGCAGCACGCAGAGCACCAGCGCAGGGCTGTCCTGCATCAGTTCGGCGATATCGCGCAGGGAGCGACGGCTGTCGTTGATGGCCTGCAGCACGCGATCATGGCTCTCTTTCGGCACCGGTACGCGGACACCGTCGAGCAGCTTGATCCAGGCCTCTAGACTCGACGGCGCCTGACTTGGCACCTTGGTTTCAATTGGCATATTGACATCAGTCCGAACTGGCTTTTCGCAATGAGTGGCTATAGTCTGGCGCAGTTCTGCCGATAAGTAGAAGAAGAGTTTTCAAGCTTCCGTTCCCTATCCTGACCACGACAGCAAGTGCTTCCAACTTATGGCTAAAATTATCGGCATCATCGTCGTATTCGCGAGCGTGCTCGGCGGCTACGTGCTTTCCCACGGCAAGATCGCGGCACTGATCCAGCCGTTCGAAGTGCTGATCATCGGCGGCGCGGCCTTTGGTGCGTTCCTCCAGGCCAACCCTGGTTACATGACCATGCATGTAATCAAGAAGTCGCTGAAGATGTTCGGCACCCGTTTCACCCACACCTTCTACCTGGAAGTGCTGGGCCTGGTGTACGAGATCCTCAACAAGAGCCGTCGTGAAGGCATGATGGCGATCGAAGGCGACATCGAGGACGCCGCAGCCAGCCCGATCTTCGCCAAGTACCCTGCGGTGCTGGGCGACGAGCGCATGACCGCGTTCATCTGCGACTACCTGCGGATCATGTCCACCGGCAACATGGCGCCCCACGAGCTCGAAGGCCTGTTCGACATGGAACTGCTGAGCATGAAGGAAGAGCTCGAGCACCCGTCCCACGCAGTGACCGGGATCGCCGACGGCATGCCCGGCTTCGGTATCGTCGCGGCGGTACTGGGTATCGTGGTGACCATGGCCTCGCTGGGTGACGGTGACCAGAAGTCCATCGGCCTGCACGTTGGTGCGGCGTTGGTCGGTACCTTCTTCGGTATTCTTGCTGCCTACGGCTTCTTCGGCCCATTGGCCAACGCCCTGCGCCACGATGCCAAGGAAGAGCTGAACGTCTACGAGGCGATCAAGGCCTCGCTGGTGGCCTCGGCTTCCGGCATGCCGCCGTCGCTGGCGGTCGAGTTCGGTCGCAAGGTGCTGTACCCGGCGCACCGCCCGAGCTTCGCCGAGCTGGAACAAGCAGTACGCGGTCGCTAAGCCATGGAGAACAATCAGCCCATCATCGTCAAGCGCGTCAAGCGCTTTGGCGACGGCCATCACGGCGGCGCCTGGAAAATCGCCTTCGCCGACTTCGCCACGGCGATGATGGCGTTCTTCCTGGTGCTGTGGTTGCTGTCGACCGCCACGCCCGAGCAGAAGATCGCCATCGCCGGTTACTTCAAGGACCCGATCGGTTTCTCCGAAAGCGGTACGCCCTACATCATCGATCTGGGTGGCTCGCCAGAACTGGCACCGGAAAAGACCATCAACCCGGAAGTGAAGTCCGAGCCGACGCCGGATACCAGCCTGCAACTGGACAAGGATCAGGTCGAGACCATGGCCGAGCAGGTCGAGCGCGAGCGCCTCGAGCTGCTGCTGCAGGAGCTGCAGAACAAGGTCGAGGAAAACCCGCAGCTGCAGAAGTTCAAGGACCAGATCCTGTTCGAGATCACCCAGGACGGCCTGCGCATCCAGATCATGGACGCCGAGAACCGGCCGATGTTCGACCTGGGCAGCGCACGCCTGCAGCCGTATTTCGAAGATATCCTGCTGGCCATGGCCGACACCATCAAGGCGGTGCCGAACAAGATCAGCATCAGTGGCCATACCGATGCCAAGCCGTACTCCGGCACTGGCGACTTCGGCAACTGGGAGCTGTCGGCCAACCGCGCCAACGCGGCGCGTCGTGCATTGGTCGCCGGTGGCTATCCGGATGAGCAGGTGGCCCGTGTGGTCGGTTATGCATCGTCGTCGCTGTTCGACCGTGCCAACCCGTTCAACCCGGTCAACCGCCGTATCGACATCATCGTCCTCACCAAGAAGGCGCAACGCGATATCGAGGGTGAACAGGGCAAGCCGGAGGCTGCGCCGCCTGCCGCTGAAGCACCGCCTGCGGACACTGCACCAGGTGCGGCCGCGACACCGGGCGATACGCCAATGCAACCGCGCGAGCTGCGTCAGAAGCTGAACATCTTCGAGGATGGTGTGTTGAAGATGGATGAGGCCAAAGACCAGTAAGTGACAGGGGCCGCTTTGCGGCCCCGATGCATTCAGAACCCCCGCCTGATCTTGGCCTTTAGATCGGCATGGAAAAAATCCGCGTTGTCCCTGTCCGACACTACGCCACCCCCGGCCGGCGAAGCCATGGCCCGGCCAAAGGTCTGCTCGTCATGATAGGCGCGCACGAACAGGTCTATATGCTCTCGTTCCCGCATTACTGGCCACTTGCCCAGCCTTTGGGGCAGGTCAACCGAGCCAGCATGGTAGAAAGTCACCCGTCGATGCATCATGGCCGCTGCGCCCAGTAGCCAGGCCGTCCACCAGTCTTCGGCATGGGCCTCGCAGAGCACGCCGATCCAGTGAGTGGCATCGGCCATGTGTTGGCAAAAGCTGCCATGCAGGTCGTCGTGGGTCTGCCCTTCACTGTCGAAGGGGACGAGTTGGGTGGGAATGCCTTCTAGTAGCAGACGCTCGTTCAGGATTAAGGCATCGAGCCGTTCGTTCTGGTGGTAACTGATGAATACCGGCATCTGTGCTGCCCTCCCTGATCAATACCGACGACAAGGCCATGACCATCAGGGAAAGCAGCGGAAGGGACAATAGGTGACCGCGAAACCGGAGCGGTCCTACCTGCTCCGGTAAAATTTCCTACGATGCTAGCGTGCTTGCCGCCACCTCAATAGGTGTCTTCCGGCAAGCTGGCGATGATCGAGCGGTAGCTGTTCATTCGCTGTTGCGTAACGCTGCCGTCTTCCAGGGCCTTGAGCAGCGCACAGCCGGGCTCGCGGTCATGCTTGCAGTCGCGGAAGCGGCAGTTGCCGATCAGTTCGCGGAATTCGATGAAGCCATCCTCGACATCATCACGGCTGACATGGCCCAGGCCGAATTCACGGATGCCCGGCGAGTCGATCAGGTCACCGCCATTGGGGAAGTGGTAGAGGCGCGCGGTAGTGGTGGTGTGGGTGCCCTGGCCGGACCATTCCGACAGGTCGCCGACACGGGTGCCCGCATCAGGCAGCAGGCTGTTGACCAGCGAGGACTTGCCCACGCCCGACTGGCCGACGAACACGCTGATATGACCATCGAGCGTCTGCTGCAAGCGCTGCATGCCATCGCCCTGGTGCGCCGAAACCTCCAGCAGCGGGTAGCCCAGGCCACGGTAGACCTCAAGCATGGCGTTGAGGGTCGGGGCGTTCTCGTCGTTGATCAGGTCGGCCTTGTTCAGCAGCAGCAGCGGGCGGATGCCGGCATGCTCGGCGGCGACCAGGTAACGGTCGATCAGGTTGGGGTGCGGTTCGGGCGCAGGGGCGAAGACAATGACGATCAGGTCGACGTTGGCTGCCACCGGCTTGAGCTGGCCATGGTTGTTCGGCCGGCACAGCTCGGTGCTGCGCGGCATCTGCGCGACGATCACGCCGATGCCCTGGTTGCCGGCGCGCCAGACCACACGGTCGCCGGTCACCAGCGCCGGCAGGTTGGCCCGCAGGTGGCAGCGGAACACCTGGCCCGCGGCCTCGCCGTCCTGGGCCTCGACCTCGACTTGCACGCCGAAGTGGGCAATCACCAGGCCCAGTTGCTCCGGCCCCAGGTCGCCACCCTCCAGTTCCTGCAGTACATGCTGCTCGCGTTTGGCGGCGCGAGCGGCGCGTTCACCCTGGATCTTTTCGATGCGCCAGTTCTGGCGGCGGTTGAGCTGGCGTTTGGCCATGAAGGTTCCGTGTCGGCGGGGCAGAAAGAAAACGGCAGGCAGTTTAGCACGGCGCGCCCAACACCCGTTCGCTAGGCTAATATGACGGCCTATTCGAGGAGCCCTTTCATGCAAAACCCACAGAACCTGATCTGGATCGATCTGGAGATGACCGGCCTGGATCCGGACAACGACGTCATCATCGAGATGGCCACCATCGTCACCGACAGCGAGCTGAACACCCTGGCTGAAGGCCCGGTGATCGCCATCCACCACAGCGACGAAGTGCTGGCGCGCATGGACGAGTGGAACACCCGCACCCATGGCGCCTCGGGCCTGACCCAGCGTGTGCGCGAGAGCAAGGTGAGCATGGCCGAGGCAGAGGCGCAGACCATCGCCTTCCTTGAGCAGTGGGTACCGAAGGGCAAGTCGCCGATCTGTGGCAACAGCATCTGCCAGGACCGCCGTTTCCTCTATCGGCACATGCGCGAGCTGGAAAACTACTTCCACTATCGCAACCTCGATGTGTCCACGCTCAAGGAACTGGCCGCGCGCTGGGCGCCGGAAGTGCGTGACAGCTTCAAGAAGGGCAACACCCATTTGGCGCTGGATGATATCCGTGAGTCGATTGGCGAACTGCGTCACTACCGTGAGCATTTCATCAAGGTCTGACCTTGTGCGCCGATGATCGTCGGCGCGCCCCTTTTGGTGCCCCGCGTGACTGGGTAGACTGCGCGCCTTTCCCGCACGGACCTGCACCATGTTGCTGATGCTCTATCTCATCGCCATCACCGCCGAGGCCATGACCGGCGCCCTGTCCGCTGGCCGCCGCGGCATGGACTGGTTCGGCGTGGTGCTGATCGCCTGCGTCACCGCGCTGGGTGGCGGCTCGGTGCGTGACGTGCTGCTCGGGCACTACCCGCTGACCTGGGTGAAGCATCCCGAGTACCTGGTGCTGACCAGCTTCGCGGCGCTGCTGACCATCTTCATCGCGCCCTTGATGCGCCACCTGCGGTCGTTGTTCCTGGTGCTCGACGCCCTGGGTCTCGTGGCGTTCACTCTGATCGGCTGCATGACCGCGCTGGAGATGGGGCAGGGGTTCCTTGTCGCCTCCATCAGCGGAGTGATTACCGGGGTGTTTGGCGGCATCCTGCGGGACATCTTCTGCAACGATATTCCGTTGGTGTTTCGGCGTGAGCTGTATGCCAGTGTTTCGTTCGCGGCGGCGTGGTTCTATCTTGGGTGTGTTTACTTCAAGGTGCCGGCGGAGCAGGCCATGCTGCTGACACTGTTTGGTGGTTTTCTGGTGCGATTGTTGGCGATTCGGTTTCATTGGGAGATGCCGAAGTTTCATTACAATGATCAGCAATAGCGGATTTTTGCGGCGTAGCCACTGTATTCAGAATTGTTCTGGCGGGACTGTAACTGTAGTCATATAGCCATTGTTCAGAAAAGTTGCTTGCTCTTGCTCTGCTTTTGCTTCTAAGTGCGCGATAGTTCAGGCAACACAAATTGCGACTTCAGGAGGCCGAACGTAGGTCTTGCGGAGGGAGGTGACGGGCATGGATGCCCGTCAAGCGCTGCGCCCCAGGATGGGGCGTTCAGCGCGGTCCTCCCGGGAGCAAGGCCGGAGTGAGGGGACCCCGAAGCGAAGCGTAGGGGCCGGATGAATGGAGCGAGGATTTTTTGGTTCCTTTTTGATCCTTCAAAAAGGGACCCGCCGTAAGGGCGGAAAGGTGATTATGCGTCACCATCGCAAATGAATGCGCATATAACTTTCGAGACACACGCTGTGTAAGTCAAAGTCAAAGTCAAAGTCAAAGTCAAAGTCAGTCGGCATCGGTTTTTATAGTTGTAAGTGCATTCATTTACGATGTCGACGCACAGTCACCTTTTCGCCTTTACGGCGAGTTCCTTTTTGTCGTGGCAAAAAGGAACCAAAAACCGTGCGCTCCATTCATCCGGCCCTCCGCTTCGCTCCGGGTTCCCTCACTCCGGCCTTGCTCCCGGGAGGACCGCGCTGAACGCCCCATCCTGGGGCGCAGCGCTTGACGGGCATCCATGCCCGTCACCTCCCTCCGCAAGACCTGCGTTCGGCCTCCTGAAGTCGCGAAGTTACGGGCGGCGCCTGCACTGGCGCAGCTGGCGCTCGCAGGCTATGGGGTTGACCTTTTGATCGCCAAAGGCAAAGGCAAAGGCAAAGGCAAAGGCAAAGGCAAAGGCAAAGGCAAAGGCAAAGGCAAAGGCAAAGGCAAAGGCAAAGGCAAAGGCAAAGGCAAAGGCAAAGGCAAAGGCAAAGGCAAAGTCGCAGCAGCGAGCTTCAAAGGGCGTTGTGGCGAGCCAGGGCCCATTCCACGTGTTCGCGTACCAGTTCCGAAGGATCATCCCTACGCGCATTGAGCGCCTCCAGCACGGGGATGGTCGACGGTGCGTTGCCAAGCCCCACCGCGAGGTTGCGCAGGAACCGTTCATACCCCGCCCGGCGCAATGGCGAGCCTTCGGTGCAGCCGAGAAAGCGCTTTTCGTCCCACAGGAACAGTTCGGCCAGTTCGATATTGTCCAGCCCCCGGCGGGGCATGAAGTCGTCTTCGGTCGTGGTCTTGGCGAAACGGTTCCACGGACAGACGATCTGGCAATCATCGCAACCAAACACCCGGTTACCGATCAATGAACGCAGTTCCAGTGGTATGGCCCCGCGCAATTCGATGGTCAGGTACGAGATGCAGCGCCGGGCATCGAGCTGATAGGGCCCGACGAACGCCTGGGTCGGACAGATGTCCAGGCAGGCCTGGCAACGCCCGCAATGATCGCTGCCCTGCACGCCGTCGATCGGCAGCGGCAAGTCGACGAACAACTCGGCGAGGAAGAAATAGCTGCCCGCCTTGCGGTTGAGCAGCAGGGTGTTCTTGCCGATCCAGCCAAGGCCAGCCTCCTGGGCCAAGGCCTTCTCCAGCACCGGGGCGCTGTCGACGAAGGCGCGGTAGCCGAACGGGCCGATGGCTTCCTGGATGCGGTCGGCGAAGTGCTGCACACGCTTGCGCACCAGCTTGTGGTAGTCGCGGCCCAGGGCGTAGCGCGAGATGTAGGCTTTTTCCGGCTCTGCCAGGCGCTTGGCCATCTGCGTGTCGCCGGGAAGGTAGTCCATGCGCAGCGAGATCACCCGCAACGTGCCGGGTATCAGCTCGGCCGGGCGCGAGCGCTTGTTGCCATGCTCGCCCATGTACTCCATCTCGCCGTTATGGCCGGCGGCCAGCCAACGCTGCAGGTGCTGTTCGTGCTCGCCAAGGTCGACACCGGCGATGCCGACATGGGCAAAACCGAGTTCGCGGCCCCAATCCTTGATCGATTGGGCCAGTGTGGCGATGTCTGGAAGGTCGGCGGACATGGATGAACAAGCATTACAAGCGGAGGTGCGTATAATTCTGCCAGACATCGGAGCCTTTGACCCCATGCCTCAGACCAAACACCCCCCATTACCGCTCAGCAGCCTGACCTTGGCCAGGTTGCCGCCACGTGCCGCTGATGCCCACAAGGGCGATTTCGGCCATGTGCTGGTGGTCGGCGGCGACCTCGGCACAGGCGGCGCGGTCATGCTCAGTGGCGAGGCAGCGTTGCGTTGCGGCGCCGGCCTAGTCAGCGTGGCCACTCGCCCCGAGCACGTTGCTGCGGGGCTGACACGCCTGCCCGAGACCATGTGGTTGGGCGTGAGCTCGGCCAACCAGCTGATGGCGCTGCTCGAGCGTGCCACGGTACTGGTGGTCGGCCCTGGCCTCGGCCAGGCCGGGTGGGGGCGCAGCCTGTTGTCGGCGGTGGCCAATGCCCACCGGCCACAGGTGTGGGACGCCGATGCGCTCAACTTGCTGGCGCGCACGCCACTGGCACTGCCCAGCGGCAGCATCCTCACCCCGCACCCCGGCGAGGCCGCGCGCCTGCTGGGGATTTCCACCGAGGCGGTGCAGGCCGACCGGCCGGGTGCGGCGCGCAAGCTGGCGCGTCGCTACGCCAGCGTCTGCGTGCTCAAGGGCGCCGGCACGTTGGTGGCCGACCCTGCCGGGCAGTTGGCGTTTTGCGGCCGTGGGCACCCAGCCATGGCCGGTGCCGGATTGGGCGATGTTTTGACAGGCGTGCTGGCAGCCTTGCTGGCCCAGGGGCTGGACGCCTGGCAGGCCGCGTGCCTGGGGGTGTGGCTGCATGCGTGCGCGGGCGAGCGGTTGGGTGTCAAAGGTAGAGGACTGGCGGCCAGTGATCTGGTGCCGGTCATAAGAGCGTTATTGGAGGAGCATTCAGCGTGTCAGGCATAACCCTGTTTCTGGGCGACGAGGACGCCACCGTCGCCTTTGGCGCGAAACTGGCCGAAGTGACCAAAGGTCACGGTGTGATTTTTCTCGAGGGCGACCTGGGGGCCGGCAAAACCACCCTGTCCCGTGGGCTGATCCGTGGCCTGGGTCATACCGGCCCGGTAAAAAGTCCGACATTTACCGTGGTTGAACCCTACGAGATTGGTGAGATTCGCGCCTTCCACTTCGACCTCTATCGCCTGGTCGACCCGGAAGAGCTTGAATTCATGGGTATTCGCGATTATTTCGAGGGCGATGCATTGTGCCTGTTCGAATGGCCCGATAAAGGCGCGGGCGTTTTGCCAAAGCCCGACCTGACCATTACCATAAGCCCGCAAGCGGGCGGACGTTCGCTGAACCTGTCGCCGCAGGGGGCACGCGGCGAAGCCTGGTGTGCCGTTCTGGCCAAAGAATTCATACAGTAAGTGGGGAAAGGTATGCGCATACGCGCACTGGTCGCTGTCGTTGGGCTGCTGCTGACCGCGGTGACCGTTGACGCTCTGGCCGTCACTCAAGTCAAGAGCATGCGCCTGTGGCGCGCTCCGGACAACACGCGGCTGGTCTTCGACCTGTCCGGGCCTGTGCAGCACAGCGTCTTCACCCTCACCGCTCCCGATCGCCTGGTGATCGACATCAACGGTGCCACCCTGGGGGCGCCGCTGAACGTCTCCACCTCGAACACGCCGATCACCAGCGTGCGTTCGGCCCAGCGCACGCCAACCGACCTGCGCGTGGTGGTCGACCTGAAGAAAGCCGTGTCGCCGAAGAGCTTCACCCTGGCCCCGAACGCCCAGTACGGCAACCGCCTGGTGGTCGACCTGTACGACCAGGAAGCCGACGCCATCGCCGCCAGCAATCCGACCCCGCCGCCGACACCGCAGCCACCGGCCACCACGCCGGCGGTGCCCGTCACCCCGGCGCAGCCGGCGATCAAGTTGCCACCGGCACCGAGTGGCAAGCGTGACATCGTGGTCGCCATCGACGCCGGCCACGGCGGCGAAGACCCGGGCGCGTCCGGCTCGCGTGGCCAGCACGAGAAAGACATCGTGCTGGATATCGCCAAGGAACTGCAGCGCCAGATCAACTCCGAGAAGGGTTACCGCGCCGAGCTGACCCGCACCGGCGACTACTTCATCCCGCTGCGCAAGCGCACCGAGATCGCCCGCAAGAAGGGCGCCGACCTGTTCGTCTCGATCCACGCCGACGCCGCGCCGTCCAAGGCGGCCTTCGGCGCCTCGGTGTTCGCCCTGTCCGACCGCGGTGCCACCTCCGAGACCGCCCGCTGGCTGGCCGACACGGAAAACCGCTCCGACCTGATCGGCGGTGCTGGCAACGTCAGCCTCGACGACAAGGACCGCATGCTGGCCGGCGTGCTGCTCGACTTGTCGATGACCGCCACCCTCAGTTCCAGCCTCAATGTCGGGCAGAAGGTACTGGGCAACATGGGCCGGGTCACGCCGCTGCACAAGCAGCGGGTGGAACAGGCCGGGTTCATGGTGTTGAAGTCGCCGGACATCCCGTCGATCCTCGTTGAAACCGGGTTCATCTCCAATGCCAACGAGGCGGCCAAGCTGGCGACCCGCAGTCATCAGCAGGCCTTGGCGCGTTCGATCCATACCGGTGTGCGTCAGTTCTTCCAGCAGAACCCGCCGCCGGGCACCTACATTGCCTGGCTGCGTGACAGCGGCAAGATCGCCCAGGGGCCGCGTGAGCACACCGTGCGACCTGGCGAGACCCTGGCGATGATCGCCGTGCGCTACCAGGTGAGTGTTGCCGCCCTGCGCAGTAGCAACAGCCTGAAAAGCGATGAGTTGAAAGTCGGCCAGCACCTCGACATTCCGACCACCGCCCTGGCGTCCCAGCAATGAGTGGCGGCTCGCGCATCCAGCTGCTCAGCCCGCGGCTGGCCAACCAGATCGCCGCCGGCGAGGTGGTCGAGCGCCCTGCGTCGGTGGCCAAGGAACTGCTGGAAAACAGCCTCGACTCCGGTGCCCGGCGTATCGAAGTCGAGGTCGAACAGGGCGGCGTGAAGTTGCTGCGGGTGCGCGACAACGGCAGCGGCATTGCTCCTGACGACTTGCCGCTGGCCCTGGCGCGCCACGCCACCAGCAAGATTCGTGAGCTGGAAGACCTCGAAGGCGTGCTCAGCCTCGGGTTTCGCGGCGAGGCGCTGGCATCGATCAGCTCGGTCGCCCGCCTGACCCTCACCTCGCGTACTGCCGAGGCCAGCGAGGCCTGGCAGGTGGAGACCGAGGGGCGCGACATGCTCCCGCGGGTGCAGCCGGCGGCTCATCCGGTCGGCACCTCGGTCGAAGTGCGTGACCTGTTCTTCAATACCCCGGCCCGACGCAAGTTCCTCAAGGCCGAAAAGACCGAATTCGATCACCTGCAGGAAGTGATCCGGCGTCTGGCGCTGGCGCGTTTCGACGTGGGCTTTCACCTGCGGCACAACGGCAAGACCATCTTCAGCCTGCATGAGGCCGCCGACGAGATGGCGCGGGCGCGGCGCGTCGGCACCATCTGCGGCCCAGGCTTCCTCGAGCAGGCGCTGCCGATCGATGTCGAGCGCAACGGTCTGCGCCTGTGGGGTTGGGTGGGCTTGCCGACCTTCTCGCGCAGCCAGGCCGACCTGCAGTACTTCTTCGTCAATGGCCGCGCGGTGCGCGACAAGCTGGTCGCCCATGCGGTGCGCCAGGCTTATCGGGATGTGCTGTTCAATGGTCGGCACCCGACTTTCGTGCTGTTCCTCGAGTGCGACCCGACCGGCGTGGACGTCAACGTCCATCCGACCAAGCACGAAGTGCGCTTCCGAGAAGGGCGCATGGTCCATGACTTCCTCTACGGCACCTTGCACCGTGCCTTGGCCGATGTGCGCCCGGAAGACCAGCTTGCCGCGCCGGCGGCCACCGACGAACTGGTCCGCCCCAGCGGCTTGCAGGCTGGCGAGTTCGGCCCCCAGGGCGAAATGCGCCTGGCCTCGCCAGTGCTCGAGCAGCCTCAGGGCGAGCAGCGGGGGTTCGCTTCGAGCGGTTCGGGCGCGAGCTATCAGTACCAGTACACGCCCAGGCCCTCCCAGCCGCTGAATGCTGGCGAGGCTCAGGCGGCCTACCGCGAGTTCTACGCCCCCCTGGACAATGCCGCCGCCGCGCCGAGCGCGTTGCCGGAAAGCCAGGGCGATATTCCACCGCTCGGCTACGCGCTGGCGCAGCTCAAGGGGATCTACATCCTTGCCGAGAACGCCGTCGGCCTGGTGCTGGTGGATATGCATGCCGCCCATGAGCGGATCATGTACGAGCGTCTGAAAGTGGCCATGGCCAGCGAAGGCTTGAGCGGCCAGCCATTGCTGGTGCCCGAGTCGCTGGCATTGAGCCAGCGCGAAGCCGACTGCGCCGAGGAACATGCCCAATGGTTCCAGCGCCTGGGCTTCGAACTGCAGCGCCTGGGCCCGGAAACCCTGGCGATCCGCCAGATCCCGGCCTTGCTCAAGCAGGCCGAGGCCAATCGCCTGGTGCAGGATGTGCTGGCCGACCTCATGGAGTACGGCACCAGTGACCGTATCCAGGCGCACCTCAACGAGCTGCTGGGGACCATGGCCTGCCATGGCGCGGTGCGGGCCAACCGGCGCCTGGCCATCCCCGAGATGAACGCCTTGCTGCGCGACATGGAGAACACCGAGCGCAGCGGCCAGTGCAACCACGGCCGACCGACCTGGACCCAGATGGGCCTGGACGATCTGGACAAGCTGTTCCTGCGGGGCCGATGACATGAGTGCCAGACCTCCGGCGATTTTCCTCATGGGCCCGACTGCGGCCGGCAAGACCGACCTGGCGATCGAGCTGACCAGCAAGCTGCCCTGCGAGCTGATCAGTGTCGACTCGGCGCTGGTCTATCGCGGCATGGACATCGGTACCGCCAAGCCCTCCAAGGAAGTGCTGGCCGCCCATCCGCACCGCCTGATCGACATTCTCGACCCCGCCGAAAGCTACTCGGCCAAGCGTTTCTGCACCGATGCTCTCCAAGCCATGGCCGAGATCACCGCGCGCGGCAAGATCCCGCTGCTGGTCGGCGGCACCATGCTCTACTACAAGGCACTGGTCGATGGCCTGGCGGACATGCCGCCGGCCGATGCCACGGTGCGCGCCGAGCTCGAGGCACAGGCGCAGGCCCTCGGCCTGGCCGAATTGCACCGGCAACTGGCCGAAGTCGATCCGGAGTCGGCGGCGCGTATTCATCCGAATGACCCGCAGCGGCTGATCCGTGCGCTTGAAGTGTACAAAGTGAGCGGCGAGAGCATGACCGCCCACCGTCAGCGTCAATACGCGCAAAGTAGCGGCGCAGACGCAGGCGCGGGCGAGCATTTGCCCTATACTGTCGCCAGCCTGGCGATAGCGCCTACAGATCGTCACATTTTGCATCAGCGAATTGCGTTACGATTTTCACAGATGCTGGAACAGGGCTTTGTCGACGAGGTCCGAACGCTGCGGGCCAGAAGTGACTTGCACGCCGAGCTGCCGTCTATAAGGGCAGTGGGGTATCGGCAGGTCTGGGACTACCTCGACGGCAAGCTGACTGAGAATGAGATGCGTGAACGCGGTATCATTGCCACGCGTCAGCTGGCCAAGCGGCAATTCACCTGGTTGCGCGGCTGGTCCGACGTCCACTGGCTGGATAGCCTGGCCTGCGACAATCTGTCCCGCACCTTGAAATACCTGGGGACCGTCTCCATATTGAGCTGAGTCCCTGCCAGTTGCCGTCTATTCTTGCGAAGGGGCGGCATAATTTATCGATTTTCTTGATTTTCTATTATTGATCCTTACAGGAGTGCGGCATATGTCAAAAGGGCATTCGCTACAAGACCCTTACTTGAACACCTTGAGAAAAGAAAAAGTCCCGGTTTCGATCTATCTGGTCAACGGGATCAAGCTGCAGGGCCAGATCGAATCCTTCGACCAGTTCGTCGTGCTGCTGAAAAACACCGTCAGCCAGATGGTCTACAAGCACGCCATTTCGACCGTCGTCCCCGCACGCCCGGTTCGTCTGCCAAGCCCGACCGATGGTGAGCACGGCGACAGCGAGCCAGGCAACGCTTGAAAAAAGTAGGAGCCTGCATTGTTCTTTGAGCGCCACGGTGGTGGTGAGCGAGCGTTGCTCGTTCACTTGGAAGGTCAGAACCCTGAGGCGCGCGAAGACCCGCAGGAGTTTCAGGAGCTGGCGCTGTCGGCCGGAGCCGATATCGTTTCGCTGGTGACAGTGGCGCGGCATCAGCCCACCGCCAAGTTTCTGATCGGCAGTGGCAAGGTCGAGGAGTTGCGCGACCTGGTCCATTCGGCCGAAGCCGACCTTGTGATTTTCAATCACACCCTCACGCCCAGCCAGGAACGCAACCTCGAGCGCGTCTTCGAGTGTCGCGTGCTGGACCGTACCGGGCTGATTCTCGATATCTTCGCCCAGCGGGCGCGTACTCACGAAGGCAAGCTGCAGGTCGAACTGGCCCAGCTCGAGCACATGAGCACGCGACTGGTACGCGGTTGGACCCACCTTGAGCGGCAGAAAGGCGGTATCGGCCTGCGTGGCCCGGGTGAAACCCAGCTCGAAACCGACCGCCGCCTGCTGCGGGTGCGCCTGCGTCAGATCAAGGCACGCCTGGAGAAGGTGCGCAGCCAGCGCGAGCAGGCCCGTCGTGGGCGCAAGCGCGCCGACATTCCTTCGGTGTCGCTGGTGGGTTATACCAACGCCGGTAAATCGACCCTGTTCAACGCACTCACGCAATCCGATGTGTATGCCGCGGACCAGCTGTTCGCCACCCTCGACCCGACCTTGCGCCGGCTCGAGCTGGCCGACCTGGGGCCGATCGTGCTGGCCGACACCGTAGGTTTCATCCGCCACCTGCCGCACAAACTGGTCGAGGCATTTCGGGCTACGCTCGAAGAGTCGAGCAACTCCGACCTGCTGTTGCACGTGATCGATGCCCATGAGCCCGAGCGCATGGAGCAGATTGAACAGGTACTGGCGGTGCTGGGCGAGATCGGTGCCGAGAGCTTGCCGATCCTCGAGGTCTATAACAAACTCGACCTGCTCGAAGATGTCGAGCCGCAGATCCAGCGCGATGCCGATGGCAAGCCGCAGCGGGTCTGGGTATCGGCACGCGATGGACGAGGCCTGGAGCTGGTTGGCCAGGCGATTGCCGAGTTGCTGGGGGACGACCTGTATGTCGGAACCCTGTGCCTGGAGCAACGGTTTGCCCGCCTGCGCGCGCAATTCTTTGCCCTGGGTGCCGTGCAGAGTGAAGAGCATGATGAAGAAGGGCGCAGCCTGCTGAGCGTGCGACTGCCCAGGGTCGAGCTGAATCGCCTGGTCAGCCGCGAAGGCATGGAGCCGCAAGTGTTTGTCGAGCAACACACTTTGCAATAAATGCCCGTCGAGGTCGCCGGGCAGCCGTGACAGGCATTCTGTAGCATTGGACGGCGCGCCGTGGGCGCGTCTTTGCTTTATCAGATGGAGAGCGCTATGGCTTGGAACGAGCCGGGTGGCAACTCGAACAATCAGGATCCCTGGGGCGGCCGCCGTAATGGTGGCGGCGGTGGTGGCGACAAGAAAGGTCCACCGGATCTGGACGAGGCCTTCCGCAAGCTGCAGGACAGCCTGAACGGCATGTTCGGCAGTGGCAAGAAACGTGGCGGCGGCGGTGACCGCAATATCGGCAAGGGTGGCGGCTACGGCCTGCTGGGCATCGGCCTGGCGGCTCTGGCGGCAATCTGGCTGTACAACGCCGTCTATGTCGTGGACGAGCAGGAGCAGGCCGTGGTGCTGCGCTTCGGCAAGTACTACGAGACCGTCGGTCCCGGCCTGAATATCTACTTCCCGCCGATCGACCGCAAGTACATGGAAAACGTGACCCGCGAGCGGGCCTACACCAAGCAGGGGCAGATGCTCACCGAAGACGAGAACATCGTCGAAGTGCCACTGACCGTGCAGTACCGCATCAGCAACCTGCAGGACTTCGTGCTCAACGTCGACCAGCCGGAAGTCAGCCTGCAGCATGCGACCGACAGCGCCCTGCGCCACGTGGTGGGTTCCACCTCGATGGACCAGGTGCTGACCGAAGGCCGCGAGCAGATGGCCGTGGACATCCGCGAGCGTCTGCAGCGCTTCCTCGACACCTACCGTACCGGTATCACCGTCACCCAGGTCAACGTACAGAGCGCGGCAGCCCCGCGTGAAGTGCAGGAAGCCTTCGACGACGTGATCCGTGCCCGTGAGGACGAGCAGCGTGCGCGCAACCAGGCCGAGTCCTACGCCAATGGCGTGGTGCCGGAGGCCCGTGGCCAGGCGCAGCGCATCATCGAGGACGCCAACGGCTACCGCGATGAAGTCATCGCCCGCGCCAAGGGTGAGGCCGATCGCTTCACCAAGCTGGTCGCTGAGTACCGCAAGGCGCCGGAGGTCACGCGTCAGCGTCTGTACCTGGACACCATGCAGGAGGTCTACAGCAACTCCAGCAAGGTCCTGGTCACGGCCAAGGACGGGCAGAACAACCTGCTCTACCTGCCGCTGGACAAGATGGTCGAAGGCAGCCGTGGCAACAGTGCAGCGCCGGCCAGCAGCGTATCGCCGTCGGTCAATGACGCCGCCGCGCGTGCCGCGCAGGACCTGCAACCACAACCGCCGCTGCGTTCCAGGGAGAGCCGCTGATGAGCAATAAGTCACTGTTCGCCCTGATTGGCGCCGTGGTGCTGGCGATCGCCGCCTGGAACTGCTTCTACATCGTTTCGCAGACTGAGCGCGCGGTATTGCTGCAGTTCGGTCGCGTGGTCAAGGCCGATGTCCAGCCTGGCCTGCACGTGAAGGTGCCGTACGTGAACCAGGTGCGCAAGTTCGACGCCCGCCTGATGACCCTCGACGCACCGACCCAGCGTTTCCTGACGCTGGAGAAGAAAGCGGTGATGGTCGATGCCTACGCCAAATGGCGGGTCAAGGACGCCGAGCGCTTCTATACCGCAACTTCGGGTATGAAGCAGATCGCCGACGAGCGCCTGTCGCGTCGTCTGGAGAGCGGCCTGCGTGACCAGTTTGGTAAACGCACCCTGCACGAAGTGGTTTCCGGTGAGCGTGATGCGCTGATGGCGGATATCACCGCCTCGCTGAACCGCATGGCCAGCAAGGAGCTGGGTATCGAGGTGGTCGACGTTCGCGTCAAGGCCATCGACCTGCCCAAGGAAGTCAACCGTAGCGTGTTCGACCGTATGAGCACCGAGCGCGAGCGTGAAGCCCGCGAGCACCGTGCCAAGGGTAACGAGCTGGCCGAAGGTATTCGTGCCGACGCCGACCGTCAGCGCCGCGTGCTGCTGGCCGAAGCGTACCGCGAAGCGGAAGAGACCCGTGGTGATGGCGATGCCCAGGCAGCTGCCATCTATGCCAAGGCCTACACGCAGGACGCCGATTTCTACGCGTTCTACCGTAGCCTCAAGGCCTACCGCGAAAGCTTCTCCAGCAAGAGCGACGTGCTGGTCCTGGATTCGAAGAACGAGTTCTTCCGCTTCCTGGACAAGAGCAAGCCCTGATCGTGCTCTCATGAGGGATTCGCCCCGCCGGGCAGCTAAAATGCCTGGCGGGGTGCATCCTGAATGAAAAGGGGTGTATGATGAGTCAGCCGGGAAATTCCCGGCTTTTTTGCGTCTGCAAGGTTGATTGGCAAACGGCCAGTTGACGGTTTGGTCAGGTCGCAAGGCAATTCGAGGGTATTGGCTACGGTGGTTGCGCTGGGATCGGTGCTGCCCGCTGTTGTGCGTCAATGCCTGCTTTACTCACGGCTCGCCAGCTGGCAGGCCGCCCGGACCAGAGGGGAAATGGCGTAATGGCAACGGTAGACCGCTGGCTACTGCCAGATGGCATCGAGGAAGTACTGCCACCTGAGGCGGCGCGCATCGAGATCGCGCGTCGTCAGGTGTTGGACCTGTTCCAGAGTTGGGGTTACGAACTGGTCGTCACCCCGCATATCGAGTACCTGGAGTCGCTGCTCACCGGCGCCGGCCAGGACCTGGACCAGCGTACCTTCAAGGTCGTCGACCCGCAGTCCGGCCGCCTGATGGGCTTCCGTGCCGACTTCACGCCGCAGGTGGCGCGCATCGACGCCCACACCCTGCGCCGTGAAGGCCCGAGCCGCCTGTGCTATGCCGGCAGCGTGCTGCATGCGCAGCCGCGTGCCCTGTCGACCTCGCGCAGCCCGATCCAGCTGGGCGCCGAGCTGTACGGCGACGCCAGCCCTACCAGCGATGTCGAAGTCATCAGCCTGATGCTCGCCACGCTGCAACTGACCGATGTCGCCGATGTGCACATGGACCTTGGCCATGTCGGTATCTATCGCGGTCTGGCCCGTGCCGCCAACCTGTCCGGCGCGGTCGAGCAGCAACTGTTCGATGCCCTTCAGCGCAAGGCCGTCGATGAAGTGCAGGCGCTGACCGCAGACCTGTCGAAGGACCTGGGCAACATGTTGCGTGCCCTGTGCGAGCTGTGCGGTGGTCGTGAAGTGCTGGCCGAGGCGCGTGTGCGCCTCGGCCGCGCCCCGGCCAGCGTGCTGGCGGCGCTGGACGACCTGTTGGCGATCGCCGATCGCCTGGCTTCGCGCTACCCGGACCTGCCGCTGTACTTCGACCTCGGCGAACTGCGCGGCTACCACTATCACACCGGCGTGGTGTTCGCCGTGTTCGTGCCTGGCGAAGGTCAATCGATCGCCCAGGGCGGCCGCTATGACGACATCGGCGCTGATTTTGGCCGGGCACGCCCGGCCACCGGATTCTCCACGGATTTGAAGACCCTGGTCACACTGGGGCGAGCGGAGGTCGTATTGCCTGCTGGCGGCATCTGGATGCCCGACAGCAGCGATGCGGCCCTCTGGCAGATGGTCTGCCAGTTGCGCAACGAGGGCCAGCGAGTGGTCCAGGCTTTGCCTGGCCAGCCGCTGAGTGCTGCCCTCGAGGCGGATTGTGATCGGCAATTGATTCAGCAAGACGGGCGCTGGCAGGTTCTGCCGCTGACCCATTGAGATTCTTCGCCGGCAATGGGCCGGCACCAAGTTTGCGTGAATGAGGACAAATGTAATGGGTAAGAATGTCGTCGTCCTGGGCACCCAGTGGGGTGATGAGGGCAAAGGCAAGATCGTCGATCTGCTGACCGAACATGCTGCCGCCGTCGTGCGCTACCAAGGTGGCCACAACGCGGGCCACACCCTGGTGATCAACGGTGAGAAGACTGTTCTGCACCTGATTCCGTCCGGCATCCTGCGTGAAGGCGTGCAATGCCTGATCGGCAACGGCGTGGTCGTTGCCCCGGATGCCCTGATGCGTGAAATCACCAAGTTGGAAGAGAAGGGCGTACCGGTGCGCGAGCGCCTGCGCATTTCCCCGGCGGCCCCGCTGATCCTGTCGTACCACGTGGCCCTCGACCAGGCCCGTGAAAAAGCCCGCGGCGAAGCCAAGATCGGCACCACCGGTCGTGGTATCGGCCCAGCCTACGAAGACAAGGTGGCCCGTCGCGGCCTGCGCGTCGGCGACCTGTTCCACCGCGAGCGCTTCGCCGCCAAGCTCGGTGAGCTGCTGGATTACCACAACTTCCAGCTGGTGAACTACTACAAAGAGCCGGCCATCGACTTCCAGCAGACCCTGGACGAGTGCATGGCCTACGCCGAGCAGCTCAAGCCGATGATGCTCGACGTCACCGCCGAACTGCACAACCTGCGCCGCGCCGGCAAGGACATCATGTTCGAAGGCGCCCAGGGTTCGCTGCTGGACATCGACCACGGTACCTACCCGTACGTCACCAGCTCCAACACCACCGCCGGCGGCATCTCCACCGGTTCCGGCGTTGGCCCGATGTACCTGGACTACATCCTGGGCATCACCAAGGCCTACACCACCCGTGTCGGTTCCGGTCCGTTCCCGACCGAGCTGTTCGACGAGACCGGCGCCACCCTGGCCAAGCGTGGCCACGAGTTCGGCTCTACCACCGGCCGTGCCCGTCGTTGCGGCTGGTTCGATGCCGTGATCCTGCGTCGCGCCATCGACGTCAACAGCATCTCGGGCATCTGCCTGACCAAGCTGGACGTGCTGGACGGCCTGGAAACCATCAACATCTGCGTTGGCTACAAGAACGAGAACGGTGCCGTCATCGACGCGCCTTCCGATGCCGACAGCTACATCGGCCTGGAGCCGGTGTACGAAGAGATGCCAGGCTGGAGCGAGTCGACCCTGGGCGTTAAAACCCTGGAAGAGCTGCCGCAGGCCGCGCGCAACTACATCAAGCGCATCGAGGAGCTGGTCGGCGCGCCGATCGACATCATCTCGACTGGCCCGGACCGCAACGAGACCATCGTGCTGCGTCATCCGTTCGCCTGATCAGCTACTCGCTAGCTGACTGAACGCCGCGCCCCCGCAAGGAGGCGCGGCGTTTTCATATGGGCTACGAAGTAGCGGCAGGCTTGCCCCGCGCATGGCATCGGCGCAGGCAATTTCGCTGCCATGGATAATCGCCTCATATCTTTGGCATTTATACCTGCTGTCTCAGGCACAACCCTTGCTGTAAGAAGTTTCTGTAGATGCCATCAAAGTAATGGCGCCAGAAACACGAGGGTTACAACGTGTCTGCCATCCTTTCACTGTTACGAAGCCGCCTCTTGCGGCCTGTGTTTGTTGCGCTTGGTATCGCTCTTCTGGTGCAGGTGCTGGTTGCCGTTGCACTGACGCGGAGCACGGTCACCGCCCTGGAGGCCGATTTGGGGGCGCGCCTGGGCAATGACAGCCAGAAACTGGCTGCCGAACTGGAGCAGGCCGGGGAGGATGTCCGGGCTGGGCTCGACAGCCTTTCCGTCAGTACGCGCCAGCGCTTGAGTGCGGGCCTGTCCAGCCGTCTGCAGGATGAGCAGCAGCAGTTGCGCGCAACGCTGGAGGAAAATCTCAGGGACTCGGCCCATGAAATGGCCGATCTGTTGGCATCGGTCGCGCCACGGGCGATCTGGGACAACGACGTGCCGATGCTCTCGGACTTCGCTCGCCGTGCCCAGCGCAATCCCAACGTATTGTTCGTGATCTACGACGATGCCCAGGGCCAGCACCTGACCCGCTACCTCAACCGGCAGAACCCGATCAACCAGGCTTTGATGGAAAAGGGCCAGGGTGAGCGGGCGCTGGACAAGGTGCTGGATGCCGCGCGCAAGGATCCGTCGGTGTACTTCGTAGAAGCGTCGATCAACCCCAATGGCGCAGAGATCGGCAAGGTGTTGATGGGCGTGTCCACCGCGGGCATCGACCAGGAACTGAAGGCTCTGGATCAGCGCTTCGCGGCCTTGATCGCCAGTGGTGAGCAACTGGTCGGAGACAGCCTGGTGGCCGCCGCCGCCGACAGTGGCAAGGCCTTGCGTGCGCGCCTGGAGACAGCCCAGCACAGCGCCACGGCGATGCAGGCCAATACCGCGCAGACCGTGCGCGATGCCGCCGCCGAGCTGCGCTGGCGCATCGGCCTGGGCCTGGTGCTGGTCGGTCTGGGTGTGCTGCTGGTGGTGGCCGTGGTGCTCGGGCGTCGCGTCCTCAGCAAGCTTGGCCTGCTGATCGCCGCGTTGAACGACCTGGCCGCCGGCGAGGGCGACCTGACCAAGCGCGTCAAGCTCGACAGCCGTGACGAGATCGGTGACATGGCCTCGGCGGTCAACCGCTTCGTCGACAAGCTGCAGCCCATCGTCCGCGAGGCCGGCGAAGTGGCGCAGCGTACTGGCGTGGAGATCGACAGCATGGCCCAGCGCAACGCCGGGGCCGACGCCGCTGCCGCGTTGCAGCGCGACGAAGTGGCTGCCAGCCTGCGCGACCTGTCGAGCATGGCTGACGAGGCCCAGGCCGAGAGCCATGCCATGCAGGCGGCATTGCAGCAGGTGGTGGACATTCGCCAGGCGACCGACGAGAACAGCCGTGCTTCGACGCAACTGGCGCGTTTGATCGAGAACCTGGCCGGTGAAGTGCAGACCGGCTCCCAGGTGATCGAGCGGCTGGCCAAGCAGAGCGAGCAGATCGAGGTGGTACTGACGGTGATCCATGGCATTGCCGAGCAGACCAACCTGTTGGCGCTCAACGCCGCCATCGAAGCGGCGCGGGCCGGAGAGACCGGGCGCGGCTTCGCCGTGGTGGCCGATGAGGTGCGTGCCTTGGCGAGCAAGACGCAGAGCTCGACCGGGGATATCCAGTCGCATATCGCTGCGTTGCAGCAAGGCGCCAAGGAGGCGGTGGCTACCATCAGTCAGGCCGGGCGCCAGGCCAGTGAGGGCTTGCTGGTGTTGCGCGACAATGAGCGGCGCCAGCAATCGGTGCAGGCTGCTGTCGAGCAGGTGCATGCGGCGATCGGCCTGGCCACGCGAGCGGCCGAGCAGCAGGCCAACGGCGCGCAGGCCGTGCGTGGACGAGTCGAAACCATCCATGCCCAGGCCGAGCGTTCGGCCGAGGTGGTGATGCAGACCACCGCCAGCAGCAAGGTACTGGATGACCTGGCGGCGCAGTTGCGGGCCAGCCTGGGGCAGTTCAGGGCCTGACATAAAGCATCGCGGGGCAAGCCCGCTCCCACGTGACCGATACACGGCGGCGTGGGAGCGGGCTTGCCCCGCGATAGGTCTTACGCCTTGTTCAGATACATCCGCGTAGTCAGTAGATACACCGGCAATCCCGACACCACGATCAGCAACGCCGCATAAGGCGCCGCCGCCGCGAACTCGACGTTGGCGGTATGCGCCCACACCTCGGTGGCCAAGGTGGTCATCCCGGTCGGGCTGAGCAGCAGGGTGGCGGTCAGTTCCTTCATTGCATCCAGGAACACCAGGGCGAACGCCGCCGCCATTGCCGGGAAGATGATCGGCAAGGTAACCCGGCAGAAGGCTGCAAAGCTGCTGGCGCCCAAGGTGCGCGCCGCCTCTTCCAGGGTTGGCGAGGCCTTGTTCAGTGCGGTGCGCACCGGCGACTGCGCCAGCGGCAGGAACAGCAGGGCATAGGCCAGGATCAGCAGCGCCGTGGTCTGGTACAGCGCCGGCACATAGTGCAGGGCAAAGAACACCAGGGGCAGCGCGATCACCAGCCCGGGCAGGGCGTGCAGCAGGTACGGCAACCGCTCGGCCCAGATCGCCAGGCGCCCCTTGTAGCGCACCACCAGGAAGCTGATTGGCAGGGCCAGCAGCACGCAGAAGCCGGCGCCACCCAATGACACCGACAGCGAGGTGCCCAGGGCCTTGCCGATGGCCGCGACCGGGAAGGCCGCCGATGAGCCCACGCTCAGCCAGTAGCCGAGCATGGCCAGTGGAATGCCGCTACCCAACACCGCCAGCGCCAGGCAGAACAGCTGCCCCAGCGGCATCCAGCCGCGCAGTCGCAAGGGTTGGGCGCGGCGCGCAACGCCCTGGCCAATGCGCACATGACGCGCCTTGCCACGCACCCGCAGTTCCAGCCACAGCATCGCCAGGCACAGCACCAGCAGCACCGCCGAGAGCATCGCGGCGTTGGCGTTGCTGAATTCCAGTTCGAACTGCTGGTAGATCGCCGTGGTGAAGGTCTGCAGGCCAAGGATCGACAGGGCGCCGAACTCCACCAGCATGTGCAGGGCAATCAGCAGCCCGCCGCCGAGCATCGACGGCCACAGCAACGGCAGGGTGATCTTGCGGAACACGCCCCAGCGGCTGCAGCCCAGAGTGCGCGCCGACTCCTCCAATGCGGTATCCAGGTTGCGCAGGGTGGCGGCCACCGGCAGGAATACCAGCGGGTATTTCGACAGCGCCATCACCAGGATCGCCCCGCCCAGTCCTTCGAAGTCCGAGCTCAGCGACACCCAGGTGAAGCTGCTGACAAACGATGGCACGGCAAACGGCAGGCACAGCACCACGCCCCACAGGCGTCGGCCCGGCAGATCGCTGCGCTCCAGCAGCCAGGCCAGGGCCACGCCCACCACCAGGCACAGCGCGGTGACGCCGACCATCAGCAGCAGGGTGTTGCGCAGCAAGCCCCACACGAACGGGCGCCATAGCAGGCGCAGCGCTTCATGCCAGCCGGCATCCCAGGCCTTGAGTCCGACGTACAGCAATGGCAGCAGGCTCATGGCCACCAGGAACAGCACGGGCAGCACCACCCAGATGGACGGGCGCTTGCGCTTGGGGACGAAACGCGCCAAGGCGGGCGAGGGCAGGGCGGCAGTCATCAGAGCAGGCCAACCTCACGTTCCAGCTCGATGGCTTCCTCGGCATTGCCAAGGTCGGCCGGCGAGATCTTCGGCGGGCGCAGCTCATCGAACGGCTTCAGGCCGCGGTCGGAGACCATGCCTTTATGCAGCGGGTATTCGGCGGTGGTCTGGGTGATCACGCGCTGGCCTTCTTCGCTGGCCATCCAGTTGAGCAGGGCCTGTGCTTCTTTCGGATGCTTGCTGGCCTTGACCGCGGCGGCACCGGAGATGGTCACCAGGTTGCCGGCGTCGCCGTCGGCCAGGTAGTACAGCTTGGAGTCGAGCTTGCCGCGCTCGCGCTCCAGGGCGTACCAGTAGTAGTTGTTCACCAGCACGGCGGCGACTTCGCCCTTCTCCACGGCCTTCAGCGCGACCATGTTGTTGGTGTAGGTCTTGCCGAAGGCTTTAAGGCCGGTCAGCCATTCTTCGGTGGCTTCGCGCCCGTGCATCTTGAGGATGGCCACCGCCTGTTCCTGGAAGGCGCCGCTGGTGGGCACGTAGCCGACGCGGCCGTCCCACTCGGGGCCGGCGAAATCCATCACCGTGGTCGGCAGGTCCTTCTCATCGATCTTCTTCGGGTTGTAGACCACCACGCGGGTGCGCGCGGTGACGCCCATCCAGGTGCCGTTGGCGCCGACGTACTCCTTGGGCAGCATGTTCAGGGTGGCGTCGTCGATCTTCGCCAGCAGGCCCAGTTCGCCCAGGTTGTTCAGCGGTGGCGACTCTTCGGTATAGATGATGTCGGCCGGCGAGCGTTCGCCTTCCTCGATGATCTGGCTGGCCAGCTGGTTGCTGCTGCCCTTGCGAATATTGATATGAATACCGGTCTTGGCCTCGTAGGCCTTGGCGATGGCTTCACCGATTTCCTTGTGCTGGCCGTTGTACATGGTCAACGTGACCGGTTCGTCTGCCAGGGCGGCCGGAGCGCCGATCACCAGGCTCAGAACTGCGGCGGCCAGGGTGCGCATCAGCGGTTGCGGGCGGATCGTCATGCGGGTATTTCCTCGCTTACGGCTACATATTTGGAAACAATGGTAAACGAAATTGTTTCTCAAATGGGCGCATGACGGGAAATTCATGGGTAGACGAAGGAGGGGGCTGCCCGGCGACATGAAATCGCAGGCAAGAAAAAACCCACTAGCAAGCTAGTGGGTTTTTGTATGGTGCCCAGGAGAAGACTCGAACTTCCACGACCGTTAAGTCACTGATACCTGAAACCAGCGCGTCTACCAATTCCGCCACCTGGGCAAAGCTTTGCATCGTCTGCTGAAGGCGACTTTCGTCTGCTTTCACACAGTAGTAACAGATCCTTGGTCATCTGTTACTTGAAAATTTTTGGTGCCCAGGAGAAGACTCGAACTTCCACGACCGTTAAGTCACTGATACCTGAAACCAGCGCGTCTACCAATTCCGCCACCTGGGCACACATTCGAGATTAAAAGATGCTTTACAGCGTCGTTCATCTCTACTACAACTTCGGGCTTGTCCGTCGTTGTGGTGCGCACTATACGGACGCTCCTGATGGCTGTAAAGCCCCTGATCGAAAAAAAATTCAAAAAATTCAACCCGTTGATTCCACGCGCCTATTTCCGTTCGGCGGATACCGCGCCGGGGCTGTCCAAGGCTGACATTTCCGGTTTCAATACGCCTATGCCAGAATTCATATCTATATACCCCAAGGTGAACCCCTTCTGATGGCCGATTGGCAATCCCTCGATCCCGAGGCCGCTCGCGAAGCGGAAAAATACGACAACCCTATCCCCAGCCGTGAGCTGATCCTGCAGCGCCTCGCCGACCGTGGCGAGCCGGCTGCCCGCGAACAGCTGGCCGAAGAGTTCGGTCTTTACGAAGAAGACCAGATCGAAGCCCTGCGCCGCCGCCTGCGTGCCATGGAGCGCGACGGTCAGCTTATCTATACCCGGCGCGGCACCTATGCCCCGGTGGACAAGCTCGACCTTATCTGTGGCCGCGTGTCCGGCCACCGCGACGGTTTCGGCTTCCTGATTCCCGACGATGGCAGCGAAGACCTGTTCCTCAGTCCGTCGCAGATGCGCCTGGTGTTCGACGGCGACCGCGGCCTGGCCCGGGTTTCCGGGGTGGACCGCCGTGGCCGCCGCGAAGGTGTGCTGGTGGAAGTCATCTCCCGCGCCCACGAAAGCGTGGTCGGCCGTTACTTCGAAGAGGGCGGCATCGGCTATGTGACCCCCGACAACCCGAAGATCCAGCAGGAAGTGCTGGTCACCGCCGGGCGCAACGGCGGCGCCAAGATCGGCCAGTTCGTGTCGATCAAGATCACCCACTGGCCAACCCCGCGCTTCCAGCCCCAGGGTGATGTGGTCGAGGTGATCGGCAACTACATGGCGCCGGGCATGGAAATCGACATCGCCCTGCGCAGCTATGACATCCCGCATGTCTGGCCGCAGGAGGTGATCAAGGAAGCGCGCAAGTTCCGCTCCGAAGTCGAGGAGAAAGATAAAGAGAAGCGCATCGACCTGCGCCATCTGCCTTTCGTCACCATCGACGGCGAAGACGCCCGCGACTTCGACGATGCGGTGTATTGCGAACCGCTAGGCAAGCTGCGCATGTTCTCCGGCGGCTGGCGCCTGTACGTGGCGATCGCCGACGTTTCCAGCTACGTGCGCCTGGGCTCGGCCCTGGATACCGAAGCGCAGCAACGGGGTAACTCGGTGTACTTCCCCGAGCGCGTCGTGCCGATGCTGCCCGAAGAGCTGTCCAACGGCCTGTGCTCGCTGAACCCGCACGTTGATCGCCTGGCCATGGTCTGCGAAATGACCATCAACAAGGCCGGCCAGATGGTCGACTACCAGTTCTACGAGGGTGTGATCCACTCCCACGCGCGCCTGACCTACAACAAGGTCAGCAGCATGCTCGAGCATTCCCGTACCCGCGAAGGCAAGGCCCTGCGCGAGGAATACAGCGCGGTGCTGCCGGACCTGAAGAGCCTGTACGCCCTGTACAAGGTGCTCCTGGCGGCCCGTCACACCCGCGGCGCGATTGACTTCGAAACCCAGGAAACCCGGATCATCTTCGGCGATGACCGCAAGATCGACGAAATTCGTCCGACCGTGCGCAACGACGCCCACAAGCTGATCGAAGAGTGCATGCTGGCGGCCAACGTCGCGACGGCCGAGTTCCTGCAGAAACACAATGTGCCTGCGCTGTACCGCGTGCACGACGGCCCGCCGCCCGAGCGCCTGGAGAAGTTGCGCGCATTCCTCGGTGAGTTGGGCCTGAGCCTGCACAAAGGCAAGGACCCTTCGCCGAAGGATTACCAGGCACTGCTGGCGAGCATCGCCGGGCGCCCGGACTTCCACCTGATCCAGACCGTCATGCTGCGCTCGCTGAGCCAGGCGGTGTACAGCGTCGAGAACAACGGCCACTTCGGCCTGAACTACGAGGCCTACACCCACTTCACCTCGCCGATCCGTCGTTACCCGGACCTGCTGGTGCACCGCGCCATCCGTAGCGTGATCCGCTCCAAGGTCGACACCCCGCACGTCAAGCGTGCCGGTGCCATGAGTATTCCCAAGGCGCGCATCTACCCGTACGACGAGAACAGCCTCGAGCAGATGGGCGAGCAGTGCTCGATGACCGAGCGCCGCGCCGACGAAGCTACCCGCGACGTGGTCAACTGGCTCAAGTGCGAGTACATGCGTGATCGCGTCGGCGAGACCTTCCCTGGCGTGATCACCGCAGTGACCGGCTTTGGCCTGTTCATCGAGCTGACCGACATCTATGTCGAAGGCCTGGTGCATGTCAGCGCCCTGCCGGGTGACTACTACCACTTCGATCCTGTGCATCACCGCCTGTCCGGTGAGCGCAGCGGCCGCAGCTTCCGCCTGGGCGACACGGTCGAGGTGAAGGTCATGCGTGTCGACCTCGAACAGCGCAAGATCGACTTCGAAATGTCGGAGAAGACCGTCACCGCACCGGTCGGCCGCAAGCCACGCGCTGCCGCGCAGCCGGTGGCCGAGCAGGCGCCTGCCGTCGAAGCGAAGATTTCGCCCAAGCCGCGCAGCCGCAAGAGCGAGGCCTCCGAGGCGTACTTCCCGAAAGACGCCGTGCAGCGCAATGCCGAGGTGCGCAAGAGCCGTGAAATGAAGAAGGCGCTGATGGGTGAGGCGCGCGCCAGCGGCCATGCCGGCGGCAAGTCGGAAAAAGGTGGCAAGTCGTCCGGCAAGCCGACCAAGCATCGCAAGGGGCCGCCCAAGTCCGGCGCGCCACGCAAGGGCAAGAACAAGTCATGAGTCAGCTGGAAAAGATCTACGGCGTGCATGCCGTGCAGGCACTGCTGCAACACCACCCCAAGCGGGTAAAGCAGATCTGGCTGTCCGAAGGGCGCAGTGAGCCACGCATCCAGGCCTTGTTGGAGCTGGCTGCGCAGAACTGTGTCCAGGTCGGCCAGGCCGAGCGCCGTGAGCTCGACGCCTGGGTCGAAGGTGTGCACCAGGGGGTGGTTGCCGAGGTGAGCCCGAGCCAGGTTTGGGGCGAGGCGATGCTCGACGAGCTGCTCGAGCGCACCGAGACGCCGCCCTTGATCCTGGTGCTCGATGGCGTCACCGATCCGCATAACCTCGGTGCCTGCCTGCGCACCGCCGATGCGGCCGGGGCGACCGCCGTGGTGATCCCCAAGGACAAGTCCGCGACCCTGACCGGCGTGGTGCGCAAGGTGGCCTGCGGCGCCGCCGAGGTGATGCCGCTGGTGGCCGTGACCAACCTGGCGCGTACCCTGGAGAAACTCCAGCAGCGCGGACTGTGGGTGGTCGGTACCGCTGGCGAGGCCGAGCAGGAAATCTACCAGCAGGACCTGACCGGTCCGCTGGTGATGATCATGGGGGCCGAAGGCAAGGGCATGCGCCGCCTGACCCGTGAACACTGTGATTTCCTGGTGAAGTTGCCGATGGGTGGCAGCGTCAGCAGCCTGAACGTTTCGGTGGCCACCGGGGTGTGCCTGTTCGAGGCGGTGAGGCAGCGTCAGGCCAAGCGCTGATCTGACTGTGTGTGGGAGCGGCGGTGCGCCGCTCCCACGTTGTTTCCCAGGCTTGCGGCCTGTTGGGCGAATATGTTTCCGGCTGTTCAAATATTCGCCAACCTCCTTGCTTGTCCTTCCCGGCTTCTCTACAATTGCGCCCCTTGCCGAGCTGGCAGGCGCGCATGTGCCTTCTCTCTAGGGCAAGACATACAGTGTCATTCACTCCTTGTCTGACCAGGTTGCTGGCAGACTACTAACCCGTAAGGAGCATTCATGCGTCATTACGAAATCATCTTCCTGGTTCACCCGGACCAGAGCGAGCAAGTCGGCGGCATGGTTGAGCGTTACACCAAGCTGATCGAAGAAGATGGTGGCAAGATCCACCGCCTGGAAGACTGGGGCCGTCGTCAACTGGCCTACGCAATCAACAATGTTCACAAGGCTCACTACGTGATGCTGAACGTTGAGTGCTCCGGCAAGGCCCTGGCCGAGCTGGAAGACAACTTCCGCTACAACGATGCCGTGATCCGTAACCTGGTCATCCGTCGCGACGAAGCCGTCACCGGCCCGTCCGAGATGCTCAAGGCAGAAGAGAACCGCAGCGAGCGCCGTGAGCGTCGCGAACGTCCTGAGCATGCTGATGGCGCCGAAGGCGACGACAGCAATGACAGCGACAACAGCGATAACGCTGACGAGTAATCCACGGACCTTTTGAGGAGCCTATTACATGGCACGTTTCTTCCGTCGTCGTAAATTCTGCCGCTTCACTGCTGAAGACGTGAAAGAGATCGACTTCAAAGATCTCAACACCCTGAAAGCTTACGTATCCGAAACCGGCAAGATCGTTCCAAGCCGCATCACCGGTACCAAAGCTCGTTATCAGCGTCAGCTGGCCACCGCTATCAAGCGCGCCCGCTTCCTGGCCCTGCTGCCCTACACCGACAGCCACGGCCGCTGAGACCGGGTCGTCGACTAAGTAGCAAGGGATAAGCATGCGAGCGTTGGCAAGTTTCATCATGCGCGGTCGTGTGCAGGCCACCCTCGTGGTGGTCATCAGCGCGGTACTGCCGCTGCTGTTCTGGTTGAGTGCCGCCGCCGGTAGCCTTGTGCTCCTGCGGCGCGGGTTCAAGGACGCTTCATCGGTCATCGCCTGGGGCCTTTTGCCAGCGTTGATCATGGGCTTCTTCGGCGAACCGAGCACCTTGCTGGTGCTTTTGGGAACGCTGGGTCTGGCCGCCTCGTTGCGTGCCGGGCATTCCTGGACCCGGGTACTGCTGTCCAGTGTCGCATTAGGCTTGCTGTACAGCCTGATCCTGGATGCGGTGATGCGCGAAACCTTCGAGGTGCTGGCCAAGGCGCTTGAAAAAGCCCTGCCGCAGTTCGAGGGCCAACCAGTACTACCTGGTGAGCTGATCGGCCCTTTGCTGGTCGCTTCCAGTGCGGTAATGCTGCAGCTGTTCAGCCTGCTGGCCTTGATGCTGGCGCGCTATTGGCAGGCTGCGTTGTACAACCCCGGTGGTTTCGGGCGCGAGTTTCGCGAACTGAGGCTGCCGCTGGTACCCATGCTGGTGCTGGTGTCATTGATGGTGTTGGGCCCGTTCATCGGGTCGCAGTTCATCGTCCTGGCCAGTGCGTCCAGCCTGGTGCTGCTGCTCGCTGGCATCGCCCTGATTCACGGGCTGGTGGCACAAGGGCGACTGGCCGGTTTCTGGCTGGTGGGGATGTACGTGACGTTGCCGCTGCTCATGCAGCTGATGTATCCGTTGCTCGTGGTTCTGGCCATTGTCGACAGCCTGATTGATTTTCGCGGTCGCAAGTCCCCTTCACAGGGTGACGACTCCGCGAACGGTGAAGGTTAAAAGTTAAGAGGTTTTACCAAATGGAACTGATCCTGCTGGAAAAAGTCGCCAACCTGGGCAACCTGGGCGACAAAGTAAACGTTAAGGCTGGTTACGGCCGTAACTTCCTGCTGCCATTCGGCAAGGCCACCGTTGCCAACGCCGCCAACCTGGCCGCGTTCGAAGAACGCCGCGCCGAGCTGGAAAAAGCCGCCGCAGAGAAAAAAGCTTCGGCTGAAAGCCGCGCTGCCCAACTGGCCGAGCTGGAAGTGACCATCACTGCCACCGCTGGCGACGAAGGCAAGCTGTTCGGTTCGATCGGCACCCACGACATCGCTGACGCCCTGACCGCCTCCGGCGTTGAAGTGGCCAAGGCTGAAGTTCGTCTGCCGAACGGCACCATCCGTCAGGTTGGCGAATACGACGTAGCCGTGCACCTGCACAGCGACGTTGAAGCCACCGTACGTGTGGTCGTCGTAGCTGCCTAAGCTGCGTAATCGGCTGGTCCCTCGCGGGCCAGGCGGTTAACATCGGGCACGGTCCTGTTTTGCGCAGGCCGTGCCCTTTGTCTTTTTCATCTTCCAGAATTCTTTCGTGGCCATGAACGAGATCACCACCCCCGAACAACTCGACCTGCAAACCGCTGCCCTGAAGGTGCCGCCGCATTCCATCGAGGCCGAACAGGCCGTGCTCGGTGGCCTGATGCTGGACAACAACGCTTGGGAACGGGTGCTGGATCAGGTGTCGGACGGCGATTTCTACCGGCATGACCACCGCCTGATCTTCCGCGCCATCCACAAGCTGGTGGATGCGAACCAGCCGTTCGACGTGGTCACCCTGCACGAGCAGCTGGACAAGGAGGGCGTGTCCACCCAGGTCGGCGGCCTGGCGTATCTGGCCGAGCTGGCCAAGAACACCCCGTCGGTAGCCAACATCAAGGCCTACGCCGCGATCATCCGTGAGCGGGCCACGCTGCGACAGCTGATCAGCATCAGTACCGATATCGCCGACAACGCCTTCAACCCGCAGGGGCGTAACGCCGAGGAGATCCTTGACGACGCTGAACGGCAGATCTTCCAGATTGCCGAGGCGCGGCCGAAGACCGGTGGGCCGGTGGGGGTCAACGAGCTGTTGACCATGGCTATCGACCGCATCGACACGCTGTTCAACTCCGACAGCGACATCACCGGCGTTTCCACCGGCTTCACCGACCTGGACGAGAAGACCAGCGGCCTGCAGGCAGCCGACCTGATCATCGTCGCGGGCCGTCCGTCGATGGGCAAGACCACCTTCGCCATGAACCTGGTGGAAAACGCCGTGTTGCGCAGTGACAAGGTGGTGCTGGTGTTCTCCCTCGAGATGCCCGGTGAATCGCTGATCATGCGTATGCTGTCGTCGCTCGGGCGCATCGACCAGACCAAGGTGCGTTCCGGTCAGCTGGACGACGACGACTGGCCGCGGCTGACCTCGGCGGTCAACCTGCTGAACGACCGCAAGCTGTTCATCGACGATACCGCCGGCATCAGCCCCTCGGAAATGCGTGCGCGCACCCGCCGCCTGGCCCGCGAGCATGGCGAGATCGCCATGATCATGGTCGACTACCTGCAGCTGATGCAGATCCCGGGCTCTGCCGGTGACAACCGGACCAACGAGATTTCCGAGATCTCCCGCTCGCTCAAGGCGCTGGCCAAGGAATTCAACTGCCCGGTAATCGCCCTGTCACAGCTCAACCGCTCTCTCGAGCAGCGCCCCAACAAGCGCCCGGTCAACTCCGACCTTCGTGAATCGGGTGCGATCGAGCAGGACGCCGACGTGATCATGTTCGTCTACCGCGACGAGGTGTATCACCCCGAGACCGAGCACAAGGGCGTAGCCGAGATCATCATCGGCAAGCAGCGTAACGGCCCCATCGGCTTCATTCGCCTGGCGTTCATCGGCAAGTACACCCGCTTCGAGAACCTCGCGCCGGGCATGTACAACTTCGACGACGACGAGTAAGCGTACCCCTCCAGCCCCAATCGCCGGCAAGCCGGCTCCCACAGGTACTGTGCCATCCCTGAAGCAGCGATGATCTTGTGGGAGCCGGCTTGCCGGCGATTGGGACGTTACAGGCACCACATGAATCCGACCACCACCGTCGGATTTGGTCAAAATTTGTGCTATATTCCGCGCCCGCGATTTTCCTGCACATTAGAACCGGTCACTGACATGCAAGCAGCCAAACCACTCTACGACTATCCCAAGTACTGGGCCGAATGCTTCGGGCCAGCGCCGTTCCTGCCGATGAGCAGGGAGGAGATGGATCAGCTCGGCTGGGATTCCTGCGACATCATCATCGTGACCGGTGACGCCTACGTCGACCACGCGTCGTTCGGCATGGCCATCATCGGCCGCCTGCTCGAGGCCCAGGGCTTCCGGGTGGGCATCATCGCCCAGCCGAACTGGCAGTCGAAGGACGACTTCATGAAGCTCGGCGAGCCGAACCTGTTCTTCGGGGTCGCGGCGGGCAACATGGACTCGATGATCAACCGCTACACCGCGGACAAGAAAATCCGTTCCGACGACGCCTACACGCCTGGCGGCATGGCCGGCAAGCGTCCGGACCGCGCCAGCCTGGTGTACAGCCAGCGCTGCAAGGAGGCCTACAAGCACGTGCCGATCGTGCTCGGCGGCATCGAGGCCTCGCTGCGCCGCATCGCCCATTACGACTACTGGCAGGACAAGGTCCGCCACTCGATCCTGGTCGACGCCAGCGCCGACATCCTGCTGTACGGCAACGCCGAACGCGCTATCGTCGAGGTTGCCCAGCGCCTGTCCCAGGGTGAAAGCATCGAGCACATCACCGACGTGCGCGGCACCGCGTTCATTCGTCGCGACACCCCGCAGGGCTGGTTCGAGATCGACTCCACCCGTATCGACCGCCCAGGCCGCGTCGACAAGATCATCAACCCGTACGTGAACACCCAGGACACCCAGGCCTGTGCCATCGAACAGGCCAAGGGCGACCAGGAAGACCCGAACGAAGCCAAGGTGGTGCAGATCCTCGACAGCCCGAGCGTCACCCGCGAGAAGTCGGTGATCCGCCTGCCGTCTTTCGAGAAGGTACGCAACGACCCGGTGCTCTATGCCCACGCCAACCGCGTGCTGCACCTGGAGACCAACCCGGGCAACGCCCGCGCCCTGGTGCAGAAGCACGGCGAGGTGGATGTGTGGTTCAACCCGCCACCCATTCCCATGACCACCGAAGAGATGGACTACGTGTTCGGCATGCCCTATGCGCGCATCCCGCACCCGGCCTATGGCAAGGAGCGCATCCCGGCCTACGAGATGATCCGCTTCTCGGTGAACATCATGCGTGGCTGCTTTGGTGGCTGCACATTCTGCTCGATCACCGAGCACGAAGGCCGGATCATCCAGAACCGCTCGCACGAATCGATCCTGCACGAGATCGAAGAAATGCGCGACAAGGTACCGGGCTTCACCGGCGTGGTCTCCGACCTCGGCGGGCCGACCGCCAACATGTACCGCATCGCCTGCAAGAGCCATGACATCGAGAAGCACTGCCGCAAGCCGTCGTGCGTGTTCCCGGGTATCTGCGAGAACCTCAACACCGACCACAGCTCGCTGATCGAACTGTATCGCAAGGCTCGCGCCCTGCCGGGGGTTAAGAAGATCCTGATCGCCTCGGGCCTGCGTTACGACCTGGCGGTGGAGTCGCCGGAGTACGTGCGTGAGCTGGTCACCCACCACGTCGGCGGTTACCTGAAGATTGCCCCGGAGCACACCGAGCGTGGCCCGCTGGACAAGATGATGAAGCCGGGCATCGGCACCTACGACCGCTTCAAGCGCATGTTCGAGAAGTTTTCGAAGGAAGCGGGCAAGGAGCAGTACCTGATTCCGTACTTCATCGCTGCCCACCCGGGCACCACCGACGAAGACATGATGAACCTGGCCCTGTGGCTCAAGGGCAACGGCTTCCGTGCCGACCAGGTGCAGGCGTTCTATCCGTCGCCGATGGCTTCGGCCACGGCCATGTACCATTCGGGCAAGAACCCGCTGCGCAAGGTCACCTACAAGAGCGAAGGGGTGGAGATCGTCAAGAGCGAGGAGCAGCGCCGCTTGCACAAGGCGTTCCTGCGTTATCACGATCCGAAGGGCTGGCCGATGCTGCGCGAAGCGCTGCAGCGCATGGGCCGCGCCGACCTGATCGGGCCGGGCAAGCACCAGCTGATCCCGCTGCACCAGCCGGCGACCGACACTTACCAGAGTGCGCGGCGCAAGAACTCGACCCCGGCCGGCAGCCACAAGGTGGGCAAGGACCAGAAGATCCTCACCCAGCACACCGGCCTGCCGCCGCGCGCCAGCGATGGCAGCAAGCCGTGGGACAAGCGCGAGAAGGCCAAGGCCGAGGCGTTCGCCCGCAACCAGCAGGCGGCCAAGGAGCGCAAGGAAGCGGCCAAGGGTGGTGGAGGCAAGGGCAAGAAGCCGCGCCAGCCTGTCATCCCGCGCTGATCATAAAAGGGGCCGCGTTGCGGCCCATCGCCGCGGTTCGTCGCCACGACAAGCCGGCTCCCACTAGGGCAAGGCATGCGCTGCACCTGTGGGAGCCGGCTTGCCGTGGCGACGAACCGCGGCGATGGGCTGCAGCGCAGCCCCTTTTCGATTAATCAGGCTTCTTGTCCACCCACTTCGGCAATACCGGCGACTCGAATCGATCCATCCCGTCCAGCAACTCATCCGGCTGCTCCCCGAGCAACAGCATCGCCCGGTGCTGAGGCCGCACGAAGCCTTCCTCGACAATATGGTCGAGGAACCCGCCCAGCTTCGCGTAGAAACCATTCACATCCAGCAGCCCCAGCGGCTTGGCGTGATACCCCAGTTGCCCCCAGGTCCATACCTCGAACAGCTCCTCCAGCGTGCCCAGGCCACCCGGCAGGGCAATGAAGGCGTCGCTGAGTTCGGCCATGCGCGCCTTGCGCGCATGCATGCCGTCCACCACTTCCAGGCGGGTCAGGCCCTTGTGGCCGATTTCGGCGTTCATCAGGCTTTGCGGGATGATGCCGACGACTTCACCTCCGGCAGCCATGGCGGCATCGGCAACGGTGCCCATCAGGCCGACCCCGCCGCCGCCATAGACCAGCGTCAGGCCACGGCGGGCGATGGCCTGGCCGAGGGCGACGGCGGCTTCACGGTAGGCAGGGTTGGCACCGATGCTGGCGCCACAGAAGACACAAACGGAACGTACAGGCATTGCTTATCTCCCTTTACATGCGCGCACAGGGTAAGGCGCATGCCTGTCGGTTCCAAGGGGATCATTCGGGACGGGCGAACTCGCAGACCGCCGAACCTGCGGCGCCGCAGGCGTAGGCTGCCAGCAGGCTGCGCATCATGTTGCTCAATGTCATGACATTTGCTCCTAATTGAGAGGTTGTCTCATCGTCCATTAAGAGGGCATGATGTGCACTTTGATTGGTTGTATACAATCCATTGAACAAATCTACTGGCTGGCGACTTGACACCCCTTGACCCATATCAGGTACGGGCGTTCGGTTTTCAGGCAGTCTCGCAATTGATAAAACCCTGCCAAGGAGATTCATGATGTTTGCGAAAGCTGTAGCGGTATCCCTGCTGACCCTCGCCAGCGCCTCCGTCTTCGCTGCTGACAAGTGCTCGGTGACTGTCGACTCGACTGACCAGATGTCCTTCAATACCAAGGAAATCACCGTCGACAAGAGCTGCAAGGAGTTCACCGTAAAACTGACCCACTCCGGCAGCCTGCCGAAGAACGTCATGGGGCATAACCTGGTGATCAGCAAGACCGCCGACATGCAAGGCATCGCCACCGAAGGCATGTCGCAAGGCCTGGACAAGGACTACATCAAGGCCGACAACGCCGCGATCATCGCCCACACCAAGATGATCGGCGCTCCTGAGAAAGAAACCGAAGTGAAGTTCGATGCCACCAAACTGGAAGCCGGCGGCGACTACAGCTTCTTCTGCACCTTCCCGGGCCACATCGCGATGATGAAGGGCAAGGTCGTCGTCAAGTAATCAAAACCTGACGCAATACCCTGTGGGAGCGGCCTTGCCCCGCGATGGCGATGGTGAATCCACCATGTCATCGCAGGGCAAGGCCGCTCCCACAGTTGTTTCCACGCCTGATCAAGGGGCGAACGGCAGCTCGCGCTTGTGCTGGGTCTTGCGGTAGGTGGCGACGATGATGTCGAACGCCTCCTGGCTCACCGGCTCACCGTGCAGGAAGGCGTCGATCTGCTGGTAGGTCACGCCGTGGGACGCTTCGTCCGGCTTGCCCGGTTCGAGGTCTTCCAGGTCCGCGGTCGGTACTTTCTCCACCAGCGATTCCGGCGCGCCAAAGCTGCGCGCAATGGCCCGCACCTGGTTTTTCACCAGCCCGCTCAGCGGCGCCAGGTCGCAGGCACCATCACCAAACTTGGTAAAGAAGCCCATTACCGCTTCGGCCGCATGGTCCGTGCCGATCACCAGGCCGGCACGGGCACCCGCGACAGTGTATTGGGCGACCATGCGCGTGCGTGCCTTCACGTTGCCGACGACGAAGTCGACCAGGGTCGGCGAGCCGTTTTTCAGTTCCTCGACCTCTGCCGCCAAGGCTTTTACGGCTGGGGCGATGTCGATGGTGTGCACCTCGTCGGCCTTGATCACGTCCAGGCAGGCCTGGGCGTCGTGCTCGTCGTGCTGCACGTGGTACGGCAGGCGCACGGCGATGAAGGTATAGGCCTTGTCGCCGGTCTCGGCGCGCAGTTCGTTGATGGCGCGCTGGGCGAGCAGGGCGGCGGTCAGCGAGTCGACACCGCCACTGATGCCCAGCACCAGGGTCTTGAGCCGGGCATTGGCCAGGCAGTCCTTGATGAACGCCACGCGCCGGGCCACTTCCTGCTCGAGGGCGGCGGCATCGGCGAACGGCGGCTGCACCTTGAGCGCCTGGGCAATCTCTTGCTGAACGGCTTGCATGGGTTACTCCTTGCTGGGGACTTTGAATACGTGGCGCATGTAGGCGACGAAGTTTTCGTCACGGCACTGGGTCTTGGCGGCTTCGTCGGAGATCTTCGCCACCGGCGAGCCGTTGCAGTCGGTCATTTTAAGCACGATGTTCATGGGCGCCACGCCGGGGATGTCGCAGGTCAGGTTGGTGCCGATGCCAAAGCTGACGTTGATGCGCCCACGCAAGGCCCGGAAGATCTCCAGCGAGCGGGTCAGGTTCAGGCCATCGGAGAACACCAGGGTCTTGGTCATCGGGTCGATACCTAGCTTCTGGTAATGGGCGATGGCCTTTTCTGCCCAGGCCACCGGCTCGCCCGAGTCGTGACGCAGGCCATCGAACAGCTTGGCGAAGTACAGGTCGAAATCCTTCAGGAAGGCATCCATGGTGATGCAATCGGTCAGGGCGATGCCGAGCAGTCCCCGGTACTCGCGCACCCAGCAGTCCAGGGCGGCGATCTGGCTGTCGATCAGCCGTGGGCCGAGCTGCTGGTGGGCCATGATCCATTCATGGGCCATGGTGCCCAGGGGCTTGATATCCAGTTTCCATGCCAGGTCGACGTTGCTGGTGCCGACGAAGCGGCCCGGGAACTCATCGCGCAGCACTCGCACCACGTCTTCCTGCACGCGGCTGGAGAAGCGCCGACGGGTGCCGAAGTCGGCTACCTGCAGTTCGGCCAGTTCGTCGTCGCTGGCGTGGGCGCGCAGCCAGTCGAACTTGCGATATAGCTGGTCGCGGGCTTCGGCCAGGCGCATGCGCGGGTGCAGGTGGCGGTTGCGCACTTCGCTGATGATGGCCAGCAGCGGCACTTCGAACAGGATCACGTGCAGCCATGGGCCTTTCAGGCGCAGGAACAGTTGGTCGTTCTCGATGCCGATGCGCACATAGCGCAGGTTGAAGCGGAACAGGCGCAGGAAACGCAGGAAGTCCGGCTTGAGGAAGCTGATGCGCTCGAGGAAGGCCAGTTGGCCGTCATCCAGGGTCAGCTCGCTGAGCAGCTCGAGCTGGTTGCGGATCTCGCCCAGGTAGGGGCGCAGGTCCTCGCCGTTGCGGCAGCGGAACTCCCATTCGACATCGGCGTCCGGGTAGTTGTGCAGGACGCCCTGCATCATCGTGAGCTTGTAGAAGTCGGTGTCGAGCAGGTTGTGCACGATGCGCTCGGCGAATGCGCTCTCGCTCATCAGGGGGAAGCTCCAAGGCGGGCAATGGCGACCATTGTGCCAGATCGCGGGGCAAGCCCGCTCCCGCGCCGCCCGCGATATTGGCCTCTGCAGGTAATTTTCCGTGCGCCAGCTAGCCTTCAAACAGTGCTCCCTGTAGCAGTCGCGCACCAGTGGTGTGCAGTTCGGTGACGTCCGCTGTTACAGCGCGGTTGCACGTTAACACTTGCGAGGGTTGCAATGATGATGGGCGTCGGTTGCTCCTTGTCTAGGCGTGTGGGTGTCACTTGCTGTGTGGCAGACGGTTGCACGCTCAATAAAGAAAAGGCCGCCGGTCGCCTCTGTTCACCCCTTGTCGTGTGTTTTCCCGGAAGACAAAACCACTGGCACGGCCCTTGCTCGGAGCACAGGGCTGAGAAGTTGTAGTGCCAACCAAAAAAAATATTCTAGGAGCACCACCTCATGTCGCAGACGTTTTACAAGAAAGGTTTCCTGGCACTGGCTGTAGCCACCGCACTGGGTGTTTCTTCGTATGTTCAGGCCGACATCAAGATCGGCGTCGCGGGCCCGATGACCGGAGCCAACGCAGCGTTTGGCGAGCAGTACATGAAAGGTGCGCAGGCCGCGGCCGACGTGATCAACAAGGCTGGCGGCGTCAACGGCGAGAAGATCGTCCTGGTCAAGGGCGATGACGCTTGCGAGCCGAAGCAGGCAGTATCCGTGGCCAACCGCCTGGTCGACCAGGACAAGGTGGCGGGCGTGGTCGGTCACTTCTGCTCCTCCAATACCATCCCCGCTTCCGAGGTTTACGACGAGGCCGGCGTGATCGCCATCACTCCCGGCTCCACCAACCCGCAGGTGACCGAGCGCGGCCTGTCCGCGATGTTCCGCATGTGCGGCCGTGACGACCAGCAGGGCATCGTCGCCGGCAACTACATTGTCGACGTGCTCAAGGGCAAGAAGGTGGTGGTGCTACACGACAAGGACACCTATGGCCAGGGTCTGGCTGACGCCACCAAGGCCCAGCTGATCAAGCGCGGCGTCACCCCGGTGCTGTACGAGGGCCTGACCCGCGGCGAGAAAGACTTTAGCGCCGTGGTCACCAAGATCCGCGCCGCAGGTGCCGATGTCGTCTACTTCGGCGGCCTGCACCCGGAGGCCGGCCCTCTGGTGCGCCAGCTGCGCGAGCAGGGCCTGAAGGACGTGGCCTTCATGTCCGACGACGGCATCGTCACCGACGAACTGGTGGCCACCGCCGGCGGCGCCCAGTACACCAATGGCGTGTACATGACCTTCGGCGCCGACCCGCGCCTGCTGCCCGACAGCAAGGCGGTGGTCGAGGAGTTCCGCAAGAACGGCACCGAGCCTGAAGGCTACACCCTGTATGCCTACGCCTCGGTCCAGGCCCTGGCCGCCGCGTTCAACGGCGCCAAGTCGAACAAGGGCGAGGACGCCGCCAAGTGGCTCAAGGCCAACCCGGTCAAGACCGTCATGGGCGAGAAGAAGTGGGACCAGAAGGGCGACCTGACCGTCTCCGACTACGTGGTCTACCAGTGGGATGCCAACGGCAAGTACCACCAGCTGGAAAAACAAAAATAACAATGGCATCCGGCCCGGGCGCGCGATGCCCCGGGCCGTTGCCCCCGCGGTACCTGTCTTTGTCAGTAGATGTGCACAGTTCTGCGCTGCGAGGGCCGCTGCATCCGGGCCCTGCGTGGTCGGCGCTCGTGCAATCTCAATCAGGTGAGATTGCGTTATGGATGGTATTTTCCTGCAGCAACTGGTCAACGGCCTGACCCTCGGGTCGGTCTACGGCCTGATCGCCATCGGCTACACAATGGTCTATGGCATCATCGGCATGATCAACTTCGCGCACGGCGAGGTGTACATGATCTCCGCGTACCTCGCGGCGATCAGCCTGGCATTGCTGGCCTACTTCGGTATCGAGTCGTTTCCGCTGCTGATGCTGGGCACCCTGTTGTTCACCATCGTCGTCACTGGCGTCTATGGCTTCACCATCGAACGCATCGCCTACAAACCCCTGCGTAACTCCACCCGCCTGGCGCCCTTGATCAGCGCCATCGGCATTTCGCTGATCCTGCAGAACTACGCGCAGATCAGCCAGGGCGCCCGCCAGCAAGGCGTGCCGACCCTGCTCGAAGGCGCCATGCGCGTCGAAGTGGGCAGCGGCTTCGTGCAGCTCACCTACACCAAGATCTTCATCCTGGTGGCCGCTTTCGTCGGCATGGGCCTGCTCACCTACGTGATCAAGTACACCAAGCTCGGGCGCATGTGCCGGGCCACGCAACAAGACCGCAAGATGGCCTCGATCCTGGGCATCAACACCGACCGGGTGATTTCCTACGTGTTCGTCATCGGTGCGGTGATGGCTGCGCTGGCGGGCGTGCTGATCACCATGAACTACGGCACCTTCGACTTCTACGCCGGCTTCATCATCGGCATCAAGGCCTTCACCGCCGCGGTGCTCGGCGGCATCGGCTCGCTGCCGGGGGCCATGCTCGGCGGGATCATCCTGGGGATTTCCGAGTCGTTGTTCTCCGGCCTGATCAACTCCGACTACAAGGACGTGTTCAGCTTCTCGCTGCTGGTGATGATCCTCATCTTCCGTCCCCAAGGCCTGCTGGGTCGCCCGCTCGTGGCTAAGGTGTGAAACATGTCCGTTGCCAATACTGCCTCTGCTTCGCAAACCAAGGGTTTCGATCTTAAACGCAGCCTGCTGGAGACCATCGTCGCCGGCCTGCTGGCCCTTATCGTCTTCGGCCCCGTCGTCGGCGTGGTGCTCGATGGCTACACGTTCAACGCCGAACCCGCCCGCGTCGCCTGGCTGGTCGGCGGCGTGATGATCGGGCGTTTCATCCTCAGCCTGTTCCTGCAGACGCCGACCGGCCAACGCATGCTCCAGGGCTTCGACAGCGGTGGCTCGGGCGTGCATGTGCTGGCGCCGAACTACAAGTCGCGCCTGCGCTACATCATCCCGGCGCTGATCGTCATCGCCATCGTGTTCCCGATCTTTGCCAACAAGTACCTGCTGACCGTGGTCATCCTCGGCCTGATCTACGTGCTGCTGGGGCTGGGCCTGAACATCGTGGTCGGTCTGGCCGGCCTGCTCGACCTGGGCTATGTGGCGTTCTACGCCATCGGTGCCTACGGCCTGGCGCTGGGTTATCAATACCTGGGCCTGGGCTTCTGGAGCGTGCTGCCACTGGCGGCCATTGCCGCGGCGCTGGCGGGGTGCATCCTCGGCTTCCCGGTGTTGCGCATGCATGGCGACTACCTGGCCATCGTCACCCTCGGCTTCGGTGAGATCATCCGCCTGGTGCTGAACAACTGGCTGTCGTTCACCGGCGGCCCCAACGGCATGCCGGCGCCGTCGCCGACCTTCCTGGGCCTGGAGTTCGGCCGTCGGGCCAAGGACGGCGGGGTGCCGATCCACGAGTTCTTCGGCTTTGAATACAACGCCAACCTCAAGTTCGTGTTCATCTACGCGGTGCTGTTCCTGGTGGTGCTGGCGGTGCTGTACATCAAGCACCGGCTGACCCGCATGCCGGTGGGCCGCGCCTGGGAAGCCTTGCGCGAGGACGAGATCGCCTGCCGCTCGATGGGCCTGAACCACGTACTGGTCAAGCTTTCCGCGTTCACCCTCGGCGCGTCCACCGCAGGCCTTGCCGGGGTGTTCTTCGCCACCTACCAGGGCTTCGTCAACCCATCGTCGTTCACCTTCTTCGAGTCCGCGCTGATCCTGGCCATCGTCGTGCTCGGCGGCATGGGCTCGACCGTGGGCGTGGTGATCGCGGCGTTCGTGCTGACCGTGGCGCCCGAGCTGCTGCGCAGCTTCTCCGAGTACCGGGTGCTGCTGTTCGGCGTGCTGATGGTGCTGATGATGATCTGGCGACCGCGGGGGCTGATCCGCATCAGCCGTACCGGCGTGGTCCCGCGTAAAGGAGTGGCGCCATGAGCGACGAAGTCATTCTGTCTGTAGACAACCTGATGATGCAGTTCGGTGGGATCAAGGCGCTCAGCGATGTCAGCCTGCAGGTCAAACGCAACCAGATCTTCGCCCTGATCGGCCCCAACGGCGCCGGCAAGACCACGGTGTTCAACTGCCTCACGGGCTTCTACAAGGCCACCGGCGGGCGGATCGAGCTGAACGTGCGCGGCAGCCACACCAACGTCATCCAGCTGCTCGGCGAGCGCTTCCGGGCGGCGGACTTCGTTTCGCCGGCACGCTTTGCCAACCGCCTGTACTACAAGATGTTCGGCGGCACCCACCTGGTCAACCGCGCCGGGCTGGCGCGCACCTTCCAGAACATTCGCCTGTTCAAGGAAATGTCGGTGGTGGAGAACCTGCTGGTGGCCCAGCACATGTGGGTCAACCGCAACCTGCTGGCCGGGGTGCTCAACACCCCGGGCTACCGCAAGGCCGAGAGCGATGCCCTCGACCATGCGTTCTACTGGCTGGAGGTGGTCGACCTGGTGGACTGCGCCAACCGCCTGGCCGGCGAGCTGTCCTACGGCCAGCAGCGCCGCCTGGAGATTGCCCGGGCCATGTGCACGCGGCCGAAGATCATCTGCCTGGACGAACCGGCTGCCGGCCTCAACCCCCAGGAAACCGAAGCGCTGAGCCGCATGATCCGTGTGCTGCGCGACGAGCATGACATCACCGTGGTGCTGATCGAGCACGACATGGGCATGGTCATGAGCATCTCCGACCACATCGTCGTGCTCGACCACGGCAACGTGATAGCCGAAGGATCACCGCAGGATATCCGCCACAACCCGACGGTGATTGCCGCCTACCTGGGTGCCGACGAAGAGGAACTGACATGAGCGCGCCCATTCTCGAGCTGAAGGACCTGGATGTGTTCTATGGGCCGATCCAGGCCCTGAAGAAGGTCTCGATGCACATCAACGAAGGCGAGACGGTCAGCCTGATCGGCGCCAACGGCGCGGGCAAGTCCACGCTGCTGATGTCGATCTTCGGCCAGCCGCGCGCGGCATCCGGGCAGATCGTCTATCGCGGCACCGACATCACCCGCAAGTCGTCGCACTACATTGCGTCCAATGGCATCGCCCAGTCCCCGGAAGGGCGTCGTGTGTTCCCCGACATGACCGTCGAGGAGAACCTGATGATGGGCACCATCCCGATCGGCGACAAGCATGCCGACCAAGACATGCAGCGCATGTACGAGCTGTTTCCGCGGCTCAAGGAACGGCGCAACCAGCGGGCCATGACAATGTCAGGCGGCGAGCAGCAGATGCTGGCGATTGCCCGGGCGCTGATGAGCCGGCCCAAGCTGTTGCTGCTCGATGAGCCGTCGCTGGGCCTGGCGCCGATCGTGGTCAAGCAGATCTTCTCGACCCTGCGCGAGCTGGCGCAGACCGGGATGACCATCTTCCTGGTCGAGCAGAATGCCAACCATGCGTTGAAGCTGTCGGACAGGGCCTATGTGATGGTCAACGGGCAGATCCGCATGACCGGGACGGGGCAGGAGCTGTTGGTCAACGAGGAGGTGCGTAACGCCTACCTGGGCGGGCACTGATCCAGCACTGGGGCCGCAGCGCGGCCCTTTCGCCGGCAAGCCGGCTCCCACAGGGGGGGCGCTTGGCTTGAGCGCCATGCAATCGAAGTGGGAGCCGGCTTGCCGGCGAAGGGGGCTGCCATGCAGCCCCAACCCAAGTCAGTCGAGATGTGGACAACTTGTCGCATATCTTTCCGGCAGCACTCCACAACTCCCACGCAAGCCATTGTTTCCACAGCTGGAAAACTTTCCACGGATTATGTGGAGCCGCCTGTGGAAAACATGGTGGCACCTTGCTCAAGCCCTTGTGTACCAATGCCTCCAAGGATTTGTTCGTTTTTTGATCAGGTCTTGCTTGTGCATGATTTATCGAGGGTTTTCAGCAGCAGCGCGGTTCATCCACAGCTATCTGAGTTCTGTGGATAAGTCTGTGAAAAAACTTTGGACAGACCGCCGCAGACGGCAGGTTGAAAGCGTTGCGCCATCACGGGCAGATGTCCACAGCAGGCAAAGGTTCCCTGGAACCGACAAGTTGCCCCCAATCTGTGGGGAAAGCCTTGTGGATAAGATGCGCATAGCCTGACGAAAGCCCGCAATCACGGGGCTCTTCAGCGTCTGTACGTTTTTTGACCAGTGGCTGAAACGGTTGTCGACAACGCTTGCGCCGGGCATGCTGCAAGGCCTGCCGAGCACACCCAAGGAGAAGAGCATGACATCCACCGTATTCATCACTGGCGCGACCTCCGGTTTCGGTGAAGCCACCGCCCGCCGTTTCGCCGATGCCGGCTGGAAGCTGGTGCTCACCGGTCGCCGCAAGGAGCGCCTGGATGCGCTGTGCCAAGAACTCTCGGCCAAGACCGAGGTGCATGGGCTGGTGGTCGATGTGCGTGATCGCCAGGCCATGGAGGCCGCCATCGCCAGTCTGCCGCCGAGCTTCGACAAGCTCCAGGGTCTGGTCAACAATGCCGGCCTGGCACTGGGTGTGGATGCGGCGCAGAACTGCAGCCTGGACGACTGGGAAACCATGGTCGACACCAACATCAAGGGCCTGATGTACACCACCCGCCTGTTGCTGCCGCGCCTGATCGCCCACGGGCGCGGCGCGTCGATCCTCAATGTCGGTTCGGTGGCGGGCAACTACCCGTACCCGGGCGCGAATGTGTATGGCGGCACCAAGGCCTTCGTCGGCCAGTTCTCGCTCAGCCTGCGCTGCGACCTGCGCGGCACTGGCGTGCGGGTCAGCAACATCGAGCCGGGGCTGTGCGAAAGCGAGTTCTCGCTGGTGCGTTTCGGCGGCGACCAGGCCAAGTACGACGCCACCTACGCTGGCGCCGAGCCGATCCAGCCGCAGGACATCGCCGAGACCATCTTCTGGATCCTCAACCAGCCGGCGCATATCAACATCAACAGCCTTGAGCTGATGCCGGTGAGCCAGGACTGGGCAGGGTTCTCGATCGACCGGTCAGCTAAAGGTTGATTCGCTGACGATCGCGGGGCAAGTCGCATCGGCGCACCGCCCCGCGATAGCGTCAGATCAGGCGCTGCAGACCTTCGAGGCTAGTCGCCAAATGATAGGGCGTGGTCGACGGCATGTCATGGCGGCTCACCGCCCCCTCGCCATCGCGGCACTCATGCCAGCCGCCTTCATGCAGGAAGCGTGATTCCAGCGCCGTGAGTTGCTCCAGCAGCCGCGCCTCGCTTCCCGGCCGCAGGGCCAGTGCCCGCAGGTACTCCGCCTGGGCCCAGATACGCTGTGTCGCGTCGATCACCTTGCCGTCCACATCCAGCGTCGCCAGCACCGCAGCATCCTTCACTCCGCACTGTTCGGCGAAGTCGAAGGCCCGCTCGATGGAGGCATGCAGCGCAGTACCGCGCAGCAACTCGGAAGTGTCGAGCAGGTAGAACCATTCGAACTGGTGGCCCGGCTCGAACCAGTTATCCACAGCCCCGCGCGGCTTCTCCAGCATCAGGCCATGGGCCGGTTCGACGAACTGCGCCTGCAGCGCTTCGCACAGCTGCAGCAGCGAGTCGCGAACGTCGTCGTCCTCACGTACGGCCAGTACCTGCAGGAAGGCCTCGGCCAGGTGCATCTGCGGGTTCTGCAGCGGGCCGCTGCCCAGGTCTGACCAATCCTCACCCAGGCTGGCCTCGTACAGGCCATCGTCGCGGGCGAACTGCTCGTGGATCACCTCAAGGGCGCCATTGAGCGTGGCTTCCACCAGCCCCTCGCCGACCTTGCCCAGGTAATGGGCGCAGGCGAAGACGATGAAGGCGTGGGTGTAGAGGTCCTTGCGCCGGTCCAGCGGCTTGCCCTGGGCGTCGATGCTGTAGAACCAGCCGCCATGTTCGGCGTCATGGAAGTGCTTCTGCAACGAACGGAACAATGCCGCGGCGCGTTCGGCCGCGCCAGGTTGTTCGATGCGGCTGCTGAACAGGTACAGCTGGCGGGCGCAGGCCATGGCCCGGTAGCGTTGCACCGGCAGTGGCCGGTGCTGGGTGTCCAGGGCTTCGTACGGCAGCGCCATGTCGGCGTTCCACCCCGGGCCTTGCCACAGCGGCACAATGCGCTCGGCGAAGTGCTGTTGGAAACGGGTCAGTGCGGGACGGGGGTCGGACATGGTGGCGCTCGTGGACGGTCGGGCAGGGCGCCATGGTAGCAGAAGTGACAAGGGGTTCGTGGGGCACCGCCGCTGCCACGATCCGGCTTGGGCGAAAATCTCAGCCTGGATTGCCCAGCCCCTGCCAGTGCCGAGCGCCAACAAAAATGAAGCGCAGCTGCTGGGTGATCTTTTCCTGTGCCGTCAGCGCCTGCGCATGGCCCGGTTCGGGGCTGTCGATCAGCTCGGGCAGGGTGGCGAACACGGTCTTGACCACCAGGTCGGCCATCACCGCCAGGGCGGCGCCGTCCAGGTGCCGCCAGCGCGGCATGCGCGCAAGGTCGGTGGCCAGGTCGCTGCTGATGTCCTGGCGCAGGCGGGCGATGGCCTGGCGCACTGGTTGCGAGCCGCCGTACTGCTCGCGGGCGAGGAACAGGAATTGCGCGCGGTGGGCGACGACCACGTCGAGGAAGATGCGCACCGAGGCATCGGTGATACCACCCAGTTCGAATTCGTTATGGCGTACCAGGCGGATGGTCTGGCGGAAGGTGGTGTCCACCTCGGCGACCAGGGCCAGGCCCAGGGCGTCCATGTCGGGGAAGTGGCGGTAGAAGCCGGTGGGCACGATGCCGGCGGCCTTGGCCACCTCGCGCAGGCTGATGCTGCCGAAACCCCGGCCGCTCTCCATGAGCAGGCAGGCGGCATCCAGCAGGGCCTGGCGGGTTTGTAGCTTCTGTTCGGCGCGCGGCAGCATGGGGCAGGCTTCTATGACGGTACGGCTGGGCATTCTGGATAGAAAAACGAAGCCCGGTCAATGGACCGGGCTTGGAGGGGAGCAGCTACCGCACGGAGGGTTGTTGTTTTCGGCCATGGCGATCAGCTCACACGGCTGAGTTCGACCAGGCGATCCGAGCCACCCTCGGCTACACGGTTGTTGCGTTCGTTGAGGCGATCGGAACCCCCTTCGGCGACGCGGTCGTTGCGTTCGATCAGGCGATCGGAGCCACCTTCGGCGACACGGTCATTGCGTTCGATCAGGCGATCCGAACCACCCTCGGCGACACGGTCGTTGCGTTCGATCAGGCGATCTGAACCACCCTCGGCGACACGGTCATTGCGTTCGATCAGGCGATCTGAACCACCCTCGGCGACACGGTCATTGCGTTCGATCAGGCGATCAGAGCCACCTTCGGCAACACGGTTGTTACGTTCAAGCAGGCGTTCGGCACCGCCTTCGGCCACACGGCCTGCACGTTCCTGCAGGCGCTCGGCGCCACCTTCTGCCAGGGTGTTCAGTGGTTGGCTGACGGTGATGGCGCTGGAGCGCGACTCGGCGCTCAGGTGCTGGTCTTCGGCAGGCAGGGCGAAGGCGTTGGCAGCAAGTACGGACAGGGTCAGGCTCAGCAGCAGATGGCGTTTCATGATTCGGTGCTCCTCTGGGGGGCTGGAAAGTGGGTACGGAGCCAATGCTACGCCCGGTAACTCCAGAGAAAAGTTCATCAGGATAATGGTAACAATCGACGGCATTGATACTGTGCGTGGAGCGCTCTGGCTCAATGTTTTCGGCGATGCGCCGAGCATTGAGGCACGTCGACTCCCCGGTAACACTGCCACGCTCCGTAGACCAAAAGCTGAGAAAATCGTCAGGAAAATCTTGGTTATCATGCTGCGCGGATTAAACCCGGCGGGTTTTCATCAGTCCGACATAATGAGTGCCATCGTCGCGCCGCCTTCCATGCAGTCAGGAGAATCACGCAATGACGCGCCCTGCCAGAATCATCGTCTGGACCTTCGCCACCCTGGCCACCCTGTTGGCAATCCTGGTGGTGGTGATCGCCACCTTCGACTGGAACCGCGTCAAGCCGTTGCTCAACGAGAAAGTCTCCGAAGCCCTGCACCGGCCTTTCGCGATCAACGGCAACCTCGCGGTGCACTGGCGCACCGAACCCGAGGAGGGCGGCTGGCGTGCCTTCGTGCCCTGGCCGCACTTCACCGCCGAAGACCTCACCCTGGGCAACCCCGAATGGCTCAAGGAGCCGCGCATGGTGGGCCTGGAGCGGGTGGATTTTCGCTTGGCGCCGTTGCCGCTGATCGTCCAGCGCATCAGCATCCCGCGCATCGACCTGGTCAAGCCCAGTGCCAGCCTCACCCGCCTGGCCGATGGGCGGGCCAACTGGGTGTTCGACTTCGGGCCCAAGGATGAGCACGAGGAGCCGTCGAAGTGGGTGCTGGACATCGGCGCGATCGGCTTCGACCAGGGCAATGTCAGCTTCGACGACCAGACCCTGAAAACCAGCATGAAGGTTCAGGTCGACCCGCTGGGCAAGCCGATCCCGTTCAGCGACATCGTCGGCAAGGCCCGCGCCGAGAAAGCCGGCAATGCCCAGGACTATGCCTTCGGCTTCAAGGCCCAGGGGCGCTACAAGGGCCAGGCGGTGGCCGGCACCGGCAAGATCGGCGGCCTGCTGGCGCTGCAGGATGCCAGCCAGCCATTCCCGCTGCAGGCCGACGTGCGCATCGGCGATACCCACGTCGCCCTTGCCGGCACCCTGACCGACCCCCGCAACCTGGGCGCCCTCGACCTGCGCCTGAAGCTCTCCGGCAGCAGCCTGGGCAACCTCTACCCGCTGACTGGCGTGACCCTGCCCGACACGCCACCCTATGCCACCGACGGCCACCTGAACGCCAACCTGCATGCCGCCGAGGGCGCGCATTTCCGCTATGAAGGCTTCAACGGCAAGATCGGTGACAGTGATATCCATGGCGACCTGGCCTTCGTCGCCAGCCAGCCCCGGCCGAAACTGTCCGGCAACCTGGTTTCCAACCAACTGCTGTTCAAGGACCTGGCACCGCTGATCGGCGCCGATTCGAACGCCGAGCAGAAGGCCCGGGGCGGCGCCAGCAAGCAGCCGGCCAACAAGGTGTTGCCGGTAGAGGAGTTCCGCACCGAGCGCTGGCGGGCGATGGATGCCGACGTGACCTTCGCCGGCAAGCGCATCGTGCACAGCGAGAAACTGCCGTTCAATGACCTGTCTGCCCATGTGATTCTCGAGGACGGCCTGCTGCGCCTGGAACCGCTGCGCTTCGGCGTGGCCGGGGGCAACCTCGATTCCAACATCCGCCTGGACGGGCGCAGCACGCCGATGCAGGGGCGCGCCCAGCTCACCGCCAGGGGCTTCAAGCTCAAGCAGTTGTTCCCCAGCTTCGCGCCCATGCAGACCAGCTTCGGCGAGCTCAACGGCGACGCCGATATCAGTGGCCGGGGCAACTCGGTGGCGGCGCTGCTCGGTACTTCCAACGGCGACCTGCGCCTGCTGATCAACGATGGCGCCATCAGCCGCAGCCTGATGGAGATCGCCGGGCTCAACGTGGGCAACTACGTGATCGGCAAGCTGTTTGGTGATGAGGAAGTGAAGATCAACTGTGCCGCAGCCGATGTCGGCATCAAGGAGGGCCTGGCGACCACCCGCCTGTTCGTCTTCGATACCGAGAATGCGATCATCCACATCGACGGCACGGCCAATTTCGCCAGCGAACAACTGGACCTGAAGATCACCCCGGAATCGAAAGGACTACGGCTGTTCTCGCTGCGGTCGCCGTTGTACGTACGCGGGCCGTTCGCCAAACCGAGTGCCGGTGTGCAGGCAGTGCCGTTGGCATTGCGCGGCGCGGGGATGGTGGCGTTGGGTGTCGTGGCGGGGCCGGCGGCGGGGCTACTGGCGCTGATCGCGCCGAGCAGCGGGGATGTGCCCAACCAGTGCACGCCGTTGTTGCAGCAGATGCGCGCCGGCAAGGCGCCGGCGGCGGTGAAGGCCAAGAAGTAGGGCCGCTTTGCGGCCCGATCGCCGGCAAGCCGGCTCCCACAGTTATCACCGATCGCCTGTGGGAGCCGGCTTGCCGGCGATTGGGGCGCGCAGCGCCCCCAACATTACAAGCCCTGCAACAGATCCGACATATCGTCGGCGTGCTCTTCTTCCTGGGCCAGGATGTCCTCGAAGATGCGCCGCGTGGTCGGGTCCTTGTCGCCGATGTACTGGATGATCTCGCGGTAGCTGTCGATGGCGATCCGTTCGGCCACCAGGTCCTCCAGCACCATCTCCTTCAATGAACTGCCCGCCACGTACTGGGCATGGGAGTTCTTGGTCAGGTTGTCGGGGTTGAAGTCCGGCTCGCCGCCCAGTTGCACGATGCGCTCGGCCAGCTTGTCGGCATGTTCGGCTTCCTGGGTGGCGTGCTCGAGGAACTCCGCGGCGGCGACGCTGGCCTTGATACCGCTGGCCATGAAGTAGTGACGTTTGTAGCGCAGCACGCAGACCAGCTCGGTGGCCAGCGACTCGTTGAGCAGGCGCAGGATCTTCTCGCGATCGGCGTGGTAACCCTCGGTCACCGCGCCTTGCTCGACATGCTGGCGGGCACGTTCGCGCAGGGTTTTCACATCGGTCAGTTCAACGCTCATGTTCATCTCCGAAAGGATCAGGGTAGTCATGGGGTGTCATGCGCCGTGGACGGCGTCGCTGTCTTCCTGGCGTTGCTTGCAGGTCTTGAAGCCCTTGGCGTCGACATGGCCGGTGGCGTCGAAGCGCACGTAATAGGGCTGTTGCTGGCCATCGCGGTTGAGGATGTAGTCGTTGCAGGTGCCGCCGTGGGGCAGGTCGCTGACATTCGACGGACTGCCGCCGATGGCGATGACCTTCTGCATGGTCATGCCGTGCTCCACCTGCTTGACCAGCGGCTCGTCGCGGTAGGTGACGTAGTCCACCGGGTTTTCCGGGCGGCTGCCGCAGGCGGCGAGGGTGGCGCTTGCCAGAAGGATGGCCAGGGTTCGCTTGTACATGGTCCCGCTCCTTGCTCAGGGTCTGTTCTGCTTGGAACCGCGCGGCGCGCCGGGAGTTCGATTGCGAATGACACTGGGCGCGCGCGCGCGGTAGTGTGGGCCGGTCGTCCATGGAAGAGGGCAGGGTGATGAGTCAGGAACTGGCCACGCGTTATCCACTGGTACTGGTGCCGGGCATGCTCGGCTTCGTGCGGGCGCTGCTGTATCCCTACTGGTTCGGCATTGTCCCGGCATTGCGCCGGGGCGGCGCGCAGGTGTATCCGGTGCAGGTGTCGCCGCTGCATTCCAGCGAGGTGCGCGGCGAACAGCTGTTGATCATCATCGAGGACATCTGCCGGCGAACGGGGGCCGAGAAGGTCAACCTGATCGGCCACAGCCAGGGCGCGCTCAGTGCCCGCTATGCGGCGGCGAAGCGGCCAGGCCGGGTGGCCTCGGTGACCTCGGTGGCCGGCCCCAACCATGGCTCGGAGCTGGCCGACCACCTTGAACGCACGGCGCCGGGCGACTCCGCCAAGGGGCGCATCCTCAAGGCCGTGCTGCATGGTTTCGCCGTACTGCTGGGCTGGCTGGAGACCGGCTGGCGCCGGGAGCGGCTGCCGATCGACGTGCATGCCTCGCACCAGTCGCTGACCAGCGCCGGTGTGGCGCTGTTCAACCAGGCTTATCCACAGGGGCTGCCCGAGGTCTGGGGGGGCGAGGGGCCGGCCGAGGTGAACGGCGTGCGTTATTACTCCTGGTCAGGCACCTTGCAGCCGGGCCGCACCGACCAGGGGTTGAACCGCTTCGACGGCAGCAATCGCTTCTGCCGTCTGTTCGCCCGTAGCTTCGTGCGCGAGAAGGGCCACTGCGACGGCATGGTCGGGCGTTTCAGCTCGCACCTGGGCCAGGTGATCGGCGACGACTATCCGCTCGACCACCTGGACATCGTCAACCAGTCCCTCGGCGCCGTGGGCAAGGGCGCCGAGCCGGTGCGGCTGTTCACCGAACATGCCGCGCGGCTCAAGGCCGCGGGGTTGTGACCGTGCGCCGTACTGGCGTTGTCCAGCGCTCGGCCAGCAGCACGCCGACCAGTGTCAGCAAGCCGCCGACCAGGTGATAACTGGCCAGTTGCTCGTCCAGCACCACAGCGGCGATCACCGCCGTGACCACCGGCAGCAGGTTGAAGAACAGCGTGGTGCGGCTCGGGCCAAGGCGATGCACGGCCTGCATCCATACCCGCGGCGCGACCATCGAGGCGAGCAGGCCGGCATACAGCACCAGGCCGAGGTTGTGGCCGTTCAGCCCGGTTTTAGGTGACAGCACGAACAGCGGCAGCAGCACCAGGATCGCCACCAGCACCTGCAGGTAGAGCAACTGCAGCGGCGGCAGGCGCAGCTGCCATTTCTTCAGCAGGAAGCTGTACAGCGCATAGGCGAGGGTGGCCACCAGCATCATCAGGTCGCCACTGTTCAGGCCCTGGTGCAGCAGCGTGCCAGGCTGCCCGGCCGAGACGACTTCGAGCACGCCGAAGAACGACACGATTGCGCCCAGCAGCGCGCCGTAGCTCAGGCGCTGGCCCAGCCAGGCGATGGACAGGGCCAGTGACATCAGCGGCATCAGCGAGAGGATGATGCCCATGTTGGTGGCGCTGGTGATGCTGGCGGCGAAGTACGCCAGGCTCTGGTAGATGGCCATGCCCAGCACGCCCAGCACGAACACCTTGCCCAGGTGCGGGCGGATCGCCGCGCGGTTGCGCCAGACCTGGGGCAGCAGGAAAGGGGTGAACAGCAGGCCGGCCAGCAGCCAGCGGTAGAAACCGATCTCGGCCGGGAAGATGGCCCCCGCGGACATCTTGGTGACCACGGTGTTGCCGGCCCAGATGAGGATGGCGATGAGGGGGAAGAGGTAGTTCATTGGTGCTCTCAGGTAACGGGTGTCCCCTGCGGGAGCGGGCTCGCTCCTGCAGGGAGGGTATGACGGCGGGTATTATCGCTTGTCTGCCTGCATGCCTATACTTCCATCCAGACAACCTACCCCGCGAAGCAGACAGCATGGCCCGCAAGTACCTCGACATTCCACGCTTCGACCAGCTCCCGGCCCCGGTGTACTTTCGCTACGACGAATTCGGTGCCGACACCCACAGCGCCCCGCACCGTCACTCCTGGGGCCAGCTCAACTACGCGTCCCATGGCTTGATGCACCTGGACGTCGAAGGCCAGCGCTTCATCTCGCCGCCGCACTACGCCGTATGGGTGCCGCCGGATACCGAGCATGGCTGCTACAACCCCCAGGCCATCGTCTACCGCTCGGTCTACCTTGACCGCAGCCTGTGCGCCGGGCTGCCGGCGCAACCCTGCAGCCTGGTGATCAGCGACATCCTCAAGGCGATCCTCGGCGACTTCGCCCGCCGCGACCTGCGCGTCGCTCGGGACGAGCGTGACCAGCGTCTGACGCAGGTGCTGCTCGACCAGTTGCACCTGGCGCAGACCCAGACCTGCTACCTGCCCTTCGCCCGCAGCGACAGCCTGCGCCAGGTGCTTGAAGGATTGCATGGCGAACCCGGCGACAACCGCCCGCTGGCTCACTGGGCCGCGCAGGTGCATGTCAGCGAGCGCACCCTGGCGCGGCAGTTCCTGCGTGAACTGGGAATGAGCTTCGGCGAATGGCGCCTGCGCCTGCGCTTTCTACGCGCCATCGAGGCGCTCGAGGCGGGCACCGCGATCCAGGCCATCGCCTTCGACCTCGGCTACAGCAGCGCCTCGGCCTTCATCGCCATGTTCCAGCGCCAGGCCCGGTGCACCCCGGAACAGTACCGACGGCGGGCGCGGACAGAGATGTAAAAATTCTTGTCTACACTCAGCAGCGACGAGCGCGCATCCGGCGCGCAGGCAAGGAGACCACTCCATGAAGCTGCTGCACGTACCCCTGCTGGTGTTGGGCATGTTGATCGCGGGGCAAGGATTTGCCGCCACCGCGCAACAGGAAAAGATGAAGACCTGCAACGCCGACGCCACCGCCAAGGCGCTCAAGGGCGACGAACGCAAGGCGTTCATGAGTACCTGCCTCAAGGCCAAGCCTGCCGCCACCCAGCAGGAGAAGATGAAAACCTGCAACGCCGACGCCACCACCAAGGCGCTCAAGGGCGACGAGCGCAAGACCTTCATGAGCGACTGCCTGAAGAAGAAATGACCTGCGCCTATGCCTCTGCCGTGAAGGCTGGCAGACTGCGGGACTTTCCGCTGTCTGCCGTCGAGGCTGTATGACCTTCACCCCCCGCCAGGTCACCCTGGCCAGCTGGATCATCGTCATGGCCGGCCTGTTGCTGGCGCTGCCCCTGAAGCTGCTGCCGAGCCTGCTCGCCGGCTTGCTGGTGTTCGAGCTGGTCAACATGCTCACCCCCAGGTTGCAGCCGCTGATCGCCGGGCAGCGCGCGCGCTGGCTGGCGGTGGCGCTGCTCGGAACCTTGGTGGTGAGCACGCTCACCCTGCTGATTGCCGGCGCCTTCAGTTTCCTGCTGCATGAGGCCGAGAACCCCGGCGCCTCGCTGGACAAGTTCATGGGCCTGGTCGAGCGTGCCCGTGGCCAGTTGCCGCCGTTCATCGAAGCCTACCTGCCGGCCAGCGCCGCCGAGTTCAAGGTGGCCATCGGCGAATGGATCAAGAGCCACCTGAGCGACCTGCAACTGGTCGGCAAGGGCATGGCGCACATGTTCGTGACCCTGTTGATCGGCATGATCCTCGGCGCCATCGTCGCCCTGCAGCGCATCCCCGACATTTCCCGGCGCAAGCCCCTGGCCGCAGCCTTGTTCGAGCGCCTGAGCCTGCTGGTGCAGGCGTTTCGCAACATCGTCTTCGCGCAGATCAAGATCTCGTTGCTCAACACCTTCTTTACCGGCATCTTCCTCGCCGTGGTGTTGCCGCTGTTCGGCGTGCACCTGCCGCTGACCAAGACCCTGATCGTGCTGACCTTCCTGCTCGGGCTGCTGCCGGTGATCGGCAACCTGATGTCCAACACCCTGATCACCATCGTCGGTTTGTCGCTGTCGATCTGGGTGGCGATGGCGGCGCTGGGGTACTTGATCGTGATCCACAAGGTCGAGTATTTCCTCAACGCGCGGATCGTCGGCGGGCAGATCAGTGCCAAGGCCTGGGAGCTGTTGCTGGCGATGCTGGTGTTCGAGGCGGCGTTTGGCCTGCCGGGGGTGGTGGCGGGGCCGATCTACTACGCCTACCTGAAGAGTGAGTTGAAGCGGGCTGAGCTGGTCTGAGGATCACCGGGGCCGCTTTGCGGCCCTTTCGCTGGCAAGCCAGCTCCCACAGAGAGGTGCGTACCCAGCTTTTGTGGGAGCCGGCTTGCCGGCGAAAGGGCCGCAAAGCGGCCCCAAATCGATCAGAGCACGCCGTAGCGCTTGCGCGCCTCGATCGCCAGGCCGCTACCAATGCTGCCGAAGATATTGCCTTCCACATGCCGCGCATTGGGCAGCATTGCCGCCACGCTGTTGCGCAGCGCCGGAATGCCGCTGGAGCCGCCGGTGAAGAACACCGTGTCCACCTGGCTCTCGCTCACGCCGGCCTTGGCCAGCAGTTCGCTCACACTACCGCGCACGCGCTCGAGCAGACCGTCAATTGCATCTTCGAACAGTGCCCGGGTCAGCTCGGCCGACAGCTGCGGTTCGATCCGGCCAAAGTCGATGCTCCGGCTGTCGCGCTCGGTGAGCTCGATCTTGCTCGCCTCCACCTCCATCGCCAGCCAGTGCCCGGCGCGCTGCTCGATCAGCTTGAACAGGCGGTCGATGCCGAGGGTGTCCTCGATGTCGTAGCGCATGCTGCCCAGGGCCAGCTGCGACTTCTGCGCATACAGGGCGTTGATGGTGTGCCAGGTGGCCAGGTTGAGGTGATAGCTGGTGGGCATCAGCGCGCCGCTCTTCATCCGGCTGCCGTAGCCGAACAGTGGCATCACGCCCTGCAGGCTCAGCTGCTTGTCGAAGTCGGTACCGCCGATGTGCACGCCGCCGGTGGCGAGGATGTCGTCCTGGCGCTCGGCCACCAGGTGGCGCTCGGGCGACAGGCGGATCAGGGTAAAGTCCGAGGTACCACCGCCGATATCGACAATCAGTACCAGCTCTTCACGGCTGATGCCCGACTCGTAGTCGAAGGCCGCGGCGATCGGTTCGTACTGGAACGACACGTCCTTGAAACCGATCTTGCGCGCAACTTCCGCCAGGGTATCCTCGGCTTCCTGGTCGGCGGCCGGGTCCTCGTCGACGAAGAATACCGGGCGGCCCAGCACCACCTGGTCGAATTCACGGCCGGCATCGGCTTCGGCGCGCTTTTTCAGTTCGCCGATGAACATGCCCAGCAGGTCCTTGAACGGCAGGGCGCTGCCCAGCACGCTGGTGTCGTGCTTGATCAGCTTGGAGCCCAGCAGGCTCTTGAGCGAGCGCATCAGGCGGCCTTCGTAGCCCTCCAGGTACTCGTGCAGGGCCAGGCGGCCATATACCGGGCGACGTTCCTCGATATTGAAGAAGACCACCGACGGCAGGGTGATCTTGCCGTCTTCCAGGGCGATCAGCGATTCGGCGCCAGGGCGGTGCCAGCCGACCGTGGAGTTGGAGGTGCCGAAGTCGATGCCGAGGGCACGGGCCGGGGATACGTCAGACATGGAGAAAGCTTCCGGAGGCAAAACGGCCGCGCAGTTTATGCCGTTCTGCGGCTAAATCAAGACCGGTCGTCTGCGATAGCGCAACCCCGGATGAACCTTGAAAGGCTATGCTTGACCCCAATCTTCAGTAGCAATACGTACATTCACATCGGTGATCCATAGATGGACTTCAAAGACTATTACAAGATACTCGGCGTCGAGGCGAGCGCGGACGAGAAGGCGATCAAGGCCGCGTACCGCAAGCTCGCGCGCAAGTATCACCCCGACGTCAGCAAGGAGCGTGACGCCGAGGACAAGTTCAAGGAGGCCAACGAGGCCTACGAAGTGCTTGGCGACAAGGACAAGCGCGCCGAGTACGACGAGATCCGCAAGTACGGCGGCCAGCATGGCCGGCCGTTCCAGGCACCGCCTGGCTGGCAGTCCCGTGGCGGCAATGGCGGCGGCGGTGGCTTCGAGGGCGGCGATTTTTCCGATTTCTTCAGCTCGATCTTCGGCGCCCGGGGTGGCAACCCCTTCGGTGGCGGCGGTGGCCGGCAACAACGCAGTGCCGGCAGGCGAGGGCAGGACGTGGAACTGGAACTGGCGGTGTTCCTCGAGGAAACCCTGAACAAGGAATCCAAGCAGATCAGCTTCCAGGTGCCGCAGACCAACGCTGCTGGCCAGCGCACCGGGTTCACCACCAAGACCCTGAACGTGAAGATCCCTGCCGGGGTGACCGACGGCGAGCGCATCCGCCTCAAGGGCCAGGGCGCGCCGGGCGTGGGCGGTGGCGCCAATGGCGACCTGTTCCTGACCATCCGCATGGCACCGCACCCGCTGTTCGATGTCGAAGGTCATGACCTGATCATCACCGTGCCGCTGGCACCATGGGAGGCGGCGCTCGGCGCCAAGGTGGCCGTGCCGACCCTGACCGGCAAGATCAACCTGACCATCCGCCCCGACAGCCAGAGCGGCCAGCGCCTGCGGGTCAAGGGCATGGGCCTGCTGAACAAGCAGGGCGAGCGCGGCGACCTGTACGCCCAGCTCAAGGTAGTGATGCCCGCCCAATCCGATGACGCAACTCGCGCACTGTGGACCCAGCTCTCCGAGAAAGCCGCGTTCAATCCGAGGACTCAATGGAGTAAGTGATCATGAGCAGCACCCTGATCGTTCAACTGGACATGCGTACCCTTTGCCAGGAAGCCGACCTCACGGCCGATTGCGTGATCGAGATCGTCGAGCACGGCATTGTTGAACCTTCGGGGCGAACGCCGGAGGAATGGGTGTTCGACGACCGCGCACCGGTCACCCTCAAGCGCGCGGTGAAGCTGCATGATCAGCTGGAGCTTGAGTGGGAAGGGGTGGCCCTGGCGCTGGAGTTGCTGGAGGAAGTGCAGCAGTTGCGCAGCGAGAACCACATGCTGCGCCAACGGTTGGGCCGGTTTACCCAGATGTGAACGTTGTGGGGCCGCACGGCGGCCCCTCGGGTTTCACGGCTGTGCCCCTGGATCGAGCATCAATTGCATGAAGGTCAGGTCCAGCCACCGGCCGAACTTCACGCCCACCTGCGGCATCTGCCCGGTCACCACGAACCCTAGCCGCTCATGCAGGCGCACCGACGCGGCATTGCCGCTTTCGATGGCGGCGACCATCACATGCTTGCCACAGCTTCTGGCCCGCTCGACCAGTGCTGCCATCAGCACCGGCCCCAGACCTTTGCCGCGCTGGTCACCACGGATGTACACCGAATGCTCGACCGTATGGCGAAAGCCCTCGAATGGCCGCCAGTCGCCGAACGAGGCGTAACCGAGCACGCCGCTGTCATCCACCGCCACCAGGATTGGAGAGCCCTGCTGCGCGCGGGCCTCGAACCAGGCCAGGCGATTGGCCAGGTCCACCGGGGTTTCGTTCCAGATCGCCGTGGTGTTGGCCACGGCGTCGTTGTAGATGTCGAGGATGCCCGGCACGTCGTCGGTCAGGGCGTCGCGGATCTGGTAACTCATGACAGCGTCTCGCAAGGGAAGTGGTTGCAGATTAAATGGTAACCAGGCCGCGCACACCTTCGGCCTGCATGTTTTCGCCGCGGCCGCGCTGGACGATTTCGCCGCGTGCCATGACCAGGTACTGGTCGGCCAGCTCTTCGGCGAAGTCGTAGAACTGCTCCACCAGCAGGATGGCCATGTCGCCACGGTCGGCGAGCTTGCGGATCACCGCGCCGATCTCCTTGATCACCGACGGCTGGATGCCTTCGGTGGGTTCGTCGAGGATCAGCAGGCGCGGACGGCTGGCCAAGGCGCGGCCGATGGCCAACTGTTGCTGCTGGCCGCCCGAGAGGTCGCCCCCTCGGCGTTGTTTCATCTGCTCCAGCACCGGGAACAGTTCGTAGATGAATGCCGGCACATCCCGTGCCTCGCGGGCGGGGAAGCGCGACAGGCCCATCAGCAGGTTTTCCTCCACGGTCAGGCGCGGGAAGATCTCGCGGCCCTGGGGTACGTAGGCGATGCCGGCTTGCACTCGTTGTTGTGGCTTGAGTGTGGTGATCGCTTTGCCTTCCCATTCCACGCGGCCCTCGCGGGCCGGCAGCAGGCCCACCAGGCAGCGCAGCAGGGTGGTCTTGCCCACGCCGTTGCGGCCCAGCAGGCAGGTGACCTCGCCGACCTTGGCCTCGAAGGACAGGCCGCGCAGGATGTGGCTGCCGCCGTAGTACTGGTGCAGGGTGTCGATCTTGAGCATGTGTTGTCCTTGTCGAATCGGCTTTGTGTGTTCGGGCCTCATCGCCGGCAAGCCGGCTCCCACAGGATTTGTGCAACTGCCGCCCTTGTGAGAGCCGGCTTGCCGGCGATGAGGCCGGTGCAGATAACGAAGATCAGCGGCCCAGATAAACCTCGACCACCCGCTCATCCTCCTGCACCTGCGCCAGCGACCCCTCGGCCAGCACACTGCCCTGATGCAGCACCGTCACATGGTCGGCAATGCTGCCGACGAAGCCCATGTCATGCTCCACCACCATCAGCGAATGCCTGCCCGCCAGCGAGCGGAACAGCTCGGCGGTGAACTCGGTCTCGGCATCGGTCATCCCCGCCACCGGCTCGTCGAGAAGTAGCAGCTTCGGCTCCTGCACCAGCAGCATGCCGATCTCCAGGAACTGCTTCTGCCCGTGGGACAACAACCCCGCCTGGCGCTGGGCCAGGGGCAGCAGTCGCAGGGTGGTCAGCACCTCATCGATGCGCTGGCGCTGCTCGCCGCTCAACCGCGCCAACAGACTGGCCCACACCGACTTGTCGGCCTTGAGCGCCAGCTCCAGGTTTTCGAACACCGTCAACGCCTCGAACACCGTGGGCTTCTGGAACTTGCGGCCGATGCCGGCCTGGGCGATCTGGCATTCGCTCATGCGGGTCAGGTCGAGGGTGTCTCCGAAAAACGCGGTACCCGAATCGGGGCGGGTCTTGCCGGTGATCACGTCCATCATCGTGGTCTTGCCGGCGCCGTTGGGGCCAATGATGCAGCGCAGCTCGCCGACGCCGATGTACAGGTTCAAGTCGTTGAGCGCCTTGAAGCCATCGAAGCTGACACTGATGCCTTCCAGGCTCAACACCGTGCCGTGGCGGGTGTCGAGCCCGGCCTCGCGACGCCGGCCCAGGCCGATGGCCTCGCGACCGCTGCCGACCTGGTCGAAGATCGGTTCGAGCATGAATTCCGGATGCACCGGGGGCACGCTTCTCATGGCTGGCTCCTTTTCTTCACAAGGCCGACCACGCCTTTGGGCAGGTACAGGGTGACGAGGATGAACAGCGCGCCGAGGAAGAACAGCCAGAACTCGGGGAACGCCACGGTGAACCAGCTCTTCATGCCATTGACCAGGCCGGCGCCGAGCAGTGGCCCGATCAGCGTGCCGCGCCCGCCCAAAGCCACCCACACGGCGGCCTCGATGGAGTTGGTCGGCGACATCTCACTGGGGTTGATGATGCCCACCTGTGGCACGTACAGCGCCCCGGCCAGGCCGCACAGCACGGCGCTGAGCACCCACACCAGCAGCTTGAAGCCGCGCGGGTCGTAGCCGCAGAACATCAGGCGGTTCTCGGCGTCGCGCACGGCGGTGAGCAGGCGCCCGAACTTGCTCTGGGTCAGGCGCCAGCACAGGAACAGGCTGCCCAGCAGCAGGCTCACCGTGAGCAGGAACAGCACGGCCCGGGTGCCCTGGGCGGTGATGTCGAAACCGAGGATGGTGCGGAAATTGGTGAAGCCGTTGTTGCCGCCAAAGCCCGTTTCGTTGCGGAAGAACAGCAGCATCCCGGCAAAGGTCAGGGCCTGGGTCATGATCGAGAAGTACACGCCCTTGATCCGCGAGCGGAAGGCGAAGAAACCGAACACCAGCGCCAGCAGCCCCGGCGCCAGCACCACCAGGCACAGCGCCCAGGCGAAGTGCTGGGTGCCGGCCCAGTACCAGGGCAGTTCGCTCCACGACAGGAAGGTCATGAACCCGGGCAGGCCGTCACCGGCCGCCTGGCGCATCAGGTACATGCCCATGGCGTAGCCGCCGAGCGCGAAGAACAGGCCGTGGCCCAGCGACAGCAGCCCGGCGTAGCCCCACACCAGGTCCAGGGCCAGGGCGACGATGGCGTAGCAAAGAATTTTGCCGACCAGGGTCAGGGTATAGGCCGAGATCTGAAGCGTGTGCCCGTCGGGCAGCAGCGACAGCAGCGGCAGGGCCAGCAGCACCAGGACGACAAGGGCGCCGACGGCCAGCGACACCCGGGTGCCGGCCTTGCGCGTGGCAGTGACAATCAATGGCTGGTTCATCAGTCGATTACCCGTCCCTTGAGGGCGAACAGGCCTTGCGGGCGCTTCTGGATGAACAGAATGATCAGCGCAAGGATAAGGATCTTGCCCAGCACCGCACCGATCTGCGGCTCCAGCAGTTTGTTGGCGATGCCCAGCCCGAAGGCTGCCCACAGGCTGCCGGCCAGCTGCCCGACGCCGCCGAGCACCACCACCAGGAACGAGTCGATGATGTAGCTCTGGCCCAGGTCCGGGCCGACGTTGCCGACCTGGCTCAGGGCCACGCCACCAAGCCCGGCGATGCCCGAGCCGAGGCCGAAGGCGAGCATGTCGACGCGCCCGGTGGACACCCCGCAGCAGGCCGCCATGTTGCGGTTCTGGGTGACCGCGCGCACGTTCAGGCCCAGCCGCGTGCGGTTGAGCAGCAGCCAGGTGAGCAGCACCACGGCGAGGGCGAAGCCGATGATCACCAGGCGGTTGTACGGCAGCACCAGGTTGGGCAGCACCTGGATGCCGCCGGACAGCCAGGCCGGGTTGCTTACCTCGACGTTCTGCGCGCCGAAGAGCAGGCGCACGGCCTGGATCAGGATCAGGCTGATGCCCCAGGTGGCCAGCAGGGTCTCCAGCGGGCGGCCATACAGGTGGCGGATCACCGTGCGCTCCAGGGCCATGCCGACCCCGGCGCTGACGGCGAAGGCCACCGGCAGGGCGATCAGCGGGTAGAGCTCGATGGCGCCCGGGGCGTAACGCTGCAGCAGCACCTGGACCATGTAGGTGCTGTAGGCGCCGAGCATCAGCATCTCGCCGTGAGCCATGTTGATCACCCCGAGCAGGCCGAAGGTGATCGCCAGGCCCAGCGCCGCCAGCAGCAGGATCGAGCCCAGCGACAGGCCGCTGAAGGCCTGGCCGAGCAGTTCGCCGACCAGCAGCTTGCGCTGTACCTGGGCCAGGCTGGTTTCGGCGGCGGTACGCACGGCGGCGTCGGTTTCTGCGTCGGGTTGTAGCAGGGCTTCGAGGCGAGTGCGGGCGAGCGGGTCGCCGGTTTCGCCGAGCAGGCGCACGGCGGCCAGGCGCACTGCCGGGTCGCTGGCGCCCAGTTGCAGGTTGGCCAGGGCCAGGCCGAGGGCGGCGTGTACGGCGGCGTCCGGTTCGTTGGCGAAGCGGCGGTCGAGGAAGGCCATCTGCGCCGGTTGCGCGGATTTTTGCAGTTGCTGGGCGGCGGCCAGGCGCACGTTGGTTTGGTCGCTGAGTAACTGATGGCTGGCCAGGGCGTTATCGATCAGGCCGCGCAGGCGGTTGTTCAGGCGTAGTTTGCGCGTGTCGTTTTCGGCGATGCGACCCTGGCGCAGGTTTTCCAGCAACTGCAGGCGGGCGGCGTCGGGTTGCGCGGCCCAGGTTTCGAGCAGGCGCGCCTGTTCGGCGGGCTTGGCGCTGAGGAAGAATTCGCCTTCGCTGGCTTGGGTTGCCAGGGGCAGCAACAGGAGGAGGGTGAGCAGGAATCTGAACATGCGGGCAGTCCTGAAAAATCGGCGGTGGATTCATCGCCGGCAAGCCGGCTCCCACAGGTCCAATACAGAATTCGAAAGCTGTGCTGTACCTGTGGGAGCTGGCTTGCCAGCGATTGGGCTGCGCAGCAGCCCCAGTGCACTCAGTTACCCTTCACCGCATAATCCGGCCGCTTGTCATTACCCGGAATGAACGGGCTCCACGGCTGCGCCCGCAGCGGCTGCTCGGTTTCCCACACCACACTGAACTGCCCGTCATCCTGGATCTCGCCGATCATTACCGGCTTGTGCAGGTGGTGGTTGCTCTTGTCCATGGTCAGGGTGAAGCCCGACGGTGCCTTGAAGCTCTGCCCGGCTAATGCTTCACGCACTTTGTCGACGTCTGTGGACTTGGCTTTCTCGGCGGCCTGCGCCCACATGTGAATGCCCACGTAGGTGGCCTCCATGGGGTCGTTGGTCACCGCCTTGTCGGCCCCCGGCAGGCCCTTGGCCTTGGCGTAGGCCTTCCAGTCGGCGACGAACTTCTGGTTCACAGGGTTATCCACCGACTCGAAGTAGTTCCACGCCGCCAGGTGCCCCACCAGCGGCTTGGTATCGATGCCACGCAGCTCCTCTTCACCCACCGAGAACGCCACCACCGGCACATCGGTGGCCTTCAGTCCCTGGTTGGCCAGCTCCTTGTAGAACGGCACGTTGGAGTCGCCGTTGACGGTGGAAATGACCGCCGTCTTGCCACCGGCTGAGAACTTCTTGATGTTGGCGACGATGGTCTGGTAATCGCTGTGACCGAACGGCGTGTACACCTCCTCGATATCCTTGTCGGCCACGCCCTTGCTGTGCAGGAAGGCGCGCAGGATCTTGTTGGTGGTGCGCGGGTAGACGTAGTCGGTGCCCAGCAGGAAGAAGCGCTTGGCGCCGCCGCCGTCCTCGCTCATCAGGTATTCCACCGCCGGGATCGCCTGCTGGTTGGGCGCCGCGCCGGTGTAGAACACGTTCGGCGACATCTCTTCACCCTCGTACTGCACCGGGTAGAACAGCAGGCCATTGAGCTCCTCGAACACCGGCAGCACCGACTTGCGCGACACCGAGGTCCAGCAGCCGAACACCACCGCCACCTTGTCCTGGGTCAGCAGCTGGCGGCTCTTCTCGGCGAACAGCGGCCAGTTGGACGCCGGGTCCACCACCACCGCCTCGAGCTGCTTGCCGTTGACCCCGCCCTTGGCGTTGATCTCGTCGATGGTCATCAGCGCCATGTCCTTGAGCGAGGTCTCGGAAATGGCCATGGTCCCGGACAGCGAATGCAGGATGCCGACCTTGATGGTCTCGGCGGCCTGGATGCTCCAGCTCAGGCCCATCGCCGCAATTGATGCGCTGAGGGTGAAGGCCTTGATCAGACTGCGTCGCTTCATGTGCTCACTCCGATGTGATGGTGGGTGTTGGCCATATCGGAGATTGCAAAGGCTGTGCCGGGCGTTGGAATGTGCGTGATAGAGCGGTTGTGCGACGAATCGGGGCGCGGGGTGGGGCCAGGATGGTGCTTGCTGCACAGGCCTGCACAGGATTGGGGCCGGGGGCGATGAACACTTTTGACACATAAGCGGTACTTGAGTACCGTGCCGCACCGCAGTAGTTTCTGCGGTTCGGGATTGGCGTCCCGGATACAGAGAGCGGGCACTTTTAGCAGTGTCCTGCATGGCTGCACCCGTTATGGGCGGAGCCGTGTGTGGGAGCCTTCGGGCTCACCGGCTCTCTCTGTCCGGCACGCCAACCCGCACGGCTCCGTCCACCCATATTGGCGTGTGGGTGCGGAGCGTCATTACGGAGAGCCGCAAGGAGATGCACCATGCTCAAGAAGATCGTTCCAGATCCACCGTTCGCATTTATCGAGATCGCCACCTTTCATCGAGAGGTGCAGCCATGAACCAGGAATCGCTGGTCAACCTCACCCCGCGCAAATCACGTCCGGTCACCGCCAGCTCCCACTTTGGCACCTGCAATCACGCCCATGCGCCGATGCTCTCGGTGCAGGCCGGGGTCGATAGCGAGGATGCGCTGGTGTGCGCCGTGGCGGCGTTGAAGGCGGCGTATGAGACCAATGCCGCAGCATTGGAGAAGGCCGGGGAGCCGTTGCGCAGTTTGCTGACGGCTACGGAGAATTCGCTGGAGAAGGGGTTGGCGTTGGCTGAGGCTGTGCTTGAAGGGTTGGAGCACGGCTGACAATCGCCGGGGCCGCTGTGCGGCCCAATCGCCGGCAAGCCGGCTCCCACAGGTACTGCGCAATCCTGACCCTGTGGGAGCTGGCTTGCCAGCGAAAGGGCTGCGCAGCAGCCCCCTGCGATCAGCGGCTCGACGCGCCTCTCATCGCATTGCGCGGCTGGCGCCTGCTACGCACGAACTGATAGGTCACCGCCAGGATCACAAACCAGATCGGCGTCACCACCAGCGCCGAGCGCGTATCGGCCTCCAGGCTCAACAGCACCAGGATGCCGGCGAAGAACACCAGGCACACGTAGCACATGAAGCGCCCGCCGGGCATCTTGTAGGTGGATTGCTCATGCAGCGCCGCACGTTGCTTGCGGTAGCTCAGGTACGACAGCAGGATCAGCGTCCAGACGAACATGAACAGCACCGCCGACACCGTCGTCACCAGGGTGAAGGCTTCGATCACATTGGGTACCAGGTAGATCAGCACCGCGCCCAGCAGCAGGCAGGTGCAGGAGAAGTACAGGCCGTTGGCCGGCACGGCGCGGCGCGAGAGTTTCTCGAACGCCTTGGGCGCATCGCCCTCCTGGGCCAGGCCGAACAGCATGCGGCTGGTGGAGAACACGCCGCTGTTGGCCGACGAGGCCGCCGAGGTCAGCACCACGAAGTTGATGATGCTTGCCGCCGCCGGCAGGCCGGCCAGCACGAACAGCTCGACGAACGGGCTCTTGCCCGGCACCACGTCGCGCCATGGGGTCACCGCCATGATGGCAATCAGCGCCAGCACGTAGAACACGATGATGCGGATCGGGATCGAGTTGATCGCCCGCGGCAGAGTGCGTTCGGGGTTCTTCGCTTCGGCGGCGGTGGTGCCTACCAGCTCGATGCCGACGAAGGCGAACACGGCGATCTGGAAGCCGGCGAAGAAGCCCAGCAGGCCATTGGGGAACATGCCGCCGTCATTCCACAGGTTGGTCAGGGTGGCGGTGTGCCCGCTTGGCGACTGGAAGCCGGTGATGACCATGTACAGGCCGGTGGCGACCAGGCCCATGATGGCGATGATCTTGATCAGGGCGAACCAGAATTCCATTTCGCCGAACATTTTCACCGTGACCAGGTTCAGCGACAGCAACAGCGCCACGCAGCTCAGCGCCGGTATCCACTGCGGCAGGTCGGGGAACCAGAACTGCGTGTAGGCGGCAATCGCCACCACGTCGGCGATGCCGGTGACCACCCAGCAGAACCAGTAGGTCCAGCCGGTGAAGTAGCCGGCCCAGGGGCCGAGCAGGTCGGCGGAGAAATCGATGAACGACTTGTAGTTGAGGTTCGACAGCAGCAGCTCGCCCATGGCGCGCATGACGAAGAACAGCATGAAGCCGATGATCATGTAGACGAAGATGATCGACGGGCCGGCCAGGCTGATGGTCTTGCCCGAGCCCATGAACAGGCCGGTGCCGATGGCGCCGCCAATGGCGATGAGCTGGATGTGACGGTTGGTCAGGTTGCGTTGCAGGTGCTGCTCTTCGGAGGGTGTCTGGGAGGTCCGGGTCATAGGCTGCATTCCATTGAGGGTCAGTCTTTTTGTGAGCGAAAGCCGAGTAGGCTATCACGTCGCGTTCCAATCGCGGGTGTGGCAGATCGGCACGATCTTGGCGGTACAGCGCGATGCTCGACATGACTGGAGTCAATGGTTGCATGGGCTGGCATCATCGCTGGCAAGCCGGCTGCCACAGGGATCGCACCCACCCTTGTGGGAGCCGGCTTGCCGGCGATCAGGTCGGAACAGCCAAGCAAGGTCTCAGGCCCGGGCCAAGGCCCGCTGCCGCACCACCAGGCTATCCACCCCCCACATCACCACCATGGACAACCCCACCAGCGGGAAGGCGATGCCCAGCACCAGCATCACCGCCACCGCCGTCTTCCAGCGCGGCAGGTCATGGCGCAGTGGCGGCACCCCCAGCCCACCGGCCGGCTTGCGCTTCCACCACATCACCAGCCCGCTTACCGAACCCAGCAGGATCATCAGGCACACCAGCAGGATGACGAGCTGGTTCAACGGCCCGAACATCTTCCCTTCGTGCAGCATCACCCCCAGCTCCGTGGCGCGGGCCACCGGGCTGTAGTCCTGCCAGCGCACGTCGGCCAGTACCTGCCCGGTGTACTGGTCGACATGCAGGGTGGCGTCGTTGCGCGGATCGTCGGCGAACACCGCGATGGTGAACACGCCGTCGGCACTGGTCGGCAGGGTGATGCTGTAGCCCGGCTCGACCTTGCGCAGGGTGGCGACATCCTCGACCTGTTGCAGGCTGACCTGCGGCGCCGCTGGTGCGTGATCCATCATGTGATGCCCGGCATGCTCGGCATGGGCGCCGGACACTGGCATCGGCGTGTTCTCCATCGCCCACGGCACGGTCTGGCGGTGGGCGCTGTTGAGGTCGCGCGCTTCTTTATCGGACTTGGGCACGTCGTTCCACATGGCCGCCGGGAAGCGGTTCCACAGGTCGGCGTACTGCTTGCCCCACAGGCCGGTCCAGGTCATGCCGCTGAGCAGCATCAACAGCAGCAGGGCCGAGCCCCAGAAGCCGGTGACGGCATGCAGGTCGCGCCACAGCAAGCGGCCGCGCGCGCTGAAACGTGGCCACAGCACGCCCGCGCCGCTGCGCCCGCGTGGCCACCAGAGATAGAGGCCGGACACCACCAGGACAATGCCCCAGCCCGCCGTCAGTTCCACCAGTCGGTCACCGACCGTGCCGACCATCAGTTCGCCATGCAGGGCGCGGGCGATGGCCTGCAGGTTCTGCTTGCCATCCTGCTCGCCCAGTACCTTGCCGCTGTACGGGTCGATGAAGACATTCAGCTCGCGCCCGCCGTCGTGCACCACGAACTGCGCGCTGCGCTCGGCGTTGATCGCGGGCAGGTACTGGCCCACCTGCCCCTGTGGATAAGCCTGGCGCACGTTGGCCAGCAGGGTGTCGGCGCTTTGCCGGTGATGGCCGGCCTCGACCACCATCAGTTCGCGGTACATCAACGGGTCGAGCTGCGGCTTGAACAGGTAGACGATCCCGGTAAGCGCCAGCAGGATCATGAACGGCGCCACGAACAGCCCGGCATAGAAATGCCAGCGCCACGCCAGGTTGTAGAAGGAAACGTTTGGTTTGCTCATGGGAGCCTCCCGTAGACCTTGTGTGGGCGCGGTCAGGCCCCGCGCCCGTTTGTTGTTGTCAGAAGCTGAAGTCGACCTTGGTCCAGAAGGTCCTGCCTGGCTCGTTCACCGGCTGGGTACTGTTGGCCGGGTAGCCGAACCCGGCGTTCCCGGCCAGGTTCAGGTGCTCGGCGTAGGCCTTGTCGAACAGGTTGTCGACGCCCGCGCTGAGCTTGAGGTTGTTGTTCACCTTGTAGGCACCGTTGAGCGAGAACACGCCGAAGCCGGCACTTTTGTCGTAGTCCTTGCCCACCACGTTGCCCTGGTTCTGGGCGATGCGGTTCTGCTCGGCCACCAGGCGCCACAGGGCGCCGACGCTCCAGGTGTCGCGGCTGTAGGTCAGGCCCAGGCGGCTTTCCAGCGGTGGCATTTGCGGTAGCGCCTTGCCATCACTGCTGTTCTTGCCCCAAGCGTAGGCGAGCGTGGCGTCGGCCTTCCAGTTCTCGGTCAGCTTGTAGGCCGCGCCCAGTTCGCCGCCCATGATGCGGGCGTCGATGTTCTGCGCCTGAGAAACGAGTCGGCTGCCCATACCGCCCATGCCAGGCACGTAGTCGAACAGGATGTAGTCGCGGATCTGGCCGACGTAGCCCGAAGCCCAGGCCTCCAGGCGTTCGTCGCGGTACTGGATGCCGAAGTCGAGCTGTGTGGTCTTCTCCGGCTTGATACCGTCGAAGGCGTTCACCGAACCGGTTGGGGCCAGGGTGGGCGAGAACAGCTCCCAGTAGTCCGGGAAGCGCTGGGTGTGGCCAAGGCCTATGTAGGTGGTGGCCGGTACGGCGGCCAGGTCGTGCTCATAGCGCACAAAGCCACTGGGCAAGGTATCGGCACGGGTGTCACCGCTGGTGGCGATGTCCTTGCGGAAATCGTGGGCTGATGCCCGGTCCAGGCGCGCACCAGTGATCAATCGGTCCTCGCCGGTGGCGTACCAGGTCAGTTCACCGAAAACGCCGTAGTTGTGGAAGTCGGCGTCCTTGTCCCAGGGCTTGGCCTTGTACGTGTCGATACCCATGCCATTGCGCTTGCGGTGCTCGTTGGTTTGCGCATCGATGCCGCTGATCAGCTGTACATCGGCCCAGCGCCAGGTCGCCTTGATCCGTGCGCCGAGGGTGCGGCGATCGACGTTGCTGGCCATCGGCATCCCGACGGTCGAGCGCAGGGTGTAGTTGTCCATCACGTGGTCGGCGTAGTTGTAGTAGACCTGCGCCTCGACCTTGTCGAGCACTTCACCGAGGTTGGACTTCTCGAAGCGCAGCCCCAGGCTTTCACGCTTGAATTGCGAACCGTCCATGCCGCGCCCGGCCGAACGCGCCTCGCCATCGCCCTTGCCGGCGGTCAGTTCGAGCAGGGTGTCGGCGTCCGGGGTCCAGCCGAGGCTGACATCGCCGTTCCATTTGTCCCAGCGCGACGGCACGGTGTCACCGTTGCCGTCTTCGAAGTCATCCGAGTGCGACTGGTTGCCGACGAAGCGCACATAGCCGAGCTGGTTGCCGGCGGCGGCGTCGAGCACTTTGTCGAAGCGGCCGTTGGAGCCGGCCAGCACGCTGCCGTTGACCCGGCTGCCGAGCTCGCCGAATTTCTCCGGGTCACGCTCGAAGAGGATGGTGCCAGCGGAGCCGCCCGGACCCCAGATCACGCTTTGCGGGCCCTTGATCACGGTGAGGCGGTCGTAGGTTTCCGGGGAGATGTACGAGGTCGGGGCGTCCATGCGGCCCGGGCAGGCGCCGAGCATCATGCCGCCGTTGGTGAGGATGTTCAGGCGCGAGCCGAACATGCCGCGCAGCACCGGGTCGCCGTTGGTGCCGCCAGCGCGGATCACCGAGAACCCAGGGATGGTCTTGAGGTAGTCGCCGCCGTCGCTGGCCGGCACGGGCTGGCGCGGGTCCTTGGGGTTGGTGACCACGGTCAGCGGCGAGCTCGGGGCGATGGCGGTGATCACCGTCGGGCTCAGCTCGGCAGTGTCGTGGATGTGGCCTTCATGGCCGGTTTCGGCGGCAAAGGCCAGTGGCGCGAGCAGCGAGCCGCACAGTACGGCGATGGTCCCGCGCAGGGAAAGGGCAAAAACAGGGGTGCAGCCGGACATAATGATTCCAGTCGATCAGTCATGAGTCAGCGCGAAGCCTCCTGGCTTCGGGCGTTTATCGCGTTGTGTTCAGGCGACGATCGAGCTGGGCGGCGCGCGGCTGCGGGCGCCGGGGAATACAGCCTGCCGGGCATGGCCCTGGCGCGTGGCATTGGCGAGGTGGACAGGGGGGAGTTGGCTGCCCGCAGTCAGCGGGCTGAGGGTCTGGGGCAGGGCGGGGCAGTTGAACAGCAGGCTGCAATAGCCGCACTTCTCCCACATGACATGCAACTGGCCATCGTTGCCGTGGCCATGGTGCTCGTCGTGAGCGTGGGCCATGGGCATGCTCATTGGCATGTCCATGGACATGGCCATGCCGGCGTGGTGCTCCATCGGCATCGACTGGGAAACCAGCGGGCCGATGAAAATCATCCACATGGCGAACAGGCTCAGCCAGCCGCCACCGACGCGCCTGCGATCAGGGCGGGTGCTGCGGGCGGAGCTGTAGCGCGGCAGGCTCATGGCGAGTGCCTGTCAGTCGGTCAGTGCGTGTGTTCGTGCGCTGCGGCTTGTTCGGCCGGCGGCTGCTTCTGCACCGCGACGTCGACCGTGACGTCACCGGCTTTCTCGAAGTGCAGGGTCAGCGGGAAGCGCTTGCCGTCGGTGAGCAGGCTGCGGTCCTTGGGCTGCATGATCATCACGTGGTAGGCGCTGGGGGCGAATACCACATCCTTGCCGGCCGGGACCAACACGCTTGGCACATGTTGCATCTTCATGGCGCCGGCGGCGCTCATCACATGCTCATGCAACTGGGCGTCGTCGGTGATGGGGCTTTTCACCGAAAGCAGGCGGTCATCGGCCTTGCCGTTGTTGTGCACGACAAAGTAGGCCGCCACGTTAGGCGCGTTCGGCGGCAGCTCCAGCGACCAGGGGTGGGCGATGTGCAGGTCGCCGACGCTGTACTCGTGGGCGTTGGCGTAGGCGCCGGGCAGCAGCAGGGCGGCCAGGACGAGGGCTTGCTTGAGCATGGGTGAGTCTCCGGTCTGTTCAGGTTCTGAAGGACAGCGTAGTGAACTCAGACCAGCGGAGAGGCACGGGGATTGAGCGCGGGCCAGAGCTGGCGCGGCGTGGGTTGGTAGTCGGCGAGGTGCGGCAGGTGCCCGGCGATCAGCAGTGGCGGGTTGTGCAACTGTGGCGGGTAGCTGGGCAAGGCCAGCAGTGGCGCCGCGCCCAGGCAGCACCAGCAGTTCATCATGCTGGCGCTGTCGTCGCTTTGCTGCCCCAGGTCGATCTTGGCCAGGGCCTGGACATCGACCTTGGCCTTGTTGGCCATGCTGGAGCAGAAAGCCCCCCACAGCAGCTGCTCGGCCGGGCCTTTGGGCGCGGCAGAAGACAGCGGCATGGCCAGCAGGTTGAACAGCACTGCAAGGCAGGCTATCCAGGCAATGTGCCGACGTGGGGGCATGGAGAGATCCGGTCAGGAATCGTGATGGCTATTGTACGGCGGAGTATAGGTAAAAAAGCCGGGGTGCGGTGAAGTGCCGCACCTGGGGCTGCAAAGCACCCCCCGACGATATCAAGCCTTGCCGCGCCCCATCAGGCCGCGCACGGTTTCCTGCAGGTCAGCCGGCAGCACCACGACTTTCGAATTGTCGCTGGCCGCCAGGTTCTCCATCGCGCCAATGTAACGCTCACCCAGCAGGTACATGGCCGGCACGGTCTCGCTGCCCACGGCTTCCTTGACCAGGGTGATCGCCCGCGCCGACGCTTCGGCCAGGTTAACCTGGGCCTCGGCATCCAGCTTGGCCGCCTGCAGGCGCGCTTCGGCCTCGAGAATCGCCGCCTGCTTGTTGCCCTCGGCGCGAGTCACGTCGGCTTTACGTTCACGCTCGGCGGCCGCCTGGCGTTCCATGGCGGTCTGCATGCTCGGCGACGGCTTGATGTCCTGGATCTCCACCGAGCGCACGGTCACGCCCCAGTCTTCGGTCTGCTCGGACATCGCCTCGCGCAGGCGCGCCTTGATCTGCTCGCGGCTGGACAGCGCTTCGTCCAGGTCCATGGCGCCGACGATGGCGCGCAGCGAGGTCATGGTCAGGCTGGTGACGGCAAACGAGAAGTTCTGCACGCCGTACGAGGCTTTCTGTGGGTCGACCACCTTTGCGAAGCACAGGGCGTTGGCGACGATCACCGCGTTGTCCTTGGTGATGATTTCCTGCTGCTGCACGTCGAGGATGATGTCCTTGGTCGGCAGGCGATAGGCGACCACGTCCATGTACGGAATGACGATGTTCAGGCCGGGCTTGAGGGTGCTGTGGTAGCGGCCCAGGCGCTCGACGATCCATTCCTCGCCCTGGGGCACGATGCGCACGCCCTTGAACACGGTGATCAGGACGAATACAGCGAGGGTGGCGACGACGATGAGGCTGGTCATGGTGCGAACTTCCTTTTAGTGCGGATTCAGGCCCGGGTAACCCGGGCGGTGTTGCCTTCGATGGCGGCCAGGCGCACACGCTCGCCGGCGGGGATGTCGCTGTCGGCGACGCAGGTCCATTCCTCGTTGCCGAGGATCGGCTTCTGGAAGCGCACGCGGCCTTTCTGGAACTGCGACACGGCGTTGGTCAGCAGGCCGACCTCGCCGATCACGCTGTCGGCGGTCCAGCGCACGTCCGGCTTCTTGCGCCGGAACACCTTGAACCAGAGGGCGGTGGTGATCGATGAAAGCACCACCCACAGCAGGCCCTGCATATCGAGTTGCAGGCTGGGAGCAAGCAGCGAAATGAACGACACCAGTACGGCACCGATGCCGAACCAGAGAATGAAGAAGGTTGGGAGCACCAGTTCCAGCAGGATCAGGGCCACGCCGAAGACGAGCCAGATCCACCATTGCATTTCCATATGGGTGGAGCCTTCCAGTAGAGGGAGCGTGATTTTACGGCAAGATCAAGGCACAGGGCCATCTGTTGCGCGCTGCTCTGGAATGAGCGCGCGCGGGGTTAGTTGTTCAGCAGGATGTTTGCGTCAGGGCTGACAGGTGCTCGCCGAAAGGTTTCCAGCGCCTCCAACAGCACCTTCTGATCTTCGAAAACCCGCTCCACTTCCGGCAACTGAGGCCGCTTGAGCACCAGCACCGGCACCCCTCGTTCACGCGCCACTTCCAGCTTCGGCTCGGTCGCCGTGCTGCCGCTGTTCTTGCTCACCAGCACATCGATCTGCCGGTGCTCGAACAGCGCGCGTTCATCATCGATAAGGAAGGGCCCGCGTGCACCAATCACTTCGCAGCGTTCGTTGCCTGGGCAGGCTTCGAGGGCACGCAGGGTCCAGAACTGCTGTGAAGGAATCTCGTCCAGATGCTGCAGCGGCTCGCGCCCGAGAGTGAACAGCGGGCGCTGGAAGGGCGCGAGAGCCTCGATCAGCTCGGCCCAGTCTTCCACCTCACGCCAGTCGTCCCCCGCTTGCGCCTGCCAGGCCGGGCGCCTGAGCGCCCAGCAGGGAATGCCGGTCATGGTCGCGGCCTGTGCGGCGTTGTGGCTGATCTGCGCGGCGTAGGGGTGAGTGGCATCAACCAGCAGGTCGATGCCTTCCCCACGCAGGTAGCGCGCCAATCCCTCGGCGCCGCCATAGCCGCCGACCCGCACCTGGCAGGCCAGGTCCTGGGGAATACGGCCGATGCCGGCGAGGCTGTAGACATGCTGCGGCCCGAGTGTACGGGCGATGGCCAGGGCCTCGGTAACGCCGCCCAGCAGCAGGATGCGCCCGTTCATTGCACACCCGCCTTGCCGACGATGCCGCCCTGGCGGTCGATGGCGAACACTTCCACCTGGACCTGGGCCGGCACCACGCTCTGGGCGAAGTTCAGCGCATGACGGCAGACTTCGTCGCCCAAGGCGATACCGGCTGCATGGGCCAGGGCGAGGGCCTGCTGGCTGGTGTTGGCGCCGACGATCGCCGCTTGCAACGCTGAGTCGGCGCCAATGTCGGCAGCCCAGCCCGCCAGCTGCGGCAGGTCGATGCTCGAATGGCGGCTGTGCAGGTCCATGTGCCCGGCCGCCAGCTTGCTGATCTTGCCGAAGCCACCGCATAGCGTGAGGCGCGGCACCGGCACCTTGCGCAGGTGCTTGAGCACGGCGCCGACGAAGTCGCCCATCTCGATCAGGGCGATCTCGGGCAGGTCGTAGACCCGGCGCATGGTGTCTTCGCTGGCGTTGCCGGTGCAGGCGGCGATGTGCGTGTAGCCGTTGGTGTGGGCGACGTCGATGCCCTGGTGGATCGAGGCGATGTAGGCCGAGCAGGAAAACGGCCGGACGATGCCGCTGGTACCGAGGATCGACAGCCCGCCGAGGATGCCCAGGCGCGGGTTCATGGTCTTCAGGGCCAGCGACTCGCCGTCCTGGACATTGACCGTGACTTCAAAACCGCCGCCATAGCCGCATTCGCTGGCCAACTGTTGCAAGTGGTCGCCGATCATCCTGCGTGGTACCGGGTTGATCGCCGGCTCGCCGACGCCCAGCACCAGCCCTGGGCGGGTCACGGTCCCCACGCCTTGCCCGGCGACAAAGCGAATGCCGGGCTCGGCCAGCAGGCGCACCTGGCTGTAGAGCAGGGCGCCATGGGTGACATCGGGGTCGTCGCCGGCATCTTTCAGGGTGCCGGCTTCGGCGGCTTCGCCTTTGAGATGGCAGAACTCCAGGCGCATCTCTACCACCTTGCCCTTGGGCAGGGTGATGTGCACCGCGTCATTGTGCTGGCCGGTCAGCAGCAGGCGCGCCGCCGCCAGGCTGGTGGCGGTGGCGCAGCTGCCGGTGGTCAGGCCGCTGCGCAGGGGCGCGGGTTGTTCGCGGGTTTCTTCACGCATCGACGGGTTTCACCACGTCGAGCAAAGTGATCGGCAGGGCCTGGCGCCAGGTGTCGAAACTGCCCAGCGGCTGGGTGTGGGCGATATGGATACGGGTCAGCTCGCCGCCATGCTGGTCGCGAAACTGCGCCAGGGCGACCTCGCTTTGCAGCGTGACGGCGTTGGCAACCAGGCGCCCGCCCGGCAGCAGGCGCTCCCAGCACAGGTCGAGCACGCCTTCGCGGGTGACGCCGCCGCCGATGAAGATCGCGTCCGGACGTTCCAGCCCGGCCAAGGCTTCGGGTGCCTTGCCGCGGATCAGTTGCAGGCCGGGCACGCCGAGGGTGTCGCGGTTGTGTTCGATATAGCCCTGGCGGCCTTCGTCTGCCTCGATCGCAAGGGTGCGGCAGCTGGGGTGGGCGCGCATCCATTCGATGCCGATGGAGCCGCAACCGGCGCCTACGTCCCACAGCAGTTCGCCCGGTTGCGGTGCCAGGCGGGCCAGGGTAATCGCTCGCACGTCGCGCTTGGTCAGCTGGCCGTCGTGACGAAAGGCGCTGTCAGGCAGGCCGGCCACGCGAGGCAGGCGCGGGGCATCAGGCGAGGCCTGGCACTCGATGGCGACCAGGTTGAGCGGGGCGATGTCGGTGTGTGGCCAGTCGTCGGCGGTACCGCTCAGCGTACTTTCCTGCGGGCCGCCGAGGTGTTCGAACACCTGGAGACGGCTGGGGCCGAAGCCACGTTCGCGCAACTGCGCGGCAATGGCCGCAGGGCTGCTTTCGTCGTTGCTCAGCACCAGCAGGCGCATGCCGCTGTACAGGTGGGCATTGAGCGCAGCCAGCGGGCGGGCGACCACCGAGACCACCTGCACGTCCTGCAGCGGCCAGCCCAGGCGGGCGGCGGCCAGGGCGCAGGAGGAGGGCATCGACAGCACCTGCAGTTCCTCGGCGGGCAGCTGGCGCGCCAGGCTGGCGCCGACGCCGTAGAACATCGGATCGCCGCTGGCCAATACGCATACCGGCTCGCCGCGCAGGGCCAGGACCGGGGCCAGGGAGAAGGGGCTGGGCCAGTGCAGTTGCTCGGCGGTGACGCAGCGGGGCAGCAGGGCCAGCTGGCGCGGGGCACCGATGATGCGCGTGGCTGCTAGCAGGGCGCGCCGGGCCTGCTTGCCCAGGCCGCTGAAGCCGTCTTCGCCGATGCCTATTACTGTCAGCCAGGGGGCCATTTGTTCCTCGTACCGTTCATTGATCGCGGGGCGTTCGACCACCGGTTTTTCATGCCGCCGGACAAAGCAGGCATAATACCGCGCCTTCTACACTGAAGCGCACTTTCACGATTGCCGGATGCCCCCTTGACGCCGCCCCTGCCCCCCGAAGTTTCGCCCCGTCCCTCGGCCTGCCCGGGGTTGTGGCGCATCGTCGCCGCGCGCGATGGCGGCATCTGCCGGATCAAGCTGCCCGGTGGCCTGCTGCTGGCCGACCAGGCCGATGCCGTGGCCGACGCCGCCGAGCGTTTTGCCGGAGGCGTGATCGAGGCGACCAACCGGGCCAATCTGCAGATTCGCGGCATCGGTGATGACCACCGAGGTCTGGTCGAGCATCTGCTGGCTGCCGGGCTCGGCCCGCGTGACGCGGCCGGTGATGATGTGCGCAACCTCATGGTCAGCCCATTGGCCGGGCTCGATCCGGCCATGGTGTTCGACACCCGACCGTTGGCCGGGCAGATTCTCGACCTGCTGGAAAGTACACCCAGGTTCCACAAGCTGTCGGCCAAGTTCGCCGTGCAACTCGATGGCGGCGAAGCGCTGGCGATGCTCGAGCACGCCCATGATCTGTGGCTGTCCGCGATGCAACGCGAAGGACGCATCTGGTTGCGGTTCGGGCTCGCCAGCAGCCTGTCGACTAGCCAGGCGCTGGGCGCGGTGCCGGTGGAGCAGGGGCTGGCGTTGGTGCGTGCAGTGCTGGAGCGCTTCCTCGACCTGGCGACGCCCGAGCAGTCGCGCATGCGTCAATTGCTGCAGGTATGCCCGGTGGAGCACTTCCTTGAAGGGCTGCCCCTGCAAATCGACACCTCATCGCTGGCTTGGCAGCGCCCGGCAACGACAAGTGCCTGGCTTGGCGTGCTGCCCCAGCGCCAGGGCGTGGCCCTCGGCGTCGCGCCACCCCTTGGTCGCCTGACCCCGGCCATGCTGCGCGGCGCCGCCCATGTCGTCCGCCAATGGGGCGATGGCAGCTTGCGCCTGACGCCTTGGCAGAGCCTGGTACTGACCAACCTGAACCCGGCCCATGCGCAGCCTGCCCGCGAACACCTTGCGGCCCTGGGCCTGTTGTGTCACAGCGAGCACCCGCTGGCGCGGGTCGTCGCCTGCACTGGCTCCAGCGGCTGCGCCAAGGGCCAGGCCGACACCAAGGCCGATGCCGTCACCCTGGCCGGCTTGCTGCACCATGGCGCCCCAGGCAGCGTGCACCTGTCCGCCTGCCCACGTTCCTGCGCCATGGCCCACACGGCCCCGGCCACCCTGCTGGCCCGCGCCCCGGGCCGCTACGACCTTTACCTGCGCGATGCGCGCCAGCCGGGCTTCGGCAGGCTGCGCGGCGCCGACCTCACCCCAGAAGAAGCAGGCGCCATGCTCGACCTGCCGACGGAGCACCTTGATGATTGACTACATCCGCGATGGTCAGGAGATCTATCGCAATTCCTTCCGCATCATCCGCGAGGAAGCCCGGCTCGAGCGGATCCCCGCCGATCTTGAAAAGCTCGCCGTGCGCGTGATCCATGCCTGCGGCATGGTCGAGGCCATCGATGGCCTGCAGTTCTCCGAAGGCGCCGGCAGCGCCGGTCGCGAGGCCCTGGCCAAGGGCGCGCCGATCCTCTGCGACGCGCACATGGTCGCCGAAGGCATCACCCGCGCCCGTCTGCCGGCCAACAACCCGGTGATCTGCACCCTGCGCGACCCGAGCGTGCCGGACCTGGCCAAGGCCGAAGGCAACACCCGGTCCGCCGTGGCCCTGGAACTGTGGCGTCCGCACCTGGAAGGCAGCGTGGTGGTGATCGGCAACGCGCCGACCGCGCTGTTCTACCTGCTGGAAATGCTCGATGCCGGCGCACCGAAGCCGGCGTTGATCCTCGGCTTTCCGGTCGGCTTCGTCGGCGCCGCCGAATCCAAGGCGATGCTCGCCGCCGACAGCCGCGGCGTGCCGTTCGTGATCATGCAGGGCCGCTTGGGCGGCAGCGCGATGGCCGCCGCGGCAGTCAACGCCCTGGCCACGGAGGTGGAGTGATGCAGGCACGCGGACGACTGCTGGGCCTGGGCGTGGGCCCGGGCGACCCCGAGCTGATCACGGTCAAGGCCTTGCGCCTGCTGCGCGAGGCGCCGGTGGTGGCGTACTTCGTCGCCAAGGGCAAGCGCGGCAATGCCTTCGGCATCATCGAAGCGCACCTGCAAACCGAACAGACCCTGTTGCCGCTGGTGTACCCGGTGACCACCGAGGCGCTGCCGGCACCGCTGTCCTATGAACAGGTGATCAGCGACTTCTACGACGAAGCCAGCGTGCAGGTGGCCGAACACCTGGATGCCGGCCGTGACGTGGCGGTGATCTGCGAGGGCGACCCGTTCTTCTACGGCTCCTACATGTATCTGCACGACCGCCTGGCCTCGCGCTACGAGGCCCAGGTGATCCCGGGCGTGTGCTCGATGCTCGGCGGCGCCTCGGTGCTCGGCGCGCCGCTGGTGTATCGCAACCAGACCCTCACCGTGCTATCCGGTGTGTTGCCCCATGAGGAGCTCAAGCGCCGTCTGGCCGATGCCGACGCCGCAGTGATCATGAAACTGGGACGCAACTTCCCCAAGGTGCGCCAGGTGCTCGCCGAACTGGGCATGGATAGCCGTGCGCTGTACGTGGAGCGGGCGACCATGGCCAACCAGAAGATCGTCGCGCTGGACGAGGTCGACCCACAGTCCTCGCCATACTTCTCGCTGATCATCGTGCCGGGTGAGAAATGGCAGGGATGAACAAGGCTCCGGCAATCGTCATTCTCGGCCCGGGCAGCCTGGCCACCGCGCGGCGTATCCAGGCCTGTTATCCACAGGCGCTGATCCATGGCCTGGAAGGGCGCGTGGAAGGGGCCGACCGATACTACGCAGCATTTGGCGACACCCTGCGTGCGCTGTACCAGCAGGACACGCCGATCATCGCCCTGTGCGCGGCGGGTATCGTCATTCGCACCCTGGCGCCGCTGTTGAGCGAAAAAGGCGTCGAGCCACCGGTACTGGTTGTGGCCGAGGACGGCAGCGCCGTGGTGCCGCTGCTCGGTGGCCTGGGTGGGGTCAATGTCATGGCCCGAGAGATTGGTGAGGCGCTGGGTGTGAGCGCGGCGATCACCACCAGTGGCGAACTGCGCTTTGGCACCTGCCTGCTCAACCCGCCCGAGGGTTACGCGCTGGGGGACCTGGAGCAGGGCAAGCGCTTCGTCTCCGACCTGCTGGCGGGCGAGACGGTGCGTGTCGAAGGCGACGCGCCGTGGCTCGAACACGCGCAGTTGCCCGCCAGTGACGAGGCGCAACGCACTATCCACGTGGGCAGCGCACTGCGTCCGGCCAGCCGGGACGAACTGCTGATCCATGCGCGTTGCGTGGTGGTGGCGGTCACGGCTGGTAGCGCCGACCTGGTGCACCAAATACGCGAGGAACTGCTGCGGGCGAACATTGCCGAGCCCGCGCTGGCCTGCCTGCTGGCGAGCGAAACCGAGATGCCGGAGCCAGCCCTGCACGAAGCTGCACGGGCATTGAATGTTGCCCTGCGCTTCGCCCCGGCTGCCGAAAGCCTGGAGCGGATGCTGGCTGATGCAGTGCCGCAAGCGCGGGTAGGTTCGGCCGTGGGGCTCGCCCACGCCGTTTGCCCGGCACCTGTCGACATCGCGCGCGTTGGCCGGCGCCGTGGCCGCCTGGCCGTGATCGGCCTGGGCCCTGGTGCCGCCGAGCTGATGGTGCCGGCGGTCAAGGCGGAGCTGGCGCGTGCGCAGGATGTGCTGGGTTACGAAACCTACGTGCGCATGGCCGGCCCTTTCCGCGACGATCAGGTGCTGCATTGCACCGACAACCGCGAAGAGATGCAGCGCGCCCGCCATGCCTTCGAGCTGGCGGCGCAAGGGCGTTCGGTGGTGGTGGTGTCGTCGGGTGATCCGGGCGTGTTCGCCATGGCCGCCGCAGTGCTCGAAGCGCTCCACGAATCCAGTGACCCGGCCTGGCAGCGCGTCGAGCTGGAGATCCTGCCCGGCGTCTCGGCCTCGCTGGCTACCGCCGCCCAGGCGGGGGCGCCACTGGGCCACGACTTCTGCGTGATGTCGCTGTCGGACAACCTCAAGCCCTGGTCGATCATCGAGAAACGCCTCGACCTGGCGGCCCAGGCAGATCTGGTGCTGGCGTTCTACAACCCGATCTCCAAGTCCCGGCCGCATCAGCTGGGCGTGGCGCTGGAAGTGGTACGCCGCCATCGCGACGCAGGCACCCCCGTGGTGCTGGGCCGTGATATCGGCCGGCCGGGGCAGACCCTGCGGGTGGTGACCTTGGGCGAGCTGCTGCCGGAGATGGTCGACATGCGCACCATGGTGCTGGTCGGCTCCTCGACCACCTGCACCTTCCCCCGTGCCGATGGCGGCCAATGGGTGTACACGCCGCGCTGGTACCCCGCCAAGCCCTGAGCGCAGCCGGGGTCAGGGCAGCAGGTAGCCCTTGATCCCGGTGAAGATGATCTGCGCCGCCAGGGCGCAGACGAACAGCCCCATCAGGCGGCTGACGATCTGCAGGCCCTGTTCGCCGAGGATCCGTTCGATACGGTGCGAGAGGTACAGCACCAGGCCCACGGTGAAGCTGGCCAGGGCGATGCTGACGATGGCCAGCAGCTTGTCGTCCCAGTGCGGTTGGCCCACGCCCATCACCAGCAACGCACCGATGGTGCCGGGGCCGACGGTGAGCGGAATGGTCAGCGGCACGATGGTCACGTCCTGCTGCACGTTGTCGGTCTGCACCGCCGACTTGCCCTGGGCCATGCCCAGCGCGGAGATGAACAGCACCGAGCCTGCGCCGATGCGGAAGGCATCGGCGGTGATGCCGAATACCCCGAAGATCACCCGCCCGAACAGGTACAGCAGCACGCTGGCGACCAGCGTGGCAATGGCTACCCGCCAGGCCAGTTGCTTGCGCTCCTTGCTGGAGTGGCCGCGGGTCAGGCCGATGAAGCATGAGAGCACGAAGAATGGGCTGTAGAGCACGAGCATCTTCAGGTAGACGCTGAACAACTCATGGAGCATGGCGCTGGGTCCGCGGCGGGAATGGGTGGCACCTGTATAGCACGGAACCTGTAGGAGCGGCTTCAGCCGCGATCACCCGCGAAGCGGGTATCAGATTCTGTGGTGGCTGCCTCGCGGCTGAAGTCGCTGCTACAGGATCTGCGTGGTGTCGTCGGACACCACCTGCCGCTGCCCCGCCCAGAACTGCACCAGCTCGCGCAACTGCGACAGCTCCACCGGCTTGGCCATGTGCCCGTCCATGCCGGCCAGGCGCGCGCGTTCCTTGTGCTCATTGAGGATGTGCGCGGTCAATGCCACCACCGGGGTGCGCGGACGCTGGTTGGCGGTCTCCCAGGCGCGCAGCTGCTGGGTGGCGGAGAAACCGTCGAGCACTGGCATCTCGCAGTCCATCAGCACCAGGTCGTAGTGCTTGGCTTTCATCGCCTGCAGGGCCTCTTCGCCGTTGCTGGCAGTGTCCGGCTCGAGGTTGAGCTTGCCGAGCATGCCGCGGATGACCTTGGTCGAGATGCTGTTGTCCTCGGCCACCAGGATGCGGAAGTCGCCGGGCAGGTCCAGCGGCACCGGGGTACCGACCGGCAGCGGCGGCGCGGCCTGCTCGCGGCCGCGCAGGGCGAGTTCCTCGGCCAGGGTGGTCTTGAGCGTGTAGCCGGCCACCGGCTTGGCGAGGATGCGCTTGACCCCGGCGTTGCGGGCGATGATCTTGCTCGGCGCGTTGCTGATGCCGGTGAGCATGACCACCAGGATGTCGTGGTTCAGGCTCGGGTCTTCCTTGATCTTGGCCGCCAACTGCATGCCGGTCATGCCGGGCATGTTCTGGTCGAGCAGCACCGCGTCGAAATAGTCGCGCAGGTGCGCCTTGGTGCGCAGCAAGGCCAGCGCCTCCTTGCCCGACGGCACCGCGCTGACGTTCATGCCCCAGGCGCTGCATTGCTGCACCAGTACCTTGCGGCAGGTGTCGTTGTCGTCCACCACCAGCACCCGGGCGTCGCGCAGCGGGCCGTCGAGGTCGGTGGGCGGCTGCTCCAGGCGCAGCGGGTCGAGCGGCAGGGTCAGCCACAGGGTGTTGCCCATGCTGGTGCTGGTCTTGATGCCGAACTCGCCCTGCATCAGGCCGATCAGTTGCTTGGCGATCACCAGGCCCAGATGGCCACCGAGCTTGTTGCTGGAGAGGAAGTGGCGGCTGTGCAGCTCGGCCTGCAGCAAGGCGTCGCGCTCGGCCGGCGGCATGGGCTCGCCGCTGTCCTGCACGGCGATGCGCAGGCGCGGGCTGTCGCCACGCTGGTCGAGGGCCACCACCAGCAGGATCTCGCCCTGGGTGGTGTTCTTCAGGGCATTGTCCAGCAGGCTCGACAGGGCCTGGCGCAGGCGCGTCGGGTCGCCGCTGACCACCCGCGGCACCTGTGGCTGGGTGAAGCTGATCAGCTCGATGTTCTGCTGTTCGGCCTTGGCCCGGAAGATGTTCAGGCAGTCCTCGATCAGGGCATTGAGGTCGAACTGCACGTCGTCCAGCTCGATCTGCCGCGATTCGAGCTTGGAGATGTCGAGGATCTCGTTGATCAGGGTGAGCAGTTCGTTGCCGGCGCTGTGGATGGTCTGCACATAGTCGCGCTGCTTGACCGACAGCGGCGTGCCGAGCAGCAGCTCGGTCATGCCCAGCACGCCGTTCATGGGGGTGCGGATCTCATGGCTGATCTTGGCCAGGAACTCGGCCTTGGCGTTGATCTCGGCGTCGCTGGCGGCCAGGGCGCGGCTGGCGCGGAAGCGCTCCTCGCTGATTCGGCGCAGGCGCTCGCTGACCGCGAGGTTGAGCAGCAGGCCGCTGACCACGGTCAGCGCCATGAGGATGCACAGCAACCAGGGCGTGGAGGTGCGGGTGAGGCCCAGCAGGGCCGGCAGCAGCACCAGGCCGCCGAGGTTGAACACCAGCATCGCCACGGCGAACAGGCGCGCCGGGCCGTAGCCCTTGTACCAGTGATAGCCGCTGACCAGCAGCATGCTCACGCTGCCCAGGGCGAGCAGGGCGTAGGTCATCAGGTTCAGCGGCAGGGTGTCGACGAACAGCAGCACCAGGCCGCTGACCGCGGCCACCAGCATTTCCATGTGCAGCAGGCGATTGAGCCGCGCCGAACTGCAGGGGGAGAAGAAGTGCAGGGTGAAGTACAACCCGGCCAGGCCTGCCAGTACCAGCGTCAGGTAGGCCGCCGGGGTTTGCGCGCTGTGCCACAGCTGCCCCCAGGGCCCAGTGAGGTTGAGCAGGATCAGCGCGCTGAGCATCATCAGACCGTGGTACAGCGCCAGTACCAGCGTGGTGCTGGAGCGTGTGTAGCCGAAGCGGATCAGGTTGTGCAGGATCAGCATCACCAGGCCACCGAACAACAGGCCGAACAGTAGCGACTGGCGCTGGTCGGCGGCGGCGTGGGCGGTGGTCTCGACAGTGATGGCCGGGCGCAGTTGGTGTTCGGAAACCAGCCGCAGGTAGATATCCAGCGGTTGGTTGCTGTGCGGCAGCGGCAGCACGTGGTCCCTGCCGCGCAGGGTGGGGCTGAGGCCGTCGCCCTGCCGGCCATGGTGCAACTGGCGCAGCAGTTTGCCGCCTTCCAGGGCGTAGAGGTCCAGGCGTGACAGGTCGGGGGCGAAAATGCGTACCAGTTGTTCCTGGTCGCTCGGATCCAGGCGGTAGTGCAACCACAAGGCCTGGTCGGGGAGGGCGGCATCCAGTTCTTCGAGGGCCAATGGGCTGAACTGGTTGCGGTAGCGTTCGGAGCGCACGTCGGACAGCTGCAGGTTGGCCTGTTCATCGAGCAGCGCCGACCAGCCCGCGGCCTGTTCGGCGTGTGCCGGGAGCAGGCAGAGCAGGGTCAGCAGGCTGACGATCAGGGCTATGGCAATCCGAAGCCGACGCACGACGAAATCCCTTCTTAGCTAATGTGCCGGATAACCACTATGCGCGGCGCGCCAAGGCGAAGGCAAGGCCCCGGCGGGGCCTTGACGACGAGCCGAAGGCCGTGCGCCGGGAGCGGCACGACCGTTGGCTGCACTTTTACTGCTGCTCACCGCGCTCGCGGGCGATGGCCCGGTAGCCGATGTCGTTGCGGTAGAAGCTGGCGTCCCACTTGACCTGCTCGGCCAGGCGGTAGGCCTGCTGCTGGGCGGCTTCGACGGTGTCGCCCATGGCGGTGGCGCACAGTACGCGGCCACCGGCGGTGACCACCTGGCCGTCCTTCAGTGCGGTGCCGGCGTGGAACACCTTGCCTTGCAGCTTGGCGGCGGCGTCCAGGCCGCTGATCACGGCGCCCTTGGCGTAGTCGCCCGGGTAGCCACCGGCAGCCAGCACCACGCCCAGGCTCGGGCGCGGGTCCCATTGTGCTTCGACCTTGTCCAGGGCCTTGGCGAAGGCGGCTTCGATCAGCAGCACCAGGCTCGACTCCAGGCGCAGCATGACCGGCTGGGTTTCCGGGTCGCCGAAGCGGCAGTTGAACTCGATGACCTTGGGGTTGCCCGCCTTGTCGATCATCAGGCCGGCATACAGGAAGCCGGTGTAGACATTGCCTTCCTCGGCCATGCCGCGCACGGTCGGCCAGATCACCTGGTCCATCACGCGCTGGTGCACGTCGGCGGTGACCACGGGGGCAGGGGAGTAGGCACCCATGCCGCCGGTGTTCGGGCCGGTATCCTGGTTGCCGACACGCTTGTGGTCCTGGCTGGTGGCCATTGGCAGCACGTTGTGGCCGTCGACCATGACGATGAAGCTGGCTTCCTCGCCGTCGAGGAACTCTTCGATCACCACGCGCGAACCGGCTTCACCGAAGGCATTGCCGGCGAGCATGTCGCGCACGGCGTCTTCGGCTTCCTGCAGGGTCATGGCGACGATTACGCCTTTACCGGCGGCCAGGCCGTCGGCCTTGATCACGATCGGCGCGCCTTTCTCACGCAGGTAGGCCAGGGCCGGCTCGATCTCGGTGAAGTTCTGGTAGTCGGCAGTCGGGATCTTGTGGCGGGCCAGGAAGTCCTTGGTGAAGGCCTTGGAGCCTTCCAGCTGGGCCGCGCCCTTGGTCGGGCCGAAGCAGTCCAGGCCACGGCTGCGGAACAGGTCCACGACACCGATCACCAGCGGCGCTTCCGGGCCGACGATGGTCAGGTCGACGTTCTTCTCGGCGAAGTCGGCCAGTTGCTCCAGGGCAGTGACGTCGATGGCGACGTTCTCGCACTTGGCTTCGCTGGCGGTGCCGGCGTTACCCGGCGCCACGAAGATTTTCTCGACCCGTGGGTCCTGGGCGACTTTCCAGGCCAGGGCGTGTTCGCGACCGCCGCTGCCGATGATCAAAACTTTCATGTCAAAACCTCTGTGTAGCGGCGATCCCCGGCCCTTGTAGGAGCGGATTCATCCGCGATTGCGGCGGTGAATCCAGCATCGCAATCGCGGATGAATCCGCTCCTACAGAGCCTGGGATCGGCCTGGTATCTGATTAGTGGCGGAAGTGGCGCATGCCGGTGAATACCATGGCGATACCGGCTTCGTCGGCAGCGGCGATGACTTCGGCATCACGCATCGAACCACCCGGCTGGATCACCGCGCTGATACCCACTTTAGCCGCGTTGTCGATGCCATCACGGAACGGGAAGAACGCATCCGAGGCCATTACCGCGCCCTGCACCTGCAGGCCGGCATGTTCGGCCTTGATCGCGGCGATGCGCGCGGAGTTGACGCGGCTCATCTGGCCGGCGCCGACGCCGATGGTCTGGCGCTGCTTGGCGTAGACGATGGCGTTGGACTTGACGAACTTGGCCACTTTCCAGGCGAACACCAGGTCGTGGATTTCCTGCTCGGTCGGCGCACGCTTGGTGACGATCTTCAGGTCGTCGGCAGTGATCATGCCGATATCGCGGCTCTGCACCAGCAGGCCACCGTTGACGCGCTTGAAGTCCCAACCGGCGGCGCGCTCGGCTGGCCACTCGCCGCACTCCAGCAGACGCACGTTCTGCTTGGCGGCCACGACTTCGCGGGCGGCCTGGGAGATTTTCGGGGCGATGATCACTTCGACGAACTGGCGCTCGACGATGGCTTTGGCGGTTTCGCCGTCCAGCTCGCGGTTGAAGGCGATGATGCCGCCGAACGCCGATTCGGTGTCGGTGGCGTAGGCCAGGTCGTAGGCCTTGCGGATACCGCCTTCGTCCTCAGGCACCACGGCCACGCCGCACGGGTTGGCGTGCTTGACGATCACGCAGGCCGGCTTGACGAAGCTCTTCACGCACTCCAGCGCGGCGTCGGTGTCGGCCACGTTGTTGAACGACAGCTCCTTGCCTTGCAGCTGGATGGCGGTGGAAATGCTGGCCTCGCCTTTCTTGGCCTCGACGTAGAACGCCGCGCTCTGGTGCGGGTTCTCGCCGTAGCGCATTTCCTGGGCCTTGACGAACTGGCTGTTGAAGGTGCGCGGGAACTCGCTGCGGTCTTCGGTGGACAAGGTGTCCTTGGCCTGGTCGATGGTGCCCATGTAGTTGGCGATCATGCCGTCGTAGGCGGCGGTGTGCTCGAAGGCCTTGAGCATCAGGTCGAAGCGCTGGGCGTAGGTCAGGCCGCCGGCTTTCAGGCCTTCGACAATGCCGGCGTAATCGCTGGCGTTGACCACGATGGCCACGTCCTTGTGGTTCTTCGCCGCGGAACGGACCATGGTCGGGCCGCCGATGTCGATGTTCTCGATGGCGGTCGGCAGGTCGCAGCCCGGCTTGCTGATGGTGGCTTCGAACGGGTACAGGTTGACCGCGACCAGGTCGATCGGCTTGATGCCATGCTCGTTCATGATGGCGTCGTCGGTGCCGCGACGGCCCAGGATGCCGCCGTGGATCTTCGGATGCAGGGTCTTGACCCGGCCGTCCATCATTTCGGCGAAGCCGGTGTAGTCGGCCACTTCCACCGCGTTGACGCCGTTGTCCTTGAGCAGCTTGTAGGTGCCGCCGGTGGACAGGATCTCGACACCGAGCTGTTGCAGCTCACGGGCGAATTCGAGGATACCGGTCTTGTCGGAGACGCTGATCAGGGCGCGGCGGATCGGCAGGCGGGTAGTCTGGTCGGTCATTTCAGATTCCATAACGCGGTGGAGTCAGCAAAAAAGGCGCCTCTTTGCATGAGCGCCTTTTTGGTTGGGGTTCTGGCCTTACAACAGATCGTACTGCTTGAGCTTCTTGCGCAGCGTGCCTCGGTTGAGCCCGAGCATCTCGCTGGCCTTGGTCTGGTTGCCCTTGACGTAGTTCATCACGCATTCGAGCAGCGGCGCCTCGACTTCCGAGAGCACCAGGTTGTACACGTCCGTGACGGTAGCGCCTTCCAGGTGGGCGAAGTAGTTGTGCAGTGCCTTCTCGACGCTGTCGCGCAGGGTCTGGCCCTCTTCGCTCGGCGTGTTCAAGTGCTGCTTGAGGTTGGCGTTGTCGCTCACGGGCGTTGTTCCACTCACTAATGTCTCGGTCATCATCGTCATGCGGCCACCCCTTGTTCGTCCTCTGTCCCAAGGCTCTGTCGACGTTCGGCGAAAAACGCCTGAACGTTGGCGCACTGCGCTTGTGTGTCTTGCAAAGCGTTGAACTGGCTGCGGAACTCCTTGCCGCCAGGTCGGGTTGCCAGGTACCAGCCAACGTGCTTGCGGGCGATCCGCACGCCCATCACATCGCCATAGAAGGCATGCAGCGCGGCCAGGTGCTCCAGCAGAATGCGTTCCACTTCGTCCAGCGCCGGGGCGGGCAGCTGCTCGCCCGTGCGCAGGTAATGCTCGATCTCGCGGAAAATCCACGGCCGCCCCTGGGCGGCACGGCCGATCAGCAGGCCGTCGGCGCCGGTGGCGTGTAAAACCGCCCGGGCCTTTTCCGGCGAGGTGATATCGCCGTTGGCGAAAACCGGGATCGACACCGCCTGCTTGATCGCGGCGATGGTGTCGTACTCGGCGTCACCGGTGTACAGGTCGGCGCGTGTGCGGCCATGCACCGCCAGCGCCTGGATGCCGGCCTGTTCGGCGATCTTCGCCACGTTCAGGCCGTTCTTGCTCGCCCGGTCCCAGCCGGTGCGGATCTTCAGCGTCACCGGCACGTCCACGGCGCCGACGACGGCATGGAGGATTTCGGTGACCAAGGCTTCATCTCTCAATAAAGCAGAGCCTGCGGCCTTGTTGCAGACTTTTTTTGCCGGGCAGCCCATGTTGATATCGATGATCTGCGCGCCGGCTTCGACGTTGGCCCGGGCCGCCTCGGCCATCATCTGCGCGTCGCCACCGGCGATCTGCACCGAGCGTGGCTCGGGATCACCTTCGTGGATGCGGCGCAGGCTCGACTTGCGGCTGTTCCACAGGCGCATGTCGCTGGAGACCATCTCCGATACCACCATGCCCGCCCCGAGGCGTTTGCACAGTGTTCGGAAAGGCTGGTCCGTGACGCCGGCCATGGGGGCCAGGATCAGGTTGTTCTGCAGTGTGTAAGGGCCGATGCGTACCGCCGACATAGGTGTTCCCTGTTGTGGGGCCGAATCATTGGAGTTCGAAAAAGGGATGGCATGATACCCGCTCTCGATGACCGGATAAAGATGAATCTGGATAAAATCTGAACAGTTGCGGCGTTATGACACCCAGTGCCAAGCGGCGAGCTTCAAGCTGCAAGAGGCCTGCAGACAGGCTTTTACCTGCGGCTTGAAGCTTGCCGCCTGTCGCTTACTCCGGCGAACGGAAGCTCAGGCTGTAGTTCACCGCCTTCGGCCCGGGGTCGAGGATATCCAGGGCGATGTGGATCGGCGTCTGGCTGGGCATCTCGCCGCGCCCGGCCAGCTCGCCCGACAGGTACTCGCTGGGCTTGAAGCGCCGGCTGGCGATCAACTGGCCGTTGAGGTCGGCGAAGCGCAGCTCGAGCAGCGGGAAGGGCTGGGCGAAGGGCGCGCGGTTGTAGATGATCGCGTCGACGATCAGCGCCCCTTTGAAGTCCGGGTGGCTGCGTACCACCAGGTTGCTGCTCTTGATCCGCGAGATGTCGACGCGGGTCGGCACCTGGCAGCCGAACATCGGGCACAACTGCTGGAACCACGGGCGGTACTGGTCCTGGCGGGCCATTTCGTCGAAGTGGAACCAGACGTACTGGAATGCCAGCAGGCCCGCGGCCAGCAGGGTCAGGAAACCCCACAGCAGGCGCTTGCCCCAGTTCGGGGCGGGCTTTTCCCAGCCCAGCTGCAACGGGTCGTCGACCACGTCGACCAGCGGCTCCTTGCGCGAGCGTTCGGGCTTGGCGGCCAGGCTCGGTTCCAGGCGCTGCCCGGGATGTTCGTCTGGGGCATCGTCGCGGGCCGAGAACGGTGCGCTGTGCACCTCGTCGTCCAGCGCTGAAAGGCCCTTTTCCGGCACCGGTTCGTCATGGCTGGGCAACTGCCGCGAGGGTTCGTCGAGGTCGTCGTCGAGTGGCCGATCGCGCACTGGCGGTTCATCGTCCAGCTCGAGGCTGGTGGCGCCGAGGGTAGGCTCGGTGCGCTCGTCGTCGGCCGGTACCAGGTCAAGCGGCTCCTGCTCGACCAGCATCGGTGCGTTCTCGCGCTCCTGCGCAGGCAAACGGTCGCCGTCAGTGGCGGTGCCGAACGGTTCATCGCCAGGCCCATCGCCGAGCTGATCGTCGCGGCGGGCCTGGAGCATGCCCTTGGCCGGGGCTGCGCGCCGATCACCGGGACTGCGCCGTTCAAGGCGCGCCAGTTCCTGGTCGAGGTCGAGGGCATCGAGTTCCTCGGCCGTGACCGTCCAGTTGTCCTCGCTCGGTGCCGGCGGGGCGGCCTCCGGCTGCACGGCTGCGGGCGCTGGCACGGCCGGCTCGGCTGTCGGCGCCGGCGCACGGGTGTCGCCTTCGCCAGCCGCGGCGCGGTTCTGCTCCAGCAGTTGTTTCGCCGCGTTGAACACCTGCAGGCATTGGCCGCAGCGCACCACGCCGCGGGCCACGCTCAACTGGTGATGGGTGACGCGAAAGCTGGTCTGGCAATGCGGGCACTGGGTGACGAAACTGTCGGTCATGCGGCTGTCCGGGAAGCTGTGCAGGAGATGAGTCTAGGCGCGCTTAGCGGCGGCGACCACTGATACGTACCCAGCCGTCGCGCACGACGATCGGGTCCAGGTCGAAGTCGGCGGCATAGGCGGCGGCCACTTCCTCGCCCTGTTCGGCGAGGATGCCCGACAGCGCCAGCAGGCCGCCGGGGCGCACCAGGCCGGACAGCTGCGGCGCCAGCGATACCAGCGGGCCGGCCAGGATGTTGGCGACCAGCACGTCGGCCTGCATCGCCGGCATCTGCTCGGGCAGGTACAGGTCGAACGTGTCGTCGGCAATGCCGTTGCGCTGGGCGTTGTCACGCGAGGCCTCGATAGCCTGCACGTCGATGTCGGTGCCGACCGCGTGGCGGGCGCCGAGCAGCAGCGCGGCAATGGCCAGGATGCCCGAGCCGCAGCCGAAGTCGAGCACTTGCGTGCCTTGCAGCTGCTGGCCGTCGAGCCATTCCAGGCACAGCGCGGTGGTTGGGTGGGTACCCGTGCCAAAGGCCAGGCCCGGGTCGAGCAGCAGGTTGACCGCGTCCTTTTCCGGGGCTTCGTGCCAGCTTGGCACGATCCACAGGCGCTGGCCGAAACGCATCGGCTGGAAGTTGTCCATCCAGCTGCGCTCCCAGTCCTGGTCCTCGATTACCTCGGCGTGGTACTCGGGCAGCTCGGCACCGGTCAGCAGGCGCAGGTGGGCGAACACCTGCTCGGGCTCGGCATCGGCCTCGAACAGCGCCAGCAGGTGCGTGTGCGACCACAGCGGGGTGGTGTTGAGGTCCGGTTCGAAGATCGGCTGGTCTTCGGCGTCCATGAAGGTCACCGAGACGGCGCCCACTTCAAGCAGGGCGTCTTCGTAGGTTTCGGCTTGTTCCGGGCTGATGGCCAGGCGTACTTGCAGCCAGGGCATGGCGGGCACCTTTGGTAAATCGACAGGGGCAGCCCGAGGCTGCGCGAAAAGGCCGCCAGTTTACTTGAGTGCGTGGGGTTTGTGCAGAAGTCGCATGCCGGCATGCGCCATACCTGTGGGAACAACTGTCTTGTTTGCCTGCACCGGCCTCTCGCCGGCAAGCCGGCTCCCACAGGATGGCACATTGCTTTGGGCTAGCGCGGTCGGGGTGTGGAGCCGGCTTGCCGGCGAGAGGCCGGTGCGAGAAAGCCCAGCCTTCAGAGACTGCGCGCCCGGGTAACCCGGTCTACCAGGTACACCAGCCCGTGATAATCGATGCCACTGTGGCTCGACAGGCCGATCTCGCAGGTGCGGCTGGTGGAGATTCCCTCGCTGCAATACTGCACCGCGTCCTTGAGCGTGCGCAGCGAATGGGCGTTGAGCTCCGGTGTGGTGAAGCCCTTGTCGCCGGCGAAGCCGCAGCAATGGATGCCTTCGGGGATCACCACCTGCTTGCTGCAGCGCCGCGCCAGGTCGATCAGCGCCTGGCTTTCGCCCAGGTGCTGGGTGCTGCAGGTCACGTGTACCGCCACGGGCTCGTCCTGGGGGGTGAACTCCAGCTTGTCGACCAGGTGGGTGCGGATGAAGCGCACCGGGTCGTACAGGTCCAGCCGCGATTCGCCCAGGTCCTGGACCAGGCGCAGGGTGCAGGGGCTGGTGTCGCAGTAGATCGGGTCAAGGCCGCCACGGCTGGCGTGCAGCAGCGCGGTGATCAGTTCCTGGCGCTTGTGCTCGGCCTGCTCGGGGTAGCCCTTGGAGGCGAACGGCTGGCCACAGCACAGGCTGTCGGCGTTGTCCGGGAACACTACCTGGTAGCCGGCCTTCTCCAGCAGGGCACGGGTCTTGTCCAGCAGCGAACTCTGCTCGCGGTCGGCATAGGCCGGGCCCATCACCCGCGATACGCAGGCGGCCAGGTAGACCACGCGAGGGCGGGCGTCGTGGCTCGCGGTGCTGAGCTCGACGGCCCGCAGCGGCTGCGGCATGGCGGGGGTCCACTGCGGCAGGCGGCCTTTGCTGGCCTTGCTCAGGCGGGCGCTGAGCCGGCTCATGCGCGGGGCACCGAGCAGCTTGCGCGCGCCATTGGCGGCGGCCAGCGTGAAGCGCGCGCCGCGCAGGGTGGCGTGGAAATGCTCGGCCAGCCAGTCGGCGGCCTTGCCGTGCTCGGCCGCCTGACCGCGCAGCTTCTTCACCAGCTCGCCGGTGTTGATGCCCACCGGGCAGCGCTGGGCGCACAGGCCGGTGGCGGCGCAGGTGTCGATGCCCTGGTACTGGTAGGTGCGCAGCAGTTCGCGGGTATCAACGCCGGCGCGTTTCTTCGCCTGGATGTCGCGCCACATGACGATGCGCTGGCGCGGGCTCAAGGTAAGGCCTTTCGACGGACACACCGGCTCGCAGAAACCGCACTCGATGCACTTGTCGACGATCTCGTCGGCGGCCGGCAGCGGCTTGAGGTTCTTCAGGTGGATGTTGGGGTCCTCGCTCAGCACCACATCGGGGTTGAGGATGCCGTTGGGGTCGAGCAGGCGCTTGAGCTTCCACATAAGTTGGTAGGCGTCATGCCCCCATTCCAGCTCGACGAAGGGCGCCATGTTACGCCCGGTGCCGTGCTCGGCCTTGAGCGAGCCGCCGAATTCCACTGCCACCAGCTGCGCCACGTCGTCCATGAAGGCCTGGTAGCGCGCCACTTCCTCGGCGCTGTTGAAGCCCTGGGTGAAGACGAAGTGCAGGTTGCCTTCCAGGGCGTGGCCGAAAATGATCGCCTCGTCGTAGCGGTGCTTGTCGAACAGCTGGATCAGGCGGTTGACGCCTTCGGCCAGTTGCTCGATGGGGAAGGTCACGTCCTCGATGATCACCGTGGTGCCGGTCTGGCGCACGGCGCCGACGGCGGGGAAGGTGTCCTTGCGGATCTTCCACAGCTGGTTGTACACCGCCGGGTCTTCGCTGAACGCGACCTTCTGCTCCAGCGGGTAGTCGTCGATGGACGCCATCACCTGCTCGAGCTGCTCGTGCAGCAGGCTCTGGCTGGCGGCGCGGCACTCGATCAGCAGGGCGCAGGCGTTTGCCGACAGGTCCTTGACCCATGCCGGCATGCCCGCCATCTCCTGCACCGAGCGCAGGCTGCGGCGGTCGAGCAGCTCCACGGCGGAGACAGGCTGGCGCTTGAGCACGGTCACGGCGCGGCAGCAGCTTTCGACGCTGGGGAACACCAGCAGCGCGCTGGCCTTGTGCGGGTGGTCGGGCACGGTGTTGTAGGTTACGGCACTGATGAAGCCAAGGGTGCCTTCGGAACCGACCAGCAGATGCTGCAGGATATCGAGCGGCTGGTCGTAGTCCACCAGTGCGTTGAGTGATAGCCCCGTGGTGTTTTTCAGCCGGTACTTGTGCCGGATGCGCTCAGCCAGCGCGGTGTTGGCGCGGGTCTCGCGGCCAAGGCGGGCCAGTTCGTCCAGCAGGCCGGCGTGGCTGTGCTCGAAGGCGGCGACGCTGGTTGGGTCCTCGCTGTCCAGGCGGGTACCGTCGGCCAGCACCAGGCGCAGGCCGGCGAGGGTGTGGTAGGTGTTCTGCGCGGTGCCGCAGCACATGCCACTGGCATTGTTGGCGACGATGCCGCCGATCTTGCAGGCGTTGATCGACGCCGGGTCCGGGCCGATCTTGCGCCCATAGGGGGCCAGCCAGGCATTGGCCTGGGCGCCGATCACGCCGGGCTGCAGGCGGATCTGCCCGCCCTGGTGGCGAATCTCCCGGCCATTCCAGTTGTCGCCGAGCACGATCAGCACCGAGTCGCTGATGGCCTGGCCGGACAAGCTGGTGCCGGCGGCGCGGAAGGTCACCGGCACCCGGTCGCGCTGGGCCAGCTGGATCAGCGCGACCACTTCGTCCTCGGACTCCACGCGCAGCACCAGCTTGGGGATCAGCCGGTAGAAGCTGGCGTCGGTGCCGAAGGCCAGGGTCGAGGTCGGGTCGTCGAAGCGGCGTTCGGCGGGGATCAGGCGCTCGGCATCACGCAGGAACGCGGCGGGCAGGCTCATGCAGTCTCCTCGCGGGGCCGCGGCGTCTGGTGCGCGGCGTGCCCCGGGTATTCAGGCGTTGGTGGGCGCGCTCAGGCGCCCAGTTCGCGGACCAGCGAGTCTTTGCTGATCTCGCCGATGGACTTGGCGCCGGTCAGCACCATGGCCACGCGCATCTCTTTCTCGAACAGCTCCAGCAGGTTCTTCACCCCGGCCTCGCCGTGGGTGGCCAGGGCATAGAGGAAGGCGCGGCCGATCAGCACGCTGTCGGCGCCCAGGGCGATCATGCGCACCACGTCGAGGCCGCTGCGGATGCCGGAGTCGGCGAGGATCTTGATATCGCCCTTCACCGCGTCGGCGATGGCCGGCAGGGCGCGGGCGCTGGACAGCACGCCATCGAGCTGGCGGCCGCCGTGATTGGAGACGACGATGCCGTCGGCGCCGAACTTGACCGCGTCGCGGGCGTCATCGGCGTCGAGGATGCCCTTGATGATCATCGGGCCGTCCCAGAATTCGCGGATCCACTCCAGGTCTTTCCAGGAGATGGACGGGTCGAAGTTGTTGCCCAGCCAGCCGATGTAGTCGGCCAGGCCCGTGGGGTTGCCGCGGTACGCGGAAATATTGCCCAGGTCGTGCGGGCGGCCCATCACGCCGACGTCCCAGGCCCATTGCGGGTGGGTCATGGCTTGCAGCACGCGGCGCAGCGGGCCGTTGGCGCCGCTCATGCCGGAGTGGGCATCGCGGTAGCGGGCGCCGGGCACGGGCATGTCGACGGTGAATACCAGGGTCTTCACCCCGGCGGCCTTGGCGCGCTCCAGGGCGTTGCGCATGAAGCCGCGGTCCTTGAGCACATACAGCTGGAACCACATCGGCCGGTCGATGGCCGGGGCCACTTCTTCGATCGGGCACACCGATACCGTCGACATCGTGAACGGAATGCCGTGGGCCGCCGCTGCGCGTGCCGCCTGCACTTCGCCACGGCGGGCGTACATGCCGGTGAGGCCGACCGGGGCCAGGGCCACGGGCATGCTCAGGGTTTCGTCGAACAGCTGCGTCTGCAGGCTCAGCTCGGACATGTTCTTCAGTACGCGCTGGCGCAAGGCGATGCCGGCCAGGTCCGAGACGTTGTGGCGCAGGGTGTGTTCGGCGTAGGCGCCGCCGTCGGCGTAGTGGAACAGGAAGGGGGGCAGCTTGCGTTGGGCCGCGGCGCGATAGTCGGTGGAGGCGGAAATGATCATGGATTCTCGCAGCGTTGCTTGTGGGGAATGCCAGGCGCGTCAAGGCGCCCGGCCCCTGTCACTTTAGTGATGAACCAGCATGCCAGTGAGCCAGTAGGCCTGGACCAGAGTGATCAGGCCGACGATGGTGGCGAAGAACAGGCTGTGCTTGACGGTGAAGCGGAACAGGTCGGATTCCTTGCCGACCAGGCCGGTGGCCGCGCAGGCCACGGCGATCGACTGCGGCGAGATCATCTTGCCGGTCACGCCGCCGCTGGTATTGGCCGCCACCAGCAGGGTGTCGCTGACGCCGATCTGGTGCGCGGTGGTGGCCTGCAGCGAGCTGAACAGGGCGTTGGACGAGGTGTCCGAGCCGGTCAGGAACACGCCCAGCCAGCCGAGGAACGGCGAGAAGAACGGGAACGCCGCGCCGGTGCCGGCCAGCACCAGGGCCATGGTCGAGGACATGCCCGAGTAGTTGGTGACGAAGGCGAAGGCCAGCACCATGCCGATCGACAGGATCGGCCAGCGCAGTTCCCAGAAGGTCTCTTTGAAAGTGGTCAGACCAGTTTTGAGGTTGATCTTCAGCACCCACATCGAGATCAGCGCCGAGAGGAAGATCGCGGTGCCGGTGGCGGAGATCGGGTCGAGCTTGAACACCGCCGGCATGGCGGTGGGCGCTGTGACGATTGGGGCGGTCTTGACCACCAGCTGGTCGAGGTGCGGGATGGCGAAGTTGAACACGAAGTTGTACATCGCGCCGCCCGGGGCGAAGGCTGCCTTGAACGGTTTCAGGGTCCAGATGGTCACCAGCACGGTGAGGATCAGGAATGGCGACCAGGCCTTGAAGATCTCGCCAAAGCTGTACGGGCTCGGTTGGCTGCCGCTCGACTGCACGACGGCGGCGCCGACACTGCCCTTGGCCTCGGCGAACGCGCGCTTGGGCTGCCAGACCTTGAGGAACAGGGTCAGGGCGATCAGGCTGGCCAGGGCCGAGGTGATGTCGGGCAGCTCCGGGCCGATGAAGTTGGAGGTGAAGTACTGGGTGACGGCGAAGCTCAGGCCGGCCACCAGGGCGGCAGGCCAGGTCTCTTTCACGCCGCGCACGCCGTCCATCATGAACACCAGCCAGAACGGCACGAACAGCGACAGCAGCGGCAGCTGGCGACCGGTCATGGCGCCGATGTGGAAGGCGTCGATGCCAGTCACCTGGCCGGCGACGATGATCGGGATGCCCAGGGCGCCGAAGGCCACCGGGGCGGTGTTGGCGATCAGGCACAGGCCGGCGGCGTACAGAGGGTTGAAGCCAAGGCCCACCAGCAGCGCGGCGGTGATCGCCACCGGGGCGCCGAAGCCGGCCGCGCCTTCGAGGAAGGCGCCGAAGCAGAAGCCGATCAGCAGCACCTGCAGGCGCTGGTCGTCGGTGATCGACAGTACCGAGCTGCGGATGACTTCGAACTGGCCACTCTTGACCGTGAGTTTGTAGAGGAATACCGCGGCGACGATGATCCAGGCAATCGGCCACAGGCCGTAGAGGAAGCCATAACCCGCAGCGGCCAGCGCCATGTCGACAGGCATCTGGAAGGCGAAGATCGCCACCAGGATCGACAGTGCCAGGGTAATGCTGCCGGCGACGTGGCCCTTGAGGCGGAACACGGCGAGGGCGAGGAAGAAGAACACGATTGGGATGACCGCCGCCAGCGCGGACAGGCCAAGGCTACCAAGCGGGGTATAGAGTTGTTGCCAGGTTTGCATATGGGGTGGCCCCTAATTGTTGTTGGTCAAGGCACTGGCATTGGATAATTGGTAAGACCAATTTACAATGGCTGGTCGCTAGGTTAAGAGCGCCACGCAGGGTGTGTCAATTTGTCCTGTGGGAAACTTTGGTCGGATGCCGATGAGCGGGCATCTGCTTGGCTGGGAAAAACGCCGCCTGACGGCTGTCGGTGCAAGCCGGATAGGCGCAGAATAGGCGCCCCCGGATTCGCATCCCCGGGGTTCGTGGAGAGCATGTGATGGTTTTTGATCAGGTCCGCCAGCGGCGCCTGTCCGACGACATCGTCGATCGGTTGGAAGGGATGATTCTCGAAGGCACCCTCACCTCGGGTCAGCGCCTGCCGGCCGAGCGCGCCCTGGCCGAGCAGTTCGGCGTGTCGCGGCCGTCGCTGCGCGAGGCGATCCAGAAGTTGGTGGCCAAGGGCTTGCTGGTCAGTCGCCAGGGCGGCGGCAACTATGTGGCCGAGTCATTGGGCTCGACCTTCAGCGACCCCTTGCTGAAGCTGCTCGAATCCAGTCCCGAGGCGCAGCGTGACCTGCTGGAGTTTCGTCATACGCTGGAGGCGTCCTGCGCCTACTACGCGGCGCAGCGCGCCACCGAGCCGGATCGTGAGCGGCTGAAGACTGCCTTCGATGCGTTGCAGGACTGCTACAACCGTGTCGGTGAAGTGGACCGGGCGGAGGAGGGTGCGGCGGATGCGCGCTTCCATCTGGCCATTGCCGAGGCCAGCCACAATGCCGTTTTGTTGCACACCATTCGCGGGTTGTTCGACCTGCTCAAGCGCAATGTGGTGACCAACATTGGCGGCATGTACCAGCAACGCTCGGAGACCCGCGACATGCTGATCAGCCAGCATCGCGAGTTGTATCTGGCGATTGTCGAGGGGCGTGCGGAGGACGCGCGGGAGGTTTCCAGCCGGCACATCCTGTATGTGCAGGAGGTGCTGCAGGAGGCGCAGCAGGAAGCGCAGCGGGTGGCGCGGGCAGAGCGGCGCAGCGGGCGCTGAGCATCGTGGCTTATCGCGGATGAATCCGCTCCTACAGGGGGTGAAACCTGTAGGAGCGGATTCATCCGCGAGGCAGGCGTCGCAATGCGAAGGACTGCTTACTCTTCCTTGCCCTTGTTGCGCATCGTGCGCTGCAGCTCGCGGTTGGAGTCGCGCTCGCGCACGGTATCGCGCTTGTCGAACTCCTTCTTGCCCTTGCCGAGTGCGATCTCGCACTTGATCAGGTGCTTGCTCCAGTACAGCGACATCGCCACGCAGGTGTAGCCCTTCTGCGCCACGGCCGCTTCCAGGCGCTCGAGCTCGCGCTTGTTCAGCAGCAGCTTGCGGGTGCGGATGGGGTCGGCAATGACGTGGGTGCTGGCGGTGTTCAGTGGGGTGATGTGGCTGCCGAACAGCCAGGCTTCGCCATCCTTGAGCAGCACGTAGCTGTCGGTCAGGTGCGCCTTGCCGGCCCGCAGGCTTTTTACTTCCCAGCCGGACAGGACCAGCCCGGCCTCGAACTTGTGTTCGATGAAGTAATCGTGTCGCGCTTTCTTGTTCTGCGCGATGGTCCCGGTCGGATGCTTCTTTTGTTTAGCCATAGGGGCGGCATTATAGGCAGTCGCCGCGTCCTCGGCTACGGGGTTTAGCTGCGCTTGAGCCTGTTGTGTGAATCCCGGACAATGCAACCCACGCTCTGCCGCGCAGAGCCGTTTTCAAGGCGCTGACAAGCGCTGCCGCCCAGTTTGGAAGTGACGCCTGGATGACTACCCATATTCAACGCTCCGCTCTGCTGCCGTACCCTGCCCAGGCGCTCTACGACCTGGTCAACGATGTGGCGAGCTACCCGGAGTTCCTGCCCTGGTGCTCGGCGTCCACGGTGCTCGAGACCAGTGACACGCACATGCGGGCCAGGCTGGAAGTGGCCAAGGGTGGCATGAGCCAGCAGTTCATCACGCGCAATGTGCTGGTGCCGGGGCAGTCGATCGAGATGAACCTGGAAGAGGGGCCGTTCACCCAGTTGCATGGGCTGTGGGTGTTCAAGCCGCTGGGAGAAAAGGCCTGCAAGATCAGCCTCGACCTGTCGTTCGACTATGCCGGTGCCCTGGTGCGGGCCACCTTGGGGCCACTGTTCAACCAGGCGGCCAACACCATGGTCGATGCCTTCTGCCAGCGGGCCAAGCAGCTCAATGGTTGAGGGTGCGCGTGGCGGGTGAGTAACCCCCGTCATTCATGCAGGCAATAAAAAGCCCGGACAAGATCCGGGCTTTTTAGTATCGGCGCATTTACTGCGGCGAAGTTTCCAGCGGTGCTGGTGTTGGCACCGGGGTGGTCTCGACGTTGTCGATTTCCTTTTGCAGCGAGTCTTCCAGCGAGCCTGGCTTGGCTGGCTTCTCCGGTTGGCTCGGCTGCTTGTCCGGGTTGACCGTGGTGTCGCCGCTGCCACCGAGGATTTCCTGGTCGCGGCTGACGCCTGGCATGAAGTCGCCGGAGAGGTTGACCAGTTGGTCGTTCTCGTTGAAGAAGATGCTCATGCGCTCTTGCTGGCGCTGGCCGCCGCCAGGCTGCAGGCTGTAGAGATAATCCCAGCGATTGGTGTGGAAGGTGTCCTGCAGCAGGGGGTTGCCCATGATAAACCTTACTTGTCGGCGGGTCATTCCCGGACGCAATTGGTCTATCATATCCTGCGTGACGACATTGCCCTGCTGGATGTCGATTTTGTAAACCCCGGGAAACGAGCAACCGGCGAGTGCGAGCAGTCCCACTAGGGTGAGGCTGGTTAGCAAGAGCTTGGTGTTTTGCATCGGTGGGCGACTTCCACTATCTTGGCTGGACAACGTAAACCCCGATCATACCCGTATTAAGAGAAGCTGCGAAGCAGCATCGGCGAGAAAGCTGACCATGGTTGAAAATAGCGAATTGCGCAAAGCGGGCCTCAAGGTAACCCTGCCTCGAGTAAAGATTCTTCAGATGCTCGACTCCGCCGAGCAGCGTCACATGAGTGCCGAGGATGTGTACAAGGCGCTGATGGAAGCTGGCGAAGATGTCGGCCTGGCGACCGTGTATCGCGTACTGACCCAATTCGAAGCGGCGGGCCTGGTGGAGCGCCACAACTTTGATGGCGGCCATGCAGTGTTCGAGCTGGCGGATGGTAAGCACCACGATCACATGGTCAACGTGGACAGCGGTGAAGTCATTGAATTCTTCGATGCCGAAATCGAGAAGCGCCAGAAAGAGATCGTTGCCGAGCATGGCTTCGAGCTGGTGGACCACAATCTGGTTCTGTACGTGCGTAAAAAGAAGTAACGATTTAATCGTTACTGACGACAAAGGCGACCTTCGGGTCGCCTTTGTGCTTTGTAGGGGGGGCTGACGAAGGCGCTGGCTTTGCTGGCCTCATCGCTGGCAAGCCAGCTCCCACAGGTGTGGCGATGGTTTTGAGGGTGGCGCGATCCATGTGGGAGCCGGCTTGCCGGCGATAGGGATTGTGAGGTGACGCGTAGGGCTCAGGCCTTGCCGCTCACCACCATCTTGCGCGCATGGGCCAGCGACTCCTTGGTGAGGTCAATGCCGCCCAGCATCCGCGCCACTTCCTCGACTCGCTCGCGCTTGCCCAGGCTGGCCACGGCGGTGTGTGTGGTGTCGCTGTTGCGTACCTTGTGCACGAACAGGTGGTGATGCCCCTGGGCGGCTACCTGTGGCAGGTGGGTCACGGTCAGCACCTGGCCGCGTTCGCCGAGGCGGCGAAGCAATTGGCCTACGATTTCGGCGGTCGGGCCGCCGATACCCACGTCGACTTCGTCGAATACCAGGGTCGGAATGCGTGAAGTCTGAGCGGTGATCACCTGGATCGCCAGGCTGATGCGTGACAGCTCGCCGCCCGAGGCCACCTTGGCCAGGCCTTTGAGTGGCTGGCCAGGGTTGGCGCTGACCAGCAGCTCGATCTGCTCCAGGCCATGGGGCGAGAGGTCCGTGCTTTCGAAGGGGGTGAGTTCGATGCAGAAACGCCCGCCTGGCATGCCCAGACGCTGGATTTCCTGCTCCACGGCGGTGGCCAGCTGTTTGGCCGCCTGCTGGCGCAGGGCGCTGAGCTCGATGGCCTTCTCTTTATAGTGCTGGGCGAAGGCCGCGAGCTCCTCGCCCAGCCGCTCGATCGATTCGTCGCTGGCGTTCAGGCCTTCCAGCTCTTCCATCAGGCGCTGTTGCAGGTGCGGCAGTTCGGTGGGGTGCACGCGGTGCTTGCGGGCGAGGGTATAGATAGTGTCCAGGCGCTCTTCGAGGGTCTGCAGGCGCATCGGGTCGGCATCGAAATTGTCGAGGAAGCGGTTGAGTTCGCCGACGGCCTCCTCCACCTGGATCTGCGCGCTGGCAATCAGGTTGACCGCCTCGCCCAGTGCCTTGGGCGCATTGCCTACCGCGCCGAGGCGATTGAGGCTCATGGTCAGGGCGCTCAGTACGTTGCCCGAGTCGCTTTCGCTGCACTGGTCGATGACCTGGCGGCAGATGCCGAAGAGGGCCTCGGCGTTGGTCAGGTTCTTGTGCTCTTGCTCCAACTGCTCCAGCTCGTTTTCGCCAAGGCCCAGGTTGTCGAGTTCCTCCAGCTGGTAGCTGAGCAACTGGTGGCGTGCCCGCTGCTCGTCGCCGGAGTTGCTCAGGCGCTCCAGCTCCTGGCGCGTCTGGTTCCAGCGCTTGGCGGCCAGCTGTACCTGGCGGGCCAGGTCGGTGGCGCCGGCGTACTCGTCCACCAGGCGGCGGTGGGTATCGGTTTTCAGTAGCGACTGGTGTTCATGCTGGCTGTGGATGTCGATCAGCAGCTCGCCCAGGGCCTTGAGGTCGCCCAGCGGGCAGGGGGTGCCATTGATGTAGCCGCGGCTGCGGCCCTCGGCGGTGATCACCCGGCGCAGGATGCAGGGGCCGTCGCTTTCCAGGTCGCGCTCGGCGAGCCAGGCGTGCGCCTCGGGGATGTCGACCAGGTCGAACGTGGCGAGGATGTCCGCCTTGTCGGTGCCCGGACGCACCACGCCGCTGTCGGCGCGATCGCCAAGGGCCAGGCCGAGGGCGTCGAGCATGATTGACTTGCCGGCCCCGGTCTCGCCGGTGATGACGGACATGCCGCGGGCGATCTCGAGGTCGAGGTGTTCGACGATGGCGTAGTTGTGGATGGACAGGTGCACCAGCATTGGGGCGGCTCCCGAGGGGTCGTGTCTGGATATTTATACAGTGCTTTTCGCGAGTCTGCCAATAGCCGGTCGACGAATGTGGAAAAGCACCTGCCCCCTTGAACCTGGTTTTTCCGACCCCATATAGCCGGCAAGACATAGCGAGCCTGGCTCGCACGACAGAAATCGTGGAGGAGAAACCCAATGGCTGACGAACAGCTGGATGAAAAGAACCTGAACCCCGAAGAGGCCGTTGCAGCTAACGCCGACGCCCGCATTCTGGAGCTCGAGGAGCAGCTGGCCGCCGCCAAGGATCAGTCCCTGCGTGTTGCTGCAGAAGCGCAGAACAGCATTCGTCGCGCTGAACAGGACGTCGACAAGGCCCGCAAGTTCGCCTTGGAGAAGTTCGCCGGCGACCTGTTGCCGATCATCGACAGCCTGGAGCGTGGCCTGGAGCTGTCCAGCGCCGACGACGAAACCATCAAGCCGATGCGCGATGGTATCGAGCTGACCCTGAAGATGTTCCAGGACACCCTCAAGCGCTACAACCTCGAAGCCATCGACCCGCACGGCCAGCCATTCAATGCCGAGCACCACCAGGCGATGGCCATGCAGGAAAGCGCCGATGTCGAGCCGAACAGCGTGATCAACGTGTTCCAGAAGGGCTACCTGCTCAACGGCCGCCTGCTGCGCCCCGCCATGGTGGTGGTCAGCAAGGCGCCGAGCGCTGCGCAGCCTTCGATCAATGAAAAGGCTTGAAATCTTTCCGGGCGCCCCCATCTAGGTGTCAAGCCTTCAAGTATTAGCGCAGATGGCCAAAGCAGTCACTGCTACCAAATTCAAGTTTCGGGAGAATCATCATGGGTAAAATCATCGGTATCGACCTGGGGACCACCAACTCCTGCGTCTCCGTGCTGGAAAACGGCACCGCCAAGGTCATCGAGAACGCCGAAGGCGCGCGCACCACGCCTTCGATCATCGCCTACGCCAACGACGGCGAAATCCTGGTTGGCCAGTCGGCCAAGCGCCAGGCGGTCACCAACCCGCATAACACCCTGTTCGCGGTGAAGCGCCTGATTGGCCGCCGCTTCGAAGAAGATGTCGTGCAGAAAGACATCAAGCTGGTCCCTTACAAGATCGTCAAGGCCAGCAACGGTGACGCCTGGGTAGAGGCCGCCGACAAGCAGATGGCTCCGCCGCAGATCAGCGCCGAAGTCCTGAAAAAGATGAAGAAGACCGCCGAAGACTACCTCGGCGAGCCAGTCACCGAAGCGGTCATCACCGTTCCGGCCTACTTCAACGACAGCCAGCGCCAGGCCACCAAAGACGCCGGTCGCATCGCTGGCCTGGACGTAAAACGTATCATCAATGAACCGACCGCCGCCGCGCTGGCCTACGGCATGGACAAGGGCAAGGGCGACCACACCGTCATCGTCTATGACCTGGGTGGTGGTACCTTCGACGTGTCCGTGATCGAAATCGCCGAAGTCGACGGTGAGCACCAGTTCGAAGTACTGGCTACCAACGGCGACACCTTCCTGGGTGGCGAAGACTTCGACATGCGCCTGATCGACTACCTCGTCGACGAGTTCAAGAAAGAGTCCGGCATGGACCTGAAGAACGATCCCCTGGCTCTGCAGCGCCTGAAAGAAGCCGCTGAAAAAGCCAAGATCGAGCTGTCCTCGGCCCAGTCGACCGACGTCAACCTGCCGTACATCACTGCAGACGCAACCGGTCCGAAGCACCTGAACGTGAAGATCTCCCGCGCCAAGCTGGAGTCGCTGGTCGAAGACCTGGTCAACCGTACCATCGAGCCATGCCGCATCGCCCTGAAGGACGCCGGCATCGATGCCAGCAAGATCGACGACGTGATCCTGGTCGGTGGCCAGACCCGTATGCCGATGGTGCAGAAAGCCGTTGCCGACTTCTTCGGTAAAGAAGCACGCAAAGACGTCAACCCGGACGAAGCCGTCGCCATGGGTGCCGCCATCCAGGGCGCCGTTCTGGCCGGTGACGTGAAGGACGTACTGCTGCTGGACGTCAGCCCGCTGACCCTGGGTATCGAAACCATGGGTGGCGTGATGACCGCGCTGATCGAGAAGAACACCACCATCCCGACCAAGAAGTCGCAGGTGTTCTCGACCGCCGACGACAACCAGGGCGCCGTGACCATCCACGTGCTGCAGGGCGAGCGCAAGCAAGCTTCGCAGAACAAGTCGCTGGGCAAGTTCGACCTGGCCGATATCCCGCCGGCTCCACGTGGCGTGCCGCAGATCGAAGTGACCTTCGACATCGACGCCAACGGCATCCTGCACGTCGGTGCGAAGGACAAGGCCACCGGCAAGGCGCAGTCGATCGTGATCAAGGCCAACTCCGGCCTGTCCGACGAAGAAATCGAGAAGATGGTGCGTGACGCCGAGGCCAACGCCGAGGAAGACCGCAAGTTCGAAGAGCTGGCCGCCGCCCGTAACCAGGGTGACGCGCTGGTCCACTCGACCCGCAAGATGGTCACTGAAGCGGGTGACAAGGTCACCGCCGAAGAGAAGACTGTCATCGAGGCCGCCGTGGTTGCCCTGGAAGCCGCCGTCAAGGGCGACGACAAGGCTGCCATCGACGCCAAGGTCGAGGAGCTGTCCAAGGTTTCGGCCCCTGTTGCCCAGAAGATGTACGCCGAGCAACAGGCCGAGCAACCGCAGGGCGGCGCCCAGCAGGCCGAGCCGGAAGCCAAGCACGACGACGTGGTTGACGCCGAGTTCGAAGAAGTAAAAGACAACAACAAGCAGTAAATCCTGCATGTTGTCGCCCAGTTCACCGTCGTTTGCCGGTGAGCTGGTAGGATGTCGCCGCGCGGGGGCTTGCTCCCGCGTTGGCGTGTCTGGAACACGAGAATTATTTACAGCATCTGTCTGGGCGCATTCGCGTATGGCGGCAGGTGCTGACGGCATGGCGCACCGATGCGCAGAGGTATGCCGAACGCCCCCAAGAGTGCAAATGACCTATGGCAAAGCGTGATTTTTATGAAGTCCTGGGTGTCGAGCGTGGCGCCAGTGAAGGTGATCTGAAGAAGGCCTACCGCCGTCTGGCGATGAAGTACCACCCTGACCGCAACCCGGGTGATAAAGAGTCCGAAGACCTGTTCAAGGAGGCCAACGAGGCCTACGAAGTGCTGTCGGATGCCAGCAAGCGTGCGGCGTACGACCAGTACGGCCATGCCGGCGTCGACCCGAGCATGGGTGGCGGCGGTGCCGGCTTCGGTGGTGCCAACTTCTCCGATATCTTCGGCGATGTCTTCAGTGATTTCTTCGGCGGTGGCCGTGGTGGTGGTCGTGGCGGCGCACAGCGTGGCAGCGACCTGCGCTACACCCTCGAGCTCAATCTCGAAGAGGCGGTGCGCGGTACCACGGTCAATATCCGCGTCCCCACGCTGGTCAACTGCAAGCCGTGCGACGGCTCCGGCGCCAAGAAGGGCTCGACCCCGTCGACCTGCCCGACCTGTGGCGGTATCGGCCAGGTGCGCATGCAGCAGGGCTTCTTCGCGGTACAGCAGACCTGCCCGCGCTGCCATGGCCAGGGCAAGATCATCACCGACCCTTGCGGCTCGTGCCACGGCGAAGGCCGTGTCGAGGAATACAAGACCCTGTCGGTCAAGGTGCCGGCTGGCGTCGATACCGGCGATCGCATCCGCCTGTCCGGCGAAGGCGAGGCGGGTGCCCATGGCGGCCCGACCGGTGACCTGTACGTGGTCGTCAATGTGCGCGAGCACCCGATCTTCCAGCGCGACGGCAAGCACCTCTACTGCGAAGTGCCGATCAGCTATACCGATGCCGCCCTGGGTGGCGAGCTGGAAGTGCCGACCCTCGATGGTCGCGTGAAGCTGAAGATCCCCGAAGGTACCCAGACCGGCAAGCAGTTCCGCTTGCGCGGCAAGGGTGTGGCACCGGTGCGCGGTGGCGCGGCAGGCGACCTGCTGTGCCGTGTGGCGGTGGAAACGCCGGTCAACCTCAGCCGTCGCCAGCGCGAGCTGCTCGAAGAGCTGCGCGATTCGCTGGAAGGCGACAGCTCCCATTCGCCCAAGGCCAGCGGCTGGTTCGAGGGTGTGAAGCGCTTCTTCGGCGATCTCTGAGAAGGAACAGGCTATGCGACGTATTGCGGTAATGGGCGCGGCGGGGCGGATGGGCAAGACCCTCGTCGAGGCTGTGCAGCAGCAGGCGCCCCAGACCGGGCTGACAGCGGCGATCGATCGCCCGGACAGCTCGCTGGTCGGGGCCGATGCCGGTGAGCTGGCGGCCCTTGGGCGTATCGGCGTGCCGATCTGCGATGACCTGGCCAAGGTCGCCGACGAGTTCGATGTGCTGATCGACTTCACGCATCCTTCGGTGACCCTGAAGAACCTGGCGTTCTGTCGCAAGGCGGGCAAGGCCATGGTCATCGGCACCACCGGTTTCACGCCGGAAGAGAAAGAGCTGCTGGCGGAGGCGGGCAAGGAGATCCCGATCGTCTTCGCCGCGAACTTCAGCGTGGGCGTGAACCTCAGCCTCAAGCTGCTGGACATGGCGGCCCGGGTGCTGGGCGATGATGTGGATATCGAGATCATCGAGGCCCATCACCGGCACAAGGTCGACGCGCCGTCGGGGACCGCGCTGCGCATGGGTGAAGTGGTTGCCAATGCGTTGGGGCGCGACCTGCAGGAAGTGGCGGTTTATGGTCGTGAAGGCCAGACCGGTGCCCGTGATCGCAAGGCCATCGGTTTCGCCACCGTGCGTGCCGGTGATGTGGTCGGTGACCACACCGTGCTGTTCGCCGCCGAAGGCGAGCGTCTGGAGATCACCCACAAGGCCTCCAGCCGCATGACGTTCGCCAAGGGCGCCGTGCGCGCCGCGCTGTGGCTGGAAGGGCGCGAGCCTGGCCTGTACGACATGCAGGACGTGCTTGAGCTGCGTTGATGCCGTGGGGCTGCCTGGCAGCCCCTTGTCGCATTGGTGTGTTTTAGAGACACATCTACGGTAGACCGAAAACGCACTTTTCTGTAAGCTACAGCTTTAGTGTGTCCACTAAAAGCGCGCAGCGAATTGAATTCAGCACTTAAAAGCGGGGTGACGTGTCCATACGTCACTCCGCTTTTTTGCAACCTGCGATCGCCCTTTCATGCTTGATTTACGGGAGGTCTTCTTGACAAAGCCAGCCATACTCGCCCTTGCCGACGGCAGTATTTTTCGCGGTGAAGCCATTGGTGCCGACGGTCAGACCGTTGGCGAGGTGGTATTCAACACCGCTATGACCGGCTACCAGGAAATCCTTACAGACCCTTCCTACTCGCAGCAAATCGTCACCCTGACCTACCCGCACATCGGCAATACCGGCACCACCCCGGAAGACGCCGAATCCAACCGCGTCTGGTCCGCCGGCCTGGTCATCCGCGACCTGCCGCTGCTGGCCAGCAACTGGCGCAACACCCAGTCGCTGCCTGAGTACCTCAAGGCCAACAACGTTGTCGCCATCGCCGGTATCGATACCCGTCGCCTGACCCGTATCCTGCGTGAAAAGGGCGCCCAGAACGGCTGCATCCTCGCCGGTGACAACATCACCGAAGAGCAGGCCATCGCCGCTGCCCGTGCCTTCCCGGGCCTGAAGGGCATGGACCTGGCCAAGGTCGTCTCCACCAAAGAGCGCTACGAGTGGCGTTCCAGCGTGTGGGAACTGAAGACCGACAGTCACCCGACCATCGACGCTGCCGACCTGCCGTGTCACGTGGTTGCCTTCGACTACGGCGTCAAGCTGAACATCCTGCGCATGCTGGTGGCGCGTGGTTGCCGCGTGACCGTGGTGCCTGCCCAGACCCCGGCCAGCGAAGTGCTCGCGCTCAACCCCGATGGTGTGTTCCTGTCCAACGGCCCTGGTGATCCGGAGCCATGCGACTACGCCATCCAGGCGATCAAGGAAATCCTCGAGACCGAGATTCCGGTCTTCGGCATCTGCCTCGGCCACCAGCTGCTGGCCCTGGCCTCCGGCGCCAAGACCGTGAAGATGGGCCATGGCCACCACGGTGCCAACCACCCGGTCCAGGACCTGGACACCGGCGTGGTCATGATCACCAGCCAGAACCACGGCTTTGCCGTCGACGAAGCCACCTTGCCGGCTAACGTACGCGCCATCCACAAGTCGCTGTTCGACGGCACCCTGCAGGGTATCGAGCGCACCGACAAGAGCGCGTTCAGCTTCCAGGGCCACCCTGAAGCGAGCCCGGGCCCGACCGACGTCGCGCCACTGTTCGATCGTTTCACCGATGCCATGGCCAAGCGCCGCTGAGCATCCTGCTTCAAGGCCCCGGGCCGGCTTGTGCCGCGCCCGGAAGCGCCTGACCCAGATTGTTCAAAGCGGCTTGCCGACTGACCCCGGATTTGAGTGACCACCATGCCAAAACGTACAGACATCAAAAGCATCCTGATTCTCGGCGCTGGCCCGATCGTGATCGGCCAGGCCTGTGAGTTCGACTATTCCGGCGCCCAGGCCTGCAAGGCCCTGCGCGAGGAAGGTTTCCGCGTCATCCTGGTGAACTCCAACCCAGCCACCATCATGACCGACCCGGCCATGGCCGACGCCACCTACATCGAGCCGATCAAATGGCAATCGGTGGCCAAGATCATCGAGAAAGAGCGCCCGGACGCCGTCCTGCCGACCATGGGCGGCCAGACCGCGCTGAACTGCGCCCTGGACCTGGAGCGCCATGGCGTTCTGGAAAAGTTCGGCGTGGAGATGATCGGTGCCAATGCCGACACCATCGACAAGGCCGAAGACCGCTCGCGCTTCGACAAGGCCATGAAGGACATCGGCCTTGAGTGCCCGCGCTCGGGTATCGCCCACAGCATGGAAGAGGCCAATGCGGTCCTCGAGAAGCTCGGCTTCCCATGCATCATTCGCCCGTCCTTCACCATGGGCGGCACCGGTGGCGGTATTGCCTACAACCGTGAAGAATTCGAAGAAATCTGCACCCGTGGTCTGGACCTGTCGCCGACCAAGGAACTGCTGATCGACGAATCGCTGATCGGCTGGAAGGAATACGAGATGGAGGTGGTCCGCGACAAGAAGGACAACTGCATCATCGTCTGCTCCATCGAAAACTTCGACCCGATGGGCGTGCATACCGGTGACTCGATCACCGTGGCGCCAGCGCAGACCCTGACCGACAAGGAATACCAGATCATGCGCAACGCCTCGCTGGCGGTGCTGCGTGAAATCGGTGTCGAAACCGGCGGTTCCAACGTGCAGTTCGGCATCTGCCCGAACACTGGCCGCATGGTCGTGATCGAGATGAACCCGCGTGTTTCGCGTTCGTCCGCCCTGGCCTCCAAGGCCACCGGCTTCCCGATCGCCAAGATCGCCGCCAAGCTGGCCATCGGCTACACCCTCGACGAACTGCAGAACGACATCACCGGCGGCCGTACCCCGGCGTCCTTCGAACCGTCGATCGACTACGTCGTCACCAAGCTGCCACGCTTCGCCTTCGAGAAATTCCCCAAGGCCGACGCCCGCCTGACCACTCAGATGAAATCCGTCGGTGAAGTCATGGCCATCGGCCGTACCTTCCAGGAATCCCTGCAGAAAGCCCTGCGTGGCCTGGAAGTCGGCGCCTGCGGCCTCGACCCGAAAGTCGACCTGGCCAGCCCGGAAGCCGCCAGCATCCTCAAGCGCGAACTGACCGTGCCGGGTGCCGAGCGTATCTGGTACGTGGCCGACGCCATGCGTTCGGGCATGACCATCGAGGAAATCTTCCAGCTGACCGGCATCGACCTGTGGTTCCTGGTGCAGATGGAAGACCTGATCAAGGAAGAAGAGAAGGTCAAGACCCTGGCCCTGTCGGCGATCGACAAGGACTACATGCTGCGCCTCAAGCGCAAGGGCTTCTCGGACCAGCGCCTGGCCAAGCTGCTCGGCATCACCGACAAGAACCTGCGCCGTCACCGCCACAAGCTGGAAGTGTTCCCGGTGTACAAGCGCGTCGACACCTGCGCCGCCGAGTTCGCCACCGACACCGCCTACCTGTACTCGACCTATGAGGAAGAGTGCGAGGCCAACCCGTCGACCCGCGACAAGATCATGATCCTGGGCGGTGGCCCGAACCGTATCGGCCAAGGCATCGAGTTCGACTACTGCTGCGTGCACGCAGCGCTCGCCCTGCGTGAAGACGGTTACGAGACCATCATGGTCAACTGCAACCCGGAAACCGTCTCCACCGACTACGACACCTCCGACCGCCTGTACTTCGAGCCGCTGACCCTGGAAGACGTGCTGGAAGTCTGCCGCGTCGAGAAGCCGAAGGGCGTGATCGTCCACTACGGCGGCCAGACCCCGCTGAAACTGGCCCGTGCCCTGGAAGAAGCCGGCGTGCCAATCATCGGCACCAGCCCGGACGCCATCGACCGCGCCGAAGACCGCGAGCGTTTCCAGCAGATGGTTCAGCGCCTGAACCTGCTGCAGCCGCCAAACGCCACCGTGCGCAGCGAAGACGAAGCCATCAAGGCGGCCGGCACTATCGGCTACCCGCTGGTGGTGCGCCCGTCCTACGTGCTGGGCGGCCGTGCGATGGAGATCGTCTACGAGCTGGACGAGCTCAAGCGCTACCTGCGTGAAGCGGTGCAAGTGTCCAACGACAGCCCAGTGCTGCTCGACCACTTCCTCAACTGCGCCATCGAGATGGACGTGGATGCGGTCTGCGACGGCACCGACGTGGTGATCGGCGCGATCATGCAGCACATCGAGCAGGCCGGCGTTCACTCCGGTGACTCGGCGTGCTCGTTGCCACCTTACTCGCTGAGCAAGGAAGTGCAGGACGAAGTCCGCGTGCAGGTCAAGAAAATGGCCCTGGAGCTGGGCGTGGTCGGCCTGATGAACGTGCAGCTGGCCCTGCAGGGCGACAAGATCTACGTGATCGAGGTCAACCCGCGCGCCTCGCGTACCGTGCCGTTCGTGTCCAAGTGCATCGGCACCTCGCTGGCGATGATCGCCGCACGCGTCATGGCAGGCAAAACCCTGAAGGAACTGGGCTTCACCCAGGAAATCATCCCGAACTTCTACAGCGTCAAGGAAGCCGTCTTCCCGTTCGCCAAGTTCCCGGGGGTTGACCCGATCCTCGGCCCTGAGATGAAATCCACCGGTGAAGTCATGGGTGTCGGCGACAGCTTCGGTGAAGCCTTCGCCAAGGCCCAGATGGGCGCCAGCGAAGTGCTGCCGACCGGCGGTACCGCGTTCATCAGCGTGCGCGACGACGACAAGCCACAAGTGGCTGGCGTTGCCCGCGACCTGATCGCCCTGGGCTTCGAAGTGGTTGCAACTGCAGGCACCGCCAAGGTTATCGAAGCGGCCGGCCTGAAAGTGCGCCGTGTGAACAAGGTGACCGAGGGTCGCCCGCACGTGGTCGACATGATCAAGAACGACGAAGTGTCGCTGATCATCAACACCACCGAAGGCCGCCAGTCGATTGCCGACTCCTACTCGATTCGTCGCAATGCGCTGCAGCACAAGATTTACTGCACCACCACCATTGCGGCCGGTGAAGCCATCTGCGAGGCGCTGAAATTCGGTCCGGAAAAGACCGTTCGTCGCCTGCAGGATCTGCATGCAGGACTCAAAGCATGAGCATTACCAAGTACCCGATGACCGTCCAGGGCGCTCGCGCCCTGGAAGAAGAGCATCTCTTCCTGAGCAAGACCGAGCGCCCGCGCCTGAGCCAGGCTATCGGTGAGGCCCGCGAGCTGGGCGACCTCAAGGAAAACGCCGAATACCATGCCGCCCGTGAGGAGCAGGGCATGGTCGAGGCGCGTATTCGCGATATCGAAGGCCGCCTGCAGAACTCGGTGGTGATCGACGTGACCACCATTGCCCACACCGGCAAGGTCATCTTCGGCACCACTGTCGATCTGGAGAACACTGAAACCGGCGATCAGGTGACTTACCAGATCGTTGGCGAAGATGAAGCCGACGTGAAGAAAGGCAAGCTTTCCAGCGGTGCACCTATCGCCCGTGCCATCATTGGCAAGGAAGAAGGTGACACGGTGGTCGTGAAGACGCCGAACGGTACGGTCGAGTACGAGATTGTCGAAGTCAAGCACATCTGACCGGCGCCTGCGGGCGCCATCCCTCGAGGGGATCCTCTGGCAGCTGGCCCAGGTTTTCTGGGTCGGCGGCCTGTGGGTGTTCCACGTGGGGCTGGTGCCGGCGCTGAAAGTCAGTGGCCTGGCGCCGTTGCTGGTGCACGACATTGCTGCACAGATCGACCGCTGGTTGATCGGCGTGGCAATGCTCGGGCTGTTGACCCAGCTGGCTGTATTGGCGAGGGTGGATGGCCTGGCGGCCTGGTGGCGGCAATTTCGCGGCCAGATGCTGTTGCTCGGCTTCGCTGCCTGCGTCAGCTACTACACTCTGCGCTACGGGATCTCCGTGGGCGAACGCTGGCAGATGTTCTGCTTTTTGGTGCTGGGTTTTTCCGGCATCGTGCTGGTGGCCCAGCCGGTTCCGGTCAGGGCGCGCAAGGCGCGCCACTGATCGGCGCCACCGTTACTTGAAGCGGTGGATGTTGGACAGCTGCTTGTTCGGCTGTGGGTTCTTGCGGTAGATCAGCGCCTTCTTGCCGATGGTCTGCACCAGCTCGGCGCGGCCGACCTTGCACAGTTCGGCGATCGCGGCGGCGCGCTCTTCACGGTCTTCCGAACGGATTTCGACCTTGATCAGCTCGTGATCGGCCAGGGCGCGCTCCAGTTCGGCGGCGACGCCTTCGTTCACACCGTTGCCAGCAACGATCAGGACCGGCTTCAGGTCATGACCAATGGACTTGTATTGCTTCTTCTGCTCGTTATTGAGCGGCATAATCTGACCCTTTTCGTCTGATTCTGTAAAATTGACGGGCATTTTACCCGAGGGCCCCTGGCTCCGCCCAGTCAAACACGACGCATATCATCGAGGTGCCCCGTGGTACAACGTTCCAAAAGCAGCGCAAACTGGCTGCGAGAGCATTTCAACGATCCTTTTGTGAAACAGGCGCAGAAGGATGGCTACCGCTCGCGTGCGAGCTACAAACTGCTGGAGATCCAGGAAAAAGACCGCCTGATCCGCCCCGGCATGAGCGTGATCGACCTCGGCGCAGCGCCAGGTGGCTGGTCGCAGGTGACCAGCCGTCTGATTGGTGGCCAAGGGCGGTTGATCGCCTCGGACATCCTGGAAATGGACTCGATCCCGGACGTTACCTTCATCCAGGGCGACTTTACCCAGGACGAAGTGCTGCAGCAGATCCTGCAGGCGGTCGGTGATTCGCACGTAGACCTTGTGATTTCCGATATGGCCCCCAATATGAGTGGTACGCCCGCGGTGGACATGCCGCGCGCCATGTTCCTCTGTGAACTGGCCCTGGATCTGGCGACCCGCGTGCTCAAGCCCGGCGGGGATTTCCTGATCAAGATCTTCCAGGGCGAGGGTTTCGACATGTACCTGAAGGACGTGCGCAGCAAGTTCGACAAGGTGCAGATGCGCAAGCCGTCGTCCTCGCGGGATCGCTCCCGTGAACAGTACCTGTTGGGCAAGGGTTTCAAGGGAGCGTGAAAGGCGTGCTGCGGGGTTGCCGATAGTTATTTCCAATCGGCGGCTCCGTCTGGATCGTCCGAACTTCGTGTAGTCTAGCTTTCACAAAGGGTTACAGACGGTGCCTGCGGATGCGTGGGTAATGTAGTAAGTTAGGGCGATGAATATCATGCGAGGCACGGCTGCGTCGTGCGCCGGCCTCAGAGGGTAGCGAATTGAACGACATGGCAAAGAATCTGATCCTCTGGTTGATCATCGCCGCCGTCCTGGTGACGGTGATGAACAACTTCTCGAGCCCTAACGAGCCGCAGACCCTCAACTATTCCGACTTCATCCAGCAGGTCAAGGATGGCAAGGTCGAGCGCGTGACCGTCGACGGCTACATCATTACCGGCAAGCGCACCGACGGCGACAACTTCAAGACCGTCCGCCCGGCCATCACCGATAACGGCCTGATCGGCGACCTGGTCGATAACCACGTCACCGTCGAAGGCAAGCAGCCGGAGCAGCAGAGCATCTGGACCCAGTTGCTGGTGGCCAGTTTCCCGATCCTGGTGATCATCGCCGTGTTCATGTTCTTCATGCGCCAGATGCAGGGCGGTGCCGGTGGTAAAGGCGGCCCGATGAGCTTCGGCAAGAGCAAGGCGCGCCTGCTGTCCGAAGACCAGGTCAAGACTACCCTGGCTGACGTTGCCGGTTGCGACGAGGCCAAGGAAGAAGTTGGCGAGCTGGTCGAGTTCCTGCGTGACCCGGGCAAGTTCCAGCGCCTGGGTGGCCGCATTCCCCGCGGTGTGCTGATGGTCGGTCCGCCCGGTACCGGTAAGACCCTGCTGGCCAAGGCCATCGCCGGCGAAGCCAAGGTGCCGTTCTTCACCATTTCCGGTTCCGACTTCGTCGAGATGTTCGTCGGCGTGGGTGCCAGCCGCGTGCGCGACATGTTCGAGCAGGCCAAGAAACACGCTCCTTGCATCATCTTCATCGACGAGATCGACGCCGTCGGCCGCCACCGTGGCGCCGGCATGGGTGGCGGTCACGACGAACGTGAGCAGACCCTGAACCAGTTGCTGGTCGAAATGGATGGCTTCGAGATGAACGATGGCATCATCGTCATCGCCGCCACCAACCGTCCCGACGTGCTCGACCCGGCGCTGCTGCGCCCGGGCCGCTTCGACCGCCAGGTGGTGGTCGGCCTGCCGGACATCCGTGGTCGTGAGCAGATCCTCAAAGTGCACATGCGCAAGGTGCCAATCGGCGAGAACGTCAACGCGGCGGTCATCGCCCGCGGTACCCCTGGCTTCTCCGGTGCCGACCTGGCCAACCTGGTCAACGAGGCGTCGCTGTTCGCTGCCCGTTCCAGCAAGCGCGTGGTCGAGATGAAGGAGTTCGAGCTGGCCAAGGACAAGATCATGATGGGCGCCGAGCGCAAGACCATGGTCATGTCCGAGAAAGAGAAGCAGAACACCGCTTACCACGAAGCTGGCCACGCCATCGTCGGCCGTGTCGTGCCCGAGCATGATCCGGTGTACAAGGTGTCGATCATTCCGCGTGGTCGTGCCCTGGGTGTGACCATGTTCCTGCCGGAGGAAGACCGTTACAGCCTGTCCAAGCGTGCGCTGATCAGCCAGATCTGCTCGCTTTATGGCGGTCGTATCGCTGAAGAGATGACCCTGGGCTTCGATGGTGTGACCACTGGCGCCTCCAACGACATCATGCGTGCGAGCCAGATTGCCCGGAACATGGTCACCAAGTGGGGCCTGTCCGAAAAACTCGGGCCGCTGATGTACGCCGAAGAAGAGGGCGAGGTGTTCCTCGGCCGCAGCGCGGGTAGCCAGCATGCCAGCGTTTCCGGTGAGACGGCGAAGATGATCGACTCCGAAGTGCGCAGCATCATCGACCAGTGCTATGCCACGGCCAAGCAGATCCTCACCGACAATCGCGACAAGCTCGACGCCATGGCCGAGGCCTTGATGAAGTACGAAACCATCGATGCCGACCAGATCGACGACATCATGGCTGGCCGCACTCCGCGTGAGCCACGTGACTGGGACAACGATGCCGGGACCTCTGGCAAGCAGGCTTCCCAGGATGATCGTCCGGAGTCGCCGATCGGCGGTCCAGCGGCTCAACACTAAGGGCACCTATGAGCTCTAAGCAGTACCCGACCCGGTTGCCTTGCGGCAACCGGGTTCTTGATTTGTCCCGTACCCATGTCATGGGTATCCTCAACATCACCCCAGACTCGTTCTCCGATGGTGGGCGCTTCAATCAGCGCGACGAGGCCCTGCGTCATGCCGAGGAGATGGTGGCGGCCGGAGCGACCCTGATCGATGTGGGGGGCGAGTCCACCCGTCCGGGTGCCCGCGCCGTTTCGCCTACCGAGGAGCTAGAACGCGTGGCACCGATTGTCGAGGCGATCAACAGCCGGCTCGACGTGGTCATCTCGGTCGATACCTCGACGCCTGCGGTCATGCGCGAATCCGCGCGCCTCGGCGCTGGCTTGATCAACGACGTGCGCGCCCTGGAGCGCGACGGTGCGCTTGATGCGGCGGCGGACACCGGCTTACCGGTGTGTCTCATGCACATGCGCGGCGAGCCGGGCACCATGCAGGACAATCCGCAGTACGAAGATGTGACAGCCGATGTTACGCGCTATCTTGAACAGCGTATGGCCGCCTGCGCGGCGGCAGGCATCGGGGCTGAGCGCATCATCCTCGACCCGGGGTTCGGCTTTGCCAAGACCCTCGAGCACAATCTCAGCCTTTTCAAACACATGGAAGCGCTCTATCGCCTCGGCAGGCCGCTCCTGGTAGGCGTCTCGCGCAAGAGCATGATCGGCCTCGCGCTGGGCCGCCCCGTCGGTGAGCGCCTGTACGGTAGCCTGGCGCTGGCGGCATTGGCCATGACCAAGGGTGCGAGCATCCTGCGGGTGCATGACGTGGCGGAAACCGTCGACGTGGTGCGCATGATCGCGGCCGTGCAGAGCGCCGAATAAGAACATTGGAGTCACTATGAGCAGAAAATACTTTGGTACCGATGGTATCCGTGGTCGCGTTGGCCAGTTCCCCATCACTCCGGACTTCATGCTGAAACTCGGCTGGGCGGCGGGCATGGCCTTCCGCAAGCAGGGCAATTGCCGTGTGCTGGTCGGCAAGGACACGCGTATCTCGGGCTACATGTTCGAGTCCGCGCTGGAGGCAGGCCTGTCCGCGGCCGGCGCCGACGTGATGCTGCTCGGGCCGATGCCGACGCCTGCCATCGCCTACCTGACCCGGACCTTCCATGCCGACGCGGGTATCGTCATCAGTGCCTCGCATAATCCGCATGATGACAACGGCATCAAGTTTTTCTCCGGCGCCGGTACCAAGCTGCCGGACGAAGTCGAGCTGATGATCGAGGAACTGCTCGACCAGCCGATGACCGTCGTCGAGTCCAGCAAGCTGGGCAAGGTTTCGCGTATCAACGACGCGGCGGGGCGCTATATCGAGTTCTGCAAGAGCAGCGTGCCCAGCAGCACCAGTTTCGAAGGCCTCAAGATCGTGGTGGACTGCGCGCATGGTGCCACCTACAAGGTGGCGCCGAGCGTGTTCCGTGAGCTCGGCGCCGAAGTCACGGTGCTGCACGCGGCGCCAGACGGCCTGAACATCAACGAGGGCTGTGGCTCGACCCATATCGAGTCGCTGCAGGCTGCGGTGCTGGTCGGGCATGCGGACATCGGCATCGCCTTCGACGGCGACGGTGACCGTGTGTTGATGGTCGACCATACCGGCACCATCGTCGATGGCGACGAGCTGCTGTTCATCATCGGTCGCGACATGCAGGAGCGCGGCAAGCTGCAAGGCGGCGTGGTCGGTACGTTGATGAGCAACCTGGGCCTGGAGTTGGCGTTCAAGGAGCTTGATATTCCGTTCGTGCGCGCCAAGGTTGGTGATCGCTATGTGATGGCCGAGCTGCTCGAGCGCGAATGGCTGCTGGGTGGCGAAAATTCCGGGCATGTCGTCTGCGGCAGCCACACCACCACGGGAGACGCGATCATCGCCGCGCTGCAGGTGCTGATGGCGCTCAAGCGCCGTGGCGAGAACCTCGCCCAGGCCCGCCAGGCAGTGCGCAAGTGCCCTCAGGTGCTGATCAACGTGCGTTTCGCCGCGGGCAAGAGCGATCCCCTGGAAAACCCGTTGGTCAAAGAGGCCAGCGCCAAGGCGACCGAGGCCATGGCCGGTCGCGGCCGTGTGCTGCTGCGCAAGTCGGGTACCGAGCCTCTGGTGCGGGTGATGGTGGAGGGTGACGACGAAACCCAGGTGCGTGGCCATGCCGAAGCCCTGGCCAAGCTCGTTGAAGAAGTTTGTGCCTGAAAGAGGCTTGCCAGCGCAGATCGGGTTGGGTAAGATCTGCGCCCACTTTGACCGACGAGGTAAAGCATGCGTCGCCCCATGGTAGCTGGTAACTGGAAGATGCACGGTACCCGCGCCAGCGTCGCTGAGCTGACTCAGGGGTTGGGCGAAATGCTCATTCCCGACGGTATCGAAGTCGCGGTGTTTCCACCGGCCCTGTTCATCAATGAAGTTGTTGATGGGCTGAAAGGCAAGGGGATCATCGTTGGAGCACAGAATTCTGCGGTACAGCCCGAACAGGGCGCACTGACCGGTGAAGTTGCACCGAGTCAGTTGTCAGAAGTCGGTTGCAAGTTGGTGTTGATCGGCCATTCGGAGCGTCGCCAGATTATCGGCGAAAGTGACGAAGTGCTGAATCAAAAGTTTGCAGCCGCACAGAAAAGTGGTTTGACGCCAGTGCTCTGTGTAGGGGAAACTCTCGCCGAGCGTGAAGCAGGCAAGACGCTCGAAGTTGTAGGGCGTCAACTAAGCAGTGTGATCGACGCGTTCGGTATCGCCGCTTTTGCCAATGCAGTAATTGCCTATGAGCCTGTATGGGCCATTGGTACAGGTTTGACGGCCTCGCCCCAGCAAGCCCAGGATGTGCATGCAGCCATCCGCAAGCAGTTGGCGGAAAAGGACGCCGAAGTTGCCCGCAAGGTGCAGCTTCTCTACGGCGGCAGCGTGAAGGCGGCTAATGCGGCCGAACTGTTCGGCATGCCGGATATCGATGGGGGGCTCATTGGTGGAGCGTCCCTGAATGCAGACGAATTCGGTGCAATTTGTCGCGCCGCAGGAAACTGAAAAATGCTGGAAACAGTCGTAGTTGTTTTTCATCTGTTGGCAGCACTGTCACTGGTAGTCATGGTGTTGTTGCAGCAGGGTAAAGGTGCGGAAGCAGGTGCATCTTTCGGCGCAGGTGCTTCAAATACTGTGTTCGGAAGCCAAGGTTCCGCTACCTTTTTGAGTAAAGTTACTGCTATACTTGCCGCCACTTTCTTTTTGACTGCACTTGGGTTAGGATACTTCGCCAAGCAGCAAGCACACCAGCTGACTCAAGCTGGTCTGCCAGATCCAGCAGTGCTGGAAGTCAAAGAGCAAAAGCCGGCAGTCAATGATGATGTACCGGTGCTCCAGCAGCAGAAGAGCGAAACCACCAACTCTGGTGATGTACCTCCTCCAGCCAAAGAGCAGCAGTAACGGGTTTCAAATGTAGTATTGCCGAGGTGGTGGAATTGGTAGACACGCAACCTTGAGGTGGTTGTGCCCATAGGGTGTAGGGGTTCGAGTCCCCTTCTCGGTACCAATTGAAGCATGAGAGCCCGCTTTAGCGGGCTTTCTTGCAGGTGGAGGTCGGATTGACCCAGCAAAGGGTTCAGTCTTATACTTTCGCCCCAGCTTTGTCGCGGGGTGGAGCAGCTTGGTAGCTCGTCGGGCTCATAACCCGAAGGTCGTTGGTTCAAATCCAGCCCCCGCAACCAGCTTCAGCAGAGCCCCTTTTCAGGGGCTTTTTGCTAGCCGAACAGTTTTAGGCGTCGTTGTCCAACGGCGCTTTCAGGGATGGGCGCTTCGCCCATTTTTTATTTGCACAGCATGCACGAGGGGGTTCAGGTGTCGAGCAAGCTAGAACAGTTGCAGGCCTTGTTGGCCCCGGTTGTCGAGGGCCTGGGCTACCAATGCTGGGGGATCGAATACGTCTCCCAAGGCAAGCATTCGGTACTGCGTATCTATATCGACAAGGAAGGCGGCATCCTGGTGGAAGACTGCGAAGCCGTCAGCCGTCAGGCCAGCGCCATCCTCGATGTGGAAGATCCGATCAGCTCTGAATATACCCTCGAGGTGTCCTCTCCAGGCATGGACCGCCCGCTGTTCACCCTAGAACAGTTTGCAGCGCATGCCGGCGAGCAGGTGAAGATCAAGCTGCGTACGCCCTTCGAGGGCCGTCGTAACTTCCAGGGCCTTCTCCGCGGTGTGGAGGAACAGGATGTGGTGGTGCAGGTGGACCAGCACGAGTTCCTGTTGCCGATCGACTCGATCGACAAGGCCAATATTATTCCCAGTTTTGACTGAGACGTGCCGGGCCCGGCGGATGTTCCGGGGCCAATGGCTTGCGCAAGGCGAGGCGTACGATGAGCAAAGAAGTACTGCTGGTTGTTGAATCGGTATCCAACGAGAAAGGTGTACCGCCAGGCGTCATTTTCGAAGCGCTGGAAGTGGCCCTGGCCACTGCAACCAAAAAACGTTTTGAGGACGAAGTCGACCTGCGTGTGGAAATCAACCGCCACACCGGTAGCTACGAGACCTTCCGCCGCTGGACCGTGGTCGACGAGAACGACCTGGACGATCCGGCGATCGAGACCTGGCTGGAAAAGATCCAGGACACGCACCCGGATGCCAAGATCGGTGACGTGATCGAAGAGAAGATCGAGTCGATCGAGTTCGGTCGCATCGCCGCGCAGACCGCCAAGCAGGTCATCGTGCAGAAAGTCCGCGAGGCCGAGCGCGCCCAGGTGGTCGATGCCTACCGCGAGCGCGTGGGCGAGATCATCTCCGGTACCGTCAAGAAGGTCACCCGCGACAACGTCATCGTCGACCTGGGCAACAATGCCGAGGCGCTGCTGGCGCGCGAAGACATCATTCCCCGTGAGACCTTCCGTGTCGGCGTGCGTCTGCGTGCGCTGCTCAAGGAAATCCGCACCGAGAACCGCGGCCCACAGCTGATCCTGTCGCGCACCGCGCCGCAGATGCTGATCGAACTGTTCCGCATCGAAGTGCCGGAAATCGCCGAAGGCCTCATCGAAGTCATGGCCGCCTCCCGTGATCCGGGTTCGCGTGCCAAGATCGCCGTCCGCTCCAAGGACAAGCGCATCGACCCGCAGGGTGCCTGTATCGGCATGCGTGGTTCGCGCGTTCAGGCCGTATCCGGCGAGCTGGGTGGCGAGCGTGTGGATATCGTCCTCTGGGACGAGAACCCGGCGCAGTTCGTCATCAACGCCATGTCGCCGGCAGAGGTTGCCGCGATCATCGTTGACGAGGACGCCCATGCGATGGATATCGCCGTTGCCGAGGACAACCTGGCCCAGGCGATTGGCCGTGGTGGCCAGAACGTCCGCCTGGCCAGCCAGCTGACCGCCTGGACCCTGAACGTGATGACCGAGAAGGACATCCAGGCCAAGCAGCAAGCTGAAACCGGCGACATCCTGCGTAATTTTGTCGAGGAACTGGAAGTCGACGAGGAGCTGGCACAAGTGCTGGTCGACGAAGGCTTTACCAGCCTCGAAGAAATTGCCTACGTACCGTTGGAAGAAATGCTCAACATCGATGGCTTTGACGAGGAAATCGTCAATGAGCTCCGCGCTCGAGCCAAGGACCGTTTGTTGACCAAGGCCATCGCTACCGAAGAAAAACTGGCAGACGCCCATCCGGCCGAAGACCTGCTCTCCCTAGAGGGCATGGACAAGGACCTGGCGGCGGAACTGGCGGTGCGCGGCGTGGTTAACCGCGAAGACCTGGCCGAGCAGTCGATCGACGACCTGCTCGACATCGACGGCATCGACGAAGAGCGTGCCGGCAAGTTGATCATGGCCGCCCGAGCCCACTGGTTCGAGTAATTAGGCGCGGCCTGAGGAGAGAAGTGCATGACGCAAGTCACGGTGAAAGAACTGGCCCAAGAGGTCGAGGCACCGGTAGAGCGCCTGCTGCAGCAGATGCGTGAGGCAGGTCTGCCGCACACCGACGCCGGTCAGGTAGTGACCGACAATGAGAAGCAGACCCTGCTGACTCATTTGAAGAGCAGCCACAAGAGCAAGGCGGAAGAGCCGCGCAAGATTACCTTGCAGCGCAAGACCACCAGCACTCTGCGTGTCGCCGGTAGCAAGAGCATCAGCGTAGAAGTACGCAAGAAGAAAGTCTTCGTGCAGCGCAGCCCGGAAGAGATCCAGGCTGAGCAGAAACGCGAGCAGGAAGAGCGTCGCGCCGCGGAAAACGCCGCGCGTGAGAAGGTTGAAGCCGAAGTTCGCCAGCGCAACGAGGAGCAGGCACGCCGTCAGGCCGCCGAGGCTCCGGCCGCCGCGCCAGCGCCCAAGGCCGAGCCTGCGCCAGCCGCTGCCCCGGTAGTGGCCAACGCACCGGTGTCCGAAGACGCCGCCGCGCGTGCTGCCGAGCGCAAGAAGGACGAGACCCGTCGTAACGAAAGCCGCACCCGTGATGACGATCGTCGCGGTGGTGGCCAGGCTACCGCCGGCCGTGGCGAAGCGCCGCGCATGTCGGTCAAGGTCAAGGTCAAGGAGAAGGAAAAGGCTCCGACTCCGCGCGCCGCGCCGCGTACCACCGATGAAGAAAGCGATGGTTTCCGTCGCCGCGGTGGCAAGGGTAAAGGCAAGAAGCGCAATGCGCATGGCTTCCAGAGCCCGACCGGCCCGGTTATCCGTGACGTGGCGATCGGCGAGACCATCACGGTCTCCGATCTGGCCAACCAGATGTCCGTCAAGGGCGCTGAAGTGGTCAAGTTCATGTTCAAGATGGGTACTCCGGTCACCATCAACCAGGTGCTCGACCAGGAAACCGCTCAGCTGGTAGCAGAAGAGCTGGGCCACAAGGTCACACTGATCAGCGACACCGCCCTGGAAGACTCCCTGGCTGAATCGCTGAAGTTCGAAGGCGAGACCACTTCGCGTGCGCCGGTCGTGACCGTCATGGGCCACGTCGACCACGGCAAGACCTCGCTGCTCGACTACATCCGTCGTGCCAAGGTTGCTGCTGGCGAGGCCGGTGGTATCACCCAGCACATCGGTGCGTACCACGTCGAAACCGACCGTGGCATGGTTACCTTCCTCGACACCCCTGGCCACGCTGCGTTCACGCAAATGCGCGCCCGTGGTGCCAAGGCGACCGACATCGTCATCCTGGTGGTGGCGGCGGACGACGGCGTGATGCCGCAGACCCGCGAAGCCGTGCAGCATGCCAAGGCAGCTGGCGTACCGCTGGTCGTTGCAGTGAACAAGATCGACAAGCCAGGCGCAGACCTCGATCGCATCCGTAACGAGCTGTCCGTCGAAGGCGTGACCTCCGAGGAATGGGGTGGTGACACGCCGTTCGTCAAGGTTTCGGCGAAGATGGGTACCGGCGTCGACGAACTGCTCGAAGCGGTCCTGCTGCAGGCCGAGATCCTCGAACTCAAGGCCACCCCGACCGCACCTGGTCGTGGTGTCGTGGTCGAGTCGCGTCTGGACAAGGGCCGTGGCCCGGTGGCGACCATCCTGGTTCAGGACGGTACCCTGCGTCAGGGCGACATGGTCCTGGTCGGCTCCAACTATGGCCGCGTGCGTGCCATGCTCGACGAGAACGGCAAGCCTGTGAAGGAAGCTGGCCCGTCGATCCCGGTCGAGATCCTCGGCCTGGACGGTACGCCGGACGCCGGTGAAGAGATGTCGGTGGTTGCCGACGAGAAGAAAGCGCGTGAAGTTGCGCTGTTCCGTCAAGGCAAGTTCCGTGAGGTCAAGCTGGCCCGTGCTCACGCCGGCAAGCTGGAAAACATCTTCGAGACCATGGGTCAGGAAGAGAAGAAGACCCTCAACATCGTCCTCAAGACCGACGTGCGCGGCTCCCTCGAGGCGCTGCAAGGTTCGCTCGGCGGCCTGGGCAACGACGAAGTTCAGGTTCGCGTCATCGGTGGCGGCGTCGGTGGTATCACCGAAAGCGATGCCAACCTGGCGCTGGCGTCCAACGCTGTACTGTTCGGCTTCAACGTGCGTGCCGATGCCGGCGCGCGCAAGATCGTCGAGCAGGAAGGTCTGGATATGCGTTACTACAACGTGATCTACGACATCATCGAAGACGTCAAGAAAGCCCTGACCGGCATGCTCGGCAGCGATGTTCGCGAGAACATCCTGGGTGTCGCCGAAGTCCGTGACGTGTTCCGTTCGCCGAAGTTCGGCGCCATCGCTGGCTGTATGGTCATCGAGGGTACCGTGTACCGCAACCGTCCGATCCGCGTTCTGCGCGACGACGTGGTGATCTTCGAAGGCGAGCTGGAATCGCTGCGTCGCTTCAAGGACGATGCGTCCGAAGTACGCAACGGCATGGAGTGCGGTATTGGCGTCAAGAGCTACAACGACGTCAAGGTCGGCGACAAGATCGAAGTGTTCGAGAAAGTCCAGGTGGCTCGTACCCTGTAAGGGCCGAGCGTGGTGCAGGCCCCGCCCCAGGGCGGTTGCCTGAACCTCTGAAGGTAGCGCCCGGTCAGGCTTCGAGCTTGACCGGGCGTTTGCCGCTTTAAGATACAGGTAGCAAGAATGGCAAAAGAATACAGCCGTACCCAACGTATCGGTGATCAGATGCAGCGTGAGCTGGCAGAGCTGATCCGCCGTGAAGTCAAAGACCCGCGTGTCGGCCTGGTGACCATCACCGCCGTCGACGTCAGCCGTGACCTGGGCCATGCCAAGGTCTTCATCACCGTCATGGGCGAAGAAACCCCGGACGCCGTCAAGCAGTCGCTCAAGGCCTTGAACAGCGCCGCCAGCTTCCTGCGCCTGCACCTGGGCCGCTCGATGCAGCTGCGCAGCGTGCCGCAGCTGCATTTCCACTTCGATGAAAGCGTGAGCCGTGGTGTGCATCTGTCGGCGCTGATCGAGCGTGCGGTGGCCGAAGACCGCCAGCACCAGGATGCCGACGCGCCGGACACCAAGGAGTAAGCGGTGGCCCAGGTCAAACGTATCCGCCGCAACGTCAGCGGCATCATCCTGCTCGACAAGCCGTTGGGGTTCACCTCCAACGCTGCCCTGCAGAAGGTCCGCTGGCTGCTCAACGCCGAGAAGGCCGGCCACACCGGCAGCCTCGATCCGCTGGCCACCGGCGTGCTGCCGCTGTGCTTCGGCGAGGCCACCAAGTTCTCGCAGTACCTGCTCGACTCCGACAAGGGCTACGAGACGGTGATGCAGATGGGCCAGACCACCACCACCGGGGACGCCGAAGGCGAAGTGCTGAAGACCCGCGACGTGACCGTTGGTCGCGCCGACATCGAAGCGGTCATCCCGCGTTTTCGCGGTGAAATCCAGCAGGTGCCGCCGATGTACTCGGCCCTCAAGCGCGACGGCCAGCCGCTGTACAAACTGGCGCGCGCAGGAGAGGTAGTGGAGCGTGAGGCGCGTTCTGTTACTATTGGCCGGTTGGACCTGCTGGAGTGCGAAGGCACTCGGGCACGCCTGTCGGTTGGCTGCAGCAAGGGCACCTATATCCGCACCCTGGTGGAGGATATGGGCGAGGCGTTGGGCTGTGGTGCCTACGTCGCCGAGCTGCGCCGCACCCAGGCCGGCCCCTTCGAGCTGGCCCAGACTGTCACGCTCGAAGAGCTGGAACAGGCTCACGCCGAAGGTGGCAACGAAGCGCTCGATCGCTTCCTGATGCCCTCGGACAGCGGCTTGCAGGACTGGCCATTGGTGGTATTGTCCGAGCACAGCGCGTTCTACTGGCTACATGGCCAGGCAGTACGTGCGCCGGACGCGCCGCAATTCGGCATGGTCCGCGTACAGGATCACAATGCCCGCTTCATCGGTATCGGTGAGGTGAGCGAAGACGGGCGCATTGCGCCGCGTCGACTGATTCGGTCGGAATGACCGATACCACAGGGCGAGGTCAACGCTTTGCCCTGCGGATTCGAGGATGGCTGTTAGTAGGCACGGTCATTACTCTTTTTATTAATACAGGGATCCAGTCCCTGGCCTATTGGACCCCGCTTGCGGGATCCGTTTATCAGGAGAAGCCAAATGGCCCTCAGCGTCGAAGAAAAAGCTCAGATCGTTGCAGACTATCAGCAAGCCGCCGGCGACACCGGTAGCCCGGAAGTACAGGTTGCCCTGCTGACCTTCAACATCAACAAGCTGCAAGGCCACTTCAAGGCCAACGAAAAAGACCACCACTCCCGTCGTGGTCTGATCCGTATGGTCAACCAGCGTCGTAAGCTGCTGGATTACCTGAAGGGCAAAGACACCACTCGTTACAGCGCCCTGATCGGTCGCCTGGGCCTGCGTCGCTAATAGCGGCCTGGCCAGTGGTGTTGCATGGTGTGTCGCATTCTTCGGCTACGCTGCCTGTCAGCGTCGCCGTTGGACACGCCGCGCGATCTGCGAGGTTGGCAGCCTGGTGTGCCGAGCGGTTTATCCGCCCGGCGCCAGGCTCCCAGCCTCGTGTTGTATCTGGACGGTCAATGGGGCCGATTCCCCGTTCTGCCCAAGAATTCGCAAGAACCAGTTCCCCCAAGAGCCACTGAAAAAGGTAGGAAACCGTGAACCCGGTAATCAAGCAATTCCAGTTCGGTCAATCGACCGTTACCCTCGAAACGGGCCGCATTGCCCGTCAGGCCACCGGCGCCGTGCTGGTCACCGTCGACAACGATGTCACCGTGCTGGTGACCGTGGTCGGTGCCAAGCATGCCGATCCGAGCAAGGGCTTCTTCCCGCTGTCCGTGCACTACCAGGAAAAGACCTACGCCGCTGGCAAGATCCCAGGTGGTTTCTTCAAGCGTGAAGGCCGCCCATCCGAAAAAGAAACCCTGACTTCGCGCCTGATCGACCGCCCGATCCGCCCGCTGTTCCCTGAAGGTTTCATGAACGAAGTGCAGGTTGTCTGCACCGTGGTTTCCACCAGCAAGAAGACCGATCCGGACATCGCTGCGATGATCGGTACCTCGGCTGCCCTGGCCATCTCGGGCATTCCGTTCGAAGGCCCGATCGGCGCCGCCCGCGTTGCCTTCCACGAAAGCACCGGCTACCTGCTGAACCCGACCTACGAGCAGCAGGCCGCTTCGAGCCTGGACATGGTCGTTGCCGGTACCGAGTCGGCCGTACTGATGGTTGAATCGGAAGCCAAAGAGCTGACCGAAGACCAGATGCTGGGCGCCGTGCTGTTCGCCCACGACGAATTCCAGGCCGTGATCAAGGCTGTCAAAGAGCTGGCTGCCGAAGCCGCCAAGCCGACCTGGGACTGGAAACCTGCCGTTGCCAACACCGAGCTGTTCAACGCCATCCGCGCCGAGTTCGGCGAAGCGGTGTCGCAGGGCTACACCATCACCGTCAAGGCCGACCGCTACGCGCGCCTGGGCGAGCTGCGCGATCAGGCGATCGCCAAGTTCTCCGGTGAAGAAGGCCAGCCATCGGCTGGTGAAGTCAAAGACATCTTCGGCGAGATCGAATACCGCACCGTTCGCGAAAACATCGTCAACGGCAAGCCACGTATCGACGGTCGCGACACCAAGACCGTGCGCCCGCTGAACATCGAAGTCGGCGTTCTGCCGAAGACCCACGGTTCGGCCCTGTTCACCCGTGGCGAAACCCAGGCCCTGGTCGTCGCGACCCTGGGTACCGCCCGTGACGCCCAGCTGCTGGACACCCTCGAAGGCGAGAAGAAAGACCCCTTCATGCTGCACTACAACTTCCCGCCGTTCTCGGTAGGTGAGTGTGGTCGCATGGGCGGTGCTGGCCGTCGTGAAATCGGCCACGGCCGTCTGGCCCGTCGTTCGGTACAGGCCATGCTGCCGGCCGCTGACGTGTTCCCGTACACCATCCGCGTGGTATCGGAAATCACCGAGTCGAACGGCTCCAGCTCCATGGCTTCGGTCTGCGGTGCCTCCCTGGCGCTGATGGACGCGGGCGTGCCGATGAAGGCGCCGGTTGCCGGTATCGCCATGGGCCTGGTCAAGGAAGGCGAGAAGTTCGCCGTACTGACCGACATCCTGGGTGACGAAGACCACCTCGGCGACATGGACTTCAAGGTAGCCGGTACCGCCAAAGGCGTCACCGCGCTGCAGATGGACATCAAGATCAACGGCATCACCGAAGAGATCATGGAAATCGCCCTGGGCCAGGCCCTGGAAGCGCGCCTGAACATCCTCGGCCAGATGAACCAGATCATCGGCGAATCGCGTACCGAGCTGTCGGCCAACGCTCCGACCATGATCGCGATGAAGATCGACACCGACAAGATCCGTGACGTCATCGGCAAAGGCGGCGCCACCATTCGCGCCATCTGCGAAGAGACCAAGGCTTCGATCGACATCGAAGACGACGGCTCGATCAAGATCTTCGGCGAAACCAAGGAAGCCGCGGACGCTGCCAAGCAGCGCATCCTGGGCATCACCGCCGAAGCCGAGATCGGCAAGATCTACGTCGGCAAGGTCGAGCGCATCGTCGACTTCGGTGCCTTCGTCAACATCCTGCCGGGCAAGGACGGCCTGGTGCACATCTCCATGCTGAGCGATGCTCGTGTCGAGAAGGTCACCGACGTGCTGAAGGAAGGCCAGGAAGTCGAAGTACTGGTACTGGACGTGGACAACCGCGGCCGTATCAAGCTGTCGATCAAGGACGTTGCCGCTGCCAAGGCATCGGGCGTCTAAGCCTTTCGAGGCTAAAGGAAGGACCCTTCGGGGTCCTTTTTTTATGCCTGCCGCAAAATAGTTGAGAGCATGCATCTTGCACGTGGCTTTTTTACCGGGATTGCAAAATGCACGGTACGGGCTTCTGATTGCTTTGTTTAACTCATTGATTTCAAAGGGTTTATAGGGCGTGCAAAAACTGGCACAGCCCCTGCAACTACCTTCCTACCTGACGCCAGGAACCAAGGCGCAGACCTTTCGAAAAAACAGGAGTGACCCACATGAAGAAGTTCGCCATTGCTGCCGCTACTGCTACCGCTCTGACCCTGACCATGGCTAACGCGGCTTTCGCTGCCCAGTCCACCCAGGCCCCAATGACGCTTGCGGCCGGTGAGGTGACCAAAGCCAAGGAAGCCACTTCCGACACCTGGATCACCACCAAGGTGAAGGCTGACCTGATGACCGAGAAAGGCGTGCCGGGCAGTGACATCAAGGTTGAAACCAACAAAGGCGTAGTGTCCCTGTCTTCGGACGTGGCCATTACCGATGCACAGAAAGACATGGCGGTTGCCATCGCCAAGAAGATCAAAGGCGTACAGGCCGTCTCGGCTGATGGCCTGAAAGCCGAATAAGGATTGTCCCGTCGGCCAAAAGGATTTGGCCACCCCTTCAAGCAAAAGCCCCGGCCATCGCCGGGGCTTTTCTATGGGCATTCAGGAAGGCGGCTTCAGCTCACCGGGTTTCGGGCGATCACATCGCTCTCGAAGCACACCTGTTCTTCGATCAGCGGCTCCACCAGGGGGCGGCTGTCGCGAAAATGCGCGGTCCGGGTATGCGCCTCGTACGCCTCATCGTCCTGGTAGATCTCGTACAGGTAGATGACATCGGCATCCTCCCGGTCCTGCGAGACATCGAATACCAGGCAACCCGGCTCGGTGGCGACCGACGCCGCGGCGTTGGCATTGATGGCTGCCAGGAAGGCATCGGCGGTACCGGGTTTCACCCGCGTCTTGATAAATAGGCAGTACACATGACGTTCCTTTTGTTTTAAATTCCATTGTGAATTGTATACAAAAAAGGAGCCGCGCTCATGTCCGATCTACCTGCCCGCCCAGGCCGTCTCAATGGCCTGCGGCATATCGCCCTGCTGGTCCCCAATCTGGAGGAGTGCGAGCGCTTCTACGTGGATGTGCTGGGCATGGAGGTGCTCAACCGTGCCAACGAAGACCTGGTCTACCTCACCTGCGGCAATGACAACCTGTCGCTCGGGCGCGGCGCAGGCGCGGCCAATGGGCTGCAGACCCTGGATCATTATGGTTTCATCGTCGACAGCGTGGAGGAACTGGAAGCCTGGTACCAGTACTTCAAGGCCCATGGCGTGACGCTGCTGGACCGCCCGTTCAATCACGGCGATGGCGCGCGCAGCTTCCATTTGCTGGACCCGGCGGGGAACAAGGTGCAGCCGCTGTATCACCCGGCGGTATCGGGGCAGCGGCTGGCCTGATGGTATTGATCGCCTGCGTTGCCCTCATCGCCGGCAAGCCGGCTCCCACAGAGGTACAGTCTGTATCTGTGGGAGCCGGCTTGCCGGCGATTAGGGCGACTCGGTCGAGGGTTACTCGGCATCCAGGTGCATCGGCGTCACCACGCGGCCATCGCTCTCGGCCTGGCCGAGGTTGGTGTCGATGAAGTACACGCGGTCATCTTCCAGCTGGCCCTTGTCTACCAGGTAGTCCTTGATGCTGCTGGCCCGCTCCTGGCCCAGGTTGCGCAGCAACACGGCGCTTTCCGCCCAGGACTTGATGACCGCCTCGCGCAGCTTGGCGCTGCGCTCGTCACGGCCCAGGTCCTGCCATTCAGCCGGGGGCTGCTGTTTCAGGCGGGTACGGTAGATACCCTCGAGCATCGCCGGCTTGTCGCTGTCGTCCACCACCAGCAACGAAGCATTGGCCGGCACCTTGTCGCCCCGACGCTGGAGGATCTTGTACCAGGTGGCCTGGTACTCACGCTCCAGGCGCTGCTGGGCAATCAGCGGGCCGTCACTGCTCTGGGCCGCCGTGCCTTCGATTTCCAGGCGCAGCTCGGGGCGCTCCTTGAGGGCCGAGGCGAGCTTGTCCAGGGACGCTTGAACCTCAGGCGTGAGGTCGCTCGAGCCGGCGGCGAACGACACGTTGCCGAGATCTTCCGCGCCACCCCCCGAGACCAGCCCGCCAAGCAGTTTGAACGGCGCCTGCGCCGCGCGCAGCACCAGGTTGCGCAGGGTCTGCCAGACGATCGGCATCACGCTGAACTGTGGGTTGTTGAGGTCGCCCGACACCGGCAACTCGATGGAAATCTTGCCTTCGGTATCCTTGAGCAGGGCCACCGCCAGGCGGATCGGCAGGTCCACGGCATCCGGGCTGTCGACCTTCTCGCCCAGCTGCAGTTGCTCGATCACCACCTTGTTCTCGGCCTTGAGCTGGCCGTTGGTGATCAGGTAATGCAGGTCGAGGTTCAACCGGCCCTTGCGGATGCGCATACCGGCGAACTTGCCGGAGTAGGGCGTCAGGGTCGTCAGCTCGACACGCTTGAAGCTGGTGGCGATGTCGAGGCTGGCCAATGGGTTGAACGGGTTGAGCGCGCCCTTGATGGTCACAGGCGCGTAACGGTCCACCTTGCCCTTGATATCGACCTTGGCCGGTAGCGGCTTGCGGTTGTCGATGGTACCGATCTGGCCGTTGAGCTGCTGGACTGCGGTGGCGAAGTTAGGCGTCAGGGTCAGGTCGGCGAAGTTGGCCGAGCCGTCGTTGATGCTGATCTGGCCGATGTGGATGCCCAGCTCCTTGCCGCTGCCGGCAGAGGCGGGCTTGCTCGCGGCCGTGGCAGGCTTGTCGGCGGGTTGCGGGATCAGCAGGTCGTCGACGTTGGTGGTGCGGTCTTCGTTGATGATGAAGCGTGCGTAGGGTTGCAGCAGGGTGACCTTGTCGATCGACAGGGCATCGCCATGCACGTACGACAGGCCATCGACGTTGACCTGCTGCCATTTGACGAAGTCGCGGTTCTTGATGGTGTCCAGGGTGTGCAGCTGGTTGGCCTGGGCCTTGCCGGTGATGGTGAAGGCCAGGGGCTCGGTGCTCTTGAGGTCGACCTTGAGGTCGCTGGAGAGCATGCCGCTGCGCAGCTCCAGGCGGATGAACGGGCTGATGTAGGCCTGGGCCACCCGCAGGTCGATATCGCGGGTGGCAACGTCGAGCTTGGCCGAGACCGGTGCCAGGTTGACCTGGCCTGCGGCCTGTAGCTTGCCCTGCTTGCCCACGCCGGTGTCGAGCTTGAGGGTGAAGGGCGACTGGTTGAGGCTGTCGAAATTCTGCAGGTCGAGGTTGAGCGGGCCGACATCCAGGGCCACGGGCTCTTTCTGGCTGCGATCGGCCAGGTGGACCATGTAGTTGCGCGCCTGCACGTCCTTGAGCAGGACCTGCCAGGGCTTGCTCGGCTCTTTGGCAGCCTGTTCTTCCGGGGTGGGTTCGGCGGCGGCGGGCTCGGCCTTTTCCTTTGGCGTGGCCTTGGCCGGCTGGCTGGCGAACAGCTTCTGCCAGTCGAGCTGGCCGTCCTTCTCCAGGGCTGCCCAGGTTTCCAGCTTGTCGCTGCGGATCTTGCCGACGGTTACCAGCTGCTTGGCCAGGTCGATGGAGGTTTCACTGACCTCCAGGCTGGCCAGGCGCGCCAGTGGGCGGCCATCCGGTGCCTTGATGGCGAAGGGCGCGACCCGCACCGAGGTGTTGTCGAGCAGCAGCTCGGTTTCCTTGGAAAGGTTGAGCTTGTAGTGGGTGTCGAGGCTGACCATGCCGTCTTCCAGCACCAGCGGCACGGCGTCGCGCACGTAAGGCCAGAACAGCTTCATCTTGCCGTCGGTGACTTTCAGCGTGCCCTCGGAAGCGATTGGCGTCAGGCTGAGCGTGCCGCTCCAGTCGATACGCCCACCCGCCGGGCCGTTGGCCACCAGGGTCATGTCGGCGTTGTCGTCGGGCAGGGTGCTGAGGTTCTTCAGCTCCAGGTTCATCGAGTCGTAGAGAAACTCGATCGGCTCGCTCGGGCGCAGGTCCTGGAAGTGCAGGTAGCCCTCGCTCAGCTTGATGCTGGCGATGCGCAGCGGGAACGGGTCGCTTGGCGGCTCCTCGGCCTTGGGCTCGCTGGGCGGGAGCTTGAACAGCTGGGCCAGGTTGAGGCTGCCGTCCTTGGCGAACAGCAACTCGGTACGCGGCTTGTCCAGCTCCACTGCGTCGAGGCGCAGGGCCTTGGTCCACAAGCTGTCGAGGGACAGGTTGGCGTAGAGGCGCTCGAAGCCGACCTGCTCCTTGCCGGGCTCGCCGATCTGCAGGCCCCACAGGGTCAGTTCGAGGCTGAACGGATTGAGTTCGATGCGCTGCAGATGTGCCGGCACCGTGGCGTACTGCGCCAATTGCTGGTTGGCGATGCGCAGGGCGATGCCGGGGAGAATGAAGAAGCCGAGCAGGCTGTACAGGGCCACGAGGGCCACGAGTGCGCCGAGGGCGCGGGTCAATCCTTTGGGCATGTGTCGCTTCGTCTGTATCAGGCTGGAGTGCTTGGAGTATGGCACGTTAAATCGGTTCCGATGAACGGACCAAAATACCTCATTCGACGCCCATGCGCCGCCTGGCGCGCTGCGCCGAGCCATTGCGCATGGCCCAGCGCAGCACTGGCGCGGTATTGCTCAGGCCCAGGCGGATCATGCGCCGCTCGACCGCGCCCTGGTGCAGGCCGAGCATTGCGCTGGCCCAGTCCGGCAGCAGGTCGATGCCGGCCTTGAGCATCAGCTTGCCCACCGGCTCGGCGAGGCGGCTGGGGGCCGGGGCCTTGAGCAGGATATCGACCACCTCGAGGCTGCGCGCATCGCACTGCAACTGCGGGCGCATGCGCTGCAGGTAGGCATCCACCTCGGCACAGGAACGGGGCACGTCGCGCGCGCCCAGGCGTTCGGCGATCAGGGCGATCTCGTTGTAGTAGGCGTCCTGCGCGCTACGCGGTAGACCAGGATTGCGGTAGCGCAGGTGGGCGGCGAGGAAGCTGCTGACTTCGGCCACATGCACCCAGGTCAGCAGGTCGGGGTCGCTGGCAGCGTAGGGGCGGCCATCGGCCGCGGTGCCGACCACTTTGAGGTGGATGGTGCGGACCTTGTCGATCAGCCACTCGGCGTCACGGGTCGAACCGAAGGTGGTGCCGGAGATGAACTGGCTGGTGCGGCGCAGGCGGCCGAGCAGGTCCTGGCGAAAGTTCGAATGGTCCCAGACCCCGGCCAGGGCCAGCGGATGCAGCAGTTGCAGCATCAGTGCACTGATCCCGCCCACCAGCATGCTGGGGAAGTCGCCATGCACCTGCCAGCTGATGCTCTGTGGGCCGAACAGGCCGGGATCGCCCTTGGGCGACTCCAGGTCGAGCTGGCCGAGGGCCAGCCCGGTGAGGCTCATGACTTGGGTTTCGATGCGGCGACGCAAGGTTTCCATGGCGACCTGTGCTGGCCGCCATGGCGGCCGTCTATGGGGTTGGGCGATTGTCGTCCAGTCGGGCACCGCCCGGGCTGGTGGGCGCGTGCGTTTCGAACGCGCCGCCCTGCACATGATAAACCGTGGGCTCCTCGGAAAAATATGGTGTCAGGTGGGCCATGAAGACCTGGTGGTCTTCACTGGCCTCGAAACCCGGCGCGTGGTCCTCGAGTGTTTGCCATTGCACGATCAGGTTGAATTGATGGGGGCTCTCGATCCCTTGCGCGAGCACATGGCTGACGTGACCCTTGGCTCGGCTGAGCAACGGGGCGACCTCGGCGAATGCGTGCGTGAAGGTATCGACGTGGGTCGGATGAATGGGAAGCAGGGCAATTTCGTAGATCATGGAGGTCCTTGAAGTCGAAAAGGGTGGCAGGTGCTTCAAGCGCTTGCGGGATCGGCCATGGGCGCGACCGCAATGGCGATCTTTCCCTGCAGGCCATTGTTGGCGCTTTGCAGCCGGGCATGGGCGAGGGGAACCTCAGCGAGGGTGTAGACGGCGCCCACGTGTGGCTTCAGTTGCCCGCGCTCGACCAGCGCGCTCAATTCGTCGAGCTTGCCGCGGTGCTGCCGGGTGAAGACGAAGTGGTAACTCGCGTTGCGGCCCCAGGCCTGGATCAGGTTCTGCGGTTGCGCGATGTCCACGATCGACACCACGCGCCCCAGTTGCGCCAGGACGTCCGGGCTGCGTGCCAGGGTATCGCCACCGATGGTGTCGAAGACCACGTCGACGCCTTGGCCCCCGGTTTCCCGCAGGACGACATCGACATAATCCTGATGCTCATAGTCGATGACCACGTCCGCGCCCATTTGCCGCACGAATTCGGCATTGGCCTCGCGCACGGTGGTGAACACCCTTGCGCCCATGGCCTTGGCCAGCTGGATCGCCACGTGGCCGACACCACCTGCGCCGCCGTGAACCAGAATGCGCTCGCCCACCCTGAGCGCCGCACGCACTACCAGGGCCTCCCAGGCCGTGCCGCCGACCAGGCTCAGGCTGGCGGCCTCCAGATGGCTCAGCGAAGGCGGTTTCAGGCCGATGATGCCTTCGGCGGCGACGTGGTACTCGGCATAGCTGCCCGCCCCGTCGAAGATCTGCGGTGTGTACCACACCTCGTCGCCCGGCCTGAACGCGGTCACGCCCGGCCCGACGGCTTCGACGACGCCGGAAACGTCGTGCCCGGTAATGGCCGGGAGGGGCACCAGGTCGGAGTAGTCGCCACGCCGAACCTGGTAATCCAGGGGGTTGATGGAGGTGGCGTGCACCCGGACCAGCACCTGTCCGGCCTGCGGCACCGGTTTGGCGACATCGCGATAGGCAAATGCGTCCGGGCCGCCAAAGGAATCCAGTATCAACGCTTTCATGGTGTTTCCTCGCTTCGATAAAAAGGGATATCGGGAAATGTCGATGTATTAAGTGAAATGAAGTTGCTGTTCTGTTCCTTGGCACCTGTCAGATGCCGTAGTTGCTGCCTCCTTGGGTTCGATAAAAAGATTCGATAAAACGGGATATCGGGAAAAATCGATGTATGGAGATAAAAGTAAAACCTACAACTCGCTCCCGATCAGCTCGGCGAGCGCGCTGATGGCTGCTTCGTTACGCTTGTAATAGGTCCACTGGCCAATGCGCCGGACTTCGACCAGGCCTGCGCGCTGCAGGGTGGCCAGGTAGTCGGACACCGTCGACTGCGACAACCCCACGCCTTCCTGGATGCTGCTCACACAGACGCCCACCGTATGAACGTCACCTTCGTCCTGGGGAGGAAAGTGTTTCACCGGGTCTTTCAGGCCTTTGAGGATCTCGAGACGGGTACGGTTCGAGAGTGCCTTGAATATGTCGAGCAGTTCCATGGCGCGATAATATCGGGATTTACCGATATGTCAATGCGGTAAAGGATGATCGGGGCGGCGGTGGTGGCCGCCCCGAGGGTTCTACTGGTTGAGACGTTTGTCGATCAGGCCCTGGACCACGCTGGGGTCGGCGAGGGTGGACGTATCCCCCAGGTTGTCCAGCTCGTTGCAGGCGATCTTGCGCAGGATGCGCCGCATGATCTTGCCCGAACGGGTCTTGGGCAGGGCGGGCGCCCACTGGATCAGCTCGGGCTTGGCGAAGCTGCCGATTTCCTTGCTGACCAGGGCCAGCAGTTCGGCCTTGAGCGCATCATCCGGTTCTATGCCGTTCATGGGGGTTACGAAGGCATAGACGCCCTGGCCCTTGAGGTCATGGGGATAACCGACCACCGCGGCTTCGGCGACGCTGTCGTGCAGCACCAGCGCGCTCTCCACCTCGGCGGTGCCGATGCGGTGGCCGGAGACGTTGATCACGTCGTCGATGCGCCCGGTGATCCAGTAGTCGCCGTCGGCGTCGCGGCGGGCGCCGTCGCCGGTGAAGTAATAGCCGGGCATGGGCTTGAAGTAGGTGTCGACCATGCGCTGGTGGTCGCCGTAGACGCTGCGGATCTGCCCGGGCCAGCTGGCCTTGATCGCCAGCAGGCCGGCGCCTGGCCCCTCGATGAGCTTGCCCTTTTCATCCAGCAGCACCGGCTGCACGCCGAACATCGGTTGGGTGGCGCAACCGGGCTTGAGCCTTTGTGTGCCGGGAAGGGGCGTGAGCATGATGCCGCCGGTCTCGGTCTGCCACCAGGTGTCGACGATGGGGCAGCGTTTCTGCCCGACCGCCTCGAAGTACCATTCCCAGGCCTCCGGGTTGATCGGCTCGCCGACGCTGCCGAGCAGGCGCAGGCTCTGGCGCGAGGTGCCCTGCAGCGGGCCGGAGCCTTCACGCATCAGGGCCCGCAACGCGGTGGGCGCGGTGTAGAAGATGTTCACCCGGTGCTTGTCCACCACCTGCCAGAAACGCGAGGTGTCGGGGTAGTTGGGCACGCCCTCGAACATCAGCGAGATCGCGCCGTTGGCCAGCGGGCCATAGACGATATAGCTGTGGCCGGTGACCCAGCCGACGTCGGCGGTGCACCAGAACACTTCGCCGTCGCGGTAATCGAATACCACCTTGAAGGTCATCGTGGCCTGCAGCAGGTAGCCGGCGGTGCTGTGCAGCACGCCCTTGGGCTTGCCGGTGCTGCCGGAGGTGTAGAGGATGAACAGCGGGTCCTCGGCGTTCATCGGTTCGGGCGGGCAGTCGTCACCGGCCTTTGCCGTTGCCTCGTGGTACCAGAGGTCACGGCCTTCGCGCCAGCTGACGTCGCCGCCGGTGCGCTTGACCACGAGCACGCTGCTGACGGCCGGGCAGCTGGCCAGCGCCTTGTCGACATTCAGCTTGAGCGGTATGCGCTTGCCGCCGCGCACTCCTTCGTCGGCAGTGATCACGGTACGGCAATCGGCGTCGAGGATACGGTCGCGCAGGGCATCGGGGGAGAAGCCGCCAAACACCACCGAGTGAATGGCGCCGATGCGGGTGCAGGCGAGCATCGCGTAGGCGGCCTCGGGGATCATCGGCATGTAGATGCATACCCGGTCGCCTTTGCTCACGCCCCGGGCTTTCAGGGCATTGGCCAGCCGGCACACCTGGCGGTGCAGCTCGCGGTAGCTGATGGCCTTGCTGTCCTTGGGATCGTCGCCCTCCCAGAGCAGGGCGGTCTGTTCGCCGCGCTTGGCCAGGTGGCGATCGATGCAGTTATGGCTGACATTCAGCTGGGCGCCGTCGAACCAGCGCGCCGTGCCGGTCTTCAGGTCGCATTGCTGCACGCTCGACCAGGGCTTGATCCAGTCCAGGCGCTTGGCCTGCTCGGCCCAGAAGGTGTCGGGGTCGTCCACCGACTGGCGATAGAGGCGGCGGTAGTCGTCGTCGGAGAGTGTGGCGGCCTGGCTGACGGCCAGTGCCTCGGGATAGTCGCGGATATCGAACATGGCGGGTGGTCCTGCTCTTGTTAGGGGCGAGGGACTGCAACGGCTATTCGATGGACAGTGTAGAAGGTGGGGGTGTTCCCGGGCGGAAAGCATCGCGGGGCAAGCCGCATCGGCGCACCGATGCGATTTGCCCCGCGATTGACGGCTACAGGTCGATCAGCCGCGGTGACGGCCGCGGAAGTAGTTGATCAGGCCTTGGGTCGAGCCATCCTCGGCGCTGTCTTCCTGGGCGCCGACCAGGCGCTGGTACACGCCCTTGCCCAGTTCCTTGCCCAGCTCCACGCCCCACTGGTCGAAGGCGTTGATGCCCCAGACCACGCTCTGCACGAACACCTTGTGCTCGTACATTGCCACCAGCGCGCCAAGGCGGCGCGGGCTGATGCGCTCGACCACCAGGGTGTTGCTCGGGCGGTTGCCCGGGATCACCTTGTGCGGCGCCAGCTTGGCGATGTCGTCCTGGTTCAGGCCCTTGGCGCGCAGTTCGGCCTCGGCTTCCTCGAGGGTCTTGCCGAGCATCAGTGCCTGGCTCTGCGACAGGCAGTTGGCGTACAGCCACTGGTGATGGTCGGCCACCGGGTTGAAGCTCACCACCGGCACGATGAAGTCGGCCGGGATCAGCTGGGTGCCCTGGTGCAGCAGCTGGTGGTAGGCGTGCTGGCCGTTGCAGCCGACGCCGCCCCAGATCACCGGGCCGGTTTCGGTCTGCACCGGCGTGCCATCGGTCAGCACGCTCTTGCCGTTGGACTCCATGTCCAGCTGCTGCAGGTGCTTGGTGATGTTGCGCAGGTAGTGGTCGTACGGCAGGATCGCGTGGCTGCGGGCGCCCCAGAAGTTGCCGTACCACACGCCCAGCAAGGCCAGCAGCACCGGCATGTTCTTCTCGAACGGCGCGGTCTGGAAGTGCTGGTCCATGGTGTAGGCGCCGGACAGCAGCTCCTTGAAGTTGGCGGTGCCGATGGCCAGGGCGATCGGCAGGCCGATGGCCGACCACAGCGAGTAACGCCCGCCCACCCAGTCCCACATCGGGAAGATGTTCTCTTCGCGGATGCCGAAGGCCACGGCCGCGGCCTTGTTGCTCGACACGGCGATGAAGTGGCGGTACAGCTCGGCTTCCGAGCCGCCCTGGGCCAGGTACCAGGTACGCGCGGCCATGGCGTTCTTCAGGGTTTCGAGGGTGTTGAACGACTTCGACGACACGATGAACAGGGTGGTCTCGGCGCGCAGGTTGGCCGACAGTTCATGGAACTCGCTGCCGTCGATGTTCGCCAGGTAGTGGCAGCGCACGCCGCGCTGGGCGTAGGGCAGCAGAGCCTCGGAGACCAGCTCCGGGCCCAGGAACGAGCCGCCGATGCCGATGTTGACCACGTCGGTGATCGGCTTCTCGCTGTAGCCGCGCCACAGGCCGTCGTGGATGCGCCCGACCAGTTCGGTGATCTGGTTGAGCACCTTGTGTACTTCGGGCATCACGTTGACGCCGTTCACGCTGAGTTTGTCGCCGACCGGGCGGCGCAGGGCGGTGTGCAGCACCGGGCGGCCTTCGGAGGCGTTGATGATCTCGCCGCTGAACATCGACTTGATGGCTGCTTCCAGGTCGACTTCCTTGGCCAGGTTGACCAGCAGGTCTCGGGTCTGCTCGGTGATCAGGTTCTTCGAGTAGTCGAGAAACAGGCCGCAGCTGCTCAAGGAGAACTGGTCGAAGCGCTTGCCGTCGGCGGCGAAGGCTTCGCGCATGCTGAAGCCCTGCATGGCGTCGCGGTGTTGCTGGAGCGCCTGCCAGGCGGGCAGCGCCGTCACATCGTGGGGGGTACGGTAATACGCCATTGCGGGTGGTTTCCTTGTTGCATGGTCAGGCTTGGACAGCGGCAGTCATTGCCGGTTGCAAGCTGGACATTATAGGCATTGGCGCCAAGGCGGGAATGGGGGAAGGCGGGCGGCGCGGATTAAAATTGTCACAGGCCTGATACCCAAGGCACGCGTGGGGCGGCGTTGAGCCGCTCCCACGCGTCGAGCTCAGGCGGTCTGCTCTTCGAGGTGCAGATAGAGATTGTCGATCAGCCGGGTGTTGCCCAGGTAAGCTGCGGCGATCACCACCAGATCACGGTCATCGACCTGCGCCGGGCGCAGGGTGATGGCGTGGCGTACTTCCAGGTAATCCTTACGGAACCCGGCGGCTTCGAGTTGCGCCTGGCCCTCGGCGATCAGCGCCGCGTAGTCGCGCTGGCCACGGCGCAAGGCCTCGGCCATGCCGCCCAGCACACGGTACAGCGCCGGCGCGGCGGCACGCTGCTCCGGCGTCAGGTAGCCATTGCGCGAGGACAGCGCCAGGCCATCCTCGGCGCGCACGGTCGGCTCGCCGATGATCTGGATCGGCATGTTCAGGTCGCGGACCATGGCGCGGATCACCGCCAGTTGCTGGAAATCCTTCTCGCCAAACACGGCCAGGTCCGGCTGGACCATGTTGAACAGCTTGCTGACCACGGTCGCCACACCCTCGAAGTGGCCAGGACGGCTGGCGCCGCACAGCCCTTCGGACAGTTGCGGCACGCTGACGCGGGTCTGCACGGTCATGCCGTCGGGGTACATCTCCTCGACGGTAGGGGCGAACAGCAGGTGGCAGCCGGCCTGGAGCAGTTTCTCCTGGTCGGCGGCGAGGGTGCGCGGGTACTTGTCCAGGTCTTCGCCGGCGCCGAACTGCAACGGGTTGACGAAGATGCTGGCGACCACGAAGTCGGCACGCTGTGCGGCCTTGGTCACCAGGGCGGCGTGGCCGCTGTGCAGGTTGCCCATGGTCGGTACGAAGGCGATGCGCTTGCCCTCGCCGCGGGCGCGGGCCACGGCGGCGCGCAGCTCACGGACGGTCTTGACGGTATTCATGCGCTGAACCCATGTTCGCTGCCGGGGAAGCTGACTTCCTTGACCGCGCGGACATAGGCGGCCAGGGCACTCTGGATGTCCGGCTGGCCGGCCATGAAGTTTTTCACGAACTTCGGCACGCGGCCGCTCAGCGACAGCCCGAGCATGTCGTGCAGCACCAACACCTGGCCATCGGTGGCACTGCCGGCACCGATGCCGATCACCGGAATGCTCACGGCCTGGGAGATTTCCGCGGCCAGTTCGCTGGGCACGCACTCGAGCAGCAGCATGGCCGCGCCGGCCTGTTCCAGGGCGATGGCGTCGGCGCGCATCTGCCGCGCCTGGGCTTCCTGGCGCCCCTGGACCTTGTAGCCGCCCAGCACGTTGACCGTCTGCGGGGTCAGGCCCATGTGCGCGCATACCGGCACGCCGCGTTCGGCCAGCAGGCGGATGGTCTCGCCCAGCCAGGCGGCGCCTTCGATCTTGAGCATGTGGGCGCCGGCGCGCATCAGTTCGGCCGCGTTGGCGAAAGCCTGCTCGGGGGTGGCGTGGGCCATGAACGGCAGGTCGGCGAGGATCAACGCCCCATCGTTGCCGCGTTTGACGCAGGCGGTGTGGTAGGCCATGTCGCGGTTGGTGACGGGCAGGGTGCTGTCATGGCCCTGCAGGACCATGCCCAGGGAGTCGCCCACCAGCAGCACTTCCACGCCGGCCTGGCTGGCTGCCTTGGCGAAGGTCGCGTCATAGCAGGTCAGCATGGTGATTTTTTCACCCTTGGCCTTCAGGCCGTGCAGGGTGGTCAGGGTTACTTCAGGCATGTAGGGGAGTCCTCGTTCAGGCGCTGTGAACAACAACTGCGTACAACGCGTGTATTCATCTTCCGGAGCGGCACATCATCGGTCGTGATGTTCGGGCACAGATCCGTCCGAGCCTAAATGGGTGATTGCGGCACAGTGGCGCCGCGGGACGCCTATAGTCGTGAGCGAGGTGGGGGAAGTCAACCAGCCGTGTTACCGCATTGTTACGGCGTGGGTGTTACTGGCGTTACCGTCGTCTGAAACGCCCGATTTACAGGCGTTCCAGGCCGACGAACGGGCAGCCCTCGAGCAGTTGCGCGAGGGGGCGGCCGTCGGCAAGGCGGAAGCTTTCGGGAACCAGCTCGGCGAGCGGGTAGAGCACGAAGGGGCGGGCCTGCATATGGTAGTGCGGCACTTTCAGGCGCGGCACGTCGATGACCTGGTCGCCGAACAGCAGCATGTCCAGGTCGAGGGTGCGCGGGCCCCAGCGCTCCTTGCGTACGCGGCCCTGGCCGTTCTCGATGGCCTGCAGGGCGTCCAGCAGGTCCAGCGGCGCCAGTGCCGTGTCGATGGCCGCCACGGCGTTGGTGTAGCGTGGCTGGCCCGGCAGCAGCGAATCGCTGGTGTAGAGCGCCGAGGCCGCCGCCAGGCGGGTCTCGGCGATCAGGTCCAGCGCCTGCAGGGCGCTGCGCAGCTGCTCGGCGGGCTCATCCAGGTTGCTGCCCAGGCCGATGTACGCACGGGTGGTCATGCTCAGTCCCAGGCCTGCTCGTCGTCACGCTTGCGCTTGCCGCCACTGCGCTTGCGCTTGCGTGGGCCGGCACCGGCGCCAGCGGCGTCGTCACGGTTGCCCAGCTCGCGGATCATGTCGCGGCGCTGGCTGTCGTTGGCGTCCTGGTAGTCGGTCCACCATTGGCCCAGCCCATCGGTTTCCTCGCCGGCGCTTTCACGCAGCAGCAGGAAATCGTAGCCGGCGCGGAAACGCGGGTTGTCCAGCAGCATGTCGGCGCGCTTGCCGCTGCGCCGTGGCAGGCGCTCCTGCATGTCCCAGATCTCGCGGATCGGCAGGGTGAAGCGCTTGGGGATGGCGATGCGTGCGCACTGTTCGGCGATCAGGTCGTGGGCCGCGCCATTCATTGCCGGAATCGGCGGCACGCCCTGGCTCTGCAGGTACAGCACGCGGCTTGGCAGGGCTGGCCAGAGCAGCGCGGCGAACAGGAAGGCGGGCGTCACCGGCTTGCCCTGCTTGACGCGCAGGTCGGTGTTGGCCAATGCCTGGCTGATCAAGCTGTGGGTGTAGCTCGGACGTTCTTCCAGGGCATGGCTGCTGGCCGGGAACAACGGCTCGAACAGTTGCAGGTCGACCAGCATCTCGAAGGTGATCGCCCCCTGGCCGTTGAGGAACAGCTTGAGGCTTTCCTCGAACAGGCGCGCGGGTGGGATGTCGCGCAGCATCGGCGCCAGCTCGCGGATCGGCTGCACGGTGTGCTTCTCGATGCCGAAGTCCAGCTTGGCGGCGAAGCGCACGGCACGCAGCATGCGTACCGGATCTTCCTGGTAACGGTGGGTCGGGTCGCCGATCAGGCGCAGCAGCCGGTTACGGATGTCGTGGACACCGTTGGCGTAGTCGAGGATGCGCTCGCTGACCGGATCGTAGTACAGGGCGTTGATGGTGAAGTCGCGGCGTTGCGCGTCTTCTTCCAACGTGCCGTACACGTTGTCGCGCAGGATGCGACCGCTGGCATTGTGCGACGAACGGTGGCTATCGGACTGGTCGTCATCGGAGTGGGGCGCACGGAAGGTGGCGACCTCGATGATGTCACGGCCGAAATGCACGTGGACCAGCTTGAAGCGCCGGCCGATGATGCGGGCGTTGCGGAACTCCGCGCGGATCTGCTCGGGGGTGGCGCTGGTGGCCACGTCGAAGTCCTTGGGCGTGATGCCCAGCAGCAGGTCGCGCACACAGCCACCGACCAGGTAGGCCTGGTAGCCGGCCGCCTGCAGGCGCTCGACAATGCCCACGGCATGGCGGCTGAACTGGCTGCGCTGCAGCGAGTGCTGGCTCTTGTTGATCACTTCAGGCGTGGTGCGCCTGTGGTGCTGGCCACGAACGGGCGGGCGGAACGACTGGAACAGCTTCTTCAGCATGGGATGCACTGTTTGAAGGAATGATCGGCCAAGGATAGGAGAATGGCCGCATGATGGGCGGGGATTCTAGCATTTACTGGGGGAATGGTGTAGGCGGTGTGCCAAGCGTGATGCAGAAGTGAGAAACGACATGGGGAGCCGAAGCTCCCCATCAAGTCGTTGCGTGCTCTTATTGTTCTTCTGCCGGGCTTCTTGTTTTTGTTGAATGCCCTGTCCACAAATCTCGAAGCTTGTGGACGACCCCCAAACCGGGGGTGAAGAGCAAACGGATTGCTTTGGTCGCCGAGTTGATGCTGATCTGTCGATCCAATCAGTTCAGGTGCTGCTTTTGAGTGCAGTTTTTGTTGTTCTCTGCCTGATCGTGGGGCAAGCCCCAAACACAACGCCTCTCCAAAAGAATCAGTTAGCTGCGCCTCCGCCGTCTTGTTTTTATTGTGCGTGAGCCGTTTCGTCTTGTTCTTATTCTGAGTTGCAGTGCTTGTTATTGTTCTTGTACCAGACACATAGCAGGTGTCGTGCCAACTTTTGAAAACCCAATGAAATCGGGGGTTTCAGCGTTTCAGGCAGGTTTTATCACGGGGCAAATGTAGAAATTTCGTTACCTTACGCCTCGTGAGATGTTACGCCCGACAGGGTAGGTAACAGATTTTTGCGGTAACTGATGTGTTACCCCCAAACGACCGCGGGGCAAGCCTGCCCCCACGCGCTGTGGGAGCTGGCTTACCCCGCGATGTATCCAGGCTGGATCAGTTGTCGCTGGTGGCGTTGCTCTTGCGCCGCGGGATGCCCAGGCGCTGGCGGCGTTCCCACAGGCATTTGCGGCTGACGCCCAGCTTGCGGGCCAGTTCGGTTTCGGTCATGTGGTCCTGGTGCTCGAGCACGAAGTGCTGGAAGTAATCCTCCAGCGACAGGTCCTCGGTCGGCTCATGGCTGGCGCTGTTGCTGCTGGCCAGCGCCGGCAGGTTGTCCAGCATGTCGTCGTCTTCCAGGTCGCTCAGCTCGATGTCGATGCCCAGCAGGTCGGCGGAAATTTCCGCGCTTTCGCTGAGAATCACAGCGCGCTCCACCGCGTTTTCCAGCTCGCGCACGTTGCCCGGCCAGCTGTAGTGGCGGATGGCTTGTTCGGCATCGTGGGAGAAATGCAGGTCGTCGCGGCCGATCCGTGCGCTCTGGCGGGCAAGGAAGGCATTGGCGATCTCGTTGACGTCGCTGCCGCGCTCGCGCAGGGCCGGCAATTTCAGGGCGATCACATGCAGGCGGTAGTAAAGGTCTTCACGGAACTGCCCGGCCTTGGCCAGGTTCTTCAGGTCGCGGTGGGTGGCCGCGATCAGGCGCACGTCGACCTTCTGTGATTGCACCGAACCCACCCGGCGGATCTCGCCTTCCTGCAACACCCGCAGCAGGCGGGCCTGGGCTTCCAGTGGCAGCTCGCCGATCTCGTCGAGGAACAAGGTGCCACCATCGGCGGCTTCGACCAGCCCCGCCCGACCCGCGCTGGCGCCAGTGAAGGCGCCCTTCTCGTGGCCGAACAGTTCCGACTCGATGAGGGTTTCCGGGATCGCCGCGCAGTTCACCGAGATCATCGGTGCCTTCGCCCGGCGCGAGAGGTTGTGCAGGGCGCGGGCAACCAGCTCTTTGCCGGTACCGGACTCGCCCTGGATCAGCACATTGGAGTCGGTTGGCGCGACCTTGCGAATCTTCACGAACATGTCCTGCATCGGCGGGCAGGAGCCAATGATGCCGATCTCGCCGTTGGCGGCGGCGGGGCTGGCCTTGTCCGGGCTGGCCTTGCCGTTGGCGGCCCGGGGCTCGCCGGCCGGCGCCGAGGCCGGGACGTTCACCCGGTCGCGCAGGATACGCGCCACGGCCTGGAGCATCTCGTCGTGGTCGAAGGGCTTGGCGATGTAGTCCACCGCGCCCATTTTCATCGAGTCCACCGCCGAGCGCAGGCTGGCGTAGCTGGTCATGATCAGTACCGGCGTGCCCTGGCCGAGCTTGATCAACTCGGTACCCGGGGCACCCGGCAGGCGCAGGTCACTGACGATCAGGTCGAAGGTGGCAATGCTGAAGCGTTCCTGGGCTTCCTGCACCGAGCCGGCTTCGCTGACCTGGTACTGGTTCCGCTCGAGCAGGCGACGCAGGGCCGAGCGGATGATGGTTTCGTCTTCGACGATCAGAATGTGCGGCATTGATTCAATTCTCTCGACGGTCTCGAATTTCAGGGGACGTCGCTACGACATGCCGGGGCAGGGTCACGCGGATCCGGGTACCACGTTGGCGCTCGATGTCGGCCGGGCTGTCGATGGTGATTTGCCCATAATGCTCTTCCACGATGGAATAGACCAGAGCGAGCCCCAGTCCGGTTCCTTCGCCCGGGTCCTTGGTGGTGAAGAAGGGTTCGAACAGGCGGTCCATGATGCTTTTCGGAATACCGCTGCCTTCGTCCTCGACCACCAGGTCGACGGTGTGCTCGTTGATTTCACTGCGCACGCGCACGGCGCTGCCGGGTGGCGAGGCGTCGCGGGCGTTGGAGAGCAGGTTGATCAGCACTTGGGCCAGGCGTTGCGGGTCGCCCTCGACCCAGTGTTGCGGGTCGCAGAGGTTGAAGAACTGTACTTCGAAATTGCGCCGGTTCAACGCCAGCAGACCAATGGCATCCTGCGCCACCTCGGCCAGGCACACCGGCTCTTCGCTGTTCTGCTGGCTGCCGCCGGCGTGGGCGAAACTCATCAGCGACTGGACGATGCGCGACACGCGCTTGGTCTGCTCGAGGATCTGGCTGGACAGCTCGATGATCTCGCCGTCGCCCTCGCGCTCCTCGCGCAGGTTCTGTGCAAGGCAAGCGATGCCGGTGATCGGGTTGCCGATCTCGTGGGCCACGCCCGCGGCGAGGCGGCCGATGCTGGCCAGGCGCTCGGAGTGCACCAGCTTGTCCTCCAGCGCCTGGGTCTCGGTGAGGTCCTCGACCAGCAGCACCAGGCCGCTGTTGCCCGGGGCCAGCGGCTCGTCGATGGCCGCCTTGTGCAGGTTCAGCCAGCGCGGCTGGCCATCGAGGACCAGGCGCTGCTTGTGCAGGTGTTCGTCGGGCACATTGATGAAGCCTTGCAGCAGGCCGCGCCAGGGTTCGGCGATGGTCACCAGGCGCGAGCCGACCACATGCTTGGCGGCGATGCCGGTGAGCTCCTCCATCGCCTTGTTCCACATCAGTATCTCCTGGTCCTTGGCCAGCGAGCACACGCCCATGGGCAGTTCCTGCAAGGTCTGGCGGTGATAGCGGCGCAGGGCGTCGAGCTCGGCGGCAAGGCCGGTCAGGCGCGAGTGATAGTCCTCGAGGCGGCTCTCGATGAAGTGGATGTCCTCGGTGACGTAGTTCTCGTTGCCGGACTTGTACGGCAGGAAGGTCTCGACCATGTCCTGCGCCACGCTCGGCCCCATCAGGCCGGACAGGTTAGCCTCGATGCGGTCGCGCAGGCGCCGCAGGGCATAGGGGCGGCGTTCGTCGAAGGGCAGGTACAGGTCGCGCAGGGCCTGCTCCACCTCTTTTTGCGCAGCCTTGGCGCCCAGCGGCTTGGCCAGCTGGGTGGCGAACTCCTGGGGTGAGGCGGCATGCAGTTCGCGGCGTTGCGGGCGACGCACGTTGTCCACCGCGCAGGCCTCGGCGGCGCTGACCTCTTCGCTGCTGGCATTGGTGAACAGCGAGATCAGGGTGAACAGCAGGACGTTGGCCGCAAGCGACGCGATGGCCGCCATGTGCCAGCTGGTGTCGTCCAGCACGTAGATCATGTCCAGCAACGGGATGTAGAAGCCCTGCAGGTTGCCCAGCAGCGGCAGCAGCATGGTCACCATCCACACCAGCATGCCGGCCAGCAGGCCGGCGATGAACCCTCGTCGGTTGGCGGTCGGCCAGTACAGCACCGAAAGCACCCCGGGCAGGAACTGCAAGGTGGCGACGAAGGCGACGATGCCGAGGTTGGCCAGGCTCTGGTGGTTGTTCTGGGTGAGGTAGAAGACGAAGCCGGCGGTGATGATGGCGACGATCAGCGCCCGGCGGGTCCACTTCAGCCAGCGGTAGATGTTGCCTTCGGCCGGCGGCTGGTACAGCGGCAGCACCAGGTGGTTCAAGGCCATGCCCGACAGCGCCAGGGTGGTGACGATGATCAGCCCGCTGGCGGCCGACAAGCCTCCGACATAGGCCAGCAGCGCCAGCGCTTCGTTGTTGGCGGCGATGCCCAGGCCCAGGGTGAAGTACTCGGGGTTGGTGCTGGCGCCCAGGCGCAGGCCGGCCCACAGCACCAGCGGCACCGCCAGGCTCATCAGCAGCAGGAACAGCGGCAGCCCCCAGCTAGCGCTGACCAGCGAGCGCGGGCTGAGGTTTTCGGTGAAGGCCATGTGGTACATGTGCGGCATGACGATCGCCGAGGCGAAGAACACCAGCAGCAGGGTGCGCCAGGGGCCTTCCTGCAACGGCGTGTGCAAGGCGGCGAGGGCGGTCTGGTTCTGCAGCAGCCAGACTTCCAGCCCATGCGGGCCACCGAACACGCCGTACAGCGCATAAAGGCCGATACCACCCAGCGCCAACAGCTTGATCACCGATTCGAAGGCGATGGCGAACACCAGGCCTTCGTGTTTTTCGCGGGTGGCGATATGGCGTGAGCCGAAGAAGATGGTGAACAGGATGATCAGCACGCAGAAGGCGAACGCCACCCGCGCCTTGACCGGCTCACCGGTGAGGATGCTGATCGAATCGGCCACCGCCTGGATCTGCAGGGCCAGCAGGGGCAGCACGCCGATCAGCATGAAGATGGTGGTCAGCGCGCCGGCCCAGGTGCTGCGAAAGCGAAACGCCAGCAGGTCGGCCAGTGACGACAGCTGGTAGGTACGGGTGATCTTGAGGATCGGATAGAGCAGCACCGGGGCCAGCAGGAAGGCCCCGGACACCCCCAGGTAACAGGCAAGGAAGCCGTAGCCATATTGATAGGCCAGGCCGACCGAGCCGTAGAAGGCCCAGGCGCTGGCGTAGACCCCCAGCGACAAGGTGTAGGTCAGGGGGTGGCGAATGATCGCCCGCGGGATCAGCCCGCGCTCGCTGATCCAGGCCACGCTGAACAGCACCAGCAGGTAGGCGGCGCTGATCAGGATCATCTGGGTCAGGCTAAAGCTCATCGGCATCTCGTTGGCTCTGCAGGATGAAGGTGACGACGATGAGGATCAGCCAGAGCAGGTAGGGACGGTACCAGGCACCGGTCGGCTCGATCCACCAGTCCATGATGGCGGGGGAGAACAGGTAGATCCCCACCACCAGAAGCAGGACCAAACGATAGATGTACATGCTGGCCTCGAAGGGTTGGGCGCTGCGGTTTGGACTTATTATTGGCGCAAATGGCTGGGGCGATGCTAGCGGGAATCGGGGCTGTTAGCCAAGGGTTTGAATTTGTTGGGCTTTTGAGCCTGGTTTTGCTTGTTCTGGCCCTGTCGCGAGCCTGCGCATAGCCAGGCATCGTGGGAGCGGGCTTGCCCCGCGATAGGGCCGCGACTGCCTCAGCGCAAATCAGCCTCGGGCACCGTCATCTGCCGTGCAATGTGCTCCGGCCGCCACTGCTGGCGCGCCACCGCCAGCACCTCGGCCGGGCTGGCTCCTGTCAGTGACGGATCGGTCTGCTGCCCCAATGCCCGCAGGGCTCGCAGCAGCAACGGCGTCGCCTGGTCCGCTTCAAGCGGCGGCGAGCGATACGACTTGCCCAGCTTGTGCCCGTCAGGCTGCACGATCAATGGAATGTGCAGGTAACGCGGCTGCGAGAAGCCCAGCAACTCCTGCAGGTAAAGCTGGCGGGGCGTGTTGTCCAGCAGGTCGGCACCGCGCACGATGTCGGTGACGCCCTGCCAGGCATCGTCCAGCACCACCGCCAACTGGTAGGCATAGAGCCCGTCGCGGCGCTGGATCACGAAATCGCCCATCTCGCGCCCCAGGTGCTGTTCGAACGTACCCTGGACGCGATCCGTGAAGCGGTAGATCAGTTCCGGCACGCGCAGGCGAATGGCCGCGTCTTGCCGGGGATGCCCGGCGTTACGGCAAAAGCCTGGGTAGATACCGTCGTACCCTTCCAGTTGCTTGCGCGAACAGGTGCAGGCATAGGCCAGGCCCATGCTGAACAAACGGTCGACCACGGCGGCATAGGCCTCGTGGCGCTGGCTCTGGAACACCACTTCGCCGTCCCACTCCAGGCCGTAGCGCTCCAAGGTCTGCAGGATCGCATCGCGTGCCCCGGGCATTTCCCGGGGCGGGTCGGTGTCTTCCATGCGCAGTAACCAGCGGCCATTGACCGCACGGGCGTCGAGCCAGGAGGCGAGGGCGGCCACCAGCGAGCCGAAGTGCAGAAAGCCGCTGGGGGTGGGGGCGAAGCGGCCGATGTAGCGGGAGTCGTTCATGGATTGCACAGCTATATAAATGAAGACGGGGCGTACTGATTGCAGGAGCGGGCAAGCCCGCCTCCACAACCAGTACGCCCCGTCTGCGAGGTTCTGGAATCAGCCTTTACCGACAGTCTTTTCCTTCTTCTCGGCAATTTCCTTGCAGTCGAAGCACAGGTCGGCGGTCGGGCGGGCTTCGAGGCGGCGCAGGCCAATCTCGATGCCACAGGAGTCGCACCAGCCGTACTCTTCGTCCTGAATCTTCTGCAGGGTCTTGTCGATCTTCTTGATCAGCTTGCGCTCACGATCGCGGTTGCGCAGTTCCAGGGCGAACTCTTCTTCCTGGCTGGCACGGTCAGCCGGGTCTGGGAAGTTGGCTGCCTCGTCCTTCATGTGCGTCACGGTCTGGTCCACGCTCGTCATCAACTCAAGCTTCCATGCTCCCAGAAGCTTGGTGAAGTGCTTGCGCATGGGCTCCCCCATGTACTCTTCGCCCTTGGTTTCTTTATAGGGCTCTACACCGTACATGGACTGACTGGTTTTTTGCTTTTCTACGGTGGACATGAATAGACCGCCTCTCACTCATCTGATCCAATGCGCAGGCTTGCTTCCATCGCCGGCACCCGCCGGCCCTGCGACTGCGAGCCGCCGAACTTACCAGATAGATCCGGGGTGCGCTACCCCGCCCTATGCCTGCTATTGACAGCAGGCCGGGCGGCACGTTCGCTGCGGTGCACAGGTAGAATCACCAGTTTAGACCCAATTGAGAGAAGGCCCATGGCTCAGCCACACAGTGCGCGCAGTCGCGCCATCGAACCCTTCCACGTGATGGCCCTGCTGGCGCGCGCCAACGAGCTGCAGGCTGCGGGCCACGACGTGATCCACCTCGAGATCGGCGAGCCGGACTTCACCACCGCCGCGCCGATCGTCGCCGCTGGCCAGGCTGCCTTGGCCGCCGGGCACACCCGTTACACCGCTGCCCGCGGCTTGCCGCAGCTGCGTGAGGCAATCGCCGGGTTCTATGGCCAACGCTACGGTGTGGACCTCGACCCGGAGCGCGTGCTCATCACCCCGGGCGGTTCCGGCGCGCTGCTGCTGGCCAGCAGCCTGCTGGTCGACCCGGGCAAGCACTGGCTGTTGGCCGACCCGGGCTACCCGTGCAACCGCCACTTCCTGCGCCTGGTCGAAGGCGGCGCGCAGCTGGTGCCGGTGGGGCCGGAGGTCAATTACCAGCTGACCGCTGATCTGGTCGAGCGTCACTGGGACAAGGACACGGTCGGTGCCCTGGTGGCGTCGCCAGCCAACCCGACCGGCACGGTGCTCGACCGCGACGAGCTGGCCAGCCTTTCCAAGGCTACCCGCGAGCGCCATGGGCATCTGGTGGTGGACGAGATCTACCACGGCCTCACCTACGGCATGGATGCGCCGAGCGTGCTGGAAGTCGACGATGAGGCCTTTGTCCTGAACAGTTTTTCCAAATATTTCGGCATGACCGGCTGGCGCCTGGGCTGGCTGGTGGCGCCGCCGTCGGCGGTAGCAGACCTGGAAAAGCTGGCGCAGAACCTCTACATCAGTGCTCCGAGCATGGCCCAGCATGCCGCGCTGGCCTGCTTCGAGCCGCAAACCCTGGCCATCCTCGAGGAGCGCCGCGCCGAGTTTGCCCGCCGCCGCGACTACCTGTTGCCGGCATTGCGTGAGTTGGGCTTCGGTATCGCCGTGGAGCCGCAAGGCGCCTTCTATCTGTACGCTGATATCAGCGCGTTCGGCGGCGATGCCTTCGCGTTCTGCCGGCACTTCCTCGAAACCGAGCACCTGGCATTCACCCCGGGGCTGGACTTCGGTCGTCACCAGGCCGGCCACCATGTGCGTTTTGCCTACACCCAGAGCCTGCCGCGCCTGGAGGAGGCGGTGCAGCGCATCGCCCGTGGCCTGAAAAGCTGGCAGGGCTGACGGATGCTGTTTCCACAACTGGAAGAGGCGCGCCTGCTGCGCCGCTATAAACGCTTCCTGGCCGACATCGAACTGGCCACCGGCGAGCAGCTGACCATTCACTGCCCCAACACTGGCTCCATGCTCAATTGCATGCGCGAGGGCGGGCAGGTGTGGTTCAGCCGCTCCAACGACCCCAAGCGCAAGCTGCCCGGTACCTGGGAGATCAGCGAAACGCCCCAGGGGCGGCTGGCCTGCGTCAACACCGGGCGCGCCAATGCGGTGGTGGAGGAAGCGTTGCGGGCCGGGGTGATCAGCGAGCTTGCCGGGTTCACCACGCTCAAGCGTGAAGTGGCGTATGGCGAGGAACGTAGCCGTATCGACTTCTACCTGGAGTTCGGCAATGGCGACAAGGCCTACGTCGAGGTCAAGAGCGTGACCCTCGGTTACCCCGATACTCCCGTGGCGGCGTTCCCTGACGCCGTCACCCAGCGTGGGGCCAAACACCTGCGCGAGCTGGCCGCCCTGGCACGCCAGGGTATCCGTGCAGTGCAGCTGTATTGCGTGAACCTGACCGGCATCGAGGCCGTGCGCCCGGCCCAGGAGATCGACGCCGCCTACGCCCAGGCACTGCGCGCCGCGGTGGCGGAAGGGGTCGAGGTGCTGGCCTACGGCACGCGCCTGGATGCCCAGCAACTGGTCATCGACCGGCCGCTGCCGGTATTGCTCAATCCGTAAGCCAGATGCCCTGGCTGTCTTCCCGGCAGTCCAGGGCTTCCAGCCATTCGCCCGCGCAGGGGCCAGTAATGCATTCGCCGCTTTCTATCAGGAACTGGGCCCCGTGATGGGCGCACTGGATCAGGCTCGCGCTGTCATCGAGAAAGCTGTCCGCCGCCCAGTTCAGCGGTATGCCCCGGTGCGGGCAGCGGTTGCGATAGAGGTGGACCGTGCCCTGGCGGCGCACGCCGAACAGCGCTATGCCGGCTACGCTGAAGGCGCGGCTGTGGCCCTCGGCGAGGTCGTTGGAGGCGCAGAGAAAATGCATCGCAGCGGAGTCTTCCGGTTAAGCCGTGTGACAAAGGGATGGCTTGACGCTTCAATGCGAATAATTATCAAATTGCCCGCATTCGTCGCGCCAGGCTGTCTATGGTGCGCACTTGTGCCGCCCGCCACAAGGTGTGCTGCCCGCCCTCTGCAAAGGAATCCGATGATGCGCCGTCCCGCTGCCTTGATTGCCCTGTGCGCCGGTCTTGCCCTGTCTACCCCCACCATGGCCGCCGAGCTGCCACAGCGCTGGGTAAGTGCCGGCGGTGCCTTGAGCGAGTGGATCAGCGCCCTGGGCGGTGAGCAGCGCCTGGTCGGCGTCGACACCACCAGCCAGCACCCCGAGTCGCTCAAGGCGCTGCCCAGCATCGGTTACCAGCGCCAGTTGTCGGCCGAAGGCATCCTCAGCCTGCGCCCTGACGTACTGGTGGGCACTGAGGAAATGGGGCCACCGCCGGTGCTGGCGCAGATCCGCAAGGCCGGGGTGCGGGTCGAGCTGTTCTCCAGCAAGGCCGAAGTGGGCGCGGTTGACGAGAACCTCAAGCACCTGGGGGCATTGCTCGGCGACGAGCACAAGGCCAAGACGTTGGCTGCCGATTACCGTCAGCAGCTGGAGGCGTTGCACAAACAGGTCGAGCAGGCCCAGGCCGGGCAGAAGGCGCCTGGGGTGTTGCTGCTGGTCGGGCATGCCGGTGCCAAGCCGATGATCGCCGGGCAGGGCACTGCCGGGGACTGGGTGCTGCGTCAGGCGGGAGGGCGCAATCTCGCTGACCACCAGGGCTACAAGAACTTCTCGGTGGAGGCCCTCGCCGCGCTGAATCCGGACGTGGTGGTGTTCTCCGACCGGGCCCTCAGTGGTGAACAGGCCTTGCAGGCACTGATCAAGGAAAACCCGGCCCTGGCGACGTCCCGCGCGGTGCGCGACAAGCGCCTGCTGTCGCTCGACCCGACGTTGCTGGTCGGCGGCCTCGGCCCGCGCCTGCCGGCCACCCTGCATGAGCTGGCCGCCAGCTTCTATCCCGCCGCCAAGGCCAGCCTCAATCCATGATGCCGCGGGTTCGACCACGTACGTTGTTCATTACCCTGGCCTTGCTGTGCCTGCTGGCGGTGTGGTTGTCGCTGGCGCTGGGGCCGGTCAGCCTGCCGCTGTTCGATACCCTGCGCGCCGGCCTGCGCCTGGTCGGGTTGCCGGTCAGTGGCGAGGGCCTGGAGCAGGCCGAGATGATCCTCGGCCAGATCCGCCTGCCGCGAACCTTGCTGGGGCTGGCGGTCGGCGCGGTGCTGGCATTGTCCGGCGTGGCGATGCAGGGGTTGTTCCGCAACCCGCTGGCCGATCCGGGGCTGGTCGGTGTCGCCAGCGGCGCCGCCCTGGGGGCCGCGGTTGCGATCGTCGGCGGCAGCTGGCTGGGCGGCATTCCTGACTGGTTCGCGCCTTATCTGTTGTCGTTGTGTGCCTTCGTCGGTGGCTTGGGCGTGACAGCGATGGTCTATCGCCTGGGGCGCCGCGACGGCCAGACCAACGTGGCGACCATGCTCCTGGCCGGTATCGCGATGACCGCGCTGGGCGGCTCGGCGGTGGGCCTGTTCACTTACCTGGCCGACGACGCCACCCTGCGCACCCTGACCTTCTGGAATCTGGGCAGCCTCAACGGCGCCAGCTACGAGAGGCTGTGGCCCTTGCTGCTGGTGGCGGCGGCCGTGGCCCTGTGGCTGCCGCGCCGGGCGCAGGCGCTCAACGCCTTGCTGCTAGGCGAGTCGGAGGCGCGGCACCTTGGCATCGAGGTGGAAAAGCTCAAGCGCGAGCTGGTGTTCTGCACCGCGCTCGGCGTGGGGGCGGCGGTCGCCGCCGCCGGCCTGATCGGCTTCATCGGCCTGGTGGTGCCGCACCTGGTGCGGCTGGTGGCGGGGCCGGATCATCGGGTGCTGCTGCCGGCCTCGTTGCTGGCGGGCGGTACCTTGCTGCTGTTCGCCGACCTGGTCGCGCGCCTGGCCCTGGCCCCGGCAGAGTTGCCGATCGGCATCGTCACCGCCTTTATCGGGGCGCCATTCTTCCTGTTCCTGCTGGTGAAGGTGCGCAACTGATGCTCGACGTCCAAGGGCTGTCTCTCAAACGTGGTGGCAGCCAGGTGTTGCACGACATCAACCTCACGTTGCGGCCAGGGCAGGTTCTCGGCGTGCTCGGGCCCAATGGCGCCGGCAAGAGCAGCCTGCTCGGCGTGCTGTGTGGCGAACTGGCGCCCAGTGCCGGGCGCGTGCACCTCGAGGGCCGTGGGCTGGACGATTGGCCGGGCCAGGAGCGGGCCCGGCGCCTGGCGGTACTGCCGCAGGCGTCCAGCCTTGGCTTTGCCTTCAGTGTCGCTGAAGTGGTCGGCCTCGGCCGCCTGCCCTATGCCAGCGGCCGTCAGCGCGACCGGGAAATCGTCGAGGCGGCGCTGGCGGCGGCGGATGCTCAGCACCTGGTCGAGCGCAGCTACCTGGCGCTGTCCGGGGGGGAGCGCCAGCGCGTGCACCTGGCGCGGGTGCTGGCCCAGCTGTGGCCCGGCGAGCCCGGCACCACGCTGTTGCTGGATGAGCCCACTTCTGCGCTGGACCCGCTGCATCAGCACACCACGCTGCAGGCGGTACGCAGTTTCGCCGACCGTGGCGCGTCGGTGCTGGTGATCCTGCATGACCTGAACCTGGCGGCGCGCTACTGTGACCATATTCTCTTGCTGGAGCAGGGCCGCAGCCATGCACTGGGCACACCGCAACAAGTGCTGACACCGACGGCGCTGCGAGCGGTGTTCGGTATCGACGTCCTGGTGCAACCTCATCCGGAGCGCGGCCATCCGCTGATCATCACTCGCTAGGAGCCATTCGCCATGCGCCATCCCTTGCTGTCCGGCTTGTCCATCTGCCTGGCGCTGGCGCTCGGCGGTTGCCAGGCGAGCCTGCCGCCCGTGCCGGCCTGGCAGGGGACCGAAGGCCGCGACAACGTCCAGTTGGGGCAGATCATCGAGTTGTCCAGCGGCCAGGTATTGAGCCCCGGACAGCTGGTCCAGCGCCTGGCCGATGCGCCACGGGTGCTGGTCGGTGAAAAGCACGACAATCCCGACCATCACCGCTTGCAGCTGTGGCTGCTGCGCGCCCTGGAAAGCCGCCGCGCGCAGGGCAGCCTGCTGCTGGAAATGCTCGAGCCGCAACAGCAGGCGCTTGTCGATGCGCAGAAGGGCAAGGTAACGCCAGCAGCCGACCTGCCGAAGGCGCTCGCCTGGCAACCCGGCTGGGATTGGGCGCTGTACGGGCCGATCGTGCGCGAGACCCTTGGCCAGCCATACCCGCTACTGGCGGCGAACCTGTCGCCCGATGAAATCCGCCAAGCCTATCGCCAACCGGCGACACCTCCGGGCGAGCGCTCCAATGCGCCGGCAGTGGTGCAGGCGCTGCTGGCACAGGTGCGTGCCGGCCACTGCAATCTGCTGCCGGAAAGCCAGCTACCGGCGATGCTGGCGGTGCAGCAGCAGCGTGACCGGCGCATCGCCGAGCGCTTGCTGGCCGCGCCGCAGCCGGCGCTGTTGCTCACCGGCAGCTACCATGCGCGCAAGGATCTCGGCGTGCCGCTGCACCTGGCCGACCTCGACGCCAAGCCCGAGGACAAGGTGCTGTTGCTGGCGGAAGTGGGGGAAACGGTCGAGCCGGCCATGGCTGACTTCGTCTGGTACACCCCGGCGACACCGGAACAGGACTACTGCGCCCAACTGCGCAAGGGCCACTGAATCGCAGGCAAAAAAAGACCCGGCAAAAAGCCGGGTCAATAACCGTGATTAGCCTGATGAGGAGATAATCTGAGCGTCCGAACCAGGGAGCATTCAGGTTACCCAACCGGTCTCGCGACCAGTTGTGATAATCATAACGATTCTCATTTCGGAGTCAATGCCTTTGCACAATTATTTTTCGTTCTTTTGTGATTGGGCTGGGCACTTGGCATCGAGCTGCTGGTTCAACGCCTGCTTGCGTTCGACCGGCAGGTCATTCCAGTGCATGTCCAGCAGGGCGCCCTCGATGGCGTACAACAACACCTTCGAAGCCCGGAATCCTCGCGTTCTCACGGCCTGATAGGCACCCACCGCGCCGAGCCGGCGCAGGTCCGATGCACTGTGGATGCCGACGGCATGCAGCCATTGCGCGGAGGTCTTGCCAAGGTTTTTCAGATGCTGCAATTCATCGTTCATCGAGCCTCCTTGCGATGGCTGAACGGGTCGTGGGGATAAATCGCGAGCAGGTCAATGAGGAGTGTAGCGGGGGTTGTGGATTACGCGGCCTTTTGCCATCGGCGCCGACGGGATGTAGCGCTCTGGCTGAGCGGGAGCGGGCTAGCCCGCTCCCACGTGTGTCCGATCCACAAGGTTCGTCGCCACCGCCTTGTGCAGGCCAGACGCTTACCCTTGGCGTGGGCTGCGATAACGCATCCGCGTCCCGAACTTCACCGACATCAGGATCTCGTCGGCGCTCAGCTCGGCCGGGAAATACGTCCCGGAGATCTGCGCATGGGCCAGGCTCGCCCCTTCCAGGCCGTTTTCCCGCAGGTCCAGCCCGCGCAGGTCAGCGGCACGGAAGTAGGCGTCGGAAAAGTCGATGCCGCGTACATCCAGATCGCGCAGGTCGAGGCCGCGGAAATCACCGCCGCGAAAGTCGATCGGTGAATCGCTGGGTTTCTCGCGGTTGAACGCCGCGATCTTCTCGTCGCGGATCATCGAGTACAGGACGTTGTCCAGCTGACGGGGCTGATTCATGGCGGCGCCTCCTCCGTGGGGTGTGATGATATTGTAATGACATCACTGGAGGGGCGCCGGACTTCAGGCGTGAACTGTCGACTGCTTCACGCCTGATGGCTCAAAAGCCGGGGAAATGCTGGCGGATCTGTTCGATCAACTGGTCCATGCTGGCGCTTTCCTGAGTGTTCACCCGCTTGCTGTGCTTTTGCTCCTCGGCATCGAGCGGATCGCGCGTCGCTTGTTGCGCCTTGACCACCTCCAGGGTGGCGTCCGACGGGTCGATGGCCTCGGCCTGGCGTTGCGCCAGCCAGCTGGCGATCACCGCGTCCGGGGCATGGCAGTCGAGGATCAGGAACGGCACGCCGGTCTCGCTGGCGACCTCGGCCGCGGCCTTGCGCTGCTCATGCTTGAGGTAGGTGGCGTCGAGCACCACCGGGAACCCGGCGTGGAGGATGATCTCTGCAAGTTCGTGCAGGCGCTGGTAGGTGGCAACGCTGGCCTGCTTGTCGTAGATGCCGGCCTCCAGATGACCGGCATCGGCCGCCGATTGCTTGCCGAACAGGCGCTTGCGCTCCACGTCCGAGCGTACGCGCACTGCGCCGAGAGCCTCGACCAGGCGCATTGCCACGTGGCTCTTGCCCACTGCCGAGACGCCTTGGGTGATGGCCAGCAGGCGCGAAGGGATGGCGCTGTAGCTTTCGGCCAGGTTGGCATAGTTGCGGTAGGTGCGCAGGGTGGTGGCGCGCTGCACGCCGTCGGCCTCGGCTGGCATGCTGAACAGCGCGACCTTGGCCCGCACCAGAGCGCGGTAGGCCTTGTAGAAATTCAGCAATTCCAGGCCCTGGTAGTCGCCGGTCAGCTCCAGATACTGGCTGACGAAACGCCGCGACAGGCACTTCAGGCCGCGGTCCTCGAGGTCCATGGCCAGGAAGCCGACGTCGGCGTAGACGTCGGTCAGGCGGAACGGTTCGTTGAACTCGATGCAGTCGAAGATCACCACCTTGCCGTCGATCAGGGTGGCGTTGCCCAGGTGGATGTCACCGTGGCATTCGCGAATGAAACCGTCGGCCTTGCGCGCCTCGAGCAGGCCGTGCAGGCGCTTGAAGCTGTCCTGGGCCCAGGCTTGCAGTGCATCGAGCTGCTGCAGGTCGGCCTTGTCGCTGAGGAACGGGCGGATCTGTTCGAAGTTCTGCTCCACCGGCGCCATCACCGCGTCCGGCGTGCCCAGCGGGTGCTCGACCGGCACCTTGGGCGCCTGCAGGTGGAACTCGGCGATCTGCCGCGCCATCTGGTCGATATGTCCGGCATTCAGCTCGCCGTTGGCCTGCAAGGTGCTGAGCATCTGGCCTTGAGGGAACTGGCGCATCTTCAGCGCGTATTCGATCGCCGGGCCTTCGCCGTCGATCTGCGGCGCTTCGACGCTACCGGTGATCGGCAGCACTTCCAGGTACAGACCTTCGGTCAGGCGCTGGTTCAGGCGCAGCTCTTCGTTACAAAAATGCCCGCGCTGGTCGAGGCCGGTAAAGTCGAGGAAGCCGAAGTTCATCGGCTTCTTGATCTTGTAGGCAAACTCGCCGGTCAGCAGGACCCAGGAGATATGCGTCTCGATGAGCTCGAAGCCCGCGACAGGGTGCGGATAGAGGGCGGGGTTCTGCAGCGCGCTGATCAGGGCTTGGCTCACGGATCATCCTTCAGGGGTCAGGGAATTCGAATCGAACATTATGGTCAATGGTGCCGTCCCTGCAAACCGCCAAGGGGCGTCTGCCTCCCTTTTCCAAAGTGCGTATAATCCGCCGCCATGACTCGTACCCGAAATTCCCGCACCCCCAAAAAACGCCCGACCGGCCGCGCCCGTGCCTGGCTGGGCTGGGCGCTCAAGCTCAGCCTGGTCGGCCTGGTACTGATCGCCGGCTTCGCGGTCTACCTCGACGCCACTGTCCAGGAGAAGTTCTCCGGCAAGCGCTGGACCATCCCGGCCAAGGTGTATGCCCGGCCGCTGGAGCTGTTCGTCGGCCAGAAACTGAGCCGCAACGACTTCCTCACCGAGCTCGATGCCCTCGGCTACCGTCGGGAAAGCGCGGCCAACGGCCCGGGCGCGGCGTCGGTCAACGGCAATACCGTCGACCTCAATACCCGTGGCTTCCAGTTCTACGAGGGCATGGAACCGGCGCAATTCGTGCGTGTGCGCTTCTCCGGCGATTATGTCGCGGGCCTCAGCGGCGCCAATGGCGGCAAGCTCGACGTGGTGCGCCTTGAGCCGCTGATGATCGGCGGTATCTACCCGAAGAACCTCGAAGACCGCATCCTGGTCAAGATCGACCAGGTGCCGCCGTATCTGGTGGAAACCCTGATCGCCACCGAAGACCGCGACTTCTACAGCCACTTCGGCGTGTCGCCCAAGTCCATCGCCCGCGCGGTGTGGGTCAACACTTCGTCCGGCGCCATGCGCCAGGGCGGCAGTACCCTGACCCAGCAGTTGGTGAAGAACTTCTTCCTCACCAACGAGCGCAGTCTCAGCCGCAAGCTGACCGAAGCGATGATGTCGCTGCTCCTGGAAGTGCACTACGACAAGCACGAGATCCTCGAGGCCTACCTGAACGAAGTGTTCATCGGACAAGACGGCCAGCGCGCCGTGCACGGCTTCGGTCTGGCCAGCCAGTTCTTCTTCAGCCAGCCGCTGCAGGAACTCAAGCTGCACCAGATCGCCCTGCTGGTGGGCATGGTCAAGGGCCCGTCATACTACAACCCACGCCGCCACCCCGAGCGCGCCCTGCAACGGCGCAACCTGGTGCTAGACCTGCTCGCCGAGCAAGGCGTGGCCACTCAGGACGTGGTCGACGCGGCGAAGAAGATGCCCCTGGGCGTGACCAAGCGCGGCAGCCTGGCCGACAGCTCGTTCCCGGCCTTTCTCGACCTGGTCAAGCGTCAGCTGCGCCAGGACTACCGCGACGAAGACTTGACCGAAGAAGGCCTGCGCATCTTCACCAGTTTCGACCCGATCCTGCAGATGAAGGCCGAAACCGCCATGAGCGAGACCTTCAAACGCCTGGCCGGGCGCAAGGGCGCCGACGAAGTCGAATCGGCGATGGTCGTCACCAACCCGGAAACCGGTGAGGTGCAGGCGCTGATCGGCAGCCGTCAGTCGGGCTTCGCCGGTTTCAACCGTGCCATCGATGCGGTGCGGCCGATTGGTTCGCTGGTCAAACCGGCGGTCTACCTGACCGCGCTGGAGCAGCCTAGCAAGTTCACCCTCACCAGCTGGGTGCATGACGAGCCGTTCTCGGTCAAGGGCGCCGATGGCCAGGTATGGCGGCCGCAGAACTACGACCGCCGCCCCCATGGCACCATCTACCTGTACCAGGGCCTGGCCAACTCCTACAACCTGTCCACCGCCAAGCTGGGCCTTGAAGTGGGCGTGCCCAACGTGATCAAGACCATCGCCCGGCTCGGCGTGCAGGTCGACTGGCAGGCGTTCCCGTCGATGCTGCTGGGCGCCGGCGGCATGTCGCCGATGCAGGTGGCAACCATGTACCAGACCATCGCCAACGGCGGCTTCAACACGCCGATGCGCGGTATCCGCAGCGTGCTCACCGCCGAAGGCGAGCCGCTCAAGCGCTACCCGTTCCAGATCCAGCAGACCTTCGACCCGGGTTCGATCTACCTGGTGCAGAACGCCATGCAGCGGGTGATGCGTGAAGGTACCGGGCGCTCGGTGTACAGCACGCTGCCGAGCTCGCTGACCCTGGCCGGCAAGACCGGCACCAGCAACGACTCGCGCGACAGCTGGTTCTCCGGTTTCAGCCAGGACCTGCTGGCGGTGGTCTGGCTGGGCCGCGACGACAACGGCAAGACGCCGTTCACCGGTGCCACCGGCGCCTTGCAGGTGTGGACCAGCTTCATGAAGAAGGCCGACCCGCTGCCGCTGGACATGCCGCAGCCGGACAACGTGGTGCAGGCCTGGATCGACCCCTACAGCGGCCAGGGTTCCGACGGCAGCTGTCCGGGAGCGGTGCAGATGCCGTATATTCGTGGCAGTGAACCGCCCGCAGGCGCCGCCTGTGGCGGCGAGCAGAACCCGGCCGAAGAGGTGATGGACTGGGTCAAGGGCTGGATGAATTGAGCGCGAGCTTCTGAAGAGGGTGTGAAGTGAACAAGTGGTGGATTCCTGCCGTGGCGGCAGTGACCGTTCTGCACGGCTGTGCCAGCGTCCCGCGTGGCAACATTCCGGTGGTCGATTCGAGCACCCGGGTCTCCAACAGCGAGCGCGTCTCGGCCAACCGCACGTCGGCCTATCCGACCAGCGGCGGCAGCAGCCAGGCCCAGTCATTGCCGGAAGACTCCGGCGTCACCGTGATGATCCCGCAGGGGACAGGCGGCGCGCCGATCCAGTCGTTCCCGGCAGGCACCGGGCCTGCGCCGATCAGCACCGGCCCGATCACCCCGGGCCCGGTCAGCAGCGGGCCGATCACGACCAACCCCAACCCGATTGCCGACGAACCGTTCGACATCGCCTCGATGAGCAACCCGGCGCCGGTGACCAGTGCCCCGACCGGTATCCCGCGTGGCAACGCCTCCAGTGGCGGCCTGTCGGCCGACGAGCAGCTCGACGGCCCGGTGCTGGCCCTGCTCACCACTGCCCAGCAGCAGCAGGGCAGTGGCGACTTCAACGGCGCCGCGTCGAGCCTGGAGCGTGCCCAGCGCATTGCCCCGCGTGAGCCACAGGTGTTGTTCCGCCTGGCCCAGGTGCGCCTGTCCCAGGGCGATGCGGCGCAGTCCGAGCAACTGGCACGCCGTGCCCTGACCTACGCCAACGGTCGCCCAGACCTGCAGGCCCAGCTGTGGAACACCATCGCCCAGGCCCGTGAAAAGCAGGGTGACAGCGCAGGTGCCGCCCTGGCGCGGCAGAAGGCGCGGGTCAACCTGTGATGGAACAGCGCATTCTCGATATCGCCGACCAACTGCTGCTGATCGAGCAGGAGCTAAAGGTCCAGGGCTGGTGGAGCGACGCCACCCCCAGTGCCGAGGCGTTGGCCAGCGTGGAGCCGTTCGCGGTGGACCGCATGAGCTTCGAGCAGTGGCTGCAGTGGATCTTCCTGCCGCGCATGAAGCTGATCCTCGAGCACGGGCACTCGTTGCCCAACGCCTCGGGCATCCTGGTGATGGCCGAGACGGTGTTCGTCGACCGCCCGGAACAAAGCCGCGAGCTACGGCGTTTGCTCGCAACTTTCGACCAATTGATCGCGCCTTCCGCCTGATTTCTACCGTTTTTTCTTCAAGGGCCGCAGATTGTGGCCCTTTTTTATGGAAATCTTATTTTTCCTGCTGCTGCTCGCGCCATTAGTGGTGGTGAGAATTCATCTTGATCAAAAATTGGCAATAATTTCTCTTGACTTGTGAGCGCCGAATCACAAGAATCCAGATTCCGCTGTAGAGGGACTGCCAGAAGCAGACCCGCTAAGCAGATCATGAGGCGCACACCCGCGCCGACTTGTAACACCCCGCAACGCGTTACCTCGCGCTGGGTGGGAAGGCCCGCAACACACCAGGGTATTCCCAATACTTGCTCAGTCAGTGCTGACGTTCGCTCATGCTCTGCTTGGCAGTAAACCTAATAAGACCCGCTCAGTGAGGGCGGTATTCTGGCGTTTTAGAGGTGAACAACGTGGAGCTCTTATCCGGCGCTGAAATGGTCGTCCGCTTCTTGCGCGACGAAGGCGTTAAGCACATCTACGGGTACCCTGGCGGTGCTCTCCTTCATGTTTACGATGCCTTGTTCAAGGAACCGGAAGTCCAGCACATCCTGGTTCGTCACGAGCAGGCTGCCACCCATATGGCGGACGGTTACGCCCGTGCCACCGGCAAGGCCGGCGTGGTACTGGTGACTTCCGGCCCAGGCGCGACCAATGCCATCACCGGCATTGCCACCGCCTACATGGATTCCATCCCGATGGTCATCCTGTCTGGCCAGGTGCCCAGCACCATGGTCGGCACCGATGCGTTCCAGGAAACCGACATGATCGGTATCTCCCGGCCGATCGTGAAGCACAGCTTCATGGTCAAGCACGCCTCGGAAATCCCCGAAGTCCTGAAAAAAGCCTTCTATCTGGCGCAGTCCGGCCGTCCCGGCCCGGTCGTGGTCGACATTCCAAAAGATATGACCAACCCGGCCGAGAAGTTCGAGTACATCTACCCGAAAAAGGTCAAGCTGCGTTCCTATAGCCCGGCCCTGCGCGGCCATTCCGGGCAGATCCGCAAGGCAGCCGAAATGCTCCTCGCGGCCAAGCGCCCGGTGGTCTACTCCGGCGGCGGCGTGATTCTCGGCGGCGGCTCCGAAGCCCTGACCGAAATCGCCAAGTCGTTGAACCTGCCGGTCACCAACACCCTCATGGGCCTTGGTGGCTTCCCCGGCACCGACCGCCAGTTCCTCGGCATGCTCGGCATGCACGGCAGCTACACCGCCAACCTGGCCATGCACAACGCCGACGTGATCTTCGCTGTCGGCGTGCGTTTCGACGACCGCGTGGTCAACGGCCCGGCCAAGTTCTGCCCGAACGCCAAGATCATCCACATCGACATCGACCCGGCGTCGATCTCGAAGATGATCAAGGCCGACGTGCCGATCGTCGGCCCGGTCGAGAGCGTGTTGAGCGAAATGCTCGGCATCCTCAAGGAAATCGGCGAGCAGCCCGACAAGGCGGCGCTCGATGCCTGGTGGAAGCAGATCGACGAATGGCGTGGCGACGGTGAGCTGTTCCCCTACGACAAGGGCGACGGCAACATCATCAAGCCGCAACAGGTCATCGAGACCCTGTGCGAAGTGACCAAGGGCGATGCCTTCGTCACCTCCGATGTGGGCCAGCACCAGATGTTCGCGGCGCAGTACTACCGCTTCAACAAACCCAACCGCTGGATCAACTCCGGTGGCCTGGGCACCATGGGCTTCGGTTTCCCGGCGGCCATGGGCATCAAGCTCAACTTCCCCGACCAGGATGTGGCCTGCGTTACCGGTGAAGGCAGCATCCAGATGAACATCCAGGAGCTGTCCACCTGCATGCAGTACGGCCTGCCGGTGAAGATCGTCAACCTGAACAACGGTGTGCTGGGCATGGTTCGCCAATGGCAGGACATGTCCTACAACGGTCGCCACTCGCATTCCTATGTCGAGTCGCTGCCGGACTTCGTCAAGCTGGCCGAGGCCTATGGCCATGTGGGCATTCGCATCACCAGCCTGAAAGACCTCAAGCCGAAACTGGAAGAGGCTTTCGCGATGAAGGACCGCCTGGTGTTCATCGACATCGCGGTCGACCGGACCGAGCACGTCTATCCGATGCAGATCAAGGACGGCTCGATGCGTGACATGTGGCTGAGCAAGACGGAGCGTACCTGACATGCGGCACATCATCTCCCTGCTGCTGGAAAACGAACCCGGTGCCTTGTCTCGCGTGGTCGGCTTGTTCTCCCAGCGCAACTACAACATTGAAAGCCTGACCGTGGCGCCGACCGAAGACCCGACCCTGTCGCGTCTGACGCTGACCACCGTTGGCCATGACGAAGTGATCGAACAGATCACCAAGAACCTCAACAAGCTGGTCGAAGTGGTCAAGCTTGTCGACCTGTCGGAAAGCGCCCACATCGAGCGCGAACTGATGCTGGTCAAGGTCAAGGCCACCGGTGCCCAGCGCGCCGAGATCAAGCGCACCACGGATATCTTCCGTGGCCAGATCGTCGACGTGACCGCCAGCGTGTACACCGTGCAGCTGAGCGGCACCAGCGACAAACTGGACAGCTTCATCCAGGCCATCGGCACCGCATCGATTCTCGAAACCGTGCGCAGTGGCGTCACCGGCATTGCCCGTGGCGACAAAGTGCTCAGCATCTAACTTCAAAAATAGCGATGGCTCCGCAGGGGCCGAGATATAACCAGGGGTATTTTCATGAAAGTTTTCTACGACAAAGACTGCGACCTCTCCATCATCCAGGGCAAGAAAGTCGCCATCATCGGCTACGGCTCCCAGGGTCACGCCCAGGCGTGCAACCTGAAGGACTCCGGTGTGGACGTTACCGTCGGTCTGCGTAAAGGTTCGGCTACCGTTGCCAAGGCTGAAGCCCACGGCCTGAAAGTGGCCGACGTGGCCAGCGCCGTCGCTGCCGCCGACCTGGTCATGATCCTGACCCCGGACGAGTTCCAGGGCCAGCTGTACAAGAACGAGATCGAGCCGAACATCAAGAAGGGCGCCACCCTGGCCTTCTCCCATGGCTTCTCGATCCACTACAACCAGGTCGTGCCGCGTGCCGACCTCGACGTGATCATGATCGCGCCGAAGGCCCCGGGCCACACCGTGCGCTCCGAGTTCGTCAAGGGCGGCGGCATCCCTGACCTGATCGCCATCTACCAGGACGCTTCGGGCAACGCCAAGAACGTCGCCCTGTCCTACGCTGCTGGCGTCGGTGGCGGCCGTACCGGCATCATCGAAACCACCTTCAAGGACGAGACCGAAACCGACCTGTTCGGTGAGCAGGCCGTTCTCTGCGGCGGTACCGTCGAGCTGGTCAAGGCCGGTTTCGAAACCCTGGTCGAAGCGGGCTACGCCCCGGAAATGGCCTACTTCGAGTGCCTGCACGAGCTGAAGCTGATCGTTGACCTCATGTACGAAGGCGGCATCGCCAACATGAACTACTCGATCTCCAACAACGCCGAGTACGGTGAGTACGTCACCGGCCCTGAAGTCATCAACGAAGAATCCCGCAAGGCCATGCGCAACGCTCTGAAGCGCATCCAGGACGGCGAGTACGCGAAGATGTTCATCAGCGAAGGCGCCACCAACTATCCTTCGATGACCGCCAAGCGCCGCAACAACGCCGCTCACGGCATCGAGATCATCGGCGAGCAGCTGCGTTCGATGATGCCGTGGATCTCGGCCAACAAGATCGTCGACAAGACCAAGAACTGAGTCTTGCGTCGATAATGAAAAACGCGGCTTCGGCCGCGTTTTTTCGTTTGCGCGGTCAGCTTCTGGTATAAAGCGACCAGTGGCTCGCTGTCAGAACCGTTTTGCAGAGCCCATGTCGAACATATTCCACCCTGTTGCAAGGTACTTTTCATGAGCGAACGTCCCGAAGAGCCGAACAAGCCCTCCGACGCCGAAAGCCTGCTACCTGTCGATGAGCACGTTGAAGAAGGCCACGACGCCGAAGGGCGCAAGGTGCGTCACCGCGGTATCTATCTGCTGCCCAACCTGTTCACCACCGCGAACCTGTTCGCCGGCTTCTATTCCATCATCAGCTCGATGAGCGCGCAGAGCGCCCTGAGCGCGGGTGATCCACGCGAGGCGAGCAAGTACTTCGCCTTCGCCGCCATCGCCATCTTCGTCGCCATGGTCCTCGACGGCCTCGACGGCCGCGTGGCGCGCATGACCAATACGCAAAGCGCCTTCGGTGCCGAGTACGACTCGCTGTCGGACATGGTCGCCTTCGGCGTGGCGCCGGCATTGTTGGCGTTCGGCTGGGCCCTGGGCGACATGGGCAAGGTCGGCTGGATGGTCGCCTTCATCTATGTGGCCGGCGCGGCCCTGCGCCTGGCGCGCTTCAACACCCAGGTCGGCACCGCCGACAAACGCTACTTCATCGGCCTGGCCAGCCCGGCGGCGGCCGGCGTTGTGGCCGGTACTGTCTGGGCGTTCAGCGACTACGGCATCCAGGGTTCCAAGCTGTCGTTCCTGGTGGCGCTGCTGGTGGCGGCCGCCGGCATGCTGATGGTCAGCAACATCAAGTACAACAGCTTCAAGGAGCTCGACCTCAAGGGCCGCGTGCCCTTTGTCGCGATCCTGGCCGTGGTGCTGGTGTTTGCCGTGGTGTTCAGCGATCCGCCGCGCATCCTGCTGCTGATCTTCCTCGCCTATGCTGCATCGGGGCCGATCCAGTTCCTGTTGCGGGCGCGCCGTCGCAAATCCTGACAAGGATTTAATCGCGGAATAACCTGCCGGCTCCATAGTCTTACGTGTACATCAGTTACCCGTACTGTGGAGCCGCCATGCTCATCAAGCTTCCCCGATCCAGCGACTGCAAGTCGTCCGAGATCACCCCCGAAAGTTTCTACCTCTCCCGTCGCCAGCTGCTGGGCGCCGGCCTTGCAGGTGCAGCCCTGGGTGCCTTGCCCCGGTTGGGCGCCGCGGCGGAGGTTTCCCGCTATGCCGATGTCGAGGCGGGCAGCGCGCCAGGCTGGTTCAGCGACAAGCTCGGCGCCACGCGCTGGCAGGCGGTCACCGTCAGCGGCGAGGCGATCACGCCGTTCAAGGACGCGACCCACTACAACAACTTCTATGAGTTCGGGCCCGACAAGGGCGACCCGGCGGCCAATGCCGGCAGCCTGAAGACCGAGCCGTGGAGCCTGGTGGTCGATGGCGAAGTGGCCAAGCCCGGGCGTTATGCGCTGGAGGACTTCGTCAAACCGTACCAGCTCGAGGAGCGGATCTATCGCCTGCGCTGTGTGGAGGCCTGGTCGATGGTGATTCCCTGGCTGGGCTTCCCCTTGGCCGAGGTACTCAAGCAGGTCGAGCCAACCTCCAAGGCGCGCTATATCCGTTTCGAAACCCTGGAAGACCCCAAGCGCATGCCTGGGCAGCGCTCCGGCTTCGCCCTGATCGACTGGCCCTATGTGGAAGGCCTGCGTCTGGATGAGGCGATGAACCCGCTGGCGATCCTGGCGGTGGGCATGTATGGCCGTGAACTGCCCAACCAGAACGGCGCGCCGCTGCG
>NZ_LN847264.1:800000-1402500 GCF_001007005.1 Pseudomonas sp. CCOS 191
ACATGAGTAACGACAATGCGAGTGAAAAACTCGCACGCCGAAAGACCAAGGTTTCCTGCGCAACGTTAATCGACGCAGGGTTAGTCGGTCCCTAAGGCGAGGCTGAAAAGCGTAGTCGATGGAAAACAGGTTAATATTCCTGTACTTCCAGTTATTGCGATGGAGGGACGGAGAAGGCTAGGCCAGCTTGGCGTTGGTTGTCCAAGTTTAAGGTGGTAGGCTGAGATCTTAGGCAAATCCGGGATCTCAAGGCCGAGAGCTGATGACGAGTGCTCATTAGAGCGCGAAGTGGTTGATGCCATGCTTCCAAGAAAAGCTCCTAAGCTTCAGATAACTGGGAACCGTACCCCAAACCGACACAGGTGGTTAGGTAGAGAATACCAAGGCGCTTGAGAGAACTCGGGTGAAGGAACTAGGCAAAATGGCACCGTAACTTCGGGAGAAGGTGCGCCGGTGAGGGTGAAGCACTTGCTGCGTAAGCCCACGCCGGTCGAAGATACCAGGCCGCTGCGACTGTTTATTAAAAACACAGCACTCTGCAAACACGAAAGTGGACGTATAGGGTGTGACGCCTGCCCGGTGCCGGAAGGTTAATTGATGGGGTTAGCGCAAGCGAAGCTCTTGATCGAAGCCCCGGTAAACGGCGGCCGTAACTATAACGGTCCTAAGGTAGCGAAATTCCTTGTCGGGTAAGTTCCGACCTGCACGAATGGCGTAACGATGGCGGCGCTGTCTCCACCCGAGACTCAGTGAAATTGAAATCGCTGTGAAGATGCAGTGTATCCGCGGCTAGACGGAAAGACCCCGTGAACCTTTACTATAGCTTTGCACTGGACTTTGAGCTTGCTTGTGTAGGATAGGTGGGAGGCTTTGAAGTGGGGACGCCAGTTCTCATGGAGCCATCCTTGAAATACCACCCTGGCAACCTTGAGGTTCTAACTCAGGTCCGTTATCCGGATCGAGGACAGTGTATGGTGGGTAGTTTGACTGGGGCGGTCTCCTCCCAAAGAGTAACGGAGGAGTACGAAGGTGCGCTCAGACCGGTCGGAAATCGGTCGTAGAGTATAAAGGCAAAAGCGCGCTTGACTGCGAGACACACACGTCGAGCAGGTACGAAAGTAGGTCTTAGTGATCCGGTGGTTCTGTATGGAAGGGCCATCGCTCAACGGATAAAAGGTACTCCGGGGATAACAGGCTGATACCGCCCAAGAGTTCATATCGACGGCGGTGTTTGGCACCTCGATGTCGGCTCATCACATCCTGGGGCTGAAGCCGGTCCCAAGGGTATGGCTGTTCGCCATTTAAAGTGGTACGCGAGCTGGGTTTAGAACGTCGTGAGACAGTTCGGTCCCTATCTGCCGTGGACGTTTGAGATTTGAGAGGGGCTGCTCCTAGTACGAGAGGACCGGAGTGGACGAACCTCTGGTGTTCCGGTTGTCACGCCAGTGGCATTGCCGGGTAGCTATGTTCGGAAGAGATAACCGCTGAAAGCATCTAAGCGGGAAACTTGCCTCAAGATGAGATCTCACTGGAGCCTTGAGCTCCCTGAAGGGCCGTCGAAGACTACGACGTTGATAGGTTGGGTGTGTAAGCGCTGTGAGGCGTTGAGCTAACCAATACTAATTGCCCGTGAGGCTTGACCATATAACACCCAAGCAATTTGCGCTGAGGCCAAATTGTGGTGGTGAAGACGAAACGAACCGAAAGTTCGCGACGAACCACACATATCGCATATCCGAATTGGCTGGCATGTCTGCAAGGACGTACTGGCAACCGAATTTCTTGACGACCATAGAGCATTGGAACCACCTGATCCCATCCCGAACTCAGTAGTGAAACGATGCATCGCCGATGGTAGTGTGGGGTTTCCCCATGTGAGAGTAGGTCATCGTCAAGATTCATTTCGCAAAACCCCTATCTGCGCGAGCAGGTAGGGGTTTTGTCTTTGTGCCCGGAAAATCGGCCAGGCCATATCGACAGCAAGCCAGTTCTCACAGGTACTGCGCGGTCGGTGTGGGAGCCGGCTTGCCGGCGATGCGCCGCGTAAGCGGCGCCCTGAGGCCTACAGCCGCGCAAGCCCGCACCCACACGATTTATACTGCCCCCCATGCAAACGTTACCCTGGACGATCAAATGAATTCCTTTGACGACCTGCTAGCCGAAGCCAGTGCTGCAGATGTAACCGGCTGGGGCTTCGACTGGCTGGCAGGACGAGCCTCCGAGCAGCGCCCACCTTGGGGCTACGCCCAGCTCCTTGCACAGCGTCTGGACGGCGTGCACGCCGCGCTGGATCTCGATACCGGCGGCGGGGAGGTGCTAGGCGAGGCTCCACGCTTCCCGCCCCTCATGTGCGCAACTGAAGCCTGGCCACCCAACGCCCGCAAGGCGCAAGAGCGCCTGGGGCCACGCGGCGTTAAAGTCATCGAGGTAGCCCCCGGTACAGCGCTCCCATTTGCCGACGCCTCGTTCGAGCTGGTCACCTCGCGCCACCCGGTGAATCCCGACTGGCACGAGATCCATCGCGTCCTCCGACCTGGTGGACGTTACTTTGCCCAGCACGTAGGCCCAGCCTCGGCTTTCGAGCTGATCGAGCATTTCCTGGGGCCGTTGCCACGTGAGCGGCAAATGCGCGAGCCGCAGGATGAGGTAGCAGCAGCGCAGGCAGCCGGGCTGACGGTGACTGACCTGCGTACAGCCCGCTGCCGCATGCTGTTCCATGATGTGGGCGCAGTCGTATGGATTCTTCGCAAATGCGTATGGTGGGTGCCGGACTTCTCTGTGGACAAGTACCGCACTGAATTGTTGGCCCTGGACAGCCAGATGCGCCAGGGCAAGCCTTTCATCGCGCATTCGACGCGTCATCTCATCGAAGCGAGGCGTTGAGCTGGTAAAACGGCGCAGGCACAAGAACGAACAGCCCTGATCGCATCCGGAATTCTGCCCGTGACAAGGGGTTCACGTAGCCTTCCCTAGCATTTCATCTTCGACCTTATCCGCCGTTTATTGGCAATTCCAAATACAGGTCGCGCCCTGTCAACTCACGCCGAGTCATCGGTGCTATTGAGAGCGATCACGATGTTGAAATGCTTAGGGACCCGTCAAAGGTTCGCCGGCGTGGCATTGGCCGCATTACTGGCAATGCTGTGCTTTTGGGGGCTGGGCGATGTGCCCTTGCTGAGCACCAACGAAGCACGCCGCGCGGTCAGTGTGCGAGAGATGTACGCTAGTGGCGAGTGGTTGTTACCACGCATGAACGGCGAGCCATACCTGACCAAACCGCCCTTGTTTAACTGGCTTGCACTGTTGCCGACGAGCTTGCTCGGCAGCGCTAACGAGTGGGCGGTACGCTTGCCTTCCGCCATCCTTGGCCTGCTCCTGCTGCTTGGCACCTATCTGCTGGGTACGCGCATCGGTGGGCGCGCGACAGGTTATTTCGCCTGCCTGTTCCTGGCGGCCAACGCGGGATTCAGCCTGCTCGCTCGTCGCGCTGAGATCGAAATGACCCTGGCCGCATTCTGTGGCTTCGCCATCATCTTCGCCTGGCACTACCTCTTTCACGACCCCAGCAAGCGCTGGTCCCGTCTGAGCCATGCTTGCCTTGGTGGCGCGCTGCTGACCAAGGGGCCGGTGGCCCTGTTGCTGGTGACGCTACCGATAGGTACGTATTACCTGGTCACTCGTGACCGTCGCGCCAAGGCGCTATTGGGCGACGGCCCCGGCTGGTTGGTTGCGTTCGGTATCGGTGGTTGGTGGTATTGCTGGATGATGGCGACCCAGGGGCTGACGATCTGGCAGTCGACGCTGCAGGAGGATATCGTCAAGAAGATCGATACGGCCACGGGTGAACCCTGGTTTGCCTACCTGGGCTATCTGGCAGGTGACTTCTTCCCCTACTGGCTGGTAGTGCTGGTTCGGCCAGTCGCTTGGTTGAGAGCCGCAAGGAGCAATCCCCAGCTGATACTGTTGGGCTGTGTCGCACTCGTGCCCTTGACGTTGTTCTCAGTTTTTGACGAGAAGCATGCAAAGTACCTATTGCCGATTTATCCGGCGCTATCGGTGCTGTTGGCCTGGCAAGCCAACAGGTTGCTTGCCGTTGCAGCAGGTTGGCGACGCAAGATACTGGTGCTGACGCCAACCGTGATGCTGTGCGCCTATGTCCTGTTCTACGCGTTTGCCGAGGCGCGCCTGCGCCAGCATCGCATCGCAGCGCTACCGCTGATCGATCAGGTGCTGGACCGCCATCGCCAGCAGGCGCTGTACAGCCTGGGCGAGCCGGATATGCGCTTGGTCTACTATGCGAATCGGCTGGTCCACCCACTGAGTATCGAACAGGTCTACACATTGGCCGCGAGCGAGGATCTGTTGTTCGTCAATGGGCCGCTGCCAACTTCGTTGAACTATCTGGCGCCCTGCATCCGCCAGCGCTTTCGACCCTACTTGCGGCAAAACAAGGAAGCCGTTCTGATCCAGATGGCTGGCAAATGTAGTCGCGACTGATACGCCGTCATCGAGGTAACGACCGTTTCAGTCCAGCGGTGTGCTCCAGGTGAAACGGTAGACAAGCGTTTCAACGTCTTTGCTATGGCACTTGCCATTGTCCGCGTCGGCTTTCACCAAGTAGCGTTCCGGGTCGCTTAGCGGCGTTGCCGCCTCCGGCCAGAAACATCGGTCCAGTTCAGAGGTGCTGATCAGCGCATGGCTGTCTGGGTTTGCTCGCAGCCACTCGACCGCCTTTTCAGTCTGGTCCGGGGCCTCCATGCCGAAATGCACCAGCGGCTGACGTGCATACAGCCAATGTCCTTCGCGCCAATGGGTCAACACCAGTTCGCTGCCCCGGGAGAGGGCGGCCACCTCCTTCATCAGCGCCTGACGTTCATTGCCGCCTTCGACCAGCGGCTCGATGAATCCCCTGGCGAACCAGGCCGTGAACCAGAGCACGGTAACGGTGCGCGCCCAATTCCCGTGCCTTTCCCGCTGAGCGAACCAGCGCCGTAGCAGCCAAGGCATCAGAGGGGCTATGGCCAGTATCAGGGCGGGCAGGGCAGGGTAGATATAAAGTTTGCGCTTGCCACTGCTGAGGCTGAAGAACAGCAGCACCAGCACGACCCAGCCCAGCAGGACCAGATAGCGGCCATCGCGCTTGGCCAGATGTCGACGCCAGGCGCCGACGGCCCAGGGCAACATCAGTACCAGCGGCAGCCAGTACTGGGGGATGACCTGGACGAAGAAGTACCAGATGGGTTCGCGGTGGTGCCAGGCATCGGTGTAGCGTTGAGCGGTCTGCTTGAACAGGATATTCGACAGGTAGGCGCGTCCCTGCGCCTGGTCGTCAAGCGCCACGCTGGCGAGCAAAGGCACCAGCCAGCTGGCGATTGCCGCCAGCATCAACAGCGGCCCCGTCAGCCAGGCACGGGCCGAAGCGCGGATCGTCGTCACACCGCTCCAGCCTTGGCGCACGGCATAGGCCCAAGGTATCAGCAGCAACGCCGGCAGAAAGCCCACGCCTTTGCTGATGACGCCAAAACCCATGGCCAAGCAGGCCAGATAGAACCATCTCCATGCCGGCCCCAGGATCAGGTGGCGACACATCCCATACAGGCCCAGCGCGATCCAGAGCAGCAGAAACCCGTCGATCTGGCCCGCTCGCTGAATGCTGTAGGTCTGGTAGGTAGCGAGGAACAGCAGTCCGGCCAGAGTGCCGATACGTCGGTTCCACAAGCGGCCTCCCAGGTCGCAGAGCAGCCCTGTGGCCACGGTTGCAGCGAGTAGCGCGGGGAGAAACAGGGCAATGCCTGCCGGTATACCCAGATATACCAGCAGCGCCACCGCCCAGACGAACAACGGCGGTTTGTCGGCATAGATTTCACCTGCCCGGTGCGGGATCAACCATTCACCACTCTCGAGCATTTCCAGCGCCACGCCGAGGAAGCGTTCTTCGTCCACGTTGGATAGCGGGCGCAAGCCCAGGCCAGCACCGATCATGAACACGGCCAGCAGCATCAACTGCATGGTACGTCGGGATGCGCGGGTCATGTCACTGCTCCAACTCTTCGGGCTGGCAATCCAGGCGCACGCGGCGCATAAGCCACCACACACCCAGCAGATCGACCACGCCGACCAGTGCGCGGTCCAGGTTGCCGTAGTTGGAGGTCCCCGCGCCGCGTGGACGGTGGTTCACCGGCAATACGCAGATCTCGCCGCCCTGGCGCAGGATCAGCGCCGGCAAGTAGCGATGCATATGGTCGAAGTAGGGCAGGTGAAGAAACGCAGTTCGCTCGATGAGCTTCAGGCCGCAGCCGGTGTCCGGCGTGAGGTCGCGCAGCAGAAGGCGGCGCAGATGGTTGGCCAGGCGTGATGCCCAGCGCTTGCTGGTGCTATCGCGTCGGTCGACGCGGTGGCCGGCAATGAGCTGCAACTTTGAGGGGCTGCTGGCCGAGCGCATGAATTTGAGCATCTTGGGGATGTCGGCGGGGTCGTTCTGCCCATCGCCGTCAAGGGTCGCCAGCCAGGCACCCCTAGCGGCCCGTGCGGCATGGTGGATCGCCGTGCTTTGCCCCAGCGAGCAGCTGTGACGCAGGATCCGCAGCTGAGGGTAACCCCGGCGCCTGATATCGAGCAGGCGTTGCACGGTGTCGTCGGTGCTGCCGTCGTCGACCACGATCACTTCGAAGCGCTCGTGCTGCAGGGCCAGGTGTATCTCGGTCAGTAACGCGGACAGATTCTCCGCCTCGTTTCTGGCAGGAATCAGAACGGAAACAAGAACAGGGTGGGTCATTGTGGAACCGTCATTGCGAGGTGTTGTTGGAGACCGTCGGCTCGATGGCGTCCGGCGGCAGGTCCTGATGCTTGAGCAGCCAGGTGCCCAGCAGCAGGCAAACGAGAAACAAGGCGCTGGCACCAACGAATCGCAGAGTGGGTGAAACGTTGCCGCCGTCGCCCAGTAAGGCGAAGATCAATGACTGCGGAACGAACCCCAACGCGCTGGCGGAGAGAAAAGCGGGCAGGGGAACGCGGTAGAGCCCGGCGACGAGATTGGTGAGCAGATTGCTGCCAACCGGTGATAACCGGGCCAGCAAGGTGGCCAGGAATGGTCGATGGTGCAGGTAACGACCGACAGAGGGGATGCGTCTTTGGATGGCCTGCAGCATCGGACTTGCGCTGGCAAGACGGGCATAGCCAAGCGCCGGAATGCAACCTAGGGTGGTCGCCAGCACGGCTATGGCACAGCCAGGCCCCACACCGAACGCGTATCCGGCCAGAAAGGCCATTGCCTGCCGCGGCAGACCAACGGCGGTGAACATCGTGGCGGCGAGCAGGAACAGCAGCGCACCTTCCAAGCCATAGCCGCGGATGTGGTGCTCGACCCATTGCGTGTCGAGCGGTGGGATAAGCTCGCTGCCATTCAGCAGCCAGCTGATCACCAGCAACCCCAGGAACCAGCCGGTACTTTTACCGACGGCCTGCAACCTGCGCCTTTGCATGTGCTCCACCTGTACCGAGGTCCCTCTGGTTGTCATGCGCGATAGAACGTCCGATACCACTGGACGAAGTTGTCGATGCCTTGGGGTAGGGGTGTTTTCGGGCGGAATCCGGTGCGAGCCTCCAGGGCGCTGACATCGGCCCAAGTGTCATAGACGTCACCGGGCTGCATGCGTTTGCGATGGCACATAGCGCTTGTGCCCGTGGCGGATTCGATGCAGCCGATCAGTTCGGCCAGGCTTGAGGGGGCGCCGAAACCGATGTTGAAGGTGGCATGAGGCACCTCGTTGTCGCCTGGACCGTGCTTCGGCCCGACGTGAGGGAGGCAGTTCAGCAACTGAACGATGCCCTCCACCACATCGTCGATGTAGGTGAAATCCCGTGACAGGTTGCCGCCGTTATAAACGTCGATTGGTCGGCCTTCGAGCATGGCCTGGGTGAACTTGAAGGGCGCCATGTCCGGTCTTCCCCAGGGGCCATAGACGGTAAACAGCCGCAGACCTGTGGCTGGCAGACCGAACAGGTGCGCATAGCTGTGGGCCATCAGTTCATTGGCGCGCTTGCTCACCGCATAGAGCGACACGGGTAGTGTTGGGGCATCCTCGCGTAGCGGGAGTGCGCGGCTGATGCCGTACACGGAACTGCTGGAGGCATACAGCAGGTGCCCGACCACGGCGCGACGGCAACCTTCGAGGATGTTGACGAAGCCCAGGAGGTTGCTGTCCACATACACATGGGGGTTGTCGATAGAGTGTCGGACACCGGCTTGCGCCGCCAGGTGTATGACACGGTCGAAACGATGCTCCTCGAAGACTTGGCGCATTGCCAGGGTATCGGCGATATCCTGTCTTCTGAACTCGAATGTTGGGAATCCCATCAGTAGATCCAGCCGAGACAGTTTCAGGCCGATGTCATAATAGGCGTTCAGGTTGTCGAGCCCGAGCACCTGGTGACCTTCCTGGCACAAGCGCCGTACTACATGCGAACCAATGAATCCCGCGCACCCCGTTACCAGAATGTTCATGCTCATGCCGGCCTCACCGCAGGACGTCCTATGGGGTAGTAGCTGAGGGATTCGCGCAGCATCTGCCGGGGGTCGAACAGGTTGCGCCCGTCGAATACCACGGCGTCCCTCAAGGCTTGGCGCACCTTGCTTAGGTTGCAGGCCCGGAATACTCGCCACTCGGTCATGATCACCAGTGCATGCGCTCCCTCCAGGGCCGCTTCCTGCGACTCGACAAGTCGCAGGTCCGCGCGCCCGCCATACAGGCGACCGGCCTGCTCCATGGCTTCGGGGTCGAAGGCGCGGACCTGTGCGCCGGCCGACCACAGGGCCTCGAGCAGCACACGGCTGGGCGCTTCGCGCATGTCATCGGTATCCGGCTTGAACGACAGCCCCCAGACCGCGAATGTCTTGCCATGGAGGTCGCCGCGATAATGCTCGCTTATGCGCTCGAAGACGCGGTTCTTCTGTCGGTGGTTGACTGCCTCGACGGCATCCAGCAGTTCGGTTCGGCATCCCTTTTGGCGGGCAATGGTGCGTAGCGCAAGTATGTCCTTGGGGAAGCAGGAGCCGCCAAAGCCACAGCCTGGATAGATGAAATCGTGGCCGATCCGGGTGTCGGCGCCGATGCCCTGGCGGACCATTTCGATATCCGCGCCCAGGTGCTCCGCCAGATTGGCCATCTCGTTAATGAACGACACCCGGGTGGCCAGCATGCTGTTGGCCGCATACTTGGCCAGTTCTGCACTGCGGCTATCCATGACGATGAGCTTCTCATGGTTGCGGGAGAACGGCGCATAGAGCGAGCGGACCACATCGAGTCCACGGGTGCCGTCGATACCGATGATGATGCGATCGGGGCGCATGCAATCATCGAGCGCCGAGCCCTCTTTGAGGAACTCGGGATTGGCCAGAACCTCAAGGATGTGCTCGCGTCCGCGTTGCCTGACGAGCTGCTTCATCATGGCTTTCAGCCGCTGTGCGGTGCCGACCGGTGAAGTGGACTTGTTGATGACGATCTTGTCGCCTTGGGCATGCATTGCAATGGCTCTGGCCACGGCTAGGACACTGCGCAGATCCGCGCTGCCATCTTCCTCGGCAGGGGTGCCCACGGCGATGAAGATGACCTGGGAAATTCCTACCGCTTCGACGACGGAGTCAGTGAAGTGCACACGACCTGCGGCGAGGTTGCTCTTGAGCAGTGCTTCCAGACCGGGCTCGAAGAAGGGACAGTGTCCCGTCTGCAGCAAATCAAGGCGTTGCGTGTCCACGTCGGTGCAGTAGACGTGGTGTCCCACCTGAGCAAGGCAAACGGCTAAGGTGAGCCCTACATAACCGGTTCCGAATAGGGTGATGTTCATGGTGTGCCTGTTGCACGGTTGCGAAAGCTGTTGGCAACCGAGGGTGTTGGGTGCTTACGCCACGACATCCTTGTCCGGCAGGTGCGATTAGAAGGAATATCCCAGCCCGACCATGACCGTGGACTGATGGCCCTTTTCGGCCAGCGGACTGTCCTTGACGCTATTGGAGAATCGCTCCAGCGCCACGCGCCCCAGCAGGTGCCAGTGATCGCTCATCTGCCAATGGCTGTTGACTGCTACCCCGTAGTTGACCCCACTGCCCGCCGAGTAGCTGTCGCGTAATGCGCTACGATCCGATGGGTCGACGCCAAAGTAGTAGTCATTCTGCTTGGCGCTGACCCAGGTTGCCGATGCCTCCGGCGTGACCCGCCAGGAAGGGGAGAGCTGCAATGCCCTGGACAAACCCAACTCGACGCTCTGCCCCTTGTGCGCGGCGCTGATATCGGTCATCAAGGTGCCCTTCATCTCGGCCCAGCCCAGGTCGTAGCGCATCACCAAGCCGCCCTCGATTGCCGAGTCGCGATCTTTCAAGCCGTCGTACAGCCGACTGGAAGATTTAGCGTCACTGGTCTTGAAGCCGGATGGGTTGTACTGCAGCGCGGCGGCAATACTGAAATCGCCCTGTTCGTAGAAGTCATATCCCGCCTGCAGTCCTTCAACCCAAAAGTTCCCGTTGCGGCCATTGAGCAGGGGAACGAGTTTGCTGCCGGTGTCCATATCCTTGTAAAGTTTGGATTGACTGGCCACGCCGAGCCCGACAGTGAAGGGCCGATCTTCCGCCATGCTTGAAAAACTGGTTGCCATCAACGCAAGTGCACTGTAAGAAAGTCGCATCTTGAGGTTCTTCCGAAAGTGTTATGTTCTGTCTGAATGACATTAATCACTGGGGTGTGACGCAAATGTCACGCACGAACAGGGCCGATGCGCGCCGGCTCAGTCCGTCTGGACCAAGCCAATAGCTTTAAGGCCGGCCTCGGCGCACTGGCTGTCATGATCTCGTCCTCCGGGTGTCTGCCCTGGTGCGCCGGCAACACCTATGCCACCAATGATTGCGTTTTCTTGCTGCAATGGCAGACCGCCGCTCAACGTCGTAAGACCCACGGCGTGAAATGCCGGGCCCAGCTCGCTATCCTCCTTGGCCGCCGCAGCTACTAGCGAGGTATCGACGCGTCGTGAGGCCGCCGTCACCGCCTTGCGTTGGCTTGTCTCGACGGCGTGGGCGAAGGCGTTATCGGACACGATCAAGACCACAGGCTCGGTGTGGCGGCCGACAACGGTCACGGCTACCGCGAACCCCATCTGCTCGCAAGCTTGCTTGGCCGCCAACGCTGCCGTCAGCGCAGGGTCGATACCTATACTTGGCGCTGTACGACTTAGGGGCGTGGTACACGCGGTGCTGTTTACGAATAGAATGAATAGCGTGATTACACTGATCTTTCTTTTCATTAGGTGTGTGCTCCATTGGCAAGCAAGAGCATTAAACCTAACGAGGATGGCGTGAAACTGATGTGACTCTGTATCGGTCTAGTGTTTATGTCGATTTGCCGATTTTTTAACAGTAGTCTTATTGTTGGAGATATAATGGGCTACTTCACTCTTCACAATGTTGGCCACCGCAGGCCTTTTGCTAAGTACGATTGGAGCTGCAATTGCGCAGACGGCGTCATCGACCACCTTCGATTGTGGCGCCAAAACAATCAATGCCATGGAAACGTTGATCTGTAATAGCCAGGAGTTGTCATCCCAGGACCGTGAACTCGCGCGCACCTACCAGGCAGCCTTGGTCAAGGCGGGCGGCCAGGCCGATAGGCTCAAGGCCGAGCAGCGTGGCTGGATTAAAGGGCGGGATGAGTGCTGGATGAAAGCTTCTGGGAGCATCAGGGGGAAGCAAGCGTGAGTTGGGGGGCGGTGGCGAGGCGTTCAATTGCAGGAAACAAGCCTGAAGATGCTGCCCTGCCGGCGCGCGTCGTTGTGGTGCGGGCAGGCCAGTTGCAACGACATTGCGGTTTTGAGTAGACGTCAGGGAAATTCCACGCGGGCGACGAAGCGATAGGATTCGCGGGTGATGGTCAAGCGCCACCCGCAATGGGTGCAGAGACGCTGCACGATACCAAGCCCATAGCCAAAGCCCGCGTGTATGTCGCTGCCGAGGGCGAGGCCATTTACCAACTGCAGATGGTCGGGGCCGGCCTGGACATGCAGGTAGTCGCTGCCATGCACCAGGGCATTGCCCATCAGGTTGTTGACCAACACCTGCAGCGCGCTGGGTGGTGCGCCGATCAGCAACTGCGAGTCAATCGCTAGGTCCACACGAAATGCTTTGCTGGCCAGGTAGTCGGCGTACTTGTGCATGCAAGCGTCAAGCAGCGGGCGCAGGGCCACGGCCTGGCTGGGCATCCGTTCGCCTTCCCGACCCAAGTAGAGAAACAGCTGTACCAGGGTTTCCATCTCGCCACTGGCCTGCTCGATGCGCTCCAGGCCACGAGCCTGCTTCTCGATGCTACAGTGGGGCAGGCGCAGTACGGCCAGGCTGTTGCGGATGACTCCCAGAGGCGTGCGCAGTTCATGGCTGGCGTGGCGGGTAAAGGCCCGCTCGCGTTCCAGGGCGTCGTGCAGGCGGTCGACCAGTTGCGACAACGCGCGGCTCAGCGTACCGACTTCATCCTTGCGCCCATGTCCGGGCAGGTCGGTGCCGGGCCGCCATCCCTGGGCGACGGCATCGGCCAGTTGCGTCACCGGCGAAGCCAGGTGCCTGGCGCCAACAACCGCGAGCACGGCACCGGCAATTATGACCAGGCCGGCCACACCCCACAGCGTACTGAACAGCAAGCTGGCATGCCGATCTAGCGAGCTGAGCTGCGACTCGTCCAGCTCTAGGTACAGGTTTTCTCCTGCTGTCGGCAGGTAGATCACTTGGACATGAGTGCGCTCATCGTCCAGTTCATGGCGGCCAGGCGGTAGTGTGCGGTAGCTCTCCGGCAGGTGTGGATCCTTGGCCCAGTAGCTGCGCAGGTAACTGGTTGCCGGTAAAGGCGTGGTCGCTGGCGACCGGGCATAGTCCTGCTGGAAGCGGGAAACCTCGCGGTCCAAGTAACTGTTGACAATGTGGTCTTCGGTGATGATCACCGAAGACCATACCAGCAGGCTGTACATCACGGCGATGAACACCGTGAAGGGCAAGAGGGTGTACAGAGCACGGGCGAAGAACGAGCTAGTCGGGTATAGCAAGGCGATAACCCTTTCCATGGACGGTTTTGATAAGGTCGCGTTCGAAGGGGCGATCCAGTGCCTGGCGCAGTCGATAGATGTGGGTGCGCAACGGGTCGCTTTCCGGCAGCTCGTCAGGCCACAGCGCATTTTCCAGCTTGTGCCGACTCACCGTGTCGGGGGCGGCTTCGGCGAGCAGCGACAGCAGGCGGATGGTGATGTCCTGCAGATCGATTGCCAGCCCCTGCCGGTAGACCTTCTGCCTCTTGAGGTCGATCAGCAGCTCGCCGCAAGTCTGTTGCCCACCGCTGCTGGGTAATTTGCCACGGCGCAGCAGCGCGTGCAGACGGCAGACTAGCTCCTGCGGCTCGAACGGCTTGATCAGGTAATCGTCGGCGCCGGCTTCGTAGCCGTCGAGCTTGTCGGCCAGCGTGTCGCGGGCAGTCAGGAACAGGATCGGAGTTTGGTCCTGGCGCTTACGCAACGCCTTGCAGGCCCGCAGGCCATCGAGCCCGGGCATGGTCACATCCATGATGAGGGCGTCGTAGCGTTGTTCGAGAGTACGCTCGAGGCAAGATTGGCCGTTGAAGGCGAAGTCGACTTCGAAGCCGACCTCGCTGAGGTAATCGGCCAGGGACCCGGCCAGAGCGCGATCGTCTTCGACCAATAGTATCTCGATCATTCTTTGGCTTCCTTGGCGGCGGCCCACTGCGCGCCGATCGATTTGATACCAGCTTCGGCGCACAACGTGTCGAAGTCCTGGCCCAGGGCGTTCTGGCCCGGAGCACCGGCCACGCCGACACCGCCGATGTACTGATTGTCGTGGACCACCGGTAATCCACCACTGAGCGTGGTCAGGCCGATGGCATGGAATGCCACGCCTAGGCTTTGCTCGTGGTCGTTGGCATCAAGGATATCGGCAGTTGGCGCACGCCGCGAGGCGGCAGTGCGGGCCTTGCGCTCACTGGTCTTGCGGGCATGGGCGAAAGCGTCGTCCGAAACCAACAGCACCAGGGGCAGGGCCTGGCGGTCCACCACGCTGACCGCCACCGAAAAGCCCATGCGCTGACAGGCCTGCCGGGTCTCGGTGGCGAGTTTCAGTGCCGCATCAAAGCCGAGGCTGGGCCGTGTCTGGCTCGGCACTTGGCCGAACGAGTGACCGCCGAGGGACATCAAGCCAATGAACAGCAGGGTGTGGAACCGACTCATGGCACGCTCCTTTGATAACGATGTTGAAGTGCGCACCCTAGCCAGACTCAGGTGATGTAGATGTGACTTGGTGAAACAAGTAGTTCACTTGCGCTTGGCTAGCCTCGGCACCATGAAGACATCCAGACCCCTCATGCCCGCTATGTTTGCCTCCCTGGTCTGTTACCTGGGCGTGGGTAGCGTGGCCACCGCTGCCCATCAGGCCTTGTTTCTGCTGTTCGTCGCCCTAGACCACGCGCTGCTTGGCAGCATCCTCGGGGCGCTTCTTGGCGCCTTACTGAGCTTCGCACTGGGCAGTCGCACCTGTTTCGCCAGCCGGGGTGGCAAGAATCTGCAACCGTTTCGCTTCGCCTGCGTCGCCGGTCTGCACAACACCCTCAATGCTGTGGCCATGGCGCTGCTGCTTGGTCATGAAACCCATCCCTTGCTTGCCCAGGCCCTGACCACGGGTTGCCTGACCCTGCTGGGTTTTTTTCTCCACCGTCAATGGACCTATCACCATGTTGACCTTGTCTCCTCCCGCCCAGGACGCTGAGCCGCGCCTAAGCATTATCGTGCCCTGCTATCAGGAAGAACTGGTGCTGCAGGCATTCCACCAACGCGTACGCGCCGTCATCGCGACGTTGCCGGTATCGTGCGAGTTGCTCTACATCAACGATGGCAGCCACGACGGCACCGCCGCGCTGCTGCGCCACTTCGAGCGCCGGGAGAGCGTGCGAGCGCTACACCTGAGCCGCAATTTCGGCAAGGAGGCAGCCATCCGTGCGGGCATCGACCACGCGCGCGGGCAGGCAGTGGTATTTATTGACGCTGACCTGCAGGACCCTCCGGAGCTGATTGCAGACATGGTCAAGCATTGGCTGCGAGGCTACGACATAGTCAACATGCAGCGCTCGCGCAGGGCTGGAGACACCTGGCTGAAGAGGACCTCAGCACGCCTGTACTACCGAATCATGCAACGGCTGGTGGCCCGGGGAACGTTGCCTGAGGAGGTTAGCGACTTTCGCCTGATCGGCCCGGCGCCCTTGGCGGCCTTGCGAACAATGGACGAGCGGGCTGTGCTGTTCAAGGGATTGGTCGGCTGGATGGGCTTTCGCACCATCGAATTGCCCTATGAGCGAGTCGAGCGGGTAGCAGGTGAAACCAAATGGGACTACCTGACATTGCTGGGACTGGCCGCTGAAAGCGTGCTGGCGTTCTCGCGCAGACCACTGCGTTGTTTTAGCTTCCTGAGCCTGGCGCTGTTGCTGGTCTGCGTGGCTTGGATGCTGGCGGCGCTGTTCGCCGGCAGTTTCTCGGCTGTGCACTTGTTGCTTGGGGTAGGCGGCGTGCTGTGCCTGGGCGTGGCCATGGTCGGTGAATACCTGGGCGCGACTTTGCACGAGGTCAAGCGCCGACCGCATTATCTGCTGCAGACGACGCCGACGGACTCAGTGGAAAGGCTGCAGCCCATTGGCCGTGGCGAACGGAGGCCGGCATGAGCGAGCACTCAAGGCGCAGCCTGCTGTGGGGGCTGCTGGCGGTGATCGTGGCATTGCGCCTGGTCGGACTTGGCGCCTATCCCCTCATGGACACCTCTGAGGCACGCTATGCAGAAATGGCGCGCAAGATGCTCGAACTCGATGACTGGGTTACTCCAATGTTCGATTATGGCGTTCCGTTCTGGGGCAAGCCGCCGCTGTCGTTCTGGACCCAGGCGGCAAGTATGCATTGGCTGGGCGTTAACGAGTTCGCTGTGCGTCTGCCGGCCTGGTTGATTCATGTGCTCAGTTGCCTGTTGATAGTCGAGATCGGGCGTCGCGAACGGCGGCTGGAGGTCGGGCTGCTTGGCGCGATCATCTACTCCAGCTGTACGCTGGGACTGATCGCCAGTGGCGTGGTGTTGACCGATCCGGCCCTGTCGCTGGCACTGCTGATGGCCTACCTGGGCTTCTGGCAAGGCATGCAGCACAACGCTCGCAATTGGGCTCGCCTGGGGTTCGCCGGCCTGGGGCTGGGCCTTTTGGCCAAAGGGCCGCTGGCACTGGTGCTGTTCGGCATCCCCGCATTGGCCTGGACGGCCTATCACCATCAATGGAAAGCGCTTTCGCGTCTGCCGTGGTTGAGCGGAACTATGGTGATGCTGCTGATTGCCGTCCCCTGGTATGTGCTGGCCGAGCTCAGGAGCCCTGGGTTTCTCGACTATTTCCTCATCGGAGAACACTGGAAGCGCTACGTCATCAGCGAGTGGAGCGGAGACCTCTATGGCAATGCGCACGCCAAGCCACCGGGCACCATCTGGCTTTACTTGCTGGGTGCGCTGTTCCCCTGGAGTTTGCTGCTGCCGGTGCTGTATCTGAATCGCAAGGTAGCGAAGGGCGGGATGTTCCGGGGCTTCCTGTGGTGCTGGGCGCTGGCTACGCCGGTGTTCTTCAGCCTGGCCGGTAACATTCTGTGGACCTATGTGCTGCCGGCATTGCCAGCATGGGCATTGCTTCTGGCCGACAGCGTGTCACGCCGTAAAAATCCGCGCCTTGTCATAGTCGCGCCTGTGGCGTTGGCATTGCCGCTGCTGGCACTGGTATTGGTGCTGCATGGCAGCCTGGAGCAGCGTCCGCAAAATCAACGAGGGCTTGTCGCCGCCTGGCAGCGTGCCAGCGTCGCTCATCCGGGGCCGCTGGTTTATCTGGGGCGACGCTCTTACTCCGCGGAGTTCTACAGTACCGGCAAGGCACGTCGTATCGACTCGCTCGACCAGTTGCCGGTGGGCGAGGTCTTTTACCTGGCGCGCCGCTTGCGCGATATAGACGAGCCGTTGCCGAGCCCTCTCGACTGCGTGTCGCTGGCGCAGACCAACGCCAGCCTGCTGCTGCGCTGCCAGCCGTTGCCGGTCAGCAAAACAATGCCTACTTCCATCGGAACAACACATTCATGAATCGCTTCGTCCTTTTCTTGACCCGCCGCTGGTCGACCTGGAAACACGCGCCATTGGCATGGTTGGCCTGCCTACTGGCGGTTAGCCTTCCATTGCTGTCATGGTTCGAAATCGACGACGCGCTGGACCAGCAACTGCAAGAGCATCTCACGCCGCATCAAGTACGCCAGCGCAGCATCTGGCTGCCTGACTACCAATTCGTTCAGCGTCTGCATTTGCCAGGCATCGTCACCAACGCCTCGGACATCGTCTACGTTAGGGAGCGCAGTAGCTATTTTGTGGTGGTTAATAGCCCGGCACAGCTCTACGAGTACAGCGAGGATTTCGTGCTCAAGGCCCGTGTTGACCTAGTGGACTTCGAAGACCCCGAAGCTCTGGCCTATGACGGCAAGGGGCATCTTCTGATCGGTGAGGAGCGGCGTCAGAGCGTGGTGACCGTACCCTTGGCGAAACTTGAAGGACCCATCGTGCGCGGTGATCTCGGCACCCTAACCATTGCCGAGCGGGCGGACAACAATCGCGGCCTCGAAGGCATGGCGTTCGATGCAGACACCCAGGTGCTGTTCGCTTCCCGCGAACAGCGTCCGATCCGGCTGTTCGAGGTAGCGGGTGTGGTACAACCCGCATCCGAGGCCCTTTCGGACCCCACCTACCAGGCTGCTGTGTCGATGCTCGGCGTGCAGCGCCTGCGCATGGAGGATGTGTCGGCCCTGCACTACGACCCACATACCCGTCATCTGTTGATCTTGAGTGATCAGTCCCGGCTGCTGGCCGAGTTTGATAGTGGCTATACCCCCGTCAGTTTTATGGATTTGGAAAAGGGATTTAACGGTCTGGACCAAAATATGCCACAAGCAGAAGGCGTAACCATTGGGCCTCAACGCGATTTGTTGATCGTCAGCGAACCCAACTTGCTCTATCGCTATACCATCAAGTCGCGGCCGGCTCAGATGTGAGCAGTGTATTTTCGGGAGCTCACAACTATCTAACTTCGCCGCCTTTGCCCGGGAGCAGGGTGAAGCCCTTGGCGATCTGACGATGACCGAGCAGCCTCGCTAGGCTAGGGTGAAGCAAGCCGTGGGCCTAGCGTCCACTTCACCGCAGAGAATTGCCTGCAGCAGGGGCACATTGGCGGTGACCATTGCACTCCTGCTACATCGATTATGGACAAGCGAACGTGGCTAGGACACGGATGCAGACTTTGCATATGCAGCGCTGGGGGAAGTTCGGAGGAATTGATCCCCCTAATGCAGTGGGGCGTGTGAGGCATTTTTTTGAGAGCACTCATCACGTCACGGCAGACCGCAGTGGTGGCGAACCCAAATGGGACTGGAGATCGCGGAGGAGCAATTCACGCTTGCAGCAAGCTGTCATTAAGCTGGCATTACCCAGCCAAAACGGCCCAGTTAGGCACAAAAAAGGCACTTGAGCATTTCGCTAAGTGCCTGATTTGTAAGGAATGTTTGGTGGAGCCGGGGGGATTTGAACCCCCGTCCGCCAGTACTCCGCTGTCGGTACTACATGCTTAGCCGTGTCTACTGATTTAATCCGCAGCCGCCCGACGGGCAGGGTGCTTTGGATGAGTTGGGTAAGTTTTAGTCGCTTCGCCCCCAACGTGCTGCACGACGATCCTGTTCTGTATGACAATCATTTCGGGTTTACAGGCATCCCCTGATGATTGCTGGAGCCGAAGCTACCAGAAGGACCTGTCAGCTGCAATTAAGCAGCGAGAGCTTGGCCCTTGAAGTTATCGTCATTGGCAACTATAGAAAGTTGCAACAGTGGATTTACGAGTTCTGTTACCAACTCGGCATGCACCTAGAGTTTCGCTACCGGCGTCGAATCCTAATCGGCCCCACACTCAGCTCTAGCTGAACGTGCCTTTCAGCACGCAAGGGCGAGTATACGCGCTTACGCGGACGACGTCGACAGAAGGTTCGGCCGCCCGCGTGCGCGCAGGGCCTAGGTGCCGCTGCCACCGGCGGAGCCGCTGCCTTTCTCGGTCTTTTCCAGGCGCTCGAGCACCTTGCTGGTGATGGCGATGCACTCCTTGTTGTCGCCTTTCGCCTGGGCGGCCTTGGCCTGGTCCACGTGCTCGGTGATGGCCTTGTCCAGGCCTTCGGAGGTGGCGCCGGCGGTGGCCATGCTGTCGTCGATCTTCTGCAGGTTCATGGCGCACAGGTCGTCGGCGGCGAATACAGGCGAGGCCAACAGGGTGGCGGCCGCGAACAGGGCGGATAGCGCAGTACCTTTCATGGGAGTCTCCTCGTGAGGCCTCGGGAAGGTGGGCCTGATCGGTGGACTGCTTGGGTTTGGGCGTGGTTCCATTGGGTTGTCGCCCCCTGCATCGCGGGGCAAGCCCGCTCCCACGTGTACGGATCACCCATGCCTTGCGCTTGCGGGGTTTTGGCACGCGCAAATAAAAAGCCCCGGCACGGGGCCGGGGCTCTTTCATCACGCTAACGCGATCACTCCTGGTTGGCCAGTTTGTGCTCGAGGTAGTGGATGTTGACGCCGCCTTTGCAGAAACCTTCATCACGCACCAGGTCGCGGTGCAGCGGGATGTTGGTCTTGATGCCGTCGACGACGATCTCGTCCAGGGCATTGCGCATGCGCGCCATGGCTTCGTCGCGGTCCTTGCCGTAGGTGATCAGCTTGCCGATCAACGAATCGTAGTTCGGCGGAACCGAGTAGCCGCTGTACAGGTGCGAATCGACGCGCACGCCGTTGCCGCCCGGGGCGTGGAAGTGCTTCACCTTGCCTGGGCTCGGGATGAACTTCTTCGGGTCTTCGGCGTTGATCCGGCACTCCAGCGAGTGGCCGCGGATCACCACGTCTTCCTGGCGGAACGACAGCTTGTTGCCAGCGGCGATGCTGAGCATCTCCTTGACGATGTCGATACCGGTGACCATTTCCGAAACCGGGTGCTCCACCTGAACGCGGGTGTTCATCTCGATGAAGTAGAAACGGCCGTTCTCGTACAGGAACTCGAAGGTACCGGCACCGCGGTAGCCGATCTCGATGCACGCGTCGACGCAACGCTTGAAGACTTCCTGGCGGGCCTTCTCGTCGATGCCCGGGGCCGGGGCTTCTTCCAGCACCTTCTGGTGACGGCGCTGCAGCGAGCAGTCACGGTCGCCCAGGTGCACGGCGTTGCCCTGGCCGTCGGACAGGACCTGCACTTCCACGTGGCGTGGGTTGGTCAGGAACTTCTCCAGGTAGACCATCGGGTTGCCGAACGCGGCACCGGCTTCGGTACGGGTCAGCTTGGCCGATTCGATCAGGTCTTCTTCCTTGTGCACCACGCGCATGCCGCGACCGCCACCGCCACCGGCGGCCTTGATGATCACCGGGTAACCCACCTCGCGGGCGATCGCCAGCGCGGTTTCCGGGTCTTCCGGCAGCGGGCCGTCGGAGCCTGGCACGGTCGGTACGCCCGACTTGATCATCGCGTCCTTGGCCGACACCTTGTCGCCCATCAGGCGGATGGTGTCGGCTTTCGGGCCGATGAAGATGTAGCCGGAGTTTTCCACCTGTTCGGCGAAATCGGCGTTTTCCGCGAGGAAGCCGTAGCCCGGGTGGATGGCGGTGGCGCCTGTCACTTCGGCGGCGGCGATGATCGCCGGGATGTGCAGGTAGGAATCCTTGGACGATGCCGGGCCGATGCAGACCGATTCGTCTGCCAGGCCCAGGTGCATCAGTTCACGGTCGGCCGTGGAGTGCACGGCGACGGTCTTGATGCCCAGCTCTTTGCAGGCACGCAGGATCCGCAGGGCAATTTCCCCGCGGTTGGCGATCAGAACTTTTTCGAGCTTCCCAGACATCGTTGGCTCTCCGCGAATCAAACGATGGTGAACAGCGGCTGGTCGAACTCAACCGGCTGGCCGTCTTCTACCAGGATGGCGTCGATCACACCGCCGATATCGGATTCGATGTGGTTCATCATCTTCATGGCTTCGACGATGCACAGGGTGTCGCCTTTCTTCACGGCCTGGCCGACTTCTGCGTAGTTCGGCGAAGTTGGCGAAGGCTTGCGGTAGAAGGTGCCGACCATCGGCGAACGCACCACGGTGCCTTTCAGGGCAGGTGCGGCGGCAGCGGCTTCAGCGGCCGGGGCGGCAGCGGCGGCAACCGGGGCTGCGGCAGGCGCGGCGGCCATTGGCGCGGGTGCGTAGAACTGCTGGGCGGCCGGGGTCTTGCTGTGACGGCTGATGCGAACGGACTCTTCGCCTTCCTTGATCTCCAGTTCGTCGATGCCGGACTCTTCCAGCAGTTCGATCAGCTTTTTGACTTTACGGATATCCATTAATCAGCAACTCCCAAGGTTCGGTCGGGGACGTATTTTTAAAACGTGTCGAAAACGTTTCTTCATGAGCCTCGGCCCGAAAGGGCCAAGGCCTTGTGTCATCAGGGCTGTGCGTTGGCAGCCAGGTGTTCCAGCGCGGACTCCAGGGCCAACCGGTAACCGGTGGCTCCGAGGCCGCAGATCACCCCTACGGCAACATCCGAAAAGTAGGAGTGGTGACGGAACGGCTCGCGTTTGTGCACGTTGGAAAGGTGCACTTCGATGAATGGGATGCTCACCGCGAGCAATGCGTCACGTAATGCGACGCTGGTATGGGTGAAAGCGGCCGGATTGATCAGGATGAAGTCCACGCCTTCGTTGCGCGCGGCATGGATGCGGTCGATCAATTCGTACTCGGCATTGCTCTGCAGGTATTGCAGATGGTGGCCGGCGGCGCGGGCGCGCTGCTCCAGGTCCTGATTGATCTGGGCCAGGGTGGCGGCGCCGTAGTGCCCCGGTTCGCGGGTCCCGAGCAGGTTCAGGTTGGGGCCGTGCAGCACCAGTAGGGTTGCCATCTGCGATTCCTTGGTTTTGTAGGGCAATTCGACATAGCGCGGCGACTATGCCGCAACAGGCGCTGAGTGTCCAGTTCCCGGCAATAGCCAGCACGATGTCCGAGATTCACGCAAAGTATGTGACCGGATGATTAACTTTGGTCACTCGCCAGCGGATTTTTCAGAGGCTGCGGGAAGTTATAGACCGAGTTGGCCGCGCACGCGCGCCAGAACCTGGGCAAAATCGCCGGCGTTTATCTCGCCAATCACCCGATCGCTGGTCATTTCGCTGCCGTTCGCCGCAAAGAACATCAACGCGGACGGGCCGAACAGGCGGTAGCGGTCGAGCAGGGCGCGTTGTTGGGCATTGCTTTCGGTGATATCGAAGCGCAGCAGGCGGAAGGCGCCGAGTTGCGCCTCGACCTGCGGCGCGTTGAGCACCTCGTGCTCGATCACCTTGCAGCTGATGCACCAGTCGGCGTACCAGTCGAGCAGCACTGGCTGGCCGGCGGCCTTGGCTTCGGCCAGGGCGGCATCGAGGGCGGCGGGGCTGGTGATGGTCTGCCAGGCGTCGGCATTGGCCGCTGCGGGGCTGCCGGCCACGGTGGGCGGCGGCAGCGGGCGCAGTGGGTCGCCCTGGCCGCTCAGGGCGCCATACCAGCAGGCCAGGGCGTAGACCAGCAGCGCCAGGCCGAGCAATTGCGCCAGGCGCTGGCGCGGGGTTTTCACCACGAATTCCAGGGCGCCGAGGAACAGCGCCACGCCCGCGGCCAGCAGGCCGATCAGCAGCAGGGTGACAGGCCCTGGCAGCACGCGGCTGAGCAGGCCGATGGCCAGGCCCAGCAGCAACACGCCGATGGCGTTCTTCACCGTGTTCATCCACGGCCCGCTCTTGGGCAGCCAGGCGGCGCCACCGGTGGCGACCAGCAACAGCGGCGCGCCCATGCCCAGGCCCAGGGCAAACAGTTTCAGGGCGCCGCCCAGTGCGTCGCCGCTGGCGCTGATGTACAGCAGCGCACCGGCCAGCGGCGCCGACACGCAGGGCGAGACCAGCAGGCTGGAGAGCACGCCGAGTACCGCCGCGCCCAGTAGCGAGCCACCCTTGGTGCGGTGGGCGAGGCTGTCCAGGCGGCTGCTCAAAGCCTGCGGCAGCTTGAGGTCGAACAGGCCGAACATGGCCAGGGCGAACAGCACGAAGAACGCGGCGAACGGCACCAGCACCCAGGCCGACTGCAGGCGCGCCTGCAGGTTCAGGCCGGCGCCGAACAGGCCCATCAGGGCGCCGAGCACGGCGAAGCTCGCCGCCATCGGCAGCACGTAGGCCAGCGACAGAGACAGCCCGCGCAAGCCGCCGACCTGGCCGCGCAGCACCACTCCGGAGAGGATCGGCAGCATCGGCAGCACGCACGGTGTGAAGGTCAGGCCGACACCGGCGAGGAAGAACAGCAGCAGCGACTTCCAGCTCCAGCCCTGCTCGGCGCTTGCCGGCAGCGGCGCGCCTTGGCCATCGATGCTCAAGCGCGCGGTTTCCGGCGGATAGCACAGGCCCTTGTCGGCGCAGCCCTGGTAACCCACCAGCAGGGTGAAGGCGCGCGGGTCGTTGCGCGGCAGTTCGATGTCGAGCACGCCGTGGTACACCTCGACGTCGCCGAAGAACTCGTCGTGCTTGGCCTCGCCCTGGGGGATGTTCGGCGCGCCGAGCTTGATGTCCGCAGGCTCGGTGCGGAACTGGAAGCGGTGGCGGTAGAGGTAATAGCCGTCGGTGGCGATGAAGCGCAGCTTGACGGTCTGGGCGTCGGCCTCGATCAGGCTGAGCTTGAAGGCTTCGTGCACCGGCAGGAAGTCGGCGCTGTTGGACGCGGCGCCGAGGGTGGCGCTGGGGCGGTTGTCGAGCAGGCCGGTGGCGAACGCAGGGCTGGCCAGCAGCAGGAGCAACAGGAAAAACAGGCGGCGCATGGCGGACTCGCGAGGTGGAACGTGGCGGGCATGATAGCGGACTTGGCGAGGCTATGGGCCATCGCGGGGCAAGCCCGCTCCCACGCTGGCGATGCTTGCCAAACTGCTCCCGCCTACAAGATCAGCGTGTAGCATCAGCGTGGGAGCGGGCTTGCCCCGCGATGGCTTCAGAGCCGGAACGCCCGCACCGCCGTGTTCAACTCACCGCCCAGCTTGAGCAACTGTTCGCCCTGCTCACGCCCTTCGCCAATACGCTGCAGGTTGTCCTCGCCCAGCTCGTGGATGCGCTCGCTGTGATCACGAATCTCGCTCACCGCCCCGGTCTGCTGCGCGGTCACATCGGCGATGCGCACCGCAGTGTCGGAAATGGTGCGGATGGCGCTGACGATCGCGTCCAGCGCGCCATCGGCTGACTGTGCCTGGTTGGCCGTGGCCTCGGCGTGCTCCAGCTGGGTGCGCATGCCGTCCACCGAATCGCGGGCGGCTTGCTGCAGGCGGTCGATCAGCGCCTGGATCTCGCCGGTGGCGCCAGTGGTGCGCTGCGCCAGCGAGCGCACTTCGTCGGCCACCACGGCGAAGCCACGGCCCATCTCGCCGGCCCGGGCCGCTTCGATGGCGGCGTTGAGCGCCAGCAGGTTGGTCTGCTCGGCAATCGCGCGGATCACCGTGAGCACGCCACCGATGGTCGCCGACTCTTCCGCCAGTTGCTCGATCATCCGGGCGTTGCCCTGCACCTCGTCGACCAACGAACGCAGGCCGGAAAGGCTCTGGCCGATCACCGTCTGGCCCTGCTCCACGGCACGGCCGGCATCGCGGCTGGCCTCGGCGGCGGAGCTGGCATCGCCGGCCACCTGCTGGATGGTCGCCTCCAGCTCGCCCAGGGCGTCGCGGATCTGCGCGGTGTCGCCAGCCTGGCGTTCGGCGCCGTCGTGCAGGGCGCTGCTCATGCCGGCCAGGGCATGGCTGCTGCCGGCCACCTGTTCGGCGTTGTGACGGATGGTGCCGACCAGCTCCACCAGGTACTGGCGCAGGCGGTTCAGCGATTCCTGGATATCGTGCAGCTCGCGGTTGGTGCGGCCCAGGGCGATGGCTTGGGCGAAGTCGCCCTCGGCCCAGCGCGACAGCGCTGGCGCCAGGCTGGTGAGGGTGCGTGCCAGGCGGCGCTGCAGGGTATCGATGAGCAGGGCGATCAGCAGGATCAGGCCGATCATCAGGCCCTGGATCAGCCGTACCTCGCCAGCGATGGTGGCGTGCAGGCCGCGAACCTCGGGCTCGAGGCCGGCGATGGCCTGCTGTACCGCCTCCAGGCGCTCACCGGTGCTGGCGGCCAGGGTAGCGCGGCGCTCGATCTGTTCGCGGGTACGTTGCAGTTCGGCAGGGTAGCGGCCGAGCAGGCTGTGCAGCTCGCGCTTCAGGCCCACGGCGACGTCTTCCTGCTCGGCGCTGGCTTGCGACTCCAGGCCCATCATCGCGGCGAAGTCATCGGCATTGGATTCGGCGGCGCGGGTCACCCCCAGCAGTGGCAGGCCGTCGATGGCCTGGGCCTGGGCGGCGATCTGTTGCAGTTCGCGGTCCACTTCGTCGGCCAGCTCGGCGCGACCGCTGCTGACCAGCTTGTCGCGGGCCAGGGACAGGCGGCCCAGGTGCAACGAGGCTTCCAGCAGTGGCGTCAGGTAACGACTGGCGTCGGCGTTGCCGCTGTCACGGGCATAGCCGGCCAGTTGCTCGAGGTTTGCCCCGAGCTCCCGTTCGGCTTGCAGCAGCAAGGCCTGGGGATCGCCGGCCAGCTTGCCGGCGGCGAGCAGTTCGTTGGCGGTGAAGCCCTGCAGGCTGTCGAGGCTCGGGCGCAGCTTGGCCGACAGAGGCTCAGGCCAGTCGGCCAGGGCTGCCTGCAATTGCGTGTTGGCCTCCATGGCCGCCGCGTGGCGCAGGGCGTCGCCGCTGCCCAGGTAGGCCTGGATGTTGCGCACGGCATCGTTCTGGAACTGCTGGGACAGGCCCAGGTAGCGTTCCATCAGTTGATAGGGACGTTCCAGGGCGCGTTGCGACCACCACAGGGTCGCGCCCAGGGCAATACACACGGTCACCAGCAACAGGGTGTTGAAATTGGTCAGCCACTTCAGGCGCATAGCCGCGAACTTCCTGCGGAGGGGGAGTGGAGAAGTCGGGCCTGAAGTTATTGCGATTTTGTGACGGGGTGATGACGACGGCGGGTTGGCGCCATAAAAAAGTGGCACAGTGCCGGTATGAGGGGTATGGGCAACTGCTGTGCTTTTCCTGCGCCGGCCTCTCGCCGGCAAGCCGGCTCCCACACCGGGCGCGCCGCTCTCAGTCCAAGCGCCCTCCCTGTGGGAGCTGGCTTGCCAGCGATGAGGCCATTACCAGCGACGCAACGCTGATAGGGTTGGCGCTAGGGCTCGACCCGCACCACGCAGTTGCGCCCGGCGTGCTTGGCGCGGTACAGCGCCTCGTCCGCGGCGCTGGCCATGGTCAGCGCGTCGAGCTGCTCGTCCAGCTGCACCACCCCGGCGCTGAAGGTGCATTGCAGGTCGTGGGGCTGGGCCGGGTAATGGATCTCGGCAAAGCGTCGGCGGATTTCGTCGAGCACCTTGTGCGCCGCTTCCAGTCCGGTATTGGGCATGACGATGGCGAACTCTTCGCCACCGTAGCGGCCGATGAAGTCGGTCTTGCGCAGCCGTTGCTTGAGGAACAGCGCCAGGCTCTTGATCACCCGGTCGCCCATGGGGTGGCCGTGGCGGTCGTTGATCTTCTTGAAGTGGTCGATATCGAGCATGGCGAAGCTCAGGGGCTGCACCTCGCGGCGGGCGCGGAAGCTGCAATCCTCGAGCAGTTGCAGGATGTGGGTGTGGTTGTACAGCCCGGTGAGGCTGTCGCGCACCATCCGCGCCTTGAGGTGGCGGGCGCGCGCGGCGCGGTTGCGCACGGTGGTCACCAGGTGCCGCGAGCGGATCGGCTTGGTCAGGAAGTCGTCGCCGCCCTCGCTCATGGCGTCGAGCTGCTTGTCCAGGTCGTCCTCGGCCGACAGGTAGATGATCGGCACGCTGACGTAGCGGTCGTTGTGGCGGATCACCTTGGCCAGCTCCGGGCCGGTGCACGCGGGCATGTACATGTCGAGGATGATCAGGTCGGGCTGGAAGTCGGCCAGCTCGCTCATGGTGCGGATCGGCTCGGTGAGGGTGCGGGTAATGATCCCGGCGCTGTTGAGCGTTCGCTCGGTGTGCAGGGCCTGGGCCCGGGAGTCGTCGATCACCAGTACGCGGAACGGGTCGTACTGGGTGGCGCTGGTCAGCAGTTCGAGCTTCTCCAGCAGGCTGGAGGCGTCCAGGGTGCCGGTGAGGAACTCCTGGCCGCCGGCGCGCACCGCGGCCAGGCGGGTCGGCGTGTCGGTTTCATGCAGGCTGAAGAACAGCAGCGGCACCGGTTGTTCCAGGCCTTGCTGGGCCTGGGCCGCCAGTCGCAGGCCGATGCCGGCGCCGGTGAAGTCGACGTCCATGACGATCGCCGACGGCAGGCGCTCGCTCATCGACGCCTGGAACGCCTCGGCGCTGCACAGCGCCTGCACGCTCAGGCCAAAGAACTCCAGTTGCTGGGCCAGGCGTTCGGCGCGGTCGTGGTCTTGCAGCACGATGTACACCGGTTTGCGTAGCGGCGGCAGGGGTACATTGTCGAGCTGGTCGCCCTTGCGCAGGCCGGTGCGTGACAGGCGCTGCATCAGGCGGTTGAGTTCGCTGATCAGTTCCGAGTTGAGGCGCGCGCTGTTGGCTTCGATGGCGCGCAGGGTCTGGCCGATGGCCGTGGACAGGCTGCCATGCTCGGGCTGCTCGAAGCGTTCGGCATAGCGCTGCAGGCGCAGGTTGGCCTCGCACAGTTCGCCCAGGTCGCCGCTGGACCACTCGCCACGCTGCAGGCGCTGCCAGATCTCGAGGATCTGCCGGGCCTGGTGGATCACCCGCTGGGCAAAATGCTGCTTGAGGCGTTCGTGGCTCGGCTCGGCTGGCTGGGTCATGTCCTGACTACTTATGAGTGGGAGGGCGCAGGTTCAATGATGGCTCTATGCTAGCACTGCTTTTCCGACAAGCGAGTGCCTCGGGTCAACAAAGTGTTAAGGGACGGTAATTCAGTTGCTGACCTGTTGGTCGCTTATACGAATGGCGGCGTCTGCTTTATAGTGCTGCCACCTGGGTTTGTCGTGGCACCCTGGCCGAGGCCTGTGGTCCAAACCCTGAACCGTTCGTGACTGATTAAGGACAATGCCATGCTGGATTGGAAAAACCGCGAGGCCAAGGCCGAGCCCCGCGAGCGGGTCGAAACCCGCGGCGCCGCTACCCGTAGCTACGTTGGCGGCCTGTGGAGCCGTGCCCTGGGCACCCTGATCGGCCTCTACCTGCTGGTGTGCATCGGCCTGGGCTGGTACTGGAGCCAGGAGCCGGAGCTGTTCCCGGTGCAGCAGAACGCCCAGGCCGCCGCCGAGCGCAACGGCCAGCAGATGGTGGTCGGCTACACCACCATCGAAACCCTCAAGACCGTCGCCGGCACCCTGCTCGACAAGCCGGGTGGCTACATCTCCAACGACCGTTTCCCGCCAGGGCTGTGGATGGACAACATGCCGAGCTGGGAATACGGCGTGCTGGTCCAGGTGCGCGACCTGTCCCGCGCCCTGCGCAAGGACTTCGCCCGGTCGCAGTCGCAATCGACCGAGGACGCCGACCTGGCCAAGGCCGAGCCGCGCTTCAACTTCGACAACAAGAGCTGGATCCTGCCGTCGAGCGAGTCGGAGTTCGAAGAGGGCATCAAGTCGCTCAATCGCTACCAGGCGCGCCTGGCCAAGGGCGACCAGGGCGCGATCTTCTACACCCGCGCCGACAACCTGAACAACTGGCTGGGCGACGTCGCCACCCGCCTGGGCTCGCTGTCGCAGCGCCTGTCGGCCAGCGTCGGCCGGGTCAAGCTCAACAACACCCTGAAGACCGAGTCCGTGGCCCCGGGCCAGGCGCCACAGGTCGACGAGGAAGTGGTCGAGACCCCATGGCTGCAGATCGACAACGTGTTCTACGAAGCCCGTGGCCAGGCCTGGGCGCTGTCGCACCTGCTGCGCGCCATCGAGGTCGACTTCGCCGACGTGCTGGCGAAGAAGAACGCCACGGTCAGCGTGCGGCAGATCATCCGCGAGCTGGAAGCCTCGCAGGAAGCGCTGTGGAGCCCGATGGTGCTCAACGGCAGCGGTTTCGGCATGTGGGCCAACCACTCGCTGGTGATGGCCAACTACATCTCCCGGGCCAACGCCGCGGTCATCGACCTGCGCCAACTGCTGTCCCAGGGCTGAGATGCCGGTCAATCCTGCCGAGGTCGCGCACCGCGCGGCCTCCGACGCCGAGCTGGTGGCCTGGGTCGATGAGCATGACCAACTGCTCGGCGCCCTGCCACGGGCCGAATTGCGCGAGCGCGGCCTGATCGGGCGCTGCACCTTCATCCTGCTGTTCAACAGCGCGGGCGACTTGTGCGTGCACCGGCGCACCCTGAGCAAGGCGCTGTATCCCGGCTACTGGGATGTGGCGGCGGGGGGGATGGTCGGGGTGCAGGAGTCCTATGCCGAATCGGCGGCCCGGGAGCTGGCGGAGGAACTGGGGGTGAGCGGCGTCGAGCTGCGCTTCCACGAGACGTTCTACTTCGAGCAGCCGGGCAATCGCCTGTGGGGCGCGGTGTTTTCCGCGGTGTGGGACGGGGCGTTGCGCCTGCAGCCCGAGGAGGTCAGCGAGGCGCGGTTCATCGGTGTCGAGCAGGCCCTGGCGGAAAGTGCGACGCTGCCGTATTGCCCGGACTCGCTGGTGGCGTTGCAGCGCTATCAGGCTACCCCGCAATGAAGTCGCAAAACTTTCGTAAAATGGCGCAATCCTGTACTTAGCAACAGGCGGATTTATCGTTACACTGCGCGCCCTTTTCGGGCTGCCGCACAACCTTGCGGCAGTAGCGCCGCCCCTGCCAGAGTGGGGCATCGCGGTCGGCTCCCGCCGACCAGTTTTTTGTCCTCGGCACAGAGGAACAAAAGTGGCCAAGAAAGCTTCTTCCTTTTCCGCCCTGGGCGGTCTCGTCTTTTCCACCGATGCCGGTCGGCACTGTCCCGACTGCAGCAAACCGGTGGACGACTGTATCTGCAAGCAGCAGGTCATCCCCGAGGGGGATGGCATTGCCCGCGTGCGCCGTGAAAGCAAAGGCCGTGGCGGCAAGACCGTGACCACCATCACGGGCGTCCCCCTGGCCCTGGAACCGCTCAAGGAGCTCGCCAGCACGCTCAAGCGCCGCTGCGGCACCGGCGGCGCGCTCAAGGATGGGGTCATTGAAATCCAGGGCGATCACGTCGAGCTGTTGCTCGCCGAGCTGATCAAGCAGGGTTTCAAGGCGAAGAAATCCGGCGGCTGAGTGCAGCCGCGCGATTTTTTGCCCAGCGCTTTCTAAACTCGTTCCCGTGGGCAGGGTCTATGCCTGACACGGAAGAATCGTCATTTTCAGTATTTACACTGCCAGCGCCCCGAGGCGGGGCAGTGTTTCGACTTTTCATACAGGGGACTTGAATGTCCGTACGACGCACACGCAAAGACGATGGTAGCCAGTGGACCGTGGCCGACAGCCGCAGTGTTTATGGCATCCGCCATTGGGGCGCAGGTTATTTCGCCATCAATGACGCCGGGCGCGTCGAAGTGCGCCCCAACGGCCCGGACAGCGCGCCGATCGACCTCTTCGAACAGGTCCAGGAACTGCGCCAGAGCGGCCTGTCGCTGCCGCTGCTGGTGCGTTTCCCCGACATCCTGCAGGACCGCGTGCGCCAGCTGACCGGCGCCTTCGACGCCAACATCGCGCGCCTCGAGTACCAGAGCCAGTACACCGCCCTGTACCCGATCAAGGTCAACCAGCAGGAAGCGGTGGTCGAGAACATCATCGCCACCCAGAACGTCTCCATCGGCCTGGAAGCCGGCTCCAAGCCCGAGCTGCTGGCGGTGCTGGCGCTGGCGCCGAAGGGCGGCACCATCGTCTGCAACGGCTACAAGGACCGCGAGTTCATCCGCCTGGCGCTGATGGGCCAGAAGCTCGGCCACAACGTGTTCATCGTGATCGAGAAAGAGTCCGAGGTCGCCCTGGTGATCGAGGAGGCCGCGGAGCTCAAGGTCAAGCCACAGGTCGGCCTGCGCGTGCGCCTGTCGTCGCTGGCGTCGAGCAAGTGGGCCGACACCGGCGGCGAGAAATCCAAGTTCGGCCTGTCCGCCGCCCAGCTGATCTCGGTGGTGCAGCGTTTCCGTGACGCCGGGCTCGACCAGGGCATCCGCCTGCTGCACTTCCACATGGGCTCGCAGATCGCCAACCTGGCCGACTACCAGCACGGTTTCAAGGAAGCCATCCGCTACTACGGCGAATTGCGTGCCCTGGGCCTGCCGGTCGATCACATCGATGTCGGTGGCGGCCTGGGCGTCGACTACGACGGCACCCACTCGCGCAACGCCAGCTCGATCAACTACGACATGGATGACTACGCCGGCGTGGTGGTCGGGATGCTCAAGGAGTTCTGCGACGCGCAGGGCCTGCCGCACCCGCACATCTTCTCCGAGAGCGGCCGCTCGCTCACCGCGCACCACGCCATGCTGGTGATCCAGGTGACCGACGTCGAGAGCCACAACGACGAAGTGCCGACCATCGAAAACAAGGAAAGCCTGCCCGAGACCGTGCAGTGGCTGGCCGACCTGCTCGGCCCGACCGATATCGAGATGGTCACCGAGACCTACTGGCGCGCCACCCACTACATGGGCGACGTGGCCGCGCAGTACGCCGACGGCAAGCTGACCCTGGCCGAGAAAGCCCTGGCCGAGCAGTGCTACTTCGCCGTGTGCCGTCGCCTGCACAACTCGCTCAAGGCGCGTCAACGCTCGCACCGCCAGGTGCTGGACGAACTCAACGACAAGCTCGCCGACAAGTACATCTGCAACTTCTCGGTGTTCCAGAGCCTGCCCGACACCTGGGCCATCGGCCAGGTGCTGCCGATCATCCCGCTGCACCGCCTGGACGAAGAGCCGCTGCGCCGCGCTGTGCTGCAGGACCTGACCTGCGACTCCGACGGCAAGATCAACCAGTACGTCGACGAGCAGAGCATCGAGACCAGCATGCCGGTGCATGCGGTCAAGGAAGGCGAGGACTACCTGCTCGGCGTGTTCCTGGTCGGCGCCTACCAGGAGATCCTCGGCGACATGCACAACCTGTTCGGTGACACCGACTCGGTGAACATCTACCAGAACGCCGATGGCAGCGTGTACCACGCCGGTATCGAGACCCACGACACCATCGAGGACATGCTGCGCTACGTGCACCTGTCGCCGGAGGAGTTGATGACCCACTACCGCGACAAGGTCGCCAGCGCCAGGATCACCGCCCGCGAGCGTACCCAGTACCTCGACGCGCTGCGCCTGGGGCTGACCCGCTCCTCGTACCTGTCGTCCTGATCGTACCCAGGCCGCTGCGCGGCCCTTTGGCACACGGTTGCCGCCACGGGTGATCACCTGTGGCGGCAGCCTTCAGGCATTGTTGCCCAAGCGCTCGACAAGCAAAGCGGCGTAGCCAGGCAATGCACTGAAATCCCGCGAGCACAGCAACAAGCTGCGCTTCGCCCAGGCCTCCTGCAAGGCGACCCAGCGTAGCGGCAAGCTGTGCTCCCAGCGGCGCACCGAGGTCAACGGGACCACGGCCACCCCCGCGCCACCTCCGACCATCCTGATCACCCCATCGAATCCTTCGGCGCGAACGCGCACCTGCATTCGTTTGCCGAGACGCAGGGCCTGTTCCTCCAGATGCAGCGCGAGGGCGCTATCGGCACCCAGCCCCACATACCCATGGCCAAGGCTGGTGTTGAAGTCTGCCCGGTCGCTGGCCGCCAGCGGGTGCTCACGCGGCATCACCAGCACCAGCGGATCGTCGCGAAACGGTCGTGTCTGCAGCGTTGCGCAGGGCGCGGCATTCGAGACGATGCCCAGGTCCGCCATGCCCTGGCTGATCGCCTGGACGATATGCAGGCTGGGCAGTTCCTGGATATCCACGCTCACCCCCGGATGCTCGGCCAGGTAGCTGGCCAGCAGCTCCGGCAGGTACTCGGTCAGCGCCGCGGTGTTGCACAGCAGGCGCACCTGGCCTTGCAGGCCGTGGGCGTATTGCCCGAGGTCGAACTGCAGGCGCTCGACCTGCTGCGCGATCAGCCGCGCATGCTGCAGCAGGGCCTGGCCAGCGGGCGTGGGCAGCACGCCACGGCGGTTGCGTTCGAGCAAAGGAATGCCCAGCGAGGCTTCCATGGCGCGAATGCGCGCACTGGCCGCCGGCAGCGAGAGGTGGCTGCGCCGGGCGCCGGCGGTGATGTTGCCGCTTTCAAGGGTGTGCTGGAACAGCTTGAGGTCGATCAGGTCGAAATGCATCTGCCTCTGTCCTGGCAAGAGTCTGCCTGAGTATATGGCAGATTTTCAGCGCGCTGGCTGCGCGGCAGGATGGTGGCCATGAATACCTTCCTGGCGTTTTATCAGAACATCGGCCCGGCGCTGTCATTGCTGGTGATCCTGACCTTCTTCCTGGCCGGCGCGGTCAAGGGTGTCATCGGCCTGGGGTTGCCGACCGTCGCCATGGGCTTGCTCGGCCTGGCTATGGCGCCGGCGCAGGCAGCGGCGCTGCTGATCGTGCCATCGACCTTGACCAACCTCTGGCAGCTGGCGGCCGGCGGCCACCTGCTCGCGCTGCTGCGCCGCCTGGGCGGGATGCTGGCGATGATCTTCATCGGCACTCTACTGGGCAGCGTCTGGCTGGGGATCGACAGCGGTCCGTGGGCGGCCCATGGCCTGGGCGCTGCGTTGCTGGTCTATGCCCTCTATGGGCTGGTGGGCCCAGGGCTGCGCGTGGCGCCGGCCAGGGAGCCGTGGCTGGGGCCGCTCTGCGGGTTGCTCACGGGCGTGGTGACGGCCGCCACCGGCGTGTTCGTCATGCCCGCAGTACCCTACCTGCAGGGCCTGGGCCTGAGCCGCGACGAACTGGTCCAGGCGCTGGGCCTGTCGTTCACCGTCTCGACCCTGGCCCTGGCGGTCGGCCTGGCCGGGCAGGACGCCCTGGGTGGCCAGGCCCTGGGGGCTTCACTGCTGGTGCTGGCCCCGGCGTTGCTGGGCATGTTCGCCGGCCAGTGGCTGCGCGGACGGATCAGTGCAGCGCTGTTCAAGCGCTGCTTCTTCATCGGCCTTGCGCTGCTGGGCGGGCACCTGCTGGTCAACGGCTAGCGGACGAAGCACTGAGCATGTCGATCATCTGGATATCGAAATCGCGCTCCAGGTAATCCATGCGTTTTTCGAAGAACGCACGCATATGCGGCAGTGCCGAATGCACGTCCAGCGCGTCCTTGCTGGCCCACACCTCGAAAAACACGAACAGGCTCGGGTCTGCCTTGTCGCGCAGCATGTGGTACTCGATGCAGCCCGGTTCCTGGCGGCTTGGCTCCACGTAAGGACGGAACAGCTGTTCGAAGGCCTCGGCCTGCTCCGGGCGGGTCTTGGCTTTGAGGATGAAGGCGTATTGCTCAGTCATGGGGAAGCGCTCTGTAAGGGGAGTGAGCAAATTCTAAATCAACAATATGTTTACCATTCGTGATTTGCAGGCAAAAGAATTTTGCCCAGCCCTGGCTGTTTCCCCGGCGCCTGGTTGCCTAACCTGCCGGCAACTTCACTTACAGGGCTGACCCTCCCATGAAAAAGATTCTCCTGCTCAATGGCGGTAAACGCTTCGCCCATTCCGATGGCCGTCTCAACCAGACCCTGCACGATGCCGCACTGGCCCATCTGGACCGCGCCGGTTTCGATGTGCGGGAAACCTTCATCGACGGCGGCTACGACGTCCAGGCCGAGGTAGAGAAATTCCTCTGGGCGGATGTGGTGATCTACCAGATGCCCGGTTGGTGGATGGGCGCGCCATGGACCGTGAAGAAGTACATCGACGATGTATTCACCGCCGGCCACGGCAGCCTGTACGCCAACGATGGCCGTACTCGCTCCGACGCTTCGCAGAAGTACGGCAGCGGCGGCCTGGTGCAGGGCAAGCAATACATGCTGTCGCTGACCTGGAACGCGCCTCAGCAGGCGTTCGATGACCCCAGCGATTTCTTCGAGGGCAAGGGCGTGGACGCGGTGTACTTCCCGTTCCACAAGGCCAACCAGTTCCTCGGCATGACGGGCCTGCCGACCTACCTGGCCGTGGACGTGATGAAGCGCCCGGATGTGCCGGCGGCGCTGGCGGCTTATGAGCAGCATCTGGACCAGGTGTTTGGCAAGGCTCAATGACAGCGCGGCTCCAACTGTCTTGGTGTTCCTGCACGGGCCTCTCGCCGGCAAGCCGGCTCCCACAAGATGGCGCATGGCTCAAGGCTGAAGCGCACGGTGTGGGAGCCGGCTTGCCGGCGAAAGGGGCGCGTAGCGGCCCCTTGCGCGGTTGCTGCCCAACCGCTATGAATCACGGCATCCACCTGCCAAGGCCATCCGCGTGAAAACCCGATCCGAAGAACTCCAGGTATTTGTCGCCGTCATCGATAGCGGCTCGATCTCCGCCGCCGCGGAGCAGATTGGCCAGACGCCCTCCGCAGTCAGCCGCACCCTGTCGCGCCTGGAGGGCAAGCTCGGCACCACGCTGGTCAACCGCACCACGCGGCGCATGGACCTGACCGAGGAAGGGCGTTTCTTCCTGGAGCGCGCCCGGGCGATTCTCGAGCAGATGGACGACATGGAAGAGCGCCTGTCGCTGAACCGCCAGACCCCGACCGGACGCCTGCGCATCAACGCCGCCGCGCCGTTCATGCTGCACGCGATCCTGCCGTGGATCGGCGAGTTCCGTCAGCAGTACCCCGGCATCGAGCTGGAGCTGAACACCGACGACCTGATCATCGACCTGCTGGAGCAGAGCACCGACGTGGCCATCCGCATCGGCGAACTGGCCGACTCCAGCCTGCACGCCCGTTCGCTCGGCTGCAGCCCGGTGCAGGTGCTTGCCAGCCCCGACTACCTCGCCCGGCATGGCACGCCGCAGCGGGTCGAGGACCTCGAGGCCCATTGCCTGCTCGGCTTCAGCTCCCTCGAGTCGCTCAACCAGTGGCCACTGCGCCATGCCCAGGGCGACCGCTGGGCGATCCGCCCGCAGCTGGTCGCCTCGAGCGGCGAGACCCTGCGCCAACTGGCCATCGCCGGCGAGGGCATCGTCAGCCTGTCGCACTTCATGACCCACGAGGACATCCGCGCCGGCCGTCTGAACGTGATCCTCGCCGAGCACAACAATGGCTATCGCCAGCCGATCCACGCGGTCTACTACCGCAACACCCAGCTGGCCCTGCGCATCCAGTGCTTTCTCGATTTCATCCAGAAAAAACTGGCGGTCTACGCCTGCTGAGTTGCCTGAACGCGACAGGGTCTGCCCGTCGGCGGCGCGAAACGACCGGGGTGTTTGCTTAGTTTCAGGGCTTCGGCCTTAATGACTGATCAACAAAAACAACACCAAGGAAGTGCGCATGCGTAATGTCATGTTCCAGCCCCTGGCCCTCGGGGCCGCGATCCTGAGCTGCTCCTCTGCCTTTGCCGTGACGCTGGAAGGCGGCGCGGTGGCCGCGCCTGATCAATATGGCGCACAGGTGGCCGCCGACATCCTCAAGAAGGGCGGCAACGCGGTGGACGCCGCCGTCGCCACCGCCTTCACCCTGGCCGTGACCTACCCCGAGGCCGGCAACATCGGCGGCGGTGGCTTCATGACCCTGTTCGTCGACGGCAAGCCCTACTTCCTCGACTACCGCGAAGTGGCGCCCAAGGCCGCGACCAAGACCATGTACCTGGACGACAAGGGCGAGGTGATCGAGAACCTCAGCCTGGTCGGCGTGCGCGCGGCCGGTGTGCCGGGCACGGTGATGGGGCTGTGGGAGGCGCACCAGAAGTTCGGCAAGCTCAAGTGGAGCGAGCTGCTGACCCCGGCCATCGGCTATGCGCAGAACGGTTTCAAGATTGCCCAGAAGCAGTACCAGTACCGTGATGACGCCCAGGGCCTGTTCAAGACCGCGACCAACTTCAACGACTACTTTGGCAGCATGAAGGTCGGCGAGCTGTTCAAGCAGCCGGAGCTGGCGCAGACCCTCGAGCGCATTGCCGACAAGGGCGTCAGCGAGTTCTACCAGGGCAAGACCGCCGACTTGCTGGTGGCGCAGATGCAGGCCGACAAGGGCCTGATCAGCAAGGACGACCTCAAGGACTACAAGGCCGTGTGGCGCGACCCGATCGCCATCAACTGGCGCGGCAACGTGGTCTACACCGCGCCGCCGCCAAGCTCCGGCGGCGTCGCCCTGGCCCAACTGCTGGGCATCAAGGAAGACCGCGCGGCGGACTTCAAGGGCGTCGAGCACAACTCGGCCAAGTACATCCACCTGCTGGCCGAGATCGAGAAGCGCGTGTTTGCCGACCGCGCCGATTATCTCGGCGATCCGGCTTTCACCAAGGTCCCGGTCGACCAGCTGGTGGCCAAGGATTACCTGGCCAAGCGTGCCGCCCAGGTCAACCCGAACGCGATTTCCGCAACCGACCAGGTCAAGCCGGGGCTGGAGCCGCACCAGACCACGCACTTCTCCATCGTCGACAAGCAGGGCAACGCGGTGAGCAACACCTACACCCTCAACCTCGACTACGGCAGCGGCGTGGTGGTCAAGGGTGCGGGCTTCCTGCTCAACGACGAGATGGACGACTTCAGCGCCAAGCCGGGCGCGGCCAACGCCTTTGGTGTGGTCGGCGGCGACGCCAATGCCATCGCCCCGGGCAAGCGCATGCTCTCGTCGATGAGCCCGAGCCTGGTGGCGCGTGACGGCAGGGTGGTGCTGGTGCTGGGCACCCCGGGCGGTTCGCGGATCTTCACCTCGATCTTCCAGGTGATGAACAACCTGTACGACTTCGGCATGCCGCTGGAGAAGGCCGTGGCGGCGCAGCGCGTGCATCACCAGTTGCTGCCCAAGGACACCATCTACTTCGACAGCTATGCGCCGCTCAAGGGGCAGGTGGCCGACGACCTGAAGAAGATGGGCTACGTGCTGGAGGACCAGGGCTGGGAGATGGGTGACATCCAGGCGATCCGGGTGACCGGCGAGAAGCTGGAGACGGCGTCTGATCCGCGTGGGCGCGGGGTGGGGATGATCGTCAAGTAACAGCAGTCGGGGCTGCTGTGCAGCCCATCGCCGGCAAGCCGGCTCCCACAGGGATAGCGCTTGACTTGAAGGCAGCGCGGTCGGTGTGGGAGCCGGCTTGTCGTGGCGACGAACCGCGGCGATGGGCCGCGCAGCGGCCCCGTTGTTACCGGTGTCAGACGCGGAACTGGCTGACCAGGGTCTGCAGGTGGCCACCCAGGCGCGCCAGCTCGACGCTGGAGGCGGCGGTCTCGTCGCTGGCCGCGGCGGTCTGCTCCGACACGTCGCGCACGTTGAGGATGCTGCGGCTGATCTCTTCGGCCACGGCGCTCTGCTGCTCGGCGGCGGCGGCGATCTGCTGGTTCATCGACTGGATGTTCGACACCGTGCGGGTGATGCTTTCCAGCGAACCACCAGCCTTGCGCGCCAGCTCGACGCTGCTGTCGGTCAGGTTGCGGCTGCCGTTCATCACTTCGGCAACCTGCTGAGTGCCGTGCTGCAGGCTGGCGATCAGGCCTTCGATTTCCTCGGTGGACTGCTGGGTGCGCTGGGCCAGGCCACGCACCTCGTCGGCGACCACGGCGAAACCACGCCCGGCCTCACCGGCACGCGCTGCTTCGATGGCGGCGTTGAGCGCCAGCAGGTTGGTCTGCTCGGCCACCGACTTGATCACGTCCATGACGCTGCCGATCTTCTGGCTTTCCTGCTGCAGCAGGGTCATGGCCTCGGTGGAGCGGTGCACTTCGTGGGCCAGGCGCTCGATCTGGCTGATCGCTTCACCCACCACCTTGTCGCCGACACGGGCTTCGTCGTCGGCGTTGGTCGCAGCGTGGGAAGCTTGCTCAGCGTTGCGCGCGACTTCCTGCACGGTGGCGGCCATCTCGTGCATGGCGGTGGCCACCTGGTCGGTCTCGACCTTCTGGCTGTTGGCGCCGGCGCTGGTCTGCTCGGTCACCGCCGACAGCTCTTCGGCGGCGCTGGCGATCTGGGTCACGCCGTCGCGGATGCCGGTGATCAGGTCACGCAGGGTGGTGCCCATGCGTGCGATGCCTTGCTGCAGGGCGCCCAGTTCGTCGCGGCGGGTGACGCGCAGTTGCTGGGTGAGGTCGCCGCTGGCGATGCGGTTGACCACGTCCATGGTCTCGCGCAGCGGGCGGGTGATCTGGCGGGTGATGATGAACGCGGCGAGCACGCCAACCAGCAGCGCCAGCAGGGTAGCGGAAGTCTGCAGGCTGCGGGCCTGGACGCTTTCGTCGTCACGGCGCTCGATCTGGATCTTGTACAGCTCGTCGCTGCGCTTGACGATATCGGCGCCCTGCACGGTCATTTCGGCACGGGCCACGCCAATGGCGGCAGTGGCGTCGCGGAACTGACGCACGGCATCACGGTAGGCCAGCACGGCGCTTTCGAACTGCTGGATGCGCGAGGCTTCGGCCGGCAGCTGGCGCTTGAGACTGTCGATTTCGTTGAGGGCGTTTTCCAGCTGGCGCACGGCGGCCTGCTCGGCTTCGCTGGTCAGGTCGGCGATGTAGCTGCGCACGTCCAGGCGGACCTGTACCAGCTGCTGCTTGGCCTTGCTGATCAGCAGGTATTGGGCCAGGCGGCTGGCATCGCTTTCGCTGCTGGACAGCACGGCGCCGCTGATCGCTTCGATGGCGTCGTTGGCGCGGGCCGCGGCCTGGTTCATCGAGTCGCGGGCGGCGAGGGTGGTCTTGTAGCCCTGGCGCATCTTCTCCAGCGAAACCCGGTACTCGCTGATGCTCTGACCCTGCTCGCGCAGCAGCTTGAGGTTCTCGGGGCTCTTGAAGGTGTTGACCAGGTGCTGCTGCTGGCTGCCGAAGGCGTCGAGCTTGGCCTGGACGTTGGCTGCCGAGGCGTCGTCGCCGTTGGTCAGCATCCACTGCAGGCGGGCCACGCGCAGGTTGGTCAGGTCACTGTTGAGCTGGGTGATGTCGCTCATCCAGTTGCTGCGGTCGATAAGGCTGCCCAGGCTGTTCCAGCCGGTCAGGGCCAGCAGGCCGGTCAGGACCAGGACCAGGCCGAAGCCCAGGCCGAGTTTGAGGTTGACGCTGATATTGGCGAACCAACTGTTCATGCACGCTCTCCCAGAGAATGATTTCGCTCACTTGATCTCAAAAGCTGGGCGTTGTTGTTGTCAGATAGCCCGCAGATTTGTGTAGGACTTATCGGCAACGGAGAGAGAAGCTGAAACGCTTTTTCAGCAAATTTGTAACTTGTTGAATACGTTTATGTTTTTGATGTTGCCATTTGCGGGTAAGCCGGCTCCGCAGCAGGAACCGGCTCGCCGGCGATGGCGATTCTCAGAGGCTACGCGCGCTGAATGTGTCGCACTGGTTCAGGTCGCCGCTGGAAAAACCGGCCTTGAACCAGCGCACGCGCTGCTGCGAGGTGCCATGGGTGAACGAGTCGGGCACCACGCGGCCCTGGCCCTGCTGTTGCAGCCGATCGTCACCGATGGCGTTGGCGGCATTCAATGCCTCCTCGACGTCCCCCGGCTCCAGCCAGTTCAGGCGTTTCTGCGCCTGGTAGGCCCAGACCCCGGCCAGGCAGTCGGCCTGCAGCTCCTGGCGCACCAGCAGGCCATTGTCGCCCTCCATGCGCTGGCCATTGCGCCGTGCGGCGTCGACCTTGGCCGAGACGCCGAGCAGGGTCTGCACATGGTGGCCGATCTCGTGGGCGATCACATAGGCCTGGGCGAAGTCGCCGGCGGCCTTGAAGCGGGTTTCCATTTCGCGGAAGAAGGTCATGTCCAGGTACACGCGCTGGTCGCCGGGGCAATAGAACGGCCCGACCGCCGAGGAGGCGAAGCCGCAGGCGGAGTTGACCTGGCCGCTGAACAGCACCAGCTTGGGGTCGCGGTACTGTTTGCCGGCCTGGGCGAACAGTGCCTTCCAGGTGTCCTCGGTGTCGCCGAGGATCGAGGCGACGAATTCGGCCTGCTCGTCGTTGGCCGGCGGTGCCTTGCCGTCGACGTTGGCCGGGGCGGTCTGTTGCTGCTCCATCTGCCCGGCCAGCTGGCCGAGGATCTGCAGCGGATCCTGCCCGGTAAGCCAGCCGATGCCGACGATCAGCAGGATGGCGCCGAGCCCGAGGCCCTTGCCGCCGCCGAAGCGCATGCCGCCGCCACCCCCTTCGCCGCGGGCATCGACCACGTTGTCGCTGCGCCGGCCTTTTCGCCATTCCATGTAGAGCTCTCCGGTTGCTGAAACATGAAGTCAAAGATTAGTTCAGTGCTGACCGAGGTGTATCCCCCGTCGCTGAGACATAACCAAATGGTTATGCCTGGGACCGCTGAATTCAATATTCATCCCGTCGCACCTGCCGGAAACTGCAAGTCCGCCTGCCACGCCCAGGCGTTCGATAATTCCAAGAGAGGAAACCGGCATGCCCGCCCAGGACACCAGCCGCTTCGTGATCCGTGATCGCAACTGGCACCCCAAGGCCTTCACCCCCGACTACAAGACCTCGGTGGCGCGCTCCCCGCGCCAGGCGCTGGTCAGCATCCCGCAGTCGATCAGCGAAAGCACCGGCCCGGACTTTTCCCACCTGCGCTTCGGCGCGCACGACCATGACCTGCTGCTCAACTTCAACCAGGGCGGCCTGCCCATCGGCGAGCGCATCATCGTTGCCGGGCGGGTGGTCGACCAGTATGGCAAGCCGGTGCCCAACACCCTGGTGGAAATGTGGCAGGCCAATGCCGGTGGCCGTTACCGGCACAAGAACGACCGCTACCTGGCACCGCTGGATCCGAACTTCGGCGGTGTCGGCCGCTGCCTGACCGACCGCGACGGCTACTACAGCTTCCGCACCATCAAGCCCGGCCCGTACCCCTGGCGTAACGGCCCCAACGACTGGCGCCCGGCGCATATCCATTTCTCCATCAGCGGCCCGTCGATCGCCACCAAGCTGATCACCCAGCTGTACTTCGAGGGCGACCCGCTGATCCCGTTGTGCCCGATCGTCAAGTCGATCGCCAACCCGGATGCCGTCGAGCGGCTGATCGCCAGGCTCGACATGAGCCACGCCAACCCCATGGATTGCCTGGCCTACCGCTTCGACATCGTCCTGCGCGGCCAGCGCCAGACCCACTTCGAAAACCGCTAAGGAGCCCCGTCATGCCTATCGAACTGCTGCCGGAAACCCCTTCGCAGACCGCCGGCCCCTATGTGCACATCGGCCTTGCCCTGGAAGCGGCCGGCAACCCGACCCGTGACCACGAAATCTGGAACCGCCTGGCCCGGCCCGATGCACCGGGCGAGCACATCCTGTTGATCGGCCAGGTGTACGACGGCAATGGCCACCTGGTGCGCGATTCGTTCCTGGAGGTATGGCAGGCCGACGCCGAGGGCCGCTACCAGGATGAGTACCACCTCGAGAACGCCTTCAACAGCTTCGGCCGCACCGCGACCACCTTCGATGCCGGCGAGTGGACCCTGCACACGGTCAAGCCGGGGGTGGTGAACAACGCCGCGGGCGTGCCGATGGCCCCGCACATCAACCTCAGCCTGTTTGCCCGGGGCATCAACATCCACCTGCATACCCGGTTGTATTTCGATGACGAAGCCGAGGCGAACGCCAGGTGTCCGGTGCTGAACCTGATCGAGCAGCCGCAGCGGCGCGAGACCTTGATCGCCCGGCGCTGTGAAGTGGATGGCAAGACCGCGTACCGCTTCGACATCCGTATCCAGGGCGACGGAGAAACGGTGTTCTTCGACTTCTGACGCCCCCGGTCGGCAAGCCCGCAACACTGGCAGGGCTTGCCGCTTGTACTAATGAGTTATGACTAATCCTTTCGTGGTGCATCCCTGCGCACGTCGTCAAACCACTGAAATTCTGCTTGTTTTCCCGCCCTCATTGCCCCTGCCACAGGTACTAACACCAAGTTGTGAGCTACCCGATTCGGCGCCATGCGCTTTCACTGCTGTTGTGAGCAAAACAATCAGCAGCAGCGGGAGTCCTTCCATGAACACTCAAGCGTGGATCAAGGCGGCAACGGCGCTGACGATGGCCGTGAGTCTGGGCCTTGCCGGTTGCAGCAGCGGCGGCGGCGGGCATCACAGCGAGGTCGATGGTTCGTCGTCCGATGTCGGCGCGGGTGCCGGAGCCGGTGGCGGCGGGGGCGATGGCACGGGCGGCAGTGGTGGAGGCGGAAGCGGTGGCACCACGTCCCCGGGTGATGGCAGCGCCGGTACCGGTGGCGGCGGCGGTGGTGGAGGCACTGGCGGCGGCAGCACGCCTGGTGGCGGTGACGGCGGCACGGGCGGTGGCACCACACCCTCCGCGCTGGTCACCGGCCAGGTGGTCGATCAATTGGGCAATACCGTGTCCGGGGTCGGTGACGGCGTGAGCAATCTCGGCCAGGTGATCGGTGCGCTGCCCATTGCCGGCAATACCTCGTTGAGCGGTGGCGTGGGCACGCTGGTGTCCTCCGCCGGCAACGCCGTGAACAGTGTCGGCGGTGGCCTGAGCGAGGGCCTGGGGCAATTGGGTACCGGCAACAATGCCGTGGGCACCACCGTCGGCGTGGTCGGTGCGGCCACCGCCGACCTGGGCGGCGGCGTCTCCGGCCTTGGCCAGGGCGTGGCCGGGCTGGCCAGTAGCGGGCCGGTCGAGCAGGTGCCGGTGGTCAACCAGCTGGTTGCCGGGGCCGGTCAAGGCGTCGACCGGGTCGGCCAGGCCGTGACCATGCTCGGCGACACCCTGTCGCCGGTCGGCACCAGCGGCCCGCTCGCCGGGGCGACCCAAGGCGTGAGCGATGCCTTGGTGCCGGTGGTCTCGCTGGTGGAAAACACGGCGGCCAATGCCACGCGGCAGACCGGGCTCGCTGGGCCGCTGAACCAGGCGCTGAACCAGACCGGTGGTGCCCTGAACCAGGCCGGCCAGCAACTGGCGGGGGCGGGCAACCCCTTGAGCAACACGCTCGGGCAGGCGGTGGCCAATACCGGCACCACAGTCAGCACGGCGAGCGGACTGGCCCCTGTTACCGGCGGCCCACGCAGCGGCCTGCTGGAAACCGTCGGCGGCGTGGTGGCCGGTGCCGGCAGTGGGCTGACAGCGAGCACCGCCAGCCCGACCGTAAACGGTATCGGCGGCACTTCGGTGCAGACGGGCAATACCGTCGCCAGCCTGGGCACTGTGCTCGGTGGCAACGGCGTGGCCAACAGCGCTGCCGGGGCGCCGGTGGCGGCGCTGACCCAGCAGGTGGGCAGCGGCCTCAACCCGGTGGTCGCCGGTGTCTCCAGCGTGACCCAGCAAGTAGGCGCCAGCACCGGCGTCGGCGCCCCCGTGGCGGGGTTGCTGAACCAGGTCGGTGGCGCGGTGGGCTCTGCCGGCGCGCAACTGGCCGGTACCACCGGCAACCCGGTTGTCAGCCAGGTTGGCGCGACGGTGACCGCGGTCGGTACAACGCTCGGCCAGGCGGGCACCTTGGTCAACGGCGGAGCGCCGGCCGGTGGTCTTGGTGGTGCGCTCAATGGTGTGTCAGGGGCTCTGGCAGGCGGGCAGCGCTGACGCCACGGGCTACGCTCAAGGTGAGTGAGACCGACCGGCGCGCCGTTCGCCGGTCGGTCACCCCGCCATCCGTGGATCATGGAGTGTCCGAATGCGCCGATTGCTGCTGACGATGCTGGGGCTGTCCGCAGCCTGCCTGGCCCGGGGCGAACCCCTGCCGAGTTTCCTCAACAGCAACGAGACCGAACGCCGCCTGCCCACGCCCAACCTGCCGGTGGATGCCTACCGGCCCGACCAGCCCGGCTTGCGCGTGCCCAGCGTGGACACCGCGCGGCAACCACCGTTGCTGATGAACACCCGGGTGGCGGTGCGCAAGGTGCGTTTCGAGGGCGGCACCGTCTACCCCCTGAGCGATCTGCGCGAGCATTACCAGCCGGTGATCGGGCGCGAGGTCACGCTCGCCGAGCTGATCGAGATCACCCGTCGCCTGACCCAACGCTACCAGCAGGACGGTTACCTGCTGTCATACGCCTACCTGCCGCCCCAGGACTTCGCCGATGGCCGGGTGCGGGTGGTGCTGGTGGAAGGCTACATCCACGACTATCAGGTCGAGGGCGACATTGGCGCGGCGCGGGCCTACCTGGTGCAACTGCTGGACCGGCTCAAGGCCGAGCGTCCGCTGACCCGCGAAAGCTTCGAGCGCTATACCAGCCTGGCCGGGCGCATCCCCGGGGTGACGTTCCAGGCCCAGGTGCCGCCACCGGCGACCACCGACGGCGCGACCCGCCTGCTCGCCCAGGTGTCGCGCAAGCCGGTCACTACCACCTTGAGTCTCAACGACGGCAGCCGCGACGACCTGCAGGCACTGCTGGGCGCCACCAGCAACGCGCAGACCCGCTTCGCCGAACAATTGAGCGCCAGCGTGCTGGTACCGCCCGGCGAGGACAAGGAGCATTACTACCGCCTCGACTACAGCCAGTTCCTCGATGCCGAAGGCTCGAAGCTGTTGTTGTCGGCTTCGCGCTATCGCAGCGACCCCAAGGCGCGCATCCGTCTGGACAACGGCATCGACCTGACCCAGCACCGCGAGAACGAACGCTACTCGGTGGGCATCAGCCAATCGCTGATCGCCTCGCCCAGTGAATGGCTGGAGGTGGTCGGGCGCTTCTACGTGGTCAACGACCGCATCGATTACCAGGTGGTGGGATTCCCCCTGCGCCTGGACAGCGAGACCGATATCCGCGCGCTGTCCTTCGAAGGCGACTGGCGCAAGGCCGAGGCGCGCCGCCTGCGGATTATCAGTGCCGGTGTCTACCAGGGGCTGGATCGCCTTGGCGCCGACACCAATGCCGACTACGACCTGGACTTCCTGCGCCTGCGGGTCTCGGGCGTGCAGAGCGACAACTTCAGCGACAACTGGCAGGGCGTGGCGTCGGCGGCGGCCTACTGGAGCAACGACAGCCTGCCCGACAGCGAGCGGGCGGTGTTCGGCGGGCAGAACTTCGGGCGCGGCTACCCCAGCGACCAGGGCTCCGGTGACAAGGGCTGGGGGCTGGCCTACGAGCTCAACTACAGCTTCCGGCGCGACACTGGCTGGCTCAAGGTCGTGCAGCCGTACGTGGCGCTCGACACCGCGCGGGCCTGGTTCAACGCGCTGGACGTGCGCGATTCGAAGATGTCGTCGGCGGCGCTGGGGCTGCGCTTTGGCGATATGCGCTACTACAACATCGCGGTGGAGGTGGCCAAGCCGATGTCGGACATGGCGCTGGACAGCTTCAACCGGCGGCCACGGCTGAACCTGAGTTTCAGTTATCAATTGTAAGGGGGGGCTGTGCCCCCATCGCCGGCAAGCCGGCTCCCACACTGACCGCGAACAGTCTCAGGTCGAGCGCTTTCCTTGTGGGAGCCGGCTTGCCGGCGATGCGCCGCGTCAGCGGCGCCTTCTGTAAGGGTGTTGTACGGTGCCGAGTCCGGCGTTACTTCACCGCCTGCATCAACGGCTTGGGAAACAGGTTCTCCAGCGTCTCGAGCAGGCGGGCGTGGTAGATCGGCTTGCGGAACAGGTCGAGCACCTGCAGCCGCAGCAGGTCGCTGACATCGTCCATGTCGGCATGCCCGGACATGACGATCACCGGCAAATGCTGGCGCGCGGTATGTTCGCGCAGGCGCTGGACCAGGCCCAGGCCGCTTTCCTCGGGCATGCGCAGGTCGGTGATCACCAGGGCGACATCGGGGTGGCGGGTCAGCTGTTGCAGGGCTGACCTGACCGAAGTGGCGGTGTGACAACAGAAACCTTCGTTTTCCAGCAGCTCGGCCAGCTCCAGCAAGGCCTCCTCCTCGTCGTCCACCAGCAGGATCTGTTGACGCAAGGAAGAGGTCGGCATGCTTGGCTCCGGGCGGTTGGACTACACGTCTCGCTGGCGCGGTGCGGTCACTGGGTGATCGCGGTCTGGATCTTGGTCATGATCTCCGACACTTCGCCCGAAATGGGGGTGACGAAGCCAGCCAGCACCACCGCGACCATGGCCGCGATCACCGCGTATTCGATACCGGAGGCGCCATCCTTGCGCAGGAGGAAGGTCTTCACGTGGAGGAGGATCTGTTGCAGCAGCATGGCACGTCTCCTTGCGCTCGATGGGCGCCGGTCGGAGGGGCTTGATAAGTGATACCCCTTTGCCATCAGAGCATCGCCAAGCCGTGGCGGCCTGCAAATGTAAAAAAGCATTAATCCAAAAGTATTGGTTGGAATTGGCGGCGCTAAGTTTTTGTTTTGTCGGTGCGTCAATTTCGTGGCTCGAAAAAACCAGCACAGGTAATGGCGAAAGATTGCGCCTCAGCTACCGTCCAATAGCGAAATAGTTACTTTTTGCCATCATTGGTCCCGGGCGTAAGGGAGAGCGCAGATGAGCAGTCGCCTGACCATGATCCTCGCCGGCCTGTTCCTGCTCGCGGCCTTGCTCGCAGGGTACTGGGGCTTGCGCCTTAGCCGTCCGCCCGAGCCTGCGCCGGCACCTCTCACCCCACCCAGCGAGGCCGCCATCCCGGCCGCAGCCGTACCCGCCGCGCCCCCGGAACCCCCACGCTCGCCCATCGTGGTCCTGCGCAGGGCGGTCGCGGCCAACACCCCCTTGAGCGAGGAGGATGTGCTCCTCGAGCGTCTGCAGGTGGTGCCGGCCGGTGCTTTCCAGCAACTTGACCAGGTGCTCGGGCGCAGCAGTACCCGCCCCCTTGCGGCGGGCAGTTGGCTGGACGAGTCGAGCTTCCAGGCCGGCGGCCCCCTGGCGCGGATGATTCGCGCCCACGAACGGGCGGTCGCGGTGGCCATCGATGATGTGATCGGTGCCGCCGGGCAGCTGCGTCCAGGCGATTATGTCGACGTGCTGCTGTTCCTGCGTGAAGAAAACAACAACCCGCAATCCTCCGCCCAGGTAGTGTTGCCGGCCTTGCGCGTGCTGAGTGTCGACCAGCAGACGGGCCTGGCCAACGATGGGCGCCCGGCCCAGAGCGCCGAAGAGCAGAAGGCCCGCCGCGACCAGCAGTCCATCGCCAGCAACCCTGTGCGCACCGTGGGCCTGGCCGTGCCCGAGGCCCTGGCCAGCCGGCTGATGCTGGCGGCCCAGGCCGGGACCCTGCGCCTGGCGGTGCGCAGTGCTGACGAGCCGCTGCTGGCCGGGTATTGGTCCGGCCAGGATGCCAGCCCACAGCTGGAAACGGCCAACCGCAACCTCTACCGCTTCAGCCAGCTGTCCCAGGTGCCCCTGGCCAGCCAGGCGGCGGCCGCGGCGGCTGGCGCGCCGACCATGCAGATCATCCGTGGCGCGCAGAACGGCGACAACAACAAGACTCCCTGAACCGGCAAGGATGCGATCCATGCGTAGTTCTTTGCGTGTTACTCCACGAGGCAACTGGCTGGCCCCGGCGCTGCTGGCCCTGGCCTTGCTCGCACCGACGGCGCAGGCGGCCGCGAAGGGTTGCGCGGCCTTCGGCCAACTGCCCTCGGTCATCGAGATGGACCAGGGCCTGCAGCAGGAGCTGCGCCTGCCGGTGGCCATCACCCGGGCGGCGGTCGGCGAGCCCAAGGTGGCCGATGTGCAGCCCAGCGGCGAGCGGGCCGTGCTGCTCACGGGAGTGGGGCAGGGCACCACCAGCCTGCTGCTGTGGACCGACTGCGCCGCCCAGCCGCACCGCGCCATGCTGTTCGTCAAGGGCCGGGCCAGCGCCGACATGGCAGAGGCCGCGCAACTGCCCACGGCCCAGGAGGACCTGCCCGTGCAGGTGCAGGCCGATATCCGCTTCGTCGAGGTGCGCCGCCTCAAGTACAAGGAGGCCGGCGCGCGGCTGTTCTTCAAGGGCTCGAACAACAGCCTGATCGGCTCGCCCAATACCGTGCCCAACACCGTGGTGCGCCCCGGCTACGTGCCGGGCGTCGCCACCGGCACCAACCCGGTGACCTACGCCGATGTGCGGCCCGGCATCCCGCTCGACAACGACGTCTTCAACATCGTCTGGGGCGGCGGCAGCAGCCGTTTCCTGGCGATGATCAACGCCCTGGAGAACAGCGGCTTCGCCTACACCCTGGCCCGCCCCAGCCTGACCGTGCTCAGCGGCCTGACCGCGAGCTTCCTGGCCGGTGGCGAGATCCCCATCCCGGTGCCCAGCAGCGGCAGCGACAACGTGTCGATCGAGTACAAGGAGTTCGGCGTGCGCCTGGCGCTGACCCCGACCGTGGTCAGCCGCAACCGCATCACCCTCAAGGTGGCGCCCGAGGTCAGCGAGCTCGACTACAACAACGCGGTGGTCATCGCCGGCACCCACGTGCCGGGCCTGAGCGTGCGCCGCACCGACACCAGCATCTCGCTGGCCGATGGCGAGAGCTTCATCATCAGCGGGCTGATCAGCAGCAACGTGCGCTCGGCCGTGGACAAGATGCCGGGCCTGGGCAACCTGCCGATCATCGGCGCGTTCTTCCGCCAGTCGGCGCTCAACCGCGAAGAGACCGAGCTGCTGATGATCGTCACCCCGCACCTGGTCCAGCCGTTGGCCGCCAATGCGCGCCTGCCGGAGCTGCCGGGCGAGGCGTTGCGTACCTACGACCCCAGCTGGGGCCGCCTGTTCTTCATGGAAAACGGCAATTTCGAAGGCCGTGGCGGGTTGTCCCAATGAGCGAAATTCTGAACCAGACCTACCTGGCCCTGACCCGCAACGACGAAGACCTGCACTGGCTGCAGGGCGCGTTGGCGCCGCTGGGGCAGGTGATCGGCGCCAGCAGTGCGAACCTCGACGAGTTGCTGGCGCTGGTCGACATGACCTTCAGCAACCTGGTGTTCATCGGCCTGGACCGCGAACAGCTGATCGGCCAGTGCGCGTTGATCGAGGGCCTGCTGGAAGCCAAGCCGATGCTGGCCATCGTCGCCCTTGGCGACGGCATGGACAACCAGCTGGTGCTGCACGCCATGCGCGCCGGCGCCCGTGACTTTGTCGCCTACGGCTCGCGCGCCAGCGAGGTGGCGGGGCTGGTGCGGCGCCTGGGCAAGCGCTTGCCGACGGCCACCAGCAACCCCAGCCTCGGCGGCCTCACCGTGCTCTACGGCGCCCAGCGCGGCGCCGACGGCGCGCTGCTCACCACCCACCTGGCGCGGGTGGTACAGGAGAGCGGGCAGCAGACCTTGCTGCTCGACCTCGGCCTGCCCCGTGGCGACAGCCTGGCTTTGCTTGGCCTGGAGGCGTCGTTCCATTTCGGCGATGCCCTGCGCCACCTGCGCCGGCTCGACGCCACCCTGATCGACAGCGCCTTCACCCGCGACAAGGGTGGCCTGCGCATCCTCGCCTATGCCGACAACGACGAGGCCCTGCAACAGTCCAGCGCCGCCGAGCTGCACATGCTCCTCGGCGCCCTGCGCCAGCACTTCCAGCACATCGTCGTGAACCTCACCGGGCAGGCTGACAGCGAGGCGCTGCGGACCCTGGTCAGCCACTGCGACAAGTTGATCGTCTACACCGACCAGAACATCCTCGACTGCCGGCGCAACCTCGACGTGCTCGAGCAGTGGCGCGACCGTGGCATCAAGCTCGAGCACGCCAGCCTGCTGGTGGACCGCTACCTGCGCCAGGTGGCGCCGGATGCCGAGGCCCTGGCCAAGCGCTACGGGCTGCCCTTGCTCAAGGTCATGCCGTACAGCCCGGAAGTGCGCCTGAACGCCAAGAACCAGGGCCTGAGCCTGTTCGAACTGGCCCCGCGTGAAAGCCTTACCCAGGCCCTGCGCGGGCTTGGCGAGCGCCTGGCGCGGCGCTCGGAAAACCTCGCGCCGCCGGGCCAGACCTGGCTGCGCCGGCTGTGGGGCAACCGATGATCAGCGAAGAACCCTTTGGCGGGCCCCGTCACGCGGCCAGCGACCCGCAGGCGCTCAAGCGCGCCTTGCACCGGCACGTGATCGATGCCATCGAGGATAGCGGCCGCAACCTGCTGGAGGGCGCGCGGCCGGTGCTGGCGCAGTTTGTTCTCGAGCAGGTGGGCGACTACGTGGCGCGCCTGCGCCTGGCCCTGTCGCGCTACGAGATGGAGCGCCTGGCCGAAGAGATCGTCGACGAGCTCACCGGTTATGGTCCGCTGGAGGTGCTGCTGCGCGACCCGAGCGTGACCGAGATCCTGGTCAACGGCCCGTACCGGGTGTTCGTAGAGCGCTCCGGCCTGCTGCAGCAGACCGACCTGCGCTTCATCGACGCGCACCATGTCGAGCGGGTCATGCAGCGTATCCTCGCGCCCCTGGGCCGGCGCCTGGACGAGTCGTCGCCGATGGTCGATGCGCGCATGCCCGACGGCAGCCGGGTCAACGCGATCATCCCGCCAGTGGCCCTGGACGGGCCGTGCCTGTCGATTCGCAAGTTCCGCCAGGACATGCTCAAGAGCGCCGACCTGCTGGCCACCCGGGCCATCGACCAGCCCATCTACGACTTTCTCGAACGCGCCGTGGGCCGGCGCTGCAACATCCTGGTCAGTGGCGGCACCGGCACCGGCAAGACCACCCTGCTCAATATCCTCAGCCAGATGATCGCGCCCCAGGAGCGCCTGGTGACCATCGAGGACGTGGCCGAACTGCAGCTGCACCACCCGCACGTGGTGCGCCTGGAAACCCGCCCGCCGAATGCCGAGGGCCACGGCGAGATCAAGGCCAGCGAGCTGATCCGCAATGCCCTGCGCATGCGCCCCGACCGCATCATCCTCGGTGAGATCCGTGGCGCCGAGGTGCTCGACGTGATGACCGCGATGAACACCGGCCACGACGGTTCGATGAGCACGGTGCACGCCAACACCGCCCAGGACGCCCTGCTGCGCCTGGAGACCCTGGTCGGCCTGACCGGCCGGCAGATTGCCGAGAAGACCCTGCGGCAGATGATTTGCGCCGCGCTGGACGTAGTGATCCAGCTGACCCGCCTGGCCGATGGCCGACGCTGCGTCAGCGAGGTGCTGGAAGTGGTCGGGGTGCGTGACGATGTGTATGTCACCAACACCTTGTTCCGCCTGGACCGGCGCAGTGGCGAAGGCTTTCTGCGCGAGGCGCCGAACCCCGCCGGCGGCAAGCTGCGCCATGAAGGGGTGCTGTGATGGGCCCGCTGCTGCTGGCGCTGTCGCCCCTGTGCCTGGGCATGGCCTTGCTGCTGTGGCGCCTGGGCCTGTACAAGCGCGGCGAGGAGCGCATCCTCGAACGCCTGGGCCGGGCCTACCGTGCCGTGCGCAGCGGTACGGCCCGGCGTGACTGGCTCGACCCGTTGCTGCAGCGTGCAGGCCTTGCCCATGCCGATTTTTCCCCGCGCCCCTTGCTGCTGGGCTGGCTGGCGCTGACCCTGTTCGCCGGCCTGCTGGCCGGCTGGGTGGCGGCGCTGATGGTGCTGGCGGGCCTGCCGCTGCTCGGCCACCTGTACCTGGGTTGGCGCTGCCGGCGCCGCCTGCAGCAGATCGTCCAGCAATTGCCCGGCCTGCTCGACTACAGCGTGCGCAGCCTCAAGGCCGGGCGCACCCTCAACGAGGCGGTGCTCGGCGGCGTCGACAGCACCCGCGAGCCGTTGCGCTCGGCGATGCTGCGAGTGCGGCGCAACGTGCAGCTCGGTGTGCCGCTGGAGGATGCCGTCAGCGAGTTCGCCGAACTCTACGGCCAGGCCGAGCTGCGCATGTTCGCCCTGGGGCTGCGCATCAACCAGCGCCACGGCGGCAACGCCAGCGAACTGATGGAGAACCTGATCAAGCTGATCCGCGAGCACGAGCAGGGCGACCGGCAACTGCGCGCCATGACCGGCGAGACCCGCATCACCGCGTGGATCCTCGGCGCGCTGCCGCTGGTGATGGTCGGCTACTTCCTGTTCGCCAACCCCACCTACCTGCTGGCCATGTGGCGTGATGCCAGCGGCCAGATGATGCTGCTGTTCGCCTTTGTCATGCAGGCGGTCGGCTGCCTGGTGCTGTGGCGCATGATGAGGAGCCTGTGACCATGGCCTTGATGCTCAGCGCCCTGTGCCTGTTCGCCGCGTTCGCCCTGCTGGCCGCGCAGGCCATCGGCCAGTGGCGCGCTCGCCAGCGCGTGGCGCGGCGCCTGCAGGGGCGGCTGGACCGTGACGAGCGCCTCGGCGACTGGTTGCAGTGGCTGGGCAGCAGCCCGTGGGGGCGGCGCCTGCAGCGGCTGGACGGCGAGACCCAGGCGCTGCTCGACCGCCTGGGCTGGCGGCGCAGCCGGCAACGCGCACTGTTCGCCGCCGTGCAACTGGGCTTGCCGGTGCTGGCAGTGGGCATGGCGCTGCTGTTGGCCCATGGCCTGCCCGGGGAAAACCGCGGGCACTGGGGCGTGTTGGTGCTCTGTGCGCTGGGCGCGGGCTACCTGTTGCCCAAGCGCCTGCTGGTCGTGGCGGCGGCCCGGCGCCAGCGGCGGATCGCCGAGGAGGTGAGCCTGCTCATCCCGTTGCTGCGCATCCTCTTCGAAACCGGGCTGGCGGTGGAGCAGGCCCTGCGCGTGCTGGCCCAGGAAGGCCGCAGCCTGGTGCCGAACATCAGCGACGAGTTGCGCCTGGTGTTGCAGCGGGTCGATTCCGGCCTGGCCTTGGGCCCGGAGCTGGAAAAGACCGCGCGCCTGCTGGCGGTGGACGAGTTCATCGACACCTGCGTCATCCTCCAGCAACTGCTGGTGCAGGGCAGTGGCTCGATGAAGTCGCTTCTGGCGCTCAAGGAACTGCTCGACGACCGCCGCCTGACTGGCCTGCAGGAGCGAGTGTCGAAAATGTCGGCGAAGATGTCGGCGGTGATGATGGTGTTTCTGTTCCCGGCCCTGCTCATCGTCCTGGCCGGGCCGGGGTTTTCCGCCCTGGCGCGGGCCTTGGGCTCATGAGCGCCGGAACATTCGGGCATTGATAGGGGAGACGCGCAATGAAAGCCATCCTGACGTTCATCAGCCTACTGCTGCTCGGCGGCTGCGCCGGGCAGCCTCCCGAAGGCCTGGCGCGCCTGCTGGGCGGCGGCACCTGTGGCAAGCCCGACGCCGACCAGCAGTTGAGCCTGGACATGGCCGACCAGATGATCAGCGAAGGCCGTCCACACGCCGGGCTGGCCCACCTGGAGCAGTTGCCCGAGCAGCTCGACCAGGTGCGTCTGCGCAAGGCCAAGGTGCTGCGCCTGCTCGGGCGCCCCGAGGCCGAGCCGCTTTACCGCAGCCTGCTCGGCGGCTGCCTGGCCGCCGAAGGCGAGCACGGCCTGGGGCAACTGGCCTCGGCCCGTGGCGACGACACCCAGGCCCTGCGCAACCTGCAACGGGCGGCGCGGCTGGCGCCCACCGACGAGAAGGTGCGCAACGACCTGGGCGTGGTGCAGATGAACCTGGGCAATCACGAACAGGCGCGTTTCGAGTTTCTCACCGCCATCGAGCTCAAGGACGACAACCCGCTGCCGGCCGTCAACCTGGTGACCTTGTCGCTGGTGCAGGACAACTGGCGCCAGGCGGAGGACCTGGTCAATCGCCTGCACCTGAAGCCCGAGCAGTTCGCCGAGGCCCAGGCCCGGGCGCAGCGCATTCTTGCCAACGGGCGTGGCCCGCTGGCCGCCACCGAATCCCCGGCCGCGGCCATCAACTGAGCGGAGGTGAACATGTTCAAGCCCTGGATCGTCCTCGCCTGCCTGGCCGCGCCACTGTCGGCGCTGGCCGAGGACCCGCCGCGCCAGCCGCGCCCGCAGACCGCCACCGAAGCCCTGTTGCAGGTGCAGGCGAGCAACCGCCAGGCCTCCAGCGTGCGCCAGGTGCAGACCGACAAGGAACGCGACCAGGCCATGCAGCGCTGGCTGGACAGCTACAAGTATCCGATCCCGGATTTCTACCGCTGGACCAAGATCAGTTCGTCGAACAATTGAGTGCCTGATCGCGGCCTGGCCCCGCGATCAGAATCAAGGCATTCAATGGGTGGTAAAGCGCTGATGCACCGGCGAAGAGCGTGGGGTCAGCGCCAGCGCCAGCTGCGTGCGGTTGTGCATGTGGGTCAGGCGCAGCACCTGGGACACATACAGCTTCACCGTGTTTTCGGTGATGCCCAGTTCGCAGGCGATCTGGTAGTTGGTCTTGCCCTTGCTCACCAGCCGGGCGACTTCCAGTTGCCGCGGCGACAGCTTCTCGAACGCCGCCGGCAGCTCCGGCTCGCCTTCCTCGCTATCGCCGGCGCGCCGATGGGCGCCCTGGCCCCGGGCTTTTTCCAGGTCCTGGTAGAGGTCGTCGATGGACTCGGCCAGCTCCTGCAGGCGCTGGTTGAGGCTGCCCAGTTCGCGGAAGTTGCGCCGCCGCTCCAGCAGCGCGGTTTCCTGGCGGCGCACGCCTTCGAGCAGTTCGTCCAGGTCCATGGGTTTCTGGTAGTAGTCCGCAAAGCCCTCGCGCAGGGCGCGGATCACGTCCTGCTTGTCGGCGCGGCCGGTCAACATGATCGCCTCGAACATGCGCTGCGGCCCGGCGATCTGCTTCAACGTGCGCACCAGTTCGATGCCATCGCGCTCGGGCATGTGCAGGTCGCACAGGATCAGGCCGATGGTTTCGTCCGCCTTGAAGCAGTCGATGCCCTGGCCGGTGGAGTGGGCGGGGACACAACGGTAGCCCTCGCTTTCGAGGAATTCGCACAACTCTTCGACGATCACTGGCTGGTCGTCGACCACCAGCACTTTCACCTCACTGACGGGTTTGTTCACGATCAACTCCCTGTTGTATCGGCCCTGCTCCCGGGCCAGACGCTCTGGCAGTTAGAAAAGTAGTCGCACTTTGCCGTTATGTACATTGGTCCTACTCCAGAATCCGACCCTTCGGTCGTTTATTGGATCCATACCGCTGTCAGCAGGAAGCCCGCGAGCACGTAGGGGGCAAAGGGCTGCTTGTCGCCGACCTGTTCGGCCAGCGCCTGCAGGCGCTTCTTCACCTTGGGGTTGAGCAGGGTCCACAGGCGCCGGCGGCCGAACATCCAGGCCAGGACGGTGACCCCGGCGCCGATGAAGGTGCCGAGCACGTACTGTGGGCTGGTGGCCAGGGCCAGGGCGCCCATCAGTTTCACGTCGCCTGCGCCGAAGCGGCCAAGCATGTAGCCGGGCAGGGTGAGCAGCATGACGATGGCCAGGCCCCAGCCGGCCTCGCTGGCGTCGGCGCCGATCCAGCTGCGTCCGGTGGCGAACAGCCAGGCCAGGGCGCACGCCGCGACGCCCAGGGTCAGGGCGTTGGAGATTTGTCGTTCACGGACATCTTGTTCGGTGCACAAGGCAAGCCACAGCAGGAGAACAATGCTTTGCATTGGCAAAATGCCATCCCTATTCGTTGAACGGTTCTATGCTTTCAGACAGGTCTCACAGTCAGGGTAGACGCGAACATGAAAGCAGGCCCGGCGGGACAACAAAAAGGCGCGGCTGCCATCGAGTTTGTCGCGGTATTCATGGTGTTTTTCGCGGTGTTCTACGGCCTGGTCAGCTACGCCTTGCCAATGCTCATGCTGCAGTCGTTCAACCAGGCCAGCAGCGAAGCGGTGCGCCGTTGCGTGGCCGTGGACCCGAACAGCCAGACCTACGAGCTGGACGTGCAGGGGCTGGCCCGCCAGGTGATCGGCCAGCAACTGGCGTGGATGCCCAATGCGCTGGGCTTCAATGTGAACACCGATACCCGGGTCACCGTGGGCACGGACAAGGTGCTGACGGTGGTGATCGACTACCCTCGCGAACGCCTCAACCGGGTCTTGCCAACCTTGTTGCTGCCCGTGATCGGTGATGTGCCCAAGCTGCCCGCGCGGCTGCAGGCCCAGGCGAGCCTGCAACTGTGAGTGGCGGTCTGTTCGACCGCTGGTTCGCCGCGCCGGCTCCCGCCCAGGCGCCCGAGGCGACACCCGCCGTCGGCCTGCAACTGTGGCTCGACGACCAGGCGCGGGTGCTGCGCCTGGCCGGCCCGCTGCGCAGCTTGCTGGCATTGCCCGGCCAGGCTGGCGCACGGGTGCACGACTACCTGGAGCGACACAGCTGGCTGGTGCTCGAAGGCCATCCCGCTGACTGGCAGGGGCAACCACTGGACCTGGATTTCCATACGGTCATGGGCCACGCCCTGCACACCCGTGGCTGGCTGCAACGCCACGAGCAGGGTTGGATGCTGCAACTGTTCGATATCGGCGACCTGCTCCGCGAACAGCGCTGGGATCGCCAGCGGCCGCTGCTCGGGGAGATTGGCCATGCCCTGCGCGAATGCGGCGCCGAGCGCCTGGCGCAGACGGTGCGCGAGCAGTTGCGCAGCCTGGCTGAACATTGGCAGGCCGCCGCATTGCGCCTGGTGCTGCGCGAGCCGGGCGGCTGGCGCCACTTCGCCAGCAGCGACGATGCCTGGCCCTGGCCCGATGACCGTCGGTTGCGGGACAGGCTGGACCAGTGGCCGGCCCAGACCCTGATCGAGGTGCGCGACGACCCTGATCTGCTCGCCCTGTGCGGAGGCGCCTCGCTGTTCCTGGTGCCCTATCGGCAAGGGCTGGAGGCCGAGGCCTGGATGTTGTGCGCCGGGGCGCGCCAGGTGCCTGCGGTCGACATGGCCATGGCCCTGGTGCGCAGCTTGACCGAGCCGCTGCTGGTACGGCATCGCCGCCAGCAATTGCAGCACCAGGCCCATCACCTCGACGACCTGCAGCAGCAGTTGGGCGCGGGGTGGTGGGAGTGGCCGGCGCACGGCGACCTGCAGTTGGACCCGGCCCTGGCCGCAGCCCTTGGTTTCGACAGCCGGGTCGGCCAGGCCCAGTGGCTTGCCCGCTTGCACCCGGCCGACCGCGAACCGGCGCAGCTGGCCCTGGACCAGGCCCGTGCCGGGCAGGCGTTGAGCCTGGGCGTGCGTCTGCTGGACCGTGACCCGCTCGCGGCGCCGCGCTGGTTCCATTGGGCTGGCCAGGGCCGGGGTGGCCAGTTGCGCGGTTTCCTGCTCGATATCAGTGCCCTCAAGGCCCAGGAGCAACAGGCCGGCGCGGCCCGGGCGCGGCTGGAGAACCTGATTGCCCGCTCACCCGCGGTGATCTATGTGCAACGCTATGCCGAGGGCGCGCTGCACAGCGATTTCTACAGTGCCAGCCTGGCGCCGTTGCTGGGCTGGGAGGCCGACGGCGAACTCGCCCGCCAGCCGGGCCTGGCGGTGCACCCTGACGACCGTCCGCTGTGGCTGGAGCGTACCCGCAGCCTGCTGCGCGATGGCCTGGTGCGTTGCCGCTATCGCCTGCGCGACCACCTCGGTGGTTACCACTGGATGCTCGACGAGGCCCGCCTGCTGCGTGACGACCTCGGCCAGCCGCTGGAAGTGGTCGGCCTGTGGCTTGACGTCAGCGAGGCTACCGAGGCCGCCGAGCGCATGCGCCAGAGCGAGGAACGCTACCGGGTGCTGGTGGAGGACTCACCGGCAATGATCTGCCGCTATCGCCCGGACCTCACCGTGCTGTTTGGCAATCGCCCGCTGGCCGATTACCTGGGCTGCTCGCCCGAGCAGTTGCAGGGCGCGGACCTGGGGCAATGGTTGTCCGCCGACCAGCGCGAGGGGTTCATCCAGCGCCTGCGAGCACTGACTCCCGAGCAACCGGTGAGCAGCGCGGAGATCTGCCTGCAGTTGCCTGGCCGTGAGCATGCCTGGTGGGTCTGGGCCGACCGCGGCCTGTTCGACGGCGAAGGCCGCCTGCTCGAGGTCCAGGCCGTGGGCCGTGACAACACCGAGGTGCGGCGCAGCCAGCAGCAGCTGTTGCAGGGTGCCAAGATGGCCACTCTCGGCGAGTTGGCCACCGGCCTGCTGCACGAGATCAACCAACCGCTCAACGTGATGCGCATGGCAGTGGTCAATGCGCTCAAACGCCTGGAGAACGGTGCCGCCGATCCGGCCTACCTGGAGGACAAGTTGCGTCGCATCGAGGCGCAGGTAGAGCGAGCGGCCCGGCTGGTCGAGCACATGCGCGTGTATGGCCGGCGTTCGACGGTCGAGCGCGAGCGCTTCGCCGCCTGGGGCGCGGTACAGGGCGCCCATGCATTGCTGGAGGAGGGCCTGCGCGGCAAGGGCGTGGCGCTGCACCTGGAATCGCCCGAGGCGATGCCACAGGTGCTCGGGCATCAGGACCAGCTGGAGCAGGTGCTGATCAACCTCATGGTCAACGCCCGCGATGCCTTGCTGGAGCAGCAGGTGGCGCAGCCCTGGATCCGCGTGCGCCAGGCGCTGCATGGCGAGCGCCTGTGGCTGCTGGTGGAGGACAATGCCGGCGGCATCGATGCGCGGCTGCACGAGCGGATCTTCGAACCCTTCTTCACCACCAAGCCGGCTGGTGTCGGCACCGGCCTGGGGCTATCGGTCAGTCACGGCATCGTCAGCCAGATGGGCGGCGAGCTGAGGGTGAGCAACACGCCCGGGGGCGCGTGCTTCTGCATCGAGCTGCCGGTTCACTGCACCAGCTGAGCGTGGCCGCTGGAGCAACTGAGGTTGGCGCCGACCTCGGCGCTGGCCAGGTCGATGCCCAGCACCTTGAGCAAGCCGTTGACCAGTGGATCGAGCAAGGGGCTGAGCAGGTTCCTGATGATCGGCTCGAGGATGTTCTTCACCCCGTCCAGCAGGCCGGCGGTGAGCACCAGCACCTGGCCGAGGCCACTGTTGGCAGTGGGCCTGTAGGCTTCCAGATGAACACCGGCAAGCGTGCCGGACAGGCTGCCTACTACCTGGGCCTGGTCGCTATCCATGGGCTGGAACATCGGATCCTGGCCGATAGTGCGCGGGGCATGGTCGCCGGCGAAGACCAGTGGTTTTTCCGTCGGGCCGCTGCCGAGCAGCTTGGTGTCCACCCGCAGGCCGATACCGCCGCCGGCATAGGGCACGCGTGTACCGCAGGACGGCGGCAGGATCAGCAGGCGGCTGCAGACATTGGTGCCGATATCGATGACCGGCAGGGCCTGCACTTTCACCAGGTCAGGCCCCTTGCTGAGGAAGTCAGCCGGTGAGTCGAACTTGCCGATCGCGATCCTCGCCGCCGAGCGCTGGGTGAGGGTGGTCAGGCTCTTGGGCGCGCAGCTGTAGTTGTCAGGCGGGGCTGGGCGCAGGCGGCTGGTGCCTTCAGCCACTTCGATGCCGATATCGATATGCATCTGGCTGTCCAATAGCTTGATGTCGCTGACCTTGCACGGGATGCCCAGGGCGCAGGTCAGCGACTGTACGGTGCCCAGCAGGTTCAGGCTGAGCAGGTTGTTGAGCACGTTGGTCAAGGGCGCCGCCAGGTCCAGCACGGCGTTGAGCAACCCGGCGATACCGCTCAGCAGGGGCAGGTCCAGTGATACCAGCGCGCGGATCTGCGCGGTATGGACGCGCAACTCATCGCTGCGCGGGTCGCCCACGGCGGAGTTCTGCGGGGGCTGGATCACCTTCAGGTACACGCGGCCGTTGATCAGGCCCAGCACGTTGATGGGGATCTCGGCATTCACCGCTTGTCGATTAGCCGCCAGCTGAATCATCGCCTGGACCAGTTGCAGCACTTGCACGTTCGCGTCCAGGCCGGCCTGGACGGTGCCGGTCTGCAGGTTGAGCAATTGTCCAACGGTGATCGGCCCTTTGAGGTCCGCGGCGAGTTTGAGCAGATTGCCGGTCACCTCCACGGCGGCGCCGCTTTGCTGCAGTACTTTGACGGCGACGTCCAGCAGCTTGTCGGCGGTGGTCTGGAGGTTCAGCAATTGCTGATAGTCGCCCAGGTTCAGGTGCAGGTCGGTGGACAGTGCGTCGAGGTAGTCGAGCAGGTTGAGCTGGGTATCGGCGATGCCTTGCCAGCCCAGCACGGTGAGTTGCGTGCTGGCGCCGATGGCCTTCAACAAGGCGTTGAGAATGTCCGACTGCATCGAACTGACCTGCAGCAGTGTGCTGCGAATGCTCAACATTGCCTGGGGCGGCCCAGGGCTTGCGGCCACCGCGCTGGCGCGCAGGGTGGTGGTGCGGGCGATGGCACCGCCCTGCACCAGCGCGTAGATGCCACCGGCGAAGCTGGTGACCACCACATTGCTGACCTCGACCTTGATCGCCTCGTTGCGCTGGTTGTCGGCAGTGAAGGTGCGCAGGTTGTCGTTGCCGGTGCGCAGGTAGCCGCAGCTGGCGATCAGCGGGTTGAGCGGCGAATGGCCGTTGCGGGTGGCGGCGGTGCGGGCCAGGGTGGATGCCTGCGGGCCGCTGCCGGTGCAGGCGCCGTCATGCTCGGCGGCTTCCAGCGCAGCCATGTCGGCGATGCGTTGCAGCTTGCGTTGTTCGAGGTAGAGGCGGCCGCTGTCGACGGTCAGGAGCATGAACACCAGGGCCAGGCCCATGGTCAGCGCGGCCATCAGGCCGATCGCGCCGCGTTGGCGCACAACGGAACGGGGAACCACGGGCACTCCTTTGCCGGCCTGGGGCCCGGCAGCGCGGCGGCGGTGCAAGGAGTGTAGTCAAGGTGATGGCAAGTTGCCTTGATCGAAGTGCCCCGCCCCAGCGGCGCATCACGGGCTCAATGTGGCGGATAGTTGCTCAGCACCTGGGTCACGGTCTTCTGGATCGCCGCGTTGCGCTCCTGCGGGCTGGGCGGGTAGTTGTTCATGATCTGTTCGGCGCTGCCACGCCACACCAGCTTGCCGTCACGCCCGTCGAACAGGTCGACCTGGATGGTCGCCACCTTGTAGTCGACGCTGCGGGTCTCGTTGTACATCGGCCCGCCCCAGTAGCCGCCCCAATAACCGCCCCAGGCGCCGCCGTAGTTGGTGGTGATCTGCTGCTGGCGGTCCTCGACGATCAGGTAGGCGCGCACCTTCACATCGGCCCGGGCACTGCCCTGGACCGGGCGCAGGCCACGCTGGTCGAGCTGCCCGGCGACCGCCTGGCGGATGCGCTGCTCGGTCAGGTCGCTCTTGATCCGTGGATCGTCCGGACGGTATTGCAGGGCCGGCTCCTGCCAGGCCCAACTGCGGTAGGCGGCGAAGTCGCGGCTGGCATCGAAGTCCTGCTGCACATTGTTACTCGAACAGGCCGCCAGCAGCAGGGCGAAGGACAGAAGTACGAGACGGCGCAACATGATGGTTCTCCGTAAAGGGTCAGCTGGGAGGATAGCCGCTCATCGCCTTGCTCACCGACTCGCGCAGGGCGCTTTCGCGTTCACGAGGCGAGTCCTTGTCGCTGCCGCTTTCGGCGCTGGCGCTCCACACCGGCTGACCGTTGCGGGCGTCGAACAGGTCGATGCGCACCACCATCACTTCGACCTGGTAGGTGCGCACGATCGGCACGCTGCCATAGGCGCCATAACCATTGCGGTAGCCGCCGTAGCCGACGCTGCCATAGGGGTAGGGGCCGTAATAGGGATCGTAGTCGTAATCGCGCACCTGGCGCAGGCGCCGCTCCAGGCGCACGTCGGCGCTGACCAGCAGGTCGGCAGGGGCATTGTGTGCCGGGCGCAGCCCGTGCTGGTCGAGGGCGCTGCTGACCGCGTCGGCCAGCTGGCCCGGCGTGGCGTTCGCCAGGCCGCCGGGGGGCTGGCTGTTGCGCCAGCTCCAGCTGCGGTAACGACCATAGTCGCGCGGCGGCGTGGGGTAGGCGCTGGCGTCGAAGGTACCGGCGGCTTGCGGCGGTGCCGGTGGCAGCGGCTTGCCGCTGGCGACGTAGGGGTTGCTGCCCTGGCAGGCGGCCAGGGCAAGGGGGAGCAGGGCCAGGCAGAGCAGACGGTACGGCATGTATCCTCCTGGCGGGCGGGTCAGTGGGGCCGGCAGATCCAGTGCAGATAACGACCCAGGCCGGCGAAGCTGGGGTGGCGCCGGTGCGCCAGCTCCATCTCCAGCAGGTCGAGCAGCTCGGCCTTGGCCTGGAACTCCTTGGGCATGTAGTCGTGGAACACCCGCACGCCGCTTTCGCTTTCGACCTGCCACATGGGATCAAGTTGCGCCTTGAGCTCGCGTGGATCAAGTGGTTTCTGTGGCGTCAGGCTCTGCTTCTCGCCGGCCAGGCGGTTGTGCCGCAGCTTGCGGAAATGCCCCTTGAGCAGGTTGCGGTAGACCAGCGCGTCGCGGTTGTAGAAGGCCAGCGACAGCCAGCCGCCCGGCGCGGTCAACTGGTGCAGCACCGGCAGGATGCTTTCGGGTTCGGCCAGCCATTCGAGCACCGCGTGGCACAGCACCAGGTCGTAGGGCTCGGTGAGCTGGCCAAGCAGGTCCTGCCAGGGCGCCTGGATGAACGTGGCCTGCTGGCCGGCCTCGGCGAAGCGCGCACGGGCACCATCGAGCATCGGCGCGGCGGGCTCGGCGAGGGTCAGTTGGTGGCCACGCTGGGCCAGCCACAGGGCCATGTGGCCCAGGCCGGCGCCGATGTCCAGTACCCGCAAGGGGCGGTCGGGCAAGGTTTCGGCCAGGTCGGCCTGGAGCACCGCCAGGCGGATCGCCCCCTTGGCGCCACCATAGATCTTCTCGGCGAAGCGGCTGGCCAGCTCATCGAAATGACGGTCGTTCATTTGGCGAAGCGCCTCTCGCTGTCGGCGAGCTTGGCCCGCACCACCTCGTTCATGTCCAGGCCAAGCTCGCTGCACAACAGCAGCAGGTAGAGGACGATATCGCCCACTTCCTGGCCGGCGTGGGCAAGCTGGTCGGCGGGCAGCTGGCGCGACTGGTCTTCGCTCAGCCACTGGAAGATCTCCACCAGCTCGGCCATTTCGACGCTGGCGGCCATGGCCAGGTTCTTCGGGCTGTGGAAACCCCGCCAGTCGTTGGTGTCGCGGATGCGGTGCAGGCGTTCGGTCAGTTCTTGCAGGTTCATCGGGATCTCCTCGTGGCGCATAGCTTCCGGCGAGGTTCCTTGCAAAGCAAGCCCGATCAGAGCGCGCGCCAGCTGCCGAGCATGTGCACCAGCCCGCCGTGGCCATCCAGGCGCAGCTCGCCGGCCGGACCCGCCTCGCTGGCGCTCAGCACTACTTCCGAAGGCAGTCGCACCGGCTTGTGGAAATCCACCGTGAATTCATAACCGGCTTTCGGCAGGTGGCCCTGCAGCGCTGCCAGCGCCATGGCCTTGCTCCACATGCCGTGGGCGATGGCCCTGGGGAAACCGAACAGCCGTGCGCTGAGGCGGCTCAGGTGGATCGGGTTGTAGTCGCCGCAGACCCTGGCATAGCGCCGGCCGATGTCGCTGTCGGCGTACCAGCGGGTGGCCTCGGGCAGTGCGGCGGGGGCCTCTGCGGTGGTGCTGGCGGCCTGTTGCTCGAGCTTGAGGCCGCGCACCAGCATGCGGCTGGTCTCGCGCCAGAGCAGCCCGAGTCCGTCTTCGGCCTCGGTCACCAGGTCGAAGGTGCCGCCCTTTTCGTGGGGCTGCAGGTTGTCGGCGTACACCGCGAAGCGCAGCCCATCGATGCCGCCCAGCGGGCGCAGCACCTGCAGGCTGTTGTGCAGGTGCACCAGCCCGAGCAAGGGGAAGGGGAAGTCGTCGGCGGTAAGCAACTGCAATTGCAGGCTGAAGGCCATGACGTGCGGGTAGGTGCCCGGCAGGCGGCCGTCATCGGCGAAGTGGCAGAGCCGGCGATAGGCCGCCAGGTTGGCGCCATCGACCCGCAGGTAGCAGCGCAGGCCAGGCTCCGGTAATTGGCTGCCACGGATCTTGCGTCTGCCGAGTGCGCGCAGGTAGAGGTTCAGGCGTGAGTCGGGGCTGTGCAGGTCGTGCCAGGGTCGGGTCATGGTCAGGCTCCCATCAAGGCCTGGCCGCAGACCCGCAGGGCCTGGCCGTTGACCGCGCCGGAACCTGGCTGGCTGAGCCAGGCGATGGCCTCGGCGACATCCTGCGGCAAGCCGCCCTGGCCGAGTGAGCTCAGGCGCCGGCCGGCCTCGCGCAGGCCCATGGGCATGGCCGCGGTCATGTGCGTCTCGATAAAGCCCGGCGCCACCGCGTTGATGCTGGCGCCCTGTTCGGCCAGGCGCGGCGCCCAGGCCTGGGCGAAACCGATCAGCCCGGCCTTGCTGGCCGCGTAGTTGGACTGGCCGCGGTTGCCGGCGATACCGCTGACCGAGGCGAGCAGGGTGATACGGGCGTCGCGCTGCAGCTTGCCACCTTCGGACAGCGCCTGGGTCAGCACCTGCGGGGCCTTGAGGTTGACGGCCAGCACCGCGTCCCAGTATTCCGGGGTCATGTTGGCAAGGGTCTTGTCGCGGGTGATGCCGGCGTTGTGCACCACGATGTCCAGGCCTTGCGGCAAGGCTTCGAGCAACTGCGCGGCGGCATCGGCAGCGCAGATGTCCAGGGCCAGGGCACGGCCGCCCAGGCGCGCGGCGAGGGCGTCGAGGTCGCGCTGCGCCTGGGGCACGTCGAGCAAGGTCACCTCGGCGCCATCGCGGGCCAGCGTTTCGGCGATGGCCGCGCCGATACCCCGCGCGGCACCGGTGACCAGGGCGTGACGGCCGGCCAGCGGGCGGGTCCAGTCTTCGACCTGGGCGGCGCATGCCGACAGGCGCAGGACTTGGCCGGAAACGAAGGCGCTCTTGGGCGAGAGGAAGAAGCGCAGCGCGCCTTCGAGCTGGTCTTCGGCGCCGTCACCGACATACAAGAGATTGGCCGTGGCGCCGTTGCGCAACTCCTTGGCCAGCGAACGGCTGAAACCCTCCAGGGCGCGTTGGGCGACACTGGCTTGCGCATCGTCCAGGCTTTCCGGGGCGCGCCCCAGAATCACCACATGGGCGCTGGGGGCCAGGCTGCGCAGCAAGGGCTGGAAGAATTCGCGCAACTGCTTGAGCGCATCGCTGTCGGACAAGTGACTGGCATCGAACACCACGGCCTTGATTTTCGGCCCCAGGCCCGCGACCCAGGCGGGGGCGTCGAGCGCTTCGGCATCGAAACCGTAGCAATCGGCGGTCAGGCGTGGGGCGATTGCCGCGACCTGGCTGGCCAGCGGGCCGCCACCGAGCACCAGCGCGCCCTCGATGGGGCGCAGGCGCCCGGCCTGCCAGCGCTCCAGCGGCACCGGGCGCGGCAGGCCGAGGGCATCGACCAGTTTGCGGCCAAGGGTGGAGTTGGCAAAGCCCAGATAGCGGTCGCTCATGTACGGTTCTCCCTGAAGGCAAGCATGCAAGTGTGGACCAACTTTGTGGCAGGGTCGTTCGAATCCGCGAAAAGAACCTAGGCTTAGGGTCAAATTGTTTCAGGAGGAACAGGCATGCAGTCAATTCGCCGGGTCGCGATCCTGGGGGGCAACCGGATTCCCTTCGCCCGCTCCAATGGCGCCTACGCCAAGGCCAGCAACCAGGCGATGCTCACCGCCGCCCTCGAAGGCCTGGTGGAGCGCTACCGCCTGCACGGGCTGCGCCTGGGCGAGGTCGCGGCGGGGGCGGTGCTCAAGCATTCGCGTGACATGAACCTGACCCGCGAGTGCGTGCTCGGCTCGCGCTTGTCGCCGCAGACGCCGGCCTACGATATCCAGCAGGCCTGCGGCACCGGGCTGGAGGCGGCGCTGCTGGTGGCCAACAAGATCGCCCTGGGGCAGATCGACAGTGGCATCGCCGGCGGCGTCGACACCACCTCGGATGCCCCCATCGCGGTGAGCGAAGGGTTGCGCCAGATCCTGCTGCAGGCCAACCGTGGCAAGAGCCTTGGCGAGCGCCTCAAGCCTTTCCTCAAGTTGCGTCCGGGCCTGCTCAAGCCCGAGCTGCCGCGCAACGGCGAGCCGCGCACGGGGCTGTCGATGGGCGAGCATTGCGAGCGCATGGCGCAGACCTGGCAGATCGAGCGCGGCGATCAGGATGCGCTGGCGCTGCTCAGCCATCAGCACCTGGCGGCGTCCTATCGCGAGGGATGGCACGACGACCTGCTCACGCCTTACCTGGGCCTGACCCGCGACAACAACCTGCGCGCCGACCTCACCCTGGAACAGCTGGCCAAGCTCAAGCCGGTGTTCGAGCGCAGCGGCCTCGGCACGCTCACCCCGGGCAACTCCACGCCGCTGACCGATGGCGCCTCGCTGGTGCTGCTCGGCAGCGAGGCCTGGGCCGAGGAGCATGGCCTCAAGGTGCAGGCCTACTTGGTCGACGGCGAGGCGGCGGCGGTGGATTTCGTCCATGGCCAGGAGGGCTTGCTGATGGCGCCGGTGTACGCGGTGCCACGGCTGCTGGCACGCAACGGCCTGACCTTGCAGGACTTCGATTTCTACGAAATTCACGAAGCCTTTGCCGCCCAGGTGCTGTGCACCCTCAAGGCCTGGGAAGATGCCGACTACTGCCGCACACGACTGGGGCTCGATGCGCCACTCGGTGCGATTGACCGTACCAGGCTGAACGTGAAGGGCAGTTCGCTGGCCGCGGGGCACCCGTTCGCCGCGACGGGCGGACGGATTCTGGCGAACATGGCCAAGCTGCTCAGCGAGCGGGGCAAGGGGCGCGGCCTGATCTCCATCTGCGCGGCGGGCGGGCAGGGGGTGACGGCGATCATCGAGCGATAGGTTCGGCGTTGACTGCGATGGCTGATACCCTTGTCCGTCCCGAGACACCAGGCCCCAACATGTCGACTATCGGCCCGCGCCCCATCCCCACGCTGGACCACTTGCCCAGGCCGCTCTACGCCCGTGCCGAGAGCCTCGGCGCCGGCTCCTGGACCACCCGCCACCGCCACGACTGGGTGCAGTTCTCCTACGCCATCAGCGGCGTGCTTGGCGTGTACACCAGCGACGGCAGCTACTTCGCCCCGCCGCAATGGGGCGTGTGGATCCCGGCCGGCACCGAGCACGATGTGGTGACCTCGATGCAGGCCGAGATGCGCAGCCTGTATGTGCGCAGCGATGCCTGCCCATGGTCGCCCAGCGAATGCCGGGTGCTGGAGGTCACGCCGCTGGCGCGCGAACTGATCAAGCAGTTCTGCACCTTCGCGGTGGCCTATCCGGAGGGCGACAGTGCCGAAGCGCGGCTGGTGGCGGTATTGCTGGACCAACTGCGCACCCTGCCGCAGGTGGGCTTCTCGCTGCCGTTGCCGCGCCATCCGGGGTTGCTGGCGCTGTGTAACGGGCTGATCGCCGCGCCGGACCAGGTGCAGACCTTGCAGCAGTGGGCCGTGCAACTGGGGGTGTCCGAAAAGACCCTGATGCGCCTGTTCCAGCGCGAGACGGGGCTGAGCTTTCGCAACTGGCGCCAGCGCATGCGCCTGCTGACGTCGCTGGCGCTGCTGGAAGCGGGGGAGAGCGTCACCCAGGCGGCGCTGGGCTGCGGTTATGACTCGACCTCGGCCTACATTGCCGCGTTCAAGCAGTTGTTCGGGGCGACCCCGGGGGAGCTTCGCCTGTAGCCGTTAAAAGGCCGGTCGGTGGGCAACCGCGCATCTACAAAAAGCGCGCGTGCCCACCGACGGTGACTCAGGTCCTGAACCTGCGCACCAGCGCATCCAGCTCGTTGGACAGCCCGGCCAGGCTCTCGGAGTCCTGGCGCGCCGCCTGGGCCAGTTCCGCCACCAGTTGGGCATCGCCATGGATATGGCTGATGTGGCGGTTGATGTCCTCGGCCACCTGGTGCTGCTCCTCGGCGGCGGTGGCGATCTGGGTGTTCATGTCGCGGATGACGTCCACCGATTCGCGGATCTGGCCGAAGCTGTCGCGGGCCAGGCCGATACGGCTGACCGACTGCTGCGACACCTCGATGCTGGCGTGCATCTGCTCGGCGACCTGGGCCGTGCGGCTGGCCAGGTTGCCCAGCAGGCCGTCGATCTCGGCGGTGGAGTCGGCGGTGCGCTTGGCCAGGGCGCGGACTTCGTCGGCGACCACGGCAAAGCCGCGGCCCTGCTCTCCGGCGCGGGCGGCCTCGATGGCGGCGTTGAGCGCCAGCAGGTTGGTCTGCTCGGCAATCGAGCGGATGGTGCCGAGGATCGACTGGATGGCATTGCTGTCGCGTTCCAGTTGCTGGATCGACTGCGCCGACTGCTCGATTTCCTGGCTCAGGCGATCGACGCTCTGTACCGCCGCGTCGATCTGCTGCTGCCCTTCGCGGGCCTGCTGCTGGCCGCTGTCGGCCGATTGCGCGGCCTGGCTGCAGGAGCGGGCCACTTCGTTGGCGGTGGCGACCATCTCATGGAAGGCCGTGGAAACCATGTCCACCGCCTCGCGCTGGCGCCCGGCGGCTTCGGCCATGTCGCCGGAGACGCGGGTCGAGCTGTTGGAGGTGCTGAGGATCTTGCTCGCCGCACCGCCGATGTGCTGGATCAGGCTGCGGATGGCGCCGAGGAACTGGTTGAACCAGCTGGCCAGCTGGGCGGTTTCGTCGCGGCCGCGGATCTCCAGGTTGCGGGTCAGGTCGCCTTCGCCCTGGGCGATGTCCTCCAGGCCGCTGGTGACGCTGTTGATCGGGCGCACGATGAGCTTGGCGAACGCCGCGCCCACCACGGCGAACACGGCGGCCAGGATCAACGCGACGACGCCGATCAGCCAGGTAAGGCGAGTGGTGGTCTGCATCACTTCGTCTTGCTGGATCAGGCCGATGAAGGTCCAGCCGAGTTTCTCGTCGGGGTAGACGTTGGCCATGTAGCGCTCGCCGTTCAACTGCACTTCGGCCAGGCCCTTGCCGGCCTTGGCCAGCTCTGCGTAGCCGTCGCCCAGGCTGGCGAGCTGCTTGAAGTTGTGGCTGGCGTCGCGCGGGTCGACCATCACGTTGCCGTTGTTTTCCATGAGGATCAGGTAGCCGCTCTCGCCCAGCTTGATCTGCTTGACGATCTCGGTAAGGCCCTTGAGCGACACATCGATGTTGACCACGCCGCCCGGATTGCCCAGCGTGTTGGCCACGGCGCGCACGGTGCTGACCAGCACGGCATCGTCGCCGGCCCAGTAGTAGGGCGCGGTGCGCAGGGTCTTGCCGGGGTTGGCCATGGCCGCCTGGTACCAGGGGCGGGTGCGCGGGTCGTAATTGGCCATTTTCGGATCGCCCGGCCAGAACGCGTAGCCGCCGTCCTTCAAGCCGTAGGACACATAGGCGTAGTCCGGGTGGCTCTGGGCCAGGCGGCTGAACAGGTCGAACAGCGCCTTGTCCTGCTCACCGGGAGCGATGCTGGCGGCATCGGCGCTGATGTGCTTCTTGACGTTGTCAGCCGTGGCCGACACCAGGGGTTGCGCGGCGAGGTAGTCGACGTTCTGGGTGATGCCCTGGAAGAAGATGTCCATGGCGTTGCCGACCTGGCGAATCTCCCGGCTGCTGTTGTCGAGGAAATCGTCGCGGGCTTCGCCGCGCAGGTTGAGCACCACCAGGGTGGCGACCAGGACGATGGGCAGGCCGGCGATGATGGCGAAGGCCCAGGTGAGTTTCTGCTTGATGTTCATCCACGCTCCCAGAGTTGTTCTTGTCGTTGCACGAGGCTGTAACAGTGCATCGGCAAAGCCTGGGTTTTATGTAGGCGAACTCCCGTATTTATTGGGTGAAAAGGCTATTCAAGGGGATATCGGTCGAGGCTGGCTAATATGGCATACCAAAAACTGTCCGCAGGAACGGCAGACTGCCGCTCCCGCAGACGATGCCCTCAGTGACAGCAGCCGCTGCCATTGGCCAGGTCCTTGAGGATCGGGCAGTCCGGGCGGTCATCGCCCTGGCAGTGGGCCACCAGCTCACCGAGGGTGTCGCGCAGGCTCACCAGCTCTTCGATGCGCTGGTTCAGCGCATCGATATGCTGCATGGCCAGGGCCTTCACGTCGGCGCTGGCGCGCTGGCGGTCCTGCCACAGGGTCAGCAGCTTGGCGACTTCGTCCAGGGAGAAGCCCAGGTCCCGCGAGCGCTTGATGAACGCGAGACTGTGCAGGTCTTCCTGCTGGTACAGGCGATAGCCGCTTTCGCTGCGCGTGGCGGGGCGCAACAGGCCGATGGACTCGTAGTAACGGATCATCTTGGCGCTGAGCCCGCTGCGGCGGGCGGCCTGGCCGATGTTCATGGCGCCTCCTGGTCGATGGCGGTGGGTTTCCAGGTTTTCAGCCACAGGGCGTTGCTGACCACGCTGACGCTGGACAACGCCATGGCGGCGCCGGCCAGTACCGGGTTGAGGTAGCCCAGTGCGGCCAGGGGGATGCCGACCAGGTTGTAGATGAAGGCCCAGAACAGGTTCTGGCGGATCTTCGCATAGGTCTTGCGGCTGATGTCCAATGCCGCAGGCACCAGGCGCGGATCGCCGCGCATCAGGGTGATGCCGGCGGCCTGCATGGCCACGTCGGTGCCGCCGCCCATGGCGATGCCGATATCGGCGGCGGCCAGTGCCGGGGCGTCGTTGATGCCGTCGCCGACCATGGCCACCACGCCTTGTTGCTTGAGCGCGGCGACTGTAGCCGCCTTGTCCGCCGGCAGCACTTCGGCATGCACGTCATCGATGCCCAGGGCGTCGGCCACCACCTTGGCGCTGCCACGGTTGTCGCCCGTCAGCAGGTGGCTGCTGATGCCACGCGCATGCAGTGCGTCGATGGCCGCGCCGGCGCCGGGCTTGAGGCTGTCGCCGAAGGCGAACAGGCCGAGCACGCGAGGGTGCTGGCCGCGTTCGATCAGCCAGGACAGCGTGCGGCCCTCGGCTTCCCAGGCCTGCGCACTGTCGGCCAGGTCGCCCGGCGGCAGGCTGTTTTCGTCGAGCAGGCGGCGGTTGCCCAGGGCCAGTTCACGGCCATCCACCTGGCCGGCGATGCCGCGACCGGTGAGGGACTGGCTGTCAGCAACCTGCGGCACGTGCAGGCCTTGTTCGGCGCAGGCGTCGAGTACCGCCCTGGCCAATGGGTGCTCGCTGCCGCGTTGCAGGGCGCCGGCCAGGCGCAGCAACTCGCCGTTGTCGCCGCTGCTGGCCCGGCTGTGAACGATGCGCGGGCTGCCCGAGGTGAGCGTGCCGGTCTTGTCGAACACCACGCTGTTCACCGCATGGGCACGCTCCAGTGCTTCGGCGTCCTTGATCAGGATGCCGTGGCGGGCGGCGACGCCGGTGCCGGCCATGATTGCGGCGGGCGTGGCCAGGCCGAGGGCGCATGGGCAGGCGATCACCAGCACGGCGACGGCATTGATCAGGGCGGTTTCCAGCGGCGCGCCGGCCAGCCACCAGCCGACCAGGGTGATCAGCGCCAGCACCAGTACTGCAGGCACGAACACCTGGCTGACCCGGTCGACCAGCTTCTGGATGGGCGCCTTTGCCGCCTGGGCGTCCTCGACCAGGCGGATGATGCGCGCGAGCACGGTCTCGGTGCCCAGGGCCCGGGTTTTTACCAGCAGCCGGCCTTCGCCGTTGATGGCCCCACCGGTTACCGAGTCGCCAGGCGCCTTGGGCACGGGCAGGCTTTCGCCGCTGATCAACGCCTCGTCGGCATGGCTGCTGCCTTCGAGCACTTCACCATCGACCGGGAAGCGCTCGCCGGGTTTGACCAATACCAGGTCGCCCAGGCGCAACTGACTGATCGCCACCTCTTCCTCGCGTCCCTCGATGACCCGCACCGCCCGTTCCGGGCGCAGCGCCTCCAGCGCCCGGATGGCGCTGGCGGTCTGGCGCTTGGCGCGGCTTTCCAGGTACTTGCCCAGCAGCACCAGGGCGATGACCACCGCCGAAGCTTCGAAATACAGGTGCGGTTCCATGCCGTCGTGGGCGTTGGCCCATTGGTACAGGCTCAGGCCGTAGCCGGCGCTGGTGCCCAGGGCGACCAGCAGGTCCATGTTGCCGGCACCGGCGCGCACGGCCTTCCAGGCGGCGACGTAGAAGCGTGCGCCGAGGATGAACTGCACCGGCGTGGCCAGCAGGAACTGCGCCCAGGCCGGCAGCATCCAGTGCACACCGAAGGGTTGCGCCAGCATCGGCAATACCAATGGCAGGGCCAGCAGCAGGGCGGCGCCGACCGCCAGGCGTTCGTTGCGCAGGCGGCGTTGGGCTTGGGCCTGGTCATCGTCGGCGGTGCGCGGCAGGCTGGCGCTGTAGCCGGCCTTTTCCACCGCGGTGATCAACACGCCGTCATCGACGGCCTGCAAAACTTCGAGGTGGGCGCGTTCGCTGGCCAGGTTGACGCTGACCTGCTCGACCCCCGGCAGCTTGCCGAGGGCGCGTTCGACACGGCCGGCGCAGCTGGCGCAGGTCATGCCGCCGATCTGCAGTTCGAGGGTGCGGGTGGGGACGCTGTAACCGGCGTCGCGCACCGCGCCGACCAATGCCGGCAGGCTGTCGGCCGGCGCCTGGACCCGGGCCTGCTCGGTAGCCAGGTTGACGCTGACATGTTCGGTGCCGGTGACCTTGCGCAGGGCGCGTTCGACCCGACCTGCGCAACTGGCGCAGGTCATGCCGCTGATCGGCAGGTCGAAGGTGGTGGATGCGGGCATGGCTCTCTCCTCCGTGGATAGGCCTTCAGCATCAACCTTGCCATGCGGGCAAGGTCAATAGCCCAGGTTGGCTTGCCTCAATTCCAGGCCCTTGTGCCCTGTGGCGATGCGGTACTTCTTGATCTGCCCCGCCTGCAACGTCAGGCGCGTGCTGCGCTGGTCCTCGATACCCGGGGCGCAACCGGGCATCTGCCCGGGGAGCAGGCGCAAGCGTACATCGACAGGGCCCGGTGGCAGGTTGAACGAGGTCGATTGCTCCTGGAACAGCCGGCCGGCCAACTGATCGTTGAGGTAGATACCGATCTCGCAACTGCTGGCCACTTCCAGGCGCTCCCGGGAAATCATCAGCACGCTGTAGTCCGAATTGCCTTCGGCGCTGGCCGGTGGCACCACGGCCAGCGCGCCCAGCAGTCCGACTAGGCTCATTGCTGCCCTGATCATGAAGAATCTCCTGCTTGCCAAAATCGTCAAAGGCGCAGCTTGGCCGAGCCGCGCAAGGATTTCCAGCCCGGCCGTTTGACGCGGAACTTGACCTTGCCCCGATGGCAAGGCTGAAAGTGGACAAAACCCACAAGGAGGCAACCTCTATGCAAGTGTTCAATGTACAAGGCATGACCTGTGGCCATTGCGTGAAAGGCGTGACCCGTGCGGTGCAGGAGCAGGACGCCGCGGCGCGGGTGGAAGTGGACCTGGCGGCGAAGCAGGTGCGGGTGGACAGTGCGCTGGCGGCGGATCAGATCCTGGCGGCGATTCGTGAAGAGGGGTATCAGGCCGAGGTGGCCTGAACGGCTGGATTGTCCAGCTAAAGCAATTCTGTAGAAGCGGGCTGCCCGGGCAAGTCCGCGTCTACAGAAATACAGGCCAATTATTACAAAGGTTTTCAACGCCCAATGATCCAGTGCAGGTAGACTACCTGACTTGCTTAGCCTGCTATGGATTCTCCATGAACCTGCGAACCTTGCTGATTCTCGGCGCCCTCAGTGCGTTCGGGCCTTTGGCGATCGACTTCTATCTGCCGGCCTTCCCGGCCATGGCCCATGCCTTCGCCACCGACGAAAAGCATGTGCAGGCGACCCTGGCCGCCTACTTCCTCGGCTTGTCCCTGGGCCAGCTCGCCTATGGGCCAGTGGCCGACCGATTCGGCCGGCGCATCCCGCTGTTGTTCGGGGTCGGCTTGTTCACCGTGGCCTCCCTGGCCTGCGCCTATGCCCCAAACCTCGACAGCCTGATCGTGGCGCGCTTCGTCCAGGCCCTGGGCGGCTGCGCCGGCATGGTGCTGTCGCGGGCAATCGTCAGTGACAAGTGTGACGCGGTGGCCTCGGCCAAGGTGTTCTCGCAATTGATGCTGGTGATGGGCCTGGCACCGATCCTCGCGCCGATGCTCGGTGGCGTGCTGGTCAATGTATCCGGTTGGCAGTCGATCTTCCTCGCCCTGAGCCTGTTCAGCGCGGCCTGCCTGGTGGCCGTTGGCCTGGGGCTGCCGGAGAGCTTGCCGGCCCATGTGCCGCGCCAGCCCTTGTCGGGCGCGCTGCGCCAGTACCTGCGGCTGTTCGGTGACCGGGTGTTCGTCGGCCATGCGTTGACCGGCGGCATCGCCATTGCCGGGATGTTTGCCTACATCGCCGGTTCACCGTTCGTGTTCATCAAGTTGTACGGGGTGCCCGCCGAGCACTATGGCTGGTTGTTCGGCACCAACGCAGCAGGCTTCATCTTGATGGCCCAGGTCAATGCGCGCCTGCTGGCCAAGCGCGGCCCGGCGTTCCTGCTGGCGCGGGCAGTGTGGCTGTACCTGGTGGCGGCGCTGGCGCTGCTGCTGGTCGCGGCGCTGCGCCCAGCGCAGTTGTGGCCGTTGCTGGTGCCGTTGTTCGTATGCATCGCCAGCCTCGGCTGCATCATCCCCAACGCCTCGGCCTGCGCCATGAGCGGGCAGGGCGCGCGGGCCGGCAGCGCCTCGGCGCTGATGGGCTGCCTGCAGTTCAGCGTCGCCGCGGGCGCGGCAGCGCTGGTCGGGGTGCTGCACGATGGCAGCGCGGTGCCCATGGCGCTGGTGATCAGCCTGTGCGGTGCGCTGGTGGTCAGTGTCGCAATGCTGACCCGCCGACTGCAGGCCAACCGGCCTGCGTGAGCGGGTGGGGCGCGTTCAGGCGCGCCTCGAGCAGGGCGACGAATGACCGCGCTTCGGCCTCGTTGCGGAAACTCACCACATGCTGATCGAGCTGGACTTGCCAGGGACAAGCGGGATTTCGGTTCGACGCACTGACGACAATCTTCATCGCGATCCACCTCCAGTGAGCGGGAGCGGATCTAGTGTAGCGCCGCCCCCGGCGCTCGCCATGACCAGGATCAGTCCCCTGACTGACGGTCATGGTGGCCTGAAGTAGGGAGACCTTCTGTTTTGCAGGGCAGAAGTTTTCACCGTGGCTATCGGACTTTTCCAGCTTCTTGATCATCGCTACCAGCCACGTTCCTGGCGCAGCCACAGTAGAACGGGGGCATGAGCCGTGTCTGCGGCGTAGCGCACTGACAGACGCATCTTCCAGAACGGTGCTCGGGGGGACCAGCGACTACCCATCCCGGGCCTGCCGCCCTCACGGCGAGCCCCCGCCAGCGGCTTATACTGCCTCAGGCGCCCAATGCCAGCGTGAGATCCTTCCTGGCCTGGCGCTGACCATCCGGCACACGAACAATCCCGTGCTTGCCCGCACAGGCGGCAGGGCGTCGGCGCTTATCGCCGCCAGACGGGTTACATCAGGGAGCTTCAGTTTCATGACCGCAGTCCGCAGCATCAGTCAGGTTGCCAGCCTGATGGCCGAACCCAAGCGCAGCGCCATGTTGTGGGCGTTGATCGATGGCACTCCGCGTGCGGCGGACGAGCTTGCCGTGATCACCGGCCTGAGCACTTCCTCGGCCTGCGCGCACCTGTCGCTGCTGTCCAGTGCCGGCTTGCTCAGGCACGAGGCGCGTGGGCGCAAACGCTTTTTCCGCCTGGCAACGCCGGAGGTCGGCACCGCGGTGGAGGCCCTTGCCAGCGTCCAGTTGGCCAGCCGCTCAGCCGGGGGGCAGGGCACCTCGCTGCAAATCCCCCTGTCGATGCGCAAGGCGCGCCTGTGCGGCGACCATCTGGGCGGCGAGGTGGCTGCCGCGCTGCTGCATCGGCTGCATGCAGCCGGTTGGTTGGAGGGCAGCGAACAGCAACTGGTCGTAAGCCAGGAGGGCAAGGGGCAATTGGAGGCGCTGGGGGTGTTCATCGATGCACTGGCCGCCGCCGACCGGCGTGGCTGCGTGATCTGCCACTGCAGCAAGTGGGATGATCAGGGCCCGCACCTGGGCGGTTGCCTGGGCAAGGCGTTGCTCAGGTTGTTCACCCAGTCGGGCTGGGTGCGTGAGCAGGAGGGCAGCCGGGCGGTACACCTTACACCGCTCGGCCAGCAGCAGATCAACGCGATCGCCTGCCTGCCCTCGCGCCAGGCCGGTTAGCGCACCAGGCGTGCGTCCAGGCTGTTCTGCGCCAGGCGGCGTGCCTGGTCCTGGGTCATGCCCAGATGCTCGTGCAGGGCATGGAAGTTTTCGGTGACGTAGCCGCCGAAGTAGGCCGGGTCATCGGAGTTGACCGTGACCTTCACGCCACGCTCGAGCATGTCGAGGATGTTGTGCTGGCTCATGTGGTCGAACACGCACAGCTTGGTGTTGGACAACGGGCAGACGGTCAACGGGATCTGCTCGTCGATGATGCGCTGCATCAGGCGTTCGTCTTCGATGGCGCGCACACCGTGGTCGATACGCTGGATCTTCAGCAGGTCGAGCGCCTCCCAGATGTATTCGGGCGGGCCTTCCTCGCCGGCATGGGCGACGGTGAGGAAGCCTTCGCTGCGGGCGCGGTCGAAGACGCGCTGGAACTTGCTGGGCGGATGGCCTTTTTCCGAGCTGTCCAGGCCTACGGCGACGAATGCGTCGCGGAAGGGCAGGGCCTGGTCGAGGGTCTGCTGCGCCTCGTCCTCGCTCAGGTGGCGCAGGAAGCTGAGGATCAGGCCGCTGCCGATGCCAAGCTGTTCACGGCCATCCTTGAGTGCGCCGGTGATGCCATTGAGCACCACCTCGAACGGGATGCCCCGGTCGGTGTGGGTCTGCGGGTCGAAGAACGGCTCTGTGTGGATAACGTTCTGCGCCTTGCAGCGTTGCAGGTAGGCCCAGGTCAGGTCGTAGAAATCCTGCTCGGTACGCAGGACGCCGGCGCCCTGGTAATAGAGGTCGAGGAACTCCTGCAGGTTGTTGAAGGCATAGGCGCCGCGCAGGGTTTCGACATCGGCCCAGGGCAGCGCGACCTTGTTGCGTTCGGCCAGGGCGAACAGCAGTTCGGGCTCCAGCGAGCCCTCCAGGTGCATGTGCAGTTCCGCCTTGGGCAAGGCGTTCAGCCAGTCATACATGTGTGCAATCTCGATCAGGTACGGTTGGCCGCCATTCTACAGGGCCTGGCCGGGCAATGCGCCCATCCAGGCCCGCAAAGCCCCGGATCACCAGGTGAGCGATTCGCCCTTGTAGTTGATGAAGCGCAGGCCGCCGTTGCCGCTCTGCGCCTTGATCTGCTCGAGCATGCCACGGGTGCTGGTGAGCACGTCGATCTCGGCATTCTCGCCGCCCATGTCGGTCTTCACCCAGCCCGGGTGCATGGCCAGCACGGCAAGGTCGGGGCGCTGCAGTTCGACCACGAAGCTGTTGATCATCGAGTTGAGGGCGGCCTTGCTGGCCTTGTACAGGCAGATCTCGCCGCCGTCGGGGATGGTCACGCTACCCAGGATCGAGCTCATGAAGGCCAGCACGCCGCTGCCTTCACGCACTTGGCTGGCCAGACGTCGGGCCACGCGGATCGGCGCCACGGCGTTGGTCATGAACAGCTCGCCGATCTGCTGCACCTGCACGCTTTCCAGGTCCTGTGGCAGGGGGCCCATGACGCCGGCGTTGACGAACACCAGGTCGAATACTTCCCCTTGCAGGCGCTGCTTGAGCCCGTCGAGCTGGGCGGTGTCGTTCATCTCCAGGCGCTCGATACGCACACCGGAAACCTCGCGCAGAGCGCCTGGCTGTTGCGGGTCGCGCACGGTGGCGACGACATTCCAGCCGTCTTCCTGCAGGCGTTGCACCAGCCCCAGGCCAAGGCCTCGGGAGGCTCCGATGATCAGGGCGTTCTTGTTTGCGGTCATTGCGATACTCCATATCAAAGGCGGGGCGAGCGCTGTTGTGCATGGTTTCGCTCGCCGCGCGACAACGGGGTGATTGCCCTCCACCGGGAAAGGCCTGGGTGACGAGCATAAACCAGGTGCCTGACGCTTGCCTTGTGGAGGCTGGTCAAAAAACGATCGATTGCCTGGAAAGCCTGTGGGCGCTGGGCCTGGCGCTGTAGTTCACGGGTTATCCACAAGCCGCTCCACAGTAATTGTGTGCAAGCGCAGCGGGCCTGAAAATGGCGGTTTGGGGGCGGGCTTACATTGAAAGCTGGGGATAACTCACAGTCTTTCAGTCACTTGTGTCGGTGTCACACAAATGTGATCAAAATATGCTCAATGCTTCGCAGGCCTTGTCGCACAAGGCCTGTATCAGCTTGCCCCAAGCTTATCCACAGGCAGGCCCACAGCAGTTGTGGGCAATGTTCACTCTCTTTCCAGCAGGATACGACCGCGGCTCAGGTCGGCGAGTTGCTGCTGCAGTACGTCGAGGTGGCTTTCACCCAGGGCGATGCGCAGGTCGACGCCGTTGGCGGTGAACTGCTCGTCCAGCACCACGCCGTCCACCTCGGCCAGGCGCAGCTTGAGCAGCGCCAGTTCGCTGAAGGTGCAACTGCAACTGAACGCGCTGCGCTGCACCAGCACACGCTTGGGTGCCTGCTGCAGGCATTTGTTGGCGCCGCCACCGTAGGCCCGGGCCAGGCCACCGGTGCCCAGCTGGATGCCGCCGTACCAGCGGATCACCAGCACCACCACCTGGTCGCAGTCCTGGGCTTCGATGGCGGCGAGGATCGGTCGCCCGGCCGTGCCGCCCGGTTCGCCATCATCGCTGCTGCGGTACTGGGCGCCGAGCTTCCAGGCCCAGCAGTTGTGGGTGGCCGCCAGGTCGCTGTGGCGTTCGATGAAGGCCATGGCCTCGGCGGGGCTGCCGATCGGGCCGGCGAGGGTGATGAAGCGGCTCTTGCGGATTTCTTCGCGCAATTCGCAGAGCTCGAGCAGGGTAGAAGGCATAAGTCCGGGTCAGGCGGGCGTGCTGATGCCGCAGCCTTTGAGAATGATGTGGATAAGATTGTTGCTGGCGTCTTCCATGTCCTGTTTGGTCAGGCGGCTGCGGCCGGTGACCTGGCAGATCTGGGTGGCGAAGTCGGCGTAGTGCTGGGTGCTGCCCCAAAGCAGGAAGATCAGGTGCACCGGATCTACCCGGTCCATCTTGCCGGCGTCCATCCAGGCCTGGAACACCGCGGCGCGGCCACGGAACCATTCCCGGTAGTCGGCGCTGAAGTACTCGCTCAGGCACTCGCCACCGCTGATCACTTCCATGGCGAAGATCCGCGAGGCCTGCGGGTTGCGCCGGGAGAACTCCATCTTGGTGCGGATGTACTGGCTGAGCGCCTCGGCCGGGTCGTCCTCCACGCTCAGGGCGTTGAAGGTGCTGTCCCACAGTTCGATGATGTTGCTCAGCACCGCGATGTACAGGCCCAGCTTGTTGGTGAAGTAATAATGCAGGTTGGCCTTGGGCAACCCGGCCTTGAGCGCGATGGTGTTCATGCTCGTGCCCTTGTAGCCGTGGCGGGCGAACTCGTCCTCGGCGGCCTGGATGATGGCCTGTTCGTTCTTCTGGCGGATGCGGCCGGCGGGCTTGCCCGAGGTGGGGGAGCGATGCGCAGGGACTTCTAGGGTCATGGACGATTCCGGGCGGGTCGTTACGGATGTTCGACAGATTACCTGCCTGTGGCGAAGTGACAAGCATTAGCGTCAGGGACAGGCATCAGCGTGTCGCAGCCAGGCTTTCGAGGAAGCTTTCCAGCACCAGGTTCGGCCGCCGCCCCTTGCGTGTCACCCAGCTCAGACCCAGGTCATAGAAGCGTTGGGCAGGCTTCAGCGCGCGCAGGCGCCCCTGCTGCACCCAGAAGCTGGCGTAGTGGTCGGGCAGGTAGCCGATGTAGCGGCCCGTCAGGATCAGGAAAGCCATGCCTTCGCGGTCCGAGGCGCTGGCGGTGCAGTGCAGGGCTTGGTAGTGCGCCTGGATGTCGGCGGGCAGGCGGAAGGTCGGGGCGATCGCGTCCTGGGCGTTGAGGCGATCGTCATCGATCTGCTGGTCGTCAGCGTAGAACAGCGGGTGGCCGACCGCGCAGTAGAGCAGCGAGCGCTCGCTGTACAGCGGCTGGTATTCAAGCCCCGACAGCGGGCTGGTCTGCGGTACCACACCCACGTGCAGGCTGCCGTCGAGCACACCTTGCTCGACCTGGCTGGGGGCGATCATGCGGATCTGGATACGCACGTCGGGGCCGCGGTCCTTGAGTTCGGCCAGGGCGTGGGTGATGCGCATGTGCGGCAGGGTGACCAGGTTGTCGGTGAGGCCGATGTTCAGCTCGCCGCGCAGGTGCTGGTGCAGACCATTGACCTCGGTACGGAACGACTCCAGGGCGCTGAGCAGTTGTAGCGCCGAGTGGTAGACCTCGCGCCCCTCCTCGGTCAGCGAAAACCCCGCCCGGCCGCGCTGGCACAGGCGCAGGCCCAGGCGTTGCTCAAGGTCGTTCATCTGCTGGCTGATGGCCGAGCGGCCGATGCCCAGGACGTTTTCCGCCGCGGAAAAGCCGCCGCACTCGACCACGCTGCGGTAGATCTTCAATAGGCGAATGTCGAAATCACTGACTTGGGCGAGGGGATCGGGGCGTCGGCTCATTAGTTTAGTTATCCGCTGACTGAAGGTTAGAAAAGCTGGGTTTTTCGAACTTTATCGCCGTGACAACTTAGCTGCAACAACACCCATCGTTGCCTAATCGTCTTTCGAGGAACCGCCCGATGAACATGCCCGAATCCGCTCAAGCCGGTCTGGCCAGCCAGCTCAAGCTGGATGCCCACTGGATGCCCTACACCGCCAACCGCAACTTCCAGCGCGACCCGCGGCTGATCGTGGCGGCCGAAGGCAACTACCTGGTCGACGACAAGGGGCGCAAGGTGTTCGACGCCCTGTCGGGCCTGTGGACCTGCGGCGCCGGGCATACCCGCAAGGAGATCAGCGAGGCAGTGGCTCGCCAGGTCGCCACCCTCGACTACTCGCCGGCCTTCCAGTTCGGCCATCCGCTGTCGTTCCAGCTGGCCGAGAAGATCGCCAACCTGGTGCCGGGCGACCTGAACCACGTGTTCTTCACCAACTCCGGCTCCGAGTGCGCCGACACCGCGCTGAAAATGGTGCGTGCCTACTGGCGCCTGAAAGGCCAGGCCACCAAGACCAAGATCATCGGCCGTGCCCGTGGCTATCACGGGGTGAACATCGCCGGCACCAGCCTGGGTGGCGTCAACGGCAACCGCAAGCTGTTCGGTCAGTTGCTGGACGTCGACCACCTGCCTCACACCGTGCTGCCGGCCAACGTGTTCAGCAAGGGCATGCCGGAAGAGGGCGGTATCGCCCTGGCCGACGAGATGCTCAAGCTGATCGAGCTGCATGACGCCTCGAACATCGCCGCGGTCATTGTCGAGCCGCTGGCCGGTTCCGCCGGTGTGCTGCCGCCGCCGAAGGGCTACCTCAAGCGCCTGCGCGAGATCTGCAGTCAGCACAACATCCTGCTGATCTTCGATGAAGTGATCACCGGCTTCGGTCGCATGGGCGCCATGACCGGTGCCGAAGCCTTCGGCGTGACCCCGGACCTGATGTGCATCGCCAAGCAGGTCACCAACGGCGCCATCCCGATGGGCGCGGTGATCGCCACCGGCGAGATCTACCAGACCTTCATGAACCAGCCGACCCCTGAGTACGCGGTGGAATTCCCCCACGGCTACACCTACTCGGCGCACCCGGTCGCCTGCGCCGCCGGCATCGCCGCACTGGACCTGCTGCAGAAGGAAAACCTGGTGCAGTCGGCCGCCGAGCTGGCGCCGCACTTCGAGAAGCTGCTGCACGGCGTCAAGGGCACCAAGAACGTCGTCGACATCCGCAACTACGGCCTGGCCGGCGCGATCCAGATCGCCGCGCGCGACGGTGATGCCATCGTTCGTCCGTACGAGGCTGCCATGAAGCTGTGGCAAGCCGGCTTCTATGTACGCTTCGGTGGCGACACCCTGCAGTTCGGGCCGACCTTCAACACCCAGCCGCAAGAGCTGGACCGTCTGTTCGACGCCGTGGGCGAAGCCCTGAACAAGGTCGACTGATTTTTCCGATTTTGACGTCGGGCGCGTGAGTACCACGCGCCTGTCTCTACCTTCTTTATCTGGAGTTATGCATGAGCATTGTTCAGCACCTGATCCACGGCGAACTGGTCAGCAAGGGCGAGCGCACCGCCGATGTCTTCAACCCGTCGACCGGCCAGGCCGTGCGCAAGGTCGAACTGGCCAGCCGCGCCACCATCCAGCAGGCCATCGATTCGGCCAAGGCCGCCTTCCCGGCCTGGCGCAATACCCCGCCGGCCAAGCGCGCCCAGGTGATGTTCCGCTTCAAGCAACTGCTTGAGCAGAACGAAGCGAAAATCTCGCAGATGATCAGTGAAGAGCACGGCAAGACCGTGGAGGACGCTGCGGGCGAACTCAAGCGTGGCATCGAGAACGTCGAGTTTGCCTGCGCCGCCCCGGAGCTGCTCAAGGGCGAGTACAGCCGCAACGTCGGCCCGAACATCGACGCCTGGTCCGATTTCCAGCCGCTGGGCATCGTCGCCGGTATCACTCCGTTCAACTTCCCGGCCATGGTGCCGCTGTGGATGTACCCGCTGGCCATCGCCTGCGGCAACGCATTCATTCTCAAACCGTCCGAGCGTGACCCGAGCTCGACGCTGTACATCGCCCAGCTGCTGCTGGAAGCCGGCCTGCCGAAGGGCATCCTCAACGTGGTGCACGGCGACAAGGAAGCGGTCGACGCGCTGATCGAGGCGCCAGAGGTCAAGGCCCTGAGCTTTGTCGGCTCGACGCCGATCGCCGAATACATCTATGCCGAAGGCACCAAGCGCGGCAAGCGCGTCCAGGCACTGGGCGGCGCGAAGAACCACGCGGTGCTGATGCCCGACGCCGATCTGGACAACGCGGTCAGCGCGCTGATGGGCGCTGCCTATGGTTCTTGCGGTGAGCGCTGCATGGCCATTTCGGTGGCGGTGTGCGTCGGCGACCAGGTGGCCGATGCGCTGATCGCCAAGCTGGAGCCGCAGATCAAGGCGCTGAAGATCGGTGCCGGTACGTCTTGCGGCCTGGACATGGGCCCGCTGGTGACTGCGGCCGCCCGTGACAAGGTGGTGGGTTACATTGACGACGGCGTTGCCGCTGGCGCCAGGCTGGTGGTCGATGGTCGTGGCTTGCGTGTGGCCGGTAACGAAGATGGCTATTTCGTCGGTGGCACCTTGTTCGACAAGGTCACCCCCGAAATGCGCATCTATAAGGAAGAGATCTTCGGACCGGTGCTGTGCGTGGTGCGGGTGAACAGCCTGGAGCAGGCCATGCAGTTGATCAACGAGCATGAGTACGGCAACGGTACCTGCATCTTCACCCGTGACGGTGAGGCGGCGCGGCTGTTCTGCGACGAGATCGAAGTGGGCATGGTCGGCGTCAACGTGCCGCTGCCGGTGCCAGTGGCGTATCACAGCTTCGGTGGTTGGAAGCGTTCGCTGTTTGGTGACCTGCATGCCTATGGGCCGGACGGTGTGCGCTTCTATACCCGTCGCAAGGCGATCACCCAGCGTTGGCCGCAGCGGGCCAGCCATGAGGCGTCGCAGTTTGCCTTCCCTAGCTTGTAAGGCGCAGGGATGAAAGCGGGGCGGCCGAGAGGCCGCCCCGCTTTGTTTTGAGGTTTTGCTTTATATAACTGAAATAAAGGTTGACGGGGTTTCAGATCCCCTTATAATGCGCCTCACTTCCAGCGACATCGGAACGAAAAACTCCTTGAATATCAACGAGTTGATCGATCAGGAGGGTTGCAGAGGTGCTTCGGTCGTCAGATCGGCAGCGGTGAAAAAGGCAGTTGACAGCAGGTTGTAACGCTGTATGATTCGCCTCCCGCTACGAGAGATCGCAGCGAGTCAGGTGTTTGAAGTTGAACGGGTTTCTCGCAAAATACTTCGAAATAAACGCTTGACAGCAAATGAGGAAAGCGTAGAATGCGCGCCTCGGTTGAGACGAAAAGCTCTTAGCCAAACGCTCTTTAACAAATTGAATCAAGCAATTCGTGTGGGTGCTTGTGAGTATGGACTGATAGTCGCCAAGATTATCAGCATCACAAGTGGCCATGCGAGAAATCACATAGTCATTTGAGATTGCTGAGCCAAGTTTAGGGTTTCTTAAAAACCCAAGCAGTATTGAACTGAAGAGTTTGATCATGGCTCAGATTGAACGCTGGCGGCAGGCCTAACACATGCAAGTCGAGCGGATGACGGGAGCTTGCTCCTTGATTCAGCGGCGGACGGGTGAGTAATGCCTAGGAATCTGCCTGGTAGTGGGGGACAACGTTTCGAAAGGAACGCTAATACCGCATACGTCCTACGGGAGAAAGCAGGGGACCTTCGGGCCTTGCGCTATCAGATGAGCCTAGGTCGGATTAGCTAGTAGGTGAGGTAATGGCTCACCTAGGCGACGATCCGTAACTGGTCTGAGAGGATGATCAGTCACACTGGAACTGAGACACGGTCCAGACTCCTACGGGAGGCAGCAGTGGGGAATATTGGACAATGGGCGAAAGCCTGATCCAGCCATGCCGCGTGTGTGAAGAAGGTCTTCGGATTGTAAAGCACTTTAAGTTGGGAGGAAGGGCAGTAAGCTAATACCTTGCTGTTTTGACGTTACCGACAGAATAAGCACCGGCTAACTCTGTGCCAGCAGCCGCGGTAATACAGAGGGTGCAAGCGTTAATCGGAATTACTGGGCGTAAAGCGCGCGTAGGTGGTTCGTTAAGTTGGATGTGAAAGCCCCGGGCTCAACCTGGGAACTGCATCCAAAACTGGCGAGCTAGAGTATGGTAGAGGGTGGTGGAATTTCCTGTGTAGCGGTGAAATGCGTAGATATAGGAAGGAACACCAGTGGCGAAGGCGACCACCTGGACTGATACTGACACTGAGGTGCGAAAGCGTGGGGAGCAAACAGGATTAGATACCCTGGTAGTCCACGCCGTAAACGATGTCAACTAGCCGTTGGAATCCTTGAGATTTTAGTGGCGCAGCTAACGCATTAAGTTGACCGCCTGGGGAGTACGGCCGCAAGGTTAAAACTCAAATGAATTGACGGGGGCCCGCACAAGCGGTGGAGCATGTGGTTTAATTCGAAGCAACGCGAAGAACCTTACCAGGCCTTGACATGCAGAGAACTTTCCAGAGATGGATTGGTGCCTTCGGGAACTCTGACACAGGTGCTGCATGGCTGTCGTCAGCTCGTGTCGTGAGATGTTGGGTTAAGTCCCGTAACGAGCGCAACCCTTGTCCTTAGTTACCAGCACGTTATGGTGGGCACTCTAAGGAGACTGCCGGTGACAAACCGGAGGAAGGTGGGGATGACGTCAAGTCATCATGGCCCTTACGGCCTGGGCTACACACGTGCTACAATGGTCGGTACAGAGGGTTGCCAAGCCGCGAGGTGGAGCTAATCTCACAAAACCGATCGTAGTCCGGATCGCAGTCTGCAACTCGACTGCGTGAAGTCGGAATCGCTAGTAATCGCAAATCAGAATGTTGCGGTGAATACGTTCCCGGGCCTTGTACACACCGCCCGTCACACCATGGGAGTGGGTTGCACCAGAAGTAGCTAGTCTAACCTTCGGGAGGACGGTTACCACGGTGTGATTCATGACTGGGGTGAAGTCGTAACAAGGTAGCCGTAGGGGAACCTGCGGCTGGATCACCTCCTTAATCGAAGACATCAGCCTGCTGATGAGCTCCCACACGAATTGCTTGATTCATGATGTAAAGACGATCAAGACCCTATATAGGTCTGTAGCTCAGTTGGTTAGAGCGCACCCCTGATAAGGGTGAGGTCGGCAGTTCAAATCTGCCCAGACCTACCAATATGCGGGGCCATAGCTCAGCTGGGAGAGCGCCTGCCTTGCACGCAGGAGGTCAGCGGTTCGATCCCGCTTGGCTCCACCACTTTCTGTTGTGTCTACCTTGATCAGAACTTAGAAATGAACATTCGGCGATGAATGTTGATTTCTGACTTTTGTCAGATCGTTCTTTAAAAATTCGGATATGTGATAGAAATAGACTGAACACCAGTTTCACTGCTGGTGGATCAGGCTAAGGTAAAATTTGTGAGTTCTGCTCAGTAATGAGCGAAATGCGAATTTTCGGCGAATGTCGTCTTCACAGTATAACCAGATTGCTTGGGGTTATATGGTCAAGTGAAGAAGCGCATACGGTGGATGCCTTGGCAGTCAGAGGCGATGAAAGACGTGGTAGCCTGCGATAAGCTTTGGGGAGTCGGCAAACAGACTGTGATCCAGAGATCTCTGAATGGGGGAACCCAGCCAGCACAAGCTGGTTATCTTGTACTGAATACATAGGTGCAAGAGGCGAACCAGGGGAACTGAAACATCTAAGTACCCTGAGGAAAAGAAATCAACCGAGATTCCCTTAGTAGTGGCGAGCGAACGGGGACCAGCCCTTAAGCTGGTTTGAGATTAGTGGAACGCTCTGGAAAGTGCGGCCATAGTGGGTGATAGCCCCGTACACGAAAATCTCTTGCCAGTGAAATCGAGTAGGACGGAGCACGAGAAACTTTGTCTGAACATGGGGGGACCATCCTCCAAGGCTAAATACTACTGACTGACCGATAGTGAACCAGTACCGTGAGGGAAAGGCGAAAAGAACCCCGGAGAGGGGAGTGAAATAGAACCTGAAACCGTATGCGTACAAGCAGTGGGAGCCTACTTTGTTAGGTGACTGCGTACCTTTTGTATAATGGGTCAGCGACTTATATTCAGTGGCGAGCTTAACCGAATAGGGGAGGCGTAGCGAAAGCGAGTCTTAATAGGGCGCTTTAGTCGCTGGGTATAGACCCGAAACCGGGCGATCTATCCATGGGCAGGTTGAAGGTTAGGTAACACTGACTGGAGGACCGAACCGACTACCGTTGAAAAGTTAGCGGATGACCTGTGGATCGGAGTGAAAGGCTAATCAAGCTCGGAGATAGCTGGTTCTCCTCGAAAGCTATTTAGGTAGCGCCTCATGTATCACTGTAGGGGGTAGAGCACTGTTTCGGCTAGGGGGTCATCCCGACTTACCAAACCGATGCAAACTCCGAATACCTACAAGTGCCGAGCATGGGAGACACACGGCGGGTGCTAACGTCCGTCGTGAAAAGGGAAACAACCCAGACCGTCAGCTAAGGTCCCAAAGTCATGGTTAAGTGGGAAACGATGTGGGAAGGCTTAGACAGCTAGGAGGTTGGCTTAGAAGCAGCCACCCTTTAAAGAAAGCGTAATAGCTCACTAGTCGAGTCGGCCTGCGCGGAAGATGTAACGGGGCTCAAACCATGCACCGAAGCTACGGGTATCACCTTTAGGTGATGCGGTAGAGGAGCGTTCTGTAAGCCTGTGAAGGTGAGTTGAGAAGCTTGCTGGAGGTATCAGAAGTGCGAATGCTGACATGAGTAACGACAATGCGAGTGAAAAACTCGCACGCCGAAAGACCAAGGTTTCCTGCGCAACGTTAATCGACGCAGGGTTAGTCGGTCCCTAAGGCGAGGCTGAAAAGCGTAGTCGATGGAAAACAGGTTAATATTCCTGTACTTCCAGTTATTGCGATGGAGGGACGGAGAAGGCTAGGCCAGCTTGGCGTTGGTTGTCCAAGTTTAAGGTAGTAGGCTGAGATCTTAGGCAAATCCGGGATCTCAAGGCCGAGAGCTGATGACGAGTGCTCATTAGAGCGCGAAGTGGTTGATGCCATGCTTCCAAGAAAAGCTCCTAAGCTTCAGATAACTGGGAACCGTACCCCAAACCGACACAGGTGGTTAGGTAGAGAATACCAAGGCGCTTGAGAGAACTCGGGTGAAGGAACTAGGCAAAATGGCACCGTAACTTCGGGAGAAGGTGCGCCGGTGAGGGTGAAGCACTTGCTGCGTAAGCCCACGCCGGTCGAAGATACCAGGCCGCTGCGACTGTTTATTAAAAACACAGCACTCTGCAAACACGAAAGTGGACGTATAGGGTGTGACGCCTGCCCGGTGCCGGAAGGTTAATTGATGGGGTTAGCGCAAGCGAAGCTCTTGATCGAAGCCCCGGTAAACGGCGGCCGTAACTATAACGGTCCTAAGGTAGCGAAATTCCTTGTCGGGTAAGTTCCGACCTGCACGAATGGCGTAACGATGGCGGCGCTGTCTCCACCCGAGACTCAGTGAAATTGAAATCGCTGTGAAGATGCAGTGTATCCGCGGCTAGACGGAAAGACCCCGTGAACCTTTACTATAGCTTTGCACTGGACTTTGAGCTTGCTTGTGTAGGATAGGTGGGAGGCTTTGAAGTGGGGACGCCAGTTCTCATGGAGCCATCCTTGAAATACCACCCTGGCAACCTTGAGGTTCTAACTCAGGTCCGTTATCCGGATCGAGGACAGTGTATGGTGGGTAGTTTGACTGGGGCGGTCTCCTCCCAAAGAGTAACGGAGGAGTACGAAGGTGCGCTCAGACCGGTCGGAAATCGGTCGTAGAGTATAAAGGCAAAAGCGCGCTTGACTGCGAGACACACACGTCGAGCAGGTACGAAAGTAGGTCTTAGTGATCCGGTGGTTCTGTATGGAAGGGCCATCGCTCAACGGATAAAAGGTACTCCGGGGATAACAGGCTGATACCGCCCAAGAGTTCATATCGACGGCGGTGTTTGGCACCTCGATGTCGGCTCATCACATCCTGGGGCTGAAGCCGGTCCCAAGGGTATGGCTGTTCGCCATTTAAAGTGGTACGCGAGCTGGGTTTAGAACGTCGTGAGACAGTTCGGTCCCTATCTGCCGTGGACGTTTGAGATTTGAGAGGGGCTGCTCCTAGTACGAGAGGACCGGAGTGGACGAACCTCTGGTGTTCCGGTTGTCACGCCAGTGGCATTGCCGGGTAGCTATGTTCGGAAGAGATAACCGCTGAAAGCATCTAAGCGGGAAACTTGCCTCAAGATGAGATCTCACTGGAGCCTTGAGCTCCCTGAAGGGCCGTCGAAGACTACGACGTTGATAGGTTGGGTGTGTAAGCGCTGTGAGGCGTTGAGCTAACCAATACTAATTGCCCGTGAGGCTTGACCATATAACACCCAAGCAATTTGCGCTGAGGCCAAATTGTGGTGGTGAAGACGAAACGAACCGAAAGTTCGCGACGAACCACACATATCGCATATCCGAATTGGCTGGCATGTCTGCAAGGACGTACTGGCAACCGAATTTCTTGACGACCATAGAGCATTGGAACCACCTGATCCCATCCCGAACTCAGTAGTGAAACGATGCATCGCCGATGGTAGTGTGGGGTTTCCCCATGTGAGAGTAGGTCATCGTCAAGATTCATTTCGCAAAACCCCTATCTGCGCGAGCAGGTAGGGGTTTTGTCTTTGCGCCTGGAAAAGGCTGTGGGGCCGGCTTGCCGGCGATGTGCCGTGCTCACGGAAAATGTGACTCGAACACCGATACAGTTCCTCATACTGGCCATCTCCCACAATTCGAGTCGGAACACTAGAATAGAGCCGACGCATCCATTCAGAACCCCTTTATGCCTAACCCTGTCGAACCCGAAGCGCTCGCGCAGCTGCCGCTGGATGAACTGGTGGCCTGCCACGAGTGCGACCTGCTGATGCGCAAAGTCTCGCTGCAGACTGACGAAAAGGCGCAATGCCCACGTTGTGGCTACGAGCTGTATGCCCACCGCCACAACCTGGTCAACCGCAGCCTCGCCCTGGTGCTGACGGCCCTGCTGCTGTACGTGCCGGCCAACTTCCTGCCGATCATGCAGTTGCACCTGCTCGGCCAGACCTCCGACGACACGGTCTGGAGCGGCGTGCTCGGCCTGTACAATTCAGGGATGCGCGGCATCGCCGTGGTCGTGTTCCTGTGCAGCATGGCCATTCCCCTGCTCAAGCTGCTGTGCCAGCTGGCGGTGTTGCTGAGCATCCGTCTCGACTTCGGCCGCAGCTATGGCCTGCTGATCTATCGTATCTACCACCACCTGCGTGAGTGGGGGATGCTCGAGGTCTACTTCATGGGCGTGCTGGTGGCCATCGTCAAGCTGGTCGACCTGGCCGAGCTGAGCATCGGCCTGGGCCTGTTCTGCTTCATCAGCCTGCTGCTGGTGCAGGTCTGGCTCGAGGTGGTCATGTCGCCGCACCAGATCTGGGTGGCCTTGTCGGGGGAGGACGTCCATGCGGGCGATTGATGCAGGCATCCTGGTCTGCAATGAATGCCATGAGCTGAACCGCCATGAGCCTGGCGGCACCTCGCAGACCTGCACCCGCTGCGGGGCGGTGGTGCACGCTCGGCGGCCCAACAGCATCGTGCGCACCTGGGCGCTGCTGATCACGTCGATGATCCTCTATATCCCGGCCAACGTGCTGCCGATCATGACCGTCAGCGCCTTGGGGCAGGGCAGCCCGGACACCATCATGTCTGGCGTTATCACCCTGATGAAGCACGGCATGTTGCCGATCGCCGCGGTGGTGTTCATCGCCAGCATCCTGGTGCCCACCTTCAAGCTGGTGGGTATCGCCCTGCTGCTCTATTCGGTGCAACGCCACCAGCCGCTGTCGGCGCGGCAGCGCATCCTGATGTACCGCTTCATCGAGTTCATCGGCCGCTGGTCGATGCTGGATATCTTCGTCATCGCCATCCTCGTGGCCGTGGTGAATTTCGGCCGCATCGCCAGTGTCGAAGCCAACCTGGGCGCCGTCGCCTTCGCCTCCGTGGTGATCCTGACGATGCTCGCCGCTTTAACTTTCGATCCCCGACTGATCTGGGACAACACGGAGTCGGATGACGACCATGAGTGACTTGCCTACGGCTAAAACCCGCCCAGCTTCGAACTGGTCGGCCATCTGGATCCTGCCGCTGATTGCCTTGGCGATCGGTGGCTGGCTGGCCTGGCAAGCCTACAAGGATGCCGGCATCGAGATACAGGTGCGCTTCGAGAGTGGCGAGGGCATCGTCGCCAACAAGACCGAGGTCATCTACAAAGGCATGTCGGTGGGCAAGGTGGTCGCCCTGGTGCTGGATGACAAAGGGGACAACCGTGGCGTCGTCGCCACCATCGAGATGCGCAAGGAGGCAGGCCCGCACCTGACCAAGGGCACGCGCTTCTGGCTGGTCAAGCCGAGTGTCAGCCTGGCAGGTATCTCGGGCCTGGAGACGCTGGTTTCGGGTAACTATATCGCCGTCGATCCCGGGGAGGGTGAGCCGACCAAGCGCTTTACCGCGCTCAAGGAAGCACCGCCACTGTCCGATGCCGAGCCTGGCTTGCACCTGACGCTCAAGGCCGAGCGACTGGGCTCGCTCAACCGCGACAGCCCGATCTTCTACAAGCAGATCCAGGTCGGCCGGGTGAAGAGCTATCGCCTGTCCGAGGATCAGGGCACGGTGGAGATCAAGGTGTTCATCGCGCCGGCCTATGCCAGCCTGGTGCGCAAGCACACACGTTTCTGGAACGCCAGCGGGGTCAGCATCGATGCCGACCTGTCCGGCGTGAAGGTGCGCACTGAATCGCTGTCGAGCATCGTGGCCGGGGGCATCGCCTTTGCAACGCCGGAGAACCGCAAGGACAGCCCGCCCACCGATCCAAGCCTGCCGTTCCGTTTGTACGAGGACTTCGACGCGGCCCAGGCCGGCATCCGCGTCAAGGTCAAGCTCAGTGACTTCGAAGGCTTGCAGAAGGGGCGTACGCCGGTGCTGTACAAGGGCATCCAGGTGGGCACGCTCAAGGATCTCAAGGTCGAAGGTGACCTTACCAGCGCAACGGCCGAGCTGACCCTGGACCCACTGGCCGAGGACTACCTGGTCGAAGGCACGCAGTTCTGGGTGGTCAAGCCATCGATTTCGCTTGCCGGGATCACCGGCCTCGAGGCATTGGTGAAGGGTAACTACATTGCGGTGCGCCCGGGCGAGCCGGGCGCCAAGCCCCTGCGCGAGTTCGAAGCACGTCCCAAGGCGCCACCACTGGACCTGAAGGCGCCCGGCCTGCACATGGTGCTGTTCGCCGACACCCTGGGCTCGCTGGAAGTGGGCAGCCCGGTGATGTACCGCCAGGTGCGCGTGGGCAGCGTGCAGAGCTACCAGTTCGCCCGCAACAGCAAGCGCATCCTGATCGGCGTGCACATCGAGAAGGAATACGCCAACCTGGTCAACGGTTCCACGCGCTTCTGGAATGCCAGTGGCATCACCCTGACCGGTGGCCTGTCGGGTATCCAGGTCAAGAGTGAGTCGCTGCAGACGCTCATGGCCGGTGGTATCGCCTTCGATACGCCGAAGCCGGATGTACCGCTAAAGCGTCGCATCCCGCGTTTCCGCCTGCATGAAAGCCAGGACGCGGCCAACCGGGCCGGTACCCTGATCACTATTCGCGTGGACCGCGCCGATGGCCTGAAGCCGGGCACGCCGATCCGCTTCCGCGGGTTGGACGTGGGTAGCGTCGAGAGCGTCGACCTGACCGGCGACCTGCAGGCGGTCCTGCTCCGTGCGCGGATTACCCAGGCGGCCGAGCGTATCGCCCGCACCGGCACGCAGTTCTGGGTGGTCAAGCCTGCCTTGGGGCTGGTGCGTACCCAGAACCTCGACACGTTGATCGGCGGTCAGTACCTGGAGGTGCTGCCGGCGCTCAAGGATAAGGGGCCGCAGCGAGACTTCATCGCCCTGAGCGATGCCCCCGAGGTGAAAGGCGAGGAGGTCGGCCTGCCGCTGACCTTGAGCGCGGCGCGTCGTGGCTCGATCAAGCCGGGCGTGCCGGTCACCTACCGGGAGATCGCAGTAGGCAAGGTCACCGGCTTCGAGCTGGGCCAGACCGCCGACCGGGTACTTATCCACATTCTTATCGAGCCTCGCTACGCCGGGCTGGTACGTGGCGGCAGCCGCTTCTGGAACAGCAGCGGGTTCGGCTTCGACTGGGGCTTGTTCAAGGGCGCCACGGTGCGTACCGAGTCGGTGGAGACCTTGATCGAGGGTGGGATTGCCTTCGCCACGCCCGATGGCGAGCAGATGGGCAACCCGGCGCGCCCGCAGCAGACCTTCGCGCTGTTCGACAAGCCGGAGGATGAGTGGATGCAGTGGGCGCCGAAGATCCAGATCGGCAAGTGACATAGTGATTGTGGGGGCGGCGCACCGCCGCTCCCACGTTACTTGTGCTGGACCCAATGCGGGTGGATGCCCGCGTTACAAAGCCAGAAACCGCTGTCAGGCTCGAATCACAGGCATAAAAAAACCGACCCTAGGGTCGGTTTTTTCGACAAGAACGTCGCTTAGGCAGCTGCAGCTTCTTTCAGTGCCTTGATGTGGCCATTCAGACGGCCTTTGTGGCGAGCAGCTTTGTTCTTGTGGATGATACCCTTGTCGGCCATACGGTCGATTACAGGTACAGCCAGAACGTAAGCGGCTTGCGCTTTTTCGGCGTCTTTTGCGTCGATGGCCTTGACTACATTCTTGATGTAGGTACGGACCATGGAACGCAGGCTGGCGTTGTGGCTGCGACGCTTCTCAGCCTGTTTTGCACGTTTCTTGGCGGAAGGTGAGTTGGCCACCGTCGAGCTCCTCGAAAGACTTTAGGTAAATAGCAAACAAAATAGGCCGCGAATCATGCCGATGAGTCGATCGGATGTCAAGGCCACCTGCAAGGTTCCGCCGAGTGGTGAGCCAACAGGAGGGAAATATTCCTTTCTGTCGCACGACCTGTAAACTCGGGAATTTTTGGCTCCCCTGCGAAGGCGCGGGAGTATCGCACATTCGGACGCGGTCTGCAGCGTCCTCTGCCCCTGGCGTGAAACTTTTCGATGAACCTGCTCAAATCCCTGGCTGCGGTCAGCTCCATCACCATGATTTCCCGGGTGCTCGGCTTCGTGCGCGATACCATCCTGGCGCGGGTGTTCGGCGCCGGCATCGCCACCGACGCCTTTTTCATCGCCTTCAAGCTGCCCAACCTGCTGCGGCGGATCTTCGCCGAAGGCGCGTTCTCCCAGGCCTTCGTGCCGATCCTCGCCGAGTACAAGACCCAGCAGGGCGAGGAGGCCACCCGCACTTTCGTCGCCTATGTCAGTGGCCTGCTGACGCTGATCCTGGCGCTGGTCACCGCCATTGGCATCCTCGCCGCGCCCTGGGTGGTCTGGGCCACGGCACCGGGCTTCGTCGACAGCGCAGAGAAGTACGAGCTGACCACTTCGCTGTTGCGGGTGACCTTTCCTTATATATTGCTGATCTCGCTGTCGTCGCTGGTCGGCGCGATCCTCAACACCTGGAACCGCTTCAGCGTGCCGGCGTTCACCCCCACGCTGCTCAACGTGGCGATGATTGCCTTCGCCGTGCTGCTCACGCCCTACTTCGACCCGCCGATCATGGCCCTGGCCTGGGGCGTGCTGGCCGGTGGCCTGGCGCAACTGCTGTACCAGCTGCCGGCGCTGAAGAAGATCGGCATGCTCGTGTTGCCGCGCCTGAACCTGCGCGATGCCGGCGTGTGGCGTGTGCTCAAGCAGATGCTGCCGGCGATCCTCGGGGTATCGGTGAGCCAGATCTCGCTGATCATCAACACCATCTTCGCCTCCTTCCTGGTGGCCGGCTCGGTATCGTGGATGTACTACGCCGACCGCCTCATGGAGCTGCCCTCGGGCGTGCTCGGCGTGGCCTTGGGTACCATCCTGCTGCCGACCCTGGCCAAGACCTACGCCAACCAGGACCGTGAGGAGTATTCGCGGATCCTCGACTGGGGCCTGCGCCTGTGCTTCCTGCTGGTGCTGCCCTGCACCCTGGCCCTGGGCATCCTCGCCGAACCGCTGACCGTGGCGCTGTTCCAGTATGGCAAGTTCAGCGCCTTCGACGCGGCGATGACCCAGCGCGCGCTGGTCGCGTATTCGGTGGGGCTGATGGCGATCATCCTGGTCAAGGTGCTGGCACCTGGCTTCTATGCGCAGCAGAATATCCGCACACCGGTGAAGATCGCGGTCTTCACCCTGGTGTGCACGCAGTTGCTCAACCTGGCCCTGGTCGGCCCGCTGGCCCATGCCGGGCTGGCCCTGGCGATCAGCCTGGGCGCCTGCCTGAACGCCGGCCTGCTGTACTGGAAGCTGCGCAGCCAGCAACTGTTCCAGCCGCAACCGGGCTGGACGATGTTCCTGCTCAAGCTGGTGCTGGCAGTGGCGCTGATGTCGGGCGTGCTGTTGCTGGGCATGCACTACATGCCGGCCTGGGAGCAGGGCAACATGCTCGAGCGCTTCATGCGCCTGGGTGCCCTGATCGTCGCTGGCGTGGTGACCTATTTCGGTTGCCTGTACCTGTGTGGTTTCCGCCCACGGCACTTCGCCCGCAAGGCGTTGCACTGAGGCGCGAAAAGGGTCAGGCGTCGGTTTTTCGCATTCCACACTCCAGGGTGGCGCTGCTGCCTGTCACCAGCGCCCAGGTGTGGTTATAATCGGCCACTTTATGAGCAAGAAGCGCGTTATGCAGCTGGTTCGAGGTCTTCACAACCTGCGCCCCGAGCACCGGGGCTGTGTCGCCACCATTGGCAACTTCGACGGGGTCCACCGCGGCCACCAGGCGATCCTCGCACGCCTGCGCGAACGTGGCCAGGAACTCGGCCTGCCCACCTGCGTGGTGATCTTCGAGCCACAGCCTCGCGAATATTTCGCCCCGGAGACCGCGCCGGCCCGCCTGGCGCGCCTGCGTGACAAGGTCGAGCTGCTGGCCGGCGAGGGCATCGACCGGGTGCTGTGCCTGTCGTTCAACCAGCGCCTGAGCCAGCTCAGCGCCGAGCAGTTCGTCAAGGCGGTGTTGGTCGATGGCCTGGGCGTGCGCCACCTCGAAGTGGGCGACGACTTCCGCTTCGGCTGCGACCGCGCCGGTGATTTCGCCTTCCTCACCGAAGCCGGCAAACGCCATGGCTTCAGTGTCGAGGCAGCCAACACCGTCATCCAGGATGGCCTGCGGGTCAGCAGCACCGAAGTGCGCAAGGCCCTGGCCGAGGGCAACTTCGAGCTGGCCGAACACCTGCTGGGCCGCCCGTACCGCATTACCGGCCGCGTGCTGCATGGCCAGAAGCTGGCCCGCCAGCTTGGCACACCTACCGCCAACATCCAGCTCAAGCGCCGTCGCGTGCCGCTGTCCGGGGTCTACCTGGCCAGCATCGAGATCGACGGCCAGCAGTGGCCGGGTGTCGGCAATATCGGAGTACGCCCCACCGTCGCCGGTGACGGGCGTCCTCACCTGGAGATTCATCTCCTGGACTACGCCGGTGACCTCTATGGCCGGCGCCTGACGGTGGAATTCCACCACAAGCTGCGTGAAGAGCAGCGTTTCGCCTCCCTGGAGGCGCTGAAGTCGGCGATCGACGCGGACATCGCCGCCGCACGTGCCCACTGGCACGCTCAACCGCTAACGAAGAGCCTGAAATGACCGACTACAAAGCCACGCTTAACCTTCCGGACACCGCCTTCCCCATGAAGGCCGGCCTGCCTCAGCGCGAACCGCAGATCCTGCAGCGCTGGGACAGCATTGGCCTGTACCAGAAGCTGCGCGAAATTGGCAAGGATCGTCCGAAGTTCGTCCTGCACGACGGCCCGCCCTATGCCAACGGCAAGATCCATATCGGTCATGCGCTGAACAAGATTCTCAAGGACATGATTGTCCGTTCGAAGACCCTGTCGGGCTTCGACGCCCCGTACGTACCGGGCTGGGACTGCCACGGCCTGCCGATCGAGCACAAGGTCGAGGTCACCCACGGCAAGCACCTGACCGCCGACCGCACCCGCGAGCTGTGCCGCGAGTACGCCGCCGAGCAGATCGAGGGGCAGAAGACCGAGTTCATCCGCCTGGGCGTGCTGGGTGACTGGGACAACCCGTACAAGACCATGAACTTCGCCAACGAGGCCGGCGAGATCCGCGCCCTGGCCGAGATGGTCAAGCAAGGCTTCGTGTTCAAGGGCCTGAAGCCGGTTAACTGGTGCTTCGATTGCGGTTCGGCCTTGGCCGAAGCCGAAGTCGAGTACGCCGACAAGAAATCCCAGACCATCGACGTCGCCTTCCCGGTCGCCGACGAGGCCAAGCTGGCCGCTGCCTTCGGCCTGGCCGCGCTGGCCAAGCCCGCCGCCATCGTGATCTGGACCACCACCCCGTGGACCATCCCGGCCAACCAGGCGCTGAACATCCACCCGGACTTCACCTACGCCCTGGTCGATACCGGCGAGCGCCTGCTGGTGCTCGCCGAGGAGCTGGTCGAGTCGTGCCTGAAGCGCTATGCGCTGGAAGGTTCGGTCATCGCCACCGCCCCGGGTTCGGCCCTCGAGCTGATCAACTTCCGTCACCCGTTCTACGATCGCCTGTCGCCGATCTACCTGGCCGAATACGTCGAGCTGGGCGCCGGTACCGGCGTGGTGCATTCCTCGCCCGCCTATGGTGAAGACGACTTCGTCACCTGCAAGCGCTACGGCATGGTCAACGACGACATCCTCACCCCGGTGCAGAGCAACGGCGTGTACGTCGAGTCGCTGCCGTTCTTCGGCGGCCAGTTCATCTGGAAGGCCAACCCAGCCATCGTCGACAAGCTCAGCGAAGTCGGCGCGCTGATGCACACCGAGACCATCAGCCACAGCTACATGCACTGCTGGCGCCACAAGACCCCGCTGATCTACCGCGCCACCGCGCAGTGGTTCGTCGGCATGGACAAGCAGCCCACCAGCGGCGACAACCTGCGCGAGCGCTCGCTCAAGGCCATCGAAGAGACCAAGTTCGTTCCGGCCTGGGGCCAGGCGCGCCTGCACTCGATGATCGCCAACCGCCCGGACTGGTGCATTTCGCGTCAGCGCAACTGGGGCGTGCCGATCCCGTTCTTCCTGGACAAGCAGACCGGTGAGCTGCACCCGCGTACCGTCGAGCTGATGGAGGAAGTGGCCAAGCGCGTCGAACAGCAAGGCATCGAGGCCTGGTTCAAGCTGGATGCCGCAGAACTGTTGGGCGATGAAGCCGGCCTGTACGACAAGATCACCGACACCCTCGACGTCTGGTTCGACTCTGGCACCACCCACTGGCACGTGCTGCGTGGCTCCCACGATATCGGCCACGCCACCGGCCCGCGCGCCGACCTGTACCTGGAAGGCTCCGACCAGCACCGCGGCTGGTTCCATTCTTCCTTGCTGACCGGCTGCGCCATCGACAACCACGCGCCGTACCGCGAGCTGCTGACCCACGGCTTCACCGTGGACGAAAACGGCCGCAAGATGTCCAAGTCGCTGGGCAACACCATCGAGCCGGAAAAGGTCAACAACACCCTGGGTGCCGACATCCTGCGCCTGTGGGTGTCCGCCACCGACTACTCCGGTGAGATGGCCGTTTCCGAGCAGATCCTGCAGCGCAGCGCCGACGCCTACCGCCGCATCCGCAACACCGCGCGCTTCCTGCTCTCGAACCTGTCCGGCTTCGACCCGGCCCGCGACCTGCTGCCGGCCGAGGACATGCTGGCCCTGGACCGTTGGGCGGTCGACCGCACCCTGCTGCTGCAGCGCGAGCTGGAAGAGCACTACGGCGAGTACCGGTTCTGGAACGTCTACTCGAAGATCCACAACTTCTGCGTGCAGGAGCTCGGTGGCTTCTACCTCGACATCATCAAGGACCGCCAGTACACCACCGGCGCCAACAGTGTCGCCCGCCGCTCCTGCCAGACCGCGCTGTACCACATCAGCGAGGCGCTGGTGCGCTGGATCGCGCCGATCCTGGCGTTCACCGCCGATGAGATCTGGCAGTACCTGCCGGGCGAGCGCAACGAGTCGGTGATGCTCAACACCTGGTACCAGGGCCTGACGGAACTGCCGGCCGACGCCGAGCTGGACCGCGCCTACTGGGACCGCGTGATGGCGGTCAAGGCCGCGGTCAACAAGGAGCTGGAGAACCAGCGTACCGCCAAGGTCATCGGCGGCAACCTGCAGGCCGAGGTCACCCTGTTCGCCGAAGAGGGCCTGACCGCCGACCTGAACAAGCTCGGCGACGAGCTGCGCTTCGTGCTGATCACCTCGGCGGCCAGCGTGGTGCCGTTCGTCCAGGCGCCGGCCGATGCCGTGACAACCGAAGTCGAAGGCCTCAAGCTGAAAGTGGTCAAGTCCGGCCATGCCAAGTGCGGTCGTTGCTGGCACTTCCGCGCCGATGTGGGCAGCCACCCGGAGCATCCGGAAATCTGCGCCCGTTGTGTCGACAACCTGAGCGGTTCCGGTGAGGTGCGCCACTATGCCTAACGCTTCCGCGGGGCGCTTCGGGCGCCTTGCCTGGCTCTGGCTGAGCCTGGTGGTGCTGGTCCTCGACCAGGCCACCAAGGTCTACTTCGAGGGCGCGCTGAGCCTGTACCAGCAGATCGTGGTCATCCCCGACTACTTCAGCTGGACCCTGGCCTACAACACCGGCGCGGCGTTCAGCTTCCTGGCCGACAGCTCCGGCTGGCAGCGCTGGCTGTTCGCGCTGATCGCCGTGGTGGTCAGCGCCGTGCTGGTGGTCTGGCTCAAGCGCCTGGGGCGCAACGAGACCTGGCTGGCCGTGGCCCTGGCGCTGGTGCTGGGCGGTGCATTGGGCAACCTGTACGACCGCGTGGTGCTTGGCCATGTGGTCGACTTCATCCTGGTGCACTGGCAGAACCGCCACTACTTCCCGGCCTTCAACCTGGCCGACAGCGCCATTACCGTGGGCGCGGTGATGCTGGCGCTGGATATGTTCAAGAGCAAGAAGTCCGAGGAAGCCGTCCATGACTGAGACCCGTATCGGCCAGAACACCGAAGTCACCCTGCACTTCGCGCTGCACCTGGAAAACGGCGACACCGTCGACAGCACCTTCGACAAGGCCCCGGCCACGTTCAAGGTCGGCGACGGCAACCTGCTGCCGGGCTTCGAGAACGCCCTGTTCGGCTTCAAGGCCGGTGACCAGCGCAAGCTGAGCATCGCCCCGGAGAACGCCTTCGGCCAGCACAACCCGCAGAACGTGCAGGTGATGCCGCGCTCGCAGTTCGAAGGCATGGAGCTGTCCGAAGGGCTGCTGGTGATCTTCAACGACGCCGCCAACACCGAGCTGCCGGGCGTGGTCAAAGCGTTCGACGACAACCAGGTGACCATCGATTTCAACCATCCACTGGCTGGCAAGACCCTGAACTTCGAGGTGCAGATCCTCGACGTGAAGGCCGTGTGAGCCTGGAGCCGAGCATGCAAATCAAACTCGCCAACCCGCGCGGCTTCTGCGCCGGGGTCGACCGGGCGATCGAGATCGTCAACCGCGCCCTGGAAGTCTTCGGCCCGCCGATCTACGTGCGCCACGAAGTGGTGCACAACAAGTTCGTGGTCGAAGACCTGCGCAACCGTGGCGCGGTGTTCGTCGAAGAGCTGGACCAGGTGCCGGACGACGTCATCGTCATCTTCAGCGCCCACGGTGTCTCCCAGGCCGTGCGCCAGGAAGCCGCCGGCCGTGGCCTGAAAGTGTTCGACGCCACCTGCCCGCTGGTGACCAAGGTGCATATCGAGGTGGCCAAGTACAGCCGTGATGGCCGTGAGACCATTCTCATCGGTCACGAAGGGCACCCGGAAGTCGAAGGCACCATGGGCCAGTACGACGCCAGCAACGGCGGCGCCATCTACCTTGTCGAAGACGAGGACGATGTTGCCCAGTTGCAGGTGAACGACCCTGACCACCTGGCCTTCGTCACCCAGACCACCCTGTCGATGGACGACACCAGCCGGGTGATCGACGCCCTGCGCGCGCGCTTCCCGAACATCGGCGGCCCGCGCAAGGACGACATCTGCTACGCCACGCAAAACCGCCAGGACGCCGTCAAGCAACTGGCCGACGAGTGTGACGTGGTACTGGTGGTCGGCAGCCCCAACAGCTCCAACTCCAACCGCCTGCGTGAGTTGGCCGAGCGCATGAGCACCCCGGCCTACCTGATCGACGGTGCCGAGGACCTGCAACGCAGCTGGTTCGACGGTGCCGAGCGCATCGGTATCACCGCCGGCGCCTCGGCGCCCGAGGTGCTGGTACGTGGCGTGATCGAGCAGCTCAAGGCCTGGGGTGCCACCGGCGCCGAAGAGCTCGACGGCCGCGAAGAGAACATCACCTTCTCGATGCCCAAGGAACTGCGGGTTCGCTCGCTGATCTGACTCAGTCACCTGCACAGCGGCGGCCCTCGTCGCTGCGCAGGCTGACCCGGCCACTGGGGCTCAGCACCACCTGATGCTGGCTGCCAGGCCCGCTGCGCTGGCAGATGTCCAGCGTGATGCCGACAAAGCCTTCCCCTATCGGTGCGCCACGCTTGCTGAAGCGCACCTCCCGCGTGGAACTGGCCACCACCTTCACCGGCCTGGCCAGGCGATGCTCGCGCAACAGCTGGCCGTCGTGCTCCCGCGACACACGCCAGCCCTTGCCCCAGTCACCTTCCAATGGACGAACTGTCAGCGCCAACTGATGCAGCGCAGCCTGGTTGCGCGCAGCGCGCAGTGCCTGCGCCAGTTCCCGGGCTGCGGCGGCCAGTTGCAGGGTTTCGCCGAGCTTGGCGTAGGCCGTTATCCCCAAGTGTGCCAGCAGGCTGCCAATCGTCAGTGCGCACATCATTTGTAGCAGTGTTACGTCTTGTTGCCTCACCGTGCATTCCTCCCTGGAAGTGCTTCGCTGTAGCTTCCGGCCTGGCCGCGCGAGGCGCCAGTCAGCCGGTTCGGGTAGACGGCGAGGAAAGATCCCAGGAGGGTGACGATGTGGGCGAAGGAAGGCGGGATGACGTTGCTGGAGGTGCTGCTGGCGATGACGGTGTTGGCGCTTGGGGTGTTCGCCGCAGCGGCCTTGCAGGTGCGTGGCATGCAGGCGGCCGAGAGCGCCCGGCGTGACGGTCAGGCGTTGCAGCTGGCCCGGGGCATGCTCGAGCGGGTGAGGGCCAGCGGCACGCTCGAAGCGGGGGAGGAGAGTGCCTGGCGCTCGCGGGTCACCCAGGTGCTCGGCACCTCGGCGCAAGGGCGAATCAGGCGCCACGCCGACATGCTGGAACTGCAGGTGAACTGGCCGGCCCAGGCTGAGGGACGGCCGGCCTTGCAGTTGCAGGGCAGGGTGCTGCCATGAAACGCGGGCAAGCAGGCGCCGGGCTGGTCGAGGTGTTGCTGGCCGTGGCCCTGGGGGCGTTGTTGCTGGTGACGGCGAGCCAGTTGTTCGGCCGGGCCTATCAGGCCTGGCGGCTGCAAGGCGCGGCGGCGAGGCTGCAGGACGATGCGCGCCTGGTCCTGCAGCGCCTGGCCGAGGACATCCGCATGGCGGGCATGTTCGGCTGCCTGCGCCTGGAAGCGGCGGACTTCACCGATCCGCAGGCTGCACTGGCGTTCGCCAGGCCGATCGAGGCCAACGCTGACAGCCTCACGCTGGTAGGCGCCGAGCTGCCGGGATTGCTCGGCGCGCCGGACTGGACCGTGCTCACCGACTGTCGCAGTTGGGCGCGGGTTCAGCGTGGCCAGCATGTGCCTGGCGATGCCCTGCTGGCCTTGCCGGTGCGCCGGGTTACCTACCGCGTGCGCAATGGCAGCCTGATGTTCACCAGCAACGCCCAGCATGCCAGCCTGGTCGACAATGTCCGGGCCCTGCGGGTGCGTCATGGCGACGGTCGCGTCGATATCGAGTTGCTCATGCAGGACCGCGAACATCGGCTGGAGCAGCGCCATGCACTGAGCGTGGCCGTGCGCAATCCTGGGGATGACGCATGAGCCGCCAGCGTGGCGTGGTGCTGTTGCTGGCCCTGAGCCTCAGCCTGCTGCTTGGCCTGCTGACCGCGCTGGGCATGCGCGAAGCCTTGCTGCAGGCGCGGCAGGTCGGTGAACAATGGCGCAGGGCGCAGGCCTTCGAACAGGCCGAAGCCAGCCTGGTGGAAGGGGGCGCGTTGCTGCAAGGCGGCTTGCCTGCGCTGTGCCTCGATTGCCTGCCGCCTGAGCTGCCGACGGCCTCGCCTGCCGCGCCGTGGCGAACCACCGACAGTGGCTATGTCCTGCTCCAGCACCTGGGGCAGACACGCCGTGCCGTCGGCCTACCGCCGGACGAGCGGGTCGACCTTGTGCGGATCACGGCGCTGAGCCGCCAGGTGCGCGGCCGGCAATTCCTGGAAGCGGTGTATGCCGTGGACGGGCAGGGCAATATCGGGCGCATCAGCTGGCGCCAGCGCCTGGAGGAGGGCTGACATGCAGCGGGGTCTTGGTCTGATCGAATTATTGATTGTCGTGGCGCTGATCGGCATGCTGGCAGCCATTGCCTACCCCAGTTACAGCGACCAGCTACGCCGTGCCGCGCGCAGCGAGGTGGTCGGGCTGCTGCAGGACGCGGCGTTGCGCCTGGAACAGCATCGCGCGTATGTCGGCGGCTATGCCGACAGCGAGCAGCTTGTCACGGTATTACCGGCCGGCAGCCGCTACTACCGCCTGCAGGCGCAGCGCGACGAAGACGCTTTCACACTGCTTGCCCGCCGTGTGACGGAGACGTTCATGGCCGACGACCGCTGTGGCGACTTCCGCCTCGATCACGCTGGCGTGCGTGACAATCCGGGCGGCAGCGCAGACGAGCAGACGTGCTGGGGAAGCTGAAGATCAAAAGGTGCCCGCGCACCGTGGAATTACTTCAGGTGTTGGATCGAACGATGAGCAAGCAAGTAGTGATTGTCGGCGGTGGCGTCATCGGCCTGCTGACGGCGTTGAACCTGGCGGCGGATGTCGACCGGGTGGTGGTGTGCGACCAAGGCGAAGTAGGGCGTGAGTCGTCCTGGGCCGGTGGCGGCATCGTCTCGCCGTTGTACCCCTGGCGCTATAGCCCGGCGGTAACGGCGCTGGCGCATTGGTCGCAGGATTTCTATCCACAGCTGGGCGAGCGTCTGTTCGCCAGCACCGGCATCGACCCAGAGGTGCATACCACCGGGCTGTACTGGCTGGACCTGGACGACGAAGCCGAGGCCCTGGCCTGGGCGGCCAGTGAGCAGCGGCCGCTCAGCGCCGTGGATATCTCGGCTGCCTACGACGCAGTGCCGGTGCTCGGGCCAGGCTACCGCCATGCCATCTACATGGCGGGCGTGGCCAACGTACGCAACCCGCGCCTGGTGAAGTCGCTCAAGGCCGCGCTGCTGGCGCTGCCCAACGTGACCCTGCGCGAGCATTGCCAGATCAGCGGTTTTGTCCATGAAAGCGGGCGTGTCGCCGGGGTGTGCACCGAGCAGGGCGTGCTGGCCGCCGACGAGGTGGTGCTCAGTGCCGGTGCCTGGAGCGGCGATCTGCTGCAGACATTGGGCCTGAGCCTGCCGGTGGAGCCGGTGAAAGGGCAGATGATCCTGTTCAAGTGCGCCGAGGACTTCCTGCCGAGTATGGTCCTGGCCAAGGGCCGCTACGCGATCCCGCGCCGCGACGGGCATATCCTGGTCGGCAGCACCCTGGAGCATGCCGGCTACGACAAGACCCCGACCGGTGATGCGCTCGAGAGTCTGAAGGCTTCGGCAGTGGAGCTGCTGCCAGCGCTGGCGGATGCCGAGGTGGTGGGGCACTGGGCGGGCCTGCGCCCTGGGTCGCCGGAAGGCATCCCTTACATTGGCGCGGTGCCGGGGCATGAGGGGTTGTGGCTGAACTGCGGCCATTACCGCAACGGGCTGGTGCTGGCGCCGGCGTCTTGCCAGCTGTTCAGCGACCTGCTGCTGGGGCGTGCGCCGATCATCGATCCGGCGCCGTATGCGCCGCAAGGGCGTTTGGCTTAAGTTCGTCGGGCCCGCTATGCGGGCCTTTCGCCGGCAAGCCGGCTCCCACAAGGTTCGAAGCCAGCGCAGTCCGGCTTGCCGGCGAAAGGCCGCAGGGCGGCCCTCGCTCAGCGCTGTTGCCCCGGCCCTTGCTCCAGATGCTGCTGGCTGCAATACCACTCCTTGCCCAGCTGCAACGCCCGGTCATTGGGCAGGTGCACGCCGCAATGGGCGCAGCGCACCATCTGCAGCGGGTCCTGCAGGCGCGGTTCGGCAGGTGATTGCTGACTGGTCTTGAACTTGCGCCACAGCCAGAACGCGGCGGCGATCAGGGCGATCCAGAAAAGTAGGCGAACCATGGTGTCCAGCTTGTCGAATGAAGAAGGCGACAGTCTAGGACGCGGCCAATAAAAAAGGGAGGCCTCGGGCCTCCCTTTCTGCGCATGCGACGTATCAGTCGAACAGACCGAAGGTCATGTAGCTGAACCAGCTGCGGTCCTTCTCGGCTTCCTTCGGACCTTCCGGCAGGATCGGGTCGCCGTTCTCGTCCTTGGGCAGCAGCTCTTCGGGCATCTCGGAGCGGGCGTCCTGGAACTGCTTGACCACGTCCTGGTTGGCGCGGGTCTCGCCCGGCGGCAGCGGGGTCTTGGTTTCGATCAGGCCCAGGGTGGCCTTGGACAGCCACGAGCGGTTGCCGTTTTCGTCGACCTTGGTGACGAACTGGCCATCGACCAGGCTCGGGTGGTCCGGGTAGTTGAGCTTGAGGGTCTCGAGGCTGGTGGCGGCCAGCTCGTCCAGGTGCATGCGCTGGTACGACTCGACCATCACTGCCAGGCCGTCACCCACCGATGGGGTTTCCTGGAAGTTCTCCACCACGTAGCGGCCACGGTTGGCGGCTGCTACATAGGCCTCGCGGCTCAGGTAGTAGTTGGCCACGTGGATTTCGTAGGAGGCCAGCAGGTTGCGCAGGTAGATCATGCGCTGCTTGGCGTCCGGGGCGTAGCGACTGTTGGGGAAGCGGCTGGTCAGCTGGGCGAACTCGTTGTACGAGTCGCGGGCGGCGCCCGGGTCACGCTTGGTCATGTCCAGCGGCAGGAAGCGCGCCAGCAGGCCGCGGTCCTGGTCGAACGAGGTCAGGCCCTTGAGGTAGTAGGCGTAGTCGACGTTCGGGTGCTGCGGGTGCAGGCGGATGAAGCGCTCGGCAGCCGACTTGGCAGCCTCGGGCTCGGAGTTCTTGTAGTTGGCGTAGATCAGCTCGAGCTGGGCCTGGTCGGCATAGCGGCCGAACGGGTAGCGCGACTCCAGGGCCTTGAGCTTGTTCACGGCGCTGGTATAGCTGGAGTTGTCCAGGTCGGCCTGCGCCTGCTGGTACAGCTCGGCCTCGCTGAGGTTCTCGTCAATGACTTCCTTGTTCGAGGAACAGGCAGCGGTGAGCCCGAGGATGGCGATCAGCAGCAGGTGTTTCACTTGCATGGCGGCTTGCGTCCCTTTGACGGCCGCTGTCTTGGGCGGTGCCGTCCTGTTATGATGAGCGCCCCCGGCCAAACCCCGGGGCAAAAGAAGCCGTATTTAACCACAAGCGCGCAGCCGAAACCAAAGGCTGAACGCCCGTCGATTCGAGCATGTCCGAGATCATTCAACTTAGCGCAGAGGTCCCGTCCGAACTGGGCGGCCAACGCCTCGACCAGGTCGCCGCCCAATTGTTCGCCGAGTACTCGCGTTCGCGCCTGTCCTCGTGGATCAAAGATGGCCGCCTGACCGTCGATGGCGCGGTGCTGCGGCCGCGCGACACCGTCCACACCGGCTCCATCCTGGCCCTCGAGGCCGAGCAGGAGGCCCAGGGCGAATGGGTGGCTCAGGACATCGAGCTGGACATCGTCTATGAAGATGACCAGATCCTGGTGATCAACAAGCCGGCCGGGCTGGTGGTCCACCCGGCGGCGGGCCACCCCGACGGCACCCTGCTCAATGCCCTGCTGCACCATGTGCCAGACATCATCAACGTACCGCGCGCCGGTATCGTGCACCGCCTGGACAAGGACACCACGGGCCTGATGGTGGTGGCCAAGACCCTGCAGGCGCAGACCAACCTGGTCGACCAGCTGCAGAAGCGCTCGGTCAGCCGTATCTACGAGTGCATCGTGGTCGGCGTGGTGATCGCCGGCGGCAAGATCGACGCCCCGATCGGCCGCCACGGCGGCGAGCGCCAGCGCATGGCGGTCACCGACGGCGGCAAGCCGGCGGTCAGCCACTACCGCGTGCTCAAGCGCTTCCGCTCGCACACCCATGTGCGGGTCAAGCTGGAAACCGGCCGCACCCACCAGATCCGCGTGCACATGGCGCATGTCGGTTATCCGCTGGTCGGCGACCAGACCTACGGCGTGCGTTTCCGCATTCCGCCGGCCGCCAGCGTGGCCATGGTCGAGGCGGTGAAGAACTTCCCGCGCCAGGCCCTGCACGCCCGTTTCCTGGCCTTGGATCACCCGACCACCGGTGAGCGCATGGAATGGGCCTCGCCGCTGCCGGACGACTTCCTCTGGCTGCTGTCGCTGCTCAACGACGACCGCGAGAGCTTTATCGGATGAGTGGCCTGACGCAGGCGCTGATCATTCCCGACTGGCCGGCCCCGGCCTCGGTACGCGCCTGTGTCACCACCCGCGAGGGCGGCGTCAGCCTGCCGCCCTATGAATCCTTCAATCTTGGCGACCATGTGGGCGATGACCCCGCTGCGGTTGCCGAGAACCGTCGTCGCCTCAGCGAAGAATTCGCCATCCAGCCCGCCTGGCTCAAGCAGGTGCACGGGCTGGTGGTGGCCGATGCCGACCCTGCCGTGGTCGCCGAGGCCGATGCCAGCTGGACCGACCAGCCGGGCATCGCCTGCACCGTGATGACCGCCGATTGCCTGCCTGCCCTGTTCTGCGACCGCGCCGGTACCCGCGTGGCCGCCGCCCATGCCGGCTGGCGCGGGCTGGCCGGTGGCGTGCTGGAAGCCACCCTCGATCGCCTGGCCCTGCCACCCGAAGAGGTGCTGGTGTGGCTGGGCCCGGCCATCGGGCCGCAGGCGTTCGAGGTCGGCATGGAAGTGCGCGATGCCTTTACCGCCGTGCATCCCGAGGCCGCCGCGGCGTTCGTCGACGGCGAGCGGCCGGGCAAGCTGATGGCCGATATCTACCAGCTGGCGCGGATTCGCCTGGCGGCATGCGGTGTTACTGCCGTGTATGGCGGTGGGTTCTGCACTGTCAGTGATCCGCGCTTTTTCTCCTACCGCCGCACCCCTCAGGGTGGGCGGTTTGCTTCACTGGTGTGGCTCAGCCCTCGCTAAGCCTGGGGCCGCTTCACGACCCAATCGCTGGCAAGCCAGCTCCCACATGCCAAAGTCTGTACTGCCCCTGTGGGAGCCGGCTTGCCGGCGATTGGGCTGCGCAGCAGCCCCGGCAATATCAATCCCACCACCGCCCTGCTGACCTCCGTCAACCCCGCTACGCTTGAATCTTCCAGAATCACCCATATCTATTGGTCATCTCAGGCAGGTTCATCATTACAGGTGCTGTCCATCGCTCCGCCTGCCCTTTAAAGGAAGGTATCCCCCATGCGAATAGACCGACTGACCAGCAAGCTGCAACTCGCGTTATCCGATTCCCAATCCCTGGCCGTGGGCATGGACCACCCGGCCATCGAGCCCCTGCACCTGCTGCAGGCGCTGATCGACCAGCAGGGCGGCTCGATCAAGCCGCTGCTGATGCAGGTCGGCTTCGACGTCAACAGCCTGCGCAAGGCGCTGACCAAAGAGCTCGACCAGCTGCCGAAAATCCAGAACCCCACCGGCGACGTGAACATGTCCCAGGACCTGGCGCGCCTGCTCAACCAGGCCGACCGCCTGGCCCAGCAGAAGGGCGACCAGTTCATCTCCAGCGAGCTGGTGCTGCTCGCCGCCATGGACGAGAACAGCAAGGTCGGCAAGCTGCTGCTCGGCCAGGGCGTGAGCAAGAAGGCCCTGGAAAACGCCATCAACAACCTGCGCGGCGGCGCGGCGGTGAACGACGCCAACGCCGAGGAATCGCGCCAGGCCCTGGACAAGTACACCGTCGACCTGACCAAGCGTGCCGAGGAAGGCAAGCTCGACCCGGTGATCGGCCGTGACGACGAGATCCGCCGCACCATCCAGGTGCTGCAACGCCGCACCAAGAACAACCCGGTATTGATTGGCGAGCCCGGCGTCGGCAAGACCGCCATCGCCGAAGGCCTGGCCCAGCGCATCATCAACGGCGAAGTGCCCGACGGTCTCAAGGGCAAGCGCCTGCTGGCGCTGGACATGGGCGCGCTGATCGCCGGCGCCAAGTACCGCGGCGAGTTCGAAGAGCGCCTAAAAGGCCTGCTCAACGAACTGAGCAAGCAGGAAGGCCAGATCATCCTGTTCATCGACGAGCTGCACACCATGGTCGGCGCCGGTAAAGGCGAGGGCGCCATGGACGCCGGCAACATGCTCAAGCCGGCCCTGGCCCGTGGCGAGCTGCACTGTGTCGGCGCCACCACGCTCAACGAGTACCGCCAGTTCATCGAAAAGGACGCAGCCCTCGAGCGCCGTTTCCAGAAGGTGCTGGTCGAGGAGCCGAGCGAGGAAGACACCATCGCCATCCTGCGCGGCCTGAAAGAGCGCTATGAAGTGCACCACAAGGTGGCCATCACCGACGGCGCGATCATTGCCGCGGCCAAGCTCAGCCACCGCTACATCACCGACCGCCAGCTGCCGGACAAGGCCATCGACCTGATCGACGAAGCCGCCAGCCGCATCCGCATGGAGATCGACTCCAAGCCGGAGGTGCTCGACCGCCTCGACCGTCGCCTGATCCAGCTGAAGGTGGAATCCCAGGCGCTGAAGAAGGAAGAAGACGAAGCGGCGAAGAAACGCCTGGAAAAACTGACCGAGGAAATCGAGCGCCTGGAGCGCGAGTACTCCGACCTCGAAGAAATCTGGGCCTCGGAAAAGGCCGAGGTGCAAGGTTCGGCGCAGATCCAGCAGAAGATCGAGCAGGCCCGCCAGGAACTGGAAGCCGCGCGCCGCAAGGGCGACCTCAGCCGCATGGCCGAGCTGCAGTACGGGGTGATCCCGGACCTGGAGCGCAGCCTGCAGATGGTCGACCAGCACGGCAAGACCGACAACCAGCTGCTGCGCAACAAGGTCACCGAGGAAGAGATTGCCGAAGTGGTGTCCAAGTGGACCGGCATCCCGGTGGCGAAGATGCTCGAAGGCGAGCGTGAGAAGCTGCTGAAGATGGAAAGCCTGCTGCACGAACGGGTGATCGGCCAGGACGAGGCGGTGACCGCCGTGGCCAACGCCGTGCGCCGTTCCCGCGCCGGGCTGTCCGACCCGAACCGCCCGAGTGGCTCGTTCCTGTTCCTTGGGCCCACCGGGGTGGGCAAGACCGAACTGTGCAAGGCGCTGGCCGAGTTCCTCTTCGATACCGAAGAGGCCATGGTGCGCATCGACATGTCCGAGTTCATGGAGAAACACTCCGTGGCGCGGCTGATCGGTGCCCCGCCAGGGTATGTGGGCTATGAAGAGGGCGGTTACCTGACCGAGGCCGTGCGCCGCAAGCCGTACTCGGTGGTGCTGCTCGACGAGGTGGAGAAAGCCCACCCGGATGTGTTCAACGTGCTGCTGCAGGTGCTTGAAGATGGTCGCCTGACCGACAGCCACGGCCGCACCGTGGACTTCCGCAACACCGTGATCGTGATGACCTCCAACCTGGGCTCGGCGCAGATCCAGGAACTGGCCGGGGACCGCGAGGCGCAGCGTGCGGCGGTGATGGATGCGGTGGGCGCGCATTTCCGTCCGGAGTTCATCAACCGCATCGACGAAGTGGTGGTGTTCGAACCGCTGGGCCGCGAGCAGATCGCCGGTATCACCGAGATCCAGCTCGGCCGCCTGCGTGGTCGCCTGGCCGAGCGCGAGCTGTCGCTGAGCCTCAGCCCGGAGGCGTTGGACAAGCTGATCGCCGTCGGTTACGACCCGGTGTATGGCGCACGGCCATTGAAGCGTGCGATCCAGCGCTGGATCGAGAACCCGCTGGCGCAGCTGATCCTGGCGGGCGAGTTCCTGCCGGGTGCGGCGATCACCGCGAAGGTCGAGGGCGACGAGATCGTCTTTGGCTGACCTGCAGTAAACGAAGAGCCCCGCGTAAGCGGGGCTTTTTTATGTGTGCTGTCCGGTCTTGTCGCGGGACAAAGCCCGGTCCCACGCCAATCTGCGCCAGAAGGTAGCCAATGCGTGGGAGCGGGCTTGCCCCGCGATAAGGCCAGTACAGGCAGCGCAAACCCCTGATTTTCTGGCTTCCAAGCTAACTTGCTGAAAATTTTGAAAAAAGTGCTTGCACAAAAATCAGAGTGCCCCTAATATTCGCCCCGCTGTCAGGCACTGAGCAGATCGCCAGCAACACCGACGATCTGAAAATAACTTACAAATCAGTAAGTTGAACGAAAAAAAGTGGTTGACAAGCAAAACGAAGAATGTAGAATAGCCGGCCTCAGCAGCGACAACGCGAAAGCGGATAGCCAAAGAGATCGAAGCTAACACAGACTTCGAAGCAGTAAAGATGTACCGAAGTTCAGTTCCGCGATAGCTCAGTCGGTAGAGCAAATGACTGTTAATCATTGGGTCCCTGGTTCGAGTCCAGGTCGCGGAGCCAATCTCGGGGTGTAGCGCAGTCCGGTAGCGCGCCTGCTTTGGGAGCAGGATGTCAGGAGTTCGAATCCCCTCACCCCGACCATTTTCCGGGTCGTTAGCTCAGTTGGTAGAGCAGTTGGCTTTTAACCAATTGGTCGTAGGTTCGAATCCTACACGACCCACCATGTAAAAAGGGCATCTCGATTGAGATGCCCTTTTTCTTTTGTCCGCGATTTATATCCCCGCCCTTTGCTACCCTGTGGCCTTTGCCCGCAGGAGCGCCCGCACATGCCACTCAAAGCCAGTGTTTTCATCGCCACCAGCCTGGATGGCTATATTGCCCGTGAAGATGGCGGCCTCGATTGGTTGATGGGCGCCACCCAGTCCGCTGACGACCATGGTTATGCCGGGTTCATGGCGGGTGTCGATACGTTGGTGATGGGGCGCGGCACCTTCGACAAGGTCATGACCTTTGGCGAGTGGCCCTATCCGGATACGCGAGTAGTGGTGGTCAGCAGTACTCTCGAGGCGCTGCCCAGGGGCGTATCAGAGCGCGTCGAGCTGCACCCCGGGCCGATCCCGGCGCTGCTCGAGCACCTGCAGGCCACGGGCGCAAAGAGCCTGTACCTGGATGGCGGCAAGCTGATTCAGGGGTTCTTGCGCGAGGGGCTGGTGGATGAACTGACCATCACCCGCATCCCCGTGCTGCTGGGGCAGGGGATACCGTTGTTCGGCGAGTTGGCGAAGGATGTGCTGTTGCAGCACATGAGGACGACCAGTTACGAGAGCGGGTTTGTGCAGAGTACGTATCGCGTGGTCAAGTAAACAGTAGCGGCCGCGTTGATTCGGCTCGATCCCTGTAGGAGCGGCTTCAGCCGCGATCACCCGCAAAGCGGGTGCCAGGCACCGCAGTGCCTGCATCGCGGCTGAAGCCGCTCCTACAGAGCAGCCTCAAGGCCTGGATGCCTCAGTGCAGCTTCAGACGCGGCTCGGTGCCCCGGCCAATCTTGCTGCCCAGCATCAGCATCAAGGTGCGGAAGGTCCCGTACAGCGCCATCTGGTGCATGCGATACAGCGACACATAGAACATCCGCGCCAGCCAGCCTTCCAGCTTGACGCTGCCCATCAGGTTACCCATCAGGTTACCCACCGCCGAGAAGCGCGACAGCGATACCAGCGAGCCATAGTCCTTGTACTCGTAGGTCGGCAGCGCCTTGTTCTCCAGGCGCAGCTTGAGGCTCTTGGCCAGCAGCGAGGCCTGCTGGTGCGCGGCCTGGGCCCGTGGCGGCACATTGCGGTCGGTACCCGGTTGCGGGCAGGCGGCGCAGTCGCCGAAGGCGAAGATGTTGTCGTCCAGGGTGGTCTGCAGGGTCGGGCGCACCACCAGCTGGTTGATGCGGTTGGTCTCCAGGCCGTCGATGTCCTTGAGGAAGCCCGGTGCGCGAATGCCCGCCGCCCAGACCTTCAAGCTGGCCTGGATCACTTCGCCCGAGGCGGTCTTCAGGCCATCGGCGGTCACTTCGCTGACGGCGGCGTTGGTCATCACCGTTACCCCGAGTTTTTCCAGGGTCTTGTGCACCGGCACGCTGATGCGCTCCGGCAGCGCCGGCAACACCCGTGGGCCGGCTTCGATGATGGTGATGTGCATGTCTTTGGGCTGGATCTTGTCCAGGCCATAAGCCGCCAGCTCGTGGGCGGCGTTGTGCAGCTCGGCTGCCAGCTCCACGCCGGTGGCGCCGGCGCCGACGATGGCCACGCTGATCTGCTCGCTGGCCACATCACCCGCATGAGCGCGCAGATAGTGGTTGAGCAGTTGCTGGTGGAAGCGCTCGGCCTGCTTGCGGCTGTCGAGGAACAGGCAGTGCTGCGCCGCGCCCAGGGTGCCGAAGTCGTTGGTGTTGCTGCCCACGGCAATGACCAGGGTGTCGTAGCCGATGGTGCGCGCAGGCAGCAGCTCACGGCCCTCGTCGTCGAGGGTCGCGGCCAGCTGGATCAGTTTGCTTTCGCGGTCCAGGCCGCTCATGCGCCCCATCTGGAAGTTGAAGTGGTTCCACTTGGCCTGGGCCACGTAGTTCAGTTCGTCTTCCGAGGAGTTCAGCGAGCCGGCCGCCACTTCGTGCAGCAGTGGCTTCCAGATGTGCGTCAGGTTGGCATCAACCAGGGTGATCTCGGCCTGTTTGCGCTTGCCCAGGCTTTTACCCAGGCGGGTCGCCAGTTCCAGGCCGCCGGCGCCGCCGCCGACAATCACGATGCGATGAGTCATGGGGATATCTCACAAGTTTTACGGAATTCGTGGACACAAGGTCCGGCCGCATCCGGCATGAGGGGCGGGCGAGCGCAAGGCAGCTCATAGCACCAGTCCACTCAGCAAGCGGCTCAACAGGCCCAGACCGATGGTCACGGCCACCACCAGCAACAGGAGCAGCCACGGCCGGAAGGGCCGGCGCTCGACTTGATGCTGGGGGGCGCTCAGATACTCATCGACGCGACGCTGATCTTCAGGATTCAGGCGGCTGGTCATGGTGGGCCTCGTCAGATAGACGTTCGTGACTGCGTGTACGCCACAGCGTTCACGCAAACGCATGGGTCGAATGATAATGCTTTCTATCCCTGGCGCCGAGTGTACGTGATCGCAAAGACACCCGGCACTGGATCAAAGACTGATGCCTACGTCGAACACGATGCTGCGCCCCAGGTTGCCGCGCAGGAAATCCGGCGCGTCCGGGTGGGCGAACAGCACCCGGGCGAAGGTCGGCCCCACCAGCGACAGCGACCGCCAGCCCTGGCGCAGGTACTCGGTGGGCGGCGGGAAATGGCTGTTGAGGTCGAGCACCTCGCGCTTGAGGCTGGCGAAGGCGATGATGTCCAGCTCGCTCAGGTCCAGTCCGCGCTCGCGGTAGTTGTGCGACTTCTTGCGCAGGGTCGGCGCCAGGCGCGCCAGCAGTTCCTGGGCACTGATGCGCCGGGGCCGCTGCTCGCGGCGCACCAGCTGGGCCAGGGAGAAGGCGCTGCGCCGCCGTTGCAGCTCCTCGCGCCATTCGTCGTTGAGCCGGCGGCCCTCGTCGAGCACGAAGAACACCTCGAACGCAGCGTCGCGGAACAGCACGTCCGGCGGCTCTTGCCCGGCCGGGGTGAAGTCCTCGCTGCGGTAGGGGATGTTCAGCCCTTGCAGCAGGCGCTGGCAGACCCAACGCTCGCGCTCCCATTTGCGGGCATTGGACAGGAACGCATTGGCTTGCTCGGCCTGGATGGTAAGCAGGCGGAGGTAGTCTGAGTCATCCATGGGGACAAGCTTAGTCGCTAATTGATGACGGTAAGATGCTGTTTGTGCGTAGGAATCAGCCCAGCACCAGCCATTGCTGCACCACCCCCAGCAGATGCAACAGCCCGCCGCCCAAACAAATGGCCGAACTGACCGCGATAAACCGCCGGCTGCGCCCGGTGCCAGCCAACACCAGCGGCCCCAGCAGGCCCCGCGCCAGGTACACCAGGGTAATCAGGCAGATCACCGGCAACAGCAAAGGCAATGGGCGCATCAGCCCAGCCGCCGACAAGGCATAGGCCGACCAGACGAGCAGCACCGCCGCGATCGCCGCAGTAACCAAGGCGGGGTAGGCGCGTCCTTGCTCCGCCGCCCTGGCCATGCGCTCGCCGGCGCCGAACAAGCGGTACCAGCGCGGGCCAACGGCGATCACCGCCAGGTGCAGCACGCCGGCGATGGCGCTGAACGCCGCACCGAGCAGTAGCGGCAGGTTAAGTCCTTCAGGCATGGCGGACGCGTCCTGCATCGAAAGGAGCTGCCAGCCTATAGCAACCGGTGGCAAGGGAGAATGGGTGTAGACTCAGGCTTATCCACATGGCCGACAGGGATATTGTTCAGGTGATCAGCGCACAAGTCTTGTCCAGCACCAGCCTTACCCTTGGCTGGATAGCTTACGTGCCCCTGCTGATCTGGGCCGCCAGCCGCACCCGCTGGGTCGAGCTGTTCACCGACACCCGCCGCCAGCACCTGCTGTTCGGCACGGTGTTCTGTCTGTTCATACTCTGGCTGGTGCGCCGCGATTTCGATACCGGGGTGTCGTACCACTTCATCGGCATGACCGCCGTCACCTTGCTGCTGGACTGGCCATTGGCCGTGCTCGGCGGCTTTCTCGCCCAGCTCGGCCTGTTGCTGATGGGCCGGCAGGACCTTGCCGCCATCGGCGTCAACGGCCTGCTGATAGTCGGCCTGCCGGTGCTGGTCACCGAGGTGTGCGCGATCCTGGTCGAGCGCGCCCAGCCGCGTAACCTGTTCGTCTACATCTTCTGTTGCGGGTTCTTCCCGGCGGCGTTGACGGTGTTGCTGTGCCTGATGGCAGGGTTGGGCTTGCTGTGGATGGATGAGCGTTTCGCCATGCCGGAATGGCTCAGTGACTTCGTTGGCTACCTATGGCTGATGATGTTCCCCGAGGCATTTATCAACGGTACGGTGATCAGTGCGCTGGTGGTGTTCTGCCCGGAGTGGCTGGAGACCTTCAACCGCAGCCGCTATCTGCAGGCGCCGTGGAAGGATGACGAGAAGTGATGTGAATGGCACCGGCGTCGCCGGTGATCTGGACCTGTCGTTTCTCAATCCAGATCGTCGCGAGAATAGCGTGAGCGTTTGAACAGCAAGCGCTGGCCAACAAGCACGAACAACATCCCCCACAGCCCGCCATCGAGCTGCAGCACTTGCCGTTCGCCCAGCTGGGAGCAAGTGGTGATACCGACCACCATGAAGATGACGTACAGGGCCCTCCTCAATACTTTGGGTCGGCACATCCAGTCGAGCAGCACGCCTGCCGCCAGTCCGTAAGCGATGAAGTACAGTTCTGGCATGTTGGCGTCCTGCTCGGATGGCCAGCCGCAAGGAGGAGGGCTGTTGCATCGAACGATGCCAATGGCTGGGGAGAGTGCCTATTCAGTTTGGTCTGATTAAGCGGTACGAAACTTCTGAGGGTGGTCTGTTCGCAGGTAACAGGCATGCACTGTATGAGAGGGAATTGAACTGTACCGGCCTCTCGCCGGCAAGCCGGCTCCCACACCGACCGCGTAAACCTAAAGCCAAGCGCCGTCCCTGTGGGAGCTGGCTTGCCAGCGATGGGCCGCAACGCGGCCCCAGGATTCAAGCAGCAGCTGTTGTCAAGGCTGCGCGATCCGTTTAGTGCCGCGGCTCCAGGTCCCCCGAATACAGCTCATCCTCGGACTCCTCCGCCCCGGCGATCTTGTGCTCCTCGGCCGCCCAGGCGCCCAGGTCGATCAACTTGCAGCGGTCCGAGCAGAAGGGCCGGAACGGGCTCTGCTCGCCCCATTCCACGGGCGCCCCGCAGGTCGGGCAATCAACGGTCATCGGCTGGCTCATGGCTGGCCTCCTCGTAAAGTCAGGTAAAAGTGGTGCAGGCGGTCGATCTCGTCGTGCAGCGATTGCAGGTCACGATCGTTGATCACCACGTCATCGGCATGGCGCAGGCGCTCTTCCCGGGCCAATTGGGCCTTGAGAATCGCCTGCACCTGTTCCGCGCTGGTGTTGTCGCGGGCCAAGGTGCGTTGCACCTGCAACTCGGTCGGCGCGTCGATCACCAGGATGCGCTGGGTCTTCTGGTGCTGCCCCGACTCGATCAACAGCGGCGAAACGTACACCGCATAGGGCGTCTCGGCCTTGGCCAGGTAGCTGAAGATCTCCTGGCCGATCAGCGGGTGCAGCAGTTGTTCCAGCCATTGCCGTTGGCTCGGGTCGGCGAAGATCAGCTGGCGCAGGGCGCCACGGTCGAGCTGGCCGTCCGCCTGCAGCACGCCTGCGCCAAAGCGCTCGACGATACTGGCCAGGGCAGGGCGCCCCGGCTCGACGACCCAGCGCGCAGCCTGGTCGGCATCGACCAGGTGCACGCCCAGTTCGACGAAACGCTCGGCGGCGGCGCTCTTGCCGCTGCCGATGCCGCCGGTGAGGCCAAGAATCCAGGGTGTGAAGGGCGCTGTGCTCATCAGGTTCCAAGCAGTTGCAGGTATGAGGCGACTATTTCATCACCCCAGAGCAATGCGATCCACCCCGCAATGGCCAGATAAGCCCCGAAAGGCAATGCCGCGCCCATTTGCATGCGCTTAAGACGCACAAGCGTCAGCCCGATCAACGCCCCCGCTAAGGACGCCAGCATCAAGGTCAGCGGCAGGATCTGCCAGCCGCCCCAGGCACCGAGCATGGCCAGCAGCTTGAAGTCGCCGAAGCCCATGCCCTCCTTGCCGGTGATCAGCTTGAAGACCCAGTACACCGACCACAAACTCAGGTAACCCGCCACCGCGCCCCACAGCGCATCGCTCAGCGGCACCAGCAGCCCGAAGGCGTTGACGATCAACCCCAGCCACAACAGCGGCAGCACCAGCACATCCGGCAGCAACTGGTGCTCGGCATCGATCAGGCTCAAGGCGATCAGCCCCCAGGTCAGCAGCATCACCCCCAGCGCCTCGACACCCGGCCCGAAATGCCAGGCCACCAACAGCGAGAGCAGGGCGCTGCCAAGCTCCACCAGGGGATAACGCAGGCTGATTCGCGCCTTGCACCCCGCGCACCGCCCGCGCAGGGCCAGGTAACTCAGCAGCGGAATGTTTTCCCAGGCGCGGATCTGGCGCTGGCAGTGCGGGCAACGCGAAGCTGGCAGGCACAGGTCGAAGCGCTCGTGCTCGGCCTGCGGCAGCCCCAGCACCTCCTGCGCCTCCCGCTGCCATTGGCGCTCGAGCATGATTGGCAGACGGTACGCCAGCACATTGAGAAAGCTGCCCACCAGCAACCCCAGCACCGCGGCCAAGGTATAGAAGAAAGGCGGATGTTCGACGATTACGGTCCAGGCATTCATGTTCAGATCAGGCTACCCAACTGGAAGATCGGCAAATACATCGCCACGACGAGGCCCCCCACCAGCAGCCCGAGGATCAGCACGATGGCCGGCTCAAGCAGCGTGGTCAACTGCTCCAGCGCCTGGCTCACCTGTTCTTCGTAATGCAGCGCGGCCTTGTCCAGCATCCGGTCGAGGGTGCCGCTGGCTTCGCCCACCGCCACCAGCTGGCGCAACAGCGGCGGGAACAGCGCATCCGCCTCCATTGCCTGCTGCAATCCCATGCCGCCGGCCACGTCCTGGCGCAACTTGAGGATCGCCCGCTCGTGCAGGCTGTTACCACTCACCGGCGCCACCGTGGCCAGCGCATCCAGCAACGCCACCCCGGCGGCATAAGAGGTCGCCAGGCTGCGGGCAAAGCGCGCCAGCGCCGCCTGCCCGAGAAGTGAGCCCACCACCGGCACCCGCAACACCCCGCGCAATATCCACAGGCGCGCCGGCAGATGCCGTTGGTACAACGCCCGCACGCCAAACCCCAGCGCAGTTATCAACAGCACCAACCACCCGACGTGATTGCCCAGTCCTGTGGATAAATCGATCACCCACTGGGTGAACGCCGGCAGCGCCTTGTCGAAACTGGCGAACAACCCCTGGAACCGCGGTACCACCTCCAGCAGCAACAACGCCGCCACCCCCAACCCCGTCAGCAGCAACAGCGCCGGATACAGCATCGCCTTGCGCACCTTCTGCCGCAGCGCCTGGCGTTTCTCCAGCATGGTCGCCATCTGCTCCAGCTGTCGGTCCAGCGTGCCCGACTGCTCGCCCACCCGCACCAGGTTGCAGTACAGCGCATCGAACCACCCCGGATGGCGCTGCAAGGCATCCGCCAAGCCCAACCCCGCCGCCACATCCTGTTGCAACCGCGCCAGCAACGCCGCCATGGCGCTGTTCACCGTGCTGCGTGCCATCACCTCGAACGCCTGCAACAGCGGCACCCCCGCCGTGAGCAAGGTCGCCAGCTGGCGGCTGAACCCCGGCGCATCCGCCTTGCCCGCCCGTTGCGGCCAGCGCCAGCGCAGCCCACCCGCCAGCCGCACCCGCGTCGCGCGAATCCCCTGCTGGCGCAACCACGCCTGCACGAACGCCGGGCTGCGCCCAATGTGCTGGCCCTGTTGCGGCGTGCCGCTGGCATCGATGCCTTCCCAGGCGTACAGACGGGTGGAAGCAGGCATGGCGAGAGTCCTTTTGCGCGGGGGCGAAAAGCCCGGTAACAGCTTGCCCGGCCTGCTGCCGGGCGCGTTTCCCTGTGGCTCACTAGAGTAGTCCAGCGAAGATGACGCCCCGCCGCGCAGGGGTGACAAAAGGTGTCGGTTCAGGCCTACTGCGCGCCTGCCGGCCGGGGCACGCCACGATGAAAGCGCCCGCCGCGCCTCCACGTATCACGAAGGAAGACCGTTCATGAAAGGGCAACGAGGTATCACCCTGATCGAACTGATGATCGTCGTCGCGATCATCGGCATCCTGGCGACCATCGCCATCCCCATGTACACCAACCACCAGGCCCGCGCCAAGGCTACCGCCGCGCTGCTGGAGATTTCCGCGCTGAAGACGCCGATGGACGTGCGCCTGAACGACGGCAAGGACGTACCCGACGTCGCCAGCCTCGGCGGCCAGCCCGCCACCGCCCATTGCGCGATCACCGCCAGTGGCAAGGCCGCCGACGGCACCGCCAGCATCACCTGCACCCTGGCCGACGCACCGGCCAATGTGCTGGGCAAGACCGTGACCCTGGCGCGTACCCAGGCAGGCTGGACTTGCGTGACCACAGTAGAGGAAGACCTCGCGCCCAATGGCTGCACGGTGCAATGAAAGTGAGGTGAAACAGGGGTTTGCGTAACCGACACGGCAGTGGTACGTTGCGCAACACGCCGGTGTAGCTCAGTCGGTAGAGCAGCGCACTCGTAACGCGAAGGTCGCAGGTTCGATTCCTGTCTCCGGCACCAGAGACCAGTTTCCAGAAGTCTATGACTGTCTACGAAACACCCCGAAAAGCCCGCCTAGCGCGGGCTTTGTTGTTTCTGTCTGTCTCGTTTTGACTCTGGGCATCTACGCGATTTAGGGATATGGTTAGGGATATCTCGGTTCGACAAGGAAACGTATCCCTATGGCGCGCACAGTGGTGCCTCTCACCGATCCCAAATGTGATGCGGCCAAGCCTCGGGAGAAGGATTACAAGCTGTTCGATGGCAAAGGCCTCTATCTGCTGGTGAAGCCGTCAGGGGTCAAGACTTGGCGTATGAAGTACACCAAACCTGATGGCCGTGATGGTTTAGCCACGTTTGGCAACTATCCGGCGCTCGGCTTGAAAGCGGCCAGGGAGCGACGCGCCCTGGCGCTTGAGCTTCTTGCTGCTGGGAAAGACCCCATCGAGCAGGCGCGCTTGGACAAACAGGAAGCGGTAAACGCCCGATCGAATACATTCCGTTTGCTTGCTCAGGAATGGCATGCGGCTTGCGCTCGTAAGTGGACACCTGGTCATGCTTCCACCGTGTGGCGACGCATTGAATCCCACCTGTTGCCCACTCTCGGTGATCGTCCGGTCGCGGAGCTCAAAACACGGGATCTGCTTGTTCCGCTGAAAGCAGCGGAAAAACGGGATACCTTGGATACGGCTGCACGCCTACGCCAGTACATGACGGGCATCCTCCGTATGGCGGTTCAGCATGGCCATCTAGATTTCAACCCTGCGATCGATCTGCAAGGCGCCACGGCTACCCGCAAAACAGCGCACCGGCCTGCTTTGCCATTCGAGCGCTTACCTGAGCTTCTCCAGCGGATAGATGCCGACAGCGGGCGCGGCCTGACCAAGCTCGCGGTGCAACTGACTATGTTGGTGTTCATCCGCTCCAGCGAGCTCCGCTTCGCTCGCTGGGGAGAGATAGACATGGGGAGGCTGATGTGGGAAATCCCTGGCGAAAGGGTGGCTATTGAGGGTGTGAAGAACTCCCATCGTGGCTCCAAGATGAGCACTCCACACCTGGTACCGCTCAGCCGACAGGCTATAGAGGTGCTGGAGAAAATCCGTAACCTCACTGGTCGTTTCGATCTGGTGTTTGCGGGTGACCACAATCACTGGAAACCCATGAGCGAGAACACCGTGAACAAATCGCTGCGGCGTATGGGGTATGACACCAAGGCAGAGGTATGCGGCCATGGTTTTCGAACTATGGCTTGCTCCGCACTGGTTGAGTCTGGGCTGTGGAGTAAGGACGCTGTCGAACGGCAAATGAGCCACCAGGAGAGAAACACGGTACGTGCAGCCTACATCCACAAGGCTGAGCACATACAAGAGCGTAGGCTTATGGTGCAGTGGTGGGCCGATTACTTGGATGCCAATCGCAAGGATGCAATTACGCCATACGATTTCGCCCATGGGCGGTTACCACGATCATGAAATAGATGGCATGCGACCGGGGACGATGCTCGCCCTCTTCAATGGCGGTGTAGCAGGTGTAACTGGTGTAGCGGCAGGCCACAACCTGTTGAAATTCTTGGGCAATGTCGTTGTTACACCTTGAGTAGTCTCGGCTTAGACCCGGTGTAACAAGGCGGAACAGTGTAACAGCCGAAAAGCCCAGCTCTTCCTGCTGGCAGCTCTTCGCTTGGACACAAAATCTCCACATGGCGCGGGATTTAGCCCCAGGCATGGGGCGCGGGGGAGGATAAATGGTTGATACCCAAACATACGACATGCTTCTGAAACGTTACGGCAGCATGTGCTTACCGCTTGAGATCGTGCGACAGCACTATCTGCAGCATTTGGGCACACCTGCACTTCTCAGAGAGCTAGGCAAAGGGAGGCTAACGTTGCGGGTAGTAAAGGGCGACTGGGGTGGACGCATCCAGCGTGTGGTTTACCTTCATGATCTGGCTAGCTGGCTTGATCAAGGTGGTAACTGACCCCCCTTTGAAAGCAACGCAGCGCGCTGGCGTCGGTCACTACCGTTCGTCGGGTAGGAATGTCGTCAAGCTACGTCGTCGGTGCGCCCTAGAAGTTAGATGGGGATAACTCCAGCCGGCTAGAAATTCCCCTGTTTCTTTCCCCTGTGAATCGGCATAAATAGTGGGCCCTGTTCATACCAATACAGGGCACTAGCTATGACAACTCGTAGCATCGCAAACGCTACTTCTCCCACTCCATCAAATCCAGGCGCTAGCCTCGACGATACCAATCCACTTAGATTTGACCCAGCAACTCGGTTGATCCGCATAACCGATGTGGTCGCGCTGGTAGGTCTTGCACGCCCGACGATCTACAAGCTGATGAGCCAGCCTGAAAGCGGTTTTCCCCAGCCGGTCAAACTTACTGATAGCACCGCTCGCGGTGCGCCCGTTGCCTGGGTTTTATCTGAAGTGTTGGATTGGACTCGTGCCCGCATTGCCGCTCGCAACAAGGTGGCGGCATGACACCCATCTTCCTACCACACACGATTCTCGATGCGGTCGGAGTACTTGAAAATGCTCGGCCTACAGTTGCCATGGGCCGTGATCGTCTGCGCGCCTTGCGTGATCGTGCCATTTCCGAGGGGGCACACGTTCTGCTCTTGGCCTGGCCGTCGCTGGAATGGGTGATGCTGGCCGTCGAGGTGCCATCGGGTGTAGTTATCGAAGACGCGCGGCAATTAATCCCCAACCTGCTGGCCAATCCCGCTGCCTTGGAGCACATGCGTTCAGAGTCTCGCAATGGCCAGCATCTAAGTTGGCTGTCTCTGGTCCGCCCTGTCGTCGCTAAGCACTAACGAAAACGCCCCCGGCTGCAACCGGAGGCGTTAGAGGTACATTCGTATGCCCCCTCAATCTATGACGTCGTTCGTGATCGCGCAAGCCTCGTGTATTGCTCTTATTAAATCGAGACGCTATGCTCCGTCTGTCGCTGCAAATTCAGTGACCGGGTTTGGCGACCCGATAAACAATAGGCGCACAGGCGCCCCCATATCGATTGCTGGCGCTTTTTTTGTGCCCGCATCTCTGCGTTATGGCGGCTGTGCGTGGGAGACCTTCGGGTCTGCCGGGTTCCTATTGTCCCGGTTCGCCAACCCGCGTACAGCTGCCACCCTTAATCGTTTGGCGACGATCCGTGGCAGCTCCTCAACAATAGGAGCTTCACATGCACGCCCTCAATCCGTCCAAAATTCGCGCCGCCGCCCACCGGGCAATGGCTCTCGCCGCTCTTCACGCAAACTCCAGTCTTGCTACCCGCCTCGCACGTTACAACCGACATATGAACCTTGCCCGCGCCCTGGAAACCGTAGGGGGTGCGCAATGAAATCTGCATTCCAGGGACTTGAGGGGCGTCTCCCCGAAGATCTTCTATCCGTATGCGCCACCAATGCTGCCGGTGTGCCAATTGATGCCATCACTGCGGCGTGTTCCCGCGTCGACGCCGTTTTGCACTTGCTCATGGCGCAGTTCAATTCGGGTTCGGATGTTGAGAGGTTGTCTGACTCAGTAATAGCGAATGTTATTTGGGACGTCCAAGGCACCGTAGGGCTGATTCGGTCTTTGGCCTTGCACGGCGACAGGTCCACTTATCAACTGGTGCATGGGGATCGCAAATGAGCAAGCGCCCCAGCTTTTCCGAAGTCAAACACGCTTCCCTCAGGTCAATCGAGCAAGTCCTTTCTAACTGGTTGCCGGGCGGTAAACGGGTAGATGGCGGTAAGGAGTACACCGCTCCAAACCCTACACGAACTGACAAGCACGCAGGCTCTCTTAAGGTCAACTTAGCCAAGGGCACTTGGTGTGACTTTGCTACGGGTGACAAAGGTGGCGATTTGATTGACCTGGTGCGCTACCTGGATCGCGTCACTGATATGGACGCCTGCAACAAACTTGCGGCCTTTCTTTGCGTCGAGCCAGGTAGCACAAGCACCAAGCCGCCCAGTACAAAAGTCTCGAGACAGGACTGGATACCAGTGCTTCCCATTCCTGAGCAGGCGATGCAGAAGGTAATGCATACGCACAGGCAGCACGGTAAGCCCTCAAAAGTCTGGATCTACCGCAATGCCAGTGGTCAGCCCCTCATGGTGTTGTATCGCTTCGACTTGGTGCCGGATGAGACCGGCTCGGCGCGCAAAGTGTTTGCGCCACTTACCTGGTGCAAACACTCGGGCAATGGCTCGCTTGCTTGGCGCTGGCAGGGCTTACCTGACCCACGTCCGCTGTTGAATCTTGATGAGCTGGCTAAACGCCCAGCGGCACCAGTCGTACTCTGCGAGGGTGAGAAGGCCTCCGATGCCGCTGTCGAGCTGCTGCCTGAATATGTTGCCACCTGCTGGCCCAACGGGACGAACTCTTGGCATAAGGCTGATTTCGCGGCGCTAGTCGGGCGTGACGTGTTGCTGTGGCCTGACAACGATGCCCCAGGCTTGAAGTGCATGGATGCCTTGGCCGACCACCTGCGAAAACTCGGAGCTGCCACGGTGCAGACGGTAGCCTTGACGGTGTTCGGGCAGCTCCCTGGTATGGACGGTGAGCACCCCACCGTCTCCCCAGGCGGTGAGTGGCGCGAAGGTGACGATGCTGCAGATGCTCAATCCAAAGGCTGGACTGCCCAACACTTGGCAGAGCTGCAACGCACCGGGGAACTGTTCGCCCTCGCACCTGCCGCCACACCCGCTCCAGCCAAGCAGAGCAAGACCACTGGCCGGGCCAAGCAGCAACCCGAGAAGAAAACCGCCCCGCCCCCGAGCGGCTTCCGTGTCACAAAGGATGGGGTGTTCTATGTCGGTGACGATGGCGAAGCGCGTGCGGTTTGTTCACGTCTAGAAATACTTGCGCGCACTCGTGACGAAAAGGGCCACGGCTGGGGTCTGCTGGTGGAGTTCGATGACCCGGATGGGGCCAGCAAACGCCTCAACATTCCGGCCAGGGCAATGGCGGGCGACTTTGGCAAGGAAGTGCTCGCGCCATTGGTTGATATGGGGCTGCGCCTGGCACCCGTGCGCACTGCTCGCAATTCGCGCAACGACCTGCAGAGCTACCTCCAAGGCTATGACGGTTCCGAGCGCGCCCGCCTGGTAACCCGACTGGGCTGGCATGGGGACGCCTATCTGGTGCCGGATCGGCAGATAGGGGCAAGCACTGAGTATCTGCATTTCTACGAGGCCGGCGCCCAGCTTCCGCCCATTACGCAGATAGGGACACTAGAACAGTGGCAGCAGCAAATCGGCGCACTGTGCGTTGGGAACAACCGCTTGGCGTTCGTCGTGTGCGTGGCTTTCGCTGGAGCGGTACTGCACCTGCTTGGGCATGAATCGGGCGGCTTCCACCTGTACGGTGATAGCTCGGGCGGAAAGACCACCCATTTGCAGGTGGCGGCTTCGGTTTGGGGTGGGCCGCGTCTGGTGCGCTCCTGGCGCTCTACGGACAACGCCCTGGAAAGTATCGCGGCGGCGCACTCGGACGGATTGCTGGTGCTCGATGAGATCGGGATGTGCGACCCACGGATCATCGGTGAAACGGTCTACATGCTCGGCAACGGTACCGGCAAGGCGCGGGCCAATGATCGGGGCATGAGCGGGCGCCAAGTTCAAGAGTGGCGCTTGCTGTTTCTCTCCACCGGAGAAAAGACCCTTGCGCAGCACATGGCCGAGGCAAATAAGGATTTGAAAGCAGGTATGGAGGTACGTCTGCTTGCTGTCCCTGCTGATGCCAGCAAAGGGCTTGGGCTATTCGAGGAACTGCATGGCTTCGACGATGCCGCCGCTCTGTCAGACGCGCTCAAGGCTCGGGTGAACAAGTTTTACGGCTCGCCTGCCTTTGCCTTCCTGTCGGCCCTCTGCGACCCGACCAAGTTGCGCGCCTATACATCCATGGTACGCAGCACCGTGGAGCGTTTCACTGCTGAAGCGCTCCCGGCCAGTGCTAGCGGCCAGGCCCAGCGGGCCGCAACACGTTTCGGTTTGGCAGCGGCTGCGGGAGAGCTGGCCACCGCCCTAGGCGTTACGGGGTGGCCAGACGGTCTGGCGCTCGACTCAGCCCGCGTATGCCTGAATGCCTGGTTAGCTGAGCGAGGTGGCGCTGGAAACATGGAGGGTGATGCGATTCTCGCACGCCTGCGCCAGGTGATTGAGCGTTTTGGAGAGAGCCGCTTCACCCGCTGGGAATCGACGGCTGCCAAGGTAGATGAACACGGCCCCCGCACTATTGACCGGCTCGGCTTTCGCAAGTCGATGGAGCACGGCATGGGTGACACGTCGCACACGACGACAACCTATTACGTACTTCCTGAAGCTTGGCGGTCTGAAATCTTCCGAGGCATGAACCTCAATGCGGTGAACAAAGAGCTGCTGAGGCGTCGGGTATTGGAGCCAGGCAAAGATGGCAAGGCCTCCACCTCTGTGCGCCTGCCCGGCCTCGGACTACAGCGCTGCTACGTCGTCGTGACGATCCCTGAACCGGCTGAGAACGAAGTACTGGCCGCTTGAATCACTGCCTCTAAACCCACGAGGTAGTGTCGGCAACATGCGGCCTTGCCAGCCTCTCGCATAACCACTTCCAATCATTAGGTGTTGAGTATGAAAGAACTGAAAAAGCAGCGTGACGAATTGATTGCAGAGCGTGACTCTCTTGAAGGTAGCATTCCGGGCCTGAGGGCCGCGTGGGAAGCAACACCGAGTAACTGGAACCGTCATGGAAATTGCATTGGCAGCCCTGAAAGTACGGCGGCTATGAATAAGCTTTCCAGCGCAGAGGGACGCTTGCGCAGTATTCCTGGTGCTATTGAGCGAATTGAACGCGAGATCAGCTATCAGGAAAGCTTGGCGAATGCGAAGCAGGCCAAGACAAAGGCTCGTCAAGTCATGTCCGATTCAGTTAAGACCGTAATTTCACTGGAGAGCACTCGCACGCTTGTTCTTGATCGCCTGCAAGCGATCCAAAAAGAATCAAATCTAGCCATCGAGAGGGCACAGCAAGCTGAGATTGATGCTGCGAACCTCTACGCCCACAACGTAGCAGCCGGTAACAGTGAGGGTGAAAAGGCTGCAAGCACCGCGATGGAGAAAGCTAGCACCTTGCTCATTGAGGCTGATGAACATGCAAGGCGCCAAGAACTGATTGTCGCTGCATTGCAGGCGGAAATTGAGGCGCTCGATGCTAAAATCTCCAAGGCTAAACAGGAGTCTAGCCAAGCTCAGGACCATGCCCTATGCGCAGCCGTTTTGGCCCTCGGCGATGAATGGAATCGCTTAGCCAAGCAACTTGCCGTTGTGGGCTCTCGAATTCTTGCCGCAGACCATCATCGAGGTAGCGGGAGCATGATGTTGTCAGACCTGTCGATCCCGCTCTTCGGCCCCTCAGCCACAGAGCTCGACCGGGACGATTTGCTAGAAGGCGCTAAAGGCATCACCTTAGTGGATCTGATCGAAGCGTAACCCAGAAACAGCCCGCAGATGCGGGCTGTTTGTTATTGCGATGGTTACGGTTGATCCCGTCAAAAGCAGCTTGGCCAAGCTCGCGGATGTCCAATATGGGTAGAGAGAACATCCAGTCACGACGGACCGCTATCGACCCATTCAGTCACTCTGAAAGCCCCCCCTGGTAGCACTAAGATTGCGCTTATATGCAGTCAGCCATCACGTTTCAGAAACGGTAATCGGTATGTGGATGTATGTTCAGTTCAAAGCCCCACTCAATCCATCAGGCCACAAGCCAATACTGGATTTTCCGCGATATATGGCTATGATTTAAGGATCAAAACGCAAATTTTCGGGCGCAGTGGCCATTTTTCATGGTTCTGTATTAACCGTAAGTGGTTTACGTTAAGGATAATGAGGATGGCACCAGAGAAAAGAGTGCGATCGGTCGGTTCTGTGGCCGGTGAGCTTATCAAAAAATCGAGGGAGGCTGCTCTCGCTTCAGTCCAGATTTTTAATAATCCTGCCCTCACATTTAAGTCTGAGATATTTATAGTCCTGATGATGATTTCTTGGACTTATCTCCTTCATGCTTTTTATCGAAAGAACGGAATTGAGTACCGTTACTTCAAGATGGAAGGCGCACGGAAAAGATTTCAAAAAACCGCTAAGGGTGCAGTTAAGCATTGGGAGTTAGAGAAATGCTTGAATTGCCCACAGTCACCTGTAAATGCCAGTGTTGCGAATAATCTCAAGTTTCTAATCGGATTGAGGCATGAGATCGAACACCAGATGACGACTAGAATAGATCAGTTGCTAAGTGCTAGGTTTCAAGCCTGCTGCCTAAACTATAATGAACTGATCAAGTCGTTGTTTGGTCATGACTGCGGCATAGATAAGCACTTGTCATTTAGCTTGCAATTCTCCTCGTTAAATAAGGAGCAGGTGGATCGATTGTCTCAGGCAGACGGTCTCCCTGAAAATATTCGAGCTTATATTACAGAGTTTGACCTAGCATTAACTGATGAGGAGTTCAATGATCCTAAGTTCTCCTACCGCGTTTTCTTCGTGCCTAAAACTGCGAATCATAAGGGGCAGGCTGATCAGGTTATTGAGTTCATTAGGCCAGGGTCAGAAATGGCTCAAGGAGTGAATACGAAGTATATCCAAATCAAAGAGATAGAGCGTCCTAAATTCTTGCCTTCAGCAATTGTTGAAAAGGTAAAAAATGCGGGGTATCCACGATTCAATATGATGCACCATACCAGAATGTGGCAAAATCACGAGGCAAAGAAACAAGGAAAAGGGTTTGGGGTCGCCGTAATGAATACCTGGTACTGGTATGAGTCTTGGCTAGAAAAAGTGCTGGCAGAGTGCGAAGTGCGAAAACAGGAATTTACTTAAGGTGTGTGCAGCGTAGGGTTATATTTCCACGAAAAAGCTAGCCAGGGAGGAAAAATTTCGTTTCGCCCAAGGGCGGCTTTGGGTCGTTAGCGGTCACATCGCGAATGGCTGCAACCGACTCTAGTCGAACGTGATGAAGGATTGCGCTGGGTCGAAGACACAGAGTTCGTGGCTAGCAGCTTTTGGCCGTTAGCGGCCCTTGCAGAAGCTCTGCTTCGAGTCGAAAGCAGCAATTCGCAACACCAGGCACCTCTCCCGAGCAACTGCTGCTCAATGAGTGTTCTGCCCCCCTTGCCGAAGGTCTTCACCTGGTAGTCGGTAACAGCCTGGAACAGACATTCAGCAATCACGCAATCTTTCCACTTCGATTGCAGGCGCACATGAGCCCTGAGCCTCGTGATAGCGGCGCATTGCCTCAACTGCCTCGGAGTAGGCCGGATTGTCGGGCGGTAAGATCTCGGACAGTTTGGGCATCAATGCTCTTACGTTAGTGAATCGTCTCGGACAGATTGCCGGTTCCCAGCAACTGGAAATCTACCGCCGCTTGATAAAGCGAGTCCGCAAGCAGTTTAAGACACTCGACTTCCTCCACCGGTGCTCCGCCAACTTCAGCGTCGTGCTGCGCTCTTATCGCTTCAAGTGCTTCGCGTGCAACGGCTCTCCAGCTTTGGCCATACCTTTTAGGGTTCGCTTCATGATCAGCCCATTCCGCTGTGTTGAATCATTATAGGGCTCTAGCGAAGGGATGATGCCTTGAAAACAGTTAGTAACGGCTATTGGCCGTTAGCTGCCATTTTTCAAGGGCAGCTATGGGCCGAAATCCGCCTTTCGCGACCGGCCGCTTGGGTCGGAAGCGGACCTTCCCAACAGAGTCGCCTCATTGTGGCTCGGTCCAACGTTCATGAAAGCGTCATGGCCGCCCTAGCGACCCTCGATCTTCATGCTGAGGCCATCTCATCTGGCATATCACGCCTGAGGACTTGATCGGTCACACAGTGCGCGGCGGTTGTAAACGCACGGCTGGCTGAAGCCACCCATGAGCAGCACCGATGATGGATGGATGTCACTAGGCCACGTGCCAAGCCAGCTGTTGCGGGGTGTACCCACTACTGACGCGCGGATGGTACTCCGTCCCCCTCACGCAGCGGACCAGCTTGTACTCAAGTCAGTTGTAAACGCCTGCGATAAAGACCGTGATACAGCCGAAGCGCGTCCTTTGAAAACCTTCATGCTCTCACATGACCTTCATATCGGTCGATGCACAAGCGGCTAGAAATCATGATATCTAAAGGCTAGTATGCCAATCTGGCATTTTGCCTTTTTCTAAGGTCTAAGGATGACAAATGGCACTTACTTCCGCAGCATTAACTACTCTAGTTGCGCGCAGTCTTACCCCTGCCATAAATGATTTATATAATGCAGCCAAAGGCGCAATAAAAGAGTCGCTAGAGAAGATTCACATAGCACAAGGCGGAAAGAAATTTGCTCGCAGTCTACTTAAGGTAGAAAAAGTTAAGACCATCTGGTCTCCTGACAAAGAAATGTCAGTGATGGATTTTTATTACCCATCATCCATTAAGGTCAATGAAGATCGACTAGCCATAAAGAAGATAAAAGACCTGCCGCTCGGGAATTTGATCATAGAGGGGATAGTCGGCAGAGGGAAGTCGATATTTTTGAGATACCTAGCAGCAACAATGCTAAGGGACGAAGACTTCCATGATATCCCTATATTCCTAGAGCTTCGAACGATTTCCCCAAAGCGGACTATCGTGCAAGCAGTTGAGCGCTACATGAACTCAATAGGCCTAGACATGTCGGAGGGAGTATTCGAATATATTGCATCCTCAGGCAAGCTTTGCTTGTTACTAGATGGCTTCGATGAGATATCTGATGAGTCTGTGAACGATGTCGTGGAAGAAATTGAGTTCCTTCAAATTAGGTACCCTGACCTTCGACTAATCATTTCTTCTAGGCCGGGAAATGAAATCCAGAAACTACCAGGCTTTGAAGTGGTGGAGTTATTATCCCTAACCGAGGATGATTATGACCCATTTATGAAGAAACTCAATATCCCCTCAGCCAAAAGGGTAGAGTTGATAAGTGCAATAGAAGAGAGTCCATCCAATATTGAAGGAATTATAAGCACGCCATTAATGATGACCCTGGTAATATTGGTCTATGAATCCGAGCGTGAGATTCCGCGAACTCTACCAGAGTTCTTTGAGAAGCTTTTTCATGTTGTGTTCACCCGTCACGACAGACTAAAGATAGGTTTCAATCGCAAGCACTTCAGCGGATTATCTGAAAGGAAATTACAGAAAGTATTTGAGGCCTTTTGCTTTATGGTGATTGAGCTTGGCCATGGGCGAACTTTAGATGCTGAAGCTTTCGATTCGACCTTTGAAGCTGCCATTCAATATGTGGAAGACTGTAAGTGCGAAGTAGACGGCTTCAAGAAAGACATAGTTAAAGTTGCATGCCTTATGATGGAAGAAGGCATCGGCGGGTTTGCCTTTTTGCACAAAAGCATCATGGAGTACTACGCCGCAGCCTTCATCAAGCACTCACCGGAAGATATAGGCGCTTTGTTTTACGAAGAGGCAGCCAAGCAGGATCCAAGAAAATGGAAACCTATTCTTACATTTCTGGAGTCAATCGATAAGTACAGATTCTCAAAATATTTCATGCTTGTGGATGGGATGCAGTTGCAACACAGAATAACAGGCATACTTGAGCGAAGGGATGACAATGAGCTTTTAAATTTTATTGGCGAATTTTATCCTGAAGTAGCTATAAATTTCCTCCCTGATGGTAGGCCAGTGTCATTCGGCCCGATGGGACCCCTACTTAATTACTGGCATGACTGGCTTGACAGCAACCTTGGCGTATTCATATTTGATCTGGTTGACAGCAAAGAAGACATTGAGGTAGCTGCCCGTGCTATCAATGGTGGCTTTCCGGGAGTGATCGTCCATGAGAAAAAAGGTCGAATGGGCATTAAGCTTTGCGGCCTAATTGAATTGTACGGCCCAGATAAAATGTGGACGCAATTGGAATTCGCCGAAACGCAAATTCACGAACTGGTGAAAGCAGCACAAGGGGTGGTAGACGCGAATAAACTAAAAAGATCAATTTTCGCCAAAAAACCGAAAAAAGATGAAGTATCAGCATAGATATAGATTGCTCGCCTCAACTAAGCCTTCCAATCAGACTGAACGTTCCCCGATTGTGCTTAAATAAGGGCTGGAAATGGCATCCAAATCCTGGACAACCAGGGATTGGATGCCATTTCATTTCGAGGACCAATGCATGCATTGTCGTGAAATGGTGAACTGATTGCACCATTTTGTGCCCTCATGAATTGCGCCTTGAAAGCTGCTTCACCTGTCCTCGCGCTGAAACTAGGTGCTATGATGGATTGGGGCTTAGTAGCCAGTTATGTCCTCAATTTGCTTGATACGACTTTCATAGGCGCCCGACATAACCGAAGCATGTATCATGGGCCGTATCGATCCTCCGACAAATCTATCGGCGCTGTAGTCGGCCCATTTTCTAATCCACGACTTCCATTGCGCATGCAACGACCTAAATTCAGACGCATCTCTTGCATCTTTGAGCTCATTGCGTTTATTTCTAATCGCTGCGCATAATTTTGAACGCTGCACATGGTATTCAGCGTACGCATGGCGATTCATTTCATACTGAGTAAGCGGCTCGTCTTTCCAGACCGTACTCCAGAGTACAGAATCAATTGCCTCTATAATGCCCGAGACACTTTCAACAGATAGCAGTGCCTGCTCATACTGGACATGAAATTTTGTAGCCGACTCGTGCGCCAACACGTGGCGAATCTCGAAAGTTTTTTGAAGACTTGCCCATAGCTGCGAAACATCTGGCACTACCAGTGCAGCCTCTGGCGTTTGGTTCCTCAACGCGAAAGGATCTATTGCGGCTCGAACCAAAATTTTGAATTTCTGCCCAATCAACTGATCGAGGGTTGATTCTAAATGCCCAAGAGAACTAAATGGCAAGCTATAGGCCACTATCTCTCCAATGCTAACTACTTTTTTATGGAGTATCGAGATAGCCTCGGCTGCTTTTAATTTATCACCAACCAGCGCTAAGCCGCGAGTTAAATACTCACCACCAGCATCAACAATCATTGTTACAACCGAGCGAAAATATGCTTCCAGAGTAGCAATTGCAGCAACAGGGAAATGCCTGTACAACTCTACATTCTCTGTCCCCCTGAGATATTCTAGGGACTCTTCCAAGGTTCGAATTCTCGATACAGCTTCATAGATAGCACCATCTACCCTTCCAATCTCCAGCCGCGATCGGACTTCTGCAATTCTTTCTTCAAGAACGTACCTAATAGCCTTAGCCATAATATCCTCTATAATATCGTTCTATTAGTTCTTCAGTTTGCACTATGAAGCCTCGACTGGGATACAAGACGGGTACTGGCTCCTTCCGTATCCAACGCATAGAGGTTTTGGTTCTCGATGTCGCTTACCAGCGGCTGACCGAGCTGGCCTGCGACGTTCTCTCCTTGCCGATCCGGCTACTCCATAGCGCGGAAGTGAATCAAAACAAGCCATCCAAAGCGGATGGCTGCCAGTTCATAATTACCAGCTCGCCAGTCACCTCCGCTTTACCCTGTCGCTGGTTTGTGTTGCTGTAGCGGATATCCAAACATCCGAAGTGAAAGCCGTCGAAGGCTCGCCTGATGTCCGGGTGGTCGTTGATGCTGACCATCACCTTGCCCTTGCACCGACACATGAAGTCGGCCATGCGCTCGTACTACTCGAAGGGGAAGTCGACGCCATGGATGGCAGTCTGCCAGTGAGGCGGGTTCATCTAAACGAAGGTGTGTGCTCGATCGTAACGCTCGGCGCAGACGAACCAGAAGAGGTTCGCGAAGTAAGTGCCGGCAAGACGCTGCCACGCAGCGGACAGATTCTCTTCCATGCGCAGCAGGTTGATGGCCGGCCCTGTGGTGGCGGTACCGAACGTCTGCCCAGTGACCTTGCCGCCGAAGGCATGCTGCTGCAGGTATAAGAACCGAGCGGCACACTGAAGATCGGTGAGCGTCTGAGGGCGCGTCATCTTCTGCCACTAGTAGATCTGCCGATAGCTGAGCGCCCACTTGCAACAATCTGGCTCGATTTTTTCAGGGTGCCTTTTGAGGCTATAGGGAAGGTTCAGCGAAGGATCGCGCAGTCCTATCAGCCTCATTTCCAACCTCTGACGGGTAGCGGAGCAGAATCGTCATTCATATAGGTATTCACTTTGGACGATGAAGGTCTGCTATAGGTCGATAGCGGCCTATCATGGTTACACCGGATCTGTTGTTACACTGCAAGGGCAAAGCGAAGGCTTGAGCGTGTATCACCGTTTTTTCCTTTTAAAACAATGAGTTGTTGGGTGTCGTTACACCCATTACACCTGTTACACTGCTTTGGATTCGTAGTCATCTAGCGACCCCATGCCCCTAGTTGGTCGTGCCTTCAGCGGCTGAGGCATTCCCACCTCCCGGATCCCAGGAGCCGCCGGGGACCCTGAGAGATGTGGCCAGATACGGGGCAGGAAACCCGCGCTTTCTTGTTAGCGGGAGCGTTCACAGCTTAGTGAACTGCTTCACTGGGTGAACCCACCCAAATGATTGGTTAACCCTCGAATTATCTTGCCAACTGCAAGAATGAAGCTTCGCTTGCAGTCAGCTCATTGATCCCAGAAGGAGTGTTGCGGTGCATTAACCGCCAAGGGCTCGGGCCGCCTCAATGCCACGTGGGGTTAGCAGCCCGGCATACTCCCTACGAGGCCTGATGTTACCGGCCTGCATCCTCGTGATTCGGTAGCATCCGTAACCTTTCGCCCACAGTTGCTCAAAAATTTCCGCATTGGACTCGATGAATGTCCTCTCGAGTTCCTGGCCTTCCTCATGCATCTTCAGCAGTGTGCGTAGCATGGTGTTGAGATTTTGGGGCGTGGTAGTCATATGGCAGTGCTCTGGGTTGGGTTCAGCTAATCCTAGACGCTCTCCCGGCTTCGACTCCGTAGAAGTGACTTTTGCTTTAGGGATACGTTTAGGGATACGTCTGCGTGCACTTAGCTGGACTCTCCTTTAAATACAGGTCATATTACCCGCTGTTAGATTCCTGTCTCCGCATCTATCACCGCAGTCCTTGCAGTGCGGGCGTTTTGTTTCTAGCCATCTCAGCAAGCCTCATCAATGACTAGATGTAGCTAACCTGCACACGCCTGCTGTGACATGGCTGCTGTACGCGGGAGACCATCTGGTCTGCCGGGTTATCTTTTCCTCGGTTCGCCAATCTGTGTACAGCTGCCTCCCTATGCACACGTAGGGCTATCAATATCGGGCACTTTTCCATCATGGCGACAGCACGTGGGACACCTCCGGTGTGCCGGTTCCTTTCGTCCCGGTCGGCCAACCCACGTACTGTTGCCACCCAGTCCCTCCGTGCAAGCCATTTCCTACGCTTTCCATCGCCATTTCCCATCCCCAAGAACCTTGCACTAGAAGCCCCCAAGGAATAAATTCCCTACCAGTCGCGGCAAATTCCGCGACCGGGTTTGGCGACCCGGATAAACTTGGCGCAGCAGCGCCCCACACGATTGCAGGCGCTTTTTTTGCGTCCGCAGCCTCGTGCCATGGCGGCTGTGCGCGGGAGACCTTCGGGTCTGCCGGGTTCCAAGTTCCCGGTTCGCCAACCTGCGTACAGCTGCCACCCATTGTTTGGCGACAGTGCGTGGTGGTTCCAACCTAACTTGGAGTCTCATGCATGACCATCAAACGTCTGTACAGGATCCTCGCATCCGCTCTCCGCCGCCCAACCCGTGCGGCCACCCCATCCCCAACCTTCTACCCGATCGACAGCCAGTCCCTCGCCGACCGCGCCAATCGCGAGGTGCGCCATGACTGACCATGAACGCATGTCTACCCTGCAAAGCTACGTCTGGACCCTCGAACTGCTAGGCGAGGCGCTGGTCCAGCATGACGAGGTGCTCGAGTGCGAGCACAACCCGCAACTGAGCTTTCGCAACACAGCGGGCATTCACCAGGCGATCCGGATCATCAGCCGCTTGGCCAGCGAGCAGTTCGGCAAGCTGGAGGTGATGAAAGAAGAGGGTGTTTCTACAGGTTGATGCTGCGCATCATCGGGGCCGCTTTGCGGCCCTATTGCGGGGTGTGTCCTGGGCGGACTCCACTTGAACCATCGCGTCTTGCAAGAGCGTGCCCGGTCAGCAACGCATCGCTCGCCCGGTGTTCCATCACTCCCGAATCAGCGACTACCAGAACCACCCACCCCGAGCCAGCTCCTGCTCACAACTCCGATACTGCGCCCCAAACACCGACGCCCGCGCCTGCACCTTCTGCGACACGTTCTTCAGCCACGGCTTGGCGTCGTAACTACGGTTGCGGTAGCCGCCCCAGCCTTCGTGGTAATTCAGGTACTGGCCATAGGCGTCCCACTTGGACACGCCATTCACCCGCTGGCTCTTCTGCATGTACCAGCCCATGAAGTCGAGGGCGTCGGCGAAGTCGTCGCGGGCGGCGCCCCAGCCGCCGGCTTCGCGCTTGTAGTCGGCCCACGTCTCGTCCTTGGCCTGGGCGTAGCCGTAGGCGGTGCTGACCCGGCCCCAGGGGATGAAGCCGAGGAAGTAATAGCGCGGCGGCAGGGCGTCGTGCTTGAACGATGACTCCTGGTACATCATCGCCATCGGCACCTGCACCGGGGCGCCCCAGCGCGCCTGCATCTTCAACGCCGCCTCGTGCCATTTCGGCTTCTCGCGGAAGATCTCGCAGAGGTTCTCGGGGTTGGCGGGAGGCTTGGTGGCACAGCCGGCTACAGCCAGGAGCAGGGCCGGCATGGTGAGCCGAAGCATGGAGGGGTTTCCTTGTGCGGACGTCGGGGTCGCAGGGCGCTGACGCTTTATACATTCTTTTGAGACGCAGATGAATCAGCGGGCGGGCGTAACTGGTCCAGTTCCTGGCATAAGCCCCTTCGGACTTCATTTTGCTTGCATCCTCACGCGGCAAATGGCGGCACATGGCTATTCCGTTGTCTGACCTTTACAGCCCGATTTACTTTCTGGGTGCTGCGATTACCATCGGGCGCTACTGCCCCCGAAGCGATTTTTTTGCCACTGAATCGCGAAAAAATATGTCTATCCCTTTCGCCTGACGCCGAAGTACCCTGCGCAGTGGCCGCCCTTGGTTGTGCGGTCGGGTCGAGCAAGAACGCTCTACCCCACAACAAAAACAAGAGAAGTCATCGACATGGATGTGAGATGTGCTCAGCTCAAGCGGCTGACCGGCACCCTGTGCCTCGCGTTTGCCTTTATCCTACCGCTCTCGGCTGCGGCGGCCTATCAGGAAGCCGGCCGTGCCGGCGATCCGGCCAGCTGGCGCTCGGCCGAATACCAGCAGGACTGGGGCCTGGAGCGCATGCAGGCCAACCAGGCCTATGCCGCTGGCATCACCGGCGCGGGCGTCAGTATCGGCGCCCTGGACTCGGGGTTCGATGCCGCCCATCCCGAGGCCAGCCCCGGGCGTTTTCATCCCGTCACCGCCACCGGCCAGTACCTGGACGGCACGCCGTTCAGTGTGTCCGGGGTGCTCAACGACGCCAATGACAGCCATGGCACCCATGTCACCGGCACCATGGGCGCGGCGCGCGATGGCGTGGGCATGCATGGCGTGGCCTTCGATGCCCAGGTGTATGTGGGCAACACCAACAAGAACGACAAGTTCCTGTTCGGCACCGACCCGGATCCGCGCTACTTCAAGGCGGCCTACGACGCGCTGGTGGATGCTGGCGCGCGGGCCATCAACAACAGCTGGGGCAGCCAACCCAAGGATGTCAGCTACCAGACCCTCGGCGACCTGCGCGCGGCCTACGCCCAGCATTACCAGCAAAACACCTGGCTCGACGCCGCCGGTGACGTGGCGCGGCGGGGTGTGATCAATGTGTTCAGCGCCGGCAACAGCGGGTATGCCAATGCCAGCGTGCGCTCGGCGCTGCCGTACTTCCAGCCGGAACTGGAGGGCCATTGGCTGGCGGTGTCGGGCCTGGACAAGAACAACCAGCAAAAATACAACCAGTGCGGCATCGCCAAGTACTGGTGCCTGGCCACGCCGGGTGCGGCGATCACCAGTACCGTGCCCGATGGCGGCTACGCCACCTACAACGGCACCTCGATGGCCGCGCCCCATGCCACTGGGGCCCTGGCCCTGGTCATGCAGCGTTACCCCTACCTGAATAACCAGCAGGCTTTGGAGGTGCTGCTGACCACCGCGCGCCAACTCGATGGCTCGCCCACCCAGGGGCCCAGCGAGCGGGTGGGCTGGGGTGTTCCGGACCTCGGCCGGGCGTTGCACGGCCCGGGGCAGTTGCTGGGTCAATTCAACGTCAACCTCGGGCGCGGCCAGGGCGATAGCTGGAGCAACGGCATCTCCGACCAGGCCCTGGCGCAGCGCCAGGCCGAGGACGCCGCGGAGCGCCAGGCCTGGCAGCAGACCCTCAAGGATCGCGGCTGGGAGCAGGGCCTGGGCGCGGGGGCCAGCCAGCAGGATCGCAGCGACTATGCCCTGGGCATGGCCCGCGACGCGGCGGCCGCGCAGCGGGTCTACCAGGGCAGCCTGGTCAAGTCCGGGGCCGGCTGGCTGGAACTGACCGGGGACAACAGCTACCGTGGGCCGACCCGGGTCGACGGCGGCTTGCTGGTGGTCAACGGCAGCCTGCAATCGGCGGTGACGGTCAACGCCGCGGGTACCCTGGGCGGCAGCGGCCGGGTCGGGGCCCTGACCGCCAGCGCCGGCGGCGTGGTGGCCCCGGGGAATTCCATCGGCACCTTGAATGTCGCCGGCAACCTGGACTTGCAGCCGGGCTCGACCTATCGGGTGGAACTCTCGCCCACGGCCAGCGACCGCCTGGTGGTGGGTGGCCAGGCCCGTGTCGCTGGCGCCAACCTGAGCCTGGCCCCCGAGGCGCGACCGAACCTGTTGGCCGCTGGCCCGGTCGCCAGCCTGGTGGGGCAGCAGTTCGACATCCTGCAGGCGGCGGGTGGGGTCGATGGGCGCTTCGCCCTGGTGCAGCCCGGCTACCTGTTCCTGGGGACCGTGCTCGACTATTCGGCCAACGGCGTGCAACTGGACGTGTCCCGCAGCGCTGCGACCTTCGACAGTGTCGGCGCCACGGCCAACCAGCGCGCCAGCGGCGGCGCGGTGGAGCGGCTGGGGTCGGGCAACCCGGTGTACGAAAGCCTGCTGCTGTCGACCTCGCTGGACCAGGCCCGGGACGGCCTGCGCCAGTTGGCCGGGGAGATCTACCCGGCGCTGGACTCGATGCTGCTCAGCCAGGGGGCAGTGCTGCGCGATGCCTTGGGCGAGCGTGTGCAAGCGGATGCCTTGCAAGCCAACACTGCCTCGAGCGAGGCGGGGGCGTCCCAGCTGTGGCTCAAGGGCCTGGGCAGTTGGGGGCGCATCGAGGGCGTGCAGGGCACCGAGTCCTACACCAGCTCCCTAGGCGGCGTGCTGCTGGGCCTGGACCGTGACTTCGACGCGCAGACCCGTGCCGGCCTGGCCGCCGGCTACAGCGACAGCTCCCTGGGCATGGGCGGCAGCCACTCGCGGGCCACGGTCGACAGCTACCACCTGGGCGGCTATGTGCGTCACGACATCGACCAGCTGCGCCTGAGCCTGGGCGGCAGCTACAGCTGGCACCGTGCCGAGGTGCGCCGCGACCTGGCCTATGCCGAGGTCTCCGGCCGCCAGCGCGCGCGGCTCGATGCGCGCAGCCAGCAGCTGTTCGCCGAGGCGGCCTATCGCCTGGCGTCATCGGCACTGCAGCTGGAGCCTTTCGCCAACCTGACCTACCAGCACCTGGAGCGCGACAGCTTCCATGAAAAGGGTGACGCCGCGGCGCTGCATGCCGGCGATGAGCAGCGCGATGCCTGGCTCAGCACCCTGGGCCTGCGTGGCCGCCAGCAATGGCAGCTGGGCCCGCAACAGGACCTGCAACTGGCGGCCAGCCTCGGCTGGCAGCACCGCCTGAGCGGCAGCCAGGACAGCGAGCACCTGGCCTTTGTCGGCAGCGACCAGGCGTTTGCGGTGCACACCGCGCCGGCCTTGCGCGATGCCGCGCTGGTGGGCTTGCAGGCACGCCTGGGCTTGGCCCGCGACCTGGACCTGAGCCTGGATTACCAGGGGCGCCTGGCCAGCCGCGAGCAGCAGCATGGCGCCGGGCTCACCCTGCAATGGCATTTCTGAAACGCCGTGGCACGGGTGGGCCAGGCGTTGCAGTACGGAGTGTGACCAACGCGGTTTTTATCCATACAACTAAGGAAGGTCGTAGTGAAGCACGTCAAAAAGGATGACAGCGCACGCGGGCAGGGCTGGGCCCTGGCCCCACTGGGGCGGGCATTGGTGGGTTGGGCGGCGTTGCTGGGCACGGCCCAGGCCGCGCCCTATGTGGAGAGCGGGCGCCAGGGTGATGCCAGCAGTTGGCGCAGCAGCGAATTCAAGGCCGACTGGGGGCTGGGGGCGATCAACGCCGACAGCGCCTATGCCGCCGGCTACAGCGGCAAGGACGTAAAGCTCGGGATCTTCGACCAGCCGGTCTACGCCCCGCACCCCGAGTTCGCCGGCAAGGACAAGATCGTCACCATGGTCACCAGCGGCATCCGCCAGTACACCGACCCCTACATCCCGGTGAAGGCCGGCGATGCCTTCCGCTACGACGGCAGCCCGTCGGTGGGCTCCGATGGCCAGCTCGGCTCCCATGGCACCCACGTCGGCGGCATCGCCGCCGGCAACCGTGACGGCGTGGAGATGCATGGCGTTGCCTTCGATGCGCAGATCATCAGCGCCGACAACGGCGACCCCGGCCCCGAGGATGGCATTGTCCTGGGCAACGATGGCGCGGTGTACAAGGCCGGCTGGGACAGCTTGGTGAACAGCGGCGCGCGGATCATCAACAACAGCTGGGGCATCGGCATCACCGATCGCTTCGCCAAGGGTGGGCGCAATCCGGACTTCCCGCATTTCACCGTGGATGATGCCCGGGCGCAGTTCGCGCAGATCCAGCCGCTGCTGGGTACCTTGCCTGGCGGCGCCTATGACGGCGCCATCGCCGCTGCACGCAGCGGTGTGCTGACCATTTTCGCCGCCGGCAACGATTACAACCTGAACAACCCCGATGCGATTGCCGGGCTGGGCTATTTCGTCCCGGAGATCGCCCCCAACTGGATGACCGTGGCGGCGTTGCAACAGAATCCCGACACCAGCAGCGCCAACCCTTACGTCATCAGCACCTTCTCGTCCCGTTGCGGCTATACCGCAAGTTTCTGCGTCTCGGCCCCCGGTACGCGCATCTACAGCGCGGTGATTGGCGGCACCAGCCTGGCCGACCTGACCCAGGGCTACGCCAACAAGAACGGTACTTCCATGGCCGCGCCCCATGCCGCCGGCGCGGCGGCGGTGCTGATGGAGCGCTTCCCGTACATGAGCGGCGCGCAGATCGCCAGCGTGCTGCGCACCACCGCCACCGACATGGGCGCGCCGGGCATCGATGCCTTGTACGGCTGGGGCATGATCAACCTCGACAAAGGTATCCGCGGCCCGGCGATGCTGGTCACCGAGCAGGATATCCCCGAGGAGTTCCGCATCGCTGGTGGCTACGGGCCGAGCCAGTTCGTGGCTGATTTGCCGGGTGTCGGCGCGCTGGTGGACGCCGGCAGGCCCACTGAGCGGCGTTGCAACGGCCTGAGCTGTGGGCTTGACCTGTGGAGCAACGACATTTCCGGCCATGGCGGCCTGACCAAGCAGGGCATCGGCACCCTGGTGCTCAGCGGCAACAACACCTACTCCGGCCCGACCCTGGTCAACCAGGGGCGGCTGGCGGTCAATGGTTCGCTGCAATCGACGGTGACGGTCAACGACGGTGGCGTGCTGGGCGGCAACGGCCGGATCGGCGCGCTGGTGGTCAGCCGTGGCGGCGTGGTGGCGCCAGGTAACTCCATCGGTACCTTGCGCGTGGCTTCCGACGTGACCTTCCAGCCGGGTTCGACCTATGCGGTGGAAGTGGACAGTACGGGCAGCGACCGTCTGGTCAGCGATGGCCAGATAGCCGTGGGCGGTGCGAACCTGGCCCTGGACCTGCAGAACCCTGGCGTTTCGCTGCAGTCCCAGCAAGCCACCAGCCTGGTGGGGCGGCAGTTCGACATCCTGGATGCCGCAGGCGGCGTGCAAGGCAGTTTTGCCCAAGTGCAGTCCAACGCGTTGTTCCTCGGTGGTGGCTTGGCGTATACCGGCAGTGGGGTGCGGCTGGCGGTGCAGCGTAATGCCACCTCGTTCGCCAGTGTCGGCCTTACCGCCAACCAGCGTTCGGTGGCCGCGGCGGCTGATCGGCTCGGCGCGGGCAACCCGGTCTACGAGAGCCTGCTGTTGTCGGCCGATGCCGCCAGCGCCCAGCAGGCATTCGATCAGCTGTCCGGCGAAATCCACCCGGCGGTCGGTAACCTGCTGCTCAACGACAGCCGCCAGTTGCGCGACGCCGTGGGCGAGCGTACCCGGCTGCAGGGCGTGGAAGGCCAGGACAATGGCCTGTGGGTCAAGGCCCTGGGCGCCTGGGGCAAGGCCGACGGTAATTCCGGACATGCGCGCTACAGCAGTTCGATTGGCGGCGTGCTGCTGGGGGTCGACGGGCAGATGAGCGAGGACAGCCGCGTCGGCGTCTTCACCGGCTACAGCGACAGTTCGCTGAGCATGGGCGATGGCCGTCATTCCTCGGCCAGCGTTGACAGCTACCACCTGGGCGCCTATGCCGGCAAGGAGCTGGAGCAGATGCGCTTGAGCGCGGGCGCGAGCCACAGCTGGCACCGCATCGAGACCAAGCGCGAACTGCAGTACAACGAGGTCAGCGATCGCCAGAAGAGCAAGCGCGATGCGCAGAGCACCCAGGTGTTCGGCGAGGCGGCCTGGAAGGTCGAACTGCCGAGCGTGGCGCTGGAGCCGTTCGCCAACCTGGCGTATGTGCATATCGCCAGCGACAGCTTCAAGGAGCATGGCGGCGCTGCGGCGCTCAAGGGCGGCGAGGATAACCGCGATGCCTGGCTCTCGACCCTGGGCATGCGCGTCGGCAAGCAACTGCAGTTGTCCAGCGGCCAGGCGCTGGAGCTGTCCGCCACCCTGGGTTGGCAGCACAACCTGAGTTCCACCGGGGCTGACCAGCACCTGGCCTTCGCCGGCCAGGGCGATACCTACAAGGTCCAGGCGTTGTCGCTGGACCGCGATGCGGCGGTTGTCGGTGCGCGGGCCGGCATCGCCGTTGGGCGCCAGGCCCGGGTCAACCTGGACTACAACGGCCTGCTGGGCAGCCGCGACAAGAGCCACGGGGTCGGCCTGACCCTGGATTGGGCGTTCTAAGCCCCGGCAGCGCAAGACCTTGCAGCGGCCCCGGTGATCGATCGGATGCAACAGATCACCGGGGCTGCGTTGCAGCCCTTTCGCGACACAAGGCCGCTCCACGCAAGCCAAGGACGTGTGACGCCTTTGTACGCAAAATCCGCGCTCTTCCCGCCCATATCGCGTATGGTGTCAGCCAGATCACCTTGGAAACACCCGGCCTGCCCCTCATGTCGAGCGCGGGCGCGCCTCGACCATTCTCACCCGCAGCATGCACCGCTCGGCACTGCTCAGCACAACGTTGCACGACATCGGGATAGGTAATGACCCTGCAAAAGCGTAACAACGTGCACATCGCTGGGGGCGGCAGTACCACCTTGATCCTGTCGCACGGCTTCGGCTGCGATCAGTCGATGTGGCGCTGCCTGCTGCCTCATCTGGTCACCCGCTTTCGGGTGGTCACTTACGACCTGGTCGGTGCCGGCCAGTCCGACCTTGCGGCCTACACGACGGAAAAATATGCGTCGCTCTGGGGCTATGCCACGGACCTCAACGAGCTGATCGACGCTTATGCCGAGGGGCCGGTGATCGTCGTAGGGCACTCGGTGAGTGCGATGATCGGTGTGCTGGCGGAGCGGCAGCGGCCTGGGCGGCTTGCCGGGCTGGTGATGATCGGCGGCTCGCCCTGCTACATCGATTCGGCGGAGTACACCGGTGGCTTTGCGCCGGAGGAAATCCAGGCGCTGCTCACCACCCTCGATGACAACTACCTCGGCTGGTCCAGTTCCATGGCCCCGACGCTGATGGGCACGCCCGGGCAACCGCTGCTGCAGGCGGAGCTCACCAGCAGTTTCTGCCGCACCGACGCGCAGATCGCCCGGCACTTTGCCCGGGTCATCTTCCTCTCCGACCATCGCCAGGAGGTCTGCGGCCTGCCAGTTCCGACGCTGATCGTGCAGTGCACGGGCGACCCGGTGGTGCCTGTGGCCGTGGGCGAGTACCTGCATCGCGTGCTCCCCGACAGCCAGCTTAGCCTTATCGACAACATGGGCCATTACCCGCAGCTGAGCGCCCCGGGAGCCTGCGCGGCGGCGATGGATGCGTTCTTTGCCGAGCATGGGTTCGGCCATGGATGACGCCGCCTTGCTGTTCGATGAGTCGTTGTTCGAGCACGCGCCGTGCGGGCTGGTCGTCATGGCCGCGGATGGCACCGTGCTGCGCTGCAACCAGACGTTCAGCCAGTGGCTGGGGCATGACCCGGCGGCGTTGCAGGCGCGCAGTTTCGATCAGTTGCTGACGGCTGCGGGGCGGGCGTTCCAGCTCACGCACTGGGGGCCGTTGATGAACCTGCAGGGCTCGGTGTCGGAGGTGAAGCTTGAGCTGCGTCACCGTGATGGGCACCTGCTGGCCATGCTGCTCAACGGGGTGCGGCGTGAAACCGCCGAGGGGGTGCGCTACCACCTGGCGCTGCTCGGCACCCGCGAGCGGGACCGCAACGAACGGGCGGCGCTCGTGGCCATGCAGCGCGCCGAAGAGCTGCTGGCGCAGAAGGTCAGCGCCGAGGCCGCCCTGCAACGGGCACAGGCCGAACTTGCCGCTGCCTATGAAAACGCCGAGCGCCGCGCCATCCTCGCCGAGCAGATGGTCGCGGTCGCCAGCCATGACCTGAAGAACCCGATGACGGCCATCAAGATGGCGACCGAACTGCTCGAACGCGATGCCGACAGCGACCGGGCCCGGCGCTTGCTGGGCAGCATCGGCAGTGCCGCCGACCGGGCGCAGCGGATGATCGTCGACCTGCTGGACTTCGCCTCGATCAGGCTAGGGCAGGGCATCCGCGTGACGCGTCAGCAGGTCGATTTGCGCCAGGCGGTGGACCAATGCGTGAGTGAGCTCAGGGTGGCCTTCGCCCAGGCCGGTATTCGCCATTATTCGCGCGGGCATGGCACCTTCGAAGTGGACCAGGACCGCTTGCAGCAGATGCTTGGCAACCTGGTCGCCAACAGTGTGGCCTATGGCGACCCGGGCTTGCCGATCACCGTGACCACCGACCTGACGGACGAAGGCGCGACCTTGAGCGTTCACAATCACGGGCCGGCCATTGCTGAAGCGGTGATCCCGACGCTGTTCGAGCCGATGACGCGAGGCAGCGAGCGCGAGGATCCGCTGCGTTCGGTGGGCCTGGGCTTGTTCATCGTCAAGCAGATTGCCGAGGCGCATGGCGGCAGGATTGGCATGCGTTCGGATGCGATCTATGGCACTACCTTCACCGTGTGGTTGCCGGCCAGGGGGGCACTGCCTGGCACTGTTGCTGCCGTTGATGGGCGGGAACAGTAATCTGCCCCGTTCTTCCTGCTCTTGCAGGGCTCATATACGGCGATTGGCAGCGTCATACACCTCGTCATCGCGCCTGGCGCCACTACAGAGCACCAGCACAACTTCTGTACCGTTGATGCGACAGACGATACGTATATCCCCTGTCCGTATTCGTCGGCATCCTGCAAGCGTACCCCTTAGTGGTTTGCCGAGTTTATCGGGCTCACCTTGAGCGATGCGCTCGCGTACGACTTTAAGGACCCGCTGAGCTTCGGCGCGGCCAAGCTGCAGGAGATCGTCTTCTATCTCGGGATGAAACCTGACAGTCCAGACCATGTGCTTCTACCTGAAGCGAGCCTCCATGTCCTCCAGGCTCACGGTGTGTTCTTCATTGAGGCTGCGCAGGCGCTCGGTGGCGAGACGTTCGGCACGCAGGTCGGATAGCTCGTCCAGCATGGCCTGGTAGGCTTGCACGCCCATCAGGACCGCAGCGGGTTCGTTGTCCTTGAAGATGACCAGGTGAGTGGCATCCCCGCTGGTCACTTCCTTCAAGCGTGCGCCAAACGTCCGGGCCATGGTGGTGGCGGACACTGCCTGTTCAGCTCGGGTCAGTAGGCCAGTCATTTGGAGTTCCTCGGCTTCACACACGATAAGTGAGTGAATGGTTCGCTTAATTATGCGTATATCAATGCGCATATTTATACGTATGACAAACGGCTAGTGTAGGTGTTGAGGATACGTTGTGGGCTTGCAGGCTATTGTCCGGGTTTGGGCAGGGCTTGGCCTCATCGGGACGGTTGCCGGATGTATCTTGTGATTGCGACGCCCTATCTACGTGGGCCAGCCCTCATTCATTGAATTTGGGAGTGGTGCTGCGGTTTTGGGTGGGTTGACGGGTAGTAGTCGTCTCGAACCACCCCGGCCACGAACTACGCTGCCGGTTCTCCACCTGCACACAGGGAATCAGCCGCTCACGCAACACCTCGGTCCTGCCCACGCTCACCGCCAGCCGGTACTTGGCGCTGTGCACGCATTCCCGATCGCCAAACTCGCAACGATCCAGGCTGGTGCCGCCGCACGGCCCGTTTGCCAGCCCCTTGGGGCAGGTCTCGGGGCAGATATACAGCGTGTCCTCCAGCCGGCAACTGCCACAGGTATCGCAGCCCACCATCGGCCGTTTGATACGCCGTTCCAGCTGGTGCAGCCACTGCGCTGCCGTGGGGTTGGCCCATAGCGGCCGGGTCACGGCCCAGCCGAAGGCCTTGCTCAAGGCGGTGGTGCGGCTGAACAGTTGATGGTGCATCGCCGACAGTAGGTGATAGCGAACCTTTTCCTTGTTGGACGCGGTGATCTGCCGTTGGCCGAGGCGCCAGGCGTGCCCGGGTGGGTGGAAGGCGACCGGCGTCAGGCCAGGTGCCTGCCAGGCTGCTTCCCAGGCCGGGGCCCAGTCCTGCAGTGAGCTGAACTGCGGTTCCAGCACCTCGATGGCCTGCTCTAGTGCCTCGAATTGCGCCACCTCGTGGATGCCGGACAAGTGCACCCCGGCATAGCCCATCAATTTCAGGCCGATCACCTGCAAGGCCAGGCGCTGGTTGGCGCGCTCCTTGGCGTAGGTCTTGGAAACCGCAGCCTCGGCGGCCAGCAGTGCGCGCATCGATGGCGTGACGGTCACCCCGGCGACATGCTCGAGCATCCCGGCACGGCCCTCGGTCAGCGCCATGATGCAGGCCATCAGCGGCTTGGGGCGGGGCTGGCGCTGCATCCAGTCGAAGGCTTCCTGGTGTTTATCGATATCGAAACCGAGCTGCAGGATGAACAGGTCGGCTCCGGCGGCGAGTTTCTTTTCAGCCTTGCTGTACTGCGCGCCGCCTTCGGCCTCCTGGTACTTGAACGGGTTGAGCGCGGCGGCCAGCAGCCAGTGCGGGCGGGCCTGGCGGACGATCTGCAGGGCGGCGACCGATTCGAGGTAGCGCACCGGGCGCTCGCCCGGGACGTGGCCGGGCAGGCGGTCGCCGGTGAGCAGCAGCAGCTGGTCGAGGCCGGCGGCGTCCATGCGTTGCAATTGCGCCAGCAGCTCACGGCGCTCGCGGTCCTTGCCTGAGAAGTGCAGCAGGGCGGGGACGGGCTCGGCCAGGCTGTTGAAGGCGTCCAGCGGCGACATGTCCAGGGCGCTGCCAACGCGGTCGCCGATGGCCACGGTCAGCGGCCAGCCGCACAGCTGGGTGCGGGCCATGAGGGTGTCGAGGGTGGCGAAGCGCTCGGCGCTGGGCTTGGGCACGAACTCGAGGATGCAGGCGAAGGCGTTGGCGTCCAGGGTCGTTTTCAGCAGGCTCATGGGGTGTGGGCTACCGGGTTGAGGCAGGGTGGCAGTGTGCGACAGGTGGGCGGCTTTGGCATGTCTGAATGCGCGGGGGAATGTGTTGATTGAGACATATGGGCCCGAGCCGACGGCATCCAAAAGGCACTATGAGCAAATCTTGAGTTCATCTCAAATTTAATGAGTTTGTCTCACATTAACCCTCAGCCCAGAATCTCCCTCATTCATTTTAAAAAGGATCGAGGGACCACGACATGGCACTGGCACACAACCTGGGTTTCCCACGCATCGGCCGCGACCGTGAGTTGAAGAAAGCCCAGGAAGCGTTCTGGAAGGGCGAGCTGAACGAAGCCGGCTTGCGCGCCGTGGGCCGTGAGCTGCGTGCCGCCCACTGGCAGTTGCAGAAGGATGCCGGCATCGACCTGCTGCCGGTCGGCGACTTCGCCTGGTACGACCAGGTGCTGACCCACTCGCTGACCTTTGGCGTGATCCCCGAACGCTTCCGTGCCAAGGACGGTGCCAAGCCGACCCTGCAGACCCTGTTCGCCATGGCCCGAGGCGCCGTGGCGACAGACCGAAGCGACAGCTGCTGCGGTGGTGCCCACGCCCAGGAGATGACCAAGTGGTTCGACACCAACTACCACTACCTGGTCCCCGAGTTCAGCGCCGACCAGCAATTCGCCCTGAGCTGGGAGCAGCTGTTCGAAGAGGTGGAGGAGGCCAGGGCCCTGGGCCATGCGGTCAAGCCGGTGGTGATTGGCCCGTTGACCTACCTGTGGCTGGGCAAGGCCAAGGGCGCCGACTTCGACAAGCTCGACCTGCTCGACCGCCTGCTGCCGCTGTATGACCAGATCTTCAACCGCCTGGCGGTGCAGGGCGTGGAGTGGGTGCAGATCGACGAGCCGATCCTCGCCCTCGACCTGCCGCAGGACTGGAAGAACGCCTACGAGCGGGTCTACAACATCCTCCAGCGCGCCCCGCTGAAAAAACTGATCGCCACCTACTTCGGCGGCCTCGAAGACAACCTCGGCCTGGCCGCCAACCTGCCGGTCGATGGCCTGCACATCGACCTGGTGCGTGCCCCGGATCAGTACCCGACCATCCTCGACCGCCTGCCGGCCTACAAGGTGCTGTCGCTGGGCGTGGTCAACGGCCGCAACGTCTGGCGCTGCGACCTGGACAAGGCGCTGGAGGTGCTGGGGCACGCCCACGAGCGCCTGGGTGATCGCCTGTGGGTGGCACCGTCGTGCTCGCTGTTGCACAGCCCGGTGGACCTGGCCCGTGAAGACCAGCTCGATGACGAACTGAAACGCTGGCTGGCATTCGCCGTGCAGAAGTGCCAGGAAGTGGCGGTGCTGGCCAAGGCACTGAACCAGCCCGAGGGCGACGAGGTGCTGGCGGCGCTGGCGCAGAGCCGCGCCGTGCAGCATAGCCGCGCCACCTCGCCACGGATTCACAAGCCGGCGGTGCAGGCCCGTGTCGCCGCGATCAAACCAGCCGACAGCCAGCGCGCCACCGCTTTCGAGCAGCGTATCGTCAAGCAGCGCGCCGGGCTCAACCTGCCGGCGTTTCCGACCACCACCATCGGTTCGTTCCCGCAAACCGCGGCCATCCGCCTGGCGCGCCAGGCGTTCAAGCAAGGCACGCTGACCGAGGCCGACTATTTCGAGGCCATGCACAGCGAGATTCGCCATGCAGTTGAGATCCAGGAAAACCTCGGTCTGGACGTGCTGGTGCACGGCGAGGCCGAGCGCAACGACATGGTCGAGTACTTCGCCGAACAGCTGGACGGCTACGTGTTCACCCGTTTCGGCTGGGTGCAGAGCTACGGTTCGCGCTGCGTGAAGCCGGCGGTGATCTTCGGTGACCTGAGCCGCCCGAAGGCGATGACCGTGGCCTGGATCACCTACGCCCAGGGCCTGACCCGCAAGGTGATGAAGGGCATGCTGACGGGCCCGGTGACCATGCTGATGTGGTCGTTCCCACGCGAGGACGTGAGCCGCGAGGTGCAGGCACAGCAGCTGGCGCTGGCGCTGCGTGACGAGGTGTTGGACCTGGAGGCCGCCGGCATCAAGATCGTGCAGATCGACGAAGCCGCTTTCCGCGAGGGCCTGCCGCTGCGCCGCAGCGCCTGGCCGCGCTACCTGGAGTGGGCCACCGAGGCGTTTCGCCTGTGTGCCTCGGGTGTGCGGGACGAGACGCAGATCCACACCCACATGTGCTACAGCGAGTTCAACGATGTGATCGAGTCGATCGCGGCGATGGATGCGGATGTGATCACCATCGAGACCTCGCGTTCGGACATGGAACTGCTGGAGGCGTTCGAGCAGTTCGCTTACCCGAACGAGATCGGCCCGGGCGTGTACGACATCCACTCGCCGCGGGTGCCCGCCAGGGAAGAGATGGTCAAGCTACTGCGCAAGGCCACCCAGCGGATTCCGGCCGAGCGGTTGTGGGTGAACCCGGATTGCGGCTTGAAGACCCGTGGCTGGCCGGAGACCGAGGCGGCGTTGGTGAACATGGTCGCCGCTGCCCGCGAGTTGCGCGCTTCGGCCTGATAGTGGGGTTGGCAGGGCCCGCGCATGTTCCCCACACTTCGGCTAGAGTGCCCGGACATTCCTGCCGAAGCCCTGCCATGAAGCCCATCCACCTCACCCTGATCTGCCACGCCCGCACCGAGGCGCAAAGGGTGGGGCGCTTCGCCCAGGATGGCGAGCCTTTGCTGGAATTGCCTTCGCTTGTGCCTGAACCGGCGGTCCGCTACCTCAGCGCGCCTGAGCTGCGTGCCCGGCAAACAGCCGAGGGCCTGAGGGCGACGGTTGATGAGGGGCTGCGCGATTGCGACCTGGGCACCTGGAAAGGTCAGCCGCTCAAGCATCTGGATAAGGCCGCGTTGCAGGCGTGGCTGAGTGACCCCCATGCCACGCCTCACGGCGGCGAATCGCTGGCCTCGCTGTGCGAGCGTGTTGCCCATTGGATGGACAGCGTCCTGGGCGAGGGCGAATGGATCGCCGTCACCCACCCCTTCGTCATTCGCGCCGCAATGCTGCATGCGCTGGGCGCGCCTCTGCAATCCTTCCACCGCATAGATGTGCAGCCCCTGGCCTGCTTGCGCTTCAGCCATTACGGTCAATGGCGGGTGCAACTGGGCTGAGCATTGTGGGGCCGCTCCGCGCCCCTTTCGCCGGCAAGCCGGCTCCCACAGGGATGGCACTTGGCTTGAGAGCAGCGCGGTCGGAGTGGGAGCCGGCTTGCCGGCGAAAGGGGCGCGAAGCGGCCCCGACGACATCAGCTTGAATGAGCGGCCCGTACCAAACTCGGCACGACGCGAACGTAGACCAGCTCGCTGACCAGCTCCACCAGCGTCTGGGTAATCACCGCCGCCGCTGCCAATGCCCGGATCGACTCAGGCAGCGCCAACGCCAACGGCAGCACCACCAGCGAATTACGCGTGGCGGCGCTGAAGGTCACCGCCCGCGCCTCGCCTGTGGACAACTTGAACAGCCGCGCCGCAAACCACCCGAGCAGCGGCGCCAGCAAAGCGAAGCCGACATATACCGGCACTACCGGCAGCAGGTCGTCCAGCCGGCTGGCGACCACGCCGATCTGCGAGCCGATCACCGCGATCAGCACCAGGGCCATGGCCGGCACCGGCAGCCAGGCCCAGGCGCCGTTCCACTTCGAAACCACTGCAGAGCGCCGTGCCCCGGCGCTGGTGGCGACGGCCAGCAGCAGTGGCAGCGCGATCAGCAGTACGAAGGCCTCGACAAATGGCGCCACGGAAATCTCCACATGGCCGGCGCCGCCGAGCATCAACGCCAGGTACAGCGGCAGCAGCGCCAGTTGCACCAGCAACAGCACGGGCGTGGCGGCCAGGGTCAGGCGCGCGTCGCCCTTGCCGAGGTGAGTGAACACCACCACATAGTCGATGCACGGCGTCAGCAGCACCAGCAGGGCGCCGACCAGCACGGCGGGGTGCTCGACCAGCCCACGGGTTCCAGCCCATACCAGCAGCGGCACCAGCACGAAGTTGGCCAGCAATAGCGCGCCCATGAAGCGCCGGTTGCCAAGCCCTGCGCGCAGGTCGAGGAACGGGATCTGCAGGAACATCGCGTACATCAGCACGGCGATGGCCGGAGTCACCAGCGCTTCGAGCGCGCCGGCGGTGCTGGGTACGAGCAGGCCGAGCACGGCGGCCAGCACCACGGCGATGAAGTACAGGGGGATCTGGTTTTGCTCGAGTTGCTCTCTGTTCACGGGCGGCCTGGCATTTCCGACTGAATTACTGGGGCAGGCAGGGTACTATCCGGCGCAGTCCATAGGGAGTGATTCGATGCGAATTCTAGTGGTCGGTGCAAGCAAGGGATTGGGCCAGGCGCTGGTGCAGGGCTTGGGTGGGCATGGCGATACGCTGATTGGTGTGTCGCGTAGCAGGCCGGTGGCGTTGCCGGGCGCGGCGCAGTGGATCGAGGCCGACCTTGGCCAGCCGCGCCAGGCCGCGACGATCATCCATGAGGCGGTGGCCGACGGTGGGCTGGACGTGCTGGTGTACAACGTCGGCATCTGGGAGACGCGGGCCTTCGAGGAAGGCTACAGCTTCCTCGATGATGACGAGGCGCAGATCGAGCGCATGGTCGACACCAACATCACCGCGCCGCTGCTGCTGATCAAGCGCCTGCTGCCGCTGCTGCTGCAGAGTGCCCGACCCCGGATCATCCTCACCGGCTCCACCTCCGGCCTGCCGGGCAGTGGTCGCCCGGAGGTGACCTTCGGTGCCAGCAAGTTCGGCTTGCGCGGCATCGCCGAAAGCCTGCGCGAAGGCTTCCGCGAACAGGGCCTGGGGGTGAGTTGCCTGAACCTGGGCTACCTGAACACCGAGGATGGCCTGGACGTGCCGCTGGCCGAGGCCGAACGGCGTGGCGAGGGTTCGCTGATCCCGCTGCACGATGTGGTGCAGGTGTGCCGGATGATGCTGAACCTGTCGTCGGCCAGCTATGTGCGCGACATCACCTTGCCGGCGCTGCGCGACGAGCGCTTCTGAAAGGGTAGGGGCAAGCCCGCTCCCACGAAGGTAATCCTTGTGGGAGCGGGCCCGCGATAGGCCTTCAGCTCAACGCTCGATCGCCAGCGCCACGCCCTGGCCGCCGCCGATGCACAGGGTCGCCAGCCCTTTCTTGGCATCGCGCTTGATCATCTCGTGCAGCAGGGTCACCAGCACCCGGCAGCCCGACGCGCCGATCGGGTGGCCCAGGGCAATGGCGCCGCCATTGACGTTGACCTTCGCCGCATCCCATTCCAGCTGTTTGCCCACCGCCAGCGCCTGGGCGGCGAAGGCTTCGTTGGCTTCGATCAGGTCCAGGTCGGCGAGCTGCCAGCCGGCCTTGTCCAGGCAGCGCTGGGTTGCCGACACCGGGCCGATGCCCATGATCGCCGGGTCCACGCCGGCGCTGGCGTAGGCGGCGACCTTGGCCAGTACCGGCAGGCCCAGGGCCTTGGCCTTGTTGGCGCTCATCAGCAGCACCGCGGCGGCGCCGTCATTGAGGCTGGAGGCGTTGCCGGCGGTGACGCTGCCGTCTTTCTTGAACGCGGCGCGCAGTTTGCCCAGAGACTCGGCGGTGGTGCCGGGGCGTGGCTGTTCATCGGTGTCGAACACCAGCGGCTCGCCTTTTTTCTGCGGGATGTGGATCGGGGTGATCTCGTCCTTGAAGCGGCCGGCCTCGATGGCGGCCACGGCCTTGCGCTGGGACTCGGCGGCGAAGGCGTCCTGCTGCTCGCGGCTCAGGCCGTACTTGTCCACCAGGTTCTCGGCGGTGATGCCCATGTGGTAATCGTTGAAGGCGTCCCACAGGCCGTCGCTGATCATGCTGTCGACCAGCTGGCCGTGCCCCATGCGCTGGCCGGTGCGTGCCGAGGGCATCACATAGGGCGCCAGGCTCATGCTCTCCTGGCCACCGGCGATCACCACCTCGGCATCGCCGCAGCGGATGGCCTGGGCGGCCAGGTGCAGGGCCTTCAGACCCGAGCCGCAGACCTTGTTCAGGGTCAGGGCGGGCACTTCGTAGGGCAGGCCGGCCTTGACGGCGGCCTGGCGGGCGGGGTTCTGCCCGGCGCCGGCGGTGAGCACCTGGCCGAGAATCACTTCGTCGACCTGGGCCGGGTCCAGCTGGGTCTGGGCCAGCAGCTGGCGGATCACCGCGGCGCCCAGTTCCACGGCGGACACGTTGGCCAGGGCCCCCTGGAAGCTGCCGATGGCAGTGCGGGTGGCGGCGACGATGACGACTTCGTTCATTGTTGTTCTCCAGGATACGAGCGTGATCGTCACAGCATCCGCGCCCGGGGCTTATTTGAGAAGTTTGTTTTTCTTTGCCATTGATCCGAAATTCAAATGAATGATCGGGGCGGCGCGGTGCCTTCATTCGCGCAGAACTAAGCTTGGCCGGTCACAGTGCGGTTTCCAGTCAACCTGAACGGAGTTGCCGACCATGCGCCATTCAGTGATCGCCCTCACCCTGCTGCTGGCCAGTGCCGGTGCGTTCGCCAGGACCGAATGCACCAGCGCCGACCGCAGCACCTGGCAGGATGCCGACAAGTTCCAGGCCCAGCTCAAGGAGCAGGGCTACAAGATCAACAAGTTCCAGGTCACCAAAGGCAATTGCTACGAGATCTACGGCTTCGACAAGGATGGGCGCAAGGTCGAGATCTACCACGACCCGGTGACGGGCAAGGCGGTCAAGACCGAGATCCACAAGTGACGGCAAGCGTGCGGCTATGGGATCCGTTGCTGCGCGTGAGTCACTGGTCGCTGGCGCTGGTGTTCTTCGCCAACTACTGCTTCAACGAGGCCGGTGACGACTGGCACCAGTGGCTGGGCTACTACGCGTGCGGCTGCCTGTTGGTGCGGTTGGTGTGGGGCTTTGTCGGGCCGCGCAGCGCGCGCTGGGCCGACTTCTGGCCCACCCCGTCGCGGTTGCGGGCGCATGCCCGGGCGTTGTGGCGCGGCGAGCGTTACCACCGCATGGGGCACACGCCGATCGGCGCGCTGGTGATGGTGTGGATGATGCTCGGCATCGCCAGCCTGGGGGTGAGCGGCTGGATGATGCTCGAGGTGGATGCCTTCTGGGGCGCCGAGTGGCTGGAGACGCTGCACAGCCTGCTGGCCGATGGCTTGCTGGCGCTGGTCTGCGTGCACCTGCTGGCGGCGCTGGTGGAGAGCGTGCGCCTGCGCGAGAATCTGCCGTGGTCGATGGTGACCGGGCGGCGGCGCTCGCCGGAGGATTGATGAGCAAAGGGCCGCATGGCGGCCCTTTGCTGTTTAGCGCACGGTGCTGGCCTGGATCGCGGTCAAGGCGATGGTGTGCACGATATCGTCCACCTGCGCTCCGCGCGGCAGGTCGTTGACCGGCTTGCGCAGCCCTTGCAGCATCGGCCCGAGGCTGACGCAGTCGGCGCTGCGCTGCACCGCCTTGTGCGTGGTGTTGCCGGTGTTCAGGTCAGGGAACACGAACACCGTGGCGCGCCCGGCTACCGGGCTCGACGGCGCCAGCTGTCGGGCGATCTCGGGGTTGGCGGCGGCGTCGTACTGCAACGGGCCGTCGATCAGCAGGTCGTGCTCGGCCTGCTGCGCCAGGCGCGTGGCCTCGCGGACCTTCTCCACCTCCTCGTCGCTGGCCGCCGAGTCGCTGGAGTAGCTGAGCATCGCCACCCGTGGCGCGATGCCGAACGATTCGGCCGACTCGGCGCTCTGCCGGGCGATCTCGGCCAGTTCGGCGGCGCTGGGGTGCGGGTTCATCACGCAGTCGCCATAGACCAGCACCTGGTCGGGGAACAGCATGAAGAACACCGAGGACACCAGGCTGCTGCCTGGCGCGGTCTTGATCAATTGCAAGGCCGGCCGGATGGTGTTGGCGGTGGAATGCACCAGGCCCGAGACCAGGCCGTCGACTTCACCGAGTGCCAGCATCATGGTGCCGATCACCACCGGGTCTTCCAGCTGCTGCTCGGCCATCGGCGCGTTGAGGTTCTTGCTCTTGCGCAGGTTCACCATGGGTTCGACATAGCGGCCACGGATCACCTCGGGGTCGAGCACCTCCAGGTCCGGCGGCAGGCTGATGCCCTGGGCGCGGGCCACGGCCTGCACTTCCTCGGGCTTGGCCAGCAGCACGCAACGGGCGATGCCCCGGGCCTGGCACAAGGCCGCGGCCTGCACCAGCAAAGGCTCGGCGCCCTCGGGCAAAACGATGCGCTTGTTGGCCTGCTGGGCGCGCTGGATCAACTGGTAGCGGAACACCGCCGGTGACAGGCGCAGCTCGCGTGGCGTGCCGCAGCGCTGGTGCAGCCAGGCGGCGTCCAGGTGGCTGGCGACGAAGTCGGTGATGAACTCGGCGCGCTCGCGGTCGTCCACCGGGATCTCGCGGTTCAGCGAGTTGAGCTGGTTGGCGGTGTCGTAGGAGCCGGTGCTCACCGACAGGATCGGCAGGCCGGCCTGCAGGGCGCCGCGGCACAACTCGAGGATGCGCGGGTCGGGCTTGCTGTCGCTGGTCAGCAGCAGGCCGGCCAGGGGCACGCCGTTGATCGCCGCCATGCACACGGCGAGGATGATGTCGTCGCGGTCGCCCGGCGTCACCACCAGGGTGCCGGAGGTCAGCAGCGGCACGGTATTGGCCACGGTGCGGGCGCAGATGATGATCTTGCTCATGCGCCGCTGGTCATAGTCGCCGGGGTTGAGCACCTGGGCGCCGAGCAGCTCGGCCACGTCGCGGGTGCGCGGGGCGTTGAGCTCGGCCTGGTAGGGGATGCAGCCGAGCAGACGGAAGTCGTTGCCGCGCAGCAGCGGCGAGTGCTCGCGCAGGCGCGTGGCGAAGTCGGCCATGCTTTCGTCGGTGCGCACCTTGTTGAGGATCACCCCCAGCACCTTCGGGTCGCGCGGGCCGCCGAACAGCTGGGCCTGCAGCTCGACGCGACCGGACAGCTCGCTGAGCACCTCGTTTTCCGGCGCCGATACCAGGATCACCTCGGCGTCCAGGCTCTTGGCCAGGTGCAGGTTGACCCGGGCGGCATAGCTGGCGTGACGGGTCGGCACCATGCCCTCGACCACCACCACGTCCTTGCCGACGCAGGCCTGCTGGTACAGGCGGATGATCTGTTCGAGCAGTTCGTCGAGCTGGCCGTCACCGAGCATGCGCTCGACATGGCCCAGGCTCAGGGGCGTCGGCGGCTTGATGCCATGGGTGCGGGCGACCAGTTCGCTGGAGCGCTCCGGGCCGGTGTCGCCGGGGTGCGGCTGGGCGATCGGCTTGAAGAAGCCGACCTTGAGCCCGGCGCGCTCCAGGGTGCGCACCAGGCCCAGGCTGATGGAGGTCAGGCCGACGCCGAAGTCGGTCGGCGCGATGAAAAATGTCTGCATGCGTGCTTCTCGGAATAAGCGGTGCAAGGAGTTCAGCGGCCAAGGGTAGCGCTAACGGCACCCTGAGCGCACCAGCCGCAGGGGAATACCTGGCCGATGCGCCGGGCGCGTTCGTCGGCATCGAGCACCCAGGGCCGGGCCTGCCAGGGCGGCTGGTGGCGCAGATGCTGGGTGTGGCCGCAGGACAGCTCGACCACCCAGTGCCGCTCTTCGTTGAGGTGGAAGCCGGTGATCCGACTGATGGGCTGCTGTTGGTCCGCGCCGGGTTCGCAATCGGCCGATGCGTTGGTTACACTTGTTCGTTCTATATTCTTTTGCAAAAGGTCTTGCCCCATGCTGATCGCCGCCAACAAGGCTGTCTCCATCGACTATACCCTCACCAACGACGCTGGTGAGGTCATCGACAGCTCCGCCGGTGGTGCGCCGCTGGTCTACCTGCACGGTGCCGGCAACATCATCCCGGGCCTGGAAAAAGCCCTGGAAGGCAAGCAGGCCGGTGAGGAACTGACCGTTGCCATCGAACCCGAAGAAGCCTACGGCGAATACTCCGCCGAGCTGGTCAGCACCCTGAGCAGCAAGATGTTCGAAGGCGTCGACCAACTGGAAGTCGGCATGCAGTTCCACGCCTCGGCGCCGGACGGCCAGATGCAGATCGTCACCATCCGCGACATCGACGGCGACGACGTGACCGTCGACGGCAACCACCCGCTGGCTGGCCAGCGCCTGAACTTCAAGGTCAAGGTTGTCGACGTGCGTGACGCCAGCGAAGAAGAAATCGCTCACCGTCACATCCACGGTGAAGGTGGCCATCACCACTGATTTTCTGCGCTAAGCTCAGAGAGTCGCCAGGCGCTCGGGCAAGCCGGACTTGCCCTCCTCGGGAGGGTGGACGGTTTGGCCGCGCGCCTTTTTCGTGGGCGGGATTCGCCCCTGCGGCAATCGGAACCTGAGAGGGGATTTCATCATGAGTGCATTTCACGACCTGACGTTGAAGGCGCTGAACGGCGAGGACCTGCCCCTTGCTCCGTTCAAGGGCCAGGTGGTGCTGGTGGTCAATGTCGCCTCCAAGTGCGGCCTGACGCCGCAATACGCTTCGCTGGAAAAGCTGCACCAGCAGTACAAGGGCCAGGGCTTCAATGTGCTCGGCCTGCCGTGCAACCAGTTCGCCGGCCAGGAGCCTGGCAGCGAGAAGGAAATCCAGGACTTCTGCAGCCTCAACTACGGCGTGAGCTTCCCGCTGGGGGCCAAGCTCGAGGTCAACGGCGCGCAACGTCATTCGCTGTATCGCCTGCTGGCGGGCGAAGGCGCCGAGTTCCCCGGCGACATCACCTGGAACTTCGAGAAGTTCCTGGTCGGCAAGGATGGCCGGGTGCTGGCACGCTTTGCCCCGCGTACCGCGCCAGATGACCCGACCGTGGTGCAGGCGATCGAGAAAGCGCTGGCCTGATCACGGGCTGCCCAGCGCCGGCTCGCCGGCGCCGGGCAGCAACGCAGCCCCGGGCGATCTAGAACTCTACCGACGTCTGCACGTACAGCGTGCGCGGCTCACCCACGTACTTGCCCTTGTTGTTGTCGTCGAACGAGCGGGTGTAGTACTCGCGGTTGAACAGGTTCTTCACCCCCACCGCCACCTTCAGGTTCGAAAGCGCAGGCCCGAAGTCATAGCCGGCGCGGGTGCTGACCAGCATGTAGCCGGGGATGCGCCCGGTGCTGCCGTCGGCACTCTCGCTGCCGGTGTTGGCGTTGTCGGCGTACTGGCTGCTCTGGAAGCTGCTGTCCAGGTTCAACTGCCACGGGCCTTCGGTATAGCCGATGCCCAGCGTGCCCTTGTGGCGCGACGAGAACGGCACCTGGTTGCCCTTGTTCGGGCCGTCTTCACGAATGGTGGCGTCGACGAAGGCGTAGCCGGCATGCACATCGAAACCGGCCAGGGCTGGGCTCAGGCCGTCGAGGGCATAGCGCACGCTGGTCTCGATGCCCTGGTGGCGGGTTTCGCCGCGGGCGATCACCGAATCGTTGGTCTGGTTGCTTTCGTACTGGTTGTCGAAATTGATCAGGAACGCGCCGATCTCTGCCTGCAGGTCGCCATTGTCGTAGCGGGTGCCAACTTCCCAGGTGCGCGCCTTCTCCGGTTTCACCTCGCCACTGCTGACCCGGTTGGGCATCTGGCTGTACTGCACGCTGCCGAACGAACCTTCGGTGTTGGCGTACAGGTTCCAGTGGTCGGTGAGGTGGTACATCACGTTCAGGGCGGGCAAGGCGGTGTTGTAGCTGCCCTGGTACTGCTGGCCGTTGAGCTTGTTGCTCTGCCGTGAGTCGATCATCTCGTAGCGGATGCCCGGGGTGATGGTCCAGCGGCCGATATCGATACGGTCGTCGAGGTAGATCGCGTGAGCTTCGGTGCTGCCGCGGGTGTCGCGGTCGTTGCGGCTGGCGGTGGTCGGCAGGGCGCCGTTGACCGGCTCGCGGTAACGCAGCTCGTGGCCGGCTTCGTTGACGTAGCGGTAGCCGACGCCCAGCTCGTGCCAGCTGTCGCCCAGGGCCAGGCCCTGCGAGAAACGCGTTTCGATGCCGCGCACCCAGTATTCGCGCGGCGACAGCGAGACGAAGCTGCCCTGGTCGAGGTAGCCGCTGCGCAGGGTCTTGGTGAAGAAGCTGTTGACGCTGAACTGGCGGTCGTCCTGCTTGTAGTCGTAACCGAAGTTGAACAGGGTGCGACGGCCCCAGAACTTGTCCTTCAGGCGCGTCGACTGGTATGGGTCGGCGTCGAAGTCTGCCGTGCTGAGGCCGCCGGGCATCTCGGCCTCGCCCTCGTAGTACTGGGCCATGGCGTGCAGGCTGTTGGCGTCGTCCAGCTGCAGCTTGCCCTTGAGCATCAGGTCGTCGATCTGCGTGTCGCTGTGTTCGCGCCAGTCACTGCCACGGGTGCCGGAGTAGAGCAGGGCGCCGCCCAGGCCGTTGGCGTTGGTGCCGCCGATCAGCAGGTTGGCGCTGTTCTTCAGGCCATCCTGGCTGGACGACGGGCTGATCTGATTCTGCATCGCCGCCTTGAAGGTGGCCTCTTCGGGAATGGCGCGGGTGACGAAGTTGACGATGCCGCCGACGTTCTGCGGCCCGTAGCGCACCGCGCCGCCGCCGCGCACCACGTCCACGGCGTCCATGTTGCCCAGGCTGATCGGCGCCAGCGACAGCTGCGGCTGGCCGTAGGGGGCGAAGGGCACCGGAATGCCGTCCATCAGCACGGTGGAGCGCGAGGCCAGGCGCGGATTGAGGCCGCGGATGCCGAAGTTCAGCGCCAGATCGTGGCTGCCGGTGCCGTTGTTTTCCGGGGCGTTGACGCCGGGAATGCGGTTGAGCACTTCGCGGGCACTGCTGGCGCCGCTGCGTTCGAATTCATCGCGACGCACCACGTCGCGGGCACCGGGGTGCTCGAAGACGTTGTCCTGGCGGGCCTCGGCCAGCCAATCGCCGACCACGGTCGAGGCGCTCAGTTCGACCGCTGCATTGCCGCCTGTGGCCGGCAGCGGTTGCAGGCTGTAGGCGTTGTCGACCTCCTGACGCGCCTGCAGGCCACTGCCGCGCAGCAGGGCGTCCAGGCCCTGGCCGACCTCGTACTGGCCTTCCAGGCCTGGGCTGTTCAGGCCTTGGGTGAGGCCGGGGCTGAACGAGATCAGCGCGCCGCTTTCGCGACCGAACTGGTTCAGGGCCTGTTCCAGTGTGCCGGGCGCGATGTGGTAGTCGCGGGGCTCGCCGGCCAGGGCAAACGGGGCGGCGAGGATCAGGGCGTAGGCGAGGGGGCTGAGGCGCAGGGGCATGTGACGGAGGTCCTGTGACAAGGGGTTCTGCCTTCTCTGTCACGCGAGGTTCGGGAAATGGCTCAACGAATATGAAATAAATTTGGGTTGGCACCGCTCTTCGTGGGAGCGGGCTTGCCCCGCGATGGCCATGTGTTGCTCTCGCTTGCCTCTCAGCCGGTTTTCGCAGCCTCCAGCGACACCCAGTACCGGGTGAACCGTCGCACCTTCACCGGGAGTGTCACCTCCAGCATTTCCAGGATCCGCTCACTGTCGGCCAGTGGATACGACCCGGAAATTCGCAGGTCGGCGACGCTTTCGCTGCAACCCAGCTGGCCGAGCCGATAACGCCCAAGCTCGGCGAGAAAGTCGCCCAGGCGCATCTGCGACACCACCAACATGCCGTCCACCCAGGCCGCGCGGTTGGGGTCGAGCGGCGCGATGGCCTGCCAGCCGCCCACGGCAAACCGCGCCTGGTGGCCGGCCAGCAACGGTGTGCCGGCCACGCTGGCGCTGCCGCTGAACACTGACACCAGGCTGAAATCGTCGAACTGGCGCACATCGAAGCGCCCGCTTTCCAGGCGCAGCTCGCCCTGGGCCGTGACCAGGCGCAGTGGACGGGGATCGTCTTGCACTTCGAGCAACAACTCGCCCTCCTGCAACCGCACCCGGCGCTGCTGGCCGTCGAAACGCACATCAGCGGCGCTGCGGGTGTTCAGGTGCAGCTGGCTGCCATCGTCGAGGGTCAGGCGGCGGCGCTGGCCGACCGGGCTGCGGTAGTCGGCCATCAGCCCGGGCAGCGGATTGTGCTGCTGCAGGCCCAGCCCGGCGGCACTGGCTACGCCGGCCAGCAGCAAGACCTTGAGGGCGCGGCGTCGGGCGGGCGAGGATGGTGCCTGCAGGGTGGCGTGGACCACTGGCGCGGTCACGCCGCGCAGGCGCTGGTTGACCTGCTGGATATGCGCCCAGGCGCGCTGGTGCTCGCTGTCTGCCTGCAGCCAATGCTGCAGGGCCTGGTGCTGGTCGAAGTCGGCACTCTGCGATTCGATCAGCCAGTGCACCGCCTGTTCGGCGATCTGCGCCGAGAACGTGCCGTTCACAGGGCGAAGTAGCAGCGCAGGGCTGCCTTGTGCAGGTAGCGCTTGACCGTGGCCAGGGAGATGCCCAGCTCACGGGCGATCTCGCCCTGGCCCAGGCCATCGACCTGGGCCAGCAGGAAGGCGCGCTTGACCAGCGCCGGCAGGCCGTCCAGCAGGCGGTCAAGCTCCAGCAGGGTATCGAAGATAAGGGCTTTGTCTTCCTCGCTCGGTGCCACCTGTTCGGGCACCTGGGCCAGGGCCTCGAGGTAGGCGCGCTCCAGTTCCTGGCGGCGGAAGTGGTTGCACAGCACACGCTTGGCCACGGTGGTGAGGAAGGCGCGGGGCTCGATCAGTTGCGGCGCTTCACGGGCCTGGAGCAAGCGCACGTAGGTGTCCTGTGCCAGGTCGGCGGCGCTCTGCGGGCAGCCCAGGCGTCGTCGCAGCCAACCGGTCAGCCAGCTGTGGTGGGCGATGTAGAGGCCTTCGACGGTGGAAGAGAGGGCGCTGGGCACCGATGCGACTCCGGCGCCGGATAGCGCAACTGGAAGTAAGAATTGTTCGCATTGTATTCATGCCGCTGGTGTTCGGCAATCGCTGCCGACGCAAGGCATGCGACCGCTCGCGCCGCCATGCTTTGCTTATGAGAATTGAAATCATTAGTATTGCAGCCCCAATTCCCGGACCCTCGCCATGAAGAGCAAAGCCGCCGGCCTTCCCCTGAGCTACCGCCTGGCCGTGACCTCACGCAGCCTGGCCGCGCTGCTGGGTGGCTACCTGCTGGCGTCGATGGCCAGTGTCTGCATCACCCTGCTTGCGCCGATGACCCAGGCCGACGCGACGATGACCGGGATGATGCTGTCATTCGTCTTCTACCTGGTCGCCTTCATCTGGTGCTTCGCCTGCCGCAGCGCCTGGCGCGCCTGGCTGGGCATGCTGCTGCCAAGCCTGGTGCTGGGGCTGATCAACGCACTGGCCTACTGGATGAACCTGCCATGAAAGAAGGCTTCCGCCAGGCCATGGCCTGGCTGCACACCTGGACCGGCCTGATCTTCGGCTGGCTGCTGTTCGCCATCTTCCTCACCGGAACGCTGTCGTACTTCAAGGACGAGATCAGCCACTGGACCCAGCCCGAGGTGCAGAGTCATCCACTCGACCCGGTGACCAGTCTCGGCCTGGCCCAGCGTTACCTCGAAACCAATGCCGGCCACGCCAGCACCTGGTTCATCCGCCTGCCCAGCGAGCGCGAGGCGGCGTTGAGCGTCAGCTGGCGCGACCCGAACGGTGGTGGGCGGCGTGGTTTCACCGACAAGGAGCTCGACGCGCGCACCGGCGAGGCGGTCGAGGCCCGCGACAGCCGTGGCGGCGAGTTCTTCTACCGCTTCCACTTCCAACTGCAGATGCCCCACCCATGGGGGCGCTGGCTGTCGACCTTCTGCGCCTTCATCATGCTATTGGGGCTGGTCACCGGGATCATCACCCACAAGAAGATCTTCAAGGAGTTCTTCACCTTCCGCCCGGGCAAGGGCCAGCGGTCCTGGCTCGACGGTCACAACGCCATCGGTGTGCTGGTGCTGCCGTTCCATCTGATGATCAGCTACAGCAGCCTGGTGATCTTCATGTACATGGTCATGCCGGCCAGCATCCTGGCCAGCTACGGCGACAGCAGCGGCTACTTCAACGATGTGTTCGGTCGCGACGAGGTGCCCAAGGCGGTTGCCCAGGCCGCGCCGCTGGCGCCGTTGACCGAACTGTATGCCAAGGTCCAGGAACAGGCGCCGGGGGCGCGCATGGGCTACATCCAGGTGCACAACCCGGGTGACCGCAACGCCCGGGTCACCTTCACCCGCGCCTCGGCCGACAGTGTCGCCTACCAGCGCAGCGCCATCTGGACCTTCGATGGCGTCAGTGGCGAGCTGCTGCGCCGCGGCGCGCCGGAAAGCGCGGCGATGACCACCTCGTTCACCTTCGTCGGCCTGCACATGGGCAACTTCGCCGGGCCTTGGCTGCGCTGGCTGTACTTCGCCTTCGGCGTGGCCGGCACCGTGGTGATCGGCACCGGGCTGGTGATGTGGCTGGGCAAGCGCCAGCTCAAGCATGCCAAGAGCGCGCGCATGCCCGGCGAGCTGCGCCTGGTCGAAGTGCTGAACATCGCCAGCATGAGCGGCCTGTTGCTGGGCGTGGCGGCGTTCTTCTGGGCCAATCGCCTGCTGCCGGCAACGCTGGAAGGGCGGGCCGACTGGGAGATCAACGGCTTCTTCCTGGCCTGGGGCGCGTCATTGCTCCACGCCATGCTGAGGAGCGGGCGCCGCGCCTGGGGCGAACAACTGACGCTTGGCGCGCTGGCGTTCGCCTTGCTGCCGTTGCTCAACGCGCTGACCTCCGACAAGGGGCTGGATCACTCCATCGCCGCCGGTGACTGGGCCATGGCCGGTTTCGACCTGACGGCCCTGGCCACCGGCCTGTTCCTGGCCTGGGCCGCCGGCAAGATGCTGCGCGCGCCCAAGCCGGCCGCCAAGCGTGCGCCACGCGCCGCCAAGACCGTGGAGGCGAGCTGATGCTGGGAGTTGCGCTGATGGGCTTCGCCGGTTTCGCCGGCCTGTGCCTGGCCATGGAAAAACACTTCAACGACCTGCTCGGGCGCAAGCCCACGGGGCGGCAGCTGCGAGCCTTGAAAATCACGGGCTGGGCGTTGTTGCTGCTGTCGTTGATCCTCGCCGTGCATGGGCGCGGCTGGGCCCTGGGCCTGGTGGAGTGGATCGCCGTGCTGATGGCCGGCGTGACCCTGTGGGTGTTCGGCCTGCCCTACCAGCCGCGGTTGTTGCTCGGCGCGGCGCTTGCCAGCCTGGTGCTCGGGCCGCTGCTGGCCGTGCTGGCGGTCTAGGCCCTTGAGCGATTCCGAGGCCGGCGGCGGGCGGGCACGCTTCCTCCAGGTGTTCCTCGCCCAGCGTGCGCGCATGGAGGCGCTGGTCAGCCGCCGCGTCGGCTGCCGCGCCACGGCGTCGGACCTGGTGCAGGACCTGTTCCTGCGCTTCTGGCGGCGCCCCGAGGTGAAGGTCGAGGCGCTCGATACCTATCTGCTGCGCAGCGCCAGCAACCTGGCCATCGACTACCTGCGCAGCGAAGGCAGCCGCGACCGCGCCGCCGAGGGCTTGCACGAACCCGATGAAACGCATTGCGCCCAGGCACCCGAGCAGGCCCTGGAGGTCGACCACGACCTGCAACGCATCGAGGCAGCCCTGCGGGCGCTGCCCGAACGCACCCGGCAGATCTTCCTGCTCAGCCGCATCCATGGCTGCACCTACGGCGAGATCGCCAAGGCCATGCAGTTGTCCCAGAGCGCAGTGGAAAAGCATATGATGCGCGCCCTCGAAGCGTGCAAGGCGAGTGTCGCCGAACCCGCGTCCCCACTGCGCCGGTCAGGGAGCGCCCGTCGATGAGTGTTGAACAGCCGATCACTGCCGCCCAGTCCCAGGCCGCCTTGCGCTGGCTGGGGCGCATCCAGCAGCAGCCGGCGCAGGCCGAGGGCGCGGCGTTCAAGCGCTGGTTGCTGGAGAGCCCCGCCCATCGCCAGGCCTATGCCGAGGCCCAGGCGCTCTGGCGCCTGAGCGAGGCGCCGGCGGCGCGGCTGGCGGCCGAGGAACACCAAGGCCTGCAAACATACCTGGAGGCCATGCGCCGGCCCGAGCGCAAGGGACCGTGGCGCGGCCTGGCTGTGGCGGCGAGCCTGGCCCTGGCGCTGGGATTCGCGGCAGGCTGGCAGCCACAGTTCTGGCTGCAGGACCTGCGCGCCGACTACACCAGCGGCGCGCAGGTACGCCAGGTAACCCTGGCCGATCGTTCGCAACTGACCCTGGATGCCGGCACTGCCGTGGCAGTGGATTTCGCCCAGGGCGAGCGGCGTGTGCGGTTGCTGCGCGGCGCCGCGTTCTTCGAGGTAACCCATACCGGCGAGCCGTTCCTGGTGGATGCCCAGGGCGGCGAAGTGCGGGTGCTGGGGACCCAGTTCGAGGTGCGCGGACAGGGTGACGGCGCGCAGGTCACGGTGCGCAGCGGGCGGGTGGCGGTGACGGCGGCCGAAGGGCAACCGGCCCGTGAACTGACAGCCAACCAGCAGCTGGCCTATGCCGGTGGTGTGGCCGGTGGGGTCGAGGCGGTGGACAGCGACAGCCGCATGGCCTGGCGCCAAGGCTGGCTGAACTACTACCAGGTGCCGTTGGCGCAGGTGATCGAGGACTTGGGGCGTTACTACCCCGGGCGGATCCTGCTGCTCGACGGTGAGCTGGCGCAGCGCAGGGTCAGTGGCAGTTTCCCGGTTGAGGAACCGCTGGCCGCGCTGGATTCGCTGGGCAAGGTGATGGGGTTCGAGCGGCAGACTGTGCTGGGCCGGTTGACCGTTTTGCGTTGACCTGAGCCGACGCCATCGCGGGGCAAGCCCGCTCCCACGAGTCCGTTCCCATAAGCCATTGCGTGGGAGCGGGCTTGCCCCGCGATAGCGTCGGAACAGCAAAATATTTCCATCAGGTGATGAGGTACTCCACGCTGGCATCCGTGTAGTGAGTGGAAGTGCGATTCATTCGCATACGATCATCCCGCCCACAGGTCCGCGTCCATGAAGTTCACCCCGCGTTGCGTCTCGCTCTGGTTCGGCCTCTGCAGCTTGTCCGCCATGGCCGTCGTGCCCCATGCCGTGGCCGCCCAGCAGAGCCAGGTCTATGCCTTCGCCCAGCCCAGCCAGCCGCTGGCCCAGGCACTCAACGCCTTCAGCCGTACCACCGGGCAGAGCGTGGTCTATACCCTGACGCTACCGGACCTGCGGGCCCCGGCGCTGAACGGCACCTTCGACGCCGAGCAGGCGCTGCAGCAGTTGCTCGGCAATTCAGGCCTGGCCTGGCGCCGCCTCGACGCCCGCACCCTGACCCTGGAGCCGGTCGACACCTCCGGCGCGCTGAACCTGCAGGCCACCACCATCAACTCGCAACTGGACGACTACAGCTACCAGCCGCCGGCCAGCGCCTCGATCATGCGCGGCCAGGGCGCGACCCTGGATATCCCGCAGGCCGTGAACGTGGTCCCGGCCCAGGTGATCCGCGACCAGGTACCGCGCAACCTGGACGATGCCCTGTACAACGTCAGCGGCATCACCCAGGGCAACAACTTCGGCGGTACCGCCGACACGGTGATGAAGCGTGGCTTCGGCGACAACCGCGACGGCTCGATCATGCGCGACGGCATGCCGATCGTGCAGGGCCGCGCGCTCAATGCCAGCACCGAACGGGTCGAAGTGCTCAAGGGCCCGGCCTCGCTGCTCTACGGCATCCAGGACCCGGGCGGGGTGATCAATGTGGTCAGCAAGCGCCCGCAACTTACCCAGTACAACGCCCTGACCCTGCGCGGCTCGACCTACGGCAGTGGCAAGAACGGCAGCGGCGGCGGCCTGGACAGCACCGGTGCGCTGGGGGAGAGCAACCTGGCCTATCGCCTGATCGTCGATCACGAGGATGAAGACTACTGGCGCAACTTCGGCGTGCACCGCGAATCGCTGGTGGCGCCGTCGCTGGCCTGGTACGGCGAGGACACCCAGGTGGTGCTCGCCTATGAGCACCGCGAGTTTCGCTATCCGTTCGACCGCGGGACCGCCTTCGGCAGCGACGGCCACCCGTTGAACATACCCGCCACCCGCCGCCTGGACGAGCCGTTCAACGACATGGAGGGCCGCTCCGACCTGTACCGCCTGGAAATCGACCATCAGCTGGACGATGCGTGGAAGCTGCACGTCGGCTACAGCTTCAACCGCGAGACCTACGACGCCAGCCAGGTGCGCGTGACCGGCGTGGATGAAAGCAAGGGCACGCTGTCGCGCAGCATCGACGGCACCCGGGGCGCCCTGAGCCGCGACCAGTTCGCCACCTTCAGCCTCAACGGCAGCGTCGAGCTGGCCGGCATGCGCCACGACCTGGTGCTGGGTGCCGATCACGAGGACCGCAAGGTCTACCGCGCCGACCTGATCCGCCAGAACAGCCGCTCGACCTTCAGCTACCTGAACCCGGTCTATGGCCGCGAAGTGGAAGGCACCAACGTGCGCGCCACCGACAGCGACCAGACCGACAAGCTGCGCACCGATTCGCTGTTCCTGCAGGACGCCTGGCACCTGGACGAGCACTGGATCCTGGTGGCCGGTGGGCGCTTCCAGCAGTACGACCAGTACGCCGGCCGCGGGCGACCGTTCAACGTCAACACCGACACCAGCGACCAGACCTGGGTGCCCCATGCGGGCGTTGTGTACAAGGTGGATGAGCAGCTGTCGTTCTATGGCAGCTACAGCGAGTCGTTCAAGCCCAACTCGACCATCGCCCCGCTGAGCATCGGTGGTGGCCGCACCCTGACCCTGGACTCTGGGATCGCGCCGGAGGAGGGCAAGTCCTGGGAGCTGGGGGCCAAGCTCGACGTGCCGGGCGCGGTGACCGGTACCCTGGCGCTGTTCGACATCACCAAGCGCAACGTGCTGGTGGCCGATGGCGACACCCAGCCGGGGACCATTCTCTACAGCAACGCAGGGGAAGTCCGCTCACGGGGTGTAGAGCTGGACCTGACCGGTCAGCTCAGCGAACGCTGGAGCCTGATCGGGGCCTATGCCTTTACCGACGCCGAGGTCACCAAGGACCCGCAGCTCAAGGGCAATCGCCTGCAGAACGTCGCTCGTCACAGTGGTTCGCTTTCGGCGGTATACGACTACGGCAGCCTGTTCGGCGGTGATCGCCTGCGCCTGGGAGCCGGTGCGCGCTACGTGGGTGAGCGTGCGGGCAACGCGACAAACGACTTCGACCTGCCGGCCTATACCGTGGCCGATGCCTTCGCCAGCTACGAAACCAAGCTGGACGAGCACAAGGTGCGCCTGCAGTTGAACGTGAAGAACCTGTTCGACAAGGTGTACTACAGCTCGGCGGTGAATCGTTACTTCGTCGCGGTGGGGGATGCGCGGCAGGTCAGTCTATCGAGCACTCTGGAGTTCTGATCAGCGGGACCGCTGCGCGGTCCATCGCCGGCAAGCCGGCTCCCACAGGAGATCGTGTGACTTTATGGGAGCCGGCTTGTCGTGGCGACGAACCACGGCGATGGGCCGCAATGCGGCCCCAGAATCAATTGGCAAACGCCGCCCGATATTCCCCCGGCGTCGCTCCCAACGCCTGGCGAAACCGGTTGCTGAAGTGGCTGGCACTGGCAAACCCGCACAGCAGCGCCACTTCGCCCAGGGGCAGTGTGCCCATGCGCAGCAGGCGACACGCCCTTTGCAGCCGCCGGGCCAGCAGGTACTGATGCGGCGGCAGACCGAAGCTTGTCCGGAACATCCGTGCAAAGTGGTATTCGGACAGGTTGCAGCGCAGTGCCAGCTCGCCAAGCGTCAGCGCCTGGTCGAGGTGGGCCTCGATATAGTCCACCAGTTGCCGTCGCTGGTGCGGCGCCAAGCCGCCCTTGAGTTTGAGCCCCTGGCGCAGGCCGGCCTGATTGAGCACGGCGTGGTCGATGATGTCGTGGGCCAGGCTGCTGGCCAGCAGGCGCTCGCCGGGCTCGGCCCAGTCCAGGCCGATCAGCTGGCGAAAGCGTGCGGCCTGTTGCGGGTCGTCGAGGAAGGTCGCCTCGTGCAGCTGCATTTCACGCGGCTCGCGGTCCAGCAGGCGGGTACAGCCAAGGGCGAATTGCTGTTCGCTGATGTACAGGTGGGCCAGGCGGATCGTGCCGTTGACGACCCAGTTGGACTCATGGCCGGCCGGCATGATGCACAGCTTGCCCGGCGCGCCCTTGTCGGCCGGACGCTGGCGGCGGAAGGTTCCGGTGCCGTCGGCTATGTAGCAGGACAATGTGTGGTGGCTGGGCGCCTGGTAGTCGCGGGCGTCGTCGCGGTTGCTCCACAACGCCGCCGCCAGCCCGTCGCCCAGGTGCGCGCTCAGCTCCAGCCGGGCGTGGGGCGAGGCATGCATGGCATTGAAGACTTGCAGGTGGTCGAGTGCGGGCATCGGAGACTCCTCTGAAGGCCATCGTACTGCGGCGGCGCTGAGATGGCAGCTGGCGGAAGAGGAAAAGCGCAAGTTTATGCAAGCGTCGGAATCAGGGCGCGGTAAAGACTCGTAGTCCTGGCGAGGGCTGCGCCCTCGAATCGCTGGCAAGCCAGCTCCCACAAGGTGAAGGCATGTGCTGTTCCTGTGGGAGCTGGCTTGCCAGCGATGGGCCGCGAAGCGGCCCCAAGTCGACTGTCTGGAGGAATGCCCGTGAACCTGTCGCTCTACCTGCTTACCGTCCTGATCTGGGGCACCACCTGGATCGCCCTGAAGCTGCAACTGGGGGTGGTCGCCATCCCGGTGTCGATCGTCTACCGCTTCGCCCTGGCCGGGTTGATCCTGTTCGCCTTGCTGTTGCTCACCCGCCGCCTGCAGCCGATGAACCGGCGTGGCCACCTGGTGTGCCTGGCCCAGGGCCTTTGTCTGTTCTGCGTCAACTTCATGTGCTTCCTCACCGCCAGCCAGTGGGTCGCCAGCGGCCTGATCGCCGTGGTGTTCTCCACCGCCACCCTGTGGAACGCGATCAATGCACGGATCTTCTTCGGCCAGAAAATCGCCGCCAACGTGCTTGGCGGCGGGGCCATGGGGCTGCTGGGCTTGGGGCTGTTGTTCTGGCCGGAGCTTTCCCATCATGCCGCCAGCCGCGAAACCCTTTATGGCCTGGGCTTGGCGCTGCTTGGTACCTTGTGTTTCTCTGCAGGCAACATGCTCTCCAGCGTGCAGCAGAAGGCCGGGCTCAAACCCATGACCACCAATGCCTGGGGCATGGTTTACGGCGCGTCGATGCTGGCGGGGTATTGCCTGCTCAGGGGCATCCCCTTCGATATGGAGTGGAACACGCGTTACATCGGCTCGCTGCTGTATCTGGTGATCCCGGGCTCGGTGATCGGCTTTACCGCCTACCTCACCCTGGTCGGGCGCATGGGGCCGGAGCGGGCCGCCTACTGCACCGTGCTGTTCCCGCTGGTGGCGTTGAATGTGTCGGCGTTCGCCGAGGGCTATCAGTGGACAGCGCCGGCGTTGTTGGGGCTGGTGGCGGTGATGGCGGGGAATGTGCTGGTGTTTCGCAAGCCGAAGCCCAGGCCTGTGGAAGGGGAACTGGCAGTCAAGTAATGGCGCCCTGTCGCAGTCTGCAGTGGGAGCGGGCTGCGACCGGGCCAGTACCTCGGGTTGAACGGCTCAGCCTTTCCACACCTGCGGATTCACCAGGTCCTGCGGCCGCTCGCCCAGCAATGCCGAGCGCAGGTTGTCGATGGCCCGGTTGGCCATGGCTTCGCGAGTCTCGGCAGTGGCCGAGCCGATGTGAGGCAGGGTCAGGGCGTTGGGCAGCTTGAACAGCGGCGAATCGCCGAGCGGTTCCTTCTCGTACACATCCAAGCCGGCGCCGCGAATGGTGCCCTCCTGCAGTGCCTCGACCAGTGCCGCTTCGTCCACCACCGGGCCACGGGCGATGTTGACCAGGAACGCGCTGGGCTTCATCAGCTTCAGCTCGCGGGCGCCGATCAGCTTGCGGGTGGCGTCGGACAGCGGCACCACCAGGCAGACGAAATCGGCTTCTGCCAACAGCTCATCCAGGCTGCGCAATTGCGCGCCCAACTCCTGTTCCAGCGCGGCCTTGCGGCTGTTGCCTGTGTACAGCACCTGCATGTTGAAACCGAAACGGCCACGCCGGGCGATGGCCGCACCGATGTTGCCCAGGCCGACGATGCCCAGTTTCTTGCCGTGCACATCGCAGCCGAACTGCGCCGGGCCGACGGTGGCCTGCCAGTGGCCGGCCTTGGTCCAGGCGTCCAGCTCGGCGGTGCGCCGGGCGCAACCCATGATCAGGGCGAAGCCCAGGTCGGCGGTGCTTTCGGTGAGCACGTCGGGGGTGTTGGTCAGGGCGATGCCGCGCTCGTTGAAGTAGTCCAGGTCGTAGTTGTCGTAGCCGACCGAGACGCTGGACACCACCTCCAGCTTGCCCGCGCCTTCGAGCTGCGCCCGGCCCAGCTTGCGGCCGACGCCGATCAGGCCGTGGGCCTCGGGCAGCGCTTCGTTGAACTGGGCGGCAATGTCGCCCAGCTTGGGGTTGGGCACGATCACGTTGAAGTCGTGTTGCAGGCGCTCGGCCATGGCCGGGGTGATGCGGCTGAAGGCCAGGACGGTCTTTTTCATCGGGCTGCTTCTCTGCAAGGTGCAAGGACGGGATCTGCGCAGAGGGGGCCGCGTTGCGGCCCATCGCGGATAAATCCGCTCCTACAGGAAACTCATGACCCTGTAGGAGCGGATTTATCCGCGATAGAGGGCCAAGCCCTCTCATGAACCTCTCTGCCAGACGCTGAAATCAATGGTTAGCAACCTACCATTGTCCCCCGCCCGAATGCACCGGCTTTTTCAGTTGGCGATCAGCAGCTCGTGGGTTTTCAGGTCGGCCTCGTGGGCGGCGAGAATCTCCGGCAGCGAGTTGCGCAGGTACTCGACCCAGGTCTTGATCTTCGCATCCAGGTACTGGCGCGACGGGTAGATCGCATACAGGTTCAGCTCCTGCAGGCGGTACTGCGGCAGGATCCGCACCAGGCTGCCGTCGCGCAGGCCATCGATGGCGGTGTAGATCGGCAGCACGCCCACGCCCATGCCGCTGCGGATCGCGGTCTTCATCGCATCGGCGGAGTTCACCTGGAACGGCGAGGTGGTGATGTTGACCACTTCCTGCCCCTCGGGGCCGTCGAACAGCCATTTCTCCAGCGGGATCACCGGGCTGACCATGCGCAGGCAAGCATGCTTGAGCAGGTCGGCGGGCTTGTGCGCGAAGCCGTGGCGCGCCACGTAGTCGGGCGCGGCGCAGACGATGCTGTAGGTGATGCCCAGGCGCTGGGAGACGAACCCCGAGTCCGGCAGCTCGCTGGCCAGCACGATCGACACGTCATAGCCCTCGTCGAGCAGGTCGGGCACGCGGTTGGCCATGGTCAGGTCGAAGGTCACGTCCGGGTGCGATTCGCGGTAGCGGGCGATGGCGTCGACCACGAAGTGCTGGCCGACGCCGGTCATCGAATGCACCTTCAGCTGCCCGGCGGGGCGGGCATGGGCATCGCTGGCCTCGGCCTCGGCTTCTTCGACGTAGGTAAGAATCTGTTCGCAGCGCATCAGGTAGCGCTTGCCGGCCTCGGTCAGCGCGATGCGCCGGGTGGTGCGGTTGAGCAGGCGGGTTTGCAGATGGGCTTCCAGGTTGGAGACCGCCCGCGACACGTTCGCGGTGGTCGTATCCAGTTGCGCCGCGGCAGCGGTGAAGCTGCCGAGCTGGGCCACGCAACTGAAAGCACGCATGTTTTGCAGGGTGTCCATGGGTCACTCTCGGTTTAGAGGACAAAATTGTGACATGAAGTAACGCTGTTTCGCTTTCGACTAAAGCCGGATTATCGCTGTTTTGGTAACAAAGATTCGCAGGAATATACGCTTATCGCCAATGAAACCCGCCCCTAGAATTGCCCGGCCCCTCCACCTCTTCCTCGGGAAATCGCAGCTGTGCCGCGTCGCAACATCAGAGCGCTTAGCGCGCTCAGTGCCTGTGCCCTTTGTCTCACCTTGAGCGGCTGTATCGGAACCTGGGGCATCGCCCCGCAGAGCAAGACCCTCCAAGCCAACCAACTGACCACCGACGACGCCATCCGTGAGGCTGCGCGCGACGCCCACTGGCCGGCCCAGCAATGGTGGCGCGCCTATGGCGACGCGCAGTTGAACGACTGGGTCGCACTGGCATTGGCCGGCAGCCCGAGCATGGCCATGGCCGCCGCGCGGGTGCGCGAAGCCAAGGCCATGGCAGGCGTGGTCGAGTCGGCGGAAAAGCTGCAGGCCAACGGCAACGCCACCCTCAAGCGCCACAACTGGCCGGAGGATCAGTTCTACGGCCCCGGCGCGCTGTCCGGCGCCAACACCTGGGACAACAACGCCGCCATCGGCTTGAGCTACGCCCTGGACCTGTGGGGCCGCGAGCGCAATGCCAGCGAGCAGGCCGTGGACCAGGCGCACATGAGCGCCGCCGAGGCGCGCCAGGCCCAGCTGGAGCTGGAGAACAACGTGGTGCGCGCCTACATCCAGCTCAGCCTGCATTACGCCCGGCGCGATATCGTGCTGGCGGAGCTTGCGCAGCAGGAGCAGATCGTCGCCCTGGCCAAGCGTCGCCTCAACGGTGGCATCGGTACCCATTTCGAAGTCAGCCAGGCCGAGGCGCCGCTGCCGGAAACCCACCGCCAGATCGACAGCCTCGACGAAGAGATCGCCCTGGCCCGCAACCAGCTGGCCGCCCTGGCCGGCAAGGGGCCGGGGGAGGGTGCGAAGCTGCAACGCCCGACCCTGACCCTCGCTGCGCCGCTGAAACTGCCCTCGAACCTGCCCGCCGAACTGGTCGGGCAGCGTCCCGACGTGGTCGCCAGCCGCTGGCAGGTGGCGGCCCAGGCCCGTGGTATCGACGTGGCCCACGCCGGGTTCTTCCCCAATGTCGACCTGGTCGGCGGCCTCGGCTTCATGGCCACCGGGGGCGGCCCGCTGGAGTTCCTCACCGGGCGCAAGTTCAACTACAACGTCGGGCCGGCCATCAGCCTGCCGATCTTCGATGGTGGTCGCCTGCGCTCGCAGCTGGGCGTGGCCTCGGCGGGCTATGACGTGGCCGTGGCGCGCTACAACCAGACGGTGATCGGCGCGTTGCAGAACATCTCCGACCAACTGATCCGCCGCGAGTCGATGAAGGAGCAGGCGCATTTCGCCGCCGAATCCGTGGCCGCCGCGCAGAAGACCTACGACATCGCCACCGTCGCCTTCCAGCGCGGGCTCACCGATTACCTCAACGTGCTGAATGCCCAGACCCTGCTGTTCCGCCAGCAGCAGGTGCAGCAGCAAGTGCAGGCCGCGCGCCTGGTGGCCCATGCCGAACTGGTCACTGCCCTGGGCGGCGGCCTGGAGGCGGGCAAGGATGTGCCCGATCAAGAGCGCCAGGCCGCACCGAAAACACCCGCCACCCTGGCCATCTTCGACACGCCGGACCACGCCGAATGAGCACATCGAGCTTGCCCTTGCGCTGGCTGCAGAGCCTGGAGTGGCGCCGGGGGTTCTTTGCCTGGGCGCGTACCGACGGCGTCACCTGGGTCTATATCTTCAAAGTCCTGGCCGCCGCCTTCATCACCCTGTGGCTGGCCATGCGCCTGGAGCTGCCGCAGCCGCGCACGGCGATGATCACCGTGTTCATCGTCATGCAGCCGCAGAGCGGCCATGTGTTCGCCAAGAGTTTCTACCGGGTGCTCGGCACCCTGGCCGGCTCGGCGATGATGATCGCGCTGATCGCGATTTTCCCGCAGAACACCGAGCTGTTCCTGCCCAGCCTGGCTCTGTGGGTCGGCCTGTGCTCGGCGGGTGCCATGCGCTATCGGACCTTCCGTGCCTATGGTTTCGTGCTGGCCGGTTACACCGCGGCGATGATCGGCCTGCCGGTGCTGCAGCACCCCGACCAGGCGTTCATGGCGGCGGTGTGGCGGGTGCTGGAGATCGCCCTGGGGATTCTCGTTTCGACCTTCGTCAGCGCCGCGATCCTGCCGCAGTCGGCCAGTGCCGCCATGCGCAACGCCCTGTACCAGCGCTTTGGCGTGTTCGCCGGGGTGGTGGTCGAGGCCCTGCGCGGCGACAGCCAGCGCGACCGTTTCGAGACCAGCAATGTGCGCTTCGTTGCCGAGGCGGTGGGCCTTGAGAGCCTGCGCAACGTCACCGCCTTCGAAGACCCGCACATGCGCCGGCGCTCCGGCCGGCTGGTGCGCATGAACAGCGAGTTCATGGCCATCACCACGCGTTTCAACGCCCTGCACCGGTTGCTTGAGCGCTTGCGCGCCCGTGGCCCGCTGCAGATCGTCGGCGCCATCGAACCCGGCCTGCAAACCCTGGCCGAGCTGCTGCAGCCCTATGTCGGCCGGGCGCTGACCGACGCTGACGCCTTGCGCCTGGCCCTGGAGCTGGGCACCTACAAGGAAGGCCTGCAGGCCCAGGTGCGTGGTCTGCGTGCCGAGTATCTGCAGACCAACCCCAGCGAGGCTGACCTGCTCGATTTTCATACCGCCTTCGAGCTGCTCTACCGCTTCGTCGACGAGATGTACAGCTACGCCGAGACCCACGCCTCGCTGGCCGTGCACAAGCACGAACGCGAACAGTGGGATGAACCTTATGTGGCCCAGACCAGCTGGCTGGTATCGCTTGCCGCTGGGGTGCGCGCCTCGGCGGTGCTGTTGCTGCTGGGCAGCTACTGGCTGCTCAGCGACTGGCCCAGTGGCGGCATGATGACCCTGATCGCCACGGTCACCGTGGGCCTGTCGGCGGCATCGCCGAACCCCAAGCGCATGGCGTTCCAGATGGCCTGCGGCACGGCGATCGGCGCCTTCGTCGGCTTCTTCGAGACGTTCTTCGTGTTCCCCTGGATCGATGGCTTCGCGCTGCTGTGCATGGTCCTGGCGCCAGTGTTCGTGCTCGGTGCGTTCCTCGCCTCGCGCCCGGCCTATGCCGGTTACGGCCTGGGCCTGCTGGTGTTCTTTGCCATCGGTTCAGTGCCGAACAACCTGACGGTCTACGACCCCTATACCTTCATCAACGACTACATCGGCATGGTCATCGGCATGTTCGTCTGTGCCGCGGCCGGGGCGATCATCCTGCCGCCCAACAGCCGCTGGTTGTGGAGCCGGCTGGAGCAGGAGCTGCGCGAGCAGGTGCTGTTCGCCATAGGCGGGCGCCTGCGCGGCCTGGGCTCGGCCTTCGAAAGCCGTACCCGCGACCTGCTGCACCAGGCCTACGGCCTGGCCGCCGGCAAGCCGCAGGTACAGAGCCAACTGATGGGCTGGATGTTCACCGTGCTGGAGATCGGCCACGCCATCATCGAGCTGCGCAAGGAGCAGGCCCGCGCCCCGGTGCACCCGGCCTACGCCGAGTCGCAGCCGTGGCGCCAGGCCATCCGCGTCATGGGCCGGGCCCTGGCGCGGTTGTTCCTGCAGCCCAGCGCCAGCAACCACGAACGCGCGCTGGTGGCGGTGGACCATGCCATCAGCCGCGTGCAGGCCACCGACGAACCTTTCGCCCGGCACTTCGACACCTCGGTGCTGCGCCGGGCGCAGAGCTACCTGCACTTCATCCGTTCTTCCCTGCTCGACCCACAGTCGCCGCTGGCTCCGGCGAAAGGATCGCACGATGCTCCGTGAAACCATGCCCCGCGAGATCGCCTTCCATGGCGTGTACATGCCCACCATGACCTTGATGTTCCTGTTCGCCCTGGGCCTGGCCTGGGGCCTGGACCGGTTCATCGCCAGCCATGATGGCTACCGCTTCTTCTGGCACCCGGCGCTGCTGCGCCTGAGCCTGTTCGTCTGCCTGTTCGGCGCCCTGGCGCTGTCGCTCTACTGGTGAGAATCCTGCAATGAAAAAGTTCTTCAGCCTGATCGCCACCCTGCTGGTGCTGACCGCTGCCGTGGTGATCGGCCGCCAGTTGTGGCTGCACTACATGACCACGCCGTGGACCCGCGACGGCCGGGTGCGCGCGGACATCATCAACGTTGCCGCCGATGTGCCGGGCTATGTGGTGGAAGTGCCGGTAAAGGACAACCAGCGGGTGAAGAAGGGCGACGTGCTGATCCGCATCGACCCGGAGCACTACCAGTTGGCGGTGGAGCAGGCCAAGGCGCTGGTTGCCTCGCGCAAGGCCACCTGGGAAATGCGCAAGGTCAACGCCAGGCGCCGCGCCGACATGGACAACCTGGTGATCTCGAAAGAGAACCGCGACGACGCCAGCAACATCGCCAGCTCCGCGCTGGCCGACTACCAGCATGCCCAGGCCGAGCTGGCCGCCGCCGAACTGAACCTCAAGCGCACGCAGATCGTTGCCACCGTCGATGGCTACGTGACCAACCTGAACATCCACAAGGGCGATTACGCCCGCACCGGCGAGGCGGTGATGGCGGTGGTGGATGAGCAGTCATTCTGGGTGTACGGCTTCTTCGAGGAAACCAAGCTGCCCCACGTCAAGGTAGGGGACGTGGCCGAACTGCAGATGATGAGCGGCGAGCGCATCAAAGGGCATGTGGAGAGCATCGCACGAGGGATCTACGACCGCGACAACCCGCAGAGTCGCGAGCTGATCGCCGATGTGAACCCGACCTTCAACTGGGTGCGCCTGGCGCAGCGGGTGCCGGTGCGGATCCATATCGATGAAGTGCCGGAAGGGTTCCTGCTGGCGGCGGGGACAACGTGTACCGTGGTGGTCAAGCCGAGCGAGGGCTGATCCAGTCCTCGCGCTGACGCCATCGATAAATTGGCGGGCAAATGTCAGCGCTTGAGGGTGGCGTTGAATCGGGCTGTTGCCGCAGCAGCTTCCTGCAACAGCTGATCCCAGTCGTCAGGCGGGTGTCCGTTACCCAGCATGCGGCGGAACACTCGGTAGGCGTCATCGCTGCTCTCGTAAGCGCGTTTGCTGTTGTCATCATTCACCCACGCCAGCACGATGATCTTGCTGGATGCGTGATAACGGAAAAACAAACGATATTGCTGGAAGAACTTGGCACGGAACCAGTGCTTGTGTTCCGCGCCCAGTGTGCCGCCCATGCGATGGTCCGGGTTGCCGGGCGCCTGGGCAATGACGTCGAAGGCCAAGCGTCTGATGGCCTTCAATCGTTTTGCCGCATTTTTCTTCACATACCCGACCGGATCTTTCCTCTGAAGCACTTCGACTTCATCGATGAGCGCCTCGAGCTTGTCGAGAAAGAGGGGGTGGGCGAACACACTCCAGCCATGCACGCATAGAGGTTTGCGCCTCGTTTCAGTCATTCATCGTCCGCCGATAGAGGTTGATCGAGATCGATTTCAACGTCGCCAACCAGTGCATCCAGGCGAGCGACGAGCTCTGCATCGACAACCTTCAAACGTTGCGGGTTCGTGGCGATATCCCGTTCCAGGAATTCGAGGAACTGCCCCACGGCAGGGTCTTCCTCGGCTGTCTCTGCGCGGGTCAGTATCACTGCTCCGTCAGGGCGGATCGAGTAGTGAATCTTGTCACGCTTTTTCAGGCCCAACGCGCGGCGAACGGTTTCGGGGACCGTTGTCTGGTAGCGCTCGGTCAGGGTCGATTCCGCTTCGAAGGTAGTAGCCATTGTCGTCAGTCCGCGAGGGGTAATATCGGTCACGGTAATGCGAGTGCATTACCTGGTCAATGCAGTTGCATTACCTCGTGTGTACTGGCTGATCAACGGTTTTCTGGCTCAAGCTGCCCCGACCAGCACGGGCACCTTCACCCGGTCGATCACCTTGGCGCTGATCGACGGATCGAGCAGCCTGCCTAGCCGTGACAGGTGGCGGTGGCCGATGATGACCAGTTCGCACTCTAGCTCCCGGGCCTTGGCGATGATCGCCTCCACCGGCTGGCCGGTGACCATGCAGCCCAGGCTGTCGAAGCCGGCGTCGCGCAGCATGCTCACGGCGCTGTTCACCGCGTGCTCGGCCTGTTGCTGTTCGTCGCAGGCGGCGGGGTATTCCTCCAACTCATCTTCGGTGTAGGCCGTGCGGTGGTCGTGCACGGCGAAGGTCGAGTCGATGGCCAGCAGCACATGCAGGGTGTGCTCGCCGGGGCGGCAGTAGCGCTGGGCGAGGGTGAGCAGGCTGGTGGCTGCCGGGGAGGCGTCGATGGCGATCAGAACCGGATGGGGCATGGGCAATCCTTTGGAGAATGGATGGCAGTGCTGCGCTCATCGCCGGCAAGTCGCAACGGCGAACCGCGGCGCCCACAGGGAGATGCGCTGCCTGCAGGCGCTGCGCTTCGCCGCCGCGGCTTGCCAACGGTGAGGCCACACCATTGTCGATTCATTGACCTCTAGGGATAAATGGTCCCCCACGCACGGCGCCATTGCGTCAGACGCAATCGGCCAACCTGTTACCATCGCGTTTCCCACAGCTGTCACGGAAAACGGCCATGCAACTCCCGGACATGAACCTGCTCGTCGCCCTCGATGTGCTGCTCGACGAAGGCAGCGTGGTCGGTGCCGCCCAGCGCATGAACCTGAGCCCGGCGGCAATGAGTCGGACCCTCGGGCGAATCCGCGAGGCCATGGGCGATCCGATCCTGGTGCGTGCCGGCCGTGGCCTGGTGCCGACACCGCGAGCGTTGGCCCTGCGCGAACAGGTGCATGGCTTGGTGGAGCAGGCTGGCCTGGTGTTTCGCAGCCGCGATGCCGTCGACCTGGTCAACCTCGACCGCGCTTTCAACATCCGCACCAACGACCTGTTCATTGCCCTGTATGGCGCACAGTTGCTGCGCATGATGCTGGCCCAGGCGCCGCGCACGGTGCTGCGCTTCGTGCCCGAGGGCAGTGGCGATGACGATGCGGTGCTGCGCAACGGGCAGATCGACCTGATCATCAGCTCGGCCATCGAACTGGGGCCGGAGATCAAGGTGCAGAGCCTGTTCAATACCTACTTCGTCGGCCTGGCCCGTGAGGATCACCCGATCTTCGATGCCGCGATCACCCCCGAGCGTTTTGCCGCCTACCCGCAGATCAGCGTGTCCCGGCGTGGCCGCGCCAACGGGCCGATCGACGTGTCGCTGGCCAACTGCAAGGTGGAGCGGCGAGTGGCGCTGATCACCACCAGCTTCCATTCGGCGATGTTCTCGCTGCCGGATTCGGACCTGATCCTGCCGATACCGGCCAATATCCTCAACAGTGTGCAGCGCTTGAAGCTGCCGTTGCGTTCGTTCGAGATCCCGGTGCCGCTGGAGAAGGTCAACGTGATGCAGGCCTGGCATCCGCGCTTCGACAATGACCCGGCGCACCGCTGGTTGCGGCAGACGTTGAAGGCCTGCGGCAGCATCGATCCTTGATGAGGACCACTGCGCGGTCCATCGCCGGCAAGCCGGCTCCCACCCCGACCGCGCCGTCCTCAGGCCAAGCGCGATCCTTGTGGGAGCTGGCTTGCCAGCGATGAGGCCATTACAAGCAACACAAGACAGTTGCTCCCAAAGGAGGAGATGCTAGCTTGCAGCATTTAGCCTGGATTGCGTCTGGCGCAACATAAAGCTGCCAACAAGTCAGTTTTCGTCAGCATTCGACCTTCTTAGACTTCCCCCAGCCCCTAAAATGTTGCTGGAGATGTCTATCCATGAGTTCCCTGACCGCGCCTTCCGCTGCGCTGGCCGCCGCCCCTGCGCCGGCCGCCCCCGCGCAGACGGCGTTCGGCCTGCGGGTGGTGGTCGGGCTGTTCGGCGTGTTGCTGGCGGTACTGTGCGCCGGGCTCAACGAGGCGGTGACCAAGATTTCCCTGAGCGACATCCGTGGCGCCATGGGCATCGGCGCCGACGAAGGCGCCTGGCTGCTGGCGGTGTACAGCGCCGCTTCGGTCTCGGCCATGGCCTTCGCGCCGTGGCTGGCCACCACCTTCTCGCTGCGCCGCTTCACCATGACCGCCGTCGGCCTGTTTGCCGTGCTCGGCCTGATCCAACCCTTCGCCCCCAACCTGCACAGCCTGATGTTGCTGCGTGTGCTGCAGGGCTTCGCCTCGGGCGCCTTGCCGCCGATGCTGATGAGCGTGGCGCTGCGCTTCCTGCCACCGGGCATCAAGGTCTATGGCCTGGCCTGCTATGCCCTGACCGCCACCTTCGGGCCGAACCTCGGCACGCCGCTGGCTGGCCTGTGGACCGAGTACGTCGGCTGGCAGTGGGCGTTCTGGCAGATCATCCTGCCGTCGCTGCTGGCAATCGCCTGTGTCGGCTGGGGCCTGCCCCAGGATCCGTTGCGCCTGGAACGCTTCAGGCAATTGGACTGGCGCGGGGTGTTGCTTGGCCTGCCGGCGATCAGTTGCATAGTCCTCGGCCTGTCGCTGGGCGACCGCTGGGGCTGGTTCGACTCGCCGCTGATCTGCTGGCTGCTCGGTGGCGGTGTGCTGTTGCTGGTGTTGTTCATGTACAACGAGTGGTCCGAGCCATTGCCGTTCTTCCAGTTGCGCATGCTCTCGCGGCGCAACCTGAGCTTCGCCCTGGTGACCCTGGCCGGTGTACTGGTGGTGTTGTCCGGCGTGGGCAGCATCCCCTCGGCGTACCTGGCGCAGATCCAGGGCTATCGCCCGGCGCAGACCAGTCCGCTGATGATGCTTGTGGCCATGCCGCAACTGCTCGCCCTGCCGCTCACCGCGGCGCTGTGCAACATCCGCGCGGTGGACTGCCGTTGGGTGCTGGCGGCGGGCCTGGCGATGCTGGCGGCGTCGTGCGTGGGGAGCAGCTTGCTGACCTCACAGTGGATTCGCGGCGACCTCTACCCCTTCTACCTGCTGCAGGTTTTCGGCCAGCCGATGGCGGTGCTGCCCCTGCTGATGCTCTCCACCAATGGCATGACCCCGCAGGAAGGCCCGTTCGCCTCCGCCTGGTTCAACACGGTCAAGGGCCTGTCGGCGGTGATCGCCGGCGGCCTGCTCGACGCCCTTGGCACCCTGCGCCGGCATTTTCATTCCAACCACCTGGTCGACAGCCTGGGCAACGCGCCGCTGATCGACGACAACGCCGCTGGCCTGGCCAAGCGCATCCATGAACAGGCCCTGGTGCTGACCTCGGCCGACCTGTACCTGGTGATGGCGGGTATCGCCGTCGCCATGATCTGCCTGATCCCCTTCGTGCCTACCCGGATCTTCCCGCCGCGTGCGGTGGCCTGAAGCCGGGGCTGAATTCGAGATAGAAAGATGACCAACAACCGCAAGACGCTCTTCATCGGTTCGGCACTCGCCGTGGCCGTGCTCGCCGCCCTGGTCGGCCCCTGGATGTTCGGCAGCGATCATCGCCAGCGCACCAACGATGCCTACGTGACCGCCGACTACACGGTGGTGGCGCCGAAGGTGGCGGGCTTCATCAAGGAGGTGCTGGTGGAGGACAACCAGCAGGTGAGTGCCGGCCAGTTGCTGGCGACCATCGATCCGCGCGATTACCAGGCCGCGCTCGACGCCGCCCAGGCGCAACTGTTGGTGGCCAGGGCGCAGAGCCTGGATGCCCGCGCTACGCTCGAGCGCCAGGCCTCGTTGATCGCCCAGGCCGAGGCGGCGGTGAAGGCAGCCCAGGCCGAGGCGGCCTTCGCCGACCATGAGGTGACCCGCTACAGCCGCCTGGCCGAGCAGGGCGCCGGCACCGTGCAGAATGCCCAGCAGGCACGCAGCGGCGTCGACCAGGCCCGCGCGCGGCTGGCCAACAGCCAGGCGGCGCTGCTGGCCACGCGCAAGCAGGTGGATATCCTCAGCGCCCAGGTGGCCAGCGCCGATGGCCAGCTCAAGCGTGCCGAAGCCGGGCTGGAAAAAGCCCGGCTGGACCTGTCCTACACCCGCATCACCGCGCCGCTCGACGGCATGGTCGGCGAGCGCGCCCTGCGCATCGGGGCTTACGTCAACCCAGGGGCGCGGCTGCTGTCGGTGGTGCCGCTGGAGCGCGCCTATATCGTCGGCAACTTCCAGGAGACCCAACTGACCCATGTGCAACCGGGGCAACCGGTGAGTATCAGCGTCGATACCTTCTCCGGCGAACAACTCCACGGTCGTGTCGAGAGTATCGCCCCGGCCACCGGGGTGACCTTCGCCGCCGTGAAGCCGGACAATGCCACCGGCAACTTCACCAAGGTGGTGCAGCGTATTCCGGTGAAGATCGTCTTCGATGGCGGCCAGCCGCTGTTGGCGCGCCTGCGCGTGGGCATGTCGGTGGAAGCGACCATCGATACCCACGGCGACACGCTGGCCGGCAAAGAGGTGACTGCGCGATGAGACGCCTGAGCCCTCTGTTGCTGGCCATGCTGCTGGCCGGCTGCACCCTCGGCCCGGACTTCCGGCGCCCGGACAGCGAGGCGCCCAAGGACTGGGCCGAGCTGCAAGGCGCCGCCGCGGCCAGCCAGCCGGTGGCCGAACCGCTGGAGTTGCGTTGGTGGGACAGCTTCCATGACCCGCGCCTGAGTGCGCTGATCCAGAAGGTCACCGAGCGCAACCTCGACCTGCGCATGGCCAGTGCACGTCTGCTGCAAAGCCGCGCACTGCGCAGCAGCGTGGCGGCGGACGAGCTGCCGGCGGTGGACGTGAACGCCGGGTACAGCCGTGCGCGCAACAGCGCCGAGGGGCTGAACGACCCGTCCGGCAAGTCTGGCAAGTCGGCGTACAACCTCTGGCAAGGCGACCTGGTGGCCGGCTGGGAACTGGACCTGTGGGGGCGTGTGCGCCGCCAGGTCGAGGCCGCCGACGCGAGCGTGGCGGTGGCGGAGAACGATCGCAGGGGCGTGCTGCTGGCCTTGCTTGCGGAAACCGCCGGCAATTACATCCAGTTGCGTGCCGTGCAGCACACCCTGGACATTACCCAGGACAACCTCAAGGTCGCCCGCCACAGCCTGAAGTTGTCCGAAGGCCGCCAGGCGGAAGGGGTCGCCACCCGCCTCGACGTAGCCCAGGCCAGCGCCCAGGTCGCTTCGATCGAGGCGCGCCTGCCGACTCTGGAGGCCCGTCGCGACGACCTGATCAACGCCCTCGGCCTGCTCGCTGCCGAACCGCCACGCAGCCTGCAGCGTGAGCTGCTGCAAGGTGGCGAGCTGCCCGCGCCGCAGCAGCGCTTCGCCATTGGCGTGCCTTCGGAGCTGGCCGAGCGCCGGCCGGACATTCGCCAGGCCGAGGCCCGCCTGCATGCCGCCACCGCCAGCATCGGCGTGGCCAAGGCGGACTTCTACCCGAGCATCCGTTTGTCCGGGAGTGTCGGTTTCCAGGCCATGCAACTGTCCGATTTCGGTGGTTGGGATTCACGCCGGTTCGCCTTCGGCCCGCAACTGTCGCTGCCGATCTTCGAGGGCGGGCGGCTCAAGGGCACCCTGGAGCTGCGCGAGGCGCAGCAGCAGGAGGCGGCGCTGAACTACCGCAAGGTGGTGCTTGGTGCCTGGCACGAGATCGACGACGTGCTGCGCCTGTACAACGCCAGCCAGCTGCGCCGTGATCACCTGGCCGAGGCGGTGCGGCAGAACCGCATCGCCCTGGAGACAGCGCAGCGCCAGTATGTGGAAGGGGCGGTGGACTTTCTCAATGTGCTGACGGTGCAGGGTGCGCTGCTGGCCAGCGAGGAGCAGTGGATCGACAGTTCGGCGGCGGTGTCGCAGGCGCTGGTCGGGCTATACAAGGCGCTGGGCGGCGGCTGGCAGGCGTTCGATCAGGTTTGAAACGCATCGCGGGGCAAGCCCGCTCCCACGATGCCTTGTGTCGTCAGAGCGGTCGCAACAGACCGAAGCGTTTGCGCAGTACCCAATCCAGCAACCTCTGTGGCAGCACCCGCGCCATCAATGGCAGCGCCGTGCTGCCATTGCCGATACGCACCAGCGCCGGCACTGGCGACTTGCGTGTGGCGGCCAGCAGGCGCTGGGCAAACACCGCCGCCGAGGTCGGCCGGTCCTGCGACGCCCGCGCCCGGGCCTGTACCTGTTCGCGCAACGGCCACCATGGGGAATCGCTCGCCAGTACCTGCTCGGCCTGTTGCTGGGCATTGCTGGCGAACTGCGAGGCGATCGCCCCCGGCTGCACTTCCATCACCCGGATACCGAACGGCGCCAGTTCCAGGCGCAAGGCAGCGGTCAGCCCGTGCACGGCTGCCTTCGACGCGCAGTACGCGCCGGCGAACGGGGTGACCAGCACGCCCGAGACGCTGCCGATGTTCACCACCAGCCCACGCGAGCGGCGCAGTAGCGGGAACAGCGCGCGGGTTACGCCGACCAGGGCGAAGACGTTGGTTTCGAACTGTTGGCGCATGGCCTCGACACCGCCGTCGAGCAGCGGGCCCATGGCGCCGTAGCCGGCGTTGTTGATGAGGATATCGAGGCCGCCGTGGCGGTCTTCCAGCTCGTCGGCAAGGCGGGTCAGTGCCTCGCCGTCATTCACATCCAGTTGCCGTGCGGCAAAGCCGGCGGCGAGCAGGGCGTCGACGTCGTCGGGCTTGCGGGCGGTGGCCCAGACTTCGTGGCCGGCATCGCGGAAGGCGTCGGCCAGGGCGCGGCCGATGCCGCTGGAACAACCGGTGATGAGGACGGTGGGCATGGGGCGGGCCTCAGGTCTGGAAGAGTCGTAATAGGTGCCTCGGCCCTATCGCTGGCAAGCCAGCTCCCACAGGGATCACCGAAGCCTCTGTGGGAGCTGGCTTGCCAGCGATAGGGCGGTACAGGCAATAAATCAATTGGCGAATGTACCTTGCAGATGCTCGGCACGAAACTCCAGGGTCTGCGGCCGATACCCCGAGCGCAGCGGCGGCACCGGCAGGCAATCACTCCACTCGACGCCCGGCTGCAATTCGCCGGGACCACGATAGCGGGGTGCTGCATAGGTATTCTCAGCAAGGTTCACGGTATCGCCGGGGGCATAGGCGGCCACGCGCCAGCGCAGCTCGGTCAGCGGCGCCTTGTTGCCGTTCTTCATGCGCACCTGCAGGGCGCGGTCGGCGGGGCACTGGTCGGGGGCGTAGCTCAGGCGAATGTCCAGGCGCGCCAGCTGCGAGGCCTCGCGGGTGTCCTGCCAGACCACGCCTAGCGCCACCAAGCCCAGCCCGCACACGGCGGCCAGGGAAATCGGCAAGGCCTTGGCCGGGTAACGCAGCAGCAGGACCAGCCAGGTGAGGATGAGCAGGGCACCGATGATCATGGTGGGGCAGGCCTTGGTGGCGGGGGTTTGACCATCGTAGCTGCAAATTGGGTAGGCCTCCAAAACGCAATCGCGGGGCAAGCCCGCTCCCACGCCGTAAAACTGCGTGAAAGCGGGCTTGCCCCGCGAAGGTGCCCCAGGCTTACTGCGCGATGGTCTTCACCGAAACCCCACGCTCCACCGGCGTGGAAGTTCGCCCGTACACATCCTCGAAGCGCTCGATATCATCCTCGCCCAGGTAGCTGCCGGACTGCACCTCGATGATCTCCAGCGGGATCTTGCCCGGGTTGCGCAGGCGGTGCACCGAGGCGATGGGGATGTAGGTGGACTGGTTCTCGGTGAGCAGGAACACGTTCTCGTCGCAGGTCACCTCGGCGGTGCCGGACACCACGATCCAGTGCTCGGCGCGGTGGTGGTGCATCTGCAGCGACAGGCTGGCGCCCGGCTTGACGGTGATGTGCTTGACCTGGAAGCGCCCGCCCATGTCCACCGAGTCGTACGAGCCCCACGGGCGGTAGACCTCGAGGTGATTCTGGGTCTCGGTTCGGCCCTGGGCGTCGAGGGTGTTGACCAGTTGCTTGACGCCTTGGACCTTGTCCTTGTGGGCGATCATCATGGCATCCTTGGTTTCGACCACCACGATGTTCTCAAGGCCGATCACCGACACCAGCTTGCCATTGCCATGGATCATGCAGTTGTGGCTGTCCTGTACCACCACGTCGCCCTTGGTGACGTTGCCGTTGTCGTCCTTCTCGTGCACGTCCCACAGCGACGACCAGCAGCCCACGTCGCTCCAGCCGGCCGACAGCGGCACCACGCAGGCGCGCTGGGTCTTCTCCATCACCGCGTAGTCGATGGAGTTGTCCGGGCAGCAGGCGAAGGTGGCTTCGTCGATGCTCAGCACATCGGCGTCTTCGTCGCTGCGCTCCAGGGCCAGCAGGCAGGTGTCGTAGATGTCCGGATCGTGCTTTTTCAGCTCTTCCAGGAAGCGGCTGGCGCGGAACAGGAACATGCCGCTGTTCCAGAAGTAGCCGCCGGCGCGGACGAACTCGTTGGCGCGTTTCTCGTCGGGTTTCTCGACGAACTGCGCGACCCGAGCCACGCCCTCGGGCAGCAGCGAATCCTGGCTGGAACGGATGTAGCCGTAGCCAGTCTCTGGCTTGGTCGCCGGCACCCCGAACAGCACCATCTCGCCGCGCTCGGCGGCCACGGTGGCCAGGGCCAGGGCGCGCTGCAGGGCCTTCTGGTCCTCGATCACGTGGTCGGCCGGGAGCACCAGCATCAGTTCGTCACGGCCTTCGTTGACCAGCTTCATCGCAGTCATGGCCACTGCCGGCGCGGTGTTGCGGCCGAACGGCTCCATGAGGATGGCCTGGGTTTCCAGCTTCAGCGCGCCCAGCTGCTCCTGGACGATGAACTTGTGGTCCTTGTTGCAGACCACGATGGGGGTGTCCATGCCATCGAACACCAGGCGTTCGATGGTCTGTTGGAACAGGGTGTGTTCGCCGGTCAGGGCCAGGAACTGCTTGGGGAACTGCTTGCGCGACAGAGGCCACAGACGCGAACCGCTACCACCAGAAAGAATTACCGGGATCATCATGTTTCTCCAATAGTCGTTTAGAGGCAGGGGGATCAGTTGCTAGCCACGGGGCGAGTTACCCACACCGGCGACAGGCTGCTGCCGGAACCAGTGACATACAGCACGGCCGCTTCGCCGCGCTCCAGGGCGACGGGCTTGACGTCGCCGACTTTCTTGTCGCCTGCATACAGGGCAAGGTTGACCTTGACCGGGTTGATTTCACGTTCGCCACGGCCCTTGGCGGCCACCGGCTTGACCACTTCGGTCTTGCCGTCGGCGGTCTTCAGGGTCAGTTGCTGGTCGCTGAGGTTCTGCACCCGCACCAGGGCTTTCTGCTTGTTCTTGAACGGTGGCTCCTCGATCAGCTGCGGGTTGCCACCGTTGTTGTTGACCAGGGTGTAGTACTTGTCGGCGGCCAGCTTGACCGGGACGCTCTTGCCGCCGACCTGGGCGGTGTAGTCACCACCGGGCAGGAAGCTGAAGTCGCTGCTGGCCTGGGCGCCGACCTGCTTGATCTGGGTGTTGCCGACGCTGGCGGCGGTGGGGCTGCTGGCGGCGTTGTACAGGCGCACGAAGGTCGAGCCCTTCGGCGCGCTCGGGCCATAGAGGGCGGCATCGGCGCCGGCGAAGGCCTGCATCGAGGCCAGGGACAGGCCGGCGGCGAGGGTGAGGGCTTTGGCAATGGAAGTCTTGGTGGTCATGTGCGTGTTCCTCTCTATCTTCAGTGGTCCGTCCGGTTGGACGACAGGGCCAGGTTTTCTTCGGATTTGCGGGAGTTCTTCAGCTGTGCGATCCACTGCGGATCGAAGGCGCTGAGGTCGTTCTTCATGGGCAGATACCGTTCAGGGAATTCCCACACCACGACTTGTGGCGGGGCATTTTTGAAAGCGTCGCTTTGCAGGTACTTGAGCATTGGCAGCAACGGGCCGTGGCCGTCTTCGGCGTAGTTGGCGACGTCGCTGCGCAGGGCCTGCTGCAGGGCGCCGAGGAAGTTCCAGTGCGGGTTGGCGCTGTAGCTGGTGCCTACCAGCGCCACCGGGATGCGGCTGTCGTCAAACAGCGCGTCGCCACCCTCGGCGCCCTCGGCCTGTACCGGGTGGGTCTTGCGTTGTTGCAGGGTGTCGGGGGTGGGCAGCAGGTTGCTGAACAGCGGATCCAGCGGCAGGAAGTTGGTCAGGTCGCCCTTGTACGGCGCGCTGGCGCCGGCCTCGGTGATGTACGCCTGTGGCTCGCCGGTGAGCAGTTGCTGGCGGTCGACGGCTTCGGCCAGCGATTGCGCGACCACTTCGGCGCCCATCGGCGTCCAGTGGGTGTCGGTGCGCAGGAACACCTGGCCGCGGGCCTTGGCCTGCTCCAGCGGCGCCAGCAGGTCAGGGGCGAATACATTGGCCTGGCGCGCCTGGGCGTGGAACTGGTTGAACAGGTCGTCGTGCAGGCTGGCTGGCGTCTCCTTGCCGATGTATTCGGAATAGAGGCGGGCCTTGGCCGGGACGATCGCCAGCACCAGCTGCACGCCCTGGCGTTGCAGTGTGTCACGAACCCCACGCACCAGTGCCAGGTTGTCCTGCATCTGTTGCTGCGCGCCGGCGGTGGGGTTGAATTCCTCGTCGGTGAACAGCCACTGGTCGCGGCCCAGCACCACGCCGGGGCGGCCTTCGTTGAACAGCTTGAAGTCCAGCGCGGCCCACAGGTTGGTGCCGACGCGTTTGATCGGGAATTGCTCGTCGTAGTGGGTTTCGGCGGCCTTGGCCAGCTTGCCGTCGAGCAGGGTCATCTGCCCGGTGCGGTTGAAGCTTTCCAGCCCGCCGACCGACCATGCGCCCAGCCCGACCAGCAGGCCCATGAACGACAGCGAATAGGTGATGCGAAGTGTCCGGTTCATGATTCAGGCCTCAGAACTGGAAGTACAGGAACGGGGAGTAGCTCTGCGCCGAGAGCTTGAGCACCGAGGCGACGAACAGCAGCAGGACCAGGGCGCGGGTCATGATCCGCGTCCAGTCCAGCCCCACCGAGCCGTCGGCGTTGATTTGCACCGGCGTGGCCTTTGGCGTTGGCTTGGCATTGCGGTAGAAGTCGCGCAGGCCGAATAACGCCAGGCTCAGGTAGGCGACGACCAGCGTGGCCACTTGCAGGCCGGTGAGCTGGGCGCTGTTGATTTCCGACAGCTGCCAGTCGCCGAAGCTGAACATCGCGCCGTACATGCGCGCGGCCACGTGCAGGTTTTCGGCGCGGAAGATCACCCAGCCGACCACCACCAGCAGGAAGGTGAAGGCCCATTTCACCGGGTTGAAACGCTGCGGGTTGGTGTCCAGCCCGAGCGCGCGCTCGATGGCCAGCCACAGGCCGTGCCAGGCGCCCCAGATGATGTAGGTGAAGTTGGCGCCGTGCCACAGCCCGCCCAGCAGCATGGTCAGGAACAGGTTGCGGTAGGTGTTGAAGGTGCCTTTGCGGTTGCCGCCCAGGGTGATGTACAGGTAGTCGCGCAGCCAGGTCGACAGGCTGATGTGCCAGCGCCGCCAGAACTCGGTGATCGACTGGCTGATGTAGGGCTGCTTGAAGTTCTCCATGAAGCGGAAGCCCATCATCAGGCCCAGGCCGATGGCCATGTCGCTGTAGCCGCTGAAGTCGAAGTACAGCTGCGCGGTGTAGGCCAGGGCGCCGAGCCAGGCATCACCGGTGGTGGGGTTCTGCAGGGCGAAGCAGTGGTCGGCGACCACCGCCAGGGTGTCGGCGATGAACACTTTCTTGATGAAGCCCTGCATGAAGCGGGTGCAGCCTTCGGAGAACTTGTCCAGGGTGTGGGTGCGGTTGTTGAACTGGTCGACCAGGTCCTTGAAGCGCAGCACGGGGCCGGCGATCAGGTGCGGGAAGATCGCCACGAAGGCCGCGAAGTCGATCAGGTTGCGCGTGGCCGGGGTGTCGCCGCGGTACACGTCGATGATGTAGCTGATCGACTCGAAGATGTAGAACGAGATGCCGATCGGCAGCAGCACATGGGTGAGGATGAACGGCTCCAGCCCCATCGAGGTCATGATCGCGTTGAGGCTGTCCACCCCGAAATTGGCGTACTTGAAGTAGCCGAGGATGCACAGGTCGACGCCCACGCCGAGCAGCAGCCAGCGCTGCGCGGGCTTGGTGCGCACGCCGGCGGCGCCGACCTTCAGGCCGATCCAGTAGTTCCACAGGGTGACCCCGGCGAACAGGGCGAGGAAGTCCACCCGCCACCAGGCGTAGAAGATGTAGCTGGCAACCAGCAGCAGCAGGTTGCGATAGCGATTCCCGCTCACGTAGTACAAGCCGAGGAAAACCGGCAGGAACAGGAACAGGAACACGTTGGACGAGAAGACCATCCCGGTTCTCCTAGTTATGCACAGCACCTGGGGCACAGCGCCCCCCAAACCCCCCACGAAAATGCAGGCGGCACCTTGGTCCAGGTAGGAGCGGATTTATCCGCGATTGCGATCGTCATGGCAGAGGTTGTGGGCCTGCTGACGCCATCGCGGATGAATCCGCTCCTACAGGGATCGTGTTACTTCTTCGATTCCGCGCTCGGGTCATAGACCCGCGTCACATCGCCACCCAGCCGGAAGCTGTTGAACGGCTGCATGTCATGCTTGCGCTCGAGGGTGTCGCCGACGCACTGGTACAGCGCGCACCACGGCTCGAGCCAGGCGTACTTGCTGTCGATCTTCAGGTCCTTGAGGTCCTGCTTCACGCCGGCGCGGGTGTTGAAATGAACAGGGTCGCGGGCACCGGCCAGCACGCCTTCGCCAAGCCGTTGCAAGGCGAAGTTGTTTTCCTTGCGCAGGTCCACGCCGTTGGCCTGGGCGAAGCTGGCGATCATCGCCAGCGGCGGCAGGGCGTAGTTGTGGTAGGCCAGGGCGCGTTGCTTGCGCTTGACCTCGTTGGGCAGGAAGCCCTGCTCGTCGACCTGGTTGACGCCGACCTTGTATTCCTTCACCGCCCAGTCGAACAGCTCCTGCTGGTCGGTGGCCACGGCGGTGGCCATCACTGACCAGGCCGCCCAGTAGCTGTGGTTGTTGATCTTCTCCAGCGGCAGGTCGCTCCAGTCGCGCACGGTCTGGCGTGCCAGGCGCACGAACCATTTCTCGATCTGCTCGGCTTCGGCGCGGTGCGCCGCCAGTGGTTGCGAGTTGGAGAACTTCAGGCGCAGCCACGAGCCGCTCATGCTGCCCAGGGCCCATTTGCGCATGGACTTGCCGGTATGGTTGTAATCGGTGGACATCAGCGCATCGGCGCGTGCCCAGGTGTCGAGCCAGGTCAGGGCGCAGTCCAGTTGCGCCGGGCGGCCATCGCGCATGTACTGGCCGACCATCTTGCTGACGCCTTTCTCGAGGGTGGTGATGTCCTCGGTGGATTTGCGGAAGGCTTTTTCCGAGGCGACATTGAGCGTCGCCCGGGCCTTGTCCGAACCTTCGTACTTGCTGCGGAACTGCAGCGCGCCGGTATAGGGCTTGGGCGCGGCTTCGCAGCGGAAATTGCCGTCGCCGGTCTTGAGCTTGTCGATGCCCTCGTAGTAACCCTGGGGCGGCACCAGCGCGGCCTGCGCCGCGCCGCCGAACAGGGCGAGGGCAAGCAGGGCGGGTGCGGTCTTGCTGCTTATGGTGGTCATGGTCGCCTCACTGGCCAGCTTGCGCGGTGTGCTGCGCGGGGCTGGCGAAGTTGTTGCGTTTGCAGAGTTTGGCTTCGACTTTCTGCGTACCGCTTTCTGGCCCTTGGACCTCCAGGGCGAGCAGGTTCTGGCCTGCCCAGTCTTCGTCCTCGCGCATCTGGAAGACGAAGCGCCCGTCGGTGTCGGAGGTCTCGGGCTTCTCGATCTTGATGTCCTCGTGGCGGCCGTTGAGGTACCACAGGGTGGCCTGCAGCACCTTCACCGAGGTGTCCTCGAACTTGATGTCGAGCTGGTGGTTGCGGTTGACCAGGTCCTTGATCACGCCGTTCTTGCCGTTGACCATCAGCTCGTTCTTGCCAGGCTTGAGGGTGGCGCTGGCGCTCATCTGTGCCGGGCGGTCGTCACAGCCGTCGTCGAGCAGGCCGAGGATCTGCCGCCAGATGGTTTCCTGGTCGAGGCGGTACAGCGGCGAGAACTCCCACACCAGGATCTTCGGCGGGTTGTTCTGGAATTCCTCGCTGCCCAGGTACTGGATCATCGAGCCTTCCAGGCCGCCGCCGGGGAAGGCGACGTTGAGCACATCGGCGCCGATGTACTGCTCGAGGAAGCCCGAGAAGTTGTAGTTCTTGCCGCTGTGGCTGGTGCCCACCAGGGTGATCTGCGCGTTGCCCGAATCGCCGAACAGGTCGTCGCCGCCGGCGGCGCCCTTCGGTTCGGTGGCGAACTGGTCCATGTACTGCACCGCATAGCTGGTGCCGCACAGCTGGCCGGCGACGTTGTGCAGGGTGCCGGTCTTGCCCATGCGCCCGGACTTTTTGGTCTCGAATTCCTTGCGCGGGATGCCTTCGAAGGCCGGCATCTTGTGCACGGTGTCGGCGACGATCTTCGCTGCGCGCTCGGCGCCGTAGGGCGTCCAGTGCTGGTCGCCGCGGAAGTAGAAGTCCTTGCCCTGGTCGGCGGCGGCCAGTTGCTCGTTGGTCAGCGGCGACAGGTCGGGCACGTTGTAGCCCATTCTGCTGAAGCGCTGGAGCATGGCCTGGTAGTTGCGCAGGGCCTTCTGGTAGTCGAAGGCGGCCTTCTCTTCGGGGTTGAGCATGTTACGGTTCACCAGGCCACGGGTCGGCTGGTACACCACCACCAGCTCGACGCCACGCTTCTTGAACGCGTCGTGCACCTGCTGCAGGCGCTTGTAGCCGCCCGGGGTGGTGTCGAACTCGGTGCGCAGGTCCTCACGGGTACGGAACAGCCAGTCGCCCTGGGCTTGCACCAGGGTGGTGAAGTTCTGCTGGTAGCGCGTGGTATAGCGGCTGGCGTCGTGGGCCTCGGGGCACAGCTGGCAGCACGGTTCGGCGCTGAAGGTCGGTGCCTTGACGTCTTCGGCGCGCACGCCCTGGCTGATGGCCAGGAGGGCGGCGGACAGGCCCAGCAGTTTCATCAGGTGTGGAGTCATGGTCTGGGCTTCCTTAGTCGATCATTTCGGTCTGGCGTTCGACCGGGTCGATCAGCACGGCCTTCTGCTGGCGCACCAGCAGGTCGAGGATTTCGTCCTGGCGCTCGCCGAGCACGCCGTTGAAGCTGATGCCGTTGGCCTTGCGCGGCATCAGCATCGACACCTTGTACAGCTCCACCGACAGCGGCGAATCGATAGACAGCGGGCCTGAACCGTTGGCCGCCAGCTCGCCGCCGACCACGATCAGCGACACCTTGGTATCGAACGGGTCGAGGGCGATGTCGCGGTCGGTGTCGGACAGGTCCTTGATATGGCCGTACACGCCCACCAGGCCATTGGCCATGGCGACGTTCTCGTACAGGCGGATGTTCACGCTGTTGCGCACGCGGATGCCGTGGCGGCGGTTGTTGATCAGCTTGTTGCCCCAGATCAGGTTGTCGCCGCTCTCGTACAAGGTGATGCCGTCGGTGTGGTTGCGGTAGATCTCGTTGTAGGCAATCAGGTTGTTGACGCTGTTACGGTCGATCACCACGCCCGAGAGCTTGTTGTCGTAGCTCTTGTTGTTGATGATCCAGCTGTCGTTGACCTCGCGGGAAACGATGATCCCGTGCTTCTTCTTGGTGCCGTACACGGTGTTGCCGGCGATGATCAGGCGGTGCGAGCGGTCGTGGGGGTCGATGCCGTAGACGATGTTGTCGCGGTAGGTGCTGTCCTTGACCACGAAGTCGCTGGTCTCGTAGCAGTAGAAGCCGTACCACATGTCGCTGAACTCGGAGCCGATGATCCAGCCGGTGGGTTCCGGGCGGCCCATCTGCTTGGCCATGTTCGGCGTGTACTGTGAGATGCTCACGCCATAGGACTTGGATTTGGCGTAGCCGAAGCTGGCCATCTTGCTGTTGACGATATAGGTCTCGGTGCCGCCCCAGCTGAGCAGGAACGGGCGGAATTCGTCGGGCTTGCGGAAGGTTGCCGGGCCATTGGCCTGCTCGCGCCACCCCGTGACTTGGGTGTCGCTGACGAACAGCTTGCCGTCGTTGACGATGAACGAACCGCCTTCCTCGGACAGGCGCAGTTCCTTGACCTTGCCGTCGATCTCCAGCACGCCCTTGCGCCCGACCACGATCGGCAGGCGCGCCAGGTACACGCCCGGTGCGGTTTCACGCAGGTACTGGCTGGGGACCTTCTTGCTCAGCTCCACCAGGTCGACGTGGCCGTCATCGACGAAGATCGCCTGGGGGATGCCGTGCTGGCGGCGGACCCATTCGGCGCCCTTGTTGTCACCGCCGATGAACTCCTTGAGGGTGTCCTCCTGGAGCATGCGGCGCACGCTGACCTTGCCCTTGTGCTGGCGGTCGATCTTCTGCTGCACGGCCTGGGCGGTGTAGCCGGACAGGTCGGGCAGCTTGGGCGGGTCCATCTTCAGCGGCTCGATCGGCGCGCTGGAGACGGTATAGGTCTTGGCCTGTTGCAGCCCTTTGGCCATCTCGGGCTCGGCGGCCTGGGCAAGGCCGCCGGCCAGCAGCAGGGCGCTGGCGAGCAGGCTGTGGCGAAGGTTCGGGTGCAGGTTCATGGCTATCCTCTCCCGGCCTCAGTAGCGCCAGATCACGTCGACGAAGGCGCGGTGCATGTACGAGTCGGCCTCTTTGCCGTAGGCGTCGCCCGGCTTGAACACACCGGCTCGCAGGCGCACCAGGGCCGACGGTTCGTCGATCGACTGGCTGATCGAGGCCGGCAGCAGACCCTGCTTGAAGTACTTGGTCACGACCACGTCCATTTCCTGGCCGAGGTCTTTCTCGCCCTGCACCAGCGGGCGGCTGATACCGCCGTCGTCGACCACCGCGTTGATGCCGCTGGAGCCGATGTTCTGCTTGCCGTCGACGCGCCAGAATTTGTGGTAGATGAAGCTGGCGTCGTAGTCGTCGCGCAGCTGCCAGGAGGCGAACAGGGTGGCCGCCTGCAGGTTGCCCAGCTCGCCGCGGAAGGCTTCGCCGAAGCGGTGCACGCGCGAGCGGGTGCCGGTGAAGTTGGAGCGGTTGCTCTCAAGGCCGGTCTGCTCGAAATTGTTCGAGCCATCGCTGCCACCGCCGCCACTGCCCCGGGCGTAGGCCGCGCCGACCTGCCACTGCGGGTCGAGGCGCAGGCGGATGCCGAGGTCGGTGGCCCAGGCGTTGACGTCGCCGCTCTGCTTGCCGGTGGCGACCTGGTCGTTGCCGACCGCCTGGCTGCTGAGGGTGTCGCGCTCGCCAGTCAGCCAGGTGACGCTGCCCCAGTAGTTGACGGTGTGGTCGTTGCGCCAGTTGTAGGCGTCGCTGTTGGCTTCCAGGCCCAGCCAGGTGAGGTCGCCGGTGCGGGTCTTGTCGAGGGCGTCGACGGTTTCGCCGGGGCTCTTCAGGCTGCCGCCGTCATGGCTGTGGTGGGCACGCAGGCCAACCCAGTGGCCGGGTGTCCATTGCGTGGCGACGTTGCCGTAGACATGGGTGCGGTCCTTGTCTTCGGGGGCCAGTTCGGTGAGGTCGGTGCGGTATTCGCTGAAGCGCTGGGCAACGCCAAGGTCGGCCTTGAGCAGGGTGGTGTCGAAGGTCCAGTTCAGCGCCTCGATGTTGGTGTCGCGCCACATGCCGTCGTCGCTGCGCAGGCGTTGGCGGCCGAAGCGCAGCTGCTCGCCGGGGTAGGGGGTCAGGCCGCTGTAGCCGATCCAGAATTCGCGCATGGCCAGGTAGCTCTTGTCCGGCTTGCGGCTGTCGTCGCCGTTGTCGCTGGTGGTGCCGTCGTCGTTCTGGCGCAGGGTGTCGGTTTCGATGATGTCGGTGGCGGCCACCGCCTGGCCCATGGCGAAGGCGCTCCAGTTGCCGCGCTCGCCGTACACCCATGGGCGCAGGTCAAGGCCGAGGCCGTTGACGTCGCCGCCGGAGCGGGTGCCCAGGTCGCGGTCGTCCTCGGACTGGCCGGTGATCTTCACGTCGAGGCCGAAGTTCTTCTGCGCGGTTTCCGCCGCCAGGGTCGGCATCGACCACAGCAGGGCGAAGCCCAGGCCGATGCCGGCTTTCACGAAGGGGTTGAGCGTCATAGCGAATCCTCGGCGTCTACTTCTTCTTTTTCGTCCTGCAGCGCTTCGATGGCCAGGGTGCTGTTGGCGCCTTGGGCCATGCTGCTGCGCGCCTGCTTTTCCTGCGCCAGCAGTTGCTGGGCCTGGTTGCGCTGGTCGGGCGTGAGCTGCTGGTCGAGCTGTTGCAGCAGCTCGCTCGACTGTGGGGTCGGGTTGACCTGGGAGAGTTGCGCGAACACCCAGGCATTGGTCGGCGCCGGGCGGATGCCGTGGCCTTCGCTGAACAGCTGGGCCAGGGCATAGTCGGCGCTGTTCTGGCCACCACGGGCGGCGGCGAGCAGGTGGTCGACGGCCTTTTGCGGCTCGACCTGGCCCAGGTAGCCACGGCGGTACAGCTGGCCGAGGTAGTAGTCGGCGCTGACTTCGCCGGCGTCGGCGGCAGCCTGCAGGTGTTCCTGGGCCTTCTGCGCGTCGGCGGGCACGGTCTTGCCTTCGTAGTAGAGCCGGCCCAGCAGCAGTTCGGCGCGGGGCTGTTCTGCTTCGCGGCCTTTGTCGATATAGGCCATCAGCTGGTCGGTGTCGCCCAGTTCGGGGAAGTCGTAAAGCAGCTGCGCCAGGCTCACCCAGGATGCCGGGTTGGCCGGCGCGACCTGCTCGAGCAGGTCCTTGGCGGTCTTCTCGTCGGTCTGGCCGAGGCTGCGGTCGGCCAGCACGCGGGCGACGCTGTCGACCCGGGTGGCCGGCACGGTGCCGCGGGCATGAGCGGCCTTGAGCTGCTCGAGCAGGGCGGCCTGCTGGTCGGGCTGGGCGCGTTTCTGGTAGACGGTGGCCAGTTCCACGTAGCAGATGTCGGTAGTGGACAGCGCGGCCTTGCAGATCTTCTCCACCTCGCCCAGGTTTTGGTCGTAGGTGCCCTGGGTGCGGTACAGCAGTACCTGGGCCAGGCCGGCTTCGGGGTTGCCGGCGGCGCGCCACTGGTCGATCTGCTGCTGGGCGTTGACCTTGGGGAAGCTCTGCGGGTACTGCAGGTAGAGCATCGCCAGCGGGATCAAGGTATTCGCCTCACCTTGTTGCGCCGCGAGCTTGAGCAGGGTCTCGGCCTCTTCGCGCTCGGCCTGGGTGCTGTCGGGCTTGGCCACCAGCAGGCGGCCGAGGCGCGCCTGGGCACGGGGCGAGGTGGCGGCTGCGGCGCGGTAGGTGGCTTCGGCTTGCTTGAGCTTGGCCGGGTCGCGGGTGCCGACCTGGATGTCCGCCAGGCCGACCTGGGCGTCGCTGTAGCCAAGGTCGGCGAGGGCCTTGTAGTTGCGCTCGGCGGTGGCGGTGTCGCCGCGCTTGAGCGCTTCGTTGGCCAGGCGCTGGTCGGGCAGGCCGGCGCAGCCGGCCAGGGTGATGGCAGCGGCCAGGGCGCATGCCCCCAGGCGCAAGCTGTCCCTGTGGGAGCCGGCTTGCCGGCGAGAGGCCAGTGCAGGCGCTGCATCCGCTGGGCGAGTGCTGCGCACTCGATCGCCGGCAAGCCGGCTCCCACAGATATCGGGGTGTCTGCTGGTCATTATCCGATCCTCTTACAGCCCGCGGGCCACGGCCTTGTCGATCAGCCAGTTCAACGACGGGCCACGGTCGCTGTTGACCGAGGCCGGGCGGCCGGCGAGTTCGGCTGGCAGGCCGCCGTCGGGCTTGATCTGCACGCGGATGTCGGAGGCCAGGTTGTCGGTGTCCAGGCTCGAGCTGCCGGTGATCCGGCCGCTGCGCACTTCGTCTTCGCCGGCGATCTGGAAGTTGACCCGGGTGCCCGGTTTCACTTCGTCGAACTGGCGATAGCTGAAGCGCGCCTCGATGGTCGGGGTGCTGGTACGCGGGATCAGCGCGAACACCGGCTGGCCCTTGCTGGCGTACTGGCCGTCATCCACCAGCTGGCGCGAGACCACACAGTCGCACGGGCTGGTGAGGGTGCCGGAGAGTTGCTTGCCGAACAGCTCCTCGACCTTGGCCGGCTCCAGTTGTGAGTCGTCCAGGTGGCCTTTGAGCAGGTCGAGCATGCTGGTGTTGAAGGTTGCCAGCGGCGCGCCCTTGGCCACGCTCGCGCCGTTTTCCACCAGGCTCTGCACGCTGCCGTCGCGGGGCATGGTGACGTTGGTGGTGGGCACCGCGACCACGCCGGCTTCGGCATGGCTGACGAAGTACAGGCCATAGAGCGATTTGGCGACGAAACCGAAGGCCACCAGGCCGACCACGAACACCCCGGCGGTGACGGTGACCGCGCGCAGGCGGCCGAAGGCGGACAGGCCCGAGCCCCCGTCCTTCTGCTTGCGCGCCTTGGTGAAGTTGTCGCGCTGCAGGGTGCTGAGCACGTCGCCGACGCTGATCAGCTCGCCGGACAGGTGGCTGGTGATGATATGGCGCAGGGTGGCGATGTCGCGCGGCTCCAGGTTCTGGAACTCGGTGCCGGTGCGGCCGGTGTCGCGGCTGCTGGTGCGTACCAGCAGCTCGACGTCCATCGACAGGCCGAGGTTGTCGACCACGAACTGCAGGCGGCCGCGCAGCACTTCGCCTTCGGCCAGGGGCTTCTTGGCATGGAAGGACAGACCCCCGGCGGACAGGTCGTCAACCTTCACCTCGTGCGGCTCGCGGTTGCCGTCCAGGTAGCGCAGCTTGGCGGGAATGCGCACCCGGGCATGCTGGCGCTGCGCTTCGGATTCATGCACGACGTTGACGTTCACGGCGGTATTCATGGCGATATTCGTTCCTGTTATCCGATCCGGGGGCTCACACGACCATGAACAGCACGGCGACGAAGATGCTCGCGGCCGAGAAGGTCATGGTCCGCGAGGACCAGGTGTTGAACCATTGTTGAAAACTTGCGAGGTCGCGCTTGAGGGCAGTGGGCTGGCGGGTCCAGGACTGCTTGTCGAGGCGGAAGAACACGTAGATCTTCATCACCGCGCCGACGATCTGGTTGTAATAGAGAATCAGCGGGTAGGCGGGGCCTACGTTGTGGCCCGAGCACAGCAGCATGATGGTGAGGATCAGGCGGGTGATGCCGATCCACAGCAGGTACACCAGCAGGAACTGCAGGCCGAACTTGAAGCTGGCGATCACCGCCACGGTCAGGCCCAGCAGGCTGGTCCACATCGACACGCGCTGGTCGAGCAGGACGATGCTGGTGAACAGCCCCAGGCGCTTGAGGCCCAGGCCCAGGGCGCGGGAGTTCTGCCGCAGGTTATTGCCGTACCAGCGGTACATCAGCTTGCGGCTGGCCTTGACGAAGCTTTTCTCCGGCGGGTGCTCGACCGTGTTGATCGCCGCGTCAGGCACGTAGAAGGTGTCGTAGCCCAGGCGCATCAGGCTGAACCAGCTGGACTTGTCGTCGCCGGTGAGGAACTTGAAGCGGCCCAGGCGCCAGTGCATCAGCGAGTCGCTTTCGACGTCGGCGATGAACTCGGGGTTGGTCACTACGCTTGCGCGGAACATCGACATGCGTCCGGTCATGGTCAGCACGCGTTTGCTCAGGGCCATCGAGCACATGTTGATGTGGCGCTGGGCGAAGCGCAGCTTGTGCCACTCGCTCATGATGTAGCCGCCGCGCACTTCGCAGAACTCGTTGGTGGTCAGGCCGCCGACGTTGGGGTAGAGCTTGAACCACGGCACGGTCTTGCGCACCACGCCTTCGGCCAGCACGGTGTCGCCGTCGATCACCGCGACCACGGCGTTCTCGTCCGGGAGCATCCGCGAGATGGCGCGGAAACCATAGGCCAGGCCGTCGCGCTTGCCGGTGCCGGCGATGCGCACGATGTCCAGGGTGACGTGTCCGGGCGGGTTGTACTTGGCCCACAGGCTCTTGACCAGCAACTCGTCGGACTTTTCCACCAGCGAGCAGACCACCGTGGTGGGGAAGCCACAGTCGATCGCCTCGCGGATCACCGAGCTGTACACCTGGGCGGTGGTCAGCGCATCGATGCGGAAGCTGGTGACCATCAGGTACACATGCGACGGGTCGGCGGCCTTGCCGAGCTTCTGCACCTTGCGGCGCAGGTACGGGTAGACCAGGTACAGGAAGATCATGCCGCGGATGAAATGGGTGGCGCCCATGGAGTAGCGCCAGATGCCGACTGCGCCGACCAGGAAGATGAAGTGCTTCGACTGCGAATCGAAGATATCGCTGGGCAGGGCCAGGGCGATCAGCATGAGCAGGCTCATGTAGAGCAGCCAGCCGGCGCACTGCAACAGCACTGTCTGGAACCTTTGCATGTTCGGCATCCGTCGAGAATTCGGGGTGGGAAGGGCGGCGCGCTGGGGAGGGACGCGCCGCCCGACCGGGTTTACCAGCAGATGCCTTCGGTGCGGCTGGTGGTGCAGGTCGGCTTGCTCATGAACCCGACCAGGTCGATCACTTGCTTGCCGGCCGGCGCCTGTTGGGCCAGGGCACGGAATTTCTCGTCACGGTTGCCCAGCACGATGATGTCGGCGTCGTTCACCACCTGCTCGAAGTTGGCGTTGAGCAAGGAGGACACATGCGGAATCTTCGATTCGATGTATTCCTTGTTGGCGCCGTGCACCCGGGCGTACTCGACGTTCTGGTCATAGATGTCCAGCTGGTAGCCCTTGCCGATCAGGCGCTCGGCCAGCTCCACCAGCGGGCTCTCGCGCAGGTCGTCGGTACCGGCCTTGAACGAAAGACCGAGCAGGGCGACCTTGCGCTTGTCGTGGCTCTCGATGATGTCGAAGGCGTTCTGCACCTGGGATTCGTTGCTGCGCATCAGCGAGTCGAGCAGCGGCGCCTTCACGTCCAGGCTCGAGGCGCGGTAGGTGAGGGCGCGCACGTCCTTGGGCAGGCACGAGCCACCGAAGGCGAAGCCGGGGCGCATGTAGTACTGCGACAGGTTGAGCACCTTGTCCTGGCAGACCACGTCCATCACGTCGCGGCCATCGACACCGACCGCCTTGGCGATGTTGCCGATCTCGTTGGCGAAGGTGACCTTGGTCGCGTGCCAGACGTTGCAGGTGTACTTGATCATCTCGGCCACTTCGATCGGCTTGCGGATCACCGGGGCATCGAGTTCTTCGTACAGGGCTTGCAGGACGTCGCCGCTGGCGCTGTCCAGTTCGCCGATGACGGTCATAGGTGGGTGGTCGTAGTCCTTGATCGCGGTGCTTTCGCGTAGGAACTCGGGGTTGACCGCCACGCCGAAATCGACACCGGCCTTCTTGCCCGAGCAGTCTTCGAGGATCGGGATCACCACGTTCTTGACGGTACCCGGCAACACGGTGCTGCGCACCACGATGGTGTGACGGCGGGTGGTGTCGCGCAGCACGTAGCCGATCTCGCGGCACACCGACTCGATGTACTCCAGGCCCAGGTCGCCGTTCTTCTTGCTCGGCGTGCCGACGCAGATCATCGACACGTCGCTGGCGCGGATGGCCTCGGCAAAGTCCGTGGTGCCGCGCAGACGGCCATTGGCGATGCCTTGCTGCAGCAACTCTTCCAGGCCCGGTTCGACGATGGGCGACTTGCCCTGGTTGATCAGGTCGATCTTGGTGCTGGACACGTCCACCCCAATCACGTCATGGCCTCGTGCCGACAGGCAACCGGCACAGACTGCACCCACATAACCCAAACCAAAGATGCTGATACGCATCGCATTCACCTCGTGTGTTTATCACGCCAGCCCTTCAGCGAAGAGCCAGCCGGGTTGATTGACCAGCAGTTTTCGGGCGCACGGTTCCATGGCGAATTGACACTTCACCGAACGCAGGCATGAATAAATCCGGAGCGCAAAAAGTTATGCACTCAAAGTTGGCAGTCAAAGGCCAGTATTTAAAAGGCGTGCCCTGAAATGCAGCCGTCTTTATTGCAAGTCGCTCTTCGCGAATTGCTGTGCTTGTTTTTCAAGTGGATAAATCCTTTGAAATCAACCACTAGGACGAATTTTAGGGGCGCTTGTCTCCTGCATGGATTATGGCTTCAGGCACTTCCTGTACCGCCGTTGAAGTTTTCGAGCCGATTGTGAATGGCGGCCCTTTGTCATCTGTAAGTCATTTCTCACGCTCAGCGCTTGAAACTCGTTACGGGTGCTATGAGCCATTGGGCGTAGTAGAAGTTCCTGGGGCGGTTCCGCCACGGTGAAAGATTTCTAAATATTTTTTCAGAGGGAAATACTTTCAATCTGATAGCACGGCGCAGTTTCGTCCCCGTATATAAAGGGCGAAAACGCAGCGGGATGGTTATATGCCAGCATGCGAAAATATTTTTCAAAATTCGTCAAAAAACTACGAACGGTCTTATGGCGTTTTGCGATAAGGATGTGACTGATGATTTATTGGCGCTGGAAATTTGGCTGATGGCGTTTTGCACTGTGCCCCGTTGCAGGGCTGATGGGCTCATCGCGGGCTTGCCCCGCGATGAGCTGCAAAGCGGCGCTGAAAAATCAGCCCTCAGCGTGATCGCGCAGGAACACCAGATGATCTGGCTTCGACTGCTCGGCGCTGTAGTAGTAGCCCTGCGCATCGAAGCGCTTGAGCTGCTCCGGGTCGTTGACCCGCTCCTGGATCACGAAGCGGCTCATCATCCCGCGGGCTTTCTTGGCATAGAAACTGATGATCTTGTACTGGCCGTTCTTCAGGTCCTTGAAGTCGACGTCGATCACCCGCGCCTTCAGGGCGCTTTTCTTCACCGCGCTGAAGTACTCGTTGCTGGCCAGGTTCAGCAGCACGTCGTCGCCCTGGTCGGCCAGGGCCTGGTTCAGCCACTCGCTGATGCGCGTGCCCCAGAAGGCATACAGGTCCTTGCCGCGGGCGTTGGCCAGCTTTGTGCCCATTTCCAGGCGGTAGGGCTGCATCAGGTCCAGCGGACGCAGCAGGCCGTACAGGCCCGAGAGCATGCGCAGGTGATCCTGGGCATAGCTGAAATCGTCCTCGCCCAGGCTTTCGGCGTCGAGCCCGGTGTAGACGTCGCCCTTGAACGCCAGCAGCGCCTGCTTGGCGTTGGCCGGTGTGAAATCCGGGGTCCAGCTGCCGAAACGCGCGGCGTTGAGGCCGGCGAGCTTGTCGGAGAGGTGCATCAGCTCGGCGATTTGCGCCGGCGACAGCTCGCGCAGTTGCACGATCAGTTCCTGGGAATCGTCCAGGTACTGGGGCAGGGTATGGCGTTGGGTCACCGGCGGGGTGTCGTAGTCGAGGGTCTTGGCGGGGGAAATCACCGTCAGCATCGGGTCGGCTCCTGGAATCGTCGGGCGAATTCTACGGGGCTGCCGGCGCAACGCCAAACTATGGCGACGATAGTCAGCGAACATCGCCACAGGCAACGCTCGGCTGTCGCGTTATAGTGCGCGCCATGCCTTCAAGGAGAATGCACATCGTGCGTATCGCGTTTGCCCTGTTCGCCGGGCTGCTGAGCCTGGGTGCCCAGGCGGCCCCGGCGGATTTCGTCAGTCTTGACCGTGAGCGCTGGCCGGAGCAGTTGAACAGCCCGGCGCTGTTCGACGTGGCGTCGCGGGCGGAGATCCTGTCGTTTGCCCGGGTGCTGCACGAAAGCGAGATGCTCGACGAGCCGGCGCTGAAGGCCCGGCTGGGCCTGCGCCAGATCAACCTGAACGTGGTGCGGGCAGTGCGGGCGCGCTTGTGGCAGCGTCTGTGGATCAGCTATCAGCAGGCGCAGCGCAGTTGCGAACAGGATGCCTCGTTCTGCTACCCGGTGGAATCCATGTCCGATTTGCGTACACAGGCCGCTGTGTTCGCCGAAGATGTCGGCTCGTTCTATACCGAGTGGGTCGAGCCCAGTCATCAGTTCCATACCCGTTACCTGGATGAGCAACTGCGCAAGGCGGCGCTGTTCCCGCAGACCACCAGCGAGGTGGCCAAGCTCTCCGATCGTGAACGCAATGGCGAGGAACTCAATGACCGGATGTTCCTGCTGACCTTCGTCAGCGGCCCGGCCCCCCAGGGCGGTAGCACCGATGCGCTGGCTGACTACCTGCGCCGGCAGAAGCTCGACGGGATTTTCTTCGTGCTCGGCAATCGCCTGCAGCAACGGCGCGATGCCGGCCCGCTGGGCGACCTGTATGCCGGCCAGTGCGTGGGTATCCAGGGCTGGGAATACCGCTCCCATGCCCAGTGGCAGGATTGGCAGGACTCGCTGCGGCGCAGCCAGGCGCGGGTGCAGGCCGACCTGGCCGGGCAGTATGTAGCGCTGTTCCGTCCGCCCTATGGCCAGCGCCGTGCCGATGGCGAAGCGTTCCTGGACAGCCAGCAACTGCGGGTTTCACTGTGGGACATCGACGCCCAGGATGACGGCCCGCTGACCGCCGAGGCCTCGGCGCAGCGGGTGCTGACGCTGATGCTGTTGTGGCGCAAGGGGGTTATCCAGTTCCGTGACGGCTTGCCCAAGGCCCAGCCGGCGCTGGAGTGGCTGTTGCAGCACACGGCCCAGAGCGGGATCGGCTGGGAAGGGTGTCGGGAGTATGCACGGCGGGGGTAGGTTTGCGAGCGGTGGGGCGTTGCGAGGTGTTCGGCGAGATTTCTGTAGCGCCAGGGAGATCGAGCGCCGCCCGCGCGGCGCATCGCGGATGAATCCGCTCCTACATTCGTTGCAACGTACCTAACCTGTCAGGCCATGGTTGCCAGCCTTGGCGCAAGGCTTGAGACAGGTGGGGCGGCAGCAATGCCCGCCGATATATCACGTCGATCGCACAAGGCCAACAACCATGGCCTATCAGACATGGCCACGTTGCAACAGATGTAGGAGCGGATTCATCCGCGATGCGCCGCGCGGGCGGCGCTCGATCTCACGGGTGTGGAAGGACTATCGTCGAACGCTTCGCGGCCACACTGCGCCTCACGCTGCATCGACTCCAGATTGCGCTCGATGGTCTCGCAGATCGTGTCCATCGGGATCTGATGCTCACTGATGCGGAACGGGCTCTGCAGGTCCGTGCCGATCCGCTCGATCGCCAGCAGCATGAAACCGACAACCGTCGAAGCCAGCGGCGTGAACCAGCCCAGCGACTCCACCAGGCCCACCGGCACGATCAGGCAGAACAGCGTGATGAACAGCCGTGGGAAGTACACATAAGGGTAGGGCAGCGGCGTGTTGGCGATCCGCTCCATCCCACCCTGGGCGTTGGACAGGTCCACCAGCGTCGACTCCAGGCGCGCCAGGCGGATGCTGTCCACCCGCCCGGCCTGGTATTCCTGGGCCAGCAGTGCCGCCGAACCGCTGAGGATGTCATTGGCGAAGTTGTTGGAGCGACTGCGCCGTTCGAACTCGCCGGGCGGTATGAAGGCCATCAGCTCGTCCGGGCATTTCTCGTTCTTGAGGTGGGCGGCCAGGCAGTTCACATAGGCGATATGCCGGCGCAGCAAGGTCGCCTTCACCGGGTTCGGCCCGTCAGCCGGGTCGTCGACCAGTGTCAGCACCTGCCGGGCGAAACTGCGTGAACTGTTCACCAGCGCCCCCCACAAGGTGCGCGCCTCCCACCAGCGGTTGTAGGCACTGCTGTTGCGAAAGCTCACCAGCACCACCAGCGCCGAGCCCAGCAGGGTGAGCGGGATCAGCGGCAGGCTGAACTTGCTGTTGAAGAACAGCATGAAGTCGATGGTGACCAGCACGTCCCAGATCAGCAGCCAGAACAGCGACCAGCCGATGTAGCCGAAGGTCTTGACCACCAGGCGGTACTTGCGGGCGAGGAGGGCTTTCACGTTGCGGGAACCTCGAAGGGGGGGATGCAGGTTCCGACGCAGGATCGGGGAGCAAGGTTCCTGATTAGGGTATTGCAAGAATTTTCGGGGACATGGATGACGCGGACTTGGGAAGTCTCCCTGTATTGGATCTAGTGCCACTCCCGCATTGTCGAGGTTCGCAAGGTGCCCGACACGTGGTTGCCTTCAGTATTGATCGCTCGTATCTATTCGGATACAGTCTGGAGGGCTTGTTGAGCTACGAAGTCGAACAAACGAAAAGCTTTGCCGTCTGGTTGGCCAATTTGCGCGATTTGCGTGCGCGAATCGCTATCGCTCGCAGGCTTGAGCGACTGTCACGGGGGAATCCTGGGGACTTCAAACCCGTTGGTGGCGGTATCAGTGAACTGCGCATTGATGTATCAGGTGGATACCGCGTCTATTTCACCAGCAGGCAAGGCAGGTTGATTTTGCTTCTGGTGGGTGGAGACAAGTCCTCGCAGGCCGGTGACATCCTTAAGGCAAAGGCACTGGCGAAGGAGCTGAAATGAACGAGAAACTCGTACCATTTGACATGGCTGATCTGTTGGACAGCGATGCTGCGATCAGTGAGTACCTGAGCCAAGTGCTTGCGGATGGTGACACTGACGAAATTCTTCGTGCGTTGGGTCATATTGCCAGGGCACGTGGTATGTCACAGATCGCCAAGGAAACGGGCTTGGGTCGTGAGAGCCTTTACAAGGCGTTCGGTCCTGGAGCCAAACCGAGATTCGATACGGTACTCAAGGTCATTCGTGCATTGGGAATCGATTTGCAGGCTCAGCCCCACGTCCTACCGCGTTGAGTCGTGAGGCGGCGCTCAGGCTGATGGCAGTTTCATCTGAATCAGCGCCACCCGGGACCCATCCGGCGCCCGCCGCTCCTCAATCCCGAACGGCACAAAACCCAGCTGTGGATAAAGCAGCAGCCCTGCGGTGTTATGGTTGAAACACGACACCCAGATCTCCCGCGCCGCGAAATCTTCGCGAGCCAGGGCGATCATGCATTGCACAAGGTAGCGCGCCACACCCTGGCCTCGCGCGGTCGGGGCCACCACCACATTACCTAGCGCGCAGACGCCGTCATATTCAGCCTTATAGAAATTGGCGAAGCCAACGATCGCCCCGTCAGCCTCGATCACCGTCGAACCGCTGCGCTGGGCGATGGCTTCGCTCAGCGCAGCGGATGTGAGCGGGTAAGTGGCTTTGGGGAACATATAGAAGAGTTCGTCCGCGCTTTGAGGGAAGCTACAGAGCGTGGCGATGTCGGCAGGTTGGACGGGGCGATGGATTAGTGGCACGGGGAATGTTCCGATGGGACCAGAAGCTATTTACCCTGTGCGGCCGGTAACGTGAAGTCAATGCTGTGGCTCTACAGTAAATTGCACTAACTGTGATTTTCTGTGCAGTCAGGAGTGTCGCAAAGGCTTGGCTAGAGGCGGTAATGCAGCTCGAAAGTCATTAACGCGTAGACGGGCGAGCCCACTCCCATAGGGCTTTATCGAGCGTGTGGGAGCGGGCGCAGCCGATTTAGACGGTAGACGTTGGGTCAGGGCTATTCAGTCGAGCCCCGTTGGCGACCCAGCTCCACATCATCCATCACCGCCTTGGCCATATCGCTCATCAAGTGTGCTCCCCAGCCAAGGTTGACCTCGCCATCAATCGCTGCAAGCAATGTCATGCGCTTCACGCAGGCCATGATCGCAGAGGCTTGCTCCATGGCTGACTTTCCGTCCTGCCCCGGTTCGACCCGGAACAGTGGTTGCTCGCCATCGCCATAGCCGAATCCGGTCACGCCGGCAGTCTTGTCTTTCATCGTGTTTTCTCCCTGTTCAGTGCTTGATCTGCAGCTTGCTCAGTGCCAGCTCCACCAGCCCGCGTGCGGCCTCGATTTCGTGCATCGTTGCCATGGACATACCGCGCGCTGTGCTGGTGACCTGGGTGAGGGCGTTCTGGTGGGTGACGGAGAGGGCGCAGAACAGACGTTCCGAGATCTGGATGAGCAAGTCTTCGAGCGAGTGGGCTGTTTCGGGAGAAAGCGGTGGATCGGGGACAATCTTCAACATGGTGTGATCCTTGCTGAAGGGCTGTCACCATTGCTGTCAAACAAGAGGGTGGCAGCGGTACGTGGGTTGACAGACCGGTCAGTAAGGGAACCCGGCGCACCCGAAGGTGCCCCACGTACAGCCGCCATAGGTGGCAAAGCTGTGCGAGTTAATTACTGGAGCGGCCTGTCAAAGCCGGTCGCTGATTTGGCAGCGACGGGTCGAGACTAGAGGCCGATCCAGACCATCGCAATGGCTTGAAAGGGGTTGGGAGTATGTTTGGGAAATGGACTACAGGGAATGGGGAAAGTCTTAAAGGACTGGCCGTGCAACGAACTCGAAGTCGCCAGGCGACGCCTACTCTCATTCAAAGTTCGGCAGAGGATCCACGGTCGCGGAAGCAGGGCGTTGATTTCTTGAGGTCATGACTCGCCAACTCGATGTATCTGATGATTCGCTGGTTGAAATGAGCGTGGTCACTTAGCAGTGCCTTGACGAGCAGGACGATAAGGATAAGCAACACGAGGACTAGGATAGAAATCTTGCCAGCGCCAGAGTTCCAGGATTCGCTTGCCTTGAGTACTTCGATCGAGAGCGGAGCGAGAAAGGTTACAAGTGCGATCAGTACCAGGCTTTGGGACAGGTTCAGGGACTTGGGCGGTGGCGTGCAGATTTTTGCGAACTCTGCCAGCCGAGCGGCTTGAGTGGCGGTCATGCCACTGTCCTGGAGGCGTTGCAGAAAGAGCGCATAGCGAAGAGTGAAGCTGCTTTTCAATGAGGATTGCGATGCGATGGCATGTAGGCGGTACAAGTCCTGATAGTAAGACAGACTGAAGATTTCCCGCGAGAGCCAGAGGGCAGTCATGCACAGTGCAACGCAAACCGCCAAGCCCAGTAGGAGGACGGGGCGGCCATGAAAGTCCGGCGCCTGTGTAAGCAGGACTGTCAGCAGGATGACGCAAAGCCAGATGGGTAGCTTCTCGAGTCGGAGCGGCTGGGTGAAAAGTGCCTGGAAGTAGCGGGGCCTACTGGCTCGATACGCTTTGAGTACTTCATTCCATTCTTCGAACACTGTGGACTCCTGTCTGTTGATCCATCCTTTGCGTGCTGTCCACCCTCAAGGCGCCAGGCTGGGTGACCACTAAAATCCGGCCATAAAAAAAGCCGACCATTTGGTCGACTTCTTTCTGGATCTTGGTGCCCCGAGGGAGACTCGAACTCCCACTCCTTTCGAAAACGGATTTTGAATCCGCCGCGTCTACCAATTCCGCCATCAGGGCTTGTGGCGCCGCAGTATAGAGAGGTCGCCCAAGGCGGTCAATCGGCTTTCATGGTCAATTTTCACGCATTGGGCTAAACTTCCCGGCCCTGTCGAACCCGAACATCATCATGCGCGTCGCCGATTTTTCCTTCGAACTCCCCGATTCCCTGATTGCCCGCCATCCACTGGCCGAGCGTCATGGCAGCCGCCTGCTGGTGCTCGATGGCCCCAGCGGCGAACTGGCCCACAAGCAGTTCACTGACCTGCTCGACTACCTGCGCCCCGGCGACCTGATGGTGTTCAACAACACCCGGGTGATCCCGGCGCGGCTGTTCGGCCAGAAAGCCTCCGGCGGCAAGCTGGAAGTGCTGGTCGAGCGCGTGCTCGACAGCCACCGCGTGCTGGCTCATGTGCGTGCAAGCAAGGCACCTAAAGAAGGCGCGCAGATCCTCATCGACGGTGGCGGCGAGGCCGAGATGGTCGCCCGCCACGACACCTTGTTCGAGCTGCGTTTCAGCGAAGAGGTGCTGCCGCTGCTCGAGCGCGTCGGCCATATGCCGCTGCCGCCGTATATCGATCGCCCCGACGAGGGCGCCGACCGCGAGCGCTACCAGACCGTCTACGCTCAGCGCGCCGGCGCCGTGGCCGCGCCTACCGCCGGCCTGCACTTCGACGAGGCGCTGCTGGAAAAGATCGCCGCCAAGGGCGTCGAGCGCGCCTTCGTCACCCTGCACGTAGGGGCGGGCACCTTCCAGCCGGTGCGGGTCGACAAGATCGAAGACCACACCATGCATAAAGAGTGGCTCGAAGTGAGCCAGGATGTGGTCGATGCCGTGCAGGCCTGCCGCGCCCGTGGCGGCCGGGTGGTCGCCGTGGGCACCACCAGCGTGCGTTCGCTGGAGAGCGCGGCGCGCGATGGCGAGCTCAAGGCGTTTAGCGGCGACACCGACATCTTCATCTTCCCGGGCCGGCCGTTCCATGTGGTCGATTGCCTGGTCACCAACTTCCACCTGCCGGAGTCCACGCTGCTGATGCTGGTCTCGGCCTTCGCCGGTTACCCCGAGACCATGGCCGCCTATGCGGCGGCGGTCGCGAACGGTTACCGCTTCTTCAGTTACGGTGATGCCATGTTCATCACCCGCAATCCGGCGCCACGCGGCCCAGAGGATCAAGCATGAGTCGCACCTGTCGAATGTCGTTCGAACTGCTGGCCACCGACGGCAAGGCCCGTCGCGGCCGGCTGACCTTCCCCCGTGGCACGGTCGAGACCCCGGCCTTCATGCCGGTGGGCACCTATGGCACGGTCAAGGGCATGCTGCCGCGTGACATCGAGGCCATCGGCGCCGAGATCATCCTCGGCAACACCTTCCACCTGTGGCTGCGCCCGGGTACCGAAGTCATCAAGAAACACAACGGCCTGCACGATTTCATGCAATGGAAAGGCCCTATCCTCACTGATTCCGGTGGTTTCCAGGTGTTCAGCCTGGGCGCCATGCGCAAGATCAAGGAGGAAGGCGTGACCTTCGCATCGCCAGTGGACGGTTCCAAGGTGTTCATGGGGCCGGAAGAGTCCATGCAGGTCCAGCGCGACCTGGGCTCGGACATCGTGATGATCTTCGACGAGTGCACGCCGTACCCGGCCGAGCACGACGTGGCGCGCACCTCGATGGAGCTGTCGCTGCGCTGGGCCCAGCGCTCGAAGAACGCCCATGGCGACAACACCGCGGCGCTGTTCGGTATCGTCCAGGGCGGCATGTACCAGGACCTGCGCATGCGCTCGCTGGAAGCGCTGGTCAACATCGACTTCGATGGCCTGGCCATCGGCGGCCTGTCGGTGGGCGAGCCCAAGCACGAGATGATCAAGGTGCTGGACTACCTGCCCGCGCAGATGCCGGCTGACAAACCTCGTTACCTTATGGGGGTAGGCAAGCCGGAAGATCTTGTAGAGGGTGTGCGCCGCGGCGTCGACATGTTCGACTGCGTGATGCCCACGCGCAACGCGCGCAACGGCCATCTGTTCGTCGATACCGGGGTGATCAAGATCCGCAACGCGTTCCATCGCCACGATGAATCGCCGCTGGATCCGACCTGCGATTGCTACACCTGCACCAACTTCTCCCGCGCCTATCTGCACCACCTGGACAAGTGCGGCGAAATGTTGAGCAGCATGCTGAATACCATCCACAACTTGCGCCATTACCAGCGCTTGATGGCCGGTTTACGCGAGGCTATTCAACAGGGTAAATTGGCCGCCTTTGTCGACGCCTTCTACGCCAAGCGCGGGCTTCCCGTTCCGCCTTTGGACTGACTGTTCGCAATCATTATTAGAAAATTCCATTAGGAGAGCCCAATGAGCTTCTTTATCCCCGCCGCCTACGCGGACGCAGCAGCCCCCGCCGCCGGCCCAGCCGGTACCGGCTTCGAGTGGATCTTCCTGGTCGGCTTCCTGGTCATCTTCTACCTGATGATCTGGCGCCCGCAGGCCAAGCGTGCCAAAGAGCAGAAGAACCTGCTGAGCAACTTGCAAAAAGGTGACGAAGTTGTCACCAACGGCGGCATCGCCGGCAAGATCGTCAAGGTTGCCGATGACTTCGTGGTCCTGGAAGTGTCCGACAATGTCGAGCTGAAGTTCCAGAAGGGCGCCATTGCCGCGACCCTGCCAAAAGGTACGCTCAAGGCTATCTGAGTTACCGGTTTCATTTTTCCAGTCGGGGCGCGCAAAGCGCCCCGCGTCTTGAACGGGCGGCGTGATGCTGAACAAATACCCTCTGTGGAAATACCTGCTGATCGTGTTGGTACTGGCGGTCGGCTTCATTTATTCCGCACCCAACCTCTATCCGGATGATCCGGCGGTGCAGATCAGCGGTGCCAGTTCCGCCCTGCATGTCAGCCAGGCCGATCTCGATCGCGTCACCAAGGCGCTGACCGATGCCGGCATCACCGTCAAAGGCGGCAGCCTGGGCGAGAAGGGCAGCGCGCTGGTGCGCCTGACCAACCAGGAAGACCAGTTGCCGGCCAAGGATGTGGCGCGCAAGGCCCTCGGTGACGACTATGTCGTGGCCCTGAACCTGGCCCAGACCACTCCGCAGTGGCTGCGCAACCTGGGTGCCAGCCCGATGAAGCTCGGCCTGGACCTGTCCGGTGGTGTGCACTTCCTGCTGGAAGTGGACATGGACAAGGCCATGACCGCGCGCATGAAAGTCTACGAAGGCGAGGTCAAGACCTTGCTGCGCAAAGAGCGCATCCGCTACCGCAGCCTGCCGCAGCAGGACGGCGGGATCATGCTGGGCTTCGCCGACGATGCCACCCGCGAACAGGCTCGCAGCCTGATCCGCAAGAATTTCAGTGATTTCGACCTGACCACCACCGAGCGCAACGAGCTCGCCGTGCTGCGCCTGGCACTGACCCAGGCCAAGGTCGCCGAGATCCGCGAATACTCCATCAAGCAGAACCTGACCACCGTTCGCAACCGTGTGAACGAGCTGGGCGTGGCCGAGCCGCTGGTGCAGCGCCAGGGCGCCAACCGCATCGTGGTCGAGCTGCCGGGCGTGCAGGACACTGCCGAAGCCAAGCGTATCCTCGGCAAGACCGCCAACCTGGAGTTCCGCTTCGGTGCCGAGCCGGGCGCGTCCAAGGCCACCACCGAAGTGTTCGAGTTCCGCGAAGGCGGCCGCTCCGCTCCGGTCGAGCGCGGCCTGATCATCACCGGTGACCAGGTGACCGACGCCCAGGCCAGCTTCGACGAGCACGGTCGCCCGCAGGTGAACATTCGCCTCGACGGCCATGGCGGCGAGCTGATGAGCCGCGCTACGCGCACCAACGTCGGGCGCAGCATGGCGGTGATCTTCATCGAGCAGAAGCCGATCACCCGCTACGAGAAGCAGACCGTCGATGGCGTCGAGAAGGACGTTGCCGTACAGAGCTTCAAGGAAGAGAAGAAGATCATCAGCCTGGCGACCATCCAGTCGCCTTTGGGCAGCCAGTTCCGCATCACCGGCCTGAACGGCCAGGGCGAATCGTCCGAGCTGGCCCTGCTGCTGCGTGCCGGTGGTCTGGCCGCGCCAATGTACTTCGCCGAAGAACGTACCATTGGCCCGAGCCTGGGTGCCGACAACATCACCAAGGGTATCGACGCGTCCCTGTGGGGCATGCTGTTCGTCTCGCTGTTCATCATCGCCATCTACCGTGGCTTCGGCGTGATCGCCACCGTGGCCCTGGCGGGCAACATGGTCCTGCTGCTGGCGCTGATGTCGCTGCTGGGGGCCACGCTGACCCTGCCGGGTATCGCCGGTATCGTGCTGACCATGGGCATGGCGGTGGACGCCAACGTGCTGATCTTCTCGCGTATCCGCGAGGAGCTCAAAGCCGGCATGTCGGTGCAGCGCGCCATCCACGAAGGCTTCAACCGTGCGTACACCGCGATCATCGACGCCAACCTGACCAGCCTGCTGGTCGGCGGCATCCTGTTCGCCATGGGTACCGGCCCGGTCAAAGGCTTCGCGGTCACCATGTCCCTCGGGATTTTCACCTCGATGTTCACCGCCGTCATGGTGACCCGTGCAATGGTCAACCTGACCTGCGGCGGGCGTGACATCAAGAAGCTGTGGGTTTGAGGGAGCTGCGATGAAAACCATCAACTTCATGGGCGTGCGCAATGTCGCGTTCGCCATTACCGTGCTCCTCACCGTGCTGGCGCTGTTCAGCTGGTGGCAGAAGGGCCTGAACTTCGGCCTGGACTTCACTGGCGGCACGCTGATCGAGCTGACCTACGAGCGCCCGGCGGATCTCAAGGCCGTGCGTGCCGAGCTGGTCGATTCCGGCTTCCACGAGGCCGTGGTGCAGAGCTTCGGCGCCACCACCGACCTGCTGGTGCGCATGCCGGGCGACGACCCGCAACTGGGCAACAAGGTGGCCGCAGCGCTGCAGAAGGCCGGTGGCGACAACCCGGCCACGGTCAAGCGTGTCGAGTTCGTCGGCCCGCAGGTCGGTGAAGAACTGCGCGACCAAGGCGGCATGGGCATGCTCCTGGCCCTGGGCGGTATCCTCATCTACCTGGCCTTCCGCTTCCAGTGGAAGTTCGCCGTTGGTGCGATCATCTCGCTGGTCCACGACGTGGTGGTGACCCTGGGTATCCTGTCGTTCTTCCAGATCACCTTCGACCTGACGGTGCTGGCGGCGGTGCTGGCGATCATCGGTTACTCGCTCAACGACACCATCGTCGTGTTCGACCGGGTGCGCGAGAACTTCCGGGTCATGCGCAAGGCCTCGCTGATCGAGAACATCAACGTCTCGACCACCCAGACCCTGCTGCGCACCATCGCCACTTCGGTATCGACCCTGCTGGCCATCGCCGCGCTGCTGTTCTTCGGCGGCGACAACCTGTTCGGCTTCTCCCTGGCGCTGTTCATCGGTGTCATGGCGGGTACCTACTCGTCGATCTACATCGCCAACGTGGTGCTGATCTGGCTGAACCTGAGCAGCGAAGACCTGATCCCGCCGGTCAAGACCGAGGGTGTGGACGAGCGCCCGTAAGGCTTCGTCCTGCGCCGTCTGGCGTAAAGAAAGGCGCGAGTGTTGAACTCGCGCCTTTTTTTTTGCTCCAAGGCTGGGAGAAGGCGGGCCATATGCCCGCGGGTACGATCAGGAGGTTCACGTGAACAAATCAATGCTGGTGGGTGCGGTTCTGGGTGCTGTCGGTGTGACTGCCGGAGGTGCTGTGGCGACCTACAGCTTGGTGAACAAGGGGCCTGAGTACGCCCAGGTCACCGACGTGCAGCCGATCAAGCAGCAGGTGAAGACGCCGCGCGAGGTCTGCAAGGATGTCACCGTGACGCGCCAGGCGCCGGTCAAGGACCAGCACCAGATCGCCGGCACGGTGGTCGGTGCCATCGCCGGTGGTCTGCTGGGTAACCAGATTGGCGGCGGTACCGGCAAGAAGATTGCCACCGTGGCCGGTGCGGTCGGTGGTGGCTATGCCGGCAACAAGGTGCAGGAAGGCATGCAGGAGCGTGACACCTACACCACCACGCAAACCCGGTGCAACACGGTCAATGACATCAGTGACAAGGTCGTGGGCTACAACGTGACCTATTCCATTGGTGATCAGGTCGGCAAGGTGAAAATGGATCACGAGCCGGGCTCGACCATCCCGCTGGACAAGAACGGCAAGCTGATCCTGGGTCAGAATCAGCCGGGGCAGTGAAGCTGCGTCAGTGCCAAAAACGAAAAAAGCACCTCGAGAGGTGCTTTTTTTGTGCTCGCAATCGGCGCTTAGCGCTTCATGTGTTCCGGCAGGTGCGGCTGGATGGCAGTCAGCACGGCCTTGAAGCACTTGATGTTGCCCGCGACGATGTGGCCTTTTTCGAGGAATTCGTGGCCACCGTTGAAGTCGCTGACCAGGCCGCCCGCTTCCTGGATCAGCAGCACGCCTGCGGCCATGTCCCACTCGGACAGGCCCGACTCCCAGAAGGCGTCGAAGCGGCCGGCAGCCACGTAGGCCAGGTCCAGGCTGGCGGAGCCGGCGCGGCGGATGCCGGCGGTCTGGCCGGTCAGGGCGCGGAACATGCCCAGGTAGTTGTCCAGGTCGGCCATCTGGCTGTCACGGAACGGGAAGCCGGTACCCAGCAGGGCGCCTTCCAGGCTGGTGCGCGAGCTGACGCGCAGGCGACGGCCATTGATCTGGGCGCCACGGCCACGGCTGGCGGTGAATTCTTCCTGGCGAACCGGGTCGACGATCACGGCGTGCTCGAGGCGGCCACGGTATTTGCAGGCGATGCTGACAGCGAAGTGCGGCACGCCACGCAGGAAGTTGGTGGTGCCGTCCAGCGGATCGATGATCCACAGGTAGTCCTTGCCTTCTTCGCCGGTGCCGGCGTGCAGGCCAGTTTCTTCGCCCTGGATGGAGTGGTTCGGGTAGGCCTTGCGCAGGGCCTCGACGATGACCTTCTCGGCGGCGCGATCAACCTCGGACACATAGTCCTTGGCCTGCTTTTCGTCGACTTTGATGCTGTCCAGGCGTTCGATGGAGCGGAAAATCAGTTCACTGGCGCTGCGAGCGGCGCGCAGGGCGATATTCAGCATAGGCTGCATGGGAAGGTCACCTGGAGATGTTAAAGAGGAAAGCCGGCCATTCTAGCAGAAATCTTTGACGACAGAAGTGTCACATTTGCTTTCATGGCGTTACGCTGGTCGGTTCTGTAAGATCGAACCCTCCTTTTTCTGCATCCGAGAGCACGACACCTTGCTGCAAAATATTCGTGTTGTCCTGGTCAATACCAGCCACCCCGGCAACATCGGCGGCGCTGCGCGTGCCATGAAGAACATGGGCTTGTCGCGCCTGGTGCTGGTGCAACCGAAAGAATTCCCGGCCGCCGATGCCTCGGCGCGCGCCTCGGGTGCCGACGATGTGCTGGCCGGCGCCCAGGTGGTCGACAGCCTCGAGCAGGCGCTGGTCGGCTGCAGTCTGGTCATGGGCACCAGCGCCCGCGAGCGCAGCATTCCCTGGCCGCTGATCGGCCCCCGTGAGTGCGGCACCAAGGCGGTGGAGCACGCCCTGGCCGGCGAGGAAATCGCCCTGGTGTTCGGTCGCGAGCACGCCGGCCTGACCAACGAAGAACTGCAGCGATGTCACTTCCACGTGCACATTCCCTCCAATCCCGACTTCAGCTCGCTGAATCTGGCCGCCGCGGTCCAGGTGCTCGCCTACGAGGTGCGCATGGCCTCGTTGGCGGTGCAGGACACGGCGCCAAAGGTCGAGAAGGCGGACGCCAATGAGTTGGCGACCATGGACGAAATGGAGCTGTTCTATGACCACCTGGAAAAGACCCTGGTGGACATCGGCTTCCTCGACCCTGCCAAGCCCAAGCACCTGATGCCGCGCATGCGCCGGCTGTATGGGCGCAGCTCGGTCGAGCGTACGGAAATGAGCATTTTGCGCGGCATCCTCACCGAGACCCAGAAAGTCGTCCGGGGCGAGCCGCATAAACGGAAGGACTGAACGATGTTCGAGCGTCTGCGTGAAGATATTCAAAGTGTTTTCCATCGTGACCCGGCGGCGCGCAATGCCTTCGAGGTGCTGACCTGCTACCCGGGCATGCACGCCATCTGGCTGCACCGCCTGGGCAATGCCCTGTGGAAGCGCGATTTCAAATGGCTGGCGCGCCTGGTGTCGAACTTCGGTCGCTGGATGACCGGCATCGAGATCCACCCGGGCGCGACCATCGGCCGGCGGTTCTTCATCGACCACGGCATGGGCATCGTCATTGGCGAAACCGCCGAGATCGGCGACGACGTGACCCTCTACCAGGGTGTCACCCTTGGTGGTACCAGCTGGAACAAGGGCAAGCGTCACCCGACCCTGGAAAACGGCGTCGTGGTCGGTGCCGGGGCCAAGGTGCTGGGCCCGTTCACCGTGGGCGCCGGGGCCAAGATCGGCTCCAACGCCGTGGTCACCAAGGCTGTGCCGGCCGGCGCCACGGCGGTGGGCATCCCGGGGCGGATCATCGTCAAGACCGAGGATGACGCCGTCGAGGCCAAGCGCAAGGCCATGGCCGAGAAGATCGGCTTCGATGCCTATGGCGTCAGTGGCGACATGCCGGACCCGGTGGCGCGCGCCATCGGCCAGATGCTCGACCACCTGCAGGCCGTCGACGAGCGCCTGGAGGGCATGTGTGGCGCGCTGACCCGGATGGGCAGTGACTACTGCGCCAAGGAGCTGCCGGCGCTGCCCGACGACGACTTCGCCGAAGCCTGCGTCGAGCTGAAGCAGGGCGACACTCGGTCGCATTGATTGCGCCGGCCCGATACAAGGGGCGTGTGCTCGCGCCCCTTGTCTGCTACACTCGCGGCCGCCTCCCGCATGCATACCCGACTAAAGCACTAGGTCTTATAGTTGACTTAAATGCTCGGGAATCGCATACTCGCACACATCCTGTAACTCCCGTGGTACCCATACGCCATGCGACTGACTACCAAAGGCCGATACGCCGTGACCGCCATGCTTGACCTGGCGTTGCACGCGCAGCAGGGGCCGGTGTCTTTGGCCGATATTTCCGAGCGCCAGGGCATTTCCCTCTCTTATCTGGAACAGCTGTTCGCCAAGCTGCGCCGCAGCAGCCTGGTATCCAGCGTTCGCGGCCCAGGCGGCGGCTACCAGCTGTCGCGAGGCATGGAAACCATCCAGGTGGCCCAGGTCATCGACGCGGTCAATGAATCGGTCGATGCCACCCGTTGCCAGGGCCTGGGGGATTGCCACGCCGGTGATACCTGCCTGACTCACCACCTGTGGTGTGACCTGAGCCAGCAGATCCATGAATTCCTCAGTGGCATCAGCCTGGCTGACCTCGTCATGCGCCGCGAGGTGCAGGAAGTCGCCCAGCGCCAGGACCTGCGCCGCGTCGCAGGCCGAACTGCCCAGCTGGACAAGATTGAGACGTCCGCCGTCGACTGAAACTGCAGCGACGAGCGACGCCACCGCCTGATAGGAGATACTCAATGAAGTTGCCGATCTACCTCGATTACTCCGCGACCACGCCGGTCGATCCCCGTGTCGCCCAGAAGATGGCCGAGTGCCTGCTGGTTGACGGGAACTTCGGTAACCCGGCCTCGCGCTCCCACGTGTTCGGCTGGAAAGCCGAGGAAGCAGTCGAGAACGGCCGCCGCCAGGTCGCCGAGCTGATCAATGCCGATCCGCGCGAGATCGTCTGGACCAGCGGTGCCACCGAGTCCGACAACCTCGCCCTCAAAGGCGTGGCGCACTTCTATCAGACCAAGGGCAAGCACATCATCACCTCCAAGATCGAGCACAAGGCGGTCCTGGATACCGCTCGCCAGCTCGAGCGTGAAGGTTTCGAGGTCACCTACCTCGAGCCAGGCGAAGACGGCATCGTCACCCCGGCGATGGTCGAAGCCGTCCTGCGCGACGACACCATCCTGGTCTCGCTGATGCACGTGAACAACGAAGTCGGCTCGATCAACGACATCGCCGCCATCGGTGAACTGACCCGTTCGCGCGGTGTACTGTTCCACGTCGACGCCGCCCAGTCGGCCGGCCGGGTCGAGATCGACCTGCAAAAGCTGAAAGTCGACCTGATGTCGTTCTCGGCGCACAAGGTCTACGGCCCGAAAGGCATCGGTGCGCTGTACGTCAGCCGCAAGCCGCGTGTGCGCCTGGAAGCCATCATCCACGGTGGTGGCCATGAGCGCGGCATGCGTTCGGGCACCCTGCCGACCCACCAGATCGTCGGCATGGGCGAAGCCTTCGCCATCGCCAAGCAGGAAATGGCCGCTGAAAACGTGCGCATCAAGGCCCTGAGCGACCGCTTCTTCAAGCAGGTCTCGGACCTCGAAGAGCTGTACGTCAACGGCAGCCAGACCCAGCGCGTGCCGCACAACCTGAACCTGAGCTTCAACTACGTCGAAGGCGAGTCGCTGCTGATGTCGCTCAAGGACATCGCTGTTTCGTCCGGTTCGGCCTGCACCTCCGCTTCGCTCGAGCCGTCCTACGTCCTGCGCGCCCTGGGTCGCAACGACGAGCTGGCGCACAGCTCGATCCGCTTCTCCTTCGGTCGCTTCACCACCGAGGAAGAAGTCGACTACGCCGCGCAGAAAGTCTGCGAGGCGGTGAACAAGCTGCGCGAATTGTCGCCGCTGTGGGACATGTACAAAGACGGCGTCGACATCTCCAAGATCGAGTGGGCCGCCCACTAAGCAGTCGCCGGCAAGAGCGGCTCCCTGATGAGGAAGGAATTGCACCATGGCATACAGTGAAAAGGTCATCGACCACTACGAAAACCCGCGCAACGTCGGCAAGATGAACGCCGACGATCCGGATGTCGGTACCGGCATGGTCGGCGCTCCGGCCTGCGGTGACGTGATGCGCCTGCAGATCAAGGTCAACGAGCAGGGCGTCATCGAAGACGCCAAGTTCAAGACCTACGGTTGCGGTTCGGCCATCGCCTCCAGCTCCCTCGCCACCGAGTGGATGAAGGGCAAGACCCTGGACGAGGCCGAGACCATCAAGAACACCCAGCTGGCTGAAGAGCTGGCATTGCCGCCGGTCAAGATCCACTGCTCCGTGCTCGCCGAAGATGCCATCAAGGCCGCTGTTCGCGATTACAAGCAGAAGAAAGGCTTGGTCTGAGTCGACTGCGAGGTAAGGAGTTCCGATGGCTATCAGCATGACAGAAGCCGCCGCCAACCACATTCGCCGCTCCCTCGACGGGCGCGGCAAGGGTGAGGGCATTCGCCTGGGCGTGCGCACCACCGGCTGCTCGGGCCTGGCCTACGTGCTGGAGTTCGTCGACGAGCTCGCTGCCGAAGACCAGGTGTTCGAGAACCACGGCGTGAAGGTCATCATCGACCCGAAGAGCCTGGTGTACCTCGACGGCACCGAGCTGGACTTCGTCAAGGAAGGGTTGAACGAAGGTTTCAAGTTCAACAACCCCAACGTGCGCGGTGAGTGTGGCTGCGGCGAAAGCTTCAACGTTTGAGGCTGGCTGTGGGTACTCTTTGCCATTTCGCCCTGTTCGACCTGCAACCGGCTTTCCGCCTGGACCTCGACAAACTGGCTGTTCGCTATCGCGAGTTGGCCCGTGAGGTCCACCCTGACCGCTTCGCCGACGCTTCCGAGCGTGAGCAGCGTGTCGCGCTGGAAAAGTCTGCGGCGCTGAACGACGCTTACCAGACCTTGCGCAGCGCGCCGCGTCGCGCCCGGTACCTGCTGGCCATCGGTGGCCACGAAGTGCCCCAGGAAGTCACGGTGCATGACCCGGACTTCCTGCTGCAGCAGATGCAGTGGCGCGAAGAGCTCGAAGAGTTGCAGGACGAAGCCGACCTTGACGGTGTCGGTGTGTTCAAGAAGCGCCTCAAGGGTGCCCAGGACGCACTGAACAATGACTTCGCCGACTGTTGGGACGATGCAGCCCAGCGCGACAAGGCCGAGCGCCTGATGCGCCGCATGCAGTTCCTCGACAAGCTCGCCCAAGAAGTGCGCCAACTCGAAGAGCGCCTCGACGATTAACCCCGGCGTCGCCCGTGATGACGCCTAAGGTACTCAGATAAGCATGGCCCTACTGCAGATCGCCGAACCCGGTCAGAGCCCTCAACCGCACCAGCGCCGCCTGGCGGTGGGTATCGACCTGGGCACCACCAATTCTCTCGTCGCCGCCGTGCGCAGCGGGCGCAGCGAGCCGCTGCCCGACGACCAGGGCCAGGTGATCCTGCCCTCGGCCGTGCGTTATCTCGAAGGCCGCAGCGAAGTGGGCCAGGTCGCCCGTGATGCCGCCTCCAGCGACCCGTTGAACACCATCCTGTCGGTCAAGCGCCTGATGGGGCGCGGTCTGGCCGACGTCAAGCAATTGGGCGAGCAACTGCCGTACCGCTTCGTCGGTGGCGAGTCGCACATGCCGTTCATCGACACCGTCCAGGGCCCGAAGAGCCCGGTGGAAGTGTCGGCCGATATCCTCAAGGTACTGCGCCATCGCGCTGAGCAAACCCTCGGTGGCGAGCTGGTGGGTGCGGTGATCACCGTGCCGGCATACTTCGACGATGCCCAGCGCCAGGCAACCAAGGACGCCGCCAAACTGGCCGGCCTCAATGTCCTGCGCCTGCTCAACGAGCCTACCGCGGCGGCCGTGGCCTATGGCCTGGACCAGAATGCCGAAGGCCTGGTGGCGATCTACGACCTGGGCGGTGGTACCTTCGATATTTCCATCTTGCGCCTGACCGGCGGTGTCTTCGAAGTGCTGGCCACCGGTGGCGATACTGCCCTGGGCGGCGATGACTTCGACCACGCCATCGCCGGCTGGATCATCGAGCAGGCGGGGCTGTCCTCCGACCTCGACCCGGCCACCCAGCGCCAGCTGCTGCAGGCTGCCTGTGCGGCCAAGGAAGCCCTGACCGACGCCGACGTGGTCGGTGTCAGCCACGGCGCCTGGCAGGGCGAGCTGAGCCGGGCGGCTTTCGACGCCATGATCGAGCCATTGGTCGCCCGCAGCCTCAAGGCTTGCCGTCGTGCCGTGCGTGACAGCGGCGTCGAGCTCGAAGAAGTCGGCGCGGTGGTCATGGTCGGCGGTTCGACCCGCGTGCCGCGCGTGCGCGAGGCGGTCGGCGCACTGTTTGGCCGTACCCCGCTGACCTCGATCGACCCCGACCAGGTGGTGGCCATCGGTGCCGCGATCCAGGCCGACACCCTGGCCGGCAATCGTCGCGAAGGCGGCGAGCTGTTGCTGCTGGACGTCATCCCGCTGTCGCTCGGCCTCGAGACCATGGGCGGGCTGATGGAGAAGGTGATCCCGCGCAACACCACCATCCCGGTGGCCCGCGCCCAGGAGTTCACCACTTACAAGGATGGCCAGTCGGCCATGATGATCCACGTCCTGCAGGGTGAGCGCGAGCTGATCAGCGATTGCCGCTCGCTGGCACGCTTCGAGCTGCGCGGGATCCCGGCGATGGTGGCCGGTGCGGCGAAGATCCGCGTGACCTTCCAGGTCGACGCCGACGGCCTGCTCAGCGTCGCCGCCCGCGAGCTGGGTTCGGGCGTGGAATCGAGCATCCAGGTCAAGCCATCCTATGGCCTGACCGACGGCGAGATCGCCCGCATGCTCAAGGATTCGTTCGAGCATGCCGGCTCCGACAAGCACGCGCGCCAGTTGCGCGAGCACCAGGTCGACGCCGAGCGCCTGCTTGAAGCAGTGCAGGGCGCCCTGGACGCCGATGGCGAACGCCTGCTCAGCAGTGACGAGCGCGACGCCATTGCATTCCAGATGCAGGAACTACGTGATTTGCTGAGCGGCACTGATGGCGCCGCCATCGAGCAACAGACCAAGCGTCTGTCGCAGGTGACCGATGCATTTGCCGCCCGTCGCCTTGATTCGACGGTCAAAGCCGCACTGGCCGGGCGCAACCTGAATGAGATCGAGGAGTAATCGATGCCGCTGGTGACATTCCTGCCGCATGAGAAGTTCTGCCCCGAAGGGCTGACCGTGGAAGTGCCGTCCGGGACCAATATCCTGGAGCTGGCCCACGACCATCACATCGAGATGGAAAGCGCCTGCGGCGGCGTCAAGGCCTGCACCACCTGCCATTGCATCATCCGCAAGGGCTTCGACTCCCTTGAGGAGGCCGATGAGCTGGAGGAAGACATGCTGGACAAGGCCTGGGGCCTGGAGGCGCAATCGCGCCTGGGTTGCCAGGTGGTCGTCGGCGATGAGGACCTCACCATCGAGATCCCCAAATACTCGCTCAACCACGCCGCAGAAGCGCCGCACTGAGGTTTTGTACATGAGTCTGAAATGGGTTGATGTACTTGAGATCGCCATCCAGCTTGCGGAAAGCAAGCCTGAGGTCGATCCTCATTACGTGAATTTCGTCGATCTGCGCGCCTGGGTGATGGCGCTGCCTGAATTCGATGACGATCCGTCGCGTTGCGGTGAGAAGGTTCTCGAGGCCATCCAGGCGGCCTGGATCGACGAAGCCGACTGAACGCACGCTGCAGGTTAGGCAATCCCCCGGAACCCGCGTATAATTCGCGGGTTTAATTTTTCGCAACACTCATATTTCTGGAGTTTTCCATGGCTGTTCAACGTACTTTCTCCATCATCAAGCCTGACGCCGTTGCCAAAAACGTCATCGGCAAGATCACCACTCGCTTCGAAGAAGCCGGCCTGAAAATCGTCGCTTCGAAAATCAAGCAACTGTCCAAGGCCGAAGCCGAAGGCTTCTACGCCGAGCACAGCGCTCGTGGCTTCTTCGGTGACCTGGTTGCCTTCATGACTTCCGGCCCGGTCGTTGTTCAGGTTCTGGAAGGCGAGAACGCCATCGCTCTGAACCGTGAGCTGATGGGCGCTACCAACCCTAAAGAAGCTGCTGCCGGCACCATCCGCGCCGACTTCGCCGAGTCGATCGACGCCAACGCCGTTCACGGTTCGGACTCCGAAGCCGCTGCTGCTCGCGAAATCGCTTACTTCTTCGCTGCTACCGAGGTAACCACTCGCTAAGCGAAGGCTTACGAGTGAGGGTGAATCCATGACGACATCGACTGACAAGATCAACCTGCTGGGGCTTACCCTGGCGGAAATGGAACAGTTCTTCGACTCAATCGGGGAGAAGCGCTTCCGTGCCGGTCAGGTGATGAAATGGATTCACCACTTTGGCGTCGATGATTTCGCCGCCATGACGAACGTCGGCAAGGTCTTGCGCGAAAAGCTCGAGGCCGTTGCCGAAATTCGGGGCCCGGAAGTGGTCAGCGAAGACATTTCCGCCGACGGCACCCGCAAGTGGGTGGTCCGCGTTGCCTCCGGCAGCTGCGTCGAGACCGTCTACATCCCTACCGACGATCGCGGCACCCTGTGCGTGTCGTCGCAAGCCGGCTGCGCCCTGGACTGCAGTTTCTGCTCCACCGGCAAGCAAGGCTTCAACAGCAACCTCACCGCCGCCGAAGTGATCGGCCAGGTGTGGCTTGCCAACAAATCCTTCGGGACCGTCCCGGCCAAGATCGACCGCGCGATTACCAACGTGGTCATGATGGGCATGGGCGAGCCCTTGCTGAATTTCGACAATGTCATCGCCGCCATGAAGATCATGATGGAAGATCTGGGCTATGGCATTTCCAAGCGTCGCGTGACCCTGTCCACCTCGGGCGTGGTGCCGATGATCGACGAGCTGGCCAAGCACATCGACGTGTCCCTGGCCCTGTCGCTGCACGCGCCGAACGACGAGCTGCGCAACAAGCTGGTGCCGATCAACAAGAAGTATCCGCTGAAGATGCTGCTGGAGTCGTGCATGGGCTACATGTCCACCCTCGGCGGCAAGCGCGTGCTGACCATCGAGTACACCCTGCTCAAGGACGTCAACGACCAGCCCGAGCACGCCGCGCAGATGATCGAGCTGCTGCGCGATGTGCCGTGCAAGATCAACCTGATCCCGTTCAACCCGTTCCCGCACTCCGGCTACGAGCGGCCGAGCAACAATGCCATCCGCCGCTTCCAGGACCTGCTGCACCACGGCGGCTTCAACGTGACCACGCGCACCACCCGCGGTGATGACATCGACGCCGCCTGCGGTCAGCTGGTGGGCCAGGTCAATGACCGCACCCGCCGCAGCGAGCGCTACATCGCCGTACGTCAGCTGGCCGCCGACGAGCCGCAAGACAGCGCCGCGCGCCCCTGACGAGCACCTGCCCCATGAGCCTGCGCACCGCGCTGTCGATCCTGACGCTTTCGCTGCTGGCCGGCTGCGTGTCCGGCGGCGCGGGTGACCCCTTGGCCGACCGCCAGGGGCGTGAGGCGGCGGGGCAGGCCTATGTGCAGTTGGGCCTGGGGTATTTGCAACAAGGTTTGACCGAGCGCGCCAAGGCCCCTCTGGTCAAAGCGCTCGCCCTCGACGCCCGTGACGCCGACGCCCATGCCGCGCTCGCCCTGGTATTCCAGGCCGAGGATGAGCCCGCCCTGGCCGACGAGCATTTTGACAAAGCCCTGGCCATCCGCCCGGATGACACGCGAATCCGTAACAACTACGGCAGTTTCCTATATGCTCAGGGCCGTTTCGACGAAGCCCACGCGATGTTCCTCCAGGCCGCCGCCGATACCCTGTATCCTGAGCGTTCGCGCGTCTACGAGAACCTCGGGCTCACCGCCTTGAAGCGGGGGCAGGGCGCTCAGGCCCGCGAATACCTGGAAAAGGCCCTTCGGCTCAATCAGCGGCAACCGAAGGCTTTGCTCGAAATGGCTGAGTTGTCCTACGAAAACAGGCATTATGTGCCGGCCCGGGATTACTACGATCGATTCAGCCAGCTGAGCGACCAGAATGCCCGCAGCCTGCTGCTGGGCCATCGCCTGGCACTTGCCCTTGACGAGCAGGGCACCGCGGCCCGCTTGGGCCAGCAATTACAACGACTTTATCCCGGTACGCCGGAATATCAGCAATACCTGTCGGAGCAACGATGAAAGCCGCGCACACTGAAGTAGCAGCAGCGACTCGCCAGAACCCCGGTGACGTCTTGCGCCAGGCCCGCGAAAAACGCGAATGGAGCCAGGCCGAGGTCGCTCGCAAGCTCAACCTCACGGTATCTTCGCTGAACAACCTGGAAAGCGGCGCCTTCGACAAGCTGCCCGGGCATACCTTCGCCCGTGGCTACATCCGCGCCTACGCCAAGCTGATGGACATGGACCAGGCGCCCCTGGTCGAGGCCTTCGACCAGATCACCGGGACCCACGCCAAAGGCAGTGAGGTGCACGCGCTCGGCCGCATCGAAGAACCGGTGCGCCTGTCGCACAACATCCTGCGCGTGGTCAGCCTGTTGCTGCTGGTCGCCGTGGTCGGCGGCGGCTTCTTCTGGTGGCAGGACCAGAGCAGCCTGCGCGGCAAGGACCTGGCCAAGATTGCCCTGGAGCACGTCGAGGTCGAGAGCGCCGACGGCACCACGCAGATTCACCCGCTGGACGAGCCAGAAGATCAGGCGGTGAGCGAGGGCCAGCAGGCCGAAGGCCAGGCCCTGCCGCTGGAACCGAGCAGTGCCGAGCAGGCGCCGGTCGCTGAGGCCCAGGCGCCAGTCGCCTCCGTTGCGCCTGCCACGCCAGCCACCAGCGCCGCGCCGACTGCCACCGCGCCTGTGGCACCGGTTGTCGCGCCAGCCGCGCCTGCCGTGGTCACCCCCGCCGTGCCTGCCGCCACCGCGCCAGCCACAGCCGTCGCGGCCACCGCTGCGGCCGCACCGGCGGCGCCCGCTGAAGCCGCACCGGCCCCGGCCGGCAGCGCCAAGGTTCATATCCAATTCACCGCCGATTGCTGGACCCAGGTCTCCGACGGCAACGGCAAGGTGCTGTTCAGCGCCATCAAGCGCAAGGGCGACAGCCTGGAACTGACCGGCAAGCCACCGTTCGCGGTGCGCCTGGGCTTCGCCCGTGGCGCCCAGGTGAGCTACAACGGCCAGGCGGTCGATGTCGCCCCGTTCACCAGTGGCGAAACCGCTCGCCTGAAGTTGGGACAGTAAGTCATGCACGGCGAATCTCCGATCAAACGTCGCGAATCCCGCAAGATCTGGGTCGGCAATGTGCCGGTGGGTGGTGATGCGCCCATCGCGGTGCAGAGCATGACCAACACCGACACCAACGATGTCGCCGCCACCGTGGCGCAGATCCAGCGCCTGGTCGATGCCGGCGTGGACATCGTACGTGTCTCGGTACCGGACATGGACGCCGCCGAGGCGTTCGGCAAAATCAAGAAACTGGTCAGCGTGCCGCTGGTCGCCGATATCCACTTCGACTACAAGATCGCTCTGCGCGTGGCCGAGCTGGGTGTCGACTGCCTGCGCATCAACCCGGGCAACATCGGCCGTGAAGACCGTGTGCGCGCCGTGGTCGATGCCGCCCGCGACCGTGGTATCCCGATCCGCATCGGCGTCAACGCAGGCTCCCTGGAAAAGGACCTGCAGAAGAAGTACGGCGAGCCGACCCCGGCGGCGCTGGTCGAATCGGCCCTGCGTCACGTCGAGCACCTTGACCGCCTGGATTTCCAGGACTTCAAGGTCAGCGTCAAGGCCTCCGACGTGTTCATGGCCGTCGAAGCCTACCGCCTGCTGGCCAGGCAGATCATCCAGCCGCTGCACCTGGGCATCACCGAAGCCGGTGGCCTGCGCTCGGGGACGGTGAAATCCGCCGTCGGCCTAGGTATGCTGCTGGCCGAAGGCATCGGTGACACCATCCGCATTTCCCTGGCCGCCGATCCGGTCGAGGAAGTGAAGGTCGGCTACGACATCCTCAAGTCGCTGCACCTGCGTTCCCGTGGCATCAACTTCATCGCCTGCCCGAGCTGCTCGCGGCAGAACTTCGATGTGGTCAAGACCATGAACGAACTGGAAGGGCGCCTGGAGGACCTGCTGGTGCCGCTGGACGTGGCGGTGATCGGTTGCGTGGTCAACGGCCCGGGCGAAGCCAAGGAATCGCACGTGGGCTTGACCGGCGGCACGCCGAACCTGGTGTACATCGACGGCAAGCCATCGCAGAAGCTGAACAACGACAACCTGGTCGACGAGCTGGAAAAGCTCATTCGCCAGAAAGCGGCCGAGAAGGCCGAGGCCGACGCGGCGCTGATCGCCCGCGGCTGAGACACAGATTCGTAAGGACTATTCGTGAGCAAATCGCTGCAAGCCATCCGTGGCATGAACGACATCCTGCCCGACCAGTCGCCGCTGTGGCGCTACTTCGAGGGCACCGTGGCCGGCTTGCTGGACAGCTACGGCTACAGCCAGATCCGCACGCCGATCGTCGAGTTCACCGAGCTGTTCAAACGCTCTATCGGTGAAGTCACCGATATCGTCGAGAAGGAGATGTACACCTTCCAGGATAACAAGGACTCGCTTACCTTGCGCCCGGAAGGCACCGCCGCTTGCGTGCGCGCAGTGCTCGAGCACGGCATCATCGGTAATGGCCAGGTGCAGAAGCTCTGGTACGTGGGCCCGATGTTCCGCCACGAGCGCCCGCAACTGGGACGCTACCGGCAGTTCCACCAGATCGGTGTCGAGGTGTTCAACCTGGCCGGCCCGGATATCGACGCCGAACTGATCATGCTCACCTGGCGCCTCTGGGCGTTGCTGGGTATCCAGGACGCAGTGACCCTGGAGCTCAACAGCCTTGGCACCAGCGAAGCACGTGCGCGCTATCGCGATGCACTGGTGGAGTTCCTGTCCCAGCGCATCGATCAGCTGGACGAAGACAGCCAGCGCCGCCTGAAGAGCAATCCGCTGCGTATCCTCGACAGCAAGAACGCAGGCACTCAGGCCGCCCTGGTGGGCGCGCCGAAGCTCGAAGAGTACCTGGACGAAGAGTCCCGCGTGCATTTCGAGGGTGTGAAGGCGCGTCTTGACGCTGCTGGCATCCCGTTCGTGATCAACACCAAGCTGGTACGCGGCCTGGACTACTACAGCAAGACCGTGTTCGAGTGGGTCACCGACAAGCTCGGTGCCCAGGGCACGGTCTGCGCCGGTGGGCGCTACGACGGCCTGGTCGAGCAGATGGGCGGCAAGCCGACCGCTGGCGTTGGCTTTGCCATGGGTATCGAGCGCCTGCTGCTGCTGATCGAAACCCTCGGCAAGGTGCCTGAGTCGATCAGCCGTACCATCGACGTCTACCTGTGCGCCTTTGGTGAGCAGGCCGAGCTTGCTGGCCTGAAGATCAGCGAGCAACTGCGTGATCGTCTGCCGAACCTGCGCCTGGCGGTCAACGCCGGTGGCGGCAACTTCAAGAACCAGTTCAAGAAGGCCGACAAGAGCGGCGCGCTGTTCGCCCTGATCCTCGGCGACGACGAGCTGGCCAAGCAAGAGATTGGCGTGAAGCCCCTGCGTGGCCAGGGCGAACAACAGAACATTGCCTGGGATGCGCTTGCTGCGCACCTGGAAACCGCGATCGCCCAGGCGTGATGCGGTCCGACAACGAATAGGCGAATAGGAGTATTGGGGTGTCGAGTACCGATGATGAAGGCCTGGCAGCGGCCAAGGACTGGTGGAACCGCAACGGCAAGCCACTGCTGACCGGCGCCCTGCTGGCCGGTGTGGTGGTGATGGGCTGGCAGACCTGGCACAAGTACCAGGCCAACCAGTCGCAAGGCGCTTCGGCGCTGTACCAGGCCCTGCTGGAAACCTCGCTGACGCCGGATGGCAAGCCTGACGCGAGCAAGGTGGCGGAGCTTTCCGGCAAGCTCAAGAGCGAGTTCGGCGGCACCGCCTACGCCCAGTACGGCAGCCTGTTCGTCGCCAAGGTGGCGGTCGAGAGCGGCAAGCTGGACGACGCGGCGAGCGAACTCAAGAGCGTGATGGACAAGCCGGCCGACGCCACCCTGAGCGAGATTTCGCGCCAGCGCCTGGCTCGCGTGCTCGCGGCCCAGGACAAGGCCGAGGACGCCCTCAAGCTGCTCGACGGCGACACCGACAAGGCCTTCCTGGCCAGCCGTGAAGAACTCAAGGGCGACCTGCTGGTGCAGCTGGGCCGCGCCGATGACGCGCACGGCGCCTACGAAAAAGCCAAGGCCGCGCTGTCCGACGACGCCGCGATCGGTGGCCTGCAACTGAAGCTGGATGACCTGGCCAAAGGGGACGCCTGAAGTGAAGGGTTGGAAACAAGCAGCAGTGCTCACCCTCGCCGTCCTGGCGGCGGGTTGCAGCAGCAACAGCAAGAAGGAACTGCCCCCGGCCGAGCTGACCAAGTTCACCGAGGAAGTGGTACTGAAGAAGCAGTGGAGCCGTTCGATCGGTGACGGCCAGGGTGAGACCTACAACACCCTGGTGCCGGCCATCGAGAACGACCGCATCTACGCTTCCGACGTCAACGGCGAGGTCTTCGCGCTGAACCGCATCACCGGTGACGTGGTGTGGAAGAAGGACCTCGAGCTGCCGGTTTCCGGCGCCGTGGGCGTGGGCTATGGCCTGGTCATGCTGGGTACCCTCAAGGGCGAGGTCATTGCCCTGGACTCCAGCACCGGCGAGGAGCGCTGGCGCTCCCGCGTCTCCAGTGAAGTGCTGGCACCGCCCGCCAACAATGGCGACGTGGTGGTGGTACAGACCCAGGACGACCGCCTGGTCGGCTTCGACGCCGCCACGGGTGACCGTCGCTGGATCTACGAGAACAGCCCGGCCGTGCTGACCCTGCGCGGTACCGGCGCGCCGGTGGTGACCAACCGCCTGGCCGTTGCCGGCCTGTCCACCGGCAAGGTGGTGGCGGTCGACATCAGCAACGGCGTGCCAGTGTGGGAAAGCCGCGTGGCCGTTCCACAGGGCCGTTCCGAGCTGGACCGCGTGGTGGACATCGACGGCGGCCTGCTGCTGTCCGGTGGCACCCTGTACGTCAGCACCTACCAGGGCCGCGTTGCCGGCCTGGACCTGGAAAGCGGCCGCGTGCAGTGGCAGCGCGATGCCTCCAGCTACGTGGGTGTCGCCCAGGGCTTCGGCAACGTCTATGTCAGCGAAGCGTCGGGTACCGTGCAGAGCGTCGACGAGCGTTCTTCCAGCTCGCTGTGGAGCAACGATTCCATGGCCCGCCGTCAGCTGTCGGCGCCGGAAGTGTTCTCCAGCTATGTGGCTGTCGGTGACTTCGAGGGTTACCTGCACCTGCTCAGCCAGGTCGATGGCCGCTTCGTCGGCCGTGAGCGTATCGACAGCGATGGCCTGCGCGCCCGCCCACTTGTGGTCGGCGACACCATCTACGTCTTCGGCAACAGCGGCAAGCTCGAGGCACTGACCATCCGCTGAAGCTATGCTTGGGCCCGTTCGCGGGCTCAGGTTGCGGCGTAGGAAACGCCGCCCGAACTCCGGCCGCTGCCTTGCAGCGGCCTTTGCATTTTCAAGAATTCAAGAGTGGAGAGCCGCATGGTTCCCGTAATCGCCCTGGTGGGCCGCCCCAACGTCGGCAAATCCACCATGTTCAACCGCCTGACCAAGACCCGCGATGCCATCGTCGGTGACCTGTCGGGCCTGACCCGTGACCGCCAGTATGGTGATGCCAGCTGGCAGGGTCGCTCGTTCATCCTGATCGACACCGGTGGTATCACCGGCGACGAAGTAGGCATGGACGAGAAGATGGCCGAGCAGTCGCTGATGGCCATCGAGGAAGCCGACTACGTACTGTTCCTGGTCGACGCCCGTGCCGGCATGACCGCCGCCGACCAGATGATCGCCGACCACCTGCGCAAGCGGAACAAGTCGGCCATCCTGGTGGCCAACAAGATCGACAACATCGACCCCGACATCGCCCGCGCCGAGTTCTCGCCGCTGGGCATGGGCAACGCCATCCCGGTGGCCGGCTCCCAGGGCCGTGGCATCAACGCCCTGATGGAATCGGTGCTCGGACACATTCCGCGTGACGCCGAAGAAGAAGCCCTCGACCTGGAAGTCGCCGAAGGCGAGGAGGCCGTGCGCATCCCCGGCCCGAGCGAAAAGGACGGCATCAAGATCGCCATCATCGGCCGCCCGAACGTGGGCAAGTCGACGCTGGTCAACCGCATGCTCGGTGAAGAGCGTGTGGTGGTGTACGACGAGCCCGGCACTACCCGCGACAGTATCTACATCCCGTTCGAGCGTGATGGCGAGAAGTACACCTTCATCGACACCGCCGGCGTGCGCAAGCGCGGCAAGATCCACGAGGAAGTCGAAAAGTTCTCGGTGGTGAAGACCCTGCAGGCGATCAAGGACGCCAACGTGGTGATCTTCGTCATGGACGCCCGTGAAGGCGTGGTCGACCACGACCTCAACCTGCTGGGCTTCGCCCTCGACGCTGGCCGGGCGATCGTCATCGCACTGAACAAGTGGGACGGCATGGAGCCGGGCGAGCGCGACTATGTGAAAACCGAGCTCGAGCGCCGGCTGTTCTTCGTCGACTTCTGCGACATCCACTTCATCTCCGCCTTGCACGGTACCGGTGTTGGCCACCTGTACAAGTCGGTGCAGGCCGCGTTCAAGTCGGCGGTTACCCGCTGGCCGACCAGCCGCCTGACGCAGATCCTCGAAGACGCCATCAGCGAGCACCAACCGCCGCTGGTCAACGGCCGTCGCATCAAGCTGCGCTATGCCCACCTCGGTGGCGCCAACCCGCCGCTGATCGTGATCCACGGCAACCAGACCGAGAAGGTGCCCAAGTCTTACTCGCGTTACCTGGAGAACACCTACCGTCGCGTGCTCAAGCTGGTCGGCACGCCGATCCGCATCGAGTACAAGGGCGGTGAGAACCCGTACGAGGGCAACAAGAACACCCTCACCGATCGCCAGGTCAACAAGAAGCGCCGCCTGATGTCGCACCACAAGAAGGCCGAGAAGAAGCGCCGCGACAAGCGTTGATTCCGTGCTGGCTTCATCGCCGGCAAGTCGGCTCCCACAGCGTATGCGCAAGCGACAATACCTGTGGGAGCCGGCTTGCCGGCGATAGGGCCCTTTGATCCACCGCAATCCCCCTATTGTTTCAACCTTTTTCCTGACCGCTCGTTCCGCTATGCTCGGATCCATCCCCGTGCCGGACAAACCCCAGGAAAGAGGGCTCCATGATCCGCAGCAAACTGCCGAACGTCGGCACGACCATCTTTACCACCATGTCGCAACTGGCCATGCAGACCGGTGCGCTCAACCTGTCCCAGGGCTTCCCTGACTTCAACGGCCCCCAGGCCCTGCTCGATGCCGTTGGCCGCCATGTGGCCGCCGGGCATAACCAGTATTCGCCGATGACCGGCCTGCCAGCCCTGCGCCAGCAGGTTGCGGCCAAGATCGCCCGGCTGTATGGCGTGGCAGTGGATGCCGACCAGGAAGTGACCATCACCCCGGGCGCCACCGAGGCGATCTTCTGCGCGATCCAGGCGGTGATCCACCCCGGTGACGAGGTGATCGTCTTCGACCCCAGCTACGACAGCTACGAGCCATCGGTTGAGCTGGCCGGTGGCCGCTGCGTGCATGTGCCGCTGCGCGACGGCAGCTTCAGCATTGACTGGCAGAAGTTCAGCGACGCCCTGAGCCCGCGCACGCGCATGGTCATCCTCAATTCGCCGCACAACCCCAGCGGCGCCTTGATCAGCCGCGACGACCTGGACCAGCTGGCCGCGTTGATCGGCAGCCGCGATATCTACCTGGTCAGCGACGAAGTCTACGAGCACCTGATCTACGACGGTGTGCGCCACGCCAGCGTGCTGGCCCACGCGCAGCTGTACAGCAAAGCCTTCGTCATCAGCTCGTTCGGCAAGACCTACCACGTCACCGGCTGGAAAACCGGCTACGTGGTCGCGCCACCGGCCCTCAGCGCCGAATTGCGCAAGGTGCACCAGTACGTCAACTTCTGCGGCGTCACGCCCTTGCAGTGCGCCCTGGCCGACTTCATGGCCGAGCACCCTGAGCACATCGACGAGCTGCCGGCCTTCTACCAGGCTAAGCGCGACCTGTTCTGCGACCTGCTGCAGGACTCGCGCTTCACCTTCACCCGCACCCCGGGCACCTATTTCCAACTGGTGGACTATTCGCAGATTCGCCCCGACCTGAACGATGTCGACATGGCCCTGTGGCTGACCCAGGAGCATGGCGTGGCCAGCATCCCGGTGTCGGTGTTCTACCAGCAACCCATCCCCGAGCAACGCCTGGTACGCCTGTGCTTTGCCAAACGCGAGGAGACGCTGCGCCAGGCAGCGGAAAGACTATGCGCGATCTGAGCCAACTGCCGAACCTGAAAATCGCCCTGGTGCAGACCACCCTGGCCTGGCACGACCGCGAGGCGAACTACGCGCACTTCGAGGAGCTGATCACCCAGGCCGGCGAGGTGGACCTGGTGGTTCTGCCGGAAATGTTCACCACCGGGTTTTCGATGGAGTCCGAAAGCCTGGCCGAGCCGGAAAACGGCCCGACCTACAAATGGCTCAAGGCCCAGGCGAAGAAAGCCAACGCCGTGATCACCGGCAGCGTGATCATCCAGGCCGCCGACGGCAGCCATCGCAACCGGCTGCTGTGGGCGCGGCCCGATGGCGAGATCCTGCACTACGACAAGCGCCACCTGTTCCGCATGGCCGGCGAGCACAAGCATTACACCCCGGGCGAGCGTCAGGTGCAGTTCGAGCTCAAGGGCTGGCGGATTCGCCCGCTGATCTGCTACGACCTGCGTTTCCCGGTGTGGAGCCGCGATGCCCAGGACACCGACTTGCTGCTGTACACCGCCAACTGGCCGGCGGCGCGGCGCCTGCATTGGAACCGGTTGCTGCCGGCACGGGGCATCGAGAACCTGTGCTTTGTGGCAGCAGTGAACCGGGTCGGCACCGATGGCAAGGGCTTCGCTTACTCCGGCGACAGCCAGGTGCTGGACTTCCAGGGTGAGAGCCTGCTCAGCGCGGGTGAGGCCGACGGGGTGTTCACCGTGGTGCTGCGGGCGGCGGAGCTGGCCGCGTATCGGGCGCGGTTCCCGGCCAATATGGATGCCGATACCTTCGAATTGCATTGAGGGCCAATCGCGGGGCAAGTCGCATCGGCGCACCGCCGCTCCCACGCCAGGTTCTTGGCTGCGTGGGAGCGGGCTTGCCCCGCGATGCTTTCAGGCTTCAGTACACATCCCGCCGATAGCGCCCATCCTCGATCAGCTGCTGCACCCGCACCTCACCAAGCATGCCCTGCAGCGCCGCATCAACGCCGGCAGCCATGCCGTGCAAACTGCCGCAGACATACACGCAAGCTCCTTCATCGACCCAGCGCTTGAACTCGGCGGCCTGCTGCAACAGCACGTCCTGCACGTAGATCTTCTCTGCCTGGTCCCGTGAGAAAGCCAGGTCCAGCCGTTGCAGGTCGCCGCTTGCCACCCAACCCTGCAGTTCCTCACCGCACAGCAGGTCGTGCGCCCGGTTGCGCTCACCGAACAGCAGCCAGTTGCGCTGCTCGCCCGCCGCGATGCGCGCCTTTAGCAGGCTGCGCAGGCCAGCCAGGCCGGTGCCGTTACCGATCAGCACCAGGGGGACCGATCCGCCGGGCAGGTGGAAGCCGCTGTTGCGACGCAGGCGTGCGCTGACGCTGCCATCGAGTGGCAGATACTCGGTCAGCCAGCCGGAACCCAGGCCCAGGCTGCCATCGGCGTGGCGCTCCTGGCGCACGATCAGCTCCAGCGCGCCGTCGCTGGCGATGGATGCAATCGAGTATTCGCGAGCGGCCAGCGGGATCAGGGCATCGACCAGCGCCTGTGCATGCAGGCCCACCAGGTGTTCGCGGCCGACCGGCAGTTGGCGGCTGGCCAGTGCCTGCGCCAGGTTTTCCTGCAGGCCGTCGAGCAGCACCGGGCAATGAGGGTCGAGGCCCAGGCCTGCCAGGAAGGCATCGACACGGAGCTGGCCATTGCGCGGCAGGATCTCGATCAGGTCGCCGGCTTCCCAGGTCGCGGGCATTTGCGCCTGCAGGCCCAGCAGGTAGACCGGCGCGCCCTGGCTGCCTGGGTTGAGCAGTTCACGGCGCAGCAGATGCCAGTTGCCGAAGCTCGGTGCTTGCCAGGCGGCGACGGGACGGGCGCCGGTCAGTTGCGTCAGTTCCTGTTGCCACAGCGCAAGCGCGGCGGGGTCGGCATTGTCCACTTCCACCGGGCTGAAGGCGCAGGTGGCGCCGCGCTCGCCGAGCCAGGCCTGGAGGCGGCGGGCGAAGCCGCAGAAGTGCGGGTACTGGCGGTCACCCAGGGCCAGCAAGGCGTAGTCCAGGTGCTCCAACGCCCACGGCTGGCCGAGCACCTTGCGTTCGAAGCCGCGGGCGCTGTCCGGGGCCTCGCCGTCGCCGAAAGTGCTGACCACGAACAGTGCGCGGTTGGCATTGCGTAATTGGGCTTCGCCCAGCTCGGCCAGCGGACGGACCTGCACCGGCAAGCCGGCAGCCTGCAGCTGGCCGGCGCTCTGCCAGGCCAGCTGTTCGGCGAAACCGCTCTGGCTGGCGAAACCGATCAGCCAGCTGTCGCCGGCGTTGCCCTGATCACCCACCGCGCCACGGGCGGCGCGTACCTGGCGTTTCTTGCGGCGGCGGTCGAGGTACAGCAACCAGCCGGTAACGAAGAACAGCGGCATGGTCAGGCTGGCGAGGGTAACGATGATGCGCCCCGGCAGGCCGAAGTACTCGCCGACGTGCAGGGCATAGACGCTTTGCAGCAGTTGCGCCTTGAACGACTTGTCGGCATAGCGTTCGTGACGCTTGACCTGGCCGCTGGCCGGGTCGAGGGTGAGGGTGTTGAAGGCGCGCTCGTGCTCGGCGCCCTGCAGCAGGTAGAACAGCGTCGCAGGCTGGCCACCGACCGGCGGCAGGCGCAGGTTGTAGGTGGCCAGGTCCGGGCCTGCGGCTGCCTTGAGATTGGCCCAGATGGCATCATAGTCCACCACCCGTGGCGGGGCGTTCTTGTCCACTTTGGGCGGACCATGACGACCGCCACGGCCTTCGCCGCGTTTCTGCTCGCCCGCCGCGGGCTGGTCGGCCAGCAGGCGGTTGAGGCCCTCGCGGTACCACTCGTAGGACCAGAACAGCCCGGTCAGGGCGAACAGCAGGTAGAACAACAGGCACCAGGTGCCGAACACCGCGTGCAGGTCCCAGTTGAAGGCGCGGCCTTTTTTCGCCCAGTCCAGCGTCAGCCAGGTGCGCCAGTTCCGGGCCTTGCGCGGCCAGCGCAGGTACAGCCCGGAGAGGCAGAAGAAGATCAGCATCAGGGTGCAGGCGCCGGTGATCTGCCGGCCAGTGTCGCCCATGGCCAGGAACCGGTGCAGGTTGAGCATGAGGTTGAAGAAGCCAAGGCCTGCGACTTCACCCTTGAGCTCGCCGGTGTACGGGTCGGCGTAGCGCAGCGCGCCACGGCGCTCGCCGGGAGCCGGGGTGAAGAAGATCCGCGCCGCGTTGCCCTCGCGGGTATCGACCCAGAGCATGGAGACCTGGTCGCCTTGCGCGGCCTCGACCCGACGCACCAGCTCGGCCGGCGGCAGCACGCCTTCCTGGCGTACCTCGACCTTGAGCACCTCGGCGTTGAATGCGCGCAGCAGTTCTTCCTGGAACGACCAGATCGCGCCGGTGATGCCCATCAGCGCCAGCACCAGGCCGGCGGTGATGCCAAAGAACCAGTGCAATTGGAACAGCGTCTTCTTCACCACATCGATCACCTTGTCTTGCCGCCAGCAACTGCGCGGCGTGCATTATGCCTTGATACGCAAAAGCCCCGTTCAATCGATTGAACGGGGCCTGGGGTGCGGCTTTTAGAAGTGGACGCTGGTGGTCAGCAATGCCGTGCGTCCCGCTGCCTGGTTGGCGAAGTGGGTGGAGTAGGCCTTGTCGTAGTAGACCTCGTTGGTGAGGTTCTGCACGTTCAACTGCAGGTCGATGTTCTTGGTCAGCTTGTAGGCCGCCATGGCGTCGTAGCGCACGTAGCTGTCGACCATGGTGGTGTTGGCCACGCTGCCGTAGACGTCGTCGACGTAGAAGGCGCCGCCACCGACCGTCAACTTCGGCGTCAGCTGGTAGGTGGTCCACAGGCTGGCGCTGTTGTTCGGCGTGTTGGGCAGCTGGTTGCCGTCGTTGGCCTTGCCCAGCGGGCCACCGTCGATCTGGCGGGCCTGCATGTAGGTGTAGCCGGCGAATACCTGCCACTTGTCGGTCAGCTTGCCGCTGGCCGACAGCTCGATGCCTTGCACACGGGTTTCACCGACGTTCTCGTAGGTGTTGGTGTTGACCTGGACCCGGGCATTTTCCTTCTCGGTGCGGAACAGCGCCGCGGCCAGGGACAGGCGCTGGTCGAGCAGGTCCCACTTGGTGCCGAGCTCGTAGTTGGTGGTTTCTTCCGGCTCCATGTCACTGTTGAGCAGGTTGCCGGAGCGGTCGGTGGCATTGCCCAGCGGGTTGCCTTCGGTGCCCTCGCCGAGCATGGCGCCAGGCGGAGTGGCGGATGTGGCGTAGGACACATAGATGCTGCCGTTGTCGGCGGGCTTCCACACCAGGCCAAGCTGGCCGGTGATGAACTCGCTGGTGTCCTGGCCCTTGGCGGGCACACCCTTGGCGCTCACCGCGGTGCTGCCGTCGGCATTGTAGCCACGGTAGTCGGTGTCGAAGTGGTCATAGCGCAGGCCCATGTTGAGCAGCCACTGCTGGGTCAGCTCCAGGGTGTCGAACACGTAGAGTGCGCGGGTCTTGCTGCTGGTCTTGGTGCCGGCGTAGTTGCGCGCGACGGTACCGACCCAGGCATCGTCCGGGTTCGGGTTGTCCAGCGAGGTGCAGCTGCCGCCGCTGCCCGGCCCGGTGCAGGTGAGCTTGCTGTTGGGGGTGACGGTGTAGCTCTGGCGGTCGGACTCTTCCTTGGTGAACTCGACGCCGGTGGAGAAGCTGTTCTTCAGGCCGCCGAGGTAGAACTCACCGAACAGGTCGGTCTGGTTGGTGGTGGTGGCGGTGTTGCCCACACGGGTGTTGGCGCGACGCCAGACGCCGTTGTTGTTGACGTTGCCGGCACTGTCGTCGGGCTGGGTCAGCACGTAGTCCTGCATGCTGTTGCCGTGGCGCAGGGTGTTCTTGATGGTCAGCGTGTCGGACAGGTCGTGCTCGATGGCGAAGGTCGCGATATCGACACGGGTCTTGCGGAAGTCGCGGCCGGTCAGGCCGTAGAAGTTGTCGCTGTCGCCGCCGTCCACCGGCTTGTCCGGATGGGCAGAGGTGCGTGCGGCGCTGCCAGCCCGTGGCACGCTGTAGGGGATGCCGGAGTCCGGCAGGTCGTCGCTTTCCAGGTGGTAGTAGTCGAGGTTGACGCGGGTCGGCGTGCCCAGGCCGAAGGCCAGCGACGGGGCGATGCCCCAGCGGTCGTAGTTGACCTTGTCGCGGCCGGCGACGTTGCTCTCGTGGGTCATCAGGTTCAGGCGCCCGGCGACGCTGTCGCTGAACTGGTAGTTGCCGTCGAAGGTGTAACGCTGGGTCTGGTCGCTGCCCCAGGTCCAGGCGCCATCCAGCGAGTTGCCCAGGTGCGCGCGCTTGCTTACCAGGTTGATGGTGCCGCCAGCGGCGCCACGGCCACCAATGGCCGAGTTCGGCCCCTTGGCCACTTCGACAGACTCGATGGCGAATATTTCGCGGGTCTGGGCGCCGGTGTCCCGCACGCCGTCCAGGTAGGTGTCGCCCTGGGCGTCGAAGCCACGGATGAAGGGGCGGTCGCCCTGCGGGTTGCCGCCTTCGCCGGCGCCGAAGGTGATCCCGGGTACCGTGCGCAGGGCGTCCTGCAGGGACATGGCGTTGGTGTCCTTGATCACCTGCTGGGGAATCACCGTGATCGAGCGCGGCGTGTCCACCAATGGCGCGGTGTACTTCTGCGACGAGGCCTTGTCGACCTTGTACTCGGTGCTTGCCTGTTCGGCCTTGCCATTGACGCTGGTGGCGTCGAGGGTGATGGCGTTGCTGGCGGCCGGGTCGGCGGCATAGGCCGAGGTGGCGGTGATCGCCATGCCGATGGCGGAGGCGAGCAGACGTGGTGAACTCACAGCAGATGGCACGTGACGCATTGTTGTAGACCTTCCCCAAGGTATGAAGGCCGCGGATGTTAATGTAAGCGAATGTAAGGAACAATTGAGAAGCGTTACCATTCGCCAGGAATTTACATTCTTTACAATTTGGCCTTACGGTTTTAACGGTCTCGTGCGTCCTGCCTTGGTGAAAGGGGCTTGTGGTGAGTAAAAGGTAATCAATATCATTGACGCCCCTATCGCTCTCGGTGCCGTCGCCATGCTGCTTCACATCCCAGGCCTGTTCGAGGCCGACGAAATCCTGCGCATTCGCGAGGCCCTGGAGCAGGCCGACTGGGCCGACGGCAAGATCACCGCCGGATACCAGTCGGCCAAGGCCAAGCACAACCTGCAGTTGCCCGAGGGTCATGCGCTGGCTAAGGAAATCGGCAGTGCGTTGATCGAGCGGCTGTGGCGCAACCCGTTGTTCATGTCGGCGGCGCTGCCGCATAAGGTGTTCCCGCCGCTGATCAACTGCTATCGCGAGGGCGGCAGTTTCGATTTCCATATCGACAATGCCCTGCGCCAGCCCAAGGGCAGCCCGGAGCGGGTGCGTACCGACCTGTCCTCGACGCTGTTTCTCAGCGACCCGGACAGCTACGACGGCGGCGAACTGGTGATCCAGGACACCTACGGCGTGCGCCAGGTCAAGCTGGCCGCCGGCGACCTGGTGCTGTACCCCGGCACCAGCCTGCACAAGGTCAACCCGGTCACCCGCGGGGCACGCTATGCGGCGTTCTTCTGGACCCAGAGCCTGGTGCGCGAGGACAGCCAGCGCACCTTGCTGTTCGAGATGGACAATGCGATTCGCCAACTGGGCGCCGATGTGCCGGAGCATCCTTCGTTGCTGCAACTGACGGGCACCTACCACAACCTGCTGCGCCGCTGGGCCGAGGTCTGAGCCGTGTCTTATCAATTGCGCCGTGAGGAAGTGGTGGATGTGGCAGGGCTGAAGGCGATGCTCGAGCACAGCCCGGGGCAGGCCGCGCAGGCGATCCTAACGGCGGCGGGGCAAGGGGCGGTCGAGGCGCAGCTGTTGCTCGGGCAGATCCTGCTCGATGGGCGCGGTATCGAAGAGGATGCCTCCGTGGCCCGCCGTTGGTTCGCCATTGCCGCCCAGGGCGGCAGCGCCATGGCCCACAACATGCTTGGCCGTTGCCTCGAGCACGGCTGGGGTGGCGAGGTGGATCTCGCCCAGGCGGCCATTCACTATGCCCGGGCGGCCGACGCCGGGCTGGACTGGGGGATGTACAACCTGGCCAACTTGCTGGCCACCGGGCGCGGGGTGGCGGCCGACCAGGCCCAGGCGTTGATGTGCTACGAGAAAGCCGCGCAGTTGGGGCATGCCAAGTCGATGAACCTGTATGGGCGGTATCTGGAGCAGGGCATTGCCACCGCCGCGAGCCCGGTAAGGGCCATGCGCTGGTACCGGCGTTCGGCCGAGGCGGGGGATTTCCGCGGGATGTTCAGCCTGGCGCTGGTGCTGGTCGAGCGGGGGCAGATAGCCGAGGCCGGGCCGTGGCTGGACCGCGCCAGGGTCGAGGGCAACCTGAATTTCCTGCGCAGTGCGCTGGTGACGTTGCAGGGGGCGGGGCCGGCGTTGATGTCCTTTGCGGCGCGTTATGCCGAAGAGATCGAGCGACGGGAAGACTGAGCCTGATCGTGCGGGCCTCAGCGCGAGACCGCTACCACGAGCAAGTAGGGGCCGCTTTGCGGCCCATCGCCGGCAAGCCGGCTCCCACAAGGTTCAGCGCAAGTCTCAGAACTGCGCGATCCCTGTGGGAGCCGGCTTGCCGGCGATGGGCTGCGTAGCAGCCCCAAGTAACGGCTCGAGTTACAGGTAGTAGGCTTTCAACGGCGGGAAGCCGTTGAACTCCACCGCGCTGTAGCTGGTGGTGTAGGCGCCGGTGGACAGCCAGTACAAGCGGTCGCCGATGGCCAGGTTCAGCGGCAGGCCATACTTGTAGTTCTCGTACATGATGTCGGCGCTGTCGCAGGTCGGGCCGGCGATCACCACTTCCTCGGCCTCGCCTTTCTTCTCGGTCCAGATCGGGAACTTGATCGCCTCGTCCATGGTTTCGATCAGGCCGGAGAACTTGCCCACGTCGGTGTAGATCCAGCGCTCGACGGCAGTGCGCGACTTGCGCGCCACCAGCACCACTTCACTGACCAGGATGCCGGCGTTGGCGATCAGCGAACGGCCAGGCTCGAGGATGATTTCCGGCAGGTCGTCGCCGAAGTCTTCCTTGAGGAAGCGGATGATCTCTTCGGCGTAGGTCTCGAGGCTGTTGGTGCGGGTGATGTAGTTGGCCGGGAAGCCGCCGCCCATGTTGATCAGCTTCAGCTCGATGCCGTCTTCTTCCTTGAGGCGCTCGAAGATCACCTTGACCTTGGCGATGGCCGCGTCCCACACGCTGATGTCGCGCTGTTGCGAGCCGACGTGGAAGGAGATGCCGTAAGGCACCAGGCCCAGGTCGCGGGCGAGGATCAGCAGGTCCATGGCCATGTCGGTCTGGCAGCCGAACTTGCGCGACAGTGGCCAGTCGGCGGTGGTGGAGCCTTCGGTGAGAATGCGCACATAGACTTTCGAGCCCGGCGCGGCCTTGGCGATGTTGCGCAGGTCGGCCTCGGAGTCGGTGGCGTACAGGCGCACGCCTTTCTCGTAGAAGTAGCGGATGTCCTTGGACTTCTTGATGGTGTTGCCGTAGCTGATACGGTCGGCGCTGACGCCGCGGCCGAGCACCTTGTCCAGTTCATAGATCGAGGCGATGTCGAAGCTCGAGCCCTTTTCCTTCAGCAGGTCGATGATCTCGACCGCAGGGTTGGCCTTGACCGCGTAGTAGACCTTGGCGAATTCGAACCCGGCGCGCAGGTCGTCATAGGCCTGGCTGATCATCTGGGTATCGATGAGAACGAACGGGGTTTCCTGCTTGTCGGCGAACGCCTTCATTTTCTGGAAGGTGTCACGCGCAAAGTAGTCTTCGACCTGGATCGACATGCTCAGGGGCTCCATGGGCAAACTGAAAAGATAAGTGGCAGCAACTGAACGTCCTCCGTATCCCCACTTTGGTTCGCCTACTTCCCAAGGCATGTCGCCGAAAGCAAAAAGGTCAGCCGTGCTTGGAAAAGGCGGGTGACCTTGCTGTCTCGTCGTCAGTACTTGAGCCGGATGGATCGTTTCCAGCATGGACGTTCGGCGCGCACTTTAGGACGTGAAAACGGCAATATCAACAGGCAGTCCCGGGGTATTCGTCGCCTGTCGCGGAGCTGCCGCTGTGATAACCGACTGATGGGCGCCGAGTAGGTTCCTGAAAAGGCCATCAGCGTAAAAAATTGTGGAATAGGTGGCGATCTGGCCGCGATCGGCTGACAGCTTCATTCTTTGCATGATGGCTCTGGTTTCGCTGCGAAAGGGCGGAGGAACCCGTAGGTGACCGTTTGTCGGGGGCTGAGACAGGGCTGCGAATGGACACTGAGTGTTCAAATTTATGGCCACGTATTCAGCCCGGTTTTTACCGCGAAATTGGCCATAAATTTTTTGTTACGCAGAGCCCGTCGTGGCCATTGGTCGTGCAAGGGACATGTCGATTGCCGTCCTTGATGAGAAACATTACTATTCGCGACCTCATCTGCCTCCCTGACGACCCCGACCGTGTCCGGACCCAAAGGCTTCCTCGACCATTACCAAGAGCTGATCGGCACCTGGACGCGCAAACTGCGCAGTCGACAGCAGGCCGAGGACCTCACCCATGATGCCTTTGTGCGGGTGCTGGAAAACCCGCGCGAGCAGGTCGAACAGCCACGCGCCTATCTGCACCAGACTGCCCGCAACATCGCCGTCGACGGCTTTCGCCGCGAGGACCGGCGCCAGGCCCTGGAGCTTGAGGCCTTCGCAGGGGACATGGCCGCAGGGGACGACCCGGAAGCGTATGTGCACGCCCTGGAACTGGCCGACAGCGTCGAGCGGGCGCTGGCCGAGCTGCCGCTGAACTGCCGCAGGGTGTTCATCTGGCAGAAGCTCGAAGGCCTGACCCAGGCCGAAATTGCCGAGCGCATGGGTTTGACCAAGAACATGGTCGAAAAGTATATGATCCGCACGCTCCGACATCTGCGTGAGCACCTGGATGTGTCGGCCAGATGAGTCAGGAGACCCCTTCGATGAAACAGCACGCGCCCGATCCCGTGGGCGAGCAGGCGGCCAGCTGGTTCGCCCGGGCACAGGACGCGCCGCACGACAATGCCGTGCAGGCGGCGTTGCAGGCGTGGCTGGCGCAGCACCCCTCAAATCGGCAAGAGTACGAGCGCCTGGCGCAACTGTGGCGCGCTGCCGACTTCATTCCGCGGCAACGCCTCGAGGCGCTGTGCCAGCCCGAGCCGGTACGCCAGTTGCCGCGCCGACGCTTGTTGCGCCAGGCATTGGCGGCCGGGGTGGCGGTGGTCGCGCTGGGGCTGGGCTGGACAGGTTGGCAGTATCAGCAGCTCAACCATCAGGACACGTTGAGCACGGCCCTGGGCGAGCGGCGTCAGGTCGAGTTGCCGGACGGCTCACGGCTGGAGCTCAACAGTGCCACCCAGGTGCAGGTGATGTTCTCTGCGGGGCAGCGCCATGTGCGCCTGGGCGCGGGCGAGGCGATGTTCATCGTCGCCCATGACAGCGATCGCCCCTTCGTGGTGAGCACTGCCCAGGGCGATGTCACCGTCACCGGCACCCGCTTCGATGTACGCCAGGATCCGAACAGCACCCGCGTGGCGGTGGAGCAGGGTTCGGTGAAGGTACAGGGCGCGGCCGAGTCGCTGGCGCTGCTCACTGCCGGCCAGGGTTCGCATATCGATGCGCAGGGCAAGGTCGCCGCGCCCTATGCCATCGATGCCAACGCGGTGACCGCCTGGCGCCAGGGCAAGCTGGTATTCGACAACGCGCCGCTGAGCGATGTCGTGGCGGAAGTCTCGCGCTACCGTGCCCGGCCACTGCATGTGGCGCCCGGCAAGGCCGCCGCGCTGCGCCTGTCGAGCACCTTCAGCAGCGACGATCCGGACGCCCTGTTGCGGGCCTTGCCGAGCATCCTGCCGGTGCGGGTGAAGACCCTTGCGGACGGCTCCAGCGAAATTATTCTGAAATAGATTCAGGTTTTTTTCCGTTCGTTCGTCTTCCCCGCCAGCTGCAACTGCCAAGCATTTCCATTTGCATGCGGTTGGCGTTTATCTCGACTCTCAGGACCCATCGAAGACGTGAACAACAATAATCCCCTTCTCCAGTTGCGCCGCCTGGCGCTGGCCCTGGCGGTCAGCGCCGCCGCCGGTAACAGCTACGCCGACAGCATCCAGATCCAGGCCCAGCCATTGGCGGGCGCGCTCAAGCAATTGGGCCAGCAGACCAACCTGCAACTGTTCTTCAGCCCCGAGCTGGTGGATGGCAAGCAGGCCCCGGCGGTGTCCGGCAACCTGGCGCCGGAGCAGGCCCTGCAGCAACTGCTGCAAGGCAGCGGGCTGACCTTCGAGCAGTCCGCCGACACCGTGGTGGTCAAGCCGGCCCAGGCTGCAGGCACCCTGACCACCGGCAGCCTGGAGCTGGCGCCCACGGATATCAAGGTGGTCGGGGACTGGCTGGGCGATGCCGACCAGAGCGTGGTGCAGAACCATCCGGGCGCGCGCACCGTGGTGCGCCGCGAAGCGATGGTGGAGAAGGGCACGATGAACGTGCGTGACGCCCTGCGCGGTATCCCGGGCGTGCAGGTGCAGGACTCCAACGGCACCGGTGGCAGCGACCTGTCGCTGAACGTCGGCGTGCGTGGCCTGACGTCGCGCCTGTCGCCGCGTTCGACGGTGCTGATCGATGGCATTCCGGCGGCTTTCGCCCCCTATGGTCAGCCACAGTTGTCGATGGCGCCGATCTCCTCGGGCAACCTCGACAGCATCGACGTGGTCCGTGGTGCAGGCTCGGTGCGCTATGGCCCGCAGAACGTCGGTGGGGTGATCAACTTTGTCACCCGGGCGATCCCCGAGAAGGCCAGCGGCGAGCTGTCCACCACCCTCGAGACTTCGCGCGATGGCGGCTGGAAACACACCGAATCGGCCTTCGTCGGCGGCACCGCCGACAACGGCATGGGCGTGGCGCTGCTGTATACCGGCGTGAATGGCGATGGCTATCGCGAAAGCAACAACGACAACGATATCGACGACGTGATGCTCAAGACCCACTGGGCACCGACCGATGTCGACGAGTTCTGGCTCAATTTCCACTACTACGACGGCCGTGCCGACATGCCGGGCGGCCTGACCCAGGCCCAGTACGATCACAACCCCTACCAGTCGGTGCGCGACTACGATTACTTCAGCGGCCGGCGCAAGGACGTGTCGTTCAAGTGGCAGCGGCAGATCGACGATGCCACCCAGTTCGAGGTGCTGACTTACTACACCGACAGCTTCCGTGGCAGCGCCATTGCCGCCCGCGACCAGAAGACCCTGTCGTCGTACCCGCGCAACTACCACACCTTCGCCATCGAGCCACGTCTGTCGCGGATCTTCTTCGTCGGCCCGACCACCCAGGAAGTCAGCGTCGGCTATCGCTACCTGAAGGAAGCGATGCGCGAGCAGTCCACCCGCCTGGCGCTGGTCGACAACGTGCCGACCGTGACCCCGACCTCTGACGGCCATGTGTTCCAGGACCGCAGCGGTGGCACCGAGGCCAGCGCCTACTACATCGACGACAAGATCGACGTCGGCAACTGGACCATCACCCCGGGCATCCGCTTCGAGCACATCAACACCGACTGGCGCGACCGACCGGTGATGGACGCCAACTACCGTCCGGTGCCGGAGAAGAACCGCAGCATCACCAGCAACGAACCGCTGCCGGCGCTGAGCGTGATGTACCACATGTCCGACGCCTGGAAGCTGTTCGCCAACTACGAGACCTCGTTCGGCAGCCTGCAGTACTTCCAGCTGGGCCAGGGCGGCGTTGGCGACAGCACGGCAAACGGCCTGGAGCCGGAGAAGGCCAAGACCTACGAAATCGGCACGCGCTATGACAACGGCAACTGGGCCGGTGAGCTGACAGCCTTCTACATCGACTTCGACGATGAGCTGCAATACATCAGCAACGATGTCGGCTGGACCAACCTCGGGGCGACCAAGCACCAGGGCATCGAGGCCTCGGCGCGCTACGACCTGTCCGGCCTGGACCCACGCCTGCAGGGTCTGTCGGTGAATGCCGGCTATACCTACACCCGTGCTACCTACGAGGGGGAGATCCCTGGTTTCAAGGGCCGTGACCTGCCGTTCTATTCGCGCCAGGTGGCCACCGCCGGCGTGCGCTACGAGGTCAACCGCTGGACCTGGAACCTGGATGCCTACGCCCAGTCGAAGCAGCGCGCGCCGGGTACCGGGATGAACGCCGATGGCAGCTTCAACGGCAACTACATCACCCAGCCAAGCGCCGACGGGCAATATGGCGACATTCCGGGCTACGTCACCTGGCATGCCCGGGGTGGCTATGCGTTCGGGCCGCAGCTGTCGAACCTGAAGCTGGCCGCCGGGGTGAAGAACCTGTTCGACAAGCAGTATTTCACCCGCTCCAGCGACAACAACGCGGGGATCTATGTGGGTGAGCCGCGCACGTTCTATGTGCAGGCCAGTGTAGGGTTCTGATAGCGCGTCGCCTTTATCGCGGATGAATCCGCTCCTACCTGTAGGAGCGGATTCATCCGCGATGAGGCCGGCTCAGGAAACCACTGCCTCCGCCGGCGACACGATCGAGGTCTTCGCCCCGCGCGAGCGCCCAGAGCTCAGGTACGCCGCAATCGACTCCTGCGTCACCTCTCCCAGGAACACCTGTTCGGCATCCAGCACCGGCAACCACGCCCGATTGAACTCGTACATGCGCGACAGCAGGATGCGCAGGTGCTCATCGTGCGCCGCCGTGGCATTGAACGGACGCAGGAAATCCCCGCACGTGCCCTGCTGGCGGTGCATGTCGCGCCGGCGCACATAACCCAGCGCGCGATTCTGCGCATCGGTCACCACCACGTAACGGCGGTCATGCTCGTCCAGCAGCTCCAGCGCATCGCCCACCGGTGTTTCCGGGCTCAGCGACGGCGCGTTGTCCGCCGCATCCTCGGCGCGCACCAGCAGCAGGCGCTTGAGCGTGCTGTCCTGGCCGACGAAGTTGCTGACAAAATCGTCCACCGGGTGTGCCAGCAGGGTGTCCGGGTGATCCAGCTGCAACAGCTTGCCGGCGCGGAAGATGGCGATCTTGTCGCCCAGCTTGATGGCCTCGTCGATGTCATGGCTGACCATGATCACCGTCTTGTTCAGGGCCCGCTGCATCTCGAAGAACTCGTTCTGGATCATCTCGCGGTTGATCGGGTCGACCGCGCCGAACGGCTCGTCCATCAGCAGCACCGGGGCCTCGGCGGCCAGGGCGCGGATCACGCCGATGCGTTGCTGCTGGCCACCGGACAGTTCGCGTGGGTAGCGCTGCAGGTACTGCTTGGGCTCGAGCTTGATCATGTGCATCAGCTCGCGGGCGCGGTCATGGCATTTCTGCTTGTCCCAGCCGAGCAGGCGCGGCACCACGGTGATGTTCTCCTCGATGGTCATGTTGGGGAACAGGCCGATCTGCTGGATCACATAGCCGATATGCCGGCGCAGGGTCACCTCGTCCAGGCCGGTGGTGTCCTCGCCATTGATGAACACTTGCCCTGAGGTCGGGGTGATCAGGCGGTTGATCATCTTCAGCGTGGTGCTCTTGCCGCAGCCGGAGGGGCCGAGGAACACGCAGATTTCGCCTTCGTTGACGGTGAGGCTTACCGCGTCGACGGCTTTGACGTCCTTGCCGTTGACGTTGAAGGTCTTGCTGAGGTTCTTCAGTTCGATCATGAGCGCAGTCCTTCTGGAGTCAGGGCACGTTGCAGGGCTTGCAGGAGCAGGTCGGCGATGATCGCCAGCAGGCTGACCAGTACGGCGCCGACCAGCAGCATCGACATGTCGCTGCGGCTGATGGCGGTGAGGATGAGCACGCCCAGGCCGCCGGCGCCGATGGTCGCGGCGATGGTCATCACGCCGATGTTCATCACCACGGCGGTGCGCACGCCGGCCAGGATCACCGGCACGGCGATGGGCAGCTCGACCATGCGCAGGCGCTGGCCGAAGGTCATGCCGATGCCACGGGCGGCCTCGCGGATACCCGGCTCGACGTTGGTCAGGGCCAGGTAGGTGTTGCGCAGGATCGGCAGCAGTGAATAAAGGAACACGGCGGTGATCGCCGGCAGCGGCCCCAGGCCCTGGCCGAACTTCGAGTAGAACGGCAGCAGCAGGCCGAACAGGGCGATCGAGGGGATGGTCAGCAGCACCGTGGCGCTGGCCTGCAGGGGGCCGGCGAATACCGGGAAACGGGTCATCAGGATGCCCAGCGGCACGCCGACGATGATGGCCAGGCCCACGGCGATGCCGACCAGGGTGATGTGCTGCCCGGTCAGTTGCAGGACCTGGGTCCAGTCGAGGTGGGCAAAGGTGTCGAGCAGGTTCATGGCTGTACCTCGCCGAGTGAATGCTCACGCAGGAATGTCGTGGCGACCACGGTCGGGCTCTGGTGCTCGACATCGACCTGGGCGTTGAGCTTGCGCATGGTCTGGTCGTCGAGCTGACTGGCCAGCGGTTCGAGCAGGGTGGCCAGTCGTGGGTGGGCGTCGAGCACCGCCTTGCGCAGCACGGGCGCCGCGGTGTAGTCGGGGAAGTAGTGCTTGTCGTCTTCCAGCAGCTTGAGGTCGAAGGCGTCCAGGCGCCCGTCGGTGGTGTAGACCAGGCCGGCGAACACCTGGTTGTTGCGCATCGCGGTGTAGACCAGGCCGCCATCCATCTGGCGGATGTTGCGCCGATCCAGGGGCAGCCCGTACATCTCGCGCAGTCCGACCAGGCCATCGGGGCGGTTGGCGAACTCGGTGTCCAGGGCCACCAGGTGGTTGCGGGCGGGCTCGTCACGCAGCACCTGGTTGAGATCGCTGATGGTGTTGACCTGCGGGTAGGCCGCGGCGACCTGCCTGGGCAGCCCCAGGGCGTAGGTGTTGCTGAATTTCGACGGAGTCAGCCAGACCAGTCCTTTTTCTGCGTCGAGTTTTTTGACCCGGGCATAGGTGGCCTCGGCGCTGGGCATGCGCTCGTCGATATGGTTGTAGGACACCAGCGAGACGCCGGTGTATTCCCACATCAGGTCGAGCTGACCGGTCTCCTGGGCCTGGCGGGCGATGTTGCTGCCAAGGCCGGCGGTCACCCGCACGTCGAAGCCGTTGGCGCGCAGGTACTGGGCGGTGATTTCGGCGAGCACGGTCTGTTCGGTGAACACCCGCGCGCCGATGCGGATCAGCGGCTTTTCCGCTGCCTGGGCAAAGCCTGCGCATAGCAGGGCCGCGCCCAGCAACAGGGCGATTGTCTTCTTCATGGTATCCCTCTCGTTATCGGGCCAGGCCACGTTCCAGCCAGCGCTTGCTGGAGAAACTCACCAGCGCGTCGAGCGCCAGGGCCAGCAGCGCGGTGCACGCGGCACCCAGCAACAGCTGCGGCTGGTTGTTCAGGGCAATGCCGGGGAAGATCAGGCTGCCCAGGCTGTTGGCGCCGATCAGGAACGCCAGCGGTGCGGTACCGACGTTCAGCGCCAGGGCCACGCGCACCCCGCCGACGATGATCGGCACGGCATTGGGCAGTTCCACCTGCCACAGCTGCTGGCGCGGGGTCATGCCGATGCCGGTGGCGGCTTCCTTGAGTGAGGCGGGGACGTTTTTCAGGCCCTCGTAGGTATTGCGCACGATGGGCAGCAGGGAGGCGAGGAACAACGCGAAGATCGCGGGACCGGCGCCGATGCCCAGGATACTCAGGGCGATGGCCAGGACGGCCAGGGGAGGAATGGTGTTGCCAACGTTGAAGAACTGCATGAAGCGCTCGGCCTTGTCGACCCGGTGCGGTCGACTCAAGGCAATGCCGGCGGGGATGCCCACGGCCAGCGCCGCCGCCATCGAAGCCAGCACCAGGACCAGGTGCGCTTGCAGGTAGAACCCAAGATCGTCGCGGTAGCGGTCGATCGTGTCGATGCCGATCCAGTGGACCAGCAGGGCCAGGATGACGAGCACGGCGGCCCATCCCAACAGCCCTTTTCCGTAGCGTGCAGCCACAGGCGGACTCCTTTTTTATAGTCGGCGATCACACCCCCGTGCGGCCGGCCATTCCTGGCGGCGGGTGGTGTGCTCGCGAGTAGCAGCCGATGCGCGGCATCAGGCCATGAGCCGAACCCCGTCGGGCTCGTGAAGCAGGTGAAACCAGCCCTGAAGCGAAGCGGCTTGCAGGGGAGTGGACGTCTCCGTGGGCGTAAAGGTTCCCATCTAGAGCGGCATTTGGCCAGTGTTAATCACTGGAGTTTAGGAAATTTCGCGCGATAAAACAGCGTAAATATTACGTGGAGGCGTTGAAATTCCTGCTATCGAGGCGTTTGCCGACGCGACGTTGGATGGCCCTGGGCTAGGCGATGTATGCGTGGCTGTCGTGATCCTTCGAATACCATGTTCGGGCCGCCTTTCGTATCTTCGGTTTTGGTCCGCGCCCCGACTTCAGGTATGATATCGCCCCTTTTTGAATCCCCAGTCAGGCGATTTCCCATGACCAACCAGGCCGCCGAAGTCGCGAAGCGCCGCACTTTCGCAATCATTTCCCACCCCGACGCCGGTAAGACCACCATCACCGAGAAGCTCCTGCTGATGGGCAAGGCCATTGCCGTCGCCGGTACCGTGAAGTCGCGCAAGTCCGACCGCCACGCCACCTCCGACTGGATGGAAATGGAGAAACAGCGCGGCATCTCCATCACCACCTCGGTGATGCAGTTCCCCTACCGCGAGCACATGATCAACCTGCTCGACACCCCCGGCCACGAAGACTTCTCGGAAGACACCTACCGCACCCTGACCGCGGTGGACTCGGCGCTGATGGTGCTCGACGGCGGTAAAGGCGTCGAGCCGCGCACCATTGCCCTGATGGATGTGTGCCGCCTGCGCGACACGCCGATCGTCAGCTTCATCAACAAACTCGACCGTGACATCCGCGACCCGATCGAACTGCTCGACGAAATCGAGGCGGTGCTGAAGATCAAGGCCGCGCCGATCACCTGGCCGATCGGTTGCTACCGCGACTTCAAGGGCGTGTACCACCTGGCCGGCGACTACATCATCGTCTACACCCCGGGGCATGGCCACGAGCGCACCGAAGCGAAGATCATCGAGAAGCTCGATTCCGATGAAGCCCGCGCCCACCTGGGTGACGAATACGACCGCTTCCTCGAACAACTCGAACTGGTGCAGGGCGCCTGCCACGAGTTCGACCAGGACGCGTTCATCAATGGCCAGCTGACCCCGGTGTTCTTCGGTACCGCATTGGGCAACTTCGGTGTCGACCATGTGCTCGACGCGGTTGTCGACTGGGCGCCGCGCCCATTGGCCCGTGTCGCCCACGAGCGCACCGTGGAGCCGGTGGAAGAGAAATTCACCGGCTTCGTGTTCAAGATCCAGGCGAACATGGACCCGAAGCACCGTGACCGTATCGCCTTCATGCGTATCTGCTCGGGCAAGTACGAAAAGGGCATGAAGATGCGCCACGTGCGCACTGGCAAGGACGTGCGCATCGGTGATGCCCTGACCTTCTTCTCCTCCGAGCGCGAGCAGCTGGAGGAGGCCTATGCCGGCGACATCATCGGCCTGCACAACCATGGCACCATCCAGATCGGCGACACCTTCACCGAAGGCGAGGCGCTTGGCTTTACCGGCATCCCGCACTTCGCCCCGGAGCTGTTTCGCCGCGTGCGCCTGAAGGACCCGCTGAAATCCAAGCAGCTGCGCCAGGGCCTGCAGCAGCTGGCCGAAGAGGGCGCGACCCAGGTGTTCTTCCCCGAGCGCAGCAACGACATCATCCTCGGCGCGGTCGGTGTGCTGCAGTTCGACGTGGTCGCCAGTCGCCTGAAGGAAGAGTACAAGGTCGAGTGCGCCTATGAGCCGATCACCGTCTGGTCGGCGCGCTGGATCAGCTGCGACGACAAGAAGAAGCTCGAGGAATTCCAGAACAAGGCGGTGGAGAACCTGGCCATCGACGGTGGTGGTCACCTGACCTACCTGGCCCCGACCCGGGTCAACCTGGCGCTGATGGAAGAGCGCTGGCCGGATGTGAAATTCCGCGCGACTCGCGAGCACCACTAAGAGCAGCTGCAAGCTGCGAGCTTCAAGAAGAGGCGGGCCCGGAAAGGCCCGCCTTTTTCTTGTCGCTTGCAGCTTCAAGCTTGTAACTGACGTATGTCAGTTGCCGGCTTTTATGCTGGTCCAGATCCGCGTCCTGATGCGGTCGATCTTCGCCGGCATCGCTTCCAGCGCATACAACTTGCCCATCACGTCGTCACTCGGGTAGATCATCGTGTTGCCCTTCAGCGCCGGGTCCACCAGCGCATCCGCCTGCTGGTTGCCATTGGCGTACTGCACGAAGTTGCTGATGTTGGCCATCACTTCCGGCTGCAACAGGTAGTTCATGTACGCATACCCGGCCTTCTCGTCAGGTGCATCGGCCGGCATGGCCACCATGTCGAACCACATCGGCGCGCCTTCCTTCGGGATCGAGTAGCCCACCTTCACCCCGTTCTTCGCCTCCTCGGCACGGTTCTTCGCCTGCAGCACGTCGCCCGAGAAACCCACCACCAGGCACACGTCGCCATTGGCCAGGTCGCCGGTGTACTTCGAGGAGTGGAAGTAGCTGATATACGGGCGCACCTGCATCAGCAACGCCTTGGCCTTGTCATAGTCCGCCGGGTTCTGGCTGTGGTGGGGCAGGCCCAGGTAGTGCAGGGCGATCGGCAGCAGCTCGGGGCCGTTGTCCAGCACCGCCACGCCGCAGCTCTTGAGCTTGGCGAGGTATTCGGGCTTGAAGAACAGGTCCCACGAATCGATGGGCGCATTGTCGCCGAGCACCGCCTTGACCTTGTCGATGTTGTAGCCGATGCCGGTGCTGCCCCACAGGTAGGGGAAGCCGTACTGGTTGCCCGGGTCGTTGACCTCCAGGGCCTTGAGCAGCACCGGGTTGAGGTTCTTCCAGTTGGGCAGTTGCGACTTGTCCAGCTGCTTCAGGGCCTTGCCCTGGATCTGCCGGGCCATGAAGTGGTTGGAGGGGAACACCACGTCGTAGCCGGAGTTGCCGGTCATTAGCTTGCCGTCGAGGGTCTCGTTGCTGTCGAACACGTCGTAGGTGGGATTGATGCCGGTGGTTTGCTGGAAGTGCTTCAGGGTGTCCGGGGCGATGTAGCTCGACCAGTTGTAGATCTTCACCGAGTCGGCGGCACTGGCCACGCTGGCGGCCAGCATCAGGGGAGCGAGAAGGAGGGTGCGCATGTCGGGGTTACCTTGCTTTGTCTGTTGTTATCGAAGGCAGGCGATCAGCGGATCAGAAAATGAGGACGTAGGTCTTGCGCACGGTCTCCTGGATATCCCAGGTGCCGAGGCTGTTGGCCGGTAGCATCAGTGCGTCTCCGGCTTCTATGACCAGGGGCTCGCCACCGTCGGGAGTGAAGGTGCAGCGGCCCTTGATGAAATGGCAGAACTCCTGCTGCACGATCTGCCGCCGCCAGCGCCCCGGGGTGCATTCCCAGATACCGGTCTCGACGCCGTCGTTGCGTTCGACGCAGGTGACCGAAGTGACCGCGACCGTCTCGCCGAGGGGCACGGCGACCGGGGTGCTGCTGTCCAGGATGGCGCTGTCGGTGTGCTTGAACTGGGTGATGCTCATGACCGGTGGATCCTGTGTGGTGGTGAGGGGAAGTCAGTGCATGAAGCCTTCCATGAAGTCGGCCAGCCCACTGGCCAGGCGCCGCCGCCAGGGCGCGCTGGCGGGGTTGGCGAGGGTCCGGTCCTCGTGGACGAAACTCTGGATGATCGCGTTGTAGCCCAGCCAGCGGCACGGCTCGGGTGGCCAGCTGGCCAAGCTCGACAGCGGGCGGTTGTCGTGCACCCAGGGCTGCGCCGTCAGTTCGTTGTGCTGGCCGAGGATCAGCGCGGCCAGGGTGCGTCCACCGAGGTTGGTGGCGCCGACACCCTCGCCGCCATAACCGCCGGCCAGGGCGATGCCGCGCTGGCGGTCGCAGAGCATGTGCGGGCGGAAACGCCGGGCCATGCCGAGGTTGCCGCCCCAGGAGTGGGTGATGCGTACGTGCTTGAGCTGTGGGAACAGTTCGCCGAACAGGTAGCGGCGCAGCTCCACCTCGTCGGTGGTCAGGGTGAAGTCCTCGCGCAGGCGGCCACCGAAGCGGTAGCCGCCGCGGGCACCGAACACCAGGCGGTTGTCGGCGCTGCGCTGGCCATAGGTGACCTGGCGGCTGTTTTCGCTGAAGGCCTGGCCCTGGCTCAGGCCGATCTGCTCCCAGGTCGACTCCGGCAGCGGCTCGGTGGCCACCAGCAGGCTCTGTACCGGCAGCTGGTGCCGCCCGAGCGGTGGCAGGCTGGCGGCGTAGCCTTCCACGGCCGGCACCACCCAGTGGCTGCGGATGCGTGCCAACGGGGTGCGTACTTCGCCGGTCTGCCAGTCTATGGCTGGGGTGTTCTCGTAGATCGGCACTCCCATGGCCTCGACTGTCCGTGCTAGGCCACGCACCAGCCTTGCCGGTTGAATGGTGGCGACGTGTGGGCTGTAGAGGGCGCCGTAGGGGTTGCTGATCTTCAGCTGGGCATCCAGCTGTTCCGGGCGCAGCCAGCGGTAGTCGTCTTCATTCATGCCCTGGCGGTAGAGGTCGTCGAGCCAGGCGCGCAGGCTGCGTTCCTGTTCCGGGTAGCGGGCGGCGCAGTAGAGCACTCCGCCCTTGCGGTAGTCGCAGGCGATGCCTTCGCGCAGGAGCACGTCGTGGACTTCGTCGGGGATGCCATGCAGCAGGTCGATGCTTTCACGCCTTTGCTGCGGCGAGAGCGTGGCCAGCAGGCGGTCCTCGCCCAGCAGGTTGCCCATCAGCCAGCCGCCATTGCGTCCGGAGGCGCCGAAGCCGGCGATGTTGGCCTCGATCACCGCGATGTTCAGCTGCGGCGCCTGGCGTTTGAGGTAGTAGGCCGTCCACAAGCCGGTGTAGCCCGCGCCGATGATGCACACGTCGAGGTCCAGGTCCTGACGCAGGGCCGGGCGCGCGCACAATGGCTCGTCGAGCTGGTCCATCCACAGGCTGATCGTGCGCAGGGGTTGCATCGGGTCGGGCTCCACATCCGTTCAAGGTCTGTGGACGATCCTAGTGAAGCGCGGGGAGGGCTGTCTTACGTGCGTGCACGCAGGGAAATTTGCTTGAGGTAGGCCTTTGGCGACAGGCCGGTGTGCTCACGGAAGCACTTGTAGAACGCCGACAGCGAATTGAAACCGGCGTTGAACGCCAGGTCATCGACGGGCGCCGCAGCGCAGCTATTGTCCAACCGGCTCAGCAGGTGCTGCAGGCGGGCCTGGTTGACGTAGCGGTAGAAGCTCTGGCCAAGCACCTGGTTGAGCAGATAGGAAATCTGGTTGCGGCTGTAGCCGCTTTCGTCGGCGACCTGCTGCAGGTCCAGTTCAGGGTCAAGGTAGGGGCGTTGGGCCTGGAAGTAATGCTCCAGGTCCTGGGCCATGGTCGACAGCTGGCGTGGCGACAGGCCAAGCCGGCTGGTGGCCGGACGCGGACCACCGGCGGGGCTGCCCTTGGCATCGCCGCGCACCAGCGTGGCGTATTCGTTGATCCGCCAGATCAGCCCGTCCCTGACCGTGATCGCCTCGCTGGATTGGAACGCCACCAGGCCGTCGCCACCTTGTACGGTGACCTGGTACTGGATGAACGCGGTGCAGCCATCGACGCGGATGCGGTCGCTGTGGACGATGTCCTCCCCGGCCTCATGGGGCAGGCTGGCGCGCACGTAGTCGCGCAGCTGGGTGAAACCGAGCACGCGGTTCTGGAAGAAGTCGTGGTACTGGATATCCGGGTGGTACAGGGCCATCACCCCGTCCAGGTCGCGATGCTTCCAGCACAGGTGGTAGCGCATGACGGTGGCGGCGGTGAGAGGGGTCTGCTCAGGGCCGTCGGAGAGGGGAGTGGTGGTCATGGGCCCGATAGTGCATTGCAGAAAACCCAGGCGCAAGGCCACGGATCCGGCATTTTGCACGGTTTTTCCGAGCGGTTGCCGGCTAAGTTTTTGATTTGTATGTATGTAATTTTTTGATACAGCTGGCATGGGGGCTGCACCTCTTTTGATCAACACCACACGAGGAGAACAGCCATGCGCTCGATACTGCTGTGGATGATTGGGGTGCCGATTCCGGTGATCATCCTGATCTGGTTCTTCATGCATTGAAACAATCGCGGGACAAGCCCGCTCCCACGAGGCCGAACTGGCTTCGTGGGAGCGGGCTTGCCCCGCGATGAAGGCTACCCGGACCTACAGGAACTGCTCGGCATAGTGGCACGCCACCTGCCGCGTGCTCACTTGGCGCAACGCCGGTACTTCCTTGGCGCAGCGTTCGGTGGCATACGGGCAACGCTTGTGGAACGCACAACCGTCCGGCGGATTCAGCGGGTTGGGCAGTTCACCGGCAATGCGGATCTTCGGCTTCAGCGGGTCCGGGTGGATCGCCGGGGTGGCCGACAGCAGCGCCTGGGTATACGGGTGCAGCGGCTTGTCGTAGATGTCCTGCTTGGGCCCCATTTCCGCTGGCCGGCCGAGGTACATCACCAACACCTGGTCCGCCACATGGCGCACTACCGCCAGGTTGTGGGAGATGAACACGTAGGCGGTGTTGAACTCCTTCTGCAGGTCCATGAACAGGTTCAGCACCTGGGCCTGGATCGACACGTCCAGCGCCGAGGTGGGTTCGTCGGCCACCAGCACCTTGGGTTGCAGCATCATCGCCCGGGCCAGGGCGATGCGCTGGCGCTGACCGCCGGAGAACATGTGCGGATAACGCTGGTAGTGCTCGGGGCGCAGGCCCACCTGCTCCATCATCTTCTGCACTTTCTCGCGGCGTTCGGCCTTGCTCAGCGAGGTGTTGATCAGCAGCGGCTCGGCGAGCTGGTCGCCGATCTTCTGCCGAGGGTTGAGCGAGGCGTAGGGGCTCTGGAACACCATCTGCACGTCGCGGCGCAACTGTTTGCGCTGGTCCTTGCTGGCGCCCTTGACCTCGTGGCCGGCGATCTGCAGCGAACCGGAGGACGGCTCTTCGATCAGGGTCAGGGCCCGCGCCAGGGTCGACTTGCCGCAGCCGGATTCACCGACCACGGCCAGGGTCTTGCCGGCCTCCAGTTCGAACGACACGCCGTTGAGCGCCCGCACCAGCGCATGGCCCTTGAACAGGCCGCGGGAGACTTCGTAGTGGCGGGTCAGCTCACGAGCGGAAAGTACGACGGCCATCACGCCACCTCCTGGTTCAGCGGATAGAAGCAACGCACCAGGCTATGGGCCTGGGGATCGAGGGCCGGGCGCTGCCGGCGGCAGTTTTCCTGCACATAGGGGCAGCGCGGTGACAGCAGGCAGCCTTGCGGGCGGTCATAGCGGCCGGGGACGATGCCGGGCAGGGTGGCCAGGCGTTCGGCGCCGATGCTGTGCTCGGGAATGGCCGCCAGCAGCGCTTCGCTGTACGGATGGGCGGGAATGTCGAACAGCTCCGGCACCTGGCCGACTTCGACTGCTTGCCCTGCGTACATCACACACACGCGCTTGGCGGTTTCGGCGACCACGGCCAGGTCGTGGGTGATCAGGATGAGCGCCATGTTGCGCTCTTTCTGCAGGTTGACCAGCAGCTCCATGATCTGGGCCTGGATGGTCACGTCCAGCGCGGTGGTCGGTTCGTCGGCGATCAGCAGTTTCGGCTCGCCGGCGATGGCCATGGCGATGGCCACGCGTTGGCTCATGCCGCCGGACAGTTGGTGCGGGTAGGCGTCCAGGCGGCTTTCGGCGGCCGGGATCTCGACCTTCTTCAGCAGCTCCAGCGCGCGCTGGCGCGCAGCCTTGCCCTTGAGGCCCAGGTGCTGGCGCAGCACTTCCTCGATCTGGTAGCCCACGGTATAGCTGGGGTTGAGCGCGGTCATCGGGTCCTGGAAGACCATGGCGATGTCCTTGCCCACCACCTTGCGGCGCTGCCGGCCGCTGAGCTTGAGCATGTTGGTGCCGGCGAAGTCGAGCACGTCCGCGGTGATGCGCCCGGGGGCTTCGATCAGCCCCATCAGCGCCATCATGGTCACCGACTTGCCCGAGCCCGACTCGCCGACGATGGCGAGGATCTCGCCGGCATCCACGCTCAGGTCGAGGCCGTCCACCACGGGCACGGCATTGGCGTCGCCGAAGCGCACGTTCAGGTTGTTGATCTGCAACAGTGACATGGCGATCTCCTCAGGCGGCGTTCTTGAGTTTCGGGTCCAGCGCGTCGCGCAGGCCGTCGCCCATCAGGTTGATTGCCAGCACACTGAGCAAAATGGTCAGGCCGGGCAGGCTCACCACCCACCAGGCGCGTTCGATGTAGTCGCGGGCCGAGGCCAGCATGGTGCCCCACTCGGGGGTTGGCGGCTGCACGCCGAGGCCGAGGAAGCCCAGGGCCGCGGCGTCGAGGATCGCCGAGGAGAAGCTCAGGGTGGCCTGCACGATCAGCGGCGCCATGCAGTTGGGCAGCACGGTGACGAACATCAGCCGTGGCAGGCCGGCACCGGCCAGGCGCGCGGCGGTGACGTAGTCACGGTTCAGTTCGCCCATCACCGCGGCGCGGGTCAGGCGCACGTAGGACGGCAGCGAGACGATGGCGATGGCGATCACGGTGTTGATCAGGCCTGGGCCGAGGATGGCGACGATGGCCACGGCCAGCAGCAGCGAGGGCAGGGCCAGCATCACGTCCATCAGGCGCATGATCGAGGGGCCGAGGATCTGCGGGAAGAAGCCGGCCAGCAGGCCCAGCAGGATGCCCGGGATCAGCGACATCACCACCGACGACAGGCCGATCAGCAGCGACAGTCGGGCGCCCTGGATCAGCCGCGAGAGCAGGTCGCGGCCCAGTTCGTCGGTACCGAGGATGAACTGCCAGGTACCGCCTTCGAGCCATACCGGCGGCGTGAGCAGGAAGTCGCGGTATTGCTCGCTGGGGTTGTGCGGCGCCACCCAAGGGGCGAACAGGGCGCAGAACACCACCAGGCACATGAACGCCAGGCCGGCCACCGCGCCCTTGTTGCGCGAGAAGGCCTGCCAGAATTCTTTGTACGGCGAGGGATAGAGCAAGCTTTGGTCGACCACGCTGGGCGGGGTGACGGATTTTGGAATCGGGCTGGTCATGGCGTAGTCCTCAGCGCTGATGACGGATGCGTGGGTTGGCCAGGCCGTAGAGGATGTCCACGACGAAGTTGACCAGGATCACCAGGCAGGCGATCAACAGGATGCCGTTCTGGACCACGGGGTAGTCACGGGCACCGATGGCTTCGATCAGCCATTTGCCGATGCCCGGCCAGGAGAAGATGGTTTCGGTGAGCACGGCGCCGGCCAACAGCGTGCCGACCTGCAGGCCGAACACGGTGAGTACCGGGATCAGCGCGTTGCGCAGGCCGTGGATGAACACCACGCGCGACGGCGACAGGCCCTTGGCGCGGGCGGTACGGATGTAGTCCTCGCGCAGCACTTCGAGCATCGACGAACGGGTCATGCGGGCGATCACCGCCAGCGGGATGGTGCCCAGCACGATGGCCGGCAGGATCAGGTGCATCACGGCATCCTTGAACGCGCCTTCCTCGTCGCTGAGCAGGGTGTCGATGAGCATGAAGCCGGTTTTCGGCTCGATGTCATAGAGCAGGTCGATGCGCCCGGAGACCGGTGTCCAGCCCAGGCTCACCGAGAAGAACATGATCAGGATCAGGCCCCACCAGAAGATCGGCATCGAGTAGCCGGCCAGGGAGATGCCCATCACCCCGTGGTCGAACAGCGAGCCGCGCTTGAGCGCGGCGATCACCCCGGCCAGCAGGCCGATGACCCCGGCGAACAGCAGGGCGGCCATGGCCAGCTCCAGGGTAGCCGGGAACAGGGTGAGGAATTCGTTCCATACGCTTTCACGGGTGCGCAGGGATTCGCCCAGGTCGCCCTGGGCGAGCTTGCCGACATAGTCCAGGTACTGGGCCGGCAGCGGCTTGTTCAGGCCCAGGCGCTCCATGGCCTGGGCATGCATTTCGGGGTCGACCCGGCGTTCGCCCATCATCACTTCGACGGGGTCGCCGGGGATCAGGCGTATGAGCGCAAAGGTCAGCAGGGTGATACCGAAGAAGGTCGGAATCAGCAGACCCAGGCGTCGGGCAATAAAACTCAACATTGTCAGGGGTACCTCATCAGCCGGAAACGGCGTGCCGCCGGGGCCTCTTGCACAAGGTCCGGCGGCTGTTGTTGTTCTACTTCACCTTGGTGGTGGCGAAGTTGTTGTTGGTCAGTGGGTTGATCACATAGCCTTCGACGTTCTCGCGCATGGCGGTGAACATTTTCGGGTGGGCCATGCTGATCCACGGCTGGTCTTCATCGTACACCGCCAAGGCCTCGTTATAGAGCCTGGCGCGTTCGTCGTTGTCGATCACTTCGCGGGCGCGGGTGATCAGGTCCTGGAATTTCTGGTTGCACCAGCGCGCATAGTTCTCGCCGCTTTTCACCGCGTCACAGCTGAGCATCGGCGTGAGGAAGTTGTCCGGGTCGCCGTTGTCGCCGGCCCAGCCCGCCGACACCAGGTCGGCCTCGCCCTTCTTGGCGCGACGCAGCATCTCGGCCCACTCCATGACGCGGATGTCGAGCTTGATGCCGATCTTGGCCAGGTCCGACTGCAGCATTTCGGCGGACAGGCGCGGGTTGGGGTTGGTCGGGCCACCGCCGTTGCGGGTGAACAGGGTGATCACCGTGCCCTCCGGCACGCCGGCTTCCTTGAGCAGGGCGCGGGCCTTGTCGAGGTCGTGGGGCGGGTTCTTGTTGTCGGTGTTGTAGCCGATCATGGTCGGTGGATACGGGTTGACCCCAACCAGGGCGTTGCCCTTGCCGAACAGCTGGTCGACGTGGGTCTGGCGGTCGAAGGCCATGTCGATCGCCTTGCGCACGCGCACATCGCTCAGGTACTTGTGCTGGGTGTTCATCGAGATGTAGCCGGTAACCAGCGCCTCGATCTCGGCGACCTTGAGTTTCGGGTCGGTCTTGATCCCCGGCACGTCGTCAGGCTTGGGATACAGGGCGATCTGGCATTCGTTGGCGCGCAGTTTCTGCAGGCGCACGTTGCTGTCGGTGGCGATGGCGAAGATCAGCGCGTCGGCGGGTGGCTTGCCACGGAAGTAGTCCGGGTTGGCCTTGTAGCGGACGTTGGCGTCCTTGTTGTAGCGCTGGAACACGAACGGGCCGGTGCCGACCGGCTTGCTGTTGAGCTCGCCGGTCTTGCCGGCCTTGAGCAGCTGGTCGCCGTACTCGGCGGAGTAGATCGAGGTGAAGGCCATGGCCAGGTCGCGCAGGAAGGGCGCCTCCGGGCGGGTCAGGGTGATCACCACGGTGTGATCGTCGGTCTTCTCGACCGACTTGAGCAGGTCCTTGAAGGCCATGCTCTCGAAGTAGGGGTAGCCGACGCTGGTCTTGTCGTGCCACGGATGGTCTTTCTTCAGCTGACGGTTCAGGCTCCACAGCACGTCATCGGCATTGAAGTCGCGGGTGGGCTTGAAGTAGTCGGTGGTGTGGAACTTGACGCCTTCGCGCAGGTGGAAGGTGTAGACCAGGCCGTCGGGGCTGACGTCCCAGCTGGTGGCCAGGGCCGGCTGGATCTCGGTGGTGCCGGGCTTGAAGTCGACCAGGCGGTTGAAGATGGCCTCGGCCGTGGCGTCGGCGGTGACGGCGGTGGTGTACTGGACGATGTCGAAGCCTTCCGGGCTGGCTTCGGTGCACACCACCAGCGGCTTGGCCGCCAGATTCGATGCGGCGCCCAGGATGACGGCTGCCAGGGCAGCACGTAGCGGTAGCAATTTCATGGAACCTCCCTGCAGTGCTAGTTCCAGCGTAGCCGCCACGGCCCGTGGGGAGGCGGGCCGTGGCGCCAACGGTCAGAGGATGTTGAACGGAATGGTGGTGACGACGCGGAACTCGTCGAGACTGCCGTCGCTCTGCGCCTTGCTGGCACGGTGGGCGGTATAGGTGGCGCGGATGGTGGTGTCCTTCAGCATGCCGCTCTGCACCGCGTAGCTGGTGCCGATGCCCCACTCGTAGTGGTTCTCGCCGTCCTGGCCGCGGACGTCATAGGCGGTGCCCTTGTAGTGGGTACCGTCGATATCCCAGCCGCGGGCGTTGTAGACGTTGAACTTCAGGCCCGGCACGCCATACGGCGCCATGTTCAGCACATAGCTGATCTGCAGCGATTTCTCGTTCGGGCCGTTGAAGTCCGACAGCAGTGAGTTGGCCAGGTAGATGCCGTTGGTCTCGTGCAGGTAGTCGAAGTACTCGTTACCGTTGACCTGCTGCCAGGAGGCGGTGAGGGTGTGGGCCTGGTGGGTCAGGCCGAACGACAGGCTGTAGGTGTCGTTGTCGATCTCGCCCATCTTCTTGCTGCCTTCGTCCACGGTCTTGTAGTAGTTCAGACCGGTGGTCAGGCTCAGCACCGCGCTGTCGCCCAGCACGTGGTTGGCGCCGAAGTAGTACTGGTTCCAGAAGTCCTCGACCTTGGTGGCGTAAAGGCTGGTGGTCAGGCTCTTGAGCGGCTGGTAGTTGATGCCGACGGTGCTGGCGCGGTCGGTTTCCCTGCCGTTGCCGTATTCGCTGCGGAACTTGCTCAGGCTCTGCTCGGTACGCGGCGAAACGCGGTCGAAGGTACCCACGTCGAACGACAGGTTCTCGAACTCGGCGCTGTGCAGGAACGCGCCCTGGAAGCTCGAAGGCAGCGCGCGGTTGCCGATGTAGGCGATCATCGGCGTGTCGACCGACTGACGACCGACGGTCAGCGTGGTGTTGGAGATGCGCGCCTTGACGTTGCCCAGGCCCATCTTGCTCCACTGGCCGATCGGGTCGCCGTCGCTGTGGGTCAGGGTACGGTTGTTCGGGCCGGCCACGGCGGCGCGACCTTGCTCGAGGGCGATGGCATTGTAGGCTGCGGCCTCGACGGCAAAGCCGACGGTGCCTTCGGTGAAGCCCGAGCTGTAGTTGAGGATGGTGCCCTGCACCCAGTTGTCGCGGCTGTGGGTGTCGTGGCGGGTGCCATCGCTCTTGGTGTATTTCCACAGCGGCGCGCGGGTGGCGCGTTCGCGGGCATACCAGTTGCGGGTGCTGCCGGACAGGCTCTGGCCATCAATGAAACCTTTGGCTTCGGCCTGTTCGCTGCTGGACTTGAGCGCGAACGGCACGAAGTCCTGGCTTGCGGGTTCGGCCTGAGCGAGGGCGCAGAAGGCGCCGACGGACAAGGCCAGTGCGGTGGTTGTGGTACGAATCAACATGAAAGCTCCCTGATATTTTTCTAGTTATCACCCGACCTTGTGGGCCGGGCTTGTCACGGTGACGCGGTACTGCAGTGTCTGCCTGGGGGTTGCCAGGCAAATCCGGGCTGCACGCCGTCGCGGGAGTGGGTCGCACTCCCGGCCGGGCGTTGCAGGGTCAATCGATGCTGACGCCGGAGAAAACGTTGCGTCCGAAGGGGCTGACCTTGAAGTCTTTCACGCTGATGCTCAGCGGCTGGTTGACCGTGGAGTGCGCGACCGGGGTGATCGGCACCTGTTGCTTGAGACGTTGCTGGGCTTGTTCGTAGAGGCTGGTGCGCTGGTCGCGGTCGGTGACCTGCTTGGCTTTTTTCACCAGCGCGTCGTATTGCGAATCGCACCACAAGGAGTAGTTGTTGCTGCCGATGGCGTCGCAGCTGAACAAGGTGCCGAGCCAGTTGTCCGGATCACCGTTGTCGCCGGTCCAGCCGATCAGGGCGATGTCATGCTCGCCGCTCTTCATGCGCTTGAGGTATTCGCCCCATTCGTAGCTGACGATGCGCACCTTGAAACCGAGCTTGCTCCAGTCGGACTGGAGCATTTCGGCCATGAGCTTGGCGTTGGGGTTGTAGGGGCGCTGTACCGGCATGGCCCACAGGGTGATCTCGGTGCCTTCCTTGACCCCGGCCTGCTTGAGCAGCTGCTTGGCCTTTTCCGGGTCGAAGGGGGCGTCCTTGATCGATTTGTCGTAGGACCATTGGGTCGGCGGCATGGCGTTGACGGCGGCCTGGCCAGCGTCCTGATAGACCGCCTGGATGATCGCCTGCTTGTTCACCGCCATGTCCATGGCTTGGCGCACCTCCAGCCGGTCGAAGGGTGGGTGCTGGGTGTTGTAGGCGATATAGCCAAGGTTGAAACCGGGTTGCGTCATCACCTGCAGCTTGCCGTCTTCCTTGAGCGCGGGCAGGTCGGCCGGGCGCGGGTGCAGGGTGATCTGGCATTCGTTGCGGCGCAGCTTCTGGATGCGCACCGAGGGGTCGACGTTGATCGAGAACACCAGGTTGTCGATCTTCACCCGGTCAGGTGCCCAGTAGTCCTTGTTGCCCTTGAAGCGGATCTGCGAATCCTTCTGGTAGCGCTGGAACACGAACGGACCGGTGCCGATCGGCTTCTGGTTGATATCGCTGGCCTTGCCGCTGGCCAGCAGGTGGTCGGCGTACTCGGCGGAGAGGATCGAGGCGAAGGCCATGGCGATGTTCTGCAGGAACGCGGCGTCGACCTTGTTGAGGGTGAAGGCCACGGTCAGCGGGTCGGTCTTCTCGACCTTGGCGATGTTCTTGTCCAGCCCCATGCTGATGAAGTACGGGAACTCGGTGGGGTAGGCCTTGCGGAAGGGGTGGTCCTTGTCGAGCATGCGGTTGAAGGTGAACAGCACGTCGTCGGCGTTGAAGTCGCGGCTGGGCTTGAAGTCCTTGTTGCCATGGAACTTCACCCCGGGGCGCAGGTGGAAGGTGTACTTCAGGCCGTCCTCGGACACCTGCCAGTCGGTGGCCAGGCCCGGCTGCACGGCGGTGCCGCCACGCTCGAACTCGACCAGGCGGTTGTAGATCGGTTCGGCGGCGTCGTTGTCGGTGGCCGCGGTGTACTGGGCGGTGTCGAAGCCCGCCGGGCTGCCTTCGGAGCAGAACACCAGGTTGTTGGCGAGGCTCGCGGGAGCCTGGCTCAGCAGGCCGAGGGCAAGCAGGGTGGAACTCAGTGTGGTCAGGCGCATGGCAGATCCTTTGTCCGTGTCTTCAGGCCGCGACAGGCAAAACGCGGCTGCTGCATCCCGGTCCTGACGATAGGCGCGCCAGAATGCGGGAACCAGGGTTCGCTACTGATTTGGGTGCGGGAGCGTTCCGGCGAGCGTGAGGGAATTACCCTACGTATCGCCCGGTCGTGTCATCGTCCCGCCGGAAAACCCGGCGGGACGATCACGGCCGTTACTTGTCCACGCTGACCCCGTAGAAGGAGTTCAGGCCGAACGGGCTGATCTTGAAGTCCTTCACTTTCGCGCTCATGGGCTGATACACGGTGGAGTGGGCGATCGGGGTGATCGGCACCTGCTCCTTGAGGATATGTTGCGCCTGCTTGTACAGCTCGGTGCGTTTGGCCTGGTCGGGGGTCGCCTTGGCTTGCTTGATCAGGTCGTCGTAGGGCTTGTAGCACCACTTGGAGAAGTTGTTGCCATCCATGGCATCGCAGCCATAGAGCGTGCCCAGCCAGTTGTCCGGGTCACCATTGTCGCCGCTCCAGCCAATCAGCATGGCGCCCTGCTCGCCGCCCTTGGAGCGCTTGATGTACTCGCCCCATTCGTAGCTGACGATCTTGGCCTTGATGCCGATCTTGGCCCAGTCGGACTGGAGCATCTCGGCCATCAGCTTGGCGTTGGGGTTGTAGGGGCGTTGCACCGGCATGGCCCACAGGGTGATCTCGGTGCCTTCCTTGATGCCGGCTTCCTTGAGCAGCTGCTTGGCCTTCTCGGGATCGTACTTGGCATCCTTGATCGTGGTGTCGTAGGACCACTGCGTTGGTGGCATGGCGTTGACCGCCAGCTGGCCGGCACCCTGATACACCGATTCGATGATCTGCTGCTTGTTGACCGCCATGTCCAGGGCCTGGCGGACCTTGAGTTGGGACAGGGGGTTCGCTTCGTTGCTGCCCTTGACCTTGTCCATCACGTTGTAGGCGATGTAGCCGAGGTTGAAGCCGGCCTGGTCTGGCATCTGCAGCTTCTTGTCTTCCTGCAGCGGCTTGATATCGGCCGGACGCGGGAAGAGCGTCACCTGGCACTCGTTCTTCTTGAGTTTCTGCATGCGCACCGAGGCGTCGGTGCTGATGGCGAAGATCAGGTTGTCGATCTTCACGTCCTCAGGATTCCAGTAGCTCTTGTTGCCGGTGAAGCGGATGTTCGAGTCTTTCTGGTAGCTCTTGAACACGAACGGCCCGGTACCGATCGGCTTCTGGTTGATCTCGGCGGGCTTGCCCTGCTTGAGCAGCTGGTCGGCGTATTCGGCCGACTGGATCGAGGCGAAGTGCATGGCCATGTTCTGGATGAACGCGGCGTCGACGTCGTTGAGGGTGAACTTCACAGTGTGCTCGTCGACCTTCTCCACCTTGGCGATGTTCTTGTCCATGCCCATGTCGGTGAAGTACGGGAACTCGGTAGGGTAGGCCTTGCGGAAGGGGTGGTCCTTGTCGAGCATGCGGTTGAAGGTGAACAGCACGTCGTCGGCGTTGAACTCGCGGGTCGGTTTGAAGTAGTCGGTGGTATGGAACTTGACGCCTTCACGCAGGTGGAAGATGTAGGTCTTGCCGTCCTCGGAGACGTCCCAACTGGTGGCCAGGCCCGGAATGACCTTGGTGCCGCCGCGCTCGAATTGCGTCAGGCGGTTGAAGATGGTCTCGGCGGAGGCGTCGAAGTCGGTTCCGGTGGTGTATTGCCCCGGGTCGAAACCGGCCGGGCTGCCTTCGGAGCAGAACACCAGGTTGGACGCGGCGTGGGCGATCGGTGCACCGGCTAGCAAGCCTGCGCCTACCAGGAACGGAATGACTGCGTGTTTGAGCATGGTGGCCTCATTGTTGTCATTTTTCGAATTGAGGCGGCCTCGTGAGCCGACCTGCGGATACTTATGCAGGGGGTATTCCCAATGCAACACTCAGCAGGATGGTTGACGCCAAAAACGTGGTACTGACGTACATGGATGTCGCATCCATATAACTTTGGCGAATGTTGAACGTTTGCGAGGGGGAAAAGGGCGAAAATTTCAGGATATTTCGCACTTTATGTGACAAGCAGACGCACCCGTTTGGTGCGTAGGAAAGGTCTGAAACTGCTGTCCGAGACGGTTTTGACCGCCTCGGACATCCAGTTGAATGGGTCAGGGCACCTGAACTTCGATCAGGCCGTCGGCACTCATGCTCACTTCGCTGGTTCCGGCTTCGATATCCGGTGCCGGCGCGGCTTCATCGGCGGCGCCCTTGGCCATCATCGCCATCGGTGCGTTGCGCAGGTAAGGGCGCGGGTAACCGCTGCTGTTGAGGTTCAGGCTGACCACCTTGTAGCCTTTGCCGCCCAGGGCATCGGTGGCCAGCTGGGCGCGGGCCTTGAACGCGGCGACGGCATCCTTGAGCAGCTCGTCTTCATTGGACTTGCGTGTGGCCGGGGCAATGGAGAAGTCCATGCCGCCCATCTTCAGGTCTTGCAGCAGGTCACCGGTGAGCTTGGACAGGGCCGGGAAGTCGGCGCTTTCCAGGCGCAGTTCGGCGCGCTCGCGCCAGCCGGTGATCTTCTGGCCCTTGGTGTCGTAGATCGGGTAGCTGTTACGGCTGCCCTGGCTGATCTTCACGTCCTTGACCTGGCGGGCCTGCTGCACGGCCTTGTTCATGGTCTCGGTGATCTCTTTGGCCAGCTTGCCCGGGTCGGTGTTCTGCGCTTCGCTGTACAGCGTGACGACCATCAGGTCGCGTGCCACTTCCTTGCTGACTTCGGCACGCAGCGACACCTGGTTGTAGCGTGGCTCGTCGGCCGCCAGGGCCGGCAGGCTGGCGAGCATGCCGCAGGACAGGGCAACGGCGGCGGCGCCGCGACGGGTAATGTGCATGTGGAGCTCCTTGGCAGGGTAAGGCGTGGGTGAGCAGATCCGTTCCACGCATGGCCGATCAGACCGGTGACAGTGTAGAGGGTTCAAAAGTGCCATCATGAATCTATGACAAAGTGTGGCGCTTTGCCGCATCGCTGCAGTGGAGCGCCCGGCTTCGGTATACTCCAGCCGATTTTCCTGGAGCACTCATTGGGAGAGCTCATGCTCGCCGTCGCACATCCGTTGTCCGCCACACGCCAGAACCTCTGGCGCCTGACCTTCATCCGCATCCTCGTCCTCGCGGCCCAGGCGGGCTCGGTAGGCGTGGCCTACTGGACCGAGCTGCTGCCGCTGCCGTGGTTCTCGCTGGCAGTCACGCTGGCCCTGTCGTCGCTGCTGTGCGCGTTCACCGCCCTGCGCCTGCGCCTGTCGCTGCCGGTGACCGAACTCGAGTACGCCCTGCAGCTGGCCTGCGACCTGCTGATCCACAGCGCCCTGCTTTATTATTCGGGCGGCTCGACCAACCCCTTCGTCTCCTATTACCTGGTGCCATTGGCCATCGCCGCGGTGACCTTGCCGTGGCTCTACTCGCTGGTGCTCTCGGGTATCGCCCTGGTGGCCTACAGCCTGTTGCTGGTGCAGTACTACCCGCTGGAAACGCTGCCGCTGGCGCGCGACACCATGCAGGTCTACGGCATGTGGCTGAGCATCGCCCTGGCTGCGGGGGTGATCACCTTCTTCGCCGCGCGCATGGCCGAGGAGTTGCGCCGCCAGGAGAACCTGCGTGCCGAGCGCCGCGAGGAAAGCCTGCGCGACGAGCAGTTGCTGGCCGTGGCCACCCAGGCGGCCGGCGCCGCCCACGAACTGGGCACGCCGCTGGCGACCATGAGCGTGCTGCTCAACGAAATGCGCCAGGACCACGCCGACCCGCTGTTGCAGGAAGACCTGCAGATCCTCCAGGACCAGGTCAAGCTGTGCAAGGAGACCCTGCAGCAGCTGGTGCGCGCCGCCGAGGCCAACCGGCGCCTGGCGATCGTCGAGCAGGACGTCACCGCCTGGCTCGACGAGGCGCTCAACCGCTGGCACCTGATGCGCCCGGAAGCCAGCTACCGCTTCCAGCGCCTGCGCGATGGCGTGGTGCCGCGGCTGACGCCGCCGCCGGACCTGACCCAGGCCCTGCTGAACCTGTTGAACAATGCCGCCGATGCCTGCCCGGACGACCTGGAGGTGCGCCTGGACTGGGACGCCCAGGACATCGTCATCAGCATCCGCGACCATGGACCGGGCGTACCGCCGGCCATTGCCGAGGCGATCGGCAAACCTTTCATTACCACCAAGGGCAAAGGCTTCGGCCTGGGCCTGTTCTTGAGCAAGGCCAGCGTGACGCGTGCGGGCGGTTCGGTGAAACTCTATAGTCATGAGCAGGGTGGCACCCTGACCGAATTGCGCCTGCCCCATGGCAAGCGAGGAGATGCATGATGAGCGAAGAAAACCAGGTCGAAGGCGAAGAGCTGCCGCACCTGCTGCTGGTGGATGACGACGCCACCTTCACCCGGGTGATGGCCCGGGCGATGTCGCGTCGTGGGTTCCGTGTAAGCACTGCGGGTTCCGCCGAGGAAGGCTTGAAACTGGCCGAACAGGACCTGCCCGACTACGCCACGCTGGACCTGAAGATGGAGGGTGACTCGGGCCTGGTGTTGCTGCCCAAGCTGCTGGAGCTGGACCCGGAGATGCGCGTGGTGATCCTGACCGGTTACTCGAGCATCGCCACGGCGGTCGAGGCTGTCAAGCGCGGGGCCTGCAACTACCTGTGCAAACCGGCCGACGCCGACGATGTGCTGGCGGCGCTGCTCTCGGAGCATACCGACCTGGATACCCTGGTGCCGGAAAACCCGATGTCGGTGGATCGCCTGCAGTGGGAGCACATCCAGCGCGTGCTGGGCGAGCACGAGGGCAATATCTCCGCCACGGCGCGGGCGCTGGGCATGCACCGGCGCACCTTGCAGCGCAAGCTGCAGAAGCGTCCGGTCCGACGCTGAAGTCCACTGGGGGCGCTGCGCGCCCCATCGTCGCGGTTCGTCGCCACGACAAGCCGGCTCCCACAAGGATCATCGATGCCCTGTGGGAGCCGGCTTGTCGTGGCGACGAACCGCGACGATGGGGCCACGTAGTGGCCCCCTGCGTTTTGTCAGGCTTTCCCTCCCGAGCGGTCAACCCGTACCGCCAGCTGTCCTGCTCCCGATGGCGCCTCGAACGCCACCTGTCCGCCTGCCGGCACTTTCGCCCGGCCAATCACCTTGCCATCACGCAGCAATTCCAGCGGCATGCCTTCCATCGACTGGCCCGAAGCGAGTTCCAGTTTGACCTTGATATTCATCGGTGACCTCCTTGTCACGCGTTGCGATCGATATAGAGCGTTGTCTTTGCGTCCAGGCTGGCGATCAGCTCCGGTGAACCGCCGCGGAACTGGCGGAACAGGTTGCGCCCGCGTTGCTTGCCGTCCGCCGGCACCTGCACGCTCGGGTGGAACTGGTCGGTGAGCTCGGCATAGCCGCTCCATGGGCCAATGTACGACTCGTTGAGCTGGTCGGTGATGCTGAAGGCATAGCGCACCGCGTTGCCCCGTTGCCAGTTCAGGCCATCGGGCTCACGGCGCTCCCAGCCGGTGATCACCGGCGAGGTGGCGGGGGCATCGATGAAACCGGTGGGCTTGTTCGGCTTGTAGTCCTTGAGCAGCAGGTAGGTGCTCCAGCCCCACCAGTCGCCAATGCGATTGCGGTCGTTGAGGTCGTTGACGTCCTTGCGCCGCAGCACCGCCTTGCCGTCCTGGAAGTACAGCGCGGCGAAGTTGCCGGGCACCAGGTCCTGTTCGGCGGCGCGCAGGTCGGGCGCCAGGCGCAGGGCCGAAAAGTCCTTGGCCTGGGGCACGCGGCCCTCGGCGAAGGCCTGGAACACTTCATCGACCGAGCGCTGCACGGCGCGCGCCACTTGACGACGGTTGGCCACATCGACGCTGTCGAAGTAGCGCTTGTCGCCGTAGGCGCGCCATTGCTCGCCCTCGGCATTGCGCACGGCCAGGCCGTACTTGCTGTCCTCGTCGTGCATGAAGCGCGAGATCAGCGAGCCGACGTCGCTCGGCGTGACGGTGTCGGCCAGGGCCTTGCGCGGTACCCGCAGGTGGCCGGCGGAGAACAGGTCGGTGAGGAAGTGGTCGGCGAAGGCGTTCATTGCATAGGCCAGTTGCAGGTCGCGTTCGGCGCCGCTGGCGCGGGCTTTCAGCGCCTGCTGCAGGGCGGCGGCGTGGCCGGCCTGGTAGGCCAGCAGCGCCCAGGGGCCGAAATGGTCCCAGTTGCTGGCGGCCAGTTTCAGGTAGCGCCCCAGGGGGAACAGGTCGGAGGCGAAGCTGCCGCCGCCGGTAATGCGGTTCCAGCGTGCCGACAGGCTGTCGCCCAGTGCGTCATAGGCTTCATGGGGCTGTCGGCCATCCTTGATGGCCTGGTTGGCGGCGCGGATTTCTTCCTGCATGACCGCGAGGATCTGTTCGGCTTCCGCCTTGGCCGCCGGCAGGCGCGCCAGGGAGTCGAAGGCCTGGATGAAGCGCTCGATCCGTTCGGCGTCGCTGCCGCCATCGGCGATCGGGCGCTCGGGCAGGCCGTAGAAGTCGCCGCCCAGGGCGATCACCTGGCCATAGGTCAGGTTCAGGCCGTTGGGCAGTGGCAGCGGCGACTGATGGGCGGGGATGCCTGGTTGGCCCACCTCGTAACGCAGCAGGGCGTTGTCGCCGATGGCGGTGTGTTCGGCGCCTTCGAAGAATAGCTCCGGGCCGCGCTGCGCAGCTTTGCCGCCAGCCGACGGTGGCGCAGGGCGGTGATACTTGAGGGTGTGGTGACCGTGCATGACCAGCACCAGATGGCTGTCGGGGCCGGGCAGGGCGACGCCCTGCTCATCGAACAGCTGGTCGAGGTCAGCGACCACCAGCGTGGCCTGGGCTTTCGCGGCCACAGGTGCAGCGTGCATTCCTGACATGATTTGCTCCTTGCAATGTCTGGATAATCCATTTTTATACTGTATGCATATACAGTAATATGCATCATATGCAGGAAATTTCCTACGTCAAGACCCCTTTGTGCTGGCATCTGGCAGCTGTGGCGGGCGCAAGCCCCCGGCTCTCACGTATGATTGCGCTCCCTAACGGCATTTCCCGGGACCACGTTGCATGCTCGCCCTACTCATCCAGACACTGAACATCACGGCCCCTGTGTTCGCCATGCTGTTCATGGGCGTGCTGCTCAAGCGCATCCGCTTGATCGACGACAACTTCAACCGGGTCGCCTCCAAGCTGGTGTTCAACGTGTGCATGCCGGCGCTGCTGTTCCTCGGCATCTACCATGCCGACCTGGCGTCGGCGGTGAAACCAGGGGTGATGCTCTACTTCGTCGGCGCGACGCTGGCGTGCTTCGGCCTGGCCTGGGGCCTGGCGATCTGGCGCTGCCCGCGGGCTGACCGCGGCGTCTACACGCAAGGTGCGTTTCGTGGCAACAACGGCGTGATCGGCCTGGCACTGGCGGCCAGCCTGTATGGCGACTACGGTATATCCCTCGGCGCGGTGCTGGCCGGGCTGGTGATCCTCATGTACAACTCGCTGTCGGCGGTGGTACTGGCGGTGTACAGCCCGGACCTGAAGTCCGACCCTTGGAGCATCTGCAAGAGCATCCTCAGCAACCCGTTGATCCTCAGCGTGCTGGTGGCAACACCCATGGCCTACGGCCAGGTGCCGCTGCCCAACTGGCTGCTGACCTCCGGTGACTACCTGGCGCAGATGACCCTGCCGCTGGCGCTGATCTGCATCGGCGGCACCCTGTCGCTGGCGGCCCTGCGCGACAGTGGCAGGCTGGCCGTCGATGTCAGCTTGGTGAAGATGGTCTGGCTGCCGCTGCTGGGCACCCTGGGTGCCTGGCTGTGCGGGTTCCGTGGCGCCGAGCTGGGCATCCTGTTCCTCTACATCGCCAGCCCCACCGCGGCGGCCAGCTATGTGATGGCGCGGGAGGCCAACGGCAACCATGAACTGGCGGCGTCGATCATCGTGATCACTACACTGATGGCCGCCGTCACCACGAACATCGGGATTTTCTTCTTGCAATGGGGTGGATGGATCTAGCCCATTTGCAAGCAAAACCAATAACACTGCCTCACCTAAAGGACACTTCATGCAAGACCAGAGCACGCCCGAGCGCTTGCAGCGCGGGCTGAAGAATCGCCATATCCAGCTGATCGCGCTGGGCGGGGCCATTGGCACCGGGCTGTTCCTGGGCATCGCCCAGACCATCCAGCTGGCCGGCCCGTCGGTGCTGCTGGGCTACGCCATCGCCGGCCTGATGGCCTTCCTGATCATGCGCCAGTTGGGCGAGATGGTGGTCGAGGAGCCGGTCGCCGGCAGCTTCAGCCACTTCGCGCACCAGTACTGGAGCGAGTTCGCCGGTTTCGTCTCGGGCTGGAACTACTGGGTGGTGTACGTGCTGGTCGGCATGGCCGAGCTCACGGCCGTGGGGATCTATGTGCAGTACTGGTGGCCGGACTTCCCGACCTGGGCCACTGCGGCGATCTTCTTCGTGGTGATCAACGCCATCAACCTGACCCAGGTGAAGGTATATGGCGAAATGGAGTTCTGGTTCGCCCTGGTCAAGGTGGTGGCCATCGTCAGCATGATCGGCTTCGGCGCCTGGCTGCTGAGCAGCGGCCACGGCGGGCCGGATGCCAGCGTCGCCAACCTGTGGCAGTACGGCGGCTTCTTCCCCAATGGCGTCACCGGGCTGATCATGGCCCTGGCGGTGATCATGTTCTCCTTCGGTGGCCTGGAGCTGGTGGGCATCACCGCCGCCGAAGCGGCCAACCCGCGTGAGAGCATCCCGAAGGCGACCAACCAGGTGGTCTATCGCATCCTGATCTTCTATATCGGCGCGCTGGCCGTGTTGTTGTCGCTGTACCCCTGGCAGAAGGTGGTGCAGGGCGGCAGCCCGTTCGTGATGATCTTCCACGAACTGGACAGCGACCTGGTGGCGACCATTCTCAACATCGTGGTGTTGACCGCCGCGCTGTCGGTCTACAACAGCTGCGTGTACGCCAACAGCCGCATGCTGTTCGGCCTGGCCACGCAGGGTGACGCGCCGCGTCAGCTGCTCAAGGTCAGCCGCCGTGGCGTGCCGCTCACCGCGTTGGGCGTGTCGGCCTTCGCCACCGGCCTGTGCGTGCTGATCAACTACCTGATGCCGGGCGAGGCCTTCGGCCTGCTGATGGCCCTGGCGGTGTCGGCGCTGGTGATCAACTGGGCGAGCATCAGCATCACCCACCTGAAGTTCCGCAAGGCCAAGCTGGCGGCCGGCATCACGCCGTTCTACAAGAGCCTGTGGCACCCGCTGAGCAACTACCTGTGCCTGGCGTTCATCGTGCTGATCCTGGTGGTGATGTACCTCACCCCGCCAATCCGTATCTCGGTGATGCTGATCCCGGCGTGGATCGCCGTGCTGTGGGTGGCATTCCGGATGAAGAAGGCACGTCAGGCCTGATCTGGCCTGTTGCGGCTTCAGGGGCATCTCTTTCAAGGCCTTGGATGCGAGGATTGTTGAGCGCATCAGGGCCACCAGGTGTCCGCCGTAACTCTTGCAGTGTCGATGAGATCGAGCGCCGCCCGCGCGGCGCATCGCGGATGAATCCGCTCCTACATTTGTTGCAACGTACCGAACCTGTAAGGCCATGGTTGCCAGCCTTGGCGCATGTCTTGGGACGAGTGGGAAGGCGGCAATGCCCACCAAGAAATGGCGTCGAGCGCGCAAAGCCTACAACCATGACCTATCAGGCATGGCCACGTTGCAACAAATGTAGGAGCGGATTCATCCGCGATGCGCCGCGCGGGCGGCGCTCGATCTCATAGGCACTGCAAAGCTTGCGGCTGACACCTGGCAGCCCTGATGCGCTCAACAACCGCACCTTGCTCCCTGTTCACCAACCCGCTATCGTCAAGCAATTCATCCGATGACTGGACGTAAGCCACCCGTGACCCCGCTCATCAAACGCAGCCTGGTAGAACAAGCCGTAGACCAGCTCCGCGAGCGCATCGCCCAGGGCACCTGGTCAGTAGGCCAGCGCCTGCCCACCGAACCGGAGCTGGCCAGCGACCTGGGCATCAGCCGCAACACCGTGCGCGAGGCCATGCGCGTCCTGGCCTTCAGCGGCCTGGTGGAAGTCCGCCAGGGCGACGGCAGCTACCTGCGCACCGCCGTGGACCCGCTGCAGGCCGTGCAGGTGATGTCGCGCTGCGCCGTCGAACACGCCCGCGAAACCCGCCATATCCTTGAAACACAAGCCATCGGCCTGGCCGCGTTGCGCCGCACCGAAGCCGACCTGCAGGCACTGCGCGACGCACTGCAACACAGCGCGCAGCACTACCACGGCGATGTGGATGCCTATGTCGAATGCGACCTGGTCTTCCACCAGCGCCTGGTGGACTCCGCCCACAACCCCGCCTTGAGCGAGCTGTACCGCTACTTTTCCGGCGTGGTCGGCGCGGCCCTGCAGCACAACATGACGACCGTCCCCCGTTGCCAGGCCGTGTTCGACCTGCACGGGCAGATCCTCGACGCCCTCGAACAACGCGATCCGGAGCGGGCCAAGCACCTGAGCCGGACCCTCATCGAATCCTGACCACGAGAAGGCCATGGCCGAACAACTGACCCGCAACACCGCGCCCCGCGAGGCGGATCTCGAAGAATTGCTGATCGACGCCGAGGCCGACGATGAGCAAGTCCAGCAACAGCCTGTGGTGCTGCGCCGGCCCTGGCTGTTGTTGCTGGGCCTGGTACTGGTGGCGCTGAACCTGCGTCCGGCGCTGTCGAGCATGTCGCCCGTACTCGGGCAGGTGTCCGAAGGGCTGGGGCTCAGCGCATCGCAGGCGGGCCTGCTGACCACCTTGCCGGTGCTGTGCCTGGGGCTTTTCGCGCCGCTGGCGCCGATCCTGGCACGACGCTTCGGCAGCGAACGGGTCATCCTCGGCATCTTGCTGACCCTGGCGCTGGGCATCCTGGTGCGCAGTGCCCTGGGCGCCACCGGCGTGTTCATCGGCAGCCTGATGGCCGGTGCGAGCATCGGCATCATCGGCGTGCTGCTGCCCGGCATCGTCAAACGCGATTTCCCACAGCATGCAGGCACCCTGACCGGCGTCTACACCATGGCGCTGTGCCTGGGCGCGGCGATGGCCGCCGGTGCCACGGTGCCCTTGACCCGCCACTTCGATGACAACTGGGCGCTGGGGCTGGGCTTCTGGGTGCTGCCGGCGCTGTTGGCTATGCTGGTGTGGCTGCCGCAGTCGCGCCAGGGCCATGGCGTGCACAAGGTGGCCTACCGAGTGCAAGGCCTGTGGCGCGACCCGCTGGCATGGCAGGTGACCCTGTACATGGGCCTGCAGTCGTCGCTGGCCTACATCGTGTTCGGCTGGCTGCCGTCGATCCTCATCGGCCGTGGGCTGAGCCCGACCGAGGCGGGGCTGGTGCTATCCGGCTCGGTGATCGTGCAACTGGTCAGTTCGCTGAGCGCGCCATGGCTGGCGACGCGCGGCAAGGATCAGCGGCTGGCCATCGTGGTGGTGATGCTGGTGACCCTGGGCGGGCTGTTCGGCTGCCTGTACGCGCCGCTGGAAGGGCTGTGGGGCTGGGCAATACTGTTGGGGCTGGGCCAGGGCGGCACCTTTGCCCTGGCGTTGACCTTGATCGTGCTGCGCTCCAAGGACGCCCATGTGGCGGCCAACCTGTCGAGCATGGCCCAGGGCGTGGGCTACACGCTGGCTTCCATGGGGCCGTTCGCGGTGGGGCTGGTGCATGACCTGACCGGGGGCTGGGGCGCGGTGGGCTGGATCTTCGCGGTACTGGGGATCGGCGCCATTGTGTTCGGGTTGGGTGCCGGGCGTGCGTTGCATGTGGGGGTGGTCAGCGAGCGGGTCTGAGGTCTGCTGGCACCTGGTTCGGGCTTCGGTACCATTCATGGCGCAAATGGCTGTGGCGCCAAAGCCGGGCCCGGACTATCTTGCGCTTCTCGAGCCCAAGCACGGATAACCGCCAATGAGCGATGCCAACAGCGCCCTGATCACCCGTTTCTACCAGGCCTTCCAGCGCCTGGACGCCGAGGCCATGGTGGCCTGCTACAGCGACGATATCGTTTTCAGCGATCCGGTCTTTGGCACCTTGCGCGGGCAGGATGCCGGGGACATGTGGCGCATGCTCACCCGCCGCGCCAAGGACTTCACCCTGACCTTCGACAACGTGCGCAGCGACGAACGCGGCGGCGGCGCGCATTGGGTGGCGACCTATCTGTTCAGCCAGACCGGGCGGGTGGTGGTCAACGATATCCAGGCGCGCTTCGTGATCCGTGACGGGCTGATCTGCCAGCACGACGATACCTTCGACCTGTGGCGCTGGTCGCGGCAGGCCCTGGGCATGCCGGGCGTGCTGCTGGGCTGGTCGCCGATGTTGCAGAACAAGGTGCGCCAACAGGCGTTCAAGGGGCTTCGCGCATTCCAGCAGGCGCGCTGAGGCGTTAAGCTGGCGGCCTTCTTCCGTTGCACCGAACCGAGCCGTGAGCGAAACAGCGCCTTCCCCCGACTGCAAACCCTGGTACGTCTATCTGGTGCGTGCCGCCAACGGCTCGCTGTACTGCGGTATCAGCGACGATCCGCAGCGGCGTTTCATCAAGCACCAGAAAGGGCAGGGCGCGCGGTATTTCAAGACCAGCCCGGCGCAGGCGCTGGTGTATGTGGAGCAGTGGCCGGACAAAGGCGAGGCGCTGCGCCAGGAGCGTTTGGTGAAGAAGCTGCGCAAGGCGGCGAAGGAGGCGTTGGTGGCGTCCTATACCGGTGTCGCCACGGCCCCATGACACGTTGCGGTGCCTTGGCCATGCATACCCTTGGCGCCGCATAGCCTCGCGATATTTCTAGTGCTTCATGCCTAGTTCGGCATCATCCATCAGCGCCTTGGCCAGGGCGCTCAGGTAATACGACGCCCAGAGTAGCTGGGGCTTTTCTTCCATGATCCCGGTGATGGTCAGGTCGCGTACGCAGCCCATCAGCTCCGAAGCCTGGTCGCGGGCGTGCTGGCAAGGGATGCCGGGCTCGATGCAGAACAGCGGTTCGGTCATGCCTTCGCCCTGGTAGAACTTGGTCTTGCCGGCGGTGGTGGGGGTGTTGTCTGTGGTCATGTTGTTCTCCCTGAAATGGTCGGTGCCTGTGCGGGCGCTATCGCGGGACAAGCCCGCTCCCACGCAGCCAAGTACTGCGAAGTCCTGGCGTGGGAGCGGCGGTTCGCCGCTGCGACTTGCCCCGCGATTGGGCTTAATGCAACGTCGGCGCTTGCGCCGGCATCTGTACCTGGATCAACGCCGCTTCGAGCAACACACGCAGCGACTCCATCTCATGCATCGACGCCATCATCAGCACGGCGGCCGGCGACCTGGGTTTGAGCTGCACGGCATGATGGGCCACGGTCAAGGCGCACAGGGCGTACTCGGTGGCCTGGATAAGGGTGTCTTCGAGGGAGTGAGGGTTGTGGGGTGGATCGGGGACAATCTTCAGCATGATGAATCCTCAATTTGAGATGGAACCATCACCATTCGCTGTCAAACAAAGGGTGGCAGCTGTACATGGGTTGACAGACCGGTCAAATAGAGGAAACCCGGCGCACCCGAAGATGCCCCACGCACAGCCGCCATAAAGGCAAAGCCATACGGTTCGTATTTGAGTCGGCCTGTCAAAGCACGGTCGCTGAATGTGCAGCGACCGTCCGAGACTAGAGGCCAACCCAGACCACCGCAATGGCTTGAAAGGGCTTGGGAGTATGTTTGGGAAATGGACTACAGGGAATGGGGAAAGTCTTATAAACAGGCGATCTGCTCCAGCTCGCCGGAGGGCGCAACGCGCCCCCGACCCTCTCAGTCCTTGCGCCGTTTCAGCTGATCGATCAGCTGGGTCGGCAGGCCTTTGATGACCAGCGTCCCGGCTTCTTCGTCATACTCGACCTTCGAGCCGAGCAGGTGCGCCTCGAAGCTGATCGACAAACCCTCGGCACGCCCGGTGAAGCGGCGGAACTGGTTGAGGGTGCGTTTGTCGGCCGGGATCTCCGGCGACAGCCCATAGTCGCTGTTGCGGATATGGTCGAAGAACGCCTCGGGGCGGTCTTCGTCGATCAGGCTGGAGAGCTCTTCCAGCGTTACCGGCTCGCCCAGCTTGGTCTGGGTGGTGGCGTAGTCGACCAGGGTCTGGGTTTTTTCGCGGGCGGACTCTTCCGGCAGGTCCTCTTTCTCGACGAAGTCGCTGAAGGCCTTGAGCAGGGTGCGGGTCTCGCCCGGGCCATCCACGCCTTCCTGGCAGCCGATGAAGTCGCGGAAGTAATCCGAGACCTTCTTGCCGTTCTTGCCCTTGATGAACGAGATGTACTGCTTGGAGTTCTGGTTGTTCTTCCACTCGGACAGGTTGACCCGCGCCGCCAGGTGCAATTGCCCCAGGTCCAGGTGGCGCGAGGGGGTCACGTCGAGCTCGGCGTTAACCGCCACGCCTTCACTGTGGTGCAGCAGGGCGATGGCCAGGTATTCGGTCATGCCTTGCTGGTAGTGGGCGAACAGCACGTGGCCGCCGGTGGACAGGTTGGACTCTTCCATCAGCTTCTGCAGGTGCTCGACGGCAACACGGCTGAAGGTGGCGAAGTCTTTCTCTTCGTCCTGGTACTGCTTGAGCCAGCCGCTGAACGGATAGGCGCCGGATTCGCCGTGGAAGAAGCCCCAGGCTTTGCCTTGCTTGGCGTTGTAGCTGTCGTTGAGGTCGGCCAGCAGGTTCTCGATGGCGTCGGAGGCCGCCAGTTCGCTGTCGCGAGCATGGAGCACGGCGGGGCTGCCATCGGGCTTCTTGTCGATCAGGTGAACGATGCAATGACGGATTGGCATGGAATTCTCGGTGATAGGAGCGGTGAAAAGCCGCGCTGCAAAAGGCGTTCAGTTTAACCCAGGGCGAGGGTGGTGCAGTGGCCAGATGTTGGCGTATATGTCGGTTGTTCGTTTTTTGTTCAATTTTTTGCGATTTTTCTGAAAACCCCCGAAAAACCTGAACAAAAACGCGGTCGGCAGCGGATATTTATCGATTCCTGTGGTAGCTTTGCGCGGTCTTGCGCCCCTTGGGTGGCGCATTGCTGGCAGATCGCTTGCGCGGTGTCGAACCAAACGCCGATTTGCGTATCTACATACGCGATCGACGCGGCCTCTGGATTGTCCCGGGCTGGCCCGACCACCGACCAAGCACGCTGCACAACCACTGAATTTGATAGGGAAGGAACACCACCATGGCACTGACCAAAGACCAACTGATTGCCGATATCGCTGAAGCCATCGACGCGCCGAAAACCACCGCGCGTAACGCCCTGGAGCAACTGGGCCAGATCGTCGCCGACCAACTGGAAAACGGCGCCGAAATCACCCTGCCAGGCATCGGCAAACTGAAAGTCACCGAGCGTCCTGCCCGTACCGGCCGCAACCCTTCGACTGGCGCTGCCATCGAAATCGCTGCCAAGAAAGTCGTCAAGTTCGTTCCAGCCAAAGTGCTGACCGACTCGATCAACAAGTAATTGTTGATTTGACGAAACCGCGCCCGGCTTGCCCGGGCGCGGTTTTTTCATGCCCGTGATTTACGCAGGGCGTGCCATTGCTGGCGTGCGCCATCGTCCTGGAAGCTCCAGGCGACCATGCGGCTCTGCTTCTGCCCCTGGCCCATCTCGATGATGCGCAGGGCCTTCACCCCGGCCTTTTTCAAGGCTGCCTCGATACCCGGCAGGTTGCTGGCCTTGGACACCAGGCTGGTGAACCACAGCACCTGGGCGGCGTACTGCGCGCTTTCGGCGACCAACTGGGCGACGAAGCGGATCTCGCCACCTTCGCACCACAGTTCATTGTTCTGCCCGCCGAAGTTCAGCACCGGCAGCTTGCGCTTGGGGTCCTGCTTGCCGAGGTTCTTCCATTTGCGCTGGCTGCCGCGGGTGGCTTCCTCGCGCGAGGCGTGGAAGGGCGGGTTGCACAGGGTCAGGTCGAAGCGCTCGTCGGCCTGCAGCAGGCCGCTGAGGATGTGCTTGCGATCGGCTTGCAGGCGCAGGCCGATGGCCTTGTCGAGCTTGTTGGCCTGGACGATGGCCTTGGCCGAGGCCAGGGCCACGCTGTCGATGTCGGAGCCTGTGAAGCGCCAGCGGTAGTCGCTGTGCCCGAGCAGGGGGTAGATGCAGTTGGCGCCGACGCCGATGTCCAGGGCGTGCACCTGGGCGCCGCGGGGGATTTCGCCACCGTTGTCTTCGCCCAGCAGGTCGGCCAGCACATGGATGTAGTCGGCGCGGCCGGGGATCGGCGGGCACAGGTAGTCGACGGGGATGTCCCAGTGCTGGATGCCGTACTGGGCCTTGAGCAGGGCGCGGTTGAACACCCGCACGGCTTCAGGGTTGGCGAAGTCGATGCTGGGCTTGCCGTAGGGGTTGGTGATGGTGAAGCGGGCCAGGTCCGGATGCGCCTTGATCAGGGCGGGGAAGTCGTAGCGGCCCTGATGGCGGTTGCGCGGGTGCAGGGTGGGTTTCTGGGTCATGGTGGGGTCCTGAAAAAGCATCGCCGGCAAGCCGGCTCCCACAGGATAGTGCAGTACCTGTGGGAGCCGGCTTGCCGGCGATGGGCTGCGAAGCAGCCCCCTATGGCTTCACGTTTGAATTACAGCGCAGCAATCCGCGCATGCTGTTCGGTGAAGTTGGCCAGGGCCTGCTCCGATTCGGCCAGCTTGGCGCGTTCCTTCTCGATCACCGCAGGCGGAGCCTTGTCGACGAAGGCGGCGTTGGACAGCTTGCCGCCGACGCGCTGGACTTCACCCTGCAGGCGCTGGATCTCCTTGCTCAGGCGCGCAAGCTCGGCGTCCTTGTCGATCAGGCCGGCCATTGGCACCAGCACTTGCAGGTCACCCACCAGGGCGGTAGCCGACAGCGGTGCTTCGTCCTGCTCGCCGAGCACGGTGAACGATTCGACCTTGGCCAGCTTCTTCAGCAGGGCTTCGTTTTCCTGCAGGCGACGCTGGTCGTCGGCGTTGGCGTTCTTCAGGAACAGCGGCAGTGGCTTGCCCGGGCCGATGTTCATCTCGGCGCGGATGTTGCGCAGGCCGACCATCAGCTCCTTGAGCCACTCGATGTCGCCTTCGGCGGCGGCGTCGATGCGGCTTTCGTTCGCTTCAGGCCATGGCTGCAGCATGATGGTCTTGCCGTCGATGCCGGCCAGCGGCGCGATGCGCTGCCAGATCTCTTCGGTGATGAACGGCATGAACGGGTGGGCCAGGCGTAGCGCCACTTCCAGCACGCGCACCAGGGTGCGGCGGGTGCCACGGGCACGCTCGACCGGGGCGTTCTCGTCCCACAATACCGGCTTGGACAGCTCCAGGTACCAGTCGCAGTACTGGTTCCAGATGAACTCGTACAGGGCCTGGCTGGCCAGGTCGAAGCGGAACTGCTCGAGCTGGCGGGTCACCTCGGCTTCGGTACGCTGCAGCTGCGAGATGATCCAGCGGTCGGCCAGCGACAGCTCGTAGGCCTCGCCGTTTTGGCCGCAGTCCTCGCCCTTGTCCAGCACGTAGCGGGCGGCGTTCCAGATCTTGTTGCAGAAGTTGCGGTAGCCTTCGACGCGGCCCATGTCGAACTTGATGTCACGACCGGTGGAAGCCAGCGAGCAGAAGGTGAAGCGCAGGGCGTCGGTGCCGTAGCTGGCGATGCCTTCGGGGAACTCGGCCTTGGTCTGCTTGGCGATCTTCTCGGCGAGCTTGGGCTGCATCATGCCGCTGGTGCGTTTTTCCAGCAGGGCGTCGAGGGTGATGCCGTCGACGATGTCCAGCGGGTCGAGCACGTTGCCCTTGGACTTGGACATCTTCTGCCCCTGGCCATCACGCACCAGGCCGTGCACGTAGACGGTCTTGAACGGTACCTGCGGGGTGCCGTCCTCGTTCTTGATCAGGTGCATGGTCAGCATGATCATCCGGGCGACCCAGAAGAAGATGATGTCAAAGCCGGTGACCAGTACGTCGGTGGAGTGGAACTTCTTCAGGAACTCGGTCTGTTCCGGCCAGCCCAGGGTGGAGAAGGTCCACAGGCCCGAGCTGAACCAGGTGTCGAGGACGTCGTCGTCCTGGCGCAGCTTCACCTCGCTGCCCAGGTTGTGCTTGGCGCGCACTTCGGCCTCGTCGCGGCCGACATAGACCTGGCCGGCCTCGTCGTACCAGGCCGGGATGCGGTGGCCCCACCACAGCTGGCGGCTGATGCACCAGTCCTGGATGTCGCGCATCCACGAGAAGTACATGTTCTCGTACTGCTTGGGCACGAACTGGATGCGGCCGTCTTCGACGGCGGCGATGGCAGGCTCGGCCAGCGGCTTGGTGGAGACGTACCACTGGTCGGTCAGCCATGGCTCGATGACGGTGCCGGAGCGGTCGCCTTTCGGTACTTTCAGGGCGTGGTCGTCGATGCTGACCAGCAGGCCTTGGGCGTCCAGGTCGGCGACCATCTGCTTGCGCGCGACGAAGCGGTCGAGGCCGGCGTACTGGGCCGGCAGCGAGGTATCGAGCTGCTCGTTGACGCTGCCGTCGAGGTTGAACGCCTGCACCGCGGCCAGCACGGTGGCGTTCTTGTCGAAGATGTTCAGCAGCGGCAGGTTGTGGCGCTTGCCGACTTCGTAGTCGTTGAAATCGTGGGCCGGGGTGATCTTCACACAGCCGGTGCCGAATTCGGGGTCGCAGTAGTCGTCGGCGACGATCGGGATCAGACGGCCGACCAGCGGCAGTTTGACGAACTTGCCGATCAGGGCCTGGTAGCGCTCGTCGGTCGGGTTGACGGCAACGGCGACGTCACCGAGCAGGGTTTCCGGACGGGTGGTGGCGACCACCAGGTGATCCTTGCCGTCGGCGGTCTTGGCGCCGTCGGCCAGCGGGTAGCGCAGGTTCCACAGGTGGCCCTTCTCGTCGTGGTTTTCCACTTCGAGGTCGGAGATTGCCGTGTGCAGCTTGGTATCCCAGTTGACCAGGCGCTTGCCGCGGTAGATCAGGCCGTCTTCGTGCAGGCGCACGAAGGCTTCCTTGACTGCCTCGGAGAGGCCGTCGTCCATGGTGAAGCGCTCGCGGCTCCAGTCCACCGACGAGCCCAGGCGGCGGATCTGGCGGCTGATGTTGCCGCCCGACTGGTCCTTCCACTCCCAGACCTTCTCCAGGAACTGCTCACGGCCCAGGTCGTGGCGGTTCTGGCCCTTGGCCTCGAGCTGGCGCTCGACCAGCATCTGGGTGGCGATACCGGCGTGGTCGGTGCCCGGCTGCCACAGGGTGTCGCGCCCTTGCATGCGGCGGAAACGGATCAGGGCGTCCATGATCGCGTTGTTGAAGCCGTGGCCCATGTGCAGGCTGCCGGTCACGTTCGGCGGCGGGATCATGATGGTGTAGGACTCGCCTGCACCTTGTGGGGCGAAATAGTTCTCGGACTCCCAGGTGTTGTACCAGGAAGTTTCGATGGCGTGCGGCTGGTAGGTCTTATCCATGCGCGGCGGGACCCTTAGGCATTAATTCGGGAAAGCCGGGAAGTATAACCAAGCTGCGCGTTTCAAGACAGGTGTAGCGGGCAAGCCCGCTTGTGGGAGCGGGCTTGCCCCGCGATGCGGACGAAGGGTTACTCGGAACGCTTGAGCAACCGTTCCAGCCGCGCATCGAGGCGGCGCTTGATCTCGGTCTCGATGTGCGGGGTGAAGTCGTTGATCACGTCCTGCATGATCGACTGCGCCGCGGCGCGCAGTTCGGCGTCCAGATGCAGCAGGGTGTCCTGGCGGCGGGTCTGGGCATCCTCTTCAGGTGCAGGAGTCGGTGCAGGCGCTGCGGCGGCGGGCGCTTCGGCGCTCGGCTCGTCGAGCAGCAGGGGGATCTGCTCCACGGTTTCGGTCAGCAGGGGCGGTTGCAGGTCGGCGTCACCCAGCAGCTCGCGGATCGACTCGAGGTCGTCGAGCAGGTGGGCGGAATGGGTCAGGGAGTTCAGCTGCTTGTCCATCGTCGTCAGAGTCGCTGTAAGCGGTGGTCTTGCAGAGCATAGCCCTGTTCGCGGTAGAAACGGAATCGCTCGCGAGCGGCCAGGCGGATGGCCGGTTCCTCGACGACGATTTCGGCGACCCGTTCGAACTGGCCGACAAAGGCCGGAACCTCGCCACCCAGGTTGATCAGCAGGTCACGGTGTTGGCCAGCATCGGCGCCGACACCCAGCGCGACAACGGCGTCCGGATGCTGTTCGGCATGGTCGTGGGGCAAGAAGGCCTCGCCCTTGAACTGCCACAGGCGCAGGTCGAGCTCGCTGCGCTGCGCCTCGTCCTGGCAGTGCAGGTAGACCCGGTGGCCGAGGCGCCAGGCCTTTTCGCACAGCTTGCAGGCGAAATCCAGGCGCACCGACAGCGAGTCGCTGGGCAGGATGTAGAAATCGACTTTGCTCATGATCGTTCAGTGCCGGCCGGTGGCGCAGGGGCGCCACCGGCTGCGCGCCATCAGGCGCCGGCGCGGTCCAGCAGGTACTGGGTGAGCAGCGGTACCGGGCGGCCCGAGGCGCCCTTGTCCTTGCCGCCGCTGATCCAGGCGGTGCCGGCGATGTCCAGGTGCGCCCAGTGGTAGGCCTTGGCGAAGCGCGACAGGAAGCAGCCGGCGGTGATGGTGCCGGCCTTCGGGCCGCCGATGTTGGCGATGTCGGCGAACGGGCTGTCCAGCTGCTCCTGGTACTCATCGAACAGCGGCAGCTGCCAGGCGCGGTCGTCGGCGCGCTTGCCGGCGTCGAGCAGTTGCCCGACCAGCGCGTCGTCATTGCCCATCAGGCCGGAGGTGTGGCTGCCCAGGGCGACGATGCAGGCGCCGGTCAGGGTGGCGATGTCGATCACTGCCTGCGGCTTGAAGCGTTCGGCGTAGGTGAGGGTGTCGCACAGCACCAGGCGGCCTTCGGCGTCGGTGTTGAGGATCTCGACGGTCTGCCCGCTCATGGTGGTGACGATGTCGCCCGGACGGGTGGCGCCGCCGCTCGGCATGTTTTCGGCGCAGGCCAGCAGGCACACCAGGTTGATCGGCAGTTGCAGCTCGAGCACGGCGCGCAGGGTGCCGAACACGCTGGCGGCGCCGCACATGTCGTACTTCATCTCGTCCATGCCGGCGCCGGGCTTGAGGCTGATGCCGCCGGTGTCGAAGGTGATGCCCTTGCCGACCAGCACGAACGGTTTTTCGTTCTTCTTGCCGCCCTGGTAGTTGAGCACGATCAGCCGTGGTGGCTGGTCGCTGCCCTGGCCCACGGCGTAGAACGCGCCCATGCCCAGGTCCTTGATCTTCTTCTCGTCCAGCACCTCGACCTTGAGGCCCTTGTGCGCCTTGCCCAGGTCCTTGGCCTGCTCGGCGAGGAAGCTCGGGTGGCAGACGTTCGGCGGCAGGTTGCCCAGGTCGCGGGTGAAGGCCATGCCGGTGGCGATGGCGCTGGCATGCTTGACGGCGCGCTCGGCCTCGGCCTGGCCGGCCTTGGCGGTGAGCAGGATGACTTTCTTCAGGGCGCGCGGTTCGGCCTTCTGGCTCTTGTAGCGGTCGAACACGTAGTTGCCGTCGAGCAGGGTCTCGGCCAGCAGGCGGTACTTGCCGTAGTGGCCATCGCGGCCGGTGACGGCGATGTCGTCCAGGGCCAGCACGGCGTCGCCGCCACCCAGGCCCTTGAGCACGCCGGCGACGCTGGCCACCAGCTTGCGCCAGGCGCGGTCGCCGAGGGCTTCGTCCTTGCCGCTGCCGACCAGCAGCACGCGCTCGGCCTTCAGGCCCGGCAGGCTGTGCAGCAGCAGGGTCTGGCCCGGCTTGCCGGCCAGGTCGCCACGCTTGAGCAGCGCGCTGATGGCGCCTTCGGTGGCCTGGTCGACGGCCTTGGCGGTGGCGCCGAGCTTGCGCCCTTCACCGACGGGTACGACCAAGGTTGCGGTCTTGACGGATACAGCGGCTACGCTTTTTACAACCAATTCCATGTCTGGGGTCCCCGAATGATCTGTCTGTCAGTGGGCGCTGTCTTTCGCAGGCGCTCGGAAAACGCGGCTGACGGGCGCTGCCTGCCAGCGGAAAAGCTGCCAGTTTGAGCCCGCCGCGACCACGATGACAACCCCGATATGCGCCATGGTGCGCGGCCAAGTGACAGGCGCCGTCAATCACAGGATAATGCGCGCACTTTTACATGGAGGTTCGCCTTGGCGAACCGGCATTGGTCTTGGCTGTCCGAATCGTTCGTTTGGCTGTCCGCCCCTGACAACCCAGGAGTGTCTGGTTTGATCGTCTTTCGTTATCTGTCCCGCGAGGTCCTGGTGACCTTGAGCGCCGTCAGCGCCGTGCTGCTGGTGATCATCATGAGCGGGCGCTTCATCAAGTACCTGGCCCAGGCGGCCCAGGGCATGCTCGATCCGGGCGTGCTGTTCATGATCATGGGGTTCCGCCTGCCGGGCTTCCTGCAACTGATCCTGCCGCTGGGGCTGTTCCTCGGTATCCTGCTTGCCTATGGCCGGTTGTATCTCGAAAGCGAGATGACCGTGCTGTCGGCCACTGGCATGAGCCAGCAGCGCCTGCTGGCCGTGACCATGGTGCCGGCGGCACTGGTCGCCCTGCTGGTGGCCTGGCTGAGCCTGAGCCTGGCACCCCTGGGGGTTGCCCAGGTGCAGAAGATCATCGCCCAGCAGGATACCCTGACCGAGTTCGACACCCTGGTGCCGGGCCGTTTCCAGACCCTGCGCGATGGCTCGCGGGTGACCTACACCGAGCAGCTGTCCGATGACCGCATCAACCTGGCGGGCGTGTTCATCTCCGAGAAGCGCTTCAACCAGGACAAGACCAAGGACCGCGCGCCTTCGGTGCTGGTCGCCGAGAAGGGCCACCAGGAAGTGCAGGCCGACGGCAATCGCTACCTGGTGCTGCAGAACGGATACCGCTACGACGGCAATCCCGGCCAGGCCGACTACCGTGCGATCAAGTACGACACCTATGGCGTGCTGCTGCCAAAGCCTGAGGTCGCCGAGGAGGTGACCGAGCGCGAGGCCATCCCGACCTCCGACCTGTTCGGGCACCAGGGGCTGCGTGAGCGCGCCGAGCTGCAATGGCGCCTGTCGCTGCCGCTGCTGGTGTTCGTGGTCACCTTGCTGGCGGTGCCGCTGTCGCGCGTCAACCCGCGCCAGGGCCGCTTCCTCAAGCTGCTGCCGGCGATTCTCCTGTACATGGCCTATCTGACAATGCTGATTTCCGTGCGTGGCGCCCTGGAGAAGGGCAAGTTGCCTATCTCGCTGGGTATCTGGTGGGTCCATGGCCTGTTCCTGCTGATCGGCCTGGCGCTGATGTACTGGGAGCCGCTGCGTCTCAAGCGTGCCGCTCGCCGTGCGGAGGTGGCCCGTGGTTAAACTGGATCGCTACATCGGCCAGAGCGTGCTGCTGGCCATTCTCGCCGTGCTGGGCATCATCCTCGGCCTGGCCTCGTTGTTCGCCTTCATCGATGAGATGGGCGACCTGAGCGACACCTACACGGTCATGGACGCCAGCAGCTTCGTGCTGCTCACCGCGCCGCGCCGGCTCTACGACATGCTGCCGATGGCGGCGCTGATCGGCTGCCTGATCGGCCTGGGCAGCCTGGCCAGCAGCAGCGAGCTGACCATCATGCGCGCCGCCGGCGTGTCCATCGGCCGCATCGTCTGGGCGGTGATGAAGCCGATGCTGGTGCTGATGCTGGTCGGCCTGCTGGTCGGCGAATACGTGGCCCCGGTGACCGAGAACAAGGCCCAGGCCGACCGTTCGCTGGCCCAGGGCGGTGGCGAGGCGCAAAGCTCCAAGCGCGGCATGTGGCACCGCCAGGGCGAGGAGTTCGTGCACATCAACTCGGTGCAGCCCAATGGCCTGCTGCTGGGTGTGACCCGCTACCGCTTCGACAGCGAGCGCAAGATCCAGACTTCCAGCTTCGCCCGGCGGGCGCAGTACGTCGATGGCAAATGGATGCTCAACGACGTGGCCACCACCTACTTCCGCGGTGATCACACCGAAGTGGTCAAGAGCCCCGAAGAAGTGTGGGACGTGTCGGTGACCCCGGAGCTGCTCAACACCGTGGTGCTGGCACCGGAGTCGCTGTCGATCACCGGGCTGTGGGACTACATCCACTACCTGTCCGACCAAGGGCTGAACAATGCGCGCTACTGGCTGGCGTTCTGGACCAAGGTCCTGCAGCCAGTGGTCACCGCGGCGCTGGTGCTGATGGCGATTTCGTTCATCTTCGGCCCGTTGCGTTCGGTCACCCTTGGCCAGCGCGTGTTCACCGGTGTGCTGGTGGGCTTCGTGTTCCGCATCGCCGGGGAACTGCTGGGCCCATCGAGCCAGGTGTTCGGCTTCCCGCCGCTGCTGGCGGTGGTGATCCCGGCCGGCATCTGTGCGCTGGCGGGCTTGTGGTTGATGCGCCGGGCGGGTTGATGGCCTGAGCTGCACAAAGAAGCCGACCCTTGGGTCGGCTTTTTTGCGGGTGCTTTTCGCAGGCCTGATGCCCGCGCAGCTCACTTCTTGCGCTTGGGCAGGCGTACCAGTTGGGTTTCAGAATAGATGTCGTGCCAGCTGCGTTTACGTTTGTCGAACAACGACCAGATGAAACCCAGCCCCAGACACAGCCACGACGCGATCGACACCACGAAACGCAGCAACGCCTGCCAGAGGCTGATGGCGCTGCCATCGGCGTTCTGCACGCGCATGCCCCACACCTGCATGCCGAGGGTCTGGCCGCCGTGGGTCCAGAACTTGGCGAAGAAGCCGAACAGGGCGAACAGCAGGATAGTCGACAGCAGCGGGTCGCCGTCCAGGGCACCGGCCTCGGTCAGCTCGCGCATGCGCGCCTCGCCGATGATCGCCATCTGGATCATCTTGTAGGCGCCGGCAGTCACGATCAGCAGGGCGGTGCACAGCAGGAAGTCGTAGAACATCGCGGCCAGGCGACGGCCCAGGCCGACCGGCGGGAAATCACCCTGGGGGTTGAGCAATGGCTTGGACATGCATGACAGCTCCAGATGGCAAAGGCCCATTCTATGGAATTGCGCGCACAAAAAAGCCCCTGTGCGTCAACACAGGGGCTTTTTATCGGAAGATCAGCCTTCGGCCTGGACTTCGTCAGCCTGCATGCCTTTCTGGCCCTGGACGGCCACGAAGGTCACTTTCTGGCCTTCTTTCAGGCTCTTGAAGCCGTTGCCTTGGATGGCGCGGAAGTGCACGAACAGATCCGGACCGCTTTCTGGGGTGATGAAGCCGTAACCTTTCTCGTCATTGAACCACTTGACGGTACCGTTCTGACGCTCAGCCATTGTCTTATTTCCTATGAAGCTTAAATATTGATGACAGTTTCTTTCACACTTTTTGTAAGTGAAAGACTACTGGGCTGGGTTGCAGGAAAGTAAGAGACGTCGAACGGGTTGTAGCAGATTGCGGCTACTGGCCCAGGTCACGAACTGTTGCGACCCATGCAAACACAGTGCAGTGACTCTACGCCAACTGCCGAGCGAAAAACAAGCCCTCGCGACGGGTGAAAATCAGGCTTTTCCCGATCACCGAACGATTTGTCGGAAACGCCGTGGCGCCTGGCCTGGCGCTATGTTCAGAAGTTATTGGACAGGTTCGAAAACGAATATGTCGAACCCGTCCAATCCACTCATTCAGCCACGGTAGTAACGTTGCGTCACGAAAGGCATTTTGCTGACTTTCATGGCAACTTGCTTGCCGCGCACCATTGCAAACAGCGCAGTGTCCAGGGTCGCGTGTTCGTTATCGACATAGCCCATTGTGACCGGCGCGCCGAGCGTCGGGCCGAAGCCGCCGCTGCACACCTCGCCGACCACCTTGCCTGCCGCGTCGACGATCTGCGCGCCTTCACGCACCGGGGTGCGCTCCTGGGGCAGCAGGCCTACGCGCTTGCGCGCCACGCCGGCCTGTTGCTGGGCAAACACAGCGTCGGCACCCGGGAAACCACCGGCACGTGCACCGTCGGCGCGGCGCACCTTGGAGATGGCCCACAGCAGGCTGGCCTCGATCGGCGTGGTGGTGGTGTCCATGTCGTGGCCGTACAGGCACAGGCCGGCTTCCAGGCGCAGTGAGTCGCGTGCGCCCAGGCCGATTGGCTGTACCTCTGGCTCGGCCAGCAGCCGGCGCGCCAGCGCTTCGGCCTTGTCGGCCGGCACGGAAATCTCGAAACCGTCCTCACCGGTGTAGCCCGAGCGGCTGACATAGCAGTCGGCGCCGAGCAGTTGAACGGGCTGGAACTGCATGAACGTCATCTGCGCCACCGCAGGTGCCAGGCGCTCCAATACCTTGACCGCCGCCGGGCCTTGCAGGGCCAGCAGGGCGCGTTCCTCGAACAGTGGCTGGATCTCGCAGCGGCTGCCGATGTGCTGGCGCAGGTGGGCCAGGTCCTGGTCCTTGCAGGCGGCGTTGACCACCAGGAACAGGGTGTCGTCACCCAGGTTGGCGACCATCAGGTCGTCGAGGATGCCACCCTCGGCATTGGTGAACATGGCATAGCGCTGCATGCCCACCGGCAGGTCGATGATGTCCACCGGCACCAGGGTTTCCAGGGCCTTGGCGGCGTCGTTGCCGCGCAGGATGATCTGGCCCATGTGCGAAACGTCGAACAGGCCGGCCTGCTCGCGGGTGTGCAGGTGCTCCTTGAGCACGCCCAAGGGATATTGCACGGGCATGTCGTAGCCGGCGAACGGCACCATGCGCGCGCCCAGTTCCAGGTGCAGGGCGTGCAGTGGGGTCTTGTGCAGTGTTTCGGACATCGGTGACTCCTTGGTTTTTATTCGGGTCAACATTCGATGATGTTGACGGCCAGACCGCCGCGGGCGGTCTCCTTGTATTTGCTTTTCATGTCGGCGCCGGTCTGGCGCATGGTGCGGATGACCTTGTCGAGGGAAACGTAGTGCTGCCCGTCGCCGCGCAGGGCCATGCGCACCGCGTTGATCGCCTTTACCGAGCCCATGGCGTTGCGCTCGATGCAGGGCACCTGGACCAGCCCGCCAATGGGGTCGCAGGTCAGGCCCAGGTTGTGTTCCATGCCGATCTCGGCGGCGTTCTCCACCTGTTGCGGGGTACCGCCCATCACTTCGCACAGGGCGCCTGCGGCCATGGAGCAGGCCACGCCGACCTCGCCCTGGCAGCCCACCTCGGCCCCGGAGATCGATGCATTCTCCTTGTAGAGAATGCCGATTGCCGCGGCAGTGAGCAGGAAGCGCACCACCCCGTCCTCGTTGGCGCCGGGCACGAAGCGCATGTAGTAGTGCAGCACCGCGGGGACAATACCGGCCGCGCCATTGGTCGGTGCCGTGACCACGCGTCCGCCGTAGGCGTTTTCCTCGTTCACCGCCAGGGCGTAGAGGTTGACCCAGTCGAGCACCGACAGCGCATCGCGCAGGCTGGCTTCCGGGTGGTGGCTGAGCTGGCGGTACAACGCCGGGGCCCGGCGCTTGACCTTCAGCCCGCCGGGCAGGATGCCTTCGTGCCGGCAACCGGCCTCGACGCAGTCCTGCATCACCTGCCAGATGCGCAGCAGGCCGGCACGGGTCTCGGCTTCCGGGCGCCAGGCAGCCTCGTTGGCCAGCATCACCTGGCTGAACGACAGGTGCTGCGCGGTGCAGTGGCCGAGCAGTTCCTTGCCGGTCTTGAAAGGGTAGGGCAGCACGGTGCTGTCCTCGACGATGCGGTCATGGCCGGCTGCATCCTCGTCAACCACGAAACCGCCGCCCACCGAGTAGTACTCGCGGCTACGGATCTGCAGGCCGGCGGCATCGAAGGCGCGGAAGATCATGCCGTTGGGGTGGTAGGCCAGCGGTTTGCGGATCATCGCCAGGTGCTGTTTTTCGACGAAGTCGATGTCGTGTTCACCGAGCAGGCTGAGCCGACCGCTTTCACGAATGGCTTGCAGGCGGGCGGGGATGGCTTCGGTATCGACGGTATCCGGATGCTCGCCTTCCAGGCCAAGCAGCACGGCCTTGTCGCTGCCGTGGCCCTTGCCGGTGGCGCCGAGCGAGCCGTACAGCTCGGCCTTGACCGTGGCCGTGCCGGCCAGCAGGCCATCACGGCGCAAGCCTTCGGCGAAGCGCGCGGCGGCGCGCATCGGCCCGACCGTGTGCGAGCTGGAGGGGCCGATGCCGATCTTGAACAGGTCGAAGACGCTCAAAGACATGCTGCTTCCTCCTGATGATGGCCAGTAAGCCCATTGGCGGCTGCTACGCAGCCCATCGCCGGCAAGCCGGCTCCCACAGCTTAGCGCTGAACCTGTGGGAGCCGGCTTGCCGGCGATGGGGCGCGCAGCGGCCCCACCCGATCAGACGTCCTGGTAGCTCTCGATGGACGGGCAGGCGCACACCAGGTTGCGGTCGCCGAACACGTTGTCGACCCGGCCGACCGGTGGCCAGTACTTGCCTTCCACCAGGCTCGGCAGCGGGTACACCGCCTGCTCGCGGCTGTAGCCGTGAGCCCATTCGCCGGCCAGTTCCGCCGCGGTGTGCGGGGCGTTCTTCAGCGGGTTGTCGTCCTTGTCCAGGCTGCCGTTCTCGACCGCGCGAATCTCTTCGCGGATCTGGATCATGGCGTTGCAGAAGCGATCCAGTTCCTCTTTCGACTCGCTTTCGGTCGGTTCGATCATCAGCGTGCCGGCCACCGGGAAGGACATGGTCGGGGCGTGGAAGCCGAAGTCGATCAGGCGCTTGGCGACGTCGTCGACGCTGATGCCGCTGGTGTCCTTGAGTGGGCGCAGGTCGAGGATGCACTCGTGCGCCACCAAGCCGTTGCCGCCGGTGTACAGCACAGGATAGTGCTCTTCCAGGCGACGGGCGATGTAGTTGGCGTTGAGGATCGCCATCTGCGAGGCGCGCTTGAGGCCCGCGCCACCCATCATGCGAATGTACATCCAGGTGATCGGCAGGATGCTGGCACTGCCGAACGGTGCGGCGCATACCGCGCCCTGGGTGTTCTCCAGCTGGGCATGGCCCGGCAGGAATGGCGCCAGGTGCGCCTTGACGCCGATCGGGCCGACGCCCGGGCCGCCGCCGCCGTGGGGGATGCAGAAGGTCTTGTGCAGGTTCAGGTGCGAGACGTCGCCGCCGAATTTTCCCGGGGCGCACAGGCCGACCATGGCGTTCATGTTGGCGCCGTCGATGTACACCTGGCCGCCGTTGTCGTGGATGATCGCGCAGATCTCGCCGATGGCTTCCTCGAACACGCCGTGGGTCGACGGGTAGGTGATCATGATCGCCGCCAGGCGCTCGCGGTGCTCGATGGCCTTGGCGCGCAGGTCGTCGATATCGACGTTGCCGCGCGCGTCGCAGGCGGTCACCACCACGCGCATGCCGGCCATGTGCGCGGTGGCCGGGTTGGTGCCGTGGGCCGAGGACGGGATCAGGCAGATGTCACGGTGGCTGTCGCCACGGCTGCGGTGGTAGGCGCGGATCGCCAGCAGGCCGGCGTATTCGCCCTGGGAACCGGCGTTGGGCTGCAGCGACACGGCGTCATAGCCGGTGGCGGCGCAGAGCATGGCTTCCAGCTCGCTGGTCATCTGCAGGTAGCCCTGGCTTTGCGCGGCCGGGGCGAACGGGTGCAGGTTGCCGAACTCGGCCCAGGTCACCGGGATCATTTCGCTGGCGGCGTTGAGCTTCATGGTGCACGAGCCCAGCGGGATCATGGTGCGATCCAGGGCCAGGTCCTTGTCGGCCAGGCGGCGCAGGTAGCGCATCAGCTCGGTTTCGCTGTGGTAGCGGTTGAACACCGGGTGCTCGAGGATCGCCGACTGGCGCAGCAGGCCGGCCGGCAGGCGCACGGCGACCGTGTTGGCCAGGGCGGTGAAGTCAGGGCTGGCCTGGCCGTCGGCGAACAGCTGCCACAGGGCCTCGACATCGGCCTGGGTGCTGGTTTCGTCCAGCGACAGGCCCAGCTGGGCGGCGTCGACCTGACGCAGGTTGATGCCCTGGGCGCGGGCCTTGTCGTGCAGCGCGCTGGTGCTGGCACCGGTGGCCAGGGTCAGGGTGTCGAAGAAATCGCCGGTGACGACCTTGGTGCCCAGCTTGGTCAGGCCGGTAGCGAGGATCGCGGTCAGCGCATGGGTGCGCTCGGCAATGCGCTTGAGGCCGGCAGGGCCGTGGTACACGGCGTACATGCTGGCGATGTTGGCCAGCAGTACCTGGGCGGTGCAGATGTTGCTGGTGGCCTTCTCGCGGCGGATGTGCTGCTCGCGGGTCTGCATGGCCAGGCGCAGGGCCGGCTTGCCGAAGCGGTCGATCGATACCCCGACCAGACGGCCCGGCATGTCGCGCTTGAAGGCGTCGCGGGTGGCGAAGTAGGCCGCGTGCGGGCCACCGAAGCCCAGCGGCACGCCGAAGCGCTGGGCGCTGCCGATGGCCACGTCGGCGTCGAACTCGCCCGGCGGGGTGAGCAGGGTCAGGGCCAGCAGGTCGGCGGCCACGGCCACCAGGGCGCCTGCGCCGTGGAAGCGCTGCACCACCTCGCGGTAGTCGAACACGTCACCGTTGCTGGCCGGGTACTGCAGCAGGGCGCCAAAGAAGGCGCTGACGTCGCCCAGTTCGCGCTCGTCGCCCACCACCACCTCGATGCCCAGCGGTTCGGCGCGGGTGCGCAGCACGTCGAGGGTCTGCGGGTGGCAGTGCACGGAGGCGAAGAAGGCATGGCTGGCCTTGTTCTTCGACAGGCGCTTGCAGAAGGTCATGGCTTCTGCGGCGGCGGTGGCCTCGTCGAGCAGGGAGGCGTTGGCGATCGGCAGGCCGGTGAGGTCGCTGATCAGGGTCTGGAAGTTCAGCAGCGCTTCCAGGCGGCCCTGGGAAATCTCCGGCTGGTACGGGGTGTAGGCGGTGTACCAGGCCGGGTTTTCCAGCAGGTTGCGCAGGATCGGCGCCGGGGTGTGGGTGTTGTAGTAGCCCTGGCCGATGTAGCTCTTGAACAGCTGGTTCTTGCCGGCGATGGCTTTCAAGGCGGCGAGGGCATCGGCCTCGCTCTGCCCGTCGTGGCTGCCGAGCACGCTGGTGCCCTTGATGCTGTCGGGGATGACGGCGGCGGTCATCGCGTCCAGCGAGTCGAAGCCCAGGGTCGTGAGCATGGCCTGCTCGTCAGCGGCGCGTGGGCCGATGTGGCGGGCGATGAATTCGTTGGCGGTGCCGAGGTTGATGGTCATGGTGATTCCTCAGGCGTCGTCGTTGGCTTTGAGCAGGCGATCGTAGGCATCCTGGTCGAGCAGGGCATGCACTTCGCTCATGTCGGCAGGCACGAAGCGGAAGAACCAGCCTTCGCCCAGCGGGTCTTCGTTGACCAACTCGGGGCTGTCGTTCAGATCTTCGTTGACCGCAACCACTTCACCGGTCAGTGGCATGTACACGCCGCTGGCGGCCTTGACCGACTCAACGGTGGAGGCTTCGGCGCCCTTGTCGTACTGCTGCAGCTCCGGCAGTTGCACATAGACCACATCACCCAAGGCGTTCTGGGCGTAGGCGGTGATGCCCACGGTGACGCTGCCATCGGCTTCGACGCGCAGCCATTCGTGATCTTCGGTGAAACGCAACTCGCTCATGGGAATTCCTCGGGAAGCAGGGGCGTTGGGCGCGGTAGGCTCCGCGCTCTTAAGGTTGGAATTCCCTTAGCAATAATGCGGCCAGTCTTAAAAATCCTTATAAATCAATTAGTTAGCTTGTTAATGCAATCGATTTGTCATTTTCGTGGAATGAAATCGATACAGCAGGAGGGTGATTCAAAAGCACTGTGGGATCAAACCCTTGTGCACAGGCACCCAGATGGTTGTGTAGCGAATTCGATACGGTGTAATGAATTCAATACGGTCTGCTTCCGGGGCAGGACTGGCCAGACGAAGCGGCATCAGGCCTTGTTTGGAATACCGTACTTGCGCAAGCGCTGGGCTATCGCGGTATGCGAGGTTTGCAAGCGCCCCGCCAACTGCCGCGTCGAGGGATAGCTGGCATACAGGCGTTGCAGCAACTCCCGCTCGAAATCCCCCACGGCCTGTTCCAGGCTGGCCACCTCGCCATCTTGACCGCGTGCCACCGAGGTGCCGGCAATGTCCAGGTCGCCGATGTCCACCACGTAACTTTCGCAAATGGCCGCGGCGCGGAAGATCACGTTCTGCAACTGGCGCACATTGCCCGGCCAGGGGTTGCCCAGCAGCGCCGGATGGGTGGCGGGCGCCAGGCGGCAGGGCGGGCGCTGGATCTGGGTGCAGGCCTGCTGCATGAAGTATTGCGCCAGGGACAGGATGTCCTGGCCGCGATCACGTAGGGGCGGCACCTGCAGGTTGAGCACGTTGAGGCGGTAGAACAGGTCTTCACGGAAGGTGCCCTCGGCGACCATGCGCTCGAGGTCGCGGTGGGTGGCGCTGATGATGCGCACATCCACCTTCACCTCGCGGTCGCCGCCGACGCGGCGGAAGCTGCCGTCGCTGAGGAAACGCAGCAGTTTGGCCTGCAGGTACGGCGACATCTCGCCGATCTCGTCGAGGAACACCGTGCCCTGGTTGGCCAGCTCCATCAGCCCGGGCTTGCCGCCGCGCTGCGCGCCGGTGAAGGCGCCCGGGGCGTAGCCGAACAGCTCGCTCTCGGCCAGGCTCTCGGGCAGTGCCGCGCAGTTGAGGGCGAGGAACGGCGCGGCATGGCGGCTGCTGATGGCGTGGCAGGCGCGGGCCACCAGCTCTTTGCCGGTGCCGGTTTCGCCATGAACCAGCAGCGGCGCGTCGAGGGCCACCACGCGCAGGGCGCGGGCCTTGAGGGTGCGAATCGCCGGGGAATCGCCGAGCATGGCGTCGAAGCCTTCGGCGTGGTCGTGGTGCAGGGCCGACAGGCGCTCGCCCATGCGGTTCGGCGGGTACAGCGTCAGCAGGCCGCCGGCATGGGTGATCGGCGTGGCGTCGAGCAGCAGGCTCTGGCCGTTCAACTGCATTTCGCGCATGGGCAGGTGGAAATTGTTGTCCAGCAGGGCCTGCAGCAGGTCGGGGTCGCCGAACAGCTCGCCCACCGAACGCCCAGCGGACTCACGCCCGCACAGGGCGATCAGCGCCGGGTTGGCCAGCAGCACCTTGCCCGCGCTGTCCACCGCCAGCACCGGGTCGCTCATGGCGGCGAGCAGGGCGTCGAGCTGCAGGTGCCGGCGTTGGCCGGGGAGGATGTCGACCACTTCCACCGATTGCACGCCGCGTACCTCGAACAGCGCGTCGTGCAGCTCTTCGAGCACGGCGGGGCTCAGGGTCGGGGCGTCGATGTAGACGTTCGGCGGGACCATCTCCACGGCATCGAGGTTGAGGTTGCGGGCGCCGAGCAGGGCCAGGACTTCCTGGGTGATGCCGACGCGGTCGATGAAGCTGACGTGGATGCGCATGGGGAGATCGGGGCAGTGGCCAAGCGAGTGCGCCAGTATGCCTTGCCAGGCGGGTTAAACCCAATCGCGGGGCAAGCCCGCTGCCATAAGCACGCAGCCGTTTGACTACTCAAGGTGTTCAGGATTGATCGGATCGCCTGGCTTACGCCCCAGCTGCTCCTGAATATCCTTGAACATCCGATCATAGAATTTGTGATTGGAGCCGAGAGCGATGGCTGATTCTGGTAAACCGTGGACGATCAATCGTCTGCTGATATCGCTCGCGAAATTGAATGCTTGGTCTTTTGCCATCTTGAAGGTTTCATCAACCTCCTTGCCCTGAACCTCACCTTTCAAACGAAACTCCATGCAGCGGCCATCCGTTGGGTCCTGCACCACGGAGTAGTAGATGTTCAGGTTATAGCTGTACTTCTCCAGGTTTTGAGGTGTGTGCTGAATATGCACGTGGCCGGGTTCGAACGTAGCCATGACAGAATCCTCCGGAAGGTTGAAAACGGCCGGTGCCAGGCACCGGCCAACTGCGTTCAACGGTAGCTGATTCCCGGCTTGGCGGTGGAAACGCGGGTACCGGCGGTGCCTTTGACGATGTCCTCGATGTTCTCCAGCGAGCTGATTACCGCGACCTTGCCGGTATGCCGGGCGAAATCGCAGGCAGCCTGCACCTTGGGCCCCATTGAGCCGGCGGCAAAGCCCAGCTTCTCGAGCTCGTCGGGGTGCGCCTGGGCGATGGCTTTTTGTGTCGGCTTGCCGAAATCGATGTACGCAGCGTCGACGTCGGTGGCGATGATCAGCAGGTCGGCATCCAGCTGTTCGGCCAGCAGCGCCGAGCACAGGTCCTTGTCGATCACCGCCTCGATACCCTTGAGCTTGCGGTTTTCGTCGTACATGGTAGGGATGCCGCCGCCGCCGGCGCAGATCACGATGCTGCTTTTTTCCAGCAGCCACTTGATCGGACGGATCTCGAAGATGCGCTTGGGTTTCGGGCTGGCCACCACCCTGCGGTACTTGTCGCCGTCGGGCTTGACCACCCAGCCTTTCTCCTTGGCCAGGCGCTCGGCTTCGTCCTTGGCGTACACGGGGCCGATGAACTTGGTCGGATCCTTGAACGCCGGGTCGTTGGCGTCCACTTCAACCTGGGTGAGCAGCGTGGCGAACGGCACCTCGAAGTCCAGCAGGTTGCCCAGTTCCTGTTCGATCATGTAGCCGATCATGCCTTCGGTTTCAGCGCCAAGCACGTCCAGCGGATAGGCTTCATCCGGCTTGTATGACAGCCCCTGCAGCGACAGCAGGCCGACCTGCGGTCCGTTGCCGTGGGCGATGACCAGTTCGTTGCCGGGATGGATCTTGGCGATCTGTTCGGTGGCGGTGCGGATATTGGCACGCTGGTTGTCGGCGGTCATCGGCTCGCCGCGGCGCAGCAGGGCGTTGCCGCCCAATGCAACAACGATACGCATGGGGAATGTCCTTTGCGATTTAGGGTGAGCGCCTCATTCCTTTGTGGGAGCCGGCAAGCCGGCTCCCACAGAGTCAAGGCCGCTGTCAGAGATCAGCCAGGGTCGACACCAGGATCGCCTTGATCGTGTGCATGCGGTTTTCCGCCTGCTCGAAGGCGATGCACGCCGGCGACTCGAACACGTCATCGGTCACTTCGATGCCGTTGGCCAGGTGCGGATACTGTTCGGCAATCTGCTTGCCGACCTTGGTGTCGGAGTTGTGGAACGCCGGCAGGCAGTGCATGAACTTGGTGCGCGGGTTGCCGGTGGACTTCATCAGCTCCTTGTTCACCTGGTAAGGCAGCAGTTGCTGGATACGCTCGCCCCAGGCCTCGACCGGCTCACCCATCGATACCCAGACGTCGGTGTGGACGAAATCCACGCCCTTGACCGCGGCTTTCGGGTCTTCGGTCAGGGTGATGCGCGCGCCGCTTTCTTCTGCGTACTTCTTGCAACGCTCGACCAGGTCGTCATGCGGCCACAGCGCCTTGGGCGCGGCGATGCGCACGTCCATGCCGAGCTTGGCGCCGATCAGCAGCAGCGAGTTGCCCATGTTGTTGCGGGCATCGCCCAGGTAGGCGTAGCTGATGTCGTGCAGCGGCTTGTCGCTGTTCTCGCGCATGGTCAGCACGTCGGCGATCATCTGGGTCGGGTGGTACTCGTCGGTCAGGCCGTTGAACACCGGCACGCCGGCGAACTTGGCCAGTTCCTCGACGATCTCCTGCTTGAAGCCGCGATACTCGATGGCGTCGTACATGCGCCCGAGCACGCGGGCGGTGTCCTTCATGCTTTCCTTGTGGCCGATCTGCGAGGAGTTGGGGTCGATGTAGGTGACGTTGGCGCCCTGGTCATAGGCGGCGACTTCGAAAGCGCAGCGGGTGCGGGTCGAGGTCTTCTCGAAGATCAGGGCGATGTTGTTGCCCTTCAGGTGTTGCTGCTCGGTGCCGGTGTACTTGGCGCGCTTGAGGTCGCGGGACAGGTCCAGCAGGTAACGCAGCTCGCGGGTGGTGTGATGTTCGAGGCTGAGCAGGTTACGGTTGTGGATGTTGAACGCCATGATGATTCTCCTTGAGTTCGGTAATCCCCCGGCCGCCGCTGGGTGAGCACGGCCGGGGTGATGGACGTTTAGTAGTCGATAGGGTCACGCACGATCGGGCAGGTCATGCAGTGACCGCCGCCGCGGCCCCGGCCCAGTTCGCCGGCGCTGATGGTGATGACCTCGACCCCGGCCTTGCGCAGCAGGGTGTTGGTGTAGGTGTTGCGGTCGTAGCCGATGACCACGCCCGGCTCCACGGCCACCACGTTGTTGCCGTCATCCCACTGTTCGCGCTCGGCGGCGAAGCTGTTGCCGCCGGTCTCGACCACGCGCAGCTTCTTGAGGTTGAGCGATTCGGCCACCACCTCGATGAACGATTTGTTCTCGCGACGCACGTCCATGCCATAAGGCTTGCTGCTATCCGGACGGATCACGAACGGCACGATTTCCTTGACCACTTCGGGGAAGACGGTGACCAGGTCGCGGTCGCAGAAGCTGAACACGGTGTCCAGGTGCATGGCGGCGCGGGATTTCGGCAGCCCGGCGACCACCACCTTCTCTACCGCGCCCTTGGCGAACAGCGATTGCGCCAGTTGGCCGATCGCCTGGCGCGAGCTGCGCTCACCCATGCCGATCAGTACGACACCATTGCCGATCGGCATCACATCGCCACCTTCAAGGGTGGCCTTGCCATGGTCCTTGTCCGGGTCGCCGTACCAGACTTCGAAGTCGGCATTGGTGAACTCTGGGTGGAACTTGTAGATGGCGCTGGTCAGCAGCGTTTCCTGGCGTCGCGCCGGCCAGTACATCGGGTTGAGGGTGACGCCACCATAGATCCAGCAAGTGGTGTCACGGGTGAACTGGGTATTGGGCAGCGGATCGAGCAGGAAACTGGAGTGGCCGAGGTAGTCGCGGTACATCTTGATCACGCTCGCGCCTTCGCTGTCGGGCAGGTCTTCGCCTGCCACGCCGCCGATCAGATACTCGGCCAGCTTGCGTGGCTCGAGGCCTTCGAGCCAACTGCGCACTTCGTTCTTCAGGCCGATGCCAACCGTGTCGTCGGTGAGCTTGCGGTCGAGGATCCATTTGAGCGCTTCGGGGTTCTGCACGGTCTCGGTCAGCAGGTTGTGCATTTCCAGGACCTCGATGCCGCGTTCACGCATCTTGGTGACGAAGTCGAAATGGTCGCGCTTGGCCTGGTTGACCCAGATGACGTCGTCGAACAGCAGCTCGTCGCAGTTGCTCGGGGTCAGCCGTTGGTGCGCCAGGCCCGGGCTGCAGACCATCACTTTGCGCAGCTTGCCGGCTTCGGAATGAACGCCGTATTTCTGTTTCTCAGTGGACATGGTGAATCCTCCTGTAATGCGAAGACATGGGTTCAGAGCGTCAGGAAGCCGTCATACAAGCCGTAGGCAGCCACCAGGGCACCCGCGACCACGGCGGCGAAGATCAGTTTTTCCACGCTGGTGAAGATCGGCTGGCCGACCTCGCGCTTGGCCTTGGCGAACAGGATCGCGCCGGGGGCGTAGAGCAGGGCCGAGAGCAGCAGGTACTTGACGCCACCGGCGTACAGCAGCCAGATCGCGTAGAGCAGGGCGATGCCGCCGATGATCAGGTCTTTCTTGCGTTCGGCCAGGGCCTGTTCGTAGGTTTCGTTGCGCCAGGCGAGCAGGAAGGCATAGGCCGCCGACCACAGGTAAGGCACCAGGATCATCGAGGTGGCGAGGTAGATCAGCGACAGGTAGGTGCTGTTGGAGAACAGGGTGATGACCAGGAAGATCTGCACCATGGCGTTGGTCAGCCACAGAGCGTTGGCCGGCACATGGTTGGCGTTCTCGCGGCGCAGGAACTCCGGCATGGTGTGGTCCTTGGCGGCGGCGAACATGATCTCGGCGCACAGCAGCACCCACGACAGCAGCGCCCCCAGCAGCGAGATGATCAGGCCGACGCTGATCAGCACCGCGCCCCAGTGGCCCACCACATGTTCAAGCACGGCGGCCATCGACGGGTTCTGCAGCTTGGCCAGCTCGGGTTGGGTCATCACGCCCAGCGACAGCACGTTGACCAGCACCAGGAACAGCAGCACGGTGACGAAACCGATGACCGTGGCCTTGCCGACGTCGGAGCGTTTTTCCGCGCGGGACGAGAAGATGCTCGCGCCCTCGATGCCGATGAACACCCACACGGTGACCAGCATCATGTTGCGCACCTGGTTCATCACGCTGCCCAGCTCTGGCGTGCCAAGGGCCCAGATATCCGCGGTGAAGATGTCGAGCCTGAAGGCGAACAGGCAGATCAGGGCGAACAGCGCCAGCGGCACGACCTTGGCCACGGTGGTGACCAGGTTGATGAACGCCGCTTCCTTGATGCCACGCAGTACCAGGAAGTGCACGGCCCAGAGCAGGACCGAGGCGCCGATCACCGCCGCCGGGGTATTGCCCTCGCCGAAGATCGGGAAGAAGTACCCCAGGGTGCTGAACAGCAGCACGAAGTAGCCGACGTTGCCCAGCCAGGCGCTGATCCAGTAGCCCCAGGCCGAGGAAAAGCCCATGTAGTCGCCGAAACCGGCCTTGGCGTAGGCGTACACACCGCCGTCAAGGTCAGGTTTGCGGTTGGCCAGGGTCTGGAACACGAAGGCGAGCGTGAGCATGCCCACCGCGGTGATGGCCCAGCCGATCAGCACGGCGCCGACACCGGCGCTGGCGGCCATGTTTTGCGGTAACGAGAAGATCCCGCCGCCGATCATCGAGCCCACTACAAGTGCAACAAGCGCACCCAGTTTTAGTTTTCCGGGAGAATCAGACATTTATCGACTCCGTACCAGGAGAAAGTTGACCTCAGAATAAATCTGACGCCTGGATCATTCGCTGACTTAGATCAGTTCATGCCCGCATGAAGGTAAGAAAAATCCTTCATGCGTCTCCTGGAGGATGCCGACAGCTTCGGCGCAGGCCTTGTGCGCTGGCACCTCCATGTCCTTCTGGAGCAAACGCTCCGTTTTGCCTGCGAACCATGAAGTTAGTCTCTTTTAGGGTTTTCGCAAATTTTTCACAGTAAATAGCGACGTATTTAGGTGGTGGGTGAGATACTTCGCAACTGTCATTTTTATCAGGTGGCTGGTATAGACAGTCCGGTTATGAGTGCTATAGCTTTAATGGCTCGATTCAATAAGAAACTTGTAACATTTATGTTGGTTAATACGTTTACGCGCGTGCGCGCACGAGGAGCCCCATGAGCGAACCGGGACAGAAGCTACGTCTGGGCGCGCTGATTGCGCTGGTGGTCGGTTCGATGATCGGCGGCGGGATCTTTTCGTTGCCACAGAACATGGCGGCGCGAGCCGATGTGGGGGCCGTGCTGATTGGTTGGGGCATCACCGCCGTGGGCATGCTGGCGCTGGCCTTCGTGTTCCAGACCCTGGCCAACCGCAAGCCCGAGCTGGACTCGGGGGTGTATGCCTATGCCAAGGCCGGTTTCGGCGACTACATGGGTTTTTCCTCGGCCTGGGGCTACTGGATCAGTGCCTGGCTGGGCAACGTCGGCTACTTCGTGCTGCTGTTCAGTACCCTCGGTTTCTACTTCCCGGTGTTCGGCCAGGGCAACACGCCGGTGGCCATCGGCTGCGCCTCGTTGCTGCTATGGGCGGTGCACTTCCTGGTGCTGCGCGGCATCAAGGAGGCGGCGTTCATCAACCAGGTGACCACCGTGGCCAAGGTGGTGCCGTTGCTGATGTTCATCGTCATCGCCGCGTTCGCCTTTCGCGCCGATATCTTCACCCGCGACATCTGGGGGCTGAGCAATCCGCAGTTCGGCAACGTGCTGGAGCAGGTACGCAACATGATGCTGGTGACAGTGTTCGTGTTCATCGGCATCGAGGGGGCGAGCGTCTATTCGGGGCGGGCGCTGCACCGTTCGGACGTGGGCAAGGCCACGGTGATCGGTTTTCTCGGCGTGCTGGCGCTGCTGGTGCTGGTCAACGTGTTGTCGCTGGGTGTGATGACCCAGCCAGAGTTGGCCGGCTTGCAGAATCCCTCTCTGGCCTCGGTGCTGGAGCATATCGTCGGGCCCTGGGGCGCGTTGCTGATCAGCATCGGCCTGGCGGTGTCGCTGATCGGGGCGTTGCTGTCGTGGGCGCTGTTGTGTGCCGAGATCCTCTTCGCCACCGCCCGTGACAAGACCATGCCGCGCTTCCTGGCGCGGGAAAACGCCAACCAGGTGCCGGCCAACGCGCTGTGGTTGACCAATGTGATGATCCAGGGCTTCTTGCTGATCACCCTGTTCTCGGCTGGTACCTACACCAGCCTGATCTACCTGGCGTCGTCGATGATCCTGGTGCCGTACTTCTGGTCGGCCGCCTATGCGGTGTTGCTGACCGTACGTGGCGAGAGTTACCAGGGGCAGCCAGGGCTGCGGCGCAAGGACATGCTGGTCGCGGTGATCGCGCTGTTGTACGCGGTGTGGTTGCTGTATGCCGGTGGGCTCAAGTACATCCTGCTGTCGGCGTTGCTCTATGCGCCAGGGGTGATCCTGTTCGCCCGGGCCAAGCGCGAGCAGGGGCAGGTGCTGTTCACCACATGGGAGAAGCTGATTTTCGCGGCGGTGCTGGTGGGCGCCGGGTTGGCGGCGTATGCGCTGTATTCGGGGTTGCTTAGCCTCTGACTGCTCATGTCGGGCACGATTGAATCAATTTTGCAGTTCGACGCTGCCTTGAGGGGTGGGCCGTTCCGGGCGCGACCAGATCCACAGGTTGCCCAGCGCCATGCCGCCGATGGCGAGGAACACGGGCCAGTGGTGCTCCAGGACGATCAGCATGAGGCTCGCGCACAGCAGCATGCTGATGGTGGCGCTGACCTTGGCGCGGCGCTGGATGACCTTGCCATTGCGCCAGTTGAACAGGATCGGGCCGAACAGCCGGTGGTTCTCAAGCCACGCGGACAGGCGCGGCGAGCTGCGGGTGGCGGCCCAGGCGGCGAGGAGGACGAACTCGGTGGTGGGCAGCCCCGGAATGACGATGGCCACCAGGCCAATCCCCAGGCTGACGTAGGCCAGGATCGCGTAGAGCAGGCGGGATACTTTGGAGCGGGCGATTCGGGTCATGGTCTCACTGCAACGGTGCGACCGCCCGCAGGCGGCCGGGTAAAGCGTGTCAGGCCAGCGCCGCGTCGGCGGCATAGGCATGCTTGAGCAGCTCGGTGAAGCGCTCGAAGGCGGCGACCGCGCCACGTTCGGCGGCGGCGTCTTCCTCGGGCGACAGGTCCAGGCTGTCAAGGATGCGGGTGAACTGCTTCCAGCCTTCGGCGCGACCGCCGGCCGGTTCGCCCAAGTGGCGGGCACCGAAGGTTTCGGACAGTTCCAGGGCCACGGCGCGCTTGATCAGGAACGCGGCGCCCAGTTTGGAGCCTTCGGAGACGAAGATCCAGCCCAGGGCTTCACCCAGGCTTGGCTTGCCCAGGGCGCCGGCGAAGGGCGCGGGCACTTCGGTGTCGAGGTCGGCCAGGTCGAGGCGGGCCTGCTCGGCGCGGCAGCGCTCGGCCAGGTCGGGGACGATGGCGATCAGTTGCGGGTCGGTGTACAGCGCCTGCAGCTCGGACTGGAACAGGTACTGGGCGACCACGAAACGGGCGAAGCTCTCGCGGCTGTCGAACGGCTTGTGCGACTTGACCAGGGCGTCCAGCTCGGTGTGCGGGGCGTGGGTGACCTGGTTCAGGCGCTGGGAGCGCAGGTTGGCGCGTTCGGTGGAAGGGGCGGTCATGGGGGCATCCTTGGAAAATGGGGCGTCTAGTGACAAGACGAAAAAGGAGACGCAGAACAGTAAAAAAACCTCACCTGCGAAGTGAAATCATTCTCATGACATGACAAGGGCGGCACCTGCATCGCGGGCGCCGCCGATTTCAGCCGATCAGATATCCCACACCAGGTTGATGGCGAAATTGCGCCCCGGCGCGGTCAGGCGGTCCAGATTGGCCGGCTGGGTGACGGCGGCCTCGCTCACGCCGGTGTTGTTGCCGACGCTGGCGTACTTGCGCACATCGTCCCACTGCCAGTACTTCTTGTCGGTCAGGTTGTACAGGCCGCCATTGATGGTCAGGTCGTCGGTGATCCGGTAGAACCCGGTCAGGTCGAGCACGCCGTAGCCCGGTGTGCGGAACTCCGAGCTGGAGCCGTCGGGGGCGAAGAACGTGGTGTCGTCCACCCGATTCTTGCGCTTGACCAGGGTCCAGCTCAGCTGAGTGCCGTAGTCGACTTGTTCGTAGCCCAGGCCGAACACACCCGTCAGCGGGTTCACGCTGTTGAGCGGCTGGCCGGTGTCGTCGTTGCGGCCATAGGCATAGGCAACCGAGGCGATCGAGTAGAGGCCTTCCGGCGCTCCGAAACGGTCCAGGTTGAGGCGACCCTTGATCTCCGCACCCTTGATGGTGGCGTGCTTGATGTTGTTGGCCTGGAAGGTCGCCCCGAGATTGCCGGACTGGACGGCGTCCTCGTTGATGAAGTCGCGATACTTGTTGTAGAACACCGCCACATCGAAGTTGCCGGCGTCGAAGTTACCGCGCAGGCCGGTTTCATAGCTCTTGCTCTTTTCCGGCTCCAGTCCCGAGTTGGGCTCCACCACATAGCCGCCGGCCAGGTTTTCGAAGCGCCCGTACAGGGCTTTCGCCGTCGGCGTGCGGAAACCTTCGGCGTACTGGCCGTACCAGGTGTAGTGATCATTGAATGCATAGGTCACGCCGAGTTTCGGCGACAGGCGATGCCAATTCTTCTGCGAGTCGTCCACGCCGGTCGACTGCCCTGGAGCGGCGCTCTGCAGGCCAAGCAGGTACTCGTCGGTCATGCGTGGATCGAGGCGGGTGTAGTCGTAGCGCAGGCCGGGCAGGAAGGTCCACTGGTTCCAGCGGATTTCGTCCTGGGCGAACAGGCTGTAGGTGTCCACGGTCGGGTCCGGGAAGTCGCTGACGCGCGCTTGGGTGTCGTCCGCGCTGATCTGGCCGATTGCCCGGCACGATCCACCGATGTTGAGACAAGTGCCGGTACCGCTACGCGAGCCGGTGATCTTCTCGTGCTTGAGCGTGGTGCCATAGGTCAGCAGGTGATCGGTTGCGCCAATGCTGAAGGCCTTGTCCAGTTGCGCATCGAACACCCATTGCCGGTCCTTGTAGGTGGTCTGTCGGTCACGAGCGACTTGGCGACCACGGGCGAAGTAGAGCTCTTCGGTGGTCTGGTCGGTCTTGGCGATCTGGTAGTTCAGGCTCCACTTGATGTTATCGGCGAACAGGCTGTCGAGGCCGAACTCGTGATTGATACCGAAACGCTCGCGGGTAACGGTGTCGTTGCCCTGGCGCATGCGGTACGAGTTCATCGCTGGCATGCCAGGAATGAATGGCCCACCCACGGCGCTGAGGACGTTCTGGTCGCGGTCGTCCTTGTAGCGCTCGTAGGTCAGCCCCAGTCGAGCATCTTCGGCATAGTTCCAGCCCAGCTTGGCCAGCACGTTGGTGGTACGCACGTCCTCGGGGTTGGCGGCGGTGCGTGACAGGCCGGTGCCACCGTGCCCACCGTACGAATCGGTTTCGTGGCCGTTGCGTTGGCTCAGGTGCAGCAGCCCGTCGAAGTCACCCTGGCGCCCGGCGACGGTGGCCGATGTCAGCCAGCTTTCATCAGCTGAACTGTAGCCGGTCTTCAGGCGTGCGCCGACGTCCTTGCCGGGCTTGATGATGTCTTCAGGGTCCAGGGTGAAGTAGCTCACCGCGCCACCAATGGCATTGCTGCCGTACAGCACCGAGGCCGGGCCGCGCAGGATCTCCACGCGCTTGACGATTTCCGGGTCGACGTAGTTGCGCTGGGTCTGGGCATAGGGACCGTAGAAGAAGCTGTCGGGAATCGACACACCGTCCACCTGGGTCAGTACCCGGTCGCCATCGATCCCACGGATGTTGTAGCCGTTCAGGCCACTGCGCTGGCCGGTGCCGGACACCGAGACGCCAGGCTCGTAACGTACCAGCTGCTTGATGTCGTTGACGTTCTGCCGGTCCAGTTGCTCGCGGGTCTGCACGCTGACGGTGCTCGGCACCTGGCTGACGTCCTGGGCGCTGCGGGTGGCGCTGACGGTGACCTGCTGCAGGGCGATGGCGTTGCCGGCGGCCTGGCGTTCCAGCACCACGTTGCCATTGCTGATCTTGCGGTAGCCCAGGCCGGTGCCGCGCAGCAGGCGCTGCAGTGCTGCCTCCGGGGCCAGCGAGCCCTGTACGCCCGGCGAGGCCACGCCGTCGGCCAGCTCGGCACTGAAGCCGACCTGCCAGCCGGTGACCTGGCTGAAGGCATTGATGGCCTCGACCAGCGGTTGCTGGGCAATGGCGAAGCGGTAGTCGCCCATGCGCGGGCTGCTCGCCTGGGCCGGTTCCACGGCCAGCGCGGGCAGGCTGCAGGCGCCGCTGGCGAGCAGGGCCAAGGTCAACAGGGACAATTGCCCGCGGCGGCGGGAAGAAGAGGACGGGCGGGTTTGACCTGTGGGCATCGAAAGCGCTCCCTGTCGCGCGTGAGTCATAGACAGTGTTTGTTCTCGTTTTCGAACGAGAATCAATCGTATTGGCTATAACGAGACGGGCGAGGCAGGGTGATCGCGTAAAAAAACTTGCAAGGTCAGTTGAGGATTACCACGGCAGGGTATTCATGCAGTTGCGCCGAGGTGATGTGGGCCAGGGCGCGCAGCGTTTCCAGCGGTTGGTCGAGGCGGTAGTTGCCGGTGACCGCGACCTGCTCCAGGTGCGCGTTGCGGTTGATGATCCAGCCCGGGTAGTAACGGCGGACCTCCGCGAGCACCTGGCTCAGCGGGCAGTTCTCGAACACCAGGCGGCCTTCGATCCAGGCCAGGTCCTTGCTCATGTCGGGGCGCTGGCGCTGGCCGAAGCCCTTGGGACCGACGCTGATGCTGTCGCCGGCGCTCAGGCGGATGCGCTGGTCGCTCGCGGCCTGCAGGTCGACATCGCCGCGTTGCACCCGCACCTGGGCCTCGCCATCGAGGTAGCGCACGGCGAAATCGGTGTCGCGCACGCTGGCCCGCAGTGGGCCGGCCTGGACTTCAAGCGGCGGCTGGCTGGCGTTGGACACCTGGAAATACGCCTCGCCCTGCAACAGCCGGGCGACCTTGCGGCCTTCGCGCTCGTCGCTGGCAAAGGCCGAATTGGTGTTGAGCAGCACCTTGGCGCCGTGGTCCAGCTCCAGGCGCTGGCGCTCGCCGACCACGGTCAGGTGGTCGGCCTGCAGGCGCACCGGCAGGTTGCCGAAAGTGAACAACCCGACCAGCAGTACCGCGGCGGTGGCCAGCGGTTTCCAGTGGCTGCGCAGGCGCCCGGCAAGCGAGCGCTTGCGCCTGTGCTGCAGTTGCCCGGCCACCTGGCGCAGCGATGCGCCGTTCCACATCGCCTCGGCTTCGACATAGGCCTCGGCGTTTTCCGGTTCGGCACCCAGCCAATGCTCGAAAGCGCGGGTGTCGTCTTCGCTGGCGCATTGCAGGCGGATCAACCAGTCCAGCGCCTCTTCGCGGGCACGGGCGCGGGCATCAGGCTCGGCGGGTGACGGGCGAGGGGTGGGGTGGTCGGTCACGGGGGATCCTTGCATCGGGCATTTTTTGCGCATGATCAGTGCAGACCTTGCCCATGGCAAGGGCTTTGCGCTGACCAGCGGCGAGCGGTCGCGTCACTGGTGACGATCGGCCACGCCCATGCAGATGGCCATGATCAGTTTCAGCTCCTTCTGCACGGTGCTGGCCGAGACGCTCAGTTGCTCGGCGATTTCCAGGTAGCTGGCGCCGTGCAGGCGGCTGAGGATGAAGATGCGCTGCTGGCGTTCGCTCAACTGGCCAAGGCTGACGCTCAGGTGCTTGAGCAGTTGCTCGGCGTGGGCGGCGTCCTCGCTGCTGGCGGCAGGCGCCGCGACGTTATGCAGGACTTGCTCGGGCACGTCGTCCACCAGTGTGCGCGCCTGCACCCGGCGCGTGCGCAGGTGGTCCAGGGCAAGGTTGCGGGCGGTCTGGAACACGAAAGGTTCCAGGTGCTCGATCGGGCGCTCGCCCAGGGCGCGGGTGACCCGCAGGTAGGTTTCCTGCAGCAGGTCCTCGGCGGTGCTGGGATTGCCCACCATGCGCTGCAGCGTGCGCAGCAAAGTGAGACGCTGGGTGAGGAACACTGAGTTGAACCGGGACTGACTCACGGGGGAACCTGGCCGATGAAAAGCTAATGATAATGCTTATCATCTTGTTGTCAGGTCAAGCTGGGAATTGTTAGGAAAAGGTAAAGATTGTGTGGGGAGGTATTTCGGGGTGTATGCCGTGAGGTTTTCAGCGCTTATGAGGTCGAGCGCCGCCCGCGCGGCGCATCGCGAATAAATTCGCTCCTACATTTTGTTGCAACGTAACCATGCCTGTAAGGCCATGGTTGTCAGCCTTGTTTGCAGGGTTCAAGACATGCGCCAGGACTGGCACCCATGGCGTGACAGGTTCGGCACGTTGCAACAAATGTAGGAGCGAATTTATTCGCGATGCGCCGCGCGGGCGGCGCTCGATCCCACAGGCGCTAAACCTCTACAGCCAGGCGCCTCAGCGCGCATTGAACAGCGCCAGACAGTTGTCCAGCATGCGGTTGGAGAAGCCCCACTCGTTGTCGTACCAGGCCAATACCTTGAGCATCCGCCCGTTGGCGCGGGTGTGGTTGGCGTCGAAGATCGATGACAGCGGGTTGTGGTTGAAGTCGCACGACACCAGCGGCAGGGCGTTGTAGCCCAGCACCCGGGAATGACGGCTGGCCTCGAGGAACAGCTGGTTGACTTCCTCGGCGCTGGTTTCGCGCTGCAGGTTGACGGTGAGGTCGACCAGCGACACGTTGATAACCGGCACCCGAACGGCCATGCCGGTGAGCTTGCCGGCCAGTTCCGGCAGTACCAGGCCGACGGCCTCGGCGGCGCCGGTCTTGCTCGGGATCATCGACTGGGTGGCCGAACGGGCGCGGTATGGATCGCCGTGGTAGACGTCGGTGAGCACCTGGTCGTTGGTGTAGGCGTGGATGGTGGTCATCAGGCCTTGCTCGATGCCGAACTCGCGGTGCAGCACCTGGGCAATCGGCGCCAGGCAGTTGGTGGTGCACGAGGCGTTGGAGATGATCTGGTGCGAGGCGCGCAGCACATCGTGGTTGGCCCCGTAGACCACGGTGGCGTCGACACCCTTGGCCGGGGCGCTGACGATCACCTTGCCGGCCCCGGCACTCAAGTGCGCGGCAGCCTTGGCGCGTTCGGTGAACAGCCCGGTGCATTCGAACACCACGTCGATGGCCAAGGTTTTCCAGGGCAGCTCGGCAGGGTTGCGGATGGCGCTGACGGCGATACGGTCGCCATTGACGGTGAGGCTTTCGTGGTCGGCCTCGACAGTGGCGTCGAAGGTGCCGTGGACGCTGTCGTACTTGAGCAAATGGGCATTCATCGCGCTGTCGCCCAGGTCGTTGATGGCGACGACCTGCAGGTCCTGGCGGTAGCCCTGCGTGTACAGTGCGCGCAGGACGTTGCGTCCGATACGGCCGAATCCGTTGATGGCGATGCGTAGGGTCATGGTATTACCTCTGGCAGTCGGGTGAAGCCTGTGGCACAAAGGACAGCTTCACTGAAACGGTTTTGTTGTTGGAATTACAAGATTATTCACCGAGAGATAGAAAACAAGCCTTTTTGCTGGCAGTATTTTGTTTAAACATACAACGAGTGGTTGGGTTGTTCCCTTGTCGAGCGGTGCTGGCGCCTTTTCCTAGAGACTAGGTCGCAATCGTTTGGAGGGAAAATGCCCCAGTAAAGCCGCCCCACAGTTAGCCTGGAGTCCAGTACATGCATCCGCGCATCCTTGAGGTCACCGAACGGCTGATCGCCCGCAGCCGCCGTACCCGTGAACGCTACCTTGAGCTGATCCGTGGGGCGGCCAGTGACGGACCCATGCGCGGCCAGTTGCAGTGCGCCAACTTCGCCCATGGCGTGGCCGGCTGCGGTGGGGACGACAAGCAGACCCTGCGGCTGATGAACGCCGCCAACGTGGCCATCGTCTCGGCCTACAACGACATGCTCTCGGCGCACCAGCCGTACCAGCACTTCCCCGAACAGATCAAACAGGCGCTGCGCGAAGTCGGTTCGGTCGGCCAGTTCGCCGGCGGCGTGCCGGCCATGTGCGACGGCGTCACCCAGGGCGAGCCGGGCATGGAGCTGGCCATCGCCAGCCGCGAGGTGATCGCCATGTCCACCGCCATCGCCCTGTCGCACAACATGTTCGATGGCGCGCTGATGCTGGGCATCTGCGACAAGATCGTTCCCGGGCTGATGATGGGTGCCCTGCGTTTCGGCCATCTGCCGACGATCTTTGTGCCGGGCGGGCCAATGGTCTCGGGCATCTCCAACAAGGAAAAGGCCGATGTGCGCCAGCGCTACGCCGAGGGCAAGGCGACCCGCGAGCAGTTGCTCGAATCGGAAATGAAGAGCTACCACGGCCCCGGCACCTGCACTTTCTACGGCACCGCCAACACCAACCAGCTGGTGATGGAGGTCATGGGCCTCCACCTGCCGGGCGCTTCGTTCGTCAACCCCTACACGCCGCTGCGCGATGCCCTCACCGCCGAGGCCGCGCGCCAGGTCACGCGCATGACCAAGGCCAGTGGCAGCTTCATGCCCATTGGCGAGATCGTCGACGAAAAGGCCCTGGTCAATTCGATCGTCGCCCTGCACGCCACCGGCGGCTCGACCAACCATACCCTGCATATCCCGGCCATCGCCCAAGCCGCCGGCATCCAGCTGACCTGGCAGGACATGGCCGACCTGTCCGAGGTGGTGCCGACGCTGTCCCACGTCTATCCCAACGGCAAGGCCGACATCAATCACTTCCAGGCCTCCGGCGGCATGGCGTTCCTCATTCGCGAGCTGCTCGACGCGGGCCTGCTGCACGAGGACGTCAACACCGTTGCCGGGCATGGCCTGCGCCGCTACACCCAGGAGCCGTTCCTCGAGGATGGCCGCCTGGTCTGGCGCGAGGGGCCGCAGCACAGCCTCGACGAAAGCATCCTGCGCCCGGTGGCGCGGCCGTTCTCCGCCGAGGGCGGTTTGCGGGTGATGGAAGGCAACCTTGGCCGTGGCGTGATGAAGGTCTCCGCCGTGGCGCCCGAGCACCGGGTGGTCGAGGCGCCTGCCCGGGTGTTCCACGACCAGCAGTCGCTGGCCGATGCGTTCAAGGCCGGCGAGCTGGAGCGGGACTTCGTCGCCGTGGTGCGCTTCCAGGGGCCGCGCTGCAACGGCATGCCCGAGCTGCACAAGCTGACGCCGTTCCTCGGCGTGCTGCAGGATCGCGGCTTCAAGGTGGCGCTGGTTACCGACGGGCGTATGTCCGGCGCCTCGGGCAAGATCCCGGCGGCCATCCACGTCTGCCCGGAGGCTTTTGATGGTGGCCCGCTGGCGCGGGTGCGCGATGGTGATATCGTGCGCGTCGATGGTGCCGAAGGCACGCTGCGGATCATGGTCTCGGCCGAGGAACTGGCCGACCGTGAACTGCCTGCGCCACCCAAGGGTAACGACCTGGGCTGCGGGCGTGAGCTGTTCGGCTTCATGCGTGTGGCGTTCAGTTCCGCCGAGCAAGGCGCGAGCGCCTTCACCTCGGCTCTGGAGAACCTCGAATGAAGGCCTTGCTGGTCGGCGACATCGGTGGCACCAACGCGCGTTTCGCCGTGTGGCGCGACAATGAACTGCAGGCGGTCCAGGTGCTGGCCACTGCCGACTACACCAGCCCCGAACAGGCCATCGAGGCCTACCTGGCCGACCAGGGCATCGCCCGTGGCGGCCTGGCGGCGGTGTGCCTGGCGGTAGCAGGCCCCGTGGACGGCGACGAGTTCCGCTTTACCAACAACCACTGGCGCCTGAGCCGCAGCGCGTTCTGCCAGACGCTGCAGGTCGATCGCCTGTTGTTGATCAACGACTTTTCCGCGATGGCGCTGGGCATGACCCGCCTGCGCGCAGGCGAATTTCGTGAAGTCTGCGCAGGCCTCGCCGATCCATCGCGCCCGGCGCTGGTGATCGGCCCCGGCACTGGCCTCGGCGTGGGCAGCCTGCTGCGCCACGGTGAGCACTGGCTGGCGCTGCCGGGGGAGGGCGGGCATGTCGACCTGCCGGTGGGTAATGCCCGCGAAGCGGCGATTCATCAGGAAATCCATCGGCAGATCGGCCATGTCAGTGCCGAGACCGTGCTCAGTGGCGGTGGGCTGGTGCGTCTGTACCAGGCCATCTGTGCGCTCGATGGTGCAGTGCCGACGCACAAGACCCCGGCACAGATCACCGACGCGGCGCTGGCCAACGAGCCACGGGCGCTGGCGGTGGTCGAGCAGTTCTGCCGGTTCCTCGGCCGGGTGGCGGGCAACAATGTGCTCACCCTCGGGGCGCGGGGTGGCGTCTACATTGTCGGTGGCGTGATTCCACGTTTCGCCGAATTGTTCCTGCGCAGCGGCTTTGCCGCGAGCTTCGCCGACAAGGGCTGCATGAGCGGCTATTTCGCCGGGGTGCCGGTATGGCTGGTGACGGCGGAGTTTTCCGGGTTGCTGGGGGCGGGGGTGGCGCTGCAGCAGGCGCTGGATCGGTGATCGTTGGGGCCGCTTTGCGGCCCCAAACAGCAGACACGAAGATCTGCGCATAACAAGAGGACTGACCATTGTGACCACTGCCGGCAAATCGATCCTGATGGTCGACGACGACCAGGACATCCGCGAACTGCTGCAGACCTACCTCGCCCGCTGCGGCCTGCAGGTGCACGCCGAACCTGACGGGCAGGGCTTTCGCCGCGCCCTGGACGCCAACCCCTACGACCTGGTGATCCTCGACGTGATGCTGCCCGACGAAGACGGTTTCAGCCTGTGCCGCTGGGTTCGCCAGCACCCGCGCCAGGCGCGGGTGCCGATCATCATGCTCACCGCCAGCTCCGATGAAGCCGACCGGGTCATCGGCCTGGAGCTGGGCGCCGACGACTACCTCGGCAAACCCTTCAGCCCGCGTGAGTTGCAGGCGCGGATCAAGGCCTTGTTGCGCCGTGCCGATTTCGGCCAGGCGGCGCCGGCCAGTGCGGTGCTGGCCTTCGATGACTGGCGCCTGGACACGATCAGCCACCGCCTGTTCCACCGCGACGGCGAAGAGGTGATCCTCTCCGGCGCCGACTTCGCCCTGCTCAAACTGTTTCTCGATCACCCGCAGCAGATCCTCGACCGCGACACCATCGGCAACGCCACCCGTGGCCGCGAGCCGATGCCGCTGGACCGTATCGTCGACATGGCGGTCAGCCGCCTGCGCCAGCGCCTGCGCGACACGGAAAAACCACCCCGGCTGATCCGCACCGTGCGCGGCAGCGGCTACCTGCTGGCGGCCAATGTCTGCCCGGCCTGACGAGCGTCGCTGGCGCCTGCTGCCGCGCTCGCTGCTGGGGCGCATGCTGCTGCTTACCTTGCTGGTGGTGTTGCTGGCCCAGGGCCTGTCCAGCGTGATCTGGGTCGCGCAGCTGCGCGCCAGCCAGCTGCAGGGCCTGCGCGCCAGCGCCAGCAGCCTCGCGCATTCGATGAGTGCCAGTGTCAGTTACTTCCGCTCGCTGCCGGTGGCGTACCGGCCCATGGTGCTGGACCAGTTGCGCAGCATGGGCGGCACGCGCTTCTTCGTCTCGCTCAACGTCAAGCCGCTGGAAATGCCGGTGTTGCCGATCACCCCGCGCAAACAGGCGGTGATCGACGTCTTCCAGGAGGTGCTGCACGAGCGCCTTGGCCAGCAGATGGAGATCTCCGTGGAATTCGTCAGCCCCGACGATCTGCGCATCTTCAACAGCGGCCTGAAACTCGATGAGCTGCCCCGCTCCTGGGCGCACTATTCGCTCACCCTCGAGCCGCTCAACCCGCCGGTGCTGGTGACCCAGATCCGCCTCGGCGAGGGCGAGTGGCTGTACATCGCCTCGCTGCTGCCCGAGCCCTACACCAGCCTTGAGGCCGAACGCCTGCCGCGTCAGCAGATCGGCTTCATTGCCCTGACTACCGTGCTGTTGCTGCTGTTCATCGGCCTGCTGGTGCACTGGCAAAGCCGGCCGCTCAAACGCCTGGCACGGGCTGCGCGGGAAATGTCACTGGGCGCCGACGTGGCCCCGGTGGCCGAGGGCGGGGGTAGCGAGGTGGTCGAGGTGGGGCGGGCGTTCAACAATATGCGCGAGCGGATCAGCCGCTACCTGACCGAGCGTTCCCAGCTGTTCAGCGCCATTTCCCATGACCTGCGCACACCGATCACGCGCCTGCGCCTGCGGGTGGAGCTGCTCGAGGACGAAAAGCTGCAGGCCAAGTTCAGCCGCGACCTCGATGAGCTGGAGCTGCTGGTCAAGGGCGCCCTGCAATGCGTGAAGGACACCGATATCCACGAGAACATCGAGCCGATCGATCTCAACCAGGTGCTGGAGATGCTGGCCGAGCCTTATCTCGGCGATGGGCGCATCACCGTGGAGGGGCAGGCATTGGCACCGTACCCCGGCAAATCGCTGGCCTTGCGCCGCTGCATCGGCAACCTGATCGACAACGCCATCAAGTACGGCGAGCGCGCGCAGCTGCGCATCATCGATACCGCCGAGAGCTTCGTGTTGCAGGTGGACGATCAGGGGCCGGGGGTGCCGGAGCAGCGCCTGGAGCAGGTGTTCGAGCCGCACTTCCGCCTGGCTGGGCAGCAGCAGGGATATGGGCTGGGGCTGGGCATCGCGCGCAACATCGCCCATAGCCATGGCGGCGAGGTGAGCCTGTTGAACCTGCGCGAGGGTGGTTTGCGGGTGACCTTGTACCTGCCGCGTACAGCCGAATGAGCCCTTGTCGCGCGATAAGCGCTTCGATGTAACGATGTGGTGACAATCGAGCCGGGCTTCGTGACATGCCAGCCAGGACCGCTGGCTAGAATCGGCTGACAACAACAAGGAAGGTGCACCCATGGCCATCAGCTGGCTCGACTCCCCGACACACCATGCCTGGCTCGACGCCGAGGCCCTGCGCCTGCTCGCCTTCGCCAGGGCCTCACGCCTGCCCCAGGGGTTCGGCAACCTCGATGACGCAGGCCGCCTGCCCCAGGGGTTCGGCAACCTCGATGACGCAGGCCGCCTGCCCCGTTGCGCCCTGGCCGAGACCATGAACACCGCGCGCATGACCCACAGCTTTGCCCTGGCGCATATCCAGGGCGTTCCGGGTTGCCGCGAGCTGGTCGAGCATGGCGTCGGCGCCCTGCTAGGCCCGTTGCGCGACCAGGAGCATGACGGCTGGTACGCGCAGCCCGAAGGTCATGGCGACACCGGCAAGGCCGCCTACCTGCACGCCTTCGTCGCCCTCGCCGCCAGCTCGGCGGTGGTGGCGGGCATCAGCCAGGCGTCGGCGTTGCTGGAGGCGGTGACCCAGGTCATCGAGCAGCGCTTCTGGTGCGAAGAGGAGGGCGCCCTGCGCGAGTCGTTCTCCCGCGACTGGCTGCACGCGGAGGCCTACCGGGGCGCCAACAGCAACATGCACGGCGTCGAGGCGTTCCTCGCCCTGGCCGACGTGACCGGCGACACGCAGTGGTTGCTGCGCGCCCAACGGATCGTCGAGCGCTTGATCCTGACCCGCGCCGCTGCCGACGGTATGCGCGTCACGGAGCATTTCGATGCGCAGTGGCAGGCGCTCCCCGACTACAACCGCGAAAACCCCGCCGATGGCTTCCGTCCCTACGGGACCACGCCCGGCCACGCCTTCGAATGGGCGCGCCTGGTGCTGCACCTGGAGGCGGCCCTGCAAAGGGCGCAACTGCCTGCGCCCGAGTCCTTGCTGCCCGCCGCCCGGGGCCTGTTCGACAGCGCCTGTCGCCACGCCTGGCAGGCAGATGGCGCGCCGGGGCTGGTCTACACCCTGGACTGGCACAATCGCCCGGTGGTGCGCGAGCGCCTGCACTGGGTGCATGCCGAGGCCTGTGCCACTGCCGCGGCGCTGTTGCGACGTACCGGTGAAGCCCAGTACGAACACTGGTACCGCTGCTTCTGGGACTTCATCGCCAGCCACTTCATCGACCGCGCCCACGGCAGCTGGCACCACGAACTCGACCCGGCGCTGCTGCCCAGTGCGCGCATCTGGGGCGGCAAGCCCGACCTCTACCACGCCTACCAGGCCTTGCTGCTGCCACGCCTGCCGCTGGCGCCGAGCCTGGCCACGGCGCTGGCTTTGTAACCAGACGATGACATTCGCGCATCCGTTCGTTACCTGATGCCGGGCGCGACCTCCCTACACTCCATGCCATGCAAGCGACAGTCTTGCCTCGCATAACAACAAGAAAGGTAATCCCATGCATCCGACGCTTCGTCTCGCCGCCGCGATCTCCTTCGCCTCCCTGTTCTCCCTCAGTGCCCAGGCCGCCGACTCCAAAGGCAGCGTGGAAGTCGTCCATTGGTGGACCTCCGGCGGCGAGAAGGCCGCGGTCGACGTGCTCAAGGCCCAGGTCGAGAAGGACGGCTTCACCTGGAAGGACGGCGCCGTGGCTGGCGGTGGTGGCGCCACCGCCATGACCGTGCTCAAGAGCCGCGCCGTGGCTGGCAACCCGCCCGGGGTCGCGCAGATCAAGGGCCCGGATATCCAGGACTGGGCCGCCACCGGGTTGCTCGATCCCGACGTGCTCAAGGACGTGGCCAAGGACGAGAAGTGGGACGGCCTGCTCGACAAGAAGGTCGCCGACACCGTCAAGTACGACGGCGACTACGTGGCCGTGCCGGTGAACATCCACCGTATCAACTGGCTGTGGATCAACCCGGAAGTATTCAAGAAGGCCGGTATCGACAAAGCCCCGACTACCCTCGATGAATTCTACGCCGCTGCCGACAAGCTCAAGGCTGCTGGCTTCATCCCGCTGGCCCACGGCGGCCAGCCGTGGCAGGACAGCACTGTGTTCGAGAATGTGGTGCTCTCGGTGATGGGCGTCGAAGGCTACAAGAAGGCCCTGGTCGAGCTGGATGAAAAGGCCCTGACCGGCCCCGAGATGGTCAAGGCGCTCACCGAGCTTAAGAAGGTCGCCACCTACATGGACCCGGATGGCAAGGGCCAGGACTGGAACCTTGAAGCGGCCAAGGTCATCAATGGCAAGGCTGGCATGCAGATCATGGGCGACTGGGCCAAGAGCGAATGGACCCTGGCGAAGAAGACCGCCGGCAAGGACTACCAGTGCGTGGCCTTCCCGGGCACCGACCAGGCGTTCCTCTACAACATCGACTCGCTGGTGGTGTTCAAGCAGAAGGACAAGGGTACCGCTGCAGGCCAGCAGGACATCGCCCGCAAGGTCCTGGGCGAGGACTTCCAGAAGGTCTTCAGCATCAACAAGGGCTCGATCCCGGTGCGTAACGACATGCTCGCCGACATGGGCAAGTACGGCTTCGACAGCTGTGCCCAGACGGCGGCCAAGGACTTCCTGGCCGACGCCAAGTCCGGCGGCCTGCAACCGAGCATGGCGCACAACATGGCCACCACCCTGGCGGTACAAGGGGCGTTCTTCGATGTGGTGACCAACTACATCAACGATCCCAAGGCCGATCCGGCCGACGCGGCGAAGAAGCTGGCCGCAGCCGTCAACGCCGCCAAGTAAGGCTCTGACGGCCCTATCGCCGGCAAGCCGGCTCCCACAGGTACAGCGATCAGCCTGAGCACACCTACCTGTGGGAGCTGGCTTGCCAGCGATGAGGCCCGTGCAGGCAACTTCGCATCGGGAACCCAGATCATGACTACAGCAACCGCCCGCCTGCGGGCCTCACCCCTGGACGCGCTGCAGCGCTGGCTGCCGAAACTGGTGCTGGCGCCGAGCATGTTCATCGTCCTGGTGGGCTTCTACGGCTACATCCTGTGGACCTTCGTCCTCTCGTTCACCACCTCGACCTTCCTGCCCACCTACAAGTGGGCAGGCTTGGCGCAGTACGCCAGGCTGTTCCACAACGACCGCTGGTGGGTGGCGAGCAAGAACCTGCTGCTGTTCGGCGGGCTGTTCATCGGCATCACCCTGGCCATCGGCGTGTTCCTTGCGGTGCTGCTCGACCAGCGCATCCGCCGCGAAGGCTTCATCCGCACCATCTACCTGTATCCCATGGCGCTCTCGATGATCGTCACCGGTACCGCCTGGAAGTGGCTGCTCAACCCCGGCATGGGCCTGGACAAGCTGCTGCGTGACTGGGGCTGGGAAGGCTTTCGCCTGGACTGGCTGATCGACCCCGACCGGGTGGTCTATTGCCTGGTGATCGCTGCCGTGTGGCAGGCCTCGGGCTTCATCATGGCGATGTTCCTCGCCGGCCTGCGCGGCGTCGACCAGTCGATCATCCGCGCCGCCCAGCTCGATGGCGCCAGCCTGCCGCGCATCTACTGGACCGTGGTCCTGCCCAGTCTGCGCCCGGTGTTCTTCAGCTCGCTGATGATCCTTGCGCACATCGCGATCAAGAGCTTCGACCTGGTCGCGGCGATGACCGCGGGCGGGCCGGGCTACTCCTCGGACCTGCCGGCGATGTTCATGTACTCGTTCACCTTCAGCCGTGGGCAGATGGGCATGGGTTCGGCCAGCGCCATCCTCATGCTGGGCGCGATCCTGGCGATCATCGTCCCCTACCTGTACTCCGAATTGCGGGGCAAACGCCATGACTAGTCCTGTCGACAAACCCGCGCTGAACCTCAGCCGCATCGCCATCCACGCGGTGCTGCTGCTGGCGGTGCTGCTGTACCTGGTGCCGCTGGTGGTCATGCTGCTGACCAGCTTCAAGACCCCCGAGGACATCGGCAGCGGCAACCTGCTGAGCTGGCCGGCAGCGTTCACCGGCATTGGTTGGGCCAAGGCCTGGGCCACGGTCAACGGCTACTTCCTCAACTCGATCCTGATCACCGTGCCGGCGGTGCTGATCTCCACGGCCATCGGCGCGCTCAACGGCTACGTGCTGTCGATGTGGCGCTTCCGTGGCTCGCAGCTGTTCTTCGGCCTGCTGCTGTTCGGCTGCTTCCTGCCGTTCCAGACCGTGCTGCTGCCGGCCTCGTTCACCCTCGGCAAGCTGGGCCTGGCCAGCACCACCAGCGGCCTGGTGCTGGTGCATGTGGTGTACGGCCTGGCCTTCACCACATTGTTCTTCCGCAACTACTACGTGAGCATCCCCGAGGCGCTGGTCAAGGCCGCGCGCCTGGACGGCGCCGGGTTCTTCACCATCTTCGGGCGGATCATCCTGCCGATGTCGACGCCGATCATCATGGTCTGCCTGATCTGGCAGTTCACCCAGATCTGGAACGACTTCCTGTTCGGCGTGGTGTTCTCCAGCGGCGACTCGCAACCGATCACCGTGGCCCTGAACAACCTGGTCAACACCAGCACCGGGGCCAAGGAATACAACGTCGACATGGCCGCGGCGATGATCGCCGGGCTGCCGACGCTGCTGGTCTACGTGATTGCGGGCAAGTATTTCGTGCGCGGGCTGACCGCCGGCGCGGTCAAGGGGTAAGTCATGGCAACACTCGAACTACGCAATGTGCACAAGACCTATGGCGCGGGCCTGCCGGACACGCTCAAGGACATCCAGCTGGCGATCAAGGACGGCGAGTTCCTGATCCTGGTCGGGCCCTCGGGCTGCGGCAAGTCGACGCTGATGAACTGCATCGCCGGCCTGGAAAGCATCAGCGGCGGGGCGATCCTCATCGACGACGAGGATGTCAGCGGCATGAGCCCCAAGGATCGCGACATCGCCATGGTGTTCCAGTCCTACGCGCTGTACCCGACCATGAACGTGCGTGACAACATCGCCTTTGGCCTGAAGATCCGCAAGATGTCCCAGGCCGCCATCGACGAGGAGGTGGCGCGGGTCGCCAAGCTGCTGCAGATCGAGCACCTGCTGGGGCGCAAACCCGGGCAGCTGTCCGGCGGCCAGCAGCAGCGCGTGGCCATGGGCCGGGCGCTGGCGCGGCGGCCGAAGATCTACCTGTTCGATGAACCGCTGTCGAACCTCGACGCCAAGCTGCGGGTGGAGATGCGCACCGAGATCAAGCTGATGCACCAGCGCCTGAAGACCACCACGGTGTATGTCACCCATGACCAGATCGAGGCCATGACCCTGGGCGACAAGGTGGCGGTGATGAAGGACGGCATCATCCAGCAATTTGGGACCCCGCAGCAGATCTACAACGACCCGGCCAACCTGTTCGTCGCCAGCTTCATCGGCTCGCCGCCGATGAACTTCATCCCTGTGCGCCTGATGAAGCAGGACGGGCGGGTGCTGGCGCTGCTCGACAGCGGCCAGGCGCGCTGCGAGCTGCCGCTGGGCGTGGCGGCGGACGAGCTGGAGGGGCGCGAGATCATTCTCGGCGTGCGCCCTGAACAAATCTCGCTGGGCGCCGCGGAGGGCAACGGCATGCCCGCGATCCGCGCCGAAGTACAGGTCACCGAGCCCACTGGCCCGGATCTGCTGGTGTTCGTCACCCTCAACCAGACCAAGGTCTGCTGCCGCCTGGCGCCGGATGTGGCGTGCCGGGTCGGCGACAGCCTCAACCTGCAGTTCGACCCGGCGCGGGTGTTGCTGTTCGACGCCGGCAGCGGCGAGCGCCTCGACCTCGCCGCCAGTGGCACTGCCATCAAGGACAACGTGACTCGCTTCAAAGGCCGTTGAATCGTCTAGAACAATGCATAACAAGAAAAGAGGACGCAAAGGGATGGAACATCACAAACGCATCAAGACCCTGGGATCGCTCGCCTTGCTGGCGCTGGTCGGCAGCAGCGGGGCCCAGGCCGCCGAGGCCTTCTCGTCGGAATCGAAATGGATGACCGGCGACTGGGGCGGCACCCGCACCGAGCTGCTGGAGAAGGGCTACGACTTCACCCTCGACTACGTTGGCGAAGTGGCCGGCAACCTGCACGGTGGCTACAACGACGACAAGACCGCGCGCTACAGCGATCAGTTCGCCCTGGGCGCGCACCTGGACCTGGAGAAGATCTTCGGCTGGAAGGACACCGAGTTCAAGCTGGCGATCACCGAGCGTAGTGGCCGCAACCTGTCCAACGACCGCATCAGCGACCCGCGTGCTGGGCAGTTCAGCTCGGTGCAGGAGGTCTGGGGGCGCGGCCAGACCTGGCGCCTGACGCAGATGTGGGTCAAGCAGAAGTACTTCGACGGCGCGCTGGACGTGAAATTCGGCCGCTTCGGCGAGGGCGAGGACTTCAACAGCTTCCCCTGCGACTTCCAGAACCTGGCCTTCTGCGGCTCGCAGGTGGGCAACTGGGTCGGCGGCATCTGGTACAACTGGCCGGTCAGTCAGTGGGCGCTGCGGGTCAAATACAACATCACCCCGGAATTCTTCGTCCAGGTCGGCGCCTATGAACAGAACCCGTCGAACCTGGAGACCGGCAACGGCTTCAAGCTCAGCGGCAGCGGCACCAAGGGCGCGATCCTGCCGGTGGAAGCGGTGTGGTCGCCGAAGGTCAACGGTCTGCCGGGCGAGTACCGCCTCGGTTATTACTACAGTACCGCCAAGGCCGACGACGTCTATGACGACATCAACGGCAACCCGCAGGCGCTGACCGGCGCGGCGTTCAAGTCGCACTCCAGCAAGCACGGCTGGTGGGTGGTTGCGCAGCAGCAGGTCACCGCCCATGCCGGCGATGTCAATCGGGGCCTGAGCCTGTTCGCCAACTTCACCGTGCACGACAAGGCCACCAATGTGGTCGACAACTACCAGCAGGTCGGCCTGGTCTACAAGGGCGCCTTCGATGCCCGGCCCAAGGACGACATCGGCTTCGGTATCGCCCGCATCCACGTCAATGACGATGTGAAGAAGCGCGCCGAGCTGCTCAATGCCCAGTCCGGCATCAGCGACTACGACAACCCAGGCTTCGCGCCGCTGCAGCGCACCGAGTACAACGCCGAGCTCTACTACGGCTTCCACGTCACCAACTGGCTGACCGTGCGGCCCAACCTGCAGTACATCAAGAGCCCGGGCGGTGTGGACGAAGTGGACAACGCGCTGGTCGCGGGGTTGAAGATTCAGTCGTCATTCTGAGAAAAATTGTTGTAAATTTACGCCATCCATTTCGGCCTCCCGCTAACCACTGGTCTGCAGTGGTTAGCGGGCACAGGCTGAGACAGCGCTATCTCGAACAACAAAAGAGCTTGGAAACCATGCCCGAACATCCGCTACATCGCTTCTTCACCTCGCAACGGCCGAGACCGACCTTCGAGTGGGAGCGTTACCAGCAGCGCGATGTGCTGATCATCGACCACCCTCGCTGCCAGGCGGTGTTCAGCCGCCAGGGCGGGCAGCTCCTGCACTTTCAACCCGCCGGTGAAAAGCCTTGGTTGTGGTGCGCCGAGCAGTGGCCGCAGGTGGGGGCCATCCGCGGAGGCGTGCCGGTGTGCTGGCCCTGGTATGGCCGCCATCCCAGCGAGGACTTGTGGCCGGCCCATGGCTGGGCGCGCCTGCTGGACTGGAAGCTGGTGGACAGCCGCGAGGACGAGGAGGGGGTGACCCTGAAATGGCGCCTGGACCTGTGCGACTGGCAGGTCGACCTGCATGCCCGGCTCGGGGCGAGCATGGAACTGAGCCTGAGCACCGAGCACCAGGACAGCGAACCGTGCCAGCTGAGCCATGCGCTGCTGGCCTACTGGCGGATCAGCGACGTGTCGAAGATAGCGCTATCCGGGCTGGAGGACATCGACGGCTACGATCGCCTCAATCGCCAGGCCTGCCGCGAAGATGGCGCGCTGACCCTCAAGGGCGGTTGCCAGCGGGTCTATCCCGGCACGCCGCGGGTGCAGCTGCAGGATCCGGCCTGGCAGCGCGAACTGTGCATCGATACCGGCGACAGTGACGACACCGTGGTCTGGCACCCTGGCAACCGGCCCTTGATGGGCGTGAGCGGGCGCGAGTGCCAAGGCTTCGTCTGCGTGGAGGCGGCCAGCGGCAGTGGCGAGGGCCTGAGCCTGGCGCCGGGCGAGCGGGCGCACCTGCGTTTGCAGGCGCACCGGCTCAGTTGAGGTCGTCGTCCTCGATCGGGTAGCGGCTGGCGTTGAGGCTTTCCTTGATCTTGCGCAGGTGTGGCTGGAAGTCCACGCCACGGCGCAGGGTCATGCCGGTGGCGAGCACGTCGAGCACGGTGAGCTGGATGATCCGCGAGGTCATCGGCATGTAGATGTCGGTGTCTTCCGGCAACGGAATATGCAGGCTGAGGCTGCAGGCCTGGGCCAGGGGCGAGCCGGCGGCGGTGAGGCCGAGCACCGAGGCGCCGTTTTCCCGGGCCAGGCGCGCCACCTCGACCAGTTCGCGGGTGCGCCCGGTGTAGGAAATGATCACGAACAGGTCACCGGTGTGGGCCACCGAAGCCAGCATGCGCTGCATCAGCACATCGGCGTGGGCCGACACGGCGAGGTTGAAACGGAAGAACTTGTGCTGAGCATCGAGGGCCACCGGAGCCGAGGCGCCGAGGCCGAAGAAGTGGATCTGCCGGGCCTGGATCATCATGTCCACGGCGCGGCTGACCTGCTGCGGGTCGAGCGCCTGGCAGGCGCTGTCGAGCGAGGCAATGGCGCTGCCGAAGATCTTCTGGGTGTAGGCGGCCGGATCGTCGTCGGCTTCCACCGCGCGGCTGACATAGGCGGCGCCGCTGGCCAGGCTCTGTGCCAGTTGCAGCTTGAGCTCGGGGTAGCCGCTGACGCCGAACGAGCGGCAGAAGCGGTTGACCGTCGGTTCGCTGACACTGGCCGCCTGGGCCAGGGCGGCGATGCTGAAGCGGGTGGCTTGTTGCGGGTTGAGCAGGATGACTTCGGCGACCTTGCGTTCGGCCTTGTTCAGCTCGTCGAGGCGGCCCTGGATCTGTTCCAGGAGGTTTCGCACGCGGTCCATGGTGTGTCCTTGGGTCGGGAAGCAGGCTTTTTGCGCTGGTGTGTATCCTACTGTCGGTAAGATTGTCACACCACTTGTCTGTAATGGCTGTATTGGATGTTGTGGTTTTTACTACATTAACCCTTGAAAAGCAGGGTTGAAACCGGTATTCCTAGTCCAACATTTATAAAAGAACCAACATCATGGCCGCGATCAGTGTCGAACCCTGCACCTTCGCCCTCTTTGGCGCCCTAGGCGACCTGGCATTGCGCAAGCTGTTCCCCGCGCTCTACCAGCTCGACCGCGCCGACCTCCTGCACCCCGACACCCGCCTGTTGGCCCTGGCCCGCGAGCCGGGCAGCGTGCAGGAACACCTGAACAACATCGAAGCCCATCTGCGCCGCCACGTGCCTGAGGCCGAGATCGATGCCGCCTCCCTGGGGCGCTTCCTGGCGCGCCTGAATTACCTGCACCTGGACTTCGTCGAGCCCGAGGGCTACCAGGCCTTGGCCGAACAGGCACCGAGCGGGCAGCCGCTGATCGCCTACTTCGCCACGGCGGCGGCGGTCTACGGCGCGATCTGCGAGAACCTCGACAAGGCCGGCCTGGCGTCGCGTACCCGGGTGGTGCTGGAGAAGCCCATCGGCCACGACCTGGAGTCGTCGCGCCGGGTCAACGACGCCGTGGCGCGGTTCTTCCCCGAGAGCCGGGTCTACCGTATCGACCACTACCTGGGCAAGGAGACGGTGCAGAACCTGATCGCCCTGCGCTTCGCCAACAGCCTGTTCGAAACCCAGTGGAACCAGAACTCCATCTCCCATGTGGAGATCACCGTCGCGGAGAAAGTCGGCATCGAGGGCCGCTGGGGCTACTTCGACAAGGCCGGCCAGCTGCGCGACATGATCCAGAACCACCTGTTGCAGCTGCTCTGCCTGATCGCCATGGACCCGCCCAGTGACCTCTCGGCCGACAGCATCCGCGACGAGAAGGTCAAGGTGCTCAAGGCCCTGGCACCGATCACCGGAGAAGGGCTGAGCACCCATGTGGTGCGTGGCCAGTACATCGCCGGTTTCAGTGACGGCAAGCCGGTGCCGGGTTACCTCGAAGAGGACAACGCCAACGCCCAGAGCGACACCGAGACCTTCGTCGCCCTGCGCGCTGATATCCGCAACTGGCGCTGGTCGGGCGTGCCGTTCTACCTGCGCACCGGCAAGCGCATGCCGCAGAAGCTGTCGCAGATCGTCATCCACTTCAAGGAAACCCCGCACTACATCTTCGCCCCGGAACAGCGTTTGCAGATCGGCAACAAGCTGATCATTCGCCTGCAGCCGGACGAGGGCATTTCGCTGCGGGTGATGACCAAGGAGCAGGGCCTGGACAAGGGCATGCAACTGCGCAGCGGCCCGCTGCAGCTGAATTTCTCCGACACCTGGCGCAGCGCGCGGATCCCGGATGCCTACGAGCGGTTGTTGCTTGAGGTGATGCGCGGCAACCAGAACCTGTTCGTGCGCAAGGACGAGATCGAATACGCCTGGAAATGGTGCGACCAGCTGATCGCCGGCTGGAAGCACACCGGCGACGCGCCCAAGCCCTATGCGGCCGGATCCTGGGGGCCGATGAGCTCGATTGCATTGATCACACGTGATGGGAGGGCCTGGTATGGCGATATCTGAACTGCAACTGCCGGCGACCGTGAAGGTTCATCAGCTGGCCGATCCGAAAACCCTGGCGGCGACCCAGGCCCATGATGTGGCCGAGCGCCTGCGCCAGGCGATCGCCAGTAAGGGGCAGGCCTGCCTGGTGCTGTCCGGTGGGCGTAGCCCGGTGCCGTTTCTCGAGAAACTGGCCGGCGAGGTGCTGGACTGGTCCCGGGTCACGGTGAGCCTGGCCGACGAGCGCTGGGTGCCGGTGGCGCACGACGACAGCAACGCCGGCCTGCTGGCTCGCCACCTGTTCAAGGGGCCGGCGGCCAAGGCCCGTTTCATCGGGCTCTACCAACCCGCCGCCAGCCTCGAAGCCGCTGCCGAGCAGGCCGACCAGGTGCTGGCCGACCTGCCACCGATCGATGTGCTGGTGCTGGGCATGGGCGACGATGGCCATACAGCCTCGCTGTTCCCGGCCAGCCCCAACCTGCGCCAGGGCCTGGCCAAGGTCGGTGAGCGCCGCTGCCTGCCGATGCTGGCACCCAGCGTGCCGCACCAGCGCCTGAGCATGACCCGCGCACTGCTGGCCACTGCCGGCCTGACGCTGTTGTCGGTGCAGGGCGCGGGCAAGCTCGCCACCCTGCGCACCGCGCTGGCGGCCGAAGACCCAACCGAAATGCCGATTCGCGCCTTTCTTCACGACCCCCTGGACATCTACTGGTGCCCATGAGCCAAGGATCCATTGTCATGACCACCCTCGAACGCCCACAGCCTTTGCTCTCGATGGCCGACAAAGCCGCGCGGATCGACGCGATCTGCAACAAGGCGCGCATCCTGCCGGTGATCACCATCGCCCGTGAGGAAGACATCCTGCCCCTGGCCGATGCCCTGGCCGCTGGCGGCATCCGCACCCTGGAAGTGACTCTGCGCTCGCAGCACGGCCTGAAGGCCATCCAGGTGCTGCGCGAGCAGCGTCCGGAGCTGTGCGTCGGCGCCGGCACCGTACTCGACCGCGGCATGTTCGCGGCCGTCGAGGCGGCGGGCGCGCAGTTCGTCGTTACCCCGGGCATCACCCAGGACATTCTCGAGGCAGGCGTGGACAGCGACATTCCGCTGTTGCCAGGCATCAGCACGCCGTCGGAGATCATGATGGGCTATGCCCTGGGCTACCGCCGCTTCAAGCTGTTCCCGGCCGAGATCAGTGGCGGCGTGGCGGCGATCAAGGCGTTCGGCGGCCCGTTCGGCGACATTCGCTTCTGTCCCACTGGCGGGGTCAACCCGGCCAACGTGCGCAACTACATGGCCCTGCCCAATGTGATGTGCGTGGGCGGCACCTGGATGCTCGACAGCAGCTGGATCAAGAACGGCGACTGGGCGCGGATCGAGGCGTGCAGCGCCGAGGCGATGGCGTTGCTGGACTGATAGATTTCGTTGTGTGCTACACGGCTTGTGGGGCGCTTGGTCGGCGCCCCTTTTTTTCGCCTGTGGGTTTTGGATTGTCTGTACCGGCCTCATCGCGGATGAATCCGCTCCTACACGGTCCCTGTAGGAGCGGATTCATCCGCGATGAGGCCGGTACAGACAAAAAAAGCCCGCATCCAAGATGCGGGCCTTGATCATCACATTGCGACTTACGCCGCCTTGGCCTGCTGCTGGCTCAGCGAGCGGTTCAGTGCGCTGAACAGCGCCTTGAAGCTGGCGGTGGTGATGTTCTCGTCGATGCCCACGCCGTGCACCGGACGCCCGCCGGCCACGCGCAGCTCGATGTAGGCCGCGGCCTTGGCATTGGTGCCGGCACCGATGGCGTGTTCGTTATAGTCCATGATCTCCACGGCGATCGGCAGGCCGGCCACCAGTGCTTCGAGGGCGCCGTTGCCCTTGCCGTGCCAGTGCAGGGTGGTTTCGCCTTCACCGGAGACTTCCACTTGCACGTGGCTGCTGCCGTTCTCTTCCTGCAGACGGTGGCTGACCAGGGCATATGGCGCGTTGGCCTGGAGGTATTCCTTCTGCAGCAGTTTGTAGATCTGCTCGGCGGTCATTTCCAGGCCGAGACGGTCGGTCTCGCCCTGCACCACCTGGCTGAACTCGATCTGCATGCGGCGCGGCAGGCTGATGCCATATTCCTGCTCGAGCAGGTAGGTGATGCCACCCTTGCCCGACTGGCTGTTGACGCGGATCACTGCCTCGTAGCTGCGGCCGATATCGGCCGGGTCGATCGGCAGGTATGGCACTTCCCACAGCTCGCCGTCCTGCTGCTTGGCGAAGCCCTTGCGAATGGCGTCCTGGTGCGAACCGGAGAAGGCAGTGTGTACCAGGTCGCCGACGTATGGGTGACGTGGGTGCACCGGCAGCTGGTTGCACTCCTCGACGACCTTGCGCACGCCGTCGATATCGGAGAAGTCCAACTGCGGGTCGATGCCCTGGGTGTAGAGGTTCAGTGCCAGGGTCACCAGGTCGACGTTGCCGGTACGCTCGCCGTTGCCGAACAGGCAGCCTTCGGCACGGTCGGCGCCAGCCATCAGGCCCAGCTCGGTGGCGGCGATGCCGGTGCCACGGTCGTTGTGGGTGTGCAGGCTGATGATCACACTATCGCGGCGGTTGACGTTACGGCAGAACCACTCGATCTGGTCGGCGTAGACGTTCGGCGTGGCGACTTCGACGGTGGCCGGCAGGTTGAGGATGATCTTGTGCTCGGGGGTCGGGTTCCACACCTCGATCACCGCGTCGCACACCTCTTTGGCGAATTCCAGTTCGGTGGCGCTGAAGGTCTCGGGCGAGTACTGGAAGGTCCACTGGGTTCCCGGCTGCTGCGCCGCGTACTTGACGAACAGCTTGGCGGCATTGACCGCGATGTCCTTGACGCCCTGCTTGTCCTGGTTGAAGACGATGCGGCGGAACGACGGGCAGGTGGCGTTGTACAGGTGAACGATGGCCTTCTTGGCCCCGCGCAGGGATTCGAAGGTACGCGCGATCAGGTCTTCACGGGCCTGGGTGAGTACCTGGATGGTGGTGTCGTCCGGGATGTGGCCGTCTTCGATCAGGGTGCGCACGAAGTCGAAGTCGGTCTGCGATGCGGACGGGAACGATGCTTCGATTTCCTTCACGCCTACTTGCACCAGGGTCTTCCAGAAACGCAGCTTCTTCTCGGCATCCATCGGCTCGATCAGCGACTGGTTGCCATCACGCAGGTCGGAACTGCACCAGATCGGCGCCTGGGTGATGGTCTTCGACGGCCAGGTACGGTCAGGCAGGTCGATGGTCGGGAAGGCGCGGTACTTCTTCGATGGATCTTTGAGCATGGTCATGGAAGCAATCCTTTTATGTGCGGCCGTGATCGGGCCTGCCGAACGTGTACGAGATGAAAAGGCGAGGCGACGCGATTCACCCTGGTAGTCGGGCGCTGACCAGGCAGAGGCTGCGGTGTTGTTGGAGGAGGGTGCTGAAGATGTTCATATGCTCAACCCTAACCAGTGGGTTGGGGGATGGCAAGCATTGCGGGAAAATTGAGAGGAATGCTTAAAAAAACGAGTTTACAGAGTTTTTATGGCCATTAATTTAGGCTTGTTGAGATTTTATTGCTTTAAGTTTTTTCATTGCGCAAGTCGCGGGGCCAGCGTTGGCTACGTCGGAGCGGGCTCGCCCCGCGATTGCGATTTCAGGGCTGGAACGCGCCGATGAAGATCGCCGGATCCACCCGCGCATCGTTGAGGCTGACGTTCCAGTGCATGTGCGGCCCGGTGGCCCGGCCAGTCGAACCTACGCGGCCCACCACCTCGCCACGGCGCAGCGCCTGGCCCGGTTTCACGTCGATCTTCGACATGTGGCAGAACATGCTGATGAAGCCTTGCCCATGGTCGACGAATACCGTGCGGCCATTGAAGAAGTAATCGCCCACCAGGATCACCTTGCCATTGGCCGGGGTCTTGATCGGCGTGCCGGCGGGCACGGCGAAGTCCAGGCCGGCATGGGGGTTGCGTTCCTCGCCATTGAAGAAGCGGCGCACGCCGAACTTGCTCGACAGCGGGCCGTTGACCGGCTTGTCGAGGATCAGGTTGCTCGGAAGCACAGGGCTGAAACTGCGGTAGGCCTTGATCTGCTCGGCCAGTTCGCGGTCGATGCGCTTGAGGTCCTGCGGCTCAGGGTTGACCTGGCGCTTGTTCTTCAAGGTGATGTGCTGCTCGGGGTACTTCTTGCTGCCAACACTGAAAGGAATGTTGCGCCCACCCTGGGTCAGCACGGCACTGCCGGGCTTTTGCGTCAGCGGAATACCGACGATGGCCAGCCAGTTGTCCTGCTCCCTGACCACCAATACCGGTTTGCCATCGAAGCGCGCGGTCGGGGCGCTGGCGCCCGGGCCCAGGTCGACCACCGCCACGCCGCCGGGCACGGGCTTGTTGAGGGCGCGGGTAATGTAGCTGGCGTGGGCGGCCGTGACCGGCAGCAGCAGGGCGAGGGCAAGCAGGGGCGCGAACAGGCGTGGCATGTGTCAGTCCAGTAGCGAGAGGGTGACCGGGGTCTGGTGGTTGTCCTCGACCCGCACCTTGAGCTCGCCTTCGTTGAGGCGGGCGGTCAGGCGTTGGCCGTTGTGGGTTTGCGCGGCGCTGCGGATGGCCTGGCCGCGCTCATCCAGGAGGATGCTGTAGCCGCGGGCAAGGGTAGCCAGCGGGCTGACCACCTGCAGGGTCTGCAGCTGTGCCTGGAAGCGCTGGCGGCGGTCCTTGAGCACGTCGCGCATGGCCCGCGGCAGGCGCTCGGCGAGGCTGTCCAGGCGCTGCTTGAGCAGTTTCAGGCTGCGCCCCGGATGTTGCGCGGCCAGGCGCGTGTCAAGGCGACCGAGGCGTTGCTGGCGCTGGTTCATGTCGAGCATGAAGGCGCGGCGCAGGCGCATGTCCAGGTCGTCCAGGCGCTGGGCCTGCTGGCGCAGGCGCTCGCCGGGGTGACGCAGGCGTCGGGCCAGCCCGTCGAGGCGCAGGCGGTCGTGGGCCAGGCGGTTCTGCATGCGCAGCAGCAGGCGTCGTTGCAGGCCGTCGAGGCGCTGCTGCAGGCCACTGCTGTCGGGGGCGAGCAGCTCGGCGGCGGCGGACGGCGTGGGGGCGCGCACATCGGCGACGAAATCGCTGATCGACACGTCGGTCTCATGGCCCACGGCGCTGACGATGGGCGTGACGCAGGCGGCCACGGCGCGGGCCACGGCCTCTTCGTTGAAGCACCAGAGGTCTTCCAGCGAGCCACCGCCACGGGCCAGGATCAGCGCGTCGAAGCCTTGCCGATCGGCCATCTGCAGGGCGCGGACGATCTGGTTGATCGCCTCGCGGCCCTGCACCGCGGTGGGGATCAGGTTCAACTCGACCTGCGGCGCACGACGGCCGAACACACTGATGATGTCGCGGATCACCGCGCCGGTGGGCGAGGTGATGATGCCGATGCGTTGCGGGTGCGCTGGCAGCGGCTTCTTGCGTTCGGTGCTGAACAGCCCCTCGGCGCCGAGCTTTTCCTTCAGCGCCTCGAACGCCAGGCGCAGGGCACCGTCGCCGGCCGGCTCGACCGTATCGAGGATCAGCTGGTAGTCGCCACGCCCTTCGAACAGCGAGACCTTGCCGCGCACCCGTACCGCCAGGCCGTCACGCAGGGCCTGGCGCACCCGGGCGGCGTTCTGCCGGAACAGCGCACAGCGGATCTGCGCGCCGCTGTCCTTGAGGGTGAAGTACATATGGCCGGAGGCCGGGCGGGCGAGGTTGGAAATCTCGCCTTCCACCCAGACGCTGCGGAACACGTCCTCGAGCAGCACGCGGGCGCGGCCGTTGAGCTGGCTGACGGTGAGGACCTCGCGGTCCAGGCCGAGTCGTTCGAAAGGGTCTCTTATCATGGCGGGCATCATAAATGAGCGAAGGCCCGGTTGTCTGTGCCGGCCTCTATCGCGGGGCAAGCCCGCTCCCACGTTCTGGACTGTCCCCAAGAAGCTGGACACCAATCCAATGCTTGGGGGCAGTCCATTCTACGTCGGTAGCTGCGTGGGAGCGGGCATGCCCCGCGATGAGGCCTTCAGCCTTGCATGATCGCCACGAACTGGCGCACCAGTTCCCCGGCATCCCGCCGGCAAGCCAGCGCCACGGTACTTTGGCACGCCTCGTCCAGCGGCACGAAATGCACCTCCGGCGGGGCAATCTCGCGCATGCTCGCCGGCAACAACGCCACGCCGAACCCGGCCTGGATCAGTTGCAGTTGCGTGGTCTTGCGCGATACCACCTGTGCTGCCTGCGGAAAGAACCCCGCATTCATGCACAGCGACGCCGACAGGTAGCTCAGGCCGCCGCGTTGGCGATGGGGGATGGAAATGAAACGTTCCTCGCGCAGTTGGTCCAGTCGAACACTGCTTGCCGTGGCCAGTGGGTGGCCCGCCGCCACTGCCAGCAGCAGGGGTTCGTCGAACAGCGCATGCAGCTCCACGCCTTCATGCTGGCGTAGCACCGGCAGGCGCAACAGGCCGATCTCCAGGCGGCCTTCGGCGATGTCCTCCAGTTGCGCCTCCGACGATTGCTGGGCGATCTCCAGGGAAACGCCGGGGTTGTCCTCGAGGTAGCCGCCGAGGCGCTGCAGCAAATGGCCGGTCAGCGGCACGGTGCTGGAGTGGTTCAGTCGCAGGCTGCCGCGCAGGCCCTGGCCGATTTCCCGGGCCAGGCGCTCGGCCTTGTCCAGGTCGGCCAGCAGATGGCGGGCGCGCTCGAGAAAGGCCAGCCCGGCGACGGTCAGCCGTGGCTGGCGGGCAGTGCGTTCGAACAGGACGGTGCCCAGGTGAAGCTCAAGCTCCTTGATCTGCCGACTGAGGGCCGACTGGGCAATGTACAGCCGCTCGGCAGCGGCACTGAAACTGCCGGCCTCGGCGATTTCGACGAAGTAGCGCAGCTGGCGGATCGAAGTCATGTCATGCCTTTTCGAGATGGCTAATAGCAAAAATGCATATTAGTCGGCATGGCTCGTCACTGGCTAACCTTCAGTTGTCTTCAAGGGAACTGCCGTGATGCTCGCTCAACTGTCGTTATCCACGTTCGACTGGCTGCCCATCCTGCTGGGAGTGGGGGTGGCCTATATCGTCTTCGGTATTGCCGGTTTCGGCACCGCGCTGGTCGCCGGCCCCGTGCTGATCCATTTCATGCCGTTGTCACGGATCATTCCGCTGCTGGTGCTGCTGGATTTCGTCGCCGCCTTCGGCAACCTGCTGCCTTCGCGGCGCGATGTGGTGCGCGGCGAGTTGCTGCGCCTGCTGCCGTTCATGGCCGTGGGGTGCACCCTGGGCGTGGTCTTTCTGCTGCGGCTCAAGTCCGATGTGTTGCTGTTGCTGATGGGCATCTTCGTGACCGCCTATGCGGTCTATGGCCTGGCGGTCAAGGTACGCCCGGCTAGCCTGTCGGGCGCCTGGGCGGTGCCCATGGGCACGGTGGGCGGATTGTTCGGCGCCTTGTTCGGCAGTGGTGGATTCCTCTACGCGATCTACCTCAGTGCCCGCCTGGAGGCCAAGGAACAGGTGCGCGCGACCCAGGTCGCCCTGATCAGCTGCAGCACGGTGGTGCGTCTGTCGCTGTTCCTGATCGCCGGGGTGTATGCCGATACCAGCCTGTTGCTGCTCGCCGCCTGCCTGCTGCCGGTGATGTTCGTTGGCACCTGGCTGGGGAGGCGACTGACCTTGAAACTGTCCCGCGAGGCCTTCATACGCCTGGTCACCTGGTTGGTCCTGGCCAGCGGCCTGGCGCTGATCGGCCGCTACCTGAGCGCCTGAGCAGGCGCTAGAATTGCGCCATTACCGCAGTCCGCAGGCCCGCCTCACCCATGAATACCCAGAGCATCATCGTCCCCAAACTGTCCACCGTGCCCGTCCATGAGGCCCGCTCTCGCGCCATCCTGCGCTGGTTGGTGCGCGAAAAAATCGTCGAGGAACAGTTGAGCACCTGTGGGCGCACCGGCAACCGCATGGGCCATGCCCTGGCGGAGGGGGCGCGCAAGGTGGCCCTGCGTCCCGAGAAGTTGCCGTTCGGCGAGCAGGTCAACGGCCTGGAGGTGATGCTCAAGCGCTGCATCTACACCCCCACCGACGGTTTTCTCGAAGAAGCCGGTTGCCCGGAGTGCCGGCGCGAGGTCGGCGAGCCGCTGTTCGAGAGCCTGGAGGAGTGGATGCCGGGGGTGAGTGACAACTTCACCTGCCCGCTGTGCGGCTTCGAAGACGACATCAATGGCTTTCTCTATTTGCAGCCGTGTGCCTTTTCCAACCTGGGGTTCATCTTCAATAACTGGGGCGAGGCCGGGTTTACCCAGGCCTTCCTCGACAGCTTCGCCGACTGGCTGGACCAGCCAGTGGCGGTGGTGCAGGTAAAACTGCCGCAAGGCTGACCGAAGGCCCTTATTTTGCATTGAGCGGCGCGCCATGGATGGGTATAATGGCGCGCTTCCATTTTTCCCTCCCGGGAGCCCCCGCGATGCTGCGTATCAGCCAAGAAGCCCTGACCTTCGACGATATCCTCCTTGTACCTGGCTACTCCGAGGTACTGCCCAATGAAGTCAGTCTCAAGACCCGTTTGACTCGTGGCATCGAGCTGAACATTCCCCTGGTCTCCGCCGCCATGGATACCGTGACCGAAGCGCGCCTGGCCATCGCCATGGCCCAGGAAGGCGGCATCGGCATCATCCACAAGAACATGACCATCGAGCAGCAGGCCGGCGAAGTACGCAAGGTCAAGAAGTTCGAGGCTGGCGTGGTCAAGGACCCGATCACCATCGACGCCGACGCCACCGTGCGCGACCTGTTCGACCTGACCCGCCTGAACAACATCTCCGGTGTTCCGGTGCTGGAAAACGGTGATCTGGTCGGCATCGTCACCTCCCGCGACGTGCGCTTCGAAACCCGCCTGGACGCCAAGGTCCGCGACGTGATGACCCCCAAAGAGCGTCTGGTCACCGTCCGCGAAGGCGCCGACAAGAACGAAGTCCGCGAGCTGCTGCACAAGCACCGCCTGGAAAAAGTCCTGATCGTCGACGACAAGTTCGCCCTCAAGGGCATGATGACCGTCAAGGACATCGAGAAAGCCAAGGCCTACCCGCTGGCCAGCAAGGACGACCAGGGTCGTCTGCGCGTCGGCGCCGCGGTCGGCACCGGCAAGGACACCGGCGAGCGTGTTGCCGCCCTGGTAGCCGCCGGCGTTGACGTGGTTGTCGTCGACACCGCCCACGGTCACTCCAAAGGCGTGATCGACCGCGTTCGCTGGGTCAAAGAGACCTACCCGCAAGTGCAGGTGATCGGCGGCAACATCGCCACTGGCGCTGCCGCCAAGGCCCTGGCCGAAGCCGGTGCCGACGCGGTCAAGGTCGGTATCGGCCCAGGCTCGATCTGCACCACCCGTATCGTCGCCGGTGTCGGCGTGCCGCAGATCAGCGCCATCGCCAACGTCGCCGCCGCACTGGAAGGCACTGGCGTGCCACTGATCGCCGACGGCGGCATCCGTTTCTCCGGTGACCTGTCCAAGGCCATCGTCGCCGGTGCTTCCTGCGTGATGATGGGTTCGATGTTTGCCGGTACCGAAGAAGCACCGGGCGAAGTCGAGCTGTTCCAGGGCCGTTCCTACAAGGCCTACCGCGGCATGGGCTCGCTGGGAGCCATGGCACAGGCACAAGGCTCGTCCGACCGTTACTTCCAGGACTCCTCGGCCGGCGCCGAGAAGCTGGTGCCGGAAGGTATCGAAGGCCGCGTGCCGTACAAAGGCGCTCTGGCCGCGATCATCCACCAGCTGATGGGCGGCCTGCGTTCGTCCATGGGCTACACCGGCAGCGCGACCATCGAAGAGATGCGTACCAAGCCGGAGTTCGTGCGCATCACCGGTGCCGGCATGGCCGAGTCCCACGTGCATGACGTGCAGATCACCAAAGAAGCCCCTAACTACCGCGTAGGCTGAGGCTTCCAGCAATTACCGAACGGGGCTGTCATACACAGCCCCGCGTCGTTTCCGATTTCCACTGACGAGATTGAGTCATGGCCCTCGACATTCACGCTCACCGTATCCTGATCCTCGATTTCGGTTCCCAGTACACCCAGCTGATCGCCCGCCGCGTGCGCGAGATCGGTGTGTATTGCGAGCTGCACCCGTTCGACATGGACGATGAAGCGATCCGCGAATTCAACCCGCGCGGCATCATCCTGGCCGGTGGCCCCGAGTCGGTCCACGAAGCCAACAGCCCGCGCGCGCCGCAGGCCGTGTTCGACCTGAAGGTCCCGGTGCTGGGCATCTGCTACGGCATGCAGACCATGGCCGAGCAGATGGGCGGCAAGGTCGAAGGTTCCGACCTGCGCGAGTTCGGCTACGCCCGCGTCGACGTGGTCGGCAAGAGCCGCCTGCTCGACGGCATCGAAGACCATGTCGACGATGACGGCGTGCTGGGCCTGGACGTGTGGATGAGCCACGGCGACAAGGTCACCCAGATGCCAGGCAACTTCAACGTGCTGGCCAGCACCCCGAGCTGCCCGATCGCCGGCATGTACGACGATGCCCTGGGCTACTACGGCGTGCAGTTCCACCCGGAAGTGACCCACACCAAGCAAGGCGGTCGCATCCTGTCACGCTTCGTCCAGGACATCTGCGGCTGTGAAGCCCTGTGGACCGCCTCGAACATCGTCGAGGACGCCATCGCCCAGGTACGTGCTCAGGTCGGTTCGGCCAACGTCCTGCTGGGCCTGTCCGGCGGCGTCGACTCGTCCGTGGTTGCCGCGCTGCTGCACCGCGCCATCGGCGACCAGCTGACCTGCGTGTTTGTCGACAACGGCCTGCTGCGCCTGCACGAAGGCGACCAGGTGATGGCCATGTTCAAGGAGAACATGGGCGTCAAGGTGATCCGTGCCGATGCCGAGAAGCAGTTCCTCGACAACCTGGAAGGCGAAGCGGACCCTGAGAAGAAGCGCAAGATCATCGGCCGCACCTTCATCGACGTGTTCGATGCCGAGGCCAGCAAGCTGGAGAACATCCAGTTCCTCGCCCAGGGCACCATCTACCCCGACGTGATCGAGTCGGCCGGCGCCAAGAGCGGCAAGGCCCACGTGATCAAGTCGCACCACAACGTCGGCGGCCTGCCGGAGGAAATGAACCTCAAGCTGGTCGAGCCACTGCGTGAACTGTTCAAGGACGAAGTGCGCAAGATCGGCCTGGAACTGGGTCTGCCGTACGACATGGTCTACCGCCACCCGTTCCCGGGCCCGGGCCTGGGCGTGCGCATCCTCGGTGAAGTGAAGAAGGAATACGCCGACATCCTGCGTCGCGCCGACCACATCTTCATCGAAGAACTGCGCAAGGCCGACTGGTACCACAAGACCAGCCAGGCGTTCGTGGTGTTCCAGCCGGTCAAGTCGGTCGGCGTCGTCGGTGACGGCCGTCGCTACGCCTGGGTCGTGGCCCTGCGTGCCGTCGAGACCGTGGACTTCATGACCGCGCGCTGGGCGCACCTGCCGTACGAGCTGCTGGAAACCGTCAGTGGTCGTATCATCAACGAAATCGACGGTATCTCTCGCGTCACCTACGACGTGTCGAGCAAGCCGCCGGCCACTATCGAGTGGGAATGAGTTGAGCCACAAGGGCGCCGTAAGGCGCCCTTGTCGTATCCGCGAGGGCTCAGGCCTTGCGCTGGATCACTGCCTCGCAGCGGACCGGGAAGTTCACCGAATTGGCGATGAAGCAGTCGTGGTGGGCATCTTCGTGCAGGCGCAGGGCCAATTGCGTATTCGACTCAGGGCTTACGACAACCTGCGGGCGCAGCAGGACATCGGTGAAGCGCCCCTTGTGCTCGGCATTTCCCTCGACCATGCGCCCCTCGGGGTGGTCGACGTATTCCAGGACCTGCACGCCGTTCACCGCGCACAGGTGCAGGTACCAGAGCTTATGGCAGGCTGATAGGGAGGCCAGCAGCATGTCCTCGGGGTTCCAGCGCCCGGGATCGCCACGAAAGGCCGGGTCGGCCGAACCGTGCAGCGGCGGTTTGCCCGGTGCCTGGACATCGAAGTCGCGTTGGTAGGCGGTGTAGCTGGAGGTGCCGGAGCCGGTGTTGCCAGTCCAGTTCACGGTGACGGCGTACTTATGTTCCTTCATGTGTTCCCCGTTCGGTTGTCTGGCTGGCGTGAATGCACCAGCTTGTGGACTGTCCCTGTTCCAGGTTCCAACTGCAATAGCGCTCTATGCAGAGATTGGGCGTGATGCAGCGCAGCTGTGGGGATTCACTCGCGAAGCAGGCGTACCGCCCCGTCGCTACGGCAACGAACAGCCCTGCGACAAGACTTCACTTAATATTTCGCAAATGCAGGTGTATCGTATTCGCCCTTCATCGCCAGCCCTGCTGGCAGCTTGATCGCGCTGAAACGAGGTACCCGCACCGATGTCCTTTACCCGTCGACAAATGCTCAAGGGCCTGACCGGCCTTGTAGTGGTAGGCCTGGGCGCCGGTGGCGCGGCGCGTTACTGGCTGGGCAAGGTCGAGGACGACAACGCCGGGCACGACTACGAGTTGATCGCCGCACCGCTGGACGTCGAGCTGGTGCCAGGCTTCAAGACCGAGGCCTGGGCCTTCGGCCCGTCGGCGCCGGGCACCGAGTTGCGGGTGCGCCAGGGTACCTGGCTGCGGGTACGCTTCATCAACCATCTACCCGTCGAGACCACCATCCACTGGCACGGTATCCGCCTGCCGCTGGAGATGGACGGCGTGCCGTACGTGTCGCAATTGCCGGTCAAGCCCGGCGAATATTTCGACTACAAGTTCCGTGTGCCGGATGCCGGCAGCTACTGGTACCACCCCCATGTGAGCAGTTCCGAGGAACTGGGGCGCGGGCTGGTTGGCCCGCTGATCGTCGAAGAGCGCGAACCGACCGGTTTCAAGCACGAACGCACGCTGAGCCTGAAGAACTGGCACGTGGACGAGCAGGGCGCCTGGCTGCCGTTCAGTATCCCCCGCGAGGCGGCGCGCAACGGCACGGCCGGGCGGTTGATCACCATCAATGGCCAGGCCGAGTCGGTCACGGAGCTGCCGGCCGGGCAGGTGGTACGGGTGCGTCTGTTGAACCTGGACAACACCTGGACCTATCGTTTGAACCTCAAGGGCAACTGCGAGGCGATGATCTACGCCCTCGATGGCAACCCGATCACCCCGCGCCCGCTGGACGAGGAGTACTGGCTTGGCCCCGGCATGCGCATCTGCCTGGCGATCCGCATACCCGAGGCGGGCGAGGAGGTCTCGTTGCGTGACGGCTTCGTGCGCCTGGGCACCTTGCGCTCGGTGGCCAGCAGCGACGCTCCCGGCGACTGGCCCAAGGCGCTGCCGCCGAACCCGGTTGCCGAGCCGGACCTGGAGAATGCCGAGAAGCTCAACTTCAATTTCGAATGGGTCGGCAAGGTTTCGGTGAATACCGAGAACGGCAAGCCGCCGAGTCTGTGGCAGATCAACGGCCAGGCCTGGGACATCACTGACAAGACTTGCGCCGACCGGCCCATCGCCACGCTGCAGAAGGGCAAGAGCTATATCCTCGAGCTGAAGAACATGACCCAGTACCAGCATCCGATCCACCTGCACGGCATGAGTTTCAAGGTGATCGCCTCCAATCGGCGCAAGATCGTCGAGCCGTGGTTCACCGACACTTACCTGCTGGGCAAGAACGAGCGGGCGCAGGTGGCGCTGGTGGCGGATAACCCAGGCACCTGGATGTTCCACTGCCATGTCATCGACCACATGGAAACCGGCCTGATGGCCGCGATCGCGGTGGTCTGATGCGTCCGCAGATCATCGATCGCAGCCGTGATCAGGAATTCATGCGCCTGGCCCTGGAACTGGCGGCCCAGGGCGCGGCCCTGGGCGAGGTGCCGGTGGGCGCGGTGCTGGTGCAGCACGGCCAGGTGCTCGGCCAGGGCTTCAACCGGCCGATCCTCGACAGCGACCCCAGCGCCCACGCCGAGATGGTGGCGATCCGCGCTGCGGCCAAGTCCGCCAGCAACTACCGCCTGCCGGGCAGCACCCTGTACGTGACGCTGGAGCCGTGCAGCATGTGCGCGGGGCTGATCGTCCATTCGCGGGTGGCGCGGGTGGTCTACGGCGCGCTGGAGCCCAAGGCGGGGATCGTGCAGAGCCAGGGGCAGTTCTTCACCCAGGGCTTTCTCAATCATCGGGTGATGTACGAGGGCGGGGTGCTGGCCGAGGAATGTGGCGCGATACTCAGCGAGTTTTTCAAGGCTCGACGGGCCAAGGGCTAACCTGCGCCGGCCTCATCGCTGGCAAGCCAGCTCCCACAGGATAGCGCTCGGCTTTAGAAGGGCGATTGAGGGAGCTGGCTTGCCGGTGAAGTGGCCTTGAAGACTCACATCGGCGACGCTTGCTCCGCTGGCTTGTCCTTGTTCACCGCGGGCACATGCAGGTTGCCCTCGGCCACCTGGCCTTCGAGCTGCGGTTGCGTGACCCAGGTGAGGATGTCGTAGTAGCGGCGGATGTTGGCGACGAAATGCACCGGCTCGCCGCCCCGGGCATAACCGTACTTGGTCTTGCTGTACCACTGCTTCTGCGACAGGCGCGGCAGCATCTTCTTCACGTCCAGCCACTTGTTCGGGTTCAGGCCTTCGCGCCTGGCCAGGGTGCGGGCGTCTTCCAGGTGGCCGCTGCCGACGTTGTAGGCCGCCAGGGCGAACCAGGTTCGGTCCGGCTCCTTGATGCTGTCGTCGAGCTGGTCCTTGACCAGCATGAAGTACTTGGCGCCGCCCTGGATGCTCTGCCGGGGGTCCAGGCGGTTGGACACGCCCATGGCCTGGGCGGTGCGCTGGGTCAGCATCATCAGGCCGCGCACACCGGTCTTGGAGGTGACCTCCGGCTGCCACATCGATTCCTGGTAGCCGATCGCGGCCAGCAGCCGCCAGTCCACCTGTTCGACCTTGGAGCTGGTCTTGAAGTGTTTCTCGTACTTGGGCAGGCGTTGCTGCAGGTGCTGGGCGAAGGTGTAGGCACCGACGTAGCCCAGCACATCGACATGGCCGTAGTAGCGGTCTTTCAGGCGTTGAAGCGTGCCGTTCTTCTGCGACTTGTCGAGAAACTCGTTGATCTCGTTGAGCAGGCTGTTGTCTTCGCCGGCGGCCACCGCCCAGCGCTGGTCACGGGTGTCGCCCAGGTCGAAGGCCACGCGCACGTTGGGGAAGTAGACCTGGTTCATGGCCAGTTCGTTGGAGTCGACCAGGGTCAGGTCGATCTGGCCTTCGTCGACCATGCGCAGCAGGTCGACCACTTCGACGGCGTCGGATTCTTCGTAATCCAGCCCCGGATTCTGCTTTTTCAGCTCGGCCAGCTGGTCGGCGTGGCTGCTGCCCTTGAGCACCATGATCTTCTTGCCCACCAAGCCCTTGGCATTGGTCGGGCGCGAGCGGCCGTTGCGGTAGATGACCTGCGGGGTCACCTCGAGATACGGGTGGGAGAACTTCGCCTGGCTGGCGCGGCGCTCGCTGCTGACCAGGCCGGCGGCGGCCAGTACCGGGCCGGAGGGCTTGCCCAGTTGGTCGAACAATTGGTCGAGGTTGTCGGCGGTCTCGATCTCGAGTTTTACCCCCAGGTCATCGGCGAAGCGCTTGACCAGTTCGTACTCGAAACCGGTTTCGCCGTTGCGGTCCTGGAAGTAGGTGGCCGGGCTGTTGCGGGTAATCACGCGCAATACGCCATCCTCCTTGACGCGCTCGAGGGTGCTGGGTTTTTCAACGCAGGCACCGAGCATCAGGAAGAGTCCGGTTGCGAAGAGCCATTTGGCGCAACGCTGGCGCAAAGCAGTGTGGGCGAACATAGGGTGCAGTATACGCAAAGGACTGCCGGCGCCATATCTCGACAATAGGTGGCTTGTCTGGTAGCAGGCGCTGTGACGGGCGTGGCGCAAGGGGGGATTTTTTGACCCCTGGGTCCGGTTCCACCGCCCGGCAGCATTGGCTTAGAGCGGGTGCCGAAAGCCTGCGAATTAGGCTAGAATGCACGGCCTCTAAGCACACCCCTTCCTGAGGCTGTCCCGACGATGTTGATCCTGCGCGGCGCTCCTGCCCTTTCTGCCTTTCGCCACGGTAAATTACTCGAGCAACTGAGCCAGAAAGTCCCCGCTGTTACTGGTTTGTATGCCGAATTCGCCCACTTCGCCGACGTCGACGGCGAGCTGACCGCCGACCAGCAGCAGGTGCTGGGCCGTCTGCTCAAGTACGGCCCGAGCGTGCCGGTACAGGAGCCGAGCGGCCGCCTGTTCCTGGTCGTGCCGCGCCTGGGCACCATCTCGCCCTGGGCATCCAAGGCCAGCGACATCGCCCACAACTGCGGCCTGCAGTCGATCCAGCGCCTGGAGCGCGGCATCGCCTACTACGTCGCCGGCAACATCAATGACGCCGACGCCCAGGCCATCGCCGCCGAGCTGCACGACCGCATGACCCAGCGCGTGCTGGGCAAGCTGGAAGACGCCGCCGACCTGTTCAGCCACGCCCAGCCCAAGCCGATGACCTCGGTCGACATCCTGGCCGGTGGCCGCGCCGCCCTGGCCCAGGCCAACATCGACCTGGGCCTGGCCCTGGCCGAAGACGAGATCGACTACCTGGTCGCCGCCTTCCAGAACCTTGCGCGCAACCCGAACGACATCGAACTGATGATGTTCGCCCAGGCCAACTCCGAGCACTGCCGCCACAAGATCTTCAACGCCAGCTGGGACATCGACGGCCAGGCGCAAGAGAAGAGCCTGTTCGGCATGATCAAGAACACCTACCAGATGCACAGCGAAGGCGTGCTGTCGGCCTACAAGGACAACGCCTCGGTGATCGTCGGTTCGGTGGCCGGGCGCTTCTTCCCGAACCCTGAGACCCGCCAGTACGGCGCGGTACAGGAGCCGGTGCACATCCTGATGAAGGTCGAGACGCACAACCACCCGACCGCCATCGCCCCGTTCTCCGGCGCCTCCACCGGCTCCGGCGGCGAAATCCGCGACGAAGGCGCCACCGGCCGTGGTGCCAAGCCCAAGGCCGGCCTGACCGGTTTCACCGTCTCCAACCTGCGCATCCCCGGTTTCGAGCAGCCTTGGGAAAAGCCGTACGGCAAGCCCGAGCGCATCGTCGACGCCCTCGACATCATGATCGAAGGCCCGCTGGGCGGCGCCGCGTTCAACAACGAATTCGGTCGCCCGGCCCTGACCGGCTACTTCCGTACCTTCGAGCAGGGCATCAACACCCCGCACGGCGAGGAAGTCCGTGGCTACCACAAGCCGATCATGCTGGCCGGCGGCATGGGCAACATCCGTGAAGACCACGTGCAGAAGGGCGAGATCACCGTCGGCGCCAAGCTGATCGTGCTTGGCGGCCCGGCCATGCTGATCGGCCTGGGTGGCGGCGCCGCTTCGTCGGTTGCCACCGGCGCCAGCTCCGCCGACCTGGACTTCGCCTCGGTGCAGCGCGAGAACCCGGAAATGGAACGCCGTTGCCAGGAGGTCATCGACCGCTGCTGGCAGCTGGGTGACAAGAACCCGATCGCCTTCATCCACGACGTCGGCGCCGGCGGTATCTCCAACGCCTTCCCCGAGCTGGTCAACGACGGTGGCCGCGGTGGCCGCTTCGAACTGCGCAACGTGCCCAACGACGAGCCGGGCATGGCCCCGCACGAGATCTGGTCCAACGAGTCGCAGGAGCGCTACGTGCTGGCGGTCAGCGCCGAGGACTTCGAGCGCTTCCAGGCCATCTGCGAGCGCGAGCGTTGCCCGTTCGCGGTGGTCGGCGAGGCCACCGAAGAGCAGCACCTGACCGTTACCGACAGCCACTTCGACAACACCCCGGTGGACATGCCGCTGGACGTGCTGCTGGGCAAGCCGCCGCGCATGCACCGTTCGGTCACTCGCGAAGCGGAGCTGGGCGATGAGTTCGACCCGAGCACGCTGGACCTGACCGACTCGGTCGAGCGCGTGCTGCGTCACCCGGCCGTGGCCAGCAAGAGCTTCCTGATCACCATCGGCGACCGCACCATCACCGGCCTCGTGGCCCGCGACCAGATGGTCGGCCCGTGGCAGGTTCCGGTGGCCGACTGCGCCGTTACCGCCACCAGCTTCGACGTCTACACCGGCGAAGCCATGGCCATGGGCGAGCGTACCCCGCTGGCCCTGCTCGACGCCCCGGCGTCCGGGCGCATGGCAATTGGCGAAACCCTGACCAACCTGGCCGCCTCGCGCATCGAGAAGCTGTCCGACATCAAATTGTCGGCCAACTGGATGTCCGCCGCCGGCCACCCGGGCGAAGATGCCCGCCTGTACGACACCGTCAAGGCCGTCGGCATGGAGCTGTGCCCGGAGCTGGGCATCACCATTCCGGTGGGTAAAGACTCGATGTCGATGAAGACCCAGTGGAGCGAAGCCGGCGAGCAGAAGAGCGTCACCTCGCCGATGTCGCTGATCATCACCGGCTTCGCCCCGGTCACCGACATCCGCAAGACCCTGACCCCGCAGCTGCGCATGGACAAGGGCGAGACCGACCTGATCCTGATCGACCTGGGCCGTGGCAAGAACCGCATGGGCGCCTCGATCCTGGCGCAGACCCACGGCAAGCTGGCCGCCCAGGCGCCGGACGTCGACGACGCCGAAGACCTCAAGGCGTTCTTCGCCGTCATCCAGGGCCTGAACGAAGACGGCCACCTGCTGGCCTACCACGACCGTTCCGACGGTGGCCTGCTGACCACCGTGCTGGAAATGGCCTTTGCCGGCCACTGTGGCCTGGAGCTGGAACTGGGCAACCTGACCAGCAAACGCGAGAAAGTCGCGGCCATCCTCTTCAACGAAGAGCTGGGCGCGGTGATCCAGGTCCGTCAGGACGCCACGCCGGATGTGCTGGCGCAGTTCAGCGCCGCAGGCCTGGGTGAGGATTGCGTCGCGGTGATCGGCCAGCCGATCAACAACGGTGAAGTGCTGATCAAGTTCGAAGGCGAAGAGCTGTTCAAGGGCGACCGTCGCCTGCTGCAGCGCCAGTGGGCCGAGACCAGCTACCAGGTCCAGCGCCTGCGCGACAACGCCGACTGCGCCGACCAGGAGTTCGACGCGCTGCTCGAGGAAGACAACCCAGGCCTGTCGGTCAAGCTCGGCTACGACGTCAACGAAGACATCGCCGCGCCGTACATCAAGAAAGGCGTGCGCCCGCAAGTGGCGATCCTGCGCGAGCAGGGCGTCAATGGCCAGGTCGAGATGGCCGCGGCCTTCGACCGCGCCGGCTTCGCTGCCGTCGACGTGCACATGAGCGACATCCTGTCTGGTCGTGTCGATTTCGAAGCGTTCAAGGGCCTGGTGGCCTGCGGCGGCTTCTCCTACGGCGACGTGCTCGGTGCCGGTGAGGGCTGGGCCAAGTCTGCACTGTTCAACGCCCGTGCCCGCGATGCCTTCCAGGCCTTCTTCGAGCGTACCGACAGCTTCGCCCTGGGTGTGTGCAACGGTTGCCAGATGATGTCCAACCTACACGAGCTGATCCCGGGCACCGAGTACTGGCCGCACTTCGTGCGCAACCGCTCGGAGCAGTTCGAAGCCCGTGTGGCCATGGTCGAGGTGCAGAAGTCCAACTCGATCTTCCTGCAGGGCATGGCTGGTTCGCGCATGCCGATCGCCATCGCCCACGGTGAAGGCCATGCCGAGTTCGCCAGCGAAGAGGCACTGCTGGAAGCCGACCTGTCCGGTTGCGTGGCCCTGCGCTACGTCGACAACCACGGCAAGGTCACCGAAGCCTACCCGGCCAACCCGAACGGCTCGCCGCGCGGGATCACCGGCCTGACCAGCCGCGACGGCCGCGTGACCATCATGATGCCGCACCCGGAGCGTATGTTCCGCGCCGTGCAGAACTCCTGGCGCCCGGATGAGTGGCAGGAAGACGCAGCCCTGATGCGCATGTTCCGCAACGCGCGGGTCTGGGTGAACTAAGGCGTGTACAAGCTCGCCTTCTTCGTCCCCGACAGCCATGTCGAAGTGGTCAAGGCCGCTGTGTTCGCCGCTGGTGGCGGGCGTATCGGCGACTATGACCACTGCGCCTGGCAGACCCTCGGCCAGGGCCAGTTCCGCCCGTTGCACGGCAGCCAGCCGTACCTCGGGCAGACCGGTCAGGTCGAGGTGGTCGAGGAATGGAAGGTGGAGCTGGTGGTGGCTGATGCGCTGATCGCCCAGGTGGTCGCTGCGCTCAAGCAGAGCCACCCGTATGAAACACCGGCCTATGAGGTCTGGCCGCTGGCTGATTTCTAAGGCAGCATCGAATTACATCGCGGGGCAAGTCGCATCGGCGCACCGCCGCTCTCACGAAGCAAATTCGTGGGAGCGGCGGTGCGCCGATGCGACTTGCCCCGCGATGCTTTTCAGCCTTGCAAGGCGGCGCCCAGCGCAGGCGCCTTGCCACCCACCAGCAGATGCCACACGCCGTCTGCCTGCGGGCTCACTCCCAGGCATCCCAAGGCGGCCAGGTGATCCTGTTCCACCTTGCTCTCATCCCTGACTTGCACCCGCACCCGGCTCGAGGCCACGCACTGCGCTTCCAGCAGATTGTCGCGCCCGCCCAGGGCCTGCAGCCATTCATCCACGACGACCGTCTCGGTGACCACGGCGGCCTTCTCGGCCACCGCTGTCGTCACCCGCGCATGGGGTAGCTCACCACGGATCTCATCGGCCAGCGCATCGGCCATCGGCCCCACCACCACTTGGAGGCTGCCGCCGCTGCCAGGCCGTACCACCGCCATGGCGCCGAGGGCTTTCAAGGCCTGGTCCTGGGCCAGGCCGCGATCGGCCAGTACCAGGCGCAGGCGCGTGGTGCAGGCGTCTACCCCTTGCAGGTTGGCCGCGCCGCCCAGTGCGTCGATATAGCGCCGGGCCCTGGGCACCTCCGCGCCGGCCGCCGCTTCGTTGCCGGGTTGCTCCTCGCGCCCTGGTGTCTTGAGGTCAAAGCGGCGGATACAGAAGTCGAACACGAAGTAGTAGACCACCGCGTACAGCAGGCCTACAGGGAACACCAGCCAACCGTTGCTGGAGCGCCCCCAGCCCAGGGCCATGTCGATGGCGCCGCCGGAGAAGGTGAAGCCCAGGCGGATGCCGAGCAGGTCGCAGACCGCCATGGACACCCCGGTGAGCAGCGCGTGGATCAGGTACAGCAGCGGCGCGAGGAACATGAAGGCGAACTCGATCGGCTCGGTCACCCCGGTCAGCGCCGAGGTCAGCGCCATCGACAGCAGCACGCCACCGATCAGCTTGCGCCGGGCCGGCAGGGCGTGGCGATACATGGCCAGGCACGCAGCAGGCAGGCCGAAGATCATCACCGGGAACATGCCGGCCATGAACTGGCCGGCGTTCGGGTCGCCGGCGAAGAAGCGCGCCAGGTCGCCGGTGACCACCTGGCCGCTGGCCGCCTGGAAGCTGCCGAAGACGAACCACACCAGGTTGTTGAGGATGTGGTGCAGGCCGGTGATGATCAGCAGGCGGTTGAGCACGCCGAAGAAGAACGCGCCGATACTGCCGCTCTCCAGCATCAATTGGCCGAGGCTGTTGATGCCGTCCTGGATCGGCGGCCAGGCCAGGCCGAACAGCAGCCCGAGGAACACCGCCGACACCCCGGTGGCAATCGGCACGAAGCGCCGGCCGCCGAAGAACGCCAGGTAGTCCGGCAGCTGGATGTCCTTGAAGCGGTTGTACAGGCCACCGCCGAGCAGACCGCAGATGATCCCGGCGAGCATGCCCATGTCGATCTTCGGGTCGATCACCTTTAGCGTCGCCACCAGCACCAGATAGCCGATGGCCCCGGCCAGCCCGGCGGTGCCGTTGTTGTCGCGGGCGAAGCCCACGGCGATGCCGACGGCGAAGATCAGTGCCAGGTTGGCGAAGATCGCTTGCCCTGCGTCATGCACCAGGGCGATGTCGAGCAGGTCGGTGTCGCCCAGGCGCAGCAGCAGGCCGGCGATGGGCAGGATGGCGATGGGCAGCATCAAGGCGCGGCCGAGCCGTTGCAGGCCCTGGATGAAGTGCTGGTACATGGTGCGCTCCGATTATTGTTGTAGGGCCGCGGCGGCGGCTGGTTGGGCGTGGGACTGGGCGGTGAAGTCGCGGCAGGCCTGGCGTACCGCGGCGGCGCTGGACAAGCCCAGCAGGCCCTGGCTGAAGCGGCGGCAGGCGGCGGCGTCGAGCTGGCGCACCTGCGCCTTGATCTCGCCGATCTGCGGCGCGCTGACCGACAGCTCGGCCACCCCCAGCCCGACCAGCACCGGCGTGGCCAGCGGGTCGGAGGCCAGCGCACCGCACACGCCAACCCAGCGCCCGTGCTTCGCCGCGCCCTGGCAGGTCAGCTCGATCAGGCGCAGCAAGGCGGGGTGCAAGGCATCCACCCGTGCAGCCAGCCCGGCGTGGTCGCGGTCCATGGCCAGGGTGTACTGGGACAGGTCGTTGGTGCCGATGGAGAAGAAATCGGCATGTTCGGCCAGGCGCTCGGCGAGCAGCGCCGCGGCCGGCACCTCGATCATCACCCCCAGCTCGGCGCGTTGCCCGATGCCCAGCTCGCCGGCCAGCCGGTCCAGGCGCTGGCGGATGGCGATCAGTTCGTCGACTTCGGTCACCATCGGCAGCATGATCCGGCAACGCTGTTGCGGGCTGACTTGCAGCAGCGCGCGCAACTGCTGGTCGAGCAGTTCCGGGCGCACCTGGCCCAGGCGGATGCCGCGCAGGCCCAGCACCGGGTTGGCCTCGGCCGGCAGGGGCAAGTAGTCGAGCTGCTTGTCGCCGCCTACATCGATGGTACGGATGATCACCGGGCGTTCGGCCATGGCATCAAGCACGGCCTGGTAGGCGCTGCGCTGCTCGGTCTCGTCCGGCGCGGTGGGGCGGTCGATGAACAGGAACTCGCTGCGCAGCAGGCCGATGCCGTCAGCACCTTGTGCCAAGGCCTCGGCGGCTTCCTCGGCACTGGCGACGTTGGCGGCGACCTCGATCACTTGGCCATCGCGGGTGCGGGCGCTCTGTTGGGCGGCGGCCTGCTGGCGTTGGCGGGTTTCACGGCGCTGCTGCACATGCTGGCGCACCTCGGCCAGGCGCTGCGCATCAGCCTCGGTTTCCAGGCGGCCCTGGTCGGCGTCCAGCACCAGCGGCGTGCCGGCGGGCAGCTCCAGCAGCGCTTCGCCCACGGCCACCAGGCACGGCAGGCCGCGGGCGCGGGCAAGGATGGCGACGTGCGAGGTGGCGCCGCCTGCGGCCATGCACAGCCCGGCGACCTCGTGGCGGGCCAGTAGCAGCAGGTCGGAGGGCGTCAGTTCATGGGCGACGACAATGGCCGAGGGCGGCAGGCGCAGTTGCCGGGTTTCACCAAGCAAGGCCCGCAGAACACGCTGTTGCAGGTCGTACAGGTCGTTGGCGCGCTCGGCCAGCAATGGGTTGCCCAGGCTGCGCAGGATCTGGCACTGGGCATCGATGGAACGGCTCCAGGCATGGCTGGCGGCGACGCCGTTGGCGATATGCTGGCGGGCGTCGCCGAGCAGGGCCGGATCGTCGAGCAAGGCCAGGTGGGCCTCGAGGATCGCGGCCGCGTCCTCCTGGCCGCGCGGCAGGTGGCGCCAGTCGCGGTCGATGGCATGACGCACTTCGGCCAAGGCCGTGTTCAACGCCTGGTGCTGTGCGGCAGGGTCGTTGTCGCCGTTGTCGGGCGGCAGGCTGACCCCGTCCAGCCGGGCCAGCGGCCCTTGGGCCAGGCCGGGGGCGGCGCAGACACCGGTAAGCATGCCGGGCCCGGCAGCGGGCTTGGGCATGGCGGTACTGGTCGGCGCGTGCGCGGCATGGCGCTCACCGACCGAGGCCGTCTGCACGGCGGCGATCAACGCCAGCAGCGCGGCCTGGCTGTCCGGCCCGGTGCAGATCAGTTCGACTTCGGCGCCTTCGCCAACGCCCAGGCCCATGACCGCCACCAGGCTGTCGAGGTCGGCCTCGCGCTCGGCGAAGCGCAGCACGGCATGGCTCTGGAAACCTTGCGCAGTCTGGCGCAGCAAGGCGGCGGGGCGGGCATGCAGGCCGCCGTGATGAGCGACCCGGGCGTGACCGCGCGCGCTTTCATCGCTGACCGGCCGGGCATGCGCTTCGCGACCCGTGGCCTCGACCTCCAGCAGCGCCGCGCCCAGCTGCGCATTGCCTGCCTCCAGTCGCCTCAGGCCAAAGCCTGGGCCATTGCTGATCAGCATCACGGTGACCAGGCTGACACAGTGCCGCGCCACGAGGTCCATGTCGAAGCGCACCAGCGGTTGGCCTTGGCTGACCTGGTCGCCCAGCGCCACCAATGGCGAGAAGCCACGGCCCTGCAGTTGCACGGTGTCGACACCGATATGCAGGAGGATTTCCGCGCCGTTGGCCGCGCGCAGGGTCAGCGCGTGGCCGGTGCGGGCCAGTTGCACCACCTCGCCGGCACACGGGGCGTGCAGCACATCGTTGAGTGGGTCGATGGCGACGCCGTCACCGAGGGTGGCGCTGCTGAACACCGGGTCCGGTACCTGCTCCAGCGGCACCAGCGGCCCGGCGAGCGGGGCATGGAGGATGATCTTGTTATTGTCGGGCATGCGCTGTTCCTCGCGGCTTCACTGCGTGCAGGTCACTTTGCTCAGGTGGCGCGGCTGGTCGGGGTCGAGGCCACGGGCCTCGGCCAGGGCCGCGGCCATGACGTAGAAGCTCTGGATCGCCAACAGCGGGTCCAGGGCCGGGTGTTCGGCGCAGCTCAGGGTGAGGTCGCGCCCGGCGATATCGGCGGGCGCCGCCAGCAGCACATGGGCGCCGCGCTGGCGCATGTCGGCGGCCAGTTGCAGCAGGCCGGCCTGCTCGACACCGCGCGGGGCGAACACCAGCAGCGGGTACTGGGCGTCGATCAGCGCCATGGGGCCGTGGCGCACCTCGGCGCTGCTGAAGGCCTCGGCCTGGATCACCGAGGTTTCCTTGAGCTTGAGGGCCGCTTCCTGGGCGATGGCAAAGCCGGCGCCACGGCCGATCACCATCAGCCGTTCGGCATCGCGCAAGGTGTCGAGGGCCGGGCTCCAGTCCTGGGCGGCGGCCTCGCGCAATTGCGCGGGCAGGGCAAGGCCGGCTGTCAGCAGGGCGCGGTCCTGGCCCCAATGGGCGACCAGGCGGGCGCTGGCGCTCAGGGTGGCGACGAAGCTCTTGGTCGCCGCCACCGACAGCTCGGGGCCGGCGCCCAGCGGCAAGTGGTGCTGGCAGGCCTGCTCCAGCGGCGAGCCCTCGGCATTGACCAGCGACACGGTGGTCGCGCCGCACTGGTTCAGGCGACGCAGGCTGTCGACCAGGTCCGGGCTCTGGCCCGACTGCGAGAAGCCCAGCGCCACCTGGCCGCGTACCCGCAACGGCGCCTGTTGCAAGGTCACCACCGACATCGGCAGCGAGGCCACCGGCAGGCCGAGTTGCTGCATGGCGACATAGGCGAAGTAACTGGCGGCGTGGTCCGAGCTTCCCCGGGCCACGGTCAGTGCCACCTGTGGGTCGAGGCGGCGCAGTTGTTCGCACAGGGTTTCCAGGCGCGGGTCCAGCGCCTGGTTCTGTCGTTCGACGACATCGGCGCAGCTGCGGGCTTCTTCGAGCATCCTTGAACTCATGCGGTTTCTCCTTCGACCATCACGGCGGTCAGGTTCAGTTGGCGATCGAGCAGCACCGCGTCGGCCCAGGCGCCCGGTTGCAGGCGGCCACGGTCGGCGATGCCGAGGTAATCGGCGGGGTAGCGGGACAGGCGCGCGGAGGCCTCGGCCAGGGGCAGGCCGATCTTCACCAGGTTGCGCAGGGCCTGGTCCATGGTCAGGGTACTGCCGGCCAGGGTGCCGTCGGGCAGGCGCACGCCGCCCAGGCACTTGGTCACGGTGTGGCTGCCCAGGCGGTATTCGCCATCGGGCATGCCGGCGGCGGCGGTGGAGTCGGTGACGCAGTACAGGCACGGGATCGCGCGCAGGGCCACCTTGATCGCTCCGGGGTGCACATGCAGCAGGTCGGGGATCAGCTCGGCGTAGCGGGCATGGGCCAGGGCCGCGCCGACGATGCCAGGCTCGCGGTGGTGCAGCGGGCTCATGGCGTTGTACAGGTGGGTGAAGCTGCTGGCGCCGGCGTCCAGGGCCGCCACGCCTTCCTCGTAGCTGCCCAGGGTGTGGCCGATCTGCAGGCGGATGCCGCGCTGGCTCAAGGCCTGGATCAGCGGCAGGTGCCCGGCGATTTCCGGGGCGATGGTGATGACCTTGATCGGTGCCAGGGCCAGGTACTCCTCGACTTCGTCGAGCAGCGCCTGGTGGGCGAAGTTCGGCTGCGCGCCGAGCTTGCCGGGGTTGATATACGGGCCTTCCAGATGCACGCCGAGAATGCGCGCGCCCTGGCGCGGCTGTTTGAGGTGCGCGCCCAGTTCGCCCAGCACGCGGGCCAGTTCCTCGCGTGGCGCGGTCATGGTGGTGGCCAGCAACGAAGTGGTGCCGAAGCGCCGATGGGTGCGGGCGATGGTGGCGAAGGCCTCACCGCCCTGCATGATGTCGCTGCCGCCGCCGCCGTGCACATGCAGGTCGATGAAACCGGGCAACAGGTAGGGCAGGTCGTTGGCCTGCGGGTCGCACGGCGTGCCCTCGATGGCCTGTATGCGGCCGTTTTCGAGGTGCAGTTGTCCGCGCACCCAGCCGTCGGGGGTGAGGATGTTGGCGATGTCCATGGGGGCTCCGGTCAGCGTCGCAGTTCGGCGACGAAGTCGTAGTAGTCGTTGCGGCAGTAGGTGTCGGTCAGCTCGATGGCGGTGTTGTCGTCGAGGTAGCCGATCCGGGTCATCAGCAGCATGGCGGTGCCGGGGGCGATGCCCACCTGGGCGGCCAGTTCGTCGCTGGCGTTGATCGCGCGGATATGTTGCAGGGCGCGGACCACCGGGCGGCCGAGTTGGTCGAGGTGCTGGTACAGCGAATCGCCGATGGCCTGCGGGTCGCCGAGCAGGCGGGCGGGCAGGGTGCTGACCTCCACCGCCATGACGATGTCGTCGGCCTTGCGCAGGCGCTTGAGGTGGGCCACCTGGTCTGTGGGCGACAGGCCGAGGCGGATCAGTTCGTCGCTGCTCGGCGTGCCGATGCTGCGCTCCAGCCACTGCGAGCTGGGCACGAAGCCTTTCATGCGCAGCATTTCGCTGAAGCTCGACAGGCGTGACAGGGGTTGTTCGAGGCGTGGCGTGATGAAGGTGCCGGAGCCCTGGATGCGCTGGATCAGGCCTTGTTCGAGCAGGACTTCCAGGGCCTTGCGCGCGGTGACCCGGGAGATGTCCAGGGTTTCGCTGAGGGTGCGCTCCGAGGGCAGGGCCTGGTCGGCGGTCCACTGGCCGGCATGGATGGCCTGCTCCAGGTTGCGTGCCAGCTGCAGGTAGAGCGGGGTGGCGCTGGTTTCGTCGGGGCGCAGGGCGGTTAGAGGACGCATGGGCGGTGTCCGATATTGTTGTGGGATGAAAATTAATACCACTTTAATACCAGGTCAATACCACTGGTCTGGATTGGTGTGTCGATGGAGATGTATGTCGATAGATATTTGGCGCCTATGAGATCGAGCGCCGCCCGCGCAGCGCATCGCGGATGAATCCGCTCCTACATTTGTTGCAACGTGCCGAACCTGTCAGGCCATGGTTGCCAGCCTTGGCGCAAGGCTTGAGACAGGTGGGGCGGCAGCAATGCCCGCCGAAACATCGCGTCCAGCGCACAAGGCTTACAACCATGGCCTATCAGGCGTGGCCACGTTGCAACAAATGTAGGAGCGGATTCATCCGCGATGCGCCGCGCGGGCGGCGCTCGGTCTCACAGGCGCAGCCCTCCTATCGATGAACGCCCCGTCCCCCCAATCTCCTGTCGGACATTTCCGAACTTGAAACCAAATGCTTCAGCCAGAAAAGCTTGAGAACTATCCTACGTGCTTGCCGGAAGCTGCTGCGTTGTCGGGGAAAGACCCCAGGGATAACTTCACCGGGTCGCCAGATATGGTGACCAGGATGTGAGAGTCCTGGAGTACAAGTTTTTCGGCAGTCCCTTCATGGCAGCCGTGCATGGGCAGACTTCGGTCTGACCGGGTTTCTTGTGCCCCGGATTCTCACCCCGTTCATGGCTGCCACCTTAATCGGGCGTGAGAGTCCGTATAACGAAGATCGCTGCTCTGCCATGGCAGCCGTAGGCGGGCAGGCCTTGCCTGATCGGTTTTCTTCGTGACCGGTTCTCACTCCGTGTACGGCTGCCACCCGACCAAGTAATGGCTCCTGCCTTTTACTCCGTCCGCCGCACCAACCCACACGCCAGCAACCCCACCTCGAACAGCACCCACATCGGCACCGCCAGCATGGTCTGGGAAAACACATCCGGCGGCGTCAGGATCATCCCCACCACGAAGCAGCCGACGATCACATAAGGCCGGCTGCGCCGCAGCGTGGCCACGTCGGTCAGCCCCGCCCAGACCACGATGAAGGTCGCCACCGGGATCTCGAAGGCCAGGCCGAACGCCAAAAACAGCGCCAGGATGAAGTCCAGGTACAGGCCGATGTCGGTCATCATCGCCACCCCGTCCGGGGTCACGCTGGCGAAGAAACCGAACATCATCGGGAACACCAGGAAGAACGCGAACGCCATGCCGCCATAGAACAGCACGATGCTCGACACCAGCAGGGGCAGGGCGATGCGCCGTTCGCGGCGGTACAGTCCCGGGGCGATGAAGCCCCAGGCCTGGTGCAGCAGCAGCGGCATGGCGACGAACAGCGCGCACATCGCCGTCAGCTTGAACGGCGCAAGAAACGGCGAGGTGACGCTGGTGGCGATCATGCTGGCGCCTTCTGGGAGGTAACGGCGCAGCGGTTCGGAGATGTGCGTGTACAGCGTCTGGGCAAAGGGGAACAGCCCGCAGAACACCAGCGCGATCACCAGCAGGCAGCGCACCAGGCGCTTGCGCAGGTCGCGCAGATGATCGGTCAGCGGCATGCGCGCCGCCTGGTCGAGAGCGAGGGACATCAAGCGCTCTCCTTGGCATGGGCGACTGGTGTCGGGTCATTGGCCGGCGTCGCGTCGAGCTGGATGCCTTGGCGCAGCTCCTGCTCCAGGCGCTGCAACGGCGCGGCATCCAGGGCGGGCATGTCGATCTCCCGTTCCACCTGCGCCTTCAACGCATTCAGTGCCCGACGGGCCTGGCCCAGCCCACGGCCCAGGGTCCGCGCCGCCACCGGCAGGCGCTCGGGGCCGAGCACCAGCAGGGCGACAATGCCCACCAACAGCAGTTCGGTGAAGCCGATCTCGAACATCAGGCCTGACGATCCGTTTGTGTCTGTTGCACCGGCTGATTGTTCAGCACTTGCGGCTGCTGCTCGACAGTGTTGTCGGCAGTGCCGCCCATGGACTTGCGAAAGCCCTGGATCGCCTCGCCCACATCACCGCCCAGCCCCTTGAGACGCTTGGTGCCGAACAGCAGGAAGACGATCAACAGCACGATCACCAATTGCCAGATTCCGATGCCACCCATGTAAGACCACTCCTGTCAGGTCAAAGAAAAAGGAAGGCCAATCCTGCCCTGCGCAGATGACGGGCACATGACTGCCATCTGCCTGCAACAACCGGCGTGTTGACTGGCGCTTTTCAGCGGCCAATGGAAGACAGGGATGGGGCGCAGGCGACAACGGGGCGCGGCACTGCTGATGGTGCTGGTGGTGCTGGCGATGCTGGCGGCGGGGCTGGCCTGGCTGGTGGAGGATGGCCGGCGCCAGGTGGACGCGGTGCGCCTGTTGCACCAGCGGGTGCAGGTACGGGCCATGGAGCAGGCGGGGCTGGCCTACGCCTCCCAGGCCCTGCGTGATCCGGCCTGGCGCGCCAGTCCGCTGTTCTGGCAGGCCCTGCGTGGGCAGCCGCTGGCCTACGACTTTGGTGCCGGCAAGGCGCAGTTGCGGGTGATCGACCAGCACAGCTGCTTCAACGTCAACGCCCTGCTGGGGGAGGATGGCCCACGGGCCGAGCGCCAGTTGCGCCAGCTGTTGGGCGATGACATGGCTGCCGAACGGCTGGTCGATGCCCTGGCCGACTGGCTGGATGCCGACAGCGATGCCCGTCTGCAGGGCGCCGAGAGCGCCCAGTACCTGCGCCAGCAGCCACCGCGGCTGGCGGCCAACCAGCCCATGCTCGACACCAGTGAACTGAACCTGCTGCTGGAGCCGGACAGTGCTCGGCAAGGCCGCTATCGAATGCTCTGCGCGCTGCCGTCGACCAGCGGCTGGCGGCTCAATGCCAATGCCCTGGGGTTGGAGCACCTGCCGTTGCTGGAGGCGATGTACGAAGGACGGTTCTCCCGTTCGATGCTCAGCCGCGTGATCAGTGGCCGCCCGGCGGCCGGGTATGTCGATGCCGCGGCCTTGCGCCAGGCGCTGGGGGCGGTGGATGACGAGACCTTCGCCCGGCTAAGCGAAGGGTTGCTGCTCAACAGCAGCCATTTCGTCCTGCAACTGTCGTTCGAGGAAGAGGGGCGCACGCTGCGCAGCCAGTTCCAGATCGAGGCGCTGGGCGTGGTGCAATGGCACGCGCGGGTGCCGGCGCAGCAGGTGCGGGTCAGGGGCAGGGAGGCGGTGGCCTGGTAGAACAAAATCGCGGGACAAGCCGCATCGGCGCACCGATGCGACTTGTCCCGCGATTGAGGTAAAAGCTGATCGATCAGACGGTGCCGATCTCCCCGCCATCATTACGCTGGATCACCACCGTCGAAGCCCGTGGCCGCACCGGGGTGCCGGCCGGCGTGACGTCGGTGGCCTTGTCGGTGCTCGGCCAGTTGTCCGGGTGCTGGATGTTGACGAACATGGTCTTGTTGTCCGGGGTGAAGGCAATCCCCGTCACCTCGCAGCCATTCGGCCCGACGAAGAAGCGGCGCAGGTCCACCTGGTTGGTGGCGTTGACCGGGACCTGCTTGCCGTTGGCGTCCACCAGGTCGGTGGGGATCACTGCCAGCACCTGGTCGTTGGTGTAGCTGGTCAGGGTGGCTTCGCCGTTGTCGGTCTCGAACCACAGCACGCCGCGGCTATCGAAGCTCATGCCGTCGGGGCTGGCGAACTGGTTCAGTTCGGTCAGGCCCGAGCGGTTGATGTCCGGCGCACCGGCGGCGTTGGCGCCGAACACGAAGATGTCCCAGGTGAAGGTCTTGTGGTCGTCGCTGTCGTGCCAGCGGATGATGTGGCCGTGGCGGTTCGGCCCGCGTGGGTTGGCCGCGTCGACCTTGGCCGCGGTGCGCGCGCTGTTGTTGGTGAGGGTTAGGTAGACGTCGCCGTTGAGCGGGTTGACGGCGGTCCACTCGGGGCGGTCCATGGGCGTGGCGCCCACGGCGTCGGCAGCGCCACGGGTGTTGAGGATGATGCCCGGCAGGTCGCCGAACTGCGCGCCCAGGGTGCTGCCGGCAGTGGTCGGGGTGGCCACGTCGAGCAGCAGCCACGCGCCGGTGCCGTTGGCATCGAAGCGGGCGACATACAGCTTGCCCTTGTCCATGTACTTGGCGCCGGTGGCCAGGCGGTCGGCCGGATTGGCGTCGGCCGGGTCCCACAGGGCGTCGGAGACGAACTTGTACAGGTACTCGTTGTTGGAGTCGTCGCCGGTGTACCAGACCAGCGGCTTGCCGGCCACCGGCAGGCCCGGGCAGCAGCCTTCATGGCGGAAGCGGCCCAGGGCGGTGCGCTTCACCGCCAGGGTGTTGTTGGTGTACGGGTCGATCTCGACGATATAGCCATAGGTGCTGGCTTCGTTGCGGAAGTCGTCGGTGGCGCTGGCGCCGCTGGGGGTGATGTTGAAGCGGGTGAATTCGCCGGCCACTTCGCTGGCATCACCAGCCGCGGTTTCCCACTTGTACTGGCCGCTGCTCGAAGAGACGCCGATACGCACCTGGTCGGCCGGGCGCACACCCTTGTTGACGAAGATGCCGGGCCAGTTCTCCTCGCAGGTCAGGTAGGTGCCCCACGGGGTGTAGCCGTTGCCGCAGTTGTTGTTGGTGCCGCGGCACTGGGTGCCGGTGGGCGAGAACTTGGTCTTGACGTGGTCGGTGCCGCGCATCGGGCCTGCGATATCCATCAGCGAGACGGTGGTGAAGCGGCGGTTGAGCGGGTCGTTGTCGACCACCTGCCAGCGTCCGGCGACCTTGCTGATGCGCACCACGCCGGCGCCATGGGCGTTGATCTCCTTGCGCACCTCTTCGACCGGGCGTTTGCCGGCGACGGTGGTGGGGCCGGCCGGGTGCAGGGCGGCGGTGTCGATGTATTCGAAGTTGATCGCCAGCAGGCCATCGCTGGAGCTGCCGTTGATGGGGAAGAAGTGCATGCCGTCATGGTGCATGCCCATGGCGTTGGCCTGGTCGGTGGAGGTGTTGCTGCCGTCGGCCTTCCATGGGTTGGCGGTGGCGTTCAACGGTGTACCCCAAGGGGCCAGCACGTAGGCGCTGTAGCCGGCGGCGACCACGCAGGCGTCGGTGCGCGAGCCGGCGATGGAGTTGAAGCCCAGCTTGAGTTTGGGTTTCTCCGGCTGCGGCGCGGGATCGTCGTGATCCGAGCCGCCGCCGCTGTCGAAGCAACCGGTCAGGCCGGCACCGGCGATCATGGCGATGGCCGCGCCGAGGCTGCCGCGCACCACGGAACGACGGCTCAGGTAAGTGTCCATGACACTGGCCATCGGCAGGTTGCCGCTCTGGTTGCGGTCCAGGTTATCGCCGGTATCTCGACTCATCAGGGTGTCCTTTTTTTGGCTGAGTTGAAGGAAACCGCGACTGTAGAGGGCAAGTATGATGATTGATTGTCAGATTTGTTAAAGAGCCTTTAAAACTCACCGCTATTACTAAAGCGTTAACCTGCGCTGTTTTGGAATTAACGTCGGTTTTCTGCCATCAAACTGTCACGCAAGCGCCGCAATATCCGGAGCCCTACGTGAACAGGGATGGCGGAGTCGATGGCGAGCAGGCGCGAAGTGATCAGCTGGATGGGTGTCGGTGCCCTGGCACCGTTGCTCGGCGCCTGCTCGGCCCTGCCCATGCCCGGTGGCGCTGGCGACCGTGCGCTGGACCTGCTGTATGTCGCCGATACCCTCGATGCCCGCCAGCCGGGCCAGGCCGTGGTGCCGGCCACGCGCCTCGGCCCGGTCAGCCACCTGGGGCGTGCACCCTGGATGAGCGGGCCGAATGCCAGCGCCGGGCAGCCGGCTTTGGCGCCGTTGCTCGATGCTGGCCTTGCCGGCCAGGCCCAGACTGGAGGCTATGCAATATTGGCCGCGCTGCTCGAACAGCTGCGGCGCGAGGCCGGCAGCGAACAATGCCTGACTCTGGAGAACGGCCAATGCTGGAACGGCAGCGGCCTGGCCTACCTGACCCAGGGCGAAAGCGGTGTGCAGGGCAGCCAACTGCTGGGCAGCGAGGTGCGGGTCAGCAGCGATGAGCGGGTGCTGTGGCCGCAGCGCAGTGCCGGGCTCTATCGCCAGTCCTCCTCTATTACCCTCGGTGCCGGCCTGGCCGATGCCCAGGCCAAGGCCTTGGGCGTCAAGGGGCTGCAGGTGTTCCAGCGTGGCGGTGTGCGCATTGCCGTGGTCGGCGTCACCGACCCCTATGCGCAGGATCAGAAAGCCTCCCTCAAACAGTGGTACCAATCCTTGCAACCGAGCTTCCAGCAAGCCCGGCGCGAGGCCGACCTGGTGGTGGCGCTGGCGGATGTCGGCACCGGCCCCGGCTTGTGGTTGGCCGAGCGAATACCCGAGGTGGATGTACTGCTGTGCGCCCGTGGCCAGGACCTGTGGCCGGCGCCGGTGCAGGCCACCCAGGCCAGCGGCCGCCGGGTACCGGTGCTGTTCGCTGGTTGCCGGGCCAGCGGCGCGTTTCGTCTGCGCTGCCGCCAGGCAGGCGGCCAATGGCAGTTCGAGGCGCGGTTCTTCCCGGCCTTCGAGCACAGCCTCGCCCCCCAGGCCCTGGCCCGCGCCAACCAGTTGCGCGGCGAGTTGCAACGTCAGCGCAGCGGCCATGCCGCTTGGCTCGACCAGCCGCTGGCGCGTGCCCCAGAAGCATTGTGGCGCCGCGATACCCGTGGCGGCAGTTGGGACCGCCTGCTGCACCAGGCCCTGGCCGACGATTCGAGCATGCCGGTGCTGCTGCCCGGTCTGCGTTATGACTACCCTCTGCAAGCCGGTGAAGCGATCACCCGCGAGCATCTGATCAGCCTGACTGGCGGCTATCCCGCCCCGGTGGTCGAGGCCCCGGCGCGCCAGGTCGAGCAGGTGCTGGAAAACGCCGCCGAGCAGCTGTTCGGCGACCCGTTGCTGCTGGACAACAGCCAGGACCTGCCGCGCTGGCAAAGCCAGGACTGGCAGGTGAGCTACAGCCCCAACGGCAAGCGCATCATCGGCCTGCAACCCGTCGAGGGCCTGTGCCGCACCTTTGGCCTGCACTTCGATGCCCAGGCCGGCGCGCCCCTGTGGCAGACCCTCGAAGCCTGGCTGACCCGCCAGGCGCCGGGATGGGCCCTGGCTCCCTTGCAACTGCCGGCCGTGCGCTACGTGCAGGGCCATCCTGGCTGGCACCCGCACCAGGTGGCCGCGTGATCTCGCGTGTTTTCAGCTTCGCGTTGCTGACCCTCGCCGGTTGGCTGGCGGCGCAGTGCGTGCTGCTGTTTAGCCGCCAGCCGCAACCGGCCAGTGCGCCGGTGCCGGCGCTGGCACCGTTGCCAGGCTTGTTGGCTGAGCACTGGCAGGCGCCTGTCGATGACGGACGCATTCCACTGACCCGCCTGCCCCTGGCCTACCTGGGCGGGCTCAAGGCCCAGCCGCTGTCGGCCAGCGTGGTGGTACTGCGCCATGGCCAGCAGGTGCGCACCCTCGGCCGTGGCCAGCGCCTGGCGCCGGGCATCGTGCTGCAGGACATCGACGCCGATGGCCTGATCTTCGACAACAACGGGCGGCGCGAGCGCCTGCCCTGGCCACCACGCCCCGCCGTGACCGGCTTCAAGCGCCAAGGATGAATGATGATCGCAAGGTACTGTCTGGCCGGGCTGCTGATGCTCGGCATATCCCTGGCCCAGGCCGAAGAGGCGGAAGTCTTCGCCGACGACGGCACGCCGCTGTACGAGGTGAACTTCGTCGACACCGAGCTCGGTGAGTTCATCGACAGCGTTTCGCGCATCACCGGCACCACCTTCATCGTCGACCCCCGGGTGCAGGGCAAAGTCACCGTGCGCACGGTCGATCGCCACGACGCCGACGCCATCTACGACATCTTCCTCGCCCAACTGCGCGCCCAGGGTTTCGCCGCCGTGGACCTGCCCAACGGCAGCGTGAAGATCGTGCCCGACCAGGCCGCGCGCCTGGAGCCGGTGCCGGTGGAAACCGCCGGCAAGAAGGCCGAAGGCAGCGACGGCGTGGCCACCCGCGTGTTCAATGTGCGCAACGCCGCCAGCGAGCAGATGCTCGGCATTCTCAAGCCGCTGATCGACCCACGGGTCGGGGTGATCACTCCGTATCCGGCGGCCAACCTGCTGGTGGTCACCGACTGGCGCAGTAACCTGGAGCGCATCGACAGCCTGCTGCGCCAGCTCGACCAGGTCAGCGACGAGCCGTTGCAGGTGATGCCGCTCAAGCACGCCAGCGCCGCCGACACGGCCGGCCTGGTGACCCGCCTGCTGGCCCGCGAGCAGGGCGCCGACAGCGCCCAGGTGGTTGCCGATCCGCGCAGCAATGCGCTGCTGGTGCGCGGCAGCGCCGACAGCCGGGAGCGGGTGCGGGCGCTGCTGGTGCAGCTCGACCGGCCCAGCGACAGCCTGCGCAGCAGCAACACGCAGGTCATCTATCTGCGCCACGCCAATGCCGCCGAGGTGGTCAAGGTGCTGCGCGGCCTGAGCCAGGCTGGCACGGTGCCGGCGGCGGAAGGCGAGGGCAAGGATGCGCCCGTGCCGGCGGCCAGCGACTCGGGCATTCGCCTGGAGTACGAGGAAGGCACCAACGCCGTGGTGATGGTCGGCCCGGACAGCGAGCTGGCCGCCTACCGCAGCATCGTCGAGCAGCTGGACATTCGCCGGGCGCAGGTGGTGGTCGAGGCGATCATCGCCGAGGTTTCCGACAGCAGCGCCCAGGAACTGGGCGTGCAGTGGCTGTTCGCCGACGAGAAGTTCGGCGCCGGCATCGTCAACTTCGGCGGCAACGGGGTGAACATCGCCAGCATCGCCGGCGCCGCCAGCAGCGGCGACAACGAGAAACTCGGCAAGCTGCTGTCGGCCACCACCGGCGCCACCGCCGGCATCGGCCATATCGGTGGTGGCTTCAACTTCGCCATGCTGGTCAACGCACTCAAGGGCAAGAGCGGTTTCAACCTGCTGTCGACGCCGACCCTGCTGACCCTGGACAACGCCGAGGCGTCGATCCTGGTGGGCCAGGAGGTGCCGTTCGTCACCGGCTCCGTCACCCAGAACAACGCCAACCCCTACCAGACCATCGAGCGCAAGGAAGTCGGGGTAAAGCTGCGCATCAAGCCGCAGATCAGCATCGACGACAGCGTGCGCCTGGACATCGTCCAGGAGGTGTCGTCGATCGCCGACTCCAGCGCCGCCAGCGACGTGATCACCAACAAGCGCGAGATCAAGACCAAGGTAATGGTCGAGGACAACGGCCTGGTGATCCTCGGCGGGCTGATCAGCGACGAAATGGCCACCAGCAACCAGCGCGTGCCGCTGCTCGGCGATATTCCCTACCTGGGCCGGCTGTTCCGCTCCGACGCCAGCAAGAACACCAAGCAGAACCTGATGGTGTTCATCCGTCCGCGCATCCTGCGTGACGGCGAGAGCCTGGCCGGGATCAGCCAGCAGAAGTACCAGAGCCTGCAGCAGAACACTCCGCTCAAGCTGCCTGCCCTGGCCGAGGGCCTGCCACTCCTGCAGGTGTTTCCCTCCAGCCGAGCACGCCTTGAAGGCGGTGACTGGTGATGCTGCCCTATCGCCTGGCACGGCAGAGCGGGGTGGCCATGGCACCGGCTGAAAACGGCTGGCAGTTGTGGCTGCGCGGCGACGCCGACAGTGACCAGTTGCAGGAACTGCTGCGCGTGCATGGCCAGCCGGTGGGCTTCGAGCAGCTCGACAGCGCGAGCTTCGACGAGCGCCTCGGCCAGCTTTACCAGGCCGGCGAGGCGGCAAACCAGGCCTTGATCGAAGGCATCGGCGAGCAGGTCGACCTGGACAGCCTGATGAGCGAGATGCCGCGCATCGAGGACTTGCTGGAGAGCGATGACGAAGCCCCGGTGATTCGCCTGATCAACGGCCTGTTCGGCCAGGCGCTGCGTCTGCGCGCCTCTGACATCCATATCGAGACCTTCGAGCAGAGCCTGGTGGTGCGCCTGCGCATCGACGGCCACCTGCGCGAGGTGCTGCGCCCGCCACGGGCGTTGTCGGCGATGCTGGTGTCACGGATCAAGGTCATGGCGCGGCTCGATATCGCCGAGAAGCGCCAGCCCCAGGATGGCCGCATCACTTTGCGCGCCGCCGGGCGCGAGGTGGACGTGCGTGTCTCGACCTTGCCCGGCATCCATGGCGAGCGGGTGGTGATGCGCGTGCTCGACAAGCAGGCCAGCCTGCTGGCGTTGGACAACCTGGGCATGCCTGCCGCAGTGCTGCGTGGCTTGCGCGGTTGCCTGGCGCGGCCCAACGGCATCGTGCTGTCCACCGGCCCCACCGGCTCGGGCAAGACCACCACGCTGTACGCCAGCCTCAACAGCCTGAATGACGGCAGCCGCAATATCCTCACCGTCGAGGACCCGGTGGAATACGCCATCGCCGGCATCGGCCAGACCGCCATCAACCCGCGTGCCGGGCTGACCTTCGCCAGTGGCTTGCGCGCCATCCTGCGCCAGGACCCGGACGTGATCATGCTGGGCGAGATCCGCGACCAGGAGACCGCGCAGATCGCCGTGCAGGCCAGCCTCACCGGGCATCTGGTGCTGTCGACCCTGCACACCAACAGTGCCGTGGGGGCAGTGACCCGCCTGCGCGACATGGGCATCGAACCGTTCCTGATTGCCTCGTGCCTGCGTGGCGTACTGGCCCAACGCCTGGTGCGCCGCCTGTGCACCTGCGCGGTGGCGCAGCCGCTGCAAAGCGCCGAGCGTGAACTGTGGCCGGAGCTGGGCAGCCTGCGTGAAAGCTTTCACCCGGTTGGCTGCGAGCACTGCCAGGGCAGCGGCTATGTCGGCCGGCTGGGGCTGTACGAGTTCATCGAGCTGGACGCCGGGATGGTTGCCTTGCTCTACGACGGCGAGAGCGAACTGGCCATGCAGGCCTACCTGGATGGCCGCCGGCAGAGCCTGGTGGCTGAGGCCCGCGATTGCCTGGCCCGTGGCGAGACCAGTCTGGCCGAAGTGCTGCGCGTGGTGCAGGGCTAGCCATGCCGACCTATCGCTACCAGGCCGTGGATCTTGCCGGCAAGGCGCACAAGGCCAGCGTGCAGGCCGACAGCGAGCGCCATGCGCGGCAATTGCTGCGCGAGCAGGGGCTGTTCACCCGGCACTTGCAACGCCACGACAGCGCCCAGCCACGTCGTCAGCGCCTGACTCGCGCCCAACTGTGCGAGCTGACCCGCCAATTGGCGACCTTGGTTGGCGCTGGCATCCCCCTGGTCGATGCCCTTGCCACACTGGAGCGGCAACTGCGCCAGCCGGCCTTGCACGCGGTGCTGGTGGCCTTGCGCGGTTCCCTCGCCGAGGGCCTGGGGCTGGCGCGTAGCCTGGCGCGACAGGGCGCGCCGTTCACCGGTTTGTATTGCGCGCTGGTCGAGGCCGGCGAGCGCTCCGGGCGCCTTGGCCAGGTGCTGAGCCGTCTGGCCGACCATCTCGAACAAGTGCAGCGTCAGCGCCACAAGGCACGCACCGCGCTGATCTACCCGGCGGTGCTGATGGGCGTGTCGCTGGCCGTGGTGGTCGGCCTGATGACCTTCGTGGTGCCCAAGCTCACCGAGCAGTTCGCCCACTCCGGGCAGAGTCTGCCTTTGATCACGTCGCTACTGATCGGCTTGAGCCAGGGGCTGGTGCAGGCCGGCCCCTATCTGCTGGCACTGGCGATCCTGGTCGCGCTGTTGGGCGGCTGGCTGCTGCGCAAGCCGCACTGGTGCCTGCGCCGCGACGACCTGCTGCTGCGCCTGCCGCGCATCGGCGCGCTGCTGCAAGTGCTGGAGAGCGCGCGCCTGGCGCGCAGCCTGGCGATCCTCTGCGGCAGCGGCGTGGCCCTGCTCGAAGCCTTGCAGGTGGCCACCGAGACGGTTGGCAACCGGCGCATCCGCGCAGCCATGGAGCAGGTGCGCCAGCAGGTGCAGGGCGGCACCAGCCTGCATCGGGCGCTGGACAACGCCGGGGAATTTCCGCCGCTGCTGGTGAACATGGTCGGCAGCGGCGAGGCCAGCGGCACCCTGGCCGACATGCTCGAACGGGTGGCCGACGACCAGGAGCGCGGCTTCTCCCGCCAGGTGGACACCGCCATGGCGCTGTTCGAACCGCTGATGATCCTGGTGATGGGCGCCGTGGTGCTGTTCATCGTGCTGGCGGTGCTGCTGCCGATCATGCAGCTCAACCAGGGATTGCAATTGTGACAAGGAGACCTTCGATGCAACGACGACGCAACCGCCAGCGGGGCTTCACGCTCATGGAAATCATGGTGGTGATCTTCATCATCGGCCTGCTGATTGCCGTGGTCGCGCCCAGCGTGCTGGGCAACCAGGACAAGGCGATGAAGCAGAAAGTCATGGCCGACCTCGCGACTCTGGAGCAGGCGCTGGACATGTACCGCCTGGACAACCTGCGCTTCCCCAGCACCGAACAGGGCCTGGCGGCGCTGGCGAAGAAGCCGACCCAGGAACCGCTACCGCGCAGCTGGCGCAGTGACGGCTATATCCGCCGCCTGCCGGAAGACCCGTGGGGCACTCCGTACCAGTACCGCATGCCCGGCGAGCATGGCCGGGTCGATGTGTATTCGCTGGGCGCCGATGGCGTGCCGGGCGGCGAAGGGCTGGATGCCGACCTGGGCAACTGGGCGCTTTAAGTTGATCAAGCCTATGGCCCACCCCCTCCAGCGCGGTTTCAGCCTGCTCGAACTGCTGGTGGTGCTGGCCATCGCCGCCTTGATGACCAGCCTGGCCGTGGCCTGGCTCGACAGCGGCCGAAGCAGCATCGACCAGGCGCTCGATCGCCTGGCCGCCGCCACCGTGGCCCAGGCCGACCTGGCGCGCCATGCCGGGCAGTTGCGCGGGCTGCGCTGGAACGGTCAACGCCCCGAGTTCGTCCGTCGGCAAGGCGAGCACTGGCAGGTGGAAGGCGTGGCACTGGGTGATTGGCCCAAGGGCTTGCGGCCGGACTGGCCCGTCAGCCAGGCGCCAGCGCTGCTGTTCACCCCCGATGGCTGGTCACGTCCGGGCACTGTGCGCTGGCGCTGGGCCGAGGGCGGTCAGCGCTGGGACTGGGACCGCGGCGGGCAGTTGCGCGTGAGCGCGATGCCATGAAGCGCCGGCAACGCGGCTTCACCCTGTTGGAGGTGAGCGTGGCCCTGGGCATCGCCGCCGTCCTGGCGGTGATCACCAGCCAGGTCCTGCGCCAGCGCCTGGCGGTGCAGGACACCGTGCAGCAGCATCGCCTGGGCCTGCTGTGCGCCCGTGAGCTGCAGGCACGTTTCGTGGTCGAGCAGTATTGGCCGGCGGCCAACCAGGACAACGGCGTGCTGGTGCAGGGCGGGCAGGCCTGTCATTGGCAGTTGCAGTTGCGCCGCACCGGTGTGCGCGACCTGCGCCGTGGCGAACTGCTGTTGCATGCCGATCGTGACCAGCGCCTGCCGCTGGGGCAGTTCACTGTGTTTCTGGAGCGGCCATGAAACGGCGCCAGGCGGGCATGACCCTGATCGAACTGCTGGTGGCCCTGGCCCTCACGGCCTTGCTCGGGGTGATGCTGTCGGCGCTGGTCAACGGCTGGCTGAAGGTGCGCGAGCGGCTCGATGAACAGGTGAGCGAAACCGGCGTAGTGGATTTTTGCCTGGCCTTGGAGCGGCGCTTCGACAGCCCGGTGCTGCGCCGCCTGTACGAACAGCGTTTGCCGTTGGCGGCGCGCTGGCTCGACTGGCAGCCCGACCGCCAGCAACTGCTGTGGGTGGCCGCCGCCGCCTGGCCGCAGGCCGAAGGGGGATCGCGCCTGCAGCGCCAGCGCCTGCGCTTCGAGCCGCGTGAAAAACGGCTGCTGCTGGAAACCTCGGCCGACCTGTATGCCGCCGCGGCACCGGTTTGGCTGCTACGTGAACGGCTGGAGCGGGTCAGCGCGATGAATGTTCTCTACCACCAGGCCGGCCGTTGGCTGGCCTGGCCTTCCGATCAACCGGCGCACCCCGGTAGGGGCGTGCGCGTGGAGCTAGTGCGTGATGGAGCACCTTATACCTGTACCTTCGTTCTGCCCTGGGGGCGCGCATGAAGCTTGAATGGCGCCGGCGGGCGCCGGCACAACCCTGGCTGCTGCTGCGCCCCGGCGAGGTCTGGGAGTGGCTGTTGGTCAGCCAAGGCCGTCCATTGCGCCAGGGGCAGGGCGAACCTCCGGCGGGGCTCGGAGCGCGGGTTGCCCTGATCGTCCCCGGTGAGCATTGCAGTCATTTCCAGCTGCCCGCGCCGCCTGGGCTGAAACGCGAGGAATGGCCCTTGCTGCTCGAGGACCGCTTGCTGCAAGGCGACGATGATGTGCTGTGCGGCTGCATCGGCCGTCACGCAGGGCACTTGCGCTTGCTGGTGGTGGCCCGGGGCAGGCTCAACGAATGGCGGGGGCAGTGCGCCGGCTGGGGGCTGATCGTGGAACGTTGCTGGGCCGAGTTCCAGTTGCTGCCCGACTGTGCAGCAGAAGCGGCTTGGCATTGGCGCCGAGGAGCGATGAGCCTGTACAAGGGCCAGGCCCACTGGCTGGCCTGGCCGCAGGGCCTTGGCCCGCCTCCCGCGCTCGCCTGGCTGCCTGGCGAGGTCGAGGGCATCGACGGTGATTGGCCCGATGTGCTGGTCCCGCTCGATGGCTTGCCCGGCTTGTTCGAGGCCCGCCGGCCACACCAAGGCCTGCGGCTGGCAAAAGGGCAGGCGCGCCTGGCAATTGCCTGCCTGGCGTTGATGTTGGCGTGGGGCGGGCTGTGGAGCGCGCAACAATGGCGCCAGGCTCAGCTCTATCGCGCCCAGGTGCAGGCCGTGACCGGCGTTCAGCCGACGCCTCGCCAGGCGGCGCGGGTGTTGACGCAACTGCAGGACGAGGCGCGTGAAAGCCAGGTGCGCCTGCGCCAGCTCGAGGCGTTGCAGGCGCAAGTCCATGGATGGTTGAACGATCATCCCGGCTGGCGCCTGCAAGTAGTGCGCTTCGATGGCCAGCGTTGGCACCTTGAGCTGGTCGGAGAGGGTGTAGCCGCGCCCTGGCAGGAGATGGCCAAGGCGGCCGGCGTGCAGGTCCAGATGGAAGACGAGGCGCGCCGCGTGGTGTTCGACCTGGGGAGCGCCGCATGAGCCGTGAATGGATGCGACACCATCGGCTACCGCTGGCCTGGGGCGTCGTCGCGCTGTTGCTGGTGTTGCTGGCGCTGCGCGAGGGCATGGCCTTGTGGCAGGAACAGCGGCAATGGCAGGCACTGGCCGAATCGCTGGCGGCACAGCCGCGCCAGCCAGCGCTGACCCTCGAAGCGCTGCACCAATCGGCTCAGGCCCGGCACATCGAGTTGGCCGAGGTGCAGTCCGAGGACCAAGGCTGGCTGCTGCGCGGCAAGGTGGTCGATGCCCAAGCCCTGCTGGGCTGGTTGCAGAGCCTGCGCGATGACGGCGCGCAGCCGTTGCAATGGGGGCTGGAGCGAGATACCGAGGGGCTGCGTTTCACTGTGCGGCTTCGACCATGAGGCGGCGGGCGTACCTTTGGCTGGGCCTGGTGTTCTGCCTGACCCTGATGGCCGAACTGCCGGCGCGTTGGTTGGTGGCGGGGTTCGGGTTGCCAGCAGAGGGAGTGAACGGCAGCCTGTGGCAAGGGCAGTTTACCCGGCTGGGACCGGTGGGGCCCGTGCAATGGACATGGCGTCCATGGCAGCGCGACCTGCAGGTGCGCCTGGGCTTCCAGGGGCAGGGCTGGCAAGGCCGCCTGAGCGGCTGGCCGTGGCGTTGGCAGGCCGACCTCCAGGCTCTGGGCGCACAGCCAAGCGTCGTCGGTGACTATCGCCTGGCCGGGCAATGGCAGGGCAGCATCAAGCTGCAAGGTTCGGGGCAGCGTTGCCGGGCGGCCGCAGGCAGCATCACCGTGGCCGACCTGGCTTTAAACGCGCCCTGGTCGCTGGTGCTGGGGCAGGGCTCGCTGGCGATGGACTGCCGTCAGGGCTGGCGGTTGAGCGCTGGCCTGGTTCGCCAAGGCCAGCACCAGATGAGCCTGGAGGCCGACCTGGCCGTCCGGCAAGCGCAGGTTGATTTCGTGTTGCAGGCCAATGCCGGTTTGACGCCGGTGCTGCGCGGCGTGCAATGGCTGGGGCCCGAAGACACGGTCGGGGAGCGCCGGCTCAGGTGGTAGCTCGCTTGTCGGTCAGAGGGCAAGGGACCATTGCGCGACCCAGAAGCCTTGCTCCAGTGATTTACGCGGGCGATCGCTGGCATGCAGTGCGCGTTGGTAGTCCAGGCGCACCGTGCTGTGCGGCAGGTGCAGCTCGACACCTGCCGAGGCACCGACCAGGCGCTGCGACGGGGTGGTGCGCGCATAACGGGCCCAGCCCAGGTCAACGCCGAAGGACGGGCGTACCTGCACCGGCAGGGGCAGCGGCTGGCTGAAGGTGTTGCGCCACGCCCCGGCGCTGGCGCCCGCGACATTGTGTTGGCGGAATCCGCGCACCGCCGAATGATCGCTCAGTTGCATCTGTTCGACGGCGGGCAGCACATGGGCGCTGTATTGCAGGGCCAGTTCGCTCTGCCAGCGCCAGGGCCATTGAGCCGGGCCCTGGCGCAGGTGCAGCAGGTTGGCGCGGTACTTGGTGAAGTCCGGGCGCGGCGCCTGCTTGTGCGCAAACGGTCGGTCGGCGCCGAACCAGCGTACCCCTTGGCTTGCGCCCAGGTAGGCATGCCATAGTCCACCTTCGAGCCACAGCAGGTTCAGGCCGGCTTCGAGGGTGGCCAGGGTCGGGCTCTGTACTGCCAGTACGGCGGGGCCGAAGCGGTTGAGCAATTGCTTGCGGTCCAGCCGGGCGCTGGCGCTGAACATGCCTTGCTGGTTGCGCCACAGCACGCGCTCGGCGCTGACACCGTAGAATTCGCTGCGGCCACTGCTGGCGTAGCGGGTATTCGGGATCGGCGCTCGGTAGCGCATCTGGCTGGCATTGAGGCTGAAGGTCCAGCGGCCATGGGGAATGCTGTAGTACAGGCTGGCGCCTTCACTCTGGCCGGGCGCGTCGAACACCACCGAACTCAGCGACAGGCGCAGGTCGTCGTTCAGGCCCAGCGGGCTGTCCAGGCCAAGGCCCAGGTTGAGGCGGTGACGTCCGGTCAGCTCACCGCCGCGGTTGTCGAGCAGGGCGTCCAGATGGGCGCGTGAAGCGACGCGCCGGGGTTCGAGCACAACGCGGGTGCCGCCTTGCATCTCGCCCGGCAGCAAGGCCATTTGCAGGTCATAGGCACGCAGCCGGTTGAGTTGGTCCAGGCCTTGCTCGAGGTCTGGCAGGTGCAGGGGAAGGCCGAGCATGCCCGGAAATGCGCCTTGCAGCGACAGGGGCAGGTCGGCGCCCGCCAGTTCGATCGATTCGATGAAGCCTTCGACGATGACGATGTCCAGCGGGGCGCCGTGCTCGGGCGCGCGGGCCACATAGGGGCGGCTGGTGGGAAATCCGGCTTGCACGTAGTGCCGGGTCAGTTGTTTGAGTAGCCGGTCAATTTCGGCGACACCCATGCAAGAGGACGACAGCGCACGCACGATCGGCTGCAGTTGCCGGTTGTCGAGCATGCGGTTACCGGCCAGGCGTACCCCGCTGATTGCCCAGCAGTGCTGGTCGGAGTCGAGCGTTGCAGTATCTCGGTCTTCAGTGGCGTTAACAGGTTGACTGCGCTGCCAGCGTTCGAGCCTCTGCTGCTGCTCCAGTTGCCGCACGGCCTGCTGCTGATCCCGCAACTGCTGGCTGGCCGGGTCTACCGTGGCGATGGCGTTGGCCGATAGCGTCATGATGAGGCAAGCCAGCAGGGCAGTGGCGATGCGGCGTAGGCCTGCACTTGATGGGCGGAAAATATGGGAAGAGAAGATCGGTGCGTTCATGGGGTTCGGTCCGATGCCGCTGTGGGAACGGGTGTACCCGCTCCCGCAGAGTCCGTGTGGGAGGCCCAGCGACCCACAGGCCGCTGCCTGGCACGCGTCAGCGCTGGCGGCTCTCCTTTATCTGCGAGACATACTCGGTAGTGCGGTCGTGACCGGTGTTGCTGTACGCCTTGTGGTCGTCAGCCTTGTCGGTGTTGCCGGTGAACAGATTCGAGAGGTACGAATAGGCGGTACCGGCAAGACCGGTCGTCGACAAATCGACATTGACCTTCACATCCTTGGCGTAGTCCCGACCGCTCAGGTTGTCGCGGGCGACCGCGCTGCCGCCGAGTTCGACCTGGCCATCGGCCGCCTGCAGCGTGGCGCCGACCAGCCGAGTGTCGCCAGCTACCTGCAGATCGATGCCTTGCGTGCCGGACAGGAGCGTCTGCTGGCTGATGGTGTCGTTGGTGCGCTTGGCGTAATCGATCTTGACCGACGGGGTAAATTTCGCGGTGACTTTGTTCCACAGCGCCCCGGCGATTTCCGTGATGTTGCCGCCCTCGAAAACGCTTGCCAGCGAAGCCGGGGCGTCAGTGTCGACAGTTGCCTGTTGCTTCTGGGCGAGACTGGCGTCGATCTCTAGCTTCACGCTGTCGACCTGGTCCTGCCGGCTGGCCACCCGCAGGTTGCCGTCGATCTTGCCTTCGATTGCCTGCGCCTCAAGTTGTGCGCCTTCGATGCGGGTATCGCCCTGGCTGCGCAAGTCGATCAGGTCGGCGCGCAGTTTGCTGTCATGCCAGGTGGTGTTGTCGCGTTTGTCCCGGCCGACCTTGACCTGGGCGTTGATGCCTCCGATCTCCATGGCATTGACCTTCAGGCCGCCACCAATGGTGACGTCGAGGTTGTCATGGCGCTCGGTGTTGCTGGCCGCCTCGACCAGCAGGCCACCATTGCGGGCGTCAAGGCCTATCCGTTTGGCGTTGGCTTGCAGCCCTTGCACATGTAGCGCGATATCCTCGTGGGCAAGACTGGTGAGTTGCAGTGTGCCCTTGCTGTCGAACCGCGCACCAATGGCTGTACTGCCCTGCTCGTTGACCCAACCGAAGGTGCCCTGGCCACCCAGTCCGCCACCGGTGCTGCTGCCTTCGACATCCAGCTTGCCGCCCCTGGTCTGGCCCTGGCTCTGGCGTGTATCGCTGGCGGCTGTCACGCTCAGTGTGCCTTGGCTGCGCAGGGTAATATCGCCGTTGCCGCCGTCGACGCGGACTCCCTCGTAGTGACCACTACGTTCGAGTTCTACCTGAACCCCCTGGCTGCCCTGCAAACTGCCTACTCGAGCTGTGGTTTTCTGCTTCAGCTGGTTCAGGGTGTTGCCATGACCTTCAAGTCTTGCTTTGAGATCCGTTCCCGTGATGGTGCTGACACGCAGGCTGCCGCCACCCGTGGTGTCGCGTATTTCGCTGCTGCTCTGATCCCGGGCGGCCAGCATCTGGTGTTCTCCAGCCTCAATGCGCAGGCTCCCGGCCCTGGCCTTGTAGGCGCTCCCTTCATCCTTGAGCTGATCAGCCCGAACGATGATATCGCCGCCATCGAAGGTCGTGATCTGCGCGGTGCTGTCGGTGTCCTTGTGCACACGCGACGTGCGCTGCAGCGACAGTTCGGCGCCGGCGTTTGGGGAGGCCGCCTGGTCTTTGGCTTTCTCGCCACCGAACAGCCACTTGACGCGATCGCTGAGGTATTTGTAATCGATACCGACGCTCAGGCCGCCGTCCCATTCAGCGAAGCTGGTTTCGTGGACCTTGGTGTTGGCTGCCGCACGGTTGTCGATGTGCCCGGCGTCCACTTTCAATGTACGTCCTGCTTTCAGCTGTGCAGCGGCGGTGGTCAGTTGCGTGGCGTCGATGTGCAGGTCGCGGGCTGACTCCAGATTGCTTCGTCGCGCGGTCGTTTCGTGTTCGAGCACCGCGGCCGGGCCATGGTGGCCATCGATGCCAAGGCCTACACGGTCGCTGCCGCCGGTGACGCTTAGCGCGGCGCCGGTGCGGGTATCTAGGGTATGCCTGGCGTGGCTGTCGTAGGCCGCCGCCAGTTCGATTTCGCTGGCGGCCAGCTTGAGGTCTCCTGCTTCTGCGTGCACATCCGAACCGCTGACCGTCAGTTTGCGATCGCTGCGCAGGGTGACGGAGCCCGCGTTGATGCTGCTGGCGACCTGGCGTGTCGCGGTGGTCTGCTCAACGCTGTGAAGATTCTCGTAGCCGACCTTGGCCGTGTACTGCTGCGAGTCCGGTGCGTCCTTGCCGGCGCGGGCCACGAACTCACGCTTGCCAGTGGTGCGCTGGGCTTGGTCGTTTTCCACGGCGCTTTCGATCCGCAGGGCGCCTTTGGCGTCGAGTTCGACCTGCTTGCGCGCCTCGAGGCGGGCGCCAGAGATCTGCATGTCGGCCCCGGCGCTGGCGATGAGAGTGCCGCCCTTGAGGGTGCTGGTCTTGACCTGCTCGGTGTGCGCCTGGCTGTCGATATCGGTGCGATCCAGGTAGCGCCTGTGGGTGGACTGCTCGGCGATATCGAGAGTGTCCACGCCAGCGTCGATCGTCATCTGTCCACCGCTGCGCAGTTGCAGGGCGTTGTCCGCCTCCAGTTGCGCGGCCGTCAGGTGCAGGTCGGTGCCGGCCGTCAGGTTCAGGCTGTCCTCGGCCACCAGGCGGCTACCCAATTGCTGGCGACTGGTTTGCGTGGTGTTGCCATCATGGCTTTCAGTGGGGATGAACAGCCATTGCTTCGCCCAGTTGACCGGATCGTTCGTGACCTTTTCGCGGGTGGCGGTATCCAGGGTGAGTTTTTTGCCGGCGTGTACCTCGATCTGCCTGGCCTTGCCATGGGCATGGGTAAGCTGCAGGTCGCCGGCGGCCTTGAGGTCCAGCTTGCCGGTGTTGCTGACGAGACTCGCCTGGCGCTTGTCATTGCCCTGTACCTTCAGGTCGCCCGCGGAATGGATGATCAAATCGCGATCCGCACGCAGTTCCTTGTCGCCAATCTGTACGCCGGCGCCTTCGGCGGTACTGACGATGCGGATGCGTCCGGCCTGCATGGCGCCAAGCAGGTTGGCATCGATGGCTGTGGCGACGGGCAGATGTTCGAGCACCGCGCGGCTGCCGGCGTCGACAAGGTTGTGGCCGATGGTCAGGTTCAATTGCCCCTTGGCCAGCAGGTGCCCTGTGCTGTCGATACGCGGCGCGATGAGGTCCAGGGCGCCACCGGCATTGCTCTGGCCACGGCCCAGCACATTGAGCGTGCCGCTGGCGTCGCGGCTGTCGAGGTGCCTGATCTGCCCGTCATGAATGTCCGCCTTGCCGACCAGGAAGCCGGCGCGGGTGGTATTGATGAAGCTGCCGCCGTTGAGGGTGATGCCGTTGGGGTTGGCGAGCAGGTAATCGGCTTTCTGGCCAAAGATTTCCTGGGCCCCCTCGATACGCGAGGCGTTCTGGCCAACCACCTCGTTGAGGATGGTCGAGGCGGCCTGGCCCTGGAACTGCGAGTTGGCGCCCAACTGGCCGGCCAACTGCGACTGCCCGGCCTGCAGGGCATTGTTCAGCACCAGGCCGGGCTTGCCGACGTTGTAGTCGAGGAACTGGTTGTGCGACAGGCCGCTGGCATTGGGTGCGACGATGTCGATGACCGGTACGCCATGGCCGTTGTCGATGATCGGGGTGCCGCCGGGGCCTGGTGTCGGTGTCAGGGCGCCTTGCGCCTGAACCTGGGTGCTGCCCAGAAGGGCAAGGAAGACAGCCCAGCGCAGGGTATCTGGTCTGGTCTTGGAGACAGGGTTTTGCATGAGAACCTCGCAAGTGATGTACGAAATCGTGAAATCAGCTGCGGGAATTCTAAGAATGTCAGTGGTGGCATTTATGTGGCTTAACGCCACTATGCTGCGGGGAATGAGGCGATTCTATCTGTAGGAAAAGTGAGCGGCGGTGTGGCGAAAGGGGGAGGGTACTAAAAGAGAAAGGCCTGTCGCGCGTGAGCAGGACAGGCCTTTGGTGCCAACGGTGGGTGCTCAGGGGCGGATTTCGATCAGCGTGCCGTCTTTCACCATGCTCCACACCTCGCGCATGTCGTCGTTGCGCATGGCGATGCAGCCCTCGGTCCAGTCAAGGGTGTGGAAGTACCACTCGGGGTACTCCTCGTTGATCGGCGTGCCGTGGATCATGATCATGCTGCCAGCGGCAACGCCTTCGCTGCGAGCCTTGGCGGCATCGGTGATATTCGGGTAGGAGATGTGCATGGCCAGGTTGTAGCGGTCGCTGACCTTGCGCCAATCCAGCCAGTACAGGCCTTCCGGGGTTTTCTTGTCGCCTTCGCGGGCCTTGGCCCCCTTGGGTTGCTTGCCCAGGGAGATGCGGTAGGTCTTGAGCGGCTCGCCACGGCTGATCAGTTGCAGCCGGCGCTCGGACTTGATCACCAGCACCTTGTCGATCAGCCGCTCCTGCTGGACGCCGGTAGTGGCGGGCTGGACCGGCGACGGCGCGGCCGACGGCGTCTTGCGGATGATGGTCTCGGTGAAGGCGGCTTGCGACACCGAGGCGACACTGAAACAGAGGAGGGCAAGCAGCCAGCGCATGAAACCGTATCCCTGAAAACTTAGGTGGTGGACGACGTGACGTTCATCGGCGGCAAGTATTCATGGCCAATCGGATAGTGCTGCCTGACGCGGTCGCGATAATAGCATTCTAGTGTGCGAGTGACGGTGCGGAAAGCCAGCTCGCGCCAGGGGATCTCGTGTTCTTCGAACAAGCGTACCTCGAGGCTCTCGATACCCACGGCGAAGTCCAGATCGGCCAGTTCGGCGCGGAAGAACACGTGCACCTGGTTGATGTGCGGCAGGTCGAACAACTGGTACAGGCTGGTTTCGCCGACCCGCGCGCATGCCTCCTCGACGGTTTCGCGACGGGCGGCGGCATCGAGGGTCTCGCCGTTTTCCATGAAGCCGGCGGGCAGCGTCCAGAACCCTCGGCGCGGTTCTATCGCCCGGCGGCACAGCAGCACCTGGGAGCCCCAGGTCGGCAGCACCCCGGCGACGATATTGGGGTTCTGGTAGTGGATCGTCTGGCAATGGTCGCAGACATACCGCAGGCGGCTGTCGCCTTCGGGGATCCGCTGGGTGACCGGTTGGCCGCACGCGCTGCAGAATTTCATGCTTTCATTCATTCCAGTGGGGTCGGGCTATCTTGGCGCGCCCGGCCCGCTTACCGCAAGCGGCCTGCGGGCGGGGCTTGGGTGCCTCGCGGCTTTGGTGCATCATGCAGGGCAGGCCTTGGACACGAGAGTGCGTAATGCTGGACGAGCTTCTTCGCCGAATGAGCAACCATACCCCCGCGTCACCGGAGACGGATCGCCGTTTCCCCGAAGCGGCGGTGCTGCTGCCCATTACCCGCAGCGAGGAGCCGGAGCTGGTGCTGACCCTGCGCGCCAAGGGCCTGTCCACCCACGGCGGTGAAGTCGCCTTCCCCGGCGGGCGGCGCGACCCGGAGGACCCAGACCTGGTGTTCACGGCCCTGCGCGAAGCCGAGGAGGAAATCGGCCTGCCGCCCGGGCTGGTCGAGGTCATCGGCCCGCTCAGCCCGCTGATCTCACTGCATGGCCTGAAGGTGACGCCGTTCGTCGGTTTGATCCCGGACTATGTCGAGTATCGTGCCAACGATGCGGAAATCGCCGCCGTGTTCAGTGTGCCGCTGGCGTTCTTCCGCCAGGACCCCCGCGAGCACACCCACCGCATCGACTACCAGGGCCGCAGCTGGTATGTGCCCAGCTACCGCTACGGCGACTACAAGATCTGGGGGCTCTCGGCGATCATGATCGTCGAACTGGTCAACCTGCTGTTCGACGCTGGCATCAGCCTGCACCAGCCCCCCGAGCGTTTCATCGAAAATTGAGCGGGGCACACCCCGCCACTGGCGTTCAACCGTGAGGAGCGACACATGAAATACCGCCTGGGCGACCTGCGCGTCGAAACCCATCCCGAGAGCTGGGCCGCGCCCACTGCCACGCTGATCGGCAAGGTGCGTCTGCACGCCCGGGCCAGCGTATGGTTCGGCGCGGTACTGCGCGGCGATAACGAGCTGATCGACATCGGCGAGGACAGCAATGTCCAGGACGGCACGGTGATGCACACCGACATGGGCTCGCCGCTGACCCTTGGTCGCGGGGTGACCATCGGCCACAACGCCATGTTGCATGGCTGCACGGTCGGCGACTACAGCCTGGTCGGCATCAACGCGGTGATCCTCAACGGGGCGCGTATTGGCAAGCACTGCATCATCGGCGCCAACGCCCTGATCCCCGAGGGCAAGGAAATTCCCGATGGCTCGCTGGTGATGGGCTCGCCGGGCAAGGTGGTGCGTGAGTTGACCGAGCAGCAGAAACGCATGCTCGAGGCCAGCGCCGCCCATTATGTGCACAATGCCCAGCGCTATGCCCGTGACCTGGTGAGCGACGATGAGTGACGAGCGGCCCGTGGCCTCGCCCTGCGTCAATGTCTGCGCGCTGGACGAGCAGGATATCTGCACCGGTTGCCAGCGCACGGTGAGCGAGATCACGCGCTGGGGACGCATGGACAATGCCGAGCGGCGCGTGGTGTTGCAGCGCTGTCATGAGCGGGCGGTGGCGGCGGGGCTGATCATCGGTCTGTAGCACCGACGCCCGTGGCACGGGCTTGTCCCGCGATGGTGCCGGCGCTAATCTGTGCGGCTGGCCCTCCGAAAACGCAGACCATGTTCTATCTCATCGCCTACATCAGCAGCGTGGTGCTGATCAACTTCGCCTTCTCCAGTGCGCCGCACCTGGACGTGATCTGGTCCGCCTGGGGCGGGTTGGTGTTCATCCTGCGCGACATGGTGCAGACCCGCTACGGCCATGGCGCATTGTTGGCCATGCTGGTGGCGCTGGTGCTGTCCTATATCACCTCCGAGCCTGCCATCGCCCTGGCCAGCGCGACCGCGTTCTTCGTCTCCGAGCTGATCGACTGGCTGGTGTTCAGCGTTACCCGGCGCCCCCTGCGCGACCGGCTGTGGTTGAGCTCGGCGCTGAGCATCCCGGTGGACACCTTCATCTTCTTTGGCATGATCGGCGCCTTGACGCCTGCGGTGATCGGCACGGCGATGGCCTCGAAGTTCGCCGGGGTCACGGCGGTGTGGTTGATCATGGCCTGGCGGGCACGGCGCGCGGTGGCCACATCCTGATGTAGAATACCGGTCCATTTTTCAGCGGGCGGCAGCCAGCGTGGCGCGGCCCCGGACGCCTTCGAGGACCTGAAATGACCCGTATCGGAACCCCACTGTCGCCCACCGCGACCCGTGTACTGCTGTGCGGCTGCGGCGAGCTGGGCAAGGAAGTGGTGATCGAGCTGCAGCGCCTGGGCGTCGAAGTGATCGCCGTGGACCGCTACGCCAATGCGCCGGCGATGCAGGTCGCGCACCGCAGCCATGTGATCAACATGCTCGACGGCGTGGCCCTGCGCGCAGTGATCGAGGCGGAAAAACCGCACTACATCGTTCCCGAGATCGAAGCCATTGCCACCGCCACGCTGGTCGAGCTGGAAAGCGAAGGTTTCAATGTCGTCCCCACCGCCCGCGCCACCCAGCTGACCATGAACCGTGAAGGCATTCGTCGCCTGGCTGCCGAAGAGCTGGACCTGCCGACCTCGCCGTACCATTTTGCCGACACCTTCGAGGATTACAGCAAGGCGGTGGCCGACCTGGGCTACCCCTGCGTGGTCAAGCCGGTGATGAGCTCGTCCGGCAAGGGCCAGAGCCTGCTGCGCGGCGCCGATGACCTGCAGAAAGCCTGGGACTACGCCCAGGAAGGCGGCCGTGCCGGCAAGGGGCGGGTGATCATTGAAGGCTTCATCGACTTCGAATACGAAATCACCCTGCTGACCGTACGCCATGTCGGTGGCACGACCTTCCTCGCGCCGGTCGGCCATCGCCAGGAGAAAGGCGACTACCAGGAGTCGTGGCAGCCCCAGGCCATGAGCCCGAAGGCATTGGCCGAGTCGCAGCGCGTGGCCCAGGCGGTCACCGACGCGCTGGGCGGCCGTGGGTTGTTCGGTGTGGAACTGTTCGTCAAGGGTGACCAGGTGTGGTTCAGCGAAGTGTCGCCACGCCCGCACGACACGGGCCTTGTGACCCTGATTTCCCAGGACCTGTCGCAGTTCGCCCTGCACGCGCGGGCCATCCTCGGCCTGCCGATCCCGGTGGTGCGCCAGTTTGGCCCGTCGGCGTCGGCGGTGATCCTGCCTGAAGGCCAGTCGCAGCAGACCAGCTTCGCCAACCTGGGCGCGGCCCTGAGCGAGCCGGATACCGCCATCCGCCTGTTCGGCAAGCCGGAGATCAATGGTACCCGGCGCATGGGCGTGTGCCTGGCGCGTGACGAATCGGTCGAGGCGGCACGAGCCAAGGCGACCCGGGCTTCGCAGGCGGTCAAGGTCGAGTTCTGATCTGAAACGATTGCGGGGCAAGCCCGTTCCCACGCCAGTATCAGTCTGGCGTGGGAACGGGCTTGCCCCGCGATTGATTAAAGCTCGGTATTGCGCGTCTCTTTCAGACACAGCACGGCAATCAGGCTGATCAGCGCCGCCGCCGACACATAGCCTCCCACCCAGCTCAAGCCCCCCATGCTCACCAGCTTCTGGGCAAAGAACGGTGCCGCCGAGGCGCCGACGATGCCGCCCAGGTTGTAGGCCGCCGAGGCGCCGGTGTAGCGCACATGGGTCGGGAACAGCTCCGGCAGCAACGCGCCCATCGGGGCGAAGGTCACCCCCATCAGGAACAGCTCGATGCTCAGGAACAACGCCACCCCGGTGGTCGAGCCCGAGGTCAGCAGTGGTTCCATGGCAAAGCCCGAGGCGATGGCCAGCAGCGCGCCGGCGATCAACACCGGCTTGCGCCCGTAACGGTCGCTCAACCAGGCCGACAGGGGCGTGGCCAGGGCCATGAACACCACGGCGAAGCACAGCAGGCCGAGGAAGGTTTCGCGGCTGTAGCCCAGTGTGGACACGCCATAGCTCAACGAGAACACCGTGGAGATGTAGAACAGCGCGTAGCACACCACCATCGCCGCTGCCCCCAGCAGGGTCGGCAGCCAGTACTGGGAAAACAGCTCGATCACCGGCATCCTGACCCGCTCCTGGCGGGCCACGGCCTTGGCGAACACCGGGCTTTCCTCGAGTTTCAGGCGCACATAGAGCCCGACCAGCACCAGTGCGGCGCTGAGCAGGAACGGAATGCGCCAGCCCCATTCGCGGAACTGCTCGTCGCTGAGCACCAGGGCCAGGGTGAGGAACAGGCCGTTGGCGGCAAGGAAGCCGATCGACGGGCCCAACTGCGGGAACATGCCGAACCAGGCGCGCTTGCCCTCAGGGGCATTTTCGGTGGCCAGCAGTGCCGCGCCGCCCCATTCACCACCCAGCCCCAGGCCCTGGCCGAAGCGCAGCACACAGAGAATGATCGGTGCCCACACGCCGATGCTGTCATACCCGGGCAACACGCCGATAAGGGTGGTCGAGACGCCCATCAGCAGCAGCGAGGCGACCAGCGTCGACTTGCGCCCGATGCGGTCGCCGAAGTGGCCGAATAGCGCTGACCCCAGTGGTCGGGCGAGGAAGGCGATACCGAAAGTAAGGAAGGCCGCCAGCATTTGCGCGGTGCCGGAACCGGACGGGAAGAACACCGGCCCGATTACCAGCGCGGCGGCAGTGGCGTAGACGTAGAAATCGTAGAACTCGATGGCGGTGCCGATGAAGCTGGCGGTGGCCACCCGGGCAGGCGAGTTGACCGGGGCAGCCGAGGCAGGTTCGGCGTAGGTGCTGCTGGTAGTCATGCGAAGGTCCCTGACAGTCATGCTCCATGGGGCACGGCCCATGTGGCGGGCACACGGGAGCCGGAGCGTATTGTTGTTGGTCGCCGACTGACGATAGCCCAGGGGATAGGCGGTGAGCGGTGGCTGCTCGGGGTGCTGAGCAGGGCCGCGGGGCGTGTCAGTGGGGCGGACTGGCCGTCGAGCGCCGGGTGCGGGTAGCGGGCGGGACGGCAGGGCTGGGTAAGCGTGAGCCGAGTATAACTATCGAGCCAGTGTCCAGACCAGTACCTTGCTCGCGCAATTATCCTCGGTTTCTAGGATTTCCAGCCGATATCTGCCAATTTTCAGGCATACAGCGCTTTCTGGAATGCTTTCAAGCGCTTCGGTGACCAGGCCGTTCAGGGTTTTCGGCCCGCCATCGCACGGCAGGTGCCAGCCCAGGGTACGGTTGATCTCGCGCAGCGAAGCCGTCCCTTCGATGACGAAGCGGCCATCGGGCTGAGGGTGGACATGCGGGTTGTCCAGGCTCTGCTCGTCCTCGAACTCGCCGACGATCTCTTCGAGAATGTCTTCCAGGGTAACGATGCCCAGGACCTCGCCATACTCGTCCACCACCACGCCCATGCGTCGCTGCTGCTTGTGGAAGTTCAGCAGCTGCATCTGCAGCGGTGTGCTTTCGGGCACGAAGTAGGGTTCGTAGCAGGCCGCCTGGAGCTTCTCCGGGGTGAGCTCTGCCCGTGGCAGCAGGTGGCTGATCAGCTTGGTGTTGAGGACCGCTTCGACCTGGTTGATGTCGTTGTGGTAGACCGGCAGGCGCGTGTGACGGCTGATGATCAGTTGCTCGATGATCTGCTCGATGGGGTCGTCGAGGTTGATGCCGTCTACTTCGTTGCGCGGTACCAGGATGTCGTTGACGGTGATCTTGTCCAGCGCCTGCAGGCCCTCCAGCAGGCCGTGCTGGTTGGTCTCGGCAGGTTCGTCTTCGTCGAATGTATCGCCCTGCTGTGGGTGCAGTGCCACCGCGTTGGGTTGCACGCGAAACGGGCGCAGGATCAGTTTGGCGCAGCCGTCGAGCAGGCAGCCCAGTGGCTGCAGCAGCGCCAACGGCAATTTCAGCAGGTTGCCGCCCAGGTCCAGGAAGGCTTGCGGGTTGCGGCGTGCCAGGCGGCGCGGCAGGTAGTCGGCGAGTACCAGCAGGGTGAAGCTGGCGCCAAGGCCGGACAGCCAGAAACCGTGTTCACCGCTGTAGCGCTGGCCAATCAGGCAGGCCAGGCCCAGTACCAGCAACTTGCCCAGGCTGGCGCCGAGCACCAGACCCTGGGCGGGCAGGGTTGGGGCGCCGTGGCCATTGAGCTGCTGGCGGGCGCAATCTACCGCGGTGAACAGCGCCGACCACAGCAGGGCCAGTGCGATGATGCCGAGCAGCGGGGCGTACGGCAGAGTGTCCATGGGCGGCCGTCAGATGTGCAGGATGAATTCGCGGACCAGCTTGCTGCCGAAGTAGGCCAGCATCAGCAGGCAGAAGCCAGCCAGGGTCCAGCGGATCGCCTTGTGACCGCGCCAGCCGAGGCGGGTGCGGCCCCACAGCAGCACGCTGAAGACGATCCAGGCGACACAGGCCAGCAGCGTCTTGTGCACCAGGTGCTGGGCGAACAGGTTGTCGAGGAACAGCCAGCCGGAGATCAGCGACAGCGACAGCAGCCCCCAGCCGGCCCAGAGGAAGCCGAACAACAGGCTTTCCATGGTCTGCAGCGGCGGGAAGTTGCGGATCAGCCCGGACGGGTGCTTGTGCTTGAGCTGGTGGTCCTGCAGCAACAGCAGCAGGGCCTGGAACACGGCGATGGTGAACAGGCCGTAGGCCAGGATCGACAAGAGGATATGGGCGAGGATGCCCGGCTCTTCGTTGATCAGCGGCACCGTGCCGGGTGGCGCGAACTGGGCCAGCAGCGCGGTCACCGCGCCGAGCGGGAACAGCAGCACCAGCAGGTTCTCCACGGGAATGCTCAGGCAGGCGAGCAGGGTCAGGCCGATCACCGCCACGGCGATCAGGCTGGCGGCGCTGAAGAAGTCGAGGCTCAGGCCCAGGGGCGTGATCAGCTGGAAGAACAGGGCACCGCCCTGGGCGACGACCGCCAGGGTGCCGAGCAGGCCAAGCAGCCGTTTGTCGGCACGGGCGCCACGGGCCAGGCCGGTGGCCTGGTAGACGGTCGCGGCCAGATAAAGGAAGGCGGCGAGCAGGTTGGGGATGAGGCTGGGTGAAGAGAACATAAGTCCTGGCGTGCAAGCCCTAAAGGGACGGAGTTTGGCATAGAACGCAGCAGGCAAGGAAGACTGCGTATCAATCGCGGGGCAAGCCCGCTCCCACGAATTCAATGTGGGGCAGCCTGGCATGAGCTGCATGATTGGCCGGTGGTCCAGCGCGAGGTGTGCGTCTATCCCAGTCTTCGCTATAATCGCCGCCTTGTTGTGCCCAGTGCGTGTGCATTTCCACCTGGGCGCCTGAAAAACCTCGGCTTCACTGGGCCTGAAAGGATCACCATGTTCGAAAACCTGACCGACCGCCTGTCACAGACGCTGCGCCATGTCACCGGCAAGGCCAAGCTGACCGAAGACAACATCAAGGACACGCTGCGCGAAGTGCGCATGGCCCTGCTCGAGGCCGACGTCGCCCTGCCGGTGGTCAAGGATTTCGTCAACAGCATCAAGGAGCGCGCGGTCGGCACCGAAGTGTCGCGCAGCCTGACCCCGGGCCAGGCGTTCGTGAAGATCGTCCAGGCCGAGCTGGAAAGCCTGATGGGCGCAGCCAACGAAGAGCTGACCCTCAACGCCGCCCCGCCGGCCGTGGTGCTGATGGCCGGTCTGCAAGGTGCGGGCAAGACCACCACCGCCGGCAAGCTGGCGCGTCACCTGAAAGAACGCAAGAAGAAGAGCGTGATGGTGGTGTCGGCCGACGTCTACCGTCCGGCGGCGATCAAGCAGCTCGAGACGCTGGCCAATGATATCGGCGTGACCTTCTTCCCGTCCGACATCAGCCAGAAGCCGGTGGCCATCGCCGAAGCGGCGATCCGCGAAGCCAAGCTCAAGTTCATCGACGTGGTGATCGTCGATACCGCGGGTCGTCTGCACGTCGACGCCGACATGATGGACGAGATCAAGGCCCTGCACGCCGCGGTCAAGCCGATCGAAACCCTGTTCGTGGTCGACGCCATGACCGGCCAGGACGCCGCCAACACGGCCAAGGCCTTTGGCGATGCGCTGCCGCTGACCGGCGTGGTGCTGACCAAGGTCGACGGTGACGCCCGTGGCGGCGCCGCCCTGTCGGTGCGCGCCATTACCGGCAAGCCGATCAAGTTCATCGGCATGGGCGAGAAGACCGAAGCCCTCGAGCCGTTCCACCCCGACCGGATCGCTTCGCGCATCCTTGGCATGGGTGACGTGCTCAGCCTGATCGAGCAGGCCGAGCAGAACATCGACAAGGAAAAGGCCGACAAGCTGGCCAAGAAGTTGAAGAAGGGCAAGGGCTTCGACCTCGAAGACTTCCGCGATCAACTGCAACAGATGAAGAACATGGGCGGCCTTGGTGGCCTCATGGACAAACTGCCGAGCATCGGTGGCGTCAACCTGTCGCAGATGGGCAATGCCCAGGGCGCGGCCGAGAAGCAGTTCAAGCAGATGGAAGCGATCATCAATTCCATGACCCCTGCCGAACGCCGCGACCCTGACCTGATCAGCGGTTCGCGCAAGCGCCGCATCGCCCTCGGTTCCGGCACCCAGGTGCAGGACATCGGCCGGTTGATCAAGCAGCACAAGCAGATGCAGAAGATGATGAAGAAATTCTCCGCCAAGGGCGGCATGGCCAAGATGATGCGCGGCCTCGGCGGGATGCTGCCGGGTGGCGGCATGCCCAAGATGTAAGCGAATTCGGGCGGCTGTCTTTATATGAAGACAGCCGCCCAGCCCCCGCTTCGGCGGGTACAGTGCCGCCAAATGGCGGCTTAACCGGCAGATCTGAACGGTGGGTCAAGCGCTCGCCGAAAAAGGCATTTGCAAATGTCCGTGTATTCCCCGAGAATATGCGGCCTTTTGGGCACCCGTGTGCCCATTGGGCATTCAGTTTTGCAGCACCGACTATAGGAACGATGTTCACATGGTAACCATTCGTCTGGCCCGTGGCGGCTCGAAAAAGCGCCCATTCTACCACCTGACCGTGACCAACTCGCGTAACGCCCGTGACGGCCGTTTCGTTGAGCGCGTTGGCTTCTTCAACCCGATCGCATCGGGCGCCGAAGTCAAGCTGTCGGTCAACCAAGAGCGCGTCACCTACTGGCTGAGCCAGGGCGCACAGCCGTCTGAGCGTGTTGCTCAGCTGCTGAAGGAAGCTGCCAAGGCTGCAGCCTGAGCAGTATGAACGCGACGCCAGAAAAGGCTGATGACCTCATCGTCGTTGGCAAGATTTTTTCGGTTCACGGCGTTCGCGGCGAGGTGAAGGTGTATTCCTTTACCGATCCGATTGAAAACCTGTTGGATTATCCGCGCTGGACGCTTCGGCACGAAGGCAAGGTAAAGCAGGTCGAGCTGGTCAGCGGTCGTGGCTCCCAAAAGGGCCTGGTCGTGAAATTGAAAGGCCTCGAGGATCGTGACGAAGCCCGTCTTCTGAGCGGTTACGAGATCTGCATTGCGCGGAGCCTTTTGCCCAACCTGGCAGCCGACGAGTACTACTGGTACCAGTTGGAAGGCCTGAAGGTCATCAATCAGGACGAACAGCTGTTCGGCACGATCGATCACCTGTTGGAGACCGGTGCGAACGATGTAATGGTGGTCAAGCCTTGCACAGGCAGCCTGGATGATCGCGAGCGTCTGTTGCCCTATACGGAGCAATGCGTGCTGGCAATCGACCTGCAGGCCGGTGTGATGCGAGTCGAATGGGACGCGGATTTCTAGACGATGGGTAGCCTTCGCGTAGAAGTCATCACGTTGTTCCCCGAGATGTTCTCGGCCATCACGGAGTACGGCATTACCAGCCGTGCGGTGAAACAGGGGTTGCTGCAAGTGACCTGCTGGAACCCGCGGGACTACACCACAGATCGCCACCACACCGTGGATGATCGGCCGTTTGGCGGTGGTCCGGGCATGGTGATGAAGATCAAGCCTCTGGAAGACGCCCTGGTTAGCGCCAGGCAGGCGACCGGAGCTGCGGCAAAGGTGATCTACCTTTCGCCACAAGGCCGCAAGCTGACCCAGCAGGCGGTCAAAGGCTTGGCCGAACAGGAATCGTTGATCCTGATCGCCGGCCGTTATGAAGGCATCGACGAGCGCTTTATCGAGGCTCATGTCGATGAGGAGTGGTCGATTGGCGACTATGTGCTTTCCGGTGGCGAGCTGCCGGCCATGGTACTGATCGATGCGGTTACGCGGCTGCTGCCCGGAGCTTTAGGGCATGTGGACTCGGCGGAGGAAGATTCTTTCACCGACGGTCTGCTGGATTGCCCGCACTACACCCGACCTGAGGTGTATGCGGATCAGCGTGTACCCGACGTGTTGCTTAGTGGCAACCATGCACATATCCGGCGATGGCGGATGAAGCAGTCCCTTGGTAGGACCTTCGAACGACGCGCCGATCTTCTGGAAAGTCGCTCGCTTTCTGGAGAAGAGAAGAAGCTGCTCGAGGAATACCTCCGCGAGCGGGACGATAGTTAAACGTATCGATGGTGGATCGCGTTATCCATCTTAGGAGCACAGCATGACCAACAAGATCATCCAGCAGCTCGAAGCCGAGCAGATGAGCAAAGAGATCCCGACCTTCGCACCAGGCGACACCATTGTCGTCCAGGTCAAAGTGAAGGAAGGCGACCGCTCGCGTCTGCAGGCGTTCGAAGGCGTCGTTATCGCCAAGCGTAACCGCGGTCTGAACAGCGCCTTCACCGTGCGCAAGATCTCCAGCGGCGTTGGCGTAGAGCGTACCTTCCAGACCTACAGCCCGCAGATCGACAGCCTGGCCGTGAAACGTCGTGGTGACGTGCGTAAAGCCAAGCTGTACTACCTGCGTGACCTGTCCGGTAAAGCAGCTCGCATCAAGGAAAAACTGTCCTGAGTGCAGTTTGTCCGGTGGCCTAGGCCCCGTGCGAGAAAAAGCAGCCTTCGGGCTGCTTTTTTGCGTCTTGAATCTTGCCTTTGCGATGTGACTCCGAGATGACAACCCGAGACCAGGAAATTCAGCGCCGCACCGAACTGTCGGTGACCCGCGTGACCAAGGCGGTGTTCCCCAACACCACCAACCACCACAACACCCTGTTCGGCGGCACGGCGCTGGCGTGGATGGACGAAGTGTCGTTCATCGCCGCCACCCGTTTCTGCCGGCTGCCGTTGGTGACCGTGTCCACCGACCGCATCGATTTCAAGCACCCGATTCCGGCAGGCTCGATCGTCGAGCTGGTGGGGACGGTGATCAAGGTCGGCAACACCAGCCTGCAGGTGCAGGTGGATGTGTTCGTCGAGAACATGTACCTCGATGGGCGCGAGCGGGCGATCCATGGCGTGTTCAGCTTCGTCGCCATCGACGAGGACAAGCGTCCGGTGCCGGTGCTGCCGTTGGCCTGATCGCCAAAGCGCTGGTTTGACGCGTCCCTGTAGGAGCGGCTTCAGCCGCGATCACCCGCAAAGCGGGTGCCAGGCACCGCGACGCATTCATCGCGGCTAAAGCCGCTCCTACAGGTCAATTTGCTACTGGCTGCTCAGTAAGCTCCGGCTCCACCAGCGCCACCAGTGTCCACCCCGGTTGTGGCTTGAGCGGGTTGTCCGGGCTGGTCACATGTACCCAGCCTTGCCCGTCGCGGGCGAACAGCAGCGTCGCCCGTGGGCCATGCAACTGCTGGTAGTCGCCCCAGCCGAAGGCCTCGGTCAGCGTGGTGCTGTACAGCTCGGCACCCTGATGCAGCAGTTTGGCCAACTGCCCATAGGTCATTGCGCTCGACCCGAGCAATTGCCCGCGATGCTCCTCGCTGGCCCGGTGCTTGTCGCTGCGCTGTTTCTCCAGGCCGCTGGCCAGCACAAAAAGCCGGGCGTGGCCGAAGTCATGACGAAAGCGCGCGCAGGCCAGGGCATTGAGTTCGCCTGCCGGTGACAGCCCCAGCAGATGGCCCAGCCCGACCAGGTCGAGGTGAGCGTCGGCATGCTGCGACGCAGGGTTGCCGAAGTAGGTCGGCAGGTTGTCCATGCGAGCGGCGCGGATGTTCTCCCAGCTCGAATCGGTCAGCAGCACCCGGCAGCCCAGTTGTTGCAGCGCTTTGGCGATGGCACGTGCAGGCGGGTTGGCGCCGACCAGGAGAAACCCGCTCGGTGCCGGTTCTGCCACCTTCAGCAGGCGCGCCAAGGGGCGTGCGGTGGCGCTTTGCAGGACCACGGTGCCGATGATCACGGCAAAGGTCAGTGGTACCAGTAGCAGTGCGCCCTCATGCCCGGCCTGGTCCAGGCGAATGGCGAAGATGGCCGAAACCGCCGCGGCGACGATGCCCCGCGGTGCGATCCAGGCCAGCAGCGCGCGTTCCCGCCAGTTCAGCGGCGATCCCAGGGTCGACAGCAACACGTTCAGCGGCCTGGCCAGCAACTGGATCACCAGCAGCAGTGCCAGCACCGCTGGGCCCAAGGCGAGCAGGGCCTGCAGGTCGAGCCGCGCCGCCAGAAGGATGAACAGGCCGGAGATCAGCAGCACGCTGAGGTTCTCCTTGAAGTGCAGGATCTGCCGCACATCCACGCCGGGCATGTTGGCCAGCCACATGCCCATGACCGTGACCGCCAACAGGCCCGACTCATGGACGATCTGGTTGGCGGCGATGAAGATGCCCAGCACCGCGGCCAGCGACGCCAGATTGTGCAGATACTCCGGCAGCCATTGCTCACGCATGATCTGCCCGAGCAGCCAGCCTCCGGCGACGCCGAGCGCGCTGCCGCAGAAAATCACCCCGGCGAAGGTCGCCAGGCTGTGGCTCAGGCCTTCGCCGGCGGCGCTGGCGATGATGAAGCTGTAGACCACCACCGCCAGCAGCGCGCCGATCGGGTCGATGACGATGCCTTCCCAGCGCAGGATATTGGCGATCGTCGCCTTCGGCCGCACCACCCGCAGCATGGGGATGATCACCGTGGGGCCGGTGACCAGGGTCAAGGTGCCGAACAGGATCGCCAGGGGCCAGTCGAAGCCCAGCAGCCAGTGGGTGGCCAGGGCGATCACCAGCCAGGTGCTCAGCGCGCCGATGGTAACCAGGCGATGCACCACGCTGCCGATCTCGCGCCATTGCGACAGGTGCAGGGTCAGGCTGCCTTCGAACAGGATCAGCGCCACCGCCAGCGATACCAGTGGCATCAGCAACGGGCCGAACAATGCCTGCGGTTGCAGCCAGCCCAGCACCGGCCCGGCGAGGATGCCGCACAGCAGCAGGAACAGGATCGCCGGCAGTTTCAGGCGCCAGGCCAGCCATTGGCAGAGCAGGGCGGCCGCGCCAATGCCACCGACGCTCAAAAGAATCTGCTGTTCGTTCATGCGGGCTCCCTCTGCATGCCATGTTGTGAAAGACTAAGCGTCATTTCGTCGTTTGCCACCGAGTTTTCATGCCTGCACTGGACCACCCACTGATCGACCAGTTCCTCGATGCCTTGTGGCTGGAAAAGGGGCTTTCCGACAACACCCGCGCTTCCTACCGCAGTGACCTGGCCTTGTTCAACGGCTGGCTGCAGGAAAAGCACGTGCTGTTGCCCGATGCCGGCCGCGAACTGATCCTCGATCACCTGGCCTGGCGCTTCGACCAAGGCTACAAGCCTCGTTCCACAGCGCGCTTCCTGTCCGGGGTGCGCGGCTTTTTCCGTTACCTGCTGCGCGAGCGGCTGATCGGCGTCGATCCGACCTTGCAGGTGGATATGCCGCAGTTGGGCCGGCCACTGCCCAAGTCGCTGTCGGAGGCCGATGTCGAAGCCTTGCTGCAGGCGCCGGATCGCGGTGAAGCGATCGGCCAGCGTGACCGCGCCATGCTCGAAGTGCTGTATGCCTGCGGTTTGCGGGTGACCGAGCTGGTCAGCCTGACCCTGGACCAGGTCAACCTGCGCCAGGGCGTGCTGCGGGTGATGGGCAAGGGCAGCAAGGAGCGCCTGGTGCCGATGGGCGAGGAGGCGGTGGTGTGGATCGAGCGCTACCTGCGCGATGGTCGCGCCGAGCTGCTGGGCGGGCGCCCCAGCGACGTGCTATTCCCCAGCCAGCGGGGCGAGCAGATGACCCGCCAGACTTTCTGGCACCGCATCAAGCACCACGCGCGGGTGGCCGGCATCGACAAGCCGCTGTCGCCGCACACGCTGCGCCACGCCTTTGCCACGCACCTGCTCAACCATGGCGCCGACCTGCGCGTGGTGCAGATGCTGCTGGGCCACAGCGACCTGTCCACCACGCAGATCTACACCCATGTGGCCAAGGCCAGGCTGCAGGAACTACACGCTTTGCATCACCCTCGGGGTTGACGCTCGGGCGATCATCCAGCAGATTCCGATACCTCAAGCGCTCGATATGGAAATCAAGCATGACCAGGTTCAATTGCCCTGCAGCCATGCCGTTGCCGGTCAGTAATGTCTGACGCCCTGTGGGCCGCCCGCGAGGGCGATGCGCTGATGCACACCTCGATGATGGCCGACATCGTCAGCGGCGTGCTGGAAGTGGCCGCCAACGTCGCCATCGGCATGCTGGCCACCGCGGCGGTAACCGCGGCGCTGGGCCTGACCGTGGTCACCGGCGGCCTCGGCTGCTTCGTGCTCGGCGCGGTGGTGGGCATCGTGGTCGGCGTGGTCATGAGCAAGACCGGGGCCGACAAGGGCTTGAGCAGTTTATGCGAGGGCATCGGCAACTTCCTGTTCCCGCCCTCGGTGCAAGCCAATATCCTCACCGGCTCGAAGAATACCCACACCAATGGTAAACCGGCCGCACGCGCTGCCGGCGTCATCGTTGCCGCCGCTGCGCCCGCCGGCAGCGACGCGGCTCAGCCGCCGGCCGAGGAGGAGGAAGAAAGCTTTCTCGACATGGCCAAGGGCTTTTTCTCGCAGATGTGGCGGCCTACGGTCGCCAGCCCGGCGCCGAACACCGAGCCTGCCGACGACGACAAGATCCTCTGCAGCAAGCATCCGCCGATGCCGCCGCAGTACCTGGCCGAAGGCTCGAGCAAGGTCACCATCAACGGTCACCCGGCCTGTCGCAGCGGCGATCGCAGCACCTGCGAGGCGGTGATCGTCGACGCCGGGCTGGTCTCCGATAATGTGCGCATCGGCGGCGACTCGATCGTGGTCCGCGAGATTCGCAGCGGCAAGACCCCGGGCATCGGCCTGGCGATTACCGCCTTGATGATGCTGCGCGGGCGCGGCGGCAAGTTCTACAGCAAGTTCGGCTGCATGCTGATTGGCGGCATCGGCAGCGCCGTGACCAGCCAGGTTACCGGCGCGATCACCAGCGCCATCGCCGGCTCACCCAACCCGGTCCACAGCTCCACTGGCGCCAAACTGTTGAGCGGCGAAGCCGAGCTTGATTTCAGCCTTCCGGGCTTGATCCCGTTGGACTGGCAGCGCTACTACAACAGCCGGGATGAACGCCGCGACGGCCTGTTCGGTGCTGGCTGGAGCGTCGATTACGAAGTCTTCGTCGCTATCGAGGCACATCCTGAAGGCGGCGAGCGCCTGCTGTTCACCGACGAGCAGGCACGGGTCGTCGACATGGGCCATATCCCTCGTGGTGATGCCGTGTTCAGCGCCGGCGAAGGCCTCAGCGTGCGTCGCGCGCACAATGGCGAGCTGCTGATCGAAAGCGTCGACAGTCTCTATCGCCTGTTCCAGCCCACCCCGAACAATCCGCAGCGCCTGCGCCTGGCGCAACTGGGGGATCGCAACGACAACCGCATCTATCTGGACTACGACAGCAACGGCCGCTTGCTCAGGCTGCGCGATACCTTCGATGTGGTCCAGGTGCAGTTGGTTTACAGCAGCCAATGGCCAGCCCGGGTCAGCCATATCGAACGATGGTACAGCGACGAGTCGAACGAGCTGCTGGTCAGCTATGCCTATGACAGCAACGGTGACTTGGCCGAAGTCCGCGACGCCAGCGGCCAGGTGCAAAGGCACTTCGCCTATGACCAGGGCCGGCGCATGGTCGAGCACCAACTGCCCAGCGGCCTGCGCTGCTTCTATGAATGGACTCGTGCTGCAGACGACTGGCGCGTGGCCCGGCACTGGACCGACGACGGTGACGAGTACCGTTTCGACTACGACATCGAAGCCGGAATCACCCGGGTCACCGACGGTTTGCAGCGGGTCAGCACACGCTACTGGAACCCGCAGTACCAGATCACCCAGTACACCGACGCCCTCGGCCACACCTGGCGTTTCGAGTGGAACGACGAACGCCAGTTGCTGGCCGCCACCGACCCGCAGGGCGGGCAATGGCAGTACCTGTACGATGAGTCCGGCAACCTCTGCGAAAGCATCGACCCACTGGGTCGCAGTGAGGCGACCCAGTGGCTGGAACACTGGTCGCTGCCCCGAGTACAGACCGACAAGGCCGGCAAGCGCTGGCGCTATCGCTACGACCAGCGCGGCAATTGCAGCAGCGAAACCGACCCGCTGGGCCGCACCACCCGCTACCGCCATGACGAACGCGGCCAGGTGGTGGAGATCATCGATGCGGCGGGCAAGCACAAGCACCTGCGCTGGAACGAATTGGGCCTGCTGATTGAACAGGTCGATTGTTCGGGGTATCCGACCCGCTTCAGCTATGACCGGCGCGGGCATCTGCAGGCGGTCACCGATGCTCTCGGCGAACGTACCGAGTACCAGTACGATGCCCAGGGCCGATTGCTCGGCTCGCAATTGCCCGATGGGCGCAGTGAGCACTATCAGCTTGATCGCAACGGCCAGCTCAACAGCTATACCGACCCCGCCGGGCACTCCACCCAATACCGCTATAACCGGCGTGGCCAGGTGCAGCAGCGTATCGATCCGCATGGTCGGCGGGTGCAGTTCAGTTACGACGCCTATGGGCGGCTACTGGCGCTGACCAATGAAAATAACGAAAGCTACAGGTTCAGCTGGGACCTGGCTGACCGCCTGACTGAACAGCAGGATCTGGACGGCAGCGCCAGCCGCTATCACTACGACCGGCTGGATAACCTCAGTTGCGTTGAGTACCTCCCCGCCCCCCAAGGCGATGCTGAAGCGATCATCCATCAATTGCACCGGGATGCCGTCGGGCGCTTGATCAAAAAGCACACCGACGATGGCGAAACCCTGTACAGCTACGATCCCCTTGATCAACTGACGGCAATCAGCTTCACCGACAAGGCAGGCAACAGCGAGCAACTGGCCTTCGCTTACGATGCCCTTGGCCAATTGCTGGAAGAGCACAGCGCCAACGGAGTGCTGCAGCATCACTACGACGAACTCGGCAACCTGATCCAGACCCAGTTGCCCGACGGCCGCTGGCTCAACCGCCTGTACTACGGCAGCGGCCATCTGCACCAGCTCAACCTCGACGGCAAGGTGATCAGCGATTTCGAACGCGACCGCCTGCATCGTGAAGTGCTGCGCACCCAGGGCCGGGTCAGCACCCGCAGCGAGTACGACCGCAGCGGTCGTTTGCGCTCACGCCTGCGCCGCCCCAGCCACCAGCCGCCGCAACTGCCGGCTACGGTACAGCAACGCTTCGATTTCGACTCGGCAGACAACCTGATCGGCCGTTTCAACCAGCAGCCCGGCAGCCAGCACCAGCAATTGCTGCACTACGATGCCAGCGGCCGGATCATGGCCAGCCAGGACGCTGGCCAGGGCCAGAGCGAAACTTTCGCCTACGACGCCGCCGCCAACCTGCTCGATGGGCCGCAAGCCGGCATCGGCCTGGTGCGCCATAACCGCTTGCTCACCTACCAGGACAAACGCTACCGCTACGACGGCTTCGGCCGCCTGATCGAGAAACGCAGCAGCCGACGTGGCATCCAGCACTTCAGCTACGACGCCGAGCACCGCCTGATCCAGGTGCGCAGCCAGCACGGTGGGCGCGAACGGATACTGAACATGCGCTACGACCCGCTCGGGCGGCGTGTCGAGAAAAGCGAATATGACGATCAGGGCAATCTGCTCGACCAGACCCGCTTCGCCTGGAATGGCCTGCGCTTGTTGCAGGAGCATCGCTACAGCCAGACCACCCTTTACCTGTATGTCGAAGACAGCCACGAACCCTTGGCGCGGGTTGACGGTGCGGGGCAGCACCAGCAGGTGCGCTACTACCATAACGATCTCAATGGCCTGCCCGAACAGTTGACGGATGACAGTGGCGAGGCGGTCTGGCAGGCGCGCTATCAGGTCTGGGGCAATACCCTGCAGGAGGTGCGTGAGGCGCATTTCATCGAAGAGCAGAACCTCAGGTTTCAGGGCCAGTACCTGGACCGTGAGACGGGTCTGCACTACAACACGTTTCGGTTTTATGATCCGGATGTCGGGCGGTTCACGCAGCCGGATCCGATAGGGTTGCTGGGTGGCACGAATCTTTATCAGTATGCGCCGAATCCGAACGGGTGGGTTGATCCGCTTGGATTATCTCCTGTTAGTCCTAAAACGATTTTATTCTCACAAGACAGTATTAATGGTGTGTTTGAGGATGGAAGGAATGTTAATGGATTAACGCATAGACTTATAAATGATCCCTCGTATATAAATGAAGTTGAGCCAATCAGAAAAGTCAGGATGCGGGATTTACCTGCCAATGTTCAAGAGCGCTTATTGTCTCAAGGAGCACATAAAGATTCAGTGTTTAGCTTGGATAATAGAAGACTGTACGCAGCTAAAGAAGCTGGTGTATCCAAAATTCCATCCAGATGGGCAACTCCAGAGGAATTGTCTAAAATAAATCTTGATCGAAGGTTTTCAACTGGTGATGGTGGTAAATCGATAAGGACAAGAGGTTGTGGCTAATATGAATGTTAAGGCAATAGAAACAAAATATGGTCTGATTTATGGGCGAGATGCTTTGGTTCTTTCAGGGACTGAATTAACACTCTATCCTTTTAGATTTGTCATTAAGGCATCGTTATCTTTGAGTTCCTGCAAGCCAATGATTGCAGGTGCACCTGATGTTAATGTTGAATTTTTGTTTAGTGATATTAAAAGTATGTCTGTGTATAAAATGGATGACTACCCATATGAAAAACACTCTCTGTCGAGCTTTGATTTGATAGATAATATAGATGGAGATGGACTCCAGCATGTGGTTATTAGCACTTATGATCATGTTTTCGATGTGGTTGGAAAATATGATATTAAATATTCTTAGATGAGTTTTTAATAAGCCGGGAAAGAGATTCTGGTTCTCCAGGTTTATTATTTAATCTCCGTTCAATTAAGCACGGCCTATGGTGAGCGGGATTCCTGTAGCTGCACTGCGACCTGAACAGCGCCCCGCTGGTCCGGCGACTACGCTCCGTTCGGCGAGGTGACCAACCGGGTTATCAACAGCATGCCAATGCTGAAAAATCAGTGAATATCCCGCTGCGCCGGACAGTACGAAGACAGAGATACCGGACTACACTACAACCTGTTCCGCTATTACGATCCGCAGGTCGGCCGCTTTACGACCCCGGATCCAGTAGGGCTTGAGGGCGGGCTGAATCTATACTATTACGCGCTTAGTCCTTTTACCTGGCTTGACCCGCTCGGTCTGACCAGTTGCGGCACACCAAGGAAGTCCGCGAATCCGGCAAAAGTAATTAATGATCTTAAGGCCTTCAGCGGTAGGCGTTTCCGTTTCGGCGGTAATACATTCAAGCTTGACAAGAGTGGCATGAAGCATATTCTTGAGCGTCATCATCCTAAATGCTGGGGTGGCTCAGTCAAGACGCGTCAAAGTTTCCTGTCTCCGAAATTATCGATCAAAGACGTTGCGAATGTTGTTCGCGATGTCATGAGGCAGAATAGAGATGTGTTGGTCGGTAAGGGTACTGTTACTAAGTTTCAACTCAGTGGTACTTCCGGGGGCGTAGACTATGTGGTTGGGCTTAATAGCGGCAGAGTAGGATAATTATATCCAAAATGAAGAGCAGAATTATTATTGAAACCTATGTAAAGACCGGTGAACGGTTTTCCGACTTCTTCGAATATCAAGGAGGATTCAATGGTCAGGCGTCTATCGAAGGGGCACTGGTGCTTACCATTGATGGCACACCGCTTATTGACAAAAGCATGTTTGATTACGTCGACGACCTGTGGAGCTATTTGTCAGAAGGGTTGCTACACATCAGTGAAGGCAAATCGTTTAGATGTTATTTTCCTGACCAGCCCATCGAAGTCAATCTGACCCCCAGCAACGGTCGTTTGCAGGTGAGCGTCACCTGCCATAGTGAGGTTTCTGTTGCAGTCGATAAAGATGAATTTGTCAGGGTCATGAGCGAGCACACCCGCAAATTTTTCACCCGGTTGCAGGCGATAGAGCCTGGCGCCAAAGGTAATTGCGACTGCGTACTGGGAAACCTGAACAAAATTCGTCGGTAACATCAGGTCTGGGGCAATACTCTGAATGAAGTGCGCGAGGTCGAAAAACAAGGTCTTGCTGGTAGACGGTGATTGATAGCCGAGGTAACCGCCACCCCCTGGCGCCCGCAGCCTTGCGCTCCCGATCGAGCACGCCTCGACCGCCGCCGCTTCTGTGGTAGGCTTGGACGGTTTGCACCGAGGGCCGCAATGACACCCCGTTTTCAGTACGGGCGTGCTGCATCCGGCCCCGTCCGCCTTCAGGAGTACCCCATGCGCGTGACCCAGATTTTCGCCGCCGCCGCCCTGGCGTTGGCCAGTACCTTTGCCGTCGCCGCGGCCACCGATGCCAATGCCGGTGCCGAGCAGGCGATCCGCAAGTCCTTGCAGAATCTCGAGCTGGAAGTGCCGGTCGAGAGCGTCAGCAGCAGCCCGCTCAATGGCCTGTACGAAGTCAAGCTGCAGGGCGGTCGCGTGCTGTACGCCAGCGCCGACGGCCAGTTCGTCATGCAGGGCTACCTGTTCCAGATCCAGGACGGCAAGCCGGTCAACCTCACCGAGAAGACCGAGCGCCAGGGCATTGCCAAGCTGATCAACGGCATTCCGGTCGGCGAGATGGTGGTCTACCCGGCCAAGGGTGAAACCAAGTCGCACATCACCGTGTTCACCGACACCACCTGCCCGTATTGCCACAAGCTGCACGCCGAAGTGCCGGAACTCAACCGCCGTGGCATCGAAGTGCGCTACGTCGCCTTCCCGCGCCAGGGCCTGGGTTCGCCGGGTGACGAGCAGCTGCAGGCGGTATGGTGCTCCAGCGATCGCCGCGCGGCGCTGGACAAGATGGTCGACGGCAAGGAAATCAAGGCTGCCAAGTGCGCCAACCCGGTCAGCAAGCAGTTCCAGCTGGGCCAGTCGATTGGTGTAAATGGCACGCCGGCGATCGTTCTACAGAATGGCCAGGTGATTCCGGGCTATCAGCCGGCGCCGCAAGTGGCCAAACTGGCCCTGGCCGAGAGCAAGTAACCAATTCAGTACGCCGTCGTCATGGGGTGACGGCATGTTTCACGGTCGGCGCAGGTGCCGGCCGTTCTATGGGGAGTTCACAGTGAAACCGGTCAAAGTAGGCATCTGTGGGTTGGGGACCGTCGGTGGCGGAACCTTCAATGTACTTCAGCGCAACGCCGAGGAGATCGCCCGCCGTGCCGGGCGCGGTATTGAAGTGGCACAGATTGCCATGCGCTCGCAGAACCCGAACTGCCAGATTACCGGTACCCCCATTACCGCTGATGTGTTCGAAGTCGCGAGCAACCCCGAGATCGATATCGTCATCGAGCTGATCGGCGGCTACACCATCGCCCGCGACCTGGTGCTCAAGGCCATTGAAAACGGCAAGCACGTGGTCACCGCCAACAAGGCGCTGATCGCCGTGCACGGCAACGAGATCTTCGCCAAGGCCCGCGAGAAGGGCGTCATCGTCGCCTTCGAAGCTGCCGTGGCCGGTGGCATCCCGGTGATCAAGGCGATCCGCGAGGGCCTGTCGGCCAACCGCATCAACTGGCTGGCCGGGATCATCAACGGCACCGGCAACTTCATCCTCACCGAAATGCGCGACAAGGGCCGTGCCTTCCCCGATGTGCTGGCCGAAGCCCAGGCGCTGGGCTACGCCGAGGCCGACCCGACCTTCGACGTCGAAGGCATCGACGCCGCGCACAAGCTGACCATCCTGGCGTCCATCGCCTTCGGTATCCCGCTGCAGTTCGACAAGGCCTACACCGAGGGCATCACCCAGCTGACCACTGCTGACGTGAACTATGCCGAGGCCCTGGGCTACCGCATCAAGCACCTGGGCGTGGCCCGTCGCACCGCCGACGGCATCGAGCTGCGTGTACACCCGACGCTGATCCCCAACGATCGCCTGATCGCCAACGTCAATGGCGTGATGAATGCGGTGATGGTCAATGGCGACGCCGCCGGTTCCACCTTGTACTACGGCGCCGGTGCCGGCATGGAGCCGACCGCCTCGTCGGTGGTCGCCGACCTGGTCGATGTGGTTCGCGCCATGACCTCCGACCCGGAGAACCGTGTACCGCACCTGGCCTTCCAGCCAGATGCGCTGTCGGCGCACCCGATCCTGCCGATCGAAGCCTGCGAAAGCGCCTACTACCTGCGTATCCAGGCCAAGGACCACCCGGGCGTGCTGGCCCAGGTCGCCAGCATTCTCTCGGAGCGTGGCATCAACATCGAGTCGATCATGCAGAAGGAAGCCGAGGAACAGGATGGCCTGGTGCCGATGATCCTGCTGACTCACCGTGTGGTCGAGCAGCGCATCGACGACGCCATCGTCGCCCTGGAAGCGCTCCAGGACGTGGTCGGCAAGGTCGTGCGCATCCGCGTCGAACAGCTCAATTAATTCCGGCGGCGGGCCGCGACGGCGGCCCGCGCCCAGCATCGAAGGTTTGCACCCATGCGCTATATCAGTACCCGCGGCCAGGCTCCGGCCCTGAACTTCGAAGACGTCCTGCTGGCTGGCCTGGCCAGCGACGGCGGCCTGTACGTTCCCGAGAACCTGCCACGCTTTACCCAGGAAGAGATCGCCTCCTGGGCTGACCTGCCTTACCACGAGCTGGCCTTCCGGGTGATGCGCCCGTTCGTCGAAGGCAGCATCGCCGACGCCGACTTCAAGAAAATCCTCGAAGAGACCTACGGCAACTTCGCCCACGCCGCAGTCGCGCCGCTGCGCCAGCTCAATGGCAACGAGTGGGTGATGGAGCTGTTCCACGGCCCGACCCTGGCCTTCAAGGACTTCGCCCTGCAGTTGCTCGGCCGTCTGCTCGACCACGTGCTGGTCAAGCGCGGCGAGCGCGTGGTGATCGTCGGGGCCACCAGTGGTGACACCGGCTCGGCCGCCATCGAAGGCTGCCGCCGTTGCGACAACGTCGACATCTTCATCCTGCACCCGCACCAGCGCGTGTCGGAAGTGCAGCGCCGGCAGATGACCACCATCCTCGGCGACAACATCCACAACATCGCCATCGAAGGCAACTTCGACGACTGCCAGGAGATGGTCAAGGCCAGCTTCGCCGACCAATCCTTCCTCAAGGGCACTCGCCTGGTGGCGGTCAACTCGATCAACTGGGCGCGGATCATGGCCCAGATCGTCTACTACTTCCATGCCGCGCTGCAGCTCGGCGGCCCGGCGCGCTCGGTGGCGTTCTCGGTGCCGACCGGCAACTTCGGCGATATCTTTGCCGGCTACCTGGCGCGCAACATGGGCCTGCCGATCAGCCAGCTGGTGGTGGCGACCAACCGCAACGACATCCTGCACCGCTTCATGAGCGGCAACCAGTACGTCAAGGACGCCCTGCACCCGACCCTGTCGCCATCGATGGACATCATGGTCTCGTCCAACTTCGAGCGCCTGCTGTTCGACTTGCACGGTCGCAATGGTGCCGCGGTTGCCCAGCTGATGGACACCTTCAAGCAAGGCGGTGGCTTCAGCGTCGAGCAGGATCGCTGGACCGAGGCGCGCAAGCTGTTTGATTCGCTGGCGGTGACCGACGAGCAGACCTGCGAGACCATCGCCGAGGTGTTCAAGGCCACCGGTGAAGTCCTCGACCCGCACACCGCGATCGGCGTCAAGGCTGCCCGCGAGTGCCGTCGTAGCCTGGACACCCCGATGGTGGTGCTGGGCACCGCGCATCCGGTCAAGTTCCCTGAGGCGGTGGAGAAGGCCGGTGTCGCCAAGGCCCTGGAGCTGCCGGAGCACCTGGGCGATCTGTTCAGTCGCGAGGAGCGCTGCACGGTGTTGGCCAACGACCTGAAGGCCGTGCAGGCCTTCGTCAGCCAGCATGGCAATCGCGGCAAACCGCTGTAATCGGCACCACTCACAGGAAAGCCCGTCTTGCACGGGCTTTTTTGTGGGCGCAAGACACACGGCAACGGCTTTCAGATATTTCCCATGTAGTTCGATGGATACCCCTACTAGAGTGGCGTCCTGACCAACAGTACACGCGGCTCCAGGGGGAGGCTCATGCATCAGCTCAATGTTCTTATCCATCAGGCTCGGCCCTACTATCAGATGCTGTTGCATCAGGCCTTCAATGCCCAGGGTGTGTACAACGTCCGGCTCACCGATGACGTGCCTGCAGCCACGGCCCACATGGCCCAGGGGCGGCAGCCCGTTGATGTGCTGGTGCTTGATCAGGGAATGCCAAGGCGTCATGCCCGGCGCCTGTTCAAGTACCTGGTGCAGGCCTCCTGCGCGGGTGGGCTGCTGTTTGTCGGCTATGGCGACGCTGGGGGTATCGACCTCGCGCTCGAGGCCCGCGAGCAGGGCTTGAATGTCCTGGCCGAGCTGCCCTGGCCGATGTCCATGGTGGGCCTGGAGCAGGCACTGGGGCGCCTGTAGTTCGCTCCTCGACAGGAAGGTGCGGGCGGAGCATCGAAACTGTCATGTTGGCCGAGCATGCTCGTGATGAGCGGGCAGGGCGAACTTTCCGTCTGCCGCGATGGTCAGTTTCCTTACCCTAGCCAGCGAGTGATCCGGATGGAAAGAATCTGCAGACTGCTCAACGATGCCCTGACCCCTTACCAGGCCGAACTTGGACCGGCCGATAACCGTGGCCGCCGTCACCTGAGTGTTCACGATGAGCACGGTTTGCCGATCCTGCGGCGTACGGTGTGTGAGCGAGAGTTGGTGGAGCAGCAATTGCTGGTCGATCTGGTCGATGGTCTGCACCGTGACCTGCAAATTGCCGAAGGCCGCCTGCAACCCTGTGTGATCGCCGCCTCGCAGCATCAGAGGCAAATGCACGGAACCTTTGCCTGACCGGCCCGTCAGACTCAGCAAGGGCAGCCTGATGGTGCTTTGCTCCGGTACCCTCCAGGCTGTCACTGGAAGTCCCAAGGGCTTTCGCTTGACCCCGGTCGTCCTCCCCAGCGGCCGGGGTTTCTTTTTGCCTTGAAGTCACCGGCACCCTTGCTGGTCTTCACGCGTCAGCTCAGCGCCCCGGCGCTTCGCCCTGCTCGAAGAAATGCCGGGCCTGGCCCAGGTAGTCCTCCTGCAGCTCCGTATCCAGCCAGCGGGCATACAGGCCTGGCAAGGTGTCGCGGCGCAGCATGGGCAGCAGTTGGTCGATATGAGCGATCGCTTCGCGTCCCAAGGCGGTGTCCGAGCAGCCCACATGCAGGAACTGATAGCGGTCGACGCCACGGATGGGATAGAAGCGGTAATCATCCAGCGAGCCATTCTGCTGCTGGATCAGGTAGCGCACTTCTGGCCAGTAGCCCAGCACCAGCTGCAGGCGCCCCAGCTGCTGCATCTGCAGCAGACTGGCGGTGGCATCGTTGCCGTAGTGGCGGCTGAAGGCGCTGTCTGGCAGCTGCTTCAGCACATCATCGACCTGCACGCTGTAGCTGCGCTCGGCGACGATGCCCAGCTTGAGCCGGGTCTGGGCCAGCAGCCGCTGAAGATCAACCTGTTGCCCATCCAGAAAAGGCTCCAGCAGCGCCTGGTCGCGCGTGCGCACCACCAGGCCACTGCTCAGGACGCCCAGCGATGGCTGGGAGAAATGCACGTACCGGGCGCGTTCGGGGGTCCAGAGCAGGGTCGGGTCGCAGGTGAAACTGGGCTCCTGGAGCATCTGGATGCCTCGGGCGCGATTGACCCGGACGATCTGGTGGTCGTACTCGGGCATCTGCGCGATCAGCATGGGCAACAGTTGGTCGATCACGCCCTGGCCTTTGGCCGGCCCTTCGAAGATGGTGAACGGTGGCAGGTCGCGGACCAGCCACAGCAGGCGTTCCCGGGCCTCGGCCGATTGTGCCACGAGCGCGGTCAGCAGCAGGCAGAACAGCAGGGGCAGGTGGCGGATGCGCATGGGCCGCGGATCAGACCGTACCGGCCGCGCGCAGGCGGGCAATGGCGGCTTCGTCGTAGCCCAGGCTGGCCAGTAGCGGGGCCGTGTGCTCGCCCAGGGCCGGGCCGACCCATTCGGCGGAGCCGGGGGTATCGGACAGCTTGGGTACGATGCCCGGCATCTTGAACGGCTTGCCATCCGGCAGGCGGGCCTGGAGGAACATCTCGCGGGCGAGGAACTGCGGGTCGCCCAGCATGTCCTCGGCGGAGTAGATCCGGCTGGCTGGCACTTCGGCGTCATTGAGCACCTGCATCACCTTGTCCAGCGGCAGGCCGTTGGCCCAGCGATCGATGACGCCGTACAGCTCGTCGCGGCGGGCATCGCGGCCATCATTGGTCGCCAGGGCGGCATCGTTGGCCAGGTCGTCACGGCCGATGGCCTGCATGAAGCGCTTGAAGATCGCATCGCCATTGGCGCCGATCTGCACGTGTCGGCCATCGGCGGTGGTGTGGATGCAGGAGGGGGTGATACCCGGCATGATGTTGCCGGTGCGCTCGCGGATGAAACCGAACACATCGAATTCCGGCACCATGCTTTCCATCATGGCGAAGATCGCTTCGTACAGCGCCACGTCCACCACTTGGCCGTCGCCCCCGTTGACTTCGCGATGACGCAGGGCCATCAGCGCGCCGATCACGCCCCACAGGGCGGCAATGGAGTCGCCGATTGAAATCCCCGTGCGCACTGGTGGGCGATCCTCGAAGCCGGTGATGTAGCGCAACCCGCCCATGGATTCGCCAACCGCGCCGAAGCCCGGCTGGTCCTTCATCGGGCCGGTCTGGCCGAAGCCCGACAGGCGCACCATGACCAGGCGCGGGTTGAGGGCGTGCAGCACATCCCAGCCCAAGCCGAGCTTCTCCAGCACGCCGGGGCGGAAGTTCTCGATCAGGATGTCGGCCTCGGCCAGCAGGCGCTTGAGCACTTCGCGGCCTTCAGGATGCTTGAGGTTGAGGGTCAGTGATTGCTTGTTGCGCGCCTGGACGAACCACCACAGCGAGGTGCCCTCGTACAGCTTGCGCCATTTACGCAGCGGATCACCGCCATCGGGCGACTCGACCTTGATCACCTCGGCACCGAACTCGGCGCAGATCCGCGAGGCGAACGGGCCGGCGATCAGAGTGCCGAGCTCGATGACTTTCAGGCCGGCGAGGGGTTTGCTGGGCGTTGTCATGGGGCATCCGTGGCGTCTGGGCGTGACGCAGGTTGTATCACAGCTCGGCGGCGGCAGGTATATCGGCATTGTCTGAACCGGCGCTGGCGCCTGGGATCAGTTAGACTGTGCGCCTTTCCCCCCGCAAGAAGCCTATTGCCCATGGCCCAGCCGTCCACCACCTACAAGTTCGAACTGAATCTGACCGACCTCGACCGCGGCGTGTACGAGAACGTCCGCCAGACCATCGCCCGCCACCCCTCGGAAACCGAAGAACGCATGGCCGTGCGCCTGCTGGGCTATGCCCTCTGGTACAACGAGCAGCTGTCCTTCGGCCGTGGCCTGTCGGACGTCGATGAGGCGGCCCTGTGGGAAAAAAGCCTGGACGATCGCATCCTGCACTGGATCGAAGTCGGCCAGCCCGACGCCGACCGCCTGACCTGGTGCTCGCGGCGTACCGAGCGCACCAGCCTGCTGGCCTACGGCAGCCTGCGCGTGTGGGAGACCAAGGTGCTCGGCGCGGTCAAGGGCCTGAAGAACCTGAGCATTGCCGCCGTGCCGCAAGAAGTGCTGGAAACCCTCGCCACCGATATGCCGCGTACCATCAAGTGGGACGTGATGATCAGCGAAGGCACGGTGTTCGTCACCGACGACCGTGGCCAGCACGAAGTGCAGTTGCAATGGCTGCTTGGCGAGCGCGGCTGACCTGAAACAAAGCGGAATTGCGAAGACCCCATGCGTATCGAACCACGTCCCCTGCCGTCGCCCCTGCCTTTGCTGGGCAACCTGCCACCCTTGCTGACCCGCTTGTACGCCGCCCGTGGCGTAGCGTCCGAGGCCGAGCTGGACAAGAGCCTGGCGCGCCTGCTGCCTTACCAGCAACTCAAGGGTATCGACGCGGCGGTGGAGCTGCTGGTCGAGGCGCTCGATCAGCGCCAGCGCATTCTCATCGTCGGTGATTTCGATGCCGACGGCGCCACCGCCAGCACGGTCGGCGTGCTGGGCTTGCGTTTGCTGGGCGCGGCCCATGTCGATTACCTGGTGCCCAACCGCTTCGAGTATGGCTACGGCCTGACCCCGGAGATCGTCGCGGTCGCGCTCGAGCGCCAGCCGCAATTGCTGATCACCGTGGACAACGGTATCTCCAGCGTCGATGGCGTGGCCGCGGCCAAGGCCGCCGGGCTCAAGGTGCTGGTCACCGACCACCACCTGCCGGGCGAGCAATTGCCGGCCGCCGACGCCATCGTCAATCCCAACCAGCCCGGTTGCGCATTCCCCAGCAAGTCACTGGCCGGTGTCGGCGTGATCTTCTACGTGCTGATGGCCCTGCGTGCGCGGTTGCGCAGTCTGGGGCGCTACGAAACGCAGCCGCAGCCGAACATCGGCGAGTTGCTTGACCTGGTGGCGCTGGGCAGCGTCGCCGACGTGGTGCCGCTGGATGCCAACAACCGCATCCTGGTGCATCAGGGCCTGGAGCGTATCCGCGCCGGTCGCGCCCGCCCGGGGCTCAAGGCCATCCTCGAAGTGGCGCGGCGCGACCACAAGCGCATCACTTCCACTGACCTTGGCTTCATCCTTGGCCCGCGGCTCAATGCTGCCGGGCGCCTGGACGACATGAGCCTGGGCATCGAATGCCTGTTGTGCGAAGACGCGGCGCTTGCGCAGGACATGGCCCAGCAACTGGATGGCCTGAACCAGGATCGCAAGTCCATCGAGCAGGGCATGCAGCGCGAGGCTTTGGCCCAGCTCAAGGATCTGCCGGTCGAGTCCATGCCTTATGGCTTGTGCCTGTTCGACGCCGACTGGCACCAGGGGGTGATCGGCATCCTCGCTTCGCGCTTGAAAGAGCGTTACCACCGCCCGACCATCGCCTTTGCCGATGCGGGCGAAGGGGTGCTGAAGGGCTCGGCGCGTTCGGTGCCGGGGTTCCATATCCGTGATGCGCTGGACGCCGTTGCGGCGCGGCATCCGAGCTTGATCAGCAAGTTCGGTGGGCATGCTATGGCGGCAGGGTTGTCCTTGCCGGCCGAGAATTTCCCAGCGTTTGCCGAGGCGTTCGACGACGAGGTGCGGCGCCAGTTGCGTGAGGAAGACCTGACTGGGCGGTTGTTGTCGGATGGCACGTTGGCGGTCGAGGAGTTTCACCTGGATTTGGCGCGGGCATTGCGCAATGCCGGGCCCTGGGGGCAGCACTTTCCCGAGCCGTTGTTCCACGGGGTGTTCCAGCTGGTCGAGCAGCGGGTCGTCGGGGAGCGGCATCTGAAAGTGGTGCTCAAGAGCGAGTGTGGGGCGGTGCGGTTGGATGGGATTGCCTTTGGGGTTGACCGGGAGGTCTGGCCGAATCCTACAGTGCGGTGGGTGGAGTTGGCTTACAAGTTGGATGTGAATGAGTTTCGGGGGAATGAGAGTGTGCAGTTGATGATTGCGCACATGGAGGCGCGGTGATCTTTTGTTGGGGTTTTGGGGTTTTGGGGTTTTGGTTGTTTTGAAGTTGTATGCGCATTCATTTGCGATGGCGACGCATAGTCACCTTTCCGCCCTTACGGCGGCTTACTTTGGTCTTGGCCAAAGTAAGCAAAGCCGTTGCGCTCCATTCATCCGGCCCTCCGCTTCGCTCCGGGTTCCCTCACTCCGGCCTTGCTCCCGGGAGGACCGCGCTGAACGCCCCATCCTGGGGCGCAGCGCTTGACGGGCATCCATGCCCGTCACCTCCCTCCGCAAGACCTGCGTTCGGCCTCCTGAAGTCGCGAAGTTACGGGCGGCGCCTGCACTAACGCAGCTAGTCGCTAGTTGCCATCGTGGGAACTCTAGATCAACATCGCGGGGCAAGCCCGCTCTCACATAGTTTAACTATGTGATTCAGCGTGGGAGCGGGCTTGCCCCGCGATAGCGTAATGAAGAACAACATAACAGCCACTAACAGAAACAACATATCTGCTCTTGATCTGCTCTTGATCTTGCTTCTAAGTGCGCGATAGTTCAGGCGCCACAAATTGCGACTTCAGGAGGCCGAGCGGAGTTCTTGCGTAGTGGGGCGACGGCCATGGATGGCCGTCGAGCGCTGCGCCCCAGGATGGGGCGTACAGCGCGGTACCCACGGGAGCAAGAACGGAGCGAGGGAACCCCGGAGCGAAGCGTAGGGGCCGTATGAACGGAGCCGAACGGTTTTGCCTACTTTTGTCAAGACAAAAGTAGGTCGCCGTAAAGGCGAAAGGGTGACTAAATGTCGACATCTTCTACGAATGCGCTCAAAAAAACCAAAACAATCGCCCCGAACCCGAACCCGAACCCGAACCCGAACCCGAACCCGAACCCGAACCCGAACCCGAACCCGAACCCGAACCCGACCCCTTACCCCCGAAACGCCCGAATAAAAACCCCCACCGCCTCCCGCACATGCGCCTCAGCCTCATCCCCCTCCAGCGCCGGCGAGCACCCCAGCAGCAACCGATAATCCGGCGCCCCCTTCACCAGGCAGAAGAAATGCTCCGCCGCCTGCCACGGGTTATCGATCCGCAGCAGCCCCCGCTGATCGACACAACGCAGCAACGCCTCCATCCCGCTCATCACCCGCTTGGGCCCCGCCGCGTAGAAGTACTGGCCAAACCCCGGATCCTGGCTGCCCAGGGCAAAGATCAGCCGGCTCAGCTTGACGGCCTCATCGCTGCTGATCAAAGCCTGGAAACCACGGGCAATGTTCAGCAGCACGTCTTCCACCACCGCGCCTTCGGGATACTCGAACATCAGGTCAGGCAACTGGTTCTGGCAGGTGGCCATGACCGCCGCGCCGAACAAGGTCTGCTTGTCGGTGAAGTGGCTGTAGACGGTGAGTTTGGAAACACCTGCCGCCGCAGCGACCGCATCCATGCTGGTGTTGGCATAACCAAGGCTGAGAAACAGGCGCTTGGCGGCTTCGAGGATGGCCTCGCGCTTGGCCAGGTCCTTGGGCCGGCCGGGGCCGATGGGTGCGTCGTTGGACATGAGGGACCGCATTCTCTGTGAAAGGGGCACATCTTACCGGGTCCGGGGGCGGTCGGCTGCAGCGTACGTCGCACCACTAAATATCGATTTTCTCTGAAGCGCCTGCTTCCCCGACTTGGTTCGCTGACTTAATATACTCGCCAGTATAAATATTCGATGCGCCCTCTGCCAAAGGTCATTCATCATGTTGCGTCGTGCGTTGTCCCTCGCCCTGCCGGCCGTTGCCGTGCTGCTGCTCACCGCCTGCGGCCAGGAGGCCGCGCCACCCGCCGCGCCGCGTCCGGCACTGGTGGTCCAACCCCAGCCGGCCGGGGTATCGGCCGACAGCTACCCGGGCGAGGTGCGGGCGCGTTTCGAGCCTGAACTGGCGTTCCGTATCGGTGGCAAGGTCAGCAAACGCCTGGTGGAGGAGGGGCAGCGGGTCAAGGCCGAGCAGCCGCTGGCTGAACTCGACCCGCAGGACGTACGCCTGCAACTGGAGGCCAATCGCGCCCAGCTGGCGGCGGCCGAGGCCAACCTGGCGTTGGTACGTGCCGAGCGCGACCGCTACCAGAAACTGCTGGATCGGCAGATGGTCAGCCATTCCCAGTTCGACAATGCCGAGAACCTCTACCGCGCCGGCATGGCCCGCCTGAAGCAGGCCAAGGCCGAGTACGAGGTGGCGGGCAACCAGGCCGAGTACGCCGTGTTGCGCGCCCCCCAGGCCGGCGTGATCGCCAAGCGCCAGGTCGAGGTGGGCCAGGTGGTGGCGGCAGGGCAGACCGTGTTCACGCTGGCCGCCGATGGTGAGCGCGAAGTAGCCATCGGCCTGCCGGAGCAGCAGTTCGCCCGCTTCGCCGTCGGGCAGACGGTCAGCGTCGAGCTGTGGTCGCACCCGAACCAGCGTTTCGAAGGGCGGATCCGCGAGCTTTCCCCGGCGGCGGACCCGCGTTCGCGCACCTTCGCCGCGCGCATCGCCTTTACCTCCAACGCCACCCCGGCCGAGCTGGGCCAGAGCGCGCGGGTGTTCATCGACCATGCCGAACGCTCGCCGCTGGCGGTGCCACTGTCGGCGGTGACCGCCGAAGCGGGGCAGGCCTATGTCTGGCGGGTTGGCAAGGACAACCGCCTGGAGCGCGCCGCTGTGCGTCTGGGTGCCTATGGCGCGGACAGCGTGCCGGTGCTCGAAGGCCTGCAAGCCAGTGATTGGGTGGTGGCAGCAGGCGGTCATGTGCTGCGCGAGGGGCAACAGGTGCGGCCTGTGGACCGCAGCAACCGTGAAGTGAACCTGGCGGCCAAGGAGTAAGTCCCGATGGGTTTCAACCTTTCCGCCTGGGCGCTGCGCAATCGCCAGATCGTGTTGTTCCTGATGATCCTGTTGGCAGCAATTGGTGCCATGTCCTACACCAAGCTGGGGCAGAGCGAGGATCCGCCCTTCACCTTCAAGGCCATGGTCATCCGTACCCTGTGGCCGGGCGCGACTGCCGAGGAGGTGTCGCGCCAGGTCACCGAGCGTATCGAGAAGAAACTGATGGAGACCGGCGAGTACGAGAAGATCGTCTCGTTCTCCCGGCCCGGTGAGTCCCAGGTCACGTTCATGGCCCGTGACGCGATGCACTCCAAGGATATCCCCGAGCTGTGGTACCAGATCCGCAAGAAGGTCGCGGACATCAAGCACACCCTGCCCCCCGAGGCGCAGGGGCCATTCTTCAACGACGAGTTCGGCACCACCTTCGGCAACATCTACGCCCTGACCGGTGCCGGCTTCGACTATGCGGTGCTCAAGGACTACGCCGACCGTATCCAGATCCAGCTGCAGCGGGTCAAGGACGTGGGCAAGGTGGAGCTCATCGGCCTGCAGGACGAGAAGATCTGGATCGAACTGTCCAACGTCAAGCTGGCCACCCTCGGGGTGCCGCTCGCCGCCGTGCAGCAGGCGCTGCGCGAGCAGAACGCGGTGAGTACCGCGGGCTTCTTCGAAACCCCCAGCGAGCGCCTGCAACTGCGGGTCAGCGGGCGCTTCGACAGCGTCGAGCAGATTCGCCAGTTCCCTATCCGCATCGGTGACCGCACCTTCCGTATCGGTGACGTCGCCGAGGTGCAGCGCGGCTTCAATGACCCGCCAGCGCCGCGCATGCGCTTCATGGGCGAGGACGCCATCGGGCTGGCGGTGTCGATGAAGGACGGCGGCGACATCCTGGTGCTCGGCAAGGCCCTGGAGGGCGAGTTCGCCCGCCTCGCGCAGAGCCTGCCGGCGGGCATGGAGCTGCGCAAGGTGTCCGACCAGCCGGCGGCGGTGAAGGCCGGGGTCGGTGAGTTCGTCCAGGTGCTGGTCGAGGCCCTGGCCATCGTCCTGCTGGTGAGCTTCTTCTCGCTGGGCCTGCGCACCGGCCTGGTAGTGGCGCTGGCGATCCCGCTGGTGCTGGCCATGACCTTTGCCGCCATGCACTACTTCGGCATCGGCCTGCACAAGATCTCGCTGGGGGCGCTGGTGCTGGCCCTGGGCCTGCTGGTCGACGATGCGATCATCGCGGTGGAGATGATGGCGATCAAGATGGAACAGGGCTACGACCGGCTCAAGGCCGCGAGCTACGCCTGGACCAGCACTGCGTTCCCGATGCTCACCGGCACCCTGATCACCGCGGCGGGCTTCCTGCCGATCGCCACGGCGGCTTCGAGTACTGGGGAATACACCCGTTCGATCTTCCAGGTGGTGACCATTGCCTTGCTCACGTCCTGGGTGGCGGCGGTGGTGTTCGTGCCCTACCTGGGCGAGCGCCTGCTGCCGGACCTGGCCAAGCTCCATGCCGCCCGCCACGGCGCCGACGGGCACGCCCCCGATCCCTATGCGACACCGTTCTACCAGCGTGTCCGACGCGTAGTGGAGTGGTGCGTGCGGCGGCGCAAGACGGTGATCGTGCTGACCATCGCCGCGTTCGTCGGCAGCATCCTGCTGTTCCGCTTCGTGCCGCAGCAGTTCTTCCCCGCTTCCGGGCGGCCGGAACTGATGGTCGATCTGAAGCTGACCGAAGGCGCTTCGCTGAACAACACCGCCGAGCGGGTCAAGCAGTTGGAGGCCTTGCTCAAGCAACAGGACGGTATCGCCAACTATGTCGCCTATATCGGCACCGGTTCACCGCGTTTCTACCTGCCGCTGGACCAGCAACTGCCGGCGGCGAGCTTTGCCCAGTTCGTGGTGCTGGCCAAGTCGCTGGAGGACCGTGAACGCCTGCGCAGCTGGTTGATCGGCACCCTGGACCAGCAGTTCCCCGACTTGCGCTCACGGGTCACGCGTCTTGAGAACGGCCCGCCTGTAGGCTATCCGGTGCAGTTCCGTGTCACCGGCGAGCACATCGAGAAGGTTCGCGCCCTGGCCCGCGAGGTGGCGGCCAAGGTGCGTGAGAACCCGCACGTGGTCAACGTGCACCTGGACTGGGAAGAACCGAGCAAGGCGGTGTACCTGGATATCGACCAGGACCGTGCCCGGGCGCTGGGCGTGAGCACCGCGCACCTGTCGAGCTTCCTGCAGAGTTCGCTGACCGGCAGCAACGTCAGCCAGTACCGCGAAGACAACGAGCTGATCGAGATTCTCCTGCTCGGTACGCCAGAGGAGCGCCGTGAGCTGGGCAACGTGGGCAGCCTGGCGGTGCCCACCGACAACGGCCAGAGCGTGGCCCTGTCGCAGGTGGCGACCCTTGAGTACGGCTTCGAGGAAGGCATCATCTGGCACCGCAACCGCCTGCCCACGGTCACCGTGCGCGCCGATATCTACGACAAGGAACAGCCGGCGACCTTGATCAAGCAGATCCAGCCGACGCTGGCGCAGATCAAGGACGAGCTGCCTGATGGCTACTTGCTCGAAGTGGGCGGCACGGTGGAAGACTCCGAGCGCGGCCAGCGTTCGGTGAACGCCGGCATGCCGCTGTTCATCGTGGTGGTGCTGAGCCTGCTGATGATCCAGCTGCGCAGTTTCTCGCGGATGTTCATGGTGTTCCTCACCGCGCCCCTCGGACTGATCGGCGTGACCCTGTTCCTGCTGGTGTTCCGCCAGCCGTTCGGGTTCGTCGCCATGCTCGGGACCATCGCCCTGGCCGGCATGATCATGCGCAACTCGGTGATCCTGGTGGACCAGATCGAACAGGACATCGCCGGGGGGATGGAGCGTTGGCAGGCGATCATCGAGGCCACGGTGCGGCGCTTCCGGCCGATCGTGCTGACCGCGCTGGCGGCGGTGCTGGCGATGATTCCGTTGTCGAGGAGTGTGTTCTACGGGCCGATGGCGGTAGCGATCATGGGTGGATTGATCGTCGCCACGGTGCTGACCCTGCTGTTCCTGCCAGCGTTGTATGCGGCGTGGTTCAGGGTCAGGAAAAACTGAGGAACGAGCGGGAGGGCTTTGCCCTCCTATCGCCGGCAAGCCGGCTCCCACACGAGTTGCGCAGTACCTGTGGGAGCTGGCTTGCCAGCGATAGGGCTGCACAGCAGCCCCACTGGTTTTCAGCTCAACATCACAGCGCGCCGAACACCTTCTTGGCCAGGCTGGTGGCCGCACCGGCCGGGTTCTGGCGAATGCTTTCTTCCTGCTTGCCGATCATTTCGAACAAGCCGTCCAGCGCCTTCTCGGTCACATAGTTCTCGATATTGGCGTCATCCTTGATCAGGCCCAGGCCTTTGGCCTGCCCGGCAAAGCTGTTGTATTGCTGGGCCAGGCCGACCTTGTCGGTGGCCTGCTTGACGATCGGCAGGAACTTGGCGCGGATCTGCTCGCGGCTGCTCTTGTTCAGGTACTGGGTGGCCGAGTCCTGGCCGCCGCTGAGGATGCCCTTGGCGTCGGTCACGGTCATCTTCTTCACCGCGTCCACCAGAATCGCCTGGGCTTGCGGCACGGCAGCCTCGGCGGCCTTGTTCATGCTGGTTTCCAGGGCATCGACCTGGTCGCCCTTGCCGAACATCTTCATGGCCTTGGCCGCTTTGCCGAGGTTACCCGGCAGCTCGATGCGCACGTCCGGGTTGTTGCTGAAGCCGCCTGGGGTGCTCAGTTGCTTGACGGCGATCTGCGCGCCTTGGGTAAGGGCGTCCTTCAGGCCGCCGGAGGCGTCGCTCTGGGACAGGTCGCCGAGCGACAGGGCCAGGGCGCTGGCCGACAACAGCAGGCCGGCGCACAGAGTGGTGAAGCGCAGGGAGGAGCGGATCATGGGGCTTTCCTTATGGGCAGAATGGAGCAGGTTCAGCGTATCGTTTAGTCCGTGATCGGGCCAGTCAGGCAGTCGCCGCAGGTTCTGGTGTTTCATCGCGGTGCAAGGCCACCTGGCGGATCGACAGGCGCAGCTCGGCCGACAGCACGCGCTTGGCCACGCCTTCGGCCAGCTCGGCGAGCTTGTCGTGGTAGCCCAGCCTGCCGGCGCTGTCGGGGCGCAAGACGCCTTCACGTACCAGCGTCTGGATGAAGTGGCGGAACAGGGTCTTGTCGAAGAACTCGGGCGCATTCAAGCCATGCAGGATCGACAAACGCTGGGCCATCATCACGCACAGCTCCTCCAGTTCCTCGGCGCTCAGCGTGTGCTGGCCGCTGTTGAGCAGCAGCGAAGTGGCCATGTAGAAGCGCTGCAGGGTCTGGGTGATGGTGCGGGCCAGCAGCGTCAGCAGCACGAACTGGCGCGAGCTGGGCGCGGGGCGCATGTAGATGTCTTGTTCCTTGCGCAGCAGCCCCTGTTCGACCAGCGCCGCCAGCCACTGGTCGATCACCTCGTCCAGTTGCTCGGGCGTCCAGCGCAGGAACAGTTCGGCCTGCAGGTACGGATACAGCGCCCGCACGTACTGGCCCAGCAGTTCGCGGCTCATGCGCGAGCTGCTGAGGAAGAAGCTCGCCAGCAGCCCCGGCAGGGCGAAGATGTGCAGCACGTTGTTGCGGTAGTAGGTCATCAGTACCGCGTTGGCTTCGTCCAGGTAGAGGATGCGACCCAGCGCATCCTTCTGCTCGGCCAGCAAATCCATGCCCAGTACGTGCTCGATAAGTGCCTTGCCGTCACCCTCGGGCAGGGTGGTGTGCGGCGAGTAGGGCACCTGGCGCAGCAGGGCCAGGTACAGGTCGAGCACGCGGGTCAGGGCACGTTCGTCCAGGGCCAGGCGGCTGGTCGACAACAGGGCCAGCGCCACCAGGTTGACCGGGTTGATTGCCGCGGCCTCGTTGAGGTGGCGGGCAACGGTCTCGCCCAGGCGGGTGGTGGTCTCGTTGAGCCAGTCCGGGCGGAACTGCGGGGCCAGCGCCTGTTCGCGCCAGCCGGGTTGCTGCTGGTCGAGGAAGCTGTTCAGGCGGATCGGCTCGCCGAAGTTGACGTACACCTGGCCGAAGCGCTGCTTGAGCGCGCCGATAACCTTGAAGATGTCGAAGATCGATTCCTTCTTCTTGCTGGCGCCGCGCAGCTCGCCCAGGTAGGTGCGGCCTTCGAGCACCCGCTCGTAGCCGATGTACACCGGCACGAAGACGATCGGCGTGCGCGAGGAGCGCAGGAAGCTGCGCAGGGTGATCGCCAGCATGCCGGTGCGCGGCTGCAGCATGCGCCCGGTGCGCGAGCGCCCGCCTTCGACGAAGTACTCCACCGGGAAGCCCTTGGTGAACAGGGTGTGCAGGTACTCGTTGAACACGGCGGTGTACAGCGGGTTGCCCTTGAACGTGCGGCGCATGAAGAACGCCCCGCCGCGGCGCAGCAGGCCGCCGATCACCGGCATGTTGAGGTTGATGCCGGCAGCGATGTGTGGCGGCGTCAGGCCGTTGCGGAACAGCAGGTAGGACAGCAGCAGGTAGTCGATATGGCTGCGGTGGCAGGGCACGTAGATCACTTCGTGGCCGGGGGCGATGCCTTGCACCTGCTCGATGTGGTTGACCTTGATGCCGTCGTAGATCTTGTTCCAGAACCAGCTCAGCACCACTTCGAGGAAGCGGATCGCGGTGTAGGTGTAGTCCGAGGCAATCTCGTTGCCATAGTGCAGCGCCTTGGCCTCGGCCTTGGCGTAGGGGATCTTCTCGCGGTCGGCCTCGTCGCTGATCGCCTGGCGCACCAGCGGGTCGTGCACCAGCCCTTTGACCAGGTTGCGACGGTGCGAGATGTCCGGGCCGATGACCGCAGTCTTCAGGTTGCGAAAATGCACGCGCATCATGCGTTGGGCCATGCGCACGGTGCGCTCGTGGCCCTTGTTGTGCTGCACCAGCTCGCGCAGGTGGATCGGTGCGGAGAACTGCACCCGGGTCTTGCGTCCGAGGATCAGCACGCTGAGCAGGCGGCGTAGGCGGCCGGTGACCGCCCAGCTGTCGGCGAACAGCAGCTTCCACGGGCTCGACTCGCTGGCCGGGGTCTGGCCCCAGAACACGCTGACCGGGATGATCTGCGCGTCTTCCTCGGCATGTTGGCTGATTGCCGCGACCAGGCGCTCGAGGGTGGGTGGCGCGCCGCGTTTGTCCTGGCGGCCGAGCCAGTCGGGGTCGGGGGTCAGGTAGAAGAACGCCGCGGGCTCCTGCAGCGGGCCGACGGCCACCGGCAGTACCGGGCGCGGCAGCCCTGCCTTGGTGCACTCGTGGTCGACCACGGCCAGGTCGGTGAGCGACGGCGAGGACAGGGCATAGAACACCGGTCGGCTGCGGTCGAGCTTGAGCGTCAGCGAGGACTGGTTGATGGTTTCGGAGCGCACCCACAGGTAGAGAACGCGACGCAGGGCGCCGAAGATGAGGCGGCGCAGGGGAGAACGGGTCATGGGGTGGGCCCTGGGTGGAAGTAACGGTGTTTTTTCAGCGCGTTAGTCTGCCGTATCTGCGTAAGTTCAGCAAAATTCCGCCATAAATGCCCCTGTCATGAATTTTTTTTGTTCCCTGTCATATACTCGGCCTGCCGCTTGCAGGATATTCGTGCAAGCTGCGTCGGCGCGGGCGGTGAGCCCATGCCAGCAAGGCGATCTTCAAAATAAAAATCCGGAGTAGTTCAGATGTCGTCTCGTGAGACTGGGAATGTGAAGTGGTTCAACGATGCCAAGGGTTATGGCTTCATTCAGCGCGAAGGTGGTGCGGACGTGTTCGTCCACTATCGGGCTATCCGCGGTGAGGGGCATCGCACCCTGGTCGAGGGGCAGCAGGTGGAGTACGCACTCGTGCAGGGCCAGAAAGGCCTGCAGGCAGAGGATGTAGTCGGGCTCTGAGCCTTCCGGCTGCACGCTCAAGCTGCAAGTTGTCCGTGGAACTTGCAGCCTGATGCGAACGGCCTCAGCTGGTACGCCAGGTGATTTCCTCTTCACCGTCGGCGCTGATGCGGATCCAGCGATCGGCATCTTCTTCCCCGTCTTCCTCCGCCCAGCTACCTGGCGCGCAACGCACTTCGACGTTCAGCGCGGCGAATGCCGCACGGGCGCAGGCGATGTCGTCGGCCCAGGGGGTCTGGTCGCTTTCCAGGTACAGGCTGTTCCATTTCCCCACAGCTTTCGGTAACCAGGTGACCGGGATGTTACCGGCCGTGCACTTGAAGGTCTGGCCTTTCTGCTTCCATTCGCTGCACGGGCCCAGGGCCTGGGTCAGCCAGTCGGCGATCTGCTTGTGATCGACCTCGGCGTCCTTGAGGTAGATCTCGATATCGGGTTGACGCATGGGAGGCTCCAGTGTGCTCAGTCTTGGCGCACGAAATAGTCATAACGCATGGAAACGGTGACCACGAAGGGTTCGGGCTGTTCGATCACTTGTGCGCGCTTCTCGGCGCTGGCTCGCCAGCCGTGCGGGGTCATGGCCAGCAGGTCGGCGCGGGCCTTGGCCTCGACCAGGCTCAGGCGGAACTCGAGGATCTCGCTGTGGGCGTGTGTCATGCCTGCAGGGACCAGGGCCAGGTGCTTGTCGTCGGCGTAGGGGCGCACTTCATCGTAGAGCACCTCGCGCAGCTCCATCAGATGGCCGCTGGTCGGGCCGACCCGCATCAGGCCACCGCCCGGGGCGAGCAGGCGCCTGGCCTCCTGCCAGTCGAGCGGGCTGAACACGCTGGCGATGAAGCCGCAGCTGGCATCGGCCATGGGCACGCGGGCCATGCTGGCCACCATCCAGGTCACCTCGGGCGCACGGCGGCAGGCACGCTTGACCGCCTCGCGGGAAATGTCCAGGGCGTAGCCGTCGGCCGCCGGCAGCGCCTGGGCAATCTGCGCGGTGTAGTAGCCTTCGCCGCAGCCGATGTCCAGCCAGGCCTGCGGCTGGCGCTCGGCCGCCAGTTGCGCCAGGCGGCGTGCCACCGGGGCGTAATGGCCGGCGTCGAGGAAATCGCGACGGGCTTCGACCATGGCCTGGTTGTCGCCCGGGTCGCGGCTGTTCTTGTGCTGCACCGGCAGCAGGTTCAGGTAGCCCTGGCGGGCGCGGTCGAAGCGGTGGCCGGCGGGGCAGGCCACGCCATTGTCGAGCTGCGCCAGGGGCGCCTGGCAGAGAGGGCAGGCGAGCATCAGGCGAGCAACCGCACCAGGGTCTGGTAGTAGATCTCGGTCAGCAGGTCGAGATCGCTGGCCAGGATACGCTCGTCCACCTGGTGGATGGTGGCGTTGACCGGGCCGAGCTCGACCACCTGGGTGCCCATGGTGGCGATGAAGCGGCCATCGGAGGTACCGCCACTGGTCGAGGGTCGGGTCTCGCGGCCAGTGACGGCCTTGATGCTCGACGACACCGCATCGAGCAATTCACCCGGCTCGGTGAGGAACGGCAGGCCCGACAACGCCCAATCGATGCTCCATTCCAGCTGGTGCTTGTCGAGGATCGTCGCGACGCGTTGCTGCAGGCCTTCGACCGTCGATTCGGTGGAGAAACGGAAGTTGAACAGCGCGGTCAGTTCGCCAGGGACAACGTTGGTGGCGCCAGTGCCGGAGTTGAGGTTGGAGATCTGGAAGCTGGTCGGCGGGAAGAATGCGTTACCTTCGTCCCAGTGCTCGGCGGCAAGTTCCGCCAGGGCTGGCGCGGCCAGGTGGATCGGGTTGCGCGCCAGGTGCGGGTAGGCCACGTGGCCCTGCTTGCCGCGCACGGTCAGCTTGGCGCCGAGCGAGCCGCGCCGGCCATTCTTGACCACGTCACCGAGCAGGGTGGTGCTGGACGGCTCGCCGACGATGCACCAGTCCAGGCGCTCGTTGCGCGCCTTCAAGCGCTCGACCACGGCTTTGGTGCCATGGTGGGCCGGGCCTTCCTCGTCGCTGGTGATCAGGAACGCTACCTTGCCGCGGTGGTTCGGGTAGTCGTGCACAAAGCGCTCGCAGGCCACCACCATCGACGCCAGGCTGCCTTTCATGTCGGCGGCGCCGCGGCCGCAGAGCATGCCGTCGGCATCGATCAGCGCTTCGAACGGCTCATGCTGCCACTGCTGCACCGGGCCGGTGGGCACCACGTCGGTGTGGCCGGCGAAGCACAGCACAGGACCATCCTGGGTGCCATGACTGGCCCAGAAGTTGTCGACGTCTTCGATGCGCATCGGCTCGAGCTGGAAGCCGACGGCGCCCAGGCGGTTCATCATCTGGGCCTGGCAGTCGGCATCGACCGGGGTGACCGACGGGCGGCGGATCAGGTCGCAGGCCAGTTGCAGGGTAGGCGAAAGCTCGGCTGGGGCCGTCATTGAAGGACTCCGGGGGCAAGGCAAGGCGGGAAATCTGAGGGGCGTTATCTTATATCAAACACAGGTTGTCGGCACGGCCCAATCGCCGGCAAGCCGGCTCCCACAGGTACCGCGCAGCCCTTGCGGCTGTGGGAGCCGGCTTGCCGGCGATTGGGGCGCAAAGCGCCCCCGGCGATCTCAAGCCTGCTGCGCCTCGGCAGCCTTCTGCGCAGGCTTGGGCAACGACGACAGCAGCGCCATCACCAACGCCGCCAGGTACGGCAATGACTGCACCAGCAGCATCGCCACCCAGAACTTCATGTCCGAACTCGGCAGCCCCTGCACCAGGTAGATCCCCAGCGCCGCGCCCCACAGCATCAGCATGATGAACAGCTCTTCGCGGGCCTCGGCAATCGCCACCAGCAGACCATGGCTGTCGGCATTCTTCGGCGTGCGGAAGAACGGCATGCTGCTGGTGAAGAAACCGTACAGCACCGCCTTGGCGATGGTATGCGACAGCGCCAGCCCCGCCAGGGCGGCGGCGAAGGCATCTTTCAGGTCGACACCCACCGCGCGGCGATAGAGGAACAGGATCTTGCCGACCTTGAAGAAGAACAGCGCCAGCGGCGGTATGGCGAACATCATCAGCGGCGGGTCGACCCGATGCGGCACGATGATCATCGCCGCCGACCACAACAGCGCGCCGACGGTGAAGAAGATGTTCATGCCATCGGCGATCCATGGCAGCCAGCCGGCCAGGAAGTGGTAGCGCTGGCCACGGGTCAGTTCGCTGTCCTTGCCGCGCAGCAGGGCGCCGGCGTGGTGCTTGATGATCTGGATGGCGCCGTAGGCCCAGCGGAAGCGCTGCTTCTTGAAGTCGATGAAGGTGTCGGGCATCAGGCCCTTGCCGTAGCTGTTGTGGGCGTAGGCCGCCGACAGGCCTTTCTCGAACACCCGCAGGCCCAGTTCGGCGTCTTCGCAGATGCACCACTCGGCCCAGCCGAGCTCCTCGAGCACGCTGCGCCTGGTCATGGTCATGGTGCCGTGCTGGATGATCGCGTCACGGTCGTTGCGGGTGACCATGCCGATATGGAAGAAGCCCTTGTACTCGCTGTAGCACAGCTTCTTGAAGGCGCTCTCGTGCTGGTCGCGGTAGTCCTGCGGCGACTGCACCACGGCGATCTTCGGGTCGGCGAAGTGCGGCACCATGTGTTTTAGCCAGTTGCGGTCGACGCAGTAGTCCGAGTCGATCACCGCGATCACCTCGGCGTCCTTGGCGGTGTGCGGGAGCAGGTAGTTCAGGGCGCCGCCCTTGAAGCCCGCCAGCGGCGCGACGTGGAAGAACTTGAAGCGCTCGCCGAGCCTCTCGCAGTGGGCCTTGAGCGGTTCCCACACGGCAGGGTCCTTGGTGTTGTTGTCGATCACCAGCACTTCGTAGTCCGGGTAGTCCAGCGCGGCGAGGGCGTCGAGGGTCTGCTTGACCATTTCCGGCGGCTCGTTGTAGCACGGCACATGCACCGAGACCTTGGGTCGATAGGCGCTGTCGCCCTGCACGGGCAGGAACTCGCGTCGGCGCTTGTGGATCCACACCGCCTCGGCCAGTTCGTGGGCCTCGGTCAGCAGCACGATGAATACCCCGAGGGCGCCCAGTGCCAGCAGCACGCCCACGGTCAGGCTGAACCAGGTGCTGTACTGCTGGCTGTAGTCGTAGGCGATCCATACCAGCACCGACCCGCACAGGAAGGTGATGAAGGTGAGGAAGGTGCGCCCGCGCTGGCGCAGGGCCGAGCCGTCGATCAGCAGGATGGCCAGGGCGATCATCGCCAGCACCACCGAGGCCACGGCCAGGGCGCGCCATTGCGGGATCGCCACGATCGGCCCCTCGAAGTTGAACTTCTGCTGGCGCTCGGCGTTGTACACGCCCCAGTAGGCGCCCACCGAGCCTTCGTCGCTGGCCTTCCATGGCTGGTCGTAGGCCTCGATGACGAAGTAGTTGTAGCCACGACGGTTGAGGGTGTTGACCAAGGTGCGCAGGTAGATGGCCTGGTCGGCCTGGGTGGCGTCGGCGCCACCGCGCATGCGGCCATTGCTCGGCCAGCCGACCTCCGAGAGCAGCAGCGGTTTGCGCGGGAACTGCTTGCGCAGCTCGCGGGCACGGTCGAGGACGAACTGCACCGAGTCCTTCATGGGCACGAACTCCCAATAGGGCAGGATGTGCGCGGCGATCAGGTCGACGTGTTTCGCCAGTTCCGGGTGTTCTTTCCAGATGTGCCACTGCTCGCTGGTGGTCACCGGCACCTTCACCGCGGCGCGCACCCGGTCCAGGTAGCCGATCAACTGTTCGGCGGTGACCTCCTCGCGGAACAACGCTTCGTTGCCGACCACCACCCGCACCACGCTGCGTGAGGTATTGGCCAGGCCGATGGCCTTTTCGATCTCGCGCTCGTTGCGCTCCTGGTCGTTGCTGATCCAGATACCCAAGGTCACGCGCAGGCCGAGCTCTTCGGCCAGGCGCGGTACCTCGGCCTGTGTGCCTTCGACGGTGTAGATACGCACGTTGTCGGTCAGTTTGTTCAGTTGTTCGAGGTCCTGGCGGATCTCGTCCTCGCTGGGGTACTGGCCTTTCTGCGGGCTCTGCCCCAGGCGGAAGGGCGAATAGGAGAAACCGGAAATCTGTTCCGGCCAGGCGGGGGCGGACACCGGGCGGTTGATCAAGGCCCAGAACCCGGTGAACAGCGCGGCAATGGCCAGGACCACTACCAGGTTGAGACCGAATTTACGTGATGACATAGGTGTTCGAGGTTCCGAAGAGGGGAGCGAGGGTCGCTGTCGCAGGCCGTGGGTCCTACAAGTGCCGGAGAAGGTAATCCGTTGGATTATCGGCAAGTGATGTAGTTCTGAGGCCGCTCGCTTGTCGTCCAGATATATTTGCTTGATAGGACATTAAAGCAGGCTAGGTAGGTTTTGTTCCAACCCCGGGCCGCTCTGCCACGCCCTTGCGGCGTGTTCACGCGCTGTGCTCCCCCCGGAGCGCATGCCTTGGCATATAATGCGCGCCGGTTTTTTCGAGGTACCCACATGAGCACAGAAGATCCACGCTTCGCCGGCGTCGCCCGGCTCTACGGCGACGACGGCTTGCAGCGCCTGCGTCAGGCCCATGTGGCCATCGTCGGCATCGGCGGGGTCGGCTCGTGGGCGGCCGAGGCCCTGGCGCGCAGCGGCGTGGGCGAGATCAGCCTGTTCGACCTCGACGATGTCTGCGTGAGCAACACCAACCGTCAGGCCCACGCCCTCGAAGGGCAGGTGGGCCGCCTCAAGGTGGAGGTAATGGCCGAGCGTCTGCGGGCGATCAACCCGGCCTGCACGGTGCACGCGGTGGCCGACTTCGTCACCCGCGAGACCATGGCCGAGTACATCACCGAGCAGATGGACTGCGTGATCGACTGCATCGACAGCGTGATGGCCAAGGCCGCGCTGATTGCCTGGTGCCGTCGGCGCAAGATCGCCATCGTCACCACTGGTGGCGCCGGCGGGCAGATCGATCCGACCCAGATCCAGGTCGGTGACCTCAACAAGACCTTCAACGACCCGCTGGCTTCACGGGTGCGCTCGACCTTGCGCCGCGACTACAACTTCTCGCGCAACACCAGCCGCAACTATGGCGTGCCGTGCGTGTTCTCCAGCGAACAGCTGCGCTACCCCAAGGGAGACGGCAGTGTGTGCCTGCAGAAGAGCTTTGTCGGTGAAGGCGTGCGCCTGGACTGCGCGGGTGGTTTCGGCGCGGTGATGATGGTGACCGCGACCTTCGGCATGGTGGCGGCGAGCAAGGCCGTTGAAAAGCTTGTGGCCGGGGCGCGCCGACCTTCGGAGCGGGTCAAGGCTGATTAGGCTATCGCGGGGCAGTGATTCAGACCTGGGTGGCGAGTTCGGCCATCCTCAGTAGCACCGCATGCAGCCCATTGCTGCGCGACGGTGACAACTGCCGCTCCAGCCCCAGTTGGGTAAACCAGGCGCTCAGGTCGAGCGCTGCCAACTGATCGCTGGCCAAGCCTTGTACCCGCACAAGAAGAAGTGCCAGCAACCCCCGCAGCATCCGCGCATCGCTGCCTGCCTTGAACCGCCACTGGCCGTCGTCCTGCACCGCCACCAGCCACACCAGGCTCTCGCAGCCATGCACCCGGTTGGCTTCGGTCTTGTCGCTGTCGCCCAGTGGCTCCAGGCGTTCACCCCACTGCATCAGCAACCGCGCCCGCTGCTCCCAGCCACGCGCCTGTTCGAAAGCTTCCAGCGCTTGGCTGGCCTCAGGCGAAAGGTTCATCGCAACAGCTCCAGGCCTTTGTCGAGCGCCTCGAAGAAGCGCTGGAGGTCGTCACTGTCGGAGTACAGTCCCAGCGATACGCGGATCGCGCCATCGAGCCCCAGGTGCCTGAGCAGTGGCATGGCGCAATGGTGCCCGGCGCGCACGGCGATGCCCTGTTCGGTCAGCAGGTGGGCGATATCGGCGTTGTGCACGCCATCGATGACGAAACTGGCCAGTGCTGCCTCGGGCGAACCGAGCAGACGAACTCCCTCGCGATCGGCCAGGCCACGTACCAGGTACTGATGCAGACTGGTTTCATGGGCAGCGACGGCATGGATGTCGAGGCTGGCCAGGTAGTCCAGGGTGGCGCCCAGGCCGATCACCCCGGCAATCGGCGGGGTGCCGGCTTCGAAACCCAGTGGCGCGGGGCGGAAACTGGCGCTCTGGTAGTCCGCCATCTGCACCATTTCTCCGCCGTACTGCCAGTGACGCAGCAAAGCCAGCGCATCCTGGCGGCCGTAAAGTACGCCCACTCCGTCCGGACCATAGAGTTTGTGGCTGGAGAACACATAGAAGTCGCACGCCAGTTGCTGCACGTCGTGCCGGCCATGGACCACGCCCTGGGCACCATCGACGACACTCAACGCGCCCTGGGCGCGGGCATGTGCCAGCAAAGGCGCCAGCGGTTGCCAGGTACCCAGCACGTTGGACAGTTGGCTGATCGCCAGCAGGCGAGTGCGCGGGCCGATCAGTTGCAGGGCCTGCTCCAGGTCGACATGCCCCTGGTCGGTGACCGGCAGGACCACCAGTCGCAGGTTGCGGCGGTGCGCCAGTTGTTGCCAGGGCAGCAGGTTGGCGTGGTGCTCCAGGCCGCTGACGGCGATTTCGTCGCCTGCCTCGAAGCGATGTTCCAGGCCATAAGCCAGCAGGTTCAAGGCCGAGGTAGCGCCGTGGGTGAATACGATCTGGCGCGCATCGGCTGCATTGAGCCAGGCGGCGACCTTGTCCCGTGTGCCCTCGAAGGCCTGTGTCGCCAAGGCGCCGGGCAGGTGCTGGGCGCGGTGCACGTTGGCTGCGCCATGGCCGTAGTAATGGCTCAGGGCATCGAGCAGGGCCTGGGGTTTCTGCGTGGTGGCGGCGCTGTCCAGGTAGGTCTGGTGCTGCCGTTGCAGGGCGGCGATGGCCGGGAAATCGGTACGCCAGGGGGAGGGCTGGAACATGTTCGCGGGGCCTGGAATGAAAAATCGGGTCTGCCCGTAGGAGCAGACCCGATCTTATCACCTCAAACCCAGGCAGAGCCTCAGTTGTGAGCGTGCAGTGCCTCGTTCAGCTCGATGGCCGACTTGTGGGTCTTGCACTCCACGGCGCCATTGAGCGAGTTGCGGCGGAACAGCAGGTCGGTCTGGCCGGCCAGATCGCGCGCCTTGACCACCTTGACCAGCTGGTTGTTCTCGTCCAGCAGGTTCACCTTGGTGCCGGCAGTGATGTACAGGCCGGCTTCGACGGTGTTGCGGTCGCCCAGCGGGATGCCGATACCGGCATTGGCGCCGATCAGGCAACCTTCGCCGACCTTGATGACGATGTTGCCACCGCCGGACAGTGTGCCCATGGTCGAGCAGCCGCCGCCCAGGTCGGAGCCTTTGCCGACGAACACGCCAGCGGAGACGCGGCCTTCGATCATGCCCGGGCCTTCGGTACCGGCGTTAAAGTTGACGAAGCCTTCGTGCATGATGGTGGTGCCTTCGCCAATGTAGGCGCCCAGGCGCACACGGGCGGTGTCGGCGATGCGCACGCCGGCTGGCACCACGTAGTCGGTCATCTTCGGGAACTTGTCCACCGAGAACACTTCCAGCAGTTCGCCTTTCAGGCGTGCTTCCAGTTGCCGTTCGGCAAGCTCCGCCAGGTCGACCGCGCCCTGGTTGGTCCAGGCGACGTTGGGCAGCAGCGGGAAGATGCCGGCCAGCGACACACCGTGCGGCTTGACCAGGCGGTGCGACAGCAGGTGCAGCTTGAGGTAGGCCTCGGGGGTGGAGGCCAGGGCGCCGTCTTCGGCCAGCAGGGTGGCGACCAGCGGCTTGTGGCTTTCGGCCAGGCGGGTCAGCAGGGCGGCCTGGGCGGCGTCGACGCCCTTGAGCGCGTCGGCCAGCTGGGCGGCCTGGGCGGTGCTGAAAGCGATGGCCTGGTTGCCACCTTCATAACCGAGAACCGGCGCGATGGCCGCGACCAGTTCGGCGGACGGATTGAGCACAGGCTGTGCGTAGAAGACTTCCAGCCAGGCGCCCTGGCGGTTCTGGGTGCCGACACCGAAGGCCAGGCTGAACAGCGATTGAGACATGCGATTACCTCATGCGAAAAGGGGATGGAGCGTAATGCGTGATCAGGCCAGCGCCGCCGCGTACAGGTCGGGCTTGAAGCCGACCAGCGTGCGCTCGCCGAGGTCGAGCACCGGGCGCTTGATCATCGACGGTTGGGCGACCATCAGTTCGACGGCCTTGGCCTGGTCGAGGTCGGCCTTGCTGGCGTCGTCGAGCTTGCGGAAGGTGGTCCCGGCGCGGTTCAGCACGACTTCCCAGCCATGCTCGTCGCACCAGCGGTTCAGGCTGTCGCGGTCGATGCCCTGGGTCTTGTAGTCGTGGAAGTCGTAGCCAATGGCCTTTTCTTCAAGCCAGGTACGGGCCTTTTTCATGGTGTCGCAGGCTTTGATGCCGTAGAGAGTGTAAGCCATTGAAATGCCTGGGGCTGCCGGGCCGGGCCTGGCGTCCCCGATACTCCTTGAAGATTGGGTGGCAGCGATTATGCGGTATCGATGGGGTTGGCGCCACGGCTGCGGGCCCGAAGGTATGGGGGATGTATGTCACATCATCTCAAGTAGCATTGTGTTACATATTCTGCGGTGGGTTGCGACTAATGTGCAGCGGTCCACAATAGAAGGTCCTCGCTAACATATTGTTTCAATGGCGATGTTTCGCCTTGCTGTCGTTTCTCCGATTACACAGGAAGCTTGCCGATGCAGTCAGCCTATACCGTTCTTATCCTGCTGATGCTGGTGAGCGTGTCGAAACTGGTAGGGCGCGTGTTGCCGCTGCCGCTGCCGCTGGTACAGATTGGCGCGGGCGCCTTGCTGGCATGGCCAACCCTGGGCTTGCATGTGGCGCTGGACCCGGAGCTGTTCCTGTTCCTGTTCTTGCCGCCGTTGCTGTTCGCCGATGGCTGGCGCATGCCCAAGCGCGAGCTGTGGCGCATACGCGGGCCGGTGGTGGCACTGGCGGTGGGGCTGGTGCTGTTCACCGTGGTCGGCGCCGGGTACTTCATCCACTGGCTGCTGCCGAGCATTCCCCTGCCGGTGGCCTTTGCCCTGGCGGCGGTGCTGTCGCCCACCGATGCGGTGGCGGTCTCGGCCATCACCCAGGACCGCCTGCCCACGCCCCTGATGCACATGCTGCAGGGCGAGGCATTGATGAACGACGCCTCGGGCCTGGTGACCTTCAAGTTCGCCCTGGCCGCCGCCATCACCGGCGTATTCTCGCTGACCGAGGCCAGCCTGACCTTCGTGCTCGTCGCCCTTGGTGGCCTGGCGGTGGGTGTGGCGCTGAGCTGGCTGGTGGGGCGCCTGCGCATGTGGATGATCACCCGCGGCTGGGACGATCCGGCCACCCACGTGGTGTTCATGCTGCTGCTGCCATTCGCCGCCTACGTGCTGGCCGAGCGCCTGGGCGTGTCGGGCATCCTCTCGGCGGTGGCCGCGGGCATGATGCAGAGCTGGCTCGACTTGCTGCCGCGCCAGACCAGCACCCGCCTGCTCAATCGCAGTGTCTGGTCGTTGCTGGAGTTCGCCTTCAATGGTCTGATCTTCCTGCTGCTGGGCCTGCAGTTGCCGGACATCATCAAGGCGGTGGTCACCGACGAGGCGACGGTATGGCCGACTCTGGCCTGGCGCTGCCTGGACGTGGTGGCGATCTTTGCCGCGCTGGTGCTGCTGCGCTTTGTCTGGGTGCAGAGCATCTGGCGGGCGATTGGCGTGGTACGGCGCTGGCGCGGCAAGCCGACGCTGGTACTGATGCCGACCGCGCGCTCCTGCTGGCTGCTGACCTTCGGTGGCGTGCGCGGGGCGGTAACCCTGGCGGGCGTGATGTCGGTGCCGCTGCTGATGGGAGCGGGCAAGGCCTTCCCCGAGCGCGACCTGCTGATCTTCATCGCCGCCGGGGTGATCCTGCTGTCACTGGTCAGCGCGGTGATTGCCTTGCCGATTCTGCTGCGTGGCGTTACCAAGAGTCCCGACGAGCGCTTGCACCAGGAGGTGCAGGAGGCCTGGCGGCGGACCGCGGAGGCTGCCATTCATGCCTTGGAGGCAGAAGAGGTGATCGACGCCAACGCGCCGCAGGACGCCGCTCAGGCTACCCTGGCCACCGAGCTCAAGGCACGGTTGATGGCGGAGTACCGGGACGAGTTGGACAGTTACAACGACACTGCCGAGGCGCGTGCATTGGCTGAGCAGATGGACTTGCTGGAACGCCGCTTGCGGTTGCGGGCGTTACGCGCGCAGCGTCTGGAACTTTATGAACTGCATCGTCAGCATCTGGTGGGGGATGAAGTTGTGCGGCAGGTGTTGGGGGAGTTGGATATGAGTGAGGCGAATTTGGGACAGGTTCGGTAGGTTAGGTCGAGCGCAGACAACTCAAAAATTCTTCAACTCATTAGCTCTGCTCTTGCTCTGTTTTTGATTTTGCTTCTAAGCGCGCGATAGTTCAGGCGACACAAATTGCGACTTCAGGAGGCCGAGCGGAGTTCTTGCGTAGTGGGGCGACGGCCATGGATGGCCGTCGAGCGCTGCGCCCCAGGATGGGGCGTACAGCGCGGTCCCCACGGGAGCAAGAACGGAGCGAGGGAACCCCGGAGCGAAGCGTAGGGGCCGGATGAATGGAGCGAGCATTTTTTGGTTCCTTTTTGATGCTTCAAAAAGGGACCCGCCGTAAGGGCGGAAAGGTGATTATGCGTCGCCATCGCCAATGAATGAGCGTATAACTTTCAAAACCCACGCTCTGAAAGTCAAAATCAAAGGCGGTCTGCGTCTGTTTTAAAAGTTGTAAGCGCATTCATTTGCTATATCGACGCGCAGTCACCTTTTCGCCTTTACGGCGAGTTCCTTTTTGTCGTGGCAAAAAGGAACCAAAAACCGTGCGCTCCATTCATCCGGCCCTACGCTTCGCTCCGGGTTCCCTCACTCCGGCCTTGCTCCCGGGAGGACCGCGCTGTAGGGCCCATCCTGGGCCCCAGCGCTTGACGGGCATCCATGCCCGTCACCTCCCTACGCAAGGCCTGCGTTCGGCCTCCTGAAGTCGCGAAGTTAGGGGTGGCGCCTGCACTGGCGCAGCTGTCGCTCGCTGGGGTTGGCGCTAGCCTCTTGATCGGCAACGGCAACGGCCTCAAATCAACGGCTCTGCAGAAACCTGCGAATCCGCTCCGCCGCCTCGATGCACTCGGCCAGCGGCGCGACCAGCGCCATGCGCACACGCCCGGCCCCCGGGTTGACGCCATCCACTTCCCGCGACAGATACGACCCCGGCACCACCGTCACATGCTCGGCTTCGTACAGGTCGCGGGTGAAATCGGCATCGCTGCCCGGCACCTTGGCCCACAGATAGAAGCTGCCATCCGGGCGCTGCACGTCCAGCACCGGTTGCAGGATCTCGAGCACGGCGTCGTACTTGGCCCGGTACAGGTCGCGGTTCTCGCGCACATGGGCTTCGTCCTGCCAGGCAGCGACGCTGGCCAGTTGGGTTTGCACCGGCATGGCGCAACCGTGGTAGGTGCGGTACAGCAGGAACGGCTTGATGATCTCGGCGTCGCCAGCCACGAAGCCCGAACGCAGGCCTGGCAGGTTGGAGCGCTTGGACAGGCTGTGGAACACCACGCAGCGCTTGAAGTCACTGCGACCAAGCGCAGCGCAGGCGCTCAGCAGGCCCGGTGGCGGTGCGTCCTCGTCGAAGTACAGCTCGCTGTAGCACTCGTCGGCGGCGATCACGAAGTCGTGCTTGTCGGCGAGGGCGATCAGCTTCTTCAGGGTGTCCATCGGCACCAGGGCACCGGTGGGGTTGCCCGGGGAGCACAGGAACAGGATCTGGCAGCGTTCCCAGGTCTCGGCCGGCACAGCATCGAAGTCGGGGTTGAAGCCGTTGCTTTCCAGGCATGGCAGGTAGTGCGGGGTAGCGCCGGCCAGCAGGGCCGCGCCTTCGTAGATCTGGTAGAACGGGTTGGGGCTGACCACCAGGCCGTCGTCGTCGCGGTTGACCACGGCCTGGGTGAAGGCGAACAGCGCTTCGCGGGTGCCATTGACCGGCAGGATATGACGGTCGGCGTCCAGCCAGCCCGACGGTACGCCGAAGCGCCGTTCGCACCACTGGCCAATGGCCTGGCGCAGGGCCGGCAGGCCGATGGTGCTGGGGTAGACCGCCAGCTTGTCGAGGTTGTCGGCCATGGCCTTGGCGACAAAGGCTGGCGATTCATGCTTTGGCTCACCGATCGACAAGGCGATGGCGCGCTTGTCGGCTGCCGGTTTCACGGTGCCCAGCAGGGCGCGCAGTTTCTCGAACGGGTAGGGCTGGAGCTGGGTCAGGGCGTGGTTCATCGGCGCAAGGTCTCGTTAGCGTCAAAAGGTCATGCGGGTAGGGCTGGCGTCGCTGGCCTGGCCGGCCTGCAACTGCTGGACGATGGCCTCCTGCAGGCGGCTGCACAGCTGCGGGTCGGACAGCGGCTGGTTGTCGGCGTCGGTGATGAAGAACACGTCTTCCACGCGCTCGCCGAGGGTGGCGATCTTGGCGTTCTGCAGCGAGATGTCGAACTCGAGGAAGATCCGCCCGATCCTGGCCAGCAGGCCGGGGCGGTCGGGCGCGGTGATCTCGAGGATGGTCACCGGGCGTTGGGCGTCGTTGAGGATGGTCACCTGCGGCGGGAAGTCGAAGTGCTTGAGCTGACGCGGCACCCGACGCTGGATGATTGCCGGGTAGTCCTCGGGGTTGCGCAACGCGTCGGTCAGGCCGTCGCGGATCTGCCTGACCCGCTGTGGATTGTCACCGATCGAGCCGCCGTCGTTGTCGAGCACGATATAGGTGTCGAGGGTGAACTGGCTGCTCGAGGTGATGATCCGGGCATCGTGAATGTTCAGGTTGAGCTGGGCCATGGCGGCCACGGTCACGGCGAAGAAATCGTGCTGGTCGGGGGCGTAGATGAAGATCTGCGTGCCGCCCTCGAACTCGCGCTGGGTGGTCTCCTTGATCAGCACCAGCGGGCCGCCATCGGCCGGTTGCTGCAGGATCGCATCGCTGTGCCAGGCCACATCGGCGGCGTTGTGCTTGAGGAAGTAGTCGTCGCCCAGCTGCGACCAGAGCTGCTCGACGTCATCCGGGTCGGTGCCTTCGCGTACCAGGATATCCAGCGCCGCGCTCTGGGTCTGGCGGATCTGCTCTTCGCGGTCCAGCGGGTTCTCCAGGCCCCGACGCAGGGCGCGCTTGGTCTCGGTGTAGAGCTGGCGCAGCAGGCTCGCCCGCCAGGAGTTCCACAGGCTGGGGTTAGTGGCGTTGATGTCGGCCACGGTCAGCACGTAGAGGTAGTCCAGCCGTGTCTCGTCACCGACATGCAGGGCGAAATCGTTGATCACCTGCGGGTCGGAGAGGTCCTTGCGCTGGGCGGTGGTGGACATCACCAGGTGGTTCAGCACCAGCCAGACGATCAGGCGGCTGTCCCAGGCCGGCAGTTGGTGCCGTTCGCAGAACTGCTGCGCATCCACCGCGCCCAGTTCGGAGTGATCGCCCTGGCGACCCTTGCCGATGTCGTGGTAAAGCCCTGCCAGGTAGATCAGCTCGGGCTTGGGCAGGCGGCCCATGAGCTTGCTGGCCAGCGGGAATTTCTCCGAGACCGGCGTGTATTGCAGTTTGCGCAGGTGCTTGATCAGGTTGAGGGTGTGGGCATCGACCGTATAGATGTGGAACAGGTCGTGCTGCATCTGCCCGACGATCAGGCCGAACTCCGGCAGGTAGCGGCCAAGGATGCCGTAGCGATTCATCCGCCGCAGGTTGCGGTGGATGCCGATCTCGCACTTGAACAGCTCGATGAACAAGCTGGTGTTGCGGATATCGTGGCGGAACTTGTCGTCGATCAGGTGGCGATGTTCGCGCAGCAGGCGCACGGTGTCGGCGCGCACGCCCTTGATTTCGGGGTGCTGGGCCATCAGCACGAAGATTTCCAGCATGGCGAACGGGGTGCGCCGGAAGACGTTCGGGTTGACCGCTTCTATATAGCCATCGTGCAGGCGAAAGCGCGCATTGACCGGCTGCGTGGCGCCGCTGTCATCGGCCAGAATCACCTCTTCGAAATGCTGGATGATCAGGTCGCACAACTGGCTGATGCTCATCACCACCCGGTAGTACTGCTGCATGAACTGTTCGATGGCACGCTTGGGGTTTTCGTCGGTGTAGCCCAGCAGCGCGGCGATGCTGCGCTGGTGGTCGAACAGCAGGCGGTCTTCGGCGCGGCCGGCGAGCATGTGCAGGGCGTAGCGCACACGCCAGAGGAAGGCCTGGGACGAGGCCAGCAGCTCGTTTTCGCTTTCCAGCAGGAAGTCCTCGCCCGCCAGCGCGTGCAGGTTCAGCGTGCCGTACTGGCGCCTGGCTACCCAGAGCACGGTCTGGATGTCGCGCAGGCCGCCCGGGCCGCCCTTGACGTTGGGCTCGAGGTTGTACTCGGTGTCGTTGTACTTGTGATGGCGGGCCTTGAGTTCGGCACGTTTGGCCAGGAAGAACTCTTTGCTGGGCCACATGTGCGCGGTGCTGGTGGCGTCGAGCATGCGCTGGCGCAGGGCCTCGGGGCCGGCGATGGTGCGGCTTTCCATCAGGTTGGTGATGACCGTGAGGTCGGCCCGGGCCTGCTCGGCGCACTCGTCGACGGTGCGCACGCTCTGGCCAACCTCAAGGCCGATGTCCCAGAGCAGGGTGAGGAAGCGCTCGATGGCATCGCGGTACTGCTCGTGCTCGGCGGCGTCGAGCAGGATCAGCAGGTCGATGTCCGAATACGGATGCAGCTCGCCACGGCCGTAGCCGCCCACCGCCACCAGGGCGATGCCGCCTGGCGCGCCCCAGCTGAACTGGTGCCAGGCCTGTTGCAGGATGTTGTCGACGAACCAGGCGCGGTCCTCGATCAGCCGGCGAATCTCGCGGCCTTCGCGAAAACGCTTGTCGAGCACCTCGCCGGCCATGCGTATGGCCTTCTTGAAAGCGGCGATGGGGCTTGCCTTGAGGGCCAGTTCCGCCTGGAACTGGCCGCGGTCGAACAGCTCGGGATCCACCTGGGGCATCGAGTCGCGTTCCTGTCGTTCAGTATCAGGCCGAGGTGCGCGGGATGGTGTCGTCCTTGCGCAGGGTGAAGATCTCGTAGCCGGTGGCGGTCACCACCAGGGTGTGTTCCCACTGGGCCGAGAGCTTGCGGTCCTTGGTGATGGCGGTCCAGCCGTCGCCCAGTACCTTGGTGTCGGCCTTGCCCTGGTTGATCATCGGCTCGATGGTGAAGGTCATGCCTTCCTTGAGCTCCATGCCGGTGCCGGCGCGGCCGTAGTGGACGATCTGTGGCTCTTCGTGGAACACCTTGCCGATGCCGTGGCCGCAGAACTCGCGGACCACCGAGAAACCGTTCTTTTCGGCGTGCTTCTGGATCACCTCGCCGATGTCGCCCAGGCGGCAGCCGGGCTTGACCAGTTCGATGGCCTTGTACAGGCATTCCTGGGTGATCTTGGACAGGCGCTCGGCCCACGGCGCGACAGTGCCGACATGGAACATGCGGCTGGTGTCGCCGTGGTAGCCGTCCTTGATCACGGTCACGTCGATGTTGATGGTGTCGCCATCCTTGAGTGCCTTGTCATTGGGGATGCCATGGCAGACCACGTGGTTGATCGAGGTGCAGATCGACTTGGGGAAGCCCTTGTAGTTCAGCGGCGCCGGGATGGCCTTCTGCTCGTTGACGATGTAGTCGTGGCAGAGGCGGTCGAGCTCCTCGGTGGTGATACCGGGCTTGACGTGTGGCTCGATCATTTCCAGCACTTCGGCGGCCAGGCGGCCGGCGATGCGCATCTTCTCGATGTCTTCTGCGGTCTTGATGGTGACGGTCATTACAGGCTCTCTACGGCGCCGCGCGCGGCGCGAACAAACGGGAAAGGCCGGATTCTACCAGAGCGCGGCGGCGATCTGTCGGGATAGTCCAGCAGATCCGGTGGTCTATTGAGGGCATTCTGGCCCCAAAAGGCGGGGGCTGCAAAAGCCGCTGACGGACGAAGCATCATCCGGGTTCCGTTCGCTCGCCGGCTGTGGTATAAAATGCGCCGCTTTCGGGGGATGTCCTCCGTCAGCTCAAACCCACACACGTGTCGACACGATGGCCTGGGTGCCCGGTTTCCCTGGAAACACGGGTTGGTCATTGGGATACGTGGAGGCCCAACCCGACTTATCAAGGAACTATCATGTCCCAAGTCAACATGCGCGATATGCTGAAGGCCGGTGTGCACTTCGGCCACCAGACCCGTTACTGGAACCCGAAAATGGGCAAGTACATTTTCGGCGCGCGCAACAAGATCCACATCATCAACCTGGAAAAAACCCTGCCGATGTTCAACGAGGCTCTGTCCTTCGTAGAGCGCCTGGCCCAGGGCAAGAACAAGATCATGTTCGTCGGCACCAAGCGTTCCGCCGGCAAGATCGTCGCCGAGCAAGCAGCTCGTTGCGGTTCGCCATACGTTGATCACCGTTGGTTGGGCGGCATGCTGACCAACTACAAGACCATCCGCGCTTCGATCAAGCGTCTGCGTGACCTGGAAACCCAGGCCGAAGATGGTACTTTCACCAAGCTGACCAAGAAAGAAGCTCTGATGCGTTCGCGCGATCTGGAGAAGCTGGACCGCAGCCTGGGTGGTATCAAGGACATGGGCGGCCTGCCTGATGCCCTGTTCGTGATCGACGTCGACCACGAGCGCATTGCCATCACCGAAGCCAACAAGCTGGGCATCCCGGTCATCGGCGTTGTCGATACCAACAGCAGCCCTGAAGGTGTTGACTACATCATCCCAGGTAACGATGACGCCATCCGCGCTATCGAGCTGTACATGACTTCGATGGCTGACGCCGTCATCCGCGGCCGCAACAACGTTGCCGGCGGCACTGAAGTCTATGTTGAAGAAGCGGCTGCACCTGCTGCCGAGTAATTGACGCTTAGCGTCTACTTGGCACGCAAAAAGGGGGCTTTGCCCCCTTTTTGCCACCTTGAAATCCTGCTGTCAGCGAAGGCCCCGCATCATGGGCCGGCTGAGGTTTAAAACAGCGGATTTGCAGAATTTAACGCCCGTGACGAACGGGTGGAATGGTTGAAAAACTTTCCAAGAGGATTTTGAAATGGCAGCAATTACTGCAGCGCTGGTCAAAGAACTGCGCGAGCGTACCGGCGAAGGCATGATGGATTGCAAGAAGGCCCTGGAAAAGGCCGGCGGCGACATCGAGAAAGCCATTGACGACATGCGTGCCTCGGGCGCCATCAAGGCCGCCAAGAAGGCTGGCAACGTTGCCGCCGAAGGCGCCATCGCCGTCAAGACCGACGGTAAATCCGCCGTCCTGCTGGAAGTGAACTCGCAGACCGACTTCCTGGCCCTGCAAGACGACTTCAAGAACTTCGTCGCCGAAAGCATCGAACAGGCCTTCGCCGAGAAGCTGACCGACGCCGCTCCGCTGATCGCTTCGCGTGAAGCCGCTCGTGAAGCCCTGGTCGCCAAGTGCGGCGAGAACGTCAACATCCGTCGCCTGGTACGCGTTGAGGGTGACGTTGTCGGTGCCTACCTGCACGGTAACAAGATCGGTGCAGTTGTTGTCCTGAAAGGTGGTGACGTCGATCTGGCCAAGAACATCGCCATGCACGTTGCCGCTTCGAACCCAGAGTTCCTGGACGCGTCGGAAATCTCCGCCGAGGCCATCGAGCGCGAGAAGAACGTCTTCCTGCAGCTGAACGCCGACAAGATCGCCGGCAAGCCGGAAAACATCGTTGAAAACATGATCAACGGTCGTATCTCCAAGTTCAAAGCCGAAGCCTCGCTGAAAGAGCAAGCCTTCGTGATGGATCCGGAAGTCAAAGTTGGCGCGCTGGCCAAGAAAGCCGGTGCCGAAATCGTTTCCTTCACCTACTTCAAGGTTGGCGAAGGCATCGAGAAGCCGGTTGACGACTTCGCTGCCGAAGTTGCCGCCCAGGTAGCTGCCGCCAAGCAGTAAGACGGACTCGTCTGTCGCCCCAAAGAGGCTGCCCGCTCACGCGCGCAGCCTCTTTGTCAAAGCGGGAGTGGTTTACCAGACCGCTGCTCGCTGACGCAGTAGCTGCGTCACGCTAGAGTTACGCGCAGGCTGAAAACAGCCCGCCAGATTTTTACAAACGCCGCAGGAGAGATTCGCAATGGCTCAGCAGGGCAGTGGTCATCAGGCTCGCTATAAACGCATTCTACTCAAACTTAGCGGCGAGGCCCTGATGGGCTCGGAAGAGTTCGGGATCGACCCCAAGGTCCTGGATCGCATGGCGCTGGAAGTCGGCCAGCTGGTCGGCATCGGCGTCCAGGTCGGCCTGGTGATCGGTGGTGGCAACCTGTTCCGTGGTGCGGCGCTCAGCGCAGCCGGCATGGATCGGGTCACTGGCGACCACATGGGCATGCTGGCCACCGTGATGAACGCACTGGCCATGCGCGACGCGCTGGAGCGGGCGAACATCACCGCGATCGTCATGTCGGCCATCTCCATGGTCGGTGTGACCGATCACTATGATCGCCGCAAGGCCATGCGCCACCTGAACTCGAAAGAAGTCGTGATCTTCGCTGCCGGTACCGGCAACCCGTTCTTCACCACCGACTCCGCCGCTTGCCTGCGCGCCATCGAAATCGATGCCGACGTGGTATTGAAGGCAACCAAGGTCGATGGTGTATACACTGCAGATCCATTCAAGGACCCGCATGCCGAGAAGTTCGATCATCTGTCCTACGATGAAGTGCTGGATCGCAAGCTGGGTGTAATGGACCTGACGGCAATCTGCCTGTGCCGCGATCACAAGATGCCGTTGCGCGTCTTCAACATGAACAAGCCCGGCGCCCTGCTGAACATCGTGCATGGCGGCGCGGAAGGAACTCTGATCGAGGAAGTTCAAAAATGATCAACGAAATCAAGAAAGACGCCCAGGCGCGCATGCAAAAGTCGCTGGAGTCGCTGATCCACGCATTTGGCCAGATCCGCACCGGCAAGGCGCACCCGAGCGTCCTGGGCAGCGTGATGGTGCCTTACTATGGCACCGACACCCCGCTGACCAGCGTGGCCAACGTGACCGTGAAAGATAACCAGACCCTGCAAGTGGTGCCTTTCGAGCGCAACATGCTGGGCGCCATCGACAAGGCCATTGGCAGTGCCGGCTTGAACCTCAACCCGACCAACCTGGGTGAGTTGCTGCTGGTCAATATGCCTCCGCTGACCGAAGAAACCCGCAAGGGCTTCACCAAGCAGGCCCGCGCCGCTGCCGAAGATGCCCGCGTTGCCGTGCGCAACATTCGTCGTGACGCCATGGGTGACCTGAAGAAGCTGTCCAAGGACAAGGAAATCAGTGAAGACGAAGAGCGTCGTGCCAGTGCCGACATCGACAAGCTGATCAAGGATTTCGAGGCGCAGATCGCCAAGGCCACCGAAGCAAAAGAAAAGGACCTGATGGCCATCTAAGGGTCAGGACACCTTCATGGAAAAGACCAAGCAGACTGTGCCCTCCGTGGTGCCGCGTCACGTGGCGATCATCATGGATGGGAATAATCGCTGGGCGAAGAAGCGCTTCATGCCCGGCGTTGCCGGGCATAAGGCGGGTGTCGATGCGGTGCGCGCCGTGATCGAAGTGTGCGCCGAGGCCAAGGTCGAGGTGCTCACGCTTTTTGCGTTCTCCAGTGAGAACTGGCAGCGACCGGCGGATGAAGTCAGTGCCCTCATGGACCTGTTCTTCAAGGCGCTGCGCCGCGAGGCCAAGCGCCTGAACGACAACAACATCAGCCTGCGCATCATCGGCGACCGCTCACGCTTCCACCCTGAACTCCAGGCTGCGATGCGCGAGGCCGAGGCCGCGACTGCCGGCAGCAACCGCTTCATCCTGCAGATCGCCGCCAACTACGGTGGCCAGTGGGATATCGCCCAGGCTGCCCAGCGCCTGGCGCGTGAAGTACAGGCCGGCCATCTGCGGCCGGACGACATCACCCCGGATCTGCTGCAGACCTGCCTGGTGACGGGCGACCTGCCATTGCCTGACCTGTGCATCCGCACCGGTGGCGAGCACCGCATCAGCAATTTCCTCTTGTGGCAGCTGGCCTACGCCGAGCTGTACTTCTCCGACCTCTATTGGCCGGACTTCAAACACGAGGCCATGCGCAATGCGCTGGCCGATTTCGCTTCGCGCCAGCGCCGCTTCGGTAAGACCAGCGAGCAGGTCGAAGCCGGAGCCCGTGCTTAATGCTTAAACAACGCATCATTACCGCGCTGATCCTGCTGCCGATCGCGGTGGGTGGTTTCTTCCTGCTCAATGGTGGGGATTTCGCCCTCTTCATCGGTTTCGTGGTGACGCTCGGTGCCTGGGAGTGGGCGCGCCTGGCCGGCCTGGTGGCGCAACCGCTGCGCATCGCCTATGCCGCCGTGGTGGCGGGCGGGCTGATGCTGCTCTACTTGATGCCCGACCTGGCGCCCTGGGTGCTGGGCGCTTCGGTGATCTGGTGGGCGCTGGCCACGTGGCTGGTGCTGACCTACCCGCGCAGCGGCGAGCTGTGGAGCAGTGCCGCCTGTCGCCTGCTGATCGGCCTGCTGGTGTTGCTGCCCGCCTGGCAGGGCCTGGTGCTGCTCAAGCACTGGCCGCTGGGCAACTGGCTGATCCTGGCGGTCATGGTGCTGGTCTGGGCGGCCGACATCGGCGCTTATTTCTCCGGTCGTGCCTTCGGCAAGCGCAAGCTGGCGCCACAGGTCAGCCCGGGCAAGAGCTGGGAGGGCGTGTATGGCGGCCTCGCGGTCAGCCTGCTGATCACCCTGGGCGTGGGCATTGCCCGTGACTGGAGTGTCGGCCAGGTGCTGCTGGGCTTGCTGGGCGCCGTGGTGGTGGTGATGTCCTCGGTGGTCGGCGACCTGACCGAGAGCATGTTCAAGCGTCGTGAAGGCATCAAGGACAGCAGCAACCTGTTGCCGGGCCATGGTGGCGTGCTTGATCGCATCGACAGCCTGACCGCGGCGATTCCGATGTTTGCCGTACTGTTGTGGGCGGCTGAGTGGGGTGTGATGTGAGTCGCGTGCAACGCATTACCGTGCTGGGGGCCACCGGCTCCATTGGCTTGAGCACGCTGGACGTCATCGCTCGCCACCCTGACCGTTACCAGGTGTTCGCCTTGAGCGGTTATTCGCGCATCGACGAACTGCTGGCCCTGTGCGAGCGCCATCGCCCGGCGTACGCCGTGGTGCCGAGCGCCGAGGCGGCCGGGCGGCTGCGCGCGGGACTGGCCAAGGCCGGATGTGCCACCGAGGTGCTCGAAGGTGAGGCCGGGCTGTGCCAGGTCGCCTCCGCATCGGAGGTCGATACGGTGATGGCGGCCATCGTCGGCGCTGCCGGCCTGCGTCCGACCCTGGCCGCGGTCGAGGCGGGCAAGAAGGTGCTGCTGGCCAACAAGGAAGCCCTGGTGATGTCCGGGGCCCTGTTCATGCAGGCGGTGCAGCGCAGCGGTGCGGTGCTGCTGCCGATCGACAGCGAGCACAACGCGATATTCCAGTGCATGCCCGGCGACTACGCCCGTGGTCTGGGCGCTGTCGGTGTGCGCCGCATCCTGCTGACCGCCTCCGGTGGCCCGTTCCGCGAAACCCCGGCCGAAGCCTTGCTGGATGTCACGCCGGAACAAGCCTGCGCCCATCCGAACTGGTCCATGGGGCGCAAGATCTCGGTCGATTCGGCGAGCATGTTGAACAAAGGCCTGGAACTGATCGAGGCCTGCTGGCTGTTCGATGCCAAGCCTTCGCAGGTTGAAGTGGTGGTGCACCCGCAGAGCGTTATCCACTCGTTGGTGGACTATGTCGATGGCTCGGTGCTCGCCCAGTTGGGCAACCCGGACATGCGCACGCCGATCTCCAATGCCCTGGCCTGGCCGGAGCGCATCGATTCGGGCGTGGCGCCGCTGGACCTGTTCGCCATCGCCCGTCTGGATTTCCAGGCCCCCGACGAACAGCGCTTCCCATGCCTGCGCCTGGCGCGTCAGGCTGCCGAGGCGGGCAACAGTGCGCCGGCGGTGCTCAATGCCGCCAACGAAGTGGCTGTCGAAGCGTTTCTCCAGCGGCGTATCCGCTTCCCGGAGATCGCGGGTATGATCGAACAGGTGCTCGACCAGGAGCCTGTGGTGGCATTGCCCACGCTCGACGCGGTATTCGCCGCCGACCAGCGTGCCCGGGAGCTGTCCCGGGAATGGTTGCGACGCCACGGCCGCTGAAGCCTGCGGCCGGCTCCGCCGAATGTCATCCGGAGATAGGACATGACTGCGCTCTACATGATTGTCGGCACGCTGATTGCGCTCGGCGTGCTGGTCACCTTCCACGAGTTCGGCCACTTCTGGGTGGCGCGGCGCTGCGGGGTCAAGGTCCTGCGCTTCTCGGTGGGCTTCGGCACGCCGTTGCTGCGCTGGCACGATCGCCAGGGCACCGAGTTCGTCGTCGCCGCGATTCCCCTGGGCGGCTACGTCAAGATGCTCGACGAGCGCGAGGGCGAGGTGCCGCCGGCGCTGATCGAGCAATCGTTCAATCGCAAATCTGTACGCCAGCGTATCGCCATCGTGGCCGCCGGCCCAGTCGCCAACTTCCTCCTCGCCATCCTGTTCTTCTGGGTGCTGGCCATGCTCGGCTCGCAGCAGGTGCGCCCGGTCATCGGCGCGGTCGAGGCGGGCAGCCTGGCGGCCAGCGCCGGCCTGGGCGTCGGCCAGGAAATCGTTTCCATCGATGGCAAACCGACCAATGGCTGGTCGGCGGTCAACCTGCAGTTGGTGCGCCGCCTCGGCGAGAGCGGCACGCTGCGCGTGGGTGTGCTCGATGAAGGTGCAACGGTCGAGCGCCAGCTCGACATTACCCTGAACAATTGGCTCAAGGGCGCCGACGAGCCTGATCCGATCCAGTCCCTGGGCCTGCGCCCGTGGCGACCTGCGATGGTTCCGGTGCTGGCGGAGATCGATCCGAAAGGGCCGGCCGCTGCCGCCGGGCTCAAGACCGGTGACAAGCTGCTGGCGCTCGACGGCGTGGCGCTGGGCGACTGGCAGCAGGTGGTCGACGCGGTTCGTGCCCGCCCCGAGCGCACGGTGAACCTGCGCATCGAGCGCGACGGCGCAACGCTCGAAGTGCCGGTCACCCTGGCGCGCAAGGGCGAAGGCCAGGCATCCGGTGGTTACCTCGGCGCCGGGGTCAAGGCCAGCGAATGGCCGGCGAAGATGCTCCGCGAGGTCAGTTACGGGCCGCTGGAGGCGGTGGCCGAGGGCTTGTCCCGCACTTGGAACATGAGCGTCCTGACCCTCGAATCGCTGAAGAAAATGCTGTTCGGAGAGCTCTCGGTAAAAAACTTGAGCGGACCGATAACCATTGCTAAAGTGGCGGGCGCTTCAGCCCAGTCGGGCGTTGGGGATTTCCTGAATTTCCTGGCCTACCTGAGCATAAGCCTGGGGGTTCTGAACCTGCTGCCCATCCCAGTACTGGATGGGGGGCATTTGCTGTTCTACCTGATCGAGTGGGCGCGCGGTCGTCCGCTCTCGGATCGGGTGCAAGGTTGGGGGGTCCAGATCGGTATCAGTTTGGTCGTCGGGGTGATGTTGCTCGCCCTGATCAACGATCTGGGTCGACTATAAAAGCTTCGCTCAATCGCGAAACCTGCCGCTTTCTCGCGGCGGGTTGTTTATTGCCAGTTGGAATAAAAGGACTTCATGAAACGTCTGCTGCTAACTGCGGTGCTCTCCGCACTGATGATCGCTGAAGTTCACGCCGAGTCCTTCACCATCTCCGATATTCGTGTCAACGGCCTGCAGCGGGTTTCCGCCGGCAGCGTGTTCGGCGCGTTGCCGCTGAACGTCGGTGACCAGGTCGACGACCGCCGTCTGGTCGAATCCACCCGCTCGCTGTTCAAGACCGGCTTCTTCCAGGACATCCAGCTGAACCGCGACGGCAATGTCCTGATCATCAACGTGGTCGAGCGCCCTTCGGTGTCGAGCATCGAGATCGAAGGCAACAAGGCGATCAGCACCGAAGACCTGATGAAGGGCCTGAAGCAGTCGGGCCTGGCCGAAGGCGAGATCTTCCAGCGCGCGACGCTGGAAGGCGTGCGTAACGAGCTGCAGCGCCAGTACGTGGCCCAGGGCCGCTACTCCGCCGAAGTCGACGCCGAGGTCGTGCCGCAGCCGCGCAACCGTGTCGGCCTGAAGATCAAGATCAACGAAGGCACCGTCGCCGCGATCCAGCACATCAACGTGGTGGGCAACACGGTCTTCGACGACGAAACCCTCGGCCAGCTGTTCGAGCTCAAGACCACCAACTGGCTGTCGTTCTTCAAGAACGACGACAAGTACGCCCGCGAAAAACTGTCCGGTGACCTGGAGCGCCTGCGTTCCTACTACCTGGACCGCGGCTACATCAACATGGACATCGCCTCCACCCAGGTGTCGATCACTCCGGACAAGAAGCACGTCTACATCACCGTCAACATCAATGAAGGCGAAAAGTACACCGTTCGCGACGTCAAGCTGTCCGGTGACCTGAAAGTGCCGGAAGACCAGGTCAAGTCGCTGCTGCTGGTGCAGCCGGGCCAGGTGTTCTCGCGCAAGGTGATGACCACCACGTCCGACCTGATCACCCGTCGCCTGGGTAACGAAGGCTATACCTTCGCCAACGTCAACGGCGTGCCGCAACCGAACGACCAGGATCACACCGTCGACATCATGTTCGTCGTCGATCCGGGCAAGCGTGCCTACGTCAACCGCATCAACTACCGCGGCAACACCAAGACCGAAGACGAAGTGCTGCGCCGCGAAATGCGCCAGATGGAAGGCGGCTGGGCTTCGACCTACCTCATCGACCAATCCAAGACCCGCCTCGAGCGCCTGGGCTTCTTCAAGGAAGTCAACGTCGAGACGCCGCCGGTGCCGGGCACCGACGACCAGGTCGACGTCAACTACAGCGTCGAAGAGCAGGCCTCCGGCTCGATCACCGCCAGCGTCGGTTTCGCCCAGAGCGCGGGCCTGATCCTCGGTGGCTCGATCAGCCAGAACAACTTCCTGGGTACCGGTAACAAGGTCTCCATCGGCCTGACCCGTTCCGAATACCAGACCCGCTACAACTTCGGCTACGTCGATCCCTACTTCACCCCCGATGGTGTGAGCCTGGGTTACAACGCCTTCTACCGCAGCACCGACTACGATGACCTCGACGTCGACGTGGCCAGCTATGCGGTGGACAGCCTGGGTGCCGGTGTCAGCCTCGGCTACCCGATCAGCGAGACCTCGCGTCTGACCTACGGCCTGACCGTGCAGCAGGACAAGTTGAAGACCGGCCGCTACACCGTCGATGAGATCTTCAAGTTCATCCAGGACGAAGGCGACAACTTCCTCAACTTCAAGGCTTCGATCGGCTGGTCCGAGTCGACCCTGAACAAGGGCGTGCTGGCCACCCGTGGTCATTCGCAGAGCTTGACCCTCGAGACCACCGTGCCGGGCAGCGACCTGTCGTTCTACAAGCTCGACTACCGTGGCCAGCTGTTCAAGCCAATCAACAACGACTACACCCTGCGCCTGCACACCGAGCTGGGCTACGGTGACGGCTACGGTTCGACCAATGGTCTGCCGTTCTACGAGAACTACTACGCGGGCGGCTTCAACTCCGTGCGCGGCTTCAAGGACAGTACCCTGGGCCCACGCAGTACGCCGAGCCGTGGCGCGGCCGTGACCGGCAACCAGGGCACCATCGCCGACCCGGATCAGGATCCGCTGCCGTTCGGTGGCAACGTCCTCGTCCAGGGTGGTGTGGAGCTGCTGTTCCCGCTGCCGTTCGTCAAGGATCAGCGTTCGCTGCGCACCTCCGTGTTCTGGGATGTGGGTAACGTGTTCGACACCAATTGCGGTTCCAAGCCGGACTGCACCAAGGTCGGTTTCTCGGACATGGCCAGCTCCGTCGGTCTGGGCGTAACCTGGATCACCGCGCTGGGCCCGCTGAGCTTCAGCCTGGCGATGCCGATCAAGAAGCCGGACGACGCCGACACGCAAGTGTTCCAATTCTCTCTGGGCCAGACCTTCTGAGGCCGGCCCTTGCATAACGACAACGGATTATCCAGGAGTGCATCGTGCGTAAGTTGACCCAACTGGCCCTCGTGGCCGCGGCGCTGGTCGCCACCCCGGCTTTCGCCGAAATGAAGGTTGCCGTGCTGAACTATCAGATGGCCCTGCTGGAATCCGACGCGGCCAAGAAATACGCCGTCGACGCCGAGAAGAAGTTCGGCCCGCAACTGACCAAGCTCAAGGGCCTGGAAAGCAGCGCCAAGGGCATCCAGGATCGCCTGATCAAGGGCGGCGACAAGATGCCTCAGCCAGAGCGCGAGCGCCTCGAGCTCGAGTTCAAGCAAAAGGCCCGCGACTTCCAGTTCCAGTCCAAGGAGCTCAACGAAGCCAAGGCCGTGGCCGATCGCGACATGCTCAAGCAGCTCAAGCCCAAGCTTGATGGCGCCGTCGAGGAAGTGATCAAGAAGGGCGGCTTCGACCTGGTGCTCGAGCGTGGCGCGGTCATCGATGTCAAGCCGCAGTACGACATCACCCGCCAGGTCATCGAGCGCATGAACCAAGCCCGTTGATATGACCGTGACCATGACACTCGGCCAGCTGGCCGAAGCCCTCGGCGCCGAGCTCAAAGGCCCCGAGGCGCTGGAAATCACCGGGTTGGCCACCTTGCAGGAGGCCGTTTCCGGGCAGCTGAGTTTCCTGGCCAACAAGCAGTACCGCAAGTTCCTGGACGACTCCACGGCCAGCGCGGTGCTGCTCAAGGCCGAGGACGCCGAAGGTTTCGCCGGCAACGCCTTGATCGTCGCCGACCCGTACCTGGCTTACGCGCGCATCTCGCACCTGTTCGATCCGAAGCCCAAGGCTGTGGCGGGAATCCATCCCAGCGCCGTGGTTGCCGAGGATGCCCAGGTGGATGCCAGCGCTAGCATCGGCCCGTTCGCGGTGGTCGAAAGCGGTGCGCGGATCGACGCCAACGTGACGGTCGGCGCGCACTGTTTCATCGGTGCCCGTTGCGTCATCGGCGAGGGTGGCTGGCTGGCACCCCGTGTCACGCTGTATCACGACGTGACCATTGGCAAGCGCGTGGTCATCCAGTCCGGCGCGGTGATCGGTGGCGAGGGCTTCGGCTTTGCCAACGAGAAGGGTATCTGGCGCAAGATCGCGCAGATCGGCGGCGTCACCCTGGGCGACGATGTCGAGATCGGCGTGAACACTGCGGTGGACCGCGGCGCCCTGTCGGATACGCGCATCGGTGATGGCGTCAAGCTCGACAACCAGATCCAGATCGCCCATAACGTGCAGGTCGGTGACCACACGGCGATGGCGGCCTGCGTCGGCATCTCCGGCAGTACCCGTATCGGCAAGCACTGCATGATTGCCGGTGGTGTCGGGATGGTCGGTCACATCGACGTCTGCGACAATGTTTTCGTCTCCGGCATGACCATGGTGACCCGTTCGATTACCGAACCGGGTGGCTATTCTTCCGGAACGGCCATGCAACCTTTGGCCGAATGGCGCAAGAGCGCCGCTCGCATTCGCCAGCTGGACGAGATGTCCAAGCGTCTCCAGCAGCTGGAAAAGCGTGTCGACACCGTGACCTCAGGTGGCCAGCCGACATCAGAAGGCTGATACCATTTACTGAGCGAGCGTTACAGTCGCTAGCTGGCTCCTCTTTGGATCTGCAAAAGGAGCGTGTGGTCAGCACCTGCGCTCCCTATTCTTATACAGGCTTCCCCCCGAAATGATGGACATCAACGAGATTCGCGAATACCTGCCTCACCGTTACCCGTTCCTGCTGGTGGACCGGGTGACGGACCTGGACTTCGAGGCCCAAAGCATTCGTGCCTACAAGAATGTCAGCATCAACGAGCCGTTCTTCAATGGCCACTTCCCGGCGCATCCGATCATGCCGGGCGTGCTGATCATCGAGGCGATGGCCCAGGCGGCCGGAATTCTCGGATTCAAGATGCTCGACGCCAAACCGGCTGACGGCACGCTTTACTACTTTGTCGGCTCCGACAAGCTGCGTTTCCGCCAGCCAGTGCTGCCGGGCGACCAGCTGGTCCTGGAAGCCAAGTTCCTCAGCCGCAAGAGCATGATCTGGAAGTTCGAATGCCGTGCCCTGGTGGACGGCAAGCCAGTCTGCTCGGCCGAGATCACCTGCGCGGAACGCTCCCTATGAGTTCGATTGACCCACGGGCGATCATCGATCCCTCGGCCAGGCTGGCCGAGGGCGTCGAGGTTGGCCCCTGGTCGATCGTAGGCCCCGATGTCGAAATCGGGGAGGGCACCATCATTGGCCCGCACGTCGTGCTCAAAGGGCCGACCCGTATCGGCAAGCACAACCGCATCTACCAGTTCTCCTCGATCGGTGAAGACACCCCTGACCTGAAGTACAAGGGTGAGCCGACGCGTCTGGTGATCGGTGACCACAACGTGATCCGCGAGGGTGTCACCATCCATCGCGGAACCGTGCAGGACCGCTCGGAAACGACGCTGGGCGATCATAACCTGATCATGGCCTATGCCCACATCGGCCATGACAGCGTCATCGGCAACCACTGCATCCTGGTCAACAACACTGCGTTGGCCGGGCACGTGCATGTGGGCGACTGGGCGATCCTGTCGGGCTACACGCTGGTGCACCAGTACTGCCATATCGGCGCGCATGCCTTTTCCGGCATGGGTACCGCGATCGGCAAGGACGTGCCGGCCTACGTGACGGTGTTCGGCAGCCCGGCCGAGGCGCGCAGCATGAACTTCGAAGGCCTGCGCCGTCGCGGTTTCAGCGACGAGGTGCTGCATGCACTGCGTCGCGCCTACAAGATTGTCTATCGCCAGGGCCTGACCGTCGAAGAGGCGCTCAAGGAGCTGGACGAACTGGTGAGCCAGTTCCCGGAAGTCGACCTGTTCCGTCAATCGATCGCCAACTCTGCCCGCGGCATCACGCGCTGACATGGCCCAACTTTGCGTGGCGCTGGTCGCGGGCGAGGCCAGCGGCGACATCCTCGGTTCCGGCTTGATGCGTGCCATCAAGGCGCGCCACCCCGATGTACGGTTCATCGGCGTCGGCGGGCCCTTGATGGAAGCCGAAGGCATGACCTCCTACTTCCCGATGGAACGCCTGGCCGTCATGGGCCTGGTCGAGGTACTCGGGCGTCTGCGCGAGCTGCTCAAGCGGCGCAAGCTGCTGATCGAGACACTGATTGGTGAAAAGCCCGACGTGTTCATCGGTATCGATGCCCCTGATTTCACCCTGAATATCGAACTCAAGCTGCGCCAGGCCGGGATCAAGACAGTGCATTACGTCAGCCCGTCGGTCTGGGCCTGGCGGCAGAAGCGCGTGCTGAAGATCCGCGAGGGGTGCGACCTGATGCTCACCCTGCTGCCGTTCGAGGCGCGCTTCTATGAAGAGCAGGGTGTGCCGGTGCGCTTCGTCGGCCACCCGTTGGCGGATACCATTCCCCTCGAGGCTGACCGTGGCGCGGCGCGTGCAGAGCTGGGCCTGGGTGATGGCCCGGTGATTGCCCTGATGCCCGGCAGCCGTGGCGGCGAAGTGGGGCGCCTGGGCGCCCTGTTCCTCGATGCGGCCCAGCGCCTGCGCGAGCTGGTGCCTGGCGCACGTTTCGTGCTGCCGTGCGCCAATGCCGCGCGTCGCGCCCAGGTCGAGCAGATGCTCGAAGGGCGTGAGTTGCCGCTGACCTTGCTCGATGGCCAGTCGCACAAGGCCTTGGCGGCGTGCGACGCGGTGCTGATTGCCTCGGGTACCGCCACCCTGGAGGCGATGCTGTACAAGCGGCCGATGGTGGTGGCCTATCGCCTGGCACCGTTGACGTACTGGATCCTCAAGCGCATGGTCAAGAGCCCGTACGTCTCGCTGCCCAACCTGCTGGCCCAGCGCCTGTTGGTGCCCGAGCTGCTGCAGGACGCCGCCACCAGCGAGGCCTTGGCGCAGACCCTGGCGCCGCTGGTCAAGGACGGCGCGCAGCAGACCGACAGCTTCGACCAGATCCACCGCACCCTGCGCCGCGACGCCTCCAACCAGGCGGCCGACGCGGTGCTTGCCCTGTTGAAGGACCGCTGACATGCAGATGGGACTGGATTTCAACCTGGTCGAAGAACTGGTGGCCGGCGTCGACGAAGTGGGCCGTGGCCCGCTGTGCGGCGCGGTGGTAACCGCAGCGGTGATTCTCGACCCGCGCCGGCCGATCCTCGGCCTGAACGACTCGAAGAAACTCACCGAGGCCAAGCGCGATGCGCTGTTCGACGAGATCTGCGAGAAGGCGCTGAGTTTCTGCATCGCTCGCGCCGAGGTCGAGGAAATCGACCGTCTGAACATTCTCCATGCCACCATGCTGGCCATGCAGCGTGCCGTCGAAGGGCTGCACGTCACGCCGAAGCTGGCACTGATCGATGGCAACCGCTGCCCGAAGCTTTCGGTACCGGCTGCCCCTGTGGTCAAGGGTGATTCGCAGGTGCCGGCGATCGCCGCCGCATCGATCCTGGCCAAGGTCACCCGTGACCGCGAGATGAGCGCGTTCGAGCTGATCTACCCGGGTTATGGGATCGGCGGGCACAAGGGGTATCCGACTCCAGTGCACCTTGAGGCCCTGGCCCGTCTTGGGCCGACGCCCATTCATCGGCGCTCGTTCGCGCCTGTACGAGCTGCCTGGGAAGCCCGTGAGGGCGCTTCCACCCTGCTGATCTGATCGGCGCCATTCATCGCGGGGCAAGCCCGCTCCCACGCCAAGCCTGCACTGGAATCGGCTGCGTGGGAGCAGGCTTGCCCCGTGATGCATTCTGCAATCAACCGCTGACCTGCAGGCGAGGCAAGCGCAGAGCAATACGCTACAATCCCGCCCTTGTCGTTCAGCACTGCTACAGGATCCTCCATGTCGGTCTCCTTCGTTCACCTTCGCGTGCACTCCGAATTCTCCCTGGTCGATGGCCTGGTGCGGATCAAGCCGCTGGCCAAGGCCCTGGCCGGGATGAACATGCCGGCGGTGGCGATCACCGACCAGAGCAACATGTGCTCGCTGGTGAAGTTCTACAAGACCGCCATGGGCGCCGGCATCAAGCCGATCTGCGGTGCCGACCTGTGGCTGGCCGGGGTCGATCCGGAAGCGCCGCTGTCGCGCATCTGTTTCCTGGCCATGAACCCCAAGGGTTACCGCAATCTCACCGAGCTGATCTCGCGTGGTTGGACCGATGGCCAGCGCAATGGCCTGGTGATCATCCAGCGCGACTGGATCGCCCCGGCCAGCGAAGGGCTGATTGCCCTCTCCGCCGGCAAGGAAGGCGACATCGGCATGGCGTTGATGGCCAATCGTCAGGACGAAGCCCAGGTCCTGCTCGCCGACTGGATGAGCATGTTCCCCGAGCGCTTCTATGTCGAGGTACAGCGTACCAACCGCGCCGGTGACGAGGAGTACGTGCACGCTGCCGTGGCCTTGGCCGACAAGCTCGGTGCGCCGCTGGTGGCAACCAACGACGTGCGTTTCGTCAAGCAGTCGGACTTCGATGCCCACGAGACCCGCGTGTGCATCGGCGAGGGCTGGACCCTGGACGACCCGCGCCGCCCGCGTGGCTACAGCGACCAGCAGTACCTCAAGTCCGCCGAAGAGATGGCCGAGCTGTTCAGCGACTTGCCGGACGCCATTGCCAACACCGTGGAGATCGCCAAGCGCTGCAATATCACCGTGCAGTTGGGCAAGTACTTCCTCCCCGACTTCCCGACGCCCAACGGCATGGGCATCGACGACTACCTGCGGCATGTCTCCCACGAAGGCCTGGAGGAGCGCCTGGCGGTGCTGTGGCCGAAGGAGACCACGCCCAATTACGAAGAGAAGCGCCAGGTCTACCTGGACCGCCTGAAGTTCGAGCTGGACATCATCATCCAGATGGGCTTCCCCGGTTACTTCCTGATCGTTATGGACTTCATCAAGTGGGCGAAGAACAACGACGTGCCGGTCGGCCCGGGCCGGGGTTCGGGTGCCGGTTCGTTGGTGGCCTACGTGCTGAAGATCACCGACCTCGACCCGTTGGCCTACGACCTGCTGTTCGAGCGCTTCCTCAACCCTGAACGTATTTCCATGCCCGACTTCGACGTCGACTTCTGCATGGATGGCCGCGACCGGGTGATCGACTACGTGGCCGAGGCCTACGGGCGCAACGCGGTGAGCCAGATCATCACCTTCGGCACCATGGCCGCCAAGGCGGTGGTGCGTGACGTGGCGCGGGTGCAGGGCAAGTCCTATGGCCTGGCCGACCGCCTGTCGAAGATGATCCCGTTCGAAGTGGGCATGACCCTGGAGAAGGCCTACGAGCAGGAAGAGATCCTGCGCGACTTCCTCAAGAGCGACGAGGATGGCCGCGAGATCTGGGACATGGCCCTCAAGCTCGAAGGTGTGACCCGCGGTACCGGCAAGCACGCCGGTGGCGTGGTGATCGCGCCGACCAAGCTCACCGACTTCTCGCCAATCGCCTGTGATGAAGAAGGCGGCGGCCTGGTGACCCAGTTCGACAAGGACGACGTCGAGGCCGCGGGCCTGGTGAAGTTCGACTTCCTCGGCCTGCGTACCCTGACCATCATCAAGTGGGCGATGGAGATCATCAACCGCGAGCAGGCCAAGAAGAACCTGCCCGACGTCAACATCGACTTCATCCCGCTGGACGACCGCAAGACCTACGAGCTGCTGCAAAAAGCCGAGACCACGGCGGTGTTCCAGCTCGAATCCCGTGGCATGAAGGAGCTGATCAAGAAGCTCAAGCCCGACTGCCTGGAAGACCTGATCGCACTGGTGGCGCTGTTCCGCCCCGGCCCGCTGCAGTCGGGCATGGTGGACGACTTCATCAACCGCAAGCACGGCCGCGCCGAGTTGGCCTACCCGCATGCGGACTACCAGTACGAAGGCCTCAAGCCCGTGCTTGCACCGACCTACGGCATCATCCTGTACCAGGAACAGGTGATGCAGATCGCCCAGGTGATGGCCGGCTATACCCTCGGCGGCGCGGACATGCTGCGCCGGGCCATGGGTAAGAAAAAGCCCGAGGAAATGGCCAAGCAGCGTGGCGGTTTCATCGAAGGCTGCGTGGCCAACAACATCGATGCGGACCTGGCCGGTAACATCTTCGACCTGGTAGAGAAATTCGCCGGCTACGGCTTCAACAAATCCCACTCCGCCGCCTACGGCCTGGTGTCTTACCAGACCGCCTGGCTGAAGACCCACTACCCGGCGCCGTTCATGGCCGCGGTGCTGTCGGCGGATATGCACAACACCGACAAGGTGGTGGTGCTGGTCGAGGAAGTACGCAGCATGAAGCTGCGCCTCGACGCGCCGGACGTGAACTTCTCCGACTTCAAGTTCACCGTCAACAACGATGGCCGCATCGTCTATGGCCTGGGGGCGATCAAGGGCGTGGGCGAAGGCCCGGTGGAGGCGATCGTCGAGGCGCGCGCGCAGGGTGGTCCGTTCAAGGACCTGTTCGACTTCTGTGAGCGCATCGACCTCAAGCGTGTCAACAAGCGTACCCTCGATGCGTTGATCCGCAGTGGCGCGCTGGATCGTCTCGGCCCGCACTTCCATGACGAGATCAAGGCCTACCAGGCCAACATCGACATCAACCGCGCGACCCTGCTGTCGGCGCTGGGTGAGGCCGTCAAGGCTGCCGAGCAGGCGGCCCATACCGCCGACAGTGGCCATGTCGACCTGTTCGGCGGCATGTTCGACGAGGCAGATGTCGACGTCTATGCCAATCATCGCAAGGTGCGCGAACTGACGCTCAAGGAGCGGCTGAAAGGCGAAAAGGACACCCTCGGCCTGTACCTCACCGGGCATCCGATCGATGAGTACGAGACCGAGATCCGCCGTTTCGCCCGCCAGCGCATTGTCGACCTGAAGCCCGCGCGGGATACCCAGACCATCGCCGGGATGATCATTGCCCTGCGCGTGATGAAGAACAAGAAGGGTGACAAGATGGGCTTCGTCACCCTCGACGACCGTTCCGGGCGCATCGAGGCCTCGTTGTTCGCCGATGCCTTCATGGGCGCCCAGGCCCTGCTGCAGACCGACGCCATGGTGGTGGTGGAAGGGGAGGTCAGCAACGACGACTTCTCCGGTGGCCTGCGCCTGCGGGTCAAGACGGTGATGACCATGGAGGATGCCCGTACCAAGCTGGCCGAAAGCCTGCGCCTGAAGGTCGCCCACGACGCGCTCAAGGGTGACCGCCTGAACTGGCTGGGCGAGCTGATCACCCGTCACCGTGGTGGCTGCCCGATCACCCTGGAGTACACCGGCAGCGACGCCAAGGCCATGCTGCAATTCGGCGACCAGTGGTCCATCGACCCGGCTGACGGCCTGATTCAGGCACTGCGTGACCAGTTCGGACGTGAGAACGTCTTCCTGCAATACCGTTGAAACGACGAATTTTAATCTCGACCTATATGCGCCTGATCCCTTAAGGTAGGGCGCCAAACGGATCAACCGGCCGGCCGCCTGGCCGTAGACCCAAGACGGAAGCCTATGAACCCGAATTTCCTCGATTTCGAACAGCCGATTGCCGACCTGCAAGCCAAGATCGAAGAGCTGCGCCTGGTGGGTAACGACAACTCGCTGAACATCAGCGATGAAATTGCCCGTCTGCAGGACAAGAGCAGCACCCTGACCGAGAGCATCTTCGGCAACCTGACCAGCTGGCAGATCGCCCGCCTGGCCCGTCACCCGCGCCGCCCGTACACCCTCGACTACATCGATCACCTCTTCACCGAGTTCGAAGAGCTGCACGGCGACCGTCACTTCTCCGACGACGCCGCCATCGTCGGTGGCACCGCGCGCCTGGACGACAAGCCGGTGATGGTCATCGGCCACCAGAAGGGCCGTGAAGTGCGCGAGAAGGTGCGCCGCAACTTCGGCATGCCGCGCCCTGAAGGCTACCGCAAGGCCTGCCGCCTGATGGAAATGGCCGAGCGCTTCAAGATGCCGATCCTGACCTTCATCGACACCCCGGGCGCCTATCCGGGCATCGACGCCGAAGAGCGCAACCAGAGCGAGGCCATTGCCTGGAACCTGCGCGTGATGGCGCGCCTGAAGACGCCGATCATCGCCACCGTGATCGGTGAGGGTGGTTCCGGCGGCGCACTGGCCATTGGCGTGTGCGACCAGCTGAACATGCTGCAGTACTCCACCTACTCGGTGATCTCGCCGGAAGGCTGCGCCTCGATCCTGTGGAAGACCGCCGACAAGGCCGCCGACGCCGCCGAGGCCATGGGCATCACTGCCGAGCGCCTGAAGAGCCTGAACATCGTCGACAAGGTCATCCAGGAGCCGCTGGGCGGCGCCCACCGTGATCCGGCCAAGATGTCCGCGAGCATCCGCGCCGACCTGATCGAACAGCTGGACATGCTCGGCAAGCTCGACAACGACGCGCTGCTCAAGCGCCGTTACGATCGCCTGATGAGCTACGGTCTCTGATGGATTCCAGGGGCCGCTTTGCGGCCCTTTCGCCGGCAAGCCGGCTCCCACAGGGGAATGCATACTTCTGTGGGAGCCGGCTTGCCGGCGAAAGGGGCGTAAAACGCCCCCCGCGATCGCCATCACGGTGAGGCTCAGATGATCAACCTCACCCGCCAGTTTGCCCTTTGGCTCGATGCCCCCGCCTGGTACGTCGCCTTCTCCGGCGGCCTCGACTCTACCGTCCTCCTGCACCTGCTGGCCGATTACGCCCGCAATCACCCCGCGCCCCCCTTGCGTGCCGTCCATGTGCATCATGGTCTGCAAGCCGCCGCTGATGCATGGCCCGCTCACTGCAAGACTGTCTGTGATGCCCTGGGCATCGAACTCGACGTTGTTCACGTTCAGGTAGCCCCGGGTGCCAGTCTTGAGCAGGCTGCCCGCGATGCCCGTTACACCGCGTTCGAAAAGCAGCTTGCCCCAGGCGCTGTGCTGTTCACCGGCCAACACCGTGACGATCAGGCCGAAACCTTGCTGTTCCGTCTGCTGCGCGGCGCCGGCTTGCGTGGTCTGTCGGCCATGCCCGAGGTGCGCTCGTTGGGGCAGGGCAGGCTCGTGCGCCCGCTGCTGAAGGTTTCTCGCGAGCGTTTGCACGCCTATGCCCAGAGCAGGGGGCTGGTGTGGGTTGACGATCCCTCCAATACCGACACCACCTTCGCCCGCAACTTCCTGCGTTCAGAGGTCTTCCCATTGTTGCGCGGTCGTTGGCCCCAGGCCGAAGCCAACCTGGCGCGTAGTGCCGAACACCTGGGCGAGGCCCTGGGCCTGCTTGACGAGTTGGCCGTCACCGACCTGGCCCCGGCCTGCGACAATGCGCCGCTGCCCTGGCTCGGCCTTGCCTCCCTCGACCTCGCCGTACTCCAGGCGCTGTCACCGGCGCGCCAGCGCAATGCCCTGCAATACTGGCTCGGCCGCCGCACGCGCCTGCCGGACAGTCGCCACTGGGCCGGCTGGGACGACTTGCGTGACGCGGCAGGCGATGCCTGCCCGATCTGGCGCCTGACCGACGGTCAGTTGCAGCGTAGCCACGGGCGCATCTGGTGGCTGGACGGGCAATGGCTCCAGGCTCCGGCGGGGGAATGGGCGTGGCCGAACCCGTCCAGGCCTTTGGCGCTGCCGGGCAACGGCCAGGTGTGGCTGGAGGGCTGCGTGGACGACGCAGGCCTGCGCATCGCCTACCGTCAAGGCGGCGAAGTGCTGGAGGTCAGCGGCCGTGGCCGGCGCGACCTCAAGCGTCTGCTCAACGAGCTGCAGGTCCCGCACTTCGTGCGTCCGCGCCTGCCGTTGCTGTACCGCGGCGAGCAATTGCTGGCGGTGGCCAATCTGCCTGGACTCGCTCAGGCCGAAGGCCAACTGCACTGGCAACCGCCGACGAACGTGCAAGGTTTGAGCTGAAGGGTACATTCCGGTAGACTACCCTCCCTTCTTGATACAACTTCTGTGGGTTCCGCGAAAACACAGAGGTTGCCGATTACCAAGCAGTTTTTTGCTGGGCTGATTTCTTAAAATGACGAGCGAGCTCCATGCCGGGGACACCCCTGGTCTGTACAGACGCGGCAGTTTTTCGAGATGCACTGTGATTGACGCAGGTGATCGGGGGCTTCGGCCTTCCTTCGCTTTCTCCGGCGGCGCTGGCCGCCTTAACGCAGACTTCTAGGGTTTTTCATGACGCGCTACATATTCGTCACGGGCGGTGTTGTTTCTTCATTGGGGAAAGGCATTGCCTCGGCTTCCCTGGCGGCCATCCTGGAAGCGCGGGGGCTTAAAGTCACCATGCTCAAGCTGGACCCGTACATCAACGTCGACCCGGGCACCATGAGCCCGTTCCAGCACGGTGAAGTGTTCGTCACCCACGACGGCGCCGAGACCGACCTCGACCTGGGCCACTACGAGCGGTTCATCCGCACCACGATGACCCAGAACAACAACTTCACCACCGGCCGTATCTACGAGCACGTGCTGCGCAAGGAGCGCCGTGGTGATTATCTGGGCGCGACCATCCAGGTCATCCCGCACATCACCGACGAAATCAAGCGCCGCATCATTAAGGGCGCCGGCGATGCCGACGTCGCGCTGGTCGAGATCGGCGGCACCGTGGGCGACATCGAGTCGCAGCCATTCCTCGAGGCCATCCGCCAGCTGCGCGTCGAAGTGGGCTCCAAGCGCGCCATGCTGATGCACCTGACCCTGGTTCCGTACATCGCCACCGCCGGCGAGACCAAGACCAAGCCGACCCAGCACTCGGTCAAGGAACTGCGCTCCATCGGCCTGCAGCCAGACGTGCTGATCTGCCGTTCCGACCACCCGGTCGACGCCTCGTCGCGCCGCAAGATCGCGCTGTTCACCAACGTCGAAGAGCGTGCGGTGATTTCGCTGGAAGACGTCGACACCATCTACAAGATCCCAGGCGTTCTGCATGCCCAGGGCCTGGACGACTTCGTCGTCGAGCGCTTCGGCCTGCAGTGCAACAGCGCCGACCTGTCCGAGTGGGACAAGGTCGTCGATGCCAAGCTCAACCCTGAGCAGGAAGTGACCATCGCCATGGTCGGCAAGTACATGGAGCTGCTGGACGCGTACAAGTCGCTGATCGAAGCGATGAGCCACGCCGGCATCACCAACCGCACCAAGGTCAACCTGCGCTACATCGACTCCGAAGACATCGAGAACCAGGGCACCAGCCTGCTCGAAGGCGCCGATGCCATCCTGGTCCCGGGCGGTTTCGGCCTGCGCGGCGTCGAAGGCAAGATCACCGCGGTGCAGTACGCCCGTGAGAACAAGGTCCCGTACCTGGGCATCTGCCTCGGCATGCAGGTGGCCGTGATCGAATTCGCCCGTAACGTGATGGGCTGGAAAGACGCCAACTCCACCGAGTTCGATCGCAACAGCGGCCACCCGGTCGTTGGTCTGATCACCGAGTGGGCCGATGCCACCGGCGCGGTCGAAACCCGTACCGAAGCCTCCGACCTGGGCGGCACCATGCGCCTGGGCGCTCAGGACTGCCAGCTGGCAGCCGGCTCCAAGGTGCACGACTGCTACGGCAAGGACATCATCACCGAGCGTCACCGCCACCGCTACGAAGTCAACAACAACCTGCTGCCGCAGCTGGTCGAAGCTGGCCTGCAGGTGTCCGGTCGCTCCGAAGACGGCGCGCTGGTTGAAGTGGTCGAGTCCAAGGACCACCCATGGTTCGTCGCCTGCCAGTTCCACCCGGAGTTCACCTCGACGCCACGTGACGGTCACCCGCTGTTCAGCGGTTTCGTCAAGGCTGCCCTGGCACAGAAGAACAAGGCCTGATCCATGACTCAGAAGATCATTCGCGTCGGTAACATCGAGATCGCCAACGACAAGCCGTTCGTCCTGTTCGGCGGCATGAACGTCCTGGAGTCCCGTGACCTGGCCCTGAAGGTCTGCGAGGAGTACGTGCGGGTTACCGAGAAGCTCGGTATCCCTTACGTGTTCAAGGCCAGCTTCGACAAGGCCAACCGTTCGTCGGTCAGCTCGTACCGCGGCCCGGGCATGGAAGAGGGCCTGAAGATCTTCGAGGAGATCAAGCAGACCTTCAACGTGCCGGTGATCACCGACGTGCACGAACCCTACCAGTGCGAACCGGTGGCCAAGGTGTGCGACATCATCCAGCTGCCGGCCTTCCTGTCGCGCCAGACCGACCTGGTCGTGGCGATGGCCAAGACGGGCGCTGTGATCAACATCAAGAAGGCGCAGTTCCTGGCGCCCCACGAGATGAAGCACATCCTCGCCAAGTGCGTCGAGGCCGGCAACGACCAACTGATCCTCTGCGAGCGCGGTTCGAGCTTCGGCTACAACAACCTCGTCGTGGACATGCTTGGCTTCGGCATCATGAAGGAGTTCGAGTACCCGGTGTTCTTCGACGTGACCCACTCGTTGCAGACCCCGGGCGGTCGCGCCGACTCCGCCGGTGGCCGCCGCGCCCAGGTCACCGACCTGGCCAAGGCCGGCATGAGCCAGGGCCTGGCCGGCCTGTTCCTCGAGGCACATCCGGACCCGGACAACGCCAAGTGCGATGGCCCGTGCGCCCTGCGCCTGGACAAGCTGGAACCGTTCCTCAGCCAGCTCAAGCAGCTGGACGACCTGGTGAAAAGTTTTCCGACGGTAGAAACCGCGTAAAGCTCATTTCTCGGGTAAAGTACCGCCCGTTCCACCCCTGACCTTTCGGTCAGGGGCTCCCTTCGCCAGGCCTGCCCGTGCCATGTCGCCTGGTGAACGGCAAGAATTCCCAAAAGCTGCGTTGTTTTCGTCAATTCTGGAGTGCTTACAACAATGGCAAAGATCGTCGACATCAAAGGTCGTGAAGTTCTCGATTCCCGTGGCAACCCCACCGTGGAAGCCGATGTACTGCTCGACAACGGCATCATCGGCAGCGCCTGCGCGCCGTCGGGTGCTTCCACTGGCTCGCGCGAAGCGCTGGAGCTGCGTGATGGCGACAAGAGCCGTTACCTGGGCAAGGGCGTGCTGAAGGCCGTCGCCAACATCAACGGCCCGATCCGCGACCTGCTGCTGGGCAAGGACCCATCGGACCAGAAAGCCCTGGACCGCGCGATGATCGAGCTGGACGGCACCGAGAACAAGGCCAAGCTGGGCGCCAACGCCATCCTCGCCGTGTCCCTGGCTGCCGCCAAGGCCGCCGCCCAGGACCAGGACCTGCCGCTGTACGCGCACATCGCCAACCTCAACGGCACCCCGGGCCAGTACTCCATGCCGGTGCCGATGATGAACATCATCAACGGCGGCGAGCACGCCGACAACAACGTCGACATCCAGGAGTTCATGGTCCAGCCGGTTGGCGCCAAGACCTTCTCCGACGGCCTGCGCATGGGCACCGAGATCTTCCACCACCTCAAGGCCGTACTGAAGGCCCGTGGCCTGAACACCGCCGTCGGTGACGAAGGTGGCTTCGCGCCGAACCTGGCTTCCAACGAAGACGCCCTGGCCGCCATCGCCGAAGCTGTCGAGAAAGCCGGCTACAAGCTGGGCACCGACGTGACCCTGGCCCTGGACTGCGCCGCTTCCGAGTTCTATGAAGACGGCAAGTACAACCTGTCCGGCGAAGGCAAGTCGTTCGACGCCGAAGGTTTCGCCGAGTACCTGAAGGGCCTGACCGAGCGTTTCCCGATCATCTCGATCGAAGACGGCCTGGACGAGTCCGACTGGGCTGGCTGGAAGATCCTCACCGACAAGATCGGCGAGAAAGTCCAGCTGGTCGGCGACGACCTGTTCGTCACCAACACCAAGATCCTCAAGGAAGGCATCGAGAAGGGCATCGGCAACTCGATCCTGATCAAGTTCAACCAGATCGGCTCGCTGACCGAAACCCTCGAAGCCATCCAGATGGCCAAGGCCGCTGGCTACACCGCGGTGATTTCGCACCGTTCCGGTGAAACCGAGGACTCGACCATTGCCGACCTGGCCGTGGGTACTGCCGCTGGCCAGATCAAGACCGGCTCGCTGTGCCGCTCCGACCGCGTCAGCAAGTACAACCAACTGCTGCGCATCGAAGAGCAACTGGGCGCCAAAGCCGTGTATCGCGGTCGTGCCGAGTTTCGCGGCTGAGCAAGAGATGGTAAAAAGGCAGCAGCCGGGGCCCGCTGAACGTTCGTACTGATCGTTTGGCTGTCTCCACGGGTTTCTGTCGACGAAGCCTGGCCTCGGCCAGGCTTCGTGCTATCGGAAGCTCGCTGCGGCGGCCTTTTTTACCCTGGATATCTTCATGCGCAGTCCCTATTGGTTGTTCCTCGTCCTGCTCCTGCTGCTCGGCGGCCTGCAATATCGCCTTTGGGTAGGTAATGGCAGCCTTGCGCAAGTGACCGAACTCAAGCAGCAGATCGCCGACCAGCATGCGGAAAACGAGCGCCTGCTAGAGCGCAATCGTGTGCTCGATGCCGAGGTCCTGGAGTTGAAGAAAGGTATGGAGACCGTGGAAGAACGGGCTCGTCATGAACTGGGGATGGTCAAGGAGGGCGAAACCCTCTACCAGCTGCCACAGAAATGACAAACGAACTGCCGGCCTTCTGGGCCGTGATTCCCGCCGCGGGCATTGGTGCCCGCATGGCTGCCGACCGGCCCAAGCAGTACCTGCAACTGGGCGGGCAGACCATTCTCGAGCATAGCCTCGACTGTTTCCTCGACCATCCCATGCTCAAGGGCGTGGTGGTCAGCATTGCCGAGCACGACCCTTACTGGCCCGGCCTGCGCTGCGCCAGCGATCCGCGTATCCAGCGTGCCCCGGGTGGTGACGAGCGCGCTGACTCGGTGCTCAATGCGCTATTGCTGCTGCACGCCCAGGGCGCGTCGGATGACGACTGGGTGCTGGTGCACGACGCCGCGCGGCCGAATCTGGCGCGTGGCGATCTGGACAAGTTGCTGTCAGCCCTGGCTGAAGATCCCGTCGGTGGATTGCTCGCCGTACCCGCTCGGGACACGCTCAAGCGTGCCGACGGCGAGGGCAGGGTGGCGGCGACGGTCGACCGCAGCACCGTCTGGCAAGCCTACACCCCGCAGATGTTCCGCCTCGGCATGCTGCACCGGGCGCTGGCCGAGTGCCTGGTGTCCGATGTAGCAGTCACCGATGAGTCGTCCGCCATCGAGTGGGCCGGTTATGCGCCGCGCCTGGTCGAAGGGCGCAGCGACAATATCAAGGTGACCCGGCCAGAGGACTTGGAGTGGCTGCGCCAGCGGTGGGCTGGGCGTCGCTGAGCGACGGTCTGACGCCGTACCTGTAGGAGCGGCTTTAGCCGCGATCACCCGCGCAGCGGGTTCCTGATGGCGTTGCCTGCATCGCGGCTAAAGCCGCTCCTGCAAAGGCGTGGTGCGATACTCCGGCAACTGCGCCAACCCTTCCTTGAGATAGTCCACCAACCGCCGCACCTTCGGCGACAGATGCCGCTGCTGAGGATACAGCGCCCACACCGCCGTGTTCGGTGGCTGGTGTCCCTCCAGCAACGACACCAAGGCTCCACTGTGCAGGTGCTCGAGCACGTAGTAGTCCGGCAACTGGCACAAGCCCATCCCCTGCAGCGCCGCATCCAGCACCGCCTGGCCGCTGTTGCAGCGCCAGTTGCCCTGTACCCGCTGGCTGATCTCGCGACCCTCCTGTTGCAGCGCCCACAGGTCGGAGCTGCCGACCAGGCAATTGTGCCGCGCCAACTCCGACACGCTGTGCGGCCGCCCATAGCGCTCCAGGTACGCCGGTGATGCGCACAGGAACATGCGCCGCGGCGCCAGGCGCGTGGCCACCAGCCGGGAATCCTGCAGGCGGCCCAGGCGGATTGCCAGGTCCATGCCTTCGTGCAACAGGTCTAAGGTGCGGTTGCTCAGTTCCACTTCCACCCGTAGCTGCGGATACAGCGCCATGAACCGCGTCACCAGCGGCACGATGAAACGCTCGCCATAGGCCACCGCGCAGGTCATGCGTAGCAGGCCCTTGGGTTCGCTGGCCAGGTCGCCCATGGCGCGCAGCGCTTCCTCGCGGCCATCCTGCAGGCGCTGGCAGTGCTGGAGGAATGTCTGGCCGGCTTCGCTGAGGGTCACTCGCCGCGTGCTGCGGTACAACAGGCGAGTCTGTAGGCGCTCCTCCAGGCGGGCGATCTGCCGGCTGATGTGCGAAGACGACACTCCGAGGCGTTCGGCGGCGGCGGTGAACTGGCCCATTTCTGCCACCGCGACGAATTCGTCGATGCCTTCCCAGCGACTGCTCATGGATTATCCCTGCATGGCAATAATGTTTTGTGAATGCCTGGATTATTCACAAAAAGTCAGTGAATTACACTAACAGCCTGCAATCGACATCTTCTCTGGAGACCCTTGATGATCAAGTCCCGTGCCGCCGTCGCCTTCGAGGCCAAGAAACCCCTGGAAATCGTCGAAGTCGACGTAGCCATGCCCAAGGCCGGTGAAGTGCTGCTGCGCGTCGTCGCCTCCGGTGTCTGCCACACTGACGCCTACACGCTGTCCGGCGCCGACCCGGAAGGCATCTTCCCTTCGATCCTCGGCCATGAGGGCGGGGCGATCGTCGAGGCGATTGGCGAGGGCGTGACCTCGGTGGCGGTGGGCGATCATGTCATCCCGCTGTATACCCCGGAATGTGGCCAGTGCAAGTTCTGCCGCTCGGGCAAGACCAACCTGTGCCAGGCCATCCGCGCCACCCAGGGCAAGGGCCTGATGCCCGACGGCACCACCCGTTTCAGCTACAAGGGCCAGCAGCTGTTCCACTACATGGGCACCTCGACTTTCTCCGAGTACACCGTGCTACCGGAAATTTCCGTGGCCAAGATCCAGAAAGAGGCACCGCTGGAGAAGGTCTGCCTGCTCGGCTGCGGCGTGACCACCGGTATCGGCGCGGTGCTCAATACCGCCAAGGTCAAGCCGGGTGACACCGTTGCCATCTTCGGCCTCGGCGGCATCGGTCTGTCGGCAGTGATCGGCGCGGTCAAGGCCAAGGCTTCGCGCATCATCGCCATCGATATCAACCCGGCCAAGTTCGAGATTGCCCGTCAGCTGGGCGCCACCGACTGCATCAACCCGAAAGACTACGACCGCCCGATCCAGGAAGTGATCGTCGACCTCACCGACGGTGGCGTGGACTTCTCCTTCGAGTGCATCGGCAATGTGCAATTGATGCGCGCGGCGCTGGAGTGCTGCCACAAGGGCTGGGGCGAGTCGGTGATCATCGGCGTGGCCGGTGCCGGCCAGGAAATCGCCACCCGTCCGTTCCAGCTGGTCACCGGTCGCGTCTGGCGCGGTTCGGCCTTCGGCGGTGTGCGTGGTCGCAGCGAGCTGCCGAGCTACGTGGAAATGTCCGAGAAAGGCGAGATCCCGCTGGACACCTTCATTACCCATACCATGGGCCTGGAGGACATCAACAAAGCCTTCGACCTGATGCACGAAGGCAAGAGCATCCGCAGCGTGATCCACTTCTGAGGCCCTCGCCATGACGCTGGAAAACATCTCCTGCCAGAAAAGCTTCGGCGGCTGGCACAAGCGTTACCGGCACAGCTCCAAGGTGCTTGGCTGCGACATGGTGTTCGCGGTGTACCTGCCGCCCCAGGCCGAGCAGGGCGAAAAGCTGCCGGTGCTGTACTGGCTCAGCGGCCTGACCTGCACCGACGAGAACTTCATGCAGAAGGCCGGCGCCCAGCGCCTGGCCGCGGAGCTCGGGCTGATCATCGTCGCCCCGGACACCAGCCCGCGTGGCGAGCAGGTGCCGGGCGATCCGGACGGTGCCTGGGACTTCGGCCTGGGCGCGGGGTTCTACCTCAATGCCATCCAGCAGCCCTGGGCCAAGCATTATCGGATGCACGACTACGTGGTGGAGGAGTTGCCGGCCTTGATCGAGGCGTCATTCCCGGCGTCCGACAGGCGCAGTATCAGTGGCCACTCGATGGGCGGGCATGGCGCGCTGGTCTGCGCCCTGCGCAACCCGGGGCGCTACCGCTCGGTGTCGGCGTTCTCACCGATCAGCAATCCAATGGATTGCCCGTGGGGCGAGAAGGCCTTCAGCCGCTACCTGGGCGAAGACCGGGCGCAGTGGCGCGAGTGGGATGCCAGTGTGCTGCTGGCCGAGGCGGATGAATGCCCGCCGCTGCTGGTGGACCAGGGGGATCGCGATGACTTCCTTGAAAAGCAGCTCAAGCCAGAGGCGCTGGAGCAGGCGGCGCGCAAGGGCGGCCATGGGCTGACCCTGCGCCTGCAGCCAGGCTACGACCATAGCTACTACTTCATCGCCAGCTTCATCGATGAACACCTGCGCCATCATGCGGTGGCACTGGGCAGGGTCTGAGCCGCAGGGCCGTGAAGCAGCCCCATTGCCGCAAAAGCAGGTAGAATCACGCCCTGACTCAATCAGGGCGTTCTTCTATGCGTATTGGCCACGGCTACGATGTCCATCGTTTCTGCGACGGTGATTTCATTACCTTGGGCGGGGTGCGTATCCCCCACAAGTTCGGCCTGCTGGCCCACTCCGACGGCGACGTGCTGCTGCACGCCCTGAGCGATGCCTTGCTGGGCGCCGCGGCGCTGGGCGACATCGGCAAGCATTTCCCCGACACCGACCCGCAGTTCAAGGGCGCCGACAGCCGCGTGCTGCTGCGACACGTGGTCGCTGTCGTGCGTGACAAGGGCTGGAAGGTCGGCAACGTCGACGCCACCATTGTCGCCCAGGCACCGAAGATGGCCCCGCACATCGAGACCATGCGCCAGCAGATCGCCGCAGACCTGCAGGTCGAGCTCGACCAGGTCAACGTCAAGGCCACCACTGAAGAAAAGCTGGGCTTCACCGGCCGCGAGGAGGGCATCGCCGTGCATGCGGTCGCCCTGCTGTTGCCAGCATGACCGAACTGGAACTGCTGGGCCCTCGGGCCTCGGGCGATGTCTTGGGCACCGCGGTGCTCAAGGCGGTGGCTGAAGACTTCCAGGTCGATGAAGTCCTCGATATCCCGTTGTCCGGCCAGGGCGAGCACCTGTGGCTGTGGGTCGAGAAGCGTGACCTCAACACCGAGGAGGCGGCTCGTCGCCTGGCCCGCGCCGCTGGTGTGCCGGTGCGCGCCATCAGCTATGCCGGCCTCAAGGACCGCCAGGCCCTGACCCGCCAGTGGTTCAGCCTGCACCTGCCGGGCAAGGCCGACCCAGACCTGTCCCGTGCCGAGGACGACACCCTGCGCGTGCTCAAGCAGGTGCGTCACCAGCGCAAGCTGCAGCGTGGCGCGCATTCGGCCAATGGCTTCACCTTGCGCCTGACCGCGCTGCAGGCCGACCACCAGGCCCTCGATGCCCGCCTGGAGCAACTCAAGCAGCAGGGCGTGCCCAACTACTTCGGCAGCCAGCGCTTCGGCCATGCCGGTGGCAACGTGCACGACGCCCAGGACTGGGCCGCTCGCCAGGCGCTGCCCGAGCAGCGCAACCTGCGTTCGCGGCTGCTGTCGGCCGGGCGCAGCTATCTGTTCAACCAGGTGCTGGCCGCCCGTGTCGCCGACGGCAGCTGGCAGCGCGCCCAGGTCGGCGACCTGCTGGCCTTCACCGACAAGCGCAGTTTCTTCGTGGCGGGCGAGGCCGAGTGCAGCGACCCGCGCCTGGCCATTCTCGACCTGCATCCGACCGGCCCGCTGTGGGGCGCCGGTGCGGCACCGAGCCAGGGCGCGACCCTGGACCTCGAGTCCACGGTCGCCGGACGTCATCCGGCGCTGTGCGATTGGCTGGCGCGAGCGGGCATGGATCACGAACGGCGTATCCTGCGGCTCCCTATTGGGCGGCTGACGTGGCATTATCCCGAGCCTGATATCCTGCAACTGGAATTCGTCCTTCCGGCCGGATGCTTCGCCACCGTGGTGGTGCGCGAACTCGTCGATCTGGTGCCGGCAGGGCAGACGGACAGCCCATGCGTATTCTGATTTCGAATGACGACGGTGTTACCGCACCCGGCCTCGCCGCGCTGCATGAAGCGTTGGTGGACTATGCCGAGTGCGTGGTGATTGCCCCGGATCAAGACAAGAGCGGTGCCGGCAGTTCGCTGACACTGGACCGGCCGCTGCACCCGCAGACCTTGGCCAACGGCTTCATCAGCCTCAACGGCACGCCTACCGACTGCGTGCACCTGGGGCTCAACGGCCTGCTGCCGGAAACCCCCGACATGGTGGTGTCCGGCATCAACCTGGGCGCCAACCTGGGGGATGACGTGCTCTATTCGGGCACGGTGGCTGCGGCGTTGGAGGGGCGCTTCCTCGGCGGCACCTCGCTGGCCTTCTCGCTGCTGTCGCGCCTGCCCGACAACCTGCCGACCGCCGCCTACATCGCCCGGCGCCTGGTCGAGGCGCAGTCGCGCCTGGAGTTGCCGCCGCGCACCGTGCTCAACGTCAACATCCCCAACCTGCCGCTGGAGCATATCCGTGGCATCCAGCTCACCCGCCTGGGGCACCGCGCGCGGGCCGCGGCGCCGACCAAGGTGGTCAATCCACGGGGCAAGGAAGGCTACTGGATCGCCGTGGCCGGCGATGCCGAAGACGGCGGCCCGGGCACCGACTTCCATGCCGTGATGCAGGGTTACGTGTCGATTACCCCGTTGCAGCTGGACCGCACCTTCAACGATGCCTTCGAGCGCCTCGACGGTTGGCTGGAGGGCCTGCTCTGATGCGCGAACAGGACGATCTGCAGCGCCGCGGCATCGGCATGACCTCCCAGCGTACCCGGGAGCGGCTGATCCAGCGGCTCTATGAGGAAGGCGTGTCGAACGCCAAGGTGCTCGAAGCCATTCGTCGCACCCCGCGTCACCTGTTCGTCGATGAAGCCCTGGCCCATCGTGCCTATGAAGACACGGCGCTGCCGATCGGCCACAACCAGACGATTTCCCAACCGTTCATGGTCGCGCACATGAGCGAGCTGTTGCTCGAGGCAGGCCCCTTGGACAAGGTGCTGGAAATCGGCACCGGTTCGGGCTACCAGACCGCGATCCTCGCCCAACTGGTCGAGCGGGTGTTCTCGGTGGAGCGCATCAAGGTGCTGCAGGACCGGGCCAAGGAGCGCCTGGTCGAGCTCAACCTGCGCAACGTGGTATTCCGCTGGGGCGACGGCTGCGAAGGGTGGCCGGCGCTGGCGCCTTACAACGGCATTATCGTCACCGCGGTCGCGCCTGAAGTGCCACAGGCATTGCTCGATCAGTTGGCGCCGGGCGGGCGCATGGTGATCCCGGTCGGGCCGGCGGGGGAGACCCAGCAACTGATGCTGATCGTGCGCGAAGAGCATGGCTTCTCGCGCCGGGTACTTGGGGCCGTGCGCTTCGTGCCGCTGCTCAATGGCCCACTGGCCTGAACGGCGCCACGGAATATTTGCGCCGACGACGAATTCTTGCGTCTGGGCCCTGTCTATCTGGCGTGGCGCTTTTCGTACACCGAGCAGGCCAACAGCGAGTCACCTCAAGCAGGGTGGCTCGGTTATAATTGAAACAATATTGCATTTTGTATCGTCATTTTTGACAGCATGAGGGGAGCGCGGGTGGGTCACACAGGCATGCGGCAGCGCAAGGATCGGTCGGTATTGAAGCTTCTGGTGATCGCGCTGGCCATGGGGACCCTGCTGGCTGGCTGTTCCAGCACCAGCTCGAACGGCGCCCGCGTGGTCGACCGCAACAACGCCGCGCCCAAGCGCCCGACCGTCACCTCCGGGCAGTACATCGTCAAACCGGGCGACACGCTGTTCTCCATCGCCTTCCGCTACGGTTGGGACTACAAGGAGCTGGCGGCGCGCAACAATATTCCCGCCCCCTACACCATCCGCCCGGGCCAGCCGATCCGTTTCAGCAGCGGCGCGGGGGGCAGCACAACGGTCGTCGGCAGCACTTCGTCGTCGAGCCGGACCACCGTGATCCGCCGGCCGGTCGCCACCACGGCACCGGTGACCAGCAATGGCAAAAGTGCCACAACTGCCCCTTCCACCACCTCGCAAACGGTTGCCCAGGTGCCCGCCGCAGAGCGCGCCGTCGGCGGTTGGACGTGGCCGGCGAACGGCGTGCTGATTGGAAAATTCGCTTCAAACGGTAGTTTGAATAAAGGCATTGATATCGCCGGTGATTTGGGACAGCCTGTTTTTGCTGCGTCTGATGGAGCGGTGGTCTACGCCGGCAGTGGCTTGAGGGGCTATGGCGAGCTCATCATCATCAAACACAGCGATACCTACGTCAGTGCCTACGGTCACAACCGCAGGCTTTTGGTTCGGGAGGGGCAGCAGGTCAAGGCAGGGCAGACGATCGCAGAAATGGGGTCCACGGGCACTGATCGGGTGAAGCTGCATTTCGAGATTCGCCGCCAGGGCAAACCCGTCGATCCTCTCCAGTTCCTGCCACGCCGTTGATCATTGTCCCGGCCTGTTCCTTGGATGTAGAGGGGACAGGCTCCAGCGCTGCCATGGAAGGGTGACGCTCGAGTCTGAGTTCGAACTCAGCAAAGGACTATAACAATGGCTCTCAGTAAAGAAGTGCCGGAGTTTGACATCGACGATGACCTGCTTCTGATGGAGACGGGCATCGTTTTGGAAACGGATGTGGTGTCAGACGAACCTGCTGTACCTTCGGTTCGGACCAAGTCGAAACAGGGCGCATCGCTCAAGCAGCACAAGTACATCGACTACAGTCGGGCACTTGATGCGACCCAACTGTATCTCAACGAAATCGGCTTCTCGCCCCTGCTTTCGCCAGAGGAAGAAGTGCATTTCGCGCGCCTGTCGCAAAAAGGCGACCCCGCAGGGCGCAAGCGGATGATCGAAAGCAACCTGCGCCTGGTGGTCAAGATCGCCCGCCGTTACGTCAATCGTGGCCTGTCGCTGCTCGACCTGATCGAGGAAGGCAACCTGGGCCTGATCCGTGCGGTGGAGAAGTTCGACCCCGAACGCGGTTTCCGCTTCTCGACCTACGCGACCTGGTGGATCCGCCAGACCATCGAACGGGCGATCATGAACCAGACCCGCACCATCCGCCTGCCCATTCATGTGGTCAAGGAGCTCAACGTCTACTTGCGCGCCGCACGTGAACTGACGCAGAAGCTCGACCACGAGCCGTCGCCCGAAGAGATCGCCAGCCTGCTGGAGAAACCGGTGGCCGAGGTCAAGCGCATGCTCGGCCTGAACGAGCGGGTGTCCTCTGTGGATGTCTCGCTGGGGCCGGACTCCGACAAGACGCTGCTCGACACCCTCACCGACGATCGTCCCACCGACCCATGCGAACTGCTGCAGGATGACGACCTGTCGCAGAGCATCGACCAGTGGCTGGGCGAGTTGACCGACAAGCAGCGTGAGGTGGTGGTACGGCGATTCGGCCTGCGTGGGCATGAAAGCAGTACCCTGGAGGATGTCGGGCTGGAGATCGGCCTGACCCGTGAGCGGGTGCGGCAGATTCAGGTCGAAGGGCTGAAGCGCCTGCGCGAGATCCTCGAGAAGAATGGCCTGTCCAGCGAGTCGCTGTTCCAGTAGTCAGTGACGTGCGCCAGGCAGACGCCCCGACTTTGTTCGGGGCGTTTGCGTAAGTGGCTTGGCGAACACTTTGATCGATACCAACGAAAAACCCCGCCATCAAGGCGGGGTTTTCGTTTAGCCAGCAACGGTTTACTGGATCTGGCTGACCGATCGTGGTGCAACCGGTTGGTTGTCGTTGGAGATGGTCACTTCCACACGACGGTTCTGCGCACGGCCGGAGTTGCTGCCGTTGTCCGCTACCGGATACTCCTTGCCATAGCCTTGGGCGACGATGCGCGCAGGGTCCACGCCGGCACGCACCAGTGCCATGCGCACTGCGGCGGCGCGACGTTCGGAGAGGGTCTGGTTGTAGTTGGCCGAACCGACGCTGTCGGTGTAGCCCTCGACGATCACCTTGCGCTCAGGGTTTTCCTGGAGGAACTGCGCCAGCTTGGTGACGTTCGGGTAGGCGCTGCTCTTGAGCTCGGCCTTGTTGAAGTCGAACAGCACATCGCCGAAGGTCACCAGGGTGCCACGGTCGGTCTGCTTGGCGTTGAGGCTGTCCTGCAGTTTCCTGATCTGCGCGTCGCGGGCGTCGAGCTTGGCCTGGGCGCGTTGCGCCGCGGCATTTTTCAGCTCGCCTTCGGCGGTGCGCAGGGCGATGGTCTGCTTGGCCACTTCGACGCGTTGATTGGTGAGGTAGGCGAGCTGGTCGACCTTCTTCTCATCCTCGCGATCCATGTAGGCCTTGTCGGCCTTGTTCAGCCAATCCTGGGCGTCCTTGGTCTCGAGCGCGGCCACCTTGCTCGACTGCGGATCGCTCTGCAGGGCGGAGAAGTTGGTGCGGGCCGACTCGAGGTTGGCGTTCGGGTCGTGGGAGCAGGCGGCAAGGCCGACGCTCAGGGCCAGCAGGGCGGGAATCATGACGTAGTTGCGCATAGTGTTCATCCTTTGATCTTTAAACGAAGGCTATAGAGGCAGGGCAGGCTTACTCAGCGCTGCGCAGGCCTTCCTCACGTACGTCCTGGACGCCCTGGCGGGCATCCTGCACGGCCTTCTGGGCCTTGGCAGCCTGGGCTTTGCGCTCGGCAAGGCGGGCGTCCCATTCGGCCTGCTCGGCCAGCAGCTTGGCATCGTCATACTTCTTGTCGTGCATGGCGATTTCGGCCTTCTTGAACTTGTCCTGGGCAGCCTTCATTTCCACTGCTGCGAACTCGGTGCCACCGGCGCTGACTGCCGAGTTGACCGCCGATTGGGTCACGGCGTACTGCTCGGTAGGTGGCTTGCCCGCGCAGCCGGCCAGCACCAGGCTGCTGCCCAGGGCCAGCGCGGCCAGCTTGAGCCCGCGCAGATGAGTAGAGGAAGGTTGTGCGATGCGGGTCTTCATGGTGGTCAACTCCATTGGGTCACTCCTGTTAAACGACGATGCCACGCAGTGACAATCGCTGTTCCCCTGTTGCCAGCGTCGGGCGCAAAGGCCCGTGTTTACAGGGTTTTGCCGTGATGGCTATTGGCTGTGACCGAAGCGTTTTTTGAATAGTTCAGAAAAATTTGCACGCTAAAGGTATTTTTTTCTGACTAATCAGTCAGCGGATTTCGCCTGGAACTTCCGCTGTAGATGACGGTATGCCGGGCAGTGCCCGGCACCCGAAGTGGCTCAGTGCGAGGGGTCTTTCTGTACCCGGCCAAGGGCCTGCAGGTGGCGCCGGGACAGGGCCAGAAAGCGCGGCGTAGGGCCGATGTCCTCGTACAACGGGTCGCCTTCCTCATCGGTGGCGATCACCTGTTGGCCCTTGACGTAGGGGAAGCTGGCCTCGAGTTCTTCCAGTGCCGCCGCCACCAGCTCGCCCAGGAGTTCCTCGGGGCTGCGCTTGGGGTACATGTCGATCAGCGCGGCCAGGCGCGCTTCTGCTTCCATGTCCAGGTGCAGGACATGGCCGGTCGGGCTCAGGCGGCCGGCGGCGTTCTGTTCCCAGTGCTGGGCGAGTTGGCGAATTTTCATGATGACCTCTGTCAAAGCCTGGAGTGGCATTGCTTCGGATGACCTGTGTTTACTTTAGTTGCTTTGGCGGCTTGCGGCTTGCCAGGGGCGGGCGCGAGTGGGCACTCTTGGGCGCATGCGGTTTCCTGGAGTGGAGAAGGCTGATGAGTGATATCGATCTGCGCTTGCGCGAGGATGTGCACCTTTTGGGAGAACTGCTTGGCGAGACCATCCGCCAGCAGCATGGCGAGGCGTTCCTGCAGAAGATCGAGGACATCCGCCACAGCGCCAAGGCCGACCGGCGCGGGGCGGGCGAGCAACTGAGCTCGACCCTGGGCGACCTGGCCGAGGAGGACCTGCTACCGGTGGCGCGGGCGTTCAACCAGTTCCTCAACCTGGCCAACATCGCCGAGCAGTACCAACTGATCCGCCGCCGTGACGCCGGCCAGCCCGAGCCGTTCGAGACCCAGGTGCTCCCCGAGCTGCTGGCGCGCCTGAAAGCAGCTGGCCACGGTAATGATGAACTTGCCCGGCAACTGGGCAAGTTGCACATCGAGCTGGTGCTCACCGCCCACCCCACCGAAGTGGCCAGGCGCACCCTGATCCAGAAGTACGACGCCATCGCCGCGCAGCTGGCCGCGCAGGATCACCGCGACCTGATCCCGGCCGAGCGCCAGCAGGTGCGTGAGCGCCTGCGCCGGTTGATCGCCGAGTCCTGGCACACCGAGGAAATCCGCAGGACCCGGCCGACGCCGGTGGACGAGGCGAAGTGGGGCTTCGCGGTGATCGAACACTCATTGTGGCAGGCAGTGCCCAGCCACCTGCGCAAGGTCGATACGGCACTGTTCGAGGCGACCGGGCTGCACCTGCCGCTGGAGGCGGCGCCGGTTCGCTTTGCCTCCTGGATGGGTGGTGATCGTGACGGCAACCCCAATGTTACGGCGGCGGTAACCCGCGAAGTGCTGTTGCTGGCGCGCTGGATGGCCGCCGACCTGTTCCTGCGCGATATCGACTACCTGGCCGCCGAGCTGTCCATGCAGCAGGCCAGCGCCGCGCTCAAGGAAAAGGTCGGGGACAGCGCCGAACCTTACCGGGCGCTGCTCAAGCAGTTGCGCGACCGCCTGCGTGCCACCCGCGCCTGGGCCCACGCCTCGTTGGCCGCGACGCAGCCGGCCAGCGCGGCGGTGCTGGCGGACAATCGCGACCTTATCGCGCCGCTGGAGCTGTGCTACCAGTCGCTGCATGAGTGCGGCATGGGCGTGATCGCCGACGGCCCGTTGCTCGACTGCCTGCGCCGGGCGGTGACCTTTGGCCTGTTCCTGGTGCGCCTGGACGTGCGTCAGGACGCTGCCCGTCATCGCGATGCGCTGTCGGAAATCACCGACTACCTCGGCCTTGGCCGCTACGCCGAGTGGGACGAAGAGCGACGCATCACCTTCCTCCAGACCGAACTGAAGAACCGCCGCCCCCTGCTGCCGGCGCATTTCCAGCCCCAGGCCGATACCGCCGAGGTACTCGCCACCTGCCGTGAAATCGCTGTGGCCCCGGCGGCGTCGCTGGGGTCGTACGTGATTTCCATGGCCGGCGCGGCTTCCGACGTGCTGGCGGTGCAGTTGTTGCTGAAAGAGGCTGGGCTGACCCGGCCGATGCGCGTGGTACCCCTGTTCGAGACCCTGGCCGACCTGGACAACGCAGGCCCGGTCATGGAGCGCCTGCTCGGGCTACCCGGCTATCGCGCCGGCCTGCACGGCCCGCAAGAGGTAATGATCGGCTATTCCGACTCGGCCAAGGATGCCGGTACCACGGCGGCGGCCTGGGCGCAGTACCGCGCCCAGGAAAACCTGGTACGTATCTGCCGTGAGCACCAGGTCGAGCTGCTGCTGTTCCATGGTCGCGGTGGCACCGTCGGACGTGGCGGCGGCCCTGCCCACGCGGCAATCCTGTCGCAGCCGCCGGGTTCGGTGGGCGGCCGTTTCCGCACCACCGAACAGGGCGAGATGATCCGCTTCAAGTTCGGTCTGCCGGGCATCGCCGAACAGAACCTCAATCTCTACCTGGCCGCGGTGCTGGAGGCGACCCTGTTGCCGCCACCGCCGCCAGAGCCGGCCTGGCGCGCACTGATGGACCAGCTGGCCGCCGACGGGGTCAAGGCCTACCGCGCCGTGGTGCGCGAGAATCCTGACTTCGTCGAGTACTTCCGCCAGTCCACCCCAGAGCAGGAGCTTGGCCGCCTGCCGCTGGGCAGTCGCCCGGCCAAGCGCCGCGCCGGCGGCATCGAAAGCCTGAGGGCGATCCCTTGGATCTTCGGCTGGACCCAGACACGGCTGATGCTGCCGGCCTGGCTCGGCTGGGAGACCGCGCTGAGCAATGCCCTGGCACGCGGGCAGGGGGCGCTGCTGGCGCAGATGCGCGAACAATGGCCGTTCTTCCGTACCCGCATCGACATGCTGGAAATGGTCCTGGCCAAGGCCGATGCGCAGATCGCCGAGGCCTACGACGAACGTCTGGTGCAACCCGAACTGCTGCCGTTGGGCGCGCACCTGCGCGACCTATTGTCGCAGTCGTGCCAGGTGGTACTGGGTCTGACCGGGCAGTCGGTGCTACTGGCGCACAGCCCGGAAACCCTGGAATTCATCCGCCTGCGCAACACCTACCTGGACCCGCTGCACCGCCTGCAGGCCGAGTTGCTGGCACGCTCGCGCAGTCGCGAAGCCGCTCTGGACAGCCCGTTGGAACAGGCCTTGCTGGTGACGGTGGCCGGGATCGCGGCCGGGTTGCGCAACACCGGTTGAGTTCACCCCACGGCGGTCGCGGCGCGAGGCGGAGCTGGCCGTGGCCGCGCCCTCCACGGCCGGTTGCGCCCGGCGCAACCTGTCCCCCGGCAAGCCGCAAGTGGCGCATTCCTGCCACTTTGGGACGCTTGTCGGGGGGGCGGGCGCTGTGTATCTTGAGCAGCCTTTTGACCGATTTTGCGGTCTCGACCGATTTTTCCGGAGTTGGCCTTGTGCGCCGAATCCGTTGATTTGCATAAAAAATATGAGGAGCACAAGATGCGCGTAATTCTGCTGGGAGCTCCCGGGGCCGGTAAAGGTACTCAGGCAAAGTTCATCACCGAGAAGTTCGGTATTCCCCAGATCTCCACCGGAGACATGCTGCGTGCCGCCGTCAAGGCCGGTACCCCACTGGGCCTGGAGCTGAAAAAGGTCATGGATGCCGGCCAGCTGGTCTCCGACGAGCTGATCATCAGCCTGGTCAAGGAGCGCATCGCGCAGGCTGACTGCGCCAACGGCTGCCTGTTCGACGGCTTCCCGCGCACCATCCCGCAGGCTGAAGCCATGGTCGCTGCTGGCGTCGACATCGATGCCGTGGTCGAAATCGCCGTGGACGACGAAGAAATCGTCGGCCGCATGGCTGGCCGCCGCGTGCACCTGGCATCCGGCCGCACCTACCACATCCAGTACAACCCACCGAAGGTGGAAGGCAAGGACGACGTCACCGGCGAAGACCTGATCCAGCGCGATGACGATAAGGAAGAAACCGTGCGTCACCGCCTGTCGGTCTACCACAGCCAGACCAAGCCGCTGGTGGACTTCTACCAGAAGCTGTCGGCCGCCAACGCCGGCAAGCCGAAGTACAGCCACATCGAAGGCGTTGGTTCGGTCGAATCGATCACCGCCAAGGTGCTGGCAGCCCTGAGCTGATCCATCACCGTGCGTCACGACGGCCCGCTTGCGGGCCGTTGTCGTTTATACTGCCGCTCTTTTCCCTGTTGCCTGGATACCTTGCTCGATGACCACCTTGCTGGCCCTGGATACCGCTACCGAAGCCTGTTCCGTCGCCCTGCTGCATGACGGCAAGGTGACCAGCCATTACGAGGTGATCCCGCGCATGCACGCGCAGAAGCTGCTGCCGATGATCAAGCAGTTGCTGGCCGAATCGGGCGTGGCGCTGAGCGCGCTGGATGCCATCGCCTTCGGCCGTGGCCCGGGCGCCTTCACCGGCGTGCGTATCGCCATCGGCGTGGTCCAGGGCCTGGCTTTCGCCCTCGAGCGTCCGGTGCTGCCGACCTCCAACCTGGCGGCCTTGGCCCAGGGCGCCTTGCGTGAGCGTGGCGTGCAGCAGGTGGCCGCGGCCATCGACGCGCGCATGGACGAGGTGTACTGGGGTTGCTACCGCGCCGAACAGGGCGAGATGCGCCTGATCGGCCAGGAGGCGGTACTGCCGCCGGAGCGCGTGGCCCTGCCGCAAGGCCCGGGCGAGGCATGGTTCGGCGCCGGTACCGGCTGGGGCTACGCCGAGCGTTTGGCCGTGCAGGTTTCTGCCTGCGATGCGGGCGCGTTGCCCAGCGCCCTGGATATCCTCACCCTGGCCGGCTTCGCCTGGGCGCGGGGCGAGGCGGTGGTCGCCGAACAGGCGCAACCGGTCTACTTGCGCGATAATGTGGCTACGCCCAAGGCGCGTTGAAGGCATTTCGTCGGCTATCGCCGTTCACGATAAAACCTTTTGCGCGAACTGTGGTCCAGTTATCAGTTCGGGCATTAGCGAAGGATTCCTGATGCTGCTAAATTGCCATCATTGATCCTGAGTGCCTTTGTCATGCGTATCGACGGCTTCTCCTCACAGAGCTACCCCATCAAGCGTGCGCCACGCAAGGCGCCGGCGCGTGACGAAGCCATCGATGAAGCCGATGCCGAAATCATCGAGGACATCGACGCGCAGATCAGCCGCGCCAGCCGTCGCGGCGAGAACCTGCCGGCCCGCCAGCAGGACCTGATCTTCCTCCGCGCCCGCAACCGCCGTACCTCCACCGCCCTGGCCAGCTACCTGACCACCGCCGGCTTCACCGACTGGGAGATGGAAGTGCTGGGGCTGGACCTGTACATTTGATGGATGACGCCATCACCCCTCCCTTATTTCCTCGGTTGCCCGTCCTGGGCTGAAAACGCCTGGCGCGAGTACCTCTATCCCGCCGACGCCCGTAGCGGCGAGTTCCTCGGCCTCTACAGCCAGGTATTCAACGCCGTTGAAGGCAATACCACCTTCTATGCCCGTCCCGCGCCGGCGACCGTCGAGCGTTGGGCGCAGATCATGCCGTCGGGGTTTCGCTTCACAGCCAAGTTTCCGGGCGATGTAAGCCATGCCGGTGACCTGCGTGAACAACTCGATGCGGCCGTCGACTTCACTCGGCTGATGGCGCCCCTGGGCGAGCGCGTGGCGCCGTACTGGCTGCAGTTGCCGGCAATGTTCGGCCCGTCGCGGCTGGGCGAGCTGGCGCATTTCCTTGATGAGATCGGCGTGCCCCTGGCTGTGGAGGTGCGCAACGATGCCTTCTTCGCCCGAGGCGACGAGGAGCGCCAGCTCAATCGCCTGCTGCATGAACGTGGCGTCGAGCGTATCTGCCTGGACCCGCGTGCGTTGTTCAGTTGCACCTCGCGCGAGCCCGCGGTGCTCCATGCCCAGGCCAAGAAGCCCAAGGTGCCGCCGCGGCCAGCAGCCTTCAGCCAGTCTCCGCAGGTGCGTTTCATCGGCCACCCGCAGCTCGAGGCCAACGAGACCTTCCTCACCCCATGGATCGACAAGGTCGCTGCATGGATCGAAGAGGGCCGCAGCCCCTACGTGTTCCTGCATACTTCCGACAATCGCCTGGCGGCGGCGCTGGCCCAGCGTTTTCACCAGCGGCTGATGGCTCGCCTCCCGGGCCTCGCACCGCTGCCTGAATTGCCCCGCGCCCCTGAGGTCGAACAACTGGGGTTACTTTGATCTGAATGCCGGGAGGTTGAACCATGGATGTGCAAACCCTGCGAGCCGAAGCCTTCAAGGCGCTGCATGAGCGTGATGGCGCGTTCGTCATCCCCAACCCGTGGGATGCCGGCTCCGCCCGGCTGCTGGCCAGCCTGGGATATGAAGCGCTGGCCACGACCAGTGCGGGGCTGGCGTTCAGCCTGGGGCGGCCGGATGCCGAGGGCGCGCTGACGCTCGAGGAAACCCTGGGCAACGCCCAGGCGATCGTCGATGCCACGCCATTGCCGGTGGCGGCGGACCTGGAAAACGGCTTTGGCGATTTGCCCGAGGACTGCGCACAGACCATTCTGCGCGCCGCCGAGGCGGGGTTGGTGGGCGGTTCGATCGAAGACGCCAGTGGTCGCGCCGAAACGCCGATCTACGACTTCGACCTGTCCGTGGCGCGTGTACGCGCCGCCGTGCAGGCTGCCCGCGGCCTGCCGTTCCCCTTCACCCTTTGCGCGCGCGCCGAGAACCTGCTGCACGGGCGCCTCGACCTGGATGACACCATTCGCAGGCTGCAAGCCTATGCCGAGGCCGGCGCCGATGTGCTGTATGCCCCGGGGCTGCGCAGCGTCGATGAGATCCGTGCGGTGGTGCAGGCCGTGGCGCCAAGGCCGGTGAACGTGCTGATGGGCATGGCGGGCGTGCCCTTGAGCGTGAATCAGTTGCAAGACCTGGGCGTCAAGCGCATCAGTGTCGGCTCATCGCTGGCGCGTGCCGCCCTGGCCGCTTTGCAGCGGGCCGCGCTGGAGATCCATGAACAGGGCACATTCAGTTATGGCGAGCAGGCGTTGCCATTCGCTCAGCTCAATGACCTCTTCCGCCGCTGAGGCCGCATGGGCAAAACGTTGACCGTACTGGCCAGCCTGCTGCTGGCCGTGCTTGTTGCCTGGTGGCTCGGTTGGCGCCCGGCGGATGCCTGGAACCCATGGGCGGTGCTGGATGTGCGGCAGCCGCCGAACCTGCTGACACCCTACAAGCTGTCGCGCCTGCGCGCCGACCCCGAGCTGTGCCGCCAGGCCTTGCAGACTTCGTCATTGCGCTATCGGCAGCAAAGCGACAGCCCGGCGGCGGCCAACTACCCGTTGCGCAACGTCTGGCGTGTCGAACGCGGGCAGGCGCGGCTCAGCAGCAGCTTCCTCGCCAGTTGCCCGCTGGCCGTGGCCTATGCGCTGTTCGAAGTGCATGGGTTGCAGCCAGCGGCGCAGCGGGTGTTCGGCCAGCCAGTGACCCAGGTCGATCACTTGGGCAGCTTTGCCTGCCGCAACGTCTACCATCGCAAGCAAGGGCGGCTCAGCCAGCATGCCAGCGCCAATGCGCTGGACATCAGTGGTTTTCGCCTGCAGGACGGCCAGCGCATCGTGTTGGCGCGGGACTGGCAGGGAGATGGGCGCAAGGCGGACTTCCTGCGCCAGGTGCAGGCGGCGGCGTGCGCAAGTTTCAGCACGGTGCTGGGGCCGGACTACAACGCCGCCCATCACAATCACTTCCATGCGGACATGGGCTTCTGGCAGATCTGCCGCTGAGGTTCAGGCGTGCAGGCGCACGTTGTTCAACACTACCGGGCGCGCCCAGTGGATATCGAACTCCAGGTCGTTCTGCTGCTTGGCCAGCGTGCTGTCGTCGAAGGGCTCGGGCGCAGGGTCGAGCAAGCCGGTCTCGAACTCGGCGATGGGCAGGAACAGCGGGCGTGGCGTTGGGCCAGGGCCGGGCTCGGCGATGGGGTGGCCCTGGCTCATGACCACTGGACGCACCCAGCTGTTGTCGATGTCGAGCTGGCGTTGCTGCTCGATCAACTCGACGGTGTCGAAGGGCTCGGGGGCAGGGGGCAGCAGTTTGGCCTCGAGTTCCGCCTTGGGCAGGAACAGCGGCTCGGGTGGTGCCACCTCGGTGTCGTGAACCGGCAGGGCGCGCTGGGCATCGATCAGGGCCAGGGCACGGGCACCGCCGATCGGTTCGCCGCTCTCCTGGTCGCACTGCATCAGCGCCTGGCTGAAACCGTCGACTTCGCCTTCCTGTTGCTCTGCCATGGCGCGGGCAAAGAAATCCTGCCACAGGTGGCTGACGCCACCCAGTGCCTGGGTATTCTGTCGACCGTAGTTGCCGACGGGCGACAAGTAGGTCAAGCCAATGGGAAGAGTGTCTGACATGGCAGTCGCGGGCGTTGTGCTCTGGCAGAATAGCGGGATATTGCCTGTATCGGCTCTGGCCGGGGTTACATTAATTTTTTTCGAGTGCGCGAATCGATGTTAGAGCAACAACAGGCGGCGGGTATCAGGGTCGAGGCGTTGGCCGCGCAATTCCAGGCGCAGGCCGAGGCATGGGCGCAGCGACTGGGCTTGCCGCTGGTTGACGAAGCGGCGGAGTTTGCCGTGCAGCTGGGCGCCGAGGGCCTGCAGATCCAGCAACTGGGGCCGCAGGCGCCCGGGCCTGTGCGGGTGGATTTCGTCGAGGGGCAGGCGGCGCATCGACGGCTGTACGGCGGTGGCAACGGGCAGATGATCGCCAAGGCGGTCGGCATCGCCCAAGGCGTGCGGCCGCGGGTGCTCGATGCCACGGCGGGGCTGGGCAAGGACGCGTTCGTGCTGGCCAGCCTGGGCTGCGAGATGACCCTGATCGAGCGCCAGCCGTTGATTGCCGCACTGCTGGAGGACGGTTTGGCGCGGGCGCGGGGGGATGCCGAAATCGGCCCGATCGTCGCGCGCATGCAACTGCTGACGGGCAATGCCATCGAGCGCATGCGTGCGTGGGAGGGGGAGGCGCCGCAGGTGATCTACCTCGATCCGATGTTCCCGCATCGCGACAAGAGCGCGCTGGTGAAGAAGGAGATGCGGGTGTTCAGGCCGCTGGTCGGCGATGACCTCGATGCGCCTGCCCTGCTCGAGGCCGCCCTGGCGCTGGCCACCCACCGGGTGGTGGTCAAGCGGCCGCGCAAGGCGCCGATCATTGAGGGGGCTAAGCCTTCCCACAGCCTCGAGGGCAAATCCAGCCGGTACGATATCTATCCCAAGAAGGCGCTGAAGGGGTGAATGTCGGTCGTTGATTCAATCTGTGGGCAGTGGCGGCCCCTGCGCCCGGCGATACCGCCCGGCGGGTCTGCCGCCGTGGCGCAGACTCGGTTATACTCGCGGGCTTTTCACCGAATTCGCACGAGAGCTGCCCGCCCATGGAAATCCAACCGATCCTGAACACCATCAAGGACCTCACCGAGCGTTCCCAGTCTATTCGGGGGTATCTTTGACTACGATCACAAACATGATCGTCTGGTCGAAGTAAACCGCGAGCTGGAAGACGCCGCCGTCTGGAACAAGCCCGAGTACGCCCAGGCCCTGGGCCGCGAGCGCGCCATGCTGGCGCAGGTCGTCGAAACGCTCGACAAACTGTCCAACGGCCTGGGTGACTGCAAGGACTTGCTCGACATGGCGGTCGAGGAAAACGACGAAGGCGCCGTCAGCGATGTCGTGACCGAGCTGCAAGGGCTGGAGGAGTCCCTCGCCCTGCTCGAGTTCCGTCGCATGTTCAGCGGCGAGATGGACCCGAACAACGCCTACCTGGACATCCAGGCCGGCTCCGGCGGAACCGAGGCCCAGGACTGGGCCAACATCCTGCTGCGCATGTACCTGCGCTGGGCCGACAAGCGCGGCTTCGACGCGACCATCATCGAACTGTCCGAAGGTGAAGTCGCCGGCATCAAGGGTGCCACCGTGCACATCAAGGGCGAGTACGCCTTCGGCTGGCTGCGTACCGAGATCGGCGTGCACCGCCTGGTGCGCAAGAGCCCGTTCGACTCCGGCGCCCGCCGCCACACCTCGTTCTCGGCGGTATTCGTCTCGCCCGAGATCGACGACAAGGTCGAGATCGAGATCAACCCGTCCGACCTGCGCATCGACACCTACCGCTCCTCCGGCGCCGGTGGCCAGCACGTCAACACCACCGACTCGGCGGTGCGTATCACCCACGTGCCGACCAACACCGTGGTGGCCTGCCAGAACGAACGTTCCCAGCACGCCAACAAAGACACCGCCATGAAAATGCTGCGGGCCAAGTTGTACGAGCTGGAAATGCAGAAGCGCAACGCCGCCTCGCAAGCCCTGGAAGACAGCAAGTCGGACATCGGCTGGGGTCACCAGATCCGCTCCTATGTACTCGATGACTCGCGCATCAAGGACCTGCGTACCGGTGTCGAGCGCAGCGACTGCCAGAAGGTGCTCGACGGCGACCTCGACGAGTACCTGGAAGCGAGCCTCAAGCAGGGGCTGTAAGCATCACCGCCGTGGCGGGCCCGTGGGAGCGGGCTTGCCCCGCGATCCCTCACCCGCGAGGGCAACGAATACCTGATGGAAAGAATGACGACATGAGCGACCTCAAGACCGAAGCGCAAGACCTGCAACAGGAAGAAAACACCCTGATCGCGCTGCGCAAGGAAAAACTTGCCGCCGAGCGCGCCAAGGGCAACGCCTTCCCCAACGACTTCCGTCGCGACAGCTACTGCAACGACCTGCAGAAACAGTACGCGGACAAGACCAAGGAAGAGCTGGAAGCAGCCGCCATTCCGGTCAAGGTTGCTGGTCGCATCATGCTCAACCGTGGCTCGTTCATGGTCATCCAGGACATGACCGGCCGCATCCAGGTCTACGTCAACCGCAAGACCCTGCCGGAAGAGACCCTGGCGGCGGTCAAGACCTGGGACCTGGGCGACATCATCAGCGCCGAAGGCACCCTGGCCCGTTCCGGCAAGGGCGACCTGTACGTCGAGATGACCAACGTGCGCCTGCTGACCAAGTCGCTGCGCCCGCTGCCGGACAAGCACCACGGCCTGACCGACACCGAGCAGCGCTACCGCCAGCGCTACGTCGACCTGATGGTCAACGAGGAAACCCGCCACACCTTCCGTGTGCGTTCGCAGGTGATCTCGCACATCCGCAAGTTCCTCATCGAGCGCGACTTCCTCGAAGTGGAAACCCCGATGCTGCAGACCATCCCCGGCGGCGCCGCGGCCAAGCCGTTCGAAACCCACCACAACGCGCTGGACATGGCCATGTTCCTGCGTATCGCCCCGGAGCTGTACCTCAAGCGCCTGGTGGTCGGTGGTTTCGAGAAAGTGTTCGAGATCAACCGCAACTTCCGTAACGAAGGCGTCTCGACTCGTCACAACCCAGAATTCACCATGCTCGAGTTCTACCAGGCCTACGCCGACTACCGCGACAACATGGACCTCACCGAGGAACTGTTCCGCGAGCTGGCGCAGCTGGTGCTGGGCAGCACCGACGTGCCGTACGGCGACAAGGTGTTCCACTTCGGCGAGCCGTTCGTGCGCCTGTCGGTGTTCGACTCGATCCTCAAGTACAACCCGGAGCTCACCGCTGCCGACCTGCAGGACGTCGACCGCGCCCGCGAGATCGCCAAGAAGGCCGGCGCCAAGGTGCTGGGCCATGAAGGCCTGGGCAAGTTGCAGGTGATGATTTTCGAAGAGCTGGTCGAGCACAAGCTGGAGCAGCCGCACTTCATCACCGAGTACCCGTTCGAAGTCTCGCCGCTGGCCCGTCGCAACGACGACAACCCGGCCGTGACCGACCGCTTCGAACTGTTCATCGGTGGCCGCGAGATCGCCAACGCCTACTCCGAGCTCAACGATGCCGAAGACCAGGCCGAGCGCTTCCTGGCCCAGGTGGCCGAGAAGGACGCCGGTGACGACGAAGCCATGCACTACGACGCCGATTTCGTCCGTGCCCTGGAGTACGGCATGCCGCCGACCGCCGGTGAAGGCATCGGCATCGACCGCCTGGTGATGCTGCTGACCAACTCGCCGTCGATCCGCGACGTGATCCTGTTCCCGCACATGCGTCCACAGGCCTGAGTGATCTGAACAAGCCGCCTTTCGAGGCGGCTTTTTCTTGCCTGAAGCTTTATGTTGTCAGTACCGGCCCTATCGCGGCTGAAGCCGCTCCTACAGGTATCCGCTGTCCTGTAGGAGCGGCCGGCACAGGCAGCAGATGACTCGAACTATGAGGTACCGCCCCGTGACCCCCGCCATGCCCCACCAGGGCGCCGCCGGCATCGCCACCGCCGTCGCCGAAAGCGTGCAGTACCAAGGTCGCAAGACCGCCCGACAGGGCAGCGAGCAACGCCGCCAGCAGATCCTCGACGCCGCCATGCGCATCGTCGTGCGCGATGGCGTGCGCGGCGTGCGCCACCGCGCCGTGGCCGCCGAGGCCGGCGTGCCGCTGTCGGCCACCACCTACTACTTCAAGGATATCCAAGACCTGCTGGCCGACACCTTCGCCCAGTACGTCGAGCGCAGCGCGGCCTACATGGCCAAGCTCTGGACCAACACCGAAGGCGTGCTGCGCCAGTTGCTGGCCCAAGGCGACGGCAGCCACGAGGCGCGGGCGCACCTGGCCGATGAAGTGGCGCGCATGCTGGCCGACTACGTGCTGCGCCAACTGAACAACCGCCGCGACTTCCTCATGGCCGAACAGGCCTTCCGCCAGGAGGCGCTGCTGTGCCCGCGCCTGGCCGAGCTGGTGCAGGCCCACGAGCAGATCCTGCTGCATGGCGCGCGCCAGATACTGCAGGTGGTCGGCTCGCGCCAGCCGGAACAGGATGCCCAGATGTTGACGGCGATTATCGAGCAGATGGAATATCAGGGCCTGCTCAAGGATGCGAATGCGCAGGCCGATGAGCAGATGCTCGCTATCCTTGTCCGATACCTGCAGATGGTGCTGGCCTCGGCCTGAGTGGCGAACGATTTTTCAAGGAGAACTTGATGAAAGCCTGGCGTGTGGTGTTGTTGACCTTGTCATTCCTCCTGCTGGGCGGTTGTCTGGTGACCTTCGACGAACCGCTGCCGGCCAACCAGCCAGCGCCTAAGGCCCTACTCGGGCAGTGGAGCAGCAAGGACGCCTGGGGCCAGCCGCTCAAGCTGAGTATCAGCCGCGCCGGTGGCAACACCTACAAGGCAGTGGCCCGTGCCCAGGGCAAGGCGCCCGAGGAATACGTCTTCACCGTGGCTCGGCACGGCAACCGCTGGTACCTGTCGGCGGGCGTGCCCAAGCGGCTGGGTGGCAACTTCCTGATTGGCGGCTTCGAGGTAATCGACGGCAAGCAACTGGTGGTCTACAACCTCGATGTCGAGCAGGTCCAGCAGGCCGTGGACGAGAAGGAGCTGAGCGGACGCGGCACCCAGGTGCCCGAGGACAATGGCCCCGGCGTGCTGATCGATAGCCCGACGGAGCGTGTGCTGGCCTACCTGGACGACCCGGCCAACTCCGACCTGTTCGTCGAAGTGGCACGCTTCCAGCGTTCCGGTAAGTAGCGTGGACTGCGTTGGCTTCATCGCCGGCAAGCCGGCTCCCACATGTTGAGCAGCGTTTTCTGTGGGAGCCGGCTTGCCGGCGAAAGGGCCGCAAGGCGGCCCCGGCTACGTTAGTTGCAAGGCATTTCGATTCAAGGAGTCCCCGGTGGACGAATACCAGCAAACCATCCGCAGCCTGTCCGATCGCATTGTCGCCACGCAGACTCCGATCCGCGTACTTGACGCAGTGAAATGGGACGACGGCATCCGCCAGGGCTTCCTCAAGGCCAAGGGCAAGGAGCCGCCTGCGGTGGATCGCGCCTATTACCAGAACCGGCCGTTGTCGTTCGATTCCAACGCGGTGAAGGCCGAGTTCCAGAGCATCGAGCGCGACATCACCCGGCAGTTGGGCCAGTTCAACCCGGTCGGCCAGATCATGCGGCGCATGTGCAAGGAGTACCGCATGGTGGTGCGCATGCTCGAGGCGCGCGGCACCGAGGATTTCGGCCTGATCTCCCAGGAGCTCTATGGCGCCGCCTCCGATGCCTTCCACGCCGGTGACCCGACCCTGGCCGACCTGGGCCTGATGCTCTCGGACTACCTGAACAACATCGACGGCCGCGGCGACCTGAAGGACGAGCCAAAGAACCTCACCGCCAAGGAAGCGGTGGAGATTCTCCAGCGGCGCCTGAACAAGGTGTTCGGCGAAGCCGAGGAAACCATCCGCGTGTTCGAGTCCGACGGTATCGTCGCCGACGCGGCGGCCGGCGCCGACTACATCAAGGTACGCGCCGACGCCATGTTCAACAGCCGCGACGTGCGGGCGCTGGAGGTGCACGAAGGGCTGGTGCATGTCGGCACCACCCTCAATGGCCTGAACCAGCCGATCTGCACCTTCCTGGCCAAGGGCCCGCCCTCGTCGACGGTGACCCAGGAGGGCCTGGCGATCCTCATGGAGGTGATTGCCTTCGCCTCCTACCCGAGTCGCCTGCGCAAGCTCACCAACCGTACCCGGGCCATCCACATGGTCGAGGAGGGCGCGGACTTCCTGCAGGTCTTCGAGTTCTTCCGCGGCCAGGGCTTCGAGATGGGCCAGAGCTACAGCAACGCCAGCCGGGTGTTCCGTGGCTCGGTGCCCAACGGCCTGCCGTTTACCAAGGACTTGTCCTACCTCAAGGGCTTCATCATGGTTTACAACTACATTCAGTTGGCCGTGAAGAAGGGCAAGCTCGAACAGATCCCGTTGTTGTTCTGCGGCAAGACCACCCTGGAAGACATGCGCACGCTGCGCCAGCTGGTCGAAGAGGGGTTGGTGGAGCCGCCCAAGTACCTGCCGGAACAGTTCCGCGACCTCAACGCGCTGTCGGCGTGGATGTGCTTCTCCAACTTCCTCAACCACCTGAGCCTGGACCGTATTGAAGCCGACTACGCGAACATTCTCTGACGCCTGCCGTCACCTCGCCTTCGGCCTCGGCTTGCTGCTGCTGGGGGGCTGCAGCAGCCTGCTGTTCTATCCCGAGCCGGGCCAGCCGTTCACCCCGGCACAGGCACATTTGCAGTATCAGGACGTGAGCCTCACCGCCGCCGACGGCACGCGCCTGCACGGCTGGTGGATCCCGGTGCCGCAGGGTGTCGAGGTCAAGGGCACCGTGCTGCACCTGCATGGCAACGGCGGCAACCTGGCCTGGCATCTGGGCGGCAGCTACTGGCTGCCGAAAGAGGGCTACCAGGTGCTGATGCTCGACTATCGCGGGTATGGGCTGTCCCAGGGCAAACCGACGCTGCCCGAGGTGTATGGCGACATTGGCGCGGCCCTGGACTGGCTGCGCGTCGCTCCCCAGGTGCAAGACAAGCCGCTGGTGCTGCTGGGCCAGAGCCTCGGTGGGGCGATGGCCATTCACTATCTGGCACAGCATCCCGAGCAGCGTCGGCGTTTCAGCGCCCTGGTATTCGACGGTGTGCCGGCCAGCTACCGGGCCGTGGGGCGTTATGCCCTGAGTACCTCGTGGATGACCTGGCCGCTGCAGGTGCCGCTGTCGTGGCTGGTGCCCGATGGCGACAGCGCGATCCACTCGATCGAGCGCCTGGACAGCCCGCCGAAGCTGTTCTTCCACAGCATCGACGACAACCTGGTGCCGCTGGACAACGGCCTGCGCCTGTACCGGCATGCACCGCCGCCGCGGGTGCTGCAACTGACCCGTGGCGATCATGTGCAGACCTTCGCCGACCCGACCTGGCGCCAGGTGATGCTGCGCTTCCTGGACGATCCCACGCACTTCAACGGCCTGCGTCGTCTGGCCGAAGTACCCAACTATCCTGACGAGAAGAACAAGCAATGAGTGAAGAACGCAACGCCATCCCGCTGATCCTGACCGGTGTCGGCAGCATCATCGTGACGGTGGGAGCCCTCTGGTACTACGGCTACCTGCATTTCGCCAAGCCTGAGGACGCCCTGTTGCTGCAGGACTTCACCATGCTCAAGACCATTCCCGGCGAGGACTACAAGCTCTCGCTGACCCCGGCGCCGCAGGTGGCGCAATGCATCGACGGCGTGCTGGTGCTGTTCGATACCCAGCAGAAAGGGCTGACCGGCGTGCTGGTGGACAACCGCAAGCGCGCGGTGCGCTGCGCCGGGCAGGAGACGCCGCAGCAGGAGCTGCAGTAACAGGCCCCCTGGCAACGGGCTTGCCCGCTGCCACAGGCCCGGCCGGCGTCATTCGTCGTCGGCAGTGCCGTCGGCCCGCCAGTAGGCGGCAGCCTTGAGGGCGTCTTCCTGCACGCCCTTCTCCAGCAGCAGCGCCTTGGCCTGTCGGGTCAGTGCCTTCTCCAGCGCCACCCAGCCATACAGACGGCCCTGGGGCAGCGCCAGGTGCTTGACCCGCTCCAGCAGGTCTTCTGCATGCCGGCGCACCCAGATCACCTCCACTTGCGCCTTGCTGGCCAGTGCCTGGCGCTCTTGCTCGTCCTCGATCTGGATCACCGCCAGTACCTGGCGCCCCGCCGGCAATTCTTCAAGGCGCCGGGCGATGGCCGGGATTGCGGTTTCGTCACCGATCAGCAGGTAGCTGTCGAAGATGTCCGGCACCACCATCGACGCGCGTGGGCCGGCAATGTCCAGGGTCTGCCCTGGCGCTGCCTGCGCGGCCCAAGTGGAGGCGGGGCCGTCGCCATGCAGGACGAAGTCGATATCCAGTTCAAGGTTCGCCAGGTCGATGCGCCGTGGCGTGTACTCGCGCATGGTTGGTCGGGCGCCGCCGTCGCGGCCGAGGTTGCGGGCGTCGATGGCCTGCTGTTCTTCGGGCGTGCAGGCGAACAGCAGCTTGATGTGGTCGTCGCTGCCGACGCTGGCGAAGCCCGCCAGCTCCGCGCCGCCCAGGGTGATGCGGCGCATGCGCGGGGTCAGGTCGGTGACCCGCAGCACGTCGAGGCGGCGTTGGCGGATCTCGTGGTTGACGCGGTGGATGGTGTCGCTCATGGGGTGTTCTCCGTAACAGGGATGGCCGGCCCGGAGGCGATGGCCTTGGCGGTGTCGTTGAGCAGGTTGCGCACCCGCTCGATCTCTTCGGCGCTCCAGCGGCCGCTGTGCATGTGCAGGGCATGGCGCAGGTTGCCGACGGCTTCGTGGATTTCCGCGGGGCGGTCGTGGCCGCGCAAGGCACGCTTGCTTACCTCGATGCGCATGCGCACGCCGTCGAGGGCGACGGCCTGTTCTGCCAGGGCGCTGCGACCGGCATCCGTGATGGCGTAAAGGCGCTTGCTGCCCTGGATGGCGCCGGTGACCAGCTCGGCTTCCTCGAGGTAGCTGAGGGTCGGGTAGATCACCCCGGGGCTGGGGCTGTAGCTGCCGTCGAAGAGGCTCTCGATCTGGCGGATCAGGTCGTAGCCGTGGCCCGGTTGCTCGGCCAGCATCGACAGCATCAGCAGTTTCAGGTCGCCCGGGGCGAATACCCGTGGGCCACGTTCGCCGCGGCCGGGGCGGCGTTCGAAGGGATCATGGTCACGCATGGAGAGGGCACCGTCTGTTTAGATATATCGCAAGATATTACTCAAGATATATCTAAAGACAAGCCTTCAAATGCAGATGATTATCATCTGGTTTTTTGATGATTCACGACTGGCCCGCCACCTGCGGCGCCTTGCAGGCGGTCGGGTTGCCTGGTTCCAGGTACGGCATGAGGATCGGCGCCATGCCCTTGAGCACCTGCACCGGCAGTGCCGAGGTGAAGGTGAAGGCCTCGGCCGTGCGCCCCGGAACGAACGCGGTGAGGGTGCCGAAGTGGTTGTCGCCGAGGAAGAACACGAAGGTGGCGGTGCGGTTCAGCGAGCGCGAACCGATCAGCCGGCCGCCGGCGCCGAAGCTTTCGATACGGTTGTCGCCGGTACCGGTCTTGCCGCCCATCACCAGCGGCGTGCCGTCGTGCAGTTTGAAGCTGCCGGAGATGCGCCGCGCGGTACCGGCATCGACCACCTGCGACATGGCGCCCTTGAGCGCCCGGGCGACCTCGACGGGCAAGATCCGCTGACCGCGGTCCGGGTCGCTGATCAGTTGCGTCTCGTACGGGGTGTTCTGGGCGAAGTGCAAGGTGTCGATGCGCAGGGTCGGCAGGCGCACGCCATCGTTCTGGATGATCCCGACCAGTTCGGAGAGGGCGGCCGGCCGGTCGCCGGAGCTGCCGATGGCGGTGGCCAGCGACGGTACCAGGTGGTCGAACGGATAACCCACGCGCTTCCAGCGCTGGTGAATGTCGGTGAACGCCTCGATCTCGACCATGGTGCGGATGCGGCTGTCGCGAGCGCCCTGGTGGCGGCTCTTGAACAGCCAGCTGTAGACCTCCTGGCGTTCGAAGCGGCTGGCGTTGAGGGCGTCCTTGAGCGAGGCGCCAGGGTTTTTCAGCAGGTAGCCGAGCAGCCACAGGTCCAAGGGGTGGACCTTGGCGATGTAGCCCTGGTCGGGCAGGTCGTACTTGCCCGGGCCATAGGCCTCGTACATCTCCACCAGGCGGCCGTCGGTGAGCTTGGCCATGGCCTTCTTGTCGTCCTTGCTGTGGGCGCGGACGAAGGCGTTGAAGGTTTCCTGGCCGGCCTCGGGGAACAGGTAGCGGTGCACCGCGGCCAGGCGCTGCGGGGTCACGCGCATGCTGTCGAGGAAGGTGTCCAGGCGCTGCTGCGAGGTCTTGCGCTGGTATTTCTTCCAGAAGCGCATGGTGTAGTTGGAGCCTTCGCGGTCGGCGAAACGCGCCAGGTATTCCTGGCGGCGTGGGTCGCTGTCGTCCCTGAGCAGCGGTTCGCGGTTGAACGGCTGCTGGTAGGTGACGTAGCGCACGATGTCGCGCATCAGGCGGATGAACGGCAGGTTGATCGACTCGCGCAGGGCATCCTTGAGGGTCGGGTTGCGGTTGTTGTCTTCCTTGCGGAAGTTGTTGAACACGTGCATGCCGCCACCGGTGAAGAAGGCCTCGCCGGTGTTGGCCGAGTACTTGCGCTCAAGGGCTGCGTCGAGCATGGCGTCCAGGCTCTGGTTCTTGCCGTTCAGCATCAGCCATTCCAGTGACCACTGGCTGATGCGGTCGAGCTCGGCCACCGGGACTTTCTTTAGTTCGGCGGCAGGTTTGCCGGCGTATTTGTCGTGCAGCTCGGCAACGATTTCCAGGTAGGTGGTAAGCACCCGCAGCTTGGCGGTGGAGCCCAGTTCAAGCTTGCTGCCTTCGTTGATGTCGAAGGGCTGGTTGGTGCTGTCGGTCTGCACCCGCACCCGCGAGCCGTCGGCGGTGCGTTCGAACAGGGTGAAGCTGTAGCTGACCTGGTCGGTGGTCTTGCTGGTCAGCAGGCGTTCGCCGATCAGGCCGAGCTGTGCGGCGAACGCCGGGTCGGCGAGGTTCTTCAGGTACTGGCTGACCTGCACCTGCAGGTCGGCCTGCAGGGTGCTGGTGGCGGACAGGTCGAGGCGGTCGAGGTCGTACAGCGGCCGGTTGAGCATCGCCGCCAGGCGGTTGCGGGCCAGGCTGATGCCCTTGTTGGTGATGATCGGCACGATGGTCGGTTGGGCCACCCAGTCGCGGTACACCGCCTTGCTGGCCAGGGCGGCGTCGGCCAGTGGACGGTCGATGACTGCGTTGGCGGCGAGTACCCGGATGTGCGAATCGGTCAGTTCCGCCAGTTCGATGCGGCCCTTGGACAGGTAATGCGAAGGCCGGCGTTGGGCAATCATCAGTGACAGCACCTGGCGCAGGGCCAGGCCGCGCTCGGCCATGCTCTTGTCGTCGGTGGCCGTGGCGGTGAGGGCCTGGTTGACCTGGTCGAAGTCGGCGCCGTACCACACCCGCAAGCCTTCGGCCATGCCGTGCACCTCACCGTGGCCAGGGACCGCCGACAGCGGCACGCTGTTGAGGTAGTCACGCACGATGCGTTCGCGGGCCTCGGTGGTGTCGGGGCCGCCCTGGTAGGCACGCACGCTGGCGGAGATCATCTGGCGGATCTTCTCGGCGCCGGAGACGGTCAGCCCGTCCGGCGAGTGGCGATACTTCTCAAGTTGGGTGGCCAGGGTGCTGCCACCGGCCGACTGGCCGGGCAGGGCCAGGTACTTGGCAACCTGGCTGTAGGCCGCCTTGGCAAAGCGCGGCCAATCCACCGCCGGGTTGTTCTGCGGGTCCTTCGGGTCGAGCAGGTCGCGGTTCTCGATGAACAGCAGGCTGTTGACCATCACCGGCGGGATCGCGGCGAAATTCGGGTACAGGTGCTGCGGGTAGTTGTACTGGTAGAGCATGTCGCCGCGGCAGTCGGTGATCGACAGGCCGGCCTGGATCTTTTCCACGTAGGGCACGAATAGGCCGTGATCGACGTAGTTCATCAGCGCCGGGGAGAAGCGCACCTGCTGGTTGATCAGGTAGTCGCGCTTGAGCAGCCGTGGCAGGAATTCGCCCAGGGCGCTGTAGCCCAGGCGTTTGTCGAACGGGCCGTCGCCCGGGTAGACGATGGCATCGCTCGGGCCGGGCTCCAGGGCATAGGTCAGGGTGCCGGCCAGGCGGCTGAACTCACGGGACTGCAGGCGCGAGGTCTGGAATTCGTCGTAGGCGGCCAGACCTACCGCCACCAGTGCCACCAGCAGGATAAGCAGGATCAGGCGCCACCACAGGCGGCGCTGACGTGGAGTCTTGGACAAGGGGGCTTCAGCCTGAGCTTCTTTGGGTGCTTCCGTTCTGGTTGGTTCCGATTGCCACAGTGCGCCCATAGTCTTGAGTCCGGCCAGGTGTTTTCGCGTTGCTTGTCTGAAGCTTAGACGGTGGCCGAGTTTGGTGAAAAATTTGTAAGAAGCTTCGGGGAATCACGTATGAACATGCGCCTTTGGTGCGACTTCCATTCTTCGGCAATGTTGCTAAGGTAGCTGCCCCATTCCTGTGCATGGGCGGAGCGAGGCCAGGATGCCCCTCCGGTGAAGGGGATTTGGCCGAGAATTCTCGCCAAATTTCCCGCTGTATATAGTGAAAAGCCCTGCAAGTGGCTTCCTATACTGCTCGCCCCCTTCGAACCGCCGGTGCTGTGTGCCCGGTGGACAGGCCCGCCCACAAGGCGGCCTGGCGAGACGACGCCCCGCCTATCGGCGCGGCCGGTGCTGCACGAAGGTCAAATCCAATAACAAAATGAGGTTGTATTGCTATGCCAGTCGGCAACCACCCTGCCCAGGGCGAGTCCGCCCAGGGCGGCCCGCTCAAGCGCGAGCTGGGCGAACGGCACATCCGTCTGATGGCCCTCGGCGCCTGTATCGGCGTCGGCCTGTTCCTCGGTTCGGCCAAGGCCATCGAAATGGCCGGCCCCGCCATCATGCTCTCCTATATCATCGGTGGCCTGGCCATCCTGGTGATCATGCGCGCCCTTGGTGAAATGGCCGTGCACAACCCGGTCGCCGGGTCGTTCAGCCGCTACGCCCAAGACTACCTCGGCCCGCTGGCGGGCTTTCTGACCGGCTGGAACTACTGGTTCCTGTGGCTGGTGACCTGCGTCGCCGAGATCACCGCGGTGGCCATCTACATGGGCATCTGGTTCCCCGACGTGCCGCGCTGGATCTGGGCATTGATGGCCCTGGGCAGCATGGGCGCGATCAACCTGATCGCGGTCAAGGCGTTCGGTGAGTTCGAGTTCTGGTTCGCCCTGATCAAGATCGTCACCATCATCGCCATGGTGCTCGGTGGCATCGGCATCATCGCCTTCGGCTTCGGCAATGACGGCGTGGCCATGGGCGTCTCCAACCTGTGGAGCAACGGCGGTTTCATGCCCAACGGCGTGACCGGCGTGCTGATGTCGCTGCAGATGGTGATGTTCGCCTACCTGGGCGTGGAGATGATCGGCCTGACCGCCGGCGAAGCGCGCAACCCGCAGAAAACCATCCCCCAGGCCATCGGCTCGGTGTTCTGGCGCATCCTGCTGTTCTACGTGGGCGCGCTGTTCGTGATCCTGTCGATCTACCCGTGGAACGAGATCGGCAGTCAGGGCAGCCCGTTCGTGATGACCTTCGAGCGCCTCGGCATCAAGACTGCCGCTGGCATCATCAACTTCGTGGTGATCACCGCCGCGCTGTCGTCGTGCAACGGCGGCATCTTCAGCACCGGGCGCATGCTCTACAGCCTGGCGCAGAACGGCCAGGCCCCGGCCACCTTCGCCCGCACTTCGAAGAGCGGCGTGCCGCGCAATGCCTTGCTGCTGTCGATCGGCGCGCTGCTGCTGGGCGTGCTGGCCAACTACCTGGTGCCGGAGAAAGTGTTCGTCTGGGTAACCTCGATCGCCACCTTCGGCGCGATCTGGACCTGGGTGATGATCCTGCTGGCGCAACTGAAGTTCCGCGCCGGGCTCACCACCGCCGAGCGCAACGCGCTGAAATACCGCATGTGGCTGTGGCCGCTGAGCTCGTACCTGGCGCTGGCGTTCCTGGTGCTGGTGGTGGGCCTGATGGCGTACTTCCCGGACACCCGCGTGGCCCTGTACATCGGCCCGGCGTTCCTGGTGCTGTTGACGGCGCTGTACTACACCTTCCGCCTGGCGCCCAAAGAGGCGCAGGGTACGGTGAGTACCGCCTCCTGATGAACGAAGCCCCGGCCAGTGCCGGGGCTTTGTTTTCATGTGGTGACCATCGTGGCCTGGCGTGGGAGCGGGCTTGACCAGCGATGAAGTCTGATCAGGCCGCTACCTCGCTGTGCGGCTCGAAACTGTCCGCCCGCGCCAACTGCCACATCCGCGAATAGAACTGCCCGTTCACTTCGCCGGTGAGTAACTCACCCGGCTTGAGGAACACATGCATCTGCGAGAACAGCTTGATCTCGGTAGCCGAGATACGCCGCACCAGGTGCTTGGCCTCCAGTTGCGCTGGGTGCTCCAGCCCTGCGGCGGCGAGCATTTCGGCCAGGGCGCGCAGGGTGTTGTGATGGAAGTTGAACACCCGCTGGGCCTTGTCTGGCACCACCAGCGCGCGCTGGCGCAGGGCGTCCTGGGTGGCCACGCCGGTCGGGCATTTGTTGGTATGACAGCTCTGCGACTGGATGCAGCCGATGGCGAACATGAAGCCGCGCGCGGAGTTGGCCCAATCGGCGCCGATGGCCAGCACGCTGGCGATGTCGAAGGCGCTGACGATCTTGCCGCTGGCGCCGAGCTTGATCTTGTCGCGCAGGTTCAGGCCCACCAGGGTGTTGTGCACGAACAGCAGGCCTTCGCGCAGCGGCACGCCGATATGGTCGGTGAACTCCACCGGGGCGGCGCCGGTGCCGCCTTCCTTGCCGTCGACGACGATGAAGTCGGGGAGGATGCCGGTTTCCAGCATGGCCTTGGCAATGCCCATGAACTCCCAGGGGTGGCCGAGGCAGAACTTGAAGCCCACCGGCTTGCCGCCGGACAGCTCACGCAACTGGGCGATGAACTGCATCATTTCGATCGGCGTGGAGAAGGCGCTGTGACGCGACGGCGAGATGCAGTCCTCGCCCATCAGGATGCCGCGGGTCTCGGCGATCTCCTTGGTCACCTTGTGCTTGGGCAGGATGCCGCCGTGGCCGGGTTTGGCGCCCTGGCTCATCTTGATCTCGATCATCCGCACCTGCGGGCTCTGCGCCTGGGCGGCGAAGCGCTCGGGGTCGAAGCGGCCATCCGCGGTGCGGCAGCCGAAGTAGCCACTGCCCAGCTCCCACACCAGATCGCCGCCGTGCTCGCGGTGGTAAGGGCTGATGCTGCCTTCGCCGGTGTCGTGGTGGAAGTTGCCCAGCTTGGCGCCCTGATTGAGAGCGCGGATGGCGTTGGCGCTGAGCGAGCCGAAGCTCATGGCCGAGATGTTGAAGATCGACGCGGAATACGGCTGCGTACATTGCGGGCCGCCGACCACGACACGAAAGGCGGCCGGGTCGGCCAGCGGCGCGGGGCGCATGGAATGGCCGATGAATTCGAAGCCCGACTCGTACACATCGATCAGGGTGCCGAAGGGTTTGTCCGAGGCTTCGTTCTTGGCCCGGGCATACACCAGCGAGCGCTGGGCGCGGGAAAAGGGCAGCGCATCGCTGTCGGACTCCAGCAGGTACTGGCGGATCTCCGGGCGGATGCCCTCGACCAGGTAGCGGATATTGCCGAGGATCGGATAGTTGCGGCGTACCGCGTGGCGTTGCTGCAACAGGTCGAACACGCCGATCAGGCTCAGTACGCCAGTGGTCAGGGCGAACGGCCACAGCCAGTCGTGGGCGAGGAATGGCAGGCTGGCGAGGGTGAACAGCACGCAGGCGGCGAAGAAGGCGTAACGGCTGAGAAGTGACAGGCTCATACGGGGTCCTTGCGGATGGCTCGGTCAGGCTCAGGGGCCTGGGCAAAGGCCGACCATAGCCCGGTTGGGCGGCGTTTTGCCAGCGCACCGGGCGGCAGAAAAATGAAAACTCGTGTATCGAAAATCATTCGCATTGTGATATGTTATAAGGTATCACTAGTGCTTCCCAGGAGATTGCGTCATGAAAGCTGGTATTCACCCCGACTATCGCCCGGTGCTGTTCCACGATACCGCTGCCGATGTGTACTTCCTGATCGGCTCCACGGTGGATACCGACCGCACCCAGGTGCACAGCGATGGCCAGACCTACCCCTACGTCGCGCTGGATGTCTCCAGCGCCTCGCATCCGGTGTACACCGGGCAGCAGCGCAAGACCACGGTGGAAGGGCGGGTGGCCGGGTTCAACAAGCGCTTCGCCGGGTTCCAGGCCAAGGGCTGAACCTGCGGTAGCGGCGGTACACCGCCGCTCTCTAGGTTGCTGTATCGCGCAACAGAAGCTGGCGCCAGTGCTCCTGTTCGCTGGCCGCTGCCTCGACCGCAAACAGGTACTTGCCTGCCACGCGACTGGCGACCGGCACCCCGTCGCGGTACAGCAGCCGATTGCCCGCCACTGCCGGCACTTTCGTTCCCGGCAGCAGTGTGCCGACCAGGTTCAGGGGGTCGCAGCCGCTGACCATCACCAGTTCCCCGCCTGGCGCTCGGTTGCGCACCTGGCGCAGCAACCCTACCGCTTCGGGCAGGGCGAACTGCTCGCCCGCCAGCCCGGCAATGAAGCGCCCCCCGCGGATCTCGCCTCGCGCCTCGAGACGCTGATAGCAGCGCAGCAGTGCGCGCCAAGCGGGCAGCACATCGCTCTCGCGCTCCAGCAAGCGCCAGCACACCACGCCATAGCGGCGCAGCAGGCTGCGGGCCACGTGTTCCAGGCGCTGGTCGCTGTCGACCGTGGTGGCCGAGCGGCGCAGCAAGGCCCAGCGCCCGGCATGGACCATGCTGCTCGACAGCGCTGGGTGCCCGCGCCGGCTGGTGCGCGGCCTGCGCTTGGCCGCCGGGCTGATGAGGCTGCGCAGGCCGCTGAAACCGTCGGCGCTGGCCAGGCCCGAGCCCACCAGTTCCTGCAGCGCCGATTCCAGTTCGCTGGGCAGCAGGTGGGCTTCATGGGCCAGTTCGTCGAAGAACAGCGCGCCTTGCTCCTGCAAGGTCTGCAGGACCCGCTGTGCGCGGGCACCCAGCTGTTCGAGGTCGGGCGCGGGGGGGAGGCTGCGCCACAGCCCCAGGTGTTCGCGCGGCAGCAGCACCAGGGGCGTGCTGGCCAGGGTGCTGGCCGCCAGCGTCGCCGCCAGCCGACTCCAGGACCACTGGCCGCTGCGGCAGGCCTCATCGAGCCAGTGGGGGCTGTAGTCCTTGATTCGCGCTGGCAGCAGGTCGCCCTCCCAGGCCCCGGCGGCGGCAGGAAATCCTTGCAACTGGGCGAGCACCTCGGGCAGCGCCTGCGACCCACGCAGACGGGTTTCGCCGCTCACGTGCTGCCAGTCGAACAGGAAGCGCAGGTAGTCCTGCAGGCTGACCGGTTCGATCTCCTGGCGCAGGCGTTTGACCGTGTAGCGATGAATGCGCGCCAGCAGGTGCCGTTCGCACCATTGCAGGCGCGTCTGGCCGGGGCTGAAATGGCCACGCATTACGAGGCCCTGGCCCTCCAGGCGGGCCAGGGCCTGTTCGCAGTCGTTGGCCTTCAGCGCCAGAGGTGTCGCGATCTGCTCCAGCGTCATCGGGCCAAAGCCATCGAGGCGGCAGCGCAGCAGTTCGGTGAGGGCGGTATCGCTGTCGACGGGGACGTCATAGCCCGGCAATAGCGGCATGTCCGGTTCCAGGCAAGCATCCGGGTATAGCGTCAACAGCGCCTGCTGGCGCTCGCGGGCCAGCCACAGACGGTGTTCGCCCGTACCCAGGCGACAGGCCCGGCCCGCCTTGGCCAGTTGCTGCAACAGGTCGCGCCAGGTGCCATTGGCATCTACTTCGTGCTCGGTCATGGCCCCCAGGGTCATCAGCGCCTCATGCATTTCGTCGGGGTTGCGAGCCTGGGGCCAGGCTTCGACCTGCACCGCGGCAATGGCGTCGGCGTCCAGCGCGCCCAGGTCGTCGGCGCTGTGCACGTCGCTCCAGCGTCGGTTGAGCACGGCCTGGGTGCGTCGCTCTTCCAGCGGCGCGTCGTCGAGGAAGGTGTAGGGGCGGGCATTGAGAATCGCCGAGGCCAGCGGCGAGGGGGCCGGCAGGTCGCGACTGAGCAGGTCTACTTCACCGTGCTCCATGCGCCGTAGCAGCGCCAGCCAGCCTTCGCTGTCCATGGCCTCGTGCAGGCAGTCGTCGAGGGTCTGTTCGACCAATGGATGATCGGGGATCTGCCGCTCGCCGACGATGTTCTCCAGGCAGGCGAGCTGGTCGGGAAACACCGAGGCGACCAGGTCCTCGCTCTTCATGCGCTGGATCTGCGGCGCCACCTTGCGACCGCCCACGTAACGCGGCAGGGCCATGGCCACCGCGGCATTCCAGCGCCAGCGCACGCCGAACAGCGGGGCGTCGAGCAAAGCCTGGATCAGGATCGCTTCGGCACTGCGGCTGTTCAGGTAGCGCCACACCTCGTCCAGGTCGAAACTGTGGCAGGTGGACAGTGACAGCACGATGGCGTCCTCGCTGGCCGCCGCCTGCAGTTCGAAGTTGAAGGTGCGGCAGAAGCGCTTGCGCAGGGCCAGGCCCCAGGCGCGGTTGATGCGGCTGCCAAAGGGCGAGTGGATGATCAGCTGGGTGCCGCCGGACTCGTCGAAAAAGCGCTCCATCACCAGCGTCTGCTGCGAGGGCAGGGCACCGAGTACCTGCCAGGTACGGCCAAGGTAGTCCAGCAGTTGGCTAGCGCAGGCTTCGTCCAGTTCATAAGTCGCCTGGAGCCAGGCCTGCACCTGTTGAGCGTCGCCGTCCTGCAATTGCTGGTCGAGACGCTGCTGCAGCCGGGCTACCGCAGCAGACAGCTCGTCACTGCGCCCAGGCGCCTCGCCGAGCCAGAACGGAATGGTCGGTGGCAAGCCGTGCGCGTCCTCGACCCGCACCCGCCCAGGCTCGACGCGCAGGATGCGGTACGACGCGTTGCCCAGCTGGAAGATATCGCCGGCAATGCTCTCGACGGCGAAATCCTCGTTGACGCTGCCGATGTTCAGCGCCTGGGGCTCGAGCAGCACCGCATAGTCTGCCGTCTCGGGAATGGTGCCGCCGCTGGTAAGCGCGGTCAGCTGGCTGCCGCGACGCCCGCGCAGGATGCCGTTCACCGCATCGCGGTGCAGGTAGGCGCCGCGTACCCCCTGGCGGCCGTTGTAGCCCTCGGCGAGCATGCGCAGCAAGGCCTGGTAATGGCTCTCGTCCAGCTCGGCATAAGGCGTTGCCTGGCGCAGCAGGTCGAACAGCGCGCGCTCGGCCCACGGCTGGTTGCTGACCTCGGCGACGATCTGCTGGGCCAGCACGTCAAGCGGTGCGTGAGGGATGTGCAGGGCATCCAACTCGCCCTGGCGCACGCAGTCGAGCAACGCCACGCATTCGATCAGGTCATCCCGCGAGGTGGGGAACAGGCGGCCCTTGGGGATGCCCTCGACCTGGTGGCCGGAACGTCCGACCCGTTGCAGGAACGCTGCAATCGAACCGGGCGAGGCGATCTGGCAGACTAGGTCGACATCGCCGATATCGATGCCCAGCTCCAGCGACGCGGTGGCCACCAGCACCTGCAGTTCGCCGGCCTTGAGCCGCTGCTCGGCGGCCAGGCGATGCTCCTTGGCCAGGCTGCCGTGATGGGCGGCGACCGCGTCGTTGCCCAGGCGCTCGCCCAGGTGGCGCGTCAGGCGCTCGGCCAGGCGTCGAGTGTTGACGAACACCAGCGTGGTGCGATGCTCGCGGGCGAGCACCGCGAGGCGGTCGTAGACCAGGCTCCAGGCATCGGTGGCCATCACCGCGCCCAGTGGTACAGGCGGCACTTCCAGAGCCAGGTCGCGTTGGCGGACATGACCGATATCGACGATGGCGCAGGGCCGTCCGTGGCCCACCAGAAACTGCGCCACGCGCTCCACCGGTCGCTGGGTCGCAGACAGGCCGATACGTCTCAAAGGTCGGCCAGCGAGGGCCTGCAGGCGTTCCAGGGTCAGCGCCAGGTGGCAGCCACGCTTGTTGCCGGCCAGGGCGTGGATCTCGTCGACGATCACCGTGTGCACACTGGCCAGCCCCTGGCGACCGGAGGCCGAGCCCATCAGCACATACAGTGATTCCGGCGTGGTCACGAGGATGTGCGGCGCCAGCTTGCGCATGGCGGCGCGCTCCTTCTGGGGCGTGTCGCCGGTGCGCACGGCAGTGGTGATGCGCGGGGCCTCGAGACCGAGCTGTGCGAACTGCTGGCCAATTCCCGCGAGTGGGGCATCGAGGTTGAGGCGAATGTCATTGGACAGCGCCTTGAGCGGCGACACATAGACCACTTGGGTGCGCGCGGGTAGCTCGCCGCCCTGTTGCAACCCTTGGCGGAACAACTCGTCGAGCACCGCGAGGAAGGCGCTGAGGGTCTTGCCCGAGCCGGTCGGCGCGGCCAACAGCATCGACTGGCCAGCATGGATCAGCGGCCAGGCGCCGGCCTGGGCTTCGGTGACGGTGGCGAAGCCTTGGCGGAACCAGGTGGCGACGGCGGGGTGGAACTGGTCGAGCACCGGGTGCAGGGGGGCGGGCAGGTTCATGGGTTGGTTATGGCGGGTAAGCAGGGGATTGGCAAGGGGCCGTTCGTCTGCCTGTTCTGGCCCTGTCGAGTACTCGTGGGAGCGGCGGTTCGCCGCTGCGACTTGCCCCGCGACAGGGCCCTGTCAGGTATCCTGCGCAACCTCAGTAAACCGAGTGTCCAGCATGCCCAAGACCATCCGAATCGCCGCCGCCCTGCTCATCGACTCCCAGGGGCGGACCCTGCTGGTACGCAAGCGCGGCACCCTGGCCTTCATGCAGCCGGGTGGCAAGATCGACCCGGGCGAGTCGCCGGCGCAGGCGCTGGTGCGTGAGCTGCACGAGGAACTGGGGCTGCGCGTCGATCCCGCCCAGGCCATCCATCTGGGCCGCTTCAGCGCCCCGGCCGCCAACGAGCCGGGTTTCGAAGTCCAGGCCGAACTGTTCCGTGTCGAGTGCCACGAGGCTGTGGTCCCTGCTGCGGAAATCGAAGAGGTGACCTGGCTGGCCGTCGACCAGGCGAACACGCTGAACCTGGCGCCGCTGACCCGCGACCTGATCCTGCCGCTGTGGCGCGAAGGCTTCAACGTACCGCGCTGACCCCGTCGAGGGTGGCGAACGAGGTGTCCTTGGCAGTCAGCAGGAAGTCGCGCATGTACGGCGCATCGAGCATGTCGGTGCGCACCGCAGCATAAAGGGTGGCAAACAACCCTTTGTCGCCCAGTCGCTTGCCCTTCACATAACCCCGCGAGCTGTATTCGTGCAGGGCCCAGTGCGGCATGCCGCACACGCCACGACCGCTGGCCACCAGTTGCATCATCATCACCGTCAGCTCCGAGGTGCGCACCGCGGCCGGCTCGATGTCGGCCGGCTCCAGGAAGCGGGTGAAGATGTCCAGGCGGTCGCGTTCCACCGGGTAGGTGATCAGGGTCTGGTCGAGCAGGTCCTCGGGCACGATGTAGGGCTTGGCGGCCAACGGGTGCTGGTTGGCCACGGCGAGCATGGCCTCGTAGGTGAACAACGGCACGTAGGTGATGCCGGCCAAGTCTACCGGGTCAGACGTCACCACCAGGTCGAGGTCGCCACGGGCCAGGGCCGGCAGCGGGGCGAAAGCAAAGCCCGAGGCCAGGTCCAGCTCCACTTCCGGCCAGGCGTCGCGGAACTGGTCGATGGTCGGCATCAGCCACTGGAAGCAGCTGTGGCACTCGATGGCCATGTGCAAGCGCCCGGCGGTGCCGCCGGCCAGGCGGGCGATGTCACGCTCGGCGCCACGTAGCAGGGGCAGGGTGGCGTCGGCCAGTTGCAGCAGGCGCAGGCCGGCGCTGGTGAAGCGGATCGGCTTGGTCTTGCGCGCGAACAGTGGCAGGCCCAGGCGCTCCTCCAGTTCCTTGAACTGGTGGGAGAGCGCCGATTGCGTGAGGTGCAACCGCTCGGCGGCCTCCACCAGGCTGTCGGCCTCACGCAAGGCGTGAAGGGTTTTCAAGTGGCGTATTTCCAGCACGGTGAAACTCCAGCGATATTCGGGTGCAGGCTGATCAGAAATGTTGAGTTTCCCTCATGTTGGTGGTGTCTGTCGATGTATGCTGCAAGGGGCCTGGGCCGGGCCCCTCGCGGTCGATCAGAACAATGCCGTGAAGTACTTGCGAGCGATGGCACGCGTCAGTTCACCACGCCAGATCTGCTCGATGTGGCTGTCCTGCCATTCCCGCCCTAGGCGCCGTTGAGGGACGGTCTTCAAGTGCGCCTTGACGAAGTCGTCGAAGGAGGGGTTGGCCTTGTTGAAATGGAAGTGGGCATACCACAGTGGACGTGGCGAGGTTTCACGGGTATCGAGTACCACGAATTCCTGCAGGAAGTCCCTGCGGCCATCGTCGGTTCTTCGCAGCTCCACCAATCCGCCCTCCTTCTCGATCCGGACCAGGCCTGCTTCGTGCAGATAATCGAGTTGTGCGCTATTGGGCTGGCGCGTACCGATGATGTAGTCGACGTGCAGTGCCTGGCCATGCCGCGTCGATTCCTGTGCCATGTCGAGCAACTGCCGCACCAGGCGGTCGTCGTTTGCCTGCTCGGCAATTCGCGCGGCGAGGTTTTCCAGATCGGTAGCCTTGAACTGCATGAGATCCTCAAGGCTCGCACCGTCCATGCCTTGATTGGCGTACTGCTGCACCTTGCCTCGATACGCTTGCAGTTCGTCCAGCTGACGCCTGGCCTCGGCACGCAGCTCCTTCAGGGATACGGTACGACCAACGCTGGGAGCGGTGTCCGGGTTGGTCAGGGTAAATTTTCCCGACCGGTCCTGATGATAGATTTCGGTCCGCCCGTTGACACCGGTGATGCGGTACACGTTAGGGCTATGCTGGTCTGGCTCACCGACCAGCAGGCGGTTGTCGATGGTCTCGAATACGCGGGGCTGGCGGGCGCCTTGCTTGCTGGCCGGCGCTGCAGGCTTGGTCCTTTTAAGCAGCAGCCTCCTGAAATGCGCTTCATAAGCCGTCAGTGACGACTCCAGACGCTGCACGGCAGCGGGGTCGATGTACGTGGCGTAGCTGCCGAGCCAGTATTTCAACTGATGACGAAAACGTTCGGAATGCTTAATCGAGGTGGTCATGATGGTGACACGTTGCGTGGGCGAGGCTCTTGTTTCACCCAGCTGATGCAAGGCATACAGTGCGCGGTCCAGTGTTGTTCGCGGTTCTTTCATCAGGAACTGCAGGCGGATGCCGGCGCCGCTCATCGCCTGGCCCGGTTTGAGCAGCAGCGCAGTCAGCTGGCCGATAGCCATGTAGTTCAAGACGGGATCGCTGAAAGTGTTCAAGGTGCTGTCGATGGTTTCAAACAAGTCCTTATTTTCGCCAATCTGCTGTACTTGCTTGCGCCAGGACCGCAGGTGGGCGACTTGCTCGCGAATATGATCCACAGCCGCCAGTGCATTTTTCCGGGCTTGGTCCATGCTGGCCCTTAGCTTGGACAACTGCTCGACGATAACCTTGAGCTGTCTGTCGTCCAGGTCCGGCGACAGCTCCATGGATTTTTGCTGAAGACGTTGTTTGAGACTCTCTATTTCATCCATCGCCAGGGTGAGTTGGGTATGGGCTTCGCCGCTGAGGCGTTGACGACCATTGCAAATGAGTATGGCCAGGTCGTTCGCCTGGTCCTGCGCCCTTTTGCGAATTCGCCCGGCGGCAACTTGCTGGAATGCCTCGCAATCACGGTGAATGCGCTCTGCGTCGGCGATGGTGCTTTTCAGCGAAGCCTTCAGTGATGCGTCAAGCTTTCCCTGTTGTTCCAAGGCGCGCTTCATCTGTTGATTGAGTGCGTTGGCACGAGGTTGCAGTAATTGCATGTCGTGGGTAATGCTGTCGCGCAAGCGGTTGTGCTGGCGATAGGCATGGTCTCGCCACCAGCGTGGCAAGCGTTCGCGTATCGCCGCAGGCCAGAGTGGTTCGAGTGTCTCGGCAACGTGGCCAAGGGCTTGACCGCCACCGACGCCCGCCCCTTGGCGGTGCACGCCATAGAGCGCGAAGTGCGTGTCCCACTGGCCGTACTCGTCTTGCGCGATGGCGCGTTTCCACCTGTGGCGAGTGTTGCCATCCAGCTGCCAGGTGCGGGCGGTCGCGTCCCAGCTCACTTTGTAGGTTTGCTTGCCGACCAGGACGAAGTCCCCTTCTGCGTGCCGGTAGATGCCGCGGTACTTGCCATGCTTGGCCGGTTGCAGTCCCTCCAGCGATATCGTGTGCTCATGCTCCAGCCCGGTGAAGCGGTCGAGGCTGCGCTGGGGCGATGAGTCCTGGCGCAGGCGGATGGTCCCTTCGCCCAGGCCATGGGCTCGACGCACCCTGGCGGCTCGACGCAAGGGCGCGACATCGATGCCGATGCCGCCACCGAGTACGTCCATCGCGACATCGACCAGCGAGACAATCAAGTCGTTGATGGCTTGCAGGACGTCACCGGGCGAGCTAGTGGAAAAAGCCTCCACCACTTCAGTGGCACTGACGAATGCGTCGTAGATGCTGATCGGCAACCCGAGGAACGGGATCGCTCCCAGGGCGATCTTCAGCCCTACCAGCACACCGGCGCTCTGCCCGGCCAAATGTTCGAAGTACAGGTCCAGGTTGGAGCGCGATGTCGCACGATGCGCCGCCACCAGGCGCCCTCGGTGGGCCTCGAGCATGTGGGCGGCCAGCGAGGTAGTGGCGGGCCAGGCGGTACCTACACCTATCATGCGGTCAAAATGACGAAGCCGAGCTTCGCGCAGCCGTGAGCGATGGGCGTCAGGGCTTCCGTTGAGTGCCCGGCCGACGAGGTAGTCGTCGCGCTCATCGAACAACGCCCGCCGCGCCTGCTCGAGGTTGTCGTACTGGCGCAGTCCGTGGGTCGGATGATCGGGACGATAGAGCAAGGTGACTTTGCTGGCACGGTCCTCGATGAACGTCACCCCCGAAAGTGTCGTGGTTTGCCCGTCGGTATCCTCGCCGCCAGCCGTCAACAAGGCTGACAGCAATTGAATGTCATGGCCGTCGGCCTGGAAGGCCGATCGGCTGTCTGCATCGATTGCCACGGACAGGATCGAGTGGCCGACGCTATCCAGATACCCTCCCTGGTGGTACAGCAGGTTTTGCAACTTCAACATCAAGCGGTGAGGGGTGGTCAGGCACTCCTTGCGATAAGCATGGGCATATTCAGACTCGTTGGGATCGCTGAAGGCGGCATGGAGCGCCGCTTCGTAGCGTTCGGCGAGGTCCAGGCGGCGTGCCAGGCCGTGCAGATAGACGCGATTGAGGCCTTTCTCGATAGACGGCTCCAGCGGCCGCCCGTCGGCGCGTCTGGGCTTGGCGAAACTCAGGCGCTCCAGTGTCGTGCTGTCGACGTTGTGCAGTAGCAGGCTTTCAAGCGTGATCTCCTCGGTCTCCAGGCTTGCGGTCAGCACTGGCCGGGTTGGTGTTCCCGGCGCACCACTGCCCGCCACGGGATGATTGCGCCAGCTTGTCGAAAGCGGGAGTTGCAGAAGAATCAGGCCACCATCGAAATCATCGAAATCCTGTATCAGGGTTTTTGCCACCCATCGCTGGCAGAACGCCGTGCGCTCCGGCAGGTCACGCTTCATCAGCGCCTGGCTGTCGCGCAAGGCGGTGAGATAGTCGGTGGCCGTGGCATTGAAAGAACTGCGTGCTTCAGCGTTCATCCTGGCGAAGGCGCTCGTCGAGCTGCCTGATCTGCGCGCGAGCTGTTGTTCTTCTTGCAGATGGGAGAGCGCCGCTTCCTGCACGCCTTTACACGACACCTGCAGGTGTTGGCCGAGGGTCTGTCTTGCCTGCGGCAGGCTGGGCGCCGCGGCGTCCAGCCCCTTCTCGTTTTGCAGTGTCTGCCAGGCTTGGCGCGCATGCGCCAGTTGCGCGTCGAGTGCGTAGGCAAGGCTGTCGCCGACGATAGGCTCGAAGCGAAGCGACAGCTCTGTGCCATGTTGGAACAGATAACGGGCGAGTACGGCCTGATCGTCGCACTGCAACAGCCCCCCGTGACCACCGACCCAGTAAATGGCGAAGGGTTGGCGGGTATCGGGAGTGTCCAGGAGCGTGCGACTGGCGATGACAACCACTTCGTGCAGCACCTGTTCGCAAGGGCTGCCTGCCGGGTCACTTGGGGCGGAGCGCAATACGGGGGACGCCGTCAGCGCGCTGTCGTCATGCGAATTGAATAGCGATTCAGTCAATGCGAGCACGTCAGGCGCCAGTTCGCCCAGCAACCGTTTCATTCGGGCATGGGCCAGCAGGGCTTGGCCGTGAGCCGTCAACAAAGCGGCCGGGGCTGTGACCGGGCGGGCGTCGGAGTGCCATTTCGCCGAGGCCAGGATGGTTTCTATCTGGGTCTGTGCGGCCTCACGCGCCTTGAGCAGAACACCTTGTTGTCGCTGATATTCCTCTAGGTCTTGCTGGGAAAGCTGTGCCAACTTTTCCAGTTGTTGAGCGACCAACTGCATGCGCCTCGACCAGGGAGCCTCCATGCCAAAGGGGGCCAGCTCGAACAGTGAGTGGCCGGAGTGAGCGTCGTCCTCAGCGGATTCAAGGGCAAACGGCATGGCGAAAACCGTTGGATGGCGCCAGTCGCTATACAGTTGATCAGCCAGCGCCAATGCAGTGGCTGCGTTGCCAAGGCTTTCACCGGGGTCGTGGTCGAGCGTTGCCAGCACGCTGCTCTCCAGATTATCGAAGAGGGTGTCGAAACCTTTGTCGATCGAGTCCAGTGAGTTGTAGGTGGTTTGCCCGAGCTTGGACTCCAGGGCCTGGCGTGACACGTGATAACTGAGGGTTTCGCTGCTACCGGGGGAGTACAGGGTTAGCGCCGTTTCGCCTTCGATGCTGAAAATCAGCGTTCCTGGCTCGCAGGCGGGTGTTTCGATAAACAGTTGGCGATGATCGATCCGCAGCCACTCCGGATTGTCCATGACACCTAGCACCGGACGTAGCGCCGCCGCTGAGGGGTCAATGGCGAACGCGATATCGACGGTGGCCTCGAAGTGGCGTCGGTACTGTGCGCGTGCGTGTTCCTTTCGACTCATCGGCGTTCCCGCAGCCCGTTCCCCCCAATAACGGCTCCAGCACTGCCTAACGAGGCTGGGGAGATTCAGCGTTGCCAGTTGTGCCAGTAATTTGCTGGGGGGCTGGGGCAGCGTTCCAAGGTCACCGGTGATGCGTGCGCAAAGGTCGATCGAGGGATGTGTGGCGTGATGTTGGGCCCAGGCAGTCAACGCAACGAGATTGATATTTTGTGGCTGCTGCGCCCTTTCAAGCACCAGGTCGACTTGCCCGGGGGCGATGGAGAGTGTTTCTTTCAACCAGGTGCTGATGACCTGGCGAACGCCGGGCGCCTGGCGCAACAGTGTATCGAATGTCCGTCGCTGGTCTTCGCACGCTTTACGTGCTCGCTGAACAACCGGGACGTCCGGCGGTACGGCATCCAGTGGGAGGGGCGTAAGGGCAAAGGGAGGGAGGGGGCGTGTCAGCTCGTTCATCGGTCGATCCTTCTTGAGAGTTGCCGGATACGGCAACGCCATTGAAGGAAAGGGGGGCGCTTGCGGGGTCTTAGTTAATTATGGTGTCCGGCTATTTGGCAGAATTCATCAAACTGTCACTGTTTTGTGGCAGCGCGCTGGCACGGGATTCATCAGACTCGCGCTCTACTGGGGATCTGCATTCTGGTGTTTCTTTCATGCGGGCGTTCTTAATTTTCTTCTTTCTACTGGTCAGCGTGCCGGCGAGCTTCGCTGAGAGCCGCTGTAACGTCCATGTGCCTGTGCAACGGGCCGAGCTGGGCGAGCTGAGCCTGGTCTACCAGAGCGTTGGCGCGCCTCGCGACCCTGCGCTGCTGTTGGTGATGGGCCTGGGCGGGCAATTGATCCACTGGCCGGACGATGTGGTCGAGGCCTTGTGTCGCCAGGGTTTTCGGGTAATCCGCTACGACAATCGCGATGTCGGCCTGTCGCGCTGGAACCAAATGCCGGCTTCGGCGAGCCTGACCATCGAACTACTGCGCTACAAGCTGGGGTTGCCGGTTTCTGCACCCTACAGCCTGACGGACATGGCCAATGACGGCGTGCGCCTCATGGATGCGCTCGAGGTTCGTCAGTTTCACGTGCTGGGGGTAAGCATGGGCGGCATGATCGCCCAGCACATCGCCGCCATGGCGCCGCAGCGGGTGCGCAGCCTGACCCTGGTGATGTCCAGTTCAGGCGCCGTCGGCCTGCCGACGCCGGCCCCGGCGCTGGTGCAACTGCTGGCGCGGCGCAGCGCGCCGAGTCGGGAAGTGGCCATCGAGCAGCAGGCCGACTTGTTGGCGGCGTTGGGCAGCCCTGAGGTGCACGATGAGCGTGCCGTACTGATCGAGCAGGCAACCGTGGCCTATGACCGGGCGTTCAACCCGGAGGGTGTCAAACGCCAGATCATGGCGATCCTCGCCGAGCCCAGCAGGGTCGCATTGCTCAACCAGCTGCGGGTGCCGACGCTGGTGGTGCACGGGACCGCCGATCCGTTGCTGCCGGTGATGCATGGGGTGCATCTGGCGGCGCATATCCAGGGCAGCCAGTTGCGCCTGATCCCGGGGTTGGCGCATCGCTTCCAGGAACCGTTCAAGGCGCCGTTGCTGGGGGCGGTACTGCCCTACCTGCAATCGCACCGGCAGGATACAACGCATATCGCTGGGCTCTAGGGCGTGTCACCGCGATGGTTCAATGCATTCGCACCCACAGGGTCACCAGCACGGTCGCCGCCACCAGCCAGGCCACCGTGGCCAGGGCCAGCGAGGCCTCCAGGCGCATGCGCTCGACCAGCAGGTACAGCGTGGCCAGGTACACGAAGTAGGGAATGATCGACCACATCCCGAACAGGATGGTGGTCTTCAGGTCCGCCAGTGATCGACCCTTGCCGACGATATAGTGGGCAATCAAGGCGAAGGTGGGAAACAGCGGCACCAGCCCGGCGATGTAGTAGTTGCGGGTCTTCGACAGAATCGCCAGGAGCACCACCACGCCGGCGCCCAGGGCCGCTTTGAATACCAGGTCCACGTTGTCTTTCCAGGTTCGGGTTGCAGGTCAGCCGAGGCCGTATTTCTTCACTTTGTCGAACAGCGTGGTCTTGGCCATGCCCAGCTCCTGGCTGGCCTGGCTGAGGTTGCCGCCTGTGCGTTGCAGTGCATCGCTGAGCAGGTTGCGCTCGAATGCCTCCACCGCTTCGGCGAAGCCAAGCCCCTGGCTGGCGCCGGCACTGGTGCCCTTCTTGAACGCGGGCAGGCCCAGGGCATGGCGCTCGGCGACGTTGCGCAACTCGCGCACGTTGCCTGGCCAGTCATGGGCCATGAGCTGCGACAGGGTCTGGCTGTCGAGGGTCGGTGCTTCGCGGTCGAAGCGCAAGGCCGACTGCTGCAGGAAGTGTTCGAACAGCTGCAGGATGTCCTCGCGACGTTCGCGCAGTGGCGGCAGCTCGAGGGTGACCACGTTAAGACGGTAGTACAGGTCGCTGCGGAACTGGCCGCTCTGGCCCAGGGTGGCGAGGTCGGCCTTGGTCGCGGCGATCACCCGGCAGTCCACCGGGATGCTCTGGTTCGAGCCCAGGCGCTCCAGGGTACGCTCCTGCAGCACGCGCAGCAGCTTGATCTGCAGGTTGATCGGCATGCTCTCGACTTCGTCGAGGAACAGCGTGCCGCCGTTGGCATGCTCGATCTTGCCGATGCGGCGCTTGCCCGCGCCGGTGAAGGCATTGGCCTCGTGGCCGAAGATCTCGCTTTCGAACAGGTTCTCCGGCAGGCCGCCGCAGTTCAACGCCACGAATGGTTGGCCCTGGCGCCGGCTGAAGTCGTGCAGGCAGCGGGCGACCAGTTCCTTGCCGGTGCCGGTTTCACCTTCGATCAGCACGTTGGCCGAGGTATCGCCGACGTTGGCGATCAGCTCGCGCAGATGTTCCATGGCCGGCGAGCGGCCGATGATGCGGCCTTCCAGGCTGCTCTGCTCGGCCAGCTGGCGGCGCAGCGCGAGCACCTCGCGGGACAGTCCGCGTTGCTCCAGGGCGCGGCGCACCACATCGACCAGGCGCTCCGGCGAGAAGGGCTTTTCCATGAAATCGTAGGCGCCGTTGCGCATGGCGCCGACGGCCATGTCGATATCGCCGTGGCCTGTGATCAGCACCACCGGCAGGCTGCGGTCGCGGGCCTTGAGGCGGTTGAGCAGCTCCAGGCCATCGATGCCCGGCAGGCGGATATCGCTGACAACGATGCCGGCGAAGTCGTCGCCGATGCGCTCGAGGGCCTGCTCGGCGCTGCCGACGCCTTCACAGGCGATATCTTCCAGGGCCAGCGCCTGCTGGCAGCCGAGCAGCACGTGCGGATCGTCTTCGACGATCAGGACGGTGAGAGGTGCTTGATTCATAGAGGCTCAGCCAATTCGCTAGGGGGCGTGACCAGGGGCAGGGCAAGGACGAAAGCAGTGCCGCCACCGCTGGGGTGTTCGACGCTCAGTGTACCCTTGGCCGCGGTGGCAAGGCTTGCCGACAAGGTCAGGCCCAGGCCCAGGCCATGCTCGCCCGGTTTGGTGGTGAAGAAGGGTTCGAACAGGTGCTTGCGCGCCTCGGCGTCGATGCCGTGGCCATTGTCGAGCACCCGCAGGCGGTACTTGTCGCCCTGGATTTCGCCTTCGAGCCACAGTTGCGGCAAGGGCTGGGTGGCCATGGCGTCGAGGGCGTTGCCGATCAGGTTGACCAGGATCTGTTCCAGGCGGGTCTGGTCGATGGCCAGCAGCGGGTCGTCGAACTGCCGGTGCAGTTGCAGGTGGCAGGCACTGATGCGGTTGGCCAGCACTTGCAGCGTGGCTTCCACGGCCTTTTCCAGCGAGGCCTGGCCGCTGTCGTCGCCGCGTCGGGCGAATGAGCGCAGGCTGGCGGTGATGCGGCCCATGCGATCGATCAGGTCGTTCATGGTGCGCAGGTTGGCGCTGGCGGTTTCCAGCGCGCCGCGTTCGAGGAAGCGTACCGTGTTGCCGGACAGGGTGCGCAACGCCGCCAGCGGCTGGTTGAGTTCGTGGGCGATGCTGGTGGACATCTGGCCGATGGCCGCCAGCTTGCCGGCCTGGACCAGTTCGTCCTGGGCGTGGCGCAAGGTCTGTTCGGCGTGGCGGCGTTCGCGGATCTGGCCCTTGAGGCGTTCGTTGCTGGCGCGCAGGTCGGCAGTGCGCTCGGTGATCTTGCGCTCCAGCTGGCTGTTGGCCTCTTCCAGTGCCTCGCGGGCCGCCAGGCGGGTGGCGATCACTTTGCGTCGCTCATTCCAGGCGATGGCCAGGATCGCCAGCAGGGCGAAGGCCACCCCGACCAGGATGCCCTGCACCATCGACTCGCGGCGCAGGTCCTGCAAAGGGGTAAGCAGGGTGAAGTGCCAGGGCGTGTCGGCCAGGCGCCGGGTCTGGGCCAGGTAGGAGACGTCGCGCTGCTTGCCGTGCTCGGTTTCGCTGTTGGCCGGGAAGGTCAGCTTCTCCACGCCATCGGCGAGGGTTTCCCGTGCCAGCGGTTGCAGCTCGTTGAGCGGCCACCAGTAGTACTGCAGGCTGCGCGCCAGGCGTTCCTTGATCTGCGGGTTAAGGGGGCGCACCGATTTCAGGCGCCGGGACGGGTCGCTGGAGAGGATGATGATGCCGTTCTCGTCGCTGACGAAGGCCTCCAGGCGGGCACGCTGCCAGCGCTCCTCGAGGGTATCGAGGCGCACCTTGATCACGGCCACGCCGATGATCTTGCCGTGTTCCTCCAGGCCGTGGGCCAGGTAGTAGCCGGCTTCGCCGGTAGTGCTGCCGATACCGTAGAACCGCCCGGGTTCGCCGCGCACGGCGACCTGGAAGTAGGCGCGGAATGCCAGGTCCTCGCCGAGGAAGGAGTCGGCGTCGCGCCAGTTGCTGGTGGCCTGGACCCGGCCATTGGTATCGAGGACGAAGATTGCCCGGCTGCGGCTGCGCCGGTTCAGGCCTTCGAGGTATTCGTTGACGGCCTGGCGGTCACCGGCGTCAGGGTCGGTGAGCAGGCGCGAGACGCTGTCTTCCAGCTCGAGCAGGCTGGGCAGGTAGGTGTACTTGCTGATTTCGCTTTCGACGGTGCGCGCATGCAGCTCCAGCTGACGCTCGCCGTTTTCGCTGAGGGTGCGGATGCCGTTGCTTTCGCTGATCAGGAAGCCAGACATCCCTAGACCGACCATCAACAAGATGACCAGGGGCGGGACGAGCAATTGGCGAATCAGGCGGGTTTTCACGGTGGGCTGGGCGGGGCGAAGGAGCGAAGGGTCGCATTTCATCACAGTGGCCTTGTCACGACCAGCTTCCGCTGCCCGGCAAGTGGCCGGGCAGCGTCACTGTGGCCGACTTAGTGTTGCAGGATCTTGCTGAGGAAGTGCTGGGTACGCTCGTGGCGGCCTTCGGGGTTGCCGAAGAAGTCTTCCTTCTGGCAGTCCTCGATGATGTTGCCCTTGTCCATGAAGATCACCCGGTTGGCGACCTTGCGGGCGAAGCCCATCTCGTGGGTCACGCACATCATGGTCATGCCTTCGTGGGCCAGTTCGACCATTACGTCCAGTACTTCGTTGACCATCTCCGGGTCCAGCGCCGAGGTCGGTTCGTCGAACAGCATGACGATCGGGTCCATCGACAGGGCGCGGGCGATCGCCACGCGCTGCTGCTGGCCGCCCGACAGCTGGCCGGGGTGCTTCTTGGCATGGGCGCCAAGGCCGACGCGGTCGAGCAGGGCCAGACCCTTCTTGGTGGCTTCGGCCTCGCTGCGGCCGAGCACCTTGCGCTGGGCGATGGTCAGGTTCTCGGTGATCGACAGGTGCGGGAACAGCTCGAAGTGCTGGAACACCATGCCCACCCGCGAGCGCAGCTTGGGCAGGTTGGTCTTCGGGTCGGCGATGGAGGTGCCATCGACCACGATGTCGCCTTTCTGGAACGGCTCCAGGGCGTTGACGCACTTGATCAGCGTCGACTTGCCCGAGCCGGACGGGCCGCAGACCACCACCACTTCACCTTTCTTGACCTCGGTGCTGCAGTCGGTCAGTACCTGGAAGTCCCCGTACCACTTGTTGACGTTCTTGATGGAAATCATACGGCGATCCTTTTTTGCAGGCGCTTGACCAGCCAGGAAGCGGAGAAGCTGATGAGGAAGTAGACGACACCGGCGAAGATCAGGAACTCGTGGGAGCGCCCGATGATGTCGCCGTTGGCGCGGGCCGAGTTGAGGAAGTCGATCAGGCCGACGGTGTAGACCAGCGAGGTGTCCTGGAACAGGATGATGCTCTGTTGCAGCAGCAGCGGGGTCATCTTGCGAAACGCCTGGGGCAGGATGATCAGGCGCATGCACTGGCCGTAGCTCATGCCCAGCGCTTGCGCGGCGCCCATCTGGCCCTTGGAGATCGACTGCACGCCGGCACGCACGATTTCGCAGAAGTACGCCGCCTCGAACATCATGAACGCCACCACGCAGGAGGTGAACGCGCCCACGGGGGTGTCTTCACCGGTAATCCAGCGCAGCACGAAGGGCACCGCCAGGTAGAACCAGGTGATCACCAGCAGCAGCGGGATGGAGCGGAAGTAGTTGACGTAGGCGCCGGCGACGTTGGCCAGCAGCTTGCTCGACGACAGCCGCATCAGGGCCAGGACGGTGCCCAGGGCGATACCGCCAACCACACCCATGACCATCAGTTGCAGGGTCAGCAGCATGCCGTCCCACAGGGCGGGCAGCGCGGGGATGATTTCGCTGAAATCCATTTCCATTTACTTGCCCCCCACGGAAATCAGGCCAGGCACGGCGACTTTCTTCTCGACCATGCGCATGAGCAGCATCAGGCCCATGTTCAGGGTGAAGTAGATCAGCGTGGCTAGGGTGAACGCCTCGAACAGGTTGGCGGAAAACTCGGCGGTCTGCTTGGTCTGCGCCAGCAGCTCCATCAGGCCGATCAGCGAGGCCACCGAGGAGTTCTTGAACACGTTCAGGAATTCCGAAGTGAGCGGCGGAATGATGATCCGGTAGGCCTGGGGCAGCAGCACGTTCATGTAGATCTGCGGCAGGCTGAAGCCCATCGCGCGCCCGGCCGACTCCTGGCCGCGGGGCAGCGCCTGGATGCCGGTGCGCACCTGCTCGCAGACACGGGCGGCGGTGAACAGGCCCAGGCAGATGACTACGCTGATCAGCGCCGAGGTGGTCGGGTTGAGGTCCTGCTTGAACCACTCCTGCAGGCCTTCGGGCAGCAGGTCCGGCACCAGGAAGTACCAGATGAACAGCTGCACCAGCAGCGGCACGTTGCGGAACAGCTCGACGTAGGCGGTGGCGATCCCTGACACCAGACGATTGGGTACGGTACGCATCACGCCGAGCAGCGAGCCCAGCAGCAAGGCGATGATCCAGGCGGAGATGGCGATGGCGATGGTCCAGCCCAGGCCGGTGACGTACCAGTCCAGATAGGTTTCGCTGCCCACGCCGGTGGACTTGAAGAACACGCCCCAGTCCCAGTTGTAATTCATCGGGATTTCCCCTCAGACGGTTGTTTCACGGGCACCTCGATACATCCGGGGGCGTTCGACGCCCTCGGATGTAAAGGTTAGACACTAACTAGGTGGCCTGTTGGATGGATTCGCGCGGATGCGCTTCAGGCCACTATTTGCCGGAGGTCAGGACTTCTTCTCGTCCGCGGCCTTGTCGGTCGGCTCGGCGATCAGCTTCTTCAGCTCGTCGCTCATCGGGAACTGCAGGTTCAGGCCCTTTGGCGGAATTGGCTGCTGGAACCACTTGTCGTAGCTCTTGTTGACTTCACCCGACTTGAAGTAGGCGACGATGGCTTCGTCGACCGCTTTCTTGAACGCAGCATCTTCCTTGCGCACCATGCAGCCGTAGATTTCGTACGACTGTGGCGTGCCGGTGATGACCCAGTCGGCAGGCTTCTTGGCCTTGGCCATTTCACCGGCCAGCAGGGCGTCGTCCATCATGAAGGCCACGGCGCGGCCGCCTTCGAGCATGTTGAAGGCTTCGCCGTGGTCCTTGGCGGAGATCACGTTCATCTTCATCTGCTTGTCGGCGTTCATCGCCTTGAGGATGCGCTCGGAGGTGGTACCGGCGGTGGTCACCACGTTCTTGCCGGCCAGGTCCGGGAAGTCTTTATAGGATGGCTGGCCATCCTTGACCTTGGTCAACAGGCGGGTGCCGACTTCGAAGATGCCCACCGAGAAGCCGACCTGCTGCTGGCGCTCGACGTTGTTGGTGGTGGAGCCGCACTCAAGGTCGACGGTGCCATTCTGCACCAGCGGGATGCGGGTCTGCGAGGTGACCAGGTTGTACTTGACCTTGATGTCGGTGCCCAGTTGCTTCTTCAGGGCTTCGACGACGGCCAGCTGGATGTCGTGGGAGTAACCGACCGGTGTGGTGCTGCCGGCCAGGTAGGAGAACGGAATGGAAGAGTCGCGGTGGCCCAGGGTGATGGTGCCCGAGTCCTTGATCTTCTTCAGAGTACCGGTCAGCTCTTCAGCCATGACCGGCGATGCGATGACAGCGGCCGCGATGGCGGCGCCCAGCAATTGACGAACGATGCGCATCAAATTTTCCTCGACGTGTTTGTTTTTTTTATGGAGCCGTTGGCGGACTCTTTCGTTCAACGAATACAGCATGAAGCGTGGTGCATTCGGCTACCAAGTGTAGAGCATGAGTCGTGCCAAGCTCTGATGTCGATCATAACGCCGCGAAAATGCTGAGTATTAATCTTTTTTGACGTGGTGAAGCGTAACTCGTTCAAGGCGGGTTTCCGAACGAATCTTTTTTTGGCGTTCGGTATTCCGAACGAATTGTTGTCGGTTTGCGATGTGACCGATGGAAAGTGGCAACTATGTACTGCGTCTTTATCTAGAGCGAGTGATGTACTGATGTTCTCATCTCGCCAAGGGCCATGACATGACAGTTGCGCAGTTGTTCCCGGATTCGATCGATGGGCTGATAGCACGGCAACTACCCGTGTGGATGACTCGGCACGGCGTGGATCGCTTGCTGTCGCTGCGCCTCGCGCTACGTCGACAGGAGGCGGCGACGAACGCGCTGAAGCAGGTATTGAACGGTATTCCTTCGCTGGATAAGTTTGGTGAGCAATTGCTGGAGCATGCGCTTCGCGCTCGTGGCGTTGCCACCCCCGATGTCCGGCACAGCACAGTCCGCATCGTCGAGCAGCTCAGTTTACCGACGGTAGTCCCCAGCCTTTATCGACCAAACTATGAACGTTCCTCCATCCGCACGCTTTTGGTTGCCGCCCTGCAAAATTTCCATGTCACCGAGACCCGGCCTGCGCTAAGGCGCAAGGGGCAATTGCATGCTGCCTCCGGCCGTGTACTGCCGCTGGGATTCGAGGCTTTCGCAGGGCTGTGTCGTGAAGTAGATATAGGGGGGCGCTACCAGGCGCTTCTCAACCAGCACCTGGTGCCATCCGATCAGCCAGATGACCTTCCTGGACAGGCTGCGCAGCGGCTGCATCGACATTTCGAGGAGAGCCTGCGAGGTCACTTTGAGGTGGCTGTGCGCATTGCCGCACTCAAGGGGGAGCTTGATGAGCAAAGCTATCTGCACCTGTTGCCAGTAACTGCGCCCAAACCGATCGTGCCTGCGTTGCCAGGCGTGATCATGCCGCGCCAACTGTACCTGCTCGGTAAATGCGTGAGAGGTGTGGTGGCACTGGAGTTGCGGCAGGGGCTTGATGAGCCTTTGCTAGGCGTGATTGCCTGGATTCCTGGCGATCCGCTATTACCCGTTGCGCGTTATGACTCATGGCAGGCGCTGTATGACGCGCTGGCCAAACGGCTGCGGGACAAGACCTTTCGCGGATTCTTTTCACGCTTCATAAGCGAGCGGGACCGGGGGGCATTCTTCACCGTGCTCGAGGACCGTCTGCAGGCCACGGCAGCGCAAGGGGGATTACTCGATGGGCGCCACCTGGTCATTGATGCCCCCTTGTTCGAACACCTGCGGGCGCTATGGATCAGCAAAATGCTCGACGACGCCAGGGTACTTGCCGTCCCTACAGGCGACGAGGATCAAGAGGCGCGAGATCGTCGTCTAGCCGGCTACGCATCGTTTGGGCTGGACCTGTTGAACCTGGCGGGCCTTTTCATTCCCGTGGTGGGCGAAGTGATGTTGGCGGTGGCAGCGGTGCAGATTGCCAGTGAAGTCTACGAGGGTTACCAGGATTGGCGCATTGGTGATCGCCAAGGGGCTCTGGACCATCTTTTCGGCGTGGCTGAGAACGTTGTTCTAGGGGCGCTGATGGCCAAAGGGGCAGCGGTAGCCGTGAAGGCACTTGACCGCTCGATGTTCGTAGACGGCCTGGCGCCGATATGCACCTCGACAGGTGACCTGAAGTTGATGGCCGACGATCTGGCCGCCTATCACGAACCGCGCAATGTCGCTGCTGGCGACCAGGAATGGGCATGGCAACACAATGGCTTGGCGCTGCGTATAGTCGATGATCCGCTTACCGGTACCTCGCGCGTGCAACACCCACGCGATGCTGGAGCTTATCGCCCGCAGATCGAGAGCAACGATGCTGGCGGTTGGGTTCATGAGCTGGAACAGCCGCATTACTGGCAGGGTGCGGGCAACCTGGTGCGGCGCTTCAACGAAAGGTGGTGTGAGTTACCTGATACGACAGCTGACTATCTGCTTCAGGTCACCGGCATTGATGAGGCATGTATCAGGTTGCTTCACCTGCAGGGTGCGGCAGCACCGGCCAGGATTGTGGATGCGTTGGAGCTGCATCAGGTGAACGAGCATTTTCCAACTCTCTCTGGCCCTGCGCTGGCACAGCGACTCAGGGAGCGCCAGATGTCGCCGAGCCCTGAAGAGTCCGTGCTGTTGAGGCAGTTCCCCACCTTGACCGCGCGTACGGCGCGTGAACTGTTCACGACCGCCACGGGTGCCGAGATCGAGCGTCTCGCAGCCGGTCGCGTGCCTTTGGCACTGGCTGAGCGTGCGCGTTGGCTCGCACGACAGCACCGTATAGATCGCGCCTGTGCCGGTTTGCGCCTGCCCAGGTTGGCTAACGCCGATACCGAGCGGCTGGCATTGGGGCTGCTCGATGGGCTGGCGCCGTGGGGGAGCGGAGTACGGATAGAGCTGCGACAGGGTTCTGTGAATGGTCCGCTGCTGGCTGCCCATGGGGCGTTGGAAAGCGACGCTATCCGGGTGATCACCAGGCATGGCGACGGCTACAGATGGCCTTCGGGGCCGGTTGAGTCGACAGACCTGATGCATGCGCTGTATGGCTCTCTGGAAGAAGAGCAAGCGGCATTGCCCGATGGCAGCAGTTCAAGCGCGACGGCCTTGGGCGAAAGGCTGGCGGCCAATGCCGCAGCCGATAGGGAACAGGCGGCTCGATTGATGGGCATGGTATCGCAGAGTGCTTTCCACCCGCCGACCGGCTTTGCAGACGGGCGTCTGGGGTATGCCTTGAGCGGGCGGGCGGGGGGGAGCCGACAAGCCATCAGACGCGGTATTCATCGAATTTTCCCGACGCTCAGCGACGATGAAATTCACATCTACCTGATGAATCTGATGAACCGGCGCATAGGTTTCTGGGAGCATTACGCCCAGTTGCAGGAGCAATTGGCCAGTCTGAAAAGCCATTTGCGGTTGTGGCGCCGCGAGGCCGTCAACGCGCTGGACGCGCGCAGGCGGCGAAATGTAGCGAATGCGCTGCGGCGTAGCTGGCGGCGCAAACTCACCAACCTGGCTGACGAGTACGTACTGGAAATCGAAGGTGAGCGCGTCGGTAGCCTGCCCGTATTGCCCGAGGGAGTGGATTACCACCACATCCGGCGATTGACGCTCCGCGACATGGCGCTTGCTCAGCTGGATGAGGGCTTTTTGCGGCGCTTCCCCAACCTGGTCGAGTTGAACTTGTCTGGCAACCGTTTGACTGAAATTCCAGCCGGCATCGAGACATTGGAGCATCTGCGGCAGTTGCATCTGCAAGGCAACCGGATCGAGCTCAATCAGGCAGGCCAGCGTCGGCTTGCCACGCTTCATTCATTACAGGTGCTGGACCTCAGCCACAATCCACTGCGCCGGGCCCCGGTATTGACTCATCTACGCAGCCTGCGCACCGTGAGTTTGCGGGCTGTGGGGCTGGAGGCGCTGCCTGATCGCGTTTCCTGGCGGGCCGCCGTCGACCTTCGCGACAACCGCATCCGTCAACTGCGCCAGGACCTCTTGGAGTTGCGCCAGCAGGTCGAGCAGCTCGCCCTGCATGACAATCCCCTGGATGAAAGAAGCGAGGAGCTGCTGGACGAAGCCAGCGGCGGTGCGGTGGGCGCGGCAAGAGGTGCTGCAGGATTTCGTCATCAGCCAGTTGATGAGCAATTGCGTGAAACCTGGCTGGGTTCGGCCAGTGGGCGTGAGCGTGAACGTTGGCGGGCAGTGTGGCAGGCGCTGAGCGAGGAACCTGGATCAGCGGGGTTGTTTCGATTCCTGGCCGATTTTTCCGACTCGGTGGACTTCGGTGAGCATGCAGGCCATTACCGAACCCGAGTGTGGCGTATCCTGGACTACTGTGAACAGCATGAGGCGGTACGCCAGCGGTTGTTTCTGGAGGCGTCCGGCCAGCGCACCTGCGAAGACGGCCTGTTGTTGATTCTCAGCCAGTTGGAGCTCGGCGTACTGGTCGAGCGAGCAATCAGTGGTGTGCCTGCTGTTGATGTCGAGGCTCGGCTGATGCGCCTTGGGCGATCATTGTTCCGCCTGGATGAGGTGGACCGGATCGCGGCCCGGCACGTTCAGCGAATGCGTGAGGCCAGCCTGCCGGCAGATGAGATAGAGGTAAGGTTTTTCTATCGTTACAAGCTGCTAAACCCACTCGGCTTGCCGCTGGAGTCGGACTCGATGCATTACCAAAGTCATGCCCGGGTGACTACCAGTGACGTGCTTCGCGCGCGAGACCAGGTACTGGGCGCTGAAACGGCGGATGCGTTGATCGAGTCGACTGCACAGCGCCCGTTCTGGGCCGCGCATGTGCGCGAGCGCTACGCTTCTCGATTCGCTGCATTGGCTGAACCCCTCCGGCTGCGCATGGAGGCGCTTGAGGCAGATGTCGAGCAAAGCCGGATTGATGATTGGACCTTCACGCTACGCAGCAATGCACTGATGTACGAGTTCGAGATTGCCGAGCGCCGTTTGCTCAGGACGCTGGCCCATGAGGTCTACCAGCGTCTGTATTCCTGATTACCTGCGCAATCGGTCCTATGCGCCCATTGCGGGGCGCATGGGATGCTTTCAAGCGGCGCAAGCCTGTTCGGAGCGAGCCCGCAGGTAGGTGGCAAGTGCCTGTTGCTCCGTGATGCTTGTGAACAAGCCCAGCTTGGTGCGGCGCCAGAGAATATCTTCGGCGTCCAGCGCCCATTCCTGCTGGCAAAGATAATCCACTTCACGGCTGAACAGTCCGCCACCGATGGATTGACCCAGGTCCTCTGGTCCGTTCATGCCGTCAAGCAAGTGCCAGGCTCGGCTGCCGTAGGTTACTGCCCAGCGCTTGGTGATATCTGGTGCCAACCAGCTGTAACGGGCTTGGATGTCTTCGGCGAGTGCCTGAGCAGTGCTCATGTCTTCACCGCCCGGCAATGGCGCATCGGCAGTCCAGCTGCCGCGCATCTGGGTGAAGAACGGCTTGAGTTCGGCCATGGCCGATTCGGCCAGCTTGCGGTAGGTGGTCAGCTTGCCGCCGAACACCGACAGCAGCGGCGCCTGCCCTTCACTTGCGGACAACGCCAGTGTGTAGTCGCGGGTCACCGCCGACGGGTTGTCCGATTCGTCGTTGCACAGCGGACGCACGCCGGAGTAAGTGTGCAGGATGTCGCTGCGGCTCAGTTGGTGGTTGAAGTGGGCGTTCACCACATTCAGCAGGTAATCGGTTTCCTGCTCGGTGATCACCACCTTGGCCGGGTCGCCGCTGTATTCGCGGTCGGTGGTGCCGATCAGGGTGAAACGGTCCAGGTACGGGATGCAGAACACGATGCGCTGGTCTTCGTTCTGCAGGATGTAGGCATGTTCGCCTTCGTACAGACGCGGCACGATAAGGTGGCTGCCCTGGATCAGGCGGATACCGTAGGGCGCGTCGAGCTTCAGGTCGTCCTTGATGAAGCTGGCCACCCAGGGGCCGGCAGCATTGACCAAGGCGCGGGCATGGATGGTCTGCAGGCTGCCATCGGCGTGCTGCAGTTCCACCTGCCACAGGCCATCGATGCGTTCGGCGCGCAGGCAGCGGGTGCGGGTATGGATGTGCGCGCCGTGTTCACGGGCGGCCATGGCATTGAGCACCACCAGGCGGGCGTCATCCACCGCGCAGTCGGCATATTCGAAACCGCGGGTGATGGCCGGCTTGAGCGGGTAGCCCGGGCCGAAGCGCAGGCTGCACGAAGCACCCAGGCGCTTGCGCTTGCCGAGGTGATCGTAGAGGAACAGGCCGGCGCGGATCATCCAGGCCGGGCGCAGGTGCGGGCGGTGCGGCAGCACGAAACGCATGGGCTTGACGATGTGCGGCGCCTTGGCCAGCAGCACTTCGCGCTCGGCCAGGGCTTCGCGTACCAGGCGGAATTCATAGTGCTCCAGGTAGCGCAGGCCACCATGGATCAGCTTGCTGCTGGCCGAGGAGGTATGCTGTGCCAGGTCATCCTTTTCACAAAGGAACACCTTGAGGCCGCGCCCGGCGGCATCGGCAGCGATGCCCACGCCATTGATGCCACCGCCGATAACGGCGAGGTCGTAGCAGTCTTGGAGGGGTGGCTGGGACGAAACGGGCTGGGACACGGGCAAGGCCTCCTGGGGCTGTTCACATCGAAAGTGAACATCAATGTTCGTTTCCGAAAATAGTAGCGTAATGAACAGGCGCCTGCCAGTCAGTCTTCATAGAAAAAACTGATCGGATGACAGGGAAATGAACATTTGCGAAAAGGCAGGGTGATCGATTTGCAAGGCAGGAAGATCAAGCGCCGCCAGGACGGTGCTCGACCCAACGGCTTGCAATAGGCGAGGCGCGCGGTCTCAAACCACGTCGAGGCGAATCTTGTACTGGTTGAGCAACTGGGTCAGGGCCGGGGAAGGTGCCTGGTCGGTCACCAGGCAGTCGACCAGGCTGATCGAGCCCAGGCGAACCATGGCATTGCGGCCGAACTTGCTCGAGTCCGCGGCCAACAGCACCTGGCGGGCATTGGCGATGATGGCTTGGGATACCCGTACTTCCTGGTAGTCGAAGTCCAGCAGGCTACCGTCCTCGTCAATGCCGCTGATGCCGACCACGGCGAAATCGACCTTGAACTGGTTGATGAAGTCGACGCTCGCCTGGCCCACCACGCCACCGTCGCGGCGGACCGTGCCGCCGGCCACCAGCACTTCGAAGTCGTCCTTGGCCGCCAGGATTGCCGCCACGTGCAGGTTGTTGGTGATGACTTTCAGGTGATTGTGGTTGAGCAGGGCGCGGGCGATGGATTCGGTGGTGGTGCCGATGTTGATGAACAGCGAGGCATGGTCGGGAATCTGCCGGGCCACGGCGTCGGCGATGCGTTGCTTCTCGTCGCGCATCTGGTCTGCGCGCATGGCGTAAGCGGTGTTTTCGATGCTCGAGTCGTAGGCGGCACCACCGTGGTAGCGGCGCAACAGGTTGGCTTCGGCGAGCTGGTTGATATCGCGGCGGATGGTCTGCGGGGTGACGACGAACAGCTGCGCCATTTCCTCGATGCTGACATAGCCGCGTTCGCGGACAAGCTCGAGGATTTGTTGTTGGCGTGGAGGCAGATTCATGGGCGGTCCTTTGGGGCAGCCGGACAAATTCTGCAATGATGCCGTAGGTCGTGGTGTAGGACCAGTCTGGTTGATGCGCAAAGGATCGTCGCGGGGCGTGGCAAGGGGGCTCGCCCCGCGATGCTTTCGCTATCAGGCGTCGTGATCTTCCCAGTCGCGGGTGCGATCAACAGCCTTGCGCCAGCCCTTGTACAGCTTCTCCTTGGCCGCTTCGTCCAGCTGCGGACTGAACTCGCGCTCGATGATCGCCTTGTCGCGCAGCTCGTCCAGGCCGCTCCAGAAACCGCAGGCCAGGCCCGCCAGGTAGGCGGCGCCCAGCGCTGTGGTTTCGCGCATTTTCGGGCGTTCGACGCAGGTGCCGAGAATGTCGGCCTGGAACTGCATGAGGAAGTTGTTGGCCACCGCGCCACCGTCCACGCGCAGTTCGGACAGGCGCTGGCCGCAGTCCTGCTGCATGGCGTCGAGTACGTCACGGGTCTGGTAGGCGATCGACTCGAGGGCGGCACGGATGATGTGGTCGACCTTGACGCCACGGGTCAGGCCGAACAGCGCGCCGCGGGCGTACGGGTCCCAGTAGGGCGCACCCAGACCGGTGAAGGCCGGCACCAGGTAGACGCCGTTGCTGTCCTTGACCTTGCTGGCAAAGTACTCGGTGTCGTAGGCATCGTTGACGATCTTCAGTTCGTCACGCAGCCACTGCACGGTGGAACCACCGTTGAAGACCGCGCCCTCAAGGGCGTAGGCCACTTCGCCACGCGGGCCGCAGGCGATGGTGGTGAGCAGGCCGTGGGACGATTGCACCGCCTTGTCACCGGTGTTCATCAGCAGGAAGCAGCCGGTGCCGTAGGTGTTCTTGGCCTGGCCGGGCTCCACGCACATCTGGCCGAACAGCGCCGATTGCTGGTCACCGGCGATACCGGCGATGGCAATGCCGCTCTTGGTATGGCCATAGACTTCGGACGACGGGCGAACCTCGGGCAGCATCTGGCTTGGGATGCCGAGGATATCGAGGAGCTTTTCGTCCCATTGCAGGCTGTGGATGTTGAACATCAGCGTGCGCGAGGCGTTGGTGTAGTCGGTGACATGCACCTTGCCACCGGAGAACTTCCAGATCAGCCAGGTATCGATGGTGCCGAACAGCAGCTCGCCACGCTCGGCGCGCTCGCGCACGCCCTCGACGTTATCGAGGATCCACTTGAGCTTGGTGCCGGAGAAGTACGGGTCGGTGACCAGGCCGGTTGCCTCGCGGATGTACTGCTCATGGCCGTCGCGCTTGAGCTGGGCGCAGATCTCGGTGCTGCGCCGGCATTGCCAGACGATGGCGTTGTACACCGGGCGCCCGGTTTCCTTGTCCCAGACAACGGTGGTCTCGCGCTGGTTGGTGATGCCGATGGCGGCGACCTGGGCGTGGCTGATGCCGGCCTGGGCCAGGGCCTCGACCATGGTCGCGCTCTGGGTGGCGAAGATTTCCATCGGGTCGTGCTCGACCCAGCCCGCCTGTGGGTAGTGCTGGGCGAATTCACGCTGCGAGGTGCCCACCACGTTGGCGTCGCGATCGAAGATGATGGCGCGCGAACTGGTGGTGCCCTGGTCCAGGGCGATGATGTAGTTCTTGTCCAGGGTATCGGTCATGTCGGTGGCCTTGCACGAATAGGGGGTAGTTCAGGGCGTGGCGGGCGCCGGGTGTCAGCCCGGGCTCGGCGTTGGCATCAGGAAACCTGGGTGTCGCCCTGAGGATTATCGTCTGTCTGTTGGGGCGCGGCTTGTGTCGTCGGCAAATTGCGGGCGATCAGCCCGCGGTACAGGGCCGCGCCCAGGCTGGCACCGAGGATCGGCGCGAACACCGGCACCAGGAAATACGGAATATCGCGCCCGCCGGTGAAGGCAATTTCGCCCCAGCCGGCCAGGAAGGTCATCAGTTTAGGCCCGAAATCGCGCGCCGGGTTCATCGCAAAGCCGGTCAGCGGGCCCATCGCGCTGCCGATCACGGCGATCAGCAGGCCGATCAGCAGGGGCGCGGTGGCGCCACGGGGCAGGCCGTTGTTGTCGTCGGTCAGGGCCATGATCACGGCCATCAGAATGGCGGTGATGATCACTTCGACCAGGAACGCCTGGCCGGTGGACAGCGCCGGGTGCGGATAGGTGGAGAACACCGAGGCCAGTTCGAGGCTGGCCTGGCTGCCGCGCAGCATGGCGTGGCTTTGTTCGAAATCGAAGAACAGGTTGCTGTACAGGAAGTACACCAACGCGGCGCCGCAGAATGCGCCGCACACCTGAGCGAGCATGTAGAACGGCAGCTTGCGCTTGTCGAAGCCGGCGAAAACGGCCAGCGCGATGCTGACCGCCGGGTTCAGATGCGCGCCGGACACACCGGCGGTGAGGTAGATCGCCATGCTCACGCCGACCCCCCAGATGATGCTTATTTCCCACAGGCCGAAGCTGGCACCGGCGACCTTGAGCGCGGCGACACAGCCGGTACCGAAGAATATGAGCAGGGCAGTGCCGAGGAATTCGGCCAGGCACTGGGCGGATAGCGTGGGTTGTCGTAGAGCAGTCGTCATGTATGACCTCGGTTCTTGTTGTTGTGAGGCGCTGGGCGCTCGACAGCAAAAAGCCCGGAGTCGATCCCCATTGACGCCGGGCGGGTACAGGAAGCGCACCTTATAGGTGCACCATTTATTCATAAACGAAAAAATATAGACAAGAAACGCTGATGTCAAAGGTCGAAAATGAACGCTCAGCCACATTCTGACTGGCGTGCCCCGCGGTGAATCCACGGCCACTGCTCTAGCCTGGGTGCTGCGCTGGCTGCCCCGGCGGATTTACCCTAAAGTACCGGGCGACTTGTGATCGCCTGGAGCCATTGATGACCCCCGCCCTGGACCTGCTGAAAAAGGCGCGTGCCGAGCACCGCGTGCACAGCTACGAACATGATCCGAAATCTGCATCGTACGGCCTGGAGGCGGCGGAAAAGCTCGGCCTTGACCCATTGCGCGTGTTCAAGACGCTGCTCGCCAGCAGCGAAAAAGGTGAGTTGCTGGTGGCGGTGGTGCCGGTGGGCGGGACGCTCGATCTGAAGGCGCTGGCCCATGCGGCCGGCGTGAAGAAATGCGAAATGGCCGACCCGCAGGCTGCCCAGCGCGCCACGGGCTACCTGGTTGGCGGGATCAGCCCGCTGGGACAAAAGAAGCGCCTGCGCACTTTCATCGACCAATCGGCGCAACAACATGAAACGATTCATGTGAGCGCTGGCCGCCGCGGACTGGAAGTGGAACTCGCCGCAGCAGTGCTCGCTGCCCATACCCAGGCACAATTCGCCGAGATCGGCCGCGGCTGATCATCTGTACTGATTCAAATTCCACGACTCTGTCACTGTTCGGTCCAGGCGCCTTGCTCCATGCTCGTGGCCTTTTCCGCCCTACACAGGAGTCGTGGCATGCAGCTGCATTTTCACCAGGTCGATGCGTTCAGTGACCGGCCCTTCGCCGGCAATCCGGCCATGGTCTACCACCTGGAGCAGTGGCTCGACGATGTGCTGATGCAGCAGATCGCCGCCGAGCACAACCTCGCCGAAACTGCGTTCGTGGTCGCTGAAGGAGAGGGCTACCGGATTCGCTGGTTCACCCCCGCAACTGAAGTGCCGCTGTGCGGTCATGCCACCCTCGCCAGTGCCCATGTGCTGTTCGAGGTCTATGGTGAGCAGAAGCCTCGTCTGGACTTTCAAAGCCTGTCCGGTCCATTGAGCGTGACGCGTGAAGGGGGCCGCCTGTGGCTCGATTTCCCGCGCATCGATGCGCAGCCTTTGGCTGAGCCGGTGGCCGTGGCCGAGGCGCTGGGGTGCGAGGTACAGGAGGTATACCAGACCAAGGAGCTGCTGGTTGTACTGGCTTCTGAGCAAACCGTGCGTGCCTGCGCGCCAGACATGGTGGCGTTGGCGAGACTGCCGGGTTTGGGCGTGATCGTAACGGCGCCGGGTGAAGAGCACGACTTCGTGTCGCGCTATTTTGCACCGAGTATCGGGATCCCGGAGGATCCAGTCACGGGTTCCATTCACTGCTCGCTTATTCCTTACTGGGCGGCACGCCTTGGCAAGTCACAGTTGCACGCTTACCAGCGGTCCGTACGCGGTGGCGAGCTGTTCTGTCGGCTGGAGGGGGAGCGGGTGAAGATCGGTGGACAGGCCCGTTTGGTGGCCTCTGGTACTTTGATGGTCTGATTCAAAGTAATCGGGCGAGCCCGCCCCACGCCTGTTTACAGGACGTGGAAACGGGTTTGCCACGCGCTGCTGTCGAACCTCAGAGCGCCGAGCTGATTCGACGCACGCCATTCTCCTGGCGCGGTAGCTGCGCGGCAACGCTACCAGGTACCGGGAACAGCACGAGATGATCGGCGGCGACGGCGATGCCGACGTCCTGGCCGAGCAAGTGGTCGTTGTGGCTGGGGAAGATCGCTTCGAGCTGACTGCCGGTGGGAAGCTGCAGGCGATACAAGGTCGAAGCGCCGAGGAAGCTTTTGCCGATGACCTGTGCCCGTAGCGTGCTGTCGGGGGCATGGATGATGTCGTCGGGGCGCAACAGCACATCCACCGAGCTTCCGGGTGCCATGGTATAGGCCCGGTTGCCGCGCAGTTCGCCGAGTTCGGTGGTCACTGCTTCGTGGCTGCTCATCTGGCCGCGAATGAAGTAGCCCTGGCCGATGAAGCTGGCGACGAACGGGGTCTGCGGCTCGTGGTAGAGGTTGTAGGGCGTGTCCCACTGCTCCAGGCGGCCCTCCTTGAATACCCCCACATGATCGCTGACGGCAAAGGCTTCTTCCTGGTCGTGGGTGACCAGGATGGCGCTGGTGCCGCGGCTCTTGAGGATGTCGCGGACCTCATGGCTCAAGCGTCGGCGCAGCTCCACGTCGAGGTTGGAGAACGGCTCGTCAAGCAACAGCAGCTGTGGCTCCGGTGCAAGCGCCCGGGCCAGGGCCACGCGTTGCTGCTGGCCGCCCGACAACTCGTGTGGGTAACGCCCGCCGAGGCCGGCCAGCTTGACCAGCTCGAGCATCTCCTCGACCACCGCCGCCTGGCGTGGGTGCTTGCCGATGCCGAAGGCGATGTTCTGCGCGACGGTCAGGTGGGGGAACAGCGCGTAGTCCTGGAACACCATGCCGATGCGGCGTTTCTCCGGTGCCAGGGTGAACCCGGCGCGGGAGATGACCTCGCCGCCCAGCTGGATCTCGCCTTCGTGCACCGGCTCGAACCCGGCGATGGCGCGCAGCGTGGTGGTCTTGCCGCAACCCGAGGACCCCAGCAGGCAACCGATGTCGCCTGCGTTGAGATGCAGGTTGAGGTTCTGGACGATGCGCTGGTCGCCATAGCCACAGGCCAGGTTGCGCAGGTTGAGCAGTAGCTGTTGACTCATGCGTGGTGGTAAGCCGGTTCTACAAGGAATTCCAGAAGGGCCTTCTGCGCATGCAGGCGGTTCTCAGCTTCGTCCCAGGCGACCGAACGGGGGTCGTCGAGCAGGTCCTGGCTGATTTCCTCGCCACGGTGGGCGGGCAGGCAATGCATGAACAGGGCGTCGGGTGCCGCCAGGTCGAGCAGTTCGCGGGTGACCTGGTAAGGCGCGAAATGCGCCAGGCGCCGTGCAGTTTCCTCTTCCTGGCCCATGGAAGTCCAGACATCCGTGGTTACCAGGTGGGCGCCGCGCACGGCTTCCTTCGGATCACGGATGATCTGCACGCGGTCGCCACCCAGTTGCAGGAAGCGCGGATCGGGCTCGTAGCCTTCTGGGCAAGTGATGCGCAGTTGGAAATCGAACTGCACGGCAGCTTCGATATAGGAGTTGCACATGTTGAAGCCGTCGCCGACCCAGGCCACGGTCTTGCCCTGGATCGCGCCACGGTGCTCGAAGAAGGTCTGCATGTCGGCCAGCAGCTGGCAGGGGTGCGATTCGTCGGACAGGCCGTTGATGACCGGCACCTTCGAGTTGGCGGCGAATTCGGTGAGGGTGCTGTGGGCGTGGGTACGGATCATCACCGCGTCGACCATGCTCGACAGCACGATGGCGCTGTCGGCGATCGGCTCGCCGCGGCCCAGCTGGGTGTCGCGCGGCGACAGGAAGATCGCCTGGCCGCCAAGCTGGATCATGCCCGCTTCGAAGGAGACTCGGGTACGGGTCGAGGATTTCTCGAAGATCATCCCCAGCACACGGTTCTTCAACGGCTCGAACAGCACGCCTCGTTTACGCAGGTCCTTCAGCTCGATGCCGCGACGGATCACGCCGAGCAATTCGTCAGCGGTGAAATCCAGCAGGGAGAGAAAGTGCCTAGCGCTCATGATTGACTACCTTATCTGCAACGTTTTGCAGGTCGACCGTATGGGTTTTGTTGACAACGGGAGTGACCTGCGGCGTAAGCCGCACGGGGCGGACGGAATAGGGAAAGGCGCAATACTATAATTAAATGTCGCCTGAAACCAAGAGGGGAAACAGCGCCTCTGTGTCAAAGGGTGTCGTAAGCCTTTGGCGAGCAGCTGTTTTTTATTTACTACAGAGGTTGTACACGGCTTACCTCGATTTTGGCAAACCCGTCGTCGCGAATCGTCGGCCTGATGTCGCCCGATTCACGCCGCGAAGCGCGCTGGCATGCCCGGTGGGTGCGGCGCATAGTCGAACCTCCAGAACAACAAGGCAGAGGCGGCCATGACCAAGACCCTGCATCACCGAGCCTGTCACCTGTGCGAAGCCATTTGCGGCCTGAACATCGAAGTTACCCATGAGGCAGAGGGGCCTCTGCGGATCAGCTCGATCAAGGGCGATCCGCAGGATCCGTTCAGCCGCGGCCATATCTGCCCCAAGGCGGTCGCCCTGCAGGATATCCAGGAAGACCCTGACCGCTTGCGCCAGCCTCATCGGCGCATCGGTGACCAGTGGCAGGCGATCGGCTGGGACGAGGCCTTCGCCTTCGCCGCAGAGCGGCTGTGGGCGGTGCAGCAGGCCCATGGGCGCAATGCTGTGGCGGTCTACCAGGGCAACCCCAGCGTGCACAACTATGGCTTGATGACCCACAGCAACTACTTCCTCGGCCTGCTCAAGACCCGCAACCGCTTCTCGGCCACCTCGGTGGACCAGCTGCCGCAGCACCTGACCAGCCACCTGATGTACGGCCATGGCCTGTTGCTGCCCATCCCGGACATCGACCACACGCAGTTCATGCTGATTCTTGGCGGCAATCCCCTGGCGTCCAATGGCAGCATCATGACCGTCCCCGACGTGGAAAAACGCCTGAAGGCACTCAAGGCCAGGGGCGGGCAGCTGGTGGTGGTGGATCCGCGGCGCAGCGAGACGGCGCTACTGGCCGATCGACACCTGTTCATCCGTCCCGGTGGCGACGCAGCGCTGCTGTGTGGCCTGTTGCATACCCTGTTCGCCGAGGGCCTGGCACGTGGCTCGCACCTGCCGATCAATGGCCTGGAGCAGGTGCGCGAGGCGATCCTGCCGTTCGATGCCGTCAGCATGAGCGCGTTGTGCGGCATCCCGGCCGAGGACATCCGCCAATTGGCGCGGGACTTTGCCGCTGCCGACAAGGCAGTGTGCTATGGCCGGATGGGAGTATCGACCCAGGCCTTCGGCTCGTTGTGCCACTGGCTGGTGCAATTGATCAACCTGGTCACCGGCAACCTTGATCGGATAGGCGGTGCATTGTGCACCGAGCCGGCGGTCGATCTGGTCGCCAGCACCTCGGGTGGCCACTTCGACCAGTGGCGCAGCCGCGTCTCGGGGTTGCCCGAATATGCTGGCGAGCTACCGGTCTCGGCCTTGGCCGAGGAGATCCTCGAGCCCGGTGACGGGCAGGTACGGGCGTTGGTGACCGTGGCCGGCAACCCGGTGCTGTCCACGCCCAACGGGCGGCGCCTGGACGAGGCCTTGGCCGGCCTGGAGTTCATGCTCAGCATCGACCTCTACATCAACGAGACCACGCGTCATGCCGACCTGATCCTGCCTTCCACCTCGGCGCTGGAGAATGACCACTACGATTCCACCTTCAACCTGCTGGCGGTACGCAATGTCACCCGCTTCAACCGGGCGATCCTGCCCAAACCGGAGGGGGCGCTGCATGACTGGGAGATTTTCGTAGGCCTGGCCGAGGCCTTTGCCCAGCGTGCGCAGGTCGAGCTCAAGGCGACCCTGCCACCGGCACGGATGATCGACTTTGCCTTGCGCAAGGGCCCTTATGGTGACGAGTCGTCCTGGAAGCTTTCCCTGCAGATGCTCGATGAATACCCCCACGGCCTGGATCTAGGGCCGCTGGGTGCCAACCTCGCGGTACGCTTGCGCACGGCTGGCGGCAAAGTCGAAGCCGCACCGGCGGTACTGCTCGGTGACCTGCAGCGCCTGGCCCGGCAGGCAGCGCCGACGGCAGGCCAGTTGTTGCTGATCGGCCGTCGCCATGTGCGCAGCAACAATTCCTGGATGCATAACTATCATCGGCTGGTCAAAGGCAAGCCGCGGCATCATCTGCTGATGCATCCGGATGATCTGCGCCACCGCCAGTTGCAAGACGGGCAGATGGTGCGGATCCGCTCACGCACGGGCGTGATCGAAGTGCCTGTCCAAGCCAGCGAGGAGATGATGCCAGGGGTGGTCAGCCTGCCCCACGGCTACGGTCACGGGCGCCAGGGCGCACGTTTGCAGGTGGCCGGTGCACAGCCAGGCGTGAGTGCCAATGACCTGACCGACGAGCACTTGCGTGATGGTGTATCCGGCAACGCCGCCCTCAATGGCGTACCTGTGCAAGTGGAGGCCGCCTGAGCATCGGCAAGGCCGAGCACGCCGCTCGGCTTTCCGATACAATGCGTCACCGTGCCGACGACCCAGTCGGAAAGTTCAGCCGAGGTGCTTCATGGATATCATCGATACAATCAAAGAGCAGATCGCCAACAACACCATTCTGCTTTACATGAAAGGTTCGCCGAATGCCCCGCAGTGCGGTTTCTCGGCCAAGGCTTCGCAAGCCGTGATGGGGTGTGGCGAGAAGTTCGCTTATGTCGACATCCTGCAGAACCCGGAAATCCGCGCCAACCTGCCCAAGTACGCCAACTGGCCTACCTTCCCGCAACTGTGGGTGGCGGGTGAACTGGTCGGCGGCAGCGACATCATGATCGAGATGTTCGAAAATGGTGAACTGCAGACCCTGATCAAGGATGCGGCCGCCAAGGCCAAGGCTTCCGAAGCCTGATTCCGGCGTTCCTCGCCAGGATGCAAAAGCCCCGCAATCGCGGGGCTTTTTGTTGACGTCGATGGAGCAGTAAGACGCCCACAAAAAAGCCCTGCATTGGCAGGGCTCCATGTCCGGGCGTTGCAGTTACTCTTCGCCCATCTGCGACTGCAGGTAGTTCTCGATAGTGATCTTGTCGATCAGGCCCAATTGAGTCTCCAGCCAGTCGATGTGCTCTTCCTGGTCCTCGAGGATGTCCTCGAGCACGTCGCGCGAACCGAAGTCGCCAGCGGTTTCGCAATGGGCGATGGCGGCTTTCAGGTCGGCGTGGGCCTTTTTCTCAAGCTTCAGATCGCAGTCGAGCATCTCCTTGGTGTGCTCGCCGATCATGAGCTTGCCCAGGTCCTGGACGTTGGGGATGCCTTCGAGGAAGAGGATGCGCTTGATCAGCTTGTCAGCATCCTTCATCGCCTGGATGGACTCTTTGTACTCGAGTTTGCCGATCTTGTTCAGACCCCAATCTTCGTACATGCGTGCATGCAGGAAGTACTGGTTGATTGCGACCAGCTCGTTTCCGAGGACCTTGTTGAGATGCTGGATGACGCTTACGTCGCCTTTCATGATGGGGTCTGCCCTGTAGAAGTTGAGCCAATGCAAACAAGTTTGAGCCCCGCAACTATCTATGTCAAACCTAAGTTATTGAATAATAAGTAAAAATTAATCGGAATAAGAATGTTTGTGAACCGCGTTCGGGCGCTAACTTATTGAATTGCAGGCATAAAAAAACCGGACACTGGGTCCGGTTCTTCGAATTTGGGGAAATTACGCCGCGTTGAATTCAACGGGGTAGGGCAGGGCGGCCTGCTGGCTCAGTTGCAGCTCGGTGAGGGTTTCGCGTACCACCTGCTTGGCGAGGCAGGCGCATTTGCCGCACTGGCTGGCCACATTGGTGGCGGCTCGCACTTCCTTGTAGCTGCAGCATCCTTCGTAGATCGCATCGCGGATCTGTCCGTCGGTGACACCGACACAAAGACACACATACATAAAGGCTGACCATCGCGGGTTGAGTCGATGCGTTGGAGAGTAATGGTAATGAGAATGCTTGTCAAAACACTTTGTGTAAGGTGCGTTCCAGAGCGACCGGCGGTTGAGATTCGGCCTGTCACGCAAAGCTGTGTATGATGGTCGGCCTTTGCTGGATCCGGGGGACGCGTTCCGCCCGGGCAAGGTTTTTCACCCCTCATCAGGAGAGATCGAATGAGCGTACTCGTTGGCAAACAAGCCCCGGACTTCACCGTTCCAGCCGTGCTGGGCAACGGCGAGATCGTCGACAGCTTCAACCTGGCCTCGGCCATCAAGGGCAAGTACGGCCTGGTGTTCTTCTACCCGCTGGACTTCACCTTCGTCTGCCCGTCCGAGCTGATCGCCCTGGACAACCGCATCCCTGACTTCCAGGCGCGCAACGTTGAAGTGATCGGCGTGTCGATCGACTCGCACTTCACCCACAACGCCTGGCGCAACACCCCGGTCAACAATGGCGGCATCGGCCAGGTCAAGTACACCCTGGCAGCCGACATGACCCACGAAATCTGCAAGGCCTACGACGTCGAGTCCGAAGGCGGCGTGGCCTTCCGTGGCGCCTTCCTGATCGACACCAACGGTGTTGTCCGCTCGCAGATCGTCAACGACCTGCCGCTGGGCCGCAACATGGACGAGCTGCTGCGCCTGGTCGACGCCCTGCAATTCCACGAAGAGCACGGCGAAGTCTGCCCGGCCAACTGGAAGAAAGGCGACAAGGGCATGAACGCTTCGCCGGAAGGTGTCGCGGCTTACCTGAGCGAGAACGCTGGCAAGCTGTAATTTGCCAAGCGCATAAAAAAACCGGCCCTGGTGGCCGGTTTTTTTATGCATGCGGTATCGGTTCGACTGCGGGGCAAGCCCGCTCCCCCATTAGCGTGGGAGCGGGCTTGCCCCGCGAATGCGCACTCATCTCAATCGTCGAAATCGCGCCAGCCGCCCATCTCTTTCCAGCGATTGACGATGCCGCAGAATAGCTCGGCAGTCTTCTCGGTGTCGTAACGCGCCGAATGCGCCTCACGGCCGTCGAAGTCGATGTCCGCGCTCTGGCAGGCTCGGGCCAGCACGGTCTGGCCGTAGGCGAGGCCAGCGAGGGTGGCGGTGTCGAAGCTGGAGAACGGGTGGAACGGGTTGCGCTTGATATCGTTGCGCGCCACGGCAGCGTTGAGGAAACCCAGGTCGAAGCTGCTGTTATGCCCCACCAGGATCGCCCGCTTGCAGCCATTGGCCTTCAGCGCCTTGCGCACGCCGCGGAAAATATCGGTCAGCGCGCTTTCCTCGCTCACCGCCATGCGCAGCGGGTGATCGAGCTTGATGCCGGTGAACTCCAGCGCGGCGGCTTCGATATTGGCCCCTTCGAACGGTTCGACCCGATGGAAGTAGGTGTGCTCGGGGAACAGGAAGCCCTTTTCATCCATGCCGATGGTGACGGCGGCAATCTCCAGCAGCGCGTCGGTGGCGCTGTTGAAACCACCGGTCTCGACATCCACCACCACAGGCAGGTAGCCGCGGAAACGCTCGGCCATCGGATGGCGCGAGCCGCTGCTGACCTGGCTGTCCTGATCGTCTTCGTACAGATCTTCGCTCACGCGTGGTCCTCCTGCAGGCGCCAGCGCAGTGTTTCACCAGCGCGCAGGGGAATGACGGTGGTGTCACCGAAGGGCAGGCTGTCCGGCGCTGTCCATTGCTCACGCACCAGGGTGATGGTGTCGGTATTGCGCGCCAGGCCGTAGAAATCAGGGCCATGCTTGCTGGCGAAGCCTTCGAGCTTGTCCAGTGCGTTGCGCTGCTCGAATGCCTCGGCATACAACTCGATGGCGGCGTAGGCGGTATAGCAGCCGGCGCAGCCGCAGGCGGCTTCCTTGGCATGCTTGGCGTGAGGCGCCGAGTCGGTACCGAGGAAGAACTTCGGGTTGCCGCTGGTCGCGGCATCCAGCAACGCCACCTGGTGGGTGTTGCGCTTGAGGATCGGCAGGCAATAGAAATGCGGGCGGATACCGCCAACCAGCATGTGGTTGCGGTTGTACAGCAGGTGCTGGGCAGTGATGGTGGCACCGACGTTGGCCGGCGCCTCGGTGACGAACTGCGCGGCGTCACTGGTGGTGATGTGCTCGAACACCACTTTCAGGGTCGGGAAACGCTCGACCAGGCGGCGCATGTGCTCGTCGATGAAACGCTTCTCGCGGTCGAACACGTCGATTTCACTGCGCGTGACCTCACCGTGCACCAGCAGGGGCATGCCGGTTTCGGCCAGTGCCTCGATTGCCGGGAAGATGTTGTCGATGCTGGTCACGCCCGAATCGGAGTTGGTGGTGGCGCCGGCCGGGTACAGCTTGGCGGCGTACACGATCCCGCTGGCCTTGGCGGCGCGGATGTCTTCCGGGCTGGTGCGGTCGGTAAGATACAGCACCATCAATGGCTCGAAGCGGCTGCCGGCGGGGCGTGCGGCAAGGATGCGCTGGCGGTAGGCATCGGCCTCGACGGCATTGCGTACCGGCGGAACCAGGTTGGGCATGATGATGGCGCGGGCGAAGGTACGCGCCACGTCACCGACAGTGTGAGGCAGGACGGCACCATCGCGCAGATGGATGTGCCAGTCGTCGGGGCGCAGGAGGGTCAGGCGATCGGACATTGGAGATTCCAGGCGGGTCGAACTCAGAAGCCAATGCTACCGGAAAACCCCTGTTCGAGCACGGCTATCAAGTTTTCTGACAGACGCCCGATAGCATTCAGGTAAGCCGTCAGAATCAGTGGAGCCGACCGTGCGCCAGCGTTACCTAGCCCTGTTCACCCTTGTCGCCAGCCTGCCGGCCGGGGCCATGACTTTCCAGACCCGCGTGGAGAACGTCGCCTGGAAAGTCGAGGGAGATCAGTTCGAATGTCGCCTGATCCAGCCGATCGACGGTTTCGGCAGCGGCGAGTTCGTGCGCCGTGCCGGCGAACAACCGACGTTCCTGCTGCGTTCTGACAGCAATGTCCTTGGCGCGGGGGGCGCTACCTTGCTGGCCGCAGCGGCCCCCTGGCAGCCAGGGCGGGGCGATATCAACCTCGGTGCGGTGCACTTGGCCCGCACGGGCGTGCTGTTCACCTCCAGCCAGGGGCAGGCCAGTCGCCTGATCAATGGCCTGCTCGATGGCCGCAGCACGGTGGTGCGCAACTACCGGGGCGAGGGTGGCCGGCCGATGCAAGTGCAGGTGATGCCCGTCAGCTTCGCCAAGGCCTACAGCGACTACCAACTGTGCGCCGCCAAGCTGCTGCCGATGAACTATGACCAGATCCGCCAGACCCAGGTTGGTTTCCCCGGTGGCGGGATCGAGCTGGACAGCTCGGCGCGTGCGCGCCTGGATGTGCTGCTCGATTATTTGAAGGCCGATCCGACGGTCAATCACGTCGAGCTCAACGGCCACTCCGACAACAGCGGCAACCGCCTGACCAACCGCGACACCTCGCGCCGACGGGCGTTGGCGGTGGCCGACTACCTCAAGGCCCATGGCGTACCGGAAGAGCAGATCACCGTGCGCTTCCACGGCGAACGCTATCCGCTGGCCAAGAACAACTCTGCCGCCAACCGCGCGCGCAACCGCCGGGTGAACATCCAGCTCGAGCGCGTGACACCGGTCGAGAAACCGCTGGAGAAACCGGCGCCACCGGTTACGCCGACGGCCCCGGCACCTGCGGCTACCACACCAGCACCTGCGACGCCTGCGGCCGCGGCCGCCCAGCCCGCTGCGGCGAAATCCTGAGTGCGACAGCGGGTCGCGCTCTCGACAATTCCTGTCGCTTTGTCGTCACAAGCTGTCGCCCCATTGTAAATTTTTCGGCAAGGCCGGTAGAATCATCGGCTTTCCGTACAACCCCGTGGAGTGATGGCATGGCGGACGTAAAAAAGGTCGTATTGGCGTATTCCGGCGGCCTTGATACTTCGGTGATTCTCAAGTGGCTGCAGGACACCTACAACTGTGAAGTGGTGACCTTCACCGCTGACCTCGGCCAGGGCGAGGAGGTCGAGCCGGCCCGCGCCAAGGCCCAGGCGATGGGCGTGAAAGAAATCTACATCGATGACCTGCGCGAAGAGTTCGTGCGTGATTTCGTCTTCCCGATGTTCCGCGCCAACACCGTCTACGAAGGCGAGTACCTGCTGGGTACTTCCATCGCCCGTCCGCTGATCGCCAAGCGTTTGATCGAAATCGCCAACGAAACCGGCGCCGATGCCATTTCCCACGGTGCCACCGGCAAGGGCAACGACCAAGTGCGTTTCGAGCTGGGCGCCTACGCGCTCAAGCCTGGCGTCAAGGTCATCGCGCCATGGCGTGAGTGGGACCTGCTGTCCCGCGAGAAGCTGATGGACTACGCCGAGAAGCACGGCATCCCGATCGAGCGCCACGGCAAGAAGAAGTCGCCGTACTCGATGGACGCCAACCTGCTGCACATCTCCTACGAAGGCGGTGTCCTGGAAGATACCTGGACCGAGCACGAGGAAGACATGTGGAAATGGAGCGTCTCTCCGGAGAGCGCCCCGGACCAGGCCACCTACATCGAACTGACCTACCGCAACGGTGACATCGTCGCCATCGACGGCGTCGAGAAGACCCCGGCCACCGTGCTGGCCGACCTCAACCGCATTGGCGGCGCCAATGGCATTGGTCGCCTGGACATCGTCGAGAACCGCTATGTCGGCATGAAGTCGCGCGGTTGCTACGAGACCCCGGGCGGCACCATCATGCTCAAGGCTCACCGCGCCATCGAGTCGATCACCCTGGACCGCGAAGTCGCTCACCTGAAGGATGAGCTGATGCCCAAGTACGCCAGCCTGATCTACACCGGCTACTGGTGGAGCCCGGAGCGTCTGATGCTGCAGCAGATGATCGATGCCTCGCAGCTCAACGTGAATGGCGTTGTCCGCCTGAAGCTGTACAAGGGCAATGTCACCGTCGTGGGCCGCAAGTCGGACGATTCGCTGTTCGATGCCAACATCGCGACCTTCGAGGAAGACGGCGGGGCTTACAACCAGGCCGATGCTGCGGGCTTCATCAAGCTCAATGCGTTGCGTATGCGTATCGCGGCCAACAAGGGCCGTTCGCTGCTGTAAGAAGCCTCGAGCGTAAGAAGAAACCCGGCCTAGGCCGGGTTTTTTCATGCCTGGGTTTCTGCCTCGGTGGCGGGCGGGCCCTCGTCATTCGGCATGGGCGCGGCAGAGAGATGGATGCAGGTGCGCGTATCCAGGTTGTACAGCACCCAGCGTCGTTGTCGCCCGTGGGGGCGGTCGATCATTCGCAGTACATGGTTTTCGATGATCTTCTGACTGTCGGCTCCGGAAATGGCGATGATCATCGCGCCTTTGCTCCCTGCGACAGATGTGTGTACAGGCTTGCGGGCGCTGTTGGCATCTCTGTCCGGTACAAACAGCGAGCGAGTGTTGAAGTTGAGGGTGAGAAAAAACAGTACGGTAAGGAAGAACGGGAAGCCCACGAGGAACCAGGTGTACAGGGTCTGGCTGTCTTCGCTGAGGAATGGGAGTGATGCCAGGGCAGACGCTTCGATCACGCCGGCAAAGACAGCGATAAGGGTCAATGGACTGATGGGGTCGCGGTTCATGATGAGGGCCTGGTGATGCTTTGCCCATCTGTAGCGTGTTTTCCCCAGCGTATTAAGCGTGCCTTGTTTCCCTCCCTGGCCAGGTCGCAGACCTCAACGCCTACCTTTATCCAGTGTACGCAGTCGAATTTTCCCGCGTGAAGTGTGACCCAATGACACTTGGATCCAATTCTGGCGACTGTTACTTTCTGAATCGTTGCGACGAACCAATATCTATTACATTTTGTGAAAGGGGTAGTTTGTAGGAAGAGTCTCCATTAATTGTAGGCCGCTTCTTTCGGTGAATTTACCAGGGAAACCGCTGCATAAATAATCGTTATGCTCGGGTGTGGTGGTCTATCGAACTAAAAATAACGTATCAATGGGAATCGCATGAATAAAGTGCTGATCGTGGATGATCACCCGGTCATTCGCCTGGCCGTACGCATGCTGATGGAACGGCATGGCTACGAAGTGGTGGCGGAGAGTGACAATGGCGTGGATGCCCTGCAACTGACGCGGGAATATCTGCCGGATATTGTCATTCTGGATATCGGGATCCCCAAACTGGATGGGCTTGAAGTGATTGCGCGGATGACGCTGGTGAGCCCGGCGAGCAAGGTACTTGTTCTGACCTCACAGGCCCCGGGGCACTTCTCGATGCGCTGCATGCAAGCGGGGGCGGCAGGTTATGTGTGCAAGCAACAGGAGTTGACCGAGCTGCTCAGTGCCATCAAGGCCGTGCTGTCCGGCTACAGCTATTTCCCCAATCAGGCATTGCACAAGGGGCGCTCGGGCACGGGAGGCGCCACGGAAATGGAGATGGTCGAGCGGCTTTCCGGCCGGGAGATGATGGTGCTGCAGCAACTGGCACGGGGCAAGAGCAACAAGGAAATCGCCGACAGCATGTTCCTCAGCAACAAGACGGTCAGTACCTACAAGACTCGCCTGCTCCTCAAGTTGAATGCCCGCTCGTTGGTGGACCTGATCGAACTCGCCCAGCGCCATGGGCTTGCCTGAATCCTATTGAAAAAGCCTCCGTTCAGGAGGCTTTTGCATGTCTGCGCTACAGATCGTAGTCGAAGTCGGCCAGTTGCTTCTGCAGGCGTCGCTCCTCGAGCATGTTGTCGATGGTGCGGCGCTTGCTCAGGTTGGTCTTGGCCGGTTCGGCCTGCGGCTCCACTTCGTCGTCTGTACTCTGGAAGTCGTCGTCGTTCGCCAGGTCTTCTTTATCGGTGCTCATGCGTCACTCCAAGCCAAAGGGCCATTGGCCGTCCTTATAACGGGAATCGCAGAGCGGGTAAAAAAGATTTTTTCAATCGCCTTGTGCTGTTGTCAGCTATTGCTTCAATCGTCCGAGGTCTTGAGCTTGTATTCGCACAGGTCCTCGATTCGGCAACTGCCACAGCGGGGTTTTCGGGCCTGGCAGACATAGCGGCCATGCAGGATCAGCCAGTGGTGGGCATCGAGCAGATAGTCCTTTGGCACGAACTTGAGCAATTTCTTTTCGACTTCCAGAACGGTCTTGCCCGGCGCGATTCCCGTGCGGTTGCTGACCCGGAATATATGCGTATCGACGGCCATGGCCAGTTGGCGAAAAGCGGTGTTGAGCACCACGTTGGCGGTCTTGCGGCCGACGCCGGGCAGGGCTTCCAGCGCTTCGCGGCTTTGCGGGACTTCACCACCGTGCAGTTCGACCAGCAGGCGACAGGTCTCGATGACATTCCTGGCCTTGCTGTTGTACAGCCCGATGGTCTTGATGTACTCGCTCAGGCCTTCGACACCCAGGGCGTGGATGGCCTGCGGCGTGTTGGCAACCGGGAACAGGCGCGCGGTGGCCTTGTTGACGCCGACGTCCGTCGCCTGGGCCGAGAGGATCACCGCGATCAACAGTTCGAAGGGGGTGGAGTAGGCCAGTTCGGTCTTGGGTTCGGGGTTGTCTTCATGCAGCCTGCGAAAGATCTCCAGGCGTTTGGCGGCATTCATGGGGTCAACGGCTTCCTTGACTGCGTGGTGAGGTGGTCGATGGGCGCAGGTGATTGTACAAGCCCAGCAGCAGGCCGAGCAGTATCAAGGCGCCGGGGGCGAGCGTGGCAATGTGCAGGCCGAGACCGTCGGCGAGCACTTGTCGACAGATACCCAGGGCAAGGCTGGCCACCAGGAGCCCACCCAGGCCGCGGCACAGTTGGCGGTAGCGGTGAGTCTGTGGCGGCAACTGTTCGCAGGCCAGGCAGGGCAGCGCCAGCAACAGGGGGTAGAGGGCAAGTTCCTCGGCCAGGGGCAGGGCCCACGCCCGCAGCCCCAAGTACAGGCAGGTTACCAAGGTGGCGGCCAGTAAAGCGCTCGCCCACGGGCTGGCGCCCTGGGCAAGGTGGCGACGCAGTGGTGCCATCAGCGCCTGATGCAGGCCTGTCAGCAGGCAAGCGCAAAGGCTGATGGCGATAGCCTGGACAATGGTCCGGGTCGCGCCGAGCAACGGTGCCAGGCTGATCATCACTAGCCAGAACCTGCTCATGGGCGCGCCTCGCCGAGCAGTGCCTGGCGGTGATCGTCGAAGTAGCGCAGCGCATCCTGGATCGCCTCAATGACTGCCCGAGAAGTTACCGTCGCCCCGGCCAGCTGATCGAACGCGCCCTGGTCACGCTTGATCGCCCAGGCCTGCTCGGGTGTACCTTGCTGTGCCCGGCCGATGAACTGGTCGAGCCAGTGACGCGCCGGGTCTGCCAGTTGGTCGCCCAGGCCTGGGCTTTCCTGTTGCTCGAGTACACGCATGCCTACCAGGCGGCCCCGGGTGTCGATGGCGATGACCATTTCGATGGCGCCGCCATAGCCCTGGAACCTGTTGTGCAGCAGGATGGCGGTGGGGCTGCCGGCCAGCGTGGCACGGTAACCGGCGAGCAGGCGGCTATGGCGCAGGCTGGTATCTGCCAGGGCCAAGGGTGTCTGCAAGGGCCGATTGTCGTAGCTGCCCGGCGGCAGCACCGCCAGCCACTGCCGTTCCTGCCACTGGCGCGAGGCCTGTGCAATCGGTTCGGCCGTGAAGCGTTGCCAGGCCAGTGTCGTGGCAACGGCCAACAATGCCAGCAGCAGAAGGTATGCGGCGCTGCGCCAGCGGGCATTCACGGGCAGGCCTGCTGGCGGCGTTCCGCCCAGCGATCCAGGGAGGGTGCGGCAAGGTTCATCAGCAGGATCGCGAATGCCGTGCCGTCGGCGAAGCTGCCCCATGTACGGATCAGGTAGATCAGCAGGCCGGCGCCGGCACCGAACAGCAGGCGAGCCAATGGCTGCCTGCAACCTGATACCGGCTCGGTGGCGATGAAGAACGCGGCCAGCATGGTCGAGCCCGACAGCAGGTGCAGCAATGGTGAGCCATTGGAGTCGGAGCCGGAGCCATTCCAACCCAGCAGGCTGAACAGGAACAAGGCGCCAAGCAGGCCGACGGGCGCATGCCAGCCGAAGACCTTGCGTTGCATCAGGAACAACCCGCCGAGCAGGAAGGCGAGGTTGACCCATTCGCTGGCGCGCCCTCCGAGGTGGCCGAAGGCCGAATGGCTGGCAAACAGTTCGTCGATGGTCAGGCTGCGGTTGTGGCGCAGTACGTCGAGCACCGTGGGGCTGGCCCAGGCATCGATGCGATCGCCGGTACCCAGGCTCAGGTTCAGGCTGTCCAGCAAGCCGGGTGCTTGGCCGGGCCAGTGGTTCATCTGCAGGGGGAAGCTCAGCAGTACGAACACGTAGCCCACCATGGCTGGGTTGAACAGGTTGCGTCCCACTCCACCGAAGGCCTGTTTGCCCAGGCCAATGGCGACACAGGCTGCCATCACCGGCAACCACCAGGGTGCCTGGATGGGCAGGGCGGCAGCCAGCAGGACGGCGGTGACCAGCGCACTGCCATCGCCCAGCGCCGGGGCCACCGGTAGCTTGCGCCAGCTCAGCAGCAAGGCCTCGGTGGCCAGCGCTGCGCAACTGCTCAGCAGCAGGTTGATCAGCACGCCCCAGCCATGCAGCCAGAACAGCGCCAGCAGCCCAGGGGTGCAAGCCAGCAGCACCAGTTGCATGGCGCTGCGCAGGCGCGGATCAGGTAGCGGCATGGGCCTGCAGTTCCTCGAGGTAGCCCTGGGCGGCGTTTTGCAGTGCCGGCAGCAAGACGCCGATGTGTAGAGTCAGGTTCATTGGGCGAACAGTCCGTTGAGTCCCGAAAACGCCATGGCCATCACCCCGGCACCGATCAGTTGGATAGGCAGGCCGCGTAGTGCCGTGGGTACCTCGGCTTGGCGGCTGCGCATGTCCAGCTCCGCATACAGCATCAGCGCGAGCCAGAAACCCAAAGCGGCAACAAGTGGCCACGCCAGCAGGCGCCAGCCGCGCATGTCGTCATCGGACAGCTGCACCAGCAAGCCTAGCACCACGGCATTTGCGCTCAGCAGACCCGGCAGGCCTTGTGTAGGCCAGTCTGGGCGCAGGCGCTGGAGCAGGTTCGGCAGCGCCCAGGCCAATGCCGTCAGCAACGGCAGGAAGACCAACAGCTGCAGGCCCTGCAACTGCAGAGGCACGAGCAGTTGCTGGTACAGCCAGGCGCCGACTGGCAATGCCACGAGTATCAGCAGTGCGCTGCACAGGCCCAGGGCATGCAGGCGCGCACGCTCGACCGGCTCTGCCTGCAGGAGCAGGTGATTGACCAGCGCGGTGCTGACCAGGACCAGAACGTAGTCACTCATGGAGATGCCGACGGCGGGAGGATGGCGCCATTATCCGGCAGCGGGCGGCAGATGCAAATGCCCCGGCCAGGTGGCCGGGGCATGGTAGTTACTTGAGGCGGTTACTTGATGCGCTGGCCTGGCTTGGCACCGCTGTCAGGGCTGAGCAGGTAGATTTCCTCGCCGCCCGGGCCGGCTGCCATGACCATGCCCTCGGAAACGCCGAAGCGCATCTTCCGTGGCTTGAGGTTGGCCACCATCATGGTCAGGCGGCCTTCCAGCTGGGACGGATCCGGGTAGGCCGACTTGATACCCGAGAACACATTGCGACGCTCGTCACCGATGTCCAGGGTCAATTGCAGCAGCTTGTCGGCACCCGGCACGGCTTCAGCCTTGACGATCAGCGCCACGCGCAGGTCGACTGCGGCGAAGGTGTCGAACTCGATTTCAGCCGACAGCGGATCCTTGGCCAGCTCGCCATTGCCCGCCGGGGCGGTCTTGGCCTCGGCGGCCAGCAGGTCTTCCTTGCTGGCGGCGATCATGGCTTCGACCTTGGCCGGTTCGATGCGGCTCATCAGCGCCTTGAACGGGTTGAGCTGGTGGTTTTCCAGGCGCGACTGGTGGTCGTTCCAGGTCAGCGGCGCGACATTGAGGAAGGCCTCGGCGTCGGCGGCCAGCACCGGCAGGACCGGCTTGAGGTAGATCACCAACTGGCGGAACAGATTGACGCCCTGGGCGCAGATGGCCTGGACCTCGTCCTGCTTGCCTTCCTGCTTGGCCAGCGACCACGGGGCCTTGTCGGCGATCCAGGCGTTGGCACGGTCGGCCAGGGCCATGATCTCACGCATGGCGCGCCCGAAATCGCGGGCTTCATAGGCCTCGGCAATCGACGGGGCGGCCGCGAGGAAAGCTTCGGTCAGCTCCGGTGCGGCGTCACCGGCGACCATCACGCCGTCATTGCCCTTGTGGATGAAGCCGGCGCAGCGGCTGGCGATGTTGACCACCTTGCCGACCAGGTCGGAGTTGACCTTCTGCACGAAGTCCTCGAGGTTCAGGTCGAGGTCGTCGACGCCGCGGCCCAGCTTGGCGGCGTAGTAGTAGCGCAGGTACTCCGGCTGCAGATGGTCGAGGTAGGTGCGCGCCTTGATGAAGGTGCCGCGCGACTTGGACATCTTCGCGCCGTTGACGGTCAGGTAGCCGTGCACGTTGACCGCGGTCGGCTTGCGCAGGCCCGCGCCTTCGAGCATGGCCGGCCAGAACAGGGCGTGGAAGTTGACGATGTCCTTGCCGATGAAGTGATACAGCTCGGCTGTGGAGTCTTCTTTCCAGAACGCGTCGAAGTCCAGTTCAGGTCGGCGCGCGCAGAGGTTCTTGAAGCTGGCCATGTAGCCGATCGGCGCGTCCAGCCAGACGTAGAAGTACTTGCCAGGCTCGCCCGGGATCTCGAAACCGAAGTACGGGGCGTCGCGGGAGATGTCCCATTCCTGAAGGCCAGAGTCCAGCCACTCGGCGAGCTTGTTGGCCACGGCGTCCTGCAGGGTGCCGCTGCGGGTCCACTGTTGCAGCATGGCCTGGAAGTCGGGCAGCTTGAAGAAGAAGTGCTGGGAGTCACGCAGCACCGGGGTGGCGCCGGAGATCGCCGACTTGGGGTTCTTCAGCTCGGTCGGGGCGTAGGTGGCGCCGCATTTTTCGCAGTTGTCGCCGTACTGGTCCTCGGCCGCGCACTTGGGGCAGGTGCCCTTGATGAAGCGGTCGGCGAGGAACATGCCCTTTTCAGGGTCGAAATACTGGGTGACCGAACGGGTGGCGATATGCCCGGCATCGCGCAGGCGCGTGTAGATCAGGCTCGACAGCTCGCGGTTCTCTTCGCTGTGCGTGGAGTGGTAGTTGTCGAAGTCGACCAGGAAGTCGGCGAAGTCGGCGCTGTGCTCGGCCTGGACGTTGGCGATCAGTTGCTCGGGCGTGATGCCTTCCTTTTCCGCGCGCAGCATGATGGCCGAACCGTGGGCGTCGTCGGCGCAGACATAGATGCACTGGTTACCGCGCAGTTTCTGGAAGCGCACCCACATGTCCGTCTGGATGTACTCCAGCATGTGGCCAAGGTGGATCGATCCATTGGCATAGGGCAGGGCGCTGGTGACGAGAATCTGACGTGGCTCGGACATGGTGGCTCGGCTACTTATCTGGCTACGGGGTAAAAATGAGGGTGATCGGCCACTATAAAGGGCTGGCGAATATATTTCACCCCAACAACGCATCCGCTGACGATTGACGGGTTAGCATAGGCGCCTGTTCCGTATTCAGTTTGCCAATGGGAGCCTCCATGAGTGCCGTTACCCGTGCCGCCGTCGAAGGCGTGCTTCGCCAGTACACCGACCCCTACCTGAACCAGGACCCGGTCAGCGCCGGTTGCGTGCGCGCCATCGAAATCCAGGGTGGGCAAGTCAATGTGCAGTTGCAGTTGGGCTATGCCGCCGGGCTGTTCAAGGGCGGCTGGGCGCAGGTGCTGCAGACCGCCATCGAGAACCTCGATGGCGTGACTTCGGCCTCGGTCGGCATCGACTGTGTGATCGCTACGCACAAGGCCCAGGCTCAGGTGCCGGCCATGGCCAACGTCAAGAACATCGTCGCCGTGGCCTCGGGCAAGGGCGGGGTCGGCAAGTCGACCACCGCCGCCAACCTGGCCCTGGCCCTGGCCCGCGAGGGTGCCCGGGTGGGGATACTCGACGCCGACATCTATGGCCCCAGCCAGGGTGTGATGTTCGGCATCCCCGAGGGCACCCGCCCGCAGGTGCGCGAGCAGAAGTGGTTCGTGCCGATCAAGGCCCATGGCGTCGAGGTCATGTCCATGGCCTTCCTCACCGATGACAACACGCCCATGGTCTGGCGCGGCCCGATGGTCTCGGGGGCGTTGCTGCAGTTGGTGACCCAGACCGCCTGGGACGACCTCGACTACCTGGTGATCGACATGCCGCCAGGCACCGGCGATATCCAGCTGACCCTGGCGCAGAAGGTGCCGGTGGCGGGCTCCGTCATCGTCACCACCCCGCAGGATCTGGCGCTGCTGGATGCCAAGAAGGGCGTGGAGATGTTCCGCAAGGTCAACATCCCGGTGCTGGGCGTGGTGGAGAACATGGCGGTGCACATCTGCTCCAACTGCGGCCATGCCGAGCACCTGTTCGGTGAAGGCGGCGGCGAGAAGCTGGCGGCCCAGTACGGTGTCGAGCTGCTGGCATCGTTGCCGTTGTCGATGCTTATCCGCGAGCAGGCCGACAGTGGCAAGCCGACCGCGATTGCCGAGCCGGAAAGCCAGATCGCCATGGTCTACCAGGAGCTGGCGCGGCAGGTGGGGGCGCGGATCGTGCTGCAGGAAGCGGCGGCGCCGGCGATGCCGAGCATCACCATCAGCGAGGATTGAGGTTCAGGCAGTCATGTGGGAGCGGGCAAGCTCGCTCCCCCGATCGCTTCTGATCATTCGCTCACGCACAAAAAAACCCGCCAATGGCGGGTTTTTTTTGAAAGCGAGGAAGCGAGATCGACTTAGGCGATCTGAACTTCTTCAGCCTGCATGCCTTTCTGGCCGCGGGTAGCGACGAAAGTAACAGCCTGGCCTTCTTTCAGGGTTTTGAAGCCGTCAGCTTGGATGGCTTTGAAGTGCACGAACAGGTCGTCACCCGACTGAGGGGTGATGAAGCCGTAGCCTTTCTCATCGTTGAACCACTTGACGGTACCGTTTTGACGGTTGGACATGTTTCTGTCTCCTTGGACAAAGTTGATTACGGTCAGGAAATACCCTGCCCGGGACTGAGTGCAAAGAGAGCAGAAAATTCAGCGATGGGCCGATGATAATCGTGCATCAAACTAGAGATTCTCGGTGTCACGTGCAGCACAGTGGCGCCACCTTAACCCACTTTCCACAACCTGCCAATGGTCAAGGAGCGCTTTGATGAATTTCGGATCGGCGGCCGGTGCAGGCCCCGTCTGGCGCGGGATGGGCAAGGAAACTTTAACCCGCGCGCCGGGACCGGTAAGATGCGCATCTCGTTTTTCACCTTGCACTCTTCAGGACACCCCGCCATGAGCATCAAATCGGACAAGTGGATTCGCCGCATGGCGCAGGAACACGGCATGATCGAACCGTTCGTCGAGCGCCAGGTGCGCGGCGAGCACGACAGCCGGGTCATCTCCTTCGGCGTCTCCAGCTACGGCTACGACGTACGCTGCGCCGACGAATTCAAGGTGTTCACCAACATCAACTCGGCCACCGTCGACCCGAAGAACTTCGACGCCGGCAGCTTCGTCGACATCAAGAGCGACGTGTGCATCATCCCGCCGAACTCCTTCGCCCTGGCCCGCACCGTCGAGTATTTCCGCATCCCGCGTGACGTGCTGACCATCTGCCTGGGCAAGAGCACCTACGCCCGCTGCGGCATCATCGTCAACGTCACCCCGCTCGAGCCCGAGTGGGAAGGCCATGTGACGCTGGAGTTCTCCAACACCACCACGTTGCCGGCGAAGATCTACGCCAACGAAGGCGTGGCGCAGATGCTGTTCCTGCAGTCCGACGAGGAGTGCGAAGTGTCGTACAAGGATCGTGGTGGCAAGTATCAGGGCCAGCGCGGCGTCACCTTGCCGCGCACCTGAGCCGACAAAGCGCGGGAATTGTTTCCGCGCCCGGCACTCCAACGAGTGAACAGTCCCGGCGCGCATGACGTGCGCCGGCTCTCGTCAGGAGCCTTCCATGAAAATTGACCCCGCAATCAGTGCCAAGCTGGCCGTCCTGCAGCCGAACCAGATCGGATTGCTGGCCTGGTCGCTGCTGGCCCATCCGCCGATACACACGCCACTGCCCATGCGCGCTGGCGGCGTGCCTCACCAGCCTGATCCCGACACTCCCCAGCCGCCGCAGCCTGGCGAGCAGCCACCGATGGAGCCGGGCGAACCGACCTTGCCCGATGAGCCGCCTCCCGCTCCCGTGGCCTGACGCCGCTCAGTTGCCCAGTAGGTAACCGCTGCGACAGACCTGCTCGCCTGCCACATGGGCTACCACCATGCCCGCGGTGGCCATGCGCCGGATGCTGCGGGCATAGAGCAGCCCCGCCTGGCTATTGCGCAAGGGGGTGATTCGGTCGTTGAGCGGGTCGATGACCTCGGCGATCAGTGTCCCGGCTTGCAGGTACTGGCCGGGGCTGGCATGGAACACCAGCAACCCGCCAAGCGGTGCCATGACCGGTTCCACCGCTGCCAGCGGCGTGGCCGGATGGCGCAGCGCCGGCAAAGGGGCAGGCTGCCCTTCGATGACGCCGGCGTGGGTCAGGAAGTCGAGGATCGCCTGGCAGTCCTGGGTGGCCAGGGCGTGGCTGACATCGGCCTGGCCGCGCAACTCGATGGTCACCGAAAAACTGCCCTGGGGGATCGGGAAGCGTTTGCCGAAGCGCTGCTGCAACTGCCACCACACCAGGCTGAAACACTCATCGAACGATTGCCCGCCCGAGTCGGTGGCCAGTAGGCTGGCCTGGACGCCTAGGTAGCGTGCCAGCGGTTCGACCTCGGGCCAGGCCTCGGGCGTGGTGTACAGGTGCTCGACGGCTTCGAAGTCGCAATGCAGGTCGAGCACCATGTCGGCGTCGCAGGCCAGGCGCTGCAGGGTCAGGCGCTGGGACTGCAGCGGCGTGTGCGCGGGGTGGGCATCCAGGCCCCGGCGCAGGTATTCACGGATCAACGCCAGGTTGTGGGCCGGGTCCTGGGAGAGGTGGCCTTCGATCTGGTCGCCGATGCTGTCCGACAGGTCGACGAACTTGCGGTTGAAGTTCTCGCCGCTTTGCAGCTCGAAACGCCCCAAGGGCGCGTCCAGCAATACCTGCTCGAGGCCGACCGGGTTGGCCACTGGCACCAGGATGACCTCCTTGCGCAACCGCCCCTGCTGCTCCATGTCCGCGAGCCGCTGCTTGAGGTGCCAGGCCACCAGCATGCCCGGCAGCTCGTCGGCATGCAGCGAGGCCTGGATGTACACCTTGCCGGCGCCACGTGGGCCGAAATGGAAGCTGTGCAACTGGCGGGCGATACCCGGGACTGGGGAGAGCAGGTCGTGGGTCGAGTGGTGCATGGTGGTCCTGATGTCAGCGTTTTAGGGCGAAGGCTGGGATCAAGGATAGAAGCATAACTTCGGGGGCGGCGCACTATTCAAATAGGAGAGCGCAAGAGGATGGGGTAGTGACCATGAGATCGAGCACCGCGCGCGCGGCGCTCGATTTTGCTGGCGCTGGTCTCTGAGACCTATTTGCCAGGCACCAGCGTCAACCGCTGGCTGCCGTAGGCCCGGGCAAAATTCTGCGGTTGCAGCGGCAGGCTGGTGAAGCGGCCCTTGAACCAGGCATCGAGCCCGTCGCTGTAATGGCGGCTGGCCGGATTGCCGGACTGGCCGTTGCTGGTCAGCACCTGCAGCGGTTCGGTCTGCCCAAAATCGACGATCATCCGCGCCGAGGCCGGCAGTTGGGTGTCGAAGCTGCTCCCCCAGGCATAAGGCGTCAGGGCCAGGGTGCTGAAGTCGCCACCCGCCGCCACGGGCGCGCGCTCGAGCTTGTCGCCCAGGCCGTGATAGGCCGGTGCCGGCCAGCGGTACTGATGCAGCTTGCCCCACTGCCAGGCACGGCGGTCGGCGCCGAGTTGTGTGGTGCCGGCATCCACCGCCGCAGCCAGGCTGCGGGCGAGGATGGTGGGCTTGTCTTCTTTTTGCGGCGTGCCGCGATCGTCCCAGAACGGGCTGTCCTCTCGTCCCAGCAGGTGGTCGGCCTGGGCGGAGTAGGAAAGCTTGGCATTGCCGATGAACGCTTGCCATGCCGGGCTGGATTCCGGGCCCAGTTCATCGAGGAAGGTCTGGCGAGTGACTGCCTGGAGGAACAGTTCGTACAAGGCGGCATCGGCCGACACCGGGCTTAGCCGGCCATCGAAGGCCTTTAGCCGCGCCAGGGCATCGCGAGCCTTGTCGCGCTGGGCGCCAGGCAGGGCGTCGATGGCCTGCTTGAGCGGCTGGGCCATGCCGGGGGCGTCGAACATCTGCTTCAGCTTGTCGGCCAGCAGTGTCACCTGATCGTTCTGCAGGGCCATCAGGCTGCGGCTGTCGTGACGACCGTTGCCGGCCAACTGGGCCAGGCGTTCGGCACGCTCTGGGTAGTACCAACTGCTCGACAGCTGCATGCCGTAGCCTTTGGGCAGGCTGCGCTGGTTGGCGTGGCCGATGAAGCCGGCGGGCGGGTCCTGATCGTAGGGGTGCAGCATCGCGTCGGCGTAGCCATCCCAGTCATAGCGCCCGTCCCAGCCCGGCGAGGGCAGCAGGCCCTGGCCTTCGCGGCGGTTGGGGTAGCGGCCGCTGACCTGCCAGCCGATGTGCTGGGGCTCGGCGAATACGAAGTTCAGTGCTGCCGCTGCGACCTCGCGGGTGCTGTCGAAAGCGCGCTCGATGTTTTGCGCGCGGGTCAGGTCGAACAGCGCATCGAGGCTGCGATCGTCCTTGAGCTGCGGTAGATGCAGGGCCAGGGCCAGGCTGCCATGCCCCGGCAACAGGGTGCCGTGGCGAGTGTCGTACATCACTTCGCGCTGGGGGCGCTGGCCGCGAACGAAGAAGGTCTCGTTGCGGGCACGCGCCGGTTGCCACTTGCCGTCGGCGAGGTAGGTCAGCTGGGGGCCCTGGCGGCGCACCTGCTCGAGGAACAGGTCCTGGTTGTCGGCCATCACCGCGCTGCTGCTCCAGGCCAGCTTGCCGTTGTAGCCGGCCAGCACGATCGGCAGCCCCGGCAGCGACAGGCCGGCGACCTGATACTTGCCGGTGTGGATCTGCACCGGGCTCAGTGCCCAGGCAGCGCGGCTGTCGCTGGCCAGCAGGCTCTTGCCGGCACGGCTGCGCTGGGGCGACAGGGCCAGGTTGCTCGAGCCGGGGGCGCCCAGCAGGCCTAGGTCAGCCAATTGCTGGCCAGTGGCGGCGAGCGCGCCCAGGCCCGGCAGCTGGCTGGCCAGGTTCAGGCCCTTGAGCTTGTCGACTTCGCTTTCGGCCAGGGGCTCGTCCGGAGCGCCGGGCAGCAGCCAGGCCAGCTTGTCGGCCCCGACCTTCTGCGCCAGGGTCAATGCCGACAGTTCCTCCTGCAGGTTCACCGACTGGCTGAAGGCGTAGAGGCTGAAGATCAGCGCGGAATCCTCGGGTTTCCAGTATTCCGGGCGATAACCGCTGCGAGCGAGTTCGCCCGGCAACTTGTCGCGATAGCGGAACAGGTAGGCGTTGACCCCGCGGGCATAGACTTCGAAGAAGCGCTTCAGGCGCGGCGAGGCATCGGCATACAGCTGGCCGGCACCCTGCTTGAGGTTGGCCGCGCGCATCAGCCGGTCGATCTCCAGGGCGTCGGCTCCCGCCAGCTCGGCCAGGCGCCCCTGGGCCAGCAGGCGCATGGCGACCATCTGCTCGATGCGATCCCCGGCATGCAGGTAGCCCAGGCTGAACAGCGCATCATGGAAGTTGCTGCTTTCGATCAGCGGCGCGCCCATGGCGTTACGCCGTACCGAGACGTTCTGCGCCAGGCCCTTGAGCGGTTGCACGCCGCTGTTGGGCAGGACGCTGTCCTGGTAGCCACCCATCTGGCAGCCGCCCAGCGCGAGCAGGCCAAGCAACGCGGCAGCACTGCCGAGGCGGAGAGGGAAAGGTGGAAGGACGGGGGCGGCCATGGCTGGATTCCTGCAGGGCGTGGCGGGGTTCTGAAAGGCGCTAAGGTAGTGAGCGCGCAGTCGCCGTGCAAGGTGCCAGGGAGCTTTATTTACCAGTGGTCATGCTGGAGCGGGTTGATCATGGGCCAAGCCCGTTCCCAAGAAGATTTGCCTGGGGGTGAGCTTGGCCATGAACACGTGCGCTGACGTTGATCAGGCGCCGTGGCACTTCTTGAATTTCTTCTCGCTGCCGCATGGGCAAGGGTCGTTGCGGCCGACGTCCTTCAGGGCGTTGCGCACCGGCTCCTGGTGGCCGTGGTTGCAGTGCGGGCCGTGTACATGGCCGTGGTCGTGGTGATGGTCGTGACCGTGATCGTGATCGCAGTCGGGGCCATGGACATGGGGTTGTTGGGTCATTGCAGCGTTACTCCGGTTTAAGATCGCCGGGGATTATCTCACCGCTTTGCCTCAAGTGCAGGTCCCGATGCACGATCAGCCCGGTGGCCAGCTCGCCGCGCAGTTGATACTGCACGGGTTGCCCGCTCTTGAGCAGCTTTGCCAGAGGCTTCAGGTGCTGCCAGAGATTGGTCCGCACGGTGACCTTGAAGGTGCGCCGGGCATGGCCGCCAACGCTGCGCCACAGGCTGGCCTCGTCTTCGGCCAGCAACAGGTCGCCGAGGCGTACAGAGTAAGCCAGGTGGCGGATGAACAGGCGGCTGTCGTTGGGGTTGTCGACCCGCAGGTGCAGAACGAACTCCTGCTGGTGCAGGCGCACCTTCACCGGTTCCACCTCGAGCAGGTGCAACTGTGGTTCGCGCCAGGAATCACTGCCCCAGCTGACGCAGCCCGCCAACCCGCCCAGCAGCAGGCTGAGCGAGAGCAGGCGGGCCAGGGTGCGCATGCTCAACTACCGAAGTAACTGGCGCAGCATTTCTTGAATTTCTGCCCGCTGGCGCAGGGGCAGGGGTCGTTGCGACCGGCCTTGAGGGGCGCGGTCGGGTCGATGAAATACCATCGTCCGGCATGCTGGACGAATGCCGAGCGCTCGCGGTGCTGGTGATCGCCCTCGAGGTCGTGCCAGCGCGCGGTGAACGTGACGAAGGCATGCTCGGGCTGCCCGCCGAGCACCTCGGCGTCCTCCACCTCCAGGCCCAGCCAAGTGCTCTGCGCGCTCCAGGCCGCCATGGCGGCGCGGTCCAGGCCTGGTTGCTGGGCCGGCAGGGTGGTAGCCACCAGGTAATCCACCAGGCCCAGTACATAGGCGCTGTAGCGTGAACGCATCAGCGTCTGGGCATCCGGCGCTGGTGTTCCACTGTGATAGTGCCCGCAGCAGGTATCGAGCAGGTTGCCACTGCCGCAGGGGCAGATCGAGACACTCATTCGGTCACCACCAGTACTTGCCGAAGTTTTCGGGGTTGGCCCAGAACTTGGCATTGAGCCAGTCCGGGACTTGTTTGTAGTCATGCAGATCATAGGTGAACAGGCTCAATACCTGTTCATCGCGCTGGAACTGCTCGCTGGCCGAGAGCGCCAGCGAATAGAAATCGGTGGCCTGCCAGCCGCAGGCGGTCAGGTCGGCCAGGACCGCGACGCGGCTGGCGTTGAGGTTGCGGATGCCGCCCAGCAGCTCCAGGCCGGTGCGCTTGGGCAGGTGCTCCAGGCAATCGACCAGTACCGCCAGGTCGAAGCGCCGGGCTGCCTGTTCGGCGGGCAGCGGGCCGGGTGCGGTGACTTCGATGCGGGTATCGGGATGGGCGGCGGCGAAGGCTTCCAAAGCCGGGAAGCGGCTGCCCACCAGCAGCAAGTGGCGCGGGGTGAAGCGCTCCAGCAGGGCGGCCAGTGCCTGCTGGGGCGTGCGTTGGGAGAAAGCGTCGGTCATTGCCATTCCTCGTTCAGGTCGCTCAAGACTAACGGTCCCAGGCCAGCGGGCAAAGGGGCGCGCCGCTGCGGCGTGGCTTATTGCTGGCAGAGCGGGAAGCGCCGGTCTTTACTCCCAGAGCATCGGTTTTCTACCGATTCCCCCTAGGAGAAGCAACAAGATGAGCATAGTACGCACAGCGATACCCCTGGTTCTGCTCACCAGTGTGTTGACTGGTTGTGCAGGTTTGCAGAAAACCGACTGGCCGAAGTGTGCTGCCGTCGGGGGCGTGGGCGGCGCGGCCCTGGGCGCGATCGAGAGCTCCAGCTGGGCTGGCTGGGGCGCCTTGCTCGGTGGCGGCCTGGCGGCGGGTTACTGCTGGGCCCATGGTGACGGTGACGAAGACGGCGATGGCGTCCCGGACAGCCGCGACAAGTGCCCGGGCACCCCGCGCGGCGTGCAGGTCGACGCCAATGGCTGCCCGCCGGAGCCGGCGCCGGTGGTCGAGGAGGTCGTGGTACAGAAGGAAGAAGTCATCGTCATCCGTGACGTGCATTTCGAGTTTGACTCGGCACGCCTGACGGCCACCGACAAAGAGCGCCTGAACACCATCGCCACCCGCCTCAAGCAGGAAGCCCCGAGCGCGCGCCTGAGCGTTTCTGGCCACACCGACAGCGTCGGCTCCGACAGCTACAACCAGAAGCTCTCCGAGCGCCGCGCCCAGTCGGTGACCAACTACCTGGTCGAAAGCGGTGTACCGCGCGCCAGCTTCGTCTCGGTGGTGGGGGTGGGTGAAACGCAGCCGGTCGCCGACAACGCCACCGCCGACGGGCGTGCCATGAACCGTCGAACCGAGATCAAGATCCAGCGTTGACGGTGATGTGCCCGCGCCTTGAGAAGTGGCGTGGGCACGTCTTTACTCCTGTGTGACCGGTAGCGGCCGGTGACACAGGAGCATTCACCATGCGTGTTTTGTCGAAAGCGGCACTGCCGTTGGTGGTGGCCACGAGCCTGCTGGCAGGCTGCGCCACCCACAGCGATGGCAGCGCGCCCCTCAATCAAAGGACCTGGCCCATCTGCAGCCTGCTTGGCGGCCTGGTCGGTGGCGGCCTGGGCGCCATCGAAAGTTCCAGCTGGGCGGCTGGTGCCGGCGTTGCCGGTGCGATCGCCGGTGGCCTGATCTGTTATGCCCAGGATGGCGACGAGGATGGCGATGGCGTTTTCGACCGCCGCGACCGTTGCCCGGACACCCCGGCCGGTACCCAGGTCAACCATATGGGCTGCCCGTTGCCGCAATATCCAGCCACCGCACCGCAGCCAGAACCTGCGGCGACCCCAGAGGTGATCACGCTGGATGATCAGGGCCAGGTGCTGTTCGCCTTCGACTCCGCCGAACTCACCCAAGGTGCCCAGCAGCGCCTGCAGGGCTTGCTGCCCAAGCTCAACGACCCCAGTGTGGCCAGTGTCAAGGTGATCGGTTTCACTGACAGCGTGGGCTCCGACAGTTACAACCAGCGCCTGTCCGAGCGCCGTGCCAGTGGTGTTGCCGAGTACCTGATCAGCCAGGGCCTGGCACCGAACAAGGTGACCAGCCAGGGCCGTGGCGAGAGTGAGCCGGTGGCTGACAACGACACCGACGAAGGTCGCTCGCGCAACCGACGGGTGGAACTGCACCTGAACTGACCCCTCTGGCGCATGCCCCGGCAGTAGGGTTACTGTTGCCGGCGCGGTCCGCTCGAACGGGCCGCGCCGGCATAACAATAAATCATGGGGGCGGGGTATGAAGTTCATCCTGGGCCTGGGCAAGGCTCTGACGGTGGCGTTCTGGGGTGTGGTGCTGTTCAACCAGTTCATGCCGCAGCCATTGCCGCTCAATCTGCTGATCAATGCCGCGGGTATCGTCCTGTTGTCGCTGCATGTGCTCGAGGTGCTGTTCTTCAACGGCAGCCTGCGCGGGCGCAGCCACCGCTGGTTCGACCGCCTGCAGATTCTGTTGACCGGCATCTTCCATGTCATGTCCATTCCCCGGTCGCAGGAGGCGCCGAGCCATGCGTAAACTGATTTTGCTGGCCGTAATGGTCACACCCTTGGCCCAGGCCGAAAGCCTGGAGGTTGCTGCCCATTCGATGTTGCGCCTGCCGAACAAGGCGGCGAGCGTGCACCTGGAGCACCTGCGGGTGGCCGACTCTGCGACCTTGTTGCTACCGGCCAGCCTTACCGAGCTGAAGATCGACCGGCTCGAACTGGGGCGCGATGCGCGCATCGCCATCGCGCCGGCCGAGCGCGACCTGAGTATCGAGGCGTTGACGGCTCGGCTGGGCGAGGGCAGCGAATTCAGTGCGCCAGGGGCGCCCGGAAGCTACGAGCGGCCCGCGCGGCCGGGGCGTAACCTGGATCTGCGGCTGCAGGCGCTGGAGGCGGAGCGGCTATCGATCGACGCCCGGGGCGGGGCTGGGGCGCCGGGGTATGTCGGGCTCGACGGCGCCAATGGCAAGCCCGGGGGCTGCACCTGGGGGCAGGCCAGTCGTGGGGCCAATGGTGATGATGGTGGCAACGGGCATGATGGGGCGCCCGGTGGGCGAGTTCGTCTGGCGGTGCCTGAAGGGTTTGCGCAGGAGCGGATTGTGGTGCGGCTTGATGGTGGTGCGCCTGGTAAGGCGGGGGCTGCCGGGAAGGCCGGGGCGGGTGGGGTCAGTAAGGGGTGTCTGGTGTATCGGACCGATGCGGGGGGGGATGGGCGGCCTGGGCAGGCCGGGCAGCCTGGGTTGGCTGGGGCCTCGGGGGAATTGATTCTTCAGCGGCTTTGAGTTTTTTTGGGGTAGCGTTGTTTGGTTGTTTGGTTGTTTGGTTGTTTGGTTGTTTGGTTGTTTGGTTAGTTGGTGTTGAAAGTTGTATGCGCATTCATTTGCGATGTCGACGCTTATTCACCTTTCCGCCCTTACGGCGGCTTACTTTGGTCGTGGCCAAAGTAAGCAAAGCCGTGGCGCTCCATTCATCCGGCCCTCCGCTTCGCTCCGGGTTCCCTCACTCCGGCCTTGCTCCCGGGAGGACCGCGCTGAACGCCCCATCCTGGGGCGCAGCGCTTGACGGGCATCCATGCCCGTCACCTCCCTCCGCAAGACCTCCGTTCGGCCTCCTGAAGTCGCGAAGTTACGGGCGGCGCCTGCACTAACGCAGCTAGTCGCTAGTTGCCATCGTGGGAACTCTAGATTAACATCGCGGGGCAATGAAGAACAACATTACAGCCACTAACAAAACCAACATATCTGCTCTTGATCTGCTCTTGATCTGCTCTTGATCTGCTCTTGATCTGCTCTTGATCTGCTCTTGATCTGCTCTTGATCTTGCTTCTAAGTGCGCGATAGTTCAGGCGCCACCAATTGCGACTTCAGGAGGCCGAGTGGAGTTCTTGCGTAGTGGGGCGACGGCCATGGATGGCCGTCGAGCGCTGCGCCCCAGGATGGGGCGTACAGCGCGGTACCCACGGGAGCAAGAACGGAGCGAGGGAACCCCGTAGCGAAGCGTAGGGGCCGTATGAACGGAGCCGAACGGTTTTGCCTACTTTTGTCAAGACAAAAGTAGGTCGCCGTAAAGGCGAAATGGTGACTAAATGTCGATATCGTCTACGAATGTGCTTACAAATACCAAAACAATCTCTCAAGCCAAACCCAAACCCAAACCAAACCCCTCAAACCAAAACCCGCGAACTTGCCACCCCCACCACTAACACCCCAATCAACAAATTAACCCCAACCAACCGCCGAATCCGCCCCAGCACCCCAGCCCCCGAAGCCCAATCCCCAGCCTCCACCGCCGCACGCAGCTCAGGCAACAACAACCCCTGAACCCGCATGAACAACGCAAACATGACAATCCCCCCGCCAATCATCACCTGCACATAACGAGGCGCGGTCTCGAACCCGGCAAACCGCAGGTGGATCATGCCGACCCCGCTGACAGCCAGCACCGCCACCGCCAGCCAGACCCATCTGAAGAACCGCTGGAAAACCTCCACCCACAAACGCAGCCGCGCAGGCCCCTCCAGCGCTGCAACCGTGGCCGGCCGCAGCACCAGCCAGGCGAAGAACATCCCGCCGACCCAGACGAGGGCAGCCAGGACATGCAAGGTGTAGGGCAGGGCAAAGGCAAGCATCCGGATCTCCATGCGGCACAAAGGGCAATAGCGGGGTATGATAGCCGGTCCATGCGAAACACTGAAAATATATCCAGCCCTCCGGGCGCCTGCAGACCATGATCAGCAACGAACTCAAAGCCACCATCCAGGGCGCCTACTCGCGTTTCCTCGAAGCCAAAAGCCTCAAGCCGCGTTACGGCCAGCGCCTGATGATCGCCGAAGTGGCCAAGGTGCTCGGCGACATCGCCAGCGACGATGAAGGCCGCCGTGCCGGCGAGCCCGCGGTGGTTGCCGTCGAGGCCGGTACCGGTACCGGCAAGACCGTCGCCTACAGCCTGGCCGCGATCCCCGCCGCCAAGGCCGCCGGCAAGCGCCTGGTGATCGCCACCGCGACCGTGGCGCTGCAGGAGCAGATCGTCTTCAAGGACCTGCCCGACCTGATGCGCAACAGCGGGCTGAACTTCAGTTTCGCCCTGGCCAAGGGCCGTGGCCGTTACCTGTGCCTGTCCAAACTCGACGTCCTGCTGCAGGAAGGCCACGCCCAGTCGGCCACCGCCCAGCTGTTCGAGGAGGAGGGCTTTCGCATCGAGGTCGACGAGCGCAGCCAGAAGCTGTTCAACAGCATGATCGAGAAGCTCGCCGGCAACCGCTGGGACGGCGATCGCGACAGCTGGTCGGAGGCCATCGAGGACCAGGACTGGGCGCGCCTGACCACCGACCACAGCCAGTGCACCGGCCGCCATTGCCCGAACTTCCAGCAGTGCGTGTTCTACAAGGCCCGTGAAGGCATGGGCAAGGTCGACGTGATCGTCACCAACCACGACATGGTCCTGGCCGACCTGGCACTTGGCGGTGGCGCAGTGCTGCCTGACCCGCGCGACACCATGTACGTGTTCGACGAAGGCCACCACCTGCCGGACAAGGCCATCGGCCATTTCGCCCATTACTCGCGGCTGCGTTCCACCGCCGACTGGCTGGAGCAGACCGCCAAGAACCTGACCAAACTGCTGGCCCAGCATCCATTGCCGGGCGACCTCGGCAAGTACATCGAGCAGGTGCCGGAGCTGGCCCGCGAGGTGCGTACCCAGCAGCAGTTCATGTTCACCCTGTGCGAGCAGGTGGCGGACTTCCGCGCCGGCGAGGACATGGAAGGTCGCGACCGCCCGCGCTATCGCTTCGAGGGCGGCGTGGTACCGGAGCAGATCCGCGAAGTGGGCATCGAGCTCAAGAAAGGCTTCGCCCGCCTCAACGACCTGTTCACCCGCCTGGCCGACCTGCTCAAGGAAGGCATGGACGGCGAGAACAACATCGGTATCGCCAGCCACCAGGCCGAGGAGTGGTACCCGCTGTTCGGCAGCCTGGTGACCCGTGCTCAGGGCAACTGGGAGCTGTGGACTGCCTTTACCGCGGAAGACCCCGAAGACAACCCGCCCATGGCCCGTTGGCTGACCCTGGCCGAAAGCGGCGCGCTGTTCGATATCGAGGTCAACGCCAGCCCCATCCTGGCTGCCGAGATGCTGCGCAAGAGCCTGTGGAACGTCGCCTATGGCGCCCTGGTGACCTCGGCGACGCTCACTGCACTGGGCAAGTTCGACCGCTTCCGCATGCGTTCGGGCCTGCCACGCGACGCAGTGCAATGCGTGGTGCCCAGCCCGTTCGTGCATGGTGACGCGGGGCTGCTGCGGGTGCCCGACCTGGGTGCCGATCCGCGCGACGCCACGGCGCACACCGCGGCGATCATTCGCGAGCTGCCAGCCATCGTCGAGGACGCCCGCGGCGCGCTGGTGCTGTTCTCCTCGCGCAAACAGATGCAGGACGTGTTCGACGGCCTGGACCGCGACTGGCGCAAGCTGGTGCTGATCCAGGGCAACCTGTCCAAGCAGGAAACCCTGAACAAGCACAAGGCGCGGGTCGACGATGGCCAGCACAGCGTGCTGTTCGGCCTCGCCAGCTTCGCCGAGGGGGTCGACCTGCCGGGCGCCTATTGCGAGCATGTGGTGATCGCCAAGATCCCCTTCGCGGTGCCGGACGATCCGGTCGAGGCCGCGCTGGCCGAATGGATCGAAGCCCGTGGCGGCAACCCGTTCATGGAGATCGCCGTGCCCGACGCCTCGCTGCGCCTCATCCAGGCCTGTGGCCGGCTGCTGCGTACCGAGCAGGACCGTGGTGTGATTACCTTGCTTGACCGCCGCCTGGTCACGCAACGCTATGGCAAGGCTATTCTCAACGCGCTGCCACCTTTCCGACGGGAAATCGGCTGACTGCCGGAGCAACACGCACAACCCGTTGTCCATTACTCGATTGCGAGCCCATGACGGGCTCCGAAGGAGAGCCACCGCCCCATGATCCGCCGCGCCTTGCCTGTCGTGTTCTCCGTGTTGTTCAGTGCGCCCTTGCTAGCCGGGCAGCAGACCCTGTTCAGCTTCGTGCGCCCGGCCTCGGTGGTGAATGTCATCACCCAGGACGCCAGCATGCCGCAGTACAACGCGGAACAGACAGCCGAAGGCGAGGTGTTGCGGCGTGTGGTGTTCAACCCGGTGGCGCAGCCGACACTGCGCCTCGCGCCGCAGAGCGGGGCGTGGGACTGGTCTGCCGGCCAGGCGCTGACCCTGCGCCTGCAGAGCGGCATGGATTGGGCGCTGACCGTTGATGTGGTGGTGCAAAGCAGCGACGGACGCACGCTCACCAGCCGCATCGACCTGCCGGCCGGGCCTGCGCAGACCGTGATGATTCCGCTCAAGGCCCGTTCACCACTGAGCCAGGGCATGCGCGCCGGGCCGCCGATGCCCTGGACCTACGAAGGTCAGCGCCTGTTGCTGACCAGCAGCGAAGGAGCAGCCGACCTGGCCCAAATCACCTCGGTCAGCTTGAGCATCCCTGGCCCCAAGGTGGCGCAGAGCCTGTTGATCGAGAAGGTCGGCCTGCAGGATGACGACCAGGCGTTCAAGGCCGCCTACGCCGAGCTGATCGATGGCTATGGGCAATCGACCCGTGGCCGCTGGCCGGAAAAAATCGTCAACGACGAGCAACTCAAGGCTGCCGACAGCCGTGAACAGGCACAGCTCAAGGGCTGGCTGGCTGAGCGCGACAAGCTAAAACTGGACACCTATGGCGGCCTGCTGGAGGGACCTGCGTTCGAAGCCAAGGGTTTTTTCCGTACCGAGAAACGCGACGGACGCTGGTACCTGGTGACGCCGGAAGGGCATCCGTTCTTTTCGCTCGGCGTCAATGCCGTCGCCGCCGATGGCGGGCGCACCTATGTCGCCGGCCGTGAGGGCATGTTCAAAGCCTTGCCGGGAGAAGGCGACACCCTGAGTGCCTTCTATGGCGAAGGCAACAACGATGACGGCAATGCGTCGTCCCAAGGCCGTGGTTTCAAGCAGGGGCGCTGGTTTGACTTCTACGCGGCCAATCTTCAGCGCACCTACGGCAAGCCTTGCCCGCAGGGAGAGGTGGCGTGCCCGATGGCGGTGCTGGACACCCAGCGCTGGCAGGGCCATACCCTGGATCGCCTGCAGGCCTGGGGCTTCAACACCCTAGGTAACTGGAGCGATGCGTCGCTCGGGCAAGCCAAGCGCCTGCCGTACACCTTGCCGCTGTCGATCGTCGGTGACTACGCCAGCATCAGCACCGGCATGGACTGGTGGGGACGCATGCCCGACCCGTTCGATCCGCGTTTCGCCATGGCCACCGAGCGTGCCGTGGCCATTGCTGCCCGGGATCACCGTGACGATCCTTGGCTGATCGGTTACTTCGCCGACAACGAACTGGCCTGGGCCGCGCCGGGGGACGACCCCAAGGCACGTTATGGCCTGGCCTACGGCACCTTGCGCCTGACCACGGATGTGCCGGCCAAGCGCGCTTTCCTCAAGCAACTGCGCGACAAGTACCGCAACCAGCAGGGGCTGTCGAAGGCCTGGGGTATTGAGCTGACCGCTTGGGAGCTGATGGAAGACCCGGGGTTCGAGGCGCCATTGCCCAACCCGGAGCATCCGGAAATCGAGCGTGACTACCAGTACTTCCAGCAGGTGTTTGCCGAAACCTACTTCAAGACCATTTCCGATGCGCTGAAATGGCATGCGCCCAACCATCTGCTGCTCGGTGGCCGCTACGCGGTCAGCACCCCCGAGGCGGTGAAGGCCTGCGCCGAGTTCTGCGATGTGCTGAGCTTCAACTTCTATACCTTGAAGCCTGACGACGGCTACGACTTCGCCCGCCTGGCCGAGCTCGACAAGCCGGTGCTGGTCTCGGAGTTCCAGTTCGGCTCGCGCGACCGTGGTCCGTTCTGGCCAGGCCCGCTGGAAGTGGCCCGAGAGGAAGACCGCGGTCCGGCGTATGCCAACTTCCTCAAGGCGGCCATGGCCCAGCCGATGATCGTCGGTGCGCACTGGTTCCAGTACCTCGATCAACCCGCTAGCGGGCGTCTGCTCGATGGCGAGAACGGTCATCTTGGCCTGGTCGCTGTCACCGATGTGCCCTATGCGGGGTTCATCGAGGCGGTACGCCGCAGCAACCTTCAAGCCCTTGGGCATTTGCGCACAGCGTTGGACAAACCGTAGTTCCGGATAACCACCCAGCCATCTTCAGTAGGCAAATCGCCCAACTACTGAAACAATGCACCCCTTTGCAAGCCAGGCAGTAAAGAGAGGTAGTCGGGTGCAGATCCAGGGTCACTATGAGCTGAAGTTCGAGGCGGTGCGCGATGCTTTCGCCGCGTTGTTCGAGGATCCCCAGGAACGTGGTGCCGCGTTGTGCATCCAGGTCGGCGGAGAAACCGTGGTCGACCTGTGGGCCGGCAGTGCCGACAAGGATGGCCGCGAGGCCTGGCACAGCGACACCATCGCCAACCTGTTCTCCTGCACCAAGACCTTTACCGCCGTCACCGCCCTGCAACTGGTGGGCGAGGGCAAGCTCGCCCTCGACGCGCCGGTGGCGCGCTACTGGCCGGAGTTCGCCCAGGCCGGCAAGGACCAGGTCACCCTGCGCCAACTGCTCAGCCACCGCGCCGGCCTGCCGGCCATCCGTGAGCTGCTGCCGGCCGAAGCCCTGTATGACTGGCAGGCCATGGTCGATGCCCTCGCCGCTGAAACGCCCTGGTGGACGCCCGGCAGTGAGCACGGGTACGCGGCGATCACCTACGGCTGGCTGATTGGCGAATTGATCCGCCGTGCCGATGGCCGTGGTCCGGGCGACTCCATCGTCGCCCGCACCGCCAAGCCGCTGGGCCTGGACTTCCACGTCGGCTTGGCGGATGAAGAATTCCACCGCGTGGCGCACATCGCCCGCGGCAAGGGCAACCCTGGCGATGCCGCCGCCCAGCGCCTGCTGCAGGTGACGATGCGCGAGCCCGAGGCCTTGTCCACCCGGGCCTTCACCAACCCGCCGGCGATCCTCACCAGCACCAACAAGCCCGAATGGCGGCGCATGCAGCAGCCGGCGGCCAATGGCCATGGCAATGCCCGCAGCCTGGCGGGCTTCTATGCCGGCCTGCTCGACGGCAGCCTGCTCGAATCCGAACTGCTCGGCGAGCTGACCCGCGAGCACAGCCTCGGCCAGGACCGCACCCTGCTCACCCAGACCCGTTTCGGCCTGGGTTGCATGCTCGACCAGCCGGAGGTGGCCAACGCCACCTTCGGCCTTGGCGCACGTGCCTTCGGTCACCCCGGCGCCGGTGGCTCGGTCGGTTTCGCCGACCCCGAACATGACGTGGCCTTCGGCTTCGTCACCAATACCCTCGGCCCCTACGTGCTGATGGATCCCCGCGCGCAGAAACTGGTGCGGGTGCTTGGCAGTTGCCTTTGATCGGGTAACGCGGGTATTGCCAGTTCCCTTTGACTATCCTCAATGCCAACGCCTGAAGCGTATGTGCAAAATTTCTTTCTATTTCATGGTGTATCGCTGATGTCTTCACATAAAACCTTAGCACTCGCCCTGTGCCTGGCCATGACCGGTTGCGCCAGCCACTCCCCGGACGCCGCAAAGGACGGTGGCCTGAACTGGTGGCCATTTGGTTCGGACAAGGTCGCTGACAAGGAAGTGAAGGAGGCCGTCGTCGAGAACGTGGCCAAGGCCGACGCCAAGTCCGAAAGCGGCAGCCGCTGGTGGTGGCCGTTTGGCAGCGATGAGAAGAAGGACACGGTCGCGGCGGTGCCGAAGATCGACCACAAGGCCACGCAGGCCTGGCTCGACCAGTACGAGCCGAAGGTCCGCGAAGCGATCAAGGGCAGCAAGTTCGAGCTGGAGCGCCGCGAGGATTTGCTGGCGGTGACCATCCCGGTCGACAGCTCCTACAACCCTGATCGCCCGAACATGCTGCTGCCCGCGACCCTTGGCCCGATCACCCAGGTCGCCAAGGTCATCGAGACCGATATCAAGACCGCTGTGCTGATCCTCGGCCACGCCGATACCAGCGGCGCCACGACCGCCAACCAGAAGCTCAGCCTCGAGCGCGCCGCTTCGGTGTCGGCGATCTTCCGTCTCAGCGGCCTGCAGCGCGACCGCCTGATGCTCAAGGGCATGGGCGCGGTGATGCCGCGTGCCGCCAACGACAGCGCCGAAGGCCGTGCCTTGAACCGCCGTGTCGAGCTGCTGCTGACCCCGCAGAACACCATGGTCGCATTGCTCGCCAAGTACCAGCAGGCCGCCCCGGCGCCGGCTCCGGCGGCGATGGTTGCCACCCAGGACGCCAAGGCCCCGGCCGTCAAGCCTGTCGCCAAGGCCGCCGCCAAGCCGGCTGCGAAGAAACCTGCCGCCAAAGCCAAGGCGCCGGCCAAGGCCAGCACCACCGCCAAGAAGAAAGCCGCTGCGGCCAAGCCAGCCGCGAAGAAGGCCGCCACCGACAAGAAAGTCGCCGCCAACAGCCCTGCGAAGACCAACTGATCGTCAAGGAAACGCAGCATGACCCAATCCCTGGCCGAAATGCGCCGCGACTACACCCGTGATGGCCTGGCCGAAGCCCAGGCTCCCGGGGAGCCGTTCGCGCTGTTCCACCACTGGTTCGCCGATGCGGTGAAGACCGAGCAGCTACCGGTGGAAGCCAACGCCATGACCTTGGCCACCGTTGATGCCGAGGGGCGTCCGCATTGCCGGGTGTTGCTGCTCAAGGCGCTGGACGCACGCGGTTTTACCTTTTTCACCAACTATGAAAGTGCCAAGGGCCAGCACATTGCGGCCAACCCTTATGCGGCGATGACCTTCTTCTGGCCGGCGCTGGAGCGCCAGGTGCGGATCGAGGGGCGGGTGGAGAAGGTCACGGCCAAGGAGTCGGACGACTATTACCAGGTGCGCCCGCTGGGCAGCCGGTTGGGGGCCTGGGCGTCGCCGCAGAGCCGGGTGATTGCCGATCGCGAGGAGCTGGAAGGCCTGGTCAAGGCCACCGAGGCGCGCTTTTCCGACAGCCAGCCGCATTGCCCGGAGCATTGGGGCGGTTACCGCTTGCTGCCCGAGCGCATCGAGTTCTGGCAGGGGCGGGCGAGCCGCTTGCATGACCGCCTGAACTACCGCCTGGTCGATGGCCAGTGGGCGCGCGAGCGCCTGGCGCCCTGACAAGGATGGGGCCGCAACGCGGCCCCATCATCAACGATACCCCGCCGCTTCCCGCTCCAGCCACGTCGCCAACTCCTTGCGCCGCACCTTCTCCACCCGCGCCCGCTCCAGCAACTTGAGCATGAAGTCCTGCTTCGCCGGATCCTCCCCGGCCAGCGACAGCGCCAGGTCCCGGTCCATCCAGCGGCGCATGCGCACATACAGCCACCCGTGAAAATACAGCCCGGCGACCGTCACGACGACGACGATGAAGTAATCCATGGCTATCCTTGGTCTCACCTGTAGGCCCGCAAATCAGCCAGCAACGGCTGTACCTGAGCTGAATGAAAACAATTTTATAACGTTTGCGCCGTGACACTTGTCAAGGCGCGGAGTCTAATGGACACCTGTCTTATGGAGATTGTCCCCATGCGTAAATCCGCTTTGCTGCTGGCCAGCTTCACCACCGTGTCGCTGCTGCTGGGCGGCTGCCAATCGTCGCTGACCGGCGACAGCTACTCCCGTGATGAGGCCCGCCGCGTGCAGACCGTGCGCATGGGCACCATCGAATCCCTGCGTCCGGTGAAGATCGAAGGCACCAAGACGCCAATCGGTGGCGGCGCTGGCGCCATTGTCGGTGGTGTCGCCGGCAGTGCCGTCGGTGGTGGCCGTGGCAGCATCGTCGCGGCGGTGATCGGTGCCGTGGCCGGTGGCCTTGCGGGTTCCGCCGCCGAAGAAGGCCTGACCCGCACCCAGGGTGTCGAAATCACCGTGCGGGAAGACGACGGCAGCATGCGCGCCTACGTGCAGCAAGTGCAGCAGAACGAGATCTTCCGTGTGGGTGAGCGAGTTCGCATCATGACTGTCGACGGTACCAGCCGCGTCACGCACTGACAGCACGTTTGAAAAGAAAACCCCGACCGGCTTGGCCGTGTCGGGGTTTCTTTTTGTCTGTGAAAGACGATCGGGTTAGTCGTTCAGCCCGAGGATATCCCGTGCCACCGCTTCGGCGATGCGAATCCCGTCGACACCGGCAGACAGGATGCCACCGGCGTAGCCTGCGCCTTCACCTGCCGGGAACAGACCCTTGAGGTTGAGGCTCTGGAAGCTGGCGTCACGGGTGATGCGCAGTGGCGACGAGGTGCGGGTTTCGATGCCGGTCAGCACCGCGTCGTGCAGGTTGTAGCCCTTGATCTGGCGGTCGAAGGCCGGCAGCGCTTCACGGATCGCCTCGATGGCGAAGTCCGGCAGGCTCGGTGCCAGGTCGCCCAGGGTCACGCCCGGTTTGTACGACGGCTCGACGCTGCCCAGCGCGGTGGACGGGCGCCCGGCGACGAAGTCACCGACCAACTGCGCCGGTGCCTGGTAGTTGCTGCCGCCCATCACGTAGGCATGGGCTTCCAGGCGCTCCTGCAGCTCGATACCGGCCAGCGGGCCACCCGGGTAGTCGCGCTCGGGGTCGATACCGACGACGATGCCGGAGTTGGCGTTGCGCTCATTGCGCGAGTACTGGCTCATGCCATTGGTGACCACGCGGCCAGGCTCGCTGGTGGCGGCGACCACGGTGCCGCCCGGGCACATGCAGAAGCTGTAGACCGAACGACCGTTCTTGGCGTGGTGCACCAGCTTGTAGTCGGCGGCGCCGAGTTTCGGGTGGCCGGCGTACTTGCCCAGGCGCGCCTTGTCGATCAGCGACTGCGGGTGCTCGATACGGAAGCCGACCGAGAACGGCTTGGCCTCCATGAACACACCCTTGGCGTGGAGCATGCGGAAGGTGTCGCGGGCGCTGTGCCCCAGGGCCAGCACCACATGGCGCGAGTGCAGCTGTTCACCGCTCTGCAGTACCACGCCGGTGAGCTGCTCGCCGTCCACCAGCAGGTCGGTGACCTTCTGCTCGAAGCGCACCTCACCGCCCAGGGTGATGATTTCCTCGCGCATCTTCTCGACCATGCTGGTCAGGCGGAAGGTACCGATGTGCGGCTTGTTGATGTAGAGGATCTCGTCGGGCGCACCGGCCTTGACGAACTCTTCCAGCACCTTGCGCCCGTGGTGGTTCGGGTCCTTGATCTGGCTGTACAGCTTGCCGTCGGAGAAGGTGCCGGCGCCGCCTTCGCCGAACTGTACGTTGGATTCGGGGTTGAGCACGCTCTTGCGCCACAGGCCCCAGGTGTCCTTGGTACGCTGGCGCACCTCTTTACCGCGCTCAAGCACGATCGGCTTGAAACCCATCTGTGCCAGCAGCAGCCCGGCGAAGATGCCGCAGGGACCGAAGCCGACCACGATCGGGCGCGCAGGCAGCTCGGCCGGGGCCTGGCCGACGAACTTGTAGCTGACGTCCGGGGCCACGCCGATCTTGGCGTCGCCTTCGAAGCGGCGCAGCAGCTCGTCTTCGTTGCTGGTTTCAAGGTCGATGGTGTAGATGAACAGCAGCTCGCTGTTCTTCTTGCGCGCATCGTAGCTGCGCTTGAACAGGGTGAAGCCGAGCAGTTGCTCATCGCTGATGCCCAGGCGCTGGACGATGGCGGCGCGCAGCTCGTCGTCGGAGTGGTCCAGGGGCAGCTTCAGTTCGGTGATTCGTAGCATGGCAGGGTCCAGTATCCCGGCCATGGGCGGCCGGCGGCTTTACACAAACCGCCAAGTATAAGCTGTTAGCCGCCCCGACTGGCAGGATAAAAGCACCCGGTGATCAGAGGTCGCGGGCGCCGCCGTAGTAGGCGCAGCCCTGCAGGGTCTTGCCGTCGATGCGCAGCTCGGCCTTGAGGTGGCGGATGGCGCCGGTGGCGCCGTCGACGCAGCGCTGTGGCGCGACCCACAGTTCGACACGCTGGCCGTTGGCCTCGCTGGACAGGCTCAGGCCGCCGCCGGGCAGCGCTTCTTCCAGGTAAGGCAATGGCAACGGCTCCTGGCCGATGCGGTTGAGCACCATGCCCTTGCCGCTGGCCTTGATGTCCCAGTCCGGCTCGTGGCCGCCGGCGCGCAGGGTCAACTGCTTGAAGTTGGGGTCTTCGCAGCCACGGTATTCGGAGGTGTCGAGGCGGTACAGGCGGGTCACGTCGAGCTGGCCGTCGCTGCCTGCCTGCTTGCTGCCGGCCATGCGCGCGCGGACATCGGCAAACAGCTTGTCACCGGCGTCGTCGGCCAGGGTGGCGGCCTCTTGCAGGATGCCGGTGCCGGCAGCGTCGTTGACGATGAAGCGGCGGCTTTCGTTGCAGGGTTTGAACAGCAAATGGCCGCCGGCCGCGCTCAGTTCGCCTTGCAGGCGGGTAGTGCCCAGGTTTGGGTCGACCGGTTTTTCGGCCAGCATCTGGCAGCCTGCGAACAGCGGCAGCAGGGCGGTGAGCAGCAGGGAAGGGGTGAGGCGCATCAGGCGGGCTCCGGTGTTCGGGCAAAAAGTGCCGGTCACGTTACCGAGCCTGCCGGGCCTCTACAAGAGGCACGGCCTCATCGCGGCGCAAGAAAAAAGGGCCCGAAGGCCCTTTGATCATTCAACCCCCGAGGTACGCGTCGCGTACCTTCGGGTCGGTCAGCAACGCTTCACCGGTACCCTGCATCACCACCTTGCCGTTCTCCAGCACATAGGCGCGGTCGGCGATCTTCAGCGCCTGGTTGGCGTTCTGCTCCACCAGGAACACGGTCACGCCATCGCGGCGCAGCTGTTCGATGATGTCGAAGATCTGCTGGATGATGATCGGCGCCAGGCCCAGCGATGGTTCGTCGAGCAACAGCAGCTTGGGCTTGCTCATCAGTGCCCGGCCGATGGCCAGCATCTGCTGCTCGCCACCGGACATGGTGCCGCCACGCTGGATGTAACGCTCCTTCAAGCGCGGGAACAGTTGCAGGACCTTGTCCAACTGCTCCTGGTAGTCGCCCTTGTTGGTGAAGAAGCCGCCCATGGCCAGGTTTTCCTCGACGGTCAGGCGGGCGAACACGCGGCGGCCTTCCGGCACTACCGCGATGCTCTTGCGCATGATGTGCGACGACGGCTGGCCGACCAGTTCCTCGCCCAGGTACTTGATGCTGCCGCTGCTCGCCTGGGGCGAGCCGCACAGGGTCATCAGCAAGGTCGACTTGCCGGCGCCGTTGGCGCCGATCAGGGTGACGATCTCGCCCTGGTTGATCTCGACGTTGACGCTGTGCAGCGCCTGGATCTTGCCGTAGAAGGTGGAAACGTTCTCGAACTTCAGCATTTACGCCTCCCCCAGGTAGGCCTTGATCACATCAGGGTTGCCGCGAATCTCTTCCGGCGTGCCGTCGGCCAGGGGCGTGCCCTGGTTGATCACCACGATGTGGTCGGAAATGCTCATCACCAGCTTCATGTCGTGCTCGATCAGCAGCACGGTCACGTTGTGCGATTCGCGCAGGTAGGCGATGAGGGCCTTGAGGTCCTCGGTCTCCTTGGGGTTCAGGCCGGCGGCCGGTTCGTCGAGCATGATGATCCGCGGTTGGGTCATCATGCAGCGGGCGATTTCCAGGCGCCGTTGCTGGCCGTAGGCCAGGGTGCCGGCGGTACGGTTGGCGAACTCGGTCAGGTTGACCTTCTCCAGCCAGTACTGGGCGCGCTCCATGGCCTCCCTCTCGCTGCGGCGGAAGCTCGGGGTCTTGAACAGGCCGGCGAAGAAGTTGGTGTTGAGGTGGCGGTGCTGGGCGATCAGCAGGTTTTCCAGCGCGGTCATTTCCTTGAACAGGCGTACGTTCTGGAAGGTTCGCACCACGCCCTTGCGGGCGATCTGATGGCCGGCCAGGCCCTGGATCGGCTGGCCGTCGAGCAGGATGGTGCCGCCGCTGGGCTTGTAGAAGCCGGTCAGGCAGTTGAACACGGTGGTCTTGCCGGCGCCGTTCGGGCCGATCAGTGCCACCACCTGTTTTTCCTTGACGGTCAGGGCCACGCCGTTGACCGCCAACAAGCCGCCAAAGCGCATGCTCAGGCCGCTGACTTGCAGAATTTCGCGGCTCATCGAGGCAGCTCCATGTGCGGACGTTGCATGGGCAGCAGGCCCTGCGGACGCCAGATCATCATCAACACCATCAGCGCACCGAACATCAGCATCCGGTATTCGCTGAACTCACGCATCATCTCCGGCAGCAGGATCATCACGATGGCCGCGAGAATCACGCCCAACTGCGAACCCATGCCCCCCAACACGACGATGGCGAGGATGATCGCCGACTCGATGAAGGTGAACGACTCCGGTGTCACCAGGCCCTGGCGGGCGGCGAAGAAGCTGCCGGCGAAACCGGCGAAGCAGGCACCCAGGGTGAACGCCGAGAGCTTGATCACGGTAGGGTTCAGGCCCAGCGCGCGGCAGGCGATCTCGTCTTCACGCAGCGCTTCCCAGGCACGGCCGATCGGCATGCGCAGCAGGCGGTTGATCACGAACAGCGCCAGCAGGGCCAGCAGAAGGGCGACCAGGTAGAGGAAGATGACCTTGTTGATCGAGTTGTATTCCAGCCCGAAGAACTCGTGGAAGGTCTGCATCCCCTCGGCGGCGCGGCGCTCGAAGGTCAGGCCGAAGAACTCCGGCTTGGGGATGTTGCTGATGCCGTTGGGGCCGCCGGTCCAGTCGGTGAGGTTACGCAGGAACAGGCGGATGATCTCGCCGAAGCCCAGGGTCACGATCGCCAGGTAGTCACCGCGCAGGCGCAGCACCGGGAAGCCGAGCAGGAAGCCGAAGGTCGCGGCCATCAGGCCGGCGATCGGCAGGCACACCCAGAAGCTCCAGCCCAGGTAGTGCGAGAGCATTGCGTAGCTGTAGGCGCCGACGGCGTAGAAACCTACGTAACCCAGGTCGAGCAGGCCCGCCAGGCCCACCACGATGTTCAGGCCCAGGCCCAGCAACACGTAGATCAGGATCAGCGTGGCGATGTCGACTGCGCCGCGGGAGCCGAAGAACGGCCAGATCAGGGCGGCGACGATCAGGCCCATGATCACCCAGCGCTGGGTTTTCGGCAGGGTCAGGAAGTTGCTCACCGAAGGCGGTACCAGCTTGCGGTCCGAGCGGCGGCCCATCACCGCGCTCCACTGCTTGTCGAACAAGACCCGCAGGAACATCAGCACCGAGCACGCGGCGATGATGCCGATGGTGAACGAGCCCTGGCTATGCACCACCAGGCTGATGCCATCGATGCTGAGTTTCAGGCCCAGCACCGGGAAGGCCACGGCCCAGACCAGCAAGGCGCTGAAGAACGCCTGTTTGAGATTTCTGTTCATACTTTTTCAACCTCCGGGCGGCCCAGGATGCCGGTCGGCCGGAACAGCAGGACAAGAACCAAAAGACCGAATGCCACCACGTCCTTGTACTGGTCGCCGAAGATGTCGGCGCCGAACGCTTCGGCCACGCCCAGCACCAGCCCGCCGAGCATGGCGCCCGGGATGCTGCCGATGCCGCCCAGTACCGCCGCGGTGAAGGCCTTCAGGCCCACCAGGAAACCGGCGTTGGGGTTGATCACTCCGTACTGCATGCTCAGCAGCACGGCCGCCACCGCCGCCAGCGCGGCACCGATGACGAAGGTCAGGGCGATGATGTTGTTGGTGTTGATGCCCAGCAGGTTGGCCATCTTGATGTCCTCGGCGCAGGCGCGGCAGGCGCGCCCCAGGCGGGAACGGGAGATGAACAGGGTCAGGCAGGTCATGGCGACGAGGGTCACCACGAACACCAGGATCTGCATGTACGAGACCAGCACCTCCTCAGCGCCCCCCGGGCCGAACGAGAAGCTGCCGGGGATCAGGTTGGGGATGGACTTGTCTTTCGAGTCCTGTGACAGCAGGACGGTGTTCTGCAGGAAGATCGACATGCCGATGGCGGAGATCAGCGGGATCAGCCGGTTGCTGTTGCGCAGCGGCCGGTAGGCGACCCGTTCGATGCTGTAGCCGTAGGCACTGGTGACGCAGATCGTGGCGACGAAGGCCACGGTCATCAGGATCGGCAACGAGTGGATGCCCATCATGGCCAGCCCGGCGAGGGCGATGAAGGCCACGTAGGAACCGATCATGTACACCTCGCCGTGGGCGAAGTTGATCATGCCGATGATGCCGTACACCATCGTGTAACCGATGGCGATCAGCGCGTAGGTACTGCCGATGGTCAATCCGTTAACCAGTTGTTGTAGGAAATGGTAGATCTCAGGCATTACAGCGCTCCTAAAAACCTGATTTGCATTTCTCTGGCGGGGGATGACCCCGGCCCCTTGTTCTCGTGGTCTTCGCCACGTGATCTTTTTGCGGGCACGGCCAGGAAACCGCGGGTGACGGTTTTAAGATTTTCAGGTGAACCGGCTCCCGGATCACGGGAATCAGGTTCATGAACCTCGTAAAACAAAGCCCACTGCTCGCACAGTGGGCTTCTCGGTCAGCTATTAGTCACGCAGTTACTGAGGGGAGACTTCGGTCTTCGGCTTACCGAAGTGCCATTCGTAGACCACGAACTTGAAGTCTTTCAGGTCGCCCTTGTCGTCATACGACAGGTCGCCGGTCGGGGTCTTGAAGGTGCCTTTGTGAATGGCGGCGGCCACCTTGTCGGTGTCTTCGGAGCCGGCAGCCTTGATGCCCTGGGCGATCAGTTCGACAGCCGAGTAGGCCGGGAACACGAACGGACCGCTCGGGTCCTTGCCGTCGGCCTTGATGGCGTCGACGATGGCCTTGTTCTCAGGTGCTGCGTCGAACGACTTGGGCAGGGTCACCAGCAGGCCTTCGGAGGCGCCTTGGGCGATCTGCGAGATGGAGTCGTTACCCACGCCTTCCGGGCCCATGAACTTGGCTTTCAGGCCTTTCTCTTGTGCCTGGCGCAGGATCAGGCCCAGCTCCGGGTGGTAGCCGCCGTAGTAGACGAAGTCGACGTTGTTCTGCTTGAGCTTCTGGATGATCGAGGAGAAGTCCTTGTCACCGGCGTTCAGGCCTTCGAAGACGGCGACCTTGGTGCCTTTGCCTTCCAGGGTGGTCTTGACCGCGGTGGCGATGCCTTCGCCGTACTGCTGCTTGTCGTGCAGCACCGCAACGACCTTCGGCTTGACGTGGTCGGCGATGTAGTTGCCGGCGGCCGGGCCCTGGGCGCTGTCCAGGCCGATGGTGCGGAAGATCAGCTTGTAGCCGCGGGCGGTGATTTCCGGGGAGGTGGCGGCTGGGGTGATCATGATCACGCCTTCGTCTTCGTAGATGTCGGACGCAGGCTGGGTGGAGCTGGAGCACAGGTGGCCGATCACGTACTTGACGCCATCGTTGACCACTTTGTTGGCGACGGCCACGGCCTGTTTAGGGTCGCACGCGTCGTCGTATTCCTTGGCTTCGAGCATCTTGCCATCGACGCCGCCCTTGGCGTTGATGTCCTTGATGGCCTGTTTGGCGCCAACGAACTGCATGTCGCCGTACTGGGTCACCGGCCCGGTCTTGGGACCGGCGATGCCGATCTTGATGGTGTCGGCGGCAAACGAATGGCTGGCGACTCCGGCCAGAACCATCGCGGCAAACAGCTTGGAAATCTTGATCATAGTGCTCCACTCATTCTGTTGTAATTCTTATAGTCCTGAGGCCAGGGCTACAGACCGGGCGGGATTCGCGGCCTGGCTACGCCAATGCCGTAAGCCCACCTTCCCCCGGAACATGTCCCGGAACTGTACCGGTACAGTGTAGAGCGCTGTCCGAGCGCTTGAAAAGCGGGCGAAAAGCGTCTGTCTCAAGGGGTGTCGCTTGATCGACATAAAGATACAGAAAAGCGCCATCACTTTGCCTGTATTCCCGACCCGCCCCCACAAGTTCGGGCCTGATCGACCAAATTACGTATTTGAAACCGGGTTTTTCTGCAAAAATGCCGGCCTTTTTGTTGGCCGATCTTTGCGCAGGTAAACCCATGACTGATCAAGTAAGCACCCTCTATGCCAAACTGCTCGGCGAGACCGCCGTCATCGAGTGGAAAGCCCTGGAGCGTTTCTGGGCCAAGGGTGACCTGATTTGGGTCGACCCCAGCCTCGACCTGATCGCCGTTGCCGAGGCGATGGCCGAGAATCGCGGCGAGATCTTCGCCAAGTGGCGCAATGATGGCACTGTCGGGCCGGTCTCCGCCGAGCAGGCACTCGACCTGCAAACCCGCGATCCAGAGATCTGGGCGGTGGTGGTTTCGCCGTTCATCGTGATCCAGGCGAAGAAAGCGGAATAAGCGCGGGCTTTTTTAGTGCGTGAAAACGCGCAAACGCTCCGCAATGGTGCGCATTGACGCTCACGTAAGGTGGAAGTTGGTAACAGTGGCGGGGTGATTCGGCGGGGCGGTAACAGTTTACGGGATGCGTAAATGGGGCCGCTTTGCGGCCCCAACTGGATCAGTAGTCCACGCGCCCGGTATGGCTGTTCAGCGAAATCACCCGGGTCTTGCCGATGCGGTGGCGGAAGATCTCGCGCAGGTACTTCACCGCCTTCTTCACGCACTCGCGCGACAGGCGGATGTCGTTGATCGAGACGAAGCGGCTCTTGTCGTTGATCAGTTCGCGGTACTTCTTCTCGTACATCGGCTTGATCGCGTACCAGTTGGTGTCGAGGATCTTCGCCGGGTTCTCGAATTCGTTGAGCAGGTCGTCGATGCTGTCTTCATCGAAGTGCTCGCTGGTGATGAACTCGAGGATCGCATTGTCCATGGTGTCGTCGAAGCGGTACGGGTTGCGCGCGAAGCAACGCTTGATGAACGCCACGATCAGCGTGAGGAAGTCGTCCGACAGGCACGGGCTCTTGGCGATCAGGGTGGTCAGCGACAGGTTGGCCGAGGCGCCGATCACCAGCGCATAGCGCTTGAGCGTGGTGTTGGGGAACAGGCTGTTGAGGTGGGTCTTGAGCCGGTTCAGGTCCATGTACGACAGCTTGTAGTCCTTGGGCAGAGACACGATCGACACCACCGACGAACAGTTCTTGAAGAAATGCAGGTCGTGCAGTGCCGCGGCGTCGTAGCCTGAGGCCTGGTATTGCTCCAGCGCGGCGCGGTAGCGGCGCGACTCGATCGGCAGCAGGCTGATGCCTTCGATGGCCTGGGTCTGCTTGTTGAAGTGCGGCAGGTCGATGGAGCGGAAGAACAGGTCGTCGATGTCCAGGCGCGGCTGCTCACGCTCGAACACCTTGAACTTGTCCGACCCTGCCGGCGGTACTTCCGGCACCACCGACTCGGCGTAGGCGATGGCCACGGGGCCGGCCAGGCTCATGAACAGGTCGTTGGCGTCCAGGCGGATGGTCTCGCCGATGTCGATGCCGGCGCGGCGGAAGTAGTTCTGGTCGTAGTCGGTGGTCACCGCCTGCGCCGTGAGGATGTTGAAGATCTGCTGGGAGATGTACTGGTTGGCGTGCTTCTCCATGGCGTTGACGTCGATGTTCTGGATCGTGCCGTCGTCGCTCTCCTCGGCGTAGCGCATGATGTCGTTGGAGATCAGCATCATCGCGTTCCACGGGCGGATGCGGCCCATGACGCTGGCTTCGCTGCTGTCTTCATTGTCGAAGTTGTACGAGAAGTCCCATTCCTCCGACAGGTATTTGCACAGCAGGCGCCCGGCGTTGATGTGCAGCGCCTCGGACATTTCGCTGCGGTGATCGGAGGCATTGGGCAGCACGCAGATACCGCTGGTGAAGATCGGCTCGAACACGAACGAATGCCCGCTCTTGCCGTCATTCTCGTCGGCCGGCTTGGTATCGAAGGTCTTGTTCATGTACGAGTACTGCTGGGCCAGGCCGAATTCCGAGGCCATGCCCGAGCCGGTGCCGCCGCCGGCGCTGAAGATGTAGAAGTACAGGCGCGACTGGTTGGCCTTGATGCCGCAGGAATCGATCAGGTACGAGTGGATCAGCTTCCAGTCGGCGCTGGAGAAGCGCTGGGTGTCCTTGTTGAGAATGATCTTGGCCAGGTACTGGCCGAGGATCGGCGCGTTGCCGGCGCCGCCGGCATGCACCTCGGACAGGTCCATGATCTTCATCTTGCTGTAGTCGCGCAGGAAGCCGCCGCGCTCGCCCTTGCGCGAGAAGCGGATGCGCCCGGCAATGTCCTTGTCCAGGTCGCCAAGCATCACCAGCGGCTCGACCAGGAACACCGGCTTGGCCGCCTTGTTCTGTACCAGGCGCAGGTTCTGGCGGATCCAGCGCGCCGGGCTGTAGCCGGCCTCGCCCTTGAAGCGGTCCTCGTTGTTGTACTCGTTGAGGAAGAATGTGCGGGCGTTGTACACCAGTTCTGCCACATCCAGGGCGATGTTCGAGCCGCAACGACCCAGGCCGATCAGGCACACCGACGGGAACTGCTGCTCCAGGCGCAGCTGGTCCTCGTCCTCGACATGCAGGTTGGGCGGGAAGACCAGGTCGCGCAGGCCGTCGAGGTTGTCGAGGATGCGCTGGATGTCCTGCTCGGTGAAGTACAGGTACTGTTGCGCCGGCATGCTGCGGGTCGCGGGGAAGTCTCGAGCACTGCCGGCGGTCAGCGAAGTGGTGCTGAGGGACGGCTCGGGAGCCGCATTGGCAGAAGTGTTCGTAGAGGTCATAGTGCGCCATTTGCCTGGTGTGGTTGGCTTCCCGGTGATGCATGTCATCTAGCCATCACGGAGAAATTTCGCGACTTTATCAGTGCGTCTTTTTCTTGTGCGATAGGGGGTTTCCTTAGGCGGACTAAGGTTTTTCCCTTCGTACCCGCATTGCATCGTCCGTTTGTCACGCTTCTTTAATCTGGAGTTGCTCATGAGTACTGCATTGCCTTCGTTGGGGTTTGCCGGGATCGGCCTGATGGGCCTGCCGATGTGCCGTCGGCTGCTGGCCGCGGGGTATCCGCTGACCGTGTGGAACCGCAGCCCGGACAAATGCGCCGAGCTGGTTGCCGCCGGCGCCCAGCTGGCCGGCAGCCCTGCCGAGCTGTGCCAGGCGGCGGACATGGTGCTGCTGTGCCTGGCCGACACGGCGGTGGTGCGCGAAGTGGTGTTCGGTGAGCAGGGCATCGCCCGTGGCGGGCGCAGCGGTCAGCTGCTGGTGGACTTCTCCAGCCTCGAGCCGACCGCCACCCGCGAGATGGCGGCGGAGCTGGCGGCCCTGTGCGGCATGGCCTGGCTCGACGCGCCGGTGTCCGGCGGCACGCCGGGGGCCGAGGCCGGCACCCTGGCGATCATGGTCGGCGGCGAGGCGAGCGACCTGCAGCGGGCGCGGCCGGTGCTGTTGACCCTGGGCCAGCGGGTGACGCACATGGGCGCGGTGGGGGCCGGCCAGGTAACCAAGGCGTGCAACCAGATGATCGTGGCCTGCAACGCCCTGGTGATCGCCGAGGTGGTGGCGCTGGCCGAGCAGTCAGGGGTCGATGCGCGGCTGATCGCCGAGGCCCTGGCCGGCGGGTTTGCCGACTCGAAGCCCTTGCAGATCCTCGCCCCGCAAATGGCCGAAAGCCGCTTCGAGCCGGTCAAGTGGCACGTGCGCACCTTGCTCAAGGACCTCGACAGCGCGGTGAAATTCTCCCGCGAGCAGGGTTCGGCGACGCCGCTCAGTGGCCTCGCCGCGCAACTGATGCGCCTGCACGGTAGCCAGGGTTATCTGCAAAAAGATCCGGCGACCCTGGTAACGCTGTATCGCAGCAAGGACTGAGCTCGCCGGGCTGGCGGTCGAGCCGTTCGAGGATCGGCCGCAACTCGGCCAGCGGCACTGGCCGGCTGAGCAGATAGCCCTGCAGATAGTCGCAGCCGTGGCTGGCGAGGAATTCGTGCTGCTCGACAGTCTCGACGCCTTCGGTGACCACTTTCAGGTGCAGGGTATGGGCCATGATGATGATCGCCTGGACGATCTCGCGGTCTTTCTGGCTGCCGGGCACGTCCTGGATGAACGAGCGGTCGATCTTCAGCACGTCCAGCGGCAGGCGCTTGAGGTAGGCCAACGATGAATAGCCAGTGCCGAAATCATCGATCGACAGCGCCACGCCTTGGGCACGGATGCGCTTGAGCAGGGTGATGGTGTGGTGGATGTCGCCCATCAGGGCATTTTCGGTGACCTCCAGCTCCAGCTGGCGCGGCGCCAGGCCGGCCTGGAACAAGGCCATTTCCACCTCGGTGGCCAGCTCCTCGCGGCCCAGGGTGAGGGCCGAGCAGTTCACCGTGACCTTGAGATCGCCATAGCCATGACGATTGAGCTGGGCCAGGTCCTCACAGGCCCGGCGCAGTACCCACAGGTCCAGTTCGGCGATCAGGCCGTTGGCTTCGGCAATACAGATGAAACGGTCGGGGCTGAGCAGGCCATGCTGTGGGTGTTGCCAGCGCACCAGCGCCTCGAGCTTGGCCACCTGGCCGCTGCGCAGGTCGAAGATCGGCTGGTAGTGCACGCACAGGCCACGCTCTTCGAACAACGCCACGCGCAGTTCTTCTTCCAGTTGCAGCTCGAGGGTGGCGCGGGTCTTCAGGCCGTTGTTGAAGAAGTTCAGGCTGTTGCGCCCGCAGCCTTTGGACTGGTACAGCGCCAGGTCGGCGTTCTTCAACAGTTCTTCGGTGCTCTGGCCGTCGTCGGGGAAGATGCTGATGCCGATGCTGGTGGTCATCACCATGCGCCGGCCCGCCAGGTCGATCGGCTCCTTCATGCGCTGCATGATGCGCTGGGCCAGGTGGCGCGCCTCGTCACGGCTGTTGAGGCTGGTGACGATGCAGAACTCGTCGCCACCGAAGCGGGCCACCAGGTCCTGGCCACGGGTAGCGGCCTTGATGTGGTCGGCGATCACCTTGAGCAGTTCGTCGCCGGCGGCATGCCCGAGGCTGTCGTTGATCCGCTTGAAGTGGTCGATGTCGAGGAACATCACCGCCAGCATGCCGTCATGGGCGGCCTGCTCGGCCAGGCGCTCGGCGAAGACCTGGTTGAAGCCGCGGCGGTTGACCAGGTTGGTCAGGGCGTCGTAGTGGGCGGCCTGCTGCAGCGAGGCGCGGGCCTGGTCGAGCTGGCTGAGCAGTACGTTGACCCGGCGCAGGTCGTGCTCCTTGCTCTGCAGCTTCTTGTCGGCCAACGCCGCGCTGATGCTGCCAGCGCTGATCAGCAGGGTGATGACGGCAATGGTCAGCGCCAGTTGCAGGCTGTTGTCGGCCGAAGGCAGGCGCAGCGCGGTCTCGCTGGGGATCACCAGGGTCATCGCCGCCATGCCGGTGAAATGGGTCAGGACGATACCTGCGGCCATCAACAGGCTGGCACCGTACTTGAGCAGCAGGTGCAAGGTGCCGCTGCCCTTGTTGAAATAGCGCGCCATCAGCAGCGCCACCAGGCTGGTGAGCACGGCGATGCCGACAGAGGCGAGCAGCAGGCCGGTCTGGTAGTACTGCAGGGCGCTGGTCTGCATGGCGGCCATGCCGGTGTAGTGCATGACACTGATGCCCAGGCCGATGAACAGCGCGGTCTGCAGATAGTGGCGCAGGCGCATCTGGCTGCGGTTGAGGCTGTTCATCGCCAGCCAGGCGGCCAGCAGAGCCACCAGCAGCGACAGGCCGGTCAGCGGGGCGTCGAAGTGGATTTCCAGGGGCGCCTGGAAGGCCAGCATGCTGATGAAATGCATGGCCCAGATGCCCCCGGCCAGGCAGCACGCACCGAGCACGCGCCATTGCCGGCGGGCGAAGCGGTCTTCGCACTGGCTCTGGCGTTCGCTCATGTCCAGGGTGGCGAAACAGGCGGCGCTCGCCACGATGAAGGCAAGCAGCACCAGGAAGGGGTTGTGTCGGCAGTCGAGGATGATCTGTCCGGTCGCCGGCAGCTCGGCGAACAATTGCAGTCCCAGCCACTCCATTGCAGGCCTCTTCGTCGAGTCTTCACTCGTCCCCAAAAAGCACGGATGGAGACTGTTCCTGCTGGAGTATAGGAACGGGTACCTAAGCCTTCCTGATTAATGGCAATTTGATTTCTACCATTTGGATATGTAGGCAATAGCCAGATGGTCTAAATGGATTGTTTGTCGGCCGCAACGAGCGCGGGGCAAGCCCGCTCCCTGCAATCCCGAGCCGGAATTGTGGGAGCGGGCTTGCCCCGCGATGACCGCCATGGCGATCAACCGGCGACGAGCACCCGGATCGCCTCGAGGCGCAGTGCCGCTTTTTCCAGCGCCGCCAGGCCCTCTTCACGCTGCTTGCGCAGGGCGTCAATCTCGCTGTCGCGCACGCTCGGGTTGACGGCCTTCAACGCAGTCAGGCGCGCCAGCTCCTCGTCGGCTTCGGCGGTGAGGCGATGCCGAGCCTGGGCCACGCGCTCGTCGTGGGTTGGCAGGACCTTGGCCTCGCCCGCGGCGATGCGCTTGGCCAGCACGTCGCGCTGGGCCTGGATGAACTTGTTGGCGCTGGCCTTGGGCACGCTTTCGAGCTGGTCGTTGAGGGTTTCGAAGGCCACCCGCGGGCCCAGGTCGTTGCCGTTGGTGTCGAGCAGGCAGCGCAGCGCGGCCGGCGGCAGGTAGCGCCCCAGCTGCAGGCTGCGCGGTGCCACCACTTCGCTGACATAGAGCAGCTCGAGCAGCACGGTGCCGGGCTTGAGCGCCTTGTTCTTGATCAGCGCCACGGCGGTGTTGCCCATCGAGCCGGACAGCACCAGGTCCATGCCACCCTGGACCATCGGGTGCTCCCAGGTGAGGAACTGCATGTCCTCGCGCGACAGCGCCTGGCCACGGTCGTAGGTGATGGTCACGCCTTCGTCGTCACCCAGCGGGAAGCTGGCGTCGAGCATCTTCTCGCTCGGCTTGAGGATCAGGGCGTTTTCCGAGTGGTCCTCGCTGTCGATACCGAAGGCGTCGAACAGGGTTTCCATGTAGATCGGCAGGGCGAACTGGTCGTCCTGCTCGAGGATTGCCTCGACCAGCGCCTGGCCTTCGCCGGCGCCACCGGAGTTGAGTTCCAGCAGGCGGTCGCGACCGGTGTGCAGCTCGGCCTCCAGGCGCTCGCGTTCGGCACGGGCCTCGCCGACCAGCTGGGTCCAGCCTTTGTCGTCGCCACCGGCCAGCTGTTGCAGCAGGCGCGGGCCGAACTGGTGTTGCAGGGCGTTGCCGGTCGGGCAGGTGTTGAGGAAGGCGTTGAGGCCTTCGTGGTACCACTGGAACAGGCGCTCTTGCGGGCTGTCCTGCAGGTACGGGATGTGCAGTTGGATCGTGTGCTTCTGGCCGATCCGGTCAAGGCGGCCGATGCGTTGCTCGAGCAGGTCCGGGTGGGCCGGCAGGTCGAACATCACCAGGTGATGGGCGAACTGGAAGTTGCGGCCTTCGCTGCCGATCTCGGAACACACCAGCACCTGGGCGCCGAACTCTTCGTCGGCGAAGTAGGCGGCGGCGCGGTCACGCTCGAGGATGCTCATGCCTTCATGGAACACCGAGGCCGGGATGCCGGAGCGCACGCGCAGGGCGTCTTCCAGGTCCATGGCGGTCTCGGCGTGGGCGCAGATCACCAGGACCTTGGTGCGCTTGAGCATCTTCAGGGTGTCGATCAGCCAGTCGACCCGAGGGTCGAAACGCCACCAGCGCTCGTCGTCGCCGGCTTCGCCCTGGGCCTGGAAGGCCACTTCCGGGTACAGCTCGGCGCGCTCGCCCGAAGGCAGGTCGGCATAGGCCTCGGGGTTGGCCAGCGGGTAGGGGTGCAGTTGGCGCTCGGGGAAGCCCTGGATCGCCGCACGGGTGTTGCGGAACAGCACGCGGCCGGTACCGTGACGGTCGAGCAGTTCGCGGATCAGGCGCGCGCTGGCCTGGCTGTCGCCATCGCTGACCGCGGCCAGCAGTGCTTCGCCTTCGGCGCCGAGGAAGCCCTGGATGGTGGCGTGGGCTTTCGGCGACAGACGGCCTTCGTCGAGCAGCTCCTGTACGGCTTCGGCCACCGGGCGATAGTGCTCGCTTTCGGCGCGGAAGGCGGCCAGGTCGTGGAAGCGGTTGGGGTCGAGCAGGCGCAGGCGGGCGAAGTGGCTGTCCTGGCCGAGCTGTTCAGGCGTGGCGGTGAGCAGCAGCACGCCGGGAATCACCTGGGCCAACTGCTCGACCAGCGAGTATTCGGGGCTGGCCTGCTCTTCGTGCCAGACCAGGTGGTGGGCCTCGTCGACCACCATCAGGTCCCAGCCGGCGGCGAACAGCGCGTCCTGGGCCTTTTCGTCCTCGACCAGCCACTCCAGCGCGACCAGCGCCAGCTGGGCATCCTCGAACGGGTTGCTGGCATCGCTTTCGATGAAGCGCTCGGCGTCGAACAGCGCAACCTGCAGGTTGAAGCGCCGGCGCATTTCCACCAGCCACTGGTGCTGGAGGTTTTCCGGTACCAGGATCAGCACGCGACTGGCGCGACCGGACAGCAGCTGGCGGTGGATGACCAGGCCGGCCTCGATGGTCTTGCCCAGGCCCACTTCGTCGGCCAGCAGTACGCGGGGGGCGATGCGGTCGGCCACTTCACGGGCGATGTGCAACTGGTGGGCAATAGGCTGGGCACGCACGCCACCCAGGCCCCACAGCGTGGAGAGCATCTGTTTGCTGGTGTGCTGCAGGGTGTTGTAGCGCAGCGAGAACCACGACAGCGGGTCGATCTGCCCGGCGAACAGGCGGTCGCTGGCCAGGCGGAACTGGATGAAGTTGGACAGCTGCGTCTCGGGCAGCGTGCGCGGCTGGTTCTGCGGGTCGATGCCGTGGTAGACCATCAGGCCGTCGATGTCCTCGACCTCCTGCACGGTCAGCTTCCAACCTTCGAAATGGGTGATCAGGTCGCCTGGCGAGAAACGCACGCGGGTCAGCGGCGCATTGCGTAGCGAGTACTGGCGGGTGTCGCCCGTGGCCGGGTAGAGCACGGTCAACAGGCGGCCATCCTGCGCCAGGATGGTCCCAAGACCGAGCTCGGCCTCGCTGTCGCTGATCCAGCGTTGCCCCGGTTGATACTGCTGCGCCATACTGCCAAAACTCCCGCGATGAAAAAGCTGGCCATGTTACCGGATCGGCTGCGCCAGACCAAAGAATCTCAGTGAGTCTAGCGTGTTCATCGACGAACACCCGTCACGAGGGCCATGCGCCAACATGTTTGCCAAGCACCGCTGGTTGAACGTCACCTTGGGCCTGGGCAGCCTGGCGCTGCTGGCCGCCTGCGAACAGAAAAGCTTCGAGATCCTGCCGCCGATCCCGGTCGAGCAACTGGAAGTGCTCGGCGTGCAGACGCCGATCAAGAGCGTGCATTTCCATGACCGCGAGGGCGAGGGCCTGCTGGTGCTGAGCCGGGTCGATGGCCAGGCCACCGACCCCGATACCGAGGAGGAAGTCGACAAGGTGGTGCTCAAGGCCACCCTGTATGGCCGCGCCGCCAGTGCCGATGTCTTCAAGCCGCGCTGGCAGATCGAGCAGGAGACCACCTGCGCCGGCCTCGACCTCGACGTCGACTTCTATACCGATGTCAGTGATGTCGGCGACCTGAACAAGGACGGTGTCGCCGAAGTGACAGTGGCCAGCCATGCCTTCTGCGGTGGCGGTATCGACCCCCACGACATCGCTATCGAGATGCGTGAAGGCCAGGCGATCTACACCATCACCGGCCAGTCGCTGATCAGCCCGCCCGGTGAAGACCCGTTCGGCGGCGAGCGCGAAGACAGCGCCTCGTTGAAGAACGCACCGCCAGGTGTGCGCGAACATATGGATGCGGTCTGGCAGCGGGTCTACAAGCGGCCATGGAGCGAGTCGAGCCCTTCACCCGACGATCCGGACGAAGACGCCGAGTAGGCCCGCGCTATACTCCAGCGCAATGCGGCGTTGTGACACGCCGCACACCTTCGACCGCAGTCATTCAAGGCGGCGCGCCACCAGCCGACAACAAGGCTACAGGAGACCTCCCATGCTGCCGCCGATCATCCCGCTCAGTGCCGCCCCCGTGACCTCGCAACACGACCCGGTCAAGCCACCGCCGACCATTGCGCCGGTGGTGCCCACACAGCCGACCTCCAGCGATGGCACTATCGACCTGAAGAATCATCGTGATCCCGAAGAGCAGGCCTTGCTGCTGCGTGACGAGCAACGCCGCCAGCAAAAAAGGCGCAAGCAGGCTGAAGGTGATCGGTACGAGGCCGTCCCGGGTGAGGAGCTCAATGCCGACAACACCGTGCCGGTGGCGCCGATGGGCGAGCGCACGCGCCAGGGGTTGCTGGTGGATATCGAAGTCTGACTAGTCAGCGCCCTGGCAAGCCTTCATTATTGAGGCCTCTGCTGTCCGTCGAGCCCACCATGAGCCAAGACAACCTGATCGATTTCGGCGCCGAACGCGCCAAACGCATTCACGACCTCAATGACAAGCGCCTGGACGACATGCGCCAGGCCTTCGAGCAGGCCATGCCGCTGACCCAGGCCAAGAAGAAAAAGCCCAAGGGCAAACCGAAGAAGCGCTGAAACTTGATGCAGGTCAACCCTGCACCCGCCTTCCGCGCCCGGCTCCGGGCGCCATTGACTCCGGTCAATTTTCCTCCTCCTCGCATTGGTTACCTTGCACCCATCGGATGACGGCACATCAAGGGAGGAGCCGACATGTTCTTCGACAACGTGGTTATCGCCGGGGTGGTAACAGTCGGGTTGATGTTGGCCTTCTTCGCCGGTCTGGGCATTTTCATCTGGAAGGACTCGAAAAAGCGCAACCAGCGCTGATCCTTCCCGATACACGAGCACGCAAGGCATTTAGGGCGACTTCGGTCGCCCATTTTTTTTGCCTGCGAAAATCTGATCATCTAGATGATTAGCTAGCTAATTAATCGTTTGCGCTTTATCCTCCCTTCCGTTGTCTATCTTTCTTCCTATTACCCCCTGCGCGCCCAAGGTCCGTTTCGTGCCGATCACCTTCCAGGCCCTGTTTGCCCCCAGCAGCCTCGCCCTCAAGTTCGCCATCAAGACCTTGCTCGGTGGCGGCCTGGCGTTGTGGCTGGCGATGCGCTGGGGCCTGGAGCAACCGGCGTGGGCGCTGATGACCGCCTTCATCGTCGCCCAGCCGCTCTCGGGGATGGTGGTGCAGAAGGGCCTGGCGCGGTTGGCCGGCACCCTGGTCGGCACCTGCATGTCGGTGGTGTTCATCGGCCTGTTCGCCCAGACCCCGTGGCTGTTCCTGCTGACCCTGGCCTTGTGGCTGGCCCTGTGTACCGCTGCCTCGACCCAACTGCGTAGCGCCTGGGCCTACGCGTTCGTGCTGGCCGGCTACACCGTGGCGATCATCGCCCTGCCGGCGATTGACCACCCGCTGCAGGTATTCGACCAGGCGGTGGCGCGCTGCACCGAGATCTGCCTGGGCATCGTCTGTGCCACCCTCACCAGCGCGCTGCTCTGGCCCATGCGCGTGGAGCAGCAACTGGCTGGCCAGGCTCGCCAGGCCTGGCACAACGGCCTGCAGGCGGCCAGCGCCATGCTTGGGGGCGAAGACGAGGCACGCAGCGGCCTGCTCGACAGCCTCGGGCGCATCGTCGCCATCGATGCCCAGCGCGAACATGCCTGGTTCGAAGGCAGCCGCGGCCGCCAACGCGCCCGGGCAATCAGCGGCCTGAGCCAGTCACTGATGGTGCTTTTGCGTATCTCACGCTCGGTGCGCAGACAGTGGCGCCAGCTTGAAGAGGGCGAAGCCAGGCATCTGGCGCCATGGCTGGACGAGGTGCGCGCTCACCTGGCCAGCCCCGACCAGCCCAGCTTGCTGCTGTTGCGCCAGCGTGTCTGGGACGCCGCCCACGACGAGCGGATCAGCCCCGCCGAGCATTACTGCCTGGCGCGCCTGAGCTTGCTGTTGGACTACACGATGGCTTGCGCCCAGGCCCTCGATGACGTCGAGCAGGGGCGGGCGCCAAGGCAGGCGACACAGAGCCTGGCAACCCATCGCGACCTGTCCCTTGCCCTGCTGTTCGGTTCGCGCAGCGCCCTGGCCTTCCTGGCCATGAGCAGTTTCTGGCTGGCCACGGCCTGGCCATCGGCGCCAGGCGGCCTGGTGCTCACCTGTGTGGTCTGCAGCCTGTTCGCCAGCCGCGAGAATGGCGCGCAGATCGGCCTGAGTTTCCTGCGCGGTATCCTCCTGGCCATCCCGGTGGCGTTCCTGGTGGGGCAGATCCTGCTGCCGCAATGGAGCAGCTTCGCCATGCTCTGCCTGGGCATGGGCGTGCCGCTGTTCTTCGGCGCCCTGGGCATGGCCCACCCGCGTACCGGGGCGACCGCCACTTCCTATTGCCTGCACTTCATCGTTTTGGTGGCGCCGCTCAATGCCATGCATTTCGATGTGGCGACCATGCTCAACAGCGCCCAGGCCATGCTGCTGGGCGTGGGCACCGCGGTAATGGCGTTCCGCTTGCTGGTGCTGCGTCACCCGGCATGGCTTGGCCGGCGCCTGCGCGCGGCCACGCAAGGCGACCTGGTGCGCCTGACCCGGCGCGACCTGCGCGGCGCCGACAGCTGGTTCGGTGGGCGCATGGCCGACCGCCTGATGCAGCTGGCGCGGCATGCCAGCGAGCTGCCCGAAGCCGAGCGCAAGCGCTGGGACGATGGCCTGCACGGCCTGGATATCGGTGACGAACTGGTGCACCTGCGCATGTGCCTGGCCGTGGCCAAGGCACCGCTGGGCAATGCCGAGCGCCAGTACCTGCAGCAGTTGCAGGCGGTACTCGCCAGCGGCCCGGCGCCGGGGCGTGGCCAGCGCCTGGACGCCGCCAGTGAAGAGTTCATCGAGGCCCTGCGCCGCCAGCCGCCCAGTGACCCGCTGCGCCTGGCCATCGGCGCGGTGCTGCAATTGCGCAAGAGCTGGGGCAAGTGGTGCCGCTGGCAGGAGGAAGCCCATGGGGTTGCGTGAGTGGGCACTGGGCGGCGTGCTGCTCAGCCCGTTTCTGATCTATGTGTTGCTGGCGCTGGTGCTCACCGGGCTGTTGCGCTTCGTCGTGCAGGCCACCCCCCTGGGGCGCTGGATCTGGCACGAGGCGTTGTTCGACGCGGCGCTGTTCGTCTGTGTGCTGTATGGGGTGGTGCGCCTGTCAGGCCCTTTGTAAGGAGTAAGTCCATGCGTACAGTCGTACGTACCTTGGTCACCCTGTGTGTGGTGATCCTCGCTGTTTTTGCCGGCTATCAACTGTGGCAGTACTACATGCTCACGCCCTGGACCCGGGATGCCCGGGTGCGTGCCGACGTGGTGGTGATCGCCCCCGACGTGTCTGGCTGGGTCAGCGCGTTGAAGGTGCATGACAACCAGCAGGTGAAGGCCGGCGACCTGCTGATGAGCATCGACCGCGAACGCTTCCAGGCCGCCTTCGACCAGGCCACCGCCGTGGTCGAGACGCGTACCCAGCAGTTGCGCCTGCGCGAGCGCGAGGCCGCCCGGCGCACTGCCCTGGGGCCGGAGGCGATCAGTGCCGAGTTGCGCGAGAACGCCCAGATCAACGCCGCTGTCGCCCGCGGCGAACTGCACGAGGCCGAGGCCCAGTTGCAAGTGGCGAAGATCAACCTGGCCCGCAGCGAGGTACGCGCCCCGCGCGGCGGGCATATCACCAATCTGCGCCTGGCCGAGGGCAATTTCGTCAACACCGGGCAATCGGTGATGGCGCTGGTGGACGATGCCACGTTCTATATCCAGGCGTATTTCGAAGAAACCAAGCTGCCGCGGATTCGCGTCGGCGACCCGGTCAAGGTCTGGCTCATGGGCGCCGGCGACGCGATGCAAGGGCAGGTGGAAAGCATCAGCCGGGGGATCACCGACCGCAACTCGACGCCGGATGGGCAGTTGCTGCCCGAGGTGGAGCCTACGTTCAACTGGGTGCGGCTGGCGCAGCGCATTCCCGTGCGCATCCGCCTGGACCAGGTGCCCGAGGGCGTGACCCTGAGCGCTGGCATGACGGCTAGCGTGCAGGTGCATGAAGCGCCTTGAGGGAGCAGGCCCGCTTCCACTGGGATTGCATATGGCCTGAGGCCGGCGCGGTCGGTGTGGGAGCCGGCTCGTCGTGGCGACGAACCGCGGCGAAAGGGGCGCATCGCGCCCCCGGTACTCAGCCTCAAGGCTGCTGGGCAGTCGCCGCCAGCACGATCTCGCGAATGCACACCTGCTGCGGCTGCTGGTAGGCCCAGACGATCGCCCCGGCGACATCTTCCGCCGACAGCACCACGCCGCCCATGTCATTGGCCTTCCAGGCCTCGTAGTCGCGCTTGATGCCCTCGTCGGTGGTATGCCCGAGCAGCTCGGTCTCCACTGCGCCCGGCGCGATGGTCACCACCCGCACATTGTGCGGCGCCAGCTCCTCGCGCAGGTTTTCCGACAACCCGTGCACGGCGAACTTGCTGCCTACGTAGGCCACATGGTTGGGGAAGGTCTTGCGTCCGGCCACCGAGCTGACATTGATCAGGGTGCCATGGCGCCGCTCGACCATCCCGCCGACCAGCGCGTGCACGCCGTTGAGCAGGCCTTTGACGTTGATGTCGAACATGCGCTCCCATTGTTCCGGGTCCTGTTCGTGCATCTGCCCCAGCAGCATCACCCCGGCATTGTTCACCAGGGCATCGGCCGGCCCGTACACGGCTTCGGCCTCGGCCACGGCGGCGACCAGCGCCGCGCGGTCGCGGATATCCACGGCGCGGCACAGGCAATCGGGCAACGCCAGCGCCTCCAGGCGATCCAGGCGGCGGGCGATCAGCAGCAGCGGATGGCCCGCGGCGGAAAAGTGTTGGGCGGTGGCGGCGCCGATGCCGGAGCTGGCGCCGGTGATAATGATCAGGGGTTTGTTCATGGTTGCCTCCAAGGCATAATCGCTTTCGATGGCCAGGATTCTAGATAGCCCTTTCGGCCATGAAAAACGGCTTATTTCTCTGGCTGGCATCGGTTCTATCTATGGATATCCGTCATCTCAAGGCATTTATCGCGGTCTTCGAAGCGCGCAACATCACTGTAGCCGCCCAGCGTCTGTGCGTGGCGCAACCGACCTTGTCGGTGACCATCCGCCAGCTGGAGGATGACCTCGGCGCCGAGCTGTTCCTGCGTCAGGCCCGTGGGGTCGAGGTCAGCGAGCAGGCGCGTGAGCTGTATCCCCAGGCCTGCCGCATGGTGGCCGAGGCCGACGCGCTGCGCCTGCGTTTTCGCCAGGGACAGGAGCGGGTGCCTTTGGCTCTGGGCATCGAGACGGACATCGCGCCGGCCCAGGTCGAGGCTTGCGTGCGCCTGGCCAGCCAGGCGGTGGCGGGCCTGCAATTGACCTTGCTCGAAGGCTGCGACGGGGATGCGCGGTTGGCCGATGAGGCCCAGCGTTGCGAGGACGAACTGTTCTTGCCGTTGTGGGAGGAGGCCTTCGTGCTGGTAATGGCGACCGGCAGCCAGCCGGACGGGCGCTGGATCACCTGTCCGCAGCATCCTTCGCACCAGCGCCTGATGGGGTTGTACGGCGAAGGCGAGCAGGTTGGCCAGGCCGGTTCGTTGCAACTGGCGCTGGCCATGGTCGCCGCCGGGCTGGGCGCGGCATGGTTGCCGCAGTCCCTGGCCGAGCGCTGTCCCGGGGTGTACTGGCGGCCCGGCAGCGGCCTGGCACTGCGGCGCCGGGTCGGCTTGTGCATCACCCATGAGGCTTTGTCACTTCCTGCCGTCGCTGCGCTGCACCAGGCCTTGAACCGAGCTTGAGCGCATTGCGCAGCGTGTGCCTCAGAGGAACATGCCCCCCGACACCTCCAGCCGCTGCCCGTTGATCCAGCCATTGCCATCCTCCAGCAACAGGGCAATGGCCGCGCCGATATCGTCGGGCAGGCCGACCCGGCCCAGGGCGGTGTTGCCAGCGATGTAGTCATTGACCTGCTGGTTGTCACGCACCACGCCCCCGCCGAAATCGGTCTCGATGGCGCCCGGCGCGAGAATGTTCACCCGGATGCCGCGCGCGCCCAGCTCCTTGGCCTGGTAGCGGGTCAGCACTTCCATGGCGCCCTTCATGGCCGCATAGGCGGCATAGCCGGGCAGGGCGAAGCGGGTCAGGCCGGTGGAGATGTTGACGATCCGCCCGCCGTCGGCCAGCAGCGGCAGCAGGCGCTGGGTAAGGAAGAACGGGCCTTTGAGCTGGATGTTCAGCAACTGGTCGAACTGCGCCTCGCTGGTCTCGCTGAATGGCACGTTCAGGCCGATGCCGGCGTTGTTTACCAGGAAGTCCAGCTGACGGCGGCCGAACTGCTGTTCGAGGGTGTCGCCCAGGCGTTCGACGAAACTTGCGAAGCTGGCGCTGTCGCTGACGTCCAGTTGCAGCATGGCGGCGCGCACGCCGGCCTGCTCCAGCGTGGCCGCCACGGCGCGGGCTTCGTCGGCCTTGCTGTGGTAGGTGCCGATGATGTCGATGCCACGGGCGGCCAGGTGTTCGGCGGTGTTCTTGCCCAGGCCGCGGCTGGCGCCGGTGATCAGTGCGATCTTGCGAGTCATGTCGGATACCTCGTTGTGGGTGGCTGTTGCGGACAGGTTATTGATCGGGGATAGGCTGTTAAATCCACGGATTCCGGAAATACTGTTCGCATCAATCGGACAATGAGGATGGGTATGAACAAGCTGGATCTGCTGCGTACCTTTGTCAGGGTCAGCGAACTGAGCAGTTTCACCCTGGCCGGCGAAAGCCTGGGGCTGCCGCGCTCGACTGTCTCCGAGCAGGTGCGGGCGCTGGAAAACCTGCTCGGCACGCGCCTGCTCAACCGCACCACGCGCCGGGTGCGCACGACCCAGGACGGCGCCTTGCTGTACGAGCGCAGCAAGGACCTGTTGTCAGGCATGGACGAGATCGAGAGCCTGTTCAGCGCCGACGACGCCGAACTGGCCGGGCGCCTGCGCATCGACCTGCCGACCATGATGGCGCGACGGGTCATCGTGCCGGCGCTGCCGCAGTTTCTCGAACGCTTCCCGCGCCTGGACGTGGAGATCAGTTGCACCGACCGCCAGGTCGACCTGTTGCGCGAAGGTTTCGACTGCGTGATGCGCATCGGCGCGCTCAGCGACCTGGACGTGGTGGCGCGTCCGGTCGGGCGCCTGAGCATGCGCAACTGCGCCAGCCCCGCCTATCTGGAGCGGCATGGCGTACCCCGCAGCCTGGAGGACCTGGATAGTCACCGGCTGGTCCACTACGTGCGCAACCTCGGCGCGCGCAGTGCCGGGTTCGAATACGAGCAGGGCGGCGAGTTGCGCTTCCAGGCCATGGCTGGCGTGGTCACGGTGAACAACGCCGAAGCCTATTCCGCCGCCTGCCTGGCTGGGCTCGGCCTGATCCAGGTGCCGGCGGTAGGTGTCGATGAACACCTGCGCGCGGGTGAACTGGTGTCACTGCTCGAGCCCTGGCAGGCGCGGGCCATGCCGGTGTCGCTGTTGTATGCGCGGCAGCGCCATGTGCCGCGCCGGGTGCAGGCGTTCATGAACTGGCTGGCGGTGCTGCTGGAGTCTCAGGTCGACCCTTCGGCAGGCGAAAACTGAACAGCGTGCCGGCCTCGGCGCTGGAGGTCACCTCCATGCGGCCGCCGTGGGCCAGGGCGATCTGCTTGGTAATGTACAGCCCCAGGCCCAGGCCGGGCTGGGGCGCGCCGGAGATCGGCCGGCTGAAAGGCTCGAACAGCAGGGGCAGGGTTTGCGGGGCGATCGGCGTGCCCTGGTTGTGCACGCTCAGGTCGAAGGTACTGTCGCTGAGGCTGGCGCGCACGGTTACCGGGCCTTGTGGGTCGCCATGGAGGAGGGCATTGGCGATCAGGTTGGACAACAGTTGCGTGATCCGCTCGCGGTCACACAGCAGGCCGCCGACCTGGCCGATGTCGAGGATGATGCGCCGCTGCGGGTGGACACGCTGCAGCTCGGAGGCCACATGGCCGAGAGCGTCCGGCAGGTCGTGGCAGGGCTGCAGGTTCAGCGGGATCCCGGCACCAAGGCGACCACGGGCGAAGTCCAGCATGTCGCGCACCAGCTCGGTGGCCCGCTGGCCGCAGGTGAGGATATGCAGGGCAATGGCCCGTTGCTTGTCGTCGGTCAGGCGCTGGCTGAGCAGTTCGGCACCGGCGGTGATGGCGAACAGCGGGTTGCGCAGGTCGTGGCCGAGCACGGCGATGAACTGCTCGCGCACCTCGGCCATGGCCCGCTCTTTGTGCAGGGCGCGCTCGGTGCGCTGGGCGCTTTCCTCGCTTTCGATCTGGATGGCCAGCAGGCGGGCGAACGATTCCATCATTGGCTGGATTGCCGTGCCCTTGAGTGGCGTTGGCTCGGCGTCCAGGGCACAGATGGTACCGAAGAAGCTGCCGTCGGTACGTAGCACCGGAACCGAAATGTAGCTTTCGAAGCGGTACTGGCGCGGAGCGCGATGACGGCAGTACTGCTCGTCCTCGCTGGCCTTGTCGATCACGATGGTCTGGCGTGTGCTGCGGATTTCGTGGCACAGCGTGGTGGCGACCTCGAGTTCGCCGCCTACCTCGAGGCCGAATCCCAGGGTGTCGAGCACCGCGCAGGCCGTCCAGCTGCTCTCGGTCACCCGGGCCACGGCGGCAAAGCGCAGGCCGGTGGTCTCGCAGATGACCTGGAGGATGGCCGGCACGGCGTTGATGCGACCAATGATGGCGATGTCGGCGGTGACGGCCTGGGTCATGAGGGGCGGATCCGATAACAACGAAGGGGCTCGAAAATCCAGTCTAGCGGGCCTTGGCACGAGGGGTGAAAAACCTTGGCGAACGGTCTGGCACTTGGGTTAGGCTGGCACTTGCGCGTTGCCCGCCAGAGGCGACCGCCCCCTCTGCGTGCGTCACTTCCGAATTCTTTGCGAGGTTACGCCATGGCCATCACATCCCAGGACATCTGCATCGCCGCCGATCAGCTCAAGGGCTTCGTCGGTTTTCACGGCAAACGCGGCACCCATATCGTGCGGTTTTCAGAGGACGCGTTCGGCATGGACGTGGCCGACGACAGCATCACCCCCTGCAGCGAGTTCGTCTGGCGGCCCGAGGCCGATGCGCGCATGGCGCTGTGCCGGGAGCGCCTGGCGTTGCTGCTGGAGCAGCATGTGGACGATCGGTTGAACATCGGCGAGCCATTGCGCATCTACCTCAACCGTACCGACCTGCCCGAGATCGTCGCCGAGCGCAATCTGCGTTGACGCCAGGGCAGTGCATTCAGGACGCATCCTGGCGAACTTCGCGGTTCGCCAGCAGCGCCTCGAACTCTGCCCGGTCCACGGGCTTGCTCAGGTAGTAGCCCTGCACCTCGTGGCACTGCTCCTTGTCCAGCGCCTTCAATTGCTGCTCGGTCTCCACGCCCTCGGCGGTCACCGTCAGCCCCATGGCCTTGCCCAGGTTGATGATCGCCTGGACCACGGCCCGGTCGTTGCCGCTCTGGCTGCTCAGCCCGGCGATGAAGCGCTTGTCGATCTTGATGCTGTCGAAGGGGTAGGTGCGCAGGTAGCCCAGTGACGAGTAGCCGGTGCCGAAGTCGTCCATGTTCAGGCGCACGCCCAGTTCCTTGAGCGCGAGCATGGTGCCCAGGGCACCTTCGATGTCGTTGAGCATCACGTTCTCGGTGATTTCCAGCTCCAGGCGCTGGGCCGGGAAGCCGGTGTCCAGCAACACCTGGCGCACATCGGCGACCACATCGCTGCGGGAGAACTGCGCGGGCGACAGGTTGACCGAGACCAGCAGCTCTTCGGGCCAGTCACGGGCATTGCGGCAGGCTTCTTCGAGCACCCAGCGGCCCAGCGGGACGATCAGGTCGCTCTGTTCGGCCAAGGGAATGAAAGTGTCTGGCCCGATCAGCCCTTCCTGGGGATGCTCCCAGCGCAAGAGGGCCTCCACCGAAACGATGCGCAGATCGTCCAGGCGGTAGCGTGGCTGGTAGTGCAGCACGAACTCGTGCTGCTTGATCGCCCGGCGCAGGTCGTTTTCCAGCTGGCGGCGGTACTGGATCTGCTGGTTCATTTCCGGCGAGAAGTAACGCCAGGTGTTCTTGCCGTCGGCCTTGGCCTGGTACAGGGCAATGTCGGCGCAACGGATCAGTTCGCCGGCGTCGTAGCCCTGTGCCCGGGTCTGGGCGATGCCGATGCTGGCACCGATGTGCAACTGGTGTTCCTCGAAACCGATGGGTTGTTGCAGCAGGTCGAGCAGGCGCGCGCAGAAACGGTCGATTTCGCTGCGGTTGTCCAGGCCATGCAGGACCAGGACGAACTCGTCGCCGCCCAGGCGGGCGACCAGGTCATCGTCGCGGGTGGTGTCGCGCAGGCGGCTGGCCACTTCCTGCAACACCGCGTCGCCGGCAGGGTGGCCGAGGGAGTCGTTGATCGGCTTGAAGCTGTCCAGGTCGAGCAGCAACAGCGTGAGGGGCGGCGAGTCGCTGCCGCGTAGCAGGGCTTGTTCGAGGTGGCGCGACAGTTTGTTGCGGTTGGCGAGGCCGGTCAGGGCGTCGTGCATCGACAGGTGCTGGATGCGGGCATGGGCGGCAACCTCGTCGGTGATGTCGCTGGCGGTGCCGCGAAACCCGGCGAGCTTGCCTTCATAGATGATCGAGCGCGCCGACACGCGGCAGTAACGGTTCTGCCCGGTGGCGTCATCGTAGTTGCAACGCAGGTTGGCCAGTTGCTGGGTATCGCTGTCGGCCTCGTTGTCGAGCCAGGGCAGCAGGGGCGTGGTGTCGCAGGCCAGCAACTGGTTGAGCGGCTGGCCGAGCCAGTCCTCGATGCGGTAGCCGGTGACGCTGACGAAGCGCTGCGACAGGTAGGTCAGGCGGTGATGACGGTCGGTTTCCCAGATCCAGTCGGAGGCGGCTTCGGCCACTGCGCGAAAGCGCTGCTCGCTGGCTTCCAGGGCGCGGTTGCTCTGCTGCAATCGCAGCAGGCTTTCATCTATTGCCTGGGAACTTCGCAGGGCGTGGCGGAACAGGTAGAGAAGCACCAGGCCAAGCACGAGCAGTACTGCCAGCAGCGGCGGCAGGAAGGCATGCAGCAGTTGGCGGCCCGGCAGCGGGGTGTTCCAGACCAGGTGATAACCGGTTTCGCCGAGGGCGATATGCGGTTGTCCGGCCTGGGCGACGGCGTTTTTCTCCAGGCGCATGCCGGTCAAACCCGCGCCTTTGCCCAGCACTGCGAGCTTGGCTTCGGTCAGCTGGTCGACGAACACCATCACCGGCGCCTGTTTTACATCAGCCTCGGTCACTTCCTTGTCCGGGCGTACCGCCGCGGCGCTGAGCACGGCGGGCCAGCCGTTGAAGCGTACGAAGTGGGTTACCTGCTCGCGGGCCGGTGCTGCCCTGCGCGCCGCGTCGATGATTGCCGCCAGGGGGCTGTCGATATGGGCGCTAGCCGGCGAATCGGTGGGTTTGCCCTTGAACAGGGCGTAGGTGGTGCGGTCATCCTCGACCACGAACACACCTTCGTAGCCGCTGGCGCTGTACAGCGACTCACCGACGTTCTTCTCGTCATACGCCCACTGCCAGTCGACCTTGCCTACCAGATGTTCGTAGGCGGCGTCCCAGACGGCGTAGCTGGAGAGGAACTGGCGTGAGGCCACCAGCCGCTGTTCCAGCGCCTGGGAGGCCTGGAAGGTGCTTTGCTCCAGCGCCTGGCGGTCCAGCGTGGCGGCGATGTTGAACAATGCCACCAAGGTGAACACGCAAGCGAGCCCGAACAGCGCGCAGAAACCGCCGACCAGGCGGCGCACCTGCAGGCGCGAGGTGGGACTGGAGGGTGAAAGGTCGACGTTCCTGTCCATGTACGGGCGACTCCTTCAACTGCTGTCTGCGCCCGAGGCCTGGGCGAAGGTTCAGTCAGGATAGGCCAGCCTGAGCGTGGCGGCCTCGCCGCGAGCGAAATTGACCTGGTCGCGACCCTGGTGCTTGGCGGCATACAGGGCCTTGTCGGCCTGTTCCAGCCAATGCTCGGGCGAGGCGAGGTCGGGTCGAAAGTCAGCCAGGCCGATGCTCAGGCTGATGCGCAAGCCCGGCAAATGCGGGTTGCGATAGGCGGCCACGCGTTCGCGCAGGCGCTCCATGGCCTGGCAGGCCTGGGCTTCGTGGGTGCCGGGAAGGATCACGCAGAACTCGTCGCCGCCATAGCGCCCGGCCAGGTCGTCCTCGCGCAAGTTGCGCTTGAGCTCCTGGCTGAGCTGGCGCAACACGCAGTCGCCGACCACATGGCCGTAGGTATCATTGATGGTCTTGAAGTGGTCGATGTCGATCAGCGCGATGACCGCCGGCAGCCGTTGCTGCTGGCAGATCTGGAACTTGAGCAGCAACAGGTCTTTCCACGAGCCATGGTTGAGCAGGCCGGTCAGGCTGTCGGTGCGACTCAGGGCGCTGAGGCGGCGCTTGTGTTCGGTCAGCTTGATCGCCAGCTGGTAGCACACCCAGCCCAGGGCCAGGGGGTAGAAGGTCAGCATCGGCAGGCAGGCGAGGACCTGCAACTGCGTGGCCTGTGTCTGCAGGCCGGTGCCGAGCAGCATGGTGGCCAGGAGCATGCCGCACAGCTGCGCCAGCAGGCCGCGCAGCAGCACGCGTTTGCCACCGGCGGCGACGTTGTTCATGGTCATCATCGACAGGATGGTGACGCTGGGTAGCGGGTTGAACTGGATAGCCGCGGTCCAGAAACCGCCCATCAGCGAATCCAGCAGGATGTTGCGCTGCTCGGCCTGGTAGGGAGTGGCCGAGCGCAGGGCCCACTGGTAGGCCACGTGTGGCCAGACCAAGCCATTGACCAGCAGCAGGGCCCAGGCCCAGTTCGGTGGGTTCAGCGGGGCGATGGCGGCCATCACGCTGAACAGGCCGATTCCCAGGCCGATGATGCGCGGCAGGTAGATGCGCCTGACGAAAGAGAGCCCCTTGCCGCTGCGGTTGTCGATCATGGTTATCGTTCTTCTGTGGAGCGCCGTTTATCGCATAAGTAATGTGAATATTGTTGAACAATCGTTCATCGGCGAAAAATGACCTTACAAGCCATTTCACGGTTGATCCGACCCTGTGGAGTAATATGAAGGCTTTCCTCTTTTGCGGAGTGCTGCTGCTCATGGTCCCCATGGCTATCCCCGCTGGCGAGCCGGCACCGCAGCGTGACGGACGCTTTCACAACCAGGTCGAACTGCCCAAGGATGGCGCGCTCAAGAAGCTGCGCATCGGCGTCAAGTACCTGTTGCTGCGCAAGCCGCCGCAAACCCGGCCGGATGCGGCGCTGAACCTGCAGCCGATGACCCGCCAGCAGGTGGCTGACGCACCGGATCACAGCCTGTGGCGCCTCGGCCATTCCACTGTGCTGCTCAAGTTGCGCGGGCGCTTCTTCATTACCGACCCGGTGTTCGCCGAGCGCGCCTCGCCGGTGCAATGGGCCGGGCCGTTGCGCTTCCATGCACCGCCGCTGGCGCTGGGCGACCTGCCGCCACTGACCGCGGTGATTCTCTCCCACGACCATTACGACCATCTGGATGAGCAGGCCATCCGCCAACTGGCACCGCGCACCGAGCATTTCCTCGCTCCGTTGGGCGTGGGGGACCTGCTCGTCGAGTGGGGTGTGCCGCCGGCCAAGGTGCGGCAACTGGACTGGTGGCAGGAAACCGAAGTCGAAGGCGTGCGCTTCGTTGCCACGCCTGCCCAGCATTTTTCCGGGCGCGGGCTGTTCGACAGCAACCGCAGGCTCTGGGCATCCTGGGTGATGATCGACGAAGGGCTGCGGCTGTTCTTCAGCGGCGACACCGGCTATTTCGACGGTTTCCGTGAAATCGGCGAGCAGTATGGGCCGTTCGACCTGACCCTGATGGAGACTGGCGCCTATAACGTTGCCTGGCCCAATGTGCACATGCAGCCGGAACAGACCCTGCAGGCGCACATGGACTTGCGAGGCCGCTGGCTGTTGCCGATTCACAACGGCACCTTCGACCTGTCCATCCACGGTTGGCAGGAGCCCTTCGAGCGTATCCTGGCCCTGGCCAATGCCGCCCAGGTGCAACTAAGCACGCCGCAGATGGGCGAGCGGGTCAGCCTCGACTCGCCGCACCCCGGGCAGAACTGGTGGCGGCCAAGGCCATTGCCGCAGCGGGGCAGGGGAGCCGAGCGGGCGGTTGCGGCGCGCTAGTCCTTGGTCTGTTTGTCGTCCTTCAATAGCTTCGAGGGAGGCTTGCCGCTGTCGCTGCGTACCTGGGCGTGGCTGATCAGGGCAAAGATGAAGCTGCCGCCGATGATGTTGCCCGCCAGGGTGGGCAATGCGAAGTCGAGCCAGAACGCTTGCCAGGTTTCATCGCCGGCCCAGACCAGGTACGACACTTCCACCGAGCCTACGACAATGTGGGTGAAGTCGCCCAGGGCCATCAGGTAGGTGATCACCAGGATGATCCAGATCTTGGCGTGCTCCATGGACGGGA
>NZ_LN847264.1:1405000-1945000 GCF_001007005.1 Pseudomonas sp. CCOS 191
CGGTTACCACGGTGTGATTCATGACTGGGGTGAAGTCGTAACAAGGTAGCCGTAGGGGAACCTGCGGCTGGATCACCTCCTTAATCGAAGACATCAGCCTGCTGATGAGCTCCCACACGAATTGCTTGATTCATTGTGTAAAGACGATGCTGTAACGCGACCCTGTTATAGGTCTGTAGCTCAGTTGGTTAGAGCGCACCCCTGATAAGGGTGAGGTCGGCAGTTCAAATCTGCCCAGACCTACCAATTACTTGGTGCGGCTGGTCAAATGGGGCCATAGCTCAGCTGGGAGAGCGCCTGCCTTGCACGCAGGAGGTCAGCGGTTCGATCCCGCTTGGCTCCACCACTCTTTCAGGTTTCGCAGCACTGCTCAGAACTTAGAAATGAACATTCGTTGATGAATGTTGATTTCTGACTTTTGTCAGATCGTTCTTTAAAAATTCGGATATGTGATAGAAATAGACTGAATGCCAGTTTCACTGCTGGTTATTCAGGCTAAGGTAAAATTTGTGAGTTCTGCTCAGTAATGAGCGAAATGCGAATTTTCGGCGAATGTCGTCTTCACAGTATAACCAGATTGCTTGGGGTTATATGGTCAAGTGAAGAAGCGCATACGGTGGATGCCTTGGCAGTCAGAGGCGATGAAAGACGTGGTAGCCTGCGATAAGCTTTGGGGAGTCGGCAAACAGACTGTGATCCAGAGATCTCTGAATGGGGGAACCCAGCCAGCACAAGCTGGTTATCTTGTACTGAATACATAGGTGCAAGAGGCGAACCAGGGGAACTGAAACATCTAAGTACCCTGAGGAAAAGAAATCAACCGAGATTCCCTTAGTAGTGGCGAGCGAACGGGGACCAGCCCTTAAGCTGGTTTGAGATTAGTGGAACGCTCTGGAAAGTGCGGCCATAGTGGGTGATAGCCCCGTACACGAAAATCTCTTGCCAGTGAAATCGAGTAGGACGGAGCACGAGAAACTTTGTCTGAACATGGGGGGACCATCCTCCAAGGCTAAATACTACTGACTGACCGATAGTGAACCAGTACCGTGAGGGAAAGGCGAAAAGAACCCCGGAGAGGGGAGTGAAATAGAACCTGAAACCGTATGCGTACAAGCAGTGGGAGCCTACTTTGTTAGGTGACTGCGTACCTTTTGTATAATGGGTCAGCGACTTATATTCAGTGGCGAGCTTAACCGAATAGGGGAGGCGTAGCGAAAGCGAGTCTTAATAGGGCGCTTTAGTCGCTGGGTATAGACCCGAAACCGGGCGATCTATCCATGGGCAGGTTGAAGGTTAGGTAACACTGACTGGAGGACCGAACCGACTACCGTTGAAAAGTTAGCGGATGACCTGTGGATCGGAGTGAAAGGCTAATCAAGCTCGGAGATAGCTGGTTCTCCTCGAAAGCTATTTAGGTAGCGCCTCATGTATCACTGTAGGGGGTAGAGCACTGTTTCGGCTAGGGGGTCATCCCGACTTACCAAACCGATGCAAACTCCGAATACCTACAAGTGCCGAGCATGGGAGACACACGGCGGGTGCTAACGTCCGTCGTGAAAAGGGAAACAACCCAGACCGTCAGCTAAGGTCCCAAAGTCATGGTTAAGTGGGAAACGATGTGGGAAGGCTTAGACAGCTAGGAGGTTGGCTTAGAAGCAGCCACCCTTTAAAGAAAGCGTAATAGCTCACTAGTCGAGTCGGCCTGCGCGGAAGATGTAACGGGGCTCAAACCATGCACCGAAGCTACGGGTATCACCTTTAGGTGATGCGGTAGAGGAGCGTTCTGTAAGCCTGTGAAGGTGAGTTGAGAAGCTTGCTGGAGGTATCAGAAGTGCGAATGCTGACATGAGTAACGACAATGCGAGTGAAAAACTCGCACGCCGAAAGACCAAGGTTTCCTGCGCAACGTTAATCGACGCAGGGTTAGTCGGTCCCTAAGGCGAGGCTGAAAAGCGTAGTCGATGGAAAACAGGTTAATATTCCTGTACTTCCAGTTATTGCGATGGAGGGACGGAGAAGGCTAGGCCAGCTTGGCGTTGGTTGTCCAAGTTTAAGGTGGTAGGCTGAGATCTTAGGCAAATCCGGGATCTCAAGGCCGAGAGCTGATGACGAGTGCTCACTAGAGCACGAAGTGGTTGATGCCATGCTTCCAAGAAAAGCTCCTAAGCTTCAGATAACTGGGAACCGTACCCCAAACCGACACAGGTGGTTAGGTAGAGAATACCAAGGCGCTTGAGAGAACTCGGGTGAAGGAACTAGGCAAAATGGCACCGTAACTTCGGGAGAAGGTGCGCCGGTGAGGGTGAAGCACTTGCTGCGTAAGCCCACGCCGGTCGAAGATACCAGGCCGCTGCGACTGTTTATTAAAAACACAGCACTCTGCAAACACGAAAGTGGACGTATAGGGTGTGACGCCTGCCCGGTGCCGGAAGGTTAATTGATGGGGTTAGCGCAAGCGAAGCTCTTGATCGAAGCCCCGGTAAACGGCGGCCGTAACTATAACGGTCCTAAGGTAGCGAAATTCCTTGTCGGGTAAGTTCCGACCTGCACGAATGGCGTAACGATGGCGGCGCTGTCTCCACCCGAGACTCAGTGAAATTGAAATCGCTGTGAAGATGCAGTGTATCCGCGGCTAGACGGAAAGACCCCGTGAACCTTTACTATAGCTTTGCACTGGACTTTGAGCTTGCTTGTGTAGGATAGGTGGGAGGCTTTGAAGTGGGGACGCCAGTTCTCATGGAGCCATCCTTGAAATACCACCCTGGCAACCTTGAGGTTCTAACTCAGGTCCGTTATCCGGATCGAGGACAGTGTATGGTGGGTAGTTTGACTGGGGCGGTCTCCTCCCAAAGAGTAACGGAGGAGTACGAAGGTGCGCTCAGACCGGTCGGAAATCGGTCGTAGAGTATAAAGGCAAAAGCGCGCTTGACTGCGAGACACACACGTCGAGCAGGTACGAAAGTAGGTCTTAGTGATCCGGTGGTTCTGTATGGAAGGGCCATCGCTCAACGGATAAAAGGTACTCCGGGGATAACAGGCTGATACCGCCCAAGAGTTCATATCGACGGCGGTGTTTGGCACCTCGATGTCGGCTCATCACATCCTGGGGCTGAAGCCGGTCCCAAGGGTATGGCTGTTCGCCATTTAAAGTGGTACGCGAGCTGGGTTTAGAACGTCGTGAGACAGTTCGGTCCCTATCTGCCGTGGACGTTTGAGATTTGAGAGGGGCTGCTCCTAGTACGAGAGGACCGGAGTGGACGAACCTCTGGTGTTCCGGTTGTCACGCCAGTGGCATTGCCGGGTAGCTATGTTCGGAAGAGATAACCGCTGAAAGCATCTAAGCGGGAAACTTGCCTCAAGATGAGATCTCACTGGAGCCTTGAGCTCCCTGAAGGGCCGTCGAAGACTACGACGTTGATAGGTTGGGTGTGTAAGCGCTGTGAGGCGTTGAGCTAACCAATACTAATTGCCCGTGAGGCTTGACCATATAACACCCAAGCAATTTGCGCTGAGGCCAAATTGTGGTGGTGAAGACGAAACGAACCGAAAGTTCGCGACGAACCACACATATCGCATATCCGAATTGGCTGGCATGTCTGCAAAGACGTACTGGCAACCGAATTTCTTGACGACCATAGAGCATTGGAACCACCTGATCCCATCCCGAACTCAGTAGTGAAACGATGCATCGCCGATGGTAGTGTGGGGTTTCCCCATGTGAGAGTAGGTCATCGTCAAGATTCATTTCGCAAAACCCCTATCTGCGCGAGCAGGTAGGGGTTTTGTCTTTGTGCCCGAAAAATCGGCAGGCCATATCAACAGCAAGCCAGTTCTCACGGGTACTGCGCGGTCAGTGTGGGAGCCGGCTTGCCGGCGATGCGCCGCGTAAGCGGCGCTCTCTATGGCTGATTGGCTTCATCGCAGGACATCCCTGCGTTCACCGCAAATATCCTTTGCTCATCGACTACCTCACACCGCCTCGTCACAGGTGCGACAATATTGCCGTCACATTAAGTGACTTCCCCGCACCTACCCTGCGTCAAGGCTTAGGTTCGGGGCAATCCTGGCACCCGGACCGAGCGATGCCAGCGTACCGTGCTGCGCATTTCTGGACTTTCACCGTCCTATTACTTGAGGTTAGAAGCAAGATGGCCAAGGCCGCCGATGTCGTTGTGCAATGCCTGGAAAACGAAGGTGTCGAGTATGTGTTCGGCATTCCTGGTGAGGAAAACCTCGACCTGCTCGAGTCCCTGCGCAAGTCGAAGATCAAGCTGGTACTGACCCGCCACGAACAGTCTGCGGGCTTCATGGCCGCCACCTATGGCCGCCTGACCGGCAAGACCGGCGTCAGCCTGTCGACCCTCGGTCCTGGCGCGACCAACCTGGTGACCGCCAGCGCCTACGCCTACCTGGGCGGCATGCCGATGATGATGATCACCGGCCAGAAGCCGATCAAGAAGTCCAAGCAAGGCCGCTTCCAGATCATCGACGTGTGCGGCATGATGGACCCCATCACCAAGTACACCCACCAGTTCGCTTCGGCCGACAACATCCCTGCGCGCATGCGTGAAGCCTTCCGCCTGGCCGAGGAAGAGAAGCCGGGCGCCGTGCACCTGGAACTGCCGGAAGACATCGCCGCCGAGCAGACCGACGCCCTGCCGATCCCGCGCAGCCTGCACCGTCGCCCGCTGGCCGAGCACGTGGCCATCGAAGCCGCCGTGCAGAAGCTGCAGAACGCCCGCAACCCGATCCTGGTGATCGGCGCCGGTGCCAACCGTAAGATGACCGCCAAGGTCCTCAAGCAACTGATCGACAAGACCGGCATCCCGTTCATCACCACCCAGATGGGTAAAGGCGTGGTCGACGAGCGCCACCCGCGCTTCCTGGGCAACGCCGCGCTGTCCTCCGGCGATTTTGTACATCGTGCGGTTGAAGCCGCCGACCTGATCGTCAACATCGGCCACGACGTGATCGAGAAGCCACCGTTCTTCATGGTTCGTGGCGGTACCGAAGTGATCCACGTGAGCTTCCGTTCGGCCGAGGTGGATGCCGTGTACTTCCCGCAGGTGGAAGTGATCGGCGACATCGCCAACGCCGTGTGGCAGATCAGCGAAGCGCTGACCGACACCAGCCACTGGGACTTCACCCGCCTGATGGCCATCCGCGAAGCCAACGAAGCGCAGATCGCCGAAGGCGCCGACGACAACCGCTTCCCGGTCTACCCGCAGCGCATGGTTGCCGACATCCGTCGCGCCCTGCCGTCCGAAGGCATCGTCGCCCTGGACAACGGCATCTACAAGATCTGGTTCGCCCGCAACTACAAGGCGCACAAGCCCAACACCGTGCTGCTGGACAACGCCCTGGCGACCATGGGCGCCGGCCTGCCATCGGCCATGGCCTCGCACCTGGTCTACCCGGATCGCCCGGTGATCTCGGTCTGCGGCGACGGCGGCTTCATGATGAACAGCCAGGAGCTGGAAACAGCAGTTCGCTTAGGGATGCACATCACCGTGGTGATCCTGCGTGACGACGGCTACGGCATGATCCGCTGGAAGCAGGCCAACATGGGCTTCACCGATTTCGGCCTGGACTACGGCAACCCGGACTTCGTCAAATACGCCGAAGCCTACGGTGCCAATGGCCACCGCGTGGAGAGCGCCGAAGGCTTCCTGCCGCTGCTCGAACACTGCATCAAGACCCCAGGCGTGCACGTGATCGACTGCCCGGTCGACTACAGCGAGAACGACCGCATCCTCAACAGCGAGCTGCGTGAGCGCGCGCTGGCGGTCTAAACCGTAGCACCCTCATCGCGGGGCAAGCCCGCTCCCACGTTGTGCAAGAACAACGTGGGAGCGGGCTTGCCCCGCGATCGTTTTATTGGCGCGGTGAATGCCTGCGCCGCTTTTCCCATGTGTTAGGGTGCACCCATATTTTGTTTCCTCAGGACTCCTACCCCATGCTCCCCGCGCTCAGCGAAAAAGAACTCGACCGCCTCGAAGACCTGCTGATCACCTACGGCAACGATTATTCGGTACTCAACCTCGCCGAGCTCAACGGTTTCTTCACTGCTCTGGCCAGCTCCCCCAGCAAGGTCAACCCTGAGCAGTGGTTGCCTTCTGTCGCCGGTGGCAAGGTGCCCAAGTTCAAGAAGCCCGCCCATGAAGAAGCGTATACCGCGCTGATGCTGCGTTATGCCAGCCAGGTGGCCGAAGAGTTGGCCACCGATCTCGAGGGCTTCGAACCGATGTTTGAAGAGGGCGAGAGTGAAGAGGGCCCGGCGATCATTCTCGAGGAATGGTGCTTCGGCTACATGCGCGGCACGCAAGTGGCCGAGTGGAGCGAGCTGCCGCCAGAGCAGGATCGTCTGCTCAAGGCCATTTCGCTGCATGGTTTGGAAGACAACTTCGAGCTGCTCGACTCGATGAGCTTCGATGAGCGCCAGGCCTGTGTACCGCTGGTGGTCGAGGCGGCGCGGGGGTTGTACCAGCACCAGAAACAGCACCGGCATTGAGATCGTAACCGCGGGTGCGTGGGAGCGGCGATGCGGCGACCCGACCTGCTCCCCGATCGTGATTATTCCACTTGCCGAAATACTGGATTGCTCCCAGCACTGATTCTGCTGCCGGTCGATCCAGTGCAGCATGTCCTCCAGCAGCGCCACTCCCGGCGCTGACCTGGAGCCCCGCACATGCCAAGCCCGATCAAGCTCTACAACTTCCCCAAGTCCGGCCACGCCCACCGTATCGAGCTGATGCTGTCACTGCTCGAACTGCCTACCGAGCTGGTATTCGTCGACCTGGCCAAGGGTGAACACAAGCAGCCTGAGTTCCTGGCCATCAACCCCTTCGGCCAGGTGCCGGTGATCGATGACAACGGCATCGTCATCGCTGACTCCAACGCCATCCTCGTCTATCTGGCCAAGGCCTATGGCGGCGAGCGCTGGTTGCCCGAAGATCCGGTCGGCGCCGCCCGTGTGCAGCGCTGGTTGTCGGTGGCGGCAGGCCCGCTGGCCTTCGGCCCGGCCGCCGCACGCCTGGTGACTGTATTCGGCGCCTCGTTCAACACCGACGAAGTGATTGGCCGCGCCCATACCCTGCTCAAGGTGATCGACGCCGAACTGGCCAAGGGCCCGTTCCTGGTTGGTGACCAGGCGACCATCGCCGATATCGCCAACTACTCGTACATCGCCCACGCCCCCGAAGGCAATGTGTCGCTGGAGCCGTACGCCAATGTGCGCGCCTGGCTGGCCCGGATCGAGGCGCTGCCGGGCTTCGTGCCGATGCCACGCACTGTCATCGGTTTGCAGACCACGCTCTGAACCCAGAGGAATGCCGCCATGCGATCGCCCTGGCATGCAGGTGAAAAGCGGCTGCAGGAGCAAGTCGGTGTTGCAGAGCGCATGGAGGTGTTCGGCCAGAAGGTCATCCGCGACTTCATGCCCGACCAGCATCGCGCGTTCTACCAGCAGTTGCCGTTCCTGGTGGCCGCTGCCGTGGATGCCGCCGGCACCCCTTGGGCGACGCTGCTCGAAGGCGCGGAAGGTTTCGTCAGCTCGCCCGATCCCCGGCAACTGCTGATCGGCGCCGCGCCTGCCGCTGATGACCCGGCCACGCCGGGCCTGGTGGATGGCGGTGCCATTGGCTTGCTGGGGATCGAGCTGCATACCCGGCGACGCAACCGGCTCAATGGCCTGATCCGTCGGGCAGGCAACGGTCAGCTGGAGGTGGTGGTCGAGCAGTCGTTCGGCAACTGCCCCCAGTACATCCAGCTGCGCGAATACACCCGCGTCGATGAACCGCCGCAGGCGCGTCGGGATTCATCGGCACTCGATGCCGCGTCCCGCGCGATGATCGAAAACGCCGACACCTTCTTTGTCGCCAGCTACGTCGAGCAGGAAAGCGGCCAACGTGCCGTGGACGTGTCTCACCGCGGTGGCCGCCCTGGTTTCGTCAGGGTCGAAGGCAATCGCCTGACCATTCCGGACTATGCCGGCAACCTGCATTTCAACACTCTCGGCAATTTGCTGGTCAACCCGGTTGCCGGCCTGTTGTTCGTCGACTTCACCACGGGCGATGTGCTGCAGGTTTCAGGGCGAACCGAGGTGGTTCTCGAAAGCCCGCTGATCAGCGCTTTCGAGGGGGCCGAGCGCATCTGGACCCTGGACATCGAGCAGGTGGTGGTCCGCCCGGCTGCGATGTCGTTGCGCTGGGCCTTCCAGGAGTACGCCCCCACCAGCTTGATGACCGGTACCTGGAGTGAAGCCGAAGAGCGCCTGCAACAGCGTGAGCGCCAGCGCCAATGGCTGACCTGGCGCGTGCTGCGTATCGAGCAGGAAAGCCGCGATATCCGTTCGTTCTACCTGCAACCCGAGGAGGGTACGGCGGTGGCCTTCGCGCCCGGCCAGCATATTCCCGTGCGCTTGCAGGTTGATGGAGAGGCACCGCTGATCCGCACCTACAGCCTGTCCAGCGCACCGTCTGATGGCCACCTGCGCATCAGCGTCAAGGCGCAGGGGCCTGCCTCACGCTATCTGCACCAGCAACTGGAGGTCGGCGACCCTTTGCAGGTGCGCCTGCCCATGGGCAGCTTCACCCTCGATCACACCAGCGACTGCCCCCTCGTGCTGGTCGGGGCGGGCGTCGGCATCACCCCGTTGATCGCCATGCTGCGCGAACAATTGGCCTTGGGGCTGGGGCGGCGCATCTACCTGTTCCACGGTGGCCGTACGCTGGCCGACCTGCCGTTCCAGCACGAGCTTGCCGAACTCCAGCAACACGCCGGTGGCCTGCTGAGCATTCACCGCGCCTTGAGCCTGCCCGAACCCCAAGCCGTGCAGGGCCGCGACTATGCGTTCGCCAGCCGCCTGAGCATCGAACAGATCAAGGCCACGCTGCCATTGGACGACTACGACTTTTACCTGTGTGGCCCGGCCAGCTTCACCCAGGATCTCTACGAGGGGCTGCGCACGGTGCATGTCCCCGACGCCCGCATCCATGCCGAAGCCTTCGGCCCTTCGACCCTGCGCCGCCATACCGACGACAACCAGCCCACCCTGCAGCAACCGCCGCCCGCCAGCGAGCCGGTGCCGGTGTACTTCGCCAGCTCCGCCAAGGAAGCGCGCTGGGCACCTGGTGGCGGTACTTTGCTGGAACTGGCGGAGAGTCGTGGCCTGTCGCCGGACTTCAGTTGCCGCGGTGGCTCCTGCGGCACCTGCAAGACCAAGCTGGTCAGCGGCCAGGTCCACTACCCGAACCCACCAGCCGAGCTGCCCGAAGCCGGTAGCGTGCTGATCTGCTGCGCGATTCCGGCCCAGGCCGAGGACGGCGCGCAAGCCGTGGTGCTGGAGCTCTAGCGTGCGCACAGGGATAATCGCCCCACGACAACGCGTGGGGCGCGGCATGGACCAGATCCACCTGATGAAAGTGTTCGTGGCCGTCGGCGAGCTGGAAAGCTTCGCCGCCGCCGCCCGCCGCCTGGCCATCTCGCCAGCGGCGGTGACTCGCGCCGTCAGCGCCCTGGAGGAGCAGCTCGGGGTCAAGCTGCTGCTGCGCACCACCCGCAGCGTGCGCCTGACCGAGGCCGGCGGGCGCTATCTGGAAGACACCCGGCATATCCTCGCCAGCATTATCGAAGCCAACGAAGCCGCCGCCGGTATCAATGCCGCGCCTAAGGGCGACCTGGCGGTGACCGCGCCGATCCTGTTCGGCAAGAAGTTCGTCATGCCCTGCATCGTGCGTTACCTGCAGCAGTACCCCGAGGTGGACGTCTCGGCGTTCTTCCTCGACCGCGTGGTGAACCTGGTGGAGGAGGGCATGGACGTGGCCGTGCGCATCGGCCAGTTGCCCGACTCGGGGCTGAAGGCGCTGCGGGTGGGCAAGATGCGCCGGCTGCTGTGCGCCTCGCCCGAGTACCTGGAACGCCATGGCACGCCGCGGCATCCCTCGGAGTTGCAGAAGCACGAGGTCATTGCCGCCGGGACGCTGTCACCTCGCACCGACTGGCGTTTCGGCGCCATAGACGACCCGACGCTGATCCGCATGAAGCCGCGCCTGACCGTGACCAGCAACGACGCCGCCATCGCCGCGGCCAGTGCCGGGCTGGGGATCGCCCGGCTGCTGTCGTACCAGGTGGCGGATGAGGTCGCGGCCGGGCGCTTGCAGGTGATCCTGGCCGAGTACGAGGAAGCGCCCTGGCCGATCCATATCCTGCATCGCGAGAGCAAGTATGGGTCGACCAAGGTGCGTACCTTCATCGACATGCTGGCCGAGCATCTGCGTAGCCATGCGCACCTGAGCTGACTCGATAATTTCAGTCAGATAACGTGACAGGGGCCGCTTTGCGGCCCATCGCCGGCAAGCCGGCTCCCACAGGTAATGTGCAGGCTTGAGGAATTGCGCGGTGCCTGTGGGAGCCGGCTTGCCGGCGATGGGCTGCGTAGCAGCCCCATTGACCTAAACTGACTGATATCAGCCTTGTCCCGCCTGCTGTGCGCATTCCGCCAGCGCTCTCAACCCGCCCATCACCTCCGGCGTAATCACCCGCCCAAGGCACACCCGCAACCCCGTGCCACATTCCCCATCGGCAAAGAACATCCCGCTGTCGCCCACCTTGCATCCGCGCTCGGCGGCAAGCCCTCGCAACACCGCCATATCAGTCCCTTCCGGCAATTCGAGCCAGTGGATGAATCCTCCAGCAGGCGCCACATACCGCGTCCCCGGCGCAAACTCCGAGCGCACCAGCGCCTCCATCACCTCGGCCTGCGCCGCCAGCCGCCCACGCAGCTTCGCGCAATGTGCCTCCATGTACCCGCGCCCGATGAACTCGTCCAGCACGCGCTGGGCCAGGCTCGACACCGCCAGGTTGCGCGAAAACAGCTGGGCCAGGATCGCGTCCCGATAACGCCCGGCCACGCACCAGCCCACCCGGTAGCCCGGCGCCACGGTCTTGGAGAACGACGAGCAGTAGATCGTCTGCCCGGTCGCGTCGTAGTGCTTGATCGCCTTCGGGCGCTGCGCCTCGTCCACCAGGTCGAAGAAGATGTCGTCCTCGATGATCGGCACATCCGCAGCCTGCGCCAGGCGCGAAAGCTCGGCCCGCGCGGCATCGGGCATGATGAAGCCGCGAGGGTTCTGCAGCGTCGGGTTGAGGAAGACCACATCGACCTTCTTGCGTTTCAGCGCCCATGCCAGGTGGTCGAGGTCCATGCCGCTGCCTGCGTGGGTGCGCATGGGCAGGGCGCGCATCCCCAGGCGTTCGATGGTCTGCAGGATGCCGTAGTAGGTGGGTGTCTCGATGGCCACCGTGGCACCCGGCCGGGCCACGGCCTCGAGGGCCAGCTCCAGGGCCACGGTGTCGCCCGAGGTCACCAGGATTTCATCCGGGCCGCAGGCCACGCCGCGCTGCAGCATCAGCCCGGCGATACGTCGGCGCAGCGAGGCCAGGCCAGGCGGGGCGATCAAGCCGGCCAGCGGCTGATCGGCCTTGCTGGCCAGGGTCGTCAGGCATTTGTTCAGCAGCACCTGGGGCGTGAGTTCGTCGTGCAGTACCGCCGAGCTCAACGACAACCCGCCGTTGCTGGCGGCCTGGGCGAGCATGGCGACCACCGCGTGGTTGACGTTGACGCTGACACTGGCGAGGTCAAAGCCCTGCACCTGGGCCGCGCCCTTGGCGACGAAGTACCCTACCCGGGGCGTGGCCTGCACATAGGCATTGGCTTCCAACTCCGCGAGTGCTCGTTGCACCGTGGCCAGGCTGCTGTCGAACAGCCGCGCCAGCTCGCGCACCGAGGGCAGTTGCGTGCCGGTGGGCCATTCGCCGCTGTCGATCTGGCGCAGCAGCCAGGCGTTGACCGTGTGCCAGCGTTTGTCGGGCTTGGGGGTGCTGTCCATGGGGGCCTTGTGTCGTGTCAGGCGGGGGCTCCGGAAAGGTAGAGCAAAACCACGCCGGTTGCAGCCACGATGACGATGTTCAACAGCACCAGGGCGAAGCCGAAGCGGATCAGCCCGTGCTCTTCTTCGCGGTTGGCCCCGGCCAGCCCGATGATCAGCGACAGGATCGACAGCGAGCCCAACGCGCCATGCCCGGCGGCGCTGTTGACCATCGCCGCCAGCCACGGGCCGTGGACCGTGGACAGCGCCGCGATGGAGGGCATCACCAGTGTGTTGCCGCCGACATTGGAGCCGGTGACATAGCCAGCCAACCCCGCCAGCAGCGACACCGTCGAGGCCAGCGACACCCCGGACAGCGCCTGCAACGCCCGCTGCGCCTCGACCAGGAAGCCGGCCTTGACCATCACCTGGGACAGCAGCAGGAACAGGAAGATCGTCGCCACCGGGAACCGCGCCCGAGTGACCAGCGCCTGCCACGGGAAGCCCGAGCCCTGGCGGCCAACCATCATCAGCACCACCAGCAGCAAGGCCAGCCCCGGCGAAGCCAGCGGCTTCCACGACACATTGGCGCCGTGCACCACCCACAGCCCGTCCCAGCCCGACAACAGGAACAACGCCCGCGACGCGATGATCACCGCCAACAGGGCCAGGTAAGGCCACGCGGCCTGCGGCCAGCGCACCAGTGCCCCGCGCCGCGCCCAGGAGATACCCAGGCCGACCGCGGCCACTGCAAGCCCGGCCAGCACACCCGAGGCCTCCGGCCCGATCCAGCGGTTGACTGCATACAGCACTGTGCTGAACAGCAGCGAGATCAATCCCAGCCCGAGCCATGCCCGTACACTGCGAACACCCGCCAGGCCCAACGCCACGGCGGCCAGGCAGAGGAACACCGGAGCGCTCATCAATGCCGAATGGCTGCCCAGCTCCTGCGCCGGCACATGCGCCAGCAACGCGCCGATTACCGTCGCCAGCCCGAGCGTGCCCCAAGGCATCACCACCATGCCGGCCAACGCCATCTTCATGCCCACCTGGCGCGAGAACAGCCCCATCAACAGCGGCACGGTAGCGATCAGCGATACGCCGAACCCGGTCATCGCCTCCAGCAGCGGCGCCAGGCCCAGCACGATGAAGATCATCTGCATCGGCGGCGTCCAGCCCAGCTCGCGCACCCAGGCGCCAATCGCCTGCGGCGCGCCAGCCCGCTCGACCAGAATGACGAAGGCCAGCCCCGGGACGATCACGCAGGCGGTACTGAGGAACAGGATCAGCGTGTCTTGCAGTATCGCGCCGGACACCGCCGTCGACAGCGGCTGCGCGGCGCCCAGGCCCCACAGCAGCAGGACACCGGCCACGCCGGCCAGCGCGGCCTGTACGGGCGGACGGCGCAGCAGCAGGATCAGGGCGATCACCAGGCCTATGGGGGACATTTGCAGCAGCAGGGCAGCCATGATGCGGGTTCCTTTAGCCATCCGGGGGAGTGTGGAAGGGATGGTGGAACGAAGGACTAGGCAGCGACAGATACAGGGGGTGGGGGTTTTTCAATACAGACCCGGGGCTTGTGGCGTTGGAGCCACCTGTTTGCACCTCCTCTCACGCCAATGCCCGGATTTCTGGGCACTGACTGCGATATTGGCCGTTAATGCCTGCAATCCGAGGCGTTATCTGGCCAAACCTTCCAGCACCTTCCCCAGTTTCACCATCGCCTCCCTCATCTCGGCGGGCGCCAGTGCCGCAAACCCCATCAGCAAGCCAGCATCGTTCCTCGGCACCGCGTACAAACTGCCCAGCCCCAACAGATCGATCCCCGCTCCGCGTGCCGCCCTGACCACAGCGTCTTCCGCCAAGTTTTGAACGAAGTGGCAGGGCATCTGCAGCCCACCCACCGGCACTTGCGGGCGCAGGAACGCCCCCAGGTGCCGCTGTACCAGATCCGCCAGCACGTCGCGTCGCTCGGCATAGAGGCTGCGCATGGCCCGTACATGGGCGTTGAAGTGCCCGTCTTCCATGAACCGGGCCAGGGTCAGCTGGGCGATGGATGCATTGTGGCCATCCTGCAGCGTTCGCGCGGCGGTCATTGGCGCGACGAGCTGAGGTGGCAGCAGCAGGTAGCCGATGCGCAGCCCGGCGCCCAGCGACTTGGTGAAGGTGCCGATGTACAGCGTGCGCGCATGCGAATCCAGTCCCTGCACGCAGGCGGTGGGGCGACCGGCGTAGTGGAACTCGCTGTCGTAGTCGTCCTCGATGATCCACGCCCGCTGCTGGCGCGCCCATTCGATGGCCAGCAGGCGTCGGTCCAGCGACAGGGTGGCACCGGTCGGGTATTGGTGCGAAGGGGTGAGGAACAGCGCCCGGGCATCCGGCGCTAGCTGGGCCATGCCGTCCACCTGCAGGCCGTACGCGTCCACTGGCACCGGCACGCCTTGCAGCCCGGCGGCGCTGATGGCCTTGTGGGTGCCTTGGTACAGCGGGTCCTCGACCAGCACCCGGTCGCCTGCGTCCATGAGTACCTGGGCGCACAGGCCCAAGGCCTGCTGCGAGCTGGTGAGGATCAGGATGCGGTCAGCGGATGCCTGCGCGCCGCGTTCGAGGTTGAGGTAGTCGGCGATTGCACTGCGCAAGGCGAACATGCCCTGTGGCTCGCTGTGTTCCAGGGCGCGAGTGCCGTATTCCTTGTACACCTGCCGCTCCAGCTTCTCCCAGACGGCCAGGGGGAAACGCCGGGTTTCTGCCACGCCCGGGGCGAAGGGGCGGGGTGATTGGAAGTTGTGAACGCCACCGCTGTGCAATAGCGCTTCACCTCGGCGGCTCAACTGCACCGGGGCCTCGCTGTGTGACGGCCGATGGCGCTTGCGCAACGGCAGGCAGCGGGCGCGTTGCGACACGAAGCTGCCGCTGCCTACGCGCCGTTCGATAAAGCCCTCGGCGTGCAACTGGCTGTAGGCCGACTCCACGGTGTCCCGCGAGACGCCCAGGGAACTTGCCAGCGACCGCGACGCCGGCAGTGGCTTGCCGACCGACAGGGCACCCTCAAGGATCAATTGGCGGATGGCCCGCTGGATGCGCACATGCCGCGCCAGTGCGCCATGGGCGGGATCCGTTAGCCAGGCTTTTACCGATTCCAGCTGGGCGTGTTTGAACATTGGCCTGGTCCTTGGCGCGTGGATTTGAAAGGTGCCTGCCTATCCTGGAACGGATCGCGCCCCTGAAAATGGTCTGGTAACTACCGAATAATTGGCAGGTAAAAACCAGCCATTTATCCGCTATAAAACCCAGGTCCGCAAGCAATCACCAAGGAAGGCAAGCGCTGCGGGCAGGCCGGCCCCCTCACTCATTCAGCTGTGTTGTCCAAAAGGGGTTTCAACAATGAGCACCACCCAACTGCCCGTTTTCGTACGCGAAGTGAAGCAAGCCGATCAGCAGCCATGGTCCGCCTACTGGGCGCAATACCAGGCCTTCTACCAAGTGGAGCTGGGCCCGGCCATCACCGAGCGCACCTGGGCGCGCTTCTTCGACCCGGCCGAGCCCATGCACTGCGCCGTGGCCACGGACGGCGAGCAAATCTTCGGCTTCGTTCACTATGTGTTCCACCGCTCGACCTGGGGGCGCAATGATTTCTGTTACCTGGAAGACCTGTTCGTGTCGCCGAGTGCGCGGGGGAGGATGATCGGCAAGCGGCTGATCGAGTTCGTCCAGGACCAGGCCCGGCAGCAGCGGTGTGATCGGTTGTACTGGCATACCCAGCAGACCAACAAGACTGCGCAGCGGTTGTATGACTGGATTGCCGAGAAGCCGGGGGTGATCGAGTACCGGATGCCGTTGGATGTTGCTCACTAAGTCCATAGTGAGCAGATGAGGGCGTGGGAGCGGCGATGCGGCGGCCCGACTTGCCCCGCGAAGGGTAGCACCGGCTTCGGGGTGTAGGTCCCTGTGGCGCACAGCCGCTCCCATGCCCAGGCATCAGAAATTCCCATTCGAAATCTGCCCAAGTCTTAAGGTGCTGTCAGACCATTCAGAAAGATGAATCCCTCCCTGGCAGAGGAATACTTAATCCAATATTTTGTGCCTTAACTGCCATCTATTCAGATAACACACATGAATATGGATTTAAGTCTTACCAAACCCAGTGAACTCATGAGGGCGCTGTGCGAGCGCTTGCGCACCGAGCGGCTCGCGCAACAGATGTCGCAAGCGGAAGTGGCTGCTCGGGCTGGCATCGGCACCAATACTGTGTCCAACCTTGAAACGGGACGTAATGTCGGTTTTGAGAACCTGATCCGAGTGGCGATGGTTCTAGGCCGAAGAAAAGAGCTTGAGGCGCTGTTTTTGCCGAGGGTGGAGTGCATAGCCGACATTGCTCGCTACGAGCTCGGTGCCAAGCGCCAGCGCATCCGGAAGAAGTCAGGGCAGGGTTGAACAGGGCTGCATGGCAGCCCTTTCAGTGGATCGCAGGGTTCAATCGCCAACCCCATGCAACCGCAACGCCCGCTGCGCACATTCCTTCCAGCTCAACTTGCGCCGCTCGGGCACTACCACGGGCAACTCCGCCGCCATCACCACCGGCATATCCCGCATTCGTACCCAAGGCTCACTCTGCCAATACAACAGACTCGCCGTATGCCCACCCGGCCAGCACATCCTGCCCAGGCGCGGTAGGTCTTCCAGCGCCGAGTCCTGCCCATCGCGCAGCACCGCCACCACCTCATGGGTCAGCCAGTGCCGCAGGTGGCGGTTTTCCGGAATGTGATGATGGGCCAGCAGGGTATAGGCCCCGGACTCGCTGACCATGGTGGTTTCGCTGTACTGGCCGTAGCGCATCAGCTGCACGGTGCGATGCTGGTCCGGGTCGAGCTTGCGGATGCAGTGTTCGTCGAAGAAGCGCCCGGTCATCCGGCCGAGTTCGTGGGCGCAGAACCAGGCTTGGGATTCGAGCCAGAGGGTGTGGAGGGGGCGGTTGTGGCGGGTGAAGAGGGAGGGGGAAAAGTGGTTGTCCATGATTGGCCTTCCAAAATCAGGAGAGCCGTTTCTAACGGGAACGGGATTCCGCTGCGTGAGCGTTCTTAAGCGCTTGGAGGATGATGGGCGAACTCGAGAGGAATCGGTTGAGGATTTGAGTGTTTTTAGAATCGGAAGATTCTGAAAGATTGGTCAAGAAATCCCGACACGCTTGAAGGGTGGTTGGTCTTGTGCTTCGATGATGGCGTTTGGCTACTTTTCGCTGGAGGCGTGATGCATATAAATGATTATGTTGCGGGCTTTAGTAACCACCCGGTGCTTTTCGTGGGCACGGGATTCAGTTTGAGGTATCTGGAAAAGTCGTACACGTGGGATGGACTCCTAAAGTTCATTGCATCCGAATTTACAGGAAGTAATGAATACTATTTTGATGTTAAAGCTCGTAGTTGTGTTGATGGGAAATTTCAGTTTGATTTGATTGCAAGCAGGTTGGAGGAGGATTTTACAAAGGCTCTTGAGCTGGATCGGAATGGTAAGTTCAAGGCGGTTAATGATAGCTTCTATGAGTATATGGAGCAGGGAAGGTTTATAAGTAGGCTGAAGATATATATTTCCAAGCTTTTGGACTGCTCGGCTGTTAATGAAGAGAAGAGAGAGGAGTTGGCTGATTTAAAAAAAGCAGTCAAGAATATAGGTTCAATAATTACGACGAATTATGATCAGCTTCTGGAGGAGGTTTTTGAATTTAGCCCTCTAATAGGAAACGACATATTGCTAAGCAATCCATATGGTTCTATATATAAAATTCATGGGTGTGTGTCTAGTTCTGATCGGGTCATAATAACTAAGGATGATTATGATAAGTTTGATAAAAAATATGAGTTGATTCGAGCTCAATTGTTGTCGCTGTTTATTCACAATCCTATTGTGTTTGTTGGATATAGTATTAATGATGATAATATTAAAAAAATACTTAGGACTGTGTTTACATATGTTGAGCCTAACTCTGAGCAAGCGGCAAGAATAAGAAGAAATTTCCTATTGGTCGAGTACGAAAGTGGGTCTGCCTCTGAAGATATATTTGAACATGATATTGAGTTGGAGGGGATGGCAACAATCAGAATTAGCAAGATAAAAACCGATAACTTTTCATCGGTTTATCGCGCTTTGTCTTCGTTGAATCTTCCAGTCTCAGCGATGGACGTTCGGAAGGTCCAAAATATAGTTCATGACTTAAAATCCGGCGGGGATATTAAGGTTCACGTCACAGAGGACCTTGATGAGCTTGGTAATGGAGACAAAATTATCGCCATTGGTTCAAGTAAATCAATTACCTACAGGTACATGAATTCGGCAGAAACCATTTCTAACTACTTCAAGATTATTGATGAAGAGAACTCCCAGCTTCTTTCTTTGGTTAATAAATTCACAATTGGTAAGCAGCAATTCTTCCCTGTGTTTGCCTTTTCAACGATTCAGCCTGATATAGAGAAGGTTGACAAGCTTAAAGAGCAGCAAAGAAGAAAGGTTACAGAGGCACTTGGAGGAGTTTTAGACAGCTGTAAGATTCCACACTCTGAGGTGGAGGCTATTATGGCGGACGCTCAAGTTGCTGCTAGCTACAAGACGAGAACACTATTTTGGTGTGCTCATGAAGGACACATTGCTCTTGACGCATTGGAGGTTTATCTCAGAAACTCCAACGACCATAAGAGTACAGAATATCGCAAGCTACTCTGTCTATATGATGTTATGAGATATTCGTGATGCTGTTATAAAAAGGCCGCCATGATTGGCGGCCTCGTAGTTTTTAGTCCCAGCTCAACGCCCCACCAGTCTGATACTCAATCACACGAGTCTCAAAGAAGTTCTTCTCCTTCTTCAAGTCCATGATCTCGCTCATCCATGGGAACGGGTTAGTAGTCCCCGGATACTCTTCCTTCAACCCAATCTGGGTCAGTCGACGGTTGGCAATGAACTTGAGGTAATCCTCCATCATCGCCGCGTTCATGCCCAGCACGCCGCGTGGCATGGTGTCACGGGCATATTCGATCTCCAGCTGGGTACCCTGCAGGATCATCTGGGTAGCCTCTTCCTTCATCGCGGCATCCCACAGGTGCGGGTTCTCGATCTTGATCTGGTTGATCACGTCGATGCCGAAGTTCAGGTGCATGGACTCGTCGCGCAGGATGTACTGGAACTGCTCGGCGACGCCGGTCATCTTGTTGCGGCGGCCCATCGACAGGATCTGGGTGAAGCCGCAGTAGAAGAAGATGCCTTCCAGTACGCAGTAGTAAGCGATCAGGTTGCGCAGCAGCTCTTTGTCGGTTTCGACGGTGCCGGTGTTGAACTCCGGGTCCGAGATGGCGCGGGTGTACTTCAGGCCCCAGGCGGCTTTTTTCGCGACCGACGGGATCTCGTGGTACATGTTGAAGATCTCGCCTTCATCCATGCCCAGCGACTCGATGCAGTACTGGTAGGCGTGGGTGTGGATCGCCTCTTCGAAGGCCTGGCGCAGGATGTACTGGCGGCACTCGGGGTTGGTGATCAGGCGGTACACGGCCAGGGCCAGGTTGTTGGCAACCAGGGAGTCGGCGGTGGAGAAGAAGCCGAGGTTGCGCATCACGATGCGGCGCTCGTCTTCGGTCAGGCCGTCCATGCTCTTCCACAGGGCGATGTCGGCGGTCATGTTGACCTCTTGCGGCATCCAGTGGTTGGCGCAGCCGTCGAGGTACTTCTGCCAGGCCCAGTCGTACTTGAACGGGACCAGCTGGTTGAGGTCGGCGCGGCAGTTGATCATGCGCTTTTCGTCAACGGCGACGCGGGCCGAGGAGCCTTCCAGCTCGGCCAGGCCTTCGGCGATGTCCAGGGCGTCCAGGGCAGCCTTGGCGCGCTTGACCGCGTCGGAGTCGGCGGCGGTGGCGGCGCGGGCTTCCAGGGCGGCGGCACCGCCGGCGCTGTCGAGCTTGTCGAGGGTGGTGGTGGCAGCGGCCTGTGCGGCGGTGTTGCCTTTGGCGGCGACTTCGCCGTCTTCTTTGTCGAATTCGTCCCAGCTCAGCATGGTGAGATCTCCTGCTTGAGGGCCATCAATGAGTATGGCCGGTGGATCTTGGTTGCGGTGCGGTGCACGCAAATCTGGAGTGCCCGGGGAGGGCTGACCGGGGCGTTGGGCCCCGGCTTGTTATGTCTGGCTGTGGGGAGGTGCTGGCAGTGCCGGCCTCATCGCTGGCAAGCCAGCTCCCACAGGGTTCTGCGCCGTGGCGCAGAAAAGAGGCTACCCGGGGGTAGCCTCTGCGCAGCCCTTATTGGCAGGCTTCGCAATCCGGCTCGTCGATGGCGCAGGCCTTCGGTACCGGGGCTGGGCCCGCGGCCTGGACCGGGGCGCTGTCGCCGCCGCTCGACACGGCGTTGAGCTTGCCGGTGTTGATGGTCGACTTCTCGGTGCTGGTCGCGGCCAGGGCACGGAGGTAGTAGGTGGTCTTCAGACCACGGTACCAGGCCATGCGGTAGGTCACGTCCAGCTTCTTGCCCGAAGCGCCAGCGATGTACAGGTTCAGCGACTGGGCCTGGTCGATCCACTTCTGGCGACGCGAGGCGGCATCGACGATCCACTTGGTCTCGACTTCGAACGCGGTGGCGTACAGGTCTTTCAGCTCTTGCGGGATACGCTCGATCTGCTGCACGGAACCATCGTAGTACTTCAGGTCGTTGATCATCACCGAGTCCCACAGGCCGCGGGCCTTGAGGTCGCGGACCAGGTACGGGTTGATCACGGTGAATTCGCCCGACAGGTTCGATTTCACGTACAGGTTCTGGTAGGTCGGCTCGATGGACTGCGACACGCCGGTGATGTTGGCGATGGTCGCGGTCGGCGCGATGGCCATGATGTTCGAGTTACGAATACCTTTTTGTACGCGCTCGCGCACCGGTGCCCAGTCCAGGCTCTCGGTCAGGTCGACGTCGATGTACTTCTGGCCACGGGCCTCGATCAGGATTTGTTGCGAATCCAGCGGCAGGATGCCCTTGGACCACAGCGAACCCTGGAAGGTCTCGTAGGCGCCGCGCTCGTCGGCCAGGTCGCAGGAAGCCTGGATCGCGTAGTAGCTGACCGCTTCCATCGACTTGTCGGCGAACTCGACGGCAGCATCGGAGCCGTACGGGATGTGCTGCAGGTACAGCGCGTCCTGGAAGCCCATGATCCCTAAGCCGACCGGGCGGTGCTTGAAGTTCGAGTTACGCGCTTGCGGCACCGAGTAGTAGTTGATGTCGATCACGTTGTCGAGCATGCGCACGGCGGTGTTCACGGTGCGTTGCAGCTTGGCAGTGTCCAGCTTGCCGTCGACGATGTGGTTCGGCAGGTTGATCGAGCCCAGGTTGCAGACCGCGATCTCGTCCTTGTTGGTGTTCAGGGTGATCTCGGTGCACAGGTTCGAGCTGTGGACCACGCCCACGTGCTGCTGCGGGCTGCGCAGGTTGCACGGGTCCTTGAAGGTCAACCATGGGTGGCCGGTCTCGAACAGCATCGACAGCATCTTGCGCCACAGGTCTTTGGCCTGGATGGTCTTGAACACCTTGATCTTGTTGTACTCGGTCAGGGCTTCGTAGTACTCGTAGCGCTCTTCGAAGGCCTTGCCGGTCAGGTCGTGCAGATCAGGCACTTCCGATGGCGAGAACAGGGTCCACTTGCCGTCATCGAAGACGCGCTTCATGAACAGGTCAGGGATCCAGTTGGCGGTGTTCATGTCGTGGGTACGACGACGGTCATCACCGGTGTTCTTGCGCAGCTCGATGAATTCTTCGATGTCGAGGTGCCAGGTTTCCAGGTAAGCGCATACGGCGCCCTTGCGCTTGCCACCCTGGTTCACGGCGACGGCGGTGTCGTTGACCACTTTCAGGAACGGCACGACGCCTTGCGATTTGCCGTTGGTGCCCTTGATGTACGAGCCCAGGGCACGTACCGGGGTCCAGTCGTTGCCCAGGCCACCGGCGAATTTCGACAGCATGGCGTTGTCGTGGATCGCGTGGTAGATGCCCGACAGGTCGTCCGGCACGGTGGTCAGGTAGCAGCTCGACAGCTGCGGACGCAGGGTGCCGGCGTTGAACAGGGTCGGGGTCGAGGCCATGTAGTCGAAGGACGACAACAGGTTGTAGAACTCGATCGCACGGGCTTCTTTATCTTTCTCTTCCAGCGCCAGGCCCATGGCCACGCGCATGAAGAACACCTGCGGCAGCTCGAAGCGCACGCCATCCTTGTGGATGAAGTAGCGGTCGTACAGGGTCTGCAGGCCCAGGTAGGTGAACTGCTGGTCGCGCTCGTGGTTGATCGCCTTGCCCATGCGCTCCAGGTCGTAGCCTTTCAGCGCCGGGTCGAGCAGTTCGAACTCGACGCCTTTCTCGACGTAGGCCGGCAGGGCCTTGGCGTACAGGTCGGCCATCTCGTGGTGGGTGGCGCTGTCGGCGACGTTGAGGAAGCCCAGGCCTTCGGCGCGCAGGGTGTCCATCAGCAGGCGGGCGGTGACGAACGAGTAGTTCGGCTCGCGCTCGACCAGGGTACGGGCGGTCATCACCAGGGCGGTGTTGACGTCCTTCAGGGCCACGCCGTCGTACAGGTTCTTCAGGGTTTCGCGCTGGATCAGCTCGCCATCGACTTCGGCCAGGCCTTCGCAGGCTTCGCTGATGATGGTGTTCAGGCGCGCCATGTCCAGCGGCGCCAGGCTGCCGTCGGCCAGGGTGATGCGGATGCTTGGGTGCGGCTCGACCACGCTGTCGGCGTTGGAGCGGGTGGCACGCTCCTTGGCACGCTGGTCGCGGTAGATGACGTAGTCACGGGCGACTTTCTGCTCGCCGGCACGCATCAGGGCCAGTTCGACCTGGTCCTGGATTTCTTCGATGTGGATGGTGCCACCCGATGGCATGCGACGCTTGAACGTGGCGGTGACCTGCTCGGTCAGGCGCGCGACGGTGTCGTGGATGCGCGACGAGGCGGCGGCGGTGCCGCCTTCAACTGCGAGGAACGCCTTGGTGATGGCAACGGTGATCTTGTCGTCGGTGTAGGGGACGACAGTGCCGTTACGCTTGATCACGCGCAGTTGGCCAGGGGCGGTGGCGGCCAGATCCTGGTTCGAATCGGCGGCCTGAGGCGCCTTGGCCTGCGGGTTCTCGCGAGTTGTGTCGGTTTGCATGGGTGGGTGTCTCCACAGTTTCTAGTTTGTTCAGGCGCCGTTGTCGGGCGCCACCGTTCCGTCCACTTGCTCGATGGCCCGGGCGGGGATGCGCGTGAAGCACACGCATCCGCCCGCTCGGGCTTACCGACTTCGGGACAGACTCAGGAATTAGGGGCAGTAACCTGCCGCTCCCTGGCCGAAGTCAAAGGTTCTGGGCGTACCCAAAATCTGTTGCTGATGAGTGCGGGCATTGCCTGCAACACTCATACCCGAACAAGGCCGTCTGCGGCTTGCCTCGGTCGCCCTCCGCAGGAGCGGTTTGGCTGTTGAAATCACCTTAAGTTCAGTCAGTAAATTCGCTTGAATTTGCCTGTTGACTTGTGTTTGTGATTTTGCGCAAAACCCAATATCTAGTGGTTCGCTGCGATAGGGATACAAGATAATGCGGTCCATGGGGCTTTGCAAGGTCGGCGCCTGTGGATAACTTGTGGGTACTTTGTGAGTCATCCGTGGGTATTCGCTGTAGGCCTTGTCCCAAGAGGTTTGCACTATTTTTTGCCTGTGCTACGCCGCCGCGAAGATTTTTTAGGGCGCGCACCCTATCACAAAAAACGGTTCAGTCGAGGGCTGTTTGCGGTGGTTGGCAGGGGTGGGGGCGGGACGTAGTATCCGGGGCTGATGTTGCGCTTTGGTGAAAGGGAATACCCGTAGGATCAGGCATTTACATTGCCTGCACCGGCCTCATCGCCGGCAAGCCGGCTCCCACAGGTACGGCGCGGCTGTTGTGGGAGCCGGCTTGCCGGCGATGAGGCCGCTGCGGACAACGCAAAACAACAATAAAAGACCAGCACACAAGGGAGAGGCCATGGACCAGCCAATCAACCGCATCCTGATCGTCGAGGACGACCAGCGCCTGGCCGAACTGACTGCCGAATACCTCCAGGCCAACGGCTTCGAAGTGGCGGTGGAGGGCGACGGTGGCCGCGCCGCGCGGCGTATCATCGACAGCCAGCCGGACCTGGTGATCCTCGACCTGATGCTGCCCGGCGAAGACGGCCTGAGCATCTGCCGCCGCGTGCGCGGCCAGTACGCAGGCCCCATCCTCATGCTCACCGCGCGCAGCGACGAGCTCGACCAGATCCAGGGTCTGGACCTGGGCGCCGACGACTACGTATGCAAGCCGGTGCGCCCGCGCGTGCTGCTGGCACGTATCAATGCTCTGCTGCGCCGCAGCGACGCCCCGGAGCGCCGCCAGGACCTGACCTTCGGTCCCCTGCATATAGACAGCCGCCAGCGCGAGGCACGCCTGCACGGCCAGTTGGTCGACCTGACCGGCGCCGAATTCGACCTGCTCTGGCTGCTGGCCAGCAACGCCGGACGCGTGCTGTCCCGCGAGGAGATCTTCACCTCGCTGCGCGGCGTCGGCTACGACGGCCAGGATCGCTCCATCGATGTGCGCATCTCCAAGATCCGACCCAAGATCGGCGACGACCCGATCACCCCGCGGCTGATCAAGACCCTGCGCAGCAAGGGCTACCTGTTCGTCGGCGAGGCGCCATGAACTCGATCTTCCTGCGCATCTATGGCGGCATGCTCGCGGTGCTGGTGCTGGTGGCCGTGCTCGGTGTGCTGAGCCTGCACCTGCTCAACGAGATCCGCGCCGGCCAGCACCGCGAGCGCCTGGCCCAGGGCACCTTCAGCCTGATGGCCGACAACCTGGCGCAGCAGAACGCGGTGGAGCGCACCCGTTCGCTGGTGATCTGGGAGCGCCTGCTCGGCGTGCCGCTGGACCTGCAACCGCTGTCGGCCTTTACCCTCGACGGCGGGCAGCGGGCGCGCCTGTACCGAGACCTGGTGGTGGTGGAGAAGACCGGCCCGCATGCCGCCCGGGTGCTGCGCCGGGTTGGCCACGAGGACCTGCTGCTGGTGGCCGAGGTCAAGCAGATCAGTGAGCAGCTGGCCCGCGCCACCCTTTATCTGTTGGCCGACGAGCTGGTGCGCTACCCGGTGACCGAGCAGCAGGCGCGCCTGGCGCAGCTACGGCAGAGCAAGGGCTTCGGTTTCGACATCGCCTTGCAGCGCATCGAGCGCGCCGCCCTGGACGACGACCAGCGCCGTCGGGTGGAGGAGGGCGATACGGTGATGGCCCTGGGCAGGGACGGTGATTCGATTCGCGTGTTCTCGGGGCTGTCCGGTTCGCCCTGGGTGCTGGAGATCGGCCCGTTGTATCAGCTCAATCCCTATCCGCCGCAGTTGCTGATCCTGATCGCCTTTCTCGGCCTGTGCCTGATCGGCCTGGTGGTCTACCTGCTGGTGCGCCAGCTGGAGCGGCGAGTGTCGGGCCTGGAGGTGGCGGCCACGCGTATCGCCCAGGGCAGCCTCGACACCCGGGTGCCGGCCGGCGATGCCGACTCGGTGGGGCGCCTGGCCGAGGCCTTCAACGGCATGGCCGAGCATCTGCAGCGTTCATTGACCATGCAGCGCGAGCTGGTGCGGGCGGTGTCCCACGAGCTGCGCACCCCGGTGGCGCGGCTGCGCTTCGGCCTGGAGATGATCGAGAGCGCCGGCAGCGACGAGGCCCGGGCCAAGCACCTGGCGGGCATGGACGGTGATATCCAGGACTTGGACAAGCTGGTCGACGAAATGCTGACCTACGCCCGCCTGGAGCAGGGCGCGCCGGCCCTGCATTTCCAGGTGGTGGACCTGGACGAACTGCTGGCGCGGGTGATCGAGGAGCTGGCGCCGCTGCGCGCCGAGGTGCGGGTGGTGCGTGGCGAATGCCACGGGCTCGACGGCGGCGACGCCCGGGTCGAGGCCGAGCCGCGCTACCTGCACCGGGCCCTGCAGAACCTGGTGCGCAATGCCATGCGCCATGCCGAGTCCGAAGTGCGCGTGAGCTATCACCTGGGACAGCAACGTTGCCGCATCGATGTGGAGGACGACGGCCCCGGGATTCCCGAGGGCGTGTGGCACCGTATCTTCACCCCCTTCACCCGCCTCGACGACAGCCGCACCCGGGCCTCGGGCGGGCATGGCCTGGGGCTGTCGATCGTGCGGCGGATCATCTACTGGCACGGCGGCCGCGCCCTGGTCGGGCACAGCGAGCAGTTGGGCGGGGCGTGTTTCAGCCTGAGCTGGCCGCGGGAGCAGCCACGCGACTAAACGCTGATCAGGCTGAGCAGATGGCCGTCCTGCAGGCAGAACTGGCCATCCAGCTCGACGCCGTGGTGCCACTCGGCCGACAGGTCGGTGAGCAGGCGCAGGCGGGCGTGGCCGTCGGCGGACCATTCCAGCAGTTCGGCGTGCTCGAAATAGAAGCGCTTTTTCGTCAGCGGGTAGAGCGTCTTGAACAGGCTTTCCTTGAGCGAGAAGGTCAGGGTCACGGCCAGGGCCTGTTGGCTGCGGTCCAGGCGTTCGAGTTCCGCGGGGGTGAGGATCTCCCCGGCGAGGCGTTCGGCGCGGTCCTCGCCGAGCAGGGTTTCCTGGTCCAGCCCCAAGCCGCGGCATTGGCCGTCGGTAGCCACCACGGCGGCGGCCCAGCCCTGGCCGTGGGTGATCGAACCGTGGATGCCGGCGGGCCAGATGGGCGAGCGGTCTTCATGAGGGGCGGGAGCGTAGCTGCGACCGTCGAGTATCCGTAGCGCCTCGCGGGCGCAGACCCGACCGGCCAGGTACTCGGCCTGGCGCTTGGCCACCGAGCGTTGCAGGCTGGCGGTCTGTTCGATGCCGGCGCGCTGGAAGTCGTCCGGCGCGAGATTGGCCGGATCGAAGGCGCAGCTGACCAGCACCGCGCCAGGGACCGGGCGTGGCAGGGGCCAATGGTGCTGGAGCGGGGCGCAGCAGGTGGGGAGTCTGTTCATGGCGGGTATTGTGCCAGCCTGGTGGCTGGTGGTGGAGCACAGATTTTGGGGCTGCTGCGCAGCCCTTTCGCCGGCGAGCCGGCTCCCACAGGGGGCGTCGCCATCTTTGTGGGAGCCGGCTTGCCGGCGAAAGGGCCGCAAAGCGGCCCCGGCGATCATCAGTCGAGCGCATCCTTCAGGAACGCCTGCATATCCTTCCATGAGCTTTCATCCGCCGCCTTGTCATAGCCGATATCCGGCCCGCCATGCTCGCCATGGCTCAAGCGGTCGGCATCCGGGTTGGTGAAGCCATGCTTGGCCCCCGGGATCCCGACGAACTTGTAGTCGGCGTTGACCGCATCCATCTCCGCCTTGAACGCCGCGACCTGCTCTGGGGTGACCATACTGTCGGCCTCGCCATGCTCCACCAGGATCTTGGCCCGGATCACCCCCGGCTTGGCCGGCGTCTGGGTCACCAGCGCGCCATGGAAGCTCACCACGCCGTCGAGCTTCTCACCGCGGCGCGCCGCGTCCAGCACCACCTTGCCGCCAAAGCAGTAGCCGATGGCCGCCAGCTGGTGCTTGTTGGTGTTGGGCTGGATCTTCAGCAGCTCCAGCCCGGCATCGAAGCGCCGGGCGGCGGCCGCTGGGTCCTTCATCGCCGCGGCCATGAACGCCTGGGCATCGGCGGGGTGCTCGGTGTTCTTGCCGTCGCCGTACATGTCGATGGCCAGGGCGTTGTAGCCCAGCGCCGCAAGGTCGCGGGCGCGGCGCTTGGCGTAGTCGTTCAGCCCCCACCATTCATGCACCACCACCACGCCTGGGCGCTTGCCCTCGACGGCGTCGTCGTAGGCGTAGTAGCCGATCAGGCGGTTGCCATCGGCATCCTGGTAGGGGATCTCGCGGGTCTGCACCGCCGCCTGGGCGAGGGTGGCGCCGCACAACAGGGCCAGTGCAAGCAGGGTACGCATGGTCGAGCTCCTTGTTCGGTTCGTTCAGCCCAGGTTCAGGCCGGGTTCAGCAGGGGTTCAGGGCGCCCTCCCTACTCTAGTCCCCAGACAGAAACAACGCATCCAACCCGGAGTACCTGAACCATGAAAACGCTCAATACCCTGATCGCCGCCATGGCGGTTTGCGCCGCCGGCCTCACCACCGCCGCCCAGGCCGATGACAACTTCGCCAGCCTGACCTACGGCCAGACCAGCGACAAAGTGCGCAAGTCCGGCCTGTTGCAACGCAACACCGACGGCCTGAATGCCGACGGCATCATCGGCAAGGACAGCACCTGGGGCGTGCGCCTGGGCAAGATCAACGACCAGGGCCGCTACTACATGACCTACGACAACGTCTCGGGCGATCACAGCGGCGTCAAGCTGCGCCAGGAAAACCTGCTCGGCAGCTACGACCTGTTCCTGCCGGTGGGTGATACCACCAAGCTGTTCGGTGGCGGCACCCTGGGCATGACCAAGCTGACCCAGGACTCGCCGGGCGCCAGCCGCGACACCGACTACGGCTATGCCGTGGGCCTGCAGGCCGGCGTGATCCAGGAAATCACCGACAAGGCCTCGGTGGAGATGGGCTACCGTTACCTGCGCAGCAACGCCGCCACCGAGATCGGCGCCCACGGCGGGCCGAAGGACGGCACCCTGCGCCTGACCAGCAGCGCGCAGACCTACCTGGCGGCAAGCTACAAGTTCTGAGGTCGCTGTTATCCTGTACCGGCCTTATCGCGAGGAGTGCATGACCCGTGGGAGCGGGCTTGCCCCGCGATGAGGCCGGTACAGGCATTCGCTATTCAAAGGAGAACTGCATGAAATTGCTGGTGGTCGAGGACGAGGCGCTGCTGCGTCATCACCTGTTCACCCGCCTCGGCGAGGGCGGCCATGTGGTGCAGGCGGTGGCCAACGCCGAGGAAGCCTTGTACCAGGCCGAGCAGTACAACCATGACCTGGCGGTGATCGACCTGGGCCTGCCGGGCATGAGCGGGCTGGACCTGATCCGTCAGTTGCGCAACCTTGGCCAGACCTTCCCGATCCTGATCCTCACCGCCCGTGGCAACTGGCAGGACAAGGTCGAGGGCCTGGCCGCCGGCGCTGACGATTACGTGGTCAAGCCGTTCCAGTTCGAAGAGCTGGAGGCGCGCCTGAACGCCTTGCTGCGCCGCTCCAGCGGCTTCACCCAGTCGACCATCGCCGCCGGCCCGCTGGTGCTCGACCTCAACCGCAAGCAGGCCACCCTGGACGAGCAGCCGCTGGCGCTGACCGCCTACGAATACCGCATCCTCGAGTACCTCATGCGTCATCACCAGCAGGTGGTGGCCAAGGACCGGCTGATGGAACAGCTGTACCCGGACGACGAGGAGCGCGACCCGAATGTCATCGAGGTGCTGGTCGGCCGCCTGCGCCGCAAGCTCGAGGGCGACAACGGCTTCAAGCCGATCGATACCGTGCGTGGCCTGGGCTACCTGTTCACCGAGCGCTGCCGATGATCCGCTCGCTGCGGGTGCGCCTGATGCTGGCGGCGGCGTTGCTGGCGCTGCTGTTCATGCTGGCGCTGCTGCCGGCGTTGCAGAAGGCCTTCAGCCTGGCGTTGCAGGAGTCCATCGAGCAACGCCTGGCCTCGGACGTGACCACGCTGATTTCCGCTGCGCGCATCGAGCATGGCCAGCTGCAGATGCCGGCGCTGCTGCCGGACGAACGCTTCAACCTGCCGTATACAGGCCTGCTCGGCTACATCTTCGACCGCCAGGGCAAGCTGGTGTGGCAGTCGCGGGCCACGCGCAACCGCAACATCAACTACCACCCGCGCTATGACGGGCGTGGCAACGAATTCGCGCGTATTCACCAGGACGACGGCGAGGAGTTCTTCGTCTATGACGTCGAGGTCAAGCTGCTTGGCGGCAAGAGCGCGGCGTTCAGCATCGTCGCCCTGCAACCGGTCCGCGAATACCAGGACACCCTCAATGGCCTGCGCGAGAAACTCTACTTCGGCTTCGGCGCGGCGCTGCTGGCGCTGATGGTGCTGCTGTGGGCCGGCCTGACCTGGGGCCTGCGCTCGCTGCGCCGGCTTAGCTCCGAGCTGGATGACGTGGAGAGCGGCGCGCGGGATGGGCTCAGCCGTGAACATCCACGCGAGCTGCTGCGCCTGACCGGCTCGCTCAACCGCCTGCTGCGCAGCGAGCGCGAGCAGCGCCAGCGCTACCGCGACTCGCTCGACGACCTGGCCCATAGCCTGAAGACCCCGCTGGCGGTGCTGCAGGGCGTGGGCGAGAGCATGGAGCAGGGCGACCGCGAGCAGGCGCGGGTGCTGCAAAGCCAGATCGAGCGCATGAGCCAGCAGATCGACTACCAATTGCAACGCGCCAGCCTGCGCAAGAGTGGCCTGGTGAAGCACCAGGTCGAGCTCAAGCCGTTGCTCGACAGCCTGTGCAGCACCTTGGCCAAGGTCTATCGCGACAAACGCGTCGAGGTCGGTTTCGATCTCCCGGCCGATGCGCGGGTGCCGATGGAGCAGGGGGCCTTGCTCGAGCTGCTCGGCAACCTGCTGGAGAACGCCTACCGGTTGTGCCTGGGGCAGGTGCGGGTCAGCCTGCGCGAAGCGCCGGGGCAACTGGAGCTGTGGATCGAGGACGACGGCCCGGGCGTGCCGCCTGACCAGCGTGAGCGCATTCTCGAGCGCGGCGAGCGGCTGGACCGCCAGCACCCCGGGCAGGGGATCGGCCTGGCGGTGGTCAAGGACATCATCGACAGCTATGACGCCGAGTTGAGCCTGGGCGACTCCGAATTGGGCGGGGCTGCGTTCCGCATCGCTTTCCGGCTCGATTGAAATCGCGCAAGACTTGTAGGAGCGGCTTTAGCCGCGATCACCGGCACAGCCGGTGCCATGCACCGCGTCGCTGACTTCGCGGCTAAAGCCGCTCCTACAGGATGCGCGCTGGGCGGAAATCCGCCAACCAGCCCTGTACGATTTCCGCCATCGGGCGGAAATCCGCCATTTCCTACCGGCTATTACGCCCCGTCCCAGGGCATTCACACCCTGTAATCATTGGCTGTGCACCTCGAGCGGGCACTTTGGCATCGCCCTTGCTATTCACCTGGCAGAGGCCTGCCCAGGCGCTCGAACACAACGACAAATCCCTCCGGGTACAGGAGGGTTCGCGATTCAGGTGCCCCGACATCCTGGGAAGGATGCGCCGGCCCACTTGAGGAAAAACTAGCCATGACGACTCGTCAGCCGCTGTACAAATCGCTGTATGTCCAGGTGATCGTCGCGATCACCATCGGTATCCTGCTCGGCCACTACTACCCAGAAACCGGCGTAGCCCTCAAACCCTTGGGTGACGGCTTCGTCAAGCTGATCAAGATGGTCATCGCGCCGATCATCTTCTGCACCGTGGTCAGCGGCATCGCGGGCATGCAAAGCATGAAGTCGGTCGGCAAGACCGGCGGTTACGCGCTGCTGTACTTCGAGATCGTCTCAACCATCGCCCTGATCATCGGCCTGGTGGTAGTCAACGTGGTGCAGCCGGGCGCCGGCATGCACGTCGACGTCAGCACCCTCAACGCCAGCAGCGTGGCTGCCTATGCCGCCGCCGGCGCGCAGCAGACCACCGTCGGCTTCCTGCTCAATGTCATCCCCAACACCGTGGTCGGCGCCTTCGCCAACGGCGACATCCTGCAAGTGCTGATGTTCTCGGTGCTGTTCGGCTTCGCCTTGCACCGCCTGGGCAGCTACGGCAAGCCGGTGCTGGACCTGATCGACCGCTTCGCCCATGTCATGTTCAACATCATCAACATGATCATGAAGCTGGCCCCGATCGGCGCCTTCGGTGCCATGGCCTTCACCATCGGCCAGTACGGCGTGGGTTCGCTGGTGCAACTGGGCTACCTGATGGCCTGCTTCTACATCACTTGCCTGCTGTTCGTCCTGGTGGTGCTGGGCGGTATCTGCCGCGCCCATGGTTTCAGCGTCATCAAGCTGATCCGCTACATCCGTGAAGAGCTGCTGATCGTACTGGGCACCTCGTCCTCGGAGTCGGCCCTGCCGCGCATGCTGGCCAAGATGGAGCGCCTGGGCGCGAAGAAATCGGTGGTTGGCCTGGTGATCCCGACCGGCTACTCGTTCAACCTGGACGGTACCTCGATCTACCTGACCATGGCCGCGGTGTTCATCGCCCAGGCCACCGACACCACCATGGACATCACCCACCAGATCACCCTGCTGCTGGTGCTGCTGGTGGCCTCCAAGGGTGCCGCGGGCGTCACAGGTTCCGGCTTCATCGTCCTGGCCGCCACCCTGTCGGCCGTCGGCCACCTGCCGGTTGCCGGCCTGGCGCTGATCCTGGGTATCGACCGCTTCATGTCCGAAGCCCGCGCCCTGACCAACCTGATCGGCAACGCCGTGGCCACCGTGGTCGTGGCCAAGTGGGTCAAGGAGCTGGACACCGACACCCTGCAGGCCGAACTGGCGTCTGGCGGCTCGCCGCTGATCGACACCCGTCCGACCGACGACCTGGGCGTGGCCGAAGGCCCGGCGCGTTGAGCGTGAGTTGAAATGCGAAAAGGCGATCCTCGGGTCGCCTTTTTCATGCGTTGACGATTATTCGACCCGTGTTTCGCCGCTGTACACCAGGATCTCCCGGCAGCGCCGGCACAGGTAGCGCCGCCCCTGGCGCACCAGCTTGTGGCGTTGGGCGGTGAACGGGAAATCGCTTTCCGGGCACGGGCAACGGTAGATGTAGCGTGTCGCCACGCGCCGCTGCACTTCGTAGTTGTGGCAGCGGTTCGGCGGCAGCTCGTACACCCCGCGCATGATCAACTGCCACTCCTCGCCATGGGCCTGGATGCGCTCGCCGAACAGCTGGTGGGCGATCAGGTGGGCGACCTCGTGGGCCACGGTCTGGCGCAGGAAGTCTTCGGCGTTCTCGCGGTACAGTTGCAGGTTGAAGCGCAGCAGGTTCTCGTGCAGGTGGGCGACGCCGGCCTTCTGTCCGCGCAGCTTGAAGCTGACCTGCGGGCGCGGGAAGGGGCGTTTGAAGAAGGTTTCGGCTTGCTGGTAACAGGTTTCGACGCGTTGTCTGAGCAGCTCGGGCATGGCGGGGTAGTTCTCCTGACCGGGCATTATGCCGCAGGCAACGGGCGGCTGCCGAGCCGCCGGTCAGGCACACGAAGCGAGGCCGCCTTGCGGCGGCCTCGGTGATGCCCCAGTGTTGGTTGGATCTGGTTGGTATGCGTTCAGTTGGTATAGACGGGCCCCACGCCCAGTCCCCAGATGATCACGGTCGCGGCCATGATCGCCACCAGAACCACGAGGCCCACCGCCAGCACCGAGCTGGAGAACAGGAAGCCTTCATCCGACGGTATGTTCATGAAGGTCGGCAAGCCGACATACAGCAGGTACACGGTGTAGCAGATCGCCGCCGTGCCGATCAGCATGCCCAGCCACAGGTGCGGGTACAGCGCCGCAAGGCCGCCGATGAACAGCGGGGTGGCGGTGTAGGTGGCAAAGGCGATGCACTGCGCCATACTCGGGTTGGCGTCGTAGGTGCGCGCCATCCAGTGGATGAAGGCGCCCATCACCGCCACGCCTGCGAGCATCGCCAGGTAGGACATGATGCTCATCCACAATGCGCTTTCCATGGTCAGCATCACGGCTGGCCGCTCGCCGATCACCCAGCCGACCTGGGTGGTGCCGATGAACGCCGACACGGCGGGGATCGCCGCCAGGATCAGCGTGTGTGTCAGGTACATGTGGCTGATGCTTTCATCCTCGCCACGAATCTCCCGCCACTCCTGGTCGGGGTGGGTGAACAGCCCAACAACGTGATGAATCATACGGGTCACTCCTATCGTCGTTGCCAAACGCCCCCCGGATGGAGCGCCTATGGCCCGAGGCCAGGACACCAGGTGCTGCGCCAATGTGGCCTTATGTCGCAGTATAGGAAGCGGATTCCCGCACAAAACCGGCTTTTTAGAGCAAATCGCGCTGTCAGGACGGTTGTTGATTCCCTTGAAGTCTTTATCGGATTCACCTACTGCGTCGCCCGGTTTGTGCGTAAAATAGCCGGCTTTTGTCACACCTCGCGGATCCAAGCGCTATGGGCACCCTCTCGGTCAACCAGAACAAACTGCAAAAACGCCTGCGTCGCCTCGCCGGCGAAGCCATCACCGACTTCAACATGATCGAGGATGGCGACAAGGTCATGGTCTGCCTGTCCGGCGGCAAGGACAGCTACACCATGCTCGACGTTCTGTTGCACCTGCAGAAGGTGGCGCCGATCAAGTTCGAGATCGTCGCGGTGAACATGGACCAGAAGCAGCCGGGCTTCCCCGAGCACGTGCTGCCGGCCTACCTCAAGGAACTGGGCGTCGAGTACCACATCGTCGAGAAGGACACCTACTCGGTGGTCAAGGAGCTGGTGCCCGAGGGCAAGACTACCTGCTCGCTGTGCTCGCGCCTGCGCCGCGGCACCCTGTACACCTTCGCCGACGAGATCGGCGCGACCAAGATGGCCCTGGGGCACCACCGCGACGACATCGTCGAGACCTTCTTCCTCAACATGTTCTTCAACGGCGCGCTCAAGGGCATGCCGCCGAAGCTGCGCGCCGATGACGGGCGCAACGTGGTGATCCGCCCGCTGGCCTACTGCAGCGAGAAGGACATCCAGGCCTACTCGGACATGAAGGAATTCCCGATCATCCCGTGCAACCTGTGCGGCTCGCAGGAAAACCTGCAGCGCCAGGTGGTCAAGGACATGCTGGTGGAGTGGGAGCGCAAGCACCCTGGCCGTACCGAGAGCATCTTCCGCGCCCTGCAGAACGTCGCGCCGTCGCAATTGGCCGACCGCAACCTGTTCGACTTCACCAGCCTGAAGATCGACGAGAGCGCCACCCCGCGCTTCCTCGACGTGCTGAACATCTGACCTTATGCGCGACTACCAGTGGTTGCATGAGTACTGCCTGAACCGTTTCGGTTCGGCCCAGGCGCTGGAAGCCTTCCTGCCGCAGCCGCGCACACCCGCACAGCTGCGCGACATCACCGACGACCGCTACCTGTCGACCCTGGCCCTGCGCGTGTTCCGCGCCGGGCTCAAGCACAGCCTGGTGGATGCCAAGTGGCCGGCGTTCGAGCAGGTGTTCTTTGGCTTCGACCCGGAGAAAGTGGTGCTGATGGGCGCCGAGCACCTGGAGCGGTTGATGCAGGACGAGCGCATCATCCGCCACCTGGGCAAGCTCAAGAGCGTGCCGCGCAATGCGCAGATGATCCTCGACGTGGCGAAGGAGAAGGGCAGTTTCGGCGCGTTCATCGCCGACTGGCCCGAGACCGATATCGTCGGGCTGTGGAAGTACCTGGCCAAGCATGGCAACCAGCTGGGCGGACTATCGGCTCCGCGTTTCCTGCGCATGGTCGGCAAGGACACCTTCATCCCCACCGACGACATGGCCGCCGCGTTGATCGCCCAGAAGATCATCGACAAGCCGCCGACCAGCCTGCGTGACCTGGCACTCGTGCAGCAGGCGTTCAATCAGTGGCACGCCGAAAGCGGGCGGCCGCTGTGCCAGTTGTCGGTGATGTTGGCGCATACCGTCAACCATTGAGATCGCCGGGGCCGCAACGCGGCCCCGATACGTTCAGGCACCTTCGCCGGCCAGGCGTCGATCCTGCTGGAACTTCCAGCGCACGAACAGCAAGCCACTGACGAACAGCCCCAGGCTCACCAGCACTTCGACCCAGCCGAACAGCGCTCGGGCGGGGTCGAAGGCGGCCAGCACGCCCTTGATGAAGTAGATATTGACCACGAAGCAGGTCCAGGCATGCGCCCGGGCGCTGCCCATCAGCATACCCGGCAGAAGCAGCAGCAGGGGGATCAGCTCGATGGCCAGGATCACCTCGACCCGCGCCCCGTGCAGATTGGCGAACCACAGGTTGTTCACCAGCAGCAGGGCGATCAGGCCGAAGAAGCAGGCCAGGCTCAGGGCGCGGGTCAGCCGTACGCGTGGGGCGAGCCACTCCAGTGGCGGCAGCACCTTGGGTTTTCTAGCCACGCTGGCCACCCAGGGCCTTGGCGGTATTGGCCAGGCGTTGGCCGAGGGCGCGGCACAGGGTGATCTCGTGCTGGTCCAACTCGCGCTTGCCATCGGCGCCGGCATGGTGGCTGGCGCCGTACGGGGTGCCGCCGCCGCGGGTATCGAGCAGCGCCGACTCGCTGTAGGGCAGGCCGGTGACCAGCATGCCGTGGTGCATCAGCGGCAGCAGCATCGACAGCAGGGTGGTTTCCTGGCCGCCGTGCAGGCTGGCGGTGGAAGTGAACACCGCCGCCGGCTTGCCCACCAGTTCGCCGCCCAGCCACAGGCTGCTGGTACCGTCGAGGAAGTACTTGAGCGGCGCGGCCATGTTGCCGAAGCGGGTCGGGCTGCCCATGGCCAGGCCCGCGCAGTGGCGCAGGTCGTCGAGGGTGGCGTACAGCGCGCCGCTGGCCGGGATGTCCGGGGCCACGGCTTCGCACTCGGTGGAGATCGCCGGCACCGTGCGCAGGCGCGCCTCCAGGCCGGCCATCTCGACGCCGCGGGCAATGTGCCGGGCCATCTCGCTGGTCGAGCCGTGGCGGCTGTAGTACAGCACCAGGATGTAGGGTTCGCTCACGGCAGGATCTCCAGGACCTTCTCGGGTGGGCGACCGATCACGGCCTTGTCACCGGCTACCAGGATCGGGCGCTCGATCAGCTTGGGATGCTCGACCATCGCCTTGATCAGCTGAGCGTCGCTCAGGGCGGGGTTGGCCAGGTCGAGTGCCTTGTATTCGTCTTCGCCGGTGCGCAGCAGTTGGCGCGCGCCGATGCCCAGCTTGGCAAGCAGCTGTTCGAGAGTGGCGGCGTCCGGCGGGGTCTCGAGATAGCGCACGATGGTCGGTGCGAGGCCGCGTGCCTCGAGCAGTTCCAGGGCGCCGCGGGATTTCGAGCAGCGCGGGTTATGATAGAGGGTCAGATCGGTCATGACGGGTCGCATCCAGCTGGGTGTGGCGGCTATTCTAACCGCAGCGACCGACTTCAATGCTTGAAAACTTCGAGAAGGATTGACCCATGGCAAGGCGTTTGGCAGCTGCACTGGCCATCACCGCGAGCCTGCTGCTCGGCGGCTGCGGTGCGGACTACGGCGTGGACCAGCACGGCAATACGGTGAAGGCCGAACAGGTCGAGGGGCACTGGCTGGTGCTCAATTACTGGGCCGAATGGTGCGGCCCGTGCCGTACCGAAATCCCCGAGCTCAATGCTGCGGCGAAGCAGTGGGATGCCCAGGGCATCAAGGTGCTGGGGGTGAACTTCGATGGCTTGCAGGGCGCCGACCTCAAGGCCGCCGCCGAGACCCTCGGCATCGGCTTCACCGTGCTCGCGCAAGACCCGGCCGAGCGCTATGAGCTGCCGCGCAGCGAGGCGCTGCCGGTGACCTATATCATCGATGACAAGGGCAAGGTGCGTGAGCAACTGCTGGGCGAGCAGACCCTCGAGGGTTTGCAGGCGAAGATCAAGGCGTTGAAAGGCGGCGCCTGAACCCTGCATCGCGGGGCAAGTCGCATCGGCGCACCGTCGCTCCCACGTAGGAGCGGGCTTGCCCCGCGATGGTTTCAGCCTTCCTCAGGCCAGAACCGCAGCGGCTTGCCCTCGGCCGGCCAGAAGCGGATCTGCTCGATTGGCGACACGTCCCAGCGCTGCACCGTCTCCAGCGCCTGCAGGAAGCGTTTCTCCTGGTCCATCAGCGCTGGCGCGCACAGCTTGCGGGTCTTGCCGACCTTGCCGAAGCTTAAGTGCTCGCCGTCCAGCGTATAGGGCGCGAACCAGTGGTTGCAGCCGGCATTGCCATAGGCACGGCCATCGCTGGCCAGGGTCAGGGTCAGGTGGCTGTAGTCGATCAGCGGGCGTTCACCGATCCACTCCAGCAGGTAGCTTTGCTCCTGCTGCAGCTTCGAAGGTTGCGACGCGCAGCCCATCAGGCCGGTGGCGATCAGCACGCCGGTCAGCAGCTGTTTCACTCAGGCGCGCTCCTGGCACTGCGGGCACAGGTGCTTGTCGCCCTGGCTGGCCCAGCCCAGCTCCTGGACGCGGGCGGTGGCTGCCGGGGCGTGGCCCTTCTTGCCGAGCTTGGCTTCGACGGCGAACTCGAAGTCCAGCACTGCGTCGCAGCCGTCGCACTTGACCTGCCACTCGTGGATTTCCAGTTCGTTGAATACTGGCCCCTGGGCCACGGCCACCCACTGCCCGGTGGGGTTGATCAGGTGGCGCACGCTGTCCACGGTCAGGCGCATGGACAGGGTTTTGCTGCCTTTGAGCGAAACCAGCAGCGCGTCGCCTTTCTGGATCGAGCCGCCGTTGCCGGTGACCTGGTAGCGGCCCGGTACCAGCGCGCGGCACTCGATCAAGGTGTGTTGCGGGTTGAAAAGGGTGTAGCGGAAATCGTGTTCGACCATGGGTCCTCCAAAAGTGCCGCGTATCCTAGCATCAACCGTTTACAAGATTCTGTGGATTGCCTGCCGCCCAGCGGGAGATGTTGTCCAGGGTGGTGGCCGCGATGGCATCCAGGGCCTCGCGGGTAAGGAACGCCTGGTGCGCGGTGACGATCACGTTGGGGAAGGTCAGCAGCCGTGCCAGCACGTCGTCCTGCAGCGGCAAGTCGGAGCGGTCCTCGAAGAACAGCTGCGCCTCCTCTTCATAGACATCCAGCCCCAGGTAGCCGAGCTGGCCACTTTTGAGCGCGTCGATCAGTGCCGGGGTGTCGACCAGCGCGCCGCGGCCGGTGTTGATCAGCATGGCGCCGGGCTGTAGCTGGGCCAGGCTCTGGGCGTTGATCAGGTGGCGGGTGTGCTCGGTGAGCGGGCAGTGCAGGCTGATGATGCGTGCCTGGCGCAGCAGCTCGGGCAGCTCCAGGTAGCGGGCGCCGAGGGCGACCAGCTCAGGGTTGGGGTAGGGGTCGTAGGCCAGCAGCTGGCAGCCGAAACCAGCCATGATACGGGCGAAGGCCGCGCCGATCTGGCCGGTGCCGACCACGCCGACGGTCTTGCCGTGCAGGTCGAAGCCGGTCAGGCCGTGCAGGGTGAAATCACCTTCGCGGGTACGGTTGTAGGCCCGGTGCAGGCGGCGGTTGAGGGCCAGGATCAGGGCCACGGCATGTTCGGCGACGGCGTGCGGCGAATAGGCCGGGACGCGTACCACGCTGAGCCCGAGGCGCTGCGCGGCAGCTAGGTCGACGTGGTTGTAGCCGGCCGAGCGCAGGGCGATCAGGCGCGTGCCGCCGGCGGCCAGGCGCTGCAGGACCTGGGCGTTGAGCTCGTCGTTGATGAAGGCGCAGACCACTTCGAAGCCCTGGGCGAGGGCGGCGGTGTCCAGGGTCAGGCGGGCGGACTGGTAGTGCAGCTCCAGGGCGCTCGCGCTGGCGGCGCGGGTGAAGCTTTCCTGGTCGTAGTGCTGGCTGCTGAACAACAGGGCGCGCATGGGGAGCTTCCTTCTGTGAGTCGGCAACAGTCTAGGCCGTCAGGGAGATCGGGTATTGATCTGTGACGGCCCTGTCGCGGGGCAAGTCGCACCGCCGCTCCCACGACGCTTGCAAAGCCTGTGGGGGATTCAGGCGCTTTCGCGCGCCTGCTCGGCCAGTCGGCTGATGGCCTGGTCCAGTTCGTCCAGGGCCTGCAACGCCTGGGGGCTGTCCTGCTTGAGCAAGGTCTCGCTGCGCTGGCAGGCCGCGCGCAACTGCGGTACGCCGCAATAACGCGAGGCGCCGTTGAGCCGGTGCACCCGCTCGATCATGGCGTTGCGGTCGGCAGCGTCGCGGGCGGCCTGGATGGCTTCGCGGTCGGACTCCAGCGAGGCCAGGAGCATGGCCAGCATATCCGCCGCCAGGTCCGGCTTGCCGGCGGCCAGGCGCAGCCCTTCCTCCGGGTCGAGCACCTTCAGCTCGCTGCTGTCGGGCAGGCGCTCACTGGGCCGTTCCTGTGGCGGTGATCCCAGGCTCAGGCCGGTCCATTTCATCACCACCTGGGCCAACTGGCGCTCGCTGATTGGTTTGGTCAGGTAGTCGTCCATGCCGCTGTGCAGCAGGGCGCGCTTTTCGTTGGCCATGGCGTGCGCGGTGAGGGCCACGATGGGCAGGGGCGGGCCGCTCTGGCTGGCTTCCCACTGGCGGATCTGTTCGGTGCAGGCACGGCCATCCATGCCGGGCATCTGCACATCCATCAGCACCAGGTCGAAGGGCTCGTCCTGCACGGCCTGCACCGCGGCATAGCCACTGTTCACCGCCAGCACCTCGGCGCCCATCCCTTCGAGCAGGGTCTGCACCAGCAGCAGGTTGGCCGGGTTGTCGTCGACGCAGAGGAGCTTGGGCATGCGCTGGCCGCCGTTGCTGCGTTGCTCGCACACCGGCCGACGCGGCTGCACCAGCTCCAGCAGCAGGCGACGCAGCTTGCGTGTGCAGGTGGGCTTGGCCAGCAACTGGCCGTGGGCGTTGGGCAGGAAAGGGTGGTAGAGCGGCTGCTCGGTGGTGGGGCACAGCACCACGCACTGGCAACCCAGGCGCTCGAGCTGTTGGTGGTACTGCCCCAGTTGTTCCGGCGCCAGGCTGCCGAGGTTGACCCCGAGCACGGCGAACTCGAACGGCTGCCCGGCCTGGCTTGCCGCCTGCACGCCGTGCAGCAGCTGGTCGCAGGAAGCGAACACGGTGACCGCCAGGCCGCAGTCCTCGAGCTGGTGCTCCAACGCCTGGCGGGCCAGGTCGTGCCCGTCGACGATGGCCACGCTACGGCCGACCAGGGCCTGGGCGGGTTGCTCCTCGGTGTCGTCGTGGGCCTTGGGCAGGTTGAGGCTGATCCAGAACTGCGAGCCTTCGCCCGGCGTGCTGTCGACGCCGATCTCGCCGCCCATCTGTTCGATCAGGCGTTTGGAGATCACCAGGCCCAGGCCGGTACCGCCGGGCTGGCGTGACAGCGAGTTGTCCGCCTGGCTGAAGGCCTGGAACAGGGTGCGCACATCCTGTGGCGACAGGCCGATGCCGGTGTCCTGCACGCTGATGCGCAGTTGCACGCTGTCTTCCTGCTCGTCCTCGAGCATGGCGCGCACGACGATGGTGCCTTCGCGGGTGAACTTGATGGCATTGCTCACCAGGTTGGTGAGGATCTGCTTGAGCCGCAACGGGTCGCCCACCAGCGACAGCGGGGTGTCGCGGTAGACCAGGCTGAGCAGCTCCAGCTGCTTGGCGTGGGCGGCCGGGGCAAGGATGGTCAGGGTGTCCTGGATCAGGTCGCGCAGGTTGAGCGGGATGCTGTCGAGCACCAGCTTGCCGGCCTCGATCTTGGAGAAGTCGAGGATCTCGTTGATGATCCCCAGCAGGTTGTCGGCGGATTTCTCGATGGTGCCGAGGTAGTCGAGCTGACGCGGGCTGAGCTCGCTTTTTTGCAACAGGTGGGTGAAGCCGAGGATGCCGTTGAGCGGGGTGCGGATCTCGTGGCTCATGTTGGCGAGGAACTCGGACTTGATGCGGCTGGCCTCCAGGGCCTCCTTGCGCGCCATGTCCAGCTCGATGTTCTGGATCTCGATGGTTTCCAGGTTCTGGCGCACATCCTCGGTGGCCTGGTCGATGCTGTGCTGCAGCTCTTCGTGGGCGCTGTGCAGGGTCTCGGCCATGCGGTTGATGCCGGCGGCCAGTTCGTCGAGCTCGTGGCTGCCCATGGCTGGCAGGCGCTCGTCGAGGTGGCCGTCCTTGAGCTGGTTGACCGCGTGCTTGATGTGGTTGATCGGGTCGTTGATGGTGCGGCTCATGCGCAGGGCGAGCAGCGCGGTCAGGCTCAGGCAGGCGAGGATCAGCAGCAGGCTGGTGAACAGGTTGCGGTAGCCGCGCAGCAGGGTGCCGTCGTGGGACAGCTCGATCTCCACCCAGCCGAGCAGGCGCTCGGCTTCGGCGGGTACGGCGTCGGTGGCCAGGTCGCGGTGATGGCCGAACACCGGCATCAGGTAACGGGTGGCATCGTTGCCGGTGCGCTGCAGCAGCTGCGTGCCGGTACCGCCGCTGGGCGGCTGGTTGAGCATGCTGGGGCCGGCGTGGGCCAGGCGCGTGCGGTCGGCGGCGAGGAACGCCACGGCGCGCACGTCGACCTGCTCCAGGGCCTGGGCCGCGATGCGCTCCAGCTGCGCCGGGGACTGGCGGGCCAGGGCCGGCGCCGCCAGGGGCGCCAACTGCTCGGCGATCATCTTGCCGCGTTGCAGCAGCTGCGTGCGCAGGTCGCTCTGTTGCAACCAGGTGAAGTAACTGCCCAGCACCAGGGCCATCAGGCTGGCGGGGAGCAAGGCCAGCAGCAGGACGCGGCTGCGGATTCCCAAACGGTCGAGCACACCTGTCTCCTGTCATGTGCCTTGAAAAGCGCTGTTCGCGCATCAGCGGGAACGTTACTCCGCACCGCAGGCATTTGTAAGGCTTTTGTTTGCCAAGTGAGGCTGGCTGTTCGATGGCGCGTCAGTCGGGCGACGGTTGCCTTGCCGGGCGTGCTTGCCCAATAATCACGCAACTGAGAATCGATGGCAGTTGCCAATGCATCCCGAAGCTATTCATGCCACCAACATCCTGGCCATCGAGGACGACCCCGTGCTCGGTGCCTACCTGCACGAAGAGCTGCGCCGCGGCGGCTTCCAGGTGACCTGGTGCCGCAGTGGCCTGGAGGGGCTGGAGGCTGCGGGGCGACAAGTCTTCGACCTGGTCCTGCTGGACATCCTGCTGCCCGGCCTCAATGGCCTGGACGCCCTGGCCAGCCTGCGCCGGCGCAGCGCCACGCCGGTCATCCTGATGTCCGCGCTGGGGGCCGAGGCTGACCGTATCAGCGGCTTTGAACGCGGCGCGGACGATTACCTGCCAAAGCCTTTCAGTTTCGCCGAGCTGCGGGTACGCATCGAGGCGATCCTGCGTCGGGTGGCCTTCGAGCGCCGGGCGCTGGCACCGCGCGAGGTAGCGGCGGGGCAGTTGCGCTTCGATGAGCAGGCGACCGATGTCTGCCTCGCCGGCCAGTGGGCCGGGCTGACGCCCAGCGAGTACCGCCTGCTCGACACCCTGCATCGCAGCCAGGACGAGGTGCTGAGCAAGCCGTTCCTTTACCAGCAGGTGTTGCAGCGGGGCTACTCGCGGCATGACCGCAGCCTGGACATGCACGTCAGCCAGATCCGCCGCAAGCTCAAGGTCATTGGCTATCACGAGCGGCAGGTCCGCACCGTCTGGGGCAAGGGCTATGTGTTCGGCGTGGGCGAGGCCGACTGAACCGTGCTCGATCGCCATTCGCTGTTCTGGAAACTGACCGTCCTGCTGGTGGGCTTCTGCCTGCTGATGATCGGCCTCAGCTACAGCTGGGGTCGCCATATGGAGACCCAGGACGCCTTCCTTTCCGAACCTGCGCGTCAAGTGCTGCGGGGTTACGCGGCCGAGGCGGAGCAGGCCTGGCGCAGCGGCGGCGCTGAGGGTGTCGACGCCTGGCTGGCCGAGATGCGTGGGCGCGAGCAAGGCTGGGTGGGGGTGCTCGATGGCGACCTGCAGCCGTTGGGCAGCGCCGACCTCACCGCCGGGCAGGCCCAGCGTCTGACCCGCCTGCGCGGCGTCGACTGGCCGATGAGCCGGCGCAGTATCGGCCAGCCCTGGTTGCGCCTGCCGTTCCCCGGCGCGCCGGAGCAGGGCATGCTGGTGATCGAGCTGCCGGAGCGCTTCAACCCGGGCCAGTACCGGTTGTTCTGGCGCATCGTCACCAACGGCATCATTCCTGGGCTATTTACCCTGCTGCTGTGCGTCGGCCTGTACCGCATGCTGATCGTGCCGCTCAATCAATTGCGTGAACAGGCCAACGCCTGGCGCGCCGACCAGCTGGCGGCGCGCCTGGATTCGCGCACCACACGGCGCAAGGACGAGCTGGGCGAACTGGCCAGGGCCTTCGACCAGATGGCCGAGCGCCTGCAGGGCACCGTGGCCTTGCAGCAGCAGTTGCTGCGCGACCTGTCCCACGAAATGCGCACGCCGCTCAGCCGCCTGCGCGTGGCCTGCGACGGCGAAACCGACCTGCAGCGCCTGCGCGAACGCCTGCACCGTGAGGTGGATGGCATGCAACAGCTGGTCGAGGACACTTTGCAACTGGCCTGGCAGGACGCCGAGCGCGCCCCGGTGAATCTGGAGCCGATCCAGGTGCCGGCGCTGTGGGACCTGCTCAGCGAAAATGCCTGTTACGAAAGCGGCTGGGCACCTGGGCGGTTGCACTGTGCGTTGCCGGCCGACTGCTGGGTGCGGGGCAGCCTCAACGACCTTGCCCAGGCACTGGAGAACATGCTGCGCAACGCCATCCGTCACTCGCCCGAGGCGGGTGTGGTGCGCCTGGGCGGCTGGCGTGAAGGCGGGTATTGGCGTATCGACCTGGAGGACGATGGCGGTGGCGTGGCCGAGGAAGACCTCGAGCGGATCTTCGCGCCGTTTTCCCGGTTGGACGGGGCGCGGCCCGGGGACGGTGGCTTCGGCTTGGGCTTGAGCATTGCCCGCAATGCGATCCGCCGCCAGGGTGGGCTGGTGTGGGCGGTCAATGGCGAGCGTGGCCTGCGCCTGTGCATGCGCCTGCCTGCCCATGAAGCGGGGCCATCGGTTGGTCCGGCGCGGGCAAGCCCGCTGCCAGGGAGCAACTGCTTATAGCTACCCGCTATAACCACCGACAATTGCGTGATATGGCCGCGCCGGGTTTGCCGGTATGATAGGCGCCCCTGCCGTCCGGATTGCGAAAACGCCCATGACCCTGCAGTACCCAACCATCGCCGACTGCGTCGGCCATACGCCGCTGGTTCGCCTGCAGCGCATCGCCGGGAACACCAGCAATACCTTGCTGCTCAAGCTCGAAGGCAACAACCCGGCAGGTTCGGTCAAGGACCGCCCGGCGTTGTCGATGATCACCCGTGCCGAACTGCGTGGCCAGATCAAGCCCGGCGACACCCTCATCGAAGCCACCTCCGGCAATACCGGCATCGCCCTGGCCATGGCCGCGGCGATCAAGGGCTACAAGATGATCCTGATCATGCCGGACAACTCCACCGCCGAACGCAAGGCGGCCATGACCGCCTATGGCGCCGAGTTGATCCTGGTGACCAAGGAAGAGGGCATGGAAGGGGCCCGCGATCTCGCGGAAAAACTGCAGGCCGAAGGCCGTGGGCTGGTGCTTGACCAGTTCGCCAACGGCGACAACCCGATCGCGCACTACAACAGCACGGGCCCGGAGATCTGGCAGCAGACCCAGGGTACGATCACCCACTTCGTCAGCTCCATGGGCACGACCGGCACCATCATGGGCTGTTCGCAGTACCTCAAGGAGCAGAACCCGGCGGTGCAGATCATTGGCCTGCAGCCGATGGAAGGCTCGGCCATTCCGGGCATTCGCCGTTGGCCCCACGAGTACCTGCCGAAGATATTCGACGCCACCCGGGTCGACCGCGTGGTCGACATGTCCCAGCAGGAGGCCGAGGAAACCACCCGTCGCCTGGCCCGCGAAGAGGGCATTTTCTGTGGCGTATCCTCCGGCGGGGCGGTGGCGGCGATGCTGCGCCTGTCCCGTGAAGTCGAGAACGCGGTGATGGTCGCCATCATCTGCGACCGCGGCGACCGTTACCTTTCCACCGGCCTGTTCGATCCGACCTGATGTCCAGAAAGAAAAGCAACACCGGCCTGCGCTTCCAGCCGGCCGGCGGCAACCGTGCCGCACAAGTGCCGGTGGGCAAGAAGCAGCGCCTGCTGATCGAGCGCGTGGCCGGTGACGGCCGTGGCATCGCCTTCAGCGAGGGCCGTACCTGGTTCGTCAGCGGCGCGCTGGGCGGCGAAGACGTCGAGGCGCGGGTGCTTGCCGCACGCGGCAAAGTGGTCGAGGCGCGCCTGGAGCGGGTGTTCCAGGCCAGCGCCGAGCGCCGCGAAGCGCCCTGCCGTCACTACGCCCGCTGTGGCGGCTGCAACCTCCAGCACCTGCCCCATGACGGCCAGCTGGCGCTCAAGCAGCGCCTGCTCGCCGAGCAGTTGCAGCGGGTGGCCGGCGTGCAGCCCGAAGAGTGGGCTGTTCCCTTGTGCGGACCGGAATTCGGCTACCGCCGCCGGGCGCGGGTAGCGGTACGCTGGGACACCAAGACGCATCAGCTGGAGGTCGGTTTCCGCGCCGAGGCCAGCCAGGACATCGTTGCCGTCGACGACTGCGCGGTGCTGGTACAGCCCTTGCAGGCGATCATGCGCCACCTGCCGACCGTGTTGCGCAGCTTGAGCAAGCCGCAGGCGCTGGGGCATGTGGAACTGTTCAGCGGTACCGCCGAGGCGGTGTTGGTGCGGCATGTGGCGCCATTGCCAAGTGAAGACCTGGCGCGGCTCGAGGCATTCTGCCGCGAGGCCGGCGCCCAGTTGTGGCTGCAAGGCGAGGGCGAGCCGGCACCGGTGCAGGCCACGGCGCAACTGGGCTTTGCCCTGGAGCCCTGGGGCTTGGAGCTGGCCTGGCGACCGGGCGACTTCGTTCAGGTCAATGCCCAGGTCAATACCTTGATGATCCAGCAGGCTTTGGCCTGGCTGGCGCCCCAGGCGCATGAGCGGGTCCTGGACCTGTTCTGCGGCCTGGGCAACTTTGCCTTGCCCCTGGCGCGCCAGGCCCGCGAGGTGGTGGCGGTGGAAGGCGTGCAGGCGATGGTCAGCCGTGCCGAGGCCAATGCCCACGCCAACAATGTGCATAACGCACGGTTTTTTCAGGCCGATTTATCGCAGCCTTTGGCGGGCGCCGGATGGGCTGCCGAGGGCTTTTCTGCGGTACTCTTGGATCCACCGCGCGACGGGGCTTTCGAGGTGGTGCAGGGCATCGCCCGGCTGGGTGCGAAACGGCTGGTCTACGTATCGTGCAACCCGGCCACGCTGGCGCGTGACGCGCAAGTGCTGGTCGGGCAGGGGTACCGGTTAAAAAGGGCCGGGATTCTCGACATGTTTCCTCAGACGGCGCATGTCGAGGCCATGGCGTTATTCGAAGCGGGCTAGCCGGGCTGGCCCTCTTGGTGCGGCCTTCAGGGAGTGAGGGGCGCACAGGTGATAGCCAGTGCACCCGCGTGGTGCGCTGTATGGAAAGGTAAAGCAAAGATGGTACAGGTGAGAGTGCACCAGCCGGTCAACAACGACGGCAGTATCAATCTCGAAGCATGGCTCGATCATGTGGTGAGCGTCGATTCGCAACTCGATCGCCCGGGGTTGAAAGAGGCCTGCGAGTTTGCCCATGAGGTCGAGAAGAAAGGCAATCCGGCCAAGCATTCCTGGGCCGATGGCACGTCCAGTTTCCAGGCAGGGCTCGAGATCGCCGAAATCCTCGCCGACCTCAAGCTCGACCAGGATTCCCTGGTGGCGGCGGTCATCTATCGTTCGGTGCGCGAAGGCAAGGTGACCTTGGCCGAGGTCGGCCAGCGCTTCGGGCCGGTGGTGTCCAAGCTGATCGACGGCGTGCTGCGCATGGCGGCCATCAGTGCCAGCCTCAGCCCGCGCCAGTCGCTGGTGCTCGGCTCCCAGGCGCAGGTCGAGAACCTGCGCAAGATGCTCGTGGCGATGGTCGACGACGTGCGCGTGGCGCTGATCAAGCTGGCCGAACGCACCTGCGCCATCCGGGCGGTGAAATCCGCCGATGACGAGAAACGCCTGCGCGTGGCCCGCGAGGTGTTCGACATCTATGCGCCGCTGGCGCACCGTCTGGGTATCGGCCATATCAAGTGGGAACTCGAGGACCTGTCGTTCCGCTACCTCGAGCCCGACCAGTACAAGCAGATCGCCAAGTTGCTGCACGAACGCCGGCTGGATCGCGAGCGTTTCATCAGCGATGTGATGAACCAGTTGCAGAACGAGCTGCTGGCCACCGGCGTCAACGCCGATATCAGTGGCCGGGCGAAACACATCTATTCGATCTGGCGCAAGATGCAGCGCAAGGGCCTGGAGTTCAGCCAGATCTACGACGTGCGCGCGGTGCGCGTGCTGGTGCCGGAAGTGCGTGACTGCTACACCGCGCTGGGCATCGTCCATACCCTGTGGCGGCACATTCCGAAAGAGTTCGACGATTACATCGCCAACCCCAAGGAAAACGGCTATCGCTCCCTGCACACCGCGGTGATCGGCCCCGAGGGCAAGGTGCTCGAGGTGCAGATCCGCACCCATGGCATGCACGAGGAAGCCGAGCTGGGCGTCTGCGCCCACTGGCGCTACAAGGGCACCGACGTCAAGCCCAGCTCGAACCACTACGAAGAGAAGATCTCCTGGTTGCGCCAGGTGCTGGAGTGGCACGAGGAACTGGGCGATATCGGCGGCCTGGCCGAACAGCTGCGCGTCGATATCGAGCCGGATCGCGTCTACGTGTTCACCCCCGACGGCCACGCCATCGACCTGCCCAAGGGCTCGACGCCGCTGGACTTCGCTTACCGGGTGCACACCGAGATCGGCCACAACTGTCGCGGTGCCAAGATCAACGGTCGCATCGTGCCGCTGAACTACAGCCTGCAGACCGGCGAGCAGGTGGAGATCATCACCAGCAAGCACGGCAGCCCGAGCCGCGACTGGCTGAACTCCAACCTGGGCTATGTCACTACCTCGCGGGCCCGGGCCAAGATCGTCCATTGGTTCAAGCTGCAGGCCCGTGACCAGAACGTCGCCGCCGGCAAGACCCTGCTCGAACGCGAGCTGTCGCGTCTGGGCCTGCCGCAGGTGGACTTCGAGCGCCTGGCCGAGAAGGCCAATGTCAAGACTGCCGAGGACATGTTCGCCGCCCTCGGTGCCGGCGACCTGCGCCTGGCGCATATGGTCAACGCCGCCCAGCAGTTGCTCGAACCCGAGCGCCTGGAGCCGGTCGAGCTGATCCCGCGCCAGGCGCGGGGCATCCGTTCCGGCAAGCGCAACGACATCCAGATCCAGGGCGTCGGCAACCTGCTCACGCAGATGGCCGGCTGCTGCCAGCCGCTGCCGGGTGATGCCATCGTCGGCTACATCACCCAGGGTCGTGGCGTGAGCATTCACCGCCAGGACTGCGCCTCGGTGCTGCAGTTGGCGGGCAAGGAGCCGGAGCGCATGATCCAGGTCAGCTGGGGGCCGATCCCGGTGCAGACCTACCCGGTCGACATCATCATCCGTGCCTACGACCGCCCGGGTTTGCTGCGCGACGTTTCGCAGGTGCTGCTCAACGAGAAGATCAACGTGCTGGCGGTCAACACCCGCTCGAACAAGGAAGACAACACCGCCTTGATGTCGCTGACCATCGAGATCCCTGGCCTGGACGCCTTGGGGCGCTTGCTCGGCAGGATCTCGCAGTTGCCCAACATCATCGAGACGCGGCGTAACCGTACCCCTTGAGACAGAACGGGGCCGCTGTGCGGCCCATCGCTGGCAAGCCAGCTCCCACAGGTACGGCATAACCCTGTGGGAGCCGGCTTGCCGGCGATCGAGGGCAAGGCTCTCGCTGAGGAAAGATATTCATGACCTACACCCTCGACGACCTGCTGCACCTGATGGCCCGCCTGCGTGACCCGCAATACGGTTGCCCCTGGGACCTCAAGCAGGACTACGCCAGCATCGTCCCGCACACGATCGAAGAGGCCTACGAAGTGGCCGACACCATCGAGCGCGGCGACTTCGAGCACCTGCAGGGCGAGCTGGGCGACCTGCTGTTCCAGGTGGTCTACTACAGCCAGCTGGCACGGGAAGAAGGGCGTTTCGAGTTCGACGGCGTGGTCGATGCGATCACCCGCAAGCTGATCCGCCGCCACCCCCATGTATTCCCCACCGGCGAGCTCTATGCGCCACTGGACACCCCCATGCTGGACGAGGCCCAGGTCAAGTCGCGCTGGGAAGAGATCAAGGCCGAGGAGCGCGCCGAGAAGAGCGAGCCTGAACAGCTCTCGCTGCTCGACGACGTGCCGGCGGCCTTGCCTGCGCTGTCACGGGCGGCCAAGCTGCAGAAGCGCGCCGCCACGGTCGGCTTCGACTGGCCGGACGCGCTGCCGGTGCTGGACAAGGTCCGTGAAGAGCTCGACGAAGTGCTGCAGGCCATGGCCGATGGCGACAGCGATGCGCTGGAGGATGAGCTGGGCGACCTGCTGTTCGCCACCGTCAACCTGGCCCGCCACCTGCGCCACGACCCGGAAAACGCCCTGCGCCGCGCCAATCGCAAGTTCGAGCGGCGCTTCCGATTCATCGAACAGGCATTGCGCGAGCAGGGCCTGAACATCCAAGATCGTACCCTCGACGAGCTGGACGCCCTGTGGGGCGAGGCCAAGCGTCAGGAAAAGAACCTGCCCAGCTGCGGCTGAGCTGATGCATAAGTGAGTGAACTTCCATGAGCCTTTCCCTTCGCGACCAATTGCTCAAAGCCGGTCTGGTCAACCAGAAACAGGTTTCTCAGACCAACAAGGCCGAGAAAAAACAGAAACGCCTGGAGCACAAAGGCCAGGTCGAGGTGGACGACAGCCAGCAGCGCCTGGCCAAGGAAGCCCAGGCCGAGAAGGCCCGAAAAGACCAGGAGCTGAACCGCCAGGTCCAGGAGAAAGCCGAGCAGAAGGCCCGTGCCGCGCAGATCAAGCAGTTGATCGAGGCGACCCGCCTGCCCAAGCTGAATACCGAGGACTACTACAACTTCGTCGATGACAAGAAGGTCAAGCGCATCGCCGTCAACGCCCTGATGCGCAGCAAGCTGAGCAACGGCGCGCTGGCGGTCGTCGCCCATGGCGGTGGCTACGAAGTGATTCCACGCGAGGCGGCGGTGAAGATCCAGGAGCGTGACCCCAATCGCATCCTGCTGCTCAACACCCATGTCGAGGAGGCGGACGAGGACGACCCGTACGCCGCCTACAAGATCCCTGACGATCTGATGTGGTAAGCATGAAAAACCCCGCCTAGGCGGGGTTTTTCGTTTGAAGAGGGTGTTATTGCGACGGTCGCTGGTTCTCTAGGTATTCCAGCTCCATGCGGTACTGCTGGGCCTGGTGCTCATCATGGAACATGCCGACCAATTGGCCCTGTTGATGCACATCCCAGATCCGCACACCAGCGGCCAGGCCTTCGTGGGACATTTTCGATTCGTCGCGTTCGGTTACTTGGACTGTCATCGTTAAACTCCACTGCTTCAGTTGGCTGCGACAGCGTGTCGCACACCCTCTTTATAGAGTTTGTTAGCAGGCTAAGTAAATAAAACAGCGATGAAACAAGTTTCATGAAGCATGAATACGCTGGCGCGCACCTTGTAGGAGCGGCTTTAGCCGCGATGCAGGCGCCACAGGGGCACCTGCTTTGCTGGTGATCGCGGCTGAAGCCGCTCCTACAGCTGGCAGTGTTGGCCTGAAAAAGAAGCCCCGCACAAGGCGGGGCTTCGGGTATCACAGGCAGCACTATCAGTTGCCTTTGACTGCCTTGCCGTCCACCGTGCCATCCTGCAGCACGATCACGTATTCCTTGCCATCGGTCTCGACCTGGCGCAGTTGCACCAGCAGGTAGTCCCAGTCCTTGGCGAACCACAGCTCGGTGATGCGCTTGCTCTGGCTAGGGTCGCGCACGCGCTCGACCTTGACCGCATCGACCTGGCCGGTCTTGGTGGCCACTTTCTCGGTGCCCAGCACGCGGAAGTCGTAGGTGTCGATCTCGTCACCGTCGACCACCTGGTAGGTCATGCTTTTCTTGCCAGCGGCCACGTCATGCTGCAGCGCCAGTTGATAGGACGACTTGTCCAGCACGCCGCGGTTGAGCGGCAGGCTGATCGCGTCGCCACGGTCGCTGCCGGTCACCTTCTTGCCGGTCCAGTCGAAGGTAAGGTCGACCTTCTTCGCCTTGCCCAGGCCGCCGCGTTCGAAGTGGTACTTCTGCGGCAGCAGGGTGTCGTTGTCGAGCTTGAGGGTGCTTTGCTCGGTCAGGCTGGCGATCATCATGGAGGCCTTGAAATTAAGGTCCCACGTACCGTTGGCGTTCTTCACCAGGCTGCGCTCGGCAGTGCCGCTCATGGGCAGCTGCTTCCAGTCAGCCGTGTAGCTGGCCGCGAAAGGCTTCAGATCAGCTGCCTGGAGGGGCAGGGCGAGCACGGCGAGAGCCAAGAGCAGGGCGCGACGCATAAATTCTCCTAGGATCGAATCAAGTGACCGCTGGCCGCCAGCGGCTGGCCATCCAGTAATGCACCGTGCTCGCCCAGACGCAAGCGTCCTTCGGCGAACCAGCGCACCGCCAGCGGGTAGATCTGGTGTTCCTGCAGGTGCACGCGCTGGGCGAGCGTCTGCTCGGTGTCGTCCGTTGCAACCGGCACCACAGCCTGTACGACCAAAGGCCCGCCATCGAGTTCCTCGGTGACGAAGTGCACGCTGCAGCCGTGCTCGGCATCGCCAGCCTCCAGCGCACGCTGGTGGGTGTGCAGCCCTTTATACTTGGGCAACAGTGACGGATGTATGTTGAGCAGGCGGCCTTGATAGTGGCGCACGAAGCCGCCACTCAAGATGCGCATGAAACCGGCCAGCACCACCAGGTCGGGTGCGAAGCCGTCGATCAGTGCCATCAGCGCCGCATCGAAAGCTTCGCGACCGTCGAAGCCGGTGTGCGCGAGCACCGCGGTGTCGATACCGGCTGCCTTGGCGCGTTCCAGGCCGTAGGCATCGGCGCGGTTGGAAATCACCGCGCGGATGCGTACCGGGCTGTCACTGGCGCTGTTGCTGTCGATCAGCGCTTGCAGGTTGCTGCCGGAGCCCGACAGCAGTACCACGACGTTGCAGGTCTTGCCCGGCATCAGTGTGCCTTGAGGTTCTTGAGCTCGACCTGGGCGGCGCCTTCGGCGGCCTCGGCGATCTGGCCGATGACCCACGGCTGCTCGCCAGCGGCACGCAGCACGTTCAGGGCGTTGTCGACCTGGTCCTGGGCCACGCAGATGACCATGCCCACGCCGCAGTTCAGCACGCGGTGCATTTCATGTTCGTCGACGTTGCCTTTTTCCTGCAGGAAGTCGAACACCACCGGGCGCTGCCAGCTGGCCACGTCGACCACGGCCTGGGCGCCTTTTGGCAGCACACGCGGGATGTTGTCCAGCAGGCCGCCGCCGGTGATGTGGGCCATGGCCTTGACCGCGCCGGTCTGTTTGATCAGCTGCAGCAGGGGCTTGACGTAGATGCGGGTCGGCGCCATCAGCAGGTCGGCCAGCGGCTTGCCGTCGAGCTGGGTGTTGTCGATGTCGGTGCCGGACACTTCGAGGATCTTGCGGATCAGCGAGTAGCCGTTGGAGTGCGGGCCGGAGGATGGCAGGGCGAGCAGGGCGTCGCCGGTGACCACTTTCGAGCCGTCGATGATCTCGGCCTTTTCCACCACGCCGACGCAGAAGCCGGCCAGGTCGTAGTCTTCGCCTTCGTACATGCCTGGCATTTCGGCGGTTTCACCACCGACCAGCGAGCAGCCGGCCAGTTCGCAACCGGCGCCGATGCCGGTGACCACGGTGGCGGCCACGTCGACGTTGAGCTTGCCGGTGGCGTAGTAGTCGAGGAAGAACAGCGGCTCGGCGCCGCACACCACCAGGTCGTTGACGCACATGGCGACCAGGTCCTGGCCGATGCTGTCGTGCTTGTTCAGGTTCAGCGCCAGGCGCAGTTTGGTGCCGACGCCGTCGGTGCCGGAGACCAGCACCGGCTGCTTGTAGCCGGCCGGGATCTCGCAGAGGGCGCCGAAGCCGCCCAGGCCACCCATGACTTCAGGGCGTGCGGTGCGCTTGGCGACGCCCTTGATGCGTTCGACCAGTGCTTCGCCGGCGTCGATGTCTACACCGGCGTCTTTGTAGCTCAGGGAGGGTTGCTTGCTCATTGATCCAGGCCTTTAGGAGGGAGGGATTCAGAAAAACGACCGGGACGGCCAAGGCCACTTTCAGAAACGGCGGCTGCCTGTACGTCACTGGTCTGCGAAGGCGCGCGATTTTATCAGGGTTGCCCCAAGGCGGCCATCCTCAGGCCGACGGGCAGGCGGGAAATCTGGGCAAAAAACGCTGTTTCACCCTGTGCGACTGGTTGCCGCGTCGGCGCCTGTATAAGGTATAGGCATGGCGACGTGCGCAAAGGCGCGGCACGGCGGAGCATTTTCCGGCGTGGCGCGGTCACAGCCCACAGGCAAGGGCGCGTCGCCCCAAGGTCATCTGGACAGGAATCCTCAATGCGTCTTCTCAATTTCCTTGCTGGCGGCTGCCTTGTCGTGGCCGGCACCCTCGCGCAGGCCGAAACCGTCTCGGGCCTGTATCAGGTTCGCGAGCCCGTCGAAGGGCAGGGCAGCGAGGCCCGCGCCCAGGCGACCGGCAAGGCGCTCGACACCCTGGTGCTGCGCCTGACCGGCGATCCCAAGGCCGCGCAGAACCCGGCACTGGCCGCGCTGCGCAAGGACCCGCAACAGATCATCAACCAGGTCGGCACCGAGGCAGGCCCACCGGAGTCGGTGCTGGTCGAGTTCGACCCCGGCAGCACCGAGCGCGCCCTGCGCCAGGCCGGGTTGGCATTGTGGGGCAGCAACCGGCCGTCGGTCCTGGGCTGGTGGTTGAACGACAGTATCGAGGGCAGCAGCCTGGTCGGCGATGGCCAGAGCGCCGCCGAGCCATTGCGTCGGGCTGCCCAGCATCGCGGCCTGCCCCTGCGCCTGCCATTGGCCGATCTGCAGGAGCAATTGGTGGCCAATGCCAAGCTGCTCGAAGGTAACGACCCCGCGCCGCTGCGCGAGGCGTCCGAGCGCTATGGCGCCGACGCCTTGCTGGCGGTGCACGCCCATGAGGCCGACGGCAAGTGGCAGGGCAAGTGGCAGTTGTGGCTGGGCGACCAGCGCGAACAGGGCAACGCCGAAGGCAGCGACCAGGCGGCCCTGGCCGATGCGGTGCTGCTGGCGGTGAGCAACCGCCTGGCGCCGCGTTATGTCACGCGGCCCGGCGCCAGCAGCGACCTGCAGGTACAGGTGCAGGGGATGAACCTGCAGCGTTACGCCGAACTGAGCCGGGTACTGGAGCCTTATGGCGCCCGCTTGCAGATGGCTGAAGGCGGCACCTTGACCTACCGGGTCAGCGGCAATCGCGAGCAACTGCGCGCCCAACTGGGCCTGGCCAAGCTACAGGAGCTGCCTGCCGAGCCAGCCGCCGCCCCGCCTGCGCCGAGCGCGCAAGGCGATACCGGCACACCGCCGCCCACCACTGCCGCAACGCCGTTCGACGGCCTGCGCTTTCGCTGGTAAGGAGTGGCGCGAATGACTGACATGCGTCGTTGGATCTGGCTGGGCGCGGCCCTGGTGATCGCCGTGCTGCTGTACTTCCTGCACAACATCCTCTCACCGTTCCTGGTGGGCATTCTGCTGGCTTACCTCGCCGACCCACTGGTCGATCGCCTGGAGCGGCTCGGGCTGTCGCGCACCTGGGGCGTGGTGGTGGTGTTCAGCCTGTTCACCCTGATCTTCCTGGCCCTGCTGCTGGTGCTGGTGCCGATGCTGGCCAAGCAGCTGCTGCGCCTGTACGAGCTGGCGCCGCAGATGCTCGACTGGCTGCAGCACGTGGCGCTGCCCTGGGTGCAGAGCCGCCTGGGCCTGGCGGATGGCTTCTGGAAGTTCGACAAGATCAAGGCCGCGATCGGCGAGCACATGGGCCAGACCACCGACATCGTCGGCGTGCTGCTGTCCCAGGCCACCGCCTCCAGCCTGGCGCTGATCGGCTGGCTGGCCAACCTGGTGCTGATCCCGGTGGTGGGCTTCTACCTGCTGCGCGATTGGGACTTGATGATGGCCAAGCTGCGCAGCCTGCTGCCGCGCCAGCGCGAGCCGCAGGTGGTGGGGCTGGCCGGCGAGTGCCACGAGGTGCTCGGGGCGTTCGTGCGCGGGCAGCTGCTGGTAATGCTGGCGTTGGGCGTCATCTATTCCTCGGGGCTGATGCTGGTGGGCCTGGAGTTGGGCCTGCTGATCGGCATGCTGGCGGGGCTGGCGGCGATCGTGCCGTACATGGGCTTCATCATCGGCATCGGCGCAGCGCTGGTCGCCGGGTTGTTCCAGTTCGGCGGCGACCTCTATCCCATGCTCGGTATCGTCGCGGTGTTCATGGTCGGGCAGGCGCTGGAGGGCATGGTGCTGACGCCACTGCTGGTGGGCGACCGCATCGGCCTGCATCCGGTGGCGGTGATCTTCGCGATCCTGGCTGGCGGTGAGCTGTTCGGCTTTACCGGGGTGCTGCTGGCGCTGCCGGTGGCGGCGGTGATCATGGTGCTGCTGCGCCATGTCCACGACCTGTACAAGGAATCGGACATGTACGCCGGGGAAATAGACCCGGATCTGTGAGCGATCACGGGGCAGGCCCGCTCCCATGCCTGGAGTCTTGAACACTCGGGGGCGTGGGAGCGGGCCTGCACCGCAACGCAACTGCTTGATTTTACTTGTGCTATTCCCCTGCCGGATTGTGCCGCCCGCGTTGCGGGTATAGACTTTGCACACTGTTCATCAAAGGCCCCCTGTGGTCCCCGCGACCGCCCGCGAGCATGAAACCGATCCAGTTGCCCCTGGGTGTGCGTCTGCGCGACGACGCCACCTTCATCAACTACTACCCCGGCGCCAATGCCGCGGCACTGGGCTATGTCGAGCGGCTCTGCGAAGCCGACGCCGGCTGGACCGAAAGCCTCATCTACCTGTGGGGCAAGCAGGGCGTGGGCCGTACCCACCTGTTGCAGGCCGCCACCCACCGCTTCCAGCAACTCGGCGAGCCCGCCGTGTACCTGCCCCTGGCGCAATTGCTCGAGCGTGGCGTCGAACTGCTCGACCATCTCGAGCAATACGAGCTGGTATGCATCGATGATCTGCACGTGATCGCGGGCAAGGCCGACTGGGAAGAGGCCATGTTCCACCTGTTCAATCGCCTGCGCGACAGTGGCCGGCGCCTGCTGCTGGCAGCCTCCAGCTCGCCGCGGGAGCTGCCGATCAAGCTGGCCGACCTCAAGTCGCGGCTGACTCTGGCGCTGATTTTCCAGATGCGCGGGATGTCCGACGAGGACAAGCTGCGTGCCCTGCAACTGCGTGCCTCGCGCCGCGGCCTGCACCTGACCGACGAGGTCGGCCACTTCATCCTCACCCGTGGCACGCGCAGCATGAGCGCGCTATTCGACCTGCTCGAGCGGCTCGACCAGGCTTCCTTGCAGGCCCAGCGCAAGTTGACCATTCCATTCCTCAAGGAAACCCTCGGCTGGTAGCGCTGAAAACACGGTGCCAGAGCGTCGAATCGGAAAAGTCACATGTTTTTCGATAAAATTTGCAAATGGGTCCGATAGAAGGCATAGTTTCCCCCTTCTAAAGGACTACAGACACGGTCGTGCCCATGCTGAAGCGCTTCGCACCCCTCGTGCCACTTGCACTTGTCACCCTTCTTTACGGCTGTGCCTCCACCGGCTCGGTCGCGCCTTCGCAGGATCAACGCATGGCCACCGAGCAATCGGTCAAGGCCAAGGCCTCTACCTCTTCCGTATTCGCCGAGGAAGAGCTGGCCAGCGAAGATGACCTCGAGGCATTTTCCAGCAACAGCAAGCCGTACCAGTTGCCCGTGCTGGCCGACAGCATTCTCGAACGCGGCATGGCGCTGATCGGTACCCGCTACCGCTTCGGTGGTACCTCCGAGAAGTCCGGCTTCGACTGCAGCGGTTTCATCGGCTACCTGTTCCGCGAAGAGGCCGGCATGAACCTGCCGCGCTCGACCCGCGAGATGATCAACGTCGACGCACCGAAAGTCGCGCGCAACAAGCTCAAGCCCGGCGACCTGCTGTTCTTCAGCACCAACGGTCGTGGTCGCGTCAGCCACGCCGGCATCTACCTGGGTGACAACCAGTTCATCCATTCCAGCAGCCGCCGCAGTGGTGGCGTGCGCATCGACAGCCTGGGCGATCGCTACTGGAGCAAGACCTTCATCGAGGCCAAACGCGCGCTCGCCATGGCGCCGACCACGATCTCGCGCAATTGAATTGATATCAAAATGCTGTACCCTGCCACGGCGGCGTAGCTGAAAAGCTCGCCGCCGTGCGCATTTACAGAAAGCAGCTAATCTAAATCCTCAACTCTTTTTACCTTCGGCCAAGGCCGGGGGCTTCCCGACAGGACGTTTGCATCATGGCGATGTTGGCGCGCTTCGCATTCCTCTCCCTCGTGGCCCTGCTCGCGGCCTGTTCCAGCCGGGCGCCCGCTCCGGCACCGATGGCCAAAGCCCCAGTGGTGTTCAACCCTGCGCCGTCATCGCCCGCGGCGGACGATGTGCTGTTCCGCGCCATTGGCCTGGTGGGCACGCCCTATCGCTGGGGCGGCAACACGCCGGACGCCGGTTTCGATTGCAGCGGCCTGATTGGCTACGTGTACCGTGACGCCGCCGGCATCAACCTGCCGCGCACTACCCGCGACATGATCGTGATGCGTGCGCCGAACGTTGACATCAACGCCCTGCAGTCGGGCGACCTGGTGTTCTTTGCCACTGGCGGTGGCTCGCAGGTGAGCCATGCCGGGATCTACGTGGGCGAGGGGCGTTTCGTGCATGCACCGTCCGCTGGCGGTACCGTGCGCCTGGACTACCTGTCCAGCAGCTATTGGGCCAAGGCCTACCTGCAGGCCAAGCGGGTGATCCCGGCGGGGCATCTGGCGCAGAACCCTTGACCAGGCAGGCGGGCCCTTGATCAGGGTCCCCAACACTATCCTTCTACCGCTCCTCCCTGCGCTGCGCCGATCAGGATGTTCGTCCGATAACGACATCCTCGGAGCGGTTAATGAGCACTATCAAGGAGCGGGTCGAGCGCAGCCTCGATGCACTGGACACAGGGCGGCCGCTGGCGGCCCTGGTGGACGAGATTGTCCGCCAGTATCCAGACCCCTTCATACTGGCAAATCGGGAGGCTGCGCGCCTTCTGCTCAAGCACACCGGCAAGGTGATGGATCCGCGCTTTGTCTGGTGGCATCAGTTCGAGAGCGGCAGCAGTAGCCCGCTTACCTTCAACGGCTGGAAGCATTCGGGGGCACCGGTCAAGTCGATGGGGCTGGCCGAGTTGGTGGTCGAGCGCTTCGATGTGCAGTTCCAGGATGCGCCTGACCAGTTGGATCAAATCGGAGGCTTCTACCGGCAGGGCGCCCGAGTCGCCCAGTTCGATGAGCGCAATGAAGTTCACTTGTTGGGGCGTGAGATCCTGGATGACTTGTGGGCGCTGGATTTCGCCGAGGTCTATCGGGCCGCGATCGAGCGATTTTGGTCCGACTATGGCCGGCATTTCAGGGTCATCGCCAAGATCAATCTGCTTGGACAAGCCGCCAAGGCCCTGGGCCGCGGTCTGATTAGCCAGCTCGACTGTCAGCGTCTGCGGGCGGTCGCCGCGAATGGCCTGACGACGGGGGTACTGCCAACCCTGGCGTTGTTGGAGCAGGACGCGACCCACCCGCCGTTGACTGTCAGCCGCTATGTCTTTGGCGAAACCGACCGCGGTAGTTTGTACCGGCTGACGGCTGCGGATGGGCGCGTCGTGCTGTACATGCCGTGGTCACATGAGGCCGTGCGGGGGTTCGATTCCGAACTGACCATGGCGCGCTGGCTGCGTCAGCATCTGCAATCTACCCAGGCGCAGCAGGCATTTGTCGAGGGGGCACATGTCAATCCGCGAGATGACTCCGGCAGGAGGCTGATCAAGGTGCACCTGCAAGGTATTGCCGACAGTCGCTCCGACGAGATGGCCGTCGTCGCACTCTCCTTGTTCAAACGTGAGCCGGGCAAGGCGTTGTTCGAGGTACTGGTCGACCAGGTCTTGATCGAGATGCGCCAGACTGCCGAAGTCATCCAGAGCAATGCTGCACTACGCAAGGCGATGTGGCAGGGGTATCTGTCGGCGTTCCTCAAGGTGTTCGGTGGCTTTGCGCCGTTGGGGTGGCCCATGAGTCTGACGCTGCTGGGGGCTGGCGTTGGCAAAGTGGGGCTGGATGTGGACGCCGCGGTACATGCCGTTGACGAGCAGGTACGTCAGAGTGCGCTGCGCGATGCCATGCTCGACAGCCTGTTTACGGCGTTGAACATGGTAGATATCGGCTTCACCACAAGCTTCGGCTCACTGGCTTACGAAGCGCCGCCCCATGAGATCAGGGCATCGCTTGGGCAATGGCAGAGGGTTCGCAGTGCCACCCTGCCGGTTGAAGGGCAGGAGGCCAACGCGCTGGTAGCCGGCGAAGTGGTGCAAAGTGGCCGTTTGCGTGGTGTACGCTTGGGCAATGATGGTAGTTGCTGGATTACCCTCAATGGCTTGAACTATCGGGTGCGCTACAGCCATGAGCTCTCCGTCTGGCTGATTGTGCCGCAGGACAACCCTTTCGCTTTTACCGCGTTGCATCCGGTACGGCTGAGTGACCAGGATGAATGGGAACTGCTGGAGCCGCCACGGTTGCTCGGTGGTGCGCCCGCGGTAGCAGCCGAACTGCCGAGCCTGCGCTCGGAGTTTTGGGATACCTATTGCCGGACCGAGCTGTGGGAGAGCGCCAAGCTGTCGACCAAGGCCATCGTGCGGCAAAAAAACGTGTTGGTTGGCGCGGGTGTTGTCGAGCTTGCGCCTGGCCAGGTGTACGACCTGGATGCTCGTGGTCTGCCTTGCGTGCTGCGCGCGGGCAGGCCGGTATATTCCTATCGTCGGGGAAGGCAGTTCTCCAACGCATTGATCGAGGATTACACCCACGAGGCATCAAAGGTCAACGATGTGTTCCGCTATGGCACTTACGCGCATCCGGACATGGATGACTATATCGGACGTCTTGCCGACACTTTGGAAGCGCTGCCTGCGAACAACGCCGTCACACTGTATCGCGGAGGTCACGCGACGCGGGGGACGGGTGGAGAGGGTTATCGCAGCGGACGCCTGCAGGTGGGCGATATGCTGGTCAACACTGACCTGAGCTCCTTCACCGAAAACCCTTACAAGGCCTGCGAGTTCGCGTCGACTGGTAGCGGTGAAGAAGAGGATGGGGAAATCCGCGGGTTCGATGACAGCTCGGTGATTTTCGAATTACCGGCGCAGCGCTACCAGGGTGGTAGACCGATCAGCCCGTTCTCGATCTACCCGATGGAGGCTGAAACCCTTTTTCTGCCGGGGCGCTACTTCCGCATCGAGAGTTTGCAGCAGATATATGGAGAGGGCTATCGGTTCGTTCGTGTGCAGCTTGCCACGGTGCCCGAGCCCGGCACGGCAATCGTGCATGACCTGCGGACCGGTCAGCCTTTCAATAGGGATATCTACCGCGCACGTTTCAGGAACCAGGCGGTGGCGGACCGGTTCATCCCTGCCGCCGGTGGTGGCCAGCGTTGAGGTGAGGTTACCCGTTGCGGATCGCCCTAGCCCTGCTTGAGCAGCAGCGCCACACCGGGGAAATACTGCCCCAGCTCGTTGTGCAGCTTGCGATAGGCATAAGGGAAGTACCAGGCAATCGCGCAGGCGGTGTGTTTCTGCAGGTCATCGACCAGGTCCTGCAGCTCCTCGGGGCTGGCGTGCTGGCCGGCCTTCCACGGGGTGACGAACAACGCTCCGGCCTTGAGCTGGCTGGCGTAGGCGATCGCCTTGGCCTGGTTGGCGGCTTCCTGCAGCGCCGGCGCCAGGTCCAGGCGGGCAATGCGTGGCCAGCGCTGGCTGGTGTGCAGGTGGATCGACTCCTCGGCGCTGCTGATGGCCAGGTCGCCACGGGCTTCGCGCTCGCCTTCGTCGCGCTGCTTCTTGCTGGTGTACTGCTGCAGCGCCACCAGCTCGGCCTGCCAGGCGGCGGCCGCGAGTAGCCCGGCATTGGCGGCGGCGCCGTGCCAGTAAGGGGCTTCGTTGTCGCCCTGGAACTGGTTGAAGCGGTCGATGCAGTCGACCCAGCGTTCCAGGGCCGGGCGCAGGAATTCCAGGCGCGGGTTGTTGATGATCAGGCCTTGCATGCTGCGCTCCTTGTCATTGTGATCGAGGTCAGCCGAAATGGTGGCTATGTGATATCACTGCTTTGAGTGTGGCACAAGCTGGCGAATCGGCCATTGATCCAGGCCAGATCGGTCCTCGTTCGATTGACGCTCCCTGTGCAACCCTCTAACCTTCGCGGCGTGTTTCAGGTGCCCGACGAACCGAGGTTCGGCAGGGTGAAACTGGGAAGCCGGTGGGCGCCAGCAGGCGCGAATCCGGCGCTGCCCCCGCAACGGTAGGTGAGTAGAAGGCTGCGCAGGGACACTAGTACCCGGAAGGGCGCGTGGCCCGGGCATGTCCCGCTCGCGAGCCCGGAGACCGGCCTGTCACTGCCAACGGCATCACGGAGGGTGATGTGCGGTGCGATGTGGCCTGGGGCCACGGCCCCTGCGCGTTCTCCGTCTGCCCGCCTTTTCCCTGTCGCCAACCGGCGACAGCCTGCGGAGACCCCTGATGAGCGAATCCACCGAACGCGACGAACGTCACCTGGCGCGCATGCTGCGCAAGAAGGCGATCATCGACGAGCGCATCGCCAATTCCCCCAACGAGTGCGGCCTGCTGCTGGTACTGACCGGCAATGGCAAGGGCAAGAGCAGTTCGGCCTTCGGCATGCTCGCCCGCGCCCTGGGCCATGGCATGCAATGCGGCGTGGTGCAGTTCATCAAGGGCCGCAACAGCACCGGCGAAGAGCTGTTCTTCCGCCGCTTCCCCGAGCAGGTGCGCTATCACGTGATGGGCGAGGGCTTCACCTGGGAGACCCAGGACCGCCAGCGCGACATCGCCGCCGCCGAGGCCGCGTGGGCGGTATCGCGCCAGTTGCTGCAGGATCCGTCGATCCAGTTCGTGGTACTCGATGAACTGAACATCGCCCTCAAGCATGGCTACCTCGACCTCGACCAGGTGCTCTCGGACATCCAGGCCCGCCCACCGATGCAGCATGTGATCGTCACCGGCCGTGCAGCCAAGCCGGAAATGATCGAACTGGCCGACACCGTCACCGAGATGGGCATGCTCAAGCACGCCTTCCAGGCCGGTATCCGCGCACAGAAGGGCGTCGAGCTGTGAGTGACTCGCGCCAATGCCCCGCCGTGCTGATCGCGGCCCCGGCCTCGGGCCAGGGCAAGACCACGGTCACCGCCGCCCTGGCCCGCCTGCACCGCAACCTCGGGCGCAAGGTGCGGGTGTTCAAGTGCGGGCCTGACTTTCTCGACCCGATGATCCTCGAGCGTGCCAGTGGCGCGCCGGTCTACCAGCTGGACCTGTGGATGATCGGTGCCGAGGAGAGTCGTCGCCTGCTGTGGGAAGCGGCGGGCGAGGCCGACTTGATCTTGATCGAAGGCGTGATGGGGCTGTTCGACGGCACGCCGTCGAGCGCCGACCTGGCCCGCCATTTCGGCGTGCCGGTGCTGGCGGTGATCGATGGCACGGCCATGGCCCAGACCTTCGGCGCCTTGGCCCTGGGCCTGGCGCGTTACCAGCCCGACCTGCCGTTCGCCGGGGTGCTGGCCAACCGGGTTGGCAGCCTGCGCCACGCGCAGTTGCTCGAAGGCAGCCTCACCGAAGGCCTGCGCTGGTATGGCGGGTTGTCCCGCGAGCGTGGCATCGAGCTGCCCAGCCGCCACCTGGGCCTGGTCCAGGCCAGTGAACTCAATGACCTGGATGCGCGCCTGGATGCCGCCGCCGAGGCGCTGGGTGCCAGCTGCGATGCCGCATTGCCGCCACCGGTCGGTTTTGCCCGACCTGAGCCACTGGGCGTGACCACGCCGCTTGCCGGGGTGCGCATCGGGGTGGCCCACGATGAAGCCTTCGCCTTCACCTATGGCGCCAACCTGGATCTGCTGCGCAGCCTCGGCGCGCAGCTCGAATTCTTCTCGCCGTTGCATGATCGGAAACTGCCTGATGTAGACAGCCTGTACCTGCCAGGCGGCTACCCGGAGCTGCACCATCAGGCCCTGGCCGCCAACACGCCGATGCTGGAGGCGATCCGTGGCCACCACGCCGAGGGCAAGCCGCTGCTGGCCGAATGCGGCGGCATGCTCTACCTGCTCGACGCTCTGACCGATGTGGCCGGTGTGCGTGCGCCGCTGGCAGGCCTGCTGCCGGGCGAGGCGACCATGCAGAAGCGCCTGGCGGCCCTGGCCCTGCAGGCCGTCGAGTTGCCCGAAGGCACCCTGCGTGGCCACACCTATCACCATTCGCTGACCAGCACTGAGCTGCAACCGATTGCCCGGGGCCTGAGCCCCAACGGCGGACGCGGCAACGAGGCGGTCTATCGCCTGGGGCGGCTGACCGCTTCCTACGTGCATTTCTATTTTCCGTCCAACCCCGACGCGGCGGCGGCGCTGTTGCGACCATGAGCGAACACGCGTACAGCGCCGTTGAACGCGCGGCGATCTACCGGGCCATCGGTGAGCGCCGCGACATGCGCCATTTCGCCGGCGGCGAGGTAGCGCCCGAGTTGCTGGGGCGTCTGCTGGCCGCTGCTCACCAGGCCCCCAGCGTGGGCCTGATGCAGCCCTGGCGGTTCATTCGTATCAGCCAGCGCGGTTTGCGCGAACGTATCCAGGCGTTGGTGGAGGAGGAGCGGGTGCGCACAGCCGAAGCCCTGGGCGAGCGCTCCGATGAGTTCATGAAGCTCAAGGTCGAAGGCATCAACGACTGCGCCGAGGTGCTGGTGGCAGCGCTGATGGACAAGCGCGAGGCGCATGTCTTCGGCCGCCGCACCCTGCCGGAGATGGACCTGGCTTCGCTGGCCTGCGCCATTCAGAACCTGTGGCTGGCGGCGCGGGCCGAGGGGCTGGGCATGGGCTGGGTGTCGCTGTTCGAGCCGCAGGCCCTGGCCGAGCTGCTGGGCATGCCCGCAGGCGCCAAGCCCATGGCGGTGCTGTGCCTGGGGCCGGTGACCGAATTCTACCCGGCGCCGATGCTGGTGCTCGAAGACTGGGCTGAGCAACGGCCGTTGAGTGACATGCTGTACGAGAACCATTGGGGGGAATGCCCATGAGCGTGGCCTTGCTGACCGTGGCCGGCGTGGCCCTGGATGCACTGCTGGGTGAACCGCGGCGGCGCCATCCGCTGGTGGGCTTCGGCAACCTTGCCGCGCGCCTGGAGCAGCGCTTCAACGCTGGTGGCCGGGGCTGGCGCAGCCACGGTGTCACGGCCTGGTTCCTGGCGGTGGTGCCGCTGACCTTGCTGGCGCTGATCCTTTCCTGGCTGCCTGTTATCGGCTGGATGGTGGACGTTCTGGCACTGTACTGCGCCCTCGGCCTACGCAGTCTGGGCGAGCATGTGCTGCCGGTGGCCCAGGCGTTGCGCCAGGGCGACCTGGAGGAGGCGCGGCGGCGCGTCGGTTACCTGGTCAGCCGCGAGACCCGCGAACTGGATGAGCCTGCCGTGGCCCGGGCGGCCACCGAGTCGGTGCTGGAGAACGGCAGCGATGCGGTATTCGCCGCGCTGTTCTGGTTCGTCGTGGCCGGGGCGCCGGGGGTGGTGCTGTACCGCCTGAGCAATACCCTGGATGCCATGTGGGGCTATCGCAACGAACGTTTCGAGCGCTTCGGCTGGTGCGCGGCACGCATCGACGATGGGCTGAACTATATTCCCGCCAGGCTGGTGGCGCTGACCTATGCCCTGCTGGGCAAGACCCGCCTGGCCCTGGCCTGCTGGCGCAAGCAGGCGCCGCTGTGGGACAGCCCCAACGCCGGCCCGGTGATGGCGGCGGGGGCCGGTGCCCTGGGGGTGGAGCTGGGTGGCCCGGCGGTGTACCACGGCGAGCTGCACGAACGCCCGCGCCTGGGCGAGGGGCCGATGGCCGACGCTGATGCCATCGAGCGTGGCTGGAGCCTGGTGCAGCGCGGCGTGTGGCTGTGGGTGCTATTGATCTGCGTGGGAGCCTACCTGAATGCTTGAGCACGGTGGCCGCCTGCTACGGGCGGTGAAACAGTACGCGATCCCTCGGCACCAGTGGCTCGACCTGTCCAGTGGTATCGCGCCCTGGCCCTACCCGATACCACCGATTCCCGTGGACGCCTGGGCTCGACTGCCCGAGACCGAGGACGGTCTGGAGGCGGCTGCACGGCGCTACTATGGCGCGCAGCCGCTGCTGGCGGTGGCCGGCTCGCAGGCGGCGATCCAGGCTTTGCCGTACCTGCGTCCGACCGCTCGGGTCGGGGTGCTGACGCCATGCTATGCCGAACATCCGCATGCCTGGGCGCGGGCGGGGCATGCGCTGGTCGAGCTGGATGAGGCCCAGGTCGAGGACGCACTCGACAGCCTGGATGTCCTGGTGCTGGTCAATCCCAACAACCCCACCGGTCGCTGTGTGCCCCGTGAGCGGCTGCTGGCCTGGCATGCGCGTCTGGCTGCGCGGGGTGGCTGGTTGTTGGTGGACGAAGCCTTCATGGACAACACGCCGGCACACAGCGTGGTCGATCAGGCCGGACAACCCGGGCTGATCGTGCTGCGCTCGTTCGGCAAGTTCTTCGGTCTGGCCGGCGTGCGGCTGGGCTTCGTCGTCGCCGAGGCGGATGTGTTGCGGCCACTGGCCGAGGCGCTCGGGCCCTGGACCGTCAGTGGCCCGACCCGGGTGCTGGGGCAGGCGTGCTTCGCCGACGAGGCGACGCACCTGGCGCAGATTGCCCGTTGCGCCCAGGCCAGCCAGCGCCTTGCCATGACGCTCGAAGGTGCTGGCCTGCCACCTAGCGGTGGCTGCGACCTGTTCCAATACGTACGTGACGAACGTGCCGCGCACCTGCATGACTATCTCGCTCGCCGGGCCATCCTGGTGCGGCTGTTCGAGCGGCCGTCGGCGCTGCGCTTCGGCCTGCCCGCCACGGCGGCGGACGAGCAACGCCTGGCCCAGGCCCTGGCGGACTATCACAAGGAATCGGCATGACCACCCTCATGGTGCAAGGCACCACCTCCGATGCCGGCAAGAGCACGCTGGTCACCGCCCTGTGCCGCTGGCTGCTGCGCCAGGGCATCGCCGTGGTGCCATTCAAGCCACAGAACATGGCGCTCAACAGCGCCGTGACCGCCGACGGCGGCGAGATCGGTCGCGCCCAGGCGGTGCAGGCCCAGGCCTGCCGGCTGGCGCCGCACACCGACATGAACCCAGTGCTGCTCAAGCCCAACAGCGACACCGGCGCCCAGGTGATCGTCCATGGCCGGGCGGTGACCAGCATGAACGCCGTGGCCTATCACGACTACAAGACCATCGCCATGCAGGCGGTGTTGGCCTCCCACGAGCGCTTGAGCGCAGCCTATCCGGTGGTGATGGTCGAAGGTGCTGGTTCCCCGGCGGAGATCAACCTGCGTGCTGGTGATATCGCCAACATGGGCTTCGCCGAGGCCGTCGACTGCCCGGTGATCCTGGTGGCCGATATCAACCGGGGCGGCGTGTTTGCCCATCTGGTCGGCACCCTGGAGCTGCTGTCGGCGAGCGAGCAGGCACGGGTCAAGGGCTTCGTCATCAACCGTTTCCGTGGCGACATCGCCCTGCTGCAACCTGGCCTGGACTGGCTGGAGCAGCGCACCGGCAAGCCGGTGCTGGGCGTGCTGCCCTACGTCACCGACCTGCACCTGGAGGCCGAGGATGGTATCGATACGCGCCAGGGCGAAAAGAGTGAGCGCCTACTGAAGGTGATCGTCCCGGTGTTGCCGCGCATCAGCAACCACACCGACTTCGACCCGCTGCGCCTGCACCCTCAGGTGGACCTGCAGTTCATCGGCCCGGGCCAGCCGATTCCGCCAGCCGACCTGATCATCCTGCCTGGCTCCAAGAGCGTGCGCGGCGACCTGGCGCAACTGCGCGAGCGCGGCTGGGACACGGCCATCGCCCGGCACCTGCGTTATGGCGGCAAGCTCATCGGCATCTGCGGTGGCCTGCAGATGCTCGGCGAGCAGGTGCATGATCCCCTGGGCCTGGAGGGGCCGGCCGGCTCCAGTGATGGTCTGGGCCTGCTGGCGTACAGCACCGTGCTGGAATCCGAGAAGCAGTTGCGTAACGTGGCGGGCACGCTCGATCTCGAGCAGGCCCCGGTGGCGGGGTATGAAATCCATGCCGGCGTCACCAGCGGGCTGGCGCTGGAGCGCCCCGCAGTGCAACTGGCCGATGGCCGTGCCGATGGCGCCATCAGCGCCGACGGGCAGATCCTCGCCACCTACCTGCATGGCCTGTTCGAGGGTAGCCAGTCGTGCGCCGCGCTGCTGCGCTGGGCCGGGCTGGCCGATGCGCAGACCATCGACTACGAGGCCCTGCGCGAGCGCGATATCGAGCGCCTGGCCGACCTGGTCGAGCAGCACCTGGACACCGCGCGCCTGCGCGAACTGTGTGGAGTCGCCTGAAATGCACAGCCTGATCCTTGGCGGCGCCCGTTCGGGCAAGAGCCGCCTGGCCGAGCAACTGGCCGAAGCCAGCGGCCTGCCGGTGACCTATATCGCCACCAGCCAGCCGCTGGACGGCGAGATGAATGAACGCGTGCGCTTGCACCGTGAACGGCGTCCGGCCCATTGGGGGCTGGTGGAAGAGCCCGTGGCGCTGGCCGCCGTGCTGCACGCCGAAGCCGCCGAAGGGCGCTGCCTGCTGGTGGACTGCCTGACCCTGTGGCTGACCAACCTGCTGATGCTCGAGGATGACCAGCGCCTGGCGCAGGAGCGCGACGCGCTGCTCGCCAGCCTGGCGCAACTGCCGGGCACGATCATCCTGGTCAGCAACGAAACCGGCCTGGGCGTGGTGCCCATGGGCGAACTGACCCGCCGTTACGTCGACCTCGCAGGCACCTTGCACCAGGCCGTGGCCGAACGCTGCCAGCGCGTGGTGCTGACCGTCGCCGGTCTCCCTCTCATGCTCAAAGGACCAGCCTTATGACCCCGATGTGGTGGCGTGACGCCTGCCAACCCCTCGACACCGCCGCCATGGACCAGGCTCGCGCCCGTCAGCAACAGCTGACCAAACCGGCCGGCTCCCTCGGCCAGCTCGAAGGCCTGGCGGTACGCCTGGCTGGCTTGCAGGGGCGCGAGCGTCCCAGCCTGGAGCGGGTCGCCATCACGATCTTCGCCGGCGACCATGGCGTGGTGGAGGAGGGCATCTCCGCCTATCCGCAAGCGGTGACCGGGCAGATGCTGCGCAACTTCGTCGGCGGTGGCGCGGCGATCAGCGTGTTGGCGCGCCAACTGGATGCTCAACTGGAGGTGGTCGACCTCGGTACCATCGACCCGACGCTGCAACTGCCCGGTGTCCATCACCTGAATCTTGGGTCCGGCACCGCCAACTTCGCCCGCCAGCCGGCGATGACCGACGCGCAGCTGGCGGCGGCGTTGCAGGCCGGCCGCGACAGTGCCCTGCGCGCGCTCGACAACGGCGCCCAGCTGTTCATCGGCGGTGAAATGGGCATTGGCAACACCACTGCCGCGGCCGCGCTGGCCAGTACCTTGCTGGGCTGCCCGGCGCGTGAGCTGAGCGGCCCGGGCACCGGCCTGGACAGCGCCGGCGTGCGCCACAAGGCCGAGGTGATCGAGCGTGCCCTGGTGCTGCACGGCCTGCGCGCCGACCAGCCGCTGCAGGCATTGGCCTGTGTCGGCGGCTTTGAAATCGCCGCGCTGGCGGGTGCCTACCTGGCCTGCGCCCAGCACGGCGTGGCGGTGCTGGTCGACGGCTTCATCTGCAGTGTCGCCGCCCTGGTGGCGGTGCGCCTCAACCCGCAATGCCGCCCGTGGCTGCTGTTCGCCCACCAGGGCGCCGAGCCAGGCCACAAGGCCCTGCTGGCGGCGCTGGAGGCCGAGCCGCTGCTGGCCCTGGGGCTGCGCCTGGGCGAGGGCAGCGGCGCGGCGCTGGCGGTGCCGCTGATTCGCCTGGCCTGCGCCCTGCACGGGCAGATGGCGACCTTTGCCGAGGCCGCGGTGGCGGATCGTCCGGCATGATCCTCGAGCTGTTGCGCCATGGTGAGACCGAGCTCGGCGGTGGCCTGCGCGGCAGCCTCGACGATGCCCTTACCGAAAACGGCTGGGCGCAGATGCGTCAGGCCACCGTCGCTGCCGGCCCCTGGGATGTGCTGGTGAGCTCGCCGTTGCAGCGTTGCGCGGCGTTTGCCGAAGACCTGGGGGCACGGATCAACTTGCCGGTGCAGCGTGAGGCGGGTGTGCGCGAGCTGCATTTTGGTGACTGGGAAGGGCAGAGCACCGCCCAGATCATGCAGGCCGACGCCGATGCCCTGGGGCTGTTCTGGCGTGATCCTTATGCGTTCACCCCACCTGCGGGCGAGCCGGTGCTGGCCTTTGCCGAACGAGTGCTGGCCGCGGTCGAGCGTCTGCACCGCGAGCATGCCGGCAAGCGGGTGCTGGTGGTGACCCATGGCGGGGTGATGCGCTTGCTGCTGGCGCGTGCGCGCGGGCTGCCACGTGAGCAATTGTTGCAGGTCGAGGTCGGCCATGGCGCGCTGGTACGCCTGGCTGTGGCTGAAGACGGTCAGTTGCGCGAGGTGCGCTGAGATGCTGCCGTTCTGGATTGCCCTGCAGTTTCTCAGCAGCCTGCCGGTGCGCCTGCCGGGTATGCCGGCGCCACAGGAAATGGGGCGTTCGCTGCTGTTCTATCCCGTGGTGGGGCTGCTGTTCGGTCTGTTGCTGTGGCTGGCCAGCCAGCTGCTGCATGGCGTGGCGGCCCCTCTGCATGCGGCCTTGCTGCTGGCGCTGTGGGTGTTGCTCAGTGGCGCGCTGCACCTGGATGGCCTGGCCGACAGCGCCGATGCCTGGCTGGGTGGGTTCGGCGACCGCGAGCGCACCTTGCAGATCATGAAGGACCCGCGCAGCGGGCCGATCGCCGTGGTCACCCTGGTTCTGGTGTTGTTGCTCAAGTTCTGTGCCCTGTGGGTACTGGTCGAGCGGGGGGCTGGCGGCCTGCTGGTGCTGGCACCGGTGGTGGGGCGCGCGGCGATGCTGGGGTTGTTCCTCGGTACCCCCTATGTGCGCCCCGGTGGGCTCGGGTCGGCACTGGCCGAGCATCTGCCGCGGCGCGGCGCCGCGTGGGTGTTGCTGGGCAGCGCGGCACTCTGCGTGACGCTGGGCGGCTGGCCGGTGCTGTGGGTGTTGCTGCTGGCGGCAGTGGCGTTCACCTGGTTGCGCCGGTTGATGTGCCAGCGCCTGGGAGGGACTACCGGGGACACCGCCGGGGCACTGCTCGAGTTGCTGGAACTGGTGGTGGTGCTTGGCCTGGCATTGCAGTAGGCAACGCCTGAAAAATCCTGCGGGAAAAAGCGGAAATCCTTACCCGGCACTTGTTCTATCCTCGTGCGCTCGCCCACTACCAGGAATGCCTCGCATGCACCACTGGATCCTCGCCGGCCTGCTTGTGCTCGCCGGCATGCCCGCCAGCGCCGCCGAGCTGATCGACTTCTGGGATACACCGCGCCATGGCGGCAACAGCTTCAATCGCCTGCCCCCGGACCAGGCCTACTTCGACGCCCTGAAAGGCTACGGTGCCAGCTGGGTACGCCTGTCGTACGACAAATGGCAGCCGGCCAAGCGCGATTTCCTGTTGGGCAATGCCGACGATTACCAGGGCCTGGCCGCCAGCGACCTGCGGCAACTGGTCGAAGTGCTCGACCGCGCCCACGCCGCGGGGCTCAAGGTAGTCATCACGCCACTGTCGCTTCCCGGCATGCGCTGGGCGCAGAACAATGACAATCGTTTCGATGACCGCCTGTGGCAGGACAAGCGTTTCTGGGCCCAGGCCGCGCGTTTCTGGCGTGACGTTGCCCTGGCGCTCAAGGATCACCCGGCCATCGCCGCCTACAACCTCGTCAACGAGCCTGCGCCTGAGAAGCAGGGTGGCCTGGCCGAGCATGCCGACCTCGAGCGGATGAAACAGTGGTACGCCCGCGAGCAGGGCGGGCCGCGTGACCTGCCCGCGCTCTATCGGCAACTGTTGGCGGCAATCCGCGAGGTCGATGGCAAGACGCCGGTGATGGTCGATGCCGGCTGGTACGCCGCTGCCGACGCTTTCGGCTACTGGCCCGCGGCGCTGGAGGACGAGCGCGTGCTGTACAGCGTGCACATGTACGAGCCCTATGCCGCCACCAGTGCGCCGAACCTGGCCCGCCGCCAACCATACGCCTACCCGGGGCCGGTACCGTTCGCCGGGAAGACACAGCAGTGGGACGCCGGCCAGGTCGCGCGCTACCTGGAAAAGTCGGTGGATTGGGCCGCTGCCATCAAGCTGCCGCGTTCGCGACTGGTGGTTGGCGAGTTCGGTTGCATGCGCCGCCTGCCCGGTTGCCGGCAATACCTGGAGGACGTGCTCACGGTGCTTGACCGCCAGCAGTTGCATTGGGCGTTCTACAGCTTCCGCGAAGACAGCTGGGACGGCATGGACTACGAACTGGGTTCGGCCAAGGTGCCCTGGCGATACTGGCAGGCGATCGACAAGGGAGCGCCTGACCCACTGGTGCGCAAGGCCACAGCGGAGTTCGAGCCGATCCGTCGGCGTCTGCAGCCCGGAACCACCCCTTGAAATGTCTTGCAACGTCGTTGATGCGGGTATATACACGTATCCATGCTGAACAGTGAATGCATCTGTACCCATCTACGTCGTGCCGCCCGTGGGGTGAGCCGGCATTACGACGAGGCCCTTGTCGGCTTCGGCATCAATGTCGCCCAGTTTTCCCTGCTGCGTCATGTCCAGCGCCTCGACCGCCCCAGCATCACTTGCCTGGCCGAGGCCATGGGCCTGGAGCGCAGCACCTTGGGCCGCAACCTCAAGGTGCTCGAGGCCGAGGGCTTGGTGCGGCTGGCCGACGGAGAAGACCAGCGCAACCGTGTGGTGCTGTTGAGTGAGGCGGGCAGGGCATGCCTGGATGCCGCCTACCCGGCCTGGCAGCAGGCTCAGGAGCAACTGGTGAAGCGGCTGGGTGAGGGGCAGCGCGACGAATTGGTGCGCTTGCTGGAGCAACTTGCCTGATACACGACGATTAAAAGCGGGTATATACCCGCATCAACCTTGTGATGGGCTGGAGACAACGACAATGACTTCCCTTTGGCGGAGCAGCGGTTGGGTACTTCTGGGGGCGGCGCTGATCCTCGCGCTGTCGCTGGGGGTGCGGCATGGTTTCGGCCTGTTCCTGGCGCCGATGAGCGCCGATTTCGGCTGGGGCCGCGAGGTATTCGCCTTCGCCATTGCCCTGCAGAACCTGATCTGGGGCCTGGCCCAGCCGTTTACCGGGGCCTTGGCCGATCGCCTGGGCGCGGCCAAGGTGGTGATCATCGGCGGCATTCTCTACGCAGTCGGGCTGGCGATGATGGCCTTTGCCGATTCGGCCTGGTCGCTGTCGCTCAGTGCCGGCCTGCTGATCGGCATCGGCCTGTCCGGCACTTCGTTCTCGGTGATCCTTGGCGTGGTCGGCCGCGCCGTGCCGGCGGAGAAGCGCAGCATGGCCATGGGCATCGCCAGCGCCGCCGGCTCTTTCGGTCAGTTCGCCATGCTCCCAGGCACCCTCGGCTTGATCCAGTGGCTGGGCTGGTCGACAGCCTTGCTGGTACTGGGCTTGCTGGTGGCCTTGATCGTGCCGTTCGTGGGCATGCTGCGCGACCGCCCGCTGCCCAGCCATGGCGCCGAGCAGACCCTCGGCCAGGCATTGCGTGAAGCGTGCGCGCATTCCGGTTTCTGGTTGCTGGCGCTGGGCTTTTTCGTTTGTGGTTTCCAGGTGGTGTTCATCGGCGTGCACCTGCCGGCCTACCTGGTCGACCAACACCTGCCGGCGACTACCGGCACCACCGTGCTGGCGCTGGTCGGCCTGTTCAACATCGTCGGCACCTACACCGCGGGCTGGCTGGGTGGGCGCATGTCCAAGCCGCGCCTGCTGACCGGCCTGTACCTGCTGCGTGCCGTGGTCATCGTGCTCTTCCTCTGGGCGCCGGTGACCCAGTTCAGCGCCTACCTGTTCGGCATCGCCATGGGCCTGCTGTGGCTGTCCACGGTACCGCTGACCAATGGCACCGTGGCCACGCTGTTCGGCGTGCGCAACCTGTCGATGCTCGGTGGCATCGTGTTCCTGTTCCACCAACTGGGCGCCTTCCTCGGCGGCTGGCTGGGCGGCGTGGTGTATGACCAGACCGGCAGCTATGACCTGGTGTGGCAGATCTCGATCCTGCTCAGCCTGCTGGCCGCGGCGCTCAACTGGCCGGTGCGCGAACGCCCGGTCGCCCGCCTGCAGGCCCAGGCGGCATGAACCGCTTGTTGGGGCGCGGCCTGCTTCTGGTTGCTGCAGTGCTGCTGTTGGCGCTGGTGTGGTGGGGCTGGCACAAGGGCGGGCTGGCACTGATGCAGTTGGGCATGAGCCTGTGTTAAGCGCTACCCTGCACATTCAAGGAATCATGTGCCGGAGATCGATATCATGCATGCGCGCTGGCTGACCCTACCCCTGCTGGCCCTGGCCGCCGCCACTTCGAGCTGGGCGGCGGACTGCCCGGCGCTCCTCCAGGGCAGCCTGCCCGAGCTGCGCGGCAAGGAACAGATCGACCTGTGCCAGCGCTTCGCCGGCAAGCCGCTGGTGGTGATCAACACCGCCAGCTACTGCGGCTTCGCCTCGCAGTTTGAAGGCCTGGAGGAGACCTACAAGGACTACCGCAAGCAGGGCCTGGAAATGCTCGGCGTGCCGTCCAATGACTTCAAGCAGGAAGACGCCGACAGCGAGAAGACCGCCAAGGTCTGTTACGCCAACTATGGCGTGACCTTCACCATGACCAAGACCCAGGCTGTTCGTGGCAAGGATGCGATCCCGATGTTTGTCGAGCTGGCCCGGCAGAGCAGCGCGCCGAAGTGGAACTTCTACAAGTATGTGGTGGATCGCAAGGGCAAGGTGATCGGTAACTTCTCCAGCCTGACCAAGCCGGATGATCCGGCGTTCAGGGCGGCGATCGACAAGGCGATTGCTTCGCAGCCTTGAGGGCAATAGGTCCACGTGGGCCGGGAATGACCTGATATTTTTGCCAGTTTTCCTCGGTGGCGAAGTGGTTCAGCCTTGCTGAACTATCGCGTTCGCCCGGAGGGCATCATGGCAATGAGCAATCTCACGATATGCGACCAGCAGCATTCAGTTCTGGCGTCGGCAGGTACTGCTCGAAGCTATCCGCCTTATGGAGGATTGTCAGCAGCTACTGGCCCACGGTTGGCGTACTGTGGGCAACTCCGTGAGGTATCGACGGGTGCTTACTACTTGGGTAATGGGCATCGCATTTATATCCCCGGCCTGATGCGGTTTTTATCTCCGGATGCGTTGAGCCCGTTCGCAAGGGGAGGCGTCAATGCGTATGCCTATTGTGCTGGAGATCCGATCAACTATCAGGACCGCAGTGGTAGGGAGAGGGGGGCCAATGGCGGGGGGCGGCTTCCCTTTGGCTGGGCGCCAGGTAATGGGTCAATTCGAAGTCAGCCGTTTTCTGGCGCTACGAGCTTTGATATGAATAGTTCGACCCAAATCTACGATTCTAGTAGTAGCAGTGACAGGGTGCTCTCAAATAATCAAATCTTTGGTGCTGTTTTATCTTCTACTCTCGATGGTACGCTTCTAATTAAAAACGGCGGCGCCTTGGTTAATATGCTGCGTGCTAAATTTGGTGGCGGCCAAGATGGCACGAGCCCGCCATCATGGAAGCAAATCGGGGTAACGGCTGCCGCTACGGCCGCCAACGCAGGAAGTCTGCTTTTCACCGCAGCGGGTGTAACAAGCAACACAGAAACCCTAATCATCCATTCGGGTTCTCCCGCTGCGGACGATGTGACGCTCGCAACCGTTAGCACCGACACTGTGGCGAAAGGCTTATCATGGGGGCTAAGCGCGGCGGCCCATGTTCAAGGGAGAGACTACCAATTGGATATGTTCAAGTCGGGTAGTAAAGCACCAGGTCCCGACGCAGTGCCTTTAAAGAGAACGGATCTCAGAGAGCAGGTCTGATTATAGAAGTGACCCGCCCAGCGCCACCTGCCGTTTTATCAAGTTGTCGAGGCCGCGGCACCTGTGCCCGGCCGCTCTGGCCTGTGCGTGGTCTGGATTATTTGTCGATAGGGCCCTGCGAGCAGCAATGATCATTGGCAATGCACGGTCAGCGCAACCATGCGCATTACCACTGGCCGCACCATCAGAACGCATACGAACGCCACCGGCATTGCCAAACGGTAGGCTTTAAGTACATTTCCGAGATAGTCGGCATCGACGCCGGCATTGGCAGCTGTGATCACGAAGCACATCAGCAAGGCCATGATTGCGGACATGTAAAAGGCGAAGACATAGGGGGTTGCGCGCCGGTGCAATTTACGTCGAGTGCGTGAGATAGACAGTTCGGTCATGGAGCCTCCTGTTCGTTTGCTGGGAGGCGCAGATTAGCAACGGGTGTGCGGGGTGTTGTAGACCCTGATCGGTGAGTTCTTTATAAAGAGAACCTTACGAATCACACGAGCCAGCCATGGACCTGCTTAACGCCATTCGCAGTTTTATCAAGGTCGTCGAAGCAGGCAGCATCGCTGGCGGCGCTCGCAATCTCGGAGTGAGCCCTGCCGCTGTAAGCCAGAACCTTGCGCGACTGGAATCACACCTGCAGGTGCGGCTGCTGACCAGAACCACTCGCAATATGGCCCTGACATCGCCTGGCAGCCTGTACTACGAGCGTGTGCGGCATATCGAGCGCGAGCTTGCCTTGGCCGAGCAGGCGGTCACCACGCCGGACAGCGAGCCCCAGGGGCGATTGTGCATCGCCTCGACCTCAGCCTTCGGCCGGCATGTGCTGGCGCCGTTGATCCCGGTATTCAGCGCCCGCTACCCGCTGCTTTCGATAGAGTTGGTGATGGCTGATCGCAAGGTCAATCACGCCCTCGAAGATGTGGATGTCAGCCTGCGCATCACCCCGCAGCTGGAAGACCACCTGCTGGCCCGGCATATCGCCCGTATTCCATTTGTCTGCTGCGCGTCGCCTGGCTACCTTGCCAGCGCTGGTCGGCCCACCACTCCGGAAAACCTGCAAGACCACAGTTGCCTGGTGTTCCGCTACCCGGTGGATGGTCGCTTGCTGCCCTGGGGCTTCATGCGCGACGGGCTGCGTTTCGAGGCCCGATTCGGCAGGGTATTGATCAGTGACGACATCGATGCGCTGACCCAGATGGCCCTGAATGACGGCGGCATTACTCGCCTGGCGGAGTTCGTCGTGCGCCCGCATCTGGATGCCGGCCGGCTGGTGCCGTTGTTCGAAAACAATGGCGGTAGCCACGTTTATGCCCGGACTGAACCGATGGATGTCTTTCTATGCCTGGCCGACCGCTATGCGCTGACGACCAAGGTGCGTGTGTTCATGGAATACCTGCAACAGTGCCTGGGCGAACAATGGCCCGTGCAGGCATGAAAAAACCGCCACAAGGGCGGTTTCTTCATGCAGCGGGTGACACTCAGAAGCGGTAGGTCAGCGAAGCGCCAATGCCGTGGGCACTGTTTTCGTACTTGGCCTGGTAGCTGCCCTTGAGGCCGGCTTCAGTCGGGCTGTGCGGCTGGTTGTTGACCTTGGTGTCCTCTTCCCACAGGTAGGAGTAGGCCACGTCGATGGTCATGTCGTCGGACGGGCTCCAACCGGCACCGATGCTGAAGATCTTGCGATCGCCAGTGGGGATGCGCGGCGAACGGTTGGTGTTGTTGGTCGGCGACTGGTCAACCGAGAAACCGGTACGCAGGACCCATTCCTTGTTGACCTTGTACGAGGCACCAATGGCGTGAGCCCAGGTGTCGTGCCAGTTCTGCTCTTCGTTGATGGTCGCGAACTGCCCGGCAGGGCCTGCTGGCACTTCGTTGTTGACCGTGATGTTCTCCAGGCGGCTCCAACGGGTCCAGGTGCTGCCTGCGTACAAGGTCCACTGGTCATCCAGCTCGTGGGTGACCGAGAAGTCCACCGACTCGGGGGTCTTGATCTTCAGGGTGGCATCGAACTTGTTGCCGTCCAGGCCCAGCAGCGGGTAGCTGACCTTGGTCTTGCCCTCGAGCTTGTAGTCGACCATCGAGTGGTAGGTCAGGCCGACGCGGGTGCGGTCGGTGGCCTGGACCAGGATACCGATGTTGTAGCCAACCGCGGTGTCGTCGCCCTTGATCTTCACTTCGCCATCGGCCGGACGCAGCGGCGAGATACTGGCCAGGTTCGAGCCCAGTTCACCCTCGATGCGGTTGATGGTCGGGCCGAAACCGATCGAGACCTTGTCGTTGAACGCATAGCTCACGGTCGGCTGGAAGGTCACGACCTGAACATGGCTTTTCTTGCCCCAGTAGCGCGCGGCATCGTCGCTGCCGTAGTCGGTGACCAGGCCGAATGGCACGTAGACGCCGAAACCGACGCTCCAGTGGTCATCGATGGACTTGACGTAGTAACCCATCGGCACGCCGACCAGAGGCACCATGTCGCCGTCCATTTCCCCCCCTTTGTTGCTGCCGCGTCCGGAAATATCGGACTTGGCGATGACCGCGGCACCACCGACGGTCATCTGATCGCGCTTCAGGCGGGACATGCCCGCCGGGTTGCCATACACGGTGCTGGCATCTTCGGCAGAAGAAGAACGACCCGCAAAACCTGTCCCCATGCCGCTGATGCTCTGTTCGTTCAGGGCAAAGCCGCTGGCGAGCAATTGACTGGAAGCGAGGGCAACGGCAACGCCGAGAGAGGTTTTGAGCATAACTTTTTTCATTATTAGAAACTCCTTGGGATCTCCGGGGCGAAACGCTACCAACAAATGCCGCGCTGCGCTATAGGCTAGAACGCAGGAGATAGAGCGGTTTTGTAGGACAATCCGACCAAAATTCCGTTTATTCCGGTTGTAGGACGTGGCTGTTCAGGAGGCGTGGGTCAGCATCGGCTCGATGCACTGGTGCCAGGCGTGGGTGAAATCCCGCAGGCGTCCCTGGGGGTGGAAGGTCTGCCGCCAGATCCGCGCCAGGCCCAGTAGATCGTCGGCGGCTGGTAGCGGCGTGGCCTGCTCTTCTATGAGCATCCAGGCGATGGCGGTGGCATAGCGCAGGTTGACGGTGAGTTCGAGGTGGGGGCCGCCGAGAAAGGCGTGCTGGCTGGCCAGGCCGCGGACCAGGCTGGCCAGTTCGGGGTCGCGTGCCAGGTATTCGTCCCACAAAGAACTGTGACGATTCTCACCGATCCGGTAAAGCCCGTGGCCGCGTCGGTCATGCAGGGCAGCGCCCAGCCCCGACTGACTTGCGGCAACGCCCAGTAACAAAGCTTCTGCGCTGTCGCAGTGGCGGCCCAGGTAGATCAGGGTCGGTCGGATCACGTATCGACTCAACTCGTTCGCAGCGATGCCCATGATGGCCTCTTACGAAAAGGGCCGACGGGCGCTGGAGCTTGGCAGCTGGTGAGTGGTCAGGCCCGCCGGAAGCGGCAGGTGCCGCTCGAGTTGAAGTGTAGTGTGATAACAGTGGTGTAAAGGGCTGTTTTTAAATCGATTGCAGCCAGAAGGCGCGGAGCATATGCCCGCTGGCGATTAAGCCAATTACCTTCAGGCTGGCGCGTGCAGGGTGTATTCATGGGGTGAATCACCTGCCATTCATTCATGCGGTCAACGACTGGCGCGCACGCTCGATCACGGCCTGCAGCGGCTCGGCCCGGTTGTATTGTTCCGGATAGAGGCGCTCGCTGTGGCAAGCCACACCGTATTCGTCGACCAGGGTGAAGCTGAAGCTGCCCTTGCGTGGGGCAACGATAAGGCACTTGAGTGGAGCGAAGGCCTGGGAAAGGGTGCCAAAGGCAGCCTGGATTTGTTGATGGTTACTCATATTGTTGGATGTTCCTGCGTAAGACACGGTGTTTGATCCGTGCACAATAGAAACGTTCCAGTGACGTCTTTATTAAGGAGACGCAGAACCTGACTGGAACAGGGCAGCCAGAAGGGCGCATGCAATAAGTGGCGCTGGGCTGACTGGTAGGTACGACAGAAGGCAGGCAGCACACCGACACCAGGGTTCTGGGCATCGGGGAAGATCCTGATCAATCTGAAAACGTGATTCGTGCTGGGCAAGGGTTTGCCGAGTGAATCATCGAATGGGCCGGTCCCGATGGGGCAGCGCCTGCTCGTTTTGAGCGCCGGGCTGTAGGGACTAAGTGGCCAGAATGACTTCAGCTGGGTACTAACAGGGCGCAACCCTACGCGAACATACAAGGGTTGGCAAGCTTTTATTTTCTTGCGGGAAGCCGACCATTATGTCGCCTATCGCGCCTGCTGTGAAGAGGGGCAAATGCCCCGGCAATCGCCTGGATGTGCGGTTTTCGGGCGCGGTCGTGCCGTTTGTTGGTGCACTTGTACACACTCGCCCGGAGACTTGTAACGCACTTGCAACATCCTGTGGAAGGCTCGCCAATGACTTGACTGGGGGCTTAAGTCAATGAAAAAAAACACTAATTTTTGCTGGTGAAAAAATCGACAGTTTGACTGAAAGCCCCATTTCACAGGGGTTTGCGGGCTGCCTTCAGGGGTTGTCCACCGAGTTATCCACAGGTTCTGTGGATTGTCCCGGGCGCTTGCTCTAGTACGGGCGTGCCAGCTGTTTCATCGATTGTCCGACAATTGGTGGCGCGGTCTGGCATGGGCATTTTCACCGCGAAAACGTCAAGAAAAAAACATCGAAAAAAATGTCGATCAGCCGAAAGTCGCTCGGGCCAGCTTGCAAAAAATCGAGTAGAGTGGCGCGCCTCTCGAGTCACCCTTGCTGTTGGTCATGAAGCTTCGCGGTAAACACTTCGCCAGTCCTGATGCCTCTCCATCGCTGCCGTCCCCCAAGCGCTTTTCCCTGAAAGTGGCCCTGTGGCTGCTCGACAGCCCGCGCCTGGGCGACAAACCCAGCGTCAAGCACCTGGCCGGGCGCATGCTCAAGCAACCGGCGCGCCAGGGCGTGGTGGTGGCGCAAAGCCGCCTGGGGCAGATGCTTTGCCGGGACTGCGGCAATGCCCGCGACCGGCGTATCGGTCATGAGCTGTTGCGTCAGGCGGCCCGTGCCGGCGACCGTCGGGCACAGCTGGAATTTGGCCGGTTGTGCCAGGCCCAGGAACCTGAACAGGCCCGTTACTGGTTGGAGCTGGCGGCGGGGCAGGGTTCGCAGGAGGCGCGGCGGCTGTTGCGTCAGTGGTTCTCCGCCTGAACAGGCGCGGGCTTGCCCGCGACAGGGCTGCACAGGCAGCCGCGCCAGCAGCCTGATAAGCTGCGCAGCATCAATCAGTGTTCGATCGGGGTAGGCATGACAGTGGATCTGACCAGCATTCTGCTGGGCTTGGTGGCAGGTGCCGTGCCTTGCCTGGGCTGGGTCATGCAGGTACAGCGCGGCCAGGGTGCGCGCAAGGCCGAGCAAGCGTTGCTTGCAGAGCGCCTTGCCGCCGCGCAGTTGGCCCAGGCCGGTCTGCAGGCGCAGCTGGAGGCCAGCCGTGACGAGGTCAGCGACCTCAGCGAGGCCAACACCGTCAAGCAGACCCAGCTGGCCGCCCAGGGGCGTGAGCTGGAGTTGCTGCAGATCGACCGCGACAACAGCCGCGACGCCGCCCACGCCTGGCACCTCGAGCGTGCCAACCGTGAGGCCGAGCTGCGCCGCCTGGAGGCGCAGGCCGCCCGGCTGGAGGCCGAGTTGCGCGAGCAGCAGGAAAGCCACCAGCAACGCCTGGAAGACTTGCAGGGGGCCCGCGACACCCTGCGCGCCCAGTTCGCCGACCTGGCCACCAGGATCTTCGATGAGCGCGAACAACGCTTCGCCCAGACCAGCCAGCAGCACCTGGGCCAATTGCTCGACCCGCTCAAGGAGCGCATCCAGGCGTTCGAAAAGCGTGTCGAGGAAAGTTACCAGCAGGAAGCCCGCGAGCGGTTCTCTCTGGGCAAGGAGCTCGAGCGCCTGCAACAGCTCAATCTGCGCCTGTCCGACGAAGCCACCAACCTTACCCAGGCACTCAAGGGCCAGAAGACCCAGGGCAACTGGGGCGAACTGATCCTGGAGCGGGTGCTGGAACACGCGGGGCTGGAGAAGGGCCGCGAGTACCAGACTCAGGTCAGCCTCAAGAGCGCCGACGGCGAGCGGTTCCAGCCTGACGTGCTGATCATGCTGCCCGGCGACAAGCAGGTGGTGGTCGATGCCAAGGTCAGCCTCACGGCCTACCAGCAGTTTGTCGGCAACAACGACGAGGCTGCGCTCAAGCAGCACGTGCAGTCGCTGCGCAATCACGTCAAGGGTTTGTCGAGCAAGGACTACAACCGCCTGGAGGGCCTGCACAGCCTAGATTTCGTGCTGTTGTTCGTGCCCATCGAGGCGGCCTTCTCGGCGGCGCTGCAGGCAGAGCCCAACCTGTTCCAGGAGGCCTTCGACCGGCAGATCGTGATTGTCAGCCCGACCACCTTGCTGGCCACCCTGCGGGTGATCGACAGCCTGTGGAAACAGGAACGCCAGGGCCAGAACGCCCGCGAGATTGCCGAGCGCGCCGGCTGGCTGTACGACAAGTTCGTGCTGTTCATCCAGGACCTGGACGAGCTCGGCACCCGCCTGGCCCAGGTCGACAAGGCCTACGCCGCGGCACGCAACAAGCTGTGCGAGGGGCGCGGCAACCTGGTCAGCCGCAGCGAGCAGCTCAAGCTGCTCGGCGCGCGGGCCAGCAAGAGCCTGCCGGCCGAGCTGGTCGAGCGCGCCCTGAGCGACGAGGTCCTTACTGAACCAGGCTCAGATGCCGATTGAGCAGGGCGCGCAGGGCTGCCGGCTTGACCGGCTTGGCCAGGTAGTCCAGGCCCGCGGCATGGACCAGGGCGATGGTCTCGTTGCGCCCGTCGGCGCTGATCACCACGCCGGGTACCGGCTCGCCCAGACGCGCCCGTAGCCAACCCATCAGCCCGGTGCCGGTCTCGCCGTCATCCAGGTGGTAGTCCACCAACGCCAGGTGCGGGCGCAGGCCCTTGCCGAGCAGGGCCTCGCATTCGGCCTGGTTGCGCGCGGTCCACACCTGGCAGCCCCAGCGGCTGAGCAGGCTGTTCATGCCGATGAGGATGCTGTCTTCGTTGTCCACGCACAGCACCTGCAGCCCGGCCAGCGGCTGGCCGGCCTGTTCCACGGGGGCGGGCGTCGCGGGCGCGGGGCTGCGGGCGATGGGCACGCTGACGCGGAACACGCTGCCCTTGCCCGGCCAGGACCGTACCTCCAGCGCGTGCCCGAGCACCCGGCACAAACCATCGGCGATCGCCAGGCCCAGCCCCAGGCCTTTCTCGGCGCGGGTCTGGTGGCTGTCCAGGCGCTTGAACTCCTGGAAGATCACCGCCAGCTTGTCGTCGGCGATGCCCGGGCCGCGGTCCCATACTTCCAGCCACAGGCTTTCACCCTTGCGTCGGGCGCCGAGCAGGATCGGGCCTTTACCGTAGCGCAGGGCGTTGGTGAGGAAGTTCTGCAGCACCCGGCGCAGCAGCTTCATGTCGCTGTCGACGCGCAGGCGGCTGCCGCGCAGGCGGAACGCCAGGCCTTTTTCGGCGGCCAGTACCTTGAACTCGGTGCCGAGGGTATCGAATAGCTCGTTGAGGGCGAAGGGCTTGATGTCGGGGGTGACCTTGCCGTTCTCCAGGCGCGAGATGTCGAGCAGGTCGCTGATCAGCTCTTCGGCCGAGCGCAGCGAACTGTCCATGTGCCGCACCAGTTGCCGGGCTTCGTCGTTCATGCCCTCGGCTTGTTGCGACAGGGCGGCGGAGAACAGCCGGGCGGCGTTGAGCGGTTGCATCAGGTCGTGGCTGACGGCGGCAAGGAAGCGGGTCTTGGACTGGCTGACCGCCTCGGCGCGGCTCTTGGCCTCGGTCAACGCCTGGTTCAGCTGCGACAGCTCGTGGGTGCGCTCGGCGACCCGCTGCTCCAGCCCCTCGTTGGAGTCGCGCAGAGCCTGCTCGGCTTCGCGGAACGGGGTGATGTCGGTGAAGCTCATGACGAAGCCGCCGCCGGGCATCGGGTTGCCGATCAGTTCGATCACCCGGCCATTGGGGAACAGCCGTTCGGAGGAATGGGCGCGGCCCTGGCGCATCCAGTGCAGGCGCCGCGCCACATGCACCTGGGCCTCGCCCGGGCCGCACAGGCCGCGTTCGGCGTTGTAGCGGATGATGTCGGCGATCGGCCGGCCGACGCTGATCAGCCCGTCGGGGTAGTTGAACAGTTCGAGGTAGCGGCGGTTCCAGGCCACCAGGTGCAGGTTCTGGTCGACCACGCTGATGCCCTGGTTGATGTTCTCGATGGCCCCCTGCAGCAGCGCACGGTTGAACTGCAGCACTTCGCTGGCTTCGTCGGCGATGCGCACCACGTCCTCGAGCTGCATGTCGCGGCCTTCGATGGCGGCCTTGACCACGGCGCGGGTCGAAGAGGTGCCGAGCACACCGGCAAGGAGCCGTTCGGTGTGCTCGATCCAGTCGCCGTCGGCGTTCTGGTTGGGGTTGAAGCCCTTGCCCTGGCGGTAGGCGAAGCGGATGAAGCTTTGCCGGGCGCGCTCTTCGCCGACGAAACGCGCGGCGAGCTTGAGCAGGTCGTCGATCTGCACCGCCAGCAAGGGTTTGCTGGAGGGGCGGGCGCTGGTCTGCTGGCCGATGAAGCGCCCGGCCTGCCAGTGCTCGGAAACCCGCGTGCGCGACAGGATCGAGACCCAGGCAAACAGGGTGAAGTTGCCCGCCAGCGACAGCACCACGCCCTGGGTCAGCGGGGTGATCGGCAGGTTGAGCGGGTTGCCGTGCAGCCAGGCCAGGCCCGGGAACAGTTGCAGCGACCAGCCCAGGCTGTGGGCGGCGATCGGCAGGACCAGGGTGTAGAACCACAGGAAGATGCCGGCGGCCAGGCCCGCGAACACGCCACGGCGGTTGGCCTGTTTCCAGTACAGCGCGCCAAGCATGGCCGGGGTCAGCTGGGTGACCGCGGCGAAGGCGATCTGGCCGATGGTCGCAAGGCTCGCGGTGGAGCCGAGCAGGCGGTAGCTGACATAGGCCAGCAGCAGGATCACCACGATGGTCACCCGGCGCACCGAGAGCATCCAGTGGCGGAACACCTCGAACGGTCGCTCGGCGTTGTTGCGGCGCAGCAGCCAAGGCAGCAGCATGTCGTTGGAGACCATGGTCGACAGCGCCACGGCCTCGACGATGACCATGCCGGTGGCCGCCGAGGCGCCGCCGATGAACGCCAGCAGGGCCAGGCTCGGGTGCGCCTCGGCCAGCGGCAGGCTGATCACGAAGGAGTCGGAGATCACCGTGCCCGGCAGCAGCATCTGCCCGGCCAGGGCGATGGGCACCACGAACAGCGCGGCCAGGGCCAGGTACAGCGGGAACACCCAGCGCGCCAGGCGCATGTCCTGGGGCTCGATGTTCTCTACCACGGTGACGTGGAACTGCCGGGGCAGACAGATGATTGCCATCATCGCCACGGCGGTCTGCACCACCATCGACGGCCAGTTGATGGTCTCTTCCCAGTAGTCGTTCAGGTGCACGGATTGCCGGGCCTGGGTGAACAGGTCGTCGAAGCCGTCGTACAGGTTGAACACCACGAAGGCGCCCACGGCAAGGAAGGCCAGCAGCTTGACCAGCGATTCGAAGGCGATTGCCAGGACCATGCCGCGGTGGTGCTCGGTGACGTCCAGGCTGCGGGTGCCGAAGACGATGGCGAACAGCGCCAGCACCAGCGATACCACCAGCGCGGTGTCCTGCACGCGGCTGCCGGTGGCGTCGGCGTTGGCGCCGATCAGCAGGTTCACCCCCAGCACGATGCCCTTGAGCTGCAGGGCGATGTATGGCAACACGCCAACCAGGCAGATCAGCGCCACGACCACCGCGAGGCTCTGCGACTTGCCGTAGCGGGCAGCGATGAAGTCGGCGATGGAGGTGATGTTCTGCTGCTTGCTGATCAGCACCATCTTCTGCAGCACCCAGGGCGCGAAGATGAGCAGCAGCACCGGGCCCAGGTAGATGGGCAGGAACGCCCAGAGCTGCTCGGCGGCCTGGCCGACCGCGCCGAAGAAGGTCCAGCTGGTGCAGTACACCGCCAGCGACAGGCTGTACACCCAGGCGCGCAGGCGCGGCGGCAACGGCGTGCTGCGGCGGTCGCCGTAGAAGGCGATGGCGAACATGATGGCCATATAGGCCAGGGCGACCACGGCGATCAGCCCGCTGGACAACGACATGCAAACTCCGGAGCAAAAAAGAAAACGCGGTCCCGATCAATCAGTCTGGCACGCAGGGCGCGGTTCGTCAGCGCCGACGATGGTCGCAGTGGCAGGACGTCGCAGGCCCCGCGATGGGCCAGTATTGCCAACTAAGCCTGGCGGGCCCTGCGTGTGCCCATCCAGTAGAACACCGCCGCCAGTAGCACCGACCCGATCAACAGGTAGAACACCGTCACCGGCACCACATGCCCCAGCGCCAGGCCTACCAGGATAGGCCCGAGCCCAGCGCCGAGGTTGGAGAGGTTCTGCGCGCCATAATAAACCCCGCGCAGATGCTCCGGCGCGATCAGGTCGATGAACATGAACTCGGCCGGAATCACGATGATCTCGCCCAGGGTGAACACCAGCATGGCCAGGCACCACGCCGGTGCCGAAGCTGCCACGGAGAACCCCAGCAGCCCGGCAGCGAACATGGCCATGCCAGCCATCAGCCAGGGCATCAGGTGCTGCCGGGTGATGCGTCGGCCGATCAGGTATTGCAGGCCGATCACTGACAGGGCATTGGTGGTGACCAGGTAGCCGGCCAGACGCGCCACTTCGGCGGGATCGTTCAGGGTCACCACCAGGTACTGCGAAAGGTAGGCGGTGAACTGGCCGAACACCACGGCACTGAGCACGCCGCCCAGGGTGAAGCACACCAGGCGCCGGTCGCGCAGCATGCCCAGGGCGACCTGGGCGAACCCCGCTGCCGGCCTGTCCTCGCGCAGGCTCAGCAGGCTGCGCTCGCCAAGGCGGTAATAGACCAGGCTCAGGCCGAGGCCGATCAGGGCCGAAACCACGAACGGCAGGTGGTCGTCCGCCTCGATCAGCAGTACACCCAGCATCGGCCCCGCGGCCCAGGCGATGTTGTTGAAGGTGTACTTGATGGCGAACACTTCGCCGCGTCTGTTCTCTGGCAGCAGGGCGCAGAACCCGGCCTTGGCGGCAATGTCGACCACGGTCTGGGCCAGGTAGGCCATCACCAGGAAGCAGAAGAACAGCGTCGCCGAAGTGCTGGCCATGATGCCGAGGAAGGCCAGGGCGAACACCAGGGTGCAGGTGACGATCAGCGTATGGCTGCGCAGGGTGTCGACCAGGTGTCCGCCATAGAGGCTGAGCATGGATGCCAGGAGCATCGCGCCGCCGACCAACAGGCCGGTCTGGCCAACCGACAGGCCCAGGTGCGTTGACAGATACACCACCAGATAGGGCAGGGTGATGGCCCGGGCCGTGGTCAAGGTGAAGGTGGTGAACAACAGCAGGCGAACCGCAGCGGGGTAGCCTTTCAGGGCGCGGAGCATCGACTGATCCTTGTCATTGTCAGCGGTCAAGCATATGCCAGGTGCCGGTCCGGCCGCTATATCTTTAAAATCGATAACAGATAGAGAAATTACCCGTTATATAGATATTCTTTGCAGGCATAAGATATCTCTTCCTTACACAAGGGCAGGAGACACCTTATGCCATGCACCCAGACCCGCGCGCCTTCCTGGCGCCCGTTCAGCCAGTTGGCCCACCCCCGCGAAGTGATCCGCCAGTTCACCCCCAACTGGTTCGCCGCGACCATGGGTACCGGCGTGCTGGCCCTGGCCTTCCATCAGGTCCAGGTGCCGGGGTTGGACTGCGTGGCCGAGGGCCTGTGGTGGCTGACCATCGGCCTGTTTACCCTGTTCTGTGTCCTGTACGGCGCCCGCTGGGTAATGTTCTTCGATGAGGCGCGGCGGATTTTCGCGCACTCCACCGTGTCGATGTTCTTCGGCACCATCCCCATGGGCCTGGCCACCATCCTCAACGGTGCCCTGGTGTTCGGCTTGGCGCGCTGGGGCGAGGGCGTGGTGCCGTGGGTTGAAATGCTTTGGTGGCTCGACGTGGGCCTGGCGCTGCTATGCGGCGTGGCGATTCCCTACCTGATGTTCACCCGCCAGGAGCACAGCATCGACCAGATGACCGCGGTGTGGCTGCTGCCAGTGGTGGCAGCGGAGGTCGCCGCCGCCAGTGGCGGGTTGCTGGCGCCGCACCTGGTGGATGCGCACCGGCAGTTCCTGGTGGTGATCACCAGCTATGTGATGTGGGCGGTGTCGCTGCCGGTGGCGTTCAGCATCCTCACCATCCTCATGTTGCGCATGGCCCTGCACAAACTGCCGCCGGCCAACATGGCCGCATCCAGCTGGCTGGCGCTGGGCCCGATCGGCACCGGCGCGCTGGGCATGCTGGTGCTCGGTGGCGATGCGCCAGCGGTGTTCGCCGCCAATGGCCTGGGCGGTCTGGGCGAGGTGGCGCGTGGGCTGGGGCTGGTGGCCGGGATCGTGCTGTGGGGCGCCGGGTTGTGGTGGTTGCTGACGGCGGTGCTGATCACCCTGCGCTACATGCGCCAGGGCATGCCGTTCAACCTGGGCTGGTGGGGGTTCACCTTCCCGCTGGGCGTGTACTGCCTGGCCACGCTGAAGTTGGCGGCTTGGCTGGGGCTGGGCTTCTTCACGGTGTTCGGTCAGGTGCTGGTGGTGGCGCTGGCGCTGCTCTGGCTGCTGGTGGCCAGCCGGACCCTGAGCGGCGCATGGCGGGGCGAGTTGTTCGTGTCGCCGTGCATTGCCCGGCAGTGAAGCCGGGCAATGCTGCGACTGGAGGGGCTAGAGGTTGGGTCTGTAGGAGAAGCCGCTTGCCGCTTGCGCATCGGTGAACGGGACAATTGGCAATTGACGGTTCAGCACAGCGTTGACCATCGAGCCCGGGAACATCTGGATTCTATTGTTGAACCGTTCCACCTCACCGTTGAAGATAGCGATCGCCGCGCCGACATTTTCCTGTTGCTCGGCGATTTCCCGCATTAGATTGTTCAGCACTTCGGATGCCTTGAGATCGGGATAGGCCTCTACGGCAACTCGCATGCCATTGAGCAGCGAACGGGTGGCGTTCTCTGCATTTACCAGTGAGTCGCCGTTAGCCGTGCTCGGCAATTCGGCAATGGCACTGCGCAGGCGTGTGATCTCGCTCATCAGGCTCTGTTCGTATTCCTGGTAATGGTTCACGTGTTGCTGCAGGCCGTCGAGCACCTTGTTCTTTTGCCGCTCGTAGGTCAGCACATCGGCCCAGGCACGCTGTGCACGGTTGAGGCCACCGATAATCGAGTTATACAGTCCGATTATGCTCATTAAAACCAAGGCCGTGACGGCAATGCCGATGATGGTGGGAAGATCCACTGTCATTGCTCCATTTGCATATTAGGTTGATTGGACAATTCGAAGTTGTCGTCATGCTGTTCGACGAGTACGTGAATCGCCTCCAGCAGTCTTGTTAGCGTGGGCAAGGCTATGCCGGAATCGAGGTGTTGGAAGAAGGCGCCGGGTGTGCTCAGGTCGCACGGCATGTCGAAGTCAGTGATGTCATTGTCAAAGCTTATGCACAATCCAGCACCATCGGCTGCGAATTCTAAGTTCAGACTGTGCAGACCTGTTTTCATGCTCAGCAAGTGCAACACGGTAACGGGTTTGGCGAATCGAGCGCAGTCCATTGCTGTGGTGCCGCTCAGGGTGAAGACTTCGTTGAACGCGGTTGAACTGGTCTGGTACTTGTTCGGGTAGTCGATCCCATCCTGCAGATCCCCCCGCACGGCGATACCCCGCATCCAGGGAAAGCCAACTACCAGGCTATAGCGCTGGTGGTGGTCGAAGACGGTTCGGGTCCGTATGGTGGTGCTGCCTTTGCTGTCTGTCGTGGTGTAGGTTTCCTGCCGCTTCTCGACGTACTCCAGATCGATGAAGAGGTATTCAAGGGTCTGTCGTGTACCTGCGTGGCGTCCCTTCAGCGCGCGCTGTATCTTGCGGCTGTAGTTACCACGCGAGTAGTCGTTGAAGGATCGCTGGAGTTGCTCAAGCAACGGCTCAAGCGGTGTGTCGGTTTCTACAAGACCGTTTGTAAACCAGCTTGAGCGGCGTGCCAGTTCCTTTGAGAGCTCAGGTATCTCTTTGCTATCGCCAATGACCATGGCGATGTTGAAGATCGTGGGGACTAAGATCGGCCCAGCGAAAATCCATGCGACGAACGACGTTGGGACACCCCAGTCTTGTGCCGTCGACACCAACAGCAAGGAAGGCCCCAACAAGTAGTTGTCTATCAACGCAACGGCAGCAAGGCCAATACCTAGGAGTGAAGTGTATTTCAAGGCCTTGTTTTCAATGCGCAGCTTGCCTTTGTAATCGGCGAAAGTCTGCACAATGTCCAGTAATTCAGACTTGTTCCTTACCACTTTCATGGCTTGTCTGGCTGACTCGATCAACGCTCTTAGCTGATCGTCTCCACTCATCTTGCGCATTTCATTCCTTTGTGTGCTCCGTGTCTGTCGCCTCGCCATTGCGTGTGCTTTTGACACCATAGTGAGGGCTGGCAGTCTGCCATCGTCACTGTCGTCTTTCCAGTTCTCCGAATGATTGGGAGGCTGAAGTGTCAGGCCCGATCAAGCAGATGCAGCGCATATCGTGGGTGACCATCCGGTCCGACCGACAGGTACGGGGACTTAGGGCGCGCTGCTGCGGTCAAGGGTTGCCTTGGCGGGACTTTTCCGTGCAGATTTGTGGCTTATCACGCTGTACGTGCCTCCAATGACAAAGCCCAACCAGGTACAAGGACGATGAGTCACCCCTCGCAATTCACCCTGCTCGGCAAGCGGCGCTTCCTGCCGTTCTTCATCACCCAGTCGCTGGGTGCCTTCAACGACAACCTGTTCAAGCAGTCGCTGATCCTGGCGATCCTCTACAAGCTGAGCCTGGAAGGCGACCGCTCGATCTGGGTCAACCTGTGCGCGTTGCTGTTCATCCTGCCGTTCTTCCTGTTCTCGGCGCTGGCCGGGCAGTTCGGCGAGAAGTTCGCCAAGGACCGCCTGATCCGTGCGATCAAGCTGGCCGAGATCGTCATCATGGCCATCGGTGCGACCGGTTTCGTCACCCATCATCTGGAGCTGATGCTGGTGGCGCTGTTCGCCATGGGCACCCACTCGGCGCTGTTCGGCCCGGTGAAGTACTCGATCCTGCCCCAGGCCCTGCGTGAGGAGGAACTGGTGGGCGGCAACGGCCTGGTGGAGATGGGTACCTTCCTGGCGATCCTGGCCGGCACCATCGGCGCCGGTATGCTGATGTCCTCCAGCCAGTACGCGGTGCTGGCCGCCGCCGGGGTGGTGGGCACCGCGGTGCTGGGCTACCTGGCCAGCCGCTGGATCCCCCGCGCCGCCGCCGCCGCGCCACAGATGAAACTGGACTGGAACATCTTCAAGCAGTCCTGGCTGACCCTGCGCCTGGGCCTGGGCCAGACCCCGGCGGTATCGCGCTCGATCGTCGGCAACTCGTGGTTCTGGTTCGTCGGCGCGATCTACCTCACGCAGATCCCGGCCTACGCCAAGGACTGGCTGCACGGCGACGAGACCGTGGTCACCCTGGTGCTGACCCTGTTCTCGGTAGGCATCGCCGTCGGTTCGCTGCTGTGCGAGCGCCTGAGCGGGCGCAAGGTGGAGATCGGCCTGGTGCCGTTCGGCTCGTTCGGCCTGACCCTGTTCGGCCTGCTCTGGTGGTGGCATTCGGGGGATGTCCCGGTCGGTGCCGTGCCCCATGACTGGCTGGCCTTGCTGGGCATGAGCCAGGCCTGGTGGATCATGCTGTCGATTGTCGGCCTGGGTATTTTCGGTGGCTTCTACATCGTGCCGCTGTACGCGCTGATCCAGGCGCGCACCGCGGAAGGCGAGCGGGCCCGGGTGATCGCCGCCAACAACATCCTCAACGCGCTGTTCATGGTGGTGTCGGCGATCATCACCATCGTCCTGCTGAGCCTGGCCAAGCTGAGCATCCCGCAGCTGTTCCTGGTGGTGTCGCTGCTCAACATCGCGGTCAATGCCTACATCTTCCGCATCGTGCCGGAATTCACCATGCGCTTCCTGATCTGGCTGCTCAGCCACTCGATGTATCGGGTCGAGCACCGTGAGCTGCAGCGCATTCCCGACGAAGGCGCGGCGTTGCTGGTGTGCAACCATGTGTCATTCGTCGATGCGCTGCTGATCGGCGGCGCCATCCGCCGGCCGATCCGGTTTGTCATGTACTACAAGATCTACAACCTGCCGGTGCTCAATTTCGTGTTCCGCACCGCGGGCGCCATCCCCATTGCCGGGCGCGGCGAGGACGAGGCCACCTACGAGCGGGCCTTCGCCCGCATCGCCCGCTACCTGGCCGATGGCGAGCTGGTGTGCATCTTCCCTGAGGGCAAGCTGAGCGCGGATGGTGAGATCGATGTGTTCAAGGGCGGGGTGAACCGCATCCTGCAGGAGACGCCGGTGCCGGTGATACCGTTGGCGTTGCAGGGGTTGTGGGGCAGCTTCTTCAGCCGTGACCCGAACAAAGGCTTCTTCAAGCGCCTGTGGTCGCGGGTGACCCTGGTGGCCGGCACCGCCATCCCGGTGGAGGCGGCGCAGCCCGAGGCGCTGCGCGAGCAGGTGAGCCTGCTGCGCGGCGACGTTCGCTAGGGGTAACGGAGGAAGGTCAGCTGGCGCTGACCTTCAGGCCGACCAGGCCGGTGATGATCAGGGCGACACTGGCCAGGCGGATCAGCGCCATGGATTCACCGAACAGGATGATCCCGGCGATCACCGTGCCGACCGCGCCGACGCCGGTCCAGATGGCATAGGCGGTGCCCAGCGGCAGCTCCTTCATGGCCAGGCCCAGAAGGCCGAGGCTGATGACCATGGCGCCGACCGTCAGCACGGTGGGCAGGGGGCGGGTGAAGCCGTCGGTGTACTTGAGGCCGACAGCCCAGCCGACTTCGAACAGGCCGGCGAAGAACAGGATGATCCAGGACATGGTGAGTCTCCATCGTTATCAAAGATGGGGCCGTCCCCGGTATGTTCACGCACAGCGTCGTGAGGCCGTCCTCACAGTGCGCACTATAGTGCCCATTTGCCGAGGCTGGGGCAAGTTTCAAGGATCGGTGGTTGCCTCATCGCCGGCAAGCCGGCTCCCACACCGACCGCATGAAGCCAGCCATGCGCTAACCCTGTGGGAGCCGGCTTGCCGGCGTGAGGCCTGGGCAGGCAACATCAATTTCTGGCAGATACGATGTTCTCAACCTCGGGCTCAGGCTCCTCCATCCGCCGGAACCACGTCGACAGCAAAGCCCCGGAGATGTTGTGCCATACGCTGAACAGCGCACTGGGCACCGCCGCCAGGGGTGAGAAGTGCGCCGACGCCAGGGCCGCGCCCAACCCGGAGTTCTGCATGCCCACCTCCAGCGCCAGCGCCTTGCGCTGGGCCAGCGGCAGCTTGCACAGCTTGCCGGTCAGGTAGCCCAGCAGGAAGCCGAAGCTGTTGTGCAGCACCACCACCGCCATGATCAGCAGCCCCGATTCGACGATCTTCGCCTGGCTGACCGCCACCACCGCGCAGACGATCATCACGATGCTTACCACCGACACCAGCGGCAGCACCTGCACTGCCAACTGCACCCGGGCGCCGAGCAGGCGCTGGGCGAGCACGCCGAGCACGATCGGCAGCATCACCAACTGCAGGATCGACCAGAACATGTCCATGAACGAAACCGGCAGCCACGCCGAGGCGAGGAACCAGATCAGCGCCGGGGTGAGCAGCGGGGCGAGCAGGGTGGTCACCGCGGCGATCGCCACTGCCAGTGCCAGGTCACCCCTGGACAGCCACACCATGACGTTCGACGCCGTGCCGCTCGGGCAGCAGCCGACCAGGATCACGCCCACGGCGATTTCCGGCGGCAGCTGGAACAGCTGGCACAACAGCCAGGCCACCCCGGGCATGATCACGAAATGCGCCACGACCCCCAACGCCACCCGCCATGGCTGGCGGGCGACGGCGGCGAAGTCGTCGAGCTTGAGGGTCAGGCCCATGCCGAACATCACCAGGCCCAGCAGCGGCACGATGGCGACCTTGAGGGCGATGAACCACTGTGGCTGAAGGAAGGCCAGGCAGGCGAACACCAGCACCCACAGGGCGAAGGTGTTGCCGACGAAGCGGCTGAGGGCGGCGAGGGCACGCATGGGGCAATCCTTGTTGTTCTATTCAGGTGCCCCCGATCATACTCAAGACCAGCTCAGAATGGGCCAGCCGTTGGTTTGCGCGTGCTCGCGCAGCACCGGGTCCGGGTTGACCACATAGGGATGATCCACCTTCAGCAGCAGCGGCAGGTCGTTGCGCGAGTCGGAATAGAAGCTCGCGCCCTCGAGGTTTTCCTGTTCCTGGTCGAGCCACTCCAGCAGGCGGGTGATCTTGCCCTCGCGGTAGGTGAGCACGCCGTGGGTCTTGCCGGTGAACACGCCATTGACCGCTTCCAGTTCGATGGCCAGGTATTCGTCCACGCCCAGGCGCGCGGCGATCGGGCCGACCAGGTGCGCACCGCTGGCCGAGATGATCAGGACCCGGTCGCCGCGCTGGCGGTGCTCGGCGATGCAGCGGCAGGCATCACCGTAGATGATCGGCTCGATCACATCCTCGACCCAGGGCTCGACCAGGTGCTCCACCTCTTCCAGGGTGCGCCCGGCGATCGGCTCCAGGCTGAAGGCCATGTAGTCCTCCATCTGCAGGTGGCCTTTGCCGTAGGCTTCCATCAGTTCATGGTCGCGCTTGAGGAAACTCTTGCCATCGACCCAGCCCAGTCGGGCCATCTGCTCGCTCCACAACGACGCGCAGTCGCCGTGGATGAGGGTTTCGTCCAGATCGAAAATTGCCAGTGCCATGCGTTGAATCTCCTTAGGCCACTTCCCGTAGCGCCGTGGGGTCGATCGACAAGGATACCCGTTGTCCGTCCGCGTGCAGATCGCTGGCGCAACGATTGAGTACGTCCACCACCAGTTCCACGCCGCGTACCTGGACGCGGTAGCGGATCACGTTGCCCAGCAGGCTGTGGCTGCGGATCTCGCCATCCAGCTCGCCGTTCAGGCTCAGGGTGATCGACTCTGGCCGGATCGCCAGGCGCGCGGCCACCGGGCGTTGCAGCAGGCGGCTGGCGCTGTCGGCATCGAGCAGGTTGTAGTTGCCGATGAAGCCGGCGGCGAACAGGTCCACGGGCGCGGTGTAGAGGGTTTCGGCATCGCCGCTCTGGACGATGCGTCCCTGGTTCATCAGGACGATGCGGTCTGACATGGTCAGCGCTTCTTCCTGGTCATGGGTGACGAAGATGGTGGTCAGCCCCAGCTCGCGCTGGATGGCGCGGATCTGTTCGCGCAGGTGTTTGCGGATACGCGCATCCAGCGCCGACAGTGGTTCGTCGAGCAACAGCAGGCGCGGGCGGGTGACCAGAGAGCGGGCCAGGGCCACGCGCTGGCACTGGCCGCCGGACAGCTGGTGCGGGTAGCGCGAGGCGAAGCTGCCGAGCTCGACCAGGTCGAGTACCTCGCGCACCCGTGCCTGGCTTTCGTCGGCCTTGACCTTCTGCATGCGCAGGCCGAAGGCGACGTTCTGTTCCACGGTCATGTTGGGGAACAGCGCGTAGCTCTGGAACACCATGCCGATGCCGCGCTTTTGCGGGCTCAACGGCACGATATCCTGGCCGTCGAGCAGGATCCGCCCGCTGTCCACCGGGGTCAGCCCGGCGATGCAGCGCAGCAGGGTGGACTTGCCGCAGCCAGAGGGGCCGAGCAAGGTGACGAACTCGCCGCGTTCGATCTGGCAGTCGATGTTCTCGAACACCGGGCTGCCGGCGTAGCTCTTTTGCAGTTTCTGTACGCTGACGAAGCTCATGTCAGGTCTTGTCCTTGTTCAGGCGGTTGGCAACCCAGGTCAGCACCAGCACGAAGGCGAAGTAGGAGATCACCAGGGCGCTGTTGAAGTGGCCGCTGCTGTTGCGCATGTTGTTCAGGTACACCTGCAAGGTCTCGTAGCGGGTGCCCACCAGCAGGTTGGCGAAGACGAACTCGCCGAACAGGAACGAGAACGACAGCAGCAACGCCACCATCAGGCCCTTGCGCAGGTTCGGCAGCACCACCAGGAACGCCGCCTGCCAGGTGCTGGCGCCGAGCAGTTGCGCGGCGTCCATCAGGTCGCGCAGGTTGATCGCCTGCAGGTTGTTGGTAATCGCCCGGTACATGAACGGCAGGGCGATGGTGAAGTAGCAGCCGATCAGGATCCACGGCGTGCCGACCATGGCCATCGGCCCGCTGCCATAGAGTTGCAGCAAGCCCACCGCGGACACCACCGGCGGCACCGCGAACGGCAGCAGGATGAGTACGTTCATCAAGGCGTCGAGCTTGGGGAAGTGGTAGTGCACCACGAACAACAGCGGCAGGATCAGCACCACCGACAGCAGCAGCGCGCCCACGCACACCAGCAGCGACTGGCCGAAGGCGGCGAGAAAGCGCGGTTCGCTCCACAGCGCCACATACCACTTGAAGGTCAGGCCGCTGGGCAGCAGGGTCGCCGACCAGCTGGTGGCCAGCGAATAGAGCAGGGTGCCGGCCAGTGGCAGCAGCAGGATGAGGAACAGCAGGTAGACCACCGCGCGGTGGTAGAGCCCGCCGGGTTTGTTTTCAGCGCGCATGGTAGCTCCTCTTGAGCAGCCATTGATGGGCCACCGTGACCACGGTCATCAGGCCCACCAGCACCATCGCCAGCGCGCTGGCCAGGTTCGGGTCGAGGCTGATGTCGCCGGCCACAAGGCCGGCGATGCGAATCGGCAGCACGTTGAAGTTGCCGGTGGTCAGGGCGTAGACGGTGGCATAGGCGCCCAGGGCGTTGGCCAGCAGGATGACGAAGGTGCCGAGCAGCGCCGGGGTAAGCACGGGCAGGCCGATGTGCCGCCAGAACTGCCAATGATTGGCGCCCAGCAGCGCGGCGGACTCACGCCAGTCTTCGCGCAGGGCGTCGAAGGCGGGGAAGAGCAGCAATACGCCCAAGGGGATCTGGAAGTAGGTGTAGACCAGGATCAGGCCGGTCTTGGAGTAGATACTGAAGTCGCCGAGCAGCCCCATTTGCTTGAGCAGCAGGGTGAGCGCGCCATTGAAGCCGAGCAGGATGATGAAGGCGAACGCCAGGGGCACGCCGGAAAAGTTGCTGGTCATGTTGGCGAAGGCGCTGACGAAGTCGCGCAGTTTCGAGTCGACCTGGCGCAGCGAATAGGCGCCCAACGTGGCGATGACGATGCCGAACAGGCTCGACCAGAAGCTGATCTCCAGGCTGCGTTGCAACGCCTGCAGGTAGAACTTCGAGGCGAAGATCTTGCTGAAGTTGGCCAGGCCCCAGCCACTCTCGCTTTGCAGGCTGTTTATCGCAACCCAGGCCAGCGGCGCGATCTGGAAAATGATGAAGAACACGGCGAACGGCAGCAGGCAGAGCAGGGCCAGGTAGCGGCCGCGATGGCTTGCATTCACTTGAGCAGCTCCCGGCAGACCGGTTTGTCGTGGGCGGCGCCGAGCAGTTCGCAGATCGTGCCGCACAGCTCGGTCTGCAGCGGCTTGGCCGCAGGGTCGAGGCTGAATGCCTCGCCGAATACGAACAGCGGCACTTCACGCTCCTCGGCGAGCAGGCCGTTGTGCGAGCGGTCGTTGTTCATGCCGTGGTCGGCGGTGACCAGCACCTGGTAGCCCTCCTCGAGCCAGCGCGGCAGGTAGTCTGCCAGCAGGATGTCGGCGCTGCGCGCGGCGTTGCGGTACTGGCTGCTGTCCAGGCCATGGCGATGGCCGGCGTCGTCGATGTTCATCGGGTGCACCAGAAGGAAGTTCGGCGCATGGCGACGGCGCAGGTATTCGGCGTCGGCCAGCAGGTGCGAATCGGGGTAGTGGTCGGCGTAGTAGAACAGGCCGTGCTGGATCGGTAGCTTCGGCGCGTGGGTGTGGCGGTCGCGCAGCGGGTCGAACGGCGAGCGGTTATACAGTTCGCTCATCCAGTGGTAGGCCGCCGCCGCGGTGCCCAGGCCGGCCTCGCGGGCGTAGTGGAACACGCTGCGCTGGTTGGACAGGCGGTTGATGTTGTTGTGCACGATGCCGCTGTCGATCGGCGGCACACCGGTGAGAATGCATTCGTAAAGTGGTCGCGACAGCGACGGCAGCTCGCACTCCACGCGGTACAGCGCGGCGCGGTCGGCCTCGACATAGGCGTGCAGGTGGCCCATGGCATGGTGGGCGACCTGGTGGTTGAGGCCGTCGAGCAGGACCAGGATGACGTTGTGTTGCATGGTGGCTCCGCAGGGGTATCAGTCGGTAGCGCGTCGCCCTCATCGCTGGCAAGCCAGCTCCCACAGGTCTTGCGCTGACCCTGTGGGAGCCGGCTTGCCGGCGACAGGGCCGGTTCAGGCAGAAGGCAATCTGCCCCTTATTCCATCTCGATGATCACCTGCTCCTGCCACTTCTGTGGCAGGGCCTTGGAGGTCGCTTCCCAGGCCGCAGCATCTTTGATTGGCTGGGCGGCCTTGTACTGTTCGTTGGGCAGCAGCTTGGCCTGTACATCCGCCGGCAGCTTCAGGTGTTCGGCACGGATCGGCCGGGCGTGGCCGATGGCCAGGTTGGTCTGGCCGGCATCGCTGAAGATGTATTCACGGGTCAGCTTGGCCGCGTTCGGGTGCTTGGCGTATTTGTTGATGATGGTGGTGTAGCCGGAGATGACCGAGCCATCGGAGGGGATCAGCACCTCGAAGCGTTTCGGGTCGATCTGTTCGCGGTAGCTCAGGCCGTTGAAGTCCCACACCACGCCCACTTCCACCTCGCCTTTCTCGAGAGTCTGGATGGTCGGGTTGGCCAGCGACAGGCGCTTCTGCTGGGCCAGCTTGGTGAACAGCTGCAGGCCCGGCTCGATGTTGCTTTCGCTGCCCTTGTAGGCGATGGCGGCGGCGAGTACGCCGTTGGCGGCCTGGGCGGCGGTGCCGACGTCACCGATGGCGACTTTGTACTTGCCCTTTTCCAGGTCGTGCCAGGTGCTTGGGCGGTCCTCTTCCTTCACCAGGTCCTTGTTGATGATGAAGGCGATGGTGCCGGTGTAGGCCAGCGCCCAGTGGCCGTCCTGGTCCTTGGCCCACGCCGGGACCTGGTCCCAGGTGCTTGGCTTGTAGGGTTGGGTCACGCCCTTGGCGACCGCGATCGGGCCGAAGGCCGCGCCGACGTCGCCGATATCGGCGCTGGCGTTGTCCTTCTCGGCATCGAACTTGGCGACTTCCTGGGCCGAGCTCATGTCGGTGTCGCTGTGCTTGAGGCCGTACTTTTTCGCCAGGTCTTCCCAGGTGCCTTTCCAGTTGGCCCAGGCATCGGGCATGCCCACGCTGTTGACCGTGCCTTCCTTGCGGGCGGCGTCTTCAAGGGCCTTGAGGTCCTGGGCCATGGCCGAGGTGCAAAAAGCGATGGCCGAACCGAGCAGTGACGCCATGAACAACTTTTTCATCCGAAGCTCCTTTGGTGGGTGCCTTGCATTCGTTGTTATGAACGGAAGCGGTGCTTGCGACCCCTTGGTCTAGGTCAGCAAACCTTGCGCCAAGGTAGGCCTGTTGCGTGACAGTTTGATGTAAGGGGCGGGGGCGGGTGGCAGGCCCAAGGCCCTGGAGTTACAGCGTAGACCAGATCGAAAGCCTTGATTCTCGTGGGCTGGCGCGGATCTGGCAGATCTGGCAAGTGCCCTGCGGCGCCTGTGTCACAGGATGTTCATCAGCCGTGCCTAGGCTTGCACTACGCTCCAACTGCCCCGTTTCGGGGCTGGACTAGTCCAGATAGGTAACCTTTGATGCAAGCGACGCCACCGCGCGCGGTAACAGCCATCTGCCACGCGCTGCAGGAGCAGATCGAACACGGCTTGCTGGCGCCCGGCGGCAAGCTGCCGGCCGAGCGCAGGCTCAGCGAGGTGTTCGACACCACGCGTATCACGCTGCGCGAGGCGCTGGTGCAGCTCGAGGCCATGGGCCTGATCTACCGCGAGGAGCGGCGTGGCTGGTTCGTCGCGCCCGAGCGTCTGACCTACGACCTGATCGAGCGCAGCCATTTCCATGCGATGGTGCGCGACCAGGGGCGCGAGCCGCGTACGCAGCTGCTGTCGGCGCGGCTGCAGCCGGCTTCGGCGGCGATCTGCGCGCGCCTGCGGCTGCCGGCGTTGTCCAGCGTGGTGCGGATCTGCCGGTTGCGGCGTATCGACGGGCGGGCGGTGCTGTATGCCGAGCACTATCTCAACCCGCGCTACTTCCCCGGCATCCTCGAACTGGACCTGGCCCAGTCACTGACCGAGATCTATGCGCGGGAGTACGCGATTCACTATGGGCAGGTGTGCTTCGAGATCCTGCCGACGGCGTTGCCGGCCGAGGCGGCGGCTGCCTTGAAGGTGTCGGCTGGCAGCCCCGGGCTGCATATCACCCGGGTCAACAGCGACCTGCATGGGCATCTGATCGACTGCGACCTGGAGTACTGGCGCCATGATGCGATTCGCATCCGCGCCGAGGCGGGTTAGGGCGGCCATTTGTAGGAGCGGCTTCAGCCGCGATGCGGGCAACTCGGTGCCTGGCACCCGCTTTGCGGGTGATCGCGGCTAAAGCCGCTCCTACGCAGGGCACGCCCTACTTCGCGTCGCCCATTCCACCACCCCCAGCCGTCACCACCTGCACCGACAGCCGTGGCGTCGCCAGATCCAGCCCCGCTTCATCGAGCTGGCGCTTCAACGCCAGGTTGAACGCCCGCGATACCTCCCACTGCTTGATCGGCGCGGTCTTGAACCGCGCCCGCAGGATCGCCGAGCCCGACTCGAAGCTTTCCACCCCCTGCAACTCCAGCGGCGACCAGATGTTGCGGCGCATCAGCGGGTCGTTGCGCAGTTTCTGCCCGACCTCGCGGATCAGGGTGATGGCCTGGTCGATGTTCATGCTGTGCGGGATGGCCACGCGGAAGATCGCGTAGCCGAATTCGCGCGAGTAGTTCTTGATGCTCTTGATCTCGCTGAACGGGATGGTGTGCACGATGCCGTCGATGTCGCGCAGGCGCACGGTGCGGATGGTCAGGCCCTCGACCGTGCCCAGGTGGCCGCCGACATCCACGTAGTCGTCGATGGCCAGCGAGTCCTCGATGATGATGAACAGGCCGGTGATCAGGTCGGCCACCAGCGACTGGGCGCCGAAACCGATGGCCAGGCCGATGACACCGGCACCCGCCAGCAGCGGGGTGACGTTCATGCCCATGTTGGCCAGGGCGACGATCACCGCGATGATGACGATCACCACGAACATCACGTTGCGGATCAGCGGCATCATGGTCTGCGCCCGGGCGTTGGCCAGCCCGCGCCGCGAATGCACCAGGGCATGGTGCACGGCGGTGTCGGCGAGGATCCACACCAGCCAGGCGACGATCAGCGTGCCGGCCAGGCCCAGCAGGCGCAGGCTGACTTCATGGCCGTCACCCTCGGCGAAACTGATCATCGAGTGGCCCCAGACGCGCAGGCCCAGTTCGATGAACAGCAGCCAGATGAACAGGTGCACCAGGACATAGCCGAAGTTGCGCAGGCGTTCGGTATAGACCGCCTGGCGCTTGTTGGCGCGCCTGGGCTTTGCCGCGTGGCGACGGACCAGGCCATTGAGCACCATGCACACCACCACCAGCACGGTGCACATCAGCGACTGGCGCAGGGCGGTGCTGGTGTCGCCGGCGGAGACGAAGGTGGCGAACAGCGAGATCGCCACCAGGATCAGCGCCGGGATGTACCAGAAGCTGCCGAGCAGTTCGATGGTGTCGCTCAGGGTGCGCCGGGTCAGGCGCCGGGACAGGGGCTGGTTGCGGATCAGGTGGGCGATCGGGCGGCGGAAGCGCAGGATGAACAGCCCGGTGCACAGCGCGGCGATCACATTGGCCAGGGTGGCCAGGGCGTGAGCCAGGTGGCTGCCCAGCGCGGTGGTCAGGCGTGGGTCGCTCATCGCCTCGCCGAACGCGGCGAAGCTGCCGATCAGCCACAGTGGGCGGAACGCCTGGTGCCGCAGGATATGCAGGGCGCGGTGGCGATGCGGGCCGTCGAGCAGCGAGAAGGCAATCACGCAGATCGCCGAGAACAGGGTGCCGACCACCAGCGCGTAGGCCAGCACCATGGCCATCGACTTGCCCAGCGAGGAGGGCAGGGCGAAGCTCAGGTACACGGTGAACACCAGCGCCACCAGCCAGGGCCCCAGCTTGCGCAGGGCAAAGCGCACCAGATCCCAGGTCCGCGGGTGTTGCGGCAGGTCCTCGGTCAGGCCGAAACGCAGGCGCACGCGGTGGCCGATCCAGTTGAAGGCATAGGCCAGCAGGCCCCAGACCAGGATGACCCCAGCGAAGCCAAACAGGATCGCCGGCCATTGATGCACCGGCACCACCAGTGCGGCCAGCTCGTCCTGGGCCTGGTCGATTTCCAGCGACCAGCGCTTGAACGGGCTGGCATCGCCGCTGAACTGTTTCTCGAAGTCGTGCAGGGCACCGCCGATCAGGCCGAGCACGCCCTGTTCGACGGTGGGTTGCGATTGTTTCGTGGCGTCGCGCAGCTTTTTCAGGTCGGCCAGCAGCTTGGCGCGTTGCTGGTCGTTTTCCAGGTTCTTGATCACCTCGTCCAGGGACTTGCCCAAGGGCTCGCTGGCTTCGGGCTGGGCGGGCGTGCTGGAGCCGAGCAGGCCTGGCAGGCCGGCGGCGTGCGCTGGCGTGACGAACAACAGGAACAGCAGCGTGATGCAACGCAGGAGGGCTGGCACCGGGAAATCTACCTCAGGTCAAACGTTTGCCCGAGTGTAGAGGTTTACGACGGCAGTTTCTCGAGGATCTTCCAGCAGGTGAGGCCGAAAATGCCGAGGGTGCCGATCCACATCATCAGCACGCCGACATTGCGCTCGCGCAGGCTGAAACCGATGGTCAGCAGCATCAGGAACAGGAACACCGGCACGAACAGGGACAGGAAGGGGGACATGTACGGCAATCCTTTTGCTTCGGGGCATGTCCTAAGCATAGCGGGTTGTGGCGGTGGGAGCGTTGACCCGGGGCATGTTACCCGGCAAGCCGGGTCCTGCGGTCGTTCTGCGTGTAGGAGCGGCTTCAGCCGCGATGCAGGCAACGCGGTGTATGGCACCCGCTTCGCGGGTGATCGCGGCTAAAAGCCGCTCCTACAGAGGTCATGCCGGATCAATGGGGTATGGTTTGTGGCCTCAGGGCAGTTCGCGGCTGCGGTAGAAGGCGCCGAGCACCTTCACCAGGTGGGCCAGGTCATGGCTGCCGCACAGCTCGCGGATCGAGTGCATGGCGAAGGTCGGCAGGCCGATATCCACCGTACGCACGCCCAGGTGGCTGGCGGTGATCGGGCCGATGGTCGAGCCGCAGCCCATGTCGCTGCGCACCACGAAGCTCTGCACCGGGACTTCCTCGGCCATGCACAGGTGGCGGAAGAACCCGGCGGTTTCGCTGTTGGTGGCGTAGCGCTGGTTGTTGTTGACCTTGATCACCGGGCCTGCGTTGAGCTTGGGGCCGTGGTTGCCGTCGTGCTTGTCGGCGTAGTTGGGGTGCACGCCGTGGGCATTGTCGGCCGAGACCATCAGCGAGCGCTGGATGGTGCGCACATAGTCGTCGCCATCGGGCAGCAGGCGCTGCAGGGTCTGTTCGAGCATCGGGCCATCGGCGCCGCAGGCCGAGCAGGAGCCGACTTCCTCGTGGTCGTTGCACACCAGTACGCAGGTCTCGTCGCCTTCGGCGTTCAGCAGCGCCTGCAGGCCGGCGTAGCACGACAGCAGGTTGTCCAGGCGGGCGGCGGCGATGAAGTCGCCGTTCAGGCCGATCAATGCGGCGTCCTGGGTGTCGTAGAAGCTCAGCTCGTAATCCAGCACCACGTCGGCGTTGAGGTCGTGTTCGCGGGCCAGCTGCTCGGTGAGCAGGGCGCGGAAGTCGACGCGCTCGTCGCCGGCGACCTGCGCCAGGATCGGTGGCAGTTCGGTCTGCGGGTTGATCTGCCAGCCTTCGTTGGCGGTGCGGTTGAGGTGGATCGCCAGGTTCGGGATCACCGCGATCGGCAGCTTGAAGTCGATCAGCTGGCTTTCCACCTTGCCGTCACGGCGGAAAGTGACCCGGCCGGCCAGCGACAGGTCGCGGTCGAACCAAGGGGCAAGCAGGGCGCCGCCATAGACTTCGACGCCCAGTTGCAGGAAGCCCTGGCGCTGCAGTTCGGGCTGCGGCTTGACCCGCAGGCATGGGCTGTCGGTGTGGGCGCCGACCATGCGGATACCGCCGATCAGCGGCGAATGCTTGCCGAGCTTGATGGCGATGATCGAGGAATCGTTACGGGTCACGTAGTAGCGGCCGCCAGGCACGGTGGCCCAGCTGTCGCGTTCGTCCAGGCGCTGGTAGCCGGCGGCCTCGAGGCGTTGCGCGAGGCTGGCGGTGGCGTGGAAGGGCGTCGGGGAGGCCTTGAGGAATTCGATCAGGCCGGCGTTCAGGGCATCGCGCATAAGTCACTCCAGACAGCAGTGGCGCGAGTTTAGCGTAAATGCTCGAAAATTTGTGTCGAGCCATCGCGAGGCGTGGCAGCGCCCCGCGATTGGCCAGTGCCTTAGAACGGCGCCGGACACTCGAATTTCAGGCGTTCGCCAGACACCGGATGGGTAAAGCTCAGCATCGAGGCATGCAGGCACAGCCGCTCATGGGCCGCCAGCGCCTCGGGGTTGGCGTACAGCCGGTCGCCGAGCAGCGGGTGGCCGATCGACAGCATGTGCACGCGCAGCTGGTGCGAGCGCCCGGTGATCGGCGTCAGTTCGACCCGGCAGTGATCGCCGCAGCGCTCGACGATGCGCCAGAAGGTCAGGGCATGCTTGCCTTGCTCATGGTCGACCACGTGGCGCGGCTTGGTCGGCGGGTCGTAACGCAGGGGCAGGTCGATGCTGCCGCTGTCGAGCGCGGGCTGGCCCCAGCACAGCGCGGTATAGGCCTTTTCGGTCTCGCGGTCGTGGAACTGGCGTGACAGTTCACGATGGCTGTCGGCGTCGCGGGCGAGCAGGATGATCCCCGAGGTTTCCCAGTCCAGGCGGTGGACGATCAGGGCTTCCGGGTAGCCGTTTTCCTGCAGGCGGGTGATCAGGCAGTCCTTGTTGTCCTCGGCGCGGCCCGGCACCGACAACAGCAGGGTCGGCTTGTTGATCACCAGGACGGCGGCGTCTTCGTGAAGGATCTGGATGTTCGACAGCGGCATTGCTAGGTCTCGGTGAAATGGCGGAAAGCACTGGGGCCGCCTTGCGGCCCATCGCCGGCAAGCCGGCTCCCACAGGGTCCCGCGTTGTCTGTGGGAGCCGGCTTGCCGGCGATGGGCTGCAAAGCAGCCCCAATGATTACACCCAGCTGCGCGATCAGCGATCAGGCAGGGTGATGTTCAGTTCCAGAATCGAGCAGCTGCCCTGGTTTTCCAGTTCGATCTGTACGTCGTCGTTGCCGATGTTGACGTACTTGCGGATCACCTCGACCAGCTCCTTCTGCAAGGCAGGCAGGTAGTCCGGGGTGCTGCGCTGGCCACGCTCGTGCGCCACGATGATCTGTAGACGCTCTTTCGCTACCGACGCGCTGCTCTGTTTCTGTCTGCCACGAAAGAAGTCAAAAAGGTTCATGGTTTATTTGCCTCCAAACAGGCGCGCGAAGAATCCTTGCTTCGGCACTTCGATGAACCGCAGTGGCTTGGGCTTGCCCAGCAGGCGGTCGACGGTGTCGCTGTACGCCTGGCCTGCATCGCTCTGGTCATCGAGAATGACCGGGATGCCCTGGTTGGAGGCCTTGAGCACGGCTTGGGATTCGGGGATGACACCCAGCAGTTCGACCGAGAGGATTTCCTTGACGTCCTCGACGCCAAGCATTTCGCCCTTTTCGACGCGCTCGGGGTGGTAGCGGGTGATCAGCAGGTGTTCCTTGATCGGGTCTTCGCCCTGTTCGGCACGGCGCGACTTGCTCGACAGCAGGCCGATCATGCGGTCGGAGTCACGTACCGACGAAACCTCGGGGTTGGTCACGACGATGGCTTCGTCGGCGAAGTACATCGCCAGGTGCGCACCTTTCTCGATACCGGCCGGCGAGTCGCAGACCACGAAGTCGAACTGGTCCTTGAGCTCCATCAGTACCTTTTCGACGCCTTCCTTGGTCAGCGCGTCCTTGTCGCGGGTCTGGCTGGCGGCCAGCACGAACAGGTTTTCCAGGCGCTTGTCCTTGATCAGGGCCTGCTGCAGGTTGGCTTCGCCGTTGACCACGTTGACGAAGTCGTACACCACGCGGCGTTCGCAGCCCATGATCAGGTCGAGGTTACGCAGGCCGACGTCGAAGTCGACGATGACTGTCTTGTGCCCGCGCAGTGCGAGGCCGGTACCGATGGCGGCGCTGGTGGTGGTCTTGCCCACACCCCCCTTGCCGGAAGTAACCACGAGAATCTTGGCCAAGGTGTTTCACCCCTAAATAATTCGGGACAGACGTCCCTGCAAATACAAAAAACGGCAACGGGAAAAAAGTTGCGCTAAAAATGCCGGCAAGTATCCGTTAAAGACGGGTGATGTTCAACACGTCGCCGGACAGGCTGACCTGTACGCCCGAACCCCACAGCGGGTCGCGGCGCAGGTCTTCGCACACTTTGTACTGGCCGGCGATGGAGACCATTTCCGCAGTCATCTGCAGGCAGAAGATCCGCGCCTTGGTATTGCCCTTGATACCGGCCAGGGCACGGCCACGCATGGCGCCGTACACATGGATGTTGCCATCGGCAAGAAGTTCCGCGCCGGGGCTGACCGAACCGGTCACCACCAGGTCGCCGCCCTGGGCGTAGATCTGCTGGCCGCCGCGCACCGTCGAGGTGATGATCCGCGTCGGGCGAACTTCGGGTTCGGCCGGCGCAGCTGGCGGCGCAGGCGCGGGCTCGGGCTTCTTCACCTCGGGCTCCGGCTCGAGCGGCCGTTCGCGGGCGCCGGACGGCGGCAGCACCGGCAGGTCGATGGCGATCGCGGCGGCGATGTCCTCGATGCGGCTGGCGCGGATCGCCAGGGTGCGCAGGCCATGGTGACGGCACACGCGCATCAGCCTGGGCAGGTCGATGGCGCCTTCGTCATGGGGCAGCTTGTCCAGGGCCAGCACCAACGGCGTGTTGCTGAAGAAATTCGGCGCCTGCGCGACCTTCGCCGCCAGCTGGCGGTCGAGGGACTCGAGGTCGTTGCGCGCCAGTTCCAGCACGGTGATGGCAAGCATGCTGCCCTTGAGCTGGAACACGGGGGCGTTGTCGGGTGTCTGGTTGGGGCTCATGGTCTGCATAGACGGCTTGTTGCGAAAAAAGTGCCCTGACTTATAGCGATAAGACCGTTTGCCCGCAACCGATGTAGAATGCCGGGCTCATGTCTTGCCGGAAGCTTCAATGGAACGCCCGCGTTTTCGATCCTCTTTCCTTCACCCGCGATTCTGGGGCCTGTGGCTGGGCCTGGGCCTGCTGTGGCTGGTCGCCCAGCTGCCGTACCGGGCCTTGCTGGGGCTGGGGCGCGCCCTGGGCGCGGTGATGTACCGGCTGGCGGGTGAGCGCCGACGCATCGCCGCGCGCAACCTGGAACTGTGCTTCCCGGCGCTGTCCGGCGACGAACGGCAGCGCCTGCTCAAGGAAAACTTCGCCTCCACCGGCATCGCCTTCTTCGAGATGGCCATGAGCTGGTGGTGGCCAAAGGCCCGGCTGGCGCGCCTGGCCCACATCGAGGGCATCGAGCACCTGCAGGCCGCCCAGCGTGAAGGTGAGGGGGCGATCCTCATGGCCGTGCACTTCACCACCCTAGAGATCGGCGCCGCCTTGCTGGGCCAGGTGCATACCATCGACGGCATGTACCGCGAACATGGCAACCCGGTGTTCGACTTCATCCAGCGCCGCGGCCGCGAGCGCCACAACGCCGACTCGCTGGCGGTGGAGCGCGACGACGTGCGCGGCATGCTCAAGCTGCTGCGCAAGGGCCGGGCGATCTGGTACGCGCCGGATCAGGACTACGGCATCAAGCAGAGTATCTTCGTGCCGCTGTTCGGTATCCCCGCGGCCACCGTCACCGCCACCACCAAGTTCGCCCGGCTGGGCAAGGCGCGGGTGATTCCGTTCACCCAGAAGCGCCTGGAGGATGGCAGCGGCTATCGCCTGGTGGTGCACCCGCCGCTCGAAGACTTCCCCGGCGAAACCGAGGAGGCCGACTGCCTGCGCATCAACCAGTGGGTCGAGGGTGTGCTGCGCGAGTGCCCGGAGCAGTACCTGTGGGCGCATCGGCGCTTCAAATCGCGGCCTGAAGGCGAACCACGGCTGTACGACAAGAAAAAGCGTTAGGGCGCGGGCTTGCCCCGCGACAGGGCCGGTACTGGCAACCACTGACTCCAGGAAGGATGCATGACCTCAACCACCGGCCTGATCCTCTCCGGCGGCGGTGCCCGCGCCGCCTACCAGGTCGGCGTGCTGGCCGGCATCGCCGAGCTGCTGCCGCCGGGCGCCGCCAATCCGTTCCCGGTGATCGTCGGCACCTCGGCTGGCGCGATCAACGCGGTCAAGCTGGCCAGCGGCGCCACCCGCTTCGCCGAGTCGGTACAGCAACTGACGGCATTCTGGCAGAACTTTCGCAGCCACCTGGTGCTACGCAGCGACTGGCCAGGCGTGATCCGCCAGGCCAGTCGCTTCGTCGGCCACAGCCTGCTGGGCCTCGGCGGCCAGGTGCCGGTGGCACTGCTCGACAGCCGCCCATTGCGCGGCCTGCTGCACGAGCATCTGAACCTGGATGGCATCGCCCACTCCCTGGCGGCCAATCAGTTGCGTGCCATCGCCGTGACCGCGTTTGGCTACGAGTCCGGCCAGGCGGTGACCTTCTACCAGGGCCGCGACACCATCGAACCCTGGTTGCGCCACCGCCGCATCGGCATGCCCACGCCGCTGACCATCGACCACCTGCTGGCCAGTTCGGCGATCCCGTTGCTGTTCGCCCCGGTACGCCTGGGCGAGGAGTACTTCGGTGATGGCGCGGTGCGCCAGCCGGCGCCGATCAGCCCGGCGCTGCACCTGGGTGCCAGTCGCGTCCTGGTAGTCGGGGTCAGCGGCAACCCCCAGCGACCCTCGCCACCCTTGCCGACCCAGCGCGTGTTCAGCGGCCAGCAACCGAGCCTGGCGCAAATCGGCGGGCATATGCTCAACAGCACCTTCATCGACAGCCTCGAGGACGATATCGAGCTGCTGCAGCGGCTCAACCATCTCAGTCACCTGCTGCCGGCGCACCTGGACGCCCGGCGCCTGGGGTTGGCGCCGATCGAGGTGCTGGTGGTGGCGCCCAGCCAGCCGCTGGACGAGATTGCCGCCCGTCACCGCCGCGAGCTGCCGGCGGCGCTGAGGCTGTTCCTGCGCGGGCCGGGGGCGACCAAGACCAGCGGGGCAGGGGTGCTGAGCTACCTGCTGTTCGAGGCGAGCTATTGCAGCGAACTGATCGAGTTGGGGCGCAAGGATGCCTTGGCCAAGAAACGGGAACTGTGCCAGTTCCTGGGAATTTGAGGCTTCCTGTATTGGCCATTTCGCTGCGGTTGGTCGCCACGGCAAGTCGTGGCGACCAACCGCAGCGGCCGCATGCTTATTCGGCGATCTGCAACTTGCGCGACTGGGTGTACACGTATCGCAGCTTCTCGTACTCGAACGGTGAGTTGGTCTGCCCGTAGCGGAAGTTGGTGGTGTAGCGCTTGTCCACTGCCCGCAGCACGGTGAGCTCCGGGTGGTCGCTGGCGGTGTCGGGTACGTTCAGGTAGTTGATTTCCTTCTCCCCCACGTAATCCACCACCAGCCCGGTGGTGTCGCGCAGGTTCGACGGGCCGAGGATCGGCAGCATCAGGTACGGTCCGTCCGGCACCCCGTAGAAGCCCAGGGTCTGGCCGAAATCCTCGCTCTGCCGAGGCAGGCCCATCTTGGTCGCCGGGTCCCACAAGCCGCCGACCCCGATGATGGTGTTGAACATCAATCGGGCGGTGATCTGCGCCGAACGCTTGGGCTTGAGCTGCAGCACACTGTTGAACAGGTTGGGCACATCACCCAGGTTGTTGAAGAAGTTGCTCACCCCGGTGCGCACGAAGCTCGGGGTAATGTAGCGGTAGCCGTCGACCACCGGCAGGAACACCCACTCGTCGAAGCGGTAGTTGAAGTGGTAGATGCGTCGGTTCAGCGACTCCAGCGGGTCGTAGATGTTCAGCGCGGCCAGGGTCGAGCGTTCGAACTCGCGCTGGTCCAGGCCGGGGTTGAATTTCAGTTCGCGCAGCGGGTCGACGAAACCGTCGGATTCCACGGTGAGCGTTTCGGTCTTGTCGGCCTCGACCACGCTGGCACGCGGCGCGACTTCCTCGGCCAGGGCGCAGCCGCTGGCGAGCAGGGCGGTGACGAGCAGCAGTCTGTTAACCACGGAAGAACTCCAGCATGGCGTCGCTGTTGACGCGGTAGTTGAGGTTGCCGCAATGGCCGCCATGGGGGTAGAGCGTCAGGCGTTCGCCGAATACCCGGCGCAGGAAGCCGATGTCGCCGGGGCCGAGGATCACATCGTCGGCGTTATGCATCACGGCGATCTTCGGGTTGTCGCGCAGATAGTCCTCCAACGCGTACAGGCTCACCTGGTCGACCAGTTGCAGCAGGCTGTTGCCGTCGGTGCGCGCGCGCCACATGGGGATCACCTGCTCGGTCAGGTAGCAGTCGAAGTCGCACTGCAGGGCCCGTTTGAAGAAGGGCTCCAGGCTGCTGCCTTCGGTGATCGGGAACTTCGGCGGAATGATCAGCCCGCGACGGTTGATCAGGTCGGAGGTAAAGGCGATGTCGGCGGCCGAGAAGCGGAACGAGGTGCCGATGAGCATGGCCATCTGCTCATTGGACAGGTGCTCCCGCGACTTCTGGAAGTCGTAGAGCAACGCATCGTTGAGGTCGATGTAGCCCTTGTCCTGGAAGTAGCGGGTGAGCTTTTCCAGCATCAGTTCATAGAAGGTGGTGCTGCGGTCGATGCCCTTGACCCGGGTCTGCACCAGCTTGTCCAGGTTGGTGATCGAGGTGTACAGGTTGACCGGCGGGTTGAGCAGCAGCACACGCTTGAACTTGAAGCTCTGGCGGGTTTCGTCGAGCTTGCTGACGAACGCCGCGTCCAGTGCGCCCAGGCTGTAGCCAGTGAGGTAATACTCGCTGACCGGCAGGCGCGCTTGCTGGGCACGCACCGCCTGCATGACCCGGTACAGGTCCTTGGCGTCCTCGCTCGACACCCCGGGGGTGGCGAAGCGCGAGGCTGCGCTCATGAAGTCCCAACTGGTGGGCGAGGACAGCTGCACCACATGGTAGCCGGCCTGGTAGAACAGCTTCTTCAGGTACTCGTTGATGCTGCTGGAGTAGGGCGCGCCGGTGCCGGCGATCAGGAAGATCAGCGGCGCTTCGTGGTCTTGCCTGGCCAGGCGGTAGCGCAGCTTCTTCACCGACCAGAAGTTGTCGGGCAGGGTGAACTCGCGCTCCGGGCGCAGGGTGAGGCTGTAGTCGGACTGGTCGATGTCATCGTCGCTGGGCAGCGTCGGGCGCTGCTCCGGCGGCGTGGTGGCGATGGTCGCCTCGAACGGGTTGGTCAACGGGTAACCGTAGCTCGCGGCATCGATATCCCGCGCCGAGGCGGCCGCCGCCATGAGCAGGCCACCGAGCAGGGCGGCAAGGCGCAAAGATCGAAGCATGTAGTCCCCCAAGGAAAATGCAAGGTCGTGCGGTACGCAGGCTAGTGTCCTGTCTCGGAAAAACCTTCACCTTTGCGGGCAGAAGTGAACGTCTTGTTTCCAGGACAGGACACTAGGACCACGGCGGGCCAGACAAAGTTGCCCGTCGCCCTGTCGTTCGTCGCACCAGATGTTGCCGCGCCAGCCAACGTTTGTCTTGTGCAACATAGCTGCCTGGCCATGATTTTGCCTTTCATCACCCCGCTGGGGGATCATGCAGCGTTTCCATTACCGCTGTTGGAGAACCGGATGTCTCGTACGTGGCCACTCTTTGTCTTGCTGGCGTGCCTGGGCCTGTGGCTGGCGGCCAGCTATGGCGTGCGTTATGGGTTGATGGAGGATGCCCAGTGGGTGGGGGTGTGCAGCGCCCCAGGGGCGATCTGGCAGTGCCAGGCGCGATCATTGCTCGGGCTGGGAATTCATTTCCAGGTCATGGCCTGGGGGGCGCTGGGCCTGGCGCTGGTCTGCCAGCTGTGGCCGGGACGGGGCGGCTGGTGGCTGGCGGTGCTGGCGTTGGTGTTCGGGGTGCCGGCGCTGGTGCTGTATACCGCGAGCATCGCGGTGTTTGCGTTGGTCCTGGCGGGGTTGCGGCTGGTACGGTGATGCGGGGCCGCTGAGGCGGCCCATCGCCGGCAAGGTCTGACGCGCTTTTCTGTGGGAGCCGGCTTGCCGGCGAATCGAGGACGAAGTCCTCGCGCTGGGTTTCACGCCGGGCGCAACCTCAGGCTGCGCCACAACGCCCCGACCATCAACACGCTGACCACCGCCCAGCCCCACGCCTGCGGGTTCTGCAGCCCTTCGCGGAACAGCTGCGGCGCCACTCCGGCACCTACGATGAAGGCCAGCAGCGCCACCTCCGCCCGCCGCGCCGGTACTGGCCGCAACAGATAGACCAGCGCCGGCAGCAGCAATGCCGCGCTGGGGAAACTGCGATAGCGCGGATCGAACACCATCGCCAGCATGCTTACCGCCGCTGCGAACCCTGCCGCCAGCAACCATGTACCTGCGTGCGCCTCGAGCCAGGCGAACAGCCGCTGGCGCCAGCCGTCACGGCGGGCCAGCGCCAGCGCGCCGTGGGCCAGCACCAGCAGGTTCAGCCCGGCCAGGGCAAACGCCCACAGCCATTCGCCGGCAAAACGCGCGTTGGTGCGCATCAGCTCACCCCACAGTCCCAGACAGCCGGCGCCCAGGGCCGCCAGCAACGGCAGCAGCAGGGCGGCGCGCTGGTCGGTCGGGCGCCCGGCCAGGGCCAGGGTCGCCAGCATCAGAATCACGCTGGCCAGCAACCATTGTGGCCACAGTGCCAGGTTGCTCACCGGCCCTTCGAGCACGCCCTTATCGTGGCGGTCGGCGTCGTACAGCCCCCAGTAGCCGCCCACGGCACCTTCGCTGGCGCGCTTCCACGGCTGGTCGAAGGCTTCGATCAGGTTGTAGCGCCAGCCGTTGGCTTCGGCCAGGGCGACGAAGCCGCGGATGAAGCGGGCCTCGTTGACCCGGCTCGGCTCGGCGGTTTCACGCTGGCGGCCCTCGCTGGGCCAGCCGGTTTCGCCGATCAGGATGTCCTTGGGCGCAAAGCGGTTGCCGAATACCTGGCGTACCTCGGCGACATGGGCCAGCGCCGCATCAATGCCGCGAGGCTCGTCCTCCCAGTAGGGCAGCAGGTGGATGGTCAGGAAATCCACCGCCGGTGCGATCTGCGGATGCTGCAGCCAGAACTCCCAGACATCGGCGTAGGTCACTGGCACGCTGACCTGGCTTTTGACCTTGGCGATCAGGCCGGCCAGGCGCTCGCCGGTGACTTCCTTGCGCAACAGCGCCTCGTTGCCGACGATCACCGCGCTGACCACGTCAGGGTTGGCGTTGGCCGCGGCGATCAGTAACTCGACTTCCTTGTCGGTGTCCACCGGGTTGGCGTTGACCCAGGCGCCGAGCATCACTTTCAGCCCGTGTTTGCGCGCCAGCGCCGGGAGCGCCTCGAGGCCGGTCATCGAATAGGTGCGGATGCACTGGAAACGCTCGCTGAGCAACGCCAGGTCGGCGTCCATGCGCGCCGGGCGCAGGCGGAACGGCTGGTCGAAGGGCGACTGGTCCTTGTCGAAGGGGGTATACGAGGCGCACTGCAGCTTGTGCGTCGGGCTGGCGGCATCGGGTAGGTGCACCGGCCTGCCGAGCCCATACCAGAGGGCGGCGAGACAGAGGAAGGCGAGCAGGCTGGCGAGCAGGTATAGCGTGCGCAACATCGGGCGGTCCATCGTCGTATTCGGGAACTGGGGCCGCTGCGCAGCCCCGAGGACCCGTGATAGTAGCCCGGCGCCAAGCCTTTGGCATGCAAGGATCGCGCAGACCGCCACAGTTGCATGGCGCTAATGGCACAGTGCTGTCGCTGATCGCTCGCTGAAGGTCGCTGACAGAGCAGGTCGCAGGCCGAGGCAGGTCGATGATGCAATCTCCAAGACCTGACGAGGGATGCTTTGATGGCGACTATTACAAGAATGCGACGTTTCCTGGGCGTGGGCACCGCCCTGGTTTTGGCCATGAGTACTGCGCAGGCAATGGCCAAGGAAGTCAGCATCGGTTACGTGGATGGCTGGTCCGACAGCGTCGCCACCACCAACGTGGCCGCCGAAGTGATCAGGCAGAAACTCGGCTATGACGTGAAGCTGCAGGCCGTTGCCACCGGCATCATGTGGCAGGGCGTGGCCACCGGCAAGCTCGACGCCATGCTCTCGGCCTGGCTGCCGGTGACCCATGGCGAGTACTGGACCAAGAACAAGGACAACGTGGTCGACTACGGCCCCAACTTCAAGGACGCCAAGATCGGCCTGATCGTCCCCGAGTACGTCAAGGCCAACAGTATCGAAGATCTCAAGACCGATCAGAGCTTCAAGCAGAAGATCGTCGGTATCGATGCCGGCTCCGGGGTCATGCTCAAGACCGATCAGGCCATCAAGGACTACGGCTTGACCGGTTACAAGCTGACCGCCAGCTCCGGTGCGGCGATGACCGCGGAACTGGGCCGCTCCTACGCCAAGCAACAGTCCATTGCCGTGACCGGCTGGGTACCGCACTGGATGTTCGCCAAATGGAAGCTGAAGTTCCTCGAGGATCCAAAAGGCGTGTACGGCGCCGCCGAAACCGTCAACAGCATCGGTAGCAAGGAACTGGCGAGCAAGGCCCCGGAAGTGGCCGAGTTCCTCAAGAAGTTCCAGTGGCAGTCCAAGGATGAGATCGGCGAGGTGATGCTGGCGATCCAGGAAGGCGCCAAGCCCGAGGCTGCGGCCAAGGACTGGGTGGCCAAGCATCCGGAGCGGGTCAAGGAGTGGACGGGCAAGTGATGGCCTGAAATGGGGCTGCTGTGCAGCCCTTTCGCCGCGGTTCGTCGCCACGACAAGCCGGCTCCCACAGGTGCGGCGCAGATCCTTTGTGGGAGCTGGCTTGTCGTGGCGACGAACCGCAGCGGCCCCAAGGGTTGTTACCAAATCTGCAAAACACCGTTGCATCTAAGACTAAGGTCGTCTGGTTGGCGTCCGGCGGCAGCATAAAGTGGAGTCGGGTTCTCCCTAATCTGTGCTGCTAGGACAAAAACAATGAACGACAGCATTTACCAATCGATACAGAACAGTCCGCGCTTCAAGGAACTGGTCACCAAGCGCGAGCGTTTCGCCTGGATCCTCTCGGCGATCATGCTCGGCCTCTATTGCGCCTTCATCCTCCTCATCGCCTATGGCCCGCACGTGCTGGGCGCCAAGCTCAGTGCCGGTTCGTCGATCACCTGGGGCATCCCCCTCGGTGTCGGGCTGATTCTCTCGGCATTCGTGCTCACCGCGCTCTATGTGCGCCGCGCCAACGGCGAATTCGACGAGTTGAACAAGGCGATCCTCGAGGAGGCCAAGCAATGATCCGACACGCCAAAACCCTGGCCGTCCTGGCCTGCGGTGCCTTCGCACCCGCCGTGTGGGCCGCCGATGCCCTGACCGGCGAGGTGCAGAAACAACCGCTGAACGTCGCTGCCATCGCCATGTTCGTGGCCTTCGTCGCCTTTACCCTCGGTATTACCTACTGGGCCTCCAAGCGCAACAAGTCGGCGGCCGACTACTATGCCGCCGGCGGCAAGATCACCGGTTTCCAGAACGGCCTGGCAATTGCCGGTGACTACATGTCGGCGGCCTCGTTCCTGGGTATTTCCGCGCTGGTGTTCACCTCGGGCTACGACGGCCTGATCTACTCCATCGGTTTCCTGGTCGGCTGGCCGATCATCCTGTTCCTGATTGCCGAACGCCTGCGCAACCTGGGCAAGTACACCTTCGCCGACGTGGCCTCGTATCGCCTTGGGCAAAAGGAAATCCGCACCCTGTCGGCTTCCGGTTCGCTGGTGGTGGTGGCGTTCTACCTGATCGCCCAGATGGTGGGTGCTGGCAAGCTCATCGAGCTGCTGTTCGGCCTGGACTACCATGTGGCGGTGATCCTGGTCGGTATCCTGATGTGCCTGTACGTGCTGTTCGGCGGCATGCTGGCCACCACCTGGGTGCAGATCATCAAGGCGGTGCTGCTGCTGTCCGGTGCCAGCTTCATGGCGCTGATGGTGATGAAGCATGTCGGCTTCGACTTCAACACCCTGTTCTCCGAGGCGATCAAGGTGCATGCCAAGGGCGAGGCGATCATGAGCCCGGGCGGCCTGGTCAAGGACCCGATCTCGGCGTTCTCGCTGGGCCTGGCGCTGATGTTCGGCACCGCCGGCCTGCCGCACATCCTGATGCGCTTCTTCACCGTCAGCGACGCCAAGGAAGCCCGCAAGTCGGTGCTCTACGCCACTGGTTTCATCGGTTACTTCTACATCCTGACCTTCATCATCGGCTTCGGCGCGATCCTGCTGGTCAGCACCAACCCCGACTTCAAGGATGCCGCCGGCGCCCTGATCGGCGGCAACAACATGGCGGCGGTACACCTGGCCGACGCGGTAGGTGGCAGTGTATTCCTCGGCTTCATCTCGGCAGTGGCCTTCGCCACCATCCTCGCGGTGGTCGCGGGCCTGACCCTGGCCGGCGCCTCGGCGGTGTCCCATGACCTGTACGCCAGCGTCTGGCGCAAGGGCAAGGCCAACGACAAGGACGAGATCCGCGTGTCGAAGATCACCACCGTCGCCCTGGGCGTGCTGGCGATCGGCTTAGGGATTCTGTTCGAGAAGCAGAACATCGCCTTCATGGTCGGCCTGGCCTTCTCCATCGCCGCCAGCTGCAACTTCCCGGTGCTGCTGCTTTCGATGTACTGGAAGAAACTGACCACCCGCGGCGCCATGATCGGTGGCTGGATGGGCCTGGTCAGCGCGGTGGGCCTGATGATCCTCGGCCCGACCATCTGGGTGCAGATCCTCGGCCACGAGAAAGCCATCTACCCGTACGAGTACCCGGCACTGTTCTCGATGATCATCGCTTTCGCCGGCATCTGGTTCTTCTCGGTCACCGACAAGTCCAAGGCCGCCGAGAACGAACGTGCGCTGTTCTTCCCGCAGTTCGTCCGCTCGCAGACCGGCCTTGGGGCCAGTGGCGCGGTATCGCACTGACACCTTGAGCTGAACACACAATGCCCCGGCCAATGCCGGGGCATTGTGCTTCCAGAGTTGTCGCATTACTTGCCGCTAGGAAATTTCTTAGGCTCGCTCGGAACGGTCTTAGTCATCGCCGCGACGTGTTCACCAATACTTCTCCTCACCCGCTGGCCATGCGCCGGCAGGCATTGACCACTTCAAGGAGATCAGATTCGTGAAACGTACGTTACTCGCCCTTCCCCTGGCCATGTTCTTCGCCGGCTCCGCTTTTGCGGTGGACCCGATCGAGAAGCAGGTCCAGGTGACCGCCCAGGTACCGACCGACGCTTTCTTCGTCGAGCCGGTGGGCGGCAACTGGATGAACGACCCGCAGGAAATGGCCTGGAACTCGTATCAGGCCAAGCTCGATCCGATCCGCAAGGAATTGCAGGTCAAGAGCACTGTGGGCCCGATCACCGCCTATCTGGTTTCGCCGGCAGTCATCGCCAGCGGCACCGAAAACATCGGCCTCGACGTCAAGGTCGGCGACACCGTGCTGCAGACCACCCCGGCCGAAGTCGTCAGCGCCACCCAGGCGGCACCGGGCGCGATCATCGGCTTCGAGGTGGCGGCCCAGCCCGCGCCGGCCACCGGTTATGTGCCTGGCAACTACCAGGGCCTGGTGAGCATGATCTTCGAAACCGCCGCACCCTGAGCCCTCCCTCTTCGTTCATCCGTTGTTCCCCCTGACCCTCGGCTCCCGCCGAGGGGCGGGTGGGTATTGCCTGCAAGCGACGCCTCATGACCAATCATTCCACCCTGGCGGCCATGGGCCGCTGGTTGCTGCTGCCGGCCTGGCTGGCCGTCCTTTCGCCGGCCAGCCCGGCCGCCGGCAATGCCCTCAGTGCCATCGATGGCCTGCCGCGTGAGTTCGAAGCACATTTTTTCGATGTGCCGCTGGCGGTCCGGGTCGACCTCGATGGCCGCTATCTCGGTGATGCCATGGTGGTGCTCAGCCGCGATCAGCGCGTGCAGCTACTGGAGTTCACCGATACCCTCGACAGCCGCGAACCGGAAAGCCTGCGCCGCCGCTGGCGCGAGCGCCTGATTGACGGCCGCCCCTTGGGGGACTGCCGCGCCGATTGCCCCGACGGCCTGCGCGCGGTGCACTACAGCCTGGTGAATTCGCAGCTGTCGCTGTTGACCAACCAGGCCGAGATCGGCGATGTCAGTGAACGTTTTCATCGTCAGCCGGAGCAGGGCAGCTATGGGCTGCTGCTGCGTAACCAGCTCAATCTGGTCAATGATGGCCATGCCACCAGTGGTCGTTATGCCTTGCAGGGCCAGGGCAGCGTGGGCAACTGGACGACCTTGGCCGACGGCCAGCTCGACCGGGGCAGCGACAGCCGCCAGGGCACGCGCCGTCGGGTTGACCAGTTGTATGCCGAGCGCCTGGTGGAAAACCAGTTCTATCGGCTGGGCTACTTCACCCCCAGCGCCCAGGGTTTGACCCGCCAGCCCCGGCTGATGGGCAGCACGGCCGATACCACCCTTGGCTTGATGCTGGGCAGCAGCGACAGCCTGGCCATCGACACTGGCGCTCCCAGTGCCACGCCGATCTACGTTACCCCCAATCGTCCCGCCGTCGCCGAGGTCTACCGCAACGGCGTGCTGATCAACAGCCAACCGGTGCAGCCTGGATTGCAGACCCTCGACACCAAGGTCCTGCCCGGGGGCATCTACGAAGTCGAGGTACGCCTGGTCGAAGATGGCCAGGAGACCTCGCGCAGTCAGGAGTTCGTCTACAAACCCAGCAACTGGCGCAGCACCGATGCGCCCTGGCGCTACAACCTTTACCTGGGGCGCCAGAGCACGTTGTTGAGCAACTGGGAGCGTGACACCGATGACAGCCTCGCCGCTGGCGTGCTGGCCAACTACATGCTGCATCCGCGGGCAATCCTGGGTTTGTCGGCGCAGCGTGTCGATGACGCCATGCAGTACGGCACCTCGCTGGACTGGGACCTGCGTGAGCGTTTCAAACTGTACGCCAACCTGTTCCAGACCCAAGGCCAGGGTAACGGCTACGACTTTCAGCTGATCCATGCCTACGACAGGGGCTCGCTGGTTGCCAGCCACAGCCGAACCTGGCTGGCGCGCCCCGACTGGAGCCGCTTTGACGATGAAACGTCGCGGCCATTCCAGGCGCGCCAGACACAGTCGTCATTGTCGTTGAGCCACCGTCTCGACCCACGCAACACCGCCAGCGTGCGGCTCTCGCATGCTGAAGGCGCCAATGCTGGCACTGGCCTCGACCTGGGTTGGTCGTACTACGGTCGTCTGTTGGGCTCGGACGCCAACTGGCGACTGTCGCTGTTCGATCGTCCAGGCACGGCAGCCACAGGCGAGTCTCGCAGCCGTGGCGTCAACTTGAGCCTGAGCATGAGCCTGGGTGGCGGCAGTGGCCGGCGTGTATCGGCCAGTGTCGGCAGCCGCACCTCGCGAGACGGAGGGCGCGACCTGAACGCCTCGCTGGCCTACCAGCAAGATGTCGATATCGGCCCACTGCGCAGCGTCGGCGCCACGCTCAGCGCGGACCGCTACGGCGCAGGGCTTGGCGGCGACACGCAGTTCGAGAACCAGGTCGTGCACGGCGACGCCTATGTCCAGCGTTCGTCCTACAGCGGCGATTTCAGTGGTGGCATCAACCTGGAGAGCATGGTGGCCGTGGGGGCCGGCAAGGCGGCCATGAGTGGTCAGTACCTGCCGCACCAGGCCGGGCTGATCGTCGATGTCGACACCGATATCGACGGGTTGAAGCTGCGCGCCGATGACCGCCATGGTAGTTCCGCCAACCTGCGGCCTGGGCGCAACGTGATCCCGGTCGCAGCCTACAAGGCCGGGCATGTGCAGTTCGATTTCGAGGGCAGCGCGGCCACTGCTGCGGTCATCCAGCCCGCGAGCCTGGACTATCACCTCAACCGCGGCGGTATCGAATACCGTCAACTGCGGGTGTTGCGCACCGTTACCGTGCTGGGGCGCCTGTTCGACGAGCATGGCACGCCGATGCGCGGCGCCCAGGTGATCAACCATGCCAGCCGCAGCGTCACCGAGACCGATGGTTTCTTTGCGGTCGAGATGAGCGAGTCGACCCCGACCCTGGAGATCCGCCAACAGGGGCAGGCGGTATGCCTGCTGAGCCTGGACATGAGCGCATTGGCGCGGGAGGACGACGTGCTGCTGGCTGGTGACCAGCGGTGCGCACCCGAGATTGCCAAGGTGACCACGGTCGCGCGCGGTGGGCAGGGCTAGCGGATCTCGCCCGGGCAGTGGCTTTGCACCAAAGGCTCACCGAATTTCAGGAAATTTCCGAATACCCCATGGGAAGGATCCCGCTGGTTCTGCCATGGCTACATGGCCATACCCCACCGATACTTTCCCGTCATCCACGTACGGAGCTTTGACCATGAACATCCTCCGCCTGCTGGCCCTGGTGCTGCTGGCCTTGCCCTTGGCCGCCAGCGCCGCCCCCGAACTCAATGTCGGGGCGTTGTACGATTACCTCGATGGTGGCAAGAGCACCTTGCTCAAACGGGTGCGCAACGGCGGCGACACCACCGCCTTCGTCAAGGTCAGCGTCGCCGAGCTGGTGTATGACAGCGCTGGCGTGGCCCACGAGGTGGACACCGATGGCCTGCCTCTGGAGCAGCGCGGCCTGGTCGCCAGCCCGGCGCGGCTGATCGTGCCGGCCCAGGGGATGCAGGCGGTGCGCCTGCTATACCGTGGCTCGCGTGAGCGTGAGCGCTATTTCCGCTTGCGCTTCGTGCCGGTGCTGCCGGAGCTGGGCGACGGCTTCGCCGTGGATGAGCAGGAGGCGGAAAAATACCGTGACAGCCTCAAGGCCGGTGTCAACTTGCTGGCCGGTTATGGTTCGTTGCTGTTCGTCAGGCCCGCCGAGACGCGCTTCCAGACGCCGGTACGGCGTGAGGACGGCCGTTTGACGGTCGTCAACCAGGGCAATGCCACGGTCGTGCTCGACCATTTCCGCCAATGCCAGGCTGCAGGGCAGGGTTGTGAACCTGCCACCAAGCATCATCTTCTGCCTGGCCGTACCCGGCAGTTCAGCGGGGAGGTGGGCAAGGTTCACCAGTTCGAGCTACATGAGGGCGATAAGCCCCGTACGATGGTGGTGGAGGGATGATCGTGCTTTCCTCTTCCACAAGCCGGCGAGGGTGGGGACGCTGGGGCTGGGCTATCTTGCTGTGCGGGGTCATGCCATTGGCCAGCGCACTGGAAGTGACCATCAGCGCCCAGTATAGGGGGGGCGGGTCGGGTCGCTTCGAGAATACGACCCCTCCGGGTGGTCTATGCAGGCAGTGGCCCGCAACTTGCCGCGGGGGCACTACGGTCGACCTGCCGATTACATTCACGAAAAAAGCGGTACAGGAAGCGGCGGATCCTCGAAATGAGTTCTTCCTTCAGCTCCCGGGGCGCCGGGAGGTCGATGTCTATCACGATGAGACAGGCGAACCGCGTCGGATGACTTTCGAATGGACGTTGTTCAGCGTGATTGCCAAAAGCGCGACACTCGATCGCAACCCAACCTATTCCCGAATACTTGGCGGATGCGTTTCCGGTGGCGGGGCGTCGGGTAGTTGGGGGAATGGGAGGGCGAAAGTGCTGTGGCGTCCGAGCGATTCAGTCACTCCCGCGCCATGCTGGTCACGTAGCACCTATGCCCCTGCAGGTACCGTAATGCAGGCTGACGTGGAAGAGCTCAGCATCGGCTTCAACATGAACATACCTCCCCCTTATCGGCTAAAGGCCGGTACCTACCGAGGAAGCATCACCTACCGCATCGGCCCAGGCGGTGATTTCGATTTCGGCAATGATGTCAGCAATCTGAGTGGTGACAGCCTCACCGTCAATTTTGTACTCGATGTACAGCATGCCTTCATGTTCGAGTTTCCGCCTGGCTCCGATCGGGCTGTGCTGGAACCCAGGAATGGTTGGCAGGCATGGCTGGCAGGTGGCAAGGCGCCGCAACGTCTCTATCGCGACTTGCCGTTCAGGGTGTGGTCCACGGGCCCGTTCAAGGTATACAAGCTCTGTCAGTACGACACGGGCGCGAAGTGTGCCATCAAAAACGATGGGGGAGAGCAGGTACCTGTTGATGTTGCCATGAGCCTGCCTGCGGGTGTCCAGCATCGTGGCCAGGCGGTGGAACGGCTGCCTTTGCCCACCGGGCGACTCGCGGCTTTGCAGTTCGAGGCAGCGATGCCGACCCTCAATCGACCCGGGCAACTGCATTTCGAGGTAGGGCGCAACGATGTACAGGCCATGCTCCAGCATCCCGGCAGCACTTATAACGGCCAGGTCACCGTGGTCTTCGACGCCGAGCTGTAGCCGGCTGATATGGTGCACGAGGTAAACGCCATGCACAGAGCCCTGGTGGTCGACGACCACCCCTTCATCCGCAGTACCGTCTGCATGCTGCTGCGCCAGCAACGCCTGGAAATAGTCGGCCAGGCCGACAACGGTATCGACGCGGTTCGCCTGGTCCGCGAGCAGTCGCCGGACCTGGTGATCCTCGACATCGCCATGCCCGGCCTGGACGGGCTGGAAGTGATCACCCGGATCAAGTCACTGGGGAGGCTCACGCGTATCGTGGTGCTGACCTCGCAACTGGCCGAGTCCTACTCGTTGCGTTGCATGCAGGCCGGGGCCGTGGGTTATGTGTCGAAAACCGATGACCTCGATGAGCTCGGCAAGGCGGTGCGCGCCGTGCTGTCTGGCTACAGCTACTTCCCCGAGGTGGCGTTCAGCTCGGTCAACCGCCAGGACTTGCAGGCAACCGAGGCACAGTGCATCGCCAGTTTGACCGATCGCGAGCTGATGGTCCTGCAGCACCTGGCGCGAGGCTATAGCAACAAGGCCATCGGCGAGGCCATGTTGCTGAGCAACAAGACCATCAGCACCTACAAGATTCGCCTGCTGGAAAAGCTGCGACTCAGCTCGTTGATCGACCTGGCGGATTTCGCCCGTCGCAACGCGCTCATCTGAGCGCTGTCGTCCCGTGTTCCTGCGTGCCTTGCTGATAGGGATACTGGGGTGTCTGAGCTACCTGCCAACCTGCGCCGCCGTGCAACTGCATGCGCGTCCCGCCCCGCAGACGCCGCCGCCGGTCCTGGACAATGCGCAGCTGCGCTGGCTGTGGGAGCACCGCGCGTTGCGCCTGGGCGTGATCGCCCGTGACAACCCACCGTTCGACATGCTCACCACGGGGCAGGCGTATGAGGGCATCACCGCTGACTACGTCGGGCTGCTGGCGAGCCAACTGCGCCTCGAAGTACAGCTGCAGGTGTTCGCCTCGTTCGCCGAGGCGGCGACAGCCTTGCGCCAGGGCAATCTCGATCTGATTGGTTCGGTCAGCCCGCAGCAGGCGCTCGAGGCAGGGCTACGACTGTCTTTGCCCTATGCGATGGATCGTCCGCTGCTGATTGCCCCGCAGCACAGCGCCCGGGAGCAGGTCCGCAGCGGTGCCAGCTTCAGACTGGCGCTGGTTGATGGCTATCGCCCGAGTCGACAAGTCCAGGCGCTGTATCCCATGGCCGAGATCCAGCTCCATCCCTCGCCCTTCAGTGCCCTCGCGGCCCTGACGCTGGGGGAGGCCGACCTTTATCTGGGCAGCATGCTGGGCAGCCGCTATCTGCTGGGCCGCAACCAATGGAGCGCAGCCGAGGAAATCGGCCAACCGGCTCTGGCGCGTCAGGCCGTCGGTTTCGCCATGGCGCCTGACAACGCACCCTTGATTGGCATGGTCGATCGCATCCTGGGGGGGCTGGGCGAGCACCATGACGACATCCTTGGGCGTTGGAATACGTTGCCTGCCGCTGTACGCCGATCACCAGGCATTGCCCTGAGCGAAGCCGAGCGGCGTTGGGTGGCCGAGAACCCTCGGGTGAGTGTCCTTGTGGATGAGCAAGCGATGCCATTGAGCTTTCGCGATGGCAGCGGGCAGTTGCAGGGGCTGAGCCTTGATCTGCTGCAATTGATTGGTCGGCGAACCGGCCTGGAGTTTCAGGTCGAAGCGGGCGGCAATGCGGCGCAGATGGTCGGGCAGGTGCGCCTGGGAAAGGCACAGCTGATTGCCGGCCTGCCCTACAGCCTGGCGCGTGGAGAGCTCCTGCGATTCAGCCGTGGCTACCTGAGTTCTGCGCATGTGCTGGTGGCGCTGGAGCACGCCAAACCGACGGATGATCTAGGGCAACTTAGCGGGCAACTGCTGGCCTTGGTCGAGGGCAGCGTAGCGCAGGATCTGCTGGCCCAGGCGCACCCGAGGATCCTGCAAGTGCCGGTCGGCGGTGCTCTGGAGGCGGTGCACGCGGTGGCTGCCGGAAGGGTTGCGGCAGCCGTGCTGCCCATTGACCAGGCCCGGTTGCTGGTTGCTCGCTGGTACCCCGGACGCCTGCGGATCAACAGCCTGGCCTTGCCAGTGGCGCATTTTGCGTTCGCCAGCAACCAAGGTGAGATGCATCTGCAGAGCATCCTGGACAAGGCGCTGCTCGAACTGGCCCCGCAGGAAACCGATGCGCTGGCCCGGCGCTGGCGCAGTCCGATGATCATTGCCGCCAGCGGCTGGCAGCGTCACCGGACCCAATTGCTGGTAGGGTTTTTTGGCGCCTTTGCCGCACTGGCTGTGGCCGCGTTATGGATTCGCTACCTGCGCCGCCTGCAGGTGCAACTGCGCCGGGCCAAACGAGACGCCGAATCGGCCAACCAGGCCAAGACCCACTTTCTGGCAGCCATGAGTCATGAAATCCGCACGCCGTTGCACGCTCTGCTGGGCATGCTGGAACTGGCGCAGCGCAAGGCGGGTCAGGGCGTACTCGATCACCTGGCCATCGAGGTGGCAGCCGACGCCGCCCGAGGGTTGCAAGAGCTGATCGGCGATATCCTCGACGTAACCCGTATCGAGGCGGGCCAGTTGCAGTTGACGCCGATGGTGGTATGCCTGCGTGAGCAGGTGACGCAGGTTATCCAGTTGTTCGAGCAACAGGCCCGTGGCAAGGGATTGCGGCTTGATCTCACGGTTCAGGGCGATGTTGACCGCCCGGTGCTGCTCGACCCAGTGCGCTTGCGGCAGGTGCTGGCCAATCTGTTGAGCAATGCGATCAAGTTCACGACGCAGGGACGGGTCCAGGTGAGCATTTGCGCTCAGTCCCGTGGCGATCGCCTGGTGGTGACCCTGATCGTCGAGGACACTGGTATCGGCATCGCCAAGGCGGAACTGGCCGAGCTGGGCCAGCCATTTCGCCAGGCCAGCAATCAGCGCCAGTCGCCGCGCAACAGCACGGGACTTGGCTTGGGCATCTGCCGCAGCTTGTGCCAGTTGATGGGCGGCCACGTGCAGTTGAGCAGCGAGCTGGGCAAGGGCACCCGGGCGCAGATCCACCTGGAACTGGCAATCCAGTCGCTGGGTCTGCCAGTACCTGCAGTACCACCGCGCAGCGATGTCCCGGTGGACGGCTTACGGTTGCGCGTGCTGGTGGTGGACGACTACCCGGCCAATCGCTTGCTGTTGGCTCAGCAGCTCGATTACCTCGGGCATCAGGCCCGGGTTGCGGAAGACGGGACGCAGGCACTGCGGCTGTGGTTGAACGAGCACTTCGATGTCGTCATCAGCGATTGCAGCATGCCGCGACTCGACGGTTATGGCCTGGCCAGGGCGATTCGTCTGCATGAGCGGCGCAGGGGCAGGGCGGCGTGTCGGATAGTCGGGCTTACCGCCAGCGCGTTGGCGGACGAACGGCGTCGTTGCCGTGCGGCCGGCATGGATGATTGCCTGTTCAAGCCGCTCGACTTGCAGGCGTTGGTGGGCGTGCTGGCCGGCAGTGCGACCAGGCAGGACAAGCGTTTGCCGGATGGGGAGGCACGTGGGGCGAAATTCGATTTCGAGCATCTGCGCCAGTTGGCGGGCGGTGACCTGGACGCGCTGGAGGCGGTGCTGGCCGATCTGCGGCGCAGCAATCGTGATGACCTCGCCCGCCTGGCCCTCCTGGAAAGTTCAGGCGAGGATCCTCAGGCATTGGCGGCACTGGCGCATCGGGTCAAGGGCGGCGCACGCATCTTGCGCGCGGTCGACCTGATCACCGCCTGCGAGCGACTGGAGGCCAGTTGCGCCAGCGAACCTTTGCAGCTTGAGCGGCTGCGCCGCGATGCCCAGGCCTTGCATGCGGTGATGCAAGACCTCGAGCACTATCTGGGCCGCCGCGCTCAGGCCTGAGCGTGATGCCAGGCCAGGTTCATATCCTGCCCAGCAACAAGAGAATCAGCAGGACCACCAGCACCACGCCGATGATGCCGGACGGGCCGTAACCCCAGGAGCGGGAGTGAGGGAAGACCGGTAAGCCACCGATCAGCAGCAGGATCAGGATGATGATGAGGATCGTGGTCATGGCGGAGTCCTTGCGTGATGGAAGGGCTGGAGCGCAGCGGTAGCCGCTTAATGGTTCCGACCGGTGCCCTTGGCTAAAAATTCAATCCGCCTGCCTGGTGATTGAAATACCTGCCGCCCGATATTGGCGTATTCAGCAATTTGATGCCGTACCGGCAGCCTGGGTGTTGTGGCTAGACTCCAGCCATTCCCACTGTTCAAGGCGCTCCACCATGCACAACCGAATGATGATCACTGGCGCCGGCTCCGGCCTTGGCCGCGAGATTGCCCTGCGCTGGGCCCGCGAGGGCTGGCAGCTGGCCCTGGCAGACGTCAATGAGGCGGGCTTGCGCGAAACCCTGGCTTTGGTGCGTCAGGCCGGAGGCGACGGCTTCACCCAGCGCTGCGACGTGCGCGACTACAGCCAGCTCACTGCCCTGGCCCAGGCCTGCGAGGAGAAGCTCGGTGGGGTCGATGTGATCGTCAACAATGCCGGGGTGGCCTCGGGCGGCTTCTTCGCCGAGTTGTCCCTGGAGGACTGGGACTGGCAGATCGCGGTGAACCTGATGGGCGTGGTCAAGGGCTGCAAGGCGTTCCTGCCACAGCTCGAACGCAGCCGCGGGCGGATCATCAACATCGCCTCGATGGCGGCGCTGATGCAGGGGCCGGGCATGAGCAACTACAACGTGGCCAAGGCCGGTGTGCTGGCGCTGTCCGAAAGCCTGCTGGTGGAGCTGCGCCAGGTGGAGGTGGCGGTGCATGTGGTGTGCCCGTCGTTCTTCCAGACCAACCTGCTCGACTCGTTCCGTGGGCCGGACCCGGCGATGAAGGCGCAAGTGGGCAAGTTGCTGGAAGGCTCGCCGATCAATGCGGCCGACATCGCCGAATACATTCATGAGCGGGTGGCTGCCGACGAGTTCCTCATCCTTCCCCATGAAGCCGGGCGTCAGGCCTGGAAACTCAAGTGCCAGGCGCCTGAACGGCTATACGACGAAATGGCGGACATGGCGGTCAAGATGCGGGCAAAGTCACGTAAAGCTAACTAATCAGCGAATTTCTGTAGGCTTTCTTTACCTTCACAAGTAGGAAATGTCTATTTCTGCGGCGAAGGATTGAGTAGGCGAAAGCTGGCGAGGCAGTCTCCGATTTTCCCTTGAGCGAGAGGCAACGGAGATGCTGGTTATCGGACGCGAAGTGGGCGAGGTCATCGTCATTGAGGGGGGCATCAGGATTCAGGTGATGTCGGTGGAGAACGGCCAAGTGCGCTTCGGCATCTCTGCACCTCGAGAGGTGGAGGTGCACCGGGTAGAAGTCTACAAACGTATCAAGGCCCTGGAACTGCAGAAGCAGCGGGCCTGACAAGCCGTTACTCCAGCAGTTCCCGCGGTACTTCATGCCGGGCCAGCAACTGGCATTGCTGGCTTTCCAGGTCGAACAGGATGAACGCCTGCCCCTTGGCCAGTGCCTGGCGTACCCGCAGCACCCGTGTTTCCAGCGGCGTGTCGTCGCCATTGTCGGTGCCGTCGCGGGTGACGAAGTCCTCGATCAGGCGGGTGAGGGTTTCGCTTTCGAGTTGGTCGTGAGGAATCAGCATGGGTTTGGGCAGTGGTGATGGGGATGTGCGCATGCTACGTGAAATCATCTGCAATGCGCAGTCGATTGGCGCAGGAGGCCTGTGCAGGAGCGGCGCAGCGCCGCTCCTGCGGATTGTGCGGATTGCTCTCAGCCCTTGTTGCCCACCAGGCTGTCCACCGCCGGCACCCGGGTGTCGCTTTCCATCTGCGCATCGTGCTCCAGCTGGTGGCTGAAGCGCTCCAGTGAGGCACTGGCCGGTTGCGAGTCGCTGGCGAACACCGGCGGGCTGAGCAGGTAGGCGCTGAGCAGCCGGCTGAGCGCCGCCAGGCTGTCGATATGGGTGCGCTCATACCCATGGGTGGCGTCGCAGCCAAAGGCTACCAGGGCAGTGCGGATATCGTGCCCGGCGGTCACCGCCGAGTGGGCGTCGCTGAAGTAGTAGCGGAACAGGTCGCGGCGCACCGGCAGGTCGCGGTCGCCGGCCAGTTTCAGCAGGTGGCGCGACAGGTGATAGTCGTAGGGCCCGGACGAGTCCTGCATGGCCACGCTCACCGCGTGCTCGCTGGACGCCTGCCCTGGTGCCACCGGGGCGATGTCGATGCCGACGAACTCGCTGACGTCCCAGGGCAGGGCAGCCGCGGCGCCCGAGCCGGTCTCCTCGGTGATGGTGAACAGCGGGTGGCAGTCGATCAGCGGCTGCCGGCTACTTTCGACCACGGCCTTGAGCGCTGCCAGCAACGCAGCGACACCGGCCTTGTCGTCCAGGTGGCGTGCGCTGATATGGCCGCTTTCGGTGAACTCCGGCAAGGGGTCGAAGGCGACGAAGTCGCCGATGGCGATGCCCAGTGCTTCGGCATCGGCGCGGGTGGTGCAGTAGGCGTCCAGGCGCACCTCCACATGCTCCCAGCTGATCGGCATCTGGTCGATGGCGGTGTTGAAGGCGTGCCCGCTGGCCATCAGCGGCAGTACGCTGCCGCGGTACACGCCGGTGTCGGTAAACACGCTGACTCGGCTGCCCTCGGCGAAGCGGCTCGACCAGCAGCCCACCGGCGCCAGGGCCAGGCGGCCATTGTCCTGCAACTGGCGAACGCTGGCGCCGATGGTGTCCAGGTGCGCCGAGACGGCACGGTCGGGCGAGCTCTGACGGCCCTTGAGGGTGGCGCGGATGGTGCCGCGGCGGGTCAGCTCGAAGGGGATGCCCAGTTCATCCAGGCGCTCGGCGACATAGCGCACGATGGTGTCGGTGAAGCCGGTGGGGCTGGGGATGGCGAGCATTTCCAGCAGGACGCGTTTGAGGTAGTCGAGATCGGGTTCGGGGTGTTTCTCAGGCATCAGGATCACTCCTTCGTTTCGAGGGCCTCATCGCGGGGCAAGCCCGCTCCCACGTGATTGCGTCGGAGCGGGCTTGTCCGGCGAGGAATTCAGGCTGGTAGCCGGCTGTGGGGAAACAGCAGGTCGACGAAGCGCTCGGCCGTCGGTTGCGGTTCATGATTGGCCAGCCCGGCGCGCTCATTGGCTTCGATGATCACGTAGTCCGGGTGCTCGGCATCGCGGACCATGAAGTCCATGCCGACCACCGGGATCTCCAGGGCGCGGGCGGCGCGCACGGCAGCGTCGGCCAGTACCGGGTGCAGGCGCTCGGTGACATCCTCCAGGGTGCCGCCGGTATGCAGGTTGGCGGTGCGGCGCACGGCCAGGCGTTGTCCGGCGGGGAGGATGTCGTCGTAACCCAGGCCTGCGTCTTTGAGCGTACGTTCGGTCTCGTCGTCCAGCGCAATGCGGCTCTCGCCGCCCGTGGCGGCCTGGCGCCGACGACTCTGCGCTTCGATCAGCGCACGGATGCTGTGCTTGCCGTCGCCGACCACCTGCGCCGGGTGACGGATCGCCGCCGCCACCACTTCGAAGCCGATCACCAGGATGCGCAGGTCGGAGCCGGCATGGAAGCTCTCCAGCAGCACACGGCTGTCGAAACGCCTGGCCTGTTCCACGGCATGGCTGACGTCATCGATCGTCGTGAGGTTGACCGCCACCCCTTGGCCCTGCTCGCCATCGACCGGCTTGACCACCACCGCGCCGTGCTCGTCGAGAAACGCCAGGTTGTCGTCGGCATTGCCCGCCAGCTGCTGCGCCGGCACTTGCAACCCGGCGTTGTGCAGGGCGCGTCGGGTCAGGCGCTTGTCCTGGCACAGGGTCATGGTCACGGCGCTGGTCAGGTCGCTCAATGACTCGCGGCAGCGGATCCGCCGCCCGCCCAGGCTGAGGGTGAACAGGCCGCTGGCGGCATCGTCGACCTGCACCTCGATGCCGCGCCGCAGCGCTTCGTCGACGATGATCCGCGCATAGGGATTGAGCGTCGCTTCAGGGCCAGGGCCGAGAAACAGTTGCTGGTTGATACCGTTCTTGCGCTTGATGGCGAAGGTCGGCAGGTTGCGAAAGCCGAGCTTCTTGTACAGCCGCTTGGCCTGGCGGTTGTCGTGCAGCACCGACAGGTCGAGGCAGGCCAGGCCGCGGCTCATGAAGTGCTCGATGAGGTGGCGTACCAGCACTTCGCCGACGCCGGGCCGCGTGCAATGCGGGTCCACCGCCAGGCACCACAGGCTACAGCCGTGCTCGGGGTCGTCGAAGGCCTTGCTGTGGTCCAGGCCCATGACACTGCCGATCACCGCCTGGCTGTCCTCGTCCTCGGCCAGCCAGTACACAGGCCCGCCGAGCTCGCGTGGGGTGAGCAGCTCGGGGTCGACCGGGAGCATGCCACGGGCCTGGTACAACGTGTTGATTGCCTGCCAGTCCGCCGGGCCCTGCGCCCGGCGGATGCGGAAGCCGCGGAACACGCGTTGCGCGGGGCGGTAGTCGGTGAACCACAGGCGCAAGGTGTCGGAGGGGTCGAGGAACAGTTGTTGCGGGGCCTGGGCCAGCACCTGCTGGGGCGCCGCGACATACAGCGCGATGTCGCGCTCGCCCGCCTGCTCCTGCAGCAGGTCTTCGGCCAGGCTGAGCGGATCGGGGTAGGTATGCCCGATCAGCAGCCGCCCCCAGCCGCAGTGCAACGCCCGTGGCTGGTCGTGAGGCTCGCTGCCATCTCCGGCCAGGCGCGCCTGCAGGCGCTCGTAGGACGGCGCCTGGCCACGCAGCAAGCGCTGGCCGTAGGCGATCTCGTGGGCTTTCATCGGTCAGATTCCTTGTTCGCTGAGCCACAGGTTCAGGGCCGCCAGCTGCCACAGCTTGGAGCCGCGCAACGGCGTGAGCTGGCCGTGGGGATTGCTCAGCAGGCGGTCGAGCATGGCCGGGTCGAACAGGCCGCGATCCTGGCTCGGGTCGGTCAGCAGCTCGCGCACCCAGCCCAGGGTGGCGCCTTCCAGGTGCTTGAGGCCGGGTACCGGGAAGTAGCCCTTCTTGCGGTCGATCACCTCGTGGGGGATGACCCGCCGCGCCGCCTGCTTGAGCACCTGCTTGCCGCCATCAGGCAGCTTGAAGCGCGCCGGGATGCGCGCCGACAGCTCCACCAGGCGGCAGTCGAGGAACGGCGTGCGCGCCTCCAGGCCCCAGGCCATGGTCATGTTGTCGACCCGCTTGACCGGGTCGTCCACCAGCATCACCGTGCTGTCCAGGCGCAGCGCCTTGTCCACCGCGTCCGGTGCCCCGGGGCGGGCGAAGTGCTCGCGCACGAAGTCGCCGGCCGCGTCGGTGTCGAGCCGCCAGGGCGCCTGCACGGTGTCGCGGTACTCGGCGTGACTGCGGTCGAAGAAGGCCTGGCGATAGGCCGCGAAGGCATCCTCGGCGCCATCGACCTGCGGGTACCAGTGGTAGCCGGCGAACAGTTCGTCGGCGCCCTGGCCGCTCTGCACGCCCTTGCAATGCTTGGCCACTTCCCGCGACAGCAGGTAGAAGGCGATGCAGTCGTGGCTGACCATCGGTTCGCTCATGGCGCGAAATGCCGCCGGCAGTTGCTCGATGATCTCGTGCTCGGCGATGCGCAACTGGTGGTGACGGGTGCCGTAGTGCCGGGCGATCAGGTCGGAGTACTGGAACTCGTCGCCGCGTTCGCCGCCGGCATCCTCGAAGCCGATGGAAAAGGTCGACAGGTCGTCCACTCCGGCCTCGCGCAACAGGCCGACCAACAGGCTGGAATCGACACCGCCGGACAGCAGCACGCCGACATCCACCGCCGCGCGCTGACGGATGGCCACGGCGTCGCGAGTGGCGTCGAGCACGCGGCTGGTCCAGCCTTCCAGGTCGAGTTCGCGCTCGTCCGGGTTCGGACCGTAGTGCAGCTGCCACCAGGTCTGGCGCTCGACTTCACCATGGCGGTCGACGCGCATCCAGGTGCCGGGCTCGAGCTTCTGCACATTGGCCAGCAGGGTGCGCGGCGCGGGCACCACGGCGTGGAAGTTCAGGTAGTGGTTGAGCGCGACGGGGTCGATCACCGGGTCGATATCGCCGCCCTTGAGCAGCGCCGGCAAGGTCGAGGCGAAGCGCAGGCGCTCGCCGTTGCGCGACAGGTACAAGGGTTTGACGCCCAGGCGGTCGCGGGCCAGGAACAGGCGCTGGTTGTCGCGCTCCCAGATGGCCAGGGCGAACATGCCGTTGAGCTTGGGCAGCAGTGCCGCGCCCCAGGCGTGATAGCCCTTGAGCAGCACCTCGGTGTCGCCGTCCGACCAGAAGCGGTAGCCCAGGTCTTGCAGTTCCTGGCGCAGCTCGGGGAAGTTGTAGATGGCGCCATTGAAGGCCAGGGCCAGGCCCAGGTCATTGTCGACCATGGGCTGCGCCGAGCCGTCGGACAGGTCCATGATCTTCAGGCGGCGATGGCCGAGGGCGATCGGGCCCTGGCTATGGAAACCCCAGGCGTCGGGGCCGCGGGGCGCCAGGTGGTGGGTGATGCGCTCCACCGCGGCGAGGTCCGCCGGGCGAGGTGCTTGGTCGATGGGGGTGAAACGTAACTCTCCTGCTAATCCGCACATAAGTCCTTACCGGTTTTGCCGTTGGGGAGGGTGTGCCGCGAAAGTGGGCACTTAGGTAGTGACCGGGGCAGGAAGTGAGAGTTTTAGATCAATCCGTTATATAGGGCGAATGGTCGCCTACAGGCTTTTCGCTGGCAAGGCGGCCCCTTTCGCCAGGGGCCGCCTTGCCAGTGATGCGGTTTCAGGTATCAGGCCAGGTTCACCGTTGCCACTGGCTTGCGTGACGCCAGGCTGACCAGCACGAAGCTCGCCAGGCCGATGGCCAGGCTGTAGTAGATCGGCGAGTTGGCGTCCAGGCCGTCCTTGAACATGAAGAACAACGCGGTGGCGAAGCCCAGCGTCATGCTGGCGATGGCCCCGGCGGTGGTTGCGCGCTTCCAGAAGATCGCGCCCATCAGCGGGATCAGCATGCCGCCCACCAGCAGGTTGTAGGCCAGGGTCAGGGCGCTGATCACATCGTTGACCGCCAGGGCGATGCCCAGCACCACCAGGCCGGTGAGCAAGGTGAACAGACGGTTGATGCCCAGGCTCGACTGCTTGCCGCCACGCAGTTTCGGCAGCAGGTCTTCGGTCAGGGTGGTGGAGGCGGCCAGCAGGCCGGCGCTGGCGGTGGACATCATCGCGGCCAGGGCGGCGGCCATCAGCAGGCCACGGATGCCCTCGGGCAGCTGGCCCTTGATCATCTCGGCGAAGGCGTTGTTCGGGTTGGCCAGGTCTGGCATCAGTACATGAGCAGCCATGCCGATCAGCGCGCAGGCCAGGCCGTACAGCACGCAGTAGACACCGGCGGTGGTGCCGGCGCGCTGGCAGACCTTCTCGTCACGGGCGGTGAACACCCGCTGCCAGATGTCCTGGCCGATCAGGATGCCGAAGAAGTAGATCAGGAAGTAGGTGATGATGGTGTCCCAGCCGATGGTGGTCCAGCTGAAGCTGGCCGCCGGCAGCTTGGCCACCAGGGCGTCCCAGCCGCCGGCCTTGTACAGGCACACCGGCAGCAGGATGAACATCAGGCCCACGGTCTTGATCACGAACTGGACGATGTCGGTCAGGGTCAGCGACCACATGCCGCCGATGGTCGAGTACACCACTACCACGCCGCCGCCAAACAGCAAGGCCATCCAGAACGGCACGTCGAGCAATACCTGCAGCACGGTGCCCATGGCCAGGGTCGAGGTCACCGCGATCATCAGCGCGTAGGCAAGCATGATCGCCGCGCTGGCCTGGCGGGCCATCGGGTTGTAGCGGCGCTCCAGCACCTGGGTCACGGTGAAGATCTTCAGGCGCAGCAGCGGCTTGGCCAGGAACAGGTTGAGGGCGATGATCCCCAGGCCCAGGGCGGCGCACAGCCAGAAACCGGAGATGCCGTGTACATAGCCCAGGCGCACGGTGCCGACGGTGGAGGCGCCGCCGAGCACGGTGGTGGCCATGGTGCCCATGTACAGGGTCGGGCCGAGGTTGCGCCCGGCCACCAGGTAGTCTTCGTGGGTCTTCGCGCGCCGCATGCCGTACCAGCCAAGCGCGAGCATGCCGGCGGCATAGATCAGTACAACGATGATGTCCAAGGCCATTGGGGGTCTCCCGATTATCTTTATTATGGCGAGATCGGCCGTCCGGACGGTGCAAGGCGCCCGGCGGTTCTGTCTTGTGTTGGCGGGCCTCTATGGCCCTCCCGAATGGCTCCTGCCGGGGTCAAACTTTCAGGACGTCTATCACTACCCTGTAGGAGCGGCTTCAGCCGCGAAGCAGGCGCCGCCATATCTGGGCACCCGCTTCGCGGGTGATCGCGGCTGAAGCCGCTCCTACAGGGAAGAGGTCCGCCTTAGCGGCGCACCACGCCCGGCAGCACGCAGAGCATTTCGAACAGCAGGTTGGCACCCAGCAACGAGGTGTTGCCGGTGGTGTCGTAGGGTGGGGAAACCTCGACCAGGTCGCAGCCGATCAGGTCCAGGCCGTGGCAGCCGCGGATGATCTCCATCGCCTGGATGGTGGTCAAGCCGCCGATCTCCGGGGTGCCGGTGCCGGGCGCCCAGGCCGGGTCGATGCCGTCGATGTCGAACGACAGGTACACCGGGCCGCCACCGACCTTCTCGCGCACTTCGGCCATCAGCGGCGCCAGCGACTTGTGCCAGCACTCCTCGGCCTGCACCACGCGAAAGCCCTGGCGGCGGCTCCAGTTGAAGTCGTCGGCGGTGTAGCCCTGGGCGCGCAGGCCGATCTGCACCACGCGGTCGCAATCGAGCAGGCCTTCTTCCACGGCGCGGCGGAAGGTGGTGCCGTGGGCGATCTTCTCGCCGAACATGTGGTCGTTGACGTCGGCGTGGGCATCGATGTGGACCAGGCCGATCTTGCCGTGCTTCTTGTGCAGGGCACGCAGGATCGGCAGGGTGATGGTATGGTCGCCGCCCAGGGTCAGCGGGATGACATTGTGCTCGACGATCTCGTCGTAGGCCTCTTCGATGATGCGCACGGCGTCGAGCAGGTTGAAGGTGTTGATCGCCACGTCACCGATGTCGGCCACCGACAGCGAGTCGAACGGGGCGGCGCCGGTGGCCATGTTGTAGGGGCGGATCATCACCGACTCGGCGCGGATCTGCCGCGGGCCGAAGCGGGTGCCGGAACGCAGCGAGGTGCCGATGTCCAGCGGCACGCCGATGAACGCGGCGTCCAGGCCTTCGGCGCTTTGCAGGTGGGGCAGGCGAAGCATGGTGGCGATGCCGCCGAAACGCGGCATTTCGTTGCCGCCCAGTGGTTGGTGGAGAATCTTGTCCACGGTGGGCCTCATCAGTCGGTCGATTGTTCTGTTTGTTCGAACCTGTGCCGCCGCGCGCCTGGATCATCTGGTCATGCTGGCGGGCAGGGACATTTCGCCGCAGTCTGCGCAAGGTAGTGGTCGGGAAGAATCGCTACCGACAAATACTTACTTCAGGATTCTCTGAACTATCGGCCGGCAACCGGGTTAGACTCTGGCGATTTCCACCCTGCGGACCCTGCGCCATGGCTTCATCGCTGCCCGACCTGAAACTGCTGCGCATCTTCGCCAGCGTGGTGCGCCACCAGGGGTTCGCCAATGCCCAGCGCGACCTCAACCTGTCGACCTCGGCGATCAGCACCTACATGAGCCAGCTGGAAAGCGCCCTGGGCATCGTGCTCTGCCACCGTGGCCGGGGCGGCTTCAGCCTGACCAGCAAGGGTGAACTGTTCCACCAGGAGACCTTGCGCCTGCTCGGTGAGCTGGACGGTTTCGAACAGTACGCCGCGGCGCTCAAGGGCGAGCTGCGCGGCACCCTCAACCTGGGGGTGATCGACTCTACCGTTGGCGACAGCGCCCTGCCGCTGGCCGAGGCCATCGGCGCCTACAGCCAGGAACACCCGGCGGTGCACCTGCACCTGTCGGTATCGAGCCCCTACGAACTGCAACTGGGGGTGCAGGACAACCGCCTGGACCTGGCCATCGGCGCGTTCTCCTCGCGCATGAGCGGGCTGGTCTACCAGCCGCTGTACCGCGAGCAGCACTGGCTGTATTGCAGCAGTCGTCACGCGCTGTTCGGCGAGCGGCGCATTCCTGAACCGGTGATCACCCAGCAGCGCATGGTCGGACGGGGCTACTGGAGCCAGGCCGAGCTGGCCAGGCATGGTTTCAAGCACAGCGCGGCCACCGTGGAGAGCATGGAGGCGCAGCTGATCCTGATTCTCTCCGGCGCCTACATCGGCTACCTGCCCGAGCACTACGCCCAGGCCTGGGTCGACAAGGGCGACCTGCGCGTGCTGTCGCCGGCCACGTTCGGCTACCAGGCACCGTTTTCGCTGATCATTCGCCGTGGCCGCAGCCGGGAACCGTTGATCCAGACCTTCCGCGACCTGCTCAAGAGCCAGCTCAACGTAGGGTGAGGACTGTCGCGTTGTGAACATTCCGTCAGGGCGGGCGAATTTCCTACAAAACTTGACCGCTGGCATGCTGGCCTTCTGCTAAATATCTACTTGCTTTGATGATTTTCCCACTCATCTGGATAAGCAAGGGATCGCCAACGATGCGCATGAATTTGCCCGTCACCGAGCACGAAAGAACCTTTCCCCAAGACCAGCGGCTGATCTCCACCACCGACCTGAACAGTCGCATTACCTATTGCAACGACGCATTCGTGGCCATCAGCGGCTTCACCTACGACGAACTGGTCGGCCAGCCACACAACCTGGTGCGTCATCCCGACATGCCGCCGGCGGTCTTCGGGCATATGTGGGACACCATCAAGCAAGGCAAGCCGTGGATGGGCGTGGTCAAGAACCGCGCCAAGAACGGCGATTTCTACTGGGTCAGCGCCTACGTGACGGCGGTGTACGAGAACGGCCGCATCAGTGGCTACGAATCGGTGCGCTCGGTGCCGAGCCGGGAGCAGATCCGCCGGGCGGAAAAGTTGTACGCCCGTCTGCGGGCGGGGCGCTCGCCGGTAGCGCTGGCGGCGCGCCTTGGGCATGGGATCGGCCATGGCTGGCCGCTGATCGGCGCGGGCCTGCTGTCGGCCGCCGCCTACCTGTGGTTGCCCCCCTATGCGGCGCTGGGGGTGTTGATGGCCAGCCTGCTGGCGGCCTGGTACGTGGTCGAGCACCGGCAGAACCAGTCGATCCGCCGTACTCTCGAAGAGCACCCCAAGGCCTTTACCAGCCCGCTGGTGGCCCTGACCTACAGCGACAACCCCGGCCTGCAGGGCCAGCTCGACCTGGCCATCATCAGCGAAGAGGCGCGCCTGCAGACCGCGCTGACCCGCTTGGTGGATGCCGGTGTCGGGGTCAAGTCACGGGCCGCGCAGTCCGCCGGGCTGTCCGATGCCCAGGCGCAGATGCTCGACCGCCAGCGCAGCGAGACCGACCAGTCGGCCACCGCCATCGCGCAGATGGCGGCGACCATCCAGCAGGTGACCCATAACGTGCAGACCACCGCCCACGCCGCCAGCGACGCCGACCAGCTGGCCCAGCAGGGCAGCGACCTGGCGCAGCAGAGTCTGCGCGCCATGGGCAGCATGAACGAAGCAGTCAGCGACATCGGCCAGGCAGTCAATGCCCTGGCCGAGCAGACCCAGTCCATCGGCAGCGTGGTGGATGTGATTACCTCGATTGCCGAGCAGACCAACCTGCTGGCGCTCAATGCCGCCATCGAGGCGGCGCGGGCCGGCGAGCAGGGCAGGGGCTTCGCCGTGGTGGCGGACGAGGTGCGGTCGCTGGCGCAGCGCACCCGCGCCTCGACCGAGGAGATCCACCACATCATCTCCACCCTGCGTTCCGGTGCCGACCGTGCGGTGGCCAGCGCCAGCCGCGGGCAGCAGATCTCCAGCGACAGCGTGCACAGCGTCGAGGCGGTGCAGGAGGCGTTGGCGGGGATCGCCCAGGCCATCAGCCGCATCACCGGCATGAGCCAGCAGATGGCCACGGCGTCGGAGCAGCAGAGCCATGTGGCCGAGGATATCAACCAGCAGATCGTGCGCATCGCCCATTTGTGCGACGAGAGCGCGGGGCAGGCCAAGCAGGGCGCCGAGATCAGCCAGGACCTGGAGCGCATGGCGGAGTACCTGCACAGCCTGGCGGAGCGGTTCAACCGCTGATGCCCGTTGCCTTCATCGCCGGCAAGCCGGCTCCCACAGGGACAGTGCAAGGCTTGAGGTTTGCGCGGTCGGTGTGGGAGCCGGCTTGCCGGCGAAAGGCCCGCAAAGCGGGCCCAAATTTCCAGCCTGTGGCAAAATCCCTCCTCCAACGGAGACCCCCATGCCCAGACCTCGCTGCGAGCGCTGCCAGCGCCCGCTTGCCCACTGCCTCTGCCCACTGATCCCGCACCTGGACAGCCGTACCCGCGTGGTCGTGCTGCAACACCCCAGTGAAACCGCCCACGCCCTGAACACGGCACGCCTGGCGGCCCTTGGGTTAGTGAATGCAGAGTTGCGGATCGGCGAGGTGTTCGATGACCTGGAGATATTGCTGGCGACACCGGGTTATCGCCCGGTCCTGTTGTTCCCAGGTGATGAGGCAGAGGTCTTGCAGGCATACGGGCAGGGCGATGATCTGCCATTGCTGCTGATCGTACCCGACGGCACCTGGCGCAAGGCACGCAAGATGCTCTACCTGAACCCGCAGCTGGAAGCGTTGCCACGGGTGACGCTGGGCGAAGTCCTGCCTTCGCGCTACCGGTTGCGCAAGGCACCTGAGCCAGGCGCCGTATCCACCCTCGAGGCGATCGTGCAGGCGCTGAACGTGCTGGAAGCGCCTGCTGGCTTCGATGCGTTGTTGCACCCGTTCGAGGCCTTGATCGACGGGCAGATCGCAGCCATGGGCGCCGAGACGTTTCAACGGAATCATGGGCAGGACTGAGCTAATGACGCATTGCTTTGGGCAGACCTCTGTAGGAGCGGCTTTAGCCGCGATCACCCGCGAAGCGGGTTCCAGGCACCGCGTCGCCGGCATCGCGGCTGAAGCCGCTCCTACAGGAGTTCCTGCTATGACGGGAAGTTACCGCTCGCGCAACGCCTCTGTCCGGGCCTTCATCACCGGCTTCAACAGATAGTCCAGCACGCTCTTCTGCCCGGTAATGATGTCCACCGTGGCGACCATCCCCGGGATGATCAGCAGCGGCTTGTTGTCGCCACCCAAGTGGTTCTTGTCGGTGCGCACCTGGATCAGGTAGAACGCATTGCCCTTGTCGTCGGTGACGGTGTCCGCGCCGATCAGCTCCAGCTTGGCCTTGAGCCCGCCATAGATGGTGTAGTCGTAGGCGCTGAACTTGACCATCGCGGTCTGTCCAGGATGCAGGAACGCCACGTCCTGCGGCCTTACCTTGGCCTCGATCAGCAGGTTGTCCTCGATCGGCACGATCTCCACCAGGTCGCTGCCGGGCTGCACCACGCCGCCGATGGTGTTGACCTTGAGCAGCTTGACGATGCCGCGCACCGGCGACACCACGGTGGTGCGGTTGACCCGGTCGTCGATGGCGATGCTGGTGGCGGTGATCTTCGACAGTTCGGTGCGTTTGTCGTTGAGCTCCTTGGCGGCGTCGGAGCGGAAGCTTGCGTCCGATTCCTGGATCTTGCTGCGGATCTCGGCGATCGCCGCTTCGGCGCGAGGGATGGCCAGGTTGGTCGCGTTCAGTTGGCCGCGCGCCTCGACGCTGCGCTGCTTGAGGCGCAGGATCTCCACCGGGGAGATGGCGCCCTTGCTCACCAGCGGCGAGGACATGTCCAGTTCCTGCTGCAACAGGCCCACTGCCGAGCGGTACTGGTCGACCTTGGAACGGAACTCGGCCAGCTCCTGGGTCTTCTGCCGCAGCTGTTCATTGAGGGTCTGCTTCTCGCTGGTCAGGCGGCGCTGGCGCGATTCGTACAGCGCGGCCTCGTCCTCGGCCACCTGCGGCGCCTTGGCGCGTACTTCGCTCGACAGCACGAAGGGGCGGCCTTCGGATTCGGCCGACAGGCGTTCCACCTGCGCGCTGAGTGCATAGCGGTCGGCCTCGCTTTCACCCTTGTTCGACTTGAAGCGCGTGTCATCCAGGCGCAGGAGGGTGGCGCCCTTGTCGACCATCTGCCCCTCGCGCACGAAGATCTCGGTGACGATGCCGCCTTCGAGGTTCTGCACCACCTGCACCTTGCTCGACGGGATGGCCTTGCCTTCGCCGACGGTGACTTCGTCGAGCACCGCGAAGTTGGCCCAGACCAGCGCCACCAGCAGCAGGATCGCCGCCAGCCACACGGTCAGGCGCGACAGGCTGGGCGACTCCTGCAGGGTGGCGCCGGCCAGCTCTGGCATATAGTCGCGTTCGGCGCGGCTGTCGCCGCCCTGGAGGTAGCTGCGCACGCTGTGGCTGATGGGCATGTTCTACCTCCGATGCAGGCCGGGGCCCGCTCCCACAGGGATTCAACAGTGTTGGTTCACAGCGCCGCGCCGATACGGCCCTTGCGCAGCGCGTCGATGACCGCATCCTTCGGCCCGTCGGCAACGATCTTGCCGTTGTCCAGTACCAGCAGCCGGTCCACCAGGCTGAGCATCGAGGTGCGGTGGGTGACCAGCAGCAGGGTCTTGCCGGGCACCCAGTTCAGCAGGCGCTGGCGCAGTTGCTCCTCGCTGCTGTTGTCCATGTGGCTGGTGGGTTCGTCGAGTATCAGGATCGGCGGCTCCAGCAGCAGGGCCCGAGCCAGCAGCACGGCCTGGCGCTGGCCGCCGGAGAGCAGCTGGCCGCGCTCGCCCACCGGGCGGTCGAAGCCTTGCGGGTGCTGGCGGGCCAGCTCGCTGACACCGGTCAGCTCGGCCACCTCGAGCATGCGCGCGTCGCTGACGTGCCGTGCGCCGAGGGTGAGGTTGTCGCGCAGGCTGCCGGCCAGCAGCGGCAGGTCGTGCGCCACGTAGCCGAGCTGGCTGCGCAGGTCGCTGATATCCAGTTGGCGCAGATCGAGGTTGTCCAGCAGCACCTGGCCTTCGTCGGGGTGATGGAAGCCCATCAACAGCCGGGCAAGGGTGCTCTTGCCCGAGCCGCTGCGGCCGATGATGCCGATGCGCTCGCCCGGCTTGAGGGTGGCGCTCACGTCGTTGAGGGCTGGCGCCGTTTGCCCGGCATAGCGGAAGGTGGCGTGGTTGATGGTGATGCCACCTTGCAGCGCGGTGTGCTCCAGCGCCTGGTGCTCGGCCTCGCGCTCCTGGGGCAGGCTCATCAGGGCGTCGGTGCTGCGCATGGTCAGCTGGGCCTGCTGGTAGCGGGTGATCAGCCCGGCGATCTGGCCGAGCGGGGCGAGCACCCGGCTGCCAAGCATGTAGCTGGCCACCAGCGCGCCGACACTGAGGTTGCCGGCGATGATGCTGTACACCCCGGCGACGATCGTCGCCATGCCGCAGAACTGCTGGATGAACAGCGTGCCGTTGCTGGCCAGCGACGACAGGTTGCGGGCATGGGCGTCGAGGCGGGCGATGGCGCCGTTGGTGTGTTCCCACTGGTACTGGCGTTCGCTTTCGGCGCCGCAGGCCTTCAGGGTTTCCAGGCCGCCGAGGGTCTCGATCAGCAGCGCCTGGCGCACCGCGCCGAGGCTCAGGCTTTTTTGCACGGTGTCGCGCAGGCGCACCTGGATGAACAGCGCCAGGCCTACCGCCAGTGGGAAGGCGATCAGCGGGATCACCACCAGCCAGCCTCCGAGCAAGCCGATCACCAGCAGCATCAGGGCCACGAACGGCAGGTCAATGATGCTGGTCAGGGTGACGGCGGTGAGGAATTCGCGCAGCCCCTGGAAGTCATGGATGCTCTGGGCGAAGCCACCGATGGTGGCCGGGCGCGCCTTCATGCTCATGCCGGTGATGCGTTCGAACAAGGTGGCGGAGAGGATCAGGTCGGTCTTCTTGCCGGCCTGGTCCAGCAGGTGGGCGCGAACCATGCGCAGCACCAGTTCGAAGGCGGTGCCGATGAACAAGCCGGCGACCAGCACCCACAGGGTGGACAGCGCCTGGTTGGGGACCACGCGGTCGTAGGTCTGCATGACGAACAGCGGCACCATCAGGCCCAGCAGGTTGATCAGCAGGCTGGCCAGCAGGGCATCGCTGTACAGCCAGCGGGAGTGGCGCAGGGTGTCGCGGAACCAGGCGTTGACCCGCGGGATCAGCGGCGCACGCACGTCCTCCAGGGTATGCCGGGGGCGGGCGAACAGGGCCTGGCCGCTGTAGACCTCGGCCAAGGCCTCGCGCTCGACCCACTGCTCACCGCCTTCGGCCTCGCAGGGCAGCAGCAATGCCCGGCCGTTTTCGCCCCAGCGTTGCAGCACGGCGCTGCGGCCGTCATCGAGGATCAGCAGCACCGGCAGGTTGAGTGGGGAAATGGCGTCCAGGTCACGCCGCAGCACGCGAGCCTGCAACCCGGCACGCGCGGCGGCGCGGGGCAGCAGGCCCAGGGCCAGGCGTTGCTCGGCCAGTGGCAGGCCACTGCACAGGCTGGCACGGCTGGCCGTGCAGCCATGCAGCTTGCACAGGATCAGCAGGCCATCGAGCAACGGATCATCAACATCCAGGCGCGGTTGCGCGCTTTGCATACTGGTCACGATGGCCTACTCCTGCCGCGGTGGACGGGAAATGGGCGCTGGCGAAAAGTCCCTTGTCTCGTCAGAACCTAACGCATGTCAGGCAACTTCGCCTCGTTGCGCACTTCGGTCTTGGCGATGGCTTCCGGCGGCAGCGAGATACGCTGCTTGCTCAGCAGCTCGCCCATGGTCGCCAGGACCCGGTACATGGAGAACTCTTCGGTATAGCGCACCTCGGTGTAGCGACGGTTGGCGTTGTACAGCTCGTTCTCGCTGTCGAGCACGTCGAGCAGGGTGCGCTGGCCCAGGCCGAACTGGTCCTGGTAGGCGGCACGCACGCGCTGGGTGGTCTCGGCGTACTCGCGGGCGCTCGGGGTCTGCTTGCGGGCGTTGTTCATCGCGTTCCAGGCCAGGCTGAGGTTTTCGTTCAGCTCGCGCAGGGCATTGTTGCGGATGTCCATCGCCTGGTTGATCTTGTGCGCGTCCGACTGCAGGCGGGCCTTGTCGCTGCCGCCGCGGAACAGGTTGTAGCTGAGCTCGACGCCGGCCTGCCAGTCATTGTTGTCATGCCCTTTCTGGCCGCCGATGTTGTTGTTGGCACCGGTGGCCAGCACTGCATCCAGGCGCGGGTAGAAGGGCGACTTGGCCACTTCGTACTGCTGCTCGGCGGAGCGCACGTCAGCCTGCGCCGACTTGAGGTAGGGGTTGTTCTCCAGCATGCCCTGGCGGGCATTGAGCAGGTCGCCCGGCACTTCGCCCTTGATCGTGACGGGAGTTTCCAGCTCATCGGGCAGGCGCCCGACTACGCTGTAGAAGTTGGCCTCGGCGTCGGCCAGGTCGACCTCGGCGGTGTCCAGGTTGTTTTCGGCCAGGGCGCGACGGGCGCGGGACTGGTCGAGGTCGGCGGTGCTGCCCACGCCGCGTTCGCTGCGCAGGCCGATCTGGTCGTTGACCCGCAGGTGGGCCTGCAGGTTGTTCTTGGCCAGGGTTACCAGTTCACGGCGCTTGAGTACCTCGAGGTAGACCTCGATGGCGCGCAGGGCGATGCTCTCGGCGGTGGCCTGGGTGTAGTAGGCGCGCGAGGTGGCCACCGCTTCGGTGCGGGCGACCTCGTTGGAGGTATTGAAGCCGTCGAACAGCATCTGCCGCAGACGCAGCTCGGATTGGGTGTAGTTGAGCGTTTCCTTGTTGTGGTTACGCGTGCCGTCCGGGTTGAAGCCGCGGGTATTGGTGTTGTCCGAACGTTGCCGGCCGTAGCCTGCGACCAGATCGACGGTTGGGTAGTACCCCCCGCGGGCGAACTTCACATCCTCGTCGGCCGACAGCCTGCTGTTGCGGCTGGCACTGATCTCGGGATGCTGGTCCACGGCGTTCTGGACAGCCTCGGTAATCGACATCGCCTGACTGTTGGCACACGCCATGGCCAACAAAATCGCACTGGTGATGGGGGTTAAAGCGCGCATGGGGTACATCTCCCTGGTCTTGAATAATGTCCTGCGATTCGCCAAAAAAATGACGAAATATTAGAATCAAACCGTTTCAGGTTTGTAACAACAGAGCTAAGAACATTTACCGGGCGAGCTAAGAAGATTTTTTCATAAGATATATGCGAAAAAAAACTTATGCGGTCTAAGGAATCCGGGACATTGTTTCATTCAGGTGGTTACGGGAATTGGCTGGGACAGGCGATTTTCGGGCCTTGGTGAAAGTTCCAGATTTTTTGCAGCTAAGGAGACAGGGGAGGAAGGCGAAAGCGGAATTTGGCGACAAAAAAATGGCACTCAATAATGGCCATTCGCCCTGTCCACTATCGCGGCAGTCGTCACAAGGAGCGTGGTTTCTCACGAACGTGACAGCAACGGTTCCAACAACCATGGCACTCGGAACCTTGCGCACATTACCCGGCACGCCTTGATCTGCGAAAAGCCCATCGGCAGGGGAGGCGTACGCTCATGGCTAAATTAGTCGGTGTGGTCGGCAAGGTAGTCGGCCAGGTATTCGCGGTGGGCGATGACGGTCATCGCCGTCTGTTGGTGGAAGGGGATCGTCTGTTTGCCGGCGAGCAACTGGAGACCGGGAGCGAGGGTGCGGTGGCGGTGCGCTTGCAAAACGGTGCCGAGCTGACCCTGGGCCGTGGCAGCAGCCTGGAGATGACCCCCGACCTGCTGGCCGATCGCGCTCCTCATGTACAGGCGCCGGACGCGCAGCCCAGCAACGCCCAGCTCAGTGACGTCGAGCAACTGCAAAAAGCCATTGCCGCAGGCGCCGACCCCACGCAGGAAGCCGAAGCGACCGCGGCGGGCGGCAACCCAGGTGGCGTATCGGGTGCGCTCGGTGGCGGCCACAGTTTCGTGATACTGACCGAGGTGGCCGGTCGGGTGGATCCCACCATCGGTTTCCCTACGGCGGGCTTCAACGGCTTCCCTTTGCTGGCCAACCTCGAGCTTGGTGGCCTCGATGGCAATGACGCGGCGCCCCTGCCGGCCGGCGCGCCACTCGCCGACAATCCGGTCAGCCTCACCGGCCTGGATGTCAGCCCTGCCGAGTTGATCCTGGACGAGGCGAACCTGCCCCAGGGCTCGGCCAGCAATCCTGCGGCCTTGACCCAGTCGGGCAGCTTCACGGTGGTTGCCGCCGATGGCGTGTTCAACCTCAGTGTCGGTGGCATCAATGTGGTCACCGCGGGCGTGGTGACCGGCGTCGGCCAGTCCATCGTCACCGGGCTCGGCAATGTGCTGACCATCACGGGCTACAACCCGGCCACGGGCGTAGTGAGCTACAGCTACACCCTGACCGGCGCGGAACATCATCCGGACGGTGCCGGGACCAATACGCTGGGCGAGCAGTTCTCGGTGCTGGTCAGCGACACTGATGGCGATGTGGCCAGCGGCACGCTGGACGTTATCGTTCGTGACGATGTGCCCAGGGCTGTGAATGACAGCAATGCCAGCACCGCCACCGAACAGCATCTGGAGCTCAGCGGCAATGTGCTGACCAACGATATCCAGGGCGCGGACCGCATCCCCAGCGGCCCGGTGGTGGCCGGTACCTTCGTCGGCACCTACGGCACCCTGGTGCTGGCGGCGGATGGTTCCTACACCTACACCCTCAATACCAACGATCCGGACTTCAAGAACCTGCACGGTGGCGGCAGTGGGGTGGAGAACTTCACCTACACCCTGAAAGACGCCGACGGCGACACCAGCACCGCGACCCTGACCCTCAACGTCAGCAACCTCGATGACCCGGTGACCCTTGGCGGCCTGGACGTCAATGGCGGCGAGCTGACCGTCTACGAGAAGAACCTGGCCGACGGCAGTGCACCTAATCCCGGTGCGCTGACGCAGAGCGGCACCTTCACGGTGGCGGCGCCCGATGGCCTGCAGACCTTGAGCGTCGGCGGCATCAACGTGGTCAGTGGCGGCGTGGCGGCAAGTTTCCCGCAGTCGATCACCACGGCGCTGGGCAACACCCTGACGATCACCGGTTACAACCCGGCCACGGGTGTGATCAGCTACAGCTACACCTTGCTGGACAACGAGAGCCACGCCAACGGCGACGGCGCCAACAGCCTGTCCGAGCATTTCACCGTCACCGCCACGGACACCGATGGCAGCACGGCCACTGGTTCGCTGGACGTGAACATCATCGACGACCTGCCCAAGGCCAATCCGGATGCGGCCAGTGTCGTCGAAGGGGGCACGGTCAGCGGCAACGTGCTGGACAACGATACGTCCGGCGCGGACGTACGGGCCGATGGTCGTTACGTGGTGGGTGTGCGAGCCGGCTCCGACACCTCGACATCGGCCAGTGGCCAATTGGGCGATCCGGTCCAGGGCCAGTACGGTTACCTGACCCTCGATGCCCAAGGCAACGCCACCTATCACGCCAACCCCAATGCCGTGGCGCCGGCGGGTGCCACGGATGTCTTCGTCTATACCGTGCGTGACAGTGACGGCGACGAAAGCACCACCACCATTACCATCGACGTGCGCGATTGCTCGCTGATCGCCGGCCCTGACAGCGAGGTCACGGTCTACGAGAAAGCACTTGACCTGAACAAGGATGGCAACGACCTGGCAGGCGGCAATGTTACCGGAAGTGAACCGGGCTCCACCGGCGAGACGGCCAGCGGTTCGTTGGCCAGTTCCGTCAGCGGTGGCGTGGGCGGGCTGACCTTCACCTTGGTCGGTAACGCCACCGGCCAGTATGGCCAGATCCAACTGAATTCGGACGGCACCTACACCTACACCTTGACCTCTGCGCCGAACTCGCCGAATCACGTCAACGACGGCCCGAATGTGCTGACGGAATCCTTTACCTATCAGGTCAAGGATTCGCTCGGCAACACCACCACCAGCACCATAGTGATCAGCATCGTCGACGACGTGCCCAAGGCTCACAGCGACTTTGCCAATGTCTACGAAGGCGGCACGGTCAGCGGCAATGTGCTGGTCAACGATGTGACCGGCGCCGATGTGCGGGCCGACGGGCAGTATGTGGTCGGCGTGCGAGCCGGCAGCGACACCTCGACCTCGGCCATAGGCCAGCTGGGCAGCAACGTGGTGGGGCAATATGGCTACCTGACGCTCGATGCCCAGGGCAATGCCACCTATCACGCCAATCCCGATTCGGTGGCACCGGCCGGTGCCACGGACGTGTTCGTCTACACCATCCGCGATGCCGATGGCGACGAAAGCACCACCACCATCACCATCAACGTGCACGACAACTCCCTGGTTGCCTGCCCGGATGACACGGCCAAGGTCTACGAGAAGGCGCTGGACCTGACCAAGGACGGCAACGACCTGGCAGCGGGCAATGTCACCGGCAGCGATCCGCAATCCAGTGCGGAAACCACCAGTGGGTCGCTGGCAGGTTCTGTCAGCGGCGGTATCGGTGCCTTGACCTTCACCCTGGTCGGCAATGCCACCGGCCAGTATGGCCAGATCCAGCTGAACGCGGATGGTTCCTACACCTACACCCTGACCTCGGCGCCGAACTCGCCCAACCACGTCAACGATGGCCCGAACGTGGTTACCGAGAGCTTCACCTACCAAGTGAAGGACTCACTCGGCAACACCACCACCAGCACCATCGTGATCAGCATCGTCGACGACGTGCCCAAGGCCCATAGCGATTTCGCCAATGTCTACGAAGGCGGCACGGTCAGCGGCAATGTGCTGGTCAACGACGTGGTTGGTGCCGATGTGCGTGCCGATGGGCAGTATGTGGTCGGCGTGCGCGCCGGCAGCGATACCTCGACCTCGGCCATCGGCCAGCTGGGCAGCAACGTGGCGGGGCAATATGGCTACCTGACGCTCGACGCCCAGGGCAATGCCACCTACCACGCCAACCCCAATGCGGTGGCGCCAGCCGGTGCCACGGACGTGTTCGTCTACACCATCCGCGATGCCGATGGCGATGAAAGCACCACCACCCTCACCATCGATGTGCACGACATTTCGCTGGTGGCCTGCCCGGACGAGACGGCCAAGGTCTACGAGAAAGCCCTGGACCTGACCAAGGACGGCAACGACCTGGCTGCGGGCAATGTCACCGGCAGCGACCCGCACGCCACCACGGAAACCACCAGCGGTTCGCTGGCAGGCTCGGTCAGCGGCGGTATCGGTGCCTTGACCTTCACCCTGGTCGGCAATGCCACCGGCCAGTATGGCCAGATCCAGTTGAACAGCGATGGCAGCTATACCTACACCCTGACCTCGGCGCCGAACTCGCCCAACCACGTCAACGATGGCCCGAACGTGGTCACCGAGAGCTTCACCTACCAGGTCAAGGATTCGCTCGGCAACACCACCACCAGCACCATCGTGGTCAGCATCGTCGACGACGTGCCCAAGGCCCATTGCGACGTGGCTTCGGTCAAGGAGGGGGCCAGTGTCAGCGGCAACGTGCTGGACAACGACGTGGTCGGCGCCGATGTGCGTGCCGACGGGCAGTACGTGGTCGGTGTGCGCGCCGGCTCCGACACCTCTACCTCGGCCATCGGCCATGTCGGCGACACCATCGTCGGCCAGTACGGCTACCTGACCCTGGACAGCCAGGGCAACGCCACCTACCACGCCAACCCCGACAGCGTGCCGGCCGCCGGCGCGACCGACAGCTTCGTCTACACCATCCGTGACGCCGACGGCGACGAGAGCACCACGACCATTCGCATCAATGTGCAGGACAGCAAGCTGGTGGCGTGCGAGGACAACGACGTCACCGTGTATGAAAAAGCCTTGGACCTGCACAAGGACGGCAATGACCTGGCCGCTGGCACCGTCACCGGCAGCGATCCGGGCTCCACTGGCGAGACGGCCTCCGGCAGCCTGGTCGGTTCGGTCCAGGGCGGCGTCGGCGCGCTGACCTACAGCCTGGTTGGCAATGCCGTGGGCCAGTACGGGCAGATCCAACTCAATGCCGACGGTTCCTACACCTACACCCTGACCTCGGCGCCGAAGACCCCGGGTGGTGCCAACGACGGCGCCAACACCGTCAACGAGTACTTCACCTACAAGGCTACCGACGCCTTGGGCAACAGCGTCACCAGCACCATTGCCATCAACATCGTCGACGATATGCCGACGGTGCAGTGCGCGGTACGCAGCATCACGCCCGGCCAGGTGGACTCCAACATCCTGCTGGTGGTGGATGTGTCCAGCAGCATGGCGGCAAGCTCCGGCGTGCCGGGGCTGACCCGCCTGGAACTGGCCAAGCAGGCGATCAATGCCTTGCTCGACAAGTACGACGAGATGGGCGACATCAAGGTGCAGATCGTCACCTTCGGCACCGGTGCGCAGGTGCAGACCCCGGTGTGGGTCACGATCGGCGAGGCCAAGAACCTGATCGCCGGGCTCAGCCCAGGTGGCTCGACCTACTACGATTCGGCGGCGACCAAGGCCCAGGAAGCCTTCGCCACCACCGGCAAGCTGGTAGGCGCGCAGAACATCAGCTACTTCTTCTCCGACGGTGAGCCCACCAATGGTCATGCCATGACCGCGCCACGGGAAGCCGCCTGGGAATCCTTCCTCGACAGCAACGGCATCAAGTCCTACGCCATCGGCATGGGCAGCGGGGTCAACGAGGGCAACCTCAATCCGCTGGCCTACGACGGCAGCAGCCATACTGACACCAACTCGGTGGTGGTCACCGACCTCAGCCAGCTGAGTGCGGTGCTCTCCGGCACGGTGCAGGGCGCGCCGATTACCGGCAGCCTCATGAGCGGCGGCGATTTCGGGGCTGATGGCGGCTTCATCAAGGCGCTGCTGGTCGATGGCACCACCTACACCTACGATCCGAAGGCCAATGCCGGGCAGGGCGGTTACGCGGCCAGTGGCGGCGCGGACAAAGCCACCTTCGACACCGTGAGCAACAACCTGAGCATCAAGACCGGGCTGGGCGGCACCCTGGTGGTGAACATGGACAACGGCGAGTTCACCTACACGCCACCGAAGGACAACGGCAGCGGCCAGGTGGAGAAGTTCGGCTTCACCGCCAGCGACAACGACGGCGATACCCGCAGTGCCAGCCTGACGGTCAACATCAACAGCAATGGCGCGCCGGTCGCGGGTGCCGACCACATCATCACCAATATCAAGGGCGCCACCCTGACGGTGCCGGCAGAGGCGCTGCTGGCCAATGACCGCGACCCGGACCACGACACCCTGAGTGCCGCGCCGACCACCTTCAATACCAACTTCGCCGACAAGGGCGCAGGCTTCACGGCGGGCACCCAGGCGCAGACCATCAAGTTCGATGCCTCCGCCAACAAGGCCGAGAACCAGTTGCGCGACCTGGCCCGCAGCGAGTTCACCAGCCTCAACGGCAGCATGACCGCTGCCCTGGTGGTGGCTGGTTACCTGGGCTCGATCAGCACCGCCAATGCCAATGACGAGGACACCCTGACGGTGACCCTGCGCAAGGGCGAAACCCTGACCCTCGACCATGACCGGCCTGCGGGCAACCTGCTGATGGAATGGAAGGATGCCAGTGGCAGCTACCAGACCATCGCCGATGGCGGCAGCTTCACGGCCACCCATGACGGGGTGTATAGCATCCATGTGATCAATACCGAGAACGCCGCCGGCAACAGCAAGGCAGCCGAGAACTACAAGCTGAGCCTGGTGGTGGACTACAGCAATGCCAGCAACGAGGACTATCACGGCAGCTACACCGTCAGCGACAACCATGGCGGCTACGGCACCGGAGCGGTGGATATCACTTACCAGGCCGGCAACACCCTTACCGGCACCGGCGGTGACGATGTACTGCTGGCCGGGGCCGGCGATACCACCCTCAACGGTGGTGCCGGTAACGATGTGCTGGTGGCGGGGGCGGGCAACAACAGCCTGCACGGTGGTGATGGCGACGACCTGCTGATCGGTGGTCCTGGCAACGACCTGCTCGACGGCGGAGCCGGCAATGACACTGCCAGCTACGCCAAGGCCACCGCTGGCGTGATCGTGGACCTTGGCCATGTCGGGCAGCAGAACACCGTCGGCGCCGGGCTGGACACCCTCAGCGGTATCGAGAACCTGATCGGCTCGGACTACAACGACACCTTGACCGGCAATGACGGTGACAACCTGCTCAACGGCGGCGCGGGCAACGATGTGCTCAAGGGCGGTGCCGGCAACGACATCCTGATTGGCGGGCCGGGCAACGACACCCTGACCGGTGGCAGTGGCAACGACAGCTTTGTCTGGCAGAAGGGCGATACCGGGCATGACACCGTGACCGACTTCACCCCCGGCAGCGATCGCCTGGATCTGTCGCAACTGCTACAGGGCGAGAACGCCACCAGCGCCTCGCTGGACGACTACCTGCACTTCAAGGTCAGCGGCAGCGGCGTCAATGTGGTGTCGACCATCGAGGTCAGCAGCGTCGCTGGCGCGGCGCCGACCCAGACCATCGACCTGGCCGGAGTGGACCTGGCGCAGCATTACGGGGTGTCGGCCGGGGCGGGCGGGCTGATCGCGGCCGGGCATGACACCGCGACCATCATCAACGGCATGCTCAATGACCATTCGTTGAAGGTGGATACGGTGTAAGCCAGCAGCCCATCGCGGGGCAAGCCCGCCCCGCGATGGCGTCACTGTGGCCGGTGCAAGGTCTTCTGCTTGAGGATCCAGGCGCTGACCAGCACCGCGCTGGTCAGCATGAACGCCCGCGCCCAGAACAATGGCACCAGGTAGCAGGACAGCCCGATGCTGGCCCACATCAACCCGATTGCATAGACCTTGCCCTTGAGCGGAATCCCCTCACCGCTGAGGTAGTCGCGGATCCACGGCCCGAGTTTCGGGTGGTTCACCAACCAGTGGTGAAAACGTGGCGAGCTGCGGGCGAAGCAGGCCGCCGCCAGCAGCAGGAACGGGGTGGTGGGCAATACCGGCAGGAAGATCCCCGCCACCCCCAGCGCGACGCTGAGCCAGCCGGCGGCCAGCAGCAGGTAGCGCACCACCTCGATCAGTGGTGGCGTGGCTTGAGCAGGGCGGGCTTCTCTTCGGGGGCGTGCAGCAGCAGGAACAGTGCGCTCAGTGCCTCGGGGATCTGCACGATCATGTCGTCCTGCAGGTTGGCGTTGCCGGCAATGTCGGCGAACTCGGGTTGTTCGTCGAACAGGCCCGAGCCGACCATGATCGGCAGGAGCATTTCGCTGACTTCTTCCTCGGCGTTCTCGAACCAGGCCTCTTCACGCAGGAACACGCCTTCCATGAAGCCGATGCACCAGCCGCGCAGGTCGGAATCGTCCGGTTCTTCGGTCAGGTCTAGTTCACAAGGCAGGTCGAATTCCTCGTCGCTGGCCAACTGGCGGGCGATGTGGCCCTTGAGCGCGACCAGGGTGGCCTCGATCTCGGTGCGCTGGGCATCGCTGGCGTAATGGGGTTCTTCGGCGAACAGCGCGTCGATCCATTCGCGTTCTGGAACTTCCTCGGAGCAGATCGACAGCGCGGTCAGGTAGCCGTGGGCGGCGACGTAGTCCAGCGCTTCTTCGTGCAGCTCATCGGCGTCGAGGAAGGCTTGCAGGCGGGTCAGTTGCTCGGCGAAGGACATTACAGGGCTACCTTGGGGAATAAACGATGCTGAATTCTAGCACCTTGCGGCGCTCGCGGGGCAAAGCGAACGTCTGTCACCGGGGCATGCCGGGGTACGCGGCAGTCGGGTATACTCCGCGGTTTTTCGTGCCAGGTGGCGTTTTGCGGCCATCCGGCAAAAACCGCTTACGCATTCGGTGTGTGCGCGGCGGATTTATCGTCCAGCCTGAGTCCAGGATGGTACGGCGATTTTGGAGTGGCAAATGCTCGAACAGGCTCAGCGCGTCCTCAAGGATGTCTTCGGTTACGACAGTTTCCGCGGGCGCCAGGCAGCGATCATCGAATGTGTGGCGGGCGGTGGCGACGCGCTGGTACTGATGCCCACCGGTGGCGGCAAGTCCCTGTGCTTCCAGGTGCCCGGCTTGCTGCGCCCCGGCTTGACGGTGGTGGTGTCGCCGCTGATCGCGCTGATGGACGACCAGGTCGCCACCCTCGACGAATTGGGCGTGGCCGCCGCTGCGCTGAACTCCACGCTCAGCGCCGAGCAGCAGCGCGACCTGGCCGGGCGCCTGCGCCGCGGCGAGGTGAAGATGCTGTACCTGGCCCCCGAGCGCCTGGTGCAGCCGCGCATGCTGGACTTCCTGCGCGGCCTGGACATTTCCCTGTTCGCCATCGACGAGGCCCACTGCGTCTCGCAATGGGGCCACGACTTCCGCCCCGAGTACCTGCAGCTGGGCCAGCTCGCCGAGCTGTTCCCCCACGTGCCACGCATCGCCCTGACCGCCACCGCCGACATGCGCACCCGCGAGGAGATCGTCCAGCGCCTGCACCTGCAGGGCGCCGAGCGTTTCCTGTCGAGCTTCGACCGGCCGAACATCTTCTACCGTATCGTGCCCAAGGAGGCGCCGCGCAAGCAGTTGATGGCGTTCCTTGGCGAGCGGCGCGGCAACGCCGGCATCGTCTATTGCCTGTCGCGCAAGAAGGTCGACGAGACCGCGGCCTTCCTTTGCGACCAGGGCTTCCCGGCGCTGCCGTACCACGCCGGCCTGGCTGCGGAGACCCGCGCCGCCAACCAGCACCGCTTCCTCAACGAGGAAGGGCTGATCATGGTCGCCACAATTGCCTTCGGCATGGGCATCGACAAGCCCAACGTGCGCTTCGTTGCCCACCTCGACCTGCCCAAGTCGCTCGAGGCCTATTACCAGGAGACCGGCCGTGCCGGCCGTGACGGCCTGCCGTCGGACGCCTGGATGGCCTACGGCCTGCAGGACATGGTGATGCTCAAGCAGATGCTGCAGAACTCCGAGGGCGACGAGCGCCACAAGCGCATCGAGCAGCACAAGCTCGACGCCATGCTGGCCCTCTGCGAGGAAACCCGTTGCCGCCGCCAGTCGTTACTGGCCTATTTCGACGAGGTGCTCGAGCAGCCCTGCGGACACTGCGACAACTGTGTCGACAACGTGCAGACCTGGGACGCCACCGAGCCCGCGCGCCAGGCCTTGTCGGCGGTGTTCCGCACTGGCCAGCGCTATGGTGTCGGCCATCTGGTCGATGTGCTGTTGGGCAAGGACACCGAGAAGGTGCGCAATTTCGGCCACGAGAAGCTGTCGGTGTTCGGCGTCGGCAAGACGCTGGCCGAGGCCGAGTGGCGCTCGCTGTTCCGCCAGTTGGTGGCGCGCGGGCTGGTGGACATCGACCTGGAAGGTTACGGCGGCCTGCGTTTGTCCGACAGCTGCCGGCCGCTGCTGCGCGGTGAGGTGAACCTGCAACTGCGCCGCGACCTCAAGCCGCAGACCGTGGCCAAGGCGTCCGGCGGCAGTGGCGGCAGCCCGGCCAGCCAGCTGGTGCGTGCCGAGGAGCGGGAGCTGTGGGAGGCGTTGCGCACTTTGCGGCGCAAGCTGGCCGAAGAGCACAGCGTGCCGCCTTATGTCATCTTCCCCGACTCCACTTTGCTGGAGATGCTGCGCAGCATGCCCACCAGCCTCAGCGACATGGCCCAGGTCAGTGGCGTCGGCGCGCGCAAGCTGGAACGCTACGGCCAGGCCTTCCTCGAGGTGCTCAATGGCGCCGGTGGCACCGAGGAAGCGCCGAAGGTGGTGCTCGACCTGCGCCACGAACTGGTCAGCCTGGCCCGCGCCGGCATGACGCCGGCGCAGATCGCCGGGCAACTCAACTGCACCGAGAAGAACGTCTACAGCTTGCTGGCCGAGGCCATCGGCCGCCAGGAACTGAGCCTGGAGCAGGCGCTGGACCTGCCCGAAGAGCTGATGATGGAAGTACAGGATGCCTTCCTCGACGGCGAGGGCGAGCTGCCTCCGGTGTCCGCTGTGGCGCCGCTGTTCGGCCAGCGGGTGCCGGAAGGTGTGCTGCACTGTGTGCGGGCGGCGCTGGCGGTGGAGTTCGGCGTGTGATTGCCGGCATTTGTGCCATTTGCTGACCTTTGTCATACCCTTACATGATTATCAGTCATTTCCGTGGCGTCGAACCTTGCCTGATCGGTCGGGCCATGGTTAGCTGGCTAATAATTAGTTCTATTCATTGAGTTACTTATGCCCCTGACCGACAACCAACACCGCTTCGGCATGCAGCTGGCCCAGATGTCCCGAGGCTGGCGCGCCGAGCTGGACCGCCGCCTGGCCGGGCTCAATCTGTCGCAAGCCCGCTGGCTGGTGCTGCTGCACCTGGCCCGGTTCGACGAGGCGCCGACCCAGCGTGAGCTGGCCCAGAGCGTGGGGGTGGAAGGCCCGACCCTGGCGCGCCTGCTCGACAGCCTGGAAAGCCAGGGGCTGGTGCGCCGCCAGGCCGTGATGGAAGACCGTCGGGCCAAGAAGATCCTGCTGTGCCCGCCGGCCAAGCCGCTGATCGACCAGATCGAGACCATCGCCAATGCGTTGCGGCTCGAGTTGTTCACCGGGGTCGATGAGGCCGACCTGGAAGTGTGCATGCGCGTGCATGCGAAGATTCTCGATAATCTCGAGAAGTCCTGAGCTTTACCTGGATCGCGGGGCAAGCCCGCTCCCACGAGTTTGCTCCCTCAATAGGCTGCATGACTTGTGGGAGCGGGCTTGCCCCGCGATCATTTCTAGAAGGTATGCCCCAGGTTCAGGTACACCGCCTTCTCATGCGCATCGTTGGCGCCATAGCTCAAGTTCAACGGCCCCAGCGGCGTTTCCAGCCCCAGGAAGATGCTCGCCGCATTGATGTAGCCGCTGTCGAACTCGTTGTCGTTGTTCCACGCCCGCCCGCGCTCCAGCGACCCGCCCAGGTACAGCGGGAAGTCCAGCGGCAGGTAGGCGCGTGGCGTCAGGCGGCGGTAGTAGACCATGCGCAGCAGGCTCATGTTCTGCCCGGAGATCGAGTCCTGGCGGAACCCCGATAGCTGCCGTGCGCCGCCGAAGACGAAGCTTGAGGTGACCACTTCGGCATCGTCCAGGGTGCGCCCGTAGCGCCCGCCCAGCACCAGGGTGTTCGGCCCGCTGCTGATGGCCTTGTCCAGGTTGAACAGCCACTGCCGGTAGTTCTGGTCCGAATCCAGCGACTTGTCGTACTTGCGCACGGTCAGGCCGATGTCTTCGCCGCTGTGCGGGAAGTAGACGTTGTCGAAGGTGTCGAAGGAGTACTTGAGCTCGTAGAAGCCCTCATTGAAGCTGACCTTGGGCAGGTCCTGGTCGCCGATGCGCACCTCGGCGTTGCCCCAGGCCTTGCCCACGCCCAGGCGCACCTCGCCGTAGGTGCCGATCTGCCGCCCGACATTGAGCCCGAAGCCGTAGCGTTCGAGGCGGTATTCGGCCACCGGGTCGTTGTCCAGGGTGGCCTCGACATTCTGCGAACCCAGGGCCAGGTAGGGGGCGATGAAGTAGCGCGAGCCCACGTCCAGCGGCTGGTAGAACTCGCTGTACAGCTCCTGTTCGTCGCCGATCTGGGCCCGGGTCAGCCATTCGCCGCCGAGCCGGTTGATGCCGTTGACCCGGTAGCTGGCGCCAAGGTTGAAGGCGCTGTCGCCGCGCAGGTCATCCGACAGGTTCAGGCCCAGGCGCAGGTAATCGGTACCGCCACGCCGGCCGCGGGCGTTGATCACCAGGGTGTGTTCATCGCCCTTGTGCGCGACGCGGTATTGCACCTGGTCGAAGTAGTCCAGCCCGTAGAGGGTGCCCATGTCGGTCTGCAGGCGGCCGAGGTCCAGCGGCTCGCCGATGGGTTGGCGGATGTAGTAGCGGATCACGTCGTCGCTGACCTTGGAGTCGTTCTCCACCTTGATGGCAGTGATGATCGGCGTGCGCTGCTTCGGCGAACGCGCCACCGCCAGGTTGCTGTCACCCTCGGGCCGGCGCAGCGCCGCCAGGCGCGGATCGAGGGCGCGGGTGGCGCGGTAGCCGGCATCGATCATGTCCTGGGCGCGGCCGAAGTCGGTGACGCCGAACGCGGACAGCGGCGGCTGGACGAGGATGTCCTCGCGGCGCAGGCTGGCCAGCTGTTCCTCGGAGTTGCGCCGGGTCATCAGGGTGATCGACTGGTTGAGCACGTCGACCACCGTGGCCAGCTGCTTGCGGTTGCGCAGCGGGGTGCCGATGTCGACGACGATGGCCAGGTCCACACCCATCTCGCGCACCACGTCCACCGGGATGTTGTCGGTCATGCCGCCGTCCACCAGCAGCCGACCGTCCAGTTCCACCGGGGCGAACACTGCCGGGATCGACATGCTGGCGCGGATCACCTGGGGCAGGTGGCCACGACGGAAGATCACCTTCTCGCCACTGGTGATGTCGGTGGCCACGGCGCGGAACGGGATCGGCAGCTTGTCGAAGTCGCGCACGTCGGCGGCATGGGCCAGCTTGCTTTCCAGCAGCAGGGCGAGGTTCTGGCCCTGGATCACGCCCAGTGGCAGGCCTAGGCTGCCGTCGTCGCGAAAGCTCAGCTTCTGCTTGACCAGGAAGTCGCGGTCGTCCTGCTTGCGTCGGAACGGCACGTCCTTGCGCGGCGGGGCGTCGGACAATGCCTGTTGCCAGTCGAGGGTGGTGGCCAGTTTTTCCAGTTCGGCGATGCTGTAGCCCGAGGCGTACAGACCGCCGACCACCGCGCCCATGCTGGTGCCGGCGATGGCGTCGATGCGCACGCCCTGTTCTTCCAGGGCCTTGAGTACGCCGATATGGGCCAGGCCGCGGGCGGCGCCGCCCGACAGCACCAGGCCGATTTTCGGCCGCGCCGTTTCGGCGGCATGCAAGGTGATGGAAGTGAGCATCAGCAGGAGGCAGAACAGCAGGCGGCGCATCGTGAGTCTCAAACCAGAGGGTAAAGACCGCTAGTATAAGCGGCCCTTCCTACGGAGTTCCCCGACATGGCAGACAGCAAGCCACAAATTGTCATCACTTATTGCACCCAGTGCCAATGGCTGCTGCGCGCCGCCTGGCTGGCGCAGGAGTTGCTCAGCACCTTCGCTGACGACCTCGGTCAGGTCGCCCTGGAACCTGGTACCGGCGGGGTGTTCCGCATTACCTGCGACGGCGTGCAGATCTGGGAGCGCAAGGCCGACGGCGGCTTCCCCGAGGCCAAGGCGCTCAAGCAGCGGGTGCGTGACCAGATCGATCCGCAGCGCGACCTGGGTCACAACGATCGCTGATCAGGCGCCTTCGGCCACGGTCTGCCGGGTGGGTTGCTCGGCGGCCAGGCGACTGGACAGGATGATGGCGAAGATGATCAAGGCACCACCGGCGAGCATGCGCAGGGTCGGCTGTTCGGCGAACACCACCCAGGCCACGGCGATGCCGTAGACCGGCTCCATGCCGAACACCACCGCGGCGGTACGCGCCTTGATCACCGCGAGGCTGGCGACGAACAGGCTGTGGGCGACGCCGGTGCAGAAGATGCCGAGCAGGGCGATCCATAGCCAGTCCATGGGCGCCACCGCAGCCAGGCCCGGCGCGGCGAACGGCAGCAGGCACAGGCTTACCACCAGGTTCTGCCACAGCGCCGCCTGCACGGCGGGCAGGCGCCCGGAGCCGGCGCGGTTGGTCAGCGACAGCAGCGAGAACAGCAGGCCCGAGAGCAGCGCCCAGAGCAGCCCGCCGGTGGCCTCGCTGGCCAGGTCGAAGGCGGGGGTGACCAGTACCAGGCCGATGCTGACCAGCAGCACCAGGACAGCCTCGTTGCGGCGAATGCGTTCACGGAACAACAAGCCTTCAAGAATCACCGTGAATGCCGGAAAGCTGGCGAAGCCGAGGGTGGCGATGGCCACGCCGCCGACCTTGACCGCGATGAAGAAGCTCACCCAGTGTCCGGCCAGCAGCACACCCCCCAGCAACAGGCGGCGCAGGTCCTGGCCGCGCAGCGGTTGCCAGGCCTGGCGCGCCAGGCCGGCGAACAGGCCCAGGGCCAGCACGGCGAACGCGGCACGGCCAAAGACGATGATCGAGGGGCTGGCACTGGCGGCCAGTTTGCCGAAGACGCCAGTCAGGCCGAAGAACAGCGCGCCGATATGCAGGGCGCCGAGGGCGGTGCGGTGGTTCATGGTGGTCCCTAGAGTGTGAGGTTTCCTTTACCGGCCCTTCGCCGGCAAGCCGGCTCCCACAGAGGTGCGCGTGATCCTGTGGGAGTCGGCTTGCCGGCGAAGGGCCGGTACAAGCGCCAGAAATAGTGGCTGCAGTGTAAAAAAAACTGCAGGCGCTTTCTGTCGCCCAGCTAGCGTTCCTTGTCGCCAGACTCGCGCCGCAACGCCAGCGGCGTGCAGCCGAACGCCCGCAGCACCGCCGCGCTGAATGCGCTCTGCGAGCCATACCCCACGCGCGCGGCGATCTCGCCCACCGGCAACACCGTCTCACGCAATAGCCGGCGTGCCATCGTCAGCCGCCGTTGGCGGATGTAGTCCATCGGCGTCAGGCCGCACTCGCTGGCAAACCGCGCATGCAGCCGCGCACTGGACAGCCCGGCCAGCCGCGCCAGGTCGGCGACCTGCAGCGGGTAGGCGGCGTGCTGCTCGATATGGCGGTCGAAGGCGGCATAGGGCAGGCGCCTGCTGGCCAGTACCGGGGCGCAGGCCTGTGGATTGAGGCTGGCCAACAGCAACACCGCGCCCTGGCGGGCAATCAGCGGGTCGTCCACGGGGCTGCTTGCCAGCCAGTCCACCAGCTGCTGTTGTCGGCTGTCCAGGCTCAATGGGCCGGGGCGGTTGAGCAGGCGGCGGCTGTCGTCGGCGTGCTCGCCCAGATGATCACCGAGCCAGTGTCCGCCCGGTACGTCTAGCACCAGGCAATCGCTGCCCTCGCGGCTCCCGCACGTGTGGTGGGCACCGGCGGGAACCACCATCAGGTCCTGGCGAGCGACCCGGCCGCCGCGTCCATCCACCTCGAAATCCAGGTGCCCACCGAGGCCGAACACCAACTGTGGATGGTCGTGGCTGTGGGCGATCAGGTCGTGGCGGTAATGGCGCAACGAGAGCAAGGGGCCGGCGGTCATGGTGAGTCCTCACGGGGCAGGCGAAGATTGTACACCTGCAGGCGAGGGCAGGATGGTCATGTCCCTGCCACCAATCTGTCACCTGCGCCTGCCAGTCTCCAGCAAACAGCGCCGGAGCCTGCCCATGAGCCACGCCGAACCCCTTCGCCCGTCACGCAAGCAGCGTGTCCGCACCCTGTGGATTTCCGATGTGCACCTGGGCACCCGCGACTGCCAGGCCGAACACCTGGCGCACTTCCTCAAGGGCTACCAGGCCGAGCGCATCTATCTGGTCGGCGATATCATCGATGGCTGGAAACTGCGCAGCGGCATCTACTGGCCCCAGGCCCACACCAATGTCATCCGCCGCCTGCTGACCCTGAGCAAGCGCGGCACCGAGGTGATCTACGTTACCGGCAACCATGACGAATTCCTGCGGCGTTACTCGAAACTGATCCTGGGCAACATCCAGCTGGTGGACGAGGCCGAACACCTCACCGTCGACGGTCGGCGCCTGCTGGTGATCCATGGCGACCAGTTCGACGTGATCACCCGCTACCACCGCTGGCTGGCTTTTCTTGGCGACCGGGCGTACGAGTTCACCCTGGTGCTCAACCGTTGGCTCAACCACTGGCGCGCCCGTTACGGCTATGGCTACTGGTCGTTGTCGGCGTACCTCAAGCACAAGGTCAAGGGCGCGGTTAACTTCATCAGCGACTTCGAGGACGCTATCGCCCACGAGTGCACCCGGCGTGGCTTCCATGGTGTGGTGTGCGGGCATATCCACCATGCCGAGATCCGCCAGGTGGGCGAGGTGGAATACCTCAACTGCGGCGACTGGGTGGAGTCGTGCACGGCGCTGATCGAACACTGGGACGGGCGGATCGAGCTGTATCGGTTTGCCGAGGCGCAGGCGCGGGAGGCGGCGCTGCGCTTGGCGGAGCTGGGCGAGCCGGCCTAGTGTCTTGTCGGCTGTGCCAGTGATCGCGGGCAAGCCCGCTATCGGTACTGGCAGTTCAGGCGGTGGCTTGCAGGGCCGCCTTGTAGATCGACTGCCTGGGCTGGGCGAACAAGCGCTCCAGCATCGGCTCGAAGAACGCAAGCGGCAGGCTTTCATAGTCCGGATCGAACGCCGCCGCGTCGTAGCGGGCGCAGAACTCGAGGGTCCGTTGGTAATGCGGGTGATCGCGGAATTGCTCGCGCAGGTGGCGATCCATGCCCAGGTGGTGGAAGAAGTAGTAGCCCTGGAAGATCCCGTGTTTCTCGATCATCCACAGGTTCTCGTCGCTGACGAACGGCTTGAGGATCGCCGCGGCGATATCCGGGTGGTTGTAGCTGCCCAGGGTGTCGCCGATGTCATGCAGCAGGGCGCAGACGACGTACTCTTCATCGCGACCGTCGCGGTGGGCGCGGCTGGCGGTCTGCAAGGAATGGCTCAGGCGGTCGATGGGGAAGCCGCCGAAGTCGCCGTCGAGCAGGCGCAGGTGGGCGAGGATGCGTTGGGGCAACTGCTGGGCGTAGGCGCGAAAGTCGTCGGCGATGATCGCCCAGTCCTGGGCGGTGCCATCGCGCATATGGCTGAAACTGGCTTGCTTGCTCATCACCGCGTGCCGCTCGTGTCGGGGAACATACCGCAGTGTTGGCCAGGATCCGGGCTTTGGCAGTGGCCGGCCGGGACGCGAACCTGGCCTTGCGGGCCGATTCAGAGGCTCAGGCGGCCCAGCAGGATGTCGCGGAACATGGCGAAGTCGCCGACCAGGCTGTACCAGGGGTGGCTGAAGGTGGCGGGGCGGTTCTTCTCGAAGAAGAAGTGCCCGGCCCAGGCAAAGCCATAGCCGGCCAGCGGCACGGCCAGCAGCAACAGCCACTTGCCGCTGCCGATGCTGTAGGCGAGCAGGGCGATCACCAGGCTGGTGCCGACGAAGTGCAGGCGGCGGCAGGTGGGGTTGCTGTGCTCGCCCAGGTAATAGGGGTAGAACTCGGCAAAACTGCGGAACTGCGCGGTGCGGGTCATGGCGGGCTTCCGGATCTGCGGGTCTTGCTGACAGGATACACGGCGTGGAGCCTGAATCGAGTCTAGAGTCACTGGGTGCCGTGGCCAGTGACAATAGGCGCCAATTGAGTATCCTTTCAGTTCACCGCAGGAGCGGTCAGCACAAGAGCCTGTCATGAGTGAGAGAACCACTTCAGCCAGCTGGGCATCAGGGATCGTCAAGGCACTCGAGCTGGAAGGGCTCGATTGTCCGGCCATGTTCAAGCAGCTCGGGCTCGACTTCGCCGCCCTCGACGACCCCGACGCGCGATTCACCCAGGATTCGATGACCCGCCTGTGGCAGCTGGCGGTCGAGCTGTCGGGCAACGAGGCCATCGGCCTCAACATGGCCCGGGTGGTGCGCCCGGCCTCGTTCCATGTGGTGGGCTATGCGCTGATGTCCAGCCGCACCCTGGCCGAGGGCTTCGAGCGCCTGGTGCGTTATCAGCGCATCATCGCGGAGAGTTCGGACCTGAGCTTTCGCCACGAGCCCGACGGCTATGCCCTGGTGCTGACCGTGCATGGCGACCACCTGCCGCCGACCCGGCACAGCGCCGAAGCCTCGCTGGCCTGCGCCCTGGCGTTGTGCACCTGGCTCAGCGGGCGGCCGATCCAGCCACGACGGGTGCTGATCCAGGGCGCCCTGCCAAAAAATGTCGAGCCGTACAAGGTGGCGTTCCACGCGCCACTGCAGTTTGGCGCGGCCCATGACGCGCTGGTGTTCGCACGCGCCGACATGGAGGCGCCGTTGCCTACCGCCAACGAGGCGATGGCGGTGCTGCATGACCGTTTCGCCGGTGAGTACCTGGCGCGTTTCTCGGAAAGCCGGGTAACCCACCGCGTGCGCCAGGTGCTGTGCCGCATCCTGCCCCAGGGCGAGCCCAAGCGCGAAACCGTGGCCCAGGCCCTGCACCTTTCGCAGCGCACCTTGCAGCGGCGCCTGCAGGACGAGGGCACCAGCTTCCAGACCCTGCTCGACGACACCCGCCGCGAACTGGCCGAGCAGTACCTGGCGCAGCCTGGCACCACGTTGCTGGAAACCGCCTACCTGCTGGGTTTCGCCGACCCGAGCAACTTCTACCGGGCGTTCCGCCGCTGGTTCGACAGCACGCCGAGCGAGTACCGCACGCGCCTGTCGGTCAGTGACGCCAGAACGCCGGCATGCACAACACCAGCACCGTGATGATTTCCAGGCGGCCCAGCAGCATGCCGCCGGCAAGGATCCATTTGGCGGCATCCGGCAGCGTCGCGTAGTTGCCGGCCGGGCCGATCACTTCGCCCAGCCCCGGGCCGACGCCCGAGACGGTCCCGGCGGCACCGGTGAGCGCGGTCATCCAGTCCACGCCCAGCAGCGACAGCAGCAGGGCGATGATGCAGATGGTGATGGCGAAGAAGAACGAGAAGGTCAGGATCGAGCGCACGATCTCTTCGTCGAGGCGGTGGCCGTTATATTTCTGCTTGATCACCGCGCGCGGATGGATCAGCTGGTTGAGGTTGGCCTTGAGCAGGATGTAGGCGACCTGGAAGCGGAAGATCTTGATACCGCCGGCCGTCGAGCCGGAGCAGCCGCCGACGAAGCCCAGGTAGAAGAACAGCATCAGCGAGAAGTTGCCCCACAGGCTGTAGTCACCCAGGGCGAAGCCGGTGGTGGTGACCACCGAAGTAACGTTCAGCGCCACGTGGCGCAGGGCATCGAGCCAGTGCAGCTCGGTGGTGGCCCAGTACCAGGTGCCAAGCACCAGCCAGGTGGCCACCAGCATGGCCAGCAGGCCCTGCACCTGCTGGTCCTTGATCAGCGCCCGGCGGTGGCCGCGCAGGGTGGCCACGTACAGGGTGAATGGCACGCTGCCCATGATCATCACCACCACCGCGACCCAGTGCACCGCAGGGATGTCCCATTTGGCCAGGGACTGGTCGGAGGTGGAGAACCCGCCGGTGGAGATCGCCGACATGGCGTGGTTGATCGCATCGAACAGGCCCATCCCCGCCCACCAGAAGGCCAGGCTGCCGAGCACGGTGATGCCGACGTACACCGCCACGATCGACTTGGCGACCATGTGCGAGCGCGGCATGACCTTCTCCGAGCGGTCGGAGGACTCGGTCTGGAACAGGCGCATGCCACCGATGCGCAGCAACGGCAGGATCGCCACGGCCATGCCGATGAAGCCGATGCCGCCCAGCCAGTGCAGCATCGAGCGCCACATCAGGATGCCCGGCGACATGCTGTCCAGGCCGCTGAGCACGGTGGCGCCGGTGGCGGTGATGCCGGACATGCTCTCGAAGAAGGCGTCGGTGTAGCTGATGTGCTGGGTCAGCAGGAAGGGCAGGGCGGCGAACACGCACACCACCAGCCAGCTGCTGACGGTCAGCAGGTACATGTCGCGGGGGCGCAGGTGCACGTGCTCGGGGCGGCCGGGGATGACCAGGCCGAGCCCTGCGAGGAAGGTGATCAGGCTCGACCAGAGGAACGACGGCATGTCGCCGGTGCGCTCGAAGACCACCAGGGTCGCCATGGGCACCACCATGCTCACCGCCAGGGTGATCAGGAAGATGCCGATGATGAAACCAATGATCCTTAAGGTCGGCAACGCCATGTGATCTGCTCTGACTCGCTACGGAAAGGGCGCCATTCTACCTGTGGGCCGGGTCTTGTAAACGCCGATTGCTGGCCTCAGCGGAGCGGGCTTGCACCGCGATGGCCGGATCGCGGGGCAAGCCCGCTCCCACGATCCCCCTCGATGGTGCAGAATGGCCGCACTTTCAATCTGCCAGGAGGGTAGCCCATGGAGGCTCTCGACGCATTGCTCAACCGTGTTTCCGTGCCACGCCTGACTGACCCGGCGCCCAATGCCGCCCAGCGCGAGGCGCTGTTCCAGGCCGCATTGCGTGCGCCTGACCATGGCCAGCTGCGCCCCTGGCGTTTCCTGACCATCGAAGGGCAGGGCCGGGAAAAACTCGGCGAGCTGTTCGCTGAAGCCGTGCAGGCCAAGGGCGAAGCCACCCAGGCGGCGCTGGACAAGGCCCGGGCGATGCCGCTGCGCGCGCCGTTGCTGATCGTGGTGATCGCCCGGCTGCAGGATCACTTCAAGGTGCCGAAGATCGAGCAGCGCTTGGCCGCGGGCTGCGCCGCCCATGGCATCCTGATCGCCGCCCATGCCCAGGGTATCGGCGCGGTATGGCGCACCGGCGACATGGCCTTCGACGCCCATGTGCACAAGGGGCTGGGGCTTGCCGAGAACGAAGAGCTGATCGGTTACCTGTATGTCGGCACGCCAATGGCCGAGCCACGCACCGCGCCGATCCTGGAAACTGCCGAGTACGTCAGCGCCTGGGGCGAGTGATTGAGTGGGGCCGCTTTGCGGCTCTTTCGCCGCGGTTCGTCGCCACGACAAGCCGGCTCCCACACCGATCTAACCCTGTGGGAGCCGGCTTGTCGTGGCGACGAACCGCGGCGAAAGGGCTGCAAAGCAGCCCCAGGATCTGTCAGCCAGCGTTGACCTCACAGGGCAGCTCCAGCGTAGCCACAAACCCACCCTGCGGATGGTTCGCAAGCTTCAGGCTGCCACCATGGCGCTCCGCCGCCTTGCGTGCAATCGCCAGCCCCAGCCCATGTCCCGGCGCCTCTTGCCCCGGTGCCCGGAAGAATGGCTCCCCCAACTGCTCCATATATTCCGTCGCCACCCCCGGCCCATGGTCGCGCACGCTCAGCACGATACGGTCCTGTTCGCGGCTGGCGCGCAGCTCGATCGGCTGCCCGGCCGGATTGAAGCGCAGCGCATTGCGCAGCAGGTTGTCCACCGCCCGCTCGATCAGCGTCGGCCAGCCTTGCAGGGTCAGGCCCGGCTGCATCTCCAGGCGCACCTCCTGATCCGGCGCTGACAACTGGGCATCCTTGCGCACGCCGCCCAGCAAGGCATTGAGGTCCACAGGCTCGGCATGCGCCTGCTCGGCATCGACCCGGGCCAGCACGAGGATTTCGCTGATCAGGTCTTCCAGACGATCGCATTCGCGGGTCAGGCGCGGCCACAGGGCCTGACGCTGTTCCGGCTCGGCGCGCTCGGCCAGGGCCAAGGCGATGCGCAGCCGGGCCAGTGGCGAACGCAGTTCGTGGGACACATCGCGCAGCAGCTGGCGCTGGCTGCCGATCAGGCTCTGCAGGCGTGCGCCCATCTTGTTGAAGTCGTTGGCCAGCACGCCGAACTCGTCGCGGCGCACGGCCAGCCGCGCCAGGCTGTTCTGCTGGTAGCTGGTCTGCCCCAGGTCGTGCACGGCGCCGCGCAGGCGGCTGAGCGGGCGGGTGATCGACAGGGTTACCAGCAGGCTGAACAGGGTCAGCACCACCAAGGCTATGCCCAGGGCGCTGAGCGGCCAGATCAGGCTTTCGCGGTGCCAGGCGGCCAGCTCCGGGTGGGGGATACGGTAGATCAGCAGGTAGGTCTCACCGCTGCCGGGGCTGGTGTATTCCTCGGTCAGGCGGCGCCACGGCAGGCGACGTTCGTCGTTGTGCTGGCGTGCCTCGAAGGCCGCGGCGCGGCGCGGGAAGGTGCCGGGGACCACGGCATCGCCGCTGTCGTCGAGCACCTGCACGTCGATCTTGTAGCGCTGCTTGCGCCGTTCCAGGAAGCGTTGCGACGACTCCAGGCCTTCCTGTTCGTAGTGCTGGGCCCAGTGGCTGGCCAGGTTGTTCAGGCCCGGGTGGCGACTGAGGATCCAGGTGTCCTGGTTGAGCATGTGCCCGAGCAGGATCGACAGCCCGGCGACCAGGGCGATGGCCAGCCAGAAGCTGGCCAGGATGCGCCAGAACAGTGAACGCAAGACAAGCACCTCCAGGAAATGGCGAAAGCCCGGCGCGCAGGGAAGCGGGCCGGGCATCGGGCTGACAGCTTACTGGGCCTTGCCGGTTTTTTCAGCCTTCCAGGCCTGGAACTCCTGCCACTCGGCCTTGCGCGCGGCGCGCTCCTTCTGCAGGTCGTCGAATTTCTTCTGCTGGTCGGGCTTGAGCAAGGCGCGGATCTGGCCTTCGGTCTTGTCGTGGCTGGCCTTGAGCTCGTCCTTCAGGGCTTTCTGCTCGGCGGCCGGCAGCTTGGCGATGTAGCGTTCGTTGATGTCGCGGCGCTGCTTCATCTGCTCGCCCATCAGCTTGCCGATCTGCTGGCGCTGGTCGCGGCTCAGGTCCAGCTGGGCGAAAGGCGCGTCACCGCGATGATGCGGGCCGTCGTGGCGCGGGCCGCCTTCGGGCATGGCCATGGCCACGGTCGGCAGGGCGGCGGCGAACATCAGGGCGATAAGGGTCTTGCGCATGGTGTCTCTCCTTTCAGGGGCCGGTGGTTACCGGATGAGCCCAGTCTAGGGAGATCAAGGTCAAGGGCGGTCAGGCGAGGGTAAAGGCTGGGTAAAGATGACAGGGCCGCGCAGCGGCCCCGGATTTCCTACAGACTGTAGTAATAGCCGCGGCTGCGCAGGGCGACGATGCGCGGGCGGCCATCCGGGTGCGGCCCGATCTTCTTGCGCAGGTTGCTGACATGCATGTCCAGGCTGCGGTCATAAAGCGTGAGCTTGCGGCCCAGGCCGATCTGCGCCAGTTCCTGCTTGTCCAGCGGCTCGCCGGGTTGGCGCAGCAAGGCTTCGAGGATACGGCTTTCCGACAGCGTAAGGGTCATCTCACGCTGGTCGATGCTGACCACGCCGCGTACCGGGCTGAAGATCAGGTCGCCGATTTCCACCTGGCTGCTGGGCGCGCTGGGGTGGCTGCGGCGCAACACCGCGCGCAGGCGGGCGGTGAGCTCGCGGGGGTCGCACGGCTTGGCCAGATAATCGTCGGCGCCCAGTTCCAGGCCAAGGATGCGATCCAGCGGCTCGCCACGGGCCGAAAGCATCAGCACCGGCAGGTCGGTGTGTTCGCTGCGCAGCTGTTTGAGCAGTTCCAGGCCGCTGCCATCGGGCAGCATGACATCCAGCACCACCGCCGCCGGGGCGTGGGTGGCCAAGGCCTGGCGCGCACTCTGGCCATCGTGGCAGGCGCGCACCGCAAACCCTTCCTGGGTCAGCCAGCTGCCGAGCAGCTCGCACAGTTCCTGGTCATCATCAATCAGTAACAGCTCGCTCATTTCTCACTCAATTCAACCATTGCCGGCGTCTTCTGTGTCCGCCGCTGGCTAAGATACCGCAGACTGCGGACAACAGTGCAACGACCGAGCCGATCAGGAACCATTGCTGCTGGTCGGTCAGCGGGCTTCGCGGGGCGCTGGCGCCTGCCTGCAGTTCCTTGATCGTCAGCTTCAGGCGCTGGTTGTCCTGGCGCAGGCGGGCGAGCTGGGCGCTTTCACGCTCGCTGTCCTGGTTCTGCAGTTGCTGGGTCAGCGCCGCGCGCTGTTTCTCGCTCTCTTCCAGGCGCTGCTGCAAGTCGGTGATCCGCGCCCCGGCTTCCAGCGACAGCGGCTGTTCGGCCGCGGCGAAAGGGGACAGCAGCAACAGGCAAAGCAGCAGGGACATCGGACCTTGACGCATTGGAACTCCTGATTCGTATCGATTCAGGAGGTTGTCGGCCAGCCGTCGGATTTTATGAATAGTGCCGCGCGGGGTGTAGCAGGGAGCGGCTTCGTGGGGGCGGGCTTGCCGCTGCGAAGCCCGTCCCGGTAAAGCCTGTTACGGCAGGACTTGCTTGAACGGCTTGACCACGACCTTGGCGTACACGCCCGCGGCAATGTACGGATCGGCGTCGGCCCAGGCCTGGGCGGCGGCCAGGGAGTCGAACTCGGCGACGATCAGGCTGCCGCTGAAGCCGGCGGCGCCCGGGTCGTTGCTGTCGATGGCCGGGTGCGGGCCGGCGAGCACCACACGGCCTTCGGCCTTGAGCTGCTGCAGGCGTTCGATATGCGCGGGGCGGGCGGCCAGGCGGTTTTCCAGGGAGTTTTCGACGTCGCTGGCGATGATGGCGTAGAGCATGTCAGTCCTTGGGTTTGGAGGTGGAGGGGTCGGCATCGTGCAGGTGGCGCGACAGGTAGACACCCTGGGCCACCAGGAACAGCACGGTCATGCCCAGGCTGCCGAATACCTTGAAGTCGACCCAGATGTCCTGGAAGGTGAAGGCGACGAACAGGTTGGCGGCGCCGCACACCAGGAAGAAGGCGATCCACGCCACGTTCAGGCGGTTCCACACTGTTTCTGGAAGTGTCAGGGCATGGCCCATGATGCGTTTGATCAGCACCCGGTCACCGATGAAGTGGCTGCCGGCGAACGCCAGGGCGAACAGCCAGTTGACCACGGGCGCCTTCCACTTGAGGAAGGTCTCGCTGTGGAAGGCCAGGGTCAGGCCACCGAACACCAGGCAGGCGACCAGGGTCAGCAACTGGCCCTTCTCCAGCTTGCCGTGGCGCAGGAACAGCGCGCCGTAGACCACCACGGAGCTGACGATCAGCATGGCGGTGGCGCTGTAGATCCCGCCGAACTCGAAGCCGTGGCCGGCGAATTCGACCGGGCGCGGGTCAAGCTTGTAGACGATGAAGAACAGCAGCAGCGGGATGAAATCGATGAATTGTTTCACAGTGGCAGCCAGAAGCGGGATGTGACGGCATAATAACAAACATCGATTCCTGCGAAAGCGCTCCTCCATGAATGTTGATCTGCACTGTCACAGCACGGCCTCCGACGGCGCCTTGTCGCCCACGGCACTGGTCGCCCGGGCCCATGAGCACGGGGTGCGCACGCTCTCGCTCACCGACCATGACACCCTTGAAGGCCTGCCGGAGGCGCGCCAGGCCTGCCTGGACAACGGCATGCAGTGGGTCAGCGGCGTGGAGCTGTCGTGCACCTGGGGCGGCGCCACCATTCATGTGCTGGGCTACGACTTCCCTCTCGACGCGCCGGCGTTGCTCGATGCCATCGCCAACCTGCACCGTGGTCGTTGGCTGCGCGCCGAGGAAATCGACCGCAAGCTGGCGGCCAAGGGCATGCCCGGCGCGCTGGACGGCGCGCGGGCCGTGCAGCAGGAACTGGGCGACAGCGGCAACGCCCCGGCGCGTCCGCATTTCGCCGAGTTCATGGTCCGCGCCGGCTTCGTCAAGGACCGCGGCGAGGCGTTCCGCAAGTGGCTGGGCGCCGGCAAGCTGGGCGACGTCAAGCTGCACTGGCCGACGCTTGAGGAAACTGTCGCGACGCTGCGTGAGTCCAATGCGTGGGTGAGCCTGGCCCATCCCATGCACTACGAACTGACCCGCAGCAAGCGCAGACGGCTGATTGCCGACTATATTCAGGCTGGAGGGCAGGCACTGGAAGTGGTCAACGGGATGATGCCGCCCGAGCAGGTGGGGACGATGTCGATCCTCACCCGTGAGTTCGGCCTGCTGGCAAGCGCCGGCAGCGACTTCCACGGCCCTGGCACCTGGGGCGAGATCGGTGCCTACCGGCCATTGCCTGAGGACCTGCCACCCCTGTGGCGCCGATTCCGACATGAACAGCCTATGGCGGTATGAACAGGACGACTTCGTGAGCCAATTTTTCCAGATTCATGCGGAGAACCCGCAGGCGCGCCTGATAAAACAGGCTGTCGAGATCATCCGCAAGGGTGGGGTGGTGGTCTATCCGACCGACTCGGCCTATGCCATGGGCTGCCAGATCGGTGACAAGGCTGCCATCGAGCGCGTGCGCCGCCTGCGCCAGCTGGACAAGCACCACAACTTCACCCTGCTGTGCTGCGACCTGTCCGAGATGGGCACCTTCGCCAAGATCGACACGGCGACGTTCCGCCTGCTCAAGGCCCACATTCCGGGCCCGTACACCTTCATCCTCAACGCCACCCGCGAGGTGCCGCGCCTGCTGATGCACGACAAGCGCCGCACCATTGGCCTGCGCGTGCCGTCCAACCCCATCGTCCTGGCCCTGCTCGAGGAGCTGGGCGAACCGCTGATGAGCGTCAGCCTCATTCTGCCAGGCGACGAGGAGCCGATGACCGACCCCTACGAGATCCGCCAGCGCCTGGAGCACCACGTCGATCTGATCATCGACGGCGGCTTCGGCGACCTGAAGGCCTCTACCGTCATCGACCTGTCCGGTGACGAGCCCGAGCTTATCCGTGAAGGCTGCGGGGATCCGACGCCGTTCCTGGTCAACGCGTGAGCCAGGTACAAGCCCCCGAGGCGCCGGCCGCAGAGGCGCAGACGCCGTTCCAGCTGCAACTGGCCCTGGTCTACGGCGAAGCCCTGACCGAGATGCCGGTCGACCTGTACATCCCGCCGGATGCCCTGGAAGTCTTCCTCGAAGCCTTCGAAGGCCCGCTGGACCTGTTGCTGTACCTGATCCGCAAGCAGAACGTGGACATTCTCGACATCCCCGTGGCCGAGATCACTCGCCAGTACATGAGCTATGTCGAGCTGATGAAGAGCGTGCGCCTGGAGCTTGCGGCCGAATACCTGGTGATGGCCGCCATGCTCGCCGAGATCAAGTCGCGCATGCTGCTGCCGCGTTCCGGCGAGGTCGAGGAGGAGGAGGGCGACCCGCGCGCCGAACTGATTCGCCGGCTGCAGGAGTACGAGCGGTTCAAGGCTGCCGCCGAAGGTATCGACGAGTTGCCCAGGGTCGGACGCGAAATCGTCGTGCCGCGCCTGGAGGCTCCGCAGGCCAAGGTGCGCAAGTTGTTGCCGGAGGTGGCGCTGGAAGAGATCCTGTTGTCCATGGCCGAGGTCATGCGCCGCAACGACCTGTTCGAGAGCCACCAGATCACCCGCGAGGTGCTGTCGACCCGCGAACGCATGAGCGAAGTGCTCGACCGCCTCAAGGGCGGTGCCTTCGTGCCTTTCGTCGAGCTGTTCACCCGCGAGGAGGGCAAGCTCGGCGTGGTGGTGACCTTCATGGCGATTCTCGAGCTGGTGAAGGAATCCTTGATCGAACTGGTGCAGAATGAGCCCTTCGCCCCGATTCACGTCCGTGCCCGGGCAGAATGACCTGACAACTACCGATGAACCTGAACGAACCCCGTGAACTGGCGTCGCTGATCGAGGCCTTCCTGCTTGCCTCGGGCAAGCCGCAATCCCTCGAACGCCTGTACGAGCTGTTCGAGGAGGCCGAGCGCCCGGCCCCCGCCGTTTTCAAGAAGGCCCTGGAGGTGCTGGGCAAGTCCTGCACTGGCCGCGCCTTCGAACTCAAGGAAGTGGCCACCGGCTACCGCCTGCAGATCCGCGAGGACTACGCACCCTGGGTCGGCCGCCTCTGGGAGGAGCGTCCGCAGCGCTATTCCCGCGCGCTGCTGGAAACCATGGCGCTGATCGCCTACCGCCAGCCCATCACCCGTGGCGAGATCGAGGATGTGCGGGGCGTGGCGGTCAACAGCAACATCATCAAGACGCTCATGGAGCGCGAGTGGATCCGCATCGTCGGCTACCGCGAGGTGCCCGGGCGACCGGCGATGTTCGCCACCACCAAGGCATTCCTCGATCATTTCAACCTCAAGAGCCTCGATGAGCTGCCGGCGCTGGCCGAGCTGCGTGAGCTGGAGGTGGAACCTGAGGCCGATCCGGACGAGGCGCCGGTGCCCGCTCACCTGCAAGCCCTGGCCGATGCCAGCCTGGGCGAGGAGGGCGAGGAAATCGAGCCGAAGGAGGAGACCAGCTTCCGCTCGCTGCTGGTGGAACTGGATGCGATGGAAGAAGGGCTCAAGATCGATTTCGATGATTTGCGCGATGAGGCTTCCATCGAGCCCGAGGACGAACCAAAGGCCTGACAGCCCAGCTCTATGGACGCCGGCTTGCGCCTTTGGGCGGAATCTGCTGGGCGATCGGCAAAAACCTTCTACCCTCCAGTGCGTTCCCTTGCTGAACCGCGTATGATGCGCGCCCGCTTTCACTACTACACCGGGAGGTGCCCAGATGAGTGACAAAGACCTGCAAGACCAACAACCTACCCCGCCGTCCGGCGAAAAGCTGCAGAAGGTACTGGCGCGTATCGGCGTCGGCTCGCGTCGTGACGTCGAGGCCTGGATCGGCCAGGGCCGCATCAAGGTCAACGGCGTCGAGGCCACCCTCGGCCTGCGCGTCGACCTGCACGACGCCATTACCGTCGACGGCAAGCTGATCAAGCGCGTCGAGGCCGCCGAGGCGACCCGCCGCGTGATCATGTACAACAAGCCCGACGGCGAGATCTGTACCCGTGACGACCCGGAAGGCCGCCCGACCGTGTTCGACCGCCTGCCGCGGCCGAAAGAGGGCCGCTGGATCAACATCGGCCGCCTGGACATCAACACCACCGGCCTGCTGCTGTTCACCACCGACGGTGAGCTGGCCAACCGCCTGATGCACCCGTCCTATGAAATGGACCGCGAGTACGCAGTACGTGTGCGCGGTGAAGTCGACGACGACATGGTCGACCGGCTCAAGGCTGGTGTGGTGCTCGAAGATGGCCCGGCCAAGTTCACCGATATCCAGAAGGCGCCAGGTGGCGAAGGCTTCAACCACTGGTATCACTGCGTGGTGATGGAAGGCCGCAACCGTGAGGTGCGTCGCCTGTGGGAATCCCAGGGCGTGGTGGTCAGCCGCCTGAAGCGCGTGCGTTTCGGCCCGGTGTTCCTTAACTCCGACCTGCCGATGGGCCGCTGGCGCGAAATGAGCCAGGGCGAGATCGACATTCTCGCCGCGGAAGTTGGCCTGCAGCCGGTGGCACTGCCGGAAATGAAGCTCAAGGCCAAGGACAAGCTCGAGCGCCTGCAGCGCAAGTCGACCCGTCCGCTGGGGCGTGGCGAGCGCGTGCGCACCCTGCGCCCGGCCGCCGAGGGCCAAGCCGAGCGTCCGGCACGTGCGCCGCGTGAAGACGCAGCGCCGCGCAAGGGCAACCGTGGCAGCACGGTGGCCGAGCGTCCGAGCGAGATGCGCAAGCGTCCGTCCCGTCCTGAAGGCGACAAGCCGGCAGGCCGTGGTCGCGGCAAGCCGCGCGGCTGATTCGGTCCGGTAGCGAGAGAGCCAGCCTTCGGGCTGGCTTTTTTGTGTCTGCGGTAAATGGCCCATCGCTGCCCAAGTACCTGAACGGACAGAAAATTTCCCGATCTGTGGCAAATTTTCAAACCACCATGTAAAGAAAACTATACGATTCCTGGCGTTTTCCCCGGCTTACCTGTGCTTTTCCGTTCTTCGTCACAAAATCTTTCCAAAGCCTGCGCGGCAGAGCCTCCCCGGCCCCCTCCACCCCCTTCCCAAACCCCCGCCCAAGCGCTGAGATAGCGCCATTGCCGTGTGCAGAGCCAGGCAGGATCGCCAGGCACTTAAAACAACAAAATGGAGGCGCCATGCACGCCGATCACTCCGCCTTTTCAGGCCTTCACCCCAGGAACGCTGCGTTTTTTCCACAGGAAACGATGCAACGCGTTGACGCCTGCGCGTTTGCAGGGGTATACAATGCGCCGCGTTTTACCTGTGACTCCCTTGCGTACCGCGCACGCTTGCTGACACCCGGTTGATCCGCCCCAGGCCACCAAGGCCACGAGCGACTGCCCGTCACAAGTATCCAAGGTAACCACCTTGCCCATTCCGCTGCGCCACGAGTGCGGTGGGTCCGATTCCGTCACAGATAAAAACAAGCAGGTGACTTCGTTCATGAGTGGACATAACTCACAGTCCGGCGAACTCAAGCGTGGCTTGAAGAACCGCCATATCCAATTGATCGCCCTGGGCGGCGCCATCGGCACCGGGTTGTTCCTGGGCTCGGCCGGTGTGATGAAGTCCGCCGGTCCGTCGATGATCCTCGGCTATGCGATCTGCGGCTTCATCGCCTTCATGATCATGCGCCAGCTCGGCGAGATGATCGTCGAAGAGCCGGTGGCCGGCTCCTTCAGCCATTTCGCGCACAAGTACTGGGGCGGTTTCGCCGGCTTCCTGTCGGGCTGGAACTGCTGGGTGCTGTACATCCTGGTGGGCATGTCGGAACTGTCGGCGGTGGGCAAGTACGTCCACTACTGGTGGCCGGAGATCCCGACCTGGGTTACCGCGGCGGCGTTCTTCCTGCTGATCAACGCGATCAACCTGATGAACGTGAAGTTCTTCGGCGAAGCCGAATTCTGGTTCGCCATCATCAAGGTGGTGGCCATCGTCAGCATGATCGGCCTGGGTGCCTACCTGCTGACCAGCGGCAGCGGCGGTCCTGAAGCCTCGGTGACCAACCTGTGGGCCCATGGTGGTTTCTTCCCGCACGGTGTCAGCGGGCTGGTGATGGCGTTGGCGTTCATCATGTTCTCCTTCGGTGGCCTGGAGATGCTCGGTTTCACCGCCGCCGAGGCCGACAAGCCGAAGACCGTGATCCCCAAGGCGATCAACCAGGTCATCTACCGCATCCTGATCTTCTATGTCGGCGCCCTGGTGGTGCTGCTGTCGCTGACCCCGTGGGACAACCTGGTGGCGAGCATCGACGCCTCTGGCGGCAGCTATGGCAGCAGCCCGTTCGTCCAGGTGTTCTCGTTGCTGGGCAGCGACGTGGCGGCCCACCTGCTGAACTTCGTGGTCCTGACCGCGGCGCTGTCGGTGTACAACAGCGGCACCTACTGCAACGCCCGCATGCTGCTGGGCATGGCCGAGCAAGGTGATGCGCCGGCGGCGCTGGCCAAGGTCGACCGCCGCGGCGTGCCGGTACGTTCGATCCTGGTCTCGGCAGCCGTGACCCTGATCGCGGTGCTGCTCAACTACCTGATGCCGCAGAATGCCCTGGAGCTGCTGATGTCGCTGGTGGTGGCGACCCTGGTGATCAACTGGGCGATGATCAGCTACTCGCACCTGAAGTTCCGCCAGCACCTTGACCGCACCGGCCAGAAGCCGCTGTTCAAGGCGCTGTGGTACCCGTACGGCAACTACCTGGTGCTGGCGTTCGTGGTGCTGATCCTGGGCATCATGCTGCAGATTCCGGGCATCCAGGTGTCGGTGTACGCGATGCCGGTGTGGCTGGTGGTGATGTATGTGGCCTACCAACTGAAGAGCAAGCGCGGCTCCCAGGCCAATGGTGCTGCCGGCAGCATCGCCAAGTAAGCGCTGAGGCGCACCAACAAGAAGCCCGATGCCGAGTAACCGGCATCGGGTTTTTTGTTGCCTGTGCCGGCCTCAGATCTGTTCGAGCAACCAGCCACGAAACGCTCGCAACGATGGCAATGCCTCGTTCCTGGGCGGATAGATCAGGTAGTAGCTGCGCTGGCTGGCAAACGGTGTGCCCGGGCTGAACAGTTCGCCGCTGGCCAGTTCCTCCTGCACCAGGATCCTGGGCACCAGGCCAATGCCTATGCCTGCCCGAACTGCCTGAATCAAATGCGAGGTCAGCTCGAAACTTGGCCCAAGGCGCATCGCCCGGTGGGGCAGGGCATGGTGGGAAAACCACTCACCCCAGGCATGGGGGTTATTGGCGACGTTGAGCAGCACTTCCTCACTGATCCTTTGCGGGCTCCATTGGCCATCCGCATTGGCTTCGGGTGGCAGGATCACCACCAGTTCCTCGGCATGCAGGCGATGGCAGATCAGCCCGGGCAGGTCATGGCTGGCAACGCCAATGGCCGCGTCGATTTCGCTGGTGTCGAAGTTGATGGCTTCGATACGTGAATGAATGTGTACCAGCATGCCGGGGTGGGCGCCGTAGAAGGCATGCAGGCGCGGCAACAGCCATTTCGAGCCGAAGGTCGGCAGTGTCGCCAGGCGCAGGGTGCCGACGCCCGACTGATAGGCCAGGGCCTGCAGGGTGGCGCTGCGTATGCGCCCCAGGGCCTCGCTGAGTTCGCGCTGGTACAGGCGGCCGACGTCGGTCAGTTGCACCTGACGCCCTTCGCGGCGAAACAGTGTGAGCCCCAGCTGTTGCTCCAATGCCTGCACCTGGCGGCTCACCGCGCTCTGGGTCAGCGACAGCTCGGCGGCGGCGCGGGTATAGCTTTCATGCCGCGCGGCGGCCTCGAAGGCCAGCAAGAGCGACATCGAAGGGGTGAGGTGGCGGTAATTCATTCATAAAGCTCATCGATAGCGGCAGGAATATCCGTTTGCCCCTGGCGCGAAACTACAGGAACATTGACGCATTCGAAATCCTCCCATGATCCATTCATGCCGGAGCGACAAGATTTCCGTGAATTAGCCGATATCAAAGAGGCATCCTTCGATGATCGCCCAGCTGCCGCCCCGTGCGCCCGCCGCCCAATACCCCGAATTCCTCGACGCCCTGAAGAACAGCGGCTTCCGTGGCCAGATCAGCGCCGACTACGGCACCCGCACCGTGCTGGCCACCGACAACTCGATCTACCAGCGCCTGCCCCAGGCGGCGGTGTTTCCGCTGGACGCCGACGACGTGGCGCGGGTCGCCAAGCTCATGGCCGAGCCGCGTTTTCGTGACATCAAGCTGACCCCGCGTGGCGGCGGTACCGGCACCAACGGCCAGTCGCTGACCGACGGCATCGTCGTCGACCTGTCGCGGCATATGAACAACATCCTTGAAATCAACGCCGAGCAACGCTGGGTGCGGGTGCAGGCGGGCGTGGTCAAGGACCAGCTGAATGCCGCGCTCAAGCCCCACGGGCTGTTCTTCGCGCCGGAGCTGTCCACCTCCAACCGCGCCACCGTCGGCGGCATGATCAACACCGACGCCAGTGGCCAGGGCAGCTGCACCTACGGCAAGACCCGCGACCACGTGCTCGAATTGCACAGCGTGCTGCTCGGCGGTGAGCGCCTGCACAGCCTGCCGATCGACGATGCGGCGCTGGAGCAGGCCTGCGCCGCCCCAGGCCGGGTCGGCGAGGTGTACCGCATGGCCCGCGAGATCCAGGAAACCCAGGGCGAACTGATCGAGAGCACCTTCCCCAAGCTCAACCGCTGCTTGACCGGCTACGACCTGGCGCACCTGCGCGACGATCAGGGCCGCTTCAATCTCAACAGCGTGCTGTGCGGGGCCGAGGGTTCGCTGGGCTATGTGGTCGAAGCCAAGCTCAATGTGCTGCCGATCCCCAAGTACGCCGTACTGGTCAACGTGCGCTACACCAGCTTCATGGACGCCCTGCGCGACGCTAACGCGCTGATGGCGCACAAGCCGTTGTCGATCGAGACCGTCGATTCCAAGGTGCTGATGCTGGCGATGAAGGACATCGTCTGGCACAGCGTCGCCGAATACTTCCCGGCCGACCCCGAGCGCCCGACCCTGGGCATCAACCTGGTGGAGTTCTGCGGTGACGAACCGGACGAGGTCAATGCCCGGGTCCAGGCCTTCGTCGCGCACCTCCAGGCGGACAAGGGTGTCGAGCGCCTGGGCCACACCCTGGCCGAAGGCGCCGAAGCGGTGACCCGCGTCTATGTGATGCGCAAGCGCTCGGTGGGGCTGCTGGGCAACGTCGAGGGCGAAGTGCGCCCGCAGCCGTTCGTCGAGGACACCGCGGTGCCGCCAGAGCAGCTGGCCGATTACATTGCCGACTTCCGTGCATTGCTCGATGGCTATGGCCTGGCCTACGGCATGTTCGGCCATGTCGATGCCGGTGTGCTGCACGTGCGCCCGGCGCTGGACATGAAAGATCCGGCCCAGGCCGCGCTGGTCAAGCCGATCTCCGATGCCGTGGCGGCGCTGACCAAGAGCTATGGGGGCCTGCTGTGGGGCGAGCACGGCAAGGGCCTGCGCTCGGAGTATGTGCCGGAGTACTTCGGCGAGTTGTACCCGGCGCTGCAGCGCCTCAAGGGCGCGTTCGACCCGCACAACCAGCTCAACCCGGGCAAGATCTGCACCCCGCCGGACAGCGCCGAAGGCCTGACCCCGGTGGATGGCGTGACCCTGCGCGGCGACCTCGACCGAGGCATCGATGAGCGCGTGTGGCAGAGCTTCGGCAGCGCCGTGCACTGCAACGGCAACGGCGCCTGCTACAACTACGACCCCAACGACGCCATGTGCCCGTCGTGGAAGGCCACCCGCGAACGCCAGCACTCGCCCAAGGGCCGTGCCTCGCTGATCCGTGAGTGGCTGCGCCTGCAGGGCGAGGCGAACATCGATGTGCTCGCCGCCGCCCAGCGCAAGGCCTCCTGGCTCAAGGGGTTGCCGGCGCGGCTGCGCAACAGTCGTGCGCAGCAGCAGGGGCAGCACGACTTCTCCCACGAGGTGTACGACGCCATGGCCGGCTGCCTGGCGTGCAAGTCCTGCGCGGGGCAGTGCCCGATCAAGGTCAACGTGCCGGACTTCCGCTCACGCTTCCTCGAGCTGTACCACGGCCGCTACCAGCGTCCGCTGCGCGACTACCTGATCGGCTCGCTGGAGTTCACCATCCCGTACCTGGCTCATGCGCCGGGCCTGTACAACGCGGTGATGGGCTCGAAGTGGGTGAGCAGGCTGCTGGCGGACAAGGTCGGCATGGTCGACAGCCCGCTGATCAGTCGTTTCAACTTCCAGGCCACCCTGACCCGTTGCCGGGTTCAGGTCGCCAGCGTGCCCGCGCTGCGTGAGCTGACCCCGGCCCAGCGCGAGCGCAGCATCGTGCTGGTGCAGGACGCCTTCACCCGCTATTTCGAGACGCCACTGCTGGCCTCGTTCATCGAACTGGCCCATCGCCTGGGGCACAAGGTGTTCCTCGCGCCCTACAGCGCCAACGGCAAGCCGCTGCACGTGCAGGGTTTCCTCGGTGCCTTCGCCAAGGCGGCGGTCCGCAACGCCACCCAGCTCAAGGCCTTGGCCGACTGCGGCGTGCCGCTGGTGGGGTTGGACCCGGCGATGACCCTGGTCTATCGCCAGGAGTACCAGAAGGTCGATGGCGTGGAGTGCCCGTCGGTATTGCTGCCCCAGGAGTGGCTGATGAACGTGCTGCCCGAGCAGGCGCCGTTCAAGGCCGACAGCTTCCGCCTGATGGCCCACTGCACCGAGAAGACCAATGTGCCGGCCAGCACCAGGCAGTGGGAGCAGGTATTCGCCCGCCTGGGGCTGAAACTGGTCACCGAGGCCACCGGCTGCTGCGGCATGTCTGGTACCTATGGGCACGAGGCGCGTAACCAGGAGGCCTCGAAGACCATCTTCGAGCAGTCCTGGGCGACCAAGCTGGACAAGGCAGGGGAGGCACTGGCGACCGGGTATTCATGCCGCAGCCAGGTCAAGCGCATGACCGAGAAGCAGCTGCGCCACCCGCTGGAAGTGGTGCTGCAGTACGCCCAGCGCTAGTGATATTGTCGGGGCCGCTATGCGGCCCAATCGCCGGCAAGCCGGCTCCCACTCTGATCGCATAAGCCCGAGCCATGCGCTAACCCTGTGGGAGCCGGCTTGCCGGCGATGAGGCCGGTGAAGCTACAGCCGAATCAGGATTGATGTGCACTTTGGCGCATCCGCCGCGCCTGGCGATACAAGTACATGCTCAACACCAACCCGCATCCCGCTGCCGCTGCCGCGAACAGGAAAATCGAGGCAAAGCCGAAGCCTGCCGCCACGGCGCCCACCAACGGTCCGGTGATGCCCAGCGACAGGTCGATGAACAGCGAGTAGGCCCCCACCGCCGCGCCGCGGTTGGCCGCCGATACCTGGTTGACCGCCTCCACCCCCAGCGCCGGGAACACCAGCGAGAACCCGAAACCGCTCAACGCTGCGCCCGCCAGGGCCAACCCGGGCGTCGGCGCCAGCCAGAGCATCAGCAACCCCAGGGTTTCTACCGACAGGCAGGCGATAGCCACGCGAAAACCGCCGATACGGTTGATCAGGTTGCCAAACAGCAGTCGCGCACAGATGAAGCTGGCACCGAACAGGCTCAGGGTCAGCGCGGCATCGGGCCAGTCGCGGCTGGCGTAGTACAAGGTGATGAAGGTGGCGATGGTGCCGAAACCGATCGAGCCCAGGGCCAGTCCCGAGCCATGCGCGAAGACCTTGCCCAGCACCCGCAGAAACGGCAGCCGCACCCCTGCCACCACCGGCGCCGCGCGCTTGGGCCAGGCCAGCAGCAAACCGATCGCGCCCAGCAGGATGATGCTCACGCCCATGCTCCACAGCCCCAGATGCTTGACCATCAGTACCCCAAGCGGTGCGCCGATGGCCAATGCGCCATAGCTGGCGATGCCGTTCCAGGAGATCACCTTGGCGGTATTTTCCGAGCCGACCCGGCCGATCCCCCAGCCGATCGACCCCGCCCCCACCAGGCTCTCGGCGCTGCCCAGCACCAGGCGGCCGATGAACAGGCAGATCAGGCTCAGCCAGGGCAGGTGAGTGAGGAAGTTGCAGGCCAGCATGAACACGCCGCTCAGTCCGCAGCCGAACAGGCCGTACATGACTGCCTTCTTGCTGCCGAGGTTGTCGATGATACGGCTGGCGGTAGGGCGGCTGAGCAGGGCGGCCAGATACTGCACGCTGATCACCAGGCCCGCGACCACGGCGCTGAAACCCAGGTCGTTGTGCACGTAGCCGGGCAGTACGGCTAACGGGATGCCGATGTTCAGGTAGCCGATGAAGGTGAACAGGACGATGGCGACCACCTGGGTGGTGGTCGCGAAGGATGAAGGCCGATGTTCGGGCATGAGAGGTTCCGGAAACGATAAAGCGAATGCCGGGACATCATAGTCGTGCGGGTGAGGGTTGTGGATGAAGGTTTCATCGTTGGGGACGGTGGTCGCCTTGGCCACCGTCTGATTGTCACAGAGACGTCAGTTGTTATAAGGCAGCAACCAGCTGACGCTGAACTCGGCATTCGGATAGTCCAGACGCAAGCGAGGCATTACATAGCCGCCGCAGGATCGGCAAGTGTCCATCAGGGTGAAGACCTTGATGCTGGTGACTTCGTCAGGCAGGTTGAGCAAATCCTGGTTGATTGTCGAGGCGATCAGGCGCTCGGAGTCCAGGTGACGTCGATGATTCCTGACGGTCAGCCAATTGGCGCGACGCAGTACGGGAAGGTGGGTGAAGCGAGGGTCCGGGTCGACACCCTGCATACGTGCGCGGGCGTCGATGTAGTCGAGAGGTGGGCGCTGGCCGGGCGCAGGGGGTTGGACCATGATTCCCTGCCTGGCCCTGCCGCCGGAAAGCGCGAAGTACACGCGTCGATTGCCGTTCCTGAGGGTGACCGTGGCGAAGGCGAAGTTGGCGCCCGACAGGTGTTGCTTCAACTGGTTCATGCCGTTTTCGCTGAGCATCTGGGCAACCGACATCGGCGTGTATCCCGCCCGCGTCCCGGACGCGGGCAGCAAGCGATTGAGGACACCGTTGACATGCAATTGCTCCACGGCGTCGAACCTGGCCAGGTTATGGAAGTTGGGGATGATGGATTTGTTCAGCCCCATCACGTCGTTCAGTGAGAAGCCGGCCAGGCCATCCTGTGCGCGGGCTGATGTCAGAATATTGCGTGCGAAGAGTGGGTACTGTGCTTCTTCCACTTGCTCGATCGCGCGTTGCAGGGCGGTCGGTGCGGTGGGCGACACGGTGCTTCGCTGGTGGCGCATCCAGTCACGCAACAAACCTGCGAGGTTGTCGATGTCCTGTTGCAGGCTAGGTCGGGCGGCCACCATGCGGTAGGTTTCACTGACGTCGAGATATTGGCTGATGGCGTCGAGATCAGTGACCCGAGTGAATGTCAGGCGGGTACTTTCCGCTGGAACGGGATAGCGGGTGGGGCTCAGCGTGCCATTTAGCAGGGCTGCTGTCTGGCTGCGTTGCCAGGCCTCGAAGTCGAAAGGGGTACCATAGAACACGCCGGTATCGGCTTCGACCAGCAACCAGTCCTGGTCGAGGTAGTGAACGCGAGCACCGCGCAAGGTGCGCCGATCGGCAAGGCCTCGGCTCAGCCTGCCAAGTCGTACCGGCGGGCAATGGCCGGTGAACAGCGCGACCTGGTCGGCTGTCATTTCAGCGGGTAGGCCAAGCCAATGTTCGCTCACCGGGTAGCCAAGTACCCCCTCATTGTAATAATGGGGAGGGTTGAGCAACCCCATCGTATCGGCTTCTTCATCGCTCAGCGTCTTGAGAATCATGCGTCCGGTATGGCTGTGGCGGCCCCTGTTGGGGATCACTTCCTCGGTGTACTGCACCAGCCGGTTCTCCCTGACCATGACGTGGGCAACGCTATCGCTGTTCGCGCCGTTCGCCCGGTAGGTGATCGGTACCGGTTCGATGCGAATGGTCTCGAATGCCCGGCTGACCTGCTGGCCGTACGCTGGCGTGCCGGCTTGGTTGGCAACAGGCGCCAGCTGTATCGCGATCCCCTGTGGTGGCGCGTCGGGGTATGGGGTGGGCAGGCGCACAGGGTCCTGTGACCACAGCAATGGCGTCTGTCGCACACGCTGGGCCAAGCCTGCGGATTGACCGATCCGGTGGCGGTAGGCGACACCGTTGATGATTGCGTCCACATGTTCAGGGTCGCGGACGATGAATAACGGGTAGACCACCGGGTTGGACGCCTTGTCCCAGGCCCGGGTGATATCGTCGCCTTCGCCCAGCAGCAGGCTGATGACATCAGGCTTATGGCCTGGCAGCAGTTTTTCCTGGGGGAGCGCTTTGCCGAGCTTGGCGTGGGCATTCCCGTCAAGGTTGCCACTCCAGCTTTTGGAGCCTGCGCCATGGCGATACAGCTTGGCGGGTATCGACCGGCCTTTCCAGTGCCTGGCGGCTTGCAGCATCCCAAGGCGCATGGCGCTGGCGCTCCTGCCGGCTGTGCCATACAGCCTCGACAGGGGCCTGATGATCCGCCCGCCAAGGGCAAATGCGCTGCCCAGAGCGCCGAGTGCGTCCAGGCCGCAGCTCAAGGCTTCATTACCACTGCGAACGCTGATGCAGCCCAGCCCTGGTACTAGATTGGAGAACAGTCTGAACAGATAGCGCCCTGTGCTGTCCTTGCGCTTTTCGGCAAGAAAATGCTCATGTGGCGTCGCGCCCTTGCCGCTGTTGTACAGCGCATCGCGATTCCCCAGCGCAACCGATTTGGCATAACAGCGTGCCAGTGCCTGCAATCGGTCTTCGGTCGGTGCATCGATCAGCGCGACAGTTTCTGGCGTGGAGCTGGTGTGCCAGGGAATATCGACTTCGTTGTAGTCCCGATAGCGGAAATCAAGAGCGGCGGCCCATACCGCGCGCTGCTGTGCGGTGATGAGATGGCGACGCCATTTCAGCGTCTCCGGAAACAGTTCATAAATGGTGTCTGCGGTACCGCCAGGAAGATAGACGACTATCCCTTGGGTGCCGGTTTCCGCCTTCCAGTCAGCAGCCGGCGAGTCTCCATGGCTGGGAATGCCGCCTTCGACAGGGCCTATGTAGGTGGGCCAGGTGACCGCGTGGCAATGCCACCTACCGTCACGTAGTTGTTCCTGGTCTGTTTGCGGCAGGTGGCGCAGCAAACGGTGCATCATGTCTTCGTATGTTGCCTGGGCGCGGAGTTGCCATGCCTTGAATTCATGGTCGTAGAGTGCCGTGGCATCAGGCAGTCCGCCGTGTTGGTAGCCCGCGCCGTGGTCCAGGTAGGCGTTGAGGTGCAGCTGCTTGTCTACATTGCTGCCTTCAGGCGCGATTCCTGCCAGGCGCAGCTCCCACCTGGCCATGTCGAAACGATCAGGCATGTCCCGCAGGCTTTCCCGATCCCAGGCAATGAGATAGTGGTCATAGGCCTGTTGCCATTGTGGTTTCGACCAAGGCGGTGACTCCGCGAGCACGCCGTGCAACTGTGCCCACTCGGCAAGAGTCGCGGCCAGGGCACCTTCGAACAGCTCTGTGTCCTCCTTGTGCAGGCCAGTGGCAGCCTCTGCGGTGTCGAATGTCACCGGTTTGCACTGGGTCAGCAGCAGATAGGCTCCGTGGCGCAGGTTGGCCCAGCGCACATCGGGTTCATACAGATAGTCATGGGGATCATCGTCGATCAGCAGTTCTGGGGCAAAGTGGCGTATCAGCAGTTCGGCGGCAATTTCCGCCATGGCGGGTACACCGCCGAGATGCGTGTGGAGGCTGTTGACCAGATCAAGGCGAATTTCGCTGAGGTGTTCGTACTTGTTATGGGTATTGAAGATCTCGAAATCGAGAATATGGCCTGGTCGGCGCTTTTCCGGTGGATAGAGTGCGTCTGTCAGCGCCTGCTCAGCCAGGGCGCGGTGCATTGCAGCGTTTGCCGCGGAGCAGTCCCATTGTGCTGCTGCCGCCAGGCGTTGCCCCAGGCGCTCGAAGGCCCTGGCGCCAAGTAGTGCATCGACTACCTGCCCTGCCGGCGCATTCAGGGCCGAACCGTCCATCGCGATGCGCCCGTACTGGTTCGCAAGCGCACCCTCCTTGCGCTCGCGCGCGGTGGGATGCCTGTATCGCAATCCTTGGTAGTAGAACGAAGCCTGCGCTTCATTGAGCAGCTTTTCGAAGAGGCTGTTGCCGGGTGTATGCGCGAACAGGTGACCAGCGAGGACGGGGAGATCAAGGTGCTCGTGGACTTCAACGGTGGGTTGCCAGTCGCGGTTGGATGCCGCCGTCAGTTGGCCGCGAAGCAGCAGCGTTGCAATGAGATAGGCGTCCGCACGTCTCAGGCGTGGGTGATGGTGCCAGAGTGCCTGGGCAAAGCTGCAGACTGCATAAGGTGTGTCGAGGTGTGATCGTGGAACCAGCTCGGGAAACTTCTGGGTGTCGGCGTCTTTGATGAGTTGTGCGGCCAGGGTTGCATAGAACAGCGCGCAATCGTTCAGGTTCGCCTGCAGGGACGCTTCACGACCCAGAAAGCGATTGAGGTGCTGTTTTGCGCTGTCCTTGCTCAGGGCCGCATCCAGTGCGCTTTCGAGCTCCAGGTCCAGCAGCGTTGACGGGTAAAGTGCGCCAAGACCGAATGCTTGATCGAAATGGTCGCTGAGTGAGGTGGCTATATCCTGTGGGCCGGAAAGCTCACTGATGACAACAACCTGATCAGGGGTAAGTGCGCGAATCCTGGCCTTTTCGGCAGAATTGAGGGTCGAACGACGTGACATGGCGGCCTCTGCTGTGTGAAAGGCGTCAGTCTGTCGAGTTCGGGTAGGCCAGAGCGGTGCGTGGATACCGCACCTTGTGGGAAGTATCTGAACGGTGTGAAAACGTGATGACGGGGATAGCCCGCAGGTCAGCCGTTTTCACACAGTCGGAGGGGGATGCGCGGCTATTCCTGGTCGGCGCTGGATTGATCGTCACCATCCTGCTCGACGGCGGGCGTCGGTTCGGCGTGGGCGGCAACGGATTGCTCTTCGGGGTTCAGGCTTGGGAAGGGAAGATTCGGGATTTCATGCATCTCGTCGTTCCTCGCAAGTGTGAGTGAAAAGGCAGCGCTTGGCGCATGTGAGGCTTCGAAAAGCTGGGGCAGGATACAGCAGTCTGGATGACAGTTTGGGATTTTTCCCGGACGCTGGTCGGTTTTAGCGGGCGGCTATCGAACAATGGGATGCAGGCGGGGCGTGGGAGGCTTGCGCCGCGATAGTGCTATCGCGGCGCAAGCCCAGGCCACATCGGCAGGTTTCAGCGACAGACGTCGGCGATGGCCGCTGCCAGCTGTTCCAGGCGCTTGGCGTCCGCTCCGGCGATGTTCGCCCGGCCGGTACCGACCATGTACACGCTGTGTCGCTCGCGCAGCAGGCGCACCTGCTCGGGGTTCAGGCCGGTGTAGGAGAACATCCCGCGTTGCGCGGCGATATGCGCGAAGCGCTCGGCCAGGCCATGGGGCTTCAGCGCTTTCACCAAGCCGAGGCGAAGCTCGGCGATGCGCTGGCGCATGGCGTTCACTTCCTCGATCCACAACGCCTTGAGTGCCGGGTCACCGAGAATCTCGGCGACCACCGCCGCGCCATGGTCTGGCGGCGTCGACCACAGGTTGCGCGCAATGAACGCCAGCTGGCTGCGCACATCCTGCAGTTTCTCGGCGTCGTGGCTGCACACCAGCAGGGCGCCGGTGCGCTCACGGTACAGGCCGAAGTTCTTCGAGCAGGAACTGGTGATCAGCAGCTCCGGCAGTTCGGCGGCGAACAGGCGCACTGCCCAGGCGTCCTCCTCCAGACCGTCACCGAAGCCTTGGTAGGCAAAGTCGATCAATGGCAGCAGGTTGCGCCGCTTGACGATGTCGAGCACCGCGCGCCAGTCGTCCTGGCCCAGATCGAAGCCGGTGGGGTTGTGGCAGCAGGCGTGCAGCAACACCACGTCGCCTTGCGGTGCTTGCTCCAGTGCGGCGAGCATGGCGTCGACGTTCAGGCGGTTGTCCGCGCCCACGTAGGGGTAGTGCGACACCTTGAGCCCGGCCCCGGCGAAGATCGTCTCGTGGATCGGCCAGGTCGGGTCGCTCAGCCAGATACCGCGGCCCGGCAGGCAGTGGGCGATAAACTCCGCCGCCAGGCGCAGGGCACCTGTGCCGCCAGGGGTCTGGGTGGCGCCGGCGCGCTGGCTTTTGAGCAGCGTGGAATCGCTGCCCAGCACCAGCTCGCTGACCAGGCGCGTGAACGCTGCATCACCATGGCCGCCGACATAGCTCTTGGTGGCCTGCCGCTCGACCAGGCGCTGCTCGGCCTGCTTGACCGCAGCCGGAATCGGCGTCAGCCCCGCAGCGTCCTTGAACACGCCGACACCCAGATCGAACTTGGCCGGGTTGCCGTCGCGGGCGTAGGCTTCCATCAGCCCCAGGATCGGGTCGCCAGGGACCCGAGCGATGGCGGCGAAGTGCATCACTTGCGCCCTTCAGCAGTTTTGGCGACCTCGTCGGTGCGTGCGCACATGATGAAGTCGTTACGGTGCAGGCCTTTGATCGAGTGGCTCCACCACGTCACGGTGACCTTGCCCCACTCGGTCAGCAGGCCTGGGTGGTGGCCTTCGGCTTCGGCGATCTCGCCGATGGCGTTGGTGAAAGCCAGGGCGTGCTTGAAGTTCTTGAACAGGAACACGCGCTCGAGCTCCATGTGGCCGTCGCGGGTTTCGATGTTCCAGTCCGGGATCAGTCGGATCAGTTCCGCCAGCTCCTCGTCGGTGACTTTCGGCGCATCGGCGCGGCAGGCTTCGCAGTGGGCTTGGTTCAAGGCATTCATGGGTGTTTTCCGGTTTGAGTTGTTATCGACAGGGGCGCTCAGGCAGCGACCTTGGGTGGAAACTTCGGTGCGTGCAGGCCCAGCTGCATGGCCTGGTGGACCATGGCCATGATGTCTTCGTGGGCCAGGTCGAACAGACGCTTCATGTTCGGCAGGACGAAGTACAAGGGCTGCAGGATATCGATGCGGTAGGGCGTGCGCATGGCTTCGATCGGGTCGAAGGCCTGGTGCTCCGGTTCGCTGGACAGGCTGTAGACTGTCTCTTTGGGCGAGGAGAGGATGCCGCCGCCGTAGATCTTGCGACCTTGCGCGGTCTCCATCAGGCCGAACTCGATGGTCATCCAGTACAGGCGCGCCAGGTAGACGCGCTGTTCCTTGGTCGCCGCCAGGCCGAGCTTGCCATAGGTGTGGGTGAATTCGGCGAAGAACGGGTTGGTCAGCAGCGGGCAGTGGCCGAAGATCTCGTGGAAGATGTCGGGCTCCTGCAGGTAGTCCAGCTCTTCCGGGGTGCGGATGAAGGTGGCGACCGGGAAGCGTTTGCTGGCCAGCAGTTCGAAGAAGGTCTGGAAGGGGATCAGCGCGGGGACGCGGGCGACCTGCCAGCCGGTGGTGGCGCCGAGCACCTTGTTGACTTCGCCCAGCTGCGGGATGCGGTCATGGGGCAGCTTGAGCTGGTCGATGCCGTCCAGGTATTCCTGGCATGCCCGGCCTTCGATCACTTTCAGCTGGCGGGTGATCAGGGTGTTCCACACCGCATGCTCTTGCTGCGGGTAGTCGATAAAGCCATGCGCATCGGGCTCGCGTGCCACGTATTGCGTCTGTTTCATGTGGCTCTCCTGGTGAGGGCGTTCTTGTTATGTTCAGGACATACCTTAGGAATATCCCTACAAACGAGGTTTTGCACCGGGGTGAGGGCCCATCCTGCGCCGCCGTTTATCCTCTGTGCGTAACGATAATTTTACAAAATTGGCGTCATCCCGGAAAATCACGGACATCGAGCTGGGCAGATGGCTATTTTTGTCAGCTTATCTTTACGACTTTTCCGTGGCGCGAGCAAAAACTCGGCCGCTTAGAGAGCCTTCATGCGCATCAAAGTGCATTGCCAGAACCGCATCGGCATTTTGCGGGACATCCTCAACCTGCTGGTGGAGTACGGGATCAACGTGTTGCGCGGCGAAGTGGGGGGTGACCATGGCAACGCCATCTACCTGCACTGCCCGAACCTGATCAACCTGCAGTTCCAGGCCCTGCGGCCCAAGTTCGAGTCGATCGCCGGGGTGTTCGGGGTCAAGCGCGTCGGCCTGATGCCCAGCGAGCGCCGGCACATGGAGCTCAATGCGCTGCTGGGGGCGCTGGACTTCCCGGTGCTGTCGATCGACATGGGCGGCAGCATCGTCGCCGCCAACCGCGGCGCGGCGCAGCTGCTCGGCGTACGGGTGGACGAAGTGCCGGGCATTCCGCTGTCGCGTTATGTCGAGGACTTCGACCTGCCGGAGCTGATACGGGCCAACAAATCGCGGATCAACGGCCTGCGGATCAAGGTCAAGGGCGATGTGTTCCTGGCCGATATCGCACCGCTGCAGTCCGAGCATGACGACAGTGAAGCCCTGGCCGGCGCGGTAATCACCTTGCACCGTGCGGACCGTATCGGTGAGCGCATCTACAACGTGCGCAAGCAGGAGTTGCGGGGTTTCGACAGCATCTTCCAGAGCTCACGGGTGATGGCCGCCGTGGTGCGCGAGGCGCGGCGCATGGCACCGTTGGATGCACCGCTGCTGATCGAGGGCGAGACCGGTACCGGCAAGGAGCTGCTGGCGCGGGCCTGTCACCTGGCCAGCCCGCGTGGCCAGGCGCCGCTGATGGCGCTCAACTGCGCCGGCCTGCCCGAGTCGATGGCCGAGACCGAGCTGTTCGGCTATGGGCCGGGGGCGTTCGAGGGCGCGCGGGCCGAGGGCAAGCTGGGGCTGCTGGAGCTGACGGCCGGCGGCACGTTGTTCCTCGACGGGGTGGGGGAGATGAGCCCGCGCTTGCAGGTCAAGTTGCTGCGCTTCCTGCAGGATGGCTGTTTCCGCCGGGTTGGCAGCGACGAAGAGGTGTACCTGGATGTGCGGGTGATCTGCGCGACCCAGGTCGACCTGTCCGAACTGTGCGCCCGTGGCGAGTTCCGCCAGGACCTCTACCACCGCCTCAACGTGCTGTCGCTGCACATCCCGCCGCTGCGCGAATGCATGGATGGCCTGGAAGGGCTGGTGCAGCACTTCCTCGACCAGGCCAGCCGGCAGATCGGCTGCCCGCTGCCGCGCCTGGCGCCGCCGGCGATGGAAAAACTCGGCCAGTATCATTGGCCGGGCAATGTGCGCCAGTTGGAAAACGTGTTGTTCCAGGCAGTGTCACTGTGCGAAGGCGGGGTAGTGAAGAGCGAACATATCCGCTTGCCCGATTATGGCGCGCGTCAACCGTTGGGCGAGTTTTCCCTGGATGGCGATCTTTCGCAGATTGTCGGGCGGTTTGAAAGGGCGGTATTGGAAAGTTTGATGAGTGAATTTCCAAGTAGTCGGGCGCTGGGAAGAAGATTGGGCGTTTCCCATACGACCATTGCCAACAAGTTGCGAGATTATTCGTTGAACAAGTCGGTGGAATAATCCGGAAGTTTATCAAGGCTTGAATTGATCGCGGGGCAAGCCCGCTCCCACGAATGCAAAGGTAGTGGGAGGGGCTTGCCTCGCGATAAGCCTATGGCCTCAGCCGTTGGAGCAACCGTTGCCCATCACGCGGTATTCGAGAATGTGCTTCTGGCCCTGGGAGTCCTCATAGGTCATGCGCGCAGGCACCACTTCGCAGACGTTCGGCACTTCGCTCATGGAGATGACGCGGGCGATGTCCAGGTGCTGCGAATAACTGTACTGTTCAACCGGAATCTGCTCGACATCTTTTGCTTCGCCGGCCAGTGCCGCGCCGCAAAAACCGCCAAGTACCAATACCAGTAAAGCTTTCATTTTCAATTTACCTGTCTAAGGTCGTGAGGGGGCGCGCGGCGCTTGTGGCGCCGCGAGTGCAACTAAGTTTCAACTATCAGGATGAGGTGCGGATTAACGTTGCCTTCGTGGGGGCTGTTTCCAAGTTAATCGCGTTGCCGTTGCTGGCGAGGTGAATTCTAGGAGGGTGGTCGGGGCTGAAACAGAGCGGGTTTTGATAAAGTCTTTTGACAGAATCTGTAACAATCCCTGGCAAAGCGCTGCCTTTTCCCGCCTGCGATGGCTGGATGCCATGCACTAGAGCGGTTGCTGCACATTCATGGACTGACGGTTCGTCGCGTTACTACCAACGTCGAATGGTCTTTGTCGCTCTGGTACAGTTACAAACGCTTCCATACAAAAACAACTATTACACCGAGGTAACACAGATGAGTGCGGCTCCACTGTATCCCGTTCGTCCCGAGGTTGCGGCCAGTACCCTGACCGACGAGGCCACCTACAAGGCCATGTACCAGCAATCGGTGATCAACCCGGACGGCTTCTGGCGCGAGCAGGCCCAGCGTCTGGACTGGATCAAGCCCTTCACCAAGGTCAAGCAGACCTCGTTCGACGATCACCATGTCGATATCAAATGGTTTGCCGACGGCACTCTGAATGTCTCCTACAACTGCCTGGACCGCCACCTCGAAGAGCGCGGCGACCAGCTGGCGATCATCTGGGAAGGCGACGACCCTTCCGAGCATCGCAACATCACCTACCGTGAGCTCCACGAGCAGGTCTGCAAGTTCGCCAACGCCCTGCGTGGCCAGGACGTGCACCGGGGCGACGTGGTCACCATCTATATGCCGATGATCCCCGAGGCCGTGGTCGCCATGCTGGCCTGCGCGCGCATCGGTGCGATCCATTCGGTGGTGTTCGGCGGCTTCTCGCCCGAGGCACTGGCCGGCCGCATCATCGACTGCAAGTCCAAGGTGGTGATCACCGCCGACGAAGGCCTGCGTGGTGGCCGTCGTACCCCGCTCAAGGCCAACGTCGACCTGGCCTTGACCAACCCTGAAACCAGCAGCGTGCAAAAGATCATCGTGTGCAAGCGCACCGGTGGCGACATCGCCTGGCACCAGCACCGCGATATCTGGTACGAAGACCTGATGAAGGTCGCCTCCAGCCACTGTGCGCCGAAAGAAATGGGTGCCGAGGAGGCGTTGTTCATCCTCTATACCTCCGGCTCCACCGGCAAGCCCAAGGGTGTGCTGCACACCACCGGTGGCTACCTGGTGTATGCCGCACTGACCCACGAGCGCGTGTTCGACTACCGTCCGGGCGAAGTGTACTGGTGCACCGCCGACGTGGGTTGGGTCACCGGCCACAGCTACATCGTCTATGGGCCGCTGGCCAATGGCGCGACCACGCTGCTGTTCGAAGGCGTGCCGAACTACCCGGACATCACCCGCGTGTCGAAGATCGTCGACAAGCACAAGGTCAACATCCTCTACACCGCGCCGACCGCCATCCGCGCCATGATGGCCGAGGGCGAGGCGGCGGTCGCCGGCGCCGATGGCTCCAGCCTGCGCCTGCTGGGTTCGGTGGGCGAGCCGATCAACCCTGAAGCTTGGAACTGGTACTACAAGACAGTCGGCAAGGAACGTTGCCCGATCGTCGATACCTGGTGGCAGACCGAGACCGGCGGCATCCTCATCAGCCCCTTGCCGGGCGCCACGGGGCTCAAGCCGGGTTCGGCGACCCGTCCGTTCTTCGGCGTGGTGCCGGCGCTGGTAGACAACCTGGGCAACCTGATCGACGGCGCCGCCGAGGGCAACCTGGTGATCCTCGATTCCTGGCCGGGCCAGTCGCGTTCGCTGTACGGCGACCACGACCGCTTCGTCGACACCTATTTCAAGACCTTCCGTGGCATGTACTTCACCGGTGACGGCGCCCGTCGCGACGAAGATGGCTACTACTGGATCACCGGCCGCGTGGATGACGTGCTCAACGTTTCCGGGCACCGCATGGGCACCGCCGAGATCGAGAGCGCGATGGTGGCGCATCCGAAGGTCGCCGAGGCGGCGGTGGTGGGCGTGCCGCACGACATCAAGGGGCAGGGCATCTATGTCTACGTCACCCTGAACGCCGGCGAGGAGTCGAACGAGCAGTTGCGCCTCGAGCTGAAGAACTGGGTGCGCAAGGAGATCGGCCCGATCGCTTCGCCGGACGTGATCCAGTGGGCGCCGGGGCTGCCCAAGACCCGCTCGGGCAAGATCATGCGCCGCATCCTGCGCAAGATCGCCACTGGTGAGTACGACGCGCTGGGCGATATCTCCACACTGGCCGATCCAGGGGTGGTGCAGCACCTGATCGACACCCACAAGGCGATGAGCCTGGCTTCGGCCTGAGCGTCGCGGGGCTGTCTTGCGGCCCCGGTGATCCTGAAACCATGACAAAGCCCCGCCGCACCCGGCGGGGTTTTTGCTTTACTGATACAAACTGTTACTCCGACATTCATCGGTAACCGTTGCTGTCACCGATTTCGCCCAAATGCGGGGCTTGCGGAAACATCTGCGTGCCAAATGAGTGCATTCTGCGGGCATTTCGTGCAGGGTCGCACGCTGCGCTTGCCGGAATACAAGGCTTTGCCAATAATGGGCCCGCTTATTGCTTTGGGTATAGGTTATTTCTCTTTTGCTCTTGCATATCTCGCAGGAGCTGTCAATATCGCCCGCCGCGGTTCCTGGCGCTTCTGTAATTAGTTGTCGCTTTGAAGAAATATCGACCACCGGGCTGTCGCTAGAATGCCACTCACTCGCTCGTGGTCTGCGACCTTGGTCGAAACCTGCGCGGCTCGCGCTGTACCCATTCGCATATCGGGCAGCCGTTACAACTGCCTTGTATTGCCCCGTACCGATGGAGTTACCTGATGAAGAAGCTCGCACTGCTTGGCGCCCTGGCGCTTTCCGTGTTTTCCCTGGTATCGCAGGCCGATGAGAAGCCGTTGAAGATCGGTATCGAGGCCGCCTACCCACCCTTCGCCTTCAAGCAGCCCGATGGCAGCCTCGCAGGCTTCGACTACGACATCGGCAACGCCCTGTGCGAACAGATGAAAGCCAAGTGCACCTGGGTCGAGCAGGAGTTCGACGGCCTGATCCCGGCACTGAAAGTGCGCAAGATCGACGCCATCCTGTCGTCCATGTCGATCACCGACGACCGCAAGAAGTCGGTCGACTTCACCAAGCGCTACTACCTGACCCCGGCGCGCCTGGTGATGAAGGAAGGCACCACCGTCAGCGACAGCCTGGCTGAGCTCAAGGGCAAGAAGATCGGCGTGCAGCGCGGTTCGATCCACGACCGTTTCGCCAAGGAAGTCCTCGCCCCGCAAGGCGCCACCGTGGTGCCCTACGGTACCCAGAACGAAATCTACCTGGACGTCGCCGCCGGCCGCCTGGACGGCACCGTGGCCGATGCCACCCTGCTCGAGGACGGCTTCCTGAAGACCGATGCCGGCAAGGGCTTCGCCTTCGTCGGCCCGGCCTTCACCGACACCAAGTACTTCGGTGACGGCGTCGGTATCGCCGTGCGCAAGGGCGACACCGCCAACGCCGAGCGCATCAACGCCGCCATCGACGCGATCCGCGCCAACGGCAAATACAAAGAGATCGAGAAGAAGTACTTCAACTTCGACATCTACGGTCCAGACTCGAAGTAACCATCGAGTTTCACCTGTGCAATGGTGCAAACAGCAGAATCTCTGAGGTTTGCACCATTTTTCATTCCCAAGCCCTGAGGAATCCGAATCATGTTGAAAGGCTATGGGGCAGTCATCCTCGACGGGGCGTGGCTGACGCTGCAGCTCGCCTTGTCGTCGATGGCCCTGGCCATCGTCCTCGGCCTGATCGGCGTGGCGCTGCGTTTGTCGCCGGTGCGCTGGTTGGCCTGGCTGGGGGACCTGTACTCCACGGTGATCCGTGGCATCCCTGACCTGGTCCTGATCCTGCTGATCTTCTATGGCGGCCAGGACATCCTCAACCGGGTGGCGCCGCTGCTCGGCTATGACGACTATATTGACCTCAATCCCCTGGTCGCCGGCATCGGCACGCTGGGCTTCATCTTTGGCGCGTACCTGTCGGAAACCTTCCGCGGTGCCTTCCTCGGCATCCCCAAGGGCCAGGCAGAGGCGGGCGCGGCCTACGGCATGAGCGGTGTCCAGGTGTTCTTCCGCATCATGGTGCCGCAGATGATCCGCCTGGCGATCCCGGGCTTCACCAACAACTGGCTGGTGCTGACCAAGGCGACCGCGCTGATTTCGGTGGTCGGCCTGCAGGACATGATGTTCAAGGCCAAGCAGGCGGCGGACGCCACCCGCGAACCCTTCACCTTCTTCCTCGCGGTGGCGGCGTTGTACCTGGTGCTGACCAGTGTCTCGCTGCTGGCGCTGAAGTATCTCGAGAAGCGCTACTCGGTGGGCGTCAAGGCGGCTGAACTATGATCTTCGACTACAACGTCATCTGGGAAGCCATGCCGCTGTACCTGGGCGGTCTGCTGACCACCCTCAAGCTGCTGGCGCTGTCGCTGCTGTTCGGCTTGCTGGCGGCCATCCCGCTGGGCCTGATGCGCGTCTCGAAACAGCCGCTGGTGAACATGAGTGCCTGGCTGTACACCTACGTGATCCGCGGCACGCCGATGCTGGTGCAGCTGTTCCTGATCTACTACGGCCTGGCCCAGTTCGAGGCGGTGCGCGAGAGCATCTTCTGGCCGTGGCTGTCCAGCGCGACCTTCTGCGCCTGCCTGGCCTTCGCCGTCAACACCAGCGCCTACACCGCCGAGATCATCGCCGGCAGCCTCAAGGCCACGCCCCATGGCGAGATCGAGGCGGCCAAGGCCATCGGCATGTCGCGCATGAAGATGTACCGCCGCATCCTGCTGCCTTCGGCGCTGCGCCGGGCGCTGCCGCAGTACAGCAACGAAGTGATCATGATGCTGCAGACCACCAGCCTGGCGTCGATCGTCACCCTGATCGACATCACCGGTGCAGCGCGCACGGTCAACGCCCAGTACTACCTGCCTTTCGAGGCCTACATCACGGCGGGCGTGTTCTACCTGTGCCTGACCTTCATCCTCGTGCGCCTGTTCAAGATGGCCGAACGCCGCTGGCTCGGTTACCTGGCGCCGCGCAAGCACTGACCGCTCTGTGAGATCCGACAGTATGTACAAACTCCAAATCCAAGACCTGCACAAGCGCTACGGCAGCCATGAGGTGCTCAAGGGCGTCTCCCTCGAAGCCAAGGCAGGCGACGTGATCAGCATCATCGGCTCCAGCGGTTCGGGCAAATCGACCTTCCTGCGTTGCATCAACCTGCTCGAGCAGCCGCACGCGGGCAAGATCCTGCTCAACAACGAAGAGCTCAAGCTGGTCGCCGGCAAGGACGGCGCGCTCAAGGCCGCCGACCCGAAACAGCTGCAGCGCATGCGTTCGCGCTTGTCGATGGTGTTCCAGCACTTCAACCTGTGGTCGCACATGACCGCGCTGGAAAACGTCATCGAGGCGCCGGTGCACGTGCTGGGCGTGAACAAGAAGGAAGCGCTGGAGAAGGCCGAGCACTACCTGGCCAAGGTCGGCGTATCCCACCGCAAGGACGCGTTCCCCGGGCATATGTCCGGTGGCGAGCAGCAGCGTGTGGCCATTGCCCGCGCCCTGGCCATGGAGCCGGAGGTGATGCTGTTCGACGAACCGACTTCGGCGCTGGATCCGGAACTGGTGGGCGATGTGCTCAAGGTCATGCAATCGCTGGCCCAGGAAGGCCGCACCATGGTGGTGGTCACCCACGAGATGGGCTTTGCCCGCGAGGTTTCCAATCAGCTGGTGTTCCTGCACAAGGGCCTGGTGGAAGAGCGGGGCTGCCCGCGTGAAGTGCTGGTCAACCCACAGTCGGAGCGCCTCAAGCAGTTCCTTTCCGGCAGCCTGAAGTAAAGGCTGCACTTTTGCACCATGATGGGGCATGCTGCGCAACGCACGCAGCATGCCCCGGCGCCACAAGCGCGACCCTCCTTTTCAGGTTTCGGACCACGCCCTATGACCACCCAGCGAATCGGATTTCTCATCTGGCCTAGCACCAAGCCGCTGACCCTGGCGTTGGCCGAAGAGGTGTTGCAGGTGGCCCAGCGGGTGCATCCGGATGTGGTCTACACAATGTCCTTCCTGCAAGCCGAGGCCGGGCAGGAGGGCGCCTGGCGCCTGCCGGGCGAAGCGTGGGCTGGCCGCCTGGAGGGCTATCACAAACTGTTCCTGCTGGCTGATGAGCCGCCGGCGGCGATCGGTTCGGCATTGTCCGCCGCGCTCAAGCAGTTGGCGCGCAGCGGTTGCATGATTGGCGGCTTGTCGGCCGGGGTTTATCCGCTGGCGGCGCTGGGCCTGCTCGACGGCTATCGCGCCGCGGTGCATTGGCGCTGGCAGGATGATTTTGCCGAGCGCTTCCCCAAGGTGATCGCCACCAGCCATCTGTTCGACTGGGATCGTGATCGCCTGACTGCCTGCGGCGGCATGGCGGTGACCGACCTGCTGCTGGCCGTGCTGGCCCGGGACCATGGGGCAGAACTGGCCGGCGCGGTGTCGGAAGAGCTGGTGGTCGAGCGCATTCGCGAAGGTGGCGAGCGCCAGCGCATCCCGCTGCAGAACCGCCTGGGCTCCAGTCACCCCAAGCTCACCCAGGCGGTGCTGCTGATGGAGGCCAACATCGAAGAGCCGCTGACCACCGACGAGATCGCCCAGCATGTGTGCGTGTCCCGCCGCCAGCTGGAGCGGATCTTCAAGCAGTATCTCAATCGCGTGCCCAGCCAGTACTACCTGGAGTTGCGCCTGAACAAGGCGCGGCAGATGCTGATGCAGACCAGCAAGTCGATCATCCAGATCGGCCTGTCCTGCGGGTTCTCCTCCGGGCCGCATTTCTCCAGCGCGTACCGCAATTTCTTCGGCGCCACACCGCGCGAAGACCGTAACCAGCGACGTAACAGCAGCCCGTTCGAGCTGAGTTCGGCGCCGGCCGAGCGCGGCTGAGATTTCATTGGGGCTGCTCCGCAGCCCATCGCCGGCAAGCCGGCTCCCACCGGTGCGTGTAGGCCTTGGGGGTGATATGTTCGGGTGTGGCCTTATCGCTGGTCACCCAGCACTCATACGGATGGCACCTGGCTTAAAGGTGGCGCGGTCGGGGTGGGAGCCGGCTTGCCGGCGATGGGGCGCGCAGCGGCCCTTTCTTCTGAAGTGAACAACCGTTCTCCCAATTTGCGCTGCCATCTCCCCGCTACCTTGTCCTGCCGTTACACTGCGCGATTGCGACACTGTTTGTCGCATTGCCGAAAACCGCGTGAAAACTCGGTTTGGCGCTGTAACAAGTTGTCGCCTGGCAGCAAGGACAGGCGCCGATCAGTCCTTACAATCCCTTCATCGCTCGCCACTTCCAGGCCAGCGTTCCTCTTCAGGAGACTCAGATGTCCGTTGAGCAAGCCCCGGTGCAACGTGCCGATTTCGACCAGGTCATGGTTCCCAACTACTCCCCGGCGGCCTTCATTCCTGTGCGAGGCGAGGGCTCCCGAGTATGGGACCAGTCCGGGCGCGAGCTGATCGACTTCGCCGGCGGCATCGCGGTCAACGCACTCGGCCACTGCCATCCGGCGCTGGTCAAGGCGCTGACCGAGCAAGCCAATACCCTCTGGCATGTCTCCAACGTGTTCACCAACGAGCCGGCCCTGCGCCTGGCGCACAAGCTGGTGGACGCGACCTTTGCCGAGCGCGCCTTCTTCTGCAACTCCGGCGCCGAGGCCAACGAGGCCGCCTTCAAGCTGGCCCGTCGTGTCGCCCATGACCGTTTCGGCCCCGAGAAGCATGAGATCATCGCCACCGTGAACAGCTTCCACGGTCGCACCCTGTTCACCGTCAGCGTTGGTGGCCAGCCCAAGTACTCCGATGGCTTCGGGCCGAAGATCACCGGCATCAGCCACGTGCCGTACAACGACCTGGAAGCGTTGAAGGCGCAGATCTCCGACAAGACCTGCGCCGTGGTCATCGAGCCGATCCAGGGCGAGAGCGGCGTGGTGCCGGCCGACAAGGCCTACCTGGAAGGCGCGCGCAAGCTGTGCGACGAGCACAACGCGCTGCTGATCTTCGATGAAGTGCAGACCGGCGTCGGCCGTACCGGCTCGCTGTATGCCTACCAGCATTACGGCGTCACCCCGGACATCCTGACCAGCGCCAAGAGCCTGGGCGGCGGCTTCCCGATTGGCGCGATGCTGACCACCAGCGACCTGGCCAAGCACCTGGCCGTCGGCACCCACGGCACCACCTACGGCGGCAACCCGCTGGCCTGTGCCGTCGCCTGCGCCGTGCTCGATGTGGTCAACACCCCGGAAACCCTGGCGGGCATCAAGGCCAAACATGAGCGCTTCAAGACCCGCCTGGAGAAGATCGGCCAGGAAACCGGCCTGTTCACCCTGGTGCGCGGTGTCGGCCTGCTGATCGGCTGCGTGCTCAGTGACGCCTGGAAGGGCAAGGCCAAGGACATCCTCAACGCCGCCGAGAAGGAAGGCGTGATGGTCCTGCAGGCAGGTCCCGATGTCGTGCGCTTCGCCCCGAGCCTGGTGGTCGAGGACAGCGATATCGATGAAGGCCTGGAACGCTTCGAGCGTGCTGTGCGCAAACTGACCCAGGGCTGATCCTGCGGTTCTGTCGCCGGCCTCGAGCGAAGCCGGCGATACCTGATTCCAGTGCGGGCACCTGCTTGCAGGTAGTGGCGCGTGCCCGCCGTTTTTTCGTGCCGAGGTGATCGGTGCGCTTTCCCGAAAGGAGTGACACCATGCTGGTGATGCGCCCCGCGCAAATGGCTGATCTGAACGAAGTGCAGCGCATGGCTGCCGACAGCCCCATTGGTGTCACCTCGCTGCCGGACGACGCTGGCCGCCTGGGCGACAAGATCGCCGCGTCGGAAACCTCTTTCGCCGCCGAGGTCAGCTTCAACGGCGAGGAAAGCTACTTCTTCGTGCTCGAGGACAGCGCCACCGGCAAGCTGGTCGGTTGCTCGGCCATCGTCGCCTCGGCCGGCTACTCCGAGCCGTTCTACAGCTTCCGCAACGAGACCTTCGTGCACGCCTCCCGCGAGCTGAAGATCCACAACAAGATCCACGTCCTGTCGCTGTGCCACGACCTTACCGGCAATAGCCTGCTGACCAGCTTCTACGTGGTGCCGGAGCTGGTGACCAGCGCCTTTGCCGAACTCAACTCGCGTGGCCGCCTGCTGTTCATGGCCTCGCACCCGGAGCGCTTCGCCGAGTCGGTGGTCACCGAGATCGTCGGCTACAGCGACGAGCAGGGCGAGTCACCGTTCTGGGACGCCATCGGCCGCAACTTCTTCGACCTCAACTATGCCGATGCCGAGCGCCTGTGTGGCCTGAAGAGCCGCACCTTCCTTGCCGAGCTGATGCCGCACTACCCGATCTATGTGCCGCTGCTACCGGACGCCGCGCAGGAAGCCATGGGCCAGGTGCATCCGCGGGCGCAGATCACCTTCGACATCCTCATGCGTGAGGGCTTCGAGACTGAGCACTACATCGACATCTTCGACGGTGGCCCGACCCTGCATGCCCGCGCTTCAGGCATCCGCTCCATTGCCCAGAGCCGGGTGGTGCCGGTCAAACTCGACGACGCAGTGATCAAGGGCGGCCGTCCGTATCTGGTGTGCAATGGCCAGTTGCAGGACTACCGCGCCGTGCTGCTGGAACTGGACTGGGTGCCGGGCAAGCCGGTCAGCCTCAGCGGCGAAGCTGCCGAGGCCCTGGGTGTCGGCGAGGGCGCCAGCGTGCGCCTGGTCGCGGTCTGAACCGCCGCAACAGAGAGTTTCGCGGCAGGCACAGACCGCCGCACAAGGAGATAGCATGATCGTTCGTCCTGTACGCAGCAGCGATTTACCCGCGCTGATCGAGTTGGCCCGCAGCACCGGCACCACCGGGCTGACCACCCTGCCTGCCAACGAGGAACGCCTCGGCCAGCGGGTCGGCTGGGCGGAAAAGAGCTTCCGTGGCGAAGCCGAGCGCGGCGACACCGACTACTTGTTCGTGCTGGAGAACGACGAGGGCCTGGTGGTCGGCATCAGCGCCATCGCCGGCGCTGTCGGCCTGCGCGAGCCCTGGTACAACTATCGGGTCGGCCTGACCGTCAGCGCTTCCCAGGAGCTGAACATCTACCGCGAGATTCCCACGCTGTTCCTGGCCAACGACCTGACCGGCAACTCCGAGCTGTGTTCGCTGTTCCTGCGCAGCGATTACCGCAGCGGGCTCAACGGGCGTCTGCTGTCCAAGGCGCGCATGCTGTTCATCGCCGAGTTCCCGCAACTGTTCGGCAACAAGATCATCGCCGAGATGCGCGGCATGTCCGACGAGGCAGGTCGTTCGCCATTCTGGGAAAGCCTGGGCCGGCACTTCTTCAAGATGGAGTTCAGCCAGGCCGACTACCTCACCGGCGTGGGCAACAAGTCGTTCATCGCCGAGCTGATGCCCAAGTTCCCGCTGTACACCTGCTTCCTCTCGGAAGCGGCGCGCAACGTCATCGGCCGCGTGCACGCCGATACCGAGCCGGCGCTGGCCATGCTCAAGCGCGAAGGTTTCAACTACCAGGGCTACGTCGACATCTTCGACGCAGGCCCCGCCATCGAGTGCGAGACCTCGAAGATCCGCGCCGTGCGTGACAGCGAGACCCTGGTGCTGGCCGTTGGTACACCAGGCGACGACGCCACCCCTTTCATCATCCACAACCGCAAGCGCGAAGACTGCCGCATCACGGCCGCGCCGGCGCGCCTGGCCGCGGGCACCCTGGTGGTCGATCCGCAGACCGCCAAGCGCCTGCGCCTGGGCGCCGGCGACAACGTGCGCGCCGTGCCACTGTCCGCCGGTCGGGAGGCCCAGTAAATGAATACGCATTACATTGCCGGCCAATGGCTGGCTGGCCAGGGCGAAGCCCTGCAGTCGCTCAACCCCGTCACCCAGGCGGTGATTTGGCAAGGGCAGGGCGCCGATGCCGCGCAGGTAGAGAATGCCGTGCAGGCTGCCCGCCAGGCGTTCCCCGGCTGGGCATCGCTGAGCCTGGAGGCGCGCATCAGCGTGCTGGAGGCCTTCGCCGAGAAGCTCAAGGCCAATGCCGAGGCGCTGTCGCGCTGCATTGGCGAGGAAACCGGCAAGCCGCTGTGGGAATCGGCCACCGAAGTGACCAGCATGGTCAACAAGGTCGCCATCTCGGTGCAGAGCTACCGCGAGCGTACCGGCGAGAAGAGCGGTCCGCTGGCCGACGCCACTGCCGTGCTGCGCCACAAGCCCCATGGCGTGGTGGCGGTGTTCGGCCCATACAACTTCCCGGGTCACCTGCCCAACGGCCATATCGTTCCGGCGCTGCTGGCTGGCAACTGCGTGGTGTTCAAACCCAGCGAGCTGACCCCCAAGGTTGCCGAGCTGACGGTCCAGTGCTGGATCGAGGCCGGGTTGCCGGCTGGTGTGCTCAACCTGGTCCAGGGTGCCCGTGAGACCGGCGTGGCGCTGGCCGCCAACCCGGGTATCGACGGCTTGTTCTTCACCGGTTCCAGCCGTACCGGCAACCTGCTGCACCAGCAGTTCGCCGGCCGCCCGGACAAGATCCTGGCCCTGGAGATGGGCGGCAACAACCCGCTGGTGGTTGACGAGGTCAAGGATCTGGATGCCGCGGTGTACACCATCATCCAATCGGCCTTCATCTCCGCCGGCCAGCGTTGCACCTGTGCCCGCCGCCTGTTGGTGCCGCAGGGCGCCTGGGGTGACGCGCTGATTCAGCGCCTGGTCGAGGTGAGCCGCAGCATCAGTGTCGGCGCATTTGATCAGCAGCCCGCGCCGTTCATGGGTTCGGTGATTTCGCTGCAGGCGGCCCGCGCATTGCTGGCGGCCCAGGCCGAACTGCTCGGCAAGGGCGCCGTGGCGCTGCTGGAGATGACCCAACCGCAGGCTGACGCCGCCTTGCTTACCCCCGGCATCATCGACGTCACTGCGGTAACCGGGCGCCCGGACGAGGAATTCTTCGGCCCATTGCTGCAGGTGATCCGCTACATCGATTTCGATGCGGCAATCGAGGAAGCCAACAACACCCAGTACGGCCTGGCCGCCGGCCTGCTGTCGGACTCCAATGCCCGTTACCAGCACTTCTGGCTGCGCAGCCGCGCCGGCATCGTCAACTGGAACAAGCAACTGACCGGCGCCGCCAGCAGCGCGCCGTTCGGTGGCGTCGGTGCCAGCGGCAACCACCGCGCCAGCGCCTACTACGCGGCGGACTACTGCGCCTACCCCGTGGCTTCGCTGGAGACCGCGAACCTCGTACTGCCGGCGACCCTGACGCCGGGCGTCACCCTATAACAACAGGTCTCGGAGCCTTGCCGATGAAATCCTTTGAAGTGAATTTTGATGGCCTGGTGGGGCCGACCCACAACTACGGCGGCCTGTCCTACGGCAACGTGGCCTCGCAGAGCAACAGCCAGCAGGGTTCCAACCCGCGCGAGGCGGCGCGCCAGGGCCTGGCGAAGATGAAGGCGCTGATGGAAATGGGCTTCAAGCAGGGCGTGCTGGCCCCGCAGGAGCGCCCGGATGTGGCCGCATTGCGCCGCCTGGGTTTCACCGGCAATGATGCCGAAGTGATCCAGCGTGCCGCCAAGGAAGCCATGCCGCTGCTGGTCGCCAGCTGCTCGGCGTCGAGCATGTGGGTGGCCAACGCCGCCACTGTCAGCCCCAGCGCCGACACCGCCGATGGCCGCGTGCATTTCACCGCGGCCAACCTGAACTGCAAGTACCATCGCAGCATCGAGCACCCGACCACCAGCCGGGTGCTGGGCGCCATGTTCAGCGATGACAAGCACTTCGCTCATCACCAGGCCTTGCCGGCCGTGGCGCAGTTCGGTGACGAAGGCGCGGCCAACCATACGCGGTTCTGCCGTGCCTATGGCGAAGCGGGGGTGGAGTTCTTCGTCTATGGCCGCAGCGCCTTCGACAGCCGCTACCCCGCGCCGCAGAAGTACCCGGCGCGCCAGACTCTGGAGGCTTCCCAGGCCGTCGCTCGCCTGCATGGGCTGAGCGATGATGGCGTGGTCTACGCTCAACAGAATCCGGCAGTGATCGATCAGGGCGTGTTCCACAACGACGTGATCTCGGTAGGCAATGGCGAAGTGCTGTTCTACCACGAGGACGCCTTCCTCGAGACCGATGCGGTGCTTGGCCAACTGCAGGCTAAACTGGCCAGCAAGGGTGGCCGCTTCCAGGGCATCTGCGTGCCGCGTGCGGCGGTGACGGTGGAGGACGCGGTGCGTTCCTACCTGTTCAATAGCCAGTTGCTCAGTCGCGAAGACGGCTCGATGCTGCTGGTGGTGCCGGAAGAGTGCCGCAACAACGAGCGGGTCTGGGCGTACCTGGGGCAACTGACCAGCCAGGGCGGCCCGGTGAAGGAGGTCAAGGTGTTCGACCTCAAGCAGAGCATGCAGAACGGCGGTGGTCCGGCTTGCCTGCGGCTGCGCGTGGCGTTGAAGGAAAACGAACTGGCGGCGGTCAACCAAGGCGTTATCATGACCGCCCCGCTGTACGACACCCTGGTGCAATGGGTCGAAAAGCACTACCGCGATCGCCTCGGCGAGGCGGACCTGGCCGACCCGCAGTTGCTGGTGGAATGCCGCACGGCACTGGATGAACTGACCCAGATCCTCAAGCTGGGTTCGGTCTATCCGTTCCAACGCCAACCTTGAAGAGAGAAATTGCAATGTCCGACGCCCTGCGCCTGATCCTGGAAGATGAAGACGGCACCCAGCTGGAAACCTCGTGCACCCGTTTTGCCGTGGTCTGGCAAGGCAAGGAGGTGTGGATCCAGCAGGACGGTCGCGGCCAGCTGCTGATCGGCGTCGATGTCGAGGAAGACGACACCGAGTACGCCAACCTGCTGCTGCGCCCGATGGCCACCAACCTGGTCAGCCTGCAACTGGAAATGGAACCGGCCGATGTCGCCGGTGACGACGACCACGTCCACGGCCCGGACTGCGGCCACCACCACTAAGGAAGCGCCTATGCTCGCCCTTGGCAAACTGCTTGAGCTGACCCTGACCGATCACGAACCGGCCGAGAAGACCCAAGTGACCACCCGGGGCGTGCGTTTGCGCTGGCTGGGGGAGGGTGCGCTGGAAGTGCGCCCGCCCGAAGGTGAGGATTGCGGGCTCGACCTGCTGCTGTCGGCCGGTATCCATGGCAACGAGACAGCGCCGATCGAGTTGCTCGAAAGGCTGCTGCACGGCGTGGCCAACGGCAAGATCAAGCCTCGTGCGCGGGTGCTGTTCCTGTTCGGCAACCCGGCGGCGATCCGCAAGGGTGAGCGTTTCATCGAGCAGGACATCAACCGTCTGTTCAATGGCCGGCATGAACTCTCCAGTGGCTTCGAGGCGCTGCGCGCCGCCGAACTCGAACAGTTCGCCCGGGTGTTCTTTAGCAAGCCCGAACGCACCCGCCTGCACTACGACCTGCATACCGCCATTCGTGGGTCCAAGATCGAGCAGTTCGCGCTGTACCCCTACAAGGAGGGGCGCCTGCACTCTCGTCGAGAGCTGGCGCGCCTGGCAGCGGCCGGCATGGAGGCGGTGCTGCTGCAGAGCAAGTCGTCGATCACCTTCAGTGCCTTCACCTATGAGCAGCTCGATGCCGAGGCCTTCACCCTGGAGCTCGGCAAGGCCCGTCCGTTCGGGCAGAACGAGGAGGTCAACCTCGACAGGCTCGAAGCGCGTCTGATCCAGCTCATCGAAGATGCCGAGCCGCAGACCGAGCAGTCCCTGGATGGCCTCAAGCTGTTCAGTGTCGCCCGCGAGATCATCAAGCACAGCGACAGCTTCCGCCTGCACCTGCCGGCGGACATCGAGAACTTCTCCGAGCTGAAAAAGGGCGATCTGCTGGCCGAGGATCTGGCCGAGACGCGCTGGGTGGTGGAGGAGGAGGGCGCACGAATCATCTTCCCTAACCCCAAGGTGAAGAACGGGCTGCGCGCCGGCATCCTGATCGTCCCGGATTCGGGGCAACGCCTGGCCTGATACCCGTAGGCGCGGGGCAAGCCCGCGCCTGCGATTTTGGATCCCTTCGGTGATGAAATTCTTTTAATTCACCAACCTGTTAATTTTCCCTGCCCCGGGACCGTAATTGGCTTGCCAGTAGCGAAACGCTGGCGATAGCATCGCGGTCATGCCGTTTTCAATTGCTTTAGCCCTGCAAGCCGTCCAATCGACGGTTTCTATCGCATAAACACACTGCACCGAGACTGCAGGACCGATATAATGCGGCCCTTTGCCGTCGTTTCGTCGATTCGACGTGTGGCCGCCGTTTCCGTGGAAGAACCTATGAAAAGCGCAGAAATCCGTGAAGCCTTCCTCCGCTTCTTCGAAGAGCAGGGACATACTCGCGTTGCCTCCAGCTCCCTGATCCCGGGCAATGACCCGACCCTGCTGTTCACCAACGCCGGCATGAACCAGTTCAAGGACTGCTTCCTCGGCCAGGAAAAGCGCGCCTACACCCGCGCCGTGAGCAGCCAGAAGTGCGTGCGCGCCGGTGGCAAGCACAACGACCTGGAAAACGTCGGCTACACCGCCCGTCACCACACCTTCTTCGAGATGCTGGGCAACTTCAGCTTCGGCGACTATTTCAAGCGCGATGCCATCACCTTCGCCTGGACCTTCCTGACCTCGGACAAGTGGCTGAACCTGCCCAAGGAAAAGCTGTGGGTCACCGTCTACGCCAGCGACGACGAAGCCTACGACATCTGGACCAAGGAAGTCGGCGTTCCGGCCGAGCGCATGGTACGCATCGGCGACAACAAAGGCGCCCCGTACGCCTCCGACAACTTCTGGACCATGGGCGACACCGGCCCGTGCGGCCCGTGCACCGAGATCTTCTATGACCACGGCGCCGACATCTGGGGCGGCCCACCCGGCTCGCCGGAAGAAGACGGCGACCGCTACATCGAGATCTGGAACAACGTCTTCATGCAGTTCAACCGCACCGCCGACGGCGTCCTGCACCCGCTGCCCGCCCCGTCGGTGGACACCGGCATGGGCCTGGAGCGCATCAGTGCGGTGATGCAGCACGTGCACTCGAACTACGAGATCGACCTGTTCCAGAGCCTGCTGGCCGCCGCTGCCGAAGCCATCGGCTGCAGCAACGATGACCAGCCATCGCTGAAAGTGGTCGCCGACCATATCCGTTCCTGCGGCTTCCTGATTGCCGACGGCGTGCTGCCGTCCAACGAAGGCCGCGGGTACGTGCTGCGCCGCATCATTCGCCGCGCCTGCCGCCACGGCAACAAGCTGGGCGCCAAGGGCAGCTTCTTCCACAAGATCGTCGCCGCCCTGGTGGCCGAGATGGGCTCAGCTTTCGCTGAGCTGAAGAGCCAGCAGGCGCACATCGAGCGCGTGCTCAAGACCGAGGAAGAGCAGTTCGCCAAGACCCTCGAGCAGGGCCTGCGTATCCTCGAGCAGGACCTGGCCCAACTGCAGGGCAAGGTCGTCCCGGGCGACGTGGTGTTCAAGCTGTACGACACCTACGGCTTCCCCATGGACCTCACCGCCGACATCGCCCGCGAGCGCGAGTTGACCATCGACGAAGCCGGCTTCGAGCGTGAAATGGAAGCCCAGCGCGAGCGTGCCCGTTCCGCCAGCGCCTTCGGCATGGACTACAACAGCCTGGTCAAGGTCGACACCGCCACCGACTTCCTCGGCTACGACACTACCGAAGGGCAAGGCAAGATCGTCGCCCTGTACAAGGATGGTCAGTCGGTCGACCAGTTGGGCGAAGGCGAGGAGGGCGTGGTCGTGCTCGACCGCACGCCGTTCTACGCCGAGTCCGGCGGCCAGGTCGGCGACAGCGGCTACCTGCAGGCCGGTGCCGCGCGTTTCGACGTGCGCGATACCACCAAGACCGGTGGTGCCTTCCTGCACCACGGCGTGGTCGCCAGCGGTGCGCTGGTCATCGGCTCGCCGGTCGAGGCCAAGGTCGATGCCGAGGTGCAACACGCCACCTCGCTGAACCACTCGGCCACTCACCTGCTGCACGAAGCGTTGCGCCAGGTGCTGGGCGATCACGTGCAGCAGAAGGGCTCGCTGGTCGACAGCCAGCGCCTGCGTTTCGACTTCAGCCACTTCGAGGCGGTCAAGCCAGAGCAGATCAAGGCCCTGGAAGACATCGTCAACCGCGAAGTGCGCAGGAACACCCCGGTCGAGACCGAGCTGACCGATATCGAAACCGCCAAGGCCAAGGGCGCCATGGCGCTGTTCGGTGAAAAATATGGCGACACCGTGCGTGTGCTGAGCATGGGCGGTGATTTCTCCGTCGAGCTGTGTGGCGGCATCCATGCCAAGCGCACCGGCGACATCAGCCTGTTCAAGATCATCAGCGAAGGCGGCGTGGCCTCTGGCGTGCGCCGTATCGAAGCGGTCACCGGCGCCGCCGCGCTGGCCTACCTGAACGCTGCCGAAGAGCAGGTCAAGGAAGCCGCGCAGCTGGTCAAGGGCAACCGCGACAACCTGATCGACAAGCTGTCGGCTGTGCTCGAGCGCAACCGCCAGCTGGAAAAGCAGCTCGAACAGCTGCAGGCCAAGGCCGCCAGCGCCGCCGGGGACGATCTCTCCAACGCGGCCGTTGAGGTCAAGGGTGCCAAGGTCCTCGCCGCCCGCCTGGATGGGCAGGATGGCAAGGCCCTGCTGGCGCTCGTCGATCAGCTGAAGAACAAGCTCGGCCATGCAGTGATCCTGCTGGGCAGCGAGCATGAGGGCAAGGTCGTGCTGGTGGCTGGCGTGACCAAGGACCTCTCCAGCCAACTCAAGGCTGGCGATCTGATGAAACAAGCCGCTGCGGCGGTCGGTGGCAAGGGCGGTGGTCGCCCTGACATGGCCCAGGGTGGTGGCGTCGACGTCGCCGCGCTGGACAAGGCCCTGGCCCTGGCAGTGCCGTTCGCCGAGCAGGGACTTTGAGATGAGGCGGCCGGCGGTCTAGTCGCCGGCCGTTTCATGTTGGATTGTTTTTTGGGGCCCTTTAGGGCTGAGGCACCTTTGAAATGGCGTTGATCGTACAGAAATTTGGCGGTACCTCTGTCGGTTCCATCGAGCGGATCGAGCAGGTTGCCGACAAGGTCAAGAAATTCCGCGAGCAAGGCACCGACCTGGTGGTCGTGCTGTCGGCGATGAGCGGGGAAACCAATCGCCTGATCGACCTGGCGAAACAGATCACCGACAAGCCCGAACCCCGCGAGCTGGACGTGATCGTCTCGACCGGCGAGCAGGTCACCATCGCCCTGTTGTCCATGGCCCTGATGAAGCGCGGCGTGCCGGCGGTGTCCTACACCGGCAACCAGGTGCGCATCCTCACCGACAGCGCGCACAACAAGGCGCGCATCCTGCAGATCGACGACCAGAAGATCCGCGCCGACCTCAAGGCTGGCCGTGTCGTGGTGGTTGCCGGTTTCCAGGGTGTCGACGAGCACGGCAACATCACCACCCTCGGTCGTGGCGGCTCCGACACCACCGGCGTGGCCCTGGCCGCGGCCCTGAAAGCCGATGAGTGCCAGATCTACACCGATGTCGATGGCGTCTACACCACCGACCCGCGTGTCGTGCCCCAGGCCCAGCGCCTGGAGAAGATCACCTTCGAGGAAATGCTGGAAATGGCCAGCCTCGGCTCCAAGGTGCTGCAGATCCGCTCGGTGGAGTTCGCCGGCAAGTACAACGTCCCGCTGCGCGTGCTGCACAGCTTCAAGGAGGGTCCGGGTACCCTCATTACCATCGATGAAGAGGAATCCATGGAACAGCCGATCATTTCCGGTATCGCCTTCAACCGTGATGAGGCCAAGCTGACCATTCGTGGCGTCCCGGACACCCCAGGCGTTGCCTTCAAGATCCTCGGCCCGATCAGCGCCGCGAACATCGAAGTCGACATGATCGTGCAGAACGTCTCGCACGATAACACCACCGACTTCACCTTCACCGTGCACCGCAACGAGTACGAGAAGGCGCTGAGCGTGCTGGAGAACACCGCCCGCGAGATCGGCGCGCGTGAAGTGATCGGCGACACCAAGATTGCCAAGGTATCGATCGTCGGCGTCGGCATGCGTTCCCACGCGGGCGTTGCCAGCCGCATGTTCGAGGCCCTGGCCAAGGAGAGCATCAACATCCAGATGATCTCCACCTCCGAGATCAAGGTCTCGGTGGTGATCGAAGAGAAGTACCTGGAGCTGGCCGTACGCGCGCTGCACACTGCGTTCGAGCTCGATGCTCCTGCCCGACAGGGTGAGTGACACGCTGCCTGGAGGGGCGCGGCTTGCCGCGCCCTTCGCGTTTCTGGTCGCGGCGGCTGTCCCTGTCCAGGCAGCCGTGGCGGTCGATCCGGGTCAGTGCCGTCGTCCCCGGCCAGGCCCTGCTTTTCAAAGACTGTTGTCCCTGAAGATTCATGTGAGGAGAAAACTATGCTGATTCTGACTCGTCGGTGCGCCGAGAGCCTGATCATTGGTGACGGTGAGATCACCGTGACGGTCCTGGGTGTCAAAGGCAACCAGGTGCGTATCGGCGTGAGCGCGCCGAAAGAAGTGGCCGTTCACCGCGAGGAAATCTACCTGCGGATCAAGAAAGAGAAGGACGAGGAGCCAAGCCTTTAATTCTTTTGAAGTTTTTTTCAAAAAAAGGGTTGCAAACGAGGAAGGGTGTGTTTAATATTCGCCTCGTGTTGCGGTGAGGTGGCCGAGTGGCCGAAGGCGCTCCCCTGCTAAGGGAGTATACCTCATAAGGGTATCGGGGGTTCGAATCCCCCCTTCACCGCCATTATTTGCCTGGAGCGCTTCAAGCGATCCGAATGGCACAGCAAGACACGGACTCATAGCTCAGCTGGATAGAGTACTCGGCTACGAACCGAGCGGTCGGAGGTTCGAATCCTCCTGAGTCCGCCACTTTTGAAGTGGCTTTGCTTGCAAGGCTGCTTCAATCAACCAGTGGTAACCTGGTCTAAAACTACCCCACGGACTCATAGCTCAGCTGGATAGAGTACTCGGCTACGAACCGAGCGGTCGCAGGTTCGAATCCTGCTGAGTCCGCCACTTTTGAAGTGGTTTTGCTTGCAAAGGCACTTCAACAAGCCAGTGGTAACCTGGCCTAAAACTACCAACCACGGACTCATAGCTCAGCTGGATAGAGTACTCGGCTACGAACCGAGCGGTCGCAGGTTCGAATCCTGCTGAGTCCGCCACTTTTTGAAGTGGCTCTGCTTGCAAAGACGCTTCAACAAGCCAGTGGTAATCTGGCCTAAAACTACCAACCACGGACTCATAGCTCAGCTGGATAGAGTACTCGGCTACGAACCGAGCGGTCGCAGGTTCGAATCCTGCTGAGTCCGCCATACATCAAGAAGCCCGCTCATTTGAGCGGGCTTTTTGTTTTCCGAATGCGCTGAATTGTCGCAGATGTCCATCTAAGCTACTGCTGTAGGTGATCCTTGCAAGGATCTGCAGCTGTAGATCGAGTCGACACAAAACGAATGTGCTTTTAACGCCAGAGCAACCGTCGCACTGATGGCTTCGAGCGTTGTCACAGCTTTAGCGCGCAAACGATTGTTCTAGCCAAAAATTTAAGCGATCCGACAGCTTGCACAGTGTATGATTGCGCCCGTCAGCCCCGCCGGGGCTTGTGGAATACCACCATGGACTTACCCAGTAGTTACTCGCTAACACGCTTCATACAGACAGATCTGACCGATTGATTCTCCCGGCGTGCTCCGCTGCTGGGAGTGGAGTTCGCCTATGACCGAAATCGAAGTAAAGAAAACCCAAGACAGCCTGCAGGATCGCCTGGCCCAGGTGATCGAGCTGTTGCAGCGCCAGCGGGTGGTCGAGGACCTGACGCACCGTCAGGAAGGTCATCACCATGACCTGGTGGAAAACCTGGTCCATCGCCAGAACCTGGTCGAGCTGCAGCGCAAGCTCGACGATCTGCACCCCGCCGACATCGCCTACATCCTCGAAGCCCTGCCGCTGGACGATCGTCTGACGGTCTGGCAGCTGGTGCGCTCCGACCGTGACGGCGACATCCTGCTTGAAGTCTCCGATGCGGTGCGCCAGACCCTGATCGCCGACATGGACGATCACGAGTTGCTGGCGGCCGCCAAGGAGATGGACGCCGACGAACTCGCCGACCTGGCTCCGGAATTGCCCCGCGACGTCGTTCATGAGCTCATGGAGAGCCTCGATGCCCAGCAGCGCGAGCGTGTGCGCTCGGCCCTGAGCTACGACGAGGAGCAGGTCGGTGCATTGATGGACTTCGAGATGGTCACCATCCGCGAAGATGTCAGCCTCGAAGTGGTACTGCGTTACCTGCGCCGGCTCAAAGAGCTGCCAGGGCACACCGACAAGCTGTTCGTGGTCGATTACGACGGTATTCTCAAGGGCGTGCTGCCCATCAAGCGGTTGTTGGTCAACGACCCGGACAAGAAGGTCGCGGAGGTCATGGCCAATGACCCGGTGACCTTCCACCCCGAGGAAGATGCCTACGACGCGGCTCAGGCCTTTGAGCGATACGACTTGGTATCCGCTCCGGTGGTGGACAAGAAAGAGCGCTTGATCGGCCGCCTGACCATCGATGAAATGGTCGATCTGATCCGTGAGGAAAGTGAGAGCGAAGTGCTCAACATGGCCGGTCTACGCGAAGAGGAAGACATCTTCGCCTCGGTCTGGCGCTCGCTGCGCAACCGCTGGGCGTGGCTGGCCATCAACCTGATCACCGCGTTTGTCGCGTCGCGGGTGATCGGCCTGTTCGAAGGCTCCATCGAGAAGCTGGTGGCCCTGGCGGCATTGATGCCGATCGTTGCCGGTATCGGCGGCAACTCCGGCAACCAGACCATCACCATGATCGTTCGCGCGATGGCACTGGACCAGGTGTCACCAGGCAACACCAGCCGCCTGATGCGCAAGGAGCTGGCGGTATCGTTGATCAATGGCCTGGTCTGGGGTGGTGTGATCGGGGTGGTGGCGTTCTGGCTGTACGGCAGCTGGTCACTGGGGCTGGTCATGACCGCCGCGATGACCTTGAACCTGCTGCTGGCAGCGCTGATGGGTGTACTGATCCCGATGACGCTGACGCGCCTGGGCCGAGATCCGGCAATGGGGTCGAGCGTGATGATCACTGCCGTGACCGACAGTGGTGGGTTCTTCATCTTCCTCGGCCTGGCAACGTTGTTCCTGATGTAGGTCGACGGAGCGCCAGAAACAAGAAAGCCAGCTTACGCTGGCTTTTTTGTGTGCGCTTGGCAGGATCAGGACGCGTCGGCGGCCATTTCCACATCGTGAGCGATGAGGGCGACCAGAGCATTCTGCTGGCGGTGGGACAGCTGGCGGAAGCGTTGCAGCAGTTCGCGTTCGTGAAGGCTGAGCTCTGGGCTGTCCAGGCGCATGCTCAGCTCGTCACCCAGAGCGCCTTCCTGGATAAGGCTCTGCTCCAGGCGGGCGATGATCTCGGAGTTCATGCTGCGGTGATGGTTGCGCGCTACCTCGGCAATGCGCTCACGCATCCCGTCTGGCAGGCGGACGACAAACTTGTCAGCGGTGCGGCTGGAGTAGATAGCCTGTTTCATTGGGCGCATATAAATTGACCGGTTGTTCTGGTTCAGGGGAGCGGTTCTCAAATTGGCCGCACGGTGGAAGTACGACCGCGGCGACGACAAAATGTTCAACCGTGATGTGATTTTGGTTCTTCATCTTGCCTCATGGTCGCCGTTTCCTTGGCGTCAATTCTGTGACAAATAGTGATCTCGATAAAGGCTTTTTGCCAGTACCAATTATCAGAAATGAGCACTGGTTTGAAAAGTTTCACATTCATCGAATTGCACAGGTGTCAGACAAATGCCGTCAAAATCTGGTAAAAGACAGCAAAGGGTCAGGGAAAATCATCAAATGCGCTGTTTTCCCATACATTGAGCATAGTGGCTATGCAATATGACGCAAGCGGTGGGGCGGCCTCAAGGGGGCGCCTGATATTCCTCATGGGACCGTCTGGTTCAGGAAAAGATTCCCTGATTGAGGCGGCCCGTGAGCGATTGTCCGCCCAAGGGGTCGAATTCGCCCGGCGGGTCATCACGCGCTCTGCCGAAGCCAAGGGAGAAGCCGCGCATGGCGTGAGCGCCGAACGTTTCGAGGTGATGCGCGAAGCGGGGGCCTTTGCGTTGGACTGGCAGGCCAATGGCCTGCGCTACGGCATCCCTGTGCAGCTGGATGCTTGGCTCGTTGCGGGGCGCTCGGTACTGGTCAATGGTTCCCGGGCGTACCTGCCGATCGCCCGGCAGCGCTATCCCGACCTCGTGGCTGTAGGGCTGGTCGTTTCCCCGCAGGTATTGCGCCAGCGCTTGCTGGCCCGGGGGCGGGAGAGCACCGAGCAGATCGAGCAGCGCCTGGCCCGCAACTTCAGGCTGCAGGCCTATGATCCCGGCGTGCATGTCGTGGACAATTCCGGGCCGTTGGCCGGTGCGGTCGAGGCCTTGATCGCACTGTTGCACGCCGAAGGCGTTATCGCTGACACGCAGGGAAAAAGGCCGACGTGCATAATGCCCGATTGATACATGACAAATGCGCACATGCTGGTTAACATGCTCGCCGTCCCCGCCGTACAGCGTCCGCTGTTGGCTGCAGTGTCTCAGTAGCTCAATTGGATAGAGCATCCCCCTCCTAAGGGGAAGGTTGCAGGTTCAAATCCTGCCTGGGACGCCATTCCCCTTGTGCTTTTCATAGTCCAGTGTGCCCGCGTGCCTGCCTCAGAGCTGGGCGCTGTAGCGTTGCTCGATATCCCGGTCATCCTCAGAGGCCAGCCTGCCATGCGACTGGCTGGCGACCTGCGCGCTTTGGGCCTGCTGTTCGACCTTGGCCTGGACCTTCGCCTCGACCTCTTCCTGCAGACGCTGGGCGATCTGTTGGTCGATTCTTGCTTTTTGGTCGGGCGGCAATGCGTCGTATTCCTCCGACGTCAGGCCCAGCTCCTGAAGCATCTTTTCCTTGATCTTCTCTGCTGGCGACTTGGCCATGTAATCGCGAAATTCCTGCAGGGCGCTGGATCCTTCCTGTTTGCCCACGCTGGCCTGTTCACGCTTGGCCGCGTCCGGATTCTGCAGCATGACCATCAGCTTGGCGAAGGCCTCCTTGCGATTGTCTTCGGCGTGTTGCTGCGAAGTGCTGCCCTGATTGTTCTGCTGTGCCGAAGCTTTCGCGCTGGCCATCAGCGGCTGGAGCGCGGGCATCTGCGCGGCGGGATGTTCGAGAACGCTGCGTTGGGTTTGTACGGCCTGCCAGCTCAGGCCGTTCGCTGTGATAAGCATGTTTCCTCCATGAACGACTGTTAGAGAGGCGACTAAAGGGGCAAAAGCTGTGCCAGCGATGGTGGAGCGGCAAAATAGGCCGCAAGGGCTATTCCGGCGACCGCTCGCTCGGAATATGCTTGCCCGGCAGAGGAACGGTATTGCCGCTAGCGGCAAAAAATAAGTGTCGGCAGCACCGGTTACGGGGCGCAGTTGCTGGGCAACAGGGAGAGCGTCCATGAGTCAGGCAGCAAAGCCGATACCGGCTGGCTTCACCGAGCAGCAATTGCACACCTTGTTCGAACTGATCAGCGACGGCATCTGGGACTGGGATGCCAACAGCGGCTACGTCTACCGCAACCTGGGCTGGTACGCGATGCTGGGTTACCCCAGCCACTCGCTGGACAACTCCGTGCTGACTTGGGAAAGCGTGATACACCCGCAGGACTATCCGCGGGTGATGGCGCATTTCGAGGCCTATATCACCCAGCGCAATGAGCGCTACCGTATCGAGTACCGGTGCCGTTGCCAGGATGGCAGTTACCTGTGGGTCGAGGACAGCGGCCATATCATCGCCCGCAACGCCGATGGCTCGGTGGCGCGAATGCTCGGGGCCCATCGCAATATCGACGCAGGCAAGCGCCTGGTGGAGGAGCTCGAACAGCGCAACCAATCGCTGGAGGGCCAGGTGGCCGAGCGTACCCGTGAGCTGTCATGGGTCAACCAGCAATTGCAGCGGCAACTGGATGAGAACCGCGAACTGGCCGAGCGGGATGCGTTGACCCGTACCGCCAACCGCTATCGCCTGGAGAAAACGCTCCAGCAGGAGTGTGAGCGCGCCCGGCGCTTCCATGAGCCACTGGCATTGATCGCCATGGACCTGGACGACTTCAAGCCGATCAACGACCTGCACGGTCATGCCCGCGGGGATGCCGCGCTGATCGAGGTCACCGAGCGCATCCGTCAGTGCCTGGGCGGTCGGGGACTGCTGGCACGTTGGGGAGGTGATGAGTTTGCCGTGGTGTTGCCGCGCACATCGCTGGAACAGGCCTGTGAGGTGGCGTCGGCGATCCGCACGGCGATGGCGGCGATCGAGCCCATCGGCACGTGTCGGCTGACCATGAGCTATGGCGTGGTGCAGTGGCGTGAGGGTGACGATGTCGGCGGGTTGCTGGCACGGGCGGATCAGGCGCTGTATCGGGCCAAGGCGGATGGCAAGAACACCGTAGCCGAGTGATGGTCAAAAAAAGACCCGCGGCGCCTGGGGCGCAGCGGGCCAAATCGGCTAGTGCCGCTTCAGTGTCTTCAATCAGATGTGCAGTGCGTGCCCCAGGGCGCGCAGCGCCGCTTCCTGTACCGCCTCGCCCAGCGTCGGGTGGGCATGAATGGTCCCGGCGATGTCTTCCAGGCGCGCGCCCATCTCCAGGGACTGGGCGAAGGCACTGGACAGTTCGGAAACCGCCACGCCCACGGCTTGCCAGCCGAGGATCAGATGGTTGTCACGGCGAGCCACCACACGCACGAAGCCGCTCTTCGACTCCAGGCTCATGGCCCGGCCATTCGCGGCGAAGGGGAACTGCGCGACGATGCAATCCACACCTTGTTGGCCGGCCTGTTCCGGGGTCTTGCCGACCACCACCACTTCCGGGTCGGTGAAGCACACCGCGGCGATTGCGGCCGGCTCGAAACGTCGCGTCTTGCCGGCGATGATCTCGGCAACCATCTCGCCCTGGGCCATGGCCCGGTGCGCCAGCATCGGCTCGCCGGCCACGTCGCCGATGGCCCAGACGTTGCGCATGCTGGTCTGGCAGCGCTCATCAATGGCGATGGCGGCGCCGTTCATCTTCAGGTCCAGGCTTTCCAGGCCGAAGCCTTTGCTGCGTGGACGGCGGCCCACGGCCACCAGCACCTGGTCAGCTTCCAGGCGCAGTTGCCCACCCTGGCCGTCGCTGGCCAGCAGGCAGCCGTCGGCATAGCCTTCGACACTGTGGCCCAGGTACAGGGCGATGCCGAGTTTCCTGATCGAGTCGGCCACCGGCGCGGTGAGTTCCGCGTCGTAGGTCGGCAGGATGCGTTCGCGGGCTTCCACCACGCTGACCTTGGCGCCGAGCTTGCGGTAGGCGATGCCCAGCTCCAGGCCGATGTAGCCGCCGCCGACCACCACCAGGTGCTCGGGCATGGCCTGGGGCGCCAGGGCCTCGGTGGAGGAAATGATCGGCCCGCCAATCGGCAGCATCGGCAGTTCGACACTGCTGGAGCCGGTGGCCAGCAGCAGGTGTTCGCACTGGATGCGCTGGCCGTCGACTTCGACGCTCTTGCCATCGAGGATCTTCGCCCAACCATGGATCACCTTCACGCCGTGCTTTTTCAGCAGCGCGGCGACGCCGCTGGTGAGGCGGTCGACGATGCCGTCCTTCCACTCGACGCTGCGGCTGATGTCCAGGCGCGGCGAGGACACGCTGATGCCCAGCGGTGAGGGTTCGGTGTAGCGGCTGGCCTGGTGGAACTGCTCGGCCACGTGGATCAGCGCCTTGGACGGAATGCAGCCGATGTTCAGGCAGGTGCCGCCCAGGGCCTGGCCTTCGACCAGCACGGTGGGGATGCCCAGTTGCCCGGCGCGGATGGCGGCCACATAGCCGCCGGGGCCGCCACCGATGATCAGCAGGGTGGTGTTGATGAGCTCTTGCATGATCACTCCACGAACAGGCAGGCGGGCTGTTCCAGCAGGCCGCGCACGGCCTGGATGAACAGTGCGGCATCCATGCCATCGACCACGCGGTGGTCGAACGAGCTGGACAGGTTCATCATCTTGCGCACGACGATCTGGCCGTCGATCACCACCGGCCGTTCGACCATGCGGTTGACGCCGACGATCGCCACTTCCGGGGTGTTGACCACCGGGGTGCTGACGATGCCGCCGAGGGCGCCGAGGCTGGTCAGGGTGATGGTCGAGCCGGACAGCTCTTCACGGCTGGCCTTGTTGTTGCGCGCCGCGTGAGCGACACGGGCGATCTCGCTGGCGTTGCTCCACAGGCTGCCGGCTTCGGCATGGCGCAGCACGGGCACCATCAGGCCGTTGTCACCCTGGGTGGCGATGCCGACGTGCACCGCGCCGTGGCGGGTGATGACCTGGGCTTCGTCGTCGTAGGTGGCGTTGATCTGCGGGAAGTCGCGCAGGGCGACGACCATGGCGCGCACCAGGAACGGCAGCAGGGTCAGCTTTCCGCGGCTGTCGCCATGCTTGGCGTTGAGCTGTTGGCGCAGGGCCTCGAGGGCGGTGACGTCGATTTCCTCGACGTAGCTGAAGTGGGCGACGCGACGCTTGGCGTCCTGCATGCGCTGGGCGATCTTGCGGCGCAGGCCGATCACCGGCACCTGCTCGCTGTCGGTGCGTTTACCGTAGCCGCCGGGTGCCTGCCCGGCACTGCTCTGCGGCTTGCTGATGAAGGCGTCGAGGTCTTCGTGCAGGATGCGCCCGGCCGGGCCGCTACCGTGTACGTAGCGCAGCTCGATACCGGCATCCAGGGCGCGCTTGCGTACCGCCGGGGAGGCCAGTGGCTTGTCATGGGCCTCGCGCGGCACGATGGGCGCGGCGCTGTGGTTGGCGGCGGCTTGCGGCGCTGCTTCAAGGCGCGCCTCGGGCTTGGCTTCGGCTTTGACCGGCGCAGGTGCCGGCTCGGCCGGCTTGGCCTGGGGCGTGTCGACATGATTGCCGCTGCCTTCGACTTCGATGCGGATCAGCTCGCTGCCGACCGCCATCACTTCACCAGGCTGGCCGCCCAGGGCCAGCACCTTGCCGCTGACCGGCGAAGGGATTTCCACGGTGGCCTTGTCGGTCATGACATCGGCCACCACTTGATCTTCGGCGATCACATCGCCGACCTTGACGAACCATTCCACCAACTCGACCTGCGCGATGCCTTCGCCAATGTCCGGCATCTTGATGACGTGCGTGCCCATTCAGACCTCCATGACCCGTTTCAGTGCCGCGCCTACCCGCGAAGGGCCGGGGAAGTAGGCCCATTCCTGTGCGTGGGGGTAGGGGGTATCCCAGCCGGTGACGCGCTCGATCGGCGCCTCGAGGTGATGGAAGCAGTGCTCCTGGACCAGCGATACCAGTTCCGCGCCGAAGCCGCAGGTGCGGGTGGCTTCGTGCACGACCACGCAGCGGCCGGTTTTCTTCACCGACTCGACGATGGTCTCCAGGTCCAGCGGCCACAGGCTGCGCAGGTCGATGACCTCGGCGTCGATGCCGCTCTCTTCGGCCGCCACTTGCGACACGTACACGGTGGTGCCGTAGGTCAATACGGTGACGTCGTTGCCGGGGCGGGTGATCACCGCCTTGTCCAGCGGCACGCTGTAGTAGCCATCCGGCACGGCGCTGTGCGGGTGCTTGGACCACGGCGTCACCGGACGGTCGTGGTGGCCGTCGAACGGGCCGTTGTACAGGCGCTTGGGCTCGAGGAAGATAACCGGATCGTCGCATTCGATCGAGGCGATCAGCAGGCCCTTGGCGTCGTAGGGGTTCGATGGCATGACGGTGCGCAGGCCGCAGACCTGGGTGAACATCGCCTCGGGGCTCTGGCTGTGGGTCTGGCCGCCGTAGATGCCGCCACCGCAAGGCATGCGCAGGGTCAGCGGGGAGATGAACTCGCCGGCCGAGCGATAGCGCAGGCGGGCCATCTCCGAAACGATCTGGTCGGAGGCGGGGTAGAAGTAGTCGGCGAACTGGATCTCGACCACCGGGCGCAGGCCATAGGCGCCCATGCCCACGGCGGTGCCGACGATGCCGCTTTCGGAGATCGGCGCGTCGAACACGCGGGACTTGCCGTACTTGGTCTGCAGGCCTTCGGTGCAGCGGAACACGCCGCCGAAGTAGCCAACGTCCTGGCCATAGACCACCACGTTGTCATCGCGCTCGAGCATGACATCCATGGCCGAGCGCAGGGCCTGGATCATGGTCATGGTGGTGGTGGACATGGCGTTTTCCAGATGGATGCTGTTGTTGTGATCGTTCATCTCAGACCCCCAGTTCCTGGCGCTGACGGCGCAAGTGGTCGGGCATTTCCTTGTACACGTCCTCGAACATCGACGCGGCGCTGGGGATATGGCCATTGCTCAGGGTGCCGAACTGCTCGGCGTCCTTCTGCGCCTTGATCACCTCGGCCTCGAGCTCGGCGGTGACCGCCTGGTGCTCTTCCTCGGACCAGTGGCCAAGCTTGATCAGGTGCTGCTTGAGGCGGGCGATCGGGTCGCCCAGCGGGAAGTGGCTCCAGTCGTCGGCCGGGCGGTACTTGGACGGGTCGTCCGAAGTCGAGTGCGGACCGGCGCGGTAGGTGACCCACTCGATCAGCGTCGGGCCCAAGCCGCGGCGGGCGCGTTCGGCGGCCCAGCGCGAAGCGGCGTAGACCGCGATGAAGTCGTTGCCGTCGACACGCAGCGAAGCGATGCCGCAACCCACGCCACGGCCGGCGAAGGTAGTCGACTCGCCCCCGGCGATGGCCTGGAAGGTCGAGATCGCCCACTGGTTGTTGACCACGTTGAGGATCACCGGGGCGCGGTAGACGTGGGCGAAGGTCAGCGCGGTGTGGAAGTCGGACTCGGCAGTGGCGCCGTCGCCGATCCATGCCGAGGCGATCTTGGTATCGCCCTTGATCGCCGAGGCCATGGCCCAGCCGACCGCCTGGACGAACTGGGTGGCCAGGTTGCCGCTGATGGTGAAGAAGCCGGCCTCGCGCACCGAATACATGATCGGCAGCTGGCGGCCCTTGAGCGGGTCACGGGTGTTGGACAGCAGCTGGCAGATCATGTCGACCAGCGACACGTCGCGGGCCATCAGGATGCTCTGCTGGCGATAGGTGGGGAAGCACATGTCGCTGCGGTTCAGGGCCAGGGCCTGGCCGCTGCCGATGGCTTCCTCGCCCAGGCTCTGCATGTAGAAGGACATCTTCTTCTGACGCTGGGCAACCACCATGCGGCTGTCGAAGATGCGCGTCTTGAGCATGGCGTGCATGCCCTGGCGCAGCACCTGCGGCTCGATGCCCTCGGCCCACGGGCCAACGGCGTCGCCATGCTCGTTGAGCACGCGCACGAGGCTGTAGGAAAGGTCCGCGGTGTCGGCGGCTTCCACATCGATAGGGGGTTTACGGACTTGACCTGCGTCGTTCAGGCGCAGGTAGGAGAAATCGGTCTGGCAGCCTGGCCGGCCTGTAGGCTCGGGCACATGCAGACGCAGGGGGGCGTACTCGTTCATGCTTTTTACGCTCGCTCGAATGTTGTTTTTGTGAGCTTTGAAGCGGCCGCCGCTGACTGCCGGCTCGTGACTGGCAGGTCAGCGTCTTTTTACATCATAGGGGGACGGCAGGAGAATTTTTCTCTCAAGTTCGTTGCCTTTCTCCTGTGGCGCAGATAAACATTCCGTACAACCACAAAAACCAGGTCAATTTCTCTCATGCGTAAACTGGATCGAACGGATATCGGCATCCTCAACAGCCTGCAGGAAAACGCCCGCATCACCAACGCGGAGTTGGCGCGCTCTGTCAACCTGTCGCCCACGCCGTGCTTCAACCGGGTCAAGGCCATGGAGGAGCTGGGGGTGATCCGCCAGCAGGTCACGCTACTGTCGCCCGAGGCGCTGGGTCTGGATGTGAATGTGTTCATCCACGTTAGCCTGGAAAAGCAGGTGGAGCAGTCGCTGCATCGCTTCGAGGAAGAAATTGCCGAGCGCCCGGAGGTGATGGAGTGTTACCTGATGACCGGGGACCCGGACTACCTGCTGCGGGTGCTGCTGCCAAGCATTCAGGCACTGGAGCGCTTTCTCGACTACCTGACCCGCTTGCCCGGGGTGGCGAACATTCGCTCCAGCTTTGCCTTGAAGCAGGTGCGCTACAAGACCGCGTTGCCGCTGCCGGCCAATGGCATGACGTTGCGCGAGCAATGATCCGGGCGCGGTGCCTGGGGTGCTTGATATTTTAAACACCCCCGGCCTATGTTGTGTGCGTCGCCATTCCCGGCATGCGAACACAACAAGAAGGACAGCGTCATGACGACCGAAGGCCCGCGCAACCAGGCAGTGCTCCTGGAGGGCATCGATGAAATCGAGTGCGTCACCCCCGACCTCAACGGCGTGCCCCGCGGCAAGGTGATGACCGCCGAAGGCTTCCTTGAGGGGCGCCGCCTGCAGATGGCCCGTGGCGTGCTGCTGCAGTGCATCATGGGCGGTTACCCGGCGGCAAAATACTATGGCAGCGACGATGGCGACCTCGCGCTGGTGGCCGAACCCTCGCAGATCCACCGCCTGCCCTGGAGCGACGAACCTCGGGCATTGGCGATCTGCGATGCGGTGGAACTCGATGGCACTCCTTCGGGGTTGTCCAGCCGTGGCCAGCTCAAGGCGGTGATCGCCCGGTACGCCGAGCGCGGGCTGGCCCCGGTGGTGGCGACCGAGCTGGAGTTCTTCGTCTTTGCCGCCAACAGCGACCCGACCCAGCCGTTCCAGCCGCCGCTGGGCAAGGACGGACGCCGGGAAATGGGCCACTCGGCCTTCAGTGTCAGCTCCAACAACGGCCTGCGCCCGTTCTTCAACGAGGTGTACCGCTGCATGGCGGCGCTGGGCCTGCCACGCGACACCTTCATGCACGAGATGGGCGTCAGCCAGTTCGAGATCAACCTGCTGCACGGCGATCCTTTGCTGCTGGCCGACCAGACCTTCCTGTTCAAGCACCTGCTCAAGGAGGTCGCGCTCAAGCATGGCCTGACCGTGGTGTGCATGGCCAAGCCACTGGCGCACACGCCTGGCAGTTCGATGCACATTCACCAGAGCCTGGTGGAGGTCGGCAGTGGGCGCAATGTGTTCAGCGACGAGCAGGGCAGGGCGACCGACACCTTCCACCATTTCATCGGTGGCCTGCAGGCCTGCCTGGCCGACTTCACCGCGCTGTTCGCGCCGAACGTCAATTCCTACCAGCGCCTGTGCCACCCCTATGCATCACCGAACAACGCCTGCTGGTCCGAGGACAACCGTGCCGCGGGCCTGCGCATCCCGGCCAGCTCGCCTGTGGCGCGGCGGGTGGAGAACCGCCTGCCGGGCGCCGATGCCAACCCCTACCTGGCCATTGCCGCAAGCCTCGCCGCCGGCCTGCACGGTATCGAACGGCAGATTGCGCCGACGCCGGCCATCCAGGGCGAGTTCGAGGTGCCGGAGCACCTCAGCCTGCCTTGCACCCTGCATGCCGCGCTTGAGCGGCTCAAGCGCAGCGCCCTGGCGCGGGAACTGTTCGGCAAGGAGTTCATCGAAGGCTACATCGCCACCAAGACCCTGGAGCTGAGCGATTTCTTCGATGAAATCACCCCCTGGGAGCGCCGTGTGCTGGCCGCGCAGGCCTGAGCGCGACACGACCGCTACTGGATGCGCCCCCACGGCTCTTTTTGCGGCCTGGGGGCCTGTGCCAAGATGGATTTGCTTTTATGCTTGCCTGCAACCCAACGCCACCTGGTCAAGGAGCTTGACGGGACGTATGCGAAATATCTGGAAGCCGTTTCAGTCGCTGTACTTCGCTGCCTTGATGATGCTGATCGGCTCGGGCCTGCTGAGTACCTACCTGGCCTTGCGCCTGGCCGCCGATCATGTCGACAGCCTGTGGATCGGTGCGTTGATGGCAGCCAACTATTTTGGCCTGGCGGTGGGGGGCAAGGTGGGGCACCGTTTGATCGGCCGGGTCGGGCATATTCGTGCCTATGCCACCTGTGCCGGCATCGTCGGCGCGGCGGTGCTCGGGCATGGGCTGACCAGCTGGCTGCCGGTCTGGATCGGGCTGCGCATGATCGTCGGCTTGGGCATGATGTGCCAGTACATGGTCATCGAGAGCTGGCTCAACGAACAGGCCGATGCCAAGCACCGCGGCGCGGTGTTCAGCGGCTATATGATTGCCTCCTACCTGGGGCTGGTGCTCGGCCAGCTGATCCTGGTGGTGCACCCACAGCTGGGGCCGGAACTGCTGATGCTGGTGGCCATGTGCTTTGCCTTGTGCCTGGTGCCGGTGGCCATGACCCGGCGCATTCACCCCGCACCGTTGCGCCCGGCGCCGATGGAGCCGAAGTTCTTCATCAAGCGCGTGCCGCAATCGCTGTCCACGGTGCTCGGTTCGGGCCTGATCGTCGGCTCCTTCTATGGCCTGGCGCCGCTGTATGCGTCCAGCCAGGGGCTGAGCACCGAGCAGATCGGCCTGTTCATGGGCTGCTGCATCTTTGCCGGGCTGCTGGTGCAGTGGCCGCTGGGCTGGCTTTCCGACCGCTATGACCGCGCGGTGCTGATCCGCAGCGTGGCCATCGGCCTGGCCCTGGCCGCCGCGCCGCTGGCGATCCTGCCGGGGGTTCCGCTCGAGCTGCTGTTCGCCATGGGCTTTGTCATATCGCTGTTGCAGTTCTGCCTGTACCCCTTGGCGGTGGCGTTCTCCAATGACCACGTGGAGAGCGAGCGGCGGGTCTCGCTGACCGCCATGCTGCTGGTCACCTATGGTGTGGGCGCCTGTATCGGGCCGTTGGCGGCCGGGGTGCTGATGAAGCTGCTGGGGGCGCAGATGCTCTACGCCTTTTTCGTGTTCTTCGCGCTGGTGCTGGTCTGGCGCATTCGGCCCAAGGCGGTCACCGGGTTGCATCAGGTCCAGGATGCGCCACTGGGGCACGTGGCGATGCCGGCGGCGGGCTCGCCCTTGTCGGCGGCCCTCGACCCACGGGTGGATGAGCAGACGGTGCAGGATGTGATGCAGGCGCCGGTGGCGGCGGAAGATACCGAGGAGGATGAGAAGGGGGCGGTGGCGCCTAAGGTCGAAGGGACTTTGTAGGAGCGGCTTTAGCCGCGATCACCCGCGAAGCGGGTGCCGGTACCGGGTTGCCTGTATCGCGGCTAAAGCCGCTCCTACAGAGGTTTGGGTTATCTTCCGCACGAATGAAAACGCCACCCGATGGGTGGCGTTTTTCATGGGCTGGCGACGATCAATAGTCGTCCTTGTCGAACCGTCGCGCTTCACGCTGCAGCTGGTAGACGAAGCTCTCGATCTTGCGCTGGGCCTGACCGTTGAGGTTGTGGAAGCGCACCCCGGCGAAGGTGGTGTTGATGCGCTCTTCGAAGTGCAGGTGGCGCAGTTCGACCAGGGTGTCGGTCAACCCCAGTGGGTTGCCGGCCTTGAAGCGCTCGTAGACCTGGCCCAATTGCAGGCGATCCTCGACATTGCCGTCGAAGCGCAGTTTGCAGCCGGTGGCCGAGATATCCAGCAGTTTGCCGCGCAGCGCGCCATTGCCCTTGAGGTGGGTGCCATCGAGGGTCACGTCGACCAGTTGCGATAGCTTCAGCGCGGCGCGGAAGGCATTGCGGCGCTGGTGATAGGTCACTTCATCGGGCAGAGGGCCACGGTAGCAGCGGTGGCCGTCGATCTCGGTGATGGTCAGCGGTACGCTGCTTTCCCAGGCGATGCGCACGCCGTCGTGGAAGCCTTCGATGCGGAAGGGTTCGCCGCTCTCGATGTACTTTTCGCCGTCGCGAGGGATCATTTCATCCAGTGCCAGGACACCGCTTTCCCGGTCGACATGCACCACATAGCTCTGGAACCGCTGGCTGCGCTCATGGAAGCTGATGATCAGCGGGTCGTGGCTATCCAGCAGCTGGCGCAAGTTGGCCGCGATCTCCAAAGGGGTGGTCAGCACCTTTGGGGGCTGGGGAGCATCGGATTCATTGAACACGGGTTATCAATCTCCAGGCAAAACGGCACACGCAAGTTACGGCATTTTGCCAGTATGTTCCGTGCCTTGAAACAAATAATCAAACCTGGCTGATTGCCCGGGGCTTGTCCATGGGCGACGTGGCGCCCCGGCTGTCATAGAGCGACGGGGAGTCGCCGCCCATGAGGATTCTGATCTGATTGGTCGTGGCGTGTTGCTGCGCCTGGATGATCCGCCCGTTGGTCTCGTTGACCTGCTGGCAGTTGTCCATCAGTTGGGTCAGCACATCGAGCTGCTGCATGATGATCTCGCCATTGGGCGACAGGTCGGCGACGGCTTTCACGCCGGCACGGTCGGCGCTGAGGCCGAGCCCAACAAGCAGGTTGTTGCGCCGCAGCCCCTGCTGCTCAAGCAGGACGATCAGGGATTGCTTGCGGGCAAGGATCTGCTCCAGCTTGGCCATATCCCGACCGTGCAGGGCCACTGCCTCCTTTTGCAGAAGGTCGAGCAGTTCCTGCGTCGGTGCTAAGTCGTCTTCGATCAGTTGCAGCAGAGTGATGTCGTGCATGGCTAACTCTTGGCGTGTTGCGTCCTTGAAGTCAGCGCGCCTGGTGGTTAGCGCTGAGCTTCGAAATCAAGCAGTTTGCTAGCGACCCGGTCGGCGTCGACCTTGTAGCTGCCGTCTGCGATGGCCTGTTTCAACTCGGCCACGCGGGCACTGTTGACGGTGGGCTGATCGCGCAGCTTGTCGCTGATCTTCTGCAATTGCTGGGCCTCTGGGCTCAGATGTACTGTTTCTCCGCTGGCACCGGTGTGCTTGGGCGCTTCGTTGGCCTCGCCGGCTTTGGCGGCGTTGCCGGACGCGGTGTTGCCGCGAACGCCGCCCGTGACGGACGGAGAGTTATTCAAACGACTGAAGTCGATGACCATGATCAAAACCCCTGGGAATTAGGACGCATGCCTTGTTTTCGACCAATCCGAAAAAAACTTTAGGCACGAATGCAACACGGCCTGAAGCTGGCTTGCGTATCCCGATATCCGACAGAGTTTAGGGGCCGAGGTTGCACACCGCCACCCTTCTGTCGAAATCCTGACGCAGGGTAGGTGTTACATGGCGACCTCGACTTGCCCGGCACCGGTTACCCGGGCCTTGATCACCCGTTTAGAATTGAGGTTGCGCACGCGGATCTGCGCTTGCATCCCGCCCTTGTCGAGGGCTTCGCCCGGCATGCGCACACTCAGGTTGCCACTGCGGGCGGTGATCACTACGTGGTCGCCTTTGCGCACCACTTCGGCCTGTTCCAGGTGCTGTTGGGTCAAGACCTGGTCAAGTACCGTGGGGCGCAGCAGTTTCATGCCCACGGCCTGCTCCAGCAGGGTCAGGTAGCCGGGGCCCAGGGTGCCTACATCGCGCTCGCGCAGGGCCACATCGCTTTCATCGATGACGCTTTCGCGTTTCAGTGGCCGGGTCATTACCACGACATCGCGCAGCAGGCGCACCTGGGCGGGCACGAATACGGTCCAGGGAGCGGCACCGTCGCAACGCACCCTCACTGTTACCCGGCCCAGCGGGGTCGAGCCTTCCAGTGAGGCATCCAACTGTTGGCTGCACAGCGGCATGCGCAGGCGCGGGTCTAGTTTGTTGACTTCGATCTCGTAGCGGCCCTGAGTCTGGGTGGTGGCCAGATAATCTTCGACGGTGAATTCAAGAAAGCCTTGAGTGACACCGATAAGCTGTTCAGGCAAGGTAAAAGAGTCCGCCAGCGTACGCGCGCCGGGTGCTACCAGGCACAGCACAGCCAGGGGGCCGGTCAGCAGGCGCGTCAGTCGTCGGAAAAATGTCGTTTTCGTATGCATGACGCTCAAAAAAGCAAAGCCCGTGCCGACTTGCTGCACAGGGTAATCGTTGAAGGAGTCCGGCATGGCTGGAGTGATGGATTCGGTCAATCAGCGTACACAGCTGGTGGGGCAGAATCGCCTGGAGCTGCTGTTGTTTCGCCTCAATGGCGACCAGCTCTACGGCATCAATGTTTTCAAGGTCCGGGAAGTGCTGCAGTGCCCCGACCTGACGCTGCTGCCCAAATCCCATCCGGTGGTGCGCGGCGTGGCCAACATACGCGGGGCGACGATCCCGATCCTCGACCTGTCGATGGCGACCGGTCTGCCAGGGCTGAAGGAAGAAACACGCAAGAGTTTCGTCATCATCACCGAGTACAACACCAAGACCCAGGGCTTCCTGGTGCACTCGGTCGAACGCATCGTCAACATGAACTGGGAAGAGATCCATCCGCCACCCAAGGGTACCGGGCGCGATCACTACCTGACTGCCGTGACGCGTGTCGACAACCGCATGGTCGAGATCATCGATGTGGAGAAGGTGCTGGCCGAGGTGGCGCCATCCTCCGAGTCGGTGTCGGAAGGTGTGATCGATGCCGAGGTACAGGACAAGGCGGTGATGCTGCGGGTATTGACCGTCGATGATTCGTCGGTGGCGCGCAAGCAGGTGAGTCGATGCCTGCAGACCGTGGGGGTCGAGGTGGTGGCGCTCAACGATGGTCGTCAGGCCCTGGATTACCTGCGCAAGCTGGTGGATGAGGGCAAGCGTCCGGAGGAGGAGTTCCTCATGATGATCTCGGATATTGAAATGCCGGAAATGGACGGCTATACCCTCACGGCGGAGATCCGCAGCGATCCGCGCATGCAAAAACTGCACATCTGCCTGCATACTTCGTTGTCCGGAGTATTCAACCAGGCGATGGTCAAGAAGGTCGGTGCCGATGACTTCCTGGCCAAGTTCAGGCCGGATGACCTCGCCCAGCGCGTGGTCGATCGGATCAAGGCGAGTCATTGAAACGGCCGGGGTTCGCCCCCGGCGCTAGCGATTTAAGAAGAGGCGGCAGCATTGTCTACGGGTAATTTGGATTTCGAACAGTTCCGGGTATTCCTGGAGAAAGCCTGTGGCATCCTGCTGGGCGAGAATAAGCAATACCTGGTCTCCAGCCGTCTCAACAAGCTGATGGAGCAACAGGGCATCAAGTCGCTGGGCGAGCTGGTGCAGCGCATCCAGACCCAGCCACGCGGTGGCTTGCGCGAGCAGGTGGTCGATGCCATGACCACCAACGAGACGCTGTGGTTTCGCGATACCTACCCGTTCGAGGTGCTCAAGAACAAGGTGATTCCGGAGTTCATCAAGAACAACCCGGGCCAGCGCCTGCGCATCTGGTCGGCGGCCTGTTCATCGGGGCAGGAGCCGTACTCGCTGTCGATGGCCATCGACGAGTTCGAGCGGACCAACCTGGGCCAGTTGAAGATGGGCGCGCAGATCGTCGCCACCGACCTGTCCGGTGCCATGCTCAACAACTGCAAGACCGGTGAGTACGACAGCCTGGCCATTGCCCGTGGCCTGTCGCAGGAGCGCCTGCAGCGCTACTTCGACACCAAGGGGCCGGGGCGCTGGGCGATCAAGCCGCCGATCCGCAGTCGCGTCGAGTTCCGTTCCTACAACCTGCTCGACAGCTATGCGCCGCTGGGCAAGTTCGACATCGTGTTCTGCCGCAACGTGCTGATCTACTTCTCGGCCCAGGTCAAGAAGGACATCCTCATGCGTATTCACGCCACGCTCAAGCCCGGGGGATACCTGTTCCTCGGGGCGTCCGAGGCGCTCAACGGGCTGCCGGACCACTACCAGATGGTCCAGTGCAGCCCGGGGATCATCTACCAGGCCAAATGAGGCTCGACAAAAAGGCCGGTATCGCGAGATACCGGCCTTTTTGTTGGTGGTGCGAAAAGCGCTGCCTGCGATCAGAACGCGTAGCGCACCTGCGCCGAAAACACATCGGCATCGAAGCCCGACTTGGTCACGTAGTCGTAGCTCACGCCGACGCTCACGGCGCCCAGCTTGTAGTCGGCACCCACGCCGGCCTCATAGCTGTTGCGCGACACGCTGGCGCCACGGGTGACGAACGGTGTGCTGCCGAGTACGAAAGAGGAGGAGTTCTGCACCGGGTCGGCGGCAAAGTCGTGGTAGGCCATCAGCTTCAACTGCGGCTCCAGACTGCCGGCGCCCAGCGGCAGGTTGCCAGCCAGGCGAATACCCGCGCCCAGCTCGATGGCTTCGTAGCGCTGGTCCTTGACCTTGAGCGCGGCGGACGAGCCTTTCTCGCGGTAGCTGTCGATATCGACGCGGCTGTAGCGCGCGGCGAGACGGGGTTCGACCAGCAGGCGCGGATTGACCTGCCAGCCGTAGCCGCCGATCAGGTTCAGCCCCAGCAGGTTGCTATCGTAGTCCGACTTGGCGCGGCTGCCGGCGATCTCGCGCTTGCCTTCGTTGTCGTTGACGCCATAGGTGAGGCTGGCATCGACGAAGTAGTTGTCCAGGGCGTAGCTGCCATACAGCGAAAACGCATGGCTTTGCACCTGGGTCTTGTTGCCGCGCCTGCCGTTGACGTCGGTATCGATGAAGCTGTAGGCCGCGCCGAGTGTGAGCTGGTCGTTCACCTGTCCATCGGCGCCGACCGCCACGCCACGGCTGTAGGCGTTATAGCCGGCAATGCCGTCGCGTTGTTGCTGGCTGGCGTCGCTGTACAACGACTGCATCCATACCCCGGACGTGCGGGGTGAAGCGCTGGCGGTGTGGGCGCGCAAGCTGTGGGTGCGGCCGTCAATGGCGTTGCCGATCAGGCGCTGGCTGGTGATGGCGGCCTGTCGGGCGCCATCGCTGACCTCGGGTGCCAGCTGTTCGGCGAGCCTGGCCAGTTGCGCCTCGTCGGCGCTGGCGGCGGCGAGGAACAACGGGTCCTGATTGCCCAGGCGTGCCAGCAGGCCTGCCTGGGAGAGGCTGCCCAATGCCTGTTGTGCGTTGCCGTTACCGCCCTGGGCGGCGACGATCTGGTCGAGTGCCTCGGTGGGCTTGGTGCTGACGACGGCGTAGACCTTGTTGTCTTCGAGGGTGCTGGTCAGTACGTCGAGCATGGCCGAGGTGCTGGCCACCTTGGGCTTGCCGTTCGGGTCGACCTGAAGGCCGCCGGCATCGAGTACCTGCACCTGGCCGGCCTCGAGCAACAGGTAGCGGCTGCCGCCGGCCTGGAAGTCGGTGTCCTCGGGTTCCAGCAGGATTCGTGCGTTCTGGCCGAATTCGGCGATGCCGCTGACCTTGAGCACAGCGGTGGATGGGTCGGTGCTGGCTGCCAGCCACATGCCCAGCGCCGAGTTGTCGGCTACCCGCAGGTTGCCATCGAGGGTGGCGTGGAGGCTCTGCAGGCTGAACGTGGTTGGCGGCTCGCTGCTGTCGCCGACGTCGAGCCAGCCGTTGTTCGCCAGACGGATGCTGTTGCTGCCGCGCCCGCCATAGGCAACCCCGTAGGTGCTGTCACCTTCGACTTCGATGTTGGCCAGGCCAAGGAGGTCGCCTTGGATCATGCTGCCTTTGCGCATGATCAACTCGACAGGGCGATTGCTGCCGGTGGCGTCGATGGCGACGTTGCCCCAGATCTCGCCGCTGTTGAAGATGTTCAGGTCGCCGTTGGCTTTCTGCCAGGGCGGCACGCCTGGGCCATCAAGGGTGGTGTTGCCAATGCGGATGGCGGTGTCGGCCGCTACGATCCTGCCACTGTTGTCGATGTGGCGCCCTAGGCTGTCGAAGAGGCTCGCGCCATCCAGCACGATGCCTTGCGCGCCTTGGTCGCCGGCGAAGATCTGCCCCTGGTTGTCGATGCCGGCCAGCACCGCCGGCCGGTTGCTGGCGTCCGTCGTGGCGTGGATGGCGATGGCGCCGGGGCCTGTCGCGCTGATCTCGCCACGGTTGACCACTCGCTCTTCCAGGTTCGCGCCGGCCAGGTTTATGGCGCGCGAGTTGCGGCCGATGGCGATGATGCGGGCGCCTGCGGCGTTGACCAGGTTGCCGTGGATGCGGCTGATAGAGCTGCCGGAACTGGACAGGTCGATGCCGTAGGTGGGGCCGCCATTGTTGTACGAGAAGCTGGTGCCGGCCTTGAGCAGGCCTTCGTTGGTGAGGTCGTCGTCGACGGTGCTGGCGCTCAGGCGCAAGGCGGCGCCGTCCAGGCTGGTGGTGATCACGTTGCCGCGGTTGGTCAGGAAGCCGCTGAGGTCGGTGTCGGTAATGCGAATGCCGTCGCTGCGATGGACCATGTCCACGGCAATCGTGGTGTTGTCGTTGATGGCGCTGCCCAGGGTCAGGTTGCCCATTACCTGGCTGTTCGCCAGAACGATCGCATCCTGTCCCAGACCGGTGAAGCTTCCGCTGAACTCAAGGTCGTCGGCGTAGGATTGGTGATCGCCCTTGTAGCCGGCATCGGTGAGGGCGATGGTCTGGGGCAGGGCCATTGCGGGAGCAGGGCTGGCGCCGATCAGAAGGGCCAGGAGGGTCTTGCGTAGGTTCAGCGGTGGCACGGTTTCTTTCCTTTGAAATCGTAATGAAAGCAGCGCGCATCCATGCGGGCGAAAACCGTACGTGCGTGTGGTGATGCGCGGGACGCGGATGCTACCTGATTGGTGGCCAATTGACATGTTTGTTTGACGTCAATTTTTTGGTTTGCCGCTTTTGCCGCCTGCCGATTGCCGCCTGGGTAGCTCAAGGCGGAAGCACATTGCCGCTTTTCTGGCATAAGGTGCGGTATGAAACAGGCAAAACCCCCGTACTCATGGGGTTCAAGATGGTTGGCACAGGGCTTGCTAAAGCCATAGCAAACGAACTCTGGTCACCTTCAAAGGTCCCCGACATGAGCATCAGCTTCGACAAGGCACTTGGCATTCACGAAAAGGCACTGGGCTTTCGCGCCCAGCGTGCCGAAGTACTGGCCAACAACATCGCCAACGCCGACACGCCCAACTACAAGGCGCGTGACATGGACTTCTCGTCCGTGCTCGCTGCCGAGTCCGACAAGCAGCAGAAGGGACGCATCGCCCTGGAGCGTACCGACAGCCGTCATATCGAGGCCGAAGGCCTGGCCATGATGGACGATACGCTCAAGTACCGCACGCCGATGCAGCCGTCGATCGACCAGAACACCGTGGACGCGCACCTGGAACAATCGAACTACGCGGAAAACGCCGTTGGTTTCCAGGCCAGCTTCACCCTGCTCAACAGTAAATTCAAAGGGCTGGTATCGGCCCTGCGTGGAGAGTGACCATGTCTCTTGCCAGTGTCTTCAATATTGCCGGTAGCGGCATGAGCGCGCAGAACACGCGCCTGAACACCGTCGCGTCGAACATCGCCAACGCCGAGACCGTGTCGTCGAGCATCGACCAGACCTATCGTGCGCGCCACCCGGTATTCGCCACCACCTTCCAGCAGGCCCAGGCCGGCGCCGGCCAATCGCTGTTCGAAGACCAGGGCCAGGCCGGGCAGGGGGTCGAGGTCAAGGGCATCATCGAGGATCAGAGCAATCTCGAAGCCCGCTACGAGCCAAGCCACCCGGCGGCGAACAAAGATGGCTATGTCTATTACCCGAACGTCAACGTGGTTGAAGAGATGGCTGACATGATCTCTGCCAGCCGCGCGTTCCAGACCAACGCCGAACTGATGAACACCGCCAAGACCATGATGCAGAAAGTACTGACCCTGGGTCAGTGATAAGGAATCCGGACCATGGCAGTGACCAACACCAACAATGGCGTGAACCTGAACGACGTACTCAACGCGTCCGGGGTCAGCACCGGTACCAAGAAAACCACCACCACCGAGCCCGTTGACAAGAACGCGCTGGGCAAGGATGCGTTCCTCAAGCTGCTGGTTACCCAGATGCAGCACCAGAACCCGCTGGATCCGCAGGATAACGGCGAGTTCATTGCCCAGCTGGCCCAGTTCAGCAGCCTGGAAGGTATCCAGACCCTGAACAGCTCGGTCAACAATATCATTGGCGGCATAGCGTCGAGTCAGGCGCTGCAGGCCACCACGCTGGTGGGGCGTTCGGTGATCCTGGAAACCGACAAGGCGATGGTCGACACCACCGAAAGCTTCACCGGTCAAGTTGTCGTGCCGCAGAACATCACCGACGGCAAGGTCGAGATCAAGGACAAGGACGGCAAGGTGGTCAAGACCATCAGTCTGGGCGAACAGGCCAAAGGCACCGCCGACTTCATCTGGGACGGCACCAACGACAAGGGTGAGAAGGTCGACCCTGGCCAGTACACATTCACCGCCACCACGACGGTCGATGGCAAGGCGCAGACCATGTACACCCTGCTGCCGGCGAAGATCACCAGCGTCAGCTTCCAGGGCGGTAGCGAGATGATGCTCACCTTGGCAGGCGGCCAGAAGATCGGCGTCTCGAAAGTACAATCTATTGGAATCTAAGGCCGCTAGATCGGCAGAAGGAGTGAATGCATGTCTTTCAATATCGGCCTTAGCGGTCTTTACGCAGCCAACAAGCAACTGGACGTTACCGGCAACAACATTGCCAACGTCAACACCGTCGGCTTCAAGTCGTCGCGTGCCGAGTTCGCCGACGTTTATGCAGGCTCCAACCGCCTGGGCGTGGGCAAGAACCAGGTCGGCAACGGCGTGCGCCTGGCTGCGGTTTCCCAGCAGTTCGGCCAGGGTGACGTCAACAACACCGGCAACGTGCTGGACATGGGTATCCAGGGGCAGGGCTACTTCGTGCTGTCCGACAACGGCTCGATGACCTATACCCGTGCCGGTGCATTCCAGACCAACAAAGACGGCTATGTGGTGACCTCGGACGGCCTGAACCTTCAAGGCTATGGCACCGATGCCAATGGCAAGATCGTCAAGGGTGTGCTGACCGACCTGCGCATCGACACCTCGGCGCTGGCGCCCAAGGCCACCTTCAAGATCGACCAGGGCATCAACCTGAACTCGTCGGCAATCGATATTCCGCTGGAAGTCGAGGTCAGCCCAGGCCCGCCTCCAGTGATGGGGCCGAACAAGCCGTTCGATCCGACCGACCAGGCCACCTACACCAAATCGTTCCCTACCAAGATTTTCGACAGCCAGGGTAACGAGCATGTCATGGAGCAGTATTACCGCAAGACCGACAAGAACGAGTGGGTCATGTACACCCTGGTCGACGGCCGCAACCCGATGGACCCATCCAGCACCGAGCCGCTGACCGGCACCATGTCGTTCAATCCCGATGGCACGGTCAAGTCGATGGCGACGGACAACACCACTGTTCCGACAAGCGATTGGAGCGTGGTGGATAACACCTTCACCCTCAAGGGCTGGGTTCCTGCCGTCAAGAACGCCGCAGGCGACTGGGTTTCCAACGGCTCCGAGGGTAACGCTGATGGCATGCAGCTGTCGATGAGGAGCACCACCTCCTTCAATACTGAAACCGCTCGCATGTCGCAGTCCCAGGATGGCTATGCCACCGGTATCCTGTCGAACCTGTCGATCGACTCCACCGGTGTCATGTTCGCCAGCTTCAGCAACCAGCAGTCCCGCGCCATCGGCCAGGTGGCAATCGCCAGCTTCGCTAACGAGCAGGGCCTGCAGCAGACTGGCGGCACCCGCTGGAAGGAAACCTTCTCCTCGGGCATTCCAGGTATCGACGCGCCGAAAACCGGTACGTTGGGCGAGATCGAGTCCAACTCGCTGGAAGCCTCCAACGTCAACCTGACCCAGGAGCTGGTCGAGCTGATCAAGGCCCAGAGCTACTACCAGGCCAACGCCAAGACCATCTCCACCGAAAGCACCATCATGCAGACCATCATCCAGATGACTTGATGGCCACTGGCTGATTGCTTGTCAACGAACCCCTTTGCGAGAAGGGGGTCGTCGTTTTCATGGAGAGTTCTCATGAAAAAACTGCTGGCTGCCGCCGTCGCGGCGTTCTGCCTGCTTCAGGCGCAAGCCGCGATGGCTCCCTGGTGGCGCTGGGAAAGCCAGGCCGATGGGCACTTGGTGTGCTCGCAATTGTCACCCGGCGATGGCTGGAAACGCTTTGCCGGGCCCTTTGACAATGCGGCCTGCAGGTCGCTTTGACCTAAGGCAAAAAATGATGGCTTGAAGCCATCGATTGGCGGATTTTCTTCAGGTATGATCCGCGCCATCTCACTCGTTCGAGTGTGTGGCAAGCGTCTTTTTCCAAGGATCGGAACTCTTGAAAAGCAGTAAGGATACTGGTGCCAACGTGCTGCCGGCAGCGCTTGGCGTGGCCTTGAAAAAAGGCCTGATCGGCGCGGCCCTGTTCTCTGGCGTGATCAACCTGCTGGCGTTGATCGGCCCCTTGTTCATGCTCGAAGTCTATGATCGGGTCATCCCCAGCCGTAGCCTGCCCACCTTGGTGGCGCTGGGGTTGCTGGTGGCAGGTGTGTACCTGGTTTTTGCCGTGGTCGACATTATCCGTTCGCGGGTCATGTCGCGGATCGCTGCGGCGGTGGAGGGCGCGCTTTCCGGCCAGGTGTTCAAAGTCATCGCCGGCACTCCGCTGAAGATCGTGCTCGACCAGGACCCGCTCAAGCCCGCCCAGGAGCTTGAGCAGATCCGTGCCTTTATTTCTGGCCCCGGGCTCATGGCGTTCTTCGACCTGCCATGGATGCCGGTGTACCTTGCGGTCAGTTTCTATATCCATCCGTCCCTGGGCTGGTTGGCGCTATGCATGATTGCGCTGATGGTGCTGCTTACCTGGCTCACCGACCGTGGCACCCGCCAGGCCATGCGCGACGGCGTGGCACTTGCCAGTCAGCGCAGCCGCCTGGGGCAGCAAGCCCATGCCGGGGCCGAAGTACTTGCCGCGATGGGCATGACCGATCGTGCCGCAGCGCGCTGGCAAGTCCTGCAGGGACGTTATGCAACCTTGCAACGGCATGGCGCCGATGTCGGCGGATTCTATGGTGGCATCACCAAGGCCTTGCGCCAGTTGGTGCAATCGGCGTCTCTCGGTGTGGGTGCCTGGCTGGTTATCCAGGGTGATCTCAGCGGCGGGGCCATTGTCGCCGCCTCGATCATCGTTGCCCGTACCCTGGCCCCGGCCGAGCAGATCATCGGCACTTGGCGCAGCCTGGTATCCGCGCGGCTGGCCTGGCAGCAGTTGCGGGTGGTGCTGGAGATCTTTCCGGAGCAACCTGAAAGGACCCCGCTCCCCAAGGCCTGCAGCCAGTTGCGGGTGACAGACCTGTGCATTGCGCCTCCGGGAGTGCAACGTCTGGTTGTTCAGGGGGTGGGTTTCAGCCTGGCCGCCGGGAGCGCTTTGGCGGTGATCGGCCCCAGTGCCTCGGGCAAGTCGTCGCTGGCACGAGCGTTGGTGGGCGCCTGGCCGGCGATCCGCGGCCAGATCTGCCTGGATGGTGCGGCGCTGGAACTTTGGCCGGATGCGCAGCGCTCGGCATTGACCGGCTACCTGCCGCAGAGCGTCGACCTGTTCGAGGCCAGTGTGGGCCAGAACATCGCGCGCCTGGACCCGCAGGCCGATGCGGCAGCGGTTATCGCGGCAGCGCGCCAGGCCGGCGTGCATGAAATGATCCTGCAACTGCCGCAAGGCTACGACACGCCAGTCGGCGAGGGTGGCGTCAATCTGTCGGCAGGACAGCGGCAACGCATCGGCCTGGCCCGGGCCTTGTATGGCGAGCCGTTCCTGGTGGTGCTCGACGAGCCCAACGCCAACCTCGATGCCGAAGGCGAGCGCGCGTTGGCCAGGGCGATCGAAGGAGTGAAGGCGCGGGGTGGAGTGGTGGTGGCCATAGCCCACCGTTCCGGCCTGTTGGCGGTGATGGACCAGGTGCTGGTGCTGGAGCAGGGCGCACAGGCGGCGTTCGGCCCGCGTGACAAGGTACTGGCACGGCCGGTGGCAATTGCCGATCCGCGAGCGGCAAAGGGAGGGGGGCAAGCATGATGCGCATCGATGATGAGCAGCAGCTGGTGCGATCGCTGCGTTGGCACTTGAGGGTTGGTCTCGGGGTCGTGGTGGTGTTGCTGGGTGGCGCGCTGCTGTGGTCGGCTGCCACTGAGTTGGCCAGCGCTGTGATCGCGCCGGGGACAGTGGCGGTGCAGGACAGTGTGAAGAAGGTCCAGCACCCCACTGGCGGTGTGGTCGCGCAGTTGCTGGTCAGCGAAGGGCAGTCGGTGCAGGCCGGCGATGTGCTGATGCGCCTGGATGCTACCTTGCAGGAGGCTAGCCACGCCATTGTCGCCAAGGCCCTGGACCAGGCCCTGGCGCGCCAGGCACGGCTCGAGGCCGAACGTGATGGCCTGGCGCAGGTGGACGTCCCGCCACGCCTGCTTGCGCGTGCAAGCGAGGCCCAGGTGCAGGCGGTGTTGGCCAGCGAGCGGCAATTGTTCGCCGACCGCCGCCAGTCCCGCGACGGCCAGAAACAGCAGTTGCGCGAGCGCATCGAGCAACTGACCCAGACCATTGCCGGCCACGACCTGCAGCAGCGTACCAAGGGCGAGGAGATTCGCCTGATCGACGAGGAATACCAGGCCGTCAGGACCTTGCAGAAAAAAGGCCTGATGACCCTCGATCGGGTCAACGCCCTGGCGCGCGGTATTGCTCGCCTGCAGGGGGAGCGTGGCCAGTTGGTCGCAGCCATCGCCGAGGCCCGGGCACGTATCGCGGAAACCCGTCTCGAGCTGCTGCAGGTTGACCAGCGTTTCCGTGAGCAGGTCTCGCAGGAGCTGCGCGACCTCATGGCCCAGCAGGGCGAATGGGTCGAGCGCGAAGTCGCCGCCGCCGACCAGCTCAAGCGCATCGAGGTGCTGGCGCCCAGTGCCGGTCGCGTTCAGCAATTAGCGGTGCATACGGTAGGTGGGGTGATTTCGCCAGCCGAAACCTTGATGCAAATCGTGCCGCTGGATGAGGAACTGCTGGTGGAGGCGCGCATCAGCCCGCAGGACATCGACCAGGTCGTGCTCGGCCAGGATGCCTTGCTGCGTTTCAGTGCGTTCAACCGTGCCACCACCCCTGAAGTGCTCGGGCGTGTGGTGCGCCTTTCCGCCGACCTGGTAACCGACCCGCAGAGCGGTCTCGGTTTCTATCGAGCCGGCATTCATATCGACAAGGCCGAGCAGCGCAAGCTCGACGGCCTCACGCTGGTGCCGGGCATGCCGGTGGAATCTATGATCCAGACGGGTCGTCGCACCGTGCTGTCCTATCTGCTCAAGCCAGTAGGCGACCATGCGCAACGGGCATTCAGGGAAGGGTGAGCGCCATCGAAGGATTGGCGTCAGCACACGGACGTTCAACATTGAAGCAAGGAAGGAGTTGCGATGGCTGTTATACAAGGAACCGCAGGGGCCGATAATTTGGTCGGTACGGCTGCGGACGACCAGATCTATGGACGTGCTGGCAATGATGTGATCGATGGCGGGGCAGGTAACGATACCCTGTTCGGCGGCGATGGCGCTGATCGCCTGATCGGTGGCGCGGGGATCGACACTGCGTCCTATGCTGACTCGAACATTGGTGTCACCCTCAACTTCAAGACCGGCGTGCATACCGGTTTTGCCGCTGGTGACACCTTCGAAGGCATCGAAGTGTTCCGTGGCTCGGCTGCGGCCGACCGCTTCGTCAGCGATGCCGCCGCACACACCTTCGAAGGTGGCGGCGGGCTCGATACCCTGGATTACTCCGGCTCCGCCACGGCGATCACCATCAACGTCGATACCGCGGGGCGTGGCACGGGCGTGGGTGGCGATGCCCAGGGTGATGTATTCACTGGCATTTCCGCCGTGCTCGGCTCGGCGTTCAACGACACCTTCACCAGCTATGGCACCGGCACCTTCCAAGGTGGCGCGGGTGATGATGTGTATTATCTGCACGGCAACGCCGGTGTATCGGAGCTGGCCGGTGGCGGTTATGACGAGGTGCGCACCACCCTGACCACCTACCGCCTGGGTAACGAGGTCGAGGCCTTGACCTACCTCGGCACCGCCGCCTTCACCGGCTATGGCAATGCCAGTGCCAACGTCATTACCGGTGGTTCAGGTAACGACTTGCTGCTCGGTGGCGCGGGCGGTGACCGCTTCGTCGGTGGGGCCGGTGTCGATACCGTTTCCTACGCCGACACCAATACCGGCATCACCCTGAACTTCAAGACCGGCGAGCACACCGGTATCGCTGCCGGTGATACCTTCGAAGGCATCGAAGTGTTCCGTGGCTCGGTTGCGGCCGACCGCTTCGTCAGCGATGCCGCCGCGCACACCTTCGAAGGTGGCGGCGGGCTCGATACCCTGGATTACTCCGGCTCCGCCACGGCGATCACCATCAACGTCGATACCGCGGGGCGTGGCACGGGCGTGGGTGGCGATGCCCAGGGTGATGTATTCACCGGCATTTCCGCCGTGCTCGGCTCGGCGTTCAACGACACCTTCACCAGCTATGGCACCGGCACCTTCCAAGGTGGCGCGGGTGATGATGTGTATTATCTGCACGGCAACGCCGGTGTATCGGAGCTGGCCGGTGGCGGTTATGACGAGGTGCGCACCACCCTGACCACCTACCGCCTGGGGAACGAGGTCGAGGCCTTGACCTACCTCGGCACCGCCGCCTTCACCGGCTATGGCAATGCCAGTGCCAACGTCATTACCGGTGGTTCAGGTAACGACTTGCTGCTCGGTGGCGCAGGCGGTGACCGCTTCGTCGGCGGGGCCGGTGTCGATACCGTTTCCTACGCCGACACCAATACCGGCATCACCCTGAACTTCAAGACCGGCGAGCACACCGGTATCGCTGCCGGTGATACCTTCGAAGGCATCGAAGTGTTCCGTGGTTCGGTTGCGGCCGACCGCTTCGTCAGCGATGCCGCCGCGCACACCTTCGAAGGTGGCGGCGGCCTCGATACCCTGGATTACTCCGGCTCCGCCACGGCGATCACCATCAACGTCGATACCGCGGGGCGTGGCACGGGCGTGGGTGGCGATGCCCAGGGTGATGTATTCACTGGCATTTCCGCCGTGCTCGGCTCGGCGTTCAACGACACCTTCACCAGCTATGGCACCGGCACCTTCCAAGGTGGCGCGGGTGATGATGTGTATTATCTGCACGGCAACGCCGGTGTATCGGAGCTGGCCGGTGGCGGTTATGACGAGGTGCGCACCACCCTGACCACCTACCGCCTGGGTAACGAGGTCGAGGCCTTGACCTACCTCGGCACCGCCGCCTTCACCGGCTATGGCAATGCCAGTGCCAACGTCATTACCGGTGGTTCAGGTAACGACTTGCTGCTCGGTGGCGCGGGCGGTGACCGCTTCGTCGGTGGGGCCGGTGTCGATACCGTTTCCTACGCCGACACCAATACCGGCATCACCCTGAACTTCAAGACCGGCGAGCACACCGGTATCGCTGCCGGTGATACCTTCGAAGGCATCGAAGTGTTCCGTGGTTCGGTTGCGGCCGACCGCTTCGTCAGCGATGCCGCCGCGCACACCTTCGAAGGTGGTGGCGGGCTCGATACCCTGGATTACTCCGGCTCCGCCACGGCGATCACCATCAACGTCGATACCGCGGGGCGTGGCACGGGCGTGGGTGGCGATGCCCAGGGTGATGTATTCACCGGCATTTCCGCCGTGCTCGGCTCGGCGTTCAACGACACCTTCACCAGCTATGGCACTGGCACCTTCCAAGGTGGCGCGGGTGATGATGTGTATTATCTGCACGGCAACGCCGGTGTATCGGAGCTGGCCGGTGGCGGTTATGACGAGGTGCGCACCACCCTGACCACCTACCGTCTGACCAGCGAGGTCGAGGCGCTGACCTACCTGGGTACCAGCAATTTCACCGGCTATGGCAATGCCAGCGACAACGTCATCACTGGCGGTATCGCCAACGACCTGCTGTTCGGCGGTGCTGGCGCGGACCGGTTCGTTGGTGGTGCGGGTACCGACACGGTGTCCTACGGCGATGCTGTTGGCAGTACTGGCGTGACGCTGAACTTCAAGACCGGGGTGCACGAAGGTATCGCTGCCGGCGACACCTTCGACGGCATCGAAGTGTTCCGTGGCTCGGCTGCGGCCGACCGCTTCGTCAGCGATGCCGCCGCGCACACCTTCGAAGGTGGCGGCGGGCTCGATACCCTGGATTACTCCGGCTCCGCCACGGCAATCACCATCAATGTCGATGCCGCGAACCGTGGCACGGGCGTGGGAGGCGATGCCCAGGGTGATGTGTTCACCGGTATGTCGTTCGTGGTTGGTTCTGGGTTGAATGACACCTTCACCAGTTACGGCTCGACCACGTTCCTGGGTGGGGCGGGGGACGATGTGTACTACCTCTACGGCAACTCCGTGGTATCGGAGCTGGCCGGTGGCGGTTATGACGAGGTGCGTACCACCCTGACCAATCACCGGCTGGGCAACGAGGTCGAGGCGCTGACCTATCTGGGGACCAGCAGCTTTACCGGCTACGGTAACGCCAGCGACAACGTCATCACTGGCGGTATCGCCAACGACCTGCTGTTCGGCGGTGCTGGCGCAGACCGGTTCGTCGGTGGTGCGGGTACCGACACGGTGTCCTACGGCGATGCTGTCGGCAGTACTGGCGTGACGCTGAACTTCAAGACGGGTGTGCATGGAGGTATTGCGGCTGGCGACACCTTTGACAGCATCGAAGTGTTCCGTGGCTCTGCTTCTGCCGATGTGTTCGTCAGTGACACCACCGCGCATGTCTTCGAAGGTGGTGGCGGTGCCGATACCTTGGACTACTCGACTTCCGATCAGGCGATTACCATCACCGTCGACACCTCTGGTCGTGGTACCGGTGTCGGTGGAGATGCCGAGGGTGACGTGTTCACGGGTTTCACTACCGTCATCGGGTCCAGCTTCGACGATACCTTCACCACTTCGGCGGCAACGACGAGTCTCGCTGGCGGCGCCGGCAATGATGTGTACTACCTGTACAACAATACCTTGGTGGCCGAGATGGCAGGGGGCGGCTATGACGAAGTGCGTACCACCCTGAACAACTATCGCATGACCAACGAGGTCGAGGCGCTGACCTACCTGGGTACTGCCAACTTCATTGCCTACGACAGTGCCAGCGACAACACCATCACTGGTGGTGTCGGCAACGACATGTTCTATGCCGGTGCCGGTGGTGCCGATCGCTTCATCGGTGGCGGCGGTACCGACAGCGTTTCCTACGCCAACAGCAACGAAGGTGTGACCCTCAACTTCAAGACCGGTGTGCACGGTGGGGTGGCGGCTGGCGATACCTTCGACAGCATCGAGAAGTTCTATGGTTCCAATCGGGATGACGTGTTCGTTGCCAATGACGAGGTCAATGTGTTCGATGCCGCAGCCGGCGTCGATTTGCTGACGTTCGCCTCGGAGGGGGCAGGCATCGTACTGGACCTCAACAACACAGGGGTGGATACCTACCTGAACTTCGAAATCTTCGAGGGTTCGGGCTTCAATGACACCTTGATCGGCAGCGGTGCCAACGAGAACTTCATCGGCGGTGCCGGCGCCGACACCATCAACGGTGGTGCGGGCAAGGACTTCGCCTGGTACGTCAACAGTTCGGCGGGGGTGTCGGTCAACCTTGCGACCGGCGCAACCTCCGGCGGCGACGCCGAAGGCGATGTGCTGACCGGTATCGAAGGCCTGGCAGGCTCAGCCTACGATGACGTGCTCAATGGTGACGCCGGTTCGAACACCATCTTCGGTGCCGAGGGCAGTGACATCATCAATGGTGGGGCTGGCAACGACTTCCTCTATGGTGATGGCATCTACTACGGTGATTTCGGGGTGTTCGCGCGTGCCGAGAGCAAGACTGTCACACAGGCCGACATCATCAATGGTGGTGATGGCGATGACACCATCTATGGCGGTGGCAATGACCTTGGCGCTGTCCTGCACGGCGATGCGGGCAACGACACCATCCAGACTGCTCGCGGCACTGCCTACGGTGATGATGGCAATGACAACCTGGCCGGCAACGGCGTCGGCTACAAGCTGTACGGCGGGGCTGGCGCGGATCAGCTGAAGATGTACGCCTCCGGCTTCGCCGATGGCGGTGAAGGGGGGGATACCTACACCGTTGATTCCTGGGCGCAAGTGACTATCCAGGACACCGGTGCTGCTGGCGTCGACAAAGTCATCCTGAAGAAGTTCGAGGCGTTCAGCGACGTTGTCCTCAGCCGCCTGGGCGACGATGCGTTCCTGTTCACCAAGGCCAGTTGGGAAACCGGCAAGCTCGACTCAGGGGTCAAGCTGACTGACTGGTACGCCGGCTCGAACACCATCGAGTCGTTCCAGACCAACAATGGAGACACTTTCACCATTACCTGACAGACAAGTGTCGCCACGTAGCGTCGAGGGCGGCCAGCCCTTGCCGCTGCCGGCTACCCGCCGCCGAGATTTTGTCTCGCGCGCGCCGGGCGTTTCAGCAAAGGCCCCGTAAACCGGGGTCTTTGCCGTTTCTGTGGTAGTTGGCGCGAAACTTGCTCGACGCTTGCCACAGCCACGGCGACCGGCAAGCGATCGCCCGTGCAGCGGAGGATGACTGTGGACAAGATGCTTTACGTGGCCATGACCGGCGCCAGCCAGAACGCACTGGCGCAGAAGGCCCATGCCAACAACCTGGCGAACGTTTCCACCAACGGTTTCCAGCGCGACCTGGAGCAGGCGCGCTCGATGCCGGTGTTCGGTGACAGCTTTCCGGCGCGTGCTTTCGCCATGAGCGAGCGCCCGGCCACCGACTTCAGTGCCGGCCCGTTGGTCGAAACCGGTCGTGAACTGGATGTGGCGGTCACCGGTGATGGTTTCATTGCCGTGCAGGCGCCCGACGGCAGCGAAGCGTATGTGCGTACCGGCAGCCTGAACATTGACGCGCTCGGCGTGCTGCGGGCCGGCAATGGCATGGCGGTCATCGGCAACGGCGGCCCGATCGCCATTCCGCCGGAGCAGAAGGTCGAGGTCGGTGACGACGGCACCATCAGCATCCGCGCCATGGGCGAAGACCCGCGGGTAATGGCCGAAGTGGACCGCATCAAGCTGGTCAACCCGGACACCAAGGGCATGACCAAGGGGCTGGATGGTCTGATCCATACCGCCAGCGGCCAACCCGCAGACGCCGATGTGAATGTGCGTGTGGTGTCGGGTTTCCTCGAGGGCAGCAACGTCAATGCCGTCGGCGAGATGACCTCGATGCTGGCGCTGTCCCGTCAATTCGAACTGCACGTCAAGATGATGAGCGCGGCCAAGGAAGGCGACGAAGCCATGGCGCGTGTTTTGCAAATCGGCTAATCACATTTGAACGAGTGCCGTAAAACAGGCGCACGAGGAGAACACTAAATGCTTCCGGCTCTTTGGGTCGCTAAAACCGGCCTGTCCGCCCAGGACACCAACCTGACGGTCATCTCCAACAACCTGGCCAACGTTTCGACCACCGGCTTCAAGCGTGATCGTGCCGAGTTCCAGGACCTGCTGTACCAGATCAAACGCCAGCCTGGCGCGCAGTCCACCCAGGACAGCGAGCTGCCTTCGGGCCTGCAGGTCGGTACCGGTGTGCGCGTGGTCGGCACCCAGAAGAACTTCCAGACTGGCGGGTTGCAGAACACCGAGAACCCGCTGGACATGGCGATCAATGGCCGCGGTTTCTTCCAGGTGCTCCAGCCTGATGGCACCGTGTCGTACACCCGTGACGGCACCTTCCACCTGAACTCCGATGGCCAGGTGGTCACCGCCAACGGCTTCGCCCTGGAACCTGCCATTGTCGTGCCGCCGGATGCCCAGACCTTCACCGTGGGCCAGGACGGTACCGTGTCGATCACCACCCAGGGCAACCCGGCTGCGCAGATCATCGGTAACATCCAGACCGCCGACTTCATCAACCCGGCCGGCCTGCAGGCCATGGGCAACAACCTGTTCCTCGAAACCGCCGCCAGCGGTGCGCCACAGGTCGGTACCCCGGGGCTGAACGGCTTCGGTCTCACGTTGCAGCAGACCCTGGAAAACTCCAACGTCAGCACGGTCGAGGAGATGGTGAACATGATCACCACCCAGCGCGCCTACGAGATGAACTCCAAGGTCATCTCCGCTGCAGACAAGATGCTGTCGTTCGTCACTCAGCAACTGTAAGTCCTGGCGGCCCAGCTACTTCGGGCCGCCGATAAACCGCACGCTGCTACAGCGCCTGCCAGAGGTAAGAGTCATGTATCGTCTGTTGTCCGTTTTCGCCCTGGGGGGGGCGGTGTTGCTGGCTGGTTGCGTCGCACCGACGCCCAAGCCCAACGACCCGTACTACGCGCCGGTTCTGCCGCGCACCCCGCTGCCGGCAGCGGCCAATAACGGCTCGATCTACCAGGCCGGTTTCGAACAAGGCTTGTATACCGATCGCAAGGCGTTCCGGGTGGGTGACATCATCACCATCACCCTCAACGAGCGTACCTCGGCGAGCAAGAACGCAGGTTCCCAGATCCAGAAGAACAGCAAGGCCAATATTGGCCTCACCTCGCTGTTCGGTACCGTGCCCAATACCAACAACCCGCTGGGCAGCGGGGACCTCAGCCTTGACGCAGGCTACAGCGGCGATCGCAGCACCAAGGGCGACAGCAAGGCCACCCAGGGCAACACGCTCACCGGTTCGATCACCGTTACCGTGGCCGAAGTACTCCCCAACGGCATCATTGCCGTGCGTGGCGAAAAATGGATGACCCTGAACACCGGCGAAGAGCTGGTGCGCATTGCCGGCCTGGTACGTGCCGATGACATCGCCACCGACAACACCGTGCCGTCCACCCGTGTGGCCGATGCGCGCATCACCTATTCGGGCACCGGCTCCTTCGCCGATGCCAGCCAGCCCGGTTGGCTGGACCGTTTCTTCATCAGCCCGCTCTGGCCCTTTTGAGTACGGATGACCATGTTCAACGCTAGGCGGTTGATTGCCGCGACACTCCTTCTGTCCTGCGCGTTCGGCGCTCACGCCGAGCGCTTGAAAGACATCGCCAGCATTTCCGGCGTGCGTGCCAACCAGTTGATCGGCTACGGCCTGGTGGTCGGCTTGAATGGCACCGGTGACCAGACGACGCAAACACCGTTCACCCTGCAGACGTTCAACAACATGCTGTCGCAGTTCGGCATCAAGGTGCCGCCTGGGTCTGGCAACGTGCAGCTGAAAAACGTGGCGGCGGTATCGGTGCATGCCGACCTGCCGGCCTTCGCCAAGCCTGGCCAGGTGGTCGACATTACCGTGTCATCGATCGGTAACTCCAAGAGCCTGCGTGGCGGTAGCCTGTTGATGACCCCGCTCAAGGGGATTGATGGCAATGTCTACGCCATCGCCCAGGGCAACCTGGTTGTAGGCGGTTTCGATGCCGAGGGGCGTGACGGCTCGAAGATCACCGTCAATGTTCCGTCGGCTGGCCGCATCCCGGGTGGTGCGTCCGTCGAGCGTGCCGTACCCAGCGGTTTCAACCAGGGCAACAGCCTTACCCTCAACCTCAACCGTCCAGACTTCACCACGGCCAAGCGTATCGTCGACAAGGTCAATGAGCTGCTCGGCCCTGGCGTGGCCCAGGCCCTTGATGGCGGTTCGGTACGGGTGACCGCGCCCATGGACCCAAGCCAGCGCGTCGATTACCTGTCGATCCTGGAGAACCTCGAAATCGATCCGGGCCAGGCAGTGGCCAAGGTCATCATCAATTCGCGTACCGGTACTATCGTCATCGGCCAGAACGTCAAGGTTTCGCCGGCGGCCGTCACCCACGGCAGCCTGACCGTGACCATCACCGAAGACCCTATCGTCAGCCAGCCGGGGCCATTCTCCAATGGCCAGACTGCGGTCGTACCGCGCTCACGGGTCAATGCCCAGCAGGAAGCCAAGCCGATGTTCAAGTTCGGCCCCGGTACCACGCTGGATGAAATCGTCCGTGCAGTGAACCAGGTGGGGGCGGCGCCAGGCGACCTGATGGCGATCCTCGAAGCCCTGAAACAGGCCGGCGCATTGCAAGCCGACCTGATCGTGATCTAAGGGGGCGTCTGATGAATCCAAAAACTCAGGTGTCCAGCCAGATCGACAGCGGCGCCTACACCGACCTCAATCGCCTGAGCGCGCTCAAGCATGGTGATCGGGATAGCGAGGGCAATGTTCGCAAGGTAGCCCAGGAATTCGAGTCGATGTTCATCAGCGAGCTGCTCAAGGCATCGCGCAAGGCCACCGATGTCATGGCCGATGAAGACAGCCCGATGAACAGCGACACGGTCAAGCAGTACCGAGACATGTACGACCAGCAGCTGGCTGTGAGCATGTCCCGCGAGGGTGGCGGTATTGGCCTGCAGGACGTGCTGGTGCGCCAGTTGTCCAAGAACAAGGCCGCTTCTGTGAACACCAGCCCGTTCCCACGTATCGAAGGGCATGCCCCGGCGTTGTGGGCGTCGAAAGTCGCCGCGCCAGTGCATGCCGAGGCAGGCGCGGGTGTGCGCAATGACGTGGCCGCGCTCAATTCGCGGCGCCTGGCACTGCCGGGCAAGCTCACCGATCGTCTGCTGGCCGGCATCGTCCCGTCCGCCGGCAGCCCGGCCACAGCGACCAACACGGCGGCGTTGCCGCGCCGTGGCGACATCCCGGTCGGTGGCGTTGCAACTGGCGACTGGGAACCGGCCAGGGCGTTCGCGGCCCCGAGCGGCAACCTGCAGATTCTGGGTCGGGCGGTAGCCCAGCCCCCGCTGGCGCCGAAAAAGGCGTTCGCAGACAGCGACGCCTTCGTCGAGACCATGCTGCCGATGGCCGAGCAGGCCGCCAAGCGCATTGGCATCGACCCACGTTACCTCGTGGCGCAGGCTGCGCTGGAAACTGGCTGGGGCAAATCGGTCATGCGCAATGCCGATGGCAGCAGCAGCCACAACCTGTTCGGCATCAAGGCTACTGGCAGTTGGCAGGGTGGTGAGGCGCGTGCGATCACCAGCGAGTTCCGCAATGGCGCGTTCGTCAAGGAGACCGCTGCGTTCCGTTCCTACAACAGCTATCAGGAAAGTTTCCATGACCTGGTAACTTTGCTGCAGAGCAATTCACGCTATCAAGATGCCGTGAACGCCGCCGATAAACCAGAACAGTTTGTGCGAGAGCTGCAAAAGGCCGGTTATGCCACCGACCCCAATTACGCCAGCAAGATCTCGCAGATCGCTAAGCAGATGAAGTCGGAGCAGAGCTACGCAATGCTCGGGACCAGTACACAACTTTAAGGGCACAAAATCATGGCGAGTTTAATCAATATCGGTATGTCGGGGTTGGGCGCTGCCCAGGCCGGTATGTTCGTTCTGGGTAACAACATCGCCAATGCCGATGTCGAAAGTTACTCTCGCCAGCAAATGGTGCAAAAGACCAAGGGTGCCCAGCAGGTTGGTCAGGTGTTCATGGGTACCGGTACCACCCTGGCCGATGTACGGCGGGTGTACAACTCCTTCATCGAGAACCAGTTGCGTACCACCACGTCGCTCGCCAACGACGCCAACACGTACCTTAATCAGATCGGCCCGCTCAATACTGCCCTGTCCGGCGCCGACACCGGTATCACTGCCGCGCTCAAAAGTTTCTTCAGTGCCATGCAAGATGCCTCGGCCAAGCCTACCGAAGATGCATCGCGCCAGTTGCTGCTGACCAGTGCGCAGTCACTTGCCAAGCGATTCAACTCCCTGTCCGCGCAGTTCACCCAACAGAACGACAACATCAACGGCAATCTGGCGTCGATGTCCGAGCAGGTGAACAACATCACCAAGACCATTGCCGATCTCAACCAGCAGATCGCCAAGCTCGGTGCTGTCAATGGTCAGCCCAATGACTTGCTTGACCAGCGTGATGGCGCCGTGCGTGAGCTGAACAAGCTGATTGGCGTGGATGTGGTCGAGCGTGAGGGTAGCTACGACATCTACTTGAAAAACGGCCAGTCTCTGGTGCTGGGCAACACCACCCAGACACTGGGTGTAGAGGCTGCACCGACTGACCCGACGCGCATGAACCTGGTGCTCAACCGCGGTTCGACCAAGATGGACATCACCGACAGCGCCACGGGCGGTGAGATCGGTGGCCTGTTGCGCTATCGCAAGGATACCCTCGACCCTGCGCTCAACGAGCTGGGCCGTGTGGCGCTGGTGGTCGCCGATGCGATCAATAGCCAGCTGGCACAGGGTATCGACAAGAATGGCCAGTTCGGTTCGACCCTGTTCGGCGATATCAACAGCGCAGCGGCCGTTGCCGGGCGCAGTATCCCCAAGCTGGGCAACAGTGCCGGCTCCGGCAACCTCGATGTGCACATCAAGGACAGCGGCAAGCTCACCACCAACGATTATCAGGTCGTATTCACCAGCGCCACCGAGTACTCCGTGCGCCGGTTGCCCGACAACACCGACATGGGCAGCTTCGACATCACGGCCGACCCACCTCCGGTGATCGACGGTTTCACCCTCAACCTCAATGGCGGTGCCCCGGTTGCTGGCGACAGCTTCAAGATCACCCCGACCCGCAACGCGGCAGCCAGCATGGAAACCGTGCTGACCGACCCGAGCCGCCTGGCCATGGCCAGCCCGCTGACCGCCACCAGTGGTTCCGGCAACAAGGGCACCGGTGAGATCACCCAGCCCACGCTGACGTCCATGCTGGACATCTACGATGCCAAGCAGCGCGCGGACATGCAGGCGGGACTGAAGTATTCGACCCCGGTCAAGCTGGTGTTTGGTGACGATTCCGTATCGCCTCAGGCGTACACCATGTACGACTCCAAAGGTAACCCGCTTGGCAGCGGTACGGTTATCCCCGGCCAGGAAAACAAGCTGCAGCTGTCTGTGCCGATGGTCGATGGCAACGGCAACCCGATCAACGATGCAAGCGGCACCCAGATGAACTTCACGTTCGAGATGAAAATCTCTGGTGCACCGAAGAGTGGCGACAACTACACCGTATCGCTGACCAAGGCCGGTTCTGCAGACAACCGCAATGCGCAGTCGGTGATCGACCTGCAAACCAAACCCACGGTCAATACTGGCGATGGCAGCAAGGGCATCAGCTTCACCGATGCGTACGCCAAGCTGGTGTCCAACGTGGGCGGCAAGACCAACCAGGCAACGATGGACAGCGACGCCACCATGGCCCTGCATGGTTCCGCGTTGACCAGCCGCAACACCACCTCGGGCGTGTCGGTGGACGAAGAGGTCGGCAACCTGGTCAAGTTCCAGCAGTACTACACCGCGTCGTCGCAAATCATCAAGGCGGCCCAGGAAACTTTCGCAACCTTGATCAACAGCCTTTAAGGAGCCGTAGGCCATGCGCATCTCCACTCCGCAGTTCTACGCCAGCAGCAGCGCCAACTACGAGCGTACTTTTGGCAATCTCAACAAGACCCAGCAAGAAGCCAGCGATTTCATCCGCGTGCGCACCGCCGCCGATGATCCGGTTGGCTACGCGCGTCTGTTGCAGCTCGAACAGCAGCAGAACATGCTCGACCAGTTCAAGGGCAACATCACCAACGTGCGCAACGCGCTGGGCTCCAGCGAAAGCACGCTCAATGCCATTGGCGCGGTGCTGCAGCGGGTCAACGAGCTGGCCATGAGCTCCGGCAATGCCGGCTTCACTGATGCCGACCGCAAGGCTAACGCCGCTGAGCTCGCCTCCCTGGAAGATCAACTGTTCTCACTGATGAACAGCCGGGACGAGAACGGCAAGTACCTGTTCTCGGGCTCCAAGGGCGACACCCCGCCTTACGTGCGCAACTCCGACGGCACCTACAGCTATCAAGGCGACCAGAGCAACCTCATGCTGCAGGTGGGCGACATGCTCAGCCTGGCAGCAAACGAGACGGGCTACAGCGCGTTCGAGCAGGCACTCAATACCAGCCGCAGCGAGACCAAACAGACAGCGCCACTTCCCAATGACGGTCGTGTCAGCCTGTCCAACGGCCAGGTGTCCGGTAGCGCAACCTACAACGACCGTTTCCGCAGCGGCGAGCCCTACAGCATCGAGTTCACCAGCAGTACCGAGTTCAAGATCCTCGATGCCGCTGGCAACGATGTCACCCTGGAAGCCAGCCAAGGGGGCAAGTTCGACCCTAACGGCGAAAACAGCAGCATCAGTTTCCGCGGTGTGGATCTGCGCTTGAAGATCGATTTCAAGCCGGGGGATGAAGCCAACCCGGACGCAGCCATCGCTGGCCATACCTTCAGCCTCAGCTCCAAGGCCGACTCGATCTCCGGTAGCCGGAGCCCGGGCAACACGTCGTCGTCGCAGGTCACCGATGCCAAGATCACCGACCCGACCGCCTACAAGGCCGCGTTCCCGGGGGGTGGTGCCGTGCTCAAGTTTACCAGCGCTACCGACTTTGAACTGTACGCCGCGCCAATGACTGCCGACAGTCGCCCGGTTTCCTCGGGAACCCTCAGCGGGACCACGGCCACCGCAGCAGGTGTGAGCTTCGAGCTGTCGGGCGCGCCGAGTGCTGGTGATTCGTTCGGCATCAAGGTGGATACCCACCAGAACCAGAACGTCCTCAATACCATCAGCCAGTTGCGCACCGCGCTGACCACGCCGCAGGACAATGACCCGGCTGCGCGCCAAGCCTTCCTCGCCTCGTTGGACTCCGCGATAGGTAATATTGCCAGTGCCACCAACCAGGTGTCGTCTTCCATCTCGGCGATCGGTGGTCGCGGTCAGGCCCTCGATGTACAGGCTGAAACCAACGAAGCGCTGGGCATCGAGAACACCAAGACCCAGGGTTCGATCCGCGACAGCGACATCGGCGAAGTGATGATGCGTCTGGAGATGCAGAAGAACCAGCTGACAGCTTCGATGCAGTCCTTTGCCAAGATTTCCAGCCTGTCTCTGGTCAACTACATCTGACCGCTATGTCACAAGGCGGCCGGCTTTTGCTGCCGCCTTGCTCTTTGCCTGACGCAATGCTGGGCAACGGGCCGGTCCAGGCCCGCACCCTGGCCTCGCGGACCCGCCTGGCCATTCGAACCATCGCTTGAGTGAGCTTCTGTGAACGCACAACCCCTCGTCAGTATCGCCATCCCAGCGTTCAATCCCGAGTTCTTCCGCACCACGCTGAACAGCGCGTTGACCCAGGATTACCCCAATCTGGAAATTGTGGTCTGCGATGACAGTGCGGGCGGTGAGATAGAGGCGATCTGCAAAGAGCTGAGTGAAGGTTCGAATAAGGCCCTGCATTACGTGCGCAACCCTCGCAGGCTTGGATTTGCCTGCAACCTGATGGCGTGTCTGGAGCGCTCGTCCGGAGACTTCATCAAGTTCCTTTGCGATGACGATACGTTGCTTGGGTATTGCATCAGCTTGCAAATCAAGGCGATGGAAGGCCGGCCGGGGGTCAGCATGGTTATAGGCCAGCGGCTGATCTGTGCGGCGGACGATGTGCTCCTGCCATCGCGCCCGCTCAACTTCATCATCTCGCCCGAAAGTGCGGTACTCAAAGGGACAGACCTGCTCGACAGCATCGCCGATAACGTCCCCAACCTGTTTGGTGGTATCAGCCATGCGTTGTTTCGCAGGGCGCAGGTCGAGGAATACCTGCCTACGCTGGTGCAGGATGGCCAGGGCTTCGTTGCGCGCCTTGATCTGGCACTGTACAGCTGCCTGCTGCGTCGTGGCGACTTGTGCAGCCTTGAGCAGATTCTCAGCCTTGAGCGCGTTTACCCCGGGCGCCTGAGTCTTCAGTCCACCATCATCGAGGCGGCCAAGGTTGAAACCGAGTGGCTGCGCCAGATGCTCGCGGCCCGTACAGGCGAGGCGGCGCCTTCGGCAGGTTGGGTGCGTTACCTGCCGCTGGCCTCTTATGCGGGAGGGGAGGGGCAGACGTGGGAAGAGGTGGACATGCGAGCCGCTTTTTCCAAGCAGATGGCCAACTACAACCAGCAAGTCGGTACTTACAGCCTTGATTTCACCGAGCTGTATGAGCAGTGGCTCGCGCACCGTGAGCTGTCGCCTGGTCAGGTGCGCTTGCTGCCCAAGCGTCTGGAGCTATGGCCTGTCATGCCGCGTATCGTTGCCGTTGTGTCGTGCAACGAGGGCGAAGAGGATGCATTGCGTACCACTTTGGATAGCCTGGCAGTGCAGTCCTATGCGGCGAGTCGCATCCTGGTGGTCGCTGCTGCGGATGTCGAAGGATTGGCGACAGATGTGCAGTTCATCCGACCGCGTGGGCACGGGTTTGCCGAGCTTGAGCAGTGGCTTGACGCTAACGATCAGGCAGAGTGGGTCTACCTGCTGCGTGCCGGTGACCGACTGCATCCTCACGCGCTGGTGATCATGGCTGAACGTATGGCGCTGCGTGACGAATGTGCCTGCCTGTACAGCGACGAAGGTAGCCATGATGGTCTGGCGCCTTCCCACCCGATACTGAAGCCTGATTTCAACCTCGACCTGATGCGTAGCCTGCCCTATGTGGGGCGGATGTTGGCCTTCAGATGTTCGACGTTGCGTGCCTTGGGTGGTTTTGATGAGCGTTTCGCCGCACTTGCGCCACATGACCTGTTGTGGCGTGTGGTCGAGCAGCAGGGGCTGCAGGCTGTGGAGCACATTGCCGAGGTGCTGGTTCATTGCAAGCACACCTACGCCGACTGGCTGGGTGATGAGCAGTGGCGAGAGCAGGCTGTCCGTGTGGTGCAGGCGCATCTGCAGCGCCTTGGGGTCGGTGCACAGGTGGACGCAATCGCCGGGGGTATGGTGTCCCGTGTCACCTACCAGCACGACCACGCTGCGAGCGTATCTATCCTGATCCATGCCGGGGCGCCGCTGCCGGTGTTGACCCGTTGCGTCGAGTCGCTGCTGGCCAATACCGCCTATGGTAGCTTCGAAGTGTTGCTGGTGGCGGACGAGCAGACTCCGGTTGATGTGCTTGCCTGGCTGTCGGCAATGGCTGGCATGGGTAGCGATCAGTTGCGTGTGGTTCAGGTTGCCGGCCACGGCCGGGCATCCGGCCTGAACCTTGCCAGCCAGCAGGCGCGAGGCGACTATCTGTTGTTGCTCGACAGCGACTGCGTGTTGTTCGACCCGCAATGGCTGCAGGAGTTGATGCAGCACGCCCAGCGTCCGGAAGTCGGCGTGGTAGGCCCCAAGCTCTTTTCCAATGATGGCAACGTTGTTTCTGCGGGCCTCGTGCTGGGGCTCAACGGCCTGGTCGGCAGTGCGTTCGTTGGCTGTGGGGTGAATGCCGACAGCTACATGAACCGCTTGGGCATGGTCCAGAACTGGAGCGCCTTGAGCCTCGATTGCCTGGTTGTGCGCAGTGAGCTGTTTGCCGAGTTGGGCGGCCTGGATACGGCAGCCTTGCAGGCGTCCCTGTTCGATGCAGACCTATGCCTGAGAGCACGTGAAAAGGGGTATCTGGTTGTCTGGACACCATTTTCCAGGGTGGTCAAGTTCCCGTCGGCGCTGCCGGACGCGCAGGTGGCGCAACCCGGATCTTGCGATGGTGACGTCTTCTTCGACCGCTGGCTGCCCTGGATTGCCTGGGACCCGGCCTACAACCGGAACTTGAGCCTGAAGCTTGCGAACTTCAACTTCGAGCCTGGGTTGCGCACAGGGTGGGACCCGTTCATGGCCCGTGCCATGCCTTCGGTGCTTGGGTTGCCGAGCAATACCTCGGCCATTGGTCACTACCGCGTGGTCCAGCCGTTCACAGAGCTGGAACAACGCGGCTGGATTCAGGGGCGTATCAACTACAGCACGCCTGGCCTGATCGAGCTGGAGCGGGAGAAGCCTGATGTGCTTATCCTGCAATGTCGCTACATGCCACACAGTATCAGGGAGCTGAGCCAGCTCAAGCGTTACTCGAATGCCCGGCGCATCTACGAACTCGATGACTATGTGATCGAGCCATCGCAGAAGAACGACCATGTGCGCAACTTGCCGACCAACATCCGCGAGCTGGTCAGCGAGGGCGTAGGCTTGTGCGATCGGGTCGTGGTGTCCACCGAGCCGTTGGCCGATGCGCTTTCGAGCATGCACCATGACATCAGGATCGTTCCCAACATGCTCTCGGCGTCCTTGTGGACGGGCCTGGCCAGCGAGCGCCAGACCAGCGCCAGGCCGCGTGTAGGTTGGGCCGGCGGAACCAGTCATCGCGGTGACCTCGAGTTGTTGCTGGAGGTCATCAAGACCCTGGCCAATGAAGTGGACTGGGTGTTCTTTGGTATGTGCCCGGAAATGCTACGGCCCTACATCAAGGAGTTTCACCCGGGGATTTCGTTCGCCGAATACCCGCGCAAACTGGCCAGCCTGAATCTTGATCTCGCGCTGGCGCCGCTTGAGCAGAATCTGTTCAACGATTGCAAGAGCAACCTTCGCCTGCTGGAGTACGGTGCTTGCGGTTTCCCGGTGATCTGCACCGACACCAAAGCCTATGCCGGCTACTTGCCGTGTACGCGGGTGAAAGACAACAGTACGGCGCAGTGGCTGGACGCGATTCGCATGCACCTCGCCGATCCGCAGGCCAGCTATCGACAGGGTGATGCCCTGCGTGAGGTGGTGCTGCGAGACTACTTATTGACATCGCACCACCTGCAGCATTGGGCCAATGCCTGGCTCGCGGACTGAATCTGGTAGTTGCGGGATGACCGCGCTCCGAACCGACATTTTTGAAGAGGGCACTATGGCCGAAATCACAACTGCACCGTGCACCGAGGTGACTGTCGTATTGCTGGGGCAGGGGCAGGCCGACTACCGTGCTCGTGCGCAGCACTATTACCAGAGCGCCGGCGTCCAGTGCCTGTCGCTTGACGTGCAGCCTCAAAGTCAGGCGGCGCAGCGTTACGGCGAGCTTCTTGGGCAATTATTGCAGCAGGTGACCACTCCCTACGTGGTGCTTGCCCACGAGTCTGACTTTGTGCTGGTTCCAGCCCTGCAGGCCGCCGTTGTCCAGCTGGAGGCGCAGGCGAGTGCCATTGCAGTCCAAGGCCATGCGCTGGGCTTCAGGACGGGCAATGCCCAGCTGACGTACCACAAGGTGGGGGGAGCAATGCCTGCACTGGAGGGCGAAGGGGGGTTGGCGCGTCTACGCCAGTATGGTCAGGCGCGCCGTCAGGCATGGCGTGCCGTCACCCGCCTGCCAGCCTTGCTGGCGGCGCTGGATCAGACCCCTGCGGGCGATGATTCGGCCGTGTTCTGTCTGGGGCTGTCATATGCGATCCTCGCCCAAGGCGAAGTCGCCCTGCTCGAACAGACCGATGTGCTGTGCAGCCTGGAATCCGAGGGTTGCGATCAGGTCTTGCGCGAGGAGCGCATGAATCGTGCATTGTTCGTTCTTCGTCAATGGGATGCCCAGGGGCAGGCCCTGTGCGTTGGCGAAGGTGAATTTGCAGTGCTCCATCGCTTCGTTCGCGGGACCTATGATCACGGCGAAGCGCCCCTGCTGTTCACCTCTACCTGGAGCAGCGTGATCGATGATCCTGAACGGCTTTTCGAGCGGCGCCAGTATGTCGAGATGCCTTACTACAACAGCGCCCTGTTTACCCAACTGACAGCGCTGGAGTTTCTCTGTCATGCCTTGCCGGCTGGCAAGGCGCAGCACGCGGCACTGGAAGGCCGCTGGGTACGCCAGCGTGATCTGTTGCAGGTGCATCCCAATGACACGCCCGCCAGTTTGCAATTGCGTTACTGGCAAGCGCTGGCGCTCGGACTGTTCGACCCGCAGCTCTGTCAAAAGCTTGTGGAGACGCTGGACGCAGAGCGCGATGGTGATCAATTGCGTGAGATACGCAATTGGCTCAAGCGTTTGCGACAAGTGCCGGGGGTTGATCATCAACCGCGCTTGCAGGCCACCCCGTCCGGGCGGTTGCTGGCGAGTATTGGCGCGGCGACGCCTGACGCTACGGCGCGTCAGCAGGTGTTGAATCACCTGTCCAGCCATCCCGCCGCGCAGATCGCCTTCGTGGTACTGGATCTGGAGAACGATGATGCGGCGTTGCAGGCTACTTTCGACAGCCTGCTGGCCAGCGGTATTCGCGACTTCAAGCTGGTGGTACTCAAAGGTGGCAAGCCGCCGGTGATCACCACTGCGCGCGATACCTTGCACTTTATCCAGGTCAATGACGGCAACTGGTTGGCGCATCTGAACCAGGTGGTGCGACAGTTGCCGAGCGAATGGTTGCTGTTGTTGCAGGCAGGAGACGAACTGCAGGCGGGCGGATTGCTGCACCTTCTGGTGGAGCTGGCCGAGTCGCCTGCTTGTCAGGCGATTTGCGCCAACGAAGTGCAGCGTGACGAGGAGGGGCGTCTACATGCCGTGAGGCGTCCTGGCGCGGATCTGAATCTGCTACGTAGCCAGCCGGGTCTGATGTCGCGGCACTGGCTGTTGCGTCGTCAGGCGGTGGTCGATCTGGGTGGCTACAGCGAAGCACATCGGCAAGCCCTGGAGTTCGACTTGCTGCTGCGACTGATCGAGGCGCAGGGGGTCGGTTGTCTTGCGCACCTGGATGACTACCTCGTCATCGCACAGCAAGCTCCGGCGGCACTGATGGATGCGGCGCAAGGTGCGCTCAATCGTCATTTGACCCAGCTGGGGTATCGCGCCCAGGTGAGCGAACAGCCAAACACAGGGTTGCGTATCGATTTTCGGCATGCAGCAACACCGCTGGTGAGTATTCTGGTGGCCAGTACTGGTGATCATGCCCAGCTCGAGGCCTGCCTGACCAGTGTCCTGCAACGTACTCGGTACCCGCGTTACGAGGTGCTGGTTGTGTGTGCCGAGAGCGAAGCGGAGGCGTTGCAGCACCTGGGGGGGCGCATACAGGTGTTGGTGGGCGAATCTGCTGGCTCGCGCAGTGCCTGGCTGAACCAGGCCGCAGGGCAGGCGCGCGGTGAGTACCTGGTGCTGTTGTCGGCGCAGTGCCAGGTCATCACGCCAGCCTGGATCGAAGCGTTGCTCAATGAGGCGCAGCGCCCGGAAGTGGGTGTGACGGGGGCGGCGCTGCGTACCGTCGATGGCGCCCTGGCACATGGTGGCTATGCCCTATTGGAAGGGCCGCAAGTGGCGGTGCCTTGGCAGGGCATGTCGGACGAGGAGTGCCGCAATGCCCGCTGGCCGGAGGCCGTGCGCGGTTGTGCTGGCGTTTCGGCTGACTGCCTGATGGTCCGCCAGGAGGTCTTCGCCCATTGCGGTGGCCTGCAGAGCGTGGAGGGGTCCGACCTTGACCTGTGCCTGGCGGCGACTGAAGCTGGCCAGTTGGTGGTGTGGACGCCTCAGGCACAGTTGCAGGTAAGCGCGTTGCCTGTACCGGGTGAGGGCCTTGCGCTCGAGCTGCAGGCTCGCTGGCCGGCGGCGTTCAGTGGCCGAGACGTACAGGTTCCTGCTTTGGCCTGGATCGACCAACTCCGCCGGGGCTTGTAAGCCAGGCGGTTTATTGGCGGGGTGCGGCGCCAGTCGCCGTATCCCCGTTTTGCGTCACCTTATCCTCCCGGCATGTTCCGATGTCGCGCAATACCATCCTACCTCCCGCCCATCGCCAAAAACCTCGTAAATCCTTTGCATGACTGAGCGCCAACGGAATTGGCAATATTTTTGCTTTGGAAGTCCAAGTAGCTGAATTGGTCAGTATTTTGTCAGCCCGTCCAGGGCAGCGGCCTTCCAAGGTAAGTCGACAATGAAAACAGTCATCCTGGCCGGCGGCCTGGGTACACGCATCAGCGAAGAATCACACCTTCGCCCCAAGCCAATGATCGAGATCGGCGGCAAGCCGATCATCTGGCACATCATGAAGATCTACTCCCATTACGGGATCAACGATTTCGTGATTTGCCTGGGCTACAAGGGCTACGTGATCAAGGAATACTTCGCCAACTACTTCCTGCACATGTCCGACGTGACTTTCGACATGTCGGAAAACCGCATGCACATTCACAACCGCAACGCCGAGCCGTGGCGGGTGACGCTGGTGGATACGGGCGAGAACACCGCCACCGGCGGGCGGATCAAGCGCGTGCGTGACTACGTGGGCGACGACACCTTCTGCCTCACCTATGGCGATGGCGTGGCCGACGTCGATATTCCGGCGTTGATAGACTTCCACAAGAGCCACGGCAAGCTGTCGACGGTCACTGCGGTGCAGCCGCCTGGGCGCTATGGCGCGCTCGATGTGCGGGGCGAGCAGGTGCGGGGTTTCCAGGAGAAGCCCCTGGGCGACGGGGGTTGGATCAACGGCGGTTTCTTCGTGCTGGAGCCTGGCATTTTCGACTACATCGACGGTGATGACACCACCTGGGAATACGAACCCATGCGCGCGCTTGCGCAGGACGGCCAGTTGATGAGCCACACCCACCGCGGCTTCTGGCAAGCGATGGACACCCTGCGTGACCGCAATTACCTCGAAGAGCGCTGGAAGTTGGGAGAGGCGCAATGGCGGGTATGGCCGTAAGCCGCGAATTCTGGGCCGGGCGTCGGGTATTCCTGACCGGCCACAGCGGCTTCAAGGGTGGCTGGCTGGGGTTGTGGCTCAGCGAGCTCGGTGCTGAAGTGTACGGATATTCGCTTGCCCCGCAGACCCAGCCGGCATTGCACCAGAGCATTCGCCTGGCTGAGTGCCTGGCGGGCGAGTTCGCCGATATTCGCGACGCCGAGCAGCTGCGTCGCAGCCTTCAGGCATTCCGACCCGAAGTGGTCCTGCACCTCGCCGCGCAACCGCTGGTACGGGAGTCTTACCGGACCCCGGCGGAAACCTACGCCACCAACGTCATCGGCACCCTCAATCTGCTCGAGGCCGTGCGCCAGTGTGACACTGTGCGCGCTGTGCTGGTGGTGACCAGCGACAAGTGCTACGAAAACCGCGAGTGGCTATGGCCCTATCGTGAGCAGGAGGCCCTCGGTGGTCACGACCCATACAGCAGCAGCAAGGCCTGTGCCGAGCTGCTATGCGCCTCATGGCGTGATTCCTTCCTGCGTGAGCGCGGTATCGCGCTGGCGACCGCCCGCGCCGGCAATGTGATCGGCGGCGGCGACTGGTCGGCCGACCGGTTGCTGCCGGACATCCTGCGTGCCTGGGATGCGGGCGAGTCGTTGACCCTGCGCTATCCGGGCGCGGTGCGTCCGTGGCAGCACGTGCTCGACCCGCTGCAAGGCTATCTGCTTCTGGCCCAGGCGTTGGTCGAACAGGGCCAGGCGGTTGCCCAGGCCTGGAACTTCGGCCCCGACAGCGAAGGCACGGCCACCGTTGGCGAGGTGGTCCAGGCCATGGCCGAGCGATGGTCCGGCGATGCGCGTTGGGCGGTCGAATCGCTCGACCAGCCCCATGAGGCGGGGCTGCTCACCCTCGATTCATCCCGGGCTCGCCAACGTTTGGGCTGGCGCCCGAGCTGGGGCTTGCCGCAGGCCCTGCAACGAACCCTCGATTGGCATCGTGCCTGGCGCGACGGCCAGGACATGCAGCAATACAGCCGTGCACAGATCGCGGAACATGAAGGCGAAAACAATGACTGATCAAACGGCGCAGCAGTTGCGCCAGCAAATTGCCGAGCTCGTGGGCCGCTATGCGGAGTTGGAGCTGGCGACCCCGCAATTTGTACCTGGGCAGCATGCCATACCGCCGTCGGGCAAGGTCATTGGGGCGCCGGAGCTGCAAGCCATGACCGAGGCGGTGCTCGATGGCTGGCTGACCACCGGCCGTTTCAACCAGGCCTTCGAAAAGCGCCTGGCCCGCTATCTCGGCCGCCGCGGCGTACTGACTGCCAACTCCGGGTCATCGGCCAACCTGCTGGCGTTTTCCGCGCTCACCTCGCCGCGTCTGGGCGACCGTGCCATTGGCAAGGGTGACGAAGTCATCGGTGTCGCTGCCGGTTTCCCGACCACGGTCAACCCGATCCTGCAGTTCGGCGCGGTGCCGGTGTTCGTCGATATCGAGATGGGCACCTACAACATCAACCCGGCGTTGATCGAAGCGGCTATCGGCCCGCGTACCAAGGCAATCATGCTGGCCCACACACTGGGCAACCCGTTCAACCTCAAGGTGGTGCGCGAGCTCTGTGACCGCTATGGTCTGTGGCTGATCGAGGACTGCTGCGACGCCCTGGGTGCCACTTATGACGGTCGCCAGGTTGGCAGCTTCGGTGACCTGGGAACGCTGAGCTTCTATCCGGCGCACCACATCACCATGGGAGAGGGCGGGGCCGTGTTCACCGACTCGCCATTGCTCAAGCGCATCGTCGAGTCGTTCCGCGACTGGGGGCGGGATTGCTATTGCGGTCCAGGCGAGGACAACACCTGCAGCAAGCGCTTTTGCTGGCAGCTTGGCGACCTGCCGCAAGGTTATGACCACAAGTACACCTACTCGCACCTGGGCTACAACCTGAAGATCACCGACATGCAAGCCGCCTGCGCCTTGGCGCAGATGGATCGGGTGGATGACTTCATCGCTGCGCGCAAACGCAATTTCGCCTGGCTCAGCGATCGCCTCGCCGGGTGCGCCGAACAGCTGATCCTGCCCCACGCGACACCCAACAGTGATCCCTCCTGGTTCGGCTTCCCGTTGACCCTGCGCGACAATTGCGGCACCGATCGCCTGGACTTGCTGCGCCACCTTGATGCACACAAGGTCGGTACGCGTTTGCTGTTTGCCGGCAACCTGACCCGACAGCCCTATATGAAGGACCAGCAGTACCGCGTGGCCAGCGATCTACATGTCACCGACAAGGTGATGAAGGACACGTTCTGGACGGGTTTGTGGCCAGGGCTCGGCGAAGATCATCTTGAGCACGTTGCCGGCACGATCGAACAGTACGTGCGCAGGTTGCGTTGATGAACTGCTTCGAACAGACGCGTTTCAAGCTCGATCGTCCACCGATGCAGAGGCTCGAAGGATAGTTCATGGCCAGCCGCACTTACCCGCCGTTGCACACGGCACCGAAGCGTCCGTACTACATCTACGCTCCGGATTACCGCCAGACCTCGGCGGGCATTCGTGTGACCCACCTGATCTGCCATCTGCTCAATCGTTGCGGGCAGGATGCGTATCTGCTGTTCGCCAAGCAGACCAATCCGCTGTGGCATACGCCCCTGCTGACTGACATCCTGGAGCAGCAACATGCTGAGGCGGGGCGTCAACCGATCGTGGTGTATCCGGAGGTGGTGCGGGGCAACCCTGCCAATGGGCAATCGGTCGTGCGGTACTTGCTGAATGTGCCAGGATTGTTGGGGGGCGACAGCGAGTTCCCCGCCACGGACATGATTTTCGCGTATGGCGAGAACCTGCTTCCCGAAGGACTGGGTGACGACCACATTCTGTTCTTGCCGCCCATCGATACGTCGATCTTCAACAACCAGGCTAACAGTTTCGATCATCATCGAAAGGGCTGGTTGCTGTACCCAGGGCGTTACATCGATGCCTTGCAGCAGTACCCAGAGCTGGCTGCGAAATGCACCATCATCACGAGCAAGTGGCCCGCTACCCCGGAGGAAATGGCTGAGCTTTTCCGACGCAGTGAGCGCGTCTACTGTTTCTCATCCACGGCCATTGCGCTGGAAGCAATGCTATGCGGTTGCCCGGCAGTGATTCTCAAATCACCCTTTTTTGACGGTGTGCCTATTGGCGGTGGCGAGTTCGGTACTCACGGCCTGGCCTTTGAGGATTCTGATGAAGCAGTCGCCCAAGCCGTTGCCGGGCTGGATATTGTTTCGCAGACCTATGCCAGGCTGCAGAATCGGTTTTGGGAACAGTTTGATATCTTTATTGCCAAGACGCAGGCGATGCCGATCCAGCCGCGTTTGCTCAATGACGTTTCCGTGGAGCAGGGTGCTGCGACGCCAGCGATTGCGCATAGTCAGATGGTCAGGCAGTGGCTGCGCCAGCGTACCCCCAATGATGCTCAGGCTGAATTGATCATCCAGCGCCTGGAGGCATGCCAGCAAGCATTGCCTCGTTTCGATTTTATCCTCGTGCCGGATGGCCAGCCAGGTGCGGTTGAAGTCACGCGTCAAAGCTTGCTGGAGCAAGGTTACCCATTCATTGGTATCCATCTGCCGGGCGATGCAGACGCTGAAACCCTTAACGAAGTCGCGCTGAACCAATGTCACGGACAGTGGTTGTGCTTCGTTCGCGCCGGTACGACGTTCACGACGTTCGGGTTGGCCCTCCTTGCCCTGGAATTACTGGCATCGGCGAATGTGCGCGCGTTCTACACCGATGAGGTCGTCCGCCATCCTTCCGGCGATATGGAAACGATACTGCGACCGGACTTCAACCTCGACATGCTGCTGAGCGCGCCTGCAAGCATGGCCTATCACTGGTTTTACAAGCGGGGGGTATTCCTCGACGCAGGTGGCTTTGACCCGACATGTGCCGGTGCGCTCGAGCTTGCCCTGCTGCTGCGGTTGATAGAGGGCACTGACGGCGTGGACGGCCTTGCGCATGTCAGTGAGCCATTATGCATCACCGATGCCACCCGACCGGTTCATAACCCGCAGGCGCAGGCAGTTGTGGCGCAGCATCTGAACCGTCGTGGGTATACGCGCGCGAGGGTGCAGAAGCACCTTCCAGGCATTCATCGAATCCATTACGGCCACGAGCATGAGCCGCTGGTCTCGATCATCGTTCCCATTGATGGGCAAGCTGGACAGATCCAGCACTGCATAACCTCACTAATGGAAAGAACCACCTATCCCCGCTACGAGATTCTCGTGCTGGACGATGGCGAGGCGGATTGGGCCTCGCGGGTCTGGCTCGATAGTCTTGCGTCACAGCAAGTGGGTGGCATCAGTGTGCTCAGCGGTGGTGGTGGGATGGCCATGCAACGTGCTGTCCAGCATGCCCGAGGTGATTACCTGCTCATGCTGGGTAGTGACACAACGGTGGTGCACAGCGACTGGCTGGATGCATTGCTCAACCACGCGCAGCGTCCGGAGGTGGGGATTGTTGGCGGCAAGTTGCTGCATCCTGGCGGCACGGTTGAGCAAGCCGGCATAGTGCTTGGACTCAACGGTGCAGCAAGTACTGCCTTCAGTGGCCAGTCCGATGGTTTGGGCTATATGCGCCGCCTTGAAATGGATCAGAACTACAGCGCGGTTTCTGCTGCCTGTCTGATGATTCGGCGCTCACTTTTCGAGGCGTTGGGTGGCCTGGATGTGCAGCAATTCAACGGTTCTGGAGCAGCCATCGACCTGTGCCTGAAGTCGATGCAAGCGGGTTACCTCAACGTCTGGACGCCTCACGCTGTTCTGTTCTGCGAGGGTCGTGATGCGTCCGGGCAGGAGGCCCCGACCGGTGACGAAGGGCAAGCGCAGCAAGATGCGTTGTTGCGAAAGTGGTTGCCTCTCATTGCTCATGATCCGGCGTACAACCGCAATCTGACTCTGCAAGGCTCTGGTTTTACGCTGGAAACCGATCCCGGGCTCGCCTGTCGTTATTTAAGCTGGCGTCCGCTGCCCGTGGTGTTGACGATGCCTGCGGATTTCGAAGCCAGTGGGCATAGCCGCATCATCGATCCCGCGCTGGCCATGAGGGGCAGCGGCCAGGCCGATATCCGTCTGGCCCTTCGCAATTATTCGCCGGTTGAGCTCGAACGTTTGCAGCCTGACGCATGGGTGATGCAGCCGCCTCGCCTCGAGGCGCAGGTCGAGGCATTGCGGCAAAGCGCACGGTTCACATCGGCATTCAAGGTGCTGGAGGTCGATACTCTGTATTGCACAGAGGCTGGGGATTCACTGTCGGCGCCGGTTGACGGAGCGCTGCGTCGCTTGTCTGCCATGGCCGACCGGTTGCTGGTGGCGACGTCGGGATTGGCCGAAGCGTTACGCGATACCTGCGCGGATGTTCGTGTAATCCCTGATCGATTGAACCCGGCTCGCTGGAGCGGATTACGGAGTCAGCGGCGGTCCAGTGCTCGTCCTCGCATCGGGTGGGTTGAAGCAGGAGGGGCGCAGGAGCAGGCATTGTTACTGGAAATCGTCCAGCAGTTGCACAGGGAAGTCGACTGGGTATGCCTGGGTCGGTGTCCGTCGCTTCTTCGTCCTTATCTTAGCGAGCAGCATGATGCTGTGTCGTTCGATGAGTATCCGGTAAAGCTTGCCTCCTTGAATCTGGACTTGGCCATCGCGCCCTTGGCCCCGGGTTTGTTCGGCGAATGCCGAAGCCCGTCGCGCCTGTTGGAATATGCCGCGTGCGGAGTGCCTGTGGTCTGCAGTGACGTTTGGTCTCTGCAAGGGCTGTCTGTGATACCGGTCGGGAACATCTCCAGGGACTGGGTTGAAACCATTCGGATGTACCTGGCGGAGCCGGAAGCCTGCGCCAGGTGTGGCGATGCATTACAGGAAGCGGTCCTGACGCAGTGGATGCTGGATGAGGACCATATCCAGGCGCGACTAGAGGCCTGGCTACCCGGCTGACGGGTGGCTACGCAGCAGGCCGCGATTATCCACACAACATTTACAGGATCGGTGCACTGCAAGGTCATCATCCATTTGCGGTAGTCCAGACGGACCAAGATCTGGGCGCCGACATCCATTCATTCATGCGAGTGAGCAGGGGAGCTTTAATGAAAACCATCAGCCAACGTGACAAAGATCTGTTCGAAAACCTGTTCGTGCTTGAACTGGCCAACAATCACTGGGGCAGCCTGGAGCGGGGGCTGAAGATCATTCGAGATCACGGCGCTATCGCACGCTTCAACAATGTCAAGGCTGCGATAAAACTGCAGTTTCGCGACGTCGATGAATTCATCCACCCGGATTTCAAGGGTACGACAGAGCTGCGCTATGTGAAGAAGACCGAGGACACTCGACTGAGCAAGGCCGAGTTTGCCCGGATGGTTGAGGAAGTCCGCAATCTGAGTTGCATTCCCATGGCTACCCCGTTCGATGAGGCCTCGGTAGACCTGTGTGTCGAGTTCGACATGCCTATTCTCAAGATTGCCAGTTCTGACATGAATGACTGGCCATTGATCGAGAAGATCGCCTCCACGCGCCGTCCGACCATCATCTCGACTGGGGGGGCATCGGAGAAGGACCTCGATGACGTAGTTCGATATTTCGAGAAGCGTGACATCCCGCTTTCGATAAACCACTGCGTTTCGCTCTACCCCAGTGAAGATGATGAACTGCACCTGGATCAGATCGACTATCTGCGCAATCGCTATCCAGGTCACGTGATTGGCTTGTCTACCCACGAGTATCACGACTGGCATTCTTCGATGCTGATCTCCTACGGCAAAGGCGCGCGTACCTGGGAGCGTCATATCGACATACAGCATGAGGGCGTTCCGGTCTCCAACTACTGCTCGCTGCCGGAGCAGTGCGACAGTTGGTACAAGGCATTCCACAAGGCCAAGGAAATGTGCGGGGGCGTGAGTGCCAGCCGGCGCATCATCTCGCGCAAGGAAACCGAGTATCTCAACGCCCTCGTGCGCGGCGCCTATGCGCGGCGTGACCTGGAGCCTGGTTATGTGCTGACGCGCGATGAATTCGAAAAGGATTTCTATCTGGCCATCCCGCTGCATAAAGGGCAGTTGTCGTGCCGTGAGGTGATGAATGGCGAGCGTCTCTTGCAGTCGATCAAGGCCAACGAGCGCTTGACTATCGAGCATATCGACGGCCCCTACAGCGAAACGCCGGCGCTCAAGAACCTGATCCTGAGCAGGGGGCTTTGAGCATGAAGCGTGTTTCCGAGCAGATCGCTCAGTGGTTGGTGCAGCAGGGTGTCGAACAAGTCTTCACTGTCACTGGCGGCGGCGCCATGTTCCTCAATCAGGCGCTTGGTGGGCATGAAGGCCTGCGTTGTACTTTCATGCACCATGAGCAGGCATGTGCCATGGCTGCCGAGGGGTACGCACGGGTCACCGGCAAGCCTGCGGTGGTGATGCTGACCACCGGGCCGGGCTCGATCAATGCTCTCAATGGTGTGCACGGCGCATTCACCGACTCGATTCCGATGATCGTGATCTCTGGTCAGATCAAGCGTGAAACCTGTGTTTCCTTCCAGGACGTGCCGGGCTTGCGGCAGTTGGGCGACCAGGAGGGGCCGACCATCGCGATGGCCAGTCCAGTTTGCAAATATGCCCGGATCGTGCGCAGCGAAAAAGACCTTGAGGATATGCTGCCCACCGCTTACGCCGAGGCAGTTGGCGGCCGTCCGGGGCCGGTATGGCTTGATATTCCCTTGGACATCCAGCAGTCGACCGCGTCGATCAATATTCCCGCCCCAGTTCTGGCTCGGCCTGCTCCGGCCGAAGGTCTGAGGATCGCCTGCACGCAGATCGTGCGTCGTTTGCTGCAGTCGCATCGACCGCTGATCCTGGGTGGTACGGGAGTTCGGCTTTCGGCTACGGAGAAGCGCTTGCTGGCCTTGGTCGAGCGCTATCGTATCCCTCTGGCCACTGCGTGGACTCACGACCTGATTGCCAGTGACCACCCGCTGTTCGCCGGGCGCCCTGGTACCATCGGTACACGCTCTGGCAACTTCTGTCTGCAAACCGCTGATTTCGTGCTGGTGTTGGGGTCACGGCTGAATGTGAGACAGACGAGCTACAACTGGCAGGCCTTTGCCAGAAACGCCTGGGTCGCTCAGGTGGATATCGATTCTGCGGAACTGAACAAGCCCACCGTTCGTCCAGACCTCGGGGTTGTCGCAGACCTGAATGATTTTCTGGATGTGTTCGAGGAGGAGCTGGCGCGTTGCGTCCTGCCGAACTTCTCCGCTTGGGTGCAGTGGTGCAAACGAATCGGCGAGACCTACCCGGCTATTGCGGAACATCGCCAGCAAGTTGGGGCGGCGCTCAATCCCTATGTCATGGTAGAGCGTATATTTGCTCAGATGCGTCCTGACGACATTGTTGTTTGTGGCAATGCTTCTGCGTGCATCCTGCCGTTCCAGGTCGGGGCGCTCCAATCTGGTCAGCGCTTGTTCAGCAACTCCGGCTCGGCCTCCATGGGGTATGACTTGCCGGCGGCCCTTGGTGCGGCAGCGGCTGCTGCTCAGGAGAATGGGCGGCGGGTGATCTGCTTCGCGGGCGATGGCAGTCTGCAGATGAATATCCAGGAGTTGCAGACGTTGAAAACCGTCGCGGCCAATCTCATCGTGATTGTTCTGAACAACCGCGGATATCTTTCCATCTGGCAGACGCATGAGAACTTCTTTGGTCGTGTGATTGGCGCAACTCCCGAATCGGGAGTGGAGTTCCCCGATTTCACCGCCGTTGCTCGCGCCTATGGTTTGCGGGCTGAATCGATCCATTGTGAGGAGGATCTGCGCCGGCTCGATGAGCTTTTAGGCTGCAATGGGCCACTGCTCATCGACTTGCACGTTGATCCTCGGCAAGAGTTCGTGCCGCGCATCAAATCTCGCGTCGATGCTAACGGTGCATTCGTGACGCCAGAGCTGGACGACATGCACCCGTTCCTTGAGCAGGCGACACTCGAGCAGTTACGCAACGAGGCTCTGGCCATACGCGCAATCCCCCATACCGTCACTGACTCAGGAGCCAACGGCAATGGTTGACAAGACTTATCGCACTGCTGATTTCAATGCCCTGGGTGAGCAGGCGGCTGGTTTGCCGCGGACACATATCGAACCAGGCAGCGTCATCTGGATTTTTGGCGCGGGCAACTTCGGTCGAAGCCTGGCGGCGGCGATGCAGAAGCAAGGTATTGTCGTGGCGGGCTTTGTCGAGACCGCTCCCCGTGTGGCAACCGTGCTTGACCTGCCTGTGCTGGACTGGCAGGCATTGGCGATGGAGCATTCGGGAGCGCGGCTGGCGCTTGGGATCTTCAACCGCGATACGCCGTATGATGAGCTGCTGACGATTGTCGCCGAGGCAGGTTTCGCACCGCCGTTGATGCCGTGGATGCTGTACGAGCAATTTTCCCAAGATCTTGGCTGGCGATTCTGGCTCAGCGCCCGTTCGTTCCTGTTAGAGGCAATGGGACGAATTGCTGGAGTGGCCGAGCAATTGGCTGATGAGCAAAGCCGGGAAATCCTGTATCGCATGTGCGCGTTCCGTCTTGGCCTGGATATGGAATACGCCAGCTACCTTTCCACTGAGGCGCGCTACATCAATGAATTGACCTTGCCTGCATTGCGGGGCCGCGGTATCACCTACGTGGACTGCGGTGCCTATGATGGTGACAGTTACGAAGAGCTGATAGCGTGTCCCGACATTACCTGCAAGCAAGCGTTTTTGCTGGAGCCTGATGCGGAAAATTTCAGTCGTCTGGTAAGGCAGGTAGCGCTGGGCGGTACCAACGCCATTTGCTTGCCCATGGCCGCTGCCCAGTCCTACAGTATCCTGACGTTCAATGCCGGACAGGGAGAGGCTTGCTCCCTGAGTCAGGACGGTGCTGGCACTTCGATCGCAGCGGTAGCCTTGGATCAAATGCTGCCCTGTCTACCGGTTGACCTCATCAAGCTGGATGTCGAAGGGGCAGAGGCTCAGGTACTGAGGGGCGGCGAGCAGATCATTCGTCGCAGTCGTCCAACGCTGATCGTATCGCTCTACCATAACCCGGAAGATCTCTGGGAATTGCCGGAGCTGTTGTTCGATTTCTGCCCGAACTATCGTTTCTACATCCGCCAGCATTGCCCGAATACATTCGAGTCGGTCCTCTACGCTGTACCCAACCCATGAACGTACTATTGACCGGGGGTACTGGATTTTTCGGGCGCGCATTGTTGCGGCATTGGCAGGTATGTGCAGATGCCGGCGCCCAGGTACCCAGGGTTACTGTACTAAGTCGGATGCCGTATGCATTCCTTGAGCGGTACCCTGAGTTTGCGGGCCAGCCTTGGCTGTGCCTGCATGAAGGTGACATTCTGGTACCGGATTCGCTGCCGGTATCACGGAATTTTACGCATGTGCTGCATGCTGCTGCTGACTCGACAGCCGGACCTGCCCTCGATCCGCTGGAGCGCTATCTGCAAATCGTCGACGGAACACGGCATCTGCTGGACTATGCCGTTGCCAATCGTATTCCGCGTTTCCTGCTGACAAGTTCTGGTGGCGTTTATGGTCCTCAGCCGCAAGGCATGGGGAGCATCGTGGAAAGTTACAATGGCATGCCGGATCCGCTCGAGCCAGGACATGCATACAGTGTGGCCAAACGCTGTGCCGAGCATCTTTGCGCCCTGTATGGCCATCGGCACGGGCTTGAGGTTGTGATTGCCCGCTGTTTTGCCTTTGTGGGGCGTGATTTGCCTCTGGATGTGCATTTCGCAATCGGCAATTTCATCAGGGATGCGCTTGGCTCACCCATCATTGCAGTGAATGGCGATGGTACGCCCGTGCGTACTTACATGGATCAGCGAGATCTGGCGCACTGGCTAGAGGTTCTGCTGAGTAGCGGGAAGCCTGGGCATGCCTACAACGTAGGTTCTGATGAGGTCATTACGATCGGTGAGCTGGCACGCTTGGTGCGCGACACGCTAGCGCCCGGGAAGCTTGTGCGCATTGCTCAGAGTGAAGAGGCGCCTGGGAGTTTCCGGAATCGTTACGTGCCAGCAATCAGCAAGGCGCGTGATGAACTGGGGCTATCCCTGCGTTACAACCTGGCAAGGTCGATACGGGATGCGGCGGAGCATGTGGGTCGTTGACCGATACGTAATGACTCTCTTCTTCTTTGATGTATCAGGAATGCAAGTATGACCAACGACTTCCCTGCTTCGTTGCGACATGAGCGCGTGGCTCAACAGTGCATCTGCTGTGGTGGTGTGCAACTGCAGCGGTCGCCGGCTATTCTCATGCCGTTCGTTTCCCATCGGGCATTAGGGCTGGCGCCTGCTCTCATTGATGAGCAGTGGGGCCTGAAATCCATTCCTCAAGGAATGGCGTATTGTCTTTGCAATACACTTCATTGTTCACAATGTGAATTGTTGTTTCTGGATATTCGTTTTTCCGATCGCGAGATGGCCTGCCTGTATGACGGCTACTACGGTGAGGCATACGAAGCGCTTCGAGAACACTATGAACCCGGCTTCAAGGCGCGAAATCTTGCCCTGAGGGCGCCTAGCGAGCTAATGGGGCTGACGATCGATTACATTCTGCAGTACCTCAGCCCCGTGCGCATCCTCGATTGGGGGGGGGGAGACGGTACGAACACTCCGTTCAAGGGAGATGGGTACCAGACTGACATCTTCGATATCGACCGCAAACCTACCGTGGTGGGTACTCGCAGCGTCGTAAAGGGGGATGTTGAAGGCGTCGCTTACGATCTCATTGTCTGCCGCCAGGTGCTTGAGCATGTTCCCTATCCAACGGATGTGCTTGCCGACATCCGTCAATGTATGGGGGATGAGACTTTGCTCTACGTGGAGTTGCCGCATGAGGCGCTCATGGTCGGCAACCAGGCGCTCTCACCGTCGCAAAAGCGGCATTGGCATGAACATATCAACTTTTTCTCACCCGCTGCGCTCGCTAACCTCTTCCTGGCCTGCGGTTTCACATTGTTGAATGTGCAATCGACTCCTATAGGGAGTGACCCACGCTTGAGTTCAGCCTCTCGGATTCTGCAGGCTATGGTAAGGAAGGCATGAGCACTGCGGGTAATGACGCAGTGGCATTGGCGCTGAAATGAAGGCCGGCGGTGCAATGCCGCCGCCTGACGCCGTGAGATCCTCGGGCGCTTCAATGGCGCAGGCGGCATTGCGTGGATTACAGGATTGGTCGTATAACCGTGACTTGGCAGTCAAAACGTGCATCACACATGCATTGAGTCTACGGGCAGCCATGTCGACATGCCAGGTCAGGCGTATGGTTCTGGTCGCCAGCCCCGTGATTTTTCGTCATTTCCATTGGGAAGCCACAATGATTGGCATTAAAAGCATCGCCAGTTACGTACCTGTGGAGGGCGTCGACAACTACGCCCAAGGTGCGAAATTCGGCAAGGATCAAGAATTCATTTTCGGCAAGATCGGCTCGACCTTCTTGCCGCGCAAGGCCGATACCCAGGAAACTTCCGACCTGTGTGTCGAAGCCGCCAGAAATCTGTTCGCCGCCAACCCGGCGCTGGACCCAGCGTCCATCGACATCGTCATCGTCGTCACCCAGAACGGCGATGCCGAGGGGCTGCCGCACACTGCCGCTATCGTCCAGCACAAGCTTGGGCTGCCGACCGCCATCGCGGCGTTCGACGTCTCGTTGGGCTGCTCGGGCTATGTCTACGGGCTGTATGCAATGAAGGGGTTCATGGAAGCTGCCGGCCTGAAGAACGGCTTGCTGCTGACCGCCGACCCCTATTCGAAGATCGTCGACCCCGAGGACCGCAACACCACCATGCTGTTCGGCGACGCCGCCACGGCGACCTGGATGGCCGACGGGGCTGCCTGGCAGTTGGGCAAGTCGTTGTTTGGCAGCGACGGTGCCGGCGCCGAGCACCTGCGTACCACGCAGGGCAAGTTCTTCATGAATGGCCGCCAGGTCTACAACTTCGCACTGGTCAAGGTGCCTGCGCACTTGCAGCAATTGCTTGAGGCTAGTGCGTTGAAGGCCGGGGATATAGACCTGTACTGTCTGCACCAGGGCAGTGCCGCCATTGTCGACGCAGTTTCCGCGCGTTTCTGCGAGGGCGCGTACAAGGAAAAATTCGTCAAGGACATGGTCGAGACTGGCAATACCGTTTCCTCAAGCATTCCACTGTTGCTGGAGAAACATGTACTTGGCTCGCAGCACAAGCGCGTGGCCCTGAGCGGATTTGGCGTGGGGCTGTCCTGGGGCTCGGCCATCATCGAACGCAATGCCTGACCTTCGGCGGGGATGAACAAGAAGCGCTGGCCAGACACGGCCGGCGCTTTTTTATTTCTGATGTGCAATTTCTGGCGTCAAACCCCTGATTTCATTGGGGTGGCAGGATGCCAGTAAAAAATTTGAGAAATCGCCCTAAAGCAAACTGCCCTGACGACGATAAACATTACGAAGGTTCTCTAGGCCACCTACCCGGCGAATTGCCAAGGCCGGAAGCCGTAGTACCCAATCCAACGAGGAATTCGTCATGGCTTTGACTGTAAACACCAACACCACCTCTCTGGGCGTTCAGAAGAACCTGAACCGTGCTTCCGACGCACTCAGCACTTCGATGACCCGTCTGTCCTCCGGCCTGAAAATCAACAGCGCCAAAGACGACGCCGCCGGCCTGCAGATCGCTACCCGCATGACCTCGCAGATCCGCGGTCAGACCATGGCTATCAAGAACGCCAACGACGGTATCTCCATCGCCCAGACCGCTGAAGGCGCGATGCAAGAGCAGACCAACATGCTGCAGCGTATGCGCGAACTGGCCAACCAGGCGCGAAACGACTCCAACAGCACCCTGGACCGTGAAGCTCTGGACAAAGAGTTCCAGTCGATGCTGAAGGAAATCGACCGTATCTCCGCCAGCACCGAGCTGAACGGCAAGAAACTGCTGAACGGTACTTCCGGCGTCATGACCTTCCAGGTCGGCTCCAACACCGGTAGCGACAACCAGATCACCATCAGCCTGAGCTCTTCGATGAGCACTGGCACCGGTGGCGCTCTGAGCGGCCTGAACGGTAAAGCCATCACCGGTACCAGCGCCAACATCGAAGCCAACTTCACCGCTGCCATGAGCGCCATCGACGACGCTCTGCAGGCAATCAACACCTCGCGTGCTGACCTGGGTGCTGCCCAGAACCGTCTGACCAGCACCATCAACAACCTGCAAAACGTCAACGAGAACGCCGAAGCCGCTCGTGGCCGTGTACAGGACACCGACTTCGCTGCCGAAACTGCCCAGCTGACCAAGCAGCAGACCCTGCAGCAAGCTTCCACCTCGGTTCTGGCCCAGGCCAACCAGCTGCCATCGGCAGTGCTGAAGCTGCTGGGCTAATCTGCCTGATAGCTGATGGCGGGGGAGTGCTCTCCAGGCGCTTCCCCGCCTTTTTCATTGTGAGGTGGTAGGCATGGACATGAGCGTCAAGCTGAACCTGTCTTACCCGGCCGCGCGGACGGCCGAGCAGGTTGCCGAGAAACCGGTTGCCCGGTCGGTGGATATTTCCGCTGATGGCGAAAAAAAACAGGACCCGATCAAGGTGCATGACGCCGACAAGGTCAAGGGTGCTGTCTCGGAAATCGAGAAGTTTTTCAGGGAAACCCGACGCAACCTGGAGTTCGTCACAGACGAAGAGTCCGGTAAGATCGTGGTTAAAGTCATCGCCAGCGAAACCGGTGAGCTGATTCGACAACTACCCTCGGAAGAGGCGCTGCGAATTGCCCACAGCCTGAGCGATGTCAACAGTGTTTTGTTCGACGCCAAGGTCTGAACCGGCGGCGAATACAGTTTTGTGATTCAGTCGGCCTTGCAAGCGCAAGGCTGGCGCAATGAGCAGAGGAGCGACAGCATGGCAAGCCCGATTACTACGAGCACGGGAGCAGGCTACGGACTCGATATCACCAATATCGTCAAGGTGTTGGTCAATGCCGACACGTCGGCCAAGGCAAACCAGATTGCCCGGCAGACCAGCAACAACTCGGCGATGATCTCGGGTATCGGCTCTCTGCGCAGTGCGTTGACTGCATTCCAGGACGCCATGAAGAAGCTCAACGACAAGGACGCTCCTTCGTTCAATGCATTCGCGGGCACGTCGGCCAATGAAAGCGTGGTCAAGATCAAGGCGGGCAACACCGCCGTGGCTGGCAGCTATGACGTGCGGGTCACCCAGTTGGCGACCGGCTCGAAGGTAGCCTCCGCGAAATTCGCGGGTGGCGCCGATACGCCCATCCCTCCTGGCGAGATGACCATCAGCCAGAACGGCAAGGACTACAAGATCAACGTCCCTGATGGCGCCACGCTCAAAAGCGTGCGTGACCAGATCAACAAGGAGGTCGGGGCCAAGGGCATCACCGCCAACATCATCAACGAAGCGGGTGGTTCGCGTCTGGTGTTCGGTTCCACCACGACAGGCAAAGATAGCGATATTTCTGTAAGCGGCCTGGGGCTGGATATCGACGGCAAGCAGAAGATGGTGGGTGATGGTGCGGGATACATCAATGGCCTGGCCCAGGATGCGGAGTTCTCTATTGATGGCTTGGAGCTGACAAGCTCGAAGAATACCGTTGATGACGCGGTCAGCGGCTTGAGCCTGGAACTTACCGGTGTCTCCGATCCGAAGGTCACCAGCGGCGTCAAGGTGACCGTGGCGCTGGACAATGAGGGCCTGAAAAAGTCGGTACAATCGTTCGTCGATGCCTACAACACCCTGCAGAAGGCGGTGAGTGCGCTCACCACGCCTACCAAGGATGAGAATGGCAAGGTCACCAGCCTCGGCCCGCTGAGCAACGACCCGACCACCAAGGCGCTGCTGGGCGATCTGCGCAAGGTAATCGCAGACACTGCAGGCAACGGCAACCTGAACACGCTCAGCCAGCTGGGGATCAACACCCAGAAAGATGGCACCCTGGAGTTCAACGGCACCAAGTTCTCCGCTGCCTTGAACGACAAGAAGCTGGGCGCAGAGATTCAGGGGCTGTTCACGGGTGACCAGGGCGTGTTTACGCGGATGAACAAGGCTATCGATCCGTACAATGCGTCGGGCGGTACGCTGGACAGCCGCAAGAGCAACCTTGATCAGGCTGCCAAGAACCTGGCCAACCAGAAGGACGCGCTGGACAACCGTATCGAGCTGTTGACTGTATCGTTGACCAAGAAGTTCTCGGCGCTTGACGCAGCCTTGGCCAAGATGCAGAAGCAGGGTGAGCAGATCACCTCCATCTTCGAAGCGATGAACGCTCAGGCCAAGAAATCCTGATTGAACCGCGTGACGTAAGCCCGGCGGCGCCTTTGAGGTGCTCCGGGCTTTACTGTTTTCTGGCTAAAGTTTTTTGACGTAACGGCGATACAGCAGGTATATGCACCTTTTCGCTGCAACGAGGTAGATCCATGAACCCGATGTTGGCCCTTCGGCAATACCAGAAAGTCAATGGCGCGGCACAGACTTCCGAAGCCAGCCCCCACCGCCTTGTGCAGATGCTGATGCAGGGTGGTCTCGACCGCCTGGCTCAGGCCAAGGGCGCCATTGCCCGCAAGGATGTCGCCCAGAAGGGCATTCTGCTCGGCAAGGCCATCGATATCATTGGCGGCCTGCGCGAAGGGCTGGACCTGGAAAACCATGGGCAGGAGCTGGCGGACCTGGACAACCTGTACACTTACATGAGCAGGCGCCTGGTCGAGGCGAACGCCAAGAGTGATCCGCAGATCATCGACGAGGTTGCCCGCTTGCTGATCACGGTCAAGGAAGGCTGGGATGCTATCGGCGATCAGCAGCCGACGCCCTGAATCAGGAGGTTGTCATGAGTGAGGTAATCGAGCGTATCGATCAGACCCGCAAATTTCTGTTGGACGCCCTGGCCGCTCGTGATTGGGAGGCTGTAGGGGAGCTGGATCTGGAATGCCGCCTGTGTGTCGACGATGTGCTGGCCGAGGCACTGTCGAATGAGGACGAAGTGCGCGCGAGTCTGGAGGAGCTTCTGGTGGTCTACCGCCAGCTAATCGAAATTGCAAGTGGTGAGCGTCAATCAATAGTCGATGAGATGGCGCAGATCCGTCAGGCGAAAAACGCCACGAAGGTATACCATCTGTTCAGTTGACCACGGATGTTTTATCAAAACGGCGCGCCATAAATTTGACTGTGTGCTGTTTTTTGACTTTACTAGTGGCTGTTTTCGAAATTCAGACGTCCGAACACTGACCATTCAGTCGGAATGATGTCGTGCACGCCTTCGGGCGCCGATATGACTAGGGAAGTTGCTATTGCATGTGGCGTGAAACCAAGATTCTCCTGATCGATGACGACAGCGAACGCCGCCGCGATCTGGCGGTGGTCCTGAATTTTCTCGGCGAAGAAAACCTGTCCTGCTCCAGCGATGACTGGCAGCAGGTGGTCGAGGGTTTGTCTTCCAGCCGTGAAGTGCTGTGTGTCCTCATCGGTACCGTAAATGCCCCGGCCAGCGTACTGGGGCTCCTTAAGACAGTGGCCGGGTGGGATGAGTTCCTTCCGGTTCTGCTTCTGGGTGAAATTTCTTCTGCGGACTTCCCCGAGGACCTGCGCCGTCGTGTGCTGTCCAACCTCGAGATGCCGCCGAGCTACAGCCAGTTGCTCGACTCCCTGCACCGTGCCCAGGTCTATCGCGAGATGTACGACCAGGCCCGCGAGCGCGGTCGTCAGCGCGAGCCCAACCTGTTCCGCAGCCTGGTGGGTACCAGTCGTGCCATCCAGCATGTGCGGCAGATGATGCAGCAGGTCGCTGACACCGATGCCAGCGTGCTGATCCTCGGCGAGTCCGGCACCGGCAAGGAAGTGGTGGCGCGCAACCTGCACTACCACTCCAAGCGCCGCGAGGCACCCTTCGTGCCGGTCAACTGCGGGGCGATCCCGGCGGAGCTGCTCGAAAGCGAATTGTTCGGTCACGAGAAGGGCGCCTTCACCGGAGCGATCACCAGTCGTGCCGGGCGCTTCGAGCTGGCCAATGGTGGCACGTTGTTCCTCGACGAGATCGGCGACATGCCGCTGCCGATGCAGGTCAAGCTGCTGCGCGTACTGCAGGAGCGCACCTTCGAGCGGGTCGGCAGCAACAAGACCCAGAGCATCGATGTGCGCATCATCGCTGCGACGCACAAGAACCTCGAGACCATGATCGAGGACGGGACCTTCCGCGAAGATTTGTATTACCGGCTGAACGTGTTCCCTATCGAGATGGCGCCGTTGCGTGAGCGGGTGGAAGATATCCCGCTGCTGATGAACGAGCTGATCTCGCGCATGGAGCACGAGAAGCGCGGTTCAATCCGCTTCAACTCCGCGTCGATCATGTCGTTGTGCCGCCACGGCTGGCCGGGCAACGTCCGCGAGCTGGCCAACCTGGTGGAGCGCATGGCGATCATGCATCCGTACGGGGTGATCGGCGTGGCGGAGCTGCCGAAGAAGTTCCGCTACGTCGATGATGAAGACGAGCAGTTGGTGGACAGCCTGCGCTCCGACCTGGAAGAGCGAGTGGCGATCAACGGCCATGCGCCGAATTTCGCCAACCACGCCATGCTGCCCCCGGAAGGACTGGACCTGAAGGACTACCTCGGCAGCCTGGAGCAGGGCCTGATCCAGCAGGCACTGGATGATGCCAATGGCATCGTTGCGCGTGCTGCCGAGCGTCTGCGTATCCGTCGTACCACGCTGGTCGAGAAGATGCGCAAGTACGGCATGAGCCGGCAAGGTGGCGAGGACCAGGCCGACGAGTGACGCGTGCTTGCCAGGGGTCGCGATGCGGCCCCTGGCGTTGACGTCGATCAGCGTGCAGTGCTGCCTGGTGTCATTGTCCCCATCTTCGGCACGGCTATTGCTACACCGCAGGCAACATACCGTTTTTATGACGGTCAGCCATGCGAGAGAGCACGATGCCCCAGGCCGCCCACCGTTCCCCAGCCCCCGATTCGCGAGGGCACACCCCGCTTGAGCAGGAGAGCCGGCAGGGTCTTGAGCAGGCGTTCGCCCTGTTCGATCAGGTCTCCAGCCAGTTGAGTCACTCGTACAGCATGCTTGAGTCGCGGGTCAGCGAGCTCAAGGGCGAGTTGGCTGTGGTCAGTGCCCAGCGCATGGCCGAGCTGGACGAGAAAGAGCGCCTGGCCAACCGTCTGCAGAATCTGCTCGATCTGCTGCCTGGCGGGGTGATCGTCATCGATGGTGAGGGCCGTGTGCGAGAGGCGAATCCGGCGGCTTGCGAGCTGCTGGGGGAGCCTTTGACCGGGCTGCTGTGGCGTCAGGTGATTGCGCGCAGTTTCGCGCCACGCGAGGATGACGGTCATGAGGTTTCCCTGCGTGACGGGCGTCGTTTGTCCATTGCCACCCGCTCTCTGGATGCCGAGCCCGGGCAGTTGGTGCTGCTCAATGACCTGACCGAAACGCGTCGCCTTCAGGGCCAGTTGGCGCGACACGAGCGTCTGTCGTCGTTGGGGCGCATGGTTGCCTCCCTCGCGCATCAGATTCGCACGCCCTTGTCGGCCGCGATGCTCTATGCCAGCCACTTGGCGGATCCGGAGCAGGCGTTGGCCTGCGACACGCGCCTGCGTTTTGCCGGCAATCTCAAGGAGCGTCTGCACGAACTGGAGCATCAGGTGCGCGACATGCTGGTGTTCGCCCGGGGCGAGCTGCCACTCAATGATCGGGTCAGCCCCAAGGGGTTGTTTCAGGCCCTGCAGCAAGCCGCTCACTCCCATGTGCAGGGGCATGCGGTGCGCTGGCAATGTGATACGCATCTGGGAGAGCTGCTGTGCAACCGCGATACGCTGGTGGGTGCATTGCTCAACCTGATCGAAAATGCCGTACAGGCCGGTGGCGAGTCGGCGCGTTTGAAGATTCATCTTCTGCGCCGCGAAAACGCTGTGCACCTGTGTGTCAGCGATGCAGGCAGTGGTATCGATAGCCAGTTGTTGGCGCGTTTGGGGGAGCCGTTTTTGACCACCAAGTCCACGGGTACCGGGCTGGGGGTGGCTGTGGTCCAGGCAGTGGTGCGGGCGCACCGCGGTACTCTGCGCCTGCGTTCCCGGGTGGGGCGCGGTACATGCGCCACCGTGGAGCTGCCATTGATCGGTGTTCAGGAGGAGGCGGGGCAATGACGATGAAGGTGCTGCTGGTCGAGGATGACCGAGTCCTGCGCCAGGCGCTGGCCGACACCCTGGAGATCGGCGGCCTCGCTCACCGTGCAGTTGGCAGTGCTGAGGAAGCGTTGCGGGCGGTCGCAGAGGAATCCTTTGCGCTGGTAGTCAGTGATGTGAACATGCCGGGCATGGATGGCCACGAGCTGCTGGCACAGTTACGCCGTCACCACCCGCACTTGCCGGTGCTGCTGATGACGGCTCACGCGGCTGTGGAGCGTGCGGTGGAGGCCATGCGCCAGGGAGCGGTCGACTATCTGGTAAAACCATTTGAACCCAAGGCCTTGCTCGACTTGGTGGCACGTCATGCCGTGGGTGGCGGTGCCGTGGGCGACGAAGCGGGGCCTGTTGCCTGTGAGCCTGCCAGTCGGCAACTGCTGGAGCTGGCTGTAAGGGTTGCGCAAAGCGACTCGACGGTGTTGATTTCCGGCGAGTCGGGCACGGGCAAGGAAGTGCTGGCGCGTTTCATTCACCAGCAGTCGCGCCGAGCCGGGCAGGCGTTCGTGGCGATCAACTGCGCGGCGATTCCTGACAACATGCTCGAAGCCACGCTTTTCGGCCATGAGAAGGGTGCCTTTACCGGGGCCATCGCCGCGCAGGCTGGCAAGTTCGAGCAGGCGGACGGCGGTACCCTGCTGCTCGATGAGATCTCTGAAATGCCGTTGGGGCTGCAGGCCAAGTTGCTGCGTGTGCTGCAGGAGCGTGAAGTGGAGCGGGTGGGCGGGCGCAAGCCGGTGGTGCTGGATATTCGCGTGCTGGCTACCACTAACCGCGATCTGGCGGAGGAGGTTGCTGCCGGGCGCTTCCGTGAGGACCTGTACTACCGCCTATCGGTATTCCCCATGGCTTGGCGGGCATTGCGTGATCGGCCGGCCGACATCGTGCCGCTTGCTGAGCGTTTGCTGGCACGTCATGTCAGCAAGATGCGCCACGCTCAGGTCAAGCTATCCGCTGAGGCGCGGGCCTGCCTGCAGGCTTATGCCTGGCCTGGCAACGTCCGCGAGCTGGATAATGCGCTGCAGCGGGCGTTGATCCTGCAGCAGGGCGGAGTGATCGAGGCGGCGGATTTTTGTCTGGCGGGCGCCATTCCATTGTCGGCATCCAAGGTGGCCACTATTGAGCCAGTATTTGCGGATTCCGGGGGTGAGGCCGGTGGGCTGGGTGATGACATGCGTCGCCACGAATACCAGATGATCATCGACACCTTGCGTGCTGAACGTGGTCGTCGCAAGGAGGCGGCCGATCGTCTGGGGATCAGCCCTAGAACCTTGCGTTACAAGCTTGCGCAGATGCGTGATGCCGGGTTCGATGTCGAGGCCAGTCTGTTCGGCTGATACGTCCTTTTGAATGTTTTCTGAATGGCTGGCACTTCTCTTGCTAGCTCCATCACTATTCGCTGCATGAGTGTCAAAAAAAGTGCGGCCGCCGGAGAGAGAAGTCCATGACCCAAGGTGTTGAATTCAATCGTCTGATGTTGGACATGCGCGCCATGCAGGCCGATGCCATGTCCCTGCCCAAGGTTGGCGCCGCGCCTGAGCTCGCGCCTGGGCAGAGCAGCTTTGCCGATATGCTCGGCCAGGCCATTGGCAAGGTGAATGAGGTTCAGCAGGCATCCAGCCAATTGTCCAGCGCCTTCGAAATTGGCAAGAGCGGTGTTGACCTGACTGACGTGATGATCGCCTCGCAAAAGGCTTCCGTGTCGTTCCAGGCACTTACCCAGGTTCGTAACAAGCTGGTGCAAGCGTACCAGGACATCATGCAGATGCCGGTATAAGGGCGAGAGTGAGTCATGGCCGAAGCAGTCGTCGATAACGCCCCCGCCAAGAGTGGCCCTCCAGCAGCCAAGCCGCCGCTGTTCGGCATGTCGTTCCTGGAAAACATTTCGCAGATGCCCATGCTGCGTCAGGTCGGCCTGCTGGTCGGGCTGGCGGCAAGCGTGGCCATCGGCTTCGCCGTGGTGCTCTGGTCGCAGCAGCCGGACTACCGCCCGCTCTATGGCAGCCTGGCGGGCATGGACACCAAACAGGTGATCGATACCCTGACCACCTCTGATATCCCGTATCGCGTGGAACCCAACTCCGGCGCGCTGCTGGTCAAGGCCGACGATCTCTCCCGTGCGCGTCTGAAACTTGCCGCGGCCGGCGTGGCGCCGAGCGATGGCAATGTCGGCTTCGAATTGCTCGATAAAGAGCAAGGGCTGGGTACCAGCCAGTTCATGGAAGCTACCCGTTACCGTCGCAGCCTTGAAGGCGAGCTGGCGCGTACGGTATCGAGCCTGAACAACGTCAAGGCTGCCCGTGTGCACCTGGCGATCCCGAAAAGTTCGGTGTTCGTGCGCGACGAGCGCAAGCCCAGCGCCTCGGTACTGGTCGAGCTGTATCCGGGGCGTGCCCTGGAAGCCGGCCAGGTGATGGCGATTGTCAATCTGGTGGCGACCAGTGTGCCGGAGCTGGACAAGTCCCAGGTGACCGTAGTCGACCAGAAGGGCAACCTGCTCTCCGACCAGTTGCAAGACACGGCCCTGAGCATGGCCGGCAAGCAATTCGACTACAGCCGTCGCATGGAAAGCATGCTCACTCAGCGTGTGCACAATATTCTGCAGCCAGTGCTGGGTAACGACCGCTACAAGGCAGAGGTGTCTACTGACGTCGACTTCAGTGCTGTCGAGTCCACCTCCGAACAGTTCAACCCCGACCAACCGGCGCTGCGCAGCGAGCAATCGGTCAATGAGCAGCGTGCCAGCAGCCAAGGGCCGCAGGGTGTGCCGGGGGCGTTGAGCAACCAGCCGCCGGCCGGTGCCTCTGCCCCTGAAAACGCTACCGCTGGCGCGACACCTGCCGGCGCGATCCAGCCGGGCCAGCCGCTGGTGGACGCCAATGGCCAACAGATCATGGACCCGGCGACTGGCCAGCCGATGCTGGCGCCGTACCCGAGCGACAAGCGCCAGCAAAGCACCAAGAACTTCGAACTGGACCGTTCCATCAGCCACACCCGCCAGCAGCAAGGTCGCCTGACCCGCCTGTCGGTAGCCGTGGTGGTGGACGACCAGGTCAAGCTGGACGCCGCCACTGGCGAAGCCACCCGCACCCCGTGGGGCGCCGAGGACCTGGCGCGCTTCACCCGCCTGGTACAGGACGCGGTAGGCTTCGATGCCAGCCGTGGCGACAGTGTCACCGTGATCAACGTGCCGTTCGCCGCCGATCGTGGCGACGAGCTGGTCGATATTCCATTCTACTCGCAGCCCTGGTTCTGGGACATCGTCAAGCAAGTGCTGGGTGTGCTGTTCATCCTGGTGCTGGTGTTCGGCGTGCTGCGTCCGGTGCTCAACAACATTACAGGTGGCGGCAAGCAGGCGGCCACGGACAGCGACATGGAGCTGGGCGGCATGATCGGTCTGGATGGCGAACTGGCCAACGACCGCGTCAGCCTGGGTGGCCCGACAAGCATTCTGTTGCCGAGCCCGAGCGAGGGTTACGAGGCACAGCTCAACGCAATCAAGGGCCTGGTGGCCGAAGACCCGGGCCGCGTCGCCCAGGTCGTGAAAGAGTGGATCAACGCCGATGAGTGACAATCGAGCCATTACCGCCAAGCTGAGCCGCGTCGACAAGGCGGCCATCCTCCTGCTCTCGCTCGGCGAGACCGATGCCGCGCAGGTCCTGCGCCACATGGGGCCCAAGGAAGTGCAGCGGGTCGGTGTGGCCATGGCGCAGATGGGCAACGTCCATCGCGAGCAGGTCGAGCAGGTGATGAGCGAGTTCGTCGAGATCGTCGGCGACCAGACCAGCCTGGGTGTCGGCTCCGACGGCTACATCCGCAAGATGCTCAACCAGGCCCTCGGCGAGGACAAGGCCAACGGCCTGATCGACCGCATCCTGCTCGGTGGCAACACCAGCGGCCTGGACAGCCTCAAGTGGATGGAGCCGCGTGCCGTGGCCGATGTCATCCGCTACGAGCACCCGCAGATCCAGGCCATCGTGGTCGCCTACCTCGACCCCGACCAGGCCGGCGAGGTGCTGAGCAACTTCGACCACAAGGTGCGCCTGGACATCGTCCTGCGCGTGTCGTCGCTCAATACCGTGCAGCCAGCGGCGCTCAAGGAACTCAACCAGATCCTCGAAAAGCAGTTCTCTGGCAACTCCAATGCCGCGCGCACCACCCTGGGTGGCATCAAGCGCGCCGCCGATATCATGAACTTCCTCGACAGCTCGGTGGAAGGCGCGCTCATGGACTCGATCCGCGAGATCGACAGCGACCTGTCGGAGCAGATCGAAGACTTGATGTTCGTCTTCAACAACCTGGCCGACGTCGACGACCGTGGCATCCAGGCGCTGTTGCGCGAAGTGTCGTCGGACGTGCTGGTGGTGTCGCTCAAGGGCGCCGACGAGCGGGTCAAGGACAAGATCTTCAAGAACATGTCCAAGCGTGCGTCCGAGCTGCTGCGCGACGACCTGGAGGCCAAGGGGCCGGTACGGGTCAGCGACGTGGAAACGGCGCAGAAGGAAATCCTCACCATCGCCCGCCGCATGGCCGAGGCCGGCGAGATCGTGCTTGGCGGCAAGGGCGCCGAGGAAATGATTTAAGCGGCAGGTTTCAAGCTGCAAGCGACAAGAAACAGCGGGTCAAGCAAGGGCTGCCGTTTCTTGCTGCTTGAAGCTTGATGCTTGCAGCTAAAGAGGTTTTTGAGCATGTCCACCACCGAACACCCCAGCGATCTGATCCGTGCCCGCGACCTTGAGGGCGTGGATGTCTGGTCGTTGCCTAGCTTCGATCCGGAGCCTGAACCCCAGCCTGAGCCTGAGCCGACCGTCGTCGAGGAAGAAGTCGAAGAGGTGCCGCTGGAGGAAGTCCAGCCCCTTACCCTCGAAGAGCTTGAGGCCATTCGCCAGGAGGCCTACAACGAAGGTTTCGCCACGGGCGAGCGGGAAGGCTTCCACAGTACCCAGCTCAAGGTTCGGCAGGAGGCCGAAGTGGCGCTGGCCGCCAAGCTTGCGAGCCTGGAGCAGGTCATGAACCACCTCCTGGAGCCGATCGCCGAGCAGGACACGCAGATCGAAAAGGCGCTGGTGCTGCTGGTGGCGAACATGACCCGCCAGGTCATCGGCCGCGAGTTGCGCGCAGATTCCAGCCAGATCACCCATGTGCTTCGCGAGGCACTGAAGCTGCTGCCGATGGGCGCTGACAACATCCGTATCCATCTCAATCCCCAGGACTTCGAGCTGGCCAAGACCCTGCGCGAGCGCCATGAGGAAGATTGGAAGCTACTTGAGGACGAAGCCCTGCTGCCTGGCGGTTGCCGGATCGAAACCGCCCACAGCCGCATCGACGCGACCATGGAAACCCGTATCGAGAAGGCCGTGGCGCAGCTGTTCGACCAATCCCATGACCAGGCATTGCACCCTGCGGCGCCGGATATTCAGGTCGAACTCGATGAGCCTGCAGGTGAAGCCGATGCGCCTTGAACGCACCAGTTTCGGCAAGCGCCTTGAAGGCTACGCCGATGCGGTGAGGCTGCCTGAGCAGCCAATCGTCGAGGGCCGCCTGCTGCGTATGGTCGGCCTCACGCTTGAGGCCGAAGGCCTGCGGGCAGCGGTGGGTAGCCGCTGCCTGGTGATCAACGACGACAGCTATCACCCTGTGCAGGTCGAGGCCGAAGTCATGGGCTTTGCCGGTGGCAAGGTGTTCCTGATGCCGGTCGGCAGTATTGTCGGGCTGGCGCCTGGTGCCCGCGTGGTGCCGCTGGATGACAGTGGCCGCTTGCCGATGGGCATGAGCATGCTCGGGCGGGTGCTCGATGGCGCCGGTCGTGCGCTGGATGGCAAGGGCGGCATGAAGGCCGAGGATTGGGTGCCGATGGATGGCCCGGTCATCAACCCCCTGAACCGTGACCCGATCAGCCAGCCATTGGACGTGGGCATTCGCAGCATCAATGGCCTGCTTACCGTGGGTCGCGGCCAGCGTCTGGGGCTGTTCGCCGGTACTGGTGTGGGCAAGTCGGTGCTGCTGGGCATGATGACGCGCTTTACCGAGGCCGAAATCATCGTGGTGGGGCTGATCGGTGAGCGGGGCCGCGAGGTGAAGGAGTTCATCGAGCACATTCTTGGTGAAGAGGGGCTCAAGCGTTCGGTGGTGGTGGCCTCGCCTGCGGATGATGCCCCGCTGATGCGCCTGCGGGCAGCTATGTACTGCACGCGAATCGCCGAATATTTCCGTGACAAGGGCAAGAACGTCCTGCTGTTGATGGACTCGTTGACCCGTTTCGCCCAGGCCCAGCGTGAGATCGCCCTGGCAATCGGCGAGCCGCCGGCCACGCGTGGGTATCCGCCGTCGGTGTTCGCCAAGTTGCCCAAGCTGGTGGAGCGTGCCGGCAATGGCGAGCCGGGCGGTGGCTCGATCACCGCGTTCTATACCGTGCTCTCCGAGGGCGACGATCAGCAGGACCCGATCGCAGACTCGGCGCGGGGCGTCCTCGACGGGCACTTTGTGTTGTCCCGGCGCCTGGCCGAAGAGGGGCACTACCCGGCCATCGATATCGAAGCCTCGATCAGCCGGGTGATGCCTCAGGTGGTAGACCCCGATCACTTGCGCCAGGCGCAGAAATTCAAGCAGTTGTGGTCGCGCCTTTCGCAAAGCCGCGACCTGATCAGCGTCGGTGCGTATGTGGCTGGCGGTGACCCGGAAACCGACCTGGCCATTGCCTTGCAGCCCAAGCTGGTGGACTTCCTGCGTCAGGGCCTGGATGAAAACGTTGGCATGGCCCAGGGTCGCGAGCAGTTGGGCGCAATCTTTGCGCCGCCGGGGAACTGATAGGCCATGGCCCAGCCCAGCCGTGCCGCACGCCTGGCTCCCGTGGTGACCATGGCCGAGGAGGCCGAGCGCAAGGCCGCTCAGCGGGTGGGGCACTTTCAGCGAATGTTGACCGATGCGCAGGCCAAGCAGGCCGAGCTTGAAAGTTTCCGCGAGGCCTACCAGCAGCAGTGGATCAGCCGTGGCTCCAAGGGGGTCGACGGCAACTGGCTGGTCAATTACCAGCGTTTCCTCGGTCAGTTGGAAACGGCCATGACCCAGCAGCGCCAGAGCATGGCCTGGCACCAGAACAACCTCAACAACGCACGCAACGCCTGGCAGCAGACCTACGCACGGGTGGAGGGGTTGCGCAAGCTGGTGCAGCGCTACCTCGACGAGGCGCGCCGGGCCGAGGACAAGCGCGAGCAGCGCCTGCTCGACGAGTTGTCCCAGCGCTTGCCGCGGCAAGGGCATCTGTAGGAAGGGGCTTGTCCGCCCGGCGCCAGCGCCTTGCACCAGCCCATGGTGCCTGCTAAACCTTCAGGAGTTGCATTCGCCATCACCGAAGGAATCGCTCGTATGGCAGTCGAAACTGATTTTTCGCAGGAAGGGAAAAAACTGACGATCAAGGTCAAGGGTCGTTTCGATTTCGGCAAGCATCAGGAGTTCCGGGATGCCTACGAGCGCCAGCGCCCGCGCCCGGATTCCGTGGTGGTCGACCTGAAGGAGGCCACTTATCTCGACAGCTCGGCGCTGGGTATGCTGTTGTTGCTGCGCGACCATGTCGGCGGTGAGGAGTCCGATATCCGCGTGGTCCATGCCAGCCCGGACGTGCGCAAGATCCTCGCCATCTCCAATTTCGAAAAACTGTTCGACATCAGTTGAGTACCCTCATGCCCGCCGAGCAGGCGTTGACCGTGCTGGTGGCCGAAGACGGCGCAGCAGATCGCCTCTTGCTGGCGCAGATTGTCCGGCGTCAGGGGCATGAGGTGTTCACTGCCGAGAACGGTGAACAGGCCGTGGCGATGTTCACCGAGCGACGGCCGCAACTGGTGCTGCTCGATGCCTTGATGCCGGTGATGGACGGTTTTGAAGCTGCGCGGAGAATCAAGGCGTTGGCCGGCGAGGCCCTTGTGCCGATCATCTTCCTGACCTCACTCAACGAAGAGGAGGGCCTGGTACGCTGCCTCGAGGCCGGGGGCGACGACTTCATGGCCAAACCCTACAGCGCCGTCATTCTTGCGGCGAAAATCCGTGCCATGGACCGTTTGCGCCGGTTGCATGCCACGGTGCTTGAACAGCGTGACCAGATCACCCGCCACCATCACCACCTGCTCAACGAGCAGCGTGTGGCCAAGGCGGTGTTCGACAAGGTCGCCCATTCCGGCTGTCTGAAGGCAGCGAATATCCGTTACCTGCAATCGCCCTATGCACTGTTCAATGGCGACCTGCTGCTGGCAGCATTCACCCCGTCTGGCGACATGCATGTGCTGCTGGGGGATTTCACCGGCCACGGTTTGCCGGCTGCGGTGGGGGCCATGCCGCTGGCGGAGGTGTTCTATGGCATGACCGCCAAGGGCTATGGCCTGGCCGAGACGCTGCGGGAAATGAACGCCAAGCTCAAGCGTATTCTGCCGGTAGACATGTTCTGCTGCGCGCTGTTGCTCAGCCTGAGCTTTCAGCGCGGTACGGTCGAGGTCTGGAATGGCGGGATGCCGGATGGCTATCGCCTGTCTGCCGAAGGGGAGGTGCTGGGCATGCTGTGTTCCCATCATCTGCCGTTGGGGGTGCTGGCGCCGGAGCAGTTCGACGATGCCACCCAGGTGTTGCCACTGGCGGTCGGCGAGCGGTTGTTCCTGCTGTCCGATGGTGTGGTGGACACGGGGGATGCCCAGGAACGCTTGTTCGGGGTCGATCGCTTGCGCGATGTGCTGGCTGACAACCGCAACCCCGATCTGTTGTTCGATGAGGTGATGCAGGCTTTGGCAGTTTTCGGCGGGCAGTCGCGTGATGACATCAGCTTGTGCGATATCCGCATGTCTGCCCCTGAGGAGCTGGCGCCGCAACCAGTGGTGTACTCCGACAGTGGCCGTTCCAGCCCTCTGGACTGGTCGTTGCGGTTCGAGCTGCGGGGGCAGAGCCTGCGCCGCTTCAATCCGGTGCCTTATCTGGTGCAACTGTTGCAGGAAATTCACGGGCTCAGGCCTAGCAGCGGGCGCCTGCACAGTGTCTTGAGCGAGCTGTATTCCAATGCGCTGGAGCACGGTGTGCTGGCGATGGACTCCCGGCTCAAGCGCGACGCCCAGGGCTTTGCGCAGTATTATCGGCAGCGTGCCGAGCGCTTGATGCACGAGGTGGACGGGTTCGTGAGCATCGGACTGCAGGTTGAACCGCGGGGTGCTGGCGGGCGTCTGATGATCGAGGTGCGAGACAGTGGCGCAGGCTTCGACGTGGCGCGTGAGCTTGCCAGGACGCCCGAGCAGCAGGCTTTCAGTGGCCGAGGCATGGGCCTGGTACAGCGCCTGGCAGGTCAGGCCCGCTGGTTGGAGGGTGGTCGCCTTGCCCAGGTGGATTTTGAATGGTGAGCCTGCGGGATGCCCGCGGGGTCTGGCTTAGCGAGGCTTGATCAGGGAGTGAGCAAGTGGACGTGCACATCAATCAACAGGTGTTGAGTGACTTGCGGGAGGTCATGGAAGATGGCTACCTGCAGTTGCTGGAGACCTTTCTGGAAGACTCCGAGCGACGCCTGAACCAGTTGCACAAGGCGAGGGATGCCGATGAGCTGGGCATGGCAGCGCACAGCTTCAAGGGCAGTAGCAGCAATATGGGGGCCGTTGGCCTGGCCGCCTTGTGCCAGCAGCTTGAAGAGCGCGTGCGCCAGCAGCCCTTGTATGGGATCGAGGACCTGATCAATCGCATTGATCAGGAATACCTGGTCGTCCAGCGTTACTATCGCAGTGAACGGCAACGAGTTTCCGCGCAATAGCTTAACCTGGCGCGAGTTTTGCTTTTGCAGCCCCAGACGTATTTTTCCAGGTTCTGGAGCGGAGATTGTTCAATGCCTGTCGCACCCAATCCATTGTTGCAAGCCGGCCTCGCCAATCAGGCGCAACGCCAAGCTGCCAGTGCGGCGGAAAAGCCGCTGCAGGCCGCGAAGCAAGGCGCCGGCTTTGATCAGGTGATGGCCCGACAAGAGCGTGACAGCACCCCGGTCAAGAGTGCCCCGGCAAGGGATGAAAAGCCCGCCAGCCAGGTGCCGCCGGCGAAGAACAAGGCGCAGGCAGATCCAGCCGCGGGCGGCAAGCATGCCGCGGGTAAGGCGCCGGCCGTTGCCGATGACGGCAAGAGCTTGCCATCGACTGCATCTTCGCAGCCCGCCGACGACACTGATGAGGCCGCCGATGGCAGTGCAGTGCCCCCGCTCGATGCCAGCCTGGTCGCCGGCCAGGTGACCGATGCCCAGGCCGGGGCGCAACTGCTCCAGGCCCAGGCGGAAGCGGTGGCCCCGGTGCTGCAGGCGGCGGTTCAAGCGCCGCTGCAGCCTGCGCCAGCGCCGGTACAGGTAGCGCAAGAGGCTGAGCAAACCACGGCGTTCGACCCCGAGGCCGATGCACTTGCCGATATGCCGGCCTTGCGCCTGGCGCTTGAACAGGATGCGCAGTCCAAGGGCAAGACGTCGGCCCATGCCGTTGTCGATAACAACGGTCAGCAAACTGCCAGCCCTGCTACTGCAGCCGTCAATACCTTGGCGACTTTGGCCGAGAAAGGAGAGTCGGAGCCGGGGCAGGGTGAGCGCGGTGACAAGGCCTTTGCCGGCCTGCTCGATGACGGCCTCAAGGATATCAAGGGTGCCAGCAGTGATACCCGCGTCGACGATTTCGCCAACCGCCTGGCCAGCCTCACCCAGGCGGTGACGCCCAAGACCGCCAACGCCGTGCCCGCCACGCCTGGCCCGCTGCAGCAACCGTTGGCGATGAACCAGGGCGGCTGGACCGAGGGGTTGGTCAACCGAGTCATGTACCTCTCCAGCCAGAACCTCAAGTCTGCGGACATCCAGCTTGAGCCGCGGGAGTTGGGACGCCTGGATATTCGCGTCAACGTGGCGACAGACCAGTCGACCCAGATCCACTTCGTCAGCGGCCATGCCGGTGTGCGCGACGCCCTCGACAGCCAGGTGCATCGCCTGCGAGAGCTGTTCGCCCAGCAGGGCTTGGCCCAGCCCGACGTCAGCGTGGCTGATCAGTCCCGTGGCCAGCAGCAACAGCACGAGGCGCAGCAGGGTGGGTCGGGCCTGTCCGGGGTGGCGGCGCGGCGTGGCAACGCAGCGGAGGGGGACGATGCCGATCCCGCTGAAGTCGCGCGCCCTGTCGAGCAGCAGGTGGTGGTAGGCGACAGTGTGGTCGATTACTACGCTTGATTTTTCGGGCATGCCTGGCGTTGCCTATGCGCAGCGACGCCAGGCGAAATTTTGCAGATGCCGCATCTCGTAAAGAGGTTGCCACCCCAGAAGCTTGCAAAGGCAAATCTGGCATAACACTTGCTCAGCCACGTCATCCTTCTTTGAAACCCCGATGGACGACGGATTATTGGCATGGCGAAGAGCGACGCAGTGAAAGACCCCGCCACTAAAGGCAAACTCAAGCTGATCCTGCTGTTGGTGCTGGCGCTGCTTCTCGCAGTCGGCCTGTCGGTGGGTGCGACCTGGTTCTTCATGCACAAGAGCGAGTCGGCTCCGGCGCCTGAAGCAGCCCAGAGCAACATCAAGCCAGCGGCGATCTACGAGCCCCTGGCACCGGCCTTTGTCGTCAACTTCAACCAGAATGGCCGCCAGCGCTACATGCAGGTGAGCATCACCATGCAGGGCCGCAGCCAGGCTGATCTGGAAGCGCTGAAAGTACACATGCCGGTGATTCGCAACAACCTGGTGATGATGTTCTCCGGGCAGGGTTTCGACACCCTCGCCGCGAGCCCTGTCGGCCAGGAAATGCTGCGCCAGAAGGCCACCGCGGTGGTCCAGGAAGTGGCGCAGAAGGAAGTCGGCAGGCCGGTCGTCGACCAGCTGCTGTTCACCAATTTCGTATTGCAGTAGGAGCACATAGATGGCCGTGCAGGACCTGCTGTCCCAGGATGAGATCGACGCCCTGCTGCATGGGGTGGACGATGGGCTGGTACAAACCGAGAGCACCGGCGAGCCCGGCAGCATCAAGAGCTACGACCTGACCAGTCAGGACCGTATCGTCCGGGGGCGCATGCCGACCCTGGAAATGATCAACGAGCGTTTCGCCCGTTACACCCGCATCAGCATGTTCAACCTGCTGCGCCGCTCCGCCGATGTGGCGGTGGGCGGCGTGCAGGTGATGAAATTCGGCGAGTACGTGCACTCGCTGTACGTGCCGACCAGCCTGAACCTGGTCAAGATCAAGCCGTTGCGCGGCACCGCGCTGTTCATCCTCGACGCCAAGCTGGTGTTCAAGCTGGTGGACAACTTCTTCGGTGGCGACGGCCGCCACGCCAAGATCGAGGGGCGAGAGTTCACCCCGACCGAGCTACGCGTGGTGCGCATGGTCCTGGACCAGTGCTTCGTCGACCTCAAGGAAGCCTGGCAGGCGATCATGCCGGTCAACTTCGAGTACATCAACTCCGAGGTCAACCCGGCCATGGCCAACATCGTCGGCCCCAGCGAGGCCGTGGTGGTTTCGACCTTCCACATCGAGCTCGATGGCGGTGGCGGCGACCTGCACGTGACCATGCCGTACTCGATGATCGAGCCGGTGCGTGAAATGCTCGATGCCGGCTTCCAGTCCGACCTGGACGACCAGGACGAGCGCTGGGTCAAGGCGCTGCGTGAGGATGTGCTGGACGTCAATGTGCCGCTGTCGGCCACTGTTGCCCGCCGCCAGCTCAAGCTGCGCGACATCCTGCACATGCAGCCAGGCGACGTGATCCCGGTCGAACTGCCGGAGCACCTGGTATTGCGCGCCAATGGCGTGCCGTCGTTCAAGGCGCGGCTGGGATCGCACAAGGGCACCCTGTCGCTGCAGATCATCGACCCGATCGAGCGCCGCTGACGGCGTGCCGGTCGCTTAAACGTATTGAATGCCTGTCGAGGAAATCATGGCTAACGAAAACGAGATCAACTCTCCAGAGGAACAGGCCCTGGCCGATGAGTGGGCTGCGGCCCTGGAAGAGACCGGCGATGCCGGCCAGTCCGACATCGATGCGCTATTGGCTGCAGACTCCGGCGCCGGCCGCCTGCCGATGGAAGAGTTCGCAAGCTCCCCCAAGCCCAACGAGAATGTCAGCCTCGAAGGCCCCAACCTGGATGTGATCCTGGATATTCCGGTGAGCATCTCGATGGAAGTGGGCAGCACCGAAATCAACATCCGCAACCTGCTGCAGCTCAACCAGGGTTCGGTGATCGAGCTTGATCGCCTCGCCGGCGAGCCTCTGGATGTGCTGGTCAACGGCACGCTGATCGCCCATGGCGAGGTCGTGGTGGTCAACGAAAAGTTCGGCATTCGCCTGACCGACGTGATCAGCCCCAGCGAACGTATCAAGAAGTTGCGCTGAGTGAAACGCATGGTGCGGGCCATGCTGGCCCTTGGCACGTTGCTGGCCAGTGAGGTGGTGATTGCTGCTGCCGAGCCAGTAGCCGTAACGGCTGCGGCGCCTGCTCCTGGCGGCTTCGGCGCGCAGCTGGCGCAAACCGTATTCGGCCTGCTGGTGGTCGTCGGCCTGATCTTTTTCCTGGCCTGGTTGCTGCGGCGCATGCAGGGTTCGGTGCAGCGGGGCGCTCCGGTCATCGAGATCGTCGGCACCCGTGCCATTGGCCCGCGCGACCGGCTGCTGCTGATCCAGGTGGGCAAGGAGCAGATTCTCATTGGCCATACCCCTGGCAGCATCGAGGCGTTGCATGTGCTGGCCGAGCCTGTCGACGTGCCCGCCGATGCGCGCCAGGCCACGCCGGAATTCGCCCAGCGGCTGCTTGAGCTGATGGGCAAGGATCAGAAGGACAAGAAGTGATGACCGGCGCACTGCGCTTACTGTTGACGCTGGCGCTGCTGCTGGCTGCACCGCTGGCCCTGGCTGCCGACCCGTTGTCCATCCCGGCCATCACCCTGTCCAATGGGGCGGACGGGCAGCAGGAGTATTCGGTCAGCCTGCAGATTCTGCTGATCATGACGGCGCTGAGCTTCATCCCGGCGTTCGTCATCCTGATGACCAGCTTTACCCGCATCATCATCGTCTTCTCGATCCTGCGACAGGCTCTGGGCCTGCAACAGACACCCTCGAACCAGATCCTCACCGGCATGGCGCTGTTCTTGACCATGTTCATCATGGCGCCTGTGTTCGAGAGGGTGAACAAGGATGCCATCCAGCCTTATCTGGCCGAGCAGATGACGGCCCAGCAAGCCATCGACAAGGCCCAGGGCCCGTTGAAGGACTTCATGCTGGCGCAAACCCGGCAGAGCGACCTGGACCTGTTCATGCGCCTGTCCAAGCGCACTGATATTGCGGGCCCGGATCAGGTACCGCTGACGATCCTGGTGCCGGCGTTCGTGACCTCCGAGCTCAAGACGGCGTTCCAGATCGGCTTCATGATCTTCATCCCGTTCCTGATCATCGACATGGTGGTCGCCAGTGTGCTGATGGCCATGGGCATGATGATGCTGTCGCCGCTGATCATTTCGTTGCCGTTCAAGATCATGCTGTTCGTGCTGGTCGATGGATGGGCGCTGATCATGGGCACCCTGGCGGGTAGTTTTGGCGGTGTCTGACGCCATCAAGGAGAGCCTTGCATGACACCTGAAGTCGCTGTCGACCTGTTCCGTGAAGCCTTGTGGATGACCTCCATGATGGTGGCTATCCTGGTGGTGCCGAGCCTGCTGGTCGGCCTGGTGGTGGCGATGTTCCAGGCGGCCACGCAGATCAACGAACAGACCCTGAGCTTCCTGCCGCGCCTGTTGGTGATGCTGGTCACGCTGATCATCGCCGGCCCTTGGCTTGTGCAGAAGTTCATGGAGTACTTCATTGGCCTGTACACCAGCATCCCGCAGTTGATCGGTTGACGCCGCCATGCTGGAGCTGACCGATACTCAGATCGGTACCTGGGTGGCCACCTTCATCCTGCCGTTGTTTCGGGTGACGGCGCTGCTGATGACCATGCCGATCTTTGGCACCAAGATGCTGCCGGCCCGGGTGCGGCTGTATGCGGCATTGGCCATTACCGTGGTGATAGTGCCGGCGCTTCCGCCGTTGCCGCCGATTGACCCCTTGAGCCTGCGCGGCGTGCTGTTGTGCGGCGAGCAGGTGATCATTGGGGCCTTGTTCGGGTTCTCCCTGCAGTTGCTGTTTCAGGCGTTTGTGATCGCGGGGCAGATCATTGCGATCCAGATGGGTATGGCGTTCGCCTCCATGATGGACCCGACCAACGGCGTCAACGTGGCGGTTGTCAGCCAGTTCATGACGATGCTGGTGAGCGTGTTGTTCCTGCTGATGAATGGCCACCTGGTGGCGTTCGAGATCCTCACCGAGAGCTTTACCACGCTGCCGGTGGGCAATGCTCTTGTGGTCAACCATTTCTGGGAGATGGCGGGGCGCCTTAGCTGGGTGCTGGGGGCTGGGTTGCTGCTTGTCTTGCCGGCCATTGCGTCGCTGCTGGTGGTCAACATTGCCTTCGGTGTAATGACCCGCGCAGCGCCTCAGTTGAATATTTTCTCCATCGGTTTCCCGTTGACACTGGTGTTGGGCCTGATCATTTTCTGGATCGGCCTGGCCGATATTCTTTCCCATTACCAGGCACTGGCCAGCGAAGCGCTGCAGTGGCTGCGTGAGCTGGCACGGGCGCGCTGAGCATGGCAGAGAGCGAGAGCGGTCAGGACAAGACAGAGGAACCCACCGACAAGCGCAAGAAAGACTCGCGCGAAAAGGGGGAGATTGCCCGTTCCAAGGAGCTGAACACCGTCGCGGTAACCTTGGCGGGCGCGGGTGCGCTGATGGCGTTCGGTGGCTACCTGGCCGAGACGTTGATGGCCTTGATGCGCATGAACTTCAGCCTTACGCGGGAGGTGCTGGTCGACGAGCGCAACATGGCGGCATTCCTGTTGGTCTCGGGCAAGATGGCCATCTGGGCTGTGCAGCCGGTAATGCTGCTGCTGTTCGTGATTTCATTCGTGGCGCCGATTGCGCTGGGAGGGTTCCTGTTCTCGGGCAGCTTGCTGCAGCCGAAATTCAGCCGCATGAACCCGCTGTCGGGGATCAAGCGCATGTTCTCGCTGAATGCGCTGACCGAGCTGGTCAAGGCCATGGCCAAGTTCTTCATGATCCTGATCGTTGCCCTGGTCGTGCTGTCGGCGGACCGTCAGGCGTTGCTGGCGATTGCCAATGAGCCGCTCGAGCAGGCGATCATCCACTCGGTGCAGGTGGTGGGGTGGAGTGCGCTGTGGATGGCGGCGGGGCTGCTGTTGATTGCGGCGGCGGATGTGCCGTTCCAGCTTTGGCAGACGCACAAGAAAATGAAGATGACCAAGCAGGAAGTGAAGGACGAGTACAAGGACAGTGAGGGCAAGCCTGAGGTCAAGCAACGTATCCGGCAATTGCAGCGTGAGGCGTCGCAGCGGCGGATGATGGCGGCAGTGCCTGAGGCGGATGTGATCATCACCAACCCGACTCACTATGCGGTGGCGTTGCAATACGACCCTGAGAAGGGGGGTATGGCGCCGTTGCTGGTGGCCAAGGGCACCGATTTTGTCGCGCTGAAGATCCGTGAGATCGGGGCCGAGCACAATGTGCAGATACTCGAGTCGGCGGCCCTGGCGCGGGCTATCTACTACTCCACGGAGCTTGAGCAGGAGATTCCGGCGGGGTTGTACCTGGCGGTGGCGCAGGTATTGGCGTTTGTGTTCCAGGTTCGGCAGTATCGGGCGGGCAAGGGCAAGGCGCCTGAGCCTTTGAACAAGGATTTGCCGATTCCCGATGATTTGCAGCGCGATAGCTGAGTTTGTAGTTTGTAGTTTGTAGTTTGTAGTTTGTAGTTTGTAGTTTTCGGTTGTATTGGGGTTTGTGTGCGCATTCATTTTTGATGTCGACGCACAGTCACCTTTCCGCCCTTACGGCGGGTCCCTTTTTGAAGGATCAAAAAGGAACCAAAAAATCCTCGCTCCATTCATCCGGCCCCTACGCTTCGCTCCGGGGTCCCCTCACTCCGGCCTTGCTCCCGGGAGGAGCGCGCTGAACGCCCCATCCTGGGGCGCAGCGCTTGACGGGCATCCATGCCCGTCACCTCCCTCCGCAAGACCTGCGTTCGGCCTCCTGAAGTCGCGAAGTTACGGGCGGCGCCTGGGCTGACGCAGCTGTCGCTAGTTGCTACGTAATTAATCTCTCGATTGTTTCGCGGGGCGGCTAATATATAAATAACTTTCAAATAGTCAGCTTCGCATTTCCTGTTCCTGTTCCTGTTCCTGTTCCTGTTCCTGTTCCTGTTCCTGTTCCTGTTCCTGTTCCTGTTCCTGTTCCTGTTCCTGTTCCTGCTCTTGCTCTTGCTTCTAAGCGCGCGATAGTTCAGGCGCCATACATTGCGACTTCAGGAGGCCGAGCGGAGTTCTTGCGTAGTGGGGCGACGGCCATGGATGGCCGTCGAGCGCTGGGGCCCAGGATGGGCCCTGCAGCGCGGTACCCACGGGAGCAAGAACGGAGCGAGGGAACCCCGGAGCGAAGCGTAGGGGCCGTATGAATGGAGCGAGCGGTTTTTGCCTTCTTTTGCCCGCGTGCAAAAGAAGGTCGCCGTAAAGGCGAAAAGGTGAGTATGCGTCGCCATCGCCTCTGAATGCGCATACACCCATCAAAACCATCACCAACACTCTAAAGCCAGCCAGCCAGCCAGCCAGCCAGCCAGCCAGCCAGCCAGCCAGCCAGCCAGCCCAGCCCACCAAATCCCCCAAAACCAAAAGTTGGAAAGCTTCTTGCAAAGGCAGCGCCAGGCGCCACGCAGGCGTCAAAGTTTTGCTTGAAGAGGAATCGCGGTGGATCGCACTCAGTTAATCAGCAACGCCCGCAACAACCTGGCCGGTCTCGGCCGGGGCAATCTCGGCGTGCCGCTGCTGTTGCTGGTGATGTTGGCAATGATGATGTTGCCGATACCGCCGTTCCTGCTCGACGTGTTCTTCACCTTCAACATCGCCCTGTCGATCGTGGTGCTCCTGGTCTGCGTCTATGCGCTGCGCCCCCTGGACTTCGCCGCCTTCCCGACGATCCTGCTGGTGGCGACCCTGTTACGTCTGGCGCTGAACGTCGCGTCCACCCGCGTGGTCATGCTGCACGGCCAGGAAGGCCATGGTGCCGCGGGCAAGGTGATCCAGGCCTTCGGTGAAGTGGTGATCGGCGGCAACTATGTCGTCGGTGCCGTGGTGTTCGCCATCCTCATGATCATCAACTTCGTGGTGGTGACCAAGGGTGCTGGGCGTATCTCCGAAGTGAGCGCACGGTTCACCCTCGACGCCATGCCCGGCAAGCAGATGGCCATCGACGCCGACCTCAACGCCGGCCTCATCGACCAGGCCCAGGCCAAGGCGCGGCGTAGCGAAGTTGCCCAGGAAGCCGAGTTCTACGGTTCCATGGACGGTGCCAGCAAGTTCGTGCGCGGTGATGCCATCGCCGGCCTGCTCATCCTCTTCATCAACCTCATCGGTGGCATGCTTATCGGCATGTTGCAGCACGGCATGAGCTTCGGCGATGCCGGCAAGGTCTATGCCTTGCTGACTATCGGTGACGGTTTGGTGGCGCAATTGCCATCACTGCTGCTGTCCACCGCGGCTGCAATCATGGTCACCCGCGCCTCGGGCTCCGAGGACATGGGCAAGCTGATCAACCGTCAGATGTTCGATTCGCCCAAGGCGCTGGCGGTGTCTGGCGGCTTGATGATTGTCATGGGGCTGGTGCCGGGCATGCCACATATGGCCTTCCTGGGCCTGGGCGGGGTGGCCTGTGGTGGCGCCTACCTGCTCTGGAAAAAGCAGCAAAAGGCCAAGGTCGTGGCCCAGCAGGAGGCCGAGCGCCAGCAGGACCTGCTGCCTTCGCCACAGCGTGCCATGGAAACCAAGGAGCTGGGCTGGGACGATGTCACCCCAATCGACATGATCGGCCTTGAGGTTGGCTACCGCCTGATTCCGTTGGTCGACCGCAATCAAGGGGGGCAGTTGCTTGCGCGCATCAAGGGCGTGCGCAAGAAGCTCTCCCAGGACCTGGGCTTCCTCATGCCCACTGTGCATATCCGCGACAACCTCGACCTGCAGCCCAGCGCCTACCGTCTGACGCTGATGGGTGTGATCCTGGCCGAAGCCGAGATCTACCCGGATCGGGAGCTTGCGATCAATCCGGGCCAGGTGTTCGGCGCCCTCAACGGCATCGCCTCGCGAGATCCGGCGTTTGGCCTGGAGGCAGTGTGGATCGATGTCGGTCAGCGCGCCCAGGCGCAATCGCTGGGTTACACGGTGGTGGACGCCAGTACCGTGGTTGCCACCCACCTCAACCAGATCCTGCAGAAGCACTGCCACGAGCTGATCGGGCACGAGGAGGTGGTGCAACTGCTGCAGGTGCTGGCCAAGGTCTCGCCGAAACTGGCCGAGGAGGTGGTGCCGGGTGTCATTTCCTTGTCGGGCCTGCTCAAGGTCCTGCAGGCGCTGCTCGCCGAACAGGTGCCGGTGCGTGACATCCGCAGCATTGCTGAAGCCATCGCCAACAACGCGGCCAAGAGTCAAGATACCGCCGCGCTGGTGGCGGTGGTGCGCGTCGGGTTGAGCCGCGCCATCGTGCAAAGCATTGTCGGCGTTGAGTCCGAGCTGCCTGTGATCACCCTGGAGCCAAGGTTGGAACAAATCTTGCTCAATAGTCTGCAAAGGGCCGGGCAGGGTCAGGAAGATGGTGTTCTTCTTGAACCGAGCATGGCCGAAAAGCTTCAGCGTTCGTTGATCGAGGCAGCCCAGCGCCAGGAAATGCAGGGCCAGCCGGCCATCCTTCTGGTAGCCGGCCCGATCCGCGCCATGCTGTCGCGCTTCGGCCGCCTGGCTGTACCGAATTTGCATGTTTTGGCGTATCAGGAAATACCTGACAACAAGCAAGTCACCATCGTTGCCACCGTGGGCCCCAACGGCTGAGGTAGTGGGTTATGCAAGTTAAGCGTTTTTTTGCCGCCGATATGCGTCAGGCCATGAAGCTGGTCCGTGATGAGCTCGGCTCCGATGCCGCCATCATCGGCAATCGGCGCATTGCCGGCGGTGTCGAGCTGACGGCTGCGCTGGACTACAAGCTGTCCGCCCTGGCCCCGCGCGTGCCCAACGCAGAGCTCGAAGACGAGCTGCGCAAGACCCAGTCGCGCATCGTTACCGCCCAGGCCGAACTGACCGGGCGTGGCGATGCCGTCGAAGGCGGCAACCGGCAATTGTTCGCCGGTCAGCCGCTGACCGCCTCGGAGCCGCTGATCGAGCAGCATGTCGATGAACCCGCGGTGGTTACCGCGCCGGCGTCGGCACCGGTTGATCCACGCCTGTTCGATGCCATGCGTTTCGAACTGACCGGCTTGCGCGAGCTGCTTGAAGTCCAGCTCGGTTCGCTCGCCTGGAGCCAGCTGCAAGGCAGCAAGCCACAGCAAGCCAACCTTTGGCGCCGGCTGCAGCGCCTTGGCCTTTCCGGTGGACTGGCCCGCGAGCTGCTCGACCTCACCGCCGGCATCGAAGAACCACGCCATGCCTGGCGCATGGTCCTGGCACACCTGGCGCGGATGATCGACGTGCCCGAGATCGAACCGATCGAGGAGGGCGGGGTGATCGCGATGGTCGGCCCCGCCGGCATGGGCAAGACCACCACGCTGGCCAAGCTGGCCGCGCGCTACGTGCTCAAGTACGGCGCGAACAACCTGGCGCTGGTGAGCATGGACAGCTTCCGCATTGGCGCCCAGGAACAGCTCAAGACGCTGGGTCGCATCCTCAATGTGCCGGTCACCTACGTCGACCCGGGCGAGTCGCTGGCCCAGGCCCTGGAGCCGCTGCTGCGCAAGCGTGTGGTGCTGATCGATACCGCAGGCCTGCAGGCCAGCGACCCGGCGCTGCGCATGCAGCTCGAGACCCTGGCCGGGCGCGGCATCGCCGCGAAGAATTACCTGGTGCTGGCGACCACCAGCCAGAAGCAGGTGCTCACCGCCGCCTACCACAGCTACAAGCGCTGCGGCCTGGCCGGGTGCATCCTGACCAAACTCGACGAAACGGCCTGCCTCGGCGAAGTGCTGAGCCTGGCCATCAGTCATGAATTGCCGGTGGCCTATCTGACCGATGGGCCGCGCATTCCCGACGACCTGCAGCTGCCGCGCAAGCACCAGTTGGTAAGCCGCGCCGTCAGTGTGCAATTGCAGGAAGAGCCCAGCGACGAGGCCATGGCCGACATGTTCGCTGATCTGTACCACAGCCCTGGCAAGCGCGCGGGTTGAGGGTGAATACTGTGCAAAGTACCTACATCATGGGGTTGCCCGGCCGGACCGTGGCCTTGAATGTTCAGCCCCTCATGTGGCCTGGGTCCAAGCGAGACAAGGTAAAGAACAGACATGGGTAGCATGCATCCCGTACAGGTGATCGCCGTGACCGGTGGCAAAGGTGGCGTCGGCAAGACTAACGTTTCAGTGAACCTGTCCCTGGCGCTGGCCGAGCTCGGCCGCCGGGTGATGTTGCTGGACGCCGACCTGGGCCTGGCCAATGTCGACGTTCTGCTGGGGCTCACGCCCAAGCGCACCCTCGCCGATGTGATCGAAGGCCGCTGCGAGTTGCGTGATGTGCTGTTGCAGGGGCCGGGTGGTGTGCGCATCGTTCCGGCGGCCTCCGGCACGCAGAGCATGGTGCACCTGGCGCCCGCGCAACACGCGGGCCTGATCCAGGCCTTCAGCGACATCGGCGACAACCTCGATGTGCTGGTGATCGACACGGCTGCGGGTATCGGTGACTCGGTGGTCAGTTTTGTCCGTGCCGCCCAGGAAGTGTTGCTGGTGGTGTGCGACGAGCCGACCTCGATTACCGACGCCTACGCGCTGATCAAGCTGCTCAACCGCGATTACGGGATGAACCGGTTCCGTGTGCTGGCCAACATGGCCCAGAGCCCACAGGAAGGCCGCAACCTTTTCGCCAAGTTGACCAAGGTCACGGACCGCTTCCTCGACGTCGCCCTACAATACGTCGGTGCCGTGCCTTACGACGAATGCGTGCGCAAGGCCGTGCAGAAGCAGCGGGCGGTCTATGAGGCCTTCCCTCGGTCCAAGTGCGCGCTGGCGTTCAAGGCCATCGCGCAGAAGGTCGACAGCTGGCCGCTGCCTGCCAACCCGCGTGGGCACCTGGAATTCTTTGTCGAGCGCCTGGTGCAGCCCACCAGTGCAGGGCCGGTGCTATGAACGCAAGCGGTTTCAAGATGTACAGCAAGGCCGCCAAGGATGCGCAGTACGAGCTGATCGAACGCTACGCGCCGCTGGTCAAGCGTATCGCCTACCACCTGCTGGCGCGTCTGCCGGCCAACGTCCAGGTCGAGGATCTGATCCAGGCCGGGATGATCGGCTTGCTGGAAGTGGCCAACAAATATGATGCCAGCAAGGGTGCCAGTTTCGAAACCTACGCCGGTATCCGTATTCGCGGCGCCATGCTCGACGAGGTGCGCAAGGGGGATTGGGCACCACGCTCGGTGCACCGCAACACGCGCATGGTCAGTGACGCGATCCGCTGTGTCGAAGCAAAGACTGGCCGCGACGCTAAAGATCACGAGGTTGCTGCCGAACTCCAATTGAGTCTCGATGATTACTACGGGATTTTGAATGACACCTTGGGCAGCCGCCTGTTCAGTTTCGACGACCTGCTGCAGGACGGCGAACATGAAGGGCTGCACGAGGACGGTGCCAGCGGCCAGCTGGAGCCGGCGCGTGACCTGGAAGACGAGCGCTTCCAGGCTGCGCTGGCCGATGCGATCGCCAACCTGCCGGAGCGTGAGCGCCTGGTCCTGGCGCTGTACTACGACGAAGAGCTGAACCTCAAGGAAATCGGTGAGGTGCTGGGGGTCAGCGAATCGCGTGTCAGCCAGTTGCACAGCCAGTGCGCCGCGCGTTTGCGCAGCCGCCTTGGGGAGTGGCGGGCACGTTGAACCCGGGTTCAGTGCAGTCGTTTTTTTGTAGTGCCGAATTGATTGAGCGCGCGCTCGGCGCCGAGCGCGTTAAAGACTGCTTGGAGGTCTAATTGAACAAAGACATGAAAATCCTCATCGTTGACGACTTTTCGACGATGCGGCGGATCATCAAGAACCTGTTGCGTGACCTGGGGTTCACCAACGTCAAGGAAGCTGATGACGGCAACACGGCACTGCCGATGCTCACCAGCGAGCATTTTGATTTCCTGGTGACCGACTGGAACATGCCGGGCATGACCGGTATCGACCTGCTGCGCGCCGTTCGCGCCGACGAGCGCCTCAAGCACCTGCCGGTACTGATGGTCACCGCGGAAGCCAAGCGCGAGCAGATCATCGAAGCTGCCCAGGCCGGCGTGAACGGCTATGTGGTCAAGCCTTTCACCGCCCTGGCGCTGAAAGAAAAGATCGAAAAGATCTTCGAACGCGTCAACGGCTGAGTCACGTCTGGGGGGCGCAATGGAGTCAACCAACAACTCTTTGGGTGAGTTCGAATCAACCCTGAAGAAGCATGCCCAGGAGCTGGTCGAGAGCCTCGAGCGCGGCCGGTTCGGTGAGGCGGTGCAGCTGATCCACCAACTGAACCAGACCCGCGACCGCGGGCTGTACCAGGAAGTCGGCAAGCTCACCCGCGAACTGCACAGTGCAATCGTCAACTTCCAGATCGACCCGGCCATGCCGCAGGCCGAGGAAGTGTCGCAGATTACCGATGCCGCCGAGCGCCTCTCCTACGTGGTCCGCCTCACCGAAGGTGCGGCCAACCGCACCATGGACCTGGCGGAGGCTTGCACCCCGGTGCTCAACGACCTTGCCACCGAGGCCCAGAGCCTGTCCGCCGACTGGCAGCGCTTCATGCGCCGCGAGGTGGCGGCGCCGGAATTCCGTGAGTTGGTCAAGCGTGTGGACAGTTTCCTGACGCACAGCGCCGAAGGTAATCAGAAGGTTGCGGGCCATATCAACGATATCGTCCTGGCCCAGGATTATCAGGATCTCACTGGCCAGGTGATCAAACGGGTGACCACGCTGGTCACCGAAGTCGAAAGCAATCTGCTCAAGCTCGTGCTGATGGCAAGCCAGGTCGACCGCTTTGCCGGTATCGAACATGACCACCAGCAGCTGCGCGCTGAAAAAGATCAAGAAAAACATCCGACTCGGGGTGAAGGTCCGCAGATTCATGCCGATAAGCGTGAAGACGTCGTGTCCAGCCAGGACGATGTCGACGATCTGTTGTCCAGCCTGGGTTTTTAAGGAGCACGTTTAATGAGCTTCGGCGCCGATGAAGAAATCCTTCAGGATTTCCTGGTAGAAGCCGGCGAAATCCTCGAGCAACTGTCCGAGCAATTGGTCGAGCTGGAAAGCCGACCTGATGATGCGGACCTGCTCAACGCGATTTTCCGCGGTTTCCACACTGTAAAAGGGGGCGCCGGCTTCCTTCAGCTCAATGAGTTGGTGGAGTGCTGCCACATTGCCGAGAACGTGTTCGACATCCTGCGCAAAGGTGAGCGCCGGGTCGACGCGGAGCTGATGGATGTGGTGCTCGAAGCACTCGACACGGTCAACAGCATGTTTGGCCAGGTACGTGAGCGCACCGATGTCACGCCGGCCACCCGTGAGCTGCTGGCAGCGCTGTCGCGCCTGGCCGAGCCCGCTGGTGCCGACGAGCCGGCCCCGGTCGAGGTGGCCGCTGTCGTCGAGGCGCCGGCTGCCGAGCCCGACATCACCGACACCGAGTTCGAGCAACTGCTCGACTCGCTCGATGCAGTCAAGGCCGAAGCCCAGGTTCACGAGCAACTGCAAGGTGAACAGGTCAGCGCGGGTGGTGACGAGATTACCGACGCCGAATTCGAGTCGTTGCTCGACCAGCTGCACGGCAAAGGCCAGTTTTCGCCCGATACCGCTGCCAGTGAGCCAGCGGCCGTTGCCCCTGCCAGTGACGAGATCACCGACGACGAGTTCGAGTCGCTGCTCGATCAGTTGCACGGCAAGGGCACCTTCGCCGTCGACGCATTGCCTGGCGTCTCTGCGCCTGTAGCCAGCGCGGCACCAGCGGCGACTGACGAGAGTATCACCGAACACGAATTCGAGGCGCTGCTCGACCAGTTGCACGGCAAGGGCAAGTTCTCTGGCGAGGCGGTTGCTGCCGAAGCGCCAGCCGCCGCTGTTGCCGCACCTGTCGCGGCCAAGGCCGAAGCCAAGCCGGTTGCCAAGCCAGCGCCTGCTCCCGCTCCCGCGCCAGCCGCTGCCAAGCCTGCCGCTCCGGCCCGGGCGCCAGCGCCAGCCGCTGACAAGCATGGCGCCAGCGAGGCGGAGACCACCGTGCGGGTCGACACCGCGCGCCTGGACGAGATCATGAACATGGTCGGCGAGCTGGTGCTGGTGCGTAACCGCCTGGTGCGCCTGGGGCTCAACAGCGGCGACGAGGCCATGTCCAAGGCCGTGTCCAACCTCGATGTGGTCACCGCCGACCTGCAGACCGCGGTCATGAAGACGCGCATGCAGCCGATCAAGAAGGTCTTCGGGCGTTTCCCGCGCCTGGTTCGCGACCTGGCCCGTCAGCTCAAGAAAGAGATCAACCTGGAGCTGGTCGGCGAAGAAACCGACCTGGACAAGAACCTGGTCGAGGCCCTGGCCGACCCGTTGGTGCACTTGGTGCGCAACGCCGTCGACCATGGCGTCGAGATGCCCGACGAACGCGAGGCCTCCGGCAAGTCGCGCATGGGTCGGGTGGTACTGTCCGCCGAGCAGGAAGGTGACCACATCCTGCTGTCGATTTCCGACGACGGCAAGGGCATGGACCCGAGCATCCTGCGCGCCAAGGCCGTGGAAAAGGGCCTGATGGACAAGGACGCGGCCGACCGCCTGAGCGAGTCGGACTGCTACAACCTGATCTTCGCCCCGGGTTTCTCGACCAAGACCGAGATCTCCGACGTGTCCGGCCGCGGTGTCGGCATGGACGTGGTGAAGACCAAGATTTCCCAGCTCAACGGCTCGATCAACATCTTCTCGGCCAAGGGCCAGGGTTCGAAGATCGTCATCAAGGTGCCGCTGACCCTGGCGATCATGCCGACGCTGATGGTGATGCTGGCCAACCAGGCGTTCGCCTTCCCGCTGGTCAACGTCAACGAGATCTTCCACCTCGACCTGTCGCGCACCAACGTGGTCGACGGCCAGGAAGTGGTGATCGTGCGCGACAAGGCGCTGCCGCTGTTCTACCTCAAGCGCTGGCTGGTCCAGGACCACGAGCACGAAGAGCAGCACGAAGGTCATGTGGTGATCCTGTCGGTCGGCACCCAGCGCATCGGTTTCGTGGTCGACCAGCTGGTCGGCCAGGAAGAGGTGGTGATCAAGCCGCTGGGCAAAATGCTGCAGGGAACCCCGGGCATGTCCGGCGCGACCATCACCGGTGACGGCCGTATCGCGCTGATCCTCGACGTCCCGAGCATGCTCAAGCGTTACGCCGCCCGGCGTATTTGATTTCGGTGGCGCGCCCAGGCGGGTGCGCCGCCTAACGGAGTGTTTATGGCAGTCAAGGTCCTGGTGGTGGATGATTCCGGTTTCTTCCGCCGCCGTGTCTCGGAAATTCTCGCGTCCGACCCGACGATCCAGGTCGTGGGTACCGCGACCAACGGCAAGGAAGCGATCGACCAGGCGCTGGCGCTCAAGCCCGATGTCATCACCATGGACTATGAAATGCCCATGATGGACGGCATCACCGCGGTGCGTCACATCATGCAGCGCTGCCCGACGCCGGTATTGATGTTCTCCTCGCTGACCCACGAAGGCGCCCGCGTCACCCTCGACGCCCTGGATGCCGGTGCGGTCGACTACCTGCCGAAGAATTTCGAAGACATCTCGCGTAACCCGGAGAAGGTCAAGCAGATGCTGTGCGAGAAGGTCCACACCATCTCGCGCAGCAACCGCCGTTTCAGTGCCTATTCCAGCCCGGCACCGGCCGCAGCGCCGGCACCGGCCAGCAGCCAGGCCCCAGCCAGCAGCTTCGCCGGTACCGCGCCTGCGCGCACTGCCGCCCCGGCCCGCGCCGCGGCACCGGCTTCCACGCATTCGCCGGCACCCAAGCGCAAGCCGTACAAACTGGTCGCCATCGGCACCTCCACGGGCGGTCCGGTGGCGCTGCAGCGGGTGCTGACCCAGCTGCCTGCCGGTTTCCCGGCGCCGATCGTGCTCATCCAGCACATGCCGGCGGCTTTCACCAAGGCCTTCGCCGAGCGCCTGGACAAACTGTGCAAGATCAGCGTCAAGGAGGCCGAGGACGGTGACGTGCTGCGCCCGGGCCTGGCCCTGTTGGCCCCGGGTGGCAAGCAGATGATGGTCGACGGCCGTGGCACGGTGAAGATCCTGCCGGGCGATGAACGCCTGAACTACAAGCCCTGCGTGGATATCACCTTCGGCTCCGCCGCCAAGTCCTACGGCGACAAGGTGCTCTCGGTGGTCCTCACCGGCATGGGCGCCGATGGCCGCGAAGGCGCGCGCCTGCTCAAGCAGGGCGGCAGCACCGTGTGGGCGCAGGATGAAGCCAGCTGCGTGATCTATGGCATGCCCATGGCCATCGTCAAGGCCAACCTCGCCGACGCCGTCTACAGCCTGGACGAGATTGGCAAGCACCTGGTCGAGGCGTGCGTCTGATGGATGTGTTGAGCCTGATCGGCCTGATCCTCGCCTTTGTCGCCATCGTCGGCGGCAACTTCATGGAGGGCGGCCACGTCGGTGCGCTGATCAACGGCCCGGCGGCGCTGATCGTGCTGGGCGGTACCCTGGCGGCGGCATTGCTGCAGTCGCCGCTGTCGTCGTTCAAGCGTGCCCTGCAGATCATTCGCTGGATTTTCTTCCCGCCACGGGTGGACCTGGCCGGCGGTATCGACCGGGTGGTGAACTGGAGCCTGACGGCGCGCAAGGAAGGCCTGCTGGGGCTGGAAGGCGTGGCTGATGCCGAGCCCGACCCCTACGCGCGCAAAGGCTTGCAGTTGCTGGTCGACGGCGCCGAGCCGGAAGCCATCCGCAGCATTCTCGAAGTCGACTTTTTGACCCAGGAGTCCCGTGACATCCAGGCCGCAAAGGTGTTCGAGAGCATGGGCGGCTACGCGCCGACCATCGGTATTATCGGCGCAGTAATGGGCCTGATCCATGTGATGGGCAACCTCGCCGATCCGTCGCAGCTGGGCAACGGCATCGCCGTGGCCTTCGTCGCCACCATCTACGGCGTGGCCAGTGCCAACCTGATCCTGTTGCCGGTCGCCAACAAGCTCAAGGCCATCACCCTGCGCCAGTCGCGTTACCGCGAGATGCTGCTCGAAGGCCTGCTGTCGATCGCCGAAGGCGAGAACCCACGCTCGATCGAGCTGAAGCTGCAAGGCTTCATGGAGTAAGCCATGGCCCGCCGTCGCAAGATCGAAGAGCACGAGAACCACGAGCGCTGGCTGGTCTCGTATGCTGACTTCATTACCCTGCTGTTCGCCTTCTTCGTGGTCATGTACTCGATTTCGTCGATCAACGAAGGCAAGTACAAGCAGATTTCCCAGGCGCTGATCGGGGTGTTCAACGACCCCGAGCGCAGCATGAAGCCGATCCCGATCGGCGATGAGCGCCCGCTGAGCGTCAAACCGGCCGAGCCGTTGATCAAGGACAGCGAGCAGACCGACGCGGGCCTGGCGCAGAACAGCGTCGACCCGCTCAAGACCATCACCGACGATGTGCGTGACGCCTTCGGCGACCTGATCAAGTCCAACCAGATGACCGTGCGCGGCAACGAGCTTTGGGTGGAGATCGAGCTCAACTCCTCGCTGTTGTTCGCCAGCGCCGACGCCATGCCCAGTGATGTCGCCTTCGAGATCATCGAGAAGGTGGCGAAGATCCTCAGGCCGTTCGCCAACCCGGTGCACGTCGAAGGTTTCACCGACAACCTGCCGATCCGCACCGCCCAGTACCCGACCAACTGGGAGCTGTCGTCGGCGCGGGCGGCGAGCATCGTCCGCTTGCTGGCCATGGAAGGGGTCAACCCGGCGCGCATGGCATCGGTGGGGTACGGCGAGTACCAGCCGGTGGCCAGCAACGACACTGCCGACGGCCGTGCGCGCAACCGTCGCGTGGTACTGGTGATTTCGCGCAACCTGGAGGTGCGCCGCAGCCTGACCGGCAGCGGCAGCGCCAACGCCACCCCGGACGCGGCGATGCGCCGGGCTGGCACACAAAGTGCACCAGCCTCGCCAGCACCGAGGACCGGGGGCTGATTTCGTCAAATCCCCGTCACTGAACTTCACACCGTTCCCGGCAGGGCAGGCGGCCATACCGGGAGGAAGCAACGCACGATGAGAGTCTGGGCAGTAGCCAATCAAAAAGGTGGCGTCGGCAAGACCACCACCACCATCGCCTTGGCCGGCCTGCTGGCCGAGGCGGGCAAGCGCGTGGTCGTGGTCGACCTCGACCCGCACGGCTCGATGACCAGTTATTTCGGGCACAACCCCGATGCGCTGGAGCACAGCTGCTACGACCTGTTCCTGCACAAAGGCACGGTGCCCGAGGGGCTGCCAGGCCAGCTGCTGCTACCCACCAGTGACGAGCGTATCTCGCTGCTGCCGTCGAGCACTGCGTTGGCGGTGCTCGAGCGTCAGTCGCCGGGCCAGAGTGGCCTGGGCTTGGTGATCGCCAAGAGTCTGGCGCAGCTGTGGCAGGATTTCGACTTCGCCCTGATCGACAGCCCACCTTTGCTGGGCGTGCTGATGGTCAACGCCCTGGCCGCCAGCCAGCAGTTGGTGATCCCGGTGCAGACCGAGTTTCTCGCGGTCAAGGGCCTGGAGCGCATGGTTGGCACGCTGGGCATGATCAACCGTTCGCGCAAGCAGGCGTTGCCGTACCAGATCGTGCCGACCCTGTTCGACCGCCGCACGCAGGCTTCGCTGGGCACCTTGAAAGTGCTGCGCGACACCTATGGTGATCAGGTCTGGCAAGGCTACATTCCGGTGGATACGCGCTTGCGCGACGCCAGTCGCAACGGCGTCACGCCCTCGCAGTTCGATGGCAAGAGCCGTGGCGTGGTGGCCTATCGTGCGCTGCTCAAGCACCTGTTGACCTACCGTTCCGCGTTGCAGGTGGCCTGATGAACCAGGCGCCGCATATCACCACCAAGCCGCAGATGGCCTTGCAGTCCTACCTTGATGGGTTGCTGCAGGAGGCCACCGAGCCACTCGAGTTGCCGCAAGAGCAGGACGCGCCGGCCGCGCCACCCGTGGAGCCGGCCCCCGCCGATGAGTTCGAGGCGGCTGTCCGCGAGGAACAGGTTCGCGACGCACAGCGCCAGGTCACGCCAGCCGCGCCTGCGCCCCGGCCTTTCGCCGAGCCGCAGGCCAAGGTCCTGCCAACCGTGCTGCCGCCCGCCACGCCTGTCATGGAGCCGGTGGTGGCGGTGGTCGAGCGCGAGGTGGTGGCCGAGGCCAGCATCCCGCTGTTGACCGAAGCCCCGGCCATCGAGCCGGCGACGCCACTGGTGGAGCTGCACGTGCCGGCGGCGCCTGCTGCGCCAACACCTCCGGCGACGGTCGACGGGCGCCCGGAATGGGCCGCCGAGCCATTCGAATGCCTGCTGTTCGATGTCGCCGGGCTGACCCTGGCGGTACCGCTGGTGTGCCTGGGCTCGATCTATACCCTGGCCGGCCAGGAGTTGACGCCGCTGTTCGGCCAGCCGGACTGGTTCCTCGGCATCCTCACCTGCCAGGCGGGCAATCTCAAGGTGCTGGATACCGCCCGCTGGGTCATGCCCGATCGCTACCGGGACGATTTCCGCCAGGGCCTGCAATACGTCATTTCGGTCCAGGGCTACGAATGGGGGCTGGCGGTGCACCAGGTCAGCCGCTCGCTGCGCCTGGACCCGAGCGAGATCAAATGGCGCAGCCAGCGCGGCCAACGCCCGTGGCTGGCCGGCACGGTGATCGAACACATGTGCGCGCTGCTCGACGTCGCCGAGCTGGCCGAGCTGATCGCCAGTGGCGCGGTCAAGCAGATGAACACCAAACACAACTGAATCAACGCCGCTACTGCCGCGGCAACACAGAGCACACCGCCAATGGCGGATTTTGAGGGCTAGGGGAATGAAAAAGTCGTCTGCACAAGGTTCCGAAGATCCGATCCTGCAGTGGGTAACCTTCCGTCTGGACAACGAGTCCTACGGCATCAATGTCATGCAGGTGCAGGAAGTCCTGCGCTACACCGAGATCGCTCCGGTACCGGGCGCCCCCAGCTATGTGCTGGGCATCATCAACCTGCGTGGCAACGTGGTGACGGTGATCGACACCCGCCAGCGCTTCGGCCTGATGTCGAGCGAAGTCACCGACAACACCCGTATCGTCATCATCGAGGCGGACAAGCAGGTGGTCGGCATCCTCGTCGACAGCGTCGCTGAAGTGGTGTACCTGCGCCAGTCGGAGATCGAGACCGCGCCGAACGTCGGCAACGAGGAATCGGCGAAGTTCATCCAGGGCGTGTGCAACAAGAACGGCGAGCTGCTGATCCTGGTCGAGCTGGACAAGATGATGACCGAGGAAGAGTGGTCCGAGCTGGAGAACATCTGAGTTGATCTTCGAGGTTGCTGTCATCTTCCTGGCGCTGCTGTGGGCGCTGAGCCTGTGGTTCTTCCTCAACTACAGCAAGCGCCAGCGCGAGCTCGCCGCCCAGCAGGCCCAAGGCGATGCGCTGCGTGACCAGCGCATCAAGGACCTCGCCAAACGCCTGGATGACTACCAGAACGGTACCGTGCGCATGGGCGAAGCGATCCATGAGCTGCGCGCGGTGGTGGCGCCGCTGCCCGAGAAGCTGCAGCAGCTCGAGCAGCGCGACCCCAACAGCGTCACCTTCGCCCAGGCCGCCAAGCTGGTGGGGATGGGCGCCAGCGTCGAGGAGCTGACCCAGACCTGTGGGTTGACCCAGGCCGAGGCGCAGTTGATGAGCAAGCTGCACCGCGGCGAGTGATGAACAGGGCGACGCAAGTCGCCTTGTTTTTTCTTGGGTCTTGTCCCAATCACGATGATTGGCGATCTCCAGTTCGCGGTAAAAGACCACTCAGCGACAGCGCCAGGTACTTCCCTGCACCTTGCTACTGACTTATTTGCTCCAAGAATGATTACCACCGACCTTGGCGAAGCGGTTCAGCGGCAGCAGCGTACGCACGGCGTCCTTGCCACGCTGCAGGTCGATGAACTGGTAGGCGTTGATCCGTGGCATGGCGTACAGATTGACGATCTGGCGCAAGGTGCGCAGCGCCGGCAGGTGGCGGTCGACCACATCGCTAAGCAAGGCCGGGCCGGTCATTTGGCTGAGGCGGTTGGCATAGCGGTAGAAGTTGGCTGGATCCTCGGCCAGGCTGGGCTTGCTGTCGTAGAAGTCCGAGTTTGTCTGGAAGCGAGCATGCATTTCTTCAGAAATAGCCTCCAGGATGGGGTTGCCGGGATGGCTGCCGATCAGGCTGGTGTTGTAAAGGCAGTTCATCCCCATCTTCTCGTTGGACATGGGGGGCGCGAGCAGCAGGCCATTGGGGGGCGTGCGCAGCTCAACATGGTCGATGGTTTCGTTCTCCCCCTGGGTCAGCAGCGTATCGTCCACATCCATGTACAAGCCCCCTTCGTGATGCAGCATAGGGTAGCGCAACACGTCGGATGCCGAGGCGTAGTTGCTGGCGATACCGCCATTGCCATCCAGCGCTGCATCATATTGGGCGTAGTACTTGCTCTGCCGAAATACTCTGAAGAAGGCTTGCTCTTCCAGCGGCAGAACCTGCAGCCCTGGTGCCTGCGCAGCGAGCAGCCACTGGTTTTCGGCATAGACGTCGGGGTTGGCGCGCGAAAGGAACAGGCGCAGAGAATAATCACTGTCCTTGAGCCGTGCAGCATTCTTGCCCAGGTTGGTCAGCAGTTCAGGGTTGATCACCTTGTCGCCTACCCAGAGGCAATTGACCGTCTTGGGGATGGGATAGCTGTCAGCGGCTTGCGTGGGCACTTCCACCGGCAATGGAAGATCGACCCCTAGCGCACGCAGGCTCCGGGTGCGCATGGCGTTGGTGACCAGGCGGCTGGTGGGCGCTGGCACCAGGTCCCGTCTTCCGGCCTGGGCTACATAACCGATTGGATCTATCTCGTTGAGGTCATCTTCACGAATGAACACATCGCGCTCCACGTCATAAACGACATGATCGTTGTAGCCAGCGATGCTCACCCCGAGGTGGTCGGGATCGCCATTGTAGAGCGGCACTCGAACAACGGAATCGGCGATGGCCTGGTCACCATCCGGTAGGGGATGGATCGACTCGGGTGTGTGGAAATAGCGCGCACCCTCAGGCTCTGGAAAGCGGGGTGGGGTACTCGGACTCAATGGGTAACCGATCTGTTCGTTCAGGCGTGTTGGCGGGGCGAAACCCTCGCTTTTGAACTCGAACAGCGCCTTGGCTCCGCGGGTGCCAGCGATTGCCAATGGCACGGCATTGAACAGGCCCCAGGTGATGTTCCCGACTCCGGCTTCCTTTTCTTCAAGTGTCCGACCGTTGATCGCCTGGTCGAGCCCCAGGCCCAGCTGTACGACGCCGCCCAGGGCCAGCAGGGGAGCAAGGCCCGGGACCACGAGGCACAGCGGTGCCAGCAGGTTGAGTGTGGTGGTCAGGTAGCCGATCCAGCGGGCTTTGCTGACCTGGCTGTCGCGGGTGATGAGAAAGTCGGCATCGTCATAACTGCGTTGGCGCTGGCGCTCGGCCAATGCCAGGAAAAGATCGCCTTCAAGCCTGGGGCTGTATTTGCCGGGCCGATAGTTGACGTAGGTGCGTGGCGGCCAGGTACCGTCATCGTTGAAATAGCCGTGTTCAGGGGGCAGCGGGTGGCGGGCCGGGTAGTCGGCCAGGCCGTCGAGGGCCGTTTGCAGGCCGCTGAAGTCAAGGCCTTGCGGGCGGTCGGCCAGGCGGAAGTACTGCTTCAAGGCTTGCCGCTTTGCCGGGTCCTTGCACTGCTGGCCGACCCAGTCTTTCATAAGCGTCTTGCTGTTGAACTCCAGCAATGGCGAGCTGTTGCCGGGCAGGTAGAGTACGGTCAGGTCACTGGCTGGGTCATTCAGGTACAACAGGTCGGTAGCGGCGTAGCCGTAGATGTTCAGCGTGCTCCTGCGTAGCGGCCTGTTGCAGGGCGTCAACCCGGCGGCTTGCCAGATGAGCCGCCTGGCTGCCTCACTGAGGCTGCCTTCACTGACCTGTTTGTTACAGGCCGCTATGAAATTGAGCTTGCAGGCAAGTCTGTGGTCTTGCAGGTGTTCGCTCCAGTAGTGGTCCAGCTGGGCTTTGAAGGGCGTATGGAAGTCCAGGTCTTCTATGAAGCGCTGGAAGGCTTCTGCGGCTATCGGCAGAAGAGTAGAGCTGTCATAGCGTTGTGGCGTGGTACGGCGGAACAAACCGTTGAACACCTCGAAGGCGGCACCGTAGTGATTGAAGCCGGGGGCTGGCAGCGTTTCCACCAGGCGTAGCGGACGATCGGGCAAGGTGCCGGCCCAGGGGGCTCGAAACAGGGCTCCGAACAGATCGTTGTTGGATTCACCTTGCCAGTTGCTCAGTACCGCCTGGGGCAAACTCATGCGTTGGGTAACCGCGGCAAGATAGCGACCCGGACCATCGGGGCGGTAGTGCAGGGTGACGACGTCGATCTGCTCAGGGGCCAGGTCATGACCCTGTCGTGCCAGCCATTGCTGGATCGCCCGGCTGGCTTCGAGGTCCGGGCGCGGCACGTGGCTCAGGTGGTCGACGACGTACTGAACGCCGGCGGCGTTGATGCGGCTTGTAGACATGTTGTTCACCTTGTTCATTTACGGGAATGACAAGGTTGAATGGCCGACCAGGAGCGGGGTGGTAGATAACTACTGGCTGCTGCCTGGTGGCAGTAGAGCCATGACTGGGGTGACATCCCGCGGTGGACTGGGTTCGTCGCTGAACCCAGCCGGTACCTTGCCACGCAGCTGCCAGGCGAAGGCGATGATTTCGGCGATGGTCAGGTACAGCGCCTCGGGGATCTGCTCGCCCAGTTCCAGGCGCGCCAGCAGGCGCACCAGTTCGGCGTTCTCGTAGATTGGCACTTCGTGCTCACGGGCCAGGGCGAGGATGGCTTCAGCCAGTTCGTCGTCACCCTTGGCGCTCAGAGTTGGAGCCTGCTGGCCATCGTAGCTCAGGGCAATGGCCTGGCGCGGTTGCTTGTGCTTCATGCGGTCTCATCCACCCAGCGTTGTTCGAGGCGTGTGCGTGGCCCCTGAGGCGGAATACCCGGGTGGCATTCCAGGTCGCCCACATCCAGGCCGCGGGCCAGCAGGCGCTCACGCAGGGCGCCAAGCTGGCTGTCGATCAGGCGCGCGGTGCGTTCCTGTTGTGCCCATAGCTGGCCCGACAGCCGGCCCTGGAGCAGTTGCGCCTGTACTTGCAATGGGCCCAGTGGCGCGAGGTCGAAGGCCAGTTCGACACGCCACAGGGCTTCCAGCGGTTCAGACTGTTCTCGTTCCCGCTCGGCTTGCTGTTCCGGGGTTTCCTCGCGCTGTAGCTTGACCTGCAGGGGCACGAATTCCTGGCCATGGCGTACCGGTACTTCGGTTTGCCAGGTGGTCTGCTGATTGCCGTTCTCGAGCGTGCCGCTCTGTTGCAGGCTGGACAGCGAGTGGCTCTGCAATCGGGAGATGGCGGCGGCGGCCAGGCGCAGCAATTGTTGCAGATCGCCTTCGCTTTCGAGCTTCTGCAGCAAGCGTGAGGGCAGGGGAAATGCACTGGGCAGTGGTCGCGGGCTGACCTGGCCAAGCATGCCCAGGGCACTGCGGGCCAGGCCTGGCAGGGCCTGGGCGATGGTCGCGGTGGCCAGCGGCGGGTGTCCGGTGGTACCGGGCAGTGCCTGGGCCACCAGCTTGACCAGTTGTGCCTTGAGATCGGGCGCGATACTGCTCGCCTGCCCGCCGAGCAGCTTGGACTCGAAGAACGTTCCGCTGTTGTTGAGCGCCTGCGCCAGGCCTTTGGCGTCCCCCATCTGTCGGGCATCCGGCAGGCTGGCGAGCAGGCGCTCGGCGCTGGCACGCAACTCGGGGGGCGCATCGGGACTGCTGGCGATTCGTTGCAGGCTGGCGAGCACGCCCGGCAGCGAAGCCTGGAGACCCTGCTGGGTCGACAGGTGCTGGGTAACGGCCAACTGGTCCTGTCGGCCACTCAGGGGCACGAAACGCAGCGCCTGCTCCCCCTGCACCAGCGCGCTTAGCAGGCTGCCCACGGGGAGCTGTCGAGGGCTGTCAATGGCCAGGGTGGCACCTGCCTGACTGCTGTTGAGCAGGCTCACCAGCGAGCGGAAGGTCGCGGGCAGGCCAGGGCCCTGCGACAAGGCCTGGCTGGTCAGAACCTTGGCCTGGAGCAAGGTGCCGACCGGCATCTCCCGTGTGTCGAGCTGGGTCAGGGTGGCGATGTTGCCGGCAGTGGCCTGTTGCACCATTACCGCCAGGCGGTTGGCCTCGGGCTGGCTGACCAGGATCTGGCTGCCGGGTGGCATGGGCTGGGTTGCAGTGGTCAGTACTTGTGTCTGGTTGCCGTTGGCCTGGGCAAGCCGCAGCAGCATCTGGAATTCCTGGCCGACCTGGCGCAGGGTGATGACCTCGGCCTTGGCGGTTTCTCCAGGCGGCAGCAGGCCGGGCTGGGCCTGCAGCAGGCGCAGCATCTCGCCGGTCATCGCAACCCGTGTCGCCTGGGCGCTTACCGCGGTTTGTGTGCTGAGACTATTGATTTCAGTCATGATTGTATACAACCTGTCGAACCAGCCCTCTTGGCAGCGCGGTGACGCGTGCAATAATGCCGCTCGCTCGCCATTGCCAGTATAACGGCAAGGGTTGATGCGACTTGAGACACAGACTGCATAAGGCGATACCGTGACCCTTCACCTCCAAGCCGCGGGCCTGGCCTGCGAGCGCGACTGGCGGCTGCTGTTCGAGCACCTGCACTTCGAGCTGCACCCCGGCGACATGCTGCAGATCGCCGGCCCCAATGGCAGCGGCAAGACCAGCCTGCTGCGCCTGCTGGCCGGGCTCATGCAGCCCACTGCCGGGCATATCCTGCTGGGAGGCGAGCCGTTGGCCGAACAACGCCATGCCCTGGCCAGCATCCTGCTGTGGATCGGCCATGCCGCCGGCATCAAGGACCTGCTCAGCGCCGAAGAGAACCTTGCCTGGCTCTGCGCGTTGCACCGCCCGGCCAACCGCGAGGCGATCTGGAAGGCGCTGGAGGCCGTCGGCCTGCGTGGTTTTGAGGACGTGCCCTGTCATACCTTGTCTGCCGGCCAGCAGCGCCGCGTGGCCCTGGCCCGGCTGTACCTGGACAGCCCGCCGCTGTGGATCCTCGACGAGCCTTTCACCGCCCTCGACAAGCAGGGCGTGGCGCAACTGGAAGCGCACCTTGCAGCGCACTGCGAGCAGGGTGGTACCGTGGTGCTGACCACCCACCATACGCTCGAACGCAAGCCATCCGGCTATCGCGAGCTGAACCTGGGGCAATGGGCGGCATGAGCGTATTCCTTCTGCTGTTGCGCCGCGAGGCGCGGCTGTTGTTCCGCCGCCCGGCGGAGCTGGCCAACCCGCTGGTGTTCTTCGCCATCGTCGTCGCTCTGTTCCCGCTGGCGGTGGGGCCAGAGACGCAATTGTTGCAAACCTTGTCGCCGGGGCTGGTCTGGGTCGCGGCCTTGCTGGCGGTATTGTTGTCGCTGGACGGGTTGTTCCGCAGTGATTTCGAGGACGGCTCGCTCGAGCAGTGGGTGCTTTCGCCGCATCCGCTGGCCATGCTGGTGCTGGCCAAGGTACTGGCGCACTGGATCTTTTCCGGGTTGGCGCTGGTATTGTTGGCACCATTGCTGGCGCTGATGCTGGGCCTGCCGCCCAGTTGCCTGCCGGTGCTGCTCGCTTCCTTGCTGCTGGGTACGCCGGTGCTGAGCCTGCTGGGCGCGGTGGGGGCGGCGCTGACGGTCGGTCTCAAGCGCGGCGGCCTGCTGCTGGCGTTGCTGATTCTGCCGTTGTATATCCCTGTATTGATCCTGGGCAGTGGTGCGTTGCAGGCGGCGTTGCAGAATATGCCCGCCACTGGCCATCTGCTCTGGCTCGCCAGCCTGACGGCGCTGGCGGTGACACTGGCACCCTTTGCGATCGCGGCCGGGCTGAAGATCAGCGTCGGCGAATAACGAGTGCCGGGCATTGCAGCCCGGCCAACACCCTGGATGTACCCTGATGAAAATAAGCTGGACGTGGTTCCACAAGCTGGGCTCTCCCAAATGGTTCTATGCCATCAGCGGCCGCATGCTGCCTTGGCTGACCGTTTGCGCCATCGTGCTGTTGCTGGTCGGCATCACCTGGGGCCTGGCCTTCGCCCCCCAGGACTACCAGCAGGGCAACAGCTTCCGCATCATCTATATCCATGTGCCGACCGCCATGCTGGCGCAGTCGTGTTACGTGATGCTCGCCGTGGCAGGCGTGGTGGGGCTGGTGTGGAAGATGAAACTGGCCGATGTCGCGCTGCAGTGCGCGGCGCCCATCGGTGCCTGGATGACCGCGGTGGCGCTGGTCACCGGGGCGATCTGGGGCAAGCCCACCTGGGGCAGTTGGTGGGTCTGGGATGCGCGCCTGACGTCCATGCTTATCCTGCTGTTCCTGTACTTCGGCATCATTGCCCTGGGCCAGGCCATCAGCAACCGTGACAGCGCGGCCAAGGCCTGCGCGGTACTGGCGATCGTTGGCGTGATCAACATCCCGATCATCAAGTACTCGGTGGAGTGGTGGAACACCCTGCACCAGGGCGCCACCTTCACCCTCACCGAAAAGCCGGCAATGCCGGTGGAAATGTGGGCGCCGCTGCTGATCACCGCGTTGGGCTTCTATTGTTTCTTCGGCGCTGTGCTGCTGCTGCGCATGCGTCTGGAAGTGCTCAAGCGCGAAGCGCGGGCCAGTTGGGTCAAGGATGAGGTATTGAGCCAGCTTGGCCGGGAGGCGGCACGATGAGCTTTGCCTCCTTCAGTGATTTCCTCGCCATGGGCCACCATGGCCTGTACGTCTGGTCGGCCTACGGCATCTGCCTGGCAGTGCTGGCGCTGAATGTCGCCGCGCCCCTGCTGGCCCGCCGTCGCTACCTGCAAGAAGAGGCGCGTCGTCTGCGCCGGGAGAACAAACCGTGAATCCGCAGCGCAAGAAACGCCTGTTCATCATCCTCGGCCTGCTGGCCGGTGTCGGCGTCGCCGTGGGCTTTGCCCTGAGCGCGCTGCAGCAGAACATCAATCTGTTCTACACCCCGACGCAGATCGCCAACGGCGAGGCGCCCCTGGACACCCGCATCCGCGCTGGTGGCATGGTCGAGAAAGGCTCGGTGCAGCGCTCGGCCGACTCGCTCGACGTGCGCTTCGTGGTCACCGACTACAGCAAGTCGGTGCCGATCACCTACCGCGGCATCCTCCCCGACCTGTTCCGCGAAGGGCAGGGCATCGTCGCCCTCGGCAAGCTCAATGCCGACGGCGTGGTGGTGGCCGATGAGGTACTGGCCAAGCACGACGAGAAATACATGCCGCCGGAAGTCACCAAGGCCCTGAAGGAAAGCGGCCAGGCCGCCAGCGATGCGGGGGCCAAGCCATGAACGCGGCCCTGGTGATCCCCGAACTGGGTCAATTGGCGATGATCCTGGCCATCTGCTTCGCCGCCGTGCAGGCCAGCGTGCCGCTGCTCGGCGCCTGGCGCGGCGACAGCCTGTGGATGGGCCTGGCGCGGCCGGCGGCCTGGGGGCAGTTCGCCTTCCTGGCCTTCGCCTTTGCCTGCCTCACCCACGCCTTCATGACCGACAACTTCTCGGTCGCCTATGTGGCCAGCAACTCCAACAGCGCCTTGCCCTGGTACTACAAGTTCAGTGCCGTTTGGGGCGCCCACGAAGGCTCGCTGCTGCTGTGGGCGTTGATCCTCGGCGGCTGGACCTTCGCCGTGTCGATCTTCTCGCGCCAGTTGCCCCAGGTGATGCTGGCCCGGGTGCTGGCGGTCATGGGCATGATCAGCGTGGGCTTCCTGAGCTTCCTGATCATCACTTCCAACCCGTTCCAGCGCCTGCTGCCGCAGGTGCCGGGCGACGGTCGCGACCTCAACCCGCTGCTGCAGGACTTCGGCCTGATCGTCCACCCGCCGATGCTGTACATGGGCTACGTGGGCTTCTCGGTGGCGTTCGCCTTCGCCATCGCCGCCTTGCTCGGCGGGCGCCTGGACGCGGCCTGGGCGCGCTGGTCGCGGCCCTGGACCATCGTCGCCTGGGCCTTCCTAGGCGTCGGCATCACCCTCGGCTCGTGGTGGGCCTACTACGAACTGGGCTGGGGCGGCTGGTGGTTCTGGGACCCGGTCGAAAACGCCTCGTTCATGCCCTGGCTGGTGGGCACGGCGCTGATCCACTCGCTGGCGGTCACCGAAAAGCGCGGGGTGTTCAAGAGCTGGACCGTGCTGCTGGCGATCGCCGCGTTCTCCCTGAGTCTGCTGGGTACATTCCTGGTGCGTTCCGGTGTACTGACCTCGGTGCACGCGTTCGCCGCCGATCCTTCGCGCGGCATCTTCATCCTGTTCTTCCTGCTGTTCGTGGTCGGCGGCTCGCTGACCCTGTTCGCCCTGCGCGCCCCGGTGGTCAAGAGCCAGGTGGGCTTTGCCCTGTGGTCCCGTGAAACGCTGCTGCTGGCCAACAACCTGGTGCTGGTGGTGGCGGCGTCGATGATCCTGCTCGGCACGCTGTACCCGCTGGTGCTCGATGCCCTGACCGGGGCCAAGCTGTCGGTCGGCCCGCCGTACTTCGACGCCTTGTTCCTGCCGCTGATGGCGCTGCTGATGGTGGTGCTGGGTATCGGTGTGGTGGTGCGCTGGAAGGACACCCCCGGCAGGTGGCTGGCCGGCATGCTGACCCCGGTGCTGATCGGCAGCGCGGTGCTGGCGCCGGTCGCCGGGCTGATCGTCGATGATTTCGACTGGCCGGCCCTCAGTGTGTTCGCCCTGGCCGCCTGGGTGGTGCTCGCTGGCGTGCGCGACATCCTCGACAAGACCCGTCACAAGGGCCTGGTCAAAGGCCTGGCTGGGCTTAACCGCAGCTATTGGGGCATGCACCTGGCGCACCTGGGGTTGGTGGTCTGCGCCCTGGGCGTGGTGCTGTCGAGCAACAACAGCGCCGAGCGCGACCTGCGCATGGCGCCGGGCGAGACTGTCGAGCTGGGCGGTTACCACTTCCTGTTCGAGGGGGCCAAACACTTCGAAGGCCCGAACTTCATCTCTGACAAGGGCACTATCCGCGTCTCGCGCGATGGCCGCGAAGTGTCCGTGCTGCACCCGGAAAAACGCCTGTACACCGTGCAGCAGTCGATGATGACCGAGGCCGGCATCGATGCCGGTTTCACCCGCGACCTGTATGTCGCCTTGGGCGAGCCGCTGGAAAACGGCGCCTGGGCGGTGCGGGTGCATATCAAACCCTATGTCCGCTGGATCTGGCTGGGCGGTCTGCTGACTGGCCTGGGCGGCTTGCTGGCGGCCCTCGACCGGCGCTACCGCGTCAAGGTCAAGACCCGGGTGCGTGAGGCCCTGGGCGTGTCTGGAGCAACTGCATGAAGCGCTGGATCATGGTGGTGCCACTGGCGGTGTTCCTGCTGGTGGCGGTCTTTCTCTACAAGGGGTTGTTCCTCAAGCCCGACGAACTGCCTTCGGCGATGATCGGCAAGCCATTCCCGGCGTTCTCCCTGGCGTCGGTGCAGGATGACCGCACCCTGACCCAGGCCGACCTGCTCGGGCGCCCGGCGCTGGTCAACGTGTGGGGCACCTGGTGCCCGTCCTGCAAGGTCGAGCACCCCTACCTGAACCAGCTGGCCGAGCAGGGCGTGGTGATCCACGGGGTCAACTACAAGGACGACAATGCCGCCGCGCTGAAGTGGCTGGCCGAGTTCCACAACCCTTACCAGCTGAACATCGCCGACCAGCAAGGCACACTGGGCCTGGACCTGGGCGTGTATGGCGCGCCGGAAACCTTCCTGATCGACGCCAAGGGCATCATCCGCTACAAGCATGTCGGTGTGGTCGATGCCACGGTGTGGCGCGAGCAGCTGGCGCCGCTGTACCAGGGCCTGGTCGACGAGGCCAGGCCATGAAGCGCTGGCTTACCGCTGCCGTGCTTGGCCTGAGCCTGGCCGGGGTGGCCAAGGCCGCCATCGACACCTACCAGTTCCGCGACGACGCCGAGCGCGAGCGCTACCAGCAACTGACCAAGGAACTGCGCTGCCCCAAGTGCCAGAACCAGGACATCGCTGATTCCAACGCACCGATCGCCGCCGACCTGCGCCGCGAGATCTTCCGCATGCTGGGTGAAGGCAAGAACAACCAGCAGATCGTCGATTTCATGGTCGATCGCTACGGCGACTTCGTGCGCTACAAACCGGCGCTCAGCGGGCGCACCTGGCTGCTCTGGTTCGGCCCGGGGATTCTCCTGGCCGGTGGTTTCGTGGTGTTGGCGGTGATCGTCCGCCGTCGCCGCGGGCAGGCTGTGGCCGGCAACACCGAACTGTCCGCCGACGAACGCGAGCGTCTGGCCAAACTGCTGGATAAAGAACGTACCCATGACTGAATTCTGGCTTAGCGCGGGCCTGCTGCTGCTCGCCGCCCTGGCTTTCCTGCTGCTGCCGATCCTGCGTGGCCACCGCCGTCAGCAGGCCGAACAAGACCGTACCGCCCTCAATGTGGCGCTCTACGAGGAGCGCGTCGCCGAACTGTCCGCCCAGCAGGCGGCCGGGGTGCTCGACGACCGGCAATTGGCCACGGGTCGTGACGAAGCCGCCCGCGAGCTGCTGGCCGACACCGAACGCGACGATGCCGTGCGCCAGGGCCGCCTGGGCAAGGCCATCCCGCTGCTGGCGGCGGTGCTGGTGCCGGTGATGGCCCTGGGGCTCTACCTGCACTTCGGCGCAGCCGACAAGGTCGAGTTGACCCAGGAGTTCGCCAGCGCGCCGCAGTCGATGAGCGAAATGACCACACGCCTGGAGCGCGCGGTGCAGGCCCAACCGGATTCGGCCGAGGGCCTGTACTTCCTTGGCCGGGCATACATGGCCGAGCAGCGGCCGGCCGATGCGGCCAAGGCCTTCGAGCGTGCCGTGACCCTTGCCGGGCGCCAACCCGAGCTGCTCGGGCAATGGGCCCAGGCGCTGTACTTCGCCGCCGACAAACAATGGTCGGCGCAACTGCAAGCGCTCACCGATGAAGCGCTGAAAGCGGACCCACGGGAAGTCACCAGCCTTGGCCTGCGTGGCATCGCTGCATTCGAGGGCGAACGCTTCCAGGAAGCCATCGACTTCTGGCAGCGCCTGTTGGCGCAACTGCCGGAGGGCGATGCCTCCCGTGCCGCGCTGCAGGGTGGTATCGATCGTGCCGCCGACAAGCTCAAGGCCGGCGGCGGCAAGGTCGCCGAGGCCGCGCGCCTGAAAGTGCGGGTCGAGCTGGGCGCGGCGCTCAAGGACAAGGTGCGCCCGGATGACACCGTGTTCATCTTCGCCCGCGCCAGCAATGGCCCGCCCATGCCGCTGGCGGCCAAGCGGGTGACGGTGGCGCAGTTGCCGATCGAAGTGGAGCTGTCGGATGCCGACGCGATGATGCCGCAGATGAAACTGTCGGACTTCACCGAAGTCCAACTGGTTGCCCGAGTCTCACGCGCAGGCGTGCCGACCCGCGGCGAGTGGAAGGGCCAGAGTGCGCCACTGGCCACCACCACCCAGGCCACCCAGCACCTGACCATCGACAGCCCCGATTCGTAAGAGAGCAACCGTCATGAACAGCACCGTCCGCCTGACCCTGATCACCCTGGCCCTGGGTCTTTCCGCGTGTACGGTGCACCAGCCGGGCGAGCGTGAACCGCTGCCGCCGATCGAGACCACGCCGCCGCCGCACCAGGGGCCGGTGGTCAAGCCACTGCCGGGTGGCCAGCCCGGTACCCAGCCGAGCAAGCCGGCGGCGATTCCCAAGCCCATGCCACGCACTTCTGCCAGCTTCGCGCCGCCGCCCGGTGGCGCCAGCCATTGGGATCCGAAGCTGGGGGTCTATGTGCTGGAGAAGCAACCCAACACCTTCTACCGTCAGCGCACCTATTATCGCTGGAACAATGGCTGGAGCTGGTCGCTCAGCCCCAGCGGGCCTTGGCAGGAAACCGACAGCAGTGGCGTGCCGGGCGGTCTGGGCAGGGCGTTCGGGCAGTAGCGATTGTCTGGCGGGCTGGCATAATCCCCCTTCGCATACAACCGGAGGGTGGCATGAGCAAGACAGTCCTGGTGCTGGTGGAAACCGTCGATGACTACCTGCCGCTATTGGAACAGGCCGGCTACCGGCTGATTCGCGCACCGTCGCCGCAGATGCGCGCCAACGCCATCGCCCGCCATGCCGGCGAGATCGACGCCGTGCTCACCCGCGGTCCGCTCGGCCTCACGGCCGACGAAATTGCCACTTTGAGCCAACTTCAGATCATCTGCGTGATCGGCGCCGGCTACGAGCAGGTCGACCTCGAGGCCGCCGCAGCGCGCGGTATTACCGTTACCAATGGCGCTGGGGCAAATGCCGGTGCCGTCGCCGACCACGCCATGGCGCTGCTGCTGGCGCTGTTGCGCGATATCCCGCGTGCCGATGCCAGTACCCGGCGCGGCGAATGGAACCGGGTGATCAGCCCCTCGGTCAGTGGCAAGCGCCTGGGCATCATCGGCCTGGGCGCGGTCGGCCAGGCCATCGCCCGCCGTGCGAGCCAGGGCTTCGACATGAATGTCAGCTACCACAGCCGCACACCCCGCCGGGACCAACCGTACACCTGGTACGACAGCCCGTTGCACCTGGCCGATGCCGTGGACATCCTGGTGGTCGCCACGCCCGGCGGCGCTGCTACCCGGCATCTGGTCGATGCTCCGGTGCTGGCGGCCCTGGGCGCCGAGGGCTACCTGGTGAATATCGCCCGCGCCAGCGTCGTGGACACCCCGGCATTGGTCGCGGCGTTGGAGCAGGGCGTGATCGCGGGGGCCGCGCTGGATGTGTTCGATGATGAACCGGCAGTGCCCGCTGCGCTGAAGGCGCTGGGCAACACGGTGCTGACCCCGCATGTGGCCGGGCAGTCGCCGGAAGCGGCGCGCGACACCGTGACCCTGGTGCTGCGCAACCTGCAGGCGTTCTTTGCCGGCGAGCCGGTGCTGACCCCGGTTCGCGGTTGAATCCTTTTCGAGTCCGCCCGGCGCTGTGCCGGGCTTGAGGAGCCTTTGCATGCAACTAGAGATCTTCCAGGTCGATGCCTTTTCGTCCACGCCTTTCGGCGGCAACCCTGCGGCAGTGATTCCCCTGCAGCAGTGGCTGGCCGACGACGTTCTGCAGCGCATCGCCGAAGAGAACAACCTGTCCGAAACGGCTTACTTCGTGCGAAATGGCGAAGCGTTCGACCTGCGCTGGTTCACCCCGGCGGTGGAAGTCGACCTGTGCGGGCATGCGACATTGGCCGCGGCCTGGGTGCTGTTCGAGCAACTGGGTGAGCAGGCCGAGGTGCTGCGCTTCAATACCCGCAGCGGGGAGCTGCGGGTGAGCCGCAATGCCGATGGTCTGCTGGCGATGGATTTCCCGGCCAAGCAGCCGGTTGCCGTCGAGATCGCGCAGGGGTTGCTCGAGGCGTTGGGATTGAGCGAGGCCCGGGCGTTGTACCGGACGGACGATTATGTGTTGGTGATCGACGATGCTTCGCTGATCGAAGGGCTCAAGCCGGATTTCGTGGCGTTGTCGTCATTCGATGTGCGGGGGATTGCAGTGACGGCGGCGGGGCGGGGGTTCGATTTCGTCACGCGATGGTTCGGGCCCAGGGTGGGGGTCAATGAAGATCCGGTGACCGGGTCGGCCCACACTTCCCTGGCGCCTTATTGGGCTGAGCGGCTGGGCAAAAACAGCTTGCGCTGTGAGCAGGGTGGGGCGCGCAAGGGGCAGTTGCAGTGTGATGTGCCGGGCAATGGGCGAGTGATCATCAGTGGGCGGGGGGCGCTGTATCTGCGGGGTGTGATTTTTATTTGAGTGCCGCTGGCGGGCGGCCAATCGGCCTCCCGCTTTTTCCGCGAATTGGCCGTTTGCCCCTGGTGAGTCCGGGCTTAACCTGCAGGCAGATCCCTACAGGAGAAGCCCCATGCGATCTGTCCATTTCCCCGCGGCCCTGCTTGCGCTCGGCCTGCTCGCTCCACTGTCGCTGGCCTGGGCCCATGGCGAAAAGCCCGATCAGGTCAGGATCCTCCAGGAGCAGCTCCCCACCAATTCCCCCGGCAACAAAGCCGTGATGCTCACGGTGAGCTATGCCCCTGGCGAGGCATCGCCCGGCCACTGGCATCCGGGTGCGGTCATGGCCTATGTGCTGGAAGGCGCGGTGACATCCAAGCTCAATGACGAACCGGAGAAGACCTACAAGGCCGGCGAATTCTGGTACGAGGCCCCGGGGACCGTGCACAGCGTCTCACGCAATGCCAGTAAAAGCGCGCCAGCCAAGCTGCTTGTATGGAGCCTGGTGGAGGAGGGCAAACCGGTGACCGAGCCGTTGCCCAAGCGCTGAATCGCAGGCAATAAAAAACCTCCAGTGCTTGCGCATCTGGAGGTTTTCAGTGTTTGGCTCCGCGACCTGGACTCGAACCAGGGACCCAATGATTAACAGTCATTTGCTCTACCGACTGAGCTATCGCGGAATCTGCGCGTATCTTACTGCGTGTCTCGGGGAAGTCAAGCTTCCCCTAGACAATCAAGCAGTTACAGCACTTCTACGATGGCCTTGGTGACCACGTGGATGTTGCTCTGGTTCAGCGCGGCGACCGCGATGCGGCCAGTGTCCAGCGCGTAGATGCCGAACTCGTTCTTCAGGCGTGCCACTTGCTCAACGGTCAGGCCCGAGTAGGAGAACATGCCGCACTGGCGGCCGACAAAGCTGAAGTCACGCTTGGCGCCGTACTCGGCCAGCAGCTCGACCATCTGCTTGCGCATGCCGTGGATACGCTCGCGCATCTCGGCCAGCTCGGTTTCCCACATCTGGCGCAGCTCGGGGCTGTTGAGCACCGCGGCCACGATGCTGGCGCCGTGGGTCGGCGGGTTGGAGTAGGTGGTGCGGATAACCCGCTTGACCTGCGACAGCACGCGGGTGCTCTCGTCCTTCGAGGCGGTGACGATCGACAGCGCGCCGACACGCTCGCCGTACAGCGAGAACGACTTGGAGAACGAGCTGGAGACGAAGAACTCCAGGCCCGATTCGGCGAACAGGCGCACGGCGAAGGCGTCTTCGTCGATGCCGGCACCGAAGCCTTGGTAGGCCATGTCGAGGAACGGGATGTGGCCTTTGGCCTTGACCACTTCCAGCACGTTCTTCCAGTCGTCCAGCGACAGGTCGACGCCGGTCGGGTTGTGGCAGCAGGCGTGCAGCACGATGACCGAGCCCGATGGCAGGCTGTTGAGGTCTTCGAGCATGCCGGCGCGGTTGACGTCCTGGCTGGCGGCATCGTAGTAGCGGTAGGTCTGTACCGGGAAACCGGCGCTCTCGAACAGGGCGCGGTGGTTTTCCCAGCTCGGGTCGCTGATGGCGACCACGGCACCCGGCTGCAGGCGCTTGAGGAAGTCAGCGCCGATCTTCAGCGCGCCGGTACCGCCGACGGCCTGCACGGTGACCACGCGGCCGGCGGCCAGCAACGAAGATTCGGCGCCGAAGATCAGCTTCTGCACGGCCTGGTCGTACTGGGCGATGCCGTCGATCGGCAGGTAGCCGCGGGAGGCGTGCTGGGCGGCACGGGCGGTCTCGGCCTCGATAACCGCGCGCAGCAGCGGGATGCGGCCTTCCTCATTGCAGTAGACGCCCACGCCCAGGTTCACCTTGTCGGTGCGTGGGTCGGCGTTGAATGCTTCGTTGAGGCCCAGGATAGGGTCGCGGGGTGCCAGCTCGACAGCGGAAAACAGGCTCATTGTTACCTTGGCTCTGAATAGGAGAGTGATAGGGTCGCCACGCTCCAGCCGAAGGCACTGAAGCGGTGCGCAAACGGGGAGTCAGTATAGTGATACCCACCGGTCACTGCGACAGTCTGGCGCAGCTTTTCCGGCTGTTTGCGCAAATATTTTTCGACCATTGGTCGAATTGCCCGGTCCATTGCCTTGAAGGGGCGAGGGTCGCTCTTGAATCTGGCGCCCCGTGGGCGCATTTGGGTATAGACTACTGGCTAAATTTACAGTTGCCGCGACATCCACGAGGTCCGTCATGTCCGAGTTCCAGCTCGTCACCCGCTTCCAGCCGGCCGGCGATCAGCCCGAGGCCATCCGCCAGATGGTCGAGGGCATCGACGCCGGCCTTTCGCACCAGACCCTGCTCGGGGTGACCGGCTCGGGCAAGACCTTCAGTATCGCCAACGTCATCCAGCAGGTGCAGCGCCCGACCATGGTGCTGGCGCCGAACAAGACCCTGGCCGCGCAGCTGTACGGCGAGTTCAAGGCATTCTTCCCGAACAACGCCGTCGAATACTTCGTTTCCTATTACGATTACTACCAGCCGGAAGCCTATGTGCCGTCGTCGGACACCTTCATCGAGAAGGACGCCTCGATCAACGACCATATCGAACAGATGCGCCTGTCGGCGACCAAGGCGCTGCTGGAGCGGCGCGACGCGATCATCGTCACCACCGTGTCGTGCATCTACGGCCTGGGCAGCCCCGAGACGTACCTGAAGATGGTCCTGCACGTCGACCGTGGCGACAAGCTCGACCAGCGTGCCCTGCTGCGCCGCCTGGCCGACCTGCAATACACCCGCAACGAGATGGATTTCGCCCGCGCCACCTTCCGCGTGCGCGGCGACGTGATCGATATCTTCCCGGCCGAATCGGACCTCGAGGCTATCCGCATCGAGCTGTTCGACGACGAAGTGGAGAACATCGCTGCCTTCGACCCGCTGACCGGCGAGGTCATCCGCAAGCTGCCGCGTTTCACTTTCTACCCCAAGAGTCACTACGTAACCCCACGGGAAACCCTGGTTGAGGCAGTGGACGGCATCAAGGAAGAGCTCAAGCAGCGCCTCGAGTACCTGCACGCGAGCAACAAGCTGGTCGAGGCGCAGCGCCTGGAGCAGCGCACCCGTTTCGACCTGGAGATGATCCTCGAACTGGGCTACTGCAACGGCATCGAGAACTACTCGCGCTACCTCTCCGGCCGCCCGGCCGGCGCGCCGCCGCCCACGCTCTACGACTACCTGCCGGATGACGCGCTGCTGGTGATCGACGAATCCCACGTCAGCGTTCCGCAGGTCGGCGCCATGTACAAGGGCGACCGTTCGCGCAAGGAAACCCTGGTGGAGTACGGCTTCCGCCTGCCGTCGGCACTGGACAACCGGCCCATGCGCTTCGATGAATGGGAGGCGGTCAGCCCGCAGACCATCTTCGTCTCGGCTACCCCCGGCCCCTACGAGGCCGAGCACGCCGGGCGGGTGGTGGAGCAGGTGGTGCGGCCGACCGGCCTGGTCGATCCGCAGGTCGAGGTGCGCCCGGCGCTGACCCAGGTCGACGACCTGCTCTCGGAGATCGGCAAGCGCGTCGCCCTGGGCGAGCGGGTGCTGGCCACCACGCTGACCAAGCGCATGGCCGAGGACCTCACCGACTACCTGGCCGACCACGATGTGCGGGTGCGCTACCTGCACTCGGACATCGACACCGTCGAGCGCGTGGAGATCATCCGCGACCTGCGCCTGGGTACCTTCGACGTGCTGGTGGGGATCAACCTGCTGCGCGAGGGCCTGGACATGCCCGAGGTGTCGCTGGTGGCGATCCTCGACGCCGACAAGGAAGGCTTCCTGCGCTCGGAGCGTTCGCTGATCCAGACCATCGGCCGCGCCGCGCGTAACCTCAACGGCAGGGCGATTCTCTACGCCGACAACATCACCGGCTCCATGCAGCGCGCCATCGACGAGACCGAGCGGCGCCGCGAGAAGCAGGTCGCCTTCAACCAGGCCAACGGCATCGTGCCCAAGGGCGTGGTCAAGGACATCACCGACATCCTCGAAGGTGCCAGCGTGCCTGGAGCCCGCAGCAAGAAGCGCAAGGGCATGGCCAAGGCGGCGGAGGAGGCCGGGCGCTACGAGGTCGAGCTGCAGACCCCGGCGCAGATCACCAAGCGCATCAAGCAGCTGGAAGAGAAGATGTTCCAGTTCGCCCGCGACCTGGAGTTCGAGGCGGCGGCGCAATTGCGCGACGAGATCGGACAGTTGCGCGAACGCTTGCTGGCCAGTTGATGGATCAGGGTGTTACCTCTGTGGGAGACAGGGGCGCTTCGCAGCCCATTCGCCGGCAAGCCGGCTCCCACAGGGTTTGCGCAAGTTTGGGTAAATACCTTGAAATCGACGCGGTCGGTGTGGGAGCCGGCTTGCCGGCGATGGGGCGGGTAGCGCCCCCTCAATGTGCTTCGCCGGCCTTCAATCCCTGCGGCAGCTTGCGCGTCAACAGCACCGCCAGCATGCTCACCACCAGGCCGATGCCGACGAAGTGGAAGGCATCGTTGTAGGCCATGATCAGGGCCTGCTGGTGGGTGATCTCCGACAGCTTGCCCAGTGCCGCATTGTCGCTGCCCAGGCGTTCGGCCAGTTGCGCCAGGCGTTCGGCGACCTGCGGATTGTTCGGCACCACCGCCTCGCGCAAATAGTCGAAATACACCTTGGTCCGTGCATCCAGCAGCGTCGCCAGCAGGGCGATGCCGATGGCGCCCCCCAGGTTGCGCAGGATGTTGAACAGGCTCGAAGCTGACCCCGCGTCCTGCGGCTGGATATAAGCGGTGGCGATCAGCGAGATGGTCACCATGATCATCGGCTGGCCGAGGGCGCGGATCACCTGGATCTGGTTGAACTGCGGGCCGGCAAAATCCGGGTTGAGCACGCCGGAGCCGAAACTGGCCGCGCCGAACAGGCAGAAGCCCAGGGCGCACAGCACCTTGGGCGGGATCACCTTCATCAGTTGCGGCACCAGCGGGATCAGGAACAGCTGCGGTACGCCCATCCACATGATCACCTTGCCGATCTGCAGGGCGTTGTAGCCCTGCACCTGCGCCAGATAGAGCGGCAGCAGGTAGATCGAGCCATACAGGCCGACGCCCATGCCCAGGCTGGCGATGCTCGACAGGCCGAAGTTGCGGTTGCCGAGGATGCGCAGGTTGATCAACGGGTGCGGCCGGGAGAACTGCAGGATCACGAACAGGATCAGGGCGAGCAGGGCGACGGTGCCCAGGCTGACGATCAGGCTCGACTCCAGCCAGTCCTTGCGATGGCCTTCCTCGAGAAACACCTGCAGGCAACCCAGGCCCAGGCCGAGGGTGACGATGCCGGCGTAGTCGGTGCTCTTGAGCAGTTCCCAGTGCGCTTCCTTCTTCTCCAGACCGTAGAGCAGCCCGGCGATCATCAGCAGCCCCGGCGGGATGTTGATGTAGAAGATGTATTCCCAGCCCCAGTTCTCGGTCAGCCAGCCGCCCAGGGCCGGGCCGATGGACGGGGCGAAGGTGGCGGTCATGGCGAACATGGCCATGCCCTTGGCGCGGTGGTGCTCGGGTAGCTTGATGAGTGTCAGGGTGAAGGCCAGCGGGATCAGCGCGCCGCCGGTGAAACCCTGCAGGGCGCGGAACACGATCATGCTCTCGAGGTTCCAGGCCATTGAGCACAACAGCGACGACAGCAGGAAACCCAGCGACACCCACACCGCCAGGCGTCGGGCGGAGAGCAGCTGCACCAGCCAGGCGGTCAACGGGATCATGATGATCTCGGCCACCAGGTAGGAGGTGGAGATCCACGAGCCTTCCTCCAGGGTCGCCGACAGCGCGCCCTGGATGTCCTTGAGCGAGGAATTGGTGATCTGGATGTCCAGCACCGCCATGAACGCGCCGAGCATCACGCTCATCACGGCGATCCAGTCGCGGCGGGTCGGCTCGGCGGTGGGGCGCAGCAGCGCGTCACCGGCCATGCTGGTCGTCGTCTTCGCCACGCAGGTCGACGGTGACGGTAACCGACATGCCTGGGCGGATGCGACCGTGCAGCGGGTTGTCCGCGGCGAAGGTCAGCTTGACCGGGAGGCGCTGCACTACCTTGGTGAAGTTGCCGGTGGCGTTGTCCGGCGGCAGCAGGCTGAACTGTGCGCCGGAGGCGGCGAACAGGCTGTCGACCCGGCCTTCGATCGGGGTGTCGGGGTAGCTGTCGAACGCCAGCTCGGCGCGTTGGCCGGGGTGCATCCTGCCGATCTGGGTTTCCTTGAAGTTGGCCTGTACCCAGATGTCCTCGTCGGGGACGATCGACAGCAGGTAGGCACCGGCCTGCACCACCTGGCCGTTGCGTGCGTTGCGCTGGCCGATGGTGCCGCTGATCGGCGCGTGGATCTCGCAGCGGGTCAGGTTCAGCTCGGCCTGGGCCAGGTCGGCGCGGGCATTGGCGATCTGCGCGTCGAGGCGCTTGAGCTCGGCGGCCAGGGCGTCGACCTGCTGGCGCTGGCCCTTGAGGTCGGCCTGGGCCTTGTCCACCTGGGAGCGGGCGACATGGCTTTCGGCCGACAGGGTTGTCACTCGCTCTTCGGAGACGAATCCAGGTTTGCGCAGGGCGTGGGCGCGGTTGAGGTCAAGTTGCGAACGGTCGAGGGTGGCCTGGTTGGCGGCAACCTGGGCCTGGCCCGCCGCGATCAGGCTGCCTTGCTGGGTCAAGCGGCTGCGCGCCTGGGCGAGTTCGGCTTCCCGGCTGGCCAGGGCGGCGCGGGCACGTTCGACGGCCAGCTCGAAGTCGGCGGCCTCCAGGCGCACCAGCACGTCGCCTTTGCTCACGTGCTGGTTGTCCTCGACCCGCACCTCGTCGATACGCGCCCCCAGCTGGCTAGAGATACGCGTGATCTCGCCCTGCACATAGGCGTTGTCGGTGCTTTCGTAGAAGCGTCCCTTGAAGTACCAGTGGGCCAGGAAGGCGAGGCCGACCAGCAGCACCAGGGTGATGAAGATCAGCAAGCGACGTTTGAGTGGGCTAGGCATGGGGGCATTCGTTGCAAAAGTGTAAGCAAATTTAACAGTGGCCGGTGGCAAGGTCACAAGTGACGATAGCGCCATTGCTGGAGCCCGATGCCCGCTCCCTGCTAACATCGCGCCTTTGTTTCTCTTCGTTCGAGACTCTCAATGACCACCGTTCGCACGCGTATTGCGCCATCGCCCACCGGCGACCCCCATGTCGGCACCGCCTACATCGCCCTGTTCAACTACTGCTTCGCCAAGCAGCATGGCGGTGAGTTCATCCTGCGTATCGAAGACACCGACCAGTTGCGCTCCACCCGCGAGTCGGAGCAGCAGATCTTCGACGCACTGCGCTGGCTCGGCATCGAATGGAACGAAGGCCCGGACGTCGGCGGCCCGCACGGCCCGTACCGGCAGAGCGAGCGCGGCGAGATCTACGCCAGATATGCCAAGGAACTGGTCGATGCCGGCCACGCCTTCTACTGCTTCTGCACCGCCGAAGAGCTGGAACAGATGCGTGCCGAGCAGATGGCCCGCGGCGAAACCCCGCGCTATGACGGCCGCGCCCTGTTGCTGAGCGACGAGGAAGTGCAGCGCCGCCTGGCCGCTGGCGAGCCCCACGTGATCCGCATGAAGGTGCCGAGCGAAGGCATCTGCGTGGTCCCGGACATGCTGCGTGGCGATGTCGAGATTCCATGGGATCGCATGGACATGCAGGTGCTGATGAAGAACGACGGCCTGCCGACGTACTTCCTGGCCAACGTGGTCGACGACCACTTGATGGGCATCACCCATGTGCTGCGTGGTGAAGAGTGGCTGCCATCGGCGCCCAAGCTGATCAAGCTGTACGAGTACTTCGGCTGGGAGCAGCCCAAGCTGTGCTACATGCCGCTGCTGCGCAACCCGGACAAGAGCAAGCTGTCCAAGCGCAAGAACCCGACCTCGGTGACCTTCTACGAGCGCATGGGCTTCATGCCCGAAGCCATGCTCAACTACCTGGGCCGCATGGGCTGGTCGATGCCGGACGAGCGCGAGAAGTTCTCGCTGGCCGAGATGGTCGAGCACTTCGACCTGTCGCGCATCTCCCTGGGCGGGCCGATTTTCGACATCGAGAAGCTGTCGTGGCTCAACGGTCAGTGGCTGCGTGAACTGCCGGTGGAAGAATTTGCCGCGCGCGTACAGAAGTGGGCGTTCAACAGCGACTACATGATGAAGATCGCCCCGCACGTTCAGGGCCGGGTCGAAACCTTCAGCCAGGTCGCCCCGCTGGGTGGCTTCTTCTTCGAAGGCGCGCTGAAGCTCGACGCCAAGCTGTTCGAGAGCAAGAAACTGTCGGCCGACCAGGTGCGCCAGGTGATGCAGCTGATCCTGTGGAAGCTGGAAAGCCTGCGCCAGTGGGAAAAGGACCGCATCACCGCCTGCATCCAGGCCGTGGTCGAGTCGCTTGAGCTCAAGTTGCGCGACGCCATGCCGCTGATGTTCGCCGCCATCACCGGCCAGGCCAGCTCGGTGTCGGTGCTCGACGCCATGGAAATCCTCGGCCCCGACCTGACCCGCTACCGTCTGCGCCAGGCCATCGACCTGCTCGGCGGCGTGTCGAAGAAAGAAAACAAGGAGTGGGAAAAGCTGCTGGCGAACATCGCCTGATCCAGGCTTTTCCAGCCATGTGGGAGCGGGCTTGCCCCGCGATTGCGATGTCGGATTCATGACCGCCATCGCGGGACAAGCCCGCTCCCACGGGCCGTACTCCTCGCAGAGGGGCAGGGCAGGGCGGTAAGTGATTGTTATCTGTGAAAAAACTTTTGAATATTTTCGAAAATTCGTTTGACAGCCTTGCAATCCGATCTTAATATGCGCCCCGTCCACAGCGATGAACGAAAACGAAACGCCAGGCACCCAGCCAGCGCTTCGGTTCAAAGCGACATTGTGGGGCTATAGCTCAGCTGGGAGAGCGCCTGCATGGCATGCAGGAGGTCAGCGGTTCGATCCCGCTTAGCTCCACCAAATTCCGCTTGATGGCCAAGGCTGTCAGGCAAGACCGGTTCCAGCGAACGGGTCTTGAAGGTAAGAAGGTTCGTCCCCTTCGTCTAGTGGCCTAGGACACCGCCCTTTCACGGCGGTAACAGGGGTTCGAGTCCCCTAGGGGACGCCAGTTTTGCACAAGCGATGTTGCATGATGTCGCTGGGCCGAGAGGCTAGAAATCCGGGGCTATAGCTCAGCTGGGAGAGCGCCTGCATGGCATGCAGGAGGTCAGCGGTTCGATCCCGCTTAGCTCCACCAATTTTGCCGCGATTCGCGAAAGCGGGTCGGCACGAAGGTTACGTCCCCTTCGTCTAGTGGCCTAGGACACCGCCCTTTCACGGCGGTAACAGGGGTTCGAGTCCCCTAGGGGACGCCACTTTTACCCGCGTTTTGCGGGAGTTGAAAGGCTCATCATCCAGATCGGTGAGTCTTTTGTTTTACTCGGGGCTATAGCTCAGCTGGGAGAGCGCCTGCATGGCATGCAGGAGGTCAGCGGTTCGATCCCGCTTAGCTCCACCAATTCGCCACGATTCGCAACAGCGGGTCGGCACGAAGGTTAAAGTCCCCTTCGTCTAGTGGCCTAGGACACCGCCCTTTCACGGCGGTAACAGGGGTTCGAGTCCCCTAGGGGACGCCAATTTTTTACCTGCGTTTTGCAGGACTTATAAGGCTCATTCGCTTATTGAATGGGCCTTTTGTTTTTTCTGCCTTCCAAAATATCCAGCTGTGCCGATCAATGGCCGCAGATTCCGCTTGCCAGAAAATATTATGAGCATAATATGTCGGTCATAATATTTAGAGGTGAGTCATGAGCGACAAGAAGAGCAAGACCCGCCAGCGCATCCTCGATGCGGCGCGCAGCGCACTGGTCCAACAGGGCCCGGCCGATCCGAGCGTCAGCCAGGTCATGGGCGCCGCGGGGCTGACGGTCGGCGGCTTCTATGCCCACTTCGACAGCAAGGACGAGCTCATGCTCGAAGCCTTCAGCCAGTTGCTGGCCGAACGCCGTGCCTTGCTCGCCCAGCTCGATCCAGCCCTTGACGGTACCGAGCGCCGGGCCTTGGTCGCGGCCTTCTACCTGTCGCGCAAGCACCGCGATACCGAGGTGCAGGCCTGCCCGATTCCCAATGCGCTGAGCGAGATGCAGCGCCTGCCCGACGCCTTCCGTGACGTGCTGGCCGAACACATCGAGTTGATGACCGCGCAAATGGTCGATCGTCCCGAGGACATCGACAAGGCGCTCGCCGATTTCGCCCTGATGGTTGGCGGCCTCGCCGTGGCCCGCGCCCTGGGCGACGGCGAGTTGTCCGACCGGATACTGCGTGCCGCCAAGTCGGCGGTGATCTGAGCAACCTGACCCTGGAGCAAGGCGATGACTACCCTCAGCTGGATTCGTGGCGTCAATGGCACCCTCGGCCACCTGGCCCCTGAACATGTCGCCGGCAAGATGCGCCGCGCCTTCATGACCCCGCGCAACCTGCCGCCCAAACCGTGGGAGCTGCCGCTGCTGGCCAAGGCCGAGCGCATCACCTTGCGCTTCGGTTTGTCGGCGTTGCGCTGGGGGCAGGGGCCGACGGTACTGCTGATGCATGGCTGGGAAGGGCGCCCCACCCAGTTCGCGGCACTGATCGAGCGGCTGGTGGACAGCGGCCATACCGTGGTGTCGCTGGAAGGGCCGGCACACGGGCGCTCGCCCGGCGAGCAGGCGCATGTGGTGGCGTTTGCCCGCGCCTTGCTCGAGGCCGCCGCCGAACTGCCGCCGCTGCGCGCGGTGATCGGACACTCGATGGGCGGCGCCAGCCTGTTGCTGGCGCTGCAGTGGGGGCTGCGCACCGATGCGGCGGTGAGTATTGCCGCCCCGGCCCGCTTGCTCGGCGTGCTGCGGGGCTTTGCCCGGCGACTGGGCTTGCCGGCCCGGGCCCGGGCCGCGTTCATCCGTCAGGTGGAGCGCGATGTCGGCGTCCAGGTGGCGCGCCTGGATGTCAGTGCCTATCAACTGGATGTGCCGGGCCTCGTGGTGCACGCCGAGGACGATCCCGTAGTGCCTGCCAGCGAGGCGCCGTTGATTCACCAGGCCTGGTTCGATAGCCGCCTGCTGCTGCTGGAGGAGGGCGGTCATCAGCGGGTGCTGGCCGATCCGCGCCTGGGCCAGGCGGTGATCGAGCTGCTCGCACGCTCCACCGAGCGGGCGCGGCAAAGCGCCTGAGCATCCGGTACACTCTGCCCGTTCACTGAAAACCAGGAGCAGGCATGAGTTGGGATCTGGCGGCACCATTCATCATCGACCTTCGCGTCGGCAGCGAGGATATCGACGGCCTCGGCCACGCCAACAACGCCGTCTACGTCACCTGGCTGGAGCGCTGCGCCTGGCGCCATTCCCAGCGTCTGGGGCTGGACCTGGCCGAGTATCGTCGGCTGGACCGGGCCATGGCGGTGGTCCGCCATGAAATCGACTACCTCGCCGCCGCCTATGAGGAAGACGAGCTGCAACTGGCCACCTGGATCATCGATTGGGACCAGCGCCTGCGCATGACCCGGCGCTTCCAGCTCAAGCGCCCGAGCGACGGCGTGACCTTGCTGCGGGCACAGACCACCTTTGCCTGCATCGAGCTGTCCAGCGGCAAGCCCAGGCGCATGCCGGCAGAATTCATCGATGGCTACGGCCCGGCGCTGACCGGCAGCTGACGGCTGGCGGAAGTTTGCTAGACTGCCGCCTTTTTCGTGGCGAGACCCTGAAATGCAAATTGCCCTGGCCCCCATGGAGGGGCTGGTCGACAACATCCTGCGCGACGTCCTGACCCGTGTGGGGGGTATCGATTGGTGCGTCACCGAGTTCATCCGCGTCTGCGACCGCCTGCTGCCGGCCTCTTCGTTCGACAAACTGGCGCCGGAGTTGCGCCAGGGCGCCCGTACCGCCGCTGGCGTGCCGATGCGTGTGCAATTGCTCGGCTCCGACCCGGTATGCCTGGCTGAAAACGCGGCGCTGGCCTGCGAGCTGGGCGCGCCGGTGATCGACCTGAACTTCGGTTGCCCGGCCAAGACCGTCAACAAGTCGCGGGGCGGGGCGGTGCTGCTCAAGGAGCCGGAGCTGTTGCATGCCATCGTCCGTGAAGTGCGCCGGGCGGTGCCGGCACATATCCCGGTGACCGCGAAGATGCGCCTGGGCTACGACAGCCCCGACGGTGCCCTGGACTGCGCCACGGCGCTGGCCGAGGGCGGCTCGGCGCACCTGGTGGTGCATGCGCGGACCAAGGTCGAGGGCTACAAGCCGCCGGCCCACTGGGAATGGGTGGCGCGGGTGCAGGATGTGGTCAAGGTGCCGGTGTTCGCCAATGGCGAGATCTGGACCGTCGACGATTGGCGGCGTTGCCGCGAGGTCAGCGGTGCCCAAGACATCATGCTGGGGCGCGGGCTGGTGTCGCGCCCTGACCTGGCCCTGCAGATCGCTGCGGCCCGCGATGGCGTCGAGTACCAGCCGATGAGCTGGGAAGAGCTGCTGCCGCTGCTGCGCGAGTTCTGGCGCCAGGCCCAGGACAAGCTGTCGCCACGCTACGCCCCGGGGCGGATGAAGCAGTGGCTGGCGATGCTGACCCGCGGTTATCCCGAGGCGGTGGCGTTGTTCGCCGAGTTGCGTCGGGAGGATGACTGCCAGCGCATCAGCGGCTTGCTGGGGATGCAGTTGCAGGCCGTGGAGGCCTGTGTCGCCTGAGCCGGCCCCGCGATGAGGCCCACCGCAGCGCAAATTTTTCATGCCAGCCCTTGAAAGCGTTTCGCCCGGACATATCTCTTGAGTACGCGATGCCGAAGTCGGGTCGCGTAGTGACTTAACTTGCTGAATCTCAGGAGTTCATGACCATGACCACCGCTTTCTCTCTCGCACCACTTTTCCGCAACTCCGTCGGTTTCGACCGCTTCAACGACCTGTTCGAAGCCGCCGCCCGTAATGAGGCGGGTAGCAGCTACCCACCCTACAACGTGGAAAAGCATGGCGATGACCACTACCGCATCGTGGTCGCCGCCGCCGGCTTCCAGGAGCAGGACCTCGACCTGCAGGTCGAAAAAGGCGTCCTGACTGTAACCGGTGGCAAGCGCGACAATGCCAGCGAAGGCGTCACCTTCCTGCACCAGGGCATCGCCCAGCGCGCCTTCAAGCTGTCGTTCCGCCTCGCCGACCACATCGAGGTCAAGGGCGCGGGCCTGGCCAACGGCCTGCTCAGCATCGAACTGCTGCGCATCGTGCCGGAAGAAGCCAAGGCCAAGCGTATCCCGATCAACGGCGACAAGCCGGCGCTGAACTGATTTCAGCGCAGTGAAGAAAGGGCACCTTCGGGTTAATGCCAGTCAGTTAAGCGATAGGGGCCGCTTTGCGGCCCATCGCCGGCAAGCCGGCTCCCACAAATACAGCGCAGGCCTCACTAATTGCGCGGTCCCTGTGGGAGCCGGCTTGCCGGCGATGGGCTGCGTAGCAGCCCCAGTGACGCCAACTGACTGGCATTAACCTTCGGGTGCCCTTTTTGCGTTCTGCGGCGCATCCAGCCCTCAGTAATCCGCCGGTGCCTCCAGCAGGATCTGACGAAACTCCGGCAGCGGCAGTGGTCGGCTGTGCAGGTAGCCCTGGTACAGATGGCAGCCCTGGCGCTCGAGGAATTCAAGCTGCTCGGTCAGTTCCACGCCCTCGGCAATCACCGCGAGCTCCAGGCTGCGAGCCATGGCGACGATTGCGCGGACGATCTCGGCGTCGTTGGGGTCGACCGGCGCGTCGCGTACGAAGGTCTGGTCGATCTTCAAGGCATCCACTGGCAGACGCTTGAGGTAGGTAAGCGACGAATAGCCCGTGCCAAAGTCGTCCATGGCGAAGCTCACGCCATGGTGCTTGAGTTCGCGCATCTTGCTGATGGTGTCCTCCAGGTTCTGGATGACGATGCCTTCGGTGATCTCCAGCGTGAGCATGCGCCGGGGCAGGCGGTAGTCGTCGAGGCTGCGCAGCACCCGCTCGACGAAATCGTTCTGGCGGAACTGCCGTGGGCTGATGTTGACGCACAGGCTGAAGTCGTCAGCGTCGATCAGGCCATCGGCGAGCATGCGTGCGCAGGCGTCGCAGGCTTCGTCAAGGATCCAGCTGCCAACCTCGAGGATCAAGCCGCTTTCTTCGAGAACCTGGATGAACTGCGCCGGAGGCTGCTGGCCCAGTTGCGGGTGGTGCCAGCGCAGCAGCACTTCGGCACCGACAATACGGTTGTCGCGGGCATCGACCTGGGGCTGGAAGTGCAGGGCCAGTTCACCCCGGGCCAGGGCCAGGCGCAGGTCGCTCTCCATGCGCAGGCGCTCGCTGGCGGCCTTCTGCATGGTGGTGTGGAACAACTGCGTGGTGTTGCGCCCGGAGTCCTTGGCGCGGTACAGGGCGATGTCGGCGCGCTTGAGCAGGTCGGCGGGGGTGGCGCCATGGTCGGGGATCAGCGCCACGCCGATGCTCGGCGTGACCTGCAGGCGCTGGCCGTCCAGCGACATCGGTTCGGCCAGCAGTTCGCGCAGGGTGTCGGCCAGTTCGCGCACCTTGTTTTCCACCTGCTCGCGGCTGCCTTCCAGGCCGCTGAGCAGCACCACGAATTCGTCGCCGCCCAGGCGCGCCACGGTGTCCTCCAGGCGTACGCTGGCCTCGAGGCGGGCGGTGATGATCTTCAGTACCGTGTCGCCCACCGGATGGCCGAGGGAGTCGTTGATGTGCTTGAAGTGGTCCAGGTCGAGGAACAGCAGGGCGCCACGCAGGTTGTGGCGCTTGAGCAGGGCGATCTGCTGGCTCAGGCGGTCCATCAGCAGGGCGCGGTTGGGCAGGTTGGTCAGCGGGTCGTGGTAGGCCAGGTGGCGGATCTGCGCCTGGGCGTTCTTCAGCAGGCTGACGTCGCGGGCGTTGATCAGCAGGCAATCGGTCTCGTTGAGGCTGATCGGCTCCACCGACACTTCCACGGTGAGGATGTCGCCGCGCTTGTTGCGCCCGAGCATCTCCCGGTGATGCACCCGGCCGCGCTCGCGCAGCTCGTTGAGCAGGGCGGCGCGCTGCTTTTCGTCGGCCCAGATGCCGATTTCGTAGACCGTGCGGCCCACCACCTCCTCGGGGCTGTAGCCGGTCAGCCGGCTGAAACCGTCGTTGACCTCCACATAGCGCCCGCTGTGGCGCTCGGTGATGGTGATGGCATCGGGGCTGGAGTGAAATGCCTTGGCGAACTTCTCCTCGCTGGCCTTGAGCGCCGCCTCGGCGCGCTGCTGCTGGGTGATGTCGCGCAGGGTGGTGACGCTGCACGGCTGGCTGTCGACGCTGATCAGGCGGCTGGAGATGACGCAGGTCAGCGGCGTGCCGTTGCGGTGATTGACCACCACCGCCACATTGCTCAGGGCCTGGTCGCGGATCACCCGTTCGATGCGCTGGGCGCGTTCGGCCGACTCGGCCCACAGGCCGATTTCCTCGGCGGTGTGGCCGAGGATCTGCTCCGGGGCCCAGCCGAAGGTCTGGCTGAAGGCCGGGTTGATCTCGATGAACTGGCCACTGTCCTGGCGGGTCACGCAGATCGGGTCGGGGCTGACCTGGAACAGGCTGGCGAATTTTTCCTCCGAGGCCGTCAGGCGCTGTTCACGTTCCACCTGGTCGGTGATGTCGAGCAGGGTGCCGGCCATGCGCAGCGGGTTGCCCTGGTCGTCGCGGTACAGGCGGGCACGGCTTTCGATATAGCGCGAGCTACCGTTGTCGAGCTGTACGCGGTAGGTGATCTGGTAATTGCCCGCCGGCCCTTCGCGCAGGCTGCGGTAGGCCTGGCGCATGACGCTGCGTTCGTGCTCGGGGACGCCTTCGAAGAAGGCCTCGAATGATTCGTGAAAGGGCACCGGGTCCAGCCCGTGCAGTTGTGCGGCGCGGGCCGAGCCGTAGAGCATGCCGCTGGGGATGTGCCAGTCCCAGGTACCCAGCTGGGCCGAGTCCAGGGCCAGGTCGAGCCGCTCCTGGCTGTCCTTGAGCGCCTGTTCGGCGCGTTTGCGCTCGGTGGTGTCGACGAAGGTGCTGATCAGGTAGGTGACACCTTCGAGTTCGATGCCCTGGGTGCAGAGAATGCCATCGTGAATCTTGCCGTTGGTGGCGCGGAACTGCACTTCGAGGGTCAACGGACCGCTGCCGGCGCGGGTGGCCTCCAACACCTGGTGGCGTTGCTCGGGGTTGACCCACAGGCCCAGTTCCACGCTGGTCTTGCCGACCACCTGGGCGCCCGGCCAGCCGAACATGTGCTCGAAATGCTGGTTGACCTCGATGATCAGGCCGTCGTGGCGGCGAGTCAGGAGAATGGCGTTGGGGCTGAGGTGGAACAGGGTGGCGAAGCGCTTCTCCGAATTGATCAGTGCGGTTTCGCGCTCGCGCTGGCGGCTGATCTCGCGGATCACCCCGATCATCTGCGGGCGACCATGGGGGTCGTGGGTTAGGCTGCCGTTGATCTCCAGCCAGTGCACGCTGCCATCGGGCCAGCGGATGCGATGGCGCATGGCCTGCTCGACCGGTTCGCCGTTGACCACGGCCTGGAACGCCTGGCGGGTACGGGCGCGGTCCTCCTCGGGCAGCAGGTCGAGGTAGTCGACGTCGTTGGGCAGCGGGCGTTGCGGGTCGAAGCCGAACAGCGCCTGGGTCCCCCGCGACCAGCTTACCCGGCCACTCTCGATGTCCCACAGCCAGGCGCCCAGGCGCGCGCCATTGAGCGCGGCCAGCAACTGGGGAGCGTTCTGCCAGGCCTGTTCCGACTCCTGGGGGTCGGCCGCGGGAATACGGGGCAGGCGCGGAAAGCGGTTTGCTGATTTGGGCATCGATACCAGACCTTTGGCGGAAAACGCGTCCTTGTGGAGAGAAATGCCTTGCCTGCGACCGGTCAGGCAACCCCGGCGTGGCTGTCGAGCAGTGCCATGAAGGCCCTGGCCGCATTCGATAGCGTGCGCTCCGTGTGCAATATGTAGCCTAGCTGGCGTGACAGCTGTATGCCGGGCAGGGCGATGGGCGCAACCTGCTCATCGAGCATAGTACGTGGCAGCACACTCCAGGCCAGGCCGATCGACACCATCATCTTGATGGTTTCCAGGTAGTTGGTGCTCATGGCGATGTTCGGCACCAGGCCCTGGCTTTCGAACAGGCGCTGGACGATGTGGTGGGTGAAGGTGTTGCCGCCGGGGAACACCGCCGGGTGGCGCGCCACGTCGGCCAGGCTGACCACGCCGTTGCTGGCCAGCGGGTGCTCGGGCGAGGCGACGAAGTCCAGGGCGTCGTTCCACACCGGCACCGCCCGCACCAGGTGGTGCGGTTCGGGCGCCAGGGTGATCACGGCGATTTCGGCACGACCATGCAGGACCTCGTCGTAGGCCGCCTCCGAGTCGAGGAACTGGATATCCAGGGCAACCGCGGGGTACTGGCGGGTGAAGGCGCGCAGCAGCGGCGGCAGGCGGTGCAGGCCGATGTGATGACTGGTGGCCAGGGTCAGGCGACCGCTCACCGCCCCGGTGAGGTTGGTCAGCGCGCGGCGGGTATCATCCAGTACATTGAGGATCTGGTAGGCACGAGGCAGCAGGGCGCGGCCGGCCTCGGTCAGGGTGACCTCGCGGCCCAGACGGTCGAACAGGCGCACGTCCAGTTGCTGCTCCAGGCCGGCGATGCGCTTGCTGATGGCCGGCTGGGTCAGGTGCAGGCGTTCGCCGGCCCCGGAAAAACTGCCGGTTTCGGCGATGGCGATGAAGGCGCTGAGATTGGCGAGGTCCATTCAGTTCGAATTCCTGATGGTTATGCAAAGCATGAAAATTATGAATTTGAGTTATTCAATCTATCGCCATAGCATCGTCCGTACAAGCCAAGGGGTCTTTGGCATAGAAAGACGCTGATGAGGAACAGTCTGATGGCTGGCAAAACGCTCTACGACAAACTCTGGGAAGCTCATGAGGTCAAGCGCCGCGATGACGGCTCGTCCTTGATCTACATCGATCGCCATATCATCCACGAAGTGACCTCGCCCCAGGCTTTCGAAGGCCTGCGCCTGGCCAGCCGCAAGCCGTGGCGCATCGATGCCAACATTGCCACCCCTGACCACAACGTACCGACCACGCCGGAGCGCAAGGGCGGTATCGAGGCCATTGCCGACCAGGTGTCGCGCCTTCAGGTGCAGACCCTCGATGAGAACTGTGACGAATATGGCATCGTCGAATTCAAGATGAATGACGAGCGTCAGGGTATCGTCCATGTCATCAGCCCGGAGCAGGGCGCGACCTTGCCGGGCATGACCGTGGTCTGCGGCGACTCGCACACCTCCACCCATGGCGCATTTGGCGCCCTGGCCCATGGCATCGGCACTTCCGAGGTCGAGCACGTGCTCGCCACCCAGTGCCTGGTGGCCAAGAAGATGAAGAACATGCTGGTACGCGTCGAAGGCCAATTGCCCGCCGGCGTCACTGCCAAGGACATCGTCCTCGCCGTGATCGGCAAGATCGGCACCGCCGGCGGTAACGGCCACGCCATGGAGTTCGCCGGCAGCGCCATCCGCGAGCTGTCGATGGAAGGCCGCATGACCATCTGCAACATGTCCATCGAAGCCGGTGCCCGTGTGGGGCTGGTGGCTGTCGACGGCACTACCGTCGCCTATGTCGAAGGCCGTCCGTACGCGCCGAAGGGCGAGCAGTGGACGCAGGCCGTCGAGGCCTGGAAAGGCCTGGTGTCGGACGCCGACGCCGTGTTCGACACCGTGGTCGAGCTCGATGCCGCGCAGATCAAACCGCAGGTCAGCTGGGGCACTTCGCCGGAGATGGTCCTGGCCGTCGACCAGCGCGTGCCGGACCCGGCCGCCGAGCCCGACCTGATCAAGCGCGGCTCGATCGAGCGCGCCCTCAAGTACATGGGCCTGGCCGCCAACCAGGCGATCACCGATATCCAGCTCGACCGCGTGTTCATCGGCTCGTGCACCAACTCGCGCATCGAAGACCTGCGCGCCGCCGCCGAGATCGCCAAGGGTCGCAAGGTCGCCGCCAACGTCAAGCAGGCGCTGGTGGTGCCGGGCTCGGGCCTGGTCAAGGCCCAGGCCGAGCGCGAAGGGCTGGACAAGATTTTCCTCGAGGCCGGCTTCGAGTGGCGTGAACCGGGCTGCTCGATGTGCCTGGCGATGAACCCGGACCGCCTGGAAAGTGGCGAGCACTGCGCGTCCACCTCCAACCGCAACTTCGAAGGTCGTCAGGGCGCCGGTGGCCGTACCCACCTGGTCAGCCCGGCCATGGCCGCCGCCGCCGCGGTGACCGGCCACTTCATCGATGTCCGCGAGTTGATCCAAGGGAGCGCAGCATGAAAGCCTTTACCCAACACACTGGCCTCGTCGCGCCATTGGATCGTGCCAACGTCGACACCGACCAGATCATCCCCAAGCAGTTCCTCAAGTCGATCAAGCGCACCGGCTTCGGCCCCAACCTGTTCGATGAATGGCGCTACCTGGACGTCGGCCAGCCTTACCAGGACAACAGCAAGCGCCCGTTGAACCAGGACTTCGTGCTCAACCACGCGCGCTACCAAGGTGCCAGCGTGCTGCTGGCGCGGGAGAACTTCGGTTGCGGCTCGAGCCGCGAGCATGCCCCGTGGGCACTCGACGAGTACGGTTTCCGCAGCGTGATCGCGCCGAGCTTCGCTGACATCTTCTTCAACAACAGCTTCAAGAATGGCCTGTTGCCGATCATTCTCGACGCCGTCGAGGTCGACGAGCTGTTCAAACAGGTCGAGGCCAACCCGGGCTACCAGTTGACCATCGACCTCGACGCCCAGGCCGTGACCCGTCCGGACGGCAAAGTGCTGAAGTTCGAGATCGACGCGTTCCGCAAGCACTGCCTGCTCAACGGCCTGGACGATATCGGCCTGACCCTGCAGGACAGCGATGCGATCAAGGTGTTCGAGGGCAAGCACCGCGCCAGCCAGCCGTGGTTGTTCCGCGATTGATCGAAGGCCTCATCACCACGCGTGGAAGCGGGCTTGCCCCGCGATGAGGCCCGTTGGACACTGAGTTTATCGGCGCGCCGACAGGGCGCGCCGCTTGATTGGATAGAGGAAAGCATGAGCAAGCAGATTCTGATTCTCCCAGGTGATGGCATCGGTCCGGAAATCATGGCCGAGGCGGTCAAGGTGCTGGAACTGGCCAACGACAAGTTCCAGCTCGGCTTCAGCCTCACCCACGACGTGATCGGTGGCGCGGCCATCGACAAGCACGGCGTGCCGCTGGCCGACGAGACCCTGGAGCGTGCCCGCCAGGCTGACGCCGTGCTGCTGGGCGCCGTGGGTGGCCCGAAGTGGGACAAGATCGAGCGTGACATCCGCCCGGAGCGCGGCTTGCTGAAGATCCGCTCGCAACTGGGCCTGTTCGCCAACCTGCGTCCGGCCATCCTCTATCCGCAACTGGCCGACGCTTCGTCGCTCAAGCCAGAGATCGTCGCTGGCCTGGACATCCTCATCGTCCGCGAGCTGACCGGCGGCATCTACTTCGGCGCGCCACGCGGCCAGCGCGAGCTGGAAGGCGGCGAGCGCCAGGCGTACGACACCCTGCCGTACAGCGAAAGCGAAGTGCGCCGCATCGCCCGCGTCGGCTTCGACATGGCCCGTGTACGCGGCAAGAAACTGTGCTCGGTGGACAAGGCCAATGTCCTGGCTTCCAGCCAGCTGTGGCGCGAAGTGGTCGAGGAAGTGGCCAAGGACTACCCGGACGTCGAGCTGAGCCACATGTACGTCGACAACGCCGCCATGCAGCTGGTGCGCGCGCCCAAGCAGTTCGATGTGGTGGTGACCGACAACATGTTCGGCGACATCCTGTCGGATGAAGCTTCCATGCTCACCGGTTCCATCGGCATGCTGCCGTCGGCGTCGCTGGATGCCGACAACAAGGGCATGTACGAGCCGTGCCACGGTTCGGCGCCGGACATCGCCGGGCAGGGCATCGCCAACCCGCTGGCGACCATTCTCTCGGTGTCGATGATGCTGCGCTACAGCTTCAACCAGACGGCCGCCGCCGAGGCGATCGAGCAGGCGGTGAGCCTGGTGCTGGACCAGGGCTTGCGCACCGGTGACATCTTCTCCGAAGGTTGCCGCAAGGTCGGTACGCAGGAAATGGGCGACGCAGTAGTCGCAGCGCTGCGGAATCTGTAATCTCTCTGGCCCGCCATCCAAAACTCCCGGTGGCGGCCCACTTTTAGCAAAGGTGTAGTTGCGATGAAACGTGTAGGTCTGATCGGTTGGCGTGGAATGGTCGGTTCCGTGCTCATGCAGCGGATGCTCGAAGAGCAGGACTTCGACCTGATCGAGCCGGTGTTCTTCACCACCTCCAATGTCGGTGGCCAAGGCCCGGCGGTGGGCAAGGACATTGCGCCGCTCAAGGATGCCTACAACATCGAAGAGCTCAAGACCCTCGACGTCATCCTGACCTGCCAGGGCGGCGACTACACCAACGAAGTGTTCCCCAAGCTGCGCGAAGCCGGCTGGCAGGGTTACTGGATCGACGCGGCCTCGTCCCTGCGCATGCAGGACGACGCGGTGATCATCCTTGATCCGGTCAACCGCAAGGTCATCGACCAGCAGCTGGATGCGGGCACCAAGAACTACATCGGCGGCAACTGCACCGTCAGCCTGATGCTGATGGGCCTGGGCGGCCTGTTCGAAGCCGGCCTGGTCGAGTGGATGAGTGCCATGACCTATCAGGCGGCTTCTGGTGCCGGCGCGCAGAACATGCGTGAGCTGATCAAGCAGATGGGCGGTATTCACGCGGCGGTCGCCGACGACCTGGCCAACCCGGCCAGCGCCATCCTCGACATCGACCGCAAGGTGGCCGAGGCCATGCGTGGCGAAGGCTTCCCGACCGACAACTTCGGCGTGCCGCTGGCCGGCAGCCTGATCCCGTGGATCGACAAGGAACTGCCGAACGGCCAGAGCCGTGAAGAGTGGAAGGCCCAGGCCGAGACCAACAAGATCCTCGGGCGCTTCAAGAGCCCGATTCCGGTCGACGGTATCTGCGTGCGGATTGGCGCCATGCGTTGCCACAGCCAGGCGCTGACCATCAAGCTGAACAAGGATGTGCCTTTGGCGGATATCGAAGGCATGATCAGCCAGCACAACCCTTGGGTGAAGCTGGTGCCGAATCAGCGTGAGATCAGCATGCAGGAGCTGAGCCCTACCCAGGTGACCGGGACCCTGAACGTGCCGGTCGGGCGTTTGCGCAAGCTGAACATGGGGTCGCAGTATCTCGGGGCATTTACCGTTGGTGACCAGTTGCTGTGGGGGGCTGCGGAGCCGCTGCGGCGGATGTTGCGGATTCTGCTGGAGCGGTGATCTGGGTGGTTTGAGTTTGGATTTTGAAGGACCCGTGTTGCGAGAGTGATGCGGGTTTTTTTATTGGTGCTAGATTGGTTGTTGGTTGTTGGTTGTTGGTTGTTGGTTGTTTTGATTTTTTTATGCGCATTCATTTGCGATGTCGACGCTTATTCACCTTTCCGCCCTTACGGCGGGTCCCTTTTTGAAGGATCAAAAAGGAACCAAAAAATCCTCGCTCCATTCATCCGGCCCTCCGCTTCGCTCCGGGTTCCCTCACTCCGGCCTTGCTCCCGGAAGGACCGCGCTGAACGCCCCATCCTGGGGCGCAGCGCTTGACGGGCATCCATGCCCGTCACCTCCCTCCGCAAGACCTGCGTTCGGCCTCCTGAAGTCGCGAAGTTACGGGCGGCGCCTGGGATGACGCAGCTGTCGCTAGTGGAACTTGGGATAAACTCTCGATCGGCAACGGCAACGGCAACGGCAACGGCAACGGCAACGGCAACGGCAACGAGCAGCACGTCTGCATCTGCGTGATCAGATAAACTGCCTCCATGTCTGATTTTTCTCTCCCCCAAGCCCCCCTGCAACGCCTTGACCTGCCTTGGTTACACGATGCGGGCGTAAATGCCGCGGTCCTGCGCCTGGACCTGATCGACCCGCTGATCAGCGGCAACAAATGGTTCAAGCTGCGTCATCACCTGCTCCAGGCCCGCAAGGCCGATGCACCGGGCCTGATCAGCCTGGGTGGCAACCATTCCAACCATCTCCACGCCCTGGCGGCCGCCGGCAAGCGCTTCGGCTTTGCCACCGCTGGGCTATTGCGTGGCCACCCCCAGGAAACACCGACGGTACAGGACCTGCGAGCCCTGGGCATGGAACTGCACTGGCTCGGTTTCGGCGGCTACCGCGCCCGCCATGAGCCCGGCTTCTGGGAGCCCTGGCAGGCCCGCTACCCGGGTTGGCACTGCATCCCTGAAGGCGGTGGCGGACAAGCTGGCGCGCAGGGCTGCGGTTTGATCGTCGCGCAATGCCGAGCGCAATTGGCAACGCTCGGCTGGACGGACTACGACGCCTGGTGGCTGGCGGCAGGCACCGGCACGACCTTGGCCGGAATGGTGCTGGAAGAGGCGGGCAGGCATGTGGTCCATGGCGCCCTGGCCGTGCCCCTCGACCACGGTGTACCGGAAACCGTCGCGGCGCTGGCGGGTGCGCACGGCTATCAGTTGCACGACGCCAGCCGTGGCGGCTTTGCCCGTATCGATGACGCGCTGCTGGCGTTTATCGCCGACACCGAACGGCAAGCCGGCATGCCGCTGGAGGCGCTCTATACCGGCAAGGCCCTGCTGGCCCTGCGCGACCGGGTCGAGGCCGGGCGTTTTGCCTCCGGCACCCGCCTGGTGTTCCTGCACACCGGAGGCCTGCAGGGACGACGCGGTTACTTGTAGGGCAGCATGCGCAACAGCGTGTTGTCGCGTCGCACATAGTGGTGATAGAGCCCGGCCAGCGCGTGCAGGCCGATCAGCCAGTACCCCCAGCTGCCGATGCGTTCATGCCAGCCCTTGATGAACTTGCTCAGGTCCGGATCCGCGCCGACGATGGCCGGCAGCTCCAGGCCATAGAACGGGATCGGCTTGTCGGCGGCACTGAGAATTGCCCAGCCGGCCAGCGGCAGGCCGATCATCATCAGGTACAGCAGCAGGTGTACCAGGTGCGACAGCCCCGTCTGCCAGGCCGGTGGCCTGGGCACGATCGGCGGAGTGGGGCGCGACAGGCGCATGGCCAGGCGCAGCCAGACCAGCACGAACACCGTCAGCCCGAGCATGAAGTGCAGGTCTTTCATCAGGTCACGCTCGGCGCTGCCCTTGGGGAACAGGCCGCGCAGTTCGATGCAGGCGTAGACGGCGGCCAGCAGCACCAGCATCAGCCAGTGCAGGGCAATCGACAGCCGCGCGTAATGGGTCGCGGGAGTGGATGAAACCATGGTGGGTCCTCGTCATCAGGTCGGAAAGGGCGCTCTTGTCGGCGCCTGGCTGTCATCGTACGGGGGCGGTGTAAAAATTGTGTTGATATGGGCAGGCAAGAATGTCTCGTGCAGGCTGGTCTGCTCCGTCACCCCTGCGGAAGATGTGGCCACCTGTCTGCCACCAGAAACACCCGCTCGGCTTCCTGCCAGGCGCCGTCTTCATCCTCTTCAAGCCTGACCAGCAACTGCGCCGGGGCCACCTCATCCAATGCTTGCAACCAGCGGTCGAACTGCTCGGCTGCCCAGCAACTGCCTGCTTCGACCCGCGCCGGCGCCAGCCACCCATGCCGGGGCAGCGGCTGCCAACGTCCGGGAGGGCAGTGCGCGAGGTAGTTCGCCCAGTCCCGACGATGCAGCCAGTGCCCGCGCAAATGCGCCGGATGGGCGCCAGCAGGCGCTTCGGCATGTCCGGGCCAGGGGTAGAACAGATAGCCGCCGAGCCATAGCTGGGCCTCGACCTCGGCGATTCCCAGGTCGGCCAGCGCGGTGCGACTATGAGGCTGGCCGGAGATGGTCAACTGATGCCCGGTCAGGTGCGCCAGCTTGGTCCCGAGGCGGTCATGGCAGCCGGGGCCTAGCCAGTTTGCCGGGTCCTGCCCGTCGTCGGCAGGCGGTCCCAGGTAGAGCTTGATGGCCAGCTCCAGATGATGATCGCCCTCGCGGTCGCGCAGCAGAATGTCCAGCTCGCCCAGAGTATGCCCGCCGTCACGGATCGCCAGGTTGGCCGCCAGCAGTTCGATGCCCGGTGCCTGGTGCAGGGCGAACTGCCACAGGCTTTCGTAGTACAGACCGAGCCGCCGGCTGTTCAGGCGTGCCAGCCAGGCCAGCAGCGGCCCGGGGGCCTGGTCGAGGCTGACCAGCCAGCTGCCCAGGGCCTGCGGATCGTCAGCCCAGGCGCTGCCCTTGAGCGGGTGACGCTGGGCGCAGGCGGCGTCCTCCAGCAGCGGCGGTGACAGCAGCGCCCAGGCCAGGTCGCGCACCGCGGGGTGACGCAGTTGGCGGGGCAGGGGTTCGAGGTCGGCGAAGGGCGTCATCCTGCGAGCATAGCCGGTTTGCCGCTGGCCGGTCCTTTCGCCCATAATCCCGGCATTGTCACCCCGCCGCAGAGCCTTGCAGGAGCACCATGGAGCAATTTCGCAATATCGGTATCATCGGACGCCTTGGCAGCTCCCAGGTGCTCGACACCATTCGCCGACTGAAAAAATTCCTCCTCGAGCGCCACCTGCACGTGATCCTCGAGGACACCATCGCCGAAGTCCTGCCGGGCCACGGCCTGCAGACCTCGACGCGCAAACTGCTGGGCGAGGTCTGCGACCTGGTCATCGTGGTTGGTGGCGACGGCAGCCTGCTTGGCGCCGCCCGCGCCCTGGCCCGCCACAACATCCCGGTGCTGGGGATCAACCGCGGCAACCTGGGTTTCCTCACCGATATCCGCCCTGACGAGCTGGAGGAGAAGGTCGCCGAGGTGCTCGACGGCCATTACCTGGTGGAGAACCGCTTCCTGCTGCAGGCCGAGGTGCGCCGTCACAACGAGGCCATCGGTCAGGGCGATGCGCTCAACGACGTGGTGCTGCACCCGGGCAAGTCGACGCGGATGATCGAGTTCGAGATCTACATCGACGGCCAGTTCGTCTGCAGCCAGAAGGCCGACGGCCTGATCGTCGCCACTCCGACCGGCTCCACCGCCTACGCGCTGTCCGCCGGCGGCCCGATCATGCACCCCAAGCTGGACGCCATCGTCATCGTGCCGATGTATCCACATACCTTGTCCGGCCGGCCGATCGTGGTAGACGGCAACAGCGAGCTGAAGATCGTCGTGTCCAAGGACCTGCAGATCTACCCGCAGGTCTCCTGCGACGGCCAGAACCACTTCACCTGTGCCCCCGGCGACACCATCACGGTGAGTAAGAAACCGCAGAAACTGCGCCTGATCCATCCGCTGGATCATAACTACTACGAGGTCTGCCGCACCAAGCTCGGCTGGGGCAGCCGCCTGGGCGGCAGGGACGACTGATGCTCGATCCGGCGCGCAGTTTCGACATCATCGGTGACGTGCACGGTTGCGCGCTCACCCTCGAACGCTTGCTCGACGCCCTCGGCTACAAGCGCATCGGTGGGGTGTGGCGGCATCCGCGGCGCCAGGCGTTGTTCCTGGGCGACATCGTCGACCGCGGTCCGCGCATCCGCGAGGCGCTGCACATCGTTCATGACATGGTCGAGGCCGGCCAGGCGTTCTGCATCATGGGCAACCATGAGTACAACGCCCTGGGCTGGGTCACCCCGGCGTTGCCGGGCAGTGGCAAGGCCCATGTGCGCGAGCACACCCCACGCCATGCCCGGCTGATCGACGAGACCCTCACCCAGTTCGCCCAGCACCCCGGCGACTGGCACGATTTCATCCAGTGGTTCTACCAGCTGCCGCTGTTCATCGACGCCGGGCGCTTCCGCCTGGTGCATGCCTGCTGGGACCCACGGCTGATCGAGCCGTTGCGCCTGCAGTACCCCACGGGGTGCATCGACGAGCACTTCGTGCAAGCCTCGGCAGTGTCCGGCAGCTTCGCCTCGACAGTGTGTAACCGCTTGCTGCGCGGCACCGACATGCGCCTGCCGGACGGCCTGACCCTGACCGGCGGCGACGGTCTGACCCGCGCCTTCTTCCGCACCAAGTTCTGGGAAGAGGACCCGCAGACCTACGGCGACATCGTCTTCCAGCCCGACGCGCTGCCCGACGAAGTGGCCCGCACGCCGCTCAGTCACAGCCAGAAGAACGCCCTGCTGCGCTATGCCGAGGACGAGCCGCTGCTGTTCGTCGGCCATTACTGGCGCAGTGGCCGGCCGGCGCCGATCCGCGACAACCTGGCCTGCCTGGACTACAGCGCCGTGCTCTACGGCAAGCTCGCAGCCTACCGCCTGGACGACGAGACCCGCATCGATCCGCACAAGTTCGTCTGGGTCGATGTCGACCGCCCGCAGGCCAGCCAATGAATGTGATCGAAGTGCTGCGCCTGCCGCTGGCGGTCGATCTCAGCGGTTTCGTCGCCCTGCTGCGCCGTCTGCAGGTGCCGCACCGGGTAGTGGAGGAGGGCGAGGAGCAGGTGCTGTGGGCGCCGCCGGCCATGGCCCACGACGTACTGGAACTCTATCGGCGCTTCCCTGAGGGCAATGCCGACCTTGAAGCCATGCCCGAACCTGTGGACGCTGGCATGCCGACCGCACCGGCCGCGCCTTCGTTGAAGGAGCAGGCCCTGGCCTGCAAGGTCACCACTGCGGTACTGATCCTGAGCCTGGTGGTCGCCGGGGTGACCGGCCTGGGTGACAACCTCTCGACCATCGGCTGGTTCACCTTCCTGTCGTTCAAGGTGCAGGGCGACTACCTGTACTTCACCCCCTTGCTCCAGGGCCTCGCCGAAGGCCAGTGGTGGCGCCTGGTGTCACCGATGCTGCTGCACTTCGGCGTGCTGCACCTGGCCATGAACGGCCTGTGGTATTGGGAGCTGGGCAAGCGCATTGAGCTGCGCCAGGGCCCGTGGATGTTGCTGGGGCTGACGCTGCTGTTCAGCCTGGTATCCAACCTGGCCCAGCATTTTACCAGCGGGCCGAGCCTGTTCGGCGGGTTGTCCGGCGTGCTCTACGGCTTGCTCGGGCATGTCTGGCTGTACCAGTGGCTGGCGCCGAACCCGCAGTTCAACCTGCCCAAGGGCGTGCTGGTGATGATGCTGATCTGGCTGGTGATCTGCCTGAGCGGCGTGGTCGGCCAGCTCGGCTTCGGCCAGATAGCCAACGCCGCCCATGTCGGTGGGTTGCTCATCGGATGCCTGACGGGGCTCTTGGGTGGCGCGCTGGCGAGGCGTAAACTGACGGCCTGACTGAGGAGACAGCATGTCCACATTCGCGCAAATGATCGAAAACATCACCCCCGAGATCTACGAGAGCCTGAAGACGGCCGTTGAAATCGGCAAATGGTCCGACGGCCGCAAGCTGACCGCCGAACAGAAGGAGCTGTCGCTGCAGGCGGTGATCGCCTGGGAGATCAAGAACCTCCCCGAAGAGCAGCGCACCGGCTACATGGGGCCGCAGGAATGCGCCTCGAAGTCGGCGCCGATCGCCAACATCCTGTTCAAGTCGGACTCGGTACATTGATCGAACTCGCTCGTGGCTCTCTGAGCAAGATGGCGGTGCGCCTGGACGCACCGGTCGTTCAATACAGTTTCCGCCTGGATGACACCGAGGTGCCGGTCAACCCGCTGATCGGCCAGTCGATCCGCCTGGAGTACCTCGGCGCGATTCACTGCAGCCATTGCGGCAAGCGCACCAAGACCAGCTTCAGCCAGGGCTATTGCTACCCGTGCATGACCAAGCTGGCCCAGTGCGACGTGTGCATCATGGCCCCCGAACGCTGCCACTACGACGCCGGCACCTGCCGCGAGCCGTCGTGGGGCGAGCAGTTCTGCATGACCGACCACGTGGTGTACCTGGCCAACTCGTCGGGCATCAAGGTCGGCATCACCCGCGCCACGCAGCTGCCCACCCGCTGGCTCGACCAGGGCGCCAGCCAGGCGCTGCCGATCATGCGCGTGGCCACCCGCCAGCAATCCGGGCTGGTCGAGGACGTGCTGCGCAGCCAGGTACCGGACCGCACCAACTGGCGCGCGCTGCTCAAGGGCGACGCCGAGGTACTCGACCTGCCGGCTATCCGCGAACAGATCTTCGACGCCTGCGCCGACGGCATCCGCGCTTTGCAGGAGCGCTTCGGCCTGCAGGCCATCCAGCCGCTGCCTGACGCCGAGGTGGTGCAGATGCGCTACCCGGTCGAGGCCTACCCGAAAAAGATCGTCAGCTTCAACCTCGACAAGGATCCCGTCGTGGAAGGCACGCTGCTGGGCATCAAGGGCCAGTACCTGATCTTCGACACAGGCGTGATCAACATTCGCAAGTACACGGCCTACCAGCTGGCCGTGCTCCAGTAAAAGGATCGTCACCATGCGTACCGAACAACCGCAAGTGATCTACCTCAAGGACTATCAGGCCCCCGAGTACCTGATCGACGAGACCCACCTGACCTTCGAACTGTTCGAGGACCACAGCCTGGTCCATGCGCAGCTGGTCATGCGCCGCAACCCCGAGCGCGGCGCCGGCCTGCCGCCGCTGGTGCTCGATGGCCAGCACCTGGAGCTGTTGAGCGTGCAACTGGACGACCAGGCGCTTGCTGCCGGCGACTACCAGCTCGATGACGACAGCCTCACCGTGCATCCCAAGGCCGAACGCTTCACCCTGGATACCAGCGTGAAGATCCACCCGGAAAGCAACACCGCACTGGAAGGCCTGTACAAGTCCGGCAAGATGTTCTGCACCCAGTGCGAGGCCGAGGGCTTCCGCAAGATCACCTACTACCTCGACCGCCCGGACGTGATGAGCACCTTCACCACCACGGTGATCGCCGAGCAGCACCGCTATCCGGTGCTGCTGTCCAACGGCAACCCCACGGGCAGTGGCCCGGCGGATGACGGCCGGCACTGGGCGACCTGGGAAGACCCGTTCAAGAAGCCGGCCTACCTGTTTGCCCTGGTAGCCGGTGACTTGTGGTGCATCGAGAGCGAGTTCACCCGCCAGTCCGGCCGCGACGTGACCCTGCGTATCTATGTCGAGGAAGAAAACCTCGACAAGTGCGACCACGCCATGGTCAGCCTGAAGAAGTCCATGCGCTGGGACGAGGAAGTCTACGGCCGTGAATATGACCTGGACATCTTCATGATCGTCGCGGTCAACGACTTCAACATGGGCGCCATGGAAAACAAGGGCCTGAACATCTTCAACTCGAGCTGCGTGCTGGCCCGCGCCGAGACCGCCACCGACGCCGCCCACCAGCGGGTCGAGGGCGTGGTGGCCCACGAGTACTTCCACAACTGGTCGGGTAACCGCGTGACCTGCCGCGACTGGTTCCAGCTGTCGCTCAAGGAGGGCTTCACGGTGTTCCGCGATGCCGAGTTCAGCGCCGACATGAACTCGCGCACGGTCAAGCGCATCGAGGATGTCGCCTACCTGCGTACCCATCAGTTCGCCGAAGACGCCGGCCCCATGGCCCACCCGATCCGCCCGGACAGCTTCATCGAGATCTCCAACTTCTACACCCTGACGGTGTACGAGAAGGGCGCCGAGGTGGTCGGCATGGTCCACACCCTGCTGGGGGCCGAGGGCTTCCGCAAGGGTAGCGACCTGTACTTCGAGCGCCATGATGGCCAGGCGGTTACCACCGACGACTTCATCAAGGCCATGGAAGACGCCAACGGCGTCGACCTGACCCAGTTCAAGCGCTGGTACACCCAGGCCGGCACCCCGCGCCTGGAGGTCAGCGAGGCCTATGACGCTGCCGCGCAGCGCTACAGCCTGACCTTCCGCCAGAGCTGCCCGCCGACACCGGGGCAGGTCGAGAAACTGCCATTCGTGATCCCGGTGGCGCTGGGCCTGCTGGATGCCCAAGGCAACGACCTGCCGTTGCGCCTGGCCGGCGAAAGCGCCGCCGCTGGCACCAGCCGCGTGCTGTCGGTGACCGAAGCCGAGCAGACCTTCACCTTCGAAGGTATTGCCAGCCAGCCGCTGCCGTCGCTGCTGCGCGGCTTCAGCGCACCGGTCAAGCTGAGCTTCCCCTACGACCGCGACCAGTTGATGTTCCTCATGCAACACGACAGCGACGGCTTCAACCGCTGGGAAGCGGGGCAGCAGTTGGCCGTGCAGGTGCTCCAGGAACTGATCGGCCAGTACCAGCGTGGCGAAGCGCTGTCCCTCGACCAGCGCCTGATCACCGCACTGGGCACTGTGGTTGGCAATGAGTCGCTGGACCCGGCCATGGTCGCCGAGATGCTCTCGCTGCCGGGCGAGGCCTACCTCACCGAGATCAGCCAGGTGGCCGATGTGGATGCCATCCACGCCGCCCGCGAGTTCGCCCGCCGGCAGATCGCCGAGCAGTTGTTCGATGCCCTGTGGGCGCGCTACCAGGCCAACCGCGAGGTCTCGCGCAAGACCGCCTATGTGGCCTCGGCCGAGCACTTCGCCCGCCGCAGCCTGCAGAACATCGCCCTGTCGTACCTGATGCTCAGCGGCAAGCCGCAGGTGCTTGAGGCGACCCTGGAGCAGTACGAGCACTGCGACAACATGACCGAGCGTCTCACCGCCTTGGCGGTGCTGGTCAACTCGCCGTTCGAGGCCGAGCGCGCCAAGGCCCTGGATGCCTTCGCCGAGCACTTCAAGGACAACCCGCTGGTCATGGACCAGTGGTTCAGCGTGCAGGCGGCCAGCACCCTGCCGGGCGGCCTGGCGCGGGTCAAGGCATTGATGCAGCACCCGGCCTTCACCCTGAAGAACCCGAACAAGGTGCGCGCGCTGATCGGTGGTTTCGCCGGGCAGAACCTGGTCAACTTCCACGCCGCTGACGGTTCGGGGTATCGCTTCCTGGCGGACCTGGTGATCGAGCTCAATGCGCTGAACCCGCAGATCGCTTCGCGCCAACTCGCCCCGCTGACCCGCTGGCGCAAGTATGACGACCAGCGTCAGGCGCTGATGAAAGGCGAGCTGGAGCGAATTCTCGCGTCCGGTGCGCTGTCCAGCGATGTGTACGAGGTGGTGAGCAAGAGCCTGGCGTAAGCCTGTTCGACACCAATCGCGGGGCAAGTCGGGTCGCCGCATCGCCGCTCCCACGCCAGTTGAGGATGGCGTGGGAGCGGGCTTGCCCCGCGATGCTTTTGGCGGTTAACAAAACATAACGTCCCGCTCGTTGTTTTCTGTCGGACAAGCCCGATACGATGGCCAGAAGCTATTCCAGGCCTCTGGACCAGGGGTTTCGGCAGTGCCTGGCAATAGATTGACCCACCACAAGAACACAACAGGGGGCAGTCATGAGAGAGCGGATTACGCCACGCCGCAGGCTGGCGGCAGGCGCGATGCTGGCACTGGTGCTGGGCATCGGCGCCGGCAATGCCGAGGCGGCGGTGGCCGCCGAGGAATACTCGGTGGAGTCGGCCAAGGCCAGCCAGAGCCTGTTGATCGGCGCCACCCACGCCGGCCAGCGCCTGGTGGTGGTCGGCGATCGCGGCCATATCCTCTTCTCCGACGACCAGGGCAAGACCTGGACCCAGGCCCGGGTGCCCACCCGGCAACTGCTCACCGCAGTGTTCTTCCTCGACGACAAGCGCGGCTGGGCGGTCGGCCATGACGCCCAGATCCTCGCCAGCAACGACGGCGGCGCGACCTGGAGCAAGCAGTTCGAAGACCTGTCCCGCGAAGCGCCCTTGCTCGACGTGCGTTTCGTCGATGCTCAACATGGCTTTGCCGTCGGCGCCTATGGCGCGCTGCTGGAGACCACCGATGGCGGCCAGCACTGGCAGGACGTCGCCGAGCGCCTGGACAACCCCGACCAGCTCCACCTCAACGCCATCACCCAGGTGAAGGACGCCGGTCTGTTCATCGTCGGCGAGCAGGGCAGCATGTTCCGCTCCAGCGATGCCGGTCAGAGCTGGACGACGGTGCAAGGCCCTTACGAGGGCTCACTGTTCGGTGTGATCGGCACCGCCCAGCCCAACACCCTGTTGGCCTACGGCCTGCGCGGCAACCTGTTCCGCTCCACCGATTTCGGCGATAGCTGGCAGCCGATCGAACTCAAGGCCGAACGCGGGCCGCTCGAATTCGGCCTGGCAAGCGCTACGCTTCTCGAGGACGGCAGCCTGGTGCTGGTCGGCAATGGCGGCAGCGTGCTGCGCAGCCATGACGACGGCCAGACCTTCAGCGTGCGCAACCGCGCCGACCGTATCGCCCTGTCGGGTGTCAGCGGCCTGGGCGGTGGCGGCCTGTTGCTGGTCGGGCAAGGGGGCGTGCACCTGGCCTCGGCCGACGGTACCCAGGAGGCGCGTCCATGACCAGCCGGGAGAGCTTCGACATGCAGCACAAGGACAAGGCCACCCTGCTGGAACGCCTGATCTTCAACAACCGCCCCGTGGTCATCGGCATCTGCCTGCTGGTGAGCGTGTTCCTGTTCTGGCAGGCAACGCAGATCCGCCCGTCCACCAGCTTCGAGAAGATGATCCCGCTGCAGCATCCGTTCATCGAGCAGATGATGGAGCACCGCAACGACCTGGCCAACCTCGGCAACACCGTGCGCGTCTCGGTGGAGGCGGTCAACGGCGACATCTTCGACAAGGACTACATGGAGACCCTGCGCCAGATCCATGACGAGGTGTTCTACATCCCCGGTGTCGACCGCGCCGGGCTGAAGTCGCTGTGGAGCCCGAGCGTGCGCTGGAGCGAGGTCACCGAAGAGGGCTTCTCCGGCGGCGAAGTGATCCCCAATACCTACAATGGCTCCCAGGACAGCCTCGACACCCTGCGCGACTACGTGCTCAAGTCGGGCCAGGTGGGGCGCCTGGTGGCCAACAACTTCAAGTCCAGCATCATCGATATCCCGCTGCTGGAGAACCATCCCGACCCGCAGGATCCGGGGCGCCAGGTCAAGCTCGACTACCAGCAGTTCTCCCACCAGCTGGAAGAGAAGATCCGCGACAAGTTCCAGGCGCAGAACCCGAACGTGAAGATTCACATCGTCGGTTTCGCCAAGAAGGTCGGTGACCTGATCGATGGCCTGGTGATGGTGGCGATGTTCTTCGGCGTGGCGCTGGTGATCACCTGGGCGCTGCTGTACTGGTTCACCTGGTGCATCCGCAGCACCATCGCCGTGCTCATCACCACCCTGGTGGCGGTGGTCTGGCAGTTGGGGCTGATGCATGCGGTGGGCTTCGGCCTGGACCCGTACTCGATGCTGGTGCCGTTCCTGATCTTCGCCATCGGCATTTCCCACGGGGTGCAGAAGATCAACGGCATCGCCCTGCAATCCAGTGACGCCGACAACGCCCTGACCGCGGCCCGGCGCACCTTCCGCCAGCTGTTCCTGCCGGGGATGATCGCCATCCTCGCCGATGCCGTGGGCTTCATCACCCTGCTGATCATCGACATCGGCGTAATCCGCGAGCTGGCCATCGGCGCCTCGATCGGCGTGGCGGTGATCGTGTTCACCAACCTGATCCTGCTGCCGGTGGCGATCAGCTACGTCGGCATCAGCCAGAAGGCCATTGCCCGCAGCAAGAAGGATGCGACCCGCGAGCATCCGTTCTGGCGCCTGCTGTCCAACTTCGCCAGCCCCAAGGTGGCGCCGGTATCGGTGGTGCTGGCGCTGCTGGCCTTCGGTGGAGGCCTCTGGTACAGCCAGAACCTGAAGATCGGGGACCTCGACCAGGGCGCGCCGGAGCTGCGCCCGGACTCGCGCTACAACCAGGACAACAGCTTCATCATCAGCAACTACTCGACCAGTTCCGATGTGCTGGTGATCATGGTCAAGACCCCGGCCGAGAGCTGCTCGATCCACTCGACCATGGCGCCGATCGACGAGCTGATGTGGACCATGGACAACACCCCCGGGGTGCAGTCGACCATCTCCCTGGTGACCGTGTCCAAGCAGGTCATCAAGGGCATGAACGAGGGCAGCCTGAAATGGGAAACCCTGTCGCGCAACCCGGACATCCTCAACAACTCCATCGCCCGTGCCGACGGCCTGTACAACGCCGACTGTTCGCTGGCGCCAGTGCTGGTGTTCCTCAACGATCACAAGGCCGAGACCCTGGAGCGGGTCACCGCCGCGGCCAAGGCCTTCGCCGACAGCCACAGCAAGGAAGGCCTGCAGTTCCTCCTGGCGGCGGGTAATGCCGGCATCGAGGCGGCCACCAACGAAGTGATCAAGTCGGCCGAGCTGACCATCCTGATCCTCGTGTACATCTGCGTGGCGGTGATGTGCATGATCACCTTCCGTTCGTTCGCCGCGACCCTGTGCATTGTCCTGCCGCTGGTGCTGACCTCGGTACTGGGCAACGCGCTGATGGCCTTCATGGGCATTGGCGTGAAGGTCGCCACGCTGCCAGTGGTGGCGCTGGGCGTGGGCATCGGCGTGGACTACGGCATCTACATCTACAGCCGCCTGGAGAGCTTCCTGCGCGCCGGCCTGCCGTTGCAGGAGGCCTACTACGAGACCCTGCGCTCCACCGGCAAGGCGGTGCTGTTCACCGGCCTGTGCCTGGCCATCGGCGTGTGCACCTGGATCTTCTCGGCGATCAAGTTCCAGGCCGACATGGGCCTGATGCTGACCTTCATGCTGCTGTGGAACATGTTCGGTGCCCTGTGGCTGCTGCCGGCGCTGGCGCGGTTCCTGATCAAGCCAGAGAAATTGGCGGGCAAGGAGGGCGGGTCGATCTTCGCCCATTGATCCTCAGCAAGGGGCCGCTGCGCGGCCCAATCGCCGGCAAGCCGGCTCCCACAGGTATGCGCTGGCCTTGAAGATGGCGCGATCTCTGTGGGAGCCGGCTTGCCGGCGATTGGGCTGCGAAGCAGCCCCATGGCTATAATGACTGCCCAATTTCCCGGATGTCCCCATGACCCTCGCCACCGCCCTCGCAGCCTGCGACATGCTCCTGATCGACGGCCTGCACGCCTTCGACTTCACCCTAGACGAATCCGGTCTCACCATCGAATGCATGGATGGCCGCCAACTGCGCCGCTGGACATTCACCCCCGAGCAGATCGCTGCCGCCAATGGTGCGGGCGACGACTGGAGCCTGGCCACTGATGAAGGCGAGCATCGTCTAGTCTGTATGAGTGCTTTTCGTGCCCCGGATGAAGAAGACGATGAACAGGAAATGGACACGCCTGCTGACCGCTAGCCTCATGGCTTTGTCAGTCAACGCCCAGGCCGCCACGTTGCTGGTGGGCAGCTACACCGACAACGGCAGCGAAGGGATCTACCGCTACGACTTCAACGCTCGCACTGGCCAGATCGACGCCAAGCCTCGGCAGGTGGTCAAGAGTGTCAGCCCCTCATGGCTGGTGCTGTCTGCCGACCAGCGCCAGCTGTTCGCGGTCAATGAAACGCCCAAGGGCAACGTCAGCAGCTTCTCGCTGGGCAGCAAGGGCGAGATCAAGCTGCTGAACCAGGTGCCCAGCCAGGGCGACGAGCCGACCCACGCCAGCCTGAGCCATGACCAGCGCTACCTGTTCGTCGCCAACTACGCCGTCGCTCCCGACCCCGGTGGTAGCCTGGTGGTGATTCCGGTGGCCCGGGACGGCAAGCTCAAGCCGGTGGTGCAGCAGGCCAGGCACACGCCAAGCAAGGTCAACCCCGAGCGCCAGGCCGGTGCCCATGTGCATTCGCTGGTGCTGTCGCCCGATGGTCGCCACCTGTATGCCAGCGACCTGGGCGCGGACAAGGTGTTCATCTACCGCTATGACGGTGCCAGCCCCGAGCATCCGCTGAGCCCGGCGATTCCGCCGTCAGTGGCGTTGCCACCGGGCAGTGGCCCGCGTCATCTGCTGTTCGACGCCAAGGGCCGGCACGTCTACCTGACGCTGGAGATGAGCGCCGAGGTGGTGGTATTCGATGTGCAGGACGGTGCTCTGACCGAGCGCCAGCGCGTGCCGCTGACCGACAGCAAGGATGCGGCGGCCAGGGCCGCGGGTGGGCTGCACCTGTCGGCCGATGGCCGCTTCCTCTATGTCAGCAATCGCGGCACCGCCAACGAGATCGTGGTGTATGCGGTAGGCAAGGATGATGGCCGACTGGGACTGCTGCAGCGCCGCTCGGTCGAGGGCGACCATCCCCGCGAGTTTGCCCTAGACCCCAGTGGCAACTACCTGCTGGTGGCGAACCAGAAGAGCAACCAGATCGTGGTCATGCGCCGCGATCCGCGCAGCGGCAAGCTGGAGGACACCGTGCAGAAGTTGACGCAGCAGGCGCCTTCGGACCTCAAGTTCCTCGAATAATGGCAGGGGCTGAAAACCTCTGGCTTGGGGGCGGGCTTGCCCCGCGATGAGGCCGGCCCTGCGATCGCGGGGCAAGCCCGCTCCCACGTGGTTGCCTCCACGCCTTAATTATCAATGGCCATGATAATGGCTACTGCCGCAATGAATTTTTACAGGCGGACCCATCGGCGTAAGTTTTGACCCAAGGCCCACGACGGGCCAACGTCAACCACCGAAGTCGAGGTCTGCCAGCATGAACTTCAATCTCTTCCCACTCATCGCCGCCTCCGCCATCTCTGCCTCCGTCGTTCTGCCAGCCCATGCCCAGGTGGAGCAGGGTGCCAAGGCCTCGGGTACCCACAGCTACACCCAGAAATACCTGCAACAGAGCGCGCATTTCCATGCCGCCTTGAGCAAGCACTCCAATTGAGTGTGTAAAGCCATTGGTAATAGCACAAAGCCATGTGATTTAATTTGACGCTAAATTTTTGACTCGCCAAAGGGGCAGAGCATGATGTGGCGTATCACGGCGGTAGTGCTGTTGCTGATGTCCGCGCCGATTCTGGCGTTGTGAGTAGCGGACCGCAGGAAAAAACGCAGGACGAACGACGCTTTTTCCTGCGGTCTGCAGTGTGTCGCGTGGGGCACTATGGCTTTGCCATGATGGCCTTGAACAGAGATGACCCCAGCCAGCCCTGAAGCCAGCTCCGCAGCCGCGGATAAGCAGCCTCGGCGAACCATTGCGGTTCGACCCCGGCAAACTGGCGCATCAAGGGCAGCAAGGCGGCGTCGACCAGGCTCGGGTGCTCGGCGAGTAGCCAGGGCCTGCCTTCGAGCAGGCTTTCCAGCTCGGCCAGCCAGGGCTCGGCCTGGGCGCGGTAGTGGGCCTGGGAATACTCCGGATAGCGCTCGGCATACTTGTACAGGTTCACCTGCGTCTTGAACGCGCTGTCGTTGCGGGCGATCAGCGCGTCGGCCTGGCGCGCCGCCGCGGGGTCGGCCAGCAGGCGCCAGTCTTCGGGGTCGTGCCGGTCGAGCGCCCAGCGCATGATGTCGAGGCTTTCCTCCAGCACGCCATTCCCGGTATCGAGCACCGGCACCGTGCCCTTGGGCGACAGTGCCAGCAGTTCGGCGGGCTTTTCTTTCATCTTTACCTCGACCACCTGCACGTCGCACCCGGCGTAGCGCAGCGCCAGGCGTGCGCGCATGGCCCAGGGGCAGCGGCGGAACGAGTAGAGAATCACCCGCACACCTCGACATCGCTCAGGCCATTGCCCTGACGACGCACCTGGATCTGCACCGGGATGCGTTCGTGCATCTCCTGCACGTGGGAGATCACCGCCACCTTGCGGCCCTGGGCCTGCAGGCCGTCGAGAGCGTCCATGGCCAGTTGCAGCGACTCGGGGTCGAGGCTGCCGAAGCCTTCGTCGATGAACAGCGATTCGATGCGCAGGGTGCTGGAGGCCATCGACGCCAGGCCCAGGGCCAGCGCCAGGGAGACCAGGAAGGTTTCGCCGCCCGACAGCGAGTGCACCGAGCGCAGCTCGTCGCCCATCTCGGTGTCCAGCACCAGCAGGCCCAGCGCGCTGCCGCCACGCTTGAGGCGGTAGCGTTTGGCCAACTGGCGCAGCTGGCTGTTGGCGTGGTGCAGCAGCAGGTCGAGGTTGTAGCCCTGGGCGATCTTGCGGAATACATCGCCCGAGGCCGAGCCGATCAGCGCATTCAGGCGTGCCCAGCGCTGCCATTGCTGATAGGCCTGCTCGATCTGCTCGGCCAGGGCCTGGCTGGCCTGCTGACGGCGCTGGTCGTCGGCCTGGCGCGCGCGTAGTTCGGCGCAGCCTTGTTCTTGAGCGGCCAGCTGCTGCTGGAGCTCGCTGAGTGCTTGTTCCAGTTCTTCCACCGGCAACTCGCCGTGGGCCTGGCTGGCATGTTGCTGCAGGCGTTGTTCACGTTCCTGAAGCAGCACGCGGCCCTGTTCGATGGCCTTCTCCGCGCTTTGCAGGCGCTGACGCAATTCACCGAGCTGGGCATCGTCGATGGCCAGCAGGCGGTCAAGGCCGGCATCGTCCAGCTCAGGGTGCGCGCTGCGCCAGTGGGCGATCTCGCCCTGCAACTGCTGATGCTCCTGTTCCAGGGCCTGTTGGCGCTGCTGGTTAGCCTTGAGGTCGCTGGCCAACTGCACGCTTTGGGTGTGCAGCGCTTGCAGTTTCTGGGCGCAGTCGGCCTCGGCGCTGCGCGCCTGTTCCAGCTGAGTGTCCATGTGCTGTTGCCAGGCTTCGGCGCTGTGCTGTTCACCGAGCAGCTCGCCCAGGGTGGCGCGGGCCTGCTGGTGTTGCTCGTCGAGCGCGGCGAGTTTCTGTTGCAGTTGCTGCTGCCCTTGCAGGCGTGTCTGTTGCTGGTCGCGCAGCTTGTCGAGCTGGACTTGACGGGCCTGTTGCTCTTCCTGCTCGTCCTTGCGCAGGTCGAGTTGTTGGCGGCGCTGGGCGATCTGCTGGTCGAGGCCGAGGAAGGCGTTGGCCGGGTCGTCGCGCAGGGCCTGGAGAATGTCCTGGGGCAGCACGCTGCCCAGGTCGTCGAGGCTTTGTTCCAGTTGCTGGGCGTCGGCGGCCAGGGCCTGGTGCTGCTGGTCGAGGTGACGCTGCGCCTGTTGCTGGGCTTCGCCTGCGGCCTGCAATTGCTGGGTAAGGCGAGCGGCATCCTTCTGCAGGGTGAGCAGGGTGCCTTGACGCTTCTCGTCGCGGTCGATCTCCTCGCCGAGGCGGCGTAACTGGCCGTCGAGCCACTTGCCGCGGGCCGCGTCGTCCTGCGGGGCAAGCGCCGGCCACAGGGCATGGGCCTGGAGCTGTTCGGTCACAGGCTGCAACTGCTCGCCGAGCTGCTGCTGTTGTTGCTGGTAATCCTTGAGCTGGGCATTGACCACGCCCAGTTCGGTGCGCAGCTCTACCAGCTTGCCATTGAGCTGCTCGACTTGCTTGTGCGCCGCCTCTTCCTCGGCCTGGTCGTGCCGACCAAGGCTGTGCAGCAGCGCTTCGGGCTGGTGGAACGGGTGTTCGGCGCTACCGCAGACCGGGCAAGGCTCGCCGTCGCGCAGTTGCGCGCGCAGCTCCTCGACGCTGGTGTTGCGCGCCAGGCGCTGGCGCTCGAGCAATTGACGGGTGAGGGTCAGCGCTTGCTCGGCGCTTTCCAGCTCGGCCTTGGCCGCGGTGCCTTCGCCGATCAGTTGCTGGCGCCGCTGCATGGCTTGCTGCTGGCGTTCACGCAGGGCGGCGAGGGCTTGGCGCAGTTCCTGCTCGCGACCATGCAGGCGGCTCAGCTCTTCGACGGCGCGCTGTTGCTTGCGGTTGTCCTGAAGCATGGCGCCGAGCAGATCGACCTGCTCGGCCAACGCATGGGGTTCGGCACCGGCTTCGCGGAACAGCAGGTCGAAATGCTCGCGTTGCGCTTGCAGTTGGGCGTTGGCCTGGCTGGCCTGGGCCTGCAGCCCGGGCAGCTCTTCGCGTCCCTTGGCCAGGCGGCCGCCGATCAGCATGACCTGCTTGAGTTGTGGCAGATAGGCCTGCCAGGCATCGGCGAGGCCGCCCAGGTGCTGGCTTTCGGCCAGGGCGGCATCGATCTGCGACAGCTGCTGCTGGCTGCGTTGTTGATGGTCTTCCAGCTGTTGCAGCTGCTGCTGGCCCGCGCTGGCCTCCTGCTCGGCCTGGTTACAGGCTTCGCGTTGTTCGGCCAGGTCCTTGTCCAGGCGTGCGATGTCGCCTTGAGCGGCGAAGGCCTGGCGCAGGCGTGGAGCGTTTTCGCCTTGCAGGGCTTGCTGCTGGACCAGGTGCTGGCGGGCCGCTTCAAGGGACTGCTGCAGTGCGTCGATATGTTGCTGCAGATCGCTTTGCTGGCGTTGTTGCTGGTCGATATCCGCCTGCACCGGGGCCAGTTGCGCGGCCAGGTGCTGTTGGCGATGGAACTGGTGGCGCTGGGGCGCCAGGCGCTCCAGGCGTTGCAGGTCGACGCGCTGCTCGGCCAGGTGCTGCCACGCCTGCTCGGCGGCTTGCAGGGCAGTGCCGGCCTCATGGTGCTGGGCCTGCAGGCGCTGCTGTTCTTCGAACCAGGTGCGCTGTTGCTCGAGCAGGCGCTGGCGCGACTGGTCGGCCTTGAACTGTTGCTGGGCCAGTTCCAGTTCCTGGTCAAGGGCAGCGCGGGCTTCGGCGTCCATTGGCAGCAGGTGCTCGGCCTGTTTCTTCAGGTCGTTGTGAACCTCGCCGGTTTCCCGAGCCTTGCTGAAGGCGCGCTGGCCGAGGCGGGTGTAGATCGCTGTGTTGGTGAGCTTTTCCAGCAACTCGCTGCGCTCACGGTCGTCGGCCTTGAGGAAGGCGCCGAACTCGCTCTGGGCCAGCATCACCGCGCGGGTGAACTGCTCGAAATTCAGGCCCAGTCGGGCCTCGACCAGCTGCTTGTATTCGTTCTTGCCGCTACCCAGCAACTGCTCGCTGTCCAGGTCGTAGAGGCTTTGGCGGCTGTTCTGCAGCTTGCCGGTGGCTTTCTCGCGGGCGCGATTGGCTTCCCAGCGGGCGCGGTAGCGGCAGCCGTCGATGCCGATGAAATCCACCTCGGCAAAGCCGCTGCCGGTGCCACGGCGCAGCAGGTTGCGTGGGTCGGAGGTGGGGATCTCGCCGTCGGCATCCGGCACCTTGGCTTCCCGGGCGATATCGTTCAGGCGTGGCACGCTGCCGAACAGGGCCAGGCACAGGGCGTCGAGCAGTGTGCTCTTGCCGGCCCCGGTCGGCCCGGTGATGGCGAACAGGCCGGCGCTGGCCAGGGGCTCGGCGGTGAAGTCGATGTCGATGGGGCCGGCAAGGGAGGCCAGGTTCTTCAGGCGGATGGCGAGAATCTTCATGGTCGTTCCTCTTCCTGCAGCACGTCCTGCAGCAGCTCGGCAAAGTCGGCCAGGGCCTGCTCGTCGGCGGGGTTGCCGTACTGTTGCTGCCAGGCACGGCCGAACAGGTCCTGCGGGGTCAGCTGCGCCAGTTCGACAAAGGCTTGTTCATCCTCCTCCTGGCGCCCGGCGCCGGCATACTCGGCGCTGATGCGCACCAGGCGCACAGCCTTGCCTTGCAGGGCGGTCTCGATCTGCTGGCGCAGGTCGGGCTGCGGCTCGTCCAGGCGTACCCGCACCTCCAGCCAGGGTTGGCGGTTGGGGTCTTCGAGCAGGTCGATCACTGGCAACTGGCCCAGTTGTTCGAGCAACTCGCCCAGCGGTGCCGGGCCGACCCGCTGCAGGGCCACGGCACGCGGCACCGGGCGCGGCTCGACGCTGACCAGTTCGGCGCCCTCCAGCTCCACTTCCAGCACCTGGTGCGGGTAGTTGATTTCAGCGAAGGACAGCGGAATCGGCGCGCCGCTGTAGCGGATGCGATCCTCGCGGTTGACCTTCTGCGGCTTGTGCAGATGGCCCAGGGCGACATAGCTGATGGCCTTGTCGAACAGCCGCGCCGGCAGCGCCTCGGCATTGCCGATGATCAGGCTGCGTTCGGAGTCTTCCGAGATGCTGCCACCGGCCATGTGCGCATGGCTGATGGCGACCAGTGCCTGGTCCTTCTTGCGTTTCTTCTGTGCCGCCGCGATCAACTGCTCGTGGACCTGGGTGATGCCCTGCAGGTAGTCGTCACCCAGCGCCGGCCCGGTGACTTCGGCGGGACGCAGGAAGGGCAGGGCCAGGCACCAGGCGCCGACCTTGCCACGGGCGTTGGTCAGCGGGATCAGCAGGCGCTCGGCGTCCAGCTGGCCCTCGTCGAGCCAGTGCACGCGGCCCAGGGCATGGGTGCGCAGGCGGCGCATCAATGGCGCCGGCAGCTCGATGCGCGAGCCGGAGTCGTGGTTGCCGGCGATCATCACGATGTCCAGCTTGGGCTGTTGCTCGTGGGCCTGGACGATGAAGTCGTAGAGGCGCTCCTGGGCTTTGACCGGCGGATTGACGGTGTCGAAGATGTCGCCGGCGATCAGCAGCGCATCGGGCTGGCGCAGGCGCAACTGGCCGAGCAGCCAGTCGAGGAAGCAGGCGTGTTCGAAGTCGCGTTCCTGGCCATGCAGGCTCTGGCCCAGGTGCCAGTCGGAGGTGTGAAACAGACGCATGGAAGATCCGTAGGGTGAGCGGCAGGGGGCGTTTGGATTCGGGCGGTATGGTAACTCATCGCGAGGTAAGCACCGAGTGTCGTCCCACCTGTGTCTGGCGAAAGAGTTGCAGCGCCTGTGAGATCGAGCGCCGCCCGCGCGGCGCATCGCGGATGAATCCGCTCCTACATTCGTTGCAACGTACCGAACCTGTCAGGCCTGGTTGCCAGCCTTGGCGCAGGGCGCAAGACAGGTGGGGCACCGGCAATGCCCATCGAAAAATCGCGTCGAGCGCACAAGGTTTACAACCATGGCCTATCAGGCTTGGCCACGTTGCAACAGATGTAGGAGCGGATTCATCCGCGATGCGCCGCGCGGGCGGCGCTCGATCTCGAAAACGCTTCAAGGCTCAAGGCATGCTTGACTACTTGGGATACAGCGGTGGCAGGCTACTGGCCTCGCCCGTCGGCGCCAGCACCTGCTCGGCCGGCGGTATGGCGCCGATCGCCCGCCACAGCTCGTCGCCATGCCAGTACTGGCCGCTCTCGCTGTACAACGCACCATTCAACCCATCCAGCGCATCGGACAACGGCACGAAGCGCGCCGCCATCTCGGCAAGGGTTTCCGGCTGCTGCCGCGCCCAGGCGTCCAGCGCCTGGCGGGTGGCCTGCGGATCGTTGGCCTGGCAGGCGCGCTTGAGGTCGTCGAGCAACGTGCGTGGGCTCGGGCCAGTCTGTGCCGCCCGCAGTACCGCCGGTTGCGAACGGGCCCGCCACCACAGGGTGAAACCGAGCAGGGTGGTCAGCGCCAGCACCAGCGTAGCCAGCTGCCAGGGCCAGAGCAGGCTGGGGGCCATGTTGCTGTCACCAACCGGGGTGTCGGCGCTGAGCGCCGGATTGTCCTGCACGTTCAGGGTGCGTGCAGGCAGGCTGCTGTGCTCCAGGTGGTCCTCGCGGGTGTTCCACCAGGTCAACTCCAGCGCCGGCAGGGCCAGCTCGCCGGCGTGGGTCGGCACCAGCGCCTCGCGCTCTTCACGGTTGGCGACCATGCCGCGCTCGCCGATCTCGTTGCGCAGCAACGGCTGGTCGGGGTAACGGCGCAAGCCGGCGGCCTCGGTGGCCGGCAGCGGCGGCAGCTGGGTGCTTGAAAGGCCCTCGGCGCGCACACTGATGTTGCGCGTCAGCGAGTCGCCGATCTGCGTCGGCTGGCTGTTCGGGTCGGGGTTCCAGTGTTCTTCCAGGGTCAGGCTGCGTGCCGGCAGCCAGGGGCGGTCGGCCGGGTAGCCGGCCGGGATCGGCTTGACGGTCAGGCGCAACGGCAGCGAACTGACCTGCACCTGGCGGCCGACCCTTGGCGTGCCGGCGGGTTGCTCGCCATTACCGGCGGCGGTGGCGGTGAAGCGCAGCGGCGGCACGTCAAGGTTGCCGCTTTGCTGCGGGTAGATGGCGTAGCGGGTCTCGATCACCCCATGGCGCACGCCGTTGATTTCTTTCTCGTAGGTGCGCGACTCGCCCAGCGGGTCGACCTTGGCGTTCTCCAGTTGCAGCGGGCTGAGGTTGCTGTCGTCGTACAGCGCCACCGAATGGTAGATGCGCAGGGTCAGCACCGCCTGGGCCTGGACATAGACTGCGCTGCTGTCCAGGGTGGCCTCGACGAACACTTGCGAGGCTGCGTCCGGGCGCTGGCTGTCGGCCTGCTGCACCTGCAGCTCGATGGCCTGGCTGTGCGACTGACCCAGTTGCAGCTCGGGGATGCGCAGGCTGCCGCTGCGTCGGGGCAGCAGGGTGATGATCCAGCGGGTGCTGGCGCGGGTTTCGCCGTCGAGGGTGTGCAGGCTGTTGAGCTGGCGCGTGCCGCGGACCTCGAAATCCGGCTCGAGGGTGCGCAGGTCGGGCTTGCCGAACTGAGTCACGTCCTGGCTCTCGAGGGTGAGTTCCAGGGTTTCGCCAGCCTCGAGGCGCGTGCGGTCGACACTGGCCTGCAGGGTCGGTTCGGCCTGGGCCGCGAGGCTCCACAACAGGCCTAGGAGAAAGACGCCGAGGCGACTCATCGTGGGGTTTCCTGATGCAATTGCTGTTCATACCAGAATTTGCGCCGCAGCAGTTCCGCCGGATTGTCGGGGATCTCCCGCAGCCACTGTTCCAGGGCCTGGCGCTGCTCGGCGTCGAGGGCGGTGGAGAGCGGCCGCTGGGGCGGCTGGGTGATGCTGTCGTCATCGCCGCCGGCAGTGCCGGACGGAGCCTGGGAATTGCCCTGGCTGTCACCGTTCTGCTGGCCTTGTGCCGGGTTGTCGCTATCCGGAGCGCCCTGGGCCTGGCTGCTGGTCGAGCTGCTGTTGCCTTCGGTCTCGTTGCCGGGCGTGTCCCGGGCATCGGCGTTGTTCGGCTGTTCCTCGGCCTTGGCCTGGCGCTGTTGCAACAGTTGCTGGACCAGCGCCTGGTTGTCCAGCGCGGCTTTCAGGTCGGGTTGGCGCTCCAGTGCCTGTTCGTAGGCGTCCAGCGCCGCTTCCAGTTCGCCGGCGCGGGCCAGGGCGTTACCTCGATTGTAGTGGGCGGCTGCCGTGCCGGCCTGGGCGAACGCGGCGGCGGCGCCTTCGAAGTCGCCGGCCTGGTACAGGGCCATGCCGCGCCACTGGCTGTCGGCGAAGTGCCGGGCGGCCTCGGCGGGGCGTTGCCGCTCCAGCAGGCGCTGGCCTTGCTGGTCGGGGCGCAGCCACAGGTCGTTGAACTCGAAGGCCTGGCTTGGTTGCGGCAGGGCCAGCAGCAACGGCAAGCAGAACAGCCAGCCACGCCGGCCGGCGCAGGCGGCGAGCAGCAGTAGGGGCAGTAGCAGCCAGTAACCCTGATCGGCCCAGCTGTCCAGTTGCAGGGTTTGGCCATCGTTGTGCAGCAGGCGCGGGTTGTCGAACAGGCCCAGGCCGCGCAGGTCGAGGTCGTCGATGCGGGCATGGCGATAGCGCCCGCCGGTCGAACCGATGAAGGTTTTCAGCGAGGCGCTGTCCAGGCGTGGCAAAAGGATGCCGCCTTGTTCGTCCTTGAGGTATTCGCCATTGGCCTGGCGCACTGGCGCGCCCTCGGCGCTGCCGACACCCAGCATCAGCAGGCTCGGGCCCTGGCGGCCAAGGGCCTGGCGTATGCCTTCGCGTTCGAGCTCGCTCAGCGACGAGCCGATCAGCAGCAGGCGGCCCTGGCCCAGGCCGCTCTGCGCCAGCAGCGCGAGGCCCTTGCGCACGGCCAGGTCGGCGCGCTGGCCGGGCTGCGGCATGATCGATGGATCGACGGCTTCGAGCAGGTTGCGCGTGGTGCCCAGGTCATCCGACAACGGCACCAGGGTGTGGGCGCTGCCGGCATAGACGATCAGTGCGGTCTGGCTGTCGCGACGATGCTCGAGCAGGTCGAGCACCTTGCGTCGGGCCTGCTCCAGGCGGTTCGGCGCGCTGTCCTCGGCGAGCATCTGCGGCGTCAGTTCGAGCAGGATCACCAGCGGGTCGGCCGGGCGCTGGCGGGTTTCCTCGAGGCGTTGCCAGCTGGGGCCGAGCAGGGCCAGGACGATCAGCAGCCAGGCCAGGCCCAGGGCGATCCACGGCAGCTTGCTGGTGCTGCCGCTGCCGCCGCCGAGCAGTACCGCGTGGAACGGCTGCGGCAGGATCAACTGCCAGCGTCCGGCGCGCTTGCGCCGGTGCCAGAGCTTGAACAGCAGCCAGCCAAGCAGTGGCAGTACCAACAGCCAGAGCGGGCGCAGCCATTGCGGCCAGAGTTCGATCATCGCCGCCTCCTCAGGCGCAGGCGCTTGAGGCGCTGGCGCCATTCCGGATGGGGCTGCAGGAAGCGCGGTTTGCGCAGCAGGCGTTGCAGCAGGTTGTCCGGCCACTGCACGGCCACCACCAGCAGCACGCTGAGCAGCAGCGCCAGTGCCAGTGGCCAGGCGTACAGCTCATGGGCGGTGCGGGCCTGGGTAGGCTGCTGGGCCACCGGTTCCAGTTGGTCGAGGGTGTCGCCGATGGCGTCCAGTTCGGCGCCATCGTGGGCGCGGAAGTAGCTGCCATGGGTGATTTCGGCGATCTCCTTGAGCGCGGCCTCGTCCAGATCCAGGCTCGGATTCAGGCCCAGCAGCCCCGGCGTGCCGCTGGCCTCGGGGTTGGCGCCGATGCCGATGGTGTAGATGCGCACGCCTTCCTGGGCGGCCAGGCGCGCGGCGGTCAGCGGGTGGATCTGCCCGCCGTTGTTGGCGCCGTCGGTGATCAGGATCAGCACCCGGCTCTGCGCCGGGCGCTGGCGCAGGCGTTTGACGGCCAGGCCAATGGCGTCGCCGATGGCGGTGTTCTTGCCGGCGATGCCAATCTGTGCTTCGTCGAGGAAGGTGCGCACGGTGCGCCGGTCGAAGGTCAGCGGGGCCTGCAGGTAGGCCTGGCTGCCGAACAGGATCAGGCCGACGCGGTCGCCCTGGCGGTCCTGCAGGAAGTCGCCCATCAGTGCCTTGACCAGGTCCAGGCGGCTGATCTCGTCGTCCTTCCACTGCATGTCGGGGAAATCCATGGAGCCCGACACGTCCACCGCCACCAGCAGGTCGCGGCCACTGGCCGAGACCGGCAGCGGATCGCCCAGCCACTGCGGGCGGGCGGCGGCCAGCAACAACAGCAGCCAGATCAGGATGAACGGTGCCTGCTGGCGCCAGGTCGGCAGGTTGAGGCGGGCACGGCGCCCGGCCAGGCCCTCGAGTTCGTCAAGGAAGCCGACCTTGAGCACCGGTTCGCCGCTGTCGGCGGCCGGCAGCAGCAGGCGCGCCAGCCAGGGCAGCGGCAACAGCAGGAAGATCCACGGCCAGGCCAGTTCAAACATGCTTGCGGATCCAGGTTTCGACCGCCTGGGCGAGCCCGGCGATGGCCTTGTCATCGAGCTTGCACTCGGGCTTGTAGGCGCCTTCGACCAGCACCATCCAGCGGGTCAGGCCGGCGGCCGGGCAGCGGTTGTCGAGAAACGCCAGCCATTGCCGGCCATTGAGAGTATGGCTGTTGGCCCCCGGGTAGTGATTACGGCACAGGCGCTTGAGCAGGGCGTTGATCTGCTGCAGCCAGGCCCCGGCGGGCGCGCCGTCATAGGGACGCGGCAGGCGTGCCAGTTCGGCCAGGGCCTCGACGCGGATCGGGTCCAGCGGCAGTTCGGCGCGTACCACCTTGCGCTTGCCCGGGCGCCAGTGGCGCAGGCGCCAGGCGCCCCAGCCGAGCAGGGGCAGCATGGCCAGCAGCAGCCACCAGCCGGGCGCGGGCGGCCACAGGCCGATGGCGGGTGGCGCGATCAGCGGTTGCAGCTGGTCCAGCGGGTTCATTTCGCGCCTCCAGGGCGCTGTGCATTCAGGTATTCACGCAACTGCTCGATCATCTCGCTCTGGGTGCTCAGCGGCATCAGCACCACGCGCAGTTTCTGCGCCAGCAACTCCCAGCGCTCGATGCGTGCCTCGGCTTGCTGGCGGTAGGCCTGGCGCAGGTTGGCGTCGAGGGTGTCGAGTTCCAGCTGCGCGCCGCGCTGGGCGAAGCGCAGCAGGCCGGCGGCGGGCAGGGCGTGGTCGAGCGGGTCGCTGACCGGCATCAGCAGTACGTCGCAGTGCCGTGACAGCATGGCCAGGTGCTGCTCGACGCTGGCGCTGAGGGCGCGTTCGTCGCAGATGACGATGGCCAGGCTGCCCGGGCGCAATACCTCCCGTGCCCGGCGCAGGGCAAGGCCCAGGCTGTCGGCCTGGGGCTGGGCCTCGGTGTGCAGGGCCTGGTTGATCTTGGCCAGGCGGTTGAGCAGTTGCAGCAGGCTCTGCTTGCTGCGTCTGGGCTTGACCTCATGGTGCTCGTTGTCGCCGAACACCAGCCCGCCGATACGGTCGTTGTGGCCCAGCGCGGCCCAGCCGAACAGGGCGGCGGCCTGGGCGGCCAGGACCGACTTGAACATCAGCCCGGAGCCGAAGAACAGCCGCTGGCTCTGCTCGACCATGATGAAGATCGGCCGTTCGCGCTCTTCATGGAACAGCTTGGTGTGCGGCTCCTGGGTGCGGGCGGTGACACGCCAGTCGATGTTGCGCACATCGTCGCCGGCCTGGTAGACCCGCACCTGGTCGAAGTCCACCCCGCGGCCACGCAGTTTCGAGTGGTGCAGGCCCACCAGCGGGCTGCGTTGGCCGGGCCGGGAAAACAACTGAATCTCGCGCACGCGGTGGCGCATGTCGATCAGGTCGGCCAGGCCGATGCGGATGCCGGGTTCGGCCAGCTGCGTGGTGGGCATGGGGTCAGGCGACGGCGACGACGTCGAGGATGCGCTGGACCACGCGGTCCTGGTCGACCCCCGCCGCCTCGGCCTCGAACGACAGGATGATGCGGTGGCGCAGCACGTCGAACAGCACCGCCTGGATATCCTCGGGGCTGACGAAGTCGCGCCCGGCCAGCCAGGCGTGGGCGCGGGCGCAGCGGTCGAGGGCGATCGAACCACGGGGGCTGGCGCCGTAGGCGATCCAGTCGGCCAGTTCGCTGTCGAACTTGGCTGGGGTGCGGGTGGCCATCACCAGTTGCACCAGGTATTCCTCTACCGCATCGGCCATGTACAGGCCGAGGATTTCCTTGCGCGCGGCGAAGATCGCCTGCTGGCTGACGCGCCGCTCGGGCTTCACCTCGCCGCCCAGGGCCTCGCCCCGCGCTTGCAGGAGGATGCGCCGCTCGACTGCGGCATCGGGAAAGCCGATCTTCACGTGCATCAGGAAACGGTCGAGCTGGGCTTCGGGCAGCGGGTAGGTGCCTTCCTGCTCGATCGGGTTCTGCGTGGCCATCACCAGGAACAGCGGCGACAGCTCGTAGGTGCTGCGCCCGACGCTGACCTGGCGTTCGGCCATGGCCTCGAGCAGGGCCGACTGCACCTTGGCGGGGGCGCGGTTGATTTCGTCGGCCAGTACCAGGTTGTGGAAGATCGGGCCTTGCTGGAACACGAAGCTGCCGGTTTCCGGGCGGTAGATCTCGGTGCCGGTGATGTCGGCCGGGAGCAGGTCGGGGGTGAACTGGATGCGATGGAACTGGGCCTCGATACCCTCGGCGAGCTCCTTGATGGCCTTGGTCTTGGCCAGGCCCGGGGCCCCCTCGACCAGCATGTGGCCGTCGGCCAGGAGCACGATCAGCAGGCGCTCGACCAGTTTTTCCTGGCCGAGGATCTGGGAAGAGAGAAAGGTGCGCAGCGCGATCAGCGCCTCACGGTGTTCCATCGTTGACGGTTCCTGGGGATGGGCCCTGGCGCGCTGGGAGCGGATGCCGGGCGAGGGGGGATACTTTAATCCATCCGGGGGGGCGGGGACCAATGGGGGTTTGCAAAAAACGTGTAAAGGATGGGTTGGGGGAGCAAGACTGTCCTGATCCTGATCCTGATCCTGATCCTGATCCTGATCCTGATCCTGATCCTGATCCTGCTCCTGCTCCTGCTCCTGCTCCTGCTCCTGCTCCTGCTTTGCCTTTGCCTTTGCCTTTGCTCTTGCTTCTAAGCGCGCAATAGTTCAGGCGACACAAATTGCGACTTCAGGAGGCCGAACGGAGGGCTTGCGGAGGGAGGTGACGGGCATGGATGCCCGTCAAGCGCCGATCAGGCCATGGATGGCCCGTCGGCGCGTCCTCCCGGAGCAAGCCCGGAGTGAGGGGACCCCGGAGCGAAGCGTAGGGGCCGGATGAACGGAGCCGAACGGTTTTGCCTCCTTTTCCCAAGAGAAAAGGAGGTCGCCGTAAAGGCGAAAAGGTGATTGGGCGTCGACATGGCTAATGAATGCGCCTATAACTTTCAAAACACACGCTGTGAAAGTCAAAGTCAAAGTCAAAGTCAAAGTCAATCGGCATCGGTTTTTATAGTTTTAAGTGCATTCATTTGCGATGTCGACGCACAGTCACCTTTCCGCCCTTACGGCGGCTTACTTTGGTCGTGGCCAAAGTAAGCAAAGCCGTGGCGCTCCATTCATCCGGCCCTCCGCTTCGCTCCGGGTCCCCTCACTCCGGCCTTGCTCCCGGGAGGACCGCGCTGAACGCCCCATCCTGGGGCGCAGCGCTTGACGGGCATCCATGCCCGTCACCTCCCTCCGCAAGACCTGCGTTCGGCCTCCTGAAGTCGCGAAGTTACGGGCGGCGCCTGAACTGACGCAGCTGTCGCTAGGGACTACGCAGTTAATCTTGCGATCAAGATCAAGATCAAGATCAAGATCAAGATCAAGATCAAGATCAAGATCGGATCGTGGCTTTGTTTAGTTCTTCGCCTTCGAATGCCGCCACCCTTGGTCAAAGAACGCAAACACCACCACCAGCACCCCGGCCACCGCCAGAATCATCGCCACGCCATCGGTGGAATGAGTCGCGGAACCTGCCACCAGCGCCAGCCCACCCAACGGCGCCAGGCCGCCTGCCACCGCGGTACCGACCTCTCGCCCGGTGCCGAACCCGGACGAGCGCGTCTGCGTGGGGAACTGCCGGCTGAGGAACGACCCCTGCGGGGCAAACATCATCGGCGCCAGGATCCCGGTGCCCACGGCGATGGCCAGGTAGATCATCATCGGCTCGCCAGTCGACAGCAGTTGCAGGAACGGGAAGGCGAACAGCGCCGACAGCACGCCGCCGAGCATCAGCACGGTCTTGCTGCTCCACTTGTCGCACAGCCAGCCGAAGAACGGCACGGCGAAGATCGCCACCAGGCTGGCCAGGGTCACCGACAGCGAGGTGACATGCGCCTCGACGCCCTTGAACTGGGTCAGGTAGGCCAGCGAGAAGGTCTTGAAGATGTAGCTCAGGGCGTTGTAGCCCACCGCCACGAAGAACACCACGGCCAGGCCCTTGAGGTCGTTCCTGAACAGCAGCTTCAGCGGCGACACCTGCGGTTTGTCATCGGCCTTGTCCAGCTCCTTGAAGTCCGGGGTCTCGGGGATGCTCTTGCGCACCCACAGGCCCACCGCCACCAGGGCGATACTGGCGATGAACGGGATGCGCCAGCCGCCGGCCAGCAGGAATTCGTTGCCGTTCATGGTCAGCAGGTACACAGTCAGCGACGACAGCAGCAGGCCCAAGTTCAGCCCCAGCGCCGGCCAGGCGCCCTGGCTGCCGCGCTTGCCTTCGCTGGCGTGTTCGTAGGAGGTCACTGCCGCGCCGGACAGCTCGGCACCGGCGCCCAGGCCCTGGATGATGCGGATGATCACCAGCAGGATCGGCGCCCAGATGCCAATGGTCGCGTAGCCGGGGATCAGGCCGATCAGCATGGTGCACAGGCCCATCATGCAAAAAGTGATCACCAGCACATGCTTGCGCCCGAAACGGTCGCCCAGGTAGCCGAACAGCACGCCGCCGAACGGGCGGGCGATGAAGCCGATGGCGAAGGTGGAAAACGCCAGCAGCGAGGCCACCGCCGGGTTGCTCGGGTCGAAGAAGATCTTCGAGAAGACGATCGCGGCCATGGTCGCGTAGAGGTAGAAGTCATACCACTCCAGCATCGAGCCGAAGATGGTCGCCGCCGCCACCTTGCGCAGGCGCTTGCGTTGCTGTTCGGGGGTTTCCGGCGCGGCCGGGGCCGTCTCGTATACCGACATCTGAGGTTTCCTTGTTGTCTTTGTAGTTGTGGATGCAGCAGGTACTTCAGCGGGCCTCGAGGATCTTTTCGGCGATCATCTGGCCGATGGGGATGGCCGAGGTGGCGGCCGGCGACGGTGCGTTGCACACGTGCACCATGCGCGGCGTCTCGGCGAACAGGAAGTCGTGCACCAGGGTGCCGTCGCGCATCACCGCCTGGGCGCGGATGCCGGCCTCATAGGGCAGCAGATCCTCGACTTGGAGCGACGGGCAGTACTTGCGGCACTGCTCCAGGTAGCCACGCTTGAACAGCGAGTTCTTCATCTCGGCGGTGCCGGAACCGAGGTTGTTCCAGATGGTTTTCCAGAAACCGGGGAAGCGTGCGTACTCGGCGACGTCGCGCCAGTTCACCGAGAACTTGCGGTAGTTCTCCCGGCCAAAGCCGAGCACCGCGTTGGGGCCGACGGTGACGCTGCCGTCGATCATCCGCGTCAGGTGCACGCCAAGGAACGGCAGCTCCGGATCGGGGATCGGGTAGATGAGGTGGTTGACGATCTGGTTCTTGCTCGCCGGCAGGCGGTAGTACTCGCCGCGGAAGGGGATGATCTGGTGGTCGATCTTCACCCCGGCCAGGCGCGCCAGGCGGTCGGACTGCAGGCCGGCGCAGGCCACCAGCTGGCGTGCGCGCCAGGTGTTGCCGTCGGTGCTGACCGCGACATGATCGGCATGCTCCTGGATGGTGCGCACGGCGGTGGACAGGCGCACTTCGCCCCCGGCCTGGCGAATCACATTGGCCATGGCGTCGCATACCTGCTGGTAGTCGACGATACCGGTGGCATCGAGGAACAGCGCGCCCTTGCCGACGATGTTCGGCTCGCGCTCACGCAGGGCGCCGGCGTCCAGGCGCTCGACCTTCAGGCCGTTCTGTTGCGAACGCTCGTACAGCGCCTGCATGCGCTGCACCTCCAGGTCGTTGGAGGCCACCAGCAGCTTGCCGCAGACCTCGAAGGCGATGCCGTGCTCGGCGCAGAAGTTCTTGGTGGCCTGGGCGCCGCGCTTGCACAGGTCGGCCTTGAGGCTGCCGGGGGCGTAGTAGATACCGGCATGGATCACGCCGCTGTTGTGGCCGGTCTGGTGGCGGCCGAGGCTGGCCTCCTTTTCCAGGATCAGCAGCGAGGCGCCGGGGCGACGGGTGAGCAGGGCCATCGCGGTGGCGAGGCCGACGATGCCGCCGCCGATGATGCAGTAGTCGTAGGTCATGCAGGGTACCTTGGAATTCTTGTCGGTGAATCTGCTTATCAGGTTGTCAGACTAAGTAGTGCGCGTAAAAGCCTCGCCAGGTCGCGATAAGGTTCTCCGGGGTCAGTCGAGGTCGGGGAGGTCGAGTTTCAGGCGCTTGGCCGAGGCGCGCAGGTGGGCTTCGGCGCAGGCGGCGGCCGCATGGCGGTCACCGTCGGCAATGGCCTGGTACAACGCCCGGTGCTCACGCAGGGCGTCAGCCGAGCCGCCTACCGCCGGTGTGGCGGAGTTTTCCCAGGCGGTGCGGCGCGCGGCGGCCAGCTGGCCGCCGAGGAAATCGTGGAAGGCGACGAAGTAGTCGTTCTTGCCAGCGTCGGCGATGGCACGGTGAAAGGCCACATCGGCGGCCGCGGCGGTGGCAAAGTCGCTGCGCGGGTCTTCCATGGTGCCCAGGGCCGCGGCCATGCGCTGCAGGTCGTCGGCATCGCGGCGGCGGGCGGCGATGGCGGCGGCCTGGGTCTCGATCCACAGGCGCATCTCGAACATCTGCACCAGGTCCGGCTTGCGTCCGTTGCTGCCGGGGAAGCGGAACACAGTGCCGTTGGGGGTCTGCGAGATGTACGAACCGAGCCCGCGGCGAGCGATCAGCACGCCGTCGGCCTTGAGCTGCGCCACCGCCTCGCGCACCACCGAGCGGCTGACATTGAGCTGTTCGGCCAGTTGCTGTTCGGTGGGAAGACGCGACTCGGCGGCCAGGCGGCCGGCATCGATCTCGGCGCGGATGGCGCTGACGACGCGTTCAACGAGGGTGTCGGGGCGCTGGAGCTCTAGCATGGACGTGCGGGTGCCTATTGGTCAGGTTGTCAGACAATGCCTGCTCGCGCCTTCGGCTGTCAATGGTGCTGTGCCTTCATCGCGTAAGACTCAAGCCCCCGCGAGGAGGCCCGAATGACCGGTCTAGACCTCGGACACGAAGGTCCCGGTGCCGTCGAGGATGTTGCGCAAGGTCAGCGCCACTTCCTCCAGGTCGCTGCCCGAGGTGGTGAGGATGATCTCCAGTTCTTCGTCGCCCTTCAGCGCATCGCGATCCCCGGCCGCCACCTCGATCAGCAGGCGGGTGGCGCTCAAGGTCACTTTCAGCCCGTCCAGCGTCGATGGCTCGTCGTCCAGGGTCAGGTCGACGGTGTCTTCGTCCGGGTAGCGGGTCAGCAGGAACATCTGGCCCTTGTCGCTGTGGCAGCACAGGGTCGCCATGTTGTCTTCCTCGTCGTCGCAGGGGGTGGCGAAGAGCAGGGCGGTTTTCAATTGCATGGCGCACTCGGATCAATGGAAATGAAAAGGAATTCTGACAGCCTTGCGCACACTGATAAACGTAAAGTTACCGCGCATTGACCGAAATTGTCGCAGCGCTGCAAGCCCAAGTGACCGTTCAGTCGTTAAGCTGCCCTGTCGATGGGTTCCCGTAAAGGCACAGCCACCTGGCAGTCGCTTTTGCAGGCACCCAACGCTTCTGTCTTGCCACGGGTTGGCTATGGTTGATCCGTACAAGGCGCATGTACGCGACGCTTCACCTATAACAAAGCCCAAGCGGAGTACCACAGATGGCGTTCTTCACCGCAGCCAGCAAAGCCGACTTCCAGCATCAACTGCAAGCGGCCCTGGCGCAGCACATCAACGAACAGTCCCTGCCACAAGTGGCACTGTTCGCTGAACAGTTCTTCGGCATCATCTCTCTGGACGAACTCACTCAGCGCAGGCTGTCGGACCTGGCCGGCTGCACGCTGTCCGCCTGGCGCATCATCGAGCGCTTCGACGCCACGCACCCGCAGGTGCGGGTCTATAACCCCGATTACGAACGCCACGGCTGGCAGTCCACGCACACCGTGGTCGAGGTGCTGCACCACGACCTGCCATTCCTGGTCGACTCGGTGCGCACCGAGCTCAACCGCCGCGGCTACAGCATCCACACCCTGCAAACCACCGTGCTCAGCGTGCGCCGTGGCGCCAAGGGCGAGCTGGTCGAGCTGCTGCCCAAGGGCACCCTGGGCGAGGGCGTCAACCATGAATCGCTGATGTACCTGGAGATCGACCGCTGCTCCAATACCGCCGAGCTCAACACCCTGGCCATGGAGCTGGAGCAGGTGCTGGCCGAGGTGCGCGGCGTGGTCGCCGATTTCGAGCCAATGAAAGCCAAGATCCGCGAGCTGCTGGAACTGGTGGAGCAGAACGCCTTCGGCCCCGCGCAGAACGACAAGGCCGAGGTGAAGAGCTTCCTGTCGTGGCTGCTGGACAACCATTTCACCTTCCTCGGCTACGAGGAGTTCACCGTCGAGTCCGACGCCGACGGCGGTCACCTGGTCTATGACGACGCCTCGTTCCTGGGCCTGGCCCGCCTGCTGCGTGCAGGCCTGGGCGCCGATGACCTGCGCATCGAGGACTACGCCGTCGCCTACCTGCGCGAGCCGCGCCTGCTCTCGTTCGCCAAGGCCTCGCAGCCAAGCCGCGTGCACCGCCCGGCCTACCCGGACTACGTGTCGATCCGCCAGATCGACCAGGACGGCAAGGTGGTCAAGGAATGCCGCTTCATGGGCCTGTACACCTCGTCGGTGTACGGCGAGAGCGTGCACACCATCCCCTACATCCGCGGCAAGGTCGCCGAAGTCGAGCGCCGCTCGCACTTCGACCCGAAGGCGCACCTGGGCAAGGAACTGGCCCAGGTCCTGGAAGTGCTGCCCCGCGACGACCTGTTCCAGACCCCGGTGGACGAGCTGTTCAGTACCGCCATGTCGATCGTGCAGATCCAGGAACGCAACAAGATCCGCGTGTTCCTGCGCAAGGACCCGTACGGCCGCTTCTGCTACTGCCTGGCCTACGTGCCGCGCGAGATCTACTCCACCGAGGTGCGGCAGAAGATCCAGCAGGTGCTGATGGAGCGCCTGAAAGCCACCGACTGCGAGTTCTGGACCTTCTTCTCCGAGTCGGTGCTGGCCCGCGTGCAACTGATCCTGCGGGTCGACCCGAAGAACCGCATCGAGATCGACCCGCAGCAGCTGGAGAACGAAGTGATCCAGGCCTGCCGTTCGTGGCAGGACGACTTCTCGGCGCTGGTGGTGGAAAACTTCGGCGAAGCCCACGGCACCAACATCCTCGCCGACTTCCCGAAAGGCTTCCCGGCCGGCTACCGCGAGCGCTTCGCCGCGCATTCGGCGGTGGTCGACATGCAACATGTGCTCAACCTGTCCGAGGCCAAGCCGCTGGCCATGAGCTTCTACCAGCCGCTGACGCAGCTCGGTGAGCGCACGCTGCACTGCAAGCTCTACCACGCCGATACGCCGCTGGCACTGTCGGACGTGCTGCCGATCCTGGAAAACCTCGGCCTGCGCGTGCTCGGCGAGTTCCCCTACCGCCTGCGCCACGCCAGCGGCCGCGAGTTCTGGATCCACGACTTCGCCTTCACCTATAGCGAAGGCCTCAACCTCGACATCCAGCAGCTCAACGACACCTTCCAGGACGCCTTCGTCCATATCGTCAAGGGCGACGCCGAGAACGACGCGTTCAACCGCCTGGTGCTGACCGCTGGCCTGCCATGGCGCGACGTCGCGCTGCTGCGTGCCTACGCCCGTTACCTCAAGCAGATCCGCCTGGGCTTCGACCTGGGCTACATCGCCAGCACCCTGAACAACCACACCGATATCGCCCGCGAGCTGACCCGGTTGTTCAAGACCCGCTTCTACCTGGCGCGCAAGCTCACCAACGAAGACCTCGACGACAAGCAGCAACGCCTGGAGCAGGCGATCCTCACCGCCCTGGACGATGTCCAGGTGCTCAACGAGGACCGCATCCTGCGGCGCTACCTGGACCTGATCAAGGCCACCCTGCGCACCAACTTCTACCAACCGGACGCCAACGGCCAGAACAAGTCGTACTTCAGCTTCAAGTTCAACCCCAAGCTGATCCCCGAGCTGCCCAAGCCGGTGCCGAAGTTCGAGATCTTCGTCTATTCGCCTCGGGTCGAGGGCGTGCACCTACGCTTTGGCAACGTCGCCCGCGGCGGCCTGCGCTGGTCGGACCGCGAGGAAGACTTCCGCACCGAGGTGCTCGGCCTGGTCAAGGCCCAGCAGGTGAAGAACTCGGTGATCGTGCCGGTCGGCGCCAAGGGCGGCTTCCTGCCGCGTCGCCTGCCGCTGGGCGGCAGCCGTGACGAGATCGCCGCCGAGGGCGTGGCGTGCTACCGCATCTTCATCTCTGGCCTGCTCGACATCACCGACAACCTCAAGGACGGTGGCGTGGTGCCGCCGGCCAACGTGGTGCGCCACGATGATGATGATCCGTACCTGGTGGTGGCGGCCGACAAAGGCACCGCGACCTTCTCCGACATCGCCAACGGCATCGCCATCGACTACGGCTTCTGGCTGGGCGATGCGTTCGCCTCGGGCGGCTCGGCCGGCTATGACCACAAGAAGATGGGCATCACCGCCCGTGGCGCGTGGGTGGGCGTACAGCGCCACTTCCGCGAGCGCGGCATCAACGTGCAGGAAGACCCGATCACCGTGGTCGGTGTCGGCGACATGGCCGGCGACGTGTTCGGCAACGGCCTGCTGATGTCCGACAAGCTGCAACTGGTGGCGGCGTTCAACCACCTGCACATCTTCATCGACCCGAATCCGGATCCGGCTACCAGCTTCGCCGAGCGCAAGCGCCTGTTCGACCTGCCGCGCTCGGCCTGGAGCGACTACGACACCGGCATCATGTCCGAAGGCGGCGGGATCTTCCCGCGTAGCGCCAAGAGCATCGCCATCAGCCCGCAGATGAAGGAACGCTTCGCCATCGAGGCCGACCGCCTGACCCCGACCGAACTGCTGCATGCACTGCTGCAGGCGCCGGTGGACCTGCTGTGGAACGGTGGTATCGGCACCTACGTCAAGGCCAGCAGCGAAAGCCACGCCGATGTCGGCGACAAGGCCAACGACGCCCTGCGTGTCAACGGCAACGAGCTGCGCTGCAAGGTGGTGGGCGAGGGCGGCAACCTGGGCATGACCCAGCTCGGCCGTGTCGAGTTCGGCCTGAACGGCGGCGCCACCAACACCGACTTCATCGACAACGCCGGTGGCGTCGACTGCTCCGACCACGAGGTCAACATCAAGATCCTGCTCAACGAAGTAGTGCAGGGTGGCGACATGACCGAGAAGCAGCGCAACCAGCTGCTGGGCAGCATGACCGACGAAGTCGCCGGGCTGGTGCTGGGCAACAACTACAAGCAGACGCAAGCGCTGTCGCTGGCAGCCCGCCGTGCCCGCGAGCGCATCGCCGAGTACAAGCGCCTGATGGCCGACCTGGAGGCACGTGGCAAGCTGGACCGCGCCATCGAGTTCCTGCCCAGCGAGGAGCAGCTGGCCGAACGCCTGGCGGCGGGGCAGGGCCTGACCCGCGCCGAGCTGTCGGTACTGATCTCGTACAGCAAGATCGACCTCAAGGAGCAGCTGCTCAAGTCGCTGGTGCCGGACGACGACTACCTGACCCGCGACATGGAGACCGCGTTTCCGCCGTCGCTGGTCAGCAAGTTCGCCGACTCCATGCGCCGCCACCGCCTGAAGCGCGAGATCGTCAGCACCCAGATCGCCAACGACCTGGTCAACAACATGGGCATCACCTTCGTGCAGCGCCTGAAGGAGTCCACCGGCATGAGCCCGGCCAACGTGGCGGGCGCTTATGTGATCGTGCGCGACATCTTCCACCTGCCGCACTGGTTCCGCCAGATCGAGGCCCTGGACTATCAGGTCCCGGCCGAGATCCAGCTGACCCTGATGGACGAGCTGATGCGCCTGGGCCGTCGGGCCACCCGCTGGTTCCTGCGCAGCCGTCGCAACGAGCAGGACGCTGGTCGCGATGTTGCTCACTTCGGGCCGGTGCTCGCGCAGTTGGGGCTCAAGCTCGACGAACTGCTGGAAGGCCCGACCCGCGAGCGCTGGATGAACCGCTACCAGGGCTTTGTCGACGCCGGTGTGCCGGAGTTGCTGGCGCGCATGGTCGCCGGTACCACCCACCTGTACACCCTGTTGCCGATCATCGAGGCTTCGGACGTCACCGGGCACGATCCGGCGCAGGTGGCCAAGGCGTTCTTCGCCGTGGGCAGCTCGCTGGACCTGACCTGGTACCTGCAGGAGATCAGCAACCTGCCGGTGGAGAACAACTGGCAGGCCCTGGCCCGCGAGGCGTTCCGCGACGACATCGACCTGCAGCAGCGGGCGATCACCATCTCCGTGCTGCAGATGGCCGACGCGCCGGAAGACATGGACGCCCGCGTGGCCCTGTGGTGCGAGCAGCACCGGGTGATGGTCGAGCGCTGGCGCGCCATGCTTGACGACCTGCGCAACGCCACCGGCACCGACTATGCGATGTACGCGGTGGCCAACCGCGAGCTGGTCGACCTGGCGATGAGCGGTCAGGCGGCGGTGATTCCGTCCTGAGCCTTGCGCTGAAGTGAAAAAAAGCCCCGGCAGTGATGCCGGGGCTTTTTCATGGGGCGTGCGCGGAGTTTGTGGTGGTGCGCGAATCGAGCGCCGCCCGCGCGGCGCATCGCGGATAAATCCGCTCCTACATTCGTTGCAACGTACCGAACCTGCCAGGCCATGGTTGCCAGCCTTGGCGCAGGGCTTGAGACAGGCGAGGCGGCGGCAATGCCCACCGAAAAATCGCGTCGAGCGCACAAAGCTTGCAATCATGGCCTATCAGGCATGGCCACGTTGCAACAAATGTAGGAGCGGATTTATCCGCGATGCGCCGCGCGGGCGGCGCTCGGTCTCACTGGCGATAAAAATTTTGTGGCGAGCCCCTCGCGTTACTTGAACCGCCGCTCCACGCCTTTCTCCACCAGGATCTTCGCCGAAATCTCCTCCACCGAGAAATGCGTGGAATTGATGTTGGGAATGTTCTCCCGACGGAACAGGTTCTCCACTTCGCGCACCTCGAACTCGCACTGGGCGAAGCTTGCGTAGCGGCTGTTGGGTTTGCGTTCGTGGCGGATCGCGGTCAGGCGGTCGGGGTCGATGGTCAGGCCGAACAGCTTGTTGTGGTGCTTCTTGAGCACTGCCGGGAGCTGCAGGCGCTCCATGTCGTCCTCGGTCAGCGGGTAGTTGGCCGCGCGGATGCCGAACTGCATGGCCATGTACAGGCAGGTCGGGGTCTTGCCGCAACGCGACACGCCCACCAGGATCAGGTCGGCCTTGTCGTAGTAGTGGGTACGCGCGCCGTCGTCGTTGTCCAGGGCGAAGTTGACCGCCTCGATACGCTCCATGTAGTTGGAATTGCCACCGATCGAGTGGGATTTGCCCACGGAATACGACGAATGGGCGGTCAATTCCTGCTCGAGCGGGGATAAAAACGTCGAGAAGATGTCGATCATGAAGCCATTGGACGTGGCCATGACCTCACGGATGTCCTGATTGACGATGGTGTCGAAAATGATCGGACGCACCCCGTCGCGCTCGGCCGCGGCGTTGATTTGCTGGACCATGGCCCGGGCCTTTTCCAGCGTGTCGATGTAGGGGCGCGTGAATTTATTGAACGGAATGCTCTCGAATTGTGCGAGCAGGCTCTGGCCCAGCGTTTCTGCAGTGATGCCGGTACCGTCGGAGATGAAGAACGCGGTTCGTTTCATTTGCACCTGGGGGCCTTAAGCTGCCGAAGATTTCTGGATATGATAGGTTCGGTTTGCCGAACGCGGTTGCTCGGCATTCTCACTTATTTTCCAGGTCCAGGCCACAAGCGTCCGGCCCAGTCATTCAGGCAGGCGGGCGCCCTTGAGCTTTTCCAATACAGTTAGTGGAGAGATCACCTTGGTAGAGTACGTAGTTTCCCTCGATAAGCTCGGCGTCCATGATGTGGAGCATGTGGGGGGCAAGAACGCATCCCTGGGCGAGATGATCAGTAACCTCGCAGGTGCCGGTGTCTCGGTGCCGGGCGGCTTTGCCACTACGGCTCAGGCGTACCGCGATTTTCTCGAGCAAAGTGGCCTCAACGACCGCATCCATGCGGCGCTCGACGCGCTGGATGTCGACGATGTCAACGCCCTGGCCAAGACCGGCGCGCAGATCCGCCAATGGGTGATGGAAGCCGATTTCCCGGCGCGTCTCGATTCGGAAATCCGAACCGCCTTCGCCGAAATGTCCAAGGGCAACGACAACATGGCCGTGGCCGTGCGCTCCTCGGCCACCGCCGAAGACCTGCCGGACGCCTCCTTCGCCGGCCAGCAGGAGACCTTCCTCAACATCCGTGGCGTCGACAACGTGATCCGCGCGGCCAAGGAAGTGTTCGCCTCGCTGTTCAACGACCGCGCCATTTCCTACCGCGTGCACCAGGGCTTCGACCACAAGCTGGTCGCCCTGTCCGCTGGCGTGCAGCGCATGGTCCGCTCCGAGACCGGTACCGCGGGCGTGATGTTCACCCTGGACACCGAGTCGGGCTTCCGCGACGTGGTGTTCATCACCGGTGCCTATGGCCTGGGTGAAACCGTGGTCCAGGGTGCGGTCAACCCGGACGAGTTCTACGTGCACAAAAACACCTTGCAGGCCGGTCGCCCGGCGATCCTGCGCCGCAACCTGGGCAGCAAGGCGATCAAGATGGTCTATGGCGACGAAGCCAAGGCCGGTCGTTCGGTCAAGACCGTCGAGGTCGACCGCGCCGAGCGTGCGCGCTTCTGCCTGAGCGACGACGAAGTCAATGAACTGGCCAAGCAGGCTATGATCATCGAACAGCACTACCAGCGCCCGATGGACATCGAGTGGGCCAAGGACGGTGACGACGGCAAGCTGTACATCGTCCAGGCCCGTCCCGAGACCGTGAAGAGCCGCGCCAGCGCCAATGTCATGGAGCGCTACCTGCTGAAAGAGAAGGGCACCGTACTGGTCGAAGGCCGTGCCATCGGCCAGCGCATCGGCGCCGGCAAGGTCCGCGTGATCAACGACGTGTCCGAGATGGACAAGGTCCAGCCAGGCGATGTACTGGTCTCGGACATGACCGACCCGGACTGGGAGCCGGTGATGAAGCGCGCCAGCGCCATCGTCACCAACCGTGGCGGGCGTACCTGCCACGCGGCGATCATCGCCCGTGAACTGGGCATCCCGGCCGTCGTCGGCTGCGGCAACGCCACCCAGGTCCTGAAAGATGGCCAGGGCGTCACCGTTTCCTGCGCCGAAGGCGACACCGGTTTCATCTTCGAAGGTGAGTTGGGCTTCGACATCAAGCAGAACTCGGTCGATGCCATGCCGGAGCTGCCGTTCAAGATCATGATGAACGTCGGCAACCCGGACCGTGCCTTCGACTTCGCCCAGTTGCCCAATGCCGGTGTCGGCCTGGCGCGCCTGGAGTTCATCATCAACCGCATGATCGGCGTGCACCCCAAGGCGCTGCTCAACTACGCCGGCCTGCCGCCGGAGCTGAAAGAGAGCGTCGACAAGCGCATCGCCGGCTACAACGACCCGGTTGGTTTCTATGTCGAGAAGCTGGTCGAGGGCATCAGCACCCTGGCAGCGGCGTTCTACCCGAAAAAGGTCATCGTGCGCCTGTCGGACTTCAAGTCCAACGAATACGCCAACCTGATCGGCGGCAAGCTCTACGAGCCGGAAGAAGAAAACCCGATGCTGGGCTTCCGTGGCGCTTCGCGCTACATCAGCGAGTCGTTCCGTGACTGCTTCGAGCTCGAGTGCCGTGCGCTGAAGCGCGTGCGCAACGAGATGGGCCTGACCAACGTCGAGATCATGGTGCCGTTCGTGCGCACCCTGGGCGAGGCCAGCCAGGTTGTCGACCTGCTCGCCGAAAACGGCCTGGCCCGCGGCGACAACGGCCTGCGCGTGATCATGATGTGCGAGCTGCCGTCCAACGCCATCCTGGCCGAAGAGTTCCTCGAGTACTTCGACGGCTTCTCCATCGGCTCCAACGACCTGACCCAGCTCACCCTGGGCCTGGACCGCGATTCCGGCATCATCGCCCACCTGTTCGATGAGCGAAATCCTGCGGTGAAGAAGCTGCTGGCCAACGCCATCGCCGCGTGCAACAAGGCCGGCAAGTACATCGGCATCTGCGGCCAGGGCCCGTCGGACCACCCGGACCTGGCCAAGTGGCTGATGGAGCAGGGCATCGAAAGCGTGTCGCTGAACCCGGACTCGGTGCTCGAGACCTGGTTCTTCCTGGCTGAAGGCCAGGGCGCGGCCTGATGCGCTGAAGGCAACACACTGTGGGAGCGGGCTTGCCCCGCGATAGCGCCAGATGGGACAGCAGTGTCTGTAGGTCTGGTTCAATCGCGGGGCAAGCCCGCTCCCACGTTCATATCCTCTGTTTGTTTGTGAACCCATGCAAAGCAGCTCCACCCAATTCCCCGTCGCGTTGCTCAGTGCCGAGCGCCGCGGCGACCTCAGCGAAGACGTCTACCGGATCAAGGCCGGCAACAGCCCGGATGCGAGCGTGGAGCTGGCCGTCACCCGCCTGGGCCTGGCCGATCAGGACCGCGTCCAGGGCATGCCGGTCATTCTCCTGCACGGCAGCTTCTCCAACCGACGCTTCTGGTATTCGCCCAAGGGCATCGGCCTGGGCGCCTACCTGGCACGTGCCGGTTTCGATGTGTGGATCCCGGAGATGCGCGGCCACGGCCTGTCGCCGCGCAACCGCGACTGGCGGCAGAACCGCGTGGCCGACTATGCGCGCTACGACCTGCCGGTGATCGGCGCCTTCGTACATGAAAAGGCCGGGCAGGTTCCGCGCTGGATCGGCCACTCGCTGGGCGGCACCACGTTGGCGGCGGCGCTGGGCAGCGGCTATCTCGACACCGGCCTGGTGGCCAGTGCGGCGTTGTTTGGCACCCAGGTCAGCCGGGTTTATTGGCCGTTAAAAGTGCCACCGGTGGAGTGGGGCGCGCGCATGCTGCTCAAGCGCTTCGCGCAGATTTCCGGTTCGCGCCTCAAGCGGGGCCCGGAAGACGAACCCATCGGCCTGGCCCTGGAGAGCCTGCGCTGGAATGGCCTGTTCGGTCGCTTCGGCGACAAGGAGAAGGACTGGTGGGCGGGGCTGGCCGAAGTCGAGGTGCCGCTGCTGGCGGCGGCCGGAGCCGGTGACTTCCAGGATCCGGTGTGGGCCTGCCGCAAGCTGTTCGAGCAGTTTGGCGGTGATGCCAGACAGTTCCTGCGCCTGGGCCGCGAGGAGGGTTTCGAGGCCTTCGGGCATGTCGACATGCTGGTCAGCAAGGCGGCGCAGACCCAGGTGTGGCCGTTGGTGGAGCGCTGGCTGCGCGACCCCCTGGTAGCGGTGCATGCCTCGACGGTGGTGATGGAGCCTGTGGCTGCCAGTTGAAACATCGGCCGGTGCAGCGACGGTTCAACTGACTGCTCGGTCCCGGATGACTGCCGGCCCTTCCAAGGTGTAGCCTTGGCCGACACCCGCTTTCGTTGTGACTGACAGGAGTTTCCCATGCAGCATTACGTAACGCCCGACCTGTGCGACGCCTATCCGGACCTGGTCCAGGTGCTCGAACCCATGTTCAGCAACTTTGGCGGCCACGACTCGTTCGGCGGCCAGATCGTCACCATCAAGTGCTTCGAAGACAATTCCCTGGTCAAGGAGCAGGTCGAGCTCGACGGCAAGGGCAAGGTCCTGGTGGTCGATGGCGGCGGCTCGCTGCGCCGGGCGCTGCTGGGCGACATGCTCGCCGAGAAGGCCGCGAAGAATGGCTGGGAAGGCCTGCTGATCTACGGCTGCGTGCGTGACGTGGACGTGCTGGCGCAGACCGATGTCGGTATCCAGGCCCTGGCCAGCCACCCGATGAAGACCGACAAGCGCGGCATTGGCGACCTCAATGTCGCGGTGACGTTTGCCGGCGTGACCTTCCGTCCGGGCGAGTACGTGTATGCCGATAACAACGGCGTGCTGGTCTCGCCAAGCCCGCTGAAGATGCCCGAGTGATCCGCCGCACACCCATGGAGCTTTGATGTTCGAGGAAGACAACGCGCAATGGGGCCTGGTGCATGCCCTGGTGCTCGATGGCAAGGGTGGCGCGCGTTCGATCGCCCGCACCGAGTTGGACGATCTGCAGTTGCAGCCCCAGGAGAGCCTGTGGCTGCACTGGGACCGCAGCCATCCGCAGACCCGCACCTGGCTGTTGCACGACAGCGGTCTGAGCGAGTTCGCCTGCGACCTGTTGCTTGAGGAGAACACCCGCCCGCGCCTGTTGCAGATGGCCGGCGAGCAGATGCTGCTGTTCTTGCGCGGGGTCAACCTCAACCCGGGTGCCGAACCCGAGGACATGGTTTCGGTACGTATCTTCGCCGAAGCGCGGCGGGTCATCTCGCTGCGTTTGCGGCCGCTGCGCGCCAGCGACGAGGTGCTCCAGCAACTGGACGAGGGCAGGGGGCCAAAGACGGCCTCCGAACTGTTGTTGCTGATGGGTGAACTGCTGACCGAAAAGGTCCAGGCGCTGGTCAGCGACCTGTCCGAAGCGGTCGATCTGGAAGAGGAAAAGGCAGAATCCGACGAACGGTATTCCCCAGCTCAGGGCAGCCTGCAGCAGATCCGCCGTCGTGCCGCCGGCCTGCGCCGTTTCCTCGCCCCCCAGCGCGATATCTATGCCCAGCTTTCGCGCAATAAATGCAGCTGGTTCGCCGACGCCGACGGGGATTACTGGAACGAGCTGAACAACAGCCTGATCCGCTACCTCGAGGAGCTGGAACTGGCCCGCGAGCGAGCCGCCCTGGTGCTGGAAAGTGAGGATCGGCGTCGCAGCGAGCGGATGAACCGGACCATGTACCGGTTTGGCATCATCACCTGCATCTTCTTGCCCATGAGCTTTATCACAGGATTGCTGGGCATCAACGTCGGCGGTATTCCGGGCTCCGACAGCCCCTATGGATTCCTGTTCGCCAGCCTGATCGTGCTGGGGTTGGCGGTTGGGCAGTGGCTGCTGTTCCGGCGGTTGCGGTGGGTGTGATGTGTCCTGTCGCGGGGCAAGCCTGCTCCCACGGTCTCGGCGTGGTTTCGTGGGAGCGGGCTTGCCCCGCGATGGGGTCGCGCACTCATTTTGAAACATTCGTCCCACATCCCTGTGTGACCCATCGCTTGGCACCCACGTCTTTGACTGACATTGCGCGAGGTGCCCATGCACGATCCGTTTGAAGAATCCCTGCGCGACCTGCTCAAGGCGTCGCCGTCCGGTCAGGACCGTGACGACGCCGCGTGCCTGGGTCGCGTGCTCAAGACCGCCAACCGCCAGGTCGGCGCGGGTGATCTGTTCAGCCTGCTTGGCCGCTGGAGCCAGGCGCTGCTGATCGCCGTGAACAATGGCTCGGCGCATGTCGCGCCGGTGCGCCGCAACTCTACCCGCAACCCTGCCGCAGGCAGCCCTGCAGATAAGGCCGATTGAATATGGAACTCGATCTCTGGACCCAGAGCCTGGTCACCGCCATGACTGCCCTTTGGACCAAGGTGGCGAACTTCATCCCCAACCTGTTCGGCGCGCTGGTCGTGGTGCTGCTCGGTTTCGTCGTGGCCAAGCTGCTCGACACCTTGCTGTCGAAGGTACTGGCCAAGTTCGGCCTGGATCGCCTGATGAGCGGTACCGGTCTGACCAAGATGCTCGCCCGGATTGGTATCCAGGTACCGATTTCGACGCTGATCGGCAAGATCGTCTATTGGTTCGTGCTGTTGATCTTCCTGGTTTCGGCGGCTGAATCGCTGGGCCTGGAGCGGGTTTCGGCGACCCTGGACATGCTGGCGCTGTACCTGCCCAAGGTATTCGGCGCGGCGCTGGTGATGCTGGCCGGCGTGCTGTTGGCGCAACTGGCCAACGGCCTTGTGCGCGGCGCCGCCGAGGGCATCGGCCTGGAATACGCCGCTGGCGTCGGGCGTATCGTCCAGGGCCTGGTGATCATCATCAGTATTTCGGTGGCCATCAGCCAGCTGGAGGTCAAGACCGACCTGCTCAACCACGTGATCGTCATCGGGCTGATTACCGTTGGTCTGGCAATTGCCCTGGCGATGGGCCTGGGCAGCCGTGAAATTGCCGGGCAGATCCTGGCCGGCATCTATGTGCGTGAGCTCTATCAGGTCGGCCAGCACGTGCGCATTGGCGAGGTCGAAGGGCACATCGAGGAGATTGGCACGGTCAAGACGACCCTGCTGACCGATGATGGCGAACTGGTGTCGTTGTCTAATCGCGAGCTGCTCGAGCAGCGCGTGAATAGCCGCTAACCGAACAAAAGCTGTTAATGTATGCCGCCGCAAAAATCGGCCCACGGGGCCGAGCGGCGACATTGACCTGACTGTCGGCCAGATCCGTTTTGAATAAAGTTCATTCGCCGCCCATGCGCTATGACCCCCGCGAGCTCACCGACGAGGAGTTGGTGGCGCGTTCGCATGAGGAGCTGTTTCATGTCACCCGCGCCTATGAGGAACTCATGCGGCGCTACCAGCGCACGCTGTTCAACGTCTGTGCGCGCTACCTGGGGAACGATCGGGATGCCGACGATGTCTGTCAGGAGGTGATGCTCAAGGTGCTCTACGGGTTGAAGAACTTCGAGGGCAAGTCCAAGTTCAAGACCTGGCTCTACAGCATCACCTACAACGAATGCATCACCCAGTACCGCAAGGAGCGTCGCAAGCGCCGGCTGATGGATGCGCTGAGCCTGGACCCTGTCGAAGAGGCGTCCGAGGACAAGGCACCGAAGCCGGAAGAAAAAGGCGGGCTGGATAAATGGCTGGTACATGTGAACCCGATCGACCGGGAAATCCTGGTGCTGCGCTTTGTCGCGGAGCTGGAATTCCAGGAGATCGCCGACATCATGCACATGGGCCTGAGCGCCACGAAAATGCGCTACAAGCGTGCGCTCGACAAGCTTAGAGAGAAATTTGCAGGCGTGGCTGAAACTTAGTGGCCTGCAAATACCTCTAACCAACCGGCAAGTTCTGCTAGACTTGCCGTCGAGTTGTCCCCCGGATGTTGGTGGGACTGCTTAACTATCACCAGATGGGGATTTAACGGATGAAATTGAAAAACACCTTGGGCTTGGCCATTGGCTCGCTCGTAGCCGTGACTTCGCTCGGCGCTCTGGCTCAAGGCCAAGGCGCAGTCGAAATCGAAGGTAACGTTACCAAGCAGTTCTACGACAGCGAACGTAACTTCAAGAACACCGGCACCAATCCAGGTGTTCGCCTCGGTTACTTCCTGACCGACGACGTCTCCCTGGACCTGGGCTACAACGAGACCCACAACGCTCGTGGTGAAGTCTTCAACAAAGACATCAAAGGCTCCAAGACCAAGCTCGACGCTACCTACCACTTCGGTACCGTAGGCGATGCACTGCGTCCGTACGTTTCCGCCGGTTTCGCTCACGAGAGCCTGGGCCAGGCCACTCGTAGCGGCCGTGACCACTCCACCTTCGCCAACGTTGGCGCTGGCGCCAAGTGGTACATCACCGACATGTTCTTCGCCCGTGCCGGCGTCGAAGCCATGTACAACATCGACAACGGCAACACCGAGTGGGGTCCGACCGTTGGTCTGGGTCTGAACTTCGGTGGCAGCGGTGGCCAGAAAGCCGCTCCTGCGCCTGCTCCAGTTGCCGAAGTCTGCTCCGACAGCGACAACGATGGCGTCTGCGACAACGTCGACAAGTGCCCAGACACCCCAGCCAACGTTACCGTTGACGCTGATGGCTGCCCGGCTGTTGCCGAAGTCGTTCGCGTTGAGCTGGACGTCAAGTTCGACTTCGACAAGTCGGTCGTCAAGCCAAACAGCTACGGCGACATCAAGAACCTGGCTGACTTCATGAAGCAGTACCCACAGACCACCACCACCGTGGAAGGTCACACTGACTCCGTCGGCCCAGACGCTTACAACCAGAAGCTGTCCGAGCGTCGTGCCAGCGCTGTCAAGCAGGTCCTGACCCAGCAGTACGGTGTTGAATCGAGCCGTGTTGACTCGGTTGGCTACGGTGAGACCCGTCCGGTCGCCGACAACGCCACCGAAGCTGGCCGCGCCGTCAACCGTCGCGTAGAAGCTCAGGTAGAAGCCCAGGCCAAGTAATTGGTTTGACGCTTCACGAAAAACCCGGCCTCGGCCGGGTTTTTCTTTGTCTGCGATTTCTTGGGGGCGATGGGGCGTGGATGGCCGCGTGCTCAGTGCTTGAGCAGAACCAGCAACAGCACCATGTTCAACAGCAGCGACAGCAAGCCAATCGTGCGCCATACCTTCAGTGGCTCACGCTCCAGCAGTGGCCGTGGTCGCTCGTCCAGTTCCTGGCGATCCCCTCGCTCCAGCAACAGCAACCACTGTTCGGCGGTCTCGAAGCGTTGCGCCGGATCTGCGGCCACCGCCTGCAACAGGTTGTGCTGCAGCCACTCCGGCACATCCGGGCGGTAGCGCGCCGGGTTTACTGGCGTACCGAAGCGTGGCCGTTGGAACGCCTCGACTTCGCCGTAGGGGTAGTGGCCGGTAAGCAGCTGGTAAAGCGTTACGCCCGCGGCATAGAGGTCCTGATGCGGCGCAGGGGGTAGGCCGTCGTAGGCTTCCGGGGCAATGAACGAAGGCGTGCCCGGCAAGGCGTGGGGCGGGTCCTCGGAAAGCCCCGGGCAGTATGCCAGCCCGAAGTCGAGCAGGCGCAACTGGCCATCTTCGCCCAAGTGAAGGTTTTCCGGCTTGATATCACGGTGCAGCAGGTTGCGCCTGTGCAGCGCGCCGACAGCCTGCAGCAGCTGGCGCGCCATTTCCAGCCATTGCGCCAGGGGCAGCGGGCCGCTCGCCACGAGCAGGCTGGCGAGGGTCGTGCCCGGGTATTCGCGCATCAGGTAGTACAGGTGCTGGCGCTGGCTGGCCGGATGCACTTCAGGGAAGTGGCGACCGGCGACCCGGCGCAGGAACCACTCTTCCATGAGCAAGGTCTGGGCGGCCCCGGGCTCGTTGTCGCGGGCCGGGGGCAGGGTCTTGAGCAACCAGGGCCGGCCTTGCGGATCACGGGTGCGGTAGAGCAGCGCTTGCCTGCTCTGGGCCAGCAAACCGTCGACCTGCCAGCCATCGATCATCTGGCCTGCACGCAAAGCGGCTGGCAGCGGCCACTGCTTGAGCTGCGCCAGGGTGTCGCCCAGGTTGCTCGCGCCCAGCTGGTCGACTCGTACCAGCAAGGCGCTGGCATTGTCCTGGCTGCCGCAATGGTGGGCGCTGGCCACTAGGGTATCGGCGGCTTCCTGCAGGTCGGGGTGTTCGCGCAGGATCGACTGGATATGCGCATCGCCCAGGCTGGCCCACACGCCGTCGCTGAGCAGCACGAAGCACTCGCCTTCGTGCAGATCGCCTTCCAGATAATCCACCAGCAACTGTTGGTCCAGCCCCAGCGCGCGCTTGAGCACGTGCTGCATGCCGGGCTGGTCCCACACATGGTCTTCACTCAGGCATTGCAGCTGGTCGTCCTGCCAGCGGTACACCCGGCAGTCGCCGACGTGGGCGAGGGTGAAGCGTCGCCCGCGCAGCACCAGGGCGCTGAGGGTGGTGAGCAGCGGCTGGCCATTGCCTTGGGCGCGCAGCCAGCGGTTTTGCGCCACCAGCAGACGGTCCAGGGCCTGGGCCACGCTCCAGGTGGCGGGCGTGGCGTAGTAGTCCAGGGCCAGGGCCTGCAAGCTGGCGCGCGCTGCCAGGCCGCCGTCAGCGCACTGGCTGACACCGTCGGCCAGCGCGCATAGATAGCCCTTGCTGGCCGCGAGTTCCGGTACCGGGGTGACCAGGCGCAGGGCGTCCTGGTTTTCCGTGCGCGGGCCTGTGGCGCTGGCCTGGGCGAAGCTCAGTAGCAGGCTCATGGCGGCGCCTCAGACCCGCGCCGCGGTGACTGCGGCCGAGCCCCAGGTGGTGCGCCAGCGCTGCTTGACGCCATGCAGGCCGAACCAGGCCAGCAGGCCGAGGCTGGCGAACAGCCACAGGCCGAGCTGGTAATCGCCAGTGTGCTGCTTGATGGTGCCAAGGCCCGCAGCGAGGAGGAAACCGCCGATGCCGCCAGCCATGCCGATCAGCCCGGTCATCACGCCGATCTCTTGGCGGAAGCGCTGCGGCACCAGCTGGAACACCGCGCCATTGCCCGCACCCAGCCCGAGCATGGCGCTGACGAACAACGCCAGGGCCGTCGCCGCGCTGGGTAGGTTGAAGCCCACCGCCGCGATGCACACGGCGGCCACGCTGTACATCGCCAGCAGGGTGCGGATGCCGCCGAAGCGGTCGGCCAGGGCGCCGCCGAGCGGGCGCATGAGACTGCCGGCGAACACACAGGCGGCGGTGTAGTAGCCGGCGGTCACCGGGCTCAGGCCGTACTGGTCGCTGAAATAGCCAGGCAGGGCGCTGGCCAGGCCGATGAAACCGCCGAAGGTGACACTGTAGAAGAACATGAACCACCAGCTGTCGCGGTCGCCGAGGGCCCTGAGGTAGTCGGCCATGGCCTTGGGCTTGGGCCGTTGCGGGGCATTGCGGGCCAGCCAGGCGAACAGCACCAGGGTCAGCAGCAGCGGCAGCAGGGCAAAGCCGAACACATTGTTCCAGCCAAAGGCGGCGGCCAGCGCTGGCGCCAGCAGCGCGGCGAACACCGTGCCGGAGTTGCCGGCACCGGCGATGCCCATGGCCTTGCCCTGGTGCTGCGGCGGGTACCACTGCGAGGCTAGCGGCAGAGACACGGCAAACGAGGCCCCGGCAAAACCAAGGAACACACCAAGCAGCAAGGCTTGTTCGTAGCTGCGCACGCCCAGCTGCCAGGCACAGGCCAGGGCGACGATCACCACCACCTGGCCGATCAGCCCGGCGGTCTTGGGCGACAGGCGATCGACCAGCACGCCCATGGCAAAGCGCAGTAGCGCGCCGGCCAGGATCGGCGTGGCCACCATCAGGCCGCGTTGCTGTGCGGTCAGTTGCAGGTCGGCGGCAATCTGCACCGCCATCGGGCCGAGCAGGTACCAGACCATGAAACTCAGGTCGAAATACAAGAAGGCGGCGAACAGGGTGGGCACATGCCCGGATTTCCAGAAGCTCGTATTCATCGGACACCTCGTGGGGCGCACAACACAGGGCGGAAACGAAAAGACGCCGCTGCCCGGTCCACGGATGAGTGGCGGGGAAGCGACGTCTTTGTCGGGGTCTGGGGGGCAACCGCCGTTGGCTACCCGGGGTTCCATGAGCAAGAGGCGGGCCAAGGTCTTGCCTAGCCCAGCATCTCCGACATGGCGATGATCTGTTCCGCTACCTGGATCAGCTTCTGCTGGCGGCTCATGGCCTGGCGGCGCATCAGGGTATAGGCCGCTTCCTCGTTGCAGTCCTTCATTTTCATCAGCAGGCCCTTGGCTTGTTCGATGCGCTTGCGCTCGGCCAGTTGCTGGTCGCGGGCCAGCAATTGCGCCTTCAGCGCCTGGTCGCTTTCGAAACGGGCCATGGCCACGTCGAGGATCGGCTGCAGGCGCGTGGCCTGGATACCCTCGACGATATAGGCGCTGACCCCAGCCTGGATTGCCTGGCGCATCACGTCGGGGTCGTGCTCGTCGGTGAACAGCACGATCGGGCGGGGGCGATCGCGGCTGACCAGCACCACTTGCTCCATCACATCGCGGCCAGGTGACTCGGTATCGATCAGCACCACGTCCGGGTGCACCGTTTCGACACAGGCGGGCAGGTCGATGCTCAGGTTGCCGGCCTCGATCACTTCGAAGCCGGCCTCGATCAGGGCCGCCTTGAGACGACCGACTTTCTTTTCGGTGTCGTCGATCAGCAGGATACGCAGCATGTCCGCCCCCTCAGTGACTGGCGCGGGCATCAGGCGCCGCGTCCAGGGCGTGCAGGGGGAAGCTGCGCGCATAGCCATGGGGGTCGCTGCCGTCCCAGCGGCGGCCGTCGAGCAGCAGGCTGCTGCGCATGGGTAGGTCGGCGCAGGGCACGCCCAGTGCCGAGGCGGCCTCGCGGTAAAGGGCCAGCTGTTGCACCTGGCGGGCGACCCCGAGGTAGTCCGGGTCGTCACGCAGCAGGCCCCAGCGGCGGAACTGGGTCATGAACCACATGCCGTCGGACAGGTAGGGCAGGTTGGCCCGGCCCTGGTCGAACACGCGCAGGGCATGGGGGTCGTGCCAGCGATGGCCGAGGCCATCCTGGTAGTCGCCGAGCAGGCGCGGCTCGATGCTGTCGACGGGGGTGTCAAGGTAGGCGCTGCCGCTGAGCAGTTGCGCGGTGCTGCGGCGGTTTTCCTGGCTCTGCTCGATGAAGCGCGCGGCGGTGAGTACCGACTGGATCAGTGCCCGGGCGCTGTTGGGGTACTGTTCGACGAAACCGCGGGCGCAGGCCAGGACCTTTTCCGGGTGATCGGGCCAGATCGACTGGCTGGTGGCCAGGGTGAAGCCCTGGCCCTTGGCGAGCGCGTCGGCCGACCAGGGTTCGCCAACGCAGAAGCCGTCGATGCGCCCGGCCTGCAGGTGGGCGGCCATCTGCGCCGGGGGCACCACCACGCTGCTGACGTCACGCAATGGGTGGATACCCTGGCTGGCCAGCCAGTAGTAAAGCCACAGGGCATGGGTGCCGGTGGGAAAGGTCTGGGCGAAGGTCAGTCGTGCGCCTTGCTGGTGCACCAGCCGCGCCAGTGCCTCGGGGTTGGTCACGCCCTTGCGCTGCAGTGCGGGAGAGAGGTTGATGGCCTGGGCGTTCTGGTTCAGGCCCATAAGCACGGTCAGGGGGCTGGCGGGCACGCCGCCGATACCCAGGTGCACCGCGTACACCAGGCCATACAGGCAGTGGGCGGCGTCGAGTTCGCCGCTGACCAGCTTGTCGCGCAGTCCGGCCCAGGAGGCCTGCCGGCGCAGGTTGAGGGTCAGGCCGAATGGCTGGGCGAAGCCCTGGGTGGCGGCGACCACCACCGAGGCGCAGTCGGTGAGGGCCATGAAACCGATGTCCAGGCTGGGTTTTTCCGGCGCGTCGCTGCCGTTGACCCAGGCCAGGGGCGTTGTCGGGAGGGCTGTGTTCACGGAGTTCCTCGAGCGTTCGCAATAGGGCTGCATGCAACAGACATAGCAACCCATGTGCCATGGCCCTGTCGCCCCGGCGGCGCGCTGGCTATAATCGCCCCCTCACACACCGCGAGTCCGCCCGCCCATGTATACCCTGGCCCGCCAGCTGCTGTTCAAGCTCTCCCCGGAAACCTCCCACGACCTCTCGCTGGACCTGATCGGCGCCGGTGGCCGCCTCGGGCTCAACGGTCTGCTGTGCAAGCAGCCGGCGGCGTTGCCGGTGACGGTGATGGGCTTGAACTTCGCCAACCCGGTCGGCCTGGCCGCAGGCCTGGACAAGAACGGCGCGGCCATCGACGGTTTCGCCCAGCTGGGTTTCGGTTTCGTCGAGATCGGCACCGTGACGCCACGCCCGCAGCCGGGCAACCCCAAGCCACGGCTGTTCCGCCTGCCTGAAGCCACGGCCATCATCAACCGCATGGGCTTCAACAATCTGGGTGTCGACCACTTGCTGGCACGTGTGCGCGCCTCGAAGTACACCGGGGTATTGGGCATCAACATCGGCAAGAACTTCGACACCCCGGTCGAACGGGCCCAGGACGACTACCTGATCTGCCTGGAAAAGGTCTACAACGACGCCAGCTATATCACTGTCAACGTCAGCTCGCCGAATACCCCGGGCCTGCGTTCGCTGCAGTTCGGCGACTCGCTCAAGCAACTGCTCGATGCCCTGGCCGAGCGCCGCGAACAACTGGCCACGGCCAACGGCAAGCGCGTGCCATTGGCGATCAAGATTGCACCGGATATGAGCGACGAAGAGACCGCGCTGGTGGCCGCGGCGCTGCGCGAGTCGGGCATGGATGCGGTGATCGCCACCAATACCACCCTGGGCCGTGAAGGTGTCGAAGGTCTGCCGTTCGGTGGCGAGGCGGGCGGCCTTTCGGGCGCGCCGGTACTGCAAAAGAGCACGCACACGGTGAAGGTGCTGGCGGGCGAGCTGGGCGGCAAGCTGCCGATCATCGCCGCTGGCGGCATTACCGAGGGGCGTCACGCGGCTGAGAAGGTCGCCGCTGGGGCTAGCCTGGTGCAAATCTACTCGGGCTTCATCTACAAAGGCCCGGCGTTGATTCGTGAAGCAGTGGATGCAATTGCGGCGATGCCGCGCCAATGACTGAGTAAAAGCCCGCACCGGCAGCGATGGTTGAAAGATTCGAAGCATAAAAAAGGGGTCCCTCAAGGGACCCCCTGGGCCGCAGCCCGCCGCCCGGATAGGGCGCGCATGGTGACTCGAATTCAGTGTCCTCGTTCAGCCAACGGCGTGATTTTCGTTGAGTCTATGAATGCCAGCGGTGCCGGTCATGCCATCCCAGTTATCGCCGCGACCTTCGCGCCAGCCGTTGATCCAGGCTTGGCGTACAGAGGGTAGATTGAAGGGGCAAAGTTCGCGGGATTTGCCGGTGACTCCATACTGGTAGCCACGTGAATATGCTCTTTCCAACGGATCACGCTTAAGTCTTCTCATAGGGTGTTGCCCTCACTTGTTGACTGTAATGTCCCGTCGGCCTCTCCGAGGCCGGGCAGAATCGTTCTGCCGGTTTGCGCCCGCTGCCGGCGTCGCGGGCTGAAAGTGCCGCCCCGTTGCGGTGCGGCCTGAGATCAGTTCTAACGAATGCGAGTCACAGTGTGAATGATCGATTTGTCATAAGGACGTAACCTTTCCGAGGGTGAGGGGATAAGTAAATAAATGCGACTCAACCTTGTTTGCCGTTGAGCCCGCTATGATCAGGGTTCAGTCAACGTTGACGTCAATTGGCCAGCGTTGCTCGATGATGACAGTAATAATTGGTAATGCGACGAAGGGTCACATCTGAACCCTGGGTCCACGAAATTTTCACACTGCCCGACGATCAAAGCCTCTTTCGCCTCTGCGCGAGGCATTGGTCTGCCGGGCGGCCAGGTCTTGCGAACGCTTCGCAAGGCCACCCGGGCGCCTGCTGGAAAGGTGCCCGGGCAAACAGCGGCAGCCGATGCGTCGGCTTGCCATCTACCTAGCCAAGGGCTCTGGATTGCACATGTCGGACCGTTTCGAACTTTATCTCACCTGCCCCAAGGGTCTTGAAGGCCTGCTCGCCGAGGAGGCCCGCCAATTGGGCCTGAGCGAGGTGCGTGAACACACCTCGGCCATTCGCGGCGACGCCGATATGGAAACCGCCTATCGCCTGTGCCTGTGGTCGCGTCTGGCCAACCGGGTGCTGCTGGTGCTCAAGCGTTTTTCCATGAAGAACGCCGATGACCTCTATGACGGTGTGCATGCCCTGGATTGGGCCGATCACCTGGCGGCCGACGGTACGCTGGCGGTGGAGTTCAGCGGCCATGGATCGGGTATCGACAACACCCACTTCGGCGCCCTGAAAGTGAAGGACGCCATCGTCGACAAGCTGCGCAACCGTGAAGGCCTGCGCCCGTCGGTGGAGAAGGTCGACCCGGATGTGCGCGTACACCTGCGCCTGGACCGTGGCGAGGCCATTCTGTCCCTCGACCTGTCTGGCCACAGCCTGCACCAGCGCGGCTATCGCCTGCAGCAGGGCGCGGCGCCATTGAAGGAAAACCTGGCAGCGGCGGTGCTGATCCGCTCGGGCTGGCCACGCATTGCGGCCGAGGGCGGCGCCCTGGCTGACCCGATGTGCGGTGTGGGCACCTTCCTGGTCGAGGCGGCGATGATTGCCGCCGATATCGCCCCCAACCTCAAGCGCGAGCGCTGGGGCTTCACGGCCTGGCTCGGACATGTGCCGGCGTTGTGGCGCAAGCTGCACGACGAGGCCCAGGCCCGTGCCCAGGTGGGCCTGGCCAAGCCACCGCTGTGGATTCGTGGCTACGAGGCCGACCCGCGGCTGATCCAGCCGGGACGCAACAACGTCGAGCGCGCAGGCCTGGGTGACTGGGTGAAGATCTACCAGGGCGAGGTCGCCAGCTTCGAACCGCGTCCGGACCAGAACCAGAAGGGCCTGGTGATCAGCAACCCGCCCTATGGCGAGCGCCTGGGTGATGAAGCCAGCCTGCTGTACCTCTACCAGAACCTCGGCGAGCGCCTGCGCCAGGCGTGCATGGGCTGGGACGCGGCGGTGTTCACTGGTGCGCCGGAGCTGGGCAAGCGCATGGGCATCCGCAGCCACAAGCAGTACGCTTTCTGGAACGGCGCATTGCCGTGCAAGCTGCTGCTGTTCAAGGTCCAGCCGGACCAGTTCGTCACCGGCGATCGTCGCCAGGCCCAGCCCGAGGCGGGCGAGAACGAGCCGCGCCGCCAGGCGCCGGTGGCCAGCGAGCCGGCGCGCCTGTCGGAAGGCGCGCAGATGTTCGCCAACCGCCTGCAGAAGAACTTCAAGCAGCTGGGCAAGTGGGCCCGTCGCGAGAAGGTCGATTGCTACCGCGTGTACGATGCCGACATGCCCGAGTACGCCCTGGCTGTCGACCTGTATCACGACTGGGTACACGTGCAGGAATACGCCGCGCCCCGTTCGATCGATCCGGACAAGGCCCAGGCGCGCCTGCTCGACGCGCTGAGCGCGATTCCCCAAGCCCTGGGCGTCGATCCGCAGCGCGTGGTGCTCAAGCGCCGGGAACGCCAGACCGGCACTCGCCAGTACGAACGCCAGGCCACCGAAGGACGCTTCCAGGAAGTCAGCGAAGGCGGCGTCAAGCTGCTGGTCAACCTCACCGACTACCTCGACACCGGCCTGTTCCTCGACCATCGCCCGATGCGCCTGCGTATCCAGCGCGAGGCGGCGGGCAAGCGCTTCCTCAACCTGTTCTGCTACACCGCCACGGCCAGCGTGCACGCAGCCAAGGGCGGCGCGCGCAGCACCACCAGCGTCGACCTGTCGAAGACCTACCTGGACTGGGCACGGCGCAACCTGTCGCTCAACGGTTTCTCCGAGCGCAACCGCCTGGAGCAGGGCGACGTCATGGCCTGGCTGGAGAACGCCCAGGACAGCTACGACCTGATCTTCATCGACCCGCCGACCTTCTCCAACTCCAAGCGCATGGAAGGGGTGTTCGACGTGCAGCGCGACCATGTGCAGCTGCTCGACCTGGCCATGGCGCGCCTGGCGCCGGGTGGTGTGCTGTACTTCTCCAACAACTTCCGCAAGTTCCAGCTCGACGAGCACCTGGCGACGCGGTATGCGGTGGAGGAAATCAGCGCCCAGACCCTGGATCCTGACTTCGCTCGCAACAACCGCATCCATCGCGCCTGGCAACTGCGTTTGCGCTGAGCCGACGAGGTACATGGCGTGGCCACTGGCCAGCGGCTATAAAGCAGGACAGGGCGGGACAATACGCAGGACGCTGACGTTGCTGAGAGTCCTCTATGTCGAACCCGGGCGTACCTGCGAAGCCGCTTGGCCTGTTCGGTGACGAGCTGTCGGCCTGGGGCGTGGCCCTGGCGGCGCTGGTCGCCGGGGCGCTGCTCACGGCCGCGCTGGCCATTGCCACGCAGACCTTCTTCAAGCAGCAACTGCGCCAGCGCTTCGAGCTGCTGGCCAGTGAGCGCTACAGCCGCATCGCCGAACGTTTCGAGGAGCAGGAGCAGCGCCTGGACGGCCTGCGCCGCTTCTTCGCCTACTCCAGCGAAATCACACCCTACGATTTCGATGGCTATGCCCGTCCATTGCTGCATCGCACCCAGGCCTATTCCTGGGCGCCGCGGGTAGCGTCCGGGCAGCGCGCGGCGTTCGAACAGCACGCCAGCGCCTTGCTGGGACAGCCTTACCAGATTCGCGACCTGGACGCCCAGGGGCGCTGGCAGGCGGCAGCGATGCGCGATCACTACTATCCGGTGCTGTACACCCAGGCGGCGAGCCGACAGGCCCAGCCCTACGGCTTCGACCTGGGCGGGCAAGCGCTGCGCGCCGCGACCCTGGCCCGGGCCTCGGGCCCTGGCAGCATGGCCGTGTCCGCGCCGCTGGACATGATCAATGTCGAGCCGGCCTACACCCGCGGCCTGCTGATGGTCGCCCCGGTGTTCGCCGATGATGCGCCGGCGAGCGAGTTGCCCCGAGGTTATGTGATGGCCTTGCTCAGCCTGCACCAGTTGATTGCCGAGAGCCTGCCGACCGTGGCCGACGACAACCTGGTGGTGCGCATCCTCGACCTGTCCACCGAGGGCGGTCACGAGGTGCTGTTCGACTCGGGCATGCCGCCGGCGCGCATGGGCCTTGCCAGCAGTCACCTGCTGCACCTGGCCGACCATCACTACCAGCTCGATATTCGACCTAGCCAGGGCTTTCTGTTGGCCAACCGGTCGTCTGCGGTGCCAGTCGTGGCATTGCTGGGTGGCTTGCTGAGCGTACTGCTGGCGCTGCTGCTCTACAGCCTGTTCAGCCAGCGCCAGCGTGCCCTGGGCCTGGTAGCCCGGCGTACCGCCGAGTTGCGTGTCAGCGAGCAGTCGTTGCGCGAGACTCATAATCAGCTGCGCAGCGTGCTCGATGCCGCGACCCAGGTCGCGATCATCGCCACCAGCCTGCGCGGGGTGATCGGCACGTTCAATGCCGGTGCCGAACGCATGCTGGGCTATTCGGCCGGCGAAGCGCTGGGTCAGCTGCGTCTCGAGGACCTGGTGTTGCCCGAAGAGCTGCATCAGCGTGCCCATGCCTTGAGCGTGCGCTTTGGCCGCGAGGTCGGCGCCGGCCAGGCGATGTTCGCCGAAACGGTGCAGGAGGGTGGCGCGCAGCCGGCGGACTGGACGCTGGTGCGCAAGGACGGCAGCCATCTGCTGGCCAACATGCTGGTGACGGCGGTGCTGGACGAGCAGGGCTTGTGGGTGGGTTACCTGGCGATCTGCATCGATGTCACCGAGCGGCGCCGGGTCCACGAAGCCCTGGCGGCTCGCGACCGGCTGCTGGAAAAACTCAGCGCCGAGGTGCCTGGCGGGATCTACCAGTACCGCCTGGATGCCGATGGCCACTCCTGTTTTCCCTACGCCAGCCAAGGGCTGCACGACATCTACGAGGTGGACCTGGCGGTGCTGCGCGAGGATGCCACGGCGGTGTTCGAGCGTATTCACCCTGACGACCTGGAGCGGGTACGACGTTCGGTGCGGTATTCCGCCGAGCACCTTGCGCCGTGGCGCGAGGAGTATCGGGTGTGCCTGCCGCAAGCGGGGCTGCGCTGGGTGCGTGGGGAGGCTACGCCGGAGATCGGCGAGCACGGCAGCACGCTGTGGCATGGCTACCTGACGGACATCTCGGATCTCAAGCGGGTCGAGGAAGAGCTACGCGCATTGTCGGTGACCGACGCCCTGACCGGCATCTACAACCGACGCTATTTCCAGGAGCGGCTGCGCAACGAACTGGATCGGGCACAGCGCGAAGGTTTGGACTTGGCGGTGATCATGCTGGATATCGACCATTTCAAGCGTATCAACGATCAGTTCGGGCACGCGGTTGGGGATCATGTGCTGCGCAATCTTTGCCAGCGGATCGCGCATCGGCTGCGGCGCACCGATGTGTTCTGCCGCTTGGGCGGGGAGGAGTTCATGGTGCTGTGCCCCGGGAGCAATGCCGAGCAGGCGCGGATACTGGCGCAGGAGTTGTGGCAGGGGGTGCGCAGTGTGCCGGTGGAGGGCGTTGGGCGGGTCACGGCGAGTTTCGGGGTGGCGGGGTGGCGGGCGGGGGAGGGGGCGGATGCGTTGTTGTTGCGGGCGGATGCTGGGGTATATGTGGCCAAGCAGGGGGGGAGGGATCGGGTTGAGGGGGAGTTGTTGTCTTGACTTGGGTTTGATGTTCTTGTTGATTGGTGGATATTACTTGGTGTTGGTTTTGAAGTTGCATGCGAATTTAGTTTATATTACGTCGCGTCGGTGCATTGTCATCTTTTCAATTGTTTAATCCTCAAGTCTTGCTCTTGCTCTTGCTCTTGCTCTTGCTCTTGCTCTTGCTCTTGCTCTTGCTCTTGCTCTTGCTCTTGCTCTGCTTTTGCTTCTAAGTGCACGATAGTTCAGGCGACACAAATTGCGACTTCAGGAGGCCGAACGTAGGTCTTGCGGAGGGAGGTGACGGGCATGGATGCCCGTCAAGCGCTGCGCCCCAGGATGGGGCGTTCAGCGCGGTCCTCCCGGGAGCAAGGCCGGAGTGAGGGGACCCCGGAGCGAAGCGTAGGGGCCGGATGAATGGAGCGAGCATTTTTTGGTTCCTTTTTGATGCTTCAAAAAGGGACCCGCCGTAAGGGCGGAAAGGTGATTATGCGTCACCATCGTAAATGAATGCGTATATAGCTTTTAAAACATACTCTGTGTAAGTCAAAGTCAAAGTCAAAGTCAAAGTCAAAGTCAAAGTCAAAGTCAAATGCGATTGGCGGGGGTTTTTACAGTTGTAAGCGCATTCATTTGCTATAATGACGCATATTCACCCTTTCGCCACCCGGCGAGTCACTTTTTGTCAAACGCGACAAAAAGTAACCAAAAAACGCTGCGCTCCATTCATCCGGCCCTCCGCTTCGCTCCGGGTTCCCTCACTCCGGCCTTGCTCCCGGGAGGACCGCGCTGAACGCCCCATCCTGGGGCGCAGCGCTTGACGGGCATCCATGCCCGTCACCTCCCTCCGCAAGACCTCCGTTCGGCCTCCTGAAGTCGCGAAGTTACGGGCGGCGCCTGGGCTGACGCAGCTGTCGCTAGCTGGGTAGGGCGCTAGACTCTTGATCGGCAACGGCAACGGCAACGGCAACGGCAACGGCAACGGCAACGGCAACGGCAACGGCAACGGCAACGGCAACGGCAACGGCAACGGCAGTATCAAAGGTAATTTGAGCGTTCGTCGGCGCGCCGACGTGGTCGGCTATCACTTCTCTGTCACGTAACTGTATTGTTGGCTATTCTCCGATCTGTCCCAGTACACTTCGTAACTGTTACGGTATTCTGGCCCCGCAGTGAGCCACACAAGAACAATGACCCGTCAGCGCTTCGAGAACACGCCATGACCAACCTGTTGCTGTACCAGCGCATTGCCCAGCAACTGGCCGATGACATCCGCCGGGGTGTCTACCAGCCGGGGGAGCGGGTGCCGTCGGTGCGCAAGATGAGCGCGCAGCTCAATGTCAGCCACGCCACCGTGCTGCAGGCTTACGCCAATCTCGAGGACCAGGGCCTGATACGTGCCCGGCCGCAGTCCGGCTACTACGTCCACCAGACCCCGGCGTTGACGGCGCAGACCCCGGATATCGCGCGGGTCGAACGCCCGGGCCTGGTCACCCGGGCAAGCATCATCCAGCAAGTGCTGGTCGAGGCGCGGCGCGATGGGGTTTTCCCGTTCGGCGCCGCGGTGCCGCATGTCGACTACCTGCCCGTGCGTGCCCTGCACCAGCAGTTGGCCAAGGTGACGCGCTTCCATAGCCCACGTGCCTTCAGCTACATGTTCAGCCCAGGTTTCGAACCGCTGCGCCGGCAGATCGCCATTCGCATGCGTGATGCTGGCGTGCTGGTCGATCCGCGTGAGGTGGTGGTCACCCACGGCTGTGTCGACGCCCTGCAGATGGCGCTGCGGGTGCTGACCCGGCCGGGCGACCTGATCGCGGCCGAGTCGCCCACCTACTATGGCCTGTTGCAGTTGGCCGACCTGCTGGGGCTCAAGGTCATCGAGATTCCCAGCGACCCGTCTACCGGTATCAGTCTGGAGGCCCTGCAACTGGCCGCCAACCAGTGGTCGATCAAGGCGCTCGTACTGACGGCGCGCTTGAGCAATCCCCTGGGCGGCACCATCCCCGAGGAGCGGCAGAAACAGTTGCTGCGCTTGGCCTCGGACTTCGACATACAGATCGTCGAGGATGATATCTACGGCGAACTGATGTTCGAGCAGGGGCGCACCAAGGCGCTCAAGGCCTTCGATCGCCTCGACCGGATGATCTACTGCTCGAGCTTTTCCAAGACCCTGTCGCCAGGGGTGCGGGTCGGCTGGATGATCGCCGGGCGCTACCAGGACGAGATCCAGCGCCTGCAGACCTTCACCACGCACTCGGCCTGCAGCGTCACGCAGATGGCGGTGGCCGCCTACCTGGAGAACGGCGGCTACGATCGCCACCTGCGCTACATTCGCCAGGAATATCGCAAGAACCTCAGTGCCTACCAGCTGGCGGTGCAGCAGCATTTCCCGGAAGGCACGCAGATGACCCGGCCCACTGGCGGCTTCATCCTCTGGGTCAGCCTGCCGGGGCGGGTCAATACCCAAGAGCTGCACGTGCGGGCACTGGAGCAGGGGATCAGCATCGCGCCGGGGCTGATCTTCAGTAATACGGAGCAGTTCAACCACTGTATCCGGCTTAACTGCGGCATTCCCTGGAACCGCGAGGCGGAGCGCGCGGTGATGACCCTGGGGCTGCTGGCCCAACAATTGTGTCGCGAGCCGACAGGTTCACTTCTGTAGGCTTGTCAGATGAGCGGGGAACAGGGAGCATACGCGTTTTGCAGCTTACGCTCCCGGTACCCATGAACCTGTTTCGTCCTCTTGTCATTGCCCTATGTTGCGCGTTGCCCTGGCTGCCGGCCGGAGCGGTGCAGGCTGCCGAGCCTGCAGCCAAGGCGCAGGGAGTGCACAAGTCAGCGGCCAAGGCTGCAGCCAAGCCGGCAGCCAAGCCCAAGACCAAACCAAAGGCCAAGCCCAAGGTGAAGGCCAAGCCTGTCAGCAAGGCTGTCGCCAAACCGCTGCCCAAACCGAAGATCGACCTGAGCCTGCCGAGTGAGATGGTCAGGCATCTCGAGCCGGACCTGGGTGACGGGCCGGTGGTGCGCAAGCCGCTGCTACCGTCGATGTTCCCCACCAAACCGGAATCCGACAGCAGCCCGTTCCAGCTCAACGGCCGACTGATCAGCAACGAAATGCAGCTGCAGTTGCGCAACGACAGCCGGCGCGACGTCGACGGCGCGGCGATCGATTTCGAATTCCGCAACTGACTGCCGGGTCACGGTCTTTTTCATTCGCTCGGCAATTTCAAACATATGTTTGAGCGGTTAGTATCCAGGGACGTTCGTCCCGTTTTGCTCCTGGGAGTCCTGTTGTCATGAAATGCCGCGAGGGCTGCGGTGCCTGCTGCATCGCCCCGTCCATCAGTTCGCCTATCCCCGGCATGCCGCAGGGCAAGCCAGCCGGCGAACGCTGCCTGCACCTTAATGTCGAAAACCTCTGTGCGCTGTTCGGCAAGCCCGAGCGGCCGCAGGTGTGTGGCGGCTTCAAGGCGGAAGCGGAGATCTGTGGCAACGATCGTGACGAGGCCATCCGCATCATCGGGTGGTTGGAGCAGATGACGGCGGCGTGACAGGTTGGATCCTCGACAACAAGGAACAAGATGATGAGATCGATCAAGCGTATTGCACTGCTGTGTGGCATGGGTGTCGTGCTGGCACCGGCGGCCTGGGCCGAGAACTGGCAGGTGGCCAAGGACGAGGAGGGGATCAAGGTATCCCTCAGCGAGGTGGCCGGTTCCAAGTACAAGGCCTACCGTGGCGTGACCGTGATCAAGGCGCCGCTGGCCAAGGTCAAGGCGTTGCAGGAGGACGTGGTCGGGGCCTGCGCCTGGATCCATGAGTGCAAGTCGCAGAAACTGCTCAAGAGCGAGGGCGACCAGAGCTGGACCTACACCCAGTTCAATACGCCATGGCCGGTGACGCCACGCGATTCCGTCCTGCATGTGACCACTGTCCAGGAGGCTGATGGCAGCCTGACCCGCAAGCTTGAGGAGCAGCCGAAGTATCTGCCGGAGGAAAAGGGCTTCGTGCGCGTCGCCCAGGTAGAGGGCTACTGGAAGCTGGTGCCCAAGGGTGACAGCACCGAGGTGACCTATCAGGTGCACACCGAGCCAGGTGGCAGCGTGCCGTCCTGGCTGGCCAACAAGTTCGTGGTGGATGCACCGTTCAATACCCTGAAGGGGTTGAAGGAGCGTGCCGAGAAACAGTGATCGGCGCCGGTAATGCAGAAACAAGAAAGGCTGCCCGAGGGCAGCCTTTTTGCGTTCGGCCGAAAAGGCTTACTTGCGGTCTTTCAGCTCGACGATGTCACGCTGCTCGTAGCCGGTGTACAGCTGGCGCGGGCGGCCGATCTTGTACGGGCTGGAGAGCATTTCCTTCCAGTGCGAGATCCAGCCGACGGTCCGCGCCAGGGCGAAGATCACGGTGAACATGCTGGTCGGAATACCGATGGCCTTGAGGATGATGCCCGAGTAGAAGTCGACGTTCGGGTACAGCGAGCGCTCGACGAAGTACGGATCGGTCAGGGCGATCTCTTCCAGGCGCATGGCCAGTTCCAGCTGCGGGTCGTTCTTGATGCCCAGCTCGCTGAGCACTTCATCGCAGGTCTTCTTCATCACGGTGGCGCGCGGGTCGCGGTTCTTGTACACGCGGTGACCGAAGCCCATGAGCTTGAACGGATCGTTCTTGTCCTTGGCCTTGGCGATGAACTTGTCGATGTTCGAGACATCGCCGATTTCATCGAGCATGGTCAGCACGGCTTCGTTCGCACCGCCGTGGGCCGGGCCCCACAGTGCGGCGATGCCGGCGGCGATACAGGCGAACGGGTTGGCGCCCGAGGAGCCCGCCAGGCGCACGGTGGAGGTGGAGGCGTTCTGCTCGTGGTCGGCGTGGAGGATGAAGATCCGGTCCATCGCCTTGGCCAACACCGGGCTGATCGGTTTGATCTCGCACGGGGTGTTGAACATCATGTGCAGGAAGTTTTCCGCGTACGACAGGTCGTTGCGCGGGTACATCATGGGTTGGCCCATGGAGTACTTGTAAACCATCGCGGCCAGGGTCGGCATTTTCGCGACCAGGCGTACCGCGGAGATTTCGCGGTGCTGCGGGTTATTGATGTCCAGCGAGTCGTGATAGAACGCCGACAGGGCGCCGACCACGCCGCACATCACCGCCATCGGGTGGGCGTCGCGGCGGAAGCCGTTGAAGAACGACTTCAGCTGCTCGTGAACCATGGTGTGGTTCTTCACGGTGCTGACGAACTGGGCCTTCTGCTCGGCATTCGGCAGTTCGCCGTTGAGCAGCAGGTAGCAGGTCTCGAGGTAGTCCGACTGTTCGGCGAGCTGTTCGATCGGGTAGCCGCGGTGCAGCAGCACGCCCTTGTCGCCATCGATGTAGGTGATCTTCGACTCGCACGAGGCGGTCGCCATGAAACCAGGGTCGAAGGTGAAGTGGCCTGATGCCCCCAACCCGCGGACGTCGATAACATCGGGACCAACGGTGCCGGTTAAAATGGGCAGCTCGACGGGGGCAGCGCCCTCGATGATCAACTGCGCTTTTTTGTCAGCCATGTGGCCTCCTATTAATGCTTGAAATCATCAGACAGACCCCCCACGCAGGGCCCGCACCACTATAGAGGGATAAATTCGAATGTCAATTTGCCTAAAGGCTGGTTGAAACGCCCTCTGAGGCCTGATTTTTCACGAAATTCTCGCCCGTTTACGCCTTTTGTCCCTTAAAGGCAATGCGCTATTTGGGCTAGCCCCTCACGTTGTCATAAGCAGCCTAACTGTCTATACTCGGCAGCCGACTCCCAGGGGCTTTCAAGCCCGCCCTGCTGGGTGTCGTCGCTCTCCTGGGTGGTGGGTACCTGACCAGTACACTTACCAACAACTTTGCCCTGTTAGCTAGGGGCTCTTCAGTGTGAAAAAAGCCGTGAAAAGCCAACGACCTGTAAACCTAGACCTAAGGACCATCAAACTCCCGATCACCGCGTACACGTCCATTCTTCACCGTATTTCCGGCGTCATCCTCTTCCTCGGCCTTGCCATCATGCTGTACGCACTGGGCAAGTCGCTGGGTTCGGAGGAAGGCTTTGCCGAGGTGAAGGCGTGTCTGACCAGTCCGCTGGCCAAACTGGTGACCTGGGGCCTGCTGTCCGGCCTGCTGTACCACCTCGTGGCAGGTGTGCGCCACCTGATCATGGACATGGGTGTCGGTGAGACGCTGGAAGGCGGCAAGCTGGGCTCGAAAATCGTGATCGTCATCTCCGTGGTGCTGATCGTTCTGGCAGGAGTTTGGGTATGGTAACTAACGTCACGAACCTGTCGCGTTCGGGCCTCTACGACTGGATGGCGCAGCGCGTCTCGGCGGTCGTTCTCGCGGCTTACTTCATTTTCCTGATCGGCTACCTCGCCGCCCACCCGGGCATCGACTACGCCCAGTGGCACGCTCTGTTCACCAACAATGCGATGCGCATCTTCAGTCTGCTGGCCCTCGTTGCCCTGGGCGCCCACGCCTGGGTCGGCATGTGGACCATTGCCACCGACTACCTGACGCCGATGGCGTTCGGCAAGTCGGCGACTGCGATTCGTTTCCTGTTCCAGGCGGTATGCGGCGTTGCGATGTTCGCTTACTTCGTCTGGGGTGTGCAGATTCTCTGGGGTATCTGATTCATGGCTAACATTCCAACCATTTCCTTCGACGCCATCATCATCGGTGGCGGCGGCGCGGGCATGCGCGCAGCACTGCAACTGGCTCAAGGCGGCCACAAGACCGCCGTAGTCACCAAGGTGTTCCCGACCCGTTCGCATACCGTTTCCGCCCAGGGCGGCATCACCTGCGCCATCGCTTCGGCCGACCCGAACGACGACTGGCGCTGGCACATGTACGATACCGTCAAGGGTTCCGACTACATCGGTGACCAGGACGCTATCGAATACATGTGTCAGGAAGGCCCGGCCGCGGTCTTCGAACTGGACCACATGGGCCTGCCGTTCTCGCGTACCGAAACCGGCCGTATCTACCAGCGTCCGTTCGGTGGCCAGTCCAAGGACTTCGGCAAGGGTGGCCAGGCTGCCCGTACCTGCGCAGCCTCCGACCGTACCGGTCACGCGCTGCTGCACACCCTGTACCAGGGCAACCTGAAGGCAGGCACCACCTTCCTCAACGAGTACTACGCCGTTGACCTGGTGAAGAACCAGGACGGCGCGTTCGTCGGTGTGATCGCGATCTGTATCGAAACCGGCGAAACCATGTACATCAAGTCCAAGGCCACCGTGCTGGCGACTGGCGGTGCTGGCCGTATCTACGCCTCCACCACCAACGCCCTGATCAATACCGGCGACGGTATCGGCATGGCCCTGCGTGCCGGCGTGCCGGTGCAGGACATCGAGATGTGGCAGTTCCACCCGACCGGCATCGCCGGCGCCGGTGTACTGGTCACCGAAGGTTGCCGCGGTGAGGGTGGCTACCTGATCAACGCCCACGGCGAGCGCTTCATGGAGCGTTACGCGCCGAACGCCAAAGACCTGGCCGGCCGCGACGTGGTCGCCCGTTCCATGGTCAAGGAAATCATCGCCGGCAACGGCGTGGGCCCGAACAAGGACCACGTGCTGCTGAAGCTGGATCACCTGGGCGAGGAAGTGCTGCACAGCCGCCTGCCAGGTATCTGCGAGCTGTCCAAGACCTTCGCCCACGTCGACCCAGTGGTCGCGCCGGTACCGGTCGTGCCGACCTGCCACTACATGATGGGCGGCGTTGCCACCAACATTCATGGTCAGGCCATCACCATGGACGCCGAAGGCAAGGATCACATCATCCCGGGCCTGTTCGCCGTGGGTGAAGTGGCTTGCGTATCGGTCCACGGCGCCAACCGCCTGGGCGGCAACTCGCTGCTCGACCTGGTGGTGTTCGGCCGTGCCGCCGGCCTGCACCTGGAAAAGGCGCTGACCGAAGGCGTCGAGTACCGCGATGCCAGCGACACCGACGTCGATGTTGCCCTGAACCGCCTGAACAAGCTCAACGAGCGTACCAGCGGCGAAGACGTGGCAAGCCTGAAGCGCGAGCTGCAGAGCTGCATGCAGAACTACTTCGGTGTATTCCGTACCGGCGAATACATGCAGAAGGGTATCGAGCAACTGGCTGGCCTGCGTGACCGCATCGCCAACGTCAAGATCAACGACAAGTCCCAGGCCTTCAACACCGCGCGTATCGAAGCGTTGGAGCTGCAGAACCTGCTGGAAGTCGCCGAAGCTACCGCCATCGCGGCCGAAGCCCGTAAAGAGTCCCGCGGCGCGCACGCCCGTGAAGACTTCGAAGACCGTGACGACGAGAACTGGCTGTGCCACACCCTGTACTACCCGGGTGAGAAGCGCGTTGCCAAGCGCGGCGTCAACTTTGCGCCGAAGACAGTTCCTGCCTTCGAACCAAAAGTCCGGACTTACTAAGGGTGGCTGCTATGTTGAAAGTCGAAGTTTATCGCTACAACCCCGACACCGACTCGGCGCCCAAGATGGAGTCGTTCGACGTCGATACCGGCGGCAAGGACCTGATGGTTCTGGACGTGCTGGCACTGATCAAGGAAAAGGACGAGGGCTTCTCGTACCGTCGCTCCTGCCGTGAAGGCGTGTGCGGTTCCGATGGCATGAACATGAACGGCAAGAACGGCCTGGCCTGCATCACCCCGCTGTCGGGCGTGGTCAAGGGCAACAAGCTGGTGCTGCGCCCGCTGCCTGGCCTGCCGGTCATTCGTGACCTGGTGGTCGATATGAGCATCTTCTACAAGCAGTACGAGAAGGTGAAGCCATTCCTGCAGAACGACACGCCGGCTCCGGCCATCGAGCGTCTGCAGTCGCCGGAAGACCGCGACAAGCTGGACGGTCTGTACGAGTGCATCCTGTGCGCTTGCTGCTCGACCTCCTGCCCATCGTTCTGGTGGAACCCGGACAAGTTCCTGGGCCCCGCCGCCCTGCTGCAGGCCTACCGTTTCCTGGCCGACAGCCGCGACACCAAGACTCAGGAGCGCCTGGCGTCCCTGGATGACCCGTTCAGCGTGTTCCGCTGCCGCGGGATCATGAACTGCGTGAACGTTTGCCCGAAGGGTCTGAACCCGACCAAGGCGATCGGCCACGTACGTAACATGCTGCTGCAAAGCGGCACCTGATTCAAAGCGTTGTACCTGCAGTAAGCCGAGGTGCGGGTGGTGAGCCCGCACTGAGGTAAAACCCGAGCAAGGGCCCACAAAGCCCGCGCTCATTACCTATGAAGATATGAGACCAGCAGGGGCTTTCCGGGCTGGTACCCGGAAAATCAGCAGGATCCAAGTGGCGTGGTTCAGTCGCTGTGTTCGGACTTTTCCAGGTTTGCTGTGGCTCTCGCCGATCAGTCCCCTAACCGAGGGTGACCAAGCATGCAAGAAAGCGTGATGCAGCGCATGTGGGAAAGCGCCCACCTTTCAGGTGGTAACGCTGCATATGTGGAAGAGCTTTATGAGCTCTACCTGCACGACCCTAACGCTGTGCCAGAAGAGTGGCGCACCTACTTCCAGAAGTTGCCCGCCGACGGCAGCACCGCTACCGATGTATCGCACTCGACGATCCGCGACCATTTCGTACTGCTGGCAAAGAACCAGCGCCGCGCCCAACCGGTTTCCGCCGGGAGCGTGAGCAGTGAACACGAGAAGAAGCAGGTTGAAGTGCTGCGACTGATCCAGGCCTATCGTATGCGCGGCCATCAGGCTGCCAAGCTCGACCCGTTGGGGTTGTGGCAGCGTCCTGCGCCCGTAGACCTGTCGATCAATCACTACGGCTTGACCAATGCCGATCTTGATACGACCTTCCGTGCCGGCGACCTGTTCATCGGCAAAGAGGAAGCGAGCCTACGCGAAATTTCCGAAGCGCTGCAGAAGACATATTGTCGCACCATTGGCGCCGAGTTCACCCACATCGTCGATTCCGAGCAGCGCAGCTGGTTCCAGCAGCGTCTGGAAAGCGTGCGTGGCCGTCCGGAATTCTCCGCTGACGTGCAGGCCCACCTGCTCGAGCGCGTCACGGCCGGTGAGGGCCTGGAGAAGTACCTGGGCACCAAGTACCCGGGCACCAAGCGCTTCGGCCTCGAGGGCGGCGAAAGCCTGATCCCGATGCTGGACGAAATGATCCAGCGCTCCGGTTCCTACGGCACCAAGGAAGTCGTGATCGGCATGGCCCACCGCGGCCGCCTGAACGTGCTCGTCAACACCTTCGGCAAGAACCCGCGCGAGCTGTTCGACGAGTTCGAAGGCAAGAAGATGAACGAGCTGGGCTCCGGTGACGTGAAGTATCACCAGGGCTTCTCCTCCAACGTGATGACCGCCGGCGGCGAAGTTCACCTGGCCATGGCGTTCAACCCTTCCCACCTGGAAATCGTCTCGCCAGTGGTGGAAGGTTCGGTTCGCGCCCGCCAGGATCGCCGCAACGACACCGTTGGCGACAAGGTCCTGCCGATCTCGATCCACGGCGACGCAGCGTTCGCCGGCCAGGGCGTGGTCATGGAAACCTTCCAGATGTCGCAGACCCGCGGTTTCAAGACCGGCGGCACCGTGCACATCGTGATCAACAACCAGGTTGGTTTCACCATCAGCAACCCGCTGGACTCGCGTTCCACCGAGTACGCCACCGACGTTGCCAAGATGATCCAGGCGCCGATCCTGCACGTGAACGGCGATGACCCGGAAGCGGTGCTGTTCGTCACCCAGCTGGCCATCGACTACCGCATGCAGTTCAAGCGTGACGTGGTCATCGACCTGGTCTGCTACCGTCGCCGCGGCCACAACGAGGCCGACGAGCCAAACGGTACCCAGCCGCTGATGTACCAGCAGATCAGCAAGCAGCGCACCACCCGTGAGCTGTATGCCGACGCCCTGATCCAGGCCGGCCGCATCGATGCCGAGCGCGCCCAGGCCAAGATCGACGACTACCGCAACGCGCTGGACAACGGCCTGCACGTGGTCAAGAGCCTGGTCAAGGAGCCGAACCGCGAGCTGTTCGTCGACTGGCGCCCCTACCTGGGCCATGCCTGGACCGCGCGTCACGACACCCGCTTCGACCTCAAAACCCTGCAGGAACTGTCGGCCAAGCTGCTCGAACTGCCGGAAGGCTTCGTCGTCCAGCGCCAGGTGTCGAAGATCTACGAAGACCGCCAGAAGATGCAGGCCGGTGGCTTGCCGATCAACTGGGGTTACGCGGAGACCATGGCCTACGCCACCCTGCAGTTCGAAGGTCACCCGATCCGCATGACCGGCCAGGACATCGGCCGTGGCACCTTCTCGCACCGTCACGCGGTGCTGCACAACCAGAAGGACGCCAGCACCTACGTGCCGCTGCAGAACCTGTTCCCGGGGCAGCCGCGTTTCGACCTGTACGACTCCTTCCTTTCGGAAGAAGCGGTACTGGCCTTCGAATACGGCTACTCGACCACCACGCCGAACGCGCTGGTGATCTGGGAAGCCCAGTTCGGCGACTTCGCCAACGGCGCGCAAGTGGTGATCGACCAGTTCATCACCAGCGGCGAGCACAAGTGGGGCCGCCTGTGCGGTCTGACCATGCTGCTGCCACACGGCTATGAAGGGCAGGGCCCGGAGCACTCCTCCGCGCGTCTGGAGCGTTACCTGCAGCTGTGCGCCGAGCACAACATCCAGGTGTGCGTGCCAACTACCCCGGCACAGATCTACCACCTGCTGCGTCGTCAGGTCATCCGTCCGCTGCGCAAGCCGCTGGTCGTGCTGACGCCCAAGTCGCTGCTGCGCCACAAGCTGGCCATCTCGACCCTGGAAGACCTGGCCGAAGGCTCGTTCCAGACCGTGATCCCGGAAATCGATACCCTCGATCCGGCCAAGGTCGAGCGCATCGTCCTGTGCAGCGGCAAGGTCTACTACGACCTGCTGGAAAAACGCCGTGCCGAAGGCCGCGAAGACATCGCCATCGTGCGTATCGAGCAGCTGTATCCGTTCCCTGAGGACGACCTGGTCGAGATCCTTGCGCCTTACACCAACCTCAAGGCAGCGGTGTGGTGTCAGGAAGAACCGATGAACCAGGGCGCCTGGTACAGCAGCCAGCACCACATGCGCCGTATCCTGGGCCGCCACAACAAGGCACTGGTCCTGGAATACGCCGGCCGCGACGCATCCGCCGCGCCAGCCTGTGGTTACGCTTCGAAGCACGCCGAACAGCAGGAAAAACTGCTGCAAGACGCCTTCACTGTCTAACGCCTTCGCGCACCTGAAACCGAATTTAAGGAAACACAGATAATGGCTATCGAGATCAAAGCCCCAACCTTCCCGGAATCGGTTGCCGATGGCACCGTTGCCACCTGGCACAAGCAGCCGGGCGACGCCGTCAAGCGTGACGAGCTGATCGTCGACATCGAAACCGACAAAGTCGTCCTGGAAGTCCTGGCCACCGCCGATGGCGTGCTGGGCGCCATCGTCAAGGGCGAGGGCGACACCGTCCTGTCCGACGAAGTGCTGGGTTCGATCGTTGAAGGCGGCGCCGCAGCCGCTGCACCAGCTGCCGCTCCGGCCGCTGCTGCTCCGGCTGCCGCTGCTGCCGCCGACGCTGGTGAAGACGACCCGGTTGCCGCGCCTGCCGCGCGCAAGCTGGCCGAAGAGAACGGCATCGACCTGGCTACCGTTGCCGGCACCGGCAAAGGCGGTCGCATCACCAAGGAAGACGTGGTTGCGGCTGTTGCCAACAAGAAGTCCGCGCCTGCCGCCGCTCCGGCTGCCAAGCCTGCCGCTGCTGCCGCCGCCCCGGTTGTGGTTGCCGCCGGCGACCGCACCGAGAAGCGCGTGCCGATGACCCGCCTGCGCGCCAAGATCGCCGAGCGTCTGGTCGAAGCCCAGTCGAACATGGCGATGCTGACCACCTTCAACGAAGTCGACATGACCGAAGTCATGGCCCTGCGTTCGAAGTACAAGGACCTGTTCGAGAAGACCCACAATGGCGTGCGCCTGGGCTTCATGTCGTTCTTCGTCAAGGCTGCCACCGAGGCGCTGAAGCGCTTCCCGGCGGTCAACGCCTCGATCGACGGCAACGACATCGTCTACCACGGTTTCGCTGACGTCGGCGTCGCCGTCTCCAGCGATCGCGGCCTGGTGGTACCGGTGCTGCGCAACGCCGAGTCGATGTCGCTGGCCGAAATCGAGAACGGCATCGCCACCTTCGGCAAGAAGGCCCGTGACGGCAAGCTGTCGATCGAAGAGATGACCGGCGGTACCTTCACCATCACCAACGGTGGTACCTTCGGCTCGATGATGTCGACCCCGATCGTCAACCCGCCGCAGGCTGCCATCCTGGGCATGCACAACATCATCCAGCGCCCGATGGCCATCAATGGCCAGGTCGTGATCCGTCCGATGATGTACCTGGCGCTGTCTTACGATCACCGCCTGATCGACGGCAAGGAAGCGGTAACCTTCCTGGTGACCATCAAGAACCTGCTGGAAGATCCGTCTCGCCTGCTGCTGGACATCTAATCAACTAGCTGCGCGCCGCCGGCCCCGTTCTTCAAGAGACGGGGCCGTGCGGTACGCGGCTTGTAGCTTGTAGCTGATAAGGAATCTTTTATGACCCAGAAATTCGACGTAGTGGTGATTGGTGCAGGTCCTGGCGGCTATGTTGCCGCCATCAAGGCTGCCCAACTCGGTCTGAAGACTGCCTGTATCGAGAAGTACACCGACGCCGAGGGCAAGCTGGCCCTGGGCGGCACCTGCCTGAACGTAGGTTGCATTCCTTCCAAGGCGCTGCTGGACAGCTCCTGGAAGTACAAGGAAGCCAAAGAGAGCTTCAACGTCCACGGTATCTCCACTGGTGAAGTGAAGATGGACGTCGCCGCGATGGTTGGCCGCAAGGCCGGCATCGTCAAGAACCTGACCGGCGGTGTTGCCACCCTGTTCAAGGCCAACGGCGTTACTTCGATCCAGGGCCACGGCAAGCTGCTGGCCGGCAAGAAAGTCGAAGTCACCAAGGCTGACGGCACCACCGAAGTCATCGAAGCCGACAACGTGATCCTGGCTTCCGGCTCGCGTCCGATCGACATTCCACCGGCTCCGGTCGACCAGAACGTCATCGTCGACTCCACCGGCGCCCTGGAATTCCAGACCGTACCGAAGCGCCTGGGCGTCATCGGTGCCGGCGTGATCGGCCTGGAACTGGGCTCGGTCTGGGCTCGCCTGGGTGCCGAAGTCACCGTCCTGGAAGCCCTGGACACCTTCCTGATGGCTGCCGACACTGCCGTGTCGAAAGAAGCCCAGAAGACCCTGACCAAGCAAGGCCTGGACATCAAGCTGGGCGCTCGCGTCACCGGCTCGAAAGTCAATGGCAACGAAGTCGAAGTCACCTACACCAACGCCGAAGGCGAGCAGAAGATCACCTTCGACAAGCTGATCGTCGCGGTCGGCCGTCGTCCGGTGACCACTGACCTGCTGGCTGCCGACAGCGGTGTGACCATCGACGAGCGTGGCTACATCTTCGTCGATGACCACTGCGCTACCAGCGTTCCGGGCGTATTCGCCATCGGTGACGTGGTACGTGGCATGATGCTGGCGCACAAGGCCTCGGAAGAGGGCATCATGGTCGTCGAGCGCATCAAGGGTCACAAGGCCCAGATGAACTACGACCTGATCCCGTCGGTCATCTACACCCACCCGGAAATCGCGTGGGTCGGCAAGACCGAACAAGCCTTGAAGGCCGAGGGTGTTGAGGTTAACGTAGGCACCTTCCCGTTCGCGGCCAGCGGCCGTGCGATGGCAGCCAACGATACCGGTGGTTTCGTCAAGGTCATCGCCGACGCCAAGACCGACCGCGTCCTGGGTGTTCACGTGATTGGCCCATCGGCTGCCGAACTGGTACAGCAGGGCGCGATCGCAATGGAATTCGGCACCAGTGCCGAGGATCTGGGCATGATGGTCTTCAGCCATCCGACCCTGTCCGAAGCGTTGCATGAAGCAGCGCTGGCGGTGAATGGCGGTGCCATTCACGTCGCCAACCGTAAGAAGCGTTAATTATAAGAAACCACGGCGGTCTGCCCGTCGTGGGTCTTGCGTGCAAGACTCACCGCGGAACGTCCGCCGGACCGGATCACATGGGAAAACCCGGGGTCAACGGTCACAGGTGGTGCGGCGCCAGTAATGGCGCAGCGCCGAAGCGCAGTACCTAACGAAGACGGTAAAAAGCATGAATCTTCACGAGTATCAGGGTAAGCAGCTGTTCGCTGAATACGGCCTGCCAGTTTCCAAGGGTTTCGCAGTCGACACCCCTGAAGCTGCAGCAGAAGCCTGCGACAAGATCGGCGGTTCCGAGTGGGTTGTAAAAGCCCAGGTCCACGCTGGTGGTCGCGGTAAAGCGGGCGGCGTCAAGCTGGTTCGCAGCAAGGAAGACGCCAAGGCGTTCGCTGCCCAGTGGCTTGGCAAGAACCTGGTTACCTACCAGACCGACGCCAATGGTCAGCCAGTTTCCAAGATCCTGGTCGAATCCTGCACTGACATCGCCAAAGAGCTGTACCTGGGCGCTGTAGTCGATCGTTCGAGCCGCCGCATCGTGTTCATGGCTTCCACCGAAGGTGGCGTGGACATCGAGAAAGTTGCTCACGACACTCCTGAGAAGATCCTCAAGGCCACCATCGATCCGCTGGTCGGCGCTCAGCCGTTCCAGGGTCGCGAGCTGGCGTTCCAGCTGGGCCTGGAAGGCAAGCAAGTTCAGCAGTTCGCCAAGATCTTCGTAGGCCTGGCCAAGCTGTTCAAGGATCACGATCTGGCCCTGCTGGAAGTGAACCCGCTGGTGATCAAGGCCGATGGCGATCTGCACTGCCTCGATGCCAAGATCAACATCGACGCCAACGCCATGTACCGTCAGCCTAAGCTGAAGACCTTCCACGACCCGTCGCAGGACGACGCCCGTGAAGCCCACGCCGCCAAGTTCGAACTGAACTACGTTGCCCTCGAAGGCAACATCGGCTGCATGGTCAACGGTGCCGGCCTGGCCATGGGTACCATGGACATCGTCAACCTGCACGGCGGCAAGCCTGCCAACTTCCTCGACGTTGGCGGCGGCGCTACCAAAGAGCGCGTTACCGAAGCGTTCAAGATCATCCTGTCCGACAGCAATGTCGCGGCCGTACTGGTCAACATCTTCGGCGGCATCGTTCGCTGCGACATGATTGCCGAAGGCATCATCGGCGCGGTGAAAGAAGTCGGCGTCAAGGTTCCGGTCGTCGTTCGCCTCGAAGGCAACAACGCCGAACTGGGCGCTAAAGTACTGGCAGAAAGCGGTTTGAACATCATTGCGGCAACCAGCCTGACCGACGCTGCTCAACAAGTTGTCAAAGCTGCGGAGGGCAAGTAATGAGCGTCCTGATCAATAAAGACACCAAAGTCATCTGCCAGGGCTTCACCGGCTCGCAGGGTACTTTCCACTCCGAACAAGCCATCGCCTACGGCACCAAGATGGTCGGCGGTGTCACCCCGGGCAAGGGTGGCACCACCCACCTGGGCCTGCCGGTGTTCAACACCGTGAAAGAAGCCGTAGAAGCTACCGGCGCTGACGCGTCGGTCATCTACGTACCGGCTCCTTTCTGCAAGGACTCGATCCTGGAAGCCGCCTTCGGTGGCATCAAGCTGATCGTCTGCATCACCGAGGGTATCCCTACCCTCGACATGCTGGACGCCAAGGTCAAGTGCGACGAGCTGGGCGTGACCCTGATCGGCCCGAACTGCCCAGGCGTGATCACTCCGGGCGAGTGCAAGATCGGCATCATGCCAGGTCACATCCACCTGCCAGGCAAGGTCGGTATCGTTTCGCGTTCCGGCACCCTGACCTACGAAGCTGTCAAGCAGACCACCGACGCCGGCTTCGGCCAGTCGACCTGCGTCGGCATCGGCGGTGACCCGATCCCGGGCTCCAACTTCATCGACATCCTGAAGCTGTTCCAGGAAGACCCGAAGACCGAAGCGATCGTCATGATCGGTGAGATCGGCGGTTCCGCTGAAGAAGAAGCCGCGGCCTACATCAAGGCCAACGTGACCAAGCCAGTCGTTTCCTACATCGCCGGTGTTACCGCACCTGCGGGCAAGCGCATGGGCCACGCTGGCGCCATCATTTCCGGTGGCAAGGGTACTGCGGACGAGAAGTTCGCCGCCCTGCAGGACGCTGGTGTGAAAACCGTGCGTTCCCTGGCTGACATCGGCAAGGCCCTGGCCGAGCTGACTGGCTGGGAAGTCAAGAAGTAAGTAACACGCAATACCCCCCACGCGCACAAAGGCCACCTTCGGGTGGCCTTTGTCGTTTTGGCGGCGGCGTAATCTGTCGCGAAGTGAACTGTAGGAGCGGCTTTAGCCGCGATGCAGGCACCGCGAGGTATGGCACCCGCTTTGCGGGTGATCGCGGCTAAAGCCGCTCCTACAAAGGATTCAGCGGTATCGGAAGATTCAATCACCGCTATCAGGATTTTCAACCAGACATTCGTTTGAATACGCAATAAATTGTCGCCGAACACGTTCAACAAGACGACAAACACATACGCACATCGGACAAGCAGCACTGTGCCAGTGCGTTTGTCAGGCAAAACAGGTAGGCTACGCGTTCACTCTGTGCCCGTACCCCAAAAGGGAACGACACGCTAAACGGGTCTGGCTCACCAAGCCGGGCAGCATTTCCCTTCATCCTATGGGAAATCCCCTCCGACTCCCGATTTCAGCAGTGTGGTATTTCCTTAAATGAAAGTGTTAAAAGGCCAGGATATCCTGGCGCTTGGCTTTATGACGTTTGCGCTTTTCGTAGGCGCCGGCAACATCATCTTCCCGCCTATCGTCGGCCTGCAGTCTGGTCCGAACGTATGGATGGCCGCACTCGGCTTCCTGGTCACCGCCGTGGGCCTGCCGGTCATCACCGTGATCGCCCTGGCCAAGGTCGGTGGCGGCATGGACGCCCTGAGCAGCCCGATCGGCAAGTTCTTCGGCGGCCTGCTGGCGGCGGTGTGCTACCTCTCGGTCGGCCCGCTGTTCGCCACCCCGCGTACCGCGACCGTGTCGTTCGAAGTAGGCGTGGCGCCGCTGACCGGTGAAAGCCCGCTGGCTCTGCTCATCTACAGCGTGGTGTACTTCGCCGTGGTCCTGGCCGTGTCCATGTACCCGGGCAAGCTGCTCGACACCGTAGGGCGTTTCCTCGCGCCGTTGAAGATCATCGCCCTGGCTGTGCTGGGCATCGCTGCGTTCGCATTGCCGGCCGGCACCATCGGTGAAGCCCAGCCTGCCTACGCCGCCGCTGCGTTCTCCAAAGGTTTCTCCGATGGTTACCTGACCATGGACACGCTGGGGGCACTGGTCTTCGGTATCGTCATCGTCAATGCCATCCGTTCGCGTGGCGTCGAGTCGCCGAAGCTGATCACCCGCTATGCCATCATTGCGGGCCTGATTGCCGGCCTGGGCCTGGTCCTGGTGTATGTCAGCCTGTTCCGCCTCGGCGCGGGCAGCCATGACATCGCAGCCGATGCCACCAACGGTGCGATGGTATTGCATGCCTATGTGCAGCACACCTTCGGTTCGCTGGGCAGTGGTTTCCTGGCGGTACTGATTGCACTGGCCTGCTTGGTCACCGCCGTGGGTCTGACCTGCGCCTGTGCCGAATACTTCAGCCAGATCCTGCCGCTGTCGTACCGTGCCCTGGTGGTGATCCTGGCTGGTTTCTCGCTGGTGATCTCCAACCTGGGCCTGACCAAGCTGATCATGTTCTCGATTCCCGTGCTGACGGCGATCTACCCGCCGTGCATCGTGGTCGTGGGCCTGAGCTTCGTGAAGGACCTGTGGAACTCGCCAACCCGCATCCTGGCGCCGGTCATGCTGGTGTCGCTGGTGTTCGGCGTTGTCGACGCCATCAAGGGCAGCAGCTTCGCCCACGTACTGCCGGACGCCCTGGCGCACCTGCCGTTCAGCAACGAAGGCATGGCCTGGCTGGTGCCATCGGTGGTGACCCTGGCGGTCGCCGTGGTCTGCGACCGCATGCTGGGCAAGCCGCGCGAGGCGCTGGCCTAACGTAACGGATTGAACCCGGTGTTGGTGCCGGCCACAAGCCGAAGGGCGCCAGCCAAGGGTGGCAAACCGAACCCCGCATCTGAACAGGTGCGGGGTTTTTTATTACCGTCTTTCTGTCCTGGCCTCATCGCCGCCAAGCCGGCTCCCACAGAGGGGGCAGTGATCCCTTGTGGGAGCCGGCTTGCCGGCGATGAGGTCAGTGCAGGCAAAAACTGAACGCCAGACACGTGTCTTTTAACGAATCCGGGCGTCGAAAACCGGTCTGTTTCTCTTTAAAGGGATTCCTGCATGACCTTCATCCAAAACAACCTGGGCAACCTCCTGGCCGTCTGCTGGTTCGCCATCTGCTGGGGCGGCTACACCCGCTATGCCACCTGGAAGGGGCGCGACACTGCGTGCCTGGCCAGCGTGTTGCACCTTTACCGCGAGGATTGGATGCGCCGCATGCTGCTGCGCGACAACCGCATTGCCGATGCCAGCGTGATCGGCAACCTGGAGCGCAATGCATCGTTCTTCGCCTCCAGCACCCTGATCATTCTTGCCGGCATCCTCACCGTGCTCGGTGCGTCCGACCGCGCATTGTCGCTGCTGGCCGACCTGCCGCTGGTGCAGCAGGCGTCCCAAGGCATGTCGGAAATCAAGCTGCTGTGCCTGGCGACGGTGTTCGTCTATGCGTTCTTCACTTTCAGCTGGTGCATGCGTCAATACAACTTCGCCGCAGTGTTGGTGGGCTCGGCGCCGATGATAGGCGAACGTCAGGTCAACGAACTCGAACGCAAGGCTTTCGCCTCCCGGGCGGCGCGGGTGCTGTCGCTGGCCGCCAACCAGTTCAACCTGGGGTTGCGCTCGTATTACTTCGGCATGGCCATGTTGAGCTGGTTCATCAGCCCCTGGCTGTTCATGGCCATGAGCGTGGGCGTGGTGTTCATCCTGTATCGCCGTGAGTTCCACTCCCATGTACTGGAAGTGATGGTGTTCACGCACACCGAAAGTGCACCGGTAGAGGCGAGCAGGGACACTTCCGAAAGTGCAGGCTGAAGCCTTTCAGCGTTAAATGACAGGCATAAAAAAACCCGACAGTGTCGGGTTTTTTATGTCACGAGATTACTGCTTGGCAGGCTCGGCAGGTGCAGTGGCCGGCGCTGGAGTGGAAGGCGCGGCTTCCTCGGCGGCCTTCTGCTGCGCTTCGGCCTGATCTTTGGCGGCTTCGGCGTTTTCCTTGGCGGCGTCGTTCATCTTATCCTGAGCTTCGCCCATCTTCTCTTGGGCTTGCTCGGCATGTTGCTGTGCGTCCTGGGCTTTGTCTTCGCTCGCTTTATCGCAAGCAGCCAGGCCCATGGCAGCGGCCAGCATCAGAGCAAAAGCAAAAGGTTTACGCATGGGGTGTTTCTCCTGGGTGGAATAACTTTGTATGTTCCTTCGAGTACGCTGCCGGCGAATAAGTTCAACGCAGGTTACAGATATATAACTGCCCGGCCTATATAGACTTTTTACCCATTTTATGCGGCGGCGGACAATGAACGAGACTCCATTGATGGCGATGGCCGAGCGCTTTCTGTCGGCATTGAAACATTGCCAGGTATTACAGATGCGGGTGCAGCATGCCGACGCCGATGGCATGACCCTGGTGCTGCCCTGGTCGCCGGCCATTGTCGGCAATCCGCAGAATGGCGCGGTGCACGGTGGTGTGCTGACCACGCTGATGGACACCACCTGCGGCATGGCCACCCTCTGCGCGCTGCCCAGCTTCGAGGTATGCCCGACCTTGGACCTGCGCATCGACTACATGCACCCGGCCGAGGCGGGCAAGGATATCTTTGGCCATGCCCAGTGCTACCGGGTGACCCGCGATGTCATCTTCACCCGGGGTACGGCCTACCAGGACGACCCCACGCAACCGATCTGCCAGGTAGTCGGCACCTTCATGCGCCTGGGGCAGGACGTCAAAGGCGGCATCCGCTTCGGTAACAGCCTCAAGGAGCGCCGCACGTGATCCCCAGCGATATCCGCCAGCAGCTGAACCAGGCCCACGCCCGGGGTGATTACCAGCCCTTGCTGGCGTTGATCCCCTATGCCGGATTGATCGGTATCGAATGCGAGCGCCAGGGCGAAGACCTGCTGTTCCGTCTACCGGCCAATCCGGACAATATCGGCAACCCGTTGCTGCCGGCGATCCATGGCGGCGTGATCGCCGGGTTCATGGAGCTGTCCGCGGCGCTCTACCTGCTGATCTACAGCGAAAGCGCGAGCATTCCGAAGATCATCGATTTTTCCATCGATTACCTGCGTGCCGGCCTTTATCGCGATACCTACGCCCAGTGCCAGCTGTGGCGCCAGGGGCGGCGGGTGACCAACGTCGCCATTACCGCCTGGCAGGGCGATCGCGACACCCCGATCGCTACGGCGCGCGCGCATTTCAAGATTGAACCCGAAAAGCCCTTGAAATAGTCAGGGCTGCCCCCATCTGCTGGACATCCGCCATCAAAAACGGCCCGCTGGCCGCCAGGCGTCACCAACCAACAGATTGGAGTTTTGAAGACCATGAGTGTGGAGACTCAAAAAGAAACCCTGGGCTTTCAGACCGAGGTAAAGCAACTGCTGCACCTCATGATCCATTCCCTGTATTCGAACAAGGAGATCTTCCTGCGCGAGCTGATCTCCAACGCCTCCGACGCCGCCGACAAGCTGCGCTTCGAGGCCCTGGCCAAGCCTGAGCTGCTCGAAGGCGACGCCGACCTGAAGATCCGCGTCAGCTTCGACAAGGCCGCCAACACCGTGACCCTCGAGGACAACGGCATCGGCATGAGCCGCGAAGACGTGATCGCGCACCTGGGTACCATCGCCAAGTCCGGCACCGCCGACTTCATGAAGAACCTCACCGGCGACCAGAAGAAGGACTCGCACCTGATCGGTCAGTTCGGCGTGGGCTTCTACTCCGCGTTCATTGTTGCCGACAAGGTCGACGTGTTCAGCCGTCGCGCCGGCCTGCCGGCCGCCGAGGGCGTGCACTGGTCGTCGAAAGGCGAGGGCGAGTTCGAAGTCGCCACCGTCGACAAGCCGCAGCGTGGTACCCGCATCGTCCTGCACCTGAAGAAGGGCGAGGATGAATTCGCTGATGGCTGGCGCCTGCGCAACGTGGTCAAGAAGTACTCCGACCACATCGCCCTGCCGATCGAGCTGCCCAAGGAGCAGGCCGAGGCCGCCGAAGGCGAGGAAAAGCCGGAGCAGGAATGGGAAACCGTCAACCGCGCCAGCGCCCTGTGGACCCGTTCGCGCACCGAGGTGAAGGACGAGGAGTACCAGGAGTTCTACAAGCACATCGGCCATGACTTCGAGAACCCGCTGGCCTGGAGCCACAACAAGGTCGAAGGCAAGCTCGAGTACAACTCGCTGCTGTACGTGCCGGCCCGCGCGCCGTTCGACCTGTACCAGCGCGAAGCGCCACGCGGCCTGAAACTGTACGTGCAGCGCGTGTTCATCATGGACCAGGCAGAGTCGTTCCTGCCGCTGTACCTGCGCTTCATCAAGGGCGTGGTCGACTCCAACGACCTGTCGCTGAACGTTTCCCGCGAGATCCTGCAGAAAGACCCGATCATCGACTCGATGAAGACCGCGCTGACCAAGCGCGTGCTGGACATGCTGGAGAAACTGGCGAAGAACGAACCCGAGCAGTACAAGGGCTTCTGGAAAAACTTCGGCCAGGTGCTGAAAGAAGGCCCGGCCGAAGACTTTGCCAACAAGGAGAAGATCGCCAGCCTGCTGCGCTTCGCCTCCACCCATGACGACAGCGGCGAGCAGAGCGTCGCCCTGGCCGACTACCTGGCCCGCGCCAAGGAAGGCCAGGACAAGATCTACTTCCTGACCGGCGAATCCTACGCCCAGGTCAAGAACAGCCCGCACCTGGAAGTCTTCCGCAAGAAAGGCATCGAAGTGCTGCTGCTGACCGACCGCATCGACGAGTGGCTGATGAGCTACCTCAACGAGTTCGACGGCAAGGCCTTCGTCGACGTCGCCCGCGGCGACCTGGACCTGGGCAAGCTGGACTCCGAAGAGGACAAGAAGGCCCAGGAAGAAGTCGCCAAGGACAAGGAAGGCCTGGTCGAGCGTCTCAAGGGCGCGCTGGGTGACAGCGTTGCCGAGGTGCGTGTCTCGCACCGCCTGACCGACTCGCCGGCGATCCTCGCCATCGGCGAACAGGACCTGGGCCTGCAGATGCGCCAGATCCTCGAGGCCAGCGGGCAGAAGGTGCCGGAGTCCAAGCCGATCTTCGAGTTCAACCCGAGCCACCCGCTGATCGAGAAGCTCGATGGCGAGCAGAGCGAAGACCGCTTCGCCGAGCTTTCGCACATCCTGTTCGACCAGGCGGCCCTGGCGGCCGGTGACAGCTTGAAGGATCCGGCGGCCTACGTACGCCGTCTCAACAAGCTGCTGGTCGAGCTGTCGGCTTGACCTGAGGCAAGAAAAGCCCGCTTCGGCGGGCTTTTTCATGTCTGCCGTTGCCACGAATACATCTATCCTGTCCTGACCCGTGAACGCCCAAGGAGAGCTGAATGAGCAAGGTCATCGTCGAGTCGTTGGTTTATCACCTGTCAGGCAAGGCTTACGAAAGCCGCCTGGTCTACGCCCCGGGCGCGCTGCCGCAGCCGGGCCTGGTGATGGCGCCGAACTGGATGGGTATCGGCGAGGGCGCCGAACGTATCGCCAAGGAAGTGGCCGAGCAAGGCTATGTAGTGCTGATTGCCGACTTGTATGGCCAGTCGGTGCGGCCGTCCAATGCTGACGAAGCCGGTACGGCGATGATGCCGCTGAAGAACGACCGCGCCGAACTGCGCAAGCGCATGCACGAAGCGCTGGCGCAATTGCTGGGGCAGTCCAAGGCGCTGCTCGAGCCAGGAAAGGTCGCGACGTTCGGTTTCTGCTTCGGCGGCTGCTGTGCCCTGGAACTTGCCCGCACCGGCGCCGATCTGAGGGCGGCGGTGTCGTTCCACGGCACGCTGGATACCCCGAACCCCGAGGATGCCAAGCGCATCAAGGGTTCGGTGCTGGTGCTGCATGGTGCCTCCGATCCACTGGTGCCAAGGGAGCAGCTGCCAGCCTTCGAAGAAGAGATGAATGCTGCCAAGGTTGACTGGCAGTTGCTCAGCTATGGCGGGGCAGTGCACTCGTTCACTGATCCGAACGCCAATGTGCCGGGCAAGATGCAGTATGACCGGCGCACCTCGGAGCGGGCATTCCGCTCGATGCATAACTTGCTGAAGGAAGTGTTTGCAGGCTGAAGGCTCAGGGGCCTGCTGCGCAGGCCCATCGCCGGCAAGCCGGCTCCCACAGAAGCAATGCAAATCCCTGTGGGAGCCGGCTTGCCGGCGATGGGTCGCGAAGCGGCCCCCGTTAACGCGGCAATTCGATCCGTTCGCTTTCTCCCGGCACCACTGGCCAATCCCCGGCCGCCCAGCGCGCCCGGGCTTGTTCTATCAATCCCGGATCACTGGCCACGAAGTTCCAGTTCATCCGCCGCGGCCCATCCAGCGGCGCGCCGCCGATCAGCACCAGCTGGCACGTTTGCTCGGCATACAACACCACCTCTTCGCCCTCGGGCAGCACGATCAGGCTGCATGGCTCGACTTCGTTGTCATCCAGCATCAACTCGCCTTCGAGCAGATACAGCGCGCGCTGCACGTGTTCCGTCGGCACGATCAGGGTGGTGGCCGCCTGCATGTGCACATGGGCGTAGAGCGTGGGGGAGAGCACCGGTACCGGTGAGGCCAGGCAGAAACCTGTGCCGGCGATCATGCGGATCCGCACGCCGAGGCTGTCACTGGCCGGCAGGCTGGCCGCCGGATGATGGCTGTAGCTTGCCGGGCCCTGCTCATCGAACTTCGGCGAGGCCAGCCAGACCTGCAGCCCGTGCAGCCGCGAGCCGCGCTCGAACACCTCGGCCGGCGTGCGCTCGACATGCGCCACGCCCGCTCCGGCGGTCATCCAGCTGACGTCCCCCGGGCGCACGCGTTGGTCCGAGCCGAGGCTGTCCTTGTGCTGGATTTCACCCTCGAACAGGTAGGTGAGGGTGGACAGGCCAATATGCGGGTGCTGGCGAATGTCCATGCCATGACCCGGCGCGTAGTCGGTTTCAAGCATATGGTCGAAGAACACGAAAGGGCCTACGCTGCGGCACTGCGCCGAGGGCAGCGGGCGCAGGATCGGCTGGCCCTCGACCGATTCGGCGCGTGGGCGGATGACCAGGGGGCTGCTCATGGCGACACTCCTTGAGGGATGCCTGCAAGCATAGCGTTTTGCCGTCCGTGGCTGAACCGTCGCGAGCGCTGCCCGGTCTACTCTTGCGGTACCGGCAAAGGAGCCTGAGATGATCGCCCGCACATTGGCCTGCCTGCTGTTGAGCGCAAGTCTGTTCGACACTGCGCAAGCCCGCGACTACCGCTACAGCGACGCGCATCTGCACTACGTGGATTTCTTCCAGGAAACCGAAGGCATGCCGGCCTTGCTCAAGGCCATGGACGAGGCCGGGGTGGAGCAGTCGATGATCTCCGGCATCCCGGTGGCGAAGAAATGGCACGAGGACGAACCCAAGCGCCCGCGCTACTACGCCGGCGACGATGCCGATGCCTACTGGTACAGCGCCACCGACCTGTACGTCGCTGCCGCGCTGGAAAAGCTGCCCGCCGAGCAGCGCAGGCGCTTCCACCCGTTTCTTACCGGTTTCAACCCGGTGGACAAGAATGCCGTCAGCCATATCGAGCGCATGCTCGAGCTCTATCCGGGGCTGTGGCAGGGTATCGGCGAGGTGTTTACCCGCCATGACGACCTCACCGCCCTGACCAGTGGCGACACGCCGCGGGCCAACAACGAAGCCATGACCCGCATCTACCACCTGGCTGCCGAACGCGACCTGCCGGTGCTGCTGCATTCGAACATCACCTCCAAGCGCGAGCGCAACCCGCTGTACCTGGCGGAAATCGAAGAGCCGTTGCGTAACCACCCGCATACCCGCTTCATCTGGGCCCATGCCGGCAGCAGCATGGAGATTCACCGGCACCAGGAACGCATGGACTTTCTCCTGCCGGTGCTCACCCGATTGCTCGAGGACTATCCAAACCTGTACGTGGACTTGTCCTGGAGCGTGCTCGAGCCCTACCTGCTGGATGAGCAGGGCGTGCCACGCAAGGCCTGGGTCGACCTGGTCGTGCGCTTTCCCGAGCGCTTCATGCTCGGGTCCGATGTGGTGGGGCGCTTCGGCAGCATCGGCGAGCAGATGCACGCGTTCAATCCATTCCTCGATGCCTTGCCCGAAGCGGTGGCAGAGCGGGTGAGCCGGAGGAATTTTGTCGAACTGCTGCCAAAAAGCGCGAAATAGCGAGTTTCATGCACGGATAGCGTTTTGATATCGCCTTTTCGTCTTACGCAATTTCCAGATGGCCCGATACCTTTTTTAAGCAACGGAATGTCACGCTTGGGAGGGATCCTGGAAATGAGCCTGAGACGCTTGAACATCGCGCCGCGCGCCGGCCTTGGCTTCGGCATCATGGCGCTGCTGGTAGTGGCGCTGGGCGGCTTCGCGCTGCAGCAGATGACCAACATGCGCCAGCAGTCCGAGCAGGTCGACAACAACTGGCTGCCGAGCGTGATCTCGGTAGGCCGCATGACCCAGGACATGCTGCGCATCCGCGCCCTGACGCTGCGCCTGCTGGTCAACACCGACCCGGTCGCCCAGCAACAGAACCGTGCCCGCATCGACGAGGTCAAGGGTGGCCTGAGCAAGGCTCAGAGTCACTACGATGCCTTGATCGTGCTTCCTGAGGAGCGGACGCTGTTCGACCGCTACCAGGGCCTTGAGCGTCAATACATGGCCCTGCAGGGGCAGGTGGTGCAACAGGCCACCGATGGGCATGTCCAGGCAGCGGCGGCGCTGGTCAACGGCGAGATGAACCAGTTGGCCGACCAGATGACGGCGACCCTCAACGAGCTGATCGAACTGAACAATCATCAGGCCAACTCAGCCACCGACCTGGCCGAGGCCGTGTACAACGGCGCGAAGGTATGGGTCGGCGTGTTGCTGGTGATCGCCCTGAGCCTCACCGTGGTGCTCGCCCTGGCCTTGACCCGCAGCATCGTGCGGCCGCTCGGCCAGTCGCTGAAGGTCGCCGAGACAGTCGCCACCGGCGACCTGACCCCGCAGATCACCGTGCAAGGTGATGACGAGCCGGCGCGCCTGCTGGCGGCGCTCAAGAGCATGCAACTGAGTTTGCGCGAGACCATCGGGCGGATCTCCGACTCGGCCAGCCAGCTGGCTTCGGCCTCCGAGGAGCTGAGCGCGGTCACCGAAGACGCCACCCGTGGGCTGCAGCAGCAGAGCATGGAAATCGAGCAGGCCGCCACGGCGGTCAATCAGATGACGGCGGCGGTGGAGGAGGTGGCGAGCAATGCGGTGGCCACCTCCGAGGCCTCCCGCGAGTCCGACCAGATCGCTCGGCGCGGGCGCGAACAGGTGCGAGCCACGGTTACCGCCATCGAGGCGTTGGCCACTGGCGTGGCAGGCAATGCCGAGGAGGTCGGGCAATTGGCCCAGCAGGTACACGACATCAGCAAGGTGCTGGATGTGATCGGCTCGATCGCCGAGCAGACCAATCTGCTGGCGCTCAACGCGGCCATCGAGGCGGCGCGGGCCGGCGAGGCCGGGCGCGGGTTCGCCGTGGTCGCCGACGAGGTGCGGGCGCTTGCCCACCGTACGCAGAGTTCGACCCAGGAGATCGAGCAGATGATCGTGGCCATCCGCAGCGGTGCCGAGCGAGCCGTGCAGGGCATGCAGCATAGCGATGCCCAGGCCCGTTCGACCCTCGACGGTGCCCATGCCGCGGGCCAGGCGCTGGAGGCGATCGCCGCGGCCATCGGCCAGATCAACGAACGCAACCTGGTGATCGCCAGTGCCTCGGAGCAGCAGGCCCAGGTGGCGCGGGAGGTGGACCGTAACCTGACCACCATCCGCGACCTGGCGCATCAGTCGTCGGCGGGGGCCGAGGAGACGTCTGCAGCGAGCCAGGCCCTGTCGCGGCTGGCGGTGGACCTCAATACCCTGGTGCAGCGCTTCTCGGTGTAAGCCCCCTCGCGGGGCACAAACAAAAACGCCCGGACCAAGGTCCGGGCGTTCTCGTTCAGCGTGTCAGCCGATCACTTGCCTTCCCAGCGCTTGAGCACCAGGGTGGCGTTGGTGCCGCCGAAGCCGAAGCTGTTGCTCATCACGGTGGTGAGCTTGGCGTCTTCGGTCTTGCGTACGATCGGCAGGTCCGCGACTTCCGGATCCAGCTCGTCGATGTTGGCCGAGCCGGCGATGAAGTTGTTTTCCATCATCAGCAGGCAGTAGATCGCCTCGTGCACGCCTGCGGCGCCCAGCGAGTGACCCGACAGGCTCTTGGTCGAGCTGATCTTCGGTGCCTTGTCGCCGAACACTTCACGCACGCCCTTCATCTCGGCGACGTCGCCGACCGGGGTGGAGGTGCCGTGGGTGTTCAGGTAGTCGATTGGGGTGTCGACGGTGGACAGCGCCTGCTGCATGCAGCGGATTGCGCCTTCGCCGCTCGGGGCGACCATGTCGTAGCCATCGGAGGTCGCGCCGTAGCCGACGATCTCGGCGTAGATCTTGGCGCCACGGGCCAGGGCGTGCTCGAGTTCTTCGACCACGACCATGCCGCCGCCGCCGGCGATGACGAAGCCGTCACGGTCGGCATCGTAGGCGCGCGAGGCCAGCTCGGGGGTTTCGTTGCGCTTGGTCGACAGGGCGCCCATGGCATCGAACAGGAACGACTGGCTCCAGTGCTCTTCTTCACCGCCGCCGGCGAAGACGATGTCCTGCTTGCCCCACTGGATCTGCTCCATGGCGGTGCCGATGCAGTGTGCGGAGGTGGCGCAGGCCGACGAGATCGAGTAGTTGATGCCCTTGATCTTGAACGGGGTGGCCAGGCACGCCGACACGGTGCTGCCCATGGTGCGGGTGACGCGGTAGGGGCCGACGCGCTTGACGCCTTTCTCGCGAAGGGTGTCCAGGGCTTCCATCTGGTTCAGGGTGGAAGCGCCGCCGGAGCCGGCAACCAGGCCGGTGCGCGGGCTGGAGATCTGCTCTTCGCTCAGGCCGGAATCCTTGATCGCGTCCTGCATCGCCAGGTAGGCGTAGGCCGCGGCATGGCCGACGAAGCGGTAGACCTTGCGGTCGATCAGCTCTTCGAGGTTCAGGTCGATGGAACCGGAAACCTGGCTACGCAGCCCCATTTCCTTGTATTCCGGGTTGTAACGGATACCCGGACGGCTGTTGCGCAGGTTTTCGGTGACGGTCTCTTTGTCATTGCCCAGGCACGAAACAATGCCCAGACCAGTGATAACGACGCGGCGCATGCGAATAACCCTTAGAAATTGTCAGTGGAGGTGAACACGCCGACCCGCAGGCCTTCGGCGGTGTAGATCTCGCGCCCGTCGACGCTGACCGAGCCATCGGCGATGGCCATGTTCAGCTTGCCCTTGAGGACGCGCTTGATGTGAATGTTGTAGGTGACTTTCTTGGCGGTGGGTAGTACCTGGCCGAAGAATTTCACTTCGCCCGAACCCAGCGCACGGCCACGGCCCGGCAGGCCCTGCCAGCCGAGGAAGAAGCCGACCAGCTGCCACATGGCATCGAGGCCCAGGCAGCCTGGCATCACCGGGTCGCCTTCGAAGTGGCAGGCGAAGAACCACAGGTCTGGATTGATATCCAGCTCGGCGACCAATTCACCTTTGCCGAACTTGCCGCCTTCCTCGCTGATGTGGGTGATGCGATCGACCATCAGCATGTTCGGGGCGGGCAGTTGCGCATTACCGGGGCCGAACAGCTCACCGCGACTGCAGCGCAGCAGGTCTTCCCGAGTAAAGGCGTTTTGTTTGGTCATGCGAGCTCCTCAATAACCCCCTGTGGCAGGGGACGAATCTTCCCGGCCGGCCCGAAGCGCTTTGCATCCGAGGCGGCAGCCTACAGGTAGACTATTGCGTTGTGGTGAAAGTCACAGCGCACCTGGCAAAAGAAGTACAGGTGTGCACTGAAATGTTATTTTCCGGCCCTGAGGCGGTCCTGTCCAGTCCTTAAGACTGCCGCACTTTAGCATTTATCGCCAGTCGCAACTGTCTGACCGGGCAACCAGCGGCGCAGGATGCGCTGCAGGTCGGTACGTTTGAACGGCTTGCTCAGGTAATCGTTCATCCCGGCGGCCAGACAGCGTTCGCGGTCGCCCTGCAACGCGCTGGCGGTCAGGGCGATGATCGGCAATCCTTCGGCCTGCGGCAGCAGGCGGATGCGGCGGGTCGCCTCGTAACCGTCCACCTGGGGCAGGCGGCAATCCATCAGCACCGCGGCGAACCGTTGCTGGCCGACCAGTTCGATTGCCTGGGCGCCATCCATGGCCAGGCTGACCTCGAAGCCAAGGCTGCGCAGCATGGCCTCGATGACGCTCTGGTTGACCGGGTTGTCCTCCACCAGCAGGATCCGCCCGCCGCCTTCAGTCGCTGCCTGGTCCTGTGTTGCGACACCGGGCAGGGCGCTGGGTGTGCTGGCCAGTGCCAGCGGCATTTCCAGGGTGAAGGTCGAACCCAGCCCTTCACGGCTCTCGCCGCGCAACTGGCCACCCATGCGTTCGGCCAGGGTACGGGCGATCGACAGGCCCAGGCCGGTGCCGCCGTAGCGGCGGGAGATGGTGTTGTCGGCCTGCTGGAAGGCCACGAACATCATTTCCAGGCGGTTGCTGTCGATGCCGATGCCGGTGTCGCGCACGGTGCAGGTCAGCCAGATCAGCTGGCGGTCGAGCACTTGCCAGCGCGCCTCGATCGCCACTTCGCCACGCTCGGTGAATTTCAGCGCATTGCCCACCAGGTTGAGCAGGATCTGGCGGATCCGCGTCGGGTCGCCCACCACCTGCAGTTGGTGCATGCCGGGGGGCAGTTGCAGGCGCAGGTCGAGGTTGCGCTGCTGGGCGGTGTGCTGGAACGACTGCACGCTACTGGTGATCAGGTCGCCGAGGTTGAAATCGATGTGCTCAAGCTCGAGGGTGGTGCGCTCGATCCGCGAGAAATCGAGGATATCGTTGATCACCTTGAGCAGATGCCCGGTGGATTCGCTGGCCACTGCGGTGTATTCGGCCTGCTCGCCCGTCAGTTCGGTGGTTTCGAGCAACTGCAGCATGCCCAGCACACCGTTCATGGGCGTGCGCAGCTCGTGGCTCATCATTGCCAGGAAGTCGGATTTTGCGCGGTTGGCCTGCTCGGCCTCTTCGCGGGCCTGGATCAGCTGGCCCATGGCCTGTTGTTGTTCATGGGCGGCCTGGTCGAGGGCGCTGGCCAAGTTGTTGATGTGCCGGGCCAGATGGCCCAGCTCGCTGTCGTCGACCACCGGCAAGGGTGCGTTGAAGTCGCCCTGCTGGATGGCGCGGACAGCATGGCCCATCTCGCTGATCGGCCTGGACAGGCTGGTGGCCAGGCGGCGGGCCAGCAGGAAGGTGAACAGCAGGGCGAACAGCGCGAGGATCGCAGCCTTGATCACGATCTCCTGCTGGCGCTGGCTGAAGGCATCGTCGGACATGCCGACGATCACTCGCCCGAGGTAGTCGTCGCCGATGTTCGGCGGCGGGGGCTTGCCCTGCAGGAAGTCGTTGTCCAGGCGGATCTGCTGCAAACGGATCGGCGCCTGGAACACCTCGACCCGCTGGGCGCGACTGAGGCTTTCATCGGGCTGCTCGACGTACACCAGGATATGGTTGCGGCTGTCCTGCACCTCGAGAAAACGCACATGGGGAATGCTCAAGGTGGCGCGCATCAGGCTCTCGAGCACCTCGTTGTTGCCCGAAATCACCCCGTACTCGGAGGCCGGCGCCAGCTGGTTGGCGATCAGCTGCCCGGTGTGGTTGAGCTCCTGGCGCAAGTCCTGGATGCGTACGAAGGTAAAGAAGCTGATCAGCAGCAGGGTCAGCAACAGGGCGGGGCCCAGGCTGATGATCTGGGTGCGGGTGTGGATGTCCCAGCTCAGGCGCTTGCTCATGGGGTGGGGGCTCCTTCGGCAAGGGCCAGGGCGGCGGCGTCCGGGTCGATCGCTTCCAGGCCCAGGGCGCGGGCCACCTGCTGGTTGCCGCTGACACCAAAGTGCGTGGGGTAGAGGCTGCGCGGCCAGCGCGCCGGTGGCAGGTCGAGCAACTGCTCGAGCACCGCCAGCCAATCGTCCTGGTCGCTGTAGGTGCTGGCCAGGGCGCCGGCGCGGACGAAACCGACGTTCGGGCCGATCAGCGCCATCTGCCGGCCATAGCTGCTGAGCAGCACGTTCTTGGCCGACTTGGAGTTGTACAGCTCGGGGTCGTCCAGCCCCAGCAGCACATCACTGTTGTTCAGCAACTGCTGCAAGGGGCGGCTGTCGCGCACATCGGGCCAGTCCTGGGCGACGATCTCCAGGCCCAGCGGGCGGGCGACCTGGCGCAGCTCGTCGAGCAGGAAGCGGCTGTGTTCGCCATACAGCACGCCGATGCGCCGCGCCTGCGGTAGCAGGTAGCGGGTCAGGCGCAGTTGCCGGGCCAGGGGCGGGTCGCTCCACAGCAAGGTGAGGTAGGCGGGGCGCGACACGCCCAGGCGTTGCTCGGCCTGGACCCGGCTGATGCGCAGCGCCAGTGCCGATGGCCCGGTTGCCTCCGTCAGGCGCCATTCCAGGGCCGGGATGTCGAGCAGCACCAGGCGGGTGTCGGCCTTGAGCTTGCCCGGACCAGGCAACTGCTCGACGGTCTGGAACCGCACCTGGTCGTGGGGCCTGCGCTTTTCCAGGGCTGTGACGAAGCTGCGGATGCCGGGCTGGTCTTCGCCGCCGACCAGCAGGATCTCGCTGGCCGACAGCGATCCCAGGGGCCACAGGCACAACAGCAGCAGGCGCAGCAGGCGCACCATCAGAACTCCAGCTCCGCGCTGACGCTCAGGCGGTGGCGGCTGTCATAGCGGTTCTGCTCGAGGGTGACCGGTTCGTCATCCAGGCGCTGCTGCCACAGCGCGGCCAGTTCCAGGTTGCTGCCGTGGATCTTGAAGCGCTTGGCCACGCGCAGGTCGACCCGCTCGTAGCGGTACTGGTTGAGGGCATCGTCGCCGTAATAGAAGAGGGCGCTGGACCAGCCCTCGCCCCAATCGCGCAGCCAGCCGGCCGAGCCGCTGTTGCGGGCGCTCAGGCGGCGATCGGCCGGGTTGCTTGCCCAGGCGTCGACATAGGCATAGGTCAGGCGCAGGCGGTCGCGCTGGGTGGCGCGCCAGTCGAACTGCGCCTCGCTGCCGCTGAAACGGGCCTTGTTGGCGTTGCTGGCGATGAACTGGTTGTTCTTCAAAGGCTCGCTGATCATGCCGGTGATTTCGTCGTAGAACAGTTTCACGTCGACGTTCAGGTCGATGTCGCTGAAGGCGCCGTTGTAGCCGAGTTCTCGCGAACGCATGCGTTCCTGGTCGAGGTTGCCGGGGCCGCGGGTCTTGACGAAATACTCGCCGTTCTGCAGCCCGTATAGGTTGGGCGAGAGGTTCTTGACCGTGTAGCTCCAGTTGACGTTGTTCTCGAACATGTCCGGCGAGCGAATGGCCTCGGAATACACCGCGCGCAAGCCATGGCGAGGGGTGATCAGGTAGTTCACCGCCACACGCGGGGTCAGCGAGTTGCCCGACAGCTGCGAGTGTTCGTACATGGCGCCGCCCTGGAGGATCCAGTGCTCGTCGGCGCGCCATTCGAGCTGGCCGAACAGGCGCCAGGTCTGGTCGTCGATGCTGCCGTTGAAGTAGGTCTGCGAGTCGGCGCGGTCGTAGCGGTAGTTCATGCCGCTGACCAGGCGCAGGCTGTCGGTGAGGCTCAGGGTGTCCTGGATTTCCAGGTCATAGCGGGTTTCGCGGGTGCTCTGGTCGACGTCGCCGCAGATCGTGTTGCTGCCACCGCTGGCCCACTGGCCCTGCACCTGGCCCATCAGCGAGCCGAGCACGGGATCGCTGGTGCTGGGCAGGTTGCCGGTGTACAGGTTGCGGGCGACCTTCTCGGCGAAGTTCGGGTCGAGCTGCCACAGGCGTGTCAGCTCGGGGCTGAAGGCAATTGCCGCATCGCAGGCGCGCCACACCTGCTGGCGGTCGAAGTGCTGCGCCGAGCCCTGCACATACAGGCTGTGCTCGGGGTTGATATCGAGGTTCCAGCGCACGGAGCCGGCGTAATCCTTGGCGTTGACGTCGGCGTTGTCGCCAGCCCGGTAGTTGCCGAACACCGGCTGGTAGGTGTAGGGGCGCTGGTTGCTGCCTTCCTTGGCCGCCAGTTGCCATTCCAGGGTCTGGTCAGGCGCCAGGGTATGCACGGCATTGATGTTGATGCGGTTGGCGCGGCGGCTGTCGCGGTAGTCGCGGCCGAACTGGTCCTGGTCGAAGCCGTCGTCTTGCTGGCCGGAGAGCGACAGGCGCAGGTCGCCGCTGTCCCAGCCGAAGCCTTGGCTTGCGTAGTAGTCGTTGATGCCGTCCTGGCCGCGGGTCAGCTTGACCCGCGAGCCATGGCTGTCGGCCGGGTTGCGGGTGAGGATGTTGACCACCGCCATCAGCGCGTTGGCGCCGTAGCTGACGGTGTTCGGGCCGCGGAACACCTCGATGCGCTCGATATCCTCGATGGCCACGGGGATGTCGCTCCAGTCCACCGTGGCCAGCCCCGCGCGGTACACCGAGCGGCCATCGATCAGCACCTGCATGCGTCGGGCATCGCTGACGTTGCTGCCGTGGTAGTTGACCGTCGGCTGGTTGCCGGCGCCGTAGCCGATCATCATGCCCGGCACCAGGCGCAGCAGCTCGGGGATGTCGCGGGCACCGCTGGCACGGATCAGCTCGTTGTCGAGCACGGTCATGCTGCCCGGGACCGCCGCCGGGGATTGTTTCAGGCGCGTGGCGGTCAGAACCTGCGGCAAGTCCTGGTTGTCGATGAACAGGTCATCGGCCACGGCCGGGCCGCCCAGCAGGGCAGTCAGCAACAGCAGGCGGGGGTACGGGGGCGTGCCAGGGAACACGAAACGGCCTTGTTTCAGAAATGAATCAGGCATGTTAACCGACCGTGCGGCTTTTGCCAGTGACCGCGACACCATGACAGGCCCGCCCTGCCAATGGGTGGGTACTGCCACTGGCTCTGGCGCATGCGCGCCGTATAATGCGCACGTCGCCACTTACTTTATTGGTTAACGGATTGGATATGACTGAACAGCAACCTGTTGCAGTTCTTGGAGGCGGCAGCTTCGGCACCGCCGTGGCGAACCTTTTGGCACAGAACGGCCATCCGGTACGGCAGTGGATGCGCGACCCGGCGCAAGCCGAGGCAATGCGCATCGACCGCGAGAATCCGCGTTACCTCAAGGGCATCCACCTGCATGACGGCGTCGAACCGGTCAACGACCTGCTCGCCACCCTGCAGGGCAGCGCGTTGATCTTCGTCGCCTTGCCCTCCAGCGCCTTGCGCAGCGTGCTGGCACCCCACGCCGAGCTGCTGCGCGGCAAGGGCCTGGTCAGCCTGACCAAGGGCATCGAGGCGAACACCTTCAAGCTGATGAGCCAGATCCTCGAAGAGATCGCCCCCCTGGCACGCATCGGCGTGCTGTCAGGCCCCAACCTGGCCCGCGAGATTGCCGAGCATGCGTTGACCGCCACCGTGGTCGCCAGCGAGGACGAAGCGCTGTGCCAGCAGGTGCAGGCCGTGCTGCATGGCCGCACGTTCCGTGTCTACGCCAGCAGCGATCGCTTCGGCGTCGAGCTGGGCGGCGCGCTGAAGAACGTCTACGCCATCATCGCCGGCATGGCCGTGGCCCTGGGGATGGGCGAGAACACCAAGAGCATGCTGATTACCCGGGCCCTGGCCGAGATGACTCGCTTTGCCGTGAGCCAGGGCGCCAACCCCATGACCTTCCTCGGGCTGGCCGGGGTCGGTGACCTGATCGTCACCTGCTCCTCGCCGAAGAGCCGCAACTACCAGGTCGGCCATGCGCTGGGCCAGGGCCTGAGCCTCGAGCAGGCGGTCAGCCGACTGGGTGAAGTTGCAGAAGGTGTCAACACTCTCAAGGTGCTCAAGGCCAAGGCCCAGGAAGTGGGTGTGTACATGCCGCTGGTGGCGGGCCTGCACGCGATCCTGTTCGAGGGCCGCACGCTCAACCAGGTGATTGAGCACCTGATGCGCGCCGAGCCGAAGACCGATGTCGATTTCATTTCCACCAGCGGTTTCAACTGAGGGAGAAACGTATGAACGATACCCCGGAGCGCGCCCAGCGCGAGTCGATCATCCTGCGCGTGCTGTGGATGCTGGTGTTCCTGGTGGCCTGGCAACTGGCCGAGCTGCTGCTTGGCGGCCTGGTGCTGGTGCAACTGATCTACCGCCTGATCTACGGCGCGCCCAGCGCCAGCCTGATGAACTTCGGCGACAGCCTGAGCCAGTACCTGGCACAGATCGGCCGTTTCGGCACCTTCCACAGCGACCAGAAACCCTGGCCGTTCGCCGACTGGCCGACCCCGCGCCCCCCGGAAGGCGAGGCGCCCCACGCCGTGGCCCCGGCGCCACACCCGGTGCGTGATGAGGAGCCCAAGCTGTGAAGCTCTGGGTGTTGCGCCACGGCGAGGCCGAGCCACGGGCCAACAGCGACGCCGAGCGGCGCCTGACCGCCCACGGTCGCGAGCAGGTGTTGCGCAGCGCCGCGCACCTGCTGGGCCAGCCGTTGCAGGCAATCATTGCCAGCCCCTACGTGCGCGCCCAGCAGACCGCCGCCCTGGTGCACGGCGCCCTCGGTTTTGCCGAGCCGGTGCGTACCGTGCCCTGGCTGACGCCAGAGAGTGACGTGCAGCAGGCTATCGGCGAGATCGAGCGCCTGGGGCTCGAGCATGTCCTGCTGGTCAGCCACCAACCTCTGGTGGGCAACCTGGTTGGTCTGCTCGAGCACGGTCATGCCCAGCAACCGGCGCCGTTGAGCACGGCCAGCCTGGCCGAGCTGGAGGGCGACTGGCCGCTGGCCGGCCTGATGACCCTGCGCAGCCTCAACCACCCTGGCTGATACCTGGCAACTGGCATTTATGCCAGTTGCCGTTCGGGTCGTGCGGGCCTTAGCGTGGCGGCGTGCATGATCACAACGCCGCGCAAGGAATCATGGATGAGCAGGCAACGCCTGGAGCTGGTGCGCTCCGTCAATCCCCAGAGCGTGATCGACAAGCTGGACAGCCCCGCTGCGCTGGACTTTGCCGAGTACTGCCTGTTGCGCGACTGTGCCGACGCCAAGCTCGACCAGCTGCTGCGCCGCTTCGAAGGCCAGTACGAGTTCGAGCAACTGCGCCAGGCCGGCATCCGCATGGCGCACCTGCTGCAATCCAGCTGTCTGGCGCTGCGCCGGCTGGCGGATACTCAGCAGGACCGCCAGCTGGCCCGCGAAGCCCTCGAATGGCAACTGGCCTATATGCGTGCCTGCCTGCACCGTTCGATGGCCAGTTTCGACCCGTGATGACCTGATCGTCACTGGCGATGACCGTTCAGGACGTTGCCGCCAGCCGATCCCTTGCCGACAATGGGCCATCCATCCCCGTGCAGAGCAGGCGGCCATGTCGCAGCAGATCTTCTTCGCCCACGCCAATGGCTTCCCTTCGGCCACCTACGGCAAGCTGTTCGCCGCGCTGGCGCCGGACTACCAGGTGCACCACCTGGAACAGCACGCCCATGATCCGCGCTTTCCGGTCAACGACAACTGGCAGAACCTGGTGGACGAACTGCTGCATCACCTGGAACGGCAGGACGCACCGGTCTGGGGTGTCGGCCACTCCCTCGGCGGCGTGTTGCACCTGCATGCGGCGCTGCGCCGGCCGGAGTTCTACCGTGGGGTGGTTATGCTCGATTCGCCGGTGCTGACCCGCGCCGACGAATGGCTGATCCAGGCCGCCAAGCGCCTGGGTTTCATCGACCGCATCACCCCGGCCGGGCGCACACTGGGTAGGCGCGAGGCCTTCGCCGACCGCGACAGCGCCCGCCGCTACTTCGCCGGCAAGACCTTGTTCCGCCACTTCGATCCGGAGTGCCTGGAAGCCTACCTGGAACATGGCCTGGAGCAGGGCGAGGACGGTCTGCGCCTGCGCTTCGACCCGGCCACCGAGATCAGCATCTACCGCAGCATTCCGCATGTCAGCCCGGCCAGGCCGCGTCAGTTGCAGGTGCCGCTGGCGATGGTGCGCGGCGCCCAGAGCCGAGTGATCCGCAAACACCACGCCCTGGCCGTGCGCGGCATGGCCAAGGGCGAGTACCACAGCCTGCCGGGTGGGCACATGTTCCCGCTGGAGCGGCCCACCGACACCGCCAGCCTGATCAAGGGCCTGTTCGACCGCTGGAGCCGGGCATGAGCGCCCAGGTCGAGGAAATCCGCCTGACGCTGGGCCATATCGAGCTGGCCGCGCACCTGTTCGGTCCGGCCGACGGCCTGCCGGTGATCGCCCTGCATGGCTGGCTGGACAACGCCAACAGCTTCGCCCGCCTGGCGCCGCAGCTGAAGGGGCTGCGCATCGTCGCCCTGGACCTGGCCGGGCATGGCTACTCCGAGCATCGCCCGGTCGGTGCCGGCTATGCCCTGGCCGACTACGCCCATGACGTGCTGCGGGTTGCCGAACAACTGGGCTGGGAGCGCTTCGGCCTGCTCGGCCATTCGCTCGGCGCGATCATCTCGGTGCAACTGGCCGGCGCCTTGCCCGAGCGGGTCAGCCACCTGGCGCTGATCGACGGTGTGATCCCACCGACGCTCAGCGAACAGGACGCTGCCGAGCGCCTGGGGCTGGCCTTGCAGGCGCAGCTGCGCCTGGAGGGCAAGCGCAAGTCGGTATACCCGACCCTGGAGGAGGGCGTCGAGGCCCGCATGAAGGGCATGGTCGCGGTCAGCCGCGAAGCCGCCGAGTTGCTGGCCCAGCGCGGCCTGATGCCGGTGCCGGGCGGCTACAGCTGGCGCAGCGACAGTCGCCTCACCTTGCCTTCGCCAACCCGGCTGAACCAGGACCAGGCCATGGCCTTCGTCAAGCGCATCGCCTGCCCGGCGTGCCTGGTGGTTGCCGCCGACGGCATGCTGGCGCGCCACACGGAACTGCTGGAGCAGCTACCCTTCGAGCAGGTGACCTTGCCGGGCGGGCACCATCTGCACCTGAACGACGCCGACGGCGCGGCCCTTGTCGCAGACTGTTTCAATCGCTTCTTTGGCATTCCTTGACTTGCACCGGACAAGTGTCGAGGCTTGGCGGGTTGAAAGGGAGACAACCATGTACATGCCAGACATCCACGCACCTTGCCCCGCCACCTGCGAGGGCGGTCGATGAGCGCACCTGTTTTCGTTCGCGGCGCCATCGCCGCGTGCCTCGCCATCGCCAGCCCGCTGCTCTGGGCTGGCAGCCTGCCGGTACCCGCAGACGCCAAGGTGGTCGACCAACGCCCGGCAGTGGAGCAGGAACGCGTCTACCCCATGGGCCCGCTGCGCAAGATCAGCGGCCGGCTGCGGGTCGAGGACAAGGTCGAGAGCCGTGGCCAGGTCAGTTCCGTGACCTACGAATTGCCGGTCGAGCGCAGCGCCCGCGAAGCCTTCACCAGCGCCCGCGAGACGTTGCAGCAGGACGGTGGCTACCCGTTGTTCTGGTGCCAGGGCCGCGACTGCGGCGAGGCCAGCCTGTGGGCCAACGATGTGTTCGCCAATGCCCGCCTCAATGGCGGTGACGAGCAACAGGCATTCATCCTGTTGCGCCGCTCCGCCGAAGAAGCCGACACCCTGGTGGCGCTGTACAGCGTGACCCGCGGCAACCGCCGCGCCTACCTGCATGTCGAGGAGTTCGTCGCCGGCAGTCCGTTGGGCGAGCTGCTGCCCACCGCCGCCACGGTGCTGCGCGAGCTGCGCGACACCGGCAAGCTCGACTACCCTGACTTGGCCGAGCCCCAGGCCGCCTGGGCGACGCTGCTGGCCCGCAGCCTGAACCTCGACAGCACCCTGCGCACCAGCCTCAGTGGCAAGGGCGCCGAAGCCTGGCGCGAGCAACTGGTCAAGGCCGGCGTGCGCAGTGCCCGGCTCGAGGTGGGCGACGCCCCGACCGAAGGCCTGCACCTGGAACTGATCCGTTGAGTGAGCGCCACCATGGCCAACAATGACCGCCTGTTGATCCAGATCCTGCTGCTGACCCTGCTGGGCGCCGCGCTGTGGGTGATGGCGCCGTTCATCTCGGCGCTGCTGTGGGGCGCCATCCTGGCCTTTGCCAGCTGGCCGCTGATGCGCTTGCTGACCCGCGTGCTGGGTGGCCGCGAAACCCTCGCCGCGAGCCTGCTGACCACGGTGTGGATCCTGCTGGTGGCCATGCCGCTGGTGTGGCTGGGCTTCAACCTTGCCGACCATGTGCGTGATGCCACCGCGTTCATTCGTGATGTGCAGGTCGATGGCCTGCCGGACGCGCCCGCCTGGGTGGCAGGGATCCCGTTCGTGGGCGAGCGCCTGGTTGGCTGGTGGGAGTCCTTCGACCAGCAGGGCGCGGCCTTGCTCGCCTCGGCCAAGCCGTACCTGGGGCAGGTCGGCAACTGGTTGCTGGCCCGCAGCGCGCAGATCGGCGGCGGGGTGCTGGAGCTGACCCTGAGCCTGGTATTCGTGTTCTTCTTCTACCGCGACGGGCCACGCCTGGCGGCGTTCGTGCACCGCCTGCTGCAACGGCTGGTGGGCGAACGCGCCGAGTACTACGTCGACCTGGTCGCCGGCACCGTGCAGCGGGTGGTCAACGGCGTGATCGGCACTGCTGCCGCCCAGGCGCTGTTGGCACTGATCGGTTTCCTGATCGCTGGCGTGCCGGGGGCCATCGTGCTGGGCCTGGTGACCTTCATGCTCAGCCTGATCCCCATGGGCCCGCCGCTGGCGTGGATACCGGCCACCGCCTGGCTGGTGTGGAAGGGCGACTACGGCATGGCGGTGTTCCTGGGCGTCTGGGGCACCTTCATCATCAGTGGCGTGGACAACGTGCTCAAGCCGTACCTGATCAGTCGCGGCGGTAACCTGCCGCTGGTCATCGTGCTGCTCGGGGTGTTCGGCGGCCTGATCGCGTTCGGCTTCATCGGGCTGTTCATCGGGCCGACCTTGCTGGCGGTGGGGTACAGCCTGCTGCTGGACTGGAGCCGCAATACCGCACAGCACACGCCGCAGCGCTGATCTCCATCGCGGGCTTGCCCCGCGATATATCAGCGATCTTTACGCTTTCTTTATGTCCTGACCCCACCCCCCATCTCGCCCCTTTACGCCCCTCCCCCGGACAATTTCCCCAAAGCGGCCTTCACGCCGCAACTAGGGGAGATTGCACATGTACATGCTCGACGGGCTGTCACTGCTTCTGGCGGTGGCGTTGGCGGTTTACCTGCTGGTGGCGCTGCTGCGCGCCGATCGCGGCTAAGGGGCGACCATGCACAGTTACGATTACCTGCTGCTGCTGGCGTTCTTCGCCATCGTGCTGTTGCCGGCGCCCTGGCTCGGACGCTTCTACTACAAGGTGATGGAAGGCCAGCGTACCTGGCTGTCTCCCGTCCTCGGCCCGGTGGAGCGGGGCTGCTACCGCCTGGCCGGGGTGAACGCCGAACAGGAGCAGGGCTGGAAGCAGTACACCCTGGCGCTGCTGGCGTTCAACCTCGCGGGCTTCCTGCTGTTGTTCGCCGTGCTGCTGCTGCAAGGCTCGCTGCCACTGAACCCGCAGCACCTGCCGGGCCAGGAGTGGTCGCTGGCGTTCAACACTGCGGTCAGCTTCATGACCAACACCAACTGGCAGGCCTACAGTGGTGAGGCCTCGGTCAGCTACCTGACGCAAATGATCGGCCTGACCGTGCAGAACTTCGTCAGTGCCGCCACCGGCCTGGCCGTGCTGGTCGCCCTGTGCCGGGGTATCGCCCGTCGCTCGGCCAATACTCTGGGCAACTTCTGGGTCGACCTGACCCGCGCCACCCTCTACGGCCTGCTGCCGCTGTGCCTGGTGCTGGCGCTGCTGCTGGTCTGGCAAGGCGTGCCGCAGACCTTTGCCGACTACGTCCACGCCCTGACCCTGCAAGGCACCGACCAGACCATCCCGCTGGGCCCGGCCGCCAGCCAGATCGCCATCAAGCAGTTGGGCACCAACGGCGGTGGCTTCTTCGGCGTCAACTCGGCGCACCCGTTCGAGAACCCCACGGCCTGGAGCAACCTGTTCGAAGTGGCCTCGATCATCCTGATCCCGGTGGCCCTGGTATTCACCTTTGGTCACTACGTGAAGGACCTGCGCCAGAGCCGCGCGATCATCGCCTGCATGCTGGCGCTGTTCCTGATCGGCGGCAGCACCGCGCTGTGGTCGGAGCACCAGCCCAACCCGGCCCTGGAAAGCGCCCAGGTGCAGCAGAGCGCCCCGCTGGAAGGCAAGGAAAGCCGCTTCGGCACCACCGGTTCGGTGCTGTGGACGGTGACCACCACCTCGGCCTCCAACGGTTCGGTCAACGCCATGCACGACAGCCTCAACCCGCTGACCGGCATGGTGGCGATGGTCAACATGATGCTTGGCGAGGTGATCTTCGGCGGCGTCGGCGCCGGCCTCTACGGCATGCTGCTGTTCGTGTTGATCGCCGTGTTCCTGGCCGGCCTGATGATCGGCCGCACCCCGGAATACCTGGGCAAGAAGCTCCAGGCCCGTGAAGTACAACTGCTGGTGGCGACCCTGCTGGTGATGCCGGTGGGCGTGCTGGTGCTCGGCGCCATCGCCGCCAGCCTGCCAGGGCCTGCTGGCGCGGTGACCAACCCCGGCGCCCACGGCTTCAGCCAACTGCTGTACGCCTACACCTCCGGTACCGCCAACAATGGCTCGGCCTTCGCCGGCTTCGGCGCCAACACCCCGTTCCACAACGTGATGATCGGCCTGGCCATGCTGATCGGCCGCTTCGGCTACATCCTGCCAGTGCTGGCCCTGGCCGGCAGCCTGGCGGCCAAGAAGAGCGCACCGCAAGGCCTGAACAGCTTCCCCACCCACGGCCCGCTGTTCACCACGCTGCTGCTGGTGACCATCCTGCTGGTCGGTGGCCTGACCTTCCTGCCGACCCTGGCCCTGGGGCCGATCGCCGAACACCTGAGCCTGGGTTTCTGAGGAACACACCATGAACATGCCCATTCCCGAAGTGAAGGCGCGTCATAGCGCCAAGGACCAGACCCGTTTCGCCGCCCTGTGGCGCCCGGCGCTGGTGCAGGCCTTCGTCAAGCTCGACCCGCGCCAGCTCAGGCGCGCCCCGGTGATGCTGGTGGTGGCCCTCACTGCCATGCTGACCACCGTGCTTTGCTTTGCCCCTGAAAGTGGCGTGAGCACTTCAGTGGCCGTGCAGATCACCGTGTGGCTATGGTTCACCGTGTTGTTCGCCAACTTCGCCGAAGCCCTCGCCGAAGGCCGCGGCAAGGCCCGCGCCGACAGCCTCAAGGCCGGCAGCCAGGGCCTGGCCGCCAAGCGTCGCAAGAGTGACGGTACGTTCGAGACCGTCGCCGCCACCCAGTTGCGCAAGGACGACGTGGTGCGCGTGGTGGCCGGTGAGCTGATCCCCGGCGACGGCGAGGTGCTCGAAGGCATCGCCGCGGTCAACGAGGCGGCCATCACCGGCGAGTCCGCGCCGGTGATTCGCGAGTCCGGCGGCGACCGTTCGGCCGTTACCGGCAACACCCGCCTGGTCTCCGACTGGCTGCTGATCCGCATTACCAGCAACCCCGGCGAATCGACCCTGGACCGCATGATTGCCCTGGTCGAAGGCGCCAAGCGGCAGAAGACCCCCAACGAGATCGCCCTCGACATCCTGCTGATCGGCCTGACCCTGATCTTCCTGATCGTGGTGGTGACCCTGCAGCCGTTCGCCCGCTTCGCCGGCGGCGAGCTGCCGCTGATCTTCCTCGCCGCGCTGCTGGTGACGCTGATCCCCACCACCATCGGCGGCCTGTTGTCGGCCATCGGCATCGCCGGCATGGACCGCCTGGTGCGCCTGAACGTGATCGCCCGCTCTGGCCGCGCCGTGGAAGCGGCAGGCGACGTGCACACGCTGATGCTCGACAAGACCGGCACCATCACCTTCGGCAACCGTCGCTGCAGCGCCCTGCACGCAGCCTCCGGGGTGACCGCCAAGGAGCTGGGGGAGGGCGCCTTGCTCGCCTCGCTGGCCGATGACACTGCCGAAGGCAAGTCGATCGTCGAGTACCTGCGCCAGTTGCACGACTTCGCGGAACCTGCGAGTAACCAGTACGAAGCCATCGCCTTCAGCGCCGAGACGCGCCTGTCGGGCATCGATTTCCAGCAGCGCCGCTACCGCAAGGGCGCCGTCGACGCGGTGCTGGCTTTCTGTGGCCTGCAACGCCTGGAGCTGCCCACCGCCCTGGCCCGTGAGGTGGAGCGCATTGCCCAGAGCGGCGGTACCCCGCTGCTGGTATGCGTCGACAAGCACCTGCTCGGCGTGATCCACCTCAAGGACGTGGTCAAGCCCGGTATCCGCGAGCGCTTCGCCGAACTGCGCAAGCTCGGCATCCGCACCGTGATGGTCACCGGCGACAACCCGCTGACCGCCGCCGCCATCGCCGCCGAGGCGGGCGTCGATGACGTGCTCGCCGAAGCCACCCCGGAGAAGAAGCTGGCGCGGATCCGCCAGGAGCAGAACGACGGCCGCCTGGTGGCCATGTGCGGCGACGGCGCCAACGACGCGCCGGCCCTGGCCCAGGCCGATGTCGGCATGGCCATGAACGACGGTACCCAGGCGGCCCGGGAGGCCGCCAACATGGTCGACCTGGACAGCGACCCGACCAAGCTGCTGGACGTGGTGCAAGTGGGCAAGGAGCTGCTGGTCACCCGCGGCGCGCTGACCACCTTCTCCATCGCCAACGACGTGGCCAAGTACTTCGCCATCCTGCCGGCGCTGTTCGCCGCCATCTACCCGCAGTTGGGCGTGCTCAACCTGATGCACCTGGCCAGCCCGCAGAGCGCGATCCTCTCGGCCATCGTGTTCAACGCGCTGATCATCATCGTGCTGATCCCCCTGGCGCTGCGTGGGGTACGGGTGCAGGCCGCCAGCGCCGCCCATTTGCTGCGGCGCAACCTGCTGATCTACGGCCTGGGCGGCATTGTCGTGCCGTTCGCCGGGATCAAGCTGATCGACATGCTGCTTACTGCGCTGCACCTGGTCTGAGGAGAGACTGACATGACCGCTTATGTACGCCCGGCCCTGAGCCTGGTCCTGCTGATGACCATGGTCACCGGCGCGCTGTATCCCCTGGCGGTGACCGGCATCGCCCAGGTCGCTTTCCCTGAGCAGGCCAGCGGTAGCCTGGTGCGCGATGACCGTGGCCAGGTGCGCGGCTCGGCGCTGATCGCCCAGGAATTCAAGGGCGATGGTTGGTTCCAGTCGCGCCCTTCGGCGGGCGCCTATGCCACCGTGGCCAGCGGCGCGAGCAACCTGGCGCCGAGCAACCCGGCGCTGGCCGAACGGGTCAAGACTGACGCCTCCGTGCAGTACCAGGCACAGCAGGGGCCGGTGCCCCAGGCGCTGTTGACCACCTCCGGCAGCGGGCTGGACCCGCACCTGCCGCCTGAGGCCATCGCCTACCAGCTGCCGCGCGTGGCGGCGGCGCGGCAGGTCTCGGAGGAGCGCTTGCAAGCGTTGGTGAATGGGGCCACCCTGCGGCCATTGGTCGGGCCGCCGGTGGTGAATGTGCTGGCGTTGAACCAGGCGCTTGAACGCCTTGCGCCGAGCCACTGAAGCCGGGGCCGCTTTGCGGCCCATCGCCGCGGTTCGTCGCCACGACAAGCCGGCTCCCACAAAGAACCGCACCTGGCACCCTGTGGGAGCCGGCTTGCTGGCGATGGTCTGTGCAGCAGGCCCTCATTCGTTACATTTTGAAGGATGAAGCATGAGTAACCCCACCCGCGCCGACGCGCTGTTGGCCGGCCTGCCCCGCGAAGGCCGCGGCAGGCTCAAGGTGTTCCTCGGCGCCGCGCCCGGGGTCGGCAAGACCTTTGCCATGCTCCAGGCCGCCCACGCCCAGCAGCGCCAGGGCGTTCAGGTGGTGGCGGGGGTGGTCGAGACCCACGGCCGCGCCGAGACCGAAGCCCTGCTCGGCGGGCTGAGCCAACAACCCCTGCTGCGCAGCGAGTACCGCGGCGTGATGCTCGAGGAAATGGACCTCGACGGCCTGCTCAAGGCCGCGCCACCGCTGGTGCTGGTCGACGAACTGGCGCACACCAATGCCCCCGGCAGCCGCCACGCCAAGCGCTGGCAGGACGTGCAGGAACTGCTCGCCGCCGGCATCGACGTCTACACCACGGTCAACGTCCAGCACCTGGAAAGCCTCAACGACAAGGTCCGCGATATTACCGGTGTGCAGGTGCGCGAGACGCTGCCCGACTGGGTGCTGCAGGAAGCCTTCGAACTGGTGCTGATCGACCTGCCGCCGCGCGAGCTGCTCGAGCGCCTGCGCGAGGGCAAGGTCTACGTGCCCGAACAGGCACGGGCCGCCATCGAAGCCTATTTCTCCCAGACCAACCTCACCGCCCTGCGCGAGCTGGCCATGCAGACCGCCGCCGCCCAGGTGGACGCGGACCTGGCCAGCGGCTACCGCCAGCGCGGCCAGGAAGCCCCGGCCCTGCGCGGCCGGCTGCTGGTGGGCATCGATGGCGACGAGCAGGCCGAACGCCTGGTGCGCCATGCCTGTCGCGTCGCCCAGCGTCGCCATCTGCCATGGAGCGTGGTCCACGTCGACAACGGCCGCCTGCGTGACGAGACGGCCCGCCATCGCCTGCAGGCCGCCCAGCAACTGGCCGAGCGCCTTGGCGGCGAAGTGGTGCTGCTGCGCGCCGGCGAAGTGGCGCGCACGCTGATCCAGCACGCCGCCGAGCGCCGTGCCAGCCTGGTGCTGGTGGGCCAGTCCCGTGACCTGTTGCGTCGGCGCCTGTTCGGCGCCGGCGTGGCGGCGCGCCTGCTGCGTGAGAGCCACGGCCTGGAGATCAACGTGCTCGACCGCGACGTCCAGCCGCCAGCGGCGCGCACGGCGGTCAAGCGCGTATGGGTGTGGCGCCATTATGTGCTGGCGCTGCTCGCCACGCTGCTGGCCGCAGGCCTGGCCTGGGCCGTGTCGAGCGTGCTGGCGCTGCCCAACATTTCCCTGGTATTCCTCGCCGCCGTGCTGCTGGTGGCGGTGCGCAGCAGCCTGGGGCCGGCCCTGGCGTGCGCGGCGCTGTCGTTCCTCACCTACGACTTCCTGTTCATCCCGCCGAACTTCTCCTTCGCCATCCAGCGCGAAGAGGACGTGCTGACCCTGGTGTTCTTCCTGCTGATGGCCGCGCTTACCGGCAACCTCGCCGCGCGCCAACGCCGCCAGTTGCAGGCGTTGCGCGAGACCCAGGCAGAGACCCGCCAGTTGCTCGACCTGTCGCGCCGCCTGACCGTGGCCACCGACCGCCAGGCGGTGTTCAGCGCTGCCGGCCAGCATATGGATGGCTGGCAGGGCGTGCAGGTGTGTCTGCTCGAACGCAGTGCCGACGGCCTGCTGCAGGTGGCCAGCGGTGGCTCGCCGGCCTTCACCGACAATGAACGCGCCGCCGCCGAATGGGCCTGGCAACATGGCCAGGCCGCGGGCTTTGGCAGTGACACCTTGCCCCACGGCCGCTGGTGGTGGTGGCCGTTGGCCGTGGAGGAACAGCCCCTGGCCCTGCTCGGCATCCGCCCCCGCGACGGCGAACCACTGAGTGACCCGCGTCGCCGACTGTTGATGGCCCTGGCGCAGCCCCTGGCCCAGGCCCTGGCCCGCGCCCGCCTGGGCGAGCAACTGGAAGCCGCCCGCCTGCATGGTGAAACCGAGCAACTGCGCAGCGCCTTGCTCGCCTCGGTCTCCCATGACCTGCGCACGCCGCTGACGTCAATGCGCGGCAGCATCGACAGCCTGCTGGCGCTGGGCGACGCCATCCCCCCGGACGACCGCCGCGAATTGCTGGAAGGCACTCGCAACGAAGCCGAGCGCCTGGATCGCTACATCCAGAATCTGCTGGACATGACCCGCTTGGGCCACGGCACGCTCAAGCTGGCCCGCGACTGGGTAGCCCCGGCCGATATCGTCGGCAGCGCCCTTAACCGCTTGCGCGTGGTGCTGGCGCCCCTGCGCGTGCACACCGAAGTCCCGCCCGAGCTGCCGCTGCTGTTCGTGCACGCGGCGCTGATCGAGCAGGCGCTGATCAACGTGCTGGAAAACGCCGCGCGCTTTTCCCCGGCCAACGGCCGGCTGCAACTGCAGGTCGCGGTGCACGACGAACAGCTGTGCCTGGCGGTCGCCGACGAGGGCCCCGGCATCCCCCAGGACGAGCGCGAAAAGATCTTCGACATGTTCTATACCGCCGCCCGCGGCGATCGGGGCGGGCAGGGCACCGGCCTGGGCCTGGCGATCTGCCAGGGCATGATCGGTGCCCATGGCGGGCGCATCCTGGTCGACGATGGCATCGATGGCCACGGCACCCGCATCACTCTATGCTTGCCGCTGCCGACCCAACCCGACACCGAAAGTGAAGCCCCATGAGCCAAGCCGCCACCCTGCTGGTCATCGACGACGAGCCGCAGATTCGCAAGTTCCTGCGCATCAGCCTGGCCTCCCAGGGCTACAAGGTGATCGAGGCCGGCACCGGTAGCGAGGGCCTGGCCCAGGCCGCCCTGAACAAGCCCGACCTGGTGGTGCTCGATCTCGGCCTGCCGGACATGGACGGCCAGCAGGTGCTGCGCGAGCTGCGTGAATGGAGCACGGTGCCGGTGATGGTGCTGTCGGTGCGTGCCAGCGAAGTGCAGAAGGTCGATGCGCTTGACGGCGGGGCCAACGACTACGTGACCAAGCCCTTCGGTATCCAGGAATTCCTCGCCCGGGTGCGGGCGTTGCTGCGCCAGGCACCCCAGGTGGGGGCAGCCACGTCGGCGGCGAGCTTTGGGCCGTTGGTGGTGGACTTTGCCTATCGCAAGGTGACCCTGGAGGGCGTCGAGGTGGCGCTTACGCGCAAGGAATACGCGCTGCTGGCGCAACTGGCCGGGCACCCCGGGCGGGTGATCACCCAGCAGCAACTGCTCAAGGATATCTGGGGGCCGACCCATGTCGACGATACCCACTACCTGCGCATCGTGGTGGGGCACCTGCGGCAGAAACTGGGGGATGACCCCACGGCGCCCAGGTTCATCATTACCGAACCGGGCGTGGGGTACCGTCTGGTGACACCGGCTTGACGCCCGTTGTCGTGGGAGCGGGCTCGCTCCCATAACCCCATCGCGCTACACGGATAACTCCAGGGCCAGCAGCTCCTGCACGCTCTGCCGTCGACGGATCATCCGCAGCCTGCCTTGCTCAAGCAGAAACTCCGGCAGCAACGGTCGGCTGTTGTAGTTCGACGACATCGATGCGCCATAGGCCCCGGCGTCGTGAATCACCAGCAGATCGCCCACCTTGGCCTGGGGCAGGTCCTGGGGTGTCAGCTCCTCGTCGTTCTGGGTGAACACATCACCGGACTCGCACAGCGGCCCGGCCACCACGGTCGGTTGCAGGGGACGATTGACTGGGCGCCCCACGGCATCGAACAGGCTCATGCGGTGATAAGCACCGTACATCGCCGGGCGCATCAGGTCGTTGAAGCCGGCATCGACCAGGATGTAGTGCTTGTCGCCCATCTGCTTGACGGCGCGCACCTCGGCTACCAGGTAGCCGCACTCGGCCACCAGGAAACGCCCCGGCTCGATCTCCATGCGCACGGGGTGGCCGAGCATCGCCTCGATCTCCGAACGCGCCACGGCCCAGGTGCGGGCATAGCGCTGCAGGTCAACCGGCTGGTCACCATCACGGTAGGGCGTGGACAGACCGCCGCCGATGGAGAAGGCCTCGATGTCCATGCCCAGGCGGCCGATCAGCCCGACCATCGCGCTGGCCACCTGCTCCAGGTGCTGGTAGTCCACTCCCGAGCCGATGTGCATGTGCACGCCCACCAGATGCAGGCCGTGCTCTTTCACGCAGGCCAGCGCCTCGGGCAGTTGTTCGTGCCAGATGCCGTGCTTGCTGTTTTCGCCGCCGGTATTGGTCTTGCGGCTGTGGCCATGGCCGAAGCCGGGGTTGATGCGCAGCCACACCCGGTGGCCGGGGGAGCGCTCGCCGAGCTGACGGAGCATGTCGATGGAGCCGGCGTTGACCTCGATACCGGTCTCCACCACCCGCGCCAGGGTCGGCTGGTCCAGCACGTCGCAGGTCAGCACCACGCCGGCCGGTTCGCCGCCCACTGACGCCCCGGCGGCGAAGGCGCGTTCCATTTCACCCAGGGACACAGCATCGAGCACCAGGCCGCGTTCGCGGATCAGGCGCAGCACGTGCAGGTTGGGGTTGGCCTTCTGCGCGAAGCGCACGGTGTCGAAGTGCTGCGTGAGCTGGTCGATGCGCTGATGGATGGTCTGGGCGTCGTAGGCCCACAGCGGCGAGCCGTGCTGGCGGACGGCGTCGGCCAGGAGGGTGGTGGTCATGGTGGCGTTCCTTGTTTTGGATACGCCGATGGTGAGGCAGTTTTGGTGATTCAGAAAAATAGCTATTGTTCTGAAGGTGATTCATATTTGATATGTATCCCCTCCAGATTTCTGGTCACGCCCAGGTCTTGCCTTAGCCATGCGACTTTCCATTCGTCACATCGAAGTGTTCCGCGCCATCATGGCCGCCGGCAGTGTCACCGGCGCCGCGCGCCTGCTGTTCACCTCGCAGCCCACGGTCAGTCGCGAGCTGGCGCGCATGGAGCAGGTCACCGGCCTGAGCCTGTTCGAACGCGAAGGCGGGCGCCTGGTGCCCAGTGCCCAGGCCTTGCTGCTGATCGAGGAAGTCGAGCGTGCCTTCGTCGGCCTCGAGCGCATCGACCGCTTCGCCCAGGCCATCCGCAATTTCGAGCAGGGCCGGCTGGCCATCACCTGCCTGCCGTTGTTCTCGCAAACCCTGCTGCCGAAGGCCTGCAAGGCGTTTCACCAGCACCATCCCGGGGTCAGCCTGAGCATCACCGCCCAGGAGTCGCCGTTGTTGGAGGAGTCGCTGGTCGCCCAGCAGCACGACCTCGGCCTGACCGAAACCGCGCAGGTGCCGCGGGGCGCGGTCGGCGAACTGTTGTTCAGTGCCGACATGGTCTGCGTGCTGCCCGCGCAGCACCCCCTGCTGGCCAAGCCGGTACTCCAGCTGCAGGACTTCCACGAAGTCGACTTCATCAACCTGGCCAGCCTGGACAGTTACCGGCAGCAACTCGACCGGCATTTCCGCGAGGCCGGCGTGAACCGCCGCACGATCATCGAGACCACCAGCGCCGCCTCGGTGTGCGCCATGGTCCGCCAGGGGCTGGGGGTGGCGATCATCAACCCGCTGAGCGGGCTGGAAGCGGGGCAGGGCGGGCTGGCGATCCGCCGCCTGGACCTGTCGGTGCCGTACCAGGTAATGCTGATCCGGCCCGAGCTGCGGCCCGCTTCAGCGGTGCTGGAGCCGTTCTGCCAGGCGCTGCGGGAGCAGGCCAGGGCAATGGAGGCGGCCTTGGCGCAAGGCGCCTGAGCGGCTGGGCGAACGATTGGAACGTTCCGAACCACGCCAGGGTCAACCCCATCAGCAGTGATCGAAAATGCTCCACAGCATGAGGAATCGCCATGAGTACGCTGACGATCGAAGGCTGGTTCAAAGGTGAGGGTGATCGCAGGTCCACCCCGGTGGGTGATATTCACTTCGACATCCAGGGCGTGAACCACCGCAAGTTGGAGCAGGCCGAGGAGCGCCTGCAACAGAGCCACGAGCCCGAGGCGATGGTGGATGTCGACATGGACAGCCTGAACCTGGTGCTGCCTGAGGGCTACGGCCCGTTGTCGGACTGCCGCCTGCGCGTCTACCTGAGCGACGACGAGCGTGGCCAGTTCCATCTGGTCGGGCATCGGGCCAGCGATGGCAGCCTGATCTACACCAACGCGGTGTTGATCGCTCAGCTGAGCTGAATACCGGCTGCGCTGTCGCCGGTTTCCAGGCGTGCCGCCACTGACGTTGCCACTTCGCTGAAAGCCCGCGCCGCCGCGCTCTGGTAAGCGCCCCTGCGCTGCATCAAGACTGCGGTGCGCTGCAGGCGCAGTGGGTCCAGGGCAATGGCGGTCAGGTCCTCATGGGCCAGGGCGAGGTTGGCGGGCAGCAAGGTCGATAGTGTCGTGCGGCGTACCACTTCGATCACCGCGCCAATGGCGTTGGCCTCCATCCGCACCTGGGGGCGTATACCGTGCTGGCGGCAATAGCGCTCGATCTGCTCGCGCGTGGCGAACTCGGCGCTGAGCAGGATCAGCGACTCGTCGTTGAGCGCCTGTGGGCCAATACTGCGGGCAGTGGCCAGCGGATGTGCGCGACCGACCACCAGCGCCAGGGTTTCTACCAGCAGCGGACGGCTGTCGATGTCCTGGCTGTGGACCTCATCGAAGGCGATGCCGACATCCAGCTCATCGGCCTGCAACAGCTCCTCCATGCGCTCCTGGGCGATTTCGCGCAGGTTCAGGGTGATGTTCGGATAACGCGCATGGAAGGCTTCGACCAGCGGGCCGATCAGGTAGGTGGTGAAGGTCGGCGTCACCGCCACCCGCAGCGATCCCCGGCTCAGATCGGCCACGTCATGGATGGCGCGCCTGGCCTCCAGCAGTTCCTGTTCCGCCCGCTTGGCATAGCGCAGGTAGACCTCCCCGGCATCGGTCAGCCGCGTGCTGCGCCCGGAACGGTCGAACAACTGCGCGCCGAGGCTTTCTTCCAGTTGCCTGACCTGCTGTGACAGCGCCGGCTGGGAGACATGCAGCGCCGCTGCGGCGCGGGTGAAGCTGTGGTGTTGCGCCACTGCGAGAAAGTACTGGAGGTGCCGGGCAAGCATGATTGTTCCCATAAGATAATCTGATGTACTTCATCATAAATGAGACTTTTACCTTATGTAATGCGCTACGTAACCTTTGCCTCAACACACCGCGACATTGAGGCAAGCAGCCATGAAAGACATCATCGACGGTTTTCTGAAGTTCCAGCGCGACGCCTTCCCCGAACGGGTCAAGCTGTTCAAGGACCTGGCCACCCAGCAAAGCCCCCGGGCGCTGTTCATCTCCTGCTCCGACAGCCGCCTGGTGCCCGAGTTGGTCACCCAGCGCGAGCCGGGCGACCTGTTCGTCATCCGCAACGCCGGCAATATCGTGCCGTCCTACGGCCCTGAGCCTGGCGGGGTATCGGCCTCGGTCGAATATGCCGTCGCCGCCCTGCAGGTAGCCGACATCGTCATCTGCGGCCACTCCGACTGCGGCGCCATGACCGCCATCGCCACCTGCAAGTGCCTGGACCACATGCCTGCCGTGGCCGGCTGGCTGCGCTACGCCGACTCCGCCCGGGTGGTCAACGAGGCGCGCCAGCATCACAGCCCGCAGGCCAAGGTCGAGGCCATGGTGCGCGAGAACGTGATCGCCCAGCTGGCCAATATCCAGACCCACCCCTCGGTGCGCCTGGCCCTGGAAGAGGGCCGCGTGCGCCTGCATGGCTGGATCTACGACATCGAAAGCGGCCGCATCGACGCCTTCGACGGACGTACCGGCCAGTTCGTCGCCCTGGCGCAGAACCCTGACGTCAACGCCGTTTCCCACCCCTCCAGGCACGTTGCCTGAACCCCTTTCAAACCCAAGGAGACACACCATGATCCAGTCGCAAATCAGCCAGAACGCCCGCCTTGCCCTGAGCGAAGTCATCCTCCTGGCCAAGGCCCGCAAGGACCTGTCGTTCGCCCAGATCACCGACGGCACCGGCCTGTCCGAAGCCTTCGTCACTGCCGCGCTGCTGGGCCAGCACCCGCTGCCGGCCAGCGCTGCCCAGGTGGTGGGTGACAAGCTCGGCCTGGACGCCGATGGCATCGCCCTGCTGCAGACCGTGCCACTGCGCGGCAGCATCCAAGGCGGCGTGCCGACCGACCCGACCATCTACCGCTTCTACGAGATGCTGCAGGTGTACGGCACCACCCTCAAGGCACTGGTCCACGAGAAGTTCGGCGACGGCATCATCAGCGCCATCAACTTCAAGCTCGACGTGAAGAAGGTCGACGATCCGGAAGGTGGCTCCCGCGCGGTGATCACCCTGGATGGCAAGTACCTGCCGACCAAGCCGTTCTGATTCGCCCATAGGGAAATGGCCCGGGCGCCGTACGACGCCCGGGCCATTTCCACGCAGGCTATTGATCCCAGACAGGAGCGACGACATGGACCTGATCTTCAGAAATGTCCGCATCGACGATGCAAAACCCTTGATGGATGTGGCCGTGCACGACGGCAAGATCACTGATATCGCCCAGACGATCACGGCAACGGCAAACCAGGAAATCCAGGGCAACGGCAATGTCCTGGTCCCCGGCTTCGTCGAAGCCCACCTGCACCTGGAAAAAGCCAATGTCATGCAGCGCAAGGCCAACCGCTCCGGCACCTTGAAGGAAGCGATCGCTGTCACTGCGGCCCTCAAGCCCACCCTGACCCGTGACGACATTCGCGAGCGCTCTGTGCAAGTGTTGCGCGCCCTGGTGCAGGCCGGCACCACCCATGTGCGTGCCCACGCCGAGTTCGATCCGGCCCAGGGTTTCACCGGCCTGGACGTGGTCCTGGAGCTGCGCGAGACCTTGCGTGATGTCATCGATATCCAGGTTGTGGCGTTTCCCCAGGAAGGCATCCTGAAACTGCCCGGCATGAAAGCGATGATGGTCGAGGCCATGGAGAGGGGCGCCGATGTTGTCGGCGGCATTCCCTACAACGACGTCTCGCCCCTGGAGCACATCGATTTCGTCTTCGACCTGGCCCAGCGCTACGGCAAGGACATCGACCTGCACCAGGACTTCGCCGACGACGCCGAGCACATGACCATCGAATACGTGGCCCGCCGGACCCTCGCGGCGGGTTACCAAGGACGCGTCAGCGTCGGCCACCTGACCAGCCTGGCGGCCGTCGAGCCAGAGCGTCAGGCGCGCATCATCGCGCTGCTGCGCGAAGCCGGCATCAGCGTGATGTGCCTGCCCGCCACCGACCTGCACCTGGGCGCCCGTGGCGACAGCCACAATGTGCGGCGCACCTTGACGCCGGTGCGGGCGTTGCGCGATGGCGGGGTGAACGTGTGCCTGGCCACCAACAACATCCGCAATGCCTTCACCCCCTACGGCACCGGCGACCTGCTGCACATCGCGCAGCTGGCCATCCCCGCCTGCCACCTCGGCGGGGCGGACGACCAGGCCACGGTGCTGCCAATGCTCACCAGCAACCCGGCCAAGGCCCTGGGGTTGCAGAACCATGGCCTGGCGGTGGGCAGCGACGCGGACCTGGTGCTGATGGATACCCACCGTGTCAGCGACGTGATCCTCGACCTGCCTGCGCGGCTAATGGTGCTCAAGCGCGGCAGGGTGGTGGCGACGGCCGAGCAGCGGCGTTCGGTGGTGTTCTGAAGGCCGGGCTCAGAGCCCGCCCGTTCAAGATCTTGGGGTGCGGGGGCTATTGACCGAGTGAGGGCCTCCAGGTGTTCGCCGCAACCCTTGCAGCGCCTATGAGATCGAGCGCCGCCCGCGCGGCGCTCGATCTCATAGGCGCAGAAGCCTTCGCGGCGAACACCTTGAAAGGAGCTCAGACCGCCAGCAGCAACAGTGCCGCCACCAGTGCCGGGGGCATTACCAGCACGCCCAGGCGCAAGAAACTCAGCGCGCCGACATGCTCGCCCTCGCGGCGGATCGCCACCAGCCACAGCAGCGTGGCCAGGGAACCGGTGATCGACAGGTTCGGCCCCAGGTCGACGCCGATAAGCAAGGCGGCGGTGGTCTGCCGGGGCAGCTCGACCAGCTGGCCGATGGAGCCGGCGATCAGGCCGGTGGGCAGGTTGTTCATCAGGTTGCCGGCCACCGCGGCGGTCAAACCCGCGGCCCAGCTCGCCGTGCCCGGCGTCTGCTGCGCCAGGGTCGCCAGCATATGCGCGAGCCGTTCGATCACGCCGGTATGGGCCACCGCCTCCACCAGCACGAACAGACCTGCGACCAGCGGCAGCACGCCCCAGGCCACATGGCGCAGCAACGGCGCCGGGCTGCGCCGCTGGCGCAGGTGGATCAGCCCGACCGTGGCCATGCCTGCGCAAAAGGTCGGCAGCCCCAGCGGCACGTCCAGTGCCGATACCGTCAACAGCAGGGCACCGGTGAACATCAGGCCCAGCGCGCAAAGTCGGGCGCCGGCCGACAAGGGGCGCATCTCGATGGCCACGGCCAGCGGTTGGCGGATGCGCTTGCGCATGGTCAGGCGCAGCATCAGGTAGGTCGCGGCGATGGCCGCCAGCGACGGCAGGCTGAACTGGCGCAGCCACTCCAGCAGCGGCGGCATCTGGCTGCCGAAGACCACCAGGTTGGCCGGGTTGGAGATGGGCAGCACGAAGCTGGCGGCATTGGCGATGAAGGCGCAGATGAACAGGTAGGGCAGCGGCTCGGCCTTGGCCGCCTTGCATGCCGCGTACACGGCCGGCGTCAGCACCACGGCGGTGGCGTCGTTGGACAGGAACACCGTAACCAATGTACCGACCAGGAACACCAGGTCGAACAGGCGCTGGCCGGAGCCCTTGGCGTGCTGCACCGCGTACCTGGCCAACCAGTCGAACAATCCCTCCTGGCGCGCCAGTTCGGCCAGCACCATCATGCCGACCAGGAACAGGTACACATCGCCACCTTTGGCCACAGCCGACAACGCCATGCGCCACGGGATCAGCCCGCAGGCCGTCAGCAGCACGGCGGCGCCCAGCGCCCAGACGTACTCCGGCACCCGACCGGGGCGAACGATGACCAAGGCGGTGGCCAGGGCCGCGACCGACCAGATGATCAGGGCGGTATCAGGCGCGAGCATGGGAAGGCGAGGTCACGTGGCACTCCGTCTATTTGTGAAACACCACACTAGCACCCCTATGCACGGGCATCGATACCCTTCACGTCGCCCGGGGGTGTGCCGGGTGTGGCGAGCAGAAATGTCCTGAAGCACAAGCGCACGAGCAGCCGCTGCGACGCCAGTTCAAACAGCTCAGCCAGGCAGGGCAGCTCGAAGTGCGCCGTCATCCGTTCGGTGCACTGCCAATAGCCGGTGATGAGCCAAGTTGCGCGTGCACCTGCAGGGCAGGCGAGGGTGTAACCCGCGCAGCCTGAGGTGCGGTTGAGCGTCTCCAGCAGGGTGTCCAGGCGCAGCTGCAGGGCAGCCGTGGTGCCGGGGGCGGGGTCGATCTCCACGGTATTGATTGCAACCAGGCCCATGGTTCATCACTCCATCGGTTGTTTCGCCAGCAGCCGGTCTGCGACCGTGAAGGCTTCTTCCTGGGTGTTCACGACGAACAGCGGATACCCCCAGAACGCCTCGAACATGGGCATGAACGCGCGCAGCGGCGCTTGCCTGGCAGGGTCGGGCTGCACATTGATCTGCCCTTTGACAAAGGCGCGCAGCGCGGCCTTGTGGCGTTTCATCCACAGTGACAATTGCTTGCGCTCTTCATGGGAGTGTTGCTGATTCTCGTGCTGGGCGCTGTCGGCATCCAGCAACACGAAGGGTTCTTCGCGCAGCAGCAAGGCCTCGAAAGCCGCAAAGCCCTCGTCGCCGATATCGATACCAGCGCTGCCGTGCTTCATCCAGACCAACGGAAAATAGGTGGTGTTCAACAGCATCTAATGTGCCCTCCAGAAAACAAGGCGTCGATGACGCAAGGCCACGATAGCCCTGGCTTCGCTGGACGTCATTACGCAATCTTGTCATTCTATTTTTCATTTCGGCCATCACCCAGGACATGCGTCGTGCAGCCTATTCCCGCAGCAGACAACCCGCGTTCATGGGATATCGACCGCATGGCCTGCCAGGTCATCGCCCTGAACGCCTCTTCGGTTGGCAGGGACTGGGAGCATGCGCCGCACTGCCATCGCAAGGCGCAGTTGATCTACTCGGTGCGTGGCATCCTCAACTGCGAGGTGGACACCGGGGTGTGGATCGTGCCGCCGCAATGCGCGCTGTGGATCCCGGGCGACCTGCTGCATTCGGTGCGTGGCTCGGGGGAAACTGAATGCTACTGCCTGTTCGTCGAGCCACAGGCCGTGGCGGGTTTGCCTGCGGTGTGCTGCACGCTGGCAGTGCCGCCCTTGCTGCGCGAGCTGTTGCTCAAGGCCAGCGGCTTCAAGATGCCATACCCCCAGCAGGGGCCGCAGGCCCGGTTGATCGCAACACTGCTGGATGAGTTGTGTGCCGCCCCGGTGGAAGACCTGTACCTGCCAATGCCCAGCGACCCCAGGCTGAGGCAACTGGCGCAATGGCTGCTGGCCGACCCCGCAAGCAAGGTGCCGAGCGGCGAATGGGCCCGGCGCAGCGGCATGAGCGAGCGCAGCATGAGCCGGCTGCTGCAGCAGGAAGTTGGCATGAGCTTCGGCCGCTGGCGCCGGCAGTTGCACGTGATTCTGTCGTTGCGACGGTTGGCCAGGGGCGAGCGTGTGCAGGCGGTAGCGCTGGACCTGGGGTACGAAAGCGCCAGTGGCTTCGTCACCATGTTTCGCAAGGCGATGGGCAAGCCGCCGGCGCGGTATCTGCTGGAGCGCGGTGGTGCTGAAGAAGGCGAGGCGGGGCGTATCGTGCTGGCACCCTGAGCGCTGGCGCGCCCGCCCCTGCGGTAGGTGTTCGTGGTTCAGAAGTGGTACTTCAGCAGAAGACTGGTGGTGTTCTGGTCCGCACGAAAGCCCTTCGAATCCTGGATGCCGTACTTGTTCGACCAGTAGTCGTATTCCACCCCCACGTACAGATGCCTGGCCTCATGCCCCAGCGCCTTGCCCAGGTCGTATTTGATCTGGGGGTTGAAGTGCAGGTTGGCATGGTAGTCGCTCTGGTGGCTGCGGCCGCTGCTGGCGTCCTTGTTGTTCACGACCCAGTCGATATAGCCGTCGATCAGCAGGTTCGACCGCCCCAACGGCAGGGTGTACGACCAGGCGGGGGTGATTTGCCAGGCGCTGGCCGGTACACGGTGGCCGTCGGGTTTACGGTAGTAGAGGTTGAGCTGGAAGTAATCGAAGCCGGGGATGTCCAGGTCCAGGCCCGGCCCGATCAGGTAGCTTTCACTGTCGCCTTCGCCGAACTCGAAGGCGGTGGCCAGCAGCACATCCTTGACCGGGCCGAACGACAGGTCAGCGCCGCCGAGTTTGCCGAACGAAAGCCGTGGCTGCAGCTCGCCGTAGTAGGTACTGCTGCCTTGGCCAGGGTCCTTGCGACCTTGATAGTTGATCTGGTCGACGAACAGGAACAGGTCGCCCCAGCTCCAGCCGCTGGCGTGTTCCAGGGTGAAGGTCTGCTGGGTCGCCGGGTTGACCCGGAAGTTGTCGCCCCACAGGTAGGTAAGGCTTTCGTCGTGCCAGAGCAGCCCGGCCTGGGCGGCGGGGGCGAGGAGAGCGATGGACAGCGCGCCGATGCGAAGTGGTGACATGGTGGGCTCCTTTGTTGTTCTTGTGGGCAGCAGCGTCCGCGGCATCACCCCAAGGTGATGCCGGGAAGCGCTATTGGGAAAGGTGCTACGGGTCAGGCGCCGCCGCGGAAGCAGGAAACGCCCCAGGCGGTGAGCTTGAACGGCAAGTGGTAGTGCTGGCTGGCGTCGCCGATGCCGAAGCGATAGACCAGCACGTCGAGGAACGGTGTGTCGGGCAAGGTGGTTCCGGCTGCGCGGTAGAAGTCAGCCACCTGCAGCCGCACCTCGTAGACGCCGCTGGCAAGATGCGCGGTGAGGGCGTCCAGCCCTGGCAGCAAGCCGTGCTCGTCGATGCGTCCCTCCAGCAGGCATTCACCGCCCTGGCGCTCGAGGCTCAGCGCGAGCCCCTGGGCCACGCGCCCGCTGGCGATATCCACGACATGGATGGACACCCCGCCGTTCATTTCCAGAACCCTTCGTGCACCACGCCGGCTTCCGCCTCCAGCAACGGCCCGTGCACCACGACCGCCCGCTGGCCACGGGCGAACACTTCACGGCACGGCAGGGAGAAGGTCGGGTTCTCCGGGTGCGCGCCGGTCAGGCCCAGCAGTGCATGCTCGGACAGCGCGTAGACCACCCGGCCAATGCCAGTCCAGTAGATCGCCCCGGCGCACATGCAGCAGGGTTCGGCGCTGGTGTAGAGGGTGCAACTGGCCAGCTGTTCGGGGGTCAACAGCGTCGCGGCGCGGGCGGCGGCGACCAGCTCGGCGTGCTGGGTGGGGTCGCCCTCGGGCGGCATCGAGTTGTTGCCGGCGCTGGCGATCACCCGGCCCTCGGCGTCGGCGACCAGCGCGGCGAACGGGTGCCGGCCACGTTCGCGGGATTCCTCGGACAGGCGGATCGATTGACGCAACAGGTTGAGGTCCAGCTCGGACAGGGTGGCGGGGGTGAGCTTGCTGATGTTGTTCATGGTGATTCCTTGGCAGATGAACATGAATCGCTTGCACAAACCCTGTGGGAGCAGGCTTGCCCGCTCCCACAGGGCCGTTCAATGAGTGGTTTCTGGTTGTTCGGCGAGGCTCTGCGCCTGCTTGTCGTTGTTGAGCAGCACGTTGAGCACAATGGCCGTGATCGCGCCGAGGAAGATGCCGCTTTCCAGCACCAGCTTCAGCGGCCCGCTGGCGTGCTCGAACAGGGCGGGGAAGGACATCGGCAGCACGCCGACGCTAACCGACACGGCGACGATGATGCCGTTGCGGGTGCCTTCGAACTTCACCCGCGACAACTCCTGGATGCCGGCCACGGTGGTCATGCCGAACATCACGATGGCGCAGCCGCCCAGCACCGGCGTCGGCACCGCGGCGATCAGCGCGCCCAGCTTGGGGAACAGCCCCATCAGCACCATGATTGCCCCCGCCGCGGCCACCACGAAGCGGCTCTTGACGTTGGAGAGGGCGATCAGCCCGGTGTTCTGGGTGAAGGCGTTGTACGGGAAACTGTTGAACAGGCCGCCGAGCATGGTCGACAGGCCGTCGGCGCGAAACGCGTCGCCCAGGGTGCGCTGATTGGTCGGCTTGCCCACCAGCTTGCCGATGGCCAGGCAGTTACCGGTGGTCTCGGCCATGATCACCAGCATCGCCAGGACCATGATCAGGATCGGCGTGATCGAGAACTGCGGCGTGCCGAAGGCCATCGGCGGGCTCAGCTCGAACCAGCTGGCGGCGCTCACCTGGCCGAAGTGGGTCATGCCGAAGGCCGCCGCGATCAGGCTGCCGAGCATCAGGCCGATGAGCACGCTGAGGTTGCCGATAAAGCCCGAGAAGCGTGCATAGATCACCAGGGTGATGGCCACCGTGGCCAGGCCCAGCAACAGGTTGGCCGGCTTGCCGAAGTCCGCCGCGTCCGGGTTGCCGCCGCCGAGCCAGATGGCCGCGGCGGGCATCAGCGAGATACCGATGATGGTGATCAGGCTGCCGATCACCACCGGCGGGAAGAACCGCAGCATACGGCTGAACACCGGTGCCAGGCCGATGGTGATGGCCCCGGCGGCGATCACCGCGCCGAACACCTCCTGCAGGCCGAACTGCTTGCCGATCATGATCATCGGCGCCAGGGCGATGAACGAGCAGCCCTGGATCATCGGCAGGCGGGCACCGAAGCGCCAGAAGCCGAGGGTCTGGATCAGCGTGGCGATGCCCGAGGTGAGCAGGTTGGCGTTGATCAGCGTGACGATCTGCGCCTGGGTCAGGCCCAGGGCGCTGCCGAGGATCAACGGCACCGCCACGGCGCCGGCGTACATCACCAGCACATGTTGCAGGCCGAAGGTGAACAGCTGCCGCAGAGGCAGCACTTCGTCCACCGGGTGGACGCGGGTAAGGCTCATGTCGTGGATCTCCTGAAGGTGCGGCTGTTGTTGTTATTCGGGCGCCCGGAGTGACAGTCAGCACAGGTCTGGTCTGGCAGCTGGCTGATGTCGAGCGTGATGGTCTTACGGAATGAGCGATGGAACAAATGAGTAACCATCGTTAGGATCGATGGATCAGCCAGGGTACAAGGAGGGCGCAATGCGTTTTTCGCTGGAGCAGTTGCAGGTGTTCACCACCGCCGTGCAGGCTGGTTCGTTCTCGGCTGCGGCCCGGCGCCTGGGGCGCACCCAGTCGACCGTCAGCGCGGCCATTGCCAACCTGGAAACGGACCTGGGCGTGGAGTTGTTCGACCGCTCGACCCGTGTCCCCACGTTGACTGCGGCCGGGCAGAAGCTGCTGCTGCAAGCCGAGACGGTGCTGGAGCGCTGCTATGCGCTGGAAGGCAGTGCCGACAGCCTGGCCGAGCAGGTCGAGGCCTCGCTGACCCTGGCCATCGAGGTACCCTACGGGCCGTTGATCCCGGTGCTGCGTGAGTTCGACGTGGCGTTCCCCTATGTAGATCTGCTGATCCGCCACCCGGTGCATGGCGATGTCAGCGAGATGGTGCTCAAGGGCGAGGCCAGCGTCGGCGTGGCGTTTGCGCAGCCGCAGTACCCGCAGGCGCTGGAGTTCCAGCAGCTGGGCAAGTTGATCATGGCCCATGTGTGCCAGGCCGGCACCGCGCTGGCGCGCCTGGAACGGGTGAGCTTTGCCGACCTGCACGCGCACCGCCGCCTGGCGTTCCACGCCCACACGCAGAAGCTGCCGAGCAGCGAGTACCTGCGCGCCGCACAGGTGTGGCAGGCGGAAAGCTACCTGGCGCTGGTGGAGATGGTGCGTGCCGGGCTTGGCTGGGCGACCTTGCCCAGGCAACTGATCCAGCGTGAGCTGGAACAGGGCGAACTCGTGGAGTTGCAGTTGGAGGCCTATCCGCACACCGACTGGCTGGTGGGGGTGGATCTGCTCTGGCACCGCCAGCGGCGCCCGGGCAAGGCCGAGCGCTGGCTGCGCGAGTGCCTGCGGCGCAGCAAGGTGTTCGAGCTCGACCGACGTGGGGTGGCGACGACGTTGTAGGTCGAAAGGCCAGGTTCATGACCTGCCATCAATGCAGTCAATGTTGGCAGACGACCCGACCATCCCTCTCTAGATTGCGTGTGGCGTGCTGGAAGCCCCGAACAACAATAACGAGGGACCCGACTATGCCCACCGCCCCCCAAGCGTCCAACGCCTGGCGCATCCTGTTTCTGCTGTTCCTGGCCAACCTGTTCAACTTCTTCGACCGCACCATCCCCGCCATCGTCATCGAGCCGATCCGTCTGGAGTGGCACCTGAGCGACTTCCAGATCGGCATCATCGGCACCGCCTTCACCCTGGTCTACGCCATCGCCGGCCTGCCCCTGGCACGTATCGCCGACACCGGTTCACGCAGCAAGCTCATGGGCTGGGGCTTGCTGGCCTGGAGCGGGCTGACGGCGGTCAACGGCATGGTCGGCAGCTTTTGGAGCTTCCTGCTGGTGCGCATGGGCGTGGGTATCGGCGAGGCCAGCTATGCGCCCGCCGCCAACTCGCTGATCGGCGACCTGTTTCCCGCCGGGCGGCGGGCAAGGGCGATGGGCATCTTCATGCTCGGCCTACCGTTGGGCCTGTTGCTGGCGTTCTTCACAATCGGTGCGATGGTCGAGGCCTTCGGTAGCTGGCGGGCGCCTTTCTTCATTGCCGCCGTGCCCGGCGTGCTGCTGGCGCTGTTCATCTTCATGGTCCGCGAACCCGCGCGCGGTGCGGCGGAGACCGTGGTCATCGCCCAGACCCCGCTGGACCGCCCGCTGCGCCGGGTGCTCAGCGTGCCCACCTTCGCCTGGCTGGTGCTGGCGGGGCTGACCTTCAACTTCTCCACCTACGCCTGCAACTCGTTCATGGTGCCGATGCTGCAGCGTTACTTCGCGCTAACGCTGCACGACGCCGCAGTGGCCACCGGGCTGATCGTTGGCCTCAGCGGCCTGGTGGGCCTGACTCTCGGCGGCTGGGTGGCCGACAAGGTGCACCAGCGCTTCGCCAACGGCCGCCTGGTCTTTGCCGCGCTGAGCATGCTGGTGGCCAGCCTGTGCACCGCCTGGGCGCTGCATGCCGGGCGCATCGAGCTGGGGGTGTTCGTGGCGGTCTTCGGCATTGGCTGGCTGTTCTCGTACAACTTCTACACCTGCGTGTACACCGCTATCCAGGACGTGGTGCAACCGCGCTTGCGGGCCACGGCCATGGCACTGTTCTTCGCCGGGCTGTACCTGCTGGGCGGCGGGCTGGGGCCGGTGGTGGTCGGCGGGTTGTCCGACCACTTCGCCGTGGCGGCCATGACGGCGGCGGGTGAGGGCTTGATGAACGAGGCGTTCAAGGCACAGGGGCTGCATGACGCGATGTACCTGATACCCGTGGCGCTGATGCTGACCATGGTGTTCCTGCTGGCGGCTTCGCGGTGTTTCAGCCGGGATGCGCAGCGGATGCGCGAGGGGATGGTGCTGGAGGGCGGGACGGTGGCGGGGCAGGCGGCACAGGCTTGAAGCCAGTGTGCTGCCTTGATCGCCGAATGCCCACTTGCTGCGGGGGCTTGCATGAAGGCTTCAGTGGGTGCCGTTGTCTCGGAATTCGGCACTGAGGTTCATCGGGTCGAGGCAGTCCTTGGTCAATGCCTGCACTTGCTTGAAGTGGGCCTGCGCCGTGGCTTCATCCACGTCGCCCATGACTATCAGTGAGTAGTAGGCGTCTGCGCGGTACTGCTGCAGCTCCAACGAGACGGGAGTGAACGCTTGCGCTACTGCGCCGAGCGGTCGCTGCGGATCTAACGTGGGTTTATCCAGGCCTTTGAAACACAACGATTGCGACGTTGGCAACGGATAGTAATCGGCATAGGGGTCGGGCCGCTCCAAGGCCTTGAGCAGTTGTGCGCGCAGGCGTTGAAGCTCCGGGTCATCGACGGCAAAGCGCAACATTGCGGTCTGGCACTCGCGCAACATCGCCACCGCCGCAGCCAGCAGGCCTTGGTCGGCCGCCGTTTGGTACAGCGCGCAGGCCTGCGCCTGCTTTTGCTCACGTTGGCCTGGCATCAGCAACTTGAAGTGGGACTCCAGGTTGGCCAGCAGATAGCTCGCGACGGCATGCCCGCCATCGCTGGCCTTGCGCAACTCGTGTTCCATGGCGTCGTGTTCTTGCGCGAAAGCGTGCAGGGCCTGCGCCATGGCGGGTTTGTCCAGCTGGCCAAGTTGTTCCTGCTCTACCAATCGACTCGCCTGTTGCGCATTGGCTTCGGCCATGCGAACTGCCCGTTGATAGTCAGCCTCGGCCTCGACGCTGGGGGCGGCCTGTGCCGTGCTGCAAAGCGTCAGGCAGAACAGCAGGGTTGGGAGCTTGAGTGACAATGGCGTTCCTCCATGAAGCGATGCCTGGATATGCCGGTCGGCAGTTGGCGGCGGATTCTACAGGGAACGACCAGCGCATGCCTTGGCTGCTCAGCTTCAGCTTTGCCACGCTTGATAGGCCGCCGTCATGGCTTGCCATGTCTCGCTGTCGGCGGGCACCAGGTGCTCGATACGCAGCGACGCCACCGTGATGTCCTGGGGCATGCCGAAGGTGGTGAAGGTGGACAGGAAGCGCAGCTCACCCTCGGCAGCGCGCACCCGGGTCAGCACCAATGGAGACACAGGCGTATCTGCCGCCCACGCGGGTGGCACGGGCAAGTCTTGCAGCAGTCTCGCCAGTTCAGGGTTGCTCACCGCCTCCCTGGCCGCCCGCTGCCAGGCGATCGCCCGTATCTCGTCTGCATTGACCAGATGATCCCCCAGCCCGCCCGGGCGCAGCAGGGTGTCCAGCAGGTTGAGGCCCGAGGTGCTGCTGGTCGCTACGCCGGCCATTGCGAACAGCAGCCCAGCACTGACATTGGCCGCCGTGATGTCCCAGTTGCTGGCGATGACGATGGCCGGTGCGGGGTTGTTGGCCCGCAGGATGTGCTCCACGGCGTCGTGCACCATCTTCATGGCCGGGGCGTCCGCTGCAGAGGCCATGTAGCGCGGTGCATAGCCAGCCGCGAGGAACACTTCGTTGCACTGATCGAGCGGCACCTGCAGCGCGCTGAGCAAAGCATGCAGGGTACTTGTGCTGGCCTTGGCGCGGCCGGTTTCCACGCAGCTCAGGTGGCGTTGCGAAACCCCGGCGAGCAACGCCAGGTCGAGCTGGCTGAGCCCGGCCTGGTGCCGCAGGCGGCGCAGATGCGCGCCCGCATCGGTGGCGGTGGGCGGGTGCGGGGTGTGGAAGGGAAGAGGGCTCATGCTGCGACTCTGGCTGTCCTTGGCTGAAGCGTCCATGACCTGTGAGGTCATTGCTGCGCAGGCGACTGTATCACTAGCGTGAGGCCAACTTCGCCCGCCAGATCGACAGGTATGGAATTCGACTATGAGAGCTGAATGGATCGCGCTGCCGCTGTTGCTGCTGTTTGCCCTGTACACCGGCTGGACCATGATGATTGCGGAGCAATCACTGATTGCCTTTGGCCTGGAACTGATGTCCCGGCCGGACACCGCGCAGGTGGTTATCGACCTGTACGTGATGGCCGGGCTGGGCTGCGCCTGGATGGTCAACGACCAGCGCAAGCGCGGCGGCTCTTTGCTTGGCGTGATGCCCTATCTGCTGCTGACGCTGGTGTTCGTCTGCATGGGGCCGCTGCTGTACATCGCGGTCAAGGGTTGCATGCGGAGGCACGGGCAATGAGCGCCGCGCTGTCGGTTTATGCCTGTTGTGTGGTGGTGCTGTTCTTCAAGATGCTGGCGATTTCCTGCTACCAGGGTTACTTCCGCCTGCGTTACCTGGCCTTTACCAACAGCGAGGATGCGGCGGTGTTCAGACGCTCGGTTTGTCCCACTGAACTGCCGCAGGTCACGCGCGCCGCGCAGGCTTGGCGCAATGACCTGGAGAACATTCCGCTGTTTCTCTCGTTGTCTGGGCTGGCAGTTGCGCTTGAAACACCGTCGATCCCGAGCGCCTGGCTGATGGGGCTATTCACCGTCGCACGGATACTGCACACGGCGACCTACCTGGCGAGCATTCAACCGTGGAGGACAGTGAGTTACGCCTTGGGGGTAATCTGTTTGATCGGGTTGGCGGCCTTGGTCATCGAGGCAGTGGCCAATTTCAGCAGCGACGGGCGCGTTTGCGAGCCCCCGCCCGAGCTCGACTCCAGCTCGACAACGGATCTGGATAAGCCCTTGGGCGTTGCGGCCTCAGCGAACTTTCTGATTTTCATGCGGATTGTTGGCTGTGCGCCTGCGGTCGGCAATGCACGTCGAGGTCAGGGCCTGCATTCGCTCGTAATGAACGCGCGTCTCCGGTGCATCGGGGGCGCCAGTGATGGCCAGCAGGTAATGGGTGTCAGCCTGGTACTGCTTCAGGTCCAGCAGGGCCGAGGTGAAGTCATCTGACAAGTCGGCTGACGGCCCCACGAATTTTTTGAAGCAAGACGATGACCGAGTTGGCAGGGGGTAGAAGGCTGCATACGGGTCGGGCTGCGCCAACGCTTTGGTCGCTTGCATGCGCAACCGTACCAGCGTGGGTTCGGCGAGGTCTACGGGGATTGGCTGTACACGGCATGTGCGCAGCGTCGCCACCGCCGCGGCCAGTAACCCTTGCTCCGCAGCGGCTTGGTATAGCGCGCAGACCCGCGGCCGTCGCTCGTTCCAAGGCGTTTGCCTGCTCGATTCCACGAAAGCCAGGAGGTAGCTGACTACAGGGTGGCCACTGTCGTTGACCGCGTTCAGCTCGTCGGCGATCACCTCGGTTTTCTTCACGATCTTGGCCCTGGCCTTGACCCAGCTCGGCCAGTCGAGCTGGCCCTGTCGTTGCTGTTCGACTGTGCGGTCGATCCACTGCAGCTCCGCTTCAGCCTTGCGTATGGCCTGTTGCACGGTGGCCTCATGCGCGATGTTGGGGGTGGCGTGCACGGCGGTACTCAGCGCGAGGCAGAAAAACAGGGTGGGAAATTTGAGTATCAACGGGTGGCTCCTCCTTGAAGCGCAGCCTGGTTGTGCCAGCTGGGGGCGGCGGATTCTACCGAGAAAGCCGGACGTTCGCCTGCGGGCTGCGTCTTTACATTGAATTATTCCAGGCCAATAATTATTGCCATGGAATAATTGCGGATAAACCCATGGCTGACATCTTCCTGCGACCTGAACTGGCGGCCGACATGGCCCGGCAACTGCTCGAGCCGTCCGCGCTGGATATCGGCCTGCGTTCCGGGTTGTTCCTGTCTGGCCTGCGGCGCACCGGCAAGACCACCTTTCTCAGGAACGACCTGATCCCGGCGCTGGAGGCCAAGGGCGCGCTGGTGATCTACGTCGACCTGTGGAGCGACACCCAGACCAGCCCGGTGCAGCTTGTACTCACTGTTGTGCGCAAGGCCCTGCGCGAGCTGCAGACGCCGGGCTCGTCGCTCATGCAGCGGCTCAGGGCCCTGCGCGGCGCCGAGGTGGAGCTGGCCGGGTTCAAGTTCGGCTTCAACCTCGACACCCTGGGCGAGGCGGGCGGCGTGACCTTGGCCCAGGCCCTGGGCGAAGTGGTCGACCAGGCCAAGGCCAATGTGGTGTTGATCGTCGACGAAGTGCAGCACGCCATCACCACCGAAGACGGGCAGCAGATGATGCTGGCGCTGAAGGCCGCGCGTGACGCCATCAACCCACGCCCAGCCCCGGCTGGGCATTTCCTGTTCATCGGCACCGGCTCGCACCGGGCGATGGTCAACGAGCTGACCGCCCGGCGTAACCAGGCGTTCGCCGGCGCCACCAACGTGGCCTACCCGGTACTGGGCGAGGACTATGTGGCGTTCTGGCTTGAGCGGCTCGCAGCCGATGGCCTCGACAACCTGCCTTCGCTGGCGGTGGCGACCGAGGCGTTCCAGACGCTGGGCAGCCGCCCCGAAGAGTTCATCCGCGCCCTGCGCCAGTTGATTCATTCGCCCAGCCTGGCTTCTGGAGCGGATGTGGTGCTGCCGGTGATCGCCGCCACGCTGCGTTCGGCGGCGGCGGACCTGGAGCTGATGAAGGTCGAGGAGCTGGGCGTGCTGGCCCAGGCCATTTTCGCCCGGATCGCCTCCGTGGATGGCGAGACGCGGGGTGTGTTTTCCAGCGAGGCGGCGGGGGAGTATTCGACGTTCGTGGGGCGTGAAGTGCGGGTGGAGGAGATCCAGCCGGTGGCCAATGAGTTGCTGGCGGCGAACCTGATCATTCGCCGGGGGCATGGCCTGTATGGCGTGACCGATCCGTTCGTGCAGGAGATCTGGCGGGAGCGCCAGGCGATGCTGGGCAAGCGCTGATAGACGTTCAGGGCAGGCGAACACCGATGAAGATCGACTTTGAATTGCTCACATTGCCGGACGACATGTCGGGCTACAACGCGGCGGCCTTTACCGAAGGCCGTCTGCACATCGAAGTGAAGGGGCAGGTGTTCTTGCAGGTCGAGTATTGCCTGCTGCTCGAATTGGCGAACGTGATGACGCAATGGCTGGCGTCCGTGGCTACCTGTGGGGCTCAGGATTTTTACTACGCCTCGATGGACGAAGAAGAGGAGCCGATCATCGCGCTGCGCTACTGCCGCGCCAGATCGGTCTTCTCACTATGGTCCTGTTGGGCGGTGTGCGAGCATGGTCCCGAAACGACGCTGGAACAGGCTATCGAATGTTTCGAGCGGTATGTTCATGACTTGAGGCAGGCAATCGACCAGCGTCTGCGGGCTGTTTCATCCTGATAATCCGTTCAGGCCCACACGTGACCTGTAGGAGCGGCCTTGTGCCGCGAAAGGGCCGCAAAGCGGCCCCAGATCTGCGCCTCATGCACCATTGCCGGGGCTGCTACGCACCCCTTTCGCGGCACAAGGCCGCTCCTACAGAGCCGCATGTACCCAGAGGTCAGTGCTTCATCCCCAACTCCGCATCATCCATCAGCGCCTTGGCCAGCGCGCTCAGGTAATACGAGGCCCAGATCAGCTGAGGCTTCTCCTCCATGATCCCGGTGATGGTCAGGTCGCACACGCAGCCCATCAACTCCGAAGCCTGTTCCCGTGCGTGCTGGCAAGGGATGCCGGGTTCGATGCAGAACAGCGGATCGGTATGCCCCTCACCTTGGTAGAACCGAGTCTTGCCCACCGTGGTGTGGGGCGTGGTGTCGTCTGTGCTCATTGCTCAATCTCCCTGAAATGATCGGTGCCTGGGCGAGCTCTCACAGTTAGATCCGCTATCAGCTACACAGCATCTGCCGCGCGGCCACGCCGATCCCCTGTGGGAGCCGGCTTGCCGGCGATGAGGCCAGCCCAGGCAACCCATGGCTAACGGCCTAGTGCAGTGTGCGAGGCTCCACCTGCGGCATCTGCACCTGAATCAACGCTGATTCGAGCAGCACCCGCAGCGCCTCCATTTCATGCATCGCAGCCATGACCAGAATCGACACGGGTGACTTGGGATGCAGCAGAACAGCCTGATGCGCCACGGTCTGCGCGCACAGGGCGTACTCCGTGGCCTGGATGATGGTGTCTTCGAGGGAGTGGGGGTTGTGGGGTGGATCGGGAACTATCTTCAGCATGGTTTTGTGCCCTTTGATGGGGCCGCTACCGGACTGCTGTCAAACAGGTAGGTGGCAGCTATGCATAGGTTGACAGACCGGCGGACACAGAAACCGGCGCACGCAAGCGTGCCCCATGCACAGCCGCCATAGAGGGCAAGCAGTGCAGGTGTCGCGTCGCGGCCTGTCAAAGCCGATCGCTGATTTGCAGCGACCTGCCGAGACTAGAGCGATGGCAGAGCGATCGCAACGGAAAAAAGGCAGGAGGAGAATATTTGGGAAATGGCCTACAAGAAATAGGCTAAATCTGATTTTTTACTGTGGATATAGTGGGGGTTCAAAGAAATAGTGGCCCAAGGACCAGGGCTTCATTGATTTATGGAGCCGTGGCCCTTATTGTTCCGGCGGGTCGGGGATTGGTCATGTTGTTTTAGGAATGGCAGAAGCGCTCCAGCTAGTCAGGGTTCCGCCTATTGTTAACCATAATTTCGATAGTACATTGCACTCAGATGGATCCATTTCGGAGTAGCTTTGAATTTTATCTTTTACAAGTCTTTTCTCTGGCCAGGGTTTAAGGACTTCGCACTGGCATCGCTGAGAGGAGCACTGTTCAGTGCATGTTGTTTCAGGAAGTCCAAGCGCAGATTTCCAGTAAAGCCATCCATTATTCGATTGTCTGAGGCTAGCAACGGAAAAACCCTTTTTGTAATCCCAGAAAAGCTTTGCTTCTGGGTGCCCCGTGATTTCTGCTTGCTTTATTTTATCGATGATGGCTTTTGAAGTGGGGGATGTGCAGTTGCTGCGGAGGAATTGAAGTGGAACCAGGTTTTCAATTTCGTGGAAATCTAGGTCTAAATGGAATGATAAGGCCAAATCGTTTGAGTTTACGGCCCTTACCTCGGAACTGGTTGGTCCGGGGATGTCTGTGGGGAATTTTTTATCCGAATCTGTTACGCACAAGCAGAATTGGTTGTTCAGTCTTTGAGCTTCAGAATATACTGCATGTGTACGGCCGCCGCCACCATGGATTGGACGGTAGTTGCGATTCAAGAAGCCTGGGTTTATATGCTTTCTAACGTACCAGCGAGATATTATTTCATAAATAAAATCATCTTGTATTTCTTCGTAAATGACCTCTGTAGGGTTTCGTAGGCTAAGGTGTCTGACCTTTCTGAGAGGGATTAAAATTATGTTTTTGTTTTCTCTATTAATTAAGGTTGGTTGATCGCCACTTACTCCAATTTCTGCAAAGGTAGTGACCATGGATTTTGCGGAGGCAAATTGTGAGTATTTTGTGGCGAGCCCATTGTAAGCTCTTCGGGCGGATGAACCTAGAGCTTCATGGGTAGAAAGGAACTTAAGGGTCTTAAGGTCCCCTGTGATTAAGTGGTTGCCTGATCTGATGATGCCGGCTATGTCCTCAAGAGAATCTATAAGCTCTTGCGCGAGAGGAATATTAAGTTGGGTTATGGACTGGTCGAGGTGGATTAGCATATTATGCCTCGAAGTCAAAGAAGCCAAACGGCCAATTTTGCAATGATCCAGAATCATCATAGCTACTGAGTTCAACGTTGGTGCTTGATGTGTTGGATTGCTTCGAAAATAGTACGATGCTGGAATCTTCCTTAGTAAGCTTCTCTTCGGCAGTCATTAGTCCGATCTTATTGATTATTACTTCGCTATGCGTCTCTAGTACAATAAAAAGCTGTATGTCGTTTTTTTGCGCTGTCTTTGCTGCCTTTACCAGTATTTCAGCCAGTCTTGCTTGAAATCTTGGGTGTAAATGCAGTTCGGGTTGCTCAATTACGCAAATGCTTGGTACCGGATACAAGGGGGTGGCGGATTTGGATGTTCTGTTAAGAATAGTCCACAGCTGAACTAAAACAGGAATTACTTGCGAAAAGCCAAAGCCCATGTCTGCGAGGTTGTAAGTCTGGTTTGATTGTGAGAACGTAATGCGAAGACTAACGTGGCCACCCTCAAGTGCTGCAGATATTTTGAGGCCTAACTCTGACATGGTCCAGCTTTCTAATGATAAGCGGTCTCTTTCGGACAGGTTCCTCAGAAACATTGCAAGATTTTCACCTTTGGAGTCCAGTTCTGACACGGCTAAATCTTGGGAGCGGTAGTATCTCTGTGCTGATGCTCGTATAGGTTCAATATAGCTCACTCGTCTAAATGTGTAATCCAGAACGTCATCTAGGTTGTGTAATATTATTGGTATTTTATTTAGGAGGACGAGGTTTCTATATTCTAGATAGTCGGGGTGGTCGATACCTATGGGTTTTGTTTTGTTTATCCAAGTGGTTGTGGTGTCGAGAGTTTTGAAGCCGATATACATGTCTTGATTGCTTCCAACTCGTGCAAAATGTACAAGCATGTCCCGCTTCTGAGGGCGTGTGCGCGTGTGCAGGTATTTTGAAATAATCTGTATTAGTTGTTCGCTAACCTTATAGGCGTTTACCATATTCCACCAGCTGCCGTAGAGGCGTTCTTTGGAGGAGTCTTGCTTTGCGCGAATTACTGGTAGAATTTTTGATGCTGATTGATAGTCGAAGTACTCGCAGTATTCTTGATAGCTTTTGTTGTTTATGTTAATCCCGCTGATTTTTCCATTTTCTGCAATGTCTATTTTTAATATGTTTCCGTCAATCGAAAAATCAACGCCAGCTGTGCGAGTGAGCCCGTCCTTTCCAAGTGAGGAAAGTCTTAGCGCTATATCAAGCTTTATAGCGATATCTCTCCTGGGGTCAAAGCTTCCTCTTGCCCTGTACATATTTCTGGAGTTTGTATAGAAGAATGGAGATGGTACATTCATGCCGAATTCAAATACTATTTCCTTGGCGCCTTCGGTACGTGTAAGTGCTTGGTCGAAATCGCCGAAGTCAACATATTTTCCAAACCAAAGTATTGAGCTTCTAGTATTCGCCTCTGCGCTCTGTCTCAGTAATGGAAAGGTTCGTAAGAATGTACTCTTCCCGCAGCTGTTTTCCCCAAGTAGTATGGTGAGGGGTTTAAGTTGAACTCTGCCAGTATCCTGCAGGCTTCTGAGGTTCTTAATTCTTAGCGATTCGAGCATTGTATTTCCATATGTATTGACCGATCACGGCAAGGGTAATAGGTGCCGTACTCCGGAGTGAGTAATGTTAGGATTTTTGAAGCGGAGGTGGGTTGTTCGCCAGAGAGGGCTGCTATCTATATCTGACTTTACGACCAGCGTTGTGCTAGGGGGAGCGCGGAGAAGGTGTTGCTGGGGGCGTCCAGACTGGCGTTTGTTGTTGGTGTTTATAAGTTTGTAAGTGTGCATGCTTCGTCCTTGAGGCTGCTGGTGGCGTAAGGCTATTAATTTATACGCAGTGGTGCTAAAAGCCAAGGTCTAATGACGTGGTCGCAATGACGAAGTCCGAAAATTATCTTGGGCACTGTACAAAAAGTAGTGTCGTAGAAACCTCCTCCAGCAAGCCACTGAGGCCGTCGCAGCAATGCTTTCCGCCTGCTTGCCTTAAGGTGTACCCAGGCGGTGGTGCTCCTTAGGTCAATCAAACAGTCGTCCATGGCGTTCTGCTGTCGATGTTGGGTTTGTCAAACAGGCGAGGTAGGCCGCAGAATCACAGACTGCATCTGAATTATTGGCGCAAGGGCTCCACGTCACAGCCGTTGCCCCATCCAGAAGCGAGCAGCGGAGCTTGTGTGGGCGGCCACGACGCGAAGTAGACCACTGCCCAACAGTCGCTAGGCATGGTGGTTTTGCTGGCTTGGGAGCATAGAGTGATATGCCGCAGACGTCATGGTCCAGGTGGCCTTTTGAGGCTCCGCTGAAACTTCAGAGATTTTTTTCAATACTGAATGTAATTTGATACGTTCCCTTGGTGTAGAGACGGCTGGGTTGTGGGCACTTATGAATTTTTAGTCTAAAAATCAGCCAAGGTGGAGAAACGCCGCCTCCAACAACTGCCGCGTATACCCATGCCGCGGGTCATGAAAAATCTCCCCCGCATCCCCCTGTTCCACCACCTGCCCATGCTTGATCACCATCAACTGATGACTCAACGCCTTGACCACCGCCAGGTCATGGCTGATAAACAGATAAGTCAGGTTGTACTTAACCTGCAAATTCCGCAGCAGCTCAACCACCTGCCGCTGCACCGTCCGATCCAGCGCCGAGGTCGGCTCATCCAGCAGTATCAAAGCCGGCTTCAACACCAACGCCCGAGCAATCGCAATCCGCTGCCGTTGCCCACCAGAAAACTCATGGGGATACCGATGCCGCGTCCGCGGATCCAGCCCCACTTCCTCCAACGCCGCGATAATCGCCGCTTCCTGCTCAGCCGGCGTGCCGATCTTGTGAATCCGTAACCCTTCGCCAACGATATCCGCCACGCACATGCGCGGGCTCAGGCTGCCGAAGGGGTCCTGAAACACCACCTGCATCTCCCGCCGCAGCGGCCGCACTTCCTTCTGGTTCAGCCCCTCAAGATTCTGCCCATGGAAGCGAATTCCACCCTGGCTGGATATCAACCGCAAGATGGCCAGCCCCAAGGTGGACTTGCCCGACCCACTCTCGCCAACGATGCCCAGCGTCTGCCCCTGGGGCAGGCTGAAGTTCACTCCGTCCACGGCCTTCACATGATCCACGGTGCGGCGCAGCAGCCCCTTCTTGATCGGGAACCACACCTTCAGATCCTTCACCTCCAGCAACGGCGCCCCTTCGGCATTCGCAGCCGGCGCTCCGCTGGGCTCGGCATTGATCAGCATCTGCGTATACGGATGCTGCGGCTTGCTGAACAGCGTGGCGCAATCGGCCTGCTCGACGATCTTGCCGCACTGCATCACGCACACGCGGTGGGCGATGCGGCGTACCAGGTTGAGGTCGTGGCTGATCAGCAGCAGGGCCATGCCGAGGCGCGCCTGCAACGACTTGAGCAGGTCGAGGATCTTCAACTGCACGGTCACGTCGAGCGCCGTGGTGGGCTCGTCGGCGATCAGCAGTTCGGGTTCGTTGGCCAGGGCCATGGCGATCATCACCCGCTGGCGCTGGCCACCGGAGAGCTCGTGGGGCAGGGCTTTCAGGCGCTTGTGCGGCTCGGGAATGCCGACCAGTTCCAGCAGCTCCAGGGTGCGCGCCGTGGCGGCCTTGCCGGTGAGGCCCTTGTGCAGCAAGAGGATCTCGTTGATCTGCTTCTCGATGCTGTGCAGCGGGTTCAGCGAGGTCATCGGCTCCTGGAAGATCATCGCGATGCGGTTGCCGCGAATGCGCTGCATGGGCTTTTCGCCCAGGTGCAGCAGGTCCTTGCCTTGGTAATGGATGGTGCCAGAAGGATGCCGCGCCAGCGGGTAGGGCAGCAGGCGCAGGATCGAGTGGGCGGTCACCGACTTGCCCGAGCCGCTTTCGCCGACCAGGGCCAGGGTCTCGCCCTTGCGGATGTCGAAGCTGATGCCGTCGACCACGCGGTTGACCTGCTCGCCAGTGACGAACTCCACCGCCAGGTCGCGGACTTCGATCAGGGTGTCTTGGCTCATGTCATTTCCTCGGGTCGAAGGCGTCGCGGGCGGATTCGCCGATGAATACCAGCAGGCTCAGCATCACCGCCAGCACGGCGAAGGCGCTGATGCCCAGCCACGGGGCTTGCAGGTTGGACTTGCCCTGGGCCACCAGCTCGCCCAGCGAGGGGGAGCCGGCGGGCAGGCCGAAGCCAAGGAAGTCCAGGGCGGTGAGGGTGCCGATGGCGCCGGTGAGGATGAACGGCATGAAGGTCATGGTCGAGATCATCGCGTTGGGCAGGATATGCCGGTACATGATCGGGCCGTTGCGCATGCCCAGGGCGCGGGCGGCGCGCACGTATTCCAGGTTGCGCCCGCGCAGGAACTCGGCGCGCACCACGTCCACCAGGCTCATCCACGAGAACAGCAGCATGATGCCCAGCAACCACCAGAAATTGGGCTGCACGAAGCTGGCGAGGATGATCAGCAGGTACAGCACCGGCAGGCCGGACCAGATCTCCAGGAAGCGCTGGCCGGCCAGGTCCACCCAACCGCCGTAGAATCCCTGCAGGGCGCCGGCGATCACGCCGACGATGGAACTGGCGATGGTCAGCGTCAGGGCGAACAGCACCGAGATGCGGAAGCCGTAGATCACCCGGGCCAGTACGTCGCGGCCCTGGTCGTCGGTGCCCAGCAGGTTGTCGGTGGAGGGTGGCGCGGGGGCGGGTACTTTCAGGTCGTAGTTGATGCTCTGGTAGCTGTAGGGGATCGGCGCCCACAGCACGAAGGCGTCCTTCTTGGCCAGCAACTCGCGGATGTACGGGCTCTTGTAGTTGGCCTCCAGCGGGAACTCGCCGCCGAAGGTGGTCTCCGGGTAGCGCTTGAAGGCCGGGAAGTACCATTCGCCGTCGTAGCGCACGGCGATGGGCTTGTCGTTGGCGATGAACTCGGCGCCCAGGCTGAGCACGAACAGCACCAGGAAGATCCACAGCGACCACCAGCCGCGGCGGTTGGCCTTGAAGCGCTCGAAGCGCCGGCGATTGAGGGGGGAGAGGGCCATGTCAGTGCTCCCGGCTGGCGAAGTCGATGCGCGGATCGACCAGGGTGTAGGTGAGGTCGCCGATCAGCTTCACCACCAGACCGAGCAGGGTGAAGATGAACAAGGTGCCGAACACCACCGGGTAGTCGCGGTTGATCGCCGCTTCGAAACTCATCAGGCCCAGGCCGTCGAGGCTGAAGATCACCTCGATCAGCAGGGAGCCGGTGAAGAAGATGCCGATGAACGCCGAGGGGAAACCGGCGATCACCAGCAGCATGGCGTTGCGGAACACATGGCCGTAGAGCACGCGGGTGCGGCTCAGGCCCTTGGCCTTGGCGGTGACCACATACTGCTTGTTGATCTCGTCGAGGAAGCTGTTCTTGGTCAGCAGGGTCATGGTGGCGAAGTTGCCGATCACCAGGGCGGTGATGGGCAGCACCAGGTGCCAGAAGTAGTCGAGGACCTTGCCGGTGGTGCTGAGTTCGTCGAAGTTGTTGGAGGTGAGCCCGCGCAGCGGGAACCAGTCGAAATAGCTGCCGCCGGCGAACAGCACGATCAGCAGGATGGCGAACAGGAACGCCGGGATGGCGTAGCCCACGATGATCGCCGAGCTGGTCCACACGTCGAAGTGGCTGCCGTGGCGCACGGCCTTGGCGATCCCCAGCGGGATCGACACCAGGTACATGATCAGTGTGCTCCACAGCCCCAGCGAAATGGACACGGGCATCTTCTCGGCGATCAGGTCGATGACCTTGGCGTCGCGGAAGAAGCTGTTGCCGAAGTCCAGCTGGGCATAGTTCTTGACCATGATCCACAGCCGCTCGGGCGCGGATTTGTCGAAGCCGTACATGCGCTCGATCTCGGCGATCAGCGCCGGGTCCAGGCCTTGCGCGCCACGGTAGTTGGAGCCGGCCACCGAGACTTCGGCGCCGCCGCCGGCGATGCGGCTGGTGGCGCCTTCGAAGCCTTCGAGCTTGGCGATCATCTGTTCCACCGGGCCACCGGGAGCGGCCTGGACGATGATGAAGTTGATGATGAGGATGCCGAACAGGGTGGGGATGATCAGCAGCAGACGCCGCAGGATATAGGCCAGCATGTCAGTTGGCCTCATCCGGTGCGGCGGCTTCGCTTACCGCGGGCGTGACGTCGGGCTTGATCCACCAGGTGTCGATGCCGATGTCGTACTTGGGCGATACGGCGGGGTGGCCGATATGGTTCCAGTAGGCTACGCGCCAGGTCTTGATATGCCAGTTGGGGATCACGTAGTAACCCCATTGCAGCACGCGGTCCAGGGCGCGGCAGTGTTCGATCAGGCTTTGCCGTGAGTCGGCGTTGATCAACTGCTCCACCAGCTGGTCGATGCCAGGGTCGCGCAGGCCGATGAAGTTGCGGCTGCCGGGATTGTCGGCGGCGGCGCTGTTCCAGTACTCGCGTTGCTCGTTGCCGGGCGAGTTGGATTGCGCGAAGCCGCCGACGATCATGTCGTAGTCACGCGAGCGCAGGCGGGTGATGTACTGCGACACGTCCACGCGGCGGATCTCGATGTTGATGCCAAGGTCCGCGAGGTTGCGCTTGAACGGCAGCAGCACGCGCTCGAACTGGGTCTGCGCCAGCAGGAACTCGATGGTCATCGGCTTGCCGTCTTTATCGACCATCTTGTCGTCGACGACCTTCCAGCCGGCCTCCTGCAGCAGCTTGTAGGCCTGGCGCTGCTGGTCGCGGATCATGCCGCTGCCGTCGGTGACGGGGTTGTGGAAGGCACCGTTGAACACCTCGTCCGGCACCTTGCCGCGCAGCGGCTCGAGGATCTTCAGCTCGGCAGGGCTGGGCAGGCCGCTGGCGGCCATTTCGGAGTTCTCGAAGTAGCTGCCGGTGCGGGTGTAGGCGCCATTGAACAGCTGCTTGTTGGTCCACTCGAAGTCCAGCAGCAGGCTGATGGCGTGGCGCACGCGGATGTCCTGGAACATCGGCTTGCGCAGGTTGAAGATGAAGCCCTGCATGCCCACCGGGGTGCCGTTGGGTAGTTCTTCCTTGATCAGCCGGCCGTCGCGCACGGCGGGCACGTCGTAGGCGGTGGCCCAGTTCTTTGCGCTCACCTCCAGGCCATAGTCGAACTGGCCGGCCTTGAGCGCTTCGAGGGCGACGGTGTTGTCGCGGTAGGAATCGAAGGTCATCACGTCGAAGTTGTAGAAGCCGCGGTTGATCGGCAGGTCCTTGGCCCAGTAGTCCTTGACCCGCTCGTAGCGGATCGAGCGGCCGGCCTTCACCTCGGCGACCTTGTACGGGCCGCTGCCGAGCGGGATCTCCAGGTTGCCGCGGTCGAAGTCGCGGCCTTGGTACCAGTGCTTGGGCAGCACAGGCAGCTGGCCGAGGATCAGCGGCAGCTCGCGGTTGTTGTTGTGCTTGAACTTGAACAGCACCTTGAGCGGCGCTTCGGCGACCACTTCGGCGACGTCGGCGTAGTACTGGCGGTACAGCGGCGCGCCATCCTTGATCAGGGCGTTGAAGGTGAATACCACGTCCTCGGCGCGCATCGGGTGGCCGTCGTGGAAGCGTGCTTCGGGGCGCAGGTAGAAACGCACCCAGCTGTTGTCGGGGGCCTTTTCGATCTTGCCGGCCACCAGGCCGTACTCGGTGAAGGGTTCGTCCAGGCTCTGACGCATCAGGGTGTCGTAGATGGCGCCGACGTTGTCGGCGGGCACGCCCTTGTTGATGAACGGGTTGAGGCTGTCGAAGCCGCCGAAGCTGGACTGGCGGAAGGTGCCGCCCTTCGGTGCGTCGGGGTTGACGTATTCGAAGTGCTTGAAGTTGGCCGGGTATTTCGGCGCCTCGTCGTACAGGGTCAGGGCGTGTTGCGGGGCGGCCTCGGCCGGGAGCGTGAGGCAGGCCAGCAGCAGGCTGGCGGCCAGGCGGCGCAGGGTCGGCGTCATTTGGCTTTCTCCGAAGTCTTCTTGATCCACCAGCTGTTCAGCCCGAGGGTGTAGGGCGGCGTGGTGACGAAGGCGAACCGGTTGCGGTAGGCCAGGCGGTGATTGTCGAGGTACCAGTTGGGGATCATGTAGTACTGCCATGAGAGCACGCGGTCCAGGGCGCGCGCGGCGGCGATCTGGTCATCGCGGCTGCGGGCGGCGAGCAAGGTGTCGAGCAGGTGGTCGACCACCGGGTCCTTCACGCCAGCATAGTTCTTGCTGCCCTTGGTGGCGGCCTGGCTCGAGTGGAAATACAGCCACTGCTCGAGGCCCGGGCTCAGGGTCTGGTTCAGGGTCATCAGGATCATGTCGAAATCGAACTGGTCGAGCCGTTGTTTGTACTGGGCCCGGTCCACGGTGCGCAAGCGCGCATCGATGCCGATGCTGGCCAGATTTTCGACATAAGGTTGCAGGATGCGTTCGAGGTTGGGGTTCACCAGCAGCAGTTCCAGCCTGAACGGTTGGCCTTTGCTGTCCACCAGGCGCTGGCCGTTGAGCTTCCAGCCGGCCTGGGCGAACAGGGCCAGGGCCTGGCGCAGGGCGGGGCGGCTGATGCCGCTGCCGTCGGTGTGGCTGACCTGGTAGGGCTCGGTGAACAGCTTGTCCGGCAGCTGGTCGCGGAATGGCTTGAGCAGCAGCCATTCCTTGCCGGTGGGCAGGCCGCTGGCGGTGAAGTCGCTGTTGGGGTAGTAGCTGGTCGAGCGGCGGTAGGCGCTGCTGAACAGGGCGCGGTTGGTCCACTCGAAGTCGAGCATCAGGCCCAGCGCCTGGCGCACCCGTGGGTCGCTGAACGCGGCGCGGCGGCTGTTCATGAACAGGCCTTGGGTCTGGGTGGGGATCTTGTGCGGGATCTGCGCCTTGATCACCTCGCCACGGCGCACGGCGGGGAAGTTGTAGCCGTTGGCCCAGTTCTTCGCCTGGTGCTCGATGTAGATGTCGAATTCACCGGCCTTGAACGCCTCGAAGGCCACGGTGGCGTCGCGGTAGAACTCGTATTCGACGCGCTTGAAGTTGTACTTGCCGCGGTTAACCGCCAGGTCCTTGCCCCAGTAGTCCTTCACCCGTTCGAACACCAGCCGGCGACCGGGTTGCACTTCGCTGATGCGGTAGGGGCCGCTGCCCAGCGGCGGCTCGAAGGTGGTGGCCTTGAAGTCGCGTTTGGCCCAGTAGTGCTTGGGCAGCACCGGCATCTCGCCCAGGCGCAGGATCAGCAGCGGGTTGCCGGCGCGCTTGAACACGAAGCGGATGCGCAGCGGGCCGAGGATATCGACCCGGGCCACTTCCTGCAGGTTGGTGCGGTAGATCGGGTGGCCGTCCTTGAGCAGGGTGCGGTAGGAAAACGCCACGTCCTGCGCGGTGATCGGCACGCCATCGTGGAAGCGCGCCTCGGGGCGCAGGTTGAACACCACCCAGCTGCGGTCCTCGCTGTACTCGACCGAGCGGGCGATCAGGCCGTAGCTGGAGGTGGGTTCGTCGCCGGACGGGTCGTACATGCCGGTACCGACCATCAGCGGCTCGTTGAGCTCGTTGATGCCGTACTGCAGGAAGTTGGGCGTGGTGACCGGGCTCGAGCCCTTGAAGGTGTAGGGGTTGAGCGTGTCGAAGGTGCCGAAGGCCATGGCCCGCAACGTGCCGCCTTTGGGGGCTTGCGGGTTGACCCAATCGAAGTGGGTGAAGCTGGCCGGGTACTTGAGCGTGCCGAACTGCGCGTATCCGTGGCTTTCGCTCACCATCGCGACGGCGGGGAAGCTCAAGGCCAGGCTGAGTGACAGCAGGAGGGGACGTATCAAGTCGGCATCCGATCCAGAGGGCGTTGGGCTTGGTTCGGGGTACAGTAACAGCTTGTCTGGAATGGAAAAAGGGTAGGGCGCGGGGCTTTGCTTCAGCCTTCAAGGCATCGCGGGGCCAGCCCGCTCCCACGCCGATCGCGACTGGCGTGGGAGGAGGGCTGGCCCCGCGAGCGAGGTATCAGCGCGCCAGGTAGACGGTCAGGGTCTGGCCTGGCTTGAGCGCGTGCCCGGTGCGTGGGTTCCAGCGCTTGAGGTGCTTCATCTCGACGTTGAAACGCTTGGCCACCAGGTAGTACGAATCGCCCTTGCGCACCTTGTACTGGGTGGAGCGCTGCTTGGAGTCGGCCACGCGGTTGGCCGCCGCGCTCGGCGCGCTGCCGCCACGCAGGGCCAGGACTTGGCCGACCTTGAGGTTGTTGCCACGGATGCGGTTCCAGCTTTGCAGCTGCTTGACCGACACCCGGTTGGCCTTGGCGATGCTGCCCAGGTTGTCGCCACGCTTGACCCGGTAGCTGCGCGCCGCGGGCGCCTTGGCCTCGGCCAGGGCTGCCTGGAACACGGCCTTGTTCGGTTGCAGGCTGACCAGTTCCTCGGGCTTGAGGTTGGACATGCGGTCGCTGAGCAGTTGCGCCTTGGCGGTCGGCACCAGCAGTTGCTGCGGGCCGTCCACGGTCATGCGCTTCTTGAAGGCGGGGTTGAGCTGGATCAGTTCGTCTTCGTCGATGTCGGCGAAGGCAGCCACGCGGGACAGGTCGAGGCGGTCGTTGATGGCGACGGCTTCGAAGTACGGCTCGTTGGCGATCGGGTTCAGGTTGACCCCGTAGGCGGCCGGGGTGTTGACCACCTGCGACAGGGCCAGCAGCTTGGGCACGTAGTCACGGGTTTCCTGCGGCAGCGGCAGGTTCCAGTAGTCGGTCGGCAGGCCCAGGCGCTCGTTGCGCTCGATGGCGCGGCTGACCGTGCCTTCACCGGCGTTGTAGGCCGCCAGGGCCAGCAGCCAGTCGCCGTTGAACATGTCGTGCAGGCGGTTCAGGTAGTCCAGCGCGGCGTTGGTCGAGGCGGTGACGTCGCGACGGCCGTCGTAGAAGTTGGTCTGGCGCAGGTTGAAGTGGCGCCCGGTGGACGGGATGAACTGCCACATGCCGGCGGCGTGCGCGCGGGAGTAGGCCATCGGGTTGTAGGCGCTCTCGATGGCCGGCAGCAGGGCCAGTTCCAGCGGCATGTCGCGTTCTTCGAGGCGCTCGACGATGTAGTGCAGGTAGAGGCTGCCGCGCTCGCCGGCGTTCTCGAGGAACGACGGGTTGCTGGCGAACCACAGGCGCTGCTGTTCGATGCGCGGGTTGACGTCCATGCCGTCCTGCAGGGCAAAGCCCTGGCGCATGCGCTCCCAGACGTCCTGCGGCGGTGCCTGCTCCTTGGGCTTGACCACCAGCGGCGCGGGCTTGTGCTTGATCCGCGCCTGGTAGTTGTGCGCGCGAACGCTGTCGGCTTCGTCGAGCTGACGGGTGCTCTGGCAGCCGACCAGGGTGGCGGCCAGCGCCAGTGCACTGATCTGGGCCAGTCGCGTCAGGGCGACCGAATGAGAGGTTCTGCGGCTACGGGAAGACATCGGCTGGGACGGTTATCCGGGCGAAAAAGTTGGGCGATTCTAGAAACCGCTCCCCGCCGGGTCAACCATCGGGCCTATGATGCGATATATCTTGAGGTTATCAGAACACGTCCTTCCAAGACCTCAAGGCAGCAAAAACAGTGGCTTGGCTGGGGTTGGAATGTCCCTTCCATTCGTCTGCTTTTTGTTTAACGAATGTTTCAGCGGTGCGCAAAAACGGGTTGGTCAGGCGCTCCAGGCCAATGTTGGAGGGCAAGGTGATGCGATTGTCGGCGCGCAACCGGGTAACGTCCTCGAACCGTTGGCGAACGTGTTCGTTGTCGGGTTCCACGGCACGGGCGAAGCGCAGGTTGCTCAGGGTGTATTCGTGGGCGCAGTACACTTCGGTCGCGGCGGGCAGCGCCGCCAGGCGTTGCAGCGAATGGTGCATCTGCTCGGGCGTGCCTTCGAACAAGCGGCCGCAGCCGGCGGCGAACAGGGTGTCGCCACTGAACAGTAGCGGTGTGGGCGATTGCGCAGTGTAATAGGCGATGTGGCCCAGGGTGTGGCCGGGCATGGCCAGGACCTCGAAGGCCAGGCCCAGCACCTCGATGCGGGCGCCGTCTTCCAGGGCGATGTCGCGGCCCGGGATATGTTCGCTGGCCGGGCCGTACACCTGGGCGCCGGTGGCCTGTTTCAGGGCTTCGACGCCGCCGACGTGGTCATGGTGGTGGTGGGTGACGAGGATTGCCTCCAATGCCCAGTCCGGGTGCTGCTCCAGCCATGCGCGCACCGGCCCGGCGTCACCGGGGTCGACCACTGCGCAGCGGCGATTGGCAGTATCCTGTAACAACCAGATGTAGTTGTCGTTGAAAGCGGGTAGGGCATCGATCTGTATCATGTGCGGATCCGTATCGCCAAGCCTGGACATTGAGGGCATCTTAGCCGCGATGGCGCGAGCGGAGAACCTTCGAGGGAGAACGCAATGACCGACCAAGCCTTCGCCCAGGCCGACCCCGACTGGGTCGAGCTGATCCGCCTGGCCCGCGACTGGTTCGATGGGCCTCTTGGGCAGTTGATGCTCAAGGAGGAGGAAAAGTTGCTCGAAGAAGAGCTGCGGCGCTTCTTCGGTGGCTACCTTGTGCACTACGGCCCCTGCGCCGAACCCCCGCCCAACGCCCCGCAGGTGCAGCGCAACGTGCGCCTGGGCGCGCCGCTGCCGGGGGTGGAGATCGTCTGCGAAGAACAGGCCTGGCCGTTGTCGGAGCACGCCGCCGACGTGGTGGTGCTGCAGCATGGTCTGGACTTCAGCCTGTCCCCCCACGGGCTGCTGCGTGAAGCCGCCAGTTCCGTGCGCCCGGGTGGCCACCTGCTGATCATCGGGATCAACCCCTGGAGCAGTTGGGGCGTGCGCCATTTCTTCAGCCACGGGGCCTTGCGCAAGGCCCGATGCATCTCGCCGTCGCGGGTCGGCGACTGGCTCAACCTGCTGGGCTTCGCGCTGGAGAAACGCCGCTTCGGGTGTTATCGTCCGCCGCTTGCCTCGCCGGCCTGGCAGCAGCGCCTGGCTGGCTGGGAGCGCGTGGCCGGTGGCTGGCAGACTGCCGGCGGCGGTGTCTACCTGCTGGTGGCGCGCAAGATGGTGGTGGGCCTGCGGCCGCTGCGCCTGGAGCGCCGCGAGCCGATGGGCAAGCTGCTGCCGCTGCCGCTGGCCAAGGTCAACCGCAGCGCCACCCATCCCGAATCCGAAAAGCACTGAACATGAGTGGTACATGAGCGATAGCGTCGAGATCTACACCGATGGTGCCTGCAAGGGCAACCCTGGCCCGGGCGGCTGGGGTGTGCTGATTGTCTACAAGGGCGTCGAGAAGGAGCTGTGGGGCGGCGAGCGCGAGACCACCAACAACCGCATGGAGTTGATGGCGGCGATCGAGGGCCTCAAGGCGCTCAAGCGCGAGTGCGAGGTGCTGCTGACCACCGACTCGCAGTACGTCATGAAGGGCATCAACGAGTGGATGGTCAACTGGAAGAAACGCGGGTGGAAGACCGCCGCGAAAGAGCCGGTGAAGAACGCCGACCTGTGGGTGCAGCTCGACGAACAGGTCAACCGGCACAAGGTGACCTGGAAGTGGGTCCGTGGGCATATCGGCCATCCGGGCAACGAGCGCGCCGACCAGTTGGCCAATCGTGGGGTTGATGAGGTTCGCGCTCAGCGTTGATCTGATTGGGGCTGCTGTGCAGCCCATCGCGGCTGAAGCCGCTCCTACCCCGATCCGCATGTTTCTGTAGGAGCGGCTTCAGCCGCGATGGGCCGCAAAGCGGCCCCGATTTCGTTATACTCCCACCCCGAATTCAAGCACCGCCAGTTGGAGTCCCCGCGTGGAGCAGCAGCAAGACAAACGGTTCGTCATCCTCGACACCGAGACCACCGGCATGCCGGTGGCCGAAGGCCACCGCATCATCGAGATCGGTTGCGTCGAGGTCGTGGGCCGGCGCCTGACCGGGCGGCACTTCCATGTCTACCTGCAGCCCGACCGCGAGAGTGACGAGGGCGCGATCAACGTCCACGGCATCACCGATGCCTTCCTGGTCGGCAAACCGCGCTTTGGCGATGTGGCCGAGGAGTTCTTCGAGTTCATCCAGGGCGCTACCCTGGTCATCCACAACGCCGCGTTCGACGTTGGCTTCATCAACAACGAGTTCGCCCTGATCGGCCAGCAGGATCGTGCCGATATCTCGCAGCATTGCCCGATCCTCGACACCCTGATGATGGCGCGCTCGCGCCACCCGGGGCAGCGCAACAGCCTCGATGCCCTGTGCAAACGCTATGGCATCGACAATTCCGGCCGTGAGCTGCACGGCGCACTGCTCGACTCGGAACTGCTGGCCGACGTCTACCTGGCGATGACCGGTGGCCAGACCAGCTTGTCGCTGGCGGGCGAAGGGGCGGGCGACGAGGATGGGCAAGGGGCAACCGGTAGCGAGATCCGCCGTATCGTCGGGCGTGCGCCGGGGCGGGTGATCCTGGCCAATGAGGAAGAGCTCGAGGCCCATGCCGAGCGTTTGGCGGCCATTGCCAAGTCGGCGGGTGGGCCGTCGATGTGGCAGGCATTGACCGAGCCAGCCGCCAGCTGACTCGAAGGCAGGCCCGGCCCATCGCTGGCAAGCCAGCTCCCACAGGGACCGCATCCAGCGCTGCGCCTTGTGAGCCGGCCTGGCGATGACAGCATCACACTCGACTACCCTGAGGGAAATTACCCGCAGAGGTAGCCGCCCGATGTACAAGGACCTGCAGTTTCCGATCCTCATCGTCCACCGGGCCATCAAGGCCGACAGCGTCGCTGGCGAGCGGGTGCGCGGCATCGCTGATGAACTGGCCCGTGACGGCTTCGCCATCCTCGCCGCCGCCGACCAGGCCGAAGCACGGCTGGTGGCCGCCACCCATCACGGCCTGGCCTGCATGCTGATTGCCGCCGAGGGCGTCGGCGACAACAGCCGCCTGCTGCAGAACATGGCCGAACTGATCCGCCTGGCGCGGCTGCGGGCGCCCAACCTGCCGATCTTCGCCCTGGGCGAGCAGGTCACCCTGGAGAATGCCCCGGCCGAGGCCATGGGCGAGCTGAACCAGTTGCGCGGCATCCTCTACCTGTTCGAAGACACCGTGCCGTTTCTCGCCCGCCAGGTGGCGCGGGCCGCGCACAACTACCTCGACGGCCTGCTGCCGCCGTTCTTCAAGGCCCTGGTGCAGCACACCGCGCAATCCAACTACTCCTGGCACACGCCGGGCCATGGTGGTGGCGTGGCCTACCGCAAGAGCCCGGTGGGGCAGGCATTCCATCAGTTCTTCGGTGAAAACACCCTGCGCTCGGACCTGTCGGTCTCGGTGCCGGAACTGGGCTCGTTGCTGGACCACACTGGCCCGCTGGCCGCCGCCGAGGCACGGGCGGCACGCAACTTCGGTGCCGACCATACCTTCTTCGTCATCAATGGCACCTCCACCGCCAACAAGATCGTCTGGCACGCCACGGTCGGGCGCGGGGACCTGGTGCTGGTGGACCGCAACTGCCACAAGTCGGTGGTGCACGCGATCATCATGACCGGTGCCATCCCCATCTACCTGTGCCCGGAGCGCAACGAGCTGGGCATCATCGGGCCGATCCCGCTCAGCGAGTTCAGCCCGGCGTCTATCCAGGCGAAGATCCAGGCCCATCCTCTGGCCCAGGGAAAGCCTGCGAAGATCAAGCTGGCCGTGGTTACCAACTGCACCTACGACGGCCTCTGCTACCACGCCGGGATGATCAAGCAGGCCCTGGGTGCCAGTGTCGAGGTGCTGCACTTCGACGAGGCTTGGTTCGCCTATGCCGCCTTCCATGAATTCTTCGTCGGTCGCTACGCCATGGGTACGCCGCGTGGCGACGATGGGCCGCTACTGTTCAGCACCCATTCCACCCACAAGCTGCTGGCGGCCTTCAGCCAAGCCTCGATGATCCATGTGCAGGACGGTGCCAGCCGCCAGTTGGACCGCGACCGTTTCAACGAAGCGTTCATGATGCATATCTCCACCTCGCCGCAGTACAGCATCCTCGCCTCGCTGGATGTGGCCTCGGCGATGATGGAAGGCCCGGCGGGGCGTTCGCTGTTGCAGGAGATGTTCGACGAGGCCCTGAGCTTTCGCCGGGCGCTGGCCAACCTGCGCGAGCACCTGGCCGCCGATGACTGGTGGTTCAGCATCTGGCAGCCGCCGACGGCGCAGGTCGGCGAGCAGCAGGCGGCGGACTGGCTGCTGCAACCGGGGGCCGAGTGGCATGGCTTTGGTGGGCTGGGCGACGACTATGTCTTGCTCGACCCGCTCAAGGTCACTTTGGTGATGCCGGGCGCCGCTGGTGCAGCGGAGGGCCATGGAATTCCCGCGGCAGTGGTGGGCAAGTTTCTCTGGGAGCGCGGGCTGGTGGTGGAAAAGACCGGCCTGTACAGCTTCCTGGTGCTGTTCTCGATGGGGATCACCAAGGGCAAGTGGAGCACGCTGCTCACCGAGCTGCTGGAATTCAAGCGCCACTACGACGCCAATACCACGCTGGCCGACTGCCTGCCCAGCGTGATGGTGGTGCAGCCGTCACGCTACCAGGGGCTGGGGCTGCGCGACCTGTGTCAGCAATTGCATGGTTTCTACCGTGGCAATGCCACGTCCAGGCAGCTCAAGCAGCTGTTCACCCGTTTGCCGGAGGTGGCGATGGCTCCGGCCGAGGCCTATGACCGGATGGTGCGCGGGGAGGTGGAGGCGGTGCCTATCGAGCATCTGCTGGGCCGGGTCGCGGCGGTGATGCTGGTGCCCTATCCACCAGGGATACCGTTGATCATGCCGGGCGAGCGCTTCACCGAGGCGACCCGCTCGATCCTGGTCTACCTGGACTGCGCCCGGGCCTTCGACCAGGGTTTCCCGGGCTTCGTCGCCGACGTGCACGGCCTGCAGCGGGATGGGCAGTTGTATACGGTGGACTGCGTCAAGGAATACGAATGATCTCGACGCCGGTCTGGGCCAGCTCGAAACGGTCGTCGCCCAGGTGGTTGACGCGGTCGCCGATAGCCAGGCGATAGCTGGTAACCGGCGCGCCGAGGGTGCTGCCGTCGGCCTGGAGGGTGGACTCCTGGAACTCGTGGACCGGGTAGATACGGCCTTCGGCGTCGCGGGCGTGGAACTGGCCGACCATTACTGCTGCCATTTAGGTGGAAACCTCTGAATCGTGTAGGAAATGTCTGTAGGCATAGACCAGTGAAACGCCCGGGAAGTTTTCAGCCGAATGGAAAAAAACCGCGAAGCCGAGGAACGGTCATCTATAACTAACTGGTCCCATTCCCAGAGCAGAGGTTGCAAAACGCCATGGGCCAGGTCTATTCGGTAGCGGTTGTCGTCGGCAGCTTGCGCAAGGAGTCCTACAACCGCAAAGTGGCCCGCGCGCTGTCTGAGCTGGCGCCGTCCAGCCTTGCCCTGCGGATCGTCGAGATCGGCGACCTGCCGTTGTACAACGAGGATGTCGAGGCCGAGGGCGCTCCCGAGGCGTGGAAGCATTTTCGCGACGAGATCCGCCGCAGCGACGCGGTGTTGTTCGTCACCCCGGAGTACAACCGTTCGGTGCCGGGCGGGTTGAAGAATGCCATCGATGTGGGGTCGCGGCCTTACGGACAGAGCGTATGGGGCGGCAAGCCGGCGGCGGTGGCCAGCGTCTCGCCGGGGGCGATCGGCGGGTTTGGTGCCAATCATGCCGTGCGTCAGTCGCTGGTGTTTCTTGACATGCCGTGCATGCAGATGCCCGAGGCGTATATCGGCGGGGCCGCGACGCTGTTCGATGACAGTGGCAAGTTGAATGACAAGACCCGGCCGTTCCTGCAGGGGTTCATCGACAAGTTTGCCTCGTGGGTGAAGCTGAACCGGGCGGTCTGAAGATGCCTCATCGCCGGCAAGCCGGCTCCTGTGGGAGCCGGCTTGCCGGCGATGGCCATCACGCGGACGATCAGCAAGCCTGCGGCATCTCACCCTTGGCTAGCCGGCGGTTGATATCGGCGATCACCTCGGGCAGCTCGTTGATGGTGTCGATCAGGTAGTGCGGGCGCGACCCTGCAAACATCGCGTGAATACGCTTGCGCTCGCTCTCCAGCTTTTCCGCGCTCAAGGCCTGGTAACCTTCCCAGGTCAGCCCCAGGGCATTGCCCGAGCACACCAGCGCCACGGTCCACATCCCGGCGCTGCGGCCTTCGAGAATGCCCGGCACGGTGTCGTCGACCTTCACGCAGGCCGCCACATCGTCTATCCCCAGGGCGATCACGTTGGCCAGGGCCTGGGCCGGCCATGGGCGGCCGTTCGGGGTTTCGTCGGTGGCCACCACGTGGTCGGCGACGTAGCCATTGCGTGCCGCCAGTTCCACCACCTTGTCCATCACCACTTTCGGATAGCCCGAGCAGGAGCCGATCTTCAAGCCGTCCTTGCGCAGGCCGGTAAGGGTGTCCAGCGCGCCGGGGATCAGCGCCGAGTGCAAGGCGATCTTCTCGATCTGCAGCGGCATGAAGCGTTCGTAGATAGCGGTGACGTCATCATCGCTCGGCGTGCGTCCGAACACCTTGCGGTAACGCTCGGCGATCTCCGGCACGTCGCACAGGGTACGGATATGGTCCCATTTGCCCATGCCCATCGGCCCACGGGCCTCCTCGATGGACACCTGTACGTCGAACTCGGCGAAAGCCTCGACGAAGATCTGCGTGGGGGCGAAGGAGCCGAAGTCGACCACGGTGCCGGCCCAGTCGAGGATGGCGGCTTGCAGCTGGATAGGGTTGCTGTAGTTCATGTGCGCAGTTTCCTTGAATTGGGTAGGCAGAGTTCAGATGTCCAGTACTTCCATTTCCCGCAGCACCTCGGCCACGGCGTTCACGGCGGCCTGCATGCCCTCGGCGCCGACCACGCCGATGCAACCGACACGGAAGGTCTCGACCTGGGTCAGCTTGCCGGGGTAGAGGATGAAGCCCTTGGCCTTGACCCGCTCGTAGAAGTCCTTGAACTGGTAGCGCGCATCGTTCGGGGCGTGGAAGGTGACGATGATCGGCGCCTGGATTTCGGCCGGGAGGAAGCTGCGCAGGCCAATCCGTGCCATGCCGTCGAGCAGGGTCTTGCAGTTGTCGGCGTAACGCTGGTGTCGAGCAGGCAGTCCACCTTCCTCGTTGTACTGTTGCAACGCTTCGTGCAGGGCAGCGACCACGTGGGTCGGCGGGGTGAAGCGCCACTGGCCGGTCTTGGCCATGTAGGCGTGCTGGTCGTGCAGGTCCATGGCCAGCGAATGGGCGTTGCCTTCGGCGGCGGCCAGGGCGGCTTTTTCGGCGAAGACGAAGCCCATGCCCGGCACGCCTTCCAGGCACTTGCCGGAGGCAGCGATCAGCGCTTCGAAAGGCACCTGGCGGGCATCGATCGGCAGCGCGCCGAACGAGCTCATGGCGTCGATGATCAGGCGTTTGCCGTGGCGCTGGACCACCTGGGCGATCTCGGCCAGCGGGTTGAGGATGCCGGTGCTGGTCTCGCAGTGGATCAACGCCACGTGGGTAACGGCGGGGTCGGCGGCGAGCAGGCGGTCGACGTCGGCGGCGGTGGTTGGCTGGTCCTCGGCGGTCTCGAAGGTGCTGTAGGCGCGGCCCAGTACCTTGCAGATCTTCGCCAGGCGCTGGCCGTAGGCGCCGTTGATCAGCACCAGCACCTTGCCGTCGCGCGGCACCAGGGTGCCGATGGCCGCTTCCACGGCGAAGGTGCCGCTGCCTTGCAGCGGCACGCAGTGGTGGCTGGTGGCACCGTCGAGGATCGCCAGCAACTGCTCGCACACGCTGGCGGTCAGCTGGTTGAAGTCGCGGTCCCAGGAGCCCCAGTCCACAAGCATGGCCTGGCGGGTGCGCAGCGATGTGGTCAAAGGACCGGGGGTCAGCAGGATCGGGGCGTTGCTCATTCCGTGGTTCCTCACTTGCGGTGGGCTGGAAACTAGTGGGGCTAGGTTGCAATTCGCCGAGCCATCAATCAAATTGTTTGTAGATATGCCAGCCATAAGTCAGGCCGATAGATATGAACCTGTTCCAGCTCCGTGCCTTCGACGCCGTCGCCCGCGAGGGCAGCTTCACCCGTGCCGCCGAGCGTCTGTTCATCAGCCAACCGGCGGTGACCGGGCACGTGAAGGCGCTGGAGGAGCACTACCAGATCACCCTGCTGCGGCGCACCGCCCGGCGGGTCGAGCTGACCGAGGAGGGCACGCGCCTGGCGGCCATCACTCGAGCGATGTTCAGCCTGGCCGAGGAGGCCCAGGCCATGCTCGAAGCCAACAGGCAGTTGCTCACCGGACGCCTGGAGGTCGCCGCCGATGGTCCGCACCGGGTCATGCCCATGCTGGCGCAACTGCGCGAGCGCTACCCTGGCATCACCGTCAACTTGCGCCTGGGCAATGCCCAGGAAACCTTGGCCGCGTTACTGACCGAACATGCCGATGTGGCGGTGCTGACCGAAATCGAGCCACGCAAGGGGCTGCACCTGCAAAGCCTGTGCGAATCACGCCTGTGTGCCTTGCTGCCGGTGGGGCATGCCTGGGCCACGGCCACCGACGACTTGCCGCTGGCCGAGTTGGACAAGCAGATCATGGTGCTGCGCGAACCCAGCTCGACCACCCGGCGCACCTTCGACAAGGCTTGCGCCGATGCCGCGGTGCAGCCGCGGGTGCTGCTGGAGCTGGACAGCCGCGAGGCGGTGACCGAAGCCGTGGCGGCCGAGCTGGGCATCGGTGTGGTGTCGTCCACCGAGGTGGCGCATGACCCGCGGGTGGTGGCGCGGCCGTTGAGTGGCGCAGGGCTGGTCAACCAGCATATGGTCGGCTGCCTGGAACGGCGCCGCGAGCTGCGCCTGATCCAGGCGTTCTTGGGGCTGGCGGCCGGCCTGTGATGGCTGTTTTCAACGGTGCGGCCTAAGATGGCCGGCAATGTGACGACAGGACGGTCGATGAGCGAGAAAGACACCATCTCCATGCAACTGGTGCGCGAGGCGCTGTTGCAGACCTGCCCGGCGGGTGCCGATACGGCGTTGCTGGCGCGTGCCGGTATCGATGCCGGCCAGCTTGACCTGCCCGAGGCGCGTGTCGGCGCCGAGGCCTATGCCCGGCTCTGGCGCCTGCTGGCGCGGCGCTGCAACGATGAGTTCTTCGCCATGGATCCGCGCGGCCTGCGCAGTGGCAGCCTGGCATTCTTGTGTCGGGCGAGCATGGCACAGCCGACCCTGGCCGCTGGTATCGAGACCGCGCTGGCGTTCCTTGGCCTGATGCTCGAGGACCTGCAGCCAAGCCTGGTGCGCCAGCAGGGGCTGGCCGAAATCGTCATCAACGAGCCGCGTGATACGCCACGCCGGGCCTTCACCTACTTCACCTTCTGGATGATCGTGCATGGCGTGGCGTGCTGGCTCGCCGGGCGCCGCATCCCGATCCTGGCCATCGAGCTGCGTTGTGCCGAGCCGCCATTCTGCGACGACTATCGGGTGATGTTCTCGGAAAACCTGCAGTTCGACCGGCCGCGCACGCGCATGATCCTCGCCGCCGATTGCCTGGACTTGCCGTTGCGCCGCCACCCGGAGGAGTTGCAGCGGTTCCTCGCCGAAGCACCGGGCAACATCCTGGTCAAGTACCGCGACCCGGCAAGCCTGGCCCGGCGTCTGCGCGGCGACCTGCGTGGGCGGGACCCGGCCAGTTGGCCGGATGCCGAGGGCCTGGCCAGCGGTCTGTGCATGTCGGTATCGACCCTGCGCCGTCGCCTTGCCGAGGAGGGGCAGACCTACCAGGGGCTCAAGGATAGCGTTCGCCGCGAACTGGCCATCGCCTGGCTGGCCGACCCGGTCGTCGGGTTGGGCGACATTGCCGAGCGCCTCGGTTTCGCTGACAGCAGTTCGTTCTACAAGGCGTTTCGCAAGTGGTTCGGTTGCAACCCTGGCCAATACCGCTCGGTGGCGTTGGGGCAGGAAGGTTCCGGGGCCGTGGTTCCCGCTGCCCAACCCTGAGTGCTGTGAGCAAAGTCTGGGCCTCCCGAACTTCTGATGGATGCCCAGCATGACTTCACCGATAGCCGCTTCGAAGGAAGCGGCCCGTGCCACCAAACTGGCACATGCCACTGACGACTTCATCGCCGAGCACTTGCCAGGCTGGCTCAAGGAGGCCGGGGCAAGTGGGATCGCTCGGCTGCGTGGCAGTGCCCGGGCGCATGGCGAAATCCAGGTGCAGCTGTCCGAGGCGTTGGACAAGCTCGAACCACTGGATCTGTTTTTCAAGCGCAAGCTGCAGGCAGAGGTGATCTCGCCACTGAAACTGACTGTGGGGGTGTCGGGGCTGCATTGGCGTGAAGGCCGTGGCAGGTTCGTACCGCCACAAGACCCGCTGGATACGCCAGGGGTCGATGTTCGATACCCTCTGGAAACCGTTGAGCAGCGGTTGATGCGCAACTTTGAGGCCAATGCCCGCTTTTTCGAAGGCACAGGGCTGGTTTCGAACGAGGGGACGCTGGTCTTCGATGATACCGACCGCCTCGTCGAACGCTGCCGCCAGGCCGATATCGGCAGGCAGTACCAGCAGCATCTGAGCGGGGTCTTCACACCGGCAGTGCGCGGTCGACTAGCTCGGGACAAGCGCCACGGGCTGGCGCTGGCCCTCGATATCGCAGTGCTGAAACAGCAAGTGCGGCCCGTGGATGAAGCACTGTGGCGCTTGATGCTGGCTGACAGGCCGCTGATGCACCTCGAGGGAACGACGGTCCGGGTCTGTCGGCTCACGGTGATGGGGCTTGCAGTCACCGACGGCCTCGTACTCGAGGTATCGGGTTCATGGCTGCCTGGGGGGTTACCAGGGCAAGTCGAGCCGATACAGGCGGTGTTGCTTTACCTTCCTGCAACGTCCTTACCGATCCAGCGCTTCGACTCTTGGGCAAGCATGGGCATCGCGTTGGGGCGAGCACTGCGCAACGAGCATTACCGCCAACGTTTCACCCATCGGCTGGCTGTCGCCGACCGTGCCATCTTTCTATCGACGCTGAGCCAGCGCCTGGCCGATGCCCACACCGACCTGGAACCGGCCGGCAGCACGATTACCACCGATGTGTTCGAGCAGATGGCGCTTGACCTGGAGTCGCGTATCAAGGGCGATGCCCGGCAACTGCTGGTGCCCACTGCCGATGCCGATCACGCCGCCAGCAGTGCCCGCTTCAAGGCTTTGCAAGGCGTGGGCCTTTCTGTACTCAATGTGGCGGGGATGTTCGTGCCCGTGGTCGGTGCCTTGCTGACGACCCAGATGGTGGCGCAGATCGTTGGCGAGGTGTTCGACGGTGTGGGCGACTGGGCCCGGGGGCACGATCATGAAGCCCTCGCGCACCTGCTTGGGGTTGCCGAAACGGTCGCGGTCGCGGCGGGCCTGGGCGTTGCGCTGCACTCGGTGTCGCGTGTGTTCGAGCGCAGCGCGCTGGTCGATACGATGGTGCCAGTGCACAGCGACGGGCAGGCAATGCTGGGTACGGCTCAATTGGGCGATTATCGGGACCCGCAGGGGCCGCCTGCGAGCGCAACACGTCAGGCCAATGGCTTGCTGTGGAGTGATGGCCGGTTCTGGTGGACGGACCGGCATGTCAACTTCGAAGTGCGTAGGTCGGATGGGCAATGGTACTTGCGCCACCCGACGCGGGAATCAGGCGCGCATCCCCGCTTGCTGTACAACGGTGAGCGGGGCTGGCGTCTTGCCAGCCAGCGACCGCTGGAATGGCAAGGCGCCCAGCATCTGCTGGGATACCTGTGGCCAGAGGCGGTGTCCATGGCGCCGGCCAGGGTCACGCAGGTGCTCAAGGTCGCGGGAGTGGATGAGCCCCAATTAAGACGTTTGCTGGTTGAAAATCGGGCGTTACCGGTGCAATTGCGTGACACGCTCGAGCGGTTCTCTGTCGGTGCCCGTATCGAGGCCTTTATTGTACGGGCAGGTGCTGGGAGCGCCATCGACGAAGATGAGGCATTGCTTCAAGCGTGCCGTGAGCTGCTCGCTATCGGGTCTTTGGATGCGCATGCGCAACTGGACGCCATCGCCGAGCACGCCGCGCAGGTAAGGGAGGCGTTGCTGGACCGCCTTTCGCGAGCGTACCTGACTGAAGATTCGCTGCAATCCTTGATCCAGCGGGATTTTCCCGGCCTGCCGGACGCCTATGCCTTGCACTTGCTGGCACAGGCTAATGACGAACAGCGCGTGGTGATGACCCAGTCGGCGCGCATTCCGCTGGCGCTAGCTGAACAGGCTCGGCTGTTGTTGCAGACTGCCCGGCTCACGCGTATTCGCGAAGCCCTGTATCTGCCGGGCAGCTATTGTGACGAGAGCGTCGAGTTGGTATTTGCGTTATTGCGCCGTCATGCTGGTTGGCCGGTTTCGTCGAATCTGTTGCTGCGCCGTTCTGCGCATGGCGGGCCAGTTCTGTCTCGACTTTACCCTGGCGACGAGGCCATCGTGCTGGTGCGCAAGACGGGCGGTTTTGAACTCTACACGGAGGATGGGCGGGCTCTGGACCTCCAGCCGCAGGCGCCAGCGGACCTGTGCGAAACGCTCGTGGCATGCCTGCCGACACAATGGGGTTTTGCCCAGCGCTGGCAGGGTCCAGAGGTAGCGCAGAGGATACGTGAGGACTTGCAGGCTTGGTTGCCGAGCGACCGTGAAGCGTTGGCCAGGGTCATGGGGATCCGTGAGATCAAGCCGTTCTTCAACCCGATGGTGCGGGTGGATGACGGGCCTCTCGGCTATCCGTTGAGCGGTCGGGGCGCGGCCCGAGGGCATTCCGAGCGATGGTTGCGTGATGAAATTCGTGCCTTGTACCCAAGCTTCGATGATGCGTCGGTCCAGACATACCTGGAGCAAATTCTCGACCTGCCTGGCTCACCGTTTACCCGTTTGCTCGAACAACGCCGGGCCTATCATGCCCTGGTCGATGCGATGGACAGTTGGGTTACCCAGGAAACGGACGCTCACCTCGCACAGGTTCGACGCCTGGTCGCCAGCCAGTTGCGACGTTGCTGGCGCAGGGAAGGCGAGCGATTGCTGGACATCAATGGCGACCCTGCCGGAATGCGATTGTCGTTGGTTGGCCTGCATGTAGGGGCGCTGCCGTTGTTGCCTGTCGGTGTGGAGTTCGTCCATGTGACTGACCTGATTCTCGTTGGTTTGCAGCTAAGCGAGATGCCGGTGGGGTTCCTGCGGGCGTTTTCCAGCGTCCGCTGGTTGAACCTGGGCAACAATCGTCTTGGCCGGATTCCGTCGGAGCTCATCCACATGCCTCGACTCAGGGCCGTGCGTCTGCCCCGCAACCGTATTCGGTTGGATAGTGGCGGTGAGCAAGTGCTAGGGGGGCTTGCCCGTCTGCACACGCTCGACCTGAGCGGCAACCGGCTACGCCAGGTGAATCTTGCCTTTTCGTCTTTTGTGCATCTGCGCGAAGTCGGTCTGCGCGATACCGGCCTGCTTGAGTGGCCGGCCGGACTGCAGCACTGTCCATTGCTGGAGCATGTGGATATGCGCGACAACCAAATCGCCAGCTTGCCGGAATTTGTCTTCGCCTCGCCTTGGGCCTATCGGCAATGCCTGGCCCTGGCAGGCAATCCGCTGGCCGCGAGGGACTTCCTGCGGCTGGCTGAGCCGCGTGAGCCCGTGGCTGTCTTCGCGGCGCCACGGCAAGGCGCGCAGCCTTGGCATCAGGGGTTGGAAGCTCGCGCATTGGCGCGGCGGAGGGTGCAATGGGCTAGCCTGCAGGCCGAAACCGGTAGCAATGATCTGTTCGCCTTGCTCGATGAGCTCACCGGCACCCGCGAATACCAGCGGGTACCGCAGGACCTGCGCAGGCGTGTCGGGGTATTGCTGGATGCGCTTTGGCAAGACAGTGGTTTGCGTGAGGATGTCTTCACACTGGCCAGTGATCCGCGTACGTGTGTCGACAGTGTGATTTCGTGCTTCAGCGCACTTGAAGTCCGGGTACTGGTGTTTCGCACATTGCAGGGCTTGGCCCCAGGCGAGGGAGAGCGCGTGCGTTTAGGTTTGGCGGGGCGGTTGTATCGTCTGGACCGTGTCGAACACCAGGCGCGCCTGCACATGCAGAGACTAGCGCATGGCTTGGCGGAGGGTGAGGGGGGCGTCGACGAGGTCGAGGTTAGTCTTGCCTACCGTATTGGTCTGGCACAGGTGCTGAATCTGCCTGGACAGCCGCAGACCATGCAGTTCTCCAACCTTGCCCAGGTAAGCCAGGCCGACCTCGACAATGCCAGGGTCGCGATACTCGAGGAGGAAAGAGGTGCTGGACTGGCGCTATTTACAAGCCAGCGCGATTTTTGGCTCGACTACCTCAGGCAAGCGCATGAAGGCCTGTTCGAACAGGCAGAGCAGCCGTTTTGGGCGCAGGAGGAGCAACTCTACGACAGGCGCCAGGCGTTGAGCGATGGGGCTTATCTGGAGCGCAGCACCCAGCTTTCTGGTGAACGCCAGCAGACGGTTGCGGCGTTGGCTCTGCGCTTGACGCAACAGGCGTTGGCGGCTCACCCGGGCCTCTTTGGCTGAACCAACCCTTGGACTGCCTGGTACTTTTCCCCCTGCCGTGGCCAGGGGGGCGACGTCATCGTGATGCCTCATTAACTTCGGAGACTTCACGGATGAACCAGAATCACCCACCTGCCGAGGCCATGCAGGCAAAGATCGGCAATGCGACCGATGACTTTATCGCAAGCCGTCTGCCGACTTGGCTGGCCAGGGCATCACGCGGGCAGATCAGGACGTTACGGGCAAGTTTCGCCAGGCACAGGAGCAGCCAGGAAAAGCTGCGCAAAGCGACGCTGGACCTGATGCCCCCCCAGGCGTTTGCAAAGAAGAGATTCGAAACCCTGTTGCCCGACGGCCTCAGTGTGGACCAGTTGCTGTGGCGTGAAGTGGTACTGCGCAACATCACACGGTTTGCGAACTTGCAGACACCGCAGATGGAGGTGGGCGAGCGTGTGCAGCCGGCCTTGCTGAGGTTGATGCAGAACTTTCACGAGGGCGCGAACTATTGGGCCGGTACCGGCCTGGTCAACGCCAAGAACGATGTGCTGGTTTACGAGCAAACGGACAAGCTGGTGCGCAACGTGCGTGAACTGGATGTCGGCAATCAGTATCAGGCGTTGCTGGCAAGCGTGCTCGTAGCCGCGCGTGCAGAGCTCGTCCAGGACAAGCGCGACGGCCTTGCACTGGCCACCGAGATCGCGGCCTTGAAGGGCCAGGTGACGGCCTATGAGCAGATCGTGCTGCGAGCACTGGCCAAGGGCGAAGAGGCCTATGGCAGCAATCTACGCGGTCAGGTTGGTGTGCTGAAGGTACTCGACCAGGTCATCGTCGACGCGTTGGTCGTCTACTTGCACACGGTCGACGGCAAGGAAGCGGGGGTCATCCTGTACTTGCCCAGCGACCCGCAGCGGGCGTTGCGAAGCTTCGCGTCGCGCCAGGCCCTGAGCGACGCCCTGGCAGGGCAACTACGTCAGACGGCTTACCGCCAGTACTTCGGCAGCCTGGTCAGCCTTGGTGCGCGCGCGGGATTTCTTTCGAGACTGGAACTGCGCCTGCGGGATGAACGAACGGACCTGCAGCTCGATAGCCATACGCCAGATGGCGACATCTTCGAGGTGGTGGTCCAGCAGCAGATCGAGCGCGTCAAGGCCGATGCGTTGTTGTTGCTGGTACCGACCGCGCGAGCCGACCAGCAGGCGGCCAGAGCCCGGCTCGACACCTGGAAGGCCGTCGGGCTTGGGTTGTTCAATCTGGCGGGGCTGTTCATTCCGGAGGTCGGTGCCATCCTGCTCGGGCAGTTCGTGGTGCAAACCTTGGCGGAGGTCTACGAGGGGGCGATGGACTGGCACCATGGTCATCAGCACGAAGCGTTGGATCATATGCTCGGGGTTGCCGAGAATGTGGCGGTCGGTGCGGCGATCGGGGTGGGCGTTGGCCTGGTGCGCAGTGTGTTTGTCGATGAGCTGGTGCCGGTCAGCACGGAGAATGGGCTACGACTTTGGCATGACGATTTGCAGGCCTATGCCGTGCTGCGGGATGAGGAAGCTTTGCAGGGTGATGGCCTGTATGGCGACGGCGAGCAGCGGCTGATGCGCGATGGCGAACGCTATTACCAGATACACAGAGCCAGGCCAGATGGCCCGTGGCGTCTGCGCCATCCCACGCGCGAGGGCGCCTATGGCCCGGTTGTCGAGCACAATGGCGAGCGTGGCTGGAGGCTGCGGCAGGCACATCCTTTGCTGTGCCAGGACAACAGCATCATGCTCAACAGCCTTTGGCAGCCGGTGAAGCCGTTCGACGCGGCGCAGGCGGAGCAGATACTGCGGTGCTCCGGCCTCGACCAGGAGGCGTTGCGCGGCCTGCTGGTGGAAGGCCGGCGGGTACCTTTCAACCTGCGCGACACCTTGCAGCGTTTCGAGGCTCATGCGCGCATCGAGGCATTCTTCGAGCATCTGGGCGGCGATGCATTGTCGCCCGAGGAAGGGGCATTGCTGCAATGGTGCGAGGCTCGATTGGGCAAGCAGGGGCAGGGCATGGCAATGCGTTCGGCATTGATGCTCGAGGCACCGGTCCTGCGTGGCGAAATGTTGACGTACCTGACCCAGCCGCGAGCCTCCGACGACCCGCTACTGGCTTTGCTCAGACGTGATTTCCCAGGGTTGCCCGAGCTGTACGCGCGAGCAGCCGTGAGCGATGCCAGCGAGGCGCAGCGCTCGCTGGCAACCCGCGAGCAGCGGCTGGCGTTGGGGCTGGCTGTCCGGGCACGGACCTTGTTGCGTCTGAGCCGGCTCAATCGCGCAGTCGAAGGGCTCTACCTGCCGGAGGCTTATCATGACACCTGCGGTGAGCTGCTGTTGGAGTCATTGCGTACCCTGCCTGCATGGCCGCACAGCGTTAACGTGCAGTTGCGTGAAGGCTCCGTCACGGGCCGGATCATCGCGCAGGTATTTCCCGATGGGAGCGCATCGAGGGATTTCAGTCTGGTGTTCAAGCAGGGGCGGTTCTCACTCTACGGTCCTTTGGGCGAAATGCTGCCTCTGGTCAACGCTCAGGCCGCGGATATCTTCGATGCGCTCTCGGCGGTGCTGACAGCGGATCACTTGCAGGCAATGGGGATTGCCGACGGCCAAACCCGCGAGCCATTGCGCAAGTATCTGCTCGGGCGATTGCCCTCTTCGCATGAAGGCCTCGCCCGACTGCTGGGATTACCGCCCAGCGCGGGCTGGATCAACCCTGGGCACCGTCTGCCGGATGGTCGTGTGGGATATCCACTCAGTGGGCGGCCTGGTGGTGGAAGTCCTCCCCGGCAGCGAATGCTTACCCGGTTGCGCGGTATATACCCGGGGCTTGATGATCAGCAACTCGAGCAGGAACTGGAGCGGCTGCTGCGGCTTGACGGTCCGGTCTTCCAACACCTGGCGAACCTTGAGGACGACGCAGAACAGTTGGAGATGCACCTGAACCGGTGGGTCAGCGCCGAGCTCAACCCCGCCCGGCAAAGCGTGCGCGAGCGCTTCTCGATGAACCTGCGGCGCGCCTGGCGCTTGCAAGGCGAGCCGATTGCGGCCGTGGGTGCGGTGCCTGCCGGACAGCGCTTGAACCTCATCAACCTGCAGGTAAGCACGGTGCCGCCGCTACCGCCGCAGGTGGACTTTTCCCGCGTGACCGCGATGACCTTGGCTGACGGAAGCCTGACGCGTGTTAACACGGAGTTCCTGCGCTGCTTTACCGCCTTGCGAGAGTTGAACATCAGCAGTAACCGGCTCCTGCAAGTGCCGCAGGGGCTCGCCTACCTGGTCGAGCTACGCCGCTTGCGCCTGGCGCACAACAACATTCGTCTGGACCGCACCGCCCTTGATGCGCTCAATGGGTTGCCCCAATTGACCCATCTGGACCTGAGCTACAACCCGTTGGGAGCCTACCACTTCCGCTACGATCAGTTGTCGCACCTGGTTGACCTGAACCTGCGTCGCACGCGCCTGGTCGAGTGGCCATCGGAGATCGAGCTTTGCCAAAGGCTCGAGCGTGTGGATCTGCGAGACAACGACCTGGTTACGGTTCCTGCACCGATACTGGCAATGCCCAACGTCCGGCGCCGAGCCTTTCTGGTGACGGGCAATAACCTGAGAATGCGCGATCTTCAGGGGTTGTACGCCTTGGACCTGATTCAGGAACACCACCATCTACCACAACCGTTGAGGGTGATCGATCCGGTACTGACGCGTCAGGCCTGGATCGCCTCTGAAATTGAGGCAGACAGCAGCGCCAAGGCAATGCAATGGGACACGCTCCAGGCTTTACCGGGTAGCGATGGTCTGTTCATGCTACTCGGCCATCTGCGCCATACGGCCGATTACACCAATGCCCGAGAGGTGCTGAACCGGCGCGTCTGGCGGTTGCTTGGCGCACTGGCGCAGAGCGGCGGATTGCGGGAGACGGTGTATGCCCTGGCGGCGCTGCCGCTGAGTTGCGAGAACAGCATTGCCGATCGGTTCAGCGAGCTGCTGATTCAGCAAGTCGTGAATAGCGCGCAGCATAATCCCTTGCATGAGCGTGGCGATGAACTGCTGGCATTGGGGCGTGGCCTGTTCCGCCTGGAGCAGGTCGAGCTGTTTGCCCGCCAGGACATCCTGGCGCGAATCACCGAGGGTGAGGATGTCGATCAGATCGCAACCGGGCTGTACTACCGCGTGCAATTGCGCCAGAGGCTGGGTTTGCCTGAACAACCCCACTCGATGTTGTTCGCCGAGGCCGCGGCGGTCGATGCCGCCCAGCTTGAAGCGGCGTTCAGGGCGGTACAGGTTGCCGAGGCGGCCGGTGGCCTTGCCGAGAGCCTCAGTCAGCGCCAGTTCTGGCAGCATTATCTGCGCGAGCGTCATCAACAGGTGTTTGACGCCCTCGAGCAGGTGTATGCCGACCGTCGTGCGCTGTTGCTTGGCCGCCAGCCGCAGTTGCCGCCGGCGCAGTACAGCCAGTTAGTGGAAAGCCTGGAAATCGACAGGGCCTCGGACGAGCATGCGCAGATGCTGCAACTGACCCGTGAGTTTCTCATGGGGCGCGAGCGTGGGCGGGGCTGAGTCAGGCCACGGCCAAACCGGTCATCGTGATTGACAGCTTTGGCCATTGCCGCGCCCGATGCGTGGCGCGAACATCGTCGGACCGATGGTTCAACTCCAAAAACAAGAAACCAGGAGTCCGACAATGCGCGATTATGCCGAGGCCGCTCGCTCGTTCGACCATGCCCAGGCCGCCGATGCGGCGCTGCATGGCAACCTCGAGGCCCTCAACGCCTGTGTCGAATGCTGCGACCGGCACACCGGCGGCGACCAGCCCGCCCTGATCTGGGAAGACCGTGACGGTAACGGTGGGCGCTACAGTTTCGACCAGTTGCAGGGTATGGCGAGCCGCCTGGCCAATGTGCTCAAAGGCCAAGGGGTCCAGGCCGGCGACCGGGTCGCCGGGCTCATGCCGCGCACGCCCGAGTTGCTGGTAACCATCCTCGCCACCTGGCGCCTGGGTGCGGTCTACCAGCCGCTGTTCACTGCATTTGGCCCCAAGGCCATCGAGCACCGCCTCGAGCAGTCCCATGCCAAGGTGGTGGTCACCGATTGCAACAACCGGCCCAAGCTCGATGACGTGGCGGATTGCCCGCTCATCATCACGGTCGGGGCAGGCAATGGCGAGCTGGATTTCCACCGGGCGCTGGAGGCTGCAAGCAGCGTCTGCGAGCCCGTGATGCGCCGCGGCGACGATCCGTTCCTGCTGATGTTCACCTCCGGCACCACGGGCCCGGCGAAGCCGCTGGAAGTGCCGCTGCGGGCCATTGTTGCCTTCCAGGGCTACATGCGCGATGCCATTGGCCTGCGTCCCGAGGACAACTTCTGGAACCTGGCCGACCCTGGCTGGGCCTACGGCTTGTACTACGCGGTCACCGGACCGCTGTCACTGGGGCATGCCACCACTTTCTACGATGGGCCGTTCAGCGTGGAGAGCTGCGCACGGGTCATCGACAAGCTCGGCATCACCAACCTGGCCGGTTCACCCACGGCCTACCGCTTGCTGATCGCCGCAGGCAGCACCTTCTCGGCGCCGATCAAGGGTCGCCTGCGGGTGGTCAGCAGCGCTGGCGAGCCACTGAACCCCGAAGTGATCCGTTGGTTCGCCAGCGAACTGGGGGTGACCATCCACGACCACTACGGCCAGACCGAGCTGGGCATGGTGCTGTGCAACCACCATGAACTCGAGCACCCGGTGCACATGGGGTCGGCCGGCTTCGCCATCCCCGGCCACCGCATCGTGGTGCTGGATGAGCAGGGCAACGAACTACCCGCCGGCCAGCCGGGGATCCTCGCGGTGGACCGCGAGCAGTCGCCGCTGTGCTGGTTTGCCGGCTACCACGGGCTGCCGACCAAGGCGTTTGTCGGCAAGTACTACCTTAGCGGCGACACCGTCGAGCTGAACCCGGACGGCAGCATCAGCTTCGTCGGCCGCAGCGACGATGTGATCACCACTTCCGGCTACCGGGTCGGGCCGTTCGATGTCGAGAGCGCGTTGATCGAACACCCGGCGGTGGTCGAGGCGGCGGTGATCGGCAAGCCTGACCCGGAGCGCACCGAACTGATCAAGGCCTTCGTGGTGCTCGGCCAGGGCTACCAAGGGAGTGCCGAGCTGGAGGAAACCCTGCGTCAACACGTGCGCCAGCGGCTGTACGCCCACGCCTACCCGCGTGAAATCGAATTCGTCGGCGAGCTGCCCAAGACCCCGAGCGGCAAGCTGCAACGCTTCATCCTGCGCAATCAGGAAATCGCCCGACAACAAGCCGCGCAGCCGATCGCTGCGGGCGCCTGAAGGAAAATCACCATGCAAATCCAGAACAGACACTTCATCGTCAGCGGCGCGGCCTCGGGCCTGGGCGCCGCCACCGCGCAGATGCTCATCGAGGCCGGCGCCAAGGTCATGCTGGTCGACCTGAACGCCGCGGCAGTTGAGGCCAAGGCCGCCGAGCTGGGCACAAATGCCCGATTCACGGTGGCCGACATCAGCGACGAACAGGCGGCCAAGGCGGCCGTCGATGCCGCCGTCAGCGCCTTTGGCAGCCTGCAGGGTCTGGTCAACTGTGCCGGCATCGTCGGTGCCGAGAAGGTCTTGGGCAAGAACGGCCCGCACGCCCTGGGCAGCTTTGCCAAGGTCATCAACGTCAACCTGATCGGCAGCTTCAATCTGCTGCGCCTGGCTGCCGCGGCCATGGCCGAGGGGCAGGCGGACGAGGGCGGTGAGCGTGGCGTGATCATCAACACGGCCTCCATCGCCGCCTACGATGGGCAGATCGGCCAGGCGGCCTATGCCGCTTCCAAGGGCGCCATCGCCAGCCTCACCCTGCCGGCCGCCCGTGAGCTGGCGCGTTTCGGCATCCGTGTGATGACCATCGCCCCCGGCATCTTCGAAACCCCCATGATGGCCGGCATGACCGAGGAAGTACGTGCCTCGCTGGCTGCCGGGGTGCCGTTCCCGCCACGCCTGGGCCGTCCGCAGGAATATGCGGCACTGGCCCGCCACATCATCGAGAACAGCATGCTCAACGGCGAGGTGATTCGCCTCGACGGCGCGCTGCGCATGGCTGCCAAGTAAGGAGCAACGAACATGACCCTCGCCAATGATCCGATCGTTATCGTCAGCGCCGTGCGCACCCCCATGGGCGGCCTGCAGGGCGACCTCAAGAGCCTGACCGCCGCGCAGCTGGGCAGCGCGGCGATCCGTGCCGCCGTCGAGCGCGCCGGTATCGATGCCGCCAGCGTCCAGGAAGTATTGTTCGGCTGCGTGCTGCCAGCTGGCCAGGGCCAGGCTCCGGCACGCCAGGCGGCACTCGGCGCCGGGTTGGACAAGCACACCACCTGCACCACGCTGAACAAGATGTGCGGCTCGGGCATGCAGGCCGCTATTCTGGCCCACGACCAGTTGCTGGCCGGCAGTGCTGACGTGATCGTCGCCGGTGGCATGGAGAGCATGACCAACGCCCCGTATCTGCTGGATAAAGCCCGTGGTGGCTACCGCATGGGCCACGGCAAGATCATCGACCACATGTTCATGGATGGCCTGGAAGATGCCTACGACAAGGGTCGGCTGATGGGCACTTTCGCCGAGGACTGCGCGCAGAACGGTGCATTCAGCCGCGAGGCCCAGGACAACTTCGCCATCGCTTCGCTGACCCGGGCGCAGGACGCCATCAAGAATGGTCGCTTCGCTGCCGAGATCGTCCCGGTGGAAGTCACCGAGGGTAGGGAAAAGCGCGTTATCAAGGATGACGAACAGCCGCCGAAAGCGCGCCTGGACAAGATCCCGCAGCTCAAGCCGGCCTTCCGCGAAGGCGGTACTGTCACCGCCGCCAACTCCAGCTCCATCTCCGACGGCGCCGCGGCGCTGGTGCTGATGCGCCGCTCCGAGGCCGAGAAGCGTGGCCTTAAACCCCTGGCGGTGATCCATGGTCATGCAGCTTTCGCCGACACCCCGGCGCTGTTCCCGACAGCCCCAATCGGTGCCATCGACAAGCTGCTGAAACGCACCGGCTGGAACCTCTCCGAGGTCGACCTGTTCGAGATCAACGAAGCATTCGCCGTGGTCACCCTGGCGGCCATGAAGCACCTCGACCTGCCCCATGACAAGGTCAACATCCATGGCGGCGCCTGCGCCCTGGGCCACCCGATCGGCGCCTCGGGCGCGCGGATCCTGGTGACCCTGCTGTCGGCCCTGCGCCAGAACAACCTGCGCCGTGGCGTGGCGGCCATCTGCATTGGCGGTGGCGAGGCCACGGCCATGGCTGTCGAATGCCTGTACTGAGGTGAACCATGCTGGTAACTGACGAGCAACAACAGATCGCCGACGCGGTGCGGGATTTCGCCCAGGAGCGGCTGAAGCCGTTCGCCGAGCAGTGGGACAAGGAGCACCGTTTCCCCAAGGAGGCCATCGAGGAAATGGCCGGGCTGGGCCTGTTCGGCATGCTGGTGCCGGAGCAGTACGGCGGTAGCGACACCGGCTACGTGGCCTACGCCATGGCCCTGGAGGAGATCGCCGCCGGTGACGGCGCCTGCTCGACCATCATGAGCGTGCACAATTCTGTGGGTTGCGTGCCGATCCTCAAGTTCGGCAGCGAGGCGCAGAAGCAGCAGTTCCTTGCACCGCTGGCCAGCGGTGCGATGCTCGGTGCGTTCGCCCTGACCGAGCCCCAGGCCGGCTCCGACGCCAGCAGCCTGAAGACCCGCGCCCGCCTGGACGGCGACCACTATGTGCTCAACGGCAGCAAGCAGTTCATCACCTCCGGGCAGAACGCCGGGGTGGTGATCGTCTTCGCCGTCACCGACCCGGACGCCGGCAAGCGCGGCATCACGGCCTTCATCGTGCCCACCGATTCTCCGGGGTACCAGGTGGCGCGGGTCGAGGACAAGCTTGGCCAGCATGCTTCCGACACCTGCCAGATCGTCTTCGACAATGTGCGCGTGCCGGTGGCCAACCGCCTCGGTGAAGAAGGGCAGGGCTACAAGATCGCCCTGGCCAACCTCGAAGGCGGACGGATCGGCATCGCCTCGCAGTCGGTGGGCATGGCCCGCGCCGCCTTCGAAGCGGCCCGCGACTACGCCAACGAACGCCGGACCTTCGGCAAGCCACTGATCGAGCATCAGGCCGTGGCTTTCCGCCTGGCCGACATGGCGACGAAGATCGCCGTGGCCCGGCAGATGGTGCTGCACGCCGCCGCTCTGCGCGACGCCGGGCGTCCGGCGCTGGTGGAGGCTTCGATGGCGAAGCTTTTCGCCTCGGAAATGGCCGAAAAGGTCTGTTCGGACGCCTTGCAGACCTTGGGTGGTTATGGCTATCTGAGCGACTTCCCGCTGGAGCGCATCTACCGCGACGTGCGGGTCTGCCAGATCTACGAAGGCACCAGCGATATTCAGCGCATGGTCATTGCGCGCAATCTTTGAAGGAGCAGTCTGCATGGCATTCGAAACCATCCTGTTGGACATCCATGGCAAGGTCGGCCTGATCACCCTCAATCGTCCGCAGGCGCTCAATGCGCTGAACGCGCAGATCGTCGGTGAGATCAACCAGGCACTGGATCAGCTCGAGCGTGATCCGAACATTGGCTGCGTGGTACTGACCGGCTCGGCCAAGGCCTTTGCCGCCGGCGCTGACATCAAGGAAATGGCCGAACTGCAATATCCGCAGATCTACGTCGACGACCTGTTCAGCGATTCCGACCGCATCGCCAACCGGCGCAAGCCGATCATCGCTGCGGTATCGGGCTTCGCTCTCGGCGGTGGCTGCGAACTGGCGATGATGTGCGACTTCATCCTCGCCGCCGACAACGCCAAGTTTGGCCAGCCGGAAATCAACCTCGGCGTGCTGCCGGGTATGGGTGGCACCCAGCGCCTGACCCGCGCGGTGGGTAAGGCCAAGGCCATGGAGCTGTGCCTGACCGGCCGCTTGATGGGGGCCGAGGAAGCCGAGCGCGCCGGCCTGGTGGCGCGCATCGTGCCGCAGGCTGAGCTGGTGGAAGAAGCGCTGAAGGTGGCCGCGACCATCGCCGGCAAATCGATTCCGATAAGCATGATGGTCAAGGAGAGCGTTAATCGCGCCTTCGAGGTCACCCTGAGCGAGGGCGTGCGCTTCGAGCGTCGGGTATTCCATGCCGCCTTCGCCACCGAGGACCAGAAGGAAGGCATGACCGCCTTCATCGCCAAGCGCGAGGCGCAGTTCAAGGATTGCTGATGTGCAGGGGCGCGGCATTTGCCGCGCCCATGGGTCTAGAGGTTGAAGAAGTAGCGCGCAGCAGCGGCCCCTGTGATCGGTCCGCGGTACACCTCGACCACACTGCCGCTGCCGTCGGCATGGCGTTGCCCCGCCATATGGCGCTGCGCGGCGGTCTTGAGGTGGCCGACGGTGAAGTCGGCCTTTGCCGTGCTCATCGCTGGATAGTGAAAGTGCGCGTACCACAGTACTTGGCCTTGGTGGCTGATGCTGTATTCGTCAAGGAAGTCGGCGGGCCTGCCTTTGGCCTTGGCCAGCTTTGTGCGCGTTCCTACCGCGCGGATACTGAGCTGGTGAGTATCGACCAGGAACATGACTTCACCCATGCGCGGCGGTTGTGCAAGGGCTGCCGACGTACGCAGCTCAGTGGCTTTGCCCTTTAACTCCTCGGCCAGCGAGCGCAAGTTGCGCGCTACCAGTTCGGCGTCCTTGTCTCCCTGGACCTCGTCCGTTTCGTTGTCGTCGGTCAGGCGTGATTCGATGGATTCTGCGTGAGCAAGCAATCGCTCTCGCTGATGGTTCACGGACTCTTCCAGCTCGACTGGCAAGTATCGGGTCGACGCCCTTTGAAGCCTTGCGCATTCATCGCGTGCTTCCTCCATCACTCGGTCGCTGTCCTTTAGCAAGCGTTTGAGACTGGCTGCGGAAGGTCGGTTTTGAGGGCTTTCGGGTTTGAGCTCGACCCATTCCCCGCGCTTCAGGTGATAGGTCCGGGTGTGTGCCTTGCTGTCGGGGCCAGGGATATCGACGGTATTGGCATCATCGCCACGTGGCTCGGCCAACAGCAGCCCATGGTCGCTGGTTTCGATCAGCCCTGGCACTTTCTTGCGCAACTGCCGTAGGTTGTTGACCGGCGGGTAGTCCGGCAGCTCGGCCAGTTCCTCCTTGACGTGCGCGATTATCCAGTCGAGCTCCCCTTGCAGTTGGTGTGCGGTGTGCAGCGCGGCATCGCCTTCGATGTGCTCGACGAAATGGTCTAACTGGCGTGCCGCGTTGCGCAGTTGTTCGACGATGCTGCGCAGTAGCTTGGTCGTTACCTCCTGGTCCGGGTCGGGAAGCTTGAATAGTTTGGCGCGTTGGGCAATGCCAAGTTCGAGGTTGCTCCAGAAGCGGTCTCGCCAATATGGCGCTTCACCTGACAATCCATGCACCAGCGTAAGGCGGTTGAGCAGCCCTTCGAGGCGCAGGAAGCGAAGGATCAAGTCACGCTCAGCCGTGGCAGGCATGACGCAGGCCAGGTTGCGCCACTGGAGTATCTCGGGTTGCTGTAGGCTCGCCAGCTTGTTCAGTGCATCCTGGCATTGGCGCAGGTGGCTGTTGTTGTCGATCATTTGATCGATCAATGGGGCGAGGCGATCCAAGCGATCGGTGGCAATGCGTGCATCACTGGCGGAAAGATCCTGGTCCAACTGTTGCTGCCTGGCCACTTGCAGCAGCTGTTCGCGAACCGGCTGGTAGCGCATTTGCAGGATCTTGCGCAACAGACGTTGGCAGAAGCTGTCCTGGTAAAGGGCAAAGGCGTGGACTTTCTTGAAATCCTTGACCGGCTCGAGGTCGTTGCGGGTGCGTAGGCGTTCGAGATGAACGGTCCAGAAGCTGGAGAGGATTTGAACCTTGTCCTGGCAGTTTTGCAGGATGGTGTCATCGTGGGTGGCGGCTACCAGGCTTTCGATGGTGGTCTGTTCCTTGATTTTTGTGGAGATCGCGTCCTTGTCCGCCCTGATCAGCTCGTTCACGCTACGCAGCGCACTTTCTTTATCCAGTTGCAATCTGCGCAATTGCCCGGCAAGTGGCATCCCCCCCTTCAGGGTCAGGCGCAGGTCCATTTTCCAGCGGCCTGCTTCATCCTGGCGTAGCCACGGCCCAGGGGTCAGATCCGCTCCAATGATGCGCATCTGGTTGCGCGACGCGTCGAGTACGGCCTGATAGATGTCGCCGCCCAGATTGGCATAGAGCCTGTCATCCACTAGATACAAGCCGCGTAGCGGACCATTGGGAATGGCAGGGCCAAGTGCGGGAGTGGCGATGTCGGCTTTCAGTGCCTGTAGCTGTGCCTGCTGCGTGGCGCTGAGCTGTGCGTCGGGGCGCGACCAGTTGAGGTCGAATTCGATGGAGTTGCTGGTCACGGCGGGAGTAGCTGGCGCCGGTAGCGTCGCTTCCTCGACGGCGTCGGCTGGCCCGGGGAAGCCCGCCAATTCGCCTTCCTCCAGGCGCAGCCGGAAGATGGAGCGGGAAAACAGCAGCGTGGCGATGTTGACCAACAGGTTGACCAATGACAGTCGCTGCTCGTCAGGGCTGCTGTCGCTGTCGGAATCCGCATACTCGGCCAGCGCTACCTCCAGTTGTGTCAGCCACGCGACCTTGCCTAGAGTGCCGCCGGCCAAGGGCAAGAGGGTGTTGAACAGCAGCCACCCCAATTGTTTCAAGTTGGCCCAGCGGGTTTGCGCGGTGGTCGAGGCATGATCGGTGAAATGCGCGATCGATTCGTTGATGCAGGCCAGGTAGAGCGCTTCTCCTGGAGCTGTGACAGGGGCTTCCAGCGTCAGTTTCACAGGTGCGGGCGTCTCGAAGGGAACAGCGCTGGTGTCCTCCAGGACCACGAACAGATGGGGCTCGAGAAATCCGCCATGGGCATAGAAGCGTCGACTATCTTCCGGCAGGCGTTGCAACATGTCGTCCTGGAGTGTGCCGGGTGTGCTGATGGCAACGAATAACGCCAGGCGATCGGGGAACTGCAACAACGTGTCTTCATGCAGTGGGCGGTACAGCAGGCAAGTGTCACCTTTGGGTGATAAGGGCTCGATCAGCCAGGTGTTGAGCGGGTGATCCACGGTTGAACCTGACGCCTTGATGAAGCCTAGAGGACGCATCACCCAGCGTGGTGAATCATCGCCGATGGCCCAGAACACCTCGGCTATGTGCCTGGCTGCCTGTTGGTCCGGCAGCTTGCCACGCAGGTAGAGTTCCTGGGCATACGCCGGCAACTGGCTACGTAGCTGGTTGGCCAGCAAGTTCTGGCGCAATTGTCGTTGGGACGTGTCATCGAGCAGCACCTTGCGCAGCATGGCGGGGTAGCGGGTGGCGATGTCCAGTTCGCTGATCACGGTTCGCAGATAGCTTTCATCGAACCATTTGGGCAATGGCGTGTTGGTCGTGGAACGCAACTCCACCCGGCCTGGTCGGAGCAACCCGAGGTTGCCGATGGCCAGCTGGGCGATGGTGAAGCTGACAGGTGTGACTTCGCCTGTGGTGACGACCGTGCCTTGGACCGGCGCAGCGCTTGCGGTGGTCTGGTAGTTGATGATCTGGACCTGTTCCGCAGAGGGCGCGTCAGCGGGGTGGTCCATGGCGAAGCGTTCGGTGAGTTGAAGATTGGCAAACGTTTCGGCGTTGTCGATACCCTCCAGCCAAGACTCACCTTTAGCGTCCTGAATGCCCTGCGCGACGTCGAGCAGCAGGCTGCTGTAGCGCATCAACGGGCGACTTTGGGCGTTGCGCAGCCATTCGGGCAAATGCTCGGACAAGGCCTGATGCGCGGTGGCTTCGGCTCCGCTGCAGAAGTCCAGCATGGAGGTCAGCCGATCCAGCTCCTGGCTCATGTTCAGCGCATCCAGCTTGCTATGGTAACGCTTGGCCAGTTGCGTGATCACCCGCAGTTGCTGGTCCAGCAGGCCTAGCGCCTGGCAGTCGAAGACGGGCTGGGAAAGCGGAGTAATGGCCACCTCGTACGGCGTCAGTCGATCACTGGCCGGCCAGTAACGTCCAATGCTCTCAAGCAGGTGTTGGCGTGATGTGAAACGATGCAACTTGCCAGCCAGGGTAAAGAGGAGCGTGAAGTTGCGCGCAGGATCGTCATCGGAATGTTCAATAAGCAGTGCGCTGGCCAAGTCGGTGTCCAGCTTGCCGTCCGCCGAAAAGTCCACCGCCAGGTGCGATACCTTGAGCCCGGCCGTGTTTTTCCAACTGCCGTGTGCAGTCGGATCCGGGTAGTTATGCACCAGTCCGGCGCTTGCCAGGATGAATCCTGGCCATGTGTTGGCGTCCCGTTGGGCGTCGATGGCAGCTTGAAGTTGCCCTCGCAGCTGGTCCGCAAGCCAACGCCACGGGGTATTGCCGCTGGTATCGAAGCCGGACCAGTAGGTGATCAGCATCTGCCGGTAGTCCTCCAGCAGGCGTGGGGCAGCCTTGTTGATCAGCCGTTCCACCGAATGCAGATCTACGTCCAGTTTCCCGCTCGGGTCGGCTTGGATACGGAGCGTCAGGTAATCATCACCGGGTGTGAGGTTGAGCGTCCGGTTCTGGCAGTAGCGCTCGACGAGCACTTGGGACAAAGGGCGAACCCAGGTATCCCCTCTGTGTGGATGACTGCTTGCCAGATAGAGAGCCAGCGGGTCATGCTCATCGTCGGGTAAATGCTCTGGCCACCGTTCGAGCAAGATCTGATCGGCGGCATCGAGCAGCGTGGGGCGGTCGGTGAAACGCTTGGCGATATCACAGTCGAGGTTACTTGCACGGGGTAGTCGGGGGTGCGCGCTGTTGCTCATCGTTCGAACTTGATCTTGGAGAGGGGTACCGATTTGGGCACCCTGCAGGGCTTGGACTGCGGTAGTGGGCTACCACATGTCAAAACTGACTTTTTATTTCGGCATATTGCTTGCTGCCGCGTCGTTCAGGGAAAAGACGATGCCAATGAGCGGATTCCTGGCGATTTCAGGCAAATCGTCCGTCAATACTGTTGCCCGCCGCCGCTTGGCACCTTAGACTTCCGCCCCCTGTAAAAGAGTGCCGGTTGGCGCTTGAAGAATTCCGCGGCCGACGCAGCAGCGTCGGCGGCACCCGAATCGCCCATATGCACATTTTTCATAGAGAAATCGATGACCAAGGAACAGTTGCTGGCCATGTCGGCCGATGACTACATGAACGCCGAGCAGCTCGCGTACTTCACCGCGCTGCTGCAGGCGATGAAAGTCGAAACCCACGAGCGCATCGAACTCAGCCGCACTGCCATCGAAAGCCTGGATACCCCATCGGATCCCGCTGATGTGGCCTCGGTCGAGGAAGAACGTACCTGGCTGGTAAACGCCATCGACCGCGACCAGCGCCTGCTGCCGCAGCTGGAGATGGCCCTGGACCGCATCACCGAAGAAAGCTTTGGCTGGTGTGATGACAGCGGCGAGCCGATCGGCCTGAAGCGCCTGCTGATCAGCCCGACCACCAAGTACTGCATCGAAGCCCAGGAGCGCCACGAACAGCTCGACCGCCACCAGCGGCAGATCTGATCCAACGCCCTGCGCAAGGCCCCACGGAGCGATCCCTGGGGCCTTCTTGCTTTCTTGCCTTGCATCAAGTGCGACCGTCTTGCCCCTCTGGAGGCATGGATAATGGCGTTATAGTGGCGTTTAATGAAGTCACAATAACGACATGCGGATGGACCACGAAGATGATGCGAGAAGGATCTCTGTCGGCCGGTGACACGCCTCGGCCTGAGCCTTGCCGGACGGGTGCTGGCGTTGCCCTGTTGCAGGGTGTTGCCCTGTGCGCACTGCTGGCCGCCATGGCCTATGCCGGGTTGGCGTTGTACCTGGCCGTGCCCCTGGCGCTGCTGGTGCTGTGGCTGCCGCGTGGACGGCGTGCCGCTGTGCCTGCGGTTGCGCCCACCGCGCAGGACGATGACCTGCTGCAAGAGCTCGCGCGCGGCACCAGCCACAATGCCCTGTCGGCCGCCGCAGTGGCCCATTCGGTGCAGCAATTGGCGGCGCGGGTGCAGTCGCAACTGGGCGCGGCCCAGGAGATCGTCGGCAGCGCCGAGATCATGATCACCACCGAGCAGGCCACCGCCCAGCTCAGCCAGCAGGCCTTGGCCGCCGCGCGATCGGCCCATGACAGCAGCGTCGCGGGCAGCGTCGTGCTGGGCGAGTCGATACAGCGCATGCGTGACCTGAGCGAGCGGGCCAGCGCCAGCCGCGAGCTGATCGAGGCGTTGCACCAGCGTAGCGAGGATATCGCCCGGGTCACCCTGGTGATCCAGGCAATTGCCAGCCAGACCAACCTGCTGGCGCTCAATGCCGCCATCGAGGCGGCGCGGGCCGGCGAGCACGGCCGTGGCTTCGCGGTGGTCGCCGATGAAGTGCGTGGCCTGGCCGGGCGCACCGCCAGCGCCACCGAGGAAGTCGGGCAGATGGTGGCCGACATCCAGGCACGCACCGCCCAGGTGGTGGCGCAGATCCGGGGGCTGGCCGACGAGCTGGGCGCTGGGGTCGAGCAAGTTGAGCAGACCGGTGGGCAGTTGGCGCAGATCGCCGAGTTGGCGGCCAGTGTCGAAGGCCAGGTCAGCGAGATCGCCGAGGGGACGCAGACCAACCAGGCCCAGCTCGATACCCTGTTCCAGGCCGTGGCTCAGGTGCGTGGCGACTTGCAGGTCAGCGACCAGCAGACCCGGCGCCTGGCCGAAGCGGCGGTGCAGATGGAGGGGCAGGTCGAGAACCTCAGCGAGCGTCTGGCCGAGGTGGGGCTGGATGCCTATCACCAGCGGGTGTTTGAACTGGCCCAGGCCGGCGCCCGGCAGATCGGTGAGCGTTTCGAGGCGGATATCGGGCAGGGGCGGATCAGCCTGGACGACCTGTTCGATCGCCAGTACCGACCGATCGCCGGCATGCAGCCACCGCGCTTCAGCACGCGCTTCGACCCTTACACCGACACCGTGCTGCCGCAGATCCAGGAACCGCTGGTGCAGCACGACGGGCTGGTGTATGCCATCGCCTGCACCCAGCAAGGGTATGTGCCAACCCATAACAGTGCCTTCAATCAGCCGCTGACCGGCGATCCGGCCCACGACACCGCGCACAATCGCAGCAAACGCATCTTCGACGACCGTACCGGCAGCCGCTGCGGCAATCACCAGCAGCGGGTGCTGTTGCAGACCTACACCCGTGACACCGGCGAGTTGATGCATGACCTGTCGGTGCCGATCTTCGTCCAGGGCCGGCACTGGGGTGGGCTGCGCCTGGGCTACCGGCCTGAACCCAGGCTGGATTGAGCGGATTTGTTGCCGTAACTGCAATACAGCTGTACCTGGCGGCGCTTTTTCCCAGGCAAGGCAGGCCGTATCATGCGCGCATCGTTAGGTTGCTAATTAAATTCCGGAGGGAATGATGAATAGCCAAGTCGATGTAGCCGTCATGATCGGGACTGGCGTGCCGCGCTCAATGCAGGCCCTGGGCAACCGTGTGTGTTGGGTGGTACTGGTCGATGGCGAGCGTCGTGGCACAGCGTTCGCCAGCCGCGCCGAAGCATTGGAGTGCCGGGATGCCTGGCTGGCCTTGCTGGGCAGCTGTAACGTGGCCTGAGGCGTTCAGCGCTCGAACTGTCGCGCCAGTGCGCAAGCTTGCTCGTGGCATTGGCGAAAACCCCTGACCCGGCCCGTATCGCGTTCGGCGATGTGGTAGAAGGCGATACCGGCGGGAATGACGATGTAGCGCGGCATATCCTGGCCGGAAATGTTACGTGCCTCTCGACGGGTTTCAGTGTTTTCGTGCATATTCGCTCTCCTGTAATGCGCGACTGAAGGCCAGCACTTCTTTCTGGCGAAAGAACTGGCGCTGTTTGTCGCATCCTTTCCGGCATTTTTGCTGCCGGACATTACGTTTCCCTTTGCGGAATCGAGCCGAAGCTTACTTCGCATCGCCGGGCGGTGGCTGGGTGAACTGCTTCCTGGTTGCCCTTGCGCCGTTGCGCGTGGACGCTTTGCCGCTTGGTTCCACGGTCCTGCGGACCTTGACTAAAAAGTGCCTGCCACCTGACGCAACCTGTGTCCGTGGCGCGGCCGTTGCAATCGATGTGAGGAGCCTTTCATTGGCAGTCAGTACACTGGATACCCATGCGTTGTTCGCCCTGGGCGACTTGCGCGCCCAACTGGTCAAGCTGTTCCACGGGCGTTTCATCTATGTCACCGAGCAGAATCCGGAAGGCCTGTACATGGCCGAAATCGACACCGAAGACGCCATGGTGGTTGACGACAAGCAGCGCCTCGAATTGAAGGTGGGTGATCACTTCCGTGCCGCGGTGTTGCCCAGCCGTGAGGGTGGCAAGCTGGAATTGCGCTTTCGCGAGATCAAGCTGAACGTCTATGGCCAGGGCGACTACGCCTTCGTCTCGGTACCGGAAGGCGACGGTATCGTGTTCCGCGACGGGCATGGCGTGATGCTGGTGTTCGCTGCCCAGCAACAGGTGCAGGAAGGCCTGGGCAAACTGCTCAAGGCGGTGACCGGCAAGGTCGCCAAATGGCGTAAGGGCGAGTTGACCACCTTCAAGGCCAGCGAATGAGCGACGAGCCCAGCTCGGGCTCGCGGGCAGACTTTCACCGCGAGTACCAGGCCCGTGCGGTGGAGCAGGCCACGCGCCTGCTGGCGCGCCGGGATGTGCTGCAAGGCGCCTGGCTGGCCTGGGTAGCCGGCGAGCTCTATCGGATGAGCCCGCCGCCGTTTGCCGCCATGGTACGCCGCGAGTTGCAGCGCATGAGCCAGGCATGAGCCTCAGTTGCCGCGGTCGCGCCCGCTGCTGACTTCCTCAGGTACGTTTTCACCCGAGGTGCGTTTGCGAAACAGCGCGGCCCTGGCCAGCAGCAGCGTGGTCACCGGCACGGTGATCGACAGCAGGATCGGGATCAGCCATGCATGCAGCACCGGGCTCTGCTTGAGCACCGAGAAGTACAGGATCGAGGCCGCCGCCACGCACCACGCACCGATGGTCGAAGCCAGCGCGGGCGGGTGCATGCGCTGGAAGAAGTCTTTCAGACGCACCAGCCCGATGGCGCCGATCAGCGCGAACAGGCTGCCCAGCAGCAGCAGCGTGGATACCAGCAGTTCCAGCCAGAACGGCAGTTCGATAGCTTCGTTCATTCGATCACCTCGCCACGCAGCAGGAATTTGGCCAGGGCGAACGAGCCGACGAAGCCGAACAGGGCGATCAGCAGCGCGCCCTCGAAGTAGGTGTCACTGGCGTAACGAATACCCAGTACCAGCATCATCAGCATGCCCAGGATGTACAGGTAGTCCAGTGCCAGCACGCGGTCCTGGGCGGATGGGCCGCGGAACACCCGGATCAGTGCCAGGCCCATGGCGATGGCGAAGATGAACAGGCTGGTGAGGACGGCATAGGCGAGCAGGCCGCTCATTCGAAGATCTCCATCAGCGGGCGTTCATAGGTGTGCTTGAAGTGCTCGATGAAGGCCGTTTCGTCTTCAAGGTCGAACACGTGCAGCAGCAGTACGCTGCGATCCAGCGCCAGTTCAGACCAGACGGTGCCGGGCACCACCGTAGTGATCATCGACAATGCTGCCAGGCCATGGGCATCGCGCAGATCCAGCGGGATGTGCACGAACGCCGAGCGCGGTGGAGTACTGCCCGCGCGCAGGACGCCACGAGCCACCAGCAGGTTGGAATGGATCACGTCGAGGCCTACCCGGCCAATCAGCTTGGCGATTGTCCAGGGGCGGCGCACGTGGGCGTGCTGCGGGCGCAGCGGGGCCATCAGGATTGGCGCGAGGATGCCCAGCGCGGCACCCAGCAGCAGGTTGCCCGGGCTGACCGAGAGGTTGAGCAGCAACCACAGTACGAACAGTGCGACGGACAGCAGCGGCGCAGGGAACAGTCGGCTCATGGCTGCGCCTCCGCGCCGAGGGTGGTCGGGCCGGGCAGTGGCCGGGTGGCCATCACCGCCTTGACGTAGGCCTCCGGCGTGCTCAGGCTCGCGGCGGTGTCCTGGGTGTAGCGCAGCAACGGCTCAGCCTTGAGGCTGAGGAAGATGCACAGGCCCAGGAGAATGACGATAGGCACGCATTCATAGCGACGCAGCACCGGCGAGGGGCGCTCCTCGGGCTTCCAGAAACGCTGGATGCCCACCCGGCCGAAGGCGATCAGCGAGGCCATGCCGGACAGCACCAACAGGGTGACCAGGGGCCAGCCCGCGACGCCCAGCGGCTGCTGCGGGCTGACGCCCATGCCTTGCGGGTTGAACAGCGCGCTGATCAGGTTGAGCTTGCCGATGAACCCCGACAGGGGAGGCATGCCGATGATCAGCAGGGCGCAGGCGATGAAACTCAGGCCGAGGAAGGCCATGGTCCAGGGAATGATCTGGCCGATCACCACCTGCTGCTCGTCGTCCAGGTTGATGCCTTTGGGTGGGTGCAGCGATTCCAGCGGCGAGGGCATTGCGCCTTCTTCATCTTCCAGCGGTGCCTCGTTGGCCGAGCGCGAGCGCTCCACCAGCTCGGCTAGCAGGAACAGCGCGCACAGGGCCAGGGTGGAACTGGCCAGGTAGAACAGCGCGGCGCCGGTGAGGATCGGCTGGCCGAAACCGACGGCGGCCAGCAGCGTGCCGGCGGACACCAGGATGCTCAGAGCCGCCAGGCGCTCCAGACGCTGCGCCGCGAGGATCGACATGGCCGCCACGGCCAGGGTCGCCAGGCCACCATAGACCAGCCATTCCCCGCCAAAGAACGCCGAGGCGCCGGCTTGGCCCGAGAACAGCAGCGTCCACAGGCGCAGGATGGCGTACAGCCCGACCTTGGTCATGATCGCGAACAGCGCGGCCACCGGCGCGCTGGCCGACGAATAGGCCGGCACCAGCCAGAAGTTGAGCGGCCAGACCCCAGCCTTGGCCAGGAAGGCGACCGCCAGGATCGCCGCGCCGGCATGCAGCAGGCCACGATCGGCTTCTGGTACCAGCGGCACTTTCAGTGCCAGGTCGGCCATGTTCAGGGTGCCGGTCACGCCGTAGAGCATGGCCGCGCCCACCAGGAACAGCGACGAGGCGAATAGGTTGATGGCGATGTAGTGCAGCCCGGCCTTGACCCGTGCCCGCCCCGAGCCATGCAGCAGCAGGCCGTAGGAGGCCGCCAGCAGCACCTCGAAGAACACGAACAGGTTGAACAGGTCGGCGGTGAGGAAGGCGCCGTACAGGCCCATCAGCTGGATCTGGAACAGCGCGTGGAAGCTGGCGCCGGCACCGTCCCAGCGGGCTCGGGCGAACAGCAGGGCACTCAGGCCGATGATGCCGGTCAGCGTCAGCAGCAGCGCCGACAGGTGGTCGACCACCAGGGCAATGCCGAACGGCGCCGGCCAGTTACCTGGCAGGTAGACGCCGATGGACTCCGCCTGGCCCTGGGTACGCACCCACATCAGCAGGGTCACGGCGATGCCCAGGCCGATGGCGGTGGACAGCAGGTTCAGGCGTGCCTTCAGCCAGCGGTGCTTCTCGCCGATCAGCAGCATCAGCGCCGCGGTGAGCAGCGGCAGCAGGATCGGCGCAATGATCAGTTGGTTCATCCCGCTCATTCGTCACGCTCCCGGCCATCGACATGGTCGGTGCCGGTCAGGCCGCGCGACGCCAGCAGCACCACCAGGAACAACGCGGTCATGGCGAAGCTGATGACGATGGCGGTCAGCACCAGCGCCTGGGGCAGCGGATCGGTGTAGTGCAGCAAATCGTGAGGCACGCCGTCCTTGATGATCGGCTCCTTGCCGATGAACAGGCTGCCCATGCTGAAAATGAACAGGTTGACGCCGTAGGACAGCAGGCACAGGCCCATGATCACCTGGTAGGTACGCGGGCGCAGGATCAGCCAGACCCCCGAGGCGGCGAGCACACCGATGGCGACTGCAATGACTTCTTCCATCAGGCGGCTCCTGCTTGGCTGGACTTGGCGGGGCGGTAGGCACGCACCGACTGGTGGGCCAACGCGGTGAGGATCAGCAGGGTCGAGCCGACCACCACGGTGTACACGCCGATGTCGAAGAACAGCGCGCTGGCCACATGCACGTCACCCAGCAGCGGCAGGTGCAGGTGGGCGGTGTGGGTGGTGAGGAACGGGTAGCCGAGCAGCATCGCCCCGGCACCGGTAAGGGTGGCGCAGAGCAGGCCGGTGCCCATCCAGCGCAGTGGGCGCAGGCTCATCTGCGCCTCGACCCACTGGGTGCCGGCGACCATGTACTGCAGAATGAACGCCACCGACATCACCAGCCCCGCGACAAAACCGCCGCCGGGCTGGTTGTGGCCGCGCATGAACAGGTACATCGACACCAGCAGGGCGATCGGCAGCAGCAGGCGCACCAGGGCGGCCGGCACCATCATGAAGCCAAGCGCAGTGTCGGTGGCATGGCGCGGGTTGACCAGGTCGGTGACCACGTCCGGTGCCAGCTGGCGCTGCTGTGCCGGCAGCTGCATGCTCTCCTTGGGCGGGCGGAAACGGCGCAGCAGGGCGAACACGGTCAGCGCCACGGCCACCAGCACGGTGACCTCACCGAGGGTGTCGAAGCCACGGAAGTCCACCAGCATCACATTGACCACGTTGGTGCCCCCACCCTCCGGCAGGGCACGGCTGAGGAAGAACGAGGAAATGTCGTTGGGCGTCGGGCGGGTAAGCATGGCGTAGGACAGCAGGGCCATGCCGCCGCCGACCAGCACCGCCAGCAGCAGGTCGCGCAAGCGACGCAGGCGGGCGCGATCCTGGCTGCCGGGCAGCGGCGAGACGCCTTCGATACGCCGTGGCAGCCAGCGCAGTCCGAGAAGGATCAGCACGGTGGTCACCACTTCGACCGCCAGCTGGGTCAGGGCCAGGTCGGGCGCGGAGAACCAGACGAAGGTGATGCAGGTCATCAGGCCGCAGACGCCGACCATGATCAGCGCCGCGAGACGGTGGTACTTGGCCTGGTAGGCGGCGCCGATGGCGCAGGCGATGGCGATCAGCCACAGCGCGACGAACACCCCGGAGCCGGGAATCTTCGGCCGCTCGCCCCAGCTCAGGCCGCTGTACAGCAGTGGCGTCAGGCCGGCGATGAAGGCTGCCAGCACCAGCATGAACAACTGCGTTTGCAGGCGGCGGGTAGTCAACAGGCGCTCGAGATGCCGTGCCAGCAGCATCAAGCGGACCAGGCCATGCTCGAACAGGCGCTTGCCATTGAAGCGTTCGATCAGTGGCGGGTGGGGGAAGCGACCGCGTTGCAGCTGCTTGCGCAGCAGCAGGTAGAGAACGATACCGCCGCTCATGGCGATCAGGCTCATGATCAATGGCGCATTCCAGCCGTGCCAGATGGCCAGGCTGTACTCCGGCAGGGTGCCGCCTACCACCGGCAGGGCGGCGGCGGCCAACAGCGGGCCGACCGATTGTGCCGGGAAGATGCCGACCACCAGGCAGGTGAGCACCAGCAGTTCGACCGGCGCGCGCATCCAGCGGGGTGGCTCGTGGGGCGTGTGCGGCAGGTCGTCTGCCGTTGGCCCGAAGAACACGTCGACGGTGAAGCGCAGCGCATAGGCCACGCTGAAGGTCCCGGCGAGGGTGGCGATCACCGGCAAGGCGGCTTCGACCCAGGCGGTGGAGGTAATGAACACGGTCTCGGCGAAGAACATCTCCTTGGACAGGAAGCCGTTCATCAGCGGCACCCCGGCCATCGACGCGCTGGCGACCATGGCCAGGGTGGCGGTGAACGGCACCAGGCGGAACAGGCCGCTGAGGCGGCGGATGTCGCGGGTGCCGCTCTCGTGGTCGATGATCCCCGCGGCCATGAACAGCGAGGCCTTGAAGGTGGCGTGGTTGAGGATGTGGAACACCGCGGCGACCGCTGCCAGGGGGCTGTTCAGGCCCAGTAGCAGGGTGATCAGGCCCAGGTGGCTGATGGTCGAGTAGGCCAGCAGGCCCTTGAGGTCGTTCTGGAACATCGCGGCGAATGCGCCGAGCAACAGGGTGGCGGCACCGGCGCCGCCGACGATCCAGAACCACTCCTCGCTGCCCGACAACACGGGCCATAGCCGGGCGAGCAGGAACACTCCGGCCTTGACCATGGTCGCTGAGTGCAGATAAGCCGATACGGGAGTGGGCGCCGCCATGGCATGGGGCAGCCAGAACTGGAAGGGGAATTGCGCGCTCTTGGTCAGGGCGCCGATCAGGATGAGGGGCAGCAGCACCGGGTACAGCGCATGCTGGCGGATGATGTCGCCGGCAGCCAGGACCTTGTCCAGGTCATAGCTGCCGACCACATGGCCGAGCAATAGGGCCCCGACCAGCAGGCACAAGCCGCCGGCCCCCGTGACCATCAGCGCCATGTAGGCGCCGCGGCGGGCGTCGGCGCGGTGGTGCCAGTAGCCGATCAGCAGGAACGAGAACAGGCTGGTCAACTCCCAGAAGAACACCAGCTGGAGCAGGTTGCCGGAGATCACCAGGCCGAGCATGGCGCCCATGAACGCCAGGAAGAAGGCGAAGAAGCGTGGCACCGGGTCCTGCGGCGACATGTAGTAGCGCGCATACAACGCCACCAGGCTGCCGATACCCAGCACCAGCAGGCTGAACAGCCAGGCGAATCCGTCCATGCGCAGGACCAGGTTCAGGCCCAGGCTGGGCAGCCACAGGAATTCCTCGCGAATCACCCCGCCATCGGCCACCTGAGGGTACAGCAACGCCACCTGGACGGTGCCGACCAGGGCCACGAGCCCGGCGAGAATGGACTCGGCGTTGCGTGCGTTGTGCGGCAGGACAGCCGCCAGGCAACTGCCCACGAAGGGCAGAAGCAATAGCACAATCAATGACATAGCGTTCTGTTCTGAGAAGTTTGCCAAGGATCATACGTGCCGGGGGGATGATCACCAACACGCAAGCAGTTGCAGGATCGTACAAATGTGCTGTGACAAGCTGTTTTTTTATAACAGTTTTTTACAAAGCATAGCGGGTGAGGGCGTAGCCGTGGGGCTGCTTTGCAGCCCCGAGGAAGTGCAGGAGGGTTACAATCCCGTCTCGCGCTGACGCGCGTCATCGTCCGGCAACGCCTCTGCCTCATCCTGGCGACGAATCTTCAGCTCGCTCACCACCACGGCCAGCACGATCAGCACCCCGCCGATCAACGCCACGCCAGGCAAACGCTCGCCGGCAATCCGCCCGACAATACCTGCCCACACCGGCTCGCCGGCGTAGATCAGCGTGGCGCGGGTCGGCGACACCGACTTCTGCGCCCAGTTCATCGCCACCTGGATCACCGCGCTCATGGCGCCCAGGCCCACCGCGCTGGCCAGCAGCAGCCAGGAGAAGTCGGGGAGCTGCTCCTGGGTCGGCACGATCATCAGGAACGACAGCGCCGAGGCGGTGGCCAACTGCACCACGGTGACCCGACGCACATCCACCTTGCCTGCGTAGCGGCTGATCAGGATGATCTCGCCGGCGATTGCCACGGCGCTGACCAGCGTCACCAGCTCGCCTTCGCTGAAGTGCAGCGCGCCGCCCTCGGGGCCGGCCAGCAGCATCAGCCCGGCGAAGGCCAGGCCGATGCCCAGGCTCGGCATCAGGCCCGGGCGGCGGCCCAGCACCAGCCATTGCAGCAAGGGCACGAAGGGCACATAGAGCGCGGTGATGAATGCCGACTGGCTGCTGCTGATGGTCTGCAGGCCCATGGTCTGCAAGCCGTAGCCAAGCATGATCGACACGCCGATCAGCACCCCGGCCTTGAGTTCGGTGGCGGTCAGCCCCGCCAGCGAGCGCGCCGACACCAGGCCGACGAACAGCGCGGCGGCAGCGAAGCGCAGGCCGACGAAGAACATCGGGCCACTGACGGTCATGACGTTGTGCACGATAAGGAAGGTGCCGCCCCAGAGCATGGTGATGAACACCAGCACCAGTTCGGCCTTGCTCAGGCGGAAGGTGACGGCGGGCTTGCTGGGGGAGGCCTGGCTCATGGTCTTGCGCACTCGGAAGGGGCGGCGCACAATTCGCCGCAAAGTGGGCAGTATACTGCGCACCCCCTACCAGTGAGCAATATAGTGCACAAAGATTCCGAGCACCGGGCTTCGGTGCTGCAGCATGTCAGCCAGAATGTTCGCCGCCTGCGCGGTGACGCCGGCCTGAGCCAGGCCGCCCTGGCCGAACGCTCCGGGGTCAGCCGGCGCATGCTGGTGGCCATCGAGGCCGGCGAGAAGAATGTCAGCCTTACCACCCTGGACCTGATCGCCGAAGCGCTCGGGGTAGCGTTCAGCACCCTGATCCAGGCTCCCGATCGCCGCGACCCCAGCCGTATCGACGAGCTGGCCTGGGCCGGCGTGCACCCTGCCAGCCGCGCCGTGCTGCTGGGCAGCAGCCCGGCCCGGCGCGAGGTCGAGCTGTGGGAGTGGACCCTCGCCCCTGGCGAGTGCTACGCCAGCGAGGCAGACGCCGCCGGCTGGAGCGAACAGATCTATGTGACCGAAGGCCGCCTGACGCTGGTCATCGAAGGGGGCGAGCAGCAGTTGGGCAAGGGCGAGTTCTTCGTCTTCCCCAGCGATTGCCGCTACGCCTATCGCAATGATGGCGAGGAGGCGGTGCGTTTCGTGCGCAATGTGGTGATCTGAGGCTCAATCCTGGCTGGGTGGGTGAGGGCCTGGCCCTTCATCGGCCAGCCGGTCGTGGTGGTTGCGCAGCGGGCACTCTTTCAGCGACATGCAGCCACAGCCGATGCAGCCATCGAGCTGGTCGCGCAACATCACCAACTCGTCGATACGCCGGCTCAGGTCGTCGCGCCAGCGCGCCGAGAGGCGCTGCCAGTCGTCGGCGGTAGGCGTGTGGTCACAGGGCAGGGTATCCAGGGCGCCGGCAATATCGGCCAGGGGAATGCCCAGGCGCTGGGCCATCTTGATTACCGCCACCCGGCGTAGCACCGCCCGCGGGTAACGCCGCTGGTTGCCGGCGTTGCGGGTGCTGTGGATCAGGCCCTTGGTCTCGTAGAAGTGCAGGGCGGTCACGGCCACGCCGCTACGGGCGGCCAGCTGACCGACGCTGAGCAGGCGTTCCTGGGAGGATGGAGGCTTCATTGGCAATAAAATCCTTGACCTTGAGTTAGCTAGAGGTTTTACCCTCCACGACCATCTGCTGCAAGAGCCCAAACGAGGAGAAGCAACATGGCGGCCAATACCCATTCCCTGTGGTTCACCCAGATGATCGAGTACGACGTGCCACCACTGCGCCAGGATGCCCTGGCCGAGGCGCTGGTGGTACGCAGCGAACATCTGGCGCAACGCTGCGACGGCTTGCTGAGCGTCAGCATCCAGGTCAGTGACGACGGTCGCCGGGTGCTTCAGCTCCTGCGCTGGCAATCACGCCAGGCCTGGGCGGCGGCAGCGGGAAGCTTCATCGAGGAACCGTTCCTCGACCTGCTGGGCGAACACCAGGCGCGCGGGGTGAACTTCGCTGCCTACCAGACCTTGCGCAGCCTGGTGCGCGGCACCGATGGTGGCCTGCACTGCCAGCTGGGCAGTACTCAGGCGTACCAGGGCGCGTAGTGCGGGTAGCGGTCGAGGCGGGCACCGATGACCATCTCGCTGATCCAGGCCGTGAGAACCGCGCTGTAGGCCTTCTGGCTTTCCTCACTGGACAACGCATGGTCGGCGCCGTCGACCAGGCGATGAGTCATCGAGTGGGCGCTGACGAACGCCGAGCGGTAGCTCATCAGCGTGCTGTGGGGGACGTAGTCATCCTGTTCGGACTCCACCAGCAGCACATCGCCGGCAAACTCGGCGCAGGCCGCCAGGGCGCGGTTGTCGGCCGGGCCGAGGGTGCGCAGGCGGTAGGCGTTCAGGCGCTGGCGATCCAGGGCCTGCTTGGGCGCGTCCCATTCATCGTCCCAGTACAGGGCCGGTACCCTCAACGCCAGCCACTTCACGGGGCGGTGCGGGGTGAGCAGAGTGGCCAGGTAACCGCCGTAGCTGCTGCCGATCACGGCAATGGCGCCGGGATCGACTGACGGGTGGCTCGCCAGCCGGTCGTAGGCGGCGAGCAGGTCGGCCAGGTTCTGTTCGCGGGTGACGGTCAGGCGCTGGCTCTCGGTCTTTTCGTGACCGCGCAGGTCGAAGGTCATGCATACGCAGCCCAACCCGGTGATCTGCCGGGCGCGGGCCAGGTCGCGCTGCTGGCTGCCGCCCCAGCCATGGACGAAAAGAATCGCTGGCATGCGGCTGCCGGGGCTGACCAGGGTGCCGGCGATGCTTTCCCCTTCGACGTGCAGTTCCACGGTTTCACTCTCGATGGTCATGGTCGCGTATCCGTGCATATTTGGTAAGTTGTCCGAGTTCACTGTCGTGCCCCTGATAGAACAGTGTGGCGTCGGCGGGCAGTCGCGCCCGGCCGAACACCTCGTGGGTCGATGCGCATAGCCGCTGCAGCGCCGGATCCTCGGCGAAGGCCGTCAATGCAAGGACCTCGGCCGGACTGGCGCCACCCAGGCGCCAGGATTGTTCGAGCACGCCACTGCGCAGATGGCCGTGGCTGTCGCGACCGCGGGCGATGTCATAGTTACGGCGTGAAGCGATAAATCCGGGGAAGTAACGTTCGGCGGCCTGTTCGTAGGCCATGGCCTGGGTGATGGCCAGGCGCAGGTGATCCGCAAGCGGCAATTGCAGCAATTTCTGGTAGTCGCCACGCACGAGGACCAGATCGGAGCCGCCGTATACCTCGGTGCCAGCGTGGTCGCGAGTCAGGTGCTGGATGCCGTGGTAGCTGAGGGTCAGCCCTGCCACGCGGACCTGGCCGACGCTGAAGGTCTCGACGTTGTCGAGGTCTTCTTCCAGGACCAGGCCCCACAGTGCCAACGTCTGTTCGTCCATGCCCTCCAGCAACGGTTCCAGGGCCTGGGCGTCGGTGATGACCTGCTGGCCCCGACCGGCGCACGCCAGCACCGGCTTGATGCGTACCGGCCCCTCGCGCAGCAGCAGCTCGGCCGCCCGGCGGGCGTCGCCTTTGGAAAATACCGTATAACCACGGAGCAAGGCATCGCAGGCTTGCTGTGCAAACGCATCGGTCCAGCCGGGCGGGAAGCTGGCGTCGGCAGGCACTGGGTGGGAGATGGCCTTGGTAGCGAGGTGCGGATGACTGACGGCTCCGCCAAAAAGGTCGTTCTCGTCCTGGATGCCGAGCATCGCCTGACGCGCCGGATCGACCAGGGTTTCGCTCGGCACGTAGTAACAACATGCTTCGGCGTCGGGTAGAGGCGTTGGCTCGACGCGCTCGATGCCCAATAGGCGTGCCAGGTACTCGGCGATCCTCAGTTGGGTCGCCCGCTCGTGTTCGGGTGTGTGCTCGCGGGTATCGAGCAGTACGACAGCGCTTTTCGGTTCGCGGGAGTGGGGCATGGCCAACCTCGCGTTCGCAGGGGGTGTAAGGGGTGTGAAGGCGCGCAGGCTGTTTAGTTCAGGAGGAAGGATCGACGGTCGGCAGGGCACTTGGGGCAATGCATGCCTTGTTACGGTCGTGGTGATTGCGGGCGCCCGTCAGCTGTTTCATTATCGACGGCCTGGACCCGTCGACACCTATCCGCAGGAGTGCGCATGAACAGTCAGTCCCCGCTTCACGAATCCGTACCGGCGCGCCTTGCCCGCGTGCGCGAGGCCATGGCCCGGGAGGGCGTTGCTGCCCTGCTGGTGCCCTCGGCCGACCCGCATCTGTCCGAGTACCTGCCTGGCTATTGGCAGGGGCGGCAATGGTTGTCCGGTTTCGAGGGGTCGGTGGGCACGCTGGTGGTCACGGCGGATTTCGCTGGGCTCTGGGCTGACAGTCGCTATTGGGAGCAGGCGAACAAGGAGCTGGCCGGCAGTGGCATCGAACTGATGAAGCTGCGACCCGGGCAGCCAGGCGCGTTGGAGTGGTTGGGTGCGGAGGTCGACGGTACCGTGGCGGTGGATGGTGCGGTCATGGCAGTGGCCGCTGCGCGCCAATTGAGCGAGCGTCTGCAGGCGCGGGGCGCAAGGCTGCGTACGGATATCGATCTGCTGACCGAGGTCTGGAGCGACCGGCCATCGCTGCCGGGCAATCCGGTCTACCAGCACCTGCCGCCCCATGCGACCGTCAATCGTGCGCAAAAGCTTGCCGAGCTGCGGGGCACCCTGCAGGAAAAAGGCGCCGACTGGCATTTCATTGCCACGCTCGACGATATCGCCTGGCTGTTCAACCTGCGTGGCAGTGACGTTTCCTACAATCCCGTGTTCGTCTCTTTCGCGTTGGTCAGCCAGGACAAGGCGTACCTGTTCGTCGGACGCGACAAGGTCGATACGCACCTGCGCCAGGTATTGGCGGCCGATGGTATCGAGGTTCGTGACTACGTAGCGGTCGGCGACGCGCTGGCGGCAATTCCGGCCACGGCCAGCCTGCTGGTGGATCCGGCACGGGTCACCCGTGGGCTGCTGGATAACCTGCATGAGCAGGTGCGGCTGGTCGAGGGCATCAATCCGACGACCTTGAGCAAGTCGCGCAAGGGTGAAGGGGATCTCGCCCATATCCGCCAGGCCATGGAGCAGGACGGCGCGGCGCTGTGCGAGTTCTTCGCCTGGCTTGAAACGAACCTGGGGACGCAACGCATTACCGAGCTGACCATCGACGATCAGCTCAGTGCGGCCCGTGCCCGCCGTCCGGGTTTCGTGTCGCTGAGTTTTTCCACCATCGCGGCCTATAACGGCAATGGCGCCATGCCGCACTATCGCGCCACCGAGCAGTCACATGCCGTGATCGAGGGCAATGGCTTGCTGTTGATCGATTCGGGTGGCCAGTACCTGGGCGGGACAACCGATATCACGCGGATGGTGCCGATCGGTGAGCCGAGCCGCGAACAGAAGGCGGATTGCTCGCGGGTGCTCAAGGGCATGATCGCGCTGTCCAGGGCCAGGTTCCCGCGTGGGATCCTCTCGCCGCTGCTCGATGCCATCGCCCGCGCGCCGATCTGGGCCGACCAGGTCGATTACGGGCATGGCACCGGCCACGGTGTCGGCTACTTCATGAACGTGCACGAAGGCCCGCAGGTGATCGCCTACCAGGCGGCCGCCACGCCGCAGACAGCCATGCAGCCGGGGATGATCAGCTCGATCGAGCCTGGGACCTACCGGCCGGGGCAGTGGGGGGTGCGTATCGAGAACCTGGTGGTCAATCGCGAGGTCGGTACCAGCGAGTTTGGCGAGTTCCTGGCGTTCGAGACCTTGACCCTGTGCCCGATCGACACGCGCTGCCTGTTGGTCGAGGCGCTGGGCAGCGAGGATATCGCCTGGTTGAATGGCTATCATCAGACAGTGCGGGAGCGGCTTGCCCCTTTGCTGGAAGGTGAAGCGCTGGCGTGGCTGGAGCGGCGGACCGCACCTCTCTGAAAGTGAAAAGGGCAGCCATTGGCTGCCCTTCATGCATCTGTTACTTGCAAATCACGATCATGCTGCGGCTGGTGTAGCCGGCAGGGTTTATGCCGAACACGTAATCGCCAGGCTCTTCGTCGGTGTCACCGGAGCGGGCGATGACCTTGTAACCCTTGCTGCTACAGGAGCTGGCGGCCTTGCTGTAGCACTTCTCCCACGACGAGGAGAGTCCCGAGCAATTGATATGCAGGCCTTTCTTCCCTCGTTTCACCTCGGTATTGGCTGTCGCGGCACATCCAGCGATGGCCAGGATGCCCAGGATGAGCAAAATACGTTTCATTCCTGTCCTTATACGGCCCGACTACATTAACGGACCTGACGTTTGCGCTTTGCCTCTTCCCTGATGGTCTCTGGCGTCCATGTGTCGCTCAGTAGATAGCGTCAAGATTATGATCTGGTGACAGCTTAATCAGCCACGCCGGGCGGTACAAGGCTGCTGGATGCCTAAATGAAAATATTTCTCAAATCAGTCGGCAGCCACGGGTGGCGCCGCTTCCCGTTTCATGGAAAGGGTAGCGCCCACCGAGGCGGTGATGATGGCGAGAATGGCCAGCCACTGCCAGAGTGTGAGCTGCTCGCCCAGGAACAGCAGCCCGGACAATGCGCCAAAGGCCGGTTCGATGCTCATCAGTGTGCCGAAGGTGCGTGCGGGCATGCGGGTCAGGGCGACCATTTCCAGGCTATAGGGTAGCGCTGTAGACAAGATCGCCACGCCCAGGGCCACCGGCAGCAGGGCAGGGGTGAGCAATGCGGCGCCGGCATGTGCGATACCGATGGGGGCGACGAACAGCGCAGCGATCACTACGCCGAGGGCGGCAGTCTGGATGCCATTCTCGGCACCGGCTTTCTGCCCGTAGAGGATATACAGCGCCCAGCACACACCGGCGCCCAGGGCGTAGGCGGCGCCGATCGGGTCGAGGCTGGCGCCGGTCTGGCCTACGGGGATGAGCAGTAACAGCCCGGCGACTGCCAG
>NZ_LN847264.1:1950000-5297500 GCF_001007005.1 Pseudomonas sp. CCOS 191
AGGCGCTTGAGAGAACTCGGGTGAAGGAACTAGGCAAAATGGCACCGTAACTTCGGGAGAAGGTGCGCCGGTGAGGGTGAAGCACTTGCTGCGTAAGCCCACGCCGGTCGAAGATACCAGGCCGCTGCGACTGTTTATTAAAAACACAGCACTCTGCAAACACGAAAGTGGACGTATAGGGTGTGACGCCTGCCCGGTGCCGGAAGGTTAATTGATGGGGTTAGCGCAAGCGAAGCTCTTGATCGAAGCCCCGGTAAACGGCGGCCGTAACTATAACGGTCCTAAGGTAGCGAAATTCCTTGTCGGGTAAGTTCCGACCTGCACGAATGGCGTAACGATGGCGGCGCTGTCTCCACCCGAGACTCAGTGAAATTGAAATCGCTGTGAAGATGCAGTGTATCCGCGGCTAGACGGAAAGACCCCGTGAACCTTTACTATAGCTTTGCACTGGACTTTGAGCTTGCTTGTGTAGGATAGGTGGGAGGCTTTGAAGTGGGGACGCCAGTTCTCATGGAGCCATCCTTGAAATACCACCCTGGCAACCTTGAGGTTCTAACTCAGGTCCGTTATCCGGATCGAGGACAGTGTATGGTGGGTAGTTTGACTGGGGCGGTCTCCTCCCAAAGAGTAACGGAGGAGTACGAAGGTGCGCTCAGACCGGTCGGAAATCGGTCGTAGAGTATAAAGGCAAAAGCGCGCTTGACTGCGAGACACACACGTCGAGCAGGTACGAAAGTAGGTCTTAGTGATCCGGTGGTTCTGTATGGAAGGGCCATCGCTCAACGGATAAAAGGTACTCCGGGGATAACAGGCTGATACCGCCCAAGAGTTCATATCGACGGCGGTGTTTGGCACCTCGATGTCGGCTCATCACATCCTGGGGCTGAAGCCGGTCCCAAGGGTATGGCTGTTCGCCATTTAAAGTGGTACGCGAGCTGGGTTTAGAACGTCGTGAGACAGTTCGGTCCCTATCTGCCGTGGACGTTTGAGATTTGAGAGGGGCTGCTCCTAGTACGAGAGGACCGGAGTGGACGAACCTCTGGTGTTCCGGTTGTCACGCCAGTGGCATTGCCGGGTAGCTATGTTCGGAAGAGATAACCGCTGAAAGCATCTAAGCGGGAAACTTGCCTCAAGATGAGATCTCACTGGAGCCTTGAGCTCCCTGAAGGGCCGTCGAAGACTACGACGTTGATAGGTTGGGTGTGTAAGCGCTGTGAGGCGTTGAGCTAACCAATACTAATTGCCCGTGAGGCTTGACCATATAACACCCAAGCAATTTGCTAACGCAGATTGCGGTGGTGAAGACGAAACGAACCGAAAGTTCGCGACGAACCACAAAGATCACATATCCGAATTGGCTGGCATGTCTGCAAAGACGTACTGGCAACCGAATTTCTTGACGACCATAGAGCATTGGAACCACCTGATCCCATCCCGAACTCAGTAGTGAAACGATGCATCGCCGATGGTAGTGTGGGGTTTCCCCATGTGAGAGTAGGTCATCGTCAAGATTCATTTCGCAAAACCCCTATCTGCGCGAGCAGGTAGGGGTTTTGTCTTTTGCGCGTTTGGCAAGTCAACCTCCTCCGTTGTGGGAGCGGGCTTGTTGGAACGCCGCTCCCACGAATATTCAGGCCAGGCTTCATCGCCTTGTCAGTGACGATCTCCAAGCAGCGCCACCAACTCATTGAAGGCAGGACGGGCCAATACGTCGGCCTGCTGGCAGCGTTCAGCCAGTTGCTTCAGTGTTGTGTCCTGCTCGTCGCAGCACGCCAGCAATTCCTCCACAAGAATGCCAAATGCCCTCGCTTCCAGTCGCTCGAGGGCCGATGCCGCAAGACTTTGCTCCTGAGGGTGGAACGAGGCGGCGCCGAAGTCGCCCAGCAGGCACTGGCCATCTTCGTCGAACAGGATGTTGTGGGCGTACAGATCACCATGGCTCAAGCCACATCCATGCAGGTGAGCACAGACCGAGGCAATACCTCTGACAAGGCGATGCAGGGCCGACTTGGTCAACTGCCGGTCCGCCGGGTAGCGGTCGCGGGTGCAACTGTCGAGGCTAGGCGGGCCGGCCAGGTTCAACCAATGCGCGTCGATCAGTTGCATCACCAAGGCGGGCAACTGATCTGGATGATCGTCAATGCGCCCAGCCAGGCGTACCAGCTGTGGATGGTGGCCGGCGGCGATACAGGCGCTCATCTCCGCCAACGGCGAACCGTCGCTGGTGATTGCACCCTTGTACAGCTTGACCGCAACCGGCGCTTCCTGACCATGCCAGTGGGCGCGGTGAATCACCCCTGAGGCGCCACGGCCAAGCTCTTCTTCTAGCTGGATATCCTGCCAGTGAAGGGCAGGGCAATGGCCATCCGTGGCCGGTGCGACAAAGCCATGGGGCATTGGATTGTCCGCATAGGCCAGCCAGGCCAGACGTGGCATGAGCAGCAACCAGTCGGGTAGGGCGCCCAGGCGGTTGCTGGCGATGCGCAGCAGTTCCAGGCGGTGGCAGCGCGCCAGGCTGGCGGGCAGGTCGGTGAGGCGATTGCCGGCAAGCATGAGCTTTTGCAGGTGTGCGCAGTCCCCCAGTGCCTCGGGCAATTGCTCCAACACGTTGTCGGTGAGCACCAGTGAGCGTAGCGAGTGTGGCAAGGCCTGGGCATCGACCCGGCTGATGCGGTTACTTCTGAAACCTACGGTTTCCAGGGTCTTGCAGCTGCCGATGGCGTGGGGCAGGTGGGTGAACTGATTGTTGGAGCAGAACAGCACCTTGAGCCGGTTCAGGCGGTGCAGGTCCTCGGGCAGTTCGCTCAGCCTGTTGCCGCTCAGATCGAGCACTTCGAGGCTGTCGCCAAGTGCGAAGATCTCCTGGGGAAAATGGGTGAGGTTCTGGCAGAGATTCAGTCGCGTGATGCCGTGCAGGCGACCGGCGCGGAGGTCTTCGAGGGTATGCATGGGATTGTTCGCTAAACGTGACCGGCCATTGTAGGCGCTTGGGTGCGGCAAATGTGCATATGGGTTGCGACTTAAGTCCGATGGCGGCTGGCCGGCCCGGGTCCATACTCAAGATTCGCCCTTCTATAACAACAAGTACCGGGTTGCGAACCAATGACCTATCAGCACAGCTACGCCCATTCCATTTCCGAACCCGCCAGCTTCTGGCAGGCCCAGGCCGAACAGCTCGCCTGGCAGCGCAAGCCGACCGTCACCTTGCAGCAGAACGCCGATGGTACCCACCGTTGGTTCGCCGATGGCCGCCTCAACAGTTGCTACCTGGCCCTTGACCATCAGATCGAGCAGGGGCTCGGTGAACAACGGGCGCTGATCTACGACTCGCCAGTGACTGGCGTGCAACAGACGTTCACCTATCACCAGCTGCGTGATGAAGTAGCCCGCTTGGCGGGTCTGTTGCGTTCGTTGGGTGTGCGCAAGGGTGACGGCGTGATCATCTACATGCCGATGGTGCCCCAGGCCGCCATGGCCATGCTCGCCTGCGCCCGCATTGGTGCGGTGCATTCCGTAGTGTTCGGCGGCTTCGCCGCGAACGAGCTGGCCCTGCGCATCGACGATGCACGGCCGGCCCTGCTGCTGACGGCTTCCTGCGGCCTGGAGTTCGACCGTGTGATCGAGTACAAGCCGCTGGTCGATCGCGCCCTGCAGCTGGCTCGCCACCAACCGCGGCATGTGCTGGTGTTGCAGCGCCCGCAGGCGAGCGCCGAACTGCAGCCCGGGCGTGATCTGGACTGGCAGCAGGCCTTGCTCGGGGCCGCGCCGGTCGCCCCCGTTGAACTGGACGCCGGCGATCCGCTGTACATCATGTACACCTCCGGCACCACCGGCAAACCCAAGGGTATCGTCCGCGAAAACGGCGGCAACGCAGTGGCGTTGTGTTATGCCATGCGTCATGTATACGGCATGCGAGCAGGAGACGTGTGGTGGGGGATCTCTGACGTCGGCTGGGTGGTGGGCCATTCGCTGATCGTGTACGGGCCACTGATGAACGGGTGCACCACGGTGTTCTACGAGGGCAAGCCGATCCGCACGCCGGACGCCTCGGCCTACTGGCGGGTGGTGGAACAATACCAGGTCAATGGCTTGTTCTGCGCGCCCACCGCCATGCGCGCCATCCGCAAGGAAGACCCGGAAGGCGCGCTGATCCGCCGCCACAATCTCGATTCGTTGCGCCAGCTGTTCCTGGCCGGGGAGAAACTCGACTCCAGTACCCATGAATGGCTCGAGCGGGTCAGCGGCAAGCCGGTGCACGACCATTGGTGGCAGACCGAGACCGGCTGGCCGGTGACCGCGCCCTGTGTCGGGCTCGAAGGCAGCGCGGCGCGGCCGGGCTCGAGCAACCGGGCGGTGCCGGGGTACCACGTTCAGGTGCTGGATGACGAAGGCAAGCCGTTGGGGCCCAATCAGCAGGGCGCCATCGTGATCGCCCTGCCGTTGCCACCGGGTTGCAGCCAGACGCTCTGGGGCGATCACCAACGTTACCTGCAGGCCTACCTGCAGAGCTACCCCGGTTACTACCACACCGGCGACGGCGGCTACCTGGATGAAGACGGCTTCGTCTACATCATGGGGCGCACCGATGACGTGATCAATGTCTCGGGGCATCGCTTGTCGACCGGGGAAATGGAGGACCTGGTGGCGCGTCATCCGGCGGTGGCCGAGTGCGCGGTGATTGGTGTGCACGACGAGATCAAGGGCCAGGTGCCATTGGCGCTGGTGGTGCTCAAGGACGGGCAGGGCATTGGCGAGGCGCAACTGCAGGGCGAATTGGTGGCGGATGTGCGCGAACAGATCGGCGCACTGGCCTGCTTCAACCGCGTGCGCCTGGTCAAGCGCCTGCCCAAGACCCGCTCTGGCAAGATCCTGCGGGCGGTGCTGCGCAAGATCGCCGATGGCCAGGACTACACGGCGCCATCGACGCTGGATGATCCGGCGGTGCTAGGGGAGATCGAAGGCGTGTTGGCCGATCTGCCCAGGGCGGGTTGACGCCATCGCGGTGCAGCATCCCCTGTGGAGAACCGACTTGTCGTGGCGACGAACCGCGGCAAAAGGGCCGCCTGGCGGCCCCAGCTTTGGATGCCTTACGACTTGAAGCGCCCCACCAACCCGTTCAGCTCATCCGACAGCTGTGCCAGCCTGCCAGAGTCGGTTTGTGCAGAGCTGGCCAGCCCCTCTACCAGTCGTGCCTCGTCGTAGATCTGCTGGATATGCCGGTTGATTTCCTCGGCCACGCTGTGCTGCTCCTCGGCGGCCGCTGAAATCTGCAGGTTCTGGTCGCGGATCTCGTTCACCGAGAGCTGGATGCCTTCGAAGCTGTCGCGGGCATTCTCGATCGATGACACGCTGGCCCGCGACAAGTCCAGGCAGCTTTCCATCTTCTGCGAAACTTCATGGGTCTTGCCGCCGAGGGTATTGAGCAACTGGTCGATCTCGCCGGTGGAGTCGGCGGTGCGTTTGGCCAGCGCCCGTACCTCGTCGGCCACCACGGCAAAACCACGGCCCTGGTCGCCGGCCCGTGCAGCCTCGATGGCGGCGTTGAGCGCCAGCAGGTTGGTCTGCTCGGCGATGGCGCGGATGGTGCCGAGGATCTGGTTGATGCTGCGGCTGCCTTCTTCCAGTTCGACCATGGCCTGGGACGACTCGCTCAGGCGTCGACCCAGGCGATTGACGTTGTCGGTGGTCGCTTCGATCTGCTGCTTGCCCTCGGCCACGCGGCGGTGACCCTGTTCGGCGGCATCTGCGGCGCTGCTGCACGAACGCGCCACTTCGTTGGCAGTGGCGACCATCTCGTTGAATGCAGTGGACACCAGCTCCACCGCCTCGCGCTGGCGCCCGGCGGCCTCATTCATGTTACCGGCCATCTCGCTGTTGCTGCGCGAGGCTTCGTGCAGGTTGGTCGAGGCCGCGCCGATGCGCTGGATCAGCTGGCGGATGGCGGCGAGGAACTTGTTGAACCAGCCGGCCAGCTCGGCGGTTTCATCCTTGCCCTGGACCTGCAGGTCGCGGCGCAGGTCGCCTTCACCCTCGGCGATCGACTGCAGGCCGGTGCTCACCTGGCCGATGGGCTTGACGATCACCCGCGAGAACGCTGCCGTCACCCCGGCGAAGATCAGCGCCAGCAGCACCACGATCACCGCCGTGACATAGGTCATGCGTGTGGCCGCGGCCATGACCTCGTCGTACTCGATCAGCCCGACGAAGCGCCAGCCCAGGCCTGGGGAGGTCCACACATTGGCCATGTAGCGCACGCCATCGATCACCACCTCGGTGGCGCCTTGCTCGGTGGCGGCCAACGCCGCGTACGGCGCGCCGAGGTCCTTGAGCTGCTTGAAGCTGTGCCCGGCGTTGCGCGGGTCGACCAGCACGGTGCCGTCCTCGATCAGCATCACGTAGCCGCTGTCGCCCAGCTTGATGCTCTTGACCAGCTCGGTGAGGTTCTTCAGCGACACGCTGACCACGAACACGCCCTTGGCCTTGCCGGCCGCGTCGAGCAGCGCGCGGGCGGTGCCGACCAGGGCCACGTCGTCCTTGTCGTAGTAGTACGCGGCGGTGCGCACCGTCTTGTCCGGGCTGGCCATGGCGGCCTTGTACCAGGGGCGGGTGCGCGGGTCGTACTTGGCCAGTTGTGGGTCATCCGGCCATTTGGCGTAGCTGCCGTCTTCCAGGCCGATTGAAAGGATCGCCGCTGCCGGGTGAGTGGTGCCGTAGCGGGCGAAGGCATCGATGACCCGTAGCGCAGCCTCGGGCATCGGCTGGCTGGCGGCATCGGCGCCGGTGTAGTCCTTGAGCGAGGTGACCGAGGTGTATACAGGATCCTTGGCCATCTGATCGACGTTCTGCAGCGTGCCATCAAAGAACTGGCGCATGTTGCCGTCGATCTGGCGAATTTCCCGGGTGCTGCCGTCGAGGAACTGATCGACCGCCTCGCTGCGGATGTTCAGCACCGAAATCCCGCCAACCAGGGAGACCGGGATGAAGGCCACCAGTACGAAGGCCAGGATCAGTTTGTTTTTTATTTTCATCGTGACGCCCATCCGTGAGTGTGAAGAGTGTACATGGCCGCTTCGTTAGGGTGGTGGCCACTTGCTACCTTTTCTGTTTCGGCGGGCGGAATATAAATCTTTAGTAGATATTTCGTGTACAGGAAATTCAGAAATTGTCCTGACTTTCGGGGCAAAGAGCAGTTGGGGCGTGGGAGCGGGCTTGCCCCGCGATGAGGTGAGAACTGTTATTGCAAGCGGATTACTAAGACTTTCCCTATTTCATGTAGGACGTTTCCCAAGCATGCTTTTGCGCCCTTTCAGCTGTTGTTCTGGCCAGCCGCATTCCTTAGTCTCGCCCTGTCGTTGCCAATTCAGCGACAGGGTGTGCAAGCCCGTTCAGGTACAACGTGAAAGCGCTTTTGAGCCTTGCCGGCAGTCTGCGGTTCGGGTCCTTCAATGGCGGCTATGCGTGGGAGGTCCTCGGGCCTGCCGAGTTCCTGTACCCTCGGTCTTGCACACCTGCGTATGGCTGCCACCTATTCGAGTGCAAGCGAATTCAGGCAGTTTTCCCATGACGGTACAGGAGTGCTGAACCATGCTGAAAATCGTGCCCGATCCACCCCGCGCCTTGCCCCGGGAGGTTCGCCCATGACCCTCGATACCACCACTCGAACCTCCCGGCCGACCACGGCCCACGCCCATTTCGGCACTTGCCACGACGCTCATCCACCGATGTTCTCGGTGCATGCGGGGATTGATGGCGAGGATGCACTCGTATGCGCGGTAGCGGCGTTGCAGGCGGCCTACGAAACCAATGCCATGGCCCTGGAAAAAGCCAGCGAACCACTGCGCAGCCTGCTGGTGGCGACGGAGAACTCGCTGGAGAAGGGGCTTGCGCTGGCGTCGGCGGTGCTTGATGGGATAGAGCGGGGTTGATCGGCTCGCTCAGGAGTTTTCGGCGCCAAGATTGTTGACCGTATGAGGGGCGCCAGGTGCCCGCCGCAATCCTTGCAGCGCCTATCAGACCGAGCGCCGCCCGCGCGGCGCATCGCGGATGAATCCGCTCCTACATTGGTTGCAACGTGGCCATGCCTGATAGGCCATGGTTGTTAGCCTTGTTGCTCGACGCGATTTTTCGGTGGGCATTGCTGCCGCCCCACCTGTCTCAAGCCTTGCGCCAAGGCTGGCAACCATGGCCTCACAGGTTCGGTACGTTGCAGCAAATGTAGGAGCGGATTCATCCGCGATGCGCCGCGCGGGCGGCGCTCGGTCTCAAAGACTCTGCCAGTCTCCCTTCGAACACCCAGGCAAGCCTCAGCAATCAAGCACCTTGTGATAGGTCACGAATTCCTGCTCGGCCTCATACCCCAGCGATTCATACAGCGCCTGGGCGGCAAGGTTGCTCCTGGCGGTGTCCAGGCTCAACCGCTGCGCGCCCTCGGCCTGGAAGATCCCGATCAGTTGCTGCATCAGGTAACGGGCATGACCGCCCCTGCGGGCGTGGGGGACGACGAACAGGTCATACAGCCAGTAGAAGCGCTTCATCGCCAGCGAGCAGGTGGCCGGGTACAGCTGGGCAAAGGCGATGGCCTGACCCTCGTCGTCCAGCAGCAGGTAGATCCGCGAGTTGCCGGTTTCGAGGTTGGCCTTGAGGAATGCACGGGAAGCGGGGAGGTCATCCGCCTCCTGGTAGAACATCCGGTACTGGTTGAAGAGGTCCGCGGCGGTGTCCAGGTGGTGCAGATCACAGGCAATGACGTTCATGTCGGGGCTCGCAGAAGGGTGGTGTTCGACAGTATGGTGCAGGGCGTGATGAAAGGATCTGTTGCAAATCCCACGGCCAGTGGCTGGAGTGGCGAACTACGCTTTCGGTTGTGGCGAGTGCAGGGGCCTCCGATAGTCGCAAGACATTTGAGGCCGACGGCCGGAGCACGTAGCATCAATTCATCAGCGTACTGGAGGTAGTCATGGCTCGATACGCGCCAGCAAAGCAGGACAATACCTTTGTTCCCAAGCAAAAGCGAAGTGGCAAAAGTGACGAAGAGGTCCTTCGCCAAGGTGCCCGTTCAAGCGAGGCACTGCTTGATTATGTCGAAAAGCATGGAAAGCTGCCTGTAACCAAGTGAGGGGCCGTGCCGTCTGTCAAAGTCTCTGAGCTGTTCAAGCTGGGATTTGAAGATTGGTACGATCTCTATGTCGATTTCCATGCCTACAAAGTCGGTGGAATTCAGCCAAAGACGTTTGGTAGGGACGCACCACTCGAGGATAAATTCCAGCTTTACCATATCCATCTGGCCATGTCGCAACCGGTTATGTTGCGTTGGGCGTCAATCGACGAGCCATTTCGTCGAACACATCGCGTCGATGATCCCGAAAGCGACTATTGGCTTATTTATGCCTATGACGAGTATCTGGACGAGTACTTGATGCTGAGGCTGATGGGGCCCGGTGCACACAATCGGAAAGGATGGGGGTCATTGCTGCGCAACATTGTGAGTGAAATCGTAGAGCCCTGGTCATTGGGCCGGGTCACTTACGATGAGCCAGACTAGCGCTCTGGTAGAAGGGCCGCAGGTGCGGCCCGGTTCTCCCAGGCTTGTGCCAGAATGTCTGCCCCCTTAAATTCGTCTCCTTCATTTACGGCCATACACAACCCTTGGCCGACACCAGGATCAAGGACGAATGTTGCCGTTGCTTTCCCGCTTCCTGCTGCACGCACTGGTGTGTGTGGCTTTTCCCTTTATCTTGAGCCTGGGCTTCGATCTGTACCGGCAGCATGTCGGCCCGCCGATGGCGCGAGGTGTCAGCGTCGGCTTGGCGACGATGTTGGTGTTCTACGCCTTCGTGCTCTTCAACCTGCTGATGGTGGCCATTCCAAGGGCGGCAGTTCGCTACTGGCTGGCGCTGGTGCTGGTGCTGCTGGTACTGGCGTTCTTCAATACCTTGCACCCGTTGCGGGCGCTGGGCTTTGCGCTGTTGTGCGGTGGCTTGTGCGCGGTGGCCATCGCGATGACGCCACTGGTAACGTCGCTGTTGCACCAGTGCCGTCGGTGAAGGAGTTCAGCAGGCCAGTACCCGTCGTTCTTCGAGCCACTGTTCGAAGCAGATGAAGGTGTCTACAGCGGCTTCTACCGTCCGGGCCTGGGCGGTCGGCTCCGGGGTAGCGGCAGCCAGCCGCTCGAGGAAGCTGCGCCAGCGTGCGCCGGTCAGCGCGCCGTAGACGTCGAGGAATGCACCGCCGTTGTCGGCGTCGATACCCAGGCGTTCGGCCATGGCCCGCTTGAGCACCTGGCCACCGAGCGTGGAGCCTTCCAGTACATACATCACCCCAAGCGCACTGGCTTCGTCATCGATGCGAGGCAGGGCGTGGCAGCGGGGCAGCGCTTCGATGTCGATGGCCAGGGCGCCCAGGTCGCGTGACAGGGTGGGTGTCTTGTGGCGTTCGGCGCTCTGGTAGGCGCCCAGCAGTAAATCCAGTGGGGCATGAAAGCCGTGGTAGGCCCCGAGCAGGTCGGCATAGGCCGCGCGGTCGAAGCCCTCGCTGAAGAAAGGCAGCCGCGCTTCCAGCCTTTGGTGGCAGGCGCGGGTACCTTCGCGCAGGGCAAGCAGCAACGGGCTGACGGTAGCGGGCATGACGGCGGCTCTGGCGTTAGGGCATTCGATACTGCCAGATCAGGCGGCGCAATCACCACTGCCGATTTTGCGCACCTGGCCGTTGAACTGTGGAATCATTGCGCCGCCTCTGGAACGAGGCTTTCACAGCCAAGACAGGAATGCAGCACGATGCGCGCAACAACATGGAACTGGCTGGCCCTGGGGCTGGCGTTGCTGTCGGGCCTGGCCGCCGCGGCGGAACCAGAGCCGGTACCGGTATACCGGGAGATCAAGGACTGGATTGTAGGTTGCGACAACACGCGTTTCTGCACCGCGGTCCTGGCCGATCACCCGGAGCGGATGCGAGTGGGCATGCTGGTGCAACGTGAGGCGGGCGCCTGGGGCAACCTGCACCTGACCCTGGTGGGGAGCACCGACTGGTCGGGCGAGCCCATGCTCGACGGCCAGCTGCTGGTCGCCCCCTGGCGCATGACCCGCGGTGTCGAGACCACCCTGGAACTGGAGGGCGCCGATGCCTATGCCGTGTTGCGCCAATTGCGCAATGGCCAGCGCCTGGTGGACGACACCCGGCCAGGGGAGCGGGTGAGTTCGCTGCAGGGGCTGAGCGCCGCCTTGCTGCTGATGGATGCGGTGCAGGGCCGGGTCGGCCACTACAGTGCGCTGATACGTCCCGGCGACAGCGTTGCCGATGCGCAGTTGCCAACTCCGGCCAAGCCACAGGTGCCGGCCTTTGTGGCAGCTACGGCCCTTGGCGCGCAGGAGCAGGCGGGCATCACCCAGGTGGTGATGGCCAAGGCGGCCGCCGATAACCAGTTGATCAACGAATACGATGTCGCTCCCAAGCTCGAGCTGCATGCCCTGGACGACCAGCATGCGCTGGCATTGCTCAGCTACAACTGCAATGACTTCCACTGCCTCTACGCGCTGTACAAGGTGTCGCGTGAAGTGCCTTACACCCTTGGGCCGCTGGAGTTCGAGGCGCCATCGAGCCCGGTGGTGATCAGCCGGATGCGCGACGCCATCGACTTCTACCCTGGCAAAGGCGAGCTTCACAGCTATGCCAAGGACGACTATCCCGGCAGTTGCGGGGTGGAGGAAAGCTGGCGCTACGATGGCATGCGTATGCGCTTGCTCAGGCTGTCACGGATGGACCGCTGTGCCGAAGTGGGCACCGACAGTTGGCCGGTACTCTGGCGCAGTGAGGGCTGAACGCATGAAACGGACTTCAGGGATAACGCCATGCAATGGATGAAACACCCGCGTGCGGCATTGCTGCTGACGCTCATGACGCCATCGGTCGTGCAGGCCGAGAACGCCCAGGCACCGCTCGAAGCGGTGCCGATGTACCGGCAGATCAAGGACTGGGCGGTTGGCTGCGACAACACCCGTGCCTGCACGGCGGTAATGGCCATCGACGACGACCTGATGGCCGGGCTGCAGACCATCATCAGGCGCGAGGCGGGGCCACAGGGCGCGCTCGAGCTGACCCTGCGCGTGGGTCCGGCATTTGCGGAACAGGTGCTGCTCGATGGGCAGGCACTGTCGGCCAACTGGCAGCGCATCCAGCTTGAATACGACTTCGACCTGCTGCTGAAGGACGATGAGGCACTGGCGCTCATACGTCGATTGCGCAACGGTACACGCCTGAGTTCATTGACCGAGGATGGCGAGCTGGTCGCGTCCTTGCAGGGGCTCAGTGGCGCGCTGTTGGCCATCGATGCCGTGCAGGGCCGGGGCGGGCATGCCGATGCCCTGGTGAGAGTGGGAGATGCGCCCGCTGCCGATGTGCCTGGCGCTCCCGATACCGTGGTGCTGCCACAGTTCGTCGCAGCGCCGCGCATGAACGACGAGCAGGCCCATGAAATCGGCAGAACGGTAAAACGCCAGGCGAATGTCGAAGGCGATGTGCCGGGTATGAGCAACAGCCATTACGAGGTGCACCCGCTGGACGCTGCCAATGTCCTGGTCATTCTCAACGTGGGGTGCAGTGGCGAGTTCTGCGCCAATTTCCTGTATCGGGTGTCCCGCGCCGCGCCCTACCAGATCAGCGAAATGGCCTTCGAGGCGCCGACGCCGTTGCTGGCGCCGCGTCTGAGTGGCTATGTAGCGTTCGATGCGCAGAGCGGCCAATTGTTTGCCGCTGACAAAAGCCAGGTAGAGCGTGGTTGCGGGGTGATCCAGCAGTGGCGTTATGACGGTGAGCGCATGCGCCTCGAGCGCGTGGCGCGGCTTGATCGCTGCGGGTATGTGAAACCGCAGTTCTGGCCGGTGCTATGGCGTGTGCAGGAGTAGGTCGAGGCGAGCCAAGTGCCCATAGGCGCCGCTGACGCGCCGCATCGCCGGCAAGCCGGCTCCCACAGTTCAGCGTTGGCTGCAAATCATGCGCAGTACCTGTGGGAGCCGGCTTGCCGGCGATGGGCGCGTAGCGCCCGCTATCAGTCAGGCGTGGCTCAGAACGCCAGCTTGTAGCCGATCAATAGCAGCATGGTCGCCAGGCAAGGTCGCAGCACGCGGTCGGAGATGCGCCCGGTCAGGTGGCTGCCCAGGTAGATCCCCGGCAGCGAGCCCAGCAGCAGGTAGCCCAGCAGCGACCAGTCCATGTTGCCCATGCCGGCATGACCCAGGCCGGCCACCAGGGTCAGCGGCACGGCGTGGGCGATCTCGGTGCCGACCAGGCGGCGGGTGACCAGGAACGGGTAGAGCAGGAACAGCGCCACGGTGCCCAGCGCGCCAGCGCCGATGGAGGTGAGGGTGACCATCACGCCTAACACTACGCCGGTGATCACGGTGAGGATGTTCAGGGTACGGTCGCTGAGGTGGTAGTGGTCGCCGGCGTGCTTGCTGGCGAAGGCCTGCAGGCGCGACTTGAACAGGATCGCCAGGGCGGTGAGGATCAGCACCACCGCCAGGCCCTGCTTGATGATGGCGTTTAGCGCCGAGGTGTCGGCGTGCAGGGTGCTGAGGAACCACAGGGTCAGCGCGGCGGCCGGGACGCTGCCCAGGCTCAGCCAGCCGGTGATCTTCCAGTCGATGTTCTTGTTGCGGCCATGCACCCAGACGCCGCTGGCTTTGGTGATGGCGGCATAGAGCAGGTCGGTGCCCACGGCGGTGGCCGGGTTGATGCCGAACCACAGCAGGATCGGGGTCATCAGCGAACCGCCGCCGACGCCGGTCATGCCGACGATGAAGCCTACGATCAGGCCCGCAAGGGTGAAACCGAAAGAACCTACATCCATACGCTACTCGACGCCCAGCTTGCCCGTGATCGGATGAGTGCCAGCATATAGATTTTTTTATAGCCAAATAGACTTGTTCGTTATTAGGTTATAACCACGTTGTGGCGGTACGCTCCTGAAAATCCACGGTTAACCAGAGTGGGTTTACCAGGAGCAGGCCCGCTCGACTGTCCCAGGCACGATTCAGCCAACCATGAAAGGAGCGTTCCATGAGCAATGACATCCAGCGTTTTCCCAGCAGCCTGCCGTTCCCTTTTTCCCGTGCAGTGAAGGCCGGGGGCTTCCTGTTCCTGTCCGGCCAGGTGCCGATGAGCTCCAGTGGTGAAGTGGTACGCGGTGATATCCAGACACAGACACGAGCGGCCTGCGAACGTATCGCCGAGAGCCTGGCAGTGAGTGGGGCGCGTTTCGACCAAGTGGTGAAATGCACGGTATGGCTGTCGGACATGAGCCATTTCGCCGGCTTCAACGAGGTCTACAAAGAGTTCTTTGGCGCAGCGCTACCGGTGCGTTCGACGGTGGCATCGGCGCTGGCATTGGGGGTCGATGTGGAGATCGAGGTGCAGGCGTTCGTCGGCGAGTAAGGAGTAGCTGAAGAATGCCTGCGCATTCGCCGATGTGATCGAAGGCGTGATCGCGGAGGGAGCCCGCTCCTGCAATACGTGCAGGAGCGGGCGGCAGGTCAGATGCGGAAGCTGCCCACCAGTTGCTTCAGGCGCCCGGCCTGCTGGCTCAGGGCGTCGCAGTGGCGCAGGGTGTCGTTGAGGTTCTCCACCCCTTGCTGGTTCAGCGCGTTGATCTGGGTGATGTCCAGGTTCAGGCTCTCGACCACGGCGGTCTGCTCTTCGGTGGCGGTGGCCACCGATTGGTTCATGCCGTCGATCTCGCCGATACGCTGGGTGACACTGGCCAGGCGCTCACCGGCCTCGTTGGCCACCTGCACGGTCTCTTCGCTGGAAACCTGGCTGGTGTTCATGGTGTGCACCGCCTCACGCGAGCCGACCTGCAGGCTGGTGATCATGCGGTGGATCTCTTCGGCCGATTCCTGGGTGCGGTGGGCCAGGTTGCGCACTTCGTCGGCAACCACGGCGAAACCACGCCCGGCTTCACCGGCACGGGCGGCCTCGATGGCGGCGTTGAGCGCCAGCAGGTTGGTCTGCTGGGAGATGCCCTTGATCACGTCGAGGATCTTGCCGATTTCGTCGGTGCTGGCGTTGAGGGTCTCGATCTGCTCGCAAGACTCGCTGATGCGCTCGGACAGGGCGGTCATGGCGCTGATCGCCTCTTCGACCACCTGGCGGCCACCGTTGGCCTGTTCGCTGGCGCCGCTGGCGTGCTGCGAGGCGTCGGCGGCGTTGCGGGCGATTTCCTGGGTGGCGGCGCCCAGCTCGTTGATCGCCGCGGCGACGCTGTTGGTGCGCATGCTCTGCTCTTCGGAACCGGTGAGCGAGGCATTGGAGGCGACCACGACCTTTTCCGACAGGTCATGCACCAGGCGGGTGGCCGAGGACACTTCGCTGATCGAGGCGTGGATACGCTCGACGAAACGGTTGAACGAGGTGGCCAGCTCGCCGAACTCGTCCTTCTGCTCGACGGTCAGGCGGCGGGTCAGGTCGCCTTCGCCTTCGGCGATGTCCTGCATGGCGCGGCCCATGGTGGTCAGCGGGCGCATCAGTACCGGGATCAGCAGGCCGAGCAGGCCGGCGATGACGGCCACGGCGATGAGCATGGCGATGATGGCCGAGGTACGGAACTGGCTCAGCGGGGCGTAGGCTTTTTCTTTATCGATCGACAGGCCGATGTACCACTGCGCCGACGGCAGGCCGTCCACCGGAGCGAAGGAGATGATGCGGTCCTTGCCGTCGAGGCTGACTTCCTGGATGCCGGATTCGACACGCAGCGGGGAGCCTGGGTAGATGTCCTTGAGGTTCTTCATCACCCGGTCCTTGTCCGGGCTGACGATCACCTGGCCATTGCGGTCGACCAGGAAGGCGTGGCCAAGGCCGCCGAAGTCGACGGCGTTGATGATGTCGACCAGGGTGTTCAGGCTCAGGTCGCCGCCGACCACGCCGATCAGCTCGCCGCTGGACTTGGCCTTGACCGGCATGGCGATGGTCACCACCAGGCCACCCACTGCGGCCATGTAGGGCGGGGTCAGCATCGTCTGGTTGGCGGCCACGGCCTGGGTGTACCAGGGGCGCTGACGCGGGTCGTAGCCGTCAGGCATCTTGGCATCGGGGCGCTGGGTGAACAGGCCGGTGTTCTGGCCGAAATAGGTGAACTGGAAGTTGCTGGTGTACGACGGCTGGTCGACCAGGCCCGGCACATTGCTGCCGGCGCCTTGCTGGGCGATGTCCTGGGCCAGGTTTTCCAGGACCAGGATGCGTCCGCTCATCCAGTTCTGCACGCTGCTGGCGGTCTGTGCACCGGCCTGGCGCACCGAAGACTCGATGTTCTGGCGGATGGTGTTGCGTTGCAGGTAGTCGTTGTAGAGGGTGAACAGGGCAAACGCCAGTACCACGACGGCGCAGGCACTGAGCAGGATCTTGTGGCGGAATTTCAGGTTCATGTTTCGAGACCTTGAGCCAGTGAAAGGAGGGCGCCGCGTGCTTGTGGCACGAGTGGCGGAGCCTGTTGCAACGCTATCGGCCGATTCTGAAAAATGTTGAAAGACTAAATGTCGCAGCAGTTGGCCGAATTGTCCTGACAGCGTGACAAATCATTTCGATGCCAACAGGCTCACCAACGTCCTGGCCGCCTGGCCGAGGGGTTGCTGCTTGAGCCAGAAGGCGTTCACTGGCAGTTGCAGTTCGTTGCGGGTGTTCTGAAACTGCAGGCGCACCAGGCGCCCGTCCGCCAGCAGCGGCGCCACCCGCGCCAGCGGCAGGTCGCCCCAGCCCAGTCCGGCCTCGACCATCTGCAGGGCCAAGTCCAGGCTGTCGGTGCGCCAGTGCGAGGTGCCGATCAGCGAGCGGGGATCGCTCAACGGCAGGTCGCGGCTGCACACCAGGATCTGGCGCAGGTTGACCAGGTCCTCAAGGTTGCGGATGCGACCTTCGCGCAGCGCGGGGTGGTGTGGCGACAGGGTGGCCACCAGCGACTCCAGGGCGATGTGCTGGAAGCTGCGTCGCGGGTCCACCTGCAGCCCGGCGAAGGCCAGGCACAGGCGTACCCGGCCACTGTCGAGCAGTTGCAGGGCCTCTTCCTGCGGGGCGGCGAGCAGTTCGATATCCAGCAGCGGGTAGCGCCCGCCCAGGCGGGTGATGGCCCCGAGCAACGGGCGCTGGTCGATATCCGGCACCACGGCGATGGCCAGGCTGCTTTCCAGCCCTCGCGACAGCTCCAGCGCATGCACCTCCAACAGCCCCAGCTGTTCGGCGATCAACCGGGCATGGGGCTCCAGGGCCTGGGCCTGGGCGGTCGGGCGTGCCTCCCGCGACCCACGCTCGAACAGCGGGTAGCCAAGCTCCGCCTCGAGGTTGCCGATGGCCATGCTCACCGCCGAGGGTACGCGCCCGAGCGCCCGCGCGGCAGCCGAGAACGAGCCGCGGTCGAGCACGGCGAGAAACAGCAGGATGGTATCGCTGGAAAAGTTCATGGCAGTCTCCTTTCAGTAAATCTGAAAGCTGCCGACTTTTTCTGTCAAGCCTGTTGATGCATTCTGCGCGCCTTCGTCATATCCGCAACAAGGTAATCCCGTGCAAGGACTCAAACGCAAACTGGTCTACGTGACCTTCTATGAACTGATCGGCCTGTGCATGTCGACCCTGGGCCTGGCCTACCTGTCCGACACCCAGGCTTCGCACACCGGCCCCCTGGCAGTGATGATCACCACCATCGCCATGGCCTGGAACCTCATCTACAACAGTCTGTTCGAGTGCTGGGAGAGCCGCCAGGCCACCCGCGGTCGCAGCCTCGGGCGGCGGGTAGCGCATGCCATCGGCTTCCAGCTGACCCTGGTGGTGTACCTGATCCCGCTGATCGCCTGGTGGCTGGACATGACCCTTCTGGAGGCGTTGATGGTGGATCTGGCATTCATCATCCTGGTGCCGTGCTACACCTTCGTCTACAACTGGGCGTTCGACCGCATCTTCGGGCTGCCGACTTCGGCGCTGGCGACCGCCTGAACGTGCCACCTGCGCGGGGTCATGGCGGCAGGCGAATCAGCAACGGTTCCTGTGACCGGCTCCCGAGCAAGCTGTCCTCCACCTGCCCCGACAGGTAATACACCCCGGCCATGGCGCCGCTCTGGCGATTCTCCATCAGCTCCTGCCATTCCTGGTTCAGCGCCACATTGAGGATCACCCGCAATTGCTCGACCATCTGTGGCTGTTCACGGTCGTGGGTGATGATGCCGTAGCCGGTTGCCGCCACCGAGATCAATGCCCCCGCCGCCTTGCCCACGGCCGCCGCGATAGCACTGGCGGCACCGCGTGGCGCCAGTGTGGCGCCGAGTTTCTCGCTGGCCTGGGTGGCCACCGACGACAATCCGGCCTCGGTCTGCCCGGGGGCCTTGGCGGCCTGTTGGTGTAGGTGCTGGCGCAGGGACTGCCAGGCCAGCTGTTGGTCCAGCGACTTGGCCCGCAACAGTTGGTAAAGCGAGGCATTGCGTGCATCCGGCGGGCCCAGGGCGATGATCGGGATGCGGTTGAGGCGCTGGCTGAACTGTTCGGGCGGGGCGTTGTAGCGCTGGATGATGGTCGGCAGTTGCTGGCCGAGCAGTTGCAGGTACAGCTCGCTGGCGCGGTCGCGGATACCCTCGGGGTTGATCTGTTCGGCCACCGGGTCGATGACCCGTTCGCGGTACTGTTCCTGCAGATACAGGCCCAGGCGCTTTTCCGCAGGTTCCTGGCCATTGCCACTGTTCATCTTGTACCAGGCCACCTTGAGGGTAAGCCACTGCTGGGTCCAGTAACCGGTGAACCAGGGTATGAAGTCGTTCTCGGTGCGTTGCTGCACTTGCTCCTTCCACACGCGCATGGAGCGTCGGGCGTAGTCGTTGGCCGATCCCGCGGCGGCGACCGAGGCCTCGATGATGTCCTGGTCGATACGCTGCCACACGGCCGGTGGCAGGTTCTGCGGCGGGGGCGGGGCGGGTGGGCGTTTGCCGGCGCAGCCGGCGAGGGCCAGCAGCAGGCAGAGCGGAACCATCGCGAGGATCGATTTCACGCGGATTGCCCCCTTGGCCAGAGGCTGGGTGATTAACCGAAGTATAGGTTTGTCTTGAGGGCCTCATCGCGGGGCAAGCGCGCTCCCATGGCGAGCGCGTCAGCCCACCCGTTTCAGGTGCAGCAACGGGAATGGATCGCCTTGTCCATCCACCTCGCTGCGCCCGACCTGGACAAAGCCCTGCTTGAGGTAGAACCCCACGGCCTGTGGGTTCTGTTCGTTGACATCGACTGCTCGTACGCCCAGCTCATCGATCACATGGGCCAGCAAGGCTTTGCCGATGCCCTGGCCACGGCAGGCCGGGTCGACGAAAAGCATTTCCAGCTTGCCATCATGCACCCCGGCAAACCCGTGTATGCGGCCTGCGTCGTCCGCCCAGGCACGCAGTTGCACAAAACCCAGGTACTGCTCGCGCACCAGCGGGCGCAGGCGCTCGATGTAGCCTGCGGGCAGGAAGTCGTGGGTCGCCCGCACCGAGGCTTCCCACAGATCGGCCAGCCGATCGTAGTGTTGCGCGCCGACTGGCGCGATAGTGAAGTTCATAAGCCCTCCAAGGCATTTTGGTAATCGGCGACAGGGTACGGCATTGCGCTATGCTCGGCATTGCGTCCGCGAACAGGAGAGCCGCTGATGAATGTTGCCAAGGCCGATGCCTTGCTGCTGGTGGATGTGCAGTGCGCTTTCATGGAGGGCGCCGATGCGGTGCCTGGCCACCTGGCCCTGCAGCAGAGCATCGCCCGCTTGCTCGGCCGCGCCCGCCAGGCCGGGGTGGCGGTGATCTTCTTGCAGAACGACGGTGCGCCGGGCAGCCCGGATGCCCCGCACAGTGCCGGCTGGCAGTTGTATTTCCCGCCGGCGCCGGGCGAGCACGTGCTGTTCAAGACCGAGGACGATGGCTTCCTCGACACCGGATTGCACACCTTGCTCGATGAGCTCGGGGTCCGCCACCTGGCCCTGGGCGGCCTGCTCTCGGAGATGTGCCTGGCGGCCACCGCCCGAGCCGCGCTGCGAAGAGGCTTCGAGGTGCTGTTGCCCCACGATGCCCACGCCACCTACGACGTGCCACCCGGCCCTGGCGGCTCGCCGGGAGTGCCCGCCGCCCTGGCAGCCCGGGCGGCGGAGTGGTCGCTGGGTGATGAGGTGCAGATCCTGGCGGACGTCAACGCGGTGTCGTTCAGCCTGGGCCGTCTGATCAACCGATAAGGCTAGGCTCTGTACGAAATGTATCTGCACTCGCCCATACTGCGTTGAAACGGGGCTCGGAATGCTCATGTACTCCAGTACACTCCGCTTCCTCCCCCCGTTTCGCCTTGTCTGGCCTTCGCGCAGACACATTTCGTACAGACCCTAGGGTTGGTACAAAGTTGCCGAACGCTAGTCAAAAACCTAAATCAGGACTCTGCTGGCAGTGAAAGGCCAGTCGGAGGCGCATCTGATGCTTCCATTGTCCGGCTCGATTATGTTGAGTTTACCGTTCAGGTCCATGAAGAGGTTCGCGCCACGCTTTTGCGTTTCGTTGAAGCCTTCGACCCAGCCGACCGCATAGGGAATCGGGGCATGAGTGCGATAGGCGTCCAACGAAGCCTGGGCCTTGTAGACAAAGGCGAAGTCATCGCTGTCGAAACTTCCTTGGCGATACTCATAACCGGCCAGTTTCGAATCGCGCAGGATCTGCATGGCGTGGTCAGAGGAGATACCTTGGTAGGGTGCCTGGGCCTCGTGGGTGATGTTTAGTTGCGCCTTTTCCCACATCTGGCCGATCAGATCGGCCAGGTGGTGGCCGAGGACGTAGTAACGGTGAAGGGTAAAACGCGTCGCTTGCTTCGGCGGAGTCAGTTGCAAGTAGTTCCAGCTGCCTCCTTCAGCACCCAAGGCTTGGTGATCCGAGCCAGCTAGCAGTGTGAACTGGCAGGTGTCAGGGTCCATGTTGGCGAAGCGCAGCTCGAGTCGATGGTAATGAGGCCAGGATTGAGTGGATGCATAGATCCATGGACCGTGGTCGGCAAACAGATGCCAGGAATTGTCCCTGTTGGCGACCGTCAGCTCGGTTTTACCATCGATCTGGGAGGACGATACCGCGAAATACAGCACCTGCTCATGATAGTCGGTGAAGCTGCCCAGGTAGGCCCAGTTCCATTTGGCATCTTGTTGCACGCACAGTACGCGCCCGTGTTCGTCCATCAGCACATAGGATGCATCGCTCTTCATTGCCTCGAAGGGCACGGGTGGGCTGAGCAAACCGTTTCCAGGCGCCTGGGCTGCGGAGGGGGCGGGGATGTGTGCGGCAGGGAAGCCGATTGCATGACGCCTGTAGTATTCGAATGGATGGTTCAACATGGTCGTTCCTGTTGTCGGCGCTGACGGGATGTCAGGTTTGACAATCATTCTGCTGATGGCCACCCACTCGATGCAGTCAGTAATGCTTCACCTGGAATCGAGTTCCAGTTTGGCCTCCAGGCGGTCCAAGTGCTCGTGCATCAGCGCCAGGGCGCGGGTGCTGTCACCGCACTCCACCGCATCGATGATCGCCGCATGCTCCTGCCAGGCGCAGTGCTCGCAGCAGGGCGCTTCGTAGCGGGCGATGATCAGCGAGGTCATCGGTACCAGGCCATTGAGAAAGCGTGCCAGCGGCGCGTTGGCGGCCATCTGCGCCAGCTTCATGTGGAACTCGCCGCCCAGGCGGATTGCCGTGCAGCGTTCGCCGCGTTCATGGTGCTGGCGCTCGCGCTCTACCAGCTGGCGCAACTGCCGGATCTGCGCCGGGCGGGCGCGTTGGGTGGCCAGGCCGATCAGCGTGGTCTCGGCCAGGCGCCGGGCGCTGAGCACCTGGCGCGCCTGTTCAGGGTCGGGGGCGGCCAGGTGCGCGGTATGGCTGGGGCGCTGCACCACCACCTGCTGGTCGGACAGGCGCCCGAGCACCCGGCGGATTACGGTGCGGCTGACGCCGAAGGCATTGCCCAGCGCCTGCTCGGGCAGGGCGCTGCCGGGTGGCAGGCGCTGTTCGAGGATGGCATCGAACAGCCGGGGGTAGATCTGCTCCGCCGACAGGCGGGTCTCGCCGGCACCGAGCAGGGCAGGCAGGCGGGGGGCGGCTTGGGCGCAGGCGGTCATGGTCGCTCTCCTTCTTTGTTCAGTTGCCTGGTTGGTCGTCCGGGATATTCAGGGCGATGCCCATGCGCTGGCCCTCGGCGAGGATGTGCTGGCGCATCTGCTGGCTGGCCTTGGCGCTGTTGCGTTCGCGGATGGCACGCACCACCGCCTCGTTTTCGCTGAGGCGCGCGGCCAGGTGCTCGGGCGAATTGCGCAGCATCTCGGCACTCTGCTTGAGGGCGTTGCCGGTCTGCTGCACGACACTCTGGAAGATCGGATTGGTGGTCAGCGCGAACAGCGCCTCGTGGAAGGCGATGTAGGCATTGATGCCGGCCTCGCTGTCGCCGGCATCGAGGGCTTCGCGCATGTCCATCAGGGTCAGGCGCAACTGGCCGATATCCTGGCTGCCGGCTGATTGCGCCACCAGCCCGGCAATGAAGGGCTCGAGGGTGTAGCGCAGCTCGAGCACGTCGGCCAGGCTGGCCTCGGCGATGGTGTCCGGCTCTTGTGCCTGGCTGGCGTCGGCATCGAGCACCAGCACACCCTTGCCCGGCATCGAGCGCACCAGGCCCAGGGTTTCCAGCACGATCACCGCCTCGCGGAGGCTGGGCCGGCTGATGCCCAGCTGTTCGGCCAGCTCGCGCTGGCCGGGCAGCATGTCGCCGCTGCGCCACTGGCCACGGGCCAGGGCCTGGCGGAGTTTCTCCACCACTGAATTGACTACGGTCGAAGAGCTGATCACGGTTCGCTCCTTGGTTGAAGCTGCATCTTTACCCTTGCCGGGCCGGCGCGGGGCGCCGGCGGCCTTGGGCTTAGAATTCCTGTTGATGGGGTTGGCCCTGCTTGCGGGTGGCCGGGGCGAAACCGGGTTTGTTGGCCAGCACATTATTGGCGCGTTCCAGGTCGATGTCCTTCTCCCAGCGGGCGATGGCCACGGTGGCGACGCAGTTGCCGATCAGGTTGGTCAGTGCCCGGCCGATGCCCATGAACCAGTCCACGGCCAGCACCAGCACCAGGCCGACCACCGGGATCGCCGGGACTGCGGTCAGGGTGGCGGCGAGAATCACCAGGGCCGAGCCTGGGATGCCGTGGGCGCCCTTGGAAGTCACCAACGACACCAGAAGAATGGTCAGCAGGTCGGTCATGGCCAGCGGCGTACCGGTGGCGTTGGCGATGAATACGATGGCCAGGGTCAGGTAGATCGAGAAGCCATCGAGGTTGAACGAGTAGCCGGTGGGGATCACCAGGCCGACGGTGGAGCTGCCGATGCCGAGGTGCTCGAGCTTGCGCATCACCTGCGGCAGCACGGCGTCGGAGGAGGCGGTGCCGAGGACGATGGACAGTTCTTCGCGCAGGTACTTGATGAACGGCAGCAACTTGAGCCCGGACAGGCGCATCACCGTGCCGAGGATGATCAGCACGAAGCCGGCGCAGGTCAGGTAGAACAGCGCCACCAGGCCGCCCAGGTGCTGCAGCGAGCTCAGGCCGTACTTGCTGGTGGTGAAGGCGATGGCGCCGAACACGCCGATGGGGGCCAGGCGCACGATCATGCCCATGATGCGGAAGATGACATGGCTGAGCTCGTTGATCAGCCGCGAAATGCCCGAGGCCGACTCACCGACCAGGTTCAGCGCGCTGCCGAACAGCACCGAGAACAGCAGTACCTGGAGGATGTTGTTGTCGGCGAAGGCGCCCACCACCGAAGTGGGGATCAGGTCCATGAGGAAGGCGGTGGTGCCGTGGATGTGCGCGCCACGGTCGGCCAGGGCGCCGGCATCGGCGCTGGACAACTGGTCGAGGTGGATGTTGGCGCCGCTGCCGATGCCGGTGGAGAAGGCGAACACCAGGCCGATGACCAGCGCCAGGGTGGTCAGCACCTCGAAGTAGATCACCGACTTCAGGCCTATGCGCCCGACCTTCTTCAGGTCGCCGGCGCCGGAAATGCCGCTGACCACCACGCAGAACACGATCAGGCCGATGAGCATCTTGATCAGCTTGATGAAGCCGTCACCCAGGGGTTTGAGTTGCAGGGACAGGTCGGGGAAGCTCAGGCCGCAGATCACGCCGAGGGCGAGCCCGAGTACCACCTGGAGGAAAATCGAACGCGAACACCATTTGAGCATGGGAGGAGTCTCTGGTCGGTGTCCTTGCCCCCCAAGCCACACGGAGCGAAAGAGTGCAGGACTTAATTATTGTGGTCTTACCGGTTTGTTCACTGCGAGGGCTATAAAACGCCGATTTTTCCGACAATGCAAGGGTTTTTGGCCTTACCGGTCTGACCAGTTGCGGTGCGCTGACGGGCAGTCTGCTCTAGCGTGGTGCGCGGGGGGATTTCACGGTTTGGCGAGCACCTGATCAACGGCGGCGATCAGCTTGCCGAGGTCCTTGGGAGGGGCGTTATGGATGACGCCGAAGAGGTAGGCGCGTTGTTCTTCCACGTCATCGGGGTCGGTGAAAAACGCTTTTGGCTTGACCCCCAGCGCCTCGGCAAAGCTCACCAACGACTCGATGCTGGGGGTGTAGGTGCCGGTTTCGAAGCGGCTGATGGTCTTGGGGTCGAAGCCGGTTCGCTCGCCCAGTTGTGCCTGAGTGAAGCCTGCCAGTTTGCGGTAGCGGCGCAGGGCAGGACCTAGACCTGTTCTCGTCATCGCTTAATTCCCATTTAGAATCAAGCACTTAACGATATATGTCGATATAGCGCAACGCCATGATTCATCACCTTTATTTGCAAAATGTGATGGAATTCGTAGAATTCGCCGCTTTGATTGATCAGTCATTCAAGTAGTCGTCCAGGGCGATCCGGTCATCCACCGGCCCGTGTGCAAGCGTTGTCGGACATTGGAACTGATCCAGGATGAACGGTTCCGACACCCCTGGCCTCCTGTCAGGCCGCGTGTCGGGCCGTGTATGAATGGAGTCTCATCGTGCGTCAGAACCTGCCGGTCAATCCGGTCGAGCAAAGCTTTGCCGAGCACCAGCGGCTCATTTCGGCCACCGACACGGCCAGCCTGATCACCTATTGCAACGCCGAGTTCGCCGCCATCAGCGGCTTCAGCCAGGACGAGCTGATCGGCAGCCCGCATAACCTGGTGCGCCATCCGGACATGCCCGAGGCGGTGTTCGAGCTGATGTGGCAGTACCTCAAGGCCGGCCGCAGCTGGATGGGCATCGTCAAGAACCGCTGCCGCAACGGCAACTTCTATTGGGTCAACGCCTACGTCACGCCGATGCTCGAGAATGGCCAGGTGATCGGCTACGAGTCAGTGCGCGTACGCCCGACCCGCGAGCAGGTGACTCGTGCCGAAGCGTTGTATGCCCGGTTGCGCGAGGGCAGGGCGGCGCTGTCGCCGGCCCGGCGCCTGGCCTTGCTCGGCCGGGCCATGGCGCTGCCGCTGCTGGCGGGCGCCGTGGCCATTGCCGGCAACCAACTGTTGCCCGAGCTGCCTGCCCAAGGCCTGACCCTGGCGCTGTTCGCGGGTGTCGGCCTGTGGGCGCAAAGCCGCATGAGACGCCACTTGCGGCGTATCGTCCAGGTGGCGGACAACACCTTCAGCGACCCTGTCGCGGCCTTGACCTACAGTGACCTGCCGGGTGCCGCCGGGCAGCTGGAGCTGATCCTGATCAGCGAGGAGGCGCGCCTGAAGACTGCGCTGACTCGCCTGAGCGACCTTGCCGCACAGATGGCCGGCGCCGCCCAGGATGCCGGGCGGCTGTCGCGCAGCACCGAATCGGCGTTGCTCGAACAGCGCGCCGAAACCGACCTGACCGCCACCGCCATGACCGAGATGGCGGCCTCGATCGGCGAGGTTGCCGGCCACGTGCAACTCACCGCCGAGCAGGCGCAGACCGCGCACCTGCTGGCCGGGCAGGGCAGCCAGGTGGCCGACGCCACGGGGGCGGCGATCCAGAGCCTGGCCGGCACGGTCGGGCAGATCAACCAGGCGGTCAACGACCTGGCCGGTCAGACCGGTGCCATCGCCGAGGCGGCGGGGATGATCCGTGCCATCGCCGAGCAGACCAACCTGCTGGCGCTCAATGCTGCCATCGAAGCCGCCCGGGCTGGCGAGCAGGGCCGCGGTTTTGCGGTGGTCGCCGATGAAGTACGTGCCCTAGCCGACAAGACCCGCCAATCCACCCTGCATATCCAGGCGATCATCGACAGTTTGCGCGGTGGCGCCGAGCAGGCGGTGAGCATTGCCAGCCAGGGCATCGAGGGTGCGCAACAGGGCGTGACCCAGGTCGCCCTGACCCAGGAGGCCTTGCAGGGTATCCGCCACGCGGTGCAACGCATCAGCGACATGAGCCAGCAGATGGCCGCGGCCTCGCATGAACAATCCAGTGTCGCCGAGGATGTCTCGCGGCAGATCAACGGAGTGGCGGGCACGGTCCAGCAGAGCGCGCGCCGCGCCAATGCCGCCGCCGTGCGCGGCGCGGAGCTCGAGCAGGTGTGCGCCGGGCTGCGCGCCCTGGTGGAGCGCTTCAACCGCTAGGTTGCGATGTTTATGGACGACAATTACCGCGCGGCCGTCGATGCGGCCGCGATCTTTTCCGAAACCGACCTGCGCGGTTGCATTACCTACGTCAACCAGCAGTTCTGCAGCATCTCCGGCTACAGCCGCGAGGAGCTGCTGGGGGCCAACCATCGCATCCTCAATTCCGGGCTGCACGAACCGAGCTTCTTCCTCGAGATGTGGCGCGCCCTGGCCGCTGGCCGGGTATGGAAGGGCGAGATCTGCAACCGGGCCAAGGACGGCTCGCTGTACTGGGTGGACAGCACCATGGTGCCGCTGATCGACCCGCACACCGGCAAGGTACGCAAGTATGTGTCGATCCGCTTCGACGTCACCGAGAAGCGCCAGTTGCTGCACACCCTGCAGTGGCGCGTCGGGCACGACGTGCTGACCGGCCTGCCCAACCGTGCCTACCTGTCCGACCTGCTCAACCAGGCCCTGGCGTTCTCCCGGCGCGAAAGCATTCCCCTGGCTGTCTGCATGCTCGACCTCGATGGGTTCAAAGCGGTCAACGATGGCTACGGCCATGCCACTGGCGACCTGCTGCTGGTGGAGGTCGCCCAACGCCTGCAGAACATCCTGCGTGGCGGTGATGCGGTGGCGCGGCTGTCAGGGGATGAGTTCGTGCTGATCCTGCGGCATATCGAAGGCCCGCAGCAGCTCGACGCCGCGTTACGCCGCATCCTCCAGGCGCTGGCCGCGCCCTACACGGTACGCGAGCACCCGTTGAGCCTGAGCGCGAGCATCGGTGTCACCCTGTTCCCGCAGGACGACGAGGATGCCGACACCCTGGTGCGCCACGCCGACCAGGCCATGTACGTGGCCAAACAGCAAGGGCGCAACCGCTACCACCTGTTCGACGTGTCCCAGGAGCTCGAGCTCAAGGCCACCCACCAGACCGTGGCGCGGGTACGCCAGGCCCTGCGCCAGGGCGAGCTGTGCCTGTACTACCAGCCGAAGGTGAACATGCGCAGCGGCCAGGTGATCGGTTTCGAGGCCTTGCTGCGCTGGCTGCACCCCTCCAAGGGGCCGGTGCCGCCGGGGGAGTTCCTGCCCTTCGTGGAGCAGACCGACCTGATCGTCGAGCTGGGCGAATGGGTCATCGACCAGGCGTTGGCCCAGTTGCAGCAGTGGCAGCTGTCCGGGCGCGACTGGTCACTGAGCGTCAACATCGCCGCCCGCCAGTTGCAGCGCGGCGACTTTGCCCAGCGCCTGGAACGGTTGCTGGCGCGCCATCCGGGGGTGTCGCCAGGGCGCCTGGACCTGGAGATCGTCGAGTCGGTGGCAATCGACAACCTGCCGCGGGTCGGCCGTTGCCTGGATGCCTGTCGTGCGCTGGGCGTGCGCTTTTCCCTGGATGACTTCGGTACGGGCTACTCCTCGCTGAGCTACCTCAAGCGCCTGCCGGCGCAGACCATCAAGATCGACAAGTCCTTTGTGCGCGACATCCTGCATGACCATGATGATCTCACTCTGACCGGCGCGGTCATCGGGCTGGCCCGCGCCTTTGGGCGCGAGGTGGTGGCCGAGGGGGTGGAGAGCGTCGAGCACGGCAAGCTGCTCATGACCTTGGGCTGCGAGCTGGCCCAGGGATATGGGATTGCCCGGCCCATGCCGGCCTCCGAGGTGGCCGGGTGGGCCGCCTCCTATCGTCAACCGTTGCAATGGCAGGTTCAGGGGTGAGTCGGGTTCAAGCGCGCAGAACCGCAAATGTTTCCTGTGTCAGCGTTCTCAGGAGTGAATCTTCGGCTTGCTGGCGCGTTTCGAGCAGCATTGCGGATATCGCCAAGTGGATATTGCCTTCCTCGGGATATCGTCCCGACACAAGATCGACCCGCAGCAACCGGCCGCTACGTTGCCACTGGATTGTCGGATGCGCCAGAACCAATGCGTTGACGAATGCCTGTGGCACCGCCGGCCCGGCATAAACGGTGTCGACCGGCCCAGCTTCACTCAAGGTGTCGAAGTACTCGGATGCTCCGGCCCATTCATTGGCCAAGGCGGTGAAACGGTCTTGGTGCAAGCGCCGCATCCACCCCCGCCAGAACGGTTGTTCGGCGGCCCATTCAATCAGCCGTGTGGCGTTGACGTACTGCTCGACACCGGTTGCCAGGCGCTCAAGCGTAGCCGCGGACAACCGGGCCAGGTAGTCGAAGCGGATGGCCTGTGGTTGTGGCGGCAAGGCCAGGCGCGCTTGCAACTGCATGCGTGCGTGCAGTGCCATCTCTACCTCATCGAGCAGGTAGTCGGGCTCGGTCAGTTGTTCGTCGGGGAGGTCGTCGTCCGGGTCAAGCGCCGGGACGGCCTGGTCCGGCGCCTGGGCCAGCCCCCGGCGCCTGGTGGCCCGGGCATTGAACAATGCGCCAATGCGTTCGTCCAGGCGTTGTTGGCGCAGCAGCGCAGTAGCGGTTTCGACCGCGACCTGGGCATCGCTGGCATTGGCCGGCGCCCGCGCTACGGTACGCCAGACGTTGACCTGAGTCTCGACCTGCTGGAACAGCAGTTCGGCCTGGTCGACACATTCCTGGCCTGCGTCCCTGAGCAGGTCATTGATCTGCTGCTGCAACTCGGCGCGTCCCCAGCCCGCAACATCCTGGGTGGAGGGCTCCAGGTCGGCGAGGGTGATCAGTATGTCCTGCATGCGGCGGCTCATGGCTGTGGGGCTGCATTGGAAGTCGGGGGTCTGTGGGAGTCGTTCGAAAAGCTCATACAAAGGGCGCCATTGCGGGGCCTGCGCGGTGTTGGTCACATGCAGTTGCAGTTCCTCCGGCCAGTCGCTGCGCCACAATTGTGCTTCCGCTGACTCTGTCACGGGCGTGAGCCCGGCATCCAGCAGGCGCAGCAGTGCCTGGTCGGAAAACGGATTGCCGTTCAAGTTGTATGAAATGTCCTCTCCGGCCCGCAGGGCTTGAGCGAATGCGCTGTCACGCAGATGTGGGGCATCGCCCAGCAGGTTGCTGCTCAGGTCCAGTTCGCGAAGCTGCAAGGGGCGCTGGTTCAACAGTTGCTCGATGCCGATGGGCCATTGCGACATAGCGCTGTCCTCCAGGTCCAGGCGCTGCAGACGCTGCCACCCAGTCAGGTCAGGTGCCATGTCCAGTGGGTTGTCATTGAGGATCATTGTCTGGAGCCGGTTCAGCCCGTTGAGCGCGGCACGGCTTTGTTCAGTGAGCGTGATGTCGTTCAGTGACAGGCTCAGGTGGGTCAGTGCTGGCCATTGCTGCAGGGCCTGGAAGTGCTCGGCCTCCCAGGCCAGGTAATTTTCGTCCGCCACCAGCAGCCACAGATGTTGCAGCGACGACAGGCGCTGCAGGCTCGCAGCACTGATGTTCTCGACCGCGCCAGTCAGCAGCAGGCGCTCCAGCCTGGGTAGCCGAGTGAGCAACCCAAGGCTCGCTTCGCTGTCGATGTCCAGACGATTGCCGCTCAGGTCCAGCGAGCGCAGCTGAGTCAGCTCGCCCAAGGCTTCGGGGAGTTCGTTGAGGCGACATTGAGTGAGGTAAAGGTAGCGCAGGTTCGGGAAAGCACGCAGGAACGGATCGAGATTGGGGTTGTGCAAGTCCTGTAGATTGCTTAGCGCCAGGTGACGAACATGGGGCAGGCGTGTTCCCAGGCAGGGCAGTTCAGCCAGATGTTGCGCATCCAGTTGCAGAACAACGTGATCCAGGGTGGATTCGCTATCGGGCGTGCCCTGTCGCCGCCAGGCGCGGCGAATGCTGAGTGCGGCAGAGCTGCGGGCGTTGCGGCGCATCTGGAAAGTGTCGACCGGGTCCGGGTTGGTCAGGTCGATCCACCGCTGCAAGCCATTGTCGAGGGTATTGAAGTCGGCGCGTTGGGCTTCGAGCAGGCGTCCAAAAGCGCCTGGGCGGCTGCCTGCCTCTTCACGCAGGCGCTGGCGCAACTGCTCCCGGTTATTCAATGGATCTTCAGGGTACAGCTGGTCGAACAATTCGTCTTCTGTCAGCCAGCCTTGCCCCCGACCGCTCAAGGCATAACCGAGCCGGCCATCTGCGAGTCGCCCTGGCAGCCTGAAGAGTTTGCGCAGTGGCGGCATGCGCAGGGCTGCCGCAACCTGGTCGCGCTGGGTGTGGGCGCGCAGGAACAGTGCATCGCGCAGGCCCTGCGCTGTTTGCTCCGGCAGTTCCAGCACCCGGCGTTGTGCGGCCGGCAGGGCTTCGAACAAGGCGTGGAACAGATCGACCCGGTCGGCAGGCATGGCGCCGGCTTGCCAATAACGGTAGCCGAGGGCGTCGCGGGTCAGTGTGATCGCGGGTATGCCTGGCGCTCCGACGGCAAGCAACAGTTTGCCTTCGGGGGTGTCCTGGCGAAGCTCGATACGCAGTGATTTATCTCGGCCAGGCATGTGCGAAAGCATGGCAAAGGCGATCTCATCGCGGTCCGCATGGCCCGCCTGCCCTTGGTAAAAGCCTTGCAGGGCGCGGTTGATCCTTGCCTCGCGCTGATAGAGTCGGGCCGACTCCGCGATGGCCAATGGCACGCGTCTGTGCTCGCGCAGCGTGTGCAGATCTTCGCGCGTCGCTTCGTCCAGCACTTGCGCCCGTGCTCGAGGGCTGAGCGAAGGAAAGTCGCGCGCCAAGGTTTCATCGCCTGCCCCAGGTACAGGGAGCGGGACAGGTTCTGCCCCAAGTGCCTGCAGGCTGTCGAGCAGCAGGGCGGGAGCCGGTTCGCGCTCCATGATTACCTTGCGCAGGGCATTCGCATCGTAGCTGCTGGCCTGAAGGGCACGTAGCGCCAGGGTATCGTCCAACCCTCGGGTGGGGGGACCAAGCCGGCGCAGCAACTGCCTCGTATCCCAGCTTGCCGGGCGTTCGTGGCGCAGCAACCAGGCGCCTTGGCCGTTGCTGCCACGCAGGACGGGTTGATGGCGCAAGCCGCGGGCAGTCTGGAGCTGCCATCGTTCAGCGGTGCCTTGCTCCAGCTCGAACGCCCGCTCCTCCAGGAGCAGCCAGTGTTTGTCATTCCAACGTTGCAGACCGCTGGCATGCAGGGGGGTGTCGATGGGCCAGGGTATTTCCCTGGAGAAGGGCATCAGGTTGCCGCTCCACAGGCGGGTGCCCGATTCGCCGTGAGCGGGTAGCCAGTCATGCAGCACGCCTGGCGGCTCGGCAAAACCGCGGGTAGCGATGTCGAGCACGGCGAACTGTGCGAGGTTACCGATGACGTCGAACAGGTGATGGATCGCCGCGTCGGCATCTCCTTCATTGGCCGCATGAATGCCATCGAGGAATGTACCCACCAGCTGTGCTCCCCCCACCATGAGCATCGGCAGTTGCAAGACCTCCAGCGGCAGGCTCGCCAGGTTGAGTACGGTCATGCCGATACTCAACCAGTGTTCAAGCCGCTGTGCCGACTGCTCGGCATCGCGCTGCGCGGTCGGCACCGCCTGTGCCCGGGCGTCCGTGAGCAGGCGTTGTACCGCCAGGCGTGCCCGTGCCTCGAAACAATCGCCGTCCCAAGGCACGAACGCCATCGGCAGGCGCGCATTGTGATCCAGGGTTTCCTGCCAGATGGCGCCGACAGGCGGAAACCATTGGCTGATCCTGCTGGCCTGGTCGCCTTTGGCCAGCTCCGGCATGGGGTCGCGCAGTTCCAGGTAGGGATAGCGTGGGAACAGGGTCTGGCGCAGCCGTCTGAAAAAGAGCGGTTTATCAATGTCTGCGATGTAGCGAGCGAAGTGCCGGCGGAAGCGATCATTGCGCAAGCGGCGGGTCAAGGCCTGGGCGGCATGCTGGAACGTTGGATGACCCGACAAGGGGGTGTCATCGCCAGGCAGATAAAGAAAGCAGCTTCCCTCCCGCCTTGGAGGTGTGCGCCGCACGAGCAGCGGCCCATGGATGACGGTATCGAAAATGCGCAACGAGCAGCACTGCAGGGGCCCTGAAGTGGGAGTTGTGACGTCGCGTTCCCCGACGAGCGCCTCGCCGAGCGCCACGCGGCTCGGATCCAGCAGCCCCCGCAGATCGGCAATGACCAGTTCGGCGGCCAGGGCGTTGCGGTCCTGCAAGGCCAGCAGGGCGCGAAAGCGGGCGTTATCGACGCCGACGCGCAGCAATCGTTGATATTGCCCGCCGATGTCGAGTGCGCGCACGCCATCGACAAAACGTTGGTTGTCCAGCGACAGATAGTCGCCATGGCGTGCGCTTGCCAGGCGCACCCGGCTGCCTTTGGCGAAGTTCAGCAATGCCGCTTCCAGCCAGCTCATGTCGCGCCGGGTGTCGATGTTCCAGAGCCAGCCTTGCGAAGAGGTCGGTAATGGCTGATTCGGGTACCATTCGCGCAGGGTGGGCTCAAGCTTTTGCTCGGCAAAGGACTGCGGCGTGGCGATCTTGTCGAGATGCTCGCGCACCACACGGCTGGCGCTGTGGCTGGCGCGAATGCGTGATTCGAGCGTTGCCCGACGGCCCTGTCCGGCCTGGCGTAACCAGGTCGGCAGGCGGGCGTCGATGAACGCGCTGAGGGGGGGAAGGGGTGAAGTCATCCGGACGGCTCTCTGCAGCAAAAGCCTGCAGTCTGGGCAGTTGTCCGGTGATGCTGTGGTAGGTGGGTACTACCGGCCGTTCATGGCTGCGGCGCGGTGCTCTTCACCGCCGCCAGCTCCGGATGCGCCACCAGCTTGTCGATATGCAGCTCGTCGTTGTTCATCCAGGTCTCGGTCAGCACCCGGTAATGCTCCATGTCGCGGCAGCGCATGCGCAGGCTGTAGTCGAAGTGCCCGCTGATCAGCTGGCACTCGTAGACCTGCGGGCAGGCGCGCACGGTGGCTTCGAAGGCCCGCTGCGCCGAGCGCCCGCTCTGGTTGGACAAGGCCACCAGCACCAGCAATGACAACCCGGGGGAAACCTGCTGCAGGTCGATGATGGCCCCGTAACCGCGGATCACACCGCGCCGCTCCAGCTTGCGCACCCGTTCCAGACAGGGCCTGGGCGTCAGGTGCACGAGGGTGGAGAGCTTTTCGTAGGTGATCCTTCCGTGGTGGCGCAGCACGTCGATGATCGCTTCGTCGATGCGATCCAGCGGTGCCGCGGTGGAGCTGATGGCCTTGCTATCCATATACGGCTTGACTTCACTTGAGGCGGTTGGAGAGGAACTGCCGCAGGCGCTCGCTCTGTGGCCGGTCGAGGATCTCGGCGCTGCCGCTTTCCTCGACCAGGCCCTGGTGCAGGAACAGCACCTGGCTCGATACCTGGCGGGCAAACCCCATTTCATGGGTGACCATGAGCATGGTACGTCCTTCCTCGGCGAGCGTCTGTATCACCTTGAGCACTTCGCCGACCAGCTCCGGGTCGAGTGCCGAGGTGGGCTCGTCGAACAGGATGATTTCCGGCTCCATGGCCAGTGCCCGGGCGATGGCCACGCGCTGTTGCTGGCCGCCGGAGAGAAACGCCGGATACTGCTCGGCGGCGCGGGCCGGCAGGCCGACCTTGTCCAGGTACTTGCGCGCCCGCGCCTCGGCTTCGCTGGCGCTGACTCCCAGCACCTTGCGTGGCGCCAGGCAGATGTTCTCCAGCACCGTCAGGTGGCTCCACAGGTTGAAGTGCTGGAACACCATGGCCAGGCGCGTGCGCAGGTTCTGCAACTGGGCCGGCGGCGGGGTGCGGGTGCCGGGGTGGATCTCCAGGGTCTGGCCGTCGAGGGTGATGCTGCCGGCATTGGGCTGCTCGAGGAAGTTGATGCAGCGCAGGAAGGTGCTCTTGCCCGAGCCGCTGGCGCCGATCAGGCTGATCACATCACCCTTGCGCGCCTGCAGCGACACACCCTTGAGCACCTGATGCTCGCCGTAGTGCTTGTGCAGGCCCTCGACGCTGAGCTTGATCGCGCCGGCATGGGCACGGGCTGTCGGTGCCTGTTCGAAGGTGGTGAGTGGCAGTGCGGTAGCGTTCATGGGTTCAGCCTCGTACAGGGTCAAGGAAGCGCATCCAGCGCCGTTCGGCCACGCGGAACAGGCCGACCAGGGCGAAAGACAGCAGCATGTACAGCAGGGCGGCCACGCCGAAGGCCTGGAAGGTCAGGAAGGTTGCGGCGTTGGCGTCGCGGGCCACTTTTAGGATGTCGGCGACGGTGGCGGTGAAGGCCAGCGAAGTGGCATGCAGCATCAGGATCAGCTCGTTGCTGTAGGCCGGCAGCGAGCGGCGCAGGGCAGCGGGCAGCACCAGGAACAGGTTGAGCTTCCAGCCGCGCAAGCCATAGGCCTGGGCCGCCTCCAGCTCGCCAGCGGGCAGGTTGCGGATCGCCCCGGCGAAGATTTCCACGGTGTAGGCGCAGGTGTTGAGCACGAACGCCAATAAGGTGCAGTTGAGCGCGTTGCGGAAAAACTGGTCGAGCAGGGCGTGGTCGCGCACCAGCTGCAGGCTGTAGAGCCCGGTGTAGCAGATCAGCAGCTGGATATAGAGCGGTGTGCCGCGAAACACGAAGGTGTACAGCTGCACCGGCAGGCGCAGCCAGGCATGACGCGAAGTACGCGCCAAGGCCAGGGGCAGCGACAAGGCGAAGCCCAGCACCATGCTGGCCAGGAACAGCCAGAGGGTCATGGCCAGGCCCGAGAGGCCGGTGCCATCGTTGTAGAGATAGGCCAGGCCGTATTCCTGAAGGAGTTCGATCATCGCGCCAGCTCCTTGATGCCGGTGTTGTAGCGCCGCTCGAGGTGCTTGAGCAGGCGATTGGACAAGGTGGTGATGACCAGGTAGACCAGGCCCGCCAGGCACAGGAAGAACAGCATGTCATTGGTGGTCTTGCCGGCGTTCTGCGCGGCCTTGACCAGGTCGGCCAGGCCGATGATCGACACCAGCGCGGTGGACTTGAGCAACACCAGCCAGTTGTTGCCCAGCCCCGGCAGGGCGAAGCGCATCAGCTGCGGGAACAGCACCAGCCGAAACCGCTGTGCCCGGCTCAGGCCGTAGGCGGTGGCGGCCTCCAGCTGCCCGGCGGGTACGCTGAGGATGGCGCCGCGCAAGTTCTCAGTGAAGTAGGCGCCATAGATGAAGCCCAGGGTGACTACCCCGGCGCTGAACGGGTCGATTTCGACATAGTCCCAGTCCAGCATCTCGGTCAGGTCGTTGAGCCAGATCTGCATGCTGTAGAAAATCAGCAGGATCAGCACCAGGTCGGGAACGCTGCGGATCAGCGTGGTGTAGAGGGTGGCCGGGAGGCGCAGCAGCCTGGATCGCGACAGCTTGGCGCTGGCGCCGATCAGGCCCAGTGCGAGGCTGAGCACCAGTGACAGCAGGGCCAGCTTGAGGGTCATCCAGGTGCCCTGGGCCAGCAGCGGGCCGAAGCCTTGCAGGCCGTGAGAGAGGAAGTCGTTCATGACAGGATCTCGCGGGGAGGCCATCGCGGGGCTAGCCCGCTCCCACGCAGCGATGAACCCGTGGGAGCGCTTGCCCCGCGATCGGCGCTGTAGGTCACTCGTTGTAGATATCCACGTCGCCGACGTACTTCTTCTGGATCTCGGCGTAGGTGCCGTCGGCATGGATCATGGCAATGCCCTTGTCGAGCAGGGCCTTGAGTTCGGGATCGCTCTTGCGCAGGCCCATGGCGATGTCCAGCGGCAAGGTTGGGTCCTTGATCGCCGGGCCGCTCTTGAAGTCGGCGCCTTCGGGCTTGGAGAGGAAGTTGAGCTGGGCTTCGAGCTTGTCGGTGACGGTGGCGTCGAGGCGGCCATTGATCAGGTCGGCGTAGTTCTGGTCCTGGCTCTGGTAGGCCTTGACCTGCGCGCCCTGCGGCGCCAGCACGGCGCGGGCGTAGGCTTCCTGCAGCGAGCCCTGGAGCACGCCGACCTGCTTGCCCTTGAGCGATTCGCTGGTGTCGCCGAAGTCGGCCGACTTGCGCACGATCACCGAGGTGGGGCTGAGGAACAGGCGGCTGGTGAAGTCGATCTGCTTCAGGCGTGCCGGGGTGACGGCCATGGAAGACATGATGGCGTCGAACTTGCGGGCGCGCAGGGCCGGGATCATGCCGTCGAACTCGTTGTGCACCCAGGTGCACTTGACCTGCAGCTTGGCGCAGATGGCATTGCCCAGGTCGATGTCGAAGCCTTGCAGGCTGCCATCGGCGGCAACGGATTCGAAAGGTGGGTATTCGGGGAAGACGCCGAAGCGGATCTCTGTCCACTCCTTGGCCTGGGCAACGCTGGTGGCACACAACGAGAACAGCAGCACGCCGAGGCGTTTTCGCATGGAGAGCATGGTCTTGGGTCCCTGGGTGTTGTTATTGGTAGTAGGGCGGTTGAAGCGTGTAGGTCCGTCAGTGACTCATGGGTCGCGCTCAGAATGCGCGAGATAGACAGGTTTTTTGTGTCGTTTGCCAGCGCGTGGGAGGCCGGATTCGGCTGTTAGTGGGCCACTTGCAGCCGAAACGGCTGTTCCGACAAAGATTTATGGATGTGCGACAGCCGTTTCGGTCACTGGGGCCGCCAAGCGGCCCCGAGTGTTCGGTCAGGCAGCACTGGCCTTGCGCTCACACCCTTTTGGCTGCAGCAAGGCAAACAGGTCCTTCGGGTTCTCGAGTTCAGGCACCAGCGCAATGTCGTGCCCGATGTCCAGGGCGCGGGCGACGTCCAGCACATAGCGCAGCGCCGAGTAGTCCTCCAGGGCGAAGCCGACCGAGTCGAACAGCGTGACTTGCCCGACGTTCTCGCGGCCTGCGGCGCTGCCCTCGACCACCTGCCAGAACTCGGTGGTCGGCGAGTCGGCGGGCATCTGCTGGATCTCGCCTTCGATCCGGCTCTGCGGTTCGTACTCGACGATCACCCGGGCACGCTCGACGATGTCGCGATGCAGTTCGGTCTTGCCCGGGCAGTCGCCGCCCACGGCATTGAGGTGCATGCCCGGTTCGATCAGCTCCGGGGTGAGGATGGTGGCGTAGGCCTTGTCGGCGGTGACCGTGGTGACGATGTCGGCGCCGCGCACTGCCTCGGCCACGCTGCCGGCGATGGTCAGCTTCAGTTGCGGGTAGCCGGCCAGGTTGGCCGCCAGTTTCTCCGAAGCCTTGCGGTCGATGTCGAACAGGCGGATCTCCTCGATGCCTAGCAGGGTATGGAAGGCGATGGCCTGGAACTCGCTTTGCGAGCCGTTGCCGATCAGCGCCATGCACTTGCTGTCCGGGCGCGCCAGGTAGCGGGCGGCCAGGGCTGAGGTGGCGGCGGTACGGATGGCGGTGGTCAGGGTCATCTCGCTGAGCAGCACCGGCGCGCCGGTATCGACATCGCCCAGGGCGCCGAAGGCCATCACGGTGAGCAGGCCGTTGTGGGTGTTCTTCGGGTGGCCGTTGACGTATTTGAAGGCGTACAGGTTGGCGTCGGACACCGGCATCAGCTCGATCACACCGTCCGGCGAGTGGTTGGCCAGGCGCGCGCATTTCTCGAAGTCGTGCCAGCGCAGGTAGTCCTGGCGGATGTACTCGGCCATCTCGGCCAGGCAGGTGGGCAGGCCCTTGCGGTTGACCAGGCGGGCGAGGTCATTTACGTCGATGTAGCGGGTCATGATGGTTCTCCTTGACGGGTCAGTGGCGCGAGGGCAGGTGGATTTCGGCGAGCATGCAGCGGGCGCTGCCGCCGCCGATGCGTTCGATATGGTCGATGTTCACCACCAGCGGATGGCTGTGCCGTTCGACCTGGCGGCGCTGCTGCGCATCGAGCGAGTGCCAGGCGCTGCGCGACATCACCAGTAGCGAGCGGCCGTCGCGATCGTGGACCTCGAGCATGTTGCCGGCGAAGTTCTCCAGCTGATCGAAGTTCAGCGCCAGCACCTGCTTGTCGGTGTCGCGCAGCGAATGTTCCAGTGCGCGGCGTTCGTCTGGGTGGGGCAGGGCATCGAGGCAGGCCACGGCGAGCTGGCGGCCGACATTCATCATCACATTGCTGTGGTAGATCGGCGCCTGCTGGCGGTCCACTGCGTGGAACAGGCACAGGCGGTAGTCCAGGTGCTCGGCGAACTGGCGCAGGGCGCGTTCGTGGGTGCGCCCGGAGTGACAGGCGTAACTGATGCGGTGCTCACGGTCCAGGACCATGCTGCCGGTGCCTTCGAGGAACAGATTCTGCTGTTCCAGCGGGCTCAGGTCGACGGTGCGCTGGATGGCGAAACGCTCGCTCAGCACGCCCAGTACGCCCTTGCTGCGTTCCAGGCGGCGGTTCTTGCCCTCCATCGGGTAGAGCACCAGGCTGCCGTCGGCATGGCTGCTCCAGCAGTTGTTGGGGAAGATCGAGTCAGGGGTATGGGGTTCCGGGGTGTCCTGCACCACAAGTACGTCGACACCGTGCTGGCGCAGGCTGTCGACGTAGCCGTCGAACTCTTCTAGCGCCTTTGCGCTGGCGGTCTCAGGGTCCAGCGGCGCTTGCTGGAAGCGGTTGTTGGCGGCGGTGTCGGGGTTGAAGGCGAACCGCGCCGGGCGAATCATGAGGACGGTATTTGTTGTTTGCATTGGGCACGCATCCACAGGTGGGCTGTGTGACCATTGTCGGGGGGATCGGGAAGAGATCCCGGCTGAAGCGTGAGTGGGGAGCAGCCAGAAACAGCTGAAGTGGATGGGATGGCAGCCGAATCGGCTGTATGCGGCTATGGTGGGGGAGTCAAGGAGAAACGGCGCCTCGAAGGGCGCCGTTTTCTTTCATTGCCGGAACACCGTATTACTTGTGCAGCTCTTCAGCCGCATACAGGGTGTTCTCCAGCAGGCATGCCCGGGTCATCGGGCCCACGCCGCCCGGCACCGGGGTGATCCAGCCGGCGCGGGGCAGGGCGGTCTCGTAGACCACGTCGCCAACCAGCTTGCCGTCTTCCTGGCGGTTGATGCCGACGTCGATGACGATGGCGCCTTCCTTGACCCACTCACCCTTGACCAGCCCCGGCTTGCCGGCAGCGACCACCACCAGGTCGGCACGGCCGACATGGCCGGGCAGGTCCTTGGTGAAACGGTGGCAGACGGTGACGGTGCAGCCGGCCAGCAGCAGCTCCATGGCCATCGGTCGGCCGACGATGTTGGATGCGCCGACGATCACCGCGTTCATGCCGTACAGGTCCTGGCCGGTGCTGTGCAGCAGGGTCATGATGCCTTTCGGGGTGCACGGGCGCAGCAGCGGGATGCGCTGGGCCAGGCGGCCGATGTTGTAGGGGTGGAAACCGTCCACGTCCTTGTCCGGGCGGATGCGCTCGAGCAGCAGCGAGGCGTCCAGGTGCTCCGGCAGCGGCAGTTGCAGGAGAATGCCGTCGACTGCCGGGTCGTCGTTGAGCCGGTCGATCAGATCGGCCAGGGCTTGCTGCGTGGTATCGCTGGGCAGGTCGAACGCCTGGGAAATGAAGCCGACCTCTTCACAGTCCTTGCGCTTGTGCGAGACATAGACTTGGGAGGCCGGGTCGCTGCCGACCAGGATCACCGCCAGGCCTGGCGTGCGCAGGCCCTGCTGGCGGCGCTCGGCGACACGTTGGGCGATCTGCTGGCGCAGGTTGGCGGCGATCGCCTTGCCATCGATAAGGTGTGCAGTCATAGACGCGTGATTAACCATCGAGAAGGGAACATATATAAGAAGGGCACATTCTCGCACGACATGGCCCAAGGGCAAAGGCGGGTGGTCGGGCAAATCCCCTAACCCCTTCAATAATTTAAATTTTTTTGCGAAAGGTGTTGACGCCTCTCAGGGTCGCCTATAAGATTCGCCGCACTTGTCGGGCACTGCCTGGCACGGGTTGGCAAAGCCGGGCAGAATGAGTGATTCGCTTGTTCGGTTTGGCTGGAAGCTTAAGCGCCCGTAGCTCAGCTGGATAGAGCATCCGCCTTCTAAGCGGATGGTCGCAGGTTCGAGTCCTGCCGGGTGCGCCATTAGGCTCGGGCAAGTAAGCAGTAACGCGTTATGGTGGGCGTAGCTCAGTTGGTAGAGCGCCGGATTGTGATTCCGGTTGTCGTGGGTTCGATTCCCATCGTCCACCCCAGATTTTTCAGGGGCGCCTCGATTGAATGATCCGGCGCCCTTGTTCTAAGCGTTTCATGCGGACGTGGTGAAATTGGTAGACACACTGGATTTAGGTTCCAGCGGCGCAAGCTGTAAGAGTTCGAGTCTCTTCGTCCGCACCATGTTTCTGTAAGGCTGTACCGCAACACTGCATTATGGTGGGCGTAGCTCAGTTGGTAGAGCGCCGGATTGTGATTCCGGTTGTCGTGGGTTCGATTCCCATCGTCCACCCCATATTTTCAGAAGGCGCCCGGATCGAATGATCGGGCGCCTTTTTTGTTTCTGCCATCCGGTGCCTGTGGCTACTGGTGGTCAGGCGATAAAAGCTGTTAGATTTCAGCCGGTTGAATGCCTGGCCGAACAGGCTGCCAGAGGAGTAGCGCAAATGATTGCAAAAGAGGCGCGCCAAGCCCTGGCGCTGCAGCGTTTTGCCGAGGCCAATCCGCAGTTGCTCGAAGAAATCCGTGAGCTGGATGCCCGCGAGCAGGCCCAGCAGATCGAGTGGGCGTTCGAGGATGCAGCCCAGGAGCAGGGTGTCCAGCCCTGGGAGTACGCGTTGCAGTTGATCGCCGAGTCGCCGGAGCAGTTGCAGGCCATGCGCCTGGAAGTGCACCGCGAGGTGGCCGAGGCGTTGGGCCTGGCTTGGGAAGAATACTGCCAGTTCAACGAGATCGAGCCGCAGTAAAACTGGCGATCGCCCAGGCTGTTGTTTGTTTGACAAGGTTTTACAACTGCGCGGCATTCGAGGTGGCGCGCGGTCGTTATATGAATAGGCTCGACGCCCCGTCGTGCGGGCCTTCCAGGGAAATCGACCGGCGTGTTTCGCCGACAATCCGGGTGGGGTGACTTCTGGTGCGCGAGTCACTAGAATGTTTGCCCTTGATTCTGGAGTCGGGTTATCGCCGGCTAACGTCTGTGCAACGAGGAATATCCATGCAAGTTTCTGTTGAAAACACTTCCGCTCTCGAGCGCCGCATGACCATCGCCGTTCCGGCCGAGCGCGTCGAGAACGAAGTCAACAAGCGTCTGCAGCAGACTGCCAAGCGCGCCAAGATCGCGGGCTTCCGCCCTGGCAAGGTGCCGATGAGCGTGATCCGCCAGCGTTTCGAGGCCGATGCCCGTCAGGAAGCCTTCGGTGACCTGGTCCAGGCTTCCTTCTACGAAGCCATCGTCGAGCAGAAGCTGAACCCGGCCGGCGCTCCTGCCGTCGAGCCAAAATCGTTCGAAAAAGGCAAGGACCTCGAGTTCGTCGCCATCTTCGAAGTCTTCCCTGAGTTCACCGTTGCCGGTTTCGACTCGATCGCCGTCGAGCGCCTGAGCGCCGAAGTGGCTGACGCCGACCTGGACAACATGCTGGAAGTCCTGCGCAAGCAGAACACCCGCTTCGAGGCCGCCGAGCGCGCCGCGCAGAACGACGACCAGGTCAACATCGACTTCGTCGGCAAGATCGACGGTGAAGCCTTCGCCGGCGGTTCGGCCAAGGGCACCCAGCTGGTGCTGGGCTCCGGCCGCATGATCCCAGGCTTCGAAGAAGGTCTGGTTGGCGCCAAGGCTGGCGAAGAGCGCGTGGTCAACGTGACCTTCCCAGAGGACTACCAGAACCTGGACCTGGCAGGCAAGGCCGCCGAGTTCACCATTACCGTCAACAGCGTTTCGGCTCCTGTGCTGCCAGAACTGAACGAAGCCTTCTTCGCCCAGTTCGGCATCAAGGAATCGACCCTGGAAGGCTTCCGCGCCGAAGTTCGCAAGAACATGGAGCGTGAACTGCGCCAGGCCATCAAGACCAAGGTCAAGAACCAGGTCATGGACGGTCTGCTGGCCGCCAACCCGGTCGACGTGCCGAAAGCCCTGCTGGAAAACGAAGTCAACCGTCTGCGCGTGCAGGCCGTTCAGCAGTTCGGTGGCAACATCAAGCCTGAGCAGCTGCCAGCCGAGATGTTCGAAGAGCAGGCCAAGCGCCGCGTGGTCCTGGGTCTGATCGTTGCCGAAGTGGTCAAGCAGTTCGACCTGAAGCCGGACGAAGCCAAGGTTCGCGAAGTCATCGAAGAGATGGCCTCGGCCTACCAGGAGCCTGAGCAGGTCATCGCCTGGTACTACAAGAACGACCAGCAACTGAACGAAGTGCGTTCGGTTGTACTGGAAGAACAAGTTGTAGATACTGTCCTGCAGAAAGCGACTGTGACCGACAAATCGGTCTCGTACGAAGAAGCCGTGAAACCAGCCCAGGCAGCTGCCGACGCTGAGTAACAGGCTACTCTCGTAGGAAACCCCCACAAGCCAGCCTTCGCGCTGGCTTGTGCGTATTCAAGCCATGACTATTTGGGAGTGAGTGCAGGACATGTCCCGCAATTCTTATATTCAGCAGAGCTCTGACATCCAGGCCGCGGGCGGCCTGGTCCCGATGGTTATCGAGCAGTCCGCCCGTGGCGAACGCGCCTACGACATCTATTCGCGCCTCCTGAAGGAGCGCGTGATCTTCCTGGTCGGCCCTGTAGAGGACTACATGGCCAACCTGGTAGTGGCGCAACTGCTGTTCCTTGAGGCGGAAAACCCGGACAAGGATATCCATCTTTACATCAACTCCCCTGGCGGCTCCGTGACGGCTGGCATGTCGATCTACGACACCATGCAGTTCATCAAGCCGGACGTCTCGACCATCTGCATCGGCCAGGCCTGCAGCATGGGCGCCTTCCTGCTCGCGGCGGGTGCCGCCGGCAAGCGCCACTGCCTGCCCAACTCGCGGGTGATGATTCACCAGCCGCTGGGCGGTTTCCAGGGCCAGGCGACCGATATCGAGATCCACGCCCAGGAAATCCTCAACATCAAGGCGCGCCTGAACGAGCTGCTGGCCCATCACACCGGCCAGCCGCTGGAAACCATCAAGCGCGACACCGAGCGTGACAACTTCATGAGCGCTGCGCGCGCGGCCGAGTACGGCCTGATCGACTCGGTCTACGACAAGCGGCAACTGGCATCCTGAAGCAATGCGCCAGAGCGGGTGGGTGCAGATTGCGCCTACCCGCGGACTTGAAAAAGCCAGCGATTGCCTTCATCTTGTGTTTCAAGCCTACCGGATTGGATCGATCGAATGACTGACACCCGTAACGGCGAGGACAACGGCAAATTGCTCTATTGCTCCTTCTGCGGCAAAAGCCAGCACGAAGTGCGCAAGTTGATTGCCGGCCCCTCGGTATTTATCTGCGACGAGTGCGTCGACCTGTGCAACGACATCATCCGTGAGGAGGTGCAGGAAGCCCAGGCCGAGAGCAACGCGCACAAGCTACCCTCGCCGAAAGAAATCAGCGGTATCCTGGACCAGTACGTCATTGGTCAGGAACGCGCGAAAAAGGTGCTGGCAGTAGCGGTGTACAACCACTACAAGCGCCTGAACCAGCGTGACAAGAAGGGCGACGAAGTCGAACTGGGCAAGAGCAACATCCTGCTGATCGGGCCGACCGGCTCGGGCAAGACGCTGCTGGCCGAGACACTCGCGCGCCTGCTGAACGTACCGTTCACCATTGCCGATGCCACCACCCTGACCGAAGCCGGTTATGTGGGTGAGGACGTCGAGAACATCATTCAGAAACTGCTGCAGAAGTGCGACTACGACGTGGAAAAGGCCCAGATGGGCATTGTCTACATCGACGAGATCGACAAGATCTCGCGCAAGTCGGACAACCCGTCCATCACCCGTGACGTTTCGGGCGAGGGCGTGCAGCAGGCGCTGTTGAAGCTGATCGAGGGCACCGTAGCCTCGGTACCGCCGCAAGGCGGTCGCAAGCACCCACAACAGGAGTTCCTGCAGGTCGATACCCGCAACATCCTGTTCATCTGCGGTGGCGCGTTCTCTGGCCTGGAAAAGGTCATCCAGAACCGCTCCACCAAGGGCGGCATCGGCTTCAGTGCCGAAGTGCGCAGCAAGGAAGAGGGCAAGAAGGTCGGCGAGTCGCTGCGTGAGGTCGAGCCGGACGATCTGGTCAAGTTCGGCCTGATTCCGGAGTTCGTCGGCCGTCTGCCGGTTCTGGCGACGCTGGACGAGCTGGACGAGGCTGCGCTGATGCAGATCCTCACCGAGCCGAAGAACGCACTGACCAAGCAATACGCCAAGCTGTTCGAGATGGAAAGCGTCGACCTCGAGTTCCGCAGCGATGCGCTCAAGGCCGTCGCGCGCAAGGCTCTGGAGCGCAAGACCGGCGCCCGTGGCCTGCGTTCGATCCTCGAGGGCGTGCTGCTCGACACCATGTACGAGATCCCTTCGCAGAAGGATGTCAGCAAGGTGGTGATCGACGAAAGCGTCATCGAAGGCTCTTCGCAGCCGCTGCTGATCTACGAGAACAGCGAGCCGCAAGCCAAGGCCGCTCCCGACGCCTGATCGGGAACGGGGTAGCGACAGGAAGGGGCCTTTTTGGCCCCTTTTTGCATTTCATGGCCTGGGCGCTTGTAATTTCCCAGGGCTGCCCCCACATTAGCCCCAAGCACCATTTCCAACGGTTTCCGGCCACATGGCCGCTGTAGAGGCGAAATCATGAAGACCACCCTCGACTTGCCTCTTTTGCCATTGCGCGACGTTGTCGTCTATCCGCACATGGTCATCCCACTGTTCGTGGGGCGTGAGAAGTCCATCGAGGCCCTCGAGGCCGCGATGACGGGCGAGAAGCAGATCCTCCTGCTGGCCCAGAAGAATCCTGCCGACGACGATCCAGGCGAAGACGCCCTGTATCGCGTGGGCACCGTCGCCACCGTGCTGCAACTGCTCAAGCTGCCCGATGGCACCGTCAAGGTGCTGGTCGAGGGTGAGCAGCGTGGCGCTGTCGAGCGCTTCAACGAAGTCGATGGCCATATCCGTGCCGAAGTCAGCCTGATCGACGAAGTCGAGACCGCCGAGCGCGAGTCCGAGGTCTTCGTGCGCACCTTGCTGTCGCAGTTCGAGCAATACGTGCAACTGGGCAAGAAAGTCCCGGCCGAAGTGTTGTCCTCGCTCAACAGCATCGAGGAGCCTGGACGCCTGGTCGATACCATGGCCGCGCACATGGCGTTGAAGATCGAGCAGAAGCAGGAGATCCTCGAGATCGTCGAGCTGCAGGCGCGTGTCGAGCACGTACTGGCGCTGCTCGATGCCGAGATCGACCTGCTGCAGGTCGAGAAACGCATTCGCGGTCGCGTGAAGAAGCAGATGGAGCGCAGCCAGCGCGAGTACTACCTGAATGAGCAGATGAAGGCCATTCAGAAGGAGCTTGGCGATGGCGACGAAGGCCACAACGAAGTCGAGGAGCTGAAAAAGCGCATCGACGCCGCGGGCCTGCCCAAGGACGCCCTGGCCAAGGCCCAGGCCGAGCTGAACAAGCTCAAGCAGATGTCGCCGATGTCGGCCGAAGCCACCGTGGTGCGCTCGTACCTCGACTGGCTGGTGCAGGTGCCGTGGAAGGCCCAGAGCAAGGTGCGCCTGGACCTGACCAAGGCCGAGGAGATCCTCGACGCGGACCACTATGGCCTGGAAGAGGTCAAGGAGCGCATCCTCGAGTATCTCGCCGTGCAGAAGCGGGTGAAGAAGATCCGCGGCCCGGTGCTGTGCCTGGTCGGTCCACCTGGCGTGGGCAAGACCTCGCTGGCCGAGTCGATCGCCGCCGCCACCAACCGCAAGTTCGTGCGCATGGCCCTGGGGGGCGTGCGTGACGAGGCCGAGATCCGTGGCCACCGTCGTACCTACATCGGTTCGATGCCCGGTCGTCTGATTCAGAAAATGACCAAGGTCGGTGTACGCAATCCGCTGTTCCTGCTCGACGAGATCGACAAGATGGGCAGCGACATGCGTGGTGACCCGGCTTCGGCGTTGCTGGAGGTGCTCGACCCCGAGCAGAACCACAACTTCAACGACCACTACCTGGAGGTCGACTACGACCTCTCGGACGTGATGTTCCTGTGCACCTCGAACTCGATGAACATCCCGCCGGCGCTGCTTGACCGCATGGAAGTCATCCGCCTGCCGGGCTACACCGAGGACGAGAAGATCAACATCGCGGTCAAGTACCTGGTGCCCAAGCAGGTCAAGGCCAATGGTTTGAAAAAGGATGAACTGGAGGTCGACGTCTCGGCCATCCGCGACATCATTCGCTACTACACCCGCGAGGCGGGCGTGCGTGGCCTGGAGCGCCAGATCGCCAAGGTCTGCCGCAAAGTGGTCAAGGAGCACACCGGCGCCAAGCAGGTGAAGGTCAAGGTGACCGGCGAGCAGCTCGAGCAGTTGCTGGGCGTGCGCAAATTCCGCTACGGCCTGGCCGAGCAGCAGGATCAGATCGGCCAGGTCACCGGCCTTGCATGGACCCAGGTGGGTGGCGAACTGCTGACCATCGAGGCTGTGGTCATTCCCGGCAAGGGGCAATTGATCAAGACCGGTTCGCTCGGCGACGTCATGGTCGAGTCGATCACTGCCGCGCAGACGGTGGTGCGCAGCCGCGCTCAAAGCCTGGGGATCGCTGCAGACTTCCACGAGAAGCGCGATGTTCACATCCACATGCCCGAAGGTGCCACGCCCAAGGATGGCCCGAGCGCCGGTATCGGCATGTGCACCGCGCTGGTGTCGGCCCTGACCCAGATCCCGGTTCGCGCCGATGTGGCGATGACCGGTGAGATCACCTTGCGTGGCCAGGTTCTGGCCATTGGCGGGCTCAAGGAAAAACTCCTGGCGGCACACCGTGGCGGCATCAAGACGGTGATCATTCCGGAAGAGAATGTTCGCGACTTGAAGGAGATTCCGGAAAACATCAAACAGGATCTTCAGATCAAACCGGTCAAATGGATTGACGAAGTCCTCCAAATTGCGCTGCAATACGCCCCGGAGCCCTTGCCAGATGTGGCTCCGGAGATTGTCGCGAAAGATGAGAAGCGCGACGGCGATGCTAAGGAAAGAATCAGCACGCACTAGTACGTATTTCGCTGGAGGGCTTTGGTTGACAGCATTTTCGGCCCCTTGCTATAAAGCGGCACGCCAGTGTCAACAGGCCACCCAGCGCTCGTTTCATAAGCTTTTCATTACATACTTAGAAACAAACTCAATAGAGAAATAAGGGGACTTAGAGTGAACAAGTCGGAACTGATTGACGCTATCGCCGCATCCGCTGACATCCCGAAAGCTGTAGCCGGCCGTGCGCTGGACGCAGTGATCGAATCCGTTCAAGGCGCCCTGAAAGCCGGTGACGATGTTGTCCTGGTTGGCTTCGGCACCTTCTCGGTCAAGGAGCGCGCAGAGCGCACCGGCCGTAACCCGCAAACCGGCAAGGCGATCAAGATCGCTGCCGCCAAGGTTCCTGGCTTCAAAGCTGGCAAGGGCCTGAAAGACGCCGTCAACTAAGTCGTCTTTCAGCCGGCCCGGGCGTCGCCAGGGCCGACCGCGTGACGGCGGGTCGCAAACGTTCCCGCTGGCACGCTCGCTTCGAAAAGGCGCATCCACTGGATGCGCCTTTCTTCTATCAGGATTCTACCCACGCTCCGCGGTTGTCGACGCAGTGGTACAGCCGTTTCTGGGGGACGCATGCTGCAGAATATCAGGGACAATTCACAAGGTTGGATTGCCAAGACCATCATCGGCCTCATCGTCGTACTGATGGCGTTGACCGGTTTCGAGGCCATTTTCCAGGCCGCCAGCCATAGCCAGGACGCCGCCAAGGTGAACGGCCAGACCATCAGCCAGAACGAGCTGAGCCAGGCCGTGGACATGCAGCGCCGCCAGCTGATGCAACAGTTGGGCAAGGATTTCGACCCTGCGCTGCTGGACGAGAAGATGCTGCGCGAAGCCGCGCTCAAGGGGCTGATCGATCGCAAGCTGCTGTTGCAGGGTGCCGAAGACGCCAAGTTCGCTTTTTCCGAGGCCGCGCTGGATCAGCTGATCCTGCAGACGCCTGAATTCCAGGTCGATGGCAAGTTCAGCGCCGAGCGCTTCGATTCGGTCATCCGCCAGATGGGCTACGGCCGCATGCAGTTCCGCGAGATGCTCGCCCAGGAAATGCTCATCGGCCAACTGCGCACCGGCCTTGCCGGCAGCAGCTTCGTCACCGACAAGCAGGTCGAGGCCTTCGCCCGCCTCGAGAAGCAGACCCGTGATTTCGCCTCGCAGACCTTCAAGGCCGATCCGGCCGCGGTCAAGGTGAGCGATGACGAGGTCAAGGCGCACTACGACCAGCACGCCAAGGAATTCATGACCCCGGATCAAGTGGTCATCGATTACCTCGAGCTGAAGAAGTCGGCCTTCTTCGACCAGGTCAAGGTCGACGACGGCGAGCTCAAGGCCCTGTACGAGAAGGAAATCGCCAATCTGGGCGAGCAGCGCCATGCCGCGCACATCCTGATCGAGGTCAGCGACAAGACTGACGATGCCAAGGCCAAGGCCCGCATCGAAGAGATCCAGCAGCGCCTGGACAAGGGGGAGGACTTCGCCAAGCTGGCCAAGGAATTCTCCCAGGACCCGGGTTCGGCCAACACCGGTGGTGACCTCGGCTTCGCTGGCCCTGGCGTGTACGACCCGGCCTTCGAGGACGCGCTGTACAAGCTGAACAAGGACCAGGTATCGGCACCGGTGCGCACCGAGTTCGGCTACCACCTGATCAAGCTGCTGGGCGTGCAGGCGCCGGACGTACCGAGCTTCGCCAGCCTGAAGGACAAACTGACCCACGAGCTGAAGACCCAGCAGGTGGAGCAGCGCTTCGTCGAGGCCACCAAGCAGCTCGAAGACACCGCCTTCGAAGCTTCCGACCTGGCCCAGCCGGCCCAGGACCTGGGCCTGAAGGTACACACTTCCGCGGCCTTCGGTCGCGAGGGCGGCGAAGGCATCACTGCCAACCGTGCGGTGATCCAGGCCGCGTTCAGCGAGCAGGTGCTGGAAGAGGGCGCCAACAGCAACGCCATCGAACTCGACCCGGAAACCGTGGTGGTCGTGCGCGTCAAGGAGCACCGCAAGCCCGAGCAGCTGCCGTTGGAGGCCGTGGCCAAGAACATCAGCGAGCACCTGGCCAAGGAGAAGGCGATTGCCGAACTCAAGGCCAAGGCCGACAAACTGATCGCCGGCCTGCGCGATGGCTCGGTCAAGGCCGAAGGTCAGGGCTGGAAGCTCCATGAAGCGGTCACTCGTGGCCAGGACGGCATCGATCCGGCCGAGCTGCAGGCGGTGTTCCGCCTCGGCAAGCCAGCGGCCAAGGACAAGCCGGTCTACGGCAGCGTGGTGTTGGGCGATGGCAGCCTGGTGGTCCTGCAGTTGAAGGGCGTCAACGAAGGTGCCGCCGCCACCGATGAAGAGAAAGCGCAGATCCGTCGCTACCTCGCATCGCGTGCCGGTTCGCAGGACTTCGCGGCCTATCGCAAGCTGCTGGAAGGCAGTGCCGACATCACCCGCTACTGAGTCGTGTGCTGATCGCGAAACAGGCCGCTTAATGCGGCCTGTTTCGTTTTTGTGCTTGATGGCGCCATCGCGATGGCCTCAGGAGCGCCGAACCCCTTCATGATTGTCCAGCGTGTCCCGGGCAATCTCCCGCCCCAGGGCGATCAGCTCCGGCGCCTTGTAGAACTCGAAGAAGCGGCATACCCGCTTGGGAACGTTGATCAGCACATCCGGCGGATACCCGGCGATCTTGTACTGCGCCAACGACGTCTGCATCACTTCGAAACTCTGGTTGATCAGGTCCAGCAAGGACGCCGGGCCGACGTTGTCGACGATGAACGAGCCGGTGGCCGACTTGGGCGCGCCTTCGCTCTGCGGCGCCGCCGCCGGCTGCTGGCCTTGCGGTTCGGCGCTCTCGCCCAGCCAGGGGTTGGATGCGGCGAGCCCTTCGGCGACGATCTCCTGCTCCAGGCGGATCAGCTGTTCGGCCGGCTTGCGCCGGAACGGCAGGCGCGACCCCAGCGAGCTGATCAAGGCGTCGAAACGCATCTTGAACGCCGCCGGACGTTCGATCACCGGCAACTGATACTGCATCTGGTTGGTTGCGTTGAGGTTGACGGCGATGATCAGGTCGCAGTGGCTGGACACCACCGGGACGATCGGCAGCGGATTGAGAATGCCGCCATCGACCAGCATGCGATTGCCTTGCACCACCGGGGTGAACAGGCTGGGGATGGCCGCCGAGGCGCGCATGGCCTGGTGCAGGCAGCCCTCCTGGAACCATATTTCCTGCTGGTTGGTCAGGTCGGTGGCGACTGCCGTGTAGGGAATGCGCAACTGCTCGATGTTGATCTCGCCGACGATCTTGCGGATTTGCCCGAACACCTTGTCGCCACGAATGGCGCCCAGGCGAAAGCTGACATCGACCAGGCGCAGCACGTCGAGGTAGTCCAGGCTCTCGATCCAGCTGCGGTACTCGTCGAGCTTGCCGGCGGCGTAGATGCCGCCGATCACCGCGCCCATGGAGCAACCGGCGATGCAGGCGATCTCGTAGCCGCGCCGTTCGATTTCCTCGATCACACCGATGTGCGCATACCCTCGGGCGCCACCGGAGCCCAGTACCAATGCCACGCGTTTGCCCATGACTATTCCCCCTGCAGCTGTGCAACCATGGTCCAACAATGCACCTAATGGCACCTGTGCTTCAATGTAGCCCGCGCTGAACTACGCTGAGCAGGGCACTTTTCGTTTGCTGTGCCGTCGAATGGCCACTTTAGTTTTTCACCCTCGAGGTATTACCGATGAAAGCCTGGATCACCCTTCCTCTGATTGCCCTGGCCCTGGCCGGCTGCGCGGGCAAGACGGCCTATCGCGACAGTTGCGCGACCCAGCTCGATGCCGCCTGGAAGGAACTGGACCTGGCCAAGGCCGAAGGCTTTGCCGGCACCGTGAGTTATTCCAAGGCGTTGTCGCTGCTGACCGGTGCCAAGACCCAGCAGCAGTTCGAAGGCTTTGAAGGTTGCACCCGCAAGGCCGAGAAGGCGCGTTTCTACATTCGTGAGTCTCGCGCCGGGCGTTGAGTGAGGAGCGTCACATGCCGAGCATGATCGACCATGTGGTTTCCAGGGTCCTGGCCCTGCAGGTGGGGATGCTGGCCTGCCGCGAGCGTCTCGTTGCCGATACCGACAGCGAGGCGCTGCACGACCTGCGCACCACCCTGCGGCGGCTGCGTAGCCTGTTGCGGCCCTTGCGTGGCTTGCCGGGTGTCGAGCAGTTGGAGGAAGCAGCGGGGGCACTGGGCACGCTCACCACGCCGTTGCGCGACCGTGAAGTGCTGGCCGCGCAACTGGTCGGGCGCGGTCATGTGCAGGCCGGCGAGCGTCGCCAGGAGGGAAGGGCACGGACCTTTGCCGGCGTCGCGTCCAGTGCCCAGCTTACTCGGGTACTGGCGATTCTCGACGCCTTCCCGCTGTTCTTGCGTGCTGCCGACCGCGAAGGCTTGATGCAAGCCATGCGCAGGCGCATCGACAAGCGCCTGGAGAAGCAATGGCGCAAGCTGGCCAAGGCGCTGGATGATCCGGCCCATGATCGGCATCGTCTGCGCCTGCTGATCAAGCGCGTTCGCTATGGGGACGAGGCCTACCCGCAACTCGAGCATGCCGGCAAGAAGCTGCAGCGTCTGTTGAAGAAGGCGCAAGGCGATCTTGGCGACTGGCATGACCGCGTGCAGTGGTTGCTGCAGGTGCGTGAGCACAGCGACCTGGCGGGCTGCAAGGTGGCCTGGGAGCATGAGCTGCATGCTGCCGAGGGGCGCTCGGATCTGACTCTCAAGGCATTGCAAAAAGCCCTGGCGCGCCGTTAGTCCCGGCAAATGACCGAAATGCGGGCTGTGGCTGGCGTGATCGCTGGTTACTATCGGTTCTTTTCGCGCAGGAGCCCTGGCACATGAACTTCACAGAATTGCTGACAGCCGCGCGCGCTCACCCCGAGGCGGTCAGCGTGCCGGCTGGCTGGGCCCAGGGGCGGGCGGTGTTCGGCGGCCTGATGGCGGCGATGGTGCACGAAGCGATGCGCCAGAAGCTCGGCGACAACCGCCCGGTGCGTTCGCTGGCCATCACCTTCGTCGGCCCGGCGGCACCGGATGTGCCGATCAGCCTGGAGGTTGAGGTGCTGCGCGAGGGCAAGGCGGTCAGCACCTTGCTGGGACGCGCCGTGCAGGATGGCCAGGTGGTGACCCTGGTGCAGGGCAGTTTCGGTGCCGGTCGTCCTTCCGTGGTGGCGGTCGACGCGCCAGCCGCGATGCCGATGAAGCCGCTGCAGGAGGCGGCACCGGAGCTGCCCTTCATCAAGGGCATTACACCGGAGTTCATGCAGCACGTGGCGTTTCGCTGGGCGGTGGGCGGCCTGCCGTTCAGTGGCAACGACTCACGGCATATGGGCGGTTGGGTACGCCTGCGTGATGTCGCCGAGGAGCCGGTCGGGGTGGCGCACCTGCTGGCGCTGGTCGATGCCTGGCCGCCCAGTCTGCTGCCATATCTCAAGCAGCCCGCAGCCGGTAGCACGCTGACCTGGACGATCGAGTTCGTGCAGCCCACGCCGCCGCTGTCGACCCTCGACTGGTGCCGCTATGTGGTCGAGACCGAGTATGCCCGGGATGGCTATGGGCATGCGGCCGCTGCGTTGTGGACGGCCGAAGGGGAGTTGCTGGCGTTGAGCCGGCAGACGGTGACCGTGTTCGCCTGAGCCATCTTCATCAAGTCAATCGCGGGGCAAGCCCGCTCCCACGGCGCTCAATGGCGCTTGTGGGAGCGGGCTTGCCCCGCGATGCTTTCGGTCAGTGACGATGCTTGTGCCGCTCGCGCCAGGCCCGCCACCAGGCGCCGCTCAGCACGAAGCGCGGGAAGGTGATGAACTGCTCGGTGAGCAGCCGCTGCACGGCATCCTGGCGATTGGCGAAAGGCTCGGGCTGCTCGGCTTCCAGGCGGTGCCCCTGGCGTTGCAGGCCGAGCCCGGCCACCAACGCGATGACGCCCACGGCGATCTGCGACAGGTCCAGCCCGAACAGCCCCGACAACACCAGCAGCGCGCCCAGGATGAACAGCGGCACGGCGATCAGATGCAGCACCAGGTTGGTGGGGTGGCGGTGATTGTGGTGGTAGCCGCGCCATTGCCAGGCGGGCAGGTTGGGCAGTCGTTTGCTCATGGACAGATCCTCGGGGGCCTGTGCAAAGCTTAGTGCGGCCCCCGCATGGGGGCCAATCGAGGCTGGCTATGGTGACCATAGCCAGTGAGGGTCAGAGCTTGAGCTGGCCGATGGCCTTGTTCAGTTCGCCGGCGAGGGTCGCCAGTTCGCTGCTGGTGGTGGCCGAGCCCACGGTCTGCTGCACGGTCTCTTCGGTCACGTCGCGGATACTGACGACGGCGCGGTTCATCTCCTCGGCCACCTGGCTCTGCTGCTCGGCGGCCACGGCGATCTGGGTGTTGCTTTCGCGCATCTGCGCCACGGCGCTGGTGATCTCGGCCAGGGCCTCGCCGGCCTCGCGCGCCTGCTTGACGCAATCGTCGGCCTTGTACGAGCTTTCCTGCATGAAATCCACTGCGTCGCGGGTGCCGGCCTGCAGGTCGGCGACCATGGTGGTGATCTCGTCGGTGGAGGTCTGCACACGCTTGGCCAGGTTGCGCACTTCGTCGGCGACCACGGCGAAGCCCCGGCCCAGGTCGCCGGCCCGGGCGGCCTCGATGGCGGCGTTGAGGGCAAGCAGGTTGGTCTGTTCGGCAATGCTGTGGATGACCCCCACCACGCCATTGATCTTCTGGCTGTCGTCAGCCAGCTGGCGGATCATCTCGGCAGTCTGCTGCACACCGCTGGATAGCCCGGCAATCGAGTCCTGCACGCGGCTGACCACGGCCTGGCCGCTGCCGGCCAGGGTGTCGGCGGTCTGCGACAGGTCGCGGGTGGCACCGGCGTGCTGGGCGATATGGTGCACCGTGGCGGTCATCTCGTTGATCGCGGTGGCCGCCTGGTCGGTCTCGCTCTGCTGGCCGATCATGCCGTGACGCACCTCGTCCATGCTGCCGGCCAGGCGCGCGGCGCCCGAGTCGAGCTGCGCGGCGGTGCGCGCCACGGTGCTGACCACGCGGTGGTAAGTGGTCTGCATGGCGTTGAACGCACCGGCCATCTGGCCGACTTCGTCGCCACAGGCCAGCGGTACCCGGGCCGAGAGGTCGCCGGTTTTTTCCACGTGCAACATCACGTCCTTGAGGGTGTTGAGCTGGCTGAGCAGGAAGCGGATCAGCAGCTGCGAGGCGCACAGCATCGCCAGCATCAGGATCAGCACGCACACGGCATAGTTGCTGAAGCGGTCGAAATAGACCTGGCGCAGGCTGGGGGACTGGGCAAGCACGGCGATGTGCTGCTCGTCCCGGCGCAGCACCTGGGCGCCGCGCAGCGGGTTGTCGCCGAGGATCCAGGCACTGGGCAGCTCGACCCAGCCCTGGGCATCGCGCAGGGCCTCGAGTGGTTCGCCGGCAAACTGCGGAGTCTGGCCGTTGCGCCAGGTGATCAGGTTGGCCTGCGTGGGCAGCGCCTGCCCGGCGGGCCAGGCCGCGAGCAGTTCGGCCTGGGCCTGCGCTTGCGCCTGGGCGCCGCTGGCGCGGGCCTGCTGCTCCAGGTGCACGGCATAGAGCACCAGCATCAGCGTGGTGACGAAGGCCACTGCGTTGACGGCCCAGAACTTGTATTTGAGGGAAACGTTGCTAAGCCAGGCACCCATGGTAGGTCTTCTCTGAGTTGGCGGAAACATTATTGGCAAGGTGCCATCATTGTGCCCGCCAAGGCCAGGGACCTCGTTGATATGCGTCAAGAAACCTCAGGCAGGCCGAAGAACGCGCGGGCGCAGGCGCTGGTGTGGGCGGCGGTGTGTTCCATCGTTTCGCCGCGGTGCAGCGCCACCTCGCGGAGCACTTCGGGGAGGAACGCGGGCTCGTTGCGGCCGTTCTTCGGCTTGGGCCTGAGGCTTCGTGGCAGCAGGTAGGGCGCGTCGCTTTCCAGCATCAGGCGGCCTTCCGGGATGTTGCCGACCAGCGGGTGCAGGTGGGTGCCACGGCGCTCGTCGCAGATCCAGCCGGTGATACCGATGTGCAGGTCCATGTCGAGGTAGGCGAACAGTGCCTGGCGTTCACCGGTGAAGCAGTGCACCACTGCCGCGCTCAGGTGGTCGCGGTAGCTCCTGAGGATCGCCAGCAGGCGCTCGCTCGCCTCGCGCTCGTGAAGGAACACCGGCAGGCGCAACTCTACCGCCAGCGCCAGCTGCGCCTCCAGGGCCTTTTCCTGGGCGGGGCGTGGGGAGAAGTCGCGGTTGAAGTCCAGGCCGCATTCGCCCACGGCCACGACCCGCGGCTGGGCGAGCAGTTCGCGCAGCTGACGTTCGCTGTTAGCGCTCCAGTGGCTGACATCGTGGGGGTGCACGCCGGCAGTACTGAACAGACGCTGGCCAGGCTCGTCCAGGCGTTGGCACAGTTCCAGCGCTTCGGCGCTGACATCCAGACTGGTGCCGGTGAGGACCATCTGTGCCACGCCGGCTTCCACGGCACGCTCGACGATAGCGGCCTGCTGGTCGCGGAAACTGCTGTTGGTCAGGTTGACGCCGATATCGATCAGTTGCATGGTGCTACCTCTTGCCGCGGGGCGGCCAGCATAGCAAAAACCGCGATATCGCGAAAAAACCAAGAACTTCAAACGTTTGCCGTGGTCTGTTGCGGTCATTTATCACGGATCGATCACAGCGCATGGTGCCTGCCAACCGCCCTCGGACCCTTACCGCCATGGTGCGAACCTTTTTCACCAGCCTGTTGCTGTCCGGGTTGCTGGCCGCCGGGCCGGTCGCTGCCGGCGAAGCGGGGCCGCAGCAGCATGTGCCTGCCAGCCAGACCCGGGACCTGGCGCAGATCCGCTCGAGCAAGGTGCTGCGGGTGCTGGTCAACCAGAGCCGCAACAGTTCCGGCGAGGTAAAGGGTGAACCGGTCGGGATCGAGTACTACCGCCTGCGTGCCCTGGAGCACGCCCTCAATGCCCGGGTCGCCGACGGCCAGGAAATCACCCTGAAGATCATCCCCCGCGCCAAGGAGCAGTTACTCGGTGCGCTGCAGCGCGGCGAGGGCGATCTTGCCGCGCCCGGTGAACTGCTTGACCCCGGCCTGGTGCGCGGCGTCGAGGCCAGCGCCCCGGTGCTCGACCAGGTTCCCCTGCAACTGGTCGGGCGCAAGGGCGAGCGCGGCTACAACCGTGCCGAACAGCTGTCCGGGCGCACCATCGCCCTGACCACCGCCAGTGCCGCGGGGCCTGCGATCGAGGCGATCAACCAGCAGTTGGCGCTGCGCAAGCGGGCACCGATCAAGGTGGAGTGGGTTGACCCGACGCTGGCGGTGGAGGATGTGCTGGAGATGGTCCAGGCGGGCATCTACCCGCTGACCGTGGTGGAGCGTCCCATCGCCCAGCGCTGGGCGCGGGTGATGCCGCGCCTGCGGGTCGACAGCAAGCTGCAGCTGGCTCCGCCCCAGGCCATGCGCTGGTATCTGCGCAAGGATGCGCCGATGTTGCGCACGGCGGTGGACCGCTTCCTGGTCACCTACCGCGCGCCCGACAACCAGGACGCGGCGTTCGAGCGTATCTACCGGCGCCAATACCGGGTGCACAATCCATTGGCCCGCCAGGACCGCCAACGCCTGGCCGCGTTGCGCCCGGTGCTGCAGAAACATGGTGGCGACCAGCAGTTCGACTGGCTCAACCTGGCCGCCCTGGCGTTCAAGGAGTCCACCCTCGATCCCAAGGCGCGCGGCACCGGCGGTGCCCACGGGCTGATGCAGATCACGCCGTCGGCGGCCCAGCGGGTAGGCGTGAGCAACACCGCCACGGTGGATGGCAACGTCCAGGCCAGCGCCCGCTACCTGGCGCTGATCCGCCGCAAGTTCTTCGCCAGCCCCCAGCTCAACGAGCGCGAGCGCATGGCGTTCATCCTGGCCGCCTACAACCTTGGGCCGGAGCGGGTCCAGGCCATGCGCGCCGAAGCCCGGCGACGGGGGCTCAATGGCAACCAGTGGTTCTTCCAGACCGAGCGCATTGCCATGGAGCAGGTGGGCATGGGGCCGGTGAACTTCGTCAACAGCGTCAACAAGTACTACCTTGCGTTCAACCGCGAGCGCGCCTCCCTGGAGCGGGTGGCCAAGCGCTAATTAAATCTAATTATTCGATGTGATTTACGCGATTATTGCGATTTTCTTATTCGATGATTTGATTATGATGGCGCCCATCCAACACACACCTGCTCAAACAAGGAAGCACCCCATGAACAACTCCCTGAAAGCCCTCTTCACCACCCGCGCCGGCTACGGCCTGAGCGTCGTGCGCATCCTGGTCGGTGTCATCTTCATGGCCCACGGCGCGCAGAAACTCTTCGGCCTGTTCGGTGGCTACGGCCTGGAAGGCACCGGCCAGTGGATGGAAAGCATCGGCCTGGCTCCGGGCTACCTCATGGCCCTGCTGTCCGGCAGCGCCGAGTTCTTTGGCGGCCTGGCGCTGGTGGTCGGCCTTTTGGCCCGCCCGGCTGCGCTGGCGCTAAGCGTGACCCTGGTAGTGGCGATCTTCTCGGTGCATATCGGCAACGGGCTGTTCATGTCCAACAACGGTTATGAGTTCGCCCTGGCGCTGCTGGCCGGCACCGTGGCGGTGCTGATCGAAGGCGCGGGCCGCCTGTCGCTGGACCGAGTGATCGCACGCTGAAACAAAGCTGCAAGCTTCAAGCCTCAAGCTGCAAGTGGTCAAAGCGATCGACTTGCAGCTTGTAACTTGCGGCGTGTCCCTCTAGCATACCGATTGCGCCGATTTAAACAGCTACTTGCGGGGCGCAGGCAAGGCCCCCGACGGGTCTTGCGAAATACCGCTAAAGCGCTGGTTCGGTGACGCCTCCCACCGCTGCCCAGCGGGATCAGCGAGGCGGAGAGAGACTCCATGAGTTGCCCACGTACCAGTGTCTGTTTGACCCCCCTGGCCAAGAACCAGGCTTCCCGTACCCCGCGCATCCTGCTCGGCGGCCAGCATCAACCCACGCTTTTGCGCAATCTCGATGGTTTCTCCCGGCGCAAGGGCCAGGCCTGTGCCTTCCTCATCCAGTTCTCCGACAGCTGTGACCAGCTCGACCAGTACGGCAACGACCGCTTCGACCTGGCCGTGATCCAGGCTCCTGCGGCGCAGGATGCCGACGAGGTCATCGGCCAGCTCACCCGCATCGCCCGCCAGGGGCTCATCACCCGCCGTTGAGCGGCGTGTCGCGGCCAGGCGTTTTTCGTTAAGCTCGGTCTCTCGGTGGGCGCCTTGCGCCTGCTGTGGATGCGCTGAGGAGACAGTCGTTGAGCACCAACATCATTACCACCGAAGGTCACGCGGCCCTGAAAAAGGAGCTCGATCATCTGTGGCGGGTCTATCGCCCGGAAATCACCCAGAAGGTCACCTGGGCTGCCTCGCTGGGCGACCGCAGCGAGAACGCCGACTACCAGTACAACAAGAAGCTGCTGCGCGAGATCGACCGCCGCGTGCGTTACCTGCGCAAGCGCCTGGAAGACGTCAAGGTGGTCGATTACTCGCCCCAGCAGGAGGGCAAGGTGTTCTTCGGCGCCTGGGTGGACATCGAGAACGATGACGGCGAACAGTTGCGCTTTCGCATCGTCGGCTATGACGAGATCCACGGGCGCAACGACTATATCTCCATCGATTCGCCCATGGCCCGGGCGTTGCTCAAGAAGGAGGAGGGCGACGAGGTGGTGGTGCATACCCCCACGGGTGAGGCGACCTGGTACGTCAACCGTATCAGCTACCTGGGCAGCGATGCCCAATAGACCTCTACCAGCACCTGTGCCGCTGCTGCGATCTGCTCATCGGTGAGCGCTGCATAACCGATCAGCACGCCGGCGGGCCAGGTGTGCTGGCGGCAGAACAGGCCGATCGGCTGCAACACCAGCCCGCGTTGCCGGGCCCGCTCGCAGAACGCCTGCTCACTGACGCCGTCGGGTAACCAGAGGACGAAGTGCAGGCCGGATTGCTCGCCGCTTACGGTCATGCCTGGCTCTGCCGCGAGTCGCTCGAGCAGCAGGTCCCGGCGGCGTTGGTAGGTCTGCCTTGCGATGCGCAGGTGCCGTTCATAGTGACCGCGCAGCAGATACTGGCGCACCGTCCGCTGGGCGATGATCCCCGGCGTCTGCCCCGTTGCCGCCAGCCAGTCGATGAACCGTGCGCGCAAGGTTCGCGGTACAACCGCGAAGCCCAGCCTCAGCCCGCTGAACAAGGTCTTGTTGAAGCTGCCGCAGAACAGCACCCGGTCATGCTGGTCGAGCGCCTTGATCGCCGGCAGTGGCGCGCAGGCATAGTTGTATTCGCTGTCGTAGTCATCCTCGACGATGTAGCCATCGCGGGTCTGTGCCCAGTCCAGCAGCGCCTGCCGTCGCTGGACGCTCATGCAGATGCCCAGCGGAGCCTGGTGCGCGGGCGTGGTGTGCACCGCGCGGACGTTGTCGTGCGTGGCCAGTTGGCCGACGTCCAGGCCTGCCTGGTCCACGGCGACGCAGATCACCCGCCTGCCGGTCTGTTCGAACATGCGTGCGGCCCAGGAGTAGCCCGGATCTTCCAGGGCGATGGCGTCGTCCTGTTGCAGCCACTGGCTGATGAAGTGCAGGGTGTGGCGAATGCCCTGGGTCACGACGATATCCTCGACGTCGCACTCGATGCCCCGATAGAGGCGGATGTGCGCCGCGATAGCCTTGCGCAGCAACATGTCACCCGCGTGCGGAACGCTATCGGTGATCGTCGCAAGGGCATCGGCGGCCAGTTGCAGATGACGCTGTTCAAGCAGCGTCGGGTCTGCCAGCCGGGCGACGAAGGGCACGCCCGTCTGCAACCGGGTTTCTGGCAGGGCGGCAGGGCTGACGCAGGGCGCGGGCTCGCGGGTGCAAGCGAGCGTGGCCAGGGGCTGGTCGTTGGCCGCGATCAGCGCGTCGGGACGCAGCGGTGCGACCACTGAGCCCGCGCCTTGTCGGCGCAGGATGCAACCTTCCAGGGCAAGTTGTTCGAAAACCAGCTCGACAGTGCCCCGCGCCACACCCCACCGCTGGGCGAGGGTGCGGGTGGAGGGCAGGCGTGTGCCGGGCGCCAGATGGCCACAGGCGAGCAGCTCTTGCAGGAAGGCATAGAGCAGTTGGTGCTTGCGGGCCGAAGGTTTGGCGGACAGCTCGAACGGCAGGGCAAGGTCAAGGGCAAGCGGTTGTTTGCCTCTGGCCATAAGTGGTCCACATGCAGGAAGGCTTAATGGACCTTCATGGTAGCCAGCGCAATCCCTAAGCTCAATCCACGTAACAATCTGTTGCGGTGCGCAAAGAAGCGCACCCGATTCCATCGTGCGCCCAGGCGTAGACGGAACCGGTATTCATTCTTTGCAAGGAGTCAACGAGTCATGACGGTTCTGCAGTGGTTGCCCATGTTGCTGGCGTCGCACTACGAACAGGTGATGCTGGCATGAGTGCGTCGAGCGCGCGTCCCTGGTTGACCCTGGCGCTGTTGAGCGCCGTCGTGGTGCCGCAGGTGGGGCTGGGCGTGATGGTGCCGGCATCGGCGCGGTTGGCCCAGGACCTCCATGTGGGGGTGGCGAGCGTGCAGAACACGCTTGTGGTGTACATGGTCGGCTATGCCGTATCGGTGATCATGGCCGGGCTGCTTTCCGATCGGTTCGGCCCCAGGGCCGTGCAGTTGGGCGGTCTGGCGCTGGCGCTGGTCGGCGCCTTGCTGGCGGCCAGCGCCGAGGGCTTTACGCTGTTCATCCTCGGCCGTTTGCTGCAATCGCTGGGCGGCTGCGTCAGTACCGTGACCACACGCCTGGTCGTCAGGGAGGTGTATCCCGAAGCGCAGCGTCTGCCGGTTCTGAGCACCCTGGCCTCGGCCATTGCCGTCACGCCTTGCGTGGTGCCATTGCTGGCCGGTGCTGTGCTGCCTGAGCTGGGGTGGCGCGGGGTGCTGTTGTGTGCCGGCGCATTCAACCTGCTGGTGTTGCTGGTGTTCGTCGGCTTTACCCGGCCCACGGCAAGCGGCGGGCAGCCGATCGGCTCGGTTGGCGCCATCTGGCGCGTGTACCGGCGCAACATGGGCAACCCTGATTATCGGCGCAATGCGGCCTGCATCAGCCTGGTGTGGATGAGCTACTTCGCGCTGCTGTCGTCTTCGTCCCATGCCTTCCAGCAGGTGTTGGGCTTCAGTGAGCTGGAGTATGGCGCGCTGATCGGCGCCTGTGCCTGTGGCTATGTGGTGGGCAGCACCACCGCGCGGCGCCTGAGCCAGACCCACGACCTGGACACGCTGCTGGCGCTCGCCGCGATGATCGGCTTGAGAGGTTGCATAGGCCTGTTTCTGGGGCTGCTGCTGGTGGGGCCGCGGACGCTGGTGTTCCTGCTGCCGATGATCGCGCTGCTGGTCTGTACCGGCATGGTCATCCCGATCACGCAGGCAGGGTTGTTGCGTTGCGTCAGCCAGGACGTCGGCATGTCGTCGGGGCAGTTCTTCTTTCTGCAGATGATGGCCGGCGCCCTGTACTCACTGTTCCTCAGTTGCATCCCGCCGCTGGACCTGAACCACCTGGCGATCGCCGTCGCTGCCCCGGTAGTGCTCATGGCGGGGGTGGTGGGGCGGCTGCGCCTGCGCGACCGCCTGCAGGCCAGCCAGCCCTGAATCCAGGGTTCAGCCTTCGCGCAGCACGGTCAGTGGGCTGCTGTTCAGTGCCCGCCGGGTGCCATAGCCACCGGCGGCGCCGATCAGCAGCGCGCCCAGCAGCGGCAGCAGGAGCAGCGCCGGGTGCGGCGCCCAGGCCAGGTCGAAGGCATGACGGTACAGGCCGAAGGTGATCAGCTCGCAGCCCAGTGCCGCAAGCAGGCCGCTGGCGGCGCCGAGCAGGCCGAACTCGATGCGTCGGGCCTTTACCAGCAGCGGGCGTGCCGCTCCCAGCGCCCGCAGCAGGGCGCCTTGGCGGATGCGTTCGTCGAGGGTCGCCTGCAGGCCGGCAAACAGTACCGCCAGCCCCGCGGCCAGCACGAACAACAGCACGTACTCCACTGCCAGGGTGACCTGGGCGAGGATGCTGCGCAGCTGGGCGAGCAGTGCATCGACCTGCAGCACGGTCACCGCCGGGAACGCCCGGGACAGCGCGACGATTTCCTGGTCGTGGCCCGGCGCCAGGTAGAAGCTGGTGAGGTAGGTGGTGGGCAGGCCTTGCAAGGTGCCCGGCTGGAAGATCATGTAGAAGTTGGGCTGGAAACTGTCCCAGTGCACGCTGCGCAGGCTGCTGACCCGGGCCTGGCGTTGCTGGCCGCCGATGTCGAAGGTCAGCAGGTCGCCCAGTTGCAGGTGCAGGCTCTGCGCCAGCTCCGCCTCCACCGAAACCCCGGGGGCTTCATCGTTGGCGGGTGCCTGCTGCCACCATTGGCCGGCGCTCAGGGCGTTGCCCTGGGGCAGCTCGGCGGCCCAGGTCAGGCTGAGGTCGCGCTGGATGGCGCGTTCGCCGGTGGACTCCTTGCTGACCAGCTGGCGCACCGGCTGTTCGTTGATATGGGTCAGGCGGCCGGGAATCACCGGGTACAGCGGCGCGGCGGTGGCGTTGATCTGGGCCAGGCGCTCGGCGAGCGGCTGGCGTTCGTCGGGCAGGATGTTCAGGGCGAAATGATTGGGCGCGTCCTTGGGTAGCTGCGCCTGCCAGGTGTCGAGCAATTCCGCCCGCAGCAGGGCGACCAGGCCCATTGCCAGGAGAATCAGGCCGAAGGCCAGGGCCTGGCCGGCGGCGGCCAGCGGGTGACGCAGCAACTGCCCGAGCCCCAGCCTCCAGGCCAGCGGCGCGCCGGCCAGCAAGCGGCGCAGGCTGCGCAGGCCGAGCAACAGTAATCCACCCAGCAGCAAGGCGGCGATCAGCCCCCCGCCGAGCAGGGCGAAGGTCAGCAGCAAGTCCAGGCTCAGGCGCCACATAATTAGGCCCAGGGCGAGCAGTGCGGCGCCGTACACCAACCAGCTGCTCGGTGGCAGTGGCAGCAGGTCGCGGCGCAGTACTCGCAGCGGCGGCACGCGACCCAGGGCTGCCAGTGGCGGCAAGGCGAAGCCGGCCAGGGCCACCAATCCGGTGCCGATGCCGGCCAGCGCCGGGGTGAGGCCACCGGGTGGCACCTGGCTGGGCAGCAGGCCTTCGAGCAGGCGGAACAACCCCAGTTGGGCGAGCCAGCCGAGCAGCGCGCCGATGACTGCGGCGGCGACACCGAGCATTGCCAGTTGCAGGCTGTAAAGGCCAAGGGCCTGGTGCCGGGACAAGCCCAGGCAGCGCAGCAGGGCACTGGCATCCAGGCGCCGCGCGGCGTAGCGGCTGGCCGACAGGGCCACGGCGACGCCGGCCAGCAGCACCGCAACGAGGCTCGCCATGTTCAGGTAACGCTCGGCCTTGCCCAGTGCGCCGCCGATCTGCCGGTTACCGTCGCGGGTGTCGAGCAGGCGCTGGTTGGCGGCCAGGCTTTTTTCCGCCGTCTGCCGGTACTTTTGCAAGGTGTCGATATCACCGCGCCACAGGTCGCGGTAGCTGACCCGGCTGCCGGGCTGGATCACGCCGGTGGCGTCCAGGTCGGCGAGGTTCATCAGCACTCGCGGCGTAAGGCTATAGAAGTTGCCGGCGCGGTCGGGCTCGTAGGTCAGCACGCGGCTCATGCGCAGGGTCTTCATGCCCACGTCGATGCTATCGCCGATGGCCAGGCCAAGCGCCGCGAGCAGGCGCGGTTCGACCCAGGCCTCTCCCGGCGCCGGGCCGCCGCCGGGCACCTCGTCGGCGTAGGGTGCCGGGGCGCTGCGCAATTGCCCGCGCAGCGGGTAGGCGGGGTCGGCCGCCTTGATGCTGGAAAGCTGGATGCCGCTGTCGCCACCGACCACGCTGGTGAATTCCACCAGCCGCGCGTGGCTCAGGCCCAGTGCCGTGCCATCGGTGATCTGCTGTGCGCTGGGCGCAGCGCTGCCCTGCAGGACCAGGTCGGCGCCGAGGAACTCGCTGGCGCGCAACTGCATGGCGCCGTTGAGCCGCGCGCCGAAGTAGCCGATGGCGGTACTGGCCGCCACCGCCACCAGCAGGGCGAAGAACAGCACGCGTACTTCGCTGGCGCGCGCGTCACGCAGCAACTGGCGCAGCGCAAGGGTGCACAGGCGTGGGAACGATAGGCGGGTCATCAGGGCTCCAGGGGCGCCACCAGGCGTCCGGCATCCAGGCGGATCAGGCGGCGGCAGCGCTTGGCCAGGCGTTCGTCGTGGGTCACCAGCACCAGGGTGGTGCCGCGCTCCTGGTTCAGTTCGAACAAAAGGTCGCTGATGCGCTCGCCGGTGTGGCTGTCGAGGTTGCCGGTGGGCTCGTCGGCGAACAGCACGGCCGGTTGCGCGGCGAAGGCGCGGGCGATCGCCACCCGCTGCTGCTCGCCGCCGGAGAGCTGGCGCGGGGTGTGGCTCAGGCGTTTGCCCAGGCCGACCCGCTCGAGCAGGCCGCGCGCGTGCTCGCGGGCATCGCGGCGACCGTCGAGCTCCAGCGGCAGCATGACGTTCTCCAGGGCGTTGAGGCTGTCGAGCAACTGGAACGACTGGAACACGAAGCCGACGTGCTCGGCGCGCACCCGGGCGCGCTGGTCCTCGTCGAGGGGGCCGAGATCGTGGCCGGCGAGGATCACCTTGCCGGCGCTGGGGCGGTCGAGCCCGGCGAGCAGGCCCAGCAGCGTGGACTTGCCGGAACCGGAGGCACCGACGATGGCCAGGCTGTCGCCCTGTGCGAGGTCGAGGGAGAGGGCGTGGAGGATAGTCAGGTCGCCTTCCGCGCTGGGGACCACTTTGCTAAGGTTCTGCGCAACGAGAATGCTGGGGCCCATGGAGAATCCGATGCGAATGTGGTGGTTGAGTGCCGGTCTGGCCCTGTGTTGCCTGGCCCAGGGCGCGGCGGCGGGAACATTGCTGGTCGTGGGCGATAGTATCAGCGCCGGTTTTGGCCTGGATACCCGCCAGGGCTGGGTCAACCTGCTGCAACAGCAGCTGCGCAAGGAGGGTTTTGACGACCAGGTGGTCAATGCCTCCATCAGTGGCGACACCAGCGCGGGCGGCCAGGCGCGGCTGCCCGCGCTGCTTGCAGCGCACAAGCCGGACCTGGTGGTGCTGGAGTTGGGTGGCAACGATGGCCTGCGCGGGCAGCCACCGCAGCAATTGCAACAGAATCTTGCGGCAATGATCGACCAGTCCCGCGACGCGGGGGCCAAGGTCGTGCTGCTGGGCATGCGCCTGCCCCCCAACTATGGTGTGCGCTACACCACGGCGTTCGCCCAGGTCTACGAGCAACTGGCCACGGAGAAAAAGGTACCGCTGGTGCCGTTTTTCCTCGACGGCGTGGGCGGGGTGCCGGAGCTGATGCAGGCCGATGGCATCCACCCAGCCGCCGCCGCCCAGCAGCGCTTGCTGGAAAATGCCTGGCCGGCGATAAAACCCTTGCTGTGACGCTTTTATCGGGGGCCGCTTTCGGCTAATGTTGCGCCCCCCGTTTCGAGTGCCCCCGATGCCGCGCCCTGCCTGGTCCCTGTACGCCTACCAACTGATCGAGCCCGATGAGCAGCTCGACCTGTTTGCCTGCCAGGAAGTGCGCATCCACCTCGCCGCCCGCCAGCTCGAGCTCGGCGTGCCTGTCGACCGGACCTTGTGCGGTGGCCTGCTGCCCGCGCAGCCGCGCTGGTCGGGCGTCGAACGGGCCATCTACCGTGACGAGCGCCTGTGTGAGTTGTGCAAGGCAATCCTCGATGCCCAGCGGCGTGGCATGCGCCCGGTGTGGCCGGAACTCTGAGCGCCTTTCATCATCTGAAATGCTTGCGCCTCCCGCTTGTTTCGACGCGGGTGTACAATCGATTCCCTTGACTGACCTTTCGAAGGATTTCCCGGATGTTGCCGCGCTTTCCCGCCGTCACCCGTAGCCTGACCCTGGCCGCCTTGCTGGCGACAGGCCCCGCTGTTGCGCTGGAACTGCCGTTGCCACCCCCCGGTGAGGACGTCGTCGGCCAGGTCCACACCATCCAGGCCAAGTACGAAGACACCTTCGCCGACATCGGCACCGCCAACGACCTGGGCTACCTGGAGATGATCGCCGCCAACCCCGGCGTCGACCCGTGGCTGCCGGGCGCCGGTACCGAGATCATCCTGCCGACCCGCTACATCCTGCCGCCGGGGCCGCGTGAAGGCATCGTCATCAACCTGGCCGAGTACCGTCTCTACTACTACCCGAAAGGGCAGAACGTGGTGCATACCTTCCCGCTGGGTATTGGCCGCGAGGGCTGGGGGTCGCCGATCGCGAACACCAAGATCACCGCCAAGACGCCTAATCCGACCTGGACCCCGCCGGCCTCGATCCGTGCCGAGCACGCCGCCGATGGCGACATCCTGCCGACCGTGGTGCCGGCCGGGCCGGACAACCCGCTGGGTCCGTTCAAGTTCACCCTTGGGGTGCCGGGCTACCTGATCCATGGCTCTAACAAGAAGTTCGGCATCGGCATGCGCACCAGCCACGGCTGCTTCCGCATGCTCAACAACAATGTGCTGACGCTGTCGAAGATGGTCCCGGTGGGTACGCCGGTACGCATCATCAACGAGCCGTACAAGTTCGGTATCAGTGCCGGCAAAGTCTATCTGGAAGCCCACACGCCGCTGGACGATCACGGCAATCCGTCGGTGGTCGACAAGCACACCGCCGTCATCAACGCGCTGCTCAAGCGTGAAGACCTGGCCAACAACTTGCGCATGAACTGGGACATGGTTCGCGATGTGGTCGCTGCCGAAGATGGCATGCCGGTCGAGATCGCCGTGCCCACCAATGGTGCAAGCGCGCCGATGGTGTCGAGCATTCCACCGGAGTTGCAGTAAGCGATTGCCTGCGGGTAACTAACTAGCAGGGTACTTTTCGTACAATCCTAGGGGCCGCCTTGCGGCCCATCGCGAGAAAGGCCCGCTCCTACAGGTCGTGCGTTGCGCTGTAGGAGTGGGCCTTTCGTGCGGTGGGGGCGCAAAGCGGCCCCTGTTGTTTGGCCTTGCAGCAACAGGCTTTCTTCCAGGTAATAAAAAAGCCGACCCACAAGTGGGTCGGCTCCATAACAATCCGTGAGGATTATTACTTGCGGCTGGCTTTGTCCAGCATACGCAGAGCGCGCTCGTTGGCTTCGTCAGCGGTCTGCTGAGCCTTCTGAGCAGCTGCCAGAGCGTCGTCAGCTTTGCGGTAGGCTTCGTCTGCACGAGCCTGGGCGCGAGCTGCTGCGTCTTCGGTAGCAGTCAGGCGAGCTTCGGTTTCTTTGGATACGCTGCTGCAACCGGTAGCCAGAACTGCGGCCAGAGCCAGAGCAGAGAATTTCAGAACGTTGTTCATCGTGTTCCCCTTCAAGGACTTTCTATTAAATAGCCATCTCTCGGAAAAGAGAAACTGGCCGGCGTACATAGTACCCATTACTTGTAGTAAGTAAACTGACTGAGCGCAAGAACTGCAAAAAAAATGCTGCCGAGGCCTCCGGCGACGGGGTTTGTAAACAAACTGTGAAAACCACGGGCAGCGTTCGCAAGCGATTGTAGTACAGGAACTTTTTTGTTGAACTAAGGGTGACTTTAACTGTCGGTCAGCGTCTTAGCCCTACAACATCCGGTTGCTGTTGCCAGGCGGTGCAGACGTTGCTGTCAGCATTTTCATTCAGGGCAGCTTGAGCATTCTTGCTGGTGCCGCCTACTATTTGAGGGTGCCATCGGCGCAGAACGATCCAGGTCGCGCTGCTGTCCAAGGGGCAGCAGGTGGCGTAGGCTTTGTGCGAAAAGTCGCCGAGCGGCGATCAGGCAAGGCGAAAACAGGCGAGGAATGGCCGGGGTCGCGCCCGACTTGACTGAGTGTCAATGAGCATTCCGAACCTGTTTTCAACGCAGCATGATCGTCGCGCAGGCACTTTTAGCACAAAGCCTAGAGGTTCCTCCGCCGGATAAACCACATCGGTAAGGTAAGGGTCTGCCGACAAGACCTGCGAGGAGTAGTGATGAGCGAAACGCTGACCATCCACCATGACCAGGCCGGTCATCAGTTCGAGACCACCGTGGACGGTCACCGGGCTTACCTGACGTACATGGACCTGGGCAAGCAGACGCTGGATATCTATCGCACCTTCGTTCCCAACGCCCTGCGCGGGCGCGGGATTGCCGCCGCGCTGACCGAGAAGGCCCTGGAGTACGCCGAGCAGATGGGCTACACGGTCATCCCGTCGTGCTCCTATGTCGAGCGCTACATGGAGCGCCAGCAGCGGCATTCGAGCAAGGCCTGACCTGGCAGCACGCACACATGAAAACGCCGGGCATTGCCCGGCGTTTTCGTTTGCGCGATTTCTCAGCCGCGCTGACGCTTGGGCAGCACATCCTTGAGCTTGGCGTGCATGCTGCGCAGGGTCTTCTCGGTGGCGGCCCAGTCGATGCAGGCGTCGGTTACCGATACACCATACTGCAGCTCGTCGAGGTTCTTCGGAATGGCCTGGCAGCCCCAGTTCAGGTGGCTCTCGACCATCAGGCCGATGATCGACTGGTTGCCTTCAAGGATCTGGTTGGCCACGTTCTCCATGACCAGCGGCTGCAGGGCCGGATCCTTGTTGGAGTTGGCGTGGCTGCAGTCGACCATGATGTTCGGCTTGATCTTCGCCTTGGCCAAGTCCTGCTCGCACAGGGCGACGCTCACCGAGTCATAGTTGGGCTTGCCGTTGCCGCCGCGCAGTACCACGTGGCCGTAGGCGTTGCCCTTGGTGGTGACGATGGACACGCCACCTTCCTGGTTGATGCCCAGGAAGCGGTGCGGCTTGGACACCGACTGCAGGGCGTTGATCGCCACGGTCAGGCCGCCATCGGTACCGTTCTTGAAGCCGACCGCCGAGGACAGGCCGGAAGCCATCTCGCGGTGGGTCTGGGATTCGGTGGTGCGCGCGCCGATGGCCGACCAGCTGATCAGGTCCTGCAGATACTGCGGGGAGATCGGGTCAAGCGCTTCGGTGGCGGTGGGCAGGCCTTTTTCGGCCAGGTCCAGCAGCAGTTGGCGGCCGATGTGCAGGCCGTCCTGGATCTTGAACGAGTCATCCAGGTACGGGTCGTTGATCAGGCCTTTCCAGCCGACGGTGGTGCGCGGCTTCTCGAAATACACGCGCATGACCAGGTACAGGGTGTCGGAAACTTCCTCAGCCAGTACCTTCAGGCGCTCGGCGTACTCGTGGGCGGCCTTGATGTCGTGGATCGAGCACGGGCCGACCACCACGAACAGGCGATGGTCCTTGCCGTCGAGGATATTGCGCACCACTTCACGGCCGGCAGTCACGGTCTGCAGGGCCTTGGCGCTGAGGGGGATTTCCTTCTTGAGCTGATCAGGGGTGATCAAGGTCTCGTTGGAGGCAACGTTAAGGTCATCGATCGGTAAATCAGCCATCGTGTTACTCGTCAGGTCACGGGTGCCGGCCGCCAGCGATCCCCGTGCGGCCCAGCAGCAGATTGTTCGCAGCGGGGAGGCCGAACCTTAGCGCGTTAGCGGGGGCGCGACAATGGGCTGGGCCCCGTCGATACGGGGTTTTTGCCCGCCAAGCGGCATTTGGGCGCGAGCTCGCTGCCCGGCGGGACGATTTCACCGTGGCAGCGACACCTGGGTATAGTGGCTGACCAATAACAATGACTCTTGACCAGGAGCACTGCATGGCATCCCTCGACCCTCAGGTTGGCAAGCCCCGCATCGGCATCATCGGCAGCGGCGCAATTGGTGGCTTCTATGGCCTGATGCTGGCCCGCGCCGGTTTCGACGTACACTTTCTGCTGCGCAGTGAATACCAGGCCGTGCATGAGCAGGGGCTGCAGCTAGACAGCGCCGTGCATGGCCAGGTGCGCATGCCCGTGCAGGCCTACGCCTCTGCCGCCGACATGCCGCCTTGCGACTGGCTGCTGGTGGGGGCCAAGGCCACCAGCAATGCCGAGCTGGCGCCCTTGATCGTGCAAGCCGCAGCACCGCAGGCCAGGGTGGTATTGCTGCAGAACGGCCTTGGGGTCGAGGAGCAGCTGCGCCCGGCCTTGCGCCCGGACATGCACCTGCTGGGCGGGCTGTGCTTCATCTGTGTCAACCGCGAGCGCCCCGGGGTGATTCGTCACCAGTCGTTGGGCGCAGTGAACCTTGGCTATCACAGTGGGCCCGCACAAGATGACGCAGCGGTCGTGGTGGAGGAGGGCGCGGCGCTGTTCCGGGCTGCGGGCATCGACTCCCAGGCCATGGCCGACCTTGACCAGGCGCGGTGGCAGAAGCTGGTGTGGAACGTGCCCTACAACGGCCTTTCGGTGCTGCTGCAGGCCAGCACCACACCTTTGATGGGCGATGCCGACAGCCGTGCGCTGATCCAGGCGCTGATGGCCGAAGTGGTGGCGGGCGCCAAGGCCTGTGGCCGTGAGCTGCCGGCGGGCTACGCCGAGCACCTGTTCCGCGTCACCGAGAAGATGCCGGACTACTGGCCGAGCATGTACCACGACCATGCCTTGCAGCGGCCGCTGGAGCTGCAGGCGATCTACGCCGAACCCTTGGCCCGCGCACGCGCGGCGGGGTGTGAGTTGCCGCGCATGGAGGCCTTGTACCAGGCACTGGCGTTTCTCGATCGGCGTAACCGGCAGGCCTGAAAGCCGCGGCGGCTGTGCGCCGGACGGCCAGGCGACGGCCCATGGCGCTGCTAAGCTCAAGCTTGCTCTGCCGAAGCGGCAGTCGAGGAGGTCGAATGATCCGTTCCATGCTGTTCGCTACAGACCTCGGTGTTTACGCGCCCTTCGTCATGCAGCACGCCTTGGCCCTGGCGCGGACCTTCAACGCGGAGCTGTATGTGATTCATGCCGTGGAGCCCATGGGCCAGTTCGCCGAGTCCTTGCTGCAGAGCTACCTCGATGAGCAGACCCTCGATGCATTGCACAGTGAAGGCGTGACGACGGTCATGGCCAATATCGAGCAGCGGGTGCTGGAGAACTTTCGCGAGGAACTGGGCGAGGTCGCCGACCTGGCGCTGATCCGCGCGGTACGGGTGCGTCAAGGCGACCCGGCGCAGGTGATCCTCGAGCAGGCCCAGCGCCTGGCGGTCGACCTGCTGATCTTCGGCAGCCACAGCGCGGGGGCAGGGGTGGACGTGCCGATCGGTCGCACGGCGGTGCGGCTGCTGCAGCTGTCGCCGGTGCCGGTGTACATGGTGCCGTTGGCCCAGCATCTTGGGCGTAGGAAAGTGTGAGGCTGGCGGTAGGGCTTTTCCTGCGAACGTAACAAAATAGTTCTAGATTTATTTCTCTAGCCACTAATATAGTTATAACTCGTCGCTGCCGGCGCGCCGGTGACCTACCGCCTTTGAGGGATATCTATGAAGCTTCAGCAACTGCGCTACATCTGGGAAGTGGCGCACCATGACCTCAACGTTTCCGCGACGGCGCAGAGCCTGTACACCTCCCAGCCTGGGATCAGCAAGCAGATCCGCCTGCTCGAGGACGAGCTGGGCGTCGAAGTCTTCGCCCGCAGCGGCAAGCACCTGACCCGTGTCACCCCGGCGGGCGAGCGCATCATCAATACTGCAGGTGAGATCCTGCGCAAGGTCGAGAGCATCAAGCAGATTGCCCAGGAATTCTCCAACGAGAAGAAAGGCACCCTGTCGATCGCTACCACCCACACCCAGGCGCGCTATGCGCTGCCGCCGGTGATCAGCAATTTCATCAAGCAATACCCGGAAGTCGCCCTGCACATGCACCAGGGCTCGCCCATGCAGATCGCCGAGATGGCGGCTGACGGCACCGTCGATTTCGCCATCGCCACCGAGGCGCTGGAGCTGTTCGGCGACCTGATCATGATGCCGTGCTACAAGTGGAACCGTTGCGTGGTAGTGCCTCAGGGTCACCCGCTGACCAAGCTGCCGAAGCTGACCCTGGAGGCAGTGGCCGAGTATCCGATCGTCACCTATGTATTCGGCTTCACTGGCCGTTCCAAGCTCGACGAGGCGTTCAACCACCGTGGCCTGACGCCGAAGGTGGTGTTCACCGCGGCCGACGCCGACGTGATCAAGACTTATGTACGCCTGGGCCTGGGCGTGGGTATCGTCGCCAAGATGGCGGTGGACCCGAAGCTCGACAGCGACCTGGTGTGCCTGGATGCCAGCGAGTTGTTCGAGGCCAGCATCACCAAGATCGGCTTCCGTCGCGGCACCTTCCTGCGTGGCTTCATGTGCGACTTCATCGAGAAGTTCGCGCCGCACCTGACTCGCGAGGTGATGGCCAAGGCGATCCAGTGCCACAACAAGCAGGAGCTCGAAGAGCTGTTCGAGGGTGTCGAGCTGCCGGTGCACTGACCTGAAATAACCGGGGCCGCTTTGCGGCCCCAGTCGTTTATGCCTTGCTGATCAGGTTGCCCGCGTGCAACCCGCATTCCTTCTGGGTCGACTCCTCCCACCACCAACGTCCTTCGCGCTCATGCTGGTTCGGCAGCACCGGACGCGTGCACGGCTCGCAACCAATGCTGATGAAGCCACGCTCGTGCAGGCTGTTGTAGGGCAGCTCGAGCATGCGGATGTAGCCCCAGACTTCCTCGCTGGTCATCTGCGCCAACGGGTTGAACTTGTACAGGGGGCGTTCGGGAGTTGAGAAGGCGCTGTCGATCTCCAGCGCCGCCACCTGGCTGCGGGTGCCGGGGCTCTGGTCGCGACGCTGGCCGGTGGCCCAGGCACTGACGGTGGCCAGCTTGCGGCGCAACGGTTCGATCTTGCGGATGCCGCAGCACTCGCCGTGGCCGTCCTTGTAGAAGCTGAACAGGCCCTTTTCCTTGACGAACGGGTCGAGCTTGTCGCGGTCCGGGCTGAGGATTTCGATCGGCAGGTTGTACTGCTCGCGCACCTGGTCGATGAAGCGGTAGGTTTCCGGGTGCAAGCGACCGGTATCGAGGCTGAACACCTTGACCTGCTTGTTCAGCTTCCAGGCCATGTCCACCAGCACCACATCCTCGGCACCGCTGAAGGAGATCCACAGGTCGTCGCCGAAGTGTTCGAAGGCGAGCTTGAGGATCTCCTGCGGGGACTTGCTGGCGTAGGTCGCGGCCAGGGCGGCGACGTCGAAGGGTTGGCTCATCAGGCGGTTTCCATCGGGTGAGTGGCGCTGTGCGCTCGTAGTGATCAGATGGTAACAAAAAATGGCGGGGCAGACGCCTGGCGATCACAGGGCAAGCCCGCTCCCACGGAGCTCTACAAGGCTTGCAGCGTTTCCATCAGCACGCGCACCTTGGCGATCGACTCTTCGTATTCGGCCTGCCAATCCGAATCGGCCACCACCGCGCCACCGCCCCAGCAACTGACCTGGCCGTTCTTGACCAGCAGGCTGCGGATGGCGATCGAGCTGTCCATCTCGCCGCGCACGTCGAGGTACAGCAGCGAGCCGCAGTACAGCGCCCGGCGCGTCGGCTCCAGCTCGTCGATGATCTGCATGGCGCGGATCTTCGGCGCGCCGGTGATCGAGCCGCCGGGGAAGCTGCCGGCGATCAGGTCCAGGGCGTCCTTGCCGGCGGCCAGCTGGCCGACCACGCTGCTGACCAGGTGATGGACGTTGGGGTAGCTCTCCAGGCTGAACAGCTCCGGCACCTTCACCGAGCCGGTCTGGCAGGTGCGGCCGATATCGTTGCGCAGCAGGTCGACGATCATCAGGTTTTCCGAGCGGTCCTTGGGGCTGGCCAGCAGCTCGGCGGCGTTGCGGGCGTCCTCGGCCGGGTCGGCGGCGCGTGGGCGAGTGCCCTTGATCGGGCGGGTCTCGACCTCGCCCTGGCTGACACGGATGAAGCGCTCGGGCGAAAAGCTCAGCAGCGCCGTGCCTTCATCCAGCTGCTGGTAGCCGGAGAACGGCGTCGGGCAGGCGGCGCGCAGGGCCTGGTAGGCGCGCCATGGGTCGCCCTGGCAGGGGGCGCGAAAGCGCTGGGTGAGGTTGATCTGGTAGCAGTCGCCGGCCTGGATGTAGCGCTGCACCTGGTCGAACGCTGCCCGGTACTGCTCGGGGCGAAGATCGCCGGTCATGGGCGCTAGCAGGTGGAAGTCACCGCTATCGCCCGAGGTGCTGGCCTCGAACAACGCGATGAGCCGTTGCCGTTCGTCCTCAGGTAGGCCCGGGTGGAACACCAGCTGGCTGCTGCACAGCCGATGGTCGGACACCAGTGCCCAGGCATACAGCCCCAGGCGGGCGTCGGGCAGGCCGAGGTCGTCGACCGCGTGTGTCGGCAATTGCTCCAGGCGCCGGCCAAAGTCGTAGCTCAGGTAGCCGATCAGGCCGCCGGCGAACGGCAGCTCGAAGCCCTCGGGCAGTCGGGCTTCCCCAAGGTCCGCCAGTGCCTGGCGCAGGCGCTGCAGGTAAGCCTGGCCGTCCTCATCGCTGCGTGCCTGCAGCTGTTGCAGGGGCCAGGCGCTGAGCAGGTCGTAGCGACCGCGTTCGGCACCCGGACGGGCGCTGTCGAGCAGGATCGCGCCGGGCGCGCGGCGCAGGCGTTCGAAGTAGAAGGCGGGGTCGGGCTGGTAGGGCAGGGGGTGCAGCGTACAGGTCGGCATCAGAGTGGACGGCGATGAAAAAGCGAGGAGGGCGATTGTAGACCTGTGGGGGGGATGCGCCTAGCGCTGGCAGCGACATTCGCATGTTGTGTCTCGCCTCGGAGTCGCTATGCGACCCATTCGCCGCGGTTCGTCGTCACGACAAGCCGGCTCCCACAGGTGGTGTGTAATCCTTGTGGGAACTGGCTTGTCGTGGCGACGAACCGCAAAGGGCTGCAGAGCAGCCCCGAGCATCACTGCGGATGAACGTGTCCGAACAGGCCTTGCGAGACCTTCACGCGCTGCTCGGCATCCTCGCTGCGACCTTCCTTGGCCAGCATCTCCAGGTGCGCCTCGATGGCGTGGGTACGTTGCGTGAGCCCGCAGTCGTTGGCGATCTGGATGTTCAGGCCGGGGCGGGCGTTGAGCTCGAGGATCAGCGGGCCCTTGTCCTGGTCCAGCACCATGTCCACACCGATGTAGCCCAGGCCGCACAGCTCGTAGCAGCTGGCGGCAAGCTTCATGAAGCCGTCCCAGTTCGGCAGTTGCACGCCGTCCACCGCGTTGGTGGTGTCGGGGTGCTTGCTGATGATCTTGTTCAGCCAGGTGCCGCGCAGTGTCAGGCCGGTGGCCAGGTCCACGCCGACGCCGATGGCGCCCTGGTGCAGGTTGGCCTTGCCGCCGGACTGGCGGGTCGGCAAGCGCAGCATGGCCATTACCGGGTAGCCCATCAGCACGATGATGCGGATGTCGGGCACGCCCTCGTAGCTGATGCTCTTGAAGATCTGGTCCGGAGTGACCCGGTACTCGATCAGTGCGCGGTCGCGGTGCCCGCCCAGCGAATACAGGCCGGTAAGGATGCTGGAGATCTGGTGCTCGATCTCCTCGTGGCTGATGATCTTGCCCGAAACCGTGCGGTAGCGGTCCTCGAAGCGGTCGGCGATCACCAGGATGCCGTCACCGCCGGCGCCCTGGGCCGGCTTGATGACGAAGTCGCTGCGCCCGCCGATGATCTCGTCGAGCTTCTCGATCTGCTTCTCGGTCTCGATGATGCCGTACATCTCCGGCACATGGATGCCGGCCGCCAGGGCGCGTTCCTTGGTGATGATCTTGTCGTCGACGATCGGGTACAGGTGGCGCTTGTTGTACTTCAACACGTAGTCCGCGTTGCGCCGGTTGATACCCATGATGCCCCGGGCCTCCAGGGCTTTCCACGTCTTGATCAGGCCGAACATCAGGCGTCAGCCTTCTTCAAAAATGCCTTGAAGCGCACGAGCTCGGTCAGGCGGTAGCCGCGGTAGCGACCCATCGCCAGCATGAAGCCCACCAGGATCAGCAGCACCGCCGGGAAGGTGAAGACGAAGTACACGGCTTCCGGCACGGTCATCAGCAGGTGCGCGATGGAGGCGGCGAACAGGGTGCCGACGGCCACTTTCATGGCATGGCCGCCGCCACGTTCTTCCCAGGTGATCGACAGGCGTTCGATGGTCATGGTCAGGATCACCATCGGGAACAGCGCCACCGACAGCCCGCGCTCCAGGCCCAGCTTGTGGCTGAACAGGCTGATGGCGGCGATCAGCACCACGACGAAGGTCAGCACCACCGACAGGCGCGGCAGCATCTGCAGCTTGAGGTGTTCCAGGTACGAGCGCAGCGACAGGCCCAGGGCGGTGATCACCGTGAACAGGATGATGCCGAAGCCCAGTTGTGTCTCGCGGAAGGCCAGGGCGATCAGCACCGGGGTGAAGGTGCCCAGGGTCTGGATGCCGATCAGGTTGCGCAGCACCAGGATCACCAGCACGCCGATCGGGATCATCACCATGATCATGAAGGTCTGCTGGGTCTGCAGCGGCAGGCCGTACAGCGAGTATTCGAGGAAGTCGGCGTCGGTGTTCTCGTCGGTCAGCTTGGCCAGGCGGATGGCGTTCATCTCGCTGTTGTTCATGCTGAAGGTGACGGTGGCCTTCTTGCCGCCATCGACGGTGATCAGGTTGTCGTCGCCGGTCCACCACAGCAGGCGGTCGCTGGGCAGGCCTTGCTCGCCGGTCTCCGGGTTGAAGTACAGCCAGTCGTTGCCGTTGAAGCTGCGCAGCCACAGTTCAGGGCTCTGCGGGGTGTCGGCCACCAGACGGATGGTGTGGACCTTCTCCAGCGGGACGTGGGCAATGGACAGCAGCAGGTCGATGACCTGGGCTTTCTTCAGCGGCGAGTTGTCGCCGGCCAGCAGCAGCTTGGCGTTGTCGTCGTTGGCGTTGTTGACCCGCTTGATGGTCTCGCTGACGAAGGTCTCGACGTCGGCCGAGTGCTGGCGGATCGGTGCCATCAGTGCTTCGGCGGCGATTTTCTCCGGGCCTTCGACGGCCAGGCTGTCGCGGAAGGTCGGGCCCTTGATCTTGGCTTTCTCGGTGCTGTAGCGCTTGGTCAGCACCAGACGGTAGTAGAGGGTCTGGTTGCCGCTGGCGCGACGGGCCGACCAGGTGACCTTGCGGTTGCCGTCGGCGCGGTTGACGCTGACCCCGTAGTTGTTGGAGATGAAGCTCTCGTTGAGGCTCACGTAGTCACGGTTCAGCGGGGGCACGAACATCTGCACCTTGACCGGGTCCTTGGCGCTGGCGACGAACTCGACCTTGGCGTCGATGTTCCACAGGTCATCGGTCTCGTCCTCGGTCACCGGGATGCCGAGGGCGAAGATCTGGTAGGCCGTGATCGCGATGCCCAGCACCACCAGGACGGTGATCAGGACTTTCAGGTGGAGGGTAAGAGAGCGCATCGGAATTACTCTGCTTTGGGAGCTTCGGTGGCACAGGCAGGTTTGCCGGCCGCGTATTTAAGGCTTGGGTCGACCAGCGCACCGAAGTGCTTGAGGGCCTCGGAGCCGATCAGCAGCGGGAACTGGAAGGCGCTGCGGTCGGTGAGGTTGACCTCGATGGTGCGTCGCGTCTGGCCCATGCAGATGTCGAGTTCGATGACTGGACGGGCAGTGTAGGCCTTGCCCGAGTCGGCGTCATAGTCCCCGGCGCGGCGCTTGATCTTGCTGACGCGGGCCAGGGGGCGTTCGATGGGGTGCTTGTGCGCGGCGTCGATGGCCAGGTAGAAGCGCACCCAGCTCTCGCCGTTGCGCTTGAAGCGCTTGATGTCGCGGGCACTGAGCGAGGCGGTCTTGGCGCCGGTATCGAGCTTGGCTGCCACTTCCAGGTCAAGGTCGCCCAGGCGGGCGTATTCGTTGAGACCGTACACGGTCTTTTCGGCCGCGGGCGCGAGTGCCGGCAGCAGGGTCAGGCAGAGCAGCAATGAAGCGGGTTTGAGTCTCATAATCCTGGCGCGGTGCTGTGCAAAGTTCAGGGCAAGGCGACTGGCCAAGCGTCCTCATTGATCTGTCATGGGCATGAAATGATGACAGACACACTATCCATGCTCCCGAAGGAGCGCGGCATTCTATCACGCCGGTGCCTTGACGCCAGCGCGCCCGCGATCTGACCGCGGCGAGGCTTGGTTAGTTCGTTATTAGACGATTGTCGACAATGTTCTTTTTGTCTTTGACTGCGACTGTCAATTTAGCTAGTTTTGCCGTCATTGATTTGCAAGGTGTCGACAATCATGCTGGATGTATCCCAGGCCGTGGCAGTGCCGCAGGACGAGACCGAGACCCTCTCGGAGCATGTCTTCCGGCGTATCCAGGCCGCCATCGTCAAGGGCGAGATAGCCCCCGGCAGCAAGATTTCCGAGCCTGAGCTTGCGCGTACCTACGGCATCAGCCGCGGCCCGCTGCGCGAGGCCATCCACCGTCTCGAAGGCCAGCGCCTGCTGGTGCGCGTGCCGCATGTCGGCGCCCGGGTGGTATCGCTGAGCCACGCCGAGCTGATCGAGCTGTATGAAATCCGTGAGTCGCTGGAAGGCATGGCCTGCCGCCTGGCCGCCGAGCGCATGAGCCAGGCCGCCATCGACGAACTGCGCCATGTGCTCGATACCCATGAGCGCGATGCCGCGTTCCAGGCCGGGCAGGGCTACTACCAGCAGGAAGGCGACTACGACTTCCACTACCGGATCATCCAGGGCAGCGGCAACCAGACCTTGTACAAGATGCTCTGCGGCGAGCTGTACCAGCTGGTGCGCATGTACCGCATCCAGTTCTCCTCCACGCCCAACCGCCCGCGCCAGGCCTTCGCCGAGCACCACCGTATCCTCGATGCCATCGAAGCCCGCGACGGTGAGCTTGCAGAACTCCTGATGCGCCGCCACATCGGCGCGTCCAAACGCAATATCGAGCGCCATTACCAAGGTGCCGACAACAATAGCCCACGAGGTGAGTCATGACAGTGAAGAGCACGCCCGGCCAGCGTTTCCGTGACGCGGTCGCCGCCGAACATCCGCTGCAGGTGGTCGGGACCATCAACGCCAACCACGCCCTGCTGGCCAAGCGCGCCGGTTTCAAGGCCATCTACCTCTCCGGTGGCGGTGTCGCTGCCGGCTCCCTGGGCCTGCCGGACCTGGGCATCAGCGGCCTGGACGACGTGCTCACCGATGTGCGCCGCATCACCGATGTGTGCGACCTGCCGCTGCTGGTGGATGTCGACACCGGCTTCGGCGCCTCGGCCTTCAACGTCGCCCGCACCGTCAAGTCGATGAGCAAGTTCGGCGCCGCCGCCATCCATATCGAGGACCAGGTCGGCGCCAAGCGCTGCGGCCACCGCCCGAACAAGGAGATCGTCTCGCAACAGGAGATGGTCGACCGCATCAAGGCGGCCGTGGATGCCCGCAGCGACGACAGCTTCGTGATCATGGCGCGCACCGACGCCCTGGCGGTGGAGGGTCTGAACGCCGCCCTGGACCGTGCCGCCGCCTGCATCGAGGCTGGCGCCGACATGATCTTCCCTGAAGCGATCACCGAATTGCACATGTACAAGACCTTCGCCGACCGGGTGAAGGCGCCGATCCTGGCCAATATCACCGAGTTCGGCGCCACGCCGCTGTACACCACCGAGGAACTGGCCTCGGTCGACGTGTCGCTGGTGCTCTATCCGCTGTCGGCCTTCCGCGCCATGAACAAGGCGGCCGAGAACGTCTACACCGCGCTGCGCCGCGACGGCACCCAGAAGAACGTGATCGACACCATGCAGACCCGCATGGAGCTCTACGATGCCATCGGCTACCACGCCTTCGAGCAGAGCCTCGATGCATTGTTCGCCCAGAAAAAAGGTTGAGGCCGTGAGGGCCTCATCGCTGGCAAGCCAGCTCCCACAGGATTGCGCAAGCCTGCTTTTTGTGGGAGCCGGCTTGCCGGCGATAGGCCGGTACAGCCACCCGGATTAGCCAGAAAGACTTCGATAACAAATTCAAGAAAGGAGAAACACCATGGCCGAAGCAAAAGTACTCAGTGGCGCGGGCCTGCGTGGCCAGGTGGCCGGGCAGACCGCGCTGTCGACCGTCGGCCAGGCCGGCGCCGGCCTGACCTACCGCGGCTATGACGTGCGCGACCTGGCCGCAGGCGCCGAGTTCGAGGAAGTGGCCTACCTGCTGCTCTACGGCGAGCTGCCGAGCAAGGCCGAGCTTGCCGACTACAAGCGCAAGCTCAAGGGGCTGCGCGACCTGCCGCAAGCGCTGAAGGAAGTGCTCGAGCGCATCCCGCGCGATGCACACCCGATGGACGTGATGCGTACCGGGTGCTCGGTGCTTGGCACCCTGGAGCCGGAGCTGACCTTCGACGCCCAGCGCGACAAGACCGACCGCCTGCTGGCGCTGTTCCCGGCGGTGATGTGCTACTGGTACCGCTACACCCACCACGGCGTGCGCATCGACTGCAGCAGCGACGAAGACACCCTCGGCGGCCACTTCCTGCACCTGCTGCACGGCAAAAAGCCCAGCGAGCTGCACGTCAAGGTGATGAACGTGTCGCTGATCCTTTACGCCGAGCACGAATTCAACGCCTCGACCTTCACCGCCCGGGTCTGCGCCTCGACCCTGTCCGACCTGTACTCCTGCGTGACCGCCGCCATCGGCTCGCTGCGCGGCCCGCTGCACGGTGGTGCCAACGAGGCGGCCATGGAACTGATCGAGCGCTTCCAGAGCCCGCAGGAAGCCACTGCCGAGCTGCTGCGCATGCTCGAGCGCAAGGACAAGATCATGGGCTTCGGTCATGCCATCTACAAAGAGTCCGACCCGCGCAACGAAGTGATCAAGGGCTGGGCCAAGCAGTTGGCCGACGAAGTGGGCGACAAGGTCCTGTACCCGGTTTCCGAAGCCATCGACAAGACCATGTGGGAGCAGAAGCGCCTGTTCCCCAACGCCGACTTCTACCACGCCTCGGCGTACCACTTCATGGGCATCCCGACCAAGCTGTTCACCCCGATCTTCGTCTGCTCGCGCCTGACCGGCTGGGCCGCGCACGTGTTCGAGCAGCGCGCCAACAACCGCATCATCCGCCCGAGCGCCGAGTACGTCGGCGTCGAGCAGCGCCAGTTCGTGCCGATCGAGCAGCGCTGAGGCAACGACCGCTGGGGCTGCCATGCAGCCCTTTCGCCGGCAAGCCGGCTCCCACAATGTCCATGCGTTGCTGTGGGAGCCGGCTTGCCGGCGATGGGGTGCGCAGCGCCCCCAAGGCCTGACCTGCAAACCGAATACCGTGAGCCCGATAACGATATGAACACCGCATTCCGCAAGAACCTGCCAGGCACCGCCCTGGACTACTTCGACGCCCGTGCCGCGGTCGAGGCGATCAAGCCCGGCGCTTACGACGGCCTGCCGTATACCTCCCGCGTACTGGCCGAAAACCTGGTGCGCCGCTGCGATCCGGCCACCCTCGATGCATCGCTCGAGCAACTGATCGAGCGCAAGCGCGACCTCGACTTCCCCTGGTTCCCGGCCCGCGTGGTGTGTCACGACATCCTTGGCCAGACCGCCCTGGTCGACCTCGCCGGGCTGCGTGACGCCATCGCCGACAAAGGCGGCGACCCGGCCGCGGTCAATCCGGTGGTGCCGGTGCAACTGATCGTCGACCATTCGCTGGCCGTGGAATGCGGTGGCTTCGACCCGCAGGCGTTCGACAAGAACCGCGCTATCGAAGACCGCCGCAACGAAGACCGTTTCCACTTCATCAACTGGACCAAACAGGCATTCAAGAACGTCGACGTGATCCAGCCGGGCAACGGCATCATGCACCAGATCAACCTGGAGAAGATGTCGCCGGTAATCCACAACGACCGCGGCCTGGCCTACCCCGACACCTGCGTCGGCACCGACAGCCATACGCCGCATGTCGACGCCCTGGGCGTGATCGCCATCGGTGTCGGTGGCCTGGAGGCCGAAAACGTCATGCTCGGCCGCGCCTCGTGGATGCGCCTGCCGGAGATCGTCGGCGTCGAGCTGACCGGGCGCCTGGCGCCGAACATCACCGCTACCGACCTGGTACTGGCCCTGACCGAGTTCCTGCGCAAGCAGAAGGTGGTCGGCGCCTACCTCGAATTCCACGGTGCCGGCGCCAGCGCGCTGACCCTGGGCGACCGTGCCACCATCTCCAACATGGCCCCGGAGTACGGCGCCACCGCGGCGATGTTCGCCATCGACCAACAGACCATCGACTACCTCAAGCTGACCGGCCGCGATGACCAGCAGGTGCAGTTGGTGGAAACCTACGCCAAGGTCGCCGGCCTGTGGGCCGACAGCCTGGCCAAGGCCGAGTATGAGCGCACCCTGAGCTTCGACCTGTCGAGCGTGGTGCGTAACATGGCTGGCCCGTCCAACCCGCACGCGCGCGTGGCCACCAGCGACCTGGCGGCCAAGGGCATTGCCGGGCAATGGCAGGAAGTACCGGGGCAGATGCCGGACGGCGCGGTGATCATCGCCGCCATCACCAGCTGCACCAACACCAGCAACCCGCGCAACGTGATCGCCGCTGGCCTCATCGCCCGCAACGCCAACAAGCTTGGCCTGGTGCGCAAGCCGTGGGTCAAGTCGTCGCTGGCGCCGGGCTCCAAGGCGGTGCAGCTGTACCTGAAGGAAGCCGGCCTCGAGCACGAACTGGAGCAATTGGGCTTCGGCATCGTCGCCTTCGCCTGCACCACCTGCAACGGCATGTCCGGCGCGCTCGACCCGGTGATCCAGCAGGAGATCATCGATCGCGACCTGTACGCCACCGCCGTGCTGTCGGGCAACCGCAACTTCGACGGGCGTATCCACCCCTACGCCAAGCAGGCGTTCCTCGCGTCGCCGCCGCTGGTGGTGGCCTACGCCATCGCCGGTACCATCCGTTTCGACATCGAGAAGGACGTGCTGGGCGTGGTCGACGGCAAGAAAATCCGCCTCAAGGACATCTGGCCGAGCGATGAAGAGATCGACGCCGTGGTGCGCGCCTCGGTCAAGCCCGAGCAGTTCCGCCAGGTGTACATCCCGATGTTCGCCATCGAGGAAGACAAGGGGCCGAAGGTCGCGCCGCTGTACGACTGGCGTCCGATGAGCACCTACATCCGCCGCCCGCCGTACTGGGAGGGCGCCCTGGCCGGTGAGCGTACCCTGCGCGGCATGCGCCCGCTGGCGGTGCTGCCGGACAACATCACCACCGACCACCTGTCGCCGTCCAACGCCATCCTGCTCGATAGCGCCGCCGGTGAATACCTGGCGAAGATGGGCCTGCCGGAGGAAGACTTCAACTCCTACGCCACCCACCGTGGCGACCACCTGACCGCGCAGCGCGCCACCTTCGCCAACCCCAAGCTGTTCAACGAGATGGTGCGCAAGGACGACGGCAGCGTGAAGCAGGGTTCGCTGGCGCGCATCGAGCCGGAAGGCAAGGTGACCCGCATGTGGGAGGCCATCGAGACCTACATGCAGCGCAAGCAGCCGCTGATCATCGTCGCCGGAGCCGACTACGGCCAGGGGTCGTCCCGTGACTGGGCGGCCAAGGGCGTGCGTCTGGCGGGCGTCGAGGCGATCGTCGCCGAAGGCTTCGAGCGCATCCACCGTACCAACCTGGTGGGCATGGGCGTGCTGCCGCTGGAGTTCAAGGCGGGCACCGACCGCAACACCCTGGGCCTGGACGGCAGCGAGACCTATGACGTGCTGGGCGAGCGCAAGCCGCGGGCGACGCTGACCCTGGTGGTCACGCGGCGCAACGGCGAGCGTGTCGAGGTGCCGGTGACCTGCCGCCTGGATACCGCCGAAGAGGTGTCGATCTATGAGGCGGGTGGGGTGTTGCAGCGCTTTGCCCAGGACTTCCTGGAAGGCACGGCCTGAATAAGCGGGGCCGCTGAGCGGCCCTTTCGCCGGCAAGCCGGCTCCCACAGTAGGTGCGGCATGCTCATGTGGGAGCCGGCTTGTCGTGACGACGAACCGCGGCGAATGGGCTGCGCAGCAGCCCCAGTCTTTGCGTCGCAATGAAAAAATCAGGAAGCACGGCAATGGCACATGCACCACAGGTAAAAATCCCCGCCACCTACATCCGTGGCGGTACCAGCAAAGGCGTGTTCTTCCGCCTGCAAGACTTGCCCGAGCGCGCGCAGGTCCCAGGCCCGGCTCGCGACGCCCTGCTGTTGCGGGTGATCGGCAGCCCCGATCCGTACGGCAAGCAGATCGACGGCATGGGTGGCGCCACCTCCAGCACCAGCAAGACGGTGATCCTGTCGAAAAGCATCAAGCCCGACCACGACGTCGACTACCTGTTCGGCCAGGTCTCGATCGACAAGGCCTTCGTCGACTGGAGCGGCAACTGCGGCAACCTGTCCGCCGCGGTCGGCTCGTTCGCCATCAGCGGGGGGCTGGTCGATGCGAGCCGCATTCCACGCAATGGCATCGCTACCGTGCGGATCTGGCAGGCCAACATTGGCAAGACCATCATCGCCCATGTGCCGGTCACCGAGGGCGAGGTGCAGGAAACCGGCGATTTCGAACTCGATGGAGTGACCTTCCCGGCCGCCGAGGTGCAGCTGGAGTTCCTCGACCCGGCCGCCGACGAGGATGGCGGGGGCGGGGCGATGTTCCCCACCGGCAACCTGGTCGACGACCTCGAGGTGCCGGGCGTCGGTACCTTCAAGGCCACCCTGATCAATGCCGGTATCCCGACCATCTTCGTCAATGCCGCCGATATCGGCTATACCGGTAGCGAGTTGCAGGACGCCATCAACGGCGATGCCGCCGCATTGCAGCGTTTCGAGGCCATCCGTGCCCATGGTGCCGTGCGCATGGGGCTGATCGAGCATATCGACCAGGCCGCGGGGCGCCAGCACACGCCGAAAGTGGCGTTCGTCGCGGCGCCGAGCACCTACACTGCCTCCAGTGGCAAAGCCGTGCCTGCCGAAGAGATCGACTTGCTGGTGCGTGCACTGTCGATGGGCAAGCTGCACCACGCGATGATGGGCACCGCAGCGGTGGCCATCGGTACCGCCGCGGCAATTCCCGGGACGCTGGTCAACCTGGCTGCCGGTGGCGGAGAACGCAGTGCCGTGCGTTTCGGCCATCCGTCCGGGACACTGCGGGTCGGGGCCGAGGCGCGTCAGGTGGACGGGCAATGGACCGTGACCAAGGCAATCATGAGCCGAAGCGCTCGGGTGCTGATGGAGGGCTGGGTACGCGTGCCCGGTGATAGTTTCTAAGGCATCAGTAGTGCTCGGCATTCGTTGAACGGGGCCGCTTTGCGGCCCATCGCCGGCAAGCCGGCTCCCACAGGGATAGCGCTTGGCTTGAGTGCGGCGCGGTCGGGGTGGGAGCCGGCTTGCCGGCGATGGGCTGCGCAGCAGCCCCAGTCGCAAAGGAGCCGCCAATGAGCGCCAATACTGAATTCAACACCCGCCCCGACTACGATCAGGTCCTGCAGACCCTCGCCGACTATGTGCTCGGCTACCGCGTCGAATCGCCCGAGGCGCTGAACACCGCCCGCCACTGCCTGATGGACACCCTGGGCTGCGGCCTGCTGGCCCTGCGCTTCCCCGAATGCACCAAGCATCTTGGCCCGTTGGTCGAAGGCACGATCGTCCCCCATGGCGCCCGCGTGCCGGGCACCAGCTACCGCCTTGACCCGGTCAAGGCGGCCTGGGACATCGGCTGCATCGTCCGCTGGCTGGACTACAACGACACCTGGCTGGCGGCGGAGTGGGGTCATCCCTCGGACAACCTCGGTGGCATCCTGGCGGTCACCGATCACCTGTCGCAAAAGCGCGTGGCCAATGGCGAGGCGCCCCTGGCCGTGCGCGAGGTGCTCGATGCCATGGTCATGGCCCACGAGATCCAGGGCGTGCTGGCGCTGGAAAACTCCTTCAACCGGGTTGGCCTGGACCATGTGCTGTTGGTCAAGGTCGCCTCGACAGCAGTGTGTGGCAAGCTCATGGGCGCCAGCCGTGAACAATTGCTGTCAGCACTCTCCCACGCCTTCGTCGATGGCCAGGCCCTGCGCACCTACCGTCATGCGCCCAACGCCGGCTCGCGCAAGTCGTGGGCGGCGGGGGATGCCTCCAGTCGTGGCGTGCGGCTGGCCGATATCGCGCTGCGAGGCGAGATGGGTGTGCCCGGTGCGCTGACCGCCAGGCAGTGGGGGTTCTACGACGTGTCGTTCAGTCACAGCAACAAGGACCTGGCGCTCAAGCCCGAGGCGCAGCGTGAACTGCGCCTGCCGCAGCCGCTGGGCAGCTATGTGATGGAAAACGTGCTGTTCAAGATCAGCTTCCCTGCCGAATTCCACGCCCAGACCGCCTGCGAAGCCGCGGTGATCCTGCACCCGCAGGTGCGCAATCGCCTGCACGAGATAGACCGCATCGTCATCACCACCCACGAATCGGCGATCCGCATCATTTCCAAGGAAGGGCCGCTGGCCAACGCCGCAGACCGCGACCATTGCCTGCAATACATGACGGCGGTGCCGTTGATATTCGGTGACCTGGAGGCCGAGCACTACGAAGATGCCTTCCATGCCGCGCACCCGAGCATCGACCGCTTGCGCGAGAAGATGGTGATCGTCGAGGAACCGCGCTTCAGCCGCGAGTACCTGGAGGCCGACAAGCGCTCCATTGCCAATGGCGTGCAGGTGTTCTTCAAGGATGGCTCGCACACACCGCAGGTGGTGGTGGAGTACCCGATCGGGCATCGGCGCCGGCGGGAGGAGGGGATGCCGTTGCTGGAGGCGAAGTTCAGGGAGAACCTGGCGACGCGATTTGCGCGGCAGCGCTGTGAGGAGATCGTGGCGTTGTGCAAGGACCAGGCGAGGCTGGAGGGCATGCCGGTGCACAGGTTTGTCGATCTGTTCGTGATTTGATGTTGTCTGTTGCGGCCTCATCGCTGGCAAGCCAGCTCCCACAGGTTTGGCGCAGACCTTGAGCACTGCGCGATCCAGTGGGAGCTGGCTTGCCAGCGATGAGGCCGGCGGCTCAAACAAAAAAGCCCCGGTATCTCTACCGGGGCTTCTTCTTACCGCTTGTAACTTACCACTTGCAGCTGCTTACGCCTGAACCACCGGGATCTTGGCGTTGGCCGCGGCTTCGCGGAACTCGGCGATCTGGTCGAAGCTCAGGTAGCGGTAGACGTCGGCAGCCATGCTGTCGATGTCCTTGGCGTACTGCATGTACTCCTCGACGGTCGGCAGCTTGCCGATGATCGAAGCGACAGCAGCCAGCTCGGCCGAGGCCAGGTAAACGTTGGTGGCGTCGCCCAGACGGTTCGGGAAGTTACGGGTCGAGGTGGAGACCACGGTCGAACCGGTCTGCACACGTGCCTGGTTACCCATGCACAGCGAGCAGCCTGGCATTTCCATGCGCGCGCCAGCCTTGCCGTAGATGCCGTAGTAGCCTTCTTCGGTCAGCTGGTGAGCGTCCATCTTGGTTGGCGGGGCCAGCCACAGACGGGTCGGGATACCGCCCTTGACCTTCTCCAGCAGCTTGCCGGCGGCGCGGAAGTGACCAATGTTGGTCATGCACGAACCGATGAACACTTCGTCGATCTTCTCGCCCTGTACCGAGGACAGCAGGCGAGCGTCGTCCGGGTCGTTCGGCGCGCAGAGCACAGGCTCCTTGACGTCGGCCAGGTCGATTTCGATGATTTCGGCGTATTCGGCATCGGCGTCGGCCGACAGCAGCTCAGGCTTGGCCAGCCAGGCTTCCATGGCCTGGGCGCGGCGCTCCAGGGTGCGGGCATCGCCGTAGCCTTCGCCGATCATCCAGCGCAGCAGGGTGATGTTGGACTGCAGGTACTCGGCGATGGCCTTTTCCGGCAGCTTGATGGTGCAACCGGCGGCGGAGCGTTCGGCCGAGGCGTCGGACAGCTCGAAGGCTTGCTCGACGGTCAGGTCGTTGAGGCCTTCGATCTCCAGGATGCGGCCGGAGAAGGCGTTCTTCTTGCCTTTCTTCTCGACGGTCAGCAGGCCTTTCTGGATGGCGTAGTAAGGGATCGCATGGACCAGGTCACGCAGGGTGATGCCAGGCTGCAGCTTGCCCTTGAAGCGCACCAGGATCGACTCTGGCATGTCCAGCGGCATGACGCCGGTGGCGGCGGCGAAGGCCACCAGGCCCGAGCCTGCCGGGAACGAGATGCCGATCGGGAAGCGGGTGTGCGAGTCGCCACCGGTGCCGACGGTGTCAGGCATCAGCATGCGGTTCAGCCAGCTGTGGATGATGCCATCGCCCGGGCGCAGCGACACGCCGCCACGGGTGCGGATGAAGTCTGGCAGGGTGTGGTGGGTGGTGACGTCGATCGGCTTCGGATAGGCCGCGGTGTGGCAGAACGACTGCATCACCAGGTCGGCGGAGAAGCCCAGGCACGCCAGGTCTTTCAGCTCGTCGCGGGTCATCGGGCCAGTGGTGTCCTGGGAGCCGACGGTGGTCATCTTCGGCTCGCAGTAGGCACCTGGGCGCACGCCCTGGCCTTCCGGCAGACCGCAGGCGCGGCCTACCATCTTCTGCGCCAGGGTGAAGCCCTTGGTCGAAGCGGCAGGTTGCTCTGGCTTCTTGAACAGGTCCGATGGGGCCAGGCCCAGCTCGGCACGGGCTTTCTCGGTCAGGCCACGGCCGACGATCAGCGGGATACGGCCGCCAGCGCGGACTTCGTCCAGCAGCACTTCGGTCTTCAGCTCGAAGCTGGTGACCAGTTCGTCGCTGTCGTGGCGGCGCACTTCACCTTTGAACGGGTAGACGTCGATGACGTCGCCCATGCCCAGGTTGGTGCAGTCGAACTCGATCGGCAGGGCGCCGGCGTCTTCCATGGTGTTGTAGAAGATCGGGGCGATCTTGGTGCCGAAGCAGAAACCACCGGCGCGCTTGTTCGGTACATACGGGATGTCGTCGCCGAAGAACCACAGCACCGAGTTGGTGGCCGATTTACGCGAGGAACCGGTACCGACCACGTCACCGACGTAGGCGACCGGGAAGCCCTTGGCCTTGACCGCTTCGATCTGCGCCAGCGGGCCGACCGAACCAGGCTGCGAAGGCTCGATGCCGTCGCGGGCCATCTTCAGCATGGCCAGGGCGTGCAGCGGGATGTCAGGGCGCGACCAGGCGTCCGGGGCAGGGGACAGGTCGTCGGTGTTGGTTTCGCCTGGCACCTTGAACACGGTCAGGGTGTACTTGTCGGCGATCGCCGGACGGCTGGTGAACCACTCGCCGGCAGCCCAGGATTCCAGCACGGCCTTGGCGTGGGCATTGCCCGCCTTGGCTTTTTCGGCCACGTCGTGGAAGGCATCGAACATCAGCAGGGTGTGCTTGAGCTGTTCGGCCGCGACGGCGCCCAGTTCGGCGTCGTCCAGCAGCGCGACCAGCGTTTCGATGTTGTAGCCGCCCTGCATGGTACCCAGCAGCTCGGTGGCGTGCTTGCGGTCGATCAGCGGCGACTTGGCTTCACCCTTGGCGACAGCGGAGAGGAAAGCGGCCTTGACGTAGGCGGCTTCGTCCACTCCTGGCGGAACGCGGTTGGTGATCAGGTCTACGAGGAAGGCTTCTTCGCCGGCCGGCGGGTTTTTCAGCAGCTCGACCAGGCCTGCAGTTTGTTCGGCGTTCAGCGGCTGGGGCACGATACCCAGAGCGGCACGCTCTTCGATATGTTTGCGGTAGGCTTCAAGCACAGTTATTACCCTCATCAGTGGTCCCTAAAGGGAGTCCGGGACGCTCATCCAGCATTCTTCTGCACCCATGCGCTGAAGACGGCTTTTTGAGCCGGCAAGCCAGGGTCGCAGAGAATCCTTACAGAAGCTGTTTTCAAAGTTTTACGCCTGTAGAACGGAAGGCTGATGAGGGGTTGGCCGTGGCCATGCGCTCGCATGGCCACGGCCAACGCCGTTCTACCGGATGAACTGTGCTCGTGACGCTTTGAAAACAGCTTCCAACGGACATGGTTGCCTTGAAAAGGCGGAGTGATTCTACGGCAAAAATTAGCCGAAAGTAAGGCGGCGAAGAAGACTTTAACGGGTGACCCTGGTTAGACAAAGGGCTAACATGGGGCCGTGTTCCACCGCCAAGCCGTTGTTTTTACATGTCCAACCAATCCATCAAGACGCCTTGCGTCGGCCTCTGCTCCACCGTCTACGGAGACCTGGTTTGCCGCGGCTGCAAGCGCTTTCATCACGAAGTGATCCACTGGAACGGCTACGACGACGAGCAGAAGCGCGCCGTGTGGCTGCGCCTGGAGCAACTGCTGGTGCAGGTGATGATGGCCAAGCTGGAAGTGTTCGACAAAGCGCGCTTGCGCGAGCAGCTCGAACAGCGCTCGATCCGCTATGTGGCACAGCAGTCGGAATATTGCTGGGCCTATCAGCTGATCGCCCGCGGGGCGCGGATGATTCGCGACCTGGAGGCCTACGGGATGGCCTTGCTGCCGGAGTTCCGCGACTGGGAGCTGCCACAACTGCGCGACGCCATCGATCGGGAATTCTTTTTGCTTTCCGAGGCGCATTACCAGCGCTATATCGCCCCGAGCTTCTTGCGTGATGCTTTGGCGGCAGATCAGAAATAAGCGTTGCCCTTATCGCTGGCAAGCCAGCTCCCACAGGTTCCGCGCTGTCTTAAGAACGTGCGCAAGACCTGTGGGAGCTGGCTTGCCAGCGATAGGGCCCATGCAGATGCTCGATCAGTCGCCGGTGTACTCGCACCCGCTGGTGCAGGTCTCGTGGATGCGCACCTTCGACAGTTCCGGCAGCAGCGGCTTGACCTGATCCCAGATCCACTTGGCGATCACTTCGCTGGTGGGGTTTTCCAGCCCGGGAATATCGTTCAGGTAGTTGTGGTCCAGCTGCTCGTAGATCGGCTTGAAGATCGCCTTGATCTCGGAGAAGTCGCGGATCCAGCCGGTGTGCGGATCGAGCGGGCCGGTCAGGTGCAGGGCGACCTTGAACGAATGGCCATGCAGGCGGCCGCACTTGTGGCCGGCAGGGACGTTGGGCAGGCGGTGAGCCGATTCGAAGGTAAATTCCTTAAAGATTTCCACTGGTGGACCTGTAAAGCTGATGGGATGTGGGCTTGAGCGGAATCTGGCGTTTCAGTGTACTGCTCAATGTACTGATTGGTCTTCGCTGGGCTCGAAAGAGGTCATCCACTGAGTGATGTCCGACTGGCGCCAGGCGACCGAATTTGGACCTATCTTAACCTGTTTTGGGAATGTCCCTTCACGGATTCTGCGATAGACGGTGTTCCTCCCAATTCCGGTCACGTGCAGCACCTCATCGAGGCGCAGGAAGCGGTCAATGTTTTCTGCGTGTCGCATGGGTGTCTCCTTTATATAGAGGGTCAGGCCGTGAAGTGGTGCCCGACCTGCGCCGCCCGTGCGGCTTCCTCTGTGCGGAACATGAGCTGTGTTTTGCTGGTGCGGCCCCAGCTGTCGTATTCGACGTCGACCCACCAGGCGCCGAACTTGCGGTACGGCTCACCGAGGATCTTCGTGACGTAGCAGTCGATCAGGTTCATGGATGGTCTCCACGCCGCCGGTGGCGGCAGGTTGTGGTCAGGCCTCGCCTTCGGTGATGGAATGCCCGACTGACTGTGATCGAGCTTCTGCTGAGCCCAGGTACACCATGTTCATTGCGGTGTCTTGCAGGACCAAAACCGCATCTGTTCCCTGCTCATCCTCGCTGAGGTCAGGAAGCGCTTGGTGTCGTACAAGGTCGATGCTCAGCCCTTCGGGCACATCGAAGCGGGTGATGACCGTCGTGGTCACGGTGATGATTGGCATGGCAATAGCTCTCCATGCCCGCTGTCGGCGGGCTTGAGTAGTTGGGGGAGGGGTTAGGCTGCTTGCTTGCGCTTGGGAGGCGACGGTGGATAGCCGAAATGCATCCGGACACGGCCGGTGTATCCGCATTCTCGGCAACCGGCCGGCGGGTGGGCGTTGTAGCCATTGCTGCAGCTCGAACAGTCACAGCTGCAGCCTGAGCATTCCATCGAGCACACTCCAAGCACCTCGACCTCGCCCTCCCTGTTGATGGAGTAGTTTTGGCGGCGGTCCAGACGGAACTCGGTGATCTTCTCTGCCTCCTCGTAGGTTGCCGGGACTATGCGAAAGCCCCACTCGGTATAGGGATCGGCAACTGTGCGGGTCACCTTCCTCATCGCGGCGCATTCCAGATCAGGTAGGCCATGTAGGCGAGGGCGATCATTTGCGTTCCTCCTTCGGTGGATGAACAGGGCACGGCCAGCGCAGTGATCCGTTGCCGCTCGGGCAGGTGCAAAGCGCGTCATCAGGCACGTCAAAGAACCCCAGTCGTCCCTTCATCGGTAGGAACGGCAGCGGTCGCGGATCGCGCAGGACGAACCCCTTGGAGCCCATGTACCAGTCCGAATCGCTGGTATCGACGCTGTCGACCAGCTCAACCGAGCCGATGATGCCGCCACGCTGCAGGTCGGCCAGGGCCATAGGGATTGGCAGACCACGCGCCATGCAGAAGCGGTTCGCCTCACGCAGCTCGCGCTTCGTCATGCCTTGGGCGGCGTGCACCAGGAAGCGGCCACGGAACTTCGTGTGCCAGTTGCGATTTTCGATGTCCTTGCTGCCATGGATGATCTGGTAGGCCCATGGCTGGCGAATTGAAAGCGCCTTCACAGCTGATACCTCTCATCAATCCAGCGCCCAGGCGCCAGTGCGGGTGTAGGTCCGTTGTCCTGCTGTTCGTGGGGGGAGAGCTGGCGCTCGTTGCCGGCCTGCAGCTGGCAGACCTTGGTCTCGCGTCCGACGAACACGCCAACGCAGAAGGTCTGCACCAAGGCGAAGGCACCGATCAGGAAGCCCATGACGACCAGGTGGCGCTTCATGGCTTCACCTCACGGCGCGCCCACCAGCACACGGGACCGTCGTCGGTGTCGTGGATGGCCAGGCAGAACCAGCCATTGCCATCTGGCTTGCTGGGCTCCCAATAGCTGCAATCGGGGTCGCCAGACTCGAAGTAGCGTTCTGCGATGTCCTCCGGTGCGTCGGTCTCCAGGTGGAACATGATGAGCTGCAAGCCCTGCTGGGCTATCCAGGCCTTGCACTTCTCGCCGTCGCCCTCGTCGAAGTCGGGCAGGTCGGGGTGTTGGAACATTCCGTATTCATCGCGCTCAACCGGCGCCGGCTGGATCAGCTTGATTTCTTCAGGCATGACGATTCCTTGGCCGCCATATCGCGGCAGTAAAAAAATTAAGTTCGGGTGACTTTAATTGGTGGCGGGGTGTCCACCGGTCACGAGGAGCATTTCGCTGCTCATTAGCAGTGGTGGATCAAATGAGCTTAATCAGTAGGGATCAACAGTTTCGTGCATACGAACTGCTTCGAAAGCTCGATACCTTCACTGCTCAAACTATGAGTCAGGTTGTGTACGGCGCAACGTCCTCCGCCACCTGGCAATCGAATTGCGACCAGCACCGACGCGCCTTTGAAGAATGGATGACGTTCGCCGCTACGATGCACGTCCCAGAGCAGCCGGGCGCAAAGTGATACTCCGCTTGTCCGATGCGGCTCTAACGTCTCGCTCTGCGGTTGATAACCGCTTCGCTTTCGCTATGGTGGTACTTACACCCTCCCAAAGTGACGAAGGCCGTAGGAGTGCGACATGCGGATCCGTGGCGATGTTTTCTGGTCGTGGGCCGACCCGACGCTCCACTAACGTACCCACGAGGAAACGCTAAGCGATGGCAGTTTCATCGACGTGCAGGTCCGGCTGTCACCTACAGGAGCGACCCAAATGTTTATCGGGGTATACGCTCCAAGCGGCGCCGCAATTCATGAGGAGGCGTTCGATTCGCGACCTGGTGAGTCAATGACCAGGGCACTGGCTTGGGGCGTGGGCCGGGCACGCCGAATTGCCGCCGACGGCTCTGCTACCACCGACATGCGTGCTGCTTCGAAATAGAGGCGGAGTGGTTACAGCTTGATGGAGTACAGATGTGCTCTTGGCGGGTTTCAGTTATCAGTGCCGGTATAGGTGCGCCACGGCACCTTCACGCCGTTGACCAAGAAGCCCCAGTCGCCACGCCATTTGCTGGTGATGAAAAGGGTGTACACGCCGCCGGGTGAAACCCGGTCTATGCGGTGATACTCGCCGTGTCGCAACTGCGAGGTGTCGCCCTGATCCCGTCTGATCCACTCGCAGGCGTCCCGCATGATCCAATCAACGAATTTCTGGTTGGGGTTCGGCACCAGGCATGACATCAGCGAGTCCTTCCATTCATCGCTTGCCAGCCTTTGTTCGTTGTACCAGCCACGCAAGATGATCGTTCGCGCATCCCATGGGTGGTCGTGCAGGTCGCGATCCTCGTCGGGCCGCATGATGTGATGGATGCGGATCGACCAGGGAAACCACTGCATGGCGCGCTTGCGGGTTTCTTGGCAGTAGGCGTTCAGCAGCCACCAGCGGCCCATGTAGATGTCCTGGTCGTCGGCGGAGGTGATGTGCTGGTATGGCGTGCGCTGGGCGCGGGTGATGAGCCAGTCAGCTACGGCGGGCTTGGCCAGGAACTTAGCGATCACGCACCAGAACAGCTCAACAATGCGCGGGGTGGATCGGTTTTCTGTGGGCATGGGGATACCTCGCATCATGCTGCTTTGTGAGTTTCTGGCGTCCAATCCGCCCAGCCGATCACGGGCATTCTGGTCTTAGGGCTGAGGATCTTCTTGCCCTTCTCGTCGAGCAGTGCGGCTTTGCAGCGGATCTTCAGGTCGCGGCATGCGCCGGACCTCTTGGCTAGGTCAATGAACTGCTGGGCGTACTGGGGGGTATCGAAGAGGGCACTGAGCTGTTTCACCTTTTCGCCTGCCATGATGGCGTCGGCATTGCGCTGAACGGCCTCAATCCACTCTTCGAGCGTTATCTCAATTGGCGGCACTCCTATCCTGCCGCTGGGCTTGGTGTTCTTCGTTGACTTCCTGGCATCGGCCAACGCCGTAGCGGCGGTCATACCAAAAACTGCGAACGTGCTCATAGCTCACTCCAGGCAGTCGAGGGCCTTCTGGAGCAGCTGCTCCAACGAAAGCTCGTTGCGGTCATCGGTGTCGAGTGCGCGCCGAATCCAGCGGCAGGCGTCCTCGGCGTTGTCTCGCAGCTCGTCAGCATCACGGGACTCATCGTCGAGCTGGCTTTCCAGGCTGCGTATCTCTTCTCGCAGCAACTCGGCGCAGACGCTGGGGTCGAGGCCTTGCTCGGTGATACGTCGCACAAGCTCTGCGGCAGCGCCTGGCTCAAGCGCGGCGTAATGCAGAAGCTCATCTTCTTTGAGGGCGTTCACGGGGATGCTCATGGCGATCTCCAGGCATGCGCCGCCCTCGCCGGGTCGGCGTTATCGTTGAATAGGGGAAGGCGCTGGCGGGCAGCGCGGGAGGGTCAGGCGGCAGTAGCATCGTCAGTTGCTGGCTTTGGCTGGTAGACCAGCGTGCCGTCGAGGATCGCGGCCTTGATCGCTTCGAACTCCCAGGCGTAGTACTGCGACTCGACGTAAACCCGCAGCTCTGGGTAATCGTGCTGCTTGCGGCTAATGAACGCTTCGGCCGCTTCCTTGGTGAAGTGGCTGTTCACGATTTCCCAGTGCTTGTTCCAGCCGGTGACGGAGTGGTCGTCGAGTTCGGCCAGGAGCTCCCACTGGTCATCCGTATCCAGGTCGAGGAAATCACACTCGTGGTCGGCCTGAACGGTCTGGTTGATTTCCTGCTGTTCTTCCTCGTCGAGGTCATTCCAGTAATCCACTGGACTGAACCACCTCCTATCCTCCAGGCAGACCACCAAGCCTTCGGCATAGTCACGGTCGAAGCCGTAGTCGATTCGCTTCTGCTGCACGGTGAACAGCGCGCATGCCGTGTGGTGCCACTTCACGCCCTGGCCGTTGCAGTGGTGGCGAAGTCGGGCAACGAAGTCTTGCCAGGTGTCGGCAGTCATCGGGTGGCCGGTTGCCAGGCTCGGGCTGGCTTCGGTATCGCTCATGGCTTTCTCCATGCATGCGCCGCCCTCCGTGCTGGTGGCGGCATGGTGGCAATAGGTGGTTTCAGGCGTTGCCGATCAGCAACAGGCCGGTATCGTCTGGGTCGTCGCCCAGAACCAGGTCAGGTGCGCGAAGCTCGCGCCCAATGCGGAATTTGTCGAGCCTACGCGCCACAAAATCCGATACCACTATTTCGTGGCGCGGCGCACTGAGGAAGTGGCGGGCCGCTTCAGGCCCTAGTTCATGGATGCGGTGGATCAGCAGGGTCATGGCCTCGCCGTTTTCCTCGACTTCGGCCCACTGCATGATCTCGGCCAGAGCCTGGCGGGTGCCGCGACCTGCCTTCATCCGCAGATCCTCAACCCCAGCCTTGGCTTCTTTCTTCTTGCGCTTCTCGTCGCGCTCTTGGGGCGTCATCGCCATGCAGCACCTCCTTCAATCCGCTGGGCGGCAAGTTGAACTGGTCACGCCGCCTTGATCTTTGCAGCGCGCTTCGGATTTTTCTGCTCAATCTCAAGATCCATGTCGTTCCAGCCGGCCAAGAACCACGAGCCGTGAAACGTGTGATAGGCGAATGGATTGGCCATCTTTCCGCCACCGTTGCGGCGGCATTCCCGGCCAAGGTAGTAGACGCTGGGGTGATCGCCGTGTTCGCTCATGGCCTACCCCTGGCGCCGTTGAACTGGGAAGTCGATATCGAACAGGTCGAGGATCCGCACAAGCCGACAATTGCCGATTCCCAACTCGGCTATGGTCCGGCATCTGGACTTCCCCTCGTCACGCAGGGCGATGATCTTGTCGGCCAGATCGCGGTCCTCCTGGCTGGGCTCGACCTTCGCCTTCACTGGTCTGGCAGTCTTCGGCGGGCTGAAGAACCTGAATCCTCCCCGCGCCGCTACTCCCCACAGAGCGGTCTTGGTTTCGCCAAGGAGTTTTGCGACCTCGCCACAGGTCATGGTCTTTGCCAGTTCTGCAATCTGCGCGGTGCGGGCCTGGGCGCGGCTTTTACGCTCGCCGCCGCGCTCCTGCTTGACTGGCCTGGCCCGCTTCGGCCTCGGCGCAGGGTGCTTCCGCTGCCGGAGCGGCACGTACTGGAAGCCCTCAAGCACCACGAGCTGACCGCCAGACGCGAAGAAGGCAGCCTTCGCTGCCTCCAGGTCGATTGATGGGTTCATGCTGCCTCCTTCATCCGCTCGCGCATCTCCTTCTCCAGGTCGCTGAGCTCTTCCAGAAACGCCTTGATCTCGGACTCCATCTCGCGGATGCGCTTGAAGTCGCGCTCGAAGCGGTGGCAAACGTACTGCAGAGGTTCAGGCAGGCGGTCGTCGTAGCTGACAAAGTCGGCCCAGGCTCTTCCGGTGCAGGCCATCTGGGCGAGCATCTGCCACTCGTACTGCGGGTCATGGCGCTCGGACTGCATGGTGGCGATGTGGGTCGCAGTGTTCGGGCACTTGATCTCCAGCACGCCATCATCACCGACCAGGCCGTCCGGTGAAGCGCCAAAGCCAGCAATGGTCGGGTGCATTACCAGGCCGGTTTCAACCACCATCAGGCCTTTGTCCGCCTCGTAGGCCATGCAAGCGAACGGCTCAAGTTCTACGCCGCGCTGCACGGCGGGCTTGCTGGAAAGGTCTGGTCCGCTCTGCTGGCCGGTCAGGCGCTCGCACAGCAACTCCATCATGTAATTCTTTCGGGTAGCAGACGGCACACCACCTCTGCCGCTCGCCATAACGTCCTTCACCCGGCTGGCGGTTACGCACCCAAGGCGTGCCGCAAACCATTCAGCGCTACGCTGCTCCATCTAACACCTCCTCAGATTCGCCTTCGATGGGCGCCGCCTCTGCCTTGATGGCGTCGGCGCGCTTGGTGACCTCGGCCTTGAAGCGGGCATGGCCGGTCGCATCCTTTGCCTGTTTCATGGCTGCGGTTGCCTGCTGGTACACATCGGTCAATGCTTCCAGGCTGCCGGCCTTCTGTGCCAGTGCAATCCAGTTGTTCACCATCTCGGGGTCGGTGGGTGCCGAGCCAGCCAGGCTGGCAAGACCCTCACCCCCATCCGTGTTCAAGTGGTGAATCGCCTGCTCCAGGCGCTCTGTCTTCGGCCAGTACTTGTAGCCGCGCTTTACCACGGTCTTCTTGGCCATCTCGCCCGGGTCGGTGACCCATGGGCAGGATTTGTTCTTGCTAACCCAAGCTTTCCAGGCGCTGGAGCGGTCACGGATGGCGTTCACGCCCTCGATGCTCATGGTTTCGGTCAGGTAATCGCCATCGGCGGTCTTGACGACCACGTACACGCCGATCACCTCGCCGCGATCCTTGGCGAACGGGTTGTAGGAATGGGTCGGCGGCTTGTCGAAGCCGTTCAGGCTGAAAGCGTCTGCGCCGTAGACCAGTTCGGCCTGGGCCCAGCGTATGGCGCCGGTCGACATGGCCAGATCCATCAAACCGATGTAGCTGATATCCAGACAGATGCGGCCGTCGCGCGGTACCAGATACGCCTGCTTCTTGGCCGGGTTCAGGCTGATGCCGATGGCGGCGATGTTGGTGATCGCGTTGGCCACCGACTGCCGGTTCTGCATGGCAACCTTGGTGGCGTACTCGCTTGAGGTAATCACCTGGATGGCGAATTCGGCCTCGCGCTCGAAGTTCAGCGAGCGGTCAGTCAGCACGTTGGCAAACTGATTCCGCTGCGCATAAATGTCCTGCGAGATGATGGCTACTGCTTGGCTCATAGCGACCTCAGTAGGAAATGGCGATATTCGGGATCTTGCGCTCGGCGATCAGGGTGATTGCCTGCTTGGCGCATTCCTCGGTCATGCCGCCGGCGACGAAGGCGTCCAGGGCGGCGCGGTTGATGCTGCGGCGGTGGGCGACGTCGCGCTCTCGGGCTTCCTGCTGGCGCACGATCTCGGCGGCAGCTGCATCGGCCCGGCGGCGTTCTTCCTGGCGCGCCTGCTCGGCGGCTTCTTCAGCCCGGCGGGCGGCGGCCTGGCGCTCTTGTTCGGCACGCTGCTCGGCGGCCACGCGGTCAGCCTCGGCCTGAACACGGGCGCGCTCTGCTTGCTCAGCCTGCAACTTGAGCTGCAGGCGCTGGTTCTCGGCTTCTCGTTCTTGCGCGGCAGCTTGCTCGATCAGCTCCTGCTCGCGGCGCGCTGCGGCTTCCCGCGCTGCCTGCTGCTCCTGTGCCACGCGCTGACGCTCGGCCTCGACAGCGGCTTCCTGCGCTGCACGGATGCGGTCTTGCTCGGCGCGCTCGTCTGCTTCGCGGCGCAGTCGGGCCAGTTCGGCCTGCTCGGCTTCGAATGCTTCCCGCTTGGTCAAGGCGGCGCGAAGCGTGGTCAGCACCTTGTCCTTCGCGGCTCCGGCCTCAGCCTCGAATTCCTCCCAGTGGGCGCCGAGCTGCATGCCCTCAGCCTCAGCAATCAGGCCCTTGATGTGCAGTGAGGTCAGTTCGCCAAGGTCGTCCGCCAGAGTCTTCAGCCAGTTCAGGCGGTCATTGTGGCGGTCGATGCGAGCATCCTCGGCGGCTTCCCACTCTGTGAGCGGCCGGCGCGTCTCGTCTCGCAGAGCGTCCATCGCGGTCACGAACTCGCGCAGCTCAGCCTCGACCACCTTCGGCATTTCCTTGAGTCGGCGCAGGTAGTCGCGGCCCGGCTTCTCGACGGCGGTCTTCGACTTGCTGACCCTGGCGGCAAGGCTGGCGATGCGCTCGCGGCCCTTGCGGGTGGTCAGATCGGGCACTTCGCCTTCGATCTCACCCTTCACCAGGTCGATGAATTGCTGCAGGCCGCCGGCCACATAGATGGCCGGGGCGTTCGCCTCGCTGATCTCTTCGATCGCGATCAGCTTCTGTTCTGCGGACATACGAATCTCCCGCGCCATCCATGCGGTGGGCGCTGATGTGATGTTTATTGAGTGATGGAGCCAGCCAGTGCGCTGGCGAGCATGAAGAAGGTGCAGGCGAAGAGCATCGAGAAGGAGCCGCGCCAAGCCGCGATGCGTCGGGCCCGCTGGTAGCTGGTCATCGCTTAGGCTCAAGGGATTTGATTGCAGACTTGCCCAGTGCGCGCAGCGATCGCCTAAAGTTACCGAGGTCGCGGCGTGCTTTCTTGCGCTCTCTGACGAAGTAATAGGCCCTGGTGCAGTGGACGCATCCTTGCTTGAGCAGGTAATCCATCACCTCTTTGTCATTCAGGCTGCGGTCTTCGTCCTGCGACCACTCTCTGAATGCGTCCCACATGTGTGTCTTGCGGCGATTTTTCTCGTCATACAGGATCTGGAAATGCTCTTCGCTTCCGTTCGGCCAAGGAAGATCGCCAAGTTCTGGGTGTGGATTTGCAGGCTTCGGGCCAATCAAATCGAAGCGGTTCTCACATCGACCAAGGTGAAGACCGATCTCGGCCGTCAACGACTTGATCCGCTGCAAGACTGATTCGTGAGCGGCCAAGGTGATGAGTATCGAGCGCTCAAGCTTCATGCCCGCACCTCATACCCAACTGTCCACTCACCGCACATCCACCAGCTGCGGGTGACAGCCTCTGGGTTCTCGATGAACGCCTCGGCAGCGGCTTTCTTGGCGTCAAACAGCGTCGGCCCCTTGAACAGCATCAGCACTCGGTCGGCCGGCATAGCCTGAGCCTCGGGCAATTCGGCGATCTGCTCGTCGATGAGCGTCTTCACGATTGGCGTGGTCATGATGCCTCCTGCTTGCGGTAGCCGGCGTCGTAGAGAGCCTCGCACAGCCACTTTGTGAGTGCCTGATTAGGGTTTTCATCAGGATTCAAAGCCATCATGGCCTTGACCTCCTCTTCTCGCTTTTCTGCTTCAATCTGCTCGGGCGTGCGGATAGGTCGGAAGCAGCCATGTGCGCCTTGACCGACTTGCAAATACTCGAATTCAGGCGGAGCAAAGAACGTGAATGCCGCGACATCAATTGAGCCGCTCTTGAAGTGAGCAATCACCGTCACACGGTCACCAATCATCGGATCAGACGGCAAGGTTTCCTCTGGGTTGAATCCGGCGAACTCGCACACTATGCCAACCGGTGGCAGGCCCTCGCCACTCCATTGCTCGGGCCTGGCGGAAAGGCTGGATACCTTCGGGAATACGCAGCTGTCTGTTGCCTCGCGCCACATGCTGCCGTCCTCGGTGTAGGCAAGGATCTGCTCACCCTCAACCTTGTACCAGGCGGAGAAGTAGAACTCGTTTTCAACGCCAAAGTGCGTAGCGCCTTCGGGCGCCTTGCTCCAATCAATCTTGCTCACGCGACCTCCTTGCGCCCATCAACGATCTTGTTGAGGCGCCCGCAGTAGTGGTTGAACTCTTCGATGGTGATGCGCTGGTCGGCCAGCATTTCGGTGAGGAGCTTGAGGACCATGGCCTGCCAGGACAGTGGCGTCTCAGGGTGAGCCATGGCCTCAAGCTCTTCGTCGATCAGGACGTGAGGGCTTTTCATTGAGCCTCCTCAGCCTGGGCCAGAACTCCTTCTTTGGCGAAGGGGGTGAGCAGCTGGCGGGCGATCTCTTCCAGCGCCGACTCAGGGTTGGCCACGCTCAGGATCTCGTCAGCTGCCGCTGCTGCGTCGCTGGTCACTTTGCAGCGCGCAGCCAGAACCAGGCGGCCCAGCACCGAGTTGCTGATGCCGTTCAGGCCCAGCTGGCCCATCACGAACTCATCCACCGCCTGGGCGAAGCGCTCATAGGTGACGCCTTGCTTCGGGCGCATCCGGCGCTGGAACACTACGTCGCGGCGCGCCATCAGCTCAGCGATGCCGTCGTCTATCCAAGTGGATTCCGCGTCGGCAACTTCGCTCACCGCCGGCGGCATCCGGTTGTCGTACTCAAACTGTGCTGCTCGAAGTGCGCCCATGGCGATCTCCAGGTGGGTTATGCGGCCGCATTGGTCAGGAGCCAGGCGCGGGTGACCAAACCCACCGTGAAAGGTGGCCTGGCGCCTGCCGATGCGGTCGTATGTGAAAGGAAGGGGATACAGCTACCGCCGCCTGACCCGCGATCAAGTCGTGTCGGGATTTCACCGCTCGGCGGCGGGCATCTGCATCGGGGTGTGATCTGGCCGGTGCTGAACTCCGGCGTTGGTCGCGCTCAGTACTGAGGCATACAGGTACCGCTTCCATGAGCATGCGCATCAGCCTGCGCATTCAGATCACACTCCGATGCAGCCTGCGATGGGGAGCAGGGCATCGGGCAGTTAACGTCAGGCTGACAGGACGCTGGTTGTTCAGGCTGCAGCCGGGATCACCACCAACACGGTGTTGACCATCGTTCCGGCTTGCTTAAAAGAGGCTTCCGGCAGGGTTTCGATTCTGCCACCGCGCTCTTGGATGATCCCTCGGAAACCCCTGGTCAAGGCGTCGTCCCGAAAGGTCACGCCAGACGGCATGATTGCCACCAGCCTGCCGCCGGGCTTGAGGAACTTCAGGGCATGCACAACGTGGTGAATGTCGCTGCGCTTCTTGTCGAAGGGCGGGTTCATCAGCACGCGGTCATAAACCGCTTTCGGTTCAACCTGCAGGAAGTCGCCTGGCTCAAAGACGCCGGACAATGGCAGCTTCAGATCAATGAGCGCCTTATGGTTCTCGGGGAGCAGCTCGTGCATATCGACGATCACCCCAGAGGCTGCTGCGTTGGCAGCTACTGCCAGAGCGCCGCGCCCCGCGCTTGGCTCCAGAACCATCATTCCGTCGCTGATCATAGCCAGGTCAGCCGCCTGCTTTGCCACATGCGGAGGGGTTGGGAAGAAGCCAAAGTCCTGAGGCACAGTGACTTCACCGGTCAGCAGGATATTTTCGATGGCGTCAGCGGCGTCACCGTCGAACAAGTGAGCCTTCGCCTTTGTGTTCCATTTGCCACCGGCGGCTTTAAGAGTTTTGTCGAGGCGCTGGTACAGGTTCTTTTCGAGCTGACCGCCAGTGATGAACAGCTTGTTGCCTTCGGTACGCGAGGCGCTCAACAGCGCCATCACTTCGTTTTCGACTTTCATGTGTCACTCCCGGTTGATTTCCCAGCAGCCACTCGTGGGAATGGCTGCGAGTGAAATCACACCGCGCGCTCCAGCTCGCAGCATTCCTCGTAATGAGCCATCGCAATCGGCATGTGGTAGCTGTCGAGCGGCCATTTGCTGACGATGCAGCCTTGGCCGGCCGGGTAGCGGAAAACGAAAAGCTCTTCTGCGTCCTTGTCCATCTCCATGCTCACCTGTGCACCGCTGGTGAAGGTGTCCTTGATGATCGTGGTCATGCTGTGTTCCTCCAGTGGATTCCCAATGCCGCCTCATCGAAGCGGCATCAGTGAATCTCGTGGCCAGCCAGGGCACGCTACTGGCGTCTGCTTCTGGCTATCTTCTGGTTGTTCCTCCAGCCGCGGGCCTCTCGGCATTTCTTCCCGCTGGATAACTGTTCTCGGCGCTTTACGCTGCACGCCAGGGGCAGTTGCCACCCCTCTGGACTGTTGAGGCCTGTCCATCGCTGCCTTTGAATCTGGGCCGGTGTCGATCCGGCAAGGTGTGTCGCTAAAGAGCGTCGGCCTGTGAGGGCCTCTCGAGGGGCTGCGTAGCGCCTCGGTGAATTGATATTGCCGGCGGCGATACATAAATGTCAACTCCGGCGGCGATACTTTTTTTGTGAGGCATAAAAAAACCCGCTCAAGGCGGGCTTTTATGTGGGGATTGGGGCTCAGTCTTCGGTAACGAGGTGGTAGGTTGTGTACTCCCTGCCAGCTACTTCGTCCCGGGTAGTGTGCTTGAGAGCCTGAAGCGAAACCTGCATGCCGAGGGTCAGCTTTTGGATATGTGGGTACTGCTGCTTGTTGTAATGAACCTTCGTCTTCGCATCTCGATCGTCACGGACATACAGGGCCCCTGTCTCGTTGAGCTGAGAGACACGACCCTCAACGGTCACTGCGATTGGTTTTTCAATCTGCAATACATGCAGCCGGGAATGCGCAGACCTAACGGCCTCTAGCGACCCGCCCCAGTGATAGACAGTGGAGTTAGGGGAAGGCCAGGTAAGCTCGGCACCAATCTCCTGTTTTTCGAGAGCCGCAAGAAGGTCGCTCAAGGCCCTTGCAGCTGGAGCGCCTATAGCCCTAACAAGCTCGCGAATTCGCTCCTGGGAGGGAGAGGAAAGCACATCGAAAATCTGCTCAAGGGCGCCCTCCATGAGGGAATCACCGACTGTGTCTGGTGCGATGTTCCCAGCAAACATCAGCCTCGTTGAGCCAAAGGAGAGCCCGGAAAGCCGGAGGTCAATCTCCTCAGACACACCCTCCGGTATACCCTTTTTAGGAACGGAGCCATGTCGGAGGTGGTAGGCCGCATGAGCTACAGCGCTGTTGAACTTCTCGGCAACCTTTGTAAGCAATCTCAAAGGGATGCTGCCATCCATTCTTCGGCCGATAAGTCGCAGCTCGACAACCTCATGCATCAAAGCCGCTTTCGCCTGCCTAAGGTCCTGTTGGAGCTCATCCTGATGGGAAAGCCACGAATCCAGGGAGAGCTGGATCGAGAATTTTTTGGGAGACTCCGCAAGCCTAAGCTTGTCGCGCTCAATGAACTGCCTGACCTGAGCAAGCTGGCGCTCAAGCCAATCGATTCGATTTGCTTGCTCAGTCATCAATTTAACCTCAGGGCAGCAAGCCCCTTTGGAGTGGTTTCATCACGCTGGGTACCGAATTTCTGCATCCAGAAATCCAAACCTTCCTGATCCGTGCTCTCTACTTTGAACACGTGTAGGCCAAAACGTGCGGCGGCGAAATTACTGTTCAGGAGGTTGTTGACTACCGGGAGCGCCGCCTCTGAAAGCGAGTCAACATTCTCGGGATCATAGACGACTACCAAGTCAATGTCTTGAGGATCGTCCTTAGCGCACATGAAGGACCCATCGACCCAGATCGTGCTCTTGAGGCCTGCATTTTGAAGCAGCTCAACGTACACGCTCAACCCCCCAAACAGGATGCTCCTCCGGCTTGAATTGGGGAAGCCATCGACCGTCAGGGATCTCAGTTGCTCAAGGGAGAATGGGTGGATGCCAGCAGCAAGCAGGGGCGGGTAATCAACTTTTTCTTGGCTCATCGGCGGGCATCAGTAGGTCCATTACCTGCTTGATTTTCTGAGCTTGCTCAGGCGTAAGGTCAAGCAACTGAGTAGCTACCTCATCCACCGTCTTGCGCATTTCAGGAGAGGCTTGTTGGTACTTGTCAGACTGGTAGTAGTGGGTTTTGCCGCCTACTGGTAGGGGTGCCAGCTTGGCGATCTCCTCGGCCAGGCGTGGACTGAAAGTGCTAACGGGAACAGATATCAGCCCTGCGATCACTGATGCGACCTTCGCATTGAGGGCATTGGTTCCGTTGAGGTACGAGCTGACTGAGCCCTGATTAATCCCTAGCGCATCCGCGATCTTGCCTTGAGTCAATGACTCGGCCCGTGTCTTCCCTCTGTTGAAATCGTCAACCGCTGCCTTAAGGGCAAGGCATTCGTCGATTTCCCACTGTTCAAGTGCGCGCTTCTTCATGGCGGTGATTATTCAGTGCGGCGATAAATTTTCAATCGCCGCCGGGGTTGATTTAAAAAACTCCGGCGGCGATACTTGGTCCATGACTACGCGTGGAGATCTGGCGATGCGCCGAATCACATTGGGCCAGTTTGCAAATGAGAAAGGGCAAACCAAGGCCGCTGGATTTCTTGGAATGAGCCAGAGCGCGCTCAACAAAGCCCTTCAGGTTGGCCGAGAGATTTTCGTAATCGAGAGCGATGACGGGGGCTTTAGCGCCGAAGAGATAAGGCCATTTCCATCTCAGCCCCAGCAAAAAAAATCAGCTGCCTAACAACTTTTAAACCGCAAGGAGCATTACCCCTATGGGATTCAAAGACCCCCTTACACAGCGCCGAGACCTGGCGAGGAAGGTCCGACTTTATCCGCTGCTTGATCGACAGCTTCAGCGTGCTGCTCACAAGTCCCGCCGCGAGTACGCGACCTACCTCTTTGAGATGCTCGAGTGGGCTGCTGTGAATGGCGGCATCGAAGCCCTCATGCCCGACGACCTGAAGGATATCGCGGGCTAGAGGCCCTCAGGAGGGCACGATGGAATTTTGTGAAGAGAACGTGCCACCAGAGACCAGAGCCAAGATTCATCGCCTGATGGAGGCCAGGGGCTGGACGTTTGAGGAGGCCGTTAACGAGGTCTTGCTCGAAGCAATCACGTCCGGCGCAACGGTATTCCTGGGAAGGCGAAAGGCACCGGTTCTGGAGCTGGTGGGACTGAAGAGGCCCTCTACCGGATAGGTGAGGCCCTCATCTAGGGGCTGAAGAGACCCTCATAAACAGATCAGGAGAAGGGCATGTCACCAGAAGCAATGCAGCAGGAAATCCAACTGATCTTTGCGCGGGCCTGTGCTGAGTCGCTGAAAGAGTCGGCAGGCAGCATCTTGCGTGACGAATTCAAGGAGGAGAAGGCCAGGGCTCACGGAGAAGCGTTTGCCTCGGCCTTCGTCTTTATGGCGCGCTACTTCACAGACGGAACGCCACATTAGCCGGCGGCACAGGAGCGTACATGCCAGTTGAGTAGTAGTTCCGAAGCTGGCCCTCAATAGTCGACAAGGCCTCTTTATCCAGGGTTAGGCCGTCTGAGGTGAGATTGACGAGTGCGGTTTTGAAGTAGCCGCCAGCAATGAGGGAATTCAGCGTGTCGCGAGCCATTTGCTCGACAGATTTTTCAGCCATGTCCGGTCTCCTTGGACCTTGTTGTGTGGAAGCAAAAAGCTACCACGGATGCGCCGGACACCCAATGCAACACCGCAACACCAAATCGCAGAGACAAAAAAGCCGGGTTCGCGGCCCGGCTCTCTGCAATACAAAACTCTGTAGGGGAATTATGCATATGCAGACCCAAAGTGTACAGGCCCTGCAAAGGGTCGCGCCACAAAACGACAAGCGCGATTTTGTGGCGCGGATGTCGTCGAGGGAGATCGCCGAGGTTACCCAGAAGCGCCACGACAATGTGTGGCGCACCATCGAATCGCTTCACGCCAAAGGCCTGATTGGACTCCCTCAATTTGAGGAAGTCCCAAACCCCGGGCCTGGCCCGCTTTGCATCAAGCAGTACCTGGTCGGAAAGCGCGACAGCTTCGTTGTCGTCGCCCAGCTGTCGCCAGAGTTCACTGCCGCGCTGGTGGACCGCTGGCAGCAGCTGGAGGCCCATGTCGCGAAGCCGATGCCCGCCGACCTGAGCAAGCTGGAAATCCTCCAGATGGCCCTTGAGTCGGAAAAGGCCCGCGTTCTGCTCACCGTCCAGGTCGAGGCCCAGGCCAAGAAGATCGACCACCTGGAGAACCTGTTCAAGGAGGGCATGAGCCACGTCCAATTCTGCAAGGGCCTCAATGGGGTAAACGTGATGCAGGTCGGGCACTTCCTCGAAGGCCGCAACTGGCTCTACAACGAGAGCAAGTCCGGCACCCGCTACCGCGTCGCCGCCTACGCTCGCGACAAGTACATGACCGAGCACCAGCAGGAGATCAGCCCGCACGGCCGGGAGCCCTTCATCAGCTACACGCCGATCCTCCTGCGCAAGGGCGCCGCACGCCTGTACGAGCTCTACTTGGCCGGCGATCTGCCCATGAAAAAGAACTGGGACGGCCTGCACACCCACGACAAGGCCGTGCGGGGTGCAGCATGAGTCCAGCATTCCACACCGAAGCGCACCGCGTTGCGCGCAAGCGTCACACATGCACCGAATGCCGTGGCCACATCGAGCCAGGCGACCGCTACGAGTTCGTCTCTGGTCTCTGGGAGGGCGACGTGTCGACCTACAAGACCTGCGCGGACTGCGAGACGGCGCGTGACTTCTACGTCAACGAGCTCAATTCGACCGAGTTCCGCGATGTCGAGTACGGCGCCTACTGCTACAGCGAAGTCCGCTGCGACCTGGAAGAAGCCGCGACCGAGATCCCCTCTGGCACCGGCCTGAAGTTCCGGGCGTACCGGCACGTCGTAGGCATGCGCCGCCGCGGCAACGCCGCGCGCGAGGAGCGGAATGCGGCGCTCATGCTGGTCTGCCAACAGCGGGATGCTGCCTCCTTGGAGCGTGCCCAGTGAGCGTTCAATCCATGTCCTGGGCCTTGGAGCAGCGCGACATCGTAGACGCTACTGCGCGCTACGTGCTGCTGGTCCTGGCCAACTATGCCGACAAGAACGGCCGAGGGGCTTTTCCGTCCTCCTCCAGCATCAGTGATGACACCGGCCTGTCCATCCGTACGGTGAAGTACAAGCTCGACCACCTGCTGGAAATCGGTGTGATTCGCCTTGGGAATCAGGCCATTGCCGGTGCCTATATCGACCGCCACGACCGCCGCCCGACCGTGTACGACCTGTGCATCGAACGGGGTGCACCAGCTGCACCCGGTTCCGAACGGGGTGCAAATGACGACACAACGGGGTGCAGTTCACGACACAACGGGGTGCAAACCACGACAGAACGGGGTGCAGGAGCTGCACCCAATCCATCAATAAACCATCAAGGAACCATCAAAGAACCGAAGCAGCCAGTCGCTGACGCTCCTGCGGCACCGAAGAAGGATCCTAAGTTCGACCCGATGACTGCCAAGCCGGCAAACGTCAGCGCCTCCGTATGGGCTGACTGGTGCCAGCACCGCCGCGAGATCGGCAAGCGCCTGACAAAGACGTCCTGCGAGCGCCAGGCCGCCCAGCTGGCCAAGCACCACGAACCCGACGCCGTGATCAACCAGTCGATCAGCAACGGCTGGACCGGCCTGTTCCCGGAGAAGGTGCTGCCTGGTGCGCAGCAGGGCCAGCGCCGCAACGGTCCTGACTTCAACGACACCAGCTGGGCTGATGACCTGGGGGGCTTATGAGCGCGCAACCGAAACTACGCAGCGTGACGCAGATCATGGCCACGGCCCGCAACCTGCCTGGCGAGGTCCAGACCCCGGCCAAGCAGCTTGACCCAGGCACCACCAAAGTGGTCAACGCCCTGTTCAAAGAGCTGCAGGCCATCTTCCCGGCGTGGAAGCAGGCCTGGCCCGATGACGACGCGCTGAAGGCTGCCAAGCGCAGCTGGATCAAGTCCTTCGTCGCCGCGGGCATCAACACGCTCGAGCAGATCCGCTTCGGCATCCAGAAGTGCCGGGTGCTAGGAACCGACTTCGCCCCTAGCAGTGGCAAGTTCATCAAGTTGTGCCAGCCGACCCCGGAAGAGATGGGCATTCCGCCGCTTGCGAGGGCCTTGGCAGAGGCGCTGGAGAATTTCCACCCCAGCCGGGCAGGGTCACGCGTTTGGACGCACGCAGCGGTTCGCCACGCGGCCCTGCAATGCGAAGCGCAGAACCTGGGGTCGATGGAGGTTGAGCGGGCCGAGAAGGTGTTCGCCCGGGCCTACGACATCACGATCCGCATGCTGGTCGCCGGCGAGCCGCTGGGCGACATCGCCACCGGCATTGGCCACGACAGCCAGAAGAGCGCCGCTCAGCTGGCCGACGAGTACGCCAGTCAGCGCCAGGTCCGCCTGCTGGAGATCCAGCAGATCCCAACCAGCGCCGCCGACTGCCGTGCACACCTGCTGGCCAAGTTGAACATCAAGCGCGCCGGGCAGCCGGCCGGGGAGGGGGTGTGATGAACAGAATCCACATGTGGCACCGCATGGCGTACATGGGCTTCATCATCGTGAAGTGCGGCCGGAAGGTTCGGGCCACTCAGTTCACCGACCAGCCTGAAAAGGTCACCTGCAAAGCCTGCCTCAATCGCATGGGGGTGCAGCCATGAAGACTCACTACGATCCACATCCTCATGGCGAGGAATCGGAAGAACAGGCCGTTTGCGGAACCTGGCTCGGCGACGAGAGCAACTTGTCTGGCGATTGGTCCCGCGTGGACTGCCGGCGATGCCTCAATGGCAAGGGGAAGATCACGGCATCCATCGCTGACGAAGAGCGCTTCATCGTCGAGCAGATGGGCCACATGGCAGCGCACATGCGGGAGAAGCACTGATGGACACCAACAAGATGCGCGAGCAGTTCGAGGCGTGGGAGTGTGATGCGCCGCAGGGTCCACAGACTGACCCAATGTGGCTCATGTACGACGCGGAATCGAACGCCTACGGGCTCGAAAAAATCCAGGACCGGTGGGAGGTGTGGCAGGCCTCACGCGAGGCCGTGGTGGTGGAACTGCCCAAGGTGGTTGGCTTCGAGGGCGCGTATGACTCGCACCGCGATCATGAATTCGTCCCGAGCATGAGCGACGTTGAGGATGCAGACGAGATATTCGGCCTGTGCCGCAGGGTTGAAGCCAAGGAAGTGATCGAGGCCCAGGGCCTGAAGGTGGCGCCATGATCGCTGCCTACTTCCTGATCGTTCTATTCACCGCCGGCAAGGATTCGGCTATGACCTCCGTCCCGATGGAGTCAGCCGAGGCGTGCCAGCAGGCTGCTGTGCAGGCCAAGGCTGACCTTGAGGGTGCTTTCAGCATCGTTCGCACCAGCTGCGTGAGGGGCAAGCCATGACTGAGAAGATCAGCGTCAACAGCCAGGCCAAGCTGTCCGAGGCGATCACCATGCTGACCCGCCTGTTCCGCGACAAGAAGTTCGTCGTGATCAGCATGCGCCCAGGCAAGGACCGAACCCTGGACCAGAACGCCCTGTGGTTCGCGTTCTACAAACGCATCGCGGAGATGACCCAGATCGGTGACGCGTCGGAGGCCCGCAAGTACTGCAAGCTGCACCACGGCGTGCAGATCCTGATCAACGAGGATGAGGACTACCGCGCCGCCTGGCACCGGACCACCAAACACCTCAACTACGAGGAGAAGCTCGATCTCATGGGCGACTGCAAGCTTCTGGGGCCCGACGGTTTCCCGGTGACCAGCCTGTTCAATCGCGCCCAGGGCATCGCCTACACCGAGCGCGTGGTGGCGGACTTCACCGCCCGCGGCGTGGTGTTCAGCGACCTGCTTGGGGAGGAGGCGGCATGAAGAGCCAGGAAGCAAACCTCAAGCGGAACAAAGACCAAGGCGTTTTCGCAGCGCCTGGTTGGAGAGGCATATACGGCCAGGGCCTGACCCGGCGCGGAGTGCAGTGCGTTGTTCTCGCTGCAACAGGGAAGAGTGGCAAGCAGATCGCTCGCGAGCTCGGCATTTCGCCGGGCACGGTATCCAGCAGGATGGCTGATGCCCGCCTGCACTTGAAGGCCTCCAACCGCACGGAGCTGGTCGCTAAGGCAGTTGCGGCAGGAATCATCTACGCCTCGGAGGCCGAGCCATGCGCGTAGCCCAGATCAAGCCGAAGAAGTGCAAGGCACCAGGTTGCGGCAAGCCCTTCAAACCGTCCATGTCCACGCAGAAGGTGTGCAGCATCGCCTGCGCCAAGGCCATGGCCAAAGATCCGAAGCTGCAGAAGGTCGCGGCCAAGGCCATCACCAAGCAGGCCCGCCAGGACCTCCAGGAGCGCCGGGAGAAGCTGAAGACCCGCCGCGAACACATGGCCGAGGCGCAGACCGCGTTCAATGCCTACATTCGCGAGCGTGACGCCGGCCTGCCATGCATCAGCTGCGACTCGAACCCGAGAGACCATGACCTGATCACCGGAAGCCGCTGGGACGCCGGCCATTACCGATCAGTGGGCGCTTGCCCGGAGCTTCGGTTCGAGCCGCTGAACGTCCACCGCCAGTGCGTGAAGTGCAACCGGAACCTGTCGGGCAACGCGGTCGAGTACCGCATCCGATTGGTGAAGCGCATCGGCGCCGACCAGGTTGATTGGCTCGAAGGGCCTCATAAGCCCCAGCGCCTGACCATCGAAGACCTGCAGGCCATCAAGGCCCTGTACCGCCAGAAACTCCGCGACCTCAAGAGGACAGCAGCATGACCTGGACCATCGAACAAACTGTCTGCCTGCTCCTGCTGGCCATGTTCATCAGCTCCACCTGGTGCGTCACGCGCGCCCAGCTCATCGCGAATCGCCGGAAGAAGGAGCAAGGACGATGATTTATCAAAACGTGGTATCGGCGGTGGTGCGGGCTCTGGCAGCAGAGACGATCAACAGCGCTGGCGGGTGCAGTGTCGAACCGCGAGTGCAGGCGGGCAAGCTGAAGGGGGAGATCTCCGGGAAGGACGCAGCCTTACTGGCCGACTCGATCGTGCACCGACTGCTCCATGCCCAGCTCTCCCCGCGGCACTGGAACGCCCTGGTGGCAAAGTACAGCACGCACAAGGGGCGCAAGGTCGATTCCATTGGCCGGCTGATTGCCGTCGTCCAAACCCCGGCGCCGAAGCGGTTCACTCAGCAGGCTGTGCTGGTCTGGGCGGTTCCACAGCAAACGAAGGGAATTCAGCGCAAGATCCCGCAGGTCAAGGCGCCCGATCCGCGCGAGAACGAACGGGAGGGGCAGTGGGACTGGCGCAACAGGGCGGCTGCCGCTGCGGCTGACCGCGCCAACAAGAATGCCCGGGCCTTGGCCGAGGTGAAGCCGGGGGAGATGATCGTCCTGGCTGAGTCGAACTACGACATGACCAACTGGGATTCTCAAGGCCTGACCGAGCGCACCTACCAGCGCTGGAACCGGGCCATCAAGGGCGCTCTGGAGGCGATGGTGAACGAGGCGCTGGTCGAGGCTCAGCACATGCTTGAGGCGATTGGAGTGCTATTCGACGAGGCTGCATGAAAAGGCCCTCAAAAGGGCTTGCAATATCATGTCGCCATGTCGTAAATTTGCTCCATCCTGTCATTCCTGCGCGTGTTGAGGAGTGACGCACAAAGCCCGGCCATCGTGTCGGGCTTTTTGTTGCCCGTAGGAAAGCGCATGAAGCCATCAACCGCATGGAGCCTCCTGGCGTTCGCTCTGGCCCTGGCCAGCTACACCCTGCACCGCGACATCAGCGCCAATGTCTTCCTTGGCTGCGTATTCATCATTCAGGGCCTCAAAAGGCCCGACGGTTCGGCCCAAGAGCGCCGGGCCACATTCCTGGCTGCCGCACTGAGCGCTGGCATCCTCCTTTTCGCGCTATGGGTGCTCGCCACCGGCCTCGACATCCGTGGCCCGGCACCATTCCGCTACAAACACTAAGGGACTGAACATGGCCGATGCCGCTACCCCAGCAGCTTGCACGGTTGTAGGGTTGGGCGGCATTGCCCTCGCAAGCTGCCTCCCCACGATCGACCTCAACGCTGTTGTCTGCGCCTTCGGTGGCGCGCTGCTCTTCATCCTCTGGGCGAAGGACATCAACCTGTGGCAACGCCTCGGGTACTTGCTCGTCGGCTGGATCGGCGGTTACTACGGCTCGGCCGAGATCCTGGCCCAGGCCTGGACGAAGACCAGCGGCATCGCCGCCTTCGCCTGCGGGCTGGCCACGGTCCTGGTGAGCATCAGCGTTCTGGAGTCGTTCAACACCGGCAAACTGCCGAAGTGGGTAACCGAGCTGCCAGCAGCAATTGGCAGCCTGTTCCCCAAGCGAGGGGGCCAATGACCCTAGACCAAACCATCACCCTGGCCCATGCCGGGTTCTGCGGCGGGATCTGCTTCGTCATCGCGTTCATGTACCGGCGGGGCGGATCGAGCTACAAGTTCCTGCCCAGCCTGTGCGCCTTCTGCCTGGCCTCCCTGTTCGGTCAGGAGTGGTTGAGCATCATCGGCGCGATCCTGCTGTACGGTCAGTGGCCGGTCACCTCGGTGCCCAGCACGCTGATCTTCGGGATCCTGTTCATCCTGGCGCTGCGCTCGCGCGGCAACGTGGCCCGGTTGTTCGATCAGTCCAGGCAAAGGCCGCGCGCCACAAAATAGACGTGCGCCATTTCGTGGCGCGACCACCACTCAGCCTGTGCGCAGGCCGGAGATATCCCATGAAGACCGAATACCAAGTTCGCCCGGTTACCCGATACATCGTCACGCGCTGCCAGGTCGATGAAGCGTCTGGAGCCTCCACCGCCTCGTCTGCAGTTGGCGAGTATCCGAACGGAGAGATGGCCGACACCGTCGCTGACGCAATGGTGGCAAATGATCGCCAGCGCGGCATCGACTCTTCGCGATCCCGTTACGGCCTGAGCCTGGGCGAGGTTATTTCTGGTCAGCGCATGGAGCCCGGTGAATGACGACCATCGCCTACAAGGATGGCGTAATCGCCTATGACTCCCGCCAAACCCGCAGCGGCTCCATCGTTTCCGATGACTGCCAAAAGCTAACCGTCGTGGATGGCGTCAGCTTCTTCCTGTCCGGTGCCGTGTGCGACGAGAAGGCCCTGATTGCGGCCTACTTCGGCACGCCATCGCCGGTACCTGTCGAGTGCTCGGGCTATGTGGTGGATGGCGGCAGGCTGCAGATGGTCGGCCATGACGACAAGACTGGCGTATGGCGGCAGGACCTCGACCCGGCCAACCCTGACGCGATCGGCAGCGGCTCGGCCTATGCCCTGGCAGCAATGGACATGGGCGCAAGCGCCGAAGAAGCGGTGCGCGCCGCCATGAAGCGGGATATCTACACCGGCGGGAAGGTCCGGACTATGAGGATTGACCAGCATGGAAAGGCCAGTTCCTCCAGCTGATCTCCTTGAGCTGACTGAGCTGTCGATGCTCGGCACCAGGCTCCAGCCGGCGCCCGAGGTTGGCGAGTGGGTGCAAGCCGCGATCCTCAGCGAGGCGGGAGAGCTACACAACCCTGACCATGCTCACCTGGCCGACGCACCGCTGCGCTTCCTGTGGGCGTCTGCCTGCTTTGAGAAGCAAGGTCGAACCGTGGTAGGCCAGGCCGAAGCGGTGATGTTCCGTGCAGGCGGGTGGCAGAAGGCTCGGCAAGAGCAGCAGATGATCGACTGGTTCGGCGAGGTGCCGGGCTTTGTCATCACCCTGGCTGCGGATTACTGCTCCCAGTGCTCCGACACCGAGTTCTGCGCTCTCATCGAGCACGAGCTTTACCACATAGCCCAGAAGCTAGATCAGTATGGCGCTCCCAAGTTCACCCAGGACGGCCTGCCCAGCCTTACGTTGCGTGGCCACGATGTGGAGGAGTTCGTCGGCGTGGTCCGCCGCTACGGTGCCAGCCATGACGTACAGCAGCTGATCGACGCTGCAAGCCGGCCGCCTGAGGTGGCCAAGATCAACATTTCGAGGGCCTGCGGAACCTGTCTGCTCAAGTCGGCGTGATTCTGGACAGGCTCTGGACGGATGACAGCCTATGGCAGCCCTCAGCAATGACGTGAAGGCCTTTATCGTTCAGGCCCTGGCTTGCTTCGACACGCCTTCACAGGTGGTAGAGGCAGTCCAGAAAGAATTCAGCATCGCAGTGACCCGCCAGCAGGTGGAGACGCACGATCCCACCAAGTACTCCGGCAAAGGCCTGGCGAAGCGTTGGGTGACTCTATTCGAGGACACTCGCAAGCGGTTCCGGGAGGAGACGGCGGACATTCCCATCGCCAATCGGGCGTTTCGCCTGCGCGGCCTTGGGCGAATGGCTGAGAAGGCCGAGAACATGCGCAACCTCGCTTTGACTGCCCAGCTTTACGAGCAGGCTGCCAAGGAATGCGGTGACATGTACGTCAACCGCAAAATCGAACCCGGCAAGCCCCTGGGCTCCCAGGCGGACCAGCAGCACGCTGTTGCTGAGTACAAGCTGGAGCCAGACGAGAATGTCCCCGCTACCCCGTACCTTTGAGGCGCCGGTCAAGCTGACGCCGAAGCAAGCGAACATCTACGTGTGGGGCTTTCAGCGTAATGCCCGCTTCCGCGATGCGGTCTGCGGTCGTCGATTCGGCAAGACCTTCCTCGGAAAGGCGGAGATGCGCCGTGCGGCCAGGTTGGCTGCCGAGTGGGGCGTCAGTGTCGAGGACGAGATCTGGTACGCGGCCCCGACGCAGAAGCAGGCCCGCCGGGTGTTCTGGCGCCGGCTGAAGCAGGCCATCCCCCGAGAGTGGCGTGAGTGCAAGCCGAACGAGTCGGACATGCTGATCACGCTCAAGAGCGGCCACCTGATCCGATGTGTAGGCCTGGAGAACTACGACGACCTACGTGGTTCCGGCCTGTTCTTCGTGCTGGTGGACGAATGGGCGGATTGCAAGTGGGCGGCCTGGGAGGAAGTGCTGCGACCAATGCTGTCGACGTGTGAGTACGTCATACCCGGTGTCGGAATGCTCAAGGGTGGTCACGCGCTACGCATCGGCACCCCTAAGGGCTTCAACCACTGTTTCGACACCTACCGCGACGGCCAGGCCGATGGCGAGCCGGACCACAAGAGCTGGCTCTACACCTCGTTGCAGGGCGGCAACGTCCCGGCCGAGGAGCTGGACGCGGCGCGCCGCAAGATGGACCCGCGGACGTTCCGCCAGGAGTACGAGGCCAGCTTCGAGAACTATGCCGGCGTCGTCTACTACACCTTCAGTCGCAGCGAGAGCCGTACCAGCGAGCGCATCAAGCCAGGCGAGGCCCTGCACATCGGCATGGACTTCAACGTCATGAAGATGGCCGCGGTGGTCTACGTGGTTCGCGATGGCTTGCCGCTGGCGCTGGATGAATTTCACTCGGTGCGCGACACGCCGGAAATGATCGAGAAGATCCAGGCGCGCTTTCCCGGTCACGGCATCGCAGTCTATCCCGACGCCAGCGGCCATAACACGAGCAGCAAGAACGCCAGCGAATCCGACCTGTCCCTGCTGCGCAAAGCTGGCTTCGCGGTGATCGTGGACAGCCAGAACCCAGGCGTTAAAGACCGGGTGAACTCGGTCAACGCCATGCTTATGAACGCCTACGGCGAGCGCCGGCTGAAGGTCAACATCGACCAATGCCCGCAACTTACCCTGTGCCTCGAGCGGCAGACCTATGACAAGCATGGCGAACCCGACAAGGACCCGAAGAAGGGTCATGACCACATGAACGACGCCGCCGGCTACTTCATCGCCAAGCGATACCCGATCAACGTGGCAACGGCCACAAGTCAATCCCTGAGAATGTGACCATGAGCGATAACCCGAGCATCACGCTGCCCGCTGTCGACGCGATGCGCGCCTACTGGGCCGTGATCTCGCCGCTCATGGGCGGAACCATGGCGATGCGGGCGGCGGGGAAGGTCCTGCTGCCGCAGTATCCCGCCGAAGATGACGAATCCTACCGGGAGCGTCTGCGCCTCTCGACGCTGCTGCCGGCCTATTCCGAGACGGTAGGCAACATGACCTCGCGGGTGTTCGCCGAGCCGCTTCAGGTGGGTGACGATGTGCCAGAGACCATTGTTGAGATGGCCAAGGACATCGATCACGCCGGCAACGACCTCAACTCCTGGGCGGTCGGTTTCTTCACCGAGGGGCTGAGCCACGGCCTGTGCCATGCCTTCGTCGATCACCCGCCAGCGGGAGAGTTGAAGACCCAGGCTGACGAGCAGGCCGCCGGTGTGCGTCCCTACGTCGTGCTGGTAAAGCCTGAGCAGGTGTTGGGCTGGCGCTCCAAGGGCGGCGTGCTGACCATGGTCCGCTATATCGAGTTGGTCGAGGAGGAGGATGGGGACTTTGGCGCCAAGTGCGTCGAGCAGATTCGCGTGCTGGAGCCTGGCTCTTGGCGAACCTATCGCAGGTCGGCCAAGGCCGCACGGGGCAAGCAGGCCTCAGTTGGCGGCACCTGGGAGCCGCACAAAGAGGGCACCAACAGCCTGACCGCGATCCCTTGGGTTACCTTCTACACCGGCCGCACCGGCTTCATGACGGCCAAGCCGCCGCTGATCGAGCTGGCGCACCTGAACGTGAAGCACTGGCAGAGTCAGAGCGACCAGGACAACATCCTGCATGTCATTCGCGTGCCGATCCTGGTGCGCATCGGCATCCAGACCCAGTACGACAACCAAGGGAAGATCGTCCCGCCAGAGTTCAAGGTTGGCACCGGCCAGCTGACCGACCTGCCCAAGGATGGCGACCTCAAGTACGTCGAGCACACCGGACAGGCCGTTGAGTCCGGTCGAACCGCGCTGCAAGACCTGATCGGTGAGATGCGCATGGCCGGGGCCAAGCTGCTGACCCCGGACAAAACGGCTACCAAGACCGCCACACAGGCGGAGGAGGAGGCTGCTCAGGAGTTGTCCCCGCTGGCGCGCATGGCGCACCACTTCGCTGACTGCCTGGCTCAGTTGCTCCAGTTCATGGCCGACTACCGCGACCTGGGCGAGGGCGGCACGGTCGAGATGCGCGGCAACTTCGACGTCGACTACATGCCAGAAGTGTCGCTGCCGACGCTGGTATCCATGGCAAATGCCGGGATGATCAGCAAGGAGACGCTGTTCACCGAGATGCAGCGTCGCGGCGTGATCAGCGACGAATACGACTGGGAAGAGGAACTGGCGAAGATTGAGGCCCAGGGCCCGGCCCTCGGTACGCTGTGATGAAGACGGCCAACGAGAAGCTTCTGAACGAGCTGATCGGGCATGAGGTCGACCTATCCAGGCTGAGCAACAGCCAGGTTGTGACGATCATCAAGATCTTGAACAGCAAGGACGCCGACCTGCGCGCTGCGCTGATCGAGGCTATCGACAACCTCGGCACCGACCTATCAGCCGCAGCTGTCGATATCGCCCTATCAGCGGTTCTGCGGATCAACCAGCAGACCTTCATCGAGATTCGCCTGGCCATGGACCAGGTGACCGACGGACTGATCAGCTACGAGCTGGCGTTCCAGCAGAGCGCGTTGCGGGCCGTTCTCCCAGCCCTGGTGCAGGAGGTATACCCGGTCGTCTCCCCGGCGTTCAGCGCTGTGAGGGCGATCGTCCAGGCTCGACCATTCCAGGGGCGCCTGCTGAGGGAGTGGATGGCCGGCATCGAGTCCAGCCGTGCTGCCGCAGTGCGCGATGCCGTGCGCTCTGGCGTTGTCGAGGGGCGCACCACTTCGGAGATCGTCCGCACGGTCATGGGCAGCCGGGTGCAGCAATACGCCGACGGGGCCCTTCAGAAGTCCAGGCGCGAAGTTGAGGCGGTGGTGCGGTCTGCGGTATCCCATACGGCCGAAACAGCTAGCGACGCAGCGTACGAGGCGAACAGCGACATCATCAACCATGTCGAGTGGCTCAGTACGCTGGACAACCACACGTCATCCGACTGCCGGATCCGCGACCGGCTGCCCTACACCCTGGGCACCTACAAGCCCATCGGCCACACGATCCCGTGGCTGGCCGGGCCTGGGCGTATCCACTTCTGCTGTCGATCCTCCAAGGTTCCGGTGCTCAAGAGCGCCAAGGCCCTGGGCTTCAGCGACGGCGCGACACGGGCGAGCATGGATGGCCAGGTGCCAGAGTCGACCACCTACGCCGAATGGCTCGGCAAGCAGTCGGCAGCGCGCCAGGACGAGATCCTTGGCCCGGAGCGTGGTCGGCTGATGCGTGAGGGTGGGCTGAAGCTCAGCACGTTCTACAACGACAAGGGAAAGCTCCTCACGCTTGCGGAGCTGCAGGAGCGGCTCACGTAATACCGCGCCACGAATCCATCACCTGTGATTTCGTGGCGCGCAACTCCAAAGCCTCGCCCAGTGCGGGGCATTTTCATGCCTGCGGTTCGGATGGACGGGGCGACCTGGGGCCGGATGGCTCACCAACAGGCCGGATGGCCCAGAGAGACGAAATGAAACTCAAGACTGTTGAAGTGGATGGCAAGCAGTACGCAGTTATCGAAGATGGTAAGCCCGTCTACACCGATGACGACGGCAAGGACGTCGCCTTCGATGCGGTCGGCACTCGCAACACCATCACCCGGCTGAATGCCGAGGCGAAGTCGCACCGCGAGCGCGCGGACAGCTTCGAGAAAACTGCGAAGGCGTTCGAAGGCATCGAAGATGCTGCGGCCGCCAAGAAAGCCCTGGAGATCGTTGCCAACCTCGACGCCAAGAAGCTGGTGGATGCCGGCGAGATCGAGAAGGTGAAGGGCGAAATCAGCAAGGCCTTCCAAACCCAGCTGGATGAAGCCAACGGCAAGGCGCAGACCTTCGAGCAGCAGCTGTATGCCGAGAAGATCGGTGGCAGCTTCGCGCGCTCCCAGTTCATCGCCGAGAAGATGGCTGTTCCCGCTGACATGGTCCAGGCCGCCTTCGGCAGCAACTTCAAGATCGAGGAAGGCAAGGTCGTCGCGTACGACGCCCAAGGCCAGAAGATCTTCAGCCGCGCTCGCCCGGGTGAGCTGGCCGACTTCAACGAAGCGCTCGAAACCCTCGTCTCGCAGTACCCCCATCGCGACCACATCCTGAAGAGCTCCGGCGCCAATGGCGGCGGCGCGCCGAACGGCGGTGGCCAGCACAAAACCACGAAGGGCAACTTCGGTGGCACCAAGGCTGAACGCCTGGAAGCCATCAAGGGCCTGACCGCAAGCGAATAAGGAGGCCCAATGGCCCTTTCGAACATGAAGGTGTTCAACGAATACCTCAAGCGCACCACCATCGAGACCCTGGCCCAGGACGTCGAGAAGTTCAACGCATCATCGGCCGGCGCCATCCGCCTGACTACCCAGGGCATCGACGGCGACTTCCTCCAGGAATCGTTCTGGGCCGGTCTGCACGGCGCTCAGCGTCGCGTCGACCGCTACGCCGCCAACGGCGCCCAGGCGTCCACCCCGCTGGCCCAGAAGCAGTACGACTCGGTGAAGATCGCCGGCGGCTTCGGCCCGATCCTGTGGGAGCCTTCCCAGCTCTCCTGGATCCAGAAGAACCCGGAAGAAGCGCTGGAAGTGATCAGCCGCAACCTGTCCGAAGCCATCATGGCGGACCAGCTGAACACCGCCATCTCGGCCCTGGCCGGCGCCATCGGCAACCAGGCGAGTGCCACCAACGACGTTTCGGCCACTGCTGGCGTGACCTACGTCGCGATCAACAACGCTCACGCGCTGTTCGGAGACGCTTCCCAGCGTCTGGTGGCCCAGGTCATGACCGGTGCCATGTACCACAAGCTGGTCGGCCAGAACCTGGCCAACGCCGAGCGCCTGTTCCAGTTCTCCGGCGTGCAGGTGGTCGACATCCTCGGCAAGGCCGTAATCATCACCGACGCCCCTGCGCTGTACGAGGCCGGCACCCCGAACAAGCAGAAGGTGCTCAGCCTGGCCGACGGCGCCGCGGTGGTGATGGATGGCTCCGACCTGATCACCAACATCGAGACCTCCAACGGCAAGGAGCGTATCGAGACCACCATGCAGGCCGACTACACCTTTGGCCTGGGCCTCAAGGGCTACACCTGGGACACCGCCAACGGCGGCAAGTCGCCGACCAACGCCGAGCTGTCCACCGGCACCAACTGGGACCTGGTGGCGAACAGCATCAAGGCCTCGGCCGGCGTGTTGACCATCGGTGACGCCACCAAGTAACCGGTACCGCGCCCTTCGGGGCGCCTTCCCCAGGAGATCGCCATGAGCGAGAAAGTGATTTACGAGAAGCACCCGGTCAGCCCGGAGCGTAAAGCCGAGCTGCGGCAGAAGGGCTACAAGATCATCGATGCGCGTTTCGCGCCTGAGGGCTACGAGCATCCGGAGCCGATCAAGGAGGCCAAAGGCTCGAAGGCTGGCAAGTCCGCTGCCGAGAAGAAGGCAGCCGAAGAAGCCGAGCTGAAGGCAAAACTGCAGGCTGCCTTGAGCGAAAAGGGCGTGCAGTTCAGCCCTGACGCGAGCGTTGAGGACCTGCAGAAGCTGCTGGGCGAGGCCGCGTAATGACCATCTACATCACCGTCGAGCAGGTTGACGCCCTGCTTGGGCCGGCCTGGGCGCCCGACGACCAGAAGGCCCGTGCGGTGCTGATGGCCAACACCTGGCTCACCAATCTCGGCCTGCCTGAGTTCGACCAGGTACCGGATGACGTCATCCAGGCTGGCGCCGAGATTGCCCGAGAGGCTGCGGCAGGGAACATCTACGGCAGCAAGGAGACCGGCGTGCTGAGCAAGTCCGTGGATGCTGACGGTGTGTCGAGCTCCAAGACCTACTCAGCAACGTCCAAGGCCATCAGCGCGGGTGAGTCCTTCGCCTTGGCCCTGCTGGCGCGGTATCTGGGCACCGGCCAGGTCAAGATCGTCAGGGGGTGACATGGGGCTTCGACGCGAGTTACAGGCCGAGCTGGCCCAGGCCTTCGATACGGATCTAGCCGACGCAGTGGCGGCGGTCGATGGCAGCCGGCCTGTGCCTGGCACCTACGACCCTGAGAAGGGCGGTAGTACGCCGGCGACAACGCTGCACTACGCCGGTCGCGGTGTCTTCGGCCAGTACAAGGTCCGGGAGATCGACGGTACGCGCATCCTGGCGTCAGACGTACGCCTCAAAGCGCTGCAGAACGAGCTGTTCGTGAAGGATGGCGACGCGGTCACGGAAGTCCCTGCCATCCCCGCCATCGGTGACCGCATCAGCGGCTACCGAGTCATGGACGTAGGGCAAGACGCGGCCAAGGTCACCTGGACCATCCAGTTGAGGAAGTAAACATGGCCCGCGGCTCACACATGACCAGCCGCTACGGCGGCCTGGACGGCAGCTTTGCCGCGCAGCTGGAGCAGTTCGCAGAGGCCGCCAAGGAGGCGATGGACCTAACCTTCCGTGAGGTCGTGATCATGGTCGGCCGGAGGCTGGTGACCATGTCGCCGGTCGGCAACCCGGATCTCTGGAAGGTGAACGTTGAGGCCCAGGGCAGCGCGGCTGAGCAGATCGCGGCTTACAACGCCAGGGCGGCGGCCATCAATGCCGGCATCACTGCCGACCAGGCCAACTACACCAAAAGCGGCAACCTGAAAGGCGGCCTGCGACTGCGCAAGCCGCTGACCAAGCGCGAGCAGCGCGAGAACTTCGGGCTCGGCGTTCGGAGGGCTGGCCAGGGCTACGTGGGCGGCCGCTTCCGCAGTAACTGGCAGCTCACCACCGGCGCTCCAGCCGCAGGCGAGATCGAGGACATCGAGAGCGCCGGCGAGACGCTGGACAGACTCCTCGTAGCCGCAGGCGATCTCTCCGCCGGCGAGGTCGCCTACATCGTCAACAACCTGCCGTATGCCATCCCTCTGGAGTACGGCCACAGCTCACAGGCGCCTGGCGGTATGGTGCGAGTCACTGTTGCCGACTTCCAGCGCATCGTTGAAGAAGCCATCAGGACCCACCGAGCATGAGCCACGCAAGAGCACGACAGGCCATCGAGATCAAGCTGATGACTTGGGCCGCGGCGCGCCCGATCCGGGTCGCGAACTTCGAGCAGGCTTTCGAGCCAGGCCCAGACGAAACCTATCTGCGCGCCTTCCTGCTCCCGGCCAGCACCACCTGCCGCTACTTGAGCGGTGAGGCCTACGAGTACACCGGCATCTACCAGGTCAGCATCACCTGCCCGGCAGGCCAAGCGCTGGCGACTGCTGAGGCCGTGATTGATGAGCTCACCAGTGTCTTCCGTGTCGACAGCGAGCTGAGCCGCAACGGCTTCGAAGGCTTGGTCGTCGAGCCGGTAGAGCAGGGCCCCACCATCCCCGAGCCGGCGACTTACACAGTCCCGGCCAGCTTCACCTACCGCGGCATCGCGGACCAACCGCCCGCTGGGGCATAACCAAGAGGCTGTGCAATGTCTGAACAAGCAACGCGTGACAAGCAGGACGCAATCGATGCTGTGGTAGGAGGTGATCTTTCCGGGCTGGAAGCGGCGCTAAAGCGGCTGTCAGGTAGTGATCCTGCTGATTTCGCGAGAATCACCCGCGACTTACTGAGCACCGACCAGCGCGAGCAGTACGCCATTGTAGGCTTTGGCTTCATGCCTGATGTGTTTCACGCCGATGGCAAGGTGTACGGAGCTGTCTACACGAATGGCGATTTCCTCTGCAAGCGGGCCCATCAGTCCGGTGCTGGGCTTCCATTTGCCGAGGTTCGCTCAGTCGTGGATTCGGTGCGCCAGGCGTTCGACCAGTCGGTGCTCGATCGCGTGGTTGCGCTCAAGGAGCATATCGAGCAGATCGAGGGAGTGCTGACAGGTCACTCTTTCTCGGATAGCAGATTGGCCAGTCTGGCCTTCACCGACTTGACAAAAGGTCAGGCGTTGATGATCGCGGCGATCACGAAGTAGCGAGATTCCACTTTCCCGAAGGCCCGCTGCGTGCGGGCTTCTTTGTTTCTACTCAAGAGGAAAACACCATGGCCGCACGCATCCCGCTGCCCAACGGTTCTGTGCTGGAGATCGCCAGCACCCTGGGCACCGCCGTGCCTTTCACTGCTCTGACCAATGCCAAGCCGCCAGTGGCGAGCGCGGCGGGTCACAGCATCGATGCCGACGATATTCTGCTGATCAGCTCTGGCTGGGCCCTCATCAACGACCGCACCGCCAAGGCGGCCAACGTCACGACCGATGCGTTCTCACTGGCTGGCCTGGACACCACCAACACCGACCGGTACACCGCCGGTGCCGGCGTTGGCTCGGTTGTCCCGGTGTCGGGCTGGACGCAGATCTCGAAAGTGACCGGCTTCACCGTATCCGGCGGCGAGCAGCAGTTCCTCACTGTCGGCTACCTCGAGAACGACGACGATTTGCAGTTCCCGACCAACCGCAACCCGATCAGCGTGTCGGTGACGGTTGAGGACCAGCCGACCGCGCTGTATGTGCCGGTGGTCGAGGGCTACGACGACTCCAAGGAGCTGACGGTGATCCGCCTCAAGCTTCCCGGCGGCGGTCAGATCCTGATGCCTGGCTACGTCAGCATCACCAGCACCCCGACCATGGAGCGTAACCAGTTGATGACCCGAACCATCTCCGTAGGCCTGTCCGGCCGACCGACCCGTTACAGCGCCTAAGGAGCCCTCATGGCGAAGATCAAGATCGCGCAGAACCCGACGTTCACTGCGGTTGTGCAGGTTCCGCGCATCGGCGGCGAGCCGGTGCCGGTTGAGTTCCAGTTCCGATACATGGACCGGGTGGTGCTGGCAAGTATGTTCGACCGCTGGAACAAAGCCCGCGACGCCTGGGCAGATGAGGCCCAGGCGGATGGCGCGAGCTGGGAGGAGGTCACCGCCGGTGAAATCGCCCTGCAGGCCGAGCAGCTGGGCGAAATCATCACCGGCTGGGATCTGGAGGACGAATTCAGCCAGGATGCGATTGTCGAACTCGTGCGCACCTGCACTGGCGCGCCGAAAGCAGTGACCGACGCCTACCAGGCTGCCTACAACCCGGCACGCCTGGGAAACTGAGGGCGGCGGCGCGGGCACTGTACGAGCGCGGCCCGTCCGCCGAGCAGCTTGCGGCCATTGGCCTGACCTTGACTGACATCCCCGAGGAAGAGGCGGAGGTTTGGCCAGATGCTTGGCTGTCCGTTCGAGTTTTCGAGGCATTGGGCACACAGTGGCGCCTGGGGCAGGGCGGACCTTCGGGTTTGGACTACACAGCCATCCCCGCGGTCGCGTCGATGCTCGGAATCAAGCGCCGCGAACTCACCGAAATTTTCCCCGATCTCCGCATCATGGAGCACGAAGCTCTGGCCGCGATGACTGAGGCAGCGGAGTAGGGCGTAGTTACAAATCGGGTTAAAAAGCACTATCCGAAAGTTATCTCGATAGAGGACTTTGCTAGTCCAAGGATATCATTTCCAAGTTCGCCAGAGATCTTCCACTCTTTTATGGTTGTCAGTTTTTGGATTGTGCTCCATACCGCTTTCCAGAGCGCCGATATCCATGGCTTAAGAGTATTGGTAAACCAGTTCTTGGCATTGGTTAAGAGTGGTCCATTTGCGCCGGCTCCTTGGGCTGTATCTAATTCGACTCTAAGGAGTTCGGTTGCAGATTCAGCGCTCGCCATGGCTGAATATAGTTCGGAGGCCGATTGTTTTGTGGCTGGAATGTTGCCGTTGTTTAAAGCAGAACTTGTGTTGGCCAGCTCTCTCAGCTCATGGATGATCTGATCTATGTAGATTTTCTGAATCTCGCCAGCGTTGACCAAGTTCCAGAGATCAGGGTTGGCGTCAAGCTGACCCCAGATCCTCGCAGCTGTGGGAGTTATTATGTCCATTATGGCTATCCCTAATGAGTAGTGGAAATCAATAGATTAGTTGAGCGCTGCGAAATGGATGCATCAATTCATACCATTCATCGCAATTCGATACTTAAATTGACGCGGCCTCGCCGCAGGAGAGGGGCATGCAACAGCGCACAGAGGAAAGCCATGAACCGTTTGTGATAGTTTCGGATCATGGCTTACGAATCGACATGCGGAAAGGAACGATCACGTTCCCCGGGCTCACTGACCCCGGAAGAAAGTTCGCGCCTCCTGCTGATCATTCAGAAGGAATCGAAGCGGAGCCGAAAACGCCGTCTCTGTGATCTCGTTATCAGGTAGGCCAGAAAGAGGCCAGCCATGCTTTAAGGTATGAGTGAGCATCTGCTCCATGACCTTCGGCTTATAGCCAGGAATCTCACGCAAAGCAGCGGAGATGGCTGCCAGAGCCGCCGCGTTACCAGCCTTCAACGCCTGGAACTCATCCTTTAGGCTGCTCAGCGCTGCGGTGAGCTGAGCGATCTGCTCGTTTGGGTCTGACATTTGAACTCCTATCCATGGGCTTTCCGGCAACGGGTTGGGTCTGAAATTTAGGCTTCGTGAGGAGTGGTTTAGAGCTTGGGCGCAAGCATCGCGGTGACTTGTTTATGGATCAAATCTTGGGTCTTCGAATCGCCCCAACCACGCACGTTGGCCAGCGCCGCTGCCCTGGCCTTGGTTAAGGATTCTGGGTCTTCTTGAATGACGCTCACGAGCCCTGTAACGACAGCTTTTAACGCCTCCAAGTCGAGGCCGATTTGATTTAGCTGGTCCATCGAAGTCTCCACGCAGATTTGAAGGCACAACGCTACTACGCCCCGGCCCAGCCCGCGTACTGGCTTTCCGTCCAGGGTGGATGGGTGGACAGCGGTGAGTAATTGATGTTTTCGCTTGCAACCATCGGTCTGATATAAAACTTCTCTGGTCGTTGTCGGAGCACACTCGATGTAGCTCAGAACTTCTGAGCATTGAGAGGTGCGTATGACCAGAGACAGGGATAACGGACAGGGTGGCAAGCCAGCCGGTAATGACAGTTGGCCAACCGGTCGAGACGAGGATGCCAAGAGGGCCCGCTCAGAGGATCGCGACGATTATGTCGAGAACCCACCCTTTCGAAGCAGGCAGAGGCAGGGCCCGCCGGACCCATCGAGGACAACCGATGCAGAGCGCTATAGCTATCACAAGCGCCCACTGGAATAATTGCCAAGTCTAAAGGCTCACTGATTCAAGGCGAGCACTACTGACAGAAGCCCAGCCCCGCGCTGGGCTTTTAATTTGGGCCGTTGTTTTTTTCACGTACCACTCTGACTGCGCCGGTTAATTCTGTCTCGGCATCAGCCGTAGATTCGTCAGCTACCCATCCCCAGTTTGGACTAAGTGACAGACCTGCAATTGCCTTCAGGCGCATATCGTCCGCTGAGATCCCGTATTGTTCAGACGCTGACAGCGCGGCATACAACGCTTGTTCTAAGGCGGCGATACGCTTGGACTCGGCGCTCATGCTTCGTACTCCTTCCTTTTACGAAGCACGTTACTGCGCCCCATATAACTGGGGACTATACGCCCTGCAGGTGGTGCGGAAGGGAAAACAAATGCCCGACGGCTGGCGCTTGGCTTCGGTCCGTGTTTGTGGTCACCCCTGGCCCCGGCGCTTCCACGCATAGTGCTCCCATAGCGCGCTGGTGTGGAAAGCCCGCATCAGGTGCATGCTCCGTAGCTCTTCGACCTGGGTAATGGCCTCGGCCCGATCCCGGGCGCGGATCGCATCCACAGCCTCCGCCCAGTGCTCCAGCGCCTCGGCAAATCTCCGCTTCTCATCGTCGGGCATCTTCGCACCCCTCATGTGGGTGGTGATGGCATTATTTTCTGTGCAATCAATTGCACCGGTCATCGCTATCTCAGATGTGCAGCGTGAACCGGTGGCGTCTGCGACCGTCTCACCTATAGTCTTTGTGTGAGCTCCACGGAATCGTAGCTGATGATTTCGTGGCGCGGATTTCAGTTGACACGGATGACAACGCGGCGATAATCGCCATCCGGTGACGTTTCACTGGGTACGTAGAGGGATTTTATGATGAATTCGGGCAATCACTTCCACCTCGCTGACGCGCTTTCGGCTGCGGAGCTTGTTGGTGTGGGTGCTGTTCGATCCCTGGACCTACTGCGGAACATCGATGGCACCATTGATGCAATCAGTCACCATTGCCGACTTTTCAGCGGCGCTCAGGCTGCATTTGAGGCAGTGGCTAAAGATATCTGGTCTGGAGCGGCCGCGAAGGTAATTTCTGAGGTTGATATCATTCCGGTCTTGGAGCAGCTCCAAGATAGCCTTGCAAAAGGCTACGCTGATGCGAATGAAAAAATGCACTGCGCCATGCGTGACCCCCGCCTGAGAGATGATGACGGCGTCGTGGATTCATATCGATCTTTGCTGGAATCAATTGAGGCGCTGAACTCCACAACTGAGAGCCTTCGCTGGAGCATTCTGGAAAGTAACGCGGATCAGGAGGTCGGTCATGACCCCGTCGTGTTGAGCAGACCAGACGAAATCAACAAATTTCTTGATGATTTGTGAGGCTCAACATAACGACCGTGGATCTCGGTCGCCAGTCATTCAAGAATTCCTATAAGGCTCTCAGCCCAGAGATTCAGGCGGAGCTGAAGGAAGCGATATCGCTTCTGCTGAACGATCCGCAGCCTAAGAAGCTTAGGCTAGAAAAACTCTCTGGCAGCAAGAAGCCAGGAATCTATACGATTCATATCACCGCAAACCACAGTCACAAGCTTAGCTTTGAGCTTGTAGGCACTACTGCTGAGTTCAGGCGGGTTGGAACTCACAAAGAGATTGATAGAAAACCGTAGATCCCGCTTTGGCGGGATTTTTGTTGTCGCGTGAATGGTTGGCAGCGGTAGTGGTAGACCAGTTGGGCGCGGGGCGGATGGCGCTTGTCGGTGAGCGCCGGCGGCGGGCGGGCTGTGGTAGATTGCCCTCATCAACAAGGAGGGCGCGCATGAAGCGTTTGGCGGTGGTGGCCTTGGCCGGGATGGCCATGGTTGGCGGTGGCCAGGTTGTGGCGGTGACGATAAATGACTCGATCGATAGGTTCTCAGGAGTGAGGACAATTTCTTGGGCGCCTATTCCTTCTGGCCCCAATAAGTTCGTACTGACGAGCGCTCTTTACGGCGATAAGGACATGGCAGTATCTAGGCTCAGCATTGAGATCCTAACGTATGCCGACACGCAGCAATATCGATCTTGCAACCACGTTTACTGGTTGGCTGATGGTAAACCGGTGGATGGTATGACCACCGATTACTCTGCAGAAATCACAAACGGCACAGTTATCGAGCGGTTCAAGCTCAGGCCAGCGGAAGGAGCGCTGGAGAATCTTGCATCGGCTCAAAAAGTAGAGTTCAAAGTATGCAACACAGAAGTCGTGGTCAGCGAAAATGACCTGAACGGCTTCAAAGCGGTTTTCGCCAAAACCAGAAAATGACACTCATCAAATACAAACCGGCCTAGGCCGGTTTTTTTGTGCCCGGAGAAAGTATGAGCCAGGGTGATATCGCCGTTCTCGGCATCAAGGTTGAATCAGGCGAGGCGGCAGCTGCTGCCGATGACCTCGATAAACTGACGAAGGCCGGCGAGCGCGCAGAAGCTGCTACAGGTAGCGTTGGCGCGCAAGCCAAAAGCTCTGGAGTGTCGATCAAGGACTTGGCGGCAAGCACTCAGTCTGCCGAACAGGCAATGGACCGGTACACGCGCCAGGCACAGGCTGCGGGCATGTCGACCAAGGCTTACACCGCAGCTCTGCGCGGCGTGCCAGCTCAGTTCACCGATATCGTGGTGTCCCTGCAGGGTGGCCAGGCCCCGCTCCAAGTGTTGCTACAGCAAGGCGGTCAGCTCAAGGACATGTTTGGAGGGATCGGGCCGGCAGCCAAGGCGCTTGGCGGATATGTCGCGGGGTTGGTCAATCCGTTCACTATTGCCGGCGCGGCAGTTGCTGGGCTGGGTGTGGCGTACTACAAAGGGTCGGAGGAAGCGCAAGACTTTCGGAAAGCGCTCATCCTCACAGGAAACGCAGCTGGGACAAACGCCGGCGCGATGTCCGATTTGGCCCGACAGATCAGCACTACCGTTGGCACAACTGGGGCGGCTGCTGAGGTGCTCGCCCAACTGGCAAGCAACGGAAAAATCGCCGGTGACAGCATTGGCACCGTTGCGACTGCTGCTCTGCAGATGAAAGATGCTACGGGGCGCGCGGTAGAGGAGACGGTTGCCGAGTTTGTGAAGATCGGGAAGGACCCGGTTGCGGCAGCCAAGGAGCTGAACGAGCAGTACAACTTCCTCACTGCGAGCACCTATGCCCAGATCGTAGCCCTCAAGGAGCAGGGTGATACGGTGGGGGCGGCCAAGCTCCTAACTGATACCTACGCCCAAACGATCGATACCAGATCAAAAGAGATCGTCGAGAACCTCGGCTGGATCGAGAAAGCGTGGCGCGGTGTTTGGGGTATGACCAAAAGCGCTGGTGATGCTGCGCTGAGCTTCGGTAGAAGCCAGGGCCTTAGCGACCAGCTTGCCGAGGCCAAAGACGAACTGGCAAGGCTGGAAAAAAGCGCATCTGGGAACTCCATTGTAGCCAGCGGAGCTCAGGCAAAGTCGGATCTTGAAGTGGCAAAAAGCCGGGTAAACGCGCTACAGAGCCAACTGGAAGCGCAACAGGCAATCGACCAAGCCCAAGAGAACTACCGGCAGCGGCAGCGAGATTCCATTCTCGCTCAGGAAACTTTGAACGGGCAGCTGCGCACTACCGATGACAATCAGAAGAAGCTGGCTGCGCGCCTCAAAGAAATCAACGAGCTCGCCAAGAAATCTGCCGGCGGTGATGGCGGCCGGGTCTACACCGAAACCGAGCTGAATCAGCTGCGCGATGCCGCCCGTGAGCAGTTCAAAGACAAACCAGGGCCGAAAGGTCCTACCTACCGCGAGGACGCCGGCACCAAGGCCCTCGACCAGGCCCGCCAGCAGTATTCGGTGCTCCAGCAGCAGAACGGCCTGATCGGTGCCCAGCGCGGCGAGATGCAGAAGCTCGGCGAGGCTGGCCAGACGCTGGTGAAGTGGGAGCAGCAGCTGGCCGACATCAAGGACAAGAAGGTCCTGACCGCCGACCAGAAGTCGCTGCTGGCCAACCAGCAACAGATCACCGACCAGCTCCAGAAGAATGCCGGGCTGGAGAAGGAGATGCAGCTGCGCAAGGTGGCCACGGAGGAGGCGCAGAAACTTGCAGCCTTCCAGGGCAACTTGAACAGCCAGCTGCAGCGCGCATCGCTCGGTCTCGACAGCAATCTGGCCAGCATGGGGCTGGGTGATGTTGCCCGGCAGCGCATGCAGGAGCGGCTGAGCATCGAACAGCAGTACCAGCAGCAGCTGGACAACCTCGAGCAGCAGCACAACGAGGGGCGGATCAGTAAGGGTCTGTACGAGAAGGAGTCCGACGCCTTGCGCAAGGCTCTGGACGATCGCCTGGCCATGCAGACCAAGTATTACGAGGACGTCGACGCTGCCCAGGCCGATTGGTCTCTGGGCGCGCGTTCGGCGTTCGCGTCGTACCTGGAGCAGGCCCGAGATGTCGCCGGCCAAACCCGCACGCTGTTCAGCAACGCTTTCTCCAGCATGGAGGACGCGGTGGCGAACTTCGCCATCACCGGAAAGCTGTCGTTTTCCGACTTCGCCAAGTCGGTGCTGGCGGACATGGCCAGGATTGCGACGAGGCAGGCGATCACCGGCATCGCCGGTAGCCTGTTTGGGTCGGCCATCGGCGGTTTCTTCGGCGGCGGGGCTTCGGCGGTGGGTGAGGGGACCATGACTGGGTTCAGCGAGGGCTCCTTTGTGCCCAACGCCAAGGGTGGGGTGTACGACTCGCCGAGCCTTTCGCACTTCAGCAACCAGGTGCACAGCACGCCTCAGTTCTTCGCATTCGCGAAGGGGGCAGGCGTGTTTGGTGAGGCTGGACCGGAGGCGATCATGCCGCTGACCCGGGCGCCTGATGGAAACCTGGGGGTTCGCGCTGTAGGCGGATCTGGCGCCGGTGGCTCCACCTCCATCTCAGTCAATGCGCCCGTGAATATCAGCGTCCCCGATAGGAGTGGCGAGGGGATGGAGCTGGACCAGGGCCTGCTACAGCAGAACATGCAGAAGCAGATGGAAATCGCTGCCCAGAAGGCCGTCGCAGAGTCTTGGCGACCAGGCGGCATCAGCCACCGAAACGCAACGCGGAGAACCTGATGGCCATTGAAACCTTCCGCTGGGCTACTGAGCGCGGCGAGACCCCCGACATCCAATACCGGGTGCGGGAGTCTCGCTTCGGCGGTGGATACCGCCAGGTCGTTGGCGACGGCCCGAACAACAAGGAAGACAGCTACCCGGTGACCATCACCGGTAGGAAGTCGCGGGTGCTGGAGGTCATGGCCTTCTTCGACCGGCACGCCGGCGCGAAGGCGTTCCTCTGGAGCACCCCGCTCGGCGAGCTGGGCCTGTTCACCTGCGTCGACCCGAAGCCCACCCCCATGGGCGGCGAACAGTTCAAGGTCACCGCCACCTTCCAGCGGGCCTTCCACCCGTAAGGAATCACCATGACCCTGATCAAAGACATCCAGCTGCTCCAGCCTGGCAGCGAGGCGCTGCTGTTCGAGCTCGACGGCTCGGACTGGGGCGCCGACATCCTGCGTTTCCATGGGCACGCGATCCCTCACTCGCCCGCGGAATTGGCGGCGGCCGGCGCGGATGCCGACCAGCTGCCGGCCAAGTCCATCTGGTGGCAGGGCAACGAGTACGACGCCTGGCCGATGCAGATCGAGGGTCTCGAGGCGAACTCGGACGGTACCGCAGTGCGGCCGACGATCTCGGTCGGCAACGTCAACGGCCGGATCACCGGCTTGTGCCTGGCATTCGACAACCTGCTCGAGTTCAAGCTGACGATTCGACAGACCCTTAAACGGTACCTGGACCCGGTGAACTTCCCCGCTGGCAACCCGGAGGCTGACCCGACCCAGGAGAGCACGGAGGTCTGGTACATCGACCAGAAGGTGTCGGAGAACGGCGCGACGGTGTCGTGGGAGCTGGCCAGCCCGGGCGACGTCGGCGGCGAGAGCATCGGCCGCCAGATGACCCAGCTGTGCCACTGGGCCATGACAAACGGATACCGGGGGCCGAACTGCGGATACACCGGACCTTACTTCGACTTCGACGGCAACCCCACGGACGACCCAGCCAAGGACCAGTGCAATGGCTGCCTTGATACTGGCTGTGTCGTCCGGCAGGGCCAGGGCAACCAGCTCACCTTCGGCGGATTCCCCGCTGTCTCCCTGATCGCCAGGAGCTGATCATGCTGAAACACATCCTCGCCGCCGTGCAACAGCACGCCGCGGTTGAGCACCCGCGAGAGTGTTGCGGGCTGATCCTGGCCGTGGGCCGAAAGCAGGTGTACTTCCCCTGCGTCAACGTGGCCACCGAGCCGACCGAGGAGTTCCGCATCGCGCCGGAGCAGTACGCCGAGGCGGAAGACCAGGGCCAGGTGATCGGCATCGTGCACTCGCACCCGGACGCAACCAGTAGGCCTTCGCCCCGGGATCTGGCGATGTGCGAGGCCACTGGCCTGCCGTGGCACATCCTGTCCTGGCCGGAGGGCGACCTGCGGACGATCACGCCAACCGGCGAATCGCCGCTGCTGGGAAGGCCCTTCGTGCACGGTGCCTGGGACTGCTGGCAGGTCTGCGCCGACTGGTACCAGCGCGAGTGGGGCCTGGACTTTCCGGCATACGTCCGCGAGGACGGCTGGTGGGAGCAGGCCGCCGGCCCGAGCTTGTACGAGCAGGCCTACGAGGCTGCGGGCTTCTACCAGGTAGACCGACCCGAGCGTGGCGACATGATCGTCATGGCCGTGGGCCGAACGGTGCACCCGAACCATGCGGGGATCTACCTGGGCGGTGATCCCAAACTGCCCGGCGAGCAAGCCGAGCTATACGGCCCCGGCCCGTTCCTGCTGCACCACCTGTATGGCAGGCCGTCCGAGGTCATCATCTACGGTGGTCCGTGGCACGACCGGGCCCGCCTGATCCTGCGCCACAAGGAGGCCCGATGAGCGCAATCGCCTACAAGCAAATGACGACCATCAAGCTGTCCGGCTCGCTGGCCCAGAAGTTCGGCCGCACCCACCGCCGGCAGCTCGACAGCGGCGACACCTGGGAGGCTTTCAAGGCTCTGAAGGCAACCCTGGCCGGTTTCGAAGATGAGATTCGGCGGCTGGACGGCATGGGCCTGCGCTTCGCGGTCTTCCGGAACCGGCAGAACGTCGGCCTCGAGGACTTCGAGCGCGGCGGTGTCCGCGAGCTGCGGATCGTGCCGGTGATCGGTGGAAGCAAGCGCGGAGGGCTGCTGCAGACCATTGTCGGCGTGGTCATGGTGGTTGCCGGCGCTGTCACCGGTCAGGCGTGGGCGATGCAGATCGGTGCGGCCATGGCGCTTGGTGGCGTCATCCAGATGCTCAGCCCGCAAGCCAAGGGGCTGTCGCAGAGCGCAGCACCGGAGAACAGGCCGTCCTATGCCTTCGGCAGTGCGAACAACACCACCGCCAGCGGCAATCCGGTGCCGATCTGCATCGGCGAGCGCCGTTGGGGCGGAGCAATCATCTCTGCATCCGTATATGCCGAGGACAAGGCGTAGCTAGCGATGGGCGTATAGCGCTGATAGCATAAGGCTTCTATCGCACTCAAAAGGATGCCACAGTGTACGTTTACAAAATGGTCCAAGTTCCTCCAAATGTTGAAGTTCAAGCAAAACAGCATAAGGGGAATGAGGCTGCCGCATATTTGCAGTCCGTGGTCAATGCAAACGCCGAAGACGGGTGGGAATTTTATCGCGTGGACACTATCGGAGTTGCTGTAAAGCCAGGTTGCTTTGCCGCCTTGTTTGGAAAGCAAACTGAAATGTCTAATTATTACGTGATCTCTTTCCGTCGTCCGGCATGATCTCAAGGCTTTCAATCCTATTGATCAAACTTTATCAGCGGTGTGCTCCTGACAAGATCAGATCAGCTTGCCGCTACACTCCTTCGTGTTCGAGCTATGCATTGCTAGCTATTGAAAGGTACGGTGCTCTCCGAGGTTGGAAGCTAGCCGTGGCGCGAATCTATCGCTGCAAGCCTCCGAATGGAGGAGAAGATTACCCATAACTAAACCCGCTGCGGCGGGTTTTTTCTTGCCCGGAGGAAAGCATGGGCGCAGCACTTCAACCTGCCGTCACCGGCGCAAAGGGCGGCGAGAAGAAGCCCAAGGCGCCCTACGAGGCCCCGGATAGCCTTCGCTCCACGAACATCGCCAAGATCCTGCTGGCCGTGGGCGAGGGCGAGTTCGACGGCGCCCCGACTGACCGCGACATCTACCTCGACAACACCCCGATCATGGACGTCAGCGGCAACGTGAACTTCCCGGGTGTGAAGTGGGAGTGGCGTCGCGGCACCGTGGAGCAGGACTATATCCAGGGCATCCCTGCGATCGAGAGCGAGACGTCGGTCGGCGTGGAACTGCGTAGTGATCAGCCGTGGACCCGCGCGCTGAGCAACACTCAGTTGTCGGCCGTGCGCCTGCGCTTCTCGTGGCCGCGCCTGCTCCAGCAGGACCCGAACACTGGGGACACCAACGGCTACACCATCGAGTACGCCATCGACATCGCCACCGACGGCGGTGCTTTCGTCGAGGCGCACCGCAACGCCGTCAGCGGCAAGACCAGCAGCGGCTATCAGCGCTCTGTGCGTGTCGACCTGCCGGCGGCCACCTCGGGCTGGGTGATCCGCGCCCGGCGCCTCACGCCGAACGCCAACACCGGCACCATCGCTGACACGATGACCATCGCGGCCTACACCGAGATCATCGACCAGAAGCTGCGCTACCCCAACACCGCGCTGCTCTACATCGAGTTCGACGCCGAGCAGTTCCAGAACATCCCGTCGGTGACCGTGAAGTGCAAGGCCCGGCGCTGGCCGGTGCCGACCAACTACGACCCGATCGCCCGCACCTACACCGGCACCTGGGACGGCACCTTCAAGCAGGCATGGACCAACAACCCGGCTTTCGTGACATATGGCCTGTGCGTCGAGGACCGGTTCGGCCTGGGCAAGCGCATCAAGTCGTGGATGGTCGACAAGTGGGAGATGTACCGCATCGCCCAGTACTGCGACCAGCTGGTGCCGGACGGGGTAGGGGGCCAGGAACCGCGCTTCCTGTGCGACATGAACCTGCAGGGCAAGGCCGAGGCCTGGACGCTGCTGCGCGACCTGTCGGCGATCTACCGGGGCATGGTGTATTGGGCGCAGGGCGCGCTGTTCATGCAAGCCGACATGCCCCGGGCGCAGGACTTCGACTACGTGTTCACCCGGGCGAACGTCATCGACGGCGAGTTCACGTATGGCGGCGCCGAGCGCAGCACGCACTACAGTCGCGCCCTGGTCAGCTACGACAACCCGGGGAACAACTACGACACCGACGTGATCCCGGTCACAGACCTTGCGCTGCAGCGGCGGTACCAGGACCGGCCTATCGAGATCTCGGCCATCGGTTGCACCAGGGCTAGCGAGGCCCAGCGCCGCGGGAAGTGGGCGCTGCTGAGCAACAACCAGGACCGGACTGTCACGTTCAAGACGGGCATGGAGGGCCGCATTCCGCTGCCTGGCCACGTCATCCCGGTTGCCGACGAGTTGCTTTCGGGGAGGCCAAACGGTGGCCGCATCGCTGCTGCGGCCGGCAAGGTCGTGACCCTGGACCGTGACACGCAGATCAAGGCCGGCGACCGGCTGATCATCAACCTGCCCAACGGCAGCGCCCAAGGCCGCACCGTGCAGTCGGTTGCCGGTCGCGCTGTGACCGTGACGACGGCCTACTCGGTCCAGCCGGAGCCCGAACTGCAGTGGGCGATCGACGCCGACGACCTGGCCATCCAGTTGTTCCGGGTGCTGAAGACCTCGCGCACCGCCGAAGGCGAGTACGAGATCACCGCGCTCGAGTTCAACCCGAGCAAGTTCGCCGCGATCGACACCGGGGCAAAGCTCGAGGAACGGCCGATTAGCGTCATCCCGGTGACGACCGTGCCGCCACCAGCGAGCGTGACCCTGACGTCCGACTACGCGATTGCCCAGGGCCTGGCCGTCAGCACGATGAACATCGCCTGGCCGGCTGTGGAAGGGGCCGTGGCCTACGACGTGGAGTGGCGCAAGGACAGCGGCAACTGGATCAGGCTGCAGCGCACCGGTACCGCGTCGGTCGATGTTGTTGGGATCTACGCCGGCCAGTACCTGGCGCGTGTGCGTGCGGTCAGCGCGTTCGATATCACGTCGACCTGGCGCAGCTCTGTGCTCACCGACCTGAAAGGGAAGGAGGGTACGCCGCCGGCGGTGACGTTCCTCACGGCCACCAGCGAGATCTTCGCGATCCGGCTGAAGTGGGGGCTGCCGCCCGGAGCCGAGGACACCCAGCGCACGGAGATCTGGAGCAACCCGATCAACGACCTGACCAGCGCCACCAAGCTGGCGGACCTGGCCTATCCACAGTCGGAGCACGTGATGTCCGGCCTGGCTGCCGGTGCGTCGTTCTTCTTCTGGGCGCGCCTGGTCGACCGGACCGGCAACATAGGCCCGTTCTTCCCGGTTCCGCCGACGGCGGTGCAGGGCATTGCTCAGACCGACCCAGGCCCAATCCTTGACATGATCTCCGGCGAGATTGATGAGTCGATGCTCGGCGAGGAGCTGAAGAACAAGATCGACGGGCTGCAGGACCAGATCGACGCCCTGGACGGGCTGAAGGCCTACGACAAGGACACGCCCTACGAGGAAGGCCAGATGGTCGTGGTCGACGGCAGGATCTACCAGGCCGTTCACGATGTGCCAGCAGACCCGAGTGGTGCCAACGCTCCGCCGAATCCGGCCTTGTGGGTCGACATCGGCCAGTCCATCGAGACGGCAAACGGCCTGGCCCAGCAAGTCGAGACCAACACCACAAAGATCGAGGAGGTGGACGGCAAGGTCGAATCCACGGCTGAAAGCGTGCAGGTTCTACGTGCGTCGGCGCGTGACGATGACGCCGAGGGAGAGCTCGCTGGAGCCCTGAAGCTGTGGGATTCAACAGCTGCGATCGCTCGGGAAGCGCTCGTCAGGACAACGGAAACCGACGCTCTTGCGCGAACTTCTGAGACGCTCGAGGCGAAGATCGGAGATACCGATGCAGTCGTTCAGACGGTTAGCCAAGCTCAGGCTAGCCTGGACGGCAAAGCCAGCGCGATGTGGTCCGTGAAGATGCAGGTCAACTCCCAGGGACAGTACGTCGCAGCGGGCATTGGCCTCGGCATAGAGAACGGGCCGGCCGGCCTGCAGAGCACCTTCCTGGTTTCCGCCGACCGGTTCGCAGTGGTCAACGGCATCAACGGCACGCTGTCATCGCCGTTTGTTGTGCAGGGCGGCCAGGTCTTCATGAACACAGCCCTCATCAACACTGCGTTCATTCAGCAGATCGTTCTTGGCATGACGCTGAGGTCGCAAGCTGTCGACTCCCAAGGCCGGCCGCTGATCGAGCTGAACATGGTTACCGGTGCATTCACGGTGCGCGGCCAGGATTCGACAGGCTCCACCCTGATCACCAACGGCCAGGTCAACACCTACTATGCCAGCGGTAACCCAGCAACGAAGATGGGCATTGGCATATGAGTACTGGATTTCTTGCATTCGCGGAGGACGGATCGGTCATTTCAGATATGACGGTGTTAATCAGCCAGACGCAAGGTGGGATAGTGACTAATGGAACAGCAGGAAGCACTACGCTACCCGCTGTTCCAGCAGGCAGGAATCGCTTCTACATGATTGTCGCCTTGGTTGATCTGAACCGCGAAAAGGGGAAAAAGCCTGGTGTCACCATTTCTGGAAACACAATGTCATGGGCGTACTCATACAGCACAAATGGCTGGGGGTACTTTTCAGCTAACTGCAGAATCGATTACGGTTATTACTGATGGCTGGGAAATTCGTTGCGTACAGGCAGCCTGATCAAGAGCTGCTATTTGATACTGAGCTTATATCTTACGGATTGCGTAAAAGCGGATACTTAGCATTCGTTGCTAACTGGCCTCAGAAGTACCTCAGAAGCGTGGGTCTAGATCCAAATTTTGGCGGGAACTGGAATGATGATGCCGTCGCTAGAGAGCCAATCTACGGTATAACATTGTCCTCTTGGAGTGCACCTATAGCATTTCTTGTAGGTGATGGTAGCCCTTGCGGTGAAATCGTTTCTGGATCTTCGAAAACCCTGCTTTTTACGGGCGCATCGGCTTCAACGAAGTGTTATGTGTTTGATCTGATGTCTGACTTGGGACCCATCACCGGGCTCAAATGCTTCAGGGATTCCGACCAAAAGTTGACGTTCAATTCGGCACAGCCTCCGTTAAACGTTGTTGCCGCTGTTCAAGCTCCACAGCCTGGGCAGCCGGTGACACCTGGATCAGACATCAGGTACACAGCATATGCAGGCGGATACAACTCATTCCCAGGCGATGAAGGTGGTGCAAGATACCCGCAGATCAAGTCGTATGTTGATGTTGTAGTTGGTTCTGGAGAGTTCGCGGCATCAATAAATTTTACGCGATCAGCCGCGTGCAGCGCCCCTCAGGCATACCTTTCGGCCGGATTGTACAGCTGTCAAGAAGGGTGCTCAGGTATAACTGGAGGGGTTAGATTTATGTTTACTGTTGCTGCATGTACAACAAGAGAGTTTCCTGGTGGAGCGCCGTACAACTACTGGAGGCAAATTCCTATCGATCGATTCCCGGTTGCTCTGGTTATAAGCACCAACAGACTTCCATTTCCATTTAATTGAGGATTTCGGCTTATGCCATGGTATAGAACGGGCACGGTGTCTGTGACAGCCGGACAGACGACTGTAACCGGAACGTCTACTGACTTCGCCTTGAACGCTCGAGTAGGTGATGCATTCCAGGGGCCAGACGGACGATGGTACGAGGTTGCGAACATCGCCAGTTCGTCGGTGCTGAGCATTCTGCCAGCCTACCAGGGGCCGACAGTGACGGCAGGCTCCTATGGCCTGGCGCCGATGCAGGGATACGTGAAGGAATCCGCAGACCGCCTGCGTCAGCTCGTCGAGCAGTATGGAACCATCCTCGCGCTGATCAACGCTGGCGGCGCTCCGGGCACCTACTTCGCATGGAACAAAACCTGGGCCGACCTCGGCTCCGGGGTTCGTGACTCTTTGCTCACAGGCCTAAGTCTTCTGTATACGGATCCTGTAGCTGCAACTGACAGCGTGCTCGGCGCCCTCGGCAAGCTCCAGGCCCAGGCGTCGAACCCTATCAATACAAACCTGCTGATCAACAGTGATTTCGCGGTGAATCAGCGGGGCTTCGCCGGCGGCTTTCTGTCCCCTGGCACTTACGGCCATGACCGCTGGGGAGCGCATACGGCCGGCGTGAACTACTCGGTGAACGCGTCGACCCGAGTCGTGACACTCGGAGGCGGAACGCTGTGCCAGCCTGTTGAAGTTGCGAACTTCGCCGGCCGATATGTGACCATCTCTGTCGACAGTCCAACTGCGGCCATCACTGTCACCGTTGGCGATGGAGCAGGTGCTGGCTCAAACTCAGGTACGATCACAGCAGGCAGCGGTCGGCGCTCAGTCACACTGCAGATCCCGGGTATCACCGGCGCTCTTCAAGTACGTTTCTCCGGAAACGCGTCGTTCTCGCGCCCCAAATGCGAGGCTGGTTTGCGCGCTACGCCGTGGCAAGAGCCTCTTGTCGGTGACACGCTCGCTGCATGCCTGCGCTACTACTTCCGCATGCTGAACGATACCGGGAGCCCGCGCTCATTTGGGCAAGGTGTATCCGCCGGCACGGGAGCTACGGCCGCACGCGTTAATCGCGGCTGGCCAGTACCGATGCGGGCTACACCATCAGTCCTCGTCGGCTCGTCGATCGTCTATGACGGGGCTGCATCCGTAGCAGTGAACGCGGTTGCAACGACGTACCACACCCGGTTCGGCTTCGAGGCTGATCTGACGCTCGCATCTGCGCCTGGCGCATACAAGCCGCTTATCTACTTACTCAATGCCGGGGCCTTCGTCTCGGCCGACGCGGAGCTGCCGTGCAATGTATAAGCTGACAGAAAACCCTGATGCAGTGATCCGTCTTGATGATGGCTCGTCAATCCCTCGCGGCCACCGCTGGTGGGACGATTACGAGGCCTGGCTCGCAGGCGGGAACACGCCAGAGCCGGCGTTCACGGACGAAGAACTGGCGGCAAAAGCAGCAGCTGAGGCGGCAGCAATTGAATCGGCCTGGCGGGATGGCGAAATGCAGGTCGCGCAACAAAACGTGACAGCAATCGACTTCGGCGACGAATCTGTGCCCGGCACCGCTGCTGAATGGAAAGCCTACTGGCTGGAGCTGCGCGCGTGGAAAGAAGGTGCCGAAGGCTGGCCCGACAGCGCCCACCGGGCCGCGCGACCCGCGTAACCGACCCGAAACAGAACCCGACCGCCACCTGGCGGTATTTTTTTGCCTGGAGAAAACCCATGACCCAATCCACCCCACGTGGTGTGCGCAACAACAACCCCGGCAACATCGACTACAACCCCCGCAACGCCTGGCAGGGTCAGCAGGGCGTCGAGGTGGGCGTGGCCAAGCCGCGCTTCGCCCGTTTCGACACGCCTGAGAACGGCATTCGCGCCCTGGGCAAGCTGCTGATCAACTACCGGGGCAAGGATGGCATGCCTGGTGTCGGCGGGAAGGGGATCGACACGGTGCTGGAAACCATCAACCGTTGGGCGCCGAGCAACGAGAACGACACCCGGGCCTATGCCGCCGCTGTGGCCAAGCGCCTGGGCGTGGGCACCACCGACCCGATCGACATCAAGGACCGCCACACGCTGTGGCTGCTCGTGGAGAGCATCATCATCCACGAGAACGGCGGAAACCCGTACAAGGGCGCGGTCATTGATGAGGGCGTGCGGAGGGCGCTGGCGTGAAAGGATGGGGCGTGCGCGTTATAGCGCTGCTGGCCGTGGTCGGGTCGTACTGGCTCGTCTACCAGCACGGTCGGTCGGTGGAGCGTGCCGAGGCAGCCACAGCATCTGCGCAACGGGACAGCGGGGATCGCCTTGCCGAGGTGCTGGGCGAGCGCGGAGAACGCCAGGAAGAACATCGCCGCGCAGCGGCACACGAGGAGGTGAGGGCGCATGCTCAGGAGCAACGAACGACTGCCGACAGCGCTGCTGCTGGGGCTGATGCTGCTGGCCAGCGGCTGCACGACGAAGCCGGCAAGCTCGCTGCCACCGTCGGTTGCCCCGGCCAGGACCCCGCCGTTGCCGCTCGAAGCCAGGCAGCCACCCGCGCCGCAATGGTGCTCTCCGACCTGCTCGCACGGGCTGATGCTCGAGCGGGAGAGCTGGCGGCAGCGTATGACCGCGCCCGAGTAGCCGGACTGGCGTGCGAGGCGTCCTATGATGCGCTGCTTATTGGTGAGATCAGGTCCGGCCCCTGATTTCGCACATTACCGACAGCGGTGCCAACCCGGTACCACTCGAAAGCCTCGGCCGGCTCACCCATGTTCAGCACCATCTGCTCGGCATGCTCGCCGGGCATGCCTGCCGCGATCCACTCGACCGCCAGCTCTGGCGACAGCACGACAGGCCGTCGGTCGTGCACGTCGACCATGCCACCCTGGGCATCGGCGGTGATGATCACGAACCCGTCGTGCTCATTGCCGACGAACTGACCGATTGAGGTGCACAGGGCAGGGCGCCCATCCCGCCGGCGGATGTAGTAGGGCCGCTTCTTCGGACCGCCTTCGTCCACCCACTCATACCAGCCATCCACCGGCGTGATCGCTCGATGCGGCCAGATCGCCCTGAAGAAGGGGCCGTGCGCCACCTTCTCGACACGGGCGTTGATAGGCGCGGCGCGGTCGGTCGCCCAATGCGGCCGCCACCCCCATCTCACCAGGTCCGCCCTCGGGCCTGCGTCATCTACCCGAAGCACGGCGACCTGCGTGGTTGGCGCGACGTTGTACCGCCCCAGGTCCTGGTCACCGACGTTGTTCCGCCAGGCTTCTGGCATGCTCAGCGTCTCAACGAAGTCATGGATCCCGCGGTACTGACTCAACCTTCCGCACATGTCCGGCCCTCCTGCTTGAGCCAGAAGCATAGCCCGCCGGGCGGTACTGGCCTGGTCATCCGTTTGAATGGTCAAATACTGTATCGATATACAGTATTGGTGCCGTATGTACTTCCTCCTTGTTCGCCGCCGAGAGCGCGGCGTCGCCATCCCCAACGAAAAGCTCGGCAAGATCAAGCCGCTGCGCGCAGACGTGCATATCGAGTACGGGCACAGCAAGGTGCTCGGGCGCCCGTGCATTGAGGCGTGGGTGTTCAACCCCACACCGAGCGGCGACATCATCCCGCGCCTGCATGACGCCTGCGTCAACGGGATGGCCCAGCAGGGCATGAACATCACTGGCTTCGAAGAGGTCGACGGCGTGCTGTACTCGCAGTCCTGGTGGTGCCGTGTTGAGTAGCTTGGCAGGTATCCCGCGGCCATGGCTGGACGAGCTCTACGACAGTCCGGCCATGGTCACGGACCCGGACGGGCGCGCCGCGGTTATCAATGAAATGGCCTATGCGGCCAGCCGCCGACGAGAGGTAGATGCCGGCGTGCTTTCCGACATGCTGGAGCTTGCCGAGGCAGCCAGGACCTGGGCACTACTCGAGCATGAGGAGGCCTGGGCCATGGGAATTTTTGCCGAATACGAGCCAGATCGCCCGACTGGCGGGCAGATTCTCCCCGAATTGAGGCGCTAGACAGAAGGTAGAACCATATCGGCCCAGGCCTGCATCATGTCGCGGCGCTGCTCCAAATAGGTGGCGTGGTTATACACGTCACGAATAGCGCTGCTGTCGGCGTGGGCCAGCTGCCGCTCAATCCAGTCTTTGTTATACCCGCGACTGTTCATCTCCGTGGAAAACAGGTGCCGGAATCCGTGCGGTGACTGGCGACCGGTGTATCCGCAGCGGTCCAGCAGGTTCACCGCATAATTGATGCCGATCGGCCGGACTGCGTCAGTTCGGTTCGGGAACACGTATTTCAGGTTTCCGGATATCGGAAGCATCGAGCGCAGGATTTCGACCGCCTGGCGCGACAGCGGCAAGATGTGATCGCGGCGCATCTTCATCTTGGCGGCCGGGATGGACCAGGTCGCGGTATCCAAGTCGATCTCAGACCACTCAGCCTTGCGAACCTCCGCCGGGCGGCACGCTGTGAGGATAAGCAGCTTGGTTGCGCACTGCAGCTGCAAGCCTGACTCACTTCCTTCAATGGCCTTGATGATGGCCGGCATTTCGTCGAAGGCCAGGAACGGCCTGTTCTTGTGCGGCGCCATCTTCTCGGTCACAGCGTGCATTTCCGCCGTGGGGTTTATCTCAATCATTCCGATCGCCATTGCATAGCGGAAGACTTGGCCGGTCCATTGCCTGGTTTTTACGGCTGTAGTGATTGAGCCGCGCCGCTCTATGCGACGGATCAGCGTGATCACGTCGGCGCGCTTGATGCTGTCGATCTGGCGCTGACCAAAGGCCGGCAGCACATCCAGCTCCATCGCGTTGGAAATCACCTTGACCGTCGAATCGGTTAGGCCTCCCTTCCTGAATTCCAGCCACTCTTCATAGACGCGGCAGAATGTCCTCTCTTGGGCGCCAAGGCGCTCGACCTTCTTTTCCCTCCTCAATTCGCGAGGGTCCTTGCCCTGCGCAACCTCTTCGCGGGCCTCATCCCTTCGCGCACGCGCCTCCTTCAAGCCGATCTCTGGGTAAGTCCCAAGCGAAATTCTGGCCTGCTTGCCGAGCCATGTGAACCTGAAATGCCAGCTCTTCACGCCGGTTTCGGCGATGTACAGCGTGAGCCCTAGCGAGTCTGCAAGGGTGTAGCCCTTTTCCCGGGGCTTGGCCTGCCTGGCTGCGGTGTCCGTGAGCGCCACTAGTACATTGCCTCTTTCTGGTCGTTAGATGTACTGGATGATGTACTACGTTTTTGGGATTGGGAAGGTACAGAATGGTACGCGGCGATACGCCAATGACGCCGGATTCAGGGCGTCATGGCTGCTTGTGGTATCGCTCGGTTTTTGGCGGGAGCCCATTGTGGAATCCTTAAAGATTTCCACGCTGGCATAACTCTGTGTGAATCAACGATGCGCGCAGTCTACCAGCATGCCCGCTACAAGGCTTGCAACCGATCCTGCAACCGCCCGGTGGCGATCAGCTCCAGCAGTTCGTCGCCCAGGCGCCGACTTTCGGCAATGGCCTTGTACCAGTAACGCTTACGGCTCGACGCATCGCCCATGAAACGCTTGAAGTCGTTGCGATCCGGCAGCTTGCCGTAGGGCAGGGTGGCCAGGTACTGCGGCGACGGGGTCATCAGCAGCACGTTCTGCAGGCGCGTGGCATCGCCCTTGCGCCAGGGCAGGGCCTTGTCGAACCAGCCGGGCACCACCTTGTCGGTGAAGTGCGGGTAGAGCACCAGGTCGTCGCCGCGGTAGGGCAGGTCCAGATGGTAGTCGAGCAAGCCGCCGTCGCGGTAGGTGCCGGCACCCGCGCCGGGGATGTCGCGTACACCCTCCATGACCATCGGGATCGAACCCGAGGCGAGCAGGGCGTGGCGCAGGTTGGCCAGGTCCAGCGGCAGGCTGCGCGAAGGGAAGTCGGTGAGCGCCTCCAGCGGTGGCGTGGCACGTTCATCGTGCAGGATCACCCGCTCGAAGTGCCGGGCCAGGCGCGAGCGGCCCAGCAGGTTGCTGGCGATCACCGAGCCCAGCCCCACGCCCAGGCGGCCACGGTGGTCGTGGGCGAGCTGGCCGTGGCTCTTCACCACCAGGATGTTCAGGCGATAGTGCGGGTTGGCGAGGATCTGCCCATCGCGGCCCTGCAGCAGGTCGTCGAGCATGCGTTGGCAGCTCTGGCTGATTTCCCTGGGGGTCACGCCCTTGGCGAAATCCTGCTCGGTATACAGCTCGCCCAGGCGGCGGATACCGGCCACCGGGTCGTCGAGGCAGGCACTGGCGAAACGCCAGGAGCCGATCGAGGCGCCGATCAATGCCCGTTGCCGTGGTGCCGTCGGCAGCCATTCACCGAACAGCGCCAGGTCCAGGCCCTGGATTCCCAAGGGCTTGGGGCCACCGGCGGCGCCCGGCAGCACGCCGACATCGGCGGCCAGCAGGCCGCGCTCGCGGATCTGCCGCAAGGCGCGCTGGCCGGCCTTGAAGGTCAGGGCGGGGTACTTGATGTGGATGGCGCTCATGGCGGGGTCTCGGGCAGGGCAGGCGGGCAGTATAGGGCTTTATTGCGAGGCGGCGATGCCATCACCGCCCCACGTGGCCGCGACAAGGCCGCAAGCTGCGCTATCATGCGGCCAGCTGTTTTCAGGTTGAGTTAAGGACCGGTGGTTAATCTTAACCCCGTAGACAAATTGCACATCTCGCTGGAGAGAACCTCATGAAAACTTTGACTGCCCTGTTCACCGCCGCCGCCCTCGCTTTCGGTGCCAATGCCGCCTTCGCCAAGGATGTGCAGCCCGATGAAGTGGTCAAGCTGGTGAACGCCAAGACCATCAAGTCGCTGGATGAACTGAAGGCCGCCGCCGTGGCCAAGCATCCCGGCGCCACCGTGACCGACTCGGAGCTCGAGGACGAGTACGGCCGCTACATCTACAAGGTCGATCTGCGTGATGCCCAGAACGTCGAATGGGACGTGGCCCTGGATGCCAAGACCGGTGAAGTCCTGAAGGACGAGCGAGACAACTGATGCCTGCACTACCGCGAACGGCACGCTACCTGGCCTTGGCCCTGTTGACCGTCTGTTCGCTGGCCGCCGCGCGCGACCTGGACCAGGATGAAGCCCTGGAGCTTCGGCAAAAGGGCATCATCCTGCCGCTGGAGCAATTGCTCGAAGCCGCCCTGGGGCGTTACCCCGGGGCACGGCTGCTGGAGGCGGAACTGGAAGAGAAGCACGAGCGCTACGAGTACGAGGTCGAGCTGCTGACCCCGGCGGGGGTGGTGCGCGAGATCAAGCTCGACGCCCGCACCGGCGCGCTGCTCAAAGACGAGGAAGACGACTGAATGCGCCTGCTGCTTGTCGAGGACAATGTCCCCCTGGCCGATGAACTGATCGCCACCCTGCAGCGCCAGGGTTATGCCGTGGACTGGCTGGCCGATGGCCGCGATGCGGTGTACCAGGGCCAGAGCGAACCCTACGACCTGATCATCCTCGACCTGGGCCTGCCCGGGCTGCCGGGGCTCGAAGTGCTGGGGCAATGGCGCGCGAGCGGCCTGGCCACCCCGGTGCTGATCCTCACCGCCCGCGGCTCCTGGGCCGAGCGTATCGAGGGCCTCAAGGCCGGGGCCGACGACTATCTAAGCAAGCCCTTCCACCCCGAGGAGCTGCAACTGCGCATCCAGGCCCTGTTGCGCCGGGCCAAGGGACTGGCCAACCAGCCAAGACTGGAAGCGGCCGGCCTGCACCTGGACGAGTCGCGCCAGTGCGTGAGCCGTGAGGGTGTCGATGTCCAGCTCACCGCCGCCGAGTTCCGCCTGTTGCGCTATTTCATGCTGCATCCGGGGCAGGTGCTGTCCAAGAGCCACCTGGCCGAGCACCTATACGACGGGGAAACCGAGCGTGATTCCAATGTGCTGGAAGTGCACGTCAACCACCTGCGGCGCAAACTGGGGCGCAGCGTGATCGAGACCCGCCGCGGCCAGGGCTACGTGTATGCCGGGAGCGCCGCGTGAAGTCGATCCAGGCGCGCCTGAGCCTGGGCCTGGTGGCGGTACTGGTAGTGGTTGGCCTGGCCCTGGCGCAGTTGACCCTGTGGCTGTTCGAGGCGGGCCTGCAGCGTTACCTGGAAGCTGGCCTGCGCAAGGAAAGCGAAAACCTGCTGGTGGCGCTGGTGCGTGGCCCGTCCGGCCTGCAGTTGGACGAGCGACGGCTGTCGGCAGCCTACCAGCAGCCGTTCTCGGGCTACTACTTCCGCATTGATTTCGACCAGGGTACCTGGCGCTCCCGTTCGTTATGGGACATGGACATGCCCAAGCCCGGTAAACCGGGGCTGGACGATGGTCACGAACTGGGCCCCGAGGGCCAGCAATTGCTGGCCTATCGCGGCGATTACCGGCGCCTGGGCCAGGACATCTCGATCAGCGTGGCCCAGGACTACTCGCCGGTGCGCGAGGGCTTCCGGCGCATGCAGCAGATCGGCCTGGGCCTGGGGCTGGTGGCGTTGATATTGGTCCTGGTGCTGCAGCGCCTCACCGTGACCCGCTCGTTGCGCCCGCTGGAGCGGGCGCGCCAGCAGATCGCCCAGTTGCAGCAGGGCCAGCGCTCGCAACTGGACGCCGAGGTCCCAAGCGAACTGCAACCGCTGGTGGACCAGATCAACCACCTGCTGACCCATACCGAAGACAGCCTGCGCCGTTCGCGCAATGCCCTGGGCAACCTCGGTCATGCCTTGAAGACGCCGCTGGCGGTGCTTGTCAGCCTGGCTGCCAGCGAACGCCTGCAGGCGTTGCCCGAGGTGCGCGCGCAGATGCGCGAGCAATTGGAGCAGATCCAGCAACGCCTGGCCCGCGAACTCAACCGCGCGCGCCTGGCCGGCGATGCCTTGCCCGGCGCGCAGTTCGATTGCGATAGCGAACTGCCCGGGCTGCTGGCGACGCTGGGGATGATTCACGGCGAAGGCCTGCTGCTGGAGCGCGACGTGCCTGCGGGCTTGTTGCTGCCCTGGGACCGCGAGGATTTGCTGGAGCTGCTCGGCAACCTGCTGGACAACGCCTGCAAATGGGCCGACAGCGAGGTGCGCCTGGGCATCGCGCCAACCACCGAGGGTTACCAGCTGTGGGTCGATGACGATGGCCCGGGCATCCCTGAGGCGCAACGCCTGCAAGTGCTCGAACGCGGCTCGCGGCTGGACGAACAGGTCGATGGCCATGGCCTGGGGCTGGGCATTGTGCGCGATATCGTCGAGGCATGGGGTGGACGCATCGCACTGCTGGAAAGCCCGCTGGGCGGGTTGCGAGTGAGTATCGAGCTGCCGCGCAAGGGGCGTTGATCGGCGCCGGCCCAATCGCGGGGCGGATCAACCGTGCAAAAAAATTGCAGTACAGCCGCAGTTTTTTGAATTGGCCCAGCGCCACCTGCGCCCGGCACAATGCCGGCCACGAAACCTTGCGGTTTCCATCTCTCCAAGGACGGAGCCCCCTTGCGCCACTGCATTGCGCAACACAGGGCCCAGGCCGGTCGCGCTGGGCTTTCTTTTTACAATCAGAAGAACACGATCAAGTCACCTCGATGTCTGCCTCGCGTCCCGAATCCCGCTTGCAGCGCTTGCTCCCGGCGCCGCTGAACATCCCTCCCCGAGAATGGTTGCGTGCAGGTCTTGGCGCGCTGCTCGGCCTGTTTCTCGCCGGCTATCTTTGTAGCCTGGCCTATGGGCCATCGATCGCCCTGCATCTGCTGGGCCCGCTGGCAGCCTCGGCGGTGCTGGTGTTCGCCGTGCACTCCGGTCCGTTGGCCCAACCCTGGCCCGTGCTGGGCAGCTACGCGCTGGCGGCTGTCGTAGGCCTGGCCATGCGCCACGCCTTCGGCGATGGGCTGTGGGTCGCGGCGGCGGCGTTGGGCATCGCCATCCTGGCAATGTGCCTGCTGCGCTGCCTGCACCCGCCCGGTGGCGGCGTGGCGGCCAGCGCGGTGCTGGCCGATCCGGGGTTGGTGGCCATGGGTGACCACCTGCTCGAGCCGGTATTGCTCAATGCGCTGATCCTGGTCGGTGTGGCTGTGCTCTACAACCGTCTGACCGGCGTGCGCTACCCCAAGGGCGCGACCCCGCGCCGCGACTTGCACCACACCCACGACCCGCTGCCGGGCGAGCGGGTCGGCATCAGCGCCGGGGACCTGGACCAGGCCCTGGAGGAGATCGGTGAGTTCGTCGATGTCACCCGTGACGAGCTGGAGCGGATCATCCTGGCCACCGAGCAGCACGCCCTGCACCGCAGCCTGGGCGGCATCACCGCCAGCTCGGTGATGTCCCGCGACGTGCAGTGGGCAACGCCGCGCACCACCCTCGAACAGGCCTGGAAGCTGTTGTCTGGCCATCACCTCAAGACCCTGCCGGTACTGGAAGAGGGACGCCTGGTGGGGATCGTCAGCCTCAGCGACCTGGTCGGCCCGGCCATGGCCCGTGGGCGTTTCAGCTGGCGCGGCCTGTTCCGGCGCAAGGTGGTACGCCTGGAGCAGGTGATGAGCCGCCGGGTGGTCAGTGTCGGCAGCCAGCATCCGCTGGAGCGCCTGTTGCCGTTGCTCAGTGAACAGGGACTGCACTGCCTGCCGGTGCTCGACGACGAAAAGCTGGTGGGGGTGATCACCCAGACCGACCTGATCGCCGGCCTCAAGCGGCACCTGCTCACTGCCGCGGCGCAGGGCTCAGATCACCGGGTCCCAGCGCTGTGACCAGTCGCTTTCGCCAGCGGCCACCAGTCGGCGCAACACGCTAAAGGCCTGCTGCAACGCCTCGCTGTCGCGTTCGCGGGCATGCACCAGGAAGGTCGGGTAGGTGAACTCCGGCGCCTGGGGCACGCGCTCGAACACCCCGCTTTGCAGGTAGGCCTGGACCACCCGGGTGCGGAAATAGCCGCTGCCGCCGTGCTCGAGAATGAACTGCAGGGCCAGGGGGCCGAGGTTGAAGCTCAGGGCCGGGCGCGACAGGTCGGGCAGGGCGGCGTCATGCTGGCGGCGGAACGCTTCGCCCCAGTCGATGTAGATGTACGGATCGGGCGCATCGACCCGGCGCACGCGGATCAGCTTCTCTTCCATCAGCTGTTCGACCTGCAGGCCGGGGCCATAGGTCGGTTGGTAGACCAGCGCGGCGTCGAGTAAGCCCATCTCCACCTTGCGCAGCAGCGCCTCGCCATCGCTGACCTCGCTGCGGATGGCATGGCTGGGCAGTTCCTGGTGCAGGGCGCTGACCCAATCGAGCAGCATCGGGTTGCCCAGGCTCACCTCGGCGCCCACATGCAGCACCTGCTGGCAGCCTTGGGGCAGCGGCAGGTCACGGCGCGCCGCTTCCCAGGTCTGCACCAGCTGGTTAGCATAGCTGACGAACGCCTCGCCATCGGCGGTCAGGCTGGCGCCGTTGCGGCTGCGCACGAACAGCTGGCAGCCCAGTTGCTGCTCCAGGCGCTGCACACGGGCGCTGATCGCCGTCTGCGAGACGAACAGGCGTTCGGCGGCGGCGACCAGGCTGCCGCAGCGGACGATTTCCAGGAAGGTGCGGGCCTGATCGATGTCCATGGTGCTGCTTCTGTGACGGGGAGGCAGCCTATTCTAGAGGCATTGCACCTGTTTGGGGCGCTGGTTCAGCCACGTGCCTGTTCAGCCACGCGCTAGCTCAGCCAAGTGTGTCGTGGCCTCTTCGCTCTTGAGCACCAGCACATCGCCTTCCAGTGCATCCAGGACCACTTCCGCCGTGTTGCCGATCAACGCCCCGGAGATACCGGTGCGGGCCACGGTGCCGACGATGGTCACCACCGCGTCGAGTTTCTTCTCCGTATACGGAATCAGCACGTCGGCCGGCCCTTCGGCGATATGCAGCCTGTCATCGGTAATATCGAATTCCGCCTGGAACGCCGTGCACGCCTCGCGATAGCGTTTCTCGATCGTCTCCGTGAGCTGGTAGACCGGGTCGGAAGCCGACAGCATCGGCGATGGATGGGCGCTGATCACGTGCAGCTGGCCTTTGGCCAGGCTGGCGATGTCATAGCCGTGATCGATGATGCTGGCATGCAACAGGCGATGGGCCTCGTCCTGGTTGCCCACATCCACCGCCGCCAGGATCACGCCGCCGGTCCAGGGGCGTTCGCTCTTGACCATCAGCACCGCGCAGGGGCACTCGCGCAGCAGCTTCCAGTCACTGGGGGTCAGCAGTGCCTTGCGCAAGGGATTGTCCGGGCGGTGCTCCTTGATCACCAGTTCACAGCCTTCCGCTTGCTGCACATGGATGATCGACTGGTGCAGGCTGTCCTTCCACTTCTGTTCATGGGTGACATTGTCGTAGCCATCGTCATGCAACTGGCTGCTTAGCAGGCTCAGCAGCGCGCTGTGGTCCTGCTTCTTGTCGCACATCAGCAGGTGCAGGCGCGCACCGGTCACCCCGGCAATCAGTTTGGCCCGGGTCAGGGCCCGGCTATGGGCGTGCTCGGGGTCGAGGACGACGAGGATGCTGCGCACGGCTTGCATGGGCGTGAACTCCTTTCGCGGATGGCGACCAATGCCTGACTATAGACGGCGCGGCGGCTGCCGCCGGTTGACCTGCATCAAGCATAGTCACTGGCGCTCGCCAGCGCCGCCGGTATAATCGCCGGTCCCGCCGATGTTCCCTGCGATTGTGAGTACCATGTCCCTGATTCCTGAAATCGATGCCTTCCTGGGTTGCCGCACCCCTGACGCCTGGATCGAGGCGGCACTGGCCGACCAGGAAACCCTGCTGATCGATCACAAGAATTGCGAGTTCAAGGCCGCCAGCACGGCGCTGAGCCTGATCGCCAAGTACAACACCCACCTCGACCTGATCAACATGATGTCGCGCCTGGCCCGCGAGGAGCTGGTGCACCACGAGCAGGTGCTGCGCCTGATGAAGCGTCGCGGCGTGCCGCTACGGCCGGTTTCGGCCGGGCGCTATGCCTCGGGCCTGCGGCGGTTGGTGCGGGCGCATGAGCCGGTGAAACTGGTGGACACCCTGGTGGTGGGGGCCTTTATCGAGGCGCGCAGCTGCGAGCGTTTCGCCGCCCTGGTGCCGCATCTGGACGAAGAGCTGGGCACCTTCTACCACGGCCTGCTCAAGAGCGAGGCGCGGCACTATCAAGGCTATTTGAAACTGGCCCACCAGTACGGCGATGAAGCGGACATTGCCCGGGTGGTGGAGCAGGTGCGCGAAGCGGAGGTCGGGCTGATCACCTCGCCCGACCAGGAACTGCGCTTCCACAGCGGTATTCCGCAGGCGCAAGCCGCCTGAGCTATTGCCGGCGACCGAGCAGCAGCCCGACCACCAGGCCGAAGCCTGCAGAGACCGCCACGGTCTGCCAGGGGTGGCCACCGATGTATTCCTGGGTCGCCTCGACCACCGGCTGCGCCTTCTGGCCCAGGCGGCTGGTGGCATCGCGCGCCTGGCGCAACTTGAGCCCCAACTGCGCGCGCATGCCTTCGGCTTCCTCGCCGACCAGCGACGCGCTGTCGCTGAGCAGCTTCTCGGATTCCTCGATCAATGCCTGCAGTTCGCTGAACACCTGATCCTTGATCTGGTCGTTGTTGCCTTGCGCAGCGGTTTTCTTGGCCATGTACACATCCTCGTGAAGGGTTGGGCGTTGAACAATGGATGCCACGCTGCCGGGAAAGTTGCAGCGGCGTACCGGTGGCGCGTCGACGCAGTGTAAGATAGCGCCCATTTTCCAGCGGCAGGTAATACCCGATGAGTTTCAATCTGGCCAACATGAGCTTCCAGGAACGGGCGCAGATCGAGGCAGAAAAGGCCCGCTTGTTCGACTACTGGCAGAACAACCTGGGCAAGGCCAAGGGCGAGGCGGCGCGCCTGATCGCAGAAAAGCCACGGCGCAAGGGCAAGTGGGCCGAGTGGGTGCGTGCCGAACTCGACGGCATGTCGCCGCCGGAGTTCAACCAGCTGGTGCGCAGCGAAGTGAACAAGATGATGGCCGCCGCCAGCGCCAACCGCTGAGCCAGGCGAACACCCCGAACGCCTGCGCTGGAGAATCCAACAGACCTTCCTGACTGGAGTTCCCTCGATGCCCAAGTCCATCGTCGCCGCCCTGCAGATCGGTTCGCTGCCTGGCGGCAAGGCCGCCACCCTGGCGCAGATCCTCGACTACGAGCAGGCCATCCGCGACGCCGGTGCCAACCTGGTGGTGATGCCCGAGGCCTTGCTCGGTGGCTATCCGAAAGGCGAAGGGTTCGGCACCCAGCTCGGCTATCGCCTGCCTGAGGGGCGTGAAGCCTTCGCCCGCTATTTCGCCAATGCCATTGATGTACCGGGGCCCGAGACCGATACCTTGGCCGGCTTGTCGGCGCGCACCGGAGCGAGCCTGGTGATCGGCGTGATCGAGCGCAGCGGCAATACCCTGTATTGCACGGTGCTGTTCTTCGAGCCGCACGCCGGCCTGGTGGCCAAGCACCGCAAGCTGATGCCCACCGGCACCGAACGGCTGATCTGGGGCAAGGGCGACGGCTCCACACTGCCGGTAATCGAAAGCCGTGCCGGACGCATCGGCGCGGCAGTGTGCTGGGAGAACTACATGCCGCTGCTGCGCACCGCGATGTACGCCAAGGGTGTGCAACTGTGGTGCGCGCCGACAGTGGACGAGCGCGAGCTGTGGCAGGTGAGCATGCGCCACATCGCCGCCGAGGGGCGCTGCTTTGTCATCAGCGCCTGCCAGGTGCAGGACTCGCCCGCCGCACTGGGCCTGGAGGTGGCCAACTGGCCGGCCGAGCGGCCTTTGATCAATGGCGGCAGCGTGATCGTCGGCCCACTTGGGGAGGTGCTGGCCGGGCCGCTGGTGGGCAAGCGTGGCCTGCTCTGCGCCGAGGTCGATACCGATGAGCTGGTGCGTGCGCGCTACGACTTCGATGTGGTCGGCCACTATGCGCGGCCGGATGTGTTCGAGCTCAGCGTGGACGAGCGTCCGCGGCCCGGAGTCCGTTTCGTCGGTTCATCCAGCGCAGGCGAGTGATCTGCCAGCCTGCCGGTAAAGCTGATTACCAGGCGGGGCCTGCGGCCGTTGGCAGGTCGAGCTTGCCTTTGTCGGTAAAACGCACGGTGCCCAGCGGCCCTCCCGCCAGCTTGCCGCGCAACACATAGGGCAGGCCCTGCAGCGAGTCCACCCGGCTCAGGCCGTAGGCCTGGCGCAGGAAGGCGAAGGCGGTGACGCTCACCGGCACCACCAGCACCGCTTCGTCGTAGCGGCCGATATGCCCGCGCTGGTCGCTCACCCCGGCCGCCAGGGGCTGGTCGTTGACTTCCAGGTTGAGGGCGATGCCATTGAAATCCACCGGGGTTTCGTTGGGGTTCTGCACGCGGATCTTCACCACCATGCGCAGCTCCAGATCCTGGCCAGGCAACGGATCGATGCCGATCACGCTGATGTTCAGCGGATCGCGCCCCTGGAACAGGGCGCAGGCGTTCAGGCCAAGGGTCAGCAGCAGGATCAGGCAGATGCGGGCATACATGGGGATCTGGCCTTGTGGCACGGGCGAGTCGGCAGTGTCGCAAATGCGTGGCGGCGATGAAAGCGGGGGGCCTGCCGACGTTGCGGGCCTAACGCGAGCCGAATGTCATGCGCAGGTCTTCCATGAAGGCTTGCTGCGCCTCACCGGGTGTTTGCCCGCGATGCCTGGCCAGGGTGAACGGCACCACGAAATCCAGCGCGGTATCCAGCGCCCGCAACAGGCCCTGGGCTTCCCAGGGCGCGGCGCAGTGACACGGCAGAAAGCCGATGTGTCGTCCTGACAGGATGAACGTCAGCGCGCTGTCGATCTGCTCTGCCACCGCCATGCTGTGGCGGCTCTGGAACGGCTCGCCCTGTTTGAGAAAACGATAGGGGTGGCTTACCTGGTCGGCCTCGAGCAACTGCTCGCGGGTTACCTGGGCCTGGCTGAACAACACGTGGCCCTTGCCGCAGTAAAGCCTCTGGCGCTCCTCGAACAGCGGCAGGTAGTCGAACGCCGCCTGGTTGCCGGAGAAGTAGCTGATGGCGCAGTCCAGGCGCTGCTCCAGCAGCAAGCGTTCGAGTTCGGCCGGTGGCGCGCTGGTCAGTTCCAGGCGCACGCTCTCGTCACGCTGGCGAAACCGCGCGATGGCCTGGGCCAGGCGCAGGCTGATATCACGGTCCTGGTTCTCGGCCAGGCCGATGCGCACGCTGCCCAGCAAACGCCCGGAAACACCGTTGGCCTGCTGGCGGAACTGCTCGATCTGCAGCAGCAGGCCGCGAGTCGCTTGCAGCAGCAACTCGCCTTTCTCGGTCAGCCGGAAGCCGCCCTTGCCCCGGCTGCACAGGCGATAACCCAGGCGGGTCTCCAGTTTCGCCATCTGCTGGCTGATGCTGGGCTGGCTGAGCCCGAGCACACCTTGGGCGGCGCTGAAGCCGCCGGCCTCGACTACAGTGACGAACAGCCGCAGCAGGTGCAGGTCCGGGTCGTGCAATTGTCCGAGCATCACATTGCTCCTGGTGAATGTCAGCTTCGCAAAGTTGCCATTTTTGCAATGTAACCCGACAGGCATGCTGGCGGCATCCACCCCTATGCCGAGGTGTCCGTCATGCGTTCGACGTTGTGCCTGCTTTCATTGCTGATCGCCCTGCCGCTGCAGGCCGAAGAGAAGGTCGTCAACCTGTACAGCTGGGCCGACTATGTCGCCCCGCAGACCTTGGAGCGTTTCGAGAAGGAGACCGGCTACAAGGTCCGCTACGACACCTTCGACACCACCGAGGTGCTGGAGACCAAACTGCTCACCGGTGGCAGCGGCTACGACGTGGTGGTGCCGTCGGCCACGGTGCTGGCCCGAGCCCTCAAGGCCGGCGCCCTGCAGCCGCTCGATGCGCAGGCGATGCCCGGCTATGCCAACCTTGACCCGGACCTGTTGGCCAAGCTGGCCGAGGCCGACCCCGGCAACCGCCATGCCGTGCCTTACACCTGGGGCACGCTGGGGCTGGGGGTGAACGTCGAGGCCGTACGCCAGCGCCTGGGCGATGTGCCCCTGGACAGCCTCGACCTGCTGTTCAAGCCTGAGTACGCCAGCCGCCTGAAGGACTGCGGCATCGCCATGCCGGACTCACCCCAGGAGGTGATCGGCGTGACCCTCAACTACCTGGGCAAGGACCCGTACAGCCAGGACAAGGCCGACCTGGACGCGGCGCAGGCGCTGTTGCAGCAACTGCAACCGTCGATCAGCTACGTGGCCAATGGCCGTCAGATCAACGACCTGGCCAACGGCAGCGTGTGCCTGGCGCTCACCTACAACGGCGATGCCGCCATGGCCGCCGATCAGGCGCGCCGCGCCGGCAAGCCCTTCGAGCTGATCTACCGCATCCCCCGCGAGGGCACGCTGGTGTGGCAGGACAACCTGGTGATCCCCAAGGACGCACCACATCCGCAAGCCGCCCGCGCCTTCATCGCTTTCATGCTGCGCCCCGACTCGGTGGCGGCACTGACCAACACGCTGTTCTTCGCCAACGCCAACCAGGCCGCCACCCCGCTGGTGGACGCGGCGATCCGCAACGATCCGGACATCTACCCGTCGGCCGAGGTGCGCCAGCGCCTGTTCGCCGACCGCAGCATGGCGCTGGCCGACCTGCGCCAGCGCAACCGCCTGTGGACCGCCTTCCGCAGCCGCCAGTGAACGACAACGACAGGAGACACACCGTGGACCTCGCCCAGGACAACGACCAGGCCATCACCCGTGACAGCCTCTATGGCACCGCTGCCGAAAGTACCTACGCCGGTATCACCAGCTTTTCACGGCGCCGCTACAGCCGCGACCTGCGGGGTGTCGACGTGGTGGTCAGCGGCGTGCCGTTCGACACCGCCACCAGCAATCGCCCCGGCGCGCGCTTCGGTCCGCGGGCGATCCGCGCCGCCTCGGTGCAACAGGCCTGGGCCCGGCACTGGCCCTGGGCGTTCGATCCGTTCGACCACCTGGCGGTGATCGACTACGGCGACTGTGCGTTCGATAGCGGTACGCCGCAGTCGGTGCCGCAGAGCATCGAGGCGCATGCCGAGCACATTCTCGAGGCCGGCTGCGCCATGCTCACCTTGGGCGGGGACCATTTCATCAGCTATCCGCTGCTCAAGGCCCATGCCCGTCGTCATGGCCCGCTGGCGCTGGTGCACTTCGACGCCCACAGTGACACCTGGCCGGACGAGGAGGGCCAGCGCATCGACCATGGCACGATGTTCTGGCACGCGGCGCGGGAAGGGCTGGTGGACCCGGCGCGCTCGGTGCAGATCGGCCTGCGCACCACCAACGACGACAGCCAGGGATTCGCCATTCTCGACGCCCGCCAGGTGCATCGCCAGGGCACCGAGGCGATCGTCGCTGCCATCCGCCAGCGGGTGGGCGACCGGCCGGTGTACCTGACCTTCGATATCGACTGCCTGGACCCAGCCTTCGCCCCCGGCACCGGCACGCCGGTATGCGGCGGCCTGAGCACGGTGCAGGCGCTGGAGATCCTTGGCGGGTTGCGCGGGATCAACCTGGTGGGCATGGACCTGGTGGAGGTAGCGCCGGCCTATGACCATGCCGATATCACCGCGCTGGCCGGCGCGACCCTGGCGATGGAGATGCTGTGCCTGTATGCGGCGCGGCACAAGGTAGACAGCGCCGGGTGACGCCAGGGCTGCATGGCAGCCCCTGGGGGCGCATACTGAAACATCAGGACCCAAATTCATCCTTTTGCGTCGAACCCTGCGCGCCGTAGGCTATCCAACCTTCGAGCGCGCCTTTTCGTACCGGAGGTGAAGCATGAATCCCACACTGCCAATCCTGGGCCTCGGCCTGGTGCTGGCGTTGCCACTGCAGGCCGCGCCCTTGGCGCCGCCACTGCTTGCCGCCAACGACAGCAACAACCCCTACAACAGCCCGATCATGCGCGCCAACCCCAACAGCCGGCAGGGCAGCGTGCCGGCAATGCCGCCCGTGCGCGGCCCGTCCACGCAACCCAACCCGCGTCCCCCCACCCTCGACAACCGCGGTATCGGCAACGGTGAAAACCTGCGCCGCGAGCAGCAGACCCCGAACCTGGAACCCACCCGGCCACCACGCGACTCCCTACGTGTGCCGTGAGCCCTTGCAAAGGAAGCGAGCATGACCCCACGCACCTGGTTGACCACTCTGGCCGCGGCCAGCCTGTTGCCCTTGCTCGCGCAGGCCGCCGCTGAGCAGCAGTACCCCAGCGAGGAGGGCCGGCTGACCGTCAGCACTGTTGCCGACGGCCTGCGCAATCCCTGGGCGCTGGCCTTCCTGCCCGGCGGCAAGGACATGCTGGTCACCGAACGCCCCGGCAACCTGCGCATCGTCAATGCCGAGGGCAAGGTCGGGCCGCCGCTCTCCGGCGTGCCCAAGGTCTGGGCCGAAGGGCAGGGTGGCCTGCTCGACGTGGTGCTCTCGCCTGAGTTCGCCAAGGACCGAACCGTATACCTGTCCTATGCCGAAGAGGGTAGCGATGGCAAGGCGGGTACCGCCGTCGGTCGTGGCCAGCTGACCCAGGACCAGTCGCGCCTGGAGAACTTCACGGTGATCTTCCGCCAGCAGCCCAAGTTGTCCGAAGGCAACCACTTCGGCTCGCGGCTGGTGTTCGACCGTGACGGCTACCTGTTCATCGCCCTGGGCGAGAACAACCAGCGTGCCACGTCGCAGGACCTGGACAAGCTGCAGGGCAAGATCGTGCGCATCCTGCCCGACGGCGAGGTACCCAAGGACAACCCCTTCGTCGGCCGCAAAAGCGTACGCCCGGAGATCTGGTCGTTCGGCCACCGCAACCAGCAGGGCGCGGCGCTGAACCCCTGGACCGGCAAGCTGTGGACCCACGAGCACGGCCCGCGTGGCGGCGACGAGATCAACATCCCCAAGGCGGGCAAGAACTATGGCTGGCCGATCGCCACCCACGGCATCAACTACTCGTTACTGCCGATTCCAGAGGCCAAGGGCAAGCACGTCGATGGCATGGTCGACCCCCATCATGTGTGGGAAAAGTCGCCGGGCATCAGCGGCATGGCGTTCTACGACAGCCCCACGTTCAAGGCCTGGGACCACAACCTGTTCATCGGTGCGCTGGCGACACAGGAGTTGATCCGGCTGAAGCTCGATGGCGACAAGGTCGTACATGAAGAACGGCTGTTGGGTGACCTGAAAGCCAGGATTCGTGACGTGCGGGTAGGGCCGGATGGCTATCTGTACGTGTTGACCGATGCCAAGGATGGCGCCTTGCTGAAGGTGGGGCTGACAGAGGGATGATCGTCCCGGCGTAAGCCCTGGGGCAAGCTACTGCAGTTGCCCTGGGGCAATGTTGTGGGAGCGGGCTTGCCCCGCGATGGCGTACCATGCGCGGCATGACTCCCGAATCCCTTTATCACAAGGCGCTGGCCGAGCGCGGCTACGTTCCCGATCCCGCCCAAGCAGCCGCTGTGGCGGCCTTGCAGGCCTGCTTCGACGCCCTGCTTCAGGGCCAGCCGACGCAAGGCCTGTATCTCTGGGGCCCGGTCGGTCGGGGCAAGACCTGGTTGATGGACCTGTTCCATCGCAGCCTGCAACTGCCGGCCCGGCGCCAGCATTTCCATCACTTCATGGCCTGGGTGCATCAGCGCCTGTTCCAGCTCAATGGCACCGCCGACCCGCTCGCGGCCCTGGCCCGGGCGCTGGCCGAAGAGATACGGGTGTTGTGTTTCGACGAGTTGTTCGTCAGCGATATCGGTGATGCGATCATCCTCGGCCGTTTGTTCCAGGTGTTGTTCGATCACGGAGTGGTGATCGTCGCCACCTCCAACCAGCCGCCCGACCAGCTGTACCGCGATGGCTTCAACCGAGAGCGGTTCCTGCCGGCCATCGCCGCCATCGAGCAGCACATGCGCGTGCTGGCGGTGGCGGGGGAGCAGGACCACCGCCTGCATCCCGGCCTGCAACAGCAACGCTACTGGGTCAGCGAGGCAGGGCAACCGAGCGCGCTCGCCGAGGTGTTTTGCCAGTTGAGCCCGGCCGATCCAGGCAGTGAGCAGCCGCTGCAGCTCGGCTCCCGGCGTATCGGCGTACTGCGCCGCAGCACGCAGGCCCTCTGGTGCCACTTCAGCGCTTTGTGCGAGGAGCCCCTGGCCGCCATGGACTTCATGGCCTTGTGCGACCGCTTTCCGGCAATTCTGGTCAGCGGCATTCCGGCCCTGGGTGGCGTCCAGCAGGCCGGGCGCATTGCCCGCGGTACCGAGGACGGGGCCGCCCGCGTCGAGGCCGGGGATCGCCAGTTGCCGACGCTGGCGCCTAAGGATGACAGCGTGCGGCGCTTCATTGCCCTGGTGGACGAATGCTACGACCGTCGGGTGTTGTTGTACCTGGAAGCCGAGGTGCCGCTGGAAGCGCTCTACACTCAAGGGTATCTGGCGTTCCCGTACCAACGGACCCTGAGCCGGCTACGGGAGATGCAACTGCAACGCTTCGCCTGAAGGAGCCGACCATGGAGCCGCTGTCGCATCATCTGCTGACCCAGGCCTACAACAATGGCTGGGCCAACCACCGCCTGTACAAGGCCTGCCTGCAACTGACCCAGGACGAGTTCGTCGCCCCCCGCTGCAGTTTCTTCCCGTCGATCAAGGCCACCCTCAACCACCTGTTGACGGTGGACTGGTTCTACCTGGATGCACTGGAGTGCGAGCAGCGCGGCGAAACGCCGGATCCGGACGGCGAGCGCTTCTTCCAACCCGAGCAGCCTTTCGCCACCTGCACCGACCTGCAGGCCCAGCAGGCCCAGGCCGACCAGCGCCTGATCGCCTATTGCCGGCAATTGCGCGACGACCAGTTGCGGCGCTACGTGAGCATCGTGCGACCGGACCGGGTGCAACAGGAGCAACGGTTGCGCTTGCTGTCACACCTGTTCGAGCACCAGATCCACCATCGTGGCCAGGTGCACGCGATGCTCAGCGACACGGCGATCAGGCCACCGCAGTTGGACGAATTCTTCTGCGAAGAGGAGGCCTCACTGCGATCCGCGGATTTTGCCGCGCTGGGTTGGAGTGAGGCGCAGGTCTGGGGGCAGCGCTGAGCGGCGTTCAGGCGGTTTCGTCACCTGCCAGATCGTGGGCGACCTGCACCAGTTGCTCGAGCTGGTGATGCACCATGGCGCGGTCCAGCTGCACCAGGGGCTGGCGATTCCACAGTATTTGCATGCCGGTGAGCGGGTCGACACCGATCACAGGCTTGCAGGTGTCCTGGCAGAACAGGTTCTGTTCGCCCCAGCGTATGTCGTCGATTGCGGGGAGTTCGATGAACATCAGCAAGTGGTCCGCCGGGTGCTCGGTGACGTTGCACACAAAAGACCCCACGCGCAGGCTGATCACCGGCTCGAAGGTCAAGGGGGGCTCCAGCTTCAGGGCAGCGTACAGTTGGGTCAATGCATAGTCATAGTTCGTGCCTGACATGGCGAGCTCTCGATCAAAGGGCTTGCCACGGTAGTCAGTGCATACCCTGCAAGATAGCGGGTGTGGTCGCCATTTTTTAGCTGCCGGGCTTGCTGCTGTTCGGCACAGGCGTGCTTCGCATTGCCTTACAGAGCTGATGAATTTCCTACAAGTGATGGCGAATAGCCTCCCTCTCGATGAGGACAATCCCTGCGTTCATTCGTGGGAAGGCGCCGTAGTCTGTGCCCCTGTCTGCATCGCGGAGGCAAGGGCTGCACGGTCATTCGAATCTTGCACGATCTGCTGCCCGACGATGCGTAAAGGGTCCTACGGGAAGCAGGGCCTCGCGTGATAGGGATTTCTCCAGTTGAGGGCTGGTGTGTGCAAGGTCGGCAGTTGGATGTTGTCGGGGCGGGGTTTGCGTCCCAGGGGCACGAAGGCTTCTACGCAGTGGTGGCGGGTGAGCTGGTGCTGCGCGAAAAGGACGACATCATTCACCTAAAGGCAGGCGAGCTGCTGTTCGTCAAGCGTGGCACCTACCTGGTGGCGACCCAGTGGCAGGCATGCGAAGTGCTGTGGCTGCCGCTGGACGTGAATTTCGTGCAGGCGTTCGTTCAGCGTCATGGCAAAGACCTTGCGCACCTCGAACGCCGTGACGAGGAAGGTTTGAATACCCTCCGGCTTCGACCCTGCGCGATGGCACAGGAGTGCGTGACTCGCCTGTCGGCGCTCGGTGGCGAAGGCACTTCGTCGATGCTGGCGATGCTGCGCCTGGAGGAGCTGTTGCTGCTGCTCATCTTCGGACCGCAGGGGCGCAGCTTGCTGGCGGCATTGCGGCAACAGGGCAATCGCCATGTCGATCGCCTGCACGTATTCATGGAACAGCACTATCTGCGCGAATGGCGCCTGGACCAGTACGCCCAGGCCTTCGGCTTGGGCCTGACGGCGTTCAAGAGTTTGTTCAACACCCTCTACAACTGCTCGCCACGGGCCTGGATCACCGAGCGCAGGATCGTCCACGCGCACCATCTGCTGCTTAACACGCGCATGAGCATTGTCGACATCGCCATGGAGAGCGGCTTTTCCAGCCAGTCGTATTTCAGCCAGAGCTACCGCCGACGGTTCGGCCGTACCCCCAGCGATGCCCGCCGTGGTTGACAACCTTTCTGCCCCTCTAGCTGCATGGACGATGCCCGTATGAACACGCTTTTGAACCGATTGGCCCGACAACTGGGTATGTCGCCCTGGCTGGCCAATGGGCGCGGTGACTATCACGTGTGCATCGAGGGGCACAGCCTGTACCTCGAGCCGAAAGGCACACAACTGTTGATTCGCAGTTCGCTGTCGTCGCTGGCCGGTCAAGGCGACAACCTCGACCTGCATGTCTTGCGCCGCTTGATGGGCATGCTGACGGGGTGGGCCCAGCATTGTCCGCAGAGGCTGGTGCTGACACCTGCGAGAGAGCCGCTGCTTGAGGCACAGGTAGACCTGCCCCAGGCCAATCTTGACATCCTGGATCACGTGCTGGGTGCTCAGGTCGGCCTGCTCGCCCTCCTGTGCGAGCAACAGGCTGATCCAGTGCCTGTGACCCACGGAGGAGCTCGCGTATGGCTGCCTTGAGGTCGCTTGCCGCCGGCTTGACGGCGCTGTTGGCCAGCCTTGCGGCCCAGGGCGAGCCACTGGATTGGCCCCAGGAGCCGTTCCACTACGTTGCCCAGGGCGAGAGCCTGCGTGACGTGCTGGGCAACTTCGCCGCCAACTACCAGGGGGCGGTGGTGGTCAGCGACAAGGTCAGGGACCAGGTGAGTGCCACGTTCGAGCAGCCGGACCCCGAGGCGTTTCTCGAACAGGTCGCCGTGCTGTTCAACCTGGCTTGGTACTACGACGGCGCGGTGCTTCATGTCGACAAGTCCAGCGAACTGCAGACCCGGCTTGTCCACCTGGACAAAGTGCGCGAGCCGCAATTGCGCGCCGCCCTGCAGGAGGGTGGCGGTTGGACTTCGCGCTTCGCCTGGCGCGCCGCGGCGGGTGGGCGGCTGGTGTATGCCTCGGGTCCGCCGCGTTATCTCGACCGCGTCGAGCAGACCGCCAAGGCCCTGGAGCAGCAGGCTGTGTTGCAGGACGAGCGCGGTGGCAGCCTGAGCGTCGAGGTGATCGCGCTCAGGCATGCGGTCGCCGAGGACCGCGAAATCGACTACCGCGACCAGAAGGTGGCGGTACCTGGTGTGGCCACGCTGCTCTCTCGGGTGCTGACGAACGCCGATGTGCGGGCGGTGGAAGGCCAGGCTGTGGCGCAGGGGGCGCCAGTACGCTCCGGTCAAGCCGTTGTCCAGGCCGAAGCGTCGCTCAATGCCATCATCGTGCGTGACCACGCCGAGCGCATGCCCATGTACCGGCGCCTGGTGGCGGCGCTGGACCGGCCGGCGGCACGCATCGAGGTTGGGCTGACGATCCTGGACATCAACGCCGAGCATCTGGCTGAGCTGGGGGTGGAGTGGCAGGTCGGCATTGGCACTGGCAAGCACCAGCTGATCGACATCCGCACCAGCGCAGGCCAGGCGCAAGGGACGCTGGCCGGCAGCCTGGTCGACAGCCGGGGTGTGGACCGGCTGCTGGCCAAGGTGATGCTCATGCAGGGAGAAGGGCGCGCCCAGGTGGTGTCGCGGCCGACCTTGCTGACCCAGGAAAATACCCTGGCGGTGCTGGACCACAGCGAAACCTATTATGTCCGGGTGCTGGGCGAACGCGTCGCCGAGCTCAAGGCGATCACCTACGGCACCCTGTTGAAGATGACCCCGCGCCTGATCCGCAGTGCGGAGCGGCCGGAAATCAGCCTGAGCCTGCATATCGAGGACGGCAGCCAGAAGCCAAACAGCACGGGCCCCGATGGCATACCCACGATCAGTCGCACGGTCATCGACACGCTGGCCCGGGTCGACCTGGGGCAGAGCTTGATGATTGGGGGCATCCACCGCGACGAGACAAGTGAAAGCCTGCGCAAGGTCCCGTTGCTGGGGGACATCCCGTTCCTGGGGGCGTTGTTTCGCTATCAGTCCAGCAGCACACGCCGATCGGTTCGGCTGTTCCTGATCGAGCCGAAGCTGATCGATTCTGGGCTGGCAAGTGTCGGCAATGGTTTGAAGGCAGGCCCTGCCCGTGATGAGCGCTCTTGAGATGAGTTTCAAGCTGCGGGTCTACAGTGGCCTGAATGCGGGGGCCGAAGTGTCCCTGGCGCCCGGCCGGGTAGTCATCGGCGCCGACCCGGCGCAAGCCGACCTGGTGCTGGTGGACGCGGGGATCGCCGCCATTCACCTGGTGCTGATGGTAGAGCCTGGCGGAGTACGCCTGTTGGAGTGGGGAGCCACCGAGCCACCTACACAGGCCGGGGTGACGGTAGTGGCGGATGTCGAGTTGCAGGCACTGGCCATCCAGCGTTGTGGCCCGTTGTGCTGGGCATTCTGCACAGAGGGCGGGGTATTTGCCGAGCGGCTTCCCGAGTCGGTCCCCCGGCCCGGATTGCGGGCTGGCTGGTTCATGATCCCGGGCGGCGGTGTGCTGCTGTTGCTGGCGCTGCTCTGGCGACTGCTGATTCCAGAGGCTGAAGCCCAGGGCAAAGCGGACACAGCCGCTCCCCAGGTCGTGCCACACAGCCTGCCCGCTCCACAGGCCCGGACGCGCCTGGCCCAACTGCTGCGCGAATGGCGCCTGGAGGATGCCCTGACCCTGGAGGACCGCGGTGACACCCTGGTGCTGCGTGGGGCACTGCATGACCGCCAGCATCAGGACTTTCTCAACCTGCAACGCCAGTTCCGCCAGGTATTCGCCGAGCATCCGCTGTTGAAGCTGGTCGATGAGGGCAGGGCCGCTGTGCCCGGGAAACTCGATCTTCCGGTACGAGCGGTGTCACTGGGGCGAGTGCCCTACGTGACGCTGACGGACAACCGCCGTTATCCGGTAGGCGCGCTGATGCCTTCCGGTATCCGCATCCTGGCGATCGATGGTCAGGCGATCACTTTGCGCAAGGGTGGGCAGGACTACTCGATCACTCTCAAGGAGCGCCTCATCAATGATGGATGAGCTATTGCAGGAAACACGTGACCCACAAACCCGCGCCCGGATGCACAGGGCGCTGGAACATGCGCGGCAGGCCCGCGCCGAGCAGATGTCGCGCCCCTTGCCGCCCACGGCATTCCAGGCGTTGCACGACGAGCGAACGGCCCTTGAAGCGGCCTTGAACATCCTGGAAAAACTGAAGGAACATTGAAATGACAGGTATCAGCAGCGGATTCCACGACGGCACCAGCAACACCATGGACATGGTCCACGAAGGCATGGTCAAGCAGGCGCGAGAGGCCAACAAGGCCGTCCTCGAGTCGCTCAGCAAACTCAACGAGAAAAGCGACGACCCCGCGTTGCTGGCCGACATGCGCCACCGTTCGAACATCTGGTCCAACGTGTTCCAGGTCGATGCGACCTTGGGCCAGACCTTCAAGAACACCATCAGCAGCATCCTGCAGAAGTTCTGAGCATGGAGTACTCGCTGAACAATCTGATGGCGCGCCTGGGCTTGCTGGGTGTCGAGCACCATCACCATGACGAAGCGATGGCGATTGCGCGTTGGCTTGCCCGGCAGCCGCAAACCATGGAAGCCGCCTGTGCGATACGTATCGCCGGCCTGATGGGAGCGGGACGTTGCGAGGAGGCCCTGGCAGAAGGCAACCAGGCGCCCTGGCCATCCCTCGGCCCATGGCTGGCGCTGTGCGAACGCCAGCTTGGCTACATGGCGGCGCTGGAACGGCGGCTTGAGTGCATGGTGCAGAGTGAGGATTGCGATCTGATCCGGTTTGCCGAGGGTATGCGTGCCCAGGTGGTGGCATGAACGGGTTGACCCTGTCGCTGTTGACGAGTGCGCAAACAGCTTCGATCCCGCAGCCCGTTGCTGCGGATCGGGACGCTGCTGCATTTCAGGCATGCCTGATCGAGCAGGCGCCAGGCGCCCCGGAGCAGAGGCGGGGCCCGGCATTGGCAGAGCAACAGCGTCTGCAAGTGCTCGCCATGGCGATGGACCTGCTCAACGATTCCTTCACAGTGGAGAGCGACACATGAGTGGCATTGCCGAGGTGACCCGTGTGGTCACCGACCTGCAGTCCCTGGCGGCACCGGACGTCGACCCCCGCCAGGTGGCCGAGTTCGAGCAGGCGCTATCCAGTAGTGCCGGCAGCTCTGAAGAGGGGGTGTTGCACAAAGTCGCACAGCTCAGTCAGCAACATGCCGAAGCCAGGCAGGGCGCGTATGTCAGCCTGCTCTCGGGCGTGGGTGATCCGGTGGCATTGATGGATGCCTGTTGGACACTGACACGCACCAAGCTGCAGGTCGAGCTGATGGCCCAGTGTTCGGGAAGTATCACGAAGAACCTCGACACCCTCATGAAAGCCCAGTAGGTGCCCTGTGAAGAATCCATGGCAGTGCTTGCTGCTTGTGACGGTACTGCTGCTGGGCGGGTGCAAGGTCGAGCTGTACCTGGGCCTCGGCCAGCGCGAAGCCAACGAAATGCTCGCGGTGCTGGGGGCCGAGGGCATCGATGCGGTGAAGGCGCAGGACAAGGACGGCAAGGTGAAGATCCTGATCGGCGAGGCCGACATCGGCCACGCGGTAGCCGCGCTCAAGCGCCAGGGCTACCCCCGGGAGATGTTCTCCACGGTCAGTGATGTGTTCCCCCGGGACAGCCTGATCTCGTCGCCGCTGGAGGAGCACGCGCGGTTGGCCTATGTGAAGTCCCAGGAGTTGTCACGCACCCTGTCGGAAATCGATGGCGTGCTGGTGGCGCGGGTGCATGTGGTGTTGCCGGAGCCCCGCGACAGCCTGCGCGCAACGGCTCGTGCAGCTTCGGCTTCGATCTTCATCAAGCATGCGGCGGACGCGGCGCTGGACCTGTACATCGGGCAGATGAAACAGCTGTTGAGCAACAGCATCGAAGGCCTGGACTACGAACGCATCAGTGTGGTGCTGGTGCCTTCAACGCAGGCTCGCCAGCTGTGGCCAGGGGAGCGTCATGCGACGCTGTTGTCGATCCACGTGATGGAGGGGTCGCGCCTGCGTCTTCTTGCGCTGATTGGGACATTGCTGGGGGTGCTGGTACTGAGCAATCTCGCGCAGTACCTGTGGTGGCGCCAGCGGGCATGAGCATAACCCCGTTTCAGCTTCGCTACTGCCCGGCGCGGTACCTGCACCAGGCGCATTGCCCTGAACCGTTGCGGCAGGTGGCCCAGGCCTTGCCACACTGGCGTCGGGACAGCTCGATCAATGGTTGGTTGCTGTCGGCGCTGGACCTGGCCGAACCCTTTGAAATACCGGAGCGGCTGGGTGGGCTGGCCCTTTATCCGCAGCCAGCATTCGAACGTGTCCTGGCCACTGTTGGCGGCTTGTTGCATGGCCAGGCCATTGTGCGACTGCTCGACCGAGCCGACCAGGCGCGTTTGCGCCACGCGCTCGGCGATCAGGGCCTGCGCTATTGCCTGGAGAAATGGCGGTTGCTCATCGGTCCATGGCCGCTAGGCTGGCAGCAGGCGCTGCCAAGCGGCGCGCTGGAGGTGGAGCTGCCCGTGCAGGGCCTGGCGTTCTGGCTACAGGCCTGCGGTTGTACCGATCCCGGTTTTGCCCGGCGCCTGGCCCTGCGACTGCCTGGCACCGGGGCATTGCCGACCTGGCCGATGAGCGACGATCAGCGCGCCCTGGCGCGCATCCTTTGTCTGAAAGTGGCCCGAGACAGGAGCCCGGAATGTTGCCATTTATTGAACTGAATGATTGCCGGCCGATGCTCGAGCCAGGCTGTACTGTGTTGTGCGGTGCCGACTACCAGCGCTTTCTCGAGGCCGGCGCATTGACCGAAAGCGCTCGCCAGCGTGCCAGCGACATCGATGCCCAGGCCGATGCGGTGCTCGAGGCGCAGCATCGGCTTGGGCGGGAGGTCGGGCTGGAAATGGCCGCGGTCGAGCAGGCGGCGCTGGTGCACACTGTGCGGTTGCGCTGTGACGAGTTCTATCGCCGAGCCGACCGGCAGATAAGCGAGGTGGTGTACCAGGCGGTGGCCAAGGTGCTGGGGGCATACCCGGACATCGAGCTGACGCTCGCGGCCACACGTCAGGCGTTGGCGCAGGTTCGCCCACGGGAGGAGCTGATCCTGCACGTGCACCGTGACCAGGTGCTCGAGGTTCGTCTGCGTATCGATGCAATTCTCGAGCAGTTTCCCGACACGGGCCCCCTGAAAATTTGCGGTGATGCTCGGCTTGCGCGCGGCGGTTGCCGACTGGAAACCGAAGGCTGCGTCATCGACGCCAGCATCGAGGGGCAGTTGAGCGCTTTGCAGCGGGCGTTGTTGCAAGGAGTTCCCGATAATGAGCCTGGATCCGCATGAGCCCGCTCGAACATGGCCATGAAGCGGTGCTGGCCGCCGCTGCGCGGGCTATCCGCGATGACCAGGAGCGCGATGCGCAGCTCCTGGTCTTCTGGGCGCAGCTTCGTCAGCCTGCTCGACCATCTGTGCGGGAGGACATTTTGCCCGTGCGCCGGCCATTGCCGCAGCGTGGGATCTTGGTATAGCACCTGGCCCCAAGTCCTGCAGAAACGGTCAAAACCTGTTCAGACCGGCGGCGTCTTCTCTTGCGCCTGCAACCAGCGGATCACCTCGGCGACCGGCTGGATCAGCTCGCCGGGGATGTATTGCTCCTCCAGGCTGTCGGCGAACAGCGCCCGTGCCAGGGGGATGCGTTCCAGCACCGGCACGCCTTCTTCCTCGGCGATCCGGCGCACCCGCAGGGCCTGTTCGTCGGTGTACTTCAGGGTGACCAGCGGCAACGGGGTTTCCCCGGCCTCGTAGCGCAGGCCCACGGCGATGTGGGTCGGGTTGGTGACGATGACCGACGAACGCCTGACGTCCGCCCGCAACGTCCCTTGTTGCAGCTCACGGTGGCGTTTACGGCGCTCGCGCTTGAGCTCCGGCGCGCCTTCCTGCTCCTTGTGCTCACGCTTGACCTCATCCTTGCTCATGCGCAACTGCCGGTGATGCTGCCTGCGCTCCAGGCCGTAGTCGGCGGCTGAAATCGCCATGAAACCAACGGCACAGACGCCGATCAGCTGGCCCAGCAGGCTGCCCAGCACAGGCAGTATGCAGCCGATGCCGCACAGTGGGACTCGCAGCAACGCGTGCAGGTTGTCGCTGAGCAGGCCGAGCACCAGTGCGCCGAGCAACAGCACCTTGAGCAAGGATTTGAAAAAGTCGAGCAGGTTCCTGACCGAGAAGATTCGCTTCATCCCCTCTACCGGGCTGATCTTCTTCAGGTCGGGTGAGAGCGATTGCGTGCTGAACACCACGCCGGTCTGCAGCAGGTTGCCCGCGCTGGCGGCAATCAACGTGGTCAGCAGGAACGGCAGGGTGAGCCACAGCAGTTCGTGCAGCAACTGCTGCAGCATCAGCTCCAGTGCCTGGCGAAACGGCAGGTGGAGCAGGGGCTCGGGTAGCAGCATCAGCGCTCGCAGGTGCCCGAGGAAGTAGTCGGGAAAGCCCAGGGGCAATACGGCCAGGCTCAGGATCAGCACGCTGGATACCAGTTCCTTGCTCTTGACCACCTGGCCGTTACGTCGTGCATCGCGCAATTTGGCCCGAGTGGGATGCTCGGTCTTCTCCGTGCTCATGGCTGCTCCAGCAAGGGGCCGAGCAGGCGCACCGCGTGCAGCGCGCTGAATACCTGATCCTGGGCCTGCGCCATCAGCAGGTACAGGTAGGGCACCAGCAACGCGCTGCAGACCAGGCTCTTGATCGGCATGGACAGGATGAACACGTTCAGCGTCGGGGCGAAACGGCTGATGAGTGCCAGGCCGAACTCGGCGAGGAACATGGCAATCAGCAGGGGGGCGGCGAACAGTATGCACAGGGTCATCAGGTAGTCGAACTGGGCCAGGAAGAACGCGCTCCAATGGTCGCTGATCTGTGGGTAATAGCTCGCCACCGGCCAGCTGGCGTAGCTGCCCAGCAATGCACCGAGCAGTCCCAGGAAGGCGCCACCGGTAAAGAACAGGGTGACCAGGGTCTGCAGCAGCAGCGCTCCGGTGGGGCTGGTCTGGCTGCCCAGCAACGGGTTGAGGGTGGACGCCAGGGTCGCGCCGCGTTGGTTGTCGATGAGAAAGCCGCAGGCCTCCAGCGCCCAGAACGGGATGCACACGATGAACCCGAGCAGCAAGCCGAGCAGCACTTCCTTGCCAATGAGCAGCCCCAGTTGCAGACCATCCAGGCCTGGCGGCAGCGTGCCCGCCACGCTGGGGTAGAGGAACAGCGCCAGTGAGCATGCCACGCCATTGCGTACCAATGCGCCGCCCAGTACCTGCTTGCCGAGGATCGGCAGCACGATGAAGCAGCTGAACAGCCTGGGCAGGATCAGGCTGAAGTTCAGCAGGGCCTGTTCCAGTGCATGGACAGTCATCGCACCCACAGGACTCGCTCGAGCACCAGGTCGGTGTAGCGGTAGAGCTCGCTGCCCATCCAGTCGGCCGTGACGAACAGGGTAACGACCACTGCGACCAGCTTGGCGACGAAGCCCAAGGTCTGTTCCTGCACCTGGGTCAGGGCCTGGACCAGCGACACCAGGGTGCCCACCAGCGCGGCCATCAGCACCGTCGGCAGTGACAGGATCAATATCAGCCACAACGCCTGGCTGGCAAAGTGCAGGACTTCGGTACTGCTCATCTCAGCCCCCGTAGCTCAGCACCAGGCCGTGGGAGAGGCGCCCCCAGCCATCGAGCAGGACGAACAGCAGCAGCTTGAACGGTAGCGAGATGGTCACTGGCGACACCATCATCATCCCCATGGCCAGCAGGATGTTGGAAATGATCAGGTCGATGGCGATGAACGGCAGGTAGATCAGGAAACCGATCTCGAAGGCCCGGGTCAGTTCGCTGATGGTGAACGCGGGCAGCAGGACGAGCAGGCTGTCGCCTTCGACCTGTTCAGCGTAGTGGTTGGGCCACAGCTGACGAGTGCTGTCGAGAAAGAACGCGCGCTCGCGTTCGTTGACATGTTTGTCGAGGAACGTGCGAAACGGCCCCAGGCCCTCGTCGAGAAAACGTTCGATCGAGTGGGCATCACCGAGGGCCGTCTCATGGGCATTCAGGTAGTCGTAGGTGGCCATGCCCACCGGCGCCATGACGTAGATACTGAGGATGATCGCCAGGCCATACAGGGCCATGTTGGGTGGGATCTGCTGCACACCCAGGGCGTTGCGCAGTAGCGAGAAGACCACGGTCATCTTCAGGAACGAGGTGGCCATGACCGCGATGAAGGGGACCAGCGACAGCAGCGCCAGGCCGAGGATCAGGCTCAGTTCGTCCGGCAACTGGATCATGTCGGGTCGTTTTCCAGCAGCCGGGTCACGCGCACCCCGAGGCGGCCGTCGATGCGCACCAGCAGGCCGCTGCCGATACAGCGCTGGTTGGCGAGAATGCGCACCTCGGCTGCCAGCGGGCTGTGCAGCTCGATCAGGGCGCCAGGCTGCAGGGTCGACAGCGTGTGCAGGTCGAGGGTCTGGCGACCGACCTCGAAACTGACCGCAATCGGCAATTGCTCCAGTTCCCCCAGTGCGGTATCGGGCAGCGGTAACGAATCGTGCATGCGGACTAGCTCCAGATGTGTGTCGTCGAGCAGCAGTTCTGCCCAAGGGTGGCCGTCGAGCACGCCGAGCAACCGGGGTGGCATTGGCGCGGCGACGGGCAGCAGCAGGATGTCGCCCATGCCGAGGCCACGCAGCTCGTGCAGCGACAGTTCGAGGGGGGGCCATTGCAGCGAGAGGTTCAGCGCGATGTTCAGGCGTTCGCGCAACGGGCGCCGCGGCAATGTGGCCAGCAGGCGCTCGTAATCGCCTATCACCCAACAGGTCAGGGCGCTTGCGGCATGCTTCAGCGATACTTGCAGGCAGGGCCTGCTCTGATAGCCGCCTGCCGGTTCGATGCCCAGGCATTGCAGGCCAGGAAGCCAAGGGCTGTCCCGTTGCAGCAACGCCAGTTGCAATGGCGCCGGCAGGCTGGCGAAGTCGGCGTCCTGCAATTGCGGCGCCAGCCATTGCGCCAGTTGCTGCCGACGGCACAGCAGGCGCGCCGACACGCCTTGCCAATCGACCAGCACGGCCAGATCGGGATCGTCCTCGCAAGAGGCGATGCCTAGCAAGGCTTGGCGCTCGGCGTCGACATAGCTGCGCTGGCGATGACTCAGCAGCCGCTGCAGGTGCAGCTCCTGTTGGGAAGCTGATGGGAAACTCGCTGGGTTCATGGTTCGGGCCACCACTCGTCGAGCACGTGGCGCCGGTTGCGTGAACCTTGCTCGCCGCCGCCGTTGGCGGCAAAACCGAGGCTGACCTGCTGCGCAGGATCAAGCCGTTGCAGACGATCGAGCAGGTCCGCGCAAGCCACCTGCAACTGCCGCAGACTTGCTGGTGCGGCCTGGATCTCCACCTGCAAGCCTGCGCCGCCATGGCGCATGTGCACCTCGACAGGTCCCAGCTGCGGCAACCGAGCACGCAGCAGGGTCAGTTCACGGTTGTCGGCCTTGCAACCGAGCACTTGCAGTTGCAGGCGATCCACCAGTGTCTGCAGGTCTTCGGTGAGTGTGATACCTGGGGAGGACAATACCCTGTCTACCACTGCACGTTCACAGGTCACGGCATGAACCGGGGCCGGTACGGCGCTTTCATGTGGTTGCAGGCGACTTGGCAGGTTGTCGGCGTGCTCGCGAATGTCTCGAGGCATGGCCTCGGGTACGCTCTGGACCGTCGGCCCGGGCGCCTCGATTTCTTCGGGCACCGTCGAGGTGAACGGATGACTGGCAACATCCTCGGTTAGCGCGGGTGGTTCAGGCGCAGGTGGATAGTGGTCCGTCCGGGGCATGGCAGGCAGCAACGGGTAGCCAAGGCCTAGATGGCCAGATTCCCTAGGCATGCCCTGCCTTTCTGGTGGTAGCAGCAGCTGTTCGAACAACAGCCGCTGGCTGTTCCGAGGAGGCGAGCGAGGCGTGTCAGTCGAGGGGGTCAATAATGCAGGTAGAGGCAGCGTCTTCATGGTTGCAAGCCACCGTGTAAACAGTGCTCCTCCAACTCGAGCTCCTGCCTGCATTCCGCCAGTCGAGTGGCGCGTTGATGTGCCTCGTCCCGCAGTTGGACGAAGCTGTCCCTTTTTTGCCGAGTCTGGGCGAGCTGCGCTTGTGCTTGCTGGTGTGCCGTGTACCGGCGCGCCAGAGCTTCCGTGCAGGCAACGACTTGCCCATGCAGGCTCGCTTCGCGCTCACCGAGCAGGCTGACCTGCCGACGCCAGTGCTCCAAGGCACGACAGTCGATCAACTGGCCGACATGCGCGGCGAACAGGCGCTGTTGTTCTTCGCGGGACCCGCGTTGAAACGCCAGGTGCGCGTCGACGGCCTTTGCCTCGGCTTGCTCTGCCGCCTGTAGCAGGGCCAATTGGTTTCGCGCTTCACGCTCGGCCCGCTGGAGTCTGCGTTGCTTGATTTGCGCAAGGGCGGTCAGGGGCATCGGGTGATCTCCAGCAGTTGGTCGAGGCTCTGTCGCAGCGAGACGTTCTCGTCGCAAGGCTGGCACAGCCAGGTGCGGATGGCTTCGCGTTTGCCGATGGCCTGGTCCGCGAGCGGATCCTGGCCCTGCGTGTATTCACCGATCCTGAGCAGCAGTTCGACTTCCTCATACCGGGCCATCCATTCGCGCAGTTGCCCGGCGGCGGTACGGTGTTCCGGGCTGACCACCTGGTTCATGACCCGGCTGACCGAGCGCAGCACGTCGATGGCCGGGTGGTGGTTGGCGGCTGCCAGGGCCTGGGACAGGACGATATGGCCATCGAGGATCGAACGGGTTTCCTCGGCGATCGGCTCGTTCAGGTCGTCGCCTTCCACCAGCACTGTGTAAAGCGCGGTGATCGAACCCTTGGCCGATTGCCCGGCGCGCTCCAGCAGGCGCGGCAGCTGGGCGAACACCGAAGGCGGGAAGCCGCGCCGGGTCGGTGGTTCGCCCGCGGCCAGGCCGATCTCCCGCTGGGCCCGGGCAAAGCGGGTCAGGGAGTCCATCAGCAGCAGGACCTTGTTGCCCTGGTCGCGGAAGTATTCGGCGACGCTGGTGGCGACGAAGGCCGCCCGGGCGCGTTCCATGGCCGGGCGGTCAGAGGTCGCGACCACCAGCACCGCACGGCGCAGGCCGTGTTCGCCGAGTTCGTGGTCAATGAGTTCACGTACCTCGCGGCCGCGCTCGCCGATCAGGGCGAGCACGATCACGTCCGCCTCGGCGTTGCGCAGCAGCGTGGCCAGCAGGGTGCTCTTGCCGCCACCGGCGGGGGCGAAGATGCCTGTGCGCTGCCCTTCGGCGCAGGTGAGCAAACCATCGATACAGCGGACACCCAGGCTCAAGGGGGTATCGACCAGTTTGCGGCTCAGTGGCGATGGCGCGTCCCGATGCACGGGGTACCAGGCTTCTGGTGTAGCCGGCGTGCTGCTGTCGAGTGGGTTGCCCAGGCCATCCAGCACCGTCCCCAGCAAATGCTCGCCTACCCCAATGCGGTGCATGCCGCCGGTGGGGCAGACCTCGGTGCGCGTGCACAGCCCCTGCATGTCGCCCAGCGGGGCGAGCAACGCTTGGTCCTGCTGCAGGCCGATGACTTCGGCCAGCAGTTCAGGCTGCCCGCCCGGCCTGCGCAGCCGGCACAGCTCGCCGACCTGCACGCCGGGTGCCAAGGCGCGGATCAGGGTGCCGGTGACCTGGGTGACCTTGCCGTTGACCTGCACCAAGGTGGCGTTGTTCACGGCGGCCAGCAGGGCCTGGGGAGTCTGGAGCAGCGATGGCGGCATGGGCAAGGTTGCAGCGCGAATGATGGGCGCCATTCTAGGTAGCCTGCTGCGCAGCGGATTTCACTGTGAGGCGCATGTTTTTAGTTCTCGGTCGGCCACTGTTGCGCCCGGCGACAGGCTAAAAAGAAGCGGCCAGCGACAACAGTGGGGCGCTGAGCTTGCCTCTAGCATGGCGCTCATTCTTTGATGCGACGACGAGGTGGGGATGAGCGAAGGCGTCGGCTTTTTACGCAATGAGCCGGTACTGGCCATGCTGCCCGGTTGGGAGGCGCAGGGTCAGCCGACCCTGCAAGCGCGACAGGTGACACCGATGGCGCAGCAGGCCAGCATGGCGGAGGAGGTGTCCATGGCGTTCTCGTCACTGGCCAACGCGCGGCTCAGTACCCGCAGTCGCGTGACCGATGCGCGCCAGCTGGGATTGCGCGCCGGCCAGGGAGCCGAGGCCATGCTGGCCAAGGTGCCGGATGTGCAGCGTCGGTCATTGGATGAACTGGTGGCCTGGTTGCGCCAGCACCCTCAGCTGACCCCGGGTGAGCTACAGGCCCGCCTGGATGGGTTTTCCGCTGAAGCCTGTCATCGCTACCTGGCGCTGGCCTATGCCCGCGATGCGCTGGGCACGTCGGCCGATGCGCATGGTTTGGTCGACAAACTGGACCAGGCCATGGCAAGCATGACGCAGCGCCAAGGCCAGGCGATCGAGCTGGGCATCGAGATCGGTCCTTTGGCCCAGGCGACGCAGGCGCAGGGGGTGGCCGAAGTGGCGGCGCTGCGTGGCGTGTACTGCGATTTCCTGTGCGACTATCGCGGGCTCAGGCATGCCCGGGATGAGCTGCGGGCGCGCTTTGGCGATGCCGCCATCGGTGATATCGCGCAGTTCATGCTCAACGGCCTGGCCAGCCATATCAATGGGCCGTCCTCGAGCCTGGACAGCAACCGGCTGCAACAGGTCATCAGCGACATGAAGCTGGTGCAGGCGCTCAAGAAACTGGAAGGCGACACTGTCGCGCTGTTCCGCCAGCTTGCCGGAGAGCCCAGTGGCGTACGGACCTTCTGACCTGGTCGGCGACCTGCTGGCGTTGATCGACAAACGCTGGGCGACGGTGCAGGACATCCAGTGCCTGCTCGCGGCGTTGCCGCTTGGCCCGCAGGTGCAGCGTATCCAGTGCCTGCGGGAGTTGCAGCGGATCTTCCGTCTGCTGCCCGTGCAAGTCTTCAGCGACGAGGCGCAACGCGAGCATCTGTTGGCGATCTGGCAGTTGGCCATGGACCAGGCCGTCGACGATGAGGAGGCGTTGCTGTGCGGCGCGCGGGAGGCATGAGCATGGACTTTTGCACGGCAGCCGTTGCCCGGTTCTGTCGCGATCTGGGTGTGGCGCCCGCACACCCGCAGGAACCGTTGCTGCGCCTGGAGCTGCCAGATGCCGACGTTCTGCAGCTCGAGCGGCTAGCGGGGCAGTTGACATTGTGGCTGGAATTTTCCGTGCACGGGGCGATGTTCGAGCGCGCCATGCAGTGTGCGCTCAGGCAGGTGTACGAACACCAGGCCTGCGGTTGCCTGCTGCGCTGTGGGCTGCTTGCCGACGATCGTCTGGTGCTGCTGGCAGGCCTCGACGAACAGGGGGTGACCGAGCAGGCCTTGCATCGGGCGTATCGCTTGCTGACTCGGGTACGCACCGAGGTGTTGGCGGCATGAGCGTCATCGAGCCGGCCGGGCAGGTGCATGATTTCTGGCTGCCGTGGGCGCCAGCCGACGCGGCGCTTGCCCCGCCGGGGTGCGAGGCTTTGCCTGGGCCGGGGCAGGCGCACTTGCGTGAGCTGTACCCGCAGCATCAGGCGGCACGCCTGCGGCTGGCCTACGCCAGGCCCGAGCATGAATTGCGCAGCCTGTACGACCCGCAAAGCTTCACCCGTGCGCTGGGCTCGTTGGTGGAGCAGCTGCTTGCGTCGCAGACTCCCGGGGACCCAGAGGCGGCGGCACTGGTGCAAGCGCTGCTGGCCGACCGGCGCACGCTGGAGTGCTGCGTTAACTTCCTGCTCAAGGTGTGAACACATGAAATTGTCGAACGAACAGCAGGATGTCTTGCAGCTGTTGGCCTGGTTGCATCTGCAATGCGCTAAGCCCGAGCGGGCGCGGGTGTTGCTGGAGGTGCTGTTGCGCGCCGATCCCCTGCATCGCGGCGGGTGTCGGGCCGCCGTGGTGGTGGCGCTGGAGCTGGGCGATTGGGCGGGGGCCGAACGGCAGTGCCTGGCGCTGCGTGAGGCGGGCGAGTCGCGGCCGGCCTTGTGGCTGTGCCTGAGCCAGGCGCAGCAAATGGCCGGCCGACTGGAGCAGGCCCAGGCCTCCTATGCCGAGTACCAGCGTCGCAAGGCACGCCCATGAAGCAGCTGACCCGGATACTCGGCCAGATCGGCGCGCGCAAGGACCTGATGCTGGCCGTGATGTTGCTGGCGGTGGTGTTCATGATGATCCTGCCGCTGCCGCCCCTGCTGCTGGACCTGCTGATCGCCCTGAACATCACCATCGCCGTGGTGCTGCTGATGATGTCGGTGTACGTGGTCTCGCCGCTGCATTTCTCGGTGTTCCCCTCGGTGCTGCTGGTCACCACGCTGTTTCGCCTGGCGCTGTCGATCAGTACCACGCGGATGATCCTGCTGGAGGCCGATGCCGGGCAGATCGTGCAGACCTTCGGCGACTTCGTGGTGGGCGGCAACCTGGTGGTGGGCTGCATCCTGTTCCTGATCATCACCATCGTGCAGTTCCTGGTCATCACCAAGGGCGCCGAGCGGGTGGCGGAAGTCAGCGCGCGGTTTTCCCTCGACGCCATGCCGGGCAAGCAGATGAGCATCGACGGCGACCTGCGCGCCGGGGTGATCGACGTCAACGAGGCCCGTGAGCGCCGTGGCGAGGTGGAGAAGGCCAGCCAGATGTTCGGTGCCATGGATGGCGCGATGAAGTTCGTCAAGGGTGATGCCATCGCCGGGTTGGTGATCATCATCGTCAACCTGCTGGCAGGGCTGGCCATTGGTGTGATGCAGAAGGGCATGAGCGCGGGTGATGCGCTGCAGCTTTACGCGGTACTCACCGTCGGCGATGGCATGGTCAGCCAGGTGCCGGCGTTGTTGATCGCCATCACCGCAGGAATCATCGTCACCCGCGACGGTCAAGGCGCCCATGACCTGGGGGCGAATATCGGCAGCCAAGTCATGGCGCAGCCCAAGGCGCTGCTGATCGGTGGTGCCTTGCTGGGGTTGTTCGGGCTGATCCCGGGCTTCCCGACAGTCACGTTCTTCATTCTCGCGTTGCTGGTCGGCGGCGGAGGCTGGTGGGCGATCCGCCAGCGGCGCGTCGAAGAGGCAGGCCAGCAGCACAGCGGCGGTCTGCCGGCGTTGCTGGCCAATGGTGCCGGCGCGCCCGCGCTGAAGCCGGCTGGCAAGGCGAAGGCGGGCGGCGATTCGCAGGCCTTTGCCCTGACGGTGCCCTTGCTCATCGATGTGGACAGCGGGTTGCAAGCCGCCCTGGAGGGAGCCTCGTTGAACGATGAACTGGCGCGGGTCCGCCAGGCGCTCTACCTGGACCATGGCGTGCCGTTCCCTGGTATCCGCCTGCGTTTCAACAGCGCGCTCGGCCCCGGGGAGTACCGCATCCTGTTGCAGGAAGTGCCGGTGGCGCGAGGCAAGCTGATGCCTGGGTGTCTTCTGGTTCAGGAGAAGACCAGTCAGCTGGAGCTTGTCGGCGTGCCCTACGTAGAGGGCGAAGCGCTCTTGCCTGGGCGTACGAGCCTTTGGGCGGAGCAGACCCAGCGTGACCGCCTGGAGCGTGCCGGCTGTGCCTTCCTGGCGGTCGACCAGGTGCTCGCCTGGCACCTGTCCCATGTCTTGTGCGAATACGCCGGGGATTTCGTCGGCATCCAGGAGACCCGCTACCTGCTGGAGCAGATGGAGCAGGGCTATGCCGAGCTGGTCAAGGAGGTACAGCGGATCCTGCCGTTGCAGCGAATCACCGAGGTCTTTCAGCGGCTGGTGAGCGAGGGCATCTCGATCCGCAACATGCGCTCGATCCTCGAGGCCCTGGTCGAATGGGGGCAGAAGGAAAAGGACGTGGTGCAGCTGGCCGAATATGTGCGCAGCAGCCTCAAACGCTACATCTGCTACAAGTACGCCAGTGGCCACAACCTGCTGCCTGCTTACCTCTTGGACCCGGCGGTCGAGGAGATGATCCGCAACGGCATCCGCCAGACCAGCGCCGGCAGCTACCTGGCCCTGGAACCTGCGCAGAGCGATGCCTTTCTTGCCCAGGTCAAGGCTGCGCTGGGCAACCTGCATGAAGCCCAGGCAAGGCCGGTGCTGGTAGTGTCCATGGACATTCGGCGCTATGTGCGCAAGCTGGTCGAAGGCGTTTATTCCGACCTGCCGGTGCTGTCCTTCCAGGAGCTCACCACGCAGATCAACATCCAGCCACTGGGACGCATTGGCTGACGCGATTCTGGCGTCAGAAACCGTACCCCTGAACTACAAAATCGCGGCCGGGCCTGACGGAACGGCCGTCACCTTCTCCATAGACTTCATCTGTCGGTACCTCAGCCTGGTCATGGCCAGCCTCGCCTCGAGACGGGGTACCCAGCCAACCGGAAACAGATGATGAGCAGCTCTATCGACGTGTTGAATCGCCCAGCTCCTTTGCCTCCTGTTGATCGCGTGGAGCCCCCGCAGATCGGGGTAGACATTCACAGGGTGGAGCGGTTTCTCGACCAGAAAGCGATCACGGCCGCGGATGGTCGAGGCCTGCCTTTGAGCCGCGAGCACAGGTGGCAGGTCATCGAGACCTTGCTGGGCCCTGAGGGGCAGGCGCGATTGGCGCAGAGCCGGCCCTACTTCGACAGCCTGCTACCGCATCCGCTGTCCGACCAGCCTGTCGATGCACTGATCCAGTTGCTGGAAGCCTATGCGGCGTGGTTGCCGGGCGCACCCTTGCAGTTGGTGAACCTGGGCGAACGGCTACGCATGGACGAGTTGGTGATGGCGGCGATGGGTTTGCGCATGCGCAAGCAGAAAACCGAGCGTACCGAACTCAGCGAGCAGCTGAAGAGCCTCACCGCGGAGCTGAAGATCTTCAGCGTGATCCAGTCCAAGGTCAACGTGGTCATGGCAGACAAGGGCACATTCGATCTTCAGGACCTGGGCTTCGACCTCTTCGACCGGAAGTTGTACGAACTGGATGAGGCTGCCTGGAAAACCAGCCCTGAACGCCGATTGCTTGCTTCGTACGGCGATACGACCGTGACTGTTCGGCAGTTCCTGGAAGGCACGCCCTCTGACGTTTCGTCCAATGACGGTGATCGCCGTTTGCACAAGGTCAGCGGACCGATGACCGACCTGAAAGCCAAGTACGCCTGGGACAAGGACAACAACCCGCTTGCCAACTTCTCCCAGGCCTTGAGCGATCGCACTCGTATCGTCAATGACAAGGTGACCGAGCAGACCACCCTGCTCAATGACGTGGGGGCGCGGTACACCACCTCCACCGAGGTGATGATGAAGTTCGTCGAGACGTGGTTCTCGATGCTGTCGAAGATTATGCAGAACTGAGGTGATTGATGACTGCAGCACTACAGACAGGCGCCGATGCCATCAAGGTCGAGGCGATTGAAAGCTTCTTCGCCGAGGGCGGCACGTTCGCCATGTTGCGCGGGGTTGGCGCGGCACAGCTTGAAACGCTCTATGCCCAGGCATTCGGCTTCTACCAGGCGGGGCGGTTGGAGGATGCCTTGACGATGTTCAAGGGGCTGGCGGCGCTCGACCACTACGACGCCCGGGCATTTCTCGGGGCGGCAGCCAGCTACCAGGGGTTGGAGCGTTATCAGGAGGCGTTGCCAGCCTACGCCTACGGCGCAATGCTCGCGCCGCAGGACCCGCGCTTTTGCTTGCATGCCGCTGAATGCCAACAGCACCTGGGCGACTTGGTATCGGCCCGCAGCGGCTACGAACACGCGCAGGCTTTGGCTGAGAACGGTGAACAAGGCGGATTGGCGAAAAGGGCACAGGCGCTGCTTGAAGCGTTGCCACAGAAGGAGTCTGCAAGCCATGCGCACTGAACATCTTATCGCTGAACCGCAGGCGATCCCCCCTGCAAGCGAGATGGAAACGCCATTGACGGGAGCCGCCATCCGTTTGCCAGGTGATACCGGGATGGCCTCGATGGTCACGCCATCCCGGCCTGAGCGCAGTGTCGAATTGGACCCTCCGCTGATTCAGGGCTCCTTGGCAACAGGGCGTGACCTTGAGGGCCTGCTCGATGCAAGCATCGATCCTGGGCGACTCATGCAACCGGTACTGGCCACGGTGCCCGATGTCGGGGCATTGATACTCGGGCAGCTCGCCGGAGAGATCTCCGATGCCGAACTGGATATCCGCCTCACTGAACTGCTGAGCCGGTTGGGCACCCGCCAGACCGAACTCAACCTGCAGCAGGTTCGGCAGATGACCGAACAGAACCGCCAGCAGATGGCGCTCAACGCGCAGAAAATGGCAGAGGTGACCCAGCGCCACCAGGACGCCGGCACGGCGAGCGTGTTTGCCAAGGTCTTCGGCTGGGCAGCGGCCATCGTGTCCATCGTGGTCGGCACGGTGATGGTTGCGACGGGTCTGGGCGCCGTGGTGGGCGCCCTGATGATCGCCGGTGGCGTCATGGGGGTAGTGTCCATGTCGTTGAACCAGGCGGCCGAGGACGGGCATATCTCAAAAGAAGTGATGAAGTACCTCGGGCCTGCGCTGATGGTGGTGGAAGTCGCCCTGGCTGTTGCCTCGGTGGTGCTGACCTGTGGCGGCAGCCTTGCAGTGGTCGCGGCCAAACTGGCCGGCAAGGTGAGTGGCAAGGCTGCACAGGTTGCCCTTTCGCTGGGCCAGAAGATCCAGAGCGTGGCCTCCAGCGGGAGCTCTTCGGTTGCCAGCGCGGGCACCCAGGCCAAGCTGCAGATGACCTTGACCGGTGCCAGCATGGCGACCGCCACGCTGTCGGGCGCGGGTGAGGCGGCCAGTTCGGTCATGCAAGGGCTGGCGCTGCGCAGCGAGGCGCAACTGGCCGAAATGCGCCTGGTGCTGGAGCAGGGCCACGGCTATCTCGAGCAACTGGCCAAGGAACTTGAACAATTACTCGCAAAGAAGCAGCAACGCTTCGAGCAACTGTTGGAAATGCTGAGCGCACGCCACAAAGCCTGCGCGGATATCGCCTGTCGAAACGTCATCGCTTGATCAAGGAGCAATCATGAGCCTGTCTATTACCAACATCGATCATTTGCCCGCCCTGGACTCCCCGTCATCGCTCATCGAGGGACAGAATGCCGTGAAGCCCTTGTGGGCGATGCTGGCCATGCCCAGTCCGGCAGCGCAAGCGATGACCGGCGAGCGGGCAGGGCAGGTCGGCCTGGATGCGCCACAGGCGACGCCCTGCAGTCAGGATCTTCAGAGCCTGCTGGCCATTCTCCGCGCTGCCATGCAGGTGCGCGACGGTAACGCGCAAGGGCGCAGAACCCAGGCTGAGGTCAGCGTGCAGGCCAGCAGGGAGCAGATCGGCTGGATGAGAACCGCCAGTAACGCGCTGTTCGCCTCGGCAGCCGTCAGTGGAGCGTTGGGCATGTTCACATTGGCCAGTGGCACCACTGGCATGCTCCGGAGCCTGGGGGACGCGCGCACGATCAAGGGCCTGGAACAAGCCAGTCATGCCGCCACGTATGGTCAGCCTGGCGATCTGACTGTGGCGGCGCAGAAGCAGATCGACTTGAATCGTATCGAGATCACGCACCTGCAGACCGGCATCAATACCCGTAACAGTACCCTGCAAACGCTCAATGGTGTGGCGCAAAGCGGGGCTGCGTTCGGTACTGGCATCGCCCATGCCATCAAGTCGCTGCAGGACGTGTGGGCCAAGGAACAGGAGCTTGAAGCAACAGTTGCCGGCAACCAAAAGGAACTGTTCCAGCGCTACACCGATGACCTGGCAAAAGTGATCGACCAGGTGCGTCAGCTCATCCAGGAGATCCTGCGTAACGACAACCAGGGGTTCAGGGCTGCAGGTGTCATGGCTTGAGCGCGATGAGAAGCATGCATATCGACTGAGGACGCGGTCCTTTTTACCAGTATTTTGATAGAGGTTTGCAGAGTGATTGAATCGGCTTCCACAGTTTCCACAGGTTGGGTATTTGCTGCCGACCTGAATCCACTCAACGAGTGCAGTGACTGCACACAGGTCAAGACCACGGAGTCCGCGCAGCGCCTCGCCCGTCACGAGGAGCCGCAGAAACATGGCATCCTGATGCGCTTGTTCATCGCGATCGGCGAGTTCTTCGGCTTTCGTTTTGGTGCCGCAACCGGAGGTACGCAGGCTGCGGCTTCGCCGTCGGACGCGCTACTCACGTTGAACGAGCAGATGGCCAAGGGGCTGCCAGATGTCATGCGGTCGCAGGCCAACGGAATACTGGCAAAGCGGGAACCTATGTCTACCGAGCAGTTCATGGCCAGCTATGCGGAACAGCTCACGGGTAGCAACATCATGCGTAACGCCAACTGCCTGTTGTCGAATGTCGTCAAGTTGGGCGAGCTTGTACCTGCGCTCAAGGTCGATACGACGATAAACGAGGTTGATATTGTCGGTGGTTTTTCTTTGAAGACAGCCCAGTATCCAGAGCATATCGCACTGATGCAGAACGACACGGCGGCTGCCACCAAGTTGCTCGATGCAGTGATCTTCCTGGCAACGAAATTTGCCGAGTTTCCGGATCCCGGGCAGGTGGGGCCTGACGCGGTAGTGGCGTATGTAAAGGATATCGACGCTGAGTTCGTCGCGTTGTTTGCCCTGAAGTCCGACGCCGTGATGGCACATGACGTGTCCGACGCAAGCTTCGAAGTGCCTTCGGTGATTACTGATACGTTGGGCGGAACAGGCGCCGAGGAGGCCGTGCTACCTGAAGCGAATTTCGATACGACGGCCATTGACCAGCCTGATCCGGTCACGTTGTTGAAGGCAGTGAAGGTCGAATTTACCAAGATCGACGATGAGGTCGCTTTGCCGACACGCAATGACTTCTATGCGACGATGAACTCGTTGCAGAGACCGGAGAGCCCACTCGCGCAGGCGTTCCAGCAACTGGAGCAGCTTGCCGATCATGGCAGCACCGTCGAGAAGTCAATCGCCTCGATGGTGCTCGACCACACGGCAGTAGGACAGACCCGCAGCTACGGTGACCTCTTCGGGGAACGCAAGGAGGAAGCCAATCTGTTGCAGGCTCACTCCGCACTCTCGTTCGTGGACACGTTGCAGAAGAAATTGGATCTGGCAGGACGTCTGCTTGGCATGCAGGCCGCCCACGCGGCTTGAGCGTGATGCTGGTCGGGGTTTCGAGCCCCGGCCAGTTCTTCGAATTCTTCAGTTCACCCGGTGTGAAACCATCTCAGGGTGATCATCGCCACCACGATGTAGCGCCCACCCTTGGCCAAGGTGACCAGCAGCACGAAGCGCCAGAAGGGTTCGCGCATGATCCCGGCGATCAGGGTCAGCGGGTCACCGACTACCGGCATCCAGCTCAGCAGCAACGACCATTGCCCCCAGCGCTGGTAGCGCTGCTGGGCGCGCTCCAGCTGGCGGGCGCTGAACGGGAACCAGCGCTTGTCGCGCAGGTGCTCGATGGCCCGGCCCAGCAGCCAGTTGACGATGGACCCCAGCACATTGCCGAGCGTGGCGATCAGCAGCAGGGTGGCCCAGGCTTGCGGGTCGCGCAGCAGCAGCCCGACCAGCACCGCCTCCGATTGCAGTGGCAGCAGGGTCGCGGCGCCGAAGGCGCTGAGGAACAGCGCCCAGAGGCTGAGCATCAGTAGTTGGCGACCACGGTGTCCCGGTCGTCCTGGGTCACGCCGATGACCTGATAGGCGTCCTTGTGGTCACCCATTTCCATGCCCGGCGAGCCCATGGGCATGCCGGGCACGGCCAGGCCCTTGAGGTCGGCGCGGTTGGCCAGCAGGCGTACCTGCTCGGCTGGCACATGGCCTTCGACGAACTTGCCGTTGATTACCCCGGTGTGGCACGAGGCCAGGCGTGGCGCCACGCCCAGGCGCTGCTTGACCGCGCTCATGTTCGGCTCGACGTGATCGTTGACGGTGAAGCCGTTGTCGCTCAGGTGCTTGATCCATTCCTTGCAGCAACCGCAGTTGGGGTCGCGGTAGACGTCGATGGTCTCGGCGGCCTGGGCCAGGCCGGTGATGGCCAGCAGGCCGAGAGTGAGCAGGTGTTTGCGCAGCATGGTGGAGCTCCTGTGAAACTAAACATATCTGGTTGATCAGCGCCGACTCTGTAGGAGCGGCTTTAGCCGCGATCACCCGCAAAGCGGGTGCCACACACCGCGGTGCCTCCATCGCGGCTAAAGCCGCTCCTACAGGTACTCTGGCAGCTCATAAAGGACCGGCGTCAAACTTTAGAAACGCAGGCGGACCCCGGCCACCAACCGGGTCTGGCCGCTGTCCTCGTCATTCTCTCGGGCCTGCTCGGCGCGGTTGCCGTGCAGGCGGTTGAAGCTGACCCCGACATAGGGCGCGAACGCCCGGGTGATCTCGTAGCGCAGGCGCAGGCCAACCTCGCTTTCTGCAAGCCCCGCGCCTTGTTCGCGCCCGGCGTCGTTACGCCCGAAGAAGTTGGCTTCGACGGTCGGCTCGAGGATCCATCGATTGGTCAGCAGCATAGCGTAACCGGCCTCCAGGCGCAGCGCGGTCTGCTGCCGCTCGCCGGCGTAGGCGGTGGCTTCCAGCTCCAGGCCGTAGAGCGGCGTGCCCTGGATGCCGAAGGCGGCCCAGGCCTGGCCGCTGGCGGGCTGGAAGTCCTGGCGCACACCGCCGACCAGCTCCCACCAGGGGCTGATGGCATGGCCCCAGAGGGCCTGCAGCTCGGCCTTGTGGGTCTTGCCCTGTTCGCGTTCACCCTCGGTGCGCAGCCACAGGCGGTCGATATCGCCGCCGACCCAGGCGGTCGCGTTCCAGTTCAGGGCGCTACTGTTTTCGAAGTTCTGGTACTCCAGCTGGTCGACGATCACTGCCCAGTTGGTTGCCCGGTCATGCACCTGATGCCCCGGCAGCGGCGGGAAGGCGGCGCGGCGATCGGCGTCGGTGACTACCGGCAGGGGGGGGCGTGGTTGGTCGGGGGGCGTCGCCGCGTGGTTCATCAGGCTGTGGTCCATGGGCATGCTGCCATGGTTCATCTGGCCGTGATCCATTGGCATGGCGCCATGGTTCATGTGGTCCATGCCCGCGGCCAGGGCCCGTTCACTGGCCAGCAAGGCCAGCAGCGCGACACTGGTGACGATGCTGCGGTTGCGGTTCTCATTCATCGACCCGTACCTCGCGGAACATGCCGGTCTCCATGTGGTAGAGCAGGTGGCAGTGGTAGGCCCAGCGGCCCAGGGCGTCGGCGGTCACACGGTAGCTGCGCCGGCTGCCGGGAGGGATGTCGAGGGTGTGCTTGCGTACCAGAAAGCGCCCTTGTTCATCTTCCAGGTCGCTCCACATGCCATGCAGGTGGATGGGGTGGGTCATCATGGTGTCGTTGACCAGGGTGATGCGCACCCGCTCGCCATACTTCAGACGCAGCGGCTCGGCATCGCTGAACTTGATGCCGTCGAACGACCAGGCGAAGCGTTCCATGTGCCCGGTCAGGTGCAGCTCGATGTCCCGCGATGGCTCGCGCCCGTCCGGGTCGGGGTAGGGGCTGCGCAGGTCGGCGTAGGTCAGCACCCGGCGGCCATTGTCGCGCAGGCCGATACCGGGATCGGCGAGGTTGGCGCGGGGGGCCATGGTCTGCATGTCCACCAGCGGGTTGTCGGTTTCGCTGGCTGGATGGCGTTGCATCATGGCCATGGCCGAGTGGTCCATGCCCGCCATGCCGCCGTGGTCCATCGCCGGCATGTTCGAATGGTCCATCTCGCCCATGCCGCCATGCCCCATGTCGTCCATGCTCAGCACCGGGCGTGGATCCGGCTCGGGTACTGGCGCTTGCAATCCAGCGGTGCGGGCCAGGGTGCCACGGGCGAAGCCGGTGCGGTCCATGCTCTGGGCGAACAGGGTGTAGGCGGGCAGGTCGCCCACGGTGACCAGCACGTCATAGGTTTCGGCCACGGCGATGCGTAGTTCGTCCACGGTCACCGGGGTTACCGGCAGGCCGTCGGCGGCGATCACCGTGAGTTTCAGGCCGGGAATGCGGAAGTCGAAATAGGTCATCGCCGAGGCGTTGATCAGGCGCAGGCGCACGGTCTCGCCGGGCTGGAACAGGCAGGTGAAGTTGCCGTCCGGTGGCTGGCCATTGAGCAGGTAGGTGTAGCCGGCGGCGCTGATGTCGGCGAGGTCGGTGGGGCTCATGCGCATCTTCGCCCAGGCCCAGCGGTTGTCGAGGGTGTTGCGCCAGCCGCTTTCGGCGACATCGTCGATGAAGTCACCCACCGTGCGCTTGTGGTAGTTGAAGGCGTCGGACTGCTTCTTCAGCGTGGCCATCAGCGATTCCGGCGCCTGGTCCGACCAGTCACTGAATAGCAGCACATGGTCGCGCTGGTAGTTATGCGGTTCAGGTTCACGGGGTTCGATGACGATGGCGCCGTACACACCGGCCTGCTCCTGCAAGCCGGAGTGGCTGTGGTACCAGTAGGTGCCGCTCTGGCGCAGGGTGAACTGGTAGAGGTAGTCGCCCCCCGGTTCGATGCCGGCGAAGCTAAGGCCCGGCACGCCGTCCATGTTGGCCGGCAGGATGATGCCGTGCCAGTGGATCGAGGTGGGCTGGTCCAGGCGGTTGCGCACGCGCAGGGTCACCGTGTCGCCCTCGCGCCAGCGCAGCTGCGGGCCGGGCAGGCTGGCGTTGATGGTCTGCGCGGTGCGCGGGCGGCCGGTGATGTTGACCGGGGTCTGGCCGATGAACAGCTCGAACTGCTGGCCACTCAGGTCGTGCAGCGGCAAGCGCCCCTCTGCTGCCTGGGCCAGCGGGCGCCACAGACCAAGGCCGGCCAGGGCGGTGGCGGCGCCCAGGCCCTTGACGAAGGTGCGGCGGGTTGGAGTCGGTGGCATGGCGTGCTCTCGCTACGAAATTGCCACCATCCTTGCCGCCAGCGCCTGTCAGCCACCTGAGGCGCGGATTACAGATTTGTCAGGCAGCGGCCTCGGCGCCTTCCAGGTCGCGCATCAGCAGGCCGAACTCCAGGGACACCTGCTCGGGGATAGGCAGGTAGACCACATGGCCATCGCCCGGCGCCACCTCGATGGCCTGCTGCTGACGGTCGCACAGGCGGTGCAGGTCGAAGTGGTAGTTGCCGCGCGGAGTCATCAGTTCCAGATGGTCGCCCACGGCGAAACGGTTCTTCACCTTCACTTCGGCCAGGCCGTCCACGCGCACCCCGGTCAGCTCGCCGACGAATTGCTGGCGCTCGGACACCGAGTTGCCGCGGTGGTAGTTCTGGTACTCGTCGTGCACGTGGCGGCGCAGGAAACCTTCGGTGTAGCCGCGCTGGGCGAGTGATTCGAGGTTGACCATCAAACCGCGGTCGAATGGCCGCCCGGCCGCCGCGTCGTCGATGGCCTGGCGGTAGGACTGCACGGCGCGGGCGCAGTAGAAGTGCGATTTGGTACGGCCTTCGATCTTCAGCGAATGCACGCCCATATGTGCCAGGCGCTCGACGTGCTGGATGGCGCGCAGGTCCTTGGCGTTCATGATGTAGGTGCCGTGCTCGTCCTCGAATGCCGGCATTTCTTCGCCCGGGCGGTTGGACTCCTGCAACAGGAACACCTGGTCGGTGGGCGTGCCGATGCCCAGCGTGGGTTCGAATTCGCGGACGATGTCGCCGGTGGCGTTCTCGGTGGCCGGAGTCGCCTCATATTTCCAGCGGCAGGCATTGGTGCAGGTGCCCTGGTTGGCATCGCGCTTGTTCAGGTAGCCCGACAGCAGGCAGCGACCTGAGTAAGCCATGCACAGTGCGCCATGCACGAACACCTCCAGCTCCATCTCCGGCACTTGCTGGCGGATCTCCTCGATCTCTTCCAGCGATAGCTCCCGCGACAGGATCACCCGGGTCAGGCCCATGCCCTGCCAGAACTTCACGCTGGCCCAGTTGACCGTGTTGGCCTGTACCGAGAGGTGGATGGGCATCTGTGGGAAGTGCTGGCGAACCAGCATGATCAGCCCAGGGTCGGACATGATCAGCGCATCCGGGCCCATCTCGATCACCGGCGCCAGGTCCTTGAGGAAGGTCTTGAGCTTGGCGTTGTGCGGGGCGATGTTGACCACTACGTAGAAGCGCTTGCCCTGGGCCTGGGCTTCCTGGATGCCGAGGGCCAGGTTGGCGTGATCGAACTCGTTGTTGCGCACCCGCAGGCTGTAGCGCGGCTGGCCGGCATAGACCGCGTCGGCGCCATAGGCGAAGGCGTAGCGCATGGTCTTGAGGGTGCCGGCGGGGGCGAGCAGTTCGGGCGTGGCGAGAGAGGTCATGGTGCGCACCGGGCAAAAGGCGCGGATGCTAAGGCGGCGGCGCCGTGCAGGTATTGATCTGGATCAACGGCACTTTTACCGATGCGCAGTGCACTAAATGGTTGAGCCCTCGAGGAACGCCGATGAACGAAACCGTACTGCAGAACAAAGCCCTGACCGTGTTGTTGGCCCTGGTGACCATCGCCTTCATCTGGATCATGTTGCCGTATTCCGGCGCGATCTTCTGGGCGGTGATCCTCGGCATCCTCTTCGCACCGCTGCAACGCCACCTGTTGCTGCGCTGTGGCGGGCGCCGCAACCTGGCCACGGCGGCGGCCCTGGCCACCTGCCTGCTGGTGGCGGTGCTGCCGGTGATCATCATCAGCGCCCTGCTGGTGCAGGAGGGGGCAGCGTTGTACCAGCGCATCGAGAGTGGCCAGCTGGATATCGCCGGCTATATCGAACGGGGCAAGGACATGTTGCCGGCCTATGCCCAGCATTTCCTCGACCGCATGGGCATGGGCAACCTCGATGGCCTGCGCGACAAGATCACCAAGTGGGCGACCCAAGGCAGCCAGTTCCTCGCCGGCCAGGCGTTCAGCTTCGGTCAGGGCACCTTCGAGTTCCTGGTGAGCTTCGGCATCATGCTGTACCTGCTGTTCTTCTTCCTGCGCGAGGGGGCGGAGCTGGCGCGCAAGGTGCGCCAGGCGGTGCCACTGCCCGAGCAGCAGAAACGCCGCCTGCAGCTGAAGTTCAAGCGAGTGGTGCGGGCCACGGTCAAGGGCAACCTGCTGGTGGCGATCACCCAGGGCGCGCTGGGTGGCTTGATCTTCTGGATACTGGATATCCCCAGTGCGCTGGTGTGGGCGGTGCTGATGGCGTTCCTGTCGTTGCTGCCGGCGGTGGGCGCGGGGATCGTCTGGGCGCCGGTAGCGGTGTACTTCCTGCTGGTCGGGGCGCTGTGGAAGGGGATCGTGCTGACGGCGTTCGGGGTGCTGGTGATCGGCCTGGTGGACAACCTGTTGCGGCCGATCCTGGTGGGCAAGGACACGCGCATGCCAGATTACCTGGTATTGGTTTCGACCCTGGGCGGGTTGGCGGTGTTCGGGCTCAACGGGTTTGTGATCGGGCCGTTGATCGCGGCGCTGTTCATTTCCAGCTGGGCGATCTTTGCCTCGACCAAGCCGCAGGTGCAGTTGCCGTCTTGAATGGGGCGCAAGGCGCCCCCCGGGGTCACCGGAAACTGTACGAAACCCCGGTATAAACCCCGAACCCTTCCCCCGGCGTCGAGCGGGCGATGTCCTGCCCGGCATCGTTGTACCCCGGCGTCACGGTCGCCGCATAACGTTTGTTGGTCAGGTTGCGCAGGTCCAGCCAGGTCTGCCAGTCGCGCTTGGGCGAATCCCAGCCCAGGCGTGCGCCGAGCAGTGCGTAGGCGTCGGCATGGTAGCTGTTGGCGTAGTCCACCTGCACCTTGGACGCCATCTGCGTGTTGACTCCGGCGTAGAAACCACTCGGCCAGTCGTAGCGCAGTTCTGCCTGGTAGTAGTGCATGGGGATGCCGGGCAGGCGGTTGTCGCCGAACTTGTCGTCGTCGCGGTAGTGAAAGTCGCTGAAGGTGTAGGCCTGGCGCAGGCTCAGCTTGCCGGTGCCGGGTTGTTCCCAGAGGAGGCTGTCCAGGCCGGCTTCGATGCCTTGGTGCACGGTGGGGCTGGCGTTGAACTCTTTGAACGGCAAGCCTTGCACGACTTCCACGTTCAGCAGTTCATGACGTACCTGGGCGTAGTACCAGGCCAGGTCCCAGCGCCCCAGCGCGGAATCACCGCGGGCGCCCAGTTCCAGGGTGGTGGCGGTCTGGTTCTGCATCTTCATCGGCTGGTTGTTTACCGGTGCACTCCAGACCAGCGACCACGGGTGCGGCGGCTCCACCGAGCGGCTGAGGTTGCCGTAGACCTGCAGGTCCGGGCGGATGTCGTAGCGCAGGCCCAGGCGTGGCGCATAATCCCAGTCATGTTGGCTGACTTTGCCGCCACTGCTTGGATAGGTGACGTCGCTTTCACGGCGGGTGTAGATCATCGCCAGGCCCGTGGTCAGCCACAGGTTCGGAATCAGCTCCAGATCGTTGCCTGCATGCAACACAGTGTCCGAGCCCTGGTAGCTGAAGTCGCGGGTGCGGGCCCCGAAATTGTCGCCGCCGGGGCGGGCGAACTGCGAGGCGCCGCTGTTGGGCAGGTGCTTGGTGGTGCGCCAGCCCAGGGTGGTCTTGCTCTCATGGCCGAACAGGGTGTCACGCCGCAGGTAGTTCAGCGTGCCGCTGACATCGGTGTAGGCGACCTTCAGGCGCATCGGGCCTTCGCGCAGGTCCATGGGATAGTCGTGATAGACCAGCCCCGCCTCCAGGCGCGAGTCGTCATCCAGGAAGAAGGTGGTCTTGTTGCCGACCCAGGTGCTGCCCGGTTGCGGGCGGCTGTCATCGCGGGCCAGGTAGGCCGGGTTTGCCGCGCGTGGATCGTGCTTGATCTGGTCCTTGGTCAGGCGCCCGGCCAGGTCGTTCTCGGTCTCGCGGTAGCGCAGGTAGAAGCGCGTCTCCAGGTTCGGATTGAAGCGGTAGCCGACGTTGGCGGCGATGCCCTTGGCGCTGCCGCTGCTGTGCCGCTGGAAGCCGTCGTACTCGGCGTCGGTAAGCGCTACGTAATAGTCGAGGTTGCCCAGCACCTGCCCGGAGCTGATGTGCCGGCGCTGGTAGCCACGGCTGCCGACTTCGTAGCGCACCTGCAAGGGCGCGGCATCGTAGCCGGTGTGGGTCACGTAGTTGATCGCGCCGCCCAGCGCCAGCGAGCCTTGGTCGAAGCCGTTGGCACCGCGCAGCACTTCGGCGCGGCTCAGCCACAGCGGTTCGAACAGCTCATAGGGCGTGCCGCCGGGACCTGTCAGCGGCAGGCCGTCGAACATCGTGTAGACGCCCGAGCCGTGGGCACCCGGCGCGCGGTTGATGCCCGAACCACGGATCGACAGCTTGATGCCGTCGTTGCCCGCCGACTGGGCGAACACCCCCGGCTGGTAGGCCAGCACATCCTGATTGGTCGCCACCCGGCCCTGGCCAACCTTGTCCATGTCCACCAGGTTGCTGGCGCCGGGGATTTCACGCAGGTGATCGGCGGCGGCTTCCAGTTCGGACTGTTGATGGTCCTGGATCAGCACCTGGTCGAGTTCGACGCGGTTGGCGGCCTGGGCGGTGCCGGCGACGAACAGGGCCAGCAGGGAGTAGGGCAGGGTGGGGCGCATGGGGACGGGGTTCCAGATCGGGTGCGGGAGTCTGACGCTGCAAAGGGCAGACGAAGCACAGTGGTCGATCTGTAATAGCCATGGGGCTGCGTAGCAGCCCTTTCGCCGGCAAGCCGGCTCCCACAGGGATCGCTGTTGTTCTGTGGGAGCCGGCTTGCCGGCGAAAGGGCCGCAAAGCAACCCCAAAAAAGAACACCCCGCCGAGGCGGGGTGTCTTGTGTTGCTGGCAGCCGATCAGCCGATCAGTTGCAATCCAGCCTGCTGCACCATCTCCAGCAACGGCTGCGGGTACACGCCCAGCACGAAGGCAAGGATCGCGATGGCCAGCAGCATCACGCCGCCGGTGCGCTGTTCCCACTTCAGCGGGGCGTCGTGGCGACGCAGGTTCGGCTCGACCAGGTACAGGGTGACCATGACACGCAGGTAGTAGTACACGCCGATGGCGCTGCCGATCACCAGGGCGCCGACCAGCCACCACAGGTGCGACTCGACGCCGGTGGCGATGATGTAGAACTTGCCGATGAAGCCTGCGGTCAGCGGGATACCGGCCAGCGACAGCATCATCACGGTCAGTACCGCGGTCAGGTACGGACGGCGCCAGAACAGGCCGCGGTACTCGTACAGGGCGTCGGCGTCACGGCCGGCGTATGGCGAGGACATCAGGGTGATCACGCCGAAGGCGCCGAGGCTGGTGATCACGTAGGTGACCAGGTACACGCCCATGGCTTCCAGGGCCAGGCCCTTGCTGGCGACCAGGGCAATGACCAGGTAGCCGAAGTGGGCGATGGACGAGTAACCCAGCAGGCGCTTGAGGTTGCTCTGGGTCAGCGCCAGCAGGTTGCCGATGATGATCGACGCCACGGCGATGACTGCCAGCACGGTGCTCAGCACGCCGCTGCTGGCGGCAGGGGAGAGCATGAACAACCGCACGACCACGGCGAATACCGCGACCTTGCTGGCGGTGGCCAGGAACGCGGCCACCGGTGCCGGGGCGCCTTCGTACACGTCCGGGGTCCACAGGTGGAACGGTACCAGCGACAGCTTGAAGGCCAGGCCCACCAGCATCATGCCCAGGCCCAGCTGCGCCAGCAGGCTCGGCATGCTGGTGGCGGCCAGAGCCTTGCCCAGCTGGTCGAAGGTCAGGGCGCCGGCGTCGGCATACAGCAGCGCCATGCCGAACAGCAGGAAGGCGGAACCGGCGGCCGACAGCACCATGTACTTGATGCCGGCTTCCAGCGAGCGCTTGTTGAAGAACGCATACGCCACCAGGCCGTAGACCGGCACCGACAGCAGCTCCAGGCCGATGAACAGGCCGGCCAGGTGGTTGGCGCTGACCAGCACCAGGCCACCCAGTGCCGACATCAGCAGCAGCAGGTACAGCTCTTCACGGTTGCCCGGGAAGCCTTTGGAGCCTTCGCCGAGGTAGGCGTGGGCGAGGGTGACGCAGGCCAGGGTGGCCACCAGGATGATCGCCATGTACAGGCAGGCGAACTTGTCGATGGTCACCAGCGTAGTGACCGCCAGCGGTGCAACCTTGAGTGCCGGCAGGATCGACAGCAGGGCCAGGTTCAGGCCCACGGTGGACAGCAGGAAAGTCTGCGAGTGATTGCGCTTCCAGGCGATCGCCAGCATCACCACCACCGTGGTGATGGTGGTGATCAGCATCGGCGCCAATGCGATGAAGTGTTGAGTGGTGAATTCCATAGCGCTCTTACCGGGCCGAAGCGAGTTGAGTGAAAGCGGAACCGAGCCACTGCTGCACACCGCTCATGGTGGCGGCAGAGGTGTCGAGGAACGGCTGCGGATACACGCCCAGCAGGATCAAGAGGCCAGCCAGGCCCAGCACCATGATCAGCTCGCGACTGTCCATGCCGGCCAGCACGGTGTCGGCCTTGGCCGGGCCGAAGTAGGCGCGGTGGATCATGATCAGCGAGTACACCGAGCCGAACACCAGGCCGGTAGTGGCGATCACGGTGATCCATGGGACGTGGGCGAAGCTGCCGATCAGGATCAGGAACTCGCCGACGAAGTTGCCGGTGCCTGGCAGGCCCAGCGAGGCGGCGGCGAAGAACAGGCTGATGGCCGGCAGATACGCGATGCGGTGCCACAGGCCACCCATCTGGCGCATGTCACGGGTGTGCAGGCGCTCGTACAGCTGGCCGGACAGGATGAACAGCGCGGCGGCCGACAGGCCGTGGGCCAGCATCTGGATCACCGCGCCTTGCAGGGCTTGCTGGCTGCCGGAGTAGATGCCGATCAGCACGAAGCCCATGTGCGAGACGCTGGAGAAGGCGATCAGGCGCTTGATGTCGGTTTGCGCGAAGGCCAGGAAGGCACCGTAGAAGATACCGATCAGGCCCAGGGTCATGGCGATCGGCGCGAACTCGGCCGAGGCGTTCGGGAACAGCGGCAGGGCGAAGCGCAGCAGGCCGTAGGCCGCGGTCTTCAGCAGGATACCGGCCAGGTCCACGGAACCGGCGGTCGGCGCCTGGGCGTGGGCGTCAGGCAGCCAGGAGTGGAACGGCACCACCGGCAGCTTCACCGCGAAGGCGATGAAGAAGCCCAGCATCAGGATGTACTCGATGCCAGCCGGCAGCTCGGCCTTGAGCAGGTCGCTGTAGTTGAAGGTGATCACGCCGGTGCTGTTGTAGTTGACCAGCACCAGGCCGAGGATCGCCACCAGCATGATCAGTCCGCTGGCCTGGGTGAAGATGAAGAACTTGGTCGCCGCGTAGATCCGCGTCTTCTTGCCATCGGCCGAGCTGTGACCCCAGAGCGCGATGAGGAAGTACATCGGCACCAGCATCATTTCCCAGAAGAAGAAGAACAGGAACAGGTCGAGCGCCAGGAACACACCGACCACGCCGCCGAGGATCCACATCAGGTTGAGGTGGAAGAAGCCGACGTGGCGCTGGATCTCTTTCCACGAGCACAGCACCGACAGCACGCCGAGCAGGCCGGTAAGCAGGATCATCAGCAGCGACAGGCCGTCGAGGGCCAGGTGGATGCTGATGCCGAAGCGCTTGATCCACTCGACCTTGTATTCGAGGGCCCAGGCCGGTTCGGCGCCTGGCGCCGGGGCCAGGGTGTAGTTGCCGTTCGCCCACAGCCACAGGCCGATGCCGAGCAGCAGGGACATGGTCAGCAGCGCGATCCAGCGCGGCAGGGTGGAGCCGAAGCGCTCACCCAGCCAGCACAGGAAGCCGCCGATGAAGGGGATCAGGATCAGCCAAGGCAAAATCATGACGGGTTGGTTTCCTTTGGCAAAGTCGCAAGATTCATGGTCATACCGCGGCCACTACCACGGCACCGAGTACCAGTACGGCACCGACGGCGATCGAAGCGGTGTACCAGCGCAGCTGGCCGGTCTCGGTCTTGCTCATGGCGACGTGACCGCCGCGAGCCAGGCGAGGAATGAGGCCGATGCTGCGGTCAACCGGATCCTTGCGCAGGATGTGGCTGATCAGCAGGTAAGGTTTGACGAAGAGCTTGTCGTAGATCCAGTCGAAGCCCCAGGCGGCGAACCACCAGGCCGACAGGACGCGACCGATACCACTGTTGGCGATCGCGGTGACCAGGCGACGCTTGCCCAGGAACAGCAGGGCCGACAGCAGGATACCGGCGATGGCGATGGCGCCCGAGGCGATTTCCAGCGAGTGCTTGGCTTCGCCACCGGCGTGGCCGGCGCTTTCAGGCAACACGCCTGCCAGTGGCGGGTGGATCCAGGCGCCGACGAAGGTCGACAGCACGATCAGCACGCCCAGCGGCAGCCAGTGGCTGATGCCGTGGCCGGCGTGGGCTTCGGTCTTGGCTTCGCCGTGGAAGGCGATGAAGATCAGGCGGAAGGTGTACAGCGAGGTCATGAACGCGCCGACCAGGCCGGCGTACAGCAGGCCGCTGTTGCCGCTGGCGAAGGCTTCCCAGAGGATCTCGTCCTTGGAGTAGAAGCCCACGGTCAGGATCGGCAGGGCGGCCAGGGCGGCGCCACCGACCACGAAGCTGGCATAGGCCAGCGGCAGCTTCTTCCACAGGCCGCCCATCTTGAAGATGTTCTGCTCATGGTGGCAGGCAACGATCACCGCACCCGAGGCAAGGAACAGCAGGGCCTTGAAGAAGGCGTGGGTCATCAGGTGGAAGATCGCCGCGTCCCAGGCGCCGACGCCCAGGGCCAGGAACATGTAGCCGATCTGGCTCATGGTCGAGTAGGCGAGGATACGCTTGATGTCGGTCTGCACCAGGGCGGCGAAGCCGGCCAGGACCAGGGTCACGCCGCCCACGACGCCGACCAGGTGCAGCACGTCCGGCGCCAGCAGGAACAGGCCGTTGGTACGGGCGATCAGGTACACGCCCGCGGTCACCATGGTGGCGGCGTGGATCAGTGCCGAAACCGGGGTCGGGCCTGCCATCGCGTCGGCCAGCCAGGTCTGCAGCGGCAGCTGGGCCGATTTACCGACCGCGCCACCCAGCAGCATCAGGGTGGCCAGGACCATCCAGGTGTCACCGGCCTGGAACTTCTGCGGTGCCAGCACCAGCAGCTCCTGCACGTTCAGGGTACCCAGCTGGACGAACAGGATGAACAGGCCGATGGCCATGAACACGTCGCCGATACGGGTGACGATGAACGCCTTGAGTGCCGCGTTACCGTTGTTGCGGTTGCTGTAGTAGAAACCGATCAACAGGTACGAGCACAGGCCCACGCCTTCCCAGCCGAAGTAGATGAACAGCAGGTTGTCGCCCAGCACCAGGAACAGCATGCTGGCGATGAACAGGTTGGTGTACGAGAAGAAGCGCGAATAGCCGGCTTCGCCACGCATGTACCAGGAAGCGAACAGGTGGATCAGGAAGCCCACGCCGGTGACCACGCCCAGCATGGTGACCGACAGGCCATCCACGTACAGGGTGAAGTTCGGCGCGAAGCCGTCCACCGACATCCACTGCCACAGCAGCTGGCTGTACGCGCCGCCCTCAGGCGGGGCGACGTTGAACTGCCAGATCACGTAGGCAGCGGTGGCCGCCGACAGACCGACCGAGCCGACGCCGATCAGCGCGGACAGGTTCTCCGAGAACCGGCCACGCGAGAACGACAGCAGCAGGAAGCCGATCAGGGGGAATACGAACGTCAGGAAGATAAGGTTCATCCGCGCATCTCACTGGCAGCATCGATGTCGAGAGTGTGGAAGCGGCGATACAGCTGCAGCAGGATCGCCAGGCCAATGCTGGCCTCGGCGGCTGCCAGGCTGATCACCAGAATGAACATCACCTGGCCGTCGGGCTGGACCCAACGGGCACCGGCGACGATGAACGCCAGGGCAGCGGCGTTCATCATGACTTCCAGGCTCATGAGCACGAAGAGAATGTTGCGGCGGACCATCAGGCCAACCAGACCTAAGCAGAACAGGATGCCGGCGACCGCCAGACCATGCTCGAGAGGGATAGCACCCATGATTTACTCCTTCGCCTCGTTGCGGCCCAGGTGGAAGGCGGTGACGGCTGCCGCGAGCAGCAGCATCGAGGCCAGTTCGACCACCAGCAGGTAAGGGCCGAACAGGCTGATGCCGACCTCTTTGGCGCTGACGGTGGTACCGCTGATGGCAGCACCCGACGGGGTGACGAACAGCACGTAGAGCAGCTCCAGCAGCAGCAGGGCGGCGAGGATCACCGGCCCCGCCCAGATGCCCGGCTTGAGCCAGCCACGCTCCTGGGCGACCGAGGCCGGCCCGAGGTTGAGCATCATCACCACGAAGACGAACAGCACCATGATGGCGCCGGCGTAGGCGATCACTTCCAGGGCACCGGCGAAGGGCGCACCGAGGGAGAAGAAGATCATCGCCACGGAGATCAGCGAAATGATCAGGTAGAGCAGGGCGTGCACCGGGTTGGTGCCGGTCACCACGCGCAGCGTGGAGACAACGGCGACACCGGATGCGAAGTAGAAAGCGAATTCCATCTTTCTGTCCTTATGGGAGCAAGCTCTTCACGTTGATCGGCTCGGCTTCGTTCTGTGCAGAGCCCTTCGGCTTGCCAGCGATCGCCATACCCGCAACACGGTAGAAGTTGTAGTCAGGGTTCTTGCCGGGGCCGGAGATCAGCAGATCTTCTTTCTCGTACACCAGGTCCTGACGCTTGAACTCGGCCATTTCGAAATCCGGAGTCAGCTGGATCGCGGTGGTCGGGCACGCCTCTTCGCACAGGCCACAGAAGATGCAGCGCGAGAAGTTGATGCGGAAGAACTCGGGGTACCAACGGCCGTCCTCGGTCTCGGCCTTCTGCAGCGAGATGCAGCCGACCGGGCAGGCCACCGCGCAGAGGTTGCACGCCACGCAGCGCTCCTCGCCGTCGGGGTCGCGGGTGAGGACGATGCGGCCACGGTAGCGCGGCGGCAGGTACACGGGTTCTTCGGGGTACTGCAGGGTGTCGCGCTTGCGGAACCCGTGGGAGAACACCATTGCCAGGCTGCGCAGCTGGGTGCCGGTGCCCTTAACGATGTCGCCGATATACTTGAACATGGGTCAAATCCTCACTGGGCCGCGACGGCTGGCGTGTTGTAGAGCACGATCGCAGCGGTCACCAGCAAATTGATCAGGGTCAGCGGCAGGCAGAACTTCCAGCTGAAGTCCATCACCTGGTCATAGCGTGGGCGCGGGATCGAGGCGCGCAGCAGGATGAACAGCATGATGAAGAACGCGGTCTTCAGGGCGAACCACAGGAACGGTACCTGCGGCAGCAGGCCGAACGGGCCGTGCCAGCCACCGAAGAACAGGGTCACCAGCAGCGCCGAGATGAGGATGATGCCGATGTACTCACCGACGAAGAACATGCCCCATTTCATGCCGGCATATTCGATGTGGTAGCCGTCGGCCAGTTCCTGTTCCGCTTCCGGCTGGTCGAACGGGTGACGGTGGGTCACGGCGACGCCAGCGATGAAGAAGGTGCAGAAGCCGAAGAACTGCGGAATGATGAACCACAGGTTCTGGGCCTGATAGTCAACGATGTCGCGCATGTTGAACGAACCCACCTGCACCACCACGCCCATCAGCGCCAGGCCCAGGAACACTTCGTACGACACGGTCTGCGCCGAAGCGCGCAGGCTGCCGAGCAGGGCGTACTTGTTGTTCGACGACCAGCCGGCGAACAGCACGGCGTAGACCGACAGGCCGGCCATGGCGAAGAAGAACAGCAGGCCGATGTTCAGGTCGGCCACGCCCCAGCCCGGGGTGATCGGGATGATCGAGAAGGCGATCAGCAGCGCACTCATGGCCACCACAGGCGCCAGGGTGAAGATCATCTTGTCGACGAAGGGCGGGTTCCAGTCTTCTTTGAAGAACATCTTCAGCATGTCGGCGGCGATCTGGAACATGCCGAACGGGCCGACGCGGTTCGGGCCATAGCGGTCCTGCCACCAGCCCAGCAGGCGACGCTCGACGAAGCTGAGCAGGGCGCCGCAGACCACCACGGCCAGCAGCACCACGATGGCCTTGACGACCTGAATGATCACGTCGATCACTTCGGGGGTGAACCAGCTCATTGTGCTGCCTCCTGCAGGCCTTCGACGGCTGCACCGAAGATGGCGGGCGGAATGCCGGCCAGGCCTTTGGGCAACGCAACCAGGCCAGCGCCCAGTTCTTCATTGATACGCAGCGGCAGGCGCAGCGACACGCCGGCCACGTTCAGGCTCAGCATCGCGCCGTCGTTGACGCCCAGGCGGTCGGCTTCGGACTTGGCCAGGCCGACGTAGGCGGCCGGGATGCGCTCCTGCACCGGGGCGGCGCGGGAGGAGGACTCTTCGCTGCCGAACAGGTGGAAGAACGGTACCGCGGTCCAGGTGCCGCGAGCCGGGTTGAACGCGCCCGGGATGGCGCTGAACCAGCTCAGGCGGTCGCCTTGCGACTCGATCAGGCGTACGCCCGGGTCACCGGCACGCAGGTGGCCACCGACTTCGTCCTGGAACTTGTTCCAGGCTTGCGGCGAGTTCCAGCCCGGCGACCAGGCGAACGGCACCTGCTGACGCGGTTCGGCCGAACCCGAGTAGCCTTCCATGGAGAAGGCGAACGCGGTGTCCTTGTCCTGCGGGGTGCGCGGCTCGTGCACGCTGATGTTGGCGCGCATGGCGGTACGGCCGGAGTAGCGCAGCGGCTCACGGGCCAGCTTCATGCCCTTGATGCGGAATGCGGCGCTTGGCGCGGCGTTGACGATGCCGGCCAGTTGCGGGGCGGCTTCGGCGCAGGCGCTGGTGACGTGGTCCAGCTGGGTCCAGTCCACCGGCTTGTTGAGCAGGGTCGCACGCAGGGCGTGCATCCAGCGCCAGCCTTCGTGGATCTGGATGCTGCTGTCCAGGTATTGTGGGTCGAACACCTGGAAGAAGCGCTGGGCACGGCCTTCCTGGCTGACCAGGGTGCCGTCGCCTTCGGCGAACGAGGCGGCCGGCAGCACCAGGTGGGCGCGGTCGACAGTCGGGGTTTTCGAGTGGTCGGCAACGATTACCACCTTGGCCGCGGCCAGGGCTGCATCGACCTTGGCGGCCGGTACGCGGGCGTACAGGTCATTTTCCAGCACGACGATGGCGTCGGCCTTGCCGCTGATCACGGCGTCCAGCGCCGCGTCGACGGACTCACCGCCCATCATCGCCATGCCCAGGCTGTTGGCCTCAGGCACGACCAGGCTCAGCGAACCGTTCTTCTCGCGCAGCTTGAGGGCCTTGGCGATGTTGGCGGCGGCTTCGATCAGCGCAGGATCCGCCAGCGAGGTACCGGCGACGACCAGGGGGCGCTGGGCAGCGACCAGGGCGTCGGCGATGCGCTGGGCCAGGGCCTTGGCTTCGTCGTCCAGGCCGGCAACGGCAGGCGCGCTCGGGTCGATGGCGTGGGCCACGGCGAAACCGATGCGGGCGAGGTCGGCGGGAGCGGCGTGTACACACTCTTCGGCAACGTCATCCAGCTTGGTTTCAGCCAGCGAAGCGATGAACAGCGGGTACAGCGCGTGCTGGCCGATGTTCTTCACCGCGGCGTCCAGCCAAGGCTGCACGCGCATGGCGTCGGCCATGGCTTCGGCCTTGCCCTTGGTGGCCTGGCGCACGGCCAGGGCGACACGGGCAGCGGTCTGGGTGAGGTCTTCGCCGAGCACGAACACGGCGTCGTGGTCTTCGATGTCGCGCAGGGTCGGAACCGGCAGCGGGCTGTTGTTCAGCACGTCCAGGGCCAGGCGTACGCGGGCCAGCTCACCGGCCTCCATGCCCGAGTAGAAGTACTCGGCACCGACCAGCTCGCGCAGGCCGTAGTTGCTCTCGAGGCTGGCGCGTGGCGAGCCGATACCGACGATGGTGCGGCCGCGCAGCAGGTCGGCGGCCTTGTCCAGGGCGGCGTCGAGGGACAGCTTGGTGCCATCGGCCAGGTGTGGCTGGCGCGGACGATCCTTGCGGTTGACGTAGCCATAGCCGAAGCGGCCACGGTCGCACAGGAAGTACTGGTTCACCGAGCCGTTGAAGCGGTTCTCGATGCGGCGCAGTTCGCCGTAGCGCTCGCCGGGGCTGATGTTGCAACCGCTGGAGCAGCCATGGCAGATGCTCGGGGCGAACTGCATGTCCCACTTGCGGTTGTAGCGCTCGGAGTGGGTCTTGTCGGTGAACACACCGGTTGGGCAGACCTCGGTGAGGTTGCCGGAGAACTCGCTTTCCAGCACGCCGTCTTCGACGCGACCGAAGTACACGTTGTCGTGGGCGCCGTATACGCCCAGGTCGGTGCCGCCGGCGTAGTCCTTGTAGTAGCGCACGCAACGGTAGCAGGCGATGCAGCGGTTCATCTCATGGGCGATGAACGGGCCGAGGTCCTGATTCTGGTGGGTACGCTTGGTGAAACGGTAGCGGCGCTCGTTGTGGCCGGTCATTACCGTCATGTCCTGCAGGTGGCAGTGACCGCCTTCCTCGCACACCGGGCAGTCGTGCGGGTGGTTGGTCATCAGCCATTCGACGACGCTGGCGCGGAACGCCTTGGACTCTTCGTCTTCGATGGAGATCCAGGTGCCGTCGGAGGCAGGGGTCATGCAGGACATGACGATACGACCACGGGTGTCGTTCTCGTCGGTGTACTGCTTGACCGCGCACTGCCGGCAGGCGCCGACGCTACCGAGCGCCGGGTGCCAGCAGAAATAGGGGATGTCGAGGCCGAGTGACAGACATGCCTGTAACAGGTTGTCCGCACCGTTGACTTCGAGCGCTTTGCCGTCTACGTGGATAGTGGCCATTGTTCAAAGTTCTTCGTTGGCCCGCGTGAGCGGGCGTGGCTAATGGAAATCGGTGAGCTTGCGGCCGGCCTCGATTCGTTCGGGCCGGCCAGCAGGCTGGCGGATGGCACGGACCATCCGCTGTTTCATCTTGTTATGCGCCGACCACGATCGGCTTGGCCAGGTTCGGGCGCAGGGTGTCGGCCGCGCTAGCGGGTGCGACACCGGCCTCGAATTCGGACCGGAAGTATTTGATGGCACTGCCCAACGGCTCGACGGCACCTGGTGCGTGAGCACAGAAGGTACGGCCTGGGCCGAGGAAGTTGACCAGCCCCAACAGGGTCTCGATGTCTTCGGCGCGGCCCTGGCCGTTTTCCAGTGCGCGCAGCATCTTCACGCTCCACGGCAGGCCGTCACGGCAAGGGGTGCACCAGCCGCACGACTCGCGGGCGAAGAACTCTTCCATGTTGCGCAGCAGCGACACCATGTTGACGCTGTCGTCCACCGCCATGGCCAGGCCGGTACCCATACGGGTGCCGACCTTGGCGATGCCACCGGCATACATCTGCGCATCGAGGTGCTCGGGCAGCAGGAAGCCGGTACCGGCGCCGCCAGGCTGCCAGCACTTGAGCTTGAAGCCGTCGCGCATGCCACCGGCGTAGTCTTCGAACAGCTCGCGGGCGGTGACGCCGAACGGCAGCTCCCACAGGCCCGGGTTCTTCACCTTGCCGGAGAAGCCCATCAGCTTGGTGCCGTGGTCTTCGCTGCCTTCGCGGGCCAGCGACTTGTACCAGTCGTTGCCGTTGGCGACGATGGCCGGCACGTTGCACAGGGTCTCGACGTTGTTCACGCAGGTCGGCTTGCCCCACACGCCGACGGCGGCAGGGAAGGGCGGCTTGGAGCGCGGGTTGGCGCGACGGCCTTCGAGGGAGTTGATCAACGCGGTTTCTTCACCGCAGATGTAACGCCCGGCACCAGTGTGCACGAACAGCTCGAAGTCGAAACCGGAACCGAGGATGTTCTTGCCCAGCAGGCCGGCGGCCTTGGCTTCATCGATGGCGCGGTTGAGGTTCTTCGCCGCGGTGGTGTATTCGCCACGCAGGAAGATGTAGCCACGGTAGGCCTTCAGGGCGCGGGCGCTGATCAGCATGCCCTCGACCAGCAGATGGGGCTGTTGCTCCATCAGCATGCGGTCTTTCCAGGTGTTCGGCTCCATTTCATCCGCGTTGCACAGCAGGTAGCGGATGTTCATGGATTCGTCTTTGGGCATCAGGCCCCACTTCACGCCAGTGGGGAAGCCCGCGCCGCCACGGCCCTTGAGGCCGGAGTCCTTGACGCTCTGCACGATGTCGTCGGCGGACATGTCGGCCAGCGCCTTGCGCGCGGCGGCATAGCCGTTCTTGGACTCGTACTCGGTCAGCCAGACCGGCTCGCCGTCGTCGCGCAGGCGCCAGGTCAGCGGGTGGGTTTCGGCGCTGCGCGCAATGCGGTTGGCCGGGCCGAAGGAAGTGATGGTCATACGTAACCCTCCAGCAGCTTGCTGACGCCGGCAGGTTGCACGTCGCCAAAGGTGTCGTCGTCGATCATCAGCGCCGGGGCCTTGTCGCAGTTGCCCAGGCAGCACACCGGCAGCAGGGTGAAGCGCCCGTCCGCGGTGGTCTGGCCGAGGCCGATGCCCAGCTCGCTCTGGATCTGGCTGACCACCGATTCATGGCCGCCGATGTAGCAGACCATGCTGTCGCATACGCGGATGATGTGGCGGCCGACCGGCTGGCGGAAGATCTGGCTATAGAAGGTGGCCACGCCCTCGACGTCGCTGGCGGGGATGCCCAGCACTTCGCCGATGGCGTAGATGGCGCCGTCCGGCACCCAGCCGCGCTCTTTCTGCACGATCTTCAGGGCTTCGATGGACGCCGCGCGCGGGTCCTCGTAGTGGTGCATCTCGTGCTCGATGGCCGAGCGCTCGGTTTCGCTCAGGGCGAAACGGTCGGTTTGGATAAGCGTGCTGTTCATGCTTAGCGGTCCACGTCAGCCATAACGAAGTCGATACTGCCCAGATACGCGATCAGGTCCGCGACCATGCTGCCTTTGATCACCGAAGGGATCTGCTGCAGGTGCGGGTAGCTCGGGGTACGGATCCGGGTGCGGTAGCTCATGGTGCCGCCATCGCTCGTCAGGTAGTAACTGTTGATGCCCTTGGTCGCCTCGATCATCTGGAACGACTCGTTGGCCGGCATGACCGGGCCCCACGAGACTTGCAGGAAGTGGGTGATCAAGGTCTCGATGTGCTGCAGGGTGCGCTCTTTCGGCGGCGGCGTGGTCAGCGGGTGGTCCGCCTTGTACGGGCCTTCCGGCATGTTGCGCAGGCACTGGTCGATGATGCGGATACTCTGGCGCATCTCCTCGACACGGACCATGCAGCGATCGTAGGCATCGCCGTTGTGGGCCAGCGGTACTTCGAATTCGAAGTTCTCGTAGCCGGAGTAAGGGCGGGCTTTACGCAGGTCGAAGTCGCAGCCGGTGGAACGCAGGCCGGCACCGGTGGTGCCCCATTCCAGGGCCTCTTTGGTGTTGTACGCGGCAACGCCGATGGTACGGCCCTTGAGGATGCTGTTCTGCAGGGCGGCCTTGGTGTATTCGTCGAGGCGCTTGGGCAGCCATTCGACGAAGTCCTTGACCAGCTTGTCCCAGCCGCGCGGCAGGTCGTGGGCGACGCCACCGATGCGGTACCAGGCCGGGTGCAGGCGGAAACCGGTGATCGCCTCGATCACGGTGTAGGCGCGCTGGCGGTCGGTGAAGGTGAAGAACACCGGGGTCATGGCGCCGACGTCCTGGATATAGGTACCCAGGAACAGCAGGTGGCTGGTGATGCGGAAAAATTCGGCGAGCATGATGCGAATCACGTCGACCTTCTGCGGCACCTGGATGCCGGCCAGCTTCTCTACCGCCAGTACATACGGCAGGTTGTTCATCACCCCGCCGAGGTAGTCGATACGGTCGGTGTAGGGGATGAAGCTGTGCCACGACTGACGCTCGGCCATCTTCTCGGCGCCACGGTGGTGGTAGCCGATATCCGGGACGCAGTCGACGATCTCTTCGCCGTCCAGCTGCAGGACGATACGGAAGGCGCCGTGGGCCGAAGGGTGGTTGGGGCCAAGGTTGAGGAACATGTAGTCCTCGTTGGCGCCCGAACGCTTCATGCCCCAGGCTTCCGGGTTGAAACGTGCCGATTCCTCTTCAAGCTGCTGCTTGGCCAGGGTCAGGCTGTAGGGGTCGAATTCGGTGGCGCGGGCCGGGTAGTCCTTGCGCAGCGGGTGACCTTCCCAGGTCGGCGGCATCATGATGCGGCTCAGGTGCGGGTGGCCGGCGAAGTCGATGCCGAACATGTCCCAGACTTCACGCTCGTACCAGTTGGCGTTGGGCCAGATACCGGTGACGGTCGGCAGGTTGAGGTCGCCTTCGCTCAGCGACACCTTGATCATCACATCGCTGTTACGCTCGACCGACAGCAGGTGGTAGAACACGCTGAAGTCGGCGGCTGGAAGGCCGCGGCGCTGGGTGCGCAGGCGCTCGTCGACGCCGTGCAGGTCGTACAGCATGCTGTACGGCTTGGCGACGTTGCGCAGGAAGGAAAGTACTTCTTTGAGCTGGGCACGCTTTACCCACAGTACCGGCATGCCGGTGCGGGTTTCCTGGGCGACGAAAGCGTCGGCGCCGAATCGGTTGTGCAGTTCGACGACCACATCCTGGTCGTCAGCCTTGTAAGGCGGAATATAAATAGCGTTGTCCGCTGTCATGGTCTCGGTCGCTTTGGGTCAACGTTAAGAATGAAGCCAGGCCGCCGGCTCCTGGGGGAGCGGGCGGCAGGTCGCTGGATCAGACTTCGTCGGGGCTGCGCAGGTTGGTTACCGCGATACGCTGTTCGCGACGCAGGTCTTTCTGGGCGGGCATCTCGGCACGGTAGATGCCTTGATCGCCAACAACCCAGGAAAGCGGGCGTCGCTCCTGGCCGATCGACTCCTGCAGCAGCATCAAGCCTTGCAGGAACGCCTCGGGGCGCGGCGGGCAGCCAGGCACGTACACGTCCACGGGGAGGAACTTGTCGACCCCCTGAACGACCGAGTAGATGTCGTACATGCCGCCGGAGTTGGCGCACGAACCCATGGAGATGACCCACTTGGGCTCGAGCATCTGCTCGTACAGGCGCTGGATGATCGGCGCCATCTTCACGAAGCAGGTACCGGCGATGACCATGAAGTCGGCCTGACGCGGCGAGGCCCGGATGACTTCGGCGCCGAAGCGGGCGATGTCGTGGGGTGCCGTGAAGGCCGTGGTCATTTCCACGTAGCAGCAGGACAGGCCGAAGTTGTACGGCCAGAGGGAGTTCTTGCGACCCCAGTTGACCGCGCCACGCAGCACATCCTCGAGTTTCCCCATGTAGATGTTCTTGTGGACCTGGTCTTCCAGCAGTTGATCGGTGACGGTTTCCCGCTCACCGACCGGATACTGCTCGTTAGGTGCGTCCGGATCGATTCTGGTGAGATTGTATTGCATGCCAAAGCCTCATTGTTTCAGCTTCGCTTGCCGCTTGCGGCGACCTTCGGGAGCCCAATCGAGCGCCCCGACGCGCCATAGGTAGACAAGACCTGCCAACAGAATTGCTATGAAAACGAGTGCTTCGACGAATCCGGTCCAGCCGCTTTCGCGGACGGACACAGACCATGCATACAGGAAGAGGGCTTCGATATCGAAGATCACGAACAGCATCGCGACCAGATAGAATTTGGCGGACAGGCGCAGGCGGGCGCTGCCGACGGGCAACATGCCGGATTCGAAGGGTTCGTTCTTGGCGCGACCCCAGGCCTTGCTACCGAGCAGGCTGGACAGGCCGAGCATGAAGGCACACAGGCCGACGACACCCAGGAGGAAGATGGCAAAGCCCCAGTTGTGGGCGATGAGTCCTGCCGAATCGGACATGCTAGAAATCCTTATACAGAGACCCAGCTCTGCAGTCTGAAATAAGTAGAGCGGCGACGTGGTGTCGCAGACGCAGTGACCAAATGTCGCAGCTGAATCAATCGCGCTGATTTTATGGGTAAACCCAGTGCAAGTAAAATTTCCGTTGCAAATTTATTCGTAGTTTTAAGAACAAAAATCTTTCGTAACTGGCTGAAAGCCTTGAGTTTCGGGCATTGCACGCGGATTTGTTAATTATGTTTCTTACCCCGCGTAATGACTGGCTAGTTGCGTAATGATAATTAATATCATTTGACCTGAGCTGTATTGTTTTAGCTGTTCTGGGCCTTGCAAAGTTCATCTGCCGATCTGCCCACTTGCAAATGCGAAAAACTCTCGTTCTAGCAGCTTCCGGCGCTGCGCGTACCGCTCTGGATCAATACTTTGTGGTTTGCGCTGCGGCTGACCGACGCGGCAATGAGCCACTGGCCCAGCCAGTAGGACAGGATGATCAGGTACTCGGCAGCGGCGAACGGGCTGACGAAGCGGTCGATGCCGATCAGGCTGTCGGAGAAGACGAAGGCGCAGGCCCCCAGTGCGGCGACACCGCCACAGGCCAGGGCGCGCCAGAGCATGCAGCCGATCGCCAGGGCATACAGCGCCACCGGGACCAGCAGTGGGCCCAGGCCGTGGCTGGCGAGCAGGCCGAACAGCGAGGCGCCCACCAGCAGTGCGAGGGCCAGTGAGGGGTAGGCCGGGCGTTGGGTCAGGCTGTAGTAACCGCGAAGGTATGCCAGGTGGGCGCAAAGGAACGCGGCCAGCCCGAACACGAACAGATCGCGGGGGATGGCCAGGAGGATATCGCCGAGTACCGAGAAGGCCAGGCCGATCATGATCCAGCGACGGTAGGGCGTGGTGGGTGTACTGCCCAGCCAGGCGATCAGGGCCAGTACCGGAATGGGTTTGACCAGCAGGCCAAGCAGGGCGTTGTCGCTCGCCAGCGCATATAGATAGCAGGTGGCGGCTGCGACGGCGATGGTGAGCAGGTGGCCAGGGCGGGGCATGGGCAGTCCTTGCTATGGGGTAGCCACAAGCTTAGACCTGATCTGCAACTTTGCTGATGCGACGTGATTGCTGTAGGAGCGGCTTGAGCCGCGATCACCCGCGAAGCGGGTGCCAGACACCGCGTTGCCTGCATCGCGGCTAAAGCCGCTCCTACAAAAAGAGGAAAGCCCAGGAGCCTTGCGGAACCTGGGCGTCCTGTTCAGTTCACCAGACTCAGTGGAACTGCTCTTCCTCGGTCGAACCAGTCAGTGCGGTAACCGACGAAGCGCCACCCTGGATCACGGTGGTCATGTCGTCGAAGTAGCCGGTGCCCACTTCCTGCTGGTGCGCCACGAAGGTGTAGCCTTTGCTGGCGTCGGCGAATTCCTGCTCTTGCAGCTTCACGTAGGCGGTCATGTCGTTGCGGGCGTAGTCGTGCGCCAGGTTGAACATGCCGTGCCACATGTTGTGGATGCCGGCCAGGGTGATGAACTGGTGCTTGTAGCCCATGGCCGACAGTTCGCGCTGGAACTTGGCGATGGTGGCGTCGTCCAGGTTCTTCTTCCAGTTGAAGGAAGGCGAGCAGTTGTACGACAGCAGTTGGTCCGGGTATTCCTTCTTGATCGCTTCGGCGAAGCGACGGGCTTCGTCCAGGTCCGGCTTGGCGGTTTCGCACCAGATCAGGTCGGCATACGGCGCGTAGGCCAGGCCGCGGGAGATCGCCTGGTCGAGGCCGGCGCGGACTTTGTAGAAGCCTTCACGGGTACGGTCGCCGATCACGAACGGCTGGTCGTACGGGTCGCAGTCGCTGGTCAGCAGGTCGGCGGCGTTGGCGTCGGTACGGGCCAGGATGATGGTCGGTACACCGGCAACGTCGGCGGCCAGGCGGGCAGCCACCAGCTTCTGTACGGCTTCCTGGGTCGGTACCAGTACCTTGCCGCCCATGTGGCCGCATTTTTTCACCGAGGCCAGTTGGTCTTCGAAGTGCACGCCGGCGGCGCCCGCTTCGATCATGTTCTTCATCAGCTCGTAGGCATTCAGCACGCCGCCGAAACCGGCTTCGGCGTCAGCCACGATCGGGGCGAAGTAGTCGATGTAGCCATCGTCACCCGGGTTCTTGCCGGCTTTCCACTGGATCTGGTCGGCGCGGCGGAACGAGTTGTTGATGCGCTTGACCACGGTCGGCACCGAGTCGACCGGGTACAGCGACTGGTCGGGGTACATCGACTCGGCCGAGTTGTTGTCGGCGGCAACCTGCCAGCCGGACAGGTAGATGGCCTGGATGCCGGCCTTGACCTGTTGCACTGCCTGGCCGCCGGTCAGGGCGCCCATGCAGTTGACGAAATCTTTTTCTGGGCGGAAGGACGGGTGGGCACCTTGGGTGACCAGCTTCCACAGTTTTTCCGCGCCCTGGCGAGCCAGGGTGTGCTCCGGTTGCAGCGAGCCACGCAGGCGAACGACATCGGCGGCGGTGTAGGTACGGGTCACGCCTTTCCAGCGCGGGTTTTCGGCCCAGTCTTTCTCGAGGGCTGCAATTTGCTGTTCGCGTGTCAGTGCCATGGAAATAAACCTCGTCGCATCGATCTTGAGTGTAATTGTGCTGATGCTCGGATACGCGGGTCAGAGGGCCAGGCTGTGCTGTCCGGGGGAGTGCGGCGGCGAACGGGGAAGTGCGAAGGGGAAGGGTGGGCAGGCCAGGCGAAGGTGTGCCCTGCAGGTTGGCTCGTGGATGCCTTGCTGCGGTGCGACGCGATTGCCAGAACTGCGGTGATGCGCTTCCGTCCCTCGGGACAACTTCTTCGTTGCAGTCGCAATCCCGTCGAACCGCCTTGTGGGCCGTATGGACACGAGGTGCCTCCACGGTGGGAGGAGCGCACCTCGAAGACCCTTGCCAGGGCCTCTGATTAGCGGGAGCGAGGCCATCATGCCCTTGGCGAAAAGAGCCTGTCAAACATTTTGTAGTGCTTTTTTCGGCTTACTACATCTTTGGTCTAATGCGACTTGGCGGTCAGTTTCAAGGCCCTTGGTCGAGGCCTTGAATTGCCTGGGGTCAGTCAAGAAGGTCGACTTTGACCCGCAAAGTCATGTTTTCACCGCGCTGGGTGCTGTAACTGAGGCTTGACGCGCTGCGCTCGGACTGGCTCTGCTGGTTGAACCCGGCCAGGGTGATCCACTCGCCGAGCTTGCCGGTGACGGTCGTGTCGGTGCTCTGCACTTTCACTACATCGGCACGTTCCTGGCTCATTCGATCATTATTGGTGCTGATTTGCAGGCGAACCGTGTCGCCACTAAGGCGTGGCGTGACGTAGAAACCCTGGGTCACGTTGCGGTATTCGGTGTTGCTCTGGATGCGCCCGTAGCCGTCGGTGGAGCTACTGGTGACGGGGATGCTCTGGCCCACCTGGATCAGCGCCGGCTGGCCGTCGCTGGCCTGCACCTGCTGCATGCCGCCTTCGCGGTTGGCGGTGCCGTAGTGGATCACGCGGGCGTTGCCGCGGTTGTCCTGGAAGTTGCTGTCGTTGTTGTCGACGCTGATCAGCAGGCGTTTGGGCGCGGTATCGAGCTGTTGCAGCAGGGCGCGCAGGTCGTCGATGCGTTCCTGGCTGGCGTTGACGATCAGCTTGTCCTCGAAGGTGCTGACGCTGCCGTCCTTGCCGAGGAAGGACTGGGCGGCGGGCAGCAGTTCGGCGCTGCTGCGGTGTTGCAGGGGAATGACCTCGGTGGCGGCCTGGGCGGTAAGGCTGGCGGCCAGCAGCAGCGAGGCGAGGAGGGGGCGTAGCGGCATGTCCATGATCTCCGCGGGTGGAATGGACATGATGGCAAATTTGTCGGCATCTTGCTGGTCGTGGATCACAGCGGCATGCACAGGTCGGCTTTTCAGTGGTTGCAGTCAGGCAAATTCCGTAACATCGCGGCCCTCGATTTCAAGCTCATTCCCTCGGCATTACGCTCCCACGCAGCGTAATGCCGGGGCTGCTTACAGGACCTCCATGAAACCCGCACGCCTACGCGCCGACCTGCTCGCCGGCCTGACCACTTCGTTCGCCCTGGTACCGGAGTGCATCGCTTTCGCCCTGGTGGCCCACCTCAACCCGCTGATGGGCCTGTACGGCGCCTTCATCATCTGCACCCTGACCGCGCTGTTCGGCGGCCGCCCGGGGATGATCTCCGGCGCCGCCGGTTCGATGGCTGTGGTCATCGTCGCCCTGGTGGTGCAGCACGGCGTCCAGTACCTGCTGGCCACGGTGCTGCTGGGCGGGGTGGTGATGATCCTGTTCGGCGCGCTGCGCCTGGGCAAGCTGGTGCGCCTGGTGCCGTACCCGGTGATGCTCGGCTTCGTCAACGGCCTGGCTATCGTCATCGCCCTGGCCCAGCTGGAGCACTTCAAGGCAGGCGAGCACTGGCTCAGCGGCGCGCCGCTGTACCTGATGATCGGCCTGGTGGCGCTGACCATGCTGGTGGTCTATGTGCTTCCCAGGCTGACCCGCGCCGTGCCGCCGGCGCTGGTGGCGATCCTCGGCGTCGGCCTGCTGGTCTATCTGCTGGGCCTGCCAACCCGTACCCTCGGCGATATGGCGCACATCGCCGGCGGCCTGCCGACCCTGGCGCTGCCGGACATCCCCTGGAACCTCGAGACCTTGAAGATCATCGCGCCCTACGCGGTGCTGATGGCCATGGTCGGCCTGCTGGAAACCCTGCTGACCCTCAACCTCACCGACGAGGTCACCGAAAGCCGCGGTTACCCGGACCGCGAATGCGTGGCCCTGGGCGCGGCCAATATGGTCTCGGGCCTGTGCGGCGGCATGGGCGGCTGCGCGATGATCGGCCAGACCGTGATCAACCTCAGCTCCAATGGCCGTGGCCGACTGTCGGGCGTGGTGGCCGGGGTGATGATCCTGCTGTTCGTGCTGTTCCTGTCGCCGTTGATCGAGCGTATTCCGCTGGCGGCGCTGGTCGGGGTGATGTTCGTGGTGGCCCAGCAGACCTTCGCCTGGGCGTCGCTGCGGGTGCTGCACAAGGTGCCGGTGAGCGATGTGCTGGCGATCATCGCCGTGACCGTGGTCACGGTGTTCACCGACCTGGCCACGGCGGTGCTGTTCGGTATCGTCATCGCGGCCATCAATTTTGCCTGGCAGCACGCGCGCGAGCTGTATGCCGACAGTCATGAGGACGCCGAGGGGGGTAAGCATTACCAGGTGCACGGCACGCTGTTCTTCGCCTCGATCACACCGTTTCTCAACCAGTTCGACCCGGCCAACGACCCGGCCAAGGTCACTTTGGATTGCCAGCACCTGAGCTTTGTCGATTATTCGGCGGTGGCGGCGCTGAAGACCCTGCGCGAGCGCTATGCCAAGGCGGGCAAGCAGTTGCGGGTGGTGCATCTTTCCGAGCGCTGCAAGAAGCTGTTGAAGCGGGCAGGGGAGCAGCATTGAACGCAATGGTTGCCTGCACCGGCCCTATCGCCGGCAAGCCGGCTCCCACAGGTACTGCACAGTTCTTGAGTGCAGTGACAATCCTGTGGGAGCCGGCTTGCCGGCGATAGGGCCGCTATAGGAGAAAGGCTTACTCGCCGCGATTCTTCTTTACGATGCCATCGGCAATGCTCGCCGGCGCCTCGGCGTAGCGGGTGAACTCCATCGAGAAACTCGCCCGGCCCTGGGTCATCGAGCGCATCGAGGTGGCGTAGCCGAACATCTCGCCCAGCGGCACCTCGGCACGGATCACCTTGCCGGCCGGGGTCTCGTCGCCATCCTGGATCATGCCCCGGCGCCGGCTCAGGTCGCCGAGGATATCGCCCTGGTACTCCTCGGGCGTCACCACCTCGACCTTCATCACCGGCTCCAGCAGCACCGCGCCACCTTTCTGCGAAAGCTGCTTGGTGGCCATGGAGGCGGCAATCTTGTAGGCCATCTCGTTGGAGTCGACGTCGTGGTACGAGCCGTCGAACACCGCCGCCTTGAGGTTGATCAGCGGGTAGCCGGCGAGCACGCCGTTCTTCATCTGCTCCTCGATGCCTTTCTGGATCGCCGGGATGTACTCGCGCGGCACCACGCCGCCGACGATCTCGTTGACGAACTCCAGGCCTTCCTTGCCTTCGTCGCCCGGGGCGAAGCGGATCCAGCAATGGCCATACTGGCCGCGCCCGCCCGATTGGCGCACGAAACGCCCTTCGATCTCGCAGGTGTTGCGGATCTTCTCGCGGTAGGCCACCTGCGGCTTGCCGATATTGGCTTCGACGTTGAACTCGCGGCGCATGCGGTCGACGATGATGTCCAGGTGCAGCTCGCCCATGCCGGAGATGATGGTCTGGCCGGTTTCCTCGTCGGTCTTGACCCGGAACGACGGGTCCTCCTGGGCCAGCTTGCCCAGGGCGATGCCCATTTTCTCCTGGTCGGCCTTGGTCTTCGGCTCCACCGCCACCGAGATCACCGGGTCGGGGAAATCCATGCGCTCAAGGATGATCGGCTTGTCCATGTCGCACAGGGTGTCGCCGGTGGTCACGTCCTTCATGCCGATCAGTGCGGCGATATCGCCGGCGCACACGTCCTTGATCTCGGCGCGCTGGTTGGCGTGCATCTGCACCATGCGGCCGATGCGCTCCTTCTTGCCCTTGACCGAGTTGAGCACCGCATTGCCCGAGCTGAGCACGCCCGAATATACCCGGGCGAAGGTCAGGGTGCCGACGAACGGGTCGGTGGCGATCTTGAAGGCCAGGGCCGAGAAAGGCTCCTTGTCGTCGGCGTGGCGTTCCAGGTGCTTCTCTTCATCGTCCGGGTCGGTGCCCTTGATCGCCGGGATTTCGGACGGGGCGGGCAGGTAGTCGATCACCGCGTCGAGCATCAGCGGCACGCCCTTGTTCTTGAATGACGAGCCGAGGATGGTCGGGACGATTTCGTTGGCGATGGTGCGTTGGCGCAGGGCGGCCTTGATCTCGTCGACGCTCAGCTCTTCACCTTCGAGGAACTTCACGGTCAGTTCGTCATTGGCCTCGGCGGCGGCTTCGATCATGTGCGCGCGCCATTCGTCCGCCAGTGCCTGCAGTTCGGCGGGAATCTCTTCTTCGCGGTAGCTGGTGCCGTTGTCTGCGTCGTTCCAGTAGATGGCCTTCATCTTCACCAGGTCGATCTGGCCGATGAAGTTTTCCTCGCTGCCGATGGCCAGCTGGATCGGTACCGGGTGGTGGCCCAGGCGTTGGTCGATCTGCTTCACAACGCGCAGGAAGTCCGCGCCCTGGCGGTCCATCTTGTTGATATAGGCCAGGCGCGGCACATGGTACTTGTTGGCCTGGCGCCACACCGTCTCGGATTGCGGCTCGACCCCGTCGGCGCCGCTGAACACCACTACTGCGCCGTCGAGCACGCGCAGCGAGCGCTCCACCTCGATGGTGAAGTCGACGTGGCCGGGGGTGTCGATGATATTGAAGCGGTACTTGTGCTCGAACTGCTTGGTCGAGCCCTGCCAGAAGGCCGTGGTGGCCGCCGAGGTGATGGTGATGCCGCGCTCCTGCTCCTGAGCCATCCAGTCCATGGTCGCGGCGCCGTCGTGCACCTCGCCCATCTTGTGGTTGACCCCGGTGTAGAACAGGATCCGTTCGGTGGTGGTGGTCTTGCCGGCATCCACGTGAGCGACAATGCCGATATTGCGGTACAGCTCGATGGGAGTCGTGCGGGCCATGGCGGGTCACCTGCGGGTGAGGATTCTCCCAAGGTAGCAGAGCGGGAGAATCCTGCCGGGGCGACCGTCAGTCGGCGAGCACCTGCAGCTGCCATTGGCCCTCGGCTTCACGCGCCAGGCCGCTGGCCGGCAACAGGGCCAGCAGGCGTTCGTGCAGGGCTGCGTCGGTGAAGGCCTTGAGGGTAGCCATGTCCAGCGCGCCGACGGTGATCAGTTCGGCCTTGGTGTAGGACAGCCAGGCCTTCTTCAGCACCATCAACACGTCGCTGCCGGCGGTGCTGGCAAAGCGTCGGTGCAGGGTGCGGCCTTCCAGTTCGAAGCTGTGGCGGTGGCTGTAGCTGCTCTCGTCGCCATTGCCCTCGACGCATCGGTGGCAGCGGCAGGGGCCGTCGCCGAAGGCGTTGCGCAGGTAGGCGTTGAAGTCCACGACGGGCTTGAGGGTCAGGCGTTTGTCGACCTCGAACAGGTCGGCGATCAGGGGTTGTTCTGCGCTCACTCGGTATCCTCGCGTGGTGGGGCATGCATCGGCGGGCACCCTAACAGATCGGCGCCCGCGAGGCCATGTCAGCCAGGTCGCAGGGCCTCCCGTGGGAGCGGGCCTGCCCCGCGATGAGCCGGTAGAGACAACCCCGAGCGTCTGCCGTACTCTTGTCGCCCAATTCCAGCCCCATACCCCGAGGTAACCCCGCTTGAGCAGCAAATACCCCTACATCGCCACCGTGACCGTCAGCGCCGAAGACCGTGGGGGCGATACCGAGGCTTCGGAGAACAGCAACATGCGCGTGGGCCTCGAGGCGGTAACCGAAGTGCTGAAGAAGGTGCATTTCGTCGGAACGCTCGCGGCACCGGAAAAAGGCGCCACGCACATCTGCGTCACGTTGGAAAATGGCCTTACTTACTACGGCCTGATCGTCAACGGCCATGCCGAACTCGAAGGCGGCTGGATCGCCTTCGAATGCGACATGCCCACCCCCGAAGAGCTGGGCCTGTAAGCCTTACCCCAGTTCAGCCAGGCACTGCTCGAGGATATCCAGCCCTTCCTCGAGCACCTCGGCCTCGATGGTCAGTGGCGCCAACAGGCGGATGATATGCCGCGCCTTGCCACTGGGCATCAGCAGCAACCCCTTGGCACGCGCCGTTTCCAGCACCTTGGCCAGTTGCGCCGGTGCCGGGCTGCCATCGCCGTTGACGAACTCCAGCCCGCGCATGGCGCCGACCCCGGTCAGGCGGCCGAGCGAGCTGCACAATCCTGCAGCTTTCCAGCGTGCATGGCGTGCGACGATGGCCTGTTCCTGGCGTTCGCCCCAGGTGGCGAGGTTGTCGTCGGTCATCTGCGCAAGGCTCGCCAAGGCCGCCGCACAGGCGATCGGATTGCCCGAGTAGGTGCCGCCCAGGCCGCCCTTGGGCAGCGAGTCCATGATCTCCCGGCGGCCGACCACCGCGCCCAGGGGCATGCCACCGGCGATGCTTTTGGCCAGCAGCAGCAGGTCCGGCTCGATACCCAGTCGGGGGAAGGCGAAACGCTGCCCGGTGCGGCCGAAACCGGACTGGATCTCGTCGACGATGATCAGTATCCCGTGGCTGTCGCAGAAGCGGCGCAAGGCCTGGGCAAAGCTTGGATCAAGGGCGAGGAAACCTCCTTCACCCTGCACCGGCTCGAAGATGAACGCCGCCACGTCCTCCACCGCCAACTCCACGCTGAACAAGCGTTCCATGGCCTTGAGCGCCTGTTCGCAGCTCACTCCGGTGTTCGGGCTGGGGTAGGGCAGGTGATAGACCGGGCCTGGCAGTTCCCCCACGCGTTGCTTGTACGGGGCTACCTTGCCATTGAGGTTGAGGGTGGCCAGGGTGCGACCATGGAAGCCGCCGTCGAAGGCGACGACGGCGCGCTTGCCGGTGGCGCCGCGGGCGACCTTAAGCGCGTTTTCCGCCGCTTCCGCGCCGCTGTTGGTGAGCATGCCGGCCAACGGGTAGCTGACCGGGACGAATTCACGCAGGCGCGCCATGAGCTCCAGGTAGGGGCCGTGGGGCGCCGCGTTGAAGGCGTAGTGGGTCAGGCGCGTGGCCTGCTGCTGGATCGCTTCGACTACCGCCGGATTGCAGTGGCCCAGGTTGAGCACGCCGATGCCGCCGACGAAGTCGATGTAGCGCTTGCCGGTGATATCCCAGACTTCGGCATTGCGACCATGGGAAAGCGTGATCGGGTGAACGATGGCAATGGACTGGCTGATGCTTGGCTGATTCATGTGCGCGGCGCCTGTGATTCGATGGCGTGAATATCGAAGCGTGCAGGGGGTATCCGCAAACGATTTATTGGATTGCCGTCATTCCTTTGATTCATGAATTTCTGCGGGGGACGCCTAGCTTCCATTGCGCTCAGGCCTTTCAGGGTGTTCGACGACAGAGTTGCAGCGCTCTTGAAACCGAGCGCCGCCCGCGCGGCGCATCGCGGATGAATCCGCTCCTACATTCGTTGCAACGTACCGAACCTGTCAGGCCATGGTTGCCAGCCTTGGCGCAGGGCGCAAGACAGGTGGGGTGCCGGCAATGCCCACCGAAAAATCGCGTCGAGCGCACAAGGCTTACAACCATGGCCTATCAGGCATGGTCACGTTGCAACAAATGTAGGAGCGGATTCATCCGCGATGCGCCGCGCGGGCGGCGCTCGATCTGATAGGCGCTGCAATATTTGCGGCGGACATCTGGAGGCCCTCATCCCGTCTATAGCCATAACGCCCAAAGACCTTGAAATGGATGACCCGCACGCTGCAATCGCGCCAAAGCAAAAGGCGGCTGTCCCTTAAGGGGCAGCCGCCTTTTGCTGTTTCGCTTCGAGCCTTCGACCGTTGGGATCAGTGGCGACGCTTGTGCTTGCGGTTGTTGTCGCCCATGTGGTTACCGATGGCGCCACCGGCCGCGCCGCCCAGGCCGGCACCGATGGTCGAACCGTTGGAGCCGCCGAGCTTGCCGCCGATCAGCGAACCGCCCGCCGAGCCCAGGCCGCCGCCGATGGCCGCTTCGGTGCGGTTGCCCTTGCGCGCGCCCACCGCGCTGCCGGCCGCGCCACCGAGGCCGGCGCCGATCGCCGCACCGGTGCTGCCGCCGATCTGTTTGCCCACGACGTTGCCGAGGGCGCCACCCAGGCCGCCGCCGATGGCTGCGGTGCCGTCACCGGCGAAAGCGCCCTGGCAAAGCAGCAGGCCGAGGGCGAGGGAAGGCAGAGTCAGACGCATGTTATGAACCTCAGGGGAGTCATCAGGGGTAGATTGCCGCATGCTCGCGGCGAGTCAGGGTTGCAAGGACGCTTCAGCGGTAGTAACGGTCACGGTACTGGCGGTCGTCATCGTCGCGGTCATGGCGATGGTGGTGACGGTGGCCGCGGTCACGGTCGCGCCAGCCATCGTCATCATCGTGGTAATGGTTGCTGTAGCAGCCGCCGAGCAGCAGCAGGGTGGCGACCATGGAAAGGCTTGCAAGGCGTTTCATCACGTTATAGGTCCTTGATCCGCAAGGGTTTACGCGGTACCTCCTGAGACACGAGGCGATCGATTTGGTTCTTTGTCGCGCAAGATTTTATTGCGGCGGCGATGAACGGCGACGGCGATTCACCTGGTGCCTGGGCAATGCTAGAGTCACCTTCTTTTTTTGTCCCGAGGATGGAACATGCGAGCAATTCTGCCGATCACCGTGGCGCTGCTGCTGGCGGGCTGTGCATCGTCGACCATGGAAGCGGCGCGCGGCGGCGCACCCACCGCGCAGCTGGATTCGCACAAGACGCCGGATCTGGTGGCCCAGTGCATCCAGTTCAGCTGGCAGGAAGAGAACACCTTCGGGGTCGACGCCAGCGGTTACCTGGAGGCCCGCAAGCAAGGTGGCTTCACCGTGTACACCCGCGAGGCCGAGTCGTTCGTCGACGTCTATGCCCAGGCCGGCGGCACGCGAGTGGACTACTACGCGCAGAAGAACGACGGCATGGCCCTGCGCCGGCGCGCGGCAGCCGCCACCTGCCTGTAGGCCGTACTCGGCCAGCGGCGCAGGGTCACATCGGCAGCAGCCGGTCCTGAATCACTTCCTTCATCACCAGCGTCGAACTCAGGCGCTTCACATTGGGAATGCTGGTCAGTTGCTCGTCATACAGCTTCTGGAAGGCCGGCAGGTCCCTGGCCACCACGTGCAGCAGGTAGTCGGGGTCGCCGAACAGGCGCTGGGCCTCGACGATCTGCGGGATTTCCGCCAGCGCCGCCTCGAAGTCCGCCACCGGCTGGCGGGTCACCTCGCGCAGGGTCACGAATACCAGCGCGGCGAAATTCAAGCCCAGGGCCGCCGGGGCCAAGCGGGCGTGATAACCGAGAATGGCGCCTGTGTCCTCCAGCGCCTTGAGGCGCCGGTGGCAGGGCGACAGGCTCAAGCCCACGCGCTCGGCCAGTTCGGTCACCGACAGGCGCCCGTCTTTTTGCAGCTCGGCAAGGATCTTGCGATCAGTTCGATCCATGGGGAAGATTCTTCCATTGTTTGGCGTGTTGCGGGGAATATACGAAAGAAAATCCCTGGGCGATATCCGTAGTCTTTCTTTCACCGAAACCTGTGTGAAAGGAAGGCTCGAAATGGCCATGAGTGTACTGACGGCGTTCTGGGCCGTTTCCCTGCTGTTCGTGATTACCCCCGGCGCCGACTGGGCCTACGCCATCTCGGCCGGCATGCGCGGGCGTTGGGTCGTGCCGGCGGTGGCGGGCATGTTGTCCGGGCATCTGCTCGTCACCCTGGTGGTCGCTGCCGGGGTCGGCAGCCTGATCGCCGGTCACCCGCTGGCGTTGACCTTGCTGACCCTGGCAGGGTGCGTGTACCTGCTGTGGCTGGGCGGCAACCTGCTGCTGAGCCCGGCGGTGCCTGAGGCCGGCGCGGGTGGCGGGCAGGACTCGGGTTCGCGTTGGGCATTCAAGGGCCTGTGCGTCAGCGGCCTCAACCCCAAGGTGTTCCTGCTGTTCCTGGCCTTGCTGCCGCAGTTCACCGACCCGCAGTCGAGCTGGCCGTTGCCGCTGCAGATCCTGCTGCTGGGGTTGGTGCACCTGGGCAGTTCGCTGGTGATCTACCTGATGGTCGGCTACGGCGCCAAGGCCGTGCTGCGCACCCGGCCTGCCGCGGCGCAGGCCGTGGGCCGGTTGTCCGGTGGAGTGATGATCCTGATTGCCGTGGGGCTGATTGCCGGGCAGTTGCGTTGAGCCTGTCAAGCACGGCGGGTTGGGCTATGCTGACGGCCCTCACGATTCGGACCGGACCCTCATGAAATACGCCGCCGCACTTCTGCTCAGCCTGCTGGCGCTCGTGGCCCACGCCGCGCAACCTGGCGAAACCCTCGCGCCCTGGACGTTGCTCGACCAGTACGACCAGCCATACAGCCTGGGGGCCGACACCCAGGTCCTGCTGGTCGCCCGCGACATGGACGGTGCCAAGCTGGTCAAGGCGGCCCTGTCCGAGCAGCCCAAAGGCTACCTGGAGGCGCGCCATGCCGTGTTCGTCGCGGATATCCAGCGCATGCCGGCGCTGATCAGTAAGCTGTTCGCCATCCCGGCCATGCGCGACTACAGCTACCGGGTACTGCTCGACCGCGACGGCCGGGTCGCCAGCCGCTATGCCGGGGACGAAGGCAAGGTGCTGTGGCTGGCGCTGGATCACGGCGTGGTGGCAGCGCGCAACAGCTACGCCGATGCCGATGCCCTGAAGGCTGCGTTGGACCAGGCTGGCCGCTGAACCGGCCTGCCCGGTCGCTCAGGCGAAGGCCTGGCGCAGCAGTTGCGGCAGCACCTCACCCGCCTTGCCGGGCAGCATGAACGCCCGCGGATGCTCGCAGGGCACAGGCTGCGGATTGACATGCACCACCGTCGCCCCCGCCGCCAGTGCCATGCGAGGTATCGAGGCCGCCGGCTGTACCAGGCCTGAGGTGCCTACCGACAGCAGTACATCGCACTGCCGCGCGGCGGCGAATGCCTGCTCCAGCGCCGCCTCGGGCAACATCTCGCCAAACCACACCACACCGGGGCGCAGCGGCCCGGCGCAGCAAGCGCAGCGCGGTGGTTCCATGCGACAGCCGTGAGCGGCCTCCTCGGGCAGTGCCACGGGCTCATCCGCCGGGCGCGCGCAGTCCAGGCAGCGAAAGGCATCCAGCCGCCCATGCAGGTGCAGCACGGCACGGCTGCCGGCGCGTTCGTGCAGGTCGTCGACGTTCTGCGTGATCAGGGTCAGCTGCGGCACCTGCGCGGCCAGCGCGGCGATGGCCAGGTGGCCTGCATTGGGCACGGCCTTGGCGATCCCGGCGCGGCGCATCTGGTACCAGCCCCAGACCAGCGCCGGGTCGGCGCGAAAGCCCTCGGCGCTGGCCAACTGCGCTGGGTCGAAGCGCGCCCACAGGCCGGTCAGCTTGTCGCGAAACGTGGCGATGCCACTTTCCGCGGACACTCCGGCGCCGGTGAACACCACCACGTGGCGGGCCTGGGCAAGCAGCGTCGGATCGAATGGCATGAGGGCTCCCATGGTACGGTGCAGGGCGGTCGGTCACTGTGCCAGTGGGCTGCGGGCCGGACAAGATCCGAGTGAACCCTCGGCGCGCGCGACAACCCAAGCCAGTACAGCCAATAGGAGAAGACTCATGGAAATCGGAACAATCTGGTTCGTTGTCGCGCTCGTCGTCATCCTCCTGGAAATCTGGGCCATCTGGCACATCATCGGCAGTGATCGGCGCGCCGAGCGCAAGATGCTGTGGGTGGTTTTCGTCGTCTATGCACCGTTCCCGGGCCTGTTGTTCTGGGCCTGGCGTGGGCCGCGCGCGGTGAAGGGCAGGGCGGTGCTGCAGGAAAAATAGGCGCCGATCAAGGTGTGGCAAGCGGGGCTTGACCTCGACTTAGCCTGAGGTTTGATACTCGGCCGCTCTTTCCATCGATGGAGCGATACCATGACCCAGCCAGCCGCCTTTGCCCTGAGCAACCCCGAAGGCCTCTACGACCCCAGTGGCAATGCCTATTCCCACGTCGCCGAGGTGCGCGCCGGCAGCCGCCTGCTGTATATCGCCGGCCAGGGCGGCGAGGACCTGCAGGGCAAGTTGTCGGCACGTTTCGACGAGCAGGCGCGCCAAGCCCTGGTGAACCTGAAGATCGCCTTGGCTTCCCGTGGGGCAACGCTCGAGCACGTGTGCAAGCTCACCCTGCTGGTGGTTGACCATTCCGAGGCACGGCTGCGCCAGTGGGTGGCCGAGGCCGAGCGTGCCTGGGGCGGCCGGATGACCCCGACCTGCACCTTGATCCCGGTGCCGCGCCTGGCGCTGGACGGCATGCTGGTGGAAGTGGACGCCGTGGCGGCCCTGCCGCAGATGTGACAAAACCCGCATCCATCGTCGTGGCGACGCGCCGCGAGGATGGATGCGCCGCCGCCCCGCTGCAAACGCCTGAGCGCCCAGGTAGACTCGCGCTCCCGTATTCATCGAGCCCGTTCCATGACCCTCCCTGTCGAACTGCTCCAGACCGGCCCCGAGCATGCCGACCTGGTGCGCAACCTCTACCAGTTCTACGCCTACGAGTCCTCTGACTGGGAGCAGGAAGATGTCGAGGCGGATGGGCGCTTCTACCTCCACGAGCCGCACTTCACCCGCTATTGGCAAACCCCAGGCTGGAGCGCCAGCCTGATACTGGTGGACGGTTTCATCGCCGGCTTCCTGCTTATCGAGCGCAGTGAACTGCCCGGCATCGATGCCTGGGAGCTGGCCGACCTGTTCGTGCTCAAGAAATATCGCCGCCAGGGCGTGGGCCTGGCGGTAGCGCGGCGCACGCTGTGCGAGGGTCAAGGTGACTGGTTGGTGCGCTGCTACGGCGAGGATGCCCCGGCCCTGGCGTTCTGTCAGGCGGTACTGGCCGACCTGCCACGGCCGGTGCGGGAGATTGTCCTGGATGACGAGCCGTCGTTGCGCAACTTCCTGGTGACCCAGCGATTGCACTGACGGGGCGAGCACCAGCATGGTTTGCGCCCTCGCTGGCAGCGAAGGGATGTGGGAAAGTGGCCGATCAGCGAACAGAATGTACTGATTGGACCACAATGCTTTGTCCACCCTCTGGCTTCTCTTCTAGAATCCGCCCATGCCCGGGCGCCATGCCGGGGCAATCGCCCGAGAGCCCCATGAGTTCCAGTACACCGTTGTCCGGAGTCAACCAGCCGTTGCGCGGTATCACCCTGGTGGTGGTGGCCACCTTCCTGTTCGCCAGCCACGACGGCTTGTCGAAATTCCTCGGCGGGATCTACCCGGTCATCCTGGTGGTGTGGGTCCGTTACCTGGTGCACACCTTGCTGATGGCCGGGATCTTCCTGCCCAAGGCTGGCCTGGCGGTACTGCGCACCCGCCGGCCATTGCTTCAGACCTTGCGTGCGCTGAGCCTGCTCAGCACCAGCCTGCTGTTCACCGCCGGGCTGCAGTATCTGCCGCTGGCGGAGGCGACCTCGGTCAACTTCCTCGCCCCGGTGCTGGTCACTGCATTGTCGGTGCCGCTGCTCGGAGAGCGGGTAACCCCGGGACAGTGGCTGGCGGTGGTCATGGGTTTCGTCGGGGTGCTGGTGGTGGTGCACCCGGGCGGCGCGATGTTTACCCCGGCAATCCTGTTTCCCTTCGGTTCGGCCCTGTGCTTTTGTTTCTATCAGTTGCTGACGCGCAAGCTGGCGGCCCATGACAGCCCAACTACCAGCAACTTCTACGCGGGCGTGTGCAACACCCTGGTCATGACGGCGCTGGTGCCGTTCTTCTGGCAGACGCCGCAGTGGCCGCATGTACCGCTGATGCTGGCGTTGGGCGGCTGCGGGATGACCGCGCACCTGCTGCTGACCCAGGCGTTCCGCCATGCCGCGCCGGCGTTGCTGGCGCCGTTCAGCTATTGCCAGATCGTGTTCGCCGGGTTGCTGGGGTTGGTGGTGTTCGCACAGGTGCCGGACAGTACCAGCCTGGTCGGTATCGCGGTGATCTGCCTCAGCGGGCTTGGGGCTGCCTGGATGCAACGGCGACGTTGAACGGCCCTTACCCCGCGCGCCCTTCGTGCTGCTTGCGGTATGCCCCCGGCTGCACCCCGACGGCCTTGGCGAAGGCCCGGGTGAACGCCGCCACCGACTGATACCCGGCCTGCGCGCCTACCTGCTCGACGGTATTCCCGGCCTTGAGCAACTGGCAGGCATGGCGCATGCGCAGCGCCAGCAGCACCTGCCCGGGGGATTGCCCGGCCAGTTCGTTGAAGCGCTTGAAGAATGCCGAGCGCGAAAGCCCCGCGCAGGCCGCCATGGCCTCCAGCGTCCAGGCCTGGCCTGGTGCCTCGATCAAGCGCTCCAGCAACCCGGCGAAGGCCGGCTGGCGGGCGAGGGCGACCAGCCCGCCCAGCGCCTGGCCGTCGTGTGCCTGCTGGCGCAGCACATAGAGGAACAACAGGTGGGTCAGGCGTTCGAGCAGCGCCTGGGACGGCTGCGGGCGCCGGCATTCCTCGAGGATCAGCCCGAACAGCGCCCGCGCCGCGCTGCCAGCGGGGTCGCTGGCGCGCAGCAGGATCCAGTCCGCCAGTCCGTCGACGATCAATGATGACAACCCCGACCGGAAGTGGAAGAAACCACATACCAACCCGACGCCGTCCCCGGCTTCCAGGTCCAGCGCCTGCATGCTCCGGCGCGGCTGGGCACAGGCGTCGGCGGCATTCTCGTCGCCGGACAACCGATAGGCCAGGTCACGCAAGAGGAACACCGCATCGCCGCTCTCCAGGCGCAGCGGCTGCGCCTGGCCGTCGATGTGCAGCCAGCAATGGCCCTGCACCACCAGGTGGAAACTGGCCCGGCCCAGGCCCTGGGTGCTGGCGTGCCAGCCGCCGCAGTAGCGGCCCACATGGAACAGGCTGGCATCGAGCTCCAGGCTCTCTAATAACCAATCGACGAGGGGGCTGGAAGAAATCATCTAATGCAAGGACTCTGGAGCAAGGAAAGGCGACTGATGAATATGGATGCTACTTCTTATAACCAACAGACTGTAGCGACCTACATCAAAGGAGACCACTCCATGTCCGCGCGCATTACTCTACACAGCCTGCAGACCGCTCCGGAAGCCGCCCGCCCGTTCCTCGAGAACGCGCAGAAGAACTCCGGCTTCATCCCCAACCTGCTGGGCATCCTGGCCAACGCCCCGGCGGCGCTGGAAACCTACGTCACCGTCTCGGCGCTCAACGGCAAGTCCGAGCTGACCCTGGCCGAGCGCGAAGTGGTGCAGCTGATCGCCGCCACCCAGCACGGCTGCGACTTCTGCGTCGCCGGCCACACCGCCGTGGCGCTGAACAAGGCCAAGCTGCCCCAGGAAGTGGTCGATGCCCTGCGTGCCCGCGGCGAACTGCCCGACGCCCGCTACGAAACCCTGGCCGCGTTCGCCCGTGAAGTGATCGCCACCCGCGGCAATGTCAGCGACGCCACCTACCAGGCCTTCCGTGAAGCCGGTTTCAGCGAAGGCAACGCGCTGGAAGTGATTCTCGGTGTCAGCCTCGCAACCCTGTGCAACTTTGCTAATGTGTTCGCCCAGACGCCGCTCAACGACGAGCTTGGCAAATACCGCTGGCAGCCTTCGGCCTGACCGAGGCCTGATGCCGGCGCGCCCGGCGTTTCACAAGGAGTTAGGGACATGCTTGACCATGCATTTGGACAATGGCTGGATGCCAATGCCGAGGCCATTGACCAGGGCCAGTGCGATCCGCACCTGGTGCTGGCGCAGATCGCCGAGTCGCAGTTGCTGCGCATCGGCGTCGACCCGGCCCTGGGTGGCACGGGCGGCGACGTCAGCGAGGCGGTCGAGGCCATTGCCGCCATCGCCAGCCGTTCGCTGGCCGCGGCTTTCGTCTGCTGGGGCCAGCGCGCTTTCATCGAGTACTTGCTGCAAAGCCCTAACCGGGAGCTGTGCAAACGGTTGATGCCCGACCTGCTCAAGGGCGAACTCGCCGGGGCCACCGGCCTGTCCAATGCCATGAAGTTTCTCTCCGGCATCGAGGCCTTGCAGGTGCGTGGCCGCCTCGCGGCCGATGGCTGGAACCTCGAAGGTCGGCTGCATTGGGTGACCAACCTGCGCAAGCGCGGTTTCGTGGTGGCGGCGGCCATCGAGGATGACGCCGGCGGCGCACCGTTCGTGGTTGCCATTCCCTCCAACGCGCCGGGCCTGGAGCGCTCCGACGATCTGCAACTGATGGGCCTGCAGTCGAGCAACACCGCGGCGCTGGCGTTCCACCAGGTGCCACTGGCCCGCGACTGGCTGCTGCATGACAACGCCCGCGAGTTCCTGCCCAAGGTGCGTCCGGCGTTCCTGGCGCTGCAGTGCGGCATGGCCATCGGTCTCGCCCGGCGAGCGCTGGATGAAGTGCAGGAGCACCTGCAGGGCCGTGGCTCGTTCCTCGAAGAGGCCCGCCAGGTACTCAAGGAACGCCTGGAGAATACCGTCGGCGAACTCAAGCAGGGGTTGCTCGACGGGCGCTTCCAGGGCCAACCGGCCGCGTTGTTCAAACTGCGCATCACCCTCGCCGAATGCGCCGCCGACGCCGTGCAGCTGGAACTTCAGGCCAGCGGTGGCAAGGCCTACCTGACGGCCTATGGCGAAGGCTTCGCCCGGCGTTGGCGCGAGTCGGCGTTCGTGCCGATCGTCACCCCGAGCTTGGTGCAGCTGCGCGCCGAACTGCAACGCCAGGCGGCCAGCGCATGACCGAGGTGCTGCTCGAAGCCCGTGACATCAGCCTGGGCTACCCGCGCGACGGTGGCTGGCAGGCGGTGCTGGAGCAGTTCGACCTGGCGCTGGCGCCGGGCGAGGTGGTGACCATCCTTGGCCCCAGCGGGGTCGGCAAGTCCAGCCTGTTGCGCGTGCTGGCCGGGCTGCAGCAGGCCCGTGGCGGCAGCGTGCAGCTGCGCGGCGAGCCGCTGCAGGGGCCGCACCCGCGCCTGGCGGTGGCGTTCCAGGACCCGAGCCTGCTGCCCTGGCTGAGCCTGGAGAAGAACGTCGCCTTCGGCCTCGACTTCGCCCGCCAGCCCAAGCTGCCGGCGGCCGAGCGGCGCGCGCGTATTGACCACGCCATCGACGCGGTGGGCCTGGCCCACGCCCGTGGCCAGTACCCGGCGCAGTTGTCCGGCGGCATGGCCCAGCGCACCGCGCTGGCCCGCTGCCTGGCGCGCCAGCCCGAGGTGCTGTTGCTGGACGAGCCATTCGGCGCGCTGGACGAGGTGACCCGCGCCGACATGCAGCAACTGCTGCTGCAACTGATTGCCACCCACAATACCGCCGCCGTGCTGATCACCCACGATATCGACGAAGCCCTGCTGCTGTCCGATCGCGTGCTGCTACTGGGCAACCACCCGGCGCGCACCCTCGGCCAGTGGCACATCGACCTGCCGCAGCCCCGCGCGCAGCGGGTCGAGGAGCTGGGCGCGCTGCGTATCGAAATCCTCAAGACCCTTCGGCGGGCAAGCCGCACAGCCGAACCCACCCCATCCCCCTTGCCCTCGGAGGCTGTCCATGTGCATGGATGACTGCTGTTCCACCACGTCCCGTCGCGATTTTCTCAAGCTCAGTGCCATGCTCACCGCCGCCGGCGCCGTGCCGTTGCTGTCGAGCCTGCAAGCCCGCGCGGCCGCCGAGCCGGACGCGCCGGTGCGCATCGGCTACCTGCCGATCACCGATGCCACGCCACTGCTGGTGGCGCACAACAACGGCCTGTTCGAGGCCGAGGGCATCAAGGCCGAGCGCCCGGTGCTGCTGCGCAGTTGGGCCCAGGTGATCGAGGCGTTCATCTCCGGGCAGGTCAACGTCATCCACCTGCTGTCGCCGATGACCGTGTGGGCGCGCTACGGCAGCAAGGTGCCAGCCAAGGTCGTGGCCTGGAACCACGTCGGCGGCTCGGGCCTGACCGTGGCCCCGGACATCACCGACATGAAGCAGCTCGGCGGCAAGACCGTGGCCATTCCGTTCTGGTACTCGATCCACAACGTGGTGCTGCAGCAGATGCTTACCGACAACGGCCTCAAACCGGTGTCCAAGCCCGCCACCGCGCAGTTGGCGGACAACGAAGTCAACCTGCTGGTGCTGCCGCCTTCGGACATGCCGCCGGCCCTGGCCAGCAAGCGCATCGCCGGCTATATCGTCGCCGAACCGTTCAACGCCCTGGCCGAGAACCTCAAGGTCGGCCGCGTGCAGCGCTTCACCGGCGACGTCTGGCGCAACCACGCCTGCTGTGTGGTGTTCATGCACGAGCATGACCTGAACAATCGCCCGGAGTGGTCGCAGAAGGTGGTCAACGCCATCGTCAAGGCCCAGCACTGGACCCGCGAGCACCGTGCCGAGGCCGCGGCGTTGCTGTCCAAGGCCGGCCCCAACAAGTACACCCCGCACGAGCCGGCGGTGCTGACCAAGGTGCTGGCGCCATCGGCCGAGGACCGTGCTGGCTACATCGCCAGCGGCGCGATCCAGCACCAGCAGTGGGACGAGAAGCGCATCGACTTCCAGCCTTACCCGTTCCCCAGCTACACCGAGGAGCTGGTCAAGCGCCTGAAGAACACCCTGATCGTCGGCGAGAGCGATTTCCTTGCCGCCCTCGACCCGGCCCAGACCGCCCGCGACCTGGTGGACGATCGCTTCGTGCGCAACGCCATTGCCGCGGTGGGTGGCCCGGCGGCGTTCGGCATTGCCGAGAACTTCCAGCGTAGCGAGGAGTTCGCGGTCTGATGCGCAGGCATTTCGTGCATGGCGCCCTGGGCCTGGCGGGCCTGGCGGCGCTGCTGTTGCTGTGGTGGGCGGGGGTGCGCCTGTTCGGCGCCGCCGATGGCCTGTCGGCGCGCTTCGCGCCGCAGGCCACGCTGCAAAGCCTGATCGAGCTGCTGGGGCAGGGCGAGGTCTACGGGCATATCTGGGTGAGCCTCGAGCGTATCCTCGTCGGCCTGCTGCTGGCGCTGCTGATCGGCGTGCCGCTGGGCCTGCTGGTGGGCAGCTATCGCCACCTGGAGGCGGCGACCACGCCGGCGTTCCAGTTCCTGCGCATGATCTCGCCGCTGTCGTGGATGCCGGTGGTGGTGATGCTGATGGGCGTGGGCGACCAGCCGATCTACTTCCTGCTGGCCTTCGCCGCGCTGTGGCCGATCCTGCTCAACACTGCCGCCGGGGTGCGCCAGCTCGACCCTCGCTGGCTGCAGTTGAGCCGCAGCCTGAGCGCCACGCGCTGGGAGACGTTGTGCAAGGTGATCATCCCCGGGGTAATCGGCCATGTGCTGACCGGCGTGCGCCTGGCCATCGGCATCCTGTGGATCGTGCTGGTACCGTGCGAAATGCTCGGGGTGAGTGCCGGGCTTGGCTATTTCATCCTCGACACCCGCGACCGGCTGGCCTATTCGGAGCTGATGGCGATGGTGCTGCTGATCGGCGCACTGGGGTTCATGCTCGATGCCTTGGCGCGGGCGCTGCATAGACGCTGGGTGCATGCCTGAAGAAAGAGAGCGCGGGCCTGGATTTGTGGGGGCGGCGTAACGCAGCGCCCACAAAATCCGCGTTCAATTAGGGTATTAGGCGCATCCCTGCGCCTGGGCAGGTCAGAAGCTGTACTTGGCGGTCAGCATCAGGTTGCGCGGATCGCCAAAGGTGTCGCCCCCGTAGTTCACCGAGCTGGAAATCGACGAGTAGTACTTCCTGTCGAACACGTTGTTGGCATTGAGCTGCAGGTCCAGATGCTGGTTGACCGCGTAGCCGGCCATCAGGTCGGTCACCGCATAGGCGCCTTGCTCGAGGCGGTAGCGGCTGCCGTCGGCCACGCTGAAATCGTTGTACATGCGGCTCTGCCAGGTGACGCCGCCACCGACGCGCAGTTTTTCCAGCGGGCCCTGGAAGCGGTAGGTGGTGAACAGCTTGAGCTGGTGCTCGGGGGTGTCGGAGGACAGCGGCTTGTTGACGTTGGCGGGGTTCTTGGCGTCCTTGGTGGTGTGCACGCGGGCGTAGGTGTAGCCGGCACCGATCTGCCATTGTTCGGTCAGCGCGCCCTGCACCTCGAAGTCGATACCCTGGCTGCGCACCTCGCCGGAGGCTTCGTAGCAGGTGAACTGGCCCGCTCGGCAGACGCTCTTGTCGTCCACCTCGACCGCGCGGTTTTCCTGGTCGATGCGGAACACGGCAAGGCTGGCATTGAGCGCGCCATCGAAGTATTCACCCTTGATGCCTACTTCGTAGTTCTTGCCTTCGATCGGCCGCACCGGCGTGCCGCTGCTGTCCTGGCTGTCCTGTGGCTGGAAGATATCGGTATAGCTGGCGTAGACCGAGTGGTGTTCGTCCAGCTCGTAGATCAGGCCGGCATAGCGGGTAACGTTGCGGGTCACCTTGTAGTCGCCATCGTTGCTGCCGCGCTTGTCGTAGTCGTACCAGTCCAGGCGCCCGCCGAGGATCAGCTTGAGCGGGTCGGCCAGGCTCAGGCGGGTGGTGGTGTACACGCCTTCCTGGTTGATCAGGTAGCGGCTGCTGCTGGTGTGCAGGAAGTCGGGCTTGCCGCCGTCGATGGGGTAGTCCATGTCGTAGGGGCTGTAGTTGCGCTCGCTCATGTCGTAGATGCGCTTGCTGGCGCCGACCACCAGCTCGTGGGTGCGCCCGAACGCCTCGAACGGGCCGCTGGCGAAGGTGTCCAGGCCCAGCTGGTTCTCGTCGTGGGCCGACTGGTAGACCGTCCGGCTCAGCGGCTTGGCCAGGTCCCAGCGCGACTGGTAGGAGCCGCGGAACAGCGCGTTCTGCTCGCTGTAGGTGGCGTTGACCTGCAGCTTCCAGTCATTGGCCAGGCGCTGGCGCACCTCGGCGAACAGGGTATTGATCTCCTGGTCCTTGACCTCCCAGTCGGTGGCCGGGTTGTAGGAGCGTGGCAGGTCCAGGTGATGGCCGTCGAGGGCGGTGGGGATCGCGCCCCAGAATACGTTGGTCTTGTCCTTCTGGTGGGAGAGGCCGAGGGTAAGGGTGGTGTCTTCGCTCAGGTCGGCCTCGGTGATCGCGTAGAACAGCCCGTGGTCCTCCTGCTGGCCGTCACGGAAGCCGTTGGCGTCCTGGTACGAGGCCACCACGCGACCGCGCAGGGTGCCGCTGTCGTTGAGCGGGCTGGAGGCGTCCAGTTCGCCGCGGTAGTTGTCCCAGCTGCCGGCGGCGCCGGTGAGAGTGACTTTCTGCTCCGCCAACGGGCGCTTGCGCACCAGGTTGATGGCCGCCGAGGGCGTGCCGGAACCGGTGACCAGGCCGGTGGCGCCGCGCACCACTTCCACCCGGTCGAACATTGCCAGGTTCGGCTGGGCGCCGACCACCCAGCCGGTGTAGGCGCTGGGGATGCCGTCGTACATGATGTTGTCGACGTCGAAGCCACGGGCCTTGTAGGTCTGCCGGCCCGGGCCGTTGGATTGGTTGAGGAACAGGCCCGGGGTGTACCTGGCGACGTCGTTGATGCTGGTCATGCCCTGGTCGTCCATGCGCTGGCGGGTGATCACCGTCACCGCCTGAGGCGTTTCGCGCATGGTCAGCGGCAGCTTGGTGGCGGTGGACATGGCGCCGGTGGTGTACGACTTCGACCCCTCGGTGGTGCTGCCCAGGCTGCTGTCGTCGATGGCCGTGGCGCCCAGCTCGATCACGGCAGGGGCCTGTTCGGCTGCCAGCGCGGGGGTGAGGGTGGCCATGCAGATGGCCATGGCCAGCAGGTTGCGGGTGGGCGCGAAACGGTGGGGCGAGGGGAGCGATGACATGCCGAGCTTTATCCTTATTGCTAGTGCTTATGAGAACGATTAGCAATAAGTATGTAGGGATTGCCCGATCAAGAACAGGGCGTATGAATTGAAAATGATGAAATTTTCACATTTTTCCATTCGAATGGATTGGTTTGCCCACAGCCACACCTATCGATCAGTGCCACCTGCGCCAATCCGTTTACCTTGTTGCCTGCCTATTTCCAGCGCCTGGCCGTCGCGTTGCTTGCCGTGCCGTGCCTGGCCCACCAGCTCGGGGATCAGCGGCCCCTCGGGCAGATGACGCCAGAAGCGTCCGGGCAGATGCTGGCGCAATGCGCCGGGGTTGAGCCGGGCGGGGTTGAAGGTGTGTCGGTAGTAGGCCAGCCACAGTTCGGCCCCGGGGTCGTCGGCGTTGCGCGCCCATTGCCGCCAGTCTTCCGGGCACTGGCGGCGGTAGTCCAGTTGCGCGCCGTCGTAGCGGATGCCGTCGTGGGGCGTGGCGATCAGCCAGCGCTGGCGGCCCAGGCGTTCGGCGAAGTGCGCGCTGGCGCTGTCGAGGATGTCATGCGCGGGTTCGTGGTAGGCCACCAGGTCCAGTTGCAACTGCTCGGCCAGCGCTTCGGGCAGTGGCACGAAGCGCACGAAGGCATGCAGGTGATGAGCCTCGCGGCCGACCTGGCGGATGCGCCGTTGCAGCTCAGTGCCCAGGCGGTCGCCGGCCAGCATCGCGGTGCGATCGCCATGGGCGACGCGCCACAGCACTTCGTACAACAGGTTCCAGCGTTGCTCGCCGCGGTAGCGCCCGGCCTGTTCCAGCTGGGTCAGCAGCGCCGCCGGCACGCGGGCGTGGAACGGGCCGGGGCCTGCGGGCAGGGGCGTGGGCACGGCCAGCAAGTCATCCATCCAGGTCTGGCCCCAGGTCACCGTGGCCGGGTCGATGCCGTGACCGAGCAGTTGGCGGGCCTGGTCGCGCCAGATGGTGAAATCATCGCCGCAATCCAGCGCGATCATCCCCACAGCCCCATCTGCACGGGCGCCTGGGGTTCGCGCAGGCGGGCCCGCAGCAGGCCGCTGCGCAGCTCGGCCTGGGCCGGGCGATAGTCGCTGGTGACGATGAACGGGCGGGCTTTCTCCAGCACGCAGCGCAACTGGATCAGGTCGTCGTAGCGGATGCGCCGCTCCCGGCGCAGGGCGACCAGGCGCTGCACGCTGCGCAGGCCGATACCGGGGATGCGCGCCAGCAACGCCGGCTCGGCGCGGTTGACGTCAAGCGGGAAGACCTCGCGGTTGGCCAGCGCCCAGGCCAGCTTGGGGTCGATGTCCAAAGCCAGGTTGCCGGCCTCGCCCAGCAGTTCACCGGCCTTGTAGCCGTAGCCGCGCAGGAGGAAGTCGGCCTGGTACAGGCGGTGTTCGCGCAGCAGCGGCGGCGCGGCCAGGGGCACGCTGGAGGGGCTGTCGGGGATCGGGCTGAAGGCGGAGTAGTAGACCCGTTTGAGTCCATAGCCCTGGTACAGCGACTCGGCGTTGCGCAGCAAGGTGCTGTCGTCGGTGGCGTCGGCGCCGACGATCACCTGGGTACTCTGCCCGGCAGGGGTGAAGCGTGGTGCCCGCGGCTCGCCGGCGACGGCCTGCTGGCCGTGGTGGATCACACCCATGGCCTGGCGGATGGTGCTGGCGCGCTTTTCCGGGGCCAGGCGCTGGAGGCTGGCGTCGGTGGGCAGTTCGATGTTCACGCTCAGCCGGTCGGCCAGGCGCCCGGCTTCCTCGATCAGCAGCGGGTCGGCGTCGGGAATGGTCTTGAGGTGGATATAGCCACGAAAGGCGTGTTCTTCGCGCAGCAGGCGCGCCACCCGGATCAGCTGCTCCATGGTGTAGTCGGCGGAGCGGATGATGCCTGAGCTGAGGAACAGGCCGCTGATGCAGTTGCGCCGGTAGAAGTCCAGGGTCAGGCGCACCACCTCCTCGGGGCTGAAGCGTGCCCGGGGCACGTTGCTCGAGCGGCGGTTGACGCAGTACTGGCAGTCGTACAGGCAGAAGTTGGTCAGCAGCACCTTGAGCAGCGACACGCAGCGGCCATCGGGGGTGTAGCTGTGGCAGATGCCCATGCCATCGGTGGCGCCGAGGCCGTCGCGGCCGCGCGAGCTGCGCTTGGGCGCGCCGCTGCTGGCGCAGGACGCGTCGTACTTGGCGGCGTCGGCGAGGATGCCGAGTTTGGCGATGAGTTGCATGGGGCGGTCCGCTGAATACTGAGTATTCATACAGTATTTCGGGATTGGTCTGATGGCAAGGGCTTCTGATCGGCCGGGCGCTGCCAAGTCCCCCGTGGAACGCCCGAGCGCTCGATTACAGAATTGTAATCTTCACGCCACCCCCCGGATAACCAAGGCTCCCTAAAGTCCCTCGCCAAAGCATTCCGCCGCTTGTCGACGAGGACTTCCGCCGTGCCCATCCCCCGCAAGATCGCCTTGCTCTGCCTGTTGCTGGCCGGCCCTGCCGGCGCCGAGGGCCTGAGCCTGGACCAGGCGCTCGACGCCGCCTTTGCCCAGAACCCGGACTTCGCCGCCATTGGCCGCGAGATCGGCATCGCCGAAGGCGAGCGCCGCCAGGCCGGGCTGATTCCCAACCCCGAGCTGTCGTGGGAGGTCGAGGACACCCGCCGTGACACCAGTACCACCACCGTGACCCTCAGCCAGGCCCTGGAGCTGGGCGGCAAGCGCGGTGCGCGGATTGAGGTCGCCGAGGCCGGCCAGGCGGTCGCCCGCCTGGAGCTCGAGCGTCAGCGCAACAGCCTGCGCGCCGATGTGATCCAGGCTTTCCATGCCGCCTTGCGGGCGCAGACCGCGCTGGAGTTGGCGCAGCAATCGCAGGCGCTGACCGAACGCGGCCTGCGGGTGGTGGAGGGGCGGGTGCGCGCGGGGCAGTCCTCGCCGGTGGAGGCCACCCGCGCCCAGGTGCAGCTGGCCCAGGCCGAGGCGGCGGTGCGCCGGGCGCGAACCGAACGCACGGTGGCCAATCAAGCCCTGGCGCGGCTGACCGGCAGCGCCGAGGCCCGCTTCGACCGACTCGACGCCAGCTCGCTCTCGCCAGGCCCGGCACCCAAGGCCGAACGCCTGCTGGCCACGGTCGAGCAGACCGCCGAATGGCGCCTGGCCGCGGCGCAGATCGAGCGTGGCGATGCCAGCCTGGGCTCCGAGAAGGCCCAGCGCATCCCCAACCTGACCGTGAGCCTGGGCAGCCAGTACAGCCGTGAGGAGCGTGAGCGGGTCAATGTGGTGGGGTTGTCCATGCCGCTGCCGCTGTTCGACCGCAACCAGGGCAACGTACTGGCCGCCGCGCGCCGCGCCGACCAGGCCCGCGATCTGCGCAACGCCGTCGAACTGCGACTGCGCAGCGAAACCCGCAGTGCCCTGGAGCAGTGGGGCACGGCCATGGGCGAGGTGCAGGCGTATGACCGCACCATCCTGCCCGCCGCCCAGCAGGCAGTGGACACCGCCACCCGAGGTTTCGAGATGGGCAAGTTCGCCTTCCTCGATGTGCTCGATGCCCAGCGCACGCTGATCGAGGCGCGCGGGCTTTACCTTGACGCGCTGGCCCAGGCGACCGATGCCCGGGCGCAGGTGGAGCGGATCTACGGCGAGCTTCCGACAGGACTGTGAACGGGGGCTGCTGCGCAGCCCTATCGCCGGCAAGCCGGCTCCCACAGAAATCCGCGTCAACCCTTGTGGGAGCCGGCTTGCCGGCGATCTGACAGACGACATTTCAAGCAGGAGCAACAATGACCAACCCACGCAAGCTCGCCATCCTCGCCGCCGCCCTGGCCGTTATCGGCCTCGGTGGCGCGGCCTGGACCGGCACCCTCGGCAAGGCCGGCAGCGGCCAGGCACAACACGACGACCACGGTGAAGCCGGCCACGGCCATGACCAAGAGAAGGACGACGGACACGGCCACGGAGAGTCGACAGGCGAGGGGCATGGCGAGGAGGAGGGCCAGTTGCACCTGACTGCCGAGCAGATCCGCGCCGCCGGCGTGCAGCTGGCCACCGCCGGTCCGCGCACCTTGGGCACCGCCATCAGCTTCCCCGGCGAAATCCGTTTCGACGAAGATCGCACCGCTCATGTGGTGCCACGGGTTCCTGGCGTGGTCGAGTCGGTGCAGGCCGAGCTGGGCCAGGCGGTCAAGCGCGGCCAGGTGCTGGCGGTGATCGCCAGCCAGCAGATTTCCGAGCTGCGTAGCGAGCAGCAGGCGGCGCAACGGCGCCTGGAGCTGGCCCGGCTGACCTTCACGCGTGAAAAACAGCTGTGGCAGGAGCGCATCAGTGCCGAGCAGGACTACCTGCTGGCCCGCCAGGCGCTGCAGGAGGCCGAGATCGCCGCCGCCAACGCCGGGCAGAAGGTCGCCGCGGTGGCGCCGGCCGGCAAGGGCAACCGCTACGAGCTGCGCGCACCGTTCGACGCAGTGGTGGTGGAAAAGCACCTGACCGTGGGCGAGGTGGTGGACGAGACCAGCAATGCCTTCACGCTATCTGACCTGAGCCGGGTCTGGGCCACCTTCGCCGTGGCTCCGCGTGACCTGGACAAGGTGGTCAGTGGCCGTGGCGTCAGCGTCAGCGCGCCGGACCTCGGCGCCCAGGTGGAGGGCAAGGTCAACTACGTCGGCAGCCTGCTCGGCGAGCAGAACCGCGCCGCCACCGTGCGCGCCACCCTGGCCAACCCCAATGGCGCCTGGCGCCCCGGGTTGTTCGTCAATATCGCGGTCACCGTCGAGCGCTTCGACGCCGCGGTGGTGGTGCCGGAAAGCGCCCTGCAGACCTGGGAAGAGCAGACCGTGGTGTTCGCCCGCACCGATGAAGGGTTCGCGGCCCGCCCGGTCAAGCCCGGCCGGCGTGATGCCGGCCAGGTGGAGATCCGTGAAGGCCTGGCCGCCGGTACCGAAGTGGCCGCCGCCGGCAGCTTCGTCCTCAAGTCCGAGCTGGGCAAAGGCTCGGCCGAACACAGCCACTGACCGGGGACGCCTTCCATGTTCGAACGCCTGATCCAATTCGCCATCGAGCAGCGCCTGGTAGTGATGCTCGCCGTGGTGCTGATGGCCGCCGTGGGCATCCACAGCTACCAGAAGCTGCCCATCGACGCCGTGCCCGACATTACCAACGTGCAGGTGCAGATCAACACCGCCGCGCCCGGCTATTCGCCCCTGGAGACCGAGCAGCGCATCACCTTCGCCATCGAGACCGCCATGGCCGGGTTGCCCGGCCTCAAGCAGACCCGCTCGCTGTCGCGCTCGGGCTTGTCGCAGGTAACGGTGATCTTCGATGACGGCACCGATATCTTCTTCGCCCGGCAACTGGTCAACGAGCGCCTGCAGGTGGCCCGCGAGCAGTTGCCCGAGGGCATCGAGGCGGCCATGGGGCCGATCTCCACCGGCCTTGGCGAGATCTTCCTGTGGACGGTCGAGGCCACGGACGGCGCGCTGAAGGACGACGGCACGCCCTATACCGCCACCGACCTGCGGGTGATCCAGGACTGGATCATCAAGCCGCAGCTGCGCAATGTGCCTGGCGTGGCCGAGGTCAACAGCATCGGCGGCCACGCCAAGCAGTACCTGATCGCCCCGGAGCCCAAGCGCCTGGCAGCCTACAAGCTGACCCTCAACGACCTGATCGCCGCCCTGGAGCGCAACAACGCCAACGTCGGCGCCGGCTATATCGAACGCAACGGCGAGCAATTGCTGATCCGCGCCCCGGGCCAGGTGGCTTCGGCCGAGGACATCGCCAGCATCGTCATCTCCAGCGTCGACGGCACGCCGATCCGCGTCAGCCACGTGGCCCAGGTCGGCCTGGGCCAGGAGCTGCGCTCCGGCGCCGCCACCGAGAACGGCCGGGAAGTGGTGCTGGGCACGGTGTTCATGCTGATCGGCGAGAACAGCCGCACGGTGTCCCAGGCGGTGGCGGCCAAGCTCGAGGAGATCAATCGCAGCCTGCCCAAGGGCGTGGTGGCGATCACCGTGTACGACCGCACCAACCTGGTGGAAAAGGCCATCGCCACGGTGAAGAAGAACCTCATCGAAGGCGCGATCCTGGTCATCGCGGTGCTGTTCCTGTTCCTGGGCAACATCCGCGCCGCGCTGATCACCGCCATGGTCATCCCGTTGTCGATGCTGTTCACCTTTACCGGCATGTTCAGCAACAAGGTCAGCGCCAACCTGATGAGCCTGGGTGCGCTGGACTTCGGCATCATCGTCGACGGCGCGGTGGTGATCGTCGAGAACGCCATTCGCCGCCTGGCCCATGCCCAGCAGCATCATGGCCGCATGCTGACCCGTTCCGAGCGCTTCCACGAAGTGTTTGCCGCCGCCCGCGAGGCGCGCCGGCCGCTGATCTACGGGCAATTGATCATCATGGTGGTGTACCTGCCGATCTTTGCCCTGACCGGGGTCGAGGGCAAGATGTTCCACCCCATGGCCTTCACCGTGGTGATGGCGCTGCTGGGGGCGATGATCCTCTCGGTGACCTTCGTCCCCGCGGCCCTCGCGCTGTTCGTCACCGGCAAGGTGAAGGAAGAAGAGGGCGTGGTCATGCGCACCGCCCGCCGTCGTTATGCCCCGGTGCTGGAGTGGGTGCTGGGCCGGCGCAACCTGGCCTTTGCCGGCGCCGCCACCCTGGTGCTGCTGTCCGGTGTGCTGGCCAGCCGCATGGGCAGCGAGTTCATTCCCAGCCTCAGCGAGGGTGACTTCGCCCTGCAGGCCCTGCGCGTGCCGGGCACCAGCCTGTCGCAGTCGGTGGACATGCAGCAGCGCCTGGAGAAGACCATCATCGAGCGGGTGCCGGAAGTCGAGCGAGTGTTCGCCCGCACCGGCACCGCCGAGATCGCCTCCGATCCGATGCCGCCGAACATTTCCGATGCCTACGTGATGCTCAAACCGCGCGAGCAGTGGCCAGACCAGGGCAAGTCGCGTGATGCGCTGATCGCCGAGGTGCAGCAGGCGGCAGCCAGCGTGCCGGGCAGCAACTACGAGCTGTCGCAGCCGATCCAGCTGCGCTTCAACGAGCTGATTTCCGGGGTGCGCAGCGATGTGGCGGTGAAGGTGTTCGGTGATGACATGGAGGTGCTCAACCGCACCGCCGCGCAGATCGCCACCAGCTTGCAGCAAGTGACGGGGGCGTCCGAGGTGAAGGTCGAGCAGACCACCGGCCTGCCGGTGCTGACCATCGATATCGACCGCGACAAGGCCGCCCGCCACGGCTTGAACGTGGGCGATGTGCAGGATGCCATCGCCATCGCGGTGGGGGGCCGTACCGCCGGTACCCTGTACGAAGGCGACCGTCGCTTCGACATGGTGGTACGCCTCTCCGAGGCGCTGCGCACCGATGTCGACGGGCTGTCGAGCCTGCTGATTCCGGTGCCGGCCAGTGCCGCCGCGGGCGCTGCGCAGATCGGCTTCATCCCGCTGTCCCAGGTGGCCACGCTGAACCTGCAGCTGGGTCCCAACCAGGTCAGCCGCGAAGACGGCAAACGCGTGGTGGTGGTCAGTGCCAACGTACGCGGGCGTGACTTGGGCTCGTTCGTCGAGGAGGCGTCGCAGACCTTGATCGACCAGGTGCAGATTCCACCGGGCTACTGGACCCGCTGGGGCGGCCAGTTCGAGCAGCTGCAGTCGGCGGCCGAGCGCCTGCGCGTGGTGGTACCGGTGTCGTTGCTGCTGGTCATGGCCTTGCTGCTGATGATGTTCAACAACCTCAAGGACGGTCTGCTGGTGTTCACCGGGATTCCTTTCGCCCTCACCGGTGGCGTGCTGGCGCTGTGGCTGCGCGACATTCCGCTGTCGATCTCGGCGGGCGTGGGCTTTATCGCGCTTTCCGGGGTGGCGGTGCTCAACGGTCTGGTGATGATCGCCTTCATCCGCAACCTGCGCGAGGAAGGGCGCGGCCTGCGTGCCGCAGTCGAGGAGGGCGCCTTGACCCGCTTGCGGCCAGTGCTGATGACCGCGCTGGTGGCATCGCTCGGGTTCATCCCGATGGCCCTGGCCACTGGCACCGGTGCCGAGGTGCAGCGACCGCTGGCGACGGTGGTGATCGGCGGGATCCTGTCGTCGACGGCGCTGACCTTGCTGGTGCTGCCGGCGTTGTACCAGTGGGCGCACCGGCGCGATGAGGCCGAGACTGCGTGAACCCCTATCGCGGGGCAAGCCCGCTCCCACAGTGATGCTTGCGTGGGAGCGGGCTTGCCCCGCGATGCTTCAACGCCGACGCCACAGCCAGTGGTCCAGGCTCAACCTTCCAGAGCCTTTCAACAGCAGTGGCAACAACGCCACCAGGTAGATCAGCGGCAGCTTGAAGTTGCCAAACCCCTGGTCGGTGATCGCATACCCCCGCCCCAGTTCCGCCAGGCTCGACCACTGGCTTGGCCAGTGCACCGCCGCGATCGCCACTACTGTCACCACCATCAGCACCGCCGAGGCCAGGCGGGTGCCGAGCCCGAGCAGCAGGAGCAGCGGGCAGAGCAGCTCGGCCCACATCGACAGTTGCCAGTTCAGGCCAGCCGGCAGCAGGTCGAACGGGAACGGAAAACTGCCTTGCAGGTCGGCGAACCAGTTGGCGCCATTGAACTTCTCCAGGCCCGATTCGAAGAACTCCCAGGCCAGGAACAGGCGCAGCGGCAGGTCGGCGCTCCAGCTACCAGCCCGGTCGAGGGCCATGAACGGGCGAGTCAGGGTGTTTGTCAGCATGGTGATCTCCTTGTGTCAGTGCGACAGGGCAGTGGCGGCCCGGCGTGAGCGTTGGGCCTGCTTGGCGATGAGCTTGAGGGTGATGGCGGCGAACATCAGGGCGAACGCCAGCGGGTACCAACCACCCATGGGGATGCGCTTGTAGAACGACAGGCAGAACACCGCCGCCAGCACCCAGGTGCCGGTGCTGTGCAGGCCTTTCCACAGGCGTGGGCCGAGCAGGCGCATCGGTGCCTTGAACGAGGTCAGGGCCAGCAACAGGATGAACAGGTAGCCCACCGAGCCCGGGATGTTCGCCACGGCGCTGCGCCCGGCCCAGAACAACTCCGGGTAGCGTTGCGCATACAGGTAGATCAGCACGCCATGGACCGTATGCGAGAAGGCGAAGGCCAGGCCCAGGTAGCGCCGTTCACGGAGCAACTGGCGGCTGGCCTGGCCGGGTAGCAGGGTGACCAGCGTCGAGGCCAGGAAGGTCAGCAGGAACAGTGCGAAAGAGCTGCGTGCCGTGGCGCGAATGGCGCTGCGCAGGCCGTCGGCCCCCAGCGGATGGGTGACAAGCACCACAGCGGTCATCAGCAGGGTCAGGGCCGCGAGGGCGTGGAACAGCTTCCAGCCAGAGGGCAGTGGTAACGCTTTCATGGGCAGGGTTTCCGGCGTGCTCGGCGACGGCGGGTTGCCGTCGCGCTGTGCTGGCCGGAAGTCTGTGCTGGCGGGGTATCGACAGTGTGTCGAGGAGGGCGGTGTTATGTATCGCTGTGTAGTGGCGCTCAGCGGGTACTGGTCAGACGCTGCTGCGCTGCCGCGCAACCATTGATCTCCACCGCCTTCTGCAGAAAGGTCTGACGCTGGCGCGGATCGAGTTCACCCAGCAGCCGGTAGATCTCGGCCTGGTAGTCACGCTGACGTCCCCACTGCAGCTGCAGGCCCTGCGGCCGGCTGCGATTGCAGGCCAGGCGGGTGGCCGGCTGCGGATAGTAGGCGGCATACAGGGTGGCCATGCTCGGGACTGCCTCCAGGGCCTCGCGGTAGCCCGGGCTGGCATTGTAGGGCGTGCACCAGTGGGCGATGGCCAGCGCCGGTGGGGCAAAACCTTGCTTGAGGCTGGCCTCGAGCAAGGGGCAGGCGGCCTCGGCGATCTGGTTGGCCGGCAAATAGGTGGTGTAGTACAGCGCCAGGCGATACTGGGCCACCGGGTGGCCAAGGGCGACGGATTTTTTCAGCAGCGCCACGGCCGAGGGCAGTGTATGCGCCATGGCCTGGCCCTGGCGGCTGAGCTCGGGGTCGCCAATGGCGGTGCGCAGCGGGCTGGCGCTGTCGTCCTGGTTGTCGGCCTGTTCCAGCAGGGGCAATGCCTGGCGGTAGAGCAGATCGGCATGGGGGTCGATGTTCACTTCCAGGGCCTGGGCGCCGGCCGCGGCCAACAGCAACGGCATCGCCACGGCCAGGTTGGCGCGATGGCGGCGACCCTGACGGCGGGCCGGGAACGAAGGGACGGCTGGGATGGTCATGGCAGTTACGCGGTTGCCTCGGGCAAATCAGGAGCGACGACAGCGTATTCTATCCATCCGCGCCCCTTCGCCGAAAGCCCGGCGTACGGCCATCAGACCAGCTTGATCGGTGCGACCTTGCGCAGGGCCTGTCTTTCCTGGGCCAGCCCCAGCTTGGCGGTGATCACCTTGGCCAGCGCGTTGTTGCCCAGGTCGTTGAAGTGCAGGCGGTCGACGAACAGGTGTTCGCTGAAGACCGGCGAGCTGCTGAGCATGCTGTTCATGTCATAGCACGGCACCGGCTCGGCCTGGTTCTTGATACGGCGAAAGAAAGCCATGTGCAGTTGGCTGTCGAAGGTGTCGCCGAGCAGGCGATCGAAATTCGACGGCTGGCGCTCGAGCTCGCCGAGCATGGCCTGTTCGGCGCTGGGCACGACCTCGCGGCACCAGGGCAGCAGTGGCTGGAGGATGAAGGTGAGGGTGGTGTGGCCGTCGGCCAGCAGGCGATCCCATTGACGCAGGGTCCGGCCGACGCAATCGGCGGCGCGGATCAGACGCTTGTCGGGGCTGGACAGCGGCTCGATGTCCGGCCAGCGCGGTTGTCGCGCAGGCGCCAGGACCTGGCCCAGGCGCTGCCAGAGCGATTCGCGGCGTGCCTCGCCGGTGGCTTGCACCCCTTCGTTGAAGCGATTGAGAAAATCCTGGTAGGCCTGTGCCCGATGCGGATCCTGCGCGCCGGCCAGTACCTCGGCCAGGGCCTCCTGGGCCAGCGAGTTGAGGCCGCTGAGCACCACCACATGGCCGATCTGGCCGAAGCGGTGCTGGTGGGTGAGGAACATCAGCAGTTCCTGCGTGGCATTGAGCCCGCAACCGGTCAGGTTCAGCCAGATCTCGCCGGTCAACATCGACAGGTACGAGGCCACGGTGTGCTCGTCGGAGCTGGCGCCGATGCCCATGGCGGTGGAGCCGCCCACCAGCAGGTTGACCCGCGCCGCGCCGCCGCGCTCGGCCACCGAGAAGCGCTTGCCGGCGCAATGGCTGTAGCGCATGCCCAGCGCGTCGGTGTTGATGGTGCCGGAACGGTAGCCGCGCTCATGCACGTACAACGTGTGCGGCGCCCGGCGGCTGCCCAGTTGCAGGAAACGCTGGTAATCCTCTGCCAGGGGGTCGGGCGTGCCCATGCTGCCGGGGGTGGCGCTGTCGGTCGGTGTCATGGGCGCTCCTTGGTGTGAGGGCAGGCTCAGGCGGCCAGTTCCCTGATGTTGTAGGCCAGGCCGACCGCGGCGATCAGCAGCAGGGCGACGCCCGAGGCCAGGCTGATCAGGCGGTTGCTGCGCGGCGAGGCAATCTTGCCAATGGCGAAGATGTACAGGCTGAGCACGGCGAAATCGATGGCGATCCACAGCAGCGACAGCACCACCATGCTCTTGCCGAACGACTCGGTGATCTGGATGAACTGCGGGAAGAAGGCGATGAAGAAGATGATGTCCTTGGGGTTGGAGATGCCGACCATGAAGCCCTGCAGCAGGCCGCCACGGCCCGGCTGCACGCCGGTTGCGGCCTGGGTGGCGTCCTCGGCCGGGGCCTGCAGCGCTTCGCGCAGGGTACCCAGGGCGATGTAGCCGATGAACAGGCAGCCCAGCAGGCTCATGCCGCTGAGCCAGGCCTTGTCGATGGCCGCGCTGGTCAGGATGATCCAGGCGGCCGCGCCGATCAGCACCAGTGAGGCCCAGTTGGTGCCGACCGCGGTGAACAGGGCCTTGCGCGAGCCCGAGGCGGCGGCGGTGTTGACGATCAGGGCCACCACCGGGCCGGGCGTGGCGATCAGCAGCAGGACGGTGAGGGCATAGGTGGCGGTCAGTGCGGTATTCACGTTCAGTTCTCGGTAAGGGGTTCAGCTGTTGCGTGGGTATGGAACGGGCAGCGTGCCGGGCTTGGCGAGCCGGGCTCCTGCAACTGGTACTGCTTCCATTCGAAGTTGTCGTCCTGGCCGAAGAAGCCAAGGGTCTGGGGCATGACGCCGTCGTTGTAGTGACGCACCCGCTCGCGAATCCGCGCCCGGATGCGCTGGCCGCTCTCGGTGCCGGCGCTGGCGACCTCGTCGAAGCTCTCCCGCGGGTTGATGACGAAGGCGATGTGCGGGCCCAGGTTGCGGCTTTTCATCAGGCGATGGGCGGGGAAGCTCATGTTGATGAACAGCGGCATGCCGGCGAAGCAGAATGACCAGCGTGTGTCATGCGGGTCCTGCGGGATCTCCTCGGGCCATGGCAGCGTGTCGCGGGCGTGGACCTCGCGCAGCACATCCCAGGCCAGCGCCTGCTGCGCCTCGAGCGAGGAGTCGGCGGCCGTTTCGAGAAACACCAGCAACGGGTTGCCGATACGCTGCTTGAGCGGGATCGGCGTGATGGTGGCGATGTAGTCGGCCAGGCCCCCGGCGATATCCTCGGCCAGCCGTGCGGCGCGGGCGAAGACGATATGGCAGGTGCGCGCCGTGACTGCCTTGCGCCCGAACAGGCAGGGGAAGTCAGGGTTGGCCAGGGTTTCCTTGAAGTGTTCTATGGTCTTGTGTGTCCAGTGGTGGCGGTTCTGGACATGTTCGTCGGCGAGCTCTAGCGCATCCAGGCGGTAGCAGATTCCATAACCCGTAAACATGATTTCCCCAGGTAGATCCGAATGCAGCGTTAATAGAACTTTTTCGTCATATCCGTGCAGGTTGGTTATATATAATTGTTATTTACCGGCATTTTCGGAGATGGGTCCTGCGTTGTAAAACGCCTGGATCTATGACCTACTATTAGCTTCACTCATGCTCTGGAAGGCGCCATGTCGGAACGGATTCAAGCCTTGCACGCCTTGCGCGCCTTCGAAGTGGCCTCGCGCTATGGCTCCTTCACCCGCGCGGCCCAGGAACTGGCCCTTACCCAGGGCGCGGTCAGCCACCACATCAAGACCCTCGAAGCCCTGTTCGGCTGCGACCTGTTCGAGCGCCGCGGCCCCAAGCTGCGCCTGACCGAGCCTGGCCGCCTGCTGGCCCAGGAACTCAAGGTCGGCTTCAAGATCATCGAGAATGCCTGCGCGCTGTTGCGCCAGGATCGCTACGGCGTGCGGCTCAAGGCGCCGTCCACGCTCACCGTGCGCTGGCTGCTGCGGGCCCTGGACGGTTTCAAGAAGGTCGACAACAGCTGTTCGGTGCAATTGTCCAGCGTATGGATGGACATCGATGCGGTGGACTTCTATTCCGAGCCCTATGACTGCGCCATCCTGCTGGGCAACGGGCGCTTCGCGGCGGATGTGGAGAGCCTCAAGCTGTTCGATGAATGGCTGATCCCGGTGTGCCACCCGAGTTACCTCGAGCAGGCGCGGCCGGAACTGTCGGTGCTCTCCGGTTGCGAATTCCTCCACCCCTCGCCGGACCGTCGCGACTGGCGACGCTGGCTGGCGCGCATGGACGCGCTGGACATCAGCATCGACCAGGGCCAGGTGTTCGACACCCTCGACCAGGGTATTTCAGCCGCCCAGCAGGGGCTGGGCATCTCGGTGGTCGACCTGGTGCTGGCCAGCGCCGACCTTGCCGCCGGCAACCTGGCCACGCCGTTCCCCCACGCCGTGGCCACCGGCGACGGTTATTACATGACCTGGCTCAAGTCCAGCCCCAAGGCCCACCAGATGCACAAGCTGCGCGACTACCTGGTGGCGCAGGTGCCGCCGCTGTCGCACAAGGACATCAGCTACCTGTACGGCTGAGGTCGGTGGCCGGCAGCACCCGCTCAAGCATGAAGTCGATGAACACCCGCAGCTTGGGCGGCATCTGCCGCCCGGATGGCCACAGCAGGTAGAAGCTGCCGCGGCGCTCCATGAAGGGGTCGAGCACGCTGACCAGGCTGCCGGCCGCCAGCTCCCGGCGCACGCTGAAGTCCGGCAGGCAGGTGATGCCACGGTGGTTGAGGGCGAAGCAGATGCGCGTCTCGACATGGTTGCAGACCATCGAGATGGGAATGGCGTAGTCCTGCTCGGGGTGTTCCCGGCGCAGCGGCCAGGTTTCCAGCTTGCCGCTGCTGGGGAAACGATAGTGCAGGCAGCTGTGCCCGCCGAGCTCGCGGGGGTGCTGCGGCGTGCCGCGTTCGTGCAGGTACTCGGGGGACGCCACCAGGCGATGCTGGAAATGCCCGAGGAACTTGGCGTTCAGCCTTGAATCCAGCGGCTGGCCGCCGCGCATCACCACGTCGAAACCCTCGCCGACGATATCCACCATGCGGTCGCTGAAGTCCAGGTCCAGTTCGATCTCCGGGTAGCGCGCCATGAACTCGGCCAGCGCCGGCATCACCAGCCCGGTCACCTGCGGCAGGCTCACCCGCAGGCGCCCGCGCGGCGCGCCGCTGGCCTGGGAAAGTGCCTGCTCGGTGGCCTCGATCTCGGCCAGGATGCGCCGGCTGCGCTCGAGGAACAGCGTGCCCTCGGCGGTCAGGGTGATGCTGCGCGTGCTGCGGTGGAACAGGCGCACTCCCAGTTTCTCTTCCAGCCGGGCCACGCGTTTGCCCACGGCTGACGCGCTGATCCCCAGCGATTGGCCGGCGGCGACGAAGCTGCGGGCTTCGGCGACCCGGATGAAGACCATGAAGCCACTGAGGCTGTCCATGCTGTGCTCCGATTGCGGACGCTGGTGTCCTGACTGAGCGGAATTGTACCCGGCTTTTTCCGTAATACCCCAGCGGCGCAAGATGCCTGCCTGTTCGACAAACCGGAGACCATCATGCATTCACCTTCCTCGGCGACCTGCGCCGGCGTATCCCCCGCCAGTGCCACGCGCCTGCCCCTGAGCGGCTTGCTGGCGCTGGCCCTGACCGGCTTCATCGCCATACTCAGCGAGACCCTGCCGGCCGGCCTGCTCGACCAGATCGCCGACGGCATGCAGATCAGCCAGGCCATGGCCGGGCAATGGGTCACCGCCTACGCCTTGGGTTCGTTGCTCACGGCCATCCCGCTGGTGACCCTGACCCAAGGCTGGTGGCGCCGCCGGGCACTGCTGCTGGCCATTGGCGGCTTCATCCTGTTCAACGGGCTGACTGCGGTGTCCTCGGACAACATGCTCACCCTGTTCCTGCGTTTTTGCACCGGTGCCGCCGCCGGCCTGGCCTGGGGCCTGATCGCCGGTCATGCGCGGCGCATGGTGGCACCGGCCCAGCAGGGCAAGGCCATGGCAGTGGCGATGCTGGGGCAGCCCATCGCCTTGTCGCTGGGCTTGCCCATCGGTACCTGGCTGGGGGCATTGATGGGATGGCGGGCCACCTTCGTGATGGTGACCCTGGCCGCATTGCTGTTGGCCGCCTGGGTGGTGCGGGCAGTACCGGACTTTCCCGGCCAGGCTGCGGGCAAGCGCCCCGCGGCCCTGGCGGTGTGGCGCACCCCGGGTGTGGCGCGGGTGCTGCTGGTGATCCTGGCGTGGATACTTGGTCATAACATTCTCTACACCTACATCGTGCCGCTGCTTGCCGCGGCGGGCATGGCCGACGCGGTGGGTCAGGTGCTGATGACCTTCGGCCTGGCCTCGCTGGCCGGCATCGCCCTGGTCGGCCTGGGAGTCGATCGGCATCTGCGCGGGTTGGTGCTGTTGTGCCTGGCCGGCTTCGCCCTGGCGACCCTGGCCTTGGGGCAGGTGCAAGGCGCACCCTGGCTGGTGCATGTCAGCGTGGCGCTGTGGGGGCTGACCTATGGCGGCGCGCCGACGCTGCTGCAAACGGCCTGCGCCGATGCGGCGGGCGAGGGCGGCGATGTGGCGCAGTCGATGCTGGTGACCGTGTGGAACAGCGCCATCGCCCTGGGTGGCATCATCGGTGGGCTGTTGCTGGTGGGCGCCGGGGTCGGGGCGTTTGGCGCGGTGGTGCTGGCACTGGTGGGGTTGGCATGGTTGCTGGTGCTGGGTGGACGCCGAGCCGGGTTCGCCGCCGGCGCCCGCTAGCCCGACGTCCGTATCCGCGAGGCAGCATTTCTGACGACAGGACAGTTACAATCAGCAGGTGCGAACAAAGCAGCGATCCGAGGTCCCCCGCAGTGCAATTGCAACAAGGCTTCGTCCTGACCCGCCACTGGCATGACACGTCCGAAGGCACCTGCGTGGAGTTCTGGCTGGCCACCGACCAGGGGCCCCGGCGCGTGCGCCTGGCCCCGCAGCCCTCGGTGGCTTTCCTGCCCGCCGCCCAGGCCGAACATGCCCGCTTGCTGCTGGCCGATGAACAGGGCGTCGAACTCAAGCCGCTGCAACTGCGCGACTTCGACCTGCGCCCGGTCATGGGCCTGTACTGCCGCCAGCACCGCCAGCTGATCGCCCTGGAAAAACGCTTGCGCGGCGCCGGCATCGAGGTGTTCGAAGCCGATATCCGCCCGCCGGAGCGCTACCTGATGGAGCGCTTCATCACCGCGCCGGTGCGTTTCGATGGCCGCGCCGACGACCAGGGCACCTTGCTTGATGCCCAGCTCAAGCCCGACCCCGACTATCGCCCAACCTTGCGCCTGGTGTCGCTGGATATCGAGACCAGCGAGCGTGGCGAGCTGTACAGCATCGCCCTGGAAGGCTGCGGCCAGCGTCAGGTCTATATGCTCGGGCCGGCCAACGGCGAGGCCGGCGAGCTGGATTTCGACCTGCATTACTGCGCCGACCGCGCCGAACTGATCACCTGCCTCAACCAGTGGCTGGCTTGCCACGACCCCGATGCGATCATCGGCTGGAACCTGGTGCAATTCGACCTGCGCCTGCTGCACGAGCATGCCCAGCGCCTGAAGGTGCCGCTGTGCCTGGGCCGCGACGGCGCGCCGATGCACCTGCGCGAGCATGGCAGCCGCAGCCATTTCTTCGCCGAGGCGCCGGGCCGGTTGTTGATCGACGGTATCGAGGCCCTGCGCTCGGCGACCTGGAGCTTCCCCTCGTTCAGCCTGGAAAGCGTCGCGCAACAGTTGCTCGGCGAGGGCAAGGCCATCGACACACCGTATCAGCGCATGGACGAGATCAACCGCCGGTTCGCCGAGGACAAGCCGGCCCTGGCCCGCTACAACCTCAAGGATTGCGAACTGGTCACGCGGATCTTCGCCCATACCCGGCTGCTGGAGTTCCTGCTCGAACGTTCATCGGTCACCGGCCTTGCCGTGGACCGCAGCGGCGGTTCGGTGGCCGCGTTCTGCCACCTGTATATCCCGCACATGCACCGCCTGGGTTATGTCGCGCCCAACCTGGGCAGTGTCGAGGGCGAGGCCAGCCCAGGCGGCTTCGTCATGGACTCGCGGCCCGGCCTGTACGATTCGGTGCTGGTGCTCGACTACAAGAGCCTGTATCCCTCGATCATCCGCACCTTCCTGATCGACCCGGTGGGCCTGGTCGAGGGCTTGCGCCAGCCGGACGACACACATTCGGTGGAGGGTTTTCGCGGCGGGCGTTTCTCGCGCAGCCAGCATTGCCTGCCGGCGATTGTCGAACGGGTGTGGCAGGGCCGCGAGGCGGCCAAGCGTGACGGCAACGCGCCGCTGTCGCAGGCGCTGAAGATCATCATGAACGCCTTCTACGGCGTGCTTGGCTCCAGCGGCTGCCGCTTCTTCGACCCGCGGCTGGCGTCGTCGATCACCATGCGCGGGCACCAGATCATGCGCCAGACCCGGGCACTGATCGAAGCGCGGGGCTTTGATGTGATCTACGGCGATACCGACTCCACCTTCGTCTGGCTCAAAGGCGCCCACGACGAAGAGGGCGCGGCGCGCATCGGCCGCGAGCTGGTGGCCGAGGTCAACCAGTGGTGGCGCCGCCACCTGGTCGAGACCCTGTGCCTGGACAGCGCCCTGGAGCTGCAATACGAAACCCACTACCGGCGTTTTCTCATGCCGACTATCCGTGGCGCCGACGAAGGCAGCAAGAAACGCTATGCCGGCCTGGTACGACGTGGCGACGGCAGCGAGGAGATGGTCTACAAGGGCCTGGAGTCTGTACGCACCGACTGGTCGCCCCTGGCCCGACAGTTCCAGCAGGAGCTCTATGGCCGGGTATTTCGGGGCCAGCCATATCGCGACTATGTGCGCGGCTATATCAAGCGCACCCTGGCCGGTGAACAGGATGAATTGCTGGTCTATCGCAAGCGTCTGCGCCGGCCGCTGGCCGACTACCAGCGCAACGTGCCGCCGCATGTGCGCGCGGCGCGGCTCGCGGACGAGTACAACGCCCGTCTCGGGCGCCCATTGCAGTACCAGCGCGGCGGCTGGATCAGCTATGTCATCACCACGGCCGGCCCGGAGCCCTTGGAGAACCGCCAGGCGCCCTTGGACTACGACCACTACCTGACCCGCCAGCTACAACCGGTGGCCGATGCCATCCTGCCCTTTGTCGCCGATGACTTCGCGGCGCTGATCGATCGTCAGCTGGCGCTGTTCTGAGTGCGGTGGTAGCCGGCTAGTGCGAGGCGCAAGGCAGCTGTCCCTAAGCTGTGGCCTCCAGCACAAGGAGACCACGCATGCCCACCGACAGCGATTCAGGGGTTGCGCAAAGCGACGACATGCTCAGGCTCGAACAGGCATTCCAGGATGGCCTGATCGCCAAGCGGCTGCCTGAGTGGTTGCACGGGCTTGGCGATGCCCCGCTGGCGGAACTGAGCGCCGCGCTCAAGACCAGCCTTGACTGCCGGCAACGGCTGCAGGCGCGCTGGGGGCGTGTGCAGGGGATCGAAGCGTTTGTCGGTGCGGCCTTGCAGGATGCCTTCGACAAACGATTCGCCACAGGGGTCGATGTCGGCACCCTGTGGTTTCGCCAAGGGTATCCGGTGCCGTTGCGCGGTCAGTACTTCACCACCCGGGTTCCGGTTTCGGGTACTGACTATGCGCAGGTACCGCTGGTGGAAGCCACACTGCGCAATTTCGTCGCCAGCGAGTCCACGCCTACCGGTCAACCGCGTGGCAACGGCCTGTTCGACGGGACCGGGGGGCGTCTTGACCAACCCAGCGCGATCGGGTTTGCCCGGTTATGCCGCGAACTGGATGCTGGCGCACGCTACCAGCGCCACCTGGAAGCAGTCCTTGACCCGCCCGGTGAGCAAAGCATGCGTGAGTTGCTGGCGCGGTTGCTGCATTCCACGTTTGTTGTCGATGCGTACAAGGCCAATGCCGACGGCATCCTCAGTGCCGCCGAGCTCGACCTGCTTCTGCGTGTGTGCCGCAATGGCGAGCCGCAGGCCCTGGATGGGGCGCCGGTGGTTGTCAAGCAACTGCGCGTGCTGGAGTGCGCGCTGGAGCAGATCATCGTGTTTGACATCGTCGATCAGGGCTGGTTGCGCAATACCAGCAAGCGCATCCTCTGCTACATCCCGGGTGACCCACACGGCCCCTGGAGTACCCATCCCGACCTGGAGCACCTTAGCCGCAAGCGGCTGGGTCGCCACTTGCGCGATGGCGCCTACCTGAAGTTCTTCAGCCGTTTTCTGAGGCGCCGCGACAGCCAGCGCTTCTTTTCGACCGTCATCGAGTTGTACCGGGATGTGGCGATCTGGGCTACCCGTGACCTCCAGGTACACATGCGCCCCATGGCACAGCCGCTGTTCGACCAACTGGCGGCGGCGCGCATCGCGCAGATCAAGGATGATGCCGCAATGATTGCGCCCCCCGTTGCGCAGATCGACCGGGAGGTGCAGCGGGCCCATGACCGGCGCCTTGCCGCCGAGGGATGGATGCTTGTCGCTCTGGCGGGGTTCTTCGTCCCTGTGGTTGGGGCCGCGCTGCTTGCGGTCTTTGCCTGGGATCTGCTCACCGAGGTTTTCCATGGTGTGGAGGATTGGCATGAAGGCGACACGTCTGCGGCCCTCGATCATCTGACGCATGTACTGCGGGATATTGCCGTGATGGCGGCGACCGGTGCGGGCGTGTCGATAGTGCGTCAGGCGTGGACGCGTTCGGTGCTGGTCGACAGCCTGGTACCGGCGCAAATGGAAAATGGCGAAACGAAACTGTGGAACCAGGACTTGGCGACTTATCGCAGTGAGGCGCCACTGTTGGCTGCGCGGCAGGGTAGCGATGGCGTCCAGCGGCATGCTGGGCAAGCGTTCATCGAGATGGATGGGCAGCACTATCCGGTGCAGCGGCGCAGCGTGGATGGCGCGTGGCAATTGTGCCCCCGGGCAGGCTTCGGCCCTGTGTTGCGCGGCAACGGCGCCGGAGCTTGGCGGTTGGCCAGTGCGCAGCCGTCGTGCTGGCAGGGCGCGCGCCTGATGTTTCTTCGATTGGGCAGACCGTTCAGCGAGCTGGATGCTGCCAGGGTTGACGCAGTATTGAGTATCCACGGGATTGGCACAGGCAATCTGCGGGTCTTGCATATGGAAAACCAGGTGCCCGATCCCTGGCTCTGTGACAGCGTCGAACGCCTGCTCCTGGAGGCGCGCATAGGTCGGGCGATCATGGATCTGCGTTCTGGTGTGGGCAGCGAGGATCACGAGCTGCTGCGCCATGCCCGGCGCTTGCCGGATATGCCAGGGCTGGAGGGCGCGCGGCTTGCCGAGCAGATTGGAGTGTACCGCCGGCAGTTGCTGCAGGCGCTGTACGACAGTGGACAGGAACCCGATACGGCCGCAATCGCCGCGCTGCGACGAGTCTTTACAGGCTTGCACAGACGGGCGGCGCAGGCCTTGCTGGAAGGTGCCGATGCCGACGACTACCGGCGCCTGGTCGAGACCGGCAGGATACCCATGCGCCTGGCCGAGAGTGCCAGGGCGAGCGTCGCGCGGATCCGTACGGTGCGGGTTCTGGAGGCCCTGCATTACGACATGCCGCAATCTGCGGACCTTGCGCGGGTGGTGATAGGGCTGCTCGACGGGCTGACGAGCGCTTCCCCGCCTATACGTTGGCGCCTGCTGGACCAGCATGTCGGTGGGCCGGTGCTGGCCGCGGGTGGCGAGCCCGCGACGGCAACCGGCCTGTTGCACCTCGATGGCCGGTTTGTGCGCTTGGATCCACAGGGCAACGCCGTGGGAGAGGCGGGTGACCTGTTCGAGGTCATGGCCGCTGCCTACGACGCTGACCAACTCACGGCGCTGGGCCTGGGCGCACCGTTTGCCGCCAGCCTGCGCCTGGCGGTGAGGCGGCGCGCCGTTGCCGACCGGCAGGCCGTGGAGCGCCTGTTGTCACCCGTGCGGCCAGGTGCCATCCGCACGCCATCGCGGCTGCAGGACGGTCGCTTCGGCTATCTGCTGAGCGGTCGCCTGCCCGGCAGAGGGTGGCGCAGGGGCAGGCCGCAGGCCCTGCTCGACAGGGTGCACGGCCTGTTTCCAGCCTTGGAGCAGGCAGAGCTTGATACGTGGATCAGCGCGGTCCAGGCCTCGGGGCGGCGCGTCGAGGAGGTCCTGGCGACGGTTCGTGCGCAATCCGGACTGTTGCGCCAGCAGCTGGAACGCTGGGTCAGAAGCGTTTCGGGTGGCGAGGCCCGTGAACAGCGCCGCTACTTCGGTGACGCGCTCATGCGGTGCTGGCAACGCAGTACGTTCGAAGAGTCCATTCATCGCTTCCCTCCGATCGAGCTCTGGTGGAGCCAGATGGGCGCCAGGCCAGGCGTACTCCCGGAACTGCCGGATCAAATCCGTCTAAGTCGCGTTGCGATCCTGTCACTGCGCGGCATGGAACTGGAAGCGGTTCCCGACAGTTTTCTCCAGACGTTTGCCAATCTCAGAGTACTGGAGCTGCCCGGCAACAGGCTGACTCGTCTGCCGGCGCAATTGCAGCATATGCGCCAGTTGCAGTGCCTGGACCTGTACAACAACCAGATCGCGCTGGATCCTGGTCAAAGCGCAGTGCTCGCCGGTTGCGAAGCGCTCACCTACCTGAATCTTTCCCACAACCCGCTCGGGCGCACGTTCTCGGTGCATGCGATGACGCGGCTCAACGAATTGCGTCTGAACGGCAGCAGGATCGCTGCGCTGCCCCACGGCACGCTGGAGTGCCAGCGGCTGGTTACACTCGATGTGCGCAACAATCTCATTACCGAGCTGCCCGAGGCCTTCTACCAGGCGCGGCCATGGGTCCGTGGGCGGGTCTGGCTGCAGGGCAACCCGTTGAGCATCAGCCAGCAGCAGCGATTGCGTGCCGCCGTGGCCAGCCCCGTACCGTCGGCGGAAGTGGTCGAGGCCGAGGTACTGCCGCGTATGTGCTGGATGGATGCGATCGACGAGGAGAACCGCGATGAGCTGGGATCGGCCTGGGCGTTGGTGGAGGGAAGCGAAAGCGGCGAGGCGTTCTTCCAACTGCTCCAAGGGCTGTCGGCGACAGCGGACTTCGACAGCCCTGCCGGTGCCCGCGATCTTGCCTTCCGGGTACTGGAGATGCTCAGGGCCATGGACGCCGACAGTGGACTGCGTGAGGAGCTCTTCGGCCATGCTCGCAACGTTACCTGTCAGGACAGTGTAACCCTGCGTTTCAGTGATCTGGAGGTGCGTCTGCTGGTATTTCTGACGGAACAGGAGAGCGCAGTGGGTAATAGCGAGCGTGCCCTGCTGGATCTGGGGCGGCGATTGTGGCGGCTGGAGGCGGTCGACCGCATAGCCCTGGAGGATGTACAGGCACGGCGGGCAGCAGGTGAGGGCACTGACGAGATCGAAGTAGCGCTGGCTTATCGACTGGCACTGCGCGATGACCTCGACCTGCCTTTGCGTATCAACGAGATGCTGTTTCGCAATCTGGCCGGTGTCGGCCCTCAGCAGGTCGCCCGGGCCCGTGAACGCGTGCTGGCGGCAGAAAGCAGCGAGGCGCTTGCGATTTCACTGGTCGACAGGGACTTCTGGCACCAGCATCTGCGCCATGCCTACACGGCACGTTTCGAAGGCCTCGACATCCCCTATCATGCCCGTGTGGAGGCATTGATGACCCAGGGCGAACTAACGGAGGCAGAGCGCCTGCGGCAGATCGGCCAGGTACAGCACGCACGTACCCAGGCTGAACGTGCGTTGATGCTCGACCTTACTCGACAGGCATTGGCAATGCTGGTCGAGCGGGAAATCTTCGTTCGCTGAGTTCACTTCGGGCCTTGATGGCTTTGGACTATGCTCAAGGTCGGGAGTGGCGATTCCGTAAAGGGTGTCAGCAAGATCTGCGAGGCTTGCGGAAACTGCTGGTTACCTTTGACCCAAGCACATGGATGAACACTTGGTTTAGGCTCCCGGCCCGGATCTTTCTCCCTGATCTGCAGTCTTTGGTTTATCGAGAGAATAAGGAGATGCGCATGCTCGTTCGGTCACTGACCCTCGCCACCTTGCTCGCCGTAGCCGGCCCTTTGCACGCCGCCGACAGCGATGCCCCGCTGGCCAAGGAACTGGGCAAGGCCAGGCCGTTGGTGGTCATCGCCCCGAGTTCGGCCGACCCGACCCTGCGCGGCCTGGAACAGGCGCTGAACGATCCCGCTACCCAGGCCGGATTCAAGGAGCGTGGCCTGGTGCTGTACAGCGTCGCCAGCATGATGGGCAAGCGCGAGGACAAGAACCTCGAGCAGCAGACCACCATGGCGTTGATCCGTGAGCTCAAGCTGGGCGCCAGCAAGGGCACAAAAGTGATCCTTGTAGGCAAGGACGGCGAACGCCATGTGCTCAAGGACGACGACAGCGGCGAGAAGCTCGACCCGCAGGTGATCTTCAAGGCGGTCGATGCGCTGCCGGCCAGTGAGCAGGCAGTGACAGCGCCGGAGCCGGTAGCCGCTGCGCCAGCCGAACCAAAGGCCAAGGACAGCAAGGCCAAACCGAGCAAACCCGCCAAACCTGCCGCGCCGCCCAAGCCGCTGGAAGACTGACGCCTCTGTCACGGCCTTCTGCGCCAGCAGAAGGCCGTTCTTGTATCCCTGTGTATCTGCGCCTCGCCCCGACCCACTGCCATACAAAACCACGCTCGCTCCGATACATCGACGACACACCGCTGCGGCTCAATGGCTCCACTTTCCAACCACAGTGGAGCGACACCATGAAAACGACCCGTCAAACCCTCGGCCTGCTCGGCGCCACCCTGCTCGGCGGCATGGTCCTTGGCAACAGCGCCTTCGCAGTAGAACCATTGACCCAGGGCTACCAACTGGCCGCTGCCAAGACCCCTGGCGAAGGCAAGTGCGGCGAGGGCAAGTGCGGTGCCGGCGGCAAGGCCACGCAAAGCGAAGGCAAGTGTGGCGAGGGCAAGTGTGGCGCCAGCGCCAAGGCCGGCGCCGAGGGCAAGTGCGGTGAGGGCAAGTGCGGCGACGCCTCGTTCGCCCGCACCGACAGCAACCATGATGGCAAGGTCTCGCGCGAGGAGTTCCTGGCAGTGGCCAAGGACCGGGCGGCCGACTTCGACAAGATCGACCGCAACCACGATGGCTTCATTTCCGAGCAGGAGGCCCACGATCACCTGGCGGCGATCTACAAGGCTAATGGCAAGGCGATGCCCGACGGGCTGTTCAGCCACCTGACCAGGTCCTGAAGCCTGTCGCGGGGCCAGCCCGCTCCCACCGGCATTTGCCCTGTGGGGGCGGGCTGGCCCCGCGATGCCGATCCCTGCCATACGGAACCCTCCGATCATGCCCCAACACACCTTGCACACCGGTCTCGGCCTGCGCCGCGGCCTGCTGCCCGACCTGCTGACCATGGAGGCGGGCGCGGTGGACTTCCTCGAGTGCGCCCCGGAGAACTGGATCGGTGTCGGCGGCGCCTTCGGCCAGGGCCTGGCGCGCCTGGCCGAGCGCTTTGCCATCGCCTGCCACGGCCTGTCGTTGTCATTGGGTGGCACCGCGCCGCTGGACCTCGGCTTCCTCCAGCGCACCCGACAGTTCCTCGACCAGCACCAGGTGCGGATGTACAGCGAGCACCTGAGCTATTGCAGCGACGACGGTCACCTCTATGACCTGATGCCGATTCCGTTCACCGACGAGGCCGTCCACCATGTGGCCGCCCGCATCCGCCAGGCCCAGGACATCCTTGGCCGGCGCATCGCCGTGGAGAACATCAGCTACTACGCCGCGCCGTACCAGGCGATGGCCGAGCTGGATTTCGTCCGCGCCGTGCTCGACGAGGCCGACTGCGATCTGCTGCTGGACGTCAACAACGTCTTCGTCAACGCCTGCAACCACCGTTACGACGCCCGGGCCTTCCTCGCCGGCCTTCCCCGCGAGCGGGTGGTGGGCATGCATGTGGCCGGTCACTATGACGAGGCGCCGGACCTGAAGGTCGACACCCACGGCGCGCCGGTCAAGGAGGATGTCTGGGCCTTGTTCGCCGACGCCTGCCAGCGCTTCGGCGCGCAACCCACCGTGCTCGAGCGTGACTTCAACTACCCGCCGCTGGCCGAGTTGCTGGCCGAGACGGCGCGCATTCGCGATGTGCAACGTGCCCATGGAGCGTAAGACCATGACCGAAACCCTGCGCCACCAGCAGTTCACCCTGGCCCGCCACCTGCGCGACCCGGTCGGCAACCCGCCGCCGCCCGGTATCGAGGCGCGGCGCCTGAAGGTCTACCGCGAACTTTTCTACGGCGCCATCGAAGGGCTGTTGGCCGGCAGTTTTCCGGTGATGCGCCGGACCCTTGGCGATCAGCGCTGGCATGCCCGGGTGCGTGACTTCTACGCCCATTACCGTAGCCAGACGCCGCTGTTCACCGAAGTAGCCGAAGCCTTCATCGACTACCTGCAGGGCGTTGCGCCGGACGCTCCCTGGCAGCTGGAGCTGGCGCACTACGAATGGATCGAAGCGCAGTTGTACCTGAGCGACGCCGAGGATCCGCCGCATGATCCGGACGGCGACCTGTTGGCCGGCGAGCCGCTGCTGTCGTGCGTGGCCCAGGTGCTGGCCTACCGCTGGCCGGTGGAGCGCATCGGCCCCGAGTATCAGCCCGACGAGGCGCCGGAGCAGTCCACCTTGTTGCTGGTGTACCGCGACGCCGACCTGCAGGTGCGTTTCGCCCGGTTGGCGCCTTTGGCCTGGCAGCTGCTGGTGGGCTTGCCCGGCACCGGGCGCGAGCGCTTGCGGGCGCTGGGGAATCAGCACCTGCAGCAGGGGCTGCAGATGCTGAGACAGTTGCGTGAGCAGGGCATCATCGTCGGTACTCGAGATGCCCTGTAGGCGCGCGCAGATGTACCGTCAGGCCACCGGGATCAACGGATCGGCCGCTGCCAGCGCTGCCGCGCGGTCCGCCGCCGGCGGATAGATCCATACCGAATTGATCTGCTGCTTGAGCTGCTTGGCCTCGGCCTTGTCCGTCGGCGGCGAGACGGTGCGCTCCCAGCCTTCGGTGTACACCGCGCCCCAGGCGCCCAGGTCCAGGCAGGTGACGTACTTGGGCTGGCTGTAGGTCATCGGCGCCACGCCGATCAGTTCGGCGGCGGCATTGTTGCCGGCGTAGCGGCCCAGCGGGATGGCATGCTGGCAGGACATCACCGCGTAGTTGCCGGCCTCGTCGCAGGCAGCGTAGGCCACATCGCCCGCGGCGTACACCGCCGGGTTGCCGATGACCTTGAGGTTGCCATCCACATGCAGGCGGCCCTGGCGGTCGCGTTCGCCGCTGATCTGCTCGGTCAGTGGGTTGGCCTTGAAGCCCACGGTCCAGACAACGGTGTTGGCGGCGATGCGTTCACCGTTGTCCAGCAGCACGCCGCCGCCATCCACCGAGGCCACCGTGGCGCCGCAGATCCACTCGATCCCCAGCGCCGCCGATGCCTGTTCGATGGCCGGGCGAATGCCGTCGCCCAGGGCGGCGCCGATCTTCGCGCCGCGGTCGACCACGACGATGCGCGGCTTGACCTTGTCGCCCAGGATCGCCCGCAGCCGGCTGGGCAGCTCGGTGGCGGTCTCGATGCCGGTGAAGCCGCCACCGGCCACCACCACGGTATTGCGTGCCGGGCTGTCGGGGCGGGCGGCCAGGGACTTGAGGTGTTCTTCCAGGCGGGTGGCCGAGTCGATCTTGTCGACATCGAAGGCGTGCTGGTCGAAGCCTTCCAGCGCCGGGCGGTTGAGCAGGCTGCCGCAGGCCATGATCAGGCGGTCGTAACCCAGCTTGGCCTCGATACCACCCGCTTGACGATAGGCCACCTGCTGGCTGGCCTGGTCGATGTGGTAGGCCGTGCCTTTGACGAAGCGCACGTTGACCGCGTCGAACAGCGCCTGCAAGGGAGCGGCCATGGTGTGTACGTCGGGTTCGTAGAAGCGTGGGCGGATGTGCAGCTCCGCCTGGGGCGCGAGCACGGTGATCAGCACGTCGTCGCGTTTGTGCAGGTCGAGCAGGCGAGCGGCGCCGAGGGCGCTCCACAGCCCGGCGAAGCCTGCGCCAATGATCAGGATCTGTTTCATGAGGGGCTCCTGGATGCCGCGATTATCGATGTTGTCGCTGCGGCAGTGGAAAAAGGGTACGCCTAGTGAGTGAGCCTGGATGTCGGCCCGACAGGCGTGCTGCAGATGCTAAGCGCCCCTCAGGTTTGCCCCTAGGCCAAAGAACCCTGGATTTCGGCCAGCGGCACGCTGCGGGCGAAGCGCGCCCGATAGTCCCGCGGGGTCACCGCCAGGTGGCGCTGGAACGCCAGGCGCATGCGCTCCTCGCTGCCGAACCCGCATTGGCGGGCGACCTGCTCGATATGCTGGCCCGAGTTTTCCAGCAAGCGGCGCGCCGCCTCCAGGCGGAACACCTCGATGGCCTTGGCCGGGGTGCGGCCGGTCTTGTGCTTGTACACCCGGGTGAAGTTGCGCAGGCTCATGCGCGCCTGTTCGGCCAGCCGCTCGACCGTCAGCCGCGGGTCGCCCAGGTGCTCGCTGAGCCATAGGTGCAGGGTCTCGAAGGCGTCGCTGTCCTCGCCCTGGGCCTTGAGCAGTTCGCTGAACTGCGCCTGGCCGCCGGGGCGCTTGAGGAACACCACCAATTCGCGGGCCACCTGCATGGCCACCTCGCGGCCGCAGTCGGCCTCGACCAGGGCCAGCGCCAGGTCGATGCCGGCGCTGACGCCGGCCGAAGTCCACACCTGGTCCTGCTGCACGAAGATCGATTCGGCATCCACCTCGATGGCCGGGAAGCGTCGGTGCAGGGCATCGCACATCGCCCAGTGGGTGGCGGCCCGGCGGCCATCGAGCAGGCCGGCGGCGGCCAGCAGGAAGGTGCCGCTGCATACCGAAGCGGTACGTCGGGCGCGTTGGGCGGCCTTGGCCAGCCAGGCGACCAGTTCGGCGTGATCAGGGAGGGTGCGGACGATCTCCGGGGCGCCGGGCACGACCAGCGTGTCGAAGGGCTCGTGCAGCCAGGGCGCCAGTGGCTCGGTGGCGACGGCCAGGCCCTCGGCGGTGGCCACCAGGCCCCCTTCGAGGCTGGCGGTGACCACCCGGTAGCCGGGTAGGCCGCGCGCGGCGCGGGCCTTGGTCGCGGCCCAGAACACCGTCTGCGCGCCGCTGAGGTCGAGCAGGCCCATCTGCGGGTAGGCGAGGAACAGCAAGGTGCGCGGCTGGTCAAGCGCGTGCACGGGCGCTGCGGGAATCTGCGGGATGTCGGTCATGGCGCGCTGCTTGTGGACGGGGCGTAGGCCCTAGTCGAGCAGGTGGCGCGATGATGTTCAAGCACGACGCGATGGCCGTCAGGCCTGGCTCTTGCGGGAGCGGGCTTGCCCCGCGATTGCAGCATCAGCCGCATCGCGGGGCCAGCCCGTTCCGACGCTGTTACCTAGCCGACCTAGAAGCTGTAGTCCACCGTGGCGAAATACGAGCGCGGCGCGCCCAGCAGCCACTGTTCGCCGCTGTAGCTCGACTGGGCGTACTCGCGATCGAACAGGTTGTTCACCTGCAGGCCCAGGCGCACGTCGGGCAGCACCTGCCAGCCGATGTTGGCATCGACCACGGTGTAGCCCGGCACGCGTTGGTCATTGGCGGCGCTGGTATAGCGGGCGTCTACGTAGCGCAGGCCAATACCGGTGTCGACGCTTTGCCCGAAGCCTTTGCTCAGCCACAGGTTGGCGGTACGCCGTGGGACGTCCTGCGGGTGGTTGCCAGACCGGTCGTAGGAAACGCCTCGGCTGAGTTGAGTGAAATCATCGTACTTGGCGCGCACCAAGGCTGCGTTGCCTGACAGTTGCCATTGATTGCCCAGCGCCAGCTCCAGGCTTGCCTCCAGGCCATCGGAGGTCTGTTGGCCTGCCTGCTGGCTGCGCTTGGAGACCACGTCGTACACCGGCAGCTTCTTCTTGACGATGTGGTAGGCCGCCAACGTCCATTCGCCGCGTCCGTCCCAGAACCGTTGCTTGAGGCCGAACTCGGTCTGCTTGGCTTCGGTCAGTTCAAGGCGTTGCTCCGGGCGCAGGGTCAGCAGGTCACCGACACCATCCTCGCTGGTGGAGTACTGGCCGTACACCGACAGATCGTCAGTCAGCGCGTACACCAGGCCGGCGCGCCAGTTGCCGCCACGCAGGCTCTGGTCTTCGCGAGTGTCCTTCACCAGGTCGTTGCGGTCGATGTGGTTCTGGTCGCGGCGTATGCCGGTGACCAGCGACAGGCGCTCGGTCAGTTGCGTGCGGTTTTCGGCGAACAGCGAGAAGGTGCTGGTTTTCGACAGCGTCTGCGGGCGCGTCGGATCGGCACTGTGGAACCCGCCGGGCGCCGGCCGCCAAGGGTCGAGAGGGTCGGTGTAGCCATCATCGTAGGGCGAGTTGCTGTCGATGTTGAAGCGGATCTTGTTGTACTCGGCGCCCACCACGGTCTTGCTGGCCAGGCCGAACAGCGAGTGATCGAAGGTGAAGCTCTGGCGGTCGCCGATCTGCTCCTGGTTGTGCTTGATCTCCAGGAAACTGCCGCGCTGGATCACTCCGGCATCCCAGGCGTATTCCTCGGCATTGCGCCAGTGGCGACGGCTCTTGATGTAGTACAGCTGGTTGCTGGCGCTGATGCTGTCGCTGATGTTCCAGTCGCTGGTCAGCCGTGTCCACTCATCGTGGTAGCGCTGCTGGTCATTGCTGACGTTGTAGTTCTTGTTGCGCACGCTGCTGCGTAGATGGCCGTCGATCAGCGGCGTGCCGTAGTAGTTGGCAGGTTGCGCGTCGCCGCGTTCGTGGGACAAGGTGAAACTCAGGTCGTCACTGGCATCGAAGCGCAGCGCGCCGGAAAACGCCAGGCTGCGCGAATCGGTGCGGTCGACCCAGCCGTTGCCCGCCTGCTGGTTCAGGGTGGCGCGGTAGCTCAGGCGCTCGCTCAGGCTGCCGCCGCTGTCCAGCCCCAGTTGCTGGCGGTCCCAGGAGCCATAGCCCAGGCGCAGGTGGTTGCGGATATCACCGCTGAAGGGCTTTTTCGGAATCACGTTGACCGTTGCCCCGGTGGCGCCTTCGCCATACAGCACCGAGGCAGGCCCACGGATCACATCGATACGCTCGACCATCCAGGGATCGACCGGGTAGGTGAGGGTGCCGGCGCCGGCGTACAGGCGCGACCCGTCGAACAGGGTCATCACCGAACTCTGGCCCGTGAAGCCGCGCGCCGACAAGCCGGTGCCGCCATCGCCAGGGGTACCGATGAAGGTGATGCCCGGCGAGCGGGTCACGGCATCCTGTACCGTGGTGTTGTTGCGCTGCTGGATCTGCGCGGCGGTGATGCTGCTGGTGCTCGCCGGGGTTTCCAGGGCACTGAGGTTCAGACGTGAACCGGCCTGGGTGGGGGTGGCCAGGTCGACGGTCTGCGGGTCGCGGCTGTCGGTGATCGCCGTGGAGGGCAGGGTGAGCGCAGGGCTGGGCTGCTCGTCGGCCAGCGCCGGCAGGGACACGGCCAGGCAGGCCGCCAGGGTGTGAAGCTTGTTGATACGGGACATGTCGTTCCACTGCTGCAGGAAAGAATGGATCCCGGTGGAAAACACGCAACGGCGAAGCGCGCGCAGGCGCGCACGCGAATACCGGCCTGCGCCCGCCCACCGCGGGTTGCCAAGTGAAGCCTCAGGCCGGTCTCCGGGCTTGCGAGGGTCGTGAAGCCTTCACCTTCCCATGCGTGTGCACAGTGGTCTGTCGAAGGGTTCGCTCGCTTACCGTTGCGGGGGCAGCGCCGGACTTGTCGTGGTATCGACTCACCGGCTTCCCGTTTCACCTTGCGCGCGGCGGCGCAGGGCACCTGAAACTGGCGCGCATCTGACCACCGAACGGGCAGGGAGTCAATCGTCTGGATGAGCGGGCTGACTGTGGCTGAATCGCGGTTCAGAGCGGTTGCCGTCAGACCAGCGTTGTCTGCGGACAGGCCGCGTGGATTGGCGCAGGCCGCGCAGGGCGCTACCATCGGTAGCCAGCCTCCTTATCCAACACCAACAAGCCAAGGACGCGTATGACCGAGCAAGCCCTGTCCCTGCAACAACTCGCCGCCCCCGAAGGCATCTGCTACGGCTGCGGCTGTTCCCACCCCAGCGGCCTGCATGTGCAGAGCCACTGGGACGCCGACGGCATCCACCTGTCGTGCCGGCATACCCCCGCCCCGACCTTCACCGGCTGGCCCGGCCTGGTCTACGGTGGCCTGCTGGCCATGCTGGTCGACTGCCATTCCAACTGGACCGCCATGGCCTGTCACTACCGTGCCGAAGGCCGCGAACCTGGCAGCCTGCCGCGTATCGACTGCGTCACCGGCCAGCTTGGCCTGACCTACCTCAAGCCCACGCCCATGGGCGTCGAGCTGCTGCTCAAGGCCCGGGTCGAGGGCGAACTGGGGCGCAAGACCCGGGTGATCTGCGAGGTCTGGGCCGGGGATGTACTGACTGTCACCGCCGATTCGGTGTTCGTGCGGGTCGATACCGAGAAGCTCAAGCGCCAGGCCCATGGCGACGCCTGAACTTGCACCGATGGGGTGCGGCTGGCATTGTCGAACGTGACCCGGCTGCCCGACAGGATGTTGCCATGCCCTACCAGATTCGCCCGGCCCGTGACGAAGATTGCGTGGCCCTTAGCCTCGTCGGCCAAGCGACCTTCGCCCTGGCCAGCCCGCCCGATAGCGCGGTCAGCGCCCAGCAGCACTACATCGCCCACCATCTCCAGCCCGAACATTTCCAGGCGCACCTGGAGCACCCGCACAAGCGATTGCTGGTGGTCGAACGGGATGGCCAGGTGCTGGGCTACAGCATGCTCGACCTGGCGCCCGGCAAGTTGGGTATTGCCGAAGCCGATCAACTGGCGGAAATCTCCCGCTGCTATGTACTACCCTGCGCCCATGGCACCGGCGCCGCGCAATTGTTGCTCGCCACCACCCTGGCCCAGGTCGATGGCCAGGCGCGCCTGACAGTCAATGAGCTGAACGCCCGGGCGATCGGTTTCTATCAGCGCAACGGCTTTCGCAAGGTGGGCGAGGCGATCTTCCCTTGTGGCGACGAGCGGCACCGCGACTGGGTGATGGTCAGGATGGCCGAAGATCATCTAGATTGAACGCTCCCAACGCGAAGGCACCCCCATGACCGAACTTTCCGCATTCCCCATCACCGGCAAATGGCCGGCGCGACACCCCGAGCGTCTGCAACTGTACTCGCTGGCCACGCCCAACGGGGTCAAGGTCTCGATCATGCTCGAGGAAATCGGCCTGCCCTACGAGGTGCACAAGGTCAGCTTCGAAACCGAGGACCAGTTGAGCCCCGCGTTCATCTCCCTGAGCGCCAACAACAAGATCCCGGCGATCCTCGACCCCAATGGGCCGGGGGGCCAACCGTTGCCATTGTTCGAATCGGGGGCGATCCTGCAGTACCTGGCCGAGAAGAGCGGCCAGTTGCTGAGCCAGGACCCGGCCCAGCGCTACCAGACCCTGCAGTGGCTGATGTTCCAGATGGGCGGCATCGGGCCGATGTTCGGCCAGGTGGGGTTCTTCCATTTCTTCGCGGGCAAGGAGTACGAGGACAAGCGTCCGCGAGACCGCTACGTCAATGAGTCCAAGCGCCTGCTGGCGGTGCTCGACCACCACCTGCAAGGGCGGGAGTGGATGGTCGATGCATACAGCATCGCCGATATCGCCATCTTCCCCTGGGTGCGTAACCTGGTGGAGCGCTACAACGCGCGGGAGCTGGTGGAATTCGACACGTTCAAGGAAGTGCAGCGGGTGCTGGCGCGGTTCCTCGAGCGCCCGGCCGTGCAGCGTGGCCTGAAGATTCCCGCTTGATCGCGCCTCACCTCTGTAGGAGCGGCTTTAGCCGCGATGCAGGCAACGCGGAGCCTGGCACCCGCTTTGCGGGTGATCGCGGCTGAAGCCGCTCCTACAGGATCAGAAGAGCTGGTTGAGTAGCCAGTACAGACACCCCGCCAGCACCATCGCCGCCGGCAATGTCAGCACCCAGGCCATCAGCAGGTTGACCAGCGTCTTGCGTTGAATCCCCGAGCCGTTGGCCACCATGGTCCCGGCCACCCCCGAGCTCAGCACATGGGTGGTCGATACCGGCAGGCCGAACATATCCGCCGCGCCGATGGTGCACATCGCCACCACCTCGGCCGAAGCGCCCTGGGCATAGCTCAGGTGGGTCTTGCCGATCTTCTCGCCCACCGTCACCACGATGCGCCGCCAGCCGACCATGGTGCCCAGGCCCAGGGCGATGGCCACCGCCACCTTGACCCACAGTGGGATATAGCGGGTGGCGTCGTCCAGCTGGCGCTTGAACAGTTGCACATGGCGGGCGGTGTCGGCGTCGTAGCGGGCCAGCTGGTGCTTGTCGATCTGGCGGATGGCTTCGCTGGCCAGGTACATGTCGTTGCGCACGTTGGCCATGGCCTCGGCCGGCACGCGTTTGAGCGAGCCGTAGCCCTTGACCTCCTCGCCGATCATGCCAGTCAGCGCGGCCAGCGCCGGCAGCAGCTCGGGGCTGGCCTTCGGGGTGGCGACGAACGCGGTCAGCACCTGGCGCGGATCGGCCGGGGCGGGCGCGGGGGCGGCCCTTACCAGGGCCTGGCGGGTGACCTCGGCGACGGCCGAGAACTGCAGGGCCTGCTCGTTGGGCATGGTCTTGTTCAGGGCATAGGCCATCGGCAGGGTGCCGACCAGGATCAGCATGATCAGGCCCATGCCTTTCTGCCCGTCGTTGGAGCCGTGGGCGAAGGACACGCCGGTGCAGGTGAGGATCAGCACGCCGCGGATCCACCAGGGCGGCGGCGTCTGGCCTTCTGGTGCCTGGTACAGCTCGCGGCGCTTGACCAGCGCGCGCAGGGCGAGCAGCAACAGGGCGGCGCAGGCGAAGCCGATCAACGGCGAGAACAACAGGGCATAGCCGACCTTGCTGGCCTGGGCCCAATCCACGCCGCTGGTGCCGTCACGCCCGTGCATCAATGCATTGGCCACGCCCACGCCGATGATCGAGCCGATCAGGGTATGCGAGGACGAGGCTGGCAGCCCCAGCCACCAGGTGCCGAGGTTCCAGATGATCGCCGCCAGCAGCAGGGCGAAGACCATGGCGAAACCGGCCGACGAGCCGACCTGCAGGATCAGCTCCACCGGCAGCAGGGCGATGATGCCGAAGGCCACCGCGCCGCTGGACAGCAGCACTCCGAGGAAATTGCACAACCCCGACCACACCACCGCCACCGAAGCTGGCAGTGAATGGGTGTAGATCACCGTGGCCACGGCGTTGGCGGTGTCGTGGAAACCATTGACGAACTCGAAGCCCAGGGCGATCAGCAGGGCCAGGCCCAGCAACAGGAAAGGGGTGACGGTGGTGACGACGGTGCCGCTGGCGCTGACGTCCTGCTTGAGGCTCCAGAAGGTGTAGGCCAGGCCCGCCAGCAGCAGGCCGAAGAACAAGGTGAGGGTGGCGCGTCCGGGTTTGTGGGCAAGGGATGGGCCTGGGGGGCGCAGGCTCAGGTCGGGCTGGCTGGCCAGTGACGGGGTTGCCATGAGGGCTCCGGTTGGCGTCGGGCGGTGGTGCCGAAGGTATACAGCATAGAAACAATTCGTTACCGGGCCGTGACCTCGATCAATGAAGGCCCTAGGCTTGTAGGGGAACGATGTCGCAGGAGTACCTGATGATTCGCTGCAAACGCGTCTACGAGAGCGTCGAGGTGCAGGATGGCCAGCGCGTGCTGGTCGATCGCCTGTGGCCCCGTAATAAGCGCAAGGAAGACCTGCATGGGCAGTGGTTGCGCGAAGTCGCGCCCTCCGATGCACTGCGCAAGGCATTTCACTCCGGTGAATTGGACTTTGCAGCCTTTGTCCAGCGCTATCAGCAGGAACTGGCCGCCCACCCCGAGCACTGGTATCCGTTGCTGGACCTGGCCGGCAAAGGCGATTTGACCTTGCTCTACGCTGGCAAGGATACCGAGCACAACAATGCCCAGGTCCTGGCCCGGTGGCTGGAGGATGAGCTGGAGCGCCGTGGCCCGGCCAGTTCACCGGTGTGCTATGCCCCTTGAACTGATCCCCGCCAGCGATGACTACCTGACGTTTGCCCGCGACCTCACCCGCCGCGCCATGCTGCCGTACTACCGCGAGTTCGACCTGCTGTGGATCGAGGAAGCCTTCGACGAGGCCTGGGGCTGGCGCGAACAGTGGTTGGTGGTCGAGGACGAACAAGTACTGGGGTTCTGCAGCCTCAGCCAGGATCGCCAGGCGTTGTTCATTCGCGAGTTGCACCTGTTGCCCGAATATCGAGGCCGCGGCGTGGGCAGCTGGGTGCTGGAGGAACTGGCCGCCTGGGCGGCGCAACGCCGGCTGCCATGGCTGCGGCTGATGGTGTTCGCCAGCAACCCGGCGCGGCGCCTGTACCAGCGCCGGGGCTTCGTTGAAGTGGGCATGGACGAGTGTTTCGTGCGGATGCAGCGCCCGGTCGCCTGAGCTACTACTGACGCAGCCGCACCATCCGCCCCTGGACCAACGTCGCCTCCAGCACTTGTCCCTGCAGCACCAGCAGGTCACCGGCCAGCAGGTTCTGCAGCAGCGCCTTGCCGTCGAAGGTATTGTTCCCCAACTCGACCTCCCGCAGTCCCTCGACCCGCACCACCGCCTTGCCCACCTGTCCCAGGCGATTGCCACTGAGCAGCAGCGGGCCCGGCAGGGGCGTGGCATTGCGCAGGCTGACGGCGTACTCCGGGGTGTTGCCGATGCGATTGCCGACCAGGGCCAGGGCCGCCACCTCGCTGACGTCCACCGCGCTGCCCTGGCTGCTGGCCAGCAGGTTGTCGTCGATCAGCAGCGGCGCCTCGGGCGTGGGCGCCAGGTTGCGCAGCTGGATGCCGTTGCCCTGGCTGTCGCCGATACGGTTGCCCGCCAGCCACACGGCGCCGCGCTGGTCGCTGATTTCGATGGCGGCCTTGGCGGCGCCGAGGATCAGGTTGCCCTCGACCAGCGCCCGGGTCTGGCCGCGCAGGCGCACGCCGCTGTTGTTGTCGATGCCCCGCACCTGATTGTCATGCAGGTGCAACTGGCTGTCGCGGGCGTCGACCGCGTATTGCTGCGAGCCTTCGAAGCGGCTGCCGGTGATGGTCGCCTGGCTGTGTTGCAGCTCCACCGCGCTGGACAATTCGCTGAACTGACTGCTTTCGATCAGCAGCGTGGCGGGGCGCGTACCGGCGGGTTGCTGGGTACTCAGCGCGGTGCTCAGCCCGCGGGACAGGTTGGCGTTGTAGCCCAGGCGCCGGAGTGTCGAGCCGATCACCTGGGTGTGGCTGCCGGCCCAGGCCACCACGAAGGGGCGCCAGGCGCGATCGGTGTTGCCTGGTTTGTCGCCGGCCACGCTCTCCAGTGTCGAACGCTCCAGCCCCAACCAGCCCTGGTTGATCAACGCGGTGCCGGAAAAACTGTACAGGTAGAGATGGGCGCCCTCGAGCAGCAGCCCGGCATCGGCGCCGATCATCAACGGGTAGCTGAGCAGGTAGCCGTCCTTGTAGGGCCTGAGTACCCGCGGATCGCGCAGCGCGTCATGCAGTTGCGCCAGGGTGATGCTGCCACCGCGCAGCACCACGGCCTGCGGGTGGTGCGCCTGGTAGCCGGCGATGGCGCGGAACAGGCCATTGTTGACGAACGGCTCGAACGGCCAGCTGCCGGCCTGGGACGAGAACATCGGTTGCAGGCTCACGCTGGCGCGGCCTGCGGGGGGCGCTCGACGGGCCTGTTCGAAGCTTACGGCCTGGCGGACCTGGCGACGCAGCTGGTCCAGCTGTTGCTGGTGCTGCGCCTGGGGCAGGGTGTCCATCACCGGCGCGGCCTGGGCGGTCGTCGCCAGCAGCAGGGCGGCCAGGCAGGTGAGGGAAAAGCGGCTGAACGGTGCCATGGGAACGTCCTTGATCAAGGCAGGGTGGGGTAGGCCGGCTTGAGCAGGCCACCGATCTGGCTGTAGTTGTCCACCTCGCCGTCCTCGCTGTCGTACAGCTGGCGGGCGAGGGCGTGTCCGGGCCGGCGGGCGAGGAACGGGATCAGCCAGGCCAGCTTGTACGGCGCGACTTCGGCCTGGCGCTGCCCTTTGAGCTCGGGCAGGGTGTCCGGGGCGAGCACGCTGCTTGCGGCGAAACTGGCCAGTTGGTCGAGGATGCGCTGGTCGTCGTCGCTCCAGGGCAGGCCATTGGCGAGCGCCGATTCGCTCAACAGTACCAGCGGCACCAGGGCGTACTGGCTGTAGTTGGCAGCCAGCCTGCTGCGCGCCACCTCCAGCGGCAGGTAGGCCTGGTCGCCCCTGCGCACGGCCTGGGCCAGGCCCCGGCGCAGATTGCCGTCGGCCCAGCGGATGAAATCGTCGCGGCCCACCAGCATGCCGGCGGCGGCCACCGCCCAGGCGGCCCAGTAGTCGTGGTTGTTGAAGTACACGGTGGTGGACTGGCGGCGCGGGTCGTATTCGCGGATCACCTGTTCGCCAAGCTGGCTGAACCAACGGTGTTGCACGGGGGTGAGGCGGACCTTGCCGTCGGCGGCCGCCTGGGTCAGCAGCACCGCGCCGGCCATGGCCGCCAGCGCCCACTTGCGCGCCGCCATGCCGGTGTTGCTGGCATCCGGATCGAGCAGGGCACCGGCTTGCGCCCAATGCTCCAGCCACTGCTCCTGGCAGGCCAGGGCCATGTTTGCTTCCTGGGGCTTCTTCGCCTTCTGGAAGCGCTTGCCGGCCTGGATCACGCCTGCGATGAACTGTTTGACCTGCCGGGCAATGCGCTCGCTGTCGGCGTCGGGCGCGGCGCGCAAGGTCGACTTGCTGGCGTCGCGTTGATCGTACTTGCTCTGCAGGTGCAGGCTGCCGGTATAGGGTGGTGGCGGTTGCTTGCTGCAGGTCAGGCTGTGGTAGTCGGCGATCAGGGCCGACTGCGCGGTGGCGCGGGCGGGCCAGATGGTTTGCGCAGCATGGCCGGGCAGGGGCAGCAGGGCGATTGCAAGCAGCAGGGGCAACCCTGGGGCCGCTTTGCGGCCCATCGCCGGCAAGCCGGCTCCCACAAGTGCCGTGCATTCCCCTGTGGGAGCCGGCTTGCCGGCGATGGGCTGCGCAGCAGCCCCTATTATCGATTTCACAGGCACAGGCGGGTCTCCACATCGGTGGCGGCGGTGCCGGCCTTGGTCGGCTCGAGGAATACCGAGAGCAGGTTGGCGCCGGCAAACTCGGGCGCCCGGCTCAGCTCCAGGTAGAACTGGCCGCCACCGACTGCCGCCTCGCGACGGAACCACACCTTGTCGCGGGCGCCGTTGTCGTAATAGACGATGATGTAGAAATCCTTGACGTTCCTGTCGCTCAGGCGGATGTCGAGAAAGCCCTTGGACACCGCCTGCCGGGCACTGCCGGCATTGCTCAGCAGTTCGATGCGCTCGCCGACCTGCAGTGCCGGCCGCTGCAGTTTCGTGCCCAGTAGCTCCCTGGAAGCCTTGCAGCCACCGTGTATCGCCGGCACCAACTGGCGATACATCAACGGCGAGTCCAGGCGGTAGTTGGCCGGCAGTTCCCAGACGATCAGCTTGGGCGGCGCCTCGGGCTTGTAGTCGGCAGACAGCAGGTATTCCAGGAGCGAGCCGTCCTCGCCCACGCCGGGCAGCGCGTAGTTGAGCACATCCGCCTGCAGGTACTGTTTCAGGTAGCCGTCGAAGTTGAACTGCTTGCTCTCGTCCTCGCGGGCCGCAGCATTGCTGTCGCCGACCAGGATCACCTCGGGGTCGGGCGCTTCGTCGAACAGGGCATCGCTGCTATCGGCCACAGGCACGGTCTGGTAGCCGCGTACGTACTGGAACCCGTAGTTGTTGCCGCAGATATAGCTCAGGGCCAGGTTCAGCGTGCCGTCCTTGGGTACCATCACGCCGGGCTCGGTGCTGTAGCGTTTCTTGCTCAAGCCACTGTAGAACGGCTGGCGGCGGATCTCCTCGGCCATCAACCTGGCCGTGGCCTCGGCGCCGGCCGGGGTCCAGTGGTGGTCGCGGCGGAAGAAGTATTCGCCCTGGGGCGGCTGGCGCACCAGCTGCATCATCGGCGCCACCACCGCGCCGCCCTGGCGCAGTTGCCCCAGGTAGGTGTCGAGGTTGCGGCTGGCGCGCTCGAAGTCGAAACCATGCAACTGGTCGGCGTAGAGCTTGTCGCGGTGCATCAGGCCGCGGGTCGGCTGGACCGCCATGGCCACCTGGATGCCCTGGCGGTGGAACGCGTCCATCAGCCGGGCGAACTCCGGGCGCATGGGCGCGGGAATGCCGAAGTCGTTGGTCAGGTCGACCATCGAGCGGAACAGCCAGCGCTCCTTGCCGGGGACGATCTGGCGCATCAGCTTCATGCGCCCTTCGGCATAGTGCTGCGGTTCGGCCAGGGCCGGGCAGACCATGCACTGCAGGTTCTCGCAGCCGGGTCGGGCGGGCTCGGCGGCCTGGCCGGGCAGGGCCGTCAGCGCCAGGGTGGCCGCCAGGCCAAGAGGGAGGAAGGTGTTCATGGGCCAGTCATCCTTGCGGCGGTGTGTCACTCGGTCGGGTCGATGCTGTTGGCCAGGCTCAGGCTGCGATTGCCTGGCAGCAGCACGTAGCTGTAGGAACGGCCTTTCTTGAGAAACAACTCGTCGAAGCTGGCCACTTCCTGACCGCCGACATAGGCGGCGAAGTCGATCTTGATTTCGTTGACCATGCGCGCGCCGGTCTGGCCCTTGGTCAGGGCCTTGACCACCTCGTGCTTGCCGTCGGCGGTGCGCAGCGTGGCCTGGGCCGGGGTCAGGTTGTAGAAGGCCACCTGGGCCTTCTTCGGCTCATTGACGTACTGGTCGGCGATCACTTGCAGCTGCTTGCCGTCGTACACCACGGTGCTGGCGGCGTTGGCCGCCAGGGTCGGCTCGATGGCCGTGGCACCGATGCCGATCCGGTGTACCCCGGCCGGCACGAAGCGGTAGCCGCTGAGCTGCCCCGGGGCGACCTTCTGCGCATTGAGCTTGCCGCTGAGGGCCACATCGATGCTGCTGTCGGACAGGTTGAGCACGCGCACGAAGGCCGAGTCGGCCGGGGCCACGGCGTCGTACAGGTCGGCATTGCCTTCGGCGGCCAGGGCGGTGTGGCTGGCGGCGGTCAGGGCCAGGGCGGTGAACAGGGGCGAAAGCTTCATCAGGTTCTCCTTGGGACGTCAGAAATGCGCGGGCTGGGCGTCGCGGGCAAGCGCGCCGGGGCGATGGGCAAGCAGGGTGCGCAGGGGGAACTCCCAGATCACGGTGTCGATCTGCGGGTTGTGCAACTGGTCGCTGGCGAGGAACTGGTTCATCGCCTCGAACGGCCCACGGGCCTCTACGGCGACGGACAACAGGTCACGGTTGAGCGCTTCCTTGAGGAAACCGACGAAGTTCCAATCGTCGATCTTGCTGTAGCTGGTGCCCACCAGCAGCAGGCTCTGCGTCTGCTCGGCGAACAGCTCGTCACTGCTCTGGGCGGCCTTGAGGGTTTCGTACAGTTCGATCGGATTGGCGCCGAACTGTGGCGCCAGGCGGGCATGGTCGAACTGCAGGTAGTTCATCAGGTCGCCCTTGACCGTCTTGTCGCCGGCCTTGTGCGAGACATACACCTGGTCACCGAGCAGGCGCGGGCGCTGGCGTGCCAGTTCATAGGCCGACAGCCGCGCGCCGTCCGGGCTCCAGTGGGTGTCGGACTTGAGGAACAGGCGCGGACCTGCCAGGTTGCGCAGGTAGGCGTCACGCAGCGGCACCACATCCAGGCGGCGCAGTTGCAGGTCGGCGACGAAGCGGTCATAGAGGCTGGCCACCCGTGGGTCGAAGGCGCGCTCGGCATGGGCGGCATAGATATCCAGCTTCATCGGCAAGGGCAGCAGCACCAGGTGCTTGCCATGCTCGGCCAGTTGCTGCCCGACCTTGGCGATCTGCGCCAGCTGGCTCGCCAGGTTGGCGTCCAGGTCGTTGGGCACGCGGTACTCCTGGCTAGTGTAGAGCCAGCCGTCCTTGCCCAGCACCACGCCCTGGGTGCCCTCGCCGAACAGCTGGAAGCGTGCGTCGGCCCACAGCTGCACCGAGGGTTCGCGCAGGAACAAGCGCTTGTCGTAGACCTGCTCGAACTTGCGCAACAGCTTGCCGTCGACGAACAGGTTCCAGCTGTCGGTCTGGGCGCGGGCGAAGCTCAGCACTGGCGGCAGCGAGTAGACGAACATCGCCGCCAACGCCAGGGCGAAGATCACACCGTTGGCCTTGCTGGCCGTCTTCATCACCGGGTACACGGCACTCTCCTAGAACTGGAAATACAGGAACGGCGAAAACGAACTGGCCGCCAGGCTGCTCAGCGCCAGCAGGAAGCCGGCCCACAGCAGCAGGCTGTGCAGCACCCCGACATGGCGCATGAAGTAGCCGTCCTGGTTGCCGGCGTAGAAGCGCACGTTGTTGATCCCGGCCAGGATCAGCCAGGCGACTGCCACCAGGGCGAAGGCCATGGCCATCTTCGAGGCGCCGAGCACGTACAGCTCCAGCGAGCCGAAGCCGTTCAGGCCCAGCAGCGCCTGGTAGATGTCGAGGCTGTGGCGCAGGTTCATGGTGAAGAACAGCGGCATGCTCAGGATGATCAGCAGCGCGGTGCGCAGGTTGCGGCCCAGGCGGTACGGTGTACTGACCTTGGTGGCCAGGCCGAACTTGCGCTCCAGCACCATGCCGATGCCGAAGAACAGCCCCCAGCAGATGAAGGCGAAGCTCGCTCCGTGCCACAGGCCCGACAGCAGCATGGTCCACACCAGCGCCGGCAGGGCGCCGGCCACGCGCTTGCGCACCAGGGGCATGTAGACGTAGTCGCGCAGGAAATGCGCCAGGGTCATGTGCCAGCGCGACCAGAACTCGGTGATGCTTTGCGACACATAAGGCTGGTTGAAGTTTTCCGGGAAGCGAAAGCCCATCATCAGCGCCAGGCCCAGGGCCATGTGGCTGTAACCGGCGAAGTCGAAGTACAGCTGCAGGGTCGACACCACCAGGCCGAACCAGGCATCGCTGAACTGCAGGCTGCCTTCGCCGATGAACAGCACGTTGATCGGCGCCAGGCGGTCGGCAATCAGCACCTTCATGATGAAACCGAGCATGAACCGGCACACGCCCAGCGAGAACAGCTCCAGCGAGTGGCTGCGCTGGCGCAACTGCGGGGCCAGCTGGCTGTAGCGCAGGATCGGCCCCGCCACCAGGTGCGGGAACAGTGCGACGAAGGCGGCGAAGTCGATGAAGCTGCGCGTGGGCGTGGCGTCCTTGCGGTAGATGTCGACGATGTAGCTCAGCGCATGGAACACATAGAACGAGATGCCCAGCGGCAGGAAGATGTTCTCCAGCGTCCAGGTGTCGATGCCCAGCGGCGCCAGCAGCAGGGCCAGCATCTCGGCGCCGAAGTTGGCGTACTTGAAGTAGCCCAGCGTCGCCAGGTTGCCGGCCACGCCCAACCACAGCAGGCGCAAGGCCCAAGGTTTGTCCGCGGCGTCCAGGCGTGCCTTGATGCCCAGGCCGAACGCGTAGTTCCAGGCGGTGATGGCGACGAACAGCAGCAGGAAGTCCGGGCGCCACCAGGCGTAGAACACGTAGCTGGCGGCAACGATCACCAGCGAGCGCCACCGCGGCCGGGCCAGGTAGTAGATAGCCAGGAACAGCGGCAGGTAGAGGAACAGGAATACGTTGGAGGCGAAGATCATGCTGGCCCGTCCTTAGTAGCTGATCACCACGCCGACACTCAGCTGGTAGTCGTCACCGCTGTCCAGCGCGCTGCCTGCGTTGAGGTAGCTGGCGCTGACCAGGGTGTTGACGTCCAGGCGCTTGCCGTCGAGGGCTACCGGGAACATCTTCCAGTAGTAGTTGAGGTCGATCATCTGGCCGACGTTGTCGCCCTTGCCGTGCAGCCCGGCGTTCAGTTCGCTCTGGCGTCGGGCGCGGGCATCGGCGGCCATGCGGATCGGCAGCGCGCCGCCCTCGTCGCGCAGGTTGAGTTGGGTCACCCGCAGGTCCAGGGCGCTGCGCGCGGTGGGGCGGGTCTCCAGGGCGAAGCCGTAGTAACTCAGGTTGCGCAGGTCGAGGGCGACGAACGCACTGGTCAGGCGCGTGCTGTACGAGCCCTGGCGGGTGATGCGGTCGGACTGGATCGGGTTGAGCCGGAAGCCGTCGTTGTCGTCGTCCGGCTTGTCGGTCAGGCCGCCGCGCAATGCCAGGCGCGGGGTCCAGGGCAGCGTCTCGAAGCGCTTGCCGACCTCGCCCAGCGCCGCCCAGCCTTTGCTGGCGTGGCCGGTGCTGGTGACGCCGTTGCCGGCGGTGTTGTCCATCTTGCCTTCCAGGGCCGCCAGTTCCAGGTGGTAGTCGGTGGCCAGGGGCAGGTTGTCGCCCTTGAAGAACAGCCCGTAGCGCCAGCCCTTGAAGTCGTAGCGATCGTCGACGTCGTGGTCGCTGCGGTCGTTCTCCTGCATCAGGCGCACGCCAACCTGGTTGTTCGGGCTCCAGCGATAGGCGTATTGGCCCATCAGGTACAGCGTGCGCTCTTCGCTCGCGGCCAGCGAATTGACGTCGGTGTTGTAGTTGTGGAATTTCTGCCCGAGCGCGACGAAAGCGTCGGAAAAGGTGTCCTTATAGTCGAAGCGCACCGACTCCAGGCTGTCGTCCCACCAGATGCCGTAGTCGTCGGCGAAACGTTGGCGGCCGAACGACAGCGAGAAGCGCGGGTCGTCGCCGATCAGGTTGCGCTTGACGTACAGTTCGCGCAGTTCGGCGTACCAGCCCTCGGGTTGTTCGCGGGCATTGCTGTTGGTCGATTCGTTGGCCAGGTTGCTCGACTGGCTGGAGTCGTAGTTCAGCCACAAGCGGCCATAGACCATCCACCTGGCCCAGCGTTTTTCCGGCGAGTACCAGGCGAACGACGGTTCGTATCGCAGGCTGTAGAAACTCTCGCGGTCGCGGCCGACCTGGGAGTCCTGAGGGCCGTAGCCGGTCTGCAGGGTGAGCTTGTTGAAGAACTCCGAGGTGATCACCGGCTCGCTGCCGTCAACGGTCGCGACGCGTACCGGCGCGCTGCTGTCGGCCTCGGGGCCGGTGACTTCCTCGGCTGCCAGCACCGTCAGCGGCGCCAGGGCGAGCAGGGCGCCGAGCAGGGGTGGGTGCGCTTTCACAGGGTGGGCTCCTTCAACAGATCGTTGCGCACGGCCAGGGCGCGCTCGATGTCATCCTTGGACAAGGTCTTGTCCAGCCGTTTGATCAGGCCACGGGCGCGGGTCTCGCCGAGGTCGAGGGCGATGCGGGCGTAGGTATAGGCCTTGACCGGGTCGTGGCAGATGGCCCGGCCGCGCAGGTGCACGGTGGCCATGCGGTACCAGGCGGCGGTAGAGCCTTGCTCGGCCTGTTGCCGCCAGATGGCCAGGGCACGCTCCTGGTCGGGCTGGTCGAGGCCGCCCTTGCTGTACAGGTCACCCAGCAGCAGGCGGGCGTCCGGGTAGTGGGCGGCGATCAGCTCGTCGATCAGTGCATGGGCCTTGTACGGGTCCAGGGTCAGCCAGTTATTGACCATGTAGAACTGGGCATCCAATGCCTTGGCGCGGGTCGGGTCTTTGGCCCTTACCTGGGTGATCAGTGCCTGGGCCTGCTCGGCGTTGTGCTCGGTGGGATTGGAGATCATGAAGTTGGCCTTGGCCACCAGCGCCGGCAGGTAGCCACGGGCGACGGCGTTGTCCAGCCAGCGCTGGGCCTCGGCGATGCCGTCGGCGCGCAGCTGGTCGTCGGCCTTGTCGCGGGCCAGTTGCTCGGCCGTCGGCTCGACCTTGGCGCCCATGGCGCGGCTCTGGCGCTGCTCGCGTTCGGCGTCCAGTTCGGCGCGGGTGGTGCCATGGATGCTGTCCAGCAGCGCACCGATGCGCTGCACGACCTCCACCGGCAGGCTGGCCATCTCCGGCTCCAGGCTGCGGGCGAAGGCGAGGAAGGCCGGGTCCTGGCGCTCGCCGAGGAAGCGGTAGTAGCGCTCGATGCCGCGTGGGTCGATGCGTGCCGCCTGCTGGTACCAGCGCTCGGCTGCGGCGCGGTCGCCCTGGCGCTCGGCGACCACGGCGCGATACAGCTCAGGGCGGCAGTTGAGCAGGCAGCTCTGTTCGTACAGCGCCAGCAGTTCGGCGGCGCGCTCGCCCGGGAACAGCTGCGGATAGACCAGGAACACCTCCAGGCTGGTGCTGGTGCTGCGTGGGTCACGGTCGTTGGGGTAGCGGGCCAGGGCCTGGCGCACCCATGCTTCGTGACTGCGCTGCAGGCGCGGGGTGCGGTCGAGCAGGCGCGCCAGCGAGGCCAGCGCCGGGATCTGGCCGTGGCCGTCGGCGAAGGCCTCCTGGTACAGGCTGACGATGTCCTGGCGCCTGGCACTGTCGCTGTTGGCCAGCACATCGCCGAGCAATTGCTTGGAGGCCAGGTCGCCACGCTCGGCGAGGGCGCGCAGGTCGCTCGTGACGTCGGCGCCCGGGTCCTTGTACAGCGCGTAGCGGATCTGCTCCAGGCTCTGCCCGGCCCAGCCGCTGCCGGCGCAGACCAGGCCGAGGCCGGCCAGCAACAGGCGCGGGGCGTTCTTGGCGTTCATGAGCGGCCCTCAGTTGCCGCTGCCGAACGGCAGGCCCAGGTACAGGTCGACCGCCACGGCTTTCTGGTAGGCCGCCGCCGGCAGCGGGCTGTCCGGCTGGATGGTCAGCGCCAGGTTGTGGTTCAGCTCGTCGGAGCGGGCGTCCACCACCTTGCCGCTGAAGTGCTGGTCGAGACCGAACACTTGCATGTCCACCGAGCGCACGCGGCTGACATCGGTGAGCTTGTCGAACGGCACGTTGGCGCGCACGAACATGGCCTCGCCCTTGGGCAGCAGGTGCATCATCGGCGCGGCCTTGTAGCCGTAGCCGTCCAGCGGTTGCGACGGGTACCAGACCTGGCAGTCGCACGGGCTGTTGATCACCGTCTCGACGCTGGCGCGGCCCAATAATGCCTGCAGGTCGCCCGGGGCAAGGTCGGCCAGGGCCTTCATGTCAGCCGGGCTGGTGAAACTGGTGGCCAGCTGGGTGGAGATGTTCGCCAGTGGTTGGCCGGCGCGCACCTCGGTGGCGTCGGCCGGCAGCAGGTACTTCACGTAGCCGTTGTCCGGCATGCTGATGACCTGGGCGTTGCTCGCCACCGTGGCCTGCAGTGCCGGGATGCGGAAGAACAGCAGGTAGCCCTTGTAGCCGACGAAGCCCAGCGCGGCCAGGCCGGCAGCGGTGTACAGCGCGGTGCCGGCGATGGCCTTGAGGCGCTCGCCCGGCGTGCGCGCGCGGGCTTGCTGGTGCTTGCGCGCCTTGATGTAGTTTTCCCGCTGCATCACGTTGAACAGGCCGTTGATGTCGGCAACTTCGCCCGACAGGTAGGCGCTGATCAGGTAGCGCAGGATGTCGCGCTTCTGCGCGTCGAGGTCGACGAATTGCGCGCCGACCTCCTTGCCGCGCTGGGAGACGATGCGCACCTTGCCTTCGATCGCCAGGTCGACCTGGTTCAGGCGCAGCTGGATCGAGGCGTCGTACAGCGCGCCGATGGTCAACGGCGCTTCGTGCAGCAGGCCGATGCCGCCCAGCGAGATGTCGGCCAGGTCCGCCTCGAGCGGCTCGCGCCCGGCGCCGGCCAGGCGTACCCGGGCGTTCATGCGGGTGCGCACGTACTGACGCTCGTCGATGGCTTCGTGGACGATGTTGGCCGCGGCCGCGGGGGTATTGGAAGTACTCATGTGCAGGCGCCTTTCCTTAACGTTGCGTGAGTTCTAGAAGCACGGTGATGACCCCGAAGAAGATGGCGATCGAGGAGCACAGCATCGCCTTCGAGGACCAGCGGTTGAGGTTGGCGTCGAAGTCGACGCTGCCGGTGGCCAGGGTGGTCTTCTGCCGCGTCCAGCGTTGCTGGTCCATGTGGAACATCGCGTAGACCTTCATCAGCGAGCCGACGATCTGGTTGTAATAGAGAACGAAGGGGTACATCGGGCTGACCGGGTGCCCGGCGAAGATGAACAGCACGGTCACCAGGCTGCGCGAGATCAGCACCCAGAACAGGTACACCAGCAGGTACTGGATGCCGAATAGCAGGCCGGCCACCACCGAAGCGGTCAGGCCCATCAGGCAGGTCCACATCGACACGCGCTGGTCGAGCAGCACGTACAGGGTGAACAGCCCCAGACGCGCGCGGCCGAGCAGGGCGGTGGCGCGGAAGTTCTGCCGCAGCGAGTTGCCATACCAGCGGAACATCAACTGGCGGGTGGCGACCCAGAAGCTGTCGCTGGGTGGGTGCTCTACGGTCAGGGTGTGGCTGTCGGGCACGTAGAAGGTGTCCCAGCCGGCGCGCATCAGGCTCAGCCAGCTGGACTTGTCGTCGCCGGTGAGGAACTGGAAGCGGCCCAGGCGCCAGTGCTCGAGAAAATCCGCCTCGACATCGCGGATGAATGCCGGGTCGGTCATCACCCCGGCGCGGAAGAACGACAGCCGCCCGGTCAGGGTCAGCACCCGATGCGACAGGGCCATCGAGCACATGTTGATGTGCCGCTGGACGAAACGCATCGAGTGCCATTGGCGCATCCAGCGGCTGCCCTCGACCTCACAGAACTCGTTGGTGGTCAGGCCACCAACGTCGGGCAGCACGGCGAACAGCTTGACCGCCCGCTCGACGCAGCCGGGCAGCATCATGGTGTCGCCGTCGACCACGCCGACCACCGCATCTTCCAGCGGCATCTGCCGCGACAGGGCACGGAAGGCGTGGGCCAGGCCATCGCGCTTGCCGGTGCCGCGGGCGCGGACGATGACCAGGCGGATGTCGTCGCGGCCCTGCACCTCGTCGCGCATGATGTCCTTGATGAACTGCTCGTCACCTTTCTCGACGATCGAGGCGATCACCGTGCACGGCACCTTGAGTCGCTGCACCTCCTGGAACACCGACTGGTACACCTTGAAGGTGGTATGGGTGGGGATGCGAAAGCTGGTCACCACCATGAACATGTGCGATGGCAATGCCGCGTCGCCCAGGCGCTCGACCTGGCGGCGCAGGCGCGGGAAGCGCCAGTGCAGGAAGTACATGCCGCGCAGGTAGTGGACGATGGCGTTGCCGTAGCGCCACATGCCCAGGGTGCCAATGATGAAGATGAACTGGTGATGGCCTGGGTCCAGGTACTGCGGCGCGACCATCTGCGCGGCCAGCGCGATGAGCCCGGCGAGCATTGCCCAGGCACAGAAGGTGGCCGCTGCGCGCAGATAGCCCGGGGCCGCGAGAGGCCGCTGTCGTTGTCGTTCCATGGCGCTGTAGCTCCTTGGGTCGGGGCCCGCCGCAGGGGCGGGCATCGGCGTGCCTTACCAGCAGATGCCGTGGTGTTGGGCGTTGCTGCCGCCGGCCATGAAGCCGACCAGGTCGATCACCTGCTTGCCGGCGTCGAGCGCCTGCACGAAGCGTTCGTCGTTGTTGCCCAGCACGATCACCTCGGCTTCATCGATCACCTGCTGCAGGTCGCTGCGCAGCAGGGCGCTGACATGGGGGATCTGTTGCTCGATGTACTGGCGGTTGGCGCCGAACTGTCGTGCATGCTCGACGTTGGCGTCGAAGATGCGCAGCTCGTAACCTTTCCCGATCAGTTGCTCGGCCAGGGTCACCAACGGGCTCTCGCGCAGGTCGTCGCTGTTGGCCTTGAAGGCCAGCCCCAGCAGGGCGATGCGGCGCTTGCCGGCCTGGGTCACCAGGTCGAAGGCAGCCTGCACCTGGCTGCGGTTGCTGGCCATGATCGAGCCGAGCAGCGGGTGCGCCACGTCAAGCTGGCTGGCGCGGTAGGTGAGGGCGCGCACGTCCTTGGGCAGGCACGAACCGCCAAAGGCAAAGCCCGGGCGCAGGTAGTAGCGCGACAGGTTGAGCTTGTAGTCCTGGCACACCACATCCATCACTTCGCGGCCATCGACCCCGGAGGCCTTGGCGATGTTGCCGATCTCGTTGGCGAAGCTGACCTTGGTGGCGTGCCAGACGTTGCAGGTGTACTTGATCAGTTCGGCGACCTCGATCGACTTGCGGATCACCGGCGCGTCCAGGCCCTGGTACAGCGAGGCGAGCAGGTCGCCGGAACGGCTGTCGAGTTCGCCGATCACGGTCATGGCCGGGAAGTCGTAGTCCTGGATAGCCGTGCTCTCGCGCAGGAACTCCGGGTTGACCGCCACGCCGAAGTCGCGCCCGGCCTGCTTGCCCGAGGCCTGCTCGAGCAGCGGGATGACCACGTTCTTCACCGTGCCCGGCAGTACCGTGCTGCGCACCACCACGGTGTGGCGGCTGGCCTTGTCGCGCAGGGCCGCGCCGATCTCGCGGCACACCGCCTCCATGTACACCAGGTCGAGGTCGCCATTGGCCTTGCTCGGCGTGCCGACGCACAGCAGCGACAGCTCGGTGGCGAGGATCGCCGCCTGCACATCGGTGGTGCCGCGCAGGCGCCCCTGACGCACGCCGTCGAGCAGCAGTTGCTCCAGGCCCGGCTCGACGATGGGCGAGCGGCCCTGGTTGATCATGTCGATCTTCGCCTGGGCGACGTCCACCCCCAGCACCTGATGCCCACGCGCCGACAGGCAGCCGGCGCAGACCGCTCCCACATAGCCAAGTCCGAAGATACTGATGTTCATAGATCCCTCTCCCCAGGCGCGACGCAAGGCCGGCCGAGATACTCAGTTCAAGAAGTTATGCAAATGCCAGACGCGCAGGATCAAGCCGCGCTAGATAGGTAGCGGTGCAGGCTGTTTCGTGGTGGTCTTTTTACATCCTAAGGAGTTTTCTGATAGTGCGGCAAGCGTTGTTGGTTAGTTTGTTTGGAATTTTCTTAAAGTTTGTTTTGTTAGTTAAAAACCCCTTTAAAAACAATAAGTTAAAGTTTGATGTAAGTTGGGCGTCAAAAAAATGATTATCTAATTGGTGTCGATATAATGGCGTCAAAACGGTGGTTTTTCGTGATTCTTGCAGTGGCTTGTCCCGCCCGGTTTCTGCTGGCCGATTAATGTCATTCAGGTTTTTTCGTGTTGTCCGCCATCGCCGGCAAACCCCTTGCGCGGGCGATGTAAAGCCTGCAGACGGCAGTGCTGAACCCACTGTGATGGCCCTGTCGTCTGTCCCCCTGATTCAGGGCGTGGCGCAATGATGGCTTGCAACGATTGGATCCAATTGGCATAGTGCCGGACGATTGTGCAGACATTCACTCGGGTGCGGGATGCACCCGTCTTCCATTCATGCAAAGGAGGCAAGCAGATGAACGGATTTGGTCCGCGACTCAGAGAAGAGCGCGAACGCCTGGGGCTGACCCAGCGCATTTTTGGCGATATCGGCGGTGTCGAGCCCAACGCCCAGGGCAAATACGAGAGCGGCGAACGCACGCCGCGCATGGACTACCTCGCGGCGGTCGCGAGCCGCGGCGTGGATGCGCTGTATGTGCTCAGCGGCGTGCACACACCAGCGCCCCTGGACAGCCTGACCTCGGATGAGAACCGCCTGCTAGGCGCCTTTCGCCGCCTGCCGTCGGCCGACCAGGCCGCGGTGTGGCACCTGCTCAACCGCCTCGCGGGTGAAGAAGGTGGCCATGAAGGGCTGCGCATGCGCCGGCCTGACCGGCAGGCATATTTCCATGACGCTTTGCGCTAGGTTCGTTGTGAAAAATTTTGTTAAGGTGGCGGGATCCAATCGCCCCACTGACGAGGTGTCTGCTTGATTAGGGTCCTGGTGGTCGACGATCACGATCTGGTGCGTACCGGCATCACACGCATGCTGGCCGACATCGACGGGCTGCAGGTGGTGGGGGAGGCGGACTCTGGCGAGTCCGCCCTCAAACTGGCCCGCGAGCTCAAGCCGGACGTGGTGCTGATGGACGTGAAGATGCCAGGGATCGGCGGCCTGGAGGCCACGCGCAAACTGTTGCGCAGTCACCCGGACACCAAGGTGGTCGCGGTGACCGTGTGCGAGGAAGATCCGTTTCCCACCCGCCTGTTGCAGGCGGGGGCCGCGGGCTACCTGACCAAGGGCGCCGGGCTCGACGAGATGGTCCAGGCCATCCGCCTGGCCTTCGCCGGCCAGCGCTACATCAGCCCGCAGATCGCCCAGCAGCTGGCGCTCAAGTCGTTCCAGCCCCAGGGGTCGCCGTTCGATGCGCTGTCCGAGCGGGAAATCCAGATTGCGCTGATGATCGTCGGCTGCCAGAAGGTGCAGATCATCTCTGACAAGTTGTGTCTGTCGCCCAAGACCGTCAATACTTACCGTTATCGAATCTTCGAAAAACTCTCGGTCACCAGCGACGTCGAACTGACCTTGCTGGCCGTCCGTCACGGTATGGTCGACGCAAGTCTTTAAGCACACCTCATGTCACAACCTTTTGATGCAAGTGCGTTCCTGGCGACCTGCAGCGGTCGCCCGGGCGTTTACCGGATGTTCGACGGCGAGGCCCGCCTGCTGTACGTGGGCAAGGCCAAGAACCTCAAGAAACGCCTGGCCAGCTATTTTCGCAAGACCGGTCTTGCGCCGAAGACGGCTGCCCTGGTGGGGCGTATCGCCCAGGTCGAGACCACCATCACCGCCAACGAAACCGAGGCGCTGCTGCTCGAGCAGACGCTGATCAAGGAATGGCGCCCGCCCTACAACATCCTGCTGCGTGACGATAAGTCCTACCCATACGTATTCCTGTCTGACGGGGAATTCCCACGCCTGGGTATCCATCGCGGCGCGAAGAAAGCCAAGGGTCGCTACTTCGGCCCGTACCCCAGCGCAGGTGCCATCCGCGAGAGCCTGAGCCTGCTGCAAAAGGCGTTCTCGGTGCGCCAGTGCGAAGACAGCTACTACGCCAACCGCACCCGCCCGTGCCTGCAGTACCAGATCAAACGCTGCAAGGGACCGTGCGTGGGCCTGGTGACGCCCGGGGAATACGCCGAGGACGTGCGTCACTCGGTGATGTTCCTCGAGGGGCGCAGCCAGCAGCTGGGCAACGAGCTCAATGCCGAGATGGAAAAGGCCGCCATGGCCCTGAATTTCGAGAAGGCCGCCGAGCTGCGCGACCAGATCGCCCTGTTGCGGCGGGTCCAGGACCAACAGTACATGGAAGGCGGCTCCGGTGATGTCGACGTGGTGGCGGCTTTCGTCAACCCGGGCGGCGCCTGCGTGCACCTGATCAGCGTGCGTGGCGGCCGGGTGCTGGGCAGCAAGAACTTCTTCCCCCAGGTGGGCATCGAGGAGGAGGTGGCCGAGGTCATGGCCGCGTTCCTTTCCCAGTACTACCTCGGCAACGCCGAACGCGAGCTGCCGGGCGAGCTGATCGTCAACGTGGTGCATGACGACTTCGCCGCCATCAGCGAGGCGGTGCAGACCCTGCGCGGCCGCGAGCTGAGCATCAGCCACCGTGTGCGCGGCACCCGGGCGCGCTGGCAGCAACTGGCGGTGACCAACGCCGAGCAGGCCCTCAACGCTCGCCTGGCCAACCGCCAGCACATGGCCGCCCGCTTCGAGGCGCTGGCCCAGGTGCTGGGCCTGGACGAAGTGCCGCAGCGCCTGGAGTGCTACGACATCAGCCACTCCAGCGGTGAGGCCACCGTGGCCAGCTGCGTGGTGTTCGGCCCGGAAGGCCCGCTCAAATCCGACTACCGCCGCTTCAACATCGAAGGCGTGACCGCCGGCGACGATTACGCCGCCATGCACCAGGCGCTGATGCGCCGTTACGGGCGGATCAAGGACGGCGAGGGCAAGCTGCCCGATGTGCTGCTGGTGGACGGCGGCAAGGGCCAGCTGAACATGGCCCGCGAGGTGATGCAGGAACTCGGCCTTACCGATCTCACCCTGCTCGGCGTGGCCAAGGGCGTGACCCGCAAGGCCGGTTTCGAGACCCTCTACCTGAACGACGTGGCCCACGAGTTCACCCTCAAGGGCGACTCGCCGGCCCTGCACCTGATCCAGCAGATCCGCGACGAAGCCCACCGCTTCGCCATCACCGGCCACCGCGCCCGGCGCGGCAAGGCCCGGCGCACCTCGAGCCTGGAGGACGTCGCCGGGGTCGGGCCCAAGCGCCGCCGCGACTTGCTGAAACATTTCGGCGGCCTGCAGGAGCTCAACCGCGCCAGTGTCGACGAGATCGCCAAGGCTCCCGGCATCAGTAAAAAGCTTGCCGAGTCGATTTATGCCAGCCTGCATAGCGAGTAGAATGCCGGGTTCAACTCGCAGCCAGTCGTACCGATGAATATTCCAAACCTGCTCACCGTTCTACGCGTCCTGCTCATCCCGATCTTCATCCTGCTGTTCTATGTGCCCTATCACTGGAGCTACATGGCCGCCAGCACGGTGTTCGCCATCGCCGCCGCCACTGACTGGCTCGACGGCTACCTGGCGCGTCGGCTGCAGCAGAGCACCCCGTTCGGCGCCTTCCTAGACCCGGTGGCCGACAAATTGATGGTCGCCGTGGCCCTGGTGCTGCTGGTGCAGGTGCATGCCAACTTCTGGCTGACGCTGCCGGCGGCGGTGATCATCGGTCGCGAGATCGTGGTCTCGGCGCTGCGCGAGTGGATGGCCGAACTCGGCGCCCGCGCCCATGTGGCGGTGTCGAACCTGGGCAAGTGGAAGACCGCCGCGCAGATGCTGGCGCTGGTGATCCTGCTGGCCAACCCGCCGTTGCTGACCTTCTGGGTGGTGCTGGGCTACGGCTTGCTGCTGGTGGCGGCGGGGCTGACCCTGGTGTCGATGGTGCACTACCTGGTGGCCGCCTGGCCGCACCTGCGCGAAGGTTCGGAGCAGAAGTAAAAGTTTTTTTGAATCAAGGGGTTGACGCCGTTCTGTAAATCGCTAGAATGGCACCCATCACGACGCGGGAATAGCTCAGTTGGTAGAGCACGACCTTGCCAAGGTCGGGGTCGCGAGTTCGAGTCTCGTTTCCCGCTCCAAATATTGGCTCAAAGAGTTCTATAGAATTCTTTGAGCTCTCGAAAAAAGACGCTTCGGCGTCTTTTTTCGTTCTTGTTGTCAAAGCCATCTGCCGGCTTTGCTGTCAATCAATCAGCCAACCCGGATCACCCTCGACCAAGGTTCCGCCATGGCTGGTGGTGTCTCCCTCCCTTGCCGCCGGTTGGCCCTCGATGATCGTGCTGCCAGCACCGGTTTCGATGATAGCGCCACAACTGATTCGGTCGCCGACGCGTGCTATTGCCCTGCCATCCACGAATGCTGCGCTTGCGCCTGTTTCTACGGTGCCTTCGCCATGGATAGGGCAACTATGGCGATGGCCTACGAGTACGATGGGTTTCATTTGCGCTTTCCTTTTTTTAGTTGAACAGGGGCTTCGTCGAAGGCCTGTGGCGGGGGCGGTGCTGCCCGGACATTGAACAGGCGGCACACGCCGTACCAGAAGAGGGCGAGGCCAAGGTTGTAGGGGAACAACACAGTCCAGAACGGTAGTTGCCAGTTCTTCTTGCCCTGCATTTCTCCGGGCTCGCCGGTTCGCCAGGGAGCGTAGTGGCGCCAGGCTTCTGCCGGGGTGAGGCAGATGGCATGAAGCGGTCGGTACCACCAGTTGGGTTCGCCGGGAGGAGGGAGTTTGGCCGGGCCGTGGTTCATGAAGTGGCGAATGTATTCCCAGACTTCGGCGACGTGTTTGAAGCCCGGTTCGGTGGGCTCGTTGCTGTCGACCCAGAGGCAGTCTTTTTGGTGGAGGCTGCCGTCTTCTCTGTAGGGAGCAAAGGCAAGTGCATAGGAAGTGCTGAAGGATGCGCCACCATATTCAGTTCGCTTGAAAAAGCAACCGCCTGTAGTGTTCCACTCGAAAGTGAACAGCTTTCTTCCTCGCTGGTAGTATATTTTTTTGGTTGCACGGTTGAAGTAAAATCCGGAGAGATTCTTTATAAAATATATTCTATAAAGCAAGAAGGGGAAAAAACGAAGGGTGTAAGTGTCATTATGGCTATGAAGGCAAGGTTGAGGGTGTCGAGGTTTAATATTTTGATTGATAGAAGGCTTGGGTAAATGCCAGTCATTACTCCGATAATTAGTGCGGTATAGATTTTCCCCATAAATACGGAGTCTGTTACCCGAGGATTTCGCAGGCTTAATATATCTCCAGACAGGTTTGCTAACTGTCCAGTAATGGCTGGTTTGTATCCGGAATCCGAGTTTATATTAAGTGCCCAAATGACTGACATTATTAGCGCTCGAGACGAAAAATTGAACTAACCTCATTTCCTTCATTCAAGCCTTGGTTGGAGCTATAGGCTAAATGCAGTGAGGCATGAGTTTGGTTGTTTATGGTGTTCTTGAAATTCAGAATTAAGCCGGCGCCTATAACGTAGCAAATAGCAGCAAGTGGAAAGACGACCATTTCTCCGTCTTCACGAAGGCTGCTCAAGCTAGCTGACCATTCGCTTGTGCCTACGATAAAGCCCGGTAGGAATACTGTGAATTCCACGGTGGGTTGTGTGGTGGTGACTTCGTTGTGGGTGATGGCGGTCCAGTTTGCTGGTGCCCAATAATTATTTTCATGCCAGCCACTGTCGACCCCGGTCATGCCAAAGGATCGCGCTTCTTCTGCGGATATTAGCCTTGGTCCGTAATGCACATCTTGCCAGGCTTTAAGTTCGTCTTGCAGATAAGGGAATGGAGGAAGTTTTTTTTCATGATCCAGTACGATTTCGGGATGCACCTCTCCATCGTTTTTACGATTGCCGAAAATGCTCCGTGCTGCCCAGAGCTCAATAGGGGGCAGGATGGGTACGCGTGGGCTGCAGGAAGGGCCGAAGGTGGCGCTGTTGGCAGAGCCGTCGGTCATTTACGCTGCCTTTTGGTTGAGCGTACTGGGGCTTGCTCGAAGGCCTCTGGTGGAGGCGGTGCAGCCCGGACATTGAAGAGGCGGCATACGCCGTACCAGCAGAGGGCAAGGCCGAGGTTGTAGGGGAACAACACGGCCCAGAACGGCAGTTGCCAGTTCTTCTTGCCCTGCATTTCTCCGGGCTCGCCGGTTCGCCAGGGGGCGTAGTGGCGCCAGGCTTCTGCCGGGGTGAGGCAGATGGCGTGAAGCGGCCGATGCCACCAGTTGGGTTCGCCCGGAGGAGGGAGTTTGGCTGGGCCGTGGTTCATGAAGTGGCGAAGGTATTCCCAGACTTCGGCAACGTGTTTGAAGCCCGGTTCGGTAGGCTCGTTGCTGTCGACCCAGAGGCAGTCTTTTTGGTGGAGGCTGCCGTCTTCTCTGTAGGGGGCAAAGGCAAGTGCATAAGAAGTACTAAAGGATGCGCCACCGTATTCAGTGCGCTTGAAAAAGCCACCGCCTGTAGTGTTCCAGTCGAAAGTGAACAGCTTTTTTCCTCGTTGGTAGTATATTTTTTTGGTTGCGTGGTTGAAGTAAAATCCGGATAAATTCTTTATGAAATAGATTCGATAAAGCAGGAAGGGGAGAAAAACTAAGGGCGCAAGTGTCATTGTGGCTATGAAAATAAGATCGGGGGTGTCGAGGTTTGATGTTCTGATTGATAGTAGGCCTGGGTAGCTGCTGGTCATTACTCCGATTATCATAACGGTATAAAGCTTTCCCATAAATACGGAGTCTGTTACCCAAGGGTTTCGTAGGCATAATGTATCTCCAGATAGGCTTGCTAATTGTCCAGTAATGGCAGCTTTGTATCCAGAATCCGAATTTGTATTTAATGCCCAAATAACTGACATGATTAGCGCTCAAGACGAAAAATTGAATTAACCTCATTTTCTTCACTTAAGCCTTGATTGGGGTGGTAGGCTAAATGCAATGAGGCATGGTTGTGGTTGTTTATCGTGTTCTTGAAGTTCAGGATCAGGCCGGTGCCGACAACGTAACAAACAGCGGCAAGTGGAAAGACGACCATTTCGCCGTTTTCGCGAAGGCTGCTCAAGCTACCTGACCATTCGCTTGTGCCTACGATGAAGCTCGGTAGGAACACTGTGAAATCCACGGTGGGTTGTGTAGTGGTGACTTCGTTATGGGTGATGGCGGTCCAGTTTGCGGGTGCCCAATAATTATTTTCATGCCAACCGCTGTCGACCCCGGTTATCCCAAAGGATCGCGCTTCTTCTGCGGATATTAACTTTGGACCGTAATGCACATCGTGCCAGGCTTTGAGTTCTTCTTGCAGCGAAGGAAATGCGGGGAGTTTTTGTTCATGATCCAGAATGATTTCGGAACGCACCTCTCCATCGTTTTCACGATTGCCGAAAATGCTCCGTGCTGCCCAGAACTCAATAGGGGAGTGCAGGTGCGCATGCGCCTGGGCGTGAAGGTATAAGCCTCCGGAAATAATCGCTATTCCTAGAACTACTAGCCCTGCTGCGGCCCACCCGGCAAAGGGCACTACTGACGTAGGTCCCGCAATTGCGAGTCCCGCCTCAAGGGCGACCACAGAACCAGCGGCTATCGTCAGCCCACCGCCCGCCGTATATCCAGCGGCAGTTGAGCTACCGTTAGCGTACTGGCGCCACGCCTTAAAGGCGTCCGAGGAAAAGCCAAAAATTATTGCAGGGTAACCCGCTAAACGCGCAAAGAGATTACTGCTCAAAAACTTGATCACGCCATTACCAAACGCCATCCCCGGCGCCGTCGAACTCAATCGCAGCATCACGGCCTTCTGCGTTGCCCGTACGCTGACCAATGTCGCCGCGGCCGCACCAATCACCCCGAAAATCGATGCCGCAAACCCCAAGGTGTATTCCGGCGCATTGCTTTTCTGCAGGCTGTTGTAAGCCGTCTTCAGCGAGATCACGTTGAACCACAGCATCCCGGCGTTCAGACCACCGCCTCCGCCTGACGTGAGCAACCCGAGAAAGTTGGGTTTAACCCGCGCAGTGGTGGTCAACTCAACCGCCACCGTCCGATTGCCCGAAATACGCAGCTGCTTCATTTCCTCAACCTGCGCCATGCCGCTCTTCAAATACCGCTCCACCTCCTGGCTGAACGGGTTTTCGCGGATGGCCTGGTCGGTGATCTGGTAACGCGCCGCCAACAGCCCCAGCGCTTTCTCGGCATTGGCCTCACGCGCCGCCAGCAGTACTTGCTGACGCAGGGTATGGCTGGCGTCCCAGCGGGTCTGGCCACGCAGGCGTTTGAGCACCACGGCGTTGACGGACTGGGCCGTGAGATCGGTGATGTCGGCAATGGCCGGAAAACGCCCGGCCAGCCCTTCGATGACATTATCGCCACCACCCAGCACACTGCCGGGCGCATCGGCTTTGTCCTTGAAGGGGTTGAACGGCGCCAGGGCGGTGTAGAGCGGGCTGTCGTGCTGGTCCAGCCACTGTTCCAGGCGTTTGAAGCGCCGGTCTCGGTCTTCGGTACCGGGTGTCGGCTGGCCCATCGGGTAAATCAGCAGGGCCAGGGAGATTTCCAGGCCACGGGCCGAGATGCGTTCGTCGCGGTCATAGCACGCCAGTGCGGCGGCGAGGCTGTAGGGGTCATCGATATGTGCGGCTTCGGCCGTGGCCAGCCACGCGTCGTGATCATGACTGGCTTGCAGGGCAAGGTTGCGCAGGCCTGCAATGCGTTGCTCCAGCTCATCGCGTTCGGCGAGGAACTGCAGGTATTTGTCGGTATCGATGCGCAGCGCCAAACGCGCACCGTTCGGGGAATAGTCCTCGTGAGTGAGGGCCCGATAACGTGCCTCGCCCGGGGAGAGGGGGCGTCCGGTACGGGTGGACTGCAGCCTTATCTCGACCACTTCGGTAGCGGGCATATCCGCCGGGTACATCGTCTCCAGTGTTTTGTTCAGCAACAGGGCGACCAGGTTGCGATGGTGAAAATCGCGACTCTGCTGGCTGAGCCGTTCGGCATCGAGCTGGTAGCACGCCGGTACGCCTGCCTGCTCGGAGCCTTGCGCGGGCTTGGTGTGTTCGAGCTGCTCGGCAGGTATCAGGTCGTGCAGTTGGTGCTGATAAGCCGAGACCGACAGGCTCAGGTCCAGGGCCATGCCTTCAGCATCAGCCAGCGCCACCACCACCGGTATTTTCGGCTGGGTGCTGGGATAGTCCCGGGCAATGGCGTTGAGCCTACCGACGGACAAGGTGGTTGTGGACGCGTGGCTGCTCCAGGTCAGGGACATACGCCGGCTTGCCGGTTTGTAGTCTTCGACCCAGTCTTGCAACGCACTGAGCGGCAGTACATGGGGCTGGGTGGAGGGGGCCTGGTTGCCGGCAATCAGCTCGGCCATGTCCAGCTGGCGCATATGCCGTTTGCGCAGGGCTGCTGATGCGGTGATGCGGGCAGTCGTGGCGTTGGTCCACAGGTGCGGGCTGTAGCCGATCCACACTTCCTTGGCGGTGTCCTGACAGGTATCGGCCCAGACCCAGCCCATGCTCTGACCGGACAGGTAGCGGTCACGTTGGTGATAGCGCTCCAGCCCTTGATAGCGCAGCTCCTGGTAGCGTCCTTCGCCGTCGTACTCATGAATGACCAGCTTTTCGCCCTGGGGGCCTTTCATGAACACGTAGATGTAACCTGGGCGCAGCGTGCGCAGGGTGTAGGACGAATGCTGCAGCGGGGCGAAGCCTTGTTCCAGATTGAAGCCTGCGCCTGCGTAGCGACAGGCAGGGGCATCGCCCGTACGCGGGACGATGGCATAGCGCACCGGCAGGATGGGCACGCGTGGGCTGCAGGCAGGGCCGGAGGTGGCGCTGCCGACGGCGGTGTTAGTCATGGGTGGATTCCTTGATTTGGACCAGTGCGTGCAGCTCGCGAAGACGGGCCTGGGGCGACTCGTTGAGGTTGGTGTAGATCTTCGTAGCCTGGTCACTGCTCATCAGCCACATGTGCCCGGCCATCAGCCGAATGAACTGACCTGCAGTTTCCTCGTCGCGAAAGTTGAGGGACTTCAGCTGCGGCAACAGGGCTTCAATCCATTCCCTGATGGCGGCTAACGTTTGGGTGGCATGGGGTGGCATGGCCAAGACTTCGTGCGCCAGCGTGAGGATGAAGTGCTCGCGTATACCTGCGTGCAGCCGGCCCATTTCATGTACGCGAAGGCGCAGCGGTGCTTGCGATATCAGGCGGGCAGTAGTCGGGGGGCGTTCGAGTGTTTTCCATTCATGGGCCGGCCCCCAGTTGACTCGCCAGGCCAGTGACGACACAGGCCCAAGCCAGGTGGCGCGATGATCGCCGTCCAATGCATCGAGCCAGGCTGCAAGATGATCCGGCTTGAAATAAAAATTGGCTGTTCCCTGATCCGGGAGCGTGACCTGAGTAAGGCTGGTGAAATGGTCCGCTAGCACTGCGAGACAAGCTTCGCTATCCAGTGCTATGGCCCCGCCAACGGGCATCCAGGTGGTGATTGCATGGGCAAGCAGTTCGGGCGCTTCTGAAACGTCGACCAGCAAAGGGCCAAATTCGTGGCAGTCGTCCAGCGCGCTGCGCTTCCATAGCCATGCATGTTGAGTATTTCGGCTGACGTTATGGATGAGGTCGAGTACTGATGGGGCATAGGCCGGCACCAATTCGCCTTCTTGCGGTATGGGCCGGTAGGCCCAGTACTCGAGCTCGCGGGTCATGAGCAGGATGAAGCGATAAGGATGTCCGAGAGGTTCGCCGGCCAGCTGCGAGGGTGTTGTATTCATTGGACTGGCCCTTTGATACAGCGGCAGTCGGGCAACGGGCAGGTGCCATCGGGGCGTCGCCCGCATAGGCGCTCCAGAGGTTTGCCAGTGATGGGTGCGCTGCTGATGGAAAAGTGATTGGTGCTACCGCTTGGAGATTGGAGCAGGACGCCGTTGATGTGTATGGTCGGGCTGTCCAGGGTGATGCCCTTGTCATCAATCCGGATGGAGCCTCCAGGCCCTTGGATGATTACAGCTTCCGCTGTTCGAAGGTCATAGCGTCGGGTGCGCCTGCGGATTTCCAGTCCCGCCTCCAGCTCTGCATGGCCCTCGACCTGCTGCTCAAGATTGCCGCCGACGCTGATGTGGTGATTGGCTGTGATCCGGTCGTGGCGATGATTGCCGACGGCCTCTATACGGTCTTTGGCGATGTTTATTTTCTGATTTCGGCCTATATCGACAAACGTATCCTGGCCAATCCGGACCCGCTCATCATTGCCCACCCTTTGGCTGCGGTCATGCCCGATACTGAGCGTCTCGTCATGATCGACCTGTTCACTGCGGTCATTGCCGACGAAAGTGGTTTCGTTGTGTTTGACGACGTTGTTCTGGTCCTTCTGCGCATGGATAAACACCTCCTGCCGGCCCAGCTCATCCTCGAACCGCAGCTCGTTGAAGCCATCGCCCTTGTGGGTCTGGCTCTTGATGGTCATGCGGGTCTTGTGGTCGGGCAAGTCGTAGGGTGGCAACTGGTTACCGCAATAGGTGCGCCCGGTGATCATCGGTTGGTCGGGGTCACCGTTGACGTACTGAATGATCACGTCCTGGCCGATACGCGGTATGGCCATCGCCCCCCAGCTGCCACCTGCCCATCCCTGGGATACCCGCACCCAGCAGGAGCTGAACTCGTTGTTGTTGCTCTCCCGGTCCCAGGGAAAGCTGACCTTGACCCGGCCCCATTCGTCGCAATAGATCTCCTCACCGGACGGCCCGACCACGGTGGCCATGTGAGGACCGTCGACGCGGGGCTTTGCCAGCGGAGCAGGGCGCCACTCGGTTCTGCCGGGAACAAGCTGAGCGGTTTGCTCATAGCGTGTGCTCTGGTCGAGGCCAGCGGCTTCCTCCTGCAGACTGGTGAACTGGCTGCCCTTGTGAACCACGCTGTTCACACGCCAATGCGCATTCAGATCATCACGTGGGTGGCCTGTGAGCGTGAAGCTGAGCCCAGGCTGCAGCCTTACGTCATCGCCCTGAACTTCCGCAATGCGCACATCATGGCGCAGGGCAGTGATCCGGTTTTCGGTGAACGGTTTGCCCACGGCATCGCGTTTGTAGCGACCGGGATAGTCGAAGCGTTCATACTCGGTGGACTGGTGTTCCAGGAAAGGGCCGGAAGCACGGTGTTCCTGGCGATACGCCGGGTGAGTGAAGGTGTAGTCGCGCTGGACCTGTCGCGAGGTTCGTACCTGCTCGCTATAGCGCAAGCGCCGAAGGCAAGGCCTGGCCTGATCGCCGCCACTGTTGGATTGATACAGGACGGTGTTGGGGTCGAAAACGTCCTCGCTATCGAAGAAGCCTTCGTCATCGTTCTCGGTGTTGAGCGCGCCATGACTGATCTGTCCAAGGGATTGCAGCTGATCCGTGATGATCAACTTGTGCAGTTTTTCGCTGTGCTCAAAGCGATAGACGAAGCCCTCTTCAGCCGCCAAGCGGGCGATGAAGTCGAGGTCGGTCTCGCCCGCTTGCACACAGAACTCGCGCACTTGGTGGTCCAGGCTCGCGCGAAGCTCGTATTGATCAATGCCCTGGCGCTGAAGCATCAGCTCGAGAATCTGCGGGACGGTCTTTTGTTGGAAGGTGCGCCAGTTCGAGCGCAAACCAGCGCGGGCCAAAATGGGTTCGATCAGTGCGTGGTAGTAAGTGCGATAAAAGCCACTTTCGCCTTGGCTAAAACCACTGACCAAGCCATGTACGTACCGTACGGGTCGTTCACCGTCCCAGATCGTGAATAGCACCGGCTTGTCAAGCAGTTGACCGAAGTTGATCTCGGGCTCGAAGCTGATCAACTCCAGTTCGAGGCTGAAGGGTGTGCTGATTGCTTCTTTGAGTTCAAACGACACCACTTCGAATTCGGCCTTGCCAACCAGTGGCTGAAGGCTGTAACGGAGGTTGGATTGACGAGGCATGGGAAGTCCTGTTTCGCTGCCCTAGACTTTGCAGTCCGGGCAGGATTTCCTGCCCGAGCTAGCGTCGTTGAATCAGCCAGCCGCAGCTGCCTCTAGTGGTTTACGCCAATCATCGGAACCTGCCGTGCTGGCGGTGATGTGCTCCCACTCAATACCGCGATAGGCCATCGATACCTTGAAAAACTGAGTAAAGTCTTTGTTTTCCTGGTTCTGAACATGGGGCATCTCCAAGTCGATATCGATGATGACGGCATCGATCAATTTGGTGGTGAAGAAGCGTTCTTGTTTGCCCTCAATCGAAGTGCGATACCAGCTGAGTTCCACATTAGGTAGCAGTTCTCCACTGGACAGTGCGCTGTACAGAAGGGGCACCGCTTTATTGAGAGAACACGTGAATATCAGAGGCCCGTGAACACGCTGCCCAGCAGGCTGACCGCTTTGTGGGTCGGTGGGCACGGTTATGCGGTGATTGATTTGCTGTACCAGAATTTGATCTTCGTGACCTTCGACGTAGATGTTGCCAACCGAGTCGGCAGTGAAGGCATCCTTGGTGATGTTCCCCTGAGTCTTACCTTCGATGGAGATGTAAGCGGGTGTTGGCATGACAGTTTCTCCTGCGTCCATGTGGATAAGCACGCGCATAAGCGGCAGCGTGGCCATCGGAATCGATGGGCTTTTTCAACGCGGCAAACGCCGCGTCAATTCGTTGAATACGGTTGTGCCGACTGCCGGCGGTTTACTGCTGCAAGATGCCGTTGAGTGACTCCAGCACTTCTGTGGTTATCAGGTGCAGGCGGTAGCTGTAGATGCCGTAGGCCGCGGCCATGGCAATGGCGGAAATCACCAGCGGGCTCCACCAGGGCCATTGCCGATTCATGCGGAAGTTGCGCGGGGCAACGTTGGTGTAGGGGTCACAGACCGTTGTCGGCGTGGGCCCTCGTAGTTCACGGATGATTCCGTGGAGTTGGTGAATGAGGGTGTTCAGCGTCTCTGCGCCTTTGGGCGCGAGGGCGTACTTGCCTTTGAGCCCCAGGCACAGGGTGAAGTACATGAACTCCAGCACGTCCTTGTAGCGCTGGGGTTCTTGCATCAGGCGCGAGATAACGGTGAAGATCTTTTCGCCGCCAAACGTTTCGCTGTGGAAAATGCTGAGCAGGGGCTCCTGGCTCCAGAGGCTGGCCTGGCCCCATGGCCGTTCCATCACGGCTTCATCGATGAACAGGCACAAGCCATAGGAATACGCCAGAAGTTGCGTGGTCTCGTAGCCATGCTGACGCATCTCTTGCTGGATGTTTTCAATCTGGTTGCGCACCTGCTGGTGCACTTCCTTGATGTTGGGCAACGCATCGAGCGTGCGTAGGCGAATGACCAGTCCAAGCAACGGTGTGGCTGCGTCCAGCATCAGGTTGTCGTAGCCGCCCCGTAGCTTAAAGTCGGGATCGGCGGGGTAGCCCTTGTAATCAGGGGCGGGCTTTGGTGTGGTTGCCTCGGAGGCCACGGCGCCAGTGGGTAAAGGCTTTGCAAGCATTGATGGCATCTGCTCAGCTTGAGCTGATGCGGTTTCATTGTGTGCGAGGTTGTTCTCTTGCATCTCATTCACTCCTGATCGCCCAGAACTGCAACTCGAGCCCAGGGAACTCCCCCGCGATATGAATCCCGAAACCGTTGGCCGTCTTCATGCAAGCCCAGGCCGGGTCGCGGCGGTCGAGCTCGAAGTAGCTGAAACCCGCATGGAAGGGCAGATCGCGAGGGGCCACAGGCAGCGGATTTAGCGCAATGCCGGGCAACTGCTTATGCACCAGGTCATTCAAGGTCTCCAGGGATGTGACCTTGGCTTTCTGCAGGAACAGCCGGCGCAAATTTGGCGGCGGCAGGTCCGCGCGCACGGCGAGAATGAAGTCCGCGTCATCGATCAGGCGGCGGTCTTCGAGCGTTGTTGTCATCACGCCGTAATCCAGCGCGTCTAGCGGCAGCGAGATGGCTCGCGGTTGCAGGACCGTTCCCAGGGCGCGGCGTAAAATGTCCTGCAGTGGCTTGAATGATGTGCGCGAAGCGGTGTGCTGATAGGCGGGGAATTCTGGAGGCAGCCGGCTTTCGTCGGTGAAGGTCACGAATTCGCCACAGGCCTGGCTCATATGCAGGTACAACTGCTCGGGGTGTGTCTGCCCCTGCCTGGCCAAGTGCTGGAAGCACGGCCACCAGCGGTTCATGGCCTGCAGCAGGTTGAAGTCGCGGATGTCGGCAATACCGGACTGGCCCGATGCGCTTATCCGGCTAGCCAGGTTGCGCGAGCGCTCGCGCAGGGTATTGGTGATCTCCTCAAGGTAACGCTGGAGTGCCGGCACCGCCCGTACCGAGACGCTGGTCGGGTAAAACCCTTCATCCAGTTGCAGGCTGCCATCGGGCCGGCGCTCCAGAATGCGTGCCATGGCAAGGCGGGTGTAAGCGCTGCTGTCATCGGCCTTGCGTTTGAGCTGAAGGTTGGGCACTGCCAGATCGACCTGCGCCAAGTCGCCGTCGGCGCTATGGGTGTCCTTGATTTCCTGAGCCTGTGCGCTGTAGCGGAAGTTGGCGGCATTGTCGGGCCAGCTCACCTCTCGGCCACCCTCGGTGCGCAGTGGCAGGCAGAGGTAGATCTCGCTGTCTTTCGTGCCGTTGTCCTCGATTTCCAGCGGCGGCGGCGGTGGCAGATCTGCCGGGATATCGAACACCGTGCCGTCCGGCATGATGCCGCGTGCGCGGGTGATGGCGATCTTGCCCAGGCTCAAATATTCGTCGTTCAGTTGCAGCTCGCTGAATCCATAAAAGGCTGCGTTCAGGCTGCCAAGGCGTTGATGCAGGGCCGCTTCAGCGGCACGGCCAGCCTGCTGGAAATGCTGCGGTTTGACGAACAGACCTTCAGGCCACAGGACGGGATTACGTGAACTCATGAGCGCTCCATGTCAGCGTGAGTAAGTGAAAAGGGCAGGCTTGCAGCGCCATCAGTCCTCCTCCTTGAGCAGGATCTGCGTGTCGTTGAGCAAGACCGACAAGATGATGTGTTGGCCGCGCGGTGGAATGCGCAGTACCTGGCTCCAGGTCGCGTTTTCCTGGCGGCGGTAGTCGGCGATTACCGCGATGAACCGGGTCTCGGCCTCGATAGCGGCAAACGGAATGAACTTGAATTGCCCGGGGCGTAGCAGGTAATCGTCATCACGAATGTGGGTGCTGCGCAGCACCTTGGCGGGGTCCTTGTCCAACAGCTCATAAATGCTGTTGCGCAGCAGCGAGTCGTCGCGCAGTTGCAGGATCTTGATGGCCATTGGGGTGGCGACCGGCTCGGGGGCCACTGTGGTTGCACGCGGTAAGGTCAGTACCACATTCGAGTCTTCGTAGTTGCCCGGCGTGCTTTCCTCCAAGGGAGAACGAGCCGGCTCATCGGCCTCGTCCTCTGGCAGTTCGACGGGCGAAAAGGCTGGGAATTGCTCGTGAAGAAACTCGAGCAGGGTCCCGACTTTCTCGGCCAGGGCATAGGGGTCGCCCGCGCTCAAGCTGACCGTGTAGGGGCTGGGCTCCAGACTGCTTTCTTGCTCAGTCGCTGCTTGCAGGCTGTTGGGGTTGCTGTTGAGCGTGGGGCTGGCGTTAATGCTGAACGCGATTTCGGTGGGCTGATCCTTGGTCGCGCCGACGGGTATTGAGGGGTCCATCGCGACTTGGCCCATTTTGCTCAGGGCGGTGCAGCCCGAGAACCCGATCAGTGTCGCCAGAAGGCCGGCCATGAGTGAATGACGCGTCATGAGCGTTCTCCTGTGAGCAGGTGATCCAGCGGGTTCTCTTGCACCGGCCGTGTCACTGCTTCCAGGGCAGCCAAGGGATCATTGCCCATGCCCGGATCGAAGACCGAGCAGATCTCAGCGACCACTGGGGCAGCCATGGGCTTGTGCAGCCAATGCTGCACGGGTGTATCCAGGATGAGTCGGTCGAGCACCCGCAAGTCAGTGTTGAACAACTCTTCCAGCGAACGAGCATCAGCTTGTGAAAGCTGAACCAGCAGTCGATAAGCGCCAACACGTAGCCGGTCACCCTCGAGCAAGCGCCTGGCCGATAGCGGCCCCAGGCTATCGAGGTTGTCGTTCAGGTAGGTGCGCTCGCAGCGGTCGATCACGCAGAAGCCGCCTTCGATCCAGCGGATCTCGCAATGGATCGGCGCCACGCCCTGCTCACGATCATTGATCAGCCACGCGGCTCCCGCGCTGCCGACGGTGCCACCTGCACGATCGAATTCGTGCCGGGCGGTGACGTTGTGCTGCAACTGGTCGAGGTTGCTGATGCTCAAGATCAAAGTGCTCATGAGCGCCCCCGGAACCGCACGACGGGGCTGATCTGGCCGTGGCGGTCATCGACGAAGCTGGTCCAGCCCAATTGAGCGCCACGGCTGGAGTGCAGGCAGAAGGGCGACAGCGCGTGCTGCTTCAGCCGCAGCTCCAGGTCGTAGGCCAAGCCGTCGCGCAACAGGAAGTCGATCAGGGCACGCAAGCGGTTGAAGCTGATGCCGCTGGGCAACAGGTCACGCAGCTGTGTCTGGTCGAGCTCGCTGATCACGATGGTGAACTTGCTGCTGCGAGTCCGCGTGCGACTGCCAACCAGGAAGGAAGTGCCCAGTTGACCATTGTTGCGGCCAAGGCTTACCTGTTGCTGGATTGTTGTGGGTACCAAGCGGGTTTCGAACTCGCGAATCTGTACCTGCTTCAGGTCGAAGCAGTGCGCGATGATGCCGGCAACGGTGCCCGGTGCGCGGCTGCGGCTGGCGATGACGCCGGCGAAACTGAGCAGCCGGCTCCAGGGTAACGCCGTGTCGCCGCGCAGCTGTTTGTCATTCAATCCGAGCAGGGCAAAGATGTATTGGGAGAATCCATCGCTGGCACCCGGCTGGAAACGAATGTAGTAGCGGTACTTGCGCCAGGTACGGTGTAGCAGGCTGAGCAGGTAGTGATTGAAGAAGTCGAAGAACGCCGGGCGCACGCCGATACCCTGTGCATGCTCGTATGCCACCTGCTCCAGGTAATAGGAGGGCAAAGGCGAATCAGTGCCGTGCAGGCCCATGAACGTGGTGCACACGCGATAGCGATCTTGTGCCTCGGGCATGCGTTCGGCCTTGCAGATGTCCGAAACGGGAAAGCTCAGGCGCGGGTCGCTGCCAAGCCGCACGCGCAGGCGGGCTTCTTCGCTGGGCCAACGGGGTTCAAGATCGTCTCCGTGAAGCCCGTGAAGGCGCTCGAGCAACTGGTAGAAGTTGTACCGGTGCGCGCCCGCGAGCAACTTGTCGGCTAGATCAGCGGTTGCTTGCCGGTCTGGATGGGCCATGTGTAGTGCTCGTTGTTGGTGATGTTGATCACTTCCAGCTGATGGAAGGAATTGATGCTGGCGTACAAGGCGAAGAAGTGCGCGAGCACACAGCCGAACAGGTACAGGTCGCCTTCGCAGAGGAATGCGGCCTGGTCGAGCTTCAGTTGCGTGCGCAGGCCGCGAATGGGCTGCCCTTTGATCAGCCAATCCAGAGGCGCCGTTTGGATATCCCGAATGCCGTCGAGGCGTTTGCGGGTGGTGCGTGTCTGCTGGATGTCGTGCAAGGCCGCGAAGTCATAAGCGCGAATTACCGCCTTCAATGGCTCGGCTGAGAGCAGCGACAAGTAATTGAGCGACATGTTGGATATCAAGGCCCATTGCAACTGGCCGTCCAGCACCGGCCGATAGGGGCGGGTCGGTGCACAGATATTGGTGTAGGTGGTCAACGGCGGGGTGACTTCGGAGAGCACATTGATGTCGTCGATGCCCAGGGCCAGGGGCAGATCGCGGTTGGTGCAGGTCAGGTCGATGGACGCCGTTTCCAGCTCACCGATATAGGTATTGGCGTCGGCACGCACGAAGGCGATGCGATGCGTGACGCCATCACCACGCAGTGAATCTTCGAGGGTGTAGCGGTAGTACAGCGCCGTGCGCCCTTGAACATGCTCGATCTCATGGGCGAACGATTCGAAGGGGCGGAAGGTTCGCAGGTGTTTACCAGTACTTCCGTCGCTTGTCGTGCGGGTGCTGATCACCTGATCGACACTGAAGATTTCGTAGGCGTGGCGCTCGGCGCCTTTGGGTGTGAGCTCGACCTGGGCGGCCTCGTTGGAGAGGTCAATGGGCTCGGCACTGTGCTTGAAAAGGTTTACCGCAGGGGCGCAGAACAGGTTGAAATCCGCTTTGCCAATGCGCAGCGAGTCCGGTAGCTGACGGGTTAAGTGGAATTCCAGACCCACTTGCTGCGTGGTCTGACCAGGCCAGATCTTCTCCAGGCCCGTCAGGGCGAAGAAGTGAAAGCGCTCAGGAAAAATGAAATATTCCTGCAGAATCCGGTAACCGTCGAAGACGTTCTGCGGATAAGGCAACAACGCGTCGTCCGGGCTGAAACCTGGGAAGACGATACTACTGGCCGGCAGCCGGCGAGCCTGACCATTGATGGTCACGCTGACATGGCTGAGATAGTGAGCGATCCATAGGTACAGTGTCCGCGCTGTTCGGGTGGTACCGCTCAGGTGAAAATCGAGGCTGGTGCATTCGAGCGTGTTCAATGGGCGCTCGACCAAGGTGTGTAGGTCGATGCGAACCACTGAACTGTCGAGCGTTTGGGTTGAGCCCACCGCGTTGATCTCGAACGGGTGAATGTCCACGGCGGTACAGGTGCGGAACTCACAGGGAATTCCGTCGACAGGCTTGGAGAGCAGGCGTGCCCCCCTTGGCACGCGTTGCGATTGGCTAAGCGCCTGTTTGCGCGGTGTGAACTGGATGATCGTGGCGCTTGGCAGCGGACGAAGGTAGTTGGGCCACAGTAGCTGCAACATGGGGTGCGTCAGCTCTGGGAGGTCGTCCTCCAACTTGAGGCGCAGCTTGGCCGTCAGGAAGGCGAAGGCTTCCATCAAGCGCTCTACATCGGGGTCGCTACCACCCTTGCCCAGCAGCCGGGCAAGTTGTGGATTGTCCTGGGCGAAATCGTTCCCCAGTTCATGGAGGTAGCGCAGCTCTTCGCTGAATCGATCCTTGAGCGACATCGATCACCTCACTCGGGTATGGCGGTTATGGCCGTTGACCAGCAGCTCCAGTTGCAACTGCTCCGTGTGATTGTTCACCTGCACTTGGCAGTCCAGCCTGAAATGCAGCTCCTGAGGAGCGTGACAGTCGGGCACGGCTTTAAGTGAACGTACCTGCACGCGAGGCTCGAAACGCTGGATGGTGCGGCGTATGTCAGCGCTCACTTGTTTCAGGAGGTCGCCACTGCTCACGTCATGCCCATTGAAATCGCGCAGGCCCAGCTCAGGGCTGCTCTGTGAGCAACCCTGGCGAGCGTTGAGCAGCGTTTCCAAGTGGCGCTTGATGGCGGCGAACTTGTGGGACGCGTTCTCTTGCCTGGACGGCGCCCGGATCACGGACTGATCGGCAACCAATCGATCGAAAAATCCGCTCATTGGGTGTCGAGCCGGCCTACCAGCGATATCTCGAAGTTCGCGCCCATGTATTTGAAGTGCGGGCGCACGGCGAGCGAAACCTGGTACCAACCCGGATCGCCGACAACGTCTGCAACCTCGACCTTCGCAGCACGTAGGGGACGGCGGCTGCGCACATCGGCAGAGGGATTTTCCTGGTCGGCGACGTACTGCTTGATCCATTTGTTCAGCTCGGACTCAAGGTCGCGGCGCTCCTTCCAGCTGCCGATCTGCTCGCGTTGCAGCACCTTGATGTAATGAGCCAGCCGGTTGACGATGAACAGGTAAGGCAACTGTGTGCCCAGCTTGTAGTTGGTTTGAGCCTGCAATCCTTCTGGGGTCTTGGGGAAGTTCTTCGGTTTCTGTACCGAATTGGCCGAGAAGAACGCGGCGTTATCGCTGTCCTTGCGCATCGTCAGCGCAATGAAGCCTTCTTCGGCGAGCTCGAATTCCTTGCGGTCGGAAATCAGCACCTCGGTTGGGATCTTCGCTTGTAACTGCCCAAGCGCCTCGTAGAGATGAACTGGCAGATCCTCCACGGCGCCACCGGACTGCGGGCCGATGATGTTCGGGCACCAGCGGTAGCGGGCAAAGCTGTCGTTGATGCAGCTGGCCAGCAGGAAGGCGGAATTGCCCCACAGGTAATTGTCGTGTCGCCCGTCGATACTTTCCTCGTAGTTGAAGCTTTTGATCGGCTGTTCCTGGGGGTGGTAGGCCGAGCGAAGCATGAAGCGTGGCCCGGTCAGCGCAGTGTGGCGGGCATCTTCGCTTTCGCGGAAGGCGCGCCATTTGGCATGTCGCGGCCCTGCGAAAATGTCTTTGATTTCCTTCAGGTTGGGCAGCTCTTCAAAGCTGCTCAGATTGAAGAAGTCGGGGGAGGGGGCGGCCAGGAACGGGGCATGCGACATGGCGCCCACGGAGGCCATGTAGCTCAGTAACTTGATGTCTGGCGAAGAGGGACCGAAGTTGTAGTTCCCCAGCATGGCCGCCACCGGCTCACCACCGAACTGCCCGTAGCCTGCGGTGTAAACGTGTTTGTAAATACCGCTGCAGGTGATATCGGCGGCATTGTCGAAATCGTCGAGCAAGTCTTCTTTGCTGACATGCAGGACTTCAAGCTTGATGTTCTCGCGGAAGTCCGTGCGGTCCACCAGAAGTTTGAGGCTGCGCCACGAGGATTCGAGCGCCTGGAATTCCGGTTGATGAAGAATGACATCCATTTGCTTGCTGAGCACTCGATCCAGCTCTGCAATCATCTGGTCGACCCGGTGTTTGTTGATTAGTTGATCTGGGTCATCACTTTTGAGTATTTCTGCAATAAAGGCCGATACGCCTTGACGAGCGACTTGGTAGCCCTCTTGAGCGGGCATCAGTTTTGTTTCCGCCATGATCTGATCGAGCAGAGTGGCATGGCTCAATGTCTGGCCAGATAGTTCTGCGGCGAGGGAGGTGCTGGTTGGCTTTGGCATGGGACGCTCCGTTGTCTCAGTCTTCTTTTGGCGCCTCAAGCACCAGGTCCAATTCTTCGGCGAGTTGTTTGCGGGCCTGCTCGTTGTTCAACAGGTGCTGCAATTGCTTGCGGAAAGCGGGCTCGTTGCCCAGCGGGCCTTTCAGTGCCACCAGCGCCTCACGCAACTCCAGAAGCTTGCTGAGCTCTGGTACTTGGCGGGCGATGCCGTCTGGTCCGAAGTCATTGATCGATCTGAACTGCAGGTTGACCGCCAGCTCTGCGTCGGCGGCCGTGCTGAGCATGGAAGGTACCGACATGGCCAAGCTGACATCGGCGTCGTTCAACACGTTGTTGAAGGTGTGTTTATCGATACGCATGAGCGATCGGTCTTCCAGCGCGCGGGTGTCATCCAGGCCGAAGTCGCCCATTACCAACATCTTGTGCGGCAGCTCTACTTCGGCCTGTTCATCGCCGGTGGCGGGTACGTATTTGATGTTGATGCGTTCTTTGGGTGCAACCGACCCTGTGGATTTGGCCATCGCAGAATCTCTCCGTGTTCTTAAGAATTGTCCGTGTTGGGTTTTTAGTTACAAATTAGTATGTGGGAAGATTCCTATTTATTTGTCTGATGTATGAACAAAGTTCGGGGCTGGTTGTGCGTCGCGTAAAAACATTGCGCTTGGTTTTGTCATGTCGTCGAGTATGAAAATGTTAAAAAATATTTTTTTGTTTGTTGCTGTTCCGATGGGCTAGGCTCTTGCCGTTTGCGGGAATTTTAGTGCCTGAGAGGGCTGTTTCAGATCCGCTAATTTGAATAGGTCATATGCACTGTATGAAAGGTATTTACTTGCGATGCTGGGTAATAAAACTTGTGGCGTAAGTCTTTGGCTGGTGCTCGGGTGCATGCCAATACCCGTGTATTCCGATCAGGATTGCTCGCGGATCGTGTCCAACCTTGAGCGTTTGGCGTGTTTTGATGAAGCCGCCGGAACGCCTGCACACTCGGTGCCCATGCAGTGGTCGCCGCCAGAACAGGACTCACCCACGGTGCGCCGGGTGCTGACTCACGAAGCAGGACGCCATCCCGACGACCTGACGTTTCGACTCACGCCTGAAGACGACGGGCTGACGATCTCTGCACCTGCAATCGCTTCGGCCGCGTCGCATTCCTACCTGGTGATCAGTTGTTTGCAGAACATCTCCAGGCTGCAACTGGTCGCCGCGCAACCCATTGATGCTGGTCGGGTGACGGTGCGATTGCAGGGGGAGCGGAGCACCACCGTCGCAACCCCTTGGCAGGTGACGGAGAACGGTCAGGTACTCGATGCGGGTCGGGGCTTGCCCGGAATCGAGCAGATCAAGCAACTGATTGGGGCCCATCGCATTCAGGTTCAAAGCGACAACCCCTCCATTGATGGATTGGTCTTCGATGCTCAAGGCCTGGACCCGCTGATCGACGAGGCGCGCAAAACATGTCGCTGGTAGCAGAGGTCAACGCACAGGAAATTGCACGGCTGCTCGCACCAATCGATGCGCAGGCACCGGTGGGTCTGTTCGATGTGGAGGACGAAACCTATCAGGCCATTGACCAGGAAATGGTCAAGCTGGGCGGGCTGCAGGCATCCACCATCGACTGGGCCTATATCGAGGAAGCGTCACGACAGTATCTGGCGCAGCAGTGCAAGCACTTGCGTATCGTCGCGCACCTGAGTGCTGCGTGGCTTCGCAGTGGATGTTGGGAGCGATGGGGTTTTACCTTGGCGTTGCTGGCCGGCATGGTCGAGCGCTATTGGGAGGTTGCGCATCCAAAGCCTGGCCCCAAAGGTTTCCTGGGCAAGCGCAAGCTGGTTGGCCTTGTGCTCGACCGCTTGAACGAAGCGCTGCCGCGCCTGGACCGCTACACATTCACCCCTGCTCATGCGGCCGTAGCTCAAGAGGCATTGCAGCGCCTGCAACAGCAGCAAGCCGTTGCTCAGTTGGATGGTGCCTTTCTGAATGATGTAGATCGACTGCTGCGCAAGCAAGCGGAGCAGGCGAGCGGTGCAGGCGAGCCTGCTGCGGCGAAGTCGTCGGCGGCAACCAGGTCTGCACCGCTGGCCGAGGTCATTGCCACCCCAATGCCTCGTGTGTCGTTAGGCAACGAGCGCGAATCACGACGGGCCGTGCTGGCAATGGCCGAGATGATCAATCAACAAGACCCCTACGACCCGACGGGCTACCAGCTACGTCGATTCGGCCTGTGGGCCCATATCCAGGCGGCGCCTCAAATCAAGCAAGGCAATCGCACTGAACTGATGGCGGTGCCGCTGGATATCGCCAGCGACTATGAAGAGGCGATTGCTGGCACCGCGATCGACGCGGCGTTGCTTCAGCGGATCGAAAAGAGCGTAACGGCTTGCCCCTTTTGGGTACGCGGCAGTTTCCTCGCGGCCAGTGCGGCGACACGGCTGGCGATGGGGGAGGTAGCTGAGGCAATCCGCGCAGCGACTGCCCGATTCGTCCAACGCATGCCCGCGCTCCAGCAGTTGTGTTTCAGCGACGGCAGGTCGTTCGTGGACGATCAAAGCATGGCTTGGCTCAGAGGCGCAGCTGGGCAAACGCAAGCCGAATCTGCCCACGAGCTCGCAGGCCTGCGCGAAGAGTTGGCCGGTCAGTTGGACGCAGGTGGGGTAGAGCCGGTTTTGCTCAAGTTGCAGGCCATGCAGGCGGACCTTCGTGCTCCGCGTGAGCGCTGCCATACCACCGTCATTGCGGCCGATTTCTTGGCAGCGCGAGGCGTGTCCTGGCTGGCTCAGGACCTGTGTGCCAGCGTCGCACGGACCATGCAGCACACCACGGCCGCCGTTTGGGAGCCAGAGGTGTTTCAACGACTGCAACATTATGCCTCTGCTCATGTGTTGGCTGATCAGAACAAGGACTAGGCCCCCATGAATCAACTATGGAAGCTATTGAAACGTTGGGGTTTGCCCCTGATGACTCGGATCGGCTTGGCCATGCCGCTGCTGCTTGTGCTGGGTACCGTGCTGATGCTGGTCGCCATCTGGTGGCTCGGGCCGCAGTGGATGTGGCATGAACAGCACCCGCTGGCCAGCATGGCGCATCGCAGCTTGGCCAGCCTGGTGCTCGTGCTGGTGCCGCTGTTGTGCTGGCTAGTGGTGCTGCGCAGGCGATACGTTCGCCTGGAGGCTGAGCGCAAGCAGGCGGTGGCCGCTGAGCTGGACAGCGTATTGCCGCTAGTTCAGGCGCAAGAGAAAGCCTTGGACCAAGGACTTTCGCGATTTCTCGATGGTGCAGGCGGGCGACGTGCGTTGTATCGATTACCTTGGTACTTGGTGATAGGCGACCAGCATGCTGGCAAGACCAGCTTCATCGATCGCACAGAACAAAGCTTTTCCCTGACCCGGATCGACAAGGCACAGGCTCGGGGCAGACAGGCCCAAGCGCTGGCCTTTCCGATAGGTTGGTGGGTCAGCAATGATGCGGTGATCATCGATCCGCCAGGGGCGTTCATCAGGCAGGAGTCGCTGGCAGGCTCGCCGGTCGACGAATCAGCCACACAGCAAGTGCCACCTGCAACCTCGGCCAGGCTGTGGCAGCACCTGCTGGACTGGTTGTTGCGCAGCCGCAGCCAGAGAGCCCTAAATGGCATATTGCTGGTAGTCGACTTACCCGCGTTATTGCATGGCACACCCGAGCAGCGCATTGCCTTGGCGCATGTGTTGCGCACCCGTCTGTACGAGGTCAGTAGTCAATTGGGTTCGCGGCTGCCGCTGTATGTGGTGCTGACCAAGTTCGACCTGTTGGACGGGTTCGACCAGCTCTATGCCGGGCTCTCCGTCTCCATGCGGGAAAAAATGCTCGGTTTCACGTTCAAGCTGGACGCGATCGGCACGTTCGACGCTTGGCTGGAGGAGTATGGCGATCACTATGAACAGTTGATCGGCCAGCTGTTCGAGCAGGTGGTGGATCGGCTCGATGCGCTGGACAGTGCTCCGCAGCGCGCGCGCCTGTTCTCATTGCATGCCCAATTGATCGGCTTGCGCCCAATACTGCTGGAGTTCCTGAAGGAAGCGCTGGCCAGTGATCGCTACACCACGCCAGCCTTGGTACGCGGAGTGTACTGGTCCTCGGTCATCCAGCAAGGTGACATGTTCAATGCGTTCGTGCGCGAGGCCGCGCAACCCTACAAGACGAAGCTCCCTCTGCTCGAGGGCAAGGCGCAAACCAAGGCGCTGCCGTACTTCATCCAGCATGCGTTCGGGCGCGTCATCTATAAGGAAGCCGGACTTGCTGGGGATAACATCAAGGTGGCACGCAGCAAGCGCCAACTCCTATGGGTGGGCTCAGGGATAGGCATGCTGGCTTTTTGTGTCGCCATCGCCGGCTGGCAGCGCTTTTTCGACATCAATGGCGACAAAGCCGCCAACGTGCTTGCCAAAAGCAGGGAATACAGCCATCACGAGGTGGACCAGCGTCTGGATCCTACCGGACGCAATCTACTGGAGCCGCTGGACCAGATTCGTGATGCGGTATCGGTTTTTGGCGACTACCGCGCTGCATGGCCGGGTGTTTCCGATTTTGGCCTGTATCAGGGGCGCGCTATCGGCCCGCGTGTCGATGAGGCATATCTCAGCTTGCTCTCCAAGCGGTTCCTGCCGGCCTTGGCCAGTGGTGTGATCGACGCCATGGATGCGGCGCCGCCAGGCAGTGAGCAGCAAATGGCTGCCCTCAGGGTTTACCGCATGCTGGAAGACCGTCAGAACCGCCGCACCGAATGGGTTGAAGAGTGGATGGCCCGACAATGGCAGCAGAAATTCCCTGGCCAGGGGCAACTGCAGCGCGACCTCATGCGGCACCTTAAGTACGCCTTGGCCTACGCCGATATCGACCTGCCGCAGTACAGCCAACGTGTCGCCGTGGCGCAGGCAGCGCTGCGCAAGGTGCCGCTACCCGAGCGGGTTTACGCCGGCCTGAAACAACAGGCCGGGGAGCAGTTGCACGCCGGGCTGGACTTGCGTCATCAGGTTGGGCCTGCCTTCGACGTGGTGTATCAGCCGTCCATGGGCGCCAGGAAGGGTAATGATGTGCTGTTAGCACCGATGCTCACTGCCAAAGGTTTCAAGGAGTACTTCGAGCCACGCAGTCAGCGCTTCGCCGATTTGGCGATGATTGACCAATGGGCGCTGGGCGAGCGTAGCCAGCTCGATTATTCGGATGCCGACAGGGAGGCGCTGAGCGAACGGCTGCGCAACTTATACAGTGCCGATTACATTGACAGTTGGCGCCGTGCCCTCAACGCTTTCAGCGTGGCTGATTTCCGTGACCTGGACCATGGTGTCGCGATCCTGCAGCAGTTGACGGGGCCTGCTGCGCCGTTGCATCGATTGCTCGATACGGTAAGGGACAACACGTCGCTCTCATCGACTGGCGTTGTTGAGCTGGCAGATGAAGCCAAGACAGTGCCACCGACAAGTATCAAGCCTGAACATCAGCAGGCGTGGACTATTCAAAGGGCCTTTTCCGGGCTGAGCGCGATGCTGCAGGTAACGGCAGAAAAGCCTAGCTACTACGATGAAACCCTGGCTGCTATTGCAGCCGTGCACGACTACGCCAAGGTGGTGCAGGATAGCCCGGACCGAGGTAAGGCTGCACTGCAGGCCGTGCATAAGCGTTTCTCGATGACCGGGCATGATCCCATCGGCACCTTGCAACGGGTATCCACCGGCTTGCCTGAGCCGATCAACCACCAGGTCCGAAAGCTGGCTGATCAAACGGCGCAGGTATTGAACGTTGAAGCTCTGCGCGAGTTGGAACGGCGCTGGGACGTCGAGGTGTACAGCTTCTTCCAGCAGCGTCTGGCAGGCCGATACCCCTTTGTGGCCAGGGCGCCCGACGCGTCCCTGGATGACTTCGAGGCGTTCTTCGGGCCGAAGGGCCAGCTGCAGCAGTTCAATGAGCAGTATCTGAAGGTGTTCCTGAAGGACAACCTCGAAGCCCTGCAAACCGGCCAGCAGGGGCAGTCCCTGATCCGCAGCGATGTGATCGAGCAGTTGGAACTGGCAGACCGCATTCGCGAAACGTTTTTCGATCAGCGCGGCAACTTGAGTGTGCAGTTCAGTATCGAGCCGTTAGGGCTGAGTGCGAACCAGCGCACCAGCCTGCTGGATCTGGACGGTCAGTTGATTTCTTACACCCATGGCACGAGCCAGATCACCGGCATCATCTGGCCCAATACGCTTGGGCAGCATGTGCGTAGCAACCTGACGCTGCTCAGGCAGAACGGCAACAGCAGCAGCCTGGAGTACCGAGGGCCATGGTCCATGTTTCGCCTGCTCAGTCGCGGTTCGCTCAATGGGCGGACGGCGACCAGTGTGGATCTGAGTTTCAGGACTGGTGATGGTGTAATGCGCTACCGGCTCAGCGCAGAGAAGGCCTTCAACCCAATTACTCAACAACCGTTCAAAGGCTTCCGCTTGCCGCGCGGGTTGCTGCAGCAGCCATCCAGGGTGGCTCTGGTCGGGCAGACGGTCGCACCTGGCATGTAAGGAGTGGGCGATACAAAAGGAAGAGCGAGTACAAGCTTTGCATTGCTGTACCCAGGCCATCGAACAACTTGAGGCTGGGATGCGCACCGTGCGCAATCCGATCGTCGCAGGAGGAGAAGTGATGGAAGAAGAGGTACTCGTTGGCCTTGCAACCCAGTGCAGGGACAAAATGGGGCAGAGAGGTCACCGAGTGATCGAAATGCTCAGTCGCGAAGCGACCCTGGTTGCCGAAATCGCTTCAATGCGGGCACAGGTCAAGCTTGCCCGGCAGGAGGCTTATGCTGGGCACAAGGATCTGGATACCCAGTGGCTGAGAAGGATCAACTACGCAATCATCATGACCAAGAAGGAATTGGCTGGCATTCGGGTTGATCGTGGCTTAGCACAGTATCAGCAGAAGGAAGAGAGGCGTAAGTTGAATCTGTTGACCCAGCTATCCGAGCAAGCGTTGTTCATGCGCCATGCTAAGAGTCTCCTTACAAAGAAGGTCTTCGAAGAGATTCGCGCGGCAGTTCGTAGCGAGGTGTCGGTAGTGGTGCCGCAGATGTCTGGGCATGGGTTCGATGACTGCACGTAAGCTTGCGGAGGCGCTTCGCCCTTGACCAGTGCTCCCCCTGACTCGTCGAATCTTTATCTAGCTGTCGGCTGACCACAGTCCGCAAGAAACGGAGAGCATCCCCCCGTACCGCACCCGATAGTACCCGCGCACCCTGCAAATCACCTTCAGGACGAGGTACAGATCATGCAATTGGCAGGCAAAGTGGCAATCATCACCGGTGCCAGCTCCGGCATCGGCCGTGCGGCGGCGAAACTGTTCGCCCGGCACGGCGCCAATCTGGTGCTCACCGCGCGGCGCCAGGCCGAGCTCGAGCAGTTGGCGGCGGACATCACGGCAGACGGACACGGCCGGGTCTTTACGGTGGCCGGTGACATAACCGACGCGGCGCTGGCCAGGGAACTGGTGGACATGGCGGTGTCGCGCTTCGGTGGCCTGGACATCGCCTTCAACAATGCAGGCACCCTCGGTGAGCTGGCTGCTGTTCCCGAGCTGACGCTGGACGCCTGGCAACACACCTTGCATACCAACCTGACCAGCGCTTTCCTCTGCGCACAGGCGCAGATCCCGGCGCTGCTGGCCCGTGGCGGTGGCTCGCTGATCTTCACCTCGACCTTCGTCGGCCACACGGTGGGCATGCCGGGCATGGCTGCTTATGCGGCCAGCAAGGCGGGCCTGGTCGGCCTGGTCCAGGTCATCGCGGCGGAGCAGGGCGCCCGGGGTATACGCGCCAATGCGCTGCTGCCGGGCGGTACCGACACGCCGATGGGCCGCAGTGTGATGAGCAGCCCCGAGGCCCAGGCCCATGTCAAAGGGTTGCACGCCCTCAAGCGCCTGGCCAGGCCGGAGGAAATCGCCGAGGCGGCACTGTTCCTGGCCTCGGACGCATCAAGCTTCATGACCGGGTCGGCGATGGTGGTGGATGGCGGGGTATCGGTGGTGCGCGGTTGAGGTGTGCGGTAGCACGCCATGCCTGGGGCATCACGTCACCGCAGCGATCAGGTCGATTTCCACGGGGGCATTCTTCGGCAGCCTGAGCACGCCGACCGAAGTTCGTGTATGAGCGCCGGCTTCGCCAAACACACTGTACAAGACCTGCGAAGCACCGTTGGCCACCTCGCTCTGCCGGGTGAACGCTTCGGCCGACTGCACGAACACGGTCATGCGCAGGATGGCGCGGATGTTATCCAGCGAGCCAACCTGTTCACGCACCAATGCCAGGCAGCGCAGGGCGCTGACCATGGCTGCGGTGCGTGCATCCTTGAGGCTGACTTCGCTCCCCACCCGGCCGGGGTGGATCACCTCTTCGTCAATGCGCGGGATCTGCCCGCTGACGTACACAACGCCTTCATGGCGCACGGTGGCGGCGTAGTCGCCACCGAGTTTCAACCCTGCTTCGAAGGAATAACCCAGCTGATCAAGTATCGCGGCAAACTGTGCTTCACGGGACATAGGGCGCTTCTCGGTCTCTTCATGGCCTTGGGGCGGTATGCGCTAGGCGCAAGCCGGATGCCGATGCATAGTAGAAAGGCGCTGGCCGCAGGGGCAGGGCAACTTCGGATGGAAACCTCTGAACTTTACTGCCGGGACGACCAGTACAATGCAGCGACAGCGCGCGGTGATCGCCGCCATCGAACTCCAGCCGGGGCAACCGCTGGTGCAGCAGATTGCCGAGGGTTTTACCGAGGCCATCGGGCATGGGGCTTTGGCCCCAGGGGTGCGGTTGCCGCCCATTCGCGAGTTGACCGAGCTGTTGGGGGTGAGCAAGTCCACGGTGGTGGAAGCCCTGGACCGACTGCGCGCCACCGGGCTGGTGGTATCGCGCCAGGGCGCTGGCCACTATGTGGCACGCGATGCCCAGGTCATGGGCACGGAGGCTGTGCGCAATCTGCTGCCCCAGGACCCAGTGAGTGTGCTCCGTCACGCACTGCTGACGGACAACGGCATGTTGCGCCCCGGCTGCGGCTTCCTGCCGTCCTCATGGATGCCCGTGGATACCCTGCTCAAGGCCATGCGCGGGTGCCTGCGGGCCAGCGAGTTGCGCATGGGAGAGTACGGCTCGGCGGCAGGCTACCTGCCGCTGCGTCAATGGCTGCGGCTCAAGCTCGGCACCTTGGGCATCGATGTCCCGGTCGAGCAGATCGTCACCACCGCCAACACCATGCAAGGCGTGGACATGCTGTTGCGCCTGATCCTGCGCAGGGGGGGCAGCGTCCTGGTCGACGATCCGTGCTATTTCAACTTCCGCGCCAACCTGCATTACCACGGCGCCCGCCCGGTTTGTGTGGCGCGATCGATGGAAGGCATCGATTTCGTGGCTTTCGAGCAACTGCTGATTGCCCATCGCCCGCGGGTCTACCTGACCAACAGTGCCTTGCACAATCCAACTGGGCATTCCTTTTCGGCATTGCAGGTCCACCGCCTGCTGGAGCTGTGTCAGCGCTATGGGGTGCACGTCATCGAAGATGATCTGTATTGCGATATCCAGCATAAACGCACGCCCCGCCTGGCAGGGGTGGGTGGCCTGGACAATGTCAGCTATGTCTGCGGCTACTCGAAGACCCTCACTGCCAATTGTCGCGTCAGCTACCTGGCCGTGGGCGCCGAATTGGCGGGGCAACTGACGCTGCTCAAGATGAAGTGCGGCGGCGTGACGTCCGAGCTGACCGAGCAGGTGATTCATCGCCTGCTGACTGAAGGGAGCTATGAGCGGCATACGCGCAGGGTTGTCGACCGGCTGCATGAGGCCAGTGGGCGGGTGGTTGGCTGGTTGCGCGAGGCAGGGTGCGAGGTGGCGTCGTGCCAAGGGGAGGGGCTGTTCTTGTGGACCCGGCTACCCGCCGGTGTCGATGGCGAGGCCATCGCCATGAGCGGCTTGCAGCATGATCTGGTGCTGTCACCCGGCACCTTGCTGAGCGCTCAGGCCGATGCCCGGGCATTCATGCGTTTCAATGTCGGTCACAGTGACAATGTGAAGGTCCGCGACACCTTTCTGCGCCTGCTCGACAGCCACTGAGCTATCGAGCAGGCGCGGGCCGTGGGGCTACTTCAATCGGCCTGCTTGGGCGCAAATCGCAGGATCAGGCAGGCAATGATTGCCGACAGCAACGAGCCCAACAAGATGCCGATCTTGGCTGCATCGATCTTCTCGGCCTGGCCCGGGAAGGCCAGTTCGCCGATGAACAGGCTCATGGTGAAGCCGATACCGCAGAGCATCGCCACGCCGTAGATCTGCAGCCAGCTGGCGCCTTGGGGTTTGCTGGCCAGGCCGGTCTTGACCGCCAGCAGCACGCCACCAAACACGCCGAACTGCTTGCCCAGCAGCAGGCCCAGGGCAATGGCCAGCGGCAGCGGGGCAAAGATGTCGTCAAGGCCCAGGTCGCCGAACGAGACGCCGGCGTTGGCAAAACCGAAAGCCGGCACGATGAGGAAACCGACCCATGGCGCCAGGCCATGCTCCAGCTTGAGCAGCGGGCTGGCCTCGCGGGCCTCGCTGCTGCCTGTGCTGTACGGAATCAACAGGGCGCCGACCACGCCGGCGATGGTGGCGTGCACGCCTGACAGCAGGGTCACGTACCACAGCGCGGCCACGCCGATCAGGTAGGGCCACAGGCTGACCACGCGCAGGCGGTTGCAGGCCAGCAGGATGGCGATGATGCCGGCGGCACCAGCCAGTGCCAGCAGGTTCAGCGACGAGGTGTAGAACACCGCGATGATTGCCACCGCGCCCATGTCGTCGATGATCGCCACCGACACCAGCATCACCTTGAGCGACAGCGGCGCATGCCGCCCGAGCAGGGCCAGGGCGCCGACGGCGAAGGCGATGTCGGTGGCGGCCGGGATCGCCCAGCCGTTGGACAGCCCGGGTTCACCGCCTGCCACCGCCAGGTAGATGAGCGCCGGCACGGCCATGCCCATCATTGCCGGCAGTGCCGGCAGGCGGCGTTGCTCCCAGCTGGCCAGGCGGCCGTCGACCAGCTCGCGCTTGATCTCCAGGCCCACCAGCAGGAAGAAGATCGCCATCAAACCATCGTTGATCCACATGTGCACGGTCATCGGGCCGAGTTTGTCGGTCAGCACCGGGCCGACGGGCAGGTGCAGCAGGTGCTGGTAGGCACCGGCCCAGGGGCTGTTGGCGATGACGATGGCCAGCGCGGCGGTGAACATCAGCAATACGCCGCCGGCCGCTTCGGTGGCCAGCAGGTGACGCAGCATCGAGCGCGGCTTGACGGTTGGAAGGGGTGCAGTCATGTAACGGTCCTCGTTCATGGCATCACCCTCGCAATGGCAGTGGCGCGGCGGGCAACGGACACGGCGAGACGCTGGCTCCGGACTGGACGGGCCACTGCGGCGAAGGGCGAGAAGAAGGATGGGGAATGCGGCGCAGCAACCCACGCCGTGAAGACACGGGGCAGGAAGGGCCATGGGGAATGGGGGCATGCGTGCAACATGGACGGATCTCACGGAAAACAAATGAATGTTCTCCGTATTCGGGAAGGCTCCCGGGCGCACGCAGCACACGCCAGGCGGCCATTCTAGCTATGCGGGCGAAGATATGCGCCAACATTTTGCGTCCAAATGTTGCCAGGTGAAGGTGCGGCACTGCGGCCTTCCGACGCCTGTGCCATCGCGCCTGCGATCAGCATGAGCAGGGTGATGAAGGCAGCGAGCAGTACGGCCATGGGGCGGTTTCCTTGCTGAGGGCCTGCAGTTCCGACTGCTGCGCGGGGCGCTTCGTTAGCCGTCAGGGGTAGGGCCCTGCCTTGAGGCCCACGCCACGGCGCACAGTGCCATACCTGCCACGTTCAGCGAGACCGGGTTGAAGGCGTCCACCAGCATCGACGGCTGCATCACCGCCACATCCACCAGCAGCCCAAGCAGCACGCCCGCGGCGACCAGCAACGGCCAGGCCAGGCTCGGCATCAGCAGCAGTGCGGCGAGCACCAGTTCAGCTACGCCGGCAATTTGTGACAGCCAGGCTGCATGCCCGAGTCCGTGGGCCTGCAACAACAACTGCTCACCGGGGCTGAGGAACAGCAGCTTGGGTACCAGCCCGTGGTAGGCGAAGATGAACGCCAGGCTGGCGCGCGCCAGCCAGTGCACCTGGCGCAGGCGCTTCATGGCTGGCCCTGGAGAAAGCGTCGCTGGTGGTCTGGGCTCGGTAGCAGGCATTGGTCGTGCTTGCCGAACAGGCGATAGCGATTGAGTGCCACGCGATCATACAGCCAGTCCCGTAGCCCCTGCGGGCATATGCGCAGTACCCGCAGCAGCGCCCAGGCGCCGGGCAGTTGCCGGACGATTTCGAAAAACGCCGCGGAGCGTACCCAGCAGTTCTGGTCACGGATCACCGCCATGGTGTCGAACGCCGTTATCGGCAGGCCCGCCCAGGCGAGCAGCGCCTGGCCTTGCGCTGACTGCACCGTGGCCAGGCGGATGCGTTGATGGCGATCATGGCGGATCACGAATTTCGCCCAGCCGTTGCACAGCTTGCATACACCGTCGAACAGCAAGACGGTTTCTCCTGGCGCAAGCAGTGGCGCAGGGGTAGGGCGTTTCAGGGCAGCGGGCATGGCTTGATTCCGTTCAGGCGGTGGGGCGGTATTGTATAGCGTTCAGGTAGGCGAAGGGGCATGCACCCTGTGGACCGAAGCCAGTATGATGCGCCCCCAAAAGTGGAGTGTGCCATGGCCAAAGACATCGACAACCCTTGCGTTTCGCTATGCCAGCTCAACAGCGAGCTGTGCGTCAGCTGTGGCCGGACCCGGGACGAGATCCGCAAATGGCGCGGCATGAAGCGGCCGGAAAAGATGGCGACCGTGCAGCGCGCGGCGGCGCGTATGAAGGCCATCGTCAAGAAGAACGCCAAGCGCCAGGTCATGGCGTCGTGAACGGGTAGTCCGAGGGTTCGAAGCGTTGCTGCGTGTCCATTTGGACGCCACGCAGATGCGCGGTTTCCTCGAACACGGCATACAGCGGGTCGGCGGCATAACCGATCAGCAGCGCGCGGCGCGGTGCACCGCTGGCGTTCAGGCTGCCGGCATGTACCAGGTCGACATCGAACACCAGGGCGTCGCCCGCTCGCCCGGCAAGCTGGACGCTGCGTGATTCGTCACTGAAGTCGAAAGGTGGCGCGTCCGGGGCGGGGCGATGGCTGCCGGGGACGATACGGGTGGCTCCGTTGTCCAGGCCGTAATCGTCCAGGTAGACCATCACTCCCACCGTGTCGCCCGGGCGCTGCGCCGACAGGTCCCGGTGCAGGCGCTGATGGCCACCCCCGGCAACAGGGGCGCGCCCCTCGACCTGGTAGAGGAAGAACCGTTCGCCGATCAACGCGCCAACGGCTGCCAGCACATGCGGCAAGCGGCAAACGGCCTGGACCGCTGCTGCGCCATCCAGTTGCGCATGACGCCAGTCCCTGGCGCGGGGCACCGGCCAGTCCTCCGAGGGTTTCACCCCGGCCTCGAACACCCGACGCAGCTCGTCCAGCCATTGTGCCGGGATCGCCTGGCGGAGCAGGGCATAGCCCGCCTGGTGGAGCTGTTGGTGATGGGGCATGGCACTCCCGTTATCCCTGTCAGTCGTGTGTTGGCCAAGGGTAGTGAGCCTGGTCGGCTTTTGCGAGCGCCATGGGTAGCGTGCACTTGGCCAATCACTTCTAGGGTCTGTACGAAATGTGTCTGCGCGAAGGCCAGACAAGGCGAAACGGGGGGAGGAACGGCCGGGGTCGCGCCCGACTGTACTGGAGTACATGAGCATTCCGAGCCCCGTTTCAACGCAGTATGGGCGAGTGCAGATACATTTCGTACAGAGCCTAGACTTGCGTACATCACCTGTATCCGTAGGAGAGGCCCATGCGCAGACTCTGGCAAAAGTACCTGGCACTGCTCGACGCCGACCTCAGCGCCAAGGTGTTCGACAACTTGAAGAACCTGCTGGTGTGCGCGCTGCTGTTCGCCGCAGGCACCGAGGCGATTCACGGTGACCAGCAGATCCTGCTGGGCTTGTGGGTGTCGAGCTTTACCGGCTGGGGGCTGATTCTGGTGTCGGCGCTGCTGTTGCTGCTGAACGTCAGCGATACCTTGCACCGGCTGGCCAAGCTGCCTTATCACACGGCGCTGCAGGTGATCCTGTGTTTGCTTTACCTGGTGCTGGCTTCGCGGGTGGTCGAGATCGTCTGGAGCTTCCGGGCGGAGTAGCGGCTGGCGAAGCCATGAAAGAGGCCCGCGCGACCCGTTGCGGCTCGTCCGGCGGTATGCCAAGACATTCGCCGGCGAATCCCGGATAATACCCGCCATTTTCCGCCCCGCTTCCTGGTACCCCCTCGCATGGAAATCAAGGTCAATTTTCTCGACAACCTCCGTCTCGAAGCCAAGTTCGACGACTTCACGGTGATCGCCGACCAGCCGATCCGCTACAAGGGCGACGGCTCGGCCCCGGGGCCGTTCGACTACTTCCTGGCCTCGTCGGCCCTGTGCGCGGCGTACTTCGTCAAGCTGTACTGCCAGACCCGCGACATTCCGACCGAGAATATCCGCCTGTCGCAGAACAACATCGTCGACCCCGAGAACCGCTACAACCAGATCTTCAAGATCCAGGTCGAGCTGCCCGAGGACATTTCCGAGAAGGACCGCCAGGGCATCCTGCGCTCCATCGACCGTTGCACTGTGAAGAAAGTGGTGCAGACCGGCCCCGAGTTCATCATCGAGGAGGTCGACAACCTCGACGCCGATGCCCAGGCATTGCTGATGCCGGTGTCGGACACCACCACCTACATCCCCGGCAAGGACCTGCCGCTGGAGCAGACCATCGCCAACATGTCTGCCCTGCTGGCGGAGCTGGGGATGAAGATCGAGATCGCCTCGTGGCGCAACATCGTGCCCAACGTCTGGTCGCTGCACGTGCGCGACGCGCAGTCGCCGATGTGCTTCACCAACGGCAAGGGCGCGACCAAGGAAGCGGCGCTGGCCTCGGCGCTGGGTGAGTTCATCGAGCGCTTGAACTGCAACTTCTTCTACAACGACCAGTTCTGGGGCGAGGACATCGCCAACGCCGCGTTCGTGCACTACCCCAACGAGCAGTGGTTCAAGCCCGGGCCCAAGGACGCGCTGCCGGCCGAGATCCTCGATGATTACTGCCTTGAGATCTTCAACCCCGACGGCGAGCTGCGCGGCTCGCACCTGTACGACACCAACTCGGGCAACAAGGAGCGCGGTATCTGCTCGCTGCCGTTCGTGCGCCAGTCGGACGGCGAGACGGTGTACTTCCCGTCCAACCTGATCGAGAACCTGTACCTGAGCAACGGCATGAGCGCCGGCAACACCCTGGCCGAGGCGCAGGTGCAGTGCCTGTCGGAGATCTTCGAGCGGGCAGTCAAGCGCGAGATCCTCGAAGGCGAGCTGTGCCTGCCGGACGTGCCGCAGGAGGTACTGGCCAAGTACCCGGGCATCGTCGCCGGCATCCAGGGGCTGGAGGAGCAGGGCTTCCCGGTGCTGGTCAAGGACGCGTCGCTGGGCGGTGAGTTCCCGGTGATGTGCGTGACCCTGATGAACCCGCGCACCGGCGGCGTGTTCGCGTCGTTCGGTGCCCATCCGAGCTTCGAGGTGGCGCTGGAACGCAGCCTCACCGAACTGCTTCAGGGCCGCAGCTTTGAGGGCCTGAACGATCTGCCGCAGCCGACCTTCGACAGCCTTGCGTTGACCGAGCCGAACAACTTCGTCGAGCACTTCATCGACTCCAGCGGCGTGGTGTCGTGGCGCTTCTTCAGTGCCAAGGCCGACTTCGAGTTCGTCGAGTGGGACTTCTCGGGCCACGGCGAGGACTCCAACCAGCAGGAGGCGCAGACGCTGTTCGGTATCCTCGAGGACCAGGGCAAGGAGGTGTACATGGCCGTGTACGACGACCTTGGCGCCACCGCCTGCCGCATCCTGGTGCCGGGTTATTCGGAGATCTACCCGGTCGAGGACCTGATCTGGGACAACACCAACCGGGCGCTGGGCTTCCGTGCCGACATCCTCAACCTGCACAAGCTGGACAACCGCTCGCTGAAGCTGCTGCTCAAGCGTCTGGACAATGCCGAGGTGGACGACTACACCACCATCACCACGCTGATCGGCGTCGAGTTCGACGACAACACGGTGTGGGGCCAGCTGACCATCCTCGAGCTGAAACTGCTGATTCACCTGGTGCTGCAGCGCTTCGAGGAGGCCAAGGAGCTGGTCGAGATGTTCCTGCAGTTCAACGACAACACCGTCGAGCGCGGGCTGTTCTACCAGGCGCTGAACGTGGTGCTGGAGGTGGTGCTGGACGATGAGCTGGAGATGGCCGACTACGAGGCCAACTTGCGCCGCATGTTCGGCAACGAGCGGATGGACGCGGTGCTGGGCTCGGTGGACGGTAGCGTGCGATTCCATGGCTTGACCCCGACCAGCATGAAGCTCGAGGGGCTGGACCGCCACCTGCGCCTGGTCGAGAGCTACAAGAAGCTGCACGCCGCACGGGCGAGGGCGGCCGGGTTAAACAGCTGATCACGTCTTGAATGCCAAGGGCCGCGTAAAGCGGCCCTTTTCATTTGCAACGGAGTTCTCTGCAGGCGCGCATTGTCTTTGTCGTTTCCCGTCGCATGATGCGTCGCAATCAGACAAGCACCTGTCTGCGCCAATCTGCTTGCTTGGCTCTTGGATCTGAATAATTGATCCATCGGTCAACCCCGCGCCAAGGGCTGGCTGGCGCAACAGATTCGAGTAAGCAGCCTCGCCTCACAATTCCAACGCTGCGGCGCCCCACAACTACAGCCCTAGAAACCCTTGGCGCACACGCGGCCGGCCACGGCAGCGACGTGCGCGCTTGTGAGACTTGACTGCCATGATCGCTACTTCCGTTTCCGCCGCCGATACATCGGGCGGCCATCGCAATGCATTGCTTGTCGCCCATCTCGCGGCGATCCTGTTCGGCCTGACCGGCATCCTCGGCGCGCTGATCCAGGCCGATGCCAGCCTGATCACCGTTGGCCGCGCCACCTTCGCCTTCATTGCCCTGGGCTTTGTCGCCGGGCTCAAGGGCACCCGCCTGCTCGATGCGCTGAAGCGGCGCAACCTGCCGGTGCTGGTGCTGACCGGCGCATTGCTGGCGGCGCACTGGCTGACCTTCTTCGTGGCCGTCAAGGCCGGGGGTGTGGCGGTGGCCACCCTGGGCTTTGCCAGTTTCCCGGCCTTTATCGCACTGATCGATGTGCTGGTGTTCCGTGAACGCATTGGTGCCGTCGAGACGCTGTTGCTGCTGATGGTCACGGCAGGCCTGGTGCTGGTGGTGCCGTCGTTCGACCTGCTCGACAGTGGTACCCAGGGTTTGCTGTGGGGCCTGGCCTCGGGGCTGGCGTTCGCCTTGCTGGCGGTGGCCAACCGCCGTCGCCCGGCCGGCATGAACGCGATGCAGGTGGCGTTCTGGCAGAACCTGGTGGTGGCACTGCTGGTGGCGCCGCTCGCGTTCAACCACCTGGAAGGAGCCCGCCTGGATGGCGCCGACTGGATCAACCTCGCCTTGCTGGGCGTGTTCTGCACCGGGCTTGCGCAGTTCCTGTTCGTCAAGAGCCTCGACGGCCTGGAGGCACGCACGGCGGGCATGATCCTGGCCCTGGAGCCGGTGTATGCCATCGCCGGTGCCTGGTGGTTGTTCGCTGAACAGCCATCACCACGCATGGCTGCCGGGGCGGCATTGATCGTGCTGGCGACCGTGTGCTGTGCCTGGCGCAAGGCGCCGACGCACTGAGCCGTGGCCCTGGTGCGACGATGAACCACAGTGGCGCAATGAGCGGGGTTGGTCTTAGCTGTTGCGGGCCCGGCGAGCGGTTGTCGCTCGTCGGGGAAGGATCGTCAGGGATAGGCCCAAGGAGGGTTGGATGAACAGGAAAATGCTGGCTGGCGCGATACTGCTGTGGATGTGCTCGATGACGGCGCAGGCCGATTGCGCGGTACTGGGACCCTGGGAGGACCCTTGTGCCGGCCCGGTGCTGGGCCCGACGACCTGCGTGTGCGAGCGCTGACCACAGCGAAGGTGCAGGGAAGCATCAATTATTGACCAGGAGGTTACCCATGAAGAAAGTCATGTTGGCTGTACTGCTGCTGTGGGGCTTTTCCGTGACGGCCCAGGCGTCGTGCCCGGTGTTCGGCCCGGGCAAAGACCCTTGCGCGGGGCCTGTGTTCGGGCCTTCCACTTGCGAGTGCCCTTGATCCCATGGCCGCCTGAGACGGCAGGCGCGAGCTTGCGCGGCGGATAATGGGCGAAACCAGGCCGGGCTGGCTGCGCAACGATCACGGCGTATTCGAGGGGCTTGGAACATCTCGCTGATCGTGCAGCCCGGCCAGCACCTCGGCGGCGGTGGTGACATGACCGAAGTGGTGTTTCCACAGGTCGATGCCCAACTGCCCGGAGCGGTCCAGCGAAGAACCCATGGTCAGGTCGGTGACCAGTGTCGGGGTAAGCCCCGCATCGAACAGGGCGAAGCCTGCGGCCAGCACGCAGGTCTCGGTCTGCAGCCCGCAGACCAGCACACGCTCGACGCCGAGGCTTTTGATGTAGTCGAGTGTCTCGGCGGTCTGGCCGTAGCCATGCTTGACGAACACCTTGTCCGCCTCGACCAGGGCCACGTCCTCGCTGGCCGGGTGCCAACCGAGCTGGCGCTGGAACGGCGTGACCTGCTCGTCGTGCAGTTCGACCGAGGCGATCGTGGGGATGTGCGCGGACAACACGCGGATGCCGTCCACCAGTTTCTCAGAGGGGCTGAAGGTGGATTGCACATCGACGATGAGCAGGACTTGCTGCATGGCGGTTTCCCGGGCGAGGTTCGAAAGCTGGCGAGTATACCGCCGCACGCCGGGTTATTGCGGCAAGGGGCTCGCTATGAACGTTTCGCGCTCACCGGACAATCCGCTTCAGGGCCTCGCCTGCAATTTCGCGGGTCAGTGCCTCTGCACCCATAGGCCTTCCCAGGCGCAATGCCTGCCCGGACCACAGGTTGCTGAAATCACTGTTGCCTTGCGGGTCGGTGATCGCGCGCAGCGGCATCAGCGCGCCGCCGGCCAACGGGAAACGCGGGGCGAGGGCGCTCATCGGGCCCAGTTCACGCATGAGGCGGTTGTTGATGCCGCGGGCCGGGCGGCCGGTGAACAGGTTGGTCAGCGCGGTATCGCTGGCGGGGGCGCTGTCCAGGGCGCGGCGGTGCGCAGGTGACACCTTGGCTTCGGGGCAGAACAGGTAGGCGGTGCCGATCTGCACGGCCGAGGCGCCCAGGGCCAGGGCGGCGAGCAGGCCGCGGTGATCGGCAACGCCGCCTGCCGCGATCACCGGCAGGCTCACCGCGTCGACGATCTGTGGCACCAGGGCGAAGGTGCCGATCTGGCTGGTGATGTCGTTGCTGAGGAACATGCCGCGATGGCCGCCGGCTTCATAACCCATGGCGATGATCGCGTCGCAGCCGTGCTGTTCCAGCCAGGTCGCTTCCTCCACCGTGGTGGCGCTGGACAGCACTTTGGCGCCTGCCGCCTTGACCCGGTGCAGCAACGCCGGCGCTGGCAGGCCGAAGTGGAAGCTGACCACTTCCGGGCGCAGTTCCTCCACCAGCTTGCAGCTTTGTTCGTCAAAGGGCGCGCGGTTGGACACCGGCGTCGGCGCCTCGAAGTCCGCGCCGACTTCATCGTAGAAGGGCTTTAGCGCCTGTTTCCAGCGAGCGTCCTGCTCGGGGTCTGGCGCCGGCGGTTGGTGGCAGAAGAAGTTCAGGTTGAGCGGGCCCTGGCAGGCGGCGCGGAAGGCTTCGATTTCGCCACGCAGCTGTTCGCTGGAGAGCATGGCGCAGGGCAGGGCGCCCAGGCCCCCGGCATTACCGACGGCAATGGCCATGGCTGAGCCAGTGGCGCCGGCCATGGGCGCCTGGAGGATGGGCAGCTCGATGCCAAGCAGATCGAGGATGCGGCGGTCTTGCCAGGTGCTCATGGGCGACTCCTTGAGTGCGGCCAGCGTTGCTACAGGGCCTTGCTGACCTGGATGTCGCTGATCTTGTCGGCGTCGTCGCCATGGATCTTGCGCAGGGCTTCCTGCGCCTGCTCCAGGGAGGCGTCGGGCATCAGGGCGAAATCCCAGCGGCGTTCGCCGTCGAGCTTGTACTTGATCACGTACTTGATGGTCTGGGTCATGCTGGCTTCATCCGAGTTTCGACGACGAGCGACGAATGATCTTGATCTTGTGGGTCAGGGTTGGCTTGCGCGTCACGGAGATCGGGCGGGTGGTCACGGTGTCGATGGTGATGTTCCAGAAACCGGTGCTGGGAACGGTGATCTTCGCCGGGAATTTCTCGAAGTGGCCGCCGTGGTAGGTATGCCGGCCGCCATTCTTGAAGCTGCGGAAGTTGGCGTCGTTCATCAGGCGGATGTTGCAGCGCTGGGAACACTCGATGACGACGATATCGTCCTCGTTCAGGTGTTCGCGCTGGTGTACGAATTTCATGGGGCGCTCCGCAAGGATTGTCTCTGCAAACGCGAAAGATATCACGATGTGAGGTTACACTTGCGCCCGGGCTGACCAAGCCAAGGAGATTTCCGCCAGACGTGGGAGCAAAAACGCCTGGACGTGGTCAGAGGATGACTTTGAAGTTGGAGAGTGTGTGCATGAAATGGGTAGTAGCGGCAGCGGTGCTGGCATTGGGAGGCTGTGTCAGCGTGACGGAACTCGAGCAGTCCCACGCCACCTTGGATGTGATCTCTGGCAAGACGCCACGTGAGTACGCCGACTGCGTGAAGGGCAAGCTGGCTGAAACGCGCGATCCGTTGCAAGAGGAGGTGCGCGGGGAAAACCTGCGCCTGACCGTGCCGCAGAAGCTGACGGCTGGCGTCGGTCCGGCGGCGCTGCTCGATATCGACAAGCGCGGCAGCGGCAGCGCGATCAAGGTCTACGAGCGGTTGAACAACTTCCCGCTGCGCCTGGGCGACGTGCGCACTGCCGCAACCCAATGCATCTCCGGTTCTTGATCCAGCTCAGTTAATCGGTAATTAGCTGGCGTATTGCCATTTTCCTTCCCGGCGGCACGTTGTCGCAGGCCGGGGAATAGGCCTAGTATTTCTGGGCTTATATCGTTTGAGCCTAAGCTTATAACAAGGAAATGGAGCCTCCGTGATGAAACCCCTGAGCCATGTCGTGATCGGCAGCCTGCTGATCTTGGCCTGGCCCTCGGCGCACGCTGCCGACGGCCAGAAAATCTTCAACCAGGGCGGGCAGAATCCCGCCGCCATGGCTTGCCTCGGCTGCCATGCCCCGGACGGCAAAGGCATCGCCGCCGCCGGTTTTCCCCGCCTGGCCGGCTTGCCTGCCGGTTACCTGAGCAAGCAATTGCAGGACTTTCGCAGTGGCAGCCGCAAGCAGGCGGTGATGGAGCCACTGGCCAAGGCCCTGGACGATGCGGAAATCGAAGCGATCAGCGCCTACCTCGCCAAGCTGCCGGCCGATACCGCACCTGACACGCGCCGCCAGCAGATTGCCACCGATCCGGTGGCGCGCCTCGCCATCTATGGCGACTGGAGCCGCAAGATTCCCGGTTGCGTGCAGTGCCATGGCCCGGGTGGCAGCGGTGTCGGCGAGCACTTCCCGCCGTTGGCCGGGCAGCCGGCCGGCTACCTGGTGGCACAGCTCAACGCCTGGCGCGATGGCAGCCGCAGCAACGACCCCAACCAGCTGATGGTGGATGTCGCCAAAGCGATGACCGATGCCGAGGTCAAGGCGGTTGCCGACTACTTCGCACAGCCGGCAAGCCAGGAGGCCAAGCCATGAAAACCCTTATGCCAAGCCTGTTGCTGCTGGTCATGGGCGCTGCCCAGGCCGCCCCTATCGCGATGGAAGACCAGTCCCAGCTCAAGGTGCCGGGCGTACAGGCGGCCCCGCAATTCGTACCCCCCGCGGAAAGCGCCATCCCGGATAACGCCTTCGGCAAGATGGTCCGTGAAGGGCATGCGCTGTTCGTCGATACCCGCAGGCTGATGCCCGAGGCTGTCGGCAATGGCCTGAACTGCAGCAACTGCCACCTCGATCAGGGCCGCCTGTTCCATTCCGCGCCGCTTTGGGGCGCCTATCCGATGTACCCGGCGTACCGCAAGAAAAACGACAAGGTCAACACCTTCGCCGAACGTATCCAGGGCTGTTTCAGCTTCAGCATGAACGGCAAGCCGCCGGCGGCCGACAGCCCGCAGATGACCGCGTTGAGCGTTTATGCCTACTGGCTGTCGACCCAGGCGCCGACGGGGGTGGAGATCGCCGGTCGCGGCTACCCGGAAGTGCCGAAGCCCAAGGATGGCTACGACTTCAAGCGCGGCAAGCAGGTGTATGACGAACAATGCGCGATCTGCCACGGCGGCAACGGCGAAGGGCAGAAGGTGGCCGGGGAGTACGTGATGCCGCCGCTGTGGGGCAAGGACTCATACAACTGGGGGGCCGGCATGCACCGGATCAACACGGCGGCGTCGTTCATCAAGTACAACATGCCATTGGGCAAGCCCGGCAGCCTGAGCGACCAGCAGGCCTGGGACGTGGCAGCCTGGATCAATCGCCATGAGCGGCCGCAGGATCCGCGCCTGGTCGAGGGCTCGATCGAGAAGACCCGGCTGAAGTTCCATGCCAATGACGGGGTCAACCTGTATGGGCGGAAAGTCGATGGCGTTCTGATCGGACAGGGCATCGGTGGCTGAGCTGATCCGATGAAAGGCCAAGCCCGCAGCCATGGTCGTTTCACGGGTGCGGGCCGGCTCTGTGGCAAGCCGTCGGGCGCTTAATATCCATGCCCTTGCGGAACTAACTACACTGGAATGTCTCTATGATGGCATCGGCCGCTGCGGGGGGCATTGTAAGGTGACCGCCGCCTGATTAGACTGCGCCGAATTTCGTACGCAAAGCCCTTGTTAAGGACGTATATGATCAAGAAATGCTTGTTCCCGGCAGCCGGTTACGGCACTCGTTTCCTGCCCGCTACCAAAGCCATGCCCAAGGAAATGCTGCCGGTGGTCAACAAGCCACTGATCCAGTATGGCGTTGAAGAGGCACTGGACGCCGGCCTGAATGAAATTTCCATCGTCACCGGCCGTGGCAAGCGTGCCCTGGAAGACCACTTCGACATCAGCTACGAGCTGGAAAACCAGATCAAGGGCACCGACAAGGAAAAATACCTGGTCGGCATCCGTCGTCTGCTGGACGAGTGCTCGTTCGCCTACACCCGCCAGACCGAAATGAAAGGCCTGGGCCACGCTATCCTCACCGGCCGCCCGCTGATCGGTGACGAGCCGTTCGCCGTGGTACTGGCCGACGACCTGTGCGTGAACCTCGAAGGTGATGGCGTGCTCGCGCAAATGGTCGCGCTGTACAAGAAGTACCGCTGCTCGATCGTTGCCATCCAGGAAGTCGACCCGCAGGAAACCAACAAGTACGGCGTTATCGCCGGTGAAGAGATCAAGGACGGCATCTTCCGCGTGGATTCCATGGTCGAGAAACCGAAGCCGGAAGACGCACCGTCGAACCTGGCCATCATCGGCCGTTACATCCTGACCCCGGATATCTTCGAGAAAATCGAACAGACCGAACCAGGCAAGGGCGGCGAGATCCAGATCACCGACGCGCTGATGAAACAGGCCGCCGAAGGCAACGTGATCGCCTACAAGTTCAAGGGCAAGCGTTTCGACTGCGGTGGCGCCGAAGGCTACATCGAGGCGACCAACTTCTGCTTCGAGAACTTCTACAAGACCGGCAAGGCGTACTGAGTTCGCCCGGCAGGTTCAAGAGCCACCCTTCGGGGTGGCTTTTTTGTCTGTGGCAGGCAACGGCGCTATGCTGGGCGCCTGCCTAGGAGACTGAATGCATGGCCTACGATTTTGATCTGTTCGTGATTGGTGCCGGTTCCGGCGGTGTGCGCGCGGCGCGATTCGCTGCGGGCTTTGGTGCCAAGGTGGCGGTGGCCGAGAGCCGTTACCTGGGGGGCACCTGCGTCAACGTCGGCTGCGTGCCGAAGAAACTGCTGGTGTACGGCGCCCATGTGGCCGACGAGCTGGAACAGGCCGCGGGCTTCGGTTGGACCCTCGAGGAGGGGCATTTCGACTGGGGTACGCTGATCGCCAACAAGAACCGCGAGATCGAGCGCCTCAACGGCATCTATCGCAACTTGCTGGTCAACAGTGGCGTCACCCTGCTGCAGGGGCATGCCCGGATCACCGGCGCCAATGAAGTGGAGGTCGAGGGCCAGCGCTACACGGCGGCCACCATTCTGATCGCCACCGGTGGCTGGCCAAAGGTGCCCGACATCCCCGGCAAGGAACTGGCGATCACCTCCAATGAAGCCTTCTACCTCAAGGCATTGCCACGTCGCGTGCTGGTAGTGGGGGGCGGTTATATCGCCGTGGAGTTCGCCGGCATCTTCCAGGGCCTGGGCGCCGCTACCACGCTGCTGTATCGCGGCGACCTGTTCCTGCGCGGCTTCGACGGCTCGGTGCGCACGCACCTGAAGGAGGAGCTGGAAAAGCGCGGCATGGACCTTCAGTTCAACGCCGATATCCAGCGCATCGACAAACTCGATGACGGCAGCCTCAAGGCCACCCTCAAGGATGGTCGCGAGCTGGTGGCCGATTGCATCTTCTACGCCACCGGTCGGCGGCCGATGCTGGATAACCTAGGCCTGGAAAACACCGGGGTGGAGCTGGATCCGCGTGGTTTCATCCGAGTCGATGAGCAGTTCCAGACCACCGAGCCTTCGATCCTGGCCATCGGCGATGTGATCGGCCGGGTGCAACTGACGCCGGTGGCTCTGGCCGAAGGCATGGCCGTGGCCCGACGTTTGTTCAAGCCTGAGCAGTACCGTCCTGTCGATTACCAGAATATCCCGACAGCGGTGTTCAGCCAGCCGCCGATCGGCACCGTGGGCCTGACCGAGGAGCAGGCGCTGGCCGCCGGGCACAAGGTGCAGATCTTCGAGAGCCGCTTCCGGGCGATGAAGCTGACCCTCACCGACATCCAGGAGAAGACCCTGATGAAGCTGGTGGTCGACGCCGAGACCGACAAGGTCCTGGGTTGCCACATGGTCGGCCCGGATGCCGGCGAAATCATCCAGGGGCTGGGTATCGCCCTGAAGGCCGGGGCGACCAAGCAGCAGTTCGACGAAACCATCGGTGTGCACCCGACCGCCGCCGAAGAATTCGTGACCATGCGTACCGTCACTCGCTGATACGCCTTGTCGCGGGGCAAGCCCGCTCCCACGCCAGTTATCGCCGGGCGTGGGAGCGGGCTTGCCCCGCGATGCTTTTGACCCCGCGCAATCCTTTGCTCAGCCCAATCCCTTCTATTAATAATCCCGCCTTATAGCCAAAACCAATCGCAAGCATGAGCTTTGCCAATGAGCCTTTAACGGGACCAGCGGTTAGGATTCTCTCCGTCAACTGATTTCAACCCATTGAAATTCAATCCATGAAGGAGCGTCTCTCATGCCTATCATCAACAGCCAGGTCAAACCGTTCAACGCCACCGCCTACCACAACGGCGAGTTCGTCCAGGTCAGCGAAGCCGACCTGAAAGGCAAGTGGTCCGTCGTATTCTTCTACCCGGCCGACTTCACCTTCGTCTGCCCGACCGAACTGGGCGACCTGGCCGACAACTACGCCGAGTTCCAGAAACTGGGCGTGGAAATCTACGGCGTGTCCACCGACACCCACTTCACCCACAAAGCCTGGCATGACACTTCGGACACCATCGGCAAGATCAAGTACCCGCTGATCGGTGACCCGACCCACGTCATCTCGCGCAACTTCGACGTGCTGATCGAGGAAGCCGGCCTGGCCGATCGCGGTACCTTCGTGATCAACCCGGAAGGCCAGATCAAGATCGTCGAACTGAACGACAGTGGTGTAGGCCGCGATGCTGCCGAGCTGCTGCGTAAAGTCAAAGCTGCCCAGTACGTTGCCGCTCACCCAGGCGAAGTCTGCCCGGCCAAGTGGAAGGAAGGCGAAGCTACTCTGGCACCGTCGCTGGACCTGGTCGGCAAGATCTAAGTCGATGCACACCCCGCGGGCGGTAGACAGCCGCCAAAGCTGAAACAGTTACCGCCCCGTAAAAACGCCCGGGCGACCTCGCCTGGGCGTTTTTGTATCCGAGTTTTGAAAAAGGAATCGCCCGTATGTTGGACGCCACGCTTAAATCGCAACTGAAAACCTACCTGGAGCGGGTCACCCAGCCGATCGAGATCGTTGCCTCCCTCGACGACGGCGCGAAGTCCCGTGAATTGCACGACCTGCTGGTGGAAATCGCCGGCCTGTCGAACCTGATTACCTTCAGCGCGGACGGCGCCGACACCCGTCGCCCTTCGTTCTCGCTGAACCGCCCGGGGTCTGATATCAGCCTGCGCTTCGCCGGCATCCCCATGGGCCACGAATTCACCTCCCTGGTGCTGGCGCTGCTGCAAGTCGGTGGCCATCCCTCCAAGGCCAGTGCCGAAGTGATCGAGCAGATCCAGGCGCTGGAAGGCGAGTTCACCTTCGAGACCTACTTCTCGCTGTCGTGCCAGAACTGCCCGGACGTGGTCCAGGCGCTGAACCTGATGGCGGTGCTCAACCCCAGTGTGCGCCACGTCGCCATCGACGGCGCGTTGTTCCAGGATGAAGTCGAAGCCCGCAAGGTCATGGCCGTGCCGAGCATCTACCTGAACGGCGAAGTGTTCGGCCAGGGCCGCATGGGTCTGGAAGAGATTCTTGGCAAGATCGACACCAATGCCGGCGCCCGCCAGGCCGAGAAGATCAACGCCAAGGACGCCTTCGACGTGCTGGTGGTCGGCGGTGGCCCGGCCGGTGCCGCCGCAGCGATCTACGCCGCGCGCAAAGGCATCCGTACCGGTGTTGCGGCCGAGCGTTTCGGCGGCCAGGTGCTCGACACCCTGGCCATCGAGAACTTCATCTCGGTGCAGGAAACCGAAGGGCCGAAGCTGGCCACGGCGCTGGAAGAGCACGTCAAGCAGTACGACGTCGACATCATGAACCTGCAGCGCGGCGAAGCGTTGATCCCGGCCAGCGACGGCGGCCTGCACGAAGTACGCCTGGCCGGCGGCGCCTCGCTCAAGGCCAAGACTGTGATCCTGGCCACCGGTGCCCGCTGGCGTGAAATGAACGTGCCGGGCGAGCAGCAGTACCGCGCTCGCGGCGTGGCCTACTGCCCGCACTGCGACGGCCCGCTGTTCAAGGGCAAGCGCGTGGCGGTGATCGGTGGCGGCAACTCCGGCGTGGAAGCGGCCATCGACCTGGCCGGCGTCGTTGCCCAGGTGACCCTGATCGAGTTCGACAGCCAGCTGCGTGCCGACGCCGTGTTGCAGCGCAAGCTGCACAGCCTGCCGAACGTCAAGGTGATCACCAGCGCGCTGACCACCGAAGTGGTCGGCGACGGTGAAAAGGTCACCGGCCTGCGCTACAAGGACCGCAGCACCGAGGCGCTGCATGACCTGGCGCTGGAAGGCATCTTCGTGCAGATCGGCTTGCTGCCCAATACCGATTGGCTCAAGGGCACCGTGGAGCTGTCGCCGCGCGGCGAGATCATCGTCGACGCCAGGGGCCAGACCAGCATCCCGGGTGTGTTCGCCGCCGGTGACGTGACCACGGTGCCGTACAAGCAGATCGTCATCGCCGTGGGCGAGGGCGCCAAGGCTTCGCTGGCCGCCTTCGATCACTTGATCCGCACTTCGGCCCCGGCCTGACCGCCTGCGGCTGCAACGCAAGAACGCCGCCATCCCTCAGGGGTGGCGGCGTTCTTGTTTGTTTCGGCTGTCTCAGGCCGGCTTGCCCAAGGCCTCGTCGGTGGCCTTGCCACGCCCGCCCAGCCACACCAGCAGCAACCCGGCCGCCGCCAGCAGGCCACCGGCCATCGGCACCGCCGCGTAACCCAGGTCCAGGCTGATCACCGCGCCACCCAGGGCCGCGCCCACGGCATTGCCCAGGTTGAACGCGCCGACGTTGATCGACGACGCCAGCCCCGGCGCTTCGGCCGCGGCGATCATCACCCGCATCTGCAGCGGCGGAACCACGGCGAAGGTGAACACCCCCCAGACCAGCAGCGCGAGCGCCGCGCCGACATGGCTGCCCAGTACCAGCGGCATCAGCAGCATGATCGCCGCCAGTGCGCCGAGGAAGATCCTTGCGGCACCGTCCAGCGACCAGTCGGCCAGCTTGCCACCCAGGCTGTTGCCCAAGGTGAAGCCGACGCCAATCAGCACCAGGCCAAGGGTGACGAAACTGGCGGAGGCGCCGGTCAGCTCGGCGAGCACCGGTGCGACATAGGTGTACAGGGTGAACATGGCGCCTGCGCCGAGTACGGTGGTGGCCATGGCCAGCAGCACGTTGGGGCGGGCGATCACTGCCAGTTCCTTGCGCACATGGGGCACGTTGCCGCGCTCGCCCTTGGGCAGCGCATACCACAGTGCGGCGATGGCCAGCAGGCCGAGCACCGCGGTGCCGGCAAAGGCCATGCGCCAGCCGACCTGCTGGCCGAGCCAGGTGGCGGCCGGCACGCCGCCGATGTTGGCGATGGTCAGGCCCATGAACATGGTGGCCACGGCGCTGGCCTGCTTGTCCCGGGGCACCACGCTGGCGGCGACCACCGCGCCCAGGCCGAAGAAGGCGCCATGGTTGAGGCTGGTGATCAGGCGCGAGACAAGCAGGGTGTAGTAGTCCGGCGACAGCGCCGACAGCAGGTTGCCGAGGGTGAAGATGCCCATCAGCATCATCAGCGCGGCACGCTTGCCGAAGCGGCTGAACAGCAAGGTCATGATCGGCGCGCCGACCATGACGCCGATGGCATAGGCGGTGATCAGCATGCCGGCGCTGGGAATGCTGGCGCCGACGCCGTCGGCGATCACCGGCAGCAGGCCCATGGGGGTGAACTCGGTGGTGCCGATGCCGAAGGCGCCGATGGCCAGGGCGAACAGCACCCGTCCGGGGGAAAGCGTGCTCATTGGGAGCTCCGAAAAAGCGGTTGAAATCAGGGAGGTGGGCCTCCATGCCCGAAGGATATCAGTCCCAGGCCGGCGCCAGGCCGTCCGGGCTGACTTCACGGCCGCCGCGCTCCAGGGTGGCGATGCGCGCCATGTCGTCGGCGTCCAGGCGCAGGCTCTGGGCGAGCAGGTTGCTGGCCAGGTTCTCGCGCTTGGTCGATGAAGGGATCACCGCGTAGCCCAGTTGCAATGCCCAGGCCAAGGCCACCTGGGCCACGGTGGCCTTGTGCTTGGCGGCGATTTGCGCCAGCAGCGGATCCTTCAGGACCTTGCCATAGGCCAGGGTCATGTAGGAGGTGGTGGTGATACCTTGTTCCGCGAGGAAGGCGGTGAGCTTGCGGTTTTGCAGATACGGGCTGAGCTCGATCTGGTTGGTGGCGATCTCGCCCTGGCCGACCACGGCGATGGCCTGGCGGGTCAGTTCGATGTTGAAGTTGGAGATGCCGATCTGGCGGGTCAGGCCCTGGCGCTTGGCCTCGGCCAGGGCCTGCATGTATTCGGGCAGCTCGACGCCATTGCCAGGTGCGGGCCAGTGGATCAGCAGCAGGTCGACATGCTCGGTGCGCAGCTTGGCCAGGCTCTCGCGCAAGCTGGGGATCATTTTGTCGGCGGCGTAGTTGTCGACCCAGATCTTGGTGGTGATGAACAATTCGCCGCGCGGCACGCCGCTTTCGGCGATGGCCTGGCCCACCTCGGCTTCGTTCTTGTAGATCTGCGCGGTGTCGATGGCGCGGTAGCCCAGCTCCAGCGCCGACTTGACCGAGTCGATGACGGCCTGGCCGGTGAGGCGGAAGGTACCCAGGCCAAAGGATGGAATGCTCATGGATGTGCTCCTGTCGAGTGAATGCGTGCAGTGTGCGCGGTTCGGCGGGATTGATTAAGGCCTCGGCAAAACAAGGTCCTTTGAGCTGGAGTCATGAATTCGGGGCTGGGTTGTGATCAGAGCGTGACAATAATGGCGTACACGCGTGCGGGAGATACGCTGGATAGCACCGGCTTTGCTGGTGATCGCGGCCAGGCCATGACTACCTGAGAATGTTGTGATTGAGCAAGTGCGGCTAGGCGGGATCATGGCAGGATCGACGAAGCTGTGGCCTGCCGTATTTCCAGGAGCAACCTGATTTGTCAGTCAATGCCCTTTACCAGCAACGGTTCGAGACCGTACTGGCCTATATCGAGGACAACCTCGAAGGTGACCTGTCGGTGGAGACCTTGAGCGCCGTGGCACATTTTTCGGTGTTTCATTTTCACCGTCAGTTCAGTGCCTATGTGGGCGTCCCGGTTGCCCGTTATGTGCAACTGATGCGCCTGCGCCGTGCCGCGCATCGGTTGGTCGGCCAGCCCGAACACTCGGTGCTGGACGCGGCCCTGGCGGCGGGGTTCGAAAGCCCCGAGGCATTCAGCAGGGCGTTCAGGCGGGCCTTTGGGCATGCGCCCAGCGCGTTTCGCCGCCGGCCGGACTGGCAGCTATGGAATACGGTGTTTGCCATTCCTCATTTTTCCAGGAGCATCACCATGCAGGTACGAATCGTCGATTTCGCCGCCGTGCGCCTTGCCGCGCTCGAACATCGGGGGCCGCCGAGCCAGGTCAGCGAATCCGTGCGCCGGTTCATCGACTGGCGCATGAGCAGCGGGCAGTCGCCCGTGGCCAGCAGTCGCAGCTTCGGCATCCCCTACAACAATCCGGACACTACCGCGCCGCAAGACTTCCGCTTTGCCATCTGCGGGGAAATCCATGAGGCCGTGGCACCGAATGCCCAAGGCGTCTACGAGTCGAGCCTGCCCGCTGGGCGCTGTGCAGTGGTGCGCCATGTCGGCTCCCCGGACCACATCGGCGAGACGATCTACCCGATCTACCGTGATTGGCTACCGGGCAGTGGCGAGGAGTTGCGCGATCATCCGCTGTTCTTCCACTACCTGAGCATCTATCCGCAGACGCCGCTGGAACAATGGCAGACGGATATCTACGTGCCGATACGCTGAGCGCCAAGGCCGCGCGCAGATGAGCCCGCTTCTGCAGTCCTTGCAGGGGTGGGCTTGTCTGCGCGGCGGCGCCTCGGTCAGTCGTGGATCTTCGCCGGGTCGGTTTGCAACTGCCACAGCCCGGCATGGGCCGCCAGTTGCGCGTCGAGGTCGTACTGGCTGCCGTTGCGCCGGGCCTTCTCATCGGTCTTGAACAGATCGTCGAGCAGGTTCAGCAGGTTGCGCGAGCGGCTCACCGACTCGGGCGTGCTGACATCGGACTCAAGCTTGCCACCCTCGTAGGTGAGCACGCGCTTGGTGCTGGTGGCCTCCTGGGTGGCCTTGGCTTCCTTGAGCACATTGTCGACGAACGACAGTTCGGTGGTGCTGCTCGCCGTTTCGCTGAGCGTGTGGTAACGGTAGTTCTTCTCGTCGAACGGATCCGCTTCGGTGAGCTTGGCAGCAGACGACAGGCTCGAATGCCAGGCGGCATCCAGCTTGGCCTCCTGGCGTTGCTGACGGGCGATGGTGGTGCCTTGGCCACTGGTCGAGGTCGATTGCGACACCTGGTAGGCGAAGCGGTCTTCCTCGTCCAGGCGCCGTGCGTTCGGGCGGCTGGACGGTTGCACGATCGAGGCCTTGAAGTCGGCCAGGCCGCTGAGCAACGCACGGCTGTAGGTGTTCACCGCGTCGTTATGACCCGCCGGGCGCGGGCTGTTGTCGTCGATGCTGTTCAGTTGGCTGAAGGCATCCTTGAGCAGCGAGGTCAGTTGGGCATCGCCCTTGCCGCGTTTCTGCGCCTCGTCGAACTGGGTCAGGTAGTTGTCCAGGGCGGCCCGGCGCTGGGCCTTGCCGCCCAGCAGCGCGCCGCCCTGGGAATCGAGGTCCAGCTGCACCTGGCCACTCGGGCCATCGAGTTTCAGGCTGCGGGTGGAGCCGTCCAGGCGCAGGTCGAAGGTCTGTTGCCCACCACTGGGCAAGTCCAGCTTGGCATTCATTTGCAGGCCGCTGAACAGGTTCGGATCGAGCTTGACCAGCGAGCCAAGCTGCAGGCTCGGCGGTTGCCGGGTCAAACCATTGATCGCCGACTGGAATCCGTCGGCCAGGGCGGCCAGGCCCTTGAGTTCGTTGGCGTTGAGCTCGCCGCCCTGGACTTCGGCGTCGACCGCCAGGCCCCGCTCACCGTTGTACAAACCCAGTTTCACCGTGGCGCCGGAGGCGGTGGTGAGGCTGAGGGTGACGGTATTGCTGGCAAACTCGCGCAGGCGTGACTGCTGCAGGCTCAGCGGGGTGGTGTCGGTCTCGTTGACCTGCAGGGCTGACTGGGAGACGCGCTGGCCGCCGCTGGCCGCCAGTTGCTCCATCAGGGCGCTGCCCAGGCCCTGGAAGCGGGCGGCGGTGGAGGACGACTTGACCGCGCTGAACATGTACATGCTCAGCTTGTCCAGCCCGTCCTGTTCCCAGGTGTAGCTGGGCTGCGCGTTGTCCAGCGTGCCTCGCGAGGTGTAGGTCTCACTGTCGGGGATGCGGGTGTCCTGGCCCAGGATGACCTGGGTGCCTGGGGCGCTGGCGACGCTCGTGGGCTGGCGAACGATCAGGTTCTGCGCGGGAGCGGGTGGAGTCTGGATCGGCGTGAATCGCAGTGCCGAGGTGATTGGGCTCATCGTCGCTTTCCTTGCGGAGTGAAAAGGATATGCCTTGATATCGGCATGCCATCAGCAAACCTGAGTGAATGTTCGGATATTTCCTCGGCCTGTCCGGAATGGTCGTCTTGCCGGCGCAGAAACGAATCGGCCCGCCATAAGGCGGGCCGGGAGTACTGCAAGCGACGATCAGCGGCGGCGGAACAGCGGCAGCGGTTCGTCTGTGGCGCCTTGGTAAGTCACCGAGAAGTCCTTCAGGCTCTGCAGGGCGTCTTCGGGATCCTTGTCGGCACGGATGGCGAAGGCATCGAAACCGCAGCGGGCCATGTAGAACAGCTGGTCGCGCAGCACGTCGCCAATGGCGCGCAGCTCGCCCTTGAACTTGTAGCGGTCACGCAGCAGGCGCGCATTGGAGTAGCTGCGCCCGTCGGTGAAGGCCGGGAAGTTCAGGGCGATCACCTGGAAGTGCTCGACCTGCTCGCCGATTTCCTCGGCTTCTTCGTCGCTGTCCAGCCAGATGCCCAGGCCGCCGTCGCGGGCCTTGAGCAGGCTCGGATGGTCGCGCCACAGCTGCAGCGGCACGATGTAGTCGTCGCAGTTGGTCAGTTCGTCGATCGAGACGTCCTTGGGCAGCAGGTGCCAGGTTTCGTCGACGATCTGGTTGTTCTTAATGATTCGCTGCATAGACGCGTTCCTTGAAGGGGTCGATGCCGATCCGCTGGTAGGTGTCGATGAAGCGCTCGTCTTCGGTGCGCCGCTCGACGTACACATTGATCAGCTTCTCGATCACGTCGGCCATGTCGTCCTGGGCGAAGGAGGGGCCGAGGATCTTGCCCAGGCTGGCGTCGCGCGCGGCATTGCCGCCCAGCGAGACCTGGTAGAACTCCTCACCCTTCTTGTCCACGCCAAGGATGCCGATGTGGCCGACGTGGTGGTGGCCGCAGGCGTTCATGCAGCCGGAGATGTTCAGGTCGAGCTCGCCGATGTCGAACAGGTAGTCCAGGTCGTCGAAGCGGCGCTGGATGGATTCGGCGATCGGGATCGACTTGGCGTTGGCCAGCGAGCAGAAGTCACCGCCCGGGCAGCAGATGATGTCGGTCAGCAGGCCGATGTTCGGGGTGGCGAAGCCTTGCTCGCGCAGTTCCAGCCACAGCGCGTGCAGCTGTCGCTGCTCGACGTCGGCGAGGATGATGTTCTGCTCGTGGGAGGTGCGCAGGTAGCCGAAGCTGTAGCGTTCGGCCAGGTCGGCGACCGCGTCGAGCTGCTTGTCGGTCAGGTCGCCCGGGGCGACGCCGGTGGGCTTGAGCGACAGGGTCACGGCAACATAGCCCGGCTTCTTGTGCGCGCGGGTGTTGCGCGAGCGCCAGCGGGCGAAGCCCGGGTGCTCGGCGTCCAGCGCGCTGAAGTCGGTGTTGTCCAGGGCCAGGTACTCGGGGTCGACGAAGTGGCGGGCGACGCGCTGTACTTCGGCCTCGGTCAGGGTGGTGTTGCCGCCACGCAGGTGGACCATTTCGGCCTCGACCTTCTCGGCGAACACTTCCGGGGTGAGGGCCTTGACCAGGATCTTGATCCGCGCCTTGTACTTGTTGTCACGACGACCGTAACGGTTGTACACGCGCAGGATGGCGTCCAGGTAGCTGAGCAGGTCCTGCCAGGGCAGGAACTCGTTGATGAACGCGCCGATCACCGGGGTACGGCCCAGGCCGCCACCGACCAATACGCGGAAGCCCAGTTCGCCTGCGGCGTTGCGCACCGGCTCCAGGCCGATGTCGTGCACCTCGATGGCGGCGCGGTCGTCGCTCGAACCGTTGACGGCGATCTTGAACTTGCGCGGCAGGTAGGCGAATTCCGGGTGGAACGTGGTCCACTGGCGGACGATTTCGCACCATGGGCGCGGGTCGACCAGCTCATCGGCGGCGACACCGGCGAACTGGTCGGTGGTGACGTTGCGCAGGCAGTTGCCGCTGGTCTGGATCGCGTGCATCTGCACGGTGGCCAGCTCGGCGAGAATTTCCGGGATGTCTTCGAGCGCCGGCCAGTTGTACTGCACGTTCTGGCGCGTGCTGATGTGCGCATAGCCCTTGTCGTAGTCGCGGGCGATCTTCGCCAGCATGCGGGTCTGACGTGCGTTCAGCTGGCCATAGGGCACGGCGACTCGCAACATCGGCGCGAAACGTTGGATATACAGGCCGTTCTGCAGGCGCAGAGGGCGGAATTCTTCTTCGCTCAGCTCACCGGCCAGGTAGCGGCGGGTCTGATCACGGAACTGCTTGACGCGGTCCTCGATGATCCGCTGATCGTACTCGTCGTATACGTACATATAAGTCCTGTCTCAGGCTGCATGCAGCTAATCGCGCGCACGGCCGCGCACTCCGGGGCGGAGCGGAGGAACGATAGCAGAGTGGGTTTATGCGCTAAAGTGATGTTTTTGCATATGAAAAGAACCATTTGGACTAAGTGAGACTGACTGGCATTTGTCCGCTGCGGTACATCGCAAGGCTATAATCCGGGGTTTGCTTCGCAGGGATGTAACAGCATGCTCAAGGCCTTGTGCCAGAGCCTGTGCCTGAGCCTGCCACTGGCAGCGAGCGCGCAGGCCGCTTCGGTGGTATTTCTCAACCCGGGCTATTCCGATGAAACGTTCTGGGTCGACTATTCACGCTTCATGCAGGCCGCCGCCAGCGACCTGGGCATGACCTTGCGCGTGCAGTACAGCGAGCGTCGCGCCGACCTTGCGCTGAACCAGGCTCGGGAGGCGCTGCAAGGACCGCAGCGTCCAGACTACCTGGTGCTGGTCAACGAACTGTATATCGCCCCCGAGATCATCCGCCTGTCGCGGGGGACCGGGGTCAAGCTGTTCCTGGTCAACAACGGCCTCACCGACAGCCAGGCACACAGTGTCCAGGCGCAGCCGGACAAGTATCCTGAAGTGCTCGGCACGTTGGTCAGCAACGACGAGGAGGCCGGTTACCAGATGCTCAAGGCGCTGGCGGCGCAATTGCCCGCCGCAGCCGGGCCGGTCGACCTGCTGGCCTTCGCCGGGGTCAAGACCACGCCGGCCTCGCAGTTGCGCGTGCAGGGCATGCGCCGGGCACTGGCCGAGTTCCCCCAGGTGCGCCTGCGCCAGGTGGTGTACGGCGGCTGGAGCCGCCAACGCGCCTTCGAACAGGCGCAGATGCTGCTCGAGCGCTACCCCGACACCAGTCTGGTGTGGGCGGCCAACGACCAGATGGCGTTCGGTGCCATGCAGGCGTTCGAGGCGTTGGGCAAGGTGCCGGGGCGCGATGCCCTGTTCAGCGCGGTCAACAGCTCGCCCGAGGCCCTGCGCGCGCGTATCGACGGGCGTTTGAGCGTGCTCATGGGTGGGCATTTCACCTTGGGCGGCTGGGCCATGGTCATGCTGCATGACGATGCCCAAGGGCTGGCGGTGGACCGCGACGGCCAGCGCGAGCACAGCGCGCCCGCGCTGCAACTGATCGACCCGGCCAAGGCCAGGCGCTGGCTCAAGCTGCTGGAGCAGGATGGCCACGGTATCGACTTCCACCGTTTCAGCGCCGAAGGGCGGCCGGCTGATTTCCGCTACCCGTTTCTCACGTCACCCGTCGAGTATTGAAAGACCCTGCTTGAGCGAAGGGCATTGCTGGACTTAACTGCTGCTTGTGAAGTGCATTCCCATAACCACTACAAGAGGCAATGCAATGGGAAACTCTACCAAGGTCCGCAAAGCTGACAGCAGTGTCGATGCCTGGGCGATCCTCTGTCTGATCGTGCTGGTGGTGGTCACCGCAGTGTACTGGGTCAGCCATCAATAGCGGATAACTGCTCAAGACCGTGAGAAACACCTGAACCGCCCGCGGAAGGGATATCCGCGGGCGGATTGCGTTTTGGCAAGCAGTATTGGCGGATTTGCCCTGCGATCAGCGCGCCGTCAGGTGCATCGCCAACTGCACCAGGCCTATCAGCACGAAAATGAAGATCAGCGTGAACACTGTCCCCATCACGATGAAATGGCTGGCCTTGCCATTGGTGAAGTCGCGGGCGCGGTTCTTGCCGCTTTGCACGCCAAACGCCGCGGCAAGGATGCTCTGCAGCATCTGCCAGAAGGTCGGTGGCTTGCCATGTTGGCTGTCGTCCATGAGTGGCTCCTGGGTTCAGAGGCAATCACCGACAGTGTAGGCGACTCAGGCCGATGCGATTGTCGGGCTTGCCTGCTCCTGGTCGTCCTGGGCCACCACCCGCTCGCACAACTCGATGATCTGCTCGCGCATCCAGCGGTTGGCCGGGTCCTGGTCGGTGCTTTCGTGCCAATAGAGGTGGGTCTCCAGCGCCGGTACCTCCACCGGCAGCGGTTGGTGGCGCAACTGGTGGCGGCGGGCGAAACGCTCGGGCACGGTCATCACCATGTCGGTCTGCTGCAGAACCTGAGATGCCATCAGGTAGTGCTGCGAACGCAGGGCGACACGGCGCTGCACGCCCATCTTGCCCAGGGCCAGGTCCACATAGCCCAGGCCGTTGCGACGGCTGGAGATATGGATGTGGGTCATGGCCAGGTAGTTGTCCAGGGTCAGCTTGCTGTCGGCCTGGGGGTGGCCGGGGCGCATGGCGCAGACGTAGCGGTCCTGCATGAGTTTGACGTGACGCACCTGCGGGTCGGTGTTCAGCGGCGCGTCGACGGCGAAGTCCAGGCGCCCGGCGGCCAGTTCCTTGGTGGTCTCGCGGCGCTTGCACAGGAAACTCTCGATCACCAGTGCCGGGGCGAGCCGCCGCAGGCGCTGGAACAGCGGCGGCAGGATCACCGCCTCGGTGAGGTCGGTCATGCTGATGCGGAAGGTCTTGCTCGCCTGCAGCGGGGTGAAGATGCGGCTTTCCTGTACCGAGGTGCGCAGCAGCGACAGCGCGTTGCGTACCGGGCCGATGATGTTCTGGGCCATGGGCGTGGGCACCATGCCCTGGGCGGTGCGCACGAACAGCGGGTCGTTGAACGTCTCGCGCAGCCGTGACAGGGCGTTGGACACCGCCGGCTGGGTGATGCCGACGATCTGCCCGGCGCGGGTCAGGTTGGCTTCGGTGTAGATCGCGTCGAAGACGATGAACAGGTTGAGGTCGACCTTGCTGAGGTTCATGGGCGCCGCTCTTTGTTGGAGTTATGGATCGATCATATATTGGTTATGAATGTTTATACACGAAGAAAATAGACTAGGTGGATGAAGGGTGGCTGTTCTAGGCTCAGGTCCATGTTCTTCATTGACGGAAGGTAGCCCCGATGGATTTCGCCTATTCGCCCAAGGTCCAGGCACTGCGCGAGCGCGTCAGCGCATTCATGGATGCATACGTCTACCCGGCCGAGCCGGTGTTCGAGCGCCAGGTTGCCGAGGGCGACCGCTGGCAGCCTACCGCGATCATGGAGGAGCTCAAGGCCAAGGCCCGCGAGGAAGGGCTGTGGAACCTGTTCCTGCCCGAATCCGAATATGGCGCAGGGCTGAGCAACCTTGAGTACGCGCCGTTGGCCGAGATCATGGGCCGTTCGCTGCTGGGGCCCGAGCCGTTCAACTGCTCGGCGCCGGATACCGGCAACATGGAAGTGCTGGTGCGCTACGGCAGCGAGGCGCAGAAGCGCCAGTGGCTCGAGCCGCTGCTGCGTGGCGAGATCCGTTCGGCGTTCGCCATGACCGAGCCGGACGTGGCCTCTTCGGATGCCACCAACATGGCCGCCACCGCCGTGCGCGACGGTGACGAGTGGGTGATCAACGGCCGCAAGTGGTGGACCTCCGGCGCCTGCGACCCGCGCTGCAAGGTGATGATCTTCATGGGCCTGTCCAACCCCGACGGCCAGCGTCATCAACAGCACTCGATGATCCTGGTGCCCACCGACACAGCCGGCGTGAAGATCGTCCGCCCACTGCCGGTGTTCGGCTACGACGACGCGCCACACGGCCATGCCGAAGTGTTGTTCGAGAACGTGCGAGTGCCTTACGAGAACGTGCTCCTCGGCGAGGGCCGTGGCTTCGAGATCGCCCAGGGCCGCCTCGGGCCTGGGCGCATCCACCATTGCATGCGTTCGATCGGCATGGCCGAACGCGCCCTGGAGCTGATGTGCAAACGCTCGGTCGAGCGCACCGCCTTTGGCCGGCCGCTGGCGCGGCTGGGTGGCAACGTCGACAAGATCGCCGACTCGCGGATGGAGATCGACATGGCCCGGCTGCTGACCCTGAAGGCCGCCTACATGATGGATACCGTCGGCAACAAAGTGGCGCGCAGCGAGATCGCCCAGATCAAGGTGGTGGCGCCGAACGTGGCACTGAAGGTGATCGATCGGGCCATCCAGATCCATGGCGGGGCAGGGGTGAGCGGTGATTTCCCGCTGGCCTACATGTACGCGATGCAGCGCACCCTGCGCCTGGCCGACGGACCGGATGAGGTGCACCGGGCGGCGATCGGCAAGTATGAAATTGGCAAGTATGTGCCGAAGGAAATGTTGCGTAGCGGGCACTGAAGGGCATTGTGACCAGCCCGCTCAGGTTAGGCTGCACGCCTGAACAGGCTGGTTACAGGGTTGGTTTTAAGACTTTTCTCTAGTCAAAGTAGGAAATGTCTCTTTCACTTTTTCTCGGGTAACAGGGCGAACTTCATTTGTTAGGTTCTTGAGCTTTCAGCGCAAAAGGAACCTGCTCATGTATCGCGTTAGTCTTGACGGGAAAGGCCAGGCAGTAGATGGCGATGTCACCACCACGGGTGCAATCTGCATTGCCAGCGGTGAGGGTTACATCTGTGATGGGCGAAAGGTCCTGCGGGTCGGGGACTCGACTACCGAATGTCCGCTCTGCTGCCAACCTGGCGTCGTTGTAGAGGGTTACCTCGGGTGGATTTCCGACGGTCAGCCACTGGCGATGGATGGTTCACTGGTTGCCTGTGGCTGCCCGAACGGCAGTAACAGGGTAGTTGCTCCTTTGGGTGGAATGGCGCCATGCCGTCATCCCATGCATGGCAGGCAGACAAACGCGGCGACGGTCCCCGGCGCCCGCACTCTCCATGCCCAAGCCAACGCACAGATGCCTGGCGCCATCGCGTTTGCGCAAGTCGGGTTGGAACCCGGTTTTCATATCGTTCCCCGTAGCATGTCCGGCCCTCAGGTACTGGCGCAGTTGTTGGCGCAGGACAGCACACTGCCTATTGCACGCATCCAGCGCCTGAACCCTACCTTCGACCAAGGTTTCAAGGCCGGTGAAATCTTCATCCTCGGTGACCCCGACAACCACCACGCCTGCACCCGCGAGGAAGCCGACCTGATGGCTGCGGCGCAGCAGGCGCGGGAGGCACTGGCTGTGCTCGACGAGCAGGAGGCCAACTTCATGATGCAGCACATTGGCGAGATCGCTGGAGTGCTCAATGGTGCGAGTCAATCCATGGGCGTGGGCAAGGACATGCTGTCACGTGGGCTGGGGCAGGTGGGAGATACGCTCAAAGGGCTGGAAAGCCTGCATCAGCGCGAGTTCACCTTGCATGGGCATCTCAATAGCCCGCAATTCTTCGAATCACGTCGAGCGCTCTATCAGCAATTGAATGCGCAGCTACGTAGTGCGTTTCTAGGCAAATATTTGAACCTCGCTGGGCATGAAAGCCTGCGTAAGAGCTTGAGTATCTCTACTAAAAGCCTCGTGCATCACTGGTCGAAGGCTGGCACGCCGGGAGCGATACCGGGGTATGCGACGCATTTGGATGAAGTGGCGAAGATGTCGAAATATTTGAAGTATGGGGGGCATGTGGCAGTGGGCTTGGGGGCGACGTCTTCCTATTTGAAAGTGCAACAGGTTTGCAGGGCAGGGAGCGTCGAGGCCTGCAGGAAAGTTCGTTTTACCGAGGTCGGAAATTTTTCTGGTGGAGTGGTCGGGGGAATTTATGGTGCTAAAGCAGGTAGCTTGGTAGCCACATTTACATGTGGAGCCGTAGGTGCAGCTACAGCCGGTATAGGTGGTGCTGTTTGTGGTGTGGTTCTGGTGGGGGCTGGTTCCTATCTGGGAGCCTCAAACCTTGGCAAGGGAGGCGAGTGGTTGGGAGAGTTCTTATATGAGTGGCGGGCGAAATGAGTAGTTTCTGGTCGTCAGGTTGGGCTTTTATGTTCATGGGGGTGCCATTTATATTCTGTTTAATCGGACTAATTATGAGTATTTTCCTTGCTCGCGGTGAATGTTATCGCCAAGTGATTGGGGCGCTACCTAAAAGCGTGTGGGTTGAACAGCAGAGGCGTTATCTCGATGAGGCGAGTTTCAAATATAGGTGGCATTTGGTGAATACGATAAGTGGGGCGTTTCTCTGTCCGTCTTATGTTGTTAGGAAAGGGCTTTTCGAGGAGGAGGAAATTAGGAGGTTTCCTCATGGTCTTCGGCGACTTATGGTGGTTTCTGCATGGTTGTCTCTTGCCGGTTTTTTGTGGTTGGTGCTTGCAATTTGGCTGTTGACGTTCACACGGGCAGACTGATGGATTTACCATTTTCCGGACACCTTAAAAGTAGGCTTCATGAAGCTTGCCGTGCGGATTAAACTGCGGAGTTGCAGCAGCCGGGGGGCTTCCTTCGGGGGAAGGGGTAGGCGAATTGTTGTGCGAGGCTGCATATGATTGTCTTGAGCCATTGGCCATCTGGGCTGAGGATTGCGATACTATTAGTGCCATTCGTGAGTGTGTTTATCGGTATTGTTCTAATTACGTATATGGCCTCTTCAAGGCAATTCGATGTTATGTGTGCGGCACTTCATCGGAGTCAGTGTCTGCGTGAGGAGCTGAAGAAGGGGGGAGGTTACACTTTGAAATTTCGATCTATGACGGTTAGTGCTATGACGGGTGAACTATTGTGGCCGACTTTGTCAATTAGGAGAGGTAGTCTGAATGCTGAAGACTATCGTGAGTTTCCGGTCTATCTCAAAAGGCGTATGAGGGTTGCGGCTTTTTATATTTTTACTGCCTTGAGTGAATCGGCGCTTATTGTTGCTTTCGTTGATTTTACTCGACCTTGAAACTCTGTGTGTGCGCTTATGATTGATTTGAGCTGGTGGCCTGTGGAGTTGAGGATAGCGTTGCTACTCGCTCCATTCGTTATTGGACTGGCCGGGCTTGCGATTGACTTGCATATTGCAGGCTCGCGCCATTTTAAGGTGATGTGCGACGCGTTGCAGCGCAGTGAAGGTCTTCGCGAAGAGCTGAGAAACGGTGGTGCGCTGACGCTAAAGTTTCGACTGATGACAGTTTGTGCTATGACGGCTGGGATGTTTTGGCCTGCGTTAGGTATTCGTCAGGGGTGGCTGAACCCGGAAGATAGTCGTGATTTTCCGGTCTACCTGAAAAAGCGCATGAAGCTAGGTATGTACTGCATTCTGATCGCTGTTGTCTGGATGGCTTTCGTTGCTCTCCTTGTGCAGTTCAAGCGTGTCTAATGCCTCCTTGTACCGCTGGGTTGTACGAACGTTGCCTATTGCAGATGCTCATGCCGGTCCGACCAGCGCGCCCCGCATTGGAAGAGTTCCAGGTACCAATGCGGGCGTGTTTATTCAGGGCGTCTTGAGGTCCAGGGCGCCGTCGGCGTTGAGGGAGGCCTCGCGTGCATAGGATTCCGCGTCGGCGGTGATCTTGGTGGCCTCGGCGTTGACCTTGGCCTTGTCACGAAGCAACTCGGCGGTTTGCTTGCCGCTCTCGGCCCGACGTTTTCCCGTTCGACGTTGATCAGCGTGAGCTGCTTCTCGGTCTCGGTCTCGGCTTCGGTGGTACGTTCGGTCTGCCGGCGCTTGGCCTCGACGTCTTTGGCGCCGCGGGCGGAGACCAGCTCCTTCTCTTCTTCTTCCCTGAGCCGGTTCTGCCGCGCTACGGCCAGTTCGGCCAGCGCCAGCTTGCCTGGCAAGGGCAAAAGACCCGCCGCAGCGGGTCCTCTTGGCAATTTTCAGCCCGGCGGACTCAGATCCCCGCCGCCAGCTTCGCACTCACCTGCCGACGACGATACGCGCTGTCGCGGCTGGCCAGCCACCAGTACAGCGGCGAGGTGATCGCCAGCCCCACCAGCCACGACAGGTCGGCGCCGTTGATGTGTACGGACACCGGCCCGACATACAGCGGCGTGTTCATGAACGGGATCTGCACCACGATACCCACCGCGTAGGCGATCAGCGCCTGGGGGTTGTAGCGCCCGTAGATGCCGCCGTCGACCTTGAAGATCGAGTCGATGTCGTAGTCGCCCTTGTGGATGACATAGAAGTCGATCAGGTTGATCGCCGTCCACGGCACCAGCACCACCAGCAACACCAGCACCATGTCGACGAAGTGGCCGATGAAGTCCGCCGAGGCGAACACCGCCACCACGCAGCAGGCCGCCAGGACGACCAGGGACAGCACGGCGCGGCTCTTGGCAGTGGGGATCCAGCGGTAGGCGAAGGTCTGCACCAGGGTGATGATCGACAGCACCGCGCCGTACAGGTTGAGGGCGTTGTGGCTGATCACGCTGAGCAGGAACAGCACCAGCATCAGTGGGCCGAGGGTGCCGGTGGCAAGCTTGACCGCGTCCATGGTGTCCATCCCGGCAGGGATCGCCAGCACCGCCACCGCGCCGAAGATGAACGACAGGCTCGAGCCCAGGGCCGAGCCCAGGTAGGTGGTCCAGAAGGTCGAGGAAACCTTCACGTCGGCCGGCAGGTAGCGCGAGTAGTCCGACACGTAGGGCGCGAAGGCGATCTGCCACAGCGCCGCCAGGGACACGGTGGCCAGCCAGCCGGCCAGGTTGAAGCCGCCACGGGTGAGGAAATCGTCGCTCTGCACGTGGCTGAAGATGTAACCGAAGCCGACCACGATACCGATGCCCAGCACCCAGGTACCGATGCGGTTGAGCACGTGGATGAAGCGGTAGCCGATGATACCGATGATGCCCGAGCCCAATGCACCGATGACGATGCCCACGGACACCGGCACCGTCTCGATCACGCCATGCAGCGACTTGCCGGCCAGGACGATGTTGGAGGCGAAGAAGCCGATGTACATGACTCCGGCGATCACCACCACCAGCAGGGCGCCGAGCGAGCCGAACTGGGCGCGGCTCTGGATCATCTGCGGGATGCCCATTTGCGGGCCCTGCGCCGAATGCAGGGCCATGAGCACGCCGCCGAGCAGATGGCCGACCAGGATGGCGACGATGCCCCACACCAGGTTGAGGTGGAACAACTGCACGCCCAGCGCGCCGGTGACGATGGGCAGCGGCGCGATGTTGCCGCCGAACCACAGTGTGAACAGATCCCTTACCTTTCCATGGCGGTCTTGCGGCGGCACGTAGCCGATCGTGTGTTTCTCGATGAGGGGTGCCGAATTGGCTGCACTGGTCATGACTGACTCCAAGGCAAGGTGGGGCATCGGGGGAGGCCCGGGTGCGTGCCGGCAAGGGGCGACGCGTTCTTGTTGGGGCGATGATGCGGGGTGGGCGGGTATCGAGAAATTAGTAAATTTGTGCTCATGAGCCTTAAAAAACCTAAGGCTGGCAAAAGCTTCGGCGGTGTCGGCGCAAGCTCGCCGGCATGACGCGCTGGCGCTGGGTGAACACGCCCGTGGCGCAACGGCTATGCTGTCTAGTGCGCGGGTTGAGTAGGGGGAGCGACTCATGGCGACGCTGGAGCGGGCCATCGCGATGGCCATCAAGGCACACGAAGGGCAGTTCGACAAAGGAGGGGCGGCTTACATCCTTCACCCGCTGCGGGTGATGGGGCGGGTGATCACCCCCGAGCAGCGCATCGTCGCGGTGTTGCACGATGTGCTGGAAGACACGCCGCTGACCCTGGCCGACCTCGCCCGTGAAGGTTTCCCGCTGAAGATCCTCGCCGCGCTGCTGGCGCTGAGCCGGCGCGAGGGCGAGAGCTACGAGGCGTTCGTCATTCGCCTGGGTGTGGACCCCTTGGCGCGCCAGGTGAAGCTGGCGGACCTGGCCGACAACAGCGACCTTTCGCGCATCCCCTGCCCAGGCCCGGCCGATGTGGCCCGGCTGTGCCGGTACCAGCAGGCCAGCGCCTACCTGCAGACGCTGGCCTGAGGGCCTTCAGCCGCAGGCCTTGAGGTTGACCGGGCCGACGAAGGCGTTGCCGCGCCCCATCACACATGCCACCTGCTGGTTGCGCTGCAGCTCCCAGGCCTGCGGCGGGTAGGTCTTGTTCCAGGCCTCGAACAACTGGCGGTCCTGTTTGGACAGGCGCAGGTCGTACTGCTTGCTCATGTAGAAATAGGTGCGCGCGATCATCCCGCGGATCGACGGGCGTGGCATGACCTTCTTGGCCTTGAAGTCGACCTGGGTCAGGCAACTGCCGTACTGGCCATGCTGCTCGGGCAACCAGCCGAAGCTGAAGTTGCTGCGGTCACCGTTGACCTCGCCGATGCTCGGCACCAGGTTGTGCAGGTCGGCCTCGGCCCGCTGGTAGACCTTGTCGTTGCGCGAGCAGTTCTTGCGCCCGCCGTCCTGCCAGCACTGGCGCTGATGGCCGATCTGCCAGGCCGGGACAATGTGTTCCCACTCGATGCGCGAGGCACGGTTGAGGTTCTTGCGCGGCGCATAGCCGCAGGACGCCAGGTCGACCTTGTTGCCCTGGTACTTGCAGCCGCAATAAAACTCGGTGGACTGCGGCGCGTACAGCTTCCAGGCGACCTTCTTGGCCTCCTGGAAGGTGCGCGGGGCGTCGGCGTGGGCGAGGGGGGTGAGCAGCAGCAGGCAGGCAGCGAAAAGCGAAACTCTCATGTGCAATCAGTCTTCCTTCGGCACGGTCCAGAACACCTGCACGCCGCCATCGTCGCGGTGGGCGAGGGTGACGTTGTCGTTCTCGGCGATTTCCTCGAGCAGCGTGGCCCAGTCGTCGGGCGATTCGTGTTCCAGGCGGAAGATCAGGGCGGCGCGGCTGCGCTGGGCGGTGGGGCTGTTGATGATCTTCTGGATGCGCTGACCCAGTAGTTCATAACTGCTTGGCGACGCTGGGGCGGGTTTGGCCACGGGGCTGTTCCTTGTTTTGCTGTATGCACATACAGTATTTCACTGTAAGCCATTTCGCAACAGCAGGTAGGATGAAAGCCGTATAAGACCGTGGTAGAGGGATTGGTTCCATCGAAGACATCGCGGGGCCGGCCCGTTCCCACAAAATCGCCGCAGACTTGTGGGAGCGGGCTGGCCCCGCGAGGGGCCGGTATGTTCAACACACCAGCCCGAGGTACATGCCGATCAGTATTCCCAGAAGATCCGCTGCAGCTCTTTGCTGTCCTGGGTCTTGGTCATTGCGACCATTGCCAGGATCCGCGCCTTCTGCGGGTTCAGGTCATGGGCCACGACCCAGTCGTTCTTGTCGTCAGGCTGTTCGGCGTTGCGCAGCACGAAGCCGCCCTGGTTGACGTGGGACGAACGGATGATCTGCACGCCTTCCTTGCGCAGCTCCTGCAGCGCCGGCACCACGCGCGACGATACCGAGCCATTGCCGGTGCCGGCGTGGATGATCGCCTTGGCGCCACCCTGGGCCAGCGCCTTGTAGGCGGTGTCGGTCACGTTGCCGTAGCCGTAGGCGATATCCACGGCTGGCAGCTTGCTGATGGTCTTGATGTCGAACTCGGAGTTGACGGTGTGGCGCTTGGCCGGCAGGCGGAAGAAGTACGACTTGCCCTCGACCACCATGCCCAGCGGGCCCCACTGGCTCTTGAAGGCTTCGGTCTTGATATTGACCGACTTGCTCACGTCACGGCCGGACTGGATCTCGTCGTTCATGGTTACCAGCACGCCCTTGCCGCGGGCGTCCTTGCTGCTGGCCACGGCCACGGCGTTGTACAGGTTGAGCATGCCGTCGGCGGACATCGCGGTGCCCGGGCGCATCGAGCCGACCACGATGATCGGCTTGTCGGTCTTCTCCACCAGGTTGAGGAAGTAGGCGGTTTCTTCGAGGGTGTCGGTGCCGTGGGTGATGACGATGCCATCGACGTCCTTGCTGTCGGCCAGTTCGGCGACGCGCTTGCCCAGCTTGAGCAGGTCGTCGTTGCCGATGCTTTCCGAGGCGACCTGCATCACCTGCTCGCCGCGCACGTTGGCCAGGTCCTTCAGCTCTGGCACGCCGGCGATCAGCTTGTCGATGCCTACCTTGGCGGCCTGGTAGGTGGCGCTGTTGGCGGCGCTGGCGCCAGCGCCGGCGATGGTGCCGCCGGTGGCGAGGATGACCACGTTGGCGAGTTTCTGTTGTTGCGCGGCTTCCTTGGCGGAAACGCCGGTCGGCAGTACCAACAGCAGCGCCAGGGCGCTCGGTGCGAAGGTCTTGATAGCGGATTTCATCATTACTGCTTCTCTCTTCCTGGGTGAGATGTGCGTTATGTCGCACTGGGGTAAAGGCAGATTTCGTACCAGCAACTACCGTTCGTCGAATTTCATCTGGAAACCCCTGTTGCGACTGGGGGTACTCGAAGCGACCATGGGGTCAAGCCGATCCCGTGGTGTTCGGCTGACCGAACAAGCGAAGGAAATGTGTTCGGTTTTTCGGACAAATTGCGGATAATCCGACCGGCGTAGCCGTGGCTGCCTACGCAATGGATTTGACAAAAGCGGGGCCTGTTTACATAGTTAGTCACCGCAAACGTTTGCGATCCGATAAAAACCACAAGATTCGGAGTCATTTCCATGAAGCTGCCGTTTTCCGGCCGTCCGCTGGCCCTCGCCGTTCTGTCGTCGCTGATGTTCTCCCTGCCTGCCGCCCACGCCGAGGAGGCGCCTAAGGTCGCCCTGGTGATGAAATCCCTGGCCAACGAGTTCTTCCGCACCATGGAAGACGGCGCCAAGGATTATCAGAAAACCCATGCCAGCGAATTCGAGCTGGTCGCCAACGGCATCAAGAACGAGACCGATACCGGCGAGCAGATCCGTATCGTCGAGCAGATGGTCAACTCGGGCGCCAAGGCGCTGGTCATCGCCCCGGCCGACTCCAAGGCGCTGGTATCGGCGGTGAAGAAGGCCATGGACAAGGGCGTGATCGTGATCAACATCGATAATCGCCTCGATCCCGAAACCCTCAAGAGCAAGGGCATCAGCGTGCCGTTCGTAGGCCCGGACAACCGCAAGGGCGCGCGTATGGTCGGCGACTACCTGGCCCAGCAAAAGCTCAAGGCCGGTGACCAGGTCGGCATCATCGAAGGCGTGCCGACCACCACCAATGCCCAGCAGCGCACCGCCGGTTTCAAGGACGCCATGGAAGCCGCGCAGATGAAGATCGTCTCGGTGCAATCCGGCAACTGGGAGATCGACAAGGGCAACGCCGTTGCCGCCTCGATGCTCAACGAATACCCCGATCTGAAGGCGCTGCTGGCCGGCAACGACAGCATGGCCCTTGGCGCCGTCTCGGCCGTGCGCGCAGCCGGCAAGACCGGCCAGGTGCAGGTGGTCGGCTACGACAACATCAAGGCCATCGAGCCGATGCTCAAGGACGGCCGCGTGCTCGCCACCCTCGACCAGGCGGCCAGCGAGCAGGCGGTGTTCGGCATCCAGGCGGCGCTGAAGATGCTCAAGGGCGAGCAGCCCGGCGTGGATGCCGACAATGTCATCCAGACCCCGGTCAAGCTGATTACCAAGTGACAAAGTGGTCTCTGTAGGAGCGGCTTCAGCCGCGATGCAGGCACTGCGGTGCCTGGCACCCGCTTCGCGGGTGATCGCGGCTGAAGCCGCTCCTGCAGGGGGGTATGTCTATCTAGGAGAATGGCCATGTCAGTACCGGCCAATGAAACCGTGCTAGCCGTCAGCGGCCTGGGCAAGACCTACGCCCAGCCCGTGCTCGGTGATGTCACCCTCGAGCTGCGCGGCGGCGAGGTGCTGGCCCTGACCGGCGAGAACGGCGCGGGCAAGTCGACCCTGTCCAAGCTGATCAGCGGCCTGGAGATTCCCACCACCGGGCAGATGCTCTACCGCGGCCAGCCCTACGCCCCCGGCAGCCGCGCCGAGGCCGAGCGTCTCGGCGTGCGCATGGTGATGCAGGAACTCAACCTGCTGCCGACGCTGACCGTGGCCGAGAACCTGTTCCTCGACAACCTGCCCAGCCGCCTCGGCTGGATCAGCCAGAAGCGCCTGCGCCAGCTGGCCACCGCGGCCATGGCCCAGGTCGGCCTGGATGCCATCGACCCGGACACCCCCGTCGGCGAGCTGGGCATCGGCCACCAGCAGATGGTCGAGATCGCCCGCAACCTGATCGGCGACTGCCATGTGCTGATCTTCGACGAACCCACGGCCATGCTCACCGCCCGCGAGGTGGAGCTGCTGTTCACCCAGATCGAGCGCCTGCGCCAGCGCGGCGTGGCCATCGTGTATATCTCCCACCGCCTCGAAGAACTGCATCAGGTGGCCCAGCGCATCGCCGTGCTGCGCGACGGCAAGCTGGTGTGCGCCGAGCCGATCCAGCGCTACAACAGCGAGCAACTGGTCAACCTGATGGTGGGGCGCGAGCTGGGCGAGCATATCGACCTGGGCCAGCGTACGATCGGCGCGCCGTTGCTCAAGGTCGACAGGCTCAGCCGTGGTGACAAGGTCCGCGAGGTGTCGCTCGAGGTCAGGGCAGGGGAGATCTTCGGTATCTCAGGCCTGATCGGTGCCGGGCGCACCGAGCTGCTGCGCCTGATCTACGGCGCCGACCGCGCCGACAGCGGCCAGGTCGCCCTCGGCCAGCCGCCGGTACCGGTGACCATCGATTCGCCCAAGGCGGCGGTCAAGGCTGGCATTGCGCTGATTACCGAGGACCGCAAGGGCGAAGGCCTGCTGCTGAGCCAGTCGATCAGCGCCAATATTGCCCTGGGCAACCTCGGCGCCGTGTCCCGTGCCGGCGTGCTCGACGCGGACGCCGAGCGTGAGCTGGCCGAGCGCCAGATCGGCGCCATGCGCATCCGCAGCGCCAGCCCCGCCCAGGCCGTGGGCGAGCTGTCCGGCGGCAACCAGCAGAAGGTGGTGATCGGCCGCTGGCTGGAGCGCGACTGCCAGGTACTGTTGTTCGACGAGCCCACCCGCGGCATCGACGTCGGTGCCAAGTTCGACATCTACGGCCTGCTCGCCGAGCTCGCCCGCCAGGGCAAGGCCCTGGTGGTGGTGTCCAGCGACCTGCGCGAGCTGATGCTGATCTGCGACCGTATCGCCGTGCTCAGCGCCGGCCGCCTGATCGACACCTTCGAGCGCGACCATTGGACCCAGGACCAACTGCTTGCCGCCGCCTTCGCCGGCTACCAGAAACGTGATGCCCTGCTGCACGACGCAGCCCCCAGGATGGACGCATGAAAACCACAACAAACACCTCGGGCGCCGCGCCAGTGCGCCGCAGCGGCACCTATTTCGGCCTGGGCACCTACCTGGGCCTGGCCGGCGCCTTGCTGGCGATGATCGTGCTGTTCTCGTTGCTGAGCAGCCATTTCCTGTCCTATGCCACCTTCAGCACCCTGGCCAACCAGATCCCCGACCTGATGGTGCTGGCGGTGGGCATGACCTTCGTGCTGATCATCGGCGGCATTGACCTGTCGGTCGGCTCGGTACTGGCCCTGGCGGCCTCGGCCGTCAGCGTGGCGATCCTTGGCTGGGGCTGGGGCGTGCTGCCCGCCGCCTTGCTCGGCATGGCCGTGGCGGCCTTGGCCGGCACCGTCACCGGCAGCATCACCGTGGCCTGGCGCATCCCTTCGTTCATCGTCTCGCTGGGTGTGCTGGAGATGGCCCGTGGCCTGGCGTACCAGTTCACCGATTCGCGTACCGCGTATATCGGCGATGCCTTCGCCTGGTTCTCCAACCCGATCGCCTTCGGTATTTCCCCGGCCTTCATCATCGCCTTGCTGGTGATCGTGCTGGCCCAACTGGTGCTGACCCGTACCGTGTTCGGCCGCTACCTGATCGGTATCGGCACCAACGAAGAGGCCGTGCGCCTGGCCGGTATCGACCCACGCCCCTACAAGATCCTGGTGTTCGCCCTGATGGGCGTGCTCGCCGGTCTTGCCGCGCTGTTCCAGATTTCGCGCCTGGAGGCCGCCGACCCCAATGCCGGCTCGGGCATGGAGCTGCAGGTGATCGCTGCCGTGGTGATCGGCGGCACCAGCCTGATGGGCGGGCGCGGCTCGGTCATCAGCACCTTCTTCGGCGTGCTGATCATTTCGGTGCTGGCCGCCGGCCTGGCCCAGATCGGCGCCTCTGAGCCGACCAAACGCATCATCACCGGGGCGGTCATCGTCATCGCCGTGGTACTCGACACTTATCGCAGCCGGCGTGCGAACCGGCGGAACTGAAACCATGGCAACCATCAAAGACGTCGCGGCACTTGCGGGTATTTCCTACACCACCGTGTCCCATGTACTGAACAAGACTCGCCCGGTCAGCGAGCACGTGCGGCTGAAGGTCGAGGCGGCGATCGCCGAGCTCGACTACGTGCCCAGCGCCGTGGCCCGTTCGCTGAAGGCCCGCAGCACCGCCACCATCGGCCTGCTGGTGCCCAACAGCGTCAACCCGTATTTCGCCGAGCTGGCCCGGGGTATCGAGGACGCCTGCGAGCGCAACGGCTATTGCGTGATCCTGTGCAACTCCGATGACAACCCGCAGAAGCAGCGCAGCTACCTGCGCGTGCTGCTGGAAAAGCGCATTGATGGCCTGATCGTCGCCTCGGTGGGCGAAGACCAGGACCTGCTCGACAGCCTCAGCGGCGTGCGCACGCCGATGGTCATCGTCGACCGGGCCCTGGAAGGCGTCGAGGCCGACCTGGTGCGCATCGACCACGAGCAGGGCGCCTACCTGGCCACCCGCCACCTGCTCGAGCTCGGGCACCGCGAGATCGCCACCATCGGCGGCCCGGTGGACACCGGGGTCAGCCAGCTGCGCCTGGCCGGGTTCCGCCGGGCGATGGCCGAGGGCGGCGTGCGCATTGCCCCGGGCCATGTACTGCACAGCGACTTCACCAGCCTCGGCGGGCATGCCGCCGCGGCGCGCCTGCTCGATGGCGAGCGGCCCACGGCGATCTTCGCCGGCAACGACATGATCGGTTTCGGCGTGCTGCGTGCCGCCGCCGAACGCAATATCGACGTGCCCGGCGAGCTGTCGGTGATCGGTTTCGACGACATCGAACTGAGCCGCTACGTGTACCCGGCGCTGACCACGGTCGGCCAGTCGATCCGCGAGCTGGGCGAGAGCGCCGCCGGGCTGTTGCTGTCGCGCATCGTCACGCCGCGCCGCGACGGCGCCGCCGAACAGCGCATCGTCGCCCCGCGCATCGTGCTGCGCGAATCCACCGGGCCACGCCCGGACCTGTTCAACGATTACCGTTAAGGAATGCCCATGGATGCCAAGGTGGTAGTGGTCGGCAGCCTCAACATGGACCTGGTGGCCCGCGCCCAGCGCCTGCCCCGGGGAGGCGAGACCCTGACCGGCGACAGTTTCTTCACCGCGCCCGGCGGCAAGGGCGCCAACCAGGCGGTGGCCGTGGCCCGACTGGGCGCCAGCGTGGCGATGGTCGGCAACGTCGGCGACGACGCCTACGGTCAGCAACTGCGCCAGGCGCTGCTCACCGAGGGTATCGATTGCCAGGGTGTGAGCGTGTGCCCGGGTGTGTCCAGCGGCGTGGCACTGATCGTGGTGGATGCCGCCAGCCAGAACGCCATTGTCGTGATCCCCGGCGGCAACGGCCTGCTCAGCCCCGAGTCGGTGAGCCGTTTCGATGCACTGCTGCAGCGCGCCGAAGTGATCATCTGCCAGCTGGAGGTCCCGAGTACCACCGTGGCCTGGACCCTGGCCCGCGGCCGCGAGCTGGGCCGCACGGTGATCCTCAACCCGGCGCCGGCCAGCGGGCCGCTGCCAGCGGAGTGGTATGCCTACATCGATTACCTGATCCCCAACGAGAGCGAAGCCGAGGCCCTGGCCGGGGTGCGGGTCAACGACCAGGAAAGTGCCCGTCGCGCGGCCGAGCGGCTACGCCAGCTGGGGGCGGGGAAGGTGATCGTCACCCTTGGCGGCGATGGCGCCTTGCTGGTCGACGCCAGCGGCAGCCGGCACTTCCCGGCCCCACGGGTGCAGCCGGTGGACACCACGGCGGCCGGCGACACCTTTGTCGGCGGCTTTGCCGCTGGCCTGGCGCGGGGCTTGTCGGAAGACGAGGCGATCAGCTTCGGCCAGCGCGCCGCCGCATTGTCGGTGACCCGGGTCGGCGCGCAGCCGTCCATTCCCCTGTTGAAGGAGCTGGCGCCATGAAGAAGACGCCGTTGCTGAACATCGCCCTGTCGCGGACCATTGCCGGGCTCGGCCATGGCGACATCCTGGTGATCGGCGACGCCGGCCTGCCGGTGCCGCCAGGCGTCGAGCTGATCGACCTGGCGCTGACGCCGGGTATCCCGGATTTTGCCAGCGTGTTGCGCGTGGCACTGAGCGAGATGCAGGTCGAACGGCATGTGCTGGCCGATGAAGTGTTCCAGGCCCTGCCGCCAGGGTTGGCCGAGGTCGAGCGTTTGCACGCGGGCGGTGAGCTGGGCCAGCGCCAGGTGTTGAGCCATGCCGACTTCAAGACCCTGTGTCGCCAGGCCCGGGCCGTGGTGCGCACCGGGGAGTGCAAGCCCTACAGCAACATTGCCCTGGTGGCTGGCGTCACTTTCTAGACCGAATGCGAGGGCTTGCGCCCTCGATCGCCGGCAAGCCGGCTCCCACAGGTCGGGCGCAACCTCGGGCTGCATCTGTGGGAGCCGGCTTGCCGGCGAAAGGGCCGCGAAGCGGCCCCTTGTGAATCCATCCCCCTAGCAACAAGGAGTGCTGAATGTCCCTCAAGAACCTGCTCCAAGGAGCCGTCCTCATGTCCGCGCTGGCCGCGACTTCCCTCATGGCCGCGCCCCGCGACCTGATCATCGACACCGACCCCGGCGCCGACGACGTCGTCGCCCTGCTGCTGGCCATGGCCTCGCCCGAGGAACTGAAGATCCGCGCCATCACCACCGTGGCCGGCAACGTGCGCCTGGAGAAAACCTCGCGCAACGCCCGCCTGGCCCGTGAGTGGGCTGGCCGCGAAGAGATCCCGGTGTACGCCGGGGCAGGGCGGCCGATGGTGCGCACGCCGATCTACGCCGCCAACGTGCACGGCGAGGAAGGCCTGACCGGCGTCCAGGTCCACGAGCCGAAAAAACCGCTGGCCCAGGGCAACGCCGTGCAGTACCTGATCGACACCCTGAGCGCCGCCGAGCCTCACAGCATCACCGTCGCCATGCTCGGCCCGCAGACCAACCTGGCCCTGGCATTGATCCAGAAGCCGGAGATCGTCAACGGCATCAAGGAAGTGGTGGTGATGGGCGGCGCACACTTCAACGGCGGCAACATCACGCCGGCGGCGGAATTCAACCTGTTTGCCGACCCGCACGCCGCCGAGGTGGTGCTGGCCAGTGGCGTGAAACTCACCTACCTGCCGCTGGACGTCACCCACAAGGTGCTCACCAGCGACGCGCGCCTCAAGCAGCTCGCCGCGGTCAACAACAATGCCAGCAAGCTGGTGGTGGACATCCTCAACGCCTACATCAAGTTCGACATGGACAACTACGGCATGCCCGGCGGCCCGGTGCACGACGCCAGCGTCATCGCCTACCTGCTCAAGCCCGAGCTGTTCAAGGGCCGCCAGGTGCACATGGTGGTCGACAGCCGCGAAGGCCCGACCTTCGGCCAGACCATTGCCGACTGGTACGGCGTGCTCAAGCAGCCGGCCAATGTGATGTGGATCGAGGAGGGCGACGCCCAGGGCTTCTTCGACCTGCTCAGCGCCCGGCTGGCCCGATTGAAATAGTGTCGTGGTGCGCGTAGCGCTCGAACACCTGGTCGATGAAGCTACGCGCCGCCTCGCTGCCACGATCGCGTACCAGCAGGTCGATGGCGATCAGCAATAGCTCCTCGGGGGTTCCCGGGCTGTAGGCGCTCTGGCCTTCGTCCCACTTGACCTTGATATCGGCGTCGATGCTGTGGCTGCTCATGGGGCGGTTCTCGCTTGGGCCTGGGTGATAGGTCGAATACCGCGTCCTGGCGTTCGAAGGGGAGGTGTTTCATGCTCCACTTCTTGCAGTAAATCATGCCTTTGCGCAACCGGATCTGCGACTTAGGCATAAGCCCTGCGTTTGGCCGAACCTGCGGTTCGGTGCAAAATCCGGTGACGATTGCGTTTCGCATCCCCTGGCCGAGTCAGGCAGAATCTCTGGTTTTGCAACAAAACGTTGGCGAAACTGTCGCATAAGGCAGTTCCCGGATCGATTTAGGAGGATTCATGTTCCGTACCCGCGCTTCCCTGGCGACCCTGCTGGTGGCTACCGTCCTGGCAGGTTGCAGCACTGGTGGCTCTTCGGGCGCCAGCGCCCCTGCCGCCCCGGCCGGCAATGACGGCCGCTGCGAAGCCAGTGGCGCCGATTTCACCGTCGGCAAGCCGGCCAGCGCCGAGCTGTTGGAGCAGGCGCGCAAGGCCAGCGGCTCGCAGATGGCACGCATCCTCAAGCCGCACGATGTGATCACCCTGGAATACCGCTCCGAGCGATTGAACCTGAATGTCGATGACAAGGGTGTGGTGACCCGCGTCAACTGCGGCTGATTGCCTGCACGCTGTCACCTGGCGCGGGCTGGCCCGCGCCTTCCCGCCCTCATTCCACGCTTGCAGGTTCGCGCCGTTCCTCGCGAGTGAACAAACCCTCTCCCAAGGCGCGCGCGGCTCGCAGATGCCGTGCCGGATCCTGTCCTTCGCTGTCGTCCAGCAACGTCGAACTCAACACTTGAGCGCCGCAGTAATCGAAGATGCCGTGCTCGATCTGCACGCGCATGGCCTCGCCGTAGCCGTGGCGCTCGAAGGTGCCGGCATCGGCCCCGGCAACGCCGATCAGGTGCGCGGTCAAACCGTGCAGGCGCTTTGTGGTACTACCGTCCGCGGCCTGGTAGAAGGCCCAGCCATTGCTGAAGACACGTTCGACCCAGCCCTTGAGCAGGGCCGGGAGCGACCACCAGTAGATGGGATAGACCAGCACCACGGTGTCGGCGCGTTCGATACGCGCCTGCTCGGCCAGCACATCGGCCGGCGGCGGCCCAAGGCGGCGGTGCACGGCGTGGTCGGCCAGGCTGAAACGGGGGTCGAAACCTTCACGGGCCAGGTCGGCGAACTCGCTGGTGTGACCGGCCGCGCGCAACTCTTCGGCAACCTGTTGGGCAAGGGCATGGGTAAGGGAGTCGGTGTCGTGGTGACCGATGACGATCAGGGCATGCATGGCGGAATCTCCAGAATCAGGATGCGAGGGCCTCGGGAGCGTTATATACTCCCAGTAAGTTACGTTTAGTAAGTTACTTTTGGTAGGTAATCGATGTCAAGCGAGGAAAAGACCGCGCCGCGCAAACGCCTGTCCCGCGAGGAGCGTCGCCGGCAGCTGCTGGATGTGGCCTGGCAGCTGGTGCGCGAAGAAGGCACCGATGCCCTGAGCCTGGGGCGTCTGGCCGAGCAGGCCGGGGTGACCAAGCCGGTGGTGTATGACCACTTCGAAACCCGCAACGGATTGTTGCTGGCGCTGTACCAGGAGTACGACGCACGCCAGACGGCGATGCTCGACAAGGCCCTGGCCGGTTGTCCGGCGGACCTGCCGGGGCGGGCCTGGGTGATCGCCGAGGCTTATGTGGACTGCGTGGCGACCCAAGGGCGCGAGATCCCCGGTGTCAGTGCGGCATTGGCCGGCTCGCCGGAGCTCGAGGCGCTCAAGCGCGGCTATGAAGGGCCGTTCATGGACAAATGCCGGGAAGCCTTGGCGCCGTTCGCACCGGGTGGCGATATCGGCGTGGCCGGCCTGTGGGTGCTGGTAGGGGCGGCGGAGGCGCTGTCCCTGGCGGCGGCGGCCGGCGAATTGGCCGCCGAGGCCGCCAAGCGCGAATTGCAGGCGACCATCGAGGCGATGGTCCTGCGTCAGTAACTGCCGGCGCGGCGCAGGCCAGCAATCAAGCCGGCAGGCTCTGGTACGTCTGCTCCTCGCCAGGGCTGCGGGCAAACTGGCGCTTGTACTCGCGGCTGAACTGCGAGGTGCTCTGGTAGCCGACCCGATGCGCCACCTGGGCCACGCCCAGGCCTTCGCCGATCAGCATCTGTTGTGCCTTGAGCAGGCGCAGGCGCTTGAGGTACTGCATCGGCGCCAGGTCGGTGCAGCGCTTGAAGTGCTCATGGAAGGTCGACACGCTCATGTTCGCCCGGCCGGCCAGCTCATCCACCCCCAGCGGCTCGGCGTAGTGCTCGCGCAGGTAGGCCAGGGCCGAGGCGATCCGGGCAAAATGTCCCTGTTGTTCGACCAGTGCCCGCAGCACCCCGGCCTGGGGGCCGCGCAGCGCGGTGTAGAGTACCTCGCGCACCCGCGCCGGCCCCAGCACCTTGGCGTCCAGCGGGTCCTGCAGGCACTGCAGCAGGCGTTCGACACTCTCGCGCATGGCCGTATCCAGCGCCGCCGAGGTCATCGACTGCGGGGTCTGTACCTGAACCGCGGCATCCGGCCCCAGGTTCATGCTTTGCACCAGCTCGCCGAGCATGGCGCGATCGATGTCCACCGCCACGCCCAGCAGCGGCGCCTGGGGTGTGGCGAAGGTTTCGCAGAGGAAGGGCACCGACAGCGCCTGCACCAGGTAATGCCCGGCGCCGTACTCCAGGGTGCGCGGGCCCAGGCGCGCCAGCTTGCTGCCCTGGGCGACGATGATCAGGCTGGGTTCGTAGATCTGCGGGCTGCTGGCCACGTAGTGGTCCCAGGTCAGGACCTGGACCTGGGGCAGGGCGGTGGGCACGAACCCGGGGCGCGTGGCGAGGCTGCGGATCAGTGAGCAGAGCGTGGCATTGGCATCCACGTGGCAAGTCAGGTGCATGGCGAAACCGGGCAGAGAATCGGACACTGGCATCTTCGCAGATTAGCTGGCTGGCGCCAGGGGGGAGCGGTCAGGTCCGGAGAATCAGGCATGCATGCCGGAGAATCGGCCGTGGCCGGGGCAGGCCAGGCTGCGCAAAATGCGCCGCCTGAACCGTTTCGCCTGAGAGAGGTCCGCATGTACACCGCCATCGGCTACGCCGCCCAGTCCCCCACCAGCCCCCTGGCTCCCATGAGCTTCCAGCGTCGCAGCCCGCGGGCCGACGATGTCGCCATCGAGATCCTCTACTGTGGCGTGTGTCACTCCGATATCCATCAGGCCCGCAACGAGTGGGGCATCGCCGTCTATCCGCTGATGCCTGGCCATGAGATCGTCGGTCGGGTCACTGCGGTTGGCGCGCAGGTCAGCCGCTACCAGGTGGGCGATCTGGTCGGTGTAGGTTGCATGGTCGATGCCTGCCGTCACTGCGAAGCCTGCCGCCAGGGCGTCGAGCAATACTGCCTGGAAGGCCCGACCATGACTTACGCTACCCCCGACCGGGTCGATGGCAGCAATACCATGGGCGGCTACTCGAGCAGCATCGTGGTCAGCGAGGATTTCGTCCTGCGCATTCCCCAAGGCCTCGACCTGGCCAGCGCGGCGCCGATCCTCTGCGCCGGCATCACCACCTACTCGCCGCTCAAGCACCATGGCGTTGGCCCGGGGCACAAGGTCGGCGTGCTGGGCATGGGCGGGCTGGGGCACATGGGCATCAAGTTCGCCAAGGCGCTGGGGGCGCATGTCACGCTGTTCACCCGTTCCGCGGCCAAGGCCGAGGAGGCCAGACGCCAGGGTGCCGATGAAGTGATCGTGTCCACCGACGCCGAACAGATGCGCGCCGCGGCCGGCCGTTTCGACTTCCTGCTCGACACCATCCCGGTCCAGCACGACCTCAACCCCTACCTCGAGACGTTGAGGTTCGACGGTGTGCATATCCTGGTCGGCTTGATCGAGCCGGTCGATCCGCCGCTGCATGCGGCCAACCTGGTGATGAAGCGCCGGGTCCTGGCAGGCTCGCTGATCGGCGGCATCGCCGAAACCCAGGAGGTGCTCGACTTCTGTGCCGAGCACGGGATCAGCTGCGATATCGAGATGCTCGACATCCGCAACATCAACCAGGCCTACGAGCGGATGATCGCGGGCGATGTGAAATACCGTTTCGTCATCGACATGGCCACGCTGAAGGCCTGAGTCGACAGGGCGCCGCTGACGCGGCGCATCGCTGGCAAGCCAGCTCCCACCTCGCCCGCGCAGTTCTTGAGTCTTGCGCTATCCCTGTGGGAGCTGGCTTGCCAGCGATGAGGTCGTTGAAGGCAGTCTGCCCAAACACCGGCACGGCACATTATCTCAGGGGCGCCGCATATGCCTGGCGCAGGTCGACGCCCCAACCATCGAGCACGGCCTTGACGTTGTCGGCCGTCATCACCTGGCGGTCGTTCTCAAGCGGCACGCCAGTGCCTGCGAGCATCGCTTCGCCCACTACTCGCCCGCTGGTGCCGGCTTCGAACGACAGTTCGGTGGCGATTTCGCTGTCCCGGTCGCGCATCCCTACGGCACTGCTTACTCCAGCCGCGACCAGGGTGATCGGCAGCCACTCGTAGTAGCGCAGGCTTTGTGCGTCGGCGCTGATACGGGTAATGGCTGGCCTGACCACCAGCGTGTTCGGGCCAGGGGTATCCACTACCTTCATCACCTTGCCTATTTCCTTGCGCAGTACCGCGTCGTAGTAGTGGCTGATCGAGGCGAGGGTTGCCTGGGGAATACGCGGGCTCGGTTCGGGTGTCGGGTAGAAGCGGCTGGGCGCCAGGTAGACCTCGATATAGCGCCCCCGTGGCCACTTGGGGTCGGCCCAGCTCAGTACGGTACCGCCAGACGGCGCCTGGTGCGGGGTGAGCAGGCCGTAGTCCTTGAGAAACCCGGCCGGTGCCGGCTTGTTGCTGCTGCATGCCGAGAGGCTCAGGGTACTGGTCAGCATGACCGTCAGCAGATGCCGCCGGCTCATGGGCGGCGCTCCTCTTGCGCAGCGGCCTGCCAGGCCTGGGTCGGGGGCGCGTCCTGCGAGGCCCGGATCTGCAACTTGCCATGCGCCATCAGCCAGTGGATCAGCTCACGAATGGGCACGGTATGGCTGTATTCGACCCATTCGCCACAGCCCGGATCGTAATGCTCGAAGTAGCGCCGCAGGGTGATGTAGCCCAGGTCGTCCGCCAGGCCCAGGCTCTCCTGCTGCACGATCAGTGAGCCCGTCTGGCCGCGGCTGGTGTGGCGCTGGCTGAGGATCAGGGGGGCGGAACCTTCTTGAACATCAGTGTTGTTGCGGCTGTCGGCTATCTTCATGGGGAGCCCTCGGCGAATGGAAGGCCCGCAGGGTGCAGGGTAATGTTTGCCAGGTGATGTCCGAATCGTGTCACTCGTGACGAAATGTTGCCCGATTGAAATAAATGACCCGGGCGGCGCAATGGTTTTAGATACGCCTTTTTTCCGGACCTGTACCGCCGTGAGTAGACTGCTGATCGTCGATGACGATGTGGAAATCCTCGCCCTGCTGAAAAAGTTCTTCGTCCAGCAGGGCTACGAGGTGGACCTGGCCGCAGAAGGCCAGGCAATGTGGGCGGCCATCGAGCGCCAGCGCCCGGACGCGATCATCCTCGACCTGATGCTGCCGGGCGAGGGCGGCCTGAGCCTGTGCCAGAAACTGCGTGCGCAGGTCGGGGTGCCGATCATCATGCTCACCGCCATGGCCGAGCTGAGCGACCGCATCATCGGCCTGGAGCTGGGCGCCGACGACTACCTGACCAAGCCTTTCGACCCGCGCGAACTGCTGGCCCGCCTGCGCGCCGTGCAGCGCCGTGCCGGCGAGCAGGCCCCTCGCGGCGAGGCGGCCAGGCCGGTGATCGGTTTCGCCGGCTGGCACCTGGACGTCACCTGCCGCGAGCTGCGCTCGCCCAAGCAGGTGATGATCCCGCTGTCTGGCGCGGAGTTTGACCTGCTTGTGGTGTTCCTTGAACACCCGCAGCGCATCCTCACCCGTGAACAACTGATCGACCTGACCCGTGGCCATGGTCACGACGCCTACGACCGCAGCATCGATGTGCAGGTCAGCCGGCTGCGGCGCAAGATAGAGCCCGATAGCAAGCGCCCGGAGTTGATCCGCACCGTGCGCAATGGCGGCTACCTGTTCAGCGCCAAGGTGACCCGCTCGTGATCCGTCGTCTGCTGGGCCGCGACACCTTGCGCAAGCGGATTGCCCTGACCATCTTCGTCGCGTTGCTGGCCTCGCTGGCGTTCAACGCCTTGTTCGTCCAGCTTGCCGGCAGCTGGGCGCGTCCGCCCATCGAGCGCACCGGCCTGCTCGATCAGCTCGCCGTGACCGCCCATATGATCGAGACCGCGCCGCCAGCGTTGCGTGGGCAACTGGCCGAGGCGGCGAGCACTCCGACGTTGCGGGTAAGGTGGAGCACACGACGGGCAGACTTCGGCTTGCCCGGTCCGGGCGTGCCGCTAAATTCCGGGCAGGTGCCGGCGATGGCGCAACTGCTGGGCCCTGCACGCCCGATCGAAGTGTACAACCCGGGCGACTGGCCTGCTGGCAGCGCCGATGCGCACTATGTGGCGCTGGTCGGGCTGGATGATGACAGTTGGCTGCTGTTCGTGCCGCCGGAGCGCAGTTGGGGCATGGGCGCTCCGGCGCGGCTGGCGGTGGTCATCGGGCTGGGGCTGGTGGCGACCCTGCTGGTGGCCTGGCTTGCCACCCGGCAGCTGGCCGCGCCGCTGCAACGCTTCGCGAATGCGGCGCGGCGCTTCGGTGGCGATCTGCAGGCGCCGCCCATCGCCATCGAAGGCCCCGAGGAGATCCGCCAGGCGATCATCGCCTTCAACACCATGCAGGCACAGATCCAGCACTTCATTCGCGAGCGTACCCACATGCTGGCGGCCATCTCCCACGACCTGCGCGCCCCGCTGACACGCATGCGCCTGCGCAGCGAGTTCATGGAAGACCTGGACCACAAGCACAAGCTGATTCGCGATGTGGAAGAGATGCAGAGCATGATCAACGAGGCCCTGGCGTTCTTCCGCGAAGGCACGCAGCTGGAGCAGCGCACGGCCTACGACCTGTCGGAGCTGTTGCAGACCCTGGTCGACGACTACCGCGACCAGCAGCTCGCCGTCACCTTCAAGGGCCCGGCGCACCTGGTGCATGACGGCCGTCCGCTGGCGACCAAGCGGGTGATCGTCAACCTGCTGGAAAACGCCATGAAGTATGCCCGTGATCCGCAGGTTACGCTGCGCCGCGCGGCCCACCTGATCGTCATCGAGGTGCGCGACAGTGGTCCGGGCATTCCCGAGGAGGCCCTACAGCAGGTGTTCGAGCCGTTCTACCGATTGGAGGGCTCGCGCAACCGCGACACCGGCGGCGTCGGCCTCGGCCTCTCGGCCGCCCGTGCCAGCGTGCGCGAGCAGGGCGGCGAGCTGACCCTGCGCAATCGCGTGGGCGGCGGGCTGGTGGCCCGGGTCGAACTGCCCGATGGGTGCTGAGCGGGTCAGTACACCCAGACCTCGACGCGGCGATTGCGCAGGCGCCCCTGCTGCAGATCGTTGTCGGCTACCGGCAGTTCGTCGCCCATGCCCGTCACGTCCCTGGCCTGGACCCCGGCCCGGGCCAATTCGCGACGTACCGCCATGGCCCGCAGCCGCGACAGCAGGGCGGCGCGGCCGGGTGTTTCCTTGGGGTCGCCGAAGCCCACCAGCACCACCTTGCCCTGCAGCTTGCCGGCCTGGCGCAGGTAGTCGCCGACCCGTTGCACATCGCGCAGGGCCTTGTTGTCGAGGCTGGCGCTGCCTTCCTGGAAGCGGAAGTTGACGCTCAGGCGTTGCGCTTCGCTGGCCAGTGCCCGGTAGCGCGGCGGCATGTCGGCCTGGGCCGGTACCGGCTGTGGCTTGATCTGCTGGGAGACGAACCCCTGGTCGGCGACGATCGCCTGTCCGGCGGGGCTCTGGGCGAACTCCGCCAGGGCCCTGGCCTGGGGCGTGGCGTGGGCGGGCAGGTAGAAGAACAGGCGCCGCGACAGCGGGTAGTCTTCGCTGGCCACCAAGGCGCGGCTGGGGAGCAGGGCAGGCGCGTCACCCTCGGCCACCGCCAGCACCTTGGCCTGGTGGACCGTGCCCAGGCCGCTGAAGCCGATGGCCTGGCGGTCGGCCATGACCTGGGCGGCCAGCACATTGGCGGATTCGAAGCGCCGTGCCTGGGGGGCCAGCGCCTGGTTGTGCGGGGCAAGCACCAGGGCCTTGAAGGTCTCGAAGGTGCCGGAGCGGTCGTCGCGGGCATACAGGTGGATCGCCCCACCGGGCACGCCCAGCTGTTCCCAGCGCTGCAACTGCCCGGAAAACACCTGCGCCAATTGCGCGGTGGTCAGTTGCGCGAGGGGGTTGTCCGGATGGGTGATCACCGCCACGCCATCCAGGGCAATGACCTGCTCCGAGCCCGCGCCGCGCAGGTTGCCCAGGGCCTGCAACTGTTGCAGCTCGCTGTCACTGATCGGTCGCGAGGCCGCGGCCAGGTCCGCTTCGCCCCGGGCCAACGCGGCGAAGCCGGTGCTGGTGCCGTGGGCGGCGATGTCGATGCGCAAGGGCAGGCCGTTGCGATCGACAGCGTGAAGCGTGGTCTCGTTGGCGGAGGCACCAGGTTGGCGCTCGATGGCGCTCGCGCCCTGCGCTTGCAACAGGCCCCGCACCAAGGCTGGGCCAAGCGCGGCGCCGATGGTGTTGGAGCCCTGGATACGCAGTTGCGCCGGCTCGGCGCAAGCCAGGCTTGCAAGCAGGCACAGCAGTAGGGGAAGCAGGCGAGGCATGCCGGAGACCTGTGGCACAGAGTTGCACCGCAGATTACGACAGTTGTTTGACCGAAAAATGACAATGTTTTTGAGATGTCTGTCGGTAGTATTTTGGCGCCTGTGAGATCGAGCGCCGCCCGCGCGGCGCATCGCGGATGAATCCGCTCCTACGTTTGTTGCAACATGGCCATGTCTGATAGGCCATGGTTGTAAGCCTTGTGCGCTCGACGCGATTTTTCGGCGGGCATTGCCGCCGCCTAACTCGTCTCAAGACATGCACCAAGGCGGGCAACCATGGTCTGACAGGTTCGGTACGTTGCAACAAATGTAGGAGCGGATTCATCCGCGATGCGCCGCGCGGGCGGCGCTCGATTTCACAAATTACGTAGACCTCCCAAGAGCACCCAACCCGGCTCAGCGTGCTTCAGGCACGATGATACTCGCCGGTGCCTCGGCCGCCCGACGGCGCGCCACGCAGTAGTACAGCACGCTGGGTACCACCAAACCGATCAGCCACGACACGTCCACGCCGCCCAGGTGCGCGACCATGGGCCCGGTGTACAGCTTGGTGTCGATGAACGGCATCTGCACCAGCACGCCGAAGGTGTACACGCCGATGCCTGGCCAGTTCCAGCGCCCGTAGCGGCCATCCGGGTCGGCCAGTGCCGGAATGTCATAGCGTTCCTTGGTGATGAAGTAGTAGTCCACCAGGTTCACCGCGCTCCAGGGCACGAAGAAGGTCAGCAGGAACAGGATGAACGACTTGAACGCGCTGAGGAACGAGTGCTGCCCGAGCAGCGCGACCAGGGTCGCCGCGCCGACGATGCCGAGCACGAACACCAGGCGCTGCACGCGACTGATCTGCAGGTGGCCACGGAAGCCGCTGATGATCGTGGCGATGCACATGAAGCTGCCGTAGCTGTTGAGGGTCGAGATGGTCACCTTGCCGAAGGCGATGCAGAAGTACAGCAGCGCCGCCGTGGTGCCGGCACCGCCCAGGCCGACGATATAGGCCACCTCGCGGCCGGAGAACTGGCCACCGGCGATGGCCGCGGCGAACACGCCGAGGATCATCGAGGCCTGGGCGCCGAGCACCGAGCCCAGGCCGGCGGCGAGGAAGGTCTTGAGTGGCGAGGTGTGGCTGGGCAGGTAGCGCGAATAGTCGGCCACGTAAGGGCCGAAGGCGATCTGCCAGGAGGCGGCCAGCGACACCGCCAGCAGGAAGCTGGCCCAGCTGAAGTGGCGGTTGTCGAGCAGCTGGCCGATATCGGCCAGCATCAGGATGCGGCTGAACAGGTAGACGAAGGCGATGATCCCCAGCACGCTGGCCACCCGGCCGATCCAGTGGATCACCCGGTAGCCGGCCAGGGTCGCCAGCACGATCACCCCGGCGAAGATGAGGATGCCGGCGCTGTCGCTGATGCTCAGCAACTGGCCGATGGCCTGGCCGGACAGCACCGTGCCGGTGGCGGTGAAGCCCAGGTACATCAGGCACACCAGGGCCATGGGGATGGCCGCGCCGTAGACGCCGAACTGCACGCGGCTGGAAATCATCTGCGGCAGCCCCAGGCGCGGACCCTGGGCGGCATGCAGGGCCATCACCGCGCCGCCGACCAGTTGCCCGAGCAGAAGGCCGATCAACGACCAGAACACGTCGCCGCCCAGCACCACGGCCAGGGCGCCGGTGACGATCGCGGTAATCTGCAGGTTGGCTCCCAGCCACAGGGTGAATTGGCTGTAGACGCGTCCATGGCGCTCAGACTCGGGGATGTAGTCGATCGAGCGGCGCTCGATCACGGGTTTGCTGGACATCGGGAGGCTCCGCTTCGTTGTTTTTGTGAAAGGCGGCGGCTATCGGCGGGACGCAGGGCGGATGGCCGAAGCCCGATATGATCATGTATATACAAGTCTGGTCAAGTGAAGCATGCGCAGAGTGATCGCGTGCTTTCGCCGGCCATCACAGCCGACTGTTACACAAGGCTGGTACGCAACTGTGCTGGTCCGCGGCGGCGTGATGCCCGTATGCTGTAACCAAATATGTCTATAACAAGCCTGAAGAAGGAATGCCTGCAATGCCACTCAAGGACCTGCTGATCGCCCTGGTGGTGATCATCGCCTGGGGCGTCAACTTCGTGGTTATCAAGGTGGGGCTCGACGGCCTGCCGCCGATGCTGCTTGGGGCGCTGCGTTTCCTGCTGGTGGCCTTCCCGGCGGTGTTCCTGATCAAGCGCCCGAACCTGCCGTGGCGCTGGCTGATCGCCTATGGCGCGACCATTTCCCTGGGCCAGTTCGCCTTCCTCTTCCAGGCCATGGCCAGTGGCATGCCGCCAGGGCTGGCCTCGCTGGTGCTGCAGTCCCAGGCGTTCTTCACCCTGGGCTTCGCCGCCATGTTTCTCGGCGAGCGGCTGCGCCTGGCCAGCGTGCTCGGCCTGCTGGTGGCCGCCAGCGGCCTGGCGGTGATCGGTAGCGAGGACAGCGGCCACGTGCCGCTGGTCGCGCTGCTGCTGACCCTGTGCGGCGGCGCCATGTGGGGCATGGGCAACATCATCACCCGGCGTTTCGGCCAGGTGGACCTGGTCGCCCTGGTGATCTGGGGCGGGCTGATTCCGCCGCTGCCGTTCCTGGCACTGTCGTGGTGGCTGGAAGGCCCCGAGCGCATTGGCCATGCCCTGGCCAACATCGGCTGGAGTTCGGTGCTGGCCCTGGCGTACCTGGCGTTCGTCGCCACCATGGTCGGCTACAGCCTGTGGAGCAAACTGTTGTCGCGCCACCCGGCGGGCAAGGTGGCGCCGTTCTCGCTGCTGGTGCCGGTGGTGGGCCTGAGTTCCGCGGCGCTGCTGCTGGGCGAGCGCCTGAGCGAGGCACAAGGCTGGGGCGCGCTGCTGGTGATGCTGGGCCTGTTGATCAACGTGTTCGGGCCGCGCCTGGGGATGCGCCTGCGTACCGCCAGCGCCGGGCGCACTTGAACGGCGCTCATACCAGCAAGGCCGACCAGGCCGACACCAGCAGCAACCCCGCCAGACCCTGGTTGAACAGGCGCAAGGCCCGCGACGAGCGCAACCAGCGTGCGCTGCCGATGCCCATCAATGCCCAGGCGGTCATGCTGGGCAGGGCGACCAGCAGGAACACCAGGGCCAGCCAGCCCATCGGCAGTGCCGGGGTGGCGAACAGGCCGACCATCGCCACCGCCGTCACCCAAACCTTGGGGTTGATCACCTGCAGGGTCGCCGCGCTCAGAGGGCCAAGGCCACCGTCGCTGCCCGCCAGCAAGGGTGCACTGGCACTGCGCAGCATCTTCCAGGCCAGCCAGCTGAGCCACAGGGCGCCGGCCCAGCTCATGGCCATTTGCGCCAGGGGATAGCGCAGCAGCAACGCGCCGAGCCCCGTTCCCACCAGCCACACCACCGCCGCTGCCGCGCAGCAGGCCGCCATGATCGGTGCCAGGCTGGCGCGCAAGCCGCGCCGGGCACCGTGGGCGAGGATCAACAGGTTGGTCGGCCCGGGGCTGATGCTGGCGGCCAGGGCAAACAGGATGAAGGGCAACAGCGAGTGCGACATGGTCATGGCTCCGTGTGATCGAAGCACCATGGTCGCCGCCAGCGCGGCTTCAGTCTGGAAGGTTTGAGCAGCGCTTGCGGTAGTCCGCCGGGGTCAGCCGGTAGGCGCGGCGGAACCAGCGGCCCAGGTGGCTCTGGTCGGCAAAGCCCAGGGCGGTGGCGACGCTGGCCGGCGTTTCGCCCAGGGCCAGCAGCCGCCGCGCGCGGGCCAGGCGCAGCTGGATCAGGTAGGCATGCGGCGCCAGGCCGAAGGCTGCCTTGAACGCCCGGGTCAGGCGGAAGCGGTCGACGCCGCAGACCTGTGCCAGCTCGGCCAGGCCGATGTCCTGGTCCAGGTGCGCATGCAGATAGTCGCGGGCGACCTGGGCGCACAGCGGCAGGCGTGGATCGGGGTCCAGGCGTTTGCGCCAGTGCAGGTGCCCGGTGAGACAGCTCAGCAGATCGTCCAGGGCGGTCTGGCGGACGATGCGCAGGTCGCTGTAGTGCACCGTCTCGAAGGCCCGGGCGGTGGCGCCGGCCAGGCGCGGATCCTGGTGCAGCAGGGTGCCGAAGCTGGGCAGGGCGCCTGAGGGGGCGGGCTCGAACAGGGCGCGCAGTTCGGTTTCCAGCCAGTTGGTGTCCAGGTACAGGGTCGAATAGGTGAAGCCTTCCACGGTCGGCGCATGGCCGTCATGCAGGTCGCCAGGCTCGAGCACAAACACCTGGCCGGGCGTGCTGCAATGGCGTTCGCGGCGGCAGTTGAACTGCTGCACGCCCTGTTCGGTCACCCCGACCAGGAAGCTGTCGTGCCAGTGCGGGTCGTAGGCGTGGCCGGTGAAATGGGCGCGGACCGACTCGATGCCGGTGTCGGCGTCCTGTCTGAGGTCGATCCAGTTGCTCATGGAGGCGGGCCGTGTGGGTGGTCGATGGATGACCTTAACGCACAAACGGCCCGGGCGTTTAGAACGATTGTGCAGCCTTCAGCGCTGCGCCAGTGCCAGGTTGAGGCCAAGCCCGGCGAATGAGGCGGCGAAGCCGCGGCGCAACCAGGCCTGCACCTTCGGTGAGTCGATCACGGCGCGGCGGAACAGGTGGGCGAGCAGGCCATAGAGGACGAAGACGACGAAGGTCATGGCCATGAACACCGCGCTGAGGCTGAGCATCTGCACGGTCGCGGAGCCGGCCTGCGGGACGATGAACTGCGGCAGGAAGGCGAGGAAGAACAGCGTCAGCTTGGGGTTGAGGATATTCAGCAGGCAGGCTTTGATCACCAGTTGGCTGGCGGCGGCGGGGGTGGCGTGCGCGTCCACGGCGAAGGCCGCACGGTCGCGCCAGGTGGCATAGGCCAGGTACAGCAGGTAGGCGACGCCGGCGAACTTGAGGCCCTGGAAGGCCAGGGCGCTGGTGTGCAGCAGCGCCGAGAGCCCCAGCACCGAGGCCAGCAGGTGCGGGACTATGCCCAGGGTGCAGCCGGTGGCGGTCCACAGGCAGGCGCGTCGCCCGGCCACCAGGGCGCTCGATACGGTGAGGATGACCCCGCTGCCGGGGATCAGCACGATGATCAGCGCGGTGACGAGAAATTCCAGGCTCGGCATGAATGACAGCTCCTTGCGGTCGGGGGTGGATGCACTATACGCCCGGCGACAACGGCTGCAACATGTCGTCCGGGCGCAGCGCGGCGAAACGCTCGCGCAGCCACAGGTGCAACTGGGCCACGGCGGGGGTGAGCTGCTTGCGGTGCGGGCACACCAGGGTCACCGGGGTCAGCTCGCCGGGGTATTCGGGCAGCAGCAGCTCCAGCGCGCCAGCGGCGACATCGGCGCTGACATCCAGCCACGACTTGTAGACGATGCCTTCGCCTTCCAGCGCCCAGCGCCGCACCACGTCGGCATCGTCACTGAACAGCGGCCCGCGCACCTGCACGGTGCGGTTGCCCAGGCGCCATTTGTCGTACACCCGGCTTTGCTGCAGGTACAGCAGGCAGTCGTGTTGCTGCAGGTCCTCGGGGGTCAGCGGGCGGCCATGGCGCGCCAGGTAGTCCGGAGAGGCCGCCAGCACCCGGCGATTCCACGGCGCCAGGGGCAGGGCGATGTAGTTGGCGTCCTCGTTCTGGCCGTAGCGGATGGCGACATCCACCGGATCGCGGTACAGGTCGGCCAACTGGTCGGAGAGGAAGAAGCGCAGGCCCAGCCCCGGGTGCTCGCGGCGAAATGCACTGAGCCAGGGCCGCAGCAGGTTGCGGCCCATGTCCGAAGGCGCCGCCACCTGCAACACGCCGCGCAGGCAGCTGTGGCTGCCATGCAGGTCCTCGCGGCCCTGGCGCAGGGCATCGATCACGCGCTGGGCGGTGGGCAGGTACAGCTCGCCTTCGGCGGTCAGGCGCAGGCTGCGGGTGGTGCGGGCGAACAGGCGCACATCGAGCTCGCGTTCCAGGCGCTTGATCGCCGCGGCCACCTGGCCGGGCAGCAGGTCGGCCTCGTGGGCCGCGGCGGTGAAGCTACCCAGGGCGCTGGCACGGGCGAACAGTTCGAGGTCGTTGATGCGCAGCATTTTCACTCCAGGGATGAAAGTGTTGCTGCATTGTGCTGGTTTTTCTTTGCGGTCGGGAAGATAAGATGCCATTCATTCACGAACCCTTGAGGAATTGCCCTAGATGGACACCGTTGCCCTCGCCAAACGCCGTTACACCACCAAGGCCTACGACGCCAGCCGCAAAATCCCCCAGGCCACCATCGACGCGTTGCTCGAGCAGTTGCGCCACAGCCCGTCCTCGGTCAATTCGCAGCCCTGGCACTTCGTCGTGGCCGACAGCGCCGAAGGCAAGGCGCGCCTGGCCAAGGCCACCGATGCGCGATTCGCCTACAACAGCCCGAAGCTGCGCGATGCCTCCCATGTGATCGTGTTCGCTGCCCGTACCAACATGACCGAAGCCCACTTGCAGGCGGTGCTGGGGCAGGAAGCCGCCGATGGCCGCTTCCGCAACGAGCAGGCCCGCGAAGTCCAGGACCAGACCCGCCGCGGTTATGTCGACCTGCACCGCCATGACTTCAAGGACTTGCAGCACTGGATGGAGAAGCAGGTCTACCTGGCCCTGGGCACCGCGCTGCTGGGCGCCGCCGCCCACGGCCTGGATGCCACGCCGATCGAAGGTTTCGACGCCAAGGCCCTGGACGCCGAACTGGGCCTGCGCGAGCAGGGCTACACCAGCGTGGTGCTGCTCAGCCTGGGCTATCGCAGCGAGGAGGATTTCAACGCCGGGTTGAGCAAGTCGCGGTTGGCGGCGGGGCAGGTATTTACCTTCCTGTGAGTATCGGCAGTGGCGCTTGACCTGGGTCAGCCCTGAATCAGCGGCCCCAGGCGTTCGGCCAGGGCCTGGACCATCGCGCTCACCTTGGGCAGGTGTCCGCGGTTGCGGCGCCAGGCCAGATTGATCGGCAATCCCTCCATCGCATACGCCGGCAGTACCTGCTGCAGCGTCCCTTCATCGAGCTGACGCTGCACCAGCCAGGTCGGCAACTGGGCGATGCCGTGCCCGGCGCTGACGGCAAGTGCTTGCCCTTCGGCATCGCCGATGGCCAGGCGCCCGGGCATGCCGCGCAGCTGCGTCAGGCCCGGGCGGGCGCCGGCAAAGTGCAGGGCCGGCGTGCTGCCGTCTGCGCAGGCATAGAGCACGCAGCCCTGGGCCTGCAGTTGCTGCAGGTCGTGGGGCGTGCCGTGGCGGGCCAGGTAGGCGGGGGCGGCGCAGAACACCAGGCGCTGGCTGCCCAGGTAACGGTGCTCGATGCCTGGCTGCCAGGTTTGTGGTCCACCGATGCGCACGACGATGTCGATGGCGTCCTCGACCAGGTCGACGAAGCGATCGGAGAGGGTGATGTGCGGTTGCAGCCGTGGATGCCGCGCAGCGAAGTCCAGTACCGCGGGGAGCCCGTGCAGACGGCCGAAGGTGGCTGGCAGGTCGATGCGCAGCTTGCCGCAGGGCGTCTGGTGTTCGTCGTTGAGGGCCAGCTCGGCCTCCTCGATGTCCGCCAGCACGCGGGTGCACGCGCGGTAGTAGTCGGCGCCGCTGTCGGTCAGGGCCAGGCGCCGGGTGGTGCGCTCGAACAGGCGCACCTGCAGGCGTTTCTCCAGGCGCGCGACGCCCTTGCTCACGGCGGAACTGGTGAGGTTCATGCGTTCGGCGGCGGCGATGAAGCTGCCAGCGTTGGCCACGCTGACGAAGAAGTCGATGTCCTTGAGGCGTTCTGAGGCAGACATGGCGAGGCCTTTTATTACTGAATTTCATTCACTTGATAAAGGAATAACTACCAGTAATCGGAACGTATTTCCAGATTAAGCTGGCCTGCCATTCAACCAGGATCGCAGCCGATGTCCACTTCCAGCCTGACCCACGCCACCCTCACGCGCCTAGCGCCGCGTACGGGGTTGTCCATCGGCCTGTTCGCCATTGGCGGCTTCGCGGTACTGACCACCGAATTTCTGATTCTCGGCCTGCTGCCGGCGCTGGCCCGCGACCTTGGCCTGTCGGTCGCGGGCGCGGGCCAGTTGGTCACGCTTTTCGCCGTGACCGTGATGTTGTTCGGGCCGCCGCTTACCGCCTGGCTGTCGGCAATGCCGCGCAAGGGGCTGTTCATCGCCATCCTGCTGGTGTTCGCCGCGTCCAACGCGCTGTCGGCGCTGGCGCCGAACATCTGGGTGCTGGCATTGGCACGCTTTATCGCCGCGCTGGCCTTGCCGGTGTATTGGGGCACCGCCAGCGAAAGCGCCGGGCAATTGGCCGGGGCGGGGCGCGAGGGCTGGGCGGTGTCACGGGTGTACCTGGGCATCACCGCGGCATTTGTCTTCGGCATTCCATTGGGCACGCTGGCCGCCGGGCTGGTCGGCTGGCGTGGCAGTTTCGCGCTGCTCGCCGGGCTGTGCCTGCTGGTGGCGCTGTTGATGTGGGCGTGGCTGCCGACTGTGCCGGCGGCACCCGCCCGTGCGCCGGGGGAGCGGCAGACGGTGATCCTCAAGGACCGCCGTTTCATCGCCCATGTGCTGCTCTCGGCGCTGGTATTCACCGCCATGTTCACTGCCTACACCTACCTGGCCGAGACGCTTGAACAGCTGGCCGCCGTGCCGGCCGGCGAAGTGGGCTGGTGGCTGATGGGCTTTGGCGTGGTCGGCATGCTCGGCAATGGCCTGGCCGGGCGCATCATCGATCGCAGCCCGTTGCGGGCGACCCTGCTGCTATTGGCGATGCTGGCGCTGGGCATGGGCGCGGTCACCCCGTTGCTCGGCACTGCATGGCTGCTGGGAGGCGCGCTGGTGCTGTGGGGCATCGCCTACACGGCGCTGTTCCCGGTATGTCAGGTGCGGGTTATGCAGGCCGGCGCCAAGGCCCAGGCTCTGGCCGGGACCTTGAACGTGTCGGCGGCCAATGCCGGTATCGCCGCCGGTGCGGCGTTGGGCGGCGCGGCGATCCAGGTCCTGGGCCTGGGCGCCCTGGGCTACGTGGCGTGTGGGTTCGCCGTGCTGGCGATGATCGCCACCCTGGCCATGCTGGCGAGCGAGTGAGGCCTATACCGCCCGGGTGTTGAGTAGACGCACGCCCAGGCCGATGAACAGCGCGCCGCTGGCGCGCTTGAACCAGGCCGCCAGGGGCGAAGCCTTCAGGCGCAGGCCGAAGCGCCAGGCGGTGAAGCAGTAGAAGGAGTGCACCAGGCAGACGATCAGCGAGCCGCTCAGGTACATGGCCGCGAACTGGCCGAAGATCGGCCGCCCAGGCTCTAGGAACTGCGGCAGGAAGGCGCAGAAAAATACCAGGGTCTTGGGGTTGCTCGCCGAGACCAGGAAGGCTTCCACGGCGATCCGCCATTGCGTCTGGGGCGGCGTCGCGGCCACCTGCGCCGTCGACGTGGTGGTGGCGCCTTTACCCAGCAACTGGCGCAGGCCGAGGTAGATCAGGTAAGCGGCGCCGGCCAGCTTCAGCGCCAGGAACGCCGTGGGCAACGAGATCAGCAGGGCGCCCACGCCCATGGCCACGGCGGTGATCGTCAGCAGTTGCGCGGTGAGGTTGCCGAACAGGGTCATGCCCATGCCGGACGGGCCATAGCGCAAGGCATTGCGCACGGTGAGCAGGACATTCGGGCCGGGGAGCAGCGAGGTGAGCAGGTAGGCGAAGGAGAAGGTCAACCAGAGGTGCAGGGCCATGGAGCGCGTCCTTTGCGCTGGGAAAGGCACACAATGCCAGTAATCGGCGCGGACCGCCATTGGGCTTGCGGACACATGAACTGTCGATCTGCAGGGGACAACGTGGGAGCGGGTTGCCCCGCGAACACCCGCGTAGCGGGTGCCGGGCATTGCGCAACCTTCATCGCGGGGCAAGCCCGCTCCCACGCCTCACTCCACGCCCTGGAGCAGGTGTCAGCGCGCCAGGCGCCCGCTGACGAAGTGGGCGACATCGTTGAAGCCCGGGGTCGAGGCATGGCCGGGCGTCACCAGCGAATCGATGAAGGCCTCGTCCTCCGCCGTGACCTTGACCTCCAGCGCACCGGCATAGGTGTCCCACTGCGCCTCGGTGCGCGGCCCGACGATGGCCGAGCTGACCAGGCGGTTGTTGAGCACCCAGGCGATGGCGAATTCGACGATGCCCACGCCCTTGGCCTCGGTATAGGCATGGATCTTCTGGGCGATGGCCAGCGATTCCTGGCGCCATTCCACTTCCATGATGCGCTTGTCCTGGCGGCCGGCACGGCTGCCTTCGTCGGGGGTGGAGCCTGGCGCGTACTTGCCGCTGAGCACGCCACGGGCCAGCGGGCTGAACGGCACCACGCCCAGGCCATGGTAGGCGGCGGCGGTGAGTTGCTCGGGCTCGGCCTGGCGGTTGACGATGTTGTACAACGGCTGGCTGACCACCGGCTTGGCCACGCCGAGCCTTTGCGCCACGTTGCAGATCTCGGCGATGCGCCAGCCGCGGAAGTTGGACACGCCCCAGTAGCGGATCTTGCCTTGCGCCAGCAGGTCGCCGATGGCGCGCACGGTTTCTTCCAGCGGTACCGAATGGTCCTCGCGGTGCAGGTAGTAGATGTCCAGGTAGTCGGTGCCCATGCGCGTGAGGGTGGCCTCGATGGCATTGAACAGGTGTTTGCGCGACAGGCCGCTGCGGTTCGGCAGGCCATCGACCGGGCCATAGCCGGCCTTGGAGGCGATGATCCACTCGTGACGGTTGCGCGCCACTGCCTCGCCGACGATTTCCTCGGAGCGGCCGGCATTGTAGACATCGGCGGTGTCGACGAAGTTGATGCCCTGGTCCCAGGCCTTGTCGATGATGCGCAGCGAGTCTTCGGTGCTGGTCTGTTCACCGAACATCATGCTGCCGAGCGTCAGGGCCGAGACTTGCAGGCCGGAGTGGCCAAGGGGGCGGTAGATCATTGCAGATAATCCTTTTCTGACATCCTGAGAGGGGTTCCCCTCTTTTACACAGTTCCGCCCTGCTTTGAAAGCGCCGGCCAGGCGCCGTTTCCAGGCGCTGGCGAATGGCTCATCCCTCTGGCCAGGCATCGATCAGCGCACGCGCCTCGCGGCTCGACAGCGGCCGCTTCATGCGCTGCGACAGCACGGCCATGGCCCGTGAACAGCCCTTGGCGATCACCGCCTCGACCTGGTCGTCCAGGCACTGCAGGGCGATGAAGTCGCCCTGTTCCGGCGAGCCGACGTACTCGATACGGTTCCAGCCGCTGGCGTGCCCGAGCACTTCGTAGGTGCGCCCGTGCTGGTAGGTCCAGAAGAACGGCACGTCGTCGTAGCGGCGCCGCTCGCCGAGCATGTTGGCGGCGGCGATCACGCCGTGCTGCTGGGCCAGGCGCCAATGCTCGATGCGCACCGGGCGGCCGGCCAGGGGGAAGGTGGCGATATCGCCGGCCGCCCACAGGCCGTCGGCGGCCTGCAGGTGCGCATCCACCGTGAGCGAATGGTCTTCGGCCAGGGGCAGGCCCTGGACGAAACGGGTGGCCGGGGTGACGCCGGTGCCCAACAGCACCAGCGCGGTCTCCAGGCGCTCGCCATTGGCCAGCAGCACGGCCTCGACGCGCTCGTGGCCGTCGAAGCCGATCACCTCGGTCGGCCCGTGGAACTGCACACCCTTGCGCTCATGCAGCTCGCGCAGGGTCTGGCCGATGCGCTCGCCCAACTGCCGGGCCAGCGGGATGGCGTGGCGAGTGACCACATGCACCTGCAGGCCGTACTTGCGCAGGGCGCTGGCGGCCTCCAGGCCGATGAAACCGTCGCCGACGATCACCACCGGCTGGCCCGGCTCGGCCAGGTCGAGCAACTGCGCGGCATCGGTGCGCGAGCGCAGTACGCAGATACCGGGCAGTTGCACGCCGGGGAGCTGGGGGCGGTTGGGCTTGCCGCCGGTGGCCAGCAGGGCGGCGTCGTACTTCAACTGCTGGCCGTCGGCCAGGCTGATCACGCGCTTGCCGGCATCCAGCGCGCGTACCTTGCCGTGAATGCGCTGCAGCTGGCCTCGGTGCAGGTCGACTGGCGCGAGCAGTGAGGCTACTTCGTCCACCGGCATCTGCCCGGCGATGACGAATTTGCTGAGGGCGGTGCGATCGTAGGCGTTCGGCTGTTCCTGGTCGACCCACAACAGGCGGCCGGCAAAGCCATGGTCGAGCAAGGTGGCGATGGCGGCTGCCCCGGCGGCGCCGGCACCCACCACGACGAAGGTGCGCGCGTCGCTGTGGCGGGGCGCTTCAGCCTCGGGCAGTGGCTGCTCGTCCACCCATACCTGGCCGTCCCTGACCTGCACGGCATACCGACGCAGACCGGCCAGCGCCGGGGGCTCGCACACCGCGCCCTCGTCCACGGCGAAGGCGGCCTTGTGCCAGGGGCAGATCAGCAACCCACCACAGACCGCGCCTTGCTCCAGTGGCGCGCCCTCATGCGGGCAGTTGGCCTGGTAGGCACGCACCCGCTCGCCCTGGCGTACCAGGACGATGTCCTCGGTGCCGGCCTGGACGCGCATGGGCCGGTGTTCATCAAGCTGGTCGAGGCTGGCCACGGCATGGAAGGTCATGGGGATCTCCTCAGCTGGTTGTGTTCATTTGACGCCTGCCATGGGGCCAGGCTGCGCTCAGCCGACGACCGGAAGGGTGATTACAACATTTCAAAAAAAACTTCAAATGAGACTAAATTGACTCAAATCGAATGTGTAAGTACCATTCGCGCCAATTTTAGTTAACGGCTCGGGTGAGTTCATGAGCAATTTGCGTGCAATAGGGATGGTCAGCTGGCTGGCAGTGGCGGTAGCACTGGCCGGCTGCGGAGCGGCTGAAGAACAGCAGGCCGCGACTGAAACGGCATTTCCGGTGGAGACCGTGACGCTGGCCAGCGAACAGCTGGCCCTGGCCTCGACCCTGCCGGGCCGGGTCGAACCGATGCGGGTGGCCGAGGTGCGTGCCCGGGTGGCCGGCATCGTCCTGCACAAACGTTTCGAGGAAGGCGCCGACGTCAAGGCCGGCGATGTGCTGTTCCAGATCGACCCGGCACCGTTCAAGGCCGCCCTGGCGCGTGTCGAGGCCGACCTTGCGCGGGCCCAGGCGGTACAGCAGGAGGCCCAGGCACGGGTCAAGCGCTATGAGCCGCTGGTCAAGATCGAGGCGGTCAGCCAGCAGGACTTCGACACCGCCAGCGCCGAGCTGCGCAGCGCCCAGGCGGCCGTGCGCTCGGCCCAGGCCGACGTGCAGACCGCGCGCCTGAACCTGGGCTATGCCACGGTCACCGCGCCGATCTCCGGCCGCATCGGCCGCGCCCTGGCCACCGAAGGCGCCCTGGTCGGGCAGGGCGACGCCACCTTGATGGCGCGCATCCAGCAGCTCGATCCGATCTACGTCGACTTCACCCAGTCCGCCGCCGAAGCCCTGCGTCTGCGTCAGGCCCTCAAGGACGGCGCGCTCGGCGCTGGCGACGACAAGGCGCTGACCGCCCAGGTGGAAGGCACCGACTACCAGCGCCAGGGCGCGCTGATGTTCACCGACGTGGCGGTCGACCGTGGCACCGGCCAGGTCACCTTGCGCGGTCGTTTCGACAATGCCGACGGCATCCTGCTGCCGGGCATGTACGTGCGCGTGCGCACCCCGCAGGGTACCGACCAGCAGGCCATCCTGGTGCCGCAGCGCGCGGTGCAGCGCGGCAGCGATGGCGCGGCGCGGGTACTGGTGGTCGGCACCGGCAACCTGGCCGAGGCACGCAGCGTGCGCACCGGCGGGATGCACGGCTCGCGCTGGCAGATCACCGAGGGCCTGCGCGCCGGTGACCAGGTCATCGTCGGCGGCCCGGCCGGTCTTGCCCCGGGCATGCCGGTGCAGCCGGCCCAGGCGCAACAGGCCGCGGCACACTAAGGCGAGGGAAGCGAGATGTCCAAGTTCTTCATCAATCGGCCGAACTTCGCCTGGGTCGTGGCGCTGTTCATATCCCTGGCCGGTTTGCTGGTGATCCCGGCGTTGCCGGTGGCCCAGTATCCCAGCGTGGCGCCGCCACAGATTTCCATCAATGCCGTCTACCCGGGCGCGTCCGCCAAGGTGATGGTCGAGTCGGTGACCAGCATCATCGAGGAGTCGCTCAACGGCGCCAAGGGCCTGCTGTACTACGAGTCCACCAACAACTCCAACGGCGTGGCCGAGGTGATGGTGACGTTCCAGCCCGGCACTGACCCGGACATGGCCCAGGTCGACGTGCAGAACCGCCTGAAGAAGGCCGAGGCACGCATGCCCCAGGCGGTGCTGACCCAAGGCCTGAAGGTCGAGCAGGCCAGTTCCGGCTTCCTGCTGATGTACGCCCTGACCAGTGCCACCGGTGGCCGTGACGACGTCACCAGCCTGGCCGACTATGCCGCGCGCAACATCAACAACGAGCTGCTGCGCGTCACCGGCGTGGGCAAGCTGCAGTTCTTCGCCTCCGAGGCGGCGATGCGGGTCTGGGTCGATCCGCAGAAGCTGGTGGGCTACGGCCTGTCCATCGACGACATCGGCAACGCCATCCGCGGCCAGAACGTCCAGGTACCCGCCGGCAGTTTCGGCAGCACGCCTGGCGCCAGCGAGCAGGAACTGACCGCGACCCTGGCCGTGCAGGGCACCCTGGAAACCCCCGAGGCCTTCGCCGGCATCGTCCTGCGCGCCAACCCGGACGGCTCCAGCGTGCGCCTTGGCGATGTCGCGCGCCTGGCCATCGGCAGCGAGAACTACAACCTCTCGGCACGCCTGGACGGCAAGCCCGCCGTGGTCGCCGCGGTGCAGCTGGCACCGGGCGCCAACGCCATCGAAACCGCGACCCTGGTCAAGGAACGCCTGACCGAGCTGTCGCAGTTCTTCCCGGAGGGCGTCGAATACTCGGTACCCTACGACACCTCGCGCTTCGTCGACGTGGCCATCGAGAAGGTGATCCACACCCTGATCGAAGCCATGGTGCTGGTGTTCCTGGTGATGTTCCTGTTCCTGCAGAACGTGCGCTACACCCTGATCCCGTCGATCGTGGTGCCGGTGTGCCTGCTGGGCACGCTGATGGTCATGAAGCTGCTGGGTTTCTCGGTGAACATGATGACCATGTTCGGCATGGTGCTGGCCATCGGTATCCTGGTGGACGACGCCATCGTCGTGGTGGAGAACGTCGAGCGCTTGATGGCCGAGGAAGGGCTGTCGCCGGCGGAAGCGACCATCAAGGCGATGGGGCAGGTTTCCGGGGCGATCATTGGTATCACCATGGTGCTGGCGGCGGTGTTCCTGCCGTTGGCGTTCATGTCCGGTTCGGTGGGGGTGATCTACCAGCAGTTCTCGGTGTCGCTGGCTGTATCGATCCTGTTCTCCGGCTTCCTGGCCCTGACCTTCACCCCGGCGTTGTGTGCCACGCTGCTCAAACCTGTGGCCCATGGGCACCACGAGAAAGGCGGTTTCTTCGGTGCCTTCAACCGCGGCTTCGCCCGTGTGACCGAGCGCTATTCGCTGATGAACAGTGCACTGGTGGCCCGTGCCGGGCGCTGGATGCTCGCCTATGTCGGCATCCTGGTGGTGCTGGGTTATTCCTACCTGCGCGTCCCGGAGGCCTTCGTGCCCGCCGAGGACCTCGGCTACGGCATCGTCGACGTGCAACTGCCGCCTGGCGCCAGCCGGGTGCGCACCGACCATACCGCCGAAGCGCTCGAGCAGTTCCTGATGTCTCGCGAGGCAGTGGCCAATTCGATCGTGGTGACCGGTTTCAGCTTCTCGGGCCAGGGTGAGAATGCCGCGCTGGCCTTCCCGACCTACAAGGACTGGTCGCAACGCGGCAAGGGCCAATCGGCGGCAGACGAAATCGTCGCGACCAACGAGCGCTTCGCGGTCAACGGCGACGGTGCCATCACCGCGGTCATGCCGCCGCCGATCGACGGCCTGGGCAACTCCGGCGGTTTCGCCCTGCGCTTGATGGACCGTGGCGGCCTGGGGCGTGAAGCGTTGCTGGCGGCCCGTGACCAGTTGCTGGCCCGCGCCAACGGTAACCCGGTGTTCCTGTACGCGATGATGGAAGGCCTGGCAGAAGCACCACAGTTGCGCGTCAAGATCGACCGCGACAAGGCCCGCGCCCTGGGGGTGAACTTCGAGTCGATCAACAGCACGCTGGCCACCGCCTTCGGTTCGGCGGTGATCAATGACTTCACCAATGCCGGGCGCCAGCAGCGCGTGGTGGTGCAGGCCGAGCAGGGCGAGCGCATGACCCCGGAAAGCGTGCTGCGCCTGTATGCACCTAACGCCCGCGGCGAGCAAGTGCCGTTCAGTGCCTTCGCCACTACTCAGTGGGAGGAAGGGCCGGTGCAACTGGTGCGCTACAACGGCTACCCGTCGATTCGTATCGCCGGCGACGCCGCACCCGGCTACAGCACTGGCCAGGCGATGGCCGAGATGGAGCGCCTGGTCGGCGAGCTGCAACCCGGCATCGGCTATGCCTGGACCGGCCTGTCCTATCAGGAGAAGGTCTCCAGTGGCCAGGCCGCCGGCCTGTTCGCCCTGGCCATCCTGGTGGTGTTCCTGCTGCTGGTGGCGCTGTACGAGAGCTGGGCGATCCCGCTGACGGTGATGCTGATCGTGCCGATCGGCGCCTTGGGCGCGGTCTGGGCGGTATTGCTCACCGGCATGCCCAACGATGTGTACTTCAAGGTTGGCCTGATCACCATCATTGGCCTGGCGGCGAAGAACGCCATCCTGATCGTCGAGTTCGCCAAGGAACTGTGGGAGAAGGGCTACAGCTTGAGCGACGCCGCCATTGAAGCCGCACGCCTGCGCTTCCGCCCGATCGTGATGACCTCCATGGCCTTCATCCTCGGCGTGGTGCCCCTGGCCATCGCCACTGGCGCCGGCGCGGCCAGCCAGCGCGCCATCGGTACCGGGGTGATTGGCGGCATGCTCAGCGCCACCCTGCTGGGCGTGGTGTTCGTGCCGATCTGTTTCGTCTGGGTGCTGAAGCTGCTCAAGCGCAAGCCGGCCCCTGTGCAACACGCTGTCGAGGTGACGAAGTGATGGTCATGGGTAAATGTGCACTCCCGTTCGCGCTGGCCGTTACCCTGGTCGGCTGCTCCCTGGCACCGACCTACCAGCGCCCGGAGGCGCCGGTGGCGGCTGCCTGGGGCGATGCCGCCGGCCATCATGGCAAGTCGGTGGAGCAGCTGGACTGGCAGGCGTTCATCGTCGATCCGGCCTTGCGTCAACTGGTCACCACGGCACTGGACAACAACCGCTCCCTGCGTCAGACCCTGCTCGACATCGAGCAGGCCCGAGCGCAATACCGTATCCAGCGGGCCGATCGGGTACCAGGCCTGAATGCCGGTGCCTCCGGTAACCGCCAGCACCTGCCGGCGGACCTGTCGAACAGCGGCAGGGAAGGGGTCAGCAGCAGTTACCAGGTGGGGCTGTCGCTGCCAGAGTACGAAGTGGACCTGTTCGGTCGGGTCAAGAGCCTGAGCGATGCGGCGCTGGAGCAGTACCTGGCCACCGAGGAAGTCGGCCGTGCCGCGCGCATCGCGCTGATCGCCGAAGTTAGCCAGGCCTACCTGACCCTGGACGGTGCTGAACGGCGCCTGACGCTGACTCGCCAGACCCTGGCCAGCCGCGAGGACTCGCTGGCCCTGGTCGGCCAGCGACGAGGCGCCGGCACGGCCACGGCGCTGGACCACCAGGAAGCGCTGGGGCTGGTCGAGCAGTCACGGGCCGAGCTGGAAGGCATCGTGCGCGAGCAGCGCCAGGCCTACAACGCCCTGGTGCTGCTGCTGGGCAGCGCCGAGGCGGCCAAGTCGATTCCTGCCGAGCGGGCGCAGGCGCCGATGGTCCTGCAGGACATCGCCCCAGGCGCGCCGTCGTCGCTGATCGAGCGCCGCCCGGACATCCTCGCCGCCGAGCACCGGCTGCGGGCGCGCAATGCCGATATCGGCGCGGCGCGGGCGGCGTTCTTCCCGCGGATCAGCCTGACCGGCAGTTTCGGCACCTCCAGCGCGCAGATGTCCGGGTTGTTCGACAGCGGCTCGCGTAGCTGGACGTTCATGCCGCAACTGTCGCTGCCGCTGTTCGACGCCGGGCGCAACAAGGCCGGCCTGAGCCTGGCCGAGGCACGCAAGGATTCGGCGGTGGCCGCTTACGAAGGCACGATCCAGAGCGCCTTCCGCGAAGTGGCCGACGCCCTGGCCGCCACCGATACCTTGCGCCGCGAGGAAGCCGCGCGGCGTGCCCTGGCCGACACCAGCCGGGCGACCGTGGCGCTGGCCAAGGCGCGCTATGAGGGCGGGGTGGACAACCACCTGCGCTACCTGGACGCGCAGCGCAACGGCTATGTCAACGAAGCAGCGTTCATCCAGGCCAGCACCCAGCGCCAGCTGGCACTGGTCGATCTGTTCCGTGCCTTGGGCGGTGGCTGGCCGGCCCAAGGTTGAAATGCCTCCTTTGGTTGGGAAATCCAACCGCTTGGCCCCAGGTGTCCCTGCCTTGGGGCCTTTTTTTTGCCCCGCGAAAGGGTCCGAACAGGCGAGCGTTAATCGCGCAACAGGTCCGGACTGTTGAAGTTGCTCAACCGCGCATCGTCCTCGGCACATGCCAATCCCTGCACGTTCGCCTGCAGCAAGGCCTTCTGCAAACTCCGCTCACCCGCCTGCCAGGCTTGCTCCAGCAATGGCAACACGCGCCGGGGCAACACACTGAACATCGGCTGCCAATACCCACCCTGGCGCACCATGGCCGCGCTGTCATGCGCCACGGCCAGGCGCAGCAGGTCCTCGACCAGCGCCCGGTCGATGCGCGGCGCATCGCAGGCCAGCACTACCACCCACTCGTGCCGGGCTGCCCTGAGTCCGCTGATCACGCCGGCCAGCGGACCGGGAAAGTCCGCTTCGGCGTCGGTGACGAGCTGGTCGGCGTAGATCGCGTAGGCTGCCTGGTTGCGGTTGCAGGAGATCACCAGGTCATCGCTCAATGCCCGCACGGCGCGTCGCACATGCGCCACCAACGGCTCGCCGCGCCAGGGCACCAGCCCCTTGTCGCGCCCGCCCATGCGCTGGCCACGGCCGCCGGCAAGAATGAGGATGGAGCAGGGGGGAAGAACGTCGGGCATGAAAAAGGGTTCCGGGCAGTCAATGCCGGGAACCCTCCCATTTACCGCAGGGCTTGTCCAGTCAGGCCTGGTGGGTGGCCACCTGCGCCGCCTTGGTCTTGCCGCGCCCGGCCAGGCGCATCACCACGACGAAGAACACCGGCACGAACACCACGGCGAAGGTGGCGCTGAGCATGCCGCCGATCACCCCGGTGCCGATGGCTTGCTGGCTGGCCGAGCTGGCGCCGCTGGCGATGGCCAGCGGCACCACGCCGAGGATGAACGCCAGCGAAGTCATCACGATCGGGCGCAGGCGCAGACGCGCGGCCTGGATCGCCGCGTCCGCCGCATCGGCGCCCTGGTCCACCAGGTCCTTGGCGAACTCGATGATCAGGATGGCGTTCTTCGCCGACAGGCCGATCAGGGTGATCAGGCCGACCTTGAAGAACACGTCGTTGGGCAGGCCGCGCAGGGTCACCGCGAGCACCGCGCCGAGCACGCCCAGTGGCACCACCAGCAGCACCGCGGTGGGGATCGACCAGCTTTCGTACAGCGCGGCCAGGCACAGGAACACCACCAGCAGCGACAGTGCCATCAGCAGTGGCGCCTGGCTGCCGGACAGGCGTTCCTGCAGCGACAGGCCGGTCCACTCCAGGCCGGCACCTGCCGGCAGCTGCGCCACCAGGCGCTCGATCTCGGCCATGGCCTCGCCCGAGCTGTAGCCGGCCGCCGGCTCGCCGGAAATCGACACCGCCGGGTAGCCGTTGTAGCGGGTCAGCTGCACCGGGCCGGACTGCCAGCGGGCACTGACGAAGGCGCCCAGCGGCACCATCTTGCCGCTGCTGTTGCGCACGTGGATCTTCAGCAGGTCCTCGACCTGGCTGCGCCGGTCGCCTTCGGCCTGCACCACCACCCGCTGCATGCGGCCCTGGTTGGGGAAGTCGTTGACGTAGTTCGAGCCCACCGCGGTGTCGAGCACCGCGCCGATATCGGCAAACGACACGCCCAGGGCGTTGGCCTGGCGGCGGTCCACTTCCAGCTCGACCTGAGGGCTCTCCGCCAGCGATGCTTCGCGCACGTTGACCAGCACCTTGCTCTTGCGCGCCGCGTCCAGCAGTTGGTCGCGAGCTTCCATCAGCCCGGTGTGGCCCATGCCGCCGCGGTCCTGCAGGCGGAACTCGAAACCGGTCGACTCGCCCAGGCCGTCCACCGGCGGCGGCAGCACCGCGTAGGCGATGGCGTCCTTGAGCTGGGTGAAGGCCAGGGTGGCGCGCTCGGCGATCGACTGCGCGCTGTCGTCGCCACCGCGCTCGGACCAGTCCTTGAGCGTGGTGAAGGCCAGCGCCGCGTTCTGCCCGCTGCCGGAGAAGCTGAAGCCGAGGATCAGCGTGGTGTTGGCCACGCCGGGCTCTTCGGCGTTGTGCGCCTCGATCTGTTGCCCGACCTCGATGGTGCGTGCCTGGCTGGCGCCCGGCGGCAGCTGGATGTCGGTGATGGTGTAGCCCTGGTCCTCGGTGGGCAGGAAGGCGGTGGGCAGTTGGCTGAAGCCGTACACCAGCACGCCGACCAGCGCGGCGTACACCAGCAGGTAGCGACCGCTGCGGGCCAGGGCGTGGGTCACCCAGCGCTGGTAGCCGTTGCTCATGCCTTCGAAGCGGCGGTTGAACCAGCCGAAGAAGCCCTTGCGCTCATGATGCTCGCCTTTCTCCAGCGGCTTGAGCAGGGTGGCGCACAGGGCCGGGGTCAGGCTCAGGGCGAGGAACGCCGAGAACAGGATCGACACCGCCATCGACACCGAGAACTGCTGGTAGATCACCCCCACCGAACCTTGCATGAAGGCCATCGGCAGGAATACCGCCACCAGCACCAGGGTGATGCCGACGATGGCGCCGCTGATCTGGCCCATGGCCTTGCGCGTGGCTTCCTTGGGCGGCAGGCCTTCCTCGGCCATGATCCGCTCGACGTTTTCCACCACGACGATGGCGTCGTCCACCAGGATACCGATGGCCAGCACCATGCCGAACAGGGTCAGTACGTTGACCGAGAAACCCAGCACGTTCATCACCGCGAAGGTGCCCATCAGCGCCACCGGCACCACCAGGGTCGGAATGAGCGTGTAACGGAAGTTCTGCAGGAACAGGAACATCACCGCGAACACCAGCACCATGGCCTCGAGCAGGGTGTTGATCACCTGCTTGATCGAGACCTTGACGAAGGGCGAGGTGTCGTAGGGGATGTCGTACTTCACCCCGGCCGGGAAGTAGCGTGCCAGCTCGTCGAGCTTCTGCTTGACCAGGGTGGCGGTTTCCATGGCGTTGGCGCCGGGCGACAGCTTGACGCTGAAGGCGCTGGTGGCCTTGCCGTTGAGGCGGGTGCCGTACTGGTATTCCTGGGCTCCGATCTCGACCCGCGCCACGTCACCGACAGTGACCGTGGAGCCATCGGTGTTGGCGCGCAGGACGATGGCGGCGAACTCCTCGGGGGTGCTCAGCTGGCCCTTGACCACCACGTTGGCGGTGATCTCCTGGGTCGGTCGGCTCGGCAGGTCGCCGATGCTGCCGGGGGCGACCTGGGCGTTCTGCGCGGCGATGGCCTCGGCCACGTCGTTGGGCGTGAGGTTGAAGCCGACCAGCTTGGCCGGGTCGATCCAGATGCGCATGGCCCGTTCGGAGCCATACAGCTGCGCCTTGCCGACGCCCTTGAGGCGACGGATCTCGTTCATCACGTTGCGCGCGAGGATGTCCGACAGGGCGATCTCGTCGAGGCTGCCGTCCTCGGAGGTGAGAGTGGCCAGCAACAGGAAACCGGTGGACACCTTCTCTACCTGCAGGCCTTGCTGGGTGACCGGGCGCGGCAGGCGCGACTCGATCACCTTGAGGCGGTTCTGCACGTCCACCTGGGCCATGTCCGGGTTGGTGCCGGGCTGGAAGCTGGCGGTAATGGTGGCGCTGCCCAGGCTGCTCTGGGATTCGAAATAGAGCAGGTTGTCGGCACCGTTGAGCTCCTGCTCGATGATGCTGACCACGCTCTCGTCCATGGTCGCCGCCGAGGCGCCGGGGTAGACGGCGTAGATTTCCACCTGCGGCGGGGCCACGTCGGGATACTGGGCCACCGGCAACTGCGGGATGGCCAGGGCGCCGACCAGGAGGATGAACAAGGCCACCACCCAGGCGAACACCGGGCGGTCGATGAAGAACTGCGGCATGGATCAGGCCCTCATTGGCCGTTGTGTTGGGCGACTGCGGTGGCGCCTGGTTGTTCGTCGACTTGCACCTGGTCGCCGGCCTTGACGTGTTGCAGGCCCTCGACCACCACGCGGTCACCCGGGGCCAGGCCCTCGATGACGATCCAGCGGTCGCCCTGGGCACTGCCCAGGGTCACCTGGCGTTCGCTGATGCGGTCCTGGTGGTCGACCAGCAGCACCTTGGGCACACCGGCGCTGTCGCGCAGGATGGCGCGTTGCGGCACGCTGATGCCCTGGGGCTGCACGGCCTGGTCCAGGCGCACGCGCACATAGCTGCCGGGCAGCAGGTCGAGGTCCGGGTTGGGGAACTCGCTGCGCAGGGTGATCTGGTTGGTGCTTGGGTCGACGCTGATATCGGAGAACAGCAGCTTGCCGGCCAGCGGGTAGGCGCTGCCATCGTCCTGGATCAGCGTGGCCTTGACCTGGTCGCGGCCCACCTGCTGCAGCTCGCCGGCACGCAGCGAGCGGCGCAGGGCGTTGAGTTCGCGGGTCGACTGGGTGACGTCGGCGTGAATTGGGTTCAACTGCTGGATGATGGCCAGCGGCGTGGTCTCGCTCTGGCCGACCAGCGCGCCCTCGGTCACCAGGGCGCGGCCGATGCGCCCGGAGATCGGTGCGGTGACGGTGGCGTAGCCCAGGTTCAGGCGCGCGCGTTCCAGCGCCGCCTTGGCTTCGCCGACCGCGGCGTCGGCCTGGAGGAAGGCGGCGCGGGCGTTGTCGTACTCCTGGCGGCTGACGGCCTTGTCGTCGACCAGTTCGCGGTAGCGTTGCTCCTGCAGGCGCGCCTGGTACAGCGTCGCCTCGGCCTTGGCCAGGGTGGCGCGGGCGCTGTCGAAGTCGGCCTTGAACGGCGCCGGATCGATCAGGAACAGCACATCGCCCTGTTTCACGTCGCTGCCTTCGCGGTACACCCGCTTGAGCACCACCCCGGCCACCCGGGCGCGCACCTCGGCGGTGCGGGGGGCAAGGATGCGGCCGCTGAGTTCGGTGCTGATGGCCAGCGGCTGCACGGCAAGGGTTTCGACCCGGACCTGAGAGGGCGGGGCCTTTTCTTCCTGCTCGGCGGCATCGTTGCAAGCGGCCAGGGAAAGGGTCATCAGCGCCAGCAGCGCCAGAGGGCGCAGGCGCAAAGCACGGAGCGTGGACATACGGATCTTCCAGGTTTGATCCAGCGTATGCTAAAGCAGCCGTTCGGGTGGCGGCTGTTAAGCTGTGTTGGGCGTGTGTGAAAAAGTGTGAACAATCGGCGGTGGCCCGCCCGGGATTCTATATCCTGCCTTACTTCAATCTTTCGTCAAATCCCCTTATGCCGAACATTCTCCTGGTCGAAGACGACAGCGCGTTGTCCGAACTGATCGCCAGCTACCTGCAACGCAACGATTTCCATGTCCGGGTGATTGCCCGCGGCGACCATGTGCTGGACGAATTCCGCCGGCAGAAACCGGACCTGGTGATCCTCGACCTGATGCTGCCGGGCCTGGACGGCCTGCAAGTATGCCGCCTGCTGCGCCAGGAAACGCAGAGCCTGCCGATCCTCATGCTGACCGCCCGCGACGACAGCCACGACCAGGTGCTGGGGCTGGAGATGGGCGCCGACGACTACGTCACCAAGCCGTGCGAGCCCCGCGTGCTGCTGGCCAGGGTGCGCACGTTGCTGCGTCGCAGCAGCGTCAACGAGCCGCGCCTGGATTGCGACCTGATCCAGATCGGCGGCCTGTGCATCGACCTGGCCGAGCGCACGGTCACCTGGCGCGGCGAAGAAGTGGAGCTGTCCAGCGGCGAGTACAACCTGCTGGTGGTGCTGGCGCGCAACGCCGGCGAGGTGATGAGCCGTGACCGCATCCTCCAGCAATTGCGCGGTATCGAATTCAACGGCACCGACCGTTCGGTGGACGTGGCCATCTCCAAGCTGCGCCGACGTTTCGACGACAGCGCAGGTGAAGCGCGCAAGATCAAGACCGTGTGGGGCAAGGGCTACCTGTTCAGCCGCGTCGAGTGGGAGTACTGATACGCCATGCTGAAGATCCTGGTGCGGTTGTACCTGGTGATCATCGTCGCCTATGCCGGGGCTATCGCGCTGATTCCCGACACCATCGTCGGTTTGTTTCACGATCGCTTCATGGCCTACAACCTCGACCAGGCCAAGGGCGTGCAGACCCTGATCGTGCGCCAGTTCCAGCAGTCCCCGCGGGAGCAGTGGCCGACGGTGGAAAAGGAACTGGCCGCGGCGTTCAAGCCGTTGGAGGTGCGCTTGCTGCGCATGGACGACGCCGAGCTGAGCAGCGAGGAAAAGGCCCGGCTCGAACATGGCCTGTATGTGGTGCGCATGGCCGACTGGGGCTATTACGAAACGGCGCTGGCGCCGCTGGACCAGGACTGGCTGGTGCGCCTGCACTCGCCGGACGATCCGCTGGACATCAACGTGTTGTCCTGGGGCGTGACCGTGCTGATCGGCGCGGCCATGCTTGGCTGCCTGCTGCTGTGGGTATGGCCGCACTGGCGCGACCTCGAGCGCCTGAAGGACACCGCCCGGCGCCTGGGGCGCGGCGAGATGTCCGAGCGCACGCATATCTCGCCGCGCTCGAACATCGGCGAGCTGGCCGGGGTGTTCGACACCATGGCCAGCGACCTGGAGCGCCACGTCAACCAGCAGCGTGAACTGCTCAACGCGGTGTCCCACGAGCTGCGCACACCGTTGACACGCCTGGACTTCGGCTTGGTGCTGCTGTTCGACGAGGTGCCGCCGGCCAGCCGCAAACGCCTGCTGGGGCTGGTGGGCCATGTGCGCGAGCTGGACGAGCTGGTGCTTGAGCTACTGTCCTACAGCCGCCTGGAAAGCGCCGACCAGGCCCGCGAGCGGGTCGAGGTGTCGTTGCTCGAGCTGGTGGACAGCGTGCTCGGTGGCTTCGCCGAAGAACTCGATGATCGCGGCATCCAGTGGGAGGTGCAATGCGACGCCGACCTGCCACGCTTCGTCCTCGATCCGCGACTGACTGCCCGCGCGGTACAGAACCTGGTGCGTAACGCCATGCGCTACTGCGACGAAAGCCTGCTGCTGCGCCTGCGCCTGGAAGAGGATGGCGCCTGTCTGGTGACAGTCGAGGACGACGGCATCGGCATCCCGGTCGAGGAACGTGAGCGGATCTTCCAGCCGTTCTACCGCCTGGACCGCAGCCGTGACCGCAACACGGGTGGTTTCGGCTTGGGCTTGGCGATCAGCCGGCGGGCCATCGAAGGGCAGGGCGGCACGCTGACGGTGGCGCAATCGGCGTTGGGTGGGGCGCAGTTCAGGATTCGCTTGCCAGCCGGGTAGTCCACCGGACGAAGCGGTCCTTGCCCGTATGCTTGGCTTCGTACAGTGCCTGGTCCGCCCGGATCAGCGCCGTGCTCAGGGTATCGCCGCTATCGATCCGGGCCAGGCCGATACTGATGGTCACCGGGTGTGCCCCGAGGTCCTCGCGCACGCGCTGGCACAGCCTCGCAACTTGCTGCTCGGCGCCTGTTTCATCCAGCCCCTGGAAGAAGATCGCAAACTCCTCGCCGCCCAACCGGGCGATCTCGTAGCCGATCATCGCTGCCTTTATGTGCGCCGCCACGCGCTTGAGTACTTCGTCGCCGATGTCATGGCCAAAGCGGTCGTTGACCTGCTTGAAATTGTCGATGTCGATCATCGCCAGGTACTGTTCGCCGGCCTGTTGCAGCTGCTTCTCGGCCTTGGCCATGAACGAGCGACGGTTGGGAATGTCGGTCAGCGCATCGATATAGGCCTGCTCCAGCAGTACCTTGGTCAGGTAGAAGTTGTGCAGTTTGGCCTGGCGGATACGCAGGTAGCTGTAGATCACCAGGCCGCTTAGGCATACCGCGTAGCTGATCAGCATCGCGCCTTCGAGCTCCAGGGCTTCGATACGGGTGTGGAAGAAGGGGTTGAGCATGACCCAGGTGATGCCCATGGCGCAGAAGAACGACCAGCGCCGCACCGGCAGCACCGACACGGTGTACAGCACGGTGGAGACCCCGAGCACCAGCCATACCGGGCGCAGGGCGATGGGGATGCCCTCGATCACCAGGCGCATGGCCAGGGTGATCACCGCCACGAACAGCAGGTTGAGCACGTCGAAATGCTGGCTCCTGCGGGTGAAACCCAGGACCACGGTGAGGCTGCACAGCAAGGCGATGAACACCCCGGACAGCCAGGTGAAGCCCTGGCCGCCGAGGTAGCTGACGATCAGGTCGAAGACCAGCCAGATGGCAATGCCGATGCAGAAGATCAGCAGGCAGAAACGGCGCATGGCCTCGAATTCGTGCTGGCGGAACTCGGCACGCAGGGCGGCGGGGGCGACCTGTTGGCGGATGTGGGCTTCGAGGGTCTTGTACATGGTTGCAGGGGCGATCCTTGGGTCTGGCTGGCCATGCTGGGCGCACCCATCGTTGGTGTTTGCACAGGCAAGCGCACGGCGACTCAATCGCTGAGGGTAGTCGTTTTTCACCGACCGACAACGGTTCGACGATTACCTGTCATTTCTATCAGTTGTGAAGAGTCGGTAGCGGACCCATAGTCAGTCAAACCACCAGCACCTTCTACGTACGGCATGATCGAGACGAACGGACTTTCGAACAACGGCAAAGTGAAGTTGCTGGGCGTCGATATTCAAGGCTCAGTGGTGCGTTGCCATACCGCGAGTATGCAGCTCGATTATGCCTATGCTGCGTTCGGGCACGGTTTTGACAGGGTGCGGCGCAACGGCTCAGCGCATGCCTCATTGGCGTTCAATGGTCAGAGGAAAGAGGCAGATGGGCTGTTCCTGCTAGGGAACGGTCATCGGGCCTACAATCCGCAACTGATGGTGTTTCACTCACCCGATCGGTTGAGTCCGTTTGATCGTGGCGGGATCAATGCTTATGCCTACTGTGGTTTGGATCCGGTGAACTGGCAGGACCGTACTGGCCGGACGCGTGGCAAGGTCAGCCGGCCTCCGGGTTTGGCCACTATCTATGAGGAAGGCGCTGCTCCTGTAGCGCAAGTACTGAAGGTGGTCACCGCTGCTCCGATTGAAGCGCTACCTAGTTATTTGAGCACCTTGTATCAGAAGGCAGAAGGGCTTGTTCAAAAAAAAGGCGAGTTGCAGGTGGCTGTCAACAATGACTTGAATCACGCAGCCGAGATGTCGAAGACGCGTGTGTCGCGTACAGCGCCTGGAAGTAACAATAGTTACTGCGATATTGTGGATATGATGTATTCGCTGGAGAATGTCAGCAGAGAAATTTATGCTGTGAGAATCCGTATCACAAGATGGATGAATACGCAGTCTCCGCAGAGTCTGGAACTTATCGAGCAACGTGCTAAAGATATGCAAAAAACATCCGTGTCGAGTATTCAAGGTGTTTGGTCTTTTGCGAGTTCGATCAGGCAGTCCGTTTCGACTGTTATTGGTTTTAATGCTGCAGGTGAAAACTCTTTTAGGTGACTTGATGATGCAGACTAAAAAGCTCCTCGCCGGTGATCATGCCCAGAGTATCATTGTCGCTCAGTCTGGAATGGGCAGAAAGGAAATTCAGTATAGTCCTTATGGCCATAGGAAGGAGTTGGAAAGTGCGCCACGAACAGGGTTCATTGGCCAGTACTGCGAGTCTGATTTCGGTTGGTATTTCCTCGGTAATGGCTACCGTGTTTACAATCCTGTGATCATGCGTTTTCATTCACCGGATGTCGGGTTTAGTCCGTTTGGTCGCGCAGGAATAAATAGCTACGCTTACGTCACCGGGAATCCGATAGGTCGGCATGATCGAAGTGGTCGTTTCGAAGAGTGGGGTGCAACTTTTTATGGCAGTATAATGAGTGACGTACCGTCACTTGAGTCGGTCTTCACGTATCTGGTAAATACTGTTGGTGTATTGGGGCCAGCTGTTGTCTGGAATGTAATGAGTCGACGGGGAGTCAACGTTCCAAGATGGCTGCAAGTTTCTTTGTTAACTTCGCAGGTTGCAGGGGTTTTTGGTAATTTTGCCCAAGGTTTACTGGATGTCGGGGTTGACAATCCAGCTTTGCCACATCTCAGGACGTTCGTGTCGGGGCTAACAGCTATCTCTATAGTAGCAAGTACTGTTCAGGGAGTTAGGGATGTTAACTCTCAACAAGCCCAAAACGCACGGGCGTCATCTCCTGAAAATATTGGCCGGCACATAATTGATAGCGAGCAGCCTGCGTATCAGCCAGACACCCCGCAGGGCCGTGTCAGAAAACGGTCAGCTTCGCCAGGGCAATCCTCCAGCCTCCAGATTGAGTCAGAAATCGGTCCGACGCCAAAGGGACCTCAACGTCACACTAAAGCAGATTTGGGTAACGCGAGTAGATTTCCTCTGTTAACACCTTCGATAAAGAGGAAGTTTTAGGCTTTTACGAAAAGTGCCTGCGCAACGACTATGCTGCGTTGAAAACAGGCTCGGAATGCTCATTTACAACCCGTAAAGTCGAGCGCGACTTTGACTGTTCCTCGTCTGTTTTCGCCTTGCCTGATCTGCGCTCGGCGACTTTCAGTACAAACCCTTTTTAGTGTGAAAGGTGAGTTGATCCATCAGCCATGCTGTTCTCGTCCAAGAGCGCGGATCCTCCGACGGTCAATCATTCCCGCAACAGTATGTTCTTTGCCCAAGGCCGATAGCGCAAGGCGAACACGGCCTCGGCGTGGCAACCTCCGCTAAGCGCCGGCTGCGCCGGTTCCGCGCGGAACGGTTGCCCAGGCTGACTGACCTGGCGAAACGCCTCGCGCACGATACCCACCCGGCAGGGCAGGGCCTGTTCATAACCCTGGCGCACCAGCGGCGCCAGGCGACCGGTGCCGGCGCCGTCCTGCCACCACACGTGCAGGCCAAGGCTCGCCAGCTGATCCAGCCATGCGCCATTGATCCGTGGCGACAACTGACCGGCGCTGAAGGCGCTGATATGCAGGGGCTTGTCCAGTTGCCGGTTGAACGCCTGCAATTGTGCGTAGAGCGCATCGCGCCTGGCCGCATCGCGAAAGTGCAGGTCGTCCAGCTCCAGCGGCAGGTACCAGCCGGACACCGGCAGCGTCCAGTTGGCCTTGAGCTGCTGATACTGGGTGAGGGAACGACCGAGCTGCGCCTTGAAGTAACTGTTCAGGCCTTCGCTATCGAGCTGTTCGAGCCGCTGGTAGTAGGCCGGATCCATGTACAGCCCCAGCACCAGCTCCAACCCCTGGGCCTGAGCCTCGCGCAGACTGCCGGCAAGCCAGCCGTTGGCGCCGCCGAAGTCGCTGTCGCCGTAGGCGCTCCACTGCACGATCAGGGTCTTGCCACCCTCGGCCTTGGTGGCGCGCCACAGTTGTTGCCACTGGGCGGTGGTGATGTTGGCATCACGGTTGAGCGGCTGGTAGAACAGGCGCTGGTCGGCCTGGGCGGGTAGCCACAGGATCAGCAGGCAGAGAGCCAGGAAACTACGCATCAGAAGTTCATCTCCACACCCAGCAGTACGCCGTTGCCGCGTTCGTAGAGGTTGCCGCCCAGTGCCTGCTGGTACTCGGCGCGCACTTTCAGCGAGCCGCGATAGGCGTTGTAGCGGTCGTCGTCGAACCACCACTGCCAGCGCACGCCGACCCCGGCGCGGGCGTCCTGGCGCCAGTCGTTGCTCGGGTCCTGGCTGGAAAACTCGAGGAAGCCGTAGGGCATGATCGTCTGCGGCGACTGGCTGGGCAGTTTCCACGCATGGCCCTGCTGGAAGCGCGACAGCCAGGCATGGTCGCCGGCACGGGTCCACCAGGCGGCGTCGAGGTAGAGGAAGCGCTCGTCCCAGTCGTCCTCGTCGATACGCCAGTCGTTGCGGTACTTGCCCTGATCGAGGAACGAAGCAGTGGCGCGCAGCAGCAGGTCGTTGCTCGATTCGGCGTTGTGACGCAGGTCGCCCCAGTTGCCGCCGACCTTGGCCGGGCTGAGCAGTTCGCCCAGGCTCAGGCCGCTGTAGTGCGTGCTGTCGATCTGGCGCTGGTGATAAAGCTCGGCGTACAGGTTGAGGTTGGCCTGGCCGAGCGGCTTGTAGCGCAGGCCGACGCCGGTGCCCATGCTCTGGGCGTAGTCGGTGCGGCTCTGGCCACCGAACAGCACGCGTCCATACACCGACAGGGTGCTGCCGTTGCGGCTGGGCTCCTCGCCCAGGGCGTGGTCCCACATCGCCAGTTGCACGTTCTGCGATTGCGCCCTGCGTGAGCTGCCGGCGCGCGCGCCGTCGTCGAGGAACTTGTCGTTGGTCGAGGTGCCGGCTGGCGACCAGGTGCTGGCCAGGGTGATGCTGTCGCGGCGCGACAAGGTTTCATGGGCGCGGCGCTGGCGGTACTTGCGCGCCTCCAGGCTGCCGTATTCGTCGTCGCCGTCGACCAGGTTGCGCTCCACGTCCAGTACCCGGCGCAGCTCGCGGCGGGCCGAGGCACTGTCCTCGACCTCGTCGTAGCGCAGGGCCAGGGTTTCGCCCACGCGGTAGTCCTCGGGGAAGTCGCGGCTGGCGCGCTCCAGGTAGGGTATGGACTGGCGGCGTTGCTGCTTGTCCGCCGAGCCCGCCAGACGCATGCCGTAGTCGGCGCGGTAGCGCGGCTGGTCCGGCGCCAGGCGCACGGCCTCGGCCAGCCAGGCGCTGCTCTGGGCGCTGTCGCCGGCCTGCTGGGCGGTGCCGGCGGCAGCGTAGTAGTGATCGGCGCGCGGGGTATGGCGCAGCGCTTCGCGCTGGAAGGCCAGGGCCTGCTGGGCGTCGCCCTGGCGCTGGGCAATGGCGGCGCCCAGCGCCCAGTCGTCGGCACTCTGGTGCGCCGCCGCATCCCAGTGGCGGCGGGCGGCGTCGGCGTCACCGGCGTTCAGCGCGCCACGGGCGGCGGTCAGGCGCGCATTGTCGGTCCAGGCGCTGGCCGGCAGGCTGTTCCAGATCGGCAGCGCCGCCTGGGAGTCGCCGGAGGCTTCCAGGGCGTAGGCCAGGGGCAGGCGACTGGCGCTATCGCCCAGGCGTTCGGCGGCCTGGTAGTAGACCACCGCTTCGCCTGGCTGATCAGGCATGGCGCAGCGCCCCAGGGCGCGATACTGCCCGGCTTCGACCGGGGTGGCCGGGATGGCCTTGCGCACGGCGTCGCACTGGCCGGCTTCGGCCAGGCGGCCCAGTAGCTGGCCACGGGTGACGGCATCGACCCGTGGCACCAGGGCGAGCATGCGTGGACCGTCCAGCGGGCCGTCGTTGCGCGCATAGAGATTGCCCAGGCGTTGCAGCAGCGAGGGCGTCAATCGGCCCTGGCGGCGGTCGTAGGCGTTCTCCAGCAACTGCCGGGCATGCTCGGTCTGGCCACGCTCGAGCAGCATGAACGTGGCTTGCTCCAGCGCCGCGAGGTCGCCGGTCTGGCGGTAGCGTTGTTCCCACTGCGCCGCCGTGCGCGGTTGTGGCGGTTGAGCGGGCTCGCCGTACAGGCGCTGCTTGAGGATGGCGTAGCTGCGCGGATTGTCGTGGGCCTCGCACTGACCGAGCTGCTCGCGTGCCAGCTTCAGGTCCTTGTGCGACAGCCAGTCGACGGTCTCCAGGCACGGACGCTGCAGTTCGTTGCTTAGCTGGCGCACCAGCGCCGCGTCGTCACCTTCGCGGGCCAGCTCCCAGAGTTGCTGGCGTTGTTCGGGATGTTGCAGTTGATCGGCCGGCAGGCTCTGCAACCAACGCTCGGCCTGCTGGTTGTGGCCCATGGCGATGGCGCGGTTGGCCATGGCCAGGCGGGCGTGGGTCGCCGCTTCCTGGGACGGCGCGCTGGCCAGCAGCTTGTTCAGGCCTTTTTCATCGACCTGCTGGATGTAGGCGTTGGCCAGCCGCTGCCAGTCCTGCGGCGGCAGTTCGCCCTTGTCGGCCAGCGGTTGCAACTGGTCGATGGTCTCTCCCCAGTTGCGCAACTGCTCGGCGAAGTTGGCCCGGGTCATGCGCAGCACCATGCCATCGTCGCGTACCGGCAGATGGTTCAGCCACTCCAGGGCCTTGGCCGCGCCGCCGAACTTGGCCAGGCTGACGCTGTAGGCCTGCCACAGGCGCACGCGCTGCTGGCCCTGGCTGTCGGCGAGCCAGGCCTCCACCTGGCTTGCGGCCGGCGGGTCCTGTTCGATCCAGGTCAGGCGCAGTTCCAGCAGGGCATCGGCGTGTTCGGGATTGTCGTCGAGGTCTTCGGCAATGGCCTGGGCTTCCTTGTACCGCCGTTGATGGGCCAGGGCTTCGGCCAGCAGGGCGCGGGCCTCGTTGTTGTTCGGCACGCGCCCCAGCACGTGGCGGGTCAGGCGCTCGACCTCGGCCCAATTGTCCTTCTGCGCCTCCCGGTAGCCACGCTCCATGAACGGGTAGCTGGTGAAGCGCTGGAAGTCGGTCATCGGCTTGGTCGGCGCGGCCAGGGCGGAAGAACACAGCAGCAGGCTGGCGATGGTCAGGGAAAGACGGGGCGTCATGCCACCTCCCGGGTCAGGTCGTAGGCGGCCTGCTGTTCGCTGGCCTGCTCGGCGAGGGCTTGCTGCAGCACCTCCTCGGTGATGATGCCGCGGGCGATCAGGTGTTCGCCCAGGCTCTGCTGCTCAGGGTTGAAGTCGATCAGGGCCTGGTTGAACAGGGTCACCGGCACCATGCCGCGCACTTGCAGCAGCGAACCGAGCATCACCTGGTGGGTACCGACCCTCTCCAGCAGCGCGGCATCGTCCTGGTGGCGTTCGAGTACCTCGAGCATTTCGCGGGTCTCGGGTTTCTGCCAAGGGCTCGGGTAGTGATAGCGCAGGCCCAGGGTCACGCGCCCCTGCGGTGCCAGGCGGGCACGCACCGGGCGCTTGAGCTGGCGGCTGATGACCCCCAGCGAGACCTGGCTGACCGGGCTTTCGCTGGCCAGCACCAGGGTGTCGCCGTCTTCGTCCACCGGCAGCACGCCGTAGTGGGTGGCGAGCTTGCGCGGCAGCTTGGCTATCAGCGCCGGGGCGATCTTGAACGGATTGAGCGGTGCCCAGGGCAGGTCCAGTTGCTCGGCCAGGGTCTCGACCAGCTGTTCGCTGGTGAGCCAGCCGCGCAGCAGCAGCTCGCGGCCGAGACGTCGGCGTACCGGGCTGGTGATGGCCTGCTCCAGCTGTTCTTCGCTGATCAGGCCTTTCTCCACCAGGCGATGGCCCAGCGGGGTGCGTGCCGGCGCGGCGAGGGCAGGAAACTCGTGGGTGGTCTTGTCCCAGGCCACCCGCCGCGAATCGCCCATCTCCATCACCTGGCGCAGGGCGCGCAGGTTGGCGAAGAAGTTGACGAAGTTGCTCCACATCATCCGTGGTGCCGAGAGCAGGCCTTCGAAGACACCGTAGTAGCGGGTGACGAACCAGAACCGCTGGAACAGGCGGTTGAACAGCAGCAAGCCGTTGAGCCACAGCAAGGTGCTGAGCAGCGTGCTGTCGCTGAGGATCGACATGAACCGCCACGACTCCGGCGCGATCACCGTGACCAGCCACATCGCCAGCAGCACCAGCAGCAACAGGTTTACCAGGAAGCTCAACAAGTAGGCGAACAGCCCGCGGCGGTCGCGCCAGAGGAAGTAGTTGAGCGCGCCCTTGCGGCTCCAGCCGAGGTTGCTGGTGCCCTGGAACACGATGCCGACGATCCACCGCGATTTCTGGCGGATGGCGTGCTGCCAGTCACGGGGGAAATGCTCGCGTACGCAGATCACCTGGGCGAACTCGCGGCTCATGCCGGGGCGCCACTGCTGCTTGAGGGCCAGCGCCGGGTCGGTGATGGAATAGCGGGCGAAGATGCACTTCATGCCTTTCTGCTTGAGGCGGAAGCCGATGTCGTAGTCTTCGGTGAGGCTCTGCACATCGAAGGCGATGCCGTCGCCGTCCTCCAGCAGCGCGCTGATCGCCCGGCGGCTGAAGCAGGTGCCGACCCCGGCGCTGGGCACCTGGCCGGTGAGCGCCTCGCGCACGATGACGTCCTTGCCGTGGTTCTCGGCGAACTCGTCGACGTAGTGGCCGGCGGTGAAACCCTTCCATTCCGGGGCGTAGGGGTACACCGGGATCTGGATCATGTCCTTGTTCGGCAGCAGGTAGTTGAACAGGCGCAGTTCCATGGGCGAGATGACGTCCTCGGCGTCATGCAGGATGAAACCGGCGAACTCGATGCGCGCGTCCTGCTGGAAACGCAGGATGGCGTCGATGATGTTGTTCAGGCAGTCGGCCTTGCTGGTGGGGCCGGGACGGGCGCAGACCACCTTGTGCACGTTGGGGTAGTGCAGGCACACGGCGTCGACGTCGGCCTGGGTCTGCGGGTCGTTGGGGTAGGTGCCGACGAATATCTGGTAGTTCTCGTAGTCGATGGTCGAGGCCGCCAGGCGCGCCATCTCGCCGACCACGCCGACCTCGTTCCAGGCCGGCACCATGATCGCCAGGGGCTTTTCCGGCACTTCGAACAGGCGCTTTTCGTCGGCCTTGTCGAACTTGTCGTAGATCCGGAAACGTCGGATCAGCTTGCGGCCCCAGTAGCACAGGTCGATGAACAGATCGTCCAGGCCCAGCAGGAACATCAGTGTCGCCAGGATGATGGCAAGGATCTTCAGGCCGAACAGGACGTAGGTGAGGAAATCGATGAAGGCCAGGCTCATGCGTTGTCCCGTGCGGCGGATTGCTCGGCGAACCAGCGGCTCAGGCGTTCGGCGATGCGCTCGCTGGCGTGGCCGTCGCCGAAGGGGGTGTAGACCTGGGCCATGCGTTCATAGGCGACCGGGTCGTCGAGCAGTTGGCTGGTCTCCTGGACGATGCGCTCGGTGAGGGTGCCGACCAGCTTGACCGTGCCGCCCTTGAGCACCGCGGGGCGCTCGGTGACCTTGCGCAGCACCAGCACCGGCTTGCCCAGCGCGGGAGCCTCTTCCTGCACGCCGCCGGAGTCGGTGAGGATGATGTGGGCGCGATTCATCAGCCAGACGAAGTGCGGGTAGTCCTGGGGCGCGACCAGGTGGATGTTGTCGCGGCCCGAGAGCACGCTGTACACCGCGTGCTGCACCTGCGGGTTGAGGTGCACCGGGTAGAGGAACTGCACGTCCGGGTAACGCAGGGCCAGTTCGGCCAGGGCCAGGCAGATGCGTTCGAAACCGCTGCCGAAGTTCTCCCGGCGGTGGCCGGTGATCAGCACCATGCGCTGGTCGTCGCGCAGCACATTGAGCGGGGAGTCGGCGGCGGGGCGCCAGTTGTCCTTGTTCAGCTTGTCGCGCATCCACAGCAGGGCGTCGATCACCGTGTTGCCGGTGACCTCGATGTGCTCGGGCGGCACCCCCTCGCGGATCAGGTTGGCGTCGGAGTCGCGGGTGGGGGTGAAGTGCAGGTCGGCGAGCACGCCGGTCAAGCGTCGGTTGGCTTCTTCGGGCCAGGGCTGCTGCAGGTTGCCGGTGCGCAGGCCGGCCTCGACATGGCCGATGGGAATGTGGCGGTGGAAGGCGGCCAGCGAGGCGATGAAGCTGGTGGTGGTGTCGCCGTGGACCAGGACGATATCGGGCCTGACCTGTGCATAGGTCTGGTCGAGCTTGTCCAGCAGGTCACGGGCCAGGCCGTTGAGGGTCTGGTTCTGGGTCATCACCTGCAGGTCCTGGTCGACCTCGAGGCCAAAGGCGGTGAGGACCTGTTCGAGCATTTCGCGGTGCTGGCCGGTGGAGCAGATCTGCAGGTCGACCTCGGGCCAGTCGCGCAGGACGCGGGCCAGGGGGGCCATCTTGATCGCTTCGGGGCGGGTACCGAATACCATCATCACGGTGTAAGCCATCGTGTAGTTCCTCGTTCGATTCCCTGGACGAAGTTGTACGACGTGTCGCCGCTTGCAGTCATAGATACAAGCAGCCGATCGCGGGGTTGTCCAATACGCGGCGTGCCCCGGACAGTGCGGTGCAGGCCATTGCTGAAGAGTCACGCAGAGGGGGTCGTAGCGGCGAGAAGGTGCTTGCCGAACGCCAGGGATAGGTGTTGCGGAAACGTTTATGCTAGTTTTTTTTGATTGAACGGTCAGTCAATAAAGTATTTCTGACTTTTTCTTGCGGCTTTCTTCTTGTAGTTTTGCAGGTCTTTTCTTCAGGGAGCTGAACATGCAAGGCAAGGCGCGCAAGGTCGTCCAGGCCATCCTTTACGAGGCCATCGCCGTGGCCTGCGTGGCGCCGGTACTGGAGCTGGCGTTCGGCGCGGGCATGGCGCAGTCGACGGTATTGTCGATCCTCATGTCGGGCATCGCGATGAGCTGGAACATGGCCTACAACTGGGCCTTCGAGCGCTGGGAGGCGCGCCAGCACCAGCGCAGCCGCACCTTGCTGCGGCGCCTGCTGCATGCCTTGGGTTTCGAGGGCGGGCTGGTGCTGATCCTGCTGCCGCTGGTGGCGTACTGGCTGGATATCGGCCTGTGGGCGGCGCTGGTGACCAACCTGGCGTTGTTCGTGTTCTTCTTCGTCTATGCGTTCGTGTTCCAGTGGGGTTTCGACAAGGTTTTCGATGTGCCGGTCTCGGCGCAGGAAGTGGCGAAGGGCTGCTGATTCGGAGTTGTGCAGGGGATTGGCGACTGCCTTGCAGCGCCTGTGAGATCGAGCGCCGCCCGCGCGGCGCATCGCGGATGAATCCGCTCCTACATCTGTTGCAACGTACCGAACCTGGAAGGCCATGGTTGTCAGCCTTGGCGCAAGGCTCAAGACAGGTGAGGCGACGGCAATGCCCACCGAAAAATCGCGCCGAGCGCGCAAGGCTAACAACCATGGCCTATCAGGCATGGCCACGTTGCGACAAATGTAGGAGCGGATTCATCCGCGATGCGCCGCGCGGGCGGCGCTCGATCTCAAGAACGCCGCAACACTTTCGCCGAACACCTCGAAACACTCCCTCATCTGCAAATCCCCAGATTTCCCCTTTACCCCCCGCACCGCCATAATCCTCCATCCACCCTTGCCAGGCTCGCATCAATGCCGCGCCCGATCATCCTGCCGCTCGCCGAGAACTACCGCCATGGCGAGCACATCGCCCCGCACTGCCATGACCGCGCCCAGCTGATCCATGCCATCAGCGGCGTGGTCACGGTCAGCGCCCGCGAGGGCAACTGGGTGGTCCCCCCCGGGCGTGGTGTGTGGGTGCCGGCGGCCGTCGAACACGAACTGCGCATGGCCGGCGTGGTGCGCATGCGCACCCTGTTCGTCGACCCAGGCGCGCGCCCGGACCTGCCGCGCCAATGCCAGGTGATCGAGATCTCGCCGTTGCTGCGCGAGCTGATCATCCGTGCCATGGACATCGCCCCCGATCATCCGGCGCAAGGCCGCGAGGCGCGGATCATGCAACTTATTCTCGACGAGATCCGCGTGCTGCCGGTGTTCGCCCTGCATGTGCCAAGCCCGCATTCGGCGCACCTGCAAAGGTTGTGCGAGGCGCTGCGCCAGGCGCCGTCCGAGGACTGGGGCCTGGCCCGCGCCGCGGCCCACAGCGGCCTGAACCCGCGTACCCTGACCCGCGCCTTCCAGCGCGAGACCGGCCTGAGCCTGGTGCAGTGGCTGCGGCGCATGCGCTTGTTGGCCAGCCTGGATGCCCTGGCGGCCGGGCAGTCGGTGCTGGAGGTGGCGCTGGACCTGGGCTACGACAGCCCCAGCGCGTTCAGCGCGATGTTCCGCCGTACCCTCGGGGTGTCGCCATCGGTCTACTTCGGCAGGACCGCCGAGCGCTGGTAGGCCAGCCCCGGTGCTTCGTCCCAGCCGCCGCCCAGCGCGGTGAACAGGTTGACCTCGGCCAGCAACTGCGCCAGGCGATCACTGATCAGGCCTTGCTGGGCGCTGAACAGCGAGCGCTGCGCATCGAGGAACGTCAGGCTGCTGTCGATGCCGGTGCGGTAGCGGTTCTCGGCCAGGTCGTGGTAGCGCTGGCTGGCCTCGACCAGGTCGCGCTGGGCCTGCAGTTGCTGCTGGTAGGTGGTGCGCGCCGCCAGGCCGTCGGCCACCTCCTGGAAGGCGGTCTGGATCGATTTTTCGTAGCGCGCCACCTGCATGTCCTTTTGCAGCTTGGCGTAGTCGAGGCTGGCGCGCAGGCTGCCGGCATTGAACAGCGGCAGGTTCACTTGCGGCTGGAACAGCCAGCTGCCGGTGCCGGCATCGAACAGGTCGGCCAGCTCGCGGCTGCTGCTGCCGGCGTTGGCGGTCAGGCTGATGCTCGGGAAGAACGCCGCCCGTGCCGCGCCGATGTTGGCGTTGGCGGCCTGCAACTGGTACTCGGCCTGGCGGATATCGGGCCGGCGTTGCAGCAGGTCGGCGGGCAGGCCGGCCGGCACCCGGGCGATCTGCTCGTCGGCCAGGGGCAGGGGCGGCAAGTGCTCATCGACCTGCGCGCCGACCAGGCGCTGCAACTGGTTGAGATCCTGGGCGGCCAGGCGGGTATAGCGCGCCACGGCGGCGCGGGTGCTGTCGACGCGGGTGGTGGCCTGGATCTGGTCGAGCGCCGACAGCGTGCCGGTGCGGCGCTGGCGCTGGGTCAGGCGCAGGCTTTTCTCGTCGGCCTGCAAGGTCTGGCGCGACAGGGCCAGCAACTCCTGGTCGGCGCGCCAGGTCAGGTAGGCGCCAGCAACGCTGCTGATCAGGCTGAGCTCGGCGCCGCGCCGGGCTTCGTCGGTGGCCAGGTAGGTCAGCAGGGCCTGGTCGCTGAGGCTGCGCAGGCGGCCGAACAGGTCCAGCTCGTAGGCGCTGATGCCGACGGTGGCCGATTGCTGGGTGCTGATCACGCCCTCGCCACCGGTACGTCGCCGGGGCAGATACTGGCGGGTGCCCTGGGCATTGGCGGCGATCTTCGGCAGCAGTTCGGCGCGCTGGATGCGGTACTGGGCGCGGTACGCTTCGGTATTGAGCAGGGCCACGCGCAGGTCGCGGTTGTTGGTCAGCGCGGTGTCCAGCAGTTGGCGCAGCACCGGGTCGCGGAACACCCCCTGCCAGTCGCGAGGCAGCGCCGTGGTGGGCGGGCCACCTCTGTAGGCGGGGCCGCTTGGATATTGCTCGGCACTGGGCGAGGGGAGGCGCTGGTAGTCGGGGGCCAGGCTGCAGCCGGACAGTACAAGAGCAAGCAAGGGCAGGGTGATTCGCGGCATGGCAGGGTCTCTGGGTTCAGGTGCCGGCCATCCAGCGGGCCAGGCCGTGGCGTCCGCTGACGCCGAGTTTGGCGGTGGCGCGTTTGAGGTAGGTCTCGATCGAGCTGCTCTTCACGTTCAGGCGTTGGGCCATCTGTGGAACCGTGCCGCCGGTGAGCAGGCCGATGCACACCTCCTGCTCGCGGCTGGACAGGCGGATTGCGTCTTGCTCCAGGCGCTCGGTGAACACCTGGCGCAGCGACCCGGCCTCATCGGGCAGCAGGCCGCCCGGGCGGCGACTGGCCGCCTGCAGGAACAGCTGGGCGTGATGCTCGACCAACGGCAGCAGTGTGTCGGACAGGCGCTTGAGCAGCGACAGCTCGGCCAGCGAGAACATTCCCTCGCTGCGCAGCCGTTGGCAGCAGATGACCCAGCGCCGGTTGCCGCTGCGCGATACCAGGTTGCACTGGTGCACGGGGGCGTTTATCTGGATCAGCAGCGGGTCTTCCATACGCATGATGCTTTGCAGCAGGGGGTGGCGCAGAGGCTCCTGAACCGGTGTTTCCTCGGGGCGGCCGGCACTGCCCAGTACCTTGACCTGGCGGATGCTGGCCTGGTCGCTGTCGAGGGTCCACTCGCTGAGGTCGAGCCGATGGATCGGCACCTGGTCGCCGATCAGCTGGAGCATCTGTTCGGCGAAGGTGTCATCGCCGGTGCTGGCAACCAGTGCCCCCAGTTGCAGGTACAAGTGCGGGTCGTGGCAGTGTTCGAGGCTGTCGATCAGCTTCATGGGCTTGTCTTCCTTGATCCGGTAACGCGGCGGGTCTCGCGGTCGAGTCCTCTCTGTGCTGGGGCTTGGCGCTATTGAATAGCAGGCTCCGAGCCTGCGTCTGTAGCGGAAAGCGGGGACAGGAAATGCCAATTAATCCGACAAGAAAAGTCGGTGTTTTTCCCGTTGCGTGCCTTGCGGCTCGCAAGATTGTCGGACAATTGATGCCAGTAAGCGGCCAGATCGGCGGCGTTTGCCACGCTCGCTCACAGGGGTAGGTCGCTGCCGGTTGCCCGCTAGCGTCAATGTCCTACAAAAAAATCCGCAGGTTCAGGCTGAGCAAAATGGCCCCTGCCATTGTCCGGGTTTGGGGGGCCATACAGGGGCCGGGGTGGGTGCTTGAATCCGCGGACGACCCCCGTTTCAAGGAAGATCCACGCCATGTCCGCCGCCGACACCTTTCCCCTGACCTGCGCCCAGCGCGATATCTGGCTTGACCAGATCAGCCATGGCGATTCGCCGCTTTACAATGTCGGTGGTTATCTCTCGTTCGATGGCGCTGTGGACAGCGGCCTGCTGCGACGCGCGCTGGACCATCTGGTCAGCCTGCATGACGGGTTACGCACGGTGCTGGTGCGTGAGGCCGGGGAGGATGGCGTGGCCCGCCAGCGTTTCGTGCCCCACATGCGGGTGCCGCTGGACGAGCATGATCTGCGCGGGCAGGCTGCGCCGTTCGAGGCTGCGCAGCGCCTGAGCAAGACTTTGCTGCAGCAGCCTTTCGACCTCGAGGCCGGGCCGCTGCTGCGCATGGCATTGCTAAATGTCGACGCCGGGCGCAGCCTGCTGATGTTGCAGGCTCATCATCTGATCCTCGACGGCTGGGGCCTGGAGCAGTTGCTCCACCAGTTGGGGCAGTACTATGGCCTCCTTGAGCAAGGGCAGGCGCTGCCGGACACGGCACCGTCCTACCAGGCGTTTATCGAAGATGACCAGGCCTACCAGAACTCGCCCCGCCAGCAGCGCGATCTGGCTTACTGGCTGGGACGCTACCCTCAACTTCCGGATGCACTGCTGCGTCCCAGGGAGCAGGGCCTGCCACCTGGCGCCACGCCTGGTCGCGCCTTGGAGCGCAGCTTCGACACTGGCCTGCTGGAGCGCATGCAGCACCTGGCCGATTCGCTGCAAGGGTCGGTAGCCCATGTGCTACTGGCGGCCTTGCATGTGTGCTGCGCCAGGGCCTGGCAGCGCGACGACTGGGTGGTCGGCCTGCCAGTGCGCAACCGTGGCAGTGCGCGGGCCAAGGCCACGCTGGGCCTGTTCGTTCAGGTAAACGCCTTGCGCATGGACTTCGGCAGGACCTTGAGCTTCGCCGAGTTGGTACGCGGCATCGGCGATGCGCTCAGGCGCGACCTGCGCCACCAGCGCTTGCCGCTGAGCGAGCTCAACCGTGCGCTGGGCTTGTCCCGCGAGGCGCGTGGGCAGTTGTTCGAGATCACCGTTTCCTACGAGGAAGAGGGCCACGACTTGCGTTACGGCAGCCTCGGCGCGCACAGCGTCAAGGTGTGCAACGACCACGAACCCACGCCGTTGTCGCTCTACCTGCGCAGTAACCCGCACAATGGCAAGGCCTGGCTGCACCTGGTGTACAACCAGGCCTGGCTGGCACCCGAGGACGTCGAGGTGTTCAGCACGCGCCTGCTTCATGTGCTGGCCCAAGGGCTCGAGCAACCCCAGGCGGGCATCGACAGCTACGACCTGTTGCTTGCCGAGGAACACCAGCGCCTGCGCCAGTGGAACGCCACCGCCCAAGACCCCAATGGGCCGGCACTGATTCACCGCCGTATCGAGGCCCAGGCCGCAACACGCGCCGAGGCGACTGCCGCCGTGCATCAGGGGCGCAGCCTGAGCTATGGCGAGCTGAACAGCCGCGCCAACCAGCTGGCCGAGCAACTGCTGGCCATGGGCGTGCTGCCAGAGCAGAGGGTGGCGGTGCTCGCCCGGCGCGGCCTGGACACCCTGGTCGGCTTGCTTGCGGTGCTCAAGGCCGGCGCGGCCTATGTGCCGGTGGACCCGGCGCACCCGAGCGAGCGCCTGCAGTACCTGATCGCTGACTGCGCACCGACGGTGGTGCTGACCCTCTCAAGCCTGCGTGACCGCCTGCCGGTCACCAACGTGCCGGTTATCGAGCTGGACCGCCTGCCATCGGCCACGGCTGGGCTGGCCAACCCCCAGGTAGAGCGGCTGTCCGGCGCCAACCTGGTCTACGTGATCTACACCTCCGGTTCCACCGGCCAACCCAAGGGCGTGATGGTCGAGCACCGCATGCTGGCCAACCTGGTCGACTGGCATTGCGCCGCCTTCGATTTGCGCCCTGGCAGTCATACTTCCAGCCTGGCCGGTTTCGGCTTCGATGCCATGGCCTGGGAAGTCTGGCCAGCCCTGTGCGCCGGCGCGACGCTGCACCTGGCGCCGGTGGGCGAGGGGGGCGAGGATATCGATGCGCTGCTGCGCTGGTGGCGCGCCCAGCCGCTGCAGGTCAGCTTCCTGCCCACGCCCGTGGCCGAACACGCCTTCGCCCAGGGCGAGCCACACCCGACCTTGCAGACCTTGCTGGTCGGCGGCGACCGCCTGCGGCGCCTGGCGCGGGAGCGAGGTTACCGAATCATCAACAACTACGGCCCGACCGAGGCCACGGTGGTCGCCAGCGCTGGCGAGGTGCACCCCGGGCAGGTGCTGCATATCGGCGCGCCGGTGGCCAATGCGCGCCTGTACGTGCTCGACGCCCAGGGCCGGCAACTGCCGGTGGGCGCCGTGGGCGAGCTGTACATTGGTGGCGCGGGGGTCGCCCGTGGCTACCTGAACCGCCCGGAACTTACCGCCGAACGCTTCCTCGACGACCCGTTCACCCAGCAGCCTGGCGCGCGGATGTACCGCACAGGGGACCTGGTGCGCTGGTTGCCCGAGGGCACCCTGGAATACCTCGGCCGCAGCGATGACCAGGTGAAGATCCGCGGTGTGCGGGTGGAGCTGGGCGAGATCGAGAGCGCGCTGGCCAGCCATGCAGCCGTGCGCGAGGCCGTGGTACTGCTGCGCGACGGGCAACTGGTGGCCTGGTATGTCGCCGGGCAGGTACTGACCCCGCTCGACCTGCACGAGCACCTGCGCGACCGCCTGCCCGCGGCATTGCTGCCATCGGCTTATGTGGCGATGACGGCCTGGCCGCTGACCGCCAATGGCAAGCTCGACCGCCGCGCCCTGCCGGCGCCGGGCAGCGAAGCCTCGGTACGGCGCACCCACGAACCGCCGCAGGGCGAGCTCGAGCAGCGCCTGGCCGCGCTATGGGCGGAACTACTGGAGGTGGAGCAGATCGGGCGGCATGATCATTTCTTCGAACTGGGGGGCCATTCGCTGCTGGCGGTACGTCTGATCGAGCGTATGCGCCAGGCAGGGCTGCACGCCGATGCCCAGGTGCTGTTCGGCCAGCCGACCCTGGCCAGCCTCGCCGCGTCGCTGGGCAGCGCCCCCGCGCAAGCGGTACCGGCCAATTGCGTGGCGCCGGGTTGCCAGCGCATCACCCCCGAGATGCTGGCCTTGACCCACCTCGACCAGGCCAGCATCGACCAGATCGTCGGCACGGTTCCGGGCGGCGCGGCCAATGTACAGGAGATCTACCCCCTGGCGCCGTTGCAGGAGGGGCTGCTGTACCACCATCTCACCGACGAGCGCGATCCCTACCTGCAACAGGCGCTGTTCGCCTTCGACAGCAGGGCGGCGCTGGAGGCGTTCAACCAGGCCCTGGCCCGGGTCATCGAACGTCACGACATCCTGCGCACCAGCCTGGCCTGGGAAGGCCTGGCGCAGCCCCAGCAGGTGGTGTGGCGCCAGGCCTGGCTGCCATTGAGCGTGCTCGGGCCCGGCCCGGGCGACGCGGCCACGCGGCTGCGCGAGCAGGGGCTGCGCCTGGACCTGCGCCAGGCGCCGATGATGGCCCTGGCCTGTGTCGAGGACAGCGCCCAGGCGCGTTGGCTGGGCATGTTGCATTTCCACCACCTGGTGAACGACGCGGTGTCGGTGCAGGTGCTGCTTGCCGAGCTGGCGACGCTGATGGCAGGCGAAGGCCATGCACTGCCTGTTCCGGTGGCTTACCGCAACTATGTTGCGCTGAGCCGCGATGAGGGCCGGCAGGCGGGCCATGAACGCTACCTGCGCGAGGCCCTGGCCGGGGTGGAGGCGCCGCCCCGGTTGGCCGGCATGGCTGAGGGGCCGCAAGGAGTGGCACAGGTCGAGACCTGCGCCGTCACCGTGCCCGAGGGTCTGGCCGCCACCCTGCGCCAGCGCGTGCGCCAGCACGACGTTGGCCTGGGCAGCCTGATGCACCTGGCCTGGGCGCAGGTGCTGGGGGCGCTGGGCGGCCGTGACGAGGTGGTCTTCGGCAGCGTACTGCTGGGCCGGGTGATGGCCGGCGAGAGCGCTGACCGAGCACTGGGCATGTTCATCAACAGCCTGCCGCTGCGGGTGTCGCTGGCCGGGCGTGACGTGGCCGAGGCCCTGGCTGGTACTCACAGCCAACTGGCGGCGCTGCTCGGGCACGAGGACGCGCCATTGGTCCTGGCCCAGCGTTGCAGCGGCCTGCCGGCCGGCGTGGCACTGTTCGACAGCCTGCTCAATTATCGGCATGGCACGGCGCAGACCGTAACGTTGCCGGGCGTGACGCTGCTCGAGGCCAGCGAGGTGCACAGCCATGCCCTGGTGCTGACCGTGGACGAGCAGGGCGACACCTTGCGCCTGAGCGTGCGTGCACCCCGTGAGCTGGGTGCCGAGCGCGTGCTCGGGCATGTGTCGTGCGCGCTGCGGGCCTTGGCCGAGGCACTGGCCAGCGAAGCCCCGGTGGCGCTGGAATCGCTGTCGACCTTGCCGGAGGACGAGCGCCGCTACCTGCTGGAGACCGTCAACGCCACCGAGGTGGCGCTGGACCCTGGGTACCCGCATCTGCCTGCCCTGTTCGCCGCCCAGGTGAGGCGCGCGCCGGATGCCGTGGCGCTGCAGACCGAGCAGATGCAACTGACCTACCGCGAGCTCGACGCCCAGGCCAATCGCCTGGCGCACCACTTGATCGGCCTTGGCGTGCGGCCCGACACCCGGGTCGCCGTATGCCTCGAGCGCGGCGTGGCGCTGATCGTCGGCCTGCTGGGCGTGCTCAAGGCCGGTGGCGCCTATGTGCCGCTGGACCCCGACCACCCCGACGAGCGCCTGCACTACCTGCTCGCTGACAGCGCCCCGCTGGCGCTGTTGGTGCAGGGCGCCACCCGCGGCCTGTTCGATGGCCAGCCAACACCGCTGGTGGACCTGGACCAGGGCGCCTGGCAGGCGCACAGCGACCAGGCGCCCGCGCTGGCGGAGCTTGGTGGCGGGCACCTGGCCTATGTCATGTATACCTCGGGCACCACCGGCACGCCGAAGGGCGTGATGGTCGAGCACCGCGGGCTGTGCAACCTGATGCGCTGGGGCAGCGACCTGTGCCCGCCGCAGGCCGATGACGCGTTGCTGCAACGGGCGCCGTTCAGTTTCGACGGTTCGGTGTGGGAGCTGTTCTGGCCGTTGTGCGCTGGGCTGCGTCTGGTGCTGGCGCGCCCCGATGGTCACCGTGACCCGGCCTACCTGGCGCAACTGATCCAGGCCCGCAGGGTGACCACCGTGAAGTTCGTGCCGGCCTTGTTGCATGCATTCCTCGACACCCCGGGCGTGGAGCGCTGCACCAGCCTGCGCGATCTGTTCTGCGGTGGCGGCGAACTGACCCTGGCACTGGCGCAGCGCGTGCGCGAGCGACTGCCCCAGGTGCGCCTGCATAATGTCTATGGCCCCACCGAGGCCACCGTCGACAGCACCGCCTGGACCTTGGAACCGCAGCAACCACTGCCCGTCGTCGCCCCGCCGATCGGGCGGCCAATCGGCAACACCCGCCTGTATGTGCTCGACGCCCATGACCGCCCGGTGCCCATGGGGTGCGCCGGCGAGCTGCACATTGGCGGCATCGGCGTGGCCCGTGGCTACCTGAACCTGCCGACGCTGCAGGCCGAGCGCTTCATCGCCAGCCCGTTCGTGGCCAGTGACCGGCTGTATCGCACCGGCGACCTGGTGCGTTACCGCGCTGATGGCGAGCTGGAGTTCCTTGGCCGCAACGATTTCCAGGTCAAGCTCAATGGCCTGCGTATCGAACCGGGCGAGATCGAGGCCCTGCTGGCGAGCCACCCGGCCCTGGGCCAGGCCGTGGTGCTGGTGCGCGATGATCGCCTGGTGGCCTATGCCAGCTGCCGCGATGGCCACGCCGCGCCCGCGCTGGAAGCGTTGCGTGCCTACCTGCTGGCGCGCCTGCCCGCCTACATGGTGCCGTCGGCCTACGTGCTGCTGGCCGAGCTGCCGCTGAGCGCCAATGGCAAGGTCGATCGCAACGCGTTGCCGGTGCCGGGCGCTGCGGCGGTGATCAGCCGGGCCTACCAGGCACCGCGCGATGAGCTGGAGCAGGCGTTGGCGCAGATCTGGACCGAAGTGCTGAAGATCGAGCAGGTCGGTCGCGACGACAACTTCTTCGAGCTGGGCGGGCATTCGCTGCTGGCGGTCAGCCTGGTGGCGCGCATGCGTCAGGCCGGCTTGCACGCCGATGCACGGTTGCTGTTCAGCCAGCCGACGCTGGCGGAACTGGCGGCCAATACCCGGCGCGATCACGTGCAGGTAGAAATCGCCCAGACCACCGTCCCGGTGCTGAAGGGCAGGCGGCGGATCTGATGGCGTAGTGTGACGAGCACTGCGTGGGGGGGCTACTTCGGCGAGATGCGATAGACGCAGCGCCGGTCCCCCGAGATCAGGTGCTCGCAGCGCTCCACCAGCCCTTGCTCGCCGATTGCCGCCTGGAACACCTGCAGTTCGCTGCGGCAGAACCCCTGGCAACGGGTGGCTGCGATGCAGATCGGGCAGTGGTTCTCGACGATCAGCCAGTTGTCGCCGTCGGCCTGGATCTCGGCCATGTAGCCTGCGCGCTCACGCAGTTGCACAAGGATGCGCACCTTGTCTTCCAGGCTGTCGGCACCTGCGCAGGCTTGCTGGTACTCGCGGCTGTTGCTGTCTTCCATGCGGCTGATCAGGCGGTCGACGCCGTCGCTGCCGAACACCTGCTCGACGCTCTCGATCAGTTGCAGGGTCAGTACGCTGTGGGAGTCGGGGAAGCGGCGCTGGGCGGCTGGGGTCAACGCCCATTTCTGCGAGGGCCGCCCGGCGCCCTTGGCCGGCACGCTGATGCCGCTGATCAGCTCGGCCGCCTGCAGTTTCTGCACCTGCTGGCGGGTGGCTTCGAAGGTGATGGCGAGCAATTGGGCAAGGTCGGCGGTCTTGAGCGGCCCGCGGGTCTTGAGCAGGAACAGGATGCGGTCGGCGGTGCAGTTCGAATCTACGGTGGTCGAGGTCATGGAGCGCTGGAAACCGGGCGTGAATGAGCGGATCGGGCACTCTCCTGGGCCATCCTTTGCGCAGGCAAGTGGGCGAAGGATAGCCCGGATTCGCGGTGATTTGTGCAAGGGGAACGATTATCGATGAGAAAATTTATATGCGATAAAAATATAAAAGGTATTAGTTGTATTTATTTGATCCGCGTCTAGGCTGATCTGCGGAGCCTGTGCTTGCCGGTCCCAGGGAGGGGTGCGTGCAAGTATGTCGACACCTTGCTGGCAAATGCCGGGCATGGGCCCATCAACAACAACTCGACAGGGATGTGAGTGCATGAATGCCCAGAAACCCGTGACCATCTATGAACACGCCGATGAAGTGAGCAGCCTGCAGAGCGTGGTCGACCTGGTGAAGCTCTCCGACCAGTACCGCCAGTCCGCCATCCTGCATTCTGCGCTGGCCCAGCGCGTGTTCGATCACACCCGCCAGCCAGTCGGTGCCGAGGCTTTGAGCGATGCACTGGGTTGGGTGCCGAACAAGGGCCGTATCTTCCTCAACGCGCTGGTCGCCATGGGCCTGCTCAAGCGCACCGCCCAAGGTTTCGAGAACCTGCCGCTGAGCCAGCGTTTCCTGGTCAGCGACAGCGCCGAGTTCATCGGCCCGATCATCGACCACCAGCGCCTGCAGTGGCACAACTGGCCACGCCTGGACGAAGTCCTGCGCAGCCGCGCCTCGCTGGACTTCCAGCAGGAGAACCGCTTCAAGCACGACCTCGCGGCCCGCGATGCCTTCAACGACGCCATGGTCCGTTTCAGTCAGCCCATGGTGGATGTGCTGCGTGACCTGCCGCTGTTCGACAAGGCCCGTCGGGTGATCGACCTCGCCGGCGGCCACGGCACCTACCTGGCCGAGATCGCCAGCCGCCATCCGCAGGTCAAAGGCGAGGTCTGGGACCTGGAGCCCACCCGCGAGGCGGCCGCGGCCACCTTCGCCAAGTACCGGCTCGACGACCGTCTTGGCTTCCATGCCCGCAACCTGCTGGACCTGGCCCAGTACCAGGGCGAGCGCGCCGATGTGGTGATGCTCAACGACTGCCTGCACTATTTCACCCGTGAGCAGGTGCGCACCCTGATCGCCGGTGCCGCCGGCATGGTCGAGGGCGACGGCGCGCTGCTGGTGCTGAGCATGGCCCTGGAAGACGATGAGATTCATCCGGCCCTGTCGGCCGACTTCTCCCTGCACATGATGCTCAACACGGTCAACGGTGAACTGCACCCCAGCCGCTACCTGATCGACAGCATGGCCGCGGCGGGGCTCACGGTGGAGCAGGAGCCGATCGGCCGCTATACCCTGCTGATCGGGCGGAGGGCTGCCTGATGTTGCGTCTATTGGCATTGCACGCCGCGCCGCTTGGTGACGCGGCTGCCCAGGCCCTGGACAGCCTGGGCAGTGCCGCGGCGGCAGCGGGTTTCAGCTTGCAGGTCAGCCAGAAGCCGGCCGGCCAGGGGCCGGTGGACGCGGTCTGCCTGCTGCTCGACAGTGCCACGCCCCCCGCGGCGCTGAACACACTGCTCAGCGAGGCCGCCGGGCTGTGCCGCAATACCGCGCTGGTGCTGGTGCGGGTGCAAGGCACGCTGGCGCAGCTGCCGTCCGCCACGGGGGTGATCGCCCAGTGGCAGCAGGCCAGCCAGGGCTTCCTCTACCCGTACCCGCTGGATATCGCCAGCGGGCAGGTGCCCGGGGTGGTGATCAAGGACTGGCTGGCGGGCTTCGCCAAGTTCGCCGCGGCAACCAAGCTGTGGCGCTCCCTCGACGGCCTGGGGCTGGACGAGGCGGCGCGGGCCAGGCAGCGCCCGGAAATGAACCACGTGAACATCCTGACCCGCGATCTGGAGGCATCCAAGGCCTTCTACAGCGACATACTCGGCGCCAACTACTGCTACAACCTCGGCCCGCGCAAGGCCGTCATGGAGCTTAACGGCTTCGACTTCTTCATCGAGCAGAGCGAGTCGTTCAGCTACCCGACCGGCTACCACATCGGCATACGGGCACTGCCCGAGGATGTAAGGCGCATCGCCGACCAGGTCACCGCCGCCGGCACCATCAAGCTGGTCAAGGGCAACGGCCCGGCACCGGGTTATCACCATGGGCCGGACAACGTGCGCAGCGCCGTGTACTTCGAAGACCCTGATGGGTTGGTGATCGAGGTGTACAGCGCCGAAGTGGAGATGATCGAAAGCAACCCGCGGTTGCTCCTCGACCGTCTCTGATCCCACGTCGTCACACGCCTGCCGCGCCTTTGCGCGTGCAGGCCTGTGCCCAGGCAGGTATTCGCATGAACAGCTACAAACAGTGGCATTGGCCACGGCTGCCCAGCCCGCTGCCCAAGGATGTCAGCGACCGGGCATTGATGGGCTATCCCGAGCAGTACCAGGAGCATCCCCTGCAGGCCAAGGTCGGCGAGGCGTTCGCCGATCTGCTCCAGGCTCCGCTGGATGTCCTGCTCGCCATCCTGGAACAGCCGCGCCAGCCTTTGGCGCGTCGCATCGGCGCCGGCGAGGTGCTGGCGCTGCGCGGTGATCCACGCATCGACACCTTCGCCCCGGACATGATCGACATTCCCGCGGCGCGGGTGCACATCGGCCTGGACCCAGGCGCAGTGACGCAGGTGATGGACCAGTTCGACGGGCTGGGCCTGGACCGCAGCTGGATCGACAAGGAGACCCCGCGCCACGCGGTCGAGCTGGCGGCGTTCCGTATCGCCCGCTTCCCGGTCACGCACCAGGAGTATCGCCAGTTCCTGCTCGACAGCGGTCACACCGGCATCCCCGACGGCTGGGCCTTCGGCCGCTATCCACGGCACCATGCCAACCACCCGGTGTACAGCGTCTCGGCCAGTGATGCCGATGCCTATGCCCGCTGGCTCAGCGAGCGTACCGGCCGGCGCTTTGCCCTGCCCACCGAAGCGCAGTGGGAGTATGCCGCCGCCGGCCCCGAGGGGCGGCAGTTCCCCTGGGGCGACGCCTACCAGGTCGAGCATGCCAACACCGCCGAGCTGGGCTACCTGGACAGCACGCCGGTGGGCGTGTTCATCGACGCCGCCTCGCCGTTCGGGGTGCTGGACATGGCCGGCAACGTCGAGGAGTACGTTGCCGAGGACTACCAGCCTTACCCCGGTGGCCCGCGCATCGAGGACGACCTGGTGCTCGATGTCGGCACCCACCGCGTGGCCCGCGGTGGCAGCTTCACCCGTTTCCGTGACCTGGCGCGCACCGCGCGCCGCCACGGGCGTTACCCGCGACCGATCTACGTCATGGGTTTGCGCCTGGTTGAAAACCACAACTGAGTTTTTCCGTCTTCCGTGCAAGAGGTCTGATTCCATGAACAAGGATGTTTCGCTTCACACCATCGTGCCGATTTCCATCCTCGGCGGCGATGTCGATGCCCATTTCTTCGGCTTCAACGGCTTCGCGCGCGACCAGGAGCATTTCGCCGTGGGCATCGGGCGCGATCAGTGCGACGTGCCACTGGTGCGGGTGCATTCCGAGTGCATCACCGGCGATGTGTTCGGCTCGCAGCGCTGCGATTGCGGCCCGCAGTTGCAGGAGGCCCTGCGCACCCTCAAGGAGGTCGGCGGCTACCTGATCTACCTGCGCCAGGAGGGGCGCGGCATCGGCCTGTATTCCAAGTTCGAGGCCTACCTGCTGCAGGACTCGGGCCTGGACACCTACGAAGCCAACCTGCGTCTCAACCACCTGGCCGACTCGCGCTCCTTCGACCCTGCCGTGCAGATCCTGCGCGCCCTGGGCGTGGACCAGTGCCGCCTGCTGACCAACAACCCGGAGAAGGTCGCCCAACTGCGCGCCGGCGGCATCGATGTGATCGAGCAGGTACCCACCGGGGTGTTCCTGACCAACCACAACCGCAACTACCTGCAGGCGAAGGCCGTCAAGTCCGCCCATTCGATCAAGCTCTGACCTCCAGCGAAAAAGGATCTTTCGATGAAACACATTGGCCCTATCAGCGGTATCGCCGCCCATGCCGCGCATTTCGTCGCCACCGCCGGCTACGACAACCAGGTGATCCTGTGGAACGCCACCACCGGCGAGCCGATCCACCGCGTGCATCATGACCACCTGGCCAACCAGTGCGCCTTCAGCAGCGACGGCAAGCACCTGGTCAGCGCCAGCAGCGACTACACCGCGCGTATCTGGGAAGTTCCGAGCATGCGCCTGAAGGCCGTGCTGCAGGGGCACAACGACGACGTCGAGATGGCGGTGTTCTCGCCCGATAGCCAGCGCGTGGCGACCTGCTCGCGTGACCATGTGCTGCGCATCTTCGACCTCGATGGCGTGCAACTGCAGGCATTCCATGGCCACCAGGCCGACGTGATCTCGGTAGTCTGGTCGCCGGATGGCCAGCGCCTGATTTCCAGCAGCGACGACGGCACCGTGCGCCAGTGGGACACCCGCAGCGGCCAGCAATGCGACGAGGTGGACATCGGCGGCGTGGAAACCGACACCATCGCCATCACCCGTGAAGGCGTGGTGTTCGCCGGCGATGACGAGGGGCGCATCTCGATCATCGCCGACGGCCAGGTGCAGACCGTGCCGGCCCATGCCGCAGGGATCAAGCGCATTGTCTGGAACGATGACAAACGCCTGCTGGTGAGCCTGAGCTATGACCGCTCGGCGATCCTCTGGACGTTTGATGCCGGGCGCAACCTGGTCAAGCGTCGCAGCACCGCGCTGCCGAGCATCGTCTGGCCACGCAGCTGCGCCTTCGTCGGCGACGAGCAGCTGGTGTTCGCTACCTTCGGCTCGCGCTACGCCACCTGGAACTACGAGCAGGACCAGTGGCAGGTGTCGGGTATCGAGCCGGCAGTGAGCATCAATGCCGTGGTGCGCAGCGAAGAGCGCCAGTACAGCATCGGCGACGCGGGCATCCTGCACCGTGACGACCAGCCGGTGACCTGCGTCGGCAGCCTGTGCAACTTCCTCCTGCCGTTCGGTCCGCTGCTGCTGACCGGTGGCCAGATGGGCCAGGTGTTCGATGGCCTGTCCGGGCGCATGCTCTACCAGCACCGTTCGCCGCTCAACTGTGGCGCCACTTTCGTCAAGCAGGGCGAGGACCTGGCGCTGATCGGCACCTACACCGGCGAAGGCCTGGTGTTCGGCCATGACGGCAAGGGCGGCCTGCGCCTGGTGGCGTCGATCCCCATGCATGACAACGCGATCAAGGGCGTGGCCGCCGACGAGCGTCACCTGTTCAGCGTCTGCGCTTCGGCCGACGCCGCGTTGCACAGCATCGCCGACTTCAGTTGCGTGCGGCATATCGAGGCGGCGCATACGCGCATTTCCAACGGCTGCTGCCCGATCACCGGCGGTTTCGCCAGTATCGGCCGCGACCTCAAGTTGCGCCTGTGGCTGGAGACCGGCGACGAGGTGTTCGATTCGCCGCACCAGCACTCGATCAAGTGCATCGCCGCCTCCAGCGATGGCCGGGTGATCGCCACCGCCGCCTACAACGGCACCGTGGCGCTGTTCGACCTGGCCTCGCGGCGCTGGCTGCCGGTGCAGCGACCCACCGCCAGCGGTATTTCCTGCCTGACCCATGACGCGGCCAGCGATGCGTTCCTGGCCAGTTCCTATGATGGGCGCATCTACGGCATCGACGCCCGCCTGGCATCCTGAAGGAGCAGCACGATGAGCAAGCAAGCAAGCGACTTCATGCCCCAGGGCGACTACCGCAAGGCCCTCGACACCTCGTTCGTGCACCGCTACAGCCACGGCGAGGATGAGTGGTCGTGGGATGTCGGCATGATCCAGGCGGCCCAGGCTTTCCTCGAGCGGCTCGACCCGCAGGGTGACCAGCATGTGCTGGATATCGGCGTGGGACGTGGCCGCGATGCCTCAACCTTTATCCTCGCCGGGCACCGCGTTACCGGGCTGGATATCGTCGAGAACTCCAGTTGGCCACTGCTGCGCAAGCGCTGGGGTGATCGCCTCGACCTGGTGAACAAGGCCATGCAGGACTGGCAGCCGGCGCCGGGGACGGTGTTCGACGCGGCCCTGGACAACGGCTGCTTCCACCATCAACACCCGGACGAGTGGGGCCCTTACCTGGCCCATGTGCGCCGCCTGCTGCGCCCCGGCGCGCTGGTCGGGCTGAACGTGTTCGGGGTCGATGATGCCCACCCCGAGGCAGGGTGGCGGGAAATGGACAACCAGCGCCAGGGCTATTTCTTCACCGACGCTGGCATCCGCCAGACACTGGAGGCCCATGGCTTCACCTGGCAGGGCCTGGAGGTGATCGAGCGTCAGCATGGCGAGGCCCGCTATCTGCTGGCGCTGGTCCGTACGTGAGTGCGCTCGACCGCCATTATCTGGACATGGCCCTGGCGCTCGCCAGCCAGGGCCTGTACAGCACCATGCCCAACCCGCGGGTCGGCTGCGTGATCGTCAACGACGGCCAGGTGGTGGGGCGCGGCTGGCACCAGCGCGCCGGCCAAGCCCATGCCGAGGTGCACGCCTTGCAGGAGGCAGGCCCGGCGGCGCGCGGGGCCACCGCCTATGTGACGCTCGAGCCTTGTGGTCACCATGGGCGCACCCCGCCGTGCGCCGATGCGCTGGTGGCCGCCGGGGTGCGCCGGGTGGTCACGGCCAGTGCCGATGCGTCGCAGAGCATCGGTGCGCTTCGGCTGCGCGAAGCGGGCATCGCGGTCGAGGCCATGCCCTGTCCCACGGCGCGAGCACTCAATCGCGGGTTTTTCTCGCGCATCGAGCGCCAGCGCCCCTGGGTGCGGGTATTGCGGCCGGCGGCGCTGGCCATTGGCGCGATGGGTGAGGGCGCGATGCTCAGCCATTGCGACGAGCAGGCGCCGCTGGAGTACTGGCGGGGCAGGGCCTCGGCGTTGTTGACTACCTGTGACTGGGTCAAGGCATGCGACCCGTCGCTGCTGGCGCATGTTCCGGCACAGCGAGTCGAGCCGGTGACTCCGTTGCGGGTGGTGGTTGATCAGGTGCTCGATTGCCCGGCCTCGGCCAAGGTGCTGGATGGCCTTGCACCGACGCTGGTGCTGCATACGGCGCAGGCGACACGTGACGGGCGCTATGCCCGGGCGCGCTGCCAGGTGATCGAGGAGGTCGATGCGCGGCGGGTGTTGCAAGCGTTGTACGCGCTCGACTGCAATGAAGTCCAGGTCGAGGCGCAGCCTGCGTGGTGCGAGGCTCTGGCGCGCCAAGGGCTGGTGGATGAGTGGCTGGTGCAGGTTTGAGGCTATCGGTGGTCTTTCGAGGTGTTCGGCTTTAGCGTTGCTGCGCTCTTGAGATCGAGCGCCGCCCGCGCGGCGCATCGCGGATGAATCCGCTCCTACATTTGTTGCAACGTACCGAACCTGTCAGGCCATGGCTGCCAGCCTTGGCGCAGGTCTTGAGATGAGTGGGGCGGCAGCAATGCCCACCGAAAAACCGCGTCGAGCACACAAGGCTGACAACCATGGCCTATCAGGCATGGGCACGTTGCAACCAATGTAGGAGCGGATTCATCCGCGATGCGCCGCGCGGGCGGCGCTCGATTTCATAGGCGCTGCAAGGTGTAAGACGGGCGCTTTCTGTATCAGCGGCTGCAGATCAACCCGACTTGCAGGCTGTTCTGCTCGAACAGATCCCAGTACCCCGGCGGATGCGCCTTCTTGCGGATGCCGCTGATCAGCGGGGCGATCCAGCGCACATTGCGCAGGCCCACGTCATGGGCGGCCTGCTCGTAGACCGCCTTGTGCCAGCGGTAGTAGGTGAAGTCCGCCGGCGGCGTGCTCATGAACTGTCCCTGGCAGCGGAAGCCGCCTTCGACCGGCTGTTCGTCCAGTACGCGGATGCCGTACTCGGTGAAGTTGCCGCGGGCCAGGTCGAAGGCCGGGTTGGCGGTGTAGGCAATCAATCGACCGGACGGCTTGAGGTTGAGGGCGACGCTTTCGAACATGCGCCGCAGCTCCTCGACGCTGCCGGCGTAGTTGAACAACCATGCCGCAGTGACTTTGTCGAACTGGCCGATCTGGCCCATCTGCGCCACGTCGCGCACTTCGTAGGCGATGCCGTCGTTGGCCTGGCGCGCCTGGTAGATCATGCTCGGCGAGATGTCCACGCCATGCACCCGCGCCGCGCCCCAGTCCTTCAGGCGGCGGCTGAAGAAACCATGGCCGCAGGCCAGGTCGAGGATCTCCTCGCCGATCACCTCGCCGGCCATGTAGCGAAAGGTGTCGACCTCGACCCCGCGCTGGCTGGCGTGGCTGGTGAAGTCCTCGAACTGCTCGCTGATGCGCTCGTAGACTTCCTTGGATTCCTTCATGGGCACTCCTTGCGTTCAGAGGTGAGGCGCAGCGCCAATGGCAGGGCCAGCAGCGGTGCGCAGGCGAATACGGCGAACAGCCACAGCGCCGCGCTGCGTGCGCCTTCCACGCCACCGGGCTCGACCAGCCCGGCGCTGTTGGCCACCAGGCCGGCCAGGGCCGCGGCCAGCGCGGTGGCATACAGTTGCACGGTGGTGATCGAGGCCGAAGCGAGGTTTTCCTCGCCGGGGCGCGCCGCCTGCAGCACGCGGGTAAGCAAGTGTGGCCAGCCCAGGCCGATGCCCAGGCCGACGCCGGCCAGGGCCAGGGCAAACAGGGCCAGGCCCGGCGTGCTGGCGACCCACGCCAAGGCGGGTGTCAGCAGTGCCAGGGCCAGCAGCGCCAGGGCCACCAGCAGCGGGCCGCAGCGAATCTGCCAGGCACCGCCATCGCGATCACGCCCGGCGCTGGCCAGGGCGCCGACCGTCCAGCCGGCGGCCATCACGGCCGTCAGGTAGCCCGCGGCCAGGGGGCCGAAGCCATGGATGCGCTGCAGGAAGTAGGGCACATAGATCTCGGTGGTGATGGCCGCGACCAGCAGGCACATCATGGCGAACAGTGCGCCCATCGGTTGCCTGAGGCTGTAGGCGCCGGTGGGCAGCAGGTGGTGGCGGGCACGGGGATCGAGGCGGGCGATCAGCGCGGCGATGGCCAGGCCGGCGACGATCCCGCCCAGGTTGACCCACAGTGAGTCGGCCAGGCTGGCCGCGCAGATCGCCAGCACCGAGGCCACCAGGCAGGCGATCAGGCCATAGGCCGGGCGGGCGCCATTGTCGTCCAGCGCCTGGCGCGCCGGCAGGCGCAGGCAGACGATCAGCGCCAGGGCGGCGGCCACCGGCAGCAGCGACCAGAATGCCCAGCGCCAGTGCCCGCCCTCGGCGAACACGCCGCCCACGGCCGGGCCGCACAGTGTGGCCACCCCCCACATCGCCGAGACCAGGGCCATGGCGCGGGGCCACAGGCGGCTCTCGAACACCAGGTGGATCAGCGCATAGCTCAGGGCGAACAGGATGCCGCCGCCCAGGCCCTGCACGCTGCGCCCGACCAGCAGCAGCGGCATGCTGGTGGCCATTGCGCACACTGCCGAACCGAGGGTGAACACCAGCAGTGCCAGCAGGTAGGCAACCCGTGGCCCACCGCGGGCCAGCAGGCGGGTAGAAAGGGTGGAGCCGATGATCGAGGCCACCACGAACAAGGTGGTGTTCCAGGCATAGAAGGCCAACCCGCCGATTTCGTCGATCACCGTGGGCAGCAGCGTGGTGACGATATAGACATTGACGGCGTGCAGGGCGACACCGCCGGCCAGGGCGATCGAGCGCAGCGCATTGCCACCGCTGAGCAATTCGCTCCAGCGTGCGGGGGGCTGTTCGGGGATGGCGGTCATGAAGGCTCCTTGCGTGATCCTGCGCTGGGAGTCTAGGAGCCGGAAAATCATTATTCAAGAAGTTGCTTGTGTAATTTGGCCGCAGTGGATTTGTTAGGATCGTGCTCTTTTGTCTTGTTCCAGGAGCTTCACCCATGATCATCAGCACCACCAGCCAGCTCGAAGGCCGTCCCGTTGCCGAATACCTCGGTGTGGTCAGCGCCGAATCGGTGCAGGGGATCAACTTCGTGCGCGATTTCTTCGCACGCTTTCGCGACTTCTTCGGTGGCCGTTCGCAGACCCTGGAGAGCGCGCTGAAGCTGGCCCGCGAGCAGGCCACCGAGGAGCTTGTGGCGCGGGCACGGCAGTTGCAGGCCGATGCAGTGGTGGGCGTGGACTTCGAGATCAGCATGCCGTCGGTGCAGGGCGGCATGGTCGTGGTGTTCGCCACCGGTACGGCGGTGCGCCTGAAGTAAGGCCAGTTGCCACTGGTCGGGCAAGGAGGTTTTGTCCGGCTGGTCTGCAAATGACCGGCTAGTCTCACTTCAACGGGCCGCTGCTTCACTAGGCAGGTGCATTGCCTGCCGGCACGGTCGCCATTGGAGGGAGTCAGGGCATGAGCGAATCTTTTTTTGAAGACCTGAACGATGCGTTTCCGATCAACAGCCAGGTGCGCTGCGGGCAAGCGGCCTTGCGCCTGGGCTTTGCCAACATGACCCTGGACGAATCGGAGCAACTGCAGCCGGCGCACCTGCAACGGGCCAAGAAGGGGCGGTTCACGCCGCGTGTCCCGTCGAAAAAGTGAAACAGCACAATAGCGGGGCAAGCCCGCTCCCACAGACGTTGCTAGAAATCTGTGGGGGCGGGCTTGCCCCGCGATCATGTTTGTCCGAACACTGCAAAACCGCCCAACGGCACGCATTTCCCGTCATTTCTTGATCCCGCTCATGGTATCGGCGCGTCCCCCTCGCCGCCGGCTCGAGGCTGTGCTTTTCTTGCGCGGCATTTCAGACACGGAGTATCGACTTCAATGCGAATCAGGGAAGAGACCTACTGGCAATGGGCCGATGCACAGTTGCACAGCCGCAGCCATGACGAGGAGTTGAGCGACGGCACCAGCTTCGATGTGCAGGTGCGCCTGTCCAGGGTTGGTGCCACGCAGCTGTTTCTCGGGCTGTACGCCCGCGACGGCAAGGCATTGCTGGAGGAGTACTACCCCTCGCGCCCGGGCGAGACCATGACCCGCGCCCTGGTGTGGGGCGTTGACCGCGCCCGCGCCCTGGCCACGGGCGCCTTGCCGCTGCCCGAAGCCATGCCGCGCAGGCGCCAGGCATGAAAAAGCCCGGCCTTTGTCGGGCCGGGCTCAAGAAACGGTGTAAAGCCGCGGGATCAGTTCAACGCGTCGATCACCTTGATTGCCTGCCGCTCACGGGCGGTCGGCCATTCTTGTTGCAGGGTCTCGAGCACACGACCGACGAAAGAGGTGTCGGCGGCGGCCTTCTTGCCGACGTAGCCCTGGCCACGGCGGTAGACCTTGAAACGGGCGCGCATGCTCGGCATGTGCGATTCGAACTCGTCTTCGACCGTGTTCGGCGGCAGGCGATCCAGGCGGACCTCGCCGGACTGGCTGACCCACAGCAGGTGGTCGTCGAGGCTGTCCTTGCGCGCGGCGAACAGCTGGGCCAGTTGGTCGATGGTTGGATTGTTGTTCAAGTTCATCATAAAGCCCCCATTACTCACATTCGTTGGTGAAGTTCGTCTGAAGTTCACATTGGCGCCACACCATGTAGCGCGCTAACCAAGGCTGCTACAGCAGCTTCGCAACAGGGGCTTTCTCACGCTGCCTTCTGGGCAGTTTCCCTCTCCACGGACGGCCTGCGTTACCGCGCAGGCCGTCTGGAACACCCTTGCCACCGCTCCCGATCAGGGAGACGGCCTCATCATGCACAAGACCCGGGAAGGGCGTCAACAGCTTTGTAGTGAAAATTTTCATGCACTACATCTTGTCTGACAATCCACCTCCGGTGTTCATGGCAAGCCGTTGTCGCCGTGCTCGAGGAAGCCCGGGCGCTGTCGCAGGCGTGCATGGTAGGCGGCAAGCGCTGGCAGCGGCGGGTGCTCCAAGGGGGTGCGTAGCCAGCGGTTCAGTGACAGGCCGATGGCCACGTCGGCCAGGCTGAAGGCGTCGCCGGCGACGAAGGCGCCGGTCGCTTCAAGGCGCTGTTCGAGCAGGCGCATCTTCGCCATCCATTGGGCGCTGGTGCTGGCCAGTTGCGCCGGTTCCTGATGGGCCGGGGACTGGCGCACCAGCGACAGGAACGGGTAGCGCCAGGCGTCGTTGAGGTCGGTAGCCTGCCAGTCCAGCCACTGGTCCACCGCGGCGCGAGCCCGGGGAGCGCCAGGGTAGAGGTGGGCGCCGCCATGCTGGTTGGCGAGGTAGCGCAGGATGGTGTTGGACTCCCACAGGACGAAATCGCCATCGACGATCACCGGCACCATGGCATTGGGATTGAGCCTGAGGAACTCGGGCGAGTCGGTGGACTGGAAGCCGCTACCCCAGTCCTCGCGTACGAACGGCAGGTTCAGTTCGACGCAGGTCCACAGTACCTTGCGTACATTGATCGACGAGGCCTTGCCAAGGACTCTGAGCATGTCAGCGCTCCAGGCTGGAGAAGATGCGCTGTGCGGCGCGTACCCGCTCCTCGTTGGGATAGTTGCGGTTGGCCAGCAGCACGATGCCCATCTGTTTCGACGGCACGAACGCCACGTAGGCGCCAAAACCGCTGGTCGCGCCGGTCTTGTTGTACCAGGCGGCGGATTCGGCGGGCAGTGCCGGGGTCAGTGCGCGGGTGGCGTTGGGCTCGCGGACCAGCCTGGCGCCGTTGTAGTCCAGCAGGGTGTCGAGGGCGACTGGATAGGGGTAGCGCTCCCAGCCCAGGCCCTGGGTCATGGCGCCGACCTGGAAGTAACCGGACTGGGTGATGGCGATGGCTTGGCGCAGGGCGGGGTCGAGTGCGGCCGGTTGCAGTTGCAACTGGACATAGCGCAACAGGTCGCTGGCGCTGGTCTTGATGCCGTAGGCCTGCTCGGCGTAAGGGCCCGGGCTGACCCGCACCGGCTTGTCTTTGGCGTCGTACCCCTGGGCATAGAGGCCACGGACGTTGGCTGGTACTTCCAGGTAGGTGTGCTCGAGGCCCAACCGGGGCAGCAGCCCCTGGGTCATCAGCTCGGCGAATGGCCGCTTCTGCGCGCGAGCTGCCAGGTCACCGAACAGGCCCAGGCTGGGGTTCGAGTAGCAGCGCTGGGTGCCGGGTTCGGCGCGGCGTTGCCAGTGCTGGAACCAGGCCAGGGTCTGCTCCTTCGTCTGCACCTCGTCGGGGAACTGCAGCGGCAGGCAGTCGCCGCTGTAGGCGCCCAGCTCAAGCACCGTGGCGCTGCCGATCGGCGCCTTGGCCAGGGCGGGTTGGTAGCGGCTGGCGGGCGCCGCGAGGTCGAGCTTGCCTTCGGCGCTGGCCAGGGCGGCGAGGGTGGCGGTGTAGGTCTTGCTCACCGAGCCGACCTCGAACAGAGTGTCGCGGGTCACGGCCTGGCCGCTGGCCTTGTCGGCCAGGCCATAGTTGAAGTAATGCGCTTGGCCATTGGCATACACTGCCACGGCCATGCCGGCGATGCCGTGCTCGCGCATCAGCGGCTGGATGACGCCATCGACGCTGTGCTGCAGGTCGCCTGCCAACAGTGGTGGCGCGGCCAGCGTCAGGGCGGTGGCCAGCAGCAGGTGTGGGGGACGTTTCATGGTGCAAGGTTCCTTTTCGTGATTCAGCCGCCGGGTTGTCCGTTGGGCGACACTGACGGGGGTTCCGGCGTTAGCGGCATAAAGGCCGAGACCTTATCGTCCAGGCTTGCACAAAGACAAGACGGAACCTGTGATGAGATATCTGCGCATGCTGTTCGACAACTTCACCCTGGCCCTGCTCGGGGTGGTGTTCATCGCCACCGTGCTGCCGTGCGCAGGCGAGGGCGCGGTGCTGTTTGGGTGGCTGACCAACCTGGCCATCGGCCTGCTGTTCTTCCTGCACGGCGCCAAGCTGTCGCGCGAGGCGATCATCGCCGGTGCCGGCCACTGGCGCCTGCACCTGCTGGTGTTCTCCTGCACCTTCGTGCTGTTCCCGCTGCTGGGGCTGGCGTTCAAGCCGCTGTTCGTGCCGCTGGTGGGCAACGAGCTGTACCTGGGCGTGCTCTACCTGTGCGCCTTGCCGGCCACGGTGCAGTCGGCCATCGCCTTTACCTCGCTGGCCCGTGGCAACGTGCCGGCGGCGATCTGCAGCGCGGCGGCCTCGAGCCTGCTGGGGATCTTCCTCACGCCGCTGTTGGTGGTGATGCTGCTGGGCGCCTCGGGCGACACCGGCTCCGGGCTGGACGCGGTGCTGAAGATCACCTTGCAGTTGCTGGTGCCCTTCGTCGCCGGGCAGATCGCCCGCCGCTGGATCGGTGCCTGGGTCAAGCGCAATGCGCGCTGGCTGAAACTGGTGGACCAGGGCTCGATCCTGCTGGTGGTGTACACCGCGTTCAGCGAGGCGGTGGTGACAGGGTTGTGGCATACGGTGTCGCCGCAGCACCTGGCGGGCCTGTTCGCCGTGTGCGGGATCCTGCTGGCGGTGGTGCTGCTCGGCACGCGGCTGCTCGGGCGGCTGCTGGGCTTCAATCTCGAGGACCGCATCACCATCCTTTTCGCGGGTTCCAAGAAGAGCCTGGCGACCGGCGTGCCCATGGCCCAGGTGCTGTTCGTCGGCGGTGGCATCGGCGCGATGATCCTGCCGTTGATGCTGTTCCACCAGATCCAGCTGATGGTCTGCGCGGTGCTGGCACAACGTTATGCGGCGCGGGTCGAGGAGGGCGAGCAGGCGACGACGGCTTCCTGAGACGGATGCCTTGCCGCAGGCCCGCGCCAGCGACCTACCAGGCCAACGGCCGGTCGAAGCCTTTCCAGCACAACCAGCGCCGCACCTCGCCATGCGCCCCCGTGCCGATCTGCCACTGCGGTCGGCCACGGTCCAGGGCGATCTGCGAAATGAACCCGGCATGGCTGGCTACCACCAGGGTGCGGCCGTCGGCGCTGATGTCCATGGCGCTGATGGTCGAACCAAGATAGTGCTGCCAGTGCTCGTGGCCATCCTCGCCGAAGGCGCGCAGGTAGCCATGGGCGTCACCGACGATGTACTCGCCGTCACGGGCCACCCCGGCATAGACCCTTGCGCCGCACTGTAGCAGTGGCGTGCGCGGATCGTTGCTGTAGAAACCGGTATCCAGCCCCGACAGGTCGGCCACCCGCACGCCGACGGTACTGCCCTGATAGAAGTGGCAGGCATTGAGAATCAACTGGTCGCCCCGGCGGTTGAACAGCGCGAAGTGCGGGTATTCGCTGGCCGGGCCGATCTCTGCGATGCGCCTGAACTGCTCGTCGAGCACCAGGTGACGGCCGCATTGTTCGCCCAGGGCAACCAGCCTGCCGTCCGGTGACAGCGCGGCATGTGCCATGGTCAGGCCCAGGGCGATGTCGTCCGGGTCGGTGCCCTGGCGCAGTTCCGCGAGAATGTCGTCCTCGCGTGGCAGCAGGCGCGTGGCGCCGGCGGCGGCAAGCACGAAGATGCCGTCGCTGCTGACCAGCAGCACCCGCTGGCCATCGGGGAAGGGCAGCAGCGCGGTGGGCGTCGGCGGCAAGTCGAAGGGGTCGAACGGGTAGCCCGCCGGCAAACCTTCCAGGCCATGGGGCCAGGCCAGCCGGGCCACCTGCGGGCCGCCCCAGCCATCGGTCACGCGTACCCCCTCGGCGTTGGCCAGGGCGTAGTAGCGCCGCCCTGGGCAACGCCCGAAGTGCTCGACACCGATCACCGGCGTGACGCCCTGGCCATCGAGGCGCAGCACCTGGCCGCGCTCGAACGGCATGCCGATGCGCACCAGCAGGCTGCCGTCGTCGAGCAGCAGCAGGTTGCCGATGCCCTGGGCCTGTTCGTCGAGCAATGGCAGCAGCGGCAGGTGAGCCGGGGGCCAGGCTTCGCGGAACAGCTGGCGTTGCTGCTCGTCGGTGCCCGGGCGGTTGATGGCCAGCAGCGCCGCCTGCCAGGCCTCGAGCAGGTGCTCGGTGGCCGCTGCCTGTGGTTCCTCCAGATTGTCCCAGCCTTGCGCGCGGCCCTGCGCGACATAGCGGTTGATGGCCTCGGCATAGGCGATGACCGCCTCGCGCCATTGCTGCTGGGGGTGCTGCTTGTCCATGGGCGGATCGAACTCCTTGTTCCGCAGGGTAGGTGATGTGCGACAAAAAGGTGCACGCAGGCGCGCATGGTACTCCGTCCGCACCTGCGGTTGTGAGGCCCCGCCTTGATGCGTACCATGCCGGACATCCTTCCAATAAAAAACGTGCGTCACCGGCCTGGCATCTGGGCAGGCGATGCGCGTCCTGTTGCCTTGTCCGCGGAGAAAAGCGTCTTCACATGAATGGTCCCGTCCCCACCTCCATGCCTCCCACCGCCGGCAGCGGCAGTTGGCTGAGCGTCATCGCCCTGGCGCTGGCGGCGTTCATCTTCAATACCACCGAGTTCGTCCCGGTGGCGCTGCTCAGCGATATCGGCCGCAGCTTCGAGATGAGCACCGCGCAGGTCGGCCTGATGCTGACCATCTACGCCTGGGTGGTGGCGCTGGCCTCGCTGCCGATGATGCTGGTGACCCGCAACATCGAGCGCCGCCGCCTGCTGCTGCTGGTGTTCCTGGTATTCATCGTCAGCCACCTGATGTCGTGGCTGTCGCAGAGCTTCGCCATGCTGCTGGTCAGCCGCATCGGCATCGCCCTGGCCCATGCCGTGTTCTGGGCCATCACCGCGTCGCTGGCGGTGCGCGTGGCGCCGCCCGGCCAGCAGGCCAAGGCGCTGGGCCTGCTGGCCACCGGCACCACCCTGGCGATGGTCATGGGCATCCCGCTGGGGCGCGTGGTGGGTGAGGCGCTGGGCTGGCGCATCACCTTCCTGTGTATCGCCGGGGTGGCGCTGGCGACCATGCTCTGCCTGATGAAGTCGCTGCCGCTGCTACCGAGCCAGAACTCCGGCTCGCTGCGCAGCCTGCCGGTGCTGTTCAAGCGTCCGGCGCTGGTGATCACCTACATGTTGGTGACCCTGGTGATCACCGCGCAGTTCACCGCCTACAGCTACATCGAACCCTTCGCCCTGCACGTGGCGCGGATCAGTGGCGAACACACCACGTTGCTGCTGTTGCTGTACGGCGGTGCCGGGGTGTTCGGCTCGGTGCTGTTCAGCCGCTACAGCGAGCGTTTCCCCCATGGATTCCTCGTGGGCGCCATCGGCGCGCTTGCCGCGTGCCTGCTGTTGCTGTTGCCGCTGTCGGGTAATTTCCAGGTGTTCGCCGCCCTGAGCATGGTCTGGGGCGTGGCGATCCTGAGCTTCAGCCTGGCCTTGCAGTCCAAGACCCTCAAGCTTGCCTCGGATGCCACCGACGTGGCCATGGCGTTGTTCTCCGGTATCTACAACATCGGTATCGGCGGCGGTGCGTTGCTTGGCAGCATTGTCAGCAGCCAGGTGGGCGTGGCGCATATCGGCCTGGTAGGGGGCGGCGTGGCGGTTGTCGGCCTGGTGCTGGCGCTGGCCAGTACCCAGCGCTTTCGCGAAGCCCTGACCCGAGTGCCTGGGCAGGCGTGAGCTTGTCTAGCGCTGCGCTGTCACATTACCTGCCCCGGGCAACGCCGGGGCACTGACCCGCATCAACGCTCCCTCGATCATGCGCCCCTGTAATAGGGGCGCTTGTGTATCGGCAAGGCTGCCTCTAATATCCAAGCGTTTTCTTGTGTAATTGCCTGGCGTCCCGCCCAGGCCATCAATACGGACGTTGATATGGATTTGCACACCTCCCTGTGGCTGTTCCAGGCCATCCAGGCCGTGGGCCTGGCGTTGTGGCTGAGCATCGCGGTATTGAACAACCTGCAGGCTTTCGCCAGCTCCGTCGGCGCCATTGGCGCCACCTTGGCCATGGCGCCACTGCGCCAGCCGCCGGCCATTGAATTCCCCTTGTTGCGCAGGGCCTGTCATTCGGCGGGCCTGGCCCGCGCCGCGCTGCTGGTGATCCTGCTGCTGCAGATCGTCGCCAGCCTGGCGGCCTGGGTCGGCACCTATGGGCTTATCGTCGTGCAGGACCCGCTCATGGCCCGCACCTGGTTGAACCTGGCGCTTGGCGCCTTCCTTGCCTTCACCTTCGCCATGCTGCTCGGGGGCCTGTGGTTCGGCTACTGGATACGCCAGGAAGGTCTGCAACTCACCCACCTGGTGCTGGTGCTGTGGGCGACCCTGGCGTTCTTCCTGTTCAACCTGGATTGGGCCTGAGGCGAGGACGCGCAATGAATAGCAAGGCAATACTTGGCAGTGCCCTGGTGCTGGCCCTGGTCACCGCCGGTGGCCTGGCCTGGCGCCACACCGGGCAGGCCCAGGCCACGGCAGCCGCGCCGCGGCACCTGGTCAAGGTGGCCCTGGCCACGGTACAGAAAGCACCGCAGAAACGCGCCTTCGCCGGCGTCGGCGAGTTGGAGGCGGTGCACCAGGTGCTGGTGTCGGCCGAAATCGGCGGGCGGGTGACGGCGATCAACTTCAGCTCCGGCCAGCAGGTGCGCAAGGGTGATGTGCTGGTCACCCTCAACGATGCCCCGGAGCAGGCCGAGCGCCTGCGCCTGAAGGCCCAGCTGGACAATGCGCGGACCAACTACCGGCGGGTCAAGGACCTGCTGCGCGAGAACGCCGCCACCCAGGAACAGCTGGACAACGCCCTGGCGGCCCGCGACATGGCCCAGGGCGAGCTGGCCCGTACCGAGGCGGTGATCGCCCAGAAGGCGGTGCGCGCACCCTTCGACGGGCGCCTGGGCATCCGCCGGGTGAACCAGGGTCAGTACCTCAATGTCGGCGACCCGGTGGTCAGCCTGATCGACACCCGCAGCCTGTACGTAAACTTCTCCCTCGAGGAGCAGCTCAGTGCCCAGCTGCGCACCGGCCAAGCGGTCGAGGTGCGCTTGGACGCCTTCCCCGATACGGCCTTCACCGCGCATATCACCGCCATCGACCCCTTGATCGGCCGTTCGCGCACGGTGCAGGTGCAGGCCACCCTGGCCAAGCCCGATGCGCGCCTGTCGGCCGGCATGTATGCCAGCGTGCAGGTAGCCAGCCCCGATGACGGCCAGGTGCTGACCGTGCCGGAAACCGCCGTGGCCTACACCGCTTACGGCGACACGGTGTTCGTCGCCCGCCACGATGCCGCCGCCGATGCCCTGGTGGTCCAGCGCGTGGCAGTGCGTACCGGTGAACGCCAGGCCGGCCGGGTGGTGATCGAGCAGGGCTTGCGCGAGGACGACCAGGTAGTGGTGTCCGGGCAGTTGCGCCTGAGCGACGGCGCCGCCGTGCAAGCCACCGAAGACACCCTGCAGGCCCCGGCCAGCGGCGCCTGACCCCAGCGAGAAAACGCCATGACATTCACCGACCTGTTCGTGCGCCGGCCTGTGCTGGCGCTGGTGGTCAGCACCTTGATCCTGCTGCTGGGGCTGCTGTCGCTGCTGCAGTTGCCGATCCGCCAGTACCCCTTGCTGGAAAGCTCGACCATCACCGTGACCACCGAGTACCCCGGCGCCCCCGCCGAGCTGATGCAGGGTTTCGTTACCCAGCCGATCGCCCAGGCGGTGTCGTCGGTGGAGGGCATCGACTACCTGTCGTCCTCGTCGGTGCAGGGCCGTAGCCTGGTGACCGTGCGCATGGAGCTGAACCGCGACTCGACCCAGGCCCTCACCGAGGTGATGGCCAAGGTCAACCAGGTGCGCTTCCGCCTGCCGGAGCGGGCCTACGATCCGGTGATCGAGCGCTCGGCCGGCGAGTCCACGGCGGTGGCCTACATCGGCTTCGCCAGCGCGAGCCTGCCGATCCCGGCCATGACCGACTACCTCACCCGGGTGGTCGAGCCGCTGCTCAGCACCATCGAGGGCGTGGCCAAGGTCCAGGTGTTCGGCGGCCAGACCTTGTCCATGCGCCTGTGGATCGACCCGGCGCGCCTGGCCGCCCGGGGCCTGACCGCGGCCGACGTGGCCGAGGCGGTGCGCCGCAACAACTACCAGGCGGCGCCGGGCAAGGTGAAGGGCCAGTACGTGATCGCCAACATCCGCGTTGACACCGACCTGACCTCGGTCGGCGATTTCCGCGAGCTGGTGATCCGTAACGACGGCAACGGCCTGGTGCGCATCCGCGACATCGGCACGGTCGAGCTGGGCGCGGCTTCGGCCGAGACCAGCGCCAGCATGGACGGCGTAGCGGCGGTGCACCTGGGGCTGTTCGCCACCCCGGGCGGTAACCCGCTGGTGATCGTCGACGGCATCCGCCAATTGCTGCCGCAGATTCGCCAGACCCTGCCGCCGGACGTCAAGGCCGAGCTTGCCTTCGAGACGGCGCGCTTCATCCAGGCCTCCATCGACGAGGTCACCAAGACCTTGCTCGAGGCCCTGGCAATCGTCGTGGTGGTGATCTACCTGTGCCTGGGCTCGCTGCGCACGGTGCTGATTCCGGTGGTGACCATCCCGCTGTCGATGCTCGGCGCCGCGGCGTTGATGCTGGCGTTCGGCTTCAGCGTCAACCTGCTCACCCTGCTGGCCATGGTGTTGGCGGTGGGGCTGGTGGTGGACGACGCCATCGTCGTGGTGGAGAACGTCCACCGCCATATCGAGGAAGGGCGCACCCCGGTGGCGGCGGCGTTGATCGGCGCCCGTGAGGTAGCCGGGCCGGTGATCGCCATGACCATCACCCTGGCGGCGGTGTACGCGCCGATCGGCATGATGGGCGGCCTGACCGGCGCGCTGTTCCGCGAGTTCGCCCTGACCCTGGCCGGAGCGGTGGTGGTCTCCGGCGTGGTGGCCCTGACCCTGTCGCCGGTGATGAGCTCGTTCCTGCTCGATGCCCGCCAGTCCGAGGGGCGCATGGCCCATGCGGCCAACCGTTTCTTCGACTGGCTGGCCGAGCGCTACGCCCATGTGCTGGGCTTCTCGCTGAAACACCGCTGGATCAGCGTCGGTTTCGCCTTGCTGGTGCTGGTTAGCCTGCCGCTGCTGTACGCCTTGCCGCAGCGCGAGCTGGCGCCGACCGAGGATCAGGCCGGGCTGCTCACTGCGATCAAGGCGCCACAGCACGCCAACCTGGCCTATGTCGAACGCTTCGCCGACAAGCTCGACGCGGTCTACCGGACCCTGCCAGAGACCGTCAGCACCTGGATTATCAACGGTAGCGACGGCATCGCCTCAGGTATTGGCGGCATCAACCTGCAACCGTGGAACGAGCGCGAACGCAATGCCTCGCAGATCCAGCTCGACCTGCAGGCGGCGGTGAACGATGTCGAGGGCACCAGCATCTTCGCCTTCCAGCTGCCCGCGCTGCCGGGCTCCACCGGCGGCCTGCCGGTGCAGATGGTGCTGCGTAGCTCGCAGGACTACCGAGTGCTGTTCGACACCATGGAGCAGGTCAAGGCCAAGGCGCGGCAGAGCGGCCTGTTCGCCGTGGTCGACAGCGACCTGGACTACAACAACCCGGTGGTGCAGGTGCGCGTCGACCGGGCCAAGGCCAACAGCATGGGTATCCGCATGCAGGACATCGGCGAGTCGCTGGCGGTGCTGGTGGGCGAGAACTACCTCAACCGTTTCGGCCTGGATGGCCGCTCCTATGATGTGATCGCGCAGAGCCCGCGCGACCAGCGCCTGACCCCGCAGGCCCTGACCCGGCAGTACGTGCGCAGCGAGGAGGGCAGGCTGGTGCCGCTGTCCACCGTGGTGCAGGTCAGCGAGCAGGTCGAGCCCAACCGCCTGACCCAGTTCAACCAGCAGAACGCCGCGACCTTCCAGGGTATTCCGGCGGCCGGCGTCACCCTGGGCGACACCGTGGCCTTCCTCGAGCAGGTCGCCGCCGAGTTGCCGGCGGGCTTCAGCATCGACTGGCAGTCCGACGCGCGCCAGTACCAGCAGGAAGGCAATGCCCTGATGCTGGCCTTCCTCGCCGCCGTGGTGGTGATCTACCTGGTGCTGGCGGCGCAGTACGAGAGCCTGGTCGATCCGCTGATCATCCTGATCACCGTGCCGCTGTCGATCAGTGGCGCGCTGCTGCCACTGGCGCTGGGGGTGGCCACGGTGAACATCTACACGCAGATCGGCCTGGTGACGCTGATCGGCCTGATCAGCAAGCACGGCATCCTCATGGTCGAGTTCGCCAACACCTTGCAGGCCGAGCAGCATCTGGACCGGCGCACGGCCATCGGCAAGGCGGCGCAGATCCGCCTGCGGCCGATCCTGATGACCACGGCGGCCATGGTGGTGGGCCTGATCCCGCTGTTGTTCGCCTCCGGAGCCGGCGCCGCCAGCCGCTTCGGGCTCGGCGTGGTGATCGTCACCGGGATGCTGGTCGGCACCTTGTTCACCTTGTTCGTGCTGCCGACCATTTACAGCCTGCTGGCCCGTGACCATGCCAGCACGGCGCGTTCGGCGCGGGCCCGCTCGTTGGCCGAAACCCTGGAGAGCCAGCCATGAAGCCGGTATTCGTCGTATCCCTGATGGCCCTGGCCTTGTCGGCCTGCAGCGTCGGCCCCGACTACCGCAAGCCCGAGGCACCTGTAAGTGGCCTGCACAGTCCGCAGCGCGCCGCCTTCGCCGCCCGTGGCGAGATGCCGGAGCAGTGGTGGCGGTTCTTCGACGATCCGCAACTGGTGCGCCTGGTCGACCAGGCCCTGGCCAACAACCACGATATCCGCCAGGCTCATGCCAACCTGCTGGCGGCGCGGGCGCTGTTCGACGACCGCAGCCTCGACCGCTACCCCTGGGTCACTGCCCGCGCCGGCTACAACCAGAGCCTGGAGCAGCAGCAACCGGCCGATGGCAGCGACCCGCGACGCATGCGCACCGAGCAGTACCGCGCCGGGTTCGACGTGCAGTGGGAGATCGACCTGTTCGGCCGGCTGCAACGCCTGACCGATGCCGCCGAGGCGCGTGCCGACGCGGCGGCGGCGGACCTGCGCCAGGTGCGCCTGAGCATCGCCGCCGAAGTAGCGCGCAACTACTACCTCAAGCTCGGCCTCAAGCGCAGCCTCGTCGTGGCCGAGGACCAGGTCGAGGCCTGGCGCGAGACCCTGCAACTGACCAGCGCCCAGGTGCGCGCCGGCAGTGGCCAGTACGAGGATCAGCAGAACGCCCATGCCAACCTGTTGCTCAGCGAGGCCGCGGTACCGCCATTGCAGGCGGCCATCGAGCAGGCCAGCTATCGCCTCGATGTGTTGACCGGGCAGGTGCCGGGCAGCCTGGAGCAGGGCGCCGCACCGTTCCTGCCGCCGTTGGCGCGCCAGTTGCCGCTGGGCGACGTCGATGCGCTGATTGGCCAGCGACCTGATGTGGTCAGTGCCGAGCGCGAGCTGGCGGCCAGCACCGAGGACGTCGGTGCGGCCACTGCCGAGCTGTACCCGCGCCTGGACCTGGGCGGGTTCATTGGTTTCTTCGCCTTGCGCAGCGGCGACCTGGGCAGCGCGGCCCGCGCTTATGAGCTGGCGCCGATGGTCACCTGGCCGGCCTTGCGCCTGGGCAATGCCCGTGCGCGCCTGCGGGTGCGCGAGGCGCTGGCCGAGGGCAGCCAGGCGCGCTACCAGCAGGCGGTGCTGCTGGCCCGCGAGGAAGTGGAGAACGCCGTCACGCAACTGGTGCGCAACCAGGCGCGGCTGCAAAGCCTGGTAGCCTCGGCCGGGCACGGCAGCGAGGCCATCGATATCGCCAACAAGCGCTATCGGCGCGGCGCCGGCACCTACCTGGCGGTGCTCGAGAACCAGCGCGCGCTGTTCTTGATCAAGCGCGAGGTGGCGGAGGCGGAGACGGCCTCGTACCTGGATGCGATTGCGCTGTACAAGGCCTTGGGATGGGGGAGTGAATCCCAGTAGCACCAGACGATATCCTGTCGTGCAACCAAGCCTGGCAAACGTAGGAGCGGATTCATCCGCGATGCGCCGCGCGGGCGGCGCTCGATCTTGAGCGCGCCGCAATGCTATCGTCGAGCGCCCCTAATTTTCCCCGTGCTCTTTTCGTTTTCATGGAAGCCGCCCTGCGCCCGGCGCGTTCGGCCCTCATCATTCAAGGAGACAGGCAATGACTTCCGTTTTCGACCGCGACGATATCCAGTTCCAGGTAGTGGTCAACCACGAAGAGCAGTATTCCATCTGGCCCGACTACAAGGCGATCCCCAATGGCTGGCGCGCGGTGGGCAAGAGCGGCCTGAAGAAGGACTGCCTGGCCTACATCGACGAAGTCTGGACCGACATGCGCCCGCTGAGCCTGCGCCAGAAGATGGCCGAAGTCGCGGCGCAATAAGGCGGTGTCGACCCTGAACCTGCTGTGCCTGCCGTATTCCGGTGCCAGTGCGATGGTCTACAGCCGCTGGCGGCGCAAGCTGCCGGCCTGGCTGCAGGTGCGCCCGGTGGAGCTGCCCGGGCGCGGTGCGCGCATGGCTGACCCGCTGCATACCGACCTGCGGGCCCTGGCCCGGCAGTTGGCCCATGAGCAGCGCGCCGTCACCCATGCGCCTTACGCCGTGCTCGGGCACAGCCTGGGGGCGCTGGTCGCCTTCGAGCTGGCCCATGAACTGCGTGCACTCGGCTGCCCGCCGCCAGTGGCTTTGTTCGCCTGCGGCACTGCGGCGCCGACCCGGCGCGAGGATTACGCCGGTGGCAAATGGACCGAGCCGCGTGGCGATGCCGAATTGATCGCCGAGCTGCGCAAGCTGGGTGGTACCTCCGAGGAAGTGCTGGCCAACGAAGAGCTCATGAGCCTGACCTTGCCGATCGTGCAGGCGGATTTCCTGCTTTGCGGCCGCTATGCGTACGAGCAGCGCCTGCCGCTGCAATGTCCCTTGCATGTATTCGCCGGCGAGAACGATCGCGCCAATGACGAACAGTTGCAGGCCTGGGGGCGGGAGACGGTTGGCGAGTATTCGCTGGCGAAGTTTCCGGGAGGGCATTTCTTTATTCATGAACATGAAGATCGTGTGCTTGATGTGCTTTGTAGGACATTGGAGCCATTGCGGCTTTGTGCGTGATAGACAGGGCGGTTTTTAGAATTCGTCTTGTAGTTTGATAGTTCTACAGTGGCCTCATGCCTTATTTTCGGCGAGAGGCTGCTGCATATAGAAAACTTCCAATTACCAATCCAAAGCTTTTTTCTTGCTCTTGCTCTTGCTCTTGCTCTTGCTCTTGCTCTTGCTCTTGCTCTGCTTTTGCTTCTAAGTGCGCGATAGTTCAGGCGACACAAATTGCGACTTCAGGAGGCCGAACGGAGGTCTTGCGAAGGGAGGTGACGGGCATGGATGCCCGTCAAGCGCTGCGCCCCAGGATGGGGCGTTCAGCGCGGTCCTCCCGGGAGCAAGGCCGGAGTGAGGGGACCCCGGAGCGAAGCGTAGGGGCCGGATGAATGGAGCTAGGATTTTTTGGTTCCTTTTTGATCCTTCAAAAAGGGACCCGCCGTAAGGGCGGAAAGGTGATTATGCGTCACCATCGCAAATGAATGCGCATATAACTTTCGAGACGCACGCTGTGTAAGTCAAAGTCAAAGTCAAAGTCAAAGTCAAAGTCAAAGTCAAAGTCAAAGTCAAAGTCAAAGTCAAAGTCAATCGGCATCGGTTTTTATAGTTGTAAGCGCATTCATTTACGATGTCGACGCGCATTCACCTTTTCGCCCTTACGGCGAGTCACTTTTTGTCAAACGCGACAAAAAGTAACCAAAAAACGCTGCGCTCCATTCATCCGGCCCTCCGCTTCGCTCCGGGTCCCCTCACTCCGGCCTTGCTCCCGGGAGGACCGCGCTGAACGCCCCATCCTGGGGCGCAGCGCTTGACGGGCATCCATGCCCGTCACCTCCCTCCGCAAGACCTCCGTTCGGCCTCCTGAAGTCGCGAAGTTACGGGCGGCGCCTGGGATGACGCAGCTGTCGCTAGCTGGGTAGGGCGCTAGACTCCTGATCGGCAACGGCAACGGCAACGGCAACGGCAACGGCAACGGCAACGGCAACGGCAACGGCAACAGAACCGCAACGGCAACTTGCCCAGGTGCTGCTTTGATTGACGTCATCCCGCGCCTGGGTAAGGCTAGCCTTTTCCCCAGGCATGAGGCTGACAATGCTGATCGATCCTCGCAAGGCCACGCTGTTGGTAGTCGATATCCAGGAAAAACTCATCGGTGCCATGAGCGATCCCGAGGGCACTGCGGCCCGCGCCCGCTGGCTGCTGGCGGCAACCGCCGAACTCGAACTGCCCACCGTGATCTCCGAGCAATACCCCAAGGGCCTGGGCCACACCCTGTCCGCCCTCAAGGCCGCGGCGCCAGCCGCTGAGGTCGTCGAGAAAATGCACTTCTCCTGTGTCGCCGCCGAATGCCTGCCGCCCAGCCTGCTGGCGCGCGAGCAGGTCATCGTCTGTGGCATGGAGACCCATGTCTGCGTGCTGCAGACCGTGCTCGGCCTGCTGGCCCTGGGCAAGCAGGTGTTCGTGGTCGAGGATGCCTGCGACAGCCGCACCCCGGCCAGCAAGGCGGCGGGCCTGGCGCGCATGCGCGATGCCGGGGCGCAGGTGGTCACCCGCGAGATGGTGCTGTTCGAATTGCTGGGCAGCTCCAGTCATCCGCTGTTCCGCCAGATCAGCAAGACCTACCTGGTGGGGGAGCAACCCTGAACGGGCGTCTGTTGGCCAGCGGGCTGCTGGCGCTGGGCCTGCTGCAGGGCTGCGCCGGGCGCCGCGAAGAGGCGGCGGAGGCCGATCCGGCCAAGGTCCGCGCCCAGCTCATGCGCCTGCTGCCGGCCCAGGTCAAGGACCGTCAGGGCTGGACCGAGGATATCCAGGTGGCGTTCCAGGCCCAGGGCATCAGCCCGAGCAAGAGCAACCTGTGCGCCGTGCTGGCAGTGACCGAGCAGGAGTCCACCTTCAATGCCGACCCTCAAGTGCCAAACCTGGGGCGCATCGCCCGGGAGGAGATCGACCGCCGGGCGGCGCGGCTGCATGTGCCCCAGCTGCTGGTCGATGGCGCCCTGAGCACGCCTTCGGCCAACGGCAAGACCTATCAGCAACGTCTGCTCGCCGTGCGCAGTGAAAAACAACTGAGCGCCCTGTACGACGAGGTGATCGGTGGCCTGCCGCTAGGGCGCTCGCTGCTGGGCGGGCTGAACCCGGTGCGTACCGGCGGGCCGATGCAGGTCAGCGTGGATTTTGCCGAAAAGCACGCCAAGGGCTATCCCTACGACCACCCGGGCAGCATTCGCCAGGAGGTGTTCAGCCGCCGTGGCGGGATGTACTTCGGTATTGCCCACCTGCTGGGTTATCCGACCCATTACCAACGCCAGCTATACCGCTTCGCCGACTTCAACGCCGGCTGGTACGCCAGTCGCAACGCCGCGTTCCAGGCGGCGCTGAGCCGGGCCAGTGGGGTAACGCTGGCGCTCGACGGCGACCTGATTGCCCCCGGCGCGATCATGCCCGGTACCACCGAGCAGGCGGCGCGCAAGCTGGGCGCGAAGTTGGGGCTGCGCAATCCGCAGATCAGGGCGCAGCTGGAGACAGAGAACGACCTGGCGCTGGAGGAGACCGAGCTGTACCGCAAGGTCTTTGCCCTGGCCGAAGCAAAGGCCGGCAAGCCCTTGCCAAGGGCAGTGCTGCCGGGGATCGAGCTGAAAAGTCCGAAGATCACTCGCAAGCTGACCACGGCGTGGTTTGCCGGCAGGGTGGATGAGCGTTATCAGCGTTGCATGAAGCGTTGATGAGGTTCATGCAGGAGCGGCACCGCCGCTCCTGCAAAAGCTTCAACTGTTGCCGAGCGCCTTGACCACCTGCTCGACACTGGCCTTGAGCCCGGCCATGGTATCGTCCGCGTCGCTCTCCACCACCAGCAGCTTCGCCCCGGCGGCGGCGATCACTTCGGCTACCTTGGCATCTGGCTGGCGATGGTGCAGCACCAGCGCCACGTCCTGCGCCTTGAGGTTGTCTGCAAGCGCCTCGAGCGTTGCTTCGTCCCACTTGTCATCGGCCGGCAGCGCCTGCTCGACCACGTCCAGGTTCAGCCCGCTGGCCAGGTAGCCCAGGCGTTCGGACAGGCTGACCACGGTCAGGTTGTCGACCTCGGCCAGGCGCGTCTGGCTGTTGGCGGTCAGCTCCAGCATCTGCCGCTTGATGCCGGCCAGGTTGGCCTGGATCTTCGCTTTGTCCGCTGGCGAGAGGCGCTCCAGGTCATTGGCCACCACGTCGGCCATGCGCCCCAGGTTGGTCGGGTTGAGCCAGGGGTAGGCGGCGAAGGCTTCGTCGCCCTTGACCGCGATACCGGGCAGGGCGCCGTCCACCGGGCGCGCGGCGTCGATCTCGACGATGCGGATGTTGCTGCGCCGGGCCGTGGGGTAGAGCGGGTCGTCGCGCCAGATCGAGCGCACGCCGATCACCGCGTCGGCCTGTTGCGCCACCTTGTGCAGGCTGGCGCCGCCACGGCCGCTGAAATACGAGGGCTGGCGGCTGGCCGGCAGGTTGGCCGGGGCCGCGCGCTTGAGCTGCACCGAGGTGCCGTCGAGCAAGGCGCTGGCCAGGCTGTGGGTCACCGGCAGGGTGGTCAGCACTTCGGTGGCGCCCGCCAGCAGCGGCATGCCGCTCAGGGCCAGGGCCAGGGTGAGTTTCTTCAGGGTCATGCCGGGTTTCCTTGCAGGCGTGGGACGAGGGCGCGGGCCAGGGCGCAGAGGGCGAAGCAGATCCCGGCGACCAGGATGATCGCCGCGCCCGAGGGCACCGGCAGGTCGAAGACGATCGGCAGGAGGATGCCGAGCAACGTGCTGAGGGTGGCGATGATTACCGAGACGAAGAAGAAGCCCTTGAGCGACTGGCTGACCAGCCGCGCCGCCGCCGCCGGGATCACCAGCAGGGCGCCGACCAGGATCGCGCCGATCACCTTGACCGAGGCCACGGTGACCAGGGTCACCAACACCACGAACAGGTAGTCAAGGGTCTTCACCGCCACCCCGCGCACCGCCGCCAGCTGCGGGTTGAAACTGGCCAGCATGATGCGGTTGTACAACGGCAGGGCCAGGGCCAGCACCAGCACCGCGACGATGCCCAGCACCAGCAGGTCGTGGGCGCTGACGGTGAGCACCGAGCCGAACAGCACGTTTTCGAGGATGTGCACGTTGATCTTGCCGGCCAGCATCAGCAACAGGCTCGCGCCCAAGGCCAGCGACACCGAGAGGAACACGCCGATCAGGGTGTCTGGCGACAGGCCGGTGCGGTTGCGCAGGAAGTTGAGCAGGATGCCGAACAGCAGGCAGTAGCCGAACAGGCTGCCGTACGGGCCGGTGTAGGGCTCGCCGAGGAGGATGCCGATGGCCACCCCGGTGAGCGCCGCGTGGCCGACCGCCTCGGAGAAGAAGGCAAAGCGCTTGACCACCACCAGGGTGCCCAGGCCGCCGAGTACCGGGCCGATCATCAGGCCCGCCAGCAGGGCGTTGACCACGAAGCCGTAGGCCAGTGCCTCGGGCAGATAGCCAGCCGTGGCCCAGTCCTGGACCAGCTGGCGCAAGGTTTCGAAACTCATCAGGCAAGGCTCTCGCTGCGCGGGTGAACGGAGAACAGCCCGAGCAGGCGCTCGGGAGTCAAGGCCTGGGCCGGCGGGGCGTCGAACAGCACCTGGCGGCTCAGCCCGGTGACGCGGTCGGCCAGGCGCAGCACCGCTTCGAGGTCGTGCTCGATCCACAGCACGGTGGTGCCGGCCTGGCGCCAGCCGTGCAGCAGTTGCTCGAACACCTGGATACCGGCCTCGTCGAGGGCCGACATCGGCTCGTCCAGCACCAGCAGCTGCGGCTCGGGGATCAGCCCCTGGGCCAGCAGCACGCGCTGGCGCTCGCCGCCGGAGAGGGCGCCCATGCGCCGCTTGCGCTTGTCGAGCATGCCCACCCGTTGCAGCGCCGCGTCGATTTGCGGGCGCACGCGCCGCGACAGGCCGAGGAACGCCGGGCGGCGCTGGCACATGGCGGCCATGAAGTCGTCCACGGTCATCGGCAGGCCGCGGTCGAACTCCAGGGCCTGGGGCACGTAGCCGATCACCTCGCGCTCGCCGGGCCAGTGCAGGGTCAACTGGCCCTGGTGCGGCATCTGCCCGAGCAAGGTCTTGATCAGCGAGCTCTTGCCGCCGCCGTTGGGGCCGACAATGGCGTGCACGCTGCCCGGGGCGACACTGAAACGCACGTTCTCGAGGATGCGCGTGCGGCCGAGGGTGAGGTCGATGCCGTCGAACTCGATGCGCGGCCCGCAGGCGCTGGTGAGGTTGGCGGCGGCGGTCATGTGCGGTTTTCCTGGATGGCCTGGACCACGGTGTCGAGGTTGCGCTTCATCTCCACCTCGTACTTTTCCTTGGTGTAGTCGCCGTAGGAGATGTGGGTGAGCGGGTAGATGCGCACGCCGGACTCGCGGTGGATGGTGTCGACATAGGCCGAAGGGAAGTCCATCTCCGAGAAGATCACCTTCACGTCCAGCGCCTTGAGCTGGTCGATGGTCTTCTTCAACTGCGCCGGGCTCGGCTCGATGCCGTGGGCAGGCTCCACCACGGCGGTGACCTCCAGGCCGAAGTCACGCACCAGGTAGTCGTAGGCGGCGTGGATGGTGGCCACGCGGAAGGTCGCGTCCGGCGCCTGGGTGACCTTGGCCAGGGCCTCGGCACGCAAGCCACGCAGGCGCTTGGCGTAGGCACGGGCGTTCTGCGTATAGAACTTGGCGTTGTCGGGGTCGAGCTTGCCCAGTTCGCGGGCGATGTTGTTGACCTGGGCGATGGTGGCGCTGATCGACAGGAAGGTGTGCGGGTTGACCACCTTGCCGGCGCCTCGGGCGGCGATGCCGGTGGCCGCCAGCAGCGGCACGTTGGCGTTGGACTCGATGGTCCTGATGTCGGGCTTTTCGCTGGCGGCGATCATGCGGTCGGCGAAGTCGTCGTGGCCGACGCCGTTGAGCACGATCACGTCGAGGCTGCCGATGCGCTTGATGTCCTCGGCGCGCGGCTCGTAGGCATGCGGATTGAAACCGGCCGGGATCAGCGGCACCACTTCGGCCTTGTCGCCGACAATGTTGCTCACGTAGCTGTAGTAGGGGTGCAGGGTGATGCCGATGCGCAGGGGCTTGCCGTTGTCGGCGAGGGCCAGGGCGGGCAGGGCGCAGGCCAGGAGCAGCGCCAGGGTGCGGCGGGCGAAGCGGAGCATGGGCAGGTCCTTAGTGACGGTGTTGGCGGGTGACCCCGGCGTCGTAGTGGGTGACGATCTGCTGCCAGCCGGCGGCGATCAGCGCATCGCTGTCCAGCGCGTCCGGGGGCAGGGCGGTGCTGTCGCGGCGCAGCCAGACATCCGGCTGGGCATCGCTGGCGGCGGGCAGGATCACCAGAAAGCTGCCGGCCACCTGGGCGTCCTGGCTGCGTCCCAGGTAGGCACCGTTGACCAGCAACGACCACTGGTGGCTGCCGCGGCTCTGGCTGCTGGCGTCGCTGACGAAGGGTGGCAGCCCCTCGTCGGCCAGGGCCTGGGTATCCGGGGCGACGCCATTGTCCTCGCGCAGTGCACGGATCTCCTCGACGGCCACCCACAGGTCGGTGTGGATGCCCTGTTCGGCGGCATTGAGGTCGCGGCGGGCGTCGAGCTGGTGGGCGGCGATGGCCTGTTCATCCTCGCGCTCGCCGCGCACGGCCACCACGCTTGCGGCCAGCACCACGATCAGCACGGCGGCCAGCAGCACGTAGAGGGTCTCGTGCCCGGCGCCGGCCGGACGCACCACCTGGGCGCGGCTCATGGCGCACCGATGTCGGCGTGGTCGACTTCCACCACGTGGCCGGGGCCGGCGTCGAACAGCACGTAGAACTCGCCGTCGGGGCGCTTGAAGGTCAGGGTCGAGTCGTCGCCGAGCTTGCTCGCCACCAGCACCTGTTCGTCGTAGCCGATCACGTCCAGGGTCACCCCCGGTGCGCCGCTGCCGTCGGAGAAACCGCCCTTGCAGGTGATCTGTTCGCCGTGCTCGGTGCACTCGCACATGGGGTTGTGCGCCAGCGCCGGGGTGGCGGCCAGGGCCAAGAGGGGCAGGACCAGCCTGCGCATCAGCTGTTTCATTTGTTGCCTCCTTGTTTTTCAAGCCAGGCCGCGGTGGCGGGGGATGCCTTGGCCAGCGGTACCGAGGCCTGGTACATCTTGCCGTCCCAGCCTTCGATGGTGATCCAGATGTCGGCGTCGGGACGGGTGCGTGGCGGGATCGGCAGCGAGGTGCCCATGCGCGCCGGCGCGCCGAAGAAGATCGTGCCGGCGGCGCGCAGGCTGCGCGGCTTGCCCACCCGCAGGTAGATGGCCTTGGCGCCGTCGTTGCAGTTGCCGCAGGCGGCGTTGAAGGCCTTGAAGTAGCCGGCCGGGCCTTCGGCGCGCGGGGCTTCGTCGCGCAGCTCGGCCAGGTCCATGGTCCAGCGCCCGACCTGGACGTTCTGGATGATGTTGGCGCCCAGGCCGCTGTCGCCGCGGAACAGGCTGGCGTCGGCGAAGTACTTGGGCATGAAGCCCAGCGGCACGAGGATCAGCAGGATGTTCAGGTGGAAGCGCCATTTCAGCCACAGCTGCTTCAGGCCGCTCGGCGGCAGGGTGTCGGTCTGGCTCAAGAGTGGGCCTCCAGGGTGATTGGGCGCGCCGGGCGTTCGCCGCGCTTGAGGGCGGCGCGGGTGGCCTGGGTGGTGCGTTTGGTCCAGATCAGCAGGCCGCTGAATACCATCAGGGTCAGCACCAGGCCGAAGAAGAACCAGATCAGTTTGATCGCCAGGCCACCGAAGTCACCGGTGTGCAGCGGGCGCATGGATTCGGTGACGAACTCCAGGGCCGAGCGGTCGCCGAGCAGGAACTGGGCGTCGACGTTGCGCGTGTAGGGGTTGACTTCGGCGGTCTGGAACATCAGCGGGTACCAGCCACGGCCGCCCATGCTGTAGTGGCTGTAGGCGGTGGCGGGCAGCGAGATGAAGCTGACGTCCAGGCCCGGGACCGCCTGGGTGGCGATGCGCGCCGCCTCGTCCAGGTCGATGCGTGGCGCCGGGCTGCCGTCGGGGGTTTGCGGGACCTGCTGGCGGGCGATCACCGGAGTGACGGGCTCGCTGGAAATGGTCACGTGGTTGTCGCCGAGGATCGCCTGGATCAGGAACCAGGTGCCGGTGATGGAGATCACCGCAATGAACCAGATCGACCACACGCCGGCCAGGCGGTGCAGGTCGCCCCAGAAGATCCGCCGGCCATGGCCGGTGCGCACGGGCTTGAAGAAGCCGCGCCAGAATTTCTTGTACACCACCAGCCCGGTGACCAGCGAGGCGAGCATTGGCAGTCCGAGCAGCGACACCAGGTACCAGCCCCAGCTGTAGCCGTTGGTGAAGGGCACCAGCCACCAGCCGTGCAGGGCGCGGGTGAACGCTTCGAAGTCGAAGTCCGGGCGCTGGCCCTGGATGGCCCCGCTGTACGGGTTGACGTAGAGCAGCGCGTTGGTGCCGTCGGCGCGGGTCACCGAGGCCTGCAGGGCGAAGTGCGAACCGTCCGGCTGACTGAAGAAACGCACCGCCAGGTCCGGTTCGGCCTTGTGCATGGCGTCGAGCACCTGCTGGTAGCTCAGGCGCTGACTGTCGTCGTCGGGCTTGCTGGCGCGCACGTCGGCATTGGCCAGCCAGACGATTTCCTGGCTGACCACCGCGAGCATGCCGGTGAAGCAGACGATCAGGACGAAGAACCAGATCGGCAGGGCAAGCCAGCTGTGCACCAGAAACCACAGCTTGGAATTGGATTTCTTTCTCGATTGTCGGGCCATCGGTCGGTCTTCTGCATAAAAAAATACGGTCGAGTCTGTGCTCAACCTGGAGGGCTGCATAAGTAAGGACGAATGAGAATCAGAAAGCTGCCAAAGCAAATGAAAGAAAATGTTTCAAGAACTGGACGTGACCTCCGTTGCAACCGGCTGCTTGGCCGTGCGCGCCTGCTTTTGGCTGCGCTTGAGCGCGTTGGCGGTGGCCAGGGCGGTACGTTTGCTCCAGATCAGCAGGCCGCTGAGCACCATCATGCTCAGCAGCAGGCCGAAGAAGAACCAGATCAGCTTGGTGGTCAGGCCGGCGAACTCGCCGGTGTGCAACGGGCGCATGGACTCGGTGACGATTTCAACCGCCTTGCGATCGCCCAGCAGGCGGCTGGCTTCCATCTTGCCGGTATAGGGGTTGATCTCGGCTTTCTGGTACACCAGTGGATACCAGCTCATGCCGCCGATGCTCAGATGGGCATAGGCGTTGCTGGGGAAGCCGACGTAGTCGACGTTGAAGCCCGGAATTTCGCGCTGGGTGATCCTGACGGCCTCGTCCGGGCTGATCATCGGCGTCGGACTGCCGTCGGCGGTCAGTGGCACCGTCTCCCTTGCCACCACCGGCACGATGGGTTGGCTGGAGATGGCGATATGGTTGTCGGCGAGCAGGGCCTTGACCAGGAACCAGGTGCCGGTGATGGAAATCACCGCGATGAACCAGATCGACCAGATGCCGCTCAGGCGGTGGAAATCGCCCCAGAAGATCCGCGCGCCCTGGTTGAAGCGCAGGGTCGGCTTGAAGAAACCTTTCCAGAAGCGTTTGTAGATCACCAGGCCGGTGATCAGCGAAGCCAGCATCGGCAGCCCGAGCAGTGAAACCAGGTACCAGCCCCAGCTGTAGCCATTGGTGTGCGGCACCAGCCACCAGCCGTGCAGGGCGCGGGTGAATTCCTCGAAGTTGAACTGCGGGGGAACGCCCTGGATGTGCCCGGTGTAGGGGTTGACGTAGACCCTCAGCGTGCGGCCGTCAGGGTAGGTGACATCCGACAGCATGGCGAAGTGCGACTCGCTCAGGGTCATCAGGCTGGCCACGGCGATGCCGGGCTCGTCGCGCTGCATGGCCACCAGCAGCTCGTCATAGGACAACCGCCGGGCGTCATCCGAAGGCGGATTGGCGCGGGTTTCCGGGTTGGCCAGCCAGACGATCTCCTTGCTGATCACCGCCAGAGTGCCGGTGACGCAGACGATGAGCACGAAGAACCAGATGGGCAGCGCCAGCCAGCTGTGCACGAGGAACCAGATTTTCGAGCGTGACTTTTTCGACATGGGTACACAGTGTCAATGGCGAATTAAGGGGCGGATTGCCCGGCCGTATCAGAAAGAGACGCATGAGCAGGGCAAAACCTGATGGGGTAATTGCAAGCAAGTGTTTCCAGGTTGCCCTGCCTGTTGCTGCGGGTTCCTGCGAAGGGACTAATTTGCCTGCTTCCCGAAACGTCCCCCTATCACCGGATGCGCGCGTGCCCCTGGGCCGTCGCTCCCTTTTCCTTAGGTGTGTACAGGAGGCCCGTCATGGGTGTTGCTGTGGGATTTACAGTGCGTCCGCTATTGCCGGAGCAGGGACGTTTGCCATTGCTGGTGGAGGCCGGTGACGACGACACCAGCCTGCTGGACGTGTTCGAGGAGCTCAAGGCGCTGGTGGACGAACACCTGTTGCGCGATGGCGGCATCCTGTTCCGCGGTTTCCGCCTGGAGGGCGCCGAACAGTTCCGTCAGTTCGCCGCCAGTTTCGGCCATCCGCTGCTCAACTACGAGTTCGGCTCCACGCCGCGCACCAACGTCACCCAGGGGGTCTACACCTCCACCGAGTATCCGGCGCACCAGCACATTCCGTTGCACAACGAGCAGGCCTACTCCCGCGACTGGCCGATGAAGATCTGGTTCTACAGCATGATCGCCGCGAAATCCGGTGGGCAGACGCCGATTGCCGACAGTCGCGAGGTTTACCGCAAGGTGCCCGCGCACATTCGCGAGCGTTTCGTCAGCAAGGGCCTGATGTACGTGCGCAACTTCGGCAACGGCCTGGATGTGTCGTGGGAGGATGTGTTCAATACCGAGGATCCGCAGGAGGTCGAAGCCTACTGCAAGGCCCACGGCATCACCTGTGAATGGAAGGACGACGGTGAGCTGCGCACCCGCCAGGTATGTCAGGCGGTGGCTGAGCACCCGGTCACCGGCGACAAGGTCTGGTTCAACCAGGCGCACCTGTTCCATATTTCCAACCTGCCGCCCGAGGTGCGGGAAAGCCTGCTGGACATCGTCGACGAGGAAGACCTGCCGCGTAACGTCTACTACGGTGACGGTTCGCCCATCGAGGATGAAGTGCTCGACCAGATCCGTGCGGTGCTGGAGGACTGCAAGATCAGCTTCCTCTGGCAGGAAGGCGACGTGATGATGCTCGACAACATGCTCGCTGCCCATGCCCGTGCGCCGTTCGAAGGCCCGCGCAAGGTGATTGTGGCGATGGCCGAGGGGCACTCGCTGGACCAGGGTTGAGGGGCGGGAGAGTTGCAGCGCCTGTGAGATCGAGCGCCGCCCGCGCGGCGCATCGCGGATGAATCCGCTCCTACATTTGTTGCAACGTGCCGAACCTGTCAGGCCATGGTTGCCAGCCTTGGCGCAAGGCTTGAGACAGGTGGGGCGGCAGCAATGCCCACCGAAACATCGCGTCGAGCGTACAAGGCTTACAACCATGGCCTATCAGGCATGGCCACGTTGCAACAAATGTAGGAGCGGATTCATCCGCGATGCGCCGCGCGGGCGGCGCTCGATCTCGCAGGCGCCGCCTCGCTCAAGCTAAATCATCCCCCCGCCCATTCGTTCTTGTTGATGCGCCCGGACCTTCCGGTCGCGCCGCCGATCAGCAAGGACCCCACACATGAATGCCGCAGACGCCCAGAAACTTTCCCGCCGTTTCATCGAGTTGCCCCTGGACAAGCGTCGCTTGTTCCTCGAAGGGATGCGACGCGAGGGTATCGATTTCGCGCAGTTGCCCATGTCGTCCTGTGTCGGCCTGAGCGAGCGCGACGGCCTGTCCTACGCCCAGCAGCGCATGTGGTTCCTCTGGCAGCTGGAACCCCACAGTGCCGCCTACAACCTGCCGATGGCCGTGCGCCTGGAAGGCGAGCTGCAGGTCCAGGCGCTGGAGCGGGCCTTCACCTTGCTGGTCGGCCGCCACGAATGCCTGCGCACCACCTTCGCCCAGGACGGCGAGCACGCCGTGCAGCGGGTGGCCGAGCCAGCGCAGGTAGGCATCCAGCTGTTCGACCTGGCCGACCTGCCCGAAACCACGCGCTGGGAGCGCGCCCACCAGCAGATGGCGGCCCAGGCGACCCAGGCCTTCGACCTTGAGCGCGGCCCGCTGTTCGGCATCGCCCTGCTGCGCCTGGCGCCCCAGGAGCACGTGCTGCTGCTGACCCTGCATCACATCATCGCCGACGGCTGGTCGATGAACGTCCTGATCGACGAATTCATGCGCAGCTACGACGCCCTGGTGGCGGGGCGCGAGCCTGCGCTGGCGGAAATCAAGGTGCATTACCGCGACTACGCACTGTGGCAGCGCAGCTGGCTGGAGGCCGGTGAGCGCGAGCGCCAGCTGGACTACTGGCGCGAGCAGCTGGGCGACGAGCACCCGTTGCTGGAGCTGCCGACCGACCGGCCTTATCCGGCCCAGCCCAGCCACCTGGGCGAGCGCCTGGAACTGGTGCTCGACGCTGGCCTGCGCGAAGATCTCAAGCAACTGGCCCAGCAGCACGGCGTGACCCTGTCCACGGTGCTGCTGGCGGTGTTCAAGACCCTGCTGCACCGCTACAGCGGGCAGGCCGACATCCGCGTCGGCGGCCTGATCGCCAACCGCAACCGCAGCGAAACCGAGGGGCTGGTCGGTTTCTTCGTCAACACCCAGGTGCTGCGCAGCCAGTTCAGCGCGCAGACGCCGTTCAGCGAACTGCTGCGCAGCCTGCACCAGGCCTCGGTCGGCGCCCAGGCGCATCAGGACCTGCCGTTTGACGCGCTGATCGAGGCCTTGCAGCCCCAGCGCAGCCAGAGCCACACGCCGCTGTTCCAGGTGATGTTCAACCACCAGCCGCTGGTCACCGACCTCAAGGACGTGCGCCTGGACTGCGGCCTGCGCGTGGGCTACCTGAGCGCCGAGCAGCTGGCCGGCAGCCGCCGCCAGCATGCGGCCACCAGCGACCTGATGCTCGACACCCGGGAGGAGGGCGAGCAGGTGTTCGCCGCCTTCACCTATGCCACCGATATCTTCGATGAAGCCACCATCAGTGCCCTGGCCGGGCACTGGCGCAACCTGCTGCGCGCGGTGTGCAACGATCCGCGCCAGCGCCTGGGCGAGCTGCCGATGCTGGCCGAGGCCGAGCGCCAGGCGTTGCTGTGCCCGGTGGCCGATGTGGCGCCGTGGGAGCCGGTGCAGCGCCTGTTCGAAACCCAGGCCGCGCGCAGCGGCGAGGCGCTGGCGCTGATCCTGGCCAATGGCGCCGAGGCGCCGTCGATGCGCTATGCCGAGCTCAACGCCCGAAGCAATCGCCTGGCCCATTACCTGCGCCGCCAGGGCGTCGGCCCCGATAGCCTGGTCGGTGTGGCCCTGGATCGTTCGCTGGACCTGGCCGTGGCCCTGCTGGCCGTGCTCAAGGCCGGTGGCGCCTATGTGCCGCTGGACCTGCAGGCACCGACCGAGCGCCTCGGCCATGTGCTCGAGGACAGCGGCCTGCAGTGGCTGTTGACCACTTCCGTGCAGCTGCCTGGCCTGCCGGCGCGGGAGGCAGTGCGCTGCCTGTGCCTGGACCAGCTGAAACTGGAAGACGAGCCGGTCGCTGACCTGCCGCTGACCGTCGTGCCCGACAACCTCGCCTATGTGATCTACACCTCAGGCTCTACCGGCCGGCCCAAGGGCGTGGCGATCAGCCACGGCGCCCTGAGCGAGTTCATTGCCCGCGCCATCGACTACAGCGACCTGCGCGAAGGCGACCGGGTGCTGCAGTTCGCCACCAGCAGCTTCGATGGTTTCGTCGAGCAGTTCTTCCCGCCGCTGTGCCATGGCGCCTGCGTGGTGCTGCGCGATACCCGCCTGTGGGACAGCGCCGCCCTGCACGAAGTGCTGATCGAGCACGGTGTGACCCTCGCCGACCTGCCGGCCGCCTACTGGTACTGGCTGGTGCAGGACTTCGCCGCGCGTCCGCCGGCCAGCTACGGCGCGCTGCGCCAGATCCACGTCGGCGGCGAGGCGATGGCGGTGGACGGGCTGCGCCTGTGGCAACTGGCAGGGTTCGGCCATGTGCGCCTGCTCAACACCTATGGCCCGACCGAGGCCACGGTGGTCTCGACCATTCACGACTGCACCGGGCTTGGCCATGAGGCAGTGTCCTGGCGTGGCATCCCCATTGGCCAGGGCCTGGCGCAGCGTCGCCTGTACATCCTCGACGATGACCTCGAACTGCTGCCCCAGGGCGCGGTGGGCGAGTTGTACATCGGCGGCCCGGGCCTGGCCCGTGGCTACCACGGCCAGCCATCACTGACTGCCCAGCGCTTCGTCGCCGACCCGTTCGCCCAGGGCGAACGCCTGTACCGCACCGGCGACCGCGCGCGCCTGGGCGCCGATGGCGCCATCGAATACATCGGCCGCGTCGATCACCAGGTCAAGGTGCGCGGTTTCCGCATCGAGCTCGGCGAGATCGAGGCGCGCCTGCAGCAGTGCCCGGGGGTTCGAGAAGCGGTGGTGCTGGCCCTGCCGATGACCGGCGGCCTGCAACTGGTGGCCTATGTGGTGCCTGACGCCGCCGAGCAGGATGCCGCCGAGCAGGCGCGCTTGCGCCAGCAGATACGCAGCCTGCTCAAGGCCCGCCTGCCCGAGTACATGGTGCCCGGCCACCTGCTGCTGTTGCCGCGCCTGCCCCTCACGCCCAGCGGCAAGCTCGACCGCAAGGCCCTGCCAGCACCGGACCCGAGTGCGTTGCAGGCCGAATACCGGGCGCCGCAGAGCGCCGTCGAGCAACAACTGGCGCAGATCTGGATGGACGTGCTGAACGTGCCGAAGGTCGGCCTGGACGATCACTTCTTCGAACTCGGCGGGCACTCGTTGCTGGCCGCCCAGGTGCTGGCGCGGATCAAGGATCAGCTGGGCCTGGTGCTGCCATTGCGCAGCCTGTTCGAACAACCGGCGCTGGGTGACCTGGCCGCCGAGCTGGCCCGGCTGCAGGGCGGCGATACGGATGACGACTGGTCGGATATGGACGCGTTCCTGGGTTCCTTGGAAGGGGTTGAGGCATGAGTGGCAACATGGCGGTACGCATTGCGAAACGGTTCGTCAGCCTGCCCCAGGAGCAGCGCCGGCAGTTCCTCGCCAAGCTGCGTGAGGACGGCAAGGACTTCAGCCTGTTGCCGGTGGTCGAGTCGCGGCACGACTTCGCCAGCATCCCCTTGTCCTTCGCCCAGCAGCGCCTGCTGTTCCTCTGGCAGCTGGAGCCGCACAGCGCGGCCTACAACATGGCTGCTGGCCTGCGCCTGAACGGTCGGCTCGACGTGTCGGCGCTGCAGCGCTCATTCGACTTCCTGGCGACGCGCCACGAGGCGCTGCGCACGGTGTTCCAGGTCGAGGGCGAACAGCCGCGCCAGGTGATCCTCGATCATCTGGCCGTGCCCCTGGAACAGGTCGACCTCACCGCCATCGCCACTGACCAGCGTGAGGCCGAGCTGGCCACGCGGGTGCGCGAGGCCAGTCACCAGCCGTTCGACCTGCTGCACGGCCCGCTGCTGCGCGCCACCCTGTACCGGCTGGCGGCCGAGGACTATGTGCTGCTGGTGTGCATGCATCACATCGTCTCCGACGGCTGGTCGATGGACGTGATGGTCAAGGAGTTCGTGCACAGCTACCAGGCGTTCACCCAGGGCCATGCACCGCAGTTGCCGGCGCTGGCGGTGCAGTACGCCGACTACGCCATCTGGCAGCGCAGCTGGCTGGAGGCCGGCGAGGGCGCGCGCCAGCTCGACTACTGGCGCCAGCAGTTGGGCGATGAACAACCGCTGCTGGAGGTCGCCGCTGACTACCCGCGTCCACTGACCCAGAGTTTCGACGGCCAGACCCTGGTCTTCGACTTCGGCGTCGAGCTGTCCCGACGCCTGGGCGGCTACGCCCGCGCCCAGGGCATGACCCTGTTCATGCTGGTGCTGACCGGTTTCTCGCTGTTCCTGTCGCGCCAGGCCGGGCAGCGCGATATCCGCATCGGCGTGCCCAACGCCAACCGCGGCCGTGCCGAGGTCGAGGGGCTGATCGGCTTCTTCGTCAACACCCAGGTGCTGCGCTGCCAGGTGGACGAGCGCCTGAGCTTCGATGACCTGCTGGCCCAGGTGCGCGAAGCGGTGCTCGGCGCCCAGGCGCACCAGGAGCTGCCGTTCGAGCAACTGGTGGACGCGCTGGTGCCGGAGCGCAACCTCGGCCACAACCCGCTGTTCCAGGTCAAGTTCAACCAGAACGTCGGCATGCAGCGTCAGCGCTCGCTGGCCTTGCCGGGCCTGAGTGTCGCCGAGTACCCGCTGGACAAGGTCGGCACCCACTTCGACCTGGCGTTGGACATCACCGACGACGGTCAGCTGATCCATGGCGAAATGACCTTCGCCAGCGACCTCTACCAGCGTTCGACCGTCGAGGCCTTCATTCCTGCCTTCATCGAGTTGCTGGGCCAGCTGCTCGACGCCCCGCAGCTGCCGCTGCACCGCCTGGCCGCGCCGCTGCGCAGCGAGCAGGCGCCGCAGCGTGAAGTGCCGGCGCTGGTGCTGGAACAGTGGCAGCAGCAGGTGCACCGGCAGCCCGAGGCGCTTGCCGCTTGCAGCCTGGAGCACAGCCTGAGCTTCGCCGCTCTGGACCAGGCCGCCAACCGCCTGGCCCATCATCTGCAACAACAGGGTGTGGTCAGCGGCCAACCGGTTGCGGTGCTGATGGAGCGTTCGCTGGACTGGCTGACCTGCATGCTCGGTATCCTCAAGGCTGGCGCCGTGTACATGCCGCTGGACACCAAGGCGCCTGAAACGCGCCTGCGGCAGATGCTCGACGCCGCGCAAGCCAAGGTGCTGCTGTGCGCCGCTGGCGATGCGCGACTGGCCAGCCTGGCTGCCGCCGATCGCCTGACCTTGGCCTATGTCCCCGAACAATGGCAGGACCTGCCGGCCAACGCGCCGGCGCTCACGCTGTGGGCCGAATCGCCGGCCTACGTGATCCACACCTCCGGCTCCACTGGTCAGCCGAAGGGCGTGCTGGTCAGCCATGGCGCCCTGGCCAGCTACGTCGCCGGCCTGCTCGAACGCCTGGCGCCTGCGCCGGGGGCGAGCATGGCGCTGGTCTCGACCATCGCCGCCGACCTCGGTCACACCGTGCTGTTCGGTGCCCTGTGTGCCGGGCGCCTGCTGCATGTACTGCCCGAGACGCTGGGCTTCGACCCGGACGCCTTCGCCCGCTACATGGCCGAACACCAGGTCGGCGTACTGAAGATCGTCCCCGGCCACCTGGCGGCGTTGCTGCAAGCCGGCAACCCCGCCGATGTGCTGCCCCAGCATGCGCTGATCGTCGGTGGCGAGGCCTGCACGCCAGCCCTGGTGGAGCAGGTACGCCGGCTCAAGCCGGGCTGCCGCCTGATCAACCACTATGGCCCGAGCGAGACCACGGTCGGCGTGCTGACCCATGAAGTGGCCAGCCTTGCCGAGGGCGCCCGCGCCGTGCCGGTGGGCGAGCCCCTGCCGGGCGCCCATGTGCTGTTGCTCGACGATGTGCTCAACCCGGTGGCCGATCAGGTCGCCGGTGAGCTGTACATCGGTGGCGCCAGCGTGGCCCAGGGCTACCTGGGCCAGCCAGGCCTGACCGCCGAACGCTTCCTGCCGGACCCGACGCGGCCTGGCCAGCGCCTGTACCGCAGCGGCGACCGGGTGCGGCGCAATCGTTCGGGCCAAGTGGAATTCATCGGCCGCGCCGACGACCAGGTCAAGGTGCGCGGTTATCGCGTCGAGCCGGCCGAGGTGGCGCGGGTGCTGCGGGGGCTGGACGGGGTCGCCGAAGCGGTGGTCCTGGCGCAGCCGGTGGAAGGCGACGAAAGCCGTCTGCAACTGGTCGGCTGGTGCGTGGGGCAGGAGCTGCAGGGTGAAACCTTGCGCCAGCAACTGCAGGATCGGCTGCCGGACTACATGGTGCCGGCGCAGGTCCTGGTCCTTGACCGCCTGCCGCTGACCGCCAACGGCAAGCTGGACAAGCGCGCCTTGCCGGCGCCGGGTGTCGCCCGGCGCCAGTACACCGCGCCGGTCGGCGAGATCGAAGAGGCCCTGGCTGCCATCTGGGCCGAGGTGCTCAAGCTCGACCAGGTCGGCAGCACCGACAACTTCTTCGAGCTGGGCGGCGACTCGATTCTCAGCCTGCAGATTATCGCCCGGGCCAAGCGCCAGGGCATCAAGCTCAGCCCCAAGCAACTGTTCGAAAAACAGACCATCGGCCAACTGGCGGCGGTGGCCAAGCGCATCGAGAAAAAGGCCGTGGCGGCCGAGCAGGTCAGTGGTTCCATGCCATTGCTGCCGATCCAGGCGCGCTTCTTCGAAAGCGCTATCCCCGAGCGTCAACACTGGAACCAGGCCTTGCTGCTCAAGCCGACCCAGGGCCTTGGCGCCGACCATCTGCAAGGCGCATTGCAGGCGCTGGTGGCCCAGCACGACGCCTTGCGCCTGCGCTTCACCCAGGGCGAGGCCTGGCAGGCCGAATTCCAGCCTGCCAAGGCCGGCGATATCCTCTGGGTTCGTCAACTGAGTGACCTGGCCGAGCTGCCGGCGTTGGCCGAGCAGGCCCAGCGCAGTCTCGACCTGGCTCAGGGGCCGCTGCTACGAGCGCTGCTGGTAGAGCTGCCTGAAGGCCAGCAGCGCTTGTTGCTGGTGATCCACCACCTGGTGGTCGACGGTGTGTCCTGGCGGGTACTGCTGGAAGACCTGCAACTGGCCTACACGGCCCTGGCCGCCGGCAAGGCCGTGACGCTGGCAGCCAAGAGCAGCTCGCTCAAGGCCTGGGCCGAGCGCCTTGGCGCCTATGCCCGCAGCCCGGAGCTGCTGGCCGAGGCCGACCACTGGCTGCGCGGCCTTGAAACCGCTGGCGGCGAGTTGCCCCGCGATAACCCGGCGGGCGCCCAGACCAATCGTCACCTCGCCCATGCCTCGTCACGCCTGGACGCAACCTTGACCCGCAAGCTGCTGCAGGTGGCCCCTGCCGCCTACCGCACCCAGGTCAACGACCTGCTGCTGGCGGCCCTGTCACGGGTACTGTGCGACTGGACCCGAGAGGATTCGGTACTGATTCAGCTCGAAGGCCACGGCCGCGAGGACCTGTTCCCCGAACTGGACCTCAGCCGCACCCTCGGCTGGTTCAGCAGCCTGTTCCCGGTACGCCTGGCGCCGGCCCAAGGGCTTGGCGAGGGGCTGTGCGCGATCAAGGAACAACTGCGTGCGGTGCCGAACAAAGGCATCGGCTATGGTGTGCTGCGCTACCTTGGCGAGCCCGACATGCGTGAGCGCCTGCAGGCGCTGCCGCAGCCACGGGTGACCTTCAACTACCTCGGCCAGTTCGACGGCAGCTTCGCCCAGGCCGAGGGCGCCTTGTTCACTCCGGCCAGCGAGGGCAGTGGCGCCCCCCAGGACCTGGACAGCCCGCTGGGCAACTGGCTCGGTATCAACGGCCAGGTCTACCAGGGCGAGCTGGAGCTGGACTGGAGCTTCAGCCGCGAGGTGTTCCATCCAGAGACCATCGAGGCCCTGGCGCGCCGCTACGAGCAGGTGCTGGCCGAGCTGGTCGAGCATTGCGCCCAGGCGCCGCACCAGGGCGTTACACCATCGGACTTCCCGCTGGCCGAGTTGACCCAGGCGCAACTGGACAGCTTGCCGCTGGCTGCGGGGGACATCGAAGACCTCTACCCGCTGTCGCCGATGCAGCAGGGCATGCTGTTCCATAGCCTCTACGAGCAGGACGCGGGCAACTACATCAACCAGCTGCGCGTGAGCGTGCAGGGGCTGGATGTGGCGCGCTTCCGCGCGGCCTGGCAGGCGGTGGTGGACAATCACGAAGTGCTGCGCAGCTGCTTCCCGCAGGACCTGCCGTTGCCCGTACAAGTAGTGCGGCGCCAGGTGCAGGTGCCGTTCGTCGAACTCGACCAGGGCCAGGATCCGGACGCAGTGGCCCAGGCCGAGCGCCAGGCTGGCTTCGACCTGGCCAGCGGCCCGCTGCTGCGCCTGACACTGCTCCGCACGGCGGACGGCGGCCATCACCTGATCTACACCAGCCACCATATCCTGATGGACGGCTGGAGCAGCTCGCGCCTGCTCGGCGAGGTGCTGCAGCGTTACAGCGGCGTCGCCCCGAGCGCCAGGACCAGCCGCTACCGCGACTATATCCAGTGGCTGCAGGGCCAGGACCAGCAGGCCAGCGAAACCTTCTGGCGCGCCCAGGTGGCCGAGCTGGACGAGCCAACGCGACTGGTACAGGCGTTCAAGTCCACGGCCCAGGGGCGAGGCCATGGCAGCCTGGCGCTGCGCTTCGAGCCGCAGCAGACCCAGCAGTTGGCGGACTTCGCCCGGGAACAGCGGGTCACCCTCAACACCCTGGTCCAGGCCGCGTGGCTGTTGCTGTTGCAACGCTACACCGGCCAGGCCAGCGTGACCTTCGGCGCCACCGTGGCCGGCCGCCCGGCGGAGCTGGTGGGCGTCGAGGAGCAGCTGGGGCTGTTCATCAACACCTTGCCGGTGGTCGCCAGCCCACGCCCGGAACAGATCGTGGGCGACTGGGTGCAGCAGGTGCAGGCGCTGAACCTGGCCCTGCGCGAGCACGAGCACACGCCGTTGTACGAGATCCAGCGCTGGGCCGGTTGGAGCGGCGAAGCGCTGTTCGACAACATTCTGGTATTCGAGAACTACCCGGTCGCCGAGGCGCTGCAACAGGGCGCGCCGCAAGGCCTGCAGTTCGGCGAGGTGCAGAACCAGGAGCAGACCAACTACCCGTTGACCCTGGTGGTGCAGGTGGGCGAGCGCCTGGAGGCGAGCTTCAGTTTCGATCGCCAGTGCTTCAGCGAGCAGGCCATCGACCAGTTGGCGGGGCACTTCCAGCACCTGCTCGCGCAGTTGGCGGCTGATGGTCAGCGTGCCCTGGGTGCGCTCAGCCTGCCGGTGGAAGACCAGCAGGTGGTTGCCAGCTATCCAACTACGGCTTGCACCCAGGAACTGATCGAAGCGCAGGCGGCGCGCACGCCTGAAGCGATCGCCGTGACCTTCGCCGGGCAGGCGTTGAGCTATGACCAGCTCAACCGCCGCGCCAACCGCCTGGCGCACAAGCTGCGCGCGCAGGGCGTGGGGCCGGATGTGCTGGTGGGCATCGCGGTGGAGCGTGGTTTCGAGATGATCGTCGGCCTGCTGGCGATCCTCAAGGCCGGGGGCGCCTATGTGCCGCTGGATCCGGAATACCCGCAGGATCGTCTGAGCTACATGATGGAAGACAGCGGCATTCAGTTGCTGCTGACTCAAGGCCATTTGCTGGCCGATCTGCCGGTACCGGCGCATGTGCGCAGCCTGTCTCTCGAAGATGATCTGGCCGGCTACAGCGACGCGAATCCGGAGCACCTGACCCAGCCAGACAACCTGGCCTATGTGATCTACACCTCGGGTTCCACCGGCAAGCCGAAAGGCACGCTGCTGCCGCACCACAACCTGCTGCGTCTGTTCAAGGCGACGGACGCCTGGTTCGGTTTCGGTGCGCAGGATGTGTGGACGCTGTTCCACTCGTACGCCTTCGACTTCTCGGTATGGGAGATCTTCGGTGCGCTGCTGCACGGTGGCCGCCTGGTCATCGTCCCGCGTGAAGTGACCCGCTCGCCGGAAGACTTCCACCAGTTGCTGGTGGAGCAGGGCGTGACCGTGCTGAACCAGACCCCATCGGCGTTCAAGCCGCTGATGCGCGTGGCCTGTGACAGTGCATCCGATCTTTCGCTGCGCTACGTGATCTTCGGCGGTGAAGCCCTGGATGTGGCCGCGTTGCAGCCGTGGTTCGAGCGCTTCGGCGAAGAGTGCGACAACCTGATCAACATGTACGGCATCACCGAGACCACCGTGCACGTGACCTACCGGCCGATCCGCTTTGCCGACACGCAGCAAGCGGGCAGCCCGATCGGTGCGGCGATCCCGGATTTGTCGATGTACGTGCTGGACGCCGATTTCAACCCGGTGGCCAAGGGCTGCACGGGTGAACTGCATGTCGGCCACGCCGGCCTGGCACGGGGTTACCACAACCGTGCCTCGCTGACCGCCGAACGCTTCGTACCGGACCCGTTCTCCAGTGAAGGCGGACGCTTGTACCGCACCGGCGACCTGGCGCGTTACCGCGAACAGGGCGTGATCGAGTACGTGGGCCGAATCGACCACCAGGTGAAGATCCGTGGCTTCCGTATCGAACTGGGCGAGATCGAAGCGCGCCTGCAAGAACATGCGGCGGTGCGCGAAGTGCTGGTGCTGGATATTGACGGGGCAGGGGGCAAGCAACTGGCCGCCTACCTGATCGCTCAAGATCCAGCTGCCGATCATGCAACCCTGCGCGACACGCTGAAACAGCACCTCAAAGCCAACCTGCCGGACTACATGGTGCCGACGCACTTCCTGGTCTTGGCGCAGTGGCCATTGACCGCCAACGGCAAGCTGGACCGCAAGGCCCTGCCCAAGCCGGACGCCAGCCAGCTGCAACAGGGCTACGTGGCCCCGCGCACGGCGCTGGAGCAGCAACTGGCGGCGATCTGGGCCGAGGTGCTGAAGGTCGAGCAGGTCGGCCTGCACGACAACTTCTTCGAACTCGGCGGCCACTCGTTGCTGGCTACCCAGGTCACCTCGCGGATCCGCCAGCGCCTGAACGTGGAAGTGTCGCTGCGCAGCCTGTTCGAATCCGCCGACCTGCAAGCCTTTGCCCAGGCCGCCGGCCAAGGCGCGGCCAGCCAGGCGCCGGCGTTCACCGTCGTGGACCGCAGCCAGCCGTTGGCCTTGTCCTACGCCCAGCAGCGCCAGTGGTTCCTCTGGCAGCTGGAGCCGGCCAGTGCCGCCTACAACATCCCGTCGGCCCTGCGCCTGAAGGGCGAGTTGGATATCGAGGCACTGCGCAGCAGCTTCGCCGCGCTGATCGCCCGTCACGAAACCCTGCGCACCACCTTCCGCCAGCAGGGCGACAGTGCCGAGCAGGTGGTGCATGCGCGGCTGCAAACGCCGCTGGACATCACCACGGCAGCCCTGGACGAAGCCGGCGTGCAGGCCTGGGTCGAGACCCAGGTGCGCCAGCCGTTCGACCTGCAACAGGGCCCGTTGCTGCGCGCCCGCCTGCTGCGCCTGGCCGCCGACGAGCATGTGCTGGTACTGGTCCTGCACCATATCGTTGCCGACGGCTGGTCGATGCCGATCCTGGTCGACGAACTGGTGCGCGGCTATGAAAGCCATCTGCACGGTCAGGCCCCGCAACTGCCGGCGCTGGCCTTCCAGTACGCCGACTACGCGACCTGGCAGCGCCAGTGGATGGAAGCCGGCGAGCAACAGCGTCAGCTCGATTACTGGCAGGCGCGCCTGGGCAGCACCCAGCCGATCCTCGAACTGGCCACCGATCGCCCGCGCCCTGCGGTGCAGCAGTATGAGGGTGCGCGTCTACCGGTGGACCTGGAGCCAAGCCTGGTTGCCCAGCTCAAGACGCTGGCCGGGCAGCATGACGTGACCCTGTTCATGCTCCTGCTGGCCTCGTTCCAGGCCTTGCTGCATCGCCATAGCGGCCAGTCGGACATCCGTGTCGGCGTGCCGGTGGCCAACCGCACCCGGGCCGAGACGGAAGGCCTGATCGGCTTCTTCGTCAACACCCAGGTGCTGGATGCGCGCTTCGAACCGCAGATTCGTTTCGACGAACTGCTGCAACAGGTCAAGCACACCGCCCTGGGCGCCCAGGCGCACCAGGAGCTGCCCTTCGAGCAACTGGTCGAAGCCCTGCAACCCGAGCGCAGCCTGAGCCACAGCCCGCTGTTCCAGGTGATGTTCAACCACCAGACCCAGGTGCTGGGTGAATCCCGCGCACTTGCGGGCCTCAGCCTGCAGGGGCTGGTTTCGGACAAGCAGACCGCACAGTTCGACCTGACCCTGGACACCGCCGAACACGAAGGCGGCCTGAGCGCGACCCTGACCTACGCCACCAGCCTGTTCGAGCCGGCGACCGTGGCGCGCATGGCCGAGCACTGGCGCAACCTGTTGCAGGGTATCTGCCAGGACGCCGGGCAGCGCGTCGCCGAACTGCCGCTGCTGAGCCGCGAAGAGCGCGAGCGCACCCTGTACGCCTGGAACGACAGCGCCGCCGACTACCCGCGCGGGCAGACCGTCCAGCAGCTGATCGAGGCTCAGGCTGCCCGCACGCCGCAGGCCGTCGCCGCGGTGCTGGGCGAGCAGTCGCTGAGCTACGCGCAACTGAACCAGCGCGCCAACGCCCTGGCCCACCACCTGCGCAGCCTGGGCGTCGGCCCCGATGTGCTGGTGGGGATCGCGGTGGAGCGCAGCCTGGACATGCTCGTCGGCCTGCTGGCGGTGCTCAAGGCCGGCGGCGCCTATGTGCCGCTGGATCCGCAGTTCCCCGAGGACCGCCTGGCCTACATGATGGAGGACAGCGGCATCGCGCTGCTGCTGACCCAGTCCAGCCTGGTGCAACGCCTGCCGATCCCGCCGCAGGTGCGCAGCCTGTGCCTCGACCAGGCGCTGCCGGGCGAGTACAGCCAGGACAATCCGCGCCCGCTGGCACACCCGGAAAACCTTGCCTATGTGATCTACACCTCCGGTTCCACCGGCAAGCCCAAGGGCGTGACCATCCGCCACGATGCGCTGGTCAACTTCCTCTGCAGCATGGCGCGCCAGCCGGGTATCGATGCTCATGACAAGGTGCTGTCGCTGACCTCGCTGTCGTTCGATATCGCGGGCCTCGAGCTGTACCTGCCGTTGTTGCGCGGTGCCTGCGTGGTGTTGCTGGGCGAGCAGGTGAACAAGGACCCGCAGGCGTTGCTGGCGGTGATCCAGGCCCAGGCAGTCAGCGTCGTCCAGGCCACCCCGTCGACCTGGCGCATGCTGCTGGACGCCGCCGCGCCCGGAGCCTTCGCCGGCAAGAAGGTACTGTGCGGCGGCGAGGCGCTGAGCGCCGAGCTGGCCCAGCGCCTGATCGCCCAGGCCGGGCATGTGTGGAACGTCTATGGCCCGACCGAGACCACCATCTGGTCGGCCTGTCATTACCTGACCGGCAGCGACGACGTGTGGCTGGGGCGGCCGTTGGCCAACACCCGCCTGCACGTGGTCAGCGACGAGCTCGACGTGCTGCCGCAAGGCGCGCGTGGCGAGTTGCTGATCGGCGGCGACGGCCTGGCGCGGGGCTACCACAACCGCCCGGGCCTGACCGCCGAGCGTTTCGTCCCGGACCCGTTCGCCAGCGAGCCGGGCGCGCGCCTGTACCGCACCGGCGACCTGACCCGCTACCGCGAGGACGGGGTGATCGAGTACGTCGGGCGTCTGGACCACCAGGTGAAGATCCGTGGCTTCCGTATCGAACTGGGCGAAATCGAGGAGCGCCTGCTGTTGCATCCGGCGATCCGCGAGGCCGCGGTGATCGATATCGATGGCCCGGCCGGCAAGCAGCTGGCGGCCTACCTGGTGCTGCACGATGCGCAGCAAAGCGTGGAAGCGCTGCGCGGCGAGCTGCGTGCACACTTGAAGGCCGGCCTGCCGGACTACATGGTGCCGAGCCATCTGGTCGGCCTGGCACGCATGCCGCAGACCCCCAACGGCAAGCTCGACCGCAAGGCCCTGCCGCTGCCGGACGCGAGCCAGTTGCAGGCAGCCCACGTGGCGCCGGTCACGGAGCTGGAGCGCAAGCTGGCGGCGATCTGGGCCGAGGTGCTGCAGGTCGAGCGGGTGGGCCTGCAGGACAACTTCTTCGACCTCGGCGGACACTCGCTGCTGATCGTCCAGGTAATCGGCCGGGTGCGCGAGCAACTGGGCGTCGACCTGAGCCTCAACGAGCTGTTCGAACAGGCCACGCTGGCCGACTTCAGCCAGGTGGTGGAGCGCAAGTCGGGGCAGGTCGCCAATGCCCATGACGAGCTGACTAAATCCTTGGAGGCCTTGAAACGTCTTACTGCACAGGAAATAGATAATCTGATCGCTTAGCGGGAGACATTCAAAGTGCAAGAGCTGCTCGACTCCGTAAAGTCGCTGTCCACCAGGGAGCGCAAGGCATTGGCAGCCTTGCTCAAGCGCCAGGGTGTCAACCTCTACGGGGTAACCCCGATCTTCAGAAGGGACTCGGCGGACGGGGCAGCGCTTTCCTATGCACAGCAGCGCCAGTGGTTCCTCTGGCAGCTCGACCCGCACAGCGCCGCCTACAACATCCCGGCGGCGCTGCGGCTCAAGGGCGCGCTGGATGTCGAGGCGTTGCAGCGCAGCTTCGACAGCCTGGTGGCGCGCCACGAAACCCTGCGCACCACCTTCCGCCAGGAGGGTGACGGGGCGGTCCAGATCGTCCATCCGCCAATGCCCGTGGCGCTGGCGGTGGAGCCCTTCGTGCCTGCGGATTCGACGGATCTGCAGGCAGCCATCCGCGCGCGCGTGGAGGCCGAGGTGCAGCAGCCGTTCGACCTGGAGCATGGTCCGTTGTTGCGGGTCAGGCTGCTGGTGCTGGGGCCTGAAGAGCATGTGCTGATCCTGACTGTGCACCATATTGTTTCCGATGGCTGGTCCACGCCGATCCTGGTGGACGAGCTGATCCGCCTGTACGAGGGCTTGCGCCTGGGCGCGCCGGTGACCCTGGCCGAGCTGCCGATCCAGTACGCCGACTACGCCCTGTGGCAGCGCGACTGGATGGAGGCGGGCGAGCAGGAGCGCCAGCTCGGTTACTGGCGCGAGCAGCTGGCGGGCGAGCAGCCGCTGCTGGAACTGCCTGTCGACCGCCCGCGGCCGTCGGTGCAGAGCTTCCAGGGCGCACGCCTGGCCATCGATATCGATGCCTCCCTGGCGCAGGGGCTCAAGGCCCTGGCGCGCCAGCAGGGGGTGACCCTGTTCATGCTGTTGCTGGCCTCCTTCCAGACCCTGCTGCACCGCTACAGCGGGCAGGCCGACATCCGCGTCGGTGTGCCGGTGGCCAACCGTACCCGCGCCGAAACCCAGGGGCTGATCGGCTTTTTCGTCAACACCCAGGTGCTCAAGGCCGAGTTCGCGCCACAGACCACCTTTGCCGCGTTGCTGCAGCAGGTGCGTGAAGCCTCGCTGCAGGCCCAGGCGCACCAGGACCTGCCGTTCGAGCAACTGGTCGAGGCGCTGCAGCCCGAGCGCAGCATGAGCCACAACCCGTTGTTCCAGGTGCTGTTCAACCACCAGGCCGAAAGCCCGGGCATGGTCCGTGAGCTGGGCGGGTTGCAGGTTGAGGGCTTGAGCTGGGAAGGGCAGACCACCCAGTTCGACCTGATCCTCAACACGGCCGAGCACGAGGGTGGGCTGATTGCGGCGTTCACCTATGCTACCTCGCTGTTCGATGCGGCCACGGTCGAGCGCATCGGCCGGCATTGGCGCAACCTGTTGCAGGGCATCTGCGCGGATTACGCCCAGCGCGTGGCGCAGTTGCCGTTGCTCGATGCGGCAGAGCTGGGGGCGTGGACGGCTGATGTGCAGCGCTACCCGAGCACCGAGTGCGCTCACGCGCTGATCGAGCAGCAGGCGGCGCGCACGCCTGAAGCGATTGCCGTGACCTTCGCCGGGCAGGCGCTGAGCTACGACCAGCTCAATCGCTGTGCCAACCGCCTGGCGCACAAGCTGCGCGCGCAGGGCGTGGGGCCGGATGTGCTGGTGGGCATCGCGGTGGAGCGCGGGTTCGAGATGATCGTCGGCTTGCTGGCGATCCTCAAGGCCGGGGGCGCCTATGTGCCGCTGGATCCGGAGTACCCGCAGGACCGCCTGAGCTACATGATGGAAGACAGCGGCATCGCACTGCTGCTGACTCAAGGCCATTTGCTGGGCGGTCTGCCGGTGCCGGCGGACGTGCGCAGCCTGTCTCTTGAAGATGATCTGACCGGTTACAGCGACGAAAACCCCGAGCACCTGACCCAGCCGGACAACCTGGCCTATGTGATCTACACCTCGGGTTCCACCGGCAAGCCGAAAGGCACGCTGCTGCCGCACCACAACCTGCTGCGTCTGTTCAAGGCGACGGACGCCTGGTTCGGTTTCGGTGCGCAGGATGTGTGGACGCTGTTCCACTCGTACGCCTTCGACTTCTCGGTATGGGAGATCTTCGGTGCGCTGCTGCACGGTGGCCGCCTGGTCATCGTCCCGCGTGAAGTGACCCGCTCGCCGGAAGACTTCCACCAGTTGCTGGTGGAGCAGGGCGTGACCGTGCTCAACCAGACCCCGTCGGCGTTCAAGCCGCTGATGCGGGTGGCTTGCGACAGCACTACCGACCTTTCGCTGCGCTACGTGATCTTCGGTGGCGAAGCCCTGGATGTGGCCGCGTTGCAGCCGTGGTTCGAGCGCTTCGGTGAAGACTGCGACAACCTGATCAACATGTACGGCATCACCGAGACCACGGTGCACGTGACCTACCGGCCGATCCGCTTCGCCGACACGCAACAGGCGGGCAGCCCGATCGGAGCGGCGATCCCGGACTTGTCGATGTACGTGCTGGACGCAGACTTCAATCCGGTGGCCAAGGGCTGCACGGGTGAACTGCATGTCGGCCACGCCGGCCTGGCGCGGGGTTACCACAATCGTGCCTCGCTGACCGCCGAGCGCTTCGTGCCGGATCCATTCTCCAGCGAAGGCGGGCGCCTGTACCGCACCGGCGACCTGGCGCGTTACCGCGAACAGGGCGTGATCGAGTACGTGGGCCGGATCGACCACCAGGTGAAGATCCGTGGTTTCCGTATCGAACTGGGCGAGATTGAAGCGCGCCTGCAAGAGCACGCCGCCGTGCGCGAAGTGCTGGTGCTGGATATCGACGGGGCAGGGGGTAAGCAACTGGCGGCTTACCTGATCGCTCAAGATCCATCAGCCGACCATGCAACCCTGCGCGACACGCTGAAACAGCACCTCAAAGCCAACCTGCCGGACTACATGGTGCCGACGCACTTCCTGGTCTTGGCGCAGTGGCCATTGACCGCCAACGGCAAGCTGGACCGCAAGGCCCTGCCCAAGCCGGACGCCAGCCAACTGCAACAGGGCTACGTGGCACCGCGCACGGCGCTGGAGCAGCAACTGGCGGCGATCTGGAGCGAGGTGCTCAAGGTCGAGCAAGTGGGCCTGCACGACAACTTCTTCGAACTCGGCGGCCATTCATTGCTGGCCACCCAGGTCACCTCGCGCATCCGCCAGCGCCTGGACCTGGAAGTCCCGCTGCGCAGCTTGTTCGAATCCGCCGACCTGCAAGCCTTCGCCCAGGCCGCCGGCCAAGGCGCGGCCAGCCAGGCGCCAGCGTTCACCGTCGTTGACCGCAGCCAGCCGCTGGCCTTGTCCTACGCCCAGCAGCGCCAGTGGTTCCTCTGGCAGCTGGAGCCGGCCAGCGCTGCCTACAACATCCCTTCGGCCCTGCGCCTGAAGGGCGAGCTGGATATCGAGGCACTGCGCAGCAGCTTCGCCGCGCTGATCGCCCGCCACGAAACCCTGCGTACTACCTTCCATCAGGAAGGTGAACAGGCCTGGCAACGCATCCATGCCGTAGGTGACTTCGACTTGCCGGTCGAGACGGTGGCGAGCGAGGCGCTGCAGGCGCGAGTTGCGCAGGAGACCGCGCAGCCGTTCGACCTGGAACATGGCCCGTTGCTGCGCGCCCGCCTGCTGCGCCTGGCCGCCGACGAGCATGTGCTGGTACTGACCCTGCACCATATCGTCGCCGATGGTTGGTCGATGCCGATCATGGTCGATGAAGTGGTGCGTCTGTATGCCGGGTACCGTCAGGGCGCCGAGGCGCAACTACCGGCCCTGGCGTTCCAGTACGCCGATTACGCTGCCTGGCAGCGCCAGTGGATGGCGGCGGGCGAGCAGGCGCGCCAGCTCGACTACTGGCGCCAGCAACTGGGCGACGAGCAACCGGTGCTGGAGTTGCCTGCCGACCGTCCACGCCCGTTGCAGCTGAGCCATGCCGGGGCACGCCTGGATATCCACCTGGAGCCGGAGCTTGCCGAGGCGCTGAAAGCCACCGCACGGCAACAGGGCGTGACCCTGTTCATGCTGTTGCTGGCCTCGTTCCAGGTGCTGCTGCACCGCCTCAGTGGTCAATCGCAGGTGCGCGTCGGCGTCCCGGTCGCCAACCGCAACCGGGCCGAGACCGAGGGCCTGATCGGCTTCTTCGTCAACACCCAGGTGCTCAAGGCTGAGTTCGCGCCGCAAACCACCTTCGCCGGGTTGCTGCAACAGGTCCGGCACACCGCCGTGCAGGCCCAGGCGCACCAGGACCTGCCGTTCGAGCAACTGGTCGAGGCGCTGCAGCCCGAACGCAGCCTGAGCCACAGCCCGCTGTTCCAAGTGCTGTTCAACCACAAGGCGGAAAACCCCGGCATGGCCCAGGAACTGGCCGGGCTGCGGATCGAGGGGCTGGGTTGGGAAGACCGCAGCACGCAGTTCGACCTGGTCCTGAACACGGTCGAGCACGACGCGGGGTTGAGCGCCATCCTGACCTACGCCACTGCATTGTTCGAACCGGCCACTGCCGAGCGTCTGGGCAGGTACTGGCGCAATCTGCTGCAGGGCATCTGCCAGGACAGCGCCCAGCGCGTGGCGCAGTTGCCGTTGCTCGACGCGCTCGAGCTGGATGAGTGGCAAGCGCATGTACAGCGTTACCCAAGCTCCGAGTGCGCTCACGGGCTGATCGAGCAGCAGGCGGCGCGCACGCCTGAAGTGATCGCCGTGACCTTCGCCGGGCAGACATTGAGCTATGACCAGCTCAACCGCCGCGCCAACCGCCTGGCGCACAAGCTGCGCGCGCAGGGCGTGGGGCCGGATGTGCTGGTGGGCATCGCGGTGGAGCGCGGGTTCGAGATGATTGTCGGCCTGCTGGCGATCCTCAAGGCCGGTGGCGCCTATGTGCCGCTGGATCCGGAATACCCGCAGGATCGCCTGAGCTACATGATGGAAGACAGCGGCATTCAGTTGCTGCTGACTCAAGGTCATCTGCTGGCCGATCTGCCGGTACCGGCGCACGTGCGCAGCCTGTCTCTCGAAGATGATCTGGCTGGCTACAGCGACGAAAACCCCGAACACCTGACCCAGCCAGACAACCTGGCCTATGTGATCTACACCTCGGGCTCGACCGGCAAGCCGAAAGGCACCTTGCTGCCGCACCACAACCTGCTGCGCCTGTTCAAGGCCACCGATGCCTGGTTCGGCTTCGGCCCGCAGGACGTGTGGACGCTGTTCCACTCGTACGCTTTCGACTTCTCGGTGTGGGAGATCTTCGGTGCGCTGCTGCACGGCGGTCGCTTGGTGATCGTGCCGCGTGAAACCACGCGTTCGCCGGAAGACTTCCATCAGCTGCTGGTGGAGCAGGGCGTGACCGTGCTCAACCAGACCCCATCGGCGTTCAAGCCGCTGATGCGCGTGGCCTGTGACAGTGCATCCGACCTCTCGCTGCGCTACGTGATCTTCGGTGGCGAAGCCCTGGACGTGGCCGCGTTGCAACCGTGGTTCGAGCGCTTCGGCGAGGATTGCGACAACCTGATCAACATGTACGGCATCACCGAGACCACGGTGCATGTGACCTACCGGCCGATCCGTTTTGCTGACACGCAACAGTCGGGCAGCCCGATCGGTGCGGCAATTCCGGACCTGTCGATGTACGTACTGGACGCCGACTTCAATCCGGTGGCCAAGGGTTGCACCGGGGAGCTGCATGTCGGCCACGCCGGTCTGGCACGCGGTTACCACAACCGCGCCTCGCTGACCGCCGAGCGCTTCGTGCCGGACCCGTTCTCCAGCGAAGGTGGACGCCTGTACCGCACTGGCGACCTGGCGCGTTACCGCGAACAGGGCGTGATCGAGTACGTGGGGCGGATCGACCACCAGGTGAAGATCCGTGGTTTCCGTATCGAACTGGGCGAGATCGAAGCGCGCCTGCAAGAACATGCGGCGGTGCGCGAAGTGCTGGTGCTGGATATTGACGGGGCAGGGGGCAAGCAACTGGCCGCCTACCTGATCGCGAGTGATCCAGCTGTCGACCATGCAAGCCTACGCGATACGCTGAAACAGCACCTCAAAGCCAACCTGCCGGACTACATGGTGCCGACGCACTTCCTGGTCTTGGACCAGTGGCCACTGACCGCCAACGGCAAGCTGGACCGCAAGGCCCTGCCCAAGCCGGACGCCAGCCAACTGCAACAAGGCTACGTGGCCCCGCGCACGGCGCTGGAGCAGCAACTGGCGGCGATCTGGAGCGAGGTGCTCAAGGTCGAGCAGGTCGGCCTGCACGACAACTTCTTCGAGCTCGGCGGCCACTCGTTGCTGGCCACCCAGGTCACCTCGCGCATCCGCCAGCGCCTGAATGTGGAAGTGTCGCTGCGCAGCCTGTTCGAATCCGCCGACCTGCAGGCCTTCGCCCAGGCCGCAGGCGAGGGTGCGGCCAGCCAGGCCCCCGCCATTACCGTGGCGGACCGCAACCAGCCGCTGGTGCTGTCGTACGCCCAGCAGCGCCAGTGGTTCCTCTGGCAACTGGAGCCGGATAGCGCCGCCTACCACATCCCTGCAGCCTTGCAACTGAAGGGGCGGCTGAACCCCGAGGCGTTGCGTCAGGCCTTCGAGACCCTGATCGCTCGCCATGAGAGCCTGCGCACCACCTTCGATCAGCAAGGTGGCGAGGCGCAGCAGCGTATCCACGCGCCCGCGACGTTCACCCTGGTCATGGAATCGCTGCAGGACACCTCCACCGAGGCGGTCCGCGAGCGCGTGGCTCGTGAGATCCAGCGCCCGTTCGACCTGACCCAGGGGCCTCTGCTGCGGGTGCGCCTGCTGCGCCTGGCCGAGGACGATCACGTGCTGGTGCTGACCCTGCATCACATCGTCGCCGATGGCTGGTCGATGCCGATCATGGTCGATGAAGTGGTCGACGCCTACCTGGCCTTGAGCCAGGGCCGACAACCCGGACAGCCGGCCTTGCCGGTGCAGTACGCCGACTATGCCGTCTGGCAGCGCCAGTGGATGGAGGCCGGCGAGCAGGCTCGCCAGCTGGACTACTGGCTGGCGCAGCTGGGCGGCGAGCACTATGTGCTGCAACTGCCCACCGATCATCCACGGCCCACTGTGCAAAGCCACGCCGGTCGCAGCCTCGCCATCGAGGTGCCGGCGCCGCTGGTCCAGGCTTTGAAGGCGCAGGCGCGCCAGCAAGGGGTGACGCTGTTCATGCTGCTGCTGGCTTCGTTCCAGAGCTTGCTGCACCGCCAGACCGGGCAGGCCGACATCCGTGTCGGCGTGCCGATCGCCAACCGCACCCGGGCCGAGACCGAAGGCTTGATCGGCTTCTTCGTCAACACCCAGGTGCTCAAGGCGCAGTTCGAGCTGCACACGACCTTCAGCGCGTTGCTGCAACAGGTCAAGCACGCCGCCTTGCAGGCCCAGGCGCACCAGGACCTGCCGTTCGAGCAACTGGTCGAAGCGCTGCAGCCGGAGCGCAGCCTGAGCCACAACCCGCTGTTCCAGGTGATGTTCAACCACCAGGCCCAACGCTCGGACCAGGGGCGCGAACTGCCTGGGCTGAGCATCGAAGGCCTGAGCTGGGGCAACCCCACGGCGCACCTCGACCTGGCCCTGGATACTTTCGAAAGCGAGGACGGCCTCGGCGCGACCCTGACCTACGTCAGCGACCTGTTCGAGCATGCCACCATCGAGCGCATGGCCGCGCACTGGCTCAACCTGTTGCAGGCAGTCAGCACCCAGCCTGCCCAGCGGATCGTCGAGTTGCCGCTGCTCGATGAGGCACAGCGCCAGGTCATCCTCGGGCAGTGGAGCCGCCACGAGGCGATCTACCCTGACCAGCGCACCGTGCAGCAGCTGATCGCCGACCAGGCCGCGCTTACCCCGCACGCCACGGCGCTGATCTGCGAAGGGCAGCAGCTTACCTACCAGGCCCTGGACCTGCGCGCCAACCAGCTGGCCCATCGCCTGCGCGAGGCGGGCATCGGCCCGGACGTGCGCGTGGGCATCGCCCTGCCGCGCAGCCTGGACATGGTGGTCGGCCTGCTGGGCGTGCTCAAGGCCGGCGGCGCCTATGTGCCGCTGGACCCCGACTACCCGCACGAGCGCCTGGCCTACATGATGGAGGACAGCGGCATCGCCCTGTTGCTCGGCCACAGCGCCCAGCTGCAAGACCTGACGGTGGCGCCGCAGGTGCGCAGCCTATGCCTGGACAGCGAGCCGCTCGATGCCTGGCCGAGCCATGCGCTGCCGGCGCTGGGCGACCCCGACAACCTGGCGTACATCATGTACACCTCCGGCTCCACCGGGCGCCCCAAGGGCGTCGGCATCAGCGCTGCGGCGCTGAGCCGACATGCCCATGTCGCCCAGGGTTTCTGCGGCCTGTCGGCGGCCGACCGGGTGCTGCAGTTCTCCACCTTCAACTTCGACGCCTTCGTCGAGCAGCTCTACCCGGCGCTGATCTGCGGCGCCAGCGTGGTGCTGCGCGGCCCGACGCTGTGGGACAGCGAGACCTTCTACCGCGAAGTGGTGACCCAGGGCATCACCTTCGCCGACCTGCCGACCGCCTACTGGTACCTGCTGGCCAAGGACTTCGCGGCCAAGGGCCCGCGCGACTATGGTTCGCTGCGGCGCATCCACATGGGGGGCGAAGCCATGGCCGCAGATGGCGTGCTGGCCTGGCAACAGGCCGGGCTCGGCCATGTGCGCCTGCTCAATACCTACGGGCCGACCGAGGCCACCGTCAGCGTCATGAGCCATGACTGCAGCGCCTATGTCACCGGCGAGCAACCCCTGCCGGTGCAGATCCCGATCGGCAAGGCCCTGGGCGGGCGCTCGATCCACCTGGTGGACGCCGACGCCGACCTGGCCCTGCCGGGCGCCATCGGCGAACTGCTGGTCGGTGGCGAACTGCTCGCCCGCGGCTATCACAATCGTCCGGGGCTGACCGCCGAACGCTTCATCCCCGACCCGTTCGCGACGACGCCGGGCGGGCGCCTGTACCGCACCGGCGACCTGGCACGCTATCGCGAGCACGGCGTGGTCGAGTACGCCGGGCGTATCGACCATCAGGTGAAGATCCGCGGCTTCCGTATCGAGCTGGGCGAAATCGAGGCGCGCCTGCGCGAGCACCCGGCGGTGCGCGAGGTGCTGGTGGTCGATATCGATGGCCCGGGCGGCAAGCAACTGGCGGCCTACCTGGTGCCCAACGCCATGCCCGAGGCCGAGGACGGCCTGCGCGCCGAGCTGAAGGCGCACTTGGGCGCCAGCCTGCCGGACTACATGGTGCCGATGTACCTGGTGCTGCTTGAGCGCATGCCGCTGCTGCCCAACGGCAAGCTCGACCGCAAGGCACTGCCGGCCCCCGATACCCGCCAGTCGCAGCCGGCCTACGTGGCCCCGGTCAGTGAACTGGAGCAGCAGTTGGCGGCGCTCTGGGCCGAGGTGCTGCAGGTCGAGCGGGTGGGCCTGGGCGATGACTTCTTCGAGCTGGGCGGGCACTCGCTGCTGGCGGCCCAGCTGATTTCCAAGATCAACTCGGGCCTGGGCATCGACATCCCCCTGCGCCTGCTATTCGAGAAACCGCAATTGAATGATTTTGCCCAGGCCTGTGCCAGCACCGGCTTGTCGTTGAGCGAGGACGGCTTGTCCGATATCGAAAGAATGATGAATGAAATGGCGGGCGTCTGAGATGGACAAGAGCACAGCAGAACGTATCGCCAAGCGCTTTGTCGGCCTTGCCCTGGAGCAGCGTCGGCAGATCCTCGACAAGATGCGCGAGACCGGGCAGAGCTTCCGCTTGCTGCCCATCGCCGTGACCCGTCACGACAGCCCGCGCATCCCGCTGTCCTATGCCCAGCAGCGCATGCTGTTCCTCTGGCAGCTGGAGCCGCACAGCAGCTTCTACAACGTGCCGATGGCGGTGCGCCTGAGCGGTTCGCTGAACCAGCAGGCCTTGGCCCAGGCTCTGGATGCGTTGGTACAGCGCCATGAGAGCCTGCGCACGCGCTTTGTCTCCGAGCAGGGCGAGTTCCACCAGCAAGTCCTCGAACAATCGGGCGTTGGCCTGGAGGTGCGCGAGGTGCAAGCCGGGCCGGGCGAGGATATCGAGCAGTGCCTGCGTACTGCGGTGCGCGAAGCGCTGGATGCACCCTTCGACCTGCTCGAAGGCCCGTTGCTGCGGGTCCGGCTGTTGCGCCTGGCACCGAACGAGCACGTGCTGACGGTGTGCATGCACCATATCGTCTCCGACGGCTGGTCGGGCGAGCTGATGGTGCAGGAGTTCGTGCACCTGTACGAGGCCCTGTCACAAGGGCGCGAAGCCAACCTGCCGCCGCTGGAGGTGCAATACGCCGACTACGCAATCTGGCAACGCGCCTGGCTGGAGGCCGGCGAGGGCGAACTCCAGTTGCAGTACTGGAAGCAGCAGCTGGGCGATGAACACCCGGTGCTGGACCTGCCGCTGGACCACGAGCGTCCGGCGCACCCCAGCTACCGTGGCGCGACCCTGCGCAGCGATGTGCCGGCGGTGCTGTCGGCGCAGCTCAAGGCCCGGGCGCGCAGCCAGGGCCAGACCGTGTTCATGCTGACCCTGGCGGCGCTGGCCGTGACCCTGTCGCGCTACAGCGGCCAGGCCGACATCCGCATCGGCGCGCCCAACGCCGGGCGCAACCGCAAGGAAGTCGAAGGCCTGATCGGCTTCTTCATCAACACCCAGGTGCTGCGGGTGCAGGTGGACGAGCGCCAGAGCGGCGCGGCGCTGCTGGAACAGGTGAAGCAGGTGGTCAGTGGTGCGCAGTCGCACCAGGAACTGCCGTTCGAGCACCTGGTCGACGCCCTGGCGCCGGAGCGCAACCTGGGCCACAACCCGTTGTTCCAGGTGAAGATCAACCAGAACATGGCCGATACCGAGGCCGGCGGCCAGGCCCGGCAGACGCTGGGTGAGCTGAGTGTCAGCGGTTTTTCGGTCGAGGGCAGCGATGCGCGCTTCGACCTGGCCTACGACTTCACCGAGACCCCCGACGGCCTGCAAGGCTACTTTACCTACAGCACCGACCTGTTCGAAGCCGCGACCATCGAGCGCATGGCCGCTTCGTTCCAGGCCGTGTTGCGTACGCTTGTCGAGCATCCCGACGCGGCGTTGCTCGATTACCCGGACGCCCAGGCCGCGCAGGTCGAAACCGCTGCCCAAGGCTGGCCGCAGCAGGACTTCCTCGCCCTGTGGCGTCAGGGCCTGCAAGCCGGGGCCGGGCAGCCGGCATTGCGGGCAGGGGATCGCACGCTTACCTACGCCGAGCTGGAGCAGCAGGCCAACCGTTTCGCACATTACCTCAAGGCGCAGGGTATCGCCCCGGGAATGACCGTGGCGCTGTGCCAGGAGCGCTCCATCGAGTGGGTGACCAGCCTGCTGGCGGTGCTCAAGCTGGGCGCGGTGTACCTGCCGCTGGACAGCCGCCAGCCGGCCGAGCGCCTGCAGCAGTTGCTGCAGGCCAGCGCCGCGCAGCTGCTGGTGCATGCCCAGGGCGACGCCCAGGCGGCAGGGCTGGGCGTGTGCCGCGCCGTGGCCTATGACGCTTCACTGTATGGCGACTGCGACGACCAGCCTCCGGCGGTGCGTGTCTTGCCGCAGCAGGCGGCCTACATCATCTACACCTCGGGTTCCACCGGGCAGCCCAAGGGCGTGGTGGTCAGCCACGCGGCGCTGGCCAACTACCTGCAGGGCGTGCTGCAACGCCTGGACTTGCAGCCCGGCGCCAGCCTGGCGATGGTCTCCACGGTGGCCGCCGACCTTGGCCATACCGTGCTGTTCGGCGCGCTGGCCTCGGGCCGGCTGCTGCACCTGCTGGGCCACGACCAGGGTTTCGATCCGGATGCCTTCGCCAGCTACATGGCCGAGCACCGCGTCGATGTGCTGAAGATCGTGCCGAGCCACCTGCAGGGCCTGTTGCAGGCCGCGCAGCCGGAGCGGGTGCTGCCCGAGCAATTGCTGATCCTTGGTGGCGAGGCCAGTTCCTGGGCGCTGATCGAGCAGATCCGCCGCCTGAAGCCCGGCTGCCGGATCATCAACCACTACGGCCCGACCGAGACCACCGTGGGCATCCTCACCCACGAAGTCGACGCGCGCCTGCCCGGCTGGCGTAGCGTGCCGGTCGGCCAGCCGCTGGACAACGGCCAGGCGCGGGTGCTGGACGCCTACCTCAATCCACTGCCCGAGCGCGTGGCCGGCGAGCTGTACCTGGGCGGCCAGGGCCTGGCCCAGGGTTATGTCGGCCAGCCGGGCCTGACCGCCGAGCGCTTCGTCCCCGATCCGTTCGGTGACAACGGCCAGCGGCTGTACCGTGCCGGTGACCGCGCACGCCTGGACCAGGGTGTGCTGGAGTACCTGGGCCGTGGCGACGACCAGGTGAAGATCCGCGGTTACCGGGTCGAGCCGGGCGAGGTCGGCCAGGTGCTGCAAGGCCTGCCCGGCGTGGCCGAGGCCGTGGTGCTGGCGCTGCCGCTGGACAGCGACCCCACGCGCCTGCAACTGGTGGCCTGGGCCGTGCCGGCGGCGGGTGTCGAGCTGCAGGCCGAGGCCTTGCGCCAGGCTTTGCTGGCGCGCCTGCCAGAGTACCTGGTGCCGGCGCAGGTGCTGCTGCTCGAGCGCCTGCCGCTGACCGCCAACGGCAAGCTGGACAAGCGTGCCCTGCCCAGACCCGGGGTGGTGGCCAAGCAGCGCTTTGTCGCGCCGGTGGGTGAAATCGAAGAAAAACTCGCGGCGATCTGGTGCGAGGTGCTCAAGCGTGAGCAAGTGGGCAGCACCGACAACTTCTTCGAATTGGGCGGCGACTCGATCCTCAGCCTGCAGATCATTGCCCGCGCCAAGCGCCAGGGCATCAAGCTGAGCCCCAAGCAGCTGTTCGAGAAACAGACCATCGGCCAACTGGCGGCGGTGGCCAAGCTGATCGAGAAGAAGCCGGCGGCCGAGGTGGTCGAGCAGGTCAGCGGCAGCCTGCCGCTGCTGCCGATCCAGGCGCGTTTCTTCGACAGCACGATTCCCCAGCGCCACCACTGGAACCAGGCAGTGCTGCTGACCCCGCGCCAGCCGTTGACGGTGGCCTTGCTGCAACCTGCACTCAAGCTGCTGCTGGAACAGCACGACGCCCTGCGCCTGCGGTTCAGCGAGGACCAGGGCCAGTGGCAAGGCCAGTTCGCGGCGGTCGACGCGCAGCAGTTGCTGTGGGTACATCAGCTGGACGATGCCGCGCGCCTGCCGGAGCTGGCCGACGAGGCTCAGCGTAGCCTGGACCTGAAGAATGGCCCGCTGCTGCGCGTGGTGCTGATCGACCTGCCCGAGGGGCAACAGCGCCTGCTGGTGGTGATCCACCACCTGGTGGTCGATGGCGTGTCCTGGCGCGTCCTGCTCGAAGACCTGCAGCTGACCTGCCAGGCACTGCTGGCCGGCAAGGCGCCGGTGCTGCCGGCCAAGAGCAGTTCGCTAAAGGCCTGGGCCGAGCATCTGCGCGAGCACGCCCGCAGCCCCGCGCTGGTGGCCGAGCTGGCCTACTGGCAGGCGCAGTTGCAGGGTGTCAGCGACGTCCTGCCTGGGGCGAACCCGCAAGGTAGCCAGCAGCGCAAGCATGAAATCTCGGTGCGCACCCAGCTGAACGCCGAACTGACCCGGCAACTGCTGCAGGAGGCCCCGGCCGCCTACCGCACCCAGGTCAACGACCTGCTGCTGACGGCGCTGGCGCGGGTCATCCGCCGCTGGACCGGCGAGGCGCACGCGCTGATCCGCCTGGAAGGCCATGGCCGCGAAGACCTGTTCGACGACCTCGACATCACCCGCACGGTCGGCTGGTTCAGCAGCCTGTACCCGTTGAAGTTGACCCCCGCCGATGACCTGGGTGCGTCGCTCATGGCGGTCAAGGAGCAACTGCGCGCCGTGCCGGCCAAGGGCATCGGCTACGGTGTGCTGCGTTACCTGGGCGACGCGCAGGCCCGCGAAACCCTCGGCGCCCTGGCCCAGGGCAGCATCGTGTTCAACTACCTGGGGCAGTTCGACGGCAGCTTCGACAGCGAGCAAGGGTTGTTCACCCCGGCGCCGGAAGGCGCGGGGCAGGGGCAAAGCCCGGAGGCGCCGCTGGGCAGCCTGCTGAGCATCGATGGCCAGGTCTACGCCGGTGAGCTGGCGCTGGACTGGAGCTTCAGCAGCGCCGTGTTCGAACGTGGGCAGATCCAGCGCCTGGCCGACGAGTACGCCGAGGAGCTGCGCCTGTTGATCGGCCACTGCACCAGCCCGGGCGTGGCGGGCGTGACGCCTTCGGACTTCCCGCTGGCCAGCCTCGACCAGCGCCAGCTGGCGGCGCTGCCGGTGGCGGCGGACAACATCGAAGACATCTACCCGCTGTCGCCGATGCAGCAGGGCATGCTGTTCCACAGCCTGTACCAGCAGGAGGCGGGCAACTACATCAACCAGACTCGCGTCGAAGTGCAGGGTCTGGACGTACCGCGCTTCATAGCGGCCTTGCAGGCCACCGTGGACAACCACGAAGTGCTGCGCAGCAGTTTCTTCAGTGGCTACGACCAGTCCCTGCAAGTGGTGCAGCGCCAGGCGCGGCTGCCGCTGGTCGAGCTCGACTGGCGTGACCAGGTCGACCTGCCCAGGGCGTTGCAAGAATGGGCCCAGGCCGACCTGCGTGCCGGTTTCGACCTGGCCAGCGGTCCGCTGCTGCGCCTGGCGGTGATCCGCAGCGCCGACCAGCAGTACCAGCTGGTGCTGACCAACCACCATATCCTGCTCGATGGCTGGAGCAGCTCGCGCCTGTTCGGCGAGGTGCTGCAGCGTTACGCCGGTGTCACCCCGGCAGGCAAGAACAGCCGTTACCGCGACTATATCCAGTGGCTGCAACGCCAGGACCAGGCCGCCAGCGAGCGCTTCTGGCGCGAGCGCACGGCGGAACTGGACGAGCCTACGCGGCTGGCCCAGGCCTTCAGGTCCGAAGCCCAGGGCCACGGGCAGGCCGAGCATCAGATCAGCCTGGATGCACAGCGTACCCAGCGCCTGGGCGAGTTTGCCCGGGACCAGCGGATCACCCTCAACACCTTGGTCCAGGCCGCGTGGCTGTTGCTGTTGCAGCGCTACACCGGGCAGGCCTGCGTGACCTTCGGCGCCACCGTGGCCGGCCGCCCGGCCGAACTGCCGGGCGTCGAGGAGCAGCTGGGGCTGTTCATCAACACCTTGCCGGTGGTCGCCAGCCCACGCCCGGAGCAGACCGTGGGCGACTGGGTACAGCACGTGCAAGGGTTGAACCTGGCCCTGCGCGAGCACGAGCACACGCCACTGTACGAGATCCAGCGCTGGGCCGGCTGGAGCGGCGAGGCGCTGTTCGACAATATCCTGGTGTTCGAGAACTACCCGGTGTCGGAGGCGCTGCAGCAAGGCGCTCCCCAGGGGTTGGTGTTCGGCGAGGTGGCCAGCCAGGAGCAGACCAACTATCCGCTGACGCTGGTGGCCCAGGTGGGCGAAAAACTGTCGGCCAGCTTCAAGTTCGACCGCGCCAGCTATGCCGGATCGGCTGTCGGGCAGATCGCGGCACATTTCGTCGAGCTGTTGGAAGGGTTGGCGGACTCGTCGCAGCGGGCGTTGGGTGAACTGGTGCTGAGCACCGCGCCGCTACAGGTCATTGACAGCTATCCGAGTTCGGCCTGCGCCCATGCGTTGATCGAGCAGCAGGCGGCGCGCACGCCTGAAGCGATCGCCGTGACCTTCGCCGGGCAGGCGCTGAGCTATGACCAGCTCAACCGCCGCGCCAACCGCCTGGCGCACAAGCTGCGCGCGCAGGGCGTGGGGCCGGATGTGCTGGTGGGCATCGCGGTGGAGCGTGGTTTCGAGATGATCGTCGGCCTGCTGGCGATCCTCAAGGCCGGGGGCGCCTATGTGCCGCTGGACCCGGAGTATCCGCAGGATCGCCTGAGCTACATGATGGAAGACAGCGGCATCGCACTGCTGCTGACTCAAGGCCATTTGCTGGCCGGGCTGCCGGTGCCGGCGCATGTGCGCAGCCTGTCTCTCGAAGATGGTCTGACCGGCTACAGCGACGAAAACCCCGAGCACCTGACCCAGCCGGACAACCTGGCCTATGTGATCTACACCTCGGGCTCGACCGGCAAACCGAAAGGCACGCTGCTGCCGCACCACAACCTGCTGCGCCTGTTCAAGGCGACCGATGCCTGGTTTGGTTTCGGTGCACAGGACGTATGGACGCTGTTCCACTCGTACGCCTTCGACTTCTCAGTGTGGGAGATCTTCGGTGCGTTGCTGCACGGCGGTCGCCTGGTGATCGTGCCGCGTGAAGTGACCCGTTCGCCGGAGGACTTCCACCAGTTGCTGGTGGAGCAGGGCGTGACCGTGCTCAACCAGACCCCGTCGGCGTTCAAGCCGCTGATGCGCGTGGCCTGTGACAGTGCATCCGACCTTTCGCTGCGCTACGTGATCTTCGGTGGCGAAGCGCTGGACGTAGCTGCACTGCAGCCATGGTTCGAGCGCTTCGGCGAAGAGTGCGACAACCTGATCAACATGTACGGCATCACCGAGACCACGGTCCATGTGACCTACCGGCCGATCCGCTTCGCCGACACGCAACAGGCGGGCAGCCCGATCGGTGCGGCAATTCCGGACTTGTCGATGTACGTACTGGACGCCGACTTCAATCCGGTGGCCAAGGGCTGCACGGGTGAACTGCATGTCGGCCATGCCGGCCTGGCGCGGGGTTACCACAACCGCGCCTCGCTGACCGCCGAACGTTTCGTGCCGGACCCGTTCTCCAGCGAAGGTGGGCGCCTGTATCGCACCGGTGACCTGGCGCGTTACCGCGAGCAGGGCGTGATCGAGTACGTGGGCCGGATCGACCACCAGGTGAAGATCCGCGGCTTCCGTATCGAACTGGGCGAGATCGAAGCGCGCCTGCAAGAACATGCGGCGGTGCGCGAAGTGCTGGTGCTGGATATCGACGGGGCAGGGGGCAAGCAACTGGCGGCCTACCTGATCGCGAATGATTCATCTGCCGATCATGCAAGCCTGCGCGACACGCTGAAGCAACACCTGAAAGCCAACCTGCCGGACTACATGGTGCCGACGCACTTCCTGGTCTTGGACCAGTGGCCATTGACCGCCAACGGCAAGCTGGACCGCAAGGCCCTGCCCAAGCCGGACGCCAGCCAGCTGCAACAGGGCTACGTAGCTCCACGTACGGAACTGGAGCAGCAACTGGCGGCGATCTGGGCCGAGGTGCTCAAGGTCGAGCAAGTCGGCCTGCACGACAACTTCTTCGAGCTCGGCGGCCACTCGTTGCTGGTGATCACCCTGGTGAACAAGGTGCGCGAAGCCTTCGCCATCAATATCAGCCTGCATGAGTTCATGCTGATGGCCAGCTTTGAGGAACTCGCCAACTTCATCGGTGGCGGCAAGGATCGCCTGAAATCGCCGGTGATCAACCTCAACGGTTGCCAGCGCCAGCGCCCGGCGCTGTTCTGCCTGCCACCGGGTGGCGGCGGTGCCTACGCCTACTACCCGCTGGCCAGCCGCCTGGCCGATGAGCGCCCGGTGTATGGCCTGGTCAACCGCTGCTATGCCGAGCCGGGCTGGGTGGACGAGTCCTGGGCGGCGATGGTCGGCTACTACGTCGAGCAGATCCGCCGTACCCAGGCCAGCGGCCCGTACCATCTGCTGGGTTGGTCCATGGGTGGCGCGCTGGCGCTGGAGGTGGCTCACGCCCTGGAGCAGGCCGGCCAGCAGGTCGGGTTCGTCGGCCTGGTCGACACCCTGCTGCCGCAGGAGGTATCCGGCCTCGACGCCGAGCCCGTCGAGGTGGTGCAGGTGGCGCGGGCGGACGAGAGCCTGCTGCGTGGCCTGCTGGCCTTTGCGCCGGGCGTCGGCGAGGCGCGGATCGCTGGCTTCATCGACGAGGCCGAGCGTCTGCCGGCCGAGGTCGACAGGACCGAGTGGATCATCGAACAGGTGGCCGCTGCGGGTAATGTCAGCGCCGAACGCCTGCGCAGCATCCACGAGGATGTGCACTTGCAGCGGGAGATCGTCGACGGCTTCGCCGTGCTCGACCGCAACGCCGAACTGAGCCAGGCATTCCGCCTGCGCCCGCTGGCGGTCCGGGTGGACTGCTGGTGGGCCAGTGAAAGCCGCAGCGCCGAGCGGGTGCGCCTGGGCGAGGCGGGGCTGCTGGCCCAGGCTTCGGTCAACGGGCTGGCCAGTTCGACGGTGATCGCCGATGGACATGAGGGTGTGATCAACGCCGTCGCGTTCACCGACGGGCTGTTGCAGCGGCTTGCCGACAAGGCTTAAGGGTTGCAGTTGCGGCGCGGAGTTATTGACCAGGTGCTAGCCGCGAGCCTTGCAGCGTTTATGCGATCGAGCGCCGCCCGCGCGGCGCTCGATCTGTCAGGCGCTGCAACGCTTGCGGTGGACACCTGCTCGCCCTGATGCGGTCAACAACCCTCACGCCCAAAGACCCTGCCCCTTGATGTTCGCAGGTGACCAAACCCGGCAACCGTTTCAAGGCGCGTTCATATGCGGATACACTCGCCGATTCACCACCACAAGGATGTGCCTGATGCCCGAACCCTCCAACCTGTTGGCCTTCGCCCTGATCAGCCTGGGCATGGTGCTGACCCCCGGCCCCAACATGATCTACCTGATCTCCCGCTCCATCTGCCAGGGGCGCGGCGCCGGGCTGATCTCCCTGGCCGGGGTGGCCATGGGCTTTGTCTTCTACATGCTCTGCGCAGCGCTCGGGATCACCGCGCTGGTCATGGCCGTGCCGTTCGCCTACGACGCCCTGCGCATCGGCGGTGCGCTGTACCTCTTGTACCTGGCCTGGCAGGCGCTGCGCCCGGGCGGGCGCTCGCCGTTCCAGGTGCGCGAGCTGCCGGCGGACAGCCCCCGGCGGCTGTTCATGATGGGCTTTGTGACCAACCTGCTGAATCCCAAGATCGCGGTCATGTACCTGTCGCTGATGCCGCAGTTCATCGAGCCGGGCCATGGCAGCGTGTTGCTGCAGTCGCTGGTACTGGGTGGCACGCAGATCGCCATCAGCGTCACGGTCAACGCGCTGATCGCGGTCATGGCGGGGTCGATCGCCGTGTTCCTGGCCGGTCGGCCGGTGTGGCAGCAGGTGCAGCGCTGGCTGATGGGCACGGTGCTGGCCGCCCTGGCCGTGCGCATGCTGGCCGAAGGACGCCGTTGATCGCCCGCAACGATCCGATGGAACGTTTTGCCACCGGGCGATTTCTTACCCTCAGAGGAAAGACAACGTGCCCGGGATTACCGCGACATGAAAGCCCGCCAGGAGAGCAAGTCGGTCAACCTGCAACCATTGCCCGGTTTCATGCGCGGCGGTGGCGAAGTCAGCTGCCTGCTGCAGGCAATGGACTGGGGGCATTCGCCATTGGGCCCGCCGGACACTTGGTCCGCTGCGTTGCAGGGCGTGGTGGCCATGCTCCTGAGCGCCCAGGCGCAGATCGTGCTGTTCTGGGGGCCGCAGTACGCCGCGCTGTACAACGACGCTTACTGGCCGACCATCGGTGACAAGCATCCCGGGGCGTTGGGCCAGCCCGCCCAGGCCCATTGGCGCGAACTGTGGGACGACCTGGAACCTTTGTTGCGCGGGGTGCGCGAGACCGGCGTGAGCTTTTCCGCCAAGGACCGTCCGTTCTACATCGAACGCCACGGGCCGGGTGAAACGGCGTACTTCGACGTTTCCTATTCCGCCGTTCGCGAGGCCGATGGCGCGGTAGGCGGCGTGCTGTGCATCGTCACCGAGACGTCCGAACGCGTGCATTTCCAGCATCGTCAGGCGTTTCTCCAGGAGCTGCGCCAGGCCTTGCCCAGCCTGGGCCAGGCCGAACGCATCGAAGCTCATGCGGTGAGGCGCCTGGCCAAGGAGCTGGGCGCGGCGCGGGTGTGTTTTGGTGAAGACCTGGGTGATGGACGGTATCGGGTCGGGCAGGAATGGGCCGCGCACGTACCGTCGATCACTGGCCTCAACCAGTACGCCGCCTTGGACCCGGCACTGCGCGAGGCGTTGCTCGCAGGCCAGGTGGTGCAGCGCAACTATGCGGCGAACAACAAGGCACCGGCTGGCTTCAAGGGCCTGTGCGCCACGCTGCATGCCCCGGTGCTGCGCGCCGAGCGTCTGGAAGCAATGCTCGCGGTGCACTTCCACACGCCCCATGCGTGGACTAGCAGCGAATGCCTGTTGGTCGAGGAGGCCGCCAGCCAAGTATGGGCGGCGATCAGCCATGCCCGTTCCGAGCGCGCCTTGCATGTGCTCAACGAAAACCTCGAGGAGCGGGTGGCGAACATGCTCACCCAACGCGAGGCTTCGCTGGTGCAACTGCACGAGGCGCGCAAGATGGAGATGATCGGCCAGCTCACCGGCGGCATCGCCCATGACCTCAACAACATGCTCACGCCGATCATCGCCTCCCTGGAACTGCTGCGCCGCCACCCCTCGCCGGAGCGCGCCGAACGCTTGATCGACGGCGGCCTGCAAGGAGCGGAGCGGGCGCGCAACCTGGTCGGGCGGTTGCTCAGCTTCGCCAGGCGCCAGACCCTCAAGCCCGTCAGCGTGTCGCTGGCGGTGCTGGTCGAGGACATGCACGAACTGATGGCGCGCTCCCTGGGGCCGACCATTGTGCTGAAGGTCAATATCGACACGGCACTGCCAGAGGTCCTGGTGGACCCGCACCAGTTGGAGCTGGCCCTGCTGAACCTGGTGGTCAACGCCCGTGACGCAATGGGCGAGGGTGGCCAGCTGACCATCCGCGCTGGTGCCGAGGAAGCCGGCATGCCCAGACCGCCCGGGTTGCAGGGCGGGCACCAGCTGTGGCTGCAGGTGAGTGACACCGGGTGCGGCATGAGCGAGGAGGTGCTGGCGCATTGCGTCGAGCCGTTCTACTCGACCAAAGGGGTGGGCCGGGGCACTGGTCTGGGCCTGCCGATGGTGCAGGGGCTGGCACTGCAGTCCGGCGGTGGTTTCGGTATTCATTCCCGGCCGGGCCAGGGGACCGAGGCGACCTTGTGGCTGCCGGCCAGCGAGAGCAGCGTGGCGACGCACATGGCCGACCCCGTCGAGGTGCTCCGTGCGCAACGGCCGACCCGGGTGCTGCTGGTGGATGACGAACCCCTGGTGCGCCAGGCTACGCTGATGCAGTTGCAGGCTCTGGGGTACGAGGTGACCGAGGCAGACGGGCCTGTCCAGGCCCTGGCGTTGCTGGAAAAGGGCCTGGTACCCGATGTGCTGCTGACCGACCATGTCATGGCCGAGATGACCGGCGTGCGCTTCGCCCAGCAGGTGCGCGAGCAGTTGGCTGAGTTGCCGGTGCTGATCATCACCGGCTACACCAACCTTGCACCGCGTGAACTGCATGGATTCGGCGTGCTGCGCAAGCCGTTCCGCCAGGATGAGCTGGGGCGCAGCCTGGCACGGTTGCTAGCGGCGCGGGGGTGATTCGAGCGAGCAGGGCGTGTGTGCAAAGCGCTTGCCCAACGCGCCGCTCACTGCCCCAGCACGTCCCCCAGCATCCGGCACACCTGCTCGGCCGAATAGGGCTTGGCCAGGAAGGCGAAGCCTTGATGGCCACCTTCGGCAATCGCTTCGCTATATCCGGAGGTGAGGATCACCGGCAGCTGCGGCTGGCTGAGCCGCAGCTCCCTGGCCAGGGCCAGGCCGCCCATGCCCGGCATCACCACGTCGGAGAACACTGCGTCGAACCCGCCTTGCGCCGCAGCGATCTGCGTCAGCGCATCCTCGGCCGAGATCGCCCAACTGACCCGATAGCCATGGTCGCGCAGGATCTGCGCGGTGAAACTGCCGACATCCGGGTTGTCCTCGACCACCAGGATATGCCGGCGCTCGCCATTGGGCGCGAGCGCCGGCAAGGCGGTGCTTTCCTCGACCGTAGTTGGGGCCACCTGGGGCAGATACAAGGTGAAGGTAGTGCCCTGGCCTTCGATGCTGCTGACCCGGACATCGCCGCCCGACTGCTTGACGAAGCCGAACACCTGCGACAAGCCGAGCCCGGTACCTTGGCCAGCGGCCTTGGTGGTGAAGAATGGATCGAAGATGCGCTCCAGCAGGTGCGGGGCAATGCCTACGCCGCTGTCGACCACTGAGATGGCCGCGAAAGGCCCGGCCTGGGGTGCCTGGCCACGCGGCGCCGGCAGGTGCTGGTTGGCCTCCAGGCGCAGGTGCAGGATGCCCGCGCCGGCCATGGCATCGCGGCCGTTGATCATCAGGTTGATCACCGCGGTTTCCAGTTGGCCGAGGTCGGCGTGCACATGGCAGGGCGTGTCGGGCAGTTCCAGGCTCACCTGGATGCGCGCGCCGGTGGCGGTGTCGAGCATCTCGGCCATCGCCTCGAGCCTCGGGCCTGCGTCGAACACTTGTGGGCTGAGCGCCTGGCGGCGGGCGAAGGCGAGCAGTTGCCCGGTCAGCTTGGCGCCGCGGTCGACGGTGTCGGAGACGGTCTTGAAATAGCGGCTGCGCCGGCTTTCGTCGAGGTCCGGCCGCTGCAGGAAATGGATGGAGGAGCGGATGATGGTCAGCAGGTTGTTGAAGTCGTGGGCCACGCCCCCGGTCAACTGGCCAATGGCCTCGAGCTTCTGGGTCTGGCGCAGGACCGCTTCGGTGTGCAGCAACTGGCAGGTACGTTCCTCGACGCGCTGCTCGAGGGTGGCATTGAGCGCTTCCAGCGCCGTCATCGCCTCGCGCACTTCGGCGTTGGCCTGGACCCGCTGGATATGCGCCCAGCAGCGTTCGGTCACTTCGCCAAGCAGGGTCTGTTCGTAGCGGGTCCAGGCCCTGGGCCGCTTGTCGTGGATGGCCATCAGCGCCGTCAGGCGGCCCTCCTTGATCAGCGGCATGCAGATGGTCGCGGTGATGCCGATGGCCTGAAAGGTCGCCGACTCGCGGGCCGGCAACTGGCTGAGGTTGTCATCGATCACCAGCGCCTGGCCTGCGCGCAGGCGGCTGACGGCCAGTTCACCGAAGGCGGCCAGGCGGTACTGGCCGACCAACCGTGGCGAACCCGGTGCAACCCAGTCGCCACAAATGGTGAAACCGTCCTCGTCGGGCGTCATCACGGCATAGGCGCAACTGGACAATTGCAGGTGCTCGCCCAGCAGGCGGGTGGTGGTGGCCATGATCCGTTCGGGATCGGTGGCGTGGGCGGTGGCCCGGCCGAGGCTGTCGAGGAAGTTCAGGCGGCGGTTGGCGACCACGCTTGCGGTGGTCTCGGTGACCGTGTCGAGCATGCCCACCACGTTGCCGTCATGGTCGCGCACGGGGCTGTAGCAGAAGGTGAAATAGGCGCGCTCCGGGCTGCCGTGGCGCTCGATCATCAGCGGGAAGTCTTCGATGTACACCGCCTCGCCGTCGAGGGCGCGCCGGGCCATGCGGCCGATATCGCTCCAGGCTTCCTGCCACACTTCGCTGAAGGGGCGCCCGAGGGCGGTGGGCTTGTTGCCGAGGATTTCGCTGAAGGCGTCATTGTGCAGGGTCAGCAGTGCATCGCCCCAGAGCACGGCCTGGGGGAAGCGCGAGGCCAGGCACAGGGCGACGCTGGTCTTGAGCACGTCGGGCCAGCCGTCCAGGGGCCCCAGGGGCGTGGCCGCCCAGTCGTGGTTGCGGATGCGCGCGGCCATCAGCCCGCCGCCGTCTAGCCATTTCGCCATGAACGTTTGCCGGTCCTTTTGCGTGGGACCATCAGGGTGCACCGAGACGCGACGCTTGGCGAGGGATTTGTATGCGCGATCGCCTCAGCGGATGAAATGCACCTTGCCGGTATCGTCGTTGCCCATGTAGATGCCGTACACCCCGGCCTGGCGCTCGAGGATGTAGCGTTCGAGGATCTGCCGGATCGCCGGGTAGTAGATCTCGTCCCAGGGGATCTGGTCTGGATCGAAGAAGCGGTAGTCCAGGGTCTCGGGCCCGTACTGGCCGGTCTCCTCGGTGACCACGGCGCGGAAGATGATGTACACCTCGCTGATCTGCGGCACGCTGAAGATCGAGTAGGGCGAGACGATGTCGGCGCGCACGCCGCTCTCTTCCCACACCTCGCGCAGCGCCGCCTGCTCGGTGGTCTCGCCGGCCTCCATGAAACCGGCCGGCAGGGTCCAGGTCCCGGGGCGCGGCGGGATGGCGCGCTGGCACAGCAGGTACTTGCCGTCGCGCTCGATGATGCAGCCGGCGATGATCTTCGGGTTGATGTAGTGGATGTAGCCGCAACCGGCGCAGTGAAGACGTTCGTGGGTGTCGCCGTTGGGGACGCCCCGGGCCAGTTCCGTGGTGCAGTGCGGGCAGTAGCGCGGGGCGGTGGGCATGGTCAGCGGCCTATGCGAGGGTCCTTGAGGGGCAGGGGGGCGACGATATCGCGGACCTTGGCGTTGTCGTCCTGCTTCTGGCGCAGGTAGTCGAGGGCGACCTTGGCGGCGGCGCGCACATGGTCGACCGAGGCCTGGTGGGCGGCCTGGGGGTCGCCGCCCTTGATCGCCTCGACGATCTTTTCCATCTCGCGGTTGCTCGCGCCGCGGCGGTTCTCCTGGGACACCGAGGTGGCGCGCAGGTAGCTGATGCGCGCCTGCAGCTGGCGCAGCTGCTGGGCGGCGACCTGGTTGCCCGAGCCTTCGAGCAGCACGTCGTAGAAGCCTTGCACCGAGTCGAGCACCTGTTGCAGCTCGCCGTCCTCCAGCGCCTCGCGATTGACCTCCAGGGCGCGCTCCAGGGCGCGGATGTCCTTGGCCTTGGCGTTGAGGGTGAACAGTTGCACGATCAGGCCTTCGAGCACGCAGCGCAGCTCGTAGATGTCGCGGGCGTCTTCCAGGGTGATGATCGCCACCCGAGGACCCTTGGCGTCGGCGAACTCCACCAGGCCTTCGGACTCCAGGTGGCGCAGGGCCTCGCGCACCGAGGTGCGGCTGACGCCCAGGCGCTCGCAGAGGTCGCGTTCGACCAGGCGGTCACCCGGCAGCAGGTGGAAGTTCATGATCGCGCCGCGCAGCTTGTCGAGCACGATTTCACGAAGGGTGACGGGGTTGCGGTTGACCTTGAAGCTGTCGTCGAGGGGCTGGCGTTTCATCAGGGGCGCTCTTCTATGCGGCTGTTGCGCCAACATCGCGGAATGCCTTGAACCGGGGCATTCCTTGCAGTGGTTCACACAGCCCGCTGTTAACGGGTGGATTGCGCATCGGCTTCGGCGAACGCTTCGCGGGCCAGGCGGAAACTGTCCACCGCCGCGGGCACGCCGCAGTAAATGCCGACTTGAAGCAGGATCTCGCGAATCTGTTCGCGGCTCAGGCCATTACGCAGCGCGCCGCGGATGTGCAGCTTGAGCTCGTGGGGCCGGTTGAGCGCGGAAATCATCGCCAAGTTTATCATGCTGCGCTCTTTGAGCGACAAGCCATCGCGGCCCCAGACGTGGCCCCAGCAGTACTCGGTGACCAGTTCCTGGAGTGGCTGGGTGAACTCGTCGGCGTTCTGGATCGAGCGGTTGACGTAGTCTTCGCCGAGCACCTGGGTGCGAATCTGCAGGCCTTTCTCGTACTTTTCGTTGCTCATCTGCCGAGGTCCTTGAACGTTGAATAAAAATGGGGGCCGCAACCGAAGGTGAGGGGGTATGCGCGGCCCCCGGAAACTGTTGGGCTGCTTCGCAGCCCTTTCGCCGGCAAGCCGGCTCCCACAGAAAAAACGCCGTACTGTGGGAGCTGCGGTTCGCCGCTGCGACTTGCCAGCGATTGGGGCGCACAGCGCCCCCGGGGTGTCAGCCCAGCGGCGGCAGCGCGCCGAGCTTGCCCTTGTGATAGACCATCGGGGTGACCGGCTGCTCGGGCAGCACCAGGTTCTTCACCTGGCCGACGATGATCGCGTGGTCGCCGCCATCGTATTCGCGCCACAATTCGCACTCGATGATCGCCGTGGCCTTGGTCAGCAGCGGGTTGCCCAGCTCGCTCAACTGCCAGTCGATGCCCTTGGCCTTGTCCTTGCCCTTGCCGGCGAAGGCATAGGCCTCGGCGGTCTGGTCGGCGGACAGCAGGTGGATGGCGAACTGCTTGCTGTCACGCAGGATCGGGTAGGTGTCGGAGGCGTAGTTGGGGCAGAACAGCACCAGCGCCGGCTCGATCGACAGCGCGCTGAACGCGCTGGCGGTGATGCCGACGATGCCGCCGTCGGCGTCCAGGGTGGTGACCACGGTGACGCCGGACGGGAACGAGCCCATCACGTCTTTGTAGATGCCGGGTTCGATCATGGTGGCGTTCTCCTAGCGCATCACGAAGGGGTCGGGCATGGGCGCGGTGGACAGGTTGATCCACACCGTCTTCAGCTCGGTATAGGCCAGCACCGAGTCGATGCCGCTCTCGCGGCCGTAACCGCTGTTCTTGAAGCCGCCGATGGGGGCCATGGCCGATACGGCGCGGTAGGTATTGACCCAGATGATCCCCGAGCGCACGTCACGGGCCAGGCGGTGGGCGCGGCCCAGGTCGCGGGTCCAGATGCCGGCGGCCAGGCCGAACTGCGAGTCGTTGGCCATCGCCAGGGCCTGTTCCTCGGTCTTGAAGCGGATCACCGCGGCGACCGGGCCGAACACTTCTTCCTGCATGATGGTCATCGAGTTGCTGTCGCACTCGAACAGGGTCGGCTCGTAGAACCAGCCATCACCTTCGACCTCGGCGCGCTTGCCACCCATGCGCAGGGTGGCGCCCTCGGCCTTGGCCGCGGCCACCAGGCCTTCGATCACCGCCAGTTGCTGGGCGGTGGCGATCGGGCCCATCTCGCTGCTGTCGTCCTGCGGGTTGCCGATGCGGATGCTTTTGGCGCGGGCGATCAGGCGTTCGACGAACTCATCGAAGATCTCGTCCTGCACCAGCAGGCGCGAACCTGCCACGCAGCTTTGCCCGGAGGCGGCATAGATGCCCGCTACGGCGCCGTTGATGGCGCTGTCCAGGTCGGCGTCGGCGAAGATGATATTCGGCGACTTGCCGCCCAGTTCCAGCGACAGCTTGGCGAAGTTCTCGGCGCTGCTGCGCACCACGTGGCGGGCGGTGGCGGCGCCGCCGGTGAAGGCGATCTTGCGCACCAGCGGGTGGCGGGTCAGTGCCGCGCCGGTGCTTGGGCCGTAGCCTGTGACCACGTTGACCACGCCAGCCGGGAAGCCGGCTTCCAGGGCCAGGCGGGCCAGCTCGAGGAGGGTGGCGGAGGCGTGTTCCGAGGGTTTGAGCACGATGGTGTTGCCGGCGGCCAGGGCCGGGGCCAGCTTGATCGCGGTGAGGTACAGCGGGCTGTTCCACGGGATGATCCCGGCAACCACGCCGATCGGCTCGTGCACCGTGTAGGCGAACAGGTCCGGCTTGTCCAGCGGCAGGGTGCCGCCTTCGAGCTTGTCGGCCAGGCCCGCGGTGTAGTGGAAGAACTCCGGCAGGTAGCCGACCTGGCCGCGGGTTTCGCGGATCAGCTTGCCGTTGTCACGGCTTTCCAGCTGGGCCAGGTGTTCCTTGTTCTCGGCAATCAGGTCGCCGAGGCGGCGCAGCAGCTTGCCCCGGGCGGTGGCAGTGAGGCCGCGCCAGGCCTTGCCTTCGAAGGCCCGCTGGGCGGCCTGCACGGCGAGCTCGACATCGGCTTCGCCGGCATCGGGCAGCTGCGCCCAGGCCTTGGCGGTGGCCGGGTCGAGGCTGTCGAAGGTCTTGCCGCTCTGGGCATCGCGCCATTGGCCGTCGATGCACATCTGGAAACGAACGAGGGTCATGCGACTATCCCCTTGGCGGATTCGGTGAGGGTGCGGGCCTGCCTGAGGAAGTCCAGCAGCATCTTGTTGACTTCGCGCGGTGCTTCCACCGGCATCATATGCCGTTGCTCGGCCAGGACCACGCTCTGCGCGCCGGGAATCCGCGCGGCGAGTTGGCGGGTCATCGCCGGGGTGGAACCGCTGTCGAGCTCGCCGGTGGCGATCAGCGTCGGTACCTGGATGTTGCCCAGGTCGGCTTCGCGGTACATGTCCTGGGTGGCGAACAGCGAGTAGGTGGTGTGGTAGCCCTGCGGGTCGTTGCTTGCCAGGATCTGGCGGATGGCGGCGACCTGGGCCGGGTTGGCGGCCTTGTACTCGCGGCTGAACCAGCGCTCGAGGGCGGCGTCGACGTTGGCGTCGGGGCCTTGTTCGAAGGCTTGCGCGGCGCGTGCGATCACCCCGGCGCTCTGCTCGGGGGTACGGTTGAACACACTGTTGAGTACCACCAGCGCGGCCAGGCGTTGCGGGTAGTTGAGGGCGAAGGCGCGGGCCACCAGGCCGCCCATGGAAAAACCGATCACGCAGGCCTGGGCGACCTGCAGGTGGTCGAGCAGTTCGGCGAGCTGCTCGGCATAGCCCTCCAGCGGCGTATCGGCGCTGGGCACGCGGCTCTGGCCATGGCCGAGCATGTCGTAGGCGATGACGCGATAGTCGTTGGCCAGGCCGACGATCTGCCCGCCCCACATTTCCTTGTTCAGGCCCACGCCGTGGATCAGTACCACGGGCTGGCCCTGGCCCAGGTCCAGGTAACTGGTCCCGGCCGGTGTACGTTCAGCGACAGGCTGAATCATGGAGGGCGCTCCTTGAAGGTCGGGCGCGGCGGGTATGCACGCCACGCCCAGGCCCGTCTTGGTTGTTGTTATTGAGCGTTGGTCTTTTCGGCAGCCAGTTCTTCCAGGTCGATGTAACGGTTGCCGATGCGTGGGTGCAGGCGGCCACCGTCGGCGGCGCCCAGCACCACGACGATCTCGTCGGCACGCGGGGCGTCTTCGATCTGCATTTCCAGGGTGATGTAGTGCGAGCGCAGGCCTTCGTCGTCCTTCTGCATCATCGGGATCTGGATCGAGGTGCCGGGGCCGCCGCGCTTGTTGGTGAAGCTCAGGTAGCTCTTGGCCTGCACCGCTTCGCGGTAGTGGTTGCCGAAGCGCAGGGTGTGGATCACCGCCGAGGCGTGCTCGATCTCGCCGTCGGCGCCGACCACGGCGGCCTTGCCGTAGGCCTCGATCTTGTCGGCTCCGCCGATGGCTGCGGTCAGGCGCTCGACCATCAGCGCGCCCAGTGCGGAGCAGTTGGCGCGGATCTCCGGCTTGAGGTCTTCGACGAAACCGCGACCGGCCCATGGGTTCTTGATTACCACGGCCAGGCCGACCATGGTCACCGGCTTGTCGGTGGCCTTGCCGCCTTCGATGCGGGTCTCTTCGGAGTAGGTGACGATCTTGCGGATTTCGAAACTCATGGGGGGCTCCTGGTTAGGGTTATCAGCTCTTGTTGTCTGATGGTATACCATAATATTTGATGTGCAAGAGGCGGTCGAAAATTTCTCTCACCGGAGGACGAAAGGCTGTGTGCCTGGCTTGGGTTTGGAGGCGATGCATCTATCGCGCGCCGCCCGCGCGGCGCATCGCGGATGAATCCGCTCCTACATTTGTTGCAACGTGGCCATGCCTGGCAGGCCACAGTTGCCAGCTTTGTTTGCACGGCGCGGTTTCTCGGTGAGCGTCTCTGCCGCCCCACATGCTTCATGCCTTGCGCCAGGGCTGGCAAACATGGCCTCACAGGTTTGGCACGTTGCAACAAATGTAGGAGCGGATTCATCCGCGATGCGCCGCGCGGGCGGCGCTCGATCTCATGGGCGCAGAACCTGCCCCGACGAACATTTCAAGGCGCCCCGCAAAAAAAAACCGCTCGCGCCGACCACGGGGGCCAACGCGAGCGGGCTGCTTCCCGCAATCGATCAGGCAAAGGGAATTCAGGCGAAGGCCGGCACCACTTCCTTGATGAACAGCTCCAGCGACTTGCGTTTCTCGGCATGGGGCAGGCTGTTGTCGCACCAGAAGCTGAACTCGTCGACACCGAGCTCCTGGTAGTACTTGATGCGCGCAATGATTTCTTCTGGGGTGCCGATCATGGTGTTCTTGCGGATATTCTCCAGCGCGAAGGCTGGCACCTCGGCGAACTTCGATTCAGGGCTTGGCTCGAGGAAGCCGTTGACCGGCACGGTCTTGTTGCCGAACCAGGCATCGAAGGTGCGGTAGAAGCGTGAAATTGCCTGGGCGCCGACCTTCCAGCCGTCCGGCTCGGCCGGGCTGTGCACGTGGGTGTGGCGCAGCACCATCAGTTGTGGACGCGGCACGTCCGGGTTGTTGTCCAGCGCGGCCTGGAACTTGTTCTTCAGGTCCAGCACCTCTTCGTCGCCCTTCATCAGCGGGGTGACCATGACGTTGCAGCCGTTGGCCACGGCGAAGTTGTGCGAGTCCGGGTCGCGGGCGGCGATCCACATCGGCGGCATGCCCTGCTGTACCGGCTTGGGCACGCTGGTGGAGGTGGGGAAGTTGTAGATCTCGCCTTCATGGGCATAGTCGCCTTGCCACAGCTGGCGCACCGCCGGGACCATCTCGCGCAGGGCCTTGCCGCCATCGGTGGCCGGCATGCCGCCGGCCATGCGGTCGAACTCGAACTGGTAGGCGCCACGGGCCAGGCCCACTTCCATGCGGCCATTGCTGATTACGTCGAGCAGGGCGCATTCGCCCGCCACGCGGATCGGGTTCCAGAAGGGCGCGATGATGGTGCCGGCGCCCAGGCGGATCTTCTCGGTGCGCGCTGCGAGGTAGGCCAGCAGCGGCATCGGGCTCGGCGAGATGGTGTATTCCATGGCGTGGTGTTCGCCGATCCACACGGTGCTGAAACCGCCGTCTTCGGCCATCAGGGTCAGTTCGGTGAGGTCTTCGAACAGCTGGCGGTGGCTGACCTGCTCATCCCAACGTTCCATGTGCACGAACAGCGAAAATTTCATGGGGCTTTTCCTCGGAGCTTTGTTGTTGTCGCCCGCTGGGGCAGGCGCTCTAAGTGGAATCGGTCGTCAGGGTTCAGGCGAAGGCCGGGAGGCTGGCCATCTTGCCGCGGCAATAGACCATCGGGCGGGGCGCCTCCTGCGGGACGATCAGGTTGTGTACCTTGCCGACCATGATGGCGTGGTCGCCGCCTTCGTATTCACGCCACAGTTCGCATTCGATCACGGCGGTGGCGCCGGCCAGGATCGGGTTGCCCAGTTCGCTCAGGGTCCACTCGATGCCGACGGCCTTGTCCTTGCCTTTTTTCGCGAACGCATATGCCTCGGCCTGCTGTTCACCGGAGAGCAGGTGAATGGCGAAGCGCTTGTTCTTCATCAGTACAGGGTAGGAGTCGGAGCTGTAGTTGGGGCAGAACAGCACCAGCGGCGGGTCCATCGACAGGGAAGAGAATGCGCTGGCGGTGAGGCCGACGATCGAGCCGTCGTCGTCCAGGGTGGTGATGACGGTCACGCCGGAGGGGAAGGAACCCAGGACGTGCTTGTAGACGGTTGCGTCGATCATCTCGTGTACCTCTGAAAAGGCTGCGGTGGTCCGCGGTTTTTATCGTTGATGTGTCTGATGGTATACCGTAATACCTATATTGCAAGCGGAATTTTCCGTGGCCTGGAGTTCGCGATGAACGGTGCAAGCCCCGTAATCACTGGCCTTGGTGTGAACATTTGTGCTGCGTGATGGCGCATGGAGCGAATCAGGTGCGCTGAAAATGAGCGGTGCAGTGTTGTCAAACTGTTGGAATACCATAATATGGTCTTCAGCTGAGAGGCCGCCCCGAGCGGTTTCCATACAACGATAAAAACGACCTTTCGAGCTGAATCCTATGTCCCAACCGTCGTCGCAACACCATCTCGTCGAGCAACACACGGTCGATTACGTGCCACCGTCCGAGCGCCATGGGAAGGCGCGCGACCTTTTCACCCTGTGGTTCAGCACCAACATCGCGCCGCTGCCGATTGTCACTGGTGCCATGGTGGTCCAGGTGTTCCATCTGAACTTGCTGTGGGGGCTGCTGGCCATCGTGCTGGGGCATCTGCTGGGCGGGGTGGTGATCGCCCTGGCCTCGGCGCAGGGGCCGCAGCTGGGCATTCCGCAGATGGTGCAGAGCCGCGGCCAGTTCGGCCGCTATGGCGCGCTGCTGATCGTGTTCTTCACCGCATTGATCTACGTCGGTTTCTTCATTTCCAACATCGTCCTGGCCGGCAAGTCGATCCACGGCATCGCCCCCGGCGTGCCGATGCCCGGCGCCATCGTCATCGGCGCCCTGAGCGCCACCGCCATCGGGGTGATCGGCTACCGCTTCATCCATACGCTGAACCGCGTCGGCACCTGGGTGATGGGCTCGGCGCTGCTGGCCGGCTTCATCATGATGTTCGCCCAGGAACTGCCGGGTGACTTCTTCAGCCGCGGCGCGTTCAACCTGTCCGGCTTCGTCGCCACGGTGTCGCTGGGCATCATCTGGCAGATCAGCTTCTCGCCCTACACCTCGGACTACTCGCGCTACCTGCCCCGTGAAGTCGGCATCGCCAAACCGTTCTGGGCCACCTACCTAGGCGCCACCCTGGGCACCATCCTGTGCTTCAGTTTCGGTGCGGTGGCGGTGCTGTGCGTGCCGGAAGGCACTGATGCCATGGTGGCGGTCAAGCAGGCCACCGGTTGGCTGGGCCCGGTGCTGATGGTGCTGTTCCTGCTCAACATCATCAGCCACAACGCCCTCAACCTGTATGGCGCGGTGCTGTCGATCGTCACCGCGATCCAGACCTTTGCCGCCCAGTGGACGCCGAGCATCAGGCTGCGCGTGGTGCTGGCGGGGGTGATCCTGATGGGCTGCGCCCTGGTGGCGCTGAACGCCTCGGCGGACTTCATCGGCCAGTTCATCGGGCTGATCCTGGCGCTTTTGCTGGTGCTGGTGCCGTGGGCGTCGATCAACCTGGTGGACTTCTACCTGATCAAGCGCGGCGAGTACGACATCGCCTCGATCTTCCGCGCCGATGGCGGCATCTACGGGCGTTTCAACCATCACGCGATCATCGCCTACGCCTGCGGCATCCTGGTGCAATTGCCGTTCGCCAATACGTCGCTGTATGTCGGGCCGTACTCGAACATCGTCGAAGGGGCGGATCTGTCGTGGCTGTTCGGGCTGTTGGTGACAGTGCCGCTGTATTACTGCCTGGCGACGCGGGCGCAGCCGGAAAAGGCGCAGCGGGTGGTCGGCGTCAAATCCTGAAATCCGCGCCAAACTCATCGCGGGGCACGCCCGCTCCTGCACAAGCCTTGCAGGAGCGGGCGTGCCCCGCGATGTTCATCAGGCCGTTCAGACCTTGAACTGCGCGACCAGCCCATTGAGCTCCAGCGCCAGCTGCGACAGGTCCTGGGCCGATGCGCTGGTCTGGTTGGCACCGTTGGTCGTCTGCAGCGCCAGGTCGCGGATGTTCACCAGGTTGCGGTCCACTTCCCGGGCCACTTGCGCCTGCTCCTCGGTGGCGCTGGCGATCACCAGGTTGCGCTGGTTGATCGAGGTGATGGTCCGCGAGATCAGCTCCAGAGCCTGACCGGCCGACTGCGCCACCTCCAAGGTGCCGCTGGCGCGGCCCTGGCTGCTGTGCATGGCGCTGACCGCCCGTTCGGTGCCGATCTGGATGCCGCCGATCATCTGCTCGATCTCCGCGGTGGACTGCTGGGTACGGTGGGCCAGGGCGCGTACTTCGTCGGCGACCACGGCAAAGCCACGGCCTGCCTCGCCGGCGCGGGCAGCCTCGATGGCGGCATTGAGCGCCAGCAGGTTGGTCTGGCCGGCGATGGCGCCGATAACATCCAGCACACGGGTAATGTCGTTGGCGCTGTTGGCCAGCTGTTCGATCTCTGCCGCGGTGCCGGTGACGTCGTCGACCAGGTGCTGGATAGAGGCGAGTGCCTGGTTGACCTGGTCTCGGCCATCACGGGTGGTCTGGTCCGCGCCCTGGGAAGCCTCGGCCGTGCTCACGGCGTTGCTGGCCACCTCCTCGACGGCGCAGGTCATCTGGTTGACCGCGGTGGCGGCCTGGTCGATCTCGGTGCTTTGCTGCAGCAAGCCACGGCTGGTGTCCTCGGTGACGCCGTGCAGCTCCTCCGAGGCCGAGGCCAGGCGGTTGGAGGACGCGGCGATCTTGCCGATGGTGTCGCGCAGGCTTTGCTGCATGCGGCGCAGGGCGTGCAGCAGCAATGCCGGTTCGTCCTGGCCAACGACCACGATCTCGCGGGTAAGGTCACCGGTGGCGACACGTTCGGCCACCATGACAGCCTCTCTCAACGGCGCGACGATGCTGCGGGTGAACAGGGTGGCGATGGCGATCAACACCAGCACGATCAGTATCATTGAAACGATGATCACGGTGAGCGCCTGATCACTGACCGCGCCGCTACGCTGCGAGGCGGCTTGCGCTCCCTTGTAGTTGTAGGCCACCAGCGTCGCCAGGGTTTCCATCATGCGGTCGGCGCGTTGGATCAATGGACCATTGATCAGGCGCAGGGCTTCTGTCATCTGGCCGGCACTGAGGTTGCGCAGCACTTCGTGTTGCTGCTGGGTGTAATGTTGGCGTGCCGTGATGAAAGCACTGAACAGACTGCGGTCCTCGGCGTCGGCAATGGTCTTTTCATAGTCCTTCAGGTCCTGCTGCACCGCTTCCTCGATGCTGTTCAGCAAGTTGACGCTGGCATTGCTGTCACTGTTCTGCTCCAGGGCCGCACGCAGTGTCGCTGCGCGTTCCTGGGCGAGGGTACCGGTGATTTCGTTGAGGGCGATCACCGCTGGCAGCCAATTGTCGCGTATTTCGTCCGTGGCATCTTTCATCTGCCGGGTCTCGTACAGCGCCACCAGCCCCATGGCCAGGACCAGGGCCGCCAGCAGGGTGAACAGGCTGGTCGCCCGCTTGCCGATCTTCATGTTTCTCAACAGCATGGGTGTTCCTTGACGTGTGAATGCAAACGTCAAGAGCATGGGCTGGGGGATGAGCAGGGGGTAGTCGCCAGGTCCTACGCGCTATAGCGTTTTTTCCTATTCGCCAGGGTTGAAATGCGATCACGGGGCAAGCCTGTCCCTACAGCAACCTTGCAGTTGATCTGTAGGAGTGGTTTGCCCCGCGAGGGGGCTCCTGGCACCTCAGACTTTGAACTGCGCCACCATCCCGTTCAACTCCACCGCCAGGCGTGACAGGTCCTGGGCCGCCGCGCTGGTCTGGTTTGCGCCTGCCGAAGTCTGCATCGCCAGGTCGCGGATGTTCACCAGGTTGCGGTCCACCTCCCGCGCCACCTGGGCCTGCTGCTCGGAGGCCGTGGCGATCACCAGGTTGCGCTGGTTGATCGTGGCGATCGCCTCGGCGATCAGCTCCAGGGCCTGGCCGGCCGATTGCGCTACTTCCAGGGTGCCGCCGGCGCGGCCCTGGCTGCTGTGCATGGCGTTGACCGCGCGCTCGGTGCCGGTCTGGATGCCGCCGATCATCTGCTCGATTTCCGCCGTGGACTGCTGGGTGCGGTGGGCCAAGGCGCGTACTTCGTCGGCGACCACGGCAAAACCACGGCCCGCCTCGCCGGCACGGGCGGCCTCGATGGCGGCGTTGAGGGCCAGCAGGTTGGTCTGGCCGGCGATCGAACCGATCACGTCAAGCACCTGGCTGATCTGGTTGGCGTGGCTGGCCAACTGCTCGATTTCCTCGGCGGTGCCGGTCACGTCATCGACCAGGTGCTGGATCGAAGCCAGTGCCTGGTTGACCTGGTCGCGGCCATCGCGGGTGGTGCGGTCGGCGCCCTGGGAGGCATCGGCGGTGCTCACGGCGTTGCTGGCCACTTCTTCGACGGCAGCGGTCATCTGGTTGACCGCGGTGGCGGCCTGGTCGATCTCGGCGCTTTGCTGGTGCAGGCCACGGCTGGTGTCTTCGGTAACGGTGTGCAACTCCTCGGAGGCCGAGGCCAGTTGGTCGGAGGAGGCGGCGATCCGCCGTAAAGTGTCGCGCAGGCTGTGCTGCATGCGGCTCAGGGCGCGCAGCAGCAAGGCCGGCTCGTCGCGGCCGAGCACGGTGATCTCGCGGGTCAGGTCGCCGGTGGCGACGCGCTCGGCCACGGCGACGGCGTCGGCCAGCGGGACGATGATGCTGCGGGTGAGGAGGGTGGCGATGGCGACCAGCGCGAGCAGGATCACGGCAATGGCGCCGATGATCAGGGCAAAGGCTTCGTCGGAGGCCGCGCTGCTGCGCTGCGAGGCCTGCTCGGCGCCCTGGGTGTTGTAGGTGATCAGTTCGCCCAGAGCCTTCATCATGCTGTCGGCGTATTCGGCCAGCGGGCCGTTGACCAGGCGGCGGGCTTCGTCGAGCTGATCGTTGCCGGCGGCGCTGCGAATGGCTTTCTGCAGGCCGTGGTAACGCTCGCTAAGACCGATGAAGGCATCGAACAGGGCGCGGTCGTCGGCTTCGATGATGGTGCGCTCGTAGGCCTTGAGGTCGCTTTCGAGCTGCTGGTTGACCTGGACGATCTTGTCCAGGGTGGCGTGGCGAACGCTGCTGCTGTCCTCCAGGACACTGCGCAAGGTGAGGGCACGGGCTCGGCCCAGGTTGCTGCTGACTTCGCCCAGGGCGAGTACCGCGGGCATCCAGGTGATGCGGATTTCGTCGGTGGCGCTGTCCATCCTGCGGGTTTCGTAGAGGGCGACCAGGCCCATGGCCAGGACCAGTACCCCGAGCAGGGTGAACATTCCTGCTGCCCGAATGCCGATCTTAACGTTCCGTAACTGCATGCGACGCTCCTTGACGGTGGCTGCAGGCGTCAAGAGCGCGGACGGACCGGGCTCGGCTGGTAGGGCTCTCGATGCACTGCGAAAGGGGTTATATCCTCACGGTTCATGTTGTTTTTTCAGAATGATGACACAGTGCCACTATTTTTGACCAGTCGTTCAATGAACGCTCGGTCCCCGGGGTGTGTCGTCACTTGCTGACCAATGGTCTTCTTTGCGTCGCAAAAAGGGCCGCAGCGCGGCCCTTTCTTGATCATGCAACGATCGGGATCAATGGGTCGGCAGCCGCCAGCGCCTGGGCGCGATCCGCCGCTGGGGGGTAGATCCACACCGTGTTGATCTGGCGCTTGAGTTGCTTGCCGTCCTGGCCCTGCAGGTGCAGTTCGCGTTCCCAGCCTTCGCTGTAGGCCGCGCCCCATTCGCCCAGGTCCAGGCAGGTGACGTACTTGGGCTGGCGATAGATCACCGGCTCCACGCCCAGCAGGTCGGCCATGGCGTTGTTACCCGAATGGCGGCCCATGGGAATGGCGTGCTGGCAGGTCATCAGCGCGTGGTTGCCCAGGTCGTCGACCGCGGCGCGGGCGACATCGCCGGTGGCGTAGATGTAGTCCTGGCCAACGACTTTCAGGTGACCGTCGACTTTCAGGCGGCCCAGGCCGTCACGCTCGCCTGCGACCTGGGCGGTCAACGGGCTGGCCTTGACCCCCACGGTCCAGATCACGGTCTTGCTGGCGATGTATTCGCCGTTGTCCAGGGTCACGCCCCCCGCATCCACCGCCACCACCGAGGTGCCGGTCAGCCATTGCACCCCGGCCTGCTCGCTGGCGCTGACGATGGCCGGGGTGATCCCGGCGCCGAGCGCGGCACCGATGCTGGCACCTCGGTCGATCAGCACCACACGGGCCTGGCCTTCGCCGAGGATGGCGCGCATTCGGGATGGCAGCTCGGTGGCCGTTTCGATACCGGTGAAGCCACCACCGCACACCACCACTGTGTTGCGCGCCGGGGAGGCGGGCAGGCTGGCCAGGCTGTGCAGGTGCTGTTCCAGGCGAGTGGCCGACTCCATCTGGTCGACATCGAAGGTGTGCTCTGCCAGGCCCGGGACGGCGGGGCGGGCCACCTGGCTGCCGGCGGCGAGGATCAGGCGATCGTAGGCGAGCTGGTGCGGGCGGCCATCGGCATCGCGATAACCGACCTGGCGGGCGTCGCTGTCGATGGTGTCGGCGGTGCCGTGGATGAACTCCACGCCCACCACGTCGAACAGTGCCTCCAATGGCGCCTGCAAGCTGTGCACGTCGGCTTCGTAGAAGCGTGGGCGGATCCGCAGTTGCGGCTGCGGGGCCAGCACACTGATGCGCACGTCGCCGCGCTGGGCCTGGTCGAGCAGGCGGGCGGCGCTCAGGGCGCTCCAGACACCGGCAAAGCCGGCACCGATGATCAGGATACGAGAGGTCATGAAGGTGCTCCGCAAGGTAGGAAAAGGGCTCCGGCGAAGCCTGTGCTGCTTGCCGAATAACTACGACTTTATTGGTCGTAGTTTAAAACGGCAAGTGTTTTTTCCGTGGCGGGCTGTTCGCAAAGTGCCAAGAGTGGCTCGAATGCCGCGTGCTATATGGCGTTAAGCTGGGTTGTGATCGGCCCGTCCGACGACGAGCGGTTGTGCCTGGCTTTGCTTGCAGGCAATGAAAGGCGTACTATTTGCGACAAAATCAGTCGGAGATTCATATGTCCCTCTACAGTGCAGGCGTCGAGTACGGCATCCACTGCCTGCTGTTCCTGGTGGACGAGCGTGGCGACAGCCGCGAGTCCAGCGTGCGCGACCTGGCCGAACTGCAGGGTGTGCCCCAGGAATACCTGGCCAAGGTCTTCACCAAGCTCGCCCGGGCCGGGCTGGTCGCCGCGACCGAAGGCGTGCGCGGCGGGTTTCGCCTGGCGCGGCCTTCCGACGAAATCACCGTGCTGGATATCGTCACGGCCATCGATGGGCCGAAGAAGCTCTTCGATTGCCGGGAGATCCGCGAGCGCTGCGCGGTGTTCGAAGGTTCGGCGCCGGGCTGGGCGACCGAGGGCACTTGTGCGATCCACGCGGTGATGCTGGGAGCGCAGAAGCGCATGGAGGAGGCGCTGGCCCAACAGACCATCCTCGACCTGGCGCGGCGGTTCGGGCGCAAGGCGCCTGCCGAGTTCGGGCAGAAGGTCAATGACTGGATGAGCGAGCGACGCGACGGCAAAGGCAGCGCTGGCGATATTCCGTTGCAGGCGGTCTGACCGGCCTGGGCCACCACGGAAAATGCTGCTCAACCCCCAGGTAAATCCTTGCCTGGGTGATCCGCCCGCGCGCCCCAAGGCGCGGTAAGCTGACAGGAAAATCCCGCGCGCCGCACACGGCGCCAGAGAGGTCAGCGTGGCTTCCTATACCTTGCGCCAACTGAAGTACTTCGTCACCACCGTGGAGGCCGGCAGCGTCGCCGAAGCCTCGCGCCAGTTGTATATCGCCCAGCCGTCGATCTCCACGGCGATCAAGAGCCTGGAAGAGAGCTTCGGCGTGCAGCTGTTCATTCGCCATCACGCCCAGGGCGTGTCGCTGACGCCCAGCGGCAAGCGCTTCTACGCCAAGACCCGGTCCCTGTTGCAGATGGCCCACGAGTTCGAGCAGAACGCCCTGGCCGACAACGACACGGTGGCCGGGCAGATCGACATCGGCTGTTTCGAGACCGTGGCGCCGCTGTATCTGCCGCGGCTGATCGCCGGCTTCCGCGAGCGCTACCCAGGGGTGGACATTCGCCTGCGCGACGGTGAGCAACAGGACCTGATCCAGGGGCTGACGGCCGGTACCTTCGACCTGGCGTTCCTCTATGACCATGACCTGGATGGCACCATCGAGACCGAGCCGCTGATGCCGCCACAGAAACCCTATGTGCTGCTGCCGGAAAAGCACCGTTTCGCCGGCCAAGCCCAGGTGTCGCTGCGTGACCTGTGCCCCGAGCCGATGATCCTGCTCGACGTGGCCCCCAGCCGCACCTATTTCGTCAGCCTGTTCAACGAACTGGGGCTGACGCCGAACATCGTCTTCAGCTCCCCGTCGATCGAGATGGTCCGGGGCATGGTGGGGCAGGGCTTCGGTTTCTCGCTGCTGGTCACCCGGCCGCACTCGGAATTCACCTACGACGGGCAGCGCCTGGTGACGCTGGCTATTGCCGAGCCAGTGACGCTGTCGGGGTTGGCGGCGGCGCACCTCAAGCGTGTGCAACTGACCAAGCCGGCGCAGTTGTTCGTGGAATTCTGCCGTGAGGAACTGGCACGGATGTAGGTGCTGACCGCCCGTCGCCCATCTGGCAAAGACGACCGAACGTTGATCAGCCAGCGGTTTCTTCTACTAGGGTGCATTGAGCCGTTGTCATCGCTGGGGCGAATGGACCTGCGCCCCCTCATCGGCAATCTCAATTGGCATCCTGCCCGTCGAGGGCGTACCACACCCAACAGGCCATCCAGTACAAGAGAGGGTCGTACCATGTCGTTGATTGGCGTTTCGATGCTTGAGATGCGGCAGATGATCGAACAGGCCTGCCTGCCCGACCGCTGCGAGGTGAGCTGTGCGGACGGCGAGCACCTCACCATTCGTCTGGGCCAGGGCTCGAGCCTGGACGATTGCCTTACCGTGACTGGCGTGCCGATTGCCAGCCTCAATACTTGCCATGACCTGCTGGGCCTTGTGAGTCGGGTCAAGGCACAACGTGATGCCCCGCCGGGCGCCCGCAAAACGATTGCCTGAGGTCATTGCAACTCGAGCAGCAGGTTGATGCCGCCGTCGCCGCATTTGACGTGTTCACGGACCACGCCCCGATAGTTGCGCCCCTCCCAGGCGAAGGTGACGCTGTGCGCCTTCTCCACCTTGCCGGGTAACGGCGGTTCGATATGCAGGCGCAGCGCGGGACGGCCTTGCAGGCTGAGGGCGGCCAACTGGACCTGACACATGGCGCGCTGAGCCACCGGGCCGAACAAGGTATCGCGGACGAAATCCAGTTCCAGGCAAGCGCAAGGGGCACGACAGGGCATCTTCATGGTGGCTTTCCGACGAGAGAGGCATACCTCGAAGATTGGAAGCCTAAAGGCGCGAGACGTTCAAATTATTTCAGTTCACGGTGCGCCGAGAATCTCCAGCACTTTGTCGCGCAACTGGTCGATGCTGAACGGCTTGCCGATCAGGTGCATGCCTGGGGGCACGTTGAAGCTCTCGGCGTAGCCACTGGCGAACAGCACCGGCAGATTCGGCCGGCTTTCCCGGGCCTTGGCCGCCAATTCCTCGCCGCGCAGGTCGGGCAACCCCACGTCGGTCATCAACAGCGCCAGCGGTTGCGTGGGATCCTCGATGATCTTGAGGGCCGCGGCAGCGCTGTCGGCTTCGATGGCGGCATAGCCCAGTTCGTCGAGCACTTCGACTATCAGCATGCGAACGATGTCGTCGTCTTCGACTACCAGAAGGTGCATTGTGTGGATCCTGTTTCGATGGATTGTCTCTACTCTGTGCGCGGGGCCAGGGCAGAAGTTCCCAAGCTTAACGGCATGGGCAAATAGATGGAACGATTGCTGCAGACAGGCTTCAAATACTGGCTAAATGCCCTGCCAGTTCCGCGAAAGCTGGTTAGACTCGCTGTATTCGCGGTCGGTCTGGCGCAGGGCAACACTTACACGACGTAGACGCCGGTCTGTTCAATGGACTTATTTCGCTCGGGCACTTTCACATGATTCAAGCAGCCTCGATGGACCAACGCAGTTTTCGCAAACTGCTGAGCCGCAACGTCGGCCTGCCCCTGGGAGTGGGGCTACTGGGCGCCGTGGCCTTTGTCGCGGTGATCTACTACCTGCTTTCGGCCATGCAGTGGGTCGAGCACACCGATCGGGTGATCGGCAATGCCAACGAGACGATCAAGCTGTCGATCGACATGGAAACCGGCATGCGCGGCTATCTGCTGACCGGCGAAGAGCGTTTCCTCGACCCCTACGAGGTAGCCAAGCCGCGCATCTTCGGCAGCCTGGACAGCCTGCGGGGAATGGTGGCCGACAACCCTCAGCAAGTCGACCGCATCGACCGCATTGCGGCGCTGCAGCGCGAGTGGAACACCTTCGGCAACGAAGTTATCAGCCAACGGCGCAGCCAGCAGGGTGATGTGGCGTCGTCGATTGGCCGTGGCCGCGGCAAGCGCCTGACCGACGAGATCCGCAAGGAGTTCGATACCTTCATCAACACTGAGCAGCAACTGCGCACGGCGCGTAACGAGACGGTCAGCACGGTCACCACGACCGCGATTTCGGCGTTCGTGTTGTTCATCGTTGCCTTGAGCGCGTTGCTCGCCTACCTGGGGCGGCGCGACCTGCTAGCCCTGTCTTCGAGTTATGTCGAGAACCTCGAAGCCCAGCAACGTGCCGCCGAGCGCCTGGAACAACAGGCCTGGCTGCGCGCCGGGCAGACCCAGCTGGCCGAGCAGGTGCTGGGCCAGCTGACGCTGCCGATGCTCGGCGACAATATCCTGCGCTTTTTCGCTGGTTACCTGGGCAGCGTGGTCGGTGCGCTGTATGTGCGCGATGAGCATGGCCAGCTGGTGCGCGTCGCCGCCTATGGTCTGGATGCCGAACAGCAGGCTAGCGAACCGCGCATGGGCGATCATGCCGGCCTGCTGGGCGAGGCGGTGGCCCAGGGGCGGCTGTTGCGCCTGGACGAGCTGCCGGAGGACTACTATCGCCTGAGCTCGGGCCTGGGCCGTGGCCTGCCGCGCAGCGGCTTGCTGGTGCCGGCGCAGGACGATGGGCGGGTCAACGGCGTGCTGGAGCTGGGCTTCCTGCGTGCGCTGCAGGAACGTGACGTGGAGCTGCTGCAGCGGGTCGCCGAAAACCTGGGCATCTCCATCGAAAGCGCCCGTTACCGTCAGCGTTTGCAGGAAGTGCTGGCCGAGACGCAGCAGCTCAACGAAGAACTGCAGGTGCAGCAGGAGGAGCTCAAGACCGCCAACGAAGAGCTCGAGGAACAGTCGCGGGTGCTCAAGGAGTCCCAGGCCCACCTCGAGACCCAGCAGGCGGAGCTGGAGCAGACCAACGAGCAACTGGCCGAGCGCACCGAGGCCCTGGACCGCAAGAACAGTGAGCTGAACCAGGCCCAGGTCGAGTTGCAGGCCCGCGCCGATGACCTGCAGCGCTCGAGCAAGTACAAGTCCGAGTTCCTCGCCAATATGTCCCATGAGCTGCGCACGCCGCTCAACAGCTCGCTGATCCTGGCCAAGCTGCTGGCCGAGAACGCCGAAGGCAATCTCAGCGAGGAGCAGGTGAAGTTCGCCGAGTCGATCTACTCGGCCGGCAACGACTTGCTCAACCTGATCAACGATATTCTCGACATCGCCAAGGTCGAGGCCGGCAAGCTGGAAGTGCGCGCTGAAAGCACACCGTTGGAGCGTCTGGTTGAAGGCCTGCAGGGCATGTTCCAGCCGTTGGCGCAGGACAAGGGCCTGTCCTTCGCCGTGCAGTTGGAGCAGCCGTTGCCGGTGGCCCTGTTCACCGACCGTCAGCGCCTGGAGCAGATTCTCAAGAACCTGCTGTCCAACGCCATCAAGTTCACCGAGCGCGGCCAGGTCAGCCTGCGCATCAGCCATCAGGCGGGCCTGGGCATCGTCTTCGCGGTGCGCGACACCGGCATCGGCATTGCCGCCGACCAGCAGCAGGCGATCTTCGGCGCCTTCCACCAGGTCGATGGCACCAGCAATCGCCGCTATGGCGGCACGGGTCTGGGGCTGTCTATCTCCCGCGACCTGGCCCACCTGCTGGGCGGGCAGATCAATGTCGACAGCAGCCCGGGGCAGGGCAGCGTGTTCAGCCTGATCCTGCCCGAGCACTTCGAGCCTTCGGCGCAACAGGTCGAGGTGCACAGCCTGCGCCCGGCGGTCGACGAACTGCCGCCCGCACCGCCGGTGCCTGCGCCCGTTCGCAGCGAGCGCCCGACCCCGGCCTTCGCCGATGACCGCGAGCGGGCGCCGTTCGGCAACCGCTGCATCCTGGTGATCGAGGACGAGCCGAATTTCGCCCGCATCCTCTTCGACCTGGCCCACGAACTGGGTTACAGCTGCCTGGTCGCCCATGCCGCCGACGAGGGCTTCGAGCTGGCCGCGCAGTACCTGCCCGACGCCATCCTGCTGGACATGCGCCTGCCTGACCATTCCGGGCTCACCGTGCTGCAGCGCCTGAAGGAACAGGCCGGCACCCGGCACATACCGGTGCATATCATTTCGGTGGAGGACCGGGTCGAGGCGGCCATGCACATGGGCGCGGTGGGCTACGCGGTCAAGCCCACCAGCCGCGAGGAACTCAAGGCCGTGTTCGGTCGCCTGGAGGCCAAGCTCACGCAGAAGCTCAAGCACATCCTGCTGGTGGAGGACGACGACCTGCAGCGTGAGAGCATCGCCCGCCTGATCGGCGACGACGATATCGAGATCACCGCCGTGGCCATGGCCCAGGATGCCCTGGCGCTGCTGCGCGAGAACATCTATGACTGCATGATCATCGACCTCAAGCTGCCCGACATGCTCGGCAACGAGCTGCTCAAGCGCATGACCGCCGAGGATATCCGCAGCTTCCCGCCGGTGATCGTCTACACCGGGCGCAACCTCACCCGCGAGGAGGAGGCCGACCTGCTCAAGTACTCGCGCTCGATCATCATCAAGGGCGCGCGCTCGCCCGAGCGCCTGCTCGACGAGGTGACGCTGTTCCTGCACAAGGTCGAGTCGCAGCTGTCCAACGAACGCCAGCGCATGCTCAAGACCGCCCGCAGCCGCGACAAGGTGTTCGAGGGGCGCAAGATCCTGCTGGTGGACGATGACGTGCGCAATATCTTCGCCCTGACCAGCGCCCTGGAACACAAGGGTGCCATCGTCGAGATCGGCCGCAACGGGCGCGAGGCCATAGAATGCCTGGAAGCCAACGACGACATCGACCTGGTACTGATGGACGTGATGATGCCGGAAATGGACGGCTACGAGGCGACCCGGCTGATTCGCCAGCAACCGCGCTGGCGCAAGCTGCCGATCATCGCCGTGACCGCCAAGGCGATGAAGGACGACCAGCAGCGTTGCCTGCAGGCCGGGGCCAACGACTACCTGGCCAAACCGATCGAGCTGGACCGCCTGTTCTCGCTGATCCGGGTCTGGCTGCCGCAATTGGAGCGAATCTGAAATCTTGACCAGTGAACGCAATACCGATATCGAGATCCGGCTGCTGATCGAGGCGATCTACCTCAAGTACAGCTACGATTTTCGCGATTACTCCGGCGCCTCGATCAAGCGCCGGATCCTCCATGCCGTGCGCCAGTTTGACTGCCGCACGGTGTCGGCGCTGCAGGAGCGGGTGCTGCACGACCCAGGCATGTTCCTCGAGCTGCTGCAGTACCTGACGATCCCGGTCAGCGAGATGTTCCGCGACCCCGGGCACTTCCTGGCACTGCGCAACGAAGTGGTGCCGCTGCTGCGCACCTGGCCGTCGCTGAAGATCTGGATCGCCGGCTGCAGCACTGGCGAGGAGGTGTATTCCATGGCCATCCTGCTGCGCGAGGAAGGCCTGCTCGAACGCACCATCCTCTATGCCACCGACATCAATCCGCACTCGCTGGAGCGGGCCAAGCAGGGCATCTACTCGATGCAGAGCATGCGCGAGTACGAAGAGAACTACCGCAAGGCCGGTGGCCGCCGGGACTTTGCCGAGTACTACACCAGCGCCTATGGCAACGCCATCATGGACGCCAGCCTGCGCGACAACGTGACCTTCGCCGATCACAGCCTGGCCACCGACAGCGTGTTCTCCGAGACGCAACTGGTGTCTTGCCGCAATGTGCTGATCTACTTCAACAAGGGCCTTCAGGACCGTGCCCTGGGGCTGTTCCACGAGTCGCTGTGCCACCGCGGTTTCCTGGTGCTGGGCAGCAAGGAGTCGGTGGACTTCTCGGCCTATGGCGAGCGTTTCGAGCCGTTGGTGCGGCCCGAGCGGATCTACCGCAAGACATGAACAGCGTGCGTGCGATTGTCATTGGCGCCTCGGCGGGTGGCGTTTCGGCACTGTTCAGCGTGCTCGGCGCGCTGCCCGACGATTTCGCCATCCCGGTGCTGTGCGTGCTGCACCTGCCCGACGATCGCCACAGCCAGCTGGCCGAGGTGCTGCAGCGCCGCCTGCGCCGCCCGGTTCGCGAGGCCCTCGACAAGGCACGGATAGAACCGGGGCTGATCTATGTGGCGGGGCCGGGCTATCACCTGTCGGTGGAGCGCGATTTCACCCTGTCGCTGAGCCAGGAGGAGCCGGTGCATTTCTCGCGACCGGCAATCGATTTTCTCTTCGAGTCGGCCGCCGACGCCTATGGTCCGGAGCTGCTCGGCGTATTGCTCACCGGGGCCAATGAAGACGGCGCCCGCGGGCTTTTGCGGATCAGACAAAGCGGTGGCCGGACGGTCGTCCAGGACCCCCGCGAAGCACAGGTCGCGTTGATGCCGGAGGCCGCCCTGGCCCTGCACGACCCGGACCATATTCTTTCCCTGAGTGGTATCGGGCAGTTGCTCGCTACCCTGGAACCCAGCGCATGCTAAGCCACATCACCGCGAAACTGCTGATCGTCGACGACCTGCCGGAAAACCTGCTGGCCCTGGACGCCCTGATCCAGGGCGATGACCGCGAGGTGTACCAGGCCCAGTCGGCCGACGAGGCGTTGTCGCTCCTGCTCGAGCACGAGTTCGCCCTGGCCATCCTCGATGTGCAGATGCCGGGCATGAACGGCTTCGAGCTGGCCGAGCTGATGCGCGGCATGGAGAAGACCCGCAACATCCCCATCGTCTTCGTCAGCGCCGCCGGGCGCGAGATGAACTATGCCTTCAAGGGGTACGAGAGCGGGGCGGTGGATTTTCTGCACAAACCCCTGGAAACCTTGGCGGTGAAGAGCAAGGTGTCGGTATTCGTCGACCTGTTCCGCCAACGCAAGGCCCTGGACCGCCAGCTGCAGGCCCTGGAGCAGGGCCGCCAGGAGCAGGAACTGCTGCTCAACCAGTTGCAGTTGGCCCGTGGTGAGCTGGAGCGGGCTGTACGCATGCGCGACGATTTCATGTCGATCGTTTCCCATGAGGTGCGTACGCCACTCAACGGACTGATCCTGGAAACCCAGTTGCGCCGCATGCACCTGTCCCGCGGCAACCTCGCGGCGTTCAGCGAGGACAAGCTCAAGGCCATGGTCGAGCGCGACGAGCGCCAGATCAACAGCCTGATCCGCCTGGTCGAGGACATGCTCGATGTCTCGCGGATTCGCACCGGCAAACTGTCGATCCGGCCGCGCACATTCGACCTTGGCCAGCTGGTGCGGGGCCTGGTGGAGAACTTTACCGCCCAGGCCAGCGCGGTGGATACCGTGATCGAGCTGCAGCGTTGCGATGCCTTGCAGGGCGAGTGGGACGAATTCCGGATTGAACAGGTGGTGGCCAACCTGTTGTCCAATGCCTTGCGCTACGGCAATCGCAAGCCTGTGCAGGTGCGGGTGTTCGAAGAGGACGCCATGGCCTGCGTGCAGGTGCAGGACCAGGGTATCGGCATCGATGCGCAGAACCAGCAGCGGATCTTCCAGCAGTTCGAGCGCGTTGCCGCGCAGCAGGCCAGTGGCGGCCTGGGCCTGGGGCTGTACATTTCCGAGCAGATCATCCTGGCCCACGGCGGGCGGATCCAGGTCCACAGCCAGGTTGGAGCAGGGTCGACGTTCACCGTCCAGTTGCCGCTATCGGTGTTGCCGCACGCCTGTGACCAGACCCGGGCAACCTCTGCGTAAAGCTGCGGTCTGATAGCCAACCTATTGAATTCGAAGGCGTTGTCATGAGTGAAGATGCACAAGACGTGGTACTGGTGGTCGAGGACGAGCCGGCGATCCGCATGATCCTGCGCGATTACCTGGCAGGCGAGGGCTACCACGTGCTGGTGGCCGAGGATGGCGAGCAGGCGTTCGCGATCCTGGCCAGCAAGCCGCACCTGGACCTGATGGTCACCGATTTCCGCCTGCCGGGCGGGATTTCCGGGGTGGAGATTGCCGAGCCTGCAGTGAAACTGCGGCCTGACCTGAAGGTGATCTTCATCAGCGGCTACCCGGCAGAGATTCTCGAGTCGGGCAGCCCGATCGCGCGCAAGGCGCCGATTCTGGCCAAGCCGTTCGACCTGGATACCCTCCACGAGCAGATCCAGGCGTTGCTGCGCTAGGCCTTATCGCTGGCAAGTCGTGGCGGCGAACCGCGGCTCCCACACAGACGGCGCTTGGCTTGAGGGCGGCGCGGTCGGGATGGGAGCCGGCTCGCCGGCGAATGGGCTGCACCGCAGCCCCGGTATGGATGGCGTTACCTCAACCGATCTGCGTACGCAGCAATGCCATGGCCCGGTCGACCTGTTGTTCGTCGTTGAGCAGGCTCGGCGCAAAGCGGATCACCGGCCCTGCGTCGCGGTCCACGGCATCGACCATCACCTTGTTGGCGTTCAGGTAGGCGGCCACGGCATCGGGATCGCGATCCTTGATGCGGAAGAAGGTGAAGCCTGCGGAGAACTCGCGGCTGACCGGCGTCACCAGCTCCACGGCGCGGTGTTCAGCCAGGCGCGCCTTGAGGTAGTCGTTGAGCTGGTGGATACGCGCCTGGACATCAGCCTTGCCCAGCTCCAGGTGCAGCTTGAAGGCCTCGCCCAGCGCCCAGCGGTGCTCGAAGGCGTGGTACCCGCCCGGAGTCATGATGGTGCCGAAGTCCTCGTTGCGTGAAAAGGTGGCGAAGGTCGGTGTCAGGTGCTGCATCTGCTCGGACGCCGCGCAGATGATCCCGGTCCCGCGTGGGCCGAACATCCACTTGTGGGTGCCAGCGATGAAGTAGTCGCAGTTGAAGTCGGCGAAGCGTGCGTTTTCCACGCCGAAGCCATGCACGCCATCGACCACGTAGACAATGCGCTCGGCCTCGTCGCGGTTGCGGTTGTGCTGGCGCACCAGCTCGCCGATGGCGCCCACCGGCAGCTTGACGCCGCTGCCCGAGTGCACCCAGGTCATGCCCAGCACGCGGGTTTCAGGGCGAATGCTGCGGTCGATCACGCTCAGCACCCGGTCGGTGGACACATCGCCCGGTTTGTCGAACAGGCGCAGCTTGCGCACCTGGGTGCCATGCTGGCGCTGACGGAAGGCCAGGCAGTTGTGGGTCGAGTAGTGCTCGTGCTCGGTGGTCAGGATCTCCTGGTGCGACGCCACGTGCAGGCCACCGTAGATCATGCCCAGGCCTTCGGTGGTACTGCCGGTGAGGGCGACCTGACGGGGACGCACGTCCAGATAGCGGCCTGCCCACTCGCGGACCTCATCCTCGCGCTGCCATTCGTACTGGCTCTCCCAGTCCATGCACACCGCAGGGTTGTGGTCGAGGGTAGCGCGGTGGCGGTCGATCGCATCCTGTACCGGGCGCGGGTGGGCGGTGATCAGGAAGTTGGCGAAGTGCGCGACATCCGGCGCCAGGGGGAACAGCTGGCGCAACTGGCGCCATTTGTCCGGGCCCTGCAATGACGCCGGGGTGGCGGTGGCGGCCAGGGCGCTTGGCAGCAACGGCAGGCTGGCCGCCAGGGCGGCGGCCTGCTTGAGGAAGGCGCGCCGATCAGTCATGGCGGGTTTCCTGGGCGGTATTGGCGAGCTGGGCCACGGGGTTGGCGGCTTTCTGCACCTGCCCCCAGACGCGCAGGAAGTTGCCTGCCCAGAGCTTGGCGATATCGGTTTCGGAATAGCCGCGGGTCAGCAGTTCGGCGGTCACGTTGCGGATCTCGCCGACGTTCATGAAACCGGTGACGCCGCCGCCATCGTTGAAGTCGGAACTGATGCCGACATGGTCGATGCCCATCTTCTTCACCGCGTAGTCAATGGCGTCGACATACTCCTTGAGGCCGGCGCGGGGCTCTTCGTCGACGATGGCATACAGGCTGCTGGCGTATTCGCCGAAGCGCGCCTCTGGCCAGATGGCGATGATCGGGTCGCCCGGCATCAGTGCGTTGGTCAGGCCTTGCAACGGTTGCAGGTCGAAGCGTGCGCGCAGGGCTTCGAGTTTCTCCAGGGTCGGCTTGCTCAGGGGCTTGAGGTAAGTGGTGAAGGCCACCACCTGAAGCACGCCGCCGCTGTCCTTGATCAGTTGCATCTCTTTGTCGGACAGGTTGCGCGGAATGTCCACCAGCGCCCGTGGCGCCGAATGCGAGGCCACGAACGGCGCGCGGCTCAGGCGGGCGACGTCTTCCAGGGCCAGGGTGGACATCTGCGAGACATCGATGATCACGCCCAGGTCGTTGAGCCGCTTGACCGCCTGCTCGCCCAGTGGCGACAGGCCGCCGAAGGCGTCGGGGGTGTCGTTGAAGAATGGCAGTGGCCGCGAGGAATCGGCCCAGGCGTTGTTGCCGGTGTAGCTGAAGCCGAACATGCGCATGCCGCGCTTGGTCCACAAATCGAGCTGCGACAGGTCGCTGCCCAGCGGATAGGCGTTGAGCATGCTGATGAAAATGGCGAACTTGCCTTCACCGTTCAGGCGCCGGAAGTCGTCCGGTGTGTAGGCGATGCCGACCTGGTTGGGGAAGTCGCGCACGATGCCGCTGATGATCTTGTAGCGCACTTCCTGCTGGTTACGGGCCTCGTCGATGAAGCCAGGGGTAGGGCGGTGCGGCGCGTTCGGGCCGTTCCACAGCTCCGGCCAGCCGAAGACGGTCAGCGCCGCGCCGGACAGCCGGCCCTTGGCCGCCTTGGCCAGGTCGAACTGGCCACGGCCGTCCTTGTCTGCTTCGTAACCGGTGCTGCCGTAGCCCAACGGCACGGTGACATGGCTGTCGAAGGAGAGCATGTGCTCATGCAGGTCGTTGGCCTGCTGCACGATCGCACGGGGGTAGCCGCCGTCCTGTTTCCAGAAGTAATAGCCGGCGGCTCCACCCAGGGCGGCCACCAGGGCCAGGGGCAGGCCGATGTACAAGGCTTTGCGGGAGCGGGTCTTGGTCATTGCCATCTCGTTGCAGGGCTGATCGGTTCCGGCCTGGCGGCGCGGTGGGCGCTAGGGCAGGGCTCGGGTATCAGGTGGACGAATGGCGGGCGGGTAAATTTATCGGTGGGGGAGCATCAAGTTTGCACGCGTGGTGCCGATACCCCAGTCATTGAAAGGACCCACCGTGGAGGATTAAGGAATGGTAGGCATCAACAACGTCAGCAGCAGCATCGCCACGCAACTGGTCAAAGGGCAGGCCAAAGAAGACGAGAAGTCGCCGGCTACTGTCGCGGTAGATCTCAAAGGCACTGGCGAATCAGGCAAGCCTGGCAGCGCAAAGAAGGCCGAGGATGACGAGGGTAGCGGCGAGCCGTCGTACATTCAGCAAATGCGCGAGATGATCAGGCAATTGCAGAAGCAGATGGCCGAAGAACAGCGTCAGCTGGCGAAGATCGCCGCGCAGGAAATGGACGACACCACGAAAGCGACGATGATTCTCGCCAAGCAGTCGAGCATTGCCACCTTGAGCGGGCAAATCCAGGCAGCGACCGCGAAGTTGCTTGATGCACTGACCAAGACCGGCGGCAACAGTGCCGGTGGCATGGTATCCACCCAGGCCTGAAAACGCCCGGTTTCAGCCCACAACGCCCCGCTTGCGCGGGGCGTTGTCGTTTCAGTCCTGCGCCAGGCGCGCGCGCTGCCTTTCACTCTTGTACTGCATGGCCACCGCCGGCGCCGGCTTGGCGCTGCCGGTTTCCAGCCACTGGCGCATGCGGCTGGCGTCGGCGAAGTGGGTGTACTTGCCGAAGGCGTCGAGGATCACCATGGCCACTGGACGGTTGTCCATTTTGGTCAGCAGCACCAGGCAATGCCCCGCTTCGTTGGTGAAGCCGGTCTTGGTCAGCTTGATGTCCCAGTTGCTCTTGTTCACCAGGTGGTCGGTGTTACGGAAACCCAGGGTGTAGTTGGGCTTGCGGAACGCCACGGTCTTTTCGCGGGTGACCGACAGCTCGCTGAGCATCGGGTACTTGCGCGAGGCCATCAGCAGCTTGGCCAGGTCCTGGGCGGTGGAGACGTTCAAGGTCGACAGGCCGGTCGGCTCGACGTAGCGGGTGTGACTCATGCCCAGGCTGCGGGCCTTGGCGTTCATCGCCTTGATGAACGCGCCGTAGCCACCGGGGTAGTGGTTGGCCAGTGAGTTGGCCGCACGGTTTTCCGACGACATCAGGGTGATCAGCAACGTCTCGCGACGGTTCAGCTCGCTGCCCAGCCGCACCCGGGAATACACGCCTTTCATCTCCGGGTTGTTGGCGATGGTCATGGTGAGCATCTCGTCCATGGGCAGCTTGGCGTCGAGCACGACCATCGCGGTCATCAACTTGGTGACCGAGGCGATGGGGCGCACGCGATCGGCGTGGCTGGAATACAGCTCCTTGTTGGTGTTGAGGTCGATCAACAGGGCGCTGCCGGACGCCAGGTGCAATTTGCTCGGGTCACGCTGGACCTGGGCCGGGGGTTGTGCAGCAGCGGTCGACGGTAGGGTCGCGGTTCCTGTGAGCAACAGCAGCAGGCTGAGGATGGACAGGGAAGTTTTCACGTTGAGGCTCACTAAATGTTGGTATGTCGTTGGCTGTGCAAGGGTTTCCCCCAAAAAACCGTTGCATTCTGGAGTATGGCCGAACGGCTGTCGAATGCCTTATATCCAAAGGGCGTAACGTGAACGAAATTTAATCCGGTACTAATTCCGTACCAATGACTGCCGATTCCAGCTTGGCAAGCTCGGACCAGTCACTCGCTGAATTCAGCCACTTCGCGTCGATGGTGAGCAACACCTGAATAGAGTGGGCTTGGGGCCTTCCAGCCAAGCACGCATCTGTCACCAGGCCCGCTGCAGAAGCTTGTCGCACGATTCGCCCATCTTGTCATGCCTGCGGGTGTTGAGGAGTGATTCGCAAACCCGGCCATTGTGTCGGGTTTTTCGCTGCTGGTTTTCGTGTGTAGGCCCTTTGATTTATCATGGCGGCCTCAACAAAGGAGTGCCCCATGGGGATAGTACTAGGAAAGATCATTAGCTGGCTTTTGGTCGCATTGGCATGTCTAACAGCCTTTGCATGTTTCTCTGATAGTTTCATTGGCGGCTTACTCGCGATAGCCGCAGCAGTGTTTTTCTGCCCTCTATCGTGGAAGATGCTCCGAAGGTTCGCAGCGCAGGAAGTACCCACCGGTGCATTTATCATTCTGGCCTTAGTTACGTACTTCGCCGGCACCGGAATGGCGATAAGCAACTTTGACGACAAGAAGCAGGCAGTGCAGCAGGGTTTTGCGAACTTGGAGGACTATCAGGCGGCCAACAAGCTGGGGCTAGATGCTGCCTCCTACGCAAAGCACCTTGATGGCCTCGCTGCGGTGGAACGACAGAAGACCGAGGAGGCCAAAGCTACCCAGGCCAAAGTCGCTAGCGCATGCAGACAAGACCTACAGTGCTGGGCTGATGAAAACCAGTTTGATGCAATCATGGCCTGCAAGCCCGCCGTCCAAAAGCTTGCAAAGTATGACTATGAATGGACCGACGGTATCACTTCGCCGATTTTTTCTAGGCTTGCCTGGAGTGAAAAAAAGAGCGGGATGATTATCTATTTTGGTGATGAAATAAAATTTCAGAACGGTCTAGGTAATTTCGTGAGGCATACGTATGCATGCACGTTTGATCCAGTTAGCAAGCTTGCCGTGAACGTCTCAGCCGAGTCAGGAAGACTTTAAATAGCTCCAAAGAGCCCAGCCACCGAGCTGGGCTCTTTGATTCCGCTGGCGCACCGGTGTTTCACAAATAACGACGTAACTCGGCGGTAGATGCGTGGGGGCATTGCTGCAGCCAGCCAAGGCAGACAGCAGAGGAATGGCGATATGTTGACGCATGTGATTTTCAGTCGTGTGAATTTTGCGGCGCTTCGGGTTATCGGTGAACATCTCGAAGATTGTTTCATTTCCAAAGGGCGTAACGTGAAGTAAATTTGATTCGACGCGCTTCGCGCCGCCTTCTTCCATGGTCAACCGGACGACCTGCCATGACCCTCGGTATCGATTTCACCGACCAGGCGACCAGCCTGCATCACGATGCAATTCTCAAACCCTTGCGCGCATTCAACGATGGCGTGATCGGCTCGCCCGGCGCGGCTACCGTCGCCTGGACGCTGCGCGACCCCGACAGCGATGAAATCGTCGGTGGCCTCTACGCCAGGCTCGGCGGGGGCTGGATGTTCGTCGAGCTGCTGGTGGTGCCCGAGCAGATGCGCGGGCAGGGCAGCGGGCGCGAGCTGATGGCCAGGGCCGAGGCGCTGGCGAGGCAGAAGGGCTGTGGCGGGATCTGGCTCGACACCTTCAGCTTCCAGGCGCCGGACTTCTACCGCAAGCTGGGGTTCGAAATCTTTGGCGAGATTGTCGATTTCCCGCCTGGGCATACCCGCTATTTTCTGCACAAACGCTTGGCGTAGTGTGGTGACTCAACCAACCCGCAACCAGATCGCCGAGGCGTCGTCGCTCATCTTGAACCGCGGATAGCGCAGGCATGCCGCATCGTCGTGCTCGATGCCACGCAACGTGCGCGCCAGGTCATCGAGGCCGTGAGCCAGCAGGCGCTCGATGAAACCGGCCGGGTCGTAGGCCCGGTAGGTGTCGAACAGCGCCGCGAAACCATCGCTCATCAGCAGGATATCGTCGCCCGCGGCCACCGGTGCTCGGCTGTAGAGGGTGCCCTCGCGGGACAGCTCGGCATCGACGCCGAGTACGGCCCGGGGACGCTCGCGAGCGACACGGCGGTCGGTCAGCACCGCCGGGGTGCGTACGCCGTGGGCGCCGGTGCCGGGACCCAGCGCCGCGGCTTCTGCGCGTTCGGCTTCGCGATCGGGCTCCGGGGTGAGGAAGTGGATGCCGCGCGCGCTGCGGTGCAGCACCACGCAGTCGGCCAGGTGCGCGCAGACCAGCTCATCGCCTTCCAACGCCACTGCGGCAAAGGCGGCGCGCGGCAACTCCCAGGTGGCCACGGGCTCGCGCTGACGGTCTTGCAGATAGGCTTGGGCGATCGAGTCGAAGACGGACTCGCAGACCTTGCGCAGCGGCCCCGACGCCATGGCGAAGGCACGCTGGGCCGTGGCCGAGAGCCAGGCCGCGCCGCCGCGCTCACCCAGCAGACCGGGGGCGCCGAGGTCGGTGGCGCCGTCGATCACCCAGGCATGACAGTCGGCACTGCCGACGCGGTCGTCATTGGGCACATCGGTCTTGCCGGCCAGGCTCAGGGACTGGATCAGGTCGAAATGCATGTAGAACTCCGGATCGATCAGGTGCAACAACCTTGAACGCTGGACCACCGGGCGTCAAATGTCACGGTGTCGGTGCACGGTCCCAGCAGTCGCTGTCCAGGGCGCAGACGCCGTGCTGCCGGTCCATCAGCGCCATGCGCCGCAGGTGGGCGTCGATCATGTCGCGGCTGACTTCGCTGTCGATGATGTAGCGGCTGTAGCGCTCGATCAGACGTTGTTTCCAGGCATCTCTGTCGGCCGCATCCAGGCTGTCGGGCGCGGTGGCGAGGCGCAGCAGGGTGGGGTCGTCGACGCGCTTGAGTTGGTCGGTGAAGGTGGCGATGTAGCGGGCACGCTCGGCCTCCTTGTGACGCGCAGTATCGGCATCGAAGGCATCCAGGTTGTGTTGCCACTGCGCCCAGTAGGCATCCGGCAACGGGATGTTGCGCTTTTGGCGCAGCTTGGCGACGACCTCGGCGTTGCTCTGCCGGGGTGGTGGTTGTCGGTCCTGACTGGCCAGCGGGTCCTGGGCAAGGATCTGCGTGATCCAGGCCGTGCGTGCTGCGCTATCCGGGAGTATCGGGCCGAGTTGCGGAGCGTCGGTGGCGCTTGAGCGTGGCAGGCCATTGCAGCCGGTGAGTGACAGGAACAGTGACAGTACCAGCAGGGCCGGTAGGTTGTGACGCGACATGAATCTTCCTTGAGTAACCGCACAATCATGCATCCGGGGTAGATGCACGAGGGGTATCGGCGCTTGCGCGGCTGACTTGAGCTCAGCCGAGTTGCTTGGCCATTTCCGCAGTCGCCGCCCAGCCCAGCCCGGCGTAGACCGGGCGGCCCACCTCGGTGGCATGCAAAACGGCAAAGCCCAGGCCGCGCCGGGTGAACTCGGCCTCGGCCAGGCGCATCAGTTTCGAAGCCAGTCCTTGACGGCGATGGGAAGGCTCCACGTAGACATTGAGCACATAGCCGCGCTGGTCGTGACAGGGATGCGCCGGGTGTGGCGGCCAGTCGATCGACATCAGGCCGATGGCCGCCACCGGCTGCTCGTCATCCAACAGCACGAAACCGTAGTAGCGACCATCGGCCAGGCGCGGTTGCAGCCAGGGCCGGAAGTGTTCGGTCATGGTTTGCAGGCTCAGAGGGTCGCCACCGGCCTCCAGGAACATGGCCTCGCGATGGGCGCAGACCATGGCCTGGTCGCCCGGCAGCAAGCGGCGCAGGACCAGCCCGGGAAAGTCGCTGGTGGTTGGCAGTTCGTTCATGGCAGCTCCCTTGGTTACAGGCTTCGATCCTAGGCGGGGCGGACAATTGCCGTTAGACACAGATGGCGAGCAAACCCGGCATACAGCACCTTGCAGGACACGGCCTATGGCTCGCGTGAATTCGGTGTGCGCGATTGCAACGGCTACTACCTGGTGTTCAGCCAGCGCCACGCCGAGGCCGTGCAAGCCGAACGTGTCACCTCCTGAGCCAGGCGAGCTGACTGACCAGCCGTTGATCGCGCTTGCCCGGGGTGGGTGGACCCTGGGGCTAGACTCGTGGGCAGTGAGACCCGCCCAGGAGAGCACCCATGACCGCCAAGAACACTGTTTGCCTGTGGTACGACAACGACGCCGAGGACGCGGCGAACTTCTATGCCAGCACCTTTCCCGACAGCCGCGTGACCGCGGTGCACAAGGCGCCTGCCGACTACCCCTCGGGCAAGGCGGGCGACGTGATCACCGTCGAGTTCACCGTGATGGGCGTGCCCTGCATCGGCCTGAACGGCGGCAAGGCGTTCAGCCACAGCGAGGCGTTCTCGTTCCAGGTGGCGACCGACAGCCAGGAAGAGACCGACCGCTACTGGAACGCCATCGTCGGCAATGGTGGCAGTGAAAGTGTCTGTGGCTGGTGCAAGGACAAATGGGGCCTGTCCTGGCAGATCAGTCCACGAGTACTCACCGAGGCCGTTGCCAGCGCCGATCGCGCCGTGGCGAAGCGGGCGTTCGAGGCGATGCTGCAGATGGGCAGGATCGATATCGCCGCCATCGAGAAAGCCATCAAGGGCTGAACCCTTCAGTGCACGCGCTTGCGTTCGCTGACGCATGCCCTCGCTTGCTCGGCCAGCGTATCCAGCCGTGCGTCGCGCAGCCGTTCGGCCTCGACCATCGCCGCTTCGCCCTGCTGCTTGAGCAGGTAGGCATGGATCTGCCGCACCTCGACGGTCTGGTAGATCGGCGCGATGTCCAGCCGCCCGATCAGTGCCTCGCTGGCCTTGCCGGTACTGCTCATCAATACCTGCGGCCCGGCGCTGGCGACCACCTGCAGGCCCATGTTCTCGAACCACGGCACTTGCTGGGCGAAGGCGCTCAGCTCGACACAGGCATAGCGGCCACGCACGGCATCCAGCAGGCCACGGGCGATGCCTTGGCGGCGGTGACTGGCGTCCACGGCGAGGTAGGCGAGGGCGCAGGCTTGCGGGTTGTCCTGGGCCGGCAATACCAGGGCAAAGCCGAGCAACCGGTCCGGCGCGTCGGCATCCAGGGCAAGGGTCAGTTCGACCCGCAGGCCGCGGGTGCCGTCCAGGGCCATCAGGTACTGGTGCACCTCCAGGCCGACACCGTACTGGTACAGCGGGTAGAGCGGGTTGTCCGGGCTGATGGCGACGCTGCTGAGCTGACCGACGTGGTCGATCACCAGTTGGCGGATCTGGTTCTGGAAGGATTCGGGCGGCACGCCGTCAAGGCGGCGGAGGATGAACATCGCGGGTGGAACTCCGGCAAGGTGTGAAACACCCGCCCCGGACGAGGCGGGCGTCCATTCTAACCTAGCGCAGTCCAGCCAGCATCAGGTCGAGGTTCTGCACGGCGGCGCCCGACGCGCCCTTGCCCAGGTTGTCGAACACCGCGGTCAGCAGCACCTGGCCGTGCTCGGGGTTGGCGTACAGGGCCAGGCGCAGGTCATTACTGTCGTTCAGCGCCTGCGGGTCGAGCGCCGCGGCCGCGCCGTGCTGGTGCAGGGGCATGACCTGCACGTGCCGGGCACCCTGGTAGTGCTGTTCCAGGCAGGCCTGCAGCTGCTCGGCGCTGACCCCGGGCAGCAGGCGCAGTTGCAGGGGGATGCTCAGCACGATGCCCTGGCGATAATCGCCATAGCCCGGGACGAACACCGGCCTTGCGCTGAGCCCGGCGTGTCGCTGGATCTCCGGTACATGCTTGTGGGCCAGTTCCAGGCCGTACAGCTGCAGCGTCGGCAAGTAATCATCGCTGCGTTGCTCATGGCGCTCGACCGCGGCACGGCCACCGCCGGAGTAGCCGGAAATGGCATGGATGCTCAGCGGGTAGTCGGCGGGCAGCAGGCCGGCCTTGACCAGCGGATGCAGCAAGGCGATGGCGCCGGTAGGGTAGCAGCCGGGGTTGCTGACCCGGGTGGCCGTGGCGATGCGCTCGGACTGCTCGGCGTTCAGCTCCGGCAGGCCGTAGACCCAGCCCGGCGCGGTACGGTGCGCCGAGCTTGCGTCGATAACCCGCACCGCCGGGTTGCGCAGGGTGGCCACGGCCTCGCGGGCGGCTTCGTCGGGCAGGCAGAGCAGGGCGATGTCGGCGCTGTTGATAGCCTCGCTGCGGCGGGCCGGGTCCTTGCGCTCGGCCTCGGGCAGGGTTAGCAGGCGCAGGTCGTCGCGGCCGTGCAGGCGGGCGTGGATCTGCAGGCCAGTGGTGCCTTGGTCGCCATCGATGAAGACGAGGGGTTGGTGCATGTCGATTGTCCGGTGACGAGAGTGATGGCTAATCCTCGCTGCTCACTGGACGAAAGAAAATTTGAATATCATGATGGCCACGTTCAGTAATCCTGAATTTATAGCCGCTCTTGCGAGACCTCATGCGAGAAATCAGCCTCGACCGCCTGCGCACCCTGGTGGTGATCGCCGACTGCGCGTCCTTCGCGCAGGCCGCCCGCCAGCTCAACCTGGCGCCCCCGACCATCAGCCTGCATGTGGCCGAACTGGAGGCGCGCATCGGTGCCCCATTGCTCACCCGCACGCGCGGCCAGGTTCGCCCCACGACCATCGGCGCGACGCTGCTGGCCCGCGCCCGGCGCCTGCTGGCCGATGCCGACCAGGCACTGGACGAGGTGCGCCGCCAGGTCGAGGGCCTGACCGGCCGGGTGCGCCTCGGTGCCTCGACCGGCGCCATCGCCCACCTGTTGCCCCAGGCCCTGGAAACCCTGCGGGTGGATCATCCGGGGATCGACGTGCAGGTGCAGGTGCTCACCTCCCAGGCCTCCCTGGCGCGTCTGCGTGAAGGTACCCTGGACATCGGCCTGGTGGCGCTGCCGCAGGTGGCGGGCAAGGGCTTGAGGATCACGCCGTGGCGACGCGATCCGATCATGGCCTATGTGCCCGCCGACTGGCAGCCGCCGGCGCGGGTCACCCCGGCCTGGCTGGCCGGCAGGGCGCTGATCCTCAACGACAGCACCACCCAGTTGTCGCGGGTCACCTCGGAGTGGTTTGCCACGGCGGGACTGTACCCCGAGCCGCGGATCGAGCTGAACTACAACGATGCGATCAAGAGCCTGGTGGCCGCCGGGTACGGCGCCACCTTGCTGCCGCAGGAAGGTGAGGTGCGCCAGCCGCAGGCGCGTATCGCCCAACGGCCATTGCGACCTGGCTTGTGGCGCCAGCTGGGCATTGCCTGCCGTGAAGGTGAGGTGGAGCGGGCGACCGGGCATGTGTTGGAGGCCTTGGGGCGGTTGCGCCAGTGACAGGCTCAAGGGTCCTGCGGATCGTGCCCCAGCGATTGCAGAAACAATGAGAACAGCTCCGGTTGCGACGAGATGTCCAGCTTGGCGTACAGATGCCGGCGGTGCACCTTGATGGTCTCCGGCGAAATAGCCAGCCGCTCGGCCATGGCCTTCGATGAATAACCGCGCAGGATAAGCCGGGCGATCTCCAGCTCGCGCTCCGACAGCACCTTGGCGCCGAACAGGCTCATGGCGTCGCGCACCTGGTGGGCCATGCCCGCCACTGGCGCCGGGCGCAAGCTGTGCTGCTGCCAGTGCTGGGTCATCAGTGCGACCACCCACGGACACACCAGCGCCAGCAGGCCGTGGCTGGCGCTGTCGAACCGTTCGCGCCGGCCCAGCGACAGGGACAGGGCGCCGCTGTCGCCGAGCTGGACGATGAACTGCACCTCGTCCTCCAGGACATGGTCGTGAAAGTACTTGAGGTAGTACTCGCTCTGGCGGAACTGGTCCGGCGCCACTTCCTCCAGACGATGCAGGCCATCGCCGATGCGCTCCTGGCAGGCCTGGTAGAACGGGTCGAGCTGATACAGGCCACTCAGGTACAGGGCCATGGCCTCGGGGTTGCCTTCACCCCGCGCGTCGAAAATTTCCAGTGCCCGGGGCAGCCCGGTACGGGGGTAGACCATCGCCAGGGCATTGTCGAATGCCAGCCATTGCTGCAGCAGCAGGATCAACTGGCGCCAGAAGCGCGGCTGGCCGATCTGCTCGACGGTGCGGGCCAGGCCGGCATGGGCGCTGGCTTCGTTGAATAGATGGTGCATGGGGCCCGCCGCGGCTGGTGGTAGGCCCGCAGTGTTCAGAGCTTTGCACCGCCCCGTCAAGGGGCGTACCCCCTAAGGGTAATTGGCCAAAGGCTTGCCCAGGCCTACAGTCCAGCCCAGGTCCAGCGGCCGCGCGACCGGTTTTCCCCTCACAACCAATAACAATCAGAGGAAAAACGCCATGAGCTCCAGCGAAGAGCCCGCAAGCGCGCTCAAGCAGCGCCTGGGTGTGTTCGACGTGGTCGCCATCACCGTTTCCGCGGTGACCCCGGCCAGCTCCGTGTTCGTCATCGCCCCGTTCGCCATCCAGCAGGCCGGCAGTGGTGCGTTTCTGTCGTTCATCATGGCCGGTGCGCTGGCGTTGATGTTCGCCTGGTGCTACGCCGAACTGGGACGCGCCCACAGCTCCGCCGGCGGCGAGTATGTGTACGCCAAGCGCGTGTTCGGCGGGCTGGCGGGCTATGCCACTTTCCTCACGGTGCTGGCCTCGATGCTGTTCATCCCGCCGGTGCTCGCAGGTGGCGCCGCCACCTACCTGAACAATGCCCTGGGCACGCGTTTCGATACCCAGACCGTGGCCTTGGTGATCGTGGTGTCGAGCTACGCCCTGGGTATCCTCAATATCCGCCTGAATGCCTGGATCACCGGGGTGTTCCTGTTCTGCGAGGTCGCCGCGCTGCTGGTGATCGTGATCCTGGGGTTCGGCAATGCCAGCCAGCCGGCGGCGAGCCTGCTGCAGCCGCAGATGCTCGAGCAAGGTGCGCTGACGGCGGCACCCTGGGCACTGGTGCTGGGCGCGGTGGGCATGGCGCTGTTCGCCTTCAATGGTTATGGTGGCGCGGTGCTGCTGGCCGAAGACATGAAGGACCGTGGGCGCACCGTGCACCGGGCGGTGCTGTGGTCGCTGGCGGTGGTGGTGGCCATCGAGGTGATCCCGCTGGCCGCGCTGTTGATCGGCGCGCCGTCGCTGCAGGCGATGCTGGCCAGCGGCGATCCGATCGGCTACCTGCTGACCGCCCATGGCAACGAGACCCTGGCGCGGCTGGTCAGCGCGGGGATTTTCCTCTCGGTGTTCAACGCCATCGTGGCCATCGTCATCCAGGTCGGCCGGGTGGTGTACAGCAGCGGGCGCGACGCGATCTGGACGCCCACGCTAAACCGTGCCTTCACCCTGATCCATCCGCGCTGGGAGTCGCCGTGGCTGGCCACGCTGTTCCTCGCCGTGCCGTCGGCCTTGCTGAGCCTGTCCGGCAGCCTGGAGGAGCTGACCTCGTTCACCGTGCTGCTGTTGCTGCTGATCTACCTGGTGGTGGCCGCATGCGCGCTGTGCAGCCGGGTATTGCGCCGCGATCGCGAGCATCCGTACCGCATGCCGCTGTGGCCGTTGCCGGCGCTGCTGGCGGTCAGCGGTGCCGGCTGGCTGCTGGTGACCCTGCTACGCGAGGCGTCACTGCGCGACCTGTTGATCATCCTCGGGCTGCTGGCCGTGTCGGTCACGCTGTACAGCACCCACGGCCGGCTCAGCCCGACCTTCCAGAAATTGTGAGTATCCAAGGAGTACACATGCGTGCGCGTCAACTGGGCATCACCCTCGGCCACGGCACCCCGGGCCCGTTCAATGCCATCACCGACGTACCAGGGGTGCGGGTCGGCCACAGCACCCTAATCGACGATCAACGCGCGGCGCCGATCCGCACCGGGGTGACGCTGATCGAGCCCCGCGCAGGCGCGGCCCGCCAGCAACCCTGTTTCGCCGGCTGTCACGTGCTCAACGGCAACGGCGACGCCACGGGCCTGGAGTGGATCCGCGAGGCCGGCTTGCTGACCACGCCGATCGCCATTACCAATACCCATAGCGTCGGCGTGGTGCGCGATGCGCTGATCGCCGCCGAGCGCGAGCGCCTGCCGGACGAGGCGGTGTACTGGTGCATGCCGGTGGTCATGGAAACCTACGATGGCTTGCTCAATGACATCTGGGGCCAGCACGTGACCTCGGCGCAGGTGCGCCAGGCACAGGAGGCGGCCATCTCGGGGCCGGTGCAGGAAGGGCCGGTGGGCGGTGGCACGGGGATGATCTGCCACGAGTTCAAGGGCGGCATCGGCACTGCCTCGCGGCGCCTGGAGGACGGGCAGGGCGGCTGGACTGTCGGTGTGCTGGTCCAGGCCAACCATGGCCAGCGGCGCGAGTTGCGGGTGGACGGCTACCCGGTGGGGCGCCAGCTGGGGCATTTGCCGTCGCCTTTCGCCGAACCGGTGACCGGCACCCCGGGTATGGGTTCGATCGTGGTGGTGATCGCCACCGACGCGCCGCTGCTGCCACACCAGTGCCAGCGCCTGGCCCAGCGCGCGTCGATCGGCATCGCCCGCACTGGTGGCGGCACCGAGGACTCCAGCGGCGATATCTTCCTGGCGTTCTCCACCGGTAACCAGAATCTGCCGCCGGCGGACTATGCACGCAAGGGGCTGGAACAATGCACCGAGTTGCGCATGCTCAACAACGACCATATTTCGGCGTTGTTCATGGCGGCGGCGGAAGCGGTGGAGGAGGCGATCGTCAATGCCTTGCTGGCGGGGCGCACGATGCAGGGCAAGGGAGGGGTGGTGGTGCCGGCGCTGGATGGGGATACCTTGCTGACGGCATTGCATGAAGCAGGTTGGAAACCTCGCGACTAGCGTAGTGGCCATCGCGGGGCAAGCCCGCGATGGCCTCGTCGGCACTTACTGGCGAACGCCTGCCAGGGCGCTGCTGGTGCTGCGTGAAACGCGCAATGCCACCAGGCTACCGACCACGATCAATCCGGCCAGCGCATACAGCGCCGCATCGGTCGAGCCGGTCTGGTCCTTGATGAAACCCACCAGGTAGGGGCTGAGGAAGCCGGCCATCTGTCCCACCGAGTTGATGATCGCCAGGCCCGCCACGGCGGTGCCGGCGGTGAGCAGCGCGGTCGGCATCGGCCAGAACATCGGCAGGCCGGTCAGCGCGCCCATGGTGGCGATGGACAGGCCGAGGATGGCGATGGTCGGGTGGGCGGCGAAGTTCACCGCGATCAGCAGGCCCAGCGCCCCCATCAGCATCGGTACCACGAGGTGCCAGCGGCGTTCGTTGTGCAGGTCCGCCGAGCGGCCGACGACAATCATGAACACACCGGCCAGCAGGTACGGGATGGCGCTGAGCCAGCCGATCAGCAGGGGGCTGTCGAAGCCCATGTTCTTGATGATCGACGGCAGCCAGAAGTTGATGGCATAGACACCGCTCTGGATGCAGAAGTAGACGAAACCGAAGGTCCAGATCAGCGGGTTGCCCAGCACCGACAGCACGCTGTCGCCGCGAGTGGCCGGCTTGCCGGCGGCGTCGGCTTTCAGGTCCGCCTCGATCAGCTGGCGTTCGGCCGGGCTCAGCCAGCGGGCGCTCTGGTAGCCGTCGCTGAGCAGCACGATGGCCAGCGCGCCCAGCGCCACGGTGGGCAAGCCCTGGATCAGGAACATCCACTGCCAGCCGGCCAGGCCGTGCTGGCCCGCGGCGAAGTGGTCGAGGATCCAGCCGGAGAACGGCCCGCCCAGCAGCCCGGACACCGGGATCGCCGACATGAACAGGGCCATGATGCGGCCGCGACGGTCCGCCGGGAACCAGCGCGAGAGGTACAGCACAACGCCGGGGAAGAAGCCCGCCTCGGCGGCGCCGGTCAACAGGCGCAGGGTGTAGAACTCGGTGGGGGTGGTGACGAACAGCAGGCAGGTGGACAGGCTGCCCCAGGCGATCATCATCAGCGCGATCCAGCGCCGCGGCCCGAAGCGGTTGAGCGCCAGGTTGCTGGGCAGGCCGCAGAGCACGTAGCCGATGAAGAAGATGCCGGCGCCGAGGCCGTACACGGTTTCGCTGAATTTCAGTGCATCGAGCATCTGCAGCTTGGCGAAGCCGACGTTGACGCGGTCGAGGTAGTTGAACAGGTAGCAGATGAAAATGAACGGGATCAGCCGCAGGGTGATGCGCCGGTAGAGCGCGTTGCGGGTGATCTCGTTGCCTTGGTCAGGGGCGGGGCTGTGTGCCATGATCGGGTTCTCTGTTGTTATGGTTGTCACCGCGTCGCCTGTGCCGGCGCTCGCCTGGAAAAGTCTCGGGCAGTGTAGCGCGGCTGTCTTTGTGCTTTTGCACAGCTTCAGGTATGGGCTGCTGTGCCGCCGACCAAAGCCTAGGTGAGGACCGTTACATGTTTGAGCTGGACCACGACCTGGCCCAGGACATCGTCGACCGGGCGATGGCCATCCTGCCGTGCAACGTCAACGTGATGGACAGCCAGGGGCTGATCCTGGGCAGTGGCGAGGCCGAGCGTATCAACACCCGCCATGAAGGCGCGCAGCTGGTGCTGGCCAACGGGCGCATCGTCGAGCTGGACGTGGAGGCGGCCAAGTGCCTCAAAGGCGTGCAACCCGGCGTCAATCTGCCATTGATGCTCGATGGCAGGCTGATCGGCGTGCTCGGCCTCACCGGCGATCCTCAGCAACTGCGCACCTACGGTGAGCTGGTGCGCATGACCGCCGAGATGCTCCTGGCCCAGCGCCACCTGCAGGTGGAACAGCAGTGGCGGCGCCAGCGCTGCGACGACCTGCTGGCACTGTTGCTGGGCGGCAGCGGCGACTCGCCACGGCTGGTCGATGAAGCCCGGCAACTGGGGCTCAAACCGAATCTGCCACGCGTTGCCTGCCTGTTCGAGTTGCGTGGCGGCCCGCCTGCCGAGGCGCTTTCGGCCTGGCTGATGAGCCGCTATCCCGACAGCTGGTGTGTCAGCCCTGCGCGGCAGTCGCTGCTATGGTGCCGGCCGGCCGCTGTGCCGCTGGACGAGCCGCGTCTGCTCGAACGCTTGCAGCGCCACGGCTGGGACGTCGAGCGTCTGGCCCTGGGCAGCCCGGCGCAGAGCCTGGAGCAACTGCGCCGCAGTTACCGGCGGGTGCGCGACCTGCTGGCCTACGGTCGTGAGGTGCTGCCCGACGAGCGCCTGCTGAGCCTGGCCCGCTACCGCCTGCCGGCGCTGCTGTGGCGGCATCGCAACGACGATGCGCTGGACGAGCTGCTTGAACCCTTGCAGCGCATTCGCGCCAAGGACGCCAGTGGCCAGTTGCTGCTTACCCTGCGCGCCTGGTGCGCTCATGACGGGCAGAGCCAGGCCTGCGCCGAGGCGCTGGGGATCCACCGCAACAGTTTGCGCTACCGGCTGGAGCGCATTGCCGAGGTGGGGGAGGTGGACCCGTTGCGCATGGAGGGGATGCTGAGCTTGTACCTGGGGTTGCAGTTGTTGCCGGTGGACTGACGGCTGGCAAAGGCATCCGCCCAAACAACCGCCCCTGGGTTTTGTGCATCCGACCGAGGCCAGTGCGCCGCGCACCTGTCAGCATGCGCGGAACAGGACAGGAGAATCCCCATGAAAATCGTCATCGCCCCCGATTCGTTCAAGGACAGCCTCGACGCCGCTGGTGTCGCCCGCGCCATCGCCAGCGGCCTGGCCGAGGTGTGGCCGGCCTGCGAGCGCATCGAATGCCCGATGGCCGATGGCGGTGAAGGCACCATGGAGGCGATTGTCGCCGCCAGCCAGGGCGAACTGCGCCGTCAGGTGGTGCGCGGCCCGCTGGGCGAGCCCGTCGAGGCTGCTTGGGGCTGGCTGGCCGAGAGTCGCACGGCGGTGATCGAGATGGCCCAGGCCAGTGGCATCCAGTTGGTGCCCAACGGGCGGCGCGACGCGTGCCGCAGCAGCACCTGGGGCACCGGCGAACTGATCGCCGCGGCGCTGGCGGCCGGCGCCTCGCGCATTGTCCTGGCCATCGGCGGCAGCGCTACCAACGACGGTGGCAGCGGCATGTTGCGCGCGTTGGGCCTGCGCCTGCTGGATGCCCAGGGCGAACCGCTGGCCGAGGGCGGGCTGGCCCTGGCGCAGCTGGCGCGCATTGACACCAGCGGCCTGGACCCGCGCCTGGCGCAGGTGCGGGTGGACGTTGCCGCCGATGTCGATAATCCGCTGTGCGGCGCCAATGGCGCCTCGGCGATCTTCGGCCCGCAGAAGGGGGCCAACCCCGAGCAGGTGCAGGCCCTGGACCAGGCCCTGGCGCACTTTGCCGATCATTGCGCGGGAGTGCTGGGCAAGGATGTGCGTGACGAGCCTGGCAGTGGCGCGGCTGGGGGCATGGGGTTTGCGGCCAAGGCGTTCATGGGCGCGCAGTTCCGCCCGGGGGTCGAGGTGGTCGCCGAGCTGGCCGGGCTCGATGCCCTGGTGCACGGCGCGGATCTGGTGATTACCGGCGAAGGGCGCTTCGATGCCCAGACCCTGCGCGGCAAGACGCCCCTCGGTGTGGCGCGGGTGGCCAAGCGCCACGGCGTGCCGGTGGTGGTGCTGGCGGGCACGCTCGGTGCGGGCTACGAGCAACTGTATGAGCAGGGCATCGATGCGGCCTTCGCCCTGGCCAGCGGGCCGATGAGCCTGGAGCAGGCCTGTGCCGAGGCGGGGGCGTTGCTCAAGGCGCGGGCCGCGGATGTGGCGCGGTTGTGGCAGGTGGCGCGCCAAGGCTGACGGCTTCGGGTGTTCGTCTCAACGCTTGCAGCGCCTGTCAGATCGAGCGCCGCCCGCGCGGCGCATCGCGGATGAATCCGCTCCTACATCTGTTGCAACGTAGCCATGCCTGTTCGGCCATGGTTGTAAGCCTTGTGCGCTCGACGCGATTTTTCGGTGGGCATTGTCGCAGCCTCACCTGTCTCAAGCCCTGCGCCAAGGCTGGCAACCATGGCCTGACAGGTTCGGTACGTTGCAACAGATGTAGGAGCGGATTCATCCGCGATGCGCCGCGCGGGCGGCGCTCGATCTGACAGGCGCTGCAACTCTAACGTCGAGCATCCTGCCTCAGGCGGCGCTCCGTTCATGAATACGCAACAGCTCAACTTCACACAGCAAAGCGCTGACGCTTCCACCCCCTCCCGATGAATATTTATTTAGCCTCCTAATCAAAGCTTTGACATTCACTGCCTAAGCAGTAATATTTTCACACAATTACCCGAGCAGGCCGCCGATGTCCCATTTCACCCCGGAAAACTTCCAGACCTGCGCCATCGGCATGCTGCTCGGCCGCGCCGCGCTGCTCAAGGACCGCATCCTCGACTGGCACCTCGAAGCCGACGGCGTCACGGCCGCCCAGTTCAAGGTGCTGATCATCGTCACCCAGTACCAGGTCGATACCCCGGCCGAACTGTGCCGCTACCTGGGCCTGGACAGCGGTTCGATGACCCGCATGCTCGACCGCCTCGAGCAGAAGGGCCTGATCCTGCGCAACCGTTGCCCCGACGACCGCCGCCAGGTGCGCCTGGCCCTGACCGCCGACGGCCAGCGCCTGGCCGACCGCCTGCCCCAGGTCGGCGCGGCGGCAATGAACGAACTGGTCGGCGTGCTGCAGCCCGAGGAGCTCAAGACCCTCGAGCAACTGCTCGCCAAAGTCCTGCTCAGCGCCGGCGACCCTCTGACGATCCGCCGTTTCGGCGACCGTTGATCCCAGTCACGCATTTTCCAAGGTATTGTCATGGCCACTCCCGTTGACACCTCCACCCCGGCCGCTGAGCCTGACAACTCGGGCAAGCGCAAGGCCTGGCTGCTCGCTTTGTTGTTGATCCTGATCCTCGCCGGTGCCGGCACCTGGGCCTGGTACAGCCTGGTTGGGCGCTGGCACGAAAGCACCGATGACGCCTACGTCAATGGCAACGTCGTGGAAATCACCCCGCTGGTCAGTGGCACCGTCACCAGCATCGGCGCCGACGACGGCGACCTGGTGCATGCCGGCCAGGTGTTGCTGCGCTTCGACCCGGCCGACAGCGAGGTTGCCCTGCAGGCCGCCGAGGCCAAGCTGGCGCGCACCGTGCGCCAGGTGCGCGGGCTGTACAGCAATGTCGATTCGCTCAAGGCGCAACTGCAGACCCGCCAGGCCGAGCTGCAGAAGGCCCAGCAGGACTACAACCGACGCAAGGTGCTGGCCGACAGCGGTGCCATCGCCGCCGAGGAAGTCGCCCACTCCCGCGACGACCTGACCGTGGCCCAGGCCGCCGTCAACAGTGCCCGCCAGCAACTCAACACCAGCACCGCGCTGGTCGACGACACGGTGGTCTCGTCGCACCCTGAAGTAATGGCCGCCGCCGCCGACCTGCGCCAGGCCTACCTGGACCATGCCCGCACCACGCTGGTGGCGCCGGTCACTGGCTATGTCGCCAAGCGCACCGTGCAACTGGGCCAGCGCCTGCAGCCGGGCACCGCGACCATGGCGGTGATCCCGCTGGACGAGGTGTGGGTCGACGCCAACTTCAAGGAAACCCAGCTGCGCGACATGCGCATCGGCCAGCCGGTGGAAATCACCGCCGACCTGTACGGCAGCGAAGTGACCTACTCCGGCACCGTCGACAGCCTCGGCGCCGGCACCGGCAGCGCCTTTGCCCTGTTGCCGGCGCAGAACGCCACCGGCAACTGGATCAAGATCGTCCAGCGGGTACCGGTACGCATCCATCTGGCCCCCGAACAGTTGAAGACCCACCCGCTGCGCATCGGCCTGTCCACCGTCGCCGAAGTCGACCTGCACGACCAGAGTGGTCCGGCCCTGGCCCAGCAACCGCCGCAGCAGGCCAGCTATACCACTGAGGTGTACGACCGTCAGTTGGTCGAGGCCGATGACCTGATCGCCCGGCTGATCCACGAGAACAGCGCCACCGGCAAGACGGCCCAGCGATGAGCCAGGCGGCCCCCGCGCAGTTCACCCCGCCAAGCCTGCTGCTGACCACGATCGGGCTGTCCCTGGCGACGTTCATGCAGGTGCTCGACACCACCATCGCCAACGTGGCGTTGCCGACCATTTCCGGCAACCTCGGGGTGAGCTCGGAGCAGGGCACCTGGGTGATCACCTCGTTCGCGGTGAGCAACGCCATTGCCCTGCCACTGACCGGCTGGCTGAGCCGGCGCTTCGGCGAAGTGAAGCTGTTCATCTGGGCCACGCTGCTGTTCGTGCTGGCGTCGTTCCTGTGCGGTATCGCCCAGTCGATGCCCGAGCTGGTGTTCTTCCGTGTGCTCCAGGGCGTAGTAGCTGGCCCGCTGTATCCGATGACCCAGACCCTGCTGATTGCCGTGTACCCACCGGCGAAACGGGGGATGGCCCTGGCGTTGCTGGCGATGGTCACGGTGGTCGCGCCGATTGCCGGGCCGATCCTTGGCGGCTGGATCACCGACAGCTACAGCTGGCCGTGGATCTTCTTCATCAACGTGCCGATCGGCCTGTTCGCCGCTGCCGTGGTGCGCCAGCAGATGCGCACGCGTCCGGTGGTCACCAGCCGCCAGCCCATGGACTACATCGGCCTGCTGACCCTGATTGTCGGTGTCGGCGCCTTGCAGGTGGTGCTGGACAAGGGCAACGACCTGGACTGGTTCGAGTCGTCGTTCATCGTCATCGGCACGCTGATCTCGGTGGTGTTCCTGGCAGTGTTCGTCATCTGGGAGCTGACCGACCGCCACCCGGTGGTCAACCTGCGCCTGTTCGTGCACCGCAACTTCCGCATCGGCACCCTGGTGCTGGTGGGCGGCTACGCGGGGTTCTTCGGCATCAACCTGATCCTGCCGCAATGGCTGCAGACCCAGATGGGCTACACCGCCACCTGGGCGGGCCTGGCAGTGGCACCGATCGGCCTGTTGCCGGTGCTGATGTCGCCGTTCGTGGGCAAGTACGCGCACCGTTTCGACTTGCGCCTGCTGGCCGGCATCGCCTTCCTGGCAATCGGTACCAGCTGCTACATGCGCGCCGGCTTCACCAACGAGGTGGACTTCCTGCACATCGCCCTGGTGCAGCTGTTCATGGGCATCGGCGTGGCGCTGTTCTTCATGCCGACCCTGAGCATCCTGCTGTCGGACCTGCCGCCGCACCAGATCGCCGACGGTTCGGGGCTGGCGACGTTCCTGCGTACCCTGGGCGGCAGTTTCGCCGCGTCGCTGACCACCTGGATCTGGATCCGTCGGGCCGACCAGCACCATGCCTACCTCAGCGAGCACATCAGCACCTTCGAGCCGGCCACCCGCCAGACCCTGGAGCAGCTGGGCGGGGCCAGCCCGCAGAACTACGCGAAGCTTGAGCAGATCCTCAACAGCCAGGCGTACATGATGTCGACGGTGGACTACTTCACCTTGCTGACCTGGGTGTTCGCCGGGTTGATCCTGCTGGTGTGGCTGGCCAAGCCACCGTTCACGGCCAAGGCCGCGCCGGCGTCGGCGGGGCATTGATCACGGCGCCAGTCAGTCAAATGTCAGGGCCCATCGCCGGCAAGCCGGCTCCCACAGTAATTGCGCATGCCTGCTGCTTTTCTGTGGGAGCTGGCTTGCCAGCGATGAGGCCAAGCCAGGTTTTCAAATGATGGCATTTCCCCTAGTCTTGCAGGTCTTTTCCAGACTATTTGGCAGGCTCATGGACAAGGTCATCGTCATCACCGGCGCCAGCCGGGGCATCGGCGCCGCCACCGCGTTGCTGGCGGCGCAACAGGGTTACCGCATCTGCATCAACTACCACGCTGATGACCAGGCCGCCGAGGCGATGCTGGCGCAGGTCCGCGCGTTGGGCGCAGAGGCCATCGCGGTGCGCGCCGACGCCAGCGTCGAGGACGAAGTGGTGCGCCTGTTCCACTGCGTCGACCAGGAGCTCGGGCCAGTCACCGCGCTGGTCAACAACGCCGGCACCATCGGCCAGCAGAGCCGGGTCGAGGAGATGTCCGAGTTTCGCTTGCTCAAGGTGATGAAGACCAATGTGGTCGGGCCGATGCTGTGCGCCAAGCATGCCTTGCTGCGCATGGCCCGGCGCCATGGCGGGCAGGGCGGGGCGATCGTCAATGTGTCGTCGGTGGCCGCGCGCCTCGGCTCGCCCAACGAGTACGTCGACTACGCCGCTTCCAAGGGTGCGCTGGATACCTTCACCCTCGGGCTGGCCAAGGAAGTGGCGGGCGAGGGCGTGCGCGTCAACGGTGTGCGGCCGGGGTACATCCACACCGGCTTCCATGCCTTGAGTGGCGATCCGGACCGGGTCGGCAAGCTTGAACCCAGCCTGCCGATGGGCCGTGGCGGCAAGCCCGAGGAAGTGGCCGAGGCAATTATGTGGCTGCTGTCGGACAAGGCCTCCTATTCGACCGGAAGCTTCATTGACCTGGGCGGCGGGCGCTGACCGGGGTCATCCGGTGCTCAACAAATGGGCCACCGCGTCGGTAATGGCCGTCAGCTCGAACGGTTTGCGCAGTACCCGCGTACGTGGGGGCAGTTGCCCATCGGCGAGCGCCGCGCTTTCGTCATAACCGGTGATGAACAGCACCGGCAACCCCGGATGCAAGGCACGGCTCGCCTCAGCGACCTGGCGACCATTGAGGCCGCCGGGCAATCCGATATCGCTGATCAACAATTGTGGAACCAGCCCGCCCTCGAGCATATTCAGCGCCGTGGCACCGTCGCCTGCGCCGTGCACTTCATACCCGAGTTCCTCCAGCAGCTCACCGATTACCAGGCGCAGCGCGGCCTGGTCCTCGACCAGCAGGATGCGTGCCTGCCCGAGGTGCGCAAGCGGTGTGGCCTGCGGCAGCGCCTGCGGTGGCGCAGGCGCCTCGTGGTGGTGCGGCAGGTAGAGTTCGACCCGCGTACCTTCGCCCATGGCCGAGCGGATCCGCAACTGGCCGCCGGACTGGCGTACGAAGCCGAAAGCCATCGATAGCCCCAGCCCGGTCCCTTGGCCGAGTGGCTTGGTGGTGAAGAACGGGTCGATTGCCCGCTCGATCACCTCCGGCGTCATGCCGCGACCATTGTCCTCGACATTGAGTTGCAGGTAATCGCCTGCCGGGAGGTCGAGCGCTGCGGCGCTCGTTTCGTCCAGATGACAGTTCTCGCAGCTGATCTCGATTCGTCCTCCATTGGGCAAGGCGTCGCGGGCATTGATGCACAGATTGAGCAGGGCGCTTTCCAGTTGCGGGGGATCGATGAAGGTTGGCCAGAGCTGTGGTGCGCAAACGACACTGAGATCAATGGCCGGTCCCACGCTACGGCGGATCAGCTCCTCCATGTCGAGGACCAGCGCGCCAACTGCGGTGGCCTGTGGCAACAAGGTCTGGCGCCGCGAGAACGCCAGCAGGCGATGCACCAGTGCCGCAGCCCGTCGGGCCGAATCGCTGGCGGTATCGAGCAAGGCAGGGATCTCTTCGTGGCGTGACTGGCCCAGGCGTTGGCGCATCAGCTCCTGGGCGCCGAGGATGCCACCGAGCAAGTTGTTGAAGTCATGGGCGATGCCGCCGGTAAGCTGGCCGACGGCTTCCATCTTTTGCGCCTGACGCAAGGCCTCCTCGGCTTCGAGCAGGCGCTTTTGCTCGTTGGCCTGACGGCTGATGTCGTAGACGAACAGGTAGGCGCCGACAACACCGCCGTCGGCGTTGCGCAGGGGGTTGAAGCGCAGTTCGAAATGCCGCAGCTGGTTGCCGCGCCCATATTCGATCACTTCGATGAAGCTTTCGCCCGCCAGCGCCCGGTGCCAGAACGCCAGCGAACGCTGGTACTCATCGGGGAAACCGTCCAGGCAATCGGCCAGGCGATCACCTGCCTTGATCGTGCGCCCGAAAAGAAACTGGAAATCCTTGACCGCACGGGCATTGACAGCAAGAAAACGTAGCGAGGTGTCCACCACCTGGACGCGCGCCACGCTGTGCTCGACCAGTTCGGCGAACAGGCTACGTTCGGCCAGGGCGTCGGCCACGCGTTGTTCGAGATGGTCGTTGAGCTGTTGCAATGCGGTTTCCGCCCGACGTCGCTCGGTGACGTCCTGGAACAGCACCGCCACCTGATTGCGCTCGGCGGGCTCGACACGGAAGGTGGTCACCGCCAGGATCCTGCCTGTGGCCACCAGCTCCTGTTCGAACTGCAATGGTTGGCCGGTGCGCAATACCTGGCCGTAGCGGGCCACCCAGTCGTCGGCCTCGTCGGGCACCATTTCCCGCAGCTTCTGTCCGACTACATTGGGTATGCCGGCATGGCGGGCGTAGGCGGCGTTGGCGACGACATGAATGTAATCGCTCAGCGGCCCATGGGGGCCGTCGAAGAACTCGATGACGCAGAAGCCCTCGTCCATGGTGTCGAACAGGAAGCGATAAAGGCTGTTGTCGATGTCTTTGCGTTGGGCGAGCTGGCGTTCGAGTTCGGCATTGCGCTGGCGCAATGCCTGGATTTCACGTTCGGGCATGCAGGAGTCCGGAGTCCGGCGTTGGGCGTGAGCCAACTGTATCCTGCATGTCCATCGACGGCTAGAACGAACGCACGATCCGCCCGAGGGTCTCCATGGCCTGCTCTGCGCCGTCACCCCAGGGGCTGCCATAGTTCAGGCGGATACAGTTGCCGAAGCGCCGGGTCGGCGAGAAGATTGGCCCCGGCGCGATGCTGATGCCCTGCGCCAGCGCCATGTGGAACAGCTTCAGCGCGTCCATCTGCTCGGGCAGTTCCAGCCACAGGAAGTAGCCGCCGGAAGGCTGGCTGACCCGGGTCTGCGCCGGAAAGTGACGGGCGATGGCGGCGAGCATGTTGGCCTGCTGGCCCTCCAGCGCGTAGCGCAGCTTGCGCAGGTGGCGATCGTAGCCGCCGTGCTGCAGGTAGTCGGCGATTGCCGCCTGGGCTGGCATCGAGGCGCACAGCGAGGTCATCAGCTTGAGCCGCTCGATCTTCTGCGCAAAGCGCCCCGCCGCGACCCAGCCGATGCGATAACCGGGGGCCAGGCTCTTGGCGAACGAGCCGCAATGCATCACCAGCCCTTCGGTGTCGAAGGCCTTGGCCGGCTTCGGTGCCTGCTGCGAGTAGTACAGCTCGGCGTAGACGTCGTCCTCGATCAGCGGCACCTGGTGGCGGCGCAGCAGCTCGACCAGCTCCTGCTTCTTGGCCTCCGGCATGCTCGCGCCCACCGGGTTCTGGAAGTTGGTCATGCACCACACGGCCTTGACCGGGTGTTTTTCCAGGGTCTGGGCCAGCACGCCGAGGTCCATGCCCTCGCGCGGGTGCACCGGGATTTCCACCGCCTTGAGCTTGAGGCGCTCGAGCACCTGCAGGCAGGCATAGAAGGCCGGCGCCTCGATGGCCACCAGGTCGCCGGGCTGGGTCACCGCCTGCAGGCACAGGTTCAATGCTTCCAGCGCGCCGTTGGTGATCAGCAGTTCTTCCATGGGCAGCATCAGCCCGCCAACCATGTAGCGCAGGGCGATCTGCCGGCGCAACTGCGGGTTGCCGGGTGACAGGTCGGTAACCACCATGCGCGGGTCCATGGCCCGGCTGGCGCTGGCCAGCGAACGGGACAGGCGTTGCAGCGGGAACAGGCTCGGGCTGGGGAAGGCCGAGCCGAACGGCACGGTGTGCGGGTCCTTGATCGAGTCGAGGATCGAGAACACCAGGCCGCTCACATCGACATCGGTGGACTCGCTGGCCGGCGCCTGGGGCTGCGGCTCGCAGAACGGCCGCGGCGCGTGGGCGTTGACGAAGTAACCCGAACGCGGCCGGGCACGGATCAGGCCGCGACGCTCCAGCAGGTAGTAGGCCTGGAACACGGTGGACGGGCTGACCCCGTGGGTCTGGCTGGCGTAACGCACCGAAGGCACCCGCTGGCCGGGGCCTAGCACCCCGGAGCGGATCAGTTCGGCAATGTCGTCGGCAAATCGTTCGTAGCGTTTCATTATGGTTTTGGCAGGCAAGGTAAGGGTCAGTGTAAGGGATCAGCGATTCATCGGCGCGACGAAACGGCTGTGCGCGGTGCTGCGGATACCCGGCTGGTCACTGTCCTGGATCTCGAAGGTCAGTTCCTGGGAGCTGCTGGTCGGGCGATCGGCAAGCATCGCCACCGACACCGGCAGCTCGCTCATCTCGCCGGAGGCCAGGGTGAACTCGGTACGGCCATGCAGCTCGAAGCCGTCGGCGTCCACCAGGCGCAGACGATAGTGCTGCGGTTCCTGGGTCTTGTTGATGATCTTGAGCAGGTAGATGTTCTCGATCTGGCCCAGGGCGTTCTCGCGGAACAGGCCACGGTCCTTGATCACGTCCATCGACACCATCGGGCGCATCTGCAGGGCCAGCACCAGGGCGCCGATCATCACCGTCAGCGCGGCGGCGTAGCCGAGCAGGCGAGGGCGCAGCCAGTGGGTCTTGCCGCCTTGCAGGTTGTGTTCGGACTTGTAGCCGATCAGGCCACGGGCATAGCCCATCTTGTCCATCACCCCGTCGCAGGCGTCGATGCAGGCGGCGCAGCCGATGCAGGCCATCTGCAGGCCTTCGCGGATATCGATGCCGGTGGGGCATACCTGCACGCACAGGGTGCAGTCGATGCAGTCGCCCAGGCCCTGGCTGCGCGCGTCGCTGCCTTTCTTGCGCGGGCCACGGGCTTCGCCGCGGCTGGGGTCGTAGGCCACCGCCAGGGTGTCCTTGTCGAACATCACGCTCTGGAAGCGCGCATAGGGGCACATGTGCATGCACACCGCTTCGCGCAGCCAGCCGGCGTTGAGGTAGGTGGCAGCGGTGAAGAACAGCACCCAGAACAAGGCCACGCCACCCAGCTCGAAGGTGAACAGTTCGGCAGCCAGCGGGCGGATCGGCGTGAAGTAGCCGACGAAGGTCAGCCCGGTGAGCACGCCAATGGCCAGCCACAGGCCGTGCTTGAGGCCGCGGCGGGCGATCTTCTCCACGCCCCAGGGCGCGGCGGCCAGCTTGATGCGCTGGTTGCGGTCGCCCTCGGCGATCTTCTCGCACCACATGAACAGCCAGGTCCAGGTGCTCTGCGGGCAGCTGTAGCCGCACCACACACGCCCGGCGAACACGGTGATGGCGAACAGGCCGAAGGCGCAGATGATCAGCAGCGCCGACAGCAGGATGAAGTCCTGCGGCCAGAAGGTCGCGCCGAAGATATGGAACTTGCTGTCGGCCAGGTCCCAGAGCACGGCCTGGCGGTCGCCCCATTGCAACCAGGCGGTGCCGAAGAACAGCACGAACAGCAAGCCGGCGAAGGCGATCCGCAGGTTGCGGTAGAAGCCGGTGAAACTGCGTGTATGGATGCCACCGGCCACCTGGCTTTTGCTCTTGTGGGTGGTGGGGGCAACCTCGATGACTCGGAAGGGGATTCTGTCGCTCATGGTTCGTCGCTCATCAGGCCTCGATCAGGCCAGGGCACTATGGCCCGCTATCTGTTTTCAGCACAGGCCCAGGTATCGAGATAAAAACCATATCAGATGACGGGTTTGTTTGTTGAGGCCTTGTATTTCGGTGCTTGGCGTACTGGATTGCAGATGCCTGCGGCTATCCACCGCACCTATGTTCGTACGGCTTTGGATGTGAGGCGAGAGAAGCGACCCGCATCGTCGCAATGGGGTAAGGTGTTGCCTCTACGCCTGCGTACCGGTCCGTCATGACTATCATGAGTATTCGATGCTGATTTCCACGCTATTCAATGGTCGCTCATTAACGCCATCCCTCCAGGCCGAACCCTGTGTGCCCTGGTGGAGCTTTACAAAGACGGTATTGGCCGCGACCGCCCTGACCTTGGTGCGCGACGGTCGACTTGCCCTGGATGCCGCGCTGCCTGAAACCTCTTACACCCTGCGCCAGCTTCTGCGTCATGAGGCGGGCCTCGCAGATTATTGCGAGCTTGCCGAGTACCACGCGGCGGTTGCCAAGCATGAACCTGCGTGGCCCGTGGACGAGATGATGCAGCGCCTGGATGGCGCCCGGCTTCGCTACGCCCCCGGAGCGGGCTGGCGCTACTCGAATGTGGGTTACATGCTGGTAGCCAGGCTCATCGAACGTGCCACGGGGCTGCCGCTTGAAGAAGCGCTCAGGCAGCAGGTGTTGGCGCCACTCGGTATCTCGGCGGTTCGCCTGGCGAGCAAACGCGCGGACCTGCATGGGGACTACCTGGGCGATTCGTTGAACTACGACCCTGGCTGGGTCTATCACGGGCTGCTGATCGGCCCTGTTTCGCAGGCTGTGCTTTTGCTGGATCGTCTGCTTGCCGGGGCACTGCTTTCGGCCGAGCTGCTGCAGGAAATGCAGGTGACAAAGGTGTTGGGTGGGCCAATGGCTGGCCGGCCTTGGATCGCGCCTGGATATGCTTTGGGGCTGATGCGAGGGGCGGTCGAGGGCGGCTTGACACTGGCCGGGCATACCGGGTGCGGGCCCGGGAGTGTGGTGGCGGTTTATCGATGTGCGGTGGGGGAGGCCGTCGCGTGTTGCGCAGTGTTCTCGATGGAGTTGGATGAGGGAAGTGTCGAGGCGGTGGTAGCCCGGGAGATACGTAAGGTACTTGAGGCGCGGTGCTGAGGCTTTCTGGGGCTGGTTTCGCCTCTGAGGGATATCACTTTTGGCCTGGATACAACATCCGTTTTGGCTCGATAGCTGAACGTCGTGGATGACCGCTATCAACCCAGAGCAGCCCTTGAACAACACCATGACGAAGCAGTAGCGTTAGCAGAAAGGTTGGCGAGTAATACTCAGGCAAGAAATGTCCTTCAATTCGCATAAGAAAAAGCTGCTCGATGAAACCGAGCCACTCTCGCACCGTGCGTCACATGCGCGCTCATGCGTCCTGCTGGTGGCTCAAAAATTAGGTTTGACCCGTGAAGATGTAATTGAACTGGTGGCGCGTCAAACTGGCGTCGATCTCCATAAGCCACAGTCTGTTGCCGAACTGCTGATCGCTTTAGCGGATCTGGAGAAAATACGCCTGGGTCAATAGTGGCCATCCCATTCTGCCGCGCTGCATGCTTCGTCTGAGGCGGTCAGTCGCGAATGGCTGCTGACGACCCATAGCGGACCCAGGGAGCAATACTTTCCAGTCTTCTACGCTATCAGGAGCGGATCTGAAAGCGAGTGCAGAAATGACAGTCAGCCGTAGAGATGATCTTACCTATGCGATCCTGATGATCACGGCCGTTCTCCTTTACTCCAGCATGGGTGCCGACCCGCTGCACACAGGTCTTGGGTACCTCGTCGCAGTGGCTGCTGTGACGCTTCTACCTGGCTTGATCCTGCGAGCGCCTGCTCTGTTTCTCACAGGAACGACAGTCACAGCCATCGCCACGATGTTGATCTACATGAAAATCATGTCCAGCCTGGACCACACCCAAGGAATGTTGGCGCTTGGACATATGTTTTCCGTGCCCGGCATGTTGACTGGTGCAGGCGTGTCAGCCTGGCTGTTGAGGTATCGCGTGAAAACACGCTTGCCATGGATCGTCGCAGGCATTGGTGTTCTAGGTGCCGCCTTGGGATTCATGGTCGCCCAGATGGTTGTATGCAATACCCTGATGTACTGCGGTGCGCTGTCGCTTGGGGTTTAATGCTGGAGCCGAGTGCCAGCCTCTGGCCGATATCTGATCTCCCCGAAGGGCAGCAACGGGTCGAAAGCAAACGGTCGCGACTGACCGCAATCGTCCCATAGCGGTCAATCTAGTGCTATCTGGCAAGGTCGAGATGCCTGTCTCTGTGGGGAGGCTGCGCGAGTGTTTGGACATCTCCTGGCATCACCACAGCAATGCTTCAACTTGATCAAATCGGTCTGCAATCTTCAAATAGGTTTCTGCCCAACCGCTACTCATACTCGTTTCTTGCAGCGGCCCAGTGGGTGCAAAGATTACGGTGAGCTTCAATCGTTCGGGTAAGGTGCCGGCCTTCAGCAAGTCAAGCAAGCTTTGAAGCTCTTGTATTGCTTCGCTTTCGTCTGCCCAATATGACCAGCAAAAGTCGTTACCTGGAATCGACACCAGCTCGATAGACGCCTCCAGAATCAACGCCAGCAACTCCATCGGAGAAGGGTCACCACGGTTGGGATCGAGCAAGTACCTAACTCTCTCAAGCTTCATAACGCAGCACTCTGGCAAGGAAGTTGACAGCTCGGGATTGTAATCGTTTCTTGGTACTTGGGTTGAAGCGGCTGATTCTGGCCGAAAGCTGCCCTCCACCAACGTCAGCTATGGGTCGAATGCGGTCACTCGCAAATGGCTACTTTCGACCCATAACTGCCAGTGAGTCATGCGCCCGCTCCTACAAAAAACCAGCGGCAGTTTTGGGTTGAAAGCGGCCGTTTGCGTGTCCACTGCTCGTACATCAAGATCTGCTGACCAGAAGGAGTTCGCACCGATTCAAGGAGAGTCGCCCCCATGGAGATCGAACAGATCACGCACCTGCCGCCGCAAATGGCTGCCCTTGAGAAAGAGGCTGTTGCAGAAGGTTTCAGGTTTCTCACCCGACTGATTTCAGATTGGAACTCAGGCGCCACTCGCTTCGATGCACCTGGCGAATGCCTCATGGCAGCGTATCTGAGCCAGCAGTTGGTGGGCATTGGCGGTATGTCTGTTGATCCGTTCACGCCTATCCGTACAGGAAGGTTGCGACATATGTACGTGACGCCTACGTCACGCGGGCAGCAGGTTGGCCGCAGACTGATAAACGCATTGCTTGCCCACGCCTCAATGCATTTTGAAAGCGTGCGCCTGTATACCGATACCTTCGGGGGGACCGCTTTTTATCTACGCTGCGGCTTCGCTCGAACAGAAGACGCTCAAGCGACACACATCGTGCAGCTCAGGAAGCTCTAACAGAGTCAGCTATCGGCTAGCAGCGAACCGCTGGGGCCGCCCATAGAAGCTAAAAAAAATAAAGAGCCGGGAAACTTGTGATCCAGAAAGGGTGAGCTAATGTCTGGAATATGATTGACCAGCTGCCGGCAGGGAGGCATAAATGATTCGCTACCTATCGAAAGCTTTAGTTATGGCCATCATTTCAATTTCGGTTGAAGCCAGCGAAATAGAACGCCGTGTAGACAACGTATTTAATGTTGGGGCCGAAATTCCGATAGAACTCAGGTATTTCACACAGCTCATGGGCGGCAATACACTTGCGGACGCCAGAAACAGGTTCAACTGTTTAAGGAAAACCAACCCTGACATCCCTGTCGCCATCGTCGCCTTCCCTACACCGAAGCTAAAAATCACGCGGCCTTCATCTATCACAGGCATGCGTCCATCATTTCCTTACTCTGTTGTCGTTGCAAGCTACGCTACTGAAATCGAGGCTCACCAATCTCTATACTGGGCAAGAAAGAATATCGATTTCCAGCCCCTTTTCAAATGTCTTGGCTTCGATAAAACAGGTGATCCATCCATTCTCGATGGCCAATTCTATGTGTACGAATTACACGTCAAAAAACAGAACTGGCCACGACTAGTCGAGAGAGCGCCCCTGCCGAGTTTTAATGGCATAGGTTATACTAGGACCCAGTACGCTAGCGTCAGTCAGGATTTCATAGCGCTTATAAAAAGGAAAATTTATACAAATATTGAAGAGGTGAAAGCCGAGCTTGCAGCCATTCGCAGCTTATATCCAGAAATAGCTTTTGCAGCCATCAAACAAGGCGAGTACTACTACCTCGCGGCGGCGTCAAACGTGGAGAAGTCAACGCTTGATGAAGCTATCATGCAGATGCGGAGGCGTGGACTGTACGAATACACCTATCTAGCCAGAATTTCAAGTGAGGTGGAAGTCAGTAAAGTTCAGCAAGCACCCCGTATAGTTGGTATCTTAAGCCAGGCATCCGACTTTGATGTGAAACCTAACTTAGAGACGGTTAAGTCATCCCTGACAATATCGGTTCTCGATATGCAGGACTTGGTATCACCGGTACAGGAACGCGTTAAGTCATGCTTCGACAAGGTTAAAACCAAAGTTTCGTCAACTGGTGAGAACCTTGAGCTAGGCCTACCAATGGAAGAGTTTGCCGCGTGCTCGGGTGTGGTACTGGACAACAAAGGCATCACAAAATGTCTATTGGACTCAAGCTGTACCGGGCTTCGTGTACCGTTGCATTTCAATATTCTTCCCCAGAAACTGGTTCGTGAATGCCTCGCTGGAAATGTCGAGCTTTGTACTGGAACCGTGATGGATCCACTATTTCAAACGGTGTTCAACAGGCTAAACGGGGTGCAATGTCTCGATAACGGTGCGTCGCCGGCCTGCGAGCAAGTCATGACTCTACTCAACAAACTGTGTGAAGACCCCGCGAACTTGGAAAGCTGCACCCTCTACCCGACTTTGATGAGCAGTATCCCCCAGCGTTTCACGGATATGCTGAGCTGTGTGAGGAATGGGCACTGTCAAAGCATCGTGCCTAGACCGCCAAATATTGATGTGGTGGTTGCCCAGGAAGTCGAGCGGATCAAGACGACGACGGAGGGGTTGGTACGCCCAGTGAAAGAAGGTTTAGCAATGCTGAGCAAAACCACTGATGAGCTGGTTATGGCATTCAAGGCGTGCCAGAACCTCGCAGCGTCCAAGGACAACAAGGAGCAAGCCAAGATCTGCTTTGCCAGGTTGTCCCTGACTCCGGATGAGCTGAATACACTCAGTTGTTTCGCGGCGGCCGACGATCAGAACAGAACCGATTGCTTTCTCAAGGATAATCGGCTCAGGGAGGTAGTGACACAGGCAAATTGCTTGAAAGCGGCTGGTACGGATCTGACGGCAATGGCTAAATGCAGTGGCCAGGGAGACTTGGCCAAGATCGAGGAGAAATACAAGTGCGCAACCGGCGAGCAAAGTGCCTTGAAGGCGGTACTCAAATGCAATGACACTCTGCCCCCGGAGATGACCACAGCCATCAAATGCATCGAGTCCAGCAATAGTGTGGAGGACAAAGTGCTGGCTTGTCTCCCCGAACAAAGCGAGGGCGTGAAGACGGCGCGCTGCATTGCGACCTCAAAAAGTGATGCGGAGCGTCTGTCCTGTTTGCACGACGCTATCCCGATGGACCCGACCGCCAAGAAAACGCTAGCCTGCGCTATTGCGGCAAATGGTGATACCCAAGCGACAGCGACGTGCGCCATCGGTGAAATCATCCCTGGCGACCTCGGCAAGGCATTGTCCTGTGGCACTACCTCGACAGGAGCGGTTGATTTTGCGCTTTGCGTCGCGGGGCCACAGATGAATGCCGAGCTTCGTATGGCTGCCGAATGCGCTGCATCCACGGGCGGAGAGCCTATTTCGTTTGCAAGTTGCACGGCGGGGCGACTCACCGTTGCAGAATTGACCAAGTGCATGAGTGGAAAGATTGGTCAGGAAGGCGGCTGTTTTGGGCCGAACAACACAATCGTAAAAACGTTGAACAATGCCATTCACGATCTAACCCACGGCTTGGGCGATGGCAACGATCTGGTCAAGGGCTATAGAGAGCTGCAAGAAATTGGTAACAAGCTAGTCGAGCCGCTGGTTGATCTTGGGCGTACCGTTGGCCGGGTACTTGACGACATCGTGGATGGAGCGAAGCGCGGGGACGTGGGTAGAACCCTGTGTAACTGGTTTGGTTGCTGATTACAGCGTGAAAGCCTGCTGACCCAATATACGAGGTGTTTCAATGAAACTTGCAATTGCATTTGTTTTGTTGCCTCTGTTCTCTTCAGCCGCGGCTGTGGGCGTGACCTTTGACGTGCTGAATGCACCGCCGGCTCAATCTACCTCTTCGACCTGCCAGTCATATTCGATGGCTGTCGGTGTGTCTCTTCTATCGCTCAGTCCGTTCCTGATTGACTCCGAAGCCACCATGAAGGAAAGCGAAACAAGGATAAGGGCGGCGCTGAAAACAACGTGCCCGTCTTGCACTGTGTTCAATCGGGATCACTGGAAATTGGCGCTCGAAGCCTATAGCAGCAATAAACTGACCCTCGGCAGCAAGACGTTTTCCAATATGCCTCTGCTTTACGAATACCTCTATCAAAATGCTGCGATCACACAGAAAACTCCGCTAGACCCTGCCTTGCAGGTTTCCATATCAAAGTCCTCAATCGGATTTTTCCTGTCGGTGACTGAACTTGACGGGAAAAAATATCCCAGCGGACACGTAGTGACTGTCTTGGGGGTCGATGCTCCCAAGGCTAGCAACCCTGGGTACCGTCCTGCGCTGCTCATTCTCAACAGTGGGAGCAAGAACGTCCCAGACCAGCCTGTCAGTGACACCCAATGCATCGCCTGGCCCGACAATGGAAAGCCGAAATACGTAGGCTCCCTGACGTGGGTTTCAAATTATATGATCAAACACAATCGCCTAGATTGGGTTATCAGAAAGTAATGATTGTTCGCCATTCGAGACAACTACCTAACGGCGACACCAGATGCCAAAGCTGTCCTGGGCCTTTTCGTAGAAACCCATTCGTAAGCGGACGGCAAACACACCTTGTGAATCTTTCGTCCTCTGCGGTTTCGATGGCAGCTTGCTTCGCTTATGCTTCCCGCCTCACGCGTAAAGATCGGAGTAGGTGTGACGGCATGGAAGCAGATAAATCTTGTCCTGTAGTTCTGCGAGGCCGAGAAACGCTGGAAATTTTAGCGTTCGAGCATCCGTTAGCAGGCTTTCAGCTGGTCAAAGGCAGTGTCGAGCCAGGTGAGTCAAGCGACCTGGCTGCGGTTCGAGAGCTGAAAGAAGAAGCAGGGATTCAGTCGACAGTTGGGCGACATTTGGGGCAGCGGCGATGCATCGTAACTGGATACACATGGGCATTTCATGAATGTCATGTTGCCCAAGACCTTCCTGATACTTGGATGCATTTTGCAGAAGATGATGGAGGCCATGAATTCAGATTCTTTTGGCATCCGCTCGTGAACGAGCCCTTTGAGAATTGGCATCAGGTTTTCAAGGATGCTTTGAGCTTTCTCCGGAAAAAACTCACTTAAGCCTAAGTGCGATTACAGCTTTTCTTGGGGTAGTCAGGACGGAACCCACTGATGCGGCAGCAGCTGCCCGATCTCACTGGCCCGCTGGGTCGGTATAGAGACATCGTCCCAGAGGAGTGCTGGAAGGAATGGCAGCGAGTACGCACATCCCTCTGATCGCCATTGCTCGCACAGCCGCTCGGGGTCAGTAAATGGCTAGGCCATGCTTCTGCACAGTTTTCTATGGGGCGAAAGCAGCCCGTCGCGAATGACAGCTTTCGACCCAAAGCGGCCAACTGCGTAAGCTAAACTTTCCAGGTCAATGAGGCAGCTCACAATCCAAAGCGCTGCGTAGGGCCGCAATAACGTCGTCAACACAGGGGCCTTGAACCGGTGGCGGCACAGGGCGTTCACAAAATTCCCGCCAGACAAACAGCATCAGTTCTGCGCCATCTGTCTGCAGCAGCGCGCTGTCTATTGAGCCGAAGGTTTGCAGCAGCCTGTACCTTTCGTCGAGCCAGAACAAGGCTTCCACCCAGTCATACACTGGGATGAAGTGGAAGTGAATGGAGTAACCAGCATCATGCCCAAAGCGACCGATATACAAGCGTTTGGGCCGGAGATCCGCTTCGATCGCGTGCTGAATTCGCGCCTGCAACATACCCAACTCTGCCTGTGCTTCGAGCGGCAGTGCTGCCAGGGAATTGGTCATCTGCTTGGCACTGAGCATCAGGTAGCCTGGCAACGCACTGTCCATGCGCTGATTGAGAATCCAGTACCTGGATTCATGGATGATGAAGCTAGACGGTATATCCATGGGGCGGCCTTGAGTGGATCGGTCGCAGAGTAGCGTTGCAGCAGATCTATGTCCGATTTTGGCTGATTGCGGACCGCCGCTTTGGGTTGAAAGCTGCCGGCATTGAAGGGCTGCTACCGTCCCATAGAGGCCATCCGATGTCGGACGTTAGCGGCCCAATGCCGCATTAGAGATAACTCAATCTCGCAGGGGCTACTCGTTATCGGTGAATTTCAATCTGGAGCCCTTCATTCTCATGTGGTGCTCGAAAGTAGCTAGTGATCAGATCGAACTCCGCGTCAGTCGCCGCAAACTCATGCTCACCATGGTGATTACGAATATGCAACCTGTCTCGACAGGTGTCATCGTCCACCTCGATATAGTGGACGCAATGTGAAACCTCGGCGGCGTCAGCCAGGCCGCGCAGCCATTGTCGATCTTGAGGAGTATTGGCAGGAAAATCCAAAACGACAGTCACTCCAGCCCGAAGAACATCAATGACGAGTGGGCCCAGCACCTCCCGAATCTGGTGCGCAAAACGCACATAGTCGGTTACTGACTTGATCTGTCCAGGGTATAGCCGTGAGAGCCAATGATCCTCAGTCAGCAGAACCGTCGATCCTTCAGTTGCCAAACTTTTGGCTAGTGTTGACTTACCGGATGCAATCTTTCCTGAGATGAGATGCAGCACTGGTTTGGGCATAGAGACGTCTCCTTGTCGAACCCCGATGATGCTCATTGAAAAGCGTCGAAGCAATCACCGATCACTCAAACGTCCACTATGGGTCGATACCAGTCATCAATGAACGGCTATCGACCTACAACGGACGCTCAAAGCATGCATGCGCTTGCAGTTGACCGAACCCGCCATTGCCGTACAATCGCGCCCCCAAAAATCAGCAGGCATGGCGAGAGGGAGCTTCAATGCAACGGGTGATGATCATTGGTCAGCCAGGGTCTGGGAAAAGTACCCTGGCGCGCAAGCTTGGCGAGCGCACGGGCTTGCCGGTCGTGCATATCGACACGATTCACTGGCAGCCAGGGTGGGTCGAGCGCAGCCGTGACGAGAAGACGCGTCTTTGCCATGAGGTCGAGGCCCGTGAGCGTTGGATCTTCGAAGGCGGGCACTCGACGACATGGCAAAACCGGCTGGCCCGCGCTGACACGGTGATATGGATCGATCGCTCGGCGCCGCTTCGATTCTTGCGTGTGTTCTTCAGAACGATGCTGAGCCGCGGTCGATCTCGGCCTGACTTGCCGGACGACTGTCCGGAACTGCTGGCCAACCTGCCGGAGTTTTTCAGGTTCATGTGGCGGACGAAAAACTCGTCCCGGGAGGCGATGAAGCGATTCGTGGCGACCGCCCCGTCGGGTTGTCGCGTGGTCTGCCTGCGGTCCAATCGAGATACCGAGGTTTTTCTCGCGAGCCTGGGCGCATTGCCTGATCAGGTGGCGCGAGGTCATTAAAGGCCCGTTCTCGTTTGATTGTTGGCAGACGCCTGCCTTGAAGACGCATCACAACGTTTCAACCTGCCCAAGGATGGCCCATGGCGCTGACCAGCAAGATCACGATCTACAACCCTGAATGGCCGCAGCGGTACGAGGCGGACAAAGTGCTGCTCGCTTCGGCATTCGGGGATGAGCTTCTCGCCCTGCACCATGTCGGCAGCACGGCTGTCCCGCAACTTGCAGCCAAGGCTGAGATCGATGTGCTGATCGAGGTTTCAGAGCATCGCAATGAGGCAGCGCGGGACGAGGTGTTGCTGAAGCTGGGGTATGTACGCGGCACTGACCTGTCGGAAGGACACCATTTCTACCGCCGCAATGTTGGCGAGGTGCGCACCCACAAGATCCATATTTGCAGGTGTGGTCACGATTCAGTCATCCAGATGCTGACGTTCAGGGATCTGCTCAGAAACGACGCCTCCCTCCGGCAGCGATATCAAGACCTCAAGCTCGAGCTGGAGGCTTCCAATACCGGCGGTATGGCTGAATACCTGGAGAGGAAGGGGCCGTTCATCATTGCGGCGTTGCTTGAGGCCGGTGTCAGGCGGTGGTGATGGTCTGCCACAGAGCCTAGGCTTTCTCAAGCTGCGACCACAGGGGATCGCTTGCCATCAACGCCGTTACCCAGTCGGCGAACGCTCTTACTCTCGCCGACAAATGCCGCGTGTAGGGATAGACGATGGACAGGGGCATGCTCGCCATCTGCCAGTGCGGCAGGACCTCGACCAGGGCGCCACTTCTGAAGTGAGGCTCGGCCTCCGCCCTGGGCAGGAATGCGACGCCCAGGCCGGCGACCGCGGCGGCGGCCGTGGCGCTGCCGTTGTTGAAGTACATGCTTGGCGGATGATCCAGGGTGAAGTGCTCGGTTCCGCGGGTAAGGGTCGGGATATATCGCCTGTCCGTGGCGGGAAACTTGAAGCCCAGGTGCTTGTGTCGTGGCAAGTCCGCAGGCGTGTGGATCGGCTCTGCCGACGCCAGGTAGGCGGGTGAGGCGCAAAAGCACAAGCGCATCTGGCCTATCGTGCGGCAAACCAAGTCCTGGTCCGCGACCACGCCGCCACGAATCGCGCAGTCGACGCCTTCCTGGACAAGGTCGACGACGCGCTCGCTGCAGCCGATGTCGAGATGAATCTCCGGGAACCTGGCGGTGAAGTCGGGCAGTGCCGGCACGATGAACAGAATCCCGACCGGTGACGGCATCTCGATGCGCACCCGCCCGCGCACGACGTTGCGGCTCTGGGATACCGAGGCCTCCAGTTCGTCCACATCGTCGATGACCGCACGTGCCCGAGCGTAGTACGCGGCGCCTTCTGTGGTGGGGGAGACCTTGCGGGTGGTGCGGTGCAGCAGCTTGATCCCCAGCAGCGCCTCCAGCGCCTGCAGTTGGCCTGAGATCGTCGTCTTGGCCAACCCCAGCGACTCCGCTGCGCCGCTGAAACTGCCTACTTCGACGATACGGCAGAACGCGCGCATGGCCTCCAAGCGGTCCAAAGCCATTGTCCGGATTTCCGTAAAAACAAAACGATTATGGCTAGTTTATCCGAGTATTTGCTTTTCCTACAGTACGAGCCATGCAACGACTGCACCCTAGTCACTCATCGAAATAGATAGGACAGCCCTGTGCGTGCCCCTTCCGTCAGCGTTACCGCAATCATCATCGCTGCCTTGCTTGCCAGCGGTTGCAGCAAAGAACCAGAGTCGATCGCCGCCAGCCCTCCCGCTGTCGATGTCGTGAGCGCGAAGCTTCGAAACGTCAGGTATTGGGACAGCTTCAATGGTCGCGTGGCTGCCATGGAGTCGGTGGCGATTCTTCCCCGGGTGGGCGGATACATCACCAAGGTGGCCTATGGTGAAGGCCGCGAGGTCCGCAAGGGCGATCTGCTTTTTGTCATCGATCAGCGTCCCTACCGCGCCGCGTTGGACAGCTCGCGCGCCCAGCTGGAGCGGGCGCGTGTTTCGCTGGCGTTTGCCAGGCAGCAAGACCTGCGCGCGCAAAAACTCATCAGTGCCAACGCCGTTTCGAAGGAACTCGCCGAGCAGCGGCGCACGGCCTACGAGCAGGGGATTGCCGAGGTGCACGCCGCCGAATCTGCGGTCGCCACCGCAGCATTGAATCTTGAATTCACCGAGGTTCGATCGCCAATCGACGGTCGTACCAGCCGCGCTCGGCTGACCATTGGCAACCTCGCGGTGGCGGATCAGTCCGTGCTGACATCGGTCGTGTCGCAGGATCCGGTCCATGTCTACTTCGACCCCGATGAACACAGTTACCTGAACTACCGTAAAACGCTCGCGACCTCGGCGAAGGCCGCGGTGCGTATCGGCTTGGCGACTGACAACGGCTTTGCGTACGAAGGTGAGCTGACGTTCGTGGACAACGAAGTGGACGCCGCGACCGGCACGATCCGCGCGCGCGCCACCGTGCGCAACCCGGACAGGCACTTGACCCCGGGCCTGTTCGCCAAGGTCCAGTTTTCACCAGGTGAGGCGGTGCAAGTCGTCGTGGTACCTGATCGGGCCATCCTGACCGATCAGGACAAGCAGTATGTCTATGTGCTCAGCGACGCGAAGACGGCCGAAAAGCGTTACGTCGAAACGGGCAGGCTGCTTGGCAAGCAACGTGTCATCTCGGTAGGCCTGGCCTCGGACGAGCAGGTCATCGTTTCCGAACTGCAGCAGATCTATGCCTCGGGAACCCCGGTCCTGCCCACTGTGCTCGCGCCTGAAAACGATGAGCTGAAAGTTTCCAGCACCCGTCATGACGGACGATGATCCGCAAAGGCTCCCACCATGGATTTCTCTAGATTCTTCATCGACAGGCCGATCTTCGCCATCGTCCTGTCGGTCGTTATTTTTGCCGCGGGCCTGATCGCCATTCCACTGTTGCCGGTCGGAGAGTACCCGGAAGTGGTGCCACCCACCGTGGTGGTGAAAGCGACCTACCCCGGCGCCAACCCCAAGGAAATTGCCGAGTCGGTCGCCGTTACGCTGGAAGAGGCGATCACCGGAGTCGAGGACATGGTGTACATGAAGTCCGTGGCCAGCTCCGATGGCACCCTGCAGGTGGTCGTCACCTTCAATTCGAAGGTCGACCCCGATACTGCTGCCGTTCGCGTACAGAACCGTGTCAGCCAGGCCCTTTCGCGTTTGCCGGAGTCGGTGCGCCAATATGGCATCACCACCCAGAAGCAGTCGCCGACGCCGCTGATGTATGTGGACATGTATTCCGACAACGATGAGTTTGATGCTCTCTACCTGCGCAACTATCTGCGCTTGCACGTGAAGGATGAGCTGGCGCGCATCCAAGGCATCGGCGACGTCGTGCTCTACGGCTCGGGTGATTACGCCATGCGTATCTGGCTCGATCCGGACAAGTTGGCCGCTCGTGGCATCACCGCTGGGGATGCGATCGGCGCGATCCGCCAGCAGAACGTGCAGGTTTCTGCAGGCCAGCTGGGGGCCGAGCCTGCTCCGCGGGATACGGAGTTCCTGGTCTCGATCAACGTCCAGGGCCGCCTGAAAACCGAACAGGAGTTCGCCGATATCATCCTCAAGAGCGGGAGCGACGGACAAGTCACCCGCCTTGCCGATGTGGCCCGTGTGCAACTGGACTCGGGCGACTATACGATGCGCGTGTTTCGCGGCAAGAACCAGGAAGTCGCCATCGGGATCTTCCTGACGCCCGGGGCCAACGCCATCGATGTCGCCAACACGGTATATGCGAAGCTCGACGCGTTGGCCAAGGATTTCCCCGAGGGTGTGCGCTACACCCCAGTCTGGGACCCGACAGTATTCGTCCGTGAGTCAATCAGCGCCGTCCAGCACACCCTGTTCGAAGCGATGGTGCTGATCGTGCTGGTGGTCGTGCTGTTCCTGCAGACCTGGCGCGCCTCGATCATCCCGCTGATCGCCGTGCCGGTCTCGATCGTCGGCACGTTCGCGTTTCTCTACCTGCTTGGCTATTCGATCAATACCCTCACCTTGTTCGGCATGGTATTGGCCATCGGGATCGTGGTGGACGATGCGATTGTCGTGGTGGAAAACGTCGAGCGCAACATCGCGCTTGGCTTGATGCCGCACCAGGCGGCGCACCAGGCCATGCGCGAAGTGTCAGGCCCCATTCTCGCTATCGGCCTGGTGCTGTGTGCCGTGTTCATCCCAATGGCATTCATGAGCGGTGTCACGGGGCAGTTCTACAAGCAGTTCGCGGTCACGATCGCTATTGCCACGGTGATTTCGACGATCAACTCGCTGACCCTGTCGCCCGCCCTGGCGGCCAAGCTGCTGCGTCATCACGACAGCCCCAGGGATCGGCTGACCCGTGGGATGGATTACACCCTGGGCTGGCTGTTGCGCCCGTTCAATCGATTCTTCAATCGCAGTTCGGCACGTTACGAAGGCAGCGTTGCGCGGTTGCTGCCGCGCAAAGGGTTGGTGTTCGTGGTCTACGCAGCATTGCTGGGGGCTACCGGGGTGCTGTTCAAGACGATCCCGGGTGGCTTCATTCCCAATCAGGACAAGCTGTATCTGTTTGCCGGGGCCACACTGCCGCCCGGTGCGTCGCTGTCCCGCTCCGAAGCCGTCGCCCGGCAGATGTCGGTAATCGCCTCAAGCGTGGAGGGCGTTGATTACGCCAACGCTTATGTCGGCATGAATGCGCTGCAGAGCACCACCACGCCGAACCTGGTGACCGCGTATGTCTTGCTCAAGCCCTTTGGCGAACGCACGCGCAGCGCAGCGGACATCAACACCGAGCTGAACGCCAGGTTCGCGGCGATCAAGGACGGTGCCGCCTACGCGTTGCTGCCGCCACCGATCCAGGGGTTGGGCAACGGCTCCGGCTACTCGCTGTTTCTCACCGACCGGGGCGGGCTGGGCTATGCCGCGTTGCAGCAGGCGCTCACCAGGTTCCAGGGCGAGGTTGCCAGCACGCCGGGCATGACTTTCCCGGTCAGTTCCTACCAGTCCAACATTCCGCAACTTGACGTCAAGGTCGACCGTACCAAGGCGCAAGCTCAAGGGGTGGAACTGACGGCCATCTTCGAGACCTTGCAGACGTACCTCGGGTCGGTCTACGTGAACGACTTCAACCTGTTTGGCCGGGTGTATCGAGTGGTCGCCCAGGCCGATTCGAGCTTCCGCCAGACGGCGCAGGATATCGGTAGCCTGCGTGTGCGAAACAGCCGCGGCGACATGGTCCCCATCGCTGCGGTCGTCGATATCGTGCCGACCTTCGGCCCGGATCCGGTGATGCGCTACAACGGCTATCCCGCCGCAGACCTGATCGGCGACGCCGACCCGACGGTGATGTCGTCGGCCGAGGTCATCGCCAAGCTGCAAGCGATCGCGGCCCGCACGCTGCCACGGGGCATCGAGTTGGAGTGGACGGACCTGAGCTATCAGCAGGTCACCCAGGCCAATACCGCAGCGATCGTGTTTCCCGTCGCGGTCATGCTCGCCTTCCTGGTGCTGGCGGCACTGTACGAAAGCTGGACCTTGCCGCTGGCGGTCATCCTGATCGTGCCCATCTGCATGTTCGCGGCGCTGAGCGGCGTCTGGCTGGTCGGTGAGGACAACAACGTGTTCGTCCAGGTCGGCCTGGTGGTGCTCATGGGGCTGGCCTGCAAGAACGCGATCCTGATCGTCGAGTTTGCCCGGGAGCTGGAAATACAGGGGCGAGGCACGGTGGATGCCGCTTTGCAGGCCTGTCGGTTGCGGCTGCGGCCGATCGTGATGACTTCGGTGGCATTCATTGCCGGCGCCGTACCGCTTCTGCTCGGCAGCGGTGCGGGTAGCGAGGTGCGCCATGTCACGGGCGTCACGGTGTTCTGCGGAATGCTTGGCGTGACGTTGTTCGGCTTGTTCCTGACGCCGGTGTTCTATGTCGTGCTGAGAAAACTCGGCGCAGGCATTCCTGTACGTCCTTCCGGCATGGCACAGGACAATATGCTGAACATACTGCCGCGAAACTAAGTGTCGAGCGCCAGAGCCATCGATTTCCAGTCGTGTAAATGCCCTTGGTCTTGCGGCCGTTGATACTGGGTTGAAACCGACAGCCCTGGTTCAGTACGGAGCGTGCGAACGTCAGAAGTTGTATTTGATGCCCGTCATGATGTTTCTTGGTGCACCGTACATACCGTGGTCGCCGGCATAGCTGAGGTATTCGCGGTCGAACACGTTGTTCAGATTGACTGACGCACTCAGGTGTTGGTTGAAGTCGTAGCGAGCCATGAGGTTGGTGACGGCGTAGCTGCCCTGGGTGAAGGTGTGCAGGTCGGCACCGGTCTTGCTCTGCCAGTTCACACCGCCGCCGAGGGTGACCTTGTCCAGAATGCCCGGCAGGCGATAGCTGGTGAAGGTCTTCAGACTGTGGCGGGGCAGGGTGGTAACGATACGCTGGTCGTCAGCGTCGGTGCTCACCGCATAGGCATAACCGGCGGAGGCCTGCCAGCCTTCGGCCAGTTCTCCGTCCAGGGTGAACTCAGCGCCCTTGGTAGTAGTGCCCTGTTCCGACTTGTAAGTGTTGCCGCCTGGGGTGTCGATCCAGATCGCCAGGTTGTCCTGCTCGATCTTGAACAGCGCGATGCTGGAGTTCAGCTTGCCGTCGAAGTGGCTGCCCTTGACACCGACTTCATAGCCGGTGCCTTCCATCGGGTCCAGTGGCTTGTTGTTGATGTCGCGAACCCAGGACGACTGAGGGTTGAAGATTTTCGTATAGCTGGCATACAGCGACCACGTATCGTTGACGTCATACACCACGCCGGCATACGGAATGTAGACGCCGGTTTCCGATTCCTTGGTCTTGGTGTGTTCTGCGTTGTAGGGCTTATCCTCGATGTCACGATGCCAGTCGATCACGCGGCTACCCAGCAAGATGCTCAGATCGTCGGTGGCATGCAGGCGCGTGGCGAGGTAGGCGGCGTATTGGGTTTCGTCGACAGTGGATTTGCCCGTGACGTCGAATTCCGGTTTCACCGAGGCACCGTTCCAGTTCAGCAGGTTGTCGATCGCGCCGGCGGGAGAGCCCGAGTAATCGTATTTCCAGCCGCCGTAGCTTGGCACGCTCTCGTAGTAGTTGGACAAGGTAACGCCGGCGATCAACTCGTGCTCGCGGCCCAACAGGCCGAACGGGCCGGTCAGGTACGCATCGATGTTGTTCTGGCGTGGGATACCGGAGAAGCGCACTGGCAACTGAGTGGTGCCACTTCCGTCCGGGTTGAGGCTACCGTTGACGTAGTTGAAGACTTCGTCAAACTTGTTTTCGGAGTGGGTCAGTTCGATCTTCCCGCTCCAGCCATTGGCAAACTGCTGCTCGATCGAGGTGAAAAAGCTGGTTTGTTCATGGTCGTTGTAAGACCAGGTCTGAGCCGAATTGAGCGAGCGCTTGAGGTTTGTACGAGAGCCGTCAGTGAAGCGGGTTGGCAGGCCGGAGCGCATGGGGGAGTCAACGTCTGTGCGTTGATAACTGAAGCCCATCGTCAGCAGGGTGTCCTCGGTCAGGTCGAACTCGGTAATGCCGTAGATCAGTTGCGAGTCCTGCTTGTAGCGGTCGATCCAGGACTGCTCGGTCTTGAAGTCAGCGACCAGGCGACCGCGTACGTTGCCGGTTTCGGTCAGCGGGCCGGATACATCAAAGCCGGTACCGTAGCGGTCCCAGTTGCCGGCTTCAGCGGTGACGCTGGCCTGAGCCTCGGCGGTCGGACGCTTGCGGATCAGGTTGATCGTCGCTGAAGGGCTGCCCAGGCCGCTGATCAGGCCGGTAGCACCGCGCACTACCTCCACACGGTCATACATGGCCATGCTCTGGGTGTAATTGTCCATGCGCTTGACGGTGGGCACACCATCGATTTCAAAGTTCTGAATCTCGAAGCCACGCGAGAAGTAACCGTCGGATTCGGCACCCTGTCCGTCGCGCAACACGATGATGCCCGGCGTGGCATCGAGGGTATCGCTGAGATTGGTCAGGCGCTGGTCATCCAGGCGCTGGCGGGTCATCACGGTCAGCGACTGCGGGGTTTCCTTGGGGGTCAGGTTCAGACGGGTCGAGCTGCTGGATGAGTAGGTGGTATAGAGCCCGGTACCTTCTGTAGTCGACCCGGGAGCCTTGCCCGAAATGGAAATGCTCTGAAGCTCCAGGGCGGCAGAGGCTGGTGCGCGCAGGAGGGTGTATCGCCCATCCGGCTGGCGAACCGCAATGAGTTGGCTGCCCTCGAGTAGCGCCTGTAAAGCGCCGTCGACCGTGTAATCACCATTCAAGCCCTGGCTGTTTTGCCCGGCAATCAACTCATTGGGAAACGACAACAACAAGTGGGCTTGCTGGCCCAGTTGATTGAGCGCAGCGCCCAGTGGCGCCGGGGCAATTTCGTAGTGCTGCACGTGGCTATCGGCGGCTGCCCAGGCTGGCGCTGAAGTGGCGAGCAGAACCGCTGCGGTAGTGGCGAGCGAGGTTACGTAGTAGGAGGAAATACTGCGGTGATGCATGTGAAGTTTCCCGATGATTTTTGATGTATGGCCTATGAGTCTCGCCAGAAATCAAAACGGCTCATCGAGGACGAAAAAACTCAAACGTTAGCGGGCAGGGGACGCAAGTTGATCCACAGGCGAGTGAAACGCTGTACATCCAGTTTCAGTGTCTGGGCGACGGCATCGATGATTCGATCACTGTCTGCCAGCGGGTAGGTGCCCCATACACGCAGGTTGGCCAAGGCGGCGTCGCACCCCAGATGCCCATGACGATACCGGCCAAGTTCATTGAGGAACGCCTGAAGCGGCTGGCCGTTGGCGACGATCATGCCTTCGGCCCAAGCGGGAGTGGATGCTTGCATTGCCCCCTGGTCGAGCATCCCGAGCGGCCCGAAACGCGCCAGCTGTCCGGCTTGCAGGGTAGTCCAGGAGCTGGCTTGAGTCGGCAGGACGTCAAGCGAGCCACGATAGACCGCCAACTGGGTCGAGCCATTGTCAAACTGCCGCATCGTGAAACGCGCCGAGGACGCCTGCGCCCGAACCTGAGCGGTTTCGATAAACAGCGCCGGGTTCAAGGCAGTGTTGATCAGAACCTCGCCGCTGAGTAATCGCAGGTGCCAGCGCTGGTCAGTCGCGCGAGCATTGATCGCACTACGGGTATTGAGTTCAAGCGACAGATCCGAGGCCAGCGCAACACGTCGCTGCTCGCCCACACCCGTGGTGTAGTCGGCACTCATGCGCGACACCAACTCGCTATCTCGACTCAACCAGGCACCGGTACCTGCAGCCAGCAGCAAGGCCAGGCCCTTTATTGCCCGACGCCTGCTCAGCCCTTCCTGGGAGGGGAGCAACAGGGCCTGTCGGGCGAGGCCTGGATCACCTTGGGTGCGCAATGAGTCGAGCTGCGCCCCCAGCGCCAAGGCTTTTTCCCAGGCCAGCTCATGCAAGGGGTGTTCACCACGCCACGCCATGAAAGCGGCCTGTGCGGGTGAATCGAAATGGGCCTCCTGCATATCGAGCCACCATTCCATGGCTTCCTCACACATCTTCGGCGATAGCGAGGGTTCTTGGCCAAAGGCGTTTGCGGGGATAGTCATTGCAGCGATTCCGTCACCAGCATGCATCGCGCCCCCGCCTTGATGATATGGCGCTTGACGGTAGCGATTGAAATACCCAGCCGCTCGGCAATTTCTGCGTGGCTGAGCCCATCGAGTTGCGACCAGAGAAAAGCCTTCTTGACGGCGATATCCAGTTCGCACAGCGCTTCGTCGAGTCGTACCAGCGTCTCGAAAAGAATCAATTGGGTCGCCAGATCCGGCAGTACGCTTTGGTCCTCGGTCTGCAGCGCCTCCAGATAGGCTTTTTCCAGGCGTGCGCGGCGGTAGTGGTTGGACAGGACACTGCGTGCCACCTTGGCCAGAAAAGGCCGAGGCTGGCGGATTTCCAGCGCCTCGTTGCTGGCCAACAGACGCATGAAGGTGTCCTGCATCAAGTCAGCAGCGCGGTGTGAGCAGCTCAATTGCCGATAAAGCCAGCTACGCAACCAGCGGTGTTGCTGTTGGTAGAGAGCAGTGAGCTGAGCGGTATCGATGGATGCCATGAGCTGCCACAGAACTGGTGCAAATGAGACTTAGTATCATATGAGACTAATGGAGTATCGACAAGAATGCACAAGGGCGCAGTGCATGACTGGCCTGATGGATCAGGGGCATTTGCTTGCTTTCAGCGCCGTGCGGAAAGTTGCTGCGGCGCCAGGAATGCATCGTGGAAGTAATTGTGGAACGCGTGCATCGCCGGGCTGAATTCCCGCTCGCGATGCCAGGCCAGGCCGACGCTCATGGGGGTGACCTTGTCGGTGATGGTCACGGTTTCGATGCGTTTACCCTCCAGCGACCAGGGGCGGTGTACCAGGTCGGAGAGGATCGCCACGCCGCTGCCGTTGGCCACCATGCTGCGCACCGCTTCCACGGAGCTGGTGCGGATTCGCACGTTGGGCTGCTGTCGGGCATGTTCCCAGTAGCGCATGGCGCTTTGTTCGGCTTCGTCGACGGTCAGCAGGATGAAGGGCTCGTGTGTGACGTCGGCAAGGCTCACGGCCGAGTGTTCGCACAGCGGGTGATGGCTGGGCAGCCACAGCCGGCGCTCGGAATTGAACAGGGTTTTCGAGACGATGTCCGGGTGGGTCAGGTTCGAGGTCAGCACCACCGCCATGTCGAATTCGCCTTCCAGCAGGCCATGCTCGATGGCCTGGCGCTCCCGTTCGTGCACTTCGATGGCCACGTCCGGGTGCCAGTGCTCCAGGCGTTGCAGATGGTGCGGCAGGAAGTAGCCGATCACCGTGTAACTGGCCGCTATCCGCAACAGGCCGGTGGCACGAACGTCCGGCAGTGGGCTGTTAAGGGCGTCGTCGACGCTGCGCAAGATCACGTAGGCCCGATTGAGAAAGTGCCGTCCGGCATCGGTCAGGCTCATGCCCTGGGCCGAGCGCTGGAACAGCAGCGTGCCGAGCATGCCCTCCAGTTCCTTGATCGCCGTGGTCACCGCCGACTGGGAAATATTCAAGTGAATCGCAGCTTGGGAGATTTGCCCGATCTCGGCCGTGGCGACGAAATAGCGAACCTGGCGCAGGGTCAGTGACATGAACACTCCGCTTGATGAGGTATCTGATTTTCAGAAGATAGCCCCTCTGATAATAGATCTTCCCAAGGGGGTGGTTGGAATTTAACGTGCTCTGCATGAAGTCACAAGCGTCAGGAGCGAGTGTCATGCAGGCAGTAGATTTCAATTCGGACATGGGCGAAGGCTTCGGTCCGTGGACTATCGGCGACGGAGTCGACAACGAACTGATGGGCTTCATCAGCTCGGCCAACATCGCCACCGGTTTCCATGCCGGCGACCCCGGCACCATGCGTCGCACTGTCGAGCAGGCCAAGCGCCTGGGCGTGGCCGTCGGTGCCCATCCGGGCTTTCGCGACCTGGTCGGGTTCGGCCGCCGTCACATCAATGCACCGGCCCAGGAGCTGGTGGACGACATGCTCTATCAGCTGGGCGCCCTGCGTGAACTCGCCCGGGTTCAAGGCGTAGCCCTGCAACACATCAAACCCCACGGCGCGCTGTACATGCACCTGGCCCGGGACGAGGAAGCGGCGCGTTTGCTGGTGGAAAACCTGCAGCGCCTGGAGCCCGAGCTGCTGCTGTATTGCATGCCCGACTCGGCGATCTGGCGTATCGCCACGGAGCTGGGCCAACCGGTGATCCGCGAGTTCTACGCCGACCGCGAATACGACCTCAGCGGCTCCATCGTCTTCACCCGCAACGTGCGTGCCTACGACCCCGCGCAAGTAGCTGCGCGGGTACTGCGTGCCTGCCAGGAGGGCGTGGTGCGCACGGTGGAGGGTGAAGACCTGGCGATCGAATTCGACTCCATTTGCTTGCACAGCGATACACCCGGTGCCCTGGCACTGGTCGAGGCTACCCGTAATGCGCTCGATGGCGCAGGGATCCAGGTGCGCGCTCCGCGATAACGCAACCGAAGTCACCTGGCACGCAGACGCCAGGGCTTACTCGACACACAGATTTTTTGCCTGCCTTTCTACAACTATTCCAAGAGGAACAGACATGGCGCAGCACACAGTCATCACCCCGTTGCCGGGGACTTTCTACCGCAAGGCCACCCCGGACTCGCCGAACTACGTCGAGGCGGGTGCCCAGGTCAGCGCCGACACGGTGATCGGCCTGATCGAGGTCATGAAGCAGTTTTCCGAACTGACCGCCGGCACGGCAGGGCGTCTGGACGCGTTTCTGGTCGAAGACGGTGATCCGGTTGAGCCGGGTCAGGTCATCGCCACACTCGAAGACGCGTGAGGGCACGACCATGACTCAAGGCATTGGTAAATTGCTGATCGCCAACCGCGGCGAGATTGCCGTGCGGATCATCCGCGCCGCGCAAGCGCTGGGGATTCCCACTGTGGCGGCGTGCAGCGAAGCAGACGTCGATTCCCAGGCCGCACGCATGGCCGACGAAGTGCACATCCTCGGCCCGGCCCGCGCCGACAAGAGCTACCTCAATGTCGAAGCGCTGCTCGGTGCCCTGAAGGCCACCGGCGCCAACGCGGTGCACCCAGGCTACGGCTTTCTCTCGGAGAACGCCGAATTTGCCGAAGCGGTGCAAGCCGCCGGGGCGATTTTCGTCGGCCCAAGCCCCGAGACCATCCGGCGCATGGGCGACAAGGCCGAAGCCCGGCGCACTGCGCAAGCCGCGGGTGTGCCGGTGGTGCCCGGCTCCCCGGATGAACTGTTCGATGTGGAGTCGGCGCTCAAAGCCGCCGAATCCGTCGGTTTCCCACTGCTGATCAAGGCCTCGGCCGGAGGTGGCGGACGCGGCATTCGTCTGGCGGAAAACCTGCAACAATTGCGCGAAGAATTCCCCCGTTCCCAGCGCGAAGCCCAGGCCGCCTTTGGCAATGGCGCGGTGTATCTGGAGCGCTTTATTGGCAAGGCCCGGCACATCGAAGTGCAGGTGCTGGGCGATGGCAAGCATGCGGTGCACCTGTTCGAACGGGAATGTTCGCTGCAACGCCGCCGGCAGAAGATCTTCGAAGAAGCGCCGTCGCCGGTCCTCGATGCGCAGCAGCGCGAGACCCTCTGCGCGAGTGCCGTGCGCCTGACCGAGGCCCTGGGCTATCAGGGCGCGGGCACCCTTGAGTATCTGTACGACGACGCCACCGGAGAGTTTTTCTTCATCGAGATGAACACGCGGATCCAGGTGGAACACCCGGTCAGCGAGCTGATCACCGGCATCGATCTGGTTCAGGCCATGTTGCGCATCGCCGGCGGCGAACCGCTGGGCCTCAAGCAAAGCGATATCCGGCTCAACGGCGCGGCCCTGCAAATGCGCCTGAATGCCGAAGACCCGGCGCGGGATTTCTTCCCAAGCCCGGGTCTTGTGCAAGCGCTGAACTGGCCGGAAGGCGAGGGCGTGCGCGTCGACAGCCATCTGTATGAAGGCTACCGGGTACCGCCATACTATGACTCGCTGCTGGCCAAGCTGATCGTCCATGGCAGCGATCGCGCCGAGGCCCTGGCCCGCGCGCGACTGGCCGTGGAGCAGACCACGCTCACGGGCATGGCCAGCACCTTGTCTCTGCACGGCGAGTTGCTGGAGCAACCCTGGCTGCACACCGCCGATTTCCACACCGGCACTTTGGAAACCTGGCTGGCCGAGCGCCGCAGCGGAGGTGCAGCATGAGCAGTCCGATTCGCTACAGCTTTGGCGCCGACGAACATCTGTTTGCCGAAGTCAGCGACAGCATGTCTCTTGAAGCCTTCTTCAAGGGCATGGCCGTCACCCGTGCGGTGGAGCGCTTGGCCCTCGATGGTGTGCTCGACGTGTGCCTGGCCAACGCCTCGTTCCAGATCCGTTTCGATCCGGACCGCATCGCCCCGGCCGATCTGCTCGAAGCGGTGAAGGGCGCCGAAGCCGAGGCCGTGGCCGAGCGCACCCTGCACACCCGGATAATCGAAATCCCGGTGCTCTACAACGATCCGTGGACCCACGAAACCCTGATGCGCTTTCGCGACCGCCACCAGGACCCGAACGCCACGGACCTGGAATACGCCGCGCGCATCAACGGCTTGGCCGACGTCGAGGCGTTCATCGCCGCCCACAGTGGCGCGCCGTGGTTCGTTTCGATGGTGGGCTTCGTGGCGGGCCTGCCGTTCATGTTCCAGATGGTCGAGCGCGAACGCCAGTTGCAGGTACCCAAGTACCTGCGACCCCGTACCGACACGCCGAAATTGACCCTGGGCCATGGCGGCTGCTTCGGTTGCATCTACTCGGTGCGTGGCGCCGGTGGCTACCAGATGTTTGGCGTCACTCCGGCACCGATCTACGACCCGCAGCAGAACCTGGGGTACCTCAAGGAACACATGGTGTTCTTCCGTCCCGGCGACATCGTGCAGTTCAAGTCGATGGACCGCGATGCCTATGACCACGCCGTGGCCGAGGTCGAAGCCGGGCGCTTCGATCTGCGCATCCGTCCGGTGGAGTTTTCGCTCGATGCGTTCCTCGCCGACCCGATCGGCTATCCCAAGTCGCTGCAGGAGGTGCTGGCATGATCAAGGTACTCAAACCAGGCCTGGCCACCTCAGTGCAGGACCTCGGCCGCGAGGGCTACTACCATCTGGGGATACCACCTTCCGGGGCGCTGGATCAGTACGCCCTGAGCGCGGCCAACCAGTTGGTGGGCAATCCGGCCAATTCGGCGGCGCTGGAGTGCACCTTGCTGGGGCCGGAGCTGGAGTTTCAGCAGGACGCCCTGGTGGCGGTATGTGGTGCGCAGATGACGCCGAAAGTCGATGGCGTGGACATGCATCTGGACACCGCCTTCGAAGTGAAGGCCGGACAAGTGCTGCGTTTCGATTTTCCCAAGGCTGGCGCGCGGGCTTATCTGGCGGTGGCCGGCGGTATCGATGTACCGGTGGTACTCGGCAGTCGTTCCACCTACGCGCTGGGGGCGCTGGGTGGTTTTCAGGGGCGCAGGCTGGTGATTGGCGATGAACTGCCGATAGGCGCCGCCAGCGGCAAGGGGCGTGTCGGGGCGAGTCTGCCCATGGCGTTGCGACAGTCGCTGGGAGGGGAGGTCACCCTGCGGGTGGTGCCGGGGCTGTACTACGATCGCTTGACCCTGGCGGCGGCGGACAGCTTTTTCGCCGAAGCCTGGACCGTCGGCTCGGAGGCAGATCGCATCGGCTATCGCTTCAAGGGTGGCAGCCCGCTGAGCTTCCAGCCTCGCGAGCAGCCGTTCGGCGCCGGCTCCGATCCTTCGAACATCGTCGACAGCTGCTACCCGATCGGCTCTATCCAGGTGCCGGCAGGGCTCGAGCCCATCATTCTGCACCGCGATGCAGTGTCCGGTGGCGGCTACGCAATGATCGGCACGGTGATCAGCGCCGACCTCGATCTGGTCGGCCAGATGCAACCCAACCAGAAGGCCCGCTTCGTCGCGGTGACTCTGGAAGAGGCGCTGCAAGCCCGACGTTCCTACAAGAAAAAACTCAGCTGTCTGGGCAAGCTGTTCCCTTGCTGATCTGCCCGCCGCACTGCGCGGGTAGAGCCAAAAAGGCAAGCCAACGCCGCCCCTCGGTGCGGGGGCGGCTGCCTGCGCTTCAACCGCTGACGTAAAGAACTAGCGACTGGCAGTCGAGCTTTCCAACCAGTCAGCACGAGTCATCTCCCATACTTCGACCTCCATCCGTCCAGATACGAAATTTCCTGCCCGCACGTCTACCAAGCGCATACCCTCATGTTTCGAGACCCTGCGAGATGCGTCGTTGGCAACCGCTTTGGGAACCTGCATGACCGGACGCAACAGTGTCTCGAACCAATAGGCATTGATGATCCGGCATGCCTCGCGCATGTAGCCCTTTCCCCACCACTGTGGGGCGAGCCAAAAGCCTCTGTTGTTTCCAGGCTGATCATACAAACTGATGCTACCCAGGGTGCAGCTGGCATCATCGCGCATGCGGATCATCCAGTGCCATTCCCGACCTGCTGCCATGGCAGGCAGGGCGATATCTCGGACATAGATCAGCGCCCCGTCTTCTGGATACGGCCATGGGACACGACGATCCAGGTAGCGAACCACCTCCCAGCAGGGGAACAGCTCCTGAATGATGGGCGAATCCTCTAACTGGAGGGGGGTGAGAACCAGCCGATCAGTGACAAGCGTCGCAAGACTGTCCATGACATTCGTTCCCGGGCATCCCTGTGAGATTTTGATTATCTGTACCGGGTTGGTTTGTGTCGACCGGTTCTGGCTGTTATCTGCCCTCTGCCAAGGGCAGCTATGGGGCGGAAGCGGCCACTCAATGAAGGTGAAAAAGTATTAGAATCAACCTCAAAGCTTTCTTACCATCTGCTTCGTAAAGGCTGCGTAATGAAGCCTGATCGGCGAGCTTGTGTAGGTTGAAGTGGTTGTAGAACGCTTGGCCCAGTCGCTGATGCTCAAAGCTCCCTTGACTCCAAAGCCGGACGAACTCCTCATAAGCGGCGCGTTCGATCTGCAACGAGAAATCGGTTTCCATGTCAGGCTCCCATCAGTAGACGGCCGCGAACGTACCAATGGCCTGTCGCCTCTGCAAGCTTGGTCTTTCCAGCAAGATGTGTAGTTCTCGGCCGGAAGCTGCCAGTTGTGGCCGACTCAAATCGATCTAGAGCAGTTGTATGAATAGATGAGGCGACCGACATCATGCCCAAACCTACGAATTACTTTTTTGCGAATGTAAGGAAACTCAACGAATTTCGGCCGGGCGTAACCTCGCTCGTGCTTTTTGGCCTAGAAGTCGAAGGCGATGACCCGGTATATCTGGAGATTCGCTTTGAAGACTACGAAGAGCTCCAGATTGAAGGCGACCACTTGATGCTTGGATTAGAAGATGCCATGGAAAGCGCCGAACTTGAGTACGGTATTTTGCGTGGCGATTGGCGAGAAATGAATGAGATGGAAATTCAGCGAATTCCGTTTTTTGTTGGTGGAATACCTGTAAAGTGATTCGACCGCTGTAATTCTACAGGTGTCATTCGCATGTGACTGCTTCTGGCCTATTGCGGTCAGCGGCCATCAATTCGATTATCCAGTCGATAAACACCCGCACCTTGGCGCTGACATGGCGATTCGGCGGGAAGGCTAAATACATTGGCATCGGCGACATGTGGCAGTCTTCAAACAGCGGCAGCAGTTCGCCGCTGATCAGGTGCGGTTCGGCCATGTACTGCGGTAGCCAGAGCATCCCGAGGCCAGCCAGCCAGGTCGGCGGCAAGGCACGCCACGGTGGCCGCTATCGGCGTGACCTGGTTGTCCGGCTTCGACTTTGAGATCAAGGTGATCGCGAAACTACCGTAATAGAGGCGGTGCAACTGCTCCGTCTGGATCATCTTGAATAACTTTTGTACTACTTGGTTCTATCGCGCTGGGGGATGCAGACTGTTTTTTGGATAGCTAGGTAATGGGGTAGGGGAGCAAGTTCATTGCGTGTCCTACAGGCATGAATAAGATTTTCCCTATTTCGAGTAGTCCGTTTCCGAAGCATGCTTTACCCGCTTTTACGCCATCCAACCGAGGTCTAGTCTCGCTGGGTCGCTACAAAAAAGTAGCGACCGGGTCTGCAAGCCCGAGCGGGACAACTAGATCAGCACCACCCTTTTGCCATTGGTCTCAAGCCATTGGCTGTGCGTCATGGTGGCTGCGTGCGGGTGGCCTTCGGGTCAGCCGGGCTTACTCTGGTTGCCCCGGTCTTGCAGACCCGTACATAGCCGCCACCTCTTCGCCTGGAAGCGATGGGTTGCGGTCCGATCAGCGTAACCAGAGAGTTTCATCACGCTCAAGATCTTTCCCGATGCATGAGTTCGGCTTCTTGCTATGCAGCCATTTCGCGGCACAAGCCCACTCCTAAAGGGATCGTGTCAACTTTCAGCTGCATATGGATACCCAGCTGTTCAGAAACTCTGGCTGTTTCGTAAGGATGCGTTAAGTGAACTTTGAAGCGACATTCCAGTACATGGGCCACCACGGGATCGTGTTCAACGTCTCGCAGATCACCCTCACCGAGAGTGACCGCGGTCGTTTGTGCGAGCTGCATTTTGGCGAAGCAAAGCACGCCCATTACCAAGTCAATAGTAAAGTCGTAGAGGTTTACGACAAGATGCAGGCCAAAAACCTGCCCTGCGTGATGATGGTCGGTATTTCCAAACCGCTGACCCGTCAACAAGCAGACACCCTCAATACCCAGCGCACCAGCATTGCTAACCTGGCGCTCTCCGCCTTCGGCGGGGCTGCCCGTGCTGTGGGCAATCTGGCCGGGCCAGTAGCAGGGATGGCGGCAGGTACTGCTGTAGGTATGGGCGTGCGCTCTTACGTTAATGACGTCTTACCCACTTACCATGCTGGCGACGTAGTCGTGAGCATTCAGGCTCAGGTGAGTGGTGGGATTGGCCCGCAGCGCACTGCCGAATCACTGATCATCAGGGCTTGAGAGGCGACGCACATGTCCGAAATTACCCAGGCAGTCATCTTCGTTGCACTGGCTTTTCTATTTGAACGGTTCATGAAGCCATACCTGCTGCGCAAGTGGCTAGGCGTTGCATTGGTCATTGCTGGACTGATTGGTTGCGTTGCGCTGAGCCAGACTCGTCTGCAGGGCTTTGACCTGGGATTGATGTCTGCCCTTGCAGTGCCGCTTGGCATAGGGCTGTTCCTGAGCAGGCGACGATTTGAGGGACGAGAGTAGGAGCCTGGAGCGGCCTTGCACCTGGTTCAGCCAATCACCGGCGCATGCTCGGCCATCAATTCGGTTATCCAGTCGATAAACACTCGCACCTTGGCGCTGACATGGCGATTCGGCGGGAAGGCCAGGTACATCGGCATCGGCGACATGTGCCAGTCTTCGAACAGCGGCAGCAGTTCGCCGCTGATCAGGTGCGGTTTGGCCATGTACTGCGGTAGCCAGAGCATCCCGAGGCCAGCCAGGCCGGCGGCAAGGTACGCATTGCCGTCATCGACTGTCAGTTGCGGGCGCGCCTGGACCTCCAAGCGTTCATCACCTCGGTGCATCGCATAGGGCAAGGTTTTGCCTGTACGAAACCAGAGAAAGCCAACGGTTTTGTGCTGGCCTTCCTCCAACTCAAGGGGGTGAACCGGCGTCCCGAAGCGCTGCAGATAGCCGGGCGTGGCATAGATGCCGAGTTTCAGATCGCCCACATGCCTTGCCACCAAGGACTGGTCGGTGATCTCGCCGCCACGCACCACGCAGTCAATGTTTTCACCGATGATGTCGACGATGCGATCGCTCACGCCCACCGTCAGCTGGATTTCCGGATAACGTGCAAAGAACTCCGGCAAGGCGGGTATGAGCAGCATTCGCGCCAGCGGGCTGGGTACATCCACCCGCAGCCGACCGCGCGGCGCCATCGACGCGCTGGACAAGCTGGTCTCGGCGTCGTCCATGTCTGCCAGTAACCGGACTACACGTTCGTAGTAGGCCGCGCCGTCGGCGGTGACATTGACCTTGCGCGTGGTGCGGTTGAGCAGGCGCACGCGCAGCCTTGCTTCCAGCTGCTGAATGAGCTGCGTCACGGTGGTCTTGCTCATGTGCAGGGTAGCGGCCGCCTTGGTGAAACTGCCGGTTTCCACCACCCGGGCAAACGCCTGCATTGCATCGAATCGGTCCATTCCACGCCTCGTTCGCACCTGGATTGTTTGGAGTATACAAACAGTCCTGGCCAGAGCTGCCCGTTTATCCAGGCAAGTGGCCTTTTTATAGTGGCCTCACCGTAAACACCGGGCCGCTAGGGCCCAGAACGAGGTAGGCCATGTCCAGCAAACGTGATGTCGTTTTCCCGCCAGATCGCCATGCTTTGTACGAGTTGCACCGCTACTCGCCGGCGATTCGCTCCAATGGTTTTCTGTTCGTATCCGGTCAGGTCGGCAGCCGCAAGGATGGTTCGGCCGAGCCTGACCTCGCGGCGCAGGTTCGCCTGGCCTTTGCCAACCTCAACGCGATCCTGGCCGAGGCGGGCGGTAGTTTCGAGGATGTGGTTGATACGACCATCTTCATGGTCGACCCCGACTCGAAATTCGAAGCCATCTGGGAGGTGGCAGCCGAGTATTGGGGCGAAGCGCCTTATCCCACGGTGACCGCTATCGGCGTGACCTGGCTGTCCGGCTTCGACTTCGAGATCAAGGTGATCGCGAAACTGCCGCAATAGTAATGGGGTAGGGGAGCACGATCATAGCCCGTCCTACAGGCATGAATAAGATTTTCCCTATTTCGAGTAGTCCGTTTCCGAAGCATGCTTTGACCACTGTTGCGCCCCCGAAGTGGCGGCTAGTCTCGCTGGGTCGTATCAACGGCCGGGTCTGCAAGCCTGCGCGGTATTACGATGGTGCTCACCATGAGCCTCGGCGTTGAGTCGTGGGTCTCGCTTTTTGGTGGCTGCGTGCGGGTACCCTTTTGGTCAGCCGGGTTTTCGCCTCGTAATGCCCCGGTCTTGCAGGCCTGCACGTAGCTGCCATCTTTCACTGTCCGCCGAATTCCTTCTCCTTAAAGACGCCCCGCACCTGCCTGGAAGGCGCCACCAAAGGTACGCGGCTGTTCCGCGTAGAGTCTGGTAACTGTGCGAACTACGCCATGGAGCAGGCTTCCGTGCTGCTCGACAGCGCCCGCCGGGCTTCCTTCATCGGTGTGATGGACAACGAACCGGTGCTGGTCTGGGCATCGCACTACCTGAGCGATATGGCCAAGGCATTGATGGATGATGCGCATATGGGAATGGTGAAGAAGGTGTGACACAGACAGGGGAGGCGCGCGCAGGGCCGCCCCGACTTGCGCCCGTCAGAAACGCCCCCTGAGTAAAAGGGGGCGGATTTTTCCTCGCCAGAGTTTGGAATGGCTATCAGTCCATATCCGAGAATCGCCGCCGCGTCAGGAACAGCACCACGCCTAGCGGCACAGCCAGCAGCGCCAGCAGTTCCAGGTCAAAGCCCAACACCTGTTGCTGGTCGACTTTGAAGATGCCGACCAAGCCCGCGGCTAACAGCGCCACGCCCAGCCACTTGCGTAAGGGGGAGGGTCTCAGAAACTGAACGAGTAGTGCGCCCAGTACCAGAAGGATGGCAGCTTGCATGATGTAAGGCATGTGTCGCTCCTCAGACCTTGATGACCAACGTCACGCCAGAACGTTGCGGGCCAATCCCGCCATGAACCTCTCCCTCGATGCTGACGAGTACGTCGCCTGCATGCAGGTTAGGCAAGGCCCCTTTGAGGTACCAGTTCATTCCTGTCGTCACCACTGCACCGGAAGTCCAGCCAATTATTGGCCCACCCAAAGCGCCCACCTTTCCGGCAGCAGCACCTGAGGCTGCAGCAATTCCTTTGGCGACGTTGCCGCGCAGGGTGTTGATGGTATCGGCTTGCTGCCGGGTCAGGGGGTTGGAAATGCGGACTGTCAGCAGGCAGGGCAGGTTTCGGGCCTGCATCCGATCATACAGATCCACGACCAAGTTGTTGACTTGGTAGTGGGCGCGTTTTGCCTCACCAAAGTGCAACTCGCGCAGGCGGCCTCGGTCACTTTCCATAAGGGTAATTTGCGAGAGATTGAAGACGATCCCTTCATCGGTTCTGTACTGAGTGGTCCTCTCGAACTTCATGCGCGTGTCCATTCGTGCAAAAGAGGGGATGTTCTACTAGCGATGGGGTAGATGCAAACTATCTCTCGGATAGCTGGGTAATGGGGTAGGGAGCAAGTTCGTATCGCGTCCTACAGGTATGAATAAGATTTTCCCTATTTCGAGTAGTCCGTTTCCGAAGCATGCTTCGGCCACTGTTGCGCCCTCGAAGTGGCGGCTAGTCTCGCTGGGTCGTTGCCAAATCAACGGCCGGGCCTGCAAGCCCGTCTGAACATCGAACTGTACTCATCTTCGAGTCGCTGGCGTTTTCCAGTGGTTGTGCTCAATGGTGGCTACGTGTGGTTGGCCCTCGGGCCGGCCGGGTTATCGCTCGATGTTCCCCGGACTTGCAGACCCGCACGTAGCCGCCACCCATCCTCCTGCAGGTGAATGGGTGTCTGGTTGATCATTCATGAACGTCGAGTATGAAGTCATGTTGAAGATCGTCCCGGATCCACCACCGTCCTCCGAATCCCCCCATCTCCTTGAAGACACCCTGGTCCAGGCCACCGAGTACGTTATGTGCGCGCTGGCCGTCGCCCATCAATCGTTCAATCACCTGCCGAAATCACCGGCCACCCTGGTGATGCTGACGATGATGCACGAGCTTGACGCCACCCGCACATTGCTGGAGTCGGCACTTGCCCAGCTCCACATGAGTACGCGACCGCCGTCATACACTCTGCACTGACAGAGCCGCCACGGATTGGTGAGAGTGGGCGCCCGGATCAGTGAAACAGCTGATGCGATTCCCGTCATCACCTGGGCTTGCCTCATCGCGGGGCAAGCCCGCTCCCACGCATTTGATGCATAACCAGTCGGCGCGCAACCCGGTCTTCGAACCCGCTACATCAAAGACACCCGAGGATTTCGCAAATGGACAACGAAACCCCTGCAGACCACGGCCAGCTTGGCTGGACCGTGGGCGCTTGCACCTGCCTGGAAGGCGCAACCAAAGGTACGCGGTTGTTCCGCGTAGAGCCCGGCAACTGTGCGAACCACGCCATGGAGCAGGCTTCCGTATTGCTCGACAGCGCCCGCCGCGCTTCCTTCATCGGTGTGATGGACAACGAACCGGTGCTGGTCTGGGCCTCGCATTACCTGAGCGATATGGCCAAGGCATTGATGGATGATGCGCACATGGGGATGGTGAAACATCCATCTCACCCGCATTGATGACAGTTTTCATTTCGTCATGCTCGATCAACCGGCGCGGTTTGCCAGCGCTGTTGCGCTTTCCTCAAAGCTTGAGCAGAGCGTGGGTGATGAATCGGTGGCGCGTTTGTGGACAGCCCTCTCAAGGTCTTTGGGTGCGAGGGCTATTGACCGAGTGAGGGACCCCATGTGTTCGCCGCAACCCTTGCAGCGCCTATGAGATCGAGCGCCGCCCGCGCGGCGCATCGCGGATGAATCCGCTCCTACATCTGTTGCAACGTGGCCATGCCTGATAGGCCATGGTTGTGAGCCTTATGTGCTCGACGCGGTTTTTCTGTGGGCATTGCTGCCGCCCCACTCATCTCAAGACCTGCGCCAAGGCTGGCAACCATGGCCTGACAGGTTCGGTACGTTGCAAAAAATGTAGGAGCGGATTCATCCGCGATGCGCCGCGCGGGCGGCGCTCGATCTAACAGGCGCAGAAGCCTTCGTGGCGAACACCTGGAAAGGCCCGGCGCTTACATCCCAGCCCCCATCAGAAACTCCCCTTGAGCGTCACCATGAAGTTGCGCGGCTCGCCGTAGTAGTTGCCCCAGCCAGTGGCCCCCACAGTCGAGTAATAGCGCTTGTCCAGCAGGTTGTTGCCGTTCAGCGCCAGGCTCCAGTGTTCGTCCAGGCGGTACTGCACGCGGCCGCTCCACAGCGTGTAGCCCGCTTGCTCGATGCTCAGGTTGCCCTGGCGGCGGAAGTTCTCGCTCTGGCTGGATACCCCGGCACCCACGGTCCAGCGGTCGAGCGCGCCGGCGAGCTGGTAGTCGCCCCAGACCTTGAGCATGTGTCGCGGGATGAAGCTGGACGTGAAGTTGAGCTCGGTCGGCTCGGTCTGGTTGATGGTGTTCAGGTACTTGGTCTGGGTGTAGGTGTAGCCCGCCAGCAGTTGCAGGCGCTCGATGGGCGAGCCGCTGACCTCGGCTTCGAAGCCCTGGGCGCGCACCTTGCCGCTGTCGGTGTAGCAGTACTGGTCGCCCGAGCCCTTGCAGGTGTCGACGAAGTCGGTTTCGGCGCGGTGCTCCTCGATGGTGCGGAACAGGTTGAAGGTAGTGTTGAGCGCGCCGCCGAACAGTTCACCCTTGATGCCCAGCTCGTAGTTGGCGCCGGTCTTCGGTTGCAGGGCCTGGCCCTGGGCGTTCACCAGGTTGCTCTGCGGCTGGAAGATATCGGCGTAGCTGGCGTAGGCGGTCCATTCATCGTTGAGGTCATAGAGCACTGCGGCGAAGGGCGTGACCTGGCCGTTCTCCTGGCTGCGGTTGTGCACCCAGTAGTCCCAGGCCTGGGTGTAGGAATCGCTTTTGTTGCGGTACCAGCTCACCCGCGTGCCGAGCACCAGGGTCAGCGGCTCGGCCAGTTTCAGGCGCAGGGTGGCGTAGGTGCCGTACTGGGTGGTGGTTGAGTCGGTGGGTTCGCTGCCGCCACGGCTGGGGTTGGCCAGAAACTCGTCCTTGGAGGGGTGTGGGAAGGCCGGTGACGGGTCGAAGGGGTTCTGGGTACCGTTGAGCGGCATCAGCGCGAAGTAATCGTGGGTCTTCTGGCGGCTGGCGTTGGCGCCGACGATCAACTCGTGCTCGAGACCGAATGCCTCGAACTTGCCGTCGAGGTAGCTATCGAAGCCGTAGTCGTCCTGGTCGTAGTCGAATCGCCCGGCGTAGCGGCCGATCGCGGCGCTGCCGGCACCGACCGGTACCGCGCCCTCGGCGTAGCCGTACTCGATATTCTGGTTGTTGTGGGTGTAGACCGAGGCGAAGTTCAGGCTCCAGTCGTCGTTGAAGCGGTGCTTGAGGTCGGCGAAACCGGTGGTGCGCTGGCTTTGCTGGTCGTTCCAGCTGGCGCCCAGGCAGGTGGAGCGCGACAGCTTCAGGTCGCTGCCATCAGCATAGCGGGGCAGGCCGTGGTAGCAGGGCGAGGCATCGATGTCTTCATAGGCCAGGCCGACGCCCAGGGTGGTGTCAGGCGTCACGTCCCAGTCCAGGGCGCCGTACAGCACCTGGTCCTGGCGCTTGGCATTGTCGTAGAAGTACTGGCGATCCTGCAGGGTGGCCACGGCGCGGCCGCGCACGGTACCCGATTCGTTCAGCGGGCCGCCCACGTCCACCTGGCCGCGGTAGTTGTCCCAGGTGCCGGCGGACAGGGTCAGCGTGGTCTGGGCCTTGTCCTGGCCACGTTTGCGCACAAAGTTGACGCCGCCTGCCGATGAGCCGGAACCTTTCATCATGCCGGCCGCGCCCTTGAGGATCTCGACCCGGTCGTAGAAGGCCATGTCGCTGGAGAAGCTGTTGGCCTGCACATAGTTGCCACCCACGTCCAGCGGTACGCCGTCGTACTGGTACTGGCCGTCGAGGTTGAAACCGCGCGAGTAGAAGTACTTGCCGCCCATGGGCGAGTCGTAGACGGTGATGCCGGGGGTCTTGTCGAGCACCTGTTCCAGGGTGTTGAGGTTCTGGTCGTCGAGCATCTTGCGGGTCATGACGGTGACCGACTGCGGCGTCTCCTTAAGGGTGTGCACGCCTTTGCCGATGGTCACCGCCCGCGCTGCATAGGACTGGGTGCCCTCGCTGGTGGCGTCGAGGCGGTTGGCGTCGATGGTCAACGGCCCCAGCTCCATCGCGGGGCCATTGTCAGCCGGGATCAGCACATAGCCGCCATTGCCCTGGCGCTGGGCTTGCAGCCCGCTGCTGCCAAGCAGGCGCAGCAGGCCTTCCTCGACGCTGTAGCTGCCGTCGAGCCCGGGGGTGGAGAGATGCCGGGTCTGCTCGGTGTCGAACGAAATGGTCACCCCCGCCTGTACGCCGAACTGGGTGATGGCGTTGCCCAGGGGGCCGGCTGCGATGTGGTAGGCGGTCTGGCTGACGGCCAGGGCGTCGACCGGCGCGAACATCAGGCCAGGCGCGGTGGCGAGGGACAGGCCGAGGGTGAACCGGTGGATGGCGTGGCGCAGGCGGGTGCTGGGCTGGAGCAGGGGCATTGGGTGATCCTTGCGTGTCATGGCGGAAAGTCGCTGTCGTCGCGGCTTGTGTCATGGACGGACGAGAATCGAAATCAGCAAGATTGCGAAAAACTTTTTTTGGCGCCGGGCTCAGGCAGGTTCGACGTTGACCCAGTAACGGCTCAGGTAGCGCACCCTCACGGGCAGGGATTTCGGCAGGTTCGCCAGGGCGATATCGGTGTCATCGATGGCGAACGAGCCGGAAATGCGCATGCCTTGGACGGACGGCGCGCAACGCAGCACGCCGGGGCGGTAGCGGCCCAGTTCGGCGATGAAATCGCCCAGGCGCCAGTCGTTCACGCTGAGCATGCCCTGGACCCAGGCCGCGGAATCGGCGGGCAGGGCTTGTGCGCGGCCGATCGCGTCGCGGTCAAAGCCGGCCTGCTGGCCGACGTCCAGGCGCAACACCTGGTCGAGGTGGCGTTGCGGGCGTATCTCGACGGCGGACTGCAACACGCCGACCTGTGTCTGCTGCGCTGTTTGGCGCACGCTGAACTGCGTGCCCAGCGCACGCACGCTGCCGTTGTCGGTGTGCACGATGAACGGGCGGCGGGCGGCGTCGCGGGCGGTGCTGATCAGGATCTCGCCGCGATACAACTGGATCGCCCGCACCTGGGCGTCGAAGCGCACGTCGAGTGCGGTGTCGACGTTCAGCTCCAGCTGCGAACCGTCGTCCAGGTGCAGCGAGCGCCGTTCACCGCTGCCGGTGCGCTGCTGGGCGAGCAGGGCGCGATAGGGCACCTGCTCGCTGGCCAACCAGGTACCGCCACCGACCGCCAGTAGCAGGCCCAGCACCTTGAGCACCTCGCGGCGCTGCGCCTGGGCCGCGCCCAGGCCTGACAGCGCAGCCTGGCGCGGCACCCTTGACCACTGGTGTTGGAGTTTCTCCACCCGCGACCAGGCTTCGGCATGCGCGGGGCTCGCGGCCAGCCAATCGCGCCAGGCCTGGGTCCGTGCTGTGTCGGCATCACCGTCATTGAGTTGCACGTACCAGGTCGCGGCCGCCTCGAGGGTTTTCAGGTCCACTGGCCGGCCCTCAATTGTCGACCACCAGCAGGCAGCGGGTCATGGCCCGGATCAGATGGTTCTTGACTGTGGTGATCGATACATCGAAGCGTTCGGCGACCGCCGCGTAGGTCAGCCCTTCCAGTTGCACCGCGAGGAAGATGTCACGGGTCCTGGGGCCCAGTTCGTCGAGCAGTGCATCGACCGCTACCAGCATTTCGATGATCGACAGGCGCGTCTCCGGCGACACTTCGACCGGCTCCGGGCGCAGGGCCAGGGCCTGCAGGTAGGCCTGCTCGATGGCGCGGCGCCTGACTTTGTCGATCAGCAGCGCGCGGGCAATGGCGCTGAGGTAGCTGCGCGCCTCGCGAATGGGGCCTTGGTTGCGGGCAGTCATCACCCGCAGGAAAGTGTCGTGGGCCAGGTCGGACGCATCGGCGGCATTGCCCAGGCGTGCGCGCAGCCAGCTTTTCAGCCAGCCGTTGTTTTCGCAGTACAGCTGGTGAAGCGCCGAGCGGTCGAGCGTCGACATAGAGCGGGATCCAAGGTGTAAATGGTAATTGCTCGCATTGTCTCGGGGTGGCGGAGGGATTGCAAGGTTCGGCTGGCCTGTCGCACTCAGCTCAACTGATGAAAATTATCCTCGATACCAACTCCGCACTGTTCTTGGCCTGCAACTTCTTCATCAACCGCGCCCGATGCACTTCCACCGTCCGATGAGATATCCCCAACTGCCGCGCCACTTCCTTGCAGGTCAGCCCGTTGACGATATGCGACGAAATCTGCCGCTCCCGAGGCGTCAGTTGCACCGCTGGCGCCGGCTGCCGGTCAAGCCGTTCGAAATGCCAGATCATCAGTTTGAATGGATCCTCCGCCGTCAGCGTAAAGCCCTGGGCCCGGGCCCAGAACACCTCGCCGTTGCGGTGCTGCATGAAACGCTCGTCCGAATAGAACGCGCCCAGACCGTTGCGCAGCCAGTGCTCGCTGCGCTCGCCAATGCTCTGGTAGTCGGCCTGGGAAGGGTAGAGCAGCAGGGTCAGGTGCCCGCGCAGCTCCTCGCGGGTGTAGCCGAACAGCCGGGCAAAGGCCTCGTTGCAGTCGAGCATGCGCCGATGCCCGGTGATCAGTTGCGGCGCGGGTGACACCTGGAACGCCAGGCGCTCGAGGTCCGGGGAGGCGTGGGTGGGTACGGTCATCAGGCTTCCTGCCTCGGTGCTTATGGTCATGCCCCGTAAGGCTCACTACTTACTCGTGTACGTAGTTGCCCCAACTAGCGTGGGATTCGGGTGCTGACACATTGTATGCAATACCCGCTTCAAGGACAGAAGAAAACACCATGTTCCACGATTCCGTCGCCATCGTCGCCGCCGCGCACAGCCCTTTCGGTCGTTTGGATGGCCTGAACCTCGAAGACCTGATCGTCCAGGTCACCCGCGATGCCTTGCAGGATGCAGGCATCGACGCCGCCGAGATCGACGCGCTGTTTCTCGGCCACTTCAACTCGGGCCTGGTGGCCGACGGCTTCCCCGCCTCGCTGATGCTGCAGGCCGACCCGCAACTGCGCTTCAAACCCGCCACCCGCTGCGAAAACGCCTGTGCCTCGGGCTCGGCGGCGATCCAGGCCGGGATCAACGCGATCCGCAGCGGCGCCGCCGAGCTGGTGCTGGTGGTCGGCGCGGAGAAGATGACCGGCAACAGCACGGTCGAGGTCACCCGGGCGCTGGCCGGCGCCGGTTACCAGAACGCCTTGCAGGAGGCCGGCCTGAGTTTTGCCCAGCTGTTCGGCCAGGTCGCCCAGCAATACACCGAGCGCTACCACAGCCCACTGGCATCGATGGCGGCGATCGCGGTGAAGAACCACGCCAATGCCATGGCCAACCCGCTGGCGCAGATGCACCGGGTGATGGACTTCGAGCACTGCAACCAGGTGTCGCCGAGCAACCCGCTGATCGCGGCGCCCCTGCGCCTGACCGACTGCTCGCTGATCAGCGATGGTGCTGCGGCGATCATCCTGGCTTCGCCTGCCCGCGCCCGCTCGATGCGGCGCCAGGTGGCGATCCGCTCGATGGTTCAGGTCAATGACTTCCTGCCGTTGTCGCGCCGCGACATGCTGGCCTTCGAGGGGCCGCAGCGGGCCATCCACGGGGCGCTGCGCGAGGCGGGAGTGACCCTCAACGACCTGAGTTTCGCCGAGGTGCACGACTGCTTCACCATCGCCGAACTGCTGATCTACGAAGCCATGGGCCTGGCGCCGCGTGGCGAGGGGCACCGCGCCCTGGACGACGGCATCGTGCGCCAGGGTGGGCGCTTGCCGGTGAACTTGTCCGGCGGGCTCAAGGCCAAGGGGCATCCGGTGGGGGCCACCGGGGTGTCGATGCATGCTCTGGGCTTCGCCCAGCTGACCGGCAAGCCCATCGGCCTGGGCGTGCCCAATGCCGAGTTCGGCCTGCTGTTCAACATGGGCGGGATGGCGGTGGCCAACTACGCCAGCGTGCTGCAAGCCGTCAGGGTCTGAGCCATGAACATCGCCCATTGGTTGCAGGATGCGGCCCAGCGTTGGCCTGGGCGGCCGGCGTTGTTCGAGGGGATGCGGCAGATCGCCGACTACCGGATGTTTGCCACCCGGGTGCGGGCACAGGCGCTGGAGCTGCGTCATGTGCACGGTATCGAACCGGGCGAGCGGGTGGCGCTGTTGATGAAGAACAGCTGCGACTACCTGCAACTGCTCTATGCGATCTGGTGGTGCGGGGCGGTGGCGGTACCGATCAATCACAAACTGCACGCCCTGGAGGGCGCGTGGATCGCCGGCAATGCCGGGGCGCGGCTGATCTTCACCGACGAGGGCCAGCTGTTCGCCGACCTGGCATTGCCGAACGGTTGTCGCGAGCTGGCCACGCCTGTCCAGCGCATGCCGGGGTTGCCGGCCAGCGATGAGCTGCAGGCGCCGCACCCACGCCTGGACAGCGACCTGGCCTGGCTGTTCTACACCTCCGGCACCACCGGGCGTTCCAAGGGGGTGATGCTGTCCCATGGCAACCTGATCGCCATGTCGCTGTGCTATCCGCTGGACGTCGACCCGGTAGCCGCCGATGACGCCGTGGTCTATGCCGCGCCGATGTCCCACGGCGCGGGGCTGTACAACTTCATCCACGTGCGTTGCGGCGCCCGGCACGTGGTGCCCCTGTCCCGTGGTTTCCAGGCGGCGGAGCTGTTCACCCTGGCGCGATCGCTGGGGCAGGTCAGCCTGTTCGCCGCGCCGACCATGGTCAAGCGCATGGTCGAGCAGGCGCGCGAGCAGGGCTATGCCGGCGAAGGCATCAAGACCATCGTCTACGGCGGCGGCCCGATGTACCTGGCGGACCTGGTGGATGCCCTGGATACCTTCGGCCCGCGCCTGGTGCAGATCTACGGCCAGGGCGAATGCCCGATGACCATCAGCGCGTTGTCCCGCGAGGCCATCGCCGACCGTGGCAACCCGGGCTGGCCGGCCATCGCCGCTTCTGTTGGCCGCGCCCAGGCCTGCGTGGAGGTGCGCGTGGTCGATGGCGCGGGCCGCGTGACGGCGGCTGGCGAAGCAGGGGAGATCGTCGTGCGCGGCCCGGTGGTGATGCAGGGTTACTGGGACAATCCCCAGGCCACCGCGGCGGCCCTGGTGGATGGCTGGCTGCACACCGGCGATATCGGCTTTCTCGACGGCCAGGGCTACCTGTCGCTGACCGACCGCAGCAAGGACGTGATCATTTCCGGGGGCAGCAACATCTATCCCCGCGAGGTCGAGGAAGTGCTGATCCAGCACCCCGAAGTGTTCGAGGCCTGCGTGGTGGGTGAGGCCGACGCCGAGTGGGGCGAGTCGGTGGTGGCCTTCGTCGTGCCGCGCACGGCGGGCAGCCTCGACTCCCAGGTACTCAATCAGTGGTTCCTGGCGCGCATGGCCTCGTTCAAGAAACCGAAGAAGTACCTGTTCTGCGCCGAGCTGCCGAAAAACAGCTATGGCAAGATTCTCAAGACCCAGTTGCGCCAATGGCTGCAGGACCCGGACGGGTCGCTCGGCAGCGCTTGAGCCGCGACATTTCATGGAAAGCGACACGACAGGAGTTACCCGCATGGGCATGTCACCCGCCAGCACCCAGCGCCAGCGGCGCCGGGCTTTCATCGGCGCCACCACCGGCCACCTGATCGAGTGGTACGACTACGGCGTCTACGGTTTCCTGGCCTTGTATATCGGCAAGGCCTTCTTCGTTTCCGACGACCCCACCAGCAGCCTGCTGGCGAGCTTCGCGGCCTTTGCCCTGAGCTTCTTCATCCGGCCCTTGGGCGGGCTGTTCTTCGGCCCGCTGGCGGACAAGATCGGCCGCCGTCGCACGCTGATCACGGTGCTGGTGATGATGGCCGGCTCCACCTTCCTGCTCGGCCTGCTGCCGACCTACGCCAGCATCGGCATCGCCGCGCCAGTGCTGCTGGTGCTGATCCGTTGTGTGCAGGGCTTCTCCGCCGGGGGCGAGATCGGCACCATCACCAGCTTCATCTCCGAATACGCCGGCCCCGGCCGTCGGGGCTTCGCCACCTGCTGGCTGATGGTCACGGCGGTGCTCGGGTTGCTGTTGGGTGGCGCGGTGGCCAATGGCATGACCTGGGCCCTGGGCGCCGAGCTGATGCAGGACTGGGGCTGGCGGATTCCGTTCCTGATTGCCGGCCCTCTGGGCTTCATCTCGCTGTATATCCGCCTGAAGCTCGAGGACAGCCCGGAGTTCCTCGCCCTGGTGGAGGCCGGGCAGACTTCCAAGGCGCCGCTGCGCGAGGTGTGGCAGTGGAAGCGTTCGATTGCCCTGGTGTTCTTCATCATCACCTTGCACAGCTCGATCTTCTACCTGGTGCTGACTTTCGCCTCGACCTACATGTCCAACACGCTGAAGTTCGACAGCGGCACCACCTTGCTCTATGTGTTCGTCGCCAGCCTGTCGGCGGCGCTGGTGATGCCGTTTGGCGGCGCCTTCACCGATCGCTACGGGCGCAAGCCGTTCCTGATGGTGATCGGCACGTTGGCGACCCTGGCCATGTACTGGTTCTTCAAGACCGCGCCGGGCGCCACACCGGCGACCCTGTTCTGGCCGCTGATGGCGGTGGCGATCCTGTTTGGGCTGTATGCGTCGTCGACCTACGCGCTGATGAGCGAGCTGCTGCCGACGCGCATCCGCTCCACCGGCATCGCCATGGCCTACAACATTCCGGTGGCGGTGTTCGGCGGCAGCGCGCCGCTGATCTCCACCTGGCTGATCAAGGTGACCGGGGATATCACCGCGCCTTGGTACTTCTACGTGGGCACCGGCGTGGCGTCGCTGGTGGCGCTGGTGGTGCTGCGCCAGGAGGATTTCGTGGCCTGCAACCGTGCACCGACGCAAGAACGGCCGGTGGGGACGGTACTGGCGGATTCTCAGGCTTGATATAGCACGGGGAAATCAGGCGCAGCGCCAATTCCGGAGCGGGGCGGCATTCTGTTACAGTCGCCGCCTCATGTAATCGGCCCGAGGATGTACAAGGATGTCGCTGCACGATTGGTTCGGATTTGTCGTTGTCTCGATGGTGGTGACCTTGTCGCCAGGCCCGGGTGTCATCATGGCGTTGTCCAACTCGCTGTCGCACGGGCCGAAGCGGGCGATGCTCGGCTCGCTGGGCAACGCGCTCGGGCTGCTGGTGGTGTCCACCGCCACCAGTGCGGGCCTCGGGGTATTGCTGCAGACTTCCGCCAGCGCTTTCCTGCTGCTCAAGGTGGTGGGCGCGAGCTACCTGATCTACCTCGGCGTCAAGCAGTGGAAAAGCCGCAGCAGTGCCTTTGACCAGCTAGAGCAACCGGTCAAGGCCCTGGTCAGCAACCGCCGGCTGATGCTCAACGGTGTGACGGTGGCGTTGACCAACCCGAAAGCCATCCTGTTCTTCGCCGCCTTCCTGCCGCAGTTCATGGGCTCGGGCAACGGCGCCGATAGTCAGCTCGGGCTGCTGGTCGGCACCTTCGCCCTGTGCTCGATCCTGGCCCATGCTTTCTATGTCCTCCTGGCCCAGGCCTTGAAGCGCAAGCTGGCGGCACCAAGCCGCGCTCGCTTGATGAATCGCCTGTTCGGCGTGTCGTTCATGACGCTGGGGGCCAGCCTGTTCACCGTTCAGGCCAAGACCGCCTGAGCGCAACGTTTTCCGATAGGTAGATTCCCATGGCACAAGCCACCGACCAGGCCTTCTACGACCGCGCCGATGCGCATGTGGAACTGGCCAACCAGCAGATCGAAAAGCTCGAGGACCTCGGCAAGGTCAGCGCTTCGATGACCTTCGCCGCCAGCCGCTTCAATGCCTGGATGGCGGCGCGCAGTTTCAAGTCCGCGGCGGAGATGGCTGCGGCGCGCGAGGAGTTGCTGAAGTACTTCAGCGAGCAGTACCGGATGATGCTCGAAGACAACCTTGACGAGCATATCCAGCACTTCGACCGCTATGTGCTGGGCAAGGACAACTGAGTTCGCACACAACCAGGACATCGACGAAAAACACCCCACCGCTTCGGTGGGGTGGTATCAGTGCAATGCGCCTTGTTCCTGCGCAGGCACGCCGAACGACACGTAGTAGGCCAGGCCGACAAAGATCGCCCCACCCACGGCGTTGCCCAGGAACACCGCCACCAGGTTCTCTGCCAGTTGCCCCCAGCTCAGGTAGCCGGCGAAGATCGCCGCCGGGATCAGGAACATGTTGGCCACCACGTGCTGGAAGCCGATGGCGACGAAGGCCATGATCGGGAACCAGATGCCGAGGATCTTGCCGCTCATCTCGCGGCTGGCGTAAGACAGCCACACCGCCAGGCATACCAGCCAGTTGCAGCCGATACCGGAGACGAACGCGTGCAGGAAGTCGGCGCTGACCTTGCTGGTGGCGCCAGTCAGGGTCTTGCCCAGATACGCGCCCTCGGTCAGCCCCAGCAGATGGCCGAAGCAGTAGGCGACGAACAGCGCGCCCAGCAGGTTGGCCAGGGTCACCAGGGTCCAGTTGCGCGCCACTGCCCGCAGGCGGATACGCCCGGCGAACATCGCGAGGGGCAGGCTCATCATGTTGCCGGTGAGCAGTTCGCCACCGGCCAGGATCACCAGGATCAGGCCGATGGGAAACACCGCGGCGCCGAGCAGCGTGCCGAACGAGGCCCACTGCGGGGGAATCATGGTGCTGACGTGGATCGCCAGCAGAAAGCCCAGGGAAATGAACGCGCCGGCCAGGAAGCCGAGGATCAAGGTGGCGCGGGTGGGCAGGTGGGCTTTGCGGGTACCGGCTTCGATGACCAGCTCGGTGATCCGGGAGGGGGTATTCACAGACATTTCAACAACTCGAACGCAAGGATAACGGCGGTACCATTGGGCGGATCTGGTAACGATGGGACGAGGCCAGCGCGGTTCGGCTCGTGGTGGAGGGAACAGGCAACTTCGAAGCGGGCGGCACGTTATCTGAGGCAATTTGACGCGGTCAAATCGATAGGCTGGATGAGTTGATAGAGCGCATCTATGAGGTGCGGTTGTTCAGCCGCGCTGTGCTATACCACAAGCGATCAAACCCAGCGTGAGAGGAAGCCTTGGTGAATACAGTCAAGATCGAGCCGCAGGCTGTCGACAGCCCGATCACCCGTAGTGCGATGTTTCTGGTGGCCACGCTCAATCCGGGCGAGCGATCCGTGGCCGCTGTGCGGGCGCTGTGCGCCGACCTTGGCGGCTTGGTGCGTTCCGTGGGCAAGCGGGTGCCGGCCGGTAACTTGTCTTGCGTCATCGGCTTCGGCGCGGTGGCCTGGGCGGGTTTGTTCGGTGCGCCGCAACCGGCCGGCCTGCATTCCTTCCGCGAGTTCGGCAGCGGTACGCGCAAGGCGCTTGCCACACCGGGCGACATTCTTCTGCATATCCGCGCCGAGCACATGGACCTGTGCTTCGAGCTGGCGGCATTGCTGGTCAAGCGCCTGGCCGGGGCGGTGACGGTGGTCGATGAAGTACAGGGGTTCCGCTATTTCGACATGCGCAGCATCATCGGCTTCGTCGATGGCACCGAGAACCCCGGTCCGCGGGACGTGGCGCGCTTCACCCTGGTCGGCGACGAGGACCCGGCGTTCGCCGGCGGCAGCTATGTGCTGGTGCAGAAGTACCTGCATGACATGGCCGGCTGGGAGGCGCTGTCGACCCAGGAGCAGGAGCGCATCATAGGGCGCACCAAGCTGGCCGACATCGAACTGGATGCCGCGAGCAAGCCCAGTTGCTCGCACAGTTCGCTGACCACCCTGGAAGAGGGCGGGCAAGAGATCAAGATCCTGCGCGACAACATGCCCTTCGGCCGCCCCGGTGCCGGGGAGTTCGGTACCTATTTCATCGGTTACGCCCGGTCGCCCGCGCCGATCGAGCAGATGCTCGAGAACATGTTCGTCGGCAAGCCGCCGGGCAACTACGATCGTCTGCTGGACTACAGCCGCGCCGTTACCGGCGGGTTGTTCTTCGTGCCGCCGGTGGATTTCCTCGAACAGGCCGCTGAATGACATTTCACCCGCAGGCTTGAATCGAGGGGCAGGGCCGTGCAGTATTGCGCCGAATTGCATGGTACATGCCATGGTATGAATAGGTGGAATGAGCAATGGCCCGCAATGGCATAGACAAGGCTTCCGTTCAGCAGGCACGGCAGGCACTGATGGCCCGGGGTGAACACCCCAGTATTGATGCGGTACGTATCGAGCTGGGTAATACCGGCTCGAAGACCACTATCCACCGCTACCTCAAGGAACTGGACCGGCAGCCGCTGGAGTTGCTGGGCAGCCAGGGGGCCTTGAGCGAACCGTTGGCGCGATTGGTCGAACAACTGGCCGCCCAGTTGCAGGAGGAGGGGCAGGCCCGGATCGCCGCCGCCGAGCAGGCGGCGCAGGCGCGTTGTGCGGCGATGCAGGCCGAGCTGCAACTGACCCAGCGCGACCTGGCCGGCGCGCTGCGCCAGGTCGAGGCCCTGACCACTGCGTTGCATGCCGAAACCCAACGCCTCTCGACCGCCCAGGCCAGCCTGCAGGCCGAGCAGTTGCGCAGCGCCAGCCTCAGCCAGTCACAGGGTGAGTTGCAGGCGCGCTTGGCCGACAAGGACGGGCAACTGCGCGCCAGCCTCGAGCAGCGCCAACAGGACCAACGCCGCAACGAGACCCAGGTGCGCCAGCTGCAAGGCCAGTTGCAGACCTTGCAGCAGGGCGCCCTGGCGCGTCAGGACGAGCTGACGCGCCTGCACCGCGACAATGAGCGCCTGCTCGCCGAACATCGCCAGGCCACGGCCCGGGGCACCCTGCTGGACGAGCAACTGCAGCAGCGTGACGCGCAAGTGCAGGGGCTGCGCGCCATCCTCGCCCAGGCCCAGGGCGCCAACGACGAGATGCGTAGACAGCTGGCAGCCCGAGCCGCGGATACACCGACCCTGTAGAGCATCGCTGCGACAGATGCGCCGTTCGTTCAATCGCTGAGGTCAGGCACCAGGCAACACTGGCGGCTCCAACCATGACTGGAGCCATCCATGCGTATCCTCTATGCCCCGTGTTTCTTCTTCGGTTTCATTGCCACCGCGGTGTGGCTGATCGATCTTGGCGCCGATATCCTCTGGCTGCTGCCCCTGCTTGGCGTGGCGATCCTGCTGTCGTTCACCTGCGAAGCGCTGTGCCCCTACAAACCGGCCTGGAGCGAGGCGGCAGGCGAGGGCGGGCGCGATGGTCTGCACGCGCTGGTCAACGAAACCCTCAATATCGCCAGCATCGCCGCCATCCCGCTGTTCGCCGGCTGGCTGCCGGCCACAAGCCTGTGGCCCAGCCACTGGCCCGTGCTCGGGCAACTGTTGCTGGCGCTGCCCTTGGCCGACCTGGGCATCACCCTGGTGCATTACGCCAGCCATCGCAGCGCGCTGCTCTGGCGCCTGCACGCGGTGCATCACAGCGTGACCCGGCTGTACGGCTTCAATGGCTTGATGAAGCACCCGCTGCACCAGATGGCCGAGGGGCTGGGCGGCGTGCTGCCATTATTGCTGCTGGGTTTGCCGCAGGACGTGGCGGCGTTGCTGGCGTTCTGCATCGCGGTCCAGCTGCTGTTGCAGCACAGCAATGTCGACATGCGCATCGGCGCTCTGCGCCATCTTTTCGCCTGGGCCCCCGTGCACCGGCTGCACCACCTCAAGTACGGCACCCTGGGCGACGTCAACTTCGCGCTGTTCTTCCCGGTCTGGGATCGCTTGCTCGGCACTGCCCTGCACCTGCCGGGCTATGGGTTGGCCGATGACGACATGGGCATCGGCGACCGTCCGGACTATCCCAAAACGTACCTTGCGCAACTGCGTGAGCCGTTCCGTCCAGCGGCCACGGCGCAGCCGCCGGTAGCCGTGCCGAACAACCTACGTCAGGCGCTAGAGCACGTCTGAGCGCAGGTGGCGCAGGGCTTCGCTGGCGCGGATGCCGAATTGCTGGCGCAGGCTGCGGCTCAGGTGCGCCGAGTCGGCGAAGCCGGCGGCCATCGCCGCCTCGGTCAGGCTGGCACCGGACAGCGCCTCGCCCAGGGCCACGCGTAGGCGTTGCCACAGCACCATGCGCCGCACCGACAGGCCCAGGCGGCCACTGAACAGGCGTTCGAGCTGGCTGACCGACAGCGCCGCAGCCTGTGCCAGCTCCGTGGCCGGCAGGCGCTGCTCGTCCAGCGCGCGAATCCGTGCCAGGGCCCGCGCCAGGCGCGGATCCAAAGTGCGGCGTGGTGCCTGGCGCAACGCCTGGGCCAGGCTTGAGATATCGCGGGGGGCTTGCCGGCAGACGTCGAGCAAGGTCTCCAGGGAAAACGCCAGGGGCTCGGCGAACAAGGTGATACAGGTGGTGCCGGGCGCGAGAATGGCGTGGTGCTGCAACGAGGCGATGGCCAGCATGTCGCCGCGCTGCTCTTCGCCATTGACCTGCAGGCAGGCTTGGCCCTCGAGTGCGAGCACTACCTGGTGGGCATAGTGGGCATGGACACCGGTGTGGCCCGCCGTGCCGAGCAGCAGGCCGTGATCATCGGCCAGCCAGAGCCGACCTCGCCAGGCGCTGTGCTGTGCTTCGCTCATTGCCGGTTCCCTATCCGTTTCGGCGCTCGATCACCCAGGCGAGTGGCTATCGTGCAAAGGCCGATTATGCTTGAAGTGACTTGCCGCGATTCGAGGCCGATGCCTCGTCGTGCTTCGCGCAGCCTGCAATGCCTTTGGGCCTGGGTGCGTGCTTTGGCTACCTGATGGAGCACTCCGGTCTACCACAACCAGACGGAGGCGACCCATGGCGGTCCTTGACAGCGCATCCACGGGCAGTAGCGCGCCCCAACGTGGCATTTCCCGGGAGGAGCGCAAGGTCATCTTCGCCTCTTCGCTGGGCACCGTGTTCGAATGGTACGACTTCTACCTGTACGGCTCGCTGGCGGCAATCATCGCCAAGCACTTTTTCGCCGGGGTCAACGAAACCACTTCGTTCATCTTTGCCTTGCTGGCTTTCGCCGCCGGCTTTGCCGTGCGGCCATTCGGGGCCATCGTGTTCGGTCGCCTGGGCGACATGATCGGGCGCAAGCACACCTTCCTCATCACCATCGTGATCATGGGCGTGTCCACCGCGGTGGTCGGGTTGCTGCCCAGCTATGCGACGATCGGCGTGGCCGCGCCGGTGATCCTCATCACCCTGCGGTTGCTGCAGGGGCTGGCATTGGGCGGGGAGTACGGCGGCGCTGCCACCTATGTGGCCGAGCATGCGCCCAAGGGCAAGCGCGGGTTCTTCACCGCGTGGATCCAGACCACCGCCACCCTCGGGCTGTTCCTGTCGCTGCTGGTGATCCTGGCCTGCCGTACGGCCATGGGCACCGAGGCATTCGAGGATTGGGGCTGGCGGATACCGTTCCTGCTGTCGATCCTGCTGCTGGCGATTTCGGTGTACATCCGCCTGCAGCTCAACGAGTCGCCGGTGTTCATGAAGATGAAGGCCGAGGGCAAGGCGTCGAAGGCGCCGCTGACCGAATCGTTCGCCCGTTGGGACAACCTCAAGGTGGTGATCATGTCACTGCTCGGCGGCACCGCCGGCCAGGCGGTGGTGTGGTACACCGGGCAGTTCTACGCGCTGTTCTTCCTGCTGCAGACACTGAAGATCGACCCGCAGACCGCCAACCTGCTGATCGCCGGTTCGCTGCTGATCGGCACGCCGTTCTTCATCGTCTTCGGCAGCCTGTCCGACCGCATAGGGCGCAAGAAGATCATCATGGCCGGCTGCATCATTGCCGCGTTGACCTACTTCCCGATCTTCAAGGCGCTGACCGAGTACGGCAACCCGGATGTGTTCGTTGCCCAGGAGCAGAACCCGGTCGTGGTGGTGGCTGACCCCGGGCAGTGCGCCTTCCAGTTCGACCCGGTGGGCAAGGCCCGCTTCACCAGTTCCTGCGACATCGCCAAGAGCCTGCTGGCCAAGCGGGCGATCCCGTACGAAAACGAAAAGGCCGAGCCTGGCAGCGTGGCGCAGATCCGTATCGGCGAGCGGGTGATCCCGAGTTTCGAGGGGACAGGCCTGGCCGCGGCTGAACTGAAGACGCAGGCCGACGCTTTCACCGCCACCCTGACCGGTGCCCTGAAAGAGGCCGGTTATCCCGAGAAGGCCGACCCTGCGAAGATCCACTACCCGATGGTGTTGCTGCTGCTGACCATCTTGGTGATCTACGTGACCATGGTCTACGGGCCGATCGCTGCCTGGCTGGTGGAGCTGTTCCCGGCGCGGATCCGCTACACCTCGATGTCGCTGCCGTACCACATCGGCAACGGCTGGTTCGGTGGCTTCCTGCCGACGGTGGCCTTCGCCATGGTGGCGGCGACCGGGGATATCTACTACGGGCTGTGGTATCCGATCGTCATTGCGGTGATGACCGCGGTGTTGGGTATCTTCTTCCTGCCTGAGACCAAGGATCGGGATATCCATCACACCTGAAGGATGAAGGTCCGCTCCTGCAGCAATGGCGCGGTTCACGCCATCACTGCAGGAGCGGCCCCGGTCAGTCGAAGTAACCGCGCAAGGTGTACCGGTAGCCGACATCCACCTCCGAGGCCTGTGGGCGCGCATAGGCCTTTTTCATGACGAATTCGAACGCCGGTTCGTACAAACCGTCGCGCACCACGGCGCCCGCGAGCACCTCCACCGAATACCAACCGTTGTCCAGCTCGATGATCGGCCGCCCCGGCTCCTGGTAGCGCGCCAGCAGATCGCCCAGGGTCTTGTTGGTGAAGTGCTGCAGGATGCGCCAGGTGAACAGCATCACGGCGCCGTGGTCGACCCTCAGCACATGGCCCGGACGACGGTGCTTGAGGCGGCTGCCGGGCTCGAGCAGTGCCGGGGTGCGTTCGTCGAGGGTGAACAGGATGCGGTAGGGCAGGTTGTCGACGCCGGCCAGCGGCAGGATCACCCCTTGTTGCACCGCCAGGTCGCCGCTGTCGCTGCTGGTGAACGCGCGCGCCAGGTCGTCGGGCAGGTCTTGGTCTTCCTTGAACTGTTCGAGCAGCTGGATATCGCCCAGCAGGAAATAGTCGACCAGGTCGTTGAGCACTTCGCTGAATTCGTAGCGCATGGGGTGTCCTTGTTCTGGCTGCGCTGGAGGAAGTCAGCAATGTAGCAGCCCACGAGGAAAACCTCGCGGGCTGCACGAAGGTGGCTAATGGCGCTGGGCGATCTGGATCAGGTTGCCGCAGGTGTCGTCGAACACGGCCACGGTGACCGGGCCCATGGCAGTAGGTGGCTGAGTGAAGTGCACGCCCGCCTTGCACAACCTTTCATATTCAGCCTGGATATCGCGCACGCCGAACGAAGTGGCGGGGATGCCGTCCTGCTTGAGGGCGGCCTTGTAGGTCTTCGCCGCTGGATGGGCATCGGGCTCGAGCAGCAACTCGACGCCATTGGGATCATTGGGGGAGGTGAGGGTGAGCCAGCGGTACTTGCCCATGGGGATGTCGTGCCTGGGCTCGAAGCCCAGGACATGGTGGTAGAAGGCATGGGCCTTGGCCTGGTCGTCGACGAGGATGCTGGTGACCACGATCTTCATGCGTACCCCTCCGGTAAGGCGCCGTCGCTATGTCGGCGCCTCCTGAGTATAGGAGAGTGTATTGCGAGGCCTTGCCTTGAATGTGGCAGGTTGTCGGGCTTCAGGCATGGCATCAGTTCCCTTTTACTGGGCCCGTGAGCAGGATCGGTGTCCAGTTACGATCAGCGTTTTTTTCCTTGAAGGCCTGGTCCAAATCGGCTTGGGTCATGAAGTTTCCGCGGATATAGAGCACTGCATAGAAGTGCGCCCATTGATGGGTCTGCGTATACGCCTTCATATCGGAGTAGAACTCGTCGACACAGGACTTGGCCGTTGTCAGGGTTCGGGCAAACTTGAATTCGACCACGGTTCGCAAGGAGGGAACGGCAAGGTCGGTACGATGCAGTTTTAATGAGCCGGGGATCACAGCTTCCCGTTGGATGTCGGGAAAGGCGAACTGGGCGACCTTCCATACGGCGTTTCGAACTTCAACCTCCTTGGCAGGAGGGTCGAAGAGGTCGTCGAACATCTTCGGCGTACTGCGCAGAATGTGTTCAAACGCCTGGATCGCGGTAGTTCGCGTGTGCCCGGAGATTACTTGGAGCGAGTTGAAAAACACTTCGAGCACCTTGAGTGCCGGGGAGAAACCACGCCCCTCGTTCAGGCAAGGCTCGAGCTCACTCGTTTCGAGTGCGTTTTCAAAGTCGCGGTGGAATGTAGATAGGCCCTGTAGTACTCCAAGCTTCTCGGCCAGCAGACAGATCTCTCTGAATGCAGCCTGTAAATGAGTTTGCAACTCCTGAGAGGCGGCAGAGTACGATTCATTCAGTAAAATTCTGTCGGTGATTGGCTGCCGGGAGGCCCTGTCACAGGCGAGTTCTGCATTTCTTGCTTGATCCAGGGTGGTGGCTACCGACTCGATGAGAGAGCACTCATTGAATACCATGCGATTCCTGTTGAATGGTCATTTGTTACGTGAGGTTCCGGCGATTCTACAGGTTGTCAGTCTAGGCCTGTCGTTGCTGCCTCCAGCACCGTTGTTCTGAACGCACCTACTGCACGGGCCGCTGCCACATAGGTTGAAAGCGGCGCTTCAAGCGGGCAGACCATGCCCACGCCCGGCCATGACCGGACAGACGGCACAAATGCCTAATGCGAAAGTGATATCAGATCGCTTGCATGCCTTCGGCGCCGATCTATGCTCAGGACATTCCGTGAGCACAGGAGGCCCGGTCCATGTTCGAGTACCATCGCAAGTCCGACTTGATCGAGATACAGCGCAGCCGGCAGGCCCTGGCGGGCATGGAGGCGAAGCTGGCAGCGATCAGCCGTTCCATGGCGATGATCGAGTTCGCGCCGGATGGCACGATCCTCGAGGCGAACGAGAACTTCTGCAAGACCATGGGCTACAGCGCCGACGAGATCCGCGGCAAGCACCACCGGCTGTTCTGCGACCCGGTCTATGCCAAGAGCGCCGAGTACCAGCAACTCTGGCGCGAACTGGGCGAGGGCAAGGCCATCAGCGGTACGTTCGAGCGCCTGGACAAGGCGGGCCGTGAGGTGTGGCTGGAGGCCAGCTACATGCCGGTGATCGATGAGCGCCAGCAGGTGACCAGCGTGATCAAGGTGGCCTCCGACATCACCCGCCACGTGATCGAGGAGCACGAGAGCGAAAGCCTGCTCAAGGCCATCGGCCGTTCGATGGCGGTGATCGAGTTCACCCCGGCCGGGCGCGTGATCAAGGCCAACCAGAATTTCCTCGACACCATGGGCTATCGCCTTGAGGAGGTGGTGGGGCGTCATCATGGGCTGTTCTGCCTGCCCCATGAACGCGAGTCGGCCCAGTACCGCGATTTCTGGGCCTCGCTCAACCGCGGTGAGTACCATTCACATCGCTTCGAGCGGGTCAACAAACAGGGCCAGACCGTTTACCTCGAGGCGTCCTACAACCCGATCTTCGACAACAAGGGCCGCTTGTACAAGGTGGTGAAGTTTGCCAGTGACATCACCCGGCAGGTCAGCACCCAGCAGACCGCCGCTGACGCTGCCCATGCCAGCTCGATGCAGACCGATGCCTGCGCACGCAAGGGTACCCAGGTGGTGCAGCAGGCGGTCGAGGTGATCGAGCAGATTTCTTGCGAGCTCAACGACGCCGCCCGCACCATCGACGCGGTGAGCAAGCAGTCCGAAGTGATCGGGCAGATCGTCCTGACCATCCGCGGCATCGCTGATCAGACCAACCTGCTGGCGCTCAACGCCGCCATCGAGGCGGCCCGGGCCGGCGAGCATGGCCGAGGCTTCGCCGTGGTCGCCGACGAGGTGCGCAACCTGGCGGCGCGCACCAGCAAGGCGACCCTGGAGATCGTCGAAGTGGTGCGGCAGAACCATGACCTGTCGTTGACCGCGGTGGCCAGCATGCAGTCGAGCCTGACCCGCACCGGCCTGGGCGTGGAACTGGCCAACGAAGCCGGTACGGTGATCATGGAGATCCAGCAGGGTTCGCGGCACGTGGTGGACGCCATCAGCCAGATCAATTCGACCCTTCAATTGCACTGAGGCTCTGGCGCAGTTCGTGCTCCAGGGTGTACAGGCTCGACCGTAGCTGGGCGAGCCGTTGTTCAACAGGCTGCCCCTGGGCTATGGCCTGCTCCAGCGCTTCGCAATCCTGCCTCACGCCCCTGACCTTGAGCATCCGCGCGCCGCCCTTGACCCGATGGACCACTGGGGCGAGGGCGTCGGCTGCCGGGTTGGCGCCCAGTGCGTGCAGTGCCTGCAGGTCTTCGGCGCTGCTTTGCGCCAATTGCTCCAGCAGGCGCCTGACCAGCCTGTCATCGTCCTGGGTGAGGTGGCGCAGCTGCGCCAGGTCGAAGCCGCTGGCGCGGGGCGTCTCGGCGGCCAGCGGCAGGCAGGCCTTGAGCGCCTGCAGGCCGATCGGCTTGAACAGGCATTCATCCATGCCGCTGTCCAGGCAGCGCTGGCGTTCCTCGGCCTGGGCGTTGGCAGTGACGCCGATGATTCGAACCGCGGGCAGGTTTTCATCGTGCTCCCGTGCACGAATCTGGCGGGCCAGCTCATGGCCGTCCATGACCGGCATGCTGCAGTCGGTGATGACCACATCGAAATGGCCGTCCAGCCAGAGCGACAGCGCGGCCTTGCCCTGGTCGGCGAGGATCACCTGGTGACCCAGCGAGCGCAGTTGCTTGTCGAGCAGCAACAGGTTGGCGGGGTAGTCATCGACGACCAGGACTTGCAGCGGGCCAGCACCGGCTTCGATCAAGGCCTTGCCGGCAGGCTCGGTGGCAGGAGGCTCGGCGCCTGGCAGGCGTAGATGCACTTCGACCTGGGTGCCCAGGCCCTCGATGCTGTTCAGGTGCAGCTCGCCCCCCATCAGCTCGCACAGCTCGCGGCTGATCACCAGGCCCAGGCCCGCCCCTTGGCGTGCCTGCCGGCCATCGACCTGGGAAAAACTGGTGAACAGACGTGCCTGATCGCTACTGCTGATCCCCACGCCGCTGTCCTTGATTTGCAGCCTGACCTCAAGCAGGTCGGCATCGATCGGGACGACAGCCAGCGACACGTCGATCCCGCCCTGGTCAGTGAACTTGATCGCGTTGCTCAGCAGATTTGACAGCACCTGCTTGAAACGCAGCGGATCGACCAGCAGCCACGCGGGCGAGGCGGGCAGCAGCGCATCCAGCGCGAGCCCTTTGAGACGTGCGCTGCCTTCGAAAACCCGCAGGGTCGCACGGATCAGTTCGAGCAGATCGCAAGCCACCGGTTGCAGTGTCATGTGGCCGGACTCGATGCGCGATATGTCGAGCACATCGCCAATCAGGTCGAGCAGGCCGATCGCCGATCCATGGGCCGCCTCCAGCGCCTGGCTGTCACTATGGCCGTGCCGGCTGTCCTCCAGGGCCATCTCGAGCAGACCGATGACCGCGTTCATCGGTGTACGGATCTCATGGCTCATGACTGCCAGGAAGGTGCTTTTCGCCCGACTGGCCTGTTCGGCATCGTCCTTGGCCTGGCGCAACTGTTCGAGCAGGCCGCGGCTGAGCGCCAGTTGTTCCTGCAGTGCGCGCTGGGCTTCGCTGCGCTGATGGATGAGCTTGCGCAGGTAGCTGTTCCAGAACGCCACACCGGCCAGCAGCAGGGCGGCCAGCACCAGTACCTGCAGCGCCAGCGTGCGGTAGTTGCGCCAGGGGCTGTCGCTGACCGCGGTGTTGGTCCGCCACTGGTTGACCAATTGTTCCAGCTCGTCGGGTGGAATGCTTAGCAGGGCCTTGTCGAGGATCGCCTGCAACTGAGGCTGTGCGGGGCCTACGGCGAAGGTCGCCAGGGCCGGCTCGTCACCATGCAGGCCGGCAATGTGCAGACGGTCCTTGAACACCTGGTTGATGAAATAGCTGGCATTGATGTGCGAGCCGAGGGCGACATCGGCATTACCGTTGGCCACGGCCTCCATCAGTTGTAGAGGGTTCTCCACTTCCACGATGCGCAGTTCGCCATATTGCCGTTCGAGGCCTTCGCGCAGCGGCGAACCCCGCAGCAGCGCCACCCGCAGTCCTTTCAGTGGTTGCTCCGGCTCTAGGGGGGCCGCGTCCCGCCTTGTGACCAGTACCCGTGGGCTGATCATGTAAGGACGGGTGTAGCGCAGGCGTTGGGCGCGGTGCTCGCCGTAACCGATGGCGCCAATCATGTCCACCTTGCCCTGGGCTACCTGCTCGACCATGTTCTCGAACGAATCCGACTCGACCAGCTTGAAGCGCAAGCCGGTACGCAGGCCGATACGCTCCAGCAGGTTCAGGGCGATACCCCGTGGCTGCTGCTGGGCGTCGGTGAAGCTCAAGGGCGCCAGTGTGGTGTTGATCATCACGCTGACCTGCCGGTGTTGCACTATCCAGTCGCGCTCCTCCTGGGTCAGGGCATCAAGGCGGCGGTCGAGCAGCAGGCTGGTACTACCGCCGGTCCAGCGGCGCAGGATGTTCAGCCGTTCGCTGTCGGCGATGCGGCCCAGGGCCAGGTCGACCAGTTGCAGCAGGCGCTGGTTGTCCTGGGTCAGGGCAAAGGCAAAGCTGCTGGCCGGAGCCTTGACGAAGTGATCGACCTTGACCGCTTCCTGGAAACCCTTGGCGATCGCATAGTCAGTACTGATGGCGTCGCCCAGATAGGCGTCGGCCTGCCCCAGGGCAACCGCAGCGACTCCGGCGAGTGTCGAGCGATAGAGGTCCAGTTGTGCGTGAGGATAGAGGCGTCGCACCGCCTGTATGGGCAGGTAATGATCCACCATCGCAAGGCGCAGGCCAGCGAGGTCGTCACCGTCGCGCAAGGCCTGGTCCTTGCGCGATACGATGACCGGCAGGTCGTCGGCATAGGGCAGGCTGAGGGCCAGTTGCGCGTCATTGGCCTCGAAGGCGTTGGAGCTGCCCAGCAGATCGATCTCGCTAGCGCGCAGCGCTTCCAGGGCCAGCTCGCGGCTCGGATAGCGGCGCACCTCGACCGGCACCCCCAACTGCTCGCCGATCAGTCCGGCGTAGTCCGCGCTCAGGCCTTCGTAGTCGGACTGGCTGTTGTTGATGTCGAAGGGGGGGTAGTCGGGGCGCGAACTGCCTAGCACCAGGCGCCCGCGACTGGCCAGCCACTGACGGTCGGATGCGGCCAGCGTCAGAGGAGGCGCCGCGCTCAGGGCGCGGGCCAGGAGATGGCGGGATTCGCTGTGCGCTTCGCTGTGAGCGGGCAATGCTGGCAGCATGGCCAGCAGCAGGCACAGCAGGGTGCCCTTGATCATGATTCAGGCCACGTTGTTGCGTTTGGCCAGGTCAACCATTTCCACCAGCGACTCGACCTTGAGCTTCTCCATGATCCGGCCGCGGTAGGTGCTGATGGTCTTGGCGCTGAGGTTCATCTGCTCGCCGATCAACTTGTTGCTCTGGCCGGCGCTGAGTCGGCGCAGCACTTCCATTTCGCGGTTGGACAGCAGTGCCAGGCGCTCGGTCTCGCTTTCCAGGGTGTTGCTGTTGACCGCCATCTGCGGAAAGGTCGAGTAGCCTTTGACCAAGGCCTTGAGGGCGAACACCAGGGCATCGAGGTCTTCATCCTTGTTGACGAAGGCCGAGATGCCGGCGTCCATGCAGCGGCGCACGTAGAGGTCGGCGGGCTGGCCGGTCAGGGCCATGATCCGTGGGGGCGGGTCGATCAGCTTGAGGCGCTTGATCACTTCCATGCCATCGAGGTCCGGCAGGCCGATGTCGAGGATGACCACGTCTGCCTTGGTCTGCTCGGCCAGGCGGGCGGCCTCTTTGCCTTTGCCGGTTTCACCCACGACGGTGAAGCGCTCACGTTCGAGCAGCATGCGTACGGCGAGTCGCACAATGTGGTGGTCATCGACCAACAGCACGGATGTCATTCAGGTCACTCCTGTCAAAGTGCAGCCCGCTTCCTGCGTTGAATTTCAGGCGCGGGCTGCGGACTTGCTGGGCAGCGCGCACCTTACGGACATTCAGGACCCTTGGTAATAGGCGAGTATAGGTGTGTTGAAAATCCCGCACCAACCTGTAGAAAAGTCCTACAAGCAAGGTTCGGCGCAAAGGCTCAGGCGCAGGGGACCTGGGGCTTTAGTACACGGTGTGTGGAGGCGGGGTTGTTGGCCAGCACCTTGCCGACGCGCGTGGGGCGCGCCACCAGTTGGCCGCCGCAGTTCGGGCAGCGGTCGTGGAAGTGCCGCTCGTTGCAGGCGCGGCAGAAGGTGCACTCGAACGAGCAGATCAGCGCATCCGGGCTTTCGGCGGGCAGGTCGGTGTCGCAGCATTCGCAGTTGGGGCGCAGGTCGAGCATGGTCGGGGCTTCCATCCAGTTGGAAAGCCCAGTGTGCTCCGCCGTCGCCCGCTCGGCAATCGCTTCACGAGCCGGGGCGATAGAGGTGGGCATGGCCGGCGCGATACAGGGCCGAGTCGGCGAAGGGGGCGTCGCCCAGGACATGCCCGACGAGAATCAGCGCGGTACGCCGGAAGCCCTTGGCGGCCACACGCTCGGTGATATCCGCCAGGGTGCCCTTGACCCAGTCCTGGTCAGGCCAGGTAGCGCGATGGACCACGGCGATGGGGCAGTCGGCGCCATAGTGTGGCAGCAACTGCTCGACGATACGTTCCAGGTGGCGCACACCCAGGTGGATGGCCAAGGTGCTGCCATGGCGGGCCAGGTCGGCCAGCTGTTCACCGGCCGGCATCGGCGAGCTATCACCGTAGCGGGTGAGGATCACCGTCTGCGCCACGTCGGGTAGTGTCAGCTCGCAGCCCAGCAGCGCGGCGCTGGCGGCGGTGGCGGTGACGCCGGGGACGATCTGGTAGTCGATGCCCAGCTCACGCAGGTGGCGGATCTGTTCGCCGATGGCGCCATACAGGCTGGGGTCGCCGCTGTGCACGCGGGCTACATCCTGCCCGTTGGCATGGGCCTGGCGCATGGCCTCGATGATCTGCTCCAGGTGCAGTTCGGCGCTGTTGAGCACGGTGTGTGCCTGATGCCCCTCGAGCACTACAGCCGGTACCAGGGAGCCTGCGTAGATGATCACCGGGCACTGGCGGATCAGGCGCTGGCCCTTGACCGTGATCAGCTCGGGATCGCCGGGGCCGGCGCCGATGAAATAGACCGTCATGGGGGTTCCTTGCAGGTAAAAGGGGCGGATTATCCGCCGATGGCCAGGGCCAAAGTAGCGCCGCCGAGCCCTTGCCTTGGCACATGCAGGCGCGGCACGGCGCCTGTGCGCCCGGCCAGGGCCAGGGCTGCGCTTTCGGCGACGCCCCAGCAGCCGGTCTGGGCGTACACCGTTGTCGAGCGCTGACTGAGCAGCGCTTCGAAGGTCGACAAGTGGCTGCTGTCGAAGCAGATGAACGGCAACCCGAGCCGCTCGGCCAGTGCCAGCAGGCCGGGCTCGCGCGCCTTGGGTTCGATGCTGGCGATTGCCTTCAGCGCCGACATCGGCAGGGCGTGGTTGGCCAGGGTCTGGCGCAGCAGCACCGCGAGCGTTTCGACCGGGCAGCCACGGCGGCAACCAAAGCCGGCATACAACGCCGGCTGGGGAGCAAGGTCGCGCATCAGTGCTGGCTGGAGCGGCGGAACAACCAGGCGCTGAGCAGGCCCAGGGCCACCCAGAACGCGGCGTTGGTCAGCCACGAAGCGATCTTGAACTGGGTCTCCAGCGCCTCGGGGGCCAGGCTTTCATGAACCGCTGGCTGTGGCGCGCCGATCAGGTGCGGGATCACCAGCAGGGCGACTCCGAGCACCTTGAACAGCCAGTGCTGGGCGAACACCAGTAGCGCGAGGCCGGCGGCGGTGGCGGCGGCGGTGCCGATCCACCAGGTCTGGCGCTGGCCAAGGTCGGCGGCGGCGGTGCCGGGCAGTTCCGGTGGCAGGCCCAGGGTCGGCGCCAGGCAGAACACGGCGAAGCCCGCCAGGCCCCACAGCGCGCCGGTCGCCACGCGGCCCGGGGCACGCAGGCTGTACAGGGCGGCGAGGATCAGGGCGAAGCCGACGGCGACCACCAGGTTGCCGCCTGTGGTGGACAGGATACGCTGCCAGCCATCTTCGGGCGCCCAGGCCTCGGCGCTGTGCTCATGAGGCGCGGCGGCCTCGCCATGTTCATGATGTTCGGCGGCGGGGGTGGCGGTTTCATAGGTTTCCGCCTGGAGAATCAGCGGGGCGACCCAGAAGCTTTGCAGCAGGGTCAGCAGCAGGGCGGCGAGCAGGCCGCTGAAACCCGCGGTACGGGCGATGCGCGTGATCATGCGGGCGTACTCAGTGGCAAGGGAAGGCGGCGCTGTGGCGGGTGTCGTGGGCGGCGTTGTGCACCGCCTCGATGTGCGAGAAACCGGCGAAGTACACCAGGCACAGGCCCAGCAGGCTCGCGCCGACCGCGACGATCAGGCGCTGGCTGAGACTGACGGGGGTAGCGATACTGGGTTTGGCGTGGGTGATGGGCATGACGCGTTCCTCTGCTGCTTTTGTTGTGGCAACGGGCAGGCGCGACGCCCCCGGGCACGGCTGGCCCGGGTGATACGACAGCGCCCGCCCACCGCGGGGTGTTCTGCAAGCATGTCAGGCCGGTCTCCGGGCTGGCGAGGCGGAGCGGGGCTCCATTGATCAAACGCCACCTTCCCATGCCGCACGATGGGCACAGTGGTCTGGACGCTTCTCTCGCTTACCGTTGCGGGGGCAGCACCGGCTTTGTCGGCCCTCTTCTAAAGGAGGCGCGACGCACCGGTTTCCCGTTTCACCCCCGTTGGGGGCACCTGAACGCAATGCGCTAGCAAATCACGGGGCCGGGCCTGCGTCAATCGCCGCGGCGGTTGACCGCCAGGCAGGCACTGCGTAGCCTTGCCGGTTCGAGGTTCCCGGGCGTTGTCCCGGGCTAAGACGGGAACGCGGTACAAGCCGCGGCTGCCCCCGCAACTGTAGGCACTGAAGGGTTCGGCACAGCCACTGCGCACGCGCGGGAAGGCGCCATCCCACCGGCTTTGATGGCCGGCGGTGCAAGCCAGGAGACCTGCCTCGCAACGTTTTCGACTTTCAACCGGGCGGGGTGATCCGGTGGCGAAACAGTCAGGCCGACACGGGCCGTGGCTGTCGTCCTGCATGCCCGCGCCATTGCTGCCAAGGGCATCGCGACATGAAAACACTGGCCAAGCTTCCCGTCACCATCGTCACCGGCTTCCTCGGTTCGGGCAAGACTACCTTGCTGCGCCATATGCTCGACAACGCCCAGGGCCGCCGCATCGCGGTAATCGTCAACGAATTCGGCGAGCTGGGCATCGATGGCGAGATCCTCAAGCAGTGCAGCATCGGCTGCTCCGAGGAAGAGGCCAACGGCCGCGTCTACGAGTTGGCCAACGGCTGCCTGTGCTGCACCGTGCAGGAAGAATTCTTCCCGGTGATGCGCGAGCTGGTGGCGCGCCGCGGCGATCTCGACCATATCCTTATCGAAACCAGCGGCCTGGCCCTGCCAAAACCCCTGGTGCAGGCCTTCCAGTGGCCGGAGATCCGCAACGCCTGCACGGTCGATGCGGTGATCACCGTGGTCGACAGCCCGGCCGTGGCCGCCGGCACCTTTGCCGCCTACCCGGACCAGGTCGACGCCCAGCGCAAGCTTGACCCCAACCTCGATCACGAGTCGCCACTGCACGAACTGTTCGCCGACCAGCTGGCCAGCGCCGACCTGGTGGTACTGAACAAGGCCGACCTGATCGATGCCGAGGGCCTGGCCAAGGTCCGTGCCGAAGTGGCCGAGGAGCTGCCGCCGGCGGTCAAGGTGATCGAGGCCAGCAGTGGTCGCCTGCCGCTGGAGGTGCTGCTGGGCGTGGGCGCCGAGTCCGAGGCGCATATCGATGGCCGCCGCACCCACCACGACAGCCATCACGACGGCGATGACCATGACGACCATGACCACGACGCCTTCGACTCGATCTCCATCGACCTGCCCGAGGCCGACGAAAGCCTGCTGCTCGATGCCTTGACGCAACTGGTTACCGAGTTCGGCATCCTGCGCGCCAAGGGCTTCGCCGCCATTCCCGGTAAGCCGATGCGCCTGCTGATCCAGGGTGTGGGTACCCGCTTCGACAAGCATTTCGACCGTGCATGGCGCAGCGAGGAGCCACGGATCACCCGCCTGGTGCTGATCGGCCAGGACCTGGACGCGACCCAGCTGGAAGCGCGCCTGCGCCAGGCCCTGGGCGCCTGACCCATGCACCTGCTGCGGACCCAGCCCGGCGGCTTTGTGCCGGACGACAGCATCGCCGACCTCGGGCAGACCCCCGCCGAACTGGTGATCCTCTGCAGCGGTGACTCACACCTGGCGCTGCTTGCCGAAACCGCCGAGCAGTTGCCGGCGGATTTCCCCAGCGTGCGCCTGGCCAACCCGATGCAGGTGCAGAACCACGCCTCGGTCGACCTGTATGTCGACCAGGTGCTGCGCCATGCCAAGGTGATCCTGGTGTCGCTGCACGGCGGCGTCGGTTACTGGCGCTACGGTGTCGAACAATTGGTCGAGCTGGCGGCACGGGGCGTGCAACTGATCCTGGTACCCGGCGACGATCGTCCCGACCCGGAGCTGACCGGGCTGGGCACGGTACGCGGCGAACAGGCCGAGCGCCTCTGGCATTACCTGCGCCAGGGTGGCAAGGCCAATGCACTGAACCTGTTCAACTGCCTGGCCAGCCAGTGGCTGGGGCGCGCCTACCCCTGGGACGAGCCGCAGCCATTGCCGCGCACGGTGGTCTATCACCCGGCCAAGGCCAGCGCACGGCTCGAGGACTGGTACGCCGAATGGCATCCGGAGTACCCGGTGGCGCCGCTGCTGTTCTACCGCTCCCACCTGCAGGCAGCCAACACCGCGTTCATCGATGTGTTCTGCCAGCGCCTGCAGGCTTGCGGCTTGAATCCGTTACCGATCGCCGTGGCCAGCCTCAAGGAGCGCGCCTGCCTGGATCAGGTCGAGGCCTGGCTCGACGAAGTGCAGGCCGAGGTGGTGATCAACACCACAGGTTTTGCCCTGTCCAGCCCCGAACAGCCCAATCTGCGCCCGCTGCGTCGCGACGTGCCGGTGTTGCAGGCGATCTGCGCCCAGGACAACCAGCCCGGCTGGGAGCAGAGCGAGCAGGGCCTCGGCGCCCGCGACCTGGCGATGCACATCGCCTTGCCCGAGCTGGACGGGCGCATCATCACCCGGCCGGTGAGCTTCAAGGACCTGGCCTGGCGCAGCGAGCGCAGCCAGTCCGACGTGGTCTGCTACCGCGCCCACCCCGAACGCATGGATTTCGTCGCTGAACTGGCGCGGCGCTGGGTGACATTGGCGCGCCTGGACAACCAGGAGAAGCGCGTGGCCCTGGTGCTGGCCAACTACCCGACCCGCGACGGGCGCATCGGCAATGGTGTCGGCCTCGACACCCCAGGCGCGGCGTTGAATATCCTCAAGGCCCTGCAGGCGCAGGGTTACCCGGTAGCTGGCCTGCCCGACAGCGGCACCGAGTTGATCCATCAGTTGCTTGGCGGTGTCACCAACGACCTCGATCACCTTGACCAGCGCCCTTGCGCCCAGAGTCTGGCCCTGGCCGACTACCACAGCGCCTTCGCCGCGTTGCCCGAGGCCAACCAGCGCGCTGTGCTGGAGCGCTGGGGGCCGCCCGAGCAGGACCCGATGTTCCGCAGTGGGCGCATGATGGTCGCTGGCTTGCGCTACGGCCTGACCTTCGTCGGCATCCAGCCGGCGCGGGGCTACCAGGTGGATCACAGCGCCGTGTACCACGACCCGGACCTGGTGCCGCCGCACGGCTACCTGGCGTTTCACTTCTGGTTGCGCAACGGCTACGCCGCCGATGCGTTGATCCATGTCGGCAAGCACGGCAACCTGGAATGGCTGCCGGGCAAGGGCGTGGGGCTGTCCGCCGAATGCTGGCCGGATGCGTTGCTCGGGCCGTTGCCCAACATCTACCCATTTATCGTCAACGATCCGGGCGAGGGCGCCCAGGCCAAGCGACGCACCCAGGCGGTGATCATCGACCACCTGATGCCGCCATTGACACGCGCCGAGACCTATGGCCCGCTGCGCCACCTGGAACAGCTGGCCGACGAGTACTACGAAGCGCAGCTGCTCGATCCACGTCGCGCCAACGAGTTGCAGCGCGACATCCTCGCACTGGTCAAGGCCAACCACATCGACCGTGAGCTGCAGCTTGAAGGGCAGCTGGAGGATGCTGCGGTGTGGTTGCCGCGCCTGGATACCTACCTGTGCGACCTCAAGGAGTCGCAGATCCGCGATGGCCTGCATGTGTTCGGCCAGTCGCCCCAGGGGCGCCTGCGCAGCGACACGCTGCTGGCCCTGGTGCGGGTGGCGCGGGGAGATGGCAAGGGCGGCAATGCCAGCCTGATTCGCGTGCTGGCCAAGGCCTTGGCGTTGGGCTTCGATCCGTTGGACTGCGACCTGGGGCAGGCCTGGGACGGGCCGCGCCCGGGCCTGCTGCTGCAACTCGACAACAGCGCATGGCGCACCTGTGGTGATACCCGTGAGCGTCTGGAGTGCCTCGCGCTGACATTGATCGAGCAGGCATTGCAAGGGGCTGTGGCGCTGCCGGATGAAGACGGCTGGGCACCGGTGCGCGAGGTCTTGCAGGCACTGGTCGAACGGATCGCGCCGGACCTGGACGCCTGTGGCTCCGCCGAGATCGACGGCCTGCTGGCCGCACTGGCCGGGCGGTTCGTCCCGGCCGGGCCCAGTGGCGCGCCCAGCCGTGGCCGCCTGGACGTGCTGCCCACCGGGCGCAACTTCTACACCGTCGATGTGCGCAACCTGCCGACCACCACCGCCTGGCGCCTGGGGTTTGCCTCGGCCAACCTGATCCTCGAGCGCCACTTGCAGGACCACGGCGACCACTTGCGCCAGTTGGGCCTGTCGGTGTGGGGCACGGCGACCATGCGCACTGGCGGCGACGACATCGCCCAGGCCCTGGCGCTGATGGGCGTGCGCCCGGTGTGGGCCACCGGCAGCCAGCGGGTCGACGACTTCGAGATCCTGCCATTGAGCCTGCTCGACCGGCCACGGGTGGATGTGACGCTGCGAGTGTCGGGTTTCTTCCGCGACGCCTTCGGCAACCTGATCCGTCTGTTCGACGCCGCCGTGCAGGCGGTGGCCGCGCTGGACGAGCCGGACGACCTGAACCCCCTGGCCGCCCGGGTGCGCGCCGAGCGTGAAGCGTTGCTCGGCGCCGGCATGGAGCTGGAGCAGGCGGCGCGGCAGGCCGGCTGGCGGGTGTTCGGAGCCAAGCCAGGGGCGTATGGCGCCGGCGTGCAGAACGCCATCGACGGCCGCCTGTGGCACAGCCGCGACGACCTGGCCGAGGTCTACCTCAACCATGGTGGCTACGCCTACGGCGCCAGCGACGAAGGCACGCCGGCCCGCGCCGCGTTCGCCCAGCGCCTGGCGCAGGTGCAGGCCGTGCTGCAGAACCAGGACAACCACGAGCACGACCTGCTCGATTCCAACGACTACTACCAGTTCCAGGGCGGCATGCTGGCGGCCGCCGAAACCCTGGCCGGTACCGCGCGGGCCAGCTACCACGGCGATCACAGCCAGGCCGACCGGCCGCGGGTGCGGACCCTGAAGGAAGAACTCAACCGCGTGATCCGTGCCCGCGCGCTCAATCCGAAATGGATCGACGGCGCCAAGCGTCATGGCTATAAAGGTGCGTTCGAGCTGGCGGCGACGGTCGACAACCTGTTTGCTTTCGATGCCACCACCCACCTGATCGACGACCATCATTACCAGGGCCTGGCCGACGCCTATGTGCTCGACCCGGCCACCCGAGATTTCATGCGCGAGCACAACCCCGAAGCCCTGCGCGACCTCACCGAGCGCTTGCTGGAGGCCCAGCAGCGCGGGTTGTGGCAGGAACCGGGCGACTATCGCGAGAGCCTCGAGCAGCAGTTGCTCGCCGGCGAGGAAGACAGCTGAACATGAGCGAACCCGTACAATTCCCCCTGGCCGCCGTGGTCGGCGCCGACGACCTCAAGCTGGCCCTGTGCCTGACGGCGATCGACCCGAAGATCGGTGGCGTGCTGATCGAAGGCCCCCGGGGCATGGCCAAGAGCACCCTGGCAAGGGGGCTGGCCGACCTGCTGGGCGACGGCCCGTTCGTGACCCTGCCATTGGGGGCGACCGAGGAGCGGCTGGTCGGCACCCTCGACCTCGATGCCGCGTTGAGCCAGGGCCAGGCGCGGTTCTCGCCGGGTGTGCTGGCCCACGCCGACGGTGGCGTACTGTACGTCGACGAAGTCAACCTGCTGCCCGACCCCTTGGTGGACCTGCTGCTGGACGTAGCAGCCAGCGGTACCAACCGTATCGAGCGCGATGGCATCTCCCATCGGCACGCCGCCCGGTTCGTGCTGATCGGCACGATGAACCCGGAGGAGGGCGAGCTGCGGCCGCAACTGCTCGACCGGTTTGGCCTGAACGTGGCCCTGGAGGGCCTGCCCGCGCCCGAAGCACGGCAGCAGATCATTCGCCGTCGGCTGGCTTTTGACAGCGACCCGCAGGCGTTCTGTGCCCAGTGGGCGCCCCAGCAGACCGCGCTGCGCCAGCGTTGCCAGGCCGCGCGCGAGCAATTGGCGTCGATCGCCCTGGACGACCAGGCCCTGGCCTGGATCACCGAGCGCTGCTTTGCTGCCGGGGTGGACGGCATGCGCGCCGACCTGGTCTGGCTGCGTGCGGCGCGGGCTCACGCCGCCTGGCGTGGCAATACAGTGATCGAGGAAGCGGATGTGGAGGCGGTTGCCGAGTTTGCCTTGCGCCATCGCCGTCGCGCCCACGCACCGCAAGCGCAGGCCGCCACGTCGGGCGAGCCACCTCGGCCGCCGCAAGCGCAAGGCGGGCAGGGTGACTGGGGCGCCTTGGCGCCGCAGCCGGTGGCGACGGGCGCACGCCGCGAGGTACCGAACTGGGCAAAAAAGCCCTGAGCATCCGCTCGCGCCCTGCCCAGGCGGCGGATGCCAAGCCCCGTGTCGGCAATTTGACAGGTAGCGCCCGGGGCCGCCCGCGTACGGCCGACACTGGCCGTATCGCCTGGCTGCCGACTTTGCTCAAGGGGCGACCGCGCCTGCGTCGCGAGCTGTGCTGGCAACAGCGCCAGGCCCAGGCGCCGGAGCTCTGGCTGGTGATCGTCGATGCATCGGCTTCCACCCGCCGCAACCAGGCACTGACCCAGGCCAAAGGCCTGCTGGCCGGATTGTTCGATGAGGCCTATCGGCAGCGCGCACGCCTGGCCTTGCTCACAGCCAGTGGCGACAAACCGCAATGGCAGCGGCATGGCCTGAAGGCCTCGGCGGCCTTGCAGCCCTGGTTGCAGGCGCTGGGGGCTGGCGGCGGCACGCCGTTGCCGGCCGCGCTGGAAGAAGCGCGCCATTGGTTGTTGGCGCGGAGCAAGCGCCTGCCCCTGGAGACCCAGCGTTGCCTGGTGCTGACCGATGGTCGCCTGCAGCAGGAAGCACAATTGCAGCCGTTACCGTGCAGCACGTTGCTGGTGGATATGGAAATGGCGGCGGTGCGTGTGGGCCGCGCACAACAACTTGCCGAACAACTGCATGCCGAATATCGGCATATCGAGCAGTTCAGCGTGGTCAATTAAGCAGGCGGCTGCGACAGGATGTCGCAATTGAAAAAGTTATCCCCGTATTCGGGGAAAGTTGCCAAAGTGCGTGGCGGCCACGCACTTTGTAACAGCCAACCTTGTTACTTTGGCATCGACCAGGGTTGCAGGTCGTAACCTTTGCCGGACAGTTCGGCGCGCACTTCCTCGATCAAACTGGCCCATTGCGCAGGGTCGGAATAGACGCGCGAGGACACTTGTTTGCTGCCGATACGGGTGCTGGTCCGGTCGATCACTGCCAGGCTCAGCTCACCGGTACCGTTGGGTGCATCCCAGGCTACGCACTGGAAGGGTTCGAAGGCGTGGTCGGCGATCAGCAGTGCTTCGTTGACACGGAGCGGGGCATTCATGGTTCGGTCTCTCTCATGGTCCCAAACAGCGAAATATTGTTCCGCGGTGTTATTCCTGAACACTCTACAGCGCGGGGTTATTTGTACTGATGCTCCAGGTCAGGGTTCAAGTCACAAGGTTTTGAAATTTTTTATTGACGATTCATTCGTCCGTGCTTGTCGCTCCCGCCTCAGACGCGCAAGGGTTGAGATAATTCCCGAGTGTGCCGGGCACACGGCTGGCGGGCTGACCAACGGTAGTGGGGAGCGTCAAGTTCATTGCTACTGTTAATTCGGGCGTCGCAACTGTCTGTTTATAGGTAAAAAACCAATAACTGGCGCCAAGGAAAGGTCATGCTTGAACCTGCATCCCACCGCCGCCTGCTGATCGTCGACCCCTGCGACGATTGCCACCGCCTGTTGCCGGGCTTGCGCAGTGTCGGCTGGGATGTCCGAAGTTGCACGCTCGAGGCGGCGCTGGAGCAACCCTGCGATGTTGGCCTGGTGCGCTTGCAAGCCTCGCACCTGCTGCACCCCGAAGCGGTCAAGGACCTGATCAAGCGCAGCAATACCGAATGGATCGCCGTGCTCAGCGCCGAGGAACTGCGCCTGCAGAATGTCGGCGATTTCGTCTGCGAGTGGTTTTTTGACTTCCATACACTGCCGTTCGATGTCTCCCGGGTGCAGGTCACCCTGGGCCGTGCCTTTGGCATGGCACGCCTGCGCGGCAAGGGCGCGGTGCGCGTCGATGAGCCCGAGCACGAGCTGCTGGGCGAAAGCCGGCCGATCCGCGAGTTGCGCAAGCTGCTGGGCAAGCTGGCGCCGACCGAGTCGCCGGTGCTGATCCGTGGTGAAAGCGGAACCGGCAAGGAACTGGTGGCGCGCACCCTGCACCGGCAATCACAACGTCGGGACAAACCTTTTATTGCCATCAATTGCGGGGCGATCCCGGAACACCTGATCCAGTCCGAGCTGTTCGGCCATGAAAAGGGCGCCTTCACCGGGGCCCACCAGCGCAAGGTAGGGCGCATCGAAGCGGCCAATGGCGGCACCCTGTTTCTCGACGAAATCGGTGACCTGCCTTTGGAGTTACAGGCCAATCTGCTGCGCTTTCTTCAGGAAAAGCACATCGAACGGGTGGGCGGCAATCAGCCCATCGCGGTCGACGTCAGGGTTCTGGCGGCTACCCATGTGGACCTGGAAAAAGCTATTGCCTTGGCGCGATTTCGAGAAGACCTGTACTACCGACTGAATGTTTTGCAAGTGGTGACCGCGCCACTACGTGACCGACATGGCGACCTGTCGATGTTGGCCAGCCATTTTTCACAGTTCTACAGTGCCGAGACGGGCAGGCGGCCACGTTCATTCAGCGACGGTGCCCTGGCGGCAATGGGACGGCACGAGTGGCCGGGCAATGTGCGCGAGTTGGCCAACCGGGTGCGGCGTGGCCTGGTGCTGGCCGAGGGACGGCAGATCGAGGCCCAGGACCTGGGACTGCAGGACCTGCAGGAGCAGGACCAGCCGCTGGGCACGCTGGAGGACTACAAGCACCGCGCCGAACGGCAGGCGTTGTGCGATGTGCTGAACCGGCACAGCGACAACCTGAGTATCGCGGCCAAGGTACTGGGTGTGTCGCGGCCGACTTTTTACCGGTTGTTGCACAAGCACCAGATTCGTTGAGCAACCACGCTGCCGATCGCGGGGCCTCAGCTCGACTGGGCGAGATGGCCGTCCGCCAGTTCCTCCACCGTCTCCGGCTCATCGGGCAACGCGGTGATCACGCTGAAGTCGCTGACCTCCACTTCGCCGCCACCATACCCCAACAGGTGGAAGGAAAACGCCTTGCGCACGGTGGGGTTGTCGAAGTCGAACTGCATTTCCAGCGGCTCATCGGCCGTTACCCGAATCTCTTCGGGCAAGCCAAGCTGCACATCCTGCTCAAGCTCCTTGGCCTTGAGCCGGATGTACACGGCGTGGCGCGGGTCCAGCGCTCGTACCTTGAGGCGTACCCGGGTGCGGGTGCCTTCGGGCATCTCCAGGTATTGCGCGCCGATCAGGTTGTCGGCCCAGTCATCCTTGATGCGCTCAGCCAGGGCGATGGGGGAGGGACCGCCGAACTGGTAGCGCAGGTTGAGCGGAGTCTGCAGCAACGACTGGTCGAGGCCGGTGGCCAGCAGGCCGATCTGCGCCCCCAGGCTGTCGTCCCCGCGGCCGACGAATTTTGCCTGGTCGGCAATGAAACCGGGGCTGGCATAGCGTCGGCAGCGTTGCTGGAAATCGCACTCGCTGAGGGTACCTTGGCCGTCGTGGTAGCGCAGCATGCCATTGGTGTAGGAAATCATCTCGCGGCCACTGTCGTACTCGCGGTACAGCGAGCGGCCGGCCAAGGCCGCAGGGATTGGCAGGGCAAAGTAGTCGAGCAGCGAGGTGCTCAGGTCGACGTGGCCGTAGGTGCCCTGCTTGAGCCTGGGCAGTTGGGCGTGCTCCGGTGCGAGCGTGAGGTTGAAGCCCCACGCCGATGCCAGGCGCACGCCATCGATGCCGTGGGATTCGTCGGAGGTGACGATCACCAGGGTGTCTTGCAGCACGCCCTGGCGCTCGAGGCCGTCGAGGAAGCTGCCAAGGGCATCGTCGAGGTAGGCCACCGCAGCCTGCTTGGGCGTATCGAAGCGTTGCAGATAGGCCTCCGGAGCCGAATAGGGCTGGTGGGTGCCGACCGTGAGCAGGGTGAGCATCCAGGGTTGCGGCTGCTTGCGCAGCTCACCGATATAGTCAAGCGCACCCTCGAAGAACGCGCGGTCGTCCTTGCCCCAGGGGAATTCCAGGTAGTTGTCGTTGGCGAACCACTCCAGCCCATGCACCGTGTCGAAGCCGATGTGCGGCATGATCCGGTCCTTGGCCATGAAGCGCAGCCCGGCGCCTTGCAGGTAATGGGTGGCGAAGCCGGCCTCGCGCAGCTGGGCCGGCAGGCAGGCCTGGTTGCGTTGCTGCTGGGTCAGCAGCTCGACCCCCTTGGGCGTGCCGTTGGCCAGCTTGTCGTAGTCGCCGCAGAGCATCGCGTACAGGCCGCGAATGGTCTGGTGTGTGTGCAAGACATAGTCGGGGGTGTTCATGCCGCGCTCGGCCCACTGGCTGAGACGGGGCATCAGGTCCTGCTGGTAGTGGCTGCCCAGTGCCTCGCGGTTGGGGCGCAGGTAAGCGCCGGGGATGCCCTCGACGGTGATGATCAGCAAGTTGCGTGCCTTGCCCGGGGCGTCGAGCAGCTTGACGCCATTGAGGTCGGACTGGGTCAGGCCGGCGCTGGACAGCGCCGTGACTGACGGCACCCGGCCCATACGGCTCAAGGCCTGATGCTGCACCTTGCCCACCGCCGTCGACAGCGCCTGGTGGGTGAGGCCGTATTGGCGCCATTGGTCAGCGTCCGAGGGGGCCAGCTGCTGGCCGCCCCAGTGCAGGCCGAACAGTGCCAGGGGCACGGCCCAGAGACGCCGTGGCAACGGCTTGCTGGCGGGCGATCGCCATACGCTCGCCAGCCAGGCGCCAATGCCTGCGACCAGCAGGGCGGGGAGCCAGGCATGGGCCAGTCCGCCGCCGGTGGAGTTCTCCATGAACTGCGGGTCGATCAGGTAGGTCAGGTCGTCGACCGTGGGCAGCCTGCCGACGGCGCTGACCAGCTCGGCGGATGCCACCCACAGGCCGCCCCAGGCCAACAGCAGCGGCAGGGCCAGCCACCAGGGGCGCCGCTGCAGGAGCAGGACCAACAGGCTGCCGATGGCGAGGTCGGACAGGTAGCCGAAGGGGTTGGACCAGCCCAGCAGGGCGCGCGCGGTCAGGGGTATCACCAGCACCAGGATTGCCAGGCTGGCAAGGCGGGCGCGAGGGTGACCGAGCAGGTTGTTCACGAAACTTTCCTTAATGCCATTAAACCGTCACAAAAGTGTGCCGGATGATAACAGGCTGGTGCCGGGAAAGTCGGGCGCTACAAAACCGGTAACCAAATGCCGGGCCCTTGCGCGGGCCCGGTGCGGTCAGAAGTAGTAAGGGAATTTCAGGCTGAACGAGAAGTCTGGCGCGTCTTCGGTGAGACCGATGGACAGGTTGGGCACGATGGTCAGGTTGTCGGTGGCAGCGAAGGTCAGGCCGACGTTGAAGTTGGCGGCGTTGTAGTCGCTGTTGGTGATCGACTGCCAGTCGCCGCCGTCGGGCTTGATCTTGCTTTTGCTGGCGAACTGGTCGGTGACCGAGAACGACATGCTCATCCGCTCGTTCAGGGCGAAGGCAATGCCGCCGCCGATCTGCCAGGAGTCGCCCAGCTTGACGTCCCCCTTCACCTTGGAGTTGACCTGTGGGCTGATGTCGCTGAACGAGTCCTGCATGTTGTAGGTGTAGGACAGGCTGGCGAACAGCACGGCAGGGTCGAACGTCTTGACCAGCGAGATGCCCGGCGTGATCGCCCAGACACCGTTGCCGGTGGGGAGGCTCTCGGGTACCGAAAGGTTGTTGTTCGTCGGGTCCTCGACCAGCTTGATGCCGTACGGATCCTTGCCGGTGGGTGCTTTCACCCGCAGGGTGAGCACGGCGTCGGGAAGGTTTTCCGATTCGTCGAGGAATTTGTAGGCGATCCCGACGTTGACATCGCCGATGGCAGGGTCACGGGTGACGGTGGCGTCGGAGGTGACCGGCCCGGCACCGCCCGCACCACCGGACGAATAGGTTGATTCGCGATAAACGATTGGCACGTTTATATCGAACTGCCAGCGTTGGTCCATGTTGTAACGGGCGGTCAGGTCCAAGGTCCAGTTATCCGCCTTGATACGGTCCAGATTGATATTGCCGAGGAAGATCGAATCGAGCGCGAGGAAGCCGTTGAGGGTCAGCGCACGGGTATCGTAGTGCGTATAGGTCAGGCCGGTTTCGACACTGAACTTGCCGCCACCGAAGAAGCCGCTGGCTTCGTCATACAGGTTGGAAACGCTTTGCGCCGGCTCCGAATCGTCCTTGAGCGACTGGCCATAGGAGCTGCCGCTGCTGCCCGGGGCGCCGGAGGCCACGGTCTGGGCGCCCTTGGCCGGTGTCGAAGGTGACTTGGTCAGCCGCTTTGGGGGCGGCGCGGCGGGGGTTTCCTCGACTTGACGCACACGCTGCTCGAGCACCATCAAGGCGTTCTGCTGGGCTTCATAGCGTTGTTTCAGTTCCCGCAGCTCCTGCTTCAGCGCCTCGACCTGAGGGTCCGGAGCCGCATACAGCAGTGTGGCCGGGGTCAAGGTACTCAGACAGACTACAGCTTTGAGCGTCAACGATCGTTGCATGAGTTAGCCGTCCCTTCAGACTACATACGATGAGAGTCAGCGTAGATCAGTATCCGAGCGCGCGAAGGCCTTTGAGCTGGTCAAGATTGCCGTTAAGCGCCGCCGCAGGCACGTTGTCGCGCAGCACGACGTTGAGGGAGGTCAGGTTGCTGACCTGGTTGCCGTTGCCCAGCAAGGTGGCGTTCTGCATCAGCCCGCCCTGGGCGATCTGCTGCAGGGTACTGCCCTGGTTGTTGTTGGCCATGACATTGAGTTGCACGCCCGTACCATTCGCGGAAACGCTCATGGACCCCGCGGCGTTGCTGCCGACCAGTGTCGAGCCTGTGGCGAGTGCCTGGCCCTGCTGCGGTACGTCGGGCGCCTGGTTGGCCTTGGTGACGTTGATGTCGACGTTGTTGTAGGCCGTGTTGTTGTCGCCAGCGGCACGCACGACCTGAGTTACGCCGACAGTGCTGTCCAGGCCACCACCACCGGTGACGGTACCCGTCCCGCCTTTGGCGCCGCTCGAGCCCGTGCCTTTCTCGTCGATCATGGAGACATAGAACTGCGGCTTGATGGTCGACTGCTGGACCTGCATCGAGGTCTTGGCCCCGATCACATCGCCGTTGGCGTTCTGCCAGGTGCTGGTCATGACCACGCCGAAACTGATGATCCGCCCCGGCAGCACATAGCGGCCGCGCAAGTTCGCCAACTCCTGGTCCTTCAGTTCAATGGGTTTGAACGTCTCTGCCTGGGCCGGCAGTGCGGCGGCGAGGCAGATCAGGGTGAGCCATGCTGGGGTCTTCATGGGATGCTCCCGGAGCGTCTTGCTCAATTGTCATTAGAAGAAGTCGCTGCGGATGAAACCGAAGTCCATCAGCTCGGCGTCTTTGACCGGGGTGAAATTGTTGATGCGGCCCTTGGCGCTCAGCGGCAGAGGTGGGTCGAGCAAGGCATTGTTCTTGTCGTAACCCTGGCCGATCACGGCGAAGATGATGCCGTTCCAGCCTTTGAGAAAATCTTCGACTTTGTAGCGTTTGTGGCCGAGCACTGGATCGCCGATGTACACCCAGCCCTTGTCGACGCGCTGCATGACCACGAAGTGCTTGTAGCCACGGATGTCCATCAGTACCACCACGGGAATGCGCACGCTGGTGAGGGTGTCGGCCGCGACCCGGTAGCCGCGGGCACGCATGCCCAGGCTTTCCACGTAGCGTTTCATATCGAGCATGGAGAAGCCCTGCACCCGCACCAGGTCCTGGTCGGCGTGGGCGAGCATGCCTTCGATGATGTGTTGTTCGTCCACGTCCAGCCAGTAGGCCTGGCGCAGGATGGTTGCCAGCGCCGCGGCGCCGCAACTGAAATCGGTCTTCTGTTGCACCAGGTCGGCGAACTTGCGCTCACGGATGCTCTGGATGGGCTTGTAGATCACCGCGCCCCCCGGCAAAACCGAAAGCGGCATCTGCGCCGCTTCGCTGTAACTGGCCATGCACAGCAAAAACGCCAAGGCGATCATCCGCATGGTCTTGCCCCCTGGTCCTGTTGAAGAAAGGCCCCCCGAAGGGGGCCTTACGGTTACAGCGCTCAGAACGAGGTGTTGGAGATGGCCAGCGAGTTGCTCTGCTGGTTGCCCACACCGGCTGCGACGTTGACGCCGAGGTTGCCGCTGCCACCGTTCACCGAGCCACTGAGGGTTGCGGTGTTGGTTACAGGGTTAGCCCAACCGGTAGGGGTCAGCACCTGGAACGACACGGTGTTGCTCAGGTCGTACGAGCTGGACTCGCTGTAGCTCTTCGAGCCGGACTTCGACGATTCGTTGGAGGCGCTGCCCGACTTCTCATAGGAGGAGTCGTAGGCTTTCTCGAACGCAGAGTCGCGTGCTTTCTCGTACGAGGAGCTGGAAGACTTCTCGTGCGATTTGTCATACGACGCGTCGATCGAGGCGGTCAGCGATGCATCGAACGAGTCGGTGCGGCTGCGCTCGTGGCGGCCGAAGTCCTGGGTCTGGGTCACGCTGCCGCTTGCCGAGGCATCCAGCGAAGCGTTCAGAGAACCGCTTGCCGAGGAGCTCGAATCATGGCTACGCGAACCACTGGCGCTGGAGCTGTTGGAGCCACTGGCGTTCCAGCTTTTGGAGCCGGCGGCGTCCCAGCTCGACGAGGCGCTGCTGTCCTTGCTGTAGCTGGAGTCTTTGTCGTACGAGGCGCTGCCGCTTCTGGTCGTGGTGAATGTCAGCGTATCGACCCGGTAGGTGCGGTCGGCGCTGTTGTTCACTACCAGGCCTGGGCCACTCTGGTCGGCAGAGGCGGTGGCGGTGGCATTACCCAGTGGCGCATTGGAGTTGGCAATGGCCATGGTGTTTTTCTGTTGGTTCAGGTCGCCACCGGCAATGTTGATGCCCATGTTGCCGCTGCCGTTGTTGCCCGAGCCGCTCATGATGCCGGAGTTGGTGGTGCCGTAGTTGTTGACCTTGTTGTTGTTGCTGTACTGACGTACGTCGGCGGTGGCCGAGGCGGAGCCGAACACGAAGCTGTTGTCCAGGCTCGAATCGGCGCCGGCGTTGGCGATGGCGGCGGCGTTGTCCTGCTGGTTGCCGGCGCCGGCCGCGACGTTGACACCCACGTTGCCGCTGGTGCCGGAGGCCGAGCTGCTCATTTCGGCTTCGTTCACCGTGCCTTCATTGCTGATGCGGTTGCCGGTGCTGCTTTGCTTGTCCCAGGCATTGGCGGTGGCATACACCGGGATCTTGGTAGGAGGAGGGGTGTGATGACCGTTGTTGTGGCCATTGTTATGGCCATTGTTGTGGCCGCCACGTGGATCATTCTGCCCAGCTTGTACAGCCACAGCCATGATCGCAGCAATTGCGAAAACCAGAGGCTTGAGTGCCATCGAGGGTTTCATGGTGGTTCTCCGTACTTTGTTTTAGGTTAAGTGTTGTTGTTACCTGTTTGGGTCAATCTGCGACCCGGATGCTCAGGGTGTTGGCCGTTCGGTTTCCCACCCCTGCACTCTGATTCAACTGCACCACGCCACGGCTACCGGTGAATGCCTGGTCGCTGGTGCTGACCTGGCGATGGCCGGGTGTCTGGGCAGTTGAGTCCGAGCTGTTGATCAGCGCCACGTTCTGTTGCAGAAGGACGCTGTCGTCGATGCTTTGCGGTTGGGCACTGACGCTGATGCGCAGTGCGTTGGCTTGCTGGTTGCTGGCGCCGGCGCTCTGGTTGACCCCCAGGATGCCGTTGCCGTGGCTGAAGGCTGTGCCCTGGATGTTGGCCTGGGCATCGATCGCCGGGTCGGACCCGGTGCGCAGCCGCTGGTGGATCTGGGTGCTGGCGTTGGCGTCATGGCCGATGGCGATGGCGCGGGCATTGACCTGTTGCTGTTGATCGCCGGCCGCCTGGTTGACGCCCAGGTTGCCCTGGTATTGCGCACCCGAGCTGTCAATGGTGGCGTTGTTGATCACGGGGGATTGGGCGAAGGTCGGCGCACTGCACAACGTGGCCAGGAGCAGCAGCGTATGCCTCATGTCACTGACCTCCACTGAGGATCTTCAGCGCGCCCAGGCCTTGCTGGACGTTCGAGTTGACCATGTTGGCGATGCCGTTGCCGCCCGAACCCGAGCCACGGCCACCTGCGATATTGGGCAACTGTGTCTGGTTGCCGATGTTGCTGCCGATGGTGTTGGTCTGCTGGGTAATCAGCGAGTTGATACCGGCGCCGCTGGTGATGTTGGCGAAGTCACCATCGCTAAGCTCACTGGTCTGCCTGAGGATGTGGGCGGACGGGTTGGTATTGACGGTGACCGGACTAGGATCAGGGATGATCGGCGCTCGTATGGCGCTGCGGGTCTGCACGTCGCGGGTGATGACGACGATGCCGTTGTCAGCCCAGGTGGGCAGGCTGAAGCTGGAACCCAGTGCGCATCCGATCAGCAGGAGACGACAGACGTTGCCTTTATCAAGTTTCCCCACGATGGCAATTCCTTCTTCGGCGTGTTGGGCCTGGGCCGCGTTGCCAGAAGGAGAGCAGAAGCTGTGCCGGTTTTTGTTATTGCTTTCGAATCAGTGAGTTGTGGAGCTGGAGCTGGCGCGTCAAAGGATTGGTGTATCAGTGCTGAGACAGAGAGACGACCCAGGAGCTGCCGGGCCCATTGAAGTCGGGCGCTGACGGGTTTTCGTCGAGGGTGTTTCACGGGTGTGACACTACCCCCGGATCTGGCGCAATACGCGCAAATCCGGGGGCCATGGCCCCGCAGGGTGTATCAGTGGCTTAACATTCTGTGGGGCAGGTTGGGGATTTGCCGTCCAGCAGACGCTGTACAACGCTCAAGACCTTGGCGCTGCGTTGCGACCAGTCGCCATCGATCACCTGCACGTTCTGTCGGTGGCGTTGCAACCAGGCCAGGCTGTCGTCGAAGAACACCTGGCGCTCTTCCAGCCGTGGCTGGCAGCGCAGCCCGTCCCCGACCCATTCGACGCCCTCGGGGCGCAGCAACAGGTGCAGGTCGTAATGGCGCGCCTGGATGGCCTGTTCCAGCCACCTGGGGCAATCACCGAACAGTGCCCGGCTCCACAGGATATTGCTCAGCAGGTGGGTGTCGAGGATCAGCAGCTCCGGTGCCTGCGCCCGGCCCTGGTCTTCCCAGGCCAACTGGCCACGCGCAATGGTAGGGATGTCGGCGTAGCAGGTATCGCGCTGCTCGCGCTCCATGAAGTGGCGGACGTACTCACCGACCAGCACGCCACCGAAATGCGCCTGGATCTCGCCGCTCAGCCAGCTCTTGCCACTGGATTCCGGGCCGCACAGCACCAGGACCTTCATGCGCTGGCCAGCGCCGGGTCGCGCCGCCACTCCAGCCAGCCGCGCACGGCAATCAGGGTGAACAGGGCATACAACGCGGCGGTGAGGTAGAGGCCTTTGTAGAGGAACAGCCCGACGAAGACCACATCCACCACCACCCACAGCGCCCAGCACTGCAGGCGCTTCTGGGCCATCCACAGCTGGGCCACCAGGCTGAAGCCGGTAAGCGCGGCGTCGAGCCAGGGCTGGGCAGCGTCGGTCCAGTGGGCCATGGCAGCGCCCAGCAGCAGGCTGGCCGCCAGGCCGATCGCCAGGCCCTTGAGCATCGTCACGGGTGCCAGGCTGGTCACTTGGCGGGCGTCCTCGACCCGGTCCGGGCGGGTCCATTGCCACCAGCCGTACAGTTGCAGCACGGCATAGACCAGTTGCAGGAGCATGTCCGAGTACAGCTTGACCTCGTAGAAGATCCAGCTGTACAGCACCACCATCACCAGCCCGATCGGCCAGCACCAGGGGTTCTGCTTTACGGTGAGCCAGACGGCGATGACGCCGAGCGCGGCGGCGAACAGTTCGAGGCCGGACATCGGCGATCCTTGGACGGGGAAAGGGCGCGATGCTAACCGCTTCGAGCGACCTGCTTCAAGCGGCGGGCAGCATCCGAGCTACCCGCCGCCTGGCCCTGCTAGACCCTGAACTGGCGCAGCAACTGTTCCAGTTCATCGCTCAAGCGGGCAAGCGCCACCCCTGCGTCGCTGGATTGGCGGGCGGCCGCGGCGGTCTGTTGCGACAGGTCGGCGGTTTCGGTGACGTTGCGGTTGATTTCCTCGACCACATGCGACTGCTGCAAGGTGGCGCTGGCGATCGAGGCATTCAGCGCGCCCAGGTTGCCCAGTGCCTGGTTGATGGCGTCCAGGCTGCTACCGGCCTCGCGGGCCTGCTCGACGGTCTGGCGCGAGGCTTCGCTGCTGGTATCGATGGCCCGCACCGCGGCTTCGGACTGGCCTTGCAGGTGCTCGATCATGGTCTGGATCTCGGCGGTCGACTGTGCAGAGCGCTGGGCCAGCAGGCGCACTTCGTCGGCGACCACGGCGAAGCCGCGCCCTTGCTCACCGGCGCGGGCGGCCTCGATGGCGGCATTGAGGGCAAGCAGGTTGGTCTGCTCGGCGATCGAGCGGATCACCTCGAGTACGCCGCCGATCTTCGTGCTGTGGCTGGCCAGTTCGCGGATCACCTGTACTGCCTGGTCGATGGTCGCCGAAAGCCGGTCGATCTGTTGCAGGCTGCCGTGGATCGCCTGTTGGCCGTGGCCAACCTGCGTCTGGGCGTTGCGCATTTCGTTGGAGGCCTGCTCGGCGTGCTTGGCCACGTCGTGCACCGCGTAGGAAACCTCGTTGATGGCGGTGGCCACCTGATCCATCTGCAGCGATTGCTGGGCGCTGCGGGCCTGGGCGGAGCCTGCGTTGTCACCCACATGGCCGGCCGACTCGGCCAGGGCATGGGCCGCCCCCTGCAATTGGCCGATCACGCCCTGCAACTTGCCGTTGAAGCGGTTGAAGTGTTCACCCAGCTGGGTGATCTCGTCGCGGCCGTGGGTGTCCAGGCGCCGGGTCAGGTCGCTTTCGCCACTGGCGATGTTGCCCATGGCCTGCACGGCCTCTTGCAGTGGCCGGGCGATGCTGCGGGCGATCAGCATCACCAGGAGGGCCATCAGCAGGGCGATGCCCAGGCCCAGCAGCGAGGCGTCGCGCAACTGTCTGGCGAACTCGGCCTGCACGTCGTCGATGTAGACGCCCGAGCCGATGATCCAGCCCCAGGGCTTGAACAGCTGGATGTACGAGGTTTTCGCCACCGGCTCGCTGGCGCCGGGCTTGGGCCAGCGATAGTCGACGGGCCCCGCGCCCTGGCTGCGGGCCAGGGCGACCATCTCGTTGAAGACGGCAAAGCCGTCGGGGTCGCGGATGGCGGAGAGGTCCTGGCCATCGAGCTTGGGGTTGGCCGGGTGCATGACCATCTTCGGTTGCAGATCGTTGATCCAGAAATAGTCGTTCTGGTCGTAGCGCAGCCCGCGCACCACCTGCAGGGCCTGCTGCTGTGCGGCCTCGCGGGTCAGCGTGCCGGCGGCCTCCAGGCCTTGGTAATGGGCCAGCACGCCGGCGGCGGTTTGCACCACGTGGCGGGTCTTTTCGGCCTTGGCCTGGTACAGGCCGTCATGGATCTGGCGCAGCATCAGCAGGCCCAGCACCAGCAGCATGGCCACGGCCACCAGCAGGATCAGCCACAGGCGGCGGCTGATCGACATCGACCTCAGGGTCTTCATGATGCGTTACTCCAGTCTTGTTCTTTTTATCCAGGGCATCCAAGCATGCTTTGTCGCGGGTCCCCACTCGACCAACGGCTAATGCGTCGTTCTTGACATCCTCAGTTGCAGGTAACGCAAGCCTTGAAACATAGGCTCTGCTAGGATTTCGGCCGCGCCAGATGAAACCTTTAGGCGGCTGGACTTTTCAGCTGGCTTTGGGGGCCCCTGTCGCTGTAAAAAGCACGCGCCGCGTGCGGTATCAATTGTGTCAATCAAAACAAGCGGCCTGCCACGCGCAGCGTCGCACTTGGGGGAAAGATGGATTTGTGGAGTGCCTTGCAGGCGATCATCCTGGGCGTGATCGAGGGGCTGACGGAGTTCCTGCCCATTTCGAGCACCGGGCACCAGATCATCGTCGCCGACCTGATCAACTTCGGCGGCGAACGCGCCATGGCGTTCAACATCATCATCCAGCTGGGTGCCATCCTGGCGGTGGTGTGGGAGTTCCGGCGCAAGATCTTCGACGTGGTACTGGGCTTGCCCACGCAAGTGCCGGCACGGCGCTTCACCGCCAACCTGCTGATCGCCTTCATTCCTGCGGTGATCCTGGGCGTGCTGTTCGCCGACCTGATCCATGAGTACCTGTTCAACCCCATTACCGTTGCCGCCGCGCTGGTGGTGGGCGGGGTGATCATGCTGTGGGCCGAGCGTCGCCAGCACCGGGTGGAGGTCGACCATGTCGACGACATGCGCTGGACTCACGCGCTGAAGATCGGCCTGGTGCAGTGCCTGGCGATGATTCCGGGCACCTCGCGCTCGGGCTCGACCATTATCGGTGGCTTGCTGTTCGGCCTCTCGCGCAAGGCGGCGACCGAGTTTTCGTTCTTCCTGGCCATGCCGACCATGGTCGGTGCGGCGGTGTATTCGGGGTACAAGTACCGTGATCTGTTCCAGCCGGGCGATCTGCCGGTGTTCGCCATCGGTTTCGTGGTGTCGTTCATCTTTGCCATGATTGCCGTGCGCGGGCTGCTCAAGTTCATCGCCAACCACAGCTATGCGGTGTTTGCCTGGTATCGCATCGCCTTTGGCCTGCTGATCCTGGCGACCTGGGAGTTTGGCTGGGTCGATTGGTCGACGGCGCATGGTTGAGAGGGCCAGTACGCAGCGTGCGCCCCGACGCGAGGAGGGCGTGCGCAATGCGCGCCTGAAGGGGCTGGTACTTTTGGTGCTGTGCCTGTTGCCGGTGCTCGGCGGCCTGCGGATGGGGTTGAGTGGCGGGAGCTGGTTGCCGTTGGCGATGTATCCGGTGGTGAGTCTGGTCAGCCTGTTGTTGTACTGGCAGGACAAGCAGCAGGCGCGGAGTCAGGCTTGGCGTACGCCGGAAAAGGTGCTGCATGCCAGTGAGCTGCTGGGGGGGTGGCCGGGGGCTTTGCTGGCGCAGCAGGTGTTTCGGCACAAGACTCGGAAGGTTTCCTATCAGGTTGTGTGTTGGGGAATTGTTCTGGTGCATCAGGTGTTCTGGGTTGATTATTTGTTTTTGGCGGGGCGGTGGGGGGCTTTGATCTGACGGTTGTAGTTTTGGTTTTGGTTTTGGTTTTGGTTTTAGTTTTGAAAGTTGTATGCGCATTCATTTGTGATGTCGACGCTTATTCACCTTTCCGCCCTTACGGCGGGTCCCTTTTTGAAGGATCAAAAAGGAACCAAAAAATCCTCGCTCCATTCATCCGGCCCTCCGCTTCGCTCCGGGTCCCCTCACTCCGGTCTTGCTCCCGGGAGGACCGCGCTGAACGCCCCATCCTGGGGCGCAGCGCTTGACGGGCATCCATGCCCGTCACCTCCCTCCGCAAGACCTGCGTTCGGCCTCCTGAAGTCGCGAAGTTACGGGCGGCGCCTGCACTAACGCAGCTAGTCGCTAGTTGCCATCGTGGGAACTCTAGATCAACATCTCGGGGCAAGCCCGCTCCCACGATAGTTTGACTACGTTATTCAACGTGGGAGCGGGATTGCCCCGCGATGGCGTAATGAAAAACAACATTACATCTACTGAAAAACCAAAAGTTCTGCTCTTGATCCGCTCTTGATCTGCTCTTGATCTTGCTTCTAAGTGCGCGATAGTTCAGGCGACACAAGTTGCGACTTCAGGAGGCCGAGTGGAGTTCTTGCGTAGTGGGGCGACGGCCATGGATGGCCGTCGAGCGCTGCGCCCCAGGATGGGGCGTACAGCGCGGTACCCACGGGAGCAAGAACGGAGCGAGGGAACCCCGTAGCGAAGCGTAGGGGCCGTATGAACGGAGCCGAACGGTTTTGCCTACTTTTGTCAAGACAAAAGTAGGTCGCCGTAAAGGCGAAAGGGTGACTAAATGTCGACATCTTCTACGAATGTGTCTACAAAAAACAAAACAATCGCCCCCGAACCCGAACCCAACCCAAAGAAAAAAAGGAACCGCAGCGCCAGGGGAGAACCAACGCCACGGTCCAAGGGGAAACCCCGTCACTGCTGGGTAACAGTCGCCATATTGGCATTCCCAAACTGCGTAATGGTGGCCGTCTGACTAGCCCCACTCTGGTCGACAAACGCCTGGTTCCCATTCCCCCCCTGGGTCACGTAGGCGAGGTTGACCCCATCGGTCTGCTTGATGGTCGCCTCGTTGCCACTGCCATACAGCTGATAGGTGTAGCTCTGGTTGCCACTGCCCGACTGCTCGAGGGTGATGCTGCCGCCATTGCCCGCAGCCAGGCCCTCGGCGTAGTTGGCGGTGCCGCGCTGGTCGGCGATGAGCAGGTTGTCGCTGCCGTTCTGCTCGAAGTACAGCTCGTTGTTGCTGTCGGCCTGGCGGGTCTCCATCTGGTTGCGGTTGCCATCCTGGTTCAGCCGGGCGATCTGGCTGTTGCCCTCCTGGGTAAGGTTGACCCCGTTGCCATTGCCCGCCTGGTTGATCTGCGCCTGCTGACCGACACCGAACTGCCCGCCGGACTTCTCGCCCTTCCAGTTGCTGGCCATGATCTTGTTGGCGTTGCCCACCGTGCTGATGGTCAGGCTGTGGTTGTCACCGGTCTGGTAGGTGAAGTGCAGGTTGTTGTTGCCCACCTGGGAAATGCTGGTCACCGCCTGGTTGGTCTCGAACTGGTCCGACCAGCTGGCGTTGCCACGGCCGGTCTGGCTGAGGCCCGCGCTGTTGGACTGGCCGAAACTCTGGTCGATGTAGCCTTCGTTGCTCTGGCCGTTCTGGTAGACACTGGCCTGGCTCGCGGCCTGGTTGTCCTGCCACACCTCCACCGAGTTGCCGGTGCCGTACTGGTTGATGCCGATGGTGCCGCCCAAACCGTCGCGCTGGTCACCGTAGGCCCAGTTCTGCCGGCCTTCCTGGTAGATGGCGATATCGCCGTCCTGGTGGGTCATGTGCTCGGCGGCGGCCTGGTTGTCGCTGCCACCCTGCATGATCACGCTCTTGTTGTTGCTGCCACCGAACAGCTGCTCCACCGTGGCGTCGTTGCCATGGCCGGACTGCAAGGTGGTGGCCTGGCTGCCGTACTGGGTGTCCTGCCAGATGACCGAACGGTTGCCGCTGCCTTGCTGGACCTGCAGGGCTTCGTTGTTCTCGCCCACCGACTGGCTGGCGAAGGCGTCATTGAGGCTGCCGCCGGACTGCTGGGTGATCTGGCTGCCGTTCTCGAACAACTGCTCGGCGTAGCCGGCGTTGAACGAGCCGGTGGCGCTCTGCTGGATATGGCTGGTGCTGCTGTCCTGCAGCGCCATGTGGTTGTGGTCGTGGCCGGCCTGGTTCTGCGTGGCCGAGGCGAACGACGCCTGGGTCTGCTTGACCTCGGCGATGTTCTGGTTGCCCTGTTGGGACTGGGTCGAAGTGCTGTCGTCGGCCATGGCCTGGCCGGCAAGGGCCAGGACGATGGCGGCGCTCAGGGGGGCGAGCTTGTGCATGGTGTTGCCTCCAGATCTGTCGATGAGTGCCTAGCGGTACTGGGTGATGTGGACCTGCTGGCCGTTGCCGGCCTGGGTCACGGCGCTGTTGAGCCCCGTGCCGCGCTGGTCGATGGTGGCGCTGTTGTGGTTGCCGATCTGCTCGATGGCGGCGCTGTTGCCGCTGCCGCTCTGGCGGATCGTCGCGTCGTTGCCCTGGCCCTGCTGGCTGATAACGGCCGTCAGGTCGCTGCCTTCCTGCAGGATGTAAGCCTCCTGCGCGCCCCCGGCCTGGACGATCCGGCCCAGCAGGGCTTGGCCGCTCTGGTCGAGGGCGGCACGGTTGCCGCTGCCCAGTTGCTCGATCACCGCGACCTGGCCGGCGCCGGTTGGCAGCAGGCGCAGCACCAGTGGCTCGCCCAGGTCGCTGCCGGCGGCAAGGTCGGCGTTGTCCATCAGGTCGTCGGCCCAGGCCTGGCCCCCGAGGGCCAGGCACAGCAGCAGTGGAAACAGGGCGTTCATGGCATCCTCCCGGCGCTACTGCACGACCACGTTGGTGGTGCGAGTGGTGCCCTGGCTGCTGGTCACGGTCGCGGTTGGCGCGGCGGTCGGGATCAGCGTGGTGCTGTTGCTCACCGTCAGGCGCCAGCGGCCGGTGACCGGCACGGTGGTGGTGCCCAGGGTCTGCACGCCGCTGGTGGTGGTCACCCGCACCGTGATGGTGTTGCCGGTGGTCACCGAGGACGTGCCGCTGATGTCCCAGTTGAAGCGGTTGTTGGAGCGCGCCGTGACCGTCGCCGCGGTGACCGCGAAGGTCTCCTGTGCCGGTCGTGGCGATACCTGCACCGTGACCGTGCCCGGCGTCGAGGTGGCGCCGATTGCGTCACGGGCGACGTAGGTGAAGCTGGTGGTGAACGCCGCGGTGACCGTCGCCGGTGGCGTGTAGGTGATCACGTTGCCGTCGGTGCTCACCGTGCCGCGCCCGGCCGGGGTCGGCTGGGTGACGCTGGCGATGGTCAGTGGCAGGTTGCCTTCCGGGTCGGTGTCGTTGGCCAGGGCGTTGATGGTCAGTGGCACGCCGAGGGTGGCGGCGCTGTCGGCCACTGCGGTTGGTGGACGGTTCGGCGCGACGTTGACGGTCACGGTGGTGACCGGCGATTTCAGGCCCTTGGCGTCTTGCGCGCGGTAGCTGAAGGTCGCCACCAGCGGCGAGGTGGCCCCGGCCGGTGGGGTGTAGGTCACTGCCGTGGTGCCGTTCATCACCACGCCGCCCAGGCCGGTGCCCGGTTGGGTGAGGTCGGTGATGCTCAGCGGCACGTTGCCGTCCGGGTCGCTGTCGTTGGCCAGCAGGTTGAGGGTGATCGGTATGCCGACACTGGTACTGCCGCTGTCGGCCTGGGCCACGGGGGCTTGGTTCTCGGCCTGCACTGGAGCGCTGCCGACCACCACCACCGGTTCCACGTCGAAACCGCCATGTGCCGACTTGACCGTGATGCTGGCAGGCGGCTGGGCCAGGTCGTTGACCGTGAGGCTTTGCTGGACGCCGGACTTGGACATCCGTCCGAAGCCCTGGACCAGCAAGTCCGGCACCACGACTTCGTCGCTGGAACGGGCCTCGATCAGCAACCGCTTGGCGCTCCAGTCATAGCGTGCCGTGCCCACCTTGACCACATCGCTGAGCTTGCTCGACAGCGAGGTCGGGCGTGTGGTGCCGGCCGGGCTGCTGGCGGTGACCACCACCACCGACGGTGGCACTGCCTGGCTCAGTTGCTGGTTGAAGAACAGCCCGTTGTTGTCGGCGAGCATGCTGAACTGGCAGGGCGAAGGCGGCGAGCCGACCAGCGCCAGGCCGTTGCGCAGGCACAGGCTGGCGCTGTTCGGCGCCTTGGCGAAGACTTCGACGCGGGTGCCCGCGGCGTTGCGCTGGTAGGTGGCGCGTTCCAGCGTCGCCGGGGTTTGCTGGCGTTGGTCGAGGACCTTGCCGGAGACGGTGAAGACGTTGGTCTGGATGGTGCCCGCCGGGCCCTGGATACGCACGAAGTTGGTGTTGTTCGGGCTGCCGGTCACCGCCTCGGTGATGTTAGGGTCGCCGACGAAGGTCTCGGTGGCGCCGGTGTCCGGGTTGACCTCGGTGTAGGGGCCGCCGACACCGCGCAGGAACGGGCCGAGGTTGCCGTTCAGCGCGCCGCTGAAGTTGCCGGGGGCACCGATGCCGATGTCGCGGGTGATGTTGATCGCCCGCCGGCCCGCCGTGGTCACGTTGACCGTCTCGACCCCATAGGGGTGGGTGATGGTGTAGGTGCCGGTGCGCGGCACCGAGGCGCGGATGCGGATGCGGGCGAAGCTCTGCTGGTCGCCATTGACCGGATTCTCGGCGGCGAAGGCCGCCTCGAGGCCGGCAACGTAGACCTCCAGCTCGTAGCCACTGTTGCCTACCTGGGGGATCTCGGTCTCGGCCAGGAACCAGAACATCTCCGGTGGCCAGTTGTCCGGGAACACCAGCGGCAGGGCATCGTCATAGACCCCGGGCTCGGGCAGCAGGGTGCACATGTAGGCTGGAGCGCCCGGGCCGCCCGGTGATCGGGTGCTGGTGGCGCGCGACTGGCACAGCTCCAGGGCGAGGTTGTTGGCGTCCTTGTACCACATGGGGTAGCCCCCGGTGGCGAAGGTGTAGGGGCCGGGGTCGACCTCCGACAGCGCGGCCCAGGCCGCGCTGCTGAGGGTGAGGGTGAAACCGGCGGCGCAGAGCGCGCGACGCGACCAAGTATTCATGCTGCCTCCTTGAAGGCGTGTCCTGTTCATGGCACCAGCACCACGTCTTCGCTGTCGCTGCCGCCATGGGCGCTGGTGACCTGCACCGTCGCTGGCGGGATCGGCGAGAGCCCGGTGGTCAGGGTCTTGACCGCGCCGTTGCCGCTCAGGCCGCCGATCAACGCACCGTTGCCGGTGCGGGCGGTGAGGGCCGGCGGGCTGGTCTCGTCGCTGCTGCTGGCCACCAGGGTCAGCTGGCCGCTGCCCAGGCTGTATTCGGCGCGGCTGATGGTCACCAGGTCGGTCAGCGGCATGGGGGCGCTGGTCGGGGTGCTGGTGGCGATGGCCAGGCTGTTGTCGGCGGTCACCTGCAAGGTCAGCGGCAGGGTCGGGTTGAGCGGCGACTGGGCGTACCAGGCACCGGTGCCGTTGGCCTCGCCGAGGGGCAGGGTGGGGGTCTGGCTGGTCAGGGTGACCGTGGCGGGCGCCGGCGGGGCCATGACGAACACATCCTGCTGGGCGCGCAGGTCGCCATTCACGGTGTGTCGCGAATAGGTGCTGCGCAGCGGGATCAGCGGCGTCGGGCGGTTGACCGTGGACAGCTTGCCGGAGATGGCGAACAGCTCGGTACGCAGGTCGATGCCATTGGGCCCTTCGATGCGTACGAAGTTGGTGTTGAACGGGCTGCCGGTGACCGGCTCCTCCAGGTTCGGGTCGCCGATGAAGCGTTCGCTGGCGCCGGTGCCTGGGTTGGTTTCGGTATAGGGGCCGTTGACGCTGCGCAGGAACGGCCCGACGTCGCCCCTGAGCGCGCCGCTGTAGTCGCCTGGCGAGCCGATGCCGATGTCGCGGGTCATGTTGATCGCCCGGCGTCCGCCAGCCGCCACCTCGAACACATCGACACCGTAAGGGTGGGTGATGGTGTAGGTACCGGCCACTGGCACATCGACGCGGATGCGCACCCGGGCAAAGCTGACCTGGTCGCCATCCACCGGTTCCTCGGCACTGAACGCGGCTTCGATGGCCGAACCGTAGCTCAGGTCGATACCGCGGGCGGCATCGACGATGGCGGCGTCGGCGGTGAACCAGAACGCTTCGTCGGGGAAGTTGCTGGGGAAGACGACTGGCTGGGTGTCGTCGAACACGCCGGGTGTCGGCAGCAGCGTGCACATGTACGAGGGCGCGCCAGGAGCACCGGCGACCCTGGAGCTCACCGCCTTGGACAGGCACAGGTCGAGCACCCGGCCGTGGCTGTCCTGGTACCAGGCAGGGAACTTACCGGTGGGCAGGGTGTAGGGGCCGGTGTCGACCGCATACAGCGCAGCCTGGGCCGGGAGCTGGAGCAGGCCGGCGAAGATCGCCACGGCCAGCGGGTGGGGTGTCGGTCGGTGCATGAGTTGCTTCCTCCTGCAAACGGGCCCATGGGTTGGGGCGTCTGGGGAGGGATCGGCAACTGTTGTGCCAAGTTTTGCAGAGGGGCGTCCAGGGCCTTTGCGACGAGGGTTTCAGCGTCCCGGCAACGGTCTGGCGAGGTAGCCATGGTGGGCGGGTGGCCCCAGCATTGGGGAATGGGGTGAGGCTCGGTGTCTGTCGTGGCTGATGACTGACAGCCAATTCTGAAGCACACTGCCGAAAAATCCGATGCCCGTTGCCCCGCCTGAGCGGGGCACATCAGGAGCACGCAATGGCGCGACAACTTCCAACAACAACCGCCAACGACCCCTTGCAGCAATCTCGCCTGGTCCGCCTCAAGCTTGCCAGCGAAGGCGAACTGCCCTGCGGCATGCTGCGCGACGAGATCGACGCCTCCTGGCGGCGCAGCCTTGGCCATGGCCTGGACTGCCTGCAGGGCGAGCAGGTCGGCCTGGGTATTCGCCACGGCCTGGACCTGGACACGCTGCTGGAACACAACCGCCTGCTGATCGACGCAGCTACCCCCGAACTGGACTACCTGATCAAGCGCCAGGGCAAGAGCGGCATCGTCATCCTCGGTGACGCCCAGGCCAACGTGCTGACGATCGACGGCCAGAAACACGTGCTCGAGCGCGAGGGCCTGCGCGACCTGCACCCTGGCAGTTGCTGGAGCGAGGCCCTGCGCGGCACCAATGCCATCGGCACGGCAGTGGTCGAGGGCCAGCCGACCCTGATCAACTGCGGCGAGCATTACCTGGACCGGCTAAGCCCGTTCTCCTGCACCTCGGTGCCGCTACGTGATCCGCGTGGCGAAGTGATCGGCGTGCTCGATGTGACCCGTGAAGGGGTCATGGCCCAGCCTCAGGACAGCCTGTCCACGTTGCTGCTCGCCGCTGGCAATATCGAAGGCCGGTTGTTCGGGCTCTACCATCCCGAGCATCTGGTGCTGGCCTTCCACAGCCGTCCGCAATACCTGGCCAGCGCCTGGCAGGGCTTGCTGGCGCTGAGCCTGGAGGGCGAGGTGCTGGCAGCCAACGACAATGCCTGCCAATTGTTGCAGATGCCACGCCAGGCGCTGCTCGGGCGGCGCAGCAGCGACCTGTTGGGCGAACGCTCCCCGGCGTTCATCGCGCGCCTGTGGCAGGGCGGTGTCAGCAGCGTGCAGACGGCTGCGGGCGAGTTCTTTTTCCGGGCGCTGCAACTGCCACGGCATGCGCGCATCAGTGGCCCGTCCCCGGTCGCCAAACCAGCAGCGCCGAAGGCCCAGGCACTGGAAGCGCTGGCCGGTGGCGATGCGCGTCTGGCGCGTGCCTTGCGCATGGCCCGCCAGGGCCTGGCGAACGGGCTGCCGGTGCTGCTGCTGGGCGAAACCGGCACCGGCAAGGAGGTGGTTGCCCGTGCCCTGCACCAGGCCGGTCCGCGTGCCGACAAGCCATTCGTGGCGGTCAACTGCGCGGCGATTCCCGAGGGGCTGATCGAGTCCGAGCTGTTCGGCTACCGCGACGGCGCCTTCACCGGCTCGCGCCGGGGCGGCATGGTCGGGCGGCTGATGCAGGCCCATGGTGGCACGCTGTTCCTCGACGAGATCGGCGACATGCCGCTGGCCCTGCAGGCGCGCCTGCTGCGTGTGCTGCAGGAGCGCCGCGTGGCGCCCCTTGGCGCCGGCGACGAGCAGGACATCGACGTGGCGCTGATCTGCGCCACCCACCGCGATCTCAAGCGCCGAGTCGCCGACCAGCACTTCCGCGAAGACCTCTACTACCGGGTCAATGGCGTGTCCCTGCGCCTGCCGGCACTGCGCGAGCGCGACGACCTGGCAACGATCATCCAGGGCCTGCTGGACAAGGCCGGGGCCCGCGCTGTCAGCCTTGACCCGGCACTGGTCGCGCTGCTGGAGAACTTCGACTGGCCGGGCAACATCCGCCAGCTGGAAATGGTGGTGCGCACCGCCCTGGCAATGCGCGAGGAGGGTGAGCAGGTGCTGACCCTCGACCACCTCACCGACTGCCTGCTCGATGAACTGGCCAGCGGCGCCGCGCCGTCCGGCAGCCTGCGCGACAACGAACTGGAACTGATCCGCGCCGCACTGGCCCGGCACCAGGGCAATGTCTCGGCCGCGGCCGAGGCCCTGGGCATCAGCCGGGCGACGCTGTACCGCAAGCTCAAGCAGTTGCGTGGTTGAGCCATGGGCGGATTGTTTTCCCGATTGATCGAATCCAGCGACCCGCAGTTGATGCGCCAGGCCCTGGCCTGGCTCTACGGTTTCGTACGCCCGCAGCGTGGCGCCATCGGCGTGCTCCTGGGGTTGTCCCTGGGCGCCTCGCTGCTGGCCCTGGCGCAACCCTGGCTGGTCAAGACGCTGATCGACGAGGGCCTGCTGGCCAAGGATTACCAGACCCTCTGGCACATGGCGGCGATCATGATCATCGCCGGCCTGCTCGGCACACTGCTGGCCGGGGTCAACCGCTACCTGCACACGCGCCTGTCCGGGCGCATCCTGTTCGCCCTGCGCGACGACTTGTACCGACACCTGCAACAACTTTCGCCGACCTTCTACGGGCGCCGACGCACCGGTGACATCCTGTCGCGGCTCGATGGCGATGTCGCCGAGATCCAGCGCTTTGCCGTGGACTCGCTGTTCTCGGCGGTATCGGCGCTGATCGGCCTGGTCGGCGCGGTGGCCTTGATGCTGATGCTGTCCTGGCAGCTGTCGCTGCTGCTGGCGTTGCTGATTCCGCTCGAAGTGCTGTGGCTGCGCTGGATGCGACGTAAGGTCGAGCGCGAGGTGCGCAGCCTGCGCGAACGCTCGGCGGACGTGTCGTCGTTCCTGGTCGAGACGCTGCCGGCGATGAAGTTCATCCAGGCCGCCGGCCAGCAGCGGCGTGAGGCCGAGCGCCTCGATCAGTTGGGGCAGAGCTACATGGGGCAGTTGCTCAAGGTGCAGGTCACTGAGTTCTTTACCCAGGCGGTGCCCGGCACGCTGACTTCCTGGTGCCGGGCCTGCGCATTCCTGGTCGGCGGCTGGTGGGTGATCCAGGGCACCTGGCAACTGGGCGCGCTGATCGCCTTTTCCACCTACATGGGCATGGCCGTCGGTCCGGTGCAGAGCCTGCTGGGCCTGTACGTCGCGGTGCAGCGGATGGCCGTGAGCCTGGGGCGGGTGATGGAGCTCAAGCAGGAAGCGCTCGCGGTGCGCGAGGCGGACGATCCCCGGCCCATGCCACAAGGGACCGGGGAGCTGCGACTGGACGGCGTATTTTTCGCCCACGATGGGCGCCAGGGTGTGGTGCTGGACCAGGTGCAGGCCTGTCTGCCCGGCGGCGCCAAGATTGCCATCAGTGGCGCCTCCGGCGTCGGCAAGTCGACTCTGATCGACCTGCTGCAACGCTTTTACGACCCGGATGGCGGGCGCATCCTGCTCGACGGCGTCGACCTGCGCGAGCTCGACCTGCAGGCCCTGCGGCGGCGCATCGCGGTGGTCAGCCAGGACATCGTGCTGTTTCGCGGCACCCTGGCGCAGAACCTGGCCTACAGCACGCCCCAGGCCAGCCGTGAGGAGATCGAGCAGGTGGTGCGCCTGACCCGCCTGGACAGCCTGGTGCAGAGCCTGCCGCTGGGGCTCGATGGTCTGCTGGGCGAACGCGGCCAGCAGTTGTCCGGTGGCCAGAAGCAACGTATCGCCATCGCCCGGGCGCTGCTGCAGCAACCGGCGATCCTGGTGCTCGATGAGGCCACCTCGGCGGTGGACGAAGCCACCGAGCGTGAAGTGATTGCCGCCATCGACCAGCTGTTCGCCGGGCGTACGCGGATCCTGATCAGCCATCGTGCCTCGACCCTCGCCGATGCCGACTTGCACCTGGAACTGCGTGAAGGGCAATTGCGCAGCAAGGAGCCCGCCGACCATGGCCGTTGACCTGTGCATTGGCGTGATCGACAGTGGCTGCTCGGCGCAGCAGGCGGATAGCCTGCGCGGAGCGCGACGCTTCTGGCTTGAGGACGGCGTGCTGTGCGAGGGCGAGCCGCTGCCGGATGCCCTGGGCCACGGCAGCGCGGTGCTGGCGCGGCTGCGGGCCGAGTCCGGCGGCCAGCCGGTGCTGCTGGCCCAGGTGTTCGCCGGGCAGGGCAGCACCAGCGCCTTGCAGGTGGCCGCTGGCCTGTTGTGGCTGGTGGAAGCGGGCGCGACCGTGGTCAACCTGAGCCTGGGTCTGCGCCAGGATCGCCCGGTACTGCGCCTGGCCTGCGCCGAGGCCGTGGCCGCTGGCGTGCTGCTGTGTGCCTCCAGTCCGGCGCGGGGCGAGCCGGTGTATCCGGCCAGCTATCCCGGGGTTATTCGCGTCACTGGCGATGCCCGCTGCGCCGCTGGGCAATGGTCGTGGCTGGGCACTGCCCAGGCCGACTTCGGCGCGGCGGCTGGCGCCGCTGGGGTGGCCGGGGCCAGTCTGGCCTGTGCCGCGTTCACTGGACGGGTGGCGGCCCTGCTGCGCGAGGAGCCCGGCATGACGCGGCAGGCACTGTTGCACTGGCTGGAGCAGCATGCGGCGTTCGTCGGCCCTGAGCGCAAGGAGTCGACCGATGTCTGAACCGAGCATCCTGGTACTCGGTGCCGGACCTGCGGGGGCGACTACTGCCCTGGGGCTGCGGCGGATGGGCTACCCCGTCACCGTGGTCTCCGACTGGCGCCGTTTCACTGCAGTGGAAGGTGTTTCGCAACGTGTGCTGGAGGGCTTGCGCCATGCGGGCCTGGGCGCTGCCCTGGCCGAGGCGACCACGCCGGCCACGCGGCAGGTCCACTGGAACGGTGAGCGGCTGCAACCGAACCAGGAGTGGCTGCTGGATCGCCAGCGCTTCGATCAGGCACTGCGTGATGACTTGAATCGTGCCGGTGTCGAGCTCGTCGAAGGGCGTGTGCGCGAGGTGGAGCAGGGGCAGGGGTACCGGGTCCAGTTGGACGACGGGCGTACCTTGCACGGCGATTTCCTGGTCGAGGCCCGTGGTCGTCAGGCCCCGTTGAGCGAAGGTCGCCTGCGCGGGCCGGAGACGGTCAGCCTGCTTAACCTCTGGCAGACCGAGCCCGGCACGCCAGCCTCGGCAGTGGAGAGCCTGGACGACGGCTGGGCCTGGATGGCGCGGCTGGCCGATGGCCGCTGCTACTGGCAGGTGACGCTGGACGTGATGGCGGCGCGGCTGCCTGGCAAGACGGCGTTGCCCGAGTACTGTGCCGAGCTTCGTCGTGGCTCGGTGCTGGTGGCGCAACTGTTCGGTGAGCAGGCCTTTGCCCCTGCCCAGGTGCATGCACGCAGCAGCACAGCAATTCTTGTCGGCAACTGCGCGGGCCGTGATTGGCTGCGGGTTGGCGATGCGGCGATGGCGGTCGATCCGCTGTCGGGCAATGGCATCTTCCAGTCCTTGTCCTCGGCGCTGCAGGCGCCCGTGGTGATCAATACCCTGCTGCAACGGCCCGGGCAGGCGGACCTGGCGCAGCGCTTCCATCAAACGCGGATCGAACAGTTGTTCCTGCGTTTCGCCCGGATCGGGCGCGACTTCTACGCCCAGGAAGCGCAGCGTGGCGCGCAGCCGTTCTGGGCTCGCCGCCGAGGCTGGCCGGATGCGCAACCGCTGCACGCGGCGGCAAACTGGCAGGCGGTGCGGGTGGAGCGCCGCCCGGTGCTGCGCGATGGTTGGGTGGAGGAGGCCGAAGTGGTGGTGACGGCTGATCAGCCGCTGGGGGTGTGGCACCTGCAGGGTGTCGAGCTGGCGCCGGTGGTGCGGGGGTTGCAGGCTGGCATCGGCCTGGAGCGCCTGGTGACACAGGCGCACCAGCCGATGGTCGAGCGCTGGTTACGCGAACAGGGCTTTTGATTTAGAAGAATGTCCCCACCACCAGTTGCAGGTAGGCCCCGCTATCCCGGCCACCCAACTGCACGCCGCCATCCTGCGCGCTGCGCTGCGGGGTGTAGAACCCCACCAGCGGGCTGATCAGCCAATGCTCGTTGACCATCCACTCCACATACAGGTCCACCTCGCGCCCACCCAGGTTGCCCTGGTCGGTGCTGAGCGGGTCGAAGTCGAAGTACAGCGCGCCCAGGGTCAGCCCCTCCCGTGGCGTGGCCTTGAGCGCCACATGGTGCACCTGGGTATTGCTGTTGAATGGCCCGGCGTAGTTGGCCGCCACCTCGCCCTGGAACCAGGTGCCATAGCCCCGGCTCAGGCCATAGAACAGCGGGTCGAAGTGCTCCGAGAAGCGGCTGTAGCGGTAGGTCGCGGTGGGCGACCAGGGCAGTGCGGAGAAGGTCCAGTTGCCCTCCAGGTACCAGGCGTTCTCGCGCCCGTCGGTGCGGTCCTGGGTGACATACTCGGCGGCCAGTTCGAGGTCTTTCACTCCCAGGTTGCCACGCCCGCGCAGGCTCACCGTGTCCATGCCGTCGCGGTGTTCCAGGCCAAGGATCTCGGCGTAGCGGCGGTCGACATCCAGGCCGCGGATCCAGCTCAGGCCCAGGGTGCCCGCGTCGGCGACATGCTCGAGGTTGGCCACCGCCATGGAGGTGTCGGCCTGGAACGGGTTGTCGGACTTGAGCCACATCAGGTCGCCGCGCCAACCCTGCTTGCCGCCCAGACGCAACACGGCGGTGCGGTCGAACGCCTTGCGCGCCGCCAGGTAGTAGGCGCCGCCACGGTCGAAATCGGCGCCCAGGTCGACGTTGCCGGCATTGACCGGGTCGCCCTGGATCAGGAAACCGTCGCCGAGGGTGATGACCTGGCGCCCGCCGGAGAGATCGATGCCGTCTTCGCCAAGCACCGGAAACAGGGTGCCCGAGCGCCATCCAAGGTAAGCGTCCTCGATGCCGGTGCGACGTTCGTCACCGAGCGTGAAACCCGCGGCGTCGCCATCGCCCCAGGTGGCCGAACTGAGCAGGCTGAAGGCGCCGTAAAGCGTGCCGTTGCCGGTCAGCGCCTGGCTGGCGCTCAGGCCGTACTTGACGTAGCCCTCGCTCCAGTTGCTGCTGCCGGCCTGGCGGTTGCCGAACTGGTCGAAGCTTTCGTCGCTGTGGAACACGCCGAACAGCGCTTCGAGGTTGGCGTCCAGGGTGGTGCCGGCGTGATTGTACAGTTCGTGGGCCTGGGTGAGGGGAGAGGCCAGCAGCAGGGCCAACGTGCAGGCGAGCTTGTGCGTCATGGTGTGCTCCATGTTTTTGTTGTTTTCTGGTTTTTTCATTGCCTGGCCGGGCCTCATCGCCGGCCAGGCGATGAGGCCAGCACAGGTGAAATCAGAGCTTGATCAGCACCGACTTCAGCTCGGTGTAGTGCTCGATTGCCGCCGCGCCCATCTCGCGGCCGACGCCGGAGAGCTTGTAGCCGCCGAACGGCAGCGCCGGGTCCAGCGCGCTGTGACAGTTCACCCACACCGACCCGGACTTGATCCGGGGGATCATCCGGTGCACCGCGGCCAGGTCGTTGGACCAGATGCTCGCGCCCAGCCCGTAGGGGTTGTCGTTGGCCAGGCCCACCACCTCGTCAAGGTCGTCGAATGGCATGGCCACCAGCACCGGGCCGAAGATTTCCTCCTGCACCAGGCGGTGGCGCTGGTCGACATCGACGATCACCGTCGGCTTGACGAAGTAGCCCGGGCCGAAGCCTTCGCCGCCGCAGGCGATGGTCGCGCCCAGCTCGCGACCCAGGTCGATGTAGCCGGTGACCCGCTCCTGCTGCCTGGCCGAGATCAGCGGGCCCATTTGTACGCTAGGGTCCAGGCCGTTGCCCAGTTTCATGGCATTGGCGATGCCGGCGATATCGGCCACCACGTTGTCGAAGTGCTTGCGGTGCACATACAGTCGGGAGCCGGCGCAGCACACCTGGCCCTGGTTGAAGAAGATCGCCGTGGCGGCCCCGGCGGCGGCCTCCTGCAGGTTGGCGTCGGGCAGGACGATGGTCGGCGACTTGCCGCCCAGTTCGAGGGTGACGCGGGTCATGTTGTCCATGGCGGCCTTGCCGATCAGCTTGCCGACTTCGGTGGAGCCGGTGAAGGTCAGCTTGTCCACGCCCGGGTGGCGGCTCAGCGCGGCACCGGCGTTCAGCCCGGTGCCGGTGATCACGTTGAACACGCCGTCCGGGTAGCCGGCCTCGCTTACCAGTTCGGCGAGCTTGAGCGCGGTCAGCGGGGTTTCATCGGCAGGCTTGAGCACCACCGTGCAGCCGGTGGCCAGGGCCGGGCCGAGCTTCCAGCAGGCCAGCAGCAGCGGGAAATTCCAGGCGACGATGGCACCGACCACGCCCACCGCCTCGCGGCGCACGAACGCGTGGAAGTCGTCATTGGGCATCAGCGGCAGCGACGGCTCGACCGTGCTGCCTTCGAGCTTGGTCGCCCAACCGGCCATGTAGCGCAGGAAGTCGATGGCCAGTTGTACGTCCATCACTTGGGCCACGGCGGCACTCTTGCCGTTGTTCAGGCATTCCAGCTCGGCCAGTTCCTGGGCATCGCGCTGCATCAGGTCGGCCAGGCGCCACAGCAGGTTCTGCCGCTCGCGCGGACGCATCCGGCTCCAGGCCGAGTGTTCGAACGCCTGGCGGGCGGCCTGCACGGCCCGGTCCACATCCTGTGCCTCGGCCGCGGGGACCTCGGCGAGGGCCTCGCCACTGGCCGGGTTGCGCAAGGTCATGGTGCGGCCGCTGGCGGCGTCCTGCCAGTCGGCGCCAATGCGCATCTTCAGCTGGCGTGCGAGGAAGGCACGGGTGGCGGGCAGGATCGGCAGTTCGCAATGCATGGGACGGTGCCTCTTGTCATGGTTGTGACCAGGGCAGGGCAATGGGCGTGCCAAGCCGGTCAACGCGTTCACAGCCCTTGATACATGTGGTTTACGCGTTACATGGCATGCAGTCAGGGAGGCTTGAGCTGTTGCACATTGAGACTGGGTGAGACGCGGATGAAACGAACCGCTGTGCGGGCCAATCGCCGGCAAGCCGGCGCCCATAGGTACGGCGTTGCTCTCGAAGGTGGCTAGATCCCTGTGGGAGCTGGCTTGCCAGCGATGGCCTGCGCAGCAGGCCCCGTGTCTCAAGGTGAAACACCTCGTCGCGAAATGGCACGTTCGGCCACAGCCTGCGCTGCTGGGGTTTGCCCCTGCTCTGCGCTCAAATCGTTGATGCAAAACATATTTGCCGCAATTGGCACACTTCCTGTATCGCTACTGTCAGATGCACACCGCAGCGTGCGAATAACGATAAGAACGATACCGTGGAGGTCTGACCTTGAAGACGACTCGACTCCGGCGGCAGGCGGGCACACTGGCGCTGGTCGCCACCGCACTGCTGTCCGCCCAGGCCATGGCGGCCGAGCAGGGCCCGAGCCTGTTGCAGAACAAGTGCATGGGGTGCCATATCCCCGAAGGCAACGACAGCTACAGCCGCATTAGCCACCAGCGCAAGACCCCCGAGGGCTGGCTGATGAGCATCGCCCGCATGCAGGTGATGCATGGCCTTTCGATCAGCGACGACGACCGCCGCACCCTGGTCAAGTACCTGGCCGACAAGCAGGGCCTGGCGCCCAGCGAGACCGACGGTGTGCGCTACGCCATGGAGCGCCTGCTCAATACCGTCGAACACTTCGACGACCAGCTCAGCCAGATGTGCGGGCGTTGCCACTCCGGCGCCCGGGTCGCCCTGCAACGGCGCCCGGCCAAGGAGTGGGAGCACCTGGTCAACTTCCACCTCGGCCAATGGCCGTCCCTCGAATACCAGGCCCAGGCCCGCGACCGTGACTGGCTGGACATCGCCCTCAAGCAGATGGTGCCCGACCTGGCCAAGCGCTTCCCCCTCGACAACCCGGCCTGGGCCGAGTGGCTCAAGGCCCGGCCCGAGTCCAAGGTCCTGGCCGGGCAATGGGCGTTCAGCGGCCATATGCTGGCCAAGGGTGACGTGCGTGGGGTGATGACGGTCAGCGCCGAGCAGGGCGACACTTTCAAGGTCGAGGTCAAGGGCGCCTACGCCGACGGCACGCCGTTCAACGGCAGCGGTTCGGCGATCCTCTACAACGGCTATGAATGGCGCGGCAACGTCAAGATCGGCGAGGCCAACCTGCGCCAGGTGTTCGCCGCCATCGACGGGCAGATGAAGGGCCGCATGTTCGAGGCCGAGCACGACGAGCGTGGCCTGGACTTCAGTGCGGCGAAGGCCGGGCAGGGGCGCCTGCTGGCAGTGCAGCCGGCGTTCATCAAGACCGGCAGCGACAGCGAGATCACCCTGGTGGGCAGCGACCTTTCCGGCAAGCCAGACCTGGGCGCGGGCGTGCAGGTGACCGAAGTGCTGGAGTCGACGCCGACGCTGATCCGGGTCAAGGCTCGGGCCGCCAAGGATGCCGCCGCCGGCCCCCGCGAGGTGGCGGTGGGCGCGCTCAAGGGCGTGCAATTGGCGGTGTACGACAAGGTCGATGAGGTCAAGGTGGTGCCGGCGTTCTCCATCGCCCGCATCGGCGAGAACGGCGCCTCGGTGCCGAAGGTGCAAGGTCGCTTCGAGGCTGAAGCCTGGGGCAAGGACGCCAGTGGCCAGCCGCTGCGCATCGGCTACCTGCCAGCCACCTGGAAAGTCGAGCCGTTCAACGAACGGGCGGTCGAGGACGAGGACGTCAGGTTCGCCGGGCAGATGCAGGCCGACGGCGTGTTCGTGCCGGGCGGGGCAGGGCCCAACCCCGAGCGCAAGATGATGACCAACAACGCCGGCAACCTGAAGGTGATCGCCACCCTCGCCGACGGTGGCCAGCAAGGCGAGGGCCACATGATCGTCACCGTGCAGCGCTGGAACAATCCGCCGCTGCCATAGGCATCAACCTGACCAATTGCTTATCGGGAGGTCGCCATGGGCGCACTACTGAACCTGGTCGAACGCAACCTGCACGAAGTGCAGGTCGATGCCGACCGCATGCTGTTCCATATCCCCAGCAGTTCGCTGTTCGCCACCGACGCGGTGACCGGCGGCATCATCGACACCCTGCGCCGCCAGGGCTGCTCCGCCGAGGAGCTGCTGCAGCAGCTCGGCCAGCAGTTCGACGGGCAGGATATCGAGGAAACCCTGCGCGAGCTGATCGCCCTGGAAGTGGTCAGCGACGGCTCGCCGCTGACCCCGGAAATCGCCCTGAAACAGGTCGAGCGCACCGCGCTGAACACCGTGGTGCTCAACGTCAACACCGGCTGCAACCTCAGCTGCACGTACTGCTACAAGGAGGACCTCGACAAGCCCTCCGCCGGCAAGAAAATGAACAGCGCCACCGCCGAAGCCTCGGTGGAGATGCTGCTCAAGGAGTCGCCGAACGAGGAGCGCTACAGCGTGGTGTTCTTCGGCGGCGAGCCGCTGTCCAACCGGGCGTTGATCGAGCACATGGTGGCGTACTGCGAGCGACGCTTCGCCGAGGCGGGCAAGCAGGTCGAGTTCATCATGACCACCAATGCCACGCTGCTCACCGAAGAGATCGTCGACTGGCTCGATGCCCACCGCTTCGGCCTGTCGATCAGCATCGACGGGCCCAAGACCGTGCACGATCGCAACCGCATCACCGTGGGCGGGCAGGGCACCTACGACGTGGTGCGGCGCAAGGCCGACATGCTGCTGTCGCGTTACCGCAGCCGGCCGGTGGGGGCGCGGGTGACGCTGACCCGTGGCATCACCGATGTCGAGACCATCTGGAACCACCTGTTCAACGAGATGGGCTTCGCCGAGGTCGGGTTCGCCCCGGTGACCTCCGGCGACATGGCCGACTTCAACCTCACCGGCGACGAGCTGGTGCAGGTGTTCGCCAACATGAAGGCCCTCGGCCGGCGTTACCTGGAGGCGGCGCTGGCGCACCGCAACATCGGCTTCTCCAACCTGCACCAGCTGATCACCGACATTCACGAAGGCCACAAGAAGGCCCTGCCATGCGGTGCCGGGCTGAAGATGCTGGCGGTGGACCACGAGGGCGAGCTGAACCTGTGCCACCGCTTCACCGGCTCCAGCCTGCCGACCTTCGGCAATGTGCACCAGGGCGTGAAGCAGGCGCAGCTCAACGATTTTCTCTCGCAGCGCCTGGACCGCAGCGGCACCGGTTGCGACAGCTGCCGCATCCGCAACCTGTGTTCCGGCGGTTGCTACCACGAAAGCTACGCCCGCTACGGCGACCCGCAGCATCCGACCTACCACTATTGCGAGCTGATGCGCGACTGGGTCGACTTCGGCATCGAGGTCTACAGCCGCATCATGGCCGTTAACCCGGCCTTCATCGATCGCTATATCACTCCCCGGAAGGCGCACTGACATGAAGCACCTCAAACCGCTGAACAACAAGGCGCGCATCCTCGAGCAGGCGGCCGCCGAAGACCGCGTCGAGGAAGTGCTGGCGATGAGCGCCGTGGCCGGCTGCACCGCCACCACCGACCCGGGCTGGGAAGTGGACGCCTTCGGTGGCGTCAGCTCGCTGTGCCAGCCGATGGAGGCCGACCTGTACGGTTGCTCCGACCCTTGCTGGTGGCCAGCCCAGGTGCCGGACATGATGAGCACCTACCAGGACTGGAACGCCCAGGCGACCAACTCCGCCGAAGACTGGCGCAACCTCGGCACCGTATTCCCGAAAGACAAATAGAACGACAAGGGGAAACCGCATGAAACCTGGATTCTGCGCGCAACTCGCGCTCACCGTCGCCGCCACGGCCTGCGCCTGGGCGGCCCAGGCCGACGACGCAGGCAAGGCCCTGAAGGCCGGCCATGAATACCTGATCGCCACCAACTACCCGAACAACCTGCACGTGGTCGAGGTGGCCAGCGACACGCTGTACAAGACCTGCCGCATGCCCGATTCGTTCGGCCCCGGCACGGCGATGATGGCGCCGGACAACCGCACCGCCTACGTGCTCAACAATCATTTCGCCGATATCTATGGCATCGATCTGGACAGCTGCAAGACCACCTTCCACGCCAACCTGTCCAGCGTGCCGGGCGAGGTCGGCAAGGCCATGTACTCCTTCGCCATCAGCCCCGACGGCAAGGAGGTGTACGCCACGGTCAACCCCAGCCAGCGCCTGAACGACCACTATGTGGTCAAGCCGCCGCGCCTGGAGGTGTTCCGCACCGGCGACGGCCTGGATGCCAAGCCCGTGCGCAGCTTCCCGATGCCGCGCCAGGTGTACCTGATGCGCGCCGCCGACGACGGCAGTCTCTATGTGGCCGGGCCAGACATCTACAAGCTGGACGTCAACACCGGCAAATACACCGTCGCACTGCCGCTGCGCAGCTGGAACCGCCCGGGCTACAGCGCGCCGGACGTGCTGTACTTCTGGCCGCACCAGAGCTCGTTGCACGAGTTCTCGATGCTCTACACCATCGCCAGGTTCAAGGACGCCAAGCAGGACCCGGCCACCGCCGAGCCGCTTTACGGCTACCTGAGCATCGACCTGAAGACCGGCAAGGCCCATACCCAGGAGTTCGCCGAGCTGACCGAGCTGTACTTCACCGGCCTGCGCTCGCCGAAGGACCCGAACCAGATGTACGGCGTGCTCAATCGCCTGGCCCGCTACGACATCGCGCAGAAGAAGCTGGTCAAGGCCGCCAACCTGGACCATACCTACTACTGCGTGACCTTCGACAAGGCCGGCGACAAGCTCTACCTGGGCGGGACGTTCAACGACCTGGCGGTGTTCGACCCCGATACGCTGGAGAAGGTGGGGAACATCAAACTGCCCGGTGGCGACATGTCGACCACCACGCCGCAGGTGTTCATTCGGTAGAGCGGTGTTGGCGCTATCGCCGGCAAGCCGGCTCCCACAGGTACGGTGCTGCCCTCGGGCCTGCAGCGATCTCTGTGGGAGCCGGCTTGCCGGCGATAGGGCCGGATCAATTCCTACAAGAACAACAAGAGACACCCCATGACCCAGCCCAGCCACACCGTAGGCAGCAACGTCATTCCCTTGCTCAACTTGTGCATCGGCGACGCCTTCGACGCCACCGTCGCCCGCTTCCCCGACCGCGAGGCCCTGATCGTCCGCCATCAGCAGTTGCGCTACACCTGGCGGCAGCTGGCCGATGCGGTCAACCAGCACGCCCGCGCTCTGATGGCCCTGGGCGTGCAGGTCGGCGACCGCTTAGGGATCTGGGCGCCCAACTGCGCCGAATGGTGCATCACCCAGTTCGCCAGCGCCAAGATCGGCGCGATCCTGGTCAACATCAACCCGGCCTACCGCACCAGCGAACTGGAATACGCCCTGGGCCAGTCGGCCTGCCAGTGGGTGATCTGCGCCGACGCCTTCAAGACCTCCGACTACCACGCCATGCTGCTGGACCTGGTGCCCGAACTTCGCGCCTGCCGAGCGGGCGAGCTGCAAAGCGCGCGCCTGCCCGCGTTGCGCGGGGTCATCAGCCTGGCGGCCACGCCACCTGGTGGCTTGCTGGCCTGGTCGGCGTTGCAGGCCCGTGCCGGGGAAACCGCCCCCGGACAACTGGCCACGCGCCAGGCCAGCCTGCACCGGCATGCGCCGATCAACATCCAGTACACCTCCGGCACTACCGGGTTTCCCAAGGGCGCGACCCTCAGCCACCACAACATCCTCAACAACGGCTACATGGTCGGTGAAAGCCTCGGATTGACCGAGCACGACCGGCTGGTGGTACCGGTGCCGCTGTACCACTGCTTTGGCATGGTCATGGCCAACCTCGGCTGCATGACCCACGGCAGCACCCTGATCTACCCCAATGACGCCTTCGATCCGCTGCTCACCCTGCAGGCGGTGGCCGAAGAACGCGCCACCGCCCTGTACGGCGTGCCGACCATGTTCATCGCCGAACTCGACCACCCGCGTCGCCATGAATTCGACCTGTCCAGCCTGCGCACCGGGATCATGGCTGGCGCCACCTGCCCGATCGAGGTGATGCGCCGGGTGATCGACGAAATGCACATGGGCGAGGTGCAGATCGCCTACGGCATGACCGAGACCAGCCCGGTGTCGTTGCAGACCGGCGCCGCCGACGACCTGGAGCGCCGGGTGACCAGCGTCGGCCGCACCCAGCCGTGGCTGCAGAGCAAGGTGATCGATAGCGCAGGCACTACCCTGGCACGCGGCGAGATCGGCGAGCTGTGCACCCGCGGCTACAGCGTGATGCTCGGCTACTGGGAAAACCCCAAGGCCACCGCCGAGAGCATCGACACCGAGGGCTGGATGCACACCGGCGACCTGGCGGTGATGGACGAACAGGGCTACGTGCGTATCGTCGGGCGCAGCAAGGACATGATCATCCGCGGTGGCGAGAACATCTATCCGCGGGAGCTGGAGGAGTTTTTCTTCACCCACCCGGCGGTGGCCGACGTGCAGGTGATCGGCATCCCCTGCAGCCGCTATGGCGAGGAGATCGTCGCCTGGATTCGCCTGCACCCGGGGCAGACCCTGGGCGAGGAAGAACTGCGTGAATGGGCGCGGGCACGCATCGCGCATTTCAAGGTGCCGCGCCATTTCCGCTTCGTCGATGAATTCCCGATGACGGTGACCGGCAAGGTGCAGAAGTTCAGGATGCGCGAGATCAGCATCGAGGCGCTGGCGGGCGGGTAGGGGCGGTAGCCGCCCTCAGCCTCAGGCCTGGGCCCGCGCGCCATTGAGGAACAACTGTTCCACGGTCTGCGCGGTGTTGGCGCTGGCGGCGCGGCCCCGGCGCTCGGCATCGACCATGCCGTAGATCATGGTCATGAACATTTCGGTGAACACCGCCGCGCTGATGTCGATGCGCAGCACGCCCAGTTGCTGGGCGCGCAGGAAGAACGCGTCCATGGACTGGGTGTAGGCCTGCCAGCGCATATCCTCGGCGTTGTTGAGCAGAGTGTCGGGGCGGTACTGGAACATCAGGAACACCAGCATTTCGCGGTGCTTGAGGTGTTCGGCGATCAGGTGGCGAATGCCGACCAAGGGTTCGGTGCGTTCCAGGTCGGCTTCCTGGATGACCTGGTTGAGCACGTGCTCGCCGTGGTCCTCGAGCAGGTTCACCAGATTTTCGCGGGTGCCACAGAAGCGGTGCAGGGTGGCCTTGCTGACCCCGGCGGTTTCCGCCAGCTCTTTCAAGGTGGCGCGGGGATGGACGACAATGGCATGGGCCAGCGCCTTGAGCAGGCGTTCTTCTTGGAGGGATCTGCGCATGTGGGACCTCGAGTCGGGGTTCGGCTGTCGGGCAGGCGAAAAGAGACGAAAGATCCATTACTGTATCATATGAGACGAATAAATCTCATTGGTTGAACAATTCATCGCGGGTCAAGGCTGCTCCACCGTGGGAGCGGGCTTGACCCGCGATGGGTACGTCAGATCGGATAATGCTTCAGCTCACGGGCGATCAGCATGCGCTGGATCTCGCTGGAGCCCTCGTAGATCTGGGTGATCCGCGCATCCCGATAGTACTTCTCCACCGGGTAGTCTTCCAGGTAGCCGTAGCCGCCATGCACCTGGATCGCCATCGAGCAGACCCGCTCGGCCATCTCGGAGGCAAACAGCTTGGCCTGGGAGGCCTCCGACAGGCAAGGCTTGCCCGCGCTGCGCAGACGCGCGGCGTGCAGGATCAGCAGGCGGCTGGCGTTGATCTGCACCTGCATGTCGGCCAGCAGGTTGGCGATGCTCTGGTGCTCGTTGATCGGTTTGCCGAACTGGATGCGCTCGCGGGAGTAGGTCAGTGCCGCCTCGAAGGCTGCGCGGGCGATGCCCAGGGCCTGGGCGGCGATGCCGATGCGCCCGCCTTCGAGGTTGGACAGGGCAATGGCCAGGCCCTTGCCGCGCTCGCCGAGCAGGTTGGCGGCCGGGATGCGGCAGTTGTCCAGGGTCACCGCGCAGGTATCGGAGGCGCGGATACCCATCTTGTGTTCGCTGCGGTCGACCTTGAACCCAGGGTTGTCGGTGGGCACCAGGAACGCCGAGAGGCCTTTCTTGCCCAGCTCCGGGTCGGTCACGGCGAAGACGATGGCCAGCTTGGCGCGGCGGGCATTGCTGACGAACTGCTTGGCGCCATTGATCACCCACTGGCCATCGACCAGGTCGGCGCGGGTGCGCAGGTTGTGGGCCTCGGAGCCGGCCTGGGGCTCGGTCAGGCAGAAGCAGCCGATCACCTCGCCGCTGGCAAGTGGCGGCAGCCAGGCCTGCTTTTGTTCAGGCGTGCCGTAGGCCAGCAACGGGCCACAGCCCACCGAGTTGTGAATGCTCATCAGCGCCCCGATGGCGCCGTCGCCGGCGGCGATCTCCTCGACCGCCAGGGCATAGGCGACGTAGTCGGTGTAGCTGCCGCCGAAGTCCTCCGGCACCACCATGCCGAGCAGGCCCAGCTCGCCCATCTTGCGTACCACGTCGTCATCGATCCAGGCGGCCTTCTCCCAGGCCTGGGCATGGGGGGCGATCTCGCCGCGGGCGAAGTCGCGCGCCATGTCGCGGATCATGATCTGTTCTTCGCTCAGTTCCAGGTCTTGCATCTGTGTACTCCCGGGCTCACAGGCCTTCGAAGAATTGGTCGACGCGCTGCGCGGTGAGCTCGCCCAGGGTCGGCGGGTTCCAGCGCGGCTGCTTGTCCTTGTCGATGATCAGGGCGCGCACGCCCTCGATGATGTCGCCGTACTCGAACCACTGGCGGTCGATGTGCAGTTCCATGGCGAAACAGTCTTCCAGGTTCAGGTGGCGGCCACGGCGCAGCAGCTCCAGGGTCACGGCCATGGCCAGCGGCGAGCGGGTTTCCAGCAGGGCGGCAGTCTCCAGCGCCCACGGATGGCTGTCGCCGATGGTCACGGCGCGCAGCTGTTCGATGATGCTGGGCAGGTCGGGCAGGGCGAAGAAGTGGTCGATCACCGGGCGCAGGCGCGCCAGCGGGGCGTCTTCGAGCACCTGGGTGCCGAGCTTGGCCAGCAGGCCCTGCAGGTCCTTGAGCGGATGCTCGCCGAATACCAGGCGGTCCAGGCCTTCATCCAGCGCGGCCAGCCTGGCGCTGTCCACGTACCAGTCGGCGAGGCCGCAGTACAGGGCGTCGGCGGCCTTGACCTGGGTACCGCTGACGCCCAGGTAGATGCCCAGCTCGCCGGGCACGCGAGACAGGAAGTAGCTGCCGCCGACGTCCGGGAAGTAGCCGATACCCACCTCGGGCATTCCCAGGCGGCTGCGCTCGGTGACGATGCGCAGGTCGCAGCCCTGGGCCAGGCCCATGCCGCCGCCGAGGGTGAAGCCGTCCATCAATACCAGCACCGGCTTGCGGTAGCGGTGCAGGCACAGGTCCAGGGCATATTCCTCGACGAAGAACTCCTCGTGCAGCTTTTCACCGGCCTTGAAGCTGTCGTGCAGCGAGCGGATGTCGCCGCCGGCGCAGAAACCCTTGGGCCCCTCGCCACGCAGCATCACGGCCTGCACCTGCGGGTCCTGCGCCCATTGGTCGAGGTGGTGCTGCAGGCTGCGCACCATGTCCAGGGTCAGGGCGTTGAGGCCGGCGGGGCGGTTGAGGGTGAGGTGGCCAATGTGGTTGCGGACCTCGGCCAGTACCTGATCCGTTGCCGAGGGTTGAGCGTGCGCGGTCATCGCGGTCTCCCTGCTTTGTTATTGATTTTCCAAGTGAAGTCCTGGAGTGCGCGAGCGGATCGGTCGATCCTGTCATGCAAAATTACCTTGCACAATTGGCAAATCTGCAGGGCTGCCCTGCATTTTTGTCGTCACGCGCACTCTTGGCCGAGGCAGCCACTGTAGCAACTACAGGTTACCTGTAGGAGCGGAGCTTGCCCCGCGGTGGCGTCGCTACAGGTTGAACGACGGTCGCCTCTCACCCCGAAGGGTGATAGCCGCCCTGTCCCCCCCATGAAACAATCCCGGCCAGCACTCACCCTGGCGGGGAAGACAATAATGAGCAATGCCCAGCTGAATTCGCCCGACTGGTATGCGCAGATGGCCCGCGTGGTCGACGCCATCGGCACCCCAGGCTTCGTCGAGGCACTGTTCGCCGCGCTCAACCAACTGGCAGCGTGCCAGGCCATCACCGTGTTCCTGTATCCGCGCAAGGGCCTGCCATCGGCGCTGTTCGCCAAGGACGACGAGGGGCCCTGGCTGCCCGAGGGCAACGTGCAGAAGTACCTCGAAGGCTATTACCTGCTGTGCCCGTTCTATCGCGCCTGCATGGACGGCGTGCCGGCCGGCTGCTATCGCCTGAGCGACGTCGCCCCCGACCACTTCAAGCGCAGCGAGTACTACACCTCGTTCTACCAGCACGCGCATCTGGAGGACGAACTCAACTACCTGGTGCCGCTGGACGCCCAGCTGACCATCGCCGTGGCCCTGGGCAGCACCCGGCGCCTGGGCAGCCGCCAGGTGGCCGAGCTCAAGTGCGTCGCCGCCTGGGTGGTGGCGGTGGTGCGCCGCCACTGGGGGCAGTTGGATGCCGAGGCCCTGGGCGGGCGTTTCGAAAGCGCGCTGGGGCGGCAGATCAACGCCGCGCTGAACAACTTCGGCTCGTCCTTGCTCACCGAGCGTGAGTGCCATATTGCCCAGTACCTGCTGCGCGGCCATTCCACGCGTTCGCTGGCCGAGCGCCTGGGCATCAGTGAAGACACGGTCAAGACCCACCGCAAGAACCTCTACGCCAAGCTCGATATCGCCACCCAGGCCGAGCTGTTCTCGCTGTTCATCGCCTCGCTGGCCCAGGCCCAGGAAGGCTTGAGCAAGGACCCGCTGGAAAGCTACCTGCGACGGCGCTGACACACCGCTTCACCTCATCCAGACAACGACAATCACCGGCCCGCGTGTGGCCGGAGGGGAGACCTGCGTGCATACGAAAAGCGATTGGCTGCAGCGCGCCGCGCGGCAAAGCTTCATCACCACCGCGTTGATCGACGGACGCCCGGTAGCGGCCCGCGACGGCGCCACCTTCGCCGCCATCAACCCGGCGACCGAGCAGTGCCTGGCCCGGGTCGCCGCCTGCGCCGACAGCGAGATCGACCAGGCGGTGCGCGCCGCCCGCCGTGCCTTCGAGCATGGACCTTGGGCGCGCATGGCGCCGGCCGAGCGCAAGCGCGTGCTGCTGCGCCTGGCCGAGTTGATGCTGGCCCACCGCGAGGAGCTGGCGCTGCTCGACTCGCTGAACATGGGCAAGCCGGTGATGGACGCCTACAGCATCGATGTGCCCGGCGCGGCCCAGGTGTTCGCCTGGTATGGCGAGGCGCTGGACAAGCTCTATGACCAGGTCGCGCCGACCGCCGCCAGCGCGGTGGCGATGATCAGCCGCGAGGCGTTGGGCGTGGTCGGCGCGGTGGTGCCGTGGAACTTCCCGCTGGACATGGCCGCCTGGAAGGTCGCCCCGGCGCTGGCCGCAGGCAACAGCGTGGTGCTCAAGCCCGCCGAGCAGTCGCCGTTCTCGGCCCTGCGCCTGGCCGAGCTGGCCCTGGAGGCCGGGTTGCCGGAGGGGGTGCTCAACGTGGTACCGGGCCTGGGCGAAACCGCTGGCCGGGCTTTGGGCCTGCACCCGGACGTGGATTGCCTGGTGTTCACTGGCTCCACCCAGGTGGGCAAGTACTTCATGCAGTATTCGGCGCAGTCGAACCTCAAGCAGGTGTGGCTGGAATGCGGCGGCAAGAGCCCGAACCTGGTGTTCGACGACTGCCGCGACCTCGACCTGGCGGCGCAGAAGGCCGCGTTCGGCATCTTCTTCAATCAGGGCGAGGTGTGCTCGGCCAATTCGCGGCTGTATGTGCAGCGCTCGATCCACGACGAATTCGTCGAGCGTCTGCTGCGCCAGGCACGCGAATGGCTACCGGGCGACCCGTTGGACCCGGCCAGCCGTGCCGGCGCCATCGTCGATGCCACGCAGACCGCGCGAATCGAAGCTGCCATCGGCCAGGCCCGGGAGCAGGGCGCGCGTCTGCGCTGCGGTGGTGAGCGCCTGAGCGTGAACGGCTCGCGCAACTTCATCACGCCGACGATCTTCACCGACGTACGCCAGGACATGGCCCTGGCCCGCGACGAGGTCTTCGGCCCGGTGCTGGCGGTCAGCACCTTCGACGACGAGGAGCAGGCCATCGCCCTGGCCAACGACAGCGTCTATGGCCTGGCCGCGTCGGTGTGGAGCGACGATCTCAACCGCGCCCACCGCGTGGCCAGGCGGCTCAGGGCCGGCACGGTGTCGGTCAACACCGTCGATGCCCTGGACGTGACCGTGCCGTTTGGCGGCGGGCGCCAGTCAGGCTTCGGCCGCGACCTCTCGCTGCATTCGTTCGACAAGTACACCCAGCTCAAGACCACCTGGATCCAGCTGCGCTGACATTCACCCGAGGAGAACAACAATGAACGCACCCATCACCCCGGCGACCGGCAAACGCGATACCCGCGACTACCAGGCTGGCGACGCCGCCCACCACATCCACGCCTTCCTCGACCAGAAGGCGCTCAACGCCGAGGGACCGCGGGTCATCACCCGCGGCGAGGGCCTGTACCTGTGGGACAACGACGGCCGTCGCTACCTGGACGGCATGTCCGGCCTGTGGTGCACCCAGCTCGGCTATGGCCGCAAGGACCTGACCGCCGCCGCCGCCGCGCAGATGGACCAACTGCCGTACTACAACATGTTCTTCCACACCACCCACCCGGCGGTGATCGAGTTGTCCGAGCTGCTGTTCAGCCTGCTGCCCGGCCACTACAGCCACGCCATCTACACCAACTCCGGCTCCGAGGCCAACGAGGTGCTGATTCGCACCGTGCGCCGTTACTGGCAGGTGGTCGGCCAGCCGCGCAAGAAGATCATGATCGGCCGCTGGAACGGCTACCACGGCTCGACCCTGGCGGCCACGGCGCTGGGTGGCATGAAGTTCATGCACGAGATGGGCGGGTTGATCCCGGATGTGGCGCATATCGACGAACCGTACTGGTTCGCCGCCGGTGGCGAGCTGACCCCGGCGGAGTTCGGTCGCCGTTGCGCCTTGCAACTTGAGGAAAAGATCCTCGAACTGGGCGCCGAGAATGTCGCAGGCTTCATCGCCGAGCCGTTCCAGGGCGCCGGCGGCATGATCTTCCCGCCCGAGAGCTACTGGCCCGAGATCCAGCGCATCTGCCGCCAGTACGACGTGCTGCTGTGCGCCGACGAGGTGATCGGTGGTTTCGGCCGCACCGGCGAATGGTTCGCCCACCAGCACTTCGGTTTCGAGCCGGACACCCTGTCCATCGCCAAGGGCCTGACCAGCGGCTACGTGCCCATGGGCGGCCTGGTGCTGAGCAAGCGTATCGCCGAGGCTTTGGTGGAGAGGGGCGGGGTGTTCGCCCACGGCCTGACTTATTCCGGCCACCCGGTGGCGGCGGCGGTAGCCATCGCCAACCTCAAGGCCTTGCGCGACGAAGGTATCGTGCGCCGGGTCAAGGACGACACCGGCCCGTACCTGCAGCGCATCCTGCGCGAGGTGTTCGCCGATCACCCGTTGATCGGTGAAGTACAGGGCACCGGCCTGGTGGCAGCCTTGCAGTTCGCCGAGGACAAGGCCACGCGCAAGCGCTTCGCCAACGAGAACGACCTGGCCTGGCAGTGCCGCACCTTCGGTTTCGAGGAAGGGGTGATCATCCGCTCGACCCTGGGGCGGATGATCATGGCGCCGGCCCTGGTGGCCAGCCGTGGCGAGCTGGACGAACTGGTGGAAAAGACGCGTATCGCGGTGGAACGTGTAGCACGATCGGTGGGCCGAGGCTGAAACCCGGGGGCGCGCAGGCGCCCCTTCGCCGGCAAGCCGGCTCCCACAGGGTCCGCGCAATTCGTGAGTGCCGCGCTGTACCTGTGGGAGCCGGCTTGCCGGCGATGGGTTGCGTAGCAGCCCCAGTGACGCGAACTGACAGACATTACCCTTTCGCCCGTGATGGCTTCAGCGACGTTCGCGCTGGCGCAGCGCCGTCACCGTCTCGCCAGCGACACCCCAGTTGTCGGTGGGCACCTCCTCGATGACCACGAAGGTGCTCGCCGGTGGCTTGTTCAGCACCTGTTCCAGCAAACGCGTGGTGCCTTCGATCAACTGGCGTTTGTGTTCGGCCGTGACGCCTTCTTCGGTGACGCGGATATGGACATAAGGCATGTGCGTGGCTCCCGTTTCAGTGCCAGGTGCCGGCGGTGCTGCCACCGTCGACGGGCAGGACGGCGCCGCTGACGAAGCGCGCGTCGGTCAGGTACAGCACGGCGTTCACCACGTCCTCGGGCTGGCCGGTGCGTCCGCTCGGCGACAGTGCGCCGAGGCCTTCGGTGTTGCCGCTATGCAGCGGGGTGTCGATGATCCCCGGGGCCACGGCGTTGACCTGCACGCCGCTGGCAGCGAGTTCCAGCGCCAGGCCCTTGACCGCCTGGTTCAGCCCGCCCTTGACCAGCACCGGCAACAGTGCCGGCACACGGGTGTCCGGCTGCAGCGCCACCGAAGCGGTGATCGCGACGATATGCCCGTGCCCTTGCGCCTTCATCACCCGGGCGGCGGCCTGGGCGGGGTAGAAGAAGCCCTTGAGGTTGGTGCCGACCAGCGCGTCGACATCGGCTTCGGTGTAGTCGGTCACCGGTTTAGGGATGAAGATGCCGGCGTTGTTGACCAGAATATCGACGCGGCCAAAAGCTTCCTGGGCGGCGGCGAACAGCCGCTCGGCGGTGGCTTTCTCGGCGATGTCGCCAGCGACGCCGATAAAGCCAGGCGGGTCGCCCAGGCGGGCGGCGGCCTGGTCCAGGCGAGCCTGGGTGCGGGCATTGCCGACCACGTTGTCGCCACGCTCGAGGAAGGCCTGGGCCAGGGCGTAGCCCAGGCCGCTGGAGGCGCCGGTGATGATGACGGTTCTTGCGCTGCTCATGGGGAAAGTCTCCGGTGGTTCGAGCCAGTGCTCGGGTGTGCAGCCACTCTAGGCTGCAACGCCCACTTGAAAAATGAGGCATGAGGCATTTCAATCGATACATCATGTAATCAATCGAGCCACCCATGACCCGCCACTTCGATGATCTGCAACTGGGCAGCCTGGAGCTGTTCTGCCTTGCCGCCGATGCCGGCAGCTTTACCGAGGCCGCGACCCTCGCCAGTGTCACCCCCGCAGCAGTGAGCCGTTCGGTGGCACGCCTGGAGGAACGCCTGGGCGTGCGCCTGTTCGTGCGTACAACCCGGCAGATGCGCCTGAGCGAGGCCGGCCAGGCCTACTACCAGCATTGCCGCCAGGCATTGGGCCAATTGGTCGAGGCCGAGCGCGAGGTCACCGGTGGCCAGCTCGAGCCCGCAGGCTGCCTGCGCATCAGTGCGCCGACGCCTTACGCCCATCACCGCCTGTTGCCACTGCTGCCGCGCTTTCGCCAACGCTATCCGCGGGTGCAGGTGGACGTGCATGTGAGCAACCGCAACGTCGATTTCGCCGAAGAGCATTTCGACCTGGCGATTCGCGGCCGCGCACCGGCCGACTCGCGGCTGGTGGCCCGGCGCCTGGAGGATGCCGAGCTGGTGGTGGTCGCCACTCCGGACTACCTGGCTCGGGCCGGTGTGCCACAGACCCTCGAGGACTTGGCCGGGCACGAATGCATCCAGTTCGAACTGCCCAGCAATGGCCGGCGTCCCGCCTGGAGTTTTCGTCGCGAGGGCCAATGGGTCGAGCTGGAAACCCAGGGCGCCTTCACCTGCCTGGGCGACTTTCTTGCCACCACTACCCTGGTGCGTCACGGCGGCGGCCTGATGCAGGCCTACCGGTTCACCGTGCAGGACGCCCTGGAAAGCGGCGAGCTGGTGGAGGTGCTCGCCGTGCATGGCGGCACGTCGCGGCCGTTCATGCTGGTCTATCCCCAGGCCCGGCACATGCCGCTGAAGGTCCGCGTGTTCATCGACTTCCTGGTGGCCGAGGTGGCTGTACCGTTGGGCTGAAGCCCTGTTGCGCTGACCTTGGCGGACTATGCTCTGTGCTGCGTCGGCCAACTGGCCGGCGGATATTCCGGCAGTCAGGTTGTTTCCCAGGAGAACACTCCATGAAATCCATGACACTGCTAGTGATCACTTGCGTACTGAGCTTCGCCGCCCATGCCGAGGATGGCCCGGCGACCAACTGCGATGCCAAGATCAAGGACCTGGAGTACATCAGCAAGAGCGATGGCCAGGCCTTGCATGGCGGCATGGCCCATGACTACCACGAGTTGCTCAAGCAGGCCAAGGCCGCCCAGGCCAAAGGCGACATGGAGACGTGCCAGGCCTCGGCCGACCGTGCCAAGACGATCTACAACAAGGCGCGGGGCAAGTAGGCGCTGTCGAAACCTCTCGGGGACAAGTCCGCTCCAGCAGGAGCGGGCTTGCAGGCAGCCCCGCCAATCGGCCGGTTGGGCCTCTCGCGGGCTCTGGTGTAAGCTCTCCCGGTCCTTCCCACGAGACCCGCCGCATGACCTCGCCCAGCCCGCGCCTGGACAGCCTGCTCACCGGCAGCGCCCGGCCATTCACCCGCCCAGGTTCCCTCAGCGCCATCGACAAGCAACCCCGCCAGGGCCCCTTGCAGGTGACCTTGCTCGGTATCGCCGGCGACGAACAGGGCGATCTGCGCGTGCACGGCGGCGTCGACAAGGCTATCCATCATTATCCCCGCGATCACTACCCCGACTGGGTCGCTGAACTCGGCGAACACCCCTTGTTGACCCGGCCCGGTGCCTTCGGCGAAAACTTCAGCAGCAGCGGTTGGCGCGAGACCGATGTGTGCCTGGGTGACCGTATCCGCGTCGGCACGGCGTTGCTGGAGATCTCCCAGGGGCGCATGCCGTGCTGGAAGCTCAACGACCGTTTCGACGTGGCGCAGATGGCGCTGCGGGTGCAGCAGAGCGGGCGCACCGGCTGGTACTACAGGGTGCTGGAGGAGGGCGAGGTACAGGCGGGCGATGCCCTGCAACTGGTCGAGCGCCCCTATGGCCAGTGGTCGGTGGCGCGGCTTTCGGCGGTGCTGTTCGACAAGCAGCTGGAGCCCGGCCTGTTGCGTGAATGCCTGGAACTGCCGCTGGTGCCGAACTGGCGTCGCACCCTGGAAAAGCGCCTGGAGCAACGCCAGGTCGAGGACTGGACTTCGCGCCTGCAAGGTCGCAGCGAAAGCTGAACGGCATCGCGCACAACATTTACCCACACAAGGAATGCCCCATGGCCTTCGAACTGGATGATCGCCTGGTCATCGGTGTCGCTTCCAGCGCCGTGTTCGACCTGAGCGAGTCGGACGCCGTGTTCCGCCGCGACGGCGAGGCGCAATACCGCAAGTACCAGGAGCAGCACCTGGACGTGCCGCTGGGCAAGGGCATTGCCTATCCCTTCATCAAGCGCCTGCTGGCGCTCAATGACCTGCGCGGTGATCCAGAGGACCCGCTGGTGGAGGTGGTGTTGCTGTCGCAGAACGACCCGGACACCGGCATGCGGGTGATGAAGACCATCGGTCACTACGGCTTGAACATGACCCGGGCGATCTTCACCCAGGGTCGCTCGCCGTATGAGTACATCCCGGCGTTGAACATCGCGCTGTTCCTGTCCGCCGACAAGCAGCACGTGGACGCCGCGATCAAGGCCGGCTACCCGGCGGGGCAGGTGCTGGATTCGAAGTTCGACGACGATGAAAGCGACGATAACCTGCGCATCGCCTTCGACTTCGATGGCGTGCTGGCCGGCGATGAGTCGGAAGCGGTGATGCAGTCGGGCGGCCTTGGCAGCTTCCATGCCCATGAAGTGATCAATGTCACCCAGCCGCACAACCCCGGCCCGCTCAAGGAATTCTTCGTGCGCATTGCCCGCATCCAGGCGGCCGAAGAGCAGCACAAGCTGGCCAATCCCACTTACGAGAACCGCCTGCGGGTGTCGATCGTCACGGCGCGCAACGCGCCTTCACACGAGCGTGCGCTCAATACCCTGAAAAGCTGGGGGGTGATGGCCAACGACGCGTTCTTCCTGGGTGGGATCGAGAAGCGCAGGGTATTGCAGGTACTAAAGCCGCACATCTTCTTCGATGACCAGTCCGGGCACCTTAAGAGCACCAGCACGGTGGTGCCGTCGGTGCATATCCCGTTCGGCGTGACCAACCGCCCGGGCTGACCTGCGCCGCGCAAGCGGCGCCAGGTCGCCCTGGTCCGTCAGTGATTCGCCAAACTGTCATCCTGCGACAACAGCGCCTGGGCCAGCTCTTCGTCACTGGCCTGCAGCCCCGGATTGGCCTGGCGCACCTCGGCCAGCGCCGCTTCCAGATAGGCCCCACGAATGGCACCGCCGCTGGCTACGAAGGCCGACAGCTCGTCGCGGGCCGGGATGATCCGTTTGTCATCCTTGAAGGTCGAGTACAGCGAGGCGGAGACCCCCGCCGAGGTAGCCACGTCCCCGGCATCGACGCGGGCCAGGGCGGCACCGGCAGGAAGCAGGAGCAGCAGCGAGGGAACGAGCAGTAAGTGGCGCATGGCGAGTCCTCCGGAAAGGTGATGCCCAAGGGTGTTACTGCATGTTCATAAGAGCGACGCCGGGTGTCAGGAGTTCCTTGCCACATTGACCCCGGTCTTTGCCCATGATTTGCTCGCTGTCCTGCAGCCTGCCAATCAAAGGAACCGGATGCCATGGCCGAATATACGCTCCACTGCTTTGCCGAGTCGGGAAACGCCTACAAGGCCGCGCTGATGCTGGAACTCACCGGCCAGGACTGGGCGCCGGTGTTCGTCGATTTCTTCCATGGCCAGACCCGTGGGCAAGACTGGCGTGACGCGGTCAACGAGCAAGGGGAGGTGCCGGTGCTGGAACATGCCGGCGAGAAGCTTACCCAATCGGCGCTGATCCTCGATTACCTGGCCGAGCGCACCGGCCAGTTCGGCCCGCGGGACGATCACGAAAAGCGCGAGATCTGGCGCTGGATGCTGTTCGACAACCACAAGTTCACCAGCTACTACGCGGCGTTGCGCTTCATCTACTGCCTCAAGCAGATGGGCGAGTCGGATGTCACCCGCTTCCTGCGCGAGCGGGCCAGGGCGGCCTACCAGATCGTCGATGCGCACCTGGCGAAGACGCCGTTCATGGTGGGCGGGCGGCTGACCATCGCCGACCTTTCGCTGGCGGGCTATGTGTATATGCCCGAGGACACTGGCCTGGCGGTTGGCGAGTTCCGTCATATCGAGGCCTGGAAACAGCGAATCCAGGACATTCCAGGGTGGAAACATCCCTACGACTTGATGCCGAGAGCCGCTGGCTGAGGCAACGCCAGACCTGCCGGTACAGGCTTGCCTTGCGATAGCGCGCCCGGTATGCAGGTTGGCAGGCCTGGCATTTTTGTCAGTTGCGGGCTAATGGAGTTGCTTGCACAGTCACGCAGACAGGAACTTTGTCCAGGAGTCTGCATGTCAGTATCAACTGTTAGCTCGAAAATGGCCCTGCTGGCCACCGACCGGCACGGTTCGATACTGCGTCATCATGCGTCGCAGGCCAGCCTTCCGGTTCCCTACACCGCGTTTGGGTATCGGCCATTTGCCAGTGGGTTGCCCCTGATGCTGGGTTTCAATGGCCAGTTGCAGGAACTGCAGGTTGGGGGCTACCTGCTTGGCAATGGCTATCGGGCATACAGCCCGGTGCTGATGCGCTTCCTGTCACCCGACAGTTTCAGCCCCTTTGGAGACGGTGGCCCAAATGCCTATGTTTACTGCAGCGAAGATCCTGTGAACGCAGTCGACCCGTCAGGACACAAGCCTAAATACAAGATAAAAATCGAGATATACCACCCTAAAGGACCCGTTCCTGGTGGTGATCCTACCCCGACCCGACAACAGATCTGGAACCAGCCTGGAAATACCGCAAACCTCAAGCTTGAAGCGAAATCCAATGCGTTTACGTCGCACGTGGAGAACCTGTATGTATTCGAGTCAGGGGACGGTAAACCCATGTATGTTCTTGGGTTCCATGTAAAGGAAATGCAGGAGATAGCCAGTCGCAGGGAAGCGATATCCAAGGGGCCAGTTGATAGTGAAGGCGTATTGGCTTCCCTGACCAGCCGGGCCAAGGAAATATCCAAGATGGGCACCAACCTCTATAACCAGGCAGCCGATCGCGAAAATAGAAATGTGAATTTTGTGCAGGACAAGAGTCCCAGCATCAGGGAAAACTCAGATTCCTGACTAAAACGCCGTGATGACGCTCATCTGTGAAAATGTGTGGGCGGCGCTCAGTTGCGCCGCTTCCAATCACTCCCGGTCAAGTTCCCGAGCCTCGACGCAGGCACGGCCCTATGTATGTGGCACGGGCTTGGCCAGCCCCGCATACCGCTCCTTCAAATGCCCCTGCTCATCCAGCAGATACGCATCCATCACCTCCCGCACCACCGGCCCCGCCACGCGGCCACCGGCTTCACCGTTCTCGATCATCACCGCTACCACCAGCGCCGGGTGATCGGCCGGGGCAAAACCGACGAACAGGGCATTGTCGCGGTGGCGCTCGAGGGTCTTGTTGCGGTTGTAGCGCTCACCCTGCTTGATCGCCACCACCTGCGCGGTGCCGCTCTTGCCGGCGATGCGGTACTGGGCGCCGGCGGCGGATGCGCGGGCGATGCCGCGCGGGTCGTGCATGACCATCTGCATGCCCTGGCTGACCTGGTCCCAGGCATGCTTGTCGTGCAGCACGATATCCGCCATCGGGTGCGGGTCGACCGGCGCCTGGCCACCGATGGTCAGGGCCAGGTGCGGGCGGTGCCACACGCCCTTGCTGGCCAGCAGGCTGGTGGCCTGGGCCAGCTGCAGCGGGGTCACCTGCATGTAGCCCTGGCCAATGCCGAGAATCAGCGTTTCGCCGGGGAACCAGGCCTGGCGCCGGGTGGCGCGCTTCCACGCCTGGGACGGCATCAGCCCCGGCGCTTCCTCGAACATGTCCAGCGAGACCTTCTGGCCGAGGCCGAACTCGGCCATGTAGTCGTGCAGGCGGTCGATGCCCAGCTTGTGCGCCAGGTCGTAGAAGTAGGTGTCGTTGGAGCGCATGATCGCGCTGTACAGGTCGACCCAGCCATCGCCCGTGCGGTTCCAGTTGCGGTACTTGTGCTCGTAGTTGGGCAGCTCGTAGTAGCCAGGGTCGAACACCCGGCTGCCGGGGGTGATCACGCCGCTGTCGAGGCCGGCGATGGCCACCTCGGGCTTGACCGTCGAGCCTGGGGCGTACAGCCCGCGCAGCACGCGGTTGAACAGTGGCCGGTCGATGGAGTCGCGCAGGGCGGCGTACTGCTTGAAGCTGATGCCCTTGACGAACAGGTTGGGGTCGAATGCCGGGTTGCTGACCATCGCCAGCACGTCGCCGTTGGCCGGGTCGAGCACCACCACCGCGCCGCGCCGATCGCCCAGGGCTTTCTCGGCGGCTTGCTGCAGGTGGGCGTCGAGGCTCAGCACGATGTCCTTGCCCGGCACCGGGTCGTGATGATTGAGCACGCGCATCACCCGGCCCTGGGCGTTGGTCTCGACTTCCTCGTAGCCCACCTGGCCGTGTAGCTGGTCCTCGTAGAAACGCTCGATGCCGGTCTTGCCGATGGACTGGGTGCCACGGTAGGCGGTGCTGTCGAGGCTCTTGGCTTCCTTCTCGTTGATGCGTCCGACGTAGCCGACCGAATGGGCGAAGTGTTCGGCCAAGGGGTACTCGCGAATGAATTGTGGCTCCACCTCCAGCCCCGGCAGGCGGAACTGGTTGACCGCGATCAGGGCGATCTGCTCCTCGCTCAGACCGACCAGCAGGGTCACCGGCTCGAACGGCTTGCGGCCGCGGCGCAGGTCCTTGTCGAACTGCTGGCGGTCGTCCTCGGACAATCCCAGGACCTGCGCCAGGTTGTCGAGCACCTTCTTCGAATCGCCGGCCCGCTCGCGGGTCATGGTCAGGTTGAAGCTGGGCTTGTTGTCGGCCAGCACCACCCCATTGCGATCGTAGATCAGGCCGCGTTCGGGCGGGATCGGCAGCACGTGCACGCGGTTGTTTTCCGACACCGCCGACTGTTGGTCGTGCTGCAACACCTGGAGCACATAGAGCCGGCCTACCAGTACCGCCACCAGGCCGAGCACCAGCAGGGCACAGGCCAGCAGCCGGCGGTTGACCAGGTGCTTTTCCTTTTCGTGGTCCTTGAGGGGAATGGGTTGCGGCATGAGCACAGGGGAGCGGCGGGTGGGGCGGCGATGCTACGCGGGCAGGCGGTGAGGCTCAAGGCGCAGCGCCCCGCGCACTGCTGGCCAGGCATTGCTCTGGCCCGCAGGCAGGGGCTCTGCGGCAATCATGAAGCTTCTTTCATGTGGGCACAGGCCTAGGCAATGAACTCCGATTCTCTTGCCGGCTGAACAACCGCATCCTGGCGAATGCTGAGCACCACGGCCCCTGCGCACAAGCCCAGCAGCCCGACACTGGCCACCACGATATCCCCCATCCCCATGCCGGCGAGCATTAGCACCAGGCTGATACGAAACACTGCGGTCATGGCGATCTCCAGGGCAGGGCGAGCGAAGTCCGAAGTGTCACCATACCGCTCCGAAGGCCGAGGTACAGGGCAGGAGGGAGGGTTTGGCAGTGTATGCGCCTGCTTTGGCACAAAGCCCGCCACTTGACGGCATGGGCCATCCCTGATTTCATTGAAACCGGTTTCATCAACCCTGCACAAACACCTACAAGAAGGGCTCAGGGGTGGATAAAGACGCAGTTCCCGTCCGCGGACGGGTCACTATCAGCGAGGTCGCGAAGGCGGCCGGCGTCTCCAAGGCAACCGTCTCGCGCTATATGGGCGAGGATCGGCAACTGCTCGCCGAGGCGACCGCGCAGCGGATCGAAGCCGTCGTCGAGCGCCTGGGCTATCGCCCCAACCGCATGGCCAGTGCCCTCAAGCGCGGCCGCACCGGGCTGATCGGCATGCTCCTGGCGGATATCCGCAACCCCTATTCCGTGGCGGTGATGCACGCTGTCGAGACGGCCTGTCGCCAGCACGGCTACAGCCTGGTGGTGTGCAACACCGACTGTGACGACGCCCAGGAGCGCAGCCAGCTGCAAGCCCTGCAGGCGTACAACGTCGACGGCCTGATCGTGAACACCCTGGGCCACCGCGCCGGGGAGCTGGCCAGTCTGGCCCGCGACCTGCCCATGGTGCTGGTCGACCGGCAATTGGCGGGCCTGCCAGTCGATCTGGTGGGCCTGGACAACAGCGACGCCGTCGAGCAGGCGCTCGATCACCTTGAACACAACGGTTATCGCGACATCCTCGCCGTCACCGAGCCACTCGATGGCACCAGCTCGCGGCAGGAGCGCGTGGATGCCTTCCAGGCCTCCATCGCCCGGCGTCGTGGGTTGCGCGGGCAGGTGCTGGAGGTAGGCCCGGGCCTCGCCGAGCAGCTGGGCGCGTTCATCACCGGGGCAGGGCACGGCCCGCAGGCGCTGTTCAGTTGCAATGGTGTCGCCACCCTGGAGCTGGTGCGGGTGCTGCACGCCAGGGGCGGGCCGCTGTTCCAGGACCTGGGCCTGCTGGCGCTGGACGACCTGGACTGGTACCCGCTGGTGGGCGACGGCATCAGCGCATTGGCGCAACCCACCGGGCGTATCGGCGCGGCGGCGTTCCAGTGCCTGCTGGAGCGCCTGCAAGGCAGCCCTCTGCCGGCCCGGCGCCTGGATCTGCGCGCGCAGCTCATCGCGCGAGGCTCTACCCGATCACAACACTGACGGCGCCCTGGACGCCGTTGTTGCCGGGGAAAAATGAAACCGGTTTCATCCACAAGAACAAGGACTACCACGATGCGCACGCACACTGTTTCCATCAGCTTGTCGAGTTTCGGGGCCGATGCCGTGAGGCGGTTGGGCCAGGCCAGCTACCTGCCGTTGCTCGCTGCGGCGGGTGCGCGTCGGGTGGAGTGGCGCGAGGAGCTGTTCGACGCCGCGCCTGATGCCGCTACCCTGGCCAATCTGGCCGCCGAGCATGGCCTGCAGAGTCTCTACTCCACGCCACTGGAACTGTGGCGCGAGGACGGCAGCCTGGAGCCCGCGATTGCCCAGCGCCTGCAGCTGGCGAGTGAGATCGGCGCGGTGGCGCTCAAGGTGTCGCTGGGTCATTACCAGGATGGCTGCGATTTGCCGGCGCTGGCGCCACTGTTGCAACACAAGACGGCGCTGTACGTGGAAAACGACCAGACGCCCTACGGTGGGCGCCTGCAGACCTTGGTGAAGTTCTTTCGCGAGGCCCAGGCGCAAGGCGTGGCGCCGGGCATGACCTTCGACATCGGCAACTGGTACTGGCACGACGAGTCGCCGCTGCTGGCCGCGCAATTGCTGGGGCGTTGGGTGCGCTACGTGCACTGCAAGGCGGTAGCGCGCCGCGCCGACGGGCGCCTGGTGGCCGTGGTGCCCGAGGACCTCGACCTGGCCCAGTGGCGCGAATTGATGACGCATTTCGCCGCGGGCCTGCCGCGTGCCATCGAGTACCCCCTGGCCGGCGAGGACCTGCTGGCACTGACGGCGCGCCAGGTCGCGCAACTGGCCGAGCTGGAAGGGCAGGTGTGCCATGGCTGAGCATGACGTGCTGTGCTTCGGTGAAACCATGGCCATGTTCGTGGCGGCGCAGCCGGGCGACTTGGCCCAGGTCGAGGGCTTCGGCAAACGCATCGCCGGTGCCGACAGCAATGTGGCCATCGGCCTGTCACGCCTGGGCCTGCGGGTGCAATGGCTGAGCCGGGTCGGTGACGACTCGCTCGGTGCCTTCGTGCTCGACAGCCTGCGACGCGAAGGCCTGGACTGTTCCAGTGTCGAGATCGATGCCGGGCACCCAACGGGGTTCCAGCTCAAGGAGCGCTGCGACGATGGCAGCGATCCGAAAGTCGAGTATTTCCGCCGTGGCTCGGCGGCCAGCCGGCTGTCGCCCGCGCTGGTGCGGCCGGCGTTGTTGCAGGCCCGGCACCTGCATGCCACGGGCATTCCGGCGGCGCTTTCAGGCAGTTGCCGCGAACTGTGCCACCAGTTGCTGGATGGCATGCGAGCCAATGGCCGCAGCATTTCCTTCGACCCCAACCTGCGTCCCTCGCTGTGGCCCGACCGCCAGACCATGGTGCGCGAGGTCAACGCCCTGGCGGCCAAGGCCGACTGGGTGCTGCCAGGGCTGGAGGAGGGGCGCCTGCTCACCGGCCGGCAGTCGCCGCAGGCCATCGCCGAGTTCTACCTTGAACAGGGCGCGCAGTACGTGGCGATCAAGCTGGGGGCCGAAGGCGCCTACTGGCGCGATGCCCAGGGCGCCCATGGCGTGATGCCCGGCCAGCCGGTCGCGCGGGTAGTGGACACCGTGGGCGCGGGCGATGCCTTCGCCGTCGGGGTGATCAGCGCCTTGCTCGAAGGCTTGCCGCTGCGCCGCGCCGTGGCCCGCGGCAACTGGTGCGGCAGCCGCGCGGTGCAGAGCCGCGGCGACATGGAAGGCCTGCCGCAACGTCATGAACTGGACCACCACGAAAACCCTGCGCGCGAAGCACGCTGAAGCGCCGACCTGTGCGCAACCTGATGTGACAAGAACAACAAGACCAGGAGAACACCCATGCAGATCGATCGACTCGCACCCAGACGCTGGTGGTACATCATGCCCATCGTCTTCATCACCTACAGCCTGGCCTACCTCGACCGGGCCAACTACGGCTTCGCCGCGGCCTCGGGCATGGCCGACGACCTGAAGATCACCCCGGCGCTGTCGTCGCTGCTCGGCGCGCTGTTCTTCCTCGGCTACTTCTTCTTCCAGGTGCCGGGCGCCCTGTACGCGCAGAAGCGCAGCGTGAAGAAGCTGATCTTCGCCAGCCTGATCCTCTGGGGCGGGCTGGCCACGCTGACCGGGATCGTCCACGACGTCTATTGGCTGATCGCCATCCGCTTTCTCCTGGGCGTGGTCGAGGCGGCGGTGATGCCGGCCATGCTCATCTATCTGTGTCACTGGTTCACCCGTGCCGAGCGCTCGCGGGCCAACACCTTCCTGATCCTCGGCAACCCGGTGACCATCCTGTGGATGTCAGTGGTCTCGGGTTACCTGGTGCAGCAGTTCGACTGGCGCTGGATGTTCATCATCGAGGGCGCGCCGGCCATTCTCTGGGCGTTCATCTGGTGGCGCCTGGTCGATGACCGACCGGAGCAGGCCAAGTGGCTCGATGCCCGGGAGAAGGCTGCGCTGCGCCAAGCGCTGGACGCCGAGCAGCAGGGTATCAAGCCGGTGAAGAACTATGCCGAGGCATTCCGTTCGCCCACGGTGATCATCCTGTCGTTGCAGTACTTCTGCTGGAGCATCGGCGTGTATGGCTTCGTCCTCTGGCTGCCGTCGATCCTCAAGCAGGCCGCCGCGCTGGACATCGTCACCGCCGGCTGGCTGTCGGCGGTGCCCTACCTGGGGGCGGTGCTGGCCATGCTCGGGGTGTCGTGGGCCTCGGACCGCCTGCAGAAGCGCAAGCGCTTCGTCTGGCCGCCGCTACTGATCGCCGCGCTGGCGTTCTACGGCTCCTATGCCCTGGGTACCGAGCATTTCTGGTGGTCGTACGCCTTGCTGGTGATCGCCGGCGCTTGCATGTACGCGCCCTACGGGCCGTTTTTCGCGATCGTTCCCGAACTGTTGCCGGCCAACGTCGCCGGGGGCGCCATGGCACTGATCAACAGCATGGGCGCGCTGGGCTCGTTCTCGGGCTCGTACCTGGTCGGCTACCTCAATGGTGTCACCGGCGGCCCCGGCGCTTCGTACCTGTTCATGTGCGGTGCACTGCTGCTGGCCGTGGCCCTGACCGCCGTCCTCAACCCCTTGCAACAGGCGCGCCGGCACAGCCTGGCGCCGAGCCGATAGGAGCCTCAGCATGAAAAAGCGCATCGTCGCCTACAAACGCCTGTCCGATGAACTGATGGCGCGCCTGCACGCGCAGGCCGAGGTGACCCTGGTGGAAGCGCCGGCCGCCGATGGCCTGGCGCGCTTGCGCGCGGCGCTGCCGGGCGCCCATGGCCTGCTGGGCGCCAGCCTGCGCCTGGACCGCGCGCTGCTCGACCTGGCGCCGCACCTGGAAGTGATCTCCAGCGTGTCGGTGGGCGTGGACAACTACGATATCGAGGCGCTGGATCAGCGTGGGGTGCTGCTGACCAACACCCCCGACGTGCTCACCGAAACCACCGCCGACACCGGTTTCGCGCTGATCCTGGCCTGTGCCCGGCGCGTGGTCGAGCTTGACGGCTGGATTCGCGCCGGCCACTGGCGGGCCGGGATCGGGCCGGCGCAGTTCGGCTGCGACGTGCAGGGCAAAACCCTGGGCATCGTCGGCATGGGCCGTATCGGTGAGGCCCTGGCCCGACGCGCGCATGCCGGTTTCGGCATGCGCGTGCTGTACCACACCCGTCAGCCGCGGCCCGAAGTGGAGGCGCGGTTCGCCGCCGCGCATCGCAGCCTGGAGGCATTGCTGGCCGAGTCCGATTTCGTCTGCCTGTGCCTGCCGTTGACCGCCGCGACCGAGAACCTGATCGGCGCGCCACAGCTGGCGCTGATGAAGCCATCGGCGATCCTGGTGAACATCTCTCGTGGCCGCGTGCTCGACGAGGCGGCACTGTTGCAGGCGCTGGCCGAGCGGCGCATTCGCGGCGCCGGGCTGGACGTGTTCGTGCAGGAGCCGCTGGCGGTGGATTCGCCGCTGCTGCAACTGGACAACCTGGTGGTCACCCCGCATATCGGCTCGGCCACGCTGGAGACCCGCGAAGCCATGGCCCGCTGCGCAGTGGACAACCTGCTGGCCGCGCTGGCTGGCGAGCGGCCGACGAACCTGGTCAACCCTGTGGCCTGGGAACGGCGAAACAACTGAACCTGGTGAGCGTCGCGCTTGCCTCATGTCTACCAAAACAACAGCCTTTGTCTGGTTCGAGATCCCGGGGTCGCTCTGCGACCCCTTGGCAATTCAAGGCCGGCCGCGCAAGACAGCGCTGTCTTGGGCGGCCGGCGCCGGGATCTCCATTGGCGAAAAGGGCGACGATTCCCGTATGACCTGATCAACAGAGAGACATCCTCATGTCCAAGGACCAACCCGCCTCCGTGCAACCGGCGCGCCGGGCGTTCCTGCGCCAATCCCTGACCCTGATCCCGGTGGCGACCCTCGCCAGCACCGGACTGGGCGGCGCAGTGCTCGCCGACAGCGCCACCCCGGCACCTGCCGAACCGGCCCGGCCGGCTACCGCGCGCGCCTACCAGCCGACCTTCTTCACCCAGGAGGAGTGGGCCTTCGTCAGCGCCGCCGTGGCCGTGCTCATCCCCACTGATGCCCTGGGCGCGGGCGCGGCCGATGCCGGCGTGCCCGAGTTCATCGACCGCCAGCTCAACACCCGCTACGGCAGTGGCGGGCTGTGGTACATGCAGGGGCCATTCCACCCCGACGCCCCCAGCGAGCTGGGCTACCAGCTCAAGCTCAACCCTCAGGAGATCTACCGGCTGGGCATCGCCGAGACCGACGCCTGGTGCAAGGCGCAGTTCGGCAAGGCGTTCGCCCAGCTCGATCTTGCGCGCCAGCAGCAGGTACTGGAGGCCCTGGACGGCGGTACGGCGACGTTTGCCTCGCTGCCGGCGGCCACCTTCTTCAACATGCTCTGGCTCAACACCCGCGAAGGCTTTTTCAGTGATCCGCTGCACGGCGGCAACCAGGGGTTGGTCGGCTGGAAGCTGGTGGGCTTCCCAGGCGCCCGCGCCGATTTCATGGACTGGGTGGAGCGCGACGAGCGTTATCCGTTCCCGCCGGTCTCCATCAGCGGCGAGCGGGGTTGAAGCATGAGCCAGATGAAAAAAGTCGATGTAGTCATCGTCGGGTTCGGCTGGGCCGGGGCGATCATGGCCAAGGAGCTGACAGAGGCCGGCCTGCAGGTGGTTGCCCTGGAGCGAGGCCCGGCCCGGGACACCTACCCGGACGGCGTCTACCCGCAGACCATGGACGAGCTGACCTACAACTCGCGCAAGAAGCTGTTCATGGACATCTCCCGCGAGACCGTGACCCTGCGCCATAGCGTCAACGACGTGGCCGTGCCGTATCGCCAGTTCGGCGCCTTCCTGCCCGGCACCGGAACGGGTGGGGCGGGGCTGCACTGGTCCGGCGTGCATTTTCGCGTCGACCCGGTGGAGCTGCGCCTGCGCAGCCACTACGAGGAGCGCTACGGCAAGGCCTTCATCCCCGAAGGCATGACCATCCAGGACTTCGGCGTGAGCTACGAAGAGCTGGAGCCGTACTTCGATTTCGCCGAGAAGGTGTTCGGCACCTCCGGCACGGCCTGGTCGATCAAGGGCCAGGTGGTGGGCCGCGACAAGGGCGGCAACCCGTTCGCCGCCGACCGCTCCAGCGACTTCCCGCTGGTGGCGCAGAAGAACACCGTGTCGGCCCAACTGTTCGAGAAGGCCGCCCGTGAAGTCGGCCATCACCCCTACAACCTGCCGTCGGCCAACACCTCCGGGCCTTACACCAACCCGTACGGCGCGCAGATGGGACCGTGCAACTTCTGTGGTTACTGCAGCGGCTATGCCTGCTACATGTACTCCAAGGCCTCGCCCAACGTGAACATCCTGCCGGCCCTGCGCCAGGTGCCGAACTTCGAGTTGCGCAACAATGCCCATGTGCTGCGGGTCAACCTGACCGAGGACAAGCGCCTGGCCACCGGCGTGACCTATGTCGATAGCCAGGGGCGTGAGGTCGAGCAACCGGCCGACCTGGTGATCCTCGGCGCCTTCCAGTACAACAACGTGCGCCTGATGCTGCTCTCGGGCATCGGCAAGCCTTACGATCCGGTCAGCAACCAAGGCGTGGTGGGGCGCAACTTCGCCTACCAGAACATCTCCACCGTGACCGCGTTCTTCGACCGCGACAGCCACCACACCAACCCCTTCATCGGTGCCGGCGGCAACGGTGTGGCGGTGGACGATTTCAACGCCGACAACTTCGACCATGGCCCCCACGGTTTCGTCGGCGGCTCGCCGTTCTGGGTCAACCAGGCGGGCGCCAAGCCGATCTCCGGTACCAAGGTGCCGCCGGGCACGCCGAAGTGGGGCAGTGGCTGGAAGGCCGCGGTGGCCGACAGCTACCGGCACATGCTGTCGATGGATGCCCACGGCGCGCACCAGTCCTACCGCGACAACTACCTCGACCTGGACCCGGTGTACAAGGACGCCTACGGCCAGCCGTTGCTGCGCATGACCTTCGACTGGAAGGACAACGACGTGAAGATGAACCGTTTCATGGTCGAGCGCATGGGCAAGATCGCCGAAGCCATGGGGCCCAAGGCGATCAGCGCGGGGAAAAAGGCCTTCGGCCAGCACTTCGATGCCTCCACCTACCAGACCACCCACCTCAATGGCGGCGCAATCATGGGCACCGACCCGAAGACCAGTGCGCTCAACCGCTACCTGCAATGCTGGGACGTGCACAACGTGTTCGTGCCCGGCGCCTCGGCCTTCCCCCAGGGCCTGGGCTACAACCCTACCGGGCTGGTGGCGGCGTTGACCTACTGGTCGGCGCGGGCGATCCGCGAACGCTACCTGAAGAACCCCGGCCCACTGGTGCAGGCATGAGGAGGCCGGTCATGAAACTCAAGACACTGTTCATCGCCATGCTCGGCCTGGGTGCGAGCAGCTTGCTGCACGCCGCCGACGGCGTCGATCCAGCCTTGGTCAAGCAGGGCGAGTACCTGGCCCGTGCCGGCGACTGCGTGGCCTGCCACACCGCCAAGGGCGGCAAGCCCTTCGCCGGCGGGCTGCCGATGGAGACGCCGATCGGCACCCTGTATTCGACCAATATCACCCCGCACGCCAGCGGCATCGGCCAGTACCGCTACGAAGACTTCGAGCGCGCCGTGCGCCAGGGCATCGGCAAGGATGGCAGTACGCTGTATCCGGCCATGCCATACCCATCCTATGCCCGAGTCAGCGATCAGGACATGCAGGCGCTGTATGCCTACTTCATGCACGGCGTGCAGCCGGTGGCGCAGCAGAACAAGGCCAGCGACATCCCTTGGCCATTGAGCATGCGCTGGCCGCTGGCGTTCTGGCGTGGGTTGTTCGCGCCCGAGGTCAAGCCGTTCGAAGCCGCAGGGCGCGATCCGGTGGTGGCGCGGGGTGCCTACCTGGTCGAAGGGCTGGGCCATTGCGGGGCCTGTCATACGCCACGGGCGATCACCATGCAGGAAAAGGCATTGGATACCGCCGACGGCGATGCCTTCCTGGCTGGCAGCGCACCGCTCGAGGGCTGGATCGCCAAGAGCCTGCGCGGCGACCACAAGGACGGCCTGGGCAGTTGGAACGAGGCGCAGATCGTCGCCTTCCTCAAGACCGGCCGCAATGAACGCACCGCGGTGTTCGGCGGCATGAGCGACGTGGTCGAGCACAGCATGCAGTACATGAGCGATGCCGACCTGACGGCCATTGCCCGCTACCTGAAGACCTTGCCGCCGAGCAACCCGGACGACCAGCCGTTCCAGGCGGACCCCAGCGTGGCCCAGGCGCTGTGGCAAGGCAATGACGGCAAGACGGGCGCGGCGTTGTACGTGGACAACTGCGGGGCTTGCCACCGTACCGACGGCCAGGGCTATGCCCGGGTGTTCCCGGCACTGGCGGGCAATCCGGTGGTGCAGGGGCAGGATGCCACCTCGCTGATCCACATCGTGCTGGAAGGCGCGACCCTGCCGGCCACGGCGAGCGCGCCGTCGACGTTCAGCATGCCCGGCTTCGGCTGGCGGCTGTCGGACCAGCAGGTGGCCGATGTGGTCAACTTCATTCGCAGCAGCTGGGGCAACCAGGCCGCGGCGGTGACCGCGGGGCAGGTGGCGGCGCTGCGCAAGGCGGCACCGGTGCCGCTCAAGGCGCAGACGCTGATCGGCGATACCACGGGGATTGCGGAGCCTTGATCGGCAGGCTCGATTGACAGGGAGGTGTTGTGGGAGGGGGCTTGTCCCGCGATGGCCGCTTGGCCAGATCGCGGGGCAAGCCCGCTCCCACCGGTTGCCGATTACGCCGCTGAATACCTCGAAATCACTTCAATATGTGCTAATAAGTTACATTTGATATAACTCATAGCTACTTGAATTATATGAATTATTTTTTAGCGACTGCATGCTGGGCACATTGCTCGTAATACGTCTGCTTGATCGCCGCCGGCTTCAGCCGCGAGCGGCTGTTGTACGTCTGCTCGGTGATCCCGAACGCCGTCATGCGCATCCATGGCTTGGCGAACTTGCGTGCCTGCAGCTTCTTGCGCGTGGCATACAGGGTCACCCCGGAAAGCTTGGCCTGTTGCGCCTCGGCGGCGATCTGCGCGCCCCAGCCGCACACCTGGCGATCGTTCTGGCTCAGGGCCCGGGCCTGGGCGCCGAAGGCGGTTGTGGCCAGCAGGCAGCCAGCCACGGTTGCTAGAATTACGCGCATGTTGCTGTCCTAAGCATCTGAAGGAAAACGAAGTTTGCCCGCGCTTTCGACGCCTGGGGGCCAGCAGTTTGCCGTCAGGCGATGGCCATTTGCAGGCCATCGCGCGAACGCCAGCGCAACGATTGCAGGGCCAGGGCGGCAACCCACAACACGCTGATGCCGTAGTTGAGGCGCTGGTACAGGCCGAACAGTTCACCGCCTTGCGCGGCCTTGGCCATCAGCACCACGGTGATCATCGCCAGCACCGAGCACAGCAGCGACCACCTTCCCAGCCACGGGGAGCCTGCCACGCGTTTGCCCAGCCAGATCCACAACACGCTGGCCAGGGTCAGCGAGAGGAACATCAGCAGGCCGCTGAGATTGTGCATCTGTTGCGAGAACGACGGCTCCAGCGGCGCGCAGCCCTGGTCGCAGGGGAACCAGCCGGTACCCAGGCTGCCGACAGCGTGCAGCAGCACCAGCCCCGCGCTCAACCGAGCCAGCCCCGAGTACCGCCAGCGCCGCGCCAGGCCCCAGGCGAACAGGCCGAAGAGCAACGCCAGGGGGAAGTTGTTGACCCAGGGCGAGAAGCCATGGGTCGGCGCGCCGACCGCGCCGAGCTGGCTCATGGCCTGTTGCAGATGGTCGTAGCCGGGATAGGCCAGGGCGGTCAGGCCAACGCCTGACAGCAGCCAGAGCGGGATGAGCAGGCCAGTGGCGAGCAGCAAGCGATCGAACGTCTTCATGCGGTTTCCTTCCTTGGAGAGAGCAGGTCGCAGCCTACAGCGCGGGCATGACCGATGGCCAGGCTCAATCGCCAACGAGCAGCATCACCAACAGTACGCAGGCCAGCAGCGCCAGGTAGGCCCGGGCATGCACGTGGTCGGGGATGCGCCCCAACAAGGGCGCGGCCAGGTGCATGCCCAGCCAGGCACCGACGGTCATCACCAGGGTGGCGCGCAGGTCGATCAGCCCGAGCACGCCGACACCCAGGTCAGCCTGACTGCTCGGCACCAGGGCATAGACCAGCGTGGCCGCCAGGGCCATGGGCAGCGACAGCGGATTGGCCATGGCGGTGGCGGTGCGCATGCTGGCGCCGCGGCGGCGCATCAGCGGCACGGTCATCACGCTGCCACCGACGCCAAGCAGCGCTGCCAGCGCGCCGATGGGCAGGCCGGCCAGGGTTGCGCCGGTACGGCTCATTTCAGCCAGTGCCTGCCCGCCTGTGCGGACGAAGCCCGGGCGCAGCCAGGCATCGAGCAGGCTGAGCAGGAGATAGGCGATGAACAACCCGCGCAGCCAGGCGCTGGTCACGTACAGGGCGGCCCAGGCGCCGAGCAGGGCCCCGACGGCAATGGCCGGCGCCAGGGGCCGCACCAGGTCCCAGCGCAGGCTGCCGGCGCGGTGGTGGCGCCAGGTGGCCAGGGCGCTGCTGAAGATCATCACCGTGGCCGAGGTGGCCACGGCGATCTGCATGGCATGCTCCGCCACGGCCGTGCCGGCGCCGTGGCTGGTCAGCAGCAGGGCATAGAGCAGCGGCACGGCGAAGAACCCGCCGCCGAAGCCGAACAGCAAGGTGGTGACGCCGGCACACAAGCCGAACAAGCCAAGCAGGGGGTAGAGCATGGGAACAGCCTCAGGGCCAGGACAGGGGCTCTCAGCGTAGGCACCTGCCTCTTGGCCGGCTTGCGCCAATTGGCCAATAATCATCGCATCACGGCCAGAGCCTGTTGTCATGCGCAATGTTCCCCTGTCCCAGATCGATGCCACCCCCCGTGCGGTACTGGCCATCGCCACCGATTACCCGCCCGACACCCTGTTGCCCAGGCACGTCCATCGCCGGGCGCAATTTCTGTATGGGATGAGCGGGCTGATGGAGGTGCTGACCGACGACGGCGCCTGGGTCATTCCACCCGGCAGCGGCGTGTGGATTCCTCCCGGCAAACCGCACCAGGTGCGCATGCGCGGCGTGAGTACCCGCAGCCTGTACATCGAGCCGACAGCGCTGCCTCGCCCGGGCCCGCTATGCGAGGCATTGCGTGTCGAACCGCTGCTGCACCAGCTGTTGCTGGCCAGCGCCGAAGTGCCGGCCCTGCATGACGAGGCGGGGCGCGACGGCCTGCTGCTGGGGCTGCTGCTGCATGAGCTGGGCCAGGCCGAGCGCCTGCCGCTATTCGCGCCGATGCCAACGGAGCCACGTTTGGCGGCCCTGTGCCAGGCGTTCCTGGCGCAGCCGTTGATCCATGCCCGCGCCGAGGCCTGGGCGCGTCAACTCAACTGCAGCCCGCGCACCTTCAGCCGGCGTTTTCGCGAGCAGACCGGGCTGTCGTTCGGCCAATGGCGCCAGCAGGCCTGCCTGATGGCGGCGGTGACACGCCTGGCGGCGGGCGAGGCGGTGACGGCCATCGCCCTGGACCTGGGCTACGAGAGCCCCAGCGCATTCTCCAGCCTGTACCGCAAGGTCATGGGCCACACGCCCTCGGCGGCGCGCCAGGGCGCATGAAAACCCGCCCGGACGTATGTGATCGTACAACTGCTTGCGCTATCATCGCGCCTGTCTTCCACAACCAGACAGACAGGGCATGACAGAGCAGCAGGTACAGGCACGGACCCGGCGCAAGCCACGCAGTCTGGCCCAGGAACTGGTCACGGTGCTGACCGAGCGCATTCGCAGCGGCCAGCTCAAGCGCGGCGACAAGCTGCCCACCGAATCGCAGATCATGGCCGAGGAAGGGGTCAGCCGCACCGTGGTGCGTGAGGCCATCTCGCGGCTGCAGGCCGCAGGCCAGGTCGAGACCCGCCACGGTATCGGCACCTTCGTGCTGGACACCCCAAGTACCGGGGGTTTTCGTATCGACCCGGCGACCATCGTCACCCTGCGCGAGGTGCTGGCGGTGCTGGAGTTGCGCATTGCCCTGGAGATCGAGTCGGCAGGCCTCGCGGCCGAGCGTCGCAGCGACGAGCAACTGGCCGGCATGCGCGCCGCGCTGGACGAGCTCAACGAGGGCGCGGCCCATGCCTCGGATGCGGTGTCGGCGGACTTCCAGTTCCACCTGCGCATTGCCCAGGCCAGCGGCAATCACTACTTCGCCGACATCATCAATCACCTGGGCACCAGCATCATCCCGCGTACCCGGCTCAACTCGGCGCGCCTGGCCCATGACGACCAGGCGCATTACATGAGCCGGTTGATGCACGAGCACGAAGCGATCTACGAGGCGATCGCCCGACGCGACAGCGAAGGCGCCAAGATGGCCATGCGCATGCACCTGAGCAACAGCCGCGAACGCCTGCGCCAGGCCCATGAAGAGGCCGAGGCGCAGCGGGGCTGACGTCCGAGGTGGTCAAACGCGTTTCCAGGTAGTCAGACTGCCCCTTCGCTCCACTGTCCATTCACCAGCCGCCGCAGCCCCAACGGGTTGCCATCGCGCAACGCTTCCGGCAGCAAAGCCTGCGGGTAGTTCTGGTAGCACACCGGCCGCAGGAAGCGATCGATCGCCAGCGTTCCCACCGAAGTACCACGGGCATCCGAGGTCGCCGGGTAAGGCCCGCCATGGACCATGGCGTCGCACACCTCGACCCCGGTCGGGTAGCCATTGACCAGGATGCGCCCGACCTTTTCTTCGAGCAGCGGCACCAGCCAGGCAAAGGCCTCGAAGTCGTCCGGCTCGCCGATCAGCGTGGCGGTGAGCTGGCCGCGCAGGCCGAGCAGGGCGGCGCGCAACTGCGCCTCGTCGGCGACCTCCACGGCCACCGTGGCCGGGCCGAACACCTCCTCCTGCAGCAACGGGTCGGCCTCTGCCAGCAGGCGGGCATCGGCCTTGAACAGCTGGGCGCGAGCCTGATCGCCTTGCTGCGGCTGCCCCGCCAGATGCTGGATGCCAGCGTGGGCCTGCAGATGTTCCAGGCCGCCGACATAACTGCGCAGGCCACCGGCATTGAGCAACGTCTGCCCGGCCTGCTGATCCAGGTGCTGGCCCAACTCGCCCAGCAGTTGGCTGAAGCCTGGGGACTGCAAGCCGATCACCATACCGGGGTTGGTGCAGAACTGGCCGGCGCCCAGGCACACCGAGCCTGCCAGTTCGCGGGCGATGGCCTCGCCGCGCTTGGCCAGGGCGCCGGGCAGGACGATCACCGGGTTGATGCTGGACATTTCGGCGAACACCGGAATCGGTTGCGGCCGCTCGGCGGCCATGCGACACAGCGCGTCGCCGCCCTTCAGCGAGCCGGTGAAGCCGACGGCCTGGATGGCCGGGTGCTTGACCAGCCATTCGCCGACACCACCGCCGAACACCATGTTGAACACGCCCTTGGGCATGCCGGTGCGGTCGGCGGCGCGCAGGATGGCGCAGGCCACCAGGTCGGCGGTGGCCATATGGCCGCTGTGGGCCTTGAACACCACCGGGCAGCCGGCGGCCAGGGCCGCGGCGGTGTCGCCACCGGCGGTGGAGAAGGCCAGCGGGAAGTTGCTGGCACCGAACACCGCCACCGGGCCGACCCCGATGCGCATCTGGCGGATGTCCACCCGTGGCAGCGGCTGACGCTCGGGCAGCGCCAGGTCGATGCGCGCGCCGAGGTAGTCGCCGCGACGCAGCACCTGGGCGAACAGGCGCATCTGGCCGCTGGTGCGGCCGCGCTCGCCCTGGATGCGCGCGGCGGGCAGGGCGGTTTCACGGCAGACGATGGCGACGAAGTGGTCGTCGAGTTCGTCCAGTTCGGCGGCGATGGCTTCGAGGAACTCGGCGCGGCGGGCCGGGGGCAGTTGGCGGAACGCGCTGAAGGCGTCGGCGGCGGCGCGGGCGGCACGGTCGACTTCGCTCTCGGTGGCCTGGGCGAAGCTGTAGGGCAGGGCTTCGCCGCTGGTGGCGTCGAGGCTGTGCAGGCGTTGCGGGCCAAGGGCGCTGCGCTGGCCGGCGATGAAGTTGTGGCCGAGGATATTGGGCATGGAAACTCCAGGATGAGTGATGAGCCAGTGCGTGGGAGCGGGCTTGTCCCGCGATTGCATCATCGCGGGGCAAGCCCGCTCCCACGCCACCTGTGTCGGTCAGGTGATCGGTGCTGGGTTGAACAGGGTGATGTCGTTGTGCAGCCGGTGCTGTTCGGCCCAGGTCTGCCTGCGGCCGCTGGCCACGTCCAGGTAGTAATGGAACAGCTCCCAGCCCAGCTCCTCGATGCTCGCCCGGCCGCTGGCGATGCGCCCGGCGTCGATGTCGATGAGGTCCGGCCAGCGCTGGGCCAGCTCGCTGCGGGTGCACACCTTGACCACCGGCGCCATGGCCAGGCCATAGGGCGTGCCGCGACCAGTGGTGAACACATGCAGGTTCATCCCGGCCGCCAGCTGCAAGGTGCCGCAGACGAAGTCGCTGGCCGGGGTGGCGCAGAAGATCAGGCCCTTGCGCGTTACCCGCTCGCCGGGCCCGAGCACGCCCTGGATCGCGCCGCTGCCGGACTTGACGATCGAGCCCAGGGCTTTTTCGACGATGTTGGACAAGCCGCCTTTCTTGTTGCCCGGCGTGGTGTTGGCGCTGCGATCAGCGGCGCCCTGCTGCAGGTAGCGGTCGTACCAGTCCATTTCGCGCACCAATGCGTCGGCGACCTCCGGCGTTTCGGCGCGGGAGGTGAGCATGTAGATGGCGTCGCGCACCTCGGTAACTTCCGAGAACAGCACCGTCGCGCCGGCGCGCACCAGCAGGTCGGCGGCATAGCCCAGCGCCGGGTTGGCGGTGATGCCGGAGAAGGCGTCGCTGCCGCCGCACTGCATGCCGAGGATCAGTTCGCTGGCCGGCACGCTCTCGCGGCGGCGCTGGTCGAGCTTTTTCAGGCGGGTCTCGGCCAGGGCCATGATCTGCTCGATCATCTCGCCGAAGCCCAGCGTCGCATCCTGCAGGCGGTACAGCCACGGCTCGCTGAGGTCCACGGATGGATCGCCGTCGTGCATCACCTGGCCGGCCTGGAGCTTTTCGCAGCCCAGGCTGATGACCAGCGCCTCGCCGCCAAGATTGGGGTTGCGCGCCAGGTTGCGCACGGTGCGGATCGGGATGTAGGCATCGCGGGCGTTGATCGCCACGCCGCAGCCGTAGCTGTGGGTGAGGGCGACCACATCGTCGACATTGGGGTAGCGGGGCAGCAGTTCGGCGCGGATACGCTTGACCGCATGGTCGAGCACGCCGGTCACGCACTGCACGGTGGTGGTGATGCCGAGGATGTTGCGGGTGCCGACGCTGCCGTCGGCGTTGCGGTAGCCCTCGAAGGTGAAGCCGTCGAGTGGCGGCAGGGCGGCGGGCACGGCGTCGCAGCGTGGCAGGCTGGCAAGCTCGGGCGCGGCCGGCATCGCCAGTTGATCTTCCTTGACCCAACTGCCCTGGCGCAGGTCTGCCAGGGCATGGCCGATGACCTGGCCATAGCGGCGCACCGCCTCGCCCTTGCGGATGTCCACGGTGGCGACCTTGTGGCTCTGCGGCACGCCCTCGACCAGGGTCAGGCCATCGGCAAAGCGCGCGCCTTCGCCCAGGCCGCCGTCGTTGACCACCACCACGACGTTGTCGTCGGGGTGCAGGCGCACGTAGCGGGGCGACTCGGAATGTTCGATCAACTGCATGGTCAGGCCCTTCTTGTCTTGTCTCTCAGGCGTGGTGCTGTCGCCGGCGCCGTGGGGCGCCGACGTGTCCGGCTTACTGGCGGGCCAGTTCGGCGTCGGGCGCAGGTTCGCGCTTGGGCGGTTCCTTGAGCTCGATGCGCTTGATCGGGCCGACGATCACCAGGTAGCTGAACACCGCCACCAGGGCGTTGGCGCCCACATACACCAGGGCCCATTTGAACGAACCGGTGGCGCTGATGATGTAGCCGATGACGATCGGCGTGGTGATCGAGGCGATGTTGCCGAAGGTGTTGAACAGCCCGCCCGACAGGCCGGCGATCTGCTTGGGCGAGGTGTCGGCGACCACCGCCCAGCCCAGGGCGCCGATGCCCTTGCCGAAGAACGCCAGGGTCATGAAGCCGACCACCATCCACTCGGCCTCGACGTAGTTGCAGAACACCATGGTGGTCGACAGCAGCAGGCCGCAGACGATCGGCAGCTTGCGCGAGAAGGTCAACGAGTTGCCGCGGCGCAGCAGCCAGTCCGACAGCACCCCGCCGAGCACCCCGCCGATGAAACCGCATACCGCCGGCAACGAAGCGATGAAGCCGGCCTTGAGGATGGTCATGCCGCGCTCCTGCACCAGGTACACCGGGAACCAGGTGAGGAAGAAGTAGGTGATGGCGTTGATGCAGTACTGGCCGAGGTAGACGCCCAGCAGCATGCGACTGGTCAGCAGCTGCTTGATGTAGCCCCATTTCGGGCCGTCGCCGCCGCGTTTCTGGTCCATGTCCACCAGGCCGCCGTTCTGTTCGATATGGTCGAGTTCGGCCTGGCCTATGCGTGGGTGCTGGCGCGGGTTGTAGATGGTCTTCATCCACACCGCCGAGAACACGATACCCAGTACGCCCATGACCACGAACACATGTTCCCAGCCGAAGGTGAAGACGATCCAGCCCATGATCGGGGCGAACAGCGCGGTGGCGAAGTACTGCGCCGAGTTGAAGATCGCCGAGGCGGTGCCGCGCTCCTGGGTGGGGAACCAGGCCGCGACGATCCGCGCGTTGCCGGGGAACGACGGCGCTTCGGCGAAGCCCACCAGGAAGCGCAGGGTGAACAGCGTGACCACCGCCCAGGCCACCGGCAGCCCGCCGACGAAGCCCTGCAGCAGGGTGAACAGCGACCAGGTGAAGATGCTGAAGGCGTAGACGTTCTTCGAGCCGAAGCGGTCGAGCAGCCAGCCGCCGGGGATCTGCCCGGCCACGTAGGCCCAGCCAAAGGCGGAGAAGATGTAGCCGAGGGTGACCGCGTCGATGCCCAGGTCTTTCTGCAGGCTGGAGCCGGCGATGGCGATGGTGGCGCGGTCGGCGTAGTTGATGGTGGTCACCAGGAACAGCATCAACAGGATCAGGTAGCGTACATGCGTCTTTTGCGTCGCTTGCATGCTGGTTACTCCCACTCGTTATTTTTATACGGGGATTGTTTGTAGGCCGGAGCGGGGCGTCCCTGCTCCGGCGGCGGCTTTGGCAGGCCGCGGGGTGCTCGCTTATTGCGGCCCCATCTTGTCCATCAGCGCGGCGAGCATCTCGTACTCCTGCGCGGTGAGGTCGGTCAGCGGCGTGCGCACGGGGCCCGCGTCATAACCGGCGAGCTTCGCCCCGGCCTTGACGATGCTCACGGCGTAACCGGCCTTGCGGTTGCGGATGTCCAGGTACGGCAGGAAGAAATCGTCGATCAGCTTGGCCACGGTGGCGTGATCGTCGCGGGCGATGGCGTGGTAGAAGTCCATCGCGGTCTTGGGCACGAAGTTGAACACCGCCGACGAATACACCGGCACTCCGAGCGCCTTGTACGCCGCAGCATACACCTCGGCGGTGGGCAGGCCACCCAGGTAGCTGAAACGATCACCCAGGCGGCGACGAATCGACACCATCAGCTCGATGTCGCCCAGGCCGTCCTTGTAGCCGATCAGGTTCGGGCAGCGCTCGGCCAGGCGTTCCAGCAGGTCGGCGTTCAGCCGGCAGACGTTGCGGTTGTAGACCACCACGCCGATGTTCACCGCCTTGCACACCGCCTCGACATGGGCGGCAACGCCGTCCTGGCTGGCTTCGGTGAGGTAGTGGGGCAGCAGCAGCAGGCCCTTGGCACCCAGGCGTTCAGCCTCTTTGGCATATTCGATGGCCTGGCGGGTCGAGCCGCCGACGCCGGCGAGGATCGGTACCGAGGTGGCGCAGGTGTCGACGGCGGTCTTGATCACCTGGCTGTACTCGCTGGCGGCCAGGGAGAAGAACTCGCCAGTGCCACCGGCGGCGAACAGCGCGCTGGCGCCATACGGGGCGAGCCATTCCAGGCGTTTGACATAGCCTGCGGGGTTGAAGTCGCCGGCCGCGTCGAAGTCGGTGACGGGGAACGACAGCAGGCCGTGGGAGAGGATGGATTGCAGTTCTTGTGGATTCATTGTTGTAGGCATCCTGTGGCGCTTGGAAGGAGGAGGTACCAAGGTGAGAGGTAAGTTATCGTACAACTATTGAGATGACTAGACCCTGGACACGGAATTTTTTGGACGCACGGGACGGGTGGCCTCATCGCGGATGAATCCGCTCCTACAGGATCGCGCGAATCTGTAGGAGCGGATTCATCCGCGATGAGGCCAATGCAGGCGAGACGACTTTTTCAAGTCATCGTATCTCTTGAGGGAAGGAAAAAAGATCGCGGAGACAGGCACAAGCCCGCCGCCCGCTTCCACGGGAGGTGTTCTGGGACCAGCAGAGGGTGACCGTGGGAAACGGGGGCGACCTTGCGCCGCCCCGCGATCAAAGCTAACGAAGCTTCAGAGGGTCAGGCGGCCTGGTTGCGCTTGACCTGGGACTTGCGGACCTGGGCGCGGCAGGCGTCGCCGAAGGCCTGGAACATCTTGATCGAGTCGGGGTTCTTCGCCGCCTGCCACTCCGGGTGCCACTGCACCGCGAACAGGAAGGGCGAGATGCTCGGGGCGTGGATCGCCTCGACCAGGCCATCCTCGGCATGGGCGATTGGCTCGATGCCGGCGCCCAGGTTGCGCAGGCCCTGGCCGTGCAGCGAGTTGACGCGAATTTCGTCGCTGCCCAGGGTGTCGCGCAGCCAGCTGCCCGGCTTGATCTTCACGCCGTGCACCTGGGCGTACTGGACCTCGACCGGATCTTCGGGGTTTTCCCGGTGGTCGTTGAAGCCTGGCTCGGCGTAGACCTTCTGGTAGATGTCGCCACCGAGGGCCACGTTGATTTCCTGCATGCCGCGGCAGATGCCGAAGATCGGCAGGCCACGCTTGATCGCCGCCTTGACCAGCGGGATGTCGAACAGGTCGCGGTCCTTGTCCTGGCCCTTGCCGGGCGTCTGGTTGTCCTGGCCGTAGAGGGCCGGGTCGATGTTGCTGCCGGCACCGGTCAGGTACACGCCGTCGGCCATGTCCAGGTAGGTCTCGAGGTCTTCGACGCCGCAGCAGGTGGGCACCAGGACCGGGACACAACCGGAGAACTCGACCAGCGGGGAGATGTATTTGTGGGTCATGACCTGATAGTCATGGCCTTTGCGCTCTTGGCTGCCCATGGTCATCAGGACGACGGGTTTGCGCAGGGAAGGTTGCTTGTTGCCAATGTTGCTGTTGGACATATGTCACCTTGAGACAGGTCATGCCTGTCGTTGTTGTGCAGGCGCACGGCCGGGGCCTTGAGTGCTGCCTGAAGCCCCGAGCACTGCCGGCTCGCCCTGCAGGCGATGTCGGTCGGGGCCTGACTCATAGCTTGCCAGAGCCGTTCGATATGTCAAACGAGTGACGAAGCCTCAAGCCGCCATTTTACGGGGGCTGTAGGCCGTCGGAGCCTTGAGCGACAAGGGTTTGGCGCAAGCAAGGTCAATAATATTTAACGACGCAGTCGGCTCTTTGCACCAATGCAATGTCATGCAGGCATGACCTCGGAAGTTCATCATGTCCATGATGACGGTCTCCGAAGAAAAAACACCCTGCGAAAGCGTACGCCTCGCGGGGTGCAGGGGTGACCATCTCGTTAAGGAGGTCGCCGTAAAGGCGAAAAGGTGAGTATGCGTCGACATGGCGAATGAATGCGCATATAACTTTTAAAACACACGCTGTGAAAGTGAAAGTGAAAGTGAAAGTGAAAGTGAAAGTGAAAGTGAAAGTGAAAGTGAAAGTGAAAGTGAAAGTGAAAGTGAAAGTCAAAGTCAATCGGCATCGGTTTTTATAGTTTTAAGCGCATTCATTTGCGATGTCGACGCACAGTCACCTTTCCGCCCTTACGGCGGCTTACTTTGGTCGTGGCCAAAGTAAGCAAAGCCGTGGCGCTCCATTCATCCGGCCCTCCGCTTCGCTCCGGGTTCCCTCACTCCGGCCTTGCTCCCGGGAGGACCGCGCTGAACGCCCCATCCTGGGGCGCAGCGCTTGACGGGCATCCATGCCCGTCACCTCCCTCCGCAAGTCCTGCGTTCGGCCTCCTGAAGTCGCGAAGTTACGGGCGGCGCCTGCACTAACGCAGCTAGTCGCTAGTTGCCATCGTGGGAACTCTAGATAAACACCGCGGGGCAAACCCGCTCCCACGATAGTTTGACTACGTTATTCAACGTGGGAGCGGGATTGCCCCGCGATGGCGTAATGAAAAACAACATAACATCCACTGAAAACCAAAAGTCCTGCTCTTGATCTGCTCTTGATCTGCTCTTGATCTGCTCTTGATCTTGCTTCTAAGTGCGCGATAGTTCAGGCGCCACCAATTGCGACTTCAGGAGGCCGAGTGGAGTTCTTGCGTAGTGGGGCGACGGCCATGGATGGCCGTCGAGCGCTGCGCCCCAGGATGGGGCGTACAGCGCGGTACCCACGGGAGCAAGAACGGAGCGAGGGAACCCCGGAGCGAAGCGTAGGGGCCGTATGAACGGAGCCGAACGGTTTTGCCTACTTTTGTCAAGACAAAAGTAGGTCGCCGTAAGGGCGAAAAGGTGACTAAATGTCGACATCTTCTACGAATACGCAAACAAAAATCAAAACAATCACTTCCGACCCCGACCCCGACCCCGACCCCGACCCCGACCCCGACCCCGACCCCGACCCCGACCCCGACCCCGACCCCGCCCCCGCCCCCCTCGAAACCACCCCCTCTGATGAACCTTTCATGACAAAACTTCGGTAGCAATCCGCCACCCCCGTCAAAGCCAAGGACACCAACAAGGCACCTGGCCACCAGGCCAATCAAGCCTTGAGAACCGGCCTGGGAGCGGGGCAATGGGCACTATGGAACGCTACACGAAAGTGGGAATGCAGGAGCTCGACCAGCGTCTGGCCAAGATCGTCGAGGCCGCCCGCAAGCAGCCCGTCTCGGTCTACCGCTACGGCGCCCCCTGGGTATGGATCGTCTCCCAGGACGACTGGCAGGGCGCCCTGCGCGAGGTGGCCAGCTGCGTGCCGCCCGGCCATTCGCTGGCGCTGCTCAAGCCGCGCATAGAGGCATTGCTGGACGCGCACCAGCCCGCGCTGGCGCTGCTGGCCGAGCAGCAGGGCATGATCATCACCCCGCGCACGCTGATGCATGTACTGCTCCTGCAGCTGCTGTATTCGGTGCCCAGCGAGAAGCAGCTCTACGAACAGCTCAACTACAACCTGCTGTTCCGCTGGTTCACCGGCCTGGAGCTGAAATCACGGGTGTGGAACTTCAGCCTGTTCAGCCATGACCTCGGCGTGCTGCTGGGCAGTGCCATGGCCGTTTCCCTGCTGCAGCGCATGGTCGACGAAGTGCTCGGCGCGAGCCTGCAGGCCATGCCCGAGTTCAGCCTCAACCTGGCCCTGTTGCACAGCTGGCTGGCCCGCCACCAAGGCCAGCCCGCACCCAGCGACAACCACTAGCAAACCAACGAATTCCTGGCGCTCAAGGGGGCGGTGTGGAGCATTTTTTCTTCAAACGATGCGGCATGGGCGCAGGGGCGCTGCTGTGCCTGCTGGCGGTCGACGTGGCCGCGGACGAGGCGCAGCGCCGGGTCGAGATCAACGAATACGTGGTGCGCGGCAACACCGTGCTCGACGCCCAGGCCATCGAAGAGGCGGTCTATCCCTACCTGGGGCCGGACAAGACCCTGGCTGACCTCGAAGGCGCCCGCGAGGCGTTGCAGAAAAGCTATCAGGCCCGGGGCTACCAGTCGGTGTTCGTCGAGCTGCCCGAACAGAAGGTCGAAGGCGGCGTGGTCTACCTGCAGGTGAGCGAAACCAAGGTCGGCCGCGTGCGGGTGGTGGGCGCCAAGCATTACTCGCCGCTGGAGATCCGTGAACAGGTGCCGGCGTTGGAGGAGGGCAAGGTCCCCGATTTCGCCCAGGTACAGAACGAACTGGCCACGCTCAACCGTGCCCCGGGGCGGCAGGTCATGCCGCTGGTGCGCGAAGGCCAGCGCCCGGGCACCATGGACGTCGACCTGCAGGTCGAGGACAAGCAGCCCTGGAACCTGAGCCTGGGCCTGAACAACGACCACAGCGCCGACACCGAGAAGCTGCGCAGTGTCGTCAGCCTGGGCTACAACAACCTCTGGCAGGCCGGCCACAGCGTCTCGCTGACCTGGTTCACCGCGCCCCAGGACCGTGACAACGCCGAAGTCTGGTCCGGGTCCTACGCCGCGCCGCTGAGCGAGCGCTGGACCGTGCAGTTCTCCGGCTACCACTCCGACAGCAATGTCGCCACGGTGGGCGGCACCAATGTGCTGGGCAAGGGCCATTCCTACGGCGTTTCGGCGATCTATAACCTGCCGGGCGTCGGCGCCTGGGCCAACGCCCTGTCGATCGGCGTGGACTTCAAGGACTTCGACGAACAGGTCGGCCTGGGTGGCAGCAGCGACAAGGTCCCGCTCAAGTACGCCCCGATCACCCTGGGCTATACCGGCTACCGCTTCACCGAACAGGACCAGCTGAGCCTCGGCCTGAGCCTGGTGGCCGGGACGCGCAGCCTGCTGGGCTATGGCAGCGACGATACCGAGTTCGATTACAAGCGCTACCGCGCCGACTCCAGCTTCGCCGCGCTCAAGGGCGACGGCAGCTACACCTTCGACTTCGCCGGTTCCTGGCAGAGCGCTTCCAAGCTGGCGTTCCAGCTGGCCTCGGGGCCACTGGTGTCGAACGAGCAGTTCGCCGCCGGTGGCGCCACCTCGGTGCGTGGCTATCTCGCCGCCGAACGCACCGGGGACGACGGCCTGCTGTTCTCCCAGGAACTGCGCACCCCATCCATTGGCCGCTACGTTGGCAGCTACATCAGCGACTGGCGCTTCTACCTGTTCGCCGAGGGCGCCCAGTTGCGCCTGCAGGACGCACTGCCCGAACAGGACGACAGCTACAGCCTGGCCAGCGTCGGCGTCGGCACCCGCGCCACGCTCAACGACTGGTTGTCCGGCAGCCTCGACTGGGCCGTGCCGCTCAAGGACGGCCCCAACACCGACAAGAACGCTTCCCGCGTGCACTTCAGCGTGCAGGCGACTTTCTGAACGATTGACCTACTGACCGGCATCGGCCTGGAGACCTCTCATGCAACGCCTGATATTGACCTTGCTGCTGTGCCTGGGCTTCGCCCTGTCGGGCAGCGCCAGCGCCTGGTGGCAAGACGACTGGATGTACCGCAAGCAGATCGCCGTGGACACCACGCCCCAGGGCGCCGGCCTGACCCAGGCGCTGGGCCGCACCGCACTGCTGGTGCGTCTGCACACCGGCAACTTCAGCTTCGACGGCGTCAGCGAAACCGGCGCGGACATCCGCTTCGTCGCTGCCGACGACAAGACCGTGCTCAACCACCATGTCGAGCAGTTCGATCCGCTGATGGGCATGGCGCTGATCTGGGTCGACGTACCCCGTATAGAAGCCGGCCAGCGCCAGGACCTGTGGATGTACTACGGCAACCCCAAGGCCCAGGCACCCACCAGCCAGCCGAGCTTCGACGCCGACTACACCGCGCTCTACCACTTCGACGGTGCCATCGCCCGTGACGCCAGCCCTTATGGCAACCAGCTGCAAGGGCCGACGGTCAGCGTCGATGGTGTGATCGGCCGGGCCATCCAGCTCGGTGGCCAAGCCTTGCAACTGCCCGCCAGCGCCTCGCTGCAACTGCCGGCGGGCGCGGCGTTCAGCTTCAGCACCTGGCTGCGCCAGGATCAGGCGGTGGGTGAGCAACTGCTGCTGGCGCGCCGCGAGGCCGGCCACAGCCTGCTGCTCGGCCTGGCCGAAGGCGTGCCCTTCATCGAGGTGGACGGCCAGCGCGCCGCCGCCAATCAGGCGCTCGGCGCCGGCCAATGGCAGCACCTGGCGCTGGTGGGCGAGGGCGGCAACCTCACGCTGCTGGTCGAAGGCCAGCCGGTCGCGCGACTGGCCGCGAGCCTGGCGGCCTTCAGCGGCGCCATCGGCATCGGTGGCGACCTGCCAGCGGGCGAGGGCGAGGCTGCCGGCCACTACGCGACCTTTGTCGGCGCCCTGGACGAGCTGCGTGTTTCCCGCGTCGCCCGCAGCCAGGCCAGCCTGCAGGCCGACGTGCTGGCCCAGGGTGCCGAGTCGCGCCTGGTGGTCTATGGCGTCGACGAGGAACAATCCGGCTTCGGCTTCGGTGGCCTGGGCTTCCTGCTCAAGGCGGTGCCGGTGGACGCCTGGGTAATCATCGCTGTCCTGGTGCTGATGATGGTGCAGTCGTGGGTGATCATGCTGCGCAAGCAGCGCACGCTCAATCGCGTCACCGCCGCCAATACGCGCTTTCGCGAGCGTTTCGCCACGGTCGGCACGCGCCTCGAGCAGTTCGCCGACGATCGCGAACTGCATGACCGACTCACCGACTCCTCGCTGTGGCGCCTGTATCTGGTGGCGGTGCAGGAAATCCGCACCCGCCGCGCCCAGGGCGCCGACACCAGTGAAGTGTCCGCGGCCACCATCGAAGCCATCCGCTGCTCCATGGACGGCGTGCGCACCCGCGAGAACCAGGCGCTGTCGTCGAAACTGTCGACCCTGTCCAACGCCATCGCCGGCGGCCCCTACATCGGCCTGCTGGGCACGGTGCTGGGGATCATGGTGGTGTTCCTCGGCACCGCCATGGCTGGCGACGTCAACATCAACGCCATCGCCCCGGGCATGGCCGCGGCGCTGCTGGCCACCGCCATGGGTCTCTTCGTCGCCATCCCCGCGCTGTTCGGCTACAACCGCCTGACCACGCGCAACCGCGAAGTCAGTGCTGACATGCGGGTGTTCGTCGACGAGTTCATCACCCGCCTGGCCGAGCTGCACGGCGAGGGCCAGGCCGGTGAAGCGGCGCTGCGTCCGGCCGGGCGCAGCGTCAACCCGTCGATCCCGGCGTGAGGAGGCAGCCATGGCATCCGTGAACAACGCCCAAGACGACGACGCCGACGCCGCGGTCGACAGTATCAACATCACCCCGCTGGTGGATGTGCTGATGGTGGTGCTGGTGATGTTCATCCTCACCGCCACCGCGCAGGTTTCCGGGATCCAGGTGCAACTGCCCAAGGCCAGCGCCACGGTGTCGCTGGCCCAGCCCAAGACCAAGGCGATCTCGATCAACGATGCCGGCCAGGTGTTCCTCGACGCCTACCCGGTGACGCTGCAGGAGCTGGAGGACCGCCTGCGCAGCGAAAAGGCGCGCAGCCCGGATTTCCCGTTGATCGTGCGCGGTGACGCGGGGGTGCAGTACCAGAAAGTGGTCGAGGTGCTCGACCTGCTGCGCCGTCTCGAACTGGCCCAGGTCGGGCTGGTCACCGGCAAGCCGAACCAGGGGTGAGGGCAGGCATGGAACCTAAAGCCAACTTCCGCCGCCTGCTGACCTGGGCCGTGCTCGCCGTCGCTGGCGCGGGCCTGGCCTGGCTGCTGTGGCAGTGGGCCAACGACATGGCCGGGGTGCGCCGCGAGGCGCCCAAGGTGCCGGCGATCATCCCGCTGCCGCCACCTCCACCGCCGCCTCCGCCCGAGCCGCCCAAGGAGCCTGAACCGCCGGTCGAGGAAAAGATCGTCGAGCCGCAGCCGGTGCCCGAGGCCGAGGAGGTCAAGCCCGCCGAGGACGCGCCGGACCCAGCCCAGGACCTGGCCGACCCCATGCAGATGGATGGCGACGCCCAAGCGGGCGGCGACAGCTTCAACGTCGGGGCCGGCAAGGGCGGCGGCATGGCCGGTGGCGGCGGTGGCGGCCTGGGCAGCGGCACCTACAGCCAGTACCTGGCCTATGCCTTCCAGCGCCTGCTGCGCGACAACCCCGAGCTGCGCAACCTGGTGTTCAACCTGCAGGCCGAGATCTGGCTCAGCGCCGCCGGCGAGATCACCCGGGTCGAGCTGCTGCGCGGCAGCGGCGAGCCGGAGGTGGACGCCCAGGTGCTCGCCGCCCTGCGTGGCGCCCGCGCCCTCGACCAGCGCCCGCCGGCCAACCTGACCTTGCCGGTGAAGATAGCCCTGCAGGGGCGCCGGCCATGAACAACGAAGCACGACTGACCCACAGGAGCTGCAAACCCATGAAGTGCCCAGTCAACCGATTGACCCTGGCGCTCGGCCTGCTGGCCGCCGCCACCGCGGTCGGTCCGGCCGTCGCCCACGCCGCGCCGTCGGAGAACGCGACCGTCAACCTGATCCGCCTGCTGGTGGAACAGGGCGTGCTCAAGCAGGACAAGGCCGACGCGCTGATCGCCCAGGCCGAGCGCGAGGCCCAGCAGGCGCGGGCTGTCAGCGCCGCGCCGATCGTCGCCCAGGCCCCCGCGGCCAACGGCGAGGTGCGCGTGCAGTATGTGCCGGCCATCGTCCGCCAGCAGATCCGCGACGAGATCAAGGCCGAGGTGATGAACACCGCCAAGCAGGAAAACTGGGCAGCGCCCAACACCTTCCCCGACTGGGCCTCGCGCATCAGCTTCGACGGCGACCTGCGCCTGCGCTACGAGTCGCGCGGCTACGCCGACGGCAACAGCAACGAGATCGTCGACTTCGCCAAGCTCAACGACAAGGGCCCGTACGACGTCAACGCCAACAGTGGCTCGAACCTGCCGCCGCTGCTCAACACCCGCGAGGACCGCGACAGCCTCCTGCGCCTGCGTGCACGCTTCGGCCTCAAGGCCCAGCTGGCGGACAACTGGGTGGCCGGCATTCGCGTCGCCACCGGCTCCAACAACAACCCGGTGTCGACCACCCAGAACCTCGGAGGCGGCTTCGGCAAGAAGGACATCTGGCTCGACCAGGGCTATGTCACCTGGACGCCCAGCGAGCGACTGACGTTGACCGGCGGGCGCATCGCCAATCCGTTCATGTCCACCGATATCCTCTATTCCCACGACCTCAACTTCGATGGCGTGGCGGCGATCTTCGACCAGCCGCTGAACCGCGACCTCAGCCTGTTCGGCACCGTCGGCGCGTTCCCTGTGCAGTACAGCGACGACAGCGCCAGCAGCAACGGCCTGGACAAGGAGGACAGCGACAACAAGTGGCTGTACGGCGCGCAGCTGGGCGCGAAATGGGCGCTCAACGACCATCACCGCCTCAAGGGCGCGATGGCCTACTACCGCTTCGACGACATCGCCGGCGAGCGCTCCAGCCCCTGCGCGCCCTGGGATGGCCAGCCGGCCTGTGACAGCGACGAAACCCGGCCGACCTTCATGCAGAAGGGCAACACGGTGTTCCTGCTGCGCGATATCACGCCCAATCCGGCCAACCCGGCGGCCACGCCGCAGCCGCAGTTCGTCGGCATCGCCTCGGAGTTCGAACTGCTCGACCTGAACCTGGTGTGGGACGCCGACTTGCCCCATGACTTCAAGCTGCGCAGCCAGGCCAACTACATCCACAACCTGGCCTACGACGAGGGCGACATGCGCAAGCGTTCGGCCGGCCAGCTGGCCAACAACATCGACGAGAACGGCAACATCAAGAGCGGCGGCGACGCCTGGATGTTGCAGTTCACCCTGGGCAACGCCCTGGACATGCGCAAGGCCGGCGACTGGAACCTGTTCGCCGGCTACAAGCGCATCGAGCCTGACGCGCTGCCGGACGGGTTCAACGACTCGAGCTTCCACCTCGGCGGCACCAACGCCAAGGGCTATTTCCTCGGTGGCAACTACGGCCTGGCCGACAACGTCTACGCTACAGCCCGTTGGTTGAGCAGCGAGGCAGTCTACGGCGCGCCGTTTGACATCGATGTGCTACAACTTGAAGTCAACACGCGGTTCTAGGGAAGGAGCACGGGCATGAACAAGGGAGTCTATCGCCATCGTTGCGCCTGGTTGATGCTGGCGCTGGGCGCAAGCCTGGCCGCCTCGGCGTCGGCCGAAACCCTCGAAGAGCGCCTGCGCACCCAGCTGCGCAGCACCACGCAACAGCTGCAGACCCTGCAGAGCGAGCAGGCGCAGGCCAGCGCCGCCCGTCAGACGGCGGAACAGCAACGCGACGCGGCCCTGGGCCAGGTGCGCGAGCTGACCGCGCAACTGGCCAAGGCGCGCGGCCAGAGCGAACAGCTCGCCGGCCAGCAGCAGGCCGTGCACAGCCAGGCCCAGGCGCTGGTGGCCAGCAGCAACGAACAACTGCACAAGTACAAGCAGGCCTATGACGAACTGCTGGGCATGGCGCGCGCCAAGGAAAGCGAGCGTGCCGGCCTGCAGGCACAACTGGCCGAGCGCGATGGCCAGGTGCAGCAGTGCCAGGCGCGCAACCAGCAGATGTACGGGGTGGCCAAGGAGATGCTGGCCGCCTATGAAAAGGTCGATATCGCCGATGTGATGAAGATGCGCCAGCCCTTTGCCGGCTCGGCTCGGGTCCGCTTCGAGGAGCTGGCCCAGGCCTATGGCGACAGACTCTACGAAAGCCAGTTCGACGCCCCCACGGGCGTGACCCAGTGACGTTTTCTCAACGCAAGGAAGTAAGCACATGACCGAAGTCACCCTGATCGAAACCGTTAGCGCCGACTCCCTGACCAAGCTGCTGCAGGATGCCGGCTGCCGGGTCAATCGCACCGAGCAGAATGCCGTGGTGCAGTTGCTCAGCGCCAGCCAGGGCGTGGGTTACGCCGTACGTTTCGGCAACCGGGCGCTGAACCAGGAAGGCGAGTTCCTCGATTTCACCTTCAGTTGCGCGCTGCGTATCCAGGGCGAGCTGCCAGCGGGCCTGGCCGAGCGCTGGAACGCCACGCGGCGTTTCGCCCGCCTGTCGGTGCAGGGCGAGTTCCTGGTGATGGAGAAGGACGTGGTGGTTGCTGACGGCGTCAGCGAGAAACACCTGCTTGGCAGCCTGTTGCTGTGGGATCGCCTGCTGCAGGAGTTCATCGTCTACCTGCGCGACTACAGCCGCAATGTCGCCGAAACGGCGCCCGAGCAGGTGGCCAGCGATGCGGTGAGCGCTTCGTGACGGCGCGAACCCTGTGGGCCGGCGCTGGCGCGCTGGCCGTTGTCGCAGTGGCGGTCGCCCTGGCCTTGCGCCCGGGCGACCAGCCGGTGGCGGCGGCGCGCCCGGCTTCGCCCGCCACCCTGGTGGCCACCGACAACGGCCCGGTGCTGGCGCGCCTGGGCGAGCAACAGGTGGGCAGCGGCGAGCTCAAGGCGCTGTTCGCCCAGTTGCCCGAAGAGTCCCGTGCCAGCCTGCGCGGTGACCGGCCAGCACTGGAGGCCTGGATCCGCGCCCGCTTGGCGGAAAAGGCCCTGTACCAGCAGGCCGAGGCCCAAGGCTGGCTGCAGCGTCCGGAGATCCAGGTGCAGACCCGTGCGGCCACCGAGCAGATCGTCTTGCGCGACTACCTCGACTCGGTGAGCAAGGTACCCGACGACTACCCCACTGAAGCCGAGCTCAAGCAGGCCTACGAGGCAGGCAAGGCTGGTTTGCAACTGCCGGCACGCTATCGCCTGAGCCAGATCTTCCTGCGGGTGGAGAACCCCAAGGATGACGAGGCCGTGCGCAAGCAGGCCGCGGCCCTGGCCAAGCAGGCCCAGGCCGCGGATGCGGACTTTGGCGCATTGGCCCGCGAGCATTCGCAGGATGCCGGCACCGCCGCCAACGGCGGGGATACCGGCCTGCAGGCCTTGGCGCAACTGTTGCCGGAGGTGCGCGGGGTGGTGCCGAAACTCAAGGTGGGCAGCGTCAGCGAACCGGTGCAGAGCGCGGCGGGCTATCACATCATCAAGCTGGTGGAACAACAGCCGGCCCGGGCGGCGACCTTCGACGAGGTGGCCCCGCGCCTGCGCCAGGTGCTGCGTGCCCAGCGCCAGGAGCAGGTGGCCAAGGCCTATGTCGAGGGCATGTTCGACACTGCCACCCTCAGCATCGACGGCGCGGCGCTCAACCAGGTGCTGGAAAGCAGCCGCTAGTCGCCTACAACCATGGAAGAAGCGGGCCTGCCTAGTCAGGCCCGCGGGAGGCGAGGGATGCCTATCGATCTGTCCCGGGGGCGAGCCCCGGATACCAGCGTGCCCGTCGTTCGTCCCCAGGTGCCGCTGGCCCTGGACGAACAGACCCTGAACTGTTTTCTGGTCACCGCGCGCTGCGGTTGTTTCATGCAGGCGGCGCGGCGGCTAAACCTCAAGCCGGTGGCCTTGCGAAAACGCCTGGCGGCCCTGGAGGCACGCCTGGGCTACAGCCTGTTCGTCAACCGCAACAACAACCCGGTGCTCAGCCAGCAGGGCGAGCGCCTGCAGCAGGTGCTCCAGGCCCGCGAACCGGTGGTGCCACCGCTGCGGGAAGCCAGCGCCAGTGTGCGCCTGGCCGTGGCCGAACCACTGCTGCAGGACCTGCTGGGCCGCAACCTGATCAACTTCGTGCGCCAGCATGCCGGCATGCGCCTGGAGGTGGCCACGCTCGATGGTCGTCAGGTACCCGAGCAGGCCGTGGATGTGGCGCTATGGCTGGGCGACCTTGACCAGGGCGCCCGCAGCGGCTGTTTTGCCGACAGCACCGCCGAAGCCCTGGCCACCCTCGAGTACCTGCCGCATATCGCCAAGCGTTATGCCCGCGAGGCCAACCGCCCGACCAGCCTGGCGCACCTGCAGGACTACATGCTGGTGCAATGGCAAGGCGAGGTCGGCGTGCAGGCGTTGACGCCCTGGCAGGCGCTGTTGAGCACCCGCTCGGCCGGCGTGACGCAGATCCAGGACTACGAGATGTACTGCCAACTGATCAAGTGCAGCGCCAGTGTCGGTTTGCTGCCGCACTACGCGGCGCATCTGGATCGTGGCCTGCTGGCCTTGCCGGGGTTGTTCCGCGAGCCGATGCGCCGGCGCGTGTGGCTGGCGGTCGATGGGCGTACCGAAGCCGACCCGTTGGTGCAGGTGATGGTCGGGGCGATCCGGGCCGCGTTCGAGGAACGCCGGGAATGGTTTGCCGGCCGTTAGGGTCATCCCTTTCAAGGTCTTTTGGCGCGGTGGGGTATTGACCGCATCAGGGCTACCAGGTGTTCGCCTTAACCCTTGCAGGGCCTATCAGATCGAGCGCCGCCCGCGCGGCGCATCGCGGATGAATCCGCTCCTACATTTGTTGCAACGTGGCCATGCCTGATAGGCCATGGTTGTTAGCCTTGTGCGCTCGACGCGATTTATCGGTGGGCATTGCCGGCGCCCCACCTGTCTTGAGCCCTGCGCCAAGGCTGGCAACCATGGCCTGACAGGTTCGGTACGTTGCAACGAATGTAGGAGCGGATTCATCCGCGATGCGCCGCGCGGGCGGCGCTCGATCTGACAGGCGCTGCCACTCTAACGTCGAACACCTTGAAAGCCCTGACCGTTAGGGTCAGCCGGCCTTTAGGATCAGCCGGCCTTGCGCAGCGTCAGGTTGATCCGCCGTTCGCCCATGCGCGGATGCACGCCAGGTTTGATCGGCAGCACGCCATGAAAGCGCAGGCGGTCCTCGCCGCCCCACACCAGCACGTCGCCGTGGTTCAGCGGGATGCGCCGGGTACGGTCCGAGCGTTGCAGCCCGCCGAACAGGAACACTGCGGGCAGGCCCAGCGAGATCGAGACGATCGGATGGGCGTAGTCCTGCTCGTCGCGGTCCTGATGCAGGCTCAGGCGGGTACCCGGCAGGTAGTGGTTGATCAGGCAGGCATCCGCCACGAAGCCGTCGAAACCGGCCTGGGCGGCGGCGCGCGAGGCCAGCTCGACCAGCACCCGGGGCAGGGCGGGCCAGGGCTTGCCACTGACCGGGTCGGTGGCGGAGTAACGATAGCCGCTTGCGTCGCTGACCCAACCCAGCGCGCCGCAATTGCTCAGCGCCACGGCCATGCGCAGGCCGCCGGGGGTCTGCATGTGGCGAAACGGCGCCGCGCGCAGCACCGGGCGCAAGGCATCGAGCAGGGGCTCGAGCTCCGCCAGGGCGAAACCTGGCAGCAGCGTGGTGTGCGCGGCCAGCTGCTGGGGGTGTGCGTCGAACAGATCGAGATCGGACTGGATCATGCCAGGGGCTGCTTGGGTGGTGTCCGCACAGTGTATCGCGATGCCCCGGTGCGTGGAGCATCGCGAGCCACTGCGTTGGCCTCAGAGGCTGAGCGTCAGGCTGACACTGACATTGCGCGGCTCGCCCGGCAGCACCCATGAGCTGTTGTATGAGCGCTCGTAGTACTTGCGATCGAACAGGTTGTTGAGGTTCAGGCCCACGGTGACCTGCTCGCTGGCCTTGTAGTGCGCCAGCAGGTCGACCGTGCTGTACGAGGGCAGGGTGAAAGCGCTGCCGGCCTGACCGGAGCGCTCGCCGACATAGTTGAACGCCGCCCCCAGGTCCGAACCGCGCAGGGCGCCATTCTGGAACTCATACACGCCCATCACGCTGCCGCTGTTACGGGCAATGCCCAGCAGGTCGCTGCCCTTGGGCAGGCTGGCATCGCCCTTGGTGACCTCGGCATCGATGTAGGCATAGGCGCCGATCACCCGCACCGCCTCGCTGAGCTGACCGCTGAACTGCAGGTCCAGGCCCTGGCTGCGCGCCTTGCCGGCCGCGATGCTCTCGCCCAGGGCATCGGTGGTGATGACGTTCTCCTTGTCGATATGGAACAGCGCCACCGTGGCGCCCAGGCGGCTGTCGAACAGGTCGAGCTTCAGGCCGGTCTCGTAGCCGATGCCTTTCTCGGGCTTGTACACCTGCCCCTGGGTGCCGATGGTGTTGGGCTTGAACGAGGTCGAGGCGTTGGCGAACACGCCGACCTGTGGCGTCAGCTGGTACAGCAGGCCGACGCGGGGCGTGGCGACATCCTTGGCCTGGCTGTTGCTGATGCCGCTGCTGCGGTTCTGCGAGGTCTGCTCGATGCGCTCCAGGCGTACCCCGAGCAGGCCGCGCAGGCGTTCGCTGAAGGCGATCTGGTCCTGCAGGTTGAGGGCATGGCTTTCGGTGCGCTCGAAGAAGTCATTGGCGCGGGTGAGGGCCGGCTTGGGCTTGCCGTATACCGGGTTGCGGATGTCCAGGCCGTAGCTGGCCAGGGTCGCGCTCTGCGGGTACTTCTGGCTGTTGCGGTAGTTCTCGTATTCCAGGCCGATCAGGCTCTGGTGCTGCCAGCCGAGCAGCTCGAACTGGCCGTGCAGTTCGGCTTGGGTGATGTTGTCGTTCCACTCGAAGTCGCGCTCGCGGTAGAAGCGTGTGAGCGTGTTTCCGACCAGGGCCTGGGGCTCGGAGCTGTTGCCCTTCAGTGTGCCCTGGGTGTAGTGGTTGGCCAGGCGCAGCTTCCAGTTGTCGTCGAGGAAGTGCTCCAGGGCCAGGTCGACGGTCTGGTTGTCGTTGCGGATCTTGCCGTCGTTGGGCTCGCCCATGAACGCCGAACGCGGCACCGAGCCCATCTGGCCATTGACCGCCGGGATGCCGCGGTCGAACACCGATTCGGTGCGGGAGAACTCGGTGTCCAGCAGCAGGCGGGTGTCGGGCGACAGCTGCCAGCTCAGCGACGGGCTGACGATCCGTCGCTCGCTGTTGACGTGATCGCGGAAGCTGCCGTTGTCCTCCACCGCCAGGTTGACCCGGCCCAGCAGGTTGCCTTGGCTGTCCAGCGGCGCGTTGGCGTCCAGCGTGCCGCGGTAGCGGTCCCAGCTGCCGGCGCTCAGGTTCACGGTGCTGAACGTCTCGGCCTGGGGGCGCTTGCTGACGATGTTGACCAGCCCGCCGGGATCGCCGCGCCCATAGAGGCTCGCGGCCGGGCCCTTGAGTACCTCGATGCGCTCGATGCTGGAGGTGTCGGGCGCGCTGTAGCTGCCGCGGTTGACGGCGAAGCCGTTCTTGTACAACTCCCCCGTGGTGAAGCCGCGCACGCTGTAGTTGAGAAAGGTCAGGCCGCCGAAGTTGTTCTGCCGCGACACGCCGCCGGCAAAGTCCAGGGCGCGGTCGATGCGGGTGCTGTTGAGGTCCTTGAGTACCTGGGCCGGCACCACTTCGATGCTCTGCGGGGTGTCGCGGATATCGGTGTCGGTGCGCGTGGCGGTGGCCGAGCGGGTGGCCCGATAACCCTGGACCGGGCCGTCGGCGCGCTCTTCGAGGTAGGCGTCGGTGATCGAGGTTTCGTCCAGCACCAGGGGTTGGGCCGCAGCGAGCGGTTGACCGAACAGGCCCAGGGTCAGGCCGGCCAGAAGGGGAGCGCGAGGGTTCAAGGGGGATCTCCGTTAAATATGTAATAACATTACATTATCGTTCCAGTCATCGCCAGAAGAAGGTGTGACAGGGCGGTTGCGCGATGAGAATGATTTGCGTTAATGTTATGTTATTACGTATCCGGAGGTTCTCATGCAAGTACTGTCCTCACTCAAGCAGGCCAAGCGCCGTCATCGTGACTGCCAAGTGGTCAAACGCCGTGGTCGGATCTATGTGATCTGCAAGTCCAATCCCCGGTTCAAGGCCAGGCAGGGCGGGGCGAAGAAAAAGCGCGGGTAGCCGTCAATGGCTGTCAGTCAGGCGAAAGGGGCTGCACAGCAGCCCCAATGACGCTACCGAAGAGTCCTGCGCAGGCGTCGCCAGCCCAGTACCACACCACTGAGGGCTATCACCAGGCCGCCGCTACTCAGGCCGATGATCAACCCTTCGCGCAACAGCGGCCGCGCCAGCAGCGGTTGCCAATCCCAACTGTGCAACAGGTTGAACAACCAGCGCCCGGCACGTTGCGCCCGGTCGTGGCTGGCCACCAGCGTGCCGCTGGCAGGGTCCAGGTAGGCCCAGGTGCCCGCCGCGTCGGCGAAGCGCAGGCGCAGCACGGGCAGTGGGCGCGCTTGGGATCCGTACATGCTCTGTGGCTCGCGGGCGAAGTAGTGGAAGTCGTAGGCGCTCTGCCAGTCATCCTCCACCGACACCCCGGGAGCCATCGCTTGCGCGGCCGCCAGCAGCCTTTCCCGGCTGAAGGTACGCGCCGGCGGGGCGTGTGCTTCAAGGATGCGGCTGTCGCCGTCGGCGCTGCGGGCCACTGCATAGGTGACGCCGGCCAGGCGTTGCCACTGCAGCTCCACTGCATCGAACCCTGTTTCGTCGCGCAAGCGGGCCAGGGCCTTGGCAATCGGCAACTGCAGGTCGGCGGCGCGCAGCGGCGCTTGCTGCAAGGCGATCTGCGAGCGGCTGTCGGTCACGCCCCAGGGGCGCATCGACATCAACCCGCTGAACACCCACAGCACCAGCACCCCACCGAACAGCAGCCCGCCGATGTGGTGCCAGCGCAACCAGCCGCCGGGGTAGGGGCTGCACGATCCGCTACGGTAAGGCTTGCGCAGCCGCAGGCGCAGGATGCCCACCGCGATGCCCATGAGCGCCATCAGCGTGCCGAGCAGTGACAGGCCGATCACCAGGGTGCGCCAGCCATTGTCGAAGCCCAGGCCGCCGCGCAACGGATAGAGCCAGTGCAACCAGGCGCCGACCCAGTTCCAGGCGCGCTCACGGCCGCTCGCATCGCGCACCACCTCGCCGGTGCGCCCGGACAGGTACAGCCAGGTGCCGGCCGCATCGTCCACTTGTACCCGGTGCAAGGGGCGATCGCTGTCCAGGGCCCGGGAGTGGGTCCACATGTCCTCGTCCAGCGTGCCCTGGTAAGCCAATGCCGCGCTACCGGCGTACTGCCGGGCATTGGCCAGAGCCCAGGCCGCGTCGGCGTTGGCCAGGGGCTCGCCGTTGGCTGCATCGAGGGTGACGCGGCGACCGTCCGCCAGCTCCAGCAAATAGTACGGTTGCCCGCCCAGGCTGGTCAGGCGCAGCGCCTTCAACGGCTGCTCAGCCCATTGCGCCGGCAACTCGGCGCAGCATCCCGCCGGCAAGGCCGGCAGGTGGGCCAGGCGCTCGGCCGTGGTCAGCTTGGGGTAGCCGACGTACAGCATGACCACCCCGGAGACGAACCACAGCGCCATGAACAGGCAGGCGACGATGCCCAGCCAGCGATGCCACAGGTACAGCTGGCGTTTCAGGCCCATCAGTAGCGCCACTGCACAGCGACTTCCAGGCTGCGCGGCTCACCCAGGTAGTACTGGGTGTTGGTCTGGTGGATGAAGCGGGCGTAGACCTCGTCGGTGAGGTTGCGCAGGCGGGCGCTGAGTTGCACGTGCTGGTCCAGGTCGTGGGTCATCGACAGCCCGTAGACGGTGTACGAAGGCACCCACTGGGTGTTGGCGGTGTTGGCGTACACCGCCGAGACGTAGCGGGCGTCGGCGCCGACCTGCCAGCCCGGCGCCAGGTCGTAGGTCAGCCAGAGGTTGGCCACCCGGTCCGGAATGTTCACCGGGTTCTTGCCCTTGCGCGAGTACACCACGCCGCCGATGGTCTCGTTGAACTCGTCGTATTCGGCGTTGACCCAGCTGAAGTTGCCCGCTGCCAGCAGCTTGGGCGTGACCTTGAACGACGCCGCCAGCTCGATGCCGGTGGAGGTCTGCTGGCCGGCCTGCTCGGTGGTGTTGGGCACGGTCGAGGAGGGCACCGAGATGTTCTTGCGTACGATGCGGTAGGCCGCCGCGGTGGCCGAGCCGCGCCCGTCGAGGAAGTCGAGCTTGCTGCCCACTTCCACCTGCCTGCCGGTGCTCAGGTCGAAGTCGCCGACCTGGCTGATCGACGCGCCGGTGAGCGAGCCCCCTGGCGGTTCGGCCGAGGTGCTGTACTGGGTGTACAGGCTGATATTGGAGGTCAGGTCGTAGACCAGCCCCAGGCGCCCGGTGAAGGCATCCCAGCGCCGATTCAGCTTGGCCCGGGTCACGTGGTCGACCACGTCGAAGTCGATATGGTCGTAGCGCAGCGCGGTGACCAGCGACAGCTGGTCGGTCAGGCGGGTCCGATTCTCGACGAAGCCCGCAGTGGTGTCGGTGGTGGTGCTGCGGCCCTTGGCGCGTGGAGCGTCCATGCCAGGAATGTCGAGGAAGTGACCGGGCTGGAAACCGTTGGGATCGATGCTGTCGAACGCGCCCTTGGACAACGGGTAGGCGGTCTGCTGGTTGCGGTTGTAGTCCACGCCGAACGCCCAGTCGCTGGCCAGGCCGAACAGCTGGCCCTGGTGGGTCAGCTCGACGCGGTTGCCGTTGACCTCCTGGTCGTGGCGCTGGCGGTAGCCGCCGGAGCGGGCGATGGCGGTGTTGCCGGGGTTGTAGCGGTACACCTCGAGGTTGCGGTAATCGCGCTGGCCGTTGTAGTGGTAGAAGGTGTTGCGCAACTGGTTGCTGTCGTCGATGCGGTAGTCGGTGATCGAGCGCAGCCAGCGGGTGCGCTGCTCGTAGCGGCCGTCCTCGACGTTGTAGTTGTCGAAACGGTGGTGCTTGTCGATGTGCAGGGTGCCGCTGGCCGGTTGCAGCACCGGCGCGCCCCAGTAGGGGCTGTCTTCCTTCTCTTCGAGATACTCGATGGCCAGGGTATGCGACAGCTGGTCGTTGATGTCGCTGAGCAGCGAGAAGGCCAGGTTGCCGGCCCCATTCTCCTGGCGGTCGATATAGCCATTGGTGCTGGTGCGGCTGTAGTCGAGCCGCGCGTAGTGGCGTGGTCCGTCACCGCTGTTGAGCGCCTTGTTGAAGCCGACCGAGGTTTCCATCGTGTCGTAGCGCCCATAGCTGACGCGGCCCTCGAAGGTGTCCTCGTCGCGGTTGGCCAGTTTGGTGATCATGTTCAGGCTGCCGCCCACGGCGCCGCTGCCGTTGAGGAACGACGACGGCCCGCCGAGCAGTTCGACACGATCGTAGATCCATGCCCCGACCGGGCGCCCGGCGGCGCCATACTGCAGGTTGATGCCGTTGAACAGCTGGCTGACCTGGGCGCCGTTGAAGCCGCGATACGTCACGTAGCCGCCCCAGCCGGGCGGTGCCGAGGCGTTGACCCCGGGCAGCGCGTTGGCGGCGTCCTGGAAGTTGCGCGCGCCGATGCGCTGCATGGTCTTGCGGTCGGCGACGCTGACCGAGGCGGGGTTCTCGCGGGCGCTGAGGTTCAGGCGTGAGCCGCTTTCGATGGGGCGGTCCAGGTCGAGGCTGGTCGCCTCCTTGGCTTGGTCGGCCGTGGCCGTGACGTTGCTGGCGGGCAGGGTGAGAGTGTCGTCCTGCGCCCAGGCGCAGGTTGCGCTGCCAACGAGCAGCGCCAGAGTGGTCATGCGGAACATGCAAGGCTTCCTGGCTGAAATCGGTGAGCACACGCCCGCTGCCGATCAGGCAGTTCGAGGGCGTGGCGATGTCAGAACGCGAGAAGCGAAGCGGGGGAGGCGCGGGGGTTGACCAGTGGCCAGCGCTGCTTGGGCAGCCGTGGCGCGGGTTGTCTGGGTAAGGGTTTGCTCGACTCCCCGGCGAGCAGGGCCAGCAAGCCGAAGAACACCGCCAGCAGGATGGCGCTGAACAGGCTGGCGATCACGCAGTCGCCGCCGGCGGGCAGCACCGGGTCGGTGATGTCCTGGTCGCCCTTGAACACGCCGCTGCTGTCGGCCGCGCACCAGGCGGCGTCGTCGAGGCCGGCCAGGCGCAGCCCGGCCATCTGCCCATGGCCCATGGCGCACAGCAACGAGCCGAACAGGATGCTGAAATACAGCACCCAGGCGACTTGCGATCGTGTGTGGCGGGCCAGCTTCATCGGCAAAGCTCGAAGGGAATAGGTTAGGCGTGCGGATTCTACAACTTTTGACACATCTGCCTAGAGTGATTGGAAGATAAAAAACACGCGAAACGATTCACCGGCCTTTGCTTGACGCACCTTGCCCCAAGGTGTTCAGATGCCGACCGATTTCAGGTGTCCCATGCCGCCGCGCATGGGGTGAAACGGGAAACCGGTACGCGCTTCGCGCCAGTCCGGTGCTGCCCCCGCAACGGTATGCAAGTGATGCCTTCGATAGACCACTGTGGCCCGCGCGTCATGGGAAGGTGAAGACATCTTGTCTTGCGAGCCCGGAGACCGGCCTGGAATGTAGTAGGCAAACTCCTGCGGTGGGCGGGCATGGGCCGGTATTGGCGTGTGCGCGATCCGTGCTCCTGCGTGCTTCTGCGAAAGTCACTTTCGAGAAGAGCATGATTGCTGTGATTCACTCCCGACGTCGCTTCCCCAAGGCCCGGACCTTGTTCCTGGGCTGCCTGGCCAGCCCCCTGGCACTGGCCGAAAACACCCCCCTGATCCTCGACCAGCAGATCGTCGCCGCGCCGTCGGTGGAGTCGACCACGGTCGCCGCCATGGCCCAGTACGGCAGCAAGGTCGAGATCGTCAGCCGCGAGCAGATCGAGCGCGCCGGCCCCGGCGCCGACATCACCCGGGTGATGCAGATGTTCATCCCCGGCTTCTACGTCGCGCCGAAGAACGGCCCGTTCGACTACGGCACCTACTCGCTGCTCGGCGGGCGCAACGACGACACCCTGATCCTGCTCGACGGTGTACGCCTGAACAACCGCCTGTACGGCGGCCTGTACCTGGACACCCTGCCGGCCAACGCGGTGGAGCGCATCGAGGTGCTCAAGGGCGGCCAGAGCCTGTTGTTCGGCACCCAGGCCGTGGCGGGGGTGATCAACATCGTCACCCGCAGCCCGCAACGTCGTCAGGCTTCAGGTGAGGTCAACCTGGGCCTGGACAGCTTCGCCGGCAGCAGCAAGGACGCCCGCGTCGAGCGGATCTTCAACAATGGCTTCGGCGACCTGGGCCTGCTGGCCTATGTCAGCCACAACGTCTCCGACGGTTACCAGCCGTTTCGCAACCGCGACTACAGCGGCAACGTCAGCGACAAGAAGCGCGGCTACGAGGTGACCACCTTCGGCGGCAAGGCGATCCAGGCCTTCGGCGACGATGCGCGTCTGGAGCTGTTCTACCAGTACACAGACGCCAACCTCGATTTCGCCCGACCGGTGAACAATTACAAGACCACCAATGACCGCGTGCAGCAGATCGCCACGGCTACCTTCGAACAGCGCATCAGCGAGCGCCTGAGCTACTTCGTCAAGGGCCACGTCAACGACTGGGACACCCGCTACACCCGCATCAACAACCGCGCCGACGGCTCCCGCGACGTGGTCAACCACAACGACTACTGGGGCTTTACCGATTGGGGCGTGCAGGCCGAGGGCAAGGCCGAACTCGACGGCGGCCACGTGCTGGTGTTCGGTTCCGACAACCAGTGGTTCAAGGGCCAGGACGACGTGCTGGTGATCGACGACAACAAGGCCCAGGCCAATGCGTTGTATGCCCAACTGCGTCCCAGGATCGAGGCCTTGCCCAACTGGCACCCGAGCCTCGGCCTGCGCCACGAGGCCATGAGCGGCGGCGACAGCGCCACCGTCGGCATGCTCACCTCGCTGTACGACCTGAGCGACAACTGGCAACTGCGCGGCCAGTATGGCAGCGCCTACAAGCTGCCCAATGCCGAGCAGTTGTTCGTCAACGAGCCTGGCGACGAGATCGGCAACCGCGACCTCAAGCCCGAGAAGAGCCGCAATGCCGAGCTTGGCCTGGACTACCACGGCCTGCTGCTGGAGCGTGAATTCAGCGCCAGCGTCACCGTGTTCCGACGCAAGATCACCGACTTGATCACCCTGGACGGCAGCCAGTGGGTCAACGGCCAAGGGCAGGTACAGATGCGTGGCTTCGAGGCCGATGCGCGTATCCAGCTTGACGATCAATGGAGCCTGCAGGCCGACATGACCCGCAACCTCACCGAATCGCGTACCGGGGCAACGATCAACGACGTGCCGAGTTTCTTCGCCCGTTCGCGGCTCGGCTACGAATCAACGGACCGCAGGTGGGGAGCCGGGGGCGCCATTCGCTATATCCGCGACGTGGTCAGCTCCAAAGGCGTCGACTACGGCCATTATTCGGTGGTCGACGCCGATGCCTACCGCTACCTGGACGGCGCCCGCCAGCACCGGCTGAGCCTGCTGGTGGAGAACCTGTTCGACCGCGACTATGTCACCAGTCGGGCGAGCAATGTCGACAACCTCGGGCGGCCGTTCACCAGCGAACTGCGCTACACCTACACCTTCTGAGGGCGTGAGCATGGACTACCAGCGCGTGTTGTTCGTCGGCCCCGGCCTGGGTGGCGGCTCGGCGGCCGAAGCTTTCGGCGCCGAGATTCGCGACCTGCGTGGCCGCGAGGCGGGCCGGGATATCGTCGACACCCTGGAGGGTTTCGACGGGCTCTGGGCGGTGATCCGCGAGGCCCTCGACCAGGGCGTGGAACGCCTGCTGGTGGTGGACCTGGAACCCACCTCGGACAGCGCCTACCTTGACTGGCTGCGCGATGAGCTTGGGCGCCTGGCGCAAGGTCGGGCCGGCGTCTGGGTCACGGCCCAGGCCCTGGGGCGGCGTGGCCTGGATGCGCGGGTGGCCTGTGCCAGCATCGGCGAACCTGCTCGCCACCTGGCGTGCGACCAGGTCAACGCGGTGGCCAGCGACCCGGACTGGTCGCGGGTGCCCGAGCATGCCCGCCAGGTGTTCCTCTGCACCGGCCCTCGCTGCGTGCGGCGCGGTGCCTTGCCGCTGTGGAAACGCCTGCGCCGGCGGTTGCTGGAGCGTGACCTGATCGAGACCCCGGGCGGCGTGCTGCTGACCCGCACCGGTTGCCAGTTTCCCTGCAACCTGGGGCCCGTGTTGACGGTGCACCCGGACGGTTGCTGGTATCGGGTACGTGATGATCGGGAGGTGGAGGAATTGGTGGAAACGCATCTAGAGGGCGCAAGGATCGCCAAAGCACTGTTGATCAAGGGAGGGGCGTGCGATGCGTAAAGCCTGGCTGCTGTCGCTGGCCTTGTGCTGTGGCACACCGGCCCTGGCCGACAGCTATCGCAACTGCGGGCAGGACTGGCAACGGCCCGCTGCGGCGCCTGCGCGTATCGTCGCCCTCAACCAGCACGCGGCCGACCTGCTGCTCGCCCTCGGCGCGGGGCCGTCGATGGTCGGGGTGGCCTACCTGGACGACAACGGCGCCGCCTACAAGCAGGGCCGCTACCAGGGTGTGCCGGTGATCGCCCGGGAGTATCCGGCCAGTGAAGTGTTGTACGCGCAAAGGCCGGACCTGGTGGTCGGTGGATTCGCCACGGCCTTTGGCGATGGGATCACCTCGCGCAGCAGATTGGCCGGCAACGGGATTGCCACCTACCTGCTCGAGTCGGCCTGTAACGGTCACTCGCTGGACTACTACGGCCATGTCCGGCGTGACCTGACTGTGCTAGGCGAGCTGTTGGGCAGGCAGGCGAGGGCGCAGGCATTGATCGAGGCGATGGAGGCCGACCTGGCGCAGGCCAGGGCGATCGCACCCAGCGGCAAGCCACTGTCGGTGTTCTACCTCGACAGCGAGGTGCGGGGGCTGGACAGCGAGGGCGGACGTGGGTTCGTCACGCCGCTGCTGGCCGCCGCCGGGGCGCGCAATGTACTTGCCGGGATCGACCAGTACCGCGTGACGATCAACCGCGAGGCGCTGCTGAGCAGCGACCCCGACGTGATCCTGCTGGCCGACGCCCTGTGGTCGCCGGCCAGCCGCAAGCGTCAGCTGCTGACCCGCGACCCGGTGCTTTCGAGCCTGCGGGCGGTGCGCGAGAATCGCATGATCGATATCCCGTTCACCCAGCTGATGCCCACGCCGGCCAGCGGGCGGGTGGCCCTGGAACTGGCGCAGCGGCTCAGGGGGATGGCTGTTCCATAGCCGGCCTACTCGCCGATGACCAACTGACGCGCCAACTGGTTATGACGCTCCAGCACCCTTGGCAGGTCGACGGTAGTGATGCGCCCGTCCCGAACCACCACGCGCCCGTTGATCACGCTGGTGTCAACATGGGTCGGGGTGCAGAACACCAGCGCCGCCAGCGGGTCGTGGAGGGCACCGGCATAGGCCACATGGCCAAGGTCGAAAGCGACGAAGTCGGCGACCATGCCCGGTGCCAGGGCACCGATATCGTCACGGTTGAGTACCTTGGCACCACCCAGGGTGGCGATTTCCAGCGCTTCGCGGGCGGTCATCGCATCCGGGCCGAAGCCGACCCTTTGCAGCAGCAAGGCCTGGCGTACCTCGCCGATCATGCTGGCGCCGTCGTTGGATGCCGAACCATCGACCCCCAGCCCCACCGGCACGCCGTGGTCGCGCATCTTGCGGATCGGCGCTATGCCTGAGGCCAGGCGCATGTTCGAGCACGGGCAGTGGGCGACCCCGGTGCCGGTGCGGGCGAACAGCTCGATGCCGTGCTGGTCGAGCTGCACGCAGTGGGCATGCCACACATCGTGGCCGACCCAGCCCAGGTCCTCGGCGTATTCGGCCGGAGTCATGCCGAACTTCTCGCGGCTGTAGGCGATGTCGTTGACGTTCTCGGCCAGGTGGGTGTGCAGCGACACGCCGTACTCGCGAGCCAGAACCGCCGCTTCGCGCATCAGGTCGCGGCTCACCGAGAACGGTGAGCAGGGCGCCACCACCACGCGCCGCATCGAGCCATGGCTGGCGTCGTGGTAGTCCTCGATCAGACGCTGGGATTCCTTGAGGATGTCGCTTTCCTTTTCCACCACCGAGTCCGGCGGCAGGCCACCCTGGCTGCGGCCGACGCTCATGCTGCCGCGGGCGGCATGGAAGCGCATGCCGATTTCCTCGGCGGCGTGGATGCTGTCGTCGAGCTTGCAGCCGTTGGGGTAGATGTACAGGTGGTCGCTGGAGGTGGTGCAGCCCGAGAGGATCAGCTCGGCCATGGCCGTCTGGGTCGAGACCGCGATCATCTCCGGGGTCAGCCGCGCCCAGATTGGATAGAGGTTGGTCAGCCAGTTGAACAGCTCGCCGTCCTGGGCCGCCGGCACCACGCGGGTAAGGCTCTGGTACATGTGGTGGTGGGTGTTGACCAGGCCGGGGATGACCACCTTGCCGGTCATGTCGAGGATCACGTCGGCGTTTTGCGGCAGCGTTTCGCTGGGGCCGACCTGGCGGATCACGTTGTCTTCGATGTACAGGCCGCCGCGTTTGATTTCACGGCGTTCGCCGTCCATGGTCACCAGCAGTTCGGCGTTCTTGACCAGTAGGGTCTTGGGCATGTGTGTCCCCTCCCGTTTGGGATGTGTTTTCTGATTGTAGAGAGGCGCCTGGTGCATGGGCCGGGCGCACCAGGGCCGTCAGGCGCCGCGGCGTGACCGGGCGTCGATGACAGGGGCGAACGGTTCACCGCGCACGTGCGAAGGCTGCGCCATGGCGGGCGCATCGGGCAGGTGGGCAGACGGTGACAGGACGAATGCGGCAAGTGGCATTCGGGAAAGATGCCCGGTGAAGGCGGGCGGCAGTGGATGTCGCATGGCTTGAGCCTGTCGCAATACGCAACGGCGATGACCGTTGTCGTAGGCGCGAGGCAGTGTAAACAGAATTCGCTTGTTTTGTATACGATGGATTGTTTCGACAAACCGCGGCCTGCAAGCGCTTCGAAAAAGTGCATGCAGTCTTATATGGCGTCGTGCCACTATCGGGCTGTCTCGCTGCCAGCGGATATCTCGGGCCGGCACGTTCGCATGGGCTGATTACACTGTGGAAATCGCCACACGGGGAGTACCTGGGATGGGCTGCGTGTTGATAGGGCAGGCTGGACGGGCGTGCGCTCGAGGTAGACGGCCATGAACAACCGTGGCCGGAGCATTTCCCTGCAATGGCTGGTGGCATTGGCGATCATGCTGGGCATGCTGGCGCTGGGCGCGGCCCTGGCCTGGCAAGGCTACCTGGGCGTGCGCCAGGCCCTGGTGGCCGCCGCCGGCGATGCCGCCCAGCAGGTCGGCCGGACCATCGACGAGCGCGCCCGGCGCCTGGTCGACCCGGTGCAGAGCAGCATTCGCCTGCTGGCCTTCAGCCCGGCGTCAAGCACGTTGGCCCAGCGCCTCGAGCAACTGCCGCAACTGGTCGAGAGCCTGCGTGCCAACCGCATGCTCAGCGCCGCCTACGTCGGTTATCCAAACGGTGAATTCCTGCTGGTCCGGCGCTTGCGTGACCCGCAACTGTTGCAGCGCTTCGCGGCACCGGCGGACACGGCGTTCCTGGTGCAGACCGTCACCCAGGGCGCCGATGGCGCGATGCAGGGCGAGTGGCGCTTCTATGACCCGGCACTGACCTTGTTGCAGCGCCAGGGCAAGCCCGACTACCAATACGATCCACGCCAACGCCCCTGGTTCATCGAAGCCAGCGCGCAGCCCGAGACCGTACTCACTCGCCCCTACGTGTTCTTTACCACCCGCGAGATCGGCCTGACCATGGCCCAGCGCAGCGCCGAGGGCACCGCGGTGATCGGCATGGATGTCTCGGTCAACGACCTGGCCAGCGAGAGCCGTGACCTGCGCATCACCGTCGGCACCGAGATCGCCGTGGTCGACGACCAGGGCAACGTGGTGGCCTATCCCGACCTGCAACGGGTGGTCGTGCGCGAGGGTGAGAGCGTGCGCCTGTCGCGCATTGGCGAGCTGGGCATCGGCAGCCTTGCGCATATCTACGCCGACATGCCCCAGGGCGCGAGCCCACAGCCTTACCAGGTCGAGGGACAGACCTGGTACGGCATGCGCGTGCCGCTTACCTCCATGGCCGGACAGCACCTGCAGGTGCTGATCGCCGTGCCGGCCCACGAACTGCTGGCCGGCGCGCGCAAGGTGCTGTTCGAGCAGTTGCTCTGGGCAGTGGCACTGGCCGCCGTGTTGCTGTTGCTCGGCGGGCTGCTGGGTCGGCGCATCGGCCGTCCGTTGCGCCGGCTGACCGAGCAGGTGCAGGGCCTGGCCAGTTTCGATTTCAGCCGTGAGGTGGGCGTTGTCTCGCGGGTCTCCGAAGTGCGTGAGCTGAGCCGGGTGCTGAGCCGCATGTCCGGCACCATCCGCAACTTCCAGGCGATCACCCTTACGTTGAGCCGCGAGACCCAACTCGAAGGCATGCTCGACGGCGTGCTCAATCACCTGGTGGCGGCAGCGGGCGTCAGCGCCGGTGCGGTGTATCTGTACGACGACAACACTCGGTTGCGCCTGGCCGCCGCCAGTCGCGGCCATGACTACCCCGAGGAACTGGCGGTGCCTGAAGGCGAGCGGCATGACCTGGCCAGTGCGGTGACCCAGGCCCTCGCATGGCAAGGGCGCAGCCTGGCGGTGGTACTCAATGACCGCGGCCAGGCGCTGCTCGGCATCCTGGTACTGCAACTCGCCGATGCGAACGCGGCCGTGGGCCAACCGTTCCAGCGCTTCGTCGAGGAACTGTCCGGAGCCGCCGCCGTGGCCATCGAGACCCGCCAGCTGGTCGAGGCCCAGCAGCGCCTGCTGGACGCCATGATCAAGTTGCTGGCCGACGCCATTGACGCCAAGAGCCCCTATACCGGCGGCCATTGCGAACGGGTGCCGCAACTGGCGCAGATGCTCCTGGACCAGGCCGTGCAAGCTGACAGCGGCCCCTATGCCGACTTCAGCATGAGCGAGGCCGAGCGCTACGAATTCCGCGTGGCCGCCTGGCTGCACGACTGCGGCAAGATCACCAGCCCCGAATACGTGGTGGACAAGGCGACCAAGCTCGAGACCTTGTACAACCGCATCCACGAGGTACGCATGCGCTTCGAGGTGCTCTGGCGCGATGCCGAGGTCGCCTACTGGCAAGGCGTGGCCAACGGCGATGATGAGCCGGCGCTGCGGCGCACGCTGGAGGCATGCCGGGCAACCTTGCAGGAGGAGTTCGCCTTCGTCGCCAACGCCAACATCGGTGGCGAGTTCATGCAGGAGGCCGATATCGAGCGCCTGCGCACTATCGGCCAGCGCCGCTGGCGGCGGCACTTCGACAACCGCCTGGGCATCTCCCGCGATGAGGCGGAGCGGTTCACCGACACCTCGGCGGCAACCTTGCCGGTGGACGAGCCCCTGCTTGCCGACCGCGATGAGCACCGGGTGCCCTGGGGCGATCGTACGCCGCCGGTGGCCAAGGACGACCCGCGCAACCACTGGGGTTTCGACATGCGCCTGCCGGCCCATGCCAGCAACCACGGCGAGCTGTACAACCTGTCGATCCGCCGCGGCACGCTCAACGATGAAGAGCGCTTCAAGATCAACGAGCACATCGTGCAGACCATCATCATGCTCAGCGCGCTGCCGTTCCCGCGCCAGCTCAGGCGCGTGCCGTCAATCGCCGGCAACCATCACGAGAAGATGGACGGCAGCGGCTACCCGCGCAGGCTCGGCCAGGAGGCGTTGAGCATCCCCGAGCGGGTGATGGCGATCGCCGACATCTTCGAGGCGCTGACCGCGGCGGACCGGCCCTACAAGGCGCCGAAGACCCTGTCCGAGTCGGTGAAGATCCTGGTGTTCATGGCGCGGGACAAGCATGTCGACGGGCAGTTGCTGCGCTTGTTCCTGAGTAGCGGGGTGTACCGGCAATATGCCGAGCGCTTCCTGCGTCCCGAGCAGATCGACGAACTGGACGTGGCGTACTGGTTGGAGCAGTTGCAGGGTTTCACGCCAGAGCAATCCACCTACACTCCTTGAGACCTGTTCGGCGGGATCTCTGGAGGCACCCGATGGAAGCATTCTGGCAAGCCTTTCTGGCGGCGTTGCAGACCGAATTCGCCGATGTCGCCGACGCGCGCGAGGTATCCCGGATCCTCATCCGCCTGCTGATGGCGGCCTTGCTGGGGGCGGTGCTGGGTTTCGAGCGCGAGAGCAAGGGCAAGTCGGCCGGCGTGCGCACGCACATGCTGGTGTCCATGGGCGCGGCCTTGTTCGTCCTGGCGCCGAGCATGGCCGGGGCGGATGCGCAGGCGTTGAGCCGGGTGATCCAGGGCATCGTCGCCGGGATAGGCTTTCTCGGCGCGGGCACGATCCTCAAGGGCAATGGCCGCGACACCAGTCACGTCAAGGGCCTGACCACCGCGGCCGGGTTATGGATGACCGCCGCCATCGGCACGGCCGCCGGCATGGGGCGCGAGGCCACGGCACTGGTCAGCACGGTGCTGGCGCTGCTGGTGCTGGCGAGCATGCCGTTGCTGGTGGAAAAGGTCGAAGGCGAGCATGAGGACAAACGCGAGGAGGAGGAGGGCAGGAAGCACTGAGGGGAGCCGAAGCTCCCCTCATAAGCGTTGTTGCCTGCTCTTTTCTTATTATTGGAGATTGGCCTGTTGTTGTTTTTGTCGGCTGTCGTCTCTGCACTGCGGGGCCCCCAACCGGGGCCAAGAGCAAACGTATTTTTTTGAGCGCTGACCTGCGTTCATCCAACGTGATCCAACCTTGACTGCCGCTACCTCGGAGGTAGTTTTATTGTTCTTGCCAGGTTGCGGGGCCGGAACCCCTGGAATGCACGTCGACTCCAAAAAAATCTGCTTGCTACGTCTCTGCCGTGTTGTTCTTGTTATGTCAGAGCCGTTTACTGTTGTTTTTATTGGGTATCGCGTTTTTTGTTCTTGTTATGCCTAAAGATATAGCAGGTGGCGTGCCAACTTTTATAAACCCTTTAAAATCAATGGTTTGGTGATTTTGCAGAGTGGATTGGCACGTGAAAATTTGTCGAATTGTTTCCCTGTTACCCGATTTTCTTCTGCACAGCGTGTAGGCGGTAACACTCCACCCACACCTGTGTGACAAGCGTGTGACTCAGCGAACGCCGCGGGCCTTCGCCACCCGCGAACCGGTGGCGCGCCCGAGCACTTCGCTGATACGCAGGCCCGCGGCGATCAGCCGGTCCAGGTCAATGCCGGTTTCGATGCCCAGCCCTTGCAGCAGGTACACCACATCCTCGCTAGCGACGTTACCGGTGGCGCCCTTGGCGTAGGGGCAGCCGCCCAGGCCGGCCACCGAGCTGTCGAACACGCTGATGCCTTCGAGCAGGCTGGCATAGACATTGGCCAGCGCCTGGCCGTAGGTGTCGTGGAAGTGCCCGGCCAGCTGCGCGCGGGGCACCTGGGCCGAGACCACCTCGAACAGGCGGCGGGTGTCACCGGCGGTGCCGGTGCCGATGGTGTCGCCCAGCGATACTTCATAGCAGCCCATGTCATGCAGGGCCTTGGCCACCGGTGCCACCTGCTCGGCGCTGATGCGTCCCTCGTAGGGGCAGCCGAGCACGCAGGAGACATAGCCGCGCACCCGCACACCCTGGCTGCGGGCAGACTCCATGATCGGCTCGAAACGCTTGAGGCTGTCACTGATCGAGCAATTGATGTTGCGCTGGGAGAACGCTTCGGACGCCGCCGCGAACACCGCCACTTCCTTCACCCCGGCGGCCAGGGCATCTTCGAAACCGCGCAGGTTGGGCGCCAGCGCCGCATAGGTGACGCCCTCGCGCTGACGGATACCGGCGAACACTTCGCCGGAGCCGGCCATCTGCGGGACCCATTTGGGCGAAACGAAGCTGCCCACTTCTATGTAGGCGAGCCCGGCGTCGGTGAGGTCATCCACCAGGCGCACCTTGTCGGCGACGCTGATGGGCTGGGCTTCGTTCTGCAGGCCGTCGCGCGGGCCGACTTCGACCAGGCGGACATTCTTGGGCAATGACATGGCGGGCTTCCTGTGGCGGATCAACGGTGGGTGTGCGGCGGGTTCAGGGTGGCGGCCAGGGCCTGCTCGCAACGCTCCTGGGCGGTGTCCAGCTCCAGGTGCATCTGCTGGATGTCGAGCATCTGCTGTTCGAGCTGGGCGCGGCGTTCGGCGATCTTCGCCAGCATGCTGGTGAGCTGTTTCTGGTTGCCGCCGGAGGGGTCGTAGAGTTCGATCAGTTCACGGCATTCGGCCAGCGAGAAACCGATGCGCTTGCCGCGCAGGATCAGTTTGAGCGTGACCTTGTCGCGGGCCGAGTAGATGCGTTCCAGGCCGCGTCGTTCAGGGCTGAGCAGACCCTGCTCCTCATAGAAGCGGATGGCGCGGGTGGTGATGTCCAGTTCGCGGGACAGGTCGGAGATGCTGTAGGTCTGGCTGCTCATGCTGGCGCTCGGGGGAGGGAATGCGAGTAACCTAATGCCAGGTTGACGTATACGTCAAGCAAGGGCTGTGCTCGCAGGCCCGCTCAGACATTCACGGACTTGCGGTAGGCCTTGGGCGTCTGCCCGTCGAGCCGTTTGAAGAACCGTGCAAAGTAGGTCGGGTCGCTGAACCCCAGGCTGTCGGACAACTGGCCGATGCTCATGCGCGTGTAGGCAAGATTGCGCCGTGCTTCGAGCAGCAGGCGCTGGTGGATCACCTGCAACGCCGATTGCCCGGCCAGCGCCCGGCACAGCTGGTTCAACAGCAGGCTGGTGATGCCCAGGCGCGCGGCGAAATCGTCCACGGCAAGGTGCTCGCGGTAATGCGCCTCGACCAGGCGCAGGTAGCGGCCGAGCAACTGCTGGTCCCGTTCGTCCTGGCTGCGCGCTGGCAAGGCGGCTTGCTGGCGGTTGATCCACACCATCAGCGCGGTGACCAGTGCCTGCAGCATGGGGCCGCGGGCCGGAGCGCTGCCCTGGTACTCCTGCTGCAGCGTGTCGATCAGGCCGTGCAGGCGCACGCGGTCCTTGCCCAGCGGGTAGCACCGTGCCGCCGCCAGCACGCTCAGGGGGGCGCCCAGGCGCTTTTCCAGATCGACCACCAAGGCCGTGCCGAACGTCAGCACATGCCCCTGGATATCGGCGCTGAAGCGAAAACCATGGACAGTCAGCGGCGGTACCACCTGGATCGCCGCCTCGCGAATCACCCGGCGTTCGCCCTCGATCTCCACCTGTGCCTCGCCGCGCTGCACATAGAGCAGCTGGAACAGCTCGGCGTGCCGGTGCGGTTTGATCTCCCAGTGGTGCAGACGGCTGCGCGCCGGGATCGACTCGCAGTGCAGCAGGTCGGTATCCGGCCAGGCACGGTGCTCGCCATACAGCTGGAACAACGGGATGCCGGAAAGGGGGCTGTGCATGGAGTGGGACCTGTCCGTTAATCGAACGAATTTCAGGAAAGTGCAGTTTTCAAAGCGGATTTCGCACGTTCTGCACATTTTTCAGCAGTAAAAATACAGGTGCAAACTCTAACAGCAGATGCGCGGCCATTGCCAGTGCAAAGCCGGCATCGTCATCGTGAGACAACAACAATGAAGACTCAGGTTGCAATCATCGGCGCCGGCCCGTCCGGCCTGCTGCTCGGCCAGCTGCTGCACAACGCCGGCATCGATACGCTGATCGTCGAGCGCCAGACCCCGGACTATGTGCTGGGGCGCATCCGTGCCGGCGTGCTCGAACAGGGCACGGTCGAATTGCTGCGCGAAGCCGGCGTGGCCCAGCGCATGGATCGCGAAGGGTTGGTTCATGAAGGGGTCGAGTTGCTGGTCGGTGGCCATCGCCAGCGTCTTGACCTCAAGGCACTGACCGGTGGCAAGACGGTGATGGTCTACGGCCAGACCGAGGTCACCCGCGACCTGATGCAGGCTCGCGAGCAGAGTGGGGCGCCGATCATCTATGCGGCCAGCAATGTCCAGCCCCATGACATCGAGGGGCCGCGGCCCTACCTGACGTTCGACAAGGACGGTCGCCAGCACCGGGTGGAGTGCGATTACATCGCTGGCTGCGATGGCTTCCATGGCGTGGCCAGGCAGAGCATCCCGGCCAGCGTGCTGAAGGTGTACGAGCGGGTCTATCCGTTCGGCTGGCTGGGACTGCTGGCCGATACCCCGCCGGTCAACCATGAGCTGATCTACGCCCATCACGAACGCGGTTTCGTGCTGTGCAGCCAGCGCTCGCAGACGCGCAGCCGCTACTACCTGCAGGTGCCGCTGCAAGAACGGGTCGAGGACTGGTCCGACGAGCGCTTCTGGACCGAGCTCAAGGCGCGCCTGCCAGAGGCGGTGGCCGAGCAACTGGTGACCGGGCCTGCGCTGGAGAAAAGCATCGCGCCGCTGCGCAGCCTGGTGGTCGAGCCGATGCAGCATGGCCGCCTGTTCCTGGTCGGCGACGCCGCCCACATCGTGCCACCCACCGGCGCCAAGGGCCTGAACCTGGCAGCCTCGGACGTCAACTACCTGTACCGGATCCTGGTCAAGGTCTACCGCGAGGGGCGTACCGACCTGCTGGCGCAGTATTCGCCCATGGCATTGCGGCGGGTATGGAAGGGCGAGCGCTTCAGTTGGTTCATGACCCAGCTGCTGCATGACTTCGGCGAACACCAGGATGATTGGGACCGCAAGATGCAGGCGGCCGATCGCGAGTACTACCTGGGGTCGGCGGCGGGGCTGGCGAATATTGCCGAGAACTATGTGGGGCTGCCGTTCGAGGCTGTGGAATAACCGGCGCGTCAGCGGCGCCTGGAGTTTTCCAGCAAGGCGACCATCTCGCGATAACCGCGTTGGCGCGCATGCTCCAGCGCAGTCACGCCGTCCTTGTCGGCAATTAGCGGGTCCGCCCCGGCCGCCAGCAACTGGCGCACGATTTCCACATGCCGCGGGCCGCCATCGCCGAGGATCACCGCCTCGAGAAGCGCGGTCCAGTGCAGGCGGTTGAGGTGGTTCACATCGACACCCGCCGCTATCAGCAACTGCACGGTGCTCACATGCCCGCGTTCGGCGGCCGGGATCAGCGCGGTACCACCGTAGCGGTTGGTGCTCTTCAGGTCGGCGCCATGGGCCAGGGTCAGGCGCAGGATGTCGTCCAGCCCGCGCGCGCCCGCGTACAGGTAGGGGCTGTCGTTGATATTGTCCTTGGCGTTGACGTCAGCGCCGGCCTCGATCAGCACCTTGGCGGCTTCCACTTCATTGGCGTGGGTGGCCACCAGCAACGCGGTCTCGCCCTGGTCGTTGCGGGTATCGGCCTGCGCGCCCCGGTCGAGCAGTTGGCGCACGGCAGGGGCATCGCCGCGGCGGGCGGCATCGAGCAACGCAGTGTTCATGGCGGGGGTCTCGGCATGGCTGGCAAGGCTGGTGAACAGGGTCAGCAGCAAGGCGGTGAACGGCAGGCGCATGGTGGTCGGCTCCTGATATGACGAGGGTTCATGCTAGTGGGCCTGTGTTTGTTGCAGAAGTGAAAAATCTGGATGGATCCCAGTGTATTTGCGCATGTTGCCGGGTATCGGTACCCGTGGTAGAAGTCAGGCTTGTCATTCAGAAGTCGAATATCAAGATGTCTGCCAGCGTAAAACCAAATAGGGCCCTGTTCGACCTCGACCTGCTGCGCGCCATCGTCGTGGTGGCTGACTGCGGCAGTTTCACCACCGCCGCGGCGCGCCTGCATTCCACGCAGTCGACCATCAGCCAGAAGGTCCGCCGCCTCGAGGACATGGTCGGCCACCGCCTGCTGGTGCGTGGCAACCGCGATGTGCTGCCCACCGATGCCGGGCAGACGCTGCTCGGTTATGCCCGACACATGCTGGCCCTCAACGACCAGATGCTCGAGGCGTTGGCCGGGGCCATGGTCGGGGTAACCGTGCGCCTGGGCGTGCCGGAGGATTTCGTCGGCGGGCGCACCACCAATGCGCTGTCCGCGTTCAGCCGGCAGCACCCCCAGGTCAAGCTGGAAGTCACCAGCGGGCTATGCCGCGATCTCAGCCAGGCCTATGACAACGGCGAGCTCGACCTGGTGCTGCTCAAGCAGCGGCGCAACAGCCGCGAGGGGGTGGCCTGCTGGCCGGAGCGCCTGCAATGGATCGACAGCGCGCGCATGCCGTCCTTCGATCTCGACCCGATTCCCTTGGTGACCTTTCCGCCACGCGGGCTGTACCGCGATGACATGATCAGCGCGATCGAAGGCATGGGCCGACGCTGGCGCATCAGCTTCACCAGCTCGAGCCTCAGCGGTATCCAGGCGGCGGTGGCCGACGGCATGGGCATCAGCCTGCTGCCGCCGCGGGCAGCGCTGCTCGAGCACCGGGTACTGGGCATCGAGCAGGGGCTGCCGGAGGTGGACAGCTACGAAATCGTTATCGTGCACCGGCCCACGGCGGATGTGATGGTCAAGGCACTGGCCGAGGTCTTGACGGAGTTGCTGGCGGTGCAGGCGATCTGACCCGCCGGAAACTCACTCCTTGCAGCAATGCGGCTTGTCAGTCGCATTTTCATAGCGATCATGATGCCGCACCCAGTCCATCGTCCCGTCCTCGTTGCGCCCGAGGGGCGCGAGGTCGAGGAAGTTGTACGCGTTGACCAGGATGTCCAGCCCCCGGGCATAGGTGGAGTAGGTGTGGTACAGGCTGCCGTCGCTATCGCGGTAGAACGCGCTGAGCCCGGGCAGCTCCGTTTCGTCGCCGGTGTAGGGTTCGTAGTTGTACTGGGCGCTGCCATCGGTGGCGACAGTGACGCCGAAATCCTGGTTGAAGCGGCTGCCGTGCGATGAAAACCATGGGAAGTGCCAGCCCATGCGCCGGCGGAACGCCTGGAACTCGGCATAGGGCGCCCGCGAAACTGCCACCAGGGAAACGTCGTGGTGGGCGAGGTGCAGGTTGGCGCCGTCGAAGTGGTCGGCCAGGAACGAGCAGCCCGGGCAGCCTTCGTGCCAGCCGTCGGCGAACATGAAGTGATAGACCAGCAACTGGCTGCGTCCGGCGAACAGCTCGCCCAGGCCTAGTTCGCCGTCCGGGCCCTGGAAACGGTAGTCCTGTTCCACCGCTACCCAGGGCAGGGCGCGGCGGGCGGCGGCAAGCTCGTCGCGTTGATGGGTGAAGGCTTTCTCGTGCAGCCAGAGTTGGTGGCGGGCGGCGAGCCATTGGCTGCGGGTTGCCACGGTGTGTTTGGGAGTGGGATGGCTCATGGGCGTGACTCCACGCTTGGGGGTTCATCCCGTAGTCGGGTGGCCCTTAGGTAATTCGACAGGTTTTATCCGTTATCGACGAATGGTTGAGCCACTGTTTGCTTTAGCTCTTGCTCTTGCTCTTGCTCTGCTTTTGCTTCTAAGCGCGCGATAGTTCAAGCGACACAAATTGCGACTTCAGGAGGCCGAACGGAGGTCTTGCGGAGGGAGGTGACGGGCATGGATGCCCGTCAAGCGCTGCGCCCCAGGATGGGGCGTTCAGCGCGGTCCTCCCGGGAGCAAGGCCGGAGTGAGGGGACCCCGGAGCGAAGCGTAGGGGCCGGATGAATGGAGCGAGGATTTTTTGGTCCCTTTTTGATCCTTCAAAAAGGGACCCGCCGTAAGGGCGGAAAGGTGATTATGCGTCACCATCGCAAATGAATGCGCATATAACTTTCAAAACACTCACTGTATAAGTCAAAGTCAAAGTCAAAGTCAAAGTCAAAGTCAAAGTCAAAGTCAAAGTCAAAGTCAAAGTCAAATGCGATTGGTGTGGGTTTTCACAGTTGTAAGCGCATTCATTTACTATACTGACGCATAGTCACCTTTTCGCCCTTACGGCGAGTTCCTTTTTGTCGTGGCAAAAAGGAACCAAAAACCGTGCGCTCCATTCATCCGGCCCTCCGCTTCGCTCCGGGTCCCCTCACTCCGGCCTTGCTCCCGGGAGGACCGCGCTGAACGCCCCATCCTGGGGCGCAGCGCTTGACGGGCATCCATGCCCGTCACCTCCCTCCGCAAGACCTGCGTTCGGCCTCCTGAAGTCGCGAAGTTACGGGCGGCGCCTGCACTGGCGCAGCTGTCGCTAGTGAGGTTGAAACTAATCTTGAGATCAAGATTAAGATCAAGATCAAGATCAAGATTAAGCCTTCATATATTGCATCGCTGTTTTGCAGGGCGGACTGGGTTGCTTATATCTGCGCAGGGCCACGAACCACTAATGCAGGATCTGCTTCAAAAACGCCTGTGCCCGCGCCGTCCTGGGCTGCCCGAAGAACACTTCCGGTGAAGAGTCCTCAATGATCTGCCCACCTTCGAGAAACAACACCCGCTCTGCCACCTGTCGGGCAAAGCCCATCTCGTGGGTCACGCAGAGCATGGTCATGCCGGTACCGGCCAGTTGCACCAGCACATCCAGCACCTCGGCCACCATCTCCGGGTCGAGCGCCGAGGTCGGCTCGTCGAACAGCATGATCCTCGGCTTCATGCACAACGCCCGGGCGATCGCCACCCGCTGCTGCTGGCCGCCGGAGAGCTGGCTGGGGTACTTGTGCGCCTGGCTTTCGATACCGACCTTGCTCAGGTACGAGCGCGCCCGTTCCTCGGCGTCCCGCCGCGACAGGCCGCGCACGCTCATCGGTGCCAGCAGGCAATTGTCGAGCACGCTCATGTGCGGGAACAGGTTGAAGTGCTGGAACACCATGCCGATCTCGCTGCGCACCTTGGCGGCCTCGCGGCCAGTGCTGGCAAGGTCGGTGCCAGCCACGCGGATGCTGCCCTGCTGGGCGATCTCCAGGCGGTTGATGCAGCGGATCAGCGTCGACTTGCCCGAGCCCGACGGGCCGCAGAGCACGATTCGTTCGCCCTCGCGCACCGACAGGTCGATATCGCGCAGCACATGGAACGCGCCGTAATGCTTGTTCAGGCCCTCGATACGGATCAGCTCCGGGCGCGGGTCGGGGGCAGGGTGCAGGCTGGCAAGGCTCAAGGGTGCGGTCATCTTGTTGTTCTCCCGCTCAAGGTTCAGGCGAAGCGTGCGGCGCTGTAGGGCGCAGGGTCGGTGAAAGGGCGCTCGCCGGTCATCAGTTCCGCCAGCAGGCGGCCGCTGACCGGGCCCAGCGTCAGGCCATGATGGGCATGGCCGAAGTTGAACCACAGGTGCTTGTGCAGCGGCGCCGGGCCGATTACCGGGCGCATGTCCGGCAGGCAGGGGCGACGGCCCAGCCAGGGCTTGTCGTCCAGGCGCTCGCCCAGGGCCGGGAACAGCTTGCGCGCCAGGGCCTCGCAGCGGCGCAGCTGGATCTCGTTGGCCGGGGCATCGCTGGCGGCGAATTCGATGCCGGTGGTCAGGCGCACGCCCCGGGCCATCGGCGCCAGGACATAGCCACCCTGGGTGTCGCAGATCGAGTGGCCCAGTTCGGCGCCGTCGCGGGTCGCGTAGTGCATGTGGTAGCCGCGCTTGATCCCCAGCGGAAAGCGATAGCCCAGCCGTTCATAGAGGTCGGCCGACTGCGGGCCGAGGCAGGCCACCACCTCGTCGGCTATCACCGTGCCGCGACGGCTGTCCACCTGCCAGCCGCCCTCGACCTGGCGCAGGCTCCGCGCATCGCCGTGGAGGAACTGGCCGCCGCGCTGGACGAACAGCGCGGCATAACCACGGGTCAAGCCGCCGGGGTTGCTCACGGTCTTCGGGTCGAGCCAGTGGATGCCACCGATCACCCCGCCGTCCAGTTGCTGCTCGCGAGCCTGCAGTTGCTCGCGTTCGAGGATCTCGTAGCGCAGGCCGTAGCGGGCCAGGCCTTGAAGGTCGTGCTTGGCCTGGGCGAACAGCGCGGCGTCGCGGTACACCTCGATCCAACCCTTGGCCTGCACCAGCCCTTGCAGGCCGGCGGCTTCGATCAGCGCATCGTGTTCCTCGACGCTGCGCTGCACCAGCGGCAGCATGTCGGCGGCGGCCTTGGCCAGGCGTCCGGGGGCGGACTGGCGCCAGTAGCTGAGCAGCCAGGGTGCGGCCTTGGGCAGGTGGGCGAGGCTGTAGCGCACGTCGGGCTGGCGGTTCAGGCCATAGCGCAGCAGGGCGCTGTACTGGCGCGGGAAGGCATAGGGGATCACGCTGGAACGCTCGATCAGCCCGGCGTTGCCATGGCTGGTGCCGCTGCCTGGCTCGTCGCGGTCGATGAGGATCACCTGGCGTCCGCGGGCCTGCAGGTGCAGGGCGGTGCTGACGCCGACGATGCCGGCGCCCAGGACGATGGTCTGGCAATGCATGGAAGATTTCCTTCAGTCAGTTCAGGTGGCGGCCCAGGCGGGCTTCCAGGTGTTTCAAGGTGCGCCGGACCACCTCGACGATCAGCAGATAGAGCACTGCCGCCCACAGGTAGATCTGGAAGTCGAAGCTGCGCGAGAAGGCCAGCTTGGTCACCCCCATCAAGTCGTAGATCGTCACCAGCGAGGCAATCGCGCTGGCCTTGATCATCATGATCAGCTCGTTGCCCAGCGGGCCGATGGCCACCAGCAGCGACTGCGGCAGGACCACCTTGAAGAAGGTGGTCGAGCGCTTGAGGTTGAGCGCCTTGGCCGCTTCGTACTGGCCCGGCGCGACCGCCATCAGGCTGGCGCGGAAGATCTCGGCCTGGTAGGCCGCCGTGTTGAGGGTGAAGGCGAGCAGGGCGCAGTACCAGGCCTCGCGGAAGAACCACCAGAGGCCCTGCTCCTGCCAGAAACCCTTGAGCGAACCCAGCCCGTAGTACAGCAGGAACAGCTGGGCCAGCAGCGGTGAACCGCGGAAGAAATACACGTAGCCAGCCGCCAGGCGCCGCAGCACGCGGCTGGGTGACATCCGCGCCAGCGCCAGGAGCATGCCCAGCAGCGCGCCGAGGGTGAACGAGATCGCCACCAGCTTGGCGGTGACCAGCAGGCCATCGACGAAACGTGCGCCGTAACGGTCCAGCAAGTCCGGGTCGAGCACGTAGGCCAGCAGTTGCTCCAGGCTCATGGGCGGGCTCCTTGAAGGTGGCGATTGCTGCGCCGCTCGAGCAGGGCGAAGACCCTGCCCGACAGCGCCGAGAACAGCAGGTAGACCAGGCAGGCGACGCCGTAGAACAGCATTGGCTCCTTGGTTACGCTGACTGCGAGATTGGTCTGGCGCATCAGGTCGATCAGCGAGATGGTCGAGACCAGCGAGGTGTCCTTGAGCAGGCTCAGCCAGTTGTTCGACAGGCCCGGCAGGGCGATGCGCGTCAGTTGCGGCAGTACCACCTTGAAGAACCCGGTGCGCTTGCCCAGGCCCAGGGCCGCGCATGCCTCCAGCTGGCCCTTGGGCAGGGTCTTGAAGGCCATCAGCCAGATCTCGCTGGAGAACGCGGCGAACACCAGGCTGAAGGCGGCCATGGCGGCGAGGAAGGTGTTGATCAGCACCTCGCCCTCATAGCCCAGCGCGGCGAGGAGCTTCTGCGCGGCGATCTGGCAGCCGTAGTAGATGATCAGCAGGGTGAGCAGTTCGGGCAGGCCGCGAAACACCGTGGAGAAGAGGGTGGCCCAGGCCCGCGGCAGGCGTTTGCGCGAGCGCGCGGCGAGCGCCACCAGCAAGCCCAGTGGCAGGCCGATGGGCAGGCAGGCCAGGGCCAGCGACACGGTCACCAGCGCGCCGGCCAGCAACGCCTGGCCCCAGCCGCCGCTGGCGAAGGAAAGCAGGGAGAGTTGATCGAGCATGGCTAACCCCCAGGAAACAGGTGCCCTGGTGGGAGCGGGCTTGCCCCGCGATGGCGTGGTTCACTGATCAGGCGCCATCGCGCGGCAGGCCGGCCTCCACGAGATTACTGGTAGATGTCGAAGGCGAAGTACTTGCTTGCGATCTTCTGGTAGGTGCCATTGGCCACGATCGCCGCCAGCGCCTCGTTCAGCCGGGTGCGCAGGGCCTGGTCGTCCTTGCGCACGGCAATCGCCGCGTCGGCCTTGGTGCCGTCGACATCACCGAGGATCTTGCAGCAGTCCTTGCCATTCTTGTTCAGCCATTCGTGCAGCGGGAACTTGTCGGCGATCACCCCGTCCAGGCGCCCTGCGGCAAGGTCTGCGTTGGCTTCGTCAAGGGTCGGGTACAGCTTCACGTCCGCGCCGGCCTTGCCGTATACGTCCTCGGCGTAGATCGCCTGGGTCGAGGCGGATTGCGCGCCGACCGTGTAGCCCTTGAAGTCGGTCTGCGCGTCGCTGATCGGGCTGTCCTTGGCGACGGCCACGGTCAGTGGGGTGCGGTAGTAGTGGTCGGTGAAGGCGATCTTCCGGCGCCGTTCCTCGGTGTCGATCATCGAGGCCACCACCGCGTCGTACTTGCGCGCCATCAACGCTGGAATGATGCCTTCCCAGTCCTGGGCCACCAGGGTGCATTCGACCTTCATCTGTTCGCACAGGGCATGGGTGATGTCGATGTCGAAGCCGTGCAGCTTGTTGTCGGCGTCGACGTAGTTGAAGGGGGGATATGCGCCTTCAGTGGCAAAGCGCAGGGTCTCGGCACTGGCGTGGCCCGCCAGCAACAGGGCGCACGCACCCACCACAGCCATGGTTCCTTTCATCTCGCACCTCGGTCATCGCACTCTTGCTATTGTTGTTTGCCCGCCGGCCACGAGGTGTAGCCGACGAACTCGTTATGTAGAGCGGCAGTTGCTTCCAAGCGTTTTTCAACATCCGGTCCGAGCTGCTTGCAGACCTCGTTGACCATCAGGTGCACCCACGACAGCATGGTCGCGGTGGATTCCCAGAACAGGTTGAATTCGGTGGGGATGCGGAATACCTCGTCGGCTTCGGCATCGGCCCAGTCACAGAAAGTGTCGGTGACCAGGGTCACCGGGATACCCAGCGCACGGGCCTTGTGGCACAGCTGCAGGGCGTGGCGCGAATAACGGCGCGCCTCGAACACCACCAGCGCGCAGTCCTGCGGGCGCCCCAGCAGTACCTCGCCGAAATGCCCGGCGCTGCCATCGACCAGCTGTACGCCGTCGCGCAGGTACTGCAGCAGGTGGCTCATGCACATGGCCACGCCACGCTCGGTCTGAAAGCCGGCGACGAATACCCGGGGTTTGTCGGCCAGGCGCCGGGCGACCTGTTGCCAGGTTTCGCCGCGGCTGTATTCGTGCACGCGCACCAGCGCGGCCATCTCCAGCTCCAGGCTGCCTGAGCGCTGGTCGTCCTCGGGTTGCTGGCGAAACGCCTGCAGGCGGTCGCCGGCCAGCCACGGGCCGTCGCCCAGGTCGTTCTGCAGGTCCTGCTTGAGCGCCTTGAGGTGGGCATAGCCCAGGGCGCGGCAAAAGCGGCCGACGCTCGATTCGCTCACGCCCAGCTTGGCGGCGATGCTGGCCGAGGTCTGGAAGGGCAGTTCGTGGAGGTTGGCGAGCATGTAGCTGGCGATCTGGCGGCCCGAGGCGGCAGCGGTGTGCAGGCTGCTTTCCAGGCGTTGCTTGATCGATTGGCTCATGGTCGGTTCCGGTTGATTTCTGGCGTGGAAGCCAAAATGGCTGTTTTCTGTCATCAAGTCAATATTTGACAGATAGCTGTCATTGGCGGGAAAGTCTGTGCAGTTGCGCTGTAGCGATTCCAATTCCAAGAAAGGAGCTCCAGATGTCTTCACCTTCCACCGGCCCTGTCGTGCGCGTGCCTTTTATCGAACTGCAGGCATTGCTCCATGCAATCTTCGCGCGGCATGGCTGCAGCGCGGCAGTGGCCGCCGTGCTCGCCGACAACTGCGCCAGCGCCCAGCGTGACGGTGCCCACAGCCACGGGGTGTTCCGTATTCCCGGTTATGTCTCGACCCTGGCCAGCGGTTGGGTCGATGGCCGCGCCGAGCCACAGGTAACCGACCTGGCGCCGGCTTATGTGCAGGTCGATGCCAAGGGTGGGTTTGCCCAGCCGGCCCTGGCCGCGGCCCGCGCGCTGTTGGTGGAGAAGGCGCGCACGGCCGGCATCGCGGTACTGGCGATCCACAATTCGCACCATTTCGCCGCGCTGTGGCCGGATGTCGAGCCATTCGCCGATGAAGGCCTGGTGGCCCTGAGCGTGGTCAACAGCATGACCTGCGTGGTGCCCCACGGTGCGCGCAAACCGCTGTTCGGCACCAACCCCATCGCCTTCGCCGCGCCTTGCGCGGGGCACGACCCGATCGTCTTCGACATGGCCACCAGTGCCATGGCCCATGGTGACGTGCAGATCGCCGCCCGGGCTGGCGAACAGCTGCCGCCGGGCATGGGCGTGGATGCCGCCGGCCAGCCGACTACTGACCCCAAGGCGATTCTCGAAGGCGGCGCGTTGCTGCCGTTCGGCGGCCACAAAGGCTCGGCGCTGTCGATGATGGTCGAGTTGCTGGCGGCGGCGCTGACGGGGGGCCATTTTTCCTGGGAGTTCGACTGGTCCGGGCATCCGGGGGCAAAGACCCCGTGGACCGGGCAGTTGCTGATCGTGATCGACCCGGCCAAGGCCCAAGGCGAGCGTTTTGCCCAGCGCAGCCGTGAACTGGTGGAGCAGATGCAGGAAGCGGGGCTGACGCGCATGCCAGGGGAGCGGCGCTACCGTGAGCGTGAAGTGGCACTGCGCGAAGGCGTGGGTTTGTCCGAACGAGAGTTGGCCGAGTTGCAAGCGCTGGCTGGCTGAACCCGCTCTTTTGTAAGGGGAGTCAGGCGCCTGAGCGGCCTGGCTCCCAGGCGTTGAACCCATCTGCTCCTGCCGTTGTCCCCCCTTCCCATGTCAGCCCGCCCCCCCGTGATCCATTAGCGTTCCGAGCATTTCCGACTGGCAAAAGCAGGATGCTTACCAATGCTCTTCAGCGAACTCATGGCAGCGCTTTCCACCCGTGCGATCCGACTCCAGCGCGAGGAGGCCGACCTGATCGTCGAGGGCGATGACGATACCCTCGATGACGCGCTGTGGGACGCATTGGCGGCGCACAAGCCAGCGCTGCTGGAGATGCTCGCGGGCCTGGAGGATGGCTGGCTGAGCCCGGCGCTGCGCATCACCCCCGACATGCTGCCCCTGGCCGGGCTCGACCAGGCCGCCATCGACCGCATCGTCGCCACGCTGCCCGGGGGCGCGGCGAATCTGCAGGACATCTACCCGCTGGCGCCGCTGCAGGAGGGCATGCTCTACCACCACCTCACGGCTGCCGAGGGCGACCCCTATGTGCTGCAGGCCCAGCTGCGCTTCGCCAGCCCGGCGCACCTGCAGGCGTTCGCCGAGGCGCTCGACTGGGTGATCCAGCGCCATGACATCCTGCGCACGGCACTGGCCTGGGAATACCTGGACCAGCCGCTGCAGGTGGTGTGGCGCAAGGCGCCGCTGGCGTGCGAGGCAGTCGGAAGCCTGGACGGTGACGAGCCGCTGGAGCAACTGCGCGCCCGTTTCGACTCGCGTCATTACCGCATGGACCTGGCCCAGGCCCCCTTGCTGCGCCTGGTGCATGGCCAGGATCGCGACGGCCGGGTGCTGGGCCTGCTGCTGTTCCACCACACGGTCATGGACCACACCGGCCTGGACATCGTGCGCCGCGAGATTTACGCCTATCTCGCGGGTGACAGCGAGCGGCTGCCAGCCCCGGTGCCGTTCCGTGACCTGCTGGCCAGGAGCCGCCAGGCCCAGGACGAACAGGCCCATGAAGCATTCTTCGGCGCCATGCTGGCCGATATCGATGCGCCGACCCTGGCCTTCGGCGTCCAGGAGGTGGCCGGCCAAGCCATGGAGGAAGCCCGGATCACCCTGGCGCCCGGCCTCAGCCAACGTCTGCGCGCCCAGGCCCGGTCGCTCGGGGTCAGCCCGGCCAGCATCATGCACCTGGGGCTCGCGCGCCTGCTGGGCGCGTGGTCCGGGCGCGAGTCAGTGGTGTTCGGCAGCGTGCTGCTGGGGCGCATGGCGGCGGGCGAGGGCGGTGAACACGCCCTCGGGATGTTCATCAATACCTTGCCGCTGCGGGTCGACCTGCAGGGGCAGGGTGTGCGGGATGCACTGTTGCTGACCCACCGCCAGTTGACCGCACTGCTCGGCCACGAACAGGCACCACTGGCCCTGGCCCAGCGTTGCAGCGGTGTGGTGGCGCCGATGCCGTTGTTCAACAGCATGCTCAACTATCGCCATAGCGCGGCAGGTGACGCCGCGGCGGTGATCGCGGTGGCGCCGGGCATCGATGTGGTCGGCACCGAAGAGCGTACCAACTATCCCCTGAACCTGGCGGTCGACGATCTGGGTGACGATCTGCGCCTGACGGTCCAGGCCCTCGCTGAATGGGGTGCCGAGCGACTGTGCGGGCAACTGCGACAGGTGTTCGAGGGGCTGGTGGAGGCGCTCGAGCGCGCCCCCGACTTGCCCGTGCTGGTGCTGCCGGTGCTGACGCCCGAGGAGCGCCATCAACTGCTGACCGGCTGCAACACCACGGCCGCCGAACACGACCTCGACCAGCCGCTGCACGCGTTGTTCGAGCGCCAGGCGCTGCTGCATCCACAGGCGGTGGCCATCGAGGCGGAAGGTGAACAGCTGACCTATCGGCAGCTCAACGAACAGGCCAACCGCCTGGCCCACCACCTGATCGCCCTGGGCGTGCGCCCCGACGACCGGGTGGCGATCTGCGTCGAGCGCGGCCCGTCGATGGTGGTTGGCCTGCTGGCCATCCTCAAGGCCGGTGGCGCCTATGTGCCAGTGGACCCGAGCTACCCGGCCGAGCGCATCCGCCACATGCTCGTCGACAGCGCGCCGCTGGCGGTGCTGGTGCACGCGGCCACCCGCGAGGTGCCGGGCGCGCTGGCCGTGCCGCAGATAGACGTCGACCAGGCGGACTGGGAAAGCCTGCCGGCGACCGACCCACGGGTGGCCGGGCTGACCTCGCGCCACCTCGCCTATGTGATCTACACCTCCGGCTCCACCGGGCTGCCCAAGGGCGTGATGGTCGAGCACCGCAGCGTGGTCAACCTGGTGCACTGGAGCGCTGGGCTGTGCCCCGCGAAGGCGGACGGCGCGGTGCTGCACAAGACCCCGATCAGTTTCGACGCCTCGGTGTGGGAGCTGTTCTGGCCCCTGGGCAGCGGCCTGCGCCTGGTGCTGGCGCGGCCGGACGGCCAGCGTGACGCGGACTATGTGGCGCGGCGGATCATCGAGTCCAGGGTCAGCGTGGTGCAGTTCGTGCCGGCGCTGTTGCAGCAGTTCCTCGAACAGGCGCGCAGCGCGCAATGCAGCAGCCTCACCGACATCGTCTGCGGCGGTGGCGAGCTGACCGAAGCCCTGGTGCGCCAGGTGCGCGAGCGCCTGCCGCAAGTGCGCCTGCACAACGTCTACGGCCCCACCGAAACCACGGTCGATTGCAGCGTCTGCACCCTGGAGCCCGATCAGCCCGTGCCGGACGGCGCGCTGCCAATCGGCCGGCCGATCGACAACACCCGCCTTTACGTACTGGACGGCGCGGACCAGCCGCTGCCGTGGGGCGTGGCCGGGCACCTGCACATCGGTGGCGTGGGGGTGGCGCGTGGCTACCTGGGGTTGGCCGGGCAACAGGCCGAACGCTTCATCGACAGCCCGTTCGTGCGCGGCGAGCGCCTGTACCGCAGCGGTGACCTGGTGCGCCAGCGCGCTGACGGTTCGTTGCAGTTCCTCGGTCGCAACGATCACCAGGTCAAGCTGCGCGGACTGCGTATCGAACCGGGTGAGATCGAAGCCTGCCTGAACCGCGTGGACGGCGTGCGCGAGGCGCTGGTGCTGGTCCACGAACACCCGCACAGCGGCCAGCGCCTGGTGGCCTACCACACTGGCCAGGATCACGCCGCGCAGTACCTGCGCGAGCGTCTGCTTGAGCAGTTGCCGGAGTACATGGTGCCGGCACTGTTCATCCACCTCGATGGCATGCCGCTGACGCCCAACGGCAAGGTCGACCGCAAGGCTCTGCCGACCCCCGAAGCGCCGGTGCGCCAGTACCAGGCGCCCCAGGGCCCGATCGAGACCGCCCTGGCGGCGATCTGGGCGGACCTGCTGGGTGTCGGGACAGTGGGGCGTGACGACAACTTCTTCGAGCTGGGCGGCCATTCGCTGCTGGCGGTACGCCTGGTGGAGCGCATGCGCCAGCAGGCGCTGGCGGCCGATGTGCGGGTGCTGTTCAGCCAGCCCACGCTGGCCGCGCTGGCGGCGTCGGTGGGTGGCCGGGCCGCCGTCGAGGTGCCGGCCAACCGTATCCCGGCAGGTTGCACGCGGATCACCGCGGACATGCTGCCCCTGGCCGACCTCGACCAGGACGCCATCGACACACTGGTGCGGCAGATCCCCGGTGGCGCGGCCAATATCCAGGATATCTACGGCCTGGCGCCGTTGCAGCAGGGCATCCTCTACCATCACCTGGCCAGCGAAGGCGCCGACCCCTATGTGGTGCAGGCGCGTTTCGCCTTTGCCGGGCAGGTCGAACTGGACGCCTTCGTCGCCGCGCTGAACCAGGTCATTGCGCGTCACGACATCCTGCGCACCAGCCTGCATTGGCAGGGTCTGGACGAGGCGGTGCAGGTGGTCTGGCGCGAGGCGCCGCTGCTGCTGAGCCCGGCGCTCGAAACGCCACGGCTTGACCTCGGCCAGGCGCCCTTGCTGCGCCTGAGCAGCCAGCGCCAGGCCGGACGCCTGGAGGCGACCCTGCTGCTGCATCATATTCTTGTCGACCACACCGCCGTGGAACAGCTGATGCTCGAGGTGGGGGCGCTGCTGCAAGGCCCCGCAGAGCTGCCGGCCAGCATCCCGTATCGCAACTACGTGGCCCAGGCACGCCTTGGCGCGGACCCTCAGGCCGACGAGGCACTGTTCCGCGAGCTGCTGGGCGATATCGACGAACCGACCGAAGCGTTCGGCCTGCGCGAGGCGATGGTCGAGGCCCATTCGGTGGGTGAAAGCCGCTGGCCATTGGAGCCTGCGCTGGTCGCACGCCTGCGCGGGCAGGCCAGGGCGCTGGGGGTCAGTGTCGCCAGCCTGGTGCACCAGGCCTGGGGGCAGGTGCTGGCGCAGATGTCCGGACGCGAAGAGGTGGTGTTCGGCACCGTGCTGCTCGGTCGCCTGCAGGGCGGCGAGGGCGCCGACCGGGCGCTGGGCATGTTCATCAATACCTTGCCGCTGCGGGTCAGCGTGGGCGCTGCGGGCGTGGCCGAGGGCGTGCGCCTGACCCACCAGCGCCTGGCGCGCCTGCTGGCCCATGAACAGGCCTCCCTGGCCCTGGCCCAGCGCTGCAGCGGCGTGCCGGCCTCGCAGGCGCTGTTCAGCAGCCTGCTGAACTATCGCCACAGTGCTGGCCAGCCTGCGCAGGGGCCGGTCTGGCCGGGGATCGAACTGTTGACCGCGCAGGAGCGCAGCAACTACCCGCTGGTGGTCAGCGTCGACGACTATGGGGATGATTTCCGGTTGACGGTGCAGGCCGTGGCGTCGGTCGATGGCGAGCGCGTCTGCCGCTTGCTGCAGTGGGCCCTGACGCAGTTGGTCACGGCGCTGGAGCAGGCGCCGCAGGTCGCGCTGCACAGTCTGCATGGGTTGCCCAGGGTAGAGCGCGACTGCGTGCTGGGTTGTTTCAATGCCACGGCACGCGACTACCCGCGCGACCTGGCCGCCCACCGCCTGTTCGAAGCCCACGCCGCGAGCACGCCCGAGGCACTCGCGGTGATCCACGGTGAACGCCAGTGGAGCTATGCCCAGCTCGATGACCAGGCCAATCGCCTGGCCGTCTACCTGCTCGAGCAGGGCGTGCGTGCCGGTGATCGCGTGGCTTTGCTGCTGCCACGCTCCTTCGACCTGTTGGCGGCCCAACTGGCGGTGAGCAAATGCGCGGCAGTGTTCGTGCCGCTGGACGGCAATGCTCCGGTCGAACGCCAGGCGTTCATGGTCGGCGACAGCGGGGCGGCGTTGCTGCTGACCCACAGCGACCAGCCCGAAGTGGCGGGGGCGCGCCGGGTCGAACTCGACCGACTCGACCTGAGCGACTATGCCGATGCGCCGCTAGGGCTGGCGGTGGACGCCGGCAGCGCGGCGTACATCATGTACACCTCCGGCTCCACCGGCACACCGAAGGGCGTGCAGGTGCCGCACCGGGCCATCGTGCGCCTGGTGGTCAACAACGGCTTTGCCAACTTCGATAGCCAGGACCGGGTGGCCTTCGCCTCCAACCCGGCGTTCGACGCCAGCACCCTGGAAGTCTGGGCGCCGCTGCTCAACGGCGGCGCGGTGGTGGTGATCGACCAGGATCAGGTGCTGTCGCGCCAGGGCCTGCGCGAGGTGCTGCTGGAGCAGGGCGTCACCGTGCTGTGGCTGACCGCCGGCCTGTTCCACCAGTTCGCCGATGACTTGCTGCCGGCGTTGCGCAAACTCCGCTACCTGATGGTCGGCGGCGATGTGCTGGACCCGGCGGTGATCGCCCGGGTACTGCGTGACGGCGCGCCGCAACACCTGCTCAATGGCTACGGCCCGACCGAGGCCACCACCTTCAGCACCACCCACGAAATCACCGAGGTGGGCGAGGGCAGCATCCCGATTGGCAAACCGATCGGCAACAGCCGCTGCTACGTGCTCGATGCCCGCCAGCAACTGCTGCCGGTGGGGGCGCTGGGCGAGTTGTACATCGCCGGCGACGGCGTGGCCCTGGGTTACCTGGGTCAGCCAGAGCTGACGGCCGAGCGCTTCCTGCCCGATCCGTTCAACGGCGGCACCATGTACCGCAGTGGCGACCTGGTCAGTTGGCAGGCCGACGGCACCCTGCGTTACCTGGGCCGTGCCGACCAGCAGATCAAGCTGCGCGGTTTCCGCATCGAACTGGGCGAAATCGAGGCGCGCCTGGGCGAATGCCCGGGCGTGCGCGACGCGGCGGTGATCGTGCGTGAGGACGCGCCGGGAGACAAACGCCTGGTGGCGTACTTCACCGGTGACGTTGCGGCGATCGGCGAACTGCACGAGCGTCTGCAAGGCGTGCTGCCGGACTACATGCTGCCGTCGGCTTATGTACGTCTGGATGCGCTGCCCCTGACGGCCAACGGCAAACTCGACCGTCGTGCGCTGCCGCAGCCAGGCAGCGAGGCCGTGGTCAGCCGCGCCTTCGAGGCGCCGCAGGGCGAGGTGGAGACGGCACTGGCCGCGATCTGGGCCGATGTACTCAAGGTCGAGCAGGTCGGTCGCCATGATCACTTCTTCGAACTGGGCGGCCACTCGCTGCTGGCGGTGAGCCTGGTCGAGCGCATGCGCAAGGCCGGCCTGGCTGCCGACGTGCGCGTGCTGTTCGCGCAGCCGACCCTGGCCGCGCTGGCGGCGGCGGTGGGCTCTGGACGAGAAGTGACCGTACCCGAAAACCGTGTCCTCCAAGGTGCGACCCGGATCACGCCAGAGATGCTCAGCCTGATCGAACTGGACCAGGCCAGCATCGACCACATCGTCGCCAGCGTGCCGGGCGGCGCCGCCAATGTGCAGGAGATCTACCCGCTGGCGCCGTTGCAGGCGGGCATCCTCTATCACCACCTGAGCGCCGAGCAGGGCGATCCGTACCTGTTGCAGTCGCGCCTGGCCTTTGACAGCCTCGAGCGCCTGCGTAGCTGGGCAGCGGCCTTGCAACAGGTCATCGACCGCCACGACATCCTGCGCACTTCGGTGGTCTGGGAAGGCCTGGCGGAGCCGGTGCAGGTGGTCTGGCGCCAGGCCAACCTGGCGCTCAGCGAAGTCACCGGCCTGGGTGAGGAGTCCGTGATCGAGCAGTTGCTGGCGCGTTTCGATGCCCGCCAGCAGCGTCTGGACCTGACCCGGGCGCCATTGCTGCGACTGGTCTATGCCGAGGATCCGCGCCAGGGCGAGTGGGTGGCGCTGTTGCAGTTCCACCACCTGACCCTCGACCACGCCGCTATGGCCGTGGTCGGCGAGGAGATGCAGGTGCTGCTGGACGGGCGTGGCGCCACGCTGCCTGCCGCGGTGCCGTATCGCAATTATGTCGCCCAGGTCTGCCTGGGCGACGATCAGGCCAGCCATGAGGCGTTCTTCCGCGCCCAGTTGGGGGATGTCGAAGAACCGACCCTGCCCTTTGGCCTGGCCGATGTGCAGGGCGATGGCGGGCGGGTCGAGCATGCCGCCCTGATGCTGCCTGACGCCCTGGCCCAAGGCCTGCGCGAGCAGGCCCGGCAGCGCGGCGTCAGTGCCGCCAGCCTGGTGCACCTGGCCTGGGCCCGGGTGGTCGGTGTGCTGGCGGGGCGTCACGACGTGGTGTTCGGCACCGTGCTGATGGGCCGCCTGCAGGGCGGCGAGGGCGCCGACCGCGCCCTGGGCATGTTCATCAACACCCTGCCACTGCGGGTGGACACCGCGCTGCCGGTGGAGCAGGCCGTGCGCGTCACTCATCAGCGCTTGTCGGCCCTGCTCGGTCACGAGCATGCGCCCTTGGCGCTGGCCCAGCGTTGCAGCGGCGTGGCGGCTTCGGCGCCGTTGTTCAGTGCCTTGCTCAACTACCGGCACAGCGCCGAGGCGGCCCGGGACGGTGAAGGTATCTGGCAGGGTGTGCGCCTGCTGGGCGGCGAGGAGCGCAGCAACTACCCGTTGACCCTGAGCGTCGATGACCTGGGCGAGGGTTTCTCGCTGAGCGTGCTGGCCGCCGAGGGGTTGCCTGCGGCGCAGGTCGGCACGTGGATGGTCAATACGCTAGGCCAACTGTTGCAGGCGCTGGAGCGGGCGCCGGGCCAGGGACTCGATCATCTGCCGATGCTGGATGACGAGGCTTTGCGCCAGGTGGTGGAGGGCTTCAACACCACTGCCGTCAATTATCCGCAAGGGCACACCGTTCACGCGCTGGTCGAGGCCCAGGCGCCCGAAGCGCTGGCCGTGGTACAGGGCGAGGTGAGCCTGAGCCATGGCGAGCTGAACCAGCGCGCCAATCGCCTGGCCCATTACCTGATCAAGCGTGGCGTGGCGCTGGGCGACCGTGTCGCGCTGTGCCTGTCGCGCGGTCCGCAGCGGCTGGTGGCGATGCTGGCCGTGCTCAAGGCCGGCGCGGCCTATGTGCCGGTCGATCCGGGCTATCCGGCGGAGCGCATTGCCTATCTGCTCAGTGACAGTGCGCCGACGCTGGTGCTGGTCGAATCGAGCACTGAGTCGCTGGTGGGCGAGGTGGCCAAGGTTGCGCTGGATGGCGATGACTGGGCTCATGAAGCTGACAGCAACCCCGTCGTCGCCGGTCTGGATGCGGATCAGCTGGCCTATGTGATCTACACCTCCGGTTCCACCGGCCAGCCCAAGGGAGTGATGGTCGAGCACCGCACCCTGGCCAACCTGGTCCACTGGCATTGCCAGGCCTTCGACCTGGGCGCCGGCAGCAACACCTCCAGCGTCGCCGGCTTCGGCTTCGATGCCATGGCCTGGGAGGCTTGGCCGGCGCTGTGCGCCGGGGCGGTGCTGCACCTGCCGCCGGCGCAGATCGGCGGCGAGCACGTGGACGAACTGCTCGACTGGTGGCTGCAGCAGCCGCTGCAGGTCAGCTTCCTGCCGACCCCGGTGGCCGAGCAGGCGCTGCGCCGCGAACGCCAGCACCCGACCCTGCGCACCTTGCTGGTGGGCGGCGACCGTTTGCGCCAGTTCGACCGCGATCCGGGCTTCGTGCTGGTCAACAACTACGGCCCGACCGAGACCACGGTGGTCGCGACGTCCGGTCAACTTCAGCCGGGTGGCGCGCTGCATATCGGCAAGCCGACCGCCAACACCCGTGTCTATGTGCTGGATGCGCAGCGCCAGCCGGTGCCGGTCGGCGTGACCGGCGAGCTGTACATCGGTGGCGCGCAGGTCGCCCGTGGCTACTTCAACCGCCCCGACCTTACCGCCGAGCGTTTCCTCGACGACCCGTTCGCCGCTGGCCGTATGTACCGCACCGGCGACCTGGTGCGCTGGAACGCCGACGGCACCCTGGACTACCAGGGGCGCAACGACGACCAGGTGAAGATCCGCGGCGTGCGGGTCGAGCTGGGCGAGATCGAGGCCGCGCTCAAGGCCCAGCCGGGCATCGCCGATGCCGTGGTGCTGGTGCGCGACGAGCGCCTGCTGGCGTGGTTCACCGAAGCGGCAACGGTCGATATCGAGCGCCTGCGCGAGGGCTTGCAGGCCAGCCTGCCGGCGCATCTGCTGCCGCAAGCCTTGGTGCGCCTGGACGCACTGCCACTGACCAGCCACGGCAAGCTGGACCGCAAGGCGCTGCCGCAACCGGCCATGCTCGCCGCCCAGGACTACGTCATGCCGCAAGGTCCTGTGGAAACTGCCATCGCTGCGCTCTGGGCCGAGGTGCTGGGTATCGAGCGGGTTGGTCGCCACGACAACTTCTTCGAACTTGGCGGCCACTCGCTGCTGGCGGTCAACCTCACCGCGCGTCTGCGCCAGGCCGGCCTGCAGGCCGACGTACGCACCTTGTTCGGCCAGCCGACGGTGGCGGCGCTGGCGGCGACCCTGGGCCAGGGCCGCCAGGTCGAGGTCCCGGCCAACCGGATCCCGGCCGGCTGCACCCGGATCACCCCGGACATGCTGCCACTGGTGGATCTTGAACCTGCTGCCATCGAGCGCATCGTCGCCACGGTGCCGGGGGGCGTGGCCAACGTGCAGGATATCTACCCGCTGGCACCGTTGCAGGAAGGCATCCTCTATCACCACCTCAGCTCGCCGCAGCACGACCCCTATGTGCTGCAGTCGCCCATGGCCTTCGACAGCCTGGCGCGGCTCGAGGCCTTCGCCGCTGCGTTGCGCCAGGCCATCACACGCCACGATGTGCTGCGTACCGCCGTGCTCTGGGAGGCTCTGGAGCAACCGCTGCAGGTGGTCTGGCGCGAGGCGCCGCTGCTGGTCGCACCGCTCGAAGGGCAGGACCTGCAACGCCTGGAGCTGAGCCAGGCACCGCTGATTCGCCTGCTGTACAGCGCCGATGCCGGCAGCCAGCGGGTCGAGGCACTGCTGCAGTTCCACCATATCGTCCTCGACCACACCGCCCTGGAGATCATCGGCGCGGAACTGCTGGGCTACCTGCAAGGCACCACGGCACCGCTACAGGCCCCGGTGCCTTACCGCAACTACGTGGCCCAGGCGCGCCTGGGCGTCAGCCAGGCCGAGCACGAGGCGTTCTTCCGCGAGCTGCTGGGTGATATCGACGAGCCGACGCTGCCCTACGGCCTGAGCGACGTGCAGGGCGATGGCCAGGCTATCGAGGAAGCCCAGCTGTGGCTGGACGAAACCCTGGCCGCGCGCCTGCGCCAGCAGGCCCGGCAACTGGGCACCAGCCCTGCAAGCCTGTTCCACCTGGCCTTCGCCCGCCTGCTGGCCGCCACCAGTGGCCGCGACAGCGTGGTGTTCGGCACCGTGCTGCTGGGCCGGCTGGAGGCCGGCGAAGGTGCCGAGCGGGCGCTGGGCATGTTCATCAATACCCTGCCGCTGCGCCTGGACCTGCAGGGCGTGGCCCTGCCCGAAGCGGTGCGCCAGACCCAGCAGCGCCTGAGCGCCTTGCTGGTCCACGAGCATGCGTCGCTGGCCTTGGCCCAGCGTTGCAGCGGCGTACCGGCGCCGGCGCCGCTGTTCAGCGCCATGCTCAACTACCGTCATGGCCAGGAGGCCAGCGAAGCCCGGCGCCTGGACTGGCAGGGCATCGAGTTCCTCGACGGCCAGGAGCGCAGCAACTACCCGCTGAGCCTCAGCGTGGACGACATGGGCCAAGGGTTCCGCCTGGTGGCCATGACCCCGGCGACGGTTGGCGCCCAACGGGTCTGCGGGCAGCTGCGGCAGGTACTGCTGGCGTTGGTCGAAGGCCTGGAGGCACAAACCGGGCAGACGGTGCTGCAACTGCCGGTGCTGCAGGACGAGGAACGCGCCTTCTTGTTGCAGGACTGCAACGCGACAGCGCGGGCCAATGATTCCGAGCAGCCGATCCAGGCGCTGTTCGAGCGGCAGGCAGCACGCGCCCCCGAAGCGATTGCCGTGCACGCTGAAGCGGGGCAACTGAGCTACCGCGAGCTCAACGTCCAGGCCAACCGCCTGGCTCACCACCTGATCGCACTGGGTGTGAAACCCGACGACCGGGTGGCGATCTGCGTCGAGCGCGGCCTGCCGCTGCTGGTCGGCCTGCTGGCGATCCTCAAGGCCGGTGGCGCCTACGTACCGCTCGACCTGGACTATCCGGCCGAGCGCCTCGGCCACATGCTCGCCGACAGCCAGCCGCGGGCGCTGCTGGTGCAACAGGCCACCCGGGCCCTGGTGGGCTCGTCGGCGACATTGGTCGACCTCGATCAGCCGACTTGGGGCGACCTGTCGGACAGCAATCCGCAGGTGCCTGGCCTGACCTCGCAGCACCTGGCCTATATGATCTACACCTCAGGTTCTACTGGCGTGCCCAAGGGGGTGATGGTCGAGCACCGCAACGTGGTCAACCTGGTGCACTGGAGCGCCGGACTGTTCCCGAACAAAGGTGCGGTGCTGCACAAGACCCCGGTGAGCTTCGACGCCTCGGTGTGGGAGCTGTTCTGGCCGCTGTGCAGCGGGTTGCGCCTGGTGCTGGCGCGCCCGGATGGCCAGCGCGACCCGCAGTACTTGGTAGAGCTGATCGAACGGCAGCAGGTGAACGTGGTGCAGTTCGTGCCGGCCTTGCTGCAGCAGTTCCTCGACGAGGACGCCAGCGCCGCCTGCGCCAGCCTTACCGACATCGTCTGCGGTGGTGGCGAGCTCACCGAAGCCCTGGCCCGCCAAGTGCGCGAGCGCTTGCCACAGGTGCGCCTGCACAACGTCTATGGCCCCACCGAGACCACGGTCGACTGCAGCGTGTGGACCCTGGAAGCGCGGGATCCGCTGCCGGCGGGCGCATTGCCGATCGGACGGCCGATCGACAATACCCGCCTGTACGTCCTCGACGCCCACGACCAACCGGTGCCGTTCGGCGTTGCCGGTCAGTTGCACATCGGCGGAGCCGGGGTGACGCGGGGCTACCTGGGCTTGCCGGAGCAACAGGCCGAGCGTTTCATCGCCAGCCCGTTCGTTGACGGTGAGCGTCTGTACCGCAGTGGCGACCTGGTACGCCAGCGCCATGACGGCGTGCTGGAGTTCCTCGGCCGCACCGACCACCAGATCAAGCTGCGCGGCCTGCGTATCGAGCCGGGCGAGATCGAGACCTGCCTGAACCGGATCGCGGGTGTGCGTGAGGCGCTGGTGCTGGTGCACGAGCATCCGCACAGCGGTGCGCGCCTGGTCGCCTATCACCGGGGTGAACCGCAACAGGCCGACGCGCTGCGCCGGGCCTTGCTGGCACAGCTGCCGGAGTACATGGTGCCGGCGCTATTCATCCATCTCGACAGCTGGCCACTGACCCCGAACGGCAAGCTGGAGCGCAAGGCACTGCCGCTGCCGGATCTGCACGCGGGCGGCTACGAAGCACCACAGGGCGACACGGAAACCCTGCTGGCCGAAATCTGGGCGCAGTTGTTGGGTGTCGAGCGCGTAGGGCGTCACGACAACTTCTTCGAACTGGGCGGCCATTCGCTGCTGGCCGTAAGCCTGACCGCGCGGCTGCGCCAGGCCGGCCTGCAAGCCGACGTGCGCACGCTGTTCGGCCAGCCGACGGTGGCGGCGCTGGCAACCACCCTGGGGCACAGCCGCCAGGTGCCGGTTGCGGCCAACCTGATCCCGGCCGATTGCACCCGCATCACCCCGGACATGCTGCCGTTGGTGGCGCTGGAGCAGGCCGACATCGAACGCATCGTTGCCACGGTGCCGGGCGGCGCGGCCAACGTGCAGGACATCTACCCACTGGCACCGTTGCAGGAAGGCATCCTCTACCTGCACCTGAGCAGCGCGGACGCCGATCCGTATGCCTTGCGCGCGCAATTGCGCTTCGACAGCCCGGCGCGCCTGCAGGCGTTCGCCCAGGCCCTGGAGCAGGTCATCGCCCGGCACGACATCCTGCGCACCGCGGTGCTCTGGGAGGGCCTGGCGCAACCGGTGCAGGTGGTCTGGCGCCAGGCGCCGCTGCAACTGGCGCCGCTCGACGCGCAGCACCTGGCACGCCTGGACCTGGGCCAGGCGCCGCTGATCAGGCTGCTGCACCGCGCCGTGCCGGGCAGCCAGCGGATCGAGGCGGTGCTGCAGTTCCACCATATCGTGCTCGACCATATCGCCATGCAGGCGGTGCAGGCCGAGCTGCGCGGCTATCTGTCGGGCCACGACGAGCCGCTGCCGCCGTCGGTGCCGTACCGCAACTATGTGGTGCAGGCGCGCCAGGGCGTCAGCGAGGCCGAGCATGAAGCGTTCTTCCGCGCCCGCCTGGGCGATATCGACGAGCCGAGCCTGCCGTTCGGCCTGCGCGAGGTGCAAGGCGAGGGGCTGGCCCTCGATGAGGCCGAGGTCGAGTTCGAGGGGGCCCGCTATGGCCGCTTGCGTGCCCAGGCCCGCCAGCTGGGGGTGAGCACCGCGAGCCTGGTGCACCTGGCCTGGGCGCGCCTGCTGGGCAGTGCCTGCGCCAAGGACCAGGTGGTGTTCGGTACCGTGCTGTTGGGCCGTCTGCAGGGCGGCGAGGGCAGCGAACGGGCGCTGGGCATGTTCATCAACACCTTGCCGCTGCGGGTCGACCTGGGTGGGCTCGGCGTGCGCGAAGGCGTGCTGGCCACGCACCGCGAGCTTTCGGCGCTGCTGCTCCACGAGCACGCCTCGCTGGCCCTGGCCCAGCGCTGCAGCCAGGTGGCGGCGCCGCTGCCGCTGTTCAGCGCCTTGCTCAACTACCGCCAGAGCAGCCGGGCCGCGCCGCAGGCGCAAGCCTGGGAAGGTATCGAGGCGCTGGGCAGCGAGGGGCGCACCAACTATCCGCTGAGCCTTAACGTGGATGATTTCGGCGACGGCCTGCGCCTGGGCGTGCAGGTGTCTGCCCAGGTCGGCGCGCAAAGAGTCTGCGCGCAGATGCTGCAGGTGCTCGACGGTCTGCTGCTGGCGCTTGAACAGCACCCCGAGGAGCAACTGGAGCGCCTGCCCGTGCTGAGCGCCGATGAACGGCGTCAGGTGCTGGGCGATTTCAACGACACTATCCAGGCCTACCTCCTCGACCAGACCCTGCACGGGATGATCGAGGCCCAGGTGCGGCGCACCCCTGATGCCGTGGCGGTAAAGGCAGAGGAGGGCGAACTGAGCTATCGCCAGCTGGATGACCAGGCCAACCGCCTGGCCCATCACCTGATCGCCCTGGGCGTAAAGCCTGACGACCGGGTGGCGATCTGCGTCGAGCGGGGCCTGGCGATGGTGGTCGGCCTGCTGGCCATCCTCAAGGCCGGCGGCGCCTATGTGCCGGTGGACCCGGAGTACCCGGCCGAGCGCATCCGCCACATGCTTGGCGACAGCGCCCCGCTGGCGGTGCTGGTGCACGCCGCCACACGCCATGTGCCGCAGGCCAGCGCGGTGCCGGTGATCGACCTCGACCTGCCGACCTGGCTGGAGCAACCGGCACAGGCGCCGCAGGTGGCAGGGTTGACCCCGCGCCACCTGGCCTACGTGATCTACACCTCCGGTTCCACCGGCCTGCCCAAGGGGGTGATGAACGAGCACGCCGCGGTGGTCAACCGCCTGCTGTGGATGCAGGACGCCTATCGCCTGGGTGCCGACGACGTGGTACTGCAGAAGACCCCGTTCAGCTTCGACGTGTCGGTGTGGGAGTTCCTCTGGCCGCTGCAGACCGGGGCACGGCTGGTGATGGCGCGCCCTGGCGGGCACCGCGACCCCGAGTACCTGCGCGAGGTGATCCGCGCCGAGCAGGTCAGCACCTTGCACTTCGTGCCGTCGATGCTCGATGTGTTCCTCGCCCATGGCGATGTCCTGCCGCACCGCCTCAAGCGCGTGCTGTGCAGCGGCGAAGCCTTGCCGGGTAGCCTGGTGCGGCGCTTCCAGGCACAGCTGCCGACGGTCGAGCTGCACAACCTTTACGGCCCGACCGAAGCGGCGGTGGACGTCAGCGCTTGGCACTGTGTGACGGCGCCGGACAATACGCCGATCGGCAAGCCGATCGCCAATACCACGCTGTACGTGCTCGATGCCCACGGCCAGCCCGTGCCGCGGGGCGTGGCCGGCGAGCTGTACATCGGCGGCGTGCAGGTGGCGCGTGGCTACCTCAACCGCGAGCAACTGACGGCCGAACGCTTCCTTGACGATCCGTTCGCCAGCCAGGCCGGTGGTCGCCTGTACCGCACGGGCGACCTGGCCCGGCATCTGCCCGACGGCAACCTGGAGTACCTGGGGCGCAACGACGACCAGGTGAAGCTGCGCGGCCTGCGCATCGAACTAGGCGAGATCCAGGCCTGCCTGACCCGCGTCGAAGGGGTCAAGGAGGCGGTGGTACTGGCCCGCGAGCAGCGCCTGCTGGCCTACTACACCGGTGCCCGGCAGGCGCCGGAGGCTTTGCGCGCGGCACTGCTCGGCCAATTGCCGGAGTTCATGGTGCCAGCCTCGTTCACCTACCTCGAGGCGCTGCCGCTGAGCCCCAACGGCAAGCTGGACCGCAAGGCGCTGCCGCAGCCAGAGGCGACGCAGCAGGTCTACGAGGCGCCGCAAGGCGGGGTCGAGACGCTGTTGGCGCAACTCTGGCGTGAGTTGCTGGGTGTCGAACAGGTCGGTCGCCACGACAACTTCTTCGAGCTCGGCGGCCATTCGCTGCTGGCCGTGACCCTGACCGCGCGCATGCGCCAGGCGGGCCTCGCGGCGGATGTGCGGGTGCTGTTCGGCCAGCCGACCCTGGCGGCGCTGGCGGCGGCTGTGGGCGGCGAAGTGATGGTGGAGGTGCCGGCCAATCGCATCCCGGCCGACTGCCAGCGCATCACCGTCGATATGCTGCCACTGGCGAAACTGGACCAGGCGGCGCTCGACCAGGTCGTGCGGCAGATCCCCGGCGGCGCGGCGAATGTCCAGGACCTCTATGCCCTGGCGCCGTTGCAGCAGGGCATTCTCTACCACCACCTGGCCAGCGCCGAGGTCGACCCCTATGTGCTGCAACTGGGCTTCGCCTTCGCCGGCCAGGCCGAGCTGGACGCCTTCGTCGCCGCGCTGAACCAGGTCATTGCCCGTCACGACATCCTGCGCACCAGCGTGCACTGGCAGGGGCTCGATGAGGCCGTGCAGGTGGTCTGGCGCGAAGCGCGCCTGGACATCCGGCCGGCACTGGACAGCGTGCGCCTGGACCTGGGGCGCGCACCCCTGATGCACCTGAGCAGCAGTGTGGAGCAGGGTCGCCTGCAGGCGACCCTGCTGCTGCACCATATCCTCCTCGACCACGCCGCCATGGAGCTGCTGGTGGCGGAGGTCGGCGATGTGCTGCTGGGCCGCGAGCCTCAGGGCGACAGCGTGCCGTACCGCAACTATGTGGCTCATGCGCGACTGCGCGACGACAGTCAGGCGCAGGAGGCGATGTTCCGCCAACTGCTGGGCGATATCGATGCGCCGACCGAGGTTTTCGGCCTGCGTGACGCGCTGGGCGATGGCAGTCATGTGCTCGACCATCGCCAGTACCTGGACGACAGCCTGGCGCAACGCTTGCGCGGTCAGGCGCGGGCGCTGGGGATCAGTGTCGCCAGCCTGGTGCACCAGGCCTGGGGGCAGGTGCTGGCGCAGTTGTCCGGCCGTGAGGAGGTGGTGTTCGGCACCGTGCTGCTCGGCCGCCTGCAAGGCGGCGAGGGTGCCGAACGGGCGCTGGGCATGTTCATCAACACCCTGCCGTTGCGGGTCAGCGTGGGCGACATGGACGTGGTCGCAGGCGTGCGCCTGACCCACCAGCGCCTGGCGCGCCTGCTGGCCCATGAACAGGCCTCCCTGGCCCTGGCCCAGCGCTGCAGCGGCGTTCCGGCCTCACAGGCACTGTTCACCAGCCTGCTGAACTACCGCCACAGCGCGGCTGGCGGCACGGAGCAGGCCCAGGCCTGGCAGGGGATCGAACTGCTGGCCGCCCATGAGCGCAGCAACTACCCGCTGGTGGTCAGCGTCGACGACCTGGGGGATGGCTTCGCCCTGACCGTGCAAGCGGTGTCGGCCGTGGACGGCGGCTTGGTCTGCCAGCTGTTGCAGGAGGCCCTGGCCCGCTTGGTCGAAGCATTGGCGCATACGCCGGCAACGCCACTGAGCCGGCTGCATGGCTTGCCGGCAGCCGAGCGCGAGCGGGTGTTGCGCCAATTCAACGCCACCGGGCGCGACTACCCGCGTGATCTGCCCGTGCATGTGTTGTTCGAGGCGCAGGCCAAGGCCAGCCCGGATGCGCTGGCGGTGGCCCATGGCACAAGGCGCTGGAGTTACCAGGCCCTCGACCGGCAGGCCAATCGGCTGGCCGGGTATCTGCTGGAACTGGGCGTGCATGCCGGTGATTGCGTGGCCTTGTTGCTGCCACGCTCCTTCGACCTGTTGGCGGCGCAACTGGCGGTGAGCAAGTGCGCGGCAGTGTACGTGCCGCTGGACGGCAATGCCCCGGCCGAGCGCCAAGCGTTCATGGTCGGTGACAGCGGGGCGGCGTTGCTGCTGACCCACAGCGATCAGCCCGAAGTGGCGGGGGCGCGCCGGGTCGAACTCGACCGGCTCGACCTGAGCGACTATGCCGATGCGCCGCTAGGGCTGGAGGTGGATGCCGACAGTGCGGCGTACATCATGTACACCTCCGGCTCCACCGGCACACCGAAGGGCGTGCAGGTGCCGCACCGGGCCATCGTGCGCCTGGTGGTCAACAACGGCTTTGCCAACTTCGATAGCCAGGACCGGGTGGCCTTCGCCTCCAACCCGGCGTTCGACGCCAGCACCCTGGAAGTCTGGGCGCCGCTGCTCAACGGCGGCGCGGTGGTGGTGATCGACCAGGATCAGGTGCTGTCGCGCCAGGGCCTGCGCGAGGTGCTGCTGGAGCAGGGCGTCACCGTGCTGTGGCTGACCGCCGGCCTGTTCCACCAGTTCGCCGATGACTTGCTGCCGGCGTTGCGCAAACTCCGCTACCTGATGGTCGGCGGCGATGTGCTGGACCCGGCGGTGATCGCCCGGGTACTGCGTGACGGCGCGCCGCAACACCTGCTCAATGGCTACGGCCCGACCGAGGCCACCACCTTCAGCACCACCCACGAAATCACCGAGGTGGGCGAGGGCAGCATCCCGATTGGCAAACCGATCGGCAACAGCCGCTGCTACGTGCTCGATGCCCGCCAGCAACTGCTGCCGGTGGGGGCGCTGGGCGAGTTGTACATCGCCGGCGACGGCGTGGCCCTGGGTTACCTGGGTCAGCCAGAGCTGACGGCCGAGCGCTTCCTGCCCGATCCGTTCAACGGCGGCACCATGTACCGCAGTGGCGACCTGGTCAGTTGGCAGGCCGACGGCACCCTGCGTTACCTGGGCCGTGCCGACCAGCAGATCAAGCTGCGCGGTTTCCGCATCGAACTGGGCGAAATCGAGGCGCGCCTGGGCGAATGCCCGGGCGTGCGCGACGCGGCGGTGATCGTGCGTGAGGACGCGCCGGGAGACAAACGCCTGGTGGCGTACTTCACCGGTGACGTTGCGGCGATCGGCGAACTGCACGAGCGTCTGCAAGGCGTGCTGCCGGACTACATGCTGCCGTCGGCTTATGTACGTCTGGATGCGCTGCCCCTGACGGCCAACGGCAAACTCGACCGTCGTGCGCTGCCGCAGCCAGGCAGCGAGGCCGTGGTCAGCCGCGCCTTCGAGGCGCCGCAGGGCGAGGTGGAGACGGCACTGGCCGCGATCTGGGCCGAGGTGCTCAAGGTCGAGCAGGTCGGTCGCCATGATCACTTCTTCGAACTGGGCGGCCACTCGCTGCTGGCGGTGAGCCTGGTCGAGCGCATGCGCAAGGCCGGGCTGGCTGCCGACGTGCGCGTGCTGTTCGCGCAGCCGACCCTGGCCGCGCTGGCGGCGGCGGTGGGTTCTGGACGAGAGGTGGCCGTACCCGAGAACCGCGTCCCTCACGATGCGACCCGGATCACGCCAGAGATGCTCAGCCTGATCGAACTGGACCAGGCCAGCATCGACCGCATCGTCGCCGGCGTGCCGGGCGGCGCCGCCAACGTGCAGGAAATCTACCCGCTGGCGCCGTTGCAGGAAGGCATCCTCTATCACCACCTGAGCGCGGAGCAGGGTGACCCCTATCTGCTGCAGACCCGCCTGGCCTTCGACAGCCTGGAACGGCTGCAAGCCTGTGCCGGTGCCTTGCAGCAGGTCATCGACCGCCACGATATCCTGCGCACTTCGGTGGTCTGGGAAGGTTTGGCGGAGCCGGTGCAGGTGGTCTGGCGCCAAGCCCGCCTGGACGTGCACGAAGTCACTGGGCTGGGCGAGGAGGCGGTGATCGAGCGCCTGCACGATCATTTCGACGCACGCTCGCAGCGCCTGGACCTGACCCAGGCGCCACTGCTGCGCCTGACCTACGCCATGGACCCAGCCGGGCAGCGCGTGGTCGCGGTGCTGCACTTCCATCACCTGGCCCTGGACCACACGGCGATGGAGGTCATTGTCCATGAAATGCAGGCGTTGCTGTCCGGGCGCCAGCACCTGCTGAGCGCACCCGTGCCGTACCGCACCTACGTGGCCCAGGTGCGCCTGGGCGCCGCCGAGGCGGGGCACGAGGCGTTCTTCCGTGGCATGCTCGGTGATGTCGAGGAGCCGATCCTGCCCATGGGCCTGGCCGATGTACAGGGCGACGGGCGTGATATCGAGGGAGCCCGCCTGCCACTGGACCTGGCCTTGTCGCGCCGGGTGCGCGAACAGGCGCGGGCGCAGGGTGTCAGCGCCGCGAGCCTGATGCACCTGGCCTGGGCCCGGGTGGTGGGCGTGCTGGCGGGGCGTCACGACGTGGTGTTCGGCACCGTGCTGATGGGCCGCCTGCAGGGCGGCGAGGGCGCCGACCGTGCGTTGGGCGTGTTCATCAATACCTTGCCGTTGCGCATCGACACGGCCAAGGCGACCAGTGACGCGGTACGGCTCACCCACCAGCGGCTGTCGGCGCTGCTTGGCCACGAACATGCATCACTGGCGCTGGCCCAGCGTTGCAGTGGGGTGGCGGCTTCGTCGCCACTGTTTAGCGCCTTGCTCAACTACCGTCACAGCCCGGTTGATGTCGCCGCAGCAGCTGGCGACAGCTTCCAGGGTATGCACCAGTTGGGCGGCGAGGAACGCAGCAACTACCCACTTACCCTGAGCGTGGACGACCACGGCGAAGGCTTCACCCTGAGCGTGCTGGCCCTGTTGGGGATCGGCGCCGAGCGGGTCGCGGGCTGGATGAACGCGGCTGTGGCCGGGCTGATCCTGGCGTTGGAGCAAGGTGGCGCGGTGCAGGTCGACACATTGCCCATCCTCGATCACACAGCGCAGGTCCAAGTGCTCGAAGGCTTCAATGCCACGGCTGTAAGCTACCCGCAAGGGCACACCGTGCATGGGCTGGTCGAGGCCCAGGCACCCGAGGCGTTGGCCGTGGTGCAGGGCGAGCAGCGCCTGGGCTATGGCGAACTGAACCAGCGCGCCAACCGCCTGGCTCATCACCTGATCGAGCGTGGCGTGATGCTGGGCGACCGCGTGGCACTGTGCCTGGAGCGTGGCCCGCAACGGCTGGTGGCGATGCTCGCCGTGCTCAAGGCCGGCGCGGCCTATGTGCCGGTCGATCCGGGCTATCCGGCGGAGCGTATTGCCTATCTGCTCAGTGACAGTACGCCGACGCTGGTGCTGGTCGAATCGAGCACTGAGTCGCTGGTGGGCGAGGTGGCCAAGGTCGCACTGTACAGCGATGAGTGGCTGGACCAAGCCGATGACAATCCGGTTGTTCAGGGCCTGGACGAGAATCAACTGGCCTATGTGATCTACACCTCCGGTTCCACCGGCCAACCCAAGGGGGTGATGGTCGAGCACAGTACCCTGGCCAACCTGGTCCACTGGCATTGCCAGGCCTTCGACCTGGGCGCCGGCAGCCACACCTCCAGCGTCGCCGGCTTCGGCTTCGACGCCATGGCCTGGGAGGCCTGGCCGGCGCTGTGCGCCGGGGCGGTGCTGCACCTGCCGCCGGTGCAGATTGGCGGCGAGCACGTGGACGAACTGCTCGACTGGTGGCTGGAGCAGCCGCTGGATGTCAGCTTCCTGCCGACCCCGGTGGCCGAGCAGGCGCTGCGCCGCGAACGCCAGCACCCGACCCTGCGCACCTTGCTGGTGGGCGGCGACCGTTTGCGCCAGTTCGACCGCGATCCGGGCTTCGTGCTGGTCAACAACTACGGCCCGACCGAGACCACGGTGGTCGCGACGTCCGGTCAACTTCAGCCGGGTGGCGCGCTGCATATCGGCAAGCCGACCGCCAACACCCGTGTCTATGTGCTGGATGCGCAGCTCCAACCGGTGCCGGTCGGCGTGACCGGCGAGCTGTACATCGGTGGAGCGCAGGTCGCTCGTGGCTACTTCAACCGCCCCGACCTTACCGCCGAGCGTTTCCTCGACGACCCGTTCGCCGCTGGCCGGATGTACCGCACCGGCGACCTGGTGCGCTGGAACGCCGACGGTACCCTGGACTACCAGGGGCGCAACGACGACCAGGTGAAGATCCGCGGCGTGCGGGTCGAACTGGGCGAGATCGAGGCCGCGCTCAAGGCCCAGCCGGGCATCGCCGATGCCGTGGTGCTGGTGCGCGACGAGCGCCTGCTGGCGTGGTTTACCGAAGCGGCAACGGTCGATATCGAGCGCCTGCGCGAGGGCTTGCAGGCCAGCCTGCCGGCGCATCTGCTGCCGCAAGCCTTGGTGCGCCTGGACGCGCTGCCACTGACCAGCCACGGCAAGCTGGATCGCAAGGCGCTGCCGGATCCCGATCCCTCGGCCCTGGTTCGCCAAGCCTATGTCGCGCCGAGCGGTGCTTCCGAGATGGCAATAGCCGCGATCTGGGCCGAAGTGCTGGGTATCGAGCAGGTTGGTCGCCACGACAACTTCTTCGAACTCGGCGGCCACTCGCTGCTGGCGGTGAGCCTCACCGCGCGCCTGCGCCAGGCCGGCCTGCAGGCCGACGTGCGCACCCTGTTCGGCCAGCCGACGGTGGCGGCGCTGGCGGCGACCCTGGGCCAGGGCCGTCAGGTCGAGGTCCCGGCCAACCGGATTCCGGCCGGCTGCACCCGGATCACCCCGGACATGCTGCCTCTGGTGGAGCTGGAACCTGCCGCCATCGAACGCATCGTCGCCACGGTGCCGGGCGGCGCGGCCAACGTGCAGGACATCTACCCGCTGGCGCCGTTGCAGGAAGGCATCCTCTATCACCACCTCAGCTCGCCGGAGCACGACCCCTACGTGCTGGCCTCGCGCATGGCGTTCGCCAGCCAAGAACGCCTGCACGCCTTCGTCGATGCCCTGGGCAAGGTGATCGCCCGCCACGACGTGCTGCGCACCTCGGTACTGTGGGACGGCCTACCGCAGGCGGTGCAGGTGGTGTGGCGCCAGGCCGCTCTGGCGGTCTTCGAGGTGGCGGATGAAGCCGCGGTGCCGCACGCCCTGGCCCTGGAACAGGCCCCGTTGGTGCGTCTGTACCACTGGCCGGACCCGCAAGGTCCAGGGTTGCTGGCCGCGTTGCAGTTCCACCATATCGTCCTCGACCATACCGCCCTGGATGTACTGGGCCGCGAGCTGGTCGGTTACCTGCAGGGCGCGGCGGTGCCCGCCGAGCAGGGCGCGCCGTACCGCAACTACGTGGCCCAGGCGCGCCTGGGCGTCAGCCAGGCCGAGCACGAGGCGTTCTTCCGCGAGCAACTGGGCGATATCGACGAGCCGACCTTGCCTTACGGCCTGGCCGACGTGCAGGTCGATGGCCAGGCTATCGAGGAGGCCCAGCTGTGGCTGGACGAGACCCTGTGCGCAGACCTGCGGCAACAGGCCCGGCAGTTGGGCGTCAGCGTCGCCAGCCTGTTCCACCTGGCCTACGGCCGTCTGCTGACCGCTACCAGCGGCCGCGACAGCGTGGTGTTCGGCACCGTGCTGCTGGGCCGGCTGGAAGCTGGCGAAGGCGCCGAACAGGCCTTGGGCATGTTCATCAACACCTTGCCGCTGCGCCTGGACCTGCAGGCCGCGACCCTGCAGGAAGCGGTGCATCAGACCCAACAGCGCCTCAGCGCCTTGCTCGCCCACGAACATGCTTCGCTGGCCCTGGCCCAGCGCTGCAGCGGCGTGCCGGCGCCGGCGCCACTGTTCAGCGCGATGCTCAACTACCGTCACGGCAGCCAGGCGGACGAGGCCCAGCGCTTGGCGCTGCAGGGTATCGAGACCCTGCAAAGCAACGAGCGCAGCAACTATCCGCTGAGCCTGAGCGTGGACGACATCGGTGCAAGCTTCCGTCTGGTAGCCCTGGCCCCGGCGGCGGTCGGCGCCGCGCGGGTCTGCGAGCAGCTGCAGCAGGTGCTGCAGGCCATGGTCGAAGCGCTGCCACGCGAGCCACGCCAGGCGTTGCTACAACTGCCGGTGCTGTCGCTCGATGAGCGCCGTCAGCTACTGCACGACTGCAACCGTACGGCGCGGCCTCACGACCTGACCCAGACCCTCCAGGCGCTGTTCGAGGCCCAGGCCCTGCGTACGCCCGAGGCCGTGGCCATCTGCGCGGAGCAGGGTGAGCTGAGTTATATCCAGCTCAATGCCGAGGCCAACCGCCTGGCCCATCACCTGATCGCACTGGGCGTGCAGCCCGACGACCGGGTGGCGATCTGCGTCGAGCGCGGCCTGCCGCTGCTGGTCGGCCTGCTGGCGATCCTCAAGGCCGGTGGCGCCTATGTGCCGCTCGACCCGGACTATCCGGCCGAGCGCCTCGGCCACATGCTCGCCGACAGCCAGCCGCGGGCATTGCTGGTGCAACAGGCCACCCGGGCCCTGGTGGGTTCGTCGGCGACGTTGGTCGACCTCGATCAGCCGACTTGGGGCGACCTGCCGGACAGCAATCCGCAGGTGCCTGGCCTGACCTCGCAGCACCTGGCCTATGTGATCTACACCTCCGGCTCTACTGGCGTGCCCAAGGGGGTGATGGTCGAGCACCGCAACGTGGTCAACCTGGTGCACTGGAGCGCCGGGCTGTTCCCGAGCGAAGGCGCGGTGCTGCACAAGACCCCGGTGAGCTTCGACGCTTCGGTGTGGGAGCTGTTCTGGCCGCTGTGCAGCGGGTTGCGCCTGGTGCTGGCGCGCCCGGATGGCCAGCGCGATCCGCAGTACCTGGTGGAGCTGATCGAACGGCAGCAGGTGAACGTAGTGCAGTTCGTGCCGGCCTTGCTGCAGCAGTTCCTCGACGAGAACGCCAGTGCCGCCTGCGCCAGCCTCACCGACATCGTCTGCGGTGGTGGCGAGCTCACCGAAGCCCTGGCCCGCCAGGTACGCGAGCGCTTGCCGCAGGTGCGCCTGCACAACGTCTATGGCCCCACCGAGACCACGGTGGATTGCAGCGTCTGGACCTTGGAAGCGCGAGATCCGCTGCCGGCGGGCGCATTGCCGATCGGCCGGCCGATCGACAACACCCGCTTGTACGTCCTCGACGCCCACGACCAGCCCGTGCCGTTCGGTGTGGCCGGTCAGTTGCACATCGGCGGAGCCGGGGTGACGCGGGGCTACCTGGGCTTGCCGGAGCAACAGGCCGAGCGTTTCATCGCCAGCCCGTTCGTTGACGGTGAGCGTCTGTACCGCAGCGGCGACCTGGTACGCCAGCGCCAGGACGGCGTGCTGGAGTTCCTCGGCCGCACCGACCACCAGATCAAGCTGCGCGGCCTGCGTATCGAACCGGGTGAGATCGAAGCCTGCCTCACCTGTGTAGCCGGGGTGCGCGAAGCCGTGGTGCTGGTGCACGACGCCCAGCCGGCCGGCCCGCGCCTGGTGGCCTATGTCACCGGCGACGTGCCGCCGGCCGAGGCCTTGCGCGAAGCGTTGCTCGGCCAGCTGCCGGAATACATGGTGCCCGCACTGTTCATTCCGCTGCCGGCCCTGCCGCTGACCGCCAACGGCAAGCTCGACCGCAAGGCCCTGCCGGCAGTTGACCTGCCGACCCGCGACTACGAGGCGCCAGCCGGCGACACCGAACAGCTGCTGGCGCGGATCTGGAGTGAGCTGCTGGGCGTGGAGCGGGTAGGGCGCCATGACAACTTCTTCGAACTGGGCGGCCACTCGCTGCTGGCGGTGACCCTCACCTCGCGCCTGCGCGAAGCGGGCCTGGAGGCCGACGTGCGCAGCCTGTTCGAACACCCGACGCTGGCAGGCTATGCCGCCATCACAGACAGAATGGAGATCGTCCTGTGAGCATCAACGAACTACTGGCGACACTGACCGCCAACAATGTCCAGCTGGCCCTCAAGGATGGCCAGCTGGTGGTCCAGGGCAATCGCCAGGCCTTGACCGACGCGGCCCTGGTGGCACGCTTGCGCGAGCACAAGCCGGCGCTGGTCGCCCTGCTGGAGCGCGGCGAATACGTGGCGGCGCGCCAGGGTAGCGTCGAAGTGCCGGAAAACCGCATCCCCGCCAATTGCGAGCGCATCACCTGCGCCATGCTCAGCCTGGCCGAACTCGACCAGGACAGTCTCGACCAGCTGGTCGCGGCCATCCCCGGCGGGGCGGCCAACGTGCAGGACATCTACCCGCTGGTGCCGCTGCAACAGGGCATGCTGTTCCACCACGCCAGTGCCGGCGAGCATGATCCCTATGTGATGCAGGCGCGCTTCGTGTTTGCCGACAGCAGCCGGGTCGAGGCCTTCGCCCAGGCGCTGCAAGGGGTGATCGAACGCCACGACATCCTGCGCACCTCGGTGCACTGGAAGACCCTGGAAACCCCGCTGCAGGTGGTCTGGCGCAAGGCCCGGCTGCGTGTCGTGCAACTGGCTCCCGGCGCGTTGCCCGACACCGGCTTCGACCTGACCCAGGCCCCGCTGATCCGCCTGCAGTGCCAGGCGCCGGAGCCCGGCGGGCAGGTCCACGCCACCCTGCAGTTCCACCACGTGGCCATGGACCACAGCGCCCTGGAAGTGGTGCGCCACGAGATGCTCGCCTTCCTGCTCGGCGAGAGTGCCCATCTGGGCCGGCCGGTGCCGTTTCGCAACCACGTGGCCCAGGCCCTGCTGGGCGTGAGCGAGGCCGAACACGAGGCGTTCTTCCGCGACATGCTCGGTGGTGTCGACGGGCCGACCCTGGCCTATGGCCTGGGCGATGTGCAGGGCGACGGCGCGGCGCTGAACGAGCACGCCCTGGATCTCGACCTGGCGTTGTGCCGCGACCTGCGCAGCCAGGCGCGCAGCCAGGGGGTGAGCGTCGCCAGCCTGTTCCACCTGGCCTGGGCGCGGGTGCTGGGTGGCCTGACCGGGCGCGAACAGGTGGTGTTCGGCACCGTGCTGATGGGGCGCCTGCAAGGCGCCGAGGCCACCGACCGGGCGCTGGGCATCTTCATCAATACCTTGCCGCTGCGGGTCGACCTGGATGCCGCCGACCTGGCCACGGCGATCAAGGCCACCCACCAGCGTCTGAGCACACTGATGCGCCACGAGCATGCGCCCCTGGCCCTGGCCCAGCGCTGCAGCGGCGTGGCGGCGCCGACCCCGCTGTTCAACGCCTTGCTCAACTATCGCCACAGCGCGCCCTCAGGCTCCGAGGCGGTGCGCCGGGCAGGCTGGGCAGGTATCGAGATCGTGCATGCCGCCGAGGCCACCAACTACCCGCTGACCTTGAGCGTCGACGACTTCGGCGAAGCCTTCCGCCTGACCTTGCTGGCCAGCCCAGAAGTGCCGGCGCAACGCGTCTGCGCCTATCTGCAGCAGACCCTGCGCAGCCTGCTTGCAGCCTTGAACCAGGCATCCGCGGTTGTAGTCCGCGCGTTGCCGATGCTGCCGGACGAAGAGCGCGAGCACATCCTGCAAACCTTCAACCAGACCCCTGGCGCCACGGATGCTCATGGGCCGTTGCACCAGCGTATCGAAGCCGTGGCCCAGGCCCATCCGCAGGCCCTTGCCGCCACCTGTGACGACCAGTCGCTGAGCTACCAGCAGTTGAATCAGCTCGCCAACGCCCTGGCCCATCAGCTGATCGGCCTGGGCGTGCGCCCCGACGACCGGGTGGCGGTGTTCGCCCGGCGCGGGCTGGACACCTTGGTCGGCCTGCTCGCGGTGCTCAAGGCCGGCGCCGCCTACGTGCCGGTGGACCCGGCACACCCCGACGAGCGCGTGCGCTACCTGCTGGATGACAGCGCGCCAGTGGCCGTGCTGACCCAGCAGGCGCTGCGCGGTCGCCTGGGCACGCGCGCGACGCCGGTGCTGGCACTCGACCTGCCGGACTGGCCAGCGCGCCACGACGATCCCCAGGTGAGCGGCCTGGGCCCGGCGCACCTGGCCTATGTGATCTATACCTCAGGCTCCACCGGCCAGCCCAAGGGGGTGATGGTCGAACACCGCAACCTGAACAACCTGGTGGACTGGCACTGCCGCGCGTTCGACCTGTGCCAGGGGCGCCACACCTCGAGCCTGGCCGGCTTCGGCTTCGACGCCATGGCCTGGGAAGTCTGGCCGGCGCTGTGCGCGGGGGCGACCCTGCACCTGGCCCCGTCCAGCGAAGGCCACGAAGACCTCGACGCGCTGCTGGCCTGGTGGCGCGCCCAGCCGCTGGATGTCAGTTTCCTGCCCACGCCGGTGGCCGAGTATGCCTTCAGCCACCAGCTCGAGCACCCGACCCTGCGTACCTTGCTGATCGGCGGCGATCGCCTGCGCCAGTTCAACCGCACCCAGACCTTCGCCGTGGTCAACAACTACGGCCCCACCGAGACCACCGTGGTAGCCAGCTCCGGCGTGGTGGAGGCGGGCGGCGCCCTGCACATCGGCGGCGCCGTGGACAACGCCCGCCTGTACGTGCTCGATGCGTACCTGCAGCCCGTGCCCCTGGGTGTGCCCGGCGAGCTCTACATCGGCGGCGCCGGGGTCGCCCGTGGCTACCTGGACCGCGCGCAACTGACCCGCGAACGCTTCCTCGACGACCCGTTCAGCGCGACACCCGGTGCACGCATGTACCGCACCGGCGACCTGGTGCGGTGGCTGGCCGACGGCACCCTCGATTACCTGGGCCGCAACGACGACCAGGTGAAGATTCGCGGCGTGCGCATCGAGCTGGGCGAGATCGAAAGCCGCCTGAACGGCCTCCCGGGCATCGGCGAGGCGGTGGTGGTGGCCCGCGAGGACCAGCCCGGCCAACCGCGGCTGGTGGCCTACTTCACCGCCCAGGCGGGCCTGGAGCCGGCCCAGCCTGAGCAGCTGCGCGGGCAGTTGCTGGCCCATCTGCCGGAGTACATGGTGCCGGTGGCGTATGTGTCGCTGGACGCACTGCCCCTGACCGCCAACGGCAAGCTCGACCGCCGTGCGCTGCCAGCGCCGGAACGCTCGGCCCTGTTCGAGCGTACCTACGTGGCCCCCGAGGGTGAGCTGGAATCGGCCCTGGCCCAGGTGTGGGGCGAGCTGCTGCACGTGGAGCGGGTTGGTCGGCATGACCACTTCTTCTCGCTGGGCGGGCATTCGCTGCTGGCCATGCGCATGGTTTCCCAGGTGCGCTTGCGCCTCGGCGTGGAACTGGCCCTGGCCGACCTGTTCGCCAATCCCGAGCTGGCGGCGGTGGCCCAGGTGCTGGCCGGCGCCGGGCGCAGCGAGCTGCCAGCGCTGGTCGCGGTGTCCCGTGAGCAACCCTTGCCGCTGTCGTTTGCCCAGCAGCGCCTGTGGTTCCTCGCGCAACTGGAAGGCGGCAGCCAGGCCTACAATGTGCCGCTGGCGCTGGGCCTGCGCGGCGCACTGGATGCCGATGCGCTGGAGGCCGCCTTGCTGCGCATCGTCGCACGCCATGAGAGCCTGCGCAGTCGCTTCGTGCCCTGCGGCGACAGTGCCGAGGTGATCATCGCCGCGACCCCGCAATCCGGCTGGCTGCAGCGCCGGACGCTGGCGCCGCAGGCATTGGCCGGGCACCTGCGTGACGAGGCCGCCGCGCCCTTCGACCTGACGACGGGGCCGTTGCTGCGGGCCAGCCTGCTGCGCCTGGGTGAGGGGCACCATGTGCTGCTCCTCACCGTGCACCATATCGTCGCCGATGGCTGGTCCCTCGGCGTGCTGACCCGCGAATTGAGCGCGCTGTATCCGGCGCTGCGCGAGGGCAAGGACGACCCGTTGCCGGCGCTGGCCATCCAGTACGCCGACTACGCCGTGTGGCAGCGGCGCTGGCTGGCCGGTGAGCAACTGCAACGCCAGGCCGACTATTGGCGCCAGGCACTGGACGGCGCGCCGACCTTGCTGAGCCTGCCCAGCGACCGGCCACGACCGGCGCGCCAGGATTTCAGCGGCGCCAGCTTGGCGCTGCAGCTGGATGCGCGCCTGGGGGCCGGCCTGCGGGCCCTGGCCCAACGGCACCAGGTGACCCTGTACATGGTCCTGCTCGGCGCCTGGGCCGCCACCCTGGCGCGGCTTTGCGGGCAGGCCGAGGTGGTGGTGGGCTGCCCGGTGGCCGGGCGCGGGCGCGCCGAACTGGAGCCGTTGGTCGGCCTGTTCGTCAATACCCTGGCCCTGCGTATCGATACCGCCGGCGCGCCAAGCACCGAGCGCCTGCTGGCGCAGGTCAAGGCGCGCCTGCTCGACGCCCAGGCGCACCAGGACCTTCCCTTCGAACAGGTGGTGGAGATCGCCCGGCCGGCGCGCAGCCTCGGCCATACCCCGTTGTTCCAGACCACCCTCAACTGGCTGGCCACCGAGGGCGCCGCGCCGACCCTGGCGGGGCTGCGGCTGGAAGGCGTGGAACAGGTCGGCCAGGTAGCCAAGTTCGACCTGTCGCTGAGCATGGGCGAGCAGGGCGAGGCACTGGTCGGCAGCCTCGAGTACGCCACAGCGCTGTTCGATGAAAGCACCGTGCGCCGCTTCGCCGGTTATTTCGACAGTATGCTGCGCGCCATGCTGGCCAATGACCAGGCGCCGCTGGCCGAGGTCGAACTGGTGGGCGAGGCCGAGCGCCAGCGCCTGCTGGACACCTTCAATCGCAGTGCCCTGGCGTTCCCGAACGGGCAGACCGTGCATGGCCTGGTCGAGACCCAGGCGGCACGCACACCGCAGGCACTGGCCGCCAGCCAAGGCGACATGACCCTGTCCTATGGCGAGTTGAACCAGCGCGCCAACGCCCTGGCCCATTACCTGGTCGGGCAGGGTGTCGGCCCCGACGAGCGGGTGGCGGTGGTGGCCCGCCGAGGCCTCGACACCCTGGTGGCCTTGCTGGCGGTGCTCAAGGCCGGCGGCGCCTACGTGCCGGTGGACCCGGCGCACCCGGACGAGCGGCTGCGCTATCTGCTCGAGGACAGCGCCCCGGTGGTGGTGCTGGCGCAGCAGGCATTGTTGCCGCGTCTTGCAGGACTGGGCGTGGCGGCGCAGGCACTGGACAGGCCGCACTGGCCGGAGCGTACGGACAACCCCGAGGTCCCCGGCCTGCAGGCCAGCCACCTGGCCTACGTGATCTACACCTCCGGCTCCACCGGCCAGCCCAAGGGCGTGATGGTCGAGCACCGCACCCTGGCCAACCTGGTGCACTGGCACTGCAAGGCCTTCGAGCTCGGCGCCGGGGATCACACCGCCAGTGTCGCCGGCTTCGGTTTCGACGCCATGGCCTGGGAAGTATGGCCGGCGCTGTGCGCCGGCGCGGTGCTGCACTTGCCACCGGCGCAGTTGGGCAACGAGCAGCTCGACGGTCTGCTGGCCTGGTGGCTGGAGCAACCCCTGAAGGTGGCGTTCCTGCCGACCCCGGTCGCCGAGTACGCCTTCGCCCAGGGGCTGCGCCACCCGACCCTGCGCACCTTGCTGATCGGCGGTGACCGCCTGCGTCAGTTCAACAGCGACCCCGGCTTTGTGGTGGTCAACAACTACGGCCCTACCGAGGCGACCGTGGTCGCCACCTCGGGCCTGGTGCTGCCGGGCGGCGTGCTGGACATCGGCCGGCCGATCGCCAATGCCCGCGTGTATCTGCTGGATGATGCGCGGCAGCTGGTGCCGAGCGGTGTGGCCGGCGAACTCTACGTGGGTGGCGCCGGTGTGGCGCGGGGCTACCTGAACCGCGCAGAGCTGAGCGCCGAGCGCTTCCTCGACGATCCGTTCAGCGAGGTGCCCGGCGCACGCATGTACCGCACCGGCGACCTGGCGCGCTGGAATGCCGACGGTACCCTGGACTACCTGGGCCGCAACGACGACCAGGTGAAGGTGCGCGGCCTGCGCATCGAACTGGGCGAAATCGAGGCGCAGTTGCTCGCCCTGGAGGGTGTCGCCGAAGCGCTGGTGCTGGCCCGCGAGGACCAGCCCGGGCAGCCGCGGCTGGTGGCCTACTACATTGCCGGCGCCGAGGCGCAGCCGGTGGGTACCCTGCGCGCCGCGCTGCAACAGCGCCTGCCCGCCTACATGGTGCCGGCGGCCTGGGTGCGGCTGGATGCCTGGCCGTTGACCGCCAATGGCAAGGTCGACCGCAAGGCCCTGCCGTTACCCGAGCGCGAAGCGGACAGCCAGGCCTACGAGGCCCCGGCTGGGGCCTTGGAGGTCGCCCTGGCCGAGCTGTGGGGCGAGCTCCTGCAGTTGGAACGGGTAGGCCGTCAGGACCGCTTCTTCGAATTGGGCGGCCATTCGCTGCTGGCCATGCGCATGGTCGGCCAGGTGCGCACACGGCTAGGCCTGGAGTTGTCGCTGGGCGAGCTGTTCGCCGACGACCGCCTGCTGGCGGTGGCGGCGACCTTGGCCGAGGATCGCCACGACGTGCTGCCGGCCATCGAGCCGGCGCCGCGCGGGCAGTCCCTGCCGCTGTCGTTCGCCCAGCAACGGCTGTGGTTCCTGGCGCAGATGGACGATGCCAGCGCCGCCTACCATATTCCCCTGGGCCTGGCCTTGCGCGGCCCGCTGGACCGTGCCGCCCTGGAGCGGGCGCTGGAGCGCATCGTCGAGCGCCACGAGAGCCTGCGCAGCCACTTCACCCAGGCAGGCGCCGAGGCGCGGGTGCGGGTGGCGCCCGGACGGGGCGGCTTCGCCCTGGCCTGGCATGACCTGCGCGGCGCGGCGCAGCAGTTGCCCGAGCTGATGCAGGCCGAGGCGTTGCTGCCATTCGACCTGGCGCATCAGCTGCCGGTGCGCGGCCGCCTGCTTTGTCTGGCGGCGGAGCACCATGTGCTGCTGCTGACCTTGCACCATATCGTTGCCGACGGCTGGTCGATGGGGGTGTTCACCCAGGAGCTGGCGGCGTTGTACCAGGCCTTCAGCGAAGGCCGCGACGACCCGTTGCCGACGCTGGCGATCCAGTATGGCGACTATGCCCTGTGGCAGCGTCGCTGGCTGAGCGGTGACGTCTTGCAGCGCCAGGGCGACTACTGGAGCCAGGCCCTGGCCGGCGCGCCGGTGCTGCTGACCCTGCCCACCGACCGGCCGCGACCGGCCCGTCAGGACTACCTGGGCGACCGCGTCGAAGTGCGCCTGGACCGGCGCCTGAGCGAAGACCTGCGGGCGCTGTGCCTGCGTCATGGGGGCACTCCGTTCATGCTTTTTGCCGGCGCCTGGGCGGTGCTGCTGGCGCGCCTGTCCGGCCAGGCCGAGGTGGTGATCGGCACCCCGGTGGCCAACCGCCGGCAGGCCGAGGTCGAGGGGCTGATCGGCTTGTTCGTCAACTCCCTGGCGCTGCGCATCGATACCGCCGGCAGCCCCGATGTCGGCGCGCTGCTGGCCCGGGTCAAGGCCTGCGTGAGCCAGGCCCAGGACCATCAGGACCTGCCGTTCGAACAAGTGGTGGAACGCTTGCACCCGCCGCGCAGCCTGGCCCACACACCGCTGTACCAGGTATCGCTGGCGTGGAACGGCGTGCCCGGCGAGGCCCTGCGCCTGGGTGAGTTGCAGCTGGAGGCGCTGGGCGGCGCGCAGACCTTCGCCAAGTTCGACCTGACCCTGAGCCTGGGCGAGACCGCCGATGGCTACGGTGGTGCCCTGGAGTTCGCCACCGCGCTGTTCGACCGGGCGACCATCGAGCGGCACCTGGGTTACCTGGAGCAACTGCTGTGGGCGATGGCGGGCAGCGACCAGGCCGTGCCGGCGAAGGTCGAGTTGCTCGGCGCCGCCGAGCGTCGCCAGGAACTGGTGGCCTGCAATGCCAGCGAGCGGATCGGCGGCCTGCAGCAACCGCTGCACGCGCTGTTCGAGGCGCAGGTGGCGCGTACGCCGCAGGCCATCGCGGTGCAGGCCGAGGACGGGCAACTGACCTACGCCGAACTGAATGCGGCGGCCAACCGTTTGGCCCACCGCCTGATCGAACAGGGTGTGGTCGCCGACAGCCGGGTCGCCGTGTGCCTGGCGCGGGGGCCAGGGTTGCTGGTCGGGCTGCTGGCGGTGCTCAAGGCCGGTGGTGCCTATGTGCCGCTGGATCCGGGTTACCCGGATGAGCGCCTGGCGTACATGCTCGAAGACAGCGCGCCGCTGGCGTTGCTGGTGGATGCCGCCAGCAACCGGCGCTTCAGCGACAGCCCGGTGGCGCGGCTGGACCTCGACCAGCCGGACTGGACCGAGCAGTCGCCGGACAATCCGCAGGTACCTGGCCTTGGCGCCCGCCACCTGGCCTACGTGATCTACACCTCCGGCTCGACCGGCACGCCGAAAGGGGTGATGGTCGAGCACCGCAGCCTGTGCAACCTGGTGCACTGGAGTTCGCGGCTGATCGCCCCGAGCGCCGCAGGCGCGCTGCTGCACAAGACCCCGGTGAGCTTCGATGCGTCGGTTTGGGAGCTGTTCTGGCCGTTGTGTGCCGGCCTGCGCCTGGTGCTGGCGCGCCCGGATGGCCAGCGCGACCCGGACTACCTGGCGGCGCTGATCCAGCGCCAGCGGGTCAGCGTGGTGCAGTTCGTGCCCGCGCTGCTGCAGCAGTTCCTCGCCCTGGAGGCCAGCGCGGCCTGCGACAGCCTCACCGATGTGGTCTGTGGCGGTGGCGAGCTGACTTCGGCGTTGCTGCGCCAGTTGCGCGAGCGCCTGCCGCAGGTGCGGCTGCACAACGTCTACGGCCCCACCGAGGCCACCGTCGACTGCAGCGTCTGGACCCTCGAGCCCCGGCAGCCCGTGCCCGAAGGGGCGCCACCGATCGGTCGGCCGATCGCCAACACCCGCCTGTATGTGCTCGACAGCCATGGTCTGCCGGTACCGCGGGGCGTGGTGGGCGAGCTGTACATCGGCGGCGTCGGCGTGGCGCGTGGCTATCTGGGCCTTCCGGTGCTGGAGGCCGAACGTTTCGGTGCCAGCCCGTTCGTGGTCGATGAGCGCCTGTATCGCAGCGGCGACCTGGTGCGTCGTCGCGCCGATGGCGAGCTGGAGTTCCTTGGCCGCAACGATTTCCAGGTGAAACTGCACGGTCTGCGTATCGAGCTGGGCGAGATCGAGGCCTGCCTGGCCAGCCATCCGCACGTGCGCGAAGTGGCGGTGCTGCTGCGCGGCGAGCGCCTGGTCGCCTGGTTCACGGCCGACGATGGCGCGCCGGGCGTGGCGGCATTGCGCAAGCATGCCCAGGCACGCTTGCCGGACTACATGGTGCCGTCGGCCTACGTGGCACTGCCGGCCATGCCATTGACGGCCAATGGCAAGCTCGACCGCCAGCGGCTACCCGACCCCGGTGCCGACGCGGTGCTCAGCCGTGCCTACGAGGCGCCGCAAGGCGAGGCCGAGCGCCATCTGGCGGCGCTATGGGCCGAGTTGCTCAACGTGCCGAGGGTAGGGCGCCAGGACCATTTCTTCGAGCTCGGTGGCCACTCGTTGCTGGCCGTGACCCTGATCGCCCGCTTGCGCGCCGAGGGCCTGGACGCGGACATCCGCGTGCTGTTCGCCGAACCGACCCTGGCCGCGGTGGCCGCGACCCTGGGCCAGCATGGCGGGAGCCGGGTGCCGGCCAACCGCATCGGCAGTGATTGCCGGCGCATCACGCCGGACTTGCTGCCGTTGGTGGCGCTGGAGCAGTCGCACATCGAGCGGATCGTCGACCAGGTGCCTGGCGGTGCCGCCAATGTGCAAGATATCTACCCGCTGGGGCCGTTGCAGGCAGGGATCCTCTATCACCACCTGGCCAGCGAGGGTGACGACCCCTACCTGCTGCAGGCGCGTTTCGCGGTGGCCGACCAGGCTCGGTTGGAGGCATTGCGCCAGGCGCTGGACCAGGTGATCGCCCGGCACGACATCCTGCGTTCTTCGTTGTACTGGGAAGGTCTGGCGCAGCCGGTGCAGGTGGTATGGCGCCAGGCGACGTTGCCCGTGCAGGAACTGGCCGCGGATGAGCCGATCAGCTTGCGCCTGGACCTGACCCGCGCGCCGCTGCTGCGCCTGGTGCACCGCGAGGACCCGAGCAGCGGGCGTATCACCGCCACCTTGCTGTTCCACCACCTGGTCATGGACCACGTGGCCCAGGATGTGTTGCGCGCCGAATTGCAGGCCTGCCTGCTCGGCGAGCAGCTGCGCTTGCCGCCGCCGGTGCCGTACCGCAACTACATCGCCCAGGTGCTGCAGGGAGCCGGCGAGGCCGAGCATGAGGCGTACTTCCGCGAGCAGTTGGGCGATATCGACGAGCCAACCCTGGCCTACGGTCCGCATCCGCTGGCCCACGCCGACGCCGTGGCCGAAGCCCAGCACTGGCTCGACGACGGGCTGGCGCGACGGGCCCGCGAACAGGCGCGGCTGCTGGGTGTCGGCGCGGCCAGCCTGATGCACCTGGCCTGGGGCCTGGTGCTGGGGCAGTTGTCGGGACGCGACAGCGTGGTGTTCGGCACCGTGCTGCTCGGTCGCCTGCAGGGTGGTGAAGGCATGGAGCGGGCCTTGGGCGTGTTCATCAACACCTTGCCGCTGCGCCTGGACGTGGGCCGCCTGCCGGTGCGCGAGGCGCTGCTGGACACCCATCGCCGGCTGACCGGGCTGTTGGTGCACGAGCATGCGCAACTGGCCCTGGCCCAGCGCTGCAGTGCCTTACCGCCCGGTGCGCCGCTGTTCAGCGCCTTGCTCAACTACCGCCACAGTGCCGCCGCGCTGGCCCATGACACTGCCAGTGGGCGTGCCTGGCAGGGCATCGAGCTGCTGCATGCGCAGGAACGCAGCAACTACCCGCTGGCCCTGAGCATCGACGACCTCGGGGAGCGCTTCAGCCTGACCGCGCAGTGCGCGGCGGGCCTGGACGCCCGGCGTCTGTGCGGTTACCTCGAGCAGGCTCTCGCACACCTGGTCGAGGCCCTGGTACATGATCCCGAGCAAGGCCTGGAGCGGCTGGACATCGTGCCGGCCGAGGAGCGTCGCCGATTGCTCGGATACAACGCCACGCAACGCGACTACCCCAGGTCGGTGCCCGTGCACCGCCTGTTCGAGCAACAGGTGTCGCGCCATCCATTGGCGCTGGCGGCGCTGCATGATGAGCGCCAGCTGAGTTACGCCGAGCTCAATGAGCAGGCCAACCGCCTGGCGCACTGGCTGATCGGCGAGGGGGTGGCGGCCGGCGATCATGTGGCGATCCTGCTGCCACGCTCGCTGCCTTTGCTGGTCGCGCAGTTGGCCGTGCTCAAGTGTTCGGCGATCTATGTGCCGCTGGACATCAACGCCCCGGCCGAGCGTCAGGCGTTCATGGTCCAGGACTGCCAGGCGGTGATGCTGCTGACCCTCGGCAGCCTGGCGGCGGATTGCGAGGCGCGGCGCATCGACCTGGACTGCCTGGCGCTGGACGAGCAGCCCGCGTACAACCCGGGCCTGGCCCTGGAGGCCGACTCGGTGGCCTACGTGATGTACACCTCCGGCTCCACCGGCACGCCGAAAGGCGTGCGGGTGACCCATCGCGGCATCGCCCGGCTGGTGCTGAACAACGGTTATGCCGACTTCAACGCCACGGACCGTTTCGCCTTCGTCGCCAACCCGGCGTTCGACGCCGCGACCATGGATGTCTGGGGCGGCCTGCTCAACGGCGGCCAGGTGCTGGTGATCGACCACCAGACCCTGGTCGAGCCAGCACAGTTCGCCGCCGCCCTGCGCCAGGGCGGCGCCAGCGTGATGTTCGTCACCACGGCGCTGTTCAACCAGTATGTGCAGCTGATCCCCGAAGCCCTGGCCGGGCTGCGCATCCTGCTGTGCGGCGGCGAGCGCGGCGAGCCCGCCAGCTTCCGCGCCTTGTTGGCCCGGGCGCCGCAGTTGCGCCTGGTGCACTGCTACGGGCCCACCGAGACCACCACCTTTGCCACCGCCAGCACGGTGCGGGCGCTGGTCGACGGCTGCGAGCACGTGCCCATCGGTGGCCCGATCGGCAACACCACGGCCTATGTCCTGGACGCGTATGGGCGCCTGCTGCCCGAAGGCGTGACCGGTGAGCTGTACATTGGCGGCGATGGCGTCGCCCTCGGCTACCTGAATCGTCCGCAGCTGACCGCCGAACGCTTCCTCGACGATCCGTTCGCCGCAGCTGTCGGGGCGAGGTTGTACCGCACCGGTGACCTGGCCCGCTGGCGCGAGGATGGCCAGCTGGAATGCCTGGGCCGCACCGACGACCAGGTGAAGATCCGTGGTTTCCGCATCGAGCTGGGTGAGATCGAGCAGCACCTGGCCCAGTGCCCGGGACTGGAGGAGGCCGTGGTCATGGCCTTGCGCCTGGAACAGGGGCCGTTGCGCCTGGTGGCGTGGTACACCCGTACCGACATGGACCTGGACGGCGTGGCGCTGCGCGGCTTCCTACGCGAACGGTTGCCGGAGTACATGCTGCCGGCGGCATTCGTTTTGCTCGAGGCGTTGCCGTTGACCAACAATGGCAAGGTCGACCGGCGGGCGCTGCCGCTGCCGGGCGCGCAAGACCTTGCCGTGGCGGTGTTCGAGGCGGCGGTTACGCCTGTGGAGCAGGCGTTGGCCGCGCTGTGGGCGCAGGTGCTGGAGGTCGAGCGGGTGGGGCGGCATGACAGCTTCTTCGAACTGGGCGGGCATTCGCTGTCGGCGATCCGCCTGGTGGGCGAGATGCGCCAGGCCGGCCTGCACACGACCCTGGCCCAGCTGTTCCAGCACCCGACCATTGCCGCCCTGGCGCCGCTGCTCGACGAGGTGGCGGCAGAGGATGAGGCGCAGGGCCTGGTCACGGTGCGTGCCGCCGGCAGCCAGCCTGCACTGTTCCTGATCCATGAGTTCAGTGGCCTGGACCTGTATTTCCCGGTCCTGGGGCGGCATATCGAAGGTGATTTCCCTGTCTATGGGCTGGCCGGCGTTGCCGTCGGGCAGGCGCAACTGAACACCATGGAGTGCCTGGCGGCGCGCCTGGTGCAGCAGATTCGCGCCGTGCAGCCACACGGGCCGTATCGCCTGGCCGGCTGGTCGTTCGGCGGTGTGCTGGCCTACGAGGTGGCGGCGCAATTGCTGGGCGCGGACGAGCCGGTGGCCTTCGTCGGCCTGATCGACACCTACGTGCCGCGCCTGAGCGACCAGGGCAAGGCGCGCTGGCAAGGGCCGCACCTGGTGCAAGCGCAGTTGCTGCTGCATTGCCGCGTGCACTGGCAGGCGCAGGGTGAGGCGGGGGCTATGCAACTGGCCGAGATCGAGGCGTTGCAGCCGGGCGCATTGCCCTTCGAGGCACTGCTTGCCCTCTGCCGTGAGCGACAGTTGCTGGTGCCGGGCCTGGCCCAGGCCAGCGATGGACAGTTGCGCCACTTCTTCGAGCGTCACCTCGCCCATGGCCATGCCCTGGCTCACTATCGCCTGGCGCCGTTGCCGGTGCCACTGCACCTGTTCATAGCCGAACAGCGCAGCGCCGGTATCGTCACCGACAGCCCGAGCCTGGGCTGGGCCGAGGCCTTGCCTGGGCAGGAACTGAAGTGCCTGAGCGTGCCGGGCGATCACCAGAGCATGGTGCAGGACCCGCAAGCCGCCGTGCTCGGCCAGGCCATCGCCCAGGCGATGCAGGCCGCGTCGGCGCTCGCGCCGGCGACGCACCAGCCGCTACTGGCAATCCAGAGTGGCGCGCCGGGCCATGTGCCGGTGTTCTGCGTGCCGGGGGCCGGCGACAGCGTGACCAGCTTCATCGGCCTGGCCGAGGCGCTGGGGCCGGACTGGCCGGTGCATGGCCTGCAGGCGCGCGGCCTGGCTGCGGGTGAAGTGCCCCATTGCTCGGTCGAGGTGGCTGCGGCGTGCCATGTCCAGGCCATAGAGGCGCTGTACCCCGAAGGGCCGTTGAACCTGGTCGGGCACTCGTTCGGTGGCTGGGTGGCCCATGCCATGGCGATACGCCTGCAGGCCAAGGGGCGCGAGGTGCGCTCCCTGACCCTGATCGACAGCGAGGCGCCGGGCGCGGGGGGCAGTTGCGGCAAGCCGTACACCTATACCCAGGCCCTGCAGCGGCTTATCGAGTCGTTGCAACTGTCCACCGGCAAGTCGTTGGGCATCGAGCCTTTAGCCTTCGCCGAAACCGACGATCAGGAGCAGCTGCGCCAGTTGCACGCGGCGATGGTACGGGTCGGCCTGATGCCGTCGCGCTCCTCGCCGCAGGCGCTCGAAGGCGTGGTGCGCACCTTCGCCACGGCGCTGCGCACGGTGTATCGCCCCGAGGGAGGCTTCAACGGTTTGGTGCGGCTGGTGCTGGTGGCCGATCCGAGCCTGGACGCCGCCGGCAACCAGGGCGAGCAACAGGCTATGGAAGATGGCTGGCGTGAATGGCTGCCACAGCTGGAGGTGTGGCAGGGGCCAGGCAACCATTTCAGCATCCTCAAGGTGCCGGATGTGTTCAGCCTGGCCGCCTGGTGGCATGACGGGCAGGCCCTGTATCACAGCAGGGTGAAGCAGTAACACCGTCGTGAGAGCGGGCTTGCAAAGCGATGGCGTCACCTTGGAGTGGCGTTATTGCGGGGCAAGTCCGCTCCCACGGGACCTCATCAGCTTCAGGAAGAACGGTTTTATGGAAAAGACGAAGTTTCGCAAGATCACCCTCGGTGTCGCCGTGGCCCTGGTCGCCGGCATCGTGCTCTACGCGGTACAGGCCCCAGCCAAGCCGCCGCAGTACATCACCGCCACGGTCGAGCGTGGCGATATCGAAAACGCGGTGCTGGCCACCGGCACCCTGGAAGGTATCCGCCAGGTCGACGTCGGCGCCCAGGTTTCGGGGCAGCTCAAGTCGCTCAAGGTCAAGCTTGGCGACAAGGTCGCCGAAGGCCAGTGGCTGGCCGAAATCGACCCGCTGGTGCCGCGTAACTCGCTGCGCCAGGCCGAGGTCGACGCCGAGAAACTGCAGGCCGAGCGGCGTTCGGTGCAGGCCAAGCTCAAGCAGGCCAAGCGGGTCTACGAACGCTACGACGTACTCCAGGCCGACGAGTCGATCTCGCGCCAGGACTTCGAGAACGCCGAGTCCGAATTCGAGGTACAGCAGGCCAACCTGCGCTCGCTGGACGCGCAGATCAAGAGCGCCCAGGTGCAGATCGATACGGCGCGGGTCAACCTCGGCTACACCCGCATCGTCGCGCCGATCGATGGCCATGTGGTGGGTATCGTCACCCAGGAAGGGCAGACGGTGATCTCCAACCAGCTGGCGCCGGTGATCCTCAAGCTTGCCGACCTCGACACCATGACCATCAAGGCCCAGGTGTCCGAAGCCGATGTGATTCATATCAGCCCCGGCCAGCAGGTGTACTTCACCATCCTCGGTGACGACAAACGTTACTACGCCAAGCTGCGCGGCACCGAGCCCGCGCCGCAGAACTACCTGGAAAGCAGCGACAAGAGCGGCGGCGCCGCCAAGCAGGCCAGCGCGGTGTTCTACAACGCGCTGTTCGAGGTGCCCAACCCCGAGCACCGCCTGCGCATCTCGATGACCGCCCAGGTGCGTATCGTCCTCGACACCGCCCTGGGCGTGCTCACCGTGCCGGTGGCGGCGCTGGGGCCGCGCGACGCCGACGGCAGCTTCCCGGTGCGGGTGCTCGATGGCAAGGGTTTCGCCCAGGTGCGCAAGGTCCAGGCGGGGATCAACAACAACGTCAAGGTGCAGGTCAAGGACGGCCTGGCCGAAGGTGACCGCGTGGTGATCGGCGAGCCGGTGTCGGGCGAGGCGGGGGCGTGAGCATGAACATGAACGTGGAACTGTCGCCGGCGCGGGCGGTGTCGGCGCTCGAGGACCAGCCGCTGCTGCGCCTGGACGGGGTCAGCCGCAGCTTCATGGCGGGCGACCGCGAGTTCCTGGCGCTCAAGGGCATCGACCTGGAGATCCATGCCGGCGAGCTGGTGGCGATCATCGGCGCCTCGGGTTCGGGCAAGTCGACGCTGATGAACATCCTCGGTTGCCTGGACCATGCCAGCGCCGGCAGCTATCAGGTCAGCGGCCAGGAAACCCGCGATCTCGACGACGACGCCCTGGCCGCGCTGCGCCGTGACCACTTCGGTTTCATCTTCCAGCGCTACCACCTGTTGCCGCACCTGGATGCCCTGCGCAATGTCGAGATCCCAGCGGTGTACGCCGGCGTGGCGCAGGCCGGGCGCCATGCCCGGGCGCGGGAACTGCTGGGCCGCCTGGGCCTGGGTGGACACCTGGCGCACCGGCCCAGCCAGCTGTCGGGGGGGCAGCAGCAGCGGGTCAGTATCTGTCGGGCGCTGATGAACGGCGGCGAGGTGATCCTTGCCGACGAGCCCACCGGAGCCCTCGATACCGCCAGCGGCAAGGAGGTGATGAACATCCTGCTGGAACTGCACGGCGCCGGGCACACGGTGATCCTGGTGACTCACGATCCCAAGGTCGCCGCCCATGCCGAGCGGATCATCGAGGTCAGCGACGGGCAGATCGTCAGTGACCGGCGCACCCGCGCCGAGGCCCCCGCGCCGACCGCCGAAGCCGCACCGGCGCGCGAGCAGGCGCCACGGCGGCTGGTGGCCAGCCTCGGGTTGTTCCGCGAGGCCTTCAAGATGGCCTGGATCGCCCTGGTCTCGCACCGCATGCGCACCCTGCTGACCATGCTCGGGATCATCATCGGCATCACTTCCGTGGTGTCGATCTCGGCCATCGGCGAGGGCGCCAAGGGCTACGTGCTCAAGGATATCCAGGCGATCGGCAGCAACACCATCGACATCTACTCCGGCACCAGTTTCGGCGACAGCCGGGCCAAGGCCATCGAGACCCTGGTGCCGGCCGACGTGACCGCGCTCAACGAACTCTATTACGTCGACAGTGCCACCCCGGTGATCGGCCAGAGTTCGCTGGTGCGCTACCGCAACATCGACGCCGACGTGCAGCTCAACGGCGTCAGCGAGCAGTACTTCCAGGTGCGCAACATCCCCCTGGCTGCGGGGATCGTGTTCAGCGCAGACGATGCCCGGCGCCAGGCCCAGGTGGTGGTGATCGACCACAATACGCGCAAGCGCCTGTTCGGTGACGGCGTCAACCCGCTGGGGCAGGTGATCCTGGTCGGCAACTTGCCGTGCACGGTGATCGGCGTGACGGCGGAGAACAAGAACCTGTTCGTCGCCGGCAACACGTTGAACGTGTGGATGCCCTACGAAACTGCCGCCGGGCGCGTGCTTGGCCAGCGCCACCTGGACAGCATCAGCGTGCGGATCAAGGACGGCATGCCGAGCAAGCGGGTGGAGGAGGAGGTCAACAAACTGATGTTGCAGCGCCACGGTACCAAGGATTTCTTCACCAACAACCTCGACAGCATCATGCAGACCGTGCAGAAGACCAGCCGCTCGCTGACCTTGCTGCTGTCGCTGATCGCAGTGATTTCGTTGGTGGTGGGGGGGATCGGGGTGATGAACATCATGCTGGTGTCGGTCACCGAGCGCACCCGCGAGATCGGCATCCGCATGGCGGTGGGGGCACGGCAGTCGGATATCCGCCAGCAGTTCCTGGTGGAGGCGGTGATGGTCTGCCTGATCGGCGGCGTAATCGGGATCGGGTTGTCGTACGGGATCGGCTATCTGTTCGCGCTTTTCGTCAAGCAGTGGGAGATGGTGTTTTCACTGGGGTCGGTGGTCACGGCGTTCGTCTGCTCGACCTTGATCGGCATCGTGTTCGGCTTCGTGCCGGCGCGCAACGCGGCGCGGCTGGACCCTATCGAGGCATTGGCGCGGGATTAGGCCTGAGAGCGAGCGCTATATGCATGGCGCTCGCTCCCAGGTGTCCTGCGGGGGACTAGATTTCGGCATACATCCAGCGCATCAGCGAGTGGCGTCCGCTGATGCCCAGCTTGATCGCCGCCCGGCGCAGGTAACTTTCCACCGTATTGACCTTGAGCCGCAGATGCTCGGCCTGCTGCGGTGCGGTACGCCCGGCCAGCAAGCCTTCGCACACCTGCATTTCGCGCTCGGACAGGCGGATGCCGGTCTGACGCAGGCGCTCGAGAAAGCGCTGTTCGAGGCTGTCGGGGTCCGCGGGTAGCGGCGCGGCAGGCTGCAGGGCATTGATGTGTTTTTCCAGCATGGGCAGCAGCAAGGGCGAAATGTCCTCCAGCCGGCTGCGATCGGTAGCTGAGAAGCCAACGCGGGTGTCGGCCCGCAATACCGTGATTTCGTAGCGGAAACCATCCTTGCGTCGGGCCAGGTGCAGGCGCGCCGGGTCGTCGAAGCCGTCACCCGTATCGCCGGCGCTGAACACCGTCTCGCTGATCAAGGTCGCGTCTGGCTGGCTGGCGCAAGCCGGGTCGATGCGCAGTTGGCGGATATGCGTGGCATCGATGGTCAGGTGGGTCTGGATCAGGTCGTGCAGGTGCCGGGGGAAATGGCGGCTGCCAGTACTGGCTATGACTTTGCCGATCTGCGGAAAGAGCAGGTGCGAATTCATCGTGTCATCCATGATAGGCGGTGGAACGGAGGCCCTTGCGCCAGCAACCAGCATCCTTGACTGTCGGCCGGGCCATCGGGGCTGCTAGCTATCCTAGTACAACGAATCAGTGACGGTTAAATGAAGCGGCGATAATGGCATAACAATATCATGGGTGACGCCAGAGGTGTGTCCAGGCACGACTCGGGTATGATGCGCATCCCATCCAACAACGAGACCGCCCCATGTCCCTGAGCGCTGAACAGATCGGCGAATTCCGCTCTTTCTCCGAGCAACTGGCCGATGCCGCCGCGGCGGCGATCCAGCCGTACTTTCGTGCCAGCCTGGATGTCGAGGACAAGGGGGGGCGCCTGTACGACCCGGTGACCATCGCCGACAAGGCCGCCGAAGAGGCCATGCGCGCGCTGATCCAGGCCCGCTATCCCACCCACGGCATACTGGGTGAAGAGCAGGGCGCGGCACTGGGCAGCAGCCCGCTGACCTGGGTGCTCGACCCGATCGATGGCACCCGCGCCTTCATCACCGGCCTGCCGCTGTGGGGCACGCTGATCGCCCTCAACGACGGCACCCGCCCGGTGCTCGGGGTGATGAACCAGCCCTTCACCGGCGAACGCTTCATCGGCACCCCGCACGGCGCCTGGCGCAATGACACGCCGCTGAAGACCCGCGCCTGCGCCGACCTGGCGTCGGCCACGATGATGTGCACCACCCCCGACATGTTCGACACCCCGGCGCGCAAGGCGGCGTTCGAGGCGGTCGCCGGCAAGGCCCGGCTGATGCGTTATGGCGGTGATTGCTATGCCTACTGCATGCTGGCGTGCGGATTCGTCGATGTGATCGTCGAGGCCAGCCTGCAACCGTACGACGTGCAGGCGTTGATGCCGATCATCGAAGGCGCGGGTGGGGTCATCACCTCCTGGGATGGCGGCTCGGCCCAGGACGGCGGCTGCGTGGTGGCGTGTGGCGATCCGGCGTTGCATGCGCAGGTACTGGCAATGTTGCGTCACGCCATCTGATAGACCCTGCACGAGACGTTTGCCGTGGACTCAATCACCCAAGCCGTGCTCGGCGCGGCCCTGCAAGGCACCGTGCTGGGCCGTATCCAGGGCCGCCGTTCGCTGATCTATGGCGCCGCCCTGGGGACACTGCCCGACCTGGATGTGGTGATCCGCTATGCCGATCCGGTGTCGCAGATGACCTTCCACCGTGGCTTTTCCCATTCGATCTTCGTCCTGACCGGCCTGGCCCTGTTGCTGGCCTGGCTGGTCGCCTGGCGTTGGCCTGGCCGAGGCTATACCCCTGGCAGGCTGTTCCTGGCCTTCTGGCTGGCGCTGGTCACCCACCCGGTGCTCGACGCCTTCACCGTTTATGGCACCCAGCTGTTCTGGCCTTTGCACCTGACGCCGGAGAGCTGGGCGGCGGTGTTCATCATCGACCCGGTGTATACCGTGCCGTTGCTGCTGGCGGTGGGCTATGCGGCGATCAGGGGCCTGAACGGCAGGGCGACCGCGATGCTGTGCCTGGCACTGGGGTTCAGCACGCTGTATCTGGGTTTTGGCCTGGCCGGGCGCATGGCCGCCGAGCAACGTTTCCACCTGGCCTTGCAGGCGCAGGGAGTAGAGCCCAGTGAGGTCCGCGCGGTGCCCATCGCCTTCAACAGCCTGATCTGGCGGGTGCTGGCGAAAACCCCGGACGGCGACTACTACGAGGGCGTGAGCAGCGGGTTCGATCGCGAACCTCCGGAGATGCTGAAGCAGTCGCGCAATCTGCAGGCTGCCAAGGTGCTTGCGGGTGCACCGCTGTACGAGCGTCTGCGCTGGTTCACCGATGACTGGCTGCGCTACGACATCATTGGCGACTCGCTGGTGGTCACCGACCTGCGCATGGGCATGCCGGGCAACTACAGTTTCCGCTTCGAGATGGCCCGACGTGACGCCGCGGGGCAATGGGCGGTGATCCAGCCCAGGGGCTGGGTTGGTGGCGGTGCCGCCTCCCTGTTCGATGGCGAGCGGTTGAGCTTGATCTGGCGCCGTATCCTCGACCAGCAACCACCACTGCCACTTGCCGTGTGGGCGGGGCACTTGTAGGCGGCTGGTTGGCGAGCAAAAAAAAAGCCCGCCGGGTGGCGGGCTACAAGGGCTTAGGGAGCAACACACAACAAATTCGGGGGTCAGGCGACCAAGGTCTGGTCGAGCAAGCGGCCGGCCAGGGTCTCGGCGCTGCTGCGGCTGGTCAACGGGCCACTGATGGCTTCACCGTCGCGCAGCAGGTACCAGCAGGCCAAAAGGCCCTGTTGGCGCAGGCTGCTGGGGACTGCGCTGCCGACAACGGACATGATCTGGATCGGGGCCATGGTGGATCTCCTCTCGAACATGGCCCTACCTTACCCAGGCGCCTTCAGGGTTTGAAATCAATGTCCTCGATAGTGGTCATTGCTTTTATCAACTATGCCGCTTACCAGCGCGGCGGGCCGTAGTACACCGGCGGCGGGCCGTAATAGCGGCGGTAGACCGGGGGCGGGGCGGGCACATAGCGCTCGACCACGTAGGGCTGGTAATACACCGGCGGTGGCGGCGCCTGCACGTAGACCGGTGGCGGTGGATAGTAGGCCGGCTGGCGTTCGACGTAGACAGTGCGGTCGTGGCCGCCCGATACGGCCGCCCCGACCACCGCGCCCACCACGGCCGCGCCGATCACCGGCCCCGGGCCGTACCAGCCGCCACCATGGGCCGAGGCTTGCCCGCTGATGGCCAGCGCGCCGACCAGCAGGGCGATTCCGGGGATGAAACGCTTCATGGTGACACCTCGCAAGACAACCCCACGTTCGGGGTCTGTCTACTATGACCGCAGCCTCGGTCAACTGCGCACTGGCACAGGGTAAAGGTTGTGTAAGGGGCGACCGGCGGCGGGGTCTGGTACGCTGGCGCAATCGATTCAGCCATGACAGAGGAACCGCGATGAGCCATTCACCGAGCAGGGACACCGTGTTGTGCATTTCCCTGGCCGGGCGCCCCGGTACGTTCGGCGTGCGCTTTCACAACCATCTGTATCAGCAGTTGGGCCTGGACTATTACTACAAGGCCATGACCACCCAGGATCTGCCGGCCGCCGTGGCCGGCATCCGCGCCTTGGGTATTCGCGGTTGTGGCGTATCGATGCCCTACAAGGAAGCCTGCCTGGCCCTGGTGGACGAGGTTGACCCCTCGGCGGCGGCCATTGACTCGGTGAACACCCTGGTCAATACCGCAGGCCATCTGAAGGCCTACAACACCGATTACCTGGCGGTACGGCAACTGCTGGCCGAGCGGCGGGTCGATCCGGCGACCAGCTTCGCCTTGCGTGGCAGCGGTGGCATGGCCAAGGCGGTGGCCAGCGCGCTGCGCGACGCTGGTTTTCGCGACGGCATCATCGTCGCCCGCAACGAGCAGGCCGGGCGGCAATTGGCGGATGTCTGCGGCTATCGTTGGCTACCTGAACTCGAAGACCGTTGCCCGCCGATGCTGATCAACGTCACGCCGATCGGCATGGCCGGTGGCCCGGAGGCCGACCAGTTGGCCTTCAGCGAAACCGCCATCGCGGCGGCCGAGCGGGTATTCGATGTGGTTGCCCTGCCGGCACGCACACCGCTGATCCGCGCCGCCGAGGCGCTGGGCAAGCCGGTGATCACCGGCCTCGACGTCATCGCGTTACAGGCGCTGGAGCAGTTCGTGTTGTACACCGGGGTTCGGCCGACAGCCGAGCAGGTGGCGGCGGCCGTGGCCTATGCCCGTGAAGGCTGACTAGGTGTAGAGGGCGTCGCTGCGCGCCGCATCGCCGGCAAGCCGGCTCCCACACTGCGGGTGCTGGCTGCTGGCGTGGGGCTTTCAGAACACCCGCTGATCCTTCTCATCCAATTGCTGGTCAACCAGCGCCCGGCCATGGGCCAAAGACACGTGCTGGGCATTTTCCAGGTCGGCGAAGAATTTCATCGGCATCGATAGTCGCCTGCTGCTGTGGCCGGCAGGGTCGGTGATCACGCAGCCTGCAGCATAGGGCAGGGGCGAGTCGGGGTGGGGCATCACGCTGGCGGTGATGGTGTGGTCGCGGTATTCACAGTGAAGGGTTTGCATCGTCCTTACCTCGCTGTGGCTTGGAACAGGAGTTACTTCCATATACCACAGCGAGGGGCCGGGAGTTCCCGGCCCGACGAGCGCCACCTGTGGCTATCAGCCCTTGAGTTCGGTCGGCTGGATGACTTCGACCCAGTAGCCGTCCGGGTCCTTGACGAAGGCCAGGTGGTTCATGCGGCCATCCTGCAGGCGCTTCTGGAACGGGACGTCCAGCGCCTCGAAGCGGGCGCAGGCAACACGTACGTCCGGTACCGAAATGCAGATGTGGCCGAAACCGCGCGGGTCGGTGTTGCCATTGTGGTAGGCGAACTCGGGATCGTTCTCGGTGCCGTGGTTGTGGGTCAGCTCGAGTACGCCGGGGATCGATTTCATCCACTGATGACGCTCGGCATCATCGGCAGGAATCTGCGCCGGGTCGACCAGGGCCAGGAAATACAGGCTGAAAGCCGCTTCCGGGAAGTCGCGCTTGTCCACCAGGCGGAAGCCCAGTACGCGGGTGTAGAAGTCCAGGGACTTCTCGATGTCCTTGACCCGCAGCATGGTGTGGTTGAACACGAATTGGGCGGTGGCGGTGTCTGGTTGGGCGGTAACGCCGGGGAGGGTTTGCAGATCGTGCAGGCTCATGGGTACTCCGGAATCAGGGCCTTGAATAGGTTTGCCATGATACGGGAGTCAACCAGCAGCGCAAATGAAAGCGCCCCGCACGAGTGCGGGGCGCCGGAATTAGAGGCCCGCATGTGCGGGCGCGTGATGGGGTCGCTAGTCCTTTAGCTGGTTCGATACTGAGCCTGCGGGTGTGAAAAAAGTGTGAAGCGGGTGTCGAGGTTTCATCAGCGCACCCAACTTTCCACCGTCTGCGCCCCGTACTGTTCCTTCCAGGCTTTCAGCCCGCGGTGGTTGCCGCCCTTGGTCTCGATCCGCTCGCCGGTATGGGGGTTCGCGTAGACCTTCACCACCCGCGGGCGGCGTTGCTGCTTGACCGCGGCCGGGGCGCGGGTCACGGCTTTCGGGTCGAGAATGGCGATGATATCGCGCAGGCTCTTGTCATAGCTTTTCATCAGGCCGACTAGTTTCTGCTCGAATTCGATTTCGCGTTTAAGGCCGGCATCCTTTTTCAGCGCTTCCAGTTGTGCCATCTGTTCCTTGAGCGCTTTTTCGGCAGCACGAAACTCTGCAAGTCTGGACACTGTCTTCACTCCTGTAAGTCTGCCGTGGCGGGACGTGACGAACATGAAACCAGACTGAACGCCGGCCACGTGGATGGGTAAAGCTGTTCGCTAAGCGAGAGTGTAGTAGTCGCTTGCGAGTGGGTAAACAGCAAACTTTCTATCAATTAGCCGGGAACTTTGCCGATTTTTTACGCGTTATTCGAAAAGACCCCGCCAAGCACCTTAGACCATGGTCCCATGGCTTAGGCTAGAGCCCTTGGCGGAAAATTATGGATGATGGTCGAAGTGTATTCGTTCATCGCGTAGTGCCGGTGCAGATGACTGCCCGGATGGTTTTTCGTCTTTCTTCTGGATGTTCCTTCGCATGTTTGCCCCTTTCCCCCTCGCCCCCGGGCGCCGAGTTGCCGGCTTGTTCTTCCTGTGTGCCGGTGTCAACGCCCAGGCTGCCGGTTTTCTTGAAGACAGCAGTGCCAAGGTCGAAGCACGCAATGTCTATTTCAACCGCGACTTCCGTGACGGCCACACCAGTTCCAAGCAAGGCGCGTCGAAGCGCGAAGAGTGGGCGCAGGGCTTTATTCTCAATGTTCAGTCCGGTTATACCCAGGGACCGGTCGGGTTCGGCGTGGATGCGCTGGGGATGGTTGGTTTCAAGCTCGACTCCAGCCCCGCCGACAGCAATAGCGGCCTGTTGCCGTCGTCCGGGCATGATCCGCGTCACTCCGCCGACCAGTACGCCAAGATGGGCGTCGCCGGCAAGGTGAAGGTGTCCAGGACGGTATTCAAGTACGGTTCGATGATGCCGGACGTGCCGCTGCTCAAGTACAACGACGGGCGCCTGCTGCCGACCATGTTCCATGGCGCCTGGTTGACCTCCGAGGAAGTGCGCGACCTCAAGTTCACCCTGGCGCGCCTGAACCAGTACACCGCGCGGGACTCCACCGACCGCCAGGACATCCGCGTGCACTGCAAGAACAAGCGCTATGCCTGCGATATCGAGGCCGATCATTTCGACCTGGCTGGCGTCGACTACCGCTTCAACGACCGCGTCAGTGCGCAGTACCAGGTGTCCAAGCTGGAAAACATCTACCGCCAGCACTTCCTCGGGCTGGTCGCCAGCCAGCCACTGGAAGTCGGCACGCTGTCGGCGGACCTGCGGGTGATCAAGAGCGACGACATCGGCAATGCCCGTGCCGGGCGCATCGACCACCGCGCCTTCAGCGGCATGCTTGGCTACAGCCTGGGTGGGCACAAGCTCAGCGCCGGCTGGCAGCGCATGTACGGCGACAGCGCCATGCCGTACCTCGACGGCACCAACCCCTACCTGGTCAACTATGCCCAGGTCAACGACTTCGCCGCCGCCCAGGAGCGCTCCTGGCAGGTGCGCTACGACTATGATTTCAAGGCGCTGGGCGTGCCCGGCCTGACCTTCTTCACCCGCTACATCAATGGCGACAATGTGAAGGTTCCTGGCAGCAACGCCGAAGGCAAGGAATGGGAACGCGACAGCGAGCTGAAGTACCAGGTGCAGAGCGGCACCTTCAAGGATGTCAGCGTGCGCCTGCGCAACTCCACCTACCGCAGCAACTACGAGAAGTGGGCGCGTGACATGGACGAAACCCGGGTCATTGTCAGCTACAACTTCTCGATCTTCTGACCCGCTTTGCCAAACGGCCGGTGGTCGGTCGACAATGACCACCGGCAACCAGGCAGGGCAGGCGATGAAACAGCTTCTACTGATCGGCATCGGACCGGGCGATCCTCGCCAGGTCACCTACGAGGCGGTGGAGGCGCTGCGGCGCGCCACGGTGTTCTTCGTCCTCGACAAGGGCAGCGACAAGGACGAACTGGTGCGCCTGCGCCGGGCCATCCTCGAGCGTTACCTGCCCGAGGGCGGTTACCGCCTGGTGCAGGTCGAGGACCCGCGCCGGGACGGCCAGGCGCCGGATTATGTCGGCGCCGTGCAGGACTGGCACGCCCAGCGCGCCGCATTGTACGCCCGGCTGGTCGAGGATGAGCTGGGCAGCGATGATGTCGGCGCGTTCCTGCTCTGGGGCGAGCCGGCGCTGTACGACAGCACCCTGCGAATTCTCGACCTGGTCCGCGAACGCGGCCTGGCGCTGGCCTTGCAGGTGATTCCCGGCATCAGCAGCATCCAGGCGCTGGCCGCCCGTCACCAGATCCCGCTCAACCGTATCGGCGAGCCGCTGACCGTGCTGCCGGGCCGACGCCTGGGCGAACAGTCGCGGATCGACAATGTGCTGGTGATGCTCGACGGCCAGTGCGCGTTCGCCGCCCTGGATGATCCGCAACTGGTGATCTACTGGGGCGCCTACCTGGGCACGCCGGACGAGCTGCTGGTGAGCGGGCCGTTGCAGGCGGTGAAGGCGCGCATCCTCGAGTTGCGCGATGAGGCGCGGCGGCGCAAGGGGTGGATCATGGATACCTATCTGCTGCGCAGGGAGGGGTAGTGGTTGGTGGTTGGCGGGAGAGTTGCAGCGCCTGTGAGATCGAGCGCCGCCCGCGCGGCGCATCGCGGATGAATCCGCTCCTACATTTGTTGCAACGTGGCCATGCCTGATAGGCCATGGTTGTTAGCCTTGTGCGCTTGACGCGATTTTCGGTGGGCATTGCCGCCGCCTCACCTCTCTTGAGCCCTGCGCCAAGGCTGACAACTATGGCCTGACAGGTTCGGTACGTTGCAACGAATGTAGGAGCGGATTCATCCGCGATGCGCCGCGCGGGCGGCGCTCGATCTCAAGAACGCTGTAGATCCATCGTCAGACCCATCAAGGCCGCTGTGGCACCACCGAACTGCCAAAGCTGTTGCCCATGCGCGTCGAGGTCGCTGCCGGTGTCGCCAATCCCATCTGGTTTGGTGCCCTGCGCTGCATCTGCCTGACCGGATCGAGCTGATCGCGCAGGCCCTTGGCGGCGCGCGGATCGGCCCCTTGCAACTGTCGGGTCAGACAGTCGTAGGCCAGCGCCCGCGACTGCCCGACCTGCACGTCGATGCAGCCCTTGGGCGGTTCGGCCAGCGCCGGCAGGGCGCAGGCCAGCAGCAGGGGCAAAGTGATCAGCGACAGTCGAATCATGATGCTTCTCCGTGCAGTCATTCCTAGGGTCTGTATGAAAAGCCTTGATACTCGGTGATGCTGCGTTGAAAACAGCCTGGTGCGCCAGCCCGGTCGGAATGCTCATTTACAACCCGTAAAGTCGAGCGCGACTCCGACCGTTCCTCGGCTGTTTTCGCCTTGCCTGACCTTCGTCTCAAGACTTTTCATACAGACCCTGCGCCAGTCTATTCGCTGCCGGCATGGGACGGGGTGAAGCTTTGATTGCCGAGGCCTGTCACCACAGCGTCATACACAGGCCCCAGGATGACGTTTCCCCGGCGACGGCGGCCAGCAAGGAGGCCTGATCTCCCGTGCGTGCATTGCTTGTGGTCGGCGCGCTGATACTGGCCTGGTTGGTGGCGGCGCCAGGGGCGCGTGGCCAGCCGTTACTGACCTTCGACATACCGGCGCAGGCGCTGGACCGGGCGCTGGACAGCTTCGGCCGGCAGAGTGGCCTGGCGGTGCTGGTCGACCAGATGTTGCTCGCCGGCCAGCGCTCCAGCCCGCTGCACGGCCGCTACACGGCGCGCGAGGGTTTGCAGCGCTTGTTGCAAGGAACCGGCCTGCAGGCGCAGCACGGCAGTGGTGGATTCACCCTGCAACCGTTGCGCCTGCGCACAACGCCCGGGCGTGGACACAGTGAAGGCCCGGCGTCGGGCAGTTATGCGGTGGCATTGCAACACGCGGTGGAGCGCGCCCTGTGCGCTTGGCCGTCGACCCGCCCGGGCAGCTACCGGGCGGCCGTGCAGGTCTGGATCGATGCCAGCGGGCAGCTGGTGCAGAGCCGGCTGCTGGCCTCCACGGGCGACTTCGCCCGCGATGCCGCGCTGGTCGAGCGCCTGCGGTCGGTACGCCTGGAGCAGGCGCCGCCAACTTCACTGGCACAGCCGCTGACCCTGTTGCTGCGCCCGGAACCTATGGATTGCCCTCTTTAGCAAGGAGCTGTGGCGGCATGAACAAACCTCGGGACAGTGCGCTGGTCAAGCTGTTTCTGACCTCCTACGACACCTTCAGGGTCCGCCTGAGGCGCCGGCTTGGCTCGGATGACCTGGCCAACGACGTGCTGCAGGAAACCTACCTGCGGGTGGATCGCATGGACGCCGCGCACGACCTGCACAAACCCGGTGCCTACCTGTACCGCATGGCCTTGAACGTTGCCGCCGACCGCCGCGAGGCCGATGCCCGGCTGCTCACTGGCGCCGAGATCGAAACGCTACTGCAGGTGGCCGAGGACCAGGACCCGGCTCGCATCGTCGGCGGCCAGCGCGAGATCCAGAACCTGCTGGGCGCGCTTTACGAGCTGCCAGCCCGGCGCCGGCGGATTTTCATCGCCGCGCGGCTGGAGGAGGCCTCGCACCAGGAAATCTCCCAGCGTTTCGGTATTTCCACACGCACCGTGGAAAAGGAACTCAAGGCGGCACTGGGGCATTGCGCGATGCGTCTGGACAGAAAAGTGTTTCAGCGCTTCGGTCCCGGCGCGGGAAAACCGTCTTGAACGATAGTCGACCTCTTCATGTGAGCACCATGCCCCAGATTCCGCCCGATCCCGACTTGCAGCGCCAGGCCCAGGGCTGGCTGTTGCGGCTGACCTCCGGCCAGGCCACCCAGGCCGATGCCCGGGCCCTGCACCAGTGGTGCGCGCGCAGCCCCGCGCACGCCGAGGCGTTCGCCCAGGCGCGTCAGCTCTGGTGCTTGCTCGGGCCTGCGGCGCAGCAGGTCAGCCAGGCGCCATCGGCGCCGCTGCTCGGGCGTCGGGCGCTGCTGGGCGGGGCGCTGGCTGCGTCGCTGGCGGTGGTTGCCTGGCGTGGCGGCTGGCTGGACGAGGCCATGGCGCCGCCTGCGGCGTTCGCCACCCAGGTGGATGAGCAGCAACGGGTGGAGCTGGCGCCAGGGATCAAGCTGGAACTGAACGTGCGCACGCGCGTCAGCCGCGAGACACAGGGTATCGCCCTGCTGGCGGGCGAGATCGAAGTGCAGGCCCACCAGCCCATGCAGGTGCGGGCGCAGGAGGGGGTGATCAGTACCGAACAGGCTCGATTCAATGTGCGCGAGGACGACGATGGCGTCTGCGTCACCTGCCTGAGTGGCGAGCTGCGCATCTTTGCCCAGGGCCGGCTCGAGGCGCTGCCGGCCGGCCGCCAGTTACGTTATGGCGCGCAAGGCGTCGGCGTGCCCGAGGCCTTCGACATTGGCCAGGTGACGGCCTGGCGCGAGCGCATGCTGGTGTTCCGTGATGCACCATTGACCCAGGTAATCGACGAGATCAACCGCTACCGCCCCGGGCGCCTGGTACTGCTCAACCCGTCACTGGGGCGCCGCCGGGTGCAGGCGCGGTTCAGTTTCGATCAGTTGCGCCAGGCCGCCGAACTGATCCGCGTCGCCTATGGCGCGCGCTGCCTGGAACTGCCCGGCGGGGTGGTGCTGGTCAGTTGAATGGCCCCAGCACCTGGCGGTAGTGTTCCTCGCCCTGGGGGCCGCGCCGGTTCAGGCGCACCTCGAGCCCGACGGGGTTGTCGTCGGCCTCGCTGGCCGGGGAGCGCCAGCCGCCCTTGGCCTGCCAGGTGCGCAGGCTGAATGCGCTGACGTTGTCCAGCACCGCCACTGCGGCTTTCGGCGCGGGCAATGGGAAGCCTTCGCGCAGTGGCGCGGCGGCGCGGTACAAGGTGCTGCCGCGCACATACCAACGCACCCGCTGCAGGCCGCTGCCAGACACGGCACCGGCGCGTACCAGCTCCAGGCGCTCGGCGCGGGCACGCATGGCGGGTAGCAAGGGCTTGCCCGGCGGCTCGTGGCCGGGCAACACCGGCTCGACCAGTTCCACCGTGGCACGCAAGGCCAGGTCGCGCTCCAGCTGCTGCAGCACACGCATCACCGCCTGATGCTCATCGCTGGCCTGGCGCAGGTGCTGGTCGGCGCGGCTGACGCTGTCCAGGCCACGCCAGGCGATCAGGCTGACCACCGCCATCAGCAGGATGGCGATCATCACTTCGATCAGGGTAAAACCGCGTTGGCGGGTCATGGCTGGCTCACCCGCACCTGCCCGGCGGCGTTGCGCGCCAGTTCCAGCTGTAGCGTGCCGCTGTGCAGGCGCAGGGTCAGGGGGGCGCCGATCCATTCGCCATCGAGCCACACCGCGCCACGGGGCTCGGCCTGCACCTTCACCGTCTCGGCCTGCCAGCGGCGCGGCTTGAGTGGTCCCTCCGCCAGCACCTGGCCATCGGCGCGCACGAAGCGGTAGCCGTCGCGGTCGCTCTGCCAGCGCAGCGGCTGACCGTCGGCCTGGGCTTCGCTTTGCGCCATCTCCAGCAAGCGCGCCAGGCGCTCGCCGTCTGCGCGCAACTGCTTGCCCGGATCGGGGCGGATGTTCAGGCTGATGGCGGCGCTGGCGATGCCGACGATCACCAGCACCACCATCAGTTCTATCAGGGTGAAACCACGTTGTCCTTTCACGGGGTGCTCCTTGTCCTGGCAAGGCAGCTTGCCCGAGCAAGATGATCGGCGTGTGAAACAAAACCGTGAGAATCACCCGGTATGCTTGGGCGCAGGCACACAAGGAGCGCGTGACCATGCGTATCGTTCGTCCCAACTTGTCACTCGGGCTGTTGTTGCAGGCGCTGGGGCTGCTGGTCGCCATGGCCGGGCTGGCGACCTGGGGGCAGTTGTTGTGGCCGCCAGCGGCGGGGCAGGCCACGACCCGGGCTGCCGACGCCCCGGTAGTGGCCGAAACAGCGGCTGGGCGATGGTTTGCCGATATTCCCCAGCAGGTGCAGATCCAGGTCAGCGGGGTGATGGCCGGCAGCCAAGGCGCCGTGGCCATCGTCAGCCTCGACGGCGGCCCGGCTCGCGCCGTGCGCAGTGGCGAGGAGCTGGCTCGCGGGGTGCGCCTGGTGGCCATCGAGGGGCGTGGCCTGGTGATCGAGCGCGGCGGCCAGCGCAGCCGCGTCGAGGTGCCGGTACTGGCCCAGGCGTCGTTCTGGGGCGAGGCGCCTCAGCCCTCGGCGAACTGACGCAGGCGCTCGCCGTCGAGACGATAGCGAATCCACTCGTCCTGCGGCTCGGCGCCCAACGACTGGTAGAAACCGATGGCCGGCTCGTTCCAGTCCAGCACGCTCCACTCCATTCGCCCACAGCCGTTTTCGACAGCTTCGCGGGCGATATGCCGCAGCAGCTTGCGCCCCGCGCCGTCACCGCGCTGCTGCGGGGTGACGTAGAGATCCTCGAGGTAGATACCGTTGCGCCCCAGCCAGGTGGAGTAGCTGTAGAAATACACGGCGAACCCGATGGCCTGGCCGTCGCGCTCGCAAATCAGGCTACGCACCGTGCTGCCCGGGTCGAACAGGCTGTGCTCGATGTCGGCGAGGGTCGCCACCACTTCGTGGCGGGCGCGTTCGTAGTCGGCCAGTTCGGTGATGAAGGCCAGGATCTGGGCAGCGTCGGCCAGGACTGCGGGGCGGATGGTCACGGGCATGATGGGGCTTCCTTGTGCGGGATAGGGTGCGAAGGCTTCAGTAGTGTCAGGTAGGACGAGGGGAGGCCGCCAGGTGTCTGGCGGAAGATTTGCCCCGCTTTGCTGCGACGATGGCGTGGAGGCACGCAATTGAGTGAAACAGAAATGTGTATTCATTCAATTTCGCGTAACTGTACCGGTCATTTCCTACAAGCCTCCGCTACCGTGGCATTTCGATAATCAGAAAAGCCGGAAACTGCCGCCATGCTTGCCTCGCTCGATCTGCTCAGCGCGTTCGTCCTGTTCGCCTTTGTCTCTTCCATCACCCCCGGTCCGAACAACACCATGCTGCTGGCCTCGGGGGTCAACTTCGGCGTGCGCCGCACGATTCCCCACGCGCTGGGCATCAGCGTCGGCTTCATGGTGATGGTGCTGGCGGTTGGCCTGGGGCTCGGTGAGGTGTTCAAGGCCTGGCCACCGTTGTACAGCATCCTGCGCTACGCGGGCGCGGCCTACCTGTTGTACCTGGCCTGGAAGATCGCCACCTCCGGGCCGATGTCCGGCGACACCAATGGCAGCCGCAAGCCGCTCGGGTTCTGGGGGGCCGCGGCGTTCCAGTGGGTCAACCCGAAGGCCTGGGTGATGGCGATCGGGGCGATCACCACCTACACCCCGGCCCAGGGCTACGTGTTCAACGTGATCGTCATCGCAGCAGTGTTCGCCCTGGTGAACCTGCCCAGCGTCGGCATCTGGGTGATGTTCGGCAGTGCCTTGCGCAACCTGTTGCGCAATCCGCGCGCGGTGGTGCTGTTCAATGTCCTGATGGCCGTGCTGCTGGTGATTTCACTGTATCCGCTGCTGTTTGTAGAATCGGCGTTTTCCTAGAGCCGATGAGTGCCGTCGATGGAGTTGATTCCCTGGTCCCATGAATGCGCCGAAGGCTTCACCCTGCGCGGATGGCGAACCCCCGCCAGCGGCAGGCCGCTGCTGCATTTTCTGCATGGCAACGGCTTCTGCAGCCTGGCCTACCAGCCCATGCTGATGCGCCTGGGTGAACATTTCGACCTGTGGCTGAGCGATGTCCAGGGCCACGGCGACAGCGACCATGGTGGCGTGTTCCTTGGCTGGAACCGCACCGCAGCACTGGCGGTGGAGGCCTTCGAGGCCGGGCGTGGCGAATACGGCGACGTGCCGCGCCTTGCCTTGGGCCACAGTTTCGGCGGCGTGCTCACCGGCTTGATCCTGGCTGCCGAGCCGCAGCTGTTCCAGCGTGCGGTGTTGCTCGATCCGGTCCTGTTCAGCCGGCGCATGATCGGGGTGATGGGCGCCGCCGCCATGGTCGGCCTGCACCGCCGCCATGCCCTGGCGCGCAAGGCGGCCACCCGCCGCAGTCATTGGCCAGACCGTGAGGCGGCCCAGGCCTCGCTGCAGGGGCGCGGTATCTTCAAGGGCTGGACCGACGCGTCCTTGCAGGCCTATGTGGAGCATGCCATCGGCGATTGCGGGGAGGGAGTGGTGCTCAAGTGCCGGCCCAGCCGCGAGGTGGAGATCTTCAGCTCGTTCCCTGAGCGCATGTGGCAGCAACTGAGTCGTATCCAGACGCCGACGCGGATCCTCTACGGCGAGCAGACCTATCCGTTCGTGCCGCACTCGGTGCAACGCCTGATGGCGCTCAATGGCCAGGTGAGCGCGCAGCAGGTAGCGGGGGGGCACTGCTTCATGCAGGAAGATCCGATAACGGCCACAGAGCAGGTGGTGGCTTTCCTGCAGCATTGAAAGTGGTCCGCTCGCAGGGCTGATCTGCTGTCCATTTTGCGACGATTGAAGGCCTGTTCGCGAGCGAACGACACTCTCAGATTCCGTAATCTGGCGCTCCCCCCACCGGATGGAGCCCAGCATGAACCAGGCGGTCAGCCCAGATCCCCAGCAAACCCTTGAGCAAATCCGCGCCCGGCGCCGCCAGCGCCTGCTGCGCTTCGGCCTGGCCGGGGGCCTGGGTTTGCTGGTGGCGGCCTATGGCGCCTACTGGTGGCTCGACGGGCGTTTCCTGGAACAGACCGACGACGCCTACGTGCGTGCCGACTGGGCGCCGATCAGTGCCCGGGTCAGTGGCTACGTGGCCGAGGTTGCAGTGGCTGACAACGCCACGGTCAAGGCCGGCGACCTGCTGGTGCGCCTGGACGCGCGCGATTTCCGCGACCGCCTGCGCAAGGCCGAGGCGCACCTGGCGGTCAGCGAGGCGGCGTTGCAGGTGCAGCGTATGCGCCTGCGCGCCTTCGTCGCCGAGCAAGACGAGCAGACCCACGCCATTGCCCGCGCCGATGCCGAACGCGGCGGTAGCCGAGGCGAGGCGCAGCGGGCCGAGGCCGACTGGCAGCGTTACCAGCACCTGGCGCAATGGCAGGCGGTCAGTGTGCAGCGGATGGAGCAGGCCCGCGCCACCCGCATCCAGTCTCAGGCGCTGCAGCGCGCCGCCGATGCCGAACTGGCCCGCCAGCACGCACGCAAGGCGATGCTGGAGCAGCAGGGCAAGCAGCTGGAGGCCGAGTTGCTGCAGCGCCAGGCCGACCTCGACCAGGCTGCCGCCGAGGCCGACCTGGCCCGCAGCGCCCTGGCCGACACCGAAATCCGCGCGCCCTTCGATGGCGTGGTCGGCCAGCGCAAGGTGCGCCAGCAGCAGTACGTCACCCCCGGCCTGCCGCTGCTGGCAGTGGTGCCGGTGGAGCAGGCGTACGTGGTCGCCAACTTCAAGGAAACCCAGCTGGCGCACATGCGTCCCGGCCAGGCGGTGACACTGGAAGTGGACACCTTCGGCCAACACTGGCGCGGCACCGTGGACAGCGTCTCGCCAGGCTCCGGCGCCGTGTTCGCCTTGCTGCCGCCGGACAACGCCACCGGCAACTTCACCAAGATCGTCCAGCGCTTCCCGGTGCGTATCCACCTCGACCCAGAGGGCGATGACAGCCCACGGTTGCTGCCCGGCATGTCGGTGATCGCCACCGTCGACACCCGGCAGGCCCGCCATGAGCGCTGAGGACAAAGTCTCCCTGCGGGCCTGGGTGGCGGTGATCGGCGGCTTGTTCGGCTGCTTCATGGCTGGCATGAACGTGCATGTCACCAGCGCTGCCTTGCCCGAGATCGAGGGCGCGCTGGGGGCCAGCTTCGAGGAAGGGTCCTGGATCTCCACCGCCTACCTGGTGGCCGAGATCAGCATGATCCCCCTGACCGCCTGGCTGGTGCAGGTGTTCTCGCTACGCCGGGTGATGCTGGTGGGCTCGGCGGTGTTCCTGGTCAGCTCGGTGAGCTGCGCCATGGCCGGCAGCCTGGAGGCGATGATCGCCTTGCGGGTGATCCAGGGCGCCTCGGGCGCGGTGCTGATCCCGTTGTCGATGCAACTGATCATCACCGAGCTGCCGGCCAGCCGCCTGGCGCTGGGGATGGCGCTGTTCAGCCTGTCCAACAGCGTGGCCCAGGCCGCCGGCCCGTCGATTGGTGGCTGGCTCACCGACATGTATTCCTGGCGCTGGATCTTCCTGCTGCAATTGCCGCCGGGAGTGGCGCTGCTGGCGGCGGTGGCCTGGTCGATCAAGGGCCAGGCCGGTGACCGCGGCGCCCTGCGCCGGGCCGACTGGCTGGGCATCGCGGCCATGGCGCTGGGGCTGGGAGCATTACAGGTGGTGCTGGAGGAAGGGGGGCGCAAGGATTGGTTCGAATCGCGCTTCATCGTCGCTTTCAGCATCGTTGCGGTGATCGCCCTGGCCCTGTTCATCCAGCGCCAGTTGTGGGGGGAACGGCCGTTCATCAACCTGCGGCTGCTGGGCAGCTACAACTTCGGCGTGTCCAGCCTGGCCATGGCGGTGTTCGGCGCGGCCACCTTCGGCCTGGTGTTCCTGGTGCCCAACTACCTGTCGCTGGTGCAGGGCTACAGCGCCAGCGAGATCGGCAAGAGCCTGATCGCCTACGGCATGGTCCAGCTACTGCTGGCGCCGCTGCTGCCCCGGCTGATGCGCTGGCTCAACGCCAAGCTGCTGGTGGCCAGCGGCTTCGCCATCATGGCCCTGGGCTGTTGGCTGGGATCGACGCTGACAGTGGACTCGGGCAGCAACGTGATCATCCCCTCGACCGTGGTGCGTGGCATCGGCCAGCCGTTGATCATGGTGGCGCTGTCGGTGCTCGCGGTGAAGGGCCTGGACAAGGCCCAGGCCGGCTCGGCCTCGGCGCTGATCTCGATGCTGCGCAACCTCGGCGGCGCGTTGGGCACGGCGTTGCTGACGCAACTGGTGTCGCAGCGCGAGCGCTTTCATTCGGTGCGGGTCGGCGAAGGGCTGACGCTGTTCGACGGCGCGCTGCAACAGCGCCTGCCGGGTGGCATGGTCGACCCGCAGTCGCCGCAGGTCATGCAGACCCTGGCGTTGATAGACCAGAGCGTGCGCGAGCAGGCGTACCTGATGGCCTATTCGGATGCGTTCTACCTGTCGTGCGTGGCGCTGCTGGCCTGCGCCGCGGCGTCGCTGCTGCTGCGCAGCCGCTGAGTTTCACGGCTGGCGTTCGGCCACGGCGCGCAGGGTGCGCAGGGTGACCATCGGCGCATCCACCACGAAGCGGTTGGCCAGCCAACCCGGCACATCACCGGCCGGGTCGGCACGCAGCTGGTAGGTGACCTCGGTATCGCGCTCGCCCAAGGGGCGCATGATCCATTCGCCGCTGAGCCGGCGCACGCGGATCAGCCCGGGTTCGGTCGGCACCCGCCCAGGCTCGGCGCTCAGGTGCCGCACCAGCGAGTCGTCGTCCAGGCGCTCGGTACGCACCTTGAGCACCATGTCCCTGGGCTTGGCCGGCCAGGGCAGGGCGGTGGTCAGGTAGACCCAGGTGGTATCGCCGTCCACTTCCAGCAGGCGCATGTCGGCGCAGGCGTACAGCCATTTGCAGGCCACGCGCAGGTTTTCCTGCAGGTCGCTCAGGGTACGGATGCTGGCCTTGATCCGGGTGACGCCGCGAAATTGCTGGTAGGCCGAACCGTCGACGCTGGCCAGGTAGACGTCGATGCCGTCTTCCTGATGCGCGAGTTGCCAGTCGTCTGCCCACGGCAACGCGCCCGGCAACAGGAGCAGCAGGGCAAGTAGAAGGCGATGGAAGGTCATGGCGGGAGGCCGGGAAGGGGCGGTCCGCTCAGTATGGCTCAAGACTGCAGGAGCGGCGGGTTGCCGCTCCTGCAAGGTCATCAGCGCTGCGGGTTGAGCGTCAGGTGCACGTGACGGTTGACGTCCTTGTACAGCAGGTAGCTGAACGGGCCCGGGCCGCCGGAGTAGCAAGCTTGCGGGCAGAAGGCGCGCAGCCACATGAAGTCACCGGCCTCGACCTCGACCCAGTCCTGGTTCAGGCGGTACACCGCCTTGCCTTCCAGGACGTACAGGCCGTGTTCCATGACATGGGTCTCGGCGAACGGGATCACGCCGCCGGGCTGGAAGGTCACGATGTTCACGTGCATGTCATGGCGCATGTCGGCCATGTCGACGAAACGGGTGGTCTTCCAGGCGCCATCGGTGCCCGGCATCTCGATGACAGTGGCGTTGTCGCGGTGGGTGACGAACGACTCGGGAACCGGCAGGCCCTCGACCTTCTGGTAGTGCTTGCGCAGCCAGTGGAAGGTGACGTTGGCCTTGCTGTTGTTGCGCAGGCTCCAGTCGGCGCCGGGGGCGAGGAAGGCATAGCCGCCCGGCACCAGGGTGTGGTGCTTGCCTTCGACGGTGACGTCGATCTCGCCTTCGACCACGAACAGCACCGCTTCGGCGTTCGGGTCCAGTTCAGGACGCTCGCTGCCGCCCTCGGGAGCGACTTCGACGATGTACTGCGAGAAGGTCTCGGCGAAACCGGTCAGCGGACGGGCGATGACCCACATGCGCATCTTGTCCCAGAACGGCAGGTGGCTGGTGACGATGTCACGCATCACGCCCTTGGGGATCACGGCATAGGCTTCGGTGAACATGGCACGGTCAGTCAGCAGCTCGGTCTGAGCCGGGTGCCCACCGTGGGGGGCGAAGTAGGAAGATTTCGACATGAACGGTCTCGACTTTGTTGTTCTCTCCCCATGCCTTGGACCACACCGGCCGGTGCGTGCAGGGGATGCCGGGACAGCATAGGGGGCGGGCGCTGTCATCCACAAATTAAATGTTGAAATACCCGGTATCCATTTACTGAATGCTGTGTGTAGGAAAATGCCTGGAAATCGTGGCATCGACATTTTTTTCACATCACCTTGCTAGCATCGCCCGCACTTTCCAGGAGCCGACTTGATGATGCATGTGCTACGCAAACGCGGTGTCCGCCTCGCCCTGGCGGCTACCACGGGCCTGATGGTCTGTAGCTTGGGCTTTTTCGCCTGGCAGAGCTTCTACCCGGTGCAGGCCGCCGAGGGCTGGAACGTACAGGTGCTGCATAACTCGGTGACCCGGGCCGCTTCGCTGCTGCCTCAGGACGACGGTAGCCTGCTGGTCAGCCGCGAGCTCAACGGCGGCAAGGGCAGCATCCTGCGTATTACTGCCGAGGGGGACCGGGTGGTGGTGCTCGAAGGCCTGTCCAAGCCGGACGGCATGGTCGCCGTCGACGGTGGCTGGGCGTTCAGCCAGGAGGTCGGCGGGGCACCGGTCAGCGTGTCGCGCGATGGCCAGGTCAGTCAGCTGTTCGACGGCAACAACGTGCAGGGGTTGTACAACGATGGCCAGCACCTTTACGCCATCGAGGACCGCAAGGGGGATGGCCGGCTGATGCGATATGACTGGCAGAGCGGCGAGCTCGACGTGTTGCGCTCGGGGCTTACCGAAACCGAGGGCCTGACCCGTTGTGCTGACGGGCGCCTGCTGTATACCGAAAAGGCCACCGGCAAGATTCGTGCGCTGAGCGAAGGCGGGAATGACCCGGTGGTGATCGAAGGTCTGCGCAACCCGACCTTTCTGCTCTGCGACCAGCGTGGGCTGTGGATCAGCGAGGATTCGACCCATCGTGCGCGGCTGTTGCGTATCGATGGGGATGGTACGCGTCACACGGTTCTCAGCTACCTGAAGGCACCGCAGGCCATCGTTCCGGATGGCAAGGGCGGATACCTGCTTGCCGAGGGGGGGCGCGACCGGGTGCTGCGGCTGACGCCACCGGTCAAGGGCAGGACTGCGCAGGCCGAGGCTTCGTCGCGGGGGCCTGAAGCCTGAGTCATAACTGCGAGCGGTTTTTGCCTTCTTAATGCCCGCGTGTAAAAGAAGGTCGCCGTAAAGGTTAAAAAGTGGCTTTGCGGCGATATGGCGAATGAATGCACTTACAACTATGAAAACCGATTCCGACTGACTTTGACTTACACAACGTGTGTCTCGAAAGTTATATACGCATTCAATTGCGATGGTGACGCATAATCACCTTTCCGCCCTTACGGCGGGTCCCTTTTTGAAGCATCAAAAAGGGACCAAAAAATGCTCGCTCCATTCATCCGGCCCCTACGCTTCGCTCCGGGGTCCCCTCACTCCGGCCTTGCTCCCGGGAGGACCGCGCTGAACGCCCCATCCTGGGGCGCAGCGCTTGACGGGCATCCATGCCCGTCACCTCCCTCCGCAAGACCTGCGTTCGGCCTCCTGAAGTCGCAATTTGTGTCGCCTGAACTATTGCGCGCTTAGAAGCAAAAGCAAAAACAAAGGAACAACGGCAACGGCAACGGCTCGCAGGACTCAACTCGACCTACCGCGCAATGCCAGAAGCAGCAATTGTTCAAGCCGTGGCCTGCATCCGCGCGATGATGTCCCACAACCGTGGATCGTCATAGTCTTCGATCACCAACCGCGCTCCGGCTTCCAGCAGTCGTTCGGCCGGCTGGGTAGTGGCCAGGCCCACGGTGAAGATGCCTGCATCGACAGCCGCCTTGACGCCAGGCAGTGAGTCCTCGAAGGCCAACGTCTGCCCGGCCTGGGCCTGCAGGCACTGCAGCCCGGTGAGGTAGGGCAGGGGATCAGGCTTGGGCCGTGCCAGCTCATCGGCGACCAGGACATGAGCGAAACGCTCGCCAAGGCCCATGGCCCCGAGCATGTGCTCGGCGTTCAGGCGCGGCGCATTGGTCACCACGCACATGCCGATGCCGTGCTGCTCGGCATGTGCCAGCAGGCGCAGCAGGCCGGGCATGGGTGTCAGGGTTGGCGACAGTTCGCGGAACAACGCCTCCTTGCGCTCGGCCAGGGCCTGGCGGTGGGCGGCGTCGGCCTGGGGGAACAGCTCGGCGAACAGCAGGCCGTTGGAGCGGCCGCTGACCTGGGTGTTGAACTGCTCCTGGGTCAGCTCGCGGCCATCGTGGTCGTGCAGCAGCTGGCGGAAGGCTTGCAAGTGCAGGGTGTCGGTATCGGTGAGAGTCCCATCGAGATCGAACAGCAGGGCGGTCAGCATCGGGCATCCTTAAGGGGGAGAAACCATTCAGCAGCATCTTATGCCATCAGCATTGGAAAGTGCAGTTGGCCGGTTCTTTCACGTTTTCGACACAAGGCTCACAGGCGCGGGGCTGCCGAGCAAACGCTCCAGCCCCAAGAGACCCTGAACGGTTACTATCGGCTGCCAGGCATCCACTGCACGGAGCACTCACCCCATGCCTTTCGTTACCACCCGCAAGATCCTGTTCGGCGATTGCGACCCCGCCGGGATCGTCTACACGCCGCGTATCAGTTACTTCGTCATCGAGGCGATCCACGAGTTTCTCTCCCATCAGCTGGGCGGCGAAGGCCTGCGCAAGCTGTTCGCCATGGGCGTCATGCCGCCGGCACGGGCATTGTCCATCGAGTTCCTGGCGCCGATGGCCTGGGACGACCTGATCTGCGTGCACGTCAGCAGAGGGCCGCTCGGCCGCACATCGTTCAGTTTCGCTGTGGAAGGGGTCGGAGCCAGTGGCGAGGCATGTTTCCGCGCCAGCATGACCCAGGTATGCGTCTGCCCCGATAGCAAGCAACCGGTTGAACTGCCCGAGGCACTACGCCAGGCACTGAGCAGTACCTCAGACTGATGTGCATCACCACGGATAGATATTTCATCAAGCAACAAACGTTTCAGCATCAATTGGATATAAAGTCCAAACGTGACCGGTTATTCAGTTGCGTTTTTCCGTTTAATTGAGGCTGCTGCCACTGGTTGCTCCTGGTGAAAGCTGTTAGCTTTCGCCCCGCTCCGGAATTAAACAAGCAGGCCTGCAACGCGCCGCTTGCGGCCACCCGAACAAACAACGGGTGACCGAACAGGGAACGATAATAAAAATCCTAGGGAGGGATAACCGGATGAATCTCTACATCCGTCTGTTGCTGGCTGTTCTGCGCGGTTTCTTCAAGCCGCCGATGGCCCTGACCGACACGCTGCAGCGAACGCTGCGGGTCTGGCCGAACGATATAGACATCAATAAACACATGAACAACGGCCGTTACATGACGATTGCCGATCTGTTCATGCTGGAACTTTGCCTGCGCGCGAAAATCCTCATTCCTGCCTTCAAGTTGGGCTGGAAGCCCATGCTCGGCGGTAATCTGGTTGTCTATAAAAAGCAACTTTCCATGTTCGAGCAGTACACCGCCGAGTTCAGCATCTGCTGCCTCGACGAAAACTGGACCTACTTCCAGTACACCTTCTTCAACCGTGCCGGTGAAGTGGTGGTGACTGGCTATTCCAAGGGCGCCTGGGTCGGTCGCAAAGGCCTGGTCGCCAACGCGGTGATCGCCGAAAAGCTCAAGGTCGAGCCCACTACCGCGCCGATGCCCGAAGCCATCAGGAAATGGCTTGAGGCTGAGGCTCACGTGCTCGGCAAGGCCTGAACCAGGCCGCGTCGCGGCCCACTTGGCAAACCCCACACCCACGTAATCCGTCCATTGCTCCACGGCACCGGGCCTCTGGCCTGGCGCCGCGCGCGGCAGGCTTTGCCGTGCCCGCCATTCGCGCCTGCCCCACGTCGATCCATGAATGAGTAGGGAAACACCTCATGCCGAACACCTTGTTGTTGATGCTGGTTCTTTTCGCGGTCTTTCTACTGGTCGCCGAGCTGTTCAGGCGCTACCGCCTGGTGGGCCTGACCTTCTTCGTCCTGTCGCTGCCGGCGTTGCTGGTGCCGAACGCCAACCTGTTCATGCGCATCAAGACCATCAGCGTGCTGCTGCCCATGTGCTTCCTGGCTTACGCCAGGTACAGGCCGAAAATCGAAGGCTTCATCTACAAGCTCATCTACCTGGTGATCGTGCTCAACATCATCGAAGCCTCGGTGATCGACTGGCAAACCGGCAACGTGCTCAACATTGCCGCCGCCGTGGGCCTGGTCCTGTGCCTGCCGTACTCGCGCCAGCACTGGGAGATCTCTGGCCGTCATCACGATTTCGTAGTGCGCGTCCCTGCCTACTGGCCCTACCTGTACACCACCTGGAACCTGTGCTTCCTGTACTCGGCGCGGATCACCACCTTCGGCTACGCACTGCCGCTGTTGCTGGCGCCGGTGGCCTATGCCTTGCTCCTGCGCCGCTCCGACCTGTACTTCCAGGCCCGCGCCTACACCTTCGGCTTCTACCTGTTCGTGCGCACCATCGCCGGTGACACCCCGCTGATGAACCTGCCGGCCTTCGACCTGACGACCTGGTACAGCCCCGACGCCGCGCTCGCCTGGAGCGTCGTCAACGTGATTTTCACAGGCGCCTGCCTGTACAGCTACGGCGCAAGCCGCAAGAAGAACAAAGCGATCGAACAAGGAGTGTGAAGCATGTTGGAAGTTATCCTGCTGGCGTTTTTCATCACCGCCAGCCCGGTGATCCTGTTGATGAGCAAGACCCGCGCCGAGCCATTGAAGCATGTGTACATCGGCCTGTATTACGTAAAGTTCGTACCGTTGCTGCTGTCGTTGTACGCGATCAACCTCAGCGCCAGTTTCCTGGCCTGGAAGTGGGTGCAGCTGAAATGGCTGCTGCCTCGCTACTTCGGCTACCGCCACTACAACCGCGACTCCATCTCGATGGAGAGCACGGCGATCCCGGGCACTGACTACCACATGGGCTACATCCCCAAGAAACTGCCCGCCGAACTGGTCTATCGCTGGAGAAAAGACAAGGTCTACCACAACTACATCCAGTCGATCATCAAGGCCAACCGCGACTACTACAAAGTACCGCTGGGCCAGTTCCCGCAACCGACGGCGATATCCGACGAGGACCTGAAAGTCTTCCTGATGTCGTCGCAGATCACCCACTACCTGCAGACGGTCGATGGCGTGTCGACCTTCGACATGCGCGATTTCACCCGCGAGATCCGCCTGTCCAGCTCGGTGTTCGACGTGGCCAGCATTTCCATCGCCCAGGACTTCGCCACCGACAGCATGCGCATCACCCTGCGCGACGGCTTCAGCGTAGGCCCGGGCGAGCCGCACTGGGACCTGGCCAAGGTGTACTTCATGTCGAACACCATGGTGTTCTTCATCCTCGGCGCGCACCTGCACCACCATCTGTTCTTCGCCGAAATGGGCGCGGCATTCCTGTTCAACCTGGTGCCCAAGGATTGCAACTTCCACAAGCTGATGGACCCGCACACCGCCTATATCCTGATGCTCAACCACCAGTTCAAGGAATCGCCGCTGTCGCTGCGCGAAACCACCGGCATCGCCGACAAGTTCCTCTACAGTTGCATCGGCTACTACTCGGCGCAGACCTTCTACAAGGTCGGCTATGAAAACGCCCTGAACATGTACAACAAGCGCGACACCGAAGACCAGGCGCTGACCCAGAAATTCGAGATCAAGTTCGCCATCCCGTTCGACCAGTACCTCAATGGCCAGCACGCACTGAACGCCCAGTACCGCGACTACTACGCGGCGGTGCTGAAGTTCGTCACGGCCAGTTACGACGACCTGCTGCGCGACGGCTCCGAACCCTATATCAACAACTGGGTCGCCGAGCTGTGCCGCTATGTCAACCTGCCGTGCCAGGCCAATGACAAGGCCTTCAACATCGAAGTGATCGCCACCTATATCTGGTACGTGTCGTTCGTCCACTCCCTGGAGCACTACCAGTTCCACAAGTACAAGATGAACTACTGCCTGCTGACCCGGCTGCCGTTCGCGGTCGCCAAGCACCTGCCAGCGGACCAGGTGTTCAGCCAGTACGACATCTGGAAGTCCAAGCACATCGTGCACACCTTCGGCAAGAACCACCTCAATGCCGGTGTTTCGGAAAGCTATGCCGACCTGGACTACAAGTTCCGCGACCTGCCGTTGATCGACAAGCAGGCGCAACTGAAGAAGGACGTACTCGCGCTACTGGAGAAACACCAGACGCCAAACGAGGCGATCGCCTTGTCCATTCGTTACTGAGCCTGGGCGAGGAGGGCCGGCGACGAAGGGGGCTGTTCAGCTTTTGCGGAAAGGAGTACAAATGTGCTCCATGGACAATTTATCCCCCAAACGCCGCGCCATCCTCGAATTCATCCGCGAGCGCATCACCGATCAAGGCCAGCCACCGTCGCTGGCCGACATCGCCGAGCGTTTCGGTTTCGCCTCGCGCAGCGTGGCGCGCAAGCACATCACCGCCCTGAACCAGGGCGGCTTCATCGACGTCACGCCCAACCAGGCGCGGGGTATCCGCCTGGCCGAGCCGCTGCGTCGGCCGGAGGTCCTCGAAGTGCCGGTGCTCGGCCAGGTTGCCGCCGGTGCGCCGATCGGGCCCGACCTCGATATCCACGAGCAGTTGCTGCTCGACCCCAGCCTGTTCCGGCGTACCCCCGACTACCTGCTCAAGGTGCGCGGCGACTCGATGGTCGACGACGGCATCTTCGACGGTGACCTGGTCGGCATTCGCCAGCAGGGCGATGCCCGCGACGGGCAGATCGTGGTCGCCCGGCTCGACGGCGAGGTGACCATCAAGCGCCTGCAGCGCACCCGCGACGGCTATCGCCTGCTGCCGCGCAACCCGGCCTATGCCCCCATCGATGTGAGCCCCGAGCGCGAGTTCTTCATCGAAGGCGTGTTCTGCGGCTTGCTGAGGCGTGACTGATGGGCGCGGTGGTCGAACTCGACCGGCTGCTCGACCAGCGCCAGGTATGGCGCGGGCGGCAGGCCCAGGCGCGCCCGCAGGGCCTGCAGCCCACCGGGCATGCCGCCCTCGATGGTCGGCTGCCGGAAGGCGGTTGGCCGGCGGCGTCGCTCAGCGAGCTGCTGCTGGCCAGCCCCGGTTGCGGTGAGTTGCAGTTGCTCTGGCCTACGCTTGCCCGGCTGAGTGGGGAAGGGCAGCGGGTGGTGCTGGTGGCGCCGCCGTTCATCCCTTATGCACCGGCCTGGCAGGCTGCCGGGGTCGACCTGCGCTGGCTGGTGCAGGTCGACGCCGAGGCCGGCGATGCCCTGTGGGCGGCCGAGCAGTGCCTGCGCTCGGGCAGTTGCGCCGCGGTGTTGTGCTGGCCGGAGCGTGCCGATGATCGGGCGCTGCGGCGTTTGCAAGTGGCCGCGGAAACCGGCAACACGCTGGCGTTCGCCTGTCGCCCGCGACAGGCCGCGCTGAACCCATCGCCCGCCGCCCTGCGCATTGCCCTCGACCTGCGCCCGGCACAATGGCGCGTGCTCAAGTGCCGGGGCGGCTTGCCGCCTGCCGCACCCATCGCCTGCCCAGGGCAGGGGTGATGCACCATGCTCTGGGCCTGCATCCTGTTACCCCAGCTGGCGCTGGACACTGCCCTGCGCGAACGCGACGACCCCGAGGCGCCGCTGGTGCTGCTCGGCGGGCCGCCCCAGCGCCGTGTGCTGCGGGCGGTCAACCCGGCAGCCAGTGCGCTGGGCCTGCGCGCCGGCCAGGCCCTGACCGCCGCCCGCGCCCTGGCCGACGGTTTTACCTGCGTCGAGGTCGAGCCGGCGCGTATCGAGCAGTTGCAGCAGTTGCTCGCGGCCTGGGCCTACCGTTTCAGTGCCCAGGTCAGCCTGCACTATCCCCGTGCGCTGCTGCTTGAGGTGGGCTCTAGTCTGCAGCTATTCGGCCCATGGCCGTCGTTCGAGGCGCGCCTGCGCCAGGAACTGGCGGCACTCGGCTTGCGCCAGCGCATCGTGCTGGCCAGCAACCCGGTGGCGGCGAGAATGCTCGCCAACGGCCATGATGGTCTGGCGCTGAGCTGCCCGCAGGCGACCCGCGCCGCCTTGCTCGACATGCCCGTCGAGCGTGTCGGCCTGCCCGGCGAGGCAGCCGAAGCCTTCAATCGCATGGGCCTGCGCCGCCTCGGGCAGGTGCTGGCGCTGCCCCGTGATGCCCTGGCCAGGCGTTTCAGCGCCCAGGTGCAGTTGCACCTGGACCAACTGCTCGGCCTGCGTAGCCTGGGGCTGGATTTCTACCAGCCGCCCGACCGTTTCGAGGCTCGGCTGGAGCTGAACTTCGACGTCGAGTCGCACCAGGCGCTGCTGTTCCCCCTGCGTCGTCTTATCCACGACCTGGCGGCTTTCCTCGCCGGGCGTGACTGTGGCGTGCAGCGGTTCGAGTTGCACCTTGAGCATGCCGAAGGCGCCGACACCGTGCTCAAGGTCGGCCTGCTGGCCGCCGAGCGTGACGCCTCGCTGTTGTTCGAGCTTGCCCGTGGCCGCCTGGAGCCGCTGCGCATCCCGGCGCCGGTGCGCAACCTGCGGCTGCTGGCCGCCGACCTGCCACCGTTCGTGCCCCAGCACCAGGCGCTGTTCGACCCGCGTGCGCAGCAGGCCCAGCCTTGGGACCAACTGCGCGAGCGCCTGCGCGCGCGGCTGGGCGATGACGCGGTCAAGGGCTTGCGCGCCGAGGCCGATCATCGCCCCGAGTGCGCCTGGCAAGGAGTGGAGCAGGGTGGGCAGGGCCATTTGGTGATGGCCCCTGGTCGGCGCCCCGGCTGGTTGCTGCCGGTGCCTCAGGCGTTGTCCGAGACCGGCCTGCAACTGCTCGGGCAGGCCGAACGCATCGAGTCCGGCTGGTGGGACGGTGGTGATGTGCGGCGCGACTACTACCGCATCGAAACCCGCGATGGCCTGCGCGGCTGGGCCTTCCGCGACCTCGCGGCCCCGGGGCCGTTGTGGCTGCAAGGCTGGTTCGCATGAGCGCCCCCGGCTACGCCGAGCTGCACTGCCTGTCGAACTTCAGCTTCCAGCGTGGCGCCTCAAGTGCCGACGAGCTGTTCCGCCGCGCCCGCGAGCAGGGTTACCAGGCCCTGGCGATCACCGACGAATGCACCCTGGCGGGCATCGTCCGGGCCTGGCAGGCGGCAAAGCAGCATCAGGTGCGGTTGATCGTCGGCAGCGAAGTGCGGGTGCACCAGGGACCGAAGCTGGTCCTGCTGGCACAGGACCTTGCCGGCTACCAGAGCCTCTGCGCCTTGATCACCCGCGCCCGGCGGCGTTCGCAGAAGGGCAGCTACCAGTTGCTCGTCGAGGACCTCGAGGCCCATCACCAGGGCTTGCTGGCGCTGTGGGTGGCCGAGCCGGACGACAGCGCCGGGGCCTGGCTGCAGCCCCTGTTCGCCGGGCGCCTGTGGCTGGCGCTGCACCTGCACCGCGGGGCCGACGACGCCCAGCGCCTGGCCTACCTGCGCGCGCTAGGGGCGCGGCTCGATATTCCGCTGGTGGCCTGCGGCGATGTGCACATGCACGTGCGCGGACGGCGGGCGCTGCAGGACTGCATGACCGCCATCCGCGAACATTGCGCGGTCGCTGAGGCGGGGCGGTACCTGTTCGCCAATGGCGAGCGTCACCTGAGGTCGCTCGAGCAGTTGCGCGAACTGTACCCCGACGATCTGCTCGCGCAGACCACACAGGTCGCGGCGCGCTGCACGTTCGACCTGTCGCAGTTGCAATACCGATACCCGCGTGAGCTGGTGCCCGAGGGGCAGACCCCGGCCAGCTGGCTGCGCGAGCTGTGCCGGCGAGGGTTGCCCGAGCGCTGGCCCCAGGGCCCGAGCGACAAGGTGCGCACGGTGCTGGAGCGGGAGCTGGCGCTGATCGAGGAACTGGGCTACGAGAGCTACTTCCTCACCGTCCACGACATCGTCGCCTTCGCCCGCCGCCAGCGCATCCTCTGCCAGGGGCGCGGCTCGGCGGCCAACTCGGTGGTGTGCTTCGTCCTCGGCATCACCGAACTCGACCCGATGGAACACCGCCTGCTGTTCGAACGCTTCCTTTCCCGTGAGCGCAACGAGCCGCCGGACATCGACGTGGATTTCGAACATGAGCGTCGCGAAGAGGTGATCCAGTACGTGTTCCAGCGCTACGGCCGGCACCGGGCGGCGCTCACCGCGGTGGTCAGCAGCTACCACGCCGCCGGCGCGGTGCGCGATGTGGCGCGGGTGCTCGGCCTGCCGGCCGACCAGGTGGACGCCCTGGCCAAATGCTGCGGGCGCTGGAGCGATCGCATCCCGGATGCCGCTCGCCTGGCGGAGGCCGGGTTCGATGCGCACAGCCCGTCGCTGCGGCGCATCCTGGTGCTGGCGGGGGAGCTGATCGGCTTTCCCCGGCACCTGTCGCAACACCCGGGAGGCTTCGTCATCTCCGAACAGCCGCTGGACCAGCTGGTACCGGTGGAGAACGCGGCGATGGCCGAGCGCACGGTGATCCAGTGGGACAAGGACGACCTGGACATGGTCGGCCTGCTCAAGGTCGACGTGCTGGCGCTGGGCATGCTCAGCGCGCTGCGCCGCTGCTTCGACCTGATCGCCCGGCACCGGGGGCGCGAGTACACGCTGGCGACCCTGCCCAAGGAAGACCCGGCCACCTACGCCATGATCGGCCGCGCCGAGACCATGGGCGTGTTCCAGATCGAGTCGCGGGCGCAGATGGCCATGCTGCCCCGGCTCAAACCGGTGAAGTTCTACGACCTGGTGATCGAGGTGGCCATCGTCCGTCCGGGGCCGATCCAGGGCGACATGGTTCATCCCTATCTGCGCCGCAGGTTGAAGCAGGAGCCGGTCACCTACCCATCGGAGAAGCTCAAGGCCGTCTTCGAGCGCACCCTGGGCGTGCCGCTGTTCCAGGAGCAGGTGATGGAGCTGGCCATGGTCGCCGCCGACTACAGCCCCGGCGAGGCTGACCAGTTACGCCGCAGCATGGCCGCCTGGAAGCGCCATGGCGGCCTGGAGCCGCACCGCGAGCGGCTGATCGCGGGCATGCTCCGTAATGGCTACGAGTTGGCCTTTGCCGAGCGTATCTTCGAGCAGATCAAGGGCTTTGGCAGCTACGGCTTCCCCGAGTCCCACGCCGCCAGCTTTGCCCTTTTGTGCTACGCCAGCAGCTGGCTCAAGTGCCATGAGCCGGCGATCTTCACCTGCGCGCTGGTCAACAGCTGGCCGATGGGCTTCTACAGCCCCGACCAGTTGCTGCAGGAGGCGCGCCGCCAGGGCATTGAAGTGCGCCCGGTGGATGTATTCCACAGCGAGTGGGATTGCACCCTGGAGACACTGGGCGAGAACGAACTGGCCATCCGCCTGGGTCTGCGCCAGATCCGCGGCTTCAGCGAAGATGATGCCCGGCGCCTGGAGCAGGCGAGGGCGCAGCGCCCCTGGCGGGATTTCGAGGACCTGTGCCTGCGCGTCGGGCTCGATGGCCGGGCCCGGGCGCGCCTGGCCGACGCCGGGGCATTGCGCGGGCTGGCTGGCGACCGCCACCAGGCGCGCTGGCAGGTAGCGGCGGTGCAGGCGCAGTTGCCGCTGTTTGCCGAAGTCGAATCGGCCCTCGAACAGGCGGTGGCCTTGCCCGCACCAAGTATTGCCGAGGACCTCGCCGCCGACTACGACACCCTGGGCACCACCCTCGGGCCGCACCCCCTGACCCTGCTGCGGACACGCTTGCGCGCGCTGGGGTGTCGCAGTTCAAGGGAGCTGGCAGGGGTCGAGCATGGCGACAGCATCGCCGTCGCCGGCATCGTGGTCGGGCGCCAGCGACCACAGACCGCCAGTGGCGTGACCTTCGTCACCCTCGAGGACGAGCATGGCATGGTCAATGTGGTGGTCTGGCGCGACCTGGCCGAGCGCCAACGGCGCGAACTGGTAGGTTCGAAGTTGCTCAAGGTGAGCGGGCGGCTGGAGCAGGAGAGCGGGGTGCGGCACCTGATCGCCCGGCGCCTGGAAGACATCAGCCCGCTGTTGCAGGGGCTTGATGTGCGCAGCCGGGACTTTCACTAGTGTGGCGCTTGGCTTCGGATCGGCGCGATTACCGTAGGGACAACTGTCTTGTGTAGCTTGTAATGGCCTCATCGCTGGCAAGCCAGCTCCCACAGGGTGGACGGCGTTTGGCTTGAAAGCGGCACGGTCGGTGTGGGAGCCGGCTTGCCGGCGACAGGGCCGCAGCGCGGCCCCTCGTGCAGGCAGCTCAGACCATCGCCAGGCGCTGCTTGCGAGTCGGAGCCGGGAACGCCTGCTCGATGGCTTGCAGGTCCTCTTCGGCAAGCACCAGGTCGGCCGCCGCCGCATTCAAGCGCACATGCTGCGGATCCACCGCCTTGGGAATCGCGATCACTCCATCATTGCGCGTGACCCAGGCCAGGCTCACCTGGGCCGGCGTGGCGCCATGGCGCTCGGCGATCTGCGTCATCACCGGGTGACGCAGCAAGCGCCCGGCTTGGGCCAACGGGCAGTAGGCCATGGTCGGCAAGCCTTGCTCGCGGCTCCACGGCAGCAGGTCGAACTCGATGCCACGCTCGGCCGGGTTGTACAGCACCTGGTTGGTGGCGCAGGCGCTGTTATCCAGTTCGCGCAAGTCGTCGAGGTCGAAATTGGACACGCCCCAGCGGCGAATCTTGCCCTGCTCGATCAGCCGCTCGAAGGCTTCCACTGTCTCGTCCAGCGGGTACTGGCCGCGCCAGTGCAGCAGGTACAGGTCGATGCAGTCGGTGCCCAGGCGCTGGAGGCTACGCTCGCAGGCGGCCGGCACACCGCGTCGGCTGGCATTGTGCGGATAGACCTTGCTGACCAGGAACACCTGGTCGCGACGCCCGGCGATGGCCTGGCCGACCACCTGTTCGGCGCTGCCCTCGGCGTACATTTCAGCGGTGTCGATCAGGCCTAGGCCCAGGTCGATGCCTTGTTGCAGGGCCGCGACTTCGGCGGCCCTGCGGCCCGGGTCTTCGCCCATGTACCAGGTGCCCTGGCCGATGGCCGGGACGCGGGAGCCCGCCAGATTCACGTAACGCATGTCACCTCCTGTGGATGGGTATGGGTCAGCAGTACATCGAGCAGCGCCTCGGCGGCCTTGGACAGCTTGTGATCACCCAGGGCGATCACGCCGATGCGCCGCTCCACGGTGGGATCGACCAGCGGCACGCAACGGGCGCCGAGCTCCTGCATCTGCTCGATGCACAGCGCCGGCACCGCGCTGACTCCCAGGCCACTGGCGACCATGCGGCCGATGGTCGACAGCTGATGGCTCTCGAAGGCCACCGCCAGCTTGCCATGGTTGGCGGCCAGGTGCTGTTCGAGCAGCAGGCGCACCGCCGATGGCCGCTGTAGGGCGATGAAGTCCTCGGCCAGCAGCTCCTGCCAACGCACCTGGGGCTGCTGGGCAAGGGGCGAGTCGGCCGGCACCACGGCGACGAAGCGGTCCATGTACAGCGGGTGGAAGCGCAACGCCTCGCTGCTTTCCGGCTCGAAGCCGATACCCAGTTCGACGCGGCGATGGCGCACCAGTTCCAGCACCTGCTCGTTGATCACGTCGTGCACGGTGACATTGACCTTGGGGTAGCGCTGGCGAAACACCTTCAGCGACCGTGGCAGCAGGTTGCCGGCGAACGCCGGCATTGCCGCCACCGACACCCGCCCCAGTTGCAGGGTGAAGCGCTGGCGCAGCATTTCCTCGGTATCGTCCCAGTCGGCGAGCAGGCGCCTGGCCAGGGGCAGCAGCACCTCGCCCTCGGGGGTCAGGCTGACGCTGCGGGTGGTGCGGGTGAGCAGGGCGCCGCCGAGGTTGTCCTCCAGGGCCTTGATGGTCAGGCTCAGGGCCGGTTGCGACACGTGCAGGTGCTCGCCGGCCTGGGCGAAGCTCTGGTACTTGGCCACGGTGACGAAGGCCCGCAGCTGCTTGACGTTCATGAGGGGCTGACCCTTTGTTTTGGAAAAGTTATCAATCGATGACGAAAACAAAATTAACAAATCAGTCGACTACAGTGAAGATGACCGTACGGTTCCAACAACTACAAAAGGCGACTGAGCATGGCCGGACTGGACAAGCGTGTAGCAACTTACGAAGAGGCCCTGGCGGGCCTGACCGACGACATGACCGTGCTGGCCGGCGGCTTTGGCCTGTGCGGCATCCCCGAGAACCTCATCGCCGAAATCAAGCGCCGTGGCGTCAAGGGCCTGACCGTGGTTTCCAATAACTGCGGTGTCGATGGCTTCGGCCTCGGCGTGCTGCTCGAGGACCGGCAGATCCGCAAGATGATCGCCTCCTACGTCGGCGAGAACGCCGAGTTCGAACGCCAGCTGCTCAGCGGCGAACTGGAAGTGGAGCTTACCCCGCAAGGCACCCTGGCCGAGAAGATGCGCGCCGGCGGCGCCGGCATCCCGGCCTTCTTCACCGCCACCGGCTACGGCACCCCAGTTGCCGAAGGCAAGGAAGTACGCGAGTTCAACGGCCGCAAGTACATCCTCGAAGAGTCCATCACCGGCGACTTCGCCATCGTCAAAGGCTGGAAGGCCGACCACTACGGCAACGTGGTGTACCGCAACACCGCGCAGAACTTCAACCCGCTGGCCGCCACCGCCGGCAAGATCACCGTGGTCGAGGTCGAAGAGATCGTCGAGCCCGGCGTGCTGCTGCCCAGCGAGATCCACACCCCGGGCATCTATGTCGACCGGGTCATCGTCGGCACCTTCGAGAAGCGCATCGAAAAGCGCACCGTCAAGGCCTGAGCGCCGCCCTCAAGAACAACAAAGAGATCCTGACCATGGCATTGACCCGCGAACAAATGGCGCAACGCGTCGCCCGTGAACTCAAGGACGGCTACTACGTCAACCTCGGCATCGGCATCCCCACCCTGGTGGCCAACTACGTGCCCGACGGCATGGAAGTGATGCTGCAGTCGGAGAACGGCCTGCTGGGCATGGGCGAGTTCCCCACCGAAGCCACCATCGACGCCGACATGATCAACGCCGGCAAGCAGACCGTCACCGCCCGCCGTGGCGCGTCGATCTTCGATTCGGCGCAGTCCTTCGCCATGATCCGTGGCGGCCATGTCGACCTCACCGTGCTCGGTGCCTTCGAAGTGGACGTGCAGGGCAACATCGCCTCGTGGATGATCCCCGGCAAGCTGGTCAAGGGCATGGGCGGCGCCATGGACCTGGTGGCCGGCGCCGACAACATCATCGTCACCATGACCCATGCCTCCAAGGACGGCGAGTCCAAGCTGCTGCCCAGGTGCAGCCTGCCGCTGACCGGTGCCGGCTGCATCCGCAAGGTGCTGACCGACCTGGCCTACCTGGAGATCGAAAACGGCGCCTTCATCCTGCGCGAGACCGCGCCGGGCGTGAGTGTCGAGGAAATCGTCGCGAAGACCGCCGGCAAGTTGATCGTGCCGGACGATGTGCAGGAAATGACCTTCTAAGCAGCACCGTTGCAAGCGCCCCATCGCGGGGCAAGCCCGCTCCCACGAAGGACCACGCATCCTTCGTGGGAGCGGGCTTGCCCCGCGATGGGGCGACGCCGTTTCAGTCCTATAAAAATCAGAAAAAGGAAAACATCGTGGCCGCTGATATCCAAGACAGCCGCTCCGCCCGCTTTGCCCTGCGCTGCTCCAACTGGGCCGAACGCTGGTTCCCCGATTCCTGGGTGTTCGCCGCCCTGGCCGTGATGCTGGTGGCCCTCGGCGCCCTGGGCATGGGCGGCAAACCCACCGACACCGCCAAGGCCTTCGGTGACGGCTTCTGGAGCCTGATCCCGTTCACCATGCAGATGGCCTTCGTGGTCATCGGCGGCTATGTGGTGGCCAGCTCGCCACCCGCCGCCCGGCTGATCGACCGCCTGGCGCGGCTGCCGAAGAACGGCCGCTCGGCGGTGTGCTGGGTAGCGTTGATCTCGATGCTCGCCTCCTTGCTCAACTGGGGCCTGTCGCTGGTGTTCGGCGGCCTGCTGGTGCGCGCCCTGGCGCGCCGCACCGACCTGAAGATGGACTACCGCGCCGCCGGCGCCGCCGCCTACCTGGGCCTGGGCGCGGTGTGGGCGCTGGGCCTGTCGTCGTCGGCCGCGCAGTTGCAGGCCAACCCGGCCAGCCTGCCGCCGTCGATCCTGTCGATCACCGGGGTGATCCCGTTCACCGAGACCATCTTCCTCTGGCAGTCCGGGGTGATGCTCGCCGCGCTGGTGATCGTCTCGCTGATCGTCGCCTATGCCACCGCGCCTGGCCCGAACAGCGCCCGCAGCGCGCAGGACTGTGGAGTGGACCCGAGCTTCAGCGCACCGCCTTCGCCCCAGCGCACGCGCCCGGGTGAATGGTTGGAATACAGCCCCATCCTGATCCTGCTGCTGGTGGCCCTGGCCGCCGGCTGGCTGTACCAGGAGTTCGCCACCAAGCCGGCGATCACCGCGATTTCCGGGCTGAACACCTACAACCTGCTGTTCATCATGCTCGGTGCCTTGCTGCACTGGCGCCCGCGCAGCTTCCTCGATGCCGTGGCCCGCGCCGTGCCGACCACCACCGGGGTGCTGATCCAGTTCCCGCTGTACGGCTCGATCGCCGCCATCCTCACCCAGGTCAAGGGCGCGGACGCCCAGACCCTGGCCCACCATATCTCGCTGTTCTTCACCCAGATCGCCACCCATGACACCTACGCCTTGCTGATGGGCGTGTACTCGGCGGTGCTCGGCTTCTTCATTCCTTCCGGCGGTGGCAAGTGGATCATCGAGGCGCCGTACGTGATGCTGGTGGCCAACGACCTGCAATACCACCTGGGCTGGGCGGTGCAGATCTACAACGCCGCCGAGGCGCTGCCGAACCTGATCAACCCGTTCTACATGCTGCCGCTGCTGGGGGTGTTGGGGCTCAAGGCGCGTGACCTGATCGGCTTCTCGTTCGTGCAGTTGCTGGTGCATGTGCCGCTGGTGCTGGTGTTGCTGTGGGCGCTGGGCACCACGTTGCAATATGTCCCGCCTGTAATGCCCTGATCAGGCAGGCCCATCAGACGCCTGCCTGGGAGGGTGTCTGATGGGCGGACGGTGGACGGCTGCAAGCGCTATGGATCGGCGCTCGTGCAGCTTCCTACCGGAGTCTCCGAAAAAGCTGACTGATGGCAAATTGACGTCAATATGCTGGCCACTTACTATGCGCGCCACTTTGCGTTGATCACCAGGGACAGGTATGCCGGTACGTCTTCACTCAGCGCGCAATTATGCGCGCTTCGCATTTGTTGCAACATTGTGCAGCCCGTTGGCCTGGGCCGTCTCACCGGGTGACCAGGACCTGATCCGCGAACGCCAGAACCGCCTGCTCGAAGAGCAGCAACGCCGCCTCGAGGACCTGCGCAACCTGCCCGGCGAAAGCGCGCAACCTACCCAGCAGCAACGGCCTGAAGACACCCGCTGCTTCGATATCCACACTATCGAGCTCAAGGGCGCCGACAGCCTGTCCGCCGCCGATCGCGACAGCCTGCTCAAGCCTTTCATCGACCAGTGCCTGGGCGTCACCCAGCTCAATGCCTTGCTCAAGGCGATCACCGACCATTACCTGGGCCGCGGCCTGGTCACCAGCCGCGCCTACCTGCCGCAGCAGGACCTGTCCTCGGGCCACCTGCAGGTGCTGGTGGTGGAAGGGCGCCTGGAAGGGCTGCGCCCGGACCCGGCCAGCGGCCTGAGCGAGCGCGAGCTGGCCATGGTTTTCCCCGGCGAAGTCGAACAGCGCCTGAACCTGCGCGAAGTCGAGCAGATGGTCGACCAGCTCAACCGCCTGCCGTCGAACAAGGCGCAGATGGAGCTGACCCCCGGCAAGGCCGTCGGCGGTAGCGAAGTGCTGGTGCGCAACACCCAGCAGAAACCCTGGCGCGCCTCGCTGTCGCGCAACAATGAAGGCCAGCGCAGCACCGGTGAACAGATGCTCAACCTCGGCCTGGAATGGGACAGCCCGCTGGGCCTGGCCGACCAGCTGATGCTGCGCGGTGGCCACGACGTGGTCAGCGACCACACCCAGGGTTCGAAGAACGGCGTGCTGTATTACAACCTGCCATGGGGCTGGTGGAACTTCACCTACAGCTACAGCGAGAGCGAGTACCGCTCCCTGGCCCAGGCCAACGGCTTTGCCTTCAAGCAGACCGGCGACAGTCAGAACCACCAGCTGCGCGCCGAGCGCGTGGTGCACCGTGATGCCACCAGCAAGACCTCGCTGAATGCCGGCATGGCCCACCTGCGCACTAACAACTACATCGAGGACAGCCGCCTGGAGGGCAGCAGCAACCGCCTGAGCGAGGCGCAGTTCGGCATCAACCACGGCCGCCGCCTGGGCAATGCTTTCGTCAACATCGACCTGGGCACTCAGGAAGGCATCGGCGCCTTCGATGCCCAGGACAATGCCCACCCGCGCCCCGGCCAACCAGTGGCGCGCTACCGCAAGTACAGCGCTACCGTCAGCTATGTACAGGGCTTTGAAGTGCTCGGCGAGCGCCTGAGCTTCAGCAGCCTGGCCACCGGCCAGCGCAGCGAGGACGTATTGTTCAGCCCGCAGCGCATCAGCCTTGGCGGGCTGTCGTCGGTACGCGGCCTGAAGGACCAGTCGCTGTCCGGCGACAGCGGTGGCTACTGGCGCAACGACCTGCGCTGGACCCGCCCGGTGAGCTGGCCGCTGCTGCAGCCGCTGGTGGCCGAGTACGGCCTGGGCCTGGGCTACGACCTGGGCGTGATCCGCAACGACCGCTACAACGGCCAGTACCACGGCCGTGCCAGCAGCCACTCGCTGGAGCTGTTCGCCCGCGGCCAGCATATGGCTGCCAGCGTGACCTTCGCCCACAGCCTGGAACGCCCCGACGTGCTGACCGAAAAGGAACGCCCGGTCTACTTTCGCCTCGACTTTTTCATCTGATCACCTGATTCACGAGATTTGACATGGATGTTCGCCTGTTTGCCTTCCTGGCCCGCCAACGCTCGGCCAAAATTCAACCGCGCGAGCACTTCTGCGGCTTGCCCAAGCGCGGCCTGGCGCTGTTGCTGGCCAACGCCATGTTCTGGCAGCCGCTGTGGGCACAGGCCGCCGAAGGCGTGGTGGTCAGCGGGCCGGGCACCAGCCTGGATCAAGCGGGCAACGGCGTGCCCATCGTCAATATCGCCGCGCCCAACGGCAGCGGCCTGTCGCACAACCAGTTCAGCGACTACAACGTCGGCCAGCAGGGGCTGATCCTCAACAACGCCACCGACCGCACCCAGGCCACCCAACTGGGCGGCATCATCCTCGGCAACCCGAACCTGCAGGGCACCGCGGCCAGCGTCATCCTCAACGAGGTCAACGGCGCCAACGCCAGCCAGCTGCGCGGCTACACCGAAGTGGCCGGGCGCGGGGCGCATGTCATCGTTGCCAACCCCCACGGCATCACCTGCGATGGCTGCGGCTTCATCAACACGCCACAGGCCACGCTCAGCACCGGCAAACCGGTGCTCGAGAACGGCCAGCTGAGCCGTTACCAGGTCGACCAGGGCCATATCGCCATCGAAGGGGCGGGGCTCAACGCCAGCAACGTCGACAGCTTTGAACTGATTGCCCGCAGCACGAAAATCAACGCCGAGATCCAGGCCCGCAACCTGGCCATCGTCGCCGGGCGCAACGATGTCGATGCGCGCACCCTGGCGGCCACGGCGCGCCAGGACGACGGCAGTGTCAAGCCGAGCCTGGCCATCGACTCCAGCGCCTTGGGCGGCATGTATGCCGGCGCGGTCAGGCTGGTGGGTACCGAGGCCGGTGTCGGCGTGCGCCTGGACGGGCGGATGATCGCCAGCGGCGGCGATATCCAGCTCGAGGCCAACGGCCAGTTGCGCATGGCCCAGGCCAGCGCCACCGGCGACGTACGCCTGCAGGCGGCGGCTATCGATGCGCAGGGCCCGGTGCATGCCGGCCAGCAACTGCAGCTGGACAGCCGCGGTGAGTTGGTCAACCGCCAGGGGCTGACTGCCGCGGGCCAGGTACAGTTGAACGCTGGCGGCCAACTGAGCAACCTTGGCGGTATCCAGGCGGGTATCAACATCGATGGCGAGCGCGTGGCCGGCGCCGACCTGAAGATCAGCGCCGGTGCCGTGGACAACCGCAACCAGCGCCTGATCGCCAGCGGCGACCTGACCCTCTCCACCGGCACCCACCTGGACAACCAGGGCGGCAGCCTCAGTGCCGGGCGCGACCTCAGCGTCAATGCCGCGACCCTGGACAACCGCCAGCAGGGCAAAGTGCTCGCCGACGGGCGCATGACCCTCACCGGTGGCCAGTTGCTCAACGGCGACCGTGGGCAGATCACCAGCCAGGGCGCGCTGAACGCCACCTGGGCCCATCTGGACAACCAGGCCGGCGAACTGTCCAGTCTCGATACCCTGGCCCTGAATCTCGGCAGCCTGGACAACCGCACTGGCAAGGTCCTGGCCAACCGCGGCATCACCGTCACCAGCCAGGGGCTGGTCGACAACCGCAGTGGCCGGATCGCCAGCCAGGCCACCCTCGACCTGAGCGCCCAGGCCCTCAACAACGGCCAGGGCGGCCATATCAGCGGCAACGAGGCAGTCGGCGTCAATGTCGGCCGGCTCGACCAGCAAGGCGGTCACCTGAGCAGCGTCACCACGCTGACCCTGGACCTGAACCATGGCCAGCTGGACAACCGCGACGGCAAGATCGCCGCCAACCAGTTGCGCCTGCGCCAGATCGCCGATATTGACAACCAGCGTGGCGAGATCTTCGGCAAGGGCGCCTTCACCCTGGCTGGCCGCAGCCTCGACAATACGGGCGGCAAGTTCTACAGCGAACAGGCCCTGACCGTGCGCCTCGACCAGTTGCTCGACAACCTCGATGGCCTGGTGTCGGCCGACGGCCTGGATATCCGCGCCCTGACCCTGAACAACCAGGGCGGCGTGGTCACCAGCAAGTCGGACCTGGCATTGGTCGCGGGTGCAGCCATCGACAACCGCCACGGTGAGATCTCCAGCACCGGCCTCGGCCAGGTAACGGCAGACAGCCTCGACAACCGTGAGGGTACGGTCACTGGCGGGGCGCTGGAGTTGGCCATCGCCCAGGCGGTGGACAATCGCCAAGGCGTGCTGGCTGCCGACAAGGCGCTGACATTGAACGCTGCCAGCCTCGACAACCGCGAGCAAGGCAAACTGCTCAGCGACGGCACGCTCACCGCCAAGACCATCGGGCTGCTGGACAACCAGGCCAAGGGCCTGGTGAACGGCGTGGGCGCCACCCACATCGAAGCGGGGCAGCTGGACAACCGCGGTGGCCGCCTGGTGGGCAAGGATCTGCTGACCCTGCAGGGCCAGCGCTGGGACAACCGCGGCGGCAAGATCGAGGCCGACGGCGCACTGACACTGACCATCGACCACCTCGACAACCGCGACCAAGGCCTGGTCAGCGGCCAGACCGGGGCCCGCTACAGCGGCAGCGAGCTGCTCAACCAGCTCGGCATCCTTGGCGCCAAGGGCAACCTCGACCTGGTCGCCGCGCACCTGGACAACAGTGGCGGCAGCCTGACCAGCGGCGGCGATCTCGATGGCCAGGTCACGCGCCTGGAGCAGCTGGGCGGCAAGCTGTCCGCCGACGGCAAGCTGACCCTCAAGGGCAGCGCACTGGTCAACCGCCAGGGCGCCGTAATCGGCGCCGGGCAGGGCATGCACCTGACCGTGGACAGCGTCGACAACCGCGGCGGCGAACTGTCCGCGGCCAAGGCGCTCAGCCTCACCGGGCAGCGCCTGGACAACACCGGCGGCCAGGTCCTGGCCGACACCGACCTGGCGTTGACGGTGGCCGAGGTCATCAACCAGGCCCAGGGCCTGTTGCGCGGCAAGGGCCAACTGACCCTCGACGGCCAGACCCTGGACAACCGCGACGGGCGTGTTTCCGCCGAGCAGGGCGCACGCCTGCGCCTGAGCCAGGCGCTCGACAACGGCAAAGGGCTGCTGAGCAGCGAGGGTGACCTCGACATCGGCGCCGCCAGCCTGGACAACAGCGACGCCGAGCTGAGCAGCGCCGGCAAGCTGACCCTGGCCACCACCGGCAAGGTCGAAAACCAGCGCGGCTCGATCACCGCCGACGGCGCCCTCGAGCTGCGCAGTGCCAGCCTCGACAACCGCGCCGGCGAGGTCGGCGCCCAGGGGGTCATGGACATCGCCACCGGCACCCTCGACAACCGCGACAGCGGTCATGTGGTCGGCAACGACCGCCTGACCCTCAAGGCCGGCCAGGTCAACAACGCGGGCAGCGACAGCCGCATCGACAGCGATGGCGCCATGCACCTGACCGCCAGCGGTTTCGACCAGCAGGCCGGCCGGATGCTGAGCAAGGCCTCGATCACCCTCGACCTGGGCCAGGGCGCGCTGGTCAACCACGGCCTGATCAAGGCCCCGGTGCTGGTACTGAACAACCTCGGCAGCGTCGACAACCAGAACGGCGAAATCACCAGCCCGCAAGGCTTCACCCTGGCGGCCAATACCCTGGACAACCGCCAAGGCAAGCTGCTCAGCGAGCAGGCCTTGACGGTGCGTATCGCCCAGGCGCTGGACAACACCAAGGGCCTGGTCTCGGCCAAGGGCCTGGACCTGCATGCCGCCAGCCTCGACAACCGCGAGGGCACCGTCAGCAGCCGCGCCGGCCTGGTGCTGACCGTCGACGGTCGCCTGGACAACCGCCAGGGCACCCTGGTGGGCGACACCGCCCTCAACCTTGTTGCCGCGACGCTGGACAACAGCAAGGGCAAGGTCTCCGGCAAAGGCCAGGGCGAGATCCAGGCCGATACCTTGCTCAACAACGCCGGTTCGCTGGTCAGCCTCGAGCAACTGCGGATCCAGGGCGGTGAGCTGGACAACCGCGAGGCGGGGCTGCTCGGCAGCAATGGCGCGCTGACCCTGGAAGTCGACCGCATCGACAACCGTGGCGGCGAGATCACCGGCAAGGCCGCTGTCGCGGTCACCGGTACCTCGCTGGACAACAGCGACGGCGGCCTGCTGGTCGCCGGCACCGGCATGACCCTGGCGTTGCAATCGCTGCTCAACCGCAACAAGGCGCGCCTCGAGGCCCAGACCGGCCTGACCCTGACCGGCCTGACCCTGGACAACGACGGTGGCCGCCTGACCAGCCAGCGTGACATGACCCTGACCTTGACCGGCGCGGCGCTCAACCGCCTCGGTCTGATCAGCGCCGAGGGCCAGATGGTGCTGGCCGCGCACAGCCTGGACAACAGCACCGGCAAGCTGGACAGCGCCGGCAGCCTGAAACTGACCACGGGCGGCGCGCTGCTCAACCAGGGCGGCGAGCTGCTCAGCGACAGCGACATCACCCTGGCCAGCGCCAGCCTGGACAACACCGACAAGGGCGCGCTGGCCAGCAAGGGCCAGCTGACCCTCAGCACCGGCCACCTGGACAACAGCCGCCAGGGCAGCATCAGCAGCAACCGCACCCTCGACGTGCACGCCGGCCAGCTGGACAACCGCAACGGCGGCCGCGTGGGCAGCCGCGAAGCACTCACCGCCACGGTCACCGGCCTCGACCAGCAGGGCGGCAAGCTGTTCAGCGACACCGCGGTCCACCTCGACCTGGGCCACGGCCACCTGGACAACCGTGGCGGCCTGATCAATGCGCCGTCGCTGCAGCTGGACAACCTCAAGACCGTGGCCAACCAGGGCGGCGAGATGTCCAGTGCCCAGGCCTTCACCGTCGCTGCCGAGCAACTGGACAACGGCAACGGCCGCCTGCTCAGCGACCAGCGCCTGCTGCTGCGGGTCAGCCAGCGCCTGGACAACCTCAAGGGCCTGATCGGCGCCCAGTCGCTGGAGATTCATGCTGGCGTGCTGAGCAACCGCGACGGCGGCCGCATCGAAGCCAAGGACGCGCTCGCCCTCACCAGCAAGGGCCTGGACAACCACGCCGGCAAGCTGCTCGGCAGCAGCCTCGCGCTGGACCTGGGCGGCGCCGACCTGGACAACGGCGCGGGCCTGATCACCACCGCCGGCCCGCTGACCCTGGTCAACCTGGCCAAACTGGACAACCAAGGCGGCGAGATTTCCACCGCCCAGGCCCTGCAGCTGGACGTCAGCGAGCTGGACAACCGTGACGGCAAGCTGATCAGCGAACAGACGCTGGGCATCACCAGCGGCGCCATCGACAACCGCAACGGCCTGGTCTCGGGCTGGCAGGGCCTGACCGTGACCGGCCAGAGCCTGGACAACCGCCAGCAGGGCACCCTGTCGAGCCGCTCCGGCGCCGTGCAGGCGACCGTGACCGGCGCGCTGCGCAACAGCGACGGCGGCGCTCTGGTCGCCCAGCAACGCCTGGACGTCAAGGCCGCCAGCCTGGACAACAGCGCCAAGGGCATCCTCTCCAGCGGCAGCGGCCAGCAACTGACCATCACGGCGGCACTGGACAACCATGACGGCGGCCTGATCGATGCCGGGGAAAAACTGGTCATCAGCGCCGGTGCTCTCGACAACCACGGCGGCCGCGTGGCCACCCGCCAGGACCTGGGCCTGACCGCCGCGAGCCTGAACAACAACGACGGCAGCCTCGCCGCCCAAGGGGCGCTGACCCTCGACCTGCTCGGCGAGCTGCTCAACCGCCAGGGCAAGCTGTTCGCCGGCAAGGACCTGCTGATCCAGCGCGCCGGCCTGGTCGACAACCAGGCTGGCCAGATCGCCAGCCAGGGCCTGCTCAAGGTGCTGGCCGCCAGCGTCGACAACAGCCAGCGCGGCACCCTGGCCGCCAATGGCCCGCTCACGCTCGACAGCCGCGGGGCGCTCAACAACTCAGGCGATGGCCTGATCTACAGCCAGCAGGGCGACGTAGGCCTGCAGGCGGCCAGCCTGAACAACGCCAAGGGCACCGTGCAGGCCAAGGGCGCGATCACCGCGCAGGCCACCGGCCTGCTCGACAACCAGGGTGGCAAGCTGATCGCCCAGGATGGCGCGCTGAGCGTGACCGCCGACACCCTCGACAACCGCGGCGGCATCCTCGCCAGCCTCAAGCAGGCGCTGGGCGTGCGCACCAGCGGCGTGCTGCGCAACGGCAGCGACGCCACTGGCCAGCGCGGCATCCTCCAGGCGCTGAGCCTGGACGTGCAGAGCGCCAACCTCGACAACCACGGCGGGCGCATCGCCGCGCTCGGCGGTGATAGCGTGATCCGCACCGGGCAGCTGGACAACCGCGATGGCGGCATCTCCGCCAGTGGTCTGCTCAAGGTCACCGGCGCCAGCCTGCTCAACGGTGGCGACGCGCGCGGCGAGATGGTCGGTCAGCGTATCGATATCGGGCTGAGCGGCGCGCTGGATAACCGCGGCGGCATCATCGAAAGCGCCAGTACCCTCGCCATCACGGCCGCCACTCTGGACAACCAGGGCGGGCAACTGCGTGCACTGGGCAACAGCGGCACTACACGATTCCAGATCGGCGGGCTGCTGGACAACCGCAACGGGACCCTGGAAACCGCCAACACCGATCTTGCCCTGGTCATTAGCGATCTGCTAAATGCCGGGGGCAGCATCACTCACCTCGGCAATGGCGATTTCGGTGTCAGCAGCCAGCAGGTCATGGCGGCGGGAGGCCGCCTGTTGACCCACGGCACCCTGAATCTCAGTGCCGACGACTGGGTCAACAGCAGCGTGCTGCAAGCCGGCACGCTCAACCTCGATGTCAAGAACTTCACCCAGACCTCCAGTGGGCAACTGCTGGCGACGAAGGCGTTGCTGGGCAAGGGCGGCAACTGGCTCAATGATGGGTTGATTGCCAGCGATGGCACGCTGAGCCTGACCTTGGGTGGTACCTATTCGGGCAACGGCCGACTGACCAGCCTGGGGAACATGACCCTGTCCGCGGCGCAGATGAGCCTCGGCACCGCCACAAGCATTGCCGGTGGCGACAGCATCGTTGTCAACGTCGGCAACCAGCTGAGCAACCTTGGGCGCTTGTCGGCGGTCAACGACCTGACGATCAACGCCGGCAGCCTGTCCAATTACGGGGCATTGGCCGCGTCGCGCAACCTGAACCTGATTGCCCAGTCCGTCCACAACGACCAGGCTGCCGATGGCAGTCGAGGCTTGCTGTTCAGTGGCCGGGACATGTCGATCCGCACGGCGGATTTCAGCAACCGTTATGCGGACGTCTACAGCCTGGGCAATCTGCTGGTCGCCGGCGTCAGCGCAGGCAGTACTGCGGCAACCTTCCTGAACAGCTCCGGGACAGTCGAAGCGGCCGGTGACATCAACCTGCAGGCATCCAGCTTCGTCAACAAACGCGACAAGTTCAGCGCCAGCCAGCAGATCACCGACGGCTACATGACCATCTACTGCGTCCAGCATTGCAAAGGGTCGCGGTGGGTGAGGGGGCCGGTGCACATCTACAAGACCCAGGAAACCGTGGTGCTGGAAGATTCGCCAACGGCAACCCTGGCTGCCGGGCGTGACCTGACCATTGGTGGGGGCAGTGTTCTCAATTCTCGAAGCGTGATCTCGGCGGGCAATGATCTCACCATCACGGCCAGCAGCATTACCAATGAGGGCGAGCGTTCCAGGTCGGGAACCGTTGGCAGAGAGGTGGGGGCTGGAACCAAGGTTCCCACGGCGTACTTCTTCCAGTTGATCAACGAGGTAAACGCCTACAACCAGGCCCACCCTCGTTCTGGACCGTTCAATGAAGCAGCCTTCAAGGCCCTGGTCGCGAAGTTCGACCCCGGGATGTTTTATGGCATCAATGAAGCACTCACGCTCAAGGACGATAATCAATTCATTGCTCCGGCGCTGATCCAGGCTGCAGGCACGGCGAAGCTCACCGCGGCAGGCAACGTCAACAATATCGTTGTGCGCAGGGCGCCGGAGGCGACCAGCAGTCGTGCGTTCGATACCCAGGTATCCAGCGCGACGCAGCCCACGGTGGTCAACCTGAATGCGCAGTTGCCACCCGATCTTGCCCAGCGACAGGTAGACCCGACCACCCTGCCAGGCTTCAGCCTGCCGGCCGGGCAGAATGGCCTGTTCCGCTTGAGTGGCAAAGGCAGCGATGCGGCAACCGGGCCCACTCAGGGCTGGACATTGGGCAACGCCACCGTCGGCTCTCATGAGCGTCAGGGGCTGGCCAGCTCCCGGCCGGGCGTGATCCAGGCAGTGGATGCTGCCGCATCCAGGGCGAGCGAGCAGGCAATCGATCGCATTGCCCACCAGCGCGTCGAGTCGGCGGCCAAGGCCAGTGCCATCGAGGTCAATGCGCCTGTGGCCGAGGCAGTGGATAGCGGCGTTCGATCGCCAAACCCAGGTGCGCAGGCACATGAACTGAGCGCGCAGGATGCCGGAGTCAGTGCCCCGCCACGGATACCGGGCATCACCCGCCTGCCCGACAGCCAATATACGAGCAAGCCGCACAAGTACCTGATTGAAACCAATCCGGTGCTGACCGACCTCAAGCAGTTCATGAGCTCCGACTATCTGCTCGGCAATCTGGGCTATGACCCGGACAAGAGCTGGAAGCGCCTTGGTGACGGCTTCTACGAGCAGCGCCTGATTCAGCAGGCGGTGGTGGCGCGTACCGGCCAGCAGTTCATCGATGGCCAGACCTCTGGCGAGCAGTTGTACAAGCACCTGATGGACAATGCCATCCGCAGCAAGGATGCGCTTGGCCTGAGCGTTGGCGTCGGCCTGAGCTCTGCCCAAGTGGCGGCGTTGACGCACGATATCGTCTGGCTCGAAGAGCGTGAGATCAATGGTGAGCAGGTACTTGCGCCGGTGCTGTACCTGGCCCATGCCAACGGCCGCCTGGCGCCTGACGGCGCGTTGATCGCCGGGCAGGATGTTCAGCTGATTGCCGGGGAAAACCTCAACAACATTGGTACGCTGCGTGCCTCACGCAACCTCAGTGCCACTGCAGGCAAGGACCTTACGAACAGCGGCCTGATCCAGGCAGGTGGTCGCCTGGACCTGTTGGCCGGCAACAGCCTGGTCAACAGTGCCGGCGGCATCATCAGCGGGCGCGATGTGAGCCTGACCGCCGTCAATGGTGACCTGATCAATCAACGAGACCTGACGCGCACGGACAACGACTACGGTAGCGTGCGTGAGCAGAGGGACCATCTCGACAGCGCGGCCCGCATCGAAGCCAGCAACAGCCTCAGCCTCAAGGCGGGCCAGGACATCAAGAACGTCGCCAGCGTGATCCAGAGCGGCGGCGACTTGTCGCTCAGTGCCGGGCGTGATGTGAGCTTGCTGTCGGTCGAAGAGCGTCACGGCTTCTACACCGAGCGCCAGCGCAGCAACACGGTGCAGCAGCACGGCGCCACGGTCACCGCCGGCCGCGACCTGAGCCTCGTCGCCGGCCGCGATCTCACCGCCGTGGCCAGCCAGATCGACGCGGGCCGCAATCTCACCCTGGCCGCAGGCGAAGACCTGAACCTGAGCTCCGCTGCCAACGAAGCGCACAGTTTCAGCCGCAGCAAGAAGGTCACCCAGTCCAAGGACCAGGTCACCCAGGTCTCGACCACGCTCAAGGCTGGCGGCGACGTCTCGCTGTCTGCCGGCCAGGACATGGCCATCGTTGCCAGCCAGGTCAAGGGCAAGGGCGATGTCGATATCGACGCCGAGCGCGACCTGACCATCGCCTCCGACCAGAACGAAAGTGCTTCGTACTACCTGAAGAAGAGCAAGGGCTCGTTCGGTCGCAGTAGTTCCAAGCAGCAGGAGAGCTACCACAGCACCAACGTCGCCTCGGTGATCGAGGCCGGTGGCGACCTGACCGTCAACGTCAGCAAGAAGGATGATGGCGGCATATCACTGGACGGCGGCCGCGATGTGACGGTGATCGGCAGCCAACTCAAGGCCGGCGGCGATGTCATGCTCGGTGCCACGGGCGATGTGGCGGTGTTGTCCGCTGTAGAGGAGCACGGCGAGTACAGCAAGAAGACCAAGTCCGGCTTCCTGGGCCTGTCGAAGAGCGGCAAGAGCCAGCTGCAGACCCGCGCCACACAGGTGGGCAGCGAGCTCGATGCCGGCAACGACATCGTTATCGCCGCAGGCAGCGATGTGCGCCTGCGCGCCAGCGAAGCGAATGCCGGCAAGGACGTCGAGCTGCGTGCGGGGTTGGTGGACAAGGAGGGTGACATCAACCTGGTGTCGGCCAACGATACCGCCTACAGCCACTCGGAACAGTACAAGAAAAAGACCGGGCTCTCGGTGTCAGGTGGCTTCATCTCCGTGGGCTCGGCGAAGAAGGCCGGCCAAGAGGCGCAGAGCAGTACCAGTGTGGGCAGCCAGTTGACCGCCGTGCAGGATGCCAGCCTGACCGCCGAACGCGATATCAATGTGACCGGCAGCGGCATTGCGGCAGGACGCAATGTCAGCCTTAACGCCGGGCGCGACGTGAACGTGGCAGCTGCGCAGAACGAGCACAGCGAGCACCAGTGGTCGAGCAAGAAGCGCGCGGGGATAGGCGTTTCCGGCGATGACAATGGCGTCAGCCTGTTCCTCGGCAGCGAGCAGCAGAAGGCCAAGGATCGCCTGGAGCAGCAATTGGCCGCCGCCAGTCAGATCCAGGCAGGCCAGGACTTGGATGTTCGCGCCGGGCGTGACATCAACCAGACCGGTTCCGACTTCAAGGCCAAGCACGACATCAATCTCGAAGCCGGTCGCGACATCAACATCGATGTCGCCCGCGAGCGTCTGCTGGTGGAGCACGAGCGCGAGCAGAAGAGCCAGGGTATCGGGGTCACGATCAACCACAACTTGGGCAACACCAAAGACGCGATCGAGGGCGCGGGTAAAGGTGAGAACGGTGTCAGCCAGACTTCCAGCACCTTGCGCGCGGTCGACGCTGTCAGTCAGTTCTTCGCCGGGCCTACCGCCGATGTGAAACTGGGTACCACCAAGCAAGGCAGCCGCGAGCGGGTGGTCGAGGAAAGTCAGCGTGGTTCCACCCTGGATGCCGGGCACGACGTCAACGTCAAGGCCGGCAACGATGTCACCATCGAGGGCGGGCAGTTGCAGGCGGGGCGAGACATCAGCATCAGCGGTCGGGACATCAACCTTGATGTAGCCAAGGGCAGCTTCAGCCAGGAAAACCAGCAGACCAAGAGCTGGGGGGGGATCCATGGCGGGACTACTGGCGGGATCAAGCTGGGAGCGGGCGGCAGTTATGGCGTCGCTGATCAGGACAGCATGCAGGGTACTTCGTCAGCGAGCCAACTCAACGCTGGTCGTGACGTCAAGCTTGATGCCAGCCATGACGTGAACATCATCGGCGGGCAGGTCCGTGCCGGACGCGACATTGATGTTGCTGCTGCCAACGACGTCAACATCCGCTCGGCGCAGAACGACAGCAACAGCCAAAACACTCGTCATAACGGTGGTGGCGAGGCAGGGTTGGCGTTTGGCGAAGGCAAGGTCGGTTTCTACGCCAGCGTCGATATCGGCAAGGGCGACCTGAAGCGCGAAGCCGAGCAGCAGCAACAGGCGTTCCTGTATGCCGGGGACCAGCTGAAGTTCAGCAGCGGCAAGGACACCACCATCGCCGGCGCGCAGTTGCGTGGCGATGAAGTGATTGGCCGTGTGGGAGGCGATCTCAAGGTTGCCTCCGTAGCGGATACCGGCAAGGTCGAGGGCAAGGAGTTCGACCTGAGTGCAACGGTCTCCGTAGGCGTCGGCGCCAGTGTCAGCGGTTCGGTGGGCTATGGACAGACGACCGGCAAGACCAACTGGGTCCAGGAGCAGACACGCATCACCGGTGGGAACAAGGTCGACATTCGCACCGAGCACCACACCCAACTCGATGGCGCGTTGATCGCCGCCGACAACGGCAACCTCAAGCTCGACACGGGTACGCTGGGTTACAGCGATATCGCCGGCAAGGACAAGGAGCACGGTTATTACCTCAACGTCGGCGGCAGTTGGTCGCAGCCAAGCGGCGGCAAGTCCGAAACCCACGGCAACCTCAGTGGCTGGGAGTATGAAAAGGACCGCGAGCAGATTGTCCGTGCCACGGTGGGTGCTGGCGAGGTTACCGTGCGCCAGGATGCAGAGACTGGCAAGGACTCGGTAGCCGGGCTGAATCGGGATCTGGACAAGGCTTACGAGATCACTCGGGACAGCGAGTCGCGTACTGATTTGTATGTGTCGGATACCTCTGTCAAGGCGGTTCTGAACCCGAAGAAGACGTTGGAACAGTGGCAGCAAAGTGCAGCTAAATATGGCGAGAGCAGTGAAGAGGCCTTGCAGAAACTGGGTGATCTCTTCCTGACCGCACAGGCAGTGGGCAAGGGGGAAAATTGGGACGAAGTCAGCAAGGCAGTAGGCTTTGCTCAGTATAAGCGTGAAGCGATGCGTCAGTTTATGCGGCAACTGGGAAGCCGCAATGAAGAGACCCGTGCGGCGCTCGTCAGTACAGTCCTTGTCCAGATTTTTGGGGGGAAAGTTACCAAGGACTTTGATGTTGTTGCTCGGTACTTGACTGATCTGGCAGGCCAGGATCCTGTCAAGGCGCGTGATGTACTGACCAGTATGGCCGCGCTAGATGATCGAGCGCCTGGCCAGATGAATTTTGTCCCGGTCGCATATGCTGGGTATGTAGTGATCAGCGCGCTGGCAGCCACTTTGGCTGCCAGCCAGCTTCCACCAGAGCGTCAGGCGGAAATGCAGGCTGCGGTGTCGAGGGCGATGGACGAGATCGAGGCTAATGTCAGCGATCTCAACAAACGTGCGCAGATGATCAAGCTGATCGTCGAGGTGTCCCTGCAAAATGAGGGGCTGCCTATTCACATACTTGATCCGAGGCTGAAGAAGTACGAAGGATTGTTGGTTGAGGCCGGGACGCAGAATCCTAGCAGTGGTGGGTATGGCGAAGGCGGGCAGGTGACTGTGACTCCGCATACTGGCGGCAAGCAGCTTGATGGGCAAACGGCTAGTGGAAGTTACGAGACTCCAGGGCATCAGTTGAACCCAGGGAACGTTTATAGCGAAAGTAGTGATAGCGATAAAGTCATCGGGATTGATATTCCGTTTCGTCCGGTCAACCCTGGCTTTCCGCCTAACCAAGCCGTGGTCGATGCCATGAACAGTGATCTCATCAAGGGTATGGTGAAATGCACGAGTACAGATTGTTCAGAGATCGCAATCAAGCTGTTAAAAGCTGCAGGTGGGGAGGGTAAAATCATAGAGGTACGTCCGCTTTCAATTGCTGGGCTGAACGTCTATGAAAATGGGCAGACCGAGCCGGATCAATGGTACCATCAAGTGTATACGGATGATCGTTATGTCTATGATCCTAGGCTTTCTAAACAGCCGATACCAAAAGGTGATTGGGAAAAGCATATTAAAGGACTAAATAGTGACGGAATAAAGATCTCTGAAAAGTTGAAAGGGCTCAGGTGATGGGTATAAGTGCAAAGTGTGAAGGGCGCCCAATTTTAGAAGTCATTGAGTGTTTGGGAGAGACGGAATGGCGTAAAGGGGCTGCCAGTGAGTATGTTGTAAAAACACATGCCGGGTTATTTATCAGGAGTCAGGTTCAATATCCTCCATCAATTTGTTTTCGCTTCGTTGATGAGGATGTTACGGCTGTTGCTGAGTTAATCAAGTGTGTGGATATCTATCAGGGGCTTTTGAAGTGGGCGATGATCGGCGAGGGCAGAGAGGATGGGCGCCATAGTTGGGTTATTGCACCTCAGCGTTTATTTGATGTGACGGAGCAGGCAAATCAGGAAGGTGAAACTGCGAAGCAGTTTCTGGCTAAAAATGATCCTGGTTTCGGAAAGCAGGCGTATGAAGATATGGCGGGGCTTGCCGCGCACATGAAGCGTTTTTTTAAGATGGACTAAAGGCAAAGTAAGGCGAATTAATTTGTGTTGCTATAATTTATGCTGTTTTATGGTTGGGGTGACGGCGAGACCTAGTGCTTAAATTGTGGGTGGAAAGTGTTGATTGCCCTGAAGTGGAACGTTGCAGATAAGCCGACGAGGGACAGATTTATTTTACCTGCTCTAATTTCGGTCCCTGCAGATGAAGGGGCCTAGCAGTCATGCAGGGGCGGTAAAGATTAGAGTGGTGAAAATAAATCTGTCCCGAATGGCACTTGGTTGTGGCTTCACGGCAAGGGCAGGGGAAACTTCCCGATTAACCCGTTCGATACCAAAACGGTATATGAAAATCCAGCCGTTCGAGATGGGAAACATCCAGTCACTGATGGCTACAATGGTGCTGATCAGCGTGACATCATCACGCATACGGGGGGCAGCAGTTGGACGGCGTCGTCGTCAATGGAAGTTATGTAGCGCCGATTGACCAGCTCAATCCAGGCTTGATGCTGAGCATCTTTGTCGACGAAGAGATCGTCAAAAACACAGTGCCAACTATCAGTGACCAGACCCGCTTGGATGACAAGGCGGGAAAACTCGGTTCTGTGTTAAGGGCTAAAATAGCGAAGGATGGAGAATTCGCTAGCGAGGGTAAGAGGGTGTCTCGCTTTGATAAGCGTGGGAGGGAGCTTGGTCCTGTAGATGTGAATGCTTATATGGGGTGGGTAGAGATATAATTCTGATGGGGCAAAAGGTTGAGTGTTTTTATAAGGCGGCTGGTGAGTATGGATCTGCATATGTTAAGTTTGTTGGTGATAACTCTAGGGGTGCGGCAAAGTTTGGGTTTGTTGGGATGAATTCTGACGGGAAAATAACAAAAATACATGTTCAAAGTGGTAAGGATATTTGGAAAACCCTGAGCGGTAGTGCTACGGACAAGGTTGTAATGGAGGTCCTGGAATGATAGCTGAAGCTCAGGTGGTAAAGTGGCCTTGCGAAACTGAAGGTGAGGTTGTACTACGTCACGGACGATGGGAGATTTTATGTTTTGGGTATTGCAGTTTGTCAGCAGAAGTAGAGAGTGGCAAGGTCTACAAGGTTGACATTACGCCAAATGTCATGGGTGATTATGATGTGGTAAGGCTGGAAGGTGGAAGTGAGCATGGTTTTTGTTCACTAAATGGATATGCTTATTTATTGAAGGGGAAGCTTTCTAAGGGTGGGCTTGAGATTGAGGGGGTTGTGTTTGATGATGATGTGTTTGAAAGGAAATTTTTTTATTTGGATGGTTGTGATGTTGGTTGGGTGGTGGATAGGTTGGATGTTGAGTTTTTAGAGCGGATTATGTAGTTTTTAGGTAGAGAAGGATATAGATTTATTTTCTACTTTAATTTCTGTCTTTACATGGCCAAGGCGACGTTAAAGCCGCTGTTTAAGATGTCGGTGAGGAAATCACGTGCTGGAACCGGGGGTGTAAAAACTAGAGTATAGAAAATAAATCTGTCCCCTTTTTGGAGCCCTTAGGTACCTGACAAAACGCGACTTGTCAGGTACGGTGACGCCCTTGATAACAGCGGCAAGAAGATAGCTCCAACCGAGAAAGAGCTGAATGGGTTCTTAGAATACTTGCAAAATAAATCGGGTTGAGTTTGTAGTGGTGAACGGCGAGGTGAAAAATGATTGACTGCATTACTAAAGAGCGAGTTCAGGTTCTTATTGATCCTCGTTATGGTCCTTATATAAGGATTTTTTCCTTTCAGGACAGTGGGGCGCTCAGGGATCTGTTTGATGATGAGCTCAATGTGCTCTATTGGCTGGGGCCGTGCCCAGATCTTAGTGTTCATGGTGGGACCGAGTACTATTTTGGTACCGTTGCTGATCCGATCAAACTTCAAGAGCTGCTCGACAGTATCGAGTTGTAGGTGGCTCTCGAGGTGTTTGGATAACGAAGGTGGTTATGATTGACACAATGACCCGTGAGAAAATTCAAGTTTGTTTGGATTCGGAGCAGGGGCCTTTCGTACGTATTGCGGGTCTTGAAGGTTGCAAGAGGTTGGAATATTTATTGGATGCTGAGTATTTTGTCCCTTATCTGAAGATGAAGTCGCCGGATTTTTCGGCGACTGGGGGAGTCTACTACTTCGGTACTGTTGCTGACCCGCTAAAGCTCCAGGTGCTTCTGGATGGTATGTGATTGCTAAATATATAGCTAATCTGGTGCGGAAAGGAGAAGATTTTATTTGTTTTGCTCTGCTCTTTGCTGTTGCATGGACGAGGCGACGGCTATGGGCTGCTCCGTTAGTTAAAGCAATATCCTTGCTCGGCTTCAAGAGCTTCGAGGTGGTATCAAACTGCTCGGTTGAATTTCGTGATTAGAGAGCAATATGGAAAAGAGTGAGTTGATTCGTGCTTTGATTCAGGCGGGTAGGGCAGATGATCTTCTCGCTTTCGTCGAGGGGGAGTCGGTGTACCTGACCGATGCTTCACAAGGGGTACCCGAATCACCTGCGCTGAGACGAATCTGGGTGCTTGTTGTGACGCATCTCAGATTTGTCGCCAAGTATGGAGCAGTGACGGAGCATCAGGTCGCCGGTGGCCAAGTATTGTCACCCTACCCCGCAGAGTTCCAGCTATGGTTGGCATCAGGCGCGCCGGGTATAGCACTCGAGGATTTGCGGGCCTATGTCAGAGAGCATCCACTGGGTTGATGGAACTGTAGCAGTTGAAAAAGCGGAAGCAGTATTTTTTTGCTACATTGCTGACTCACTAAAGCTTCAGGCGTTTCTGGACGGCATGGCGTATGCCGATAGATAAAAATTCGGAAAATCAGAATGCCAAAATTCTTGTGTAGGTGTGGGTGCGTCATGAACTTGTCGCATGGCTGGTCGGATCATGAGATGGCACTAATACCTGAGTCAGTTATCGAACAGGTTGCAGAGCGCCTGGATGTAGAGTCAATGTCTTCGGAGCAGTTTTACGAGGCGATTGAAATAACTGCCATCACAGTTTACCGTTGCCCCCAATGCCAGCGATTGCATTTGGAGGAAGGTGAAAATAGTTTCAAGACTTATGCTGTGGAGCAGATAATTGATTAAGAAAAAGGGGGCAGATTTATTTTTCTACTCTAATTTCTGTCTTTGCATGGCCGAGACGACGTTGAAGCCCGTTGCTTAAGGTGCCTGTGAGGAAATCTCGTGCTGGAAGCAGGGGCGTCAAAATTAGAGTATAGAAAATAAATCTTTCCCCTTTTTTCGGTCCCCTTTTTTCTGCTTTTTTCTGCTTTTTTCTCTTTTTTCTTTTTGTTTAGAACTAAGGGTTAAGTCTGTTTTTGGAGGCATGGCGATGAGGCTGAATGAAAAATGGATTCCTGGTTTTGGAGCGGTATTCACTTGGTTCGCCATGGATAAACTCGGTCGAATTGCAGTCATGGTGAATAATTGCTACGGCGCTATTCCCGAGGTACTGCTGAGGTTGGAAGGGGTAGAGGGGGTACTGGACTCAATAAGCGAATTTATTTGGCAGGAGTCCCAGGAATATTCTGAATACCCGCCAGCCAAACAGGGTGGCTTTGCACTGGATCTTTACTCTGCCTGGCGCTGGCAAGGCAAGTCGAAAACCAGTGTGGTAAGCGCACTGCAAAATGACCTGGAAGAACGACTGAATTACAGCGAGGCTAACCTTGCCTTTAACAAGGGATTATTTGTGTATCACGCCGTGGAGGGTAGCCGTGCGGGTGAAGACTACCCCGAAGGGTATGGTGGGGATACTGCGATGGGTGATTACTTCAGGTTTTTAGTGCCAGGAGAGTACGCCACGCTTGAGGACTTTCCCGTTGGGCTGAGGCGAGGGCTGGTGGTGGCTGATAGCTTGGATTTTTCTTTACTCCAAGTGCTGCAGAGTAGGCTTGTCAGTCAGCATTTTAGTTCGTTGTATAAGGCGTAGGCGGAGCAGGTTGTATGCTCAGACCGTTTCTCAGGCGGCCGCGAAGGTTGCCGGAAGCGATAATTATTGGATGGGCCGAGATGATCTTACTGTGCTTTGAAACGGGAGAATGCCGGGTGTTTGACCAAGACAAATTGCCTGGCGCCAACCTCGATGGCCTGTCATTGCACCGGGCGCAGTTCGACGGCCTGGATGCCCGGGCGACGACGTTCATTGGTAGCGATCTCAGAAACGCATCGTTCATCGAGGCGGATCTGAGCGCAGCCGACATGCGAGGGGCAACGTTGGCCAATACCCTGTTCAATGGCGCCCGGCTGTGCAATGCAGATCTTTCTCGGGCGCTGGCTGCCTTTGCCGACTTCAGTGGGGCCGACCTGCGCGGCGCAAACCTGACAGAGACTGATATCGGAGGGGCTGTATTCAATGGGAGCAATCTGTGCGGTGCTGATCTACGCGTGTGCAGGATAGAGAAGGCTGCATTCCTGTTGGCCATGTTCGACGACAGTACCCGATGGCCGGCAGGATTCGATCCCGTCGCCCAGGGCGCAATCCGGCGAAGAGATGAGGGGAAATGAGGCAGATGTGACGGGCGCCCGCTCAAACGTTCCGAAGCACATGCCAAGCATGTCGAGCCAGTGTGCGCAAGTTTCTGTCTTTGCATGGCCAAGACGACGTTGAAACCCGTTGCTTAAGGTATCGGTGAGGAAGTCACGTGCTGGAAGCTGGGGCGTCAAAATTAGAGTATGGAAAATAAATCTGTCCCCTTTATGTTTCTAGGAGTGCGGGGGCGGGGGCGCTACCCAGCAGGTTGTGTGACTTATACGTTGCCAGAGGATGGAGCTGGAAGTTGGGGCGTCGATAGTAAGTTTATTGGGTTTAAGGTAGTGAGGTCGTGACCGGTTTAGTATTTGAGAAAGTGGGTGATGTGAATAGTAATTTTCCTTATCTGTGCGTATACAAGGAGGGCGGTGGTGGGCCGTTTATGGAGATTTCCGTAAATTCGACTAGGGAGTTAGTGTTTGTATTTTACTCAGGTGCCAATGATGTTTCACTCACTGTCGAGGAGTGGCGGGAGATCTGCGTGCGAGGAGAGAGGTTTCATCCGGAGGCATTAGAGAATGGTGATTAAACAAGCGAAGGATGAAATAGGGATGTGGTAGAAAAGGGAGCAAAGGGAAGGGGGATTTATTTGTCTACTATAATTTTTGCTTTTGCATGGCTAAGACGACGGCTAAGCCTGCTGCTAAGGGTGTTGGTGAGGACTTCGAACGCTGGGGTGGGCGTGTCGAAGTTGTAGCCTATAAAATAATATCGTCCGCTTTTTGATCTCAACTATTAATGGAGTCAAGTAATGCTTGTCGGCCTAATGAAGATGTTGCCTCCACCGGATTCTCCTGCTTACCCTAACCCCGACTGGGCGAGGGTGGAAAATGACCATGGCATCCGTTTACCTGCTGACTACAAGGCTTTCATCGAGCGTTTCGGCGCGGGGTGCATCGACGATTTCTTGTGGGTAATCGATCCATTCTCCAGCAGTAGAGATCTGAATTTTGATAAAGGCGATTACTTTCGTGAATCTTATGCGGTGATGAAAGCTGAGTTTCCTAGCGACTATCCTAGGCCTGGCTACCCTGCTGAGGGGGCATTTTGGCCTTGGGGATTCACCGAAAATGGCGAGACGCTGGTGTGGATCGTCAAAGGCGAACCAGACTCTTGGTCCGTCGCGCTCCACAGTGTGGACCAGGGAGAGGAGTATCTAATCGCCTGTGGTTGTATTGAATTGTTATGCAAACTATTCAGAAGAGAGATTCACTCATGTATTTTGCCAGAGGGTTTTCCCAGTGCAAGAGGAGTCCCTTATCGTTTTGTGCCTTTCAAGTGAGAATCAAGTGATTGCAGGTGATCCGGATAGGTTCGCCGTGCAGTTCCAGGTAGTTGATGCATGGAATGTGCAGGGTGACAATTGGCGAAATGGTGTGCTTTGCGTGTATGCGGGTGGAGTGCGTATTTTCGATGCTGTAGAAGCGTTGGAGCTGCGTTCAGCGCTGAGTTTCTTCTCCGGCATCCGGTTGCCTGGCTCTACTGCAGATCTAATTTATGAGGATCGAGAAGTTTTCCAAAATGCCAGGGCCTACTTTTCGGGGGGGATCGGCGATCTGCTACCAGGAATCGCAGATTTTTCGGCTACTGAAGCTGAAGATTCTGGTTTCATGCTGTATTTCAAAATGGAACGGGATGGCGATCGACTGGTTTGGTCACGGGATGATGGCCATACAGTAGAAGGTTTAAAGCTTGAGACAGGTACCGTGGCTGCTGTCATCGAACAGCTTAAAACGTGTAGGTTGTAGCGTTCAACCGCGACAGCTTCGCAGGCGACTTTGCTGTGGCAGCCTTGCCGATCTGGTTTTTTTGCATCTGGAGCAAGGATAAGAATCGGAATTTCCTTATTCCTTGTAGTCCATTTCCGAAGCATGCTTTTACCGCCTTTCAGCCCTTGCCCCAGGCCACCTCGGCTTCTAGTCTCGGCCAGCCGCTGCCAATTCAGCGGTCGGTTTTGACAGACCGTCGATTGTTGTCCTCGTGTGCATTCGCTCAATGGCGGCTGTACGTGTGGGCACCTAGTGTGCGCCGAGTGCCAACAATCTCGGTCTGTCAACCCGCGTACAGCTGCCACCCGACTGTTTGACAGCAGCTCAGCTGACAGCTCAACCCTCAACCATTGTTGGAGTACGAGCATGCTGAAGATTGTCCCCGATCCACCTTCCCCCCAAGACCACGCCCACTTCCTCGAAGACACCTTGGTACGCGCCATCGAGTACGCCTTCTGCGCCCTCACGGTGGCCAACCAGGCCGTGCAGCTCAAGCCCAGGTCGCCCGGCGCGATCCTGATGCTGGCCGCCGCCCACGAGATGGAGGCGGTGCGCACGTTGCTCGAATCCGCCCTGACCCAGGTGCAGCATTCGGCGCAAGTGCCGAGCGAGCCCCGCACGCTGCACTAGCCGACGACGTTTTCAGGGAGATCGATCATGACCACAGACGATGGCAAGACCCAGCTCACGCCGGGCAAGACCCGTTTCTACCAGGGTGAGGGCAAGGATGCCCAACCGCTGTTCTGCATCGAGCCTGGCATCCCTTGCCAGCATGCCCGCGAACAGGCGTCGGAGCTGATGGACTACGTGCGGCACCTGACCTTGGTCGGGGTGATGGATGAAGACCCGCGAATGGTCTGGGCTGCGCACTATCTCAGCGCGTTGGCCAAGGCGTTGATGGATGACGCGGAGCTGGGGATGGCGCACTGACCGCAAGGCTCGCTTGCACCTGCGGGGTGGGATTGCCAGCAATTCCCACTCCGTGGCCCTGGCGCACTCCATTCGAATGTGCTGAAAATTTTTTTCTGGCCCCGTCCGCTCTATCTCAATGGTCTTGGCTTGGCCTGCAAGAGAATCCCGAAAAAACTCAATGATGGCAAATTGACGCCAAAATGATGGCCACATAGTATCCGCGCCAGTTTGCAGCGCTTGTGCAGCCACGCTCCGAGCCCCAACCGACTTGCTGAACCAGACGATTCGCCCGGCGTCTTTGCGCGCCTGGGCGTGCATTTGAATGCCTGACCCGCGAGATTTGACATGGACGTCCGCCTGTTTGCCCTCCTGGCCCGCCAACGCTCGGCCGTAGTTCAGCCCCGTGAGCACTTCTGCGGCTTGCCCAAGCGCGGCCTGGCGTTCCTGCTGGCCAACGCCATGTTCTGGCAGCCGCTGTGGGCACAGGCCGCCGAAGGCGTGGTGGTCAGCGGGCCGGGCACCAGCCTGGGGCAGGCGGGTAACGGCGTGCCCATCGTCAACATCGCCGCGCCCAACGGCAGCGGCCTGTCGCACAACCAGTTCAGCGACTACAACGTCGGCCAGCAGGGGCTGATCCTCAACAACGCCACCGACCGCACCCAGGCCACCCAACTGGGCGGCATCATCCTCGGCAACCCGAACCTGCAGGGCACTGCGGCCAACGTCATCCTCAACGAGGTCAACGGCGCCAACGCCAGCCAGTTGCGCGGCTACACCGAAGTGGCCGGGCATGCGGCCAAGGTCATCGTCGCCAACCCTCACAGCATCACCTGCGATGGTTGCGGTTTCATCAACACGCCCCAGGTGACCCTGAGCACCGGCAAACCGCTGCTCGATGGCCGTGGCGCGGTCAGTGGCTATCAGGTGGATGGCGGCAGCGTTGCGCTGGAAGGCGCGGGGCTCAATGCCGACAACGTCGAGCGCTTCGACATCATCACCCGCTCGGCGCGCCTGAATGCGCAGTTGCGCGCCCGTGAGCTGAACGTCATCACCGGGCGCAACGATGTCGATGCCCAGACCCTGGCCGCGACCCCGCGCGCCGGCAATGCCGCCGACGCGCCGGCCCTGGCAATCGATTCCAGCGCCTTGGGCGGCATGTACGCCGGGGCCATTCGCCTGGTGGGCACCGAGGCGGGTGTCGGTGTGCGGCTGGCGGGGGATGTGGCAGCCAGTGGCGGCGATATCCGCCTGGACGCCAACGGCCAATTGACCATGGCCCAGGCCAGCGCCAGTGGTGCGGTCAAGCTCCAGGCCGTAGGCATGGACTTGCAAGGGCCGGTACACGGCGCCGCCGAGGTAGAGGTGCGCAGCAGCGCTGACCTGACCTCGCGCCAGGCCATTACCGCCGGCAACCGGATCAGCCTTCAGGCGGCTGGCACCTTGGCCAACCTCGGTGTGATCGAGGCGGGGGTGAATGCCGACGGCAGTCGCAACACCGTGGGTGATGTGAGTGTCGCCAGTGGGCAGTTGCTCAACACCGGCAAGAGCATCGTCGCCAGCCGCGACCTGGCCGTCCAGGTGCAAGGGCGCCTGGACAACCGCAGCGGTACCCTCAGTGCCGGGCAGGACAGCCACATCGCCGCCGCCAACCTGGACAACAGCGCCCAGGGCAGGGCGCTGGCGGGGCGCAACCAGGTGGTGCAGGCCAGCCAGTCGCTGGGCAACCAGGGCGGGCTGGTCAGCGCCGGCCAGAGCCAAAGCGTCACCACCCAGACCCTGGACAACCGCAATGGCGAGCTGTCGGCCCAGGCGCGCAACACCCTGCGCGCCAATCAGCTGGACAATCAGAACGGCAAGTTGAGTGCCGGCCAGGCGCTGGACATCGCCGTCACCGGGCAGCTGGACAATCGCAGCGGCACCCTCGCGGCCGGGCAGGACCTGCAACTGCAGGCCGCCAGTGTCGACAACCGCAATGCCGGGCGCATCGCCAGCGACGGCCAGGCCACGGCGCGCCTTGGCCAGCTCGACCAGCGTGGCGCCGGCCAACTGCATGGCGCCAAGGCGCTGACCCTGGACATGACGGACGGCCACCTGGACAACAGCGAAGGTGGCCTGCTCACCACCCCGGGCCAACTGACCCTGCAACGACTGGGGACGGTCAACAACCAGCGCGGCGAGATTTCCGCCGGCCAGGCCTATGCGCTGGTGGCGCGGCAGCTGGACAACAGCTCCGGCAAACTGCTCGGCGGCAACGACCTGCAGGTGCGCATCGCCGGACAACTGGCCAACACCGCCGGGCTGATCGCCGGCCACGAACTGACCTTGAACGCCGCGACCCTGCTCAGCCAGGACGGCACCCTGCAGGCCCGTGGTGGCCTGCAATTGCAGGTTGCCGGCCAACTGGACAACAGCCGTGGCCGGGTGCTGGCCGAACGGAACCTGGTGCTGCAGGCCGGTAGCCTGGTCAACCTGCAAGGGCAGGTCGCCGGCAACGGCAGCCTGCTGCTTACCAGCAACGGCCTGGACAACCGCCAGGGGCGCATCAGCGCCGCCCAGGGGCTGACACTGGATCTCTCGCGTGGCCACTGGAACAACGAGGGCGGCACGCTGCAGAGCCCGGGCGCCTTGCTGCTGCGCAACCTGGCCACGGTCGGCAACAGCCACGGTGAAATTTCCAGCCAGCAAGCCTTCACGCTGGAGGCCGACAGCTTCGACAACCAGGACGGCAAGCTGCTCGCCGAGCAGGGGCTGACCCTGCGTATCGCCCAGTTACTGGACAACGCCCGTGGTCTGGTCTCGGCCGAAGGCCTCAACCTGCGGGCAGGCAGCCTGCTGAACAGCGACGGCAAGCTGAAGGCGCGTGAGGCAACCCAGCTGCACCTGGATGGCGCGCTGGACAACCAGCGTGGCGAGATCAGCGCCGCCGACCTGCAATTGAGCGCGGCCAGCGTCGACAACCGAGCCGGGCGCCTGCAGGGCGACCGGCAGCTGACCATTGCCAGCACGGGCGCCGTGGATAATCGCGACGGTACCGTGGTGGCCGCCGAGCGCCTGCAACTGGGCAGCGCTGCGCTGACCAACGATCGCGGCCAGATCAGCAGCCAGGGCCAGGCCCAGGTCAGCAGCGCCGGCCTGGTCAACGCCGGCGGGCAGATTTACGCGGCACAGGGGCTCGAGTTGAACGCCGGGCAGGTGGACAACACCGACGCCGGGCGTATCCACGCCGGCCAGTCGCTGGTCGCCCGCATCAACGGCCTGCGACAGGCCAACGGTGGCCAGTTGTCCAGCGGCGCGGACCTGCGCCTGGACCTGAACCACGGCCTGCTCGACAACCAGGGCGGCTTGATCAACGCGCCCGGCGTGCTGCTGTTGCAGCAGCTGGCCCGGGTCGACAACCGTGGCGGCGAGATTTCCAGCGACCAGGCTTATACCCTCACTGCCGTGGCCCTGGACAATCAGGGCGGCAAGCTGCTTTCGCAGCAGTCGCTGACCCTGCGTATCGCCCAGGCACTGGACAACGCCAAGGGGCGTATCTCCGGGCAGGCGCTCGATTTCCAGGCGGCGAGCCTGGGTAACCACGCGGGTGTTATCGAGGCCCGCCAGGGCCTGGCCCTGTTGCTCGGCGGCGAGCTGGACAACCGGCTCGGCCGCCTGGCCGCGCAAGGCGACATCACCCTGCAGGTACGTGAACTGGACAACCGGGCCGGCGTGGTCAGCGGCGGCCAGGCCGTCAGTTTCAGCGGCCAGCGCCTGGACAACAGCGGCAAGGGGCTGGTCACCGGCAAGGGCCCGCTGTTGCTGACGGCCGACACCCTGGTCAATCGCCAGGACGGCAAGTTCACCAGCGGCGCTGCGTTGACCCTCAAGGCCGGCCAGCTGGACAACAGCGAACGCGGGCATATCGGCGCCCACGGCGCGGTGCTCGCCGAAGTCGGGCGTCTTGACCAGCATGGCGGTGGCAAGCTGTCCAGTGATGCCGACCTGACCCTGGACCTGGCTGGCGGCCACCTGGACAACCAGGGCGGCCTGATCCGCGCCCCCGGCCAACTGCTGCTCAAGCGCTTGGGCAGCGTCGACAACCGGGGTGGCGAAATCTCCAGCAGCCGCGCCTTCGAGCTGAGCGCGACGAGCCTGGACAACGGTGACGGCAGCCTGCTCAGCGACCAGGCCCTGGTGGTGCGGATCGCCCAGGTGCTGCGCAACGTCAATGGCCTGGTCAGCGGCAGCCGGCTCGACGCCAGCGCGGCCAGCCTCGACAACCACGACGGCACCCTCAGTGGCGAGCATGGCCTGACCGTGCAGATCAGTGGCGCCTTGGCCAACGTCGGCGGCGAGCTGTCCAGCGGCGCGGTCGCGCGAATAGAGGCGGGCAGCCTGGACAACCGCGACGGCGGCATCATCGGCGACCAGGCGGCCTTGCTCACCGTGCAAGGGGCACTGGACAACCGCAACGGCACACTGCTGTCACAGAAGGACCTGCAGGTAAGCGCTGCCAGTCTGGACAACCGCGAAGGCGGCAACCTGGCCAGCGATGGGCGGATCCAGGCGCATATCGGCGGCCTGCTCGACAACCAGGGTGGCGAAGTCCGCGCCCTGGGCCTGATCGAGCTGGTCCTCGGCCGGCTGGACAACCGCGCCGGGCTGATCTCCGGCAAGGACCTGCTCACCCTGCGCAGCGCCAGCGCCGACAACCAGCAAGGCGTCATCCACGCAGACCGCCAGCTGCAACTGTTCGTCGATGCGCTGGACAACCGCAAAGGTGTGCTGCGCAGCAACGGTGTACTGGCCTTCAAAGGCCCACGGCTGGACAACCGCGAAGGCCTGCTCAGTGCCACCGCGGCCCTGGACCTCGAGGCCGACGAGGTGGACAACGGCAAAGGGCGCATCGCCAGCCGCGGCAACCTTGATGCCCGCGTCGGCACGCTGCGCCAGCAGGGCGGCGAGCTGGTCGCCGAGGGCAGCCTGACCCTGCGCGGCGCCGCGCTCGACAACCGCGCCGGAGGGATAGTGGTCGGCAATGCCGGTGTCGACCTGCAGGTAACCGACATCGACAACAAAGGCGGCCGCCTGGCCAGCCAGACGCAGGTGCTGGTGCAGGCCGAGCAGCTGGACAACAGCGACGCTGGCCGGCTGATCGCCGACAACCGCCTGGCCCTGACGGTGGCGCGGCTGGTCAACCAGAACAAGGGCCTGGTGTCCGGTCGCGACGTCGAGCTGCGGGGTGCGCGCCTGGACAACCAAGGCGGCAGCCTGGGTGCCGGGCATTCGTTGCTGGTGGTGCTGCAGGACCGTGGCCAACCGCTGCGCGATGCCGTCGTCGACAACCACAACGGTCTGATCGACAGTGCCGGCAGCCTGACCTTCGAAGGTGTCACGCTGCTCAACCAGGCCGGCAAGGTCACCAGCAAGGGCGACCTGAGCGTTACCAGCGCCACGGCGCTGGACAACCAGGGCGGCACCCTGGAGACCGACGGCCACCTGCAGCTGGCCGCTGCCAGCCTGGACAACCGCAACAAGGGCCGGATCACCGCCGAAGGCAACAGCACGGTGCGCACCGGCATCCTGGAAAACGGCCAGGGTGGCCTGCTCAGCAGTGGCCAGCGCCTGGACCTCGGCGCGACCAGCGTCGGCAACCAGGCCGGTGGCAGCATTGCCGGGCGTCAGGTCCTGGCCAGTGTCACGGGTCTCGACCAGCAGGGCGGTGAGCTGTTCAGCCTCGAGAGCCTCAGCCTCGACCTCAACCACGGCAAGCTGGACAACAGCGACGGCCTGATCCGCGGCCCCGGCCAGCTGCTGCTGAACAACCTCGGCGAAGTGCTCAACCGTGGCGGCCAGATCACCAGCAACCAGGACTACGAACTGGTTGCCGACAGCCTCGACAACAGCGCGGGCAAGTTGCTTGGCAGCCAGGGCCTGACCCTGCGCATCGCCAAGCAGCTGGACAACGTCGCCGGCATGGTCAGCGCCCGCCAGCTGGTGTTGCGCGCCAATGCCTTGAACAACGCCAAGGGCACGCTCAACAGCCTGGGCGATATCGACCTGAAGGTCCTCGGCCAGCTGGACAACCAGGCCGGCGTGGTCTCGGCCGAGGGCCTGTTGCTGCTCGAAGCTGCCACCGTGCTCAACGGCAAGGGCCAGCTATCTGCCAGGGCCGACCTGCGCGCACGCCTGGGTGAATTGCACAACCAGGCCGGCGAAGTCGAGGCCTCGGGCGTGCTGGACCTGACCGCCGACCAGCTCGACAACCGCGCCAAGGGCCTGCTGGCCGCCACCGGCCTGCTCGACGTCAAGGCCGCGACACTGGACAACCGCAACGGGGAAATCTCCGGCCAGGGCGCCGTCCACCTCGCGGGCCTGACGCTGGACAACAGCGACGGCGGCCTGGTGAAGGCCAAAGGCGCGTTGACGGTGGAGCACCAGGCGGTGCTCAACCGCCTCGGCCTGATCGCCGCCGATGGCGCGTTGACCCTGCACGGGAAACGCCTGGACAACACCCAGGGCGAGGTGCGCGGCGAGGCGGATGTCTCGGCGCTGTTCAGCGCCGAGCTGATAAACGACAAGGGCTCCCTTGCCAGCGAGGGCGCGCTGGCGCTCGATGCTGCCAGCATCAGCAATGCCGCAGGCCTGGTCTCCAGTGCCGGGGACCTCGTCGCTGCCAGCAAGGGCGCATTGAGCAACCAGGGGGGCAAGCTGCTCGGTGACGGCAAGATCACCTTGACTGGCACGCAGCTGGACAACAGCGCGGCAGGCCTGGTCAGTGCCAAGGGTGACTTGCTTGTCTCCGCCATGAGCCTCGACAACAAGGCCGGCGCACGCCTGACCAGCGGCAGCCTGCTGCGGATCGACACTGGCCTGCTGGACAACAGCGGTGGGCGCATCACCGCCGCAAAAACGCTGGTCGCCAATGTCGATGGCCTGCGCCAGCACGGCGGCACGCTGTTCGCCGAAGGCAGCGTGGAGTTGGACCTGAACCACGGGCAACTCGACAACCAGGGCGGCCTGATCAACACCCCCGGGCAGTTGCTGCTCAAGCGCCTCGCCGCTGTCGACAACCGCGGTGGCGAGATCTCCAGCGCCAATGCTTTCACCCTGGCCGCCACGGCCCTGGAAAACAGCAACGGCAAGCTGCTCGGCCAGCAGGGCCTGACCCTGGTGGTCGAGCGCGCGCTGACCAGCCTCAAGGGGCAGATCGCCGCCGCCAGCCTGTCGGTCAAGGCGCAGCGCCTGGACAACAGCGGTGGGGCAGTGACCAGCCGCGGTGACCTGACCCTGGACATCGCCGGGCAACTGGTCAACCGCGAGGGCGGCCAGGTCAGCGCCAGCCGGCAACTGAACGTCACCAGCAACGGCCTGGACAACCAGGGCGGCAAACTGCTCGCCGCCACGCACTTGGCATTGACCAGTACCGGGACGGTGGACAACGGCGACAACGGCCTGATCAACAGCCTCGACAGCCTGACCCTGGGTGCGACCGCGCTGCGCAACGCCGGCGGTGAAATCTCCGCCAAGGGCGCCGTGCAGGTCACTGCGCACAGCTTGAGCCAGCAGGGCGGCCGCCTGGTGGGCGAGAGCAGCCTGGCGCTGCTGCTGGGCATCGCCGGCGGCGACGTGGACAACCGTGCTGGCCTGATCCACACCAAGGGCCAGCTGACCTTGAGCAACCTGCGCGACCTGGACAACCGCCAGGGCGAGATCTCCAGCCCGCTGGGCTTCAGCCTCGCTGCCCGCGCCGTGGACAACAGTGGCGGCCGGTTGATCAGCAGCCAGCAGTTGACCCTGGGTGCCGCGTCGCTGATCAACCAGGGCGGCCTGGTTTCCGGCTGGCAGGGCCTGACCGTCAATGCCGCGAGCCTGGACAACCGCAACAACGGTACCCTGTCCAGCCGCGACGGCGACCTGGCCGTCACCCTGGCAGGCGCCCTCGACAACCGTAACGCTGGCGCCTTGGTCAGCCTGGGTCAGCTGCGCATCAAGGCCGCGGGCCTGGACAACCGTGGCGGCTACCTGGCCAGTACCGGCGCCCTGCAGCTCGACCTGCGCGGTGGCAGCCTGGACAACAGCCAGGGCGGCCGCGTGGATGCAGGTGGCGCGTTCAGCCTGCAGGCCAATGGCCTGAACAACCGCAGCGGCACCCTGGTCGGCCTGGATATGCTGACCCTCGACCTCGCCAGCCAGCTCGACAATGCCCAGGGCACCCTGCTGGCCAGCAGCGGCTTGCAGATCCGCGGCAACGCGGCCATCGCCAACCAGGGCGGCAGCCTGATCAGCCGGACCTACCTCGACCTCAATGGCGCCAGCCTCGACAACAGCGACAAAGGCACCCTGGCCGCCAACGCGGCGCTGAGCCTGAATGTCGGCGGTGAACTGCATAACGACCGCGACGGGCTGCTGCACAGCCAGGCTGGCGCCATCACCCTGAAGGCCGCTAGCCTCGGCAACCAGGCCGGCATCGTGCAGGCCAAGGGCGCCATCGACCTCAGCAGCAGCGGCGCCGTCGATAACCAGGGCGGCAAGCTGATCGCCCAGGACGGCAACCTGGTGCTCAAGGCGGCCAGTGTCGACAGTCGTGGTGGCATCATCGCCAGCCTGCAGGGCGTGCTCGATGCTCAGGTCGTTGGCCTGCTGCGCAACGGCCAGGGCGGCACGCTGCAGGCGCGTCAGCTCAAGCTGATCGCCCTGGGCGGCCTGGACAACAGCAGTGGTCGCCTGGCCGCGCAAGCTGGCGCGCTGGAGATCCGTACCGGCAACCTGAACAACCGCGGTGGCGGTCTGTACGGCCTGGGTCAGGTGAGCATTGACGCCAACGACTTGGACAATAGCGCGGGTGGTCAACTGGCCGGCCAGGCGCTGGACTTCACCCTGCGTGGCGCCTTCACCAACGTCGGCGGCATCGTCGAGAGCGATACCCGCATCGGCCTCAGCGCCGCCAGCCTGAACAACCAGGGCGGCCAGTTGCGCAGCCTGGGCAGCGCCGGCAACACCACGCTGCAACTGGGCAGCGTGCTGGACAACCGTAATGGCGTGCTGGAAGTCGCCAGCCAGGACTTCACCCTGCAGGCCGCCAGCTTCCTCAACGGCGGCGGGCGCCTGCTGCATGGCGGGGTCGGCGAGCTGCAGATCGGCATGGCCAACCTGGGCAACGCCGGCGGTGACATCGTCACCCTGGGCGGCCTGACCCTGAACGCCGCCAGCTGGACCAACAGCAGCGCGGTCCAGGCCGCGCGCCTGACCGTCAACGTCGGTGAGCTGAACCTGACTGGCGGCGGCCAGTTGCTGGCCAGCACCAGCCTGGTGGGCCGCGGCGGCAACTGGACCAACAACGGCCTGATCGCCAGCAACGGCACGCTCGACCTTGCGCTCACCGGCCAGTACACCGGCAGCGGCCAGGCCACCAGCCTGGGCAACCTCGGCCTCAGCGCCGCCGGCGTGCAGGTGCTGGGCGGCGGGCGCATCGCCGGGGCCAGTGATGTGCGGGTCAGCAGTGGCGGCGCCTTCATCAACCAGGGGCGGATCACCTCGGGCCGCGACATGACCCTGAATGCCGGTAGTTTCGGCAACAGCGGCACGGTGGGCAGCGCCGGCAAGCTCGACCTGGTCAGCCAGGTACTGCGCAACGAAGGCAGCGCCGCAGGCCAGAGCCTGATTTCCAGCGGCGGCGACATGCGCCTGCTGACCAACAGCTTCACCAACCGCTTCGCCACCGTGTACAGCCTCGGCGGGCTGATGGTGGCGGCCAATGCCGCGCAGGGGCGGGCGAGCCTGATCGAGAACGTTTCTGCCACGCTGCAGAGTAACGGGGCGATGGGCTTGCATGCCGATACCTTCAGCAACCGCCGTGACAACTTCGCGGTCAACGAGCGGCTGATTTCCGGGACCATCAAGTACCAGTGCCTGAACTGCAAGGGCCGGCATTACGATCTCAACTACTACGTGACCGAGGAGATCGAACGTATCACTACAGGCGACTCGCCTGCGGCATCGATCAATACCGGAGGCGCGCTGAGCGTTCAGGCCGGGGCATTCGAGAACAAGCACAGCTCTATCAGCGCGGCAACGTCGATCAACATCGCCGCGGATACGTTCAACAACGAAGGCGCCTCAACCGAGAGCCTGATCCGAACACGTATTTTCCGTAACCCGGAAGACAGCGAGAGAAGCGGGGTCTGGAGGGGGCTGGTCGGTACCGGCGGAGCGGTCGCCGAATACGCCAAGTACAACTCCAAGACCAAGTTCGAGTACATCTACAAACGCCGTGGCCGGGAGGATATCGCTAAAGAGACCCTCGGGATGGGGGTGCAGGACACGGGCCAGGCCAACCCTTATTACCGGCCTAATTCTGGCTACGCATTACCGGCGCAACTGCTTGCCTATAACGAGATATCGAAGACTGAAACCCAGACCAACACCGGTGTTGCCGCCGGCGCGGTGATCCAGGCGGGGGGCCTGGTGTCGATCACGGCTACCAAGACCCTGAACAATGGCGTGACCCGCAGCAACACCGGCTATTCCAACCTGGCGCTCAATGGCGCCGACACCCAGGCCGCCAGCCAGGTCAGGAACAACGTCGTCAAGATCAACGCCCAGTTGCCGCCGGATCTTGCCCAGCGCCAGGTCAACCCGCTGACCTTGCCCGGCTTCACCTTGCCCACCGGTGGCACCGGGCTGTTCCGCCTGAGCGCCGAGGCCGCCAGCCAGGCCGGTGCCAGCACCGCCGCGCCGGCGCCGAGCAATTGGACCCTCGGCGGCGCCAGCATCGACCTGGCCCAGCGCCAGCAGCCGTTGCCGGTGGTCCAGGGCCGTACGGTGGACATCGCCGCGATCACCGCCATCCAGGGCACCGAGCGCCAGCTCGCGGCCAACCAGCGCCAGGGCCTTGGCCTGGATACCCGTGCCGATGTGGCCAGCGTTGCCGCGGCAGGCCAGGCCCATGGGCCGCACAACCTGCCAGGGCGTACGCAGGTCAGCGCAGGCACCCAGCTGCAACCGACCCAGGTGAGCGGCCCCGGCCTCGGCGCACTGGAGATCACCCGGCCCGGCGCCGGCAATGCCGCTGTCCCGCTCGAGCGCGACACCGCCAGGCCGATCATCCAGCCCGGCACCGCTCCGGTGCTGCAGGACGTGCGCATGGCCGCGGCGCAGGCGGTGTCCAGCGCCACCACGGCGGTCAGCCCGCAGACCATCGCCCGGGTCCAGGGCCTGCCGGCCAACAGCCGCGCGCCGCAGCCGCACAAGTACCTGGTCGAGACCGACCCGGTGCTCACCGACCTCAAGCAGTTCATGAGCTCGGACTACCTGCTCGGCAACCTTGGCTACGACCCGGACCAGAGCTGGAAGCGCCTGGGCGACGGCTACTTCGAACAGCAGCTGATCCAGCAGGCGGTCACCGCCCGCACCGGCAAGCGCTTCATCGATGGCCAGACCTCCGACGAGGCGTTGTATCGCCACCTGATGGACAACGCCGTGGCCAGCCGCGACCAACTGGGCCTGTCGGTGGGCGTCACCCTGACCTCCGCCCAGGTGGCTGCCCTCACCAAGGACATCGTCTGGCTAGAAAAGCATGAAGTGAACGGCGAGCAGGTGCTGGTGCCGGTGCTCTACCTGGCCCATGCCAATGACCGCCTGGCGCCGACCGGCGCGTTGATCGAAGGCAAGGACATCAACCTGGTCGCCGGCGAAAGCCTGAGGAACAGCGGCACCCTGCGCGCCAGCAACAACCTGTCGGCCAGCGCCGGCAAGGACCTGGTCAACGCCGGGCTGATCCAGGCCGGTGGCCGGATCGACCTGCTGGCTGGCGACACCCTGTTCAACGGTGCCGGCGGCATCATCAGCGGGCGCGACGTGACCCTCAACACGTTGCTGGGCGACCTGATCAACGAGCGCACCCAGACCATGCTGGGCGGCATGTTCGTCACCGAAGGCCGGCTCGACAATGCCGCGCGGATCGAAGCGGGCAATGACCTGACCTTGGGCATCGGCCGCGATTTCCTCAATGTGGGCGGGATGCTCCAGGCCGGCCGCGACGTCGACGTGCGCACCGGTCGCGACTTGCTGATCGGCTCGGCCGAGCAGACCTACAGCTACCAGAGCGGTCATAACAACCGCAGCAGCTCGGTACAGCAGTTCGGCTCGCAGATCAGCGCCGGGCGCGATATCGACATGAAGGCCGGCCATGACTTCGCCGCCATCGGCAGCGAGCTGGACGCCAAGCGCAATATCGCCATCAGCGCCGTCAACGACATGACCCTGTCCTCGGCGGCCAACGAGGAGCATTTCTACTCCAAGACCAAGAAGGTCACCCGCCAGGAAGACCACGTCCGCCAGGTCGGCACCCGGGTCAATGCCGCAGGCGATATCTCGCTGACCGCCGGCGAGGACCTCAAGCTGATCTCCAGTCGCGTCAGCGCCGGCGACGAAGCCTACCTCTATGCCGGTGACCAGCTGGAACTGCTGGCCGAGACCGACAGCGACTACTCGCTGTACGACAAGAAGAGCAAGGGTAGTTGGGGCAAGAAGAAGACCCGCCGCGACGAGGTCACCGACGTGCGCAATGTCGGCAGCGAGATCACCACCGGTGGCGACCTTACCCTCGAGAGTGGCGGCGACCAGCGTTACCAGGTTGCCAAGCTTACCAGCGGCGATGACCTGACCCTGGACAGCGGGGGTGACATCACCTTCGAAGGGGTCAAGGACCTGCACGACGAGAGCCACGAGAAGAGCAAGTCCAACGCGGCCTGGTTCAGCACGAAGGGCAAGGGGCGTACCGACGAAACCTTGCGTCAGAGCGAACTGGTGGCCCAGGGCGAAGTGCTGATCAACGCCGTGGGCAAGATTCATGCGGATGTGCGGCAGGTCAACCAGCAGTCGGTACACGAGTCCATCGACGCGATGGTCAAGGCCGATCCGAAGCTGGCCTGGCTCAAGGATCTGGAGGCGCGAGGTGACATCGACTGGCGCCAGGTGCAGGAGATCCATACCAGCTTCAAGTACAACAACTCAGGGCTTGGCCCGGCCGCCCAGCTGGCCATCGCCATCCTGATGGCCGTGGCCATGGGCCCAGCCGGCCTGGGGCTGTCGGGCATGGAACTGGCTGGCGCCGCCAGCCTTGCCACTACCGGTGCCGTCAGCACTATCAACAACAAAGGCAACCTGGGCAAGGCGCTCAAGGAGACGTTCAGCAAGGACAGCCTGAAGAATGCCGCGATCTCCATGGCGGTCGCCGGGCTGGCGCAGAAGTTCATCACCCCGGCGTTGCGCGGCACTGATGCGGTGTTCAACAAAACCAATGGCTTCAACCTGAGCACCCTGGAAGGTATCGGCGGCTTCAGCCTGCATGCCGGCGCCATCGGCCTGACGTCCGGACTGGTCAAGACGGCGGTCAATGGCGGCAGCCTCAGCGACAACCTGCTCCAGGGGCTGGTCTCGCAAGCGGCCAACGTCGCGGCTGCCGTGGCCTTCAACAACATCGGGACCTATGCCGACAAGCAGGTCAGCCTGGCGGAGTCAGCCAAGGACAACAGTACGGCGGCGATCTGGAAAGAGGGTGGGATTGGCCGCACGGCGCTGCACGCACTGGCCGGTGGTGCGATCTCTTCGGCGACGGGAGGCGATTTCACCACGGGTGCCGTGGCGGCGGGGGCCAGCCAGGCCATGGCTGGTGTGCTCAAAGAGCGTTTCACATCCAAGCCTGAGTTACGCGAAGCGTTTGCCCAACTGATCGGCATGACCTCGGCTGGCTTGGCCGGGGGCGATATGGATAAGGGTTCGTGGGTCGCGCAGATGGCCGACCAGTACAACCGTCAGGCGCACCCGGACGAAATGCGCCTGATCAAGGGCCAGGCCGAGGCGTTGGCCAAGGCGCAGGGCATCAGCCCCGCAGAGGCCGAGCAACGCATGGCCCGGGCATTCGCCTACCTCACCGACAAACAATGGCAGCAGATGTTGACCAAGGAAGGCCTGGTCATCGAACCCGTCACCATGAGGTATCTGGCCCAGGCACTGACGCCACTGGCCAAGCGCTACGACGTGCCCGAGTCCATGGGTGACGTACCGGTAGTCGTGAGCCCGGACAAGCATTACACCATGGAGCAGACACTCGGCTTGCTCAATGCCTACGCGATCAACCACAGCGCCGACTTCAATGATGCCACGTTGTATGGCAAGTTCATGCTGAAGGGTAAGGGGGCCGACTATTACCAGAAGAACCTGAACTTCGAAAAAGTCGACTTGGGCGGGGACGCCGTAGGTGCAGGCAAAGGGATTGGCGATGCCCTGAGTGGCGTCGTCAAGGACCTTGCCGGGCTGGCCGAGGGACTGGTCAAGCAACCTGAGCGTACTACGACGGGAATACTGAATGAGCTGATGAACTCGGCCCGCGACCCGCAGGCAGTCGTCAAGTCGTTCCTGCAGGCCAAGCAGGATGCGCAAGTGCAATCACGGCTGCTGCGCCTGCAGGGCAAGCCCGAGGAAGCGGCAAGGGTCGAGATGGACTGGCAGATGCAGTTCTACATGAACTTCGTCGCGGTCAATCGGGTGGCCAAACTGGGGCAGGTTGCCAGAGCACTGGCCGCCAGCGAGGAGGCGGCGAGAGCGGGCACCGTGGCCGGTGCGGGCGCCGCAAGTCGAAAGGTAGCCGGGCTACCTGCTTGGTATTACGATGCCAGTGGGGTTGGTGCCAATGTGGCCAAGCTGGATGGATACCAGACCGTATTCAACAGCAAGACGGGCAGCTTTGAATACCTTGCTTCGGATGGAAAGCTGTACTTCTATACGGAGTCAGGGCTCAAGCCAAAAGTAGGTGGTAATCTTGCGGAACTGGTGACCGCTGAAAAAAATGTGGTCATTTCAAGGCCAGGGTCAAGCAGGGTTGAACTACCTATTCCAAAAGTTGATGTTACCGACGACTTTATGCTAAATGTTACTAAAGATGGAACTATGCTCAGATATGGAAATCCTGATGGCGTAGCAGGACTGGTTGTTAATGTGAACAAGGACGGACTGCTGGGGTTCGACATCCGTGCGGCAGTTGATCATCCCTTTTATGATGCATCGGGGACAGATATGTTTGCTAGCGCAATGCAGCGCCTAAGTAAAGAAGGCATTCAGGTGAATCAAATTCGCGGTACCTGGATGGAGGGTACCGGTAGTGTCAATACTGCTCAGTATTTACAGAATATCGCGAGTGGAATGACAAAAGAAAACGCTGCTTTGAATACGTGGACTGGTCGGATGTCTCAGAAGTACGGATATACCAAGGTCTTAAAGGTTGAAGATGTTAATGGGGTAATTCATGCCACTTTCGGAAAGTGACGATTTGCTATCGAAAATTCTTGGCGGAATGCTGCCAAGCTATGTGCTAAACAAAGTGCTGGAGGAGAATCCGGGTTTAGACAAATATGACTTGGCAAATATTTTTCTTGGGGAGTGTGAACTTCTGGATAGTAAAATTCTTCCGATTGTTTGGAATTGGAAGAGTGTTAGATCAATGAGGGGAGTATCTGATGAGGTGTTTGATGAAATGGTGCTTGCACACATGAGGCTTGCGGGCTATAGGCTATAAAAGAAGAGAAAAGGGGGCTAGAGAAAAGGGGACAGATTTATTTTCCTAGGTGCAGGCAAAGGGATAGGCGATGCCTTGAGTGGCGTCCTCAAGGACCTTGCCGGGCTGGCTGAGGGACTGGTCAAGCAGCCTGAGCGTACTACGACAGGAATACTGAATGAGCTGATGACCTCGGCCCGCGACCCGCAGGTGGTCGTCAAGTCGTTCCTGCAGGCCAAGCAGGATGCGCAAGTGCAATCACGGCTGCTGCGCCTGCAGGGCAAGCCCGAGGAAGCGGCAAGGTTCGAGATGCACTGGAAGATGCAGTTCTACATGAACTGCGTCGCGGTCAATCGGGTGGCCAAACTGGGGCAGGTTGCCAGGGCACTGGCGGCCAGCGAGGAGTCGGCGAAGGCGGGCACCATGGTCGGTGCGGGCGCTGCAGGTCGAGAGGTAGCCGGGCTACCTGCCTGGTATTACGATGCCAGTGGTGGTGGCGCCAATGTGGCCAAGCGGGATGGGTACCAGACCGTATTCAACAGCAGGACGGGCAGCTTTGAATACCTTGCTTTGGATGGGAAGCTGTACTTCGACACGGGGTCAGGGCTCAAGCCGAAGGTGGGGGGGATCTTGCTGAGCTGGCGGCGTCGGAAAGGGACATTATTATATCCAGGCCAAGCGTCGAAGGAACCGAAGTAGAGGCGCAGGAAAAGAGAAATACTTTAGAGTTTAGGGGGGCGGGCACAGCGACAAGCCAGTAGCGTACTACCGCAAACTCTGATGGAATCATGAGTATAAATCCAGGCTGTGCTGGCGAGCTTTGTGTCAGCGTCGGGAATGCAGATTATGCAACTTATTATTTGACAAATAAACGCCCTGATAGTTCTGTGGTGGTGTTTGATGTGGACGCTAAGCTTCATAAAGAAATAATAGAAAAGGCAGTTCCTCAAAGGCCGGTGCCAGGTATCCCACGGGACCCGTCAGCACCTAAGGTTGTGGACCCAAGTAAGCCGGGTACTGCGCTGGAACTACCGAGGATGTGGGAGGTGCTGCTTGAGAAGGGTTCAAGTAATGCCAGGGTCTACACACAGTCGGAGTTCTTGAAGGAGTTTAACAAATGATTTTTAGCCCGGAATTGTTAGAAGATCTCTGGAATGGTGAAAAAAGCATATGCTTATTCATTTTTGATGGGCGATTTTATTGGGTTCTGGATTATAAGTATAATTTTACTCTTGATGCCGAAAAAGATTATGCGGCTTATCTCAAGCGGGGTGATATAACTAAAGAGCAATATGTGCAGGCGTGTAGGGACTTTAGGGGAGGGGTGCTGAGGCTGACGTCAGATAATTTTTTGCAATATGTGAGTTGGCTTGAGACTGGCGTTTTGTTACGTGAGGATTTCGATGGAATTTTCGATATAGAGGGCTGTGATGTAAAAGTTTTGTTCGAAAAAATTGAGGATTACTATGTGTCAGGTGAAGGGCTGGAATCGGAGTCATACTATTATGCAGGGCAGGTAGTTGCAAGGCTGCCAATGTTTTATGTCAATTTTGACAGAAAGATCTACCTGCACATGGATGCGGGGAGATTTCATGAGGATCTTGTGTATCCTGGTTGGCATGCGAAGTGTTTGGATTTTAGCTTTTTGATACCGGACGCAGAGCGATACTGGATGAAGTTTGGCGATTTTTGGAAATTCAGGTTTTTGCAGTGAGGGTTAGAGAGAAAGAGGATGCAAGGGGCGATTTTTTATTCTGCTCTAATTTTTGGTGGCGTATGGCCAAGATGACGGCGAAGTCTAGTGCATAAGGCATTGGTGAGGGCGTCGAGCGCTGAAGGGGGCGTTGAAGTCAATTTTATTTGGCTCGGTGTTTAAATATTTAAAAGTTACCAAGTTGGTATTTTAGTGCAGTCCTCGAGTATGTTGAGTGCTACTAATAAGGTGGGCAAGGATTTTCCATGACGCGCGGAACTCTGTTTTCGTTGACCTGTTTACTCGCTGGCTGCTCCGGCTTCGATTCTGTCCCCTATCTTGAACCGACCCCGCCTGTCGACATGGCGTTGGTACGTGTAACCACTAACACTGATGTGCATGGCGACTCCGTCGCAGGTCAGTGCGTACCCAAGGCGAGGCACCTGATGGCCATGGCGGGGCGTGGGTTCGATGAGGTCAGCCCGGCTTATCCGGCATTTCCCAGACAGAGCACTTCGGTTGGCATGTCGCCCCCTGTGATGCCGTCGTTACCGGCTATCAGTGGTGTCCGGCAGGCGGCAGCCGGGCCTTACCAGCCCGTGATCACTGAGTATCGCGTCCCTGTATCGGTGCCGTTCATGTTCTCCACCAACCGGTCCGTTGCTGCTGACAGCAATATCAGCTCAGTGAGCTGCCCGGAACAGAGCAAGGTCTATCGACTGGAGGCAGGGCAGCAGTATGAGGTGACGGTGGGTATCGACACACCTTGGAACAGCAAGGGCACAGGGCAGTGGCGGTGTGTCTTCGAAGTACGCAAGCTGGTGCGCCTGGCAAACGTCGAACAGACCTTGCCGGTGCCTGTGCAAGGGAGCACTGCACCCGAGGAGAATTGTCGTGAATGACGTTCCCAGGCACCAGTGAGGACGTCGAGCATTGGAAGACGGTGTGTCGACACTAGAGTACGGAAAATAAATCTGTCCCCTTTTTCGACGAGTTGGTGCAAAAGGCGCAGCTGAGGTTGCTTCTATAGGCGGAAAAACCTGTGCATGCGCCAGAGCGAACTGGTGTCCCAGGGCGAAGTGCTGATCAACGCCATGGGCAAGATTCACGCGGATGACTGGATATCATGCTGGGCTGGCCTGCAGCGCAACAATGTAAGGTATGGTTTCGATGCCCGGCTAACGAAATTTCATGTGAGATGATAAGTGGCTAAATTTCTATGCAGGTGCACTCATGTAATTAGTCTGGTCAGATCTCCTGTTCCAGAGGAATTTACGCTGGTTCCAAATAAGCTTTTGTATGAGCTGGCGGAAAAGGCTGATAAAGGAAAGATTTCTTTTGAAGAGTTTTTCGAGCGTATAGATGCGGTGGCCAGAGGTGTTATTGTTTGCCCAGCTTGTGGGCGTGTTTGGATGACGAAGGATGGGGGAGGAGAGTATTGGCCCTATCTTGAGGAAAGGGAGTGACAGTGTTGCGCTGTTGGAGTGTCTGGCGACAAATGTAGGCTCAGAGTTATCGGGTTCTGGAGCTGCCAAGTTGCACGCGGCGCGACTTGAGAGGGTAGAGGATTTGAAAGTGGTATAAAAGGGAGGATCTATTTGTATTGTGTTGGTTTTGCTATCGTGCGTAAAGTTGTACGAAAAAAGGGATGGATTTAATTGTTTTGGTCTAAATCCTGATGTTGTATGGCCAAGACGGCGGCGAAGCCTAGTGCTTAGGCACCAGCGAGGACGGCAAACGTTGGAAACGGGACGCGTCAAAATTAGGGTGTGGAAAATAAATCTTTCCCATTTTGGGTCTGTCTTTCACCTCTTCGAGTTAAGGTATTTATGAAGCTGCCCGTGCTCTCTCACTTGCTGGGCTGTTACTTTCATCAGGACTGGCCAGAAGAATATTTCGACAGCGCTGAAGCGTTGCGCAACATGCTTGTGGATGAACCAAGGGAAATGCATGTAGCAGGCGTGCGAGAGATTGATGAGGTGCTGGGCTTCAATTTTTCTGAAAAGGCGCTTGAACATCTCTTGGTACAGGAGATAGGTTGCTTCTTTGCGCCAGATTCAGAAGGTCTAGATTATGCTGGTTGGCTGCGCAAGATACGGGAGGTGCTGGCTGATGGGCTCCCACAGTGCTGAGGACGGGAAGTTGGGGCGCAGCACGCCCGCTTTCACAGCGGTAATCCTGCCTTGCGAAACGGTTATGGATTAATTCTGTCGAACCCCTTTGTTTATGCTGGTGAAGATGGATAAGACAATATTGCCTTATATGATTCTGATCAAAGGGTGTTTGGATAGGGGATATTCGCTTGAGCACTTATCCGAATTATATTTTGAACGCTTCAAGCGCGAGCAGTCTCCTCTTTTAGAGGAGACCTATGGCGTGCTGGATAAGCTGTTCGGCGATCTTGATGCTTTTACGAAGAGTGAGCGTTTGCTTCAGAGCGATCCAGATTACTATCTTGGCGCAGAGCAAGTTCGCGATTGCATCTGGTGTGCATATGAAGCACTGAAGGGTTGTTGATGTTCATCTCGCCGGGGCCGCTTCGCAGCCCTTTCGCGGCACAAGGCCGCTCCTACAGGGCTTGGCGTGACAGGTGTGCCGGGGGCACCTGGTCTACCAGCCAGACACCGTTGTCCGCTTGATAGAACACTGCTCCCGCTGCGCACATGGCCTCGGTATCGACCGTGAGCAGCACCGGCTGACCATAGCGCTTGCCTACCGTCAACGCAGTCTGCGGATCCTCGCTCAGGTGCACATGATGACGGCTGCCCGGAATCAGGCCCTGTGCTTCGATGGAGGCCAGGAAGCGGCTGGCGGTGCCGTGATAGAGCAGGGCGGGTGGCGTCTTGGCGACATGGCGCACTTCGACCTGGTTGCTGCTGTGGCCCTGGGCGGCGCGGATGCGGCGGCCATCGTCGGAGAGGGTGAAACGGCGCTTGTCATTGGTCTCGACCACTTCACGCAGGGCGTGCAGGTCGAAGGCGTGACCTTGCCTGCCGGCGCCGTGGATCAGCGCATCGACATCGGCCCAGCCGTCGCGGTCGAGGGACAGGTCGATGGATTCGGGGGCGTGGCGCAGTACATAGCTGAGGAATTTGCTGAGGGCGTCGCGTTGTTTCTGGTTCACTGGAAAGGTCCTTTTCCATGGCTTCTGGTCGTTTGGGTCGGGGGCATTCTCCGGGTTTGGGGTGGGCTTCTCAAGTGTGTGCAATGACCTGTGGAAGCGAACTCCCACAGGTGCGTTTGTTACATCAACCCTGACGCAAAGCGTCGAGCAGCGTCTTCAGTTTGTCGCGGCCCTCGGCATCCAGCCCGAACACCGGCCGCCGTGGCTCGCCTACCGGCAACCCGGTCATCTCAAGGCCAGCCTTGATGGTCGCCGGCAAGCCGCCCTTGAGAATGAAGTCGAGCAACGGCAGCTGGCGGTAGAACAGCGCCTTGGCCTGTTCCAGCTCACCGCTCTGCACCGCCTGGTACAGCCGCAGGTTCAGTTCGGGAATCAGGTTGGCCGCCGCCGTGCACCAGCCCGTGGCACCGGCAACGAAGGCTTCCAGTGCCAGCGGGTTGCAGCCGTTGTAGAACGGCACTTGGCCCTCACCGAGCAGTTGCAGCTTGTGCATGCGCTGGATGTCGCCGGTGCTCTCCTTGACCATGGTCACGTTGTCGACTTCGCGCACGATTCGCAGGATCAGCTCCACCGGCATGTCGGTGCCGCTGGTGGCCGGGTTGTTGTAGAGCATGATCGGCAAATCGATGGCCGCGCCGATGGCGCGGTAGTGCTGGACGATCTCGGCTTCGCTGAGTTTCCAGTAGGCCGCCGGCAGCACCATCACCGCGTCGGCGCCGTGCTGCTGGGCGAAGCGGGCGCGGCGCACGGCGCCGGCGGTGGTCAGGTCGGAGACGCTGACGATGCTCGGCACGCGCTTGGCAATGCGCTCCAGGCTGTACTGGGCGACCTGCTGCCATTCGCTGTCGCTCAGATAAGCGCCTTCGCCAGTGCTGCCCAGCGGGGCGATGGCGTGGACGCCGCCTGCGATCAGGCGGTCGATGGACTGGCCCAGCGCGGGCAGGTCGAGCTGCTCGCCGTCGGCGCTGAACGGGGTGATGGTGTAGCCGATGATGCCGTGGAATTGATTAGTCATTGTGCAAGGCTCCGCAAGCAAGGCGTAAAGGGATCAGTTCAGGCAATCGGCGTGGCTGCGCAGGGCCTGCCGGGCGTAGTAGTTGAAGGCGGCGCCGTGGCGCTTGGGCCGGTCGATCCAGTCGTGGGCGTCGCGGCCCAGCTCCGGGGCGATTGGCTTGATTGTGCCGGCGGCCATCGCCAGCAGTTGCAGGCGCGCGGCGCGCTCGATCAGCTGGGCGTAGACGCAGGCCTGCTCGATGCTGGTGCCGGTGGACAGCTGGCCGTGGTGCGAGAGCAGGATGGCGCGCTTGTCGCCCAGGGCGGCGCTGATGATCTCGCCTTCTTCGTTACCCACTGGCACGCCCGGCCAGGCTTCGAGGAATGCGCAGTCTTCGTACAGCGGGCACAGGTCCATGTGCGAGACCTGCAGCGGCACTTCGAGCATCGACAGCGCGGCGACGTGGGTAGGGTGGGTGTGGATGATGCAGTTGACGTCGGGGCGGGCGCGGTACACCCAGCTGTGGAAGCGGTTGGCCGGGTTGGGCATGCCTTCGCCTTCCAGCACTTCGAGGTCTTCGTTGACCAGCAGCAGGTTGCTGGCGGTGATTTCGTCGAAGCCCAGGCCCAGTTGCTGGGTGTAGAAGGTGCCCGGTTGCGCGCCACGGGCGCTGATCTGCCCGGCCAGGCCCGAGTCGTGGCCGTTATCGAAGAGAATTCGGCAGGTCAGGGCCAGCTTTTCGCGCACAGTCCACGTATTATCGGCAAGCGAGCCTTGCATCTGTGTCAGTGCCTTTTGCACCAGCTGGTCTTTGCTGAGGGTAAGGGTATTGGCCATGGGGATCTTTCCTCTGTGGCGTGATGACGGATGTCAGGGCTGGCTCGCCCCCGAGCTTTGGACGGTGAGGGGGCGAACCATCAGATGACACAAATAATCCTATATGACACAAAGTGTCATGCGCAAGTGCGTTTGTTCGGGAAACCCGCTTCACATGTCTATCCGACTGAAACTGCTGAGAAAGAAACTGGGCATCACCCTTGAGCAGCTGGCCGAGAAATCCGGCATGACCAAGAGCTACCTGTCCAAGGTCGAGCGTGGCCTCAACACGCCGTCGATCGCTGCGGCGCTGAAGCTGGCGCGGGCGTTGAACGTCAATGTCGAGGAACTGTTCGATGGCGAGCATGATGGCCAGGCGCGCTACAGCCTGGTGCGCCGCGGCGAGCGCCAGGCGCTGGTGGGCGGTGGCGAGGGGCCGGGCTATGCGGTGCTGACCTCGCAAGTTGGCCAGCGCAGCCTGTTGCCGTTTCTGATCCAGCCGCCGACCGAGTTCAGCGACCCGACCTTCAAGGAACACGAGGGCGAGGAGTTCCTGTTCGTCCACGAAGGGCAGGTGGAGGTCGACTTCATGAGCGAGCGGGTGTTGCTGGAGGCCGGCGACGCCTTGCATTTCAATGCCCAGACCCCGCACCGCCTGCGTTCGGTCGGCGAGCGCCAGGCGCAGTTGCTGGTGGTGGTGCAGGGCGGCGAAGGGTAAGGGTGGGGCAATGATCGAGGTCTCGCGGTTCTGGCGTGATCCGGCATTGCCCTTCGTCGAGGCTCGTCTGGTCGGGGATGGCCGCCAGGTGTGCTACACCGCGCATTCCCACGCGAGCTTTTCCATCGGCGTGATCACCGGCGGGCGCAGCACTTACCTGACCGGTGATGCACGGCATGAGGTGGCCGTGGGGACCACGGTGCTCATGAATCCAGGGGTGGTGCACACCTGCAACCCCATCCAGGGCGAACCTTGGTCCTACCTGATGCTGTTCGTTGATTTGCCGTGGTTGCAGGCCCGAGGGTTCGAACTGCCGGCGGCGACATTGAGCACGTCGCCTGCGCTGTACGGGCGGTTGCTCGACCTGTTCGCCGGGCTGCTCGACAGCGAGGCGCTGGACAAGGCCGAGCGGCTGGCGACGTTCTTCGCAGAGCTGCCAGGTTATCTCGAGGGCGGCGCGGCGCGTCACCCACAGTCGCATCCACGCCTGGAAATGGCCGCCGCGTTCATTCGCGCCCACCGTCTGGATCCGCTGACACTTGAGGACATCTGCGCTGCGGCGGGCTTGTCACGGGCCTACCTGACCCGCGCATTCGGCAAGCGCTTCGGGCTATCGCCGCACGCCTACCTGCTCGACCAGCGGGTGCAGCATGCCCGGGCGCAGTTGCGCGCAGGCAGGGCCATCGCCGAGGTGGCGCTGGAAGCTGGCTTTGCCGACCAGGCGCATCTGCAGCGGGCTTTCAAGCGGCACCTGGCGACCACGCCGGGGCACTATCGCAATGCCTGAAAAGCACGTGGGAGCGGGCTTGCCCCGCGATAGGGCACGAACCGTCAACCTCCTACCATCAGGTACACCGCGCTCGCCACCAGCAACCCCGCCAGCACCCGATTGAGCAGACGCATCCGCCAAGGCTCGGCCAGGTACTGGCGGATCACGCTGCCGGCCCAGGCCCAACTGGCCACGGAGACGCAGCAGATCGGCCCGTAGATCCAGGTGAACAGCCACAACAGCTGCTGCTCGCCGCTGGTATAGGCGCCGATGCCGGCCACGGCCGCCAGCCAGGCCTTGGGGCTCAGCCACTGCATGGCCGCGCCGTGCCAGGCGCTTGGCGCCCGCTTGCCATCCTCGGCGCCCAGCGCGCCGTCGTCGCTGGCCAGCTTCCATGCCATGTACAGCAAAAACAGCACCCCGCCCCAATGCAACAGCTGCCCCAGCAACGACCAGCGCAGCAGCAGCTCATGCACGCCCAGCCCCACCAGCACCAGCAGCAGGCAGAAGCCCAGGGTGGCGCCGGCCGCATGCCCGATGCTGGCCCGCAGGCCATGGCGCGCGCCGCTGCCGAGGGCGACGATGTTGACCGGGCCGGGGGAGATGGAGGCGGCCAGGGCGAAGGCCGCCATGGACAGTGTCAGGCTCATCGGGCGTTTCCTTGTGGCGAGGATAGTGCGGCTATCCTGCCCGAGGCCGCGGCGCGGGTATTGAACAAAAATGCCCAAGGGGCCTATCAGCTGGAGGGTGTGCTGGCGTTGTCCTGGGTTTGCCGGGCTTGCTGCTGGGCGGGCGACTGGGCGTCACCCTTGGCGATCTGCTCGGCCTGCTGGCGTTGCAGCGCCCATTGGTCGCTGCGTTCCTTGAGGCGGTCGGCGCCGCCTTCGGCAAAGGCCGAGGTGGCCGAGATCGTTGCCAGCAGAGCGAGGGCACAGGTTAGGGTTTTCATCACTGGGGTCTCCATCGATTGACCTGAAAAACGGCCGCCAGGCGGCCGGGTTAAGGCAAGGATGGCCTGTGTGGATTTTCCCAGGATTAACACCCTGATCAGTTGGCCAGCAGTTGCTCGTGCACCCATCCGTGGTCCGTGAGCACCATGGCGCGGGTTTCCTCCAGCGGCTTGGCGGCACTGGCGGCCGCCTGGCCGAGACCGGCGATGCCGGCCTGGACCGCCGCGTCGCTGGCCCAGGTCGGCAGTTCGTTCACCTGGTAGCTGTAGCTCACCTGCGACTGCTTGCGCCCATCATGTTCGGTAGGCTTGCCGACGCTGTTGATGGCGGTGACCTGGGCCTTGCCGAAGCACAGCCCGCCGGTGCTGGCGCCGTTCGCTTTGCGCCCTGCATCGGCCTTGTAGTAGCGGCGGCCCTCGTCGGTGAGGTCGTAGGCGTAGTAGATGTCGGTGCGTGCCGGCTGCCACAGGCGCTCAGGGACTTCGGTACGGGCAACTTCCCGTTCGCTGACCACGCCGACCCGGGCCAGGGCGTGCAGGGCCTGGTTGGTTCCTTCGACATCGAAGTCACGGGTGCGGGTGGGGAAGGCGCTGATCACGAAACAGTGCGGGTACTGGCTGTCGAGGTAGGCTTGGGCAGCCTGGCGCAGGTCGGCTTCACGGGGCTGCTGGTTGTCCGAGCAGCCGACCAGGGTCGCCAGCAACGCCAGCGGTATGATCTTCCTGTCCATTGTAAGGCTTCCTTGTATTGCCAATTGCTGGGTGGAGCGCAGGCCAGGATTAGAACCCGCGGGCCAGAGCGGCCGCAATCGTGGCAAGTCGACATATCGCCCGTGCTGTGCGCTGTTTGGCAAAGCCTGCCTGTGGCACCGACTGGCGGCCAACCGGCAAACGGCGGGTGTTCAGCCATACTCTGCTGGTTCCGCCCCGGCGCCGTCGGGGCGACCTGAAGCGGGCAGAGGGGAGCAGGCGATGGCCAAGGGCAAGCGCAAGGGTGAGGTCGACGAGAAGCTTGGACGCAAGACCTACGAGGCGGAACTCAGGCGGCTGCATGTGGAGCTGGTCAAGCTCCAGCAGTGGGTGGTGGAGAAGGGCCTGAAGGTGTGCATCGTCTTCGAAGGCCGCGACGGCGCGGGCAAGGGTGGCACCATCAAGGCCATCACCGAGCGCGTCAGCCCGCGGGTGTTCCGCGTGGTGGCGCTGCCGGCGCCCACCGAGCGCGAGAAGACCCAGATGTACGCCCAGCGCTACCTGACCCACCTGCCGGCGGCCGGCGAGGTGGTGATCTTCGACCGCAGCTGGTACAACCGCGCCGGCGTGGAGCGGGTGATGGGCTTCTGCAGCGACGAGCAGGCCCACAAGTTCCTCACCGTGGTGCCGATGTTCGAGCGGATGATGGTCGAGTCGGGGATCATCCTCATCAAGTACTGGCTCGAGGTCAGTGCCGAGGAACAGACCCGCCGGCTGCAGGACCGCATCAGCGACGGGCGCAAGCTGTGGAAGCTGTCGCCGATGGACGTCAAGTCCTACAACCGCTGGGACGACTACACCCGCGCCCGCGACGACATGTTCGCCGCCTCCGATTCGTCCTGGGCGCCCTGGTACATGGCGCGCTCGGAGGACAAGCGCAAGGCACGGCTGAACATCATCAGCCACCTGCTGCAGCAGATCCCTTACAAGGACCTCAGCCGGGAGCACAAGGTGACACTGCCCAAGCGCGGCAAGATCGGCAAGTACAAGGCGCAGCCGTATCCGTTCAAGATGGTGGCGCAGCGCTTCTGAATTCGCCGTTTACTGTGCTTCCTGGGTATCGATGCTCACCACCACCGACATCCCCGGCCGCAGTTGCCTGGCCTCGGGCTGGTCGCCATCGACGGTGATCCGCACCGGGATGCGCTGGGCGATCTTGACGAAGTTGCCAGTGGCGTTGTCGGCCTGCAACAAGGCGAACTCGGAGCCAGTGGCCGGCGAGATCTGCTGCACGTGACCGCGCAGTTTCAGATGATCGAGCGCATCGACGGTGAAGGTCGCCGGCTGGCCGATGCGCACGTTGGCCATCTGCGTCTCCTTCAGGTTGGCGATGACCCACAGGGTGTCCGGCACCAATGCCATCAATTGCGCACCGGGGTTGACGTAGGCGCCCAGGCGGGTGCCGATCTGCCCCAGCTGGCCGTCGCGCGGCGCCTTGACCCGGGTGTTGTCCAGGTCGATGCGGGCCAGCTCCACGGCCGCCTTGGCGTTTTCCACCGAAGCTTCCAGCGCAGCGCGATTGACGACCACCGTTTCGCGGTCCTGGCGGGCGATTTCCAGTGCGGCCCTGGCCTGGGCCAGGCTGGCGACGGCGGCGGCCTGGCTGGCGCGGCTCAGGTCCAGTTCACGGCGTGATACCGAGCCGTCGCTTACCAGCGCCTGGTTGCGTTGCAGGTCGGCGCGGGCCTTGTCGGCCTGGGCGGCGGCGTCGGCGATCGCGGCCTGGCGCTGGGCAAGGGTGGCCTCGGCGCTGTTGCGCTGTTGCAGGTTGTTGGCCAGCGCCGCCTGTTGCTGCTTGAGCTGGGCAACGGCCTGGGCCAGGCGTTGGGTGTAGATGCGGTCGTCCAGGCGCACCAGCAGGTCGCCCTGTTTGACGAACTGGAAGTCGTGCACCGGCACCTCGACTATGTAGCCGCCCAACTGAGGGCCGATGATCGTCACCTGGCCGCGCACCAGCGCGTTCTCGGTGCTTTCGATGGCGCTGCTGAATGGCGGCAGGCGCCAGGCGTAGAGCACCAGCAGGATGCCGGCCAGGGCCACGGCGGCGAAGCTCAGCGATGACAGCAGGCGTACGCGCCGGGTACGCGCCGGGCTGGTCGGCTCGCTCGGGGGCGCGCTGCCTTCCGGGGTTTCGGCGATGGCGGTGGTGGTGGTCGTTGGCGTTTCCTGGGTCATCGGTTGGAGGCACCGCTGGTGGAGTGGGTATAGCGCAGGTACAGGCTGCGGATGAAGATCCAGATCATGGTCAGGATAGCGATGGCGCCGATCAGCATGAACACATCGTTGTAGGCCAGCACATTGGCCTCGCGGGTCGCGGCGTTGGCCAGCAGGCGCATGCCGGCCTCGTTGCGCAGCGCAGGGTCGGCCAGCACCCCGGCATAACCGGCGCCACCCCCCTGGACCCGGGCGCTGACCAGGGGTTCCAGAGCACTCAGGCGGTCCATCAGCTGGCTGGAGTGGAATTTCTCCCGCACCGTCTGGAAGGTGCCCAGCAGTGCCGAGCCGATCAGCCCGCCGAGGTTGTTGCAGATGCCGAACAGCACCGAGAAGCTCACCAGGTTGCGCGGGTTGGCGCGCACATGGCTGATGCCCAGCGCCATCGACGGGCCGACGAAGAAGGTGCTGCCGAAGGCCAGCAGGAACTGGCTGAGGTACATCTGTGCGGGGCGGGTCAGGTTGGTGGAGCCGCTGTCCATGAACGCGCCGGTGGCCATCGCGGCCAGGGAGATGAACAGCGGCAGTACCAGGTGCGTGGGGTTGATGGTCAACGCGCTGGTGGCAAGGCCGGTGATCGCGCCCAGCAGCATCACCGCGTACAGCGCGCGCATCTGCTCGTTGCCCATGTTCAGCGCCTGGAGGAAACCCACCGCGCCGGTGGACTGTTCGGAAATCACCATGCGGATCAGGATCACGCACAGTGCCAGGCGAATGATCGCGCCGCTGCCCAGCCAGCGGGTCATCAGCAACGGGTTGCTGCGGTTGTGCTCGATGGCCAGGCCCGAGAGGATCAGGGCAATGGCGCCGGCCAGGGCGACGCCGATCCACGGCGCGTCCAGCCACCAGTCGATACGCCCCAGCGACAGCGCCGCGCAGAGCAGGGCAGTGCCGCTGGCCATCAGGGTGAAGGTGAGAAAATCCAGCGGCTCGAAGGTCTTGAAGCGATCGCCCGGGGGCAGCTTGAGCAACAGCACGCAGCCCAGCGCGGCAAGAGCCAGGCCCAGCTCGAACAGGTACAGCCCGCGCCACTCGGCGATCTGCAGCAGGTCTTCGGAAAACACCCGGGCCAAGGGTACGGCCAACTGCGAGGCGCCCAGCCCGAGGACCATCGCCTTGAGCCGCCACTGCGCGGGGAAGGCCTGGATCATGTAGTAAAGCCCCAGCGAACTCAGCGCGGCACCGACCATGCCATGGGCGGCACGCACGGCGATGGCCGAGTTGAGGTCGTTGACGAACAGGTGGGCGAGGGTGACCAGCGCGTAGAGCACCAGGAACACTTCGGTGAAGGCGCGCAGGCCGAACTCCTGGCGAAACTTCACCAGCAACAGGTTCATCGACACGTTGGTCATCACGTAGGCCGCCGGCAGCCAGGCCATCTCCGCGCTGGTGGCACCAAGGGCGCCCTGCAGAAATGGCAGGTTGGCCACCACCAGGGCGTTGCCCAGGCCGCCGGTGATGGCCACCAGCAGACCGACCACGCCGAAGGCCAGGCGCTTGGCCGGGGCGTGCAGCGGTGTCGAGGGCGAACCGGGCAGGCTGGGCTTTTCGTGTGGCAGCCACTGGCGGGGGGCGTACTTGTCCATCGGGTTGTCCGTTACTGCGGGTGTTCAGACTCTACGTGAATGGCCGGGGGGATGAAAACAGGGCTCAGGCGTCGATCGGCAGGCGCATGGCGCACCGCTGGTCCAGGCCATGGGCCAGCTCGCTGGCGAGAATTGCGCGCAGGCGGGCGTCCAAGCGTGCCGCAGGGATGGGTTCGAAGCCGTAGCGCGCGTAGAACGGGGCATTCCAGGGGACATCGTCGAAGGTGGTCAGGGTCAGCCAGGCCAGGCCCTTGAGGCGAGCGGAATCCCGTGCCTGGTCCAGCAGGCGCCGGCCCAAGCCGCGGCCCTGGGCCTCTTGCCCCACGGACAGCTCATGGATATGCAAGGCGTCGTCGGCAATGCTGGCGCAGAGAAAACCCAGTACCTGACCCTGGTCATCCACGGCTACCCAGCTGCAACCTTCGCTCACGAATGCCAGGTGTTCGGCCTGGTCCATCACGTCGCTGTCGGCCAGCCAGGCGAGGTGCGGCAATTGCCGGAATGCCTGGGCGGCGGAGCGTTCCAAGGCAGGGAGCGCTGGAACATCATCGGTGAGAGTAGGGCGGACAGGCATGGGGGGCACAAGACCTTCAGGCACGGGCGTTGACGCGCAGTAACGTGCAGTTTGCCAGATCGACGCGGGAAGGTGTTGCAATGTAATTGTTATAACGTAACATTTACGTTCTTCCTCCCAGGCAGGACCCTCACCGTGATCCGCAGAAACCCCTCCGGCCACCTTCCGCAAATCGCCGAATCGGCCTATATCGACCACACCGCCATCATCTGCGGCAAGGTGATCATCCACGACAACGTGTTCGTCGGCCCTTATGCGGTAATCCGCGCCGACGAGGTGGACGCCAGCGGCGACATGCAGCCAATCGTCATCGGCGCCAATTCCAATATCCAGGATGGCGTGGTGATCCATTCCAAATCCGGCGCGGCGGTGCGCATCGGCCAGTACAGCTCGATCGCCCACCGCTCCATCGTCCACGGTCCGTGCGAAGTCGGTGACCGGGTGTTCATCGGCTTCAACAGCGTGCTGTTCAACTGCAAGGTCGGTGATGGCAGCGTGGTGCGGCACAACTCGGTGGTCGACGGCCGCGACTTGCCGCCGCGCTTCTACGTGCCGCCCACCGAGCACATCGGCCCGCATACCGACCTGGAGCGCTACCCGCCGGTCAGCGTGTCGGCCTCGGAGTTCTCCGAGGACGTGGCGCGCACCAATATCGACCTGGTCCAGGGCTACAAGGCCTTGCAGAACGAGTTCTGAGCATGGACACGCTATTGGTACGCAATGCCCGGCTGGTCAACGAGGGGCGTGAATTCGAAGCCGACCTGCTGGTGCGCCATGGGCGCATAGAACGGATCGCCGGCAGCCTCGACAACGCCAGGGCGGCACTGGAGATCGATGCCAAGGGCGCCTGGTTGCTGCCAGGGATGATCGATGACCAGGTGCATTTTCGCGAGCCGGGGGCGCCGCACAAGGGCAGTATCGCCAGCGAATCGCGGGCAGCGGTGGCCGGGGGTATCACCAGCTACATGGACATGCCCAACACCAACCCGCCGACGTTGACCCTGGAGGCGCTGGCCGACAAGAAGCGCCGGGCGGCGGCGGGCTCACGGGCCAACTATGGCTTTCACTTCGGCGTGAGCCGCGACAACCTCGATACCATTGCCGCCCTCGACCCCTGCGAAGTGGCCGGGATCAAGGTGTTCATGGGCGCGTCCACTGGCGACATGCTGGTGGACGATCCGCAGGTGCTGGAAAAACTCTTCGTCTATGCGCCGACCATCGTCCTGGCCCATTGCGAGCACACGCCGAGCATTCTGCAGAACGAGGGTTGGTGGCGGGCGCGCCACGGTGAGTTCATTCCTCCGGCCGCGCACCCGCTGATCCGCGATGCCGACGCCTGCTACCGCTCCTCGAGCCTGGCCGTGCAGCTGGCCCGGCGCTTCGGCACGCGCCTGCATGTGCTGCACCTGACCACGGTGCGCGAGCTGGCGTTGTTCACGCCCGGCCCGGTGAGCGGCAAGCGCATCACCGCTGAGGTGTGCCTGCACCACCTGCTGTTCGACGACAGCGACTACGCCAGCCTCGGCCATCTGATCAAGTGCAATCCGGCGATCAAGACCGGCACCGACCGCGACGCCTTGCGCAAGGCCCTGGCCCGCGACCGTATCGATGTGATTGGTACCGACCACGCGCCGCATACCCTGGAGGAAAAGCGCCGGGTCTATACCCGAGCGCCGTCTGGCCTGCCGCTGGTGCAGCATGCCCTTCCAGCGGCGCTGGAACTGGTCAGTGAAGGCGTGCTGAGCATGGCCCAGGTGGTGACCAAGACCAGCCATGCGGTGGCCGAGCTGTTCGCCATTCGCGAACGCGGTTTCCTGCGCGAGGGGTACTGGGCGGACTTCGCCATCGTCGAGCGCCTGGCCAGGCCACGGGCCGTGGCGGACGACCCGATCCTGGCGCGCTGCGGCTGGACGCCGTTCCAGCAGCGCGCTTTTCACCATGTGGTACGTAGCACGGTGGTATCGGGGCAACTGGCCTGGCACCAGGGCCAGGTGCGCGACCCGTGCCAGGGATTGCCCTTGATGTTCGACCGTTGATTGAGCCAGGGGCCGCTGCGCAGCCCCTGTGGGAGCTGGCTTGCCAGCGAAAGGGGCGCGACGCGCGCCCAGCATTTCGGAACCTAGCCATGACTGAAGAGCAATTGTTGCAACAACCTGCCGCCGCCTACATGAACGAGCCGCAGCGGCAATTCTTCCGTAACCTGCTGCTGGCCCAGCGCGGCGAGCTGCAGGTCCGTATCGAACAGGAGTTCCGCGCCCTGCGTGAGCAGGAGGTGCACAGCGACCTTGCCGACATCGGCAGCGCCGAAGAAGAGCGCCACTGGCAACTGCGCTCGCTGGAGCGGGAAAAGAAGCTGCTGGACAAGATCGACCAGGCGCTGGAGCGCCTGGTCCGGGGCGACTACGGCTGGTGCGAGGAAACCGGCGAGCCGATCGGCCTGCGCCGCTTGCTGCTGCGGCCCACCGCGACCTTGTGCGTCGAGGCCAAGGAGCGCCAGGAGCTGCGTGAGCGGCATGTGCGCGACAGCGTCTAGTCGATGTTCAGGCCCTGAGCCTGCAGCTGTAACTGCCAGCGCACCGAACTGACGCCTTTCTCCAGACTCACCCGGCCGACCAGGCGCTCCAGCTGGGTTGGCGCCTGGGGCGTGCCGAGCAGTTCGGCGCGTACTTCCAGGCGCGTCGGGTCGGCCAGGTCCTCGCTGTGCAGCGACTGCAGGCGCAGGCCCGGGTCGCTGAGGCTGTGCAGCATCAGGCTGCGCACCTGGATCTCGTCCTCGGCGCGGCAGACGATGCGTACCTCGTAGCGCTGCTCGACTTCGCTCGCCGGCAGCACGTCCTGGCGGTCGAGGCGCTGGGCGAGATCGCGCAGCAGGATATTGGCGCACAGCACCACCAGGCTGCCCAGCGATGCCTCAAGCAACAGCCCAAGGCTGCACAGCACGCCGACCGCGGCGGTGCACCAGAGGGTGGCGGCGGTGTTCAGGCCACGCACGTTGAAGCCGTCGCGCATGATCACGCCACCGCCGAGAAAGCCGATGCCCGATACCACATAGGCGGCGATGCGCGAGGCATCGGTGGGCGCCATGCCCGGTACGGCCTGGGTCATCAGCACGAACAGGCAGGCGCCGGTGCTGACCAGGGCGTTGGTGCGCAGGCCCGTCAGGCGCTGGCGCAGTTGACGCTCGGCGCCGATCAGGGCACCGAGCAGCAGGGCCACGCTGACGCGCAGCAGGAAGATTTTCCAATCCATAGCGAACTCCGTTCTGCGGGCGATGGCCCGCATGGGCGCCGGCTTGAGACGGCGCGATTGCAAACGAGGAATGCGCAGGACCACGCGCCATGCCGGGGGCAGCGCTGGGAAGCAAGGAGGAATGTTCAGCCAGGGAGGGCCGAAGGAAACCACCGTCTACCGAGTACGGCGAGACAGTGGCAGGAACGCTGCCGGACTAGCTCGCCGTGTGGGCCTGTCGCAATCGACTGGGGCTACTGTCCAATGCAGGGGACTCCTGTGTAAGGGATGCTTGAATGCGCGGCGGACCATACGCCTCGACCCGCGTGGGGTCAAGGCATGAATCATGACAATCCTGTTACGGCAGGCGCTGGCAGACGTAGGCCTGGGTGCGGTAAGGGAAGGCGATGCGCTCACGGCCCTTGAGGTCCGGATGGTTGTCGATCAGCGCTTGCAACCGGCCCATGACCTCGTCTTGTTCGGCCTGGGGCAGGGCGGCGATGAAGCTCACCGAGCGCAGGCGTTCGAGAATCACGGTCTGTGGATCACCCTCATGGGCATGGGGCAGGGTGGTCAGCTGCGGGGTGCTGAAGCGGCTGCCGGCGAGGGCTTCGCGCCAACGCCCGGTGTGAAAACGTGGCGTGTCACCCTCGTAGGGGGTGATGATTTCGGTGATCCGCGCCACCCAGTCCACTGTTTCGTCGCGCACGTTCCAGATCAGTCCCAGGCGGCCGCCGGGGGCCAGCACCCGGTGCATCTCCGCCAGGGCGGCGGCATCGGCGAACCAGTGGAAGGCCTGGGCGCAGACCAGCACCTGCTGGCTGGCCTCGGCCAGCGGGATGTGCTGTGCCGTGCCCTCGAGCACGGGGATGTCGGGCAGCCGTTCGTGGAAGCGTGCGCGCATGGCGGCCACCGGTTCCACTGCTGTCAGGCGCGGTGCCAGCGCGTTGAGCAGGCGGGTGAACTTGCCGGTGCCGGCGCCCAGATCGAGCACCGGGGTACCGGCGCCGATGCCCAGGGTGTCGCGTAACCAGTCCTGCAAGGCGACGGGGTAGTCAGGCCGACCTTGCTCGTAGTTGCCCGACTGGCGGGTGTAGCCGGTGCTGGCCGAGGCGTGTACATCCTTCATGGAAAATCCCTCTGAATGACCTGGCGGCAATGGTACGCTTGCGCCTTTCGTTGCCAAACCCCCCGGACCGATACATGTTGTTCAATCTCGCCGTGCTGTTCGGCACCCTGGTGGCCATGGAGGGCGTCGGCACGCTGGCCCACAAGTACGTCATGCACGGCTGGGGCTGGTGGCTGCACCGCTCGCACCACGAGCCGCAACTGGGCATGCTGGAAACCAACGACCTCTACCTGCTGGCGCTCGGGCTTATCGCCGCTGCCCTGGTGATGCTGGGCAAGGCCGGGCATGCGCCGCTGCAATGGGTGGGTGGCGGCGTGGCGGGCTATGGGCTGGCCTACGTGCTGGCGCATGACGGATTCTTCCACCGCCATTGGCCGAGGGCGCCGAAACCGGTCAACCGCTACCTCAAGCGTCTGTACCGGGCCCATCGCCTGCACCATGCGGTGAAGGGCCGCCAGGGCAGCGTGTCGTTCGGGTTCTTCTATGCGCCGCCGTTGCGGGTGTTGAAGCAGCAGCTGAAACGGCGACGGGGTTGATCGATCGGCGCCTCTGCGCACCGTTGGCGACATAGCGGACACGGCTCATTGCACTGGCAGGAAATTCATCAACAACAGGCTTTGCGCGTAGTTCAGGCCGATCCGTCGATAGCGCTCGTCAAGCATCTGCGCCAGCAGGTCGAGGCGGGCGACGACCTTGCCGAACTCCACCGCGAAGCTGAGGTTGCTGCCTTGCTCGGAGATTTCGTTGGAAAACAGCAGGAGCACGCCATTGGCATCCTGGCGCTGGCCGAGCATCCAGGTGGCCTTCTCGATGTTGCGCGCGGCATTGTGGATGAACAACGGGTCGAGGGTGTCGGTCATGTAGAACTCGGTGCGCCCGCCGTGGGCGGTGACCAGCATGCTGCCGATGGCGTAGATGAAGGCGCCTACCCGGTCGCCGCGAAACTCCGGGCTCAGGGCGTAGCTCAAGGCCGCCAGGTCGCGGCGCTCGCCCAACTGCGCCAGGGGCTGGCGCTGTTCGATGGCGATGCGGATCTGCCGTGCCGCGGTGGTGGCGTCGAGGTAGCCCGATTGCCGCCACTGGTTGGGGTTGCGTAGGTACAGCTTGTTCATCAGCAGGTACAGGCTTTGCAGGTTGTCGCGCATGGCCAGGGTGGCCATGCGGTCGACGCTGGTCTGGAACAGCTCGTCGGGTTTGCCGTTGCCGAACTGGGTGAGCATGTCGCGGCCCTGCTGTTGGGTGCAGGCGACCAGGCACGCCAGGCTGCTGGCCATCAGCAGTAGGCGAGGAAACGGAAAGCGTCTTCGTACGGCCATCGGCACCGGTTGCAAAAGGCGGTCCCACCGGGGATCGGTGGGACCTGGCCATGCATAGAGCGCACAAACGCGAAAAAGTGCGATATCGGCCTGCGTCGGCAAGCCGGCCAAGGACGATCAGGCCACATCGACCAGCACGATTTCGCTGTCTTCCAGCGCCGTCACCTTGAGCAGCGTCTCCTGCTCGATCGCCACCCCGTCACGGGCCTTGGCTTGCAAACCGTTCACTTCGATCCGTCCCTTGGCTGGTACCAGGTAGCCGCGGCGGCCCTCATCGAGGCGGTACTCGGCGCTTTCACCGGCGCGCAGGGTCGCGGCCACCAGGCGCGCGTCGGTGCGGATGCGCAGGCTGTCGTCATCGCCTTCGCGGCCGCTGGCCAGGGTCACGAAGCCTTCGCCACGTTCACCCTTGGGGAACGGGCGGCTACCCCAGGAGGGCGCGTCACCGACCTTTTCCGGGATGATCCAGATCTGGAAGATCCGCGTGTCGACCTTCTCCAGGTTGTACTCGCTGTGGACGATGCCGCTGCCAGCGCTCATGACCTGCACGTCGCCGGCCTCGGTACGGCCCTTGTTGCCCAGGCTGTCCTGATGGGTGATGGCGCCTTCGCGAACGTAGGTGATGATCTCCATGTCACGGTGCGGGTGCGGTGGGAAGCCTGCACCGGCGGCGATGAGGTCGTCGTTCCATACGCGCAGGTTGCCCCAGTGCATGCGTGCCGGGTCATGGTACTCGGCGAAGGAGAAGTGATGATGGGCGTCGAGCCAGCCGTGGTTGGCGTGGCCAAGGCTTTCGAAGGGTCGCAGTTGCAGCATGGTCGTGCTCCTCTGATTCGTTGGAATGGGGCCATGATGCGCGCCTTAAATATCGATAAAAAGCGTAAATATCGGCTTGTTACTATCTACAAATACGATATTTACTTGTGCGACTCCGCATGCGGTTCATCGCCTAATCCCATGATCCATAAGCATTCGCTGGCACTTTTATGCGGATGAGGCGAACATGCCGGCTGTTCTGATTTTCAATGGAGTGACCGTGCCGCACGAGCATCCCCGGGCCCCCGCCGACCTGACCCCTCCCGCCCAGTTGCCCTGGTTGCGCCGCCTGGCCGCCCGCCTGTTGGGGCGAGGCTTGTCGCGCCTGCAGGCGCAGCACCGCGACTCCTGGTTCCTCGGCCACGCCACGGGGCAGCGCAACGGCCATGCCGATGGCTTGCGTGAGGGCTACGAGCAGGGCCGGGCCGCTGGTTTCGAGGCCGGGCGCCAGGTCCTGGTGATCCGCGATACCCGCCCGGAGAATGCCGGTGTGCCGGGGCAGGACGACAACCTGTTCGACGACTGGCGCCTGCCGTTGACCGCTGAGCTGAAAAAGCGCTTCAAGGCTGATGTCGCCAGGCGTCTGCCTGCCGAGGCGCAACCGAGCGCGGCACAATGGAAGCTGATCTTCAGCGACACACCCTCGACCTGCGTCGTGGCCGGCGCCGGTGCCGGCAAGTCGACCTCGCTGGTGCTGCGCATCCTGCTGTTGCGTCATTACTTGGGCTTCGAGCTCGATGCCCTGACCGTGGTGACCTTCACCCGCGAGTCGCGCCGTGATTTCATCCAGCGCCTGCTGCAGGTGTTCGCCCTGTGGCAGCTTGAACTGTCGCCTGCCCAGGGGCGGGAGCTGGTGCGTACATTCCATTCGCGCATCCTGCCGCTGGTGCGCAGCCTGCCGGGCTTCGCCCAGGTGCGGGCGTTCGAGACCCTGGGCAACGAGATGCCCGCAGGCGGCGAGGCGAACGCTGACAGCAACCCGTTCGACCTGCGCCTGAACGATGCCCAGCGCCAGCAGCTCAACCAGTGCTACAGCGACCTGCTGGGCCAGAGCCCACGTTTCGCCCAGTTGGTCGGCGCGTTGCGCCAGGAGGCGCTGCTGCTCAAGCCGCTGGACCCGGACCACCCGGATGTGCAGAAGCGTGTGCAGGTAACCCAGCTGGCCGCCCAGCGCGACGAGGAACTGTGCGATGTGATCGAGGACCTGTGGTTCGCCGCTGGTGCCTGGCCGATCAAGGGTATCGAGCCGTGCCGGGACACGGTGCAGATCCGTGGCAGCCGCTTTCATGTCCATGGCCGCCTGGAAGGGCTGGACGCCTGGGTGGTGCTGGGCTTCGACCCGTCCGAAAGCGCCCAGTACCAGCGCCCGGGCGCCAAGCTGGCGGTGCGCGCGGAATGGGCGGTGAAGCGCACCCTGTTTCAAGCTTTCTGCGATAAACAATTGATATGGTTAGATAATTACGCGTCGGCAAAGCGGCTTGCCACGTCCTTGGCGGGTGATGCCGTGGCCGGTCCGGGCTTCGAGTACAAGGTCAAGGGCGAGCTGGCCCCGGCGCCCTTGCTCGACGCCTTCGTCAGCGCCGCGAGTTTCATCGAGAACCTCGGCCTGGACGTCAACAACGCCGTCGCCGCCATGAGCTTCCCGTCCGGCGACAGCGACGCGGCATTCTTCGAGGCCCTCGCGCTGTTCTGGAAGGCACTGGAAGCACACTTGCTGGCGCAGTCGCCGCCGGTGCTGACCTACAACCGCATGTTTGCCCTGTTCGGCGAGAACAACCCGGAGAATCTCGGTTTGCTGCCCGATCCCTTGCTGCGCCCATTGGCGCACCTGATGATCGACGAGTTCCAGGACGTCTCGCCGCAGATCGTCAGCTGGCTGCGTGCCTGCCTCGCCGAAATCCGCCGCCGTGGGCCGGCCATGCACAGCGGGCGGGTGGCGCAACATTCATCGCTGATGTGCGTGGGCGACGACTGGCAGTCGATCTACGGTTGGCGCGGCAGCTCGCCGAAATACTTCATGGAGTTCACCAAGGCCTTCCCGTCACCGGCCAACACGCGGGTGATGCTGGTGGAGAACTACCGCAGCCAGCAGCACATCATCGAGGCCGCCGAGCACCTGGTCAAAGGCACCCCGGCCATCTCCGGCAAGAAAGCCAGGGCCAGCGGATTGGCGGCCGAGCTGCCACTGTCGCCGGTGAAGGTCTTCGACCGGGACGAGGCGGCACTGGCCGAAACCGTGATCGAGCATTACCAACGGGGTGAAACGGTCATGATGCTGTTTCGAAAATCCAGCGATAAGTTATTGATTGATCAGTATTTATCGGCAATAGTTAAAGCGGATTCTAGCTTGCCGCCCGGCCAGCGCCGCCTGCGTCAGCTGACCTATCACAGCGCCAAGGGACTGCAGGCTGAAGCGGTGTTCATGCTCGGCGATTGCCAGTACCTGACCAGCTCGCCCTACAAGAACCAGGCGTACCGCCTGGCCGGGCTGGGCAAACCAGGGGACGCCCAGGCATTCGATACGGCGCAGAAGGAAGAGGTGCAGCGCCTGGCCTATGTGGCGGTGACGCGGGCGGTCCGGCATTGCTACTGGCACGTGGAAAGAGCCAGCGGCGAGGCTGCCGCGCAGCCCCGTGCGTCGAGCCAGGTGCAGGGGCGGCAGGCCTTCTTCGAAGACCTGCGCGGTCAGTAGCCTCAGTTGTTAGGGTCGCGGCGGCGGGTCAGGCGCAGGTAGAGGGCGTCCTCGTCCTGTTCCAGGCCCAGCGCCATGCGGTTCATGCCCGCGACGTAGTCGTCGCTGGCAATGGGCTCGCGCAGGGGCTGGCCATCTTCGACCAGCGGGCTGCGGCCCAGGGCCTGGGTCAGCGCTTCGATTACCGGCGGTTCCAGCGGGCCGTCGAGGTCGCTGCCGTCGAGGTAGTCCATGCCGGTGTCCCAGCGTGTTCTGAGCGTCGCGAAGCGGGCACTGTTCTCCCGGCGCAGCAGGCGCCGCCAGCCCGGTTGCCGGGCGATCCACTGGCGGCGCGCCTCGGCGTCCTGGTCCCGGGCATCGACCTCTTCGAGCACCGCTTCCTCGGTCCTCGGTGAGATTTCAGCCGTGTGCCGGTACAGCATGGCCTGCTGGGGTTCGGGGAAGTCCAGGCGGCTGGCCAGGCCGCTGCGCAGGGCCAGGCGGATCTCGATCAGGTCCAGGCCTTCACCGAGGCCATTGTGCAGCACGTCGTCCGGCAATGTGTCGAAGCGATGCAGGGCAGGCAGCACGGGCCTGGCGCCGCGCGCGGCCAGCGGCCGGGCGGCCCAGGCATCCAGTGCGCGCAGCGCATCGCGCCGGGCCACGCGGGCGTTGAACAGGTCCTGGGCCAGCGTATTCACCTGGTCACGCCGGAACAGGCGCCGAAAGAACTGGAACAGCGGCGGCGAGGCTACCTCCGCGCCTGCGGCCTCATCGTAGGCCATCACTTCTATCTGCAAGGTGCCGAAACCATCGGCGCCGGCATCGCCACAGCTCACCGGGAATTCGCCGGCCACCTCGTCCAGGCGGGCGCGCAAGCGGGCACTGGTGCTTGCACGCTCGAGCAGTGTCCATACCTGATGGGCAAATGCTCGGGGCTGGCGACGGGCACTGGCCGACATGCCGGCCTGTTCGACAACTTGGCGCAGGTTGACATTGCCGTCTGCATCGAACAGCGCTTCCCAGGTTGCCCGTTGTTGCCGGCTGGCGTTTTGCAACCAGTCGATTCGCAGTGGTGCAGTGGTGGCGTCGATGCCCTCGACACGTTGTTCGACCGACGCGCCGACAATCTGCAGGCTTTCGCGGGTGGCCTCGTCCAACGGGTTGTAGTTGAACCGCCAGCGGTACTGCGCACGCCTGGCCAACAGTGCATCCAGGTAGGGGGATGACAAGAGCGCGGGTAGCCCCGGTACTTGCTCAATGCTGTTCATGCTCAGGTCGACCATCCGCAACATGCAGGGATTGCGCTGCATCAGGCCGCTCAACCCAGTGGGCCACAGGCGCAGTTGGCTGTTGTCCAGGCGCAAGGTGGCGAGGTTGTCCAGACCTGTCAGGTTGGGGCTGATGGCGAGGGGGTTGTCGCTCAGGTGCAGGTGGCGCAGTGTTCGCATCGTACTGAACGTATTCGCCATGTTGGCGTCCAGCGCAATACGATTGGCTCGAAGGTCCAGGGTTTCCAGCGGCAGGCCGGTGAGCATTTGCAGGTCATGCAAGGTGAGCATCAGCTGGTGATGTGGCATTTCCAGGCTACGCAGGCCGTGCAAGGTGGGTAGCACCTCATGGGCCACGGCGGGCAGCTCGCCCAAGTGCGTGCCGCTCAAGCGCAGTTCCCGCACCTGCGGGGCGTTGCGCAATGCCTGCAGGATCGAGCTGGCGCTCAACTGGGGGCTGTTTCGTACATCCACCCGCCTGAGCGATGGGAAAGCCTGCAGGAGATCGGCGGGCATCTCGATCACGTTGAGATTGTCCAGCGACAGCGTGGTGATGTGGTCGAAGCGTGCCGTGAGTGTCGGCAGGGCGTCGAGGGCGACATTGGAGAGGCTCAGCATTTCGCCGTCCAGGCGTTGCCACGCCCGGACGAGCTGGACGGCGATCCTGATGTAATAGGCACCGACTTCCTCACCCCAGTCGTGGGCGCCTCTGGCGGCCCAGGCATGCAGCTGCTCGCGCAGCGAGGACAGCTGGGTGCGCAGTGCCTGGATCTGTTCGGCCACATTTCCCCGGACACGCAGGGTGGCCAGCAATTGGCGGACCTCGCGACCGTTCAGCCCTGGGTACAGGGCATGCAGTTCGCGCTCTGCCCGCGAGGCGAATACCCCGGGGCTCAGTGGATAGCCGTAACGCCCTTCGCTCAGGCGCAAGGGTGAGCGCCAGCCCGGTCGCACGGGTTTCTGGCCGAGCAGGCGTACTGTCGCCGGGCGGTTGGCCAGGGCGGCGTGATAGCGCTGTTCGGCCGTCCATTGTGGGTGTGCGGCCAACAGACTATCGCTGATGAGCCGGCTGTCGTCATTGGCCAGGCTCGAGCGGTACAGACCCAGGATCGCCCGATCCACCCGGCACCGGGCCTGCATCAGCCGCGCCTCTTCGGCCAGTCGCAGGGGGACTCTTCCGCTGCGCAGGGCCTGGCGTTCGGCGCCGTTGGCCGCGTCCACCAACTCATCCAGTGCTTGGCTGGGCAGGCCGGGGAACACGCGGCCGATCATCAGCGCCGGCGCAGAAGCCGGTGTGGATGGATTGTACGGGATGTTGATGCTGTCGGCCTTGATGCGACGCAGGGCGTCCTCGAGCAGCGCCGGAGGGCGCCTGCCATCGACGTGAGCCTGCTCGAGCACACCGCGTTCCAGGTCGGTACTGTCGAGTACCGCAATCAGTTCCTCATCGGTCAAGCCGCTGGCCAGCGGGCCGAACCGGCGCATCAGCTTGACCCGCCCCCAGTCCTGTGGTCGTTCGTGCGCCATGCGCCAGGCCCCGCGGCCATTGCCGTGCAGCCGTGGCTGATAGGCCCGTGGGTTGGCCGGGTGGACAACACGCCAGTGTCCCTCGGGGTCTTGGCGGATCTCGTGCAGTGTATTGTCCAGGTCGACGAAATGCCGGTCGTCATGGCGCAAGACACCTTGCTCGTCCGGCTGCAGATCAGCCGGCAACTCGACCGGGCTGCGGTACTGCTCTAGCTGGGGGTGCCATAGCCGCTCCTCGCCATCCAGCCAGAGGCTTTGCATCCAGTCGACGAAGCCGGTGGCTTCTGCCAGTTTGGCGGCACCGGCAATGGCGGCCACACTGCCCAGGTTGACCAGCAGCGACTCGACCTGGTTTACCGCTTCGGCGTTGTCACCTTCGGACCAGGCTTCGAAACCGTGGAAAATGCTGGCCATGACCTGGCCCGCGCCCACGGCCAGCATGACGACGTCCAGGCCGGGGACGAACATGGCCGCCACGCCGAGCAGGGTCAGGCCACGCTCGCGCCACAACGCCAGGCGCTCACGTCTGGCCCTGGCATCGATGTCCGCCGTTGGCACCGCGATGCGGCGGGCGTCCTCCTGCAGGCGCTGGACATGGTCATTGAACAGCTTGGGCCATACCGGGAAGGCGACCGCGACTTCATGGATCGCCAGTGCCGGGAAGAGGGTGGGACGCGGTAAATCCTGCTCCTGTCGCGAGGTGGTGGCCGGCAATCCTTGCCAGGGATGTGTGCCGGGCTCGGTTTCGGCGAAGGCGGGGGACGGTGTTTCCAATGGGCTCATACCGCCTGCGGTGGCTTCGAACAGTCTGGCACTGAGCTTGTTCGCCATTAGCGGGCGGTCTTTCAGGGCGACGTGCTCCAGGAAGCGTTCGCGGTAGGCAGGTTCCAGCAAGCGACGGCGCAGGTACCTGGCGAAGGCCAGGCGGTTGTGGAATTCCTGCACCGGTTGCGCGTCGTCGAAAGGCAGGTAGGCGATGCAGTTCGGCGTGGACTGGCTGCTGGATGTCAGCAGCAACAGATCGTGCAACTGGATATCAAGCATGCGCAAGACCGCTACCTTGGCCGGTGCTCCTCGGTAGCAGGGCGGCGAGTCCGTGCTACAGAGCTGTTGCAGGGCCTGGAGGCCGTCGTCTGTCAGGTGTCCGCGCATTCGCGCGATCAACGCCTGCACCGTGAGTTCATCGCGTCGGGCCTGGCTCCACACGCCGCGCAACAGCGCTTTACGCTGGCCGCCGTAGATTTCCTGCAGGTGCTCCTGATAGCGCTGCCCCAGGTCGAGTGCACGGCAATGGGTGGCAAACGCACTGGTGTTCAGGCCGGGTAGTGCGCTGCTGTCGTCGGCACTGACTTGCAGGGTGCTGAAAGGGCCGACCTCGGCCACGCCTTCGAAATTGTGCAGGGCCGCTTCGAGCAGGCTGGTGAGACTGGCGGTGCCGGCAGGTTCCTCGATCGAGGTCGGTGTGCGGGGGGCATGATGGGACGCGTCCGGGTCGGGGAATTCGCCGCCCAGGCTCGACGTGTACGGCTGATGCCTGAATTGGGCCTGTGTCAGCGCCACCTGAATGCCCAGCCGTGCCTGCAGAAGCGGCTCGCAGAACTCGGTGATACCGCGCAAACCCTGGAGTGCCTTGGCCAGTGCCTGGAGGCTCGTCGTGCGCTGCTTGATGGCCTGGCGCAACTCGGCCTGGCGGGCGGCCGGGGCCAGGGCGAACCAGGGGGCTGGCTGCCCGTCTTGCTGGATATGCTCGCGGTGGGCTCGGCGCAGCAGTCTGCTGACGTGGTGGGGGGGCAGGTGCCTGGTCCAGCCTGGCAGGCTGCGCAGGATCTGTTGCTGGTGGTAGGGCGGTTCGCTGTAGTGCATGGTCGCATTCCAATGGGTGGGAGCGGCCATTGAAGTGCAAGGGGTGGCGCCTGGGGCGTTACATGATTGCCGCCGCCACCAGGGCAATGGCTGACACGCCCACGGCCGTTTGCCCCACAGCGGCTGCGCTGTACCCACCGTCGATCATTGACGCCAACGGCCTAAGGTATCTTCGCAGGGCGGCTGCTATGGTCTAGGCAAAGCCTGATCGTGGAGCTTCGCCATGCCAGCTTTCGCCATACTTCGTATCGACCATGTCGTCCTGCGCGTCAGCGACCTGACCCGCAGCCTGGCTTTCTATCACGAACTGCTCGGCTGTCCGGTGCGCAAGCGTCGGGACACGCTGGGGATGATCCATCTCGGCGCCGGTGACGGCCTGATCGACCTGGTGGCGGTCGACGGCCCGTTGGGGCGCCAGGGCGGCGAGGCGCCCGGCCAGTGTGGGCACAATGTCGATCATGTCTGCCTGCGCATCGAACCGTTCGACGAGCAGGCGCTGAGCGTAATGCTGGGTGAGGCCGGCGTCAGGGTGGAGGCTGCCGAGAAGCGTTACGGCGCCGAAGGTGAGGGTATGTCGCTGTACTGCTTCGACCCGGACGGCAACCGGGTCGAGCTCAAGGGGCCGCCATTGCCGGGTTGAAGCCTAGGCGTCGCCCGTCCCCAGCAGCAACCCAACCTGCTGGCGCCTTGGCAAGCGTCGCACCACCAGTTGGTGCGAGCGGCGCAGCAGGTCGCTCAGCTCGTCGTGGCCCATGGGATAGGGCGGCAGCATGCTGATCCACTTTGCCCGTGCCAGGTAGGGGGCCGGGCGGATGCCGGGGCGGTCGCAATAGCCCAGGAACAGCTCGTCGGCCACCTTGAACGACAGGCCCGCGCCGCCCAGGTCCTGCACGGCGAACATCTTGTTGCCGGCCACCGAGAATACGCGGATGCCTCCCCATTTATAGTCTTCCTGCGCGCCCGGCAGGGCCAGGCACAGCGCCGCGACTTGCTCCTCGGACATCCTTTTCTCAGACATAACGCTCTCCACAGGCCTCGAACGAGGTCGCCAGGTGATCGATCCATGCGCGTACCGCCGGCAGCAGGCCGCGCCGGTGCGGGTAGACCGCCTGCAGGTAGCCTCCAGGCAGCGACCAGTCTGGCAGCAGGCGCACCAGTTCGCCACGGGCCAGCTCCTCCTCGCAGAACATCGACGGCAGGGCGGTGAAGCCCAGGCCGGCGCGTACCGCGGCATTGCGCACGACGAAGTCGTCGATGGCCAGGCGCGGCTCCAGGGCAACTTCCTCCTGCCGGCCGTTGGGGCCATGCAGGCGAAAATGCACCAGCCGGTCGGCCTCGGCAGCGCCCAGCACCGGCAGGGTCGCCAGTTGCGCGGGCTCGCGGACATGGTCGGCAAACCCTGGTGCGGCCACCAGTTGCATCTGCGCCTGGCGCAGGCGCCGGGTGACCAGGGCCGGGTCCTCATCGCCCAGATCGCGCACGCGCAGGGCCACGTCGATGCCTTCGGAGATCAGGTCGACCCGGCGGTTGAGCAGCACCATGTCCAGTTGCACCAAAGGGTACTGGGCGAGGAAGCGGCTGATGATATCCGGCAGGAATGCATGGGCCAGGGCGACGGGGCACGATACGCGCAGCCGGCCGCGGGGCTCGCTGGACATGCTGGCCACCACTTCGTCGGCCATCTCCGCCTCCAGCAGCATCGCCTGGCAATGGCTCAGGTAGCGCTCGCCCACGGCGGTGAGCTTGAGTTGCCGGGTGGTGCGCTGCAGCAGGCGCGTGCCCAGGCGCTCCTCCAGCTCGGCGATGCGCCGCGACAGGCGCGACTTGGGTATGCCCAGCTGGCGCCCGGCGGCAGCGAAGCCACCGGCTTCGACCACCCGGGCGAAGTAGAAGAGATCGTTGAGGTCTTGCATTTGACAGTCTCATTGTTCCATCAGTGGAACAAACTAACGCGTTTTTGCCGACTTATCAGCTATTCGATGTGCCGGTAGGATTCTCTCCATCGTGATCGCCCACCGCCGCGGTCTTCATTCACAGGAGAGTCCCATGAAACTGTTGCATATCGATTCGAGCATCCTGGGCGACAATTCCGCCTCCCGCCAGCTGAGCCGCGAAGTGGTCGAGGCCTGGAAGGCCGCCGATCCGAGCATCGAGGTGGTCTACCGCGACCTGGCCAGCGACGCCATCAGCCACTTCTCCGCCGCCACCCTGGTAGCCGCCGGTACCCCCGAGGAAATGCGCGATGCCGCCCAGGCTCATGAAGCCAGCCTCAGTGCCGAGACCCTGGCAGAATTCCTCGCCGCCGACGCGGTGGTGATCGGTGCGCCGATGTACAACTTCACCGTGCCGACCCAGCTCAAGGCCTGGATCGACCGCGTGGCGGTAGCTGGCCAGACCTTCCGCTACACCGAAGCCGGCCCGCAAGGCCTGTGCGGTGACAAGAAAGTGATCCTGGTGTCCACCGCCGGTGGCCTGCACCAGGGCCAGCCGACCGGTGTTGGCCATGAGGACTTCCTCAAGGTGTTCCTCGGCTTCATCGGCATCACCGACCTGGAAATCGTCCGCGCCCACGGCCTGGCCTATGGCCCGGAGCACCGCGCCAAGGCCATCGATGCCGCCCAGGCGCAGATCGCCGGTGAGCTGTTCGCCGCTGCCTGATCGTTGCCATCGATTCAAAGCCGGCTGTCGCCTCGTGCGCCAGCCGGCTTTTTTCATCCAGTTTTCATGTGGCGCCAGCGCACCGGGTTCTATGCTGGCATCCATACCCGTGTACCGCGCAGTGCCTTGAACCTGGGAGCGCCCTGCGATGAAGCGAAGCAGCCTGCTGATGGCGCTACTCCTGCTGGGCGGCCTGTTGGCCCGCGCCGATGCAGCGCCGTGGGTGGCCGGATTGCACCGGCTGACCTTGGTCGACCCGGTGGACGCCAAGCCCATGCAGGCCCTGGCGTTCTACCCCTCCAGCGGCGAGGCGCGCCCGGTGCGTATCGAGGGCTACCAGACCCGTGTCGCCGAAGAGGCGCCGGTAGCCATGGGCCAGTTCCCGCTGCTGGTGATCTCCCACGGTAACACCGGCAGCCCGATGGCCCTGCATGACCTGGCCAACGGCCTGGCCCGGCAGGGCTTCGTGGTGGTGGCGGTGGTCCATCCCGGCGACAACAACCGCGACCATAGCCGCCTGGGCACCCTCAGCAACCTCTATGGCCGGCCGCTGCAGATCAGCGCCGCGATTACCGCAGCGCGAAACGACAGGCTGCTCGCGCCATACCTGAATGATGGCAAGGTCGGGGTGATTGGCTATTCCGCCGGTGGCGAGACCGCGCTGATCCTTTCTGGCGCGCGGCCCGACCTCGAACGCCTGCGCCGCTACTGCGAGCAACGCCCCGGTGACGCCGACGCCTGCAAGACCCATGGCGTGCTGATCGCCGATCACAGTGAACTGGCACCCCGCGCCGATCCCCGTGTAGGCGCGGTGATGCTGATGGCGCCGTTGAGCCTGATGTTCGGTCGCCACGCCCTGGCCGGCGTGCAGGTGCCGGCGCTGATCTACAGCGGCGACAACGACCAATTACTGGCCCTGGAGCACAACGCCGATGCCCTGGCGCGCAAGCTGCCGGTAACACCTGACTACCGCCTGCTGGCCGGTGCCGGGCATTTCGTGTTCATGGCCCCCTGCGACGACGAGCAACACCTGCGCATGCCGGTACTGTGCAAGGACGCCGAGGGCGTCGACCGTCGGCATATCCATCACTCGCTGCGCAGCGAGACCACGGCCTTCTTCAGCCAGGCCCTGGGCGCACCGGAGCCCGCCGAACGTTCAGCCGCGGCGGGCCAGCAACAGGGTCAGGCCCACCCCTGACAAGGCGAGCAGGGCGGCGACGGCGAAGATCGAGGCATACCCCAGGTGTACTGCCACCGCGCCCATCACCGGGCCGGCGATGGCCAGTGCCAGGTCGAAGAACACCGCGTAGGCGCCCAGCCCAGCGCCACGGCTGCTGCTGGGTACCTGGCGGATCGCCTCGACCCCGAGGGCCGGGTACACCAGCGACAGGCCGAAGCCGGTCAGCCCGGCACCGAGCATCGCCCACAGCGGCGAGGGCGCCAGCCATAGCATGGTCAAGCCCAGGACCTCGGTGGCCATGCAGACAATGGCCACGTTGTAGCCGCCGAAGCGGTTGACCGCGTTGACGAACAGCAGCCGCGAGAGGATGAAGCACAGGCCGAAGGCACTCAGGCACCAGGCTGCGCCGACCCAGCCGCGCTCCAGGTAGTACAGGGTGACGAAGGTGGTCAGGGTGCCGTAGCCGATCGATGCCAGGGTCAGCCCCAGGCCGCAAGGTGCCACCCGCCCGAACGCCGACCAGAACGGCAACCGTTCGCCGCCGGCTACCACGACCTCGGGGCGCGTGCGCAGCACCAGCAGGGCCAATAGCGCCAGCACCAACAGTGCCGGCCCGAGCACGGCGAAGCTCAGGCTATCCACCAGCAGCACGCCAGCGGGCGCGCCGATGGCGATGGCGCCATAGGACGCGATGCCGTTCCAGGAAATGACCCGGGCGGTATGTTCCGGCCCCACCTGGCCAATCCCCCAGCTCAAGGTCGCGACACCGATCAGCCCCTGGGCGATCCCCAGCAGCAGTCGGCCGCCCAACAGTAGCGCCAGACTCAGCCAGGGCAGAGTAAGGGCCCAGGCCGACAGCAGGGTCAGCACGCCGCAGCCGGCGATGCCGTACAGGCCATAGCGGATGGCGCGCTTGCCGCCCAGAGTGTCCGCCACTCGCCCGGCAAAAGGCCGGCTGAGCAGGGTGGCCAGGTACTGCAGGCCGATGGTCAGGCCAGCGATCACCGCGCCGAAGCCCAGCTGATCGTGTACATGGCCAGGCAGCACCGCGATCGGCAGGCCGATGCAGAGGAAGGCGATGAAGGTGTAGAAGACGATCGAGAGGATCTGCAGGGTGGCACTGGAGGCGTGAGAGGCTGTCATGGGCTCGTTCGCGGGCGGGCGGTGGGGCTGTGCCCATCATGGCTGCGGCGCGAGGGAAAAGGAAGCAGGCTAACTAATTAAACGCAGCGCGGGGCAAGCCTGCTCCTGCGAATGCCGCGAAGGCATTGCAGGAGCGGGCTTGCCCCGCGATGAAGATGACTCAGCGCTGGATCAGACCACTACACCCTGGCTGCGCAGGTAGTCGTCATAGGTGCCGCTGAAGTCGACCACGCCCTCGGGCGTCAGCTCGATGATGCGGGTGGCCAGCGACGACACGAACTCACGGTCGTGGCTGACGAACAGCAGGGTGCCCGGGTAGTTTTCCAGCGCCAGGTTCAGCGCCTCGATCGATTCCATGTCCAGGTGGTTGGTCGGTTCGTCCATCACCAGTACGTTGGGCTTTTGCAGGATCAGCTTGCCGAACAGCATGCGACCCTGTTCACCACCGGAGATCACCTTCACCGACTTGAGGATCTCGTCGTTGGAGAACAGCATGCGCCCCAGGGTGCCGCGGATCACCTGCTCGCCGCTGGTCCACTGGCCCATCCAGTCGAACAGCGTCACGTCGTCCTCGAAATCGTGGGCGTGGTCCTGGGCGTAGTAGCCCACTTCGGCGCTGTCGGTCCACTTCACCGCGCCCGCGTCCGGCTTCATTTCGCCGACCAGGGTGCGCAGCAGGGTGGTCTTGCCGATACCGTTGGGGCCGATGATCGCCACGCGCTCGCCGGCTTCGATGGTGAAGCTGAAGTCCTTGAACAGCACCTTGTCGTCGAAGGCCTTGGCCATTTTCTCGACGATCACCGCCTGGCGGTGCAGCTTTTTCGTCTGCTCGAAGCGGATGAACGGGCTGACACGGCTCGATGGCTTGACCTCGGCCAGCTGGATCTTGTCGATCTGCTTGGCGCGCGAGGTGGCCTGCTTGGCCTTGGAGGCGTTGGCCGAGAAGCGGCTGACGAAGGTCTGCAGCTCGGCGATCTGGGCTTTCTTCTTGGCGTTGTCCGACAACAGTTGCTCGCGCGACTGGGTGGCCGCGGTCATGTACTCGTCGTAGTTGCCTGGGAACAGGCGCAGCTCACCGTAGTCCAGGTCGGCCATGTGGGTGCAGACGCTGTTGAGGAAGTGACGGTCGTGGGAAATGATGATCATGGTGCTGTTGCGCGCCGTGAGGATCGTTTCCAGCCAGCGGATGGTGTTGATGTCCAGGTGGTTGGTCGGTTCGTCGAGGAGAAGCACGTCCGGGTCGGAGAACAGCGCCTGGGCCAGCAGCACGCGCAGTTTCCAGCCTGGCGCCACTTCGCTCATCGGGCCGAAGTGCTGTTCCAGGGGAATGCCCAGGCCCAGCAGCAGCTCACCGGCGCGGGATTCGGCGGTGTAGCCGTCCATCTCGGCGAACTCGGTTTCCAGCTCGGCGACGGCCATGCCGTCTTCCTCGGTCATTTCCGGCAGCGAGTAGATGCGATCGCGCTCGGCCTTGACCTTCCACAGCTGCTCGTGGCCCATGATCACGGTGTCGATCACGGCGAACTCTTCATAGGCGAACTGGTCCTGGCGCAGCTTGCCCAGGCGGGTGTTGGGCTCGAGCATCACCTGGCCGCCGGACGGCTCAAGGTCGCCGCCGAGGATCTTCATGAAGGTCGACTTGCCGCAACCGTTGGCGCCGATCAGGCCATAGCGGTTGCCGTTGTTGAATTTGACCGAAACGTTTTCGAACAGGGGCTTGGAGCCGAACTGCATGGTGATATTGGCGGTAGAAATCAAGTGCTTGTCCTGCGGGGGTTCCAGAGGTGTATTTAGGCCCTTTCGTCAGTTTTGGGCCAATCTTGGGCCAATTAGACTCGGGGCAGCAGCTTCTCCAGCTCCCTCCAGTCCGAGGAGGAGCTGATCCATTTCGCGTAGGTAGAGAGCAACATCTCGACGCCAAGGCCGAGCTGGTTCGCGATGAACACTTCGGTTCATCCCGGCCATCAGGCACAGGGTTGCGTAGGTGTGGCGGGTGTCGTACTGCCGGCGTTCACGGATACCCAGCGCCATGAGCGCTGATTTGAATCGGCGGATTGTAACACTTGGCTCGTTGATCCACAGCCCACCTTTGCTCGGTTGGAATACAAATGGGCTTGAAGGGTAGGCCGACATAGAAGCCATCCGCCTCAAGGCGGCCAGGCGTGTGCTTGTGTTTCGTCATGGCAAAGCTCTCCATGCCCGCGCATGTCGGCGGGCTCGTATGGTTTAATCGGGGATTGATAGGAGGATCGATATGGCCAAGGAAACTAGAAAGCCGTGGGGATATGCAGCAGTCACCCTGATGCCAACTGGCATCGGGTTCGCTTTCAGCGGGCTGATGACAGACCAGCCTGCCTTCATCTACAGCGGCCTTGGCATGGCCATACCAGGTGTGTTGCTGGCCGCCACGCATTTCTGGGCGGCACGTCGGCGGGCTTGAGTTGTAGAGGGAGGGGTTAGGCTGAGATCAGCCGCAGCGGACTCGCGGTGAATGGAAGGTCTGCGGACGAGGTGGGCGGACGGCTTCGAAGTACAGCTTCCACATGTCGTCCCAGGCCTCTTTCATCGTCGAGCCCTGGCCGGTGCAACCCATTCGCCGGCACCACCAGGAGCTGTGTTTCACTGCACGTATTTGACGGTCGCGCTCACCAGCAACTGATCGTTGACTGTGACTTTGCAAAAGCGTTTCGTGATTGTTTTTTGATCAGTCGCAAGTGTGGGGGCGCATTGCAAGAACACCTTTTTACCCTCCCAGTCCTTAGCTACACCGGAAGTCGTTGCGCTCGCATACTCTTTCATGAATTTGCGATTCCAAGGCCCGAAAAAGACCTCCGGCTCGCCGCCTCCTAAGAAACCAGATTCATCGGTGGCGCAGATCGTACCTTCCACCCTTTCGCCGTCGATGATATTGGCATCGGTATAGCAATTCATCTGGCCGTTCCAGGCGTCTAGATCAACTGGACCCCTATTAACCCAAGTTGGCGCGGTAACGCATCCTGAGAGGGTTGCGACTGCGAGAGCGCTAAGGCAGATGCATTTCATGCGAGACATTGAATTTAGCTTCCTTACTTTTTAAAGCCGCCACCAATACCCGTAACACTCCACAATTTCAAGCTCAAGGTGATCCATGGGAAGGCCATACCCTCCATCGTCACTTCTCGACTTGTCCGACTTTGGTATGCGTCTGACCCCTGCACAAGAGGTGTGGGAATGGTTCTAATCCTAGATCCTCGCCGACACCGGCAGCATTCACAATCCCGAGCACGCCCACCTGATCGACGCCAACATCGGCGTTCTGTGGGCATCGAGCGGATTCGGCAAGCAGGGGCGGGTTGTGCTTGGCCAGGCAGAGCAGCTGATGTTCCGCGCTGGCGGATGGCAGAAGGCCCGACAAGAGCAGCAGATACGGGAGTGGTTCGGCGAGGAGCCGGGGAGACGTTATCGTTGAATAGGGGAAGGCGCTGGCGGGCAGCGCCGCGCAGTGAATCTTGCTGGTATGCTTCGCCGCTTACCAAACAGGGAGAGTGGTAATGGGGTTGCGGGAGAGGCATAAGGCTTTGCAGGAGTGGCTCACTCCATCCTGATTATCACGGCCTTGAAGATACCTGATCAGGTCATCATGGGTCGGTGGAACCGGTGGTCCTACGAAGCGGTCAGCGTAGCCGCTTCTGAAAGTAGAAGCGCTTATGCCCCGGCGGGAAATCATCGAGCTGGCCAAACTGGCTATAGCCAAGCTCCTTGTAGAATTCTGGCGCCTGGAAATCGAAGGTATCCAGCCAAATCCCAACACACCCCTTCTCGCGAGCCAAGTCCTCTGCCATGCGAATAAGGCGAGAGCCGATGCCTTGACCTCTAGCCTGCTCAGGGATCGCCAGCAGCTCAATGTACAGCCAGCGATAAAAGAACTCCCCATGAAGTCCACCGATAACGTCATTGGTATGTTCGTCTCGAACGAGCAGAGCCACTGTTTCGGCTTGCGGGTCTCCCCCTTTGGCGCGGTTATGAGCACGCAAGGGTTTCACGATTGCCGAGCGCTCATCTTGCCCGGGATTAGCTACCATCTCGATACAAATCGCCATCGCTCGTCCTTTTGGATGCTCAAATTTCACTGACGTAGTCTACGTTGATGAACAGTTCCATGAACCCTTCTTGTTGATGAGGGCAATCTACCACCATCAGCAGGAAGCGCCAAAACCCTGCGTGGGCTGGGTTCGGTAGCTGCTGGATGAAGCAAATCCGAAATGCTACTCAAGAAATCATTCCGCACGTAACTTTCAAATGCCTAGACCACGCTGAGCGAGAGGACAGCACGATCGCGAACTACGCCATCGATTCTTGTCGGCGTGGATAAACGGAGCGCTAATTCAGCACAGGTCAGGCTGCTTGTGCTGACTTGATCGGAGTTTCCCTGGAGGCGGCTTTTTGATTGATCAGCAAGGAGCCGTAAAAATCTCTTGTTTTTTGTGAAGCCCGATGTTGGCGGAATACTCCGTGCAGACGAGCCCTTGGCTGAACGCTACATCGCTGACCAGCTGCCGGTTGGACAGGCTGTTGCAGGGGTCTGCCAGGTAGGCTTGCAGCTCTACCCATGTGGCTTCTTCGATCTCGGCGGTGTCCAGTACGTTGATACACTGCGTCAAGGCCGTCATTCGACAGATAAAGTGAATGTTAGATTTGCCAAATTGGTAGGGGTATTTGGTGGTAAACGCCACGATGGATTCGCACTTCGATTCGACCCCGGTCTCCTCCAGCACCTCGCGCTCGATCGAATCCTGAATTCGCTCGGCGGCGTCTACATGCCCCCCTGGTAGCTTGAACCCGGTGGTACCTCGCTCCTTTATGACGAGGAGCTCCCCTGCGTCGTTAATGACGATGGCGCTCGCACCTACGGTGTGAGTGGGTATGAATGGGACGAATGCCTGTTCGAATGGGCGGCGCACTAGGGTCAGCTGATCGGTCAGACAGCTATGGAAGGAGAACCCGGCGGCGGTGAAGACCGGAATGCCTTGAGCGTTGCTGAGCGGCAGTGTGATCCAGGCCAGAGCCAGGCGCTCATGCTCGATGAGGGCGACTAACGCGTCGACGGCGTCACGCAACGCTTGCGGGGCGTCCGGTAGCGAAGCGGCATCGATAATGACGCCGTTGAATCTGTCCCGTTTGAATTCCACGGTTCACCTTTGGTTTGATCGATCTGCCGAGATTGTAGTGAGGTGGGCACTGCTTTGCGAATGATGGATGCCAGATGGACCTTATGGTATTACCAAGTTGGCTATCGCTTGGCTGTGGTAGAGTTCAACCTCTTTACAAGGAGGTGCCAATGAGCAGCAGAGGAACAGATCGTCAGATCGACAATATCGAGTTCAACGTCAGCGACATCAAGCGCAGCAAGGAGTTCTACGGCGCAGCATTTGGTTGGAACTTCGTCGATTACGGCCCCACATACACCGAGTTCAGCGACGGCCGGCTCACTGGCGGTTTCACCACCGGCGAGCCTGTCAGGCCCGGTGGCCCGCTGGTCATCTTGTATTCGGACGACCTTGTTGATGCCCAAGGCAGAGTGTTGGCTGCGGGCGGAAAGATCAGCCGAGAGGTGTTTTCGTTTCCGGGCGGGAAGCGATTCCACTTCACAGATCCTGATGGGTATGAATTGGCCGTCTGGACCGCAGCGAATTGAGCGAATGACGCCCTGAGACTTGCTGGGAAAACTTCCTCCCGGTAACGGCCGCTCAAGCACACCATGAGAAATCGACTGTGCACTCGGTGGCAAGTGGCGGCGATCACAGCTTGAATGCACTACCGGCTTGTCAGATATATATAATGAAATCGTTCATGCAGAATGACCAGCACTGTGCAGCATGCCAGTCATTCTACAGTTGACACCCGTTGCTGGTGTTACATGTTGTTCACTGCGTATAGCGGATTAAGCGTTTGGCCATGGTCTTTAACAATGTTGTCTTCAACAACAATTTTGCTGGTTTGAGAAATATAGTAGGTTTTTACCTGGGATTTCATTTTTACCGCCATCAAGTACCCTCTTGCGTCGCTGCGGTCCCAGGTATCAGATTCCCCTTGAGCTATTGAGTAGTAGCTGTCATTGCCGTCGTTACGCCATGTACTCACGGCAATGTCAACTGATGTGCTTGCGCCATTGGTGATCGTGAGCTTCATATTTTAAGTCCCTTTGGGTTGTAGATTCCATGAGTCGGCTCCCTATTTGGAGTTTGCAGACTTGCCACTGCTACTAGTGATTAGTAGTTAGGTTAGCTCATGGGCCTAAAAGAGAGCTCATGCCTTTTTTCAGTTTGGGTTGTTGTGCTACGCAGTTAAGACCATCAAATAATTAAAGCAAGTAGTACGATGGCTTTTTCCAGTTCCGAAATTTGACCGAGCTACTCGCACGGGCTGATGCTCAAGCGTAAACAAGGCTTACACATGGGCTTGCCTTTCTGGGAATCTACAGGGGAGTGCAGGGGGACGAGCCAGGCGGCGGCACGCAGGGGATGACAAGGGCTTCCAAAGCCGAACTGAAACCGCAGGCTTCCCTGGGTGATGGCATGTTGCTACATTGCGCACCGCCCATTTCCAAGGATTGATGCTCGATATGAAACACGTTATTTTCCTGGCACTTATCGCTGCCAGCGCCACGCTGAGCGGCTGCGTTGTCCAAAGCTCGTACAGCAAGACCATTTCCGTCACCAAAGATGCCCAGGGAAAAGTCGTACAGACCGTTGAAACCGAGACTGTGGTCCAGCCTGGCCAGGGCTACCCGATGCGTCTTCAGTTGATCAAAGGCATTCAGACAAACTGATCCCGCGTCTCAGGCAGAGAGCCCGCCGTCTGGCGGGCTTTTTCGTCTGAAAGACTTCCCAGGGTGATCGGTGGGCAGCATTAGCCGCCTGGCTGTCACCTGCGCGTACGCATCCATTCATCCGCGACATCCCCCATGGTGGAGGGTGCTCCGCTCTTGATCCAGGCCATGAAGGTTCGATCGAACTTGAACGCCGCGCCGCATTCACCAAGCAGGAACTGCCGGACCTTCTGCGTGTTGCGGTAGTTCTTGTCGAGCAGGGTCGTGCGGGTGATAGGTCCAGCGTGCCAGTCGAAGTTCATTTCCACTACCTTGGATGGCCAGGTTCGCTGGAGCCTAGCATCACTTGTTGTGGTCTGGCGCCCCTCCGGCAGCCATGCGGCCTTCGCCGTGCCGGGCCCATCGTCACGGCTCAACGCCTTCAATTCGCTGGGCGGCAGGTGCACATGCAGCTGCCGACGGCGCTGCTGGATGATTTTCTGGATGCGTCTCATCGGGGCACACCTCGATTGGCATCCTTGCGTAGAGCCGGAGTGAGTGATCAGTAAGCGCCTGTTTGCGCGATAGACTCACCACGTCTGACCAATGGACATGGTCCTGAAGCGGGCAGGCTGGAACGGGAGTTGCTTGAGTCAAGCAAACCCACCAGGCGGGAGTGTAGACATGTTCCAGGATGACCTCTATTTCATGAGCTTCGTGGTGGCCGCCGTGCTGGCCGTGGATGTGGTGGCGGTTTTCGTGTTCCTGCAGGCCAGTGCCTGATCCCCACGCCTGGGGACACGTCCCCAGAACCGGGGCCGGGTGCAAGGGTGTCGCGGTTCGCTGGCGGTGATAAACTTTGCCGTTTGCCAGCGTCATCCTGACGGGGGCTTGGTCGCCCGCTTCGCAAGACACGCGATGAGGAACATCGCCCAGGGGGTGATTGCGATTTCAAGGAGAACATCATCAAGACTTTGTCTATTTACTGGAGTGCGCTGATGGGGCGGGTAAAGGCTGCCACTGAGCGATTCACGGCCCGGCAACGCTGCGTTGTCGGCGGGGCCTTTCTGGTTGCCTGGGGCGTTGGAATTGTCGCGTTCCCCGGCGTCGATCTTGTCTTGCTGTATATCGCTTCCATGCTCATGTTCTTCAGCGCGGTGACCGTACGGATCAATACACGGCGCTGAGAGACCTTGCGGTGCATGGCAGCGGCTTTGCCGACACCCGGCCAAATCCGCTGTTGCAGATCCCTGCTCATAGCTGAAACAGTTCATATTGTCGGGTGAATGCCTGATTTTTCGTTCGGCACTCATTTGCGTGTTCCGCTTGTCCGCCAGCAGTGCCGACTTGCCGGGCGCTTGTAGACTCACCAGTGCTGTACGCAAATCCTACTCATAAGGAGCATGAGTCATGACACAGCAACGGGCTTTCAAAGAAGAACTGACCGCCGATGTCCAGGTACCTCCAGGCTATACCTACCTGAGCAGCGGTCGTTGCGATGTTAAGGGCAAGGAAGGTGAGCGGGCCGGCGCTAACTTCGTCGAAGCGCAGATCCAGCAGTACAAATCCTTCATCCTCAGGACCACTGCCGGCGCGGGCACCTTCATGGTTCGCCTGGACTATTCCGGTGGCAGCGACAAGAACCTGCAGTACGTCAGCATCAATGACAGCTACTCCACGCAGGAGACCTTCAACATTCGCAGCGTTTCGATGAACAACCTGCGCGGCTTGTTCGCCGCGGGCAAGAGCTCGGCCAACCTGAGCTTCTATGTGTTCGGCAAAGCTTGATCGCGATTGATTGACCTGTCCGGGCTCCGGTCGATTGAGGGCCGGAGTTCCGCGGTCATGCGCATGTGCTAGATTCCCATGCCCCGCAGGCATCGCATGGCGATGCCGGTCCTGCCTGGTAGAAGGGAGCTGCGCCTTACCCATGTTCATCGAGACTCCTCGTCTTGTCCTGCGCCCTTGGGCAGAGCGGGACATCGAAGCCTTTGCCCTCGTCAACGCCGACCCCGAAGTCAGGCGCTACTACTACCCGGCAATACTGACGCCCGATGAAACCCGCACGATGCTTGCCGAGTGTGATCGGCACCTGCAAACGCACGGTTTCGGCTTTGTCGCGGTCGAACGCAAGGCGGATGGCGCGTTGGTCGGCGGGCTTGGCTTGTCCTCGACCGGGGACGAGATACCGGGCGGCCCGCATGTCGAAATCGGCTGGATCCTCGGGCGTGAACACTGGCGCAAGGGCTACGCATTCGAGGCGGCCAGCGCGTGCCTGGCCCACGCGTGGTCGAGCCTTGGGTTGCTCCAGGTCATCGGCTACACCTCCAGCATCAACACAGCCTCCAGGGCATTGATGCAGAGGCTGGGGATGCGTTCGGATCCGAAGGAGGACTTCCTCGACGTGACGGTGCCTGAAGGCAATCCGTTGCGACCCCACGTGCTCTACCGGATCGACCGGCCCACCCAGGTGATATAGCGAACCGGCATACCGCGCCGGTCACCTCGGGGCTAGGCTTGTAGATCGTAAGCAGACTATTAAAAAGGGTGATAGCTGTGTGACTCTGTCCAGGGCATCCTGCTGGGGTGGTTGGAGTCTGTATGAATCGCTTGATGATGGCATTGGCCGCCAGCCTGCTGCTGGCCGGTTGCGCGCATGATCCCGATATCCGGGCCGGACGCGACAACACCTTCGGCGTGACCGCGAAAGCTCCGCCGGATTACCTGAACTGCGTCAAGGCCGAGCTTCCCGCAAACGCGACGACCTTTATCGTGCAGAACCAGGACGCCCTCGAGCTGTTTGTCGCCAGCCTTGATCCGAACAAGGCCGACGGTCTGGTGAAGGTCCAGGGCTCCCCAGGGCGGCAACAATACTCCGCCTATCAGCGCGATGCCTGGTATGACAAGGGGCGCTTGCTCGATGCCGCGCTGATGTGTTCGAGGGTATGATCGCAGCTTCGCGGGGCGCTGCCGTTTGCCTCGTCCCGCGAAACACACTTGTCCTACTTCACCTCGGACGATTCTCATGTTGAACGGATTCAACCATCTCACCCTGGCCGTCTCCAACCTCGCCGACAGCATCGTGTTCTACCAGCAGGTCCTGGGCTTCAGGCGCAGTGCACGGTGGGAGCGGGGAGCCTACCTGAGCCTGGGCGAGCTGTGGCTGTGCCTGTCGGTCGATCAGGTAGAGGCGGGCGACCTGCAGCGCACGTACACGCACTACGCGTTTTCCATTTACCAGAGCGACTTCGCGGCCTTCGCCCAGCGCTTGCGCGAGCACGACGTGCGCTTGTGGAAGCAGGACAGCAGCGAAGGAGACTCGCTGTACTTCCTCGACCCGGATGGCCACCAGCTCGAAGCCCATGTGGGCGATCTGCAATCGCGGCTGGCGGCCTGCCGGGCGAAACCTTATGCGGGCATGGTGTTCTACGACTGACGCAGCCGCGCCATGCACAGCGCGTCGACAAACACCCCATCGCGCACACCGTAGTCGCGCAACCGGCCTTCGACCTCGAAGCCGAACTTGCGATACAGCGCCAGTGCCGGTTCGTTGTCGGCGTAGACGGTGAGCTGGACCCGGCGCAGGTTCATCCAGTTGTCAGCAATGTCGAGGATGGCCGTCATCAGCCGTGAGCCGACGCCCTTGCCTTGCCAGGCCTGGGCAACGCCCATCAGCAGTTCGCCCAGGTGCGCCTGGCGGATGCGCGTGCTCTGGTCGAGGCCGATATTGCCGATCACCTGACCTTGGTGCACTGCCACCAGGCGGATTTGTCGGTCATGGTAGGCGGCCAGGCGCTCGCGCCACACTTCGACGCCCTGGTAGGGCATCTGCAGCACCTGGCGGCACACCGCGGACTCATTGTAGAGCGCGGTGATACCGTGCAGGTGCTGCTCGGCAAAGCGTTCGATGACGATGTCGGGCGAGGCGTCGTTCACTGTGTTTCCGTCCTTTGAAAAACGAGTGGCGCCTCAGTGTACGGGGCGGCGGCGTGGGCTGGCCAGTGGCGATGGCTGGGCAAGAAAGCGGATGCGTGGCCGCGCCGCGATGGGTACAGTGCAGCGAACGTCATCCTGCCGGAGCCTGCCATGTCCTGTGCTTTCACCCTCATGCAATCGCCTGTCGGCACCCTGACCCTGGTGGCGCGGGGCGAGCGGCTGGCCGCCGTGCTGTGGGAGCACGAGCGGGAGAACCGGGTGCGCCTGGGCGAGCTGCACCGCGACGACCAGCACGGCGTGCTGCGCGAGACCGCCCGCCAGCTGGGCGAGTATTTCGCCGGGCAACGCCAGCGCTTCGAGCTGGACCTGGACTTTGCCGGGACCGCGTTCCAGCGTGAGGTGTGGGCGGCGCTGTTGAGCATTCCCTTCGGCGAGACCCGCAGCTACGGCCAGATCGCCCGGCAGATCGGCAAGCCCGATGCGGTTCGGGCGGTGGGCGCGGCCAACGGCCGCAACCCGATTTCGATCATTGCGCCCTGTCACCGGGTAATCGGGGCCTCGGGCAGCCTCACCGGTTTCGCCGGTGGCTTGCCGGCCAAGCAGTACCTGCTCGCGCTGGAAGGGCGCCAGAGCCTGGCGCTGGATTTCTAGGCGTCAGCCGAGCCAGGCACAAAACACCGTCAACACCAGCGCCAGCAAGGTGCCGGCAAACAGGCTGTAGTGGCGGTGGGCGCGGCGGGCGTGGGCTTCGACTTCGCGCAGGTACTGCCCCGCAGGCGGGGCGTCCGGGCGATGGCGCAGGCCTTCGGCGATATCGGCCAGGCGCCCGCGAATCAGGGTGCCCACCAGGTACCAGACACTGGCATAGCTGGCCAGGATCACCAGCGCATACTTCATGCGCCCAGCTCCAGCGGCCATGCCTGGGCAGTGCCAGTCGCCGTGTCGAGCAGTAGCAGGCCTGGCGCTTTATCATCGAGGCAGGCCAGCAGGTTGCCTTCGGCATCCCAGGCCGCGGACTGCCCGGCCCCCACGTAAATGTCCGCAGGGCCGACGCAGTTGCTCATGATCACCGGCATGCGCAGCCGCCGGGCAACCTGCGGGTAGTGCGCAGCCCCTGCGCGGATGCCTTCCTCGGTCTTGACCACGCTGACCAGGTAAAGGTCGGCGCCCTGCGCCTGGGCATGCGCGGCGTGCTCGAGGAACATCGATTCATAGCAGATGGCCGGCGCCACCTGGTGGCTGCCGGCGGCGAACACCAGCGAGGTGCTGCCGGGCACGAAGTAGTCCAGTTCGTCGTCATGCAGGCGCTGCTTGGCATACACCAGCGGTGCCAGCTTCGGGCGCAGTATCAGCATGCCGATGCGCACGCCGGCCAGGGTCGGCATCGGCAGGCCGACCGCCGCCGTCACGCCGAAGCGGTCGCACGCGGCTTGCAGTGGTACCAGTTGCGGCGAGTCGGCGGGCATGGCCAGTTGCCGGGCCAGCGTTGGTTCGTAGCCGGTCAAGGACAGTTCGGGGAACACCAGCAGTTCGGCGCCCAAAGCCGCGGCCTGTTCGATGGCATGCAGATGGTGCGCGATGTTGGCGGCCACATCGCCTTTGCTCAAAGCCAGCTGTACTGCGCAGATCTTCATGGAGTATCCGTCCTTGGCATGTCGTCGGCTGTCGAGGATACAATCGACGGCCGTTCCCTCCCAGTACCGATGTGTCGATTTCATGGACGAAAACACAATGACCCACGCCGCCACCATACCCGCCGACTCGCTGATCGCCGCGCATGCCGCAAAGGCGGGTTTTCGCCATTGCCGTGCAATTGAACTTGCGGACGACGGGCGGCCCGCCATGGCGCACTTCCTGCGCCTGATGACAAGCATGCCCGGCTGGATCGACACGCTGATGGTGCTGCGCAACCGCCTGGTCGCGCTGCTCGGCCTCAAGGACCTGGGACGCCTGACCGCGATCGACCCGGCCCGCGCCCCGGGTAGCTACCAGCCCGGAGAGCGGGTGGGGATTTTCACCCTGGTGGCCAACACCGAGGATGAGGTGCTGCTGGTCGACCGCGACCAGCACCTGGACGTGCACATCGCCCTGCTGCGACGCCCGACGGCCGAGGGCCGTTGCGAGGTGCTGGTGAGCACCGTGGTGCGCACGCACAATCGGCTGGGCCGCCTGTACATGCTGCCGGTGGCGCCGTTCCATCGGCTGATCGCGCCCATCGCCCTGCGCCGTCTGGCGCGGTGACGCTCAAGAGGGCGGCTGGGCGAAGCGCTGGCGGAACCAGTCGCCGAGCATGGCCTTCTCCGCATACAGCCGGTCGTTGTTGCCCAGGCGGCCTGGGCGGCTGAGGTACATCTTGTCGCTCAGGTGCTCCTGGGCCTTGAGCGCGGGCTGGCCGGGCTGCTGCAGGGTGTAGTCGAGGTCGATGCTGGGCCAGGTGACTTCGCGCATGAAGCGCACATCGTAGGCCTGGCTGTGCCAGGGCTCGAACTGGCCGGCCAGGTCGATGTCGCGGATGTCGATGACCAGTTGCTGGCCGGGCCGCAAGTAGCGCTGGCCGAGTTTCTGCAGGTGCTGGGTGAGGGCTTTCATCACCTGCGGGTCGGCGCCACGGGTGTAGGCCCGGTTGTCGAGGCTGGCATCGCGGAATTTCTCGGGGTGGTCGAAACGCACCTCGACCTGCGCGGTCGAGGCGCCCTGTGCCATGCTGTCTAGTGCCAGCACCATCAGCACGGCACTGGCCAGGGTGGTTCGCATGATGCACCTCCGGGTTCGGGCGGTTTACCCGCTTATTTTACGCCGGTGCCGGAAAGAAGCAGAGGAATGATGCAATGACTGCGTTCAGGCGGATCGCCGCCAACAGCCGTGGCCGTGACCTGGCCGTGGGCGATATCCATGGGCATTTCGAGCGCCTGCGTGAATGCCTGGAGGCCGTCGGTTTCGATCCCCTGGTCGATCGGCTGTTCAGCGTCGGCGACCTGGTCGACCGTGGGCCGGGCAGCGCACAGGCGCTGCAATGGCTGGCCGAGCCCTGGTTCCATGCGGTGCAGGGCAACCACGAGTCGTTGGCGGTCAACCACCTGCGCGGTGGCCGGGTCGATCTGGATATGTACCGGGCGGCCGGTGGCGGATGGTTCCTCGATTTGCCAAAGGCCGAGCAGGTGCGTTTCGTCGAGGTGTTCGAACGCCTGCCGATCGCCTTGCAGGTCGAAACGGCGGGCGGGCCGGTCGGTCTGCTGCATGCCGACAGCCCGTTCGACGACTGGGCGCAGCTGTGCGCGAGCCTGCAGGCCGGGGATGACCTGCAGGTGCGCGAGGTGTGCCAGTGGTCGCGCCGGCGCCTCAAGGAGGGCGACAGCCGCCCGGTCAAGGGCCTGCGCGCCTTGCTGGTAGGCCATACACCGGTGCTGGAGATCAAGGTGCTGGGCAACGTCTGGCACCTGGACACCGGCGGCTGGAGCCGTGGTCACTTCAGCCTGCTGGAGCTCGCCAGCCTGACGCAGGTCAACCCCACGCCAGGCGAGTGAGCACGCCAGCGGCGAGCAGGATCAGCATCATCCCGGACGCCCGTTCCAGCCAGGGCAGGGCATGGGCGAAGCGGCGCAGCACCTGGCGGTTACCGATAGCCAGCGCTACCAGCAGGTCCCACAGCAGGACGACGGTGAACATCCAGCTGCCGTAGGCCATTTTCACCAGGGCCGTGCTGCTGGCGACCATGCTTGCGAGGCTTGCGTAGAACAACGCGTTCTTGGGGTTGAGAATGCCCGAGGCGAAACCCATGCCGAGGTTGCCCAGCCAGTTGCCGGCGGCTGTTGCCGCGTCATTGGCAGCCGGCACCAGGGCGTTGCGCCCGGCATGCCGCAGGAACAGTTGCCCGATGTACAGCAGGTAGGCGCAGCCGGCCAGTTGCAGGGCGATGAACAACGTGCTGCCCTCGCGCAGGAACGACACGCCGGCGAAGGCCGCGGCGATGAAGGCGCCGTTGGCCAGGGCGATGCCAAGGCAAGCGCCGCTGGCCACTTGCCAACCGGCATTGGCCGAAGTGCGGGCGACCAGGAAGAAGTCCGGGCCGGGGGAGAGCAGGGCGAGGAAATGGGCGATGGCGACGATGAAGAACTGCTGCATGGGACGCTTTCCGGACTGGGAGAAGCGCAGTCTGGCGCCGGTTGTCGTCGTGGTATTGAAGAAAATTGCAGAACGCAGCTCGCGGACTAAACATCTGCCTGGGCTCGCCGATAGAGTGGCTCATCAACTTCACTGGAATGGATTCATGAGCACTACCGAAACCCCGGCCACCTATCAGAAACCCAGCAACCTCGCAGGCTTGGGACGCCGCTGGGGCGGGCAGATGATCGATGTGCTGGTCACCTATGCCATCTTCTACGTGACCTTCAGTGTCGTCGAGTTCCTCCAGCTGTCCGAGCAGATCAGCGTCTGGATCAGCTTTGGCGCGCCGCTGGCCTACTACCTGTTTTCCGATGCCTTGCCCAATGGGCAGAGCGTGGGCAAGAAACTGCTGGGGATCTGCGTGGTCGATGAGCGCAGCTACCTGAATTGCAACATCGCCCAGTCTTTCGTGCGCAATATCACTACGCCCCTCAACATTCTCGACTGGATCTTCATCTTCTTCGGTTCACGCAAGCGTCTCGGTGACATGCTGGCGCACACCATCGTCATCAAGGCGTGAGGCATTTGCAGGTGTGCGCCGCATCGCCTCGGCGCGGCAATACCGAGCGATACAGGCCCGGTGTCACCCCGACATGGGCCTTGAACACCCGCTGGAAGTGCGCCTGATCCGCGAACCCCAGCGTATAGGCGATATCCGCCAGGGCCTGGCCCTGGCGCAACAGCTGCCGTGCCTGGTTGACCCGTGTATTGAGCAGGTACGCATGGGGCGTCATCCCGGTCGCGGCGGCGAAGGCGCGAATCAACTGGTAGCGTCCCATGCCCGCCTGGCGGGCGAGCAGCTCCAGGTTTACCCCGGCCAGATCATGTGCCTCGGCGTGCGTGATCAGCTCGCGCAACAGCGACGGGCGTAGCGCCGGCGCCGGCATCAGTTGCGGATGCGCGGAAAAATCATGATCGCCGATGAACGCCACCAGGGCCGCCTCTTTCTCGATCAGCCTTGCCCCAGAGAACAACAGCGCGTTCAAGGCGCAGAACTGCCGGTACATCGCCTTCGAGCGCACGATACGGGCCGGTGCCCCCGGTTCACCTGCGCCAACCCCCGACTCCAGGCGCAGGCTGCGTAGCCAGGTGGCGTCCAGGTGCAGCATCTGATAGCTCCAGGCCTGTCCCGTCACGGGGTTGCAGGCGTGTACCCGCTGTGCCGGCACCAGCACCAGGGTTCCGGGCATAAGTCGCACCCGGCCTTCAGCGGCCCCGGTGAAGTGGCTGGCCCCGGCATCCACTGCACCGATGGAAAAGGTCGGATGGCTGTGGGCCTTGTAGCAGGCGCGGCTATGGCAGGCGCGCCTGCTCTCGACATAGGGCAGGGCCGGGTCGTGCCAGATTTCGCTGCTGGAGGTGGGCATGGCAGGTGGCCTGGGTGTGCGCAAAGCGCCAGTCTAACTGCTGGCCACTGTTCCGGCCATTTGCCTGCTGGCTGTGCTTGACGCGAAGGGCAGGCGGGCGCGAGGCTGGCGGCTCCTGCAAGGAGAACAAGAATGGACCTGTCGAGCCTGCTGCTGTTCATCCCCGCCTGTTTTGCCCTGAACATGGCGCCGGGCCCCAACAATCTGCTGTCCCTGCACAATGCCAGCCGCTATGGCCTGCGCACCGCCTGCGTGGCCGGTGCCGGGCGCCTGCTCGCCTTCAGCGGCATGATCGCCCTGGCCGCGATGGGCCTGGCCGTGGTGCTGCACACCAGCGAGTACCTGTTCCTGGCGATCAAGGTGCTGGGCGCGGGGTATCTGTTCTATATCGCCTGGCAGCTGTGGCGGGCACCGGTCGGCGAGGCGGCGGTGGCCGGCGAGCAGCCTCGCGGCACCTGGAAACTGGCGCGCCAGGAGTTCTGGGTGGCGGCGGGCAATCCGAAGGCAATACTCATCTTCACCGCGTTCCTGCCGCAGTTCGTCACCGTGGGCAGCGCCACCCCGGTCAGCGAACAGTTCCTGCGCCTGGGCGTGCTGTTCCTGTTGCTGGAGTGGGCGGCCATCGCCATCTATGCCGGGCTTGGCGCGTACCTGCAACGCTGGTTCGAACGACCCGGGCCACGGCGCATGTTCAACCGGGTCAGTGCTTCGCTGCTCGGTTGCGCCGGGCTCGGGTTGCTGGCGGCGCGTCGCTAGTACTGCCAGCGCACGCCCAGGTTGACAGCGCTGGCCTCCTGCTGGCGGCTGTCCAGATTGCTGCTGTACTGCACGCCACCATGCAGGCTCAATGCCTGGTTGACCTGTGCGACCAGGCCGCCTTCGAGCTGCACCGAGGTGTAGCGGTAGTCGGTCTTGATCTTGTCCACATCATCAAAGGTCAGGGTGTCGCGGCCTCCGTCGCCATGCCACAGGTTGATTTGTGCGTACGGTTGCAGAAGTCGAGTGCCGCCACCACTGAAGGCGCCCTCCAGGCGCACACCCAAGCGTCCGGTCAGTTCCACCTGGGCATCGTGGCTGATGCGCGAGACGCTGTCGGCGGCGCTGTCGAGCGCGACTTTCTGTGCAATCAGCTGCGCTTGCGGCTCCAGTGTCCAGCGCTCGGACAGGGCGATGGGGTAGCCGGACTCCACCGAGGCGGTCCAGGCATGGCCGTCGAGGTCAAGTTTGTCGCCTCGGTCCGAACGGGCCCGGCCATCGAGGTCGGTGTATTGCAACACGGTGTCCAGGTACCAGCGCTGGGGGCCGACAAGTGTCCAGTAGACGCCGACGCTGTCGCCATCGAGCTTCAGGTCACCGACGCTGCGATCCTGCTTGGCCAGGGCGAAGCCCTTGACGTCTGCATCGAGGCGACTGTGGCTGACATACACGCCTGCTTGCTGGCGATAGCCGTTCTCGGCGACCTTGGCGTAGAGGTCCTGGCCCACCTTGAAGCCATACAGGTCGCCATCCAGGCTTGGGCTGACCGTACCGCTCCACTGCTGGCGCAACGCACCGCCGTAGGCCTGGCCCCAACTGGCCGGCAGGGCACCCTGGCCGGAGAGCAGACGCTGATCACCCTGGCGCTGGTGGAAGGTGCCCAGTGCTTGCCGTGCGATGATCGCGGCGCCTCTTGGCGCCGCGGCATAGACGGGCACTTCCGGGCGGTACAGGGGGAGGGACTCGCCGGCCACCGGGGTGGGAAGCTCGGGTTGACCGGGGGCCGGTGCCGCCACTGGCGGTGTGATGGGCGGCTCTCCCGGAGCCGGCGCAGGTGGTGCGACCAGTGAGGAACGCAGGTACCAGCTGTTTTCCGAGCCGGCGGTCACGCCGCCCTTGAACAGGCGATAGTCATAGGCCCCAGCCGACAATGTCTGCGTTTGCACGAAGGCAGCGTTGCTGCTCGTCGCACCTTGGCGGGCCTCGACCACCTGGATGCCGTCTTGCGTGGTGGCGGCACCGGCGCCACCGAGATTGTTGACTTCCAGTCGTGTGCTGCCGGTGAGGGTGCCTTGGCTGACCACCAGACGGTCGGAGGGGGCGTCGTCGCCGGCAAGCACGCTGTTGAGTCGCAACAGGCCGTTGTCGCCCTGGTAATTGCCGGTGATCGTCAGGCGGCCCTGGGCGTCGTTGCCAGTGCCGAGGTCAAGGGTACCGGCGTTGCGCAGCGAGGCATTCTGCCCGGCGGTGAATGCCGAGACGTTGCCCTGCCGGGAGGTCAGCGTGCTCGTCGCATCGACATCCAGCAAACCGCTGCCGCTGGCGGCGTCGCCGAGCGTGAGGGTATCGTCCAGCGCGAGGTGGCTGTCGCGGGTGAGTTCGATGGTTTCCCAGTTGACATAGCGCTCGCCATTGATGATCCGACTGCCGACGAAACGCAGCGCGTCGCGACCCTCGCCGCCATCGAGAGCGGCGGTGAGGGTCGCCGGGCCCAGGCTGTCGATGGTCGCCTGGTCATTGCCGATGCCCATGTCGACTCGCCCGCCTATGGTGCCGCCGGACCAGGTGAAGATGTCGTCTCCGGCGCTCGCCAGGACGCTGCCTACCAGGTTGCCGCCGCTGATGCTGATGTTGTCCACGCCGCCACTGGTGCTGATGTTACCGCCGATAGTGCCACCGCGCAGGATGATGGTGTCGTTGCCGAAACCGCTCACCAGGTTGCCATCGATGTTGGTTTGCACTGCGGAGTCCTGGGACATTTCGAAGTAGTTGTCGGCGAGCTTCAGGTCGACCCGGCCGATACGACCGCCACTGAAGATTGCCCTGTCGCCGTCTTCGAAGGCACCGACGATGTGCCCATCGGACATGGTGAATTCATCGTATCCCTGACCTTGGTTCAGCGATTGAAGCGTGCCGCCGGTCATGGTGAACGTATCGATATCCTGGGTTTGCACGACAGCGCCCAGCGTGTCGCCCGGGGCCACCGTCAGTGAGGCGCAGAATGCGTGCGAAGGCATGATAAACATCAGCAAGGAGGCAGGAGTGAGCAGGTAGGTGGGGCGCATCGACAGATCTCCATTTCCGATCGGGAAGGCCGGCCACCCTGGGCTGGCGCGGTCTTGTGCGACTTGTAGGGAAATGCGCTGCACAGGACAACTGACAAAACTATCAGGTGGCCACGGGCCAGCCATATTTCTCCCGTGGAAACAATCGGTTAGTCGACGGGGCGGGTACCCCATGCCAGGGGAAATGGTGCGCCGGCCAAGCGGCTGATCCGCCATTTCCCTGCGCAACTGAGCCTTGTGCGGGCCTCGACTTGCTGAGAACGTTCGCTGTTTCTGCCCGGATGTCTTCGGCCGGGTGACAAACGGTGGGTGTATCCCGGGAGCGTGGTGTGAAGTGGTGGAGCAAGGCAGGTCGGCAAGACCCGCAGATCAAGGAGCTGAACGTCGCCCTGGAGTATTCCCGTTCACAGTTGGCGGCATCTGAGCAGCGCGCCCGTGAGGCGGAATCGAGGGCTGAGGAACTGGCGCGAGAGAACCAGGTGCTCGGGCACCTGGCCGGCAACCTCTCGGCGTTCTCGCATTCCCTGGAAATGACCCAGACCTCGTTCGCCAGCCTCGCCCACAGCATGGAGCAGGAGAGGCAGTACGCCATCCGCATCCAGGGTATCGCCAGCAGCAACCAGGCCAGCATCGACGCGATCGCGACCAATCTCGAACAGCTGGCCGATGCCTCCGGCGAGGCGTCGGAGAAGGTCGGCAGGCTCGATCATCAGGCCCAGCAGGTCGGCGGTGTGCTGGAGATCATCCGCGAGGTGGCGGACCAGACCAACCTGCTCGCGCTGAACGCGGCCATCGAGGCGGCGCGGGCGGGCGATGCCGGGCGCGGCTTTGCCGTGGTGGCCGATGAGGTCAGGACCCTGGCCAGTCGCACGGCCGACGCCACTGCCGAGATCGGCACACTGGTCTCGGCCATTCGTGCCGACAGCGCGCAAAGCCGAGGACATATCGCCAGCCTGGCCGAGCATTCGTCGTCATACAGCGGTGTCGGCCAGTCCGCGGCCAGTACCATGCGCCAGTTGCTCGACATGTCGACGGTGGCCGAAGGATCGGCATCGGTGTCGGCGCTGCGCAGCTTCTGCGAGCTGGCCAAGCTCGACCACCTGATCTACAAGTTTCGCGTCTACAAGGTGTTGTTCGGCGTTTCGCAGGAGCGCGGCTCGGACTTTACCGACCATACCCACTGCCGCCTGGGCAAGTGGTATCGCGAGGGGGACGGGGCCCTGCACTATGCGCATCTTGCCGGGTACAAGGATATCGACGCGCCCCATGCCGCCGTGCACCGCTGTGCATTCGACGCCATCGATGCCCATGCCAGCGGCGATACCGCAACGATGCTCAAGGCGGTGGCCGACATGGAGAGTGCCAGCCTTGCCGTGCAGGAAGGCTTGGAGCGTGTGGTCGCCAGTGGCGAGCAATCGCCTTCGTTGTTGCAGAGGCGGCGCGAGAGCGAGGCTCAGTCGCGATAGAAAGTCTGCACCAGGTGATAACCGAACTTGCTCTTGATCGGACCGTGCACCACCCGCAGAGGCTTCTTGAAGATCACCTGGTCGATGGCGCCGACCATCTGGCCCGGACGTATTTCACCCAGGTCGCCGCCGCGTTTGCCGGACGGGCAGGTGGAAAATTTCTTCGCCAGCACGTCGAAAGCCTCGCCGTTGGCGATGCGCTGCTTGAGCTTTTCGGCTTCGTCAGCGGTCTTGACCAGGATGTGGCGGGCTTGGGCTTTCATCGGTTTACCTGTGCTTCGGGGCAAAAGGGCGACATTATGCCTGATGTCGCCATCAGCGTAACTCCGGGCGGTCGCGGAACTGCTGCAGCGCCTCGGGGTTGGCCAGGGCGTCGGTGTTCTTCACCGGCCGGCCATGCACCACGTCGCGGATCGCCAGTTCCACCAGCTTGCCGCTGAGGGTGCGCGGGATGTCGCTGACCTGGACGATCACCGCCGGCACATGGCGCGGCGTGGTGAACTGACGAATCACCTGGCGGATGCGCAGGCTGAGCGCCTCGTCGAGCTGCAGACCGTCGCGCAGGCGCACGAACAGCACCACGCGCACATCGTCATGCCAGTCCTGGCCGATGGCCACGCTTTCCAGCACCTCCTCGACCTTTTCCACCTGGCGGTAGATCTCGGCGGTGCCGATACGCACGCCGCCGGGATTGAGCACGGCGTCGGAGCGGCCATGGATGATCAGCCCACCGCCAGGTACTTGCTCGGCGTAGTCACCCTGGCACCAGACACCTTCGAACTGGCTGAAGTAGGCGTCACGGTAGCGCTGGCCGTCAGCGTCGCCCCAAAAGCCGAGTGGCATCGAGGGGAAGGGGTGCACGCAGACCAGCTCGCCTTTCGCGCCGCTGACCGGCTGGCGTTGTTCATCCCAGACTTCCACCGCCATGCCCAGGCCCTTGCCGGCGATCTCGCCACGGCGCACCGGCAGCAGCGGGTTGCCTGCCACGAAGCAGGCGACGATATCGGTGCCTCCGGACATCGAGGCCAGGCACACGTCGGCCTTTACCTTGGCGTAGACATAGTCGTAGCTGTGGGGCGACAACGGCGAGCCGGTGCAAAGGATCAGGCGCAGGCTGCCCAGGCCATGGGATTTCGCCGGCTCCACAGCGGCCTGCTCCAGGGCGGCGAGGTACTTGGGGCTGGTGCCGAAGGCGCGGATGCCTTCGGCGTCGATCAGGTCGAGCAAACGCTCGGGCCCCGGGTGAAACGGCGAGCCGTCATACAGCACCAGGGTGGCGCCGACCGCCAGCCCGCTGGCCAGCCAGTTCCACATCATCCAGCCACAGGTGGTGTAGTAGAACAGCACATCGTCGGCCTTGAGGTCGTTGTGCAGGCCGTGTTCCTTGAGGTGCTGCAGCAGCACGCCGCCAGCGCGGTGGACGATGCACTTGGGCACGCCGGTGGTGCCGCTGGAATACAGGATATACAGCGGATGGTCGAAGGGCAGCGTGGCGAAGGTGGGCGTCCCGCCGGACGTGAAAAAGTCGGCCCACAGGGTCGTCGGCTTGCCGGTGAACTCATCGGCGCGGGTCTGCGGCCGGGTATGCGGCACCACCAGCAACTGCTCGACGCTCGGTAGCTGGGCCACGACCTGGTTGATCTTCTCGACCTGGTCGATGACCTTCCCGGCATATTGATAACCGGCGCAAACCACCAGCAGCCGGGGGGCGATCTGGCCGAAGCGGTCGATGATGCCGTGGCTGCCGAAGTCCGGCGAGCAGCTGGACCAGACCGCGCCGAGGCTGGTGGCTGCGAGCATGGCCACCAGGGTTTCCCAGGTGTTGGGCATCACCGCGGCGATACGATCGCCCGGCGCGATCCCGGCCTGGCGAAAAGCCTGCTGCAAGCCGGCGACCTGCGCAGCCAGTTGATTGTGGGTGAGGCTGTGGCGGCTGCCGTCCTCGCGCACCGCCACCACGGCCGGGCGGTCGTCGCGGCGCTGCAGCAGATGTTCGGCGAAATTCAGGGTGGCGCCGCGGAACCAGCGCGCGTCGGCCATGTGTTCGCCTTCCTCGAGGATGCTCGAAGGCGGGGTGTGCCACTGCGCATGGAAGTACTCGGCGAGGGTCTGCCAGAACTGCGGGCGCTGCTCGATGCTCCAGCGGTGCAGGGCGGCGTAGTCGTCGAGCTGAAGGTTGAAGCGCCGGTTGACGCGACGACGGAAGGCGTCCATCCGGCTGGCTTCGATCTGGGTAGTGGTGGGGCGCCAGAGTACGTCGTTCATGCCGGGAGTCTCGGTCAGGGCTGAGAGTCTTGTCGCGGTGCGAGCCCGCTCCGCTACAGGAGCGGGCTTGTCTTGTTCCACTCTAGCCTTTACTGGGCGAGCCAACCGCCATCGACGTTCCAGGCGGCGCCACGGACCTGGCTACCGGCCTCGCTGCACAGGAACAGCACCAGTTCGCCGAGGTGGCGAGGGGTGACGAAGGCCAGGGAGGGCTGCTTCTCGGCCAGCAGGTCGTGTTGCGCCTGCTGTGCATCGCCACCGCTGGCGGCGCGGTCATCGATCTGTTTCTGCACCAGCGGCGTCAGTACCCACCCCGGGCAGATGGCGTTGCAGGTGACATTGCTGGTGGCGGTTTCCAGGCCGATCACCTTGGTCAGGCCGACCACGCCATGCTTGGCGGCCACGTAGGCGGCCTTGCCGATGGAGCCGACCAGGCCGTGCACCGAGGCGATATTGACGATCCGCCCCCAGCCGCGCGCGCGCATGCCCGGCAACACCAGGCGGCTGCCATGGAACACCGCCGAGAGGTTCAGGGCGATGATCTTGTCCCAGGCCTCCACCGGAAACTGCTCGACCGGCGCCACATGCTGGATGCCGGCATTGTTGACGAGGATGTCGACCGCGCCGAACTCGCGCTCGGCCAGGGCGAACATCTGCTCGATCTGTGCGACGTCGGACAGGTCGGCGGGATGATGGGCGACCTTGACCCCGAACCGCCTGATCTCGGCGATGGCCGCGGCCGGGTCGCCGAAACCGTTGAGCAGGATGTCGGCGCCGGCCTCGGCCAGCACCTGGGCTATTCCCAAGCCGATGCCGCTGGTGGAACCGGTGACCAGTGCGGTCTTGCCTTTGAGCGTCATGCCTTTCTCCTTCATACGATGCCGGTGGCGTAGAACGTGGCGATGACCACGAACACGGCCAGGGTCTTGATCAGGGTAATACCGAAAATGTCCTTGTAGGCTTCGCGGTGGGTCAGTCCGGTGACCGCCAGCAAGGTGATCACCGCGCCGTTGTGCGGCAGGGTGTCCATGCCGCCGCTGGCCATGGCGGCGACCCGGTGCAGCACCTCCAGCGGGATGTTGGCGGCGTTGGCTGCGGCGATGAAACTGTCGCTCATGGCTGCCAGGGCGATGCTCATGCCGCCGGAGGCAGAGCCGGTGATGCCGGCCAGCAGGGTGACGGTGATGGCTTCGTTGACCAGCGGGTTGGGGATGCCGCGCAGGGCGTCGGCCAGTACCAGGAAACCAGGCAGCGAGGCGATCACGGCGCCGAAGCCGTATTCAGAGGCCGTATTCATTGCCGCCAGCAGGGCGCCGCTCACCGCGCTCTTGGTGCCTTCGGCCAGGCGCTGGCGAATGGTGCCGAAGGCGCACACCAGCACCATCAGGATGCCCACCAGCAACGCCGCCTGCACCGCCCAGATCGCCGTCAGCTTGGCCACGTCGCTCTGCACCGGCGCGGCCATGCCCGGCAGTTGCAGGGTGTGGCTGGTGCCGTACCACTGCGGGATCCAGTGGGTGAACAGCAGGTTCATCACGCCTACCAGAAGCAGCGGCGCCAGGGCCAGCCAGGGATTGGGCAGGGCGATGTCGTCGGCGGTCTCCGGTTCGTTGCGCAGGTTGCTGCCATAGCCTTCGCCCTTGCGCTGGGCCTTGTTGCGCTGGCGTTGCAGGTAGAGCATGCCGGCGCTGAACACGAACAATGTGCCGATCAGGCCCAGCCAGGGCGCGGCCCAGGCGGTGGTGTTGAAGAATGTGCTGGGGATGATGTTCTGGATCTGCGGAGTGCCGGGCAGGGCGTCCATGGTGAAGGAGAACGCGCCCAGGGCGATGGTCGCCGGGATCAGTCGCTTGGGGATGTCGCTCTGGCGGAACATCTCGGCGGCGAACGGGTACACCGCGAACACCACCACGAACAGCGACACGCCGCCGTAGGTGAGCAGGGCGCAGACCAGCACGATCACCAGCATCGCCTGGCGGGTGCCGAGCAGGCGGATGGCGGCGGCGACGATCGAGCGCGAGAAGCCCGACAGCTCGATCAGCTTGCCGAACACCGCGCCGAGCAGGAACACCGGGAAGTAGAGCTTGATGAAGCCGACCATTTTCTCCATGAACACCCCGGTGAAGGCCGGGGCCACGGCGGCGGGGTCGGTGAGCAGCACCGCGCCGAGGGCGGCGATGGGGGCGAAGAGGATCACGCTGTAGCCGCGGTAGGCAGCGAGCATCAGCAGGGCCAGGGCGGCCAGGGCGATGAGCACGGTCATCCTAAGGGGATCTCCAACTGTTGTTTTTATGGTTGGAATGCAGATAGCGGAAATCGTGCCAAGTTATTAAGTTATTGATTTAATTAGTAATTAATGCTTTTAGGAATTTTTATGTCTCTAAATTGAGACTCTGTATTGACGCAAGCCTTGCTGCGTCCTCAAGACCGAGCGCCGCCCGCGCGGCGCATCGCGGATGAATCCGCTCCTACATTTGTTGCAACGTGCCGAACCTGTGAGGCCATGTTTGCCGGCCTTGGCGCACGTCTTGGAGACAGATGAGAGGCCGGCAGCGCCCACCGCGATAGCGCGTCATGCCAACAAGGCTGACAACTGTGGCCTATCAGGCATGGCCACGTTGCAACAAATGTAGGAGCGGATTCATCCGCGATGCGCCGCGCGGGCGGCGCTCGATCTCATAGGCGCTGCACCTCTTTTGTCAGACCTCTCAAAAACGAGACAACAATCTCTTTATTGAGACAAAATCCCCAGCGCCGCCATCTTCTTGTACAGCGTCGACCGTCCCAGACCCAATGCCTGCGCCGCCTCCGGCACATTTCCGGCGCTGCGCGCCAAGGCATCGACAATCAATCCGCGCTCGAACTGGGCGCAGGCCTGGCGGTAATCCAGCGCTGGTGCGGCCAATGCCACCGGGCTCAACGGCCCCAGCGCGTTCGCCAGGTCATGCACGCCCAGTCGCGGCTGGTCCGCCAGCAGGGTCGCCCGCTCCAGCACGTTGCGCAGCTCACGGATATTCCCCGGCCAGGCATGGCGCCCCAACAACGCCTGGGCCTCGGCCTCCAGCTCGTACTGGCTGCCCAGTTCGGCGAGGATCGCCTCGCACAGCGCCGGCAGGTCCTCCAGGCGTTCGCGCAGCGGCGGCACCTGCACCGGCAGCACGTTCAGCCGGTAGTACAGGTCGGCGCGAAACGCACCCCGGGCCATGGCCGCCTGCAGGTCGATGGAGGTGGCGGCGATGATCCGCACGTCGCTGCGCAGCATCTGGTTGCTGCCCACCGGCTCGTATTCCTTTTCCTGCAACACGCGCAGCAGCTTGCTTTGCAGGGTCAGCGGCATGTCGCCGATCTCGTCGAGGAACAGCGTGCCGCCCTCGGCCAGTTGCAGCTTGCCGCTGCGCCCCTTGCGGTCGGCGCCGGTGAAGGCGCCCGGGGCGGTGCCGAAGAACTCGGCTTCGAGCAATGCCTCGGGGATCGCCGCGCTGTTGATGCTGACAAAGGCCTTGTGCGCGCGGGCCGAGGCGGCATGGATGGCGTGGGCCAGCAGTTCCTTGCCGGTGCCGGTCTCGCCCAGTAGCAGCACCGGTGAGTCGCTGCCGGCTCCACGCCGGGCGCGGCGCTTGGCCTCGAGGCAGGCGGGGCTGCTGCCGACGAACTGGGCGAAGCTGTAGCGGGCCTGGCGCGCGCGCAGCTGCGAGCGGGTCGAAGCCAGCTCCTGCTGCATGCTGGCGTAGCGCTTGAGCAGCGGCGACAGGCTGCGCAGTTCGTCGAACAGGGCGAAGCCGATGGCGCCGATCAGCGTGCCCTGGTCGTCGTGGATCGGCAGGCGCATCACCACCAGCGGTTCGTTTGGCGTGTCGAGCATATCCAGCAGGATCGGCTTGCCGTTGCTCACCACCTCACGCATCAGGCTGCCGGGGATCACCGTCTCGCACGGTTTGCCGATGGCGCTGGCGGCGTCCTCCAGGCCGAAGCGGCGGGCATAGCGCTCGTTCATCCAGACGATGCGCGCCTGGCGGTCGACGATCACCGTGCCTTCGCTGGACTGCTCGATGATCTCGAACAGCGAGCGGATGGCCAGTTGGCGGACCTGGGGGTAGTCCTTGAGGTTGTCGTGCATGCATTGGCCTTGGGTTGGACGTGAAGGCCTCATCGCCGGCAAGCCGGCTCCCACAGAGATAGCGCGAACCCTGTGGGAGCCGGCTTGCCGGCGATGAGGCCGGTACAAGCGATCACCGGCGCGGGTCGAATGCCTCGCGCAGCGCATCGCCGATGAATACCAGCAACGACAGGATCAGCGCCAGGGCAAAGAATGCGGTGAAGCCCAGCCACGGCGCCTCGAGGTGCTGCTTGCCCTGGGTCACCAGCTCGCCCAGCGAGGCGCTGCCGGCGGGCATGCCGAAGCCGAGGAAGTCCAGCGCGGTCAGGGTGGTGATCGCCCCGGTGAGCATGAACGGCACGTAGGTCAGGGTCGCGTTGAGGGCGTTGGGCAGGATATGCCGCAGCATCACCTGGGTGTCGGTAAGCCCCAGTGCGCGGGCGGCCTTGACGTATTCCAGGTTGCGCCCACGAAGGAACTCGGCGCGCACCACATCCACCAGGGTCAGCCAGGAGAACAGCGCCATGATCCCCAGCAACCACCAGAAATCCGGCTCGACGAACCCCGACAGGATGATCAGCAGGTACAGCACCGGCAACCCCGACCACACCTCCAGCAGACGCTGGCCGAGCAGGTCGACCCAGCCGCCGTGGTAGCCCTGCAGGGCGCCGGCCGTGACGCCGATCAGCACGCTGAGCAGGGTCAGGGCGAAGGCGAACAGCAGCGAGACCCGCGTGCCGTACAGCACCCGCGCCAGCACGTCGCGGCCCTGGTCGTCGGTACCCAGCCAGTTGCTCGTGCTGGGCGGGCTGGGGGTGGGCACCTGCAGGTCGTAGTTGGGCGTGTCGGCGCTGAACGGGATCGGCGCGAAGAGCATCCAGCCGCCCTGGCCCTCGATCAGCTGACGCACATACTGGCTGCGGTAGTCGGGCTGGAACGGCAGTTGCCCACCGAACTGCTGCTCGGTGTAACGCTTGAGCGCCGGGGTATACAGCTCGCCCTGGTAGCCGAGCAGCAAGGGCTTGTCATTGGCCACCAGTTCCGCCCCCAGGCTCAGCAGCAACAGCCCGGCGAACAGCCACAGCGAGATCCAGCCGCGGCGGTTGTCGCGAAAGCGGCGCAGCCGGCGTCGGGCGATGGGCGAGAACATCAGCGGCCCCTCGCGTCGAAGTCGATGCGCGGGTCGAGCACCGTGTAGCACAGGTCGCCCAGCAGGCGGATCAACAGCCCGGCCAGGGTAAAGATGAACAGGGTGCCAAACACCACCGGGTAGTCCCGCGACACCGCCGCCTCGTAGCTCATGCGCCCGAGGCCATCGAGGGAGAAGATCACCTCGATCAGCAGGGAACCGGCGAAAAACACCGTGATCAGCGCCTGGGGCAGTCCGGCGACCACCAGCAACATGGCGTTGCGCAGCACATGGCCGTATAACACGCGCCGTTCGCTCAGGCCCTTGGCGCGGGCAGTGACCACGTACTGGCGGGCGATCTCGTCGAGGAAGGCGTTCTTGGTCAGCAGGGTCAGGGTGGCGAAGCCGCCGATCACCAGGGCGCCGACCGGCAGCACCAGGTGCCAGAAGTAGTCGGCGACCTTGCCCAGCAGGCTGAGCTGGTCGAAATCGTCGGAGACCAGGCCGCGCACCGGGAACCAGTTGAGCGAGGTGCCGCCAGCGAACAGTACGATCAGCAGCAGGGCGAACAGGAACGAGGGCAGGGCGTAGCCGATCACGATCAGCGCGCTGCTCCAGGCATCGAAGCGGCTGCCATGACGCACCGCCTTGCGGATGCCCAGCGGAATCGACACCAGATAGGTGATCAGCGTGGCCCAGAAGCCAAGCGACAGGGTCACCGGCAGTTTCTGCACGATCAAATCGGTGACCTTGGCACCGCGGAAGAAGCTCTGGCCGAAGTCCAGCCGCGCATATTGGCCGAGCATCAGCCATAGCCGTTCGGGCGCGGACTTGTCGAAGCCGTACTGGCGCTTGATTTCCTCGATCAGCTTGGGGTCCAGGCCACGGGTGGCGCGGGACCCGCCTTGCACCGCCTCGACCCGTGCACCAGGCGCGCCGCCGCCGATACCCTGCAGGCGCGCCACGGCCTGTTCCACCGGCCCGCCGGGCGCGGCCTGGACGATGGCGAAGTTCACCAGCAGGATCGCCAGCAGGGTGGGGATGATCAGCAGCAGGCGGCGCAGGATGTAGGTGGTCATGGCCCTTTCCCCAGGCGCTCGGCCATCTGTTGGGTGGTCAGTGCCCGTGGGCTGACTTCCCACCAGGTGTCCAGGCCTTCGTCATAGGCCGCCTGCACCTTGGGCAGGCCGAAGCGGTTCCACCACACCGTCGAGCTGCCAGGCGGGTAGTAGTTGGGGATCCAGTAGTAGTTCCATTGCAGCACCCGGTCCAGGGCGCGGGCGTGGCGCAGCATGTCGGCCTGGCTGTTGGCGCGCACCAGGCCGTCGAGCAGGCGGTCCACCGCCGGGTCCTTGAGCACCATCAGGTTGTTCGAACCGGGGTCGTTGGCTGCGGCAGAGCCGAAGTAGTTGTACTGCTCGCTGCCCGGCGACAGGGTCACCGGGTAGCCGGTGACGATCATGTCGTAGTCGCGGGCCATCACACGGTTGACGTACTGGGCGGCGTCGACGTTGCGGATGTTCAGCTCCACGCCGATCTGCGCCAGGTTGCGCTTCCACGGCAGCAGCAGGCGCTCCAGGCCCGACTGGCCATTGAGGAAGGTGAAGCTCAGCGGCTGGCCCTGGGCGTTGACCAGGCGATCGCCCTGGGGATGCCAGCCGGCGTCCTGCAGCAAGGCCAGCGCCTGCAGCTGCTGCTGGCGGATGATGCCGGAGCCGTCGGTGACCGGTGCACTGAACACCTGGCTGAACACTTCATCCGGCACCTGGCCGCGCAGCGGCTCGAGCAGCTTGAGCTCTTCGGCGTCGGGCAGGGCGCGGGCAGCCAGTGGCGTGTTGGCGTACAGGCTCTGTTGGCGGATGTACATGTTGCGCATCATCTGCCGGTTGCTCCACTCGAAGTCCCAGAGCATGGCCAGGGCCTGGCGCACGCGGCGGTCCTTGAACTGCGGCTGGTCCAGGTTGAACACGAAGCCCTGGGCGATCTGCGGCTTGGCCGGGCCCAGGTGGGCGCGGCGCAGGCGCCCGTCATCCAGCGCCGCGCCGTTGTAGCCGAGGGTGTAGGCGGTGGCGGAGTACTCGCGGTTGTAGTCGTAGCCACCGCCCTTGAGTACCTGGCGGGCCACTTCGGTGTCGCCGAAGAATTCGACGCCAATGCGGGCGAAGTTGTACAGCCCGCGGGCGACCGGCAGGTCCCGCGCCCACCAGTTCGTATCGCGCTCGAAGGTGATGCTGCGGCCGTTGTCGATCCTGCCGATGCGATAAGGGCCGCTGCCCACGGGCTTGTCGAAGCCGGCGCCGTTGGCGAAGTCGCGCTTGTGCCAGTCATGCTCGGGCAGCACCGGCAGGCCGGCCAGCTCCAGCGGCAGGGTGCGGCCATGGGGCTGCTTGAAGTCGAAGCGCACCTGGCGTGGGCCTTCGACGGTGACCTCGGCGACATCGGCAAACTGGGTGCGGAACTTGAGGCTGCCCTGGCTCATCAGCAGGCCGTAGCTGAAGCGTACGTCCTCGGCGCGCACTGGCTTGCCGTCGGCGAAGGTGGCGCGCGGGTCGAGGTAGAAGCGCAACCAGGCGTCGTCGGGGCCACGCTCCAGGCGCTGGGCGATCAGGCCGTAGACGGTGTAGGGCTCGTCGAGCGAACGCATGGCCAGCGGCGCGTACAGCCAGCCGTCTACCTGGCTGACGCCGATGCCTTTGTCGATATAGGGCAGGATATGGTCGAACTGGCCGATCTCGATGGCCGAGCGGCGCAGGCTGCCGCCCTTGGGGGCGCCAGGGTTGACGTAGTCGAAGTGGTGGAAGTTCGCGGGATAGCGGGGGGCTTCACCGTAGACGGTGAGGGCGTGGGTGGGGGCGGCCTGTAGTGAAAACGGCAGGATCAGGCACACGCAACTTGCAACCACACAGCGCATGATCATGTCGAAACGGCTTTTGTGGGAGCGGGGCAAGCCCGCCCCCACAACGTTCGCTCCTACAGGAACGAGCACGGCAATGCCGGATCAGTCCTGGCGGCTGGTCACTTCCAGCAGGTGGTAGCCGAATTGGGTCTTCACCGGACCCTGGACGACGTTCAGCGGCGCGCTGAAGACCACGGTATCGAACTCGCGAACCATCTGGCCCGGGCCGAACGAGCCCAGGTCGCCGCCCTGGCGGCTGGATGGGCAGGTGGAGTTGGCCTTGGCGACTTCGGCGAAGTCGGCGCCGCCTTCGATCTGCGCTTTGAGTTCGTTGCACTTGTCTTCGCTGGCAACCAGGATGTGGCGGGCGGTGGCTTTGGCCATGGGTACTGCTCCTTGGGTTCGAAAAGGCAAGCCTAGCGCACTTGTTCGTGACCTGTCTCGCCAGGCTTGCCGCAGAGACTCACAGGCGTGCGGCGGCGTCGCATAGCAGCGCCTCGGTGGCGTCCCAGCCCAGGCAGCCGTCGGTAATCGACACGCCGTACTTCAGCGCGCCCTTGCCCAGGGCCTGGCAGCCGTCGAACAGGTGGCCCTCGAGCATCACCCCGACCAGCGAGCGGTCACCGCCCAGGCGCTGGGCCAGCACGTCCTCGAACACCGCCGGCTGGCGCGCCGGGTCCTTGCCGCTGTTGGCGTGGCTGCAGTCGACCATGATGCGTGGCGCCAGACCTGCCTTGGCCAGGCCCTGGCGCGCCAGGGCGACGCTCTGGGCGTCGTAGTTCGGGCCCTTGTGCCCGCCGCGCAGCACCAGGTGGGTGTCGGGGTTGCCCAGGGTCTCGATGATCGCCGGATGCCCCTGCGTGTCCATGCCGAAGTGACGGTGCGGGTGGGCGGCGCTGCGCATGGCGTCGCAGGCGATGCCGATACCGCCGTCGGTACCGTTCTTGAAACCGACCGGCAGCTCCAGTCCACTGACCATCTCGCGGTGAATCTGCGACTCGGTGGTGCGCGCGCCGATGGCGGCCCAGCCCAGCAGGTCGTCGAAGTAGCCGGCGGCCATCGGCTGCAGCAGCTCGGTGGCGATCGGCAGGCCGCGTTCGAGCATGCCCAGCATCAGGCCACGGGACAGGGCGATACCGGCGTGCATGTCATCGCTGCCGTCGAGGTGCGGATCGTAGGCCAGGCCTTTCCAGCCCACGGTGGTGCGCGGTTTTTCCACGTAGGCGCGCATCACCAGCAGCAGCTTGTCGTCGACCTCGCGGCTGAGCGCGGCCAGGCGGTCGGCGTACTCGAGGGCAGAGCGCGGGTCATGGATCGAGCAGGGGCCGACCACCACCAGCAGGCGTTCGTCGCGGCCTTCGAGAATGGCGCGGATCGCCTGGCGCTGGGCATGGACTTGCTGGGTGAGTTCGCTGGACAGCGGCATCTGCTGTTTGAGCAGGTGCGGGCTGGGCAGGCGCTGGCTGACGGTGGTGTTGGCAGCGTGCGGCTGGGTCAGGGGCAGGGCGAGATTCGAGGCTTGCATGGCGTTTTTTCCCTGGGCGGACGGCGGGTTCTGGCCCGCGCGGTCGGCCCTATCGAGGTGTTCGACTGATCGTCAAATGGGGTGTCTGTGCGGCATTGCCACCGGAAATCGACCGAACGGAGGCGGCAGGCTGGCCCGAACGGAACTGGCTAAATCGCCATGCATAGGTGCGGTAGTAGGTGGTGTGGTTCATGACGCTGTCCTCAAGGTAATCGGTATGTTTCGTGGGCCCGGAAAAGCAAAACCCCCGGTCGGGGAGCCGACCGGGGGTTTGAGTATTCTCATGTTCGGCGGCCCCTCGAAGGTGGGCGCCGGATGGGTAATCGGCGCCTAGTGGCTAAACCAATACCCAAAATAAAAGCTGGCAACGGCGTTACGACCGGCAACGGCCAGCACGCGGTGCGCGGAGCGACCGGTGTGGTTGGCGTGGTTGCGGGTTTGTTTCGACATGTTGCTCTCCAGTGATTGGGACCGAGCTTACTGCACCTTTGCATTGGCGTTCAATCACTAAATGCTATCGAGGCGATTGACCCGGCTTCAGCCCTTCAGTCTGTGCTCCCATACGGCCCCCCAATTAAGGGGGAAAACGCCCAGTTCATCCTTCTCCATCTTGCAAGCATCTGATTAACAACGACTAAATTCATGGCATAAGCCTTGCTCACCTCCCCGCAGTATCCCTGTGTCCCCGGAGGTGCCCCATGTCGACCCCTCGCAAAGGCCCGGTCCTTTCCACCTTCCTGCTGGCCCTGCTGGGCTGGCAGGTCTCCAGCGAGGCCGCCGTGCAGTGCCAGCGCACGCTGGTGGCCAACGTGGTGGCGCTGGATCAGCCACTGATGTTCAACCGCCTCGGCGCGCAGAACGCCAACGGCATGATGTTCGCCCTGCGCCAGGACGTGGTGGACGAGCACCGTGTGCCCCTGAGCAAGGGCGGTGCGGCGGTGCCGGGCAAGGTCACCCTGCGCCCGGACAAGCGTCCGCGGCCGATCGTGCTGCGGGTGGCGGCGGGGGACTGCCTGACAGTCAACCTGAGCAACCTGCTGGCCTACCAGGCCAACCCCAACAAGCACGGCATCGATCACGACGAGAACGAAGTCGAAGGCGAGGAAGAAGAGGGCGCCGAGGTTGAGAACGAGGGCAACGAGCACTTCGTCGCCGACGAGCAGGTCACCGATCGCCATGTGGGTTTCCAGGTCAATGGCCTGCAGGCGGTCAACAGCATCGGCGACATCGCCGCCAACACCGGGCGCAACGGCAACTTCCTGGTCGCCCCGGGCGGCACCCGCAGCTACACCCTGTACGCCGAGCGCGAAGGCGCCTTCGCCGTTACCAGCCTGGGTGCGACCTTCGGCGGGCAGGGCGGCGGCGGTAACGTCGCCAACGGCCTGTTCGGCCAGGTGGTGGTGGTGCCCAAGGCCGGGCGCACCTACCGCAACACCCTGACCGAGGAAGAGATGCGCCTGGCCACCACCGGCCGCACGGCCACCGGTCAGCCGGTCATCGACTACCAGGCACGCTACCCCAACGTCGAGCCGTGGATCGCCGAGGGCAAGGCCGGCAAGCCGATCATTGCCATGGTCGACGGCCACGAGATCCAGAGCAGCGAGACCGACGCCATCGTCATGGGGCCCAACCCCGACGGCAGCTTCCCTGCCAGCACCTATCCGCTGGAAAGCGTCGGCAAGCGCAACCCGGCGCTGCCCAATCGCCTGGAAGCCTTCCGCGACTTCGCCTCGCAGTTCGCCGACGAGGTCGCCGCCACCCAGGCCTTCCCCGGTTACTGGGCCGACCCGGTCATGGGCCACGTGCTGGAGCCGACCCGCGACTCGTTCATGATCAACTACGGCTCCGGCGGCATGGGCGCCGAGGTGGTGGCCAACCGTCTCGGCGTGGGGCCGATGCACGACTGCCTGTCGTGCGCCTACGAGGAATTCTTCCTCAGTGCCCACACTGTCGGTGATATCGGCACCCTGGTGGATATCCCGGCCAACGTCGGGCTGGAGAACATCCGCCCGGGCGAAACGCCGCCGGCCAGCGCCACCGGGGTCAAGGCGACCATGGCCCTGTACCCGGCGGAACCGGCCAACGTGCACCATAGCTACATCGGTGACTTCACCAAGTTCCGCAACACCCACAATGGCCACGAGCAGCACATCTTCCACCTGCACGGGCACCAGTGGCTGTTCAACCCCAACGATGACAACTCCGACTATATCGACGCCCAAGGCATCGGCCCGGGCGTGGGCTACACATACGAAATCGCCAACGGCGGCTCCGGCAACCGCAACCGGGTCGCCGGCGACGCCATCTACCATTGCCATTTCTATCCGCACTTCGCCCAGGGCATGTGGGCCATGTGGCGGGTACATGATGTGTTCGAGCCGGGCACGCGCCTGGCGGTCAGCGGCGAGGGCGAGAACGGCTTCCACACCACGCCGTTCGCCCTGCGCAATGGCAAACCCGCCCCGGGTGCCCGGGCGCTGCCCGACGGCGAGATCATCGCCGGCACGCCGATCCCGGCCATCGTGCCGTTGCCGGGCAAGGCCATGGCGCCGATGCCGGGCAAGGTCACGGTGGTGCCCAAGCTGGCCGAGACCCTGGTCGCCGAACATGGCGATGACGAAGAAGAGGAGGGCGACGATCACCCCGACGAGCCCGCCACGCCGCGTGCGGTTGGCTCCCTCGCGTTGGTCGATCGCAGCGAGACCAACCGCAACGCTGACGGCAGCCTGAAAAACCCCGGCTACCCGTTCTGGATCGGCGGCATGGAAAGCAGCGTCGGCCAGCGTCCGCCGACCCCGCCGCTGGACATGCTCGACCCGGCCCTGGCCCGGCAGCTCAAGGACAGCGGCAAGGCGCTGTGGGCCAACCTCGACCCCAACCAGGTCGACGGTTGGGACGGCGGCCTTGGCCGGCACACCCTCGACGGCGTGTCTGCCGGTGGCGACGCCGTGACCACCACCACCAAGCTGGACTTCTCCAAGGTGGTGCACAAGGCCAAGCCGATTTACCTGCCCGAAGAGGGCACCGAGGTCGAACAGGCGGCCATGCAGTTCCACGCCAAGGCCGAGCACCAAAGCTTCGCCCTGATCCCCGGCGGCGCGCCGGTGGCCAAGGCCTTCCGCACCAACGGCGCCTTGCCGACGGCGGGCGCGCCGTACTATGAGCCGTGCATGGACGACCGTGGCAAGCGCCTGACCCAGTCTTCGGGCGTCGGCGAGTTCTTCAGCGGCGAAAACCTCACCGGCATGAGTTTCCGCGGTTCGTCCACCTTCACCGCCGACCGGCCGCGTATGTACAAGGCGGCGAACATCCAGTTCGACGCGGTGTACAACAAGGTCGGCTACCACTTCCCGCAGGCGCGCATCCTCGCCCTGTGGGAAGACGCCTGGCCGGTGATCACCAAGCAGCGCCCACCAGAGCCCTTGGTGATGCGCATGAACACCTTCGACTGCACCCAGTACGTGCACACCAACCTGATCCCGTCGTTCTACGAGATGGACGACTACCAGGTACGCACCCCGACCGACGTGATCGGCCAGCATATCCACCTGCCCAAATGGGACCTGACCGCCGCCGATGGCTCGGCCAACGGCTGGAACTACGAGGACGGCATCCTCTCGCCCGGCAGCGTGGTCGAGCGCGTGCATGCCATTCGCAGCTTCAACAACTGCACCGAAGGCGATACCCGCGACGGCACCGCCGCCTGCCCGAAAGCCAAGCAGCATCCGTACTTCGGACGCTTCGGCCGGGCCGACTGGCTCGGCGCGCGCAGCGCCATGCAACGCTGGTTTGCCGACCCGCTGGTGAACGTGCACAACGTCGACCGTGGCCTGGGCACCATCTTCACCCATGACCACCTCGGCCCATCGACCCACCAGCAGCTCGGGCTGTACGCCACTGTGCTGGCCGAGCCCGCAGGCTCTACCTGGTACCACGCCGAGACTGGCGAACAGCTGTACAACCCGGCGACCCGCCAGGATGGCGGCCCGACCTCGTGGCAGGCGGTGATCCAGACCGGCGACCACGACGGCGATGGCAAGAACGACAGCTACCGCGAGTTCTTCCTCGAGTACAGCGACTTCCAGCATGCCTATGAAGCCGGCGTGTATGTCGGCGCCGGCCCCAACGGCGTGCCGGACGGCCAGGCCTATCCGGCCACCGCCGACAGCTTCCGCTACGCCATCAACCCGCCCGTGCGGCAAAAAGCCTCGACGCTGCTCGAGTCGGTGGTCGAATCCCGTGGCGGGCTGAGCCCGGGCTGCCCGACCCGGCCATGCCCGCAGGCGATCTCGGTGGATGACCCCGGTATGTTCGTCGTCAACTACCGCAACGAACCGCTGGCCCTGCGCGTATTCGACCCGAACAAGGTCGGCCCGGACGGCAAGCGTGGCATGCAGGCCGACGGCCTCGGCGGCGACCTGGCCTACGCCATGCAGAGCCGCACCGACCGCGCCATCCCGGCGATGAACCTGGCGCCTTCGGCGATCACCCAGGCCACCGGCCCCACCGGCGGCACCACGCTGTTCCCGCCGCACGTCAACAAGGGCAGCGAGCCGGGTGACCCGTTCACACCGCTGCTGCGCACCTATTCCGGTGACAACGTGCGCCTGCGCATGCATGCCGGTGGTCATGAGGAGGAACACAACGTCACCCTGCACGGCGTGAAATGGCTGCAGAACGGCTCAGGCTTCGGCAACAGCTCCAACTCGGGGTGGAAGTCGTCGCAGATGGTGGGCATCTCCGAGCAGCTCGGCTTCATGGCGCCGGTGTCGATGATTTCCAGCTCCGCCGCCACCAACGGCGACTACCTGTACTCGCTGGACGCGGCGCTGGAAGGCTACTGGAACGGCATCTGGGGCATCATGCGCAACTACACCGCGCAACGCGCCGACCTGTTCGCCCTGCCGAACAATCCGCAGCCGGTGGCCATGCGCAATACCGTCAATTTCGACGGCATCTGTCCGAAGACCACGGCCAACGCCAATGGCATCGGCACGCGGCCGACGGTCAAGCGCAGCTACGAGATCGTCGCGGCCCTGGCCAACGACATTCTCGAGAACCGCTACGGGGTCAGCATCAATGACCCGGCCGGCATCGGCCAGCACGTCGGTGGCGCGCTCAAGGCCAATGGCGGCACCCTGGTGTTCAACAGCCGCAAGGTCGATATCCCCATGGCCACGGTCACCGACGAGGAGGATGGCGCGACCTTCACCGTGGGCGGGCACAGTTCGCCGCTGCATGACCCGACCGCGGTGCTCTACGTGCGCAAGGCCGACCTCGACGCGAGCACCGGCAAGCTCAAGGCCGGCGTGCCGGTCGAGCCGCTGGTGCTGCGCGCCAACGCCGGCGACTGCATCAGCATCACCCTGGAGAACCGCCTGCCGCTGATGATGCCCGACCTGCCCAGCAGCGCGGTGATGCAGAACGTGGTCAAGCGCGACCGCGCCGGCGGCGAGGGTTCCACGGCGTTCAACAACAACCTGATGCGCCCGTCCAGCCACGTCGGCCTGCATGCGCAGCTGCTGGCATACGACATCACCAAGTCGGACGGCGTCAACGTTGGCCTCAACCCGGTGCAGACCGTGCCGCCGCGCACCGGCAGCAGCGGCGCCTACCCGAACCGGGTGTACCAGTACTACGCCGGGCACCTGGAGCGTGAAGGCAAGCCGGTGCTGCAACTGGGCCGTACCGTGGACAACATCAACACCACGGCCATCGAGTTCGGCGGCCTCAACCTGACCCCGGCGGATGTCATCAAGCAGCCGCAGAAAGGCCTGGTGGGCGCCATGAGCGTGCTGCCGCAGAGCGCGACCTGGACAGAGGACACCGCCAGCCGCGCCCAGGCCACGGTGAAGGTCAGCGGCCAGCCCGACTACCGCGACTTCGTCACCGTGTGGCAGCGCTCGCTGAACATGCGCTGGGCCGATGGCCGGCCGGTGGAGGGCATCGCCACCGAGGGCAACGGCGTGCCCGGCGATCCGAAGGACAACGGCAACATGGCGATGAACTACAAGACCGAACCGCTGTGGCTACGCTTCGGCCTGGCGCCGGACGCGCCGTTCGGCCATGCCGATGGCTTTGGCTTCGCCGATGTGCCCAATGCCCACATGGCCTACAGCAATGCCCTGGTCGGCGGCGATCCGCAGACCCCGGTGCTCTGGGCCAAGCCCGGCCAGCCGGCGCGCAGCCACGTACTGATGCCCAGCGGTGGTAGCCGCGGCATCACCTACCAGCTCGATGGGCACCTGTGGCCGCTGCACAACTACCAGCCCGAGAAGAACGACGTGAACGGCTACCCCATGGGCCTGCCGGGCATCGGCTCGGTGCGCTACGGCTACAACCCGATGGCGATGTATGTGGGCGCGCAGGAAAGCGTGCTGCCGGCGGCGCACTTCAGCTTCATGCTGCCCAGTGCCGGGGGCGCCAACGCCGTGCCGGGGGACTACCTGTTCCGCGACTATGCGGCGTACGGCAATGCCTCGGGGCTGTGGGGGATCCTGCGGGTGACCAACGAGCCACCGCCGACGGTGGCGCCTGCGCAGTGAAGGGGGCCTGGCGGCCTGACCGGGAAGTAGGAAGGCCGCCAGGTAAACACACAAGCATTAAACTTTCTGTTTTTGTTGCCTAGCTGTGGACCCTCATGGTTATCATCTGCCAGCGCCCGGGGCCAGGAGCCCGGCGCAACTGGAAAGCCGACGGCCCACAGGTCATCGGTACCGCAGCCGAAGGGACCACCCAGGCTCAACGCTCGTGGCCCTTGCATGCCCCCATAAGGATGGTGAGGTTTCAATTGGTCACGCAGTCTGGAATCGTCGATATGACGGGCCATGCGCCCGTGTTCGCCACATGTCCCTCCACGTGCGCCATCCCCCGGTCGCACGCTGTGCGCCTCACTGCTGCGCGCGCCCGCGCCGCGCCTGGCCCCTGATTTCCCCCTAATGACCGACCCGACCGGCAGGACGCCCGTCGTCCTGCGCGCAGCGAATAAAAACAATACTCACGGATGGCAGCCCGATGTTCGACACCCCCTCCACGCGCGGCATGGCCGGCGCGCAAGCCGCTGTTTTACCCGATAACTGGCACCACGACGCACCGTTCGACAGCGACCAGTGCGTGCATGGCCTGTTCGAAGCGCAGGTACGGCGGGCGCCGCAAGCCATCGCCGCGCGCTATGGCGAGGATGCGCTGAGCTATGGCGAGCTCAATGCCAGGGCCAACCGTCTGGCCCATCACCTGCGTGCCCAGGGTGTCGGCCCGGACGTGCGGGTCGGCCTGTGCGTCGAGCGATCGCTGGACATGCTGGTGGCCGTGCTCGCGGTGCTCAAGGCCGGGGGCGCCTACGTGCCGCTGGACCCCGCCTACCCGCAGGCGCGCCTGGCGCACATGCTGGCCGACAGCGCGCCGGCGGTGCTGCTTGGCCACGGCCGGGCACTGGCGTTGCTCGCTGGCCTGGAGCAGGCGGCGGTGGTGCTCAACCTGGACGAGGAGCACGCCTGGGCCGACCAGCCGGCCTTTGATCCCGACCCGCAGGCGATCGGCCTGACGCCCCGTCACCTGGCGTATGTGATCTATACCTCCGGCTCCACCGGCACCCCCAAGGGGGTGATGGTCGAGCATCGTGGCCTGGTTGCGTTGAGCGCCGCCTGGGGCCGCTTCTATGCCCTGCAGGCGCCGCTTAATCACCTGCAGATGGCCGGTTTTTCGTTCGACGTGTTCAGCGCCGACCTGATCCGCGCGCTGGGCTTTGGCGGCACCCTGGTGCTGTGTCCGCGTGACACGCTGATGGACCCGCCCGCGCTGTACCGCCTGCTGAGCGAAGCGCAGGTAGGCTTCGGCGACTTCGTGCCGGCGGTGCTCAACCCGCTGATGGACTGGGCCGAGGCGAACGGTCGCGACCTGTCGTTCCTGCGCACCGTGGTGTGCGGCTCGGACGTCTGGACCGCCCACAGTGCCCGCCAGCTGCGCCGCCTGTGCGGCGATCGGGTGCGGATCGTGCAGGCCTACGGCGTGACCGAGGCCAGTATCGACAGTACCTGCCACGAAGTACCGGCGCTCGATAGCGCCGAGGCCGTGCTGCCTATCGGTCGACCGTTGGCCAACTGCCGCGTCTACCTGCTCGACGCGCAGGGGCAGGCGAGCGAGGAGGGGGAGTTGTACCTCGGCGGCGTCGGTGTCGCGCGCGGCTATCTGAATCTGCCGCAGTTGAGCGCCGAACGCTTCATCGACAACCCCTATGTGGCAGGTGAGCGCCTGTACCGCACCGGCGACCTGGCGCGCCTGAACGCCGATGGCCAGCTCGAGTTTCTTGGCCGCGGCGACCAGCAGGCCAAGCTGCGCGGCCTGCGCCTGGAGCTGGGCGAAATCGAGGCACGCCTGGCGCAAGTGCCCGGCGTGCGGCAAAGCCTGGTACTGCTGCGCCAGGACCCACCGGGCGAGCCACGGCTGGTGGCCTACTACGCCGAGCAGCCGGGCGCCGGCTTGACCCCGGCGGTCCTGCGCGAACAGCTGGGTGCGCATCTGCCGGACTACATGCTGCCGAGCGCCTACGTGGCCATGCCGGCCTTGCCCCTGACCGCCAATGGCAAGTTCGACCGCAGCGGCCTGCCCGCACCGCAGGCCGGTGACTTCGAGCAAGCCCACTACCAGGCGCCGCAGGGCACGCTGGAAACCACCTTGGCGGCCATCTGGGCCGAGGTACTGGGCCTGGCGCGGGTTGGGCGCGACGACCACTTTTTCGCCCTTGGCGGCCATTCGCTGCTGGTCATGCGCGTCCTGGCCAGGGTGCGCCAGGACCTGGCCCGCGAAGTGGCGCCGGCGCTGCTGTTCGAAAACCCGCGGCTCAAGGACTTCGCCGAGCATCTCCAGGCCAGCCGGGACGAGGCACGCATGCCGATCATCGCGATCGAACGATCCGGCGCGCAAACGTTGTCGTCGGCCCAGCAGCGCTTGTGGTTTCTGGCCCAGCTGGAGGGCGGCAATGCCGCCTACCACATGCCGCTGAACCTGTGCATCAAGGGCCCGTTGCAGGTGACGGCACTGGTCGCGAGCCTGGACCGCCTGGTGGCCCGCCACGAAGCACTGCGCACCACCTTCGCCAGCATCGAGGGCGAGGGTCGCCAGCTCATCGGTACCGCGGACCAGGGCATGGCTTTCAGCCAGGTCGACCTGTACGGCCTGCCTGATGCGCAGTCGCGCCTGGAGGCGTTGATCGAAGAGGAGGGCGCAAGGCCCTTCGACCTGACCCAAGGGCCACTGATGCGTGCCTGCCTGGTACGCCTGGCGGTGGACGAGCATGTGCTGCTGCTGACCCAGCATCACATCATCTCCGATGGTTGGTCGGTAGGCGTGCTGACCCGTGACCTGGAGGCGCTATATGGCGCCGCCGTGCAAGGCCGCGAGGCCCTGTTGCCTGCGCTGGCGGTGCAATACGTGGACTATGCCGCCTGGCACCGGCAGTGGCTCGCCGGCGAGCGCCTGGACTGCCAACGCCGCTACTGGCGACAGGCGCTGGAAGGCGCGCCGGCGCTGTTGACGCTGCCGACCGACCACCCGCGCCCGGCCGTGCAGGACTATCGCGGCGGCTACGTGCCGCTGGTGCTGGACCGCGCCCTGACCGCACGCCTGAAGGCACTGTGCGCCGCCCAGGGCACCACGCTGTTCATGGCCCTGCTGGGCGCCTGGTCGCTGCTGCTGATGCGCCTGTCCGGCCAGGACGACGTGGTCATCGGCGTACCCTCGGCCAACCGCCCGGACCCGGCGCTGGACGGGCTGATCGGCTTCTTCGTCAACACCCTGGCCTTGCGCGTTACCCGCAGCGGCGCCCCTTCACTGACGCAATGGCTGCGCCAGGTCCGCCAGCTGACGTTGCAGGCCCAGGCCCACCAGGACCTGCCCTTCGAACAGGTGGTGGAACTGCTCAACCCGTCGCGCAGCCTGGCCTACAGCCCGTTGTTCCAGGTGCTGTTCGCCTGGGAGCAGGACCAGGGCCAGACCCTGGCCTTGCCGGGCCTTGAAGTCAGCACCGTGCCGGCGCGCCAGCGGGTGGCCAAGTTCGACCTGCAACTGGCGTTGAGCGAGCGCGATGGGGAGATCGTCGGCGGCCTGGAGTACGCCAGCGGGTTGTTCGAGCCCGCTACCGTGGCGCGCTTCGGCGAATACCTGCGCCGCCTGTTGCAGGCCATGGTCGATGAACCCGCGCAGTCGATCGCCACGCTCGAGCTGGTGGACGGCGCTGAGCGCGGGCAGGTCCTGGAGGCCTTCAACCGCACGGCCCGCGACACCGTCAGCCAGCCGGGCTGCATGGCGCGCCTGGAGGCAATGGCCCGGCGCGAGCCGGGTGCCGTGGCGCTGGTCGCTGACGGGCAGTCCCTGAGCTACGCCGAATTGAACCGCGCGGCCAACCGCCTGGCCCACCACCTGATCGCCCAGGGCGTCGGCCCCGAGCAGCGGGTCGGCCTGTGCCTGGAGCGCTCGGCGCAGATGGTGGTCGGCCTGCTGGCGATCCTCAAGGCGGGCGCGGCCTATGTGCCGTTCGATCCGGCCTATCCGGCCGAGCGTCTGGCCTTCATGCTCGCCGACGCCGCGCCAAGCCTGCTGTTGACCCAGGCCTCACTGTGCCCAGGCCTGCCGCAGGCGGTCGAGCTGCTGTGCCTGGACCGCGACGCGGCCCGCTGGGCCGGCTGCCCGGCCAGCGATCCGCAGGTGGTGGTCAGCCCGGCGAACCTCGGTTATGTGCTGTACACCTCCGGTTCGACCGGGCGGCCCAAGGGCGTGGCCCATAGCCGCCGCGCCCTGGACAACCTGATCGCCTGGCAACTGGACGACGACCCGGCGCCGCGCCGGGTGCTGCAGTTCGCCTCGCTGAACTTCGACGTGTCGTTCCAGGAGATCTGCAGCACCCTGTGCCAGGGCGGCACCCTGCTGCTGATGAGCGAAGCCGGGCGCAAGGACCTGGCCGCCCTGCGCCCGACCCTGATGGCCCAGGAGGCGGGGCGTGCCTTCCTGCCGTTCGCTGTGCTGCAACAGCTGGCCGCGCTGACCGAGGCCGGCGCTCCCGTGCCGGCTGGTGGGTGCGAGATCGTCACCGCTGGCGAGGCGCTGCAGGTCAACGATGCGCTGCGCCGGTTGGTCTGCGGGCTGGGTGGCGCGCGCCTGCGCAACCAGTACGGACCCACCGAGACCCATGTGGTCAGCCAGTTCAGCCTCGCCTGCGACGAGGCTGAACACTGGCCGGAACTGCCGCCGATCGGCAAGCCGATCGCCAATGCGCGGCTCTATGTGCTGGACGGCGACCTCAATCCGCTGCCGGTGGGGGTGTCCGGCGAGCTGTACATTGCCGGCGCCTGCCTGGCCCGCGGCTACCTCAACCGCAGCGCGGCGAGTGCCGAGCGCTTCCTGCCCGACCCGTTCGGCGCCGAGCCCGGCGCACGCATGTATCGCAGTGGCGACCTGGCGCGCTGGCAGGCCGACGGCAACCTCGAATACCTGGGCAGGGCGGACCAGCAGGTCAAGCTGCGCGGTTTCCGTATCGAACTGGGCGAGATCGACAGCCTGCTGCGCCAGCAACCGGGCGTGCGCGACGCTGCCGTGCTGTTGCGCGAGGACGTCGCCGGCGACCCACGCCTGGTGGCCTATGTGGTCGGCGAGCAAACGCCGCAGAGCCTGCGCGCCGCGTTGCAGCGCCAGTTGCCCGAGCACATGCTGCCCAGCGCCTGGGTCAGCCTGGAGCAACTGCCGCTGACCCGCAACGGCAAGCTCGACCGCCAGGCGTTGCCGGCACCCGAGCGCGGCGGCGCGGCGCATTTCGAAGCGCCACGCGATGACACCGAGCGCCGCATGGCGCAGGTCTGGGCCGAGGTGCTCAAGTGCGAGCGGGTCGGCATCCATGACAACTTCTTCGACCTGGGCGGGCATTCGCTGCTGGCCACGCGCCTGGTCTACGCGATCAACCAGCGCCTGGGCACGCAGCTGTCGCTGAGCAGCCTGTTCCAGGCGCCCGTGCTGATGGACCTGGCCGCCCAGGCCAAAGCCACGGCGCACGGGCAGGCCGCGTCCGAGGTTCAGGCACTGCGGCCCGATCCTGCGAGCCGTCACGCGCCATTCCCGCTCACCGATATCCAGCAGGCCTACTGGTTCGGCCGCGAAGCCAGCGTCAGCCTCGGCGGCGTCAGCGCCCACGGCTACGAGGAGCTGCGCATACCGGCGTTCGATGTGCCGCGTTTCGAGGCTGCGCTCAACCGCATGATCCAGCGCCACGACATGCTGCGGGTGGTGTTCCTCGGCGATGGCACCCAGCAGGTGCTGGAGCAGGTGCCGCGCTACAGCATGGCCGTGGACGATCTGCGTGGCCTGGGTGCAGAAGCGGCCAAGCAGGCCTTGCTGGCCACCCGCGAGCGTCAGTCGCACCAGGTGCTCGACGCCAGCCGCTGGCCGCTGTTCGACTTCAGCGTGTCGCTGCTCGACCATGGCATCAGCCACCTGCATATCAGCCTCGACGCGTTGGTGGTCGATGCCGCCAGCACGCAGATCCTCGCCCGCGAGCTGATGGGGTTCTATCACGACCCCGAGCTGGCGCTGCCCGAGCCGGGCGTGACCTTCCGCGACTATGTGCTGGCCGAGCGCCGGCTGCGCGCCGACCAGCGCTACGCGCAGGCCCTGGACTACTGGCGCGGGCGCATCGAGCACCTGGCCCCGGCCCCGGACCTGCCACGGGTATGCCAGCCGGAAAGCATCGCCAACCCGCACTTCACCCGGCGTGATCGCGACATGCCCGCGCCGCAGTGGGCCCAGCTCAAGGCCATGGCCCGGCGCTTCGGCGTCACCCCGTCGGTGATGCTGCTGACCGCGTTCAGCGAGGTGCTGGCGCTGTGGAGCCGGCAACCGCGCTTCACCCTCAGCCTGCCGTTGTTCAACCGCCTGCCGTTGCACCCGCAGGTGGACGCGATCATCGGCGATTTCACCTCCCTGGTGCTGCTGGAGGTGGCCATCGACGGCACCGCCAGCTTCACCGACAAGGCCCGCGCCGTGCAGGCACGCCTGTGGCAGGACATCGACCACTCGGTGGTCAGCGGCGTGCGCGTGCTGCGCGAATTGTCCCAGGCCCGCGGCGTGCAGCAGACGGCGATGCCGATCGTGTTCAACAGCACCCTGTCGGAAGCCGCACCGGAGCTGGCCGAGTTCAACCTGGCCGACGCCCTGGGCGCGACGCTGGAACACAGCATCACCCAGACCCCGCACGTGTGGCTCGACCACACCCTGCTCGAGCTCGAAGGCCGCCTGCTGTTCAACTGGGACAGCATCGACGCACTGTTCCCCGAAGGCATGGTCGGGCAGATGTTCGCCGCCTACAACGCGCTGCTCGATCGCCTGCTCGCCCCTGAAGCCTGGGCCGCCAGCACGCCGCAGTTGCTGCCCCAGGCGCGCCTGCCGCAAGCGCCAGCGGCGCCACGAGACCTGCCGTTGATGCACGCACTGTTCGAGCGCCAGGCCCTGGCCACGCCAGAAGCCGTCGCGGTGCTGGGTGCCCGTGAGCTCAGCTACGGCCAGCTGCGTCAGGAGGCCCGCCAACTGGCCGCGCAACTGCAAGCGCGCGGCGTGCAGCGCAATCGCCTGGTCGCGGTGGTGATGCAGCGTGGTTGGGAGCAGGTGGTGGCGACGCTGGCGATCCTGTATGCCGGCGGCGCCTACCTGCCGCTCGACCCGAACCTGCCCAAGGCGCGCTTGCAGCACATTCTCGAACGCGCCGAGGCCACCCTGGCGCTTACCCAACCCAGCCTGCTGGAGCAGGTGGCGTGGCCGGCGCAGATCACCGCGCTGACGGTCAGCGAGCAGGCGCACAGCCCGGCCGAAGCGCTGCGCGAAGTGGACGTGCGCCCTGATGACCTCGCCTACGTGATCTACACCTCTGGCTCCACCGGTACGCCCAAGGGCGTGGTGATCGACCACCAGGGCGCGGTCAACACCTTGCTCGATATCAACCGGCGCTTCGCCGTGGGCCCGCAGGACCGCGTGCTGGCCATTTCGTCGCTGAGCTTCGACCTGTCGGTATACGACTTCTTCGGCACCCTGGCGGCGGGCGCGGCGGTGGTGATGCTCGAGCCGCAGTTGAGCCTGGATCCTGCGCACTGGGCCGCCCTGGTCGAGGGTCATCGGGTGAGTGTGTGGAATTCGGTGCCGGCGCTGCTGGGCATGCTGGTCGAGTACCTGGAGAGCGAGGGCAGGGCGCTGCCGGCGAGCCTGCGCCTGGCCATGCTGTCCGGCGACTGGATCCCGCTGGCGTTGCCCGAACGCGCGCGGGCACTGCGCCCGGGGTTGCAGATGATGAGCCTGGGCGGGGCCACCGAGGCGTCGATCTGGTCGATCGGCTACCCAATCACCCAGGTCGATCCGGCGTGGCGCAGCATTCCCTACGGCAAGGCCCTGGATCACCAGCGTTTCCACGTGCTGGACGAGGCGTTGCAGGTGCGTCCGACCTGGGCCACCGGCCACCTGTACATCGGCGGCATTGGCCTGGCCAAGGGCTACTGGCGCGACGAGGCGCTGAGCGCCAGGAGCTTCTTCGACCACCCGCTGACCGGCGAGCGCCTGTACCGCACCGGCGATCTCGGGCGCCTGCTGCCCGACGGCAACATCGAGTTCCTCGGCCGCGACGACAACCAGGTCAAGGTCCAGGGCTATCGCATCGAGCTGGGCGAGATCGAGGCCGTGCTCAATCGCCACCCGGGCGTGCACAGCACGGTGGTGCGCATCCTCGGCGAGGCCCAGGCGCAAAAACGCCTGGCCGGCTACGTGCTCAAGGCCGATCCGGCGCTGCAGGCCGGCGACTTCGCCGGCTACCTGGCCGACAAGCTGCCGGCGTACATGCTGCCGTCATCGTTCACCTTCGTGGAGGCGTGGCCGCTGTCGGCCAACGGCAAGGTCGACAAGAGCCGCCTGCCCGAACCCGAGCAGGCGCCGGCCAGCGGCCCGCAGCTGCTGCTCGACGGCCCGCAGGAACAGCGACTGGTGGCAATCGTCGAGCAGGTACTGGGCCGGCCGGCCATCGCCGCCGATGCCAACCTGCTGAGCCTCGGCGCCACCTCCATCGACATCGTGCGTATCAGCAACGCGCTGTCCGGCGAGCTGGGCTTCCGTCCCCATGTGGCGCACCTGCTGGCGCAGCCGACCCTGCTCAACCTGCTGGCGCTGTACCGCCAGTGTCCCCAGCGTCACGAGGCGCCGAGGGCGCAGGTCGACGAGGTGCTGGACGATCCCCAGCAACGCGCACGCTTCAAGGCCGAGCAACGCGCACGGCGGCGTTTCGCCGACGATGCGCGGCAGGTGCCCCTGGGCGTACCGGACGATCCGGCCTTTATCCAGCGTTATCGCGACTACCGCTCGGTGCGTCATTACCTGGAGCAGCCGATCATCGCGCAGGCCTTTGCCGGGCTGCTGGCGATGCTGGCCCAGGGGCAGCTCGACGGCGAGGCGAAGTACCTGTTCCCCTCGGCCGGCGGCGCCTATCCGCTGCAGACCTACCTGTACATCAAGCCCGGGCGGGTGCTCGGGGTGCCCGGCGGCGCCTACTACCACGACCCGGTCGCTCATCGCCTGGTGGCCATGGGCGACGGTGCGCTGGATGCCGACACCTACGACTACTTCGTCAACCGGCCGGTCTACGAGGGCGCGGCGTTCGCGCTGTTCTTCGTTGCCGACCTGGCGGCGATCCGCCCGCTGTACGGTGACGGCAGCCGCGAATTCTGCCTGATCGAGGCCGGCGCCATGGCGCAGTTGCTGACCATGGCCGCGCCCGACCTGGGGCTGGGCCTGTGCGGCGTCGGTTCGGTGGAGGTGCGCCAGTTGGCCGGGTTGTTCGACCTTGGTGCCGACCATGTGCTGGTCTATTCGATGGTGGGCGGCCTGCGCGCAGCCCATGCAACGCCACCCACGCAGCCTGAGGTACTCGCCGTGACGGCGCAGGACGACAACGACATGGAGGAATTCGAAGTATGAACGCCCATCAACTGCTGGCGTTGTTCGACCGCCATGGCGTGGCCCTCGAAGTGGACGGCGACAAGCTGCGCTGCAAGGCGCCCAAGGGGTTTCTCGATGACGCCCTGATGGCCGCGCTGAAGACCCACAAGCAGGCGTTGATCGCCTTGCTCGCAGCGCCAGACGACAGCGCGCCGATCCCGCGTCGTCCGCACGGGCAGGTCGATTGCCCGCTGTCCTTCTCGCAGCGGCAGTTGTGGTTCCTCGACCAACTGGCGCCGGGCAACCCGTTCTACAACGTGCCCTCGGCGCTGCGGCTCAAGGGCCGGCTGGAGGCCGCCGTGCTGGAGCGAGCGCTGAACGTGCTGATCGAACGCCATGCCATGTTGCGCACCACCTTCGCCAGCGTCGATGGCGAGCCGCGCCAGGTAGTGCACGCGAGCCTGCCGCTGACCCTGGCCGTGCAGGACCTGAGCTACTTGCCCGAGGCGCTGCGCCAGGAGCGCCTGGCCGCCGCCGTCGAAGCCGAGGCCCGCGCGCCGTTCGACCTGGCCCAGGGCCCGCTGCTGCGCTCGACGCTGCTGCGCCTGGGCGAGGATGATCACGTGTGGCTGTACAGCGTGCACCATATCGTCGCCGACGGCTGGTCGATGGGGGTGATCCTGCACGAGGTCGCCAAGGCTTACGCCGAGCTGCTGCGCGGCGTGCCTGCGCGCCTTGCACCGCTGCCGATACAGTACGCCGACTACGCCTGCTGGCAGCGCCAACGCCTGGACGGCGCGGCGCTGCAGGGCCAGCTGGACTTCTGGCGGCGCACCCTGGCCGGTGCGCCGACCCTGCTGGAGATCCCCGGCGACCGCCCGCGCCCAGCCGTGCAGCGGTTCGTCGGCGCAACCTTCAGCTCGACACTGGGCGCCGACACCCTGGCCGAGCTCGACGCCTTGGCCCGGCATACCCAGGGCACGCGCTTCAATGTGCTGCTCGCCGCCCTGGACGTGCTGTTGTGGCGCTACAGCGGGCAGCGCGACCTGTGCGTGGGCACGCCATTCGCCAACCGCGGCAGGGCCGAGCTCGAACCCCTGGTCGGGCACTTCGTCAACACCCTGGTGATCCGCCAGCAACTCGACCCGGCGCAGACCTTCGCCGAACTGCTGCGCGAAGTGCGCGGCAACATGCTGCAAATCCACGCGCACCACGACGTGCCGTTCGACCTGGTGGTCGAGGCGCTCAACCCACCCCGTGACCCCGGCCATTCCCCGCTGTTCCAGGTGATGATGGTGGTGCAGAACACCCCGGGCGCCGCCGTCGCGTTGCCGGGCCTGGAACTGTCGCCTCACGGTACCGGCAGCGCCACCGCCAAGTTCGACCTGGCATTCGAGTGGAGCGAGCGCGACGGTGCCCTGCACCTGTTGGTCGAGTACAACACCGACCTGTTCGACCAGTGCACCATCGAGCGCCTCAGTGGCCACTATCGCCATCTGCTCGCCCAGGTGGCCGCCGATCCCAAGCGGCCCTTGCGCGAGCTGTCGTTGCTGGATACGGCCGAGCGCGAGCAGGTGCTGCACGGCTGGAACCGGCCGGCCCCGCTGCCGGCGCCGGTCGACTGCGTGCACCGCCTGGTCGAGGCGCAGGTGGCGCGCAACCCGCAGGCCTGCGCGGTGGTGTTCGAGGGCGAGGCGCTGAGCTATGCCGAACTCAATGCCCAGGCCAACCGCCTGGCGCGCCACCTGCGCACCCTGGGCGTCGGCCCGGATGTGCGCGTGGCGGTCTGCGTCGAGCGCTGCGCGGCATTGCCGGTGGCGCTGCTGGCGGTGCTCAAGGCCGGTGGCGCCTATGTGCCGCTGGACCCGGACTACCCGGTCGGGCGCCTGGGCCACATGCTGGGCGACAGCACCCCGGCGGTACTGCTGACCCTGGGCGCGGCCCGCGCCACCCTGGGCCAGGCCATGCAGGCCTCGGGCTGGGAGGCGCCGGTCCTCGACCTGCTGGCCGATGCCCCGTGCTGGGCGCACCTGGCCGCCGACAACCTGGCTGCCCATGAAGTGGGCGTGACCCCCGAGCATTTGGCCTACGTGATCTACACCTCGGGCACCACCGGCCTGCCCAAGGGCGTGATGGTCGCGCATCGCGGGCTGGGCAACCTGCTGCTGTGGTGCCTGGGCGTATGCGGCGAGGCCGGGGCGATGCTGCACAAGATCCCGTTCGGCTTCGACGCCTCGGCGTGGGAAACCTTCTGGCCACTGGCCACCGGCGGGCGCCTGGTGATCGCCCGGCCCGGCGGGCATCTGGAGCCCGGCTACCTGGCCCGGCTGGTCCGCGAGCAGGGCGTCACCGCGATGGTGTTCGTGCCGGCCATGCTGCAGCTGTTCCTGGAGGTGGAGGAGGCCAGCCTGTGCCACGGCCTGAGCGATGTGTTCTGCGGCGGCGGCGAGCTGTCGCCGGCCCTGGCGCGGCTGTTGCGCGCACGCCTGCCCAAGGCGCGGCTGCACAACGTCTACGGGCCGACCGAGACCACGGTCATCAACAGCATCTGGACCCTGGCGCCGGGTGACGCGGTGCCGGCCCTGCGCTTGCCGATCGGCCGGCCCATCGCCAACAACCGCTTCCATGTGCTCGACGACTTCGATGCGCCGGTGCCGCCCGGTGTCACCGGCCACCTGCACATTGGCGGCGTGGGCGTGGCCCGTGGCTACCTCGGGTTGCCCGCGCTGACCGCCGAACGCTTCATCGACAGCCCGTTCGTGCCCGGTGATCGCCTCTACCGCAGCGGCGACCTGGCCCGCTACCGCGCCGATGGGCAACTGGAGTTCCTGGGGCGCGACGACTTCCAGGTCAAGCTGCGCGGCGTGCGCCTGGAACTGAGCGAGGTCGAGGCGCGGCTGCAGGCTTTCCCCGGGATCACGGCCAGCGTGGTCCTGATGCTCGGCGAGCAGGCCGAGCACCAGCGCCTGGTGGCTTGCTGCGTGGCGCCCGCCAGGCCGGACGAACAGGCCGTGCGCGCGCACCTGGCCGACACCTTGCCCAGCGCCGTGCTGCCCAGCAGCTATCTGTGGCTCGACGCCATGCCGCTGACCGCCAACGGCAAGGTCGATCGCCTGGCGCTGGCCGAGCGCGCCGAACACGACCTGGCCGCGCGCCAGGTCAACCTCGGCAGCCCCCGCGACCATATCGAACTGACCCTCTACCAGATCTGGAAAGGCCTGCTGCTGGCCCCGCAGATCGGCATTCGCGACAACTTCTTCGCCGTCGGCGGCACCTCCATCGCCGCGGTGAAGATGGCCTACCAGATCGGCCAGGCCTTCGAGGTCGAGGTCCCGGCGCGGGTGGTACTCGGCCACCCGACCATCGAGGCCCTGGGCGGCTGGTTGCGAAACGGGGCCGCCACCCAAGGGGACAACGGCAACCTGATCACCTTCCGCCAGGGCGAGGGGCGGCACAACGTGGTGTGTATCCACCCGGCTGGCGGCACCGCGTTCTGCTACCTGTCGCTGGCCAAGGAGCTGCCCGAGGCGGTTGGTGTATACGGTGTGCAATCGCCGGGGCTCAACCCCGGCGAAGCCACCGAGCCCACGGTCGAGGCAATGGCCGATGCCTACCTGCGCCTGATCGAGCCCTTGACGCACGGCCCGCTGCTGCTCACCGGTCTGTCATTCGGCGGCCTGGTGGCCTACGAGATGGGCCGCCGTCTGCGCCTGGCCGGACACGGGCAGGTCAGCGTGGTCCTGCTCGACACCCAGGGTTCGGACGATCCGGCCTTCCGGGCGCAGATCGGTACCGTCGACATGGCCGAGTTCCGCGACAAGCTGGTGCGCTTCAACGGCATGTACCCCGGTATCGAGGACGCCCAGGTCGAGCGCTACTTCCACGTCTACAACCATAACCGCCTGGCCATGGCCGCCTACGCCTGCCCACCCCAGGCCGGGCGGGTGGTGCTGGTGCAGGCGCGGGAAGACATGGCTCGCGGGCAGTTGCGCGGGCTGCGGGCGTTCTGGCGGCGCCGCGCCGCTGATGGCTACCTGGCCACACTGGTGCAGGGCGGCCACTGGGACATGCTTGAAAGCGCCGAGATCCATCGGGTGTCACGCACCCTCCAGCGTGAACTGCAACGTTTCGACGCCCAGGAGGGCAAATGATGAGCATGCTCCAGGACACCGTGCTTGCGCGATTCGCCGCCCAGGTACAGCGCACCCCGCAAGCCCTGGCGGTGATCGATCAACAGGTGCGGCTGAGCTATGCACAGCTGGCCGGCGCCAGTGAACGCATCGCCCAGGGCTTGCAGGCGCGCGGCGTGCTGCCGGGCCAGGCGCTTGCGCTCTACCTGCCGCGTGGCTGGCAGGGGGTGGCGGCGCTGCTCGGCGCGCTCAAGGCCGGCGCCGTGGTGATGCCGCTGGACCGCGCCAGCCCCGGCGAGCGCCGGGCATTGATGCTGGCCGATGCCGACTGTGTCGGTGTGCTGAGCCTGGCGGATGCGCCCCAAGGGCTGCCGGGGCCGTGGGAGGCCAGTGTCGAGGCGCTGCTGGACTACCCCGAGCAACCGGCGCAGCCGTTGCCGCAGGCCTTCGCCGAGGTGATGTGCCTGTTCTATACCTCCGGCACCACCGGCCTGCCCAAGGGCGTGGAGGTGGGGGAGCGCGGCCTGCTGCGCCTGGCGCAGGCCGGCAGCTATATCGATATCCGCCCCGGCGACCGTTTTGCCTGCCTGTCCAACCCGGCCTTCGATGCCTGCAGCTTCGAGCTGTGGGCACCGCTGCTCAACGGGGGCTGCTGCGTGATGATCGCCGACCACGACCTGCTCGACGCCCGGCGCCTGGCCGAGGTGCTCGAGGCGCAGCGGGTCGACACCCTGTTCATCACGGTTTCGCTGTTCAATACCCTGAGCGCGGAGTACCCGGCCTGCTTCGCCAGCCTGCGCCAGGTGCTGACCGGCGGCGAGCAGGTCGGCGCCGTGGCGCTGCGCGCCTGGTACCAGGCCAATCCGCATAGCGCCTGCCGCTTGTTCAATGTGTACGGCCCCACCGAATGCACCACCTTCGCCCTGTGCCATGCAATCCCACGGGAGTTTGCCGGCGACAGCGTGCCCATCGGCCTGCCGTTGCCGGACACCGGCATCCAGGTGCTCGACGCAGAGCAGCAGCCGGTGGCACCGGGCGCGGTCGGCGAGCTGTACCTCAGCGGCAGCGGCGTGGCCCGTGGCTACCGCAACCGCCCCGAGGAGACCGCGCGCGGATTCGTGCTGCTGCCCACGGCGGATGGCGACTTGCAGAAGCACTACCGCACCGGCGACCTGGTGCGCATCAACGCGCAAGGGCTGGTCGAGTGCCTGGGGCGGGTGGACCGGCAGGTCAAAGTCCGCGGCTTCCGTATCGAGCCGGGCGAGGTGGAGCAGCGCCTGCGCGAACATCCCCAGGTGGCGCAGGCCTATGTCTGCAGCCGTCGGCAGGCCGCCGAGGACCACCAGTTGCTGGCCTTCCTCGTGCCACGCGGGACGCTGGACTACCGCGAGTTCGAGTCTTACCTGCGCAAGCATCTGGCGCCCTGGATGCGCCCGCAACAACTGTTCCAGGTGCCGCGCCTGCCGCTGACCGCCAACGGCAAGATCGACCAGGTCGAGTTGCTGGCCCAGGCCACCCGGCCTTGGCGCGCGCCAGCCGAGGCGGGCATGCAGTCGCCGCAACTGCACTGGCTGCTGGAGCAGGCCCGTGGACTGCTTGGCCAGGCCGCCTTGGGCGCCGGGGACGACTGGCTCGGCAGTGGCGGCGATTCGCTCAAGGCCATGCGCCTGCGTTCGGCGATCCGCAGCCACTGGCACCAGGAAATCGCCATCGGGACATTGCTCGAGGAGCCGTTCGCCGCATTGGCCATGCGCCTGGAGCACGGGCAGGGCGGGGCCACGGCCTATCCGCCCGCGCCAGCCCCCCATGGCAGCCAGGCCGGCCCGGCCAGCAGCGAACAGCGCCGCCTGTGGCTCGAACAGCAACGCTTGCCCGAATCGACCGCCTACAACGTGCCCATGGTGCTGCACCTGGCGCCGGGTGCGGACCCCGAGGCCCTCGCTGAAGCGCTGCGCCGCCTGGTGGCGCGCCATCCGGCGCTGCGTACCACGTTCGTGGCAGGCGCCGATGGCCCGCAGCAGGCGATCACCGAGTCGGCGGCTGTCTGTCGGCTCCTGGCTCCCGGCCAATTGTCCGAGGACACCTGGCCAGCCTTCGCCAGCCTGGTGTTCGACACCCCCTTCGACCTGGCCAGCCCGAGCTTGCTGCGCGCCTGGGTGGCGCCGCATGCCGACGGCAGTTGCCGCCTGCTGCTGAATCTGCACCACAGCATCACCGATGGCTGGTCGATGAACCTGCTGTTCGACGATCTGGCCAGCCTGTACCAGGACACCCTGCAGGGGCGCGACAGCCAGGCGCCGGCGCCGGCCCTGGACACCCTGGACTTTGCCCTGTGGCAGCGGCAATGGAGCGTCAGCCCGGCCTACCGTGAACAGCGGCGTGCCTTGGTGGCGTTGCACGCACGCCACGGCGAGGCGACCTCGCCGCGCCCGGCCAGGTATCCCGGCGATGCCCGGGGGCGCCTGTATCGCCAGCCACTGGGCGAACGGCGCAGCGCCGCCCTCGAACGCTTTTGCGCCGAGCAGCGCCTGACCCGCTTCGACGTCCTGTTCAGTGTCTTCGCCTGGAGCCTGCACGCGGTGGTCGGTTGCGAGCGCCCGCGGATCGCCAGCCCGGTGGCCAATCGGCCGCTGGCCGAGTTCGAGGCCAGTGTGGGCATGTTCGCCAACACCGTGCTGATCCCCACCGACCTGCGTGCCACGCAACCCCTCGGCGAGCAACTGCGCCGACAGACCGCCACCGTGCGTGAAGTGCTGGCCTTGCAGGACGTGGCCTTGGCCGATCTGGTCGAGGACCTGCGGCTGTCCTCGGGCCATAGCCTGTTCGATTACCTGTTCGTGCTGGAAAACACCGACTACGCCAAGCTCGCCGCCGCCCCGTTGCGGGCCAGCCTGGAGCCGTACGTGACGCCGCAGGCCAAGTGCCCGCTGAGCTTGCTGGTGGTGGGCGGAGACGGGCCGCTGGAATGCTGGTGGGAATACCAGTGCAGCCATTTCGAGGCCGAGGAGGTAGCCGCGCTGGACACGTTGCTGCACCAGGGCCTGGACCTGTTGCTGGCAGACCCCCGGGCGACCCTCGACACCCTGGTGGCGCCTTATCGGCAACGCCTGCCAGCGGCCAGCGAAGGCGCCGACGTTGGCCTGCCGTTCGTCACGCTGGCCGACTGGTTCGAGCATCAGGTGCAGGCAACCCCCAAGGCCACGGCGTTGGTGGCCGGACCGCGACAGCTGGACTACGCCGAACTGGATGCGCTGGCCGACACCCTGGCGGCGACCCTGGCCAGCCGCTACGCAGGCGCAGGCCCGTTGACCATGGTGCTGCTGCTGGCCCCGTCGGTGGAGCACGTGGTCGCCTTGCTCGCCCTGGCCAAGCTCAACATCACCGCCGTGCCGCTGGACCCGAGCTATCCGCTGACGGTACAGCGCCAGGTGCTGGCCCAGGCGCAAGCGTGCTGCGTGCTGTTCAGCACGGCCACGCAGGAGGCGTTGCAGGCGCTGGATGTCGACGCCAGCCGCTGCCAGCGGGTAAACCTCGACGCCGCGCCGGCAAGCCTGACGCGGCCCCGGCACCGTGGCGAGCGCCCGTTGTACACCCTGTTCACGTCGGGCTCGACCGGTACGCCCAAAGGCGTGCAGGTGACTGATCGCACCCTGTGCAACCTGTTGCACTGGCAGCGCAATGCCGGGCAGTTGCCGGCCCGTTCGGTGACCTTGCAGTTCTCCATGCTGTCGTTCGACGTGGCATTCCAGGAGTTGTTCGGCACCTTGTGCGGCGGGGGTTGCTACCATCTGATCGAGCCGCGCTGGCGCCAGGACGCCGAGGCGCTGCTGGGGTATCTGCAACAGGCGCGCATCGAACGGCTGTTCCTGCCCTGCGTGGCCTTGCAGCACCTGGCGCAGACCGCCGTGGCCCAGGGCATCTATCCTGCGTTCCTGCGCGAGGTGGTGACGGCCGGCGAACAGTTGTTGTGCAGCGAGGCATTGCGCACCTGGTTCGAAGGTCTGCCCAAGGCCAGCCTGTTCAACCACTATGGCCCCACCGAAACCCATGTGGTCAGCGCCTACCGGCTGCCGCCGGACGTGCGCGCCTGGCCGCTGCGCGCGCCGATCGGCCAGGCGGTCGACAATGCCCGGCTGTTGCTGGTCGACGCCCTGGACCGCCCGGTGCCCAGCGGCAGCCAGGGCTACCTGCTGGTGGCCGGGCCGATGGTTGCCCGCTGCTATCTGGGCGATGCCGCGCTCAACGCCGAACGTTTCGTCGAACTGCCCCAGGCCGAGGGTGGCCGCTGCCTGTACTACCGCACCGGCGACCTGGCCTGGGCCGACGCCGAGGGCTGCCTGCACTACGTGGGCCGTGACGACCAGCAGGTCAAGCTCAGCGGCCATCGCCTGGAACTCGGCCAGGTCGAGGCGGCATTGATGGCGGTGAGCGGCGTGGCCAACGCCGTGGTGACGGTACAGGGCGAGAATGCAAGCCTGGTCGCCTGGCTGCAGCTTGGTGGCACGCCGCCGACGGTACAGGCCCTCGACCAGCAGGTGGCGCGGCAGCTGCCGGCCCATGTGCGCATCGACCAGTACCGGCGCATCGACGACTGGCCGCGCACCCCCAGCGGCAAGATCGAGCGCAAGGCCCTGGTCGGGCAGGGTGAGCCCCTGGAACGCCGCCGCGTGGTGACGGGTGCGTCGAGCCCACTGGAGCTTGAACTGGCGACGCTGTTCCGCGAGGTGATCGGCCATGCCATCGAGCCGCAGCAGACTTTCTTCGAGGCCGGCGCCACCAGCCTCGGCTTGATGCGCCTGCAGGCGCGCTACAGCCAGGCGCTGAGTCGTGCCCCGAGCATGGCCGAGCTGTTCGAGCACGTGACGATCCGCCGCCTGGCCGCGCACCTGGCGCGTGACGCAGCCACCCCGGCGCAGCGTGCGCGTGCCAGCGATACCCGCGAGCAGCCGATGGCGATCATCGGCATGGCGGTCAACGTCGCCGGTGCCCGCGACCTTGGCGAGTTCTGGGCGATGGTCCAGGACAATGCGCTGGGTATCGAGCACTTCGCCGCTGCCGATGGCCTGGTCGGCGCCCGCAGCCAATTGCACGGCATGCTCGACTTCGATCCCGAGTACTTCGGCATCAGCCGCCAGGAGGCACGGCTGATGGACCCGCAGCAACGCCACCTGCTGATGGCCTGCGTGCAGGCCCTGCAGCACGCCGGCATCGTGCCGTCGAGCGAGGGCCCGCGCATCGGCCTGGTGGCCAGCTGTGGCGAGACCACCTACTTCCAGCAGATGCTGCGCGAGCAGGGCGCCGGCGAGTTGCCGGACGGCTTCCAGCTGGCCCTGCACCACGACAAGGACTTCCTCGCCACCAAGGCTGCCTACCACCTGGACTTCACCGGGCCGGCGCTGAGCGTGCAGGCCGCCTGCGGCAGCTCGCTGATCGGCGTGCACCTGGCCTGCAACCTGTTGCGCCAGGGCGACAGCGACCTGATGCTGGCGGCCGGGGTGCTGATCGACCCGACCCTGGCCGACGGTTACCGCCACCGTTCGCAGCACATCTTCTCCCGCGACGGGCTGTGCAGGCCCTTCAGCGAAGACGCCAGCGGCACCCTCGGCGCCAGCGGCTACGGGGTGGTGGTGCTCAAGCCACTGGCCCGCGCCCGCGCCGATGGCGACCGTATCTACGCGCTGGTGGAAGGCTCGGCGCTGAACAACGATGGCCGCGCCAAGATGAGCTACACCGCGCCGTCGGTGGCCGGGCAGGGCGCGGTGATCGCCCAGGCCCTGGACAAGGCCGGGGTGAGCGGCGGCGCCATCGGCTACGTCGAGGCCCATGGCACCGGCACCTTGCTCGGTGATCCGGTCGAGGTCGCCGCGCTGACCCAGGCATTCGGCGAGGCGCCGACGGGCAGTTGCGCGCTGGCCTCGGTGAAGAGCCAGGTCGGCCACCTGGGCGCGGCGGCAGGCGTGGTCGGGCTGATCCGCGCCACGCTGGCGGTGTACCACGGGGTGATCCCGCCCAACCTGGGCTTCTCCGCCATCAACCCACAGATCGACCTGGCGCGCTCGCCGTTCCATATCCCGACCACGGCGCAACCCTGGCCGCAGGGGCAGCGGCGCATGGCCGGGGTGAGCAGCTTCGGCATCGGCGGCACCAACGCTCATGTGATCGTCGGCGCGTTGCAGGCCGAGCCGCAGGTGCACGAAGCGGTGGCGCCACTGTTGCTGCTGTCGGCCCACAGCCGCACTGCCCTGGAGCGCGATATCAGCGTTGTCGGCGACTGGCTGCGGGCCAACCCCGGTGACGTGCCGGCGCTGTTGCGCCACCTGCAGGGCGGCCGTCGCCAGGGTCGCTGGCGTTTCGGGATGGTCTACCACGCAGGCAATGCCCTATCGCTGACGGCGGTGCGCGAGGTCAGTCCCTCGTCGGTCCGGCTGCTGGCCAGCGAGCATGCGCCCCAGGCCGTGCTGGCAGCCTGGTATGAGGGGGCGCAGATCCAGTGGCCGAGCCGTTCGGCGGCGCCGCCCTGGAACCTGCCGCCGTCCGCCTTCGACCTGGAAACCTACCGTTTCCAGGTGCACACCACGCCTGAGCGCAAGCCTCTGGCCGACTGGTTCCACCAGCGGCAATGGCAGCGTGTGCGGCGCCTGGCTACGGCAGCCGTGCACAAGGGCCAGCGGACGCTCGTGGTGTGTGCGCATGACGCCGCCGACGAAGGTGTGCTCGCGACCTTGGGCCAAGCCTGCCAGCGGGTCGTGCACGTGCGGGCGGGCAAGGGTTTCCGTCAGCTTGCCGCCGACCGTTTCGAACTGGACGTGTGCGACGCCCAGGCACTGGGCCGCCTGTTCGACGCATTGCCAGGGGCGTTGGACTGGCTGCACGCCTTGCCGCTGTCGGTGAGCGGCGCGGTCGACGAGCGCAGCCTGGCGACGGCGCAATGGGCCTGCCTGGATACACCCGGCAGCCTGCTGCAGGCCTGGGGCCAGGCGCCGCGTGACGCCAGCCTGCGCCTGTGGCTGCTGTCCTGGCAGGCGTGCCCGGTGCAGGGCGCGGTGGCACGGCCGGAGTTGGCGGCCCTGGCGGGGGTGACCGAAGTCGCGCCCCAGGAATACCCGCTGCGCTGCCATTGGCTGGACCTCCCGAGCCCAGCGCTGGGCGCGCACGCCAGCGCCCTGGCCACCTTGCTGGGCGAGCCCGAGGCGTTGCCCCGGCGCCTGGCCCTGCGCGACGGCTACCTGTGGCAACCGCGGCTGGTGCCCAGCCCGCTGCCGGCGGCCACGGCGCCAAGCCTTGCGCACACTGGCACGTTCCTGATCCTCGGTGCCGGCGGCATCGGCCGTACCCTGTGCCAGCACCTGCTGCGCGCCGAGGGGCGGCGCGTGGTGCTGCTGTCGCGTTCGCCGACGGTGGACATGGATCACCCACAGGTCGACTGGGTGCAGGCCGACCTCGCCGACCTGACGCGTTGGCCCCAGGTACTCGAGGACCTGGCCTGCCGCTACAGGCACTTCGACGGGGTGATCCACGCCGCAGGGGTCGGTGCCGGTAGCCTGATCCGGCATCGCGACGCCCGGGAGATGGCCACCGCCATGGCCGCCAAGACCCGTGGCCTGCTCGCCGTGGAGGCGCTGATCGCACGGATGACGCCCGGCTTCGTGCTGTACTGCTCGTCCATGTCGGCACTGTTCGGTGGCGTGGGGCACCTGGACTACGCCGCGGCGAGCGGCGTGCTCGACGGTTTTGCCCATTACCGCGCAACGGCCGACGAAGGCTGCCTGCGCCTGGGCATCAACTGGGATATCTGGCGCGACACCGGCATGGCCACCCGCACCCATGGCAGCGACGCCGCGCACCAGCAGCACCTCAAGGTCGGGGTGTCGGCGGCGGAAGGCTGCGAGGTGTTCGAGCGAGCCATGGCTGCGCAGTTGCCCCAGCTGCTGGTCTCGACCACGTCACTGGGAACCGCCCGGCGCTTCTATCCTGTGCGTCATGGCGTGGCGGCGGCGCAACCCCAAGGCGTGGTGCAGGCGAGCGGGAGCGACCTGGCCGCGCGCCTGCGTGGCTGTCTGTGCCAGTGGTTGGGCGTGGACGCGCTGGTGGACGATGCATCGCTGTACGACCTGGGCGCTGACTCGCTGACCTTGCTCGACCTGATCGATGAATTGCAGGGCGCCACCGGCCAGGTCGTGCAGTTGTCGCAGTTCAGCCCGCAGGTCAGCCTGGGCGAGGTGCTGGCCCTGGTTGCCGACGAGCCGGGGCAGACCAAGGATGATGGCGACCCATGGCGCCAGGCGCTGCGCATCGACCCCTGGCAGCAGGGGGGCGGCCGTCAATGGTTGTACCTGATCCACCCGGTCGGCGGTGACGTCCAGGCCTACCGCGAGCTGGCCACGGCGCTGCACCCGGACCTTTGCGTGCGGGTGATCGCCGACCCGGTACTGAGCCAGCCGGCGCTGCCCAACCTCTCGCTGCAGGCTCGTGCGCAGCTGTACCTGGAAGCGATTCAGGCCGAACTGCCAGCCGGTGCACGCTGGAGCCTGCTGGGCTGGTCCTTCGGCGCCTGGGTGGCCCAGGCCCTGTGCGCCCTGGCCGTTGAAGCCGGGCGCGAGGCGCCGACGCTGTACCTGGTCGATCCACCCGCGCCGGATGCCGGCACCGAGTTGCAGCAGATCGACGAGGCGCAGATCCAGCAGGTGTTCGAACGGGAGTTCGCCCAGCGCAATGGCGAGGCGGACGGCGCGCGCTATCTGGAGCGCCTGGTGGCCTGCTGTCGCAACAACCTGGCGAGCATGCTGGGGCACGTGCCGCCGATGCTGGCGGACACGCCCGGGCGGCTGTTCATCGCCACGCGGCCCAACCCCTACGGCATCGGCAGCGGCTGGCAGGCGCAGGACCTGCGCCAGGCCTGGCAGGCATTGCTGCCGGGCCTGAGCGACTGGGCGGCGCTGGATACCGATCACTATGGCATCGTCGCCGGCCCCTGGGCCCGGCAGATCGCCGAGGCGATCAATGCCGACCTGCAAGCGCAGGGGGAGGCTACCCATGCTGGCTGAACAGATCACGCCACCTGTGTGGCTCAGCCCATTGCTCCGGGTGTTGCAGACCGGGCCATTGCCACTGCCGCTGGAGCGGCAGGCGTGCTGGCGCCTGCTGCACCGGTGGCAGGCCGAGGTGGTGTTGCCGCTGCTCGCCGAGGCACTGCCCGAGCACGTCCAGGCGCTGCTCACGCTGCAACGCCTGCACCAACGCGCCGGCCTGGGGCTGCGCGGGCGTGTCGGTGAGTGGCGCGCCGCGCTCAGGCCGGTACTGTTGCCCGCGTTTCGCCGGGCCTATGACGCCGAAGCGGCCTACGCCCAGGCCTATGAGAGCGCCCTGGACTACGGCCAGGCGCCGAGCAACCAGGCGATGATCGCCGGCCAGTTCGGTGACGCCGAGGCTTTCGCCCGGTACTACGCGCAATTGAGCACCGAGGCCAATGCCCAGGCCTTCGCCACGGCCAATGCAGCGGCCAGCAGCGAGGTCGCCGCCCGCGCCTATGCCAACGCTGACGAACAGGCGTGCGCCAGTGTCGTCGGCGCCTTGGCGCGGGTCTGCAGCTGGGCCTGCGCGACCTCGACCGAGCAGCGCATGGCGCCGGCCACGCACCTGGCGGCGGGGCTGCAGCGCCTGGCGAGCCAAACCCATCAACACGCATCAGGGAGGGAAGCATGGATCAACACGGATTGAACGCCATCGAACGGATTGCCGGCGCCCAGCGCACGCCGTACCGCAGCATCAGCGTGGAACGGCTGACGCCGATCATCGGTGCCGAGATCGCAGGGGTCGATTTGTCGCGCGACTTGCCGCCGGCGCAGTTGCTGGAGATCCGCCGGGCGTTCCTGGAAAACCACGTGCTGGTGTTTCGCGACCAGCAGCTCAGCATCGAGCAGCACAAGGCCTTCGGCCGCCTGTTCGGCGAGCTGCGCGCCTTGCCGCTGGAAGACATCGACGGCGACGACCCGGAGCTGGTGGTGATTCGCGCCAATGCGCAGTCGCGCTTCGTCGCGGGCGAGACCTGGCATACCGACGGCACCGCCGACCTGGAGCCGTCCATGGGCTCGATGCTGTACGTGAAGGAAACCCCGGCCATCGCCACGGGCGGCGACACCCTGTTCGCCAACATGCACCTGGCATTGGAGATGCTGTCGCCGGCCATGCAGGCATTTCTCGGCACCCTGACCGCCATCCATGACGGCGAGATCCCGTGGAAGGGCTACACGCCGCCGCCCGGCCTGCCCAAGACCGAGCACCCGGTGGTGGTGCGCCACCCCGAGACCGGGCGGCCTTCGCTGTTCGTCAACTCGGGCTTCACCTCGCATATCGTGCAGCTGGCGGCCGGCGAGAGCCAGGTGCTGTTGAACATGCTGTTCGACCTGGTGGCCCGGGAGCCGGTGCTCAGTTGCCGGGTACGCTGGGCGCCGGGGACCCTGGTGTTCTGGGACAACCGCTGCACCCAGCACCATGCGGTGTGGGATTACTTCCCGCATTCACGCTATGGCGAGCGGGTGACGATTCTTGGCGGGCGGCCGCGGGGGTAGGAGGTGTCCGTCGTTGCCCTTGCAGCGGCTATGAGATCGAGCACCGCCCGCGCGGCGCATCGCGGATGAATCCGCTCCTACATTCGTTGCAACGTACCGAACCTGTCAGGCCATGGTTGCCAGCCTTGCCCGCCGAAAAATCGCGTCGAGCGCACAAGGCAAACAACCATGGCCTATCAGGCATGGTCACGTTGCAACAGATGTAGGAGCGGATTCATCCGCGATGCGCCGCGCGGGCGGCGCTCGATCTCACAGGCGCTTCATTCCTCTCGGCGAACCCCCAGTGTCTAGGCCATCTGCCGCAACAACTGATCGAGCACCAGCTCGCCAAAGGCCAGGTTGCCATGCAGCGGATCATCGATTTCACAGAACTCGACCCGCTGCAGCCCCCGGTCGTTATTGGCGGCTGCGCGCACATCGACCAGCTCCACGCCCAGCCCGCGCAGGCGCTCCATCAGCAGCGCCTGCGCGGCCATGAACACCCGGCGGTCGGCCATCGGCGGCACCCGTTGCGGTGGCAGCACGGCGTACACCTTGACGCCCAGGGCCAGCGCCTGCTCGTAGAACGCCAGGGCGGGGCGCGACAGGGTGTCGATAATCGTGGCGAACAGCGGCCCGTCGAGGAAACCGGGGTCGAACTCACCATCCAGGCCCTGGTAGCACAGCCAGTTCTGGGTGGTGGACAGGTAGTGCAGGCTCAGGCCTATGCTGCACACCAGCGGGCCGGGGATCCGCCCAAGGCTAGGGGCGTCGAGCTGGGCGAGGGCCTGGCGATACAGTTGCTCCAGCTCGGCGTCGCGCATTGCCACGTCGTCAGCCACGAGGCTGAAGAAATCCACGCCGAAATCGCGCCCGGCACCTAGCGGCCCACCACCGAACGCCAGCCCCCGCGCCCTGGCGGCCAGGCCGACCACCGCGACATGGGAGTCGCCCAGCAGCAGGAAACTAGGCGTAGAAGTCGAGCCTGGCGTCTTCACAGACAAGGTCCTCACAGGTTACGGACGGGGTGGCGACGCTTGCCGCGGGCGCGGCCTCGGCGGCGAGGCCAGCGAAGAACTGGCGCATCACGAAGGCCACGCCCTCGGGCGTCACCTCGCGCTGGTTGGGTTGGTAGAAGGCGCCCTTGAACGGGGTGCCGGTGATGATCTCGTAGGACGGGAAGTAGTCCACCTCGGGCAGGTCCTGGCACAACTGGCCGGCCACGGCGCGCAGCACCGACTTGGAATAGGTGGTGGCGCTGAGCACGTGCTCGCCGGTGGCGCTGGCGGTCAGCGGCACCGGCGAGACGGTGAGCAACAGGCGCAGGCTTGGGTTCACCGCGCGCATCAGCGCGATGGCGTCGGTCATGGCCTGGCAGGTGTCGGTGAAGCCGAAGTTGCGGAACTGGTGGGCCCGCGGGTCGAACTCGCCGCGCACGGTGCCGGGGCACAGCGGATACACCACGCCGGTGTCGCGGTGGACCCAGGCCTCGGTCAGGCCCAGGGTGAAGACGAATACCTTGGCGCGGCGCACCGCCAGGCGGATCGCCTCCAGGGTTGCCTGGCGCGAGGCTAACAACGCCTGCTCGCTGGCGAAACCGGCGGGCTCAACGGAGGGGCGGAACGGGTCGAAAAAGCGTCCGTCATGCTCCCAGGTCTCGCCAGGCTGGGGCTGATCGTCCAGCGCCCACTGTAGCCACTGGCGCAGCATGGCCGGGGTATAGAGGTTGCCTGTGCGGAATGAGAACACCCCGTACTGACGCGCCTTGCGCTGCTCCTCGGGCAAGTCGGCCGGGGCTGGCTCGGCATCGAGCCAGTTCATTTCCCGGGCCACCAGGGCACGGCCGATGTGTTGGGCAAAACAGGAACCGGCGGTGACGATGGCATCCTTGGCGTCGATCTCGAAGGCCGGCGACCACAACTCGCCGACCTGTTCGGCGGGCCGCTCGGCGATCGCCGTGCGCCAGAAGGCGCGGGGCGGTAGGCATTGATAGGGGTTCATGGGCTATCCGCGCAGGTCGAGGGTGTAGATGAGGTCGTCGTGCAACGTATTGCGCAGCAGGTAGGCCTGGGGCACACGGCGGGCGAGGGTGAAACCGCACTTTTCCAGGAGCCGGCAGGAACCGTCGTTGCCGTCGGTGACAGTGGCCTCCAGCGAACCCAGGCCCTTGTCGGCAGCGAATGCCAGGATGGCCCGCAACGACTCGCTGCCGAGGCCCTTGCCGTGCCATTGCGGCAGTAGCAGGTAGCCGACCTCGGCGTGGCCGGGGCGCAGCACGCGCAGGCCGGTGACGCCGACGTCGCAGCCACTGGCCTTGTCGACCATCACCAGGCACAGCCAATGCTCCGCTTCGGGCGACCACTGCGGCAGGCGGTGTTCGAAACCACGGCGCACTTCGCTTTCCGGCAGTTCGTCGAACACATGGCGCATGGTGTCAGGCTCACGGTGGAGCCTGAGGAACAGTGGCCAATCGGCTTCGTTCAGGGGGCGCAGGTAGAGGCGGTCGGTGTGCAGCTCCAGCATCCGGTGCTCCTTGCGGGATTGGGGAGACAGGAAGCTGTTTTACGCGCCGAGCGCAGGATGTACAACTACAGGCATTCAAAATACCCCACTCACCGAAGCGGGGCTTCCAATCCATAAGCCAGGCGCGTGTGACGACGGCTGCTCAGTAAATTGGCTTGATTGGACGCCTATTGCTGAGGTCTCAATATGATGGGTTCCGGGGAGAACCACAGCTCGTAGTGTCCTTGACGGATTTGGTTTGGTAGGCCGTAACGGTCGGTCAGATCGATCAATGTTATTTTCGGTGCTAGCACAATGCTGTTGATTTTTTCCACAAGCTTCAGGCCCTCTTTGCAATCCTCCGTTTGAAAGCAGCGGAGCGAGGATTGAGGGGGTGGCTGTGGAATTAATTGGACACCGGCTACGATAACCGGGAATGTTGTACTACCGAGCGTAGCCATTTGTGAAACCAATTGCTTCACGACAAAATCCGGGTAAAAAGGGCCGATCTGAATATAAAGCCGAGCGCCTGGGGACGCAGACTCTCTTGCCAGCGATGATGGCGGTGCGAGCTGGACTCTCTTCACTGGCTCGCCTAGCATCTTTACTTCATTTGTCAGCTGCGCATTCACATCATTCAACGTTTGGGCAAGCTTAGGGTCCGCATTGCTTTCAGACGCCGCACGTTCAAGTTTCTCCCCCACTTTGCGCAACACATCCGCTGACTGCTGGTTACTTTGCGTCAAGGCTTCATTCTGTTCGCGTGTCGCATTGGCCACCGAAAATTGCTGACTGGCTTCAACAAAAGCGCGGTTGGCGCGGTTTGACTCTATCCAAGCATAGACTCCAAGTGACACTGTTGCCACCAGCAGAGCGAGCAAGGTGCGAACCCATCGTTTCATCATTCGCAACTGAAATTCACGGCGATCAAGATCTTGCTTGCGTTGATCTTCTATCGTTTGCTGTATACGTTCTCGATCGCGCGCCTGTGCACTTGCAGTTAATAGTCGTTGTACTCTTTCCCAGCCGCCACCATAGCGCTCCGCCCAGGCCGGATTCCGACGCTGCAACCAGCGTTCGCGCTCTGAAACGGCAACGGCGCTCAACACACTGCTCTGGTCTCGTTCAAAACTATCTGCCTGGACAAGCAGCGCTCTCCAAATTAAACCCGTGCGGAACTCACGATTGAGCCAGCCCTCAGTAGCGTCCGCTACTTTTCTCCAACATCGGATCAACGCTTCGTGACTCACATCGATCAAGTCGTCCAACTCGATAGGCTGCTTTCCATACGGTCGCAAGAAGGAGACGCCCTCGGCACGGTAGTGATCAATGACACTTCGCAAGCTGGATTCATTGCTTCCAGTCACTTCAATAAGGCGGCTCAATTTGCATGGGCGGCGGATTGCCTGTCCATCTGCGTTGATATCCGTCAAGGCGCGAAAAAGGTCCTCTATTGTTCGGCTACCTCGTTGCAGGTACTCCCGTTCTACTTGCGTCTGCACCAAGTCTGCGTGAGCCGAAAGCAGGTCGGAGACTTTACCTTTGCTCTCGTATTGCTGAAGGTCTAATTTCCAGAGTGCCTCGCCGTCGATCTTTTGCCTCGTACAATCGAAAGGGTAGGCGACATATTCCCGATACAGCAGCATTAATCCATGCTGGATGAGGGGCAGTTGGTCCTGGCTGGCGCTGGAGTCTGCAATCAAGCGATTGGCCAGCGCCAGACTTATTTGACCGTCGAATAGCTTGGCGGGTTCGCAAATGGCGCGGATCAGGTCCTCATGTCCCATCCTTGGCAAGAGGTACTGCGTTGTGTTTACCGTTTCTGCCAGACCTTCGAAACGTGCGCAGGCGCCGAGGAATTCCGAACGCATGGTCAGCACCATGTAAAAACCGTTGGGCGGATCCTGTAGCAGTGAGACCAGAAACTCGGTGAGCAGTTGGGCTTCCTCCTGCCCATGAGAGCTGGCATGGGTGAACAGCTCCTCAAACTGGTCTACAAGTATGCAGAGGTTGTTCTCGGAGGTGATATTCAAGAGGTTCGCCAGCTCTTCGGGTCCTCGTCTTCCCGAGTTGAAGGTGCGTCGGTAATCAAAAACACTTTGACTCGCCGACTCATCGTGGTTGAGCTCGGCCAACGCTTCGGCAAGGTTCCATAACGGATCTTCCTGGGGAAGCGAAACACACGTGCGCCACCGCACCCCACCTCGCGCGCTCTCCTGCTCAAGTCGCGGCAGAACGCCAGCACGGATCAACGAGCTCTTGCCACATCCGGAATCACCATGAACAACTAAAAGATGCTTATCCAATAGTCTTGAAACAACTGCATCGGCCATTCGTTCACGACCGAAGAATATCGGCCACTCCTCCTTCTCGAACGGCCTTAATCCTGGATATGGTCGAGCAGGCGGGGAGACTCTGAATAATGCATCGAATGCTGCACTGTTAGCGGTGCTCATAATTGCTGACCAAGCAAAGCGCTTTTCTGATCCAACCAGCGCTTCACGTCCTGAGGCCAGGTTATTTGTGTTCCATCAAGCCAATCTGCCTGGAGAACCCGTGCACTTGCCTTGCGTACAGGCGTCGCAATCGTTGCGCCAACAGTATCGATCAGGCCGCAGGGAAGAAGACGGTTACAGCGAGCTCGCGCTGACTGCCGATCATGCTTGCCGAGTACGACTAAATCGGAATCGAGCGCTCGGCCATCTTCCGACCCCAAAATCAGCAACGCATCACAGACGGTCAATGTTTCGACACGTTGTTCACGAACGCTCTGCAGTTTCTGCGGATCATGTTCCAACGCGTCAGGTTCCCCGGGAAGCACCATGAAGCCGCTATCAGTAAGGGCGATGGCTGCCTTTTCCCATGCACTGGAATTACTTGCCCGGCCATGTAAATAGATCGTCTGGCCACTTTCCTGGGCAAGTCGTCCAGCCTCGGTCTCGAGCCTTTGCCGCTCTTCAAGCCGTTGCTTCAACGCGTCCAGTTTGGGGTAGACACGGGTGACGATATCAAGCAGCGCTTTCCTGAAGTCTCTTTGAAACGGTCCAGGCATATCGACCCAACCCAATGGGTACTCTTTGCCGGAAAGTGGCGCGTGGAAGCGAAATCCAACCAGCGGTTGATCCTGGGAGTCGGTCAATAGCTTGGGCCACGCAGTGTCAGTTGGCCAAATCCGCACTACAGCGATTCGTTCGTCACACGGCAGGCCGAAACTGGCTTGTTGGGTAGACCACCACTCACGCTCGTCGGCACACCAAGTGGAGGCAAGGTAGTCAGGGGACATCAGGATCACCAGCAAAGCAGAGTTGCCGATTTCCTGACGTAATTGTTCAGTGAGCGGGGACATTGGGTCGATCCCTTGCCCAGGACGATGGTCACCGTCTAAGAAAATGGCGAGATCGTGACGAAATCTGCGATCTGCGCGGAGCTCGCGCTCGAGCTCGGTGGTAAAGGCTGTTGACCAAGCTTGCAGAAAACCGATGCCGCTTTTTTCGTCATAGCCATGGCTGTAACTGATGAACAAGTCATGGGCAAATGGCGTCCCCACATAAGCCATAAAAACCTCCCAGGCTCACGCCGTTGTTTTTACGAATGTGTTGAGACCGCGTAGCCGCACCATGACGATCATAGCAAACAGCCAGGAATCGAGAGGGTGGGAGATACATAAAAACAGCCAACTATTTTGCAATAAAAAGCGCGCTGCTGATTTCGTCAAAGCTTCAGAGCCTATTTACCTTGTTTTACGAAGCTGCCAGTTGCGCAATCTTGAGATCAGTGCTTTCTTCATCAATGTGTATACAGGCGGCTAGCCTAGGTATCCCCTTGGCCACCCTCGTGCACAACAAGAGTGGCGTATTCACGACGAGAGCGATCATGGATGCACAATTGGCCGTCGAGCGTATCCGCGCCCTGGCTACCCAGCGGGTAGTCACGTTCCTGGGCTTTTCCGACGCTGGGTATGAGCGAGAAGCTCAGTTACAAAAGTTGCTCTTGAGCGAGCTCAGCCAATTCAATCCTGCCCAGGCCATAGTGTGCGCAGGTGCTACGGCTTCAGGTATCGGTATGGTCTATTCGCTGGCGCAACAGATGGGTTTTCGCACCGTGGGAATCGTTTCGTCACTGGCGCTCGCTCAAGGAACAGCGCGCTCGCCGAATTGCCAGCATGTGTTTGTGATTGACGATGAAACCTGGGGCGGGAGGCAAACCAATGGGCAACTATCCTCCACTTCCCAAGCGATGATCGATGCAAGCGACGTAATGATTGGTATCGGTGGCGGCGCGATCACTCGCGACGAACTCGAAGAAGGGCGCAGCAGAGGCAAGATCGTCCGTTTTCACCCTGCGGACATGAATCATGCTCGCGCGATGGAGAATGCCGCCCAGCAAGGCAAGCCTCCGCCTCTAACGTTCGGTGGTGATGCCCAGACACTTTTCCAGGATCAGCAAGGGGAGGAGCGAGCATGAGGGATTATGCCGTGGTGTTCGTGCATGGGCTGGCGAAGAAGCCGTCACCCGACAAGTTGAAAGAGATCTGGCTGTGGGGGCTTGAGCGCACTGACACGCCGCCGCCGTTCGACGGTAACAATCCCGGCATCGACCTTGTCACCCAGGGTGTGCCTCCATTCTTCAATTACTATGCAGATGTCTTCTATGGCACTGACTACGAAACGGACTTCGGTGCTTACTACGAGGCGCTGCAGGATACTGTGGTTGAAGCGGAGCATTTCGAAGAGGTGGCCGGTGTAATGGTACCGCCGAAGCCCAGTAGTGAAGAGGAGGTCGTATTCCTGAGGGAGATCCAGCGTAAGATGAATCAAGTACCCTCTCCGCCGGGGCCCTCCGGCACCCAAGTACTTTCCGGGGCCCGGGAACCCGGGCAACTGGAAATTGCTTCTTGGCTTCCTGGCCCTGTGAAAGAAGCCGTAATCAAAAGAGCGGCGATGGAAGCCTATTACTTTCTGTTCAGAAAGGATTACGTGCGGCCCAGCGATGGTTTGAAAGTCAATGTGCGTGATGAATTGTGCAATGGCCTTATCAAGGATCTTATCAAAGCGCAAAAAGAAGCAAAAAAAATCGTTCTGGTAACCCACAGCATGGGCACAATGATTGCGTACGACGTACTGCGCAACTTTACCCATCGGCCACCGGTCGAGGTCCTCTTCACCCTGGGTTCGCCACTTGGTATCACGGAGGTACAAGAGCAACTGCGGCCCGATGACCAAGAACATGTTGACTTCCCTCCGCAGCTCGGCCGATGGATCAATATCTACGATCCGCTTGACCCTGTTTGCGGCGCGGATCCCAAGCTAGATGATTTCCTCGAAGTGGATGGGCGCAAAGTGGAAAATTTGCGCGAGAGCAACTGGGGCAGTTGGCGTCACACTATCACTCACTACTTTGCAGGCAGGCTGCTGCGCCAGCAGTTGGCACAAGCCGTTGGTCTACGCAGATGACACCCGCAAAGCAGGCGTGTGAACTCGCCAATGCGCTACAGCGGGGTGAGTACCCGAACCCCACCTTGCAATTGCTTGGGGAGGCAGTGGAACTGCTCAGCGAAGCGCTCCTTGCCACCCCCGGCGCAATTGCCAAAAGCACCCGTAGCGCCATGGACCTTTTACGCAAGCATCGGCATTTTGAACATGTCCACGAGATTGGCATGGCTTGGAACAAGGCGCAGAGATTCGACGCCGTCATACAGCGTCTTCTCGCCCAGGCCAAGGTTGAGCTCGGGGCCTTGGACGGTGCCGATGAATTGCTCGATGAGGCTGATCGGGTGGCAACCATTAATCCCGCCGACTTGGAGTTGAAAGCCCAGGCAAAAGACTACAACGCCTTGCGAGGGCGCATTCGCAAGCAGCGCTTCGTCCTCACGGATGACGTCAACTTCCTCGCCGAATCGATTACCTATTATCAAAAGCGACCGCCCGCATCTGCCAACTTCTTTCTCGACGTTAACGTCCTGGCATTGCGTGTGCGCTTACATGAGCAGATCCCTGATTCTACCCGGGGGTTGATCAAACTTGCTCGCAACGTCCTGAAGCAAGCAACGGCTGCGGTACGCAGCAGTCCGGACGACCCTTGGGCACTGGCTACCGCTTCCGAGGCATGCCTTGCGCTCAACCGTTTGTTACCAGAACAGAACTGGTGTGATTGGGCTGAGCTGTGGTTGTACCGTTTCCTCGCTCACCCGCACTGTGGGCCGTTTGAAATGGAAAGCTACTGTCGCCAGTTGAGGGAGATATGGCGTGGTTCCCCGCTTGACGAGGCTACCTGCGCAGGGTGCCTGGCGAGGATTTTCGAACGCCACATGCTGCGTACTCAGCGTCGCTGGTCTGTGGACATCCGTCAGATGCAGCGGCTTCAGCAGAATCCCGAGGAACTGGAGAAGAACTTCAGTGGTGAAAAATCGTTTACCGTCGCGGACATCCAGAAGATGCTCGCGCTTGCCCCGAACATAGGCTGTGTGACCAATGACAAGGGAGTGCGCCTGGGAACCGGATTCCTGGTGGCAGGCAAGGAGTTTGGAGAGAGCGGCCTGTTGTTCGTGACCAATGCCCATGTGATCAGCGATCTCCCGACAAAGGCGATCACCAGCCGCGAGGCAAGGGTTACGTTCGAGGTGGAGTCCGACAGTGGTCTGACTCCCTGCCTGGTTCAAGAGGTCCTGTTCTGTTCGGAGCCTGGCCAACTAGGCATGGTGGGGGAGGCGCCGGGCATGCTGGATGTGACTATTTGCCGATTGAGTCGTACACCAAGGGGCGCCAACGGTCTACCCGTTTCAGTGACCGTTCCGTGGCCCTCTCCGCGCACCAAAGCCTTTGTCGTCGGCCATCCTCGCGCAGGAGAGCTGCAGTTCTCACTGCAAGACAGCGTGCTCCTTGATGTCTGCAGCCGTCTGCGATTGATGCACTACAGAACACCCACCGACCCCGGCAGTTCCGGTAGCCCGGTGTTCAATAGGGACTGGCAAGTCATCGCGCTGCACCATGCCGGGTCGCAGACGTGTCCACGGTTATCAGGCGAAGGCTGTTACGAAGCGAACGAAGGCATCACGCTCCGCTCGATTCATGAGTATTGGAAAGGTGGGGCGGCGGTTATCTGAGTTCGTACAAATCGTTCAGAAACGAGGGGCAGGGAATCCAGCCTGCACATCGGCTGGAGTGAATCAATATGGACGCGACCGTGGAACTTGCGAAAGGCCGAAGGTTTTCTGCACGTCTTTTTGGCTATGACGTGTTTGTATCTTTTGCCTTGGGTGAGCCACCTAGAGGTAATTTTTCTTATGCCTCCGACCTAGCACGGCGTCTACAAGATGCTGGGTTGGTTGTGTTTTTTTGTGAGGAAGAGCTGGGGTATGGCGATAAACTTACTCCAGAATTGGAACGCGCGTTGGCAAAAAGCAAGATACTGGTTGTCGTCATTAATTCCGAGGTTCTGAAAGAGCCGCGCTGGATCAAAACTGAAGTACAACAGTTCAGGAAATACCACCCTGACCGTCCCGTCATTCCCGTCTCGCTTGATGGTTGCCTGCCGACCATCGTCGGGCAGAATGCCGCAACGGAAGACTGGCACGGATTCGACGCGCAAAAATATATTGTTGAACCTTGGGAAGAGGGAGTTCCTAACAGCGCAAGTGCGCTAACAGTGGAGAGCATTGTCATCAGTGTTGGGCGTTTGCGCGCAAATCGGAAGTGGCGTGCGCTGGTAGCTTTGATTATGTTGCTGTTAATTACGCTAACGTTTGTTTCCTGGCGTATGAAGCTTTCAGCGGACCTTGCGCGTGATGAAGCGCTGCACAAGCAACAAGCAGCGGACATGTTTCTCATCGCCGCCGATCAGTCAAATGGAGAGTTTATGGAAGCTTCACAAAGGGCGATCAAGAACCCTGCGCTTCCTGGGTATTTTCTGAACAATATTCGGCAGGCTCTGTATCAGCGCGCCGTGCTTCTCGACACCCAAGGCGAGTCAAGCATCCGCAGCATGAAGCTTGTAGGGGACGGTGTTCAGAGCAGTTTAGTGTTAGGTAGTCGATACGATACCCTAAGCATACTGCCCATCAGCGATAAGCGAGAAGTTCATGAGTGCGACAGTAATCGCTATCTGTCAAACGTAGTGGTGTCGCCCGATCGGTCATTCTGGGTTGGTTACGAGATCGGCGCTCAGGAAGGCATTGCTGTCATGATGAGACGCTGGCCTGATTGCAAGCCTTTGGATACCGAAATGTCTCGCTGGGAGGATATGCTGATGGAGGGCCGGCCCGATACGGCCTTGCAAGTGCTGGTGCCGTTGCCCGACAAGCGTCTGCTGGCAGGATGGTTGGATGGCGTGCTGCAGATATACACTACCGGTGCGCAGGCCAGCGTCCCTGTACCGATACAGCCGTTTCCTTTGGCGGCAATATGGGCAGACCGGGAAGGAAGGCGTATTATAATTCTTGATAAATATCATCACCTACGCTTGTTCAATCTGGACGGTGAGTCACTGGCACCCGCATTGGATCTAAAACTTGGTACGCCAATGCGAGTGACGTCGAAACCGTGGGTCGAATTTTTCATTGGCTTGAGTGAAAACAAGCCAACGCTGCTGGAACCCGCCATACCTGCACCTGCCATAGACAATAATGCGCCAATCACTGAGCCAACGTTGATCGTTGCACCTGACCCGACCGGTGTTGTATTGATGTTGCAACGTTTCGCAAGCCGGAGCGAGACGCTACTGGATATCGTCGCGCACCGGGACAACCTCAAGGGCTGTGACTATGTGTATTACTTGACCGAAACAAAATTCGGTAGATTGACTGTGCAGGATCGTTGTATAGCGCAAGGCGCAGAGCGCAAAGTAGAGGTGGACTATCCTCGTTCCGCAGCACACTACTCCGCTGGTGCAATATGTCCGGATAATGGGATCGTCGTTGGGGATTGGGATGGGAATGTCTACTGGATGCGTCGTGTTGTAAATGTTTTTGATGATGTCAGTGTCGAGCCTGAACATGTAGAGCACTCTTGGCCTGACGCCGTTTCTGGCGTGGCTTGCGCCGCGTCCGATGCCGTCTATGTGTCCTACCGAAGCCATGGCGTAAAGCTGTTCATGTCTGCATGGCAACTCGAGGAGCACGAGATTAGCAGAGCACCGTTGGACACGACTTCAAGTGACTTGCCAGAAGAGGACATCGCGTGGAACGTCGATACATTTCATGGCGCTGGCGTTTTACATCTGCGCGCTGCCCAAGGTGATCTGGAATTGACCTCCGGGACGCAGTTGGTCTGGAGGAAAAATTTCGCTCGCCCCAGGGCTTATGAAACAGGAAGCTACACTGATGCGATTCAGGCGGTGACCGTGGATGTCAAACGTAACCGCGCCTGGGTTCTGACTTCATTCGGGCGGCTCTCGCTTGTTGAATTGAACACAGGCAGCGTTCTGGCGCGTTTAGGTACCAACTTCCTCTCGGCTGCACCGACAATGCCTACCGGGTTCGACAAGCTCACTGTATCTGAGCAGGGGGGAGTTTCCTTCAGCTACGAGTGGGATGATAAAGTCTTTGAAGTGATTGCCAAGCCAAGAAACGAATAGTTGCCAGCTCTTCAAAAATACCAATTGGCACGCCAATGGCGATGCGGTATTCACAGCTTGGTGCGTGGTGGGTTCGCTCCACACCCGGTCGAGGCGTGGAGGTCTGGAAACGCGTCACAGACACTGCGAAATCAACGTCCATCACCACGAAAACCACGCTTGCTCATAGCCATACCCGCCGTAGCCTTCCACCCAACGGCACCACCTCGCCCTCTGGCGTGGGCAGTGCCCGCCCCAGCAGCCCCATGCCTTCGCTGACCAACACACCATCGCGCACCAGGCACAGGTTGGACGGCGTATCCAGGCCTTGGGCAAGTACCGTCACCTGCTCGGTCTGCAGGTTGCAGTGCAGGAGCCTGCCTGAGAAACGGGTGAAGCCGCCATGCCGCGGTTCGCCTTGCCAGTCAGGCGTCAAAGGTTGCTGCACGCTGTCGCAGAGCTCCAGCACCAGCAGGTTGCCGTTGCGATCCAGGGCCAGGCCGGTGGGCAGTTGCAACCCCTGGACAACTACCTCGATGCGTCCATCGGCTGGCCAGACCCGGATGACCCGTCCGGCCCTGTCGGCAAAGTCGATGCCCTTGCGCAGCGGGTCACCGTGCAGCTCGCCGGAGAACAGACTGATCAGCACTGCGTCCGTGTCGGGTTCGTACACCAGTGTGACGGGCACGGCTTCCTGGCCTTGCTCCAGTTCGGGCAACGACGCCAGCACGCGCTCCTGCTGGCCTTCGACGAACTCGACCAACTGGTTGCTATCGGGCTTGACCGCCAGCCAGCTGCGTCGGGTTGGGTGAAAGCACAGTGCGTTGAGGTTGCCGCGGCTGTGAAACACCGGCTCGGGCGGGTTGAACTGCAGGTCGAGCAACCTCGAGCCCTCGACATAGTCGGTCTGGCTGGCCAGGCAGCGTCCGTCACCGCAGGCGATGTCCGACAACCCCATGATTTCGTCGCGCAACATGCGCGCTTGCATGTTCATGGCGCGAAAACCCTGTGCCAGGGTTTCCCGGGGCAGGTAGGCGCCGGGTGAGGTCGGATCCGCTCGCAGTCGACTGATCCGGCCGCTGAAGGGCTGCTCGGGCAGGCCGGAGCCGGCCTCGGCCAGCAGCAGGCTGCCATCGGCCTGCAGGCAGATGCCGCGTGGATTGAGCAGGCCCTCGGCGATGAGGGTACTGGGGCGCAGCGTTGCGCGTGGATGTGTGGGTACATGAACAGGTGCAGGCATCGGCTTCTCTCCGTGAGCGAACAGGGTTAGCGGCTACTGCGGTGGCTGCCACGGCTCGCCGGTGAGGTAGGCGCGCAGCAGGGCCCGTTGACTCGGCGACATCGAGCGCACCACCGGCATGAACAGCGTGGTGCCTTTGTAGGCATCGGCGGTGCGGGCAAGGATCGGCCCCTTCGCCGCCATGATCGCGTCGGGCTGGTTCAGCGGCACGTACCGGGACATGGCGGGGAAGGCCAGGTAGTGAAAGCGCAGCACATTCGGGTACACCTGCTGCCAGGTGATGGTGCTGCCCGTGGCGATGCCGAAGTCGGTGCTGGCGAATTTGCGGAAGTTGGTGAAAAAACTGCCGGCGGCCAGGCCGTTGACGGAGTAGCTCAGGGCGACGAACCCGGCCTGTGCGTCGGTACCGGGCTTGACCTTGACCGGCAGGCTGACCGCAAGCTGGCCGGCCTCGACTACCAGGACCTCGGGCACGTCGAGGAAGTCCCAGTTTTCCGGTGCTCCGTAGTTCGGGCCGGAAGGGCCGGTGTCGAGCGCTATCTTGCTCAGGGTGGTTACCGGGCCACCCAGGTAGCGGACCTGCAGGGTGATCGACAGGCCGTCGGGGTAGTCCTCGGTGTAGACATTGCGCTGGTCGGCGTAGACCCGATAGACCGACTCGCACGCATGCAACAGGGTGCCGGCGACGGCGCCGGGGGCGTTGACGTGCAGCACCGAGGTTTTCGTCGCCTGCTGCTGGCTGGCGTCGAGCGGCAGGTCGACCAGGCCGCCATACACGTAGTAGTTGAGCAGCAGGTCGCTGTTCGGATCGAGCGTGGCCAGGGGTACGGTACCGGCGGTGAAGGTGACCGGCCCGTAGTTGGCATTGGGCCCGATGGGGCTGGTGATGTCGTCGCGCACGGCCCTGAAGGTCTGCTTGGGAATCAGGTTGACCATGTCGACGCTCAGCAGGCCGCTGCCGGCAAGCTCGGCGTAGGCGGTGCCGCCGGTGCTCTGGTTGACCAGCTGGCGTCCGGGCTGGCAGTTGGCGGGCTCGTTGGCAAAAGCCGGGGCCAGGGTGCCGATGACCCGGCCGATGCTCGGGTTCGGGGTGTATCGACCCGCGGCGTAGTCGGCGTCCAGTTGCGCGGTGGTCATCGCCGGGCACATCTCGAACATCACGAAGCGCAACACGATCCCGGTTGCTCCGGGCGCCTGGATGATCGCGCGCAGCCCGGGGCTGTCGCGGTTCCAGCTGACGATGCTGGCGAGCGGGAAGGTCAGCTGGAAGGTGCCGCTCAGGCGGAACGAGCCTGGCGCGTCCATCGACGCGGGCAGCAGCACGCGCTTCTTCACATCGAGGCTGCTGCAGACGGTGTCACAGCGGATCAGCAGCTGGGTATCGCTGTTGCCACCGATCTGCAGGCCGCCGACGAAGATCTGCGTGGTGGTCGTCGAGGTCGGGTCCAGGTCCACCATCATCGGGCCGGAGTTGGTTGGCTGGCCGGTCGCCGGGTCCAGCGAGCCGAGCAGGTACACCGGTTGCCCCACCAGGTCACCACTGGTGCTGACGCTGCCGGGGCTGCCCTGCGAGCTGATCATGGCGTTCTGCAGGTCGACCAGGTGCTGCCCGTAGTGGTTCCAGCCGCCTGCGGTGTAGTAGTTGCCGTTCGGCGCATTGAGCATGCTGTTCAACTGATCGTCGCTATAGGACTGGGCGCCCGGCGCCAGGGTCGAGGTGGTCAGGTCGAAGATCGGCCACTCGTCGTTGCCATCGAAGGGGATGGTCGGCGAGTTGTTCGGCAGGCTGACATCGGTGCGGATGCCACCCCAGAAGTTCAGGCGTGGGCCATTCAGGATGCTCATGGTTCAATCCTCGTCCTTGATGGTTTTGCCCAGGGGCGCATGGGCGAATTTGAACAGGTAGGAGAAGTCGGACTTGTACGGGCTCCTGACTGCGGTGGCCATGGAGTGGCAGTTCATGCAGCTGCTGTTGGGCTGGATGTAGCTTTCCATGGTGACATTGGCCGACAGTGCGGGCGTCGGCTGGCCCAGCGGATTGCCGGGGTTGTCGGGCATCAGCGGGCGCTGGGTGGTGACCAGCTGGTAGTACTTGAGCACGCTGCGTTGCAGCCCGGGGTCGGCGCGGTAGGCGGTGTTGACCTGTTGGGTGACATCGGCGATCGGGGTAACGCGGTTCAGCGGGTTGGGGGTCTGGAAGGTGGTGCCTAGCTTGGGCACGCAGACCAGTTGCGTGCCCTGGGTCTGCCAGTCGCAGGGCGACTGGTTGAGGCTCGCGGCGGGCGCGTCGGCGTTGAAGTAGGAGTAGGCGGTACCGGACGCAGGCTGGTCGACCCACTGGCCGCCCACCAGCGCTTTGGGCGGCACGTTGTCGATCTGCTCGAAGGTCGACCAGATCCACTGCGGATAGCCCTTGGCCTTGGTGATCACATGCAGGCCCACCAGGCCGAGGAAGGCCTCGGTCACGCCGTTGCGCCGGCCCTGGTCATCGAAGGTGGCCACCCGCGCCAGCATGGTCAGGTAGCGGCTGGCGTTGTCATGGGGGCCGAGGATGCGCCAGCTCGACTTGATCTCGATGACGCCATAGGGGAACTGGATATTGGCTGCCCTGGATACCACATCGGCGTTGTAGAACTGGTTGGCGACGATGTAGTCGTAGGACGCCTCGTTGGCCGAGATATCGTAGTAGGTCGGGTTGCCGGCCTGGTCGATCAGCCAGCCGCCGACCGCCTGGTCGATGGCGTTGACCAGCGAGCTGTTCTTCAGCGCGGCGATGTTGATGATGCCCAGGCTCCTGGCGCCCTGCGGGGTGTTCCAGGGGCCGGGATCGGCGCCACCGGGCAGGAAGATCTCGTCGACGCTCTTGTAGGTCTGCCAGACGGTGTAGCCGGCGTCCCCAGGCTGCCTGGTGCAGTCCGGGTTGCCGCGTTGGCGGTCCTGGGCCGGCCAGTTCAAGGCAATGAACAGCTGCCAGCTGTAGCGATCGAACTGGTCCTGGCTGGCGTTGGCGGCCGGGGCGCTGCTGGGCGGCTGGCAATCGAGCTGGGTGGCCAGGGATGAGGGCGAGGCCTGTTCCCTGGCCAATACCGGCAGGCTGGCCAAGCCCAGGGCTATCACGGATAAGCGCAGTATGGCTTTCATGGCGATCCTTCGTCGTGGTTCAGGGTTTGCGCTGCATCAGTTTGTTCCACTGCGCCTTGTGCCCGTTGCTCTGCGCCGCTGGCGGCTCGAACAGCTGGCAGGGCGGCGGGTTCGACGGGCACATGGCGGCGACCTGCGCCCAGGTCTGGGCGGGATCGGGCTTGGCGATGCGAAAGCCGGTGTAGTTCTGGCTGACGATCGGCGCGTTGGCGACACTGGCGTCCCCGGAAAAGTAGAACGACTGCGGTTGCCGGTAGGGCGGCTGGCCCGTGGCCTTGTTGTAGAAGGCATAGCCGAACAGGATCGGCCCCTGCGGCGAGTCCAGGTCCAGGGCATAGGCCTGCACGCTGGCGTCCAGGTGCTGGCTGCGGGTGGCGCTGTAGGGCAGGTGCTTGATGAAATCCTGCCGAGGCGGGTGGTTCATCGGCGAGAACATGCAGCAGGCCGGCATGTCCTTGGGGCGGTCCTGCGGGTAGGTGAGGAAGTAGGCCTTGTTGCCCAGGGACACGAACGAGCAGGTGTAGTTGTTGTTCTTGATCGGGAAGATCGGCAGGCAGTACTTCTCGTAGTGCTCCATCATGGCGCCGAAGCCGTCGCCATCCGCTGGAATGTAGGTGGTGTCGTAGTAGCTGGTGCCACGGGACACGGTGTAGTCGGCCGGGGCCAGGGTGGCCGGCGGGTTGCTGTAGGGCGGCGGATTCTGCTGGTAGTTGTGCATCACCCGGTACATCGTCCAGTCGCTGATCCAGTACGCCGGAAAGAACGGATCGGACGGGTCGCTCGGTGCGCGTTTGGCGATGCAGTTGCCGTTGCTTGCATCGCACCCCAGGGTGTTGTGCACACCCATGGTGAAGTAGACGGCGCTGTCGTCGGCCTGGGCGACCAGCGAGGGGCACAGCAGCAGGACAAGCAGCAACAGTCGGTCGAGGATGCGGGTGTTCATGGGACACTCCTGTGAAGTGTGCCGGGTGACAGCCTCGTCACCCGGCAGTCCTGCCGGTCAGCCTTGCGGGAAGTCGCTCATGCTCAGCGGGATGGGTGGGTAGTTGCGTTTCACCAGGGCCTGGGCCCAGAGCTCCAGCACTGCCCGGCGGCTTTGCGGCATGTCCCGGGTGATGGGCATCGCCAGGGTGCTTTCCTCCTGGTACTCCTTGCTGATCAGCACGATGAGCTGGTCGACCGCGCCTTCTATCCGTGCCAGGGAGTTCAGCGGCATGTACTTGTTCATGATCGGGTACATGTAGAAGAACGGCTGCAGGATGAACGGGTAGATGAAGCTTTCCCAGATCAACTGGCCGGCGTTCTGCTGCTTGTAGACCAGGTTCCAGGCATCGACGAACCTCTGCTGTATCTCCGGCTCCTGGGGCAGCACGCGCAGTGGCGCGAGGAAGTCGGTATAGGTTTGCATCAGTTTGAAGCTGAACGGGATCTGCGGCGGCTGCTTGCCGTCATGCACGAAGAAGCGCAAGGTCGGAAAGCCCGGTGCCACGGCCTTGACGGTCAGTTGGGCAACCCCGTTGGCGTCGGTGGTGATCTGCGTGGTGCTGTACTGCACCTTGCCGTTCGGCTCACCCTGCAGCGTGCCCTGACCCTGGATGGGGTTGGCGAACGCCAGGCTGGGGCTCAGGGCCACCGAGCCAGGCGTGGGCAGGTACTGCTGGTAGCTCACCGGATTCATGCCGGTGGTCGGGCCTGCAAGGTGCATCGCCGTAAGCCTGCGGCCCGTGCCTTCGCTCAGCTGCCGAGAGAGCGGCGGGGCGTTGTCGAAGTTCGGCAGGTTGGAGATGTTCTTGGCGCGGTCGTCAGGGTCGTCGAAGAACAGCGTGAAATCGGCCGGGTTGCTGAACGCCAGGTAGTAGTCGGTGGTGCACATCATGTAGGCGTTGTTGTACTCGGCCACCGTCAGCACGGTACCGGCCGGCGCCGGCAGGCCGTCGTACTGCACCATGATCTGCAAGGTCTTGCTGTCGCCGACGTCGATGAAACTGCCGCTCTCGACCACTTCGGCGGTCCACATCTGCTGGGTCGCCGCCTTCACCGGCGTGGTGCCTTGCTGCTGCAACTCCAGCGATCCACTTTGCAGCTGTTTCTGCGCCTCGGCGCTCAACGGCAGGTCGAGGATCCCCGAACGTTTGTCGAAGGCCGCCTGCTGATAGTCTTCGTAGCCGAAACTGGCCAGCGGCGTGAACTGCTCGCCCTGGCGTATGCCGAGTTGGTAGCTGCCGGCGTCGAACTTCGCCGCCACCGGTATCTTGGCCTTCGGGTCAAGCGAATAGCTGGGGAACCCATTGAGCAGGTCCAGCGACAGGGTGTCGTCATGCACCTGCGCCGAGATGACCCCCAATGTCATGGGTTTGAAGTCCACACCGTCCTTCTGCAACTGTACCGGATCACCAGGGACCAGCCGCCGCCCGGCCGGCGCCGTGGGGAACTCGTCGTCGAACCACAAACCCAAGGTGCCCGCAGTGCGGCTATAGGCAGGGTTGAAGAAGATGCTGCCGACATTGTCCAGGCCTTTCTGGTACATCGCCTGCACATAGGCCAGCGCTTGCGGGGTGGTGGCGCGGGTGTCGATGTACGGCTGGTCATTGAAGACGCCGTTCTTGTCGTAGCAGGTCAGGTAGGTAGAGAAACGGAACATCAGCCCTTTGGCCTTCTGCTGCTCCATCTGTTGCTGCAGGTTCTGCAGCAATTGCGAGTTGCCCAGGGCCCAGCTCAGGTTCTCTTTCGGGAAACAGGTCTGCCAGGTGGTGGTTACATACACCAGGCCACCAAGTCTCGCCCAGTTGAAGTTGAGGAAACGGTCGAGCATGCGGTGCTGGCGCTTGAGCGTCAGGCCGCACTGGGCGTCGCCGAGCACCAGCCGGTCGAAGTACAGCGCGGTGAAGGTGTTCTGCCAGGGGCTGACGTCGACGAAACGCGCCGGAGTAGGGGCATCGCTGCCGAACGGGTTGCCGAACAGGTTGTAGGTCTGGTTGATCAACGGGTCCTGGTCGACGTAGCCGCCGTTGGGCAGTTCGCCGCCGGTGATGACGGAGGCTGTCGCCGGGATAGTGGGGTCTGCCGGCGTGTAGTTGACGGTGCCGCAGGCGTTGTCGCCGAACAGGTTCCACTCGCCGGGGATCATCACGTCGACGCCCTGCGCGGCATTACCCGGCACCTGGATGACATAGGTGGGCGCCTCGAGCAGCACCTGCGGAGCGATGACCCACGGCATCAACTTGCTGCTGGCATTCGCCGGGTTAATCCCGTAGTACTCGAGGAAGCGCCAGTTCAAGCGCATCTTCGAGGCGTCGTAGAGCGGGTACATATCGTTGTTGTTGGCGGTCGGCGGGCTCCAGTACATGTGGCCGCCGAGGTAGATGCGCGGGAAGTTCAGTACGCTCATGTCATGCTCCTTAGCGTTGCCACTGGGCGCGTTTCAGCGACCAGACAAAGTCCAGTTTGTTGTACCCGGCGAACTCGGACGCCGGCACTTCGGCAGTCGGATAGACAATCCCGCCTTGCTGCTTCTGGGCGAAATTGAAATAGCCCTTGGTCTTGGAGTAGGCCGCCGTGCCATGGCAGGCGAAGCACGAGGACTGGCTCTGGAAGGCCGACTCGAGCTGGGAGTTGGCCAGCAGCTTCGGATTGGTCTCGGACTGGGTGCCGATCAGCTCGTACTGCGCCAGCGCCGGGTACATGGCCTGGAAGGTGGTGTTGGCGGTCTGCGCCGCCGGGGTCGGCCCGGTGCTGTTGCTCATCGGGGTCGGGGGAATCGCGTTGGTCACGGTGTACTTGCCGTTGTTGCGATTCTCGAAGGTGGTCCAGACCCATTGCGGGTTCAGCTTGTTGACCACGTGCAGGCCACTGAGCGCGGCGTAGCCGACCTGGTACTGGCCGTTGTCCTGCTGGTGGTAGGCCTGGGCGATGTAGTAGCCATCGCCTTGCAGTTGCTGCTGATAATCCGGGTTATTGCCGATCCACAGCCAGGCGGCCTTGAGCTCCCAGGCGGTGGAGGGAAAGGCCAGGTTGCTGGTCAAGGCGGCCTGGCCGTTCACGTTGTACACCTGCTTTTGCACGATGTAGTCGAAGGTGTCCTCGCCCATCAATAGCTGGAAACGCACGGGTTGCCCCTGTTGCGCGGTGGGTACCGCGCCGCCCATTTCCAGGATCAGGCCGTCCACCTGCTGCACGGCGTTGAGGTTGTGGAACGTGCGGCCGGGGTTCAGGCCCTGGGCCTGGGCGGCCTGCAGCACCGCGGCCGGCACCGGCTCGCTCTGGCCCCAGGGCAGCGGCGCGGCGCCATTGCTCAGGTAGACCTGGTCCGAAGGCTTGAGGGTTTCCCATACCCGGTTGGGGCTGTTCGACTCGACCGGCTGGTTCAGGCAGACGAACCAGTTCCAGCTCATGCTTTCCGGCCCTTGGGCGAAGGTCTGCCGGGCCTGGTCGACGTTGCCGCCAAACTGCATGAACTGGTTGCAATCGAAGGGGGTGGTGCCCTCGGCCTGGGCCAGTCCGGCCAGTGCGCTGAGGACGGTTATTGAGATGGCTCGCCGCATGTAAGCTCCTTGGCTTTGGCCAGGTCGGTGTATGAGTGCCCCAGGAAATGCTGCAGGAGCAGTTGCTTCACCGCTGTCGCCGGCAGGCTGCCCGGCAACGGCAGATCACAATCGGTAATGAGCAGTGGCCCGGTCTGCGCGCTGGCGGGCAGACGGCCGTGGCTGCCACGCACCATCGAGGTGTCGAGCGGGATCAGGTCCATGTAGTAGCGAAAGCCGAGCTTCTTCTGCAGCAGGCGCCGCGCCACTTTCAGCCTGGGGAAGCGGATGGCGGGGTCGATGAACAGCTCCAGCGGGTCGTAGCCGGGCTTGCGGTGGATGTCCACGGTGCGGGCGAAGTCCGGTGCCTTGCGATCATCGAGCCAGTAGCGATAGTCGAACCAGTGCTCGGCGGCGGCCACGGCGACCAGTTCGCCACTGCGCGCGTGGTCCAGCTGCCAGGCTTGCTGCTCGGTCCTGTCCAGCACCCGCTCGATGCCGGGCTGGCCTTGCAACAGGGCTTTGACCCGAGGGATGTCGCGGGCCTGGCGGACGTAGACATGGGCAATCTGGTGGTCGACGACGGCGAAGGCAGCGCTGGCGCCGGGGTCGAGCAGTTCCCAGGTCAGTGACTGGCGCACCTGCAGCAGACCTTCGGCGCGCAGCAGGCGATTGATGGACACCGATTGACTGACTGCCTCGATGCCGTACTCCGACAGCAGCATCACGGCCGCGCCTTGCGTCTTGGCGAAGCCCAGCAGGCGGCCGACCTCGGCGTCGATGGCCCGCACTTCGTCGACGATCGACGGGTGCCCTGGGCCCAGGCGCTGCAGGCAGTAGTCGAGGTGTGGCAGGTAGACCAGCTGCAGGTCCGGGTGATCGAGCTGGAACTCGGCCATGGCGCAATCGACGATCCAGCGGCTGGAGGCGATGCCGGCAGCCGGCCCCCAGAACGCCGGGAACGGAAACGCGCCGATCTGCTCTTCGATCCGCGCATGCAGGTTTGCCGGGGACGAGTACAGGCCGAACAGCTTGCGGCCATCGGCCGGATAGTGCGGACGCGGGGTGATGGCGGCATCGACGTCGGCGTACATGTTGTACCACCAGAACAACTGGCTGCAGCGAAAGCCCGGCAGCTCGCGCTTGAGCGTCTGCCAGACCTTCTCGCCCTGGATCAGGGCGTTGGGTTGCAGCCAGAAACGCACTTCGGCCTGGTCGCGAAAGTACCAGCCATTGCCGACGATGCCGTGCCCGGCCGGTGGCAGGCCGGTGAGGATCGAGGCCTGCACCGTGGAGGTGACGGCAGGGAACACCGGTTGCAGGCTGGCCATCCTGGCCTTTTGCAACAGCCGGTTGATGTGCGGCGTTGCCGTGCCCAGCAGCGCAGGCGTCAGCCCGACCACGTTGATCAGCAGCAGCGGTTGGCGGGGCTGTTCAGAGGGCATCGGCACACACCTCCTGTGTGTGGGATTGCAACAGGCGACGCTGGCGCAACTGCTCCTCGACCCAACGCAACTCGTCGCTGATGCCCTGTTGCTGGGCAGGGGCGGTGGTGGGTCGCAGTTGCGCAGGCAGAACGCCCCAGCTGTAGGTTTCCACTTCCAGCACGGGACGGATGTCCTCGTGCGCGGCGAGAAAATCGAAGGTCTGCGCCAGGGCGGCCTGGCTGGCGCCGAGTTCGGGCAGCAGCAGGTGTTCGCTGAACAGCGGGATGTGGAAGTGAACCCGCAACTCCCGGTAGCGCCCGGGCTCCGCCAGGCAGGCGGCGAGCGCAGCCGGCAGGTCCGCCCAGGCGCACAGGTGGCCTTGGCTGTCGCGCGCCTGCACCTGGTGCAGATAGGTGGCTTCGGCAAAGCCGCCCAGCACCTCGAGTACCTGGGCGCAACGGCGAATGTCCTGGGCCGGCAGGCGACAGATCATCGCATTGGACAGCTGGATCTTGCCGATGGGCACCGCGGCCTGGCGCAGCCTTTCCAGGGACTGCCGGCAGTCTTCGAACATCACCGCCTGGTGGCAGACGTCGAAGCACAGTGCCAGGTACTCATGGTTAGGGTCGCTGGCCTGCCAGTGGTGGAAGAAGGCGATGGCCTGGTCGGTGGTCTGCAGCACGCAGTCCGGCTCCATTTCCAGGCATATCATGATCTTCTTGCCGGTTTCCTGGTGCAGCCGGGCCAGCGCCGAGGTGAGCTGGCGCAGCTGTTCCTCGGCACGCTGCTGCAGCGCCGGGCTCCAGTGGGCGGCATAGCCCAGCGGCACGCTGGAAATCACCCCTTGCCGGCACTCCGGCGGCAGGGCCTCGGCCAGCAGCCGCGCCAGCTCCAGGCTGTACGCCAGCCGTTGCGGCTCGGCCCAGCTGGGCAGGTAGACGGCAGCCTTCACCGCGCCCTCATGGAACTGCCCGTAGGGAAAGCCGTTGAGCGAGGTCAGGCGCAGCCCGCTGCGTTGCAGCAGGTCGAGAAACGCCTGCCGTGCCGGCGCCTGGCGCAACTCGGAAGCGGCGCGGGCGCTGATCCACAGCCCGCTGTCTTGCACGTCGAGCCCGCGCAGTCTGCGCACGCCCTGGAAATGTTGCTCGATGGAGGCGCGCAGCGCGGCCAGGTCAGGTGCCGGGTGCACGTTGCCGCAATAGCCGAGCTGTGAGGCGCTCCAACCCCGGCCAGCACTCATTTGACCACCGGATCCTGGCCGCGCAGGGCCGAGTTTTCCTGCCACTGGCGACGCTGGTCGATGGGCAGCGGGGTGCTGACCAAGGCCTTGTCCAGCTGGCCACTCTGGGCAAAGAAATCCACCGGGTTGTGGAACAGCACCTGTTCGACCTGGGCCTCGCTGAAACCTGCGGCCACCATCGCCTGGCCGGTCTTTGGCACCTTGAGCGGGTCACTGATGCCCCAGTCGGCGGCGCTGTTGACCACCATTTTTTCCGTGCCGTACTGCTGCAGCAGCGCAACCATGCGTTGCTCGGACATCTTGGTGTTGGGGTAGATGGAATGGCCGCGCCAGCAATCGCTGTCGAGCACCAGCGGCAGGGTCAGTTCGTTGAGGTGGTCGATGATCACCAGGTGCTCGGCGATGCCGACTTCGCGGATCACCGCCAGGGTGCGCTTGGTACCGCCGATCTTGTCGCGGTGTGGCGTGTGCACCAGCACCGGCAGGTTGAATTGCTTGGCAAGCTCAAGCTGCGCGGCGAGAAAGCGGTCTTCTTCGGGGGTGATGTCGTCGTAGCCGATTTCACCCACCGCCACCACCCCGTCCTTGACCAGGTAGCGCGGCAGGACCTCGAGTACCTCATAGGCGATCGACAGGTCGTTGGCCTCCTTGGGGTTGAGGCCGATGGTGCAGAAGTGATGGATGCCGAACATGCTGGCGCGAAAGCGCTCCCAACCCAGCAGGGTGTCGAAGTAGTCGACGAAGCTGCCGAGGCTGGTCCTGGCCTGGCCCTGCCAGAACGCGGGTTCGATCACCCCGGTGATGCCGGCGGCAGCCATGTTCTGGTAGTCGTCGGTGGTGCGGCTGACCATATGGATATGCGGGTCGAAGTACTTGGGCATGGTGAATCCTCGTCAGGGAGAAGGCATCGTCGGGTATCAGGTGGCCAGGTGCTCATGCCAGCCGCGGGGCAGGCATTGCTGGCGGCAGAGGCCGAGCAGCCGCTGGTGCTGCGCCGGGCTGAGCAGGTTGAAGGCAATCGCCAGGTACAGACCGCCGGAGACCGGGCGCGCGGCAGCCAGTTGCTCATCCAGCAGATCGAGGGCCAGTTGGTTGAGGGTGACGCCCTGGCGCTCGCTCAGGCCGTGCAGGCGGCTCACGTCCAGCCCCATGCCGAGCGCTTTGAGCACCAGTTGGTGGAACGCCCGCTCCGGGTAATGGCGGGACGGGTAGAGGGTGTCGAGGGCGAGGGCGGCGAACACCTGGCTGTTGCTGGTGCGCCCGGCCTGCAAGGCCAGCTCCAAACACGCCCCACGGCTGTCGAGCCAATCCAGGGCCTTGAGCAGGGCGACCTTTTCCTGGTCGTCGCCCCAGTGGAACAACTGGCGCAGCAAAGGCAGCTGCCCGGCCTCGGGTTGCTGGTCGAGGACCTGCGCCAGCAGCAGCGCGCGAGCCAGTTGCAACTGGCTCCAGCCCTCATCGTCGGGCATGGCCCGGTCGCCGATCCGGCGCTTGCACTGGCTGCTCAGCAGGGCGGCAGTGTTGGCGTCCGGCGACTGCCCGAGGCGTTCCTGCGCCTGGTGCCACCACTGCAATTCGGCCTGATCGAGTTGCGCGACCAAGGCCTGCTGCCGTTCGGCCAGGCAGTCGTGGCGCATGTCCAGCGCCGCCGTTGGCGACGAAGCGATATGACTGTTCATGTCGGTTTGATCCAGCGTTGGAGGTGTGGAAGCAGGAAGAACACCAGGACGCACAACAGGCTGCCCAGTGGCTGGTCGGCCACCGCCAGCACCAGGGCATCGAACAGCGGCAGGGCCGCCAGCCCCGCGCCGATGAAGGCGCGTACTTGCCGGCGCCGCGGATCGGCGAGGTGCAGCCAGTAGTGCCAGCCCAACCAGCCCAGCCACAGCAGCAACACCGGCCAGAACCACAGGGTCTCGGCGTAAGCCGCCAGGGCCAGCGGGCTGAGCATCAGCAGCAGGGGCAGGCGGCTGAGCAACTGGTTGAGGTGCTCCTGGCGTGCCAGGTAGGTCAGGCCGCTGATGTACACGCCCAGCAGGATCGCGCACAGCCAGATGGGCTGCGCCGGTACCGCCAGGCTGGCCGCCGCGGTGAGGTACAGCGCCGAGCGGCACGCGCCCATCAACCAGACGCTGTGGACGTGGGTCTTGTGCAGCAGGTTGTAGCCGAGAATGCAGCCCACCAGCAGGGTGACGCTGCCCAGCAGCCAGTGCGGCTGTTCGACCAGGCGGCTCAGGCCGAGCGCCGCGGTCGCGGCCAGCAGCAGCAACCCGTAGCTGGCCAGGCGCACCTGCCGTCGGCTGACCAGCCCGAGGGTGATGGGGCGGGCGTTGCTGTGCTGTTGGTCCCAATCGGCGTCCAGCAGGTCGTTCAGCAGCATGCCGGCCAGGTACAGCAGCGACAGCATGGCCAGCAGCAGGAGCCACACCAGCGACGAGGGTGGCGCCAGGGCGCCGGCGCTGCTGGCCAACAGGGCGGCGGCGAGGGTGTTGGTCCACACCGTGGGCAGGTTGGAGACCCGGCCAACGGTCATCCAGGTTTTCAGGTCCGGCGCGATCGGGTTCATTGCGCGCAGCCCTCGCCCAGGGTGAGGGGCGCGCGCTGGCTGACCAGCCGCAGCAGCGCCTGTTCCATCAGTGCGTCATCGATCTCGTGCAGGTCGACCGATGTGCCGATGCAGCTGAGCATGGGGATGGACAGCTGCCCGCCCAGGTGCTGGCGAAACTCCTCCAGCCCGAGCAACACCCGCGAACGACCATGCGCATCTTTCAGGTCCAGCTCCGGTGGGCACAGGTTGAAGCCAAGCCTGAGCAACAGGCTGATGACGCGCTCGCTGTCGGCATCGCTCAACAGACCCAGGGCATTGGCATAGAGCCCGTCGAGGGCCATGCCCACCGCCACCGCTTCACCATGGCGCAGGCGGTGCTGGCTGAGGTTTTCCAGCTTGTGCGCCGCCCAGTGGCCGTAGTCCAGGGGGCGCCCGTTGCCGCGTTCGAAGGGGTCGCCAGCGCCGGTGATGTGCCCCAGGTGCAGCTCGGCGCAACGGCGGATGGCGTAGCGACTGGCCGGATGATCGAAGTGGGCGAGGGCGTCGGCCTCCCGCTCCATCCATTCGAAGAAGGCGCGGTCCTTGATCAGCGCCACCTTGACGGCCTCGGCCAGGCCGGCGATGCGGTCGCGGTGGGCAAGCGTGGTGAGCAGTTGGAAGTCATTGATCACTGCGCTGGCGGGGTAGAAGGCGCCGAGCAGGTTCTTCTGGCTGAAGGCGTTGATACCGTTCTTCACGCCGATGCCGGCGTCGTTTTGTGCCAGTACCGTGCTGGGGATGCGGATCAGGCGCATGCCCCGGTGAAAGGTGGCGCAGGCGTAGCCCACCGCGTCCAGCACGGCGCCGCCGCCCAGGGCCAGGACGAAGCAATGACGGTCCAGCCCATGGCTCAGCATGTCGCTGTACAGCTGTTGCAGGACCTGTGCGTCCTTGCTCAGCTCACCGGCCGGCATGGCGATGGGCGCGGCTTTCAGGTTCAGGTCCGCGTCATGGGCGGCAAAGTAGGCGTCGATCTGGCCCGCCAGGTGCGGTGCGCAGCGCAGCAGCTGTTCGTCGGCGAAGACCAGCACCGTTACCCGGCCACGCTGCTGTGCGGTGAGCTGGCGGTGCAGGCAGGTGTTGAGCGGATCGAACAGGTGCTCGGTGAACACCACGGGGTAGTCGTAACTGACCGTGAAACGCCCGCGCAGTGGTTCACCCTTGCGCAAGGCCTTGAACAGGCTGTACCCGGCGATGAACAGCGCGGGCAGGACCATGCCGGCGAGCAGGGTCACCAGCAGCGCGTTCTGCGCGACCAGGAAGGTGCCGATGGCGCTGTAGGCCAGTGCCAGCCCGGCATTGGCCAAGGTGGTGACCAGGATGAAGGCGCGCAACGGATAGCGCTGCATGCCGGCCGCCACCACCGAGGTTTCCGCCAGCACCGGCACGCCACGCAGGCAGATCAACGACAGCGTGCCCAGCCGATACGCCAGTTGCCCCGGCTGGCGCTGGTGCAGGCCCAGGCGGCTGGACAGCAGGCGAAAATACCCGGCCCCCAGCGCATACCCCAGCCCGGCACCCAGGCACAGGCCGATGAAGATCACCAGGTAGCCGCCAACGCTGCCAAGCGTCGCCACCGCAAGCAGCGCGACCATGCTCGACGGCACGGGTAGTACCACGTCCAGCGCCAGCAAGCCGATCAGCAGCAACGCCAGTGTCAGCATCTGGGCGGGGGTCGAAGGCAGGAACTGTTCGAGGTGGGAGAGGAAGCTCTGGATCTGTTGTTCGAATAATACAAAGCTGGCGATCACCAGGCCTGAGAAGCACAGTACTGACAACCAGAAATGTTTGCCCGGCCCTCTTTGCGAGAGCGCACGATACCCGCGGCTGCGCTTCATCAAGCGTCCCTCTTGTTATTTGACTGATTTCCGTTTCAGCAATCGAGCGTCACGCCCCATGGGCGCGAGGATATGGGCTCCTCTGAACTTAATGGCGGGGGAGTTGTATTTATGATGTTGGCGTAGACAAACACAAACCTAGTCGGGCGCTTCGCTTTTGCAAGTGAATGTGGGGCGAAGGGTTAGATGAAACACTTGATTTTTATGCGTGCATTAGAATGCTTGCGAATTATTAATCGTGACTATACACAAATAATTAATCTTGATGTTTGTATGGTTTGGCTGGCGAATGATAATCAATTAATCTGGTCATTATCCTTCGGCTTGCAAGTTCGTAGTTGAAGTCAAAGTTAGATAGTCTTCTAACTAGTACGCAGCTATTTAAAATGACGCGTGCTGAGTGAAGGCGCTTTACTCACCAACGGTAATCCTGGCCTATACGCCCAGGGAGAACATCTGTACTCCACAGCTGGCAGGACGCCGCCTCGAGGCTGAGTTGAGGTAATATCGCCACCTCGCCACCGGCAGCCCAACGCGCCAGACAAAGGATTGCATGCCCGCCACCCCGTCCCTGCGTCACCTGTTCTTCTGTGTCGTGCTCGGAGCGCTCGCCGGCTGCCGGCCTGAGCCCGCACCGCCGCTCGACCAGCAGCTCTATATCTGGCAACGCCAATGGCAACCCGCCCACGAGCAGGCCCTGGCGGACAGCCGCGCCGACTTTTCGACCTTGCGCGTGCTGGCCTTGCAAGCGCAACCCAAGGCCGGGTGGAGCAGGGCGCTGGTCGACCTGCCACGGCTCAAGGCCGATGGCCGGCCGGTGATCGCCGTGGTGCGCCTGGACGGCCAGTTGCCGACGCTGGACCTGCAGGAGGCAGGCCCACAGATGGCGCGCCTGCTGGCGGACTGGCAGGCCGCGGGTGTGGCCCTGGAGGGGCTGGAGATCGACCATGACAGTGGCAGCGCCCGCCTTGCGGGCTATGGCGAATTTCTCCTGAAACTGCGCGCACAGCTGCCGCCGGAGCTGAAGCTGAGCATCACCGCGTTGCCCGCCTGGCTCGATAGCCCGCACCTGCCGGCGCTGTTGCAGGCGGTGGACAGCAGTGTGTTGCAGGTACACGCAGTGAGCGACCCGCGTCGCGGCCTGTTCGATCCGGCGCAGGCCAGGCAATGGGCCGAACGCTGGAGTCGCGTCGGCGACAAGCCGTTCTACCTGGCTTTGCCCGCCTATGGCGTCGCGTTGCTGCCTGATAGCGGTGGCGCGCCCGTTGTGGAAAGCGAAACACCGTTGAACCGTGGTGGCGAACGCCGCGAACTGCTGGCCGATCCACAACAACTGGCGGACCTGGGCAGGCAATTGCGCAGCCAGCCACCTGCGCACCTGGCCGGGTTGATCTGGTTCCGCCTGCCGTTGCCCGGCGACCGCCGCGCCTGGAGCCTGACCACGCTGAAGGCGGTGGCGCGAGGCGATGCGCTCGCCAGCCACTGGCGGGTGGAACTGTCTGGCCAGGCGGGGCTGCGCGACATCACGCTGGTCAACGTCGGTAATCTCGACCTGCCGATACCTGCGCGGGTGGAGCTGAACGTCGCCTCCTGTGACGCCGCCGACGGGCTCAACGGCTACCGCTTGCAGCAATCCCCGCAACACCTCATCTTCAACCGCCAGTCCAGCGCGCGTCTCGCCGCTGGCGGCCGGCGCGTCCTCGGCTGGGCGCGCTGCCATGGAATCGATCAAGGAGCATGGAATGTCTACCCGTAACTGGCCCCGGCACCTGCTGTACCTGTCCCTGAGTGTGCCGGCCGTTCCGGCGCTGGCCTGTGGCCCGGACTTCCCGATGCAGTTGCTCGGCGACCGAGCGCACACCCTGGCCGAGTTGCCGGAAGGCAATTTCGGTTTCGAGGTGAATCGCCTCGGCGAGCAGATTGCAGGCCTCAAGCCCGCCACCGATGCGACCCTGACGCCTTACTGGGACAGTGACGACAACGACCGACCTTACCGTGAGCAGCGCAGCCGTATCGAGGCAAGCGAGCTACCGCAATCGCTGCGCGAGAAGGTCGCGCAACTGCGTGCCCTGGCGGATCCGCAACAAGTGCTGGAGCAGGGCGCTGAACTGCCGGATGAACTGCGCCTGTACATTGCCGGCGCGGTGGCTTTCGACACAGGCGAGCACGCCCTGGCCGTGGATTATTTCGCCAAGGTGCTAGCCCTGCCAGCTGAACAACGCAAGCTGCGCAGCACCTGGGCGGCCTACTCGCTGGGGCGGGCCTTGATGGCCCGGAGCTTCGAGGCCAGTGATGACCCGCAACAGACCCCGCAGGCCCTGCAAGCCCAGGCGCGCGAGGCTTTCCAGCAAGCGCGCGCGCTCAGCGCCGAAGGCTTCAGCGACCCATTGGAACTGGGAGTTGCCAGCCTTGGCGAGGAGGCCCGCCTGGCCAAGCTCGCCGGCGACTGGAACAGCGCCATCCGCTTGTATGCCAGCCAGAGCCGCCTGGGCTCGGGCAGCGGCTACAGCTCGCTCAGGCAGATTGCCAACGAACTGGTGAGCCTGCCGGATGAACAGCTGAAGACGCAGTTGGCGCAACCGATGCCACGCAAACTGCTCACCGCTTATCTGCTCAGCCATGTCGGTTGGGACTACGACGGCCAGCCGCCAACCCAGGCCCGGCGCCTGCCCGGGTTGCTGCAGGCCAGTGTCGGCGACCAGCTGGAAGACGCCGACCGCTTGGCTGCGTTGACCTACCAGCAAGGCAACTATGCCGCGACCAGGAGCTATCTGCAGCAGGCTGGCGATACCGGCCTTGCCTGGTGGCTGCGCGCCAAGCTGGCCTTGCGCGATGGCGACAAGGTCCAGGCTGCGGCTGCCTATGCCAAGGCCGCCGCCGCGTTCCCCCGCGAAGAGTCGTGGGGCTCGAGACAGACACCCGATTGGGACTACGAAAGCGTCAAGCCCGGCTGCCGGGTCGAAGGCGAGGGCGCGATCCTGGCGCTGGAGCGCGGCGACTACCTGCAGGCCTTCGACTTGCTGTACCGCAGCCAGGAGATCTACTGGCAGGATACGGCCAACGTGGCCGACCGCGTGCTGACCCTGGACGAGCTCAAGGGCTATGTCGACGCCCATGTGCCGGCGCCACCGGCACCCAAGGTGGAAGAGGGCGGCTATGTACCGCGACCGGTGGCGACGCAGCTGCGCGAGCTGCTGGGCCGGCGCCTGCTGCGCGAGGGCCGTTACGACGAGGCGCCCGGCTACTTCGCCACGGCGCAGTTGCAGGCTGATGCCAAGGCCTACGGCCAGCACCGCCAGGAGGCCGTCTCGCGCTGGACGCCCACGGGCCGTGCCGAGGCGCTGTTTGCCGCGGCCACCTTGGCACGCGGCGCCGGCATGGAGATCCTCGGCTACGAAATGGCGCCGGACTATGCCTGGCTGGGCGGCAGCTTCAGCCTGGGCAGCGCCACCCTGCAGCCCGGGCCGTTCATCGGTGCCGGCGAGGTGCAGCGCCAGTTGGCGACCGAGGCCAAGCCCGACCAGCGCTACCACTACCGCTATGTCGCCGCCGACCTGGCCAACCAGGCCGCGGACCAGTTGCCGCGCAGCAGCCAGGCCTTCGCCGCGGTGCTGTGCACGGCGGCGGGCTGGGTGCCGGGCACCGAGCAGGAAAGCGCGCTGTACAAGCGCTACGTCCAGCAGGGGCCGTTCGTGCAGTGGGCAGAGGATTTCGGCAACCAGTGCGAAGCGCCCCGGTTCGACCAGGCCAACAAACGCTACGTGACAGAGAAGCTGGCTGCCGCGCGGGCGGCATTGCGGCCGTACAAGGCGCAGGCGCTACCGGTAGGGTTGGTGGTATTGGCGGGGGTTGCCTGGGTGTGGCTGCGGCGGCGCAAGGCCAAGGTGTGAAACAGAAAGGGGGCGGCGTTGGCTTCTCGAGGTGCATGACGAGAGAGTTGCAGCGCCTATCAGACCGAGCGCCGCCCGCGCGGCGCATCGCGGATGAATCCGCTCCTACATTTGTTGCAACGTACCGAACCTGTCAGGCCATGGTTGCCAGCCTTGCCCGCCGAAAAATCGCGTCGAGCGCACAAGGCTAACAACCATGGCCTATCAGGCATGGCCACGTTGCAACAAATGTAGGAGCGGATTCATCCGCGATGCGCCGCGCGGGCGGCGCTCGGTCGCAAACGCGCTACGAGGCTACCGCCAGGCACCTGTCTGCCACAACACAGTCAAGAAGGCGGCCAGGAGCCGCCTCACTGGTTTCAGTTCTGCGCGGTCTTCTGACCGGCCTCGAGCTTCACGGTCTCCTCAAGCGTGAAACGGCCCAACGGGTTCTGCAGGAAGTTCTGGATATTGCTGCGCGAGATGTTGATGTACGGGCTGTAGTAGAGGTCGATCCAGTGCACGTCCTGCTTGGCCAGCTTCTGCAGGTCCTGGTACATCTGCCCGCGCTTGACCGGGTCGGTTTCCACCCGGGCCGCGGCCACCAGGTCCTTGACCTTGTCGTTGTGGTAGCGGGTCATGTAGTTCTGGTTGGTGTCGTGGCCAAGCACGAAGGTGGTCTTCTGGTCCGGGTCGAGCACGTCATTGGTCCAGTACATCACCGACAGGTCGTAGTCGCCATCGACCAGCATCTGCCAGCTCTGGGTCGGGTCGACCTTCTGCAGGTTGGCGGTGATGCCGACATCGGCCAGTTGCTTCTGTACCAGCACGGCGATCTGCTCGTCGGCCTCGTTGCCGGCGTTGACCACGTAGTTGACCTTGAGCCCCTCGGCACCGGCCTTCTTCAGCAGTTCGCGGGCCTTGGCCGGGTCGAACGGGCGTTGCGGGTTGTTGGCATTGTGGTACAGCGCGCCCTTGGGAATGTACGAGTAAGCCGCCTCGCCATGGCCGAAGGTCACGGTTTCCACCAGCGCCTTCTTGTCGATCGCCAGGTCGATGGCCTCGCGAACCTCGACCTTGCCCAGCAGGCCTTTCTCATGGTTGATGAGCAGGTGGTCCTCGCGGGTCGACGGGTCGATGTGGATGGTCAGGCTCTTGTCTTTCTGCAGCGCGTCGACGCGGGAGAACGGCACGAAGATCGCCGAGTCCAGCTCGCCGGCCTGGACCTTGAGCATGCGCGTGTTGTCGTCCGGGATGGAGATCCACTCCACGCCGTCCAGGCTGACCTTGTCGGCTTCCCAGAAGTAGGGGTTCTTCTCCAGGATCACGCGGTCGCCGCGCAGCCACTCCTTGACCTTGAACGCGCCGGAGGTCACCGGCTCCTGGGCGTAGGCCTCTTCGCCGATGGCGTCCATGGCCTTTTTCGACAGGATCGACACGTTGGCGGTGGCCAGCTGCGCGAGGAACGGCACGGACTTGTTCTTCAGGGTCACCACCAGGGTGCGGTCATCCGGCGCTTCGGCCTTGTCGATGATCTTGTAGGAGTCGGACCACAGCGAGCCGGGGTTGTCGCGGATGCGCAGCAGGGAGAACGCCGCATCGCTGGCAGTCAGCGGCGAGCCGTCGGAGAACTTGGCTGCGCGGACCTTGAAGGTGTAGGTCAGGCCGTCGTCGGAAACCTTCCAGCTTTCGGCCAGGCCCGGCAGCAGCTTGGTGCCGCTGTTGTCGACGCGCACCAGCACGTCGTAGACGTTGGCGAAGACCCAGCTGTCGCGGTTCTGCGCGCTCTTGATCGGGTCGAAGGTGGTGCTCTCCTCGCGGCAGCCGATGGTCAGCACGCCGGCGGCCTGGGCCATGCCGCCGGCCAGGGTGCTGGCGGCCAACACGGCGGCGGTGAGTAACTTCATTGCGGTGGGTTTCATGCTCAAGCTCCGTTTGATGGTCATGTGGGGTGGGTCAGCACGGCAGGCGCGGGTGGACGCAGGCGTGGTAGCGGCCACCTTCTGCGTGGCTGGGGGGAATATCTGCGCCGCACTGGGGCAACGCGTGGCGGCAACGAGGGTGAAAGGCGCAGCCGGACGGTGGCTGCAGCGGGCTCGGCGGCTCGCCGGCCAGCGGGTGCTGTGGCAGGCGCCGGGCCGGGTCGATGTCGGCGATGGACTGCACCAGCGCGGCGGTGTAGGGATGGCGCGGGTCGTCGAAGACCTCGGTCACCGGGCCTTCCTCGACGATGCGCCCCAGGTACATCACCGCCACCCGGTCGCACAGGTGGCGTACCACGCCCAGGTCGTGGGTGATGAACAGCAGGGCCAGGCCCATGCGTTGGCGCAGTTCCAGCAGCAGGTTGATGATCTGCCCCTGGATCGACACATCGAGGGCGGCAACGCACTCGTCGGCGACGATCAGCCTGGGCTCGACGGCCAGCGCCCGGGCGATGCCGACCCGCTGGCACTGGCCGCCACTGAGCGAACCGGGCTTGCGCTCGGCGAGTTCCGCGCGCAGGCCGACCAGGCCGAGCAGTTCGGTGACCCAGGCGGGGATCTGCGCGGCGGGCACCTTGCGCTGCACCCGCAGCACCTCGGCGAGGATCTGGCCGATGCGCTGGCGTGGATTGAGCGCGCTGTACGGGTCCTGGAAGATCATCGCGGTCTCGCGGCGCAGGCGCTCGATATCCAGGCGGTTGCCCTGGCGCATGTCGCTGCCGTCGAACAGCACCTGGCCGCTGCTGGCCGGGGTCAGTTGCAGGATGGCCCGGGCCAGGGTGCTCTTGCCGCAACCCGACTCGCCCACCAGGCCCAGGGCCTGGCCGGCGGCGAGGCTCAGCGAAGCGCCGTTGACGGCGTTGACCTTGCGCGGGCGAAGGTTCAGCAGGCCGCCGCCCGGGGCGGGGAACTGCACATGCAGGTCGTTGACCTGCAACAGCGTGGTCATGACAGGCCTCCGGCCAGCAGCGGGGTATGGCAGGCCAGGCGATGGCCGGGGCCGATCACCCGCAGTTCCGGCAATTGTGCCCGGCAGTCAGGCGTGGCCTGCGGGCAGCGCGGTTCGAAGCGGCACCCTGCGGGCAGGGCGTCGAGCAGCGGCGGTTGCCCGGCAATGGTGTTCATCAGCCCCGCGTGGCGCCGCGCCGCGGGGTGACAGGCCAGCAGGCCGGCGCTGTAGGGGTGGCGCGGCTGGCTCAGCAGGGCCTGCTTGGCGCCGTGTTCACACAGGCGCCCGGCGTACATCACGGCGATGCTGTCGCAGGTCTGCGCGACCACGCCGAGGTCGTGGCTGATCAGGATCATCGATAGGCCGCGGCGGTCGCGCAGCTCCAGCAGCAGGCGCAGGATCTGCGCCTGCACGGTGACGTCCAGCGCCGTGGTCGGCTCGTCGGCGATCAGCACCTTGGGGTTGCAGCCCAGGGCCACGGCGATCATCGCCCGTTGCCGCATGCCGCCGGAGAACTCGTGGGGATAGTTGTCGACGCGGGTTTTCGGATCGGGGATGCCGACCTGGCGCAGCACCTCGATGGCCTCGGCCCGCGCTTCGCGCCGTGAGGCGCCCTGGTGCAGGCGGATGCCCTCGGCGATCTGCGCGCCGATGCGCATCAGCGGGTCGAGGTGGCTGCTGGGGTTCTGGAAGATCATGCCCAGCTCGCGACCGCGCATACGGCGCATGCCGGCCTCGTCCAGGCGCAGCAGGTCGTTGCCGGCCAGGCGCACGGCCTGGCCTTCGAGGCGCAGGTTGGGCGACGGCAGTAGGCGCATCAGGCCGCGACAGGCCAGGGTCTTGCCCGAGCCGCTTTCGCCCACCAGGCCGAGGATCTCGCCCTGGCCGAGGTCGAACGACAGGCGATCGACGAGGGTGATATCACGTTGGCCGGCGCGGGCGATGACGCTCAGTTCGCGGACTTGGAGCAGGGCAGGGCTCATGTGCGGTCTCCCAGCAGCTCGGCGACGCCGTCGGCCAGCAGGCTGAAGCCCATGGCCAGGGTCACCACGGCCAGGCCCGGGAAGGTGCAGATCCACCAGGCGCTGGTGATGAAACTCTGCCCCTCGGCCACCATGGTGCCCCACTCCGGGGTGGGCGGTTGCACGCCAAGGCCCAGGTAGCTGACGGCCGCGCCGTTGAGCAGCACCAGCACGGCATCCGACATGCAGAACACCACCGAGCCGAACAGGGCGTTGGGCAGCAGGTGGCCGAACAGCACGCGTCGGTGGCTGAACCCCAGGCTACGGGCCGCCAAGGCGAAATCGCCTTGCTTGAGCACCAGGATCTGCGAGCGGATCAACCGCGCATAGGACACCCAGCCGACCAGGGCCATGGCGATGTAGAAGCTGCCCAGGCCCGGGCCGAGGATGGCCATGATCGCCAGCATCAGCACCAGGAACGGGAAGGCCAGGACGATATCGACCAGGCGCATGCAGAGGTTGTCCAGCAACCCGCCGACATAGCCGGAAACCGCGCCGATGCAGGTGCCGAGCAGGAACGGGAAGATCACCCCGATCAGCGCCATCTGCAGGTCGATGCGCGCGCCCCAGATCACCCGTGAAAGGATGTCGCGGCCAAAATTGTCGGTACCGAACGGGTGACCAAGGCTCGGCGCGGCCAGGCGTAGGTCGGCGTTCTGCGCCAACGGGTCGAACGGGGCTATCCATGGCGCGAACAAGGCCAGCAGGCACCAGCCGAGGACGATCGCCAGGCCGCAGTACAGCGTCAGGCGGCCATTGCCCAGGTGCCAGGCCAGGCGCCAGCGCAGCGCCAGTGCGGGGCTCTGGCTCATTGGATGGTCACCCGCGGGTCGAGGGCGGTGGTCACCACGTCGGCGATGAAGTTCACCGCCACCGTGGCGCAGGCCAGCACCATGGCCACGCCCTGGACCACCATGTAGTCGCGGGTGAAGATGCCGCGCACCAGCAACTGGCCGACGCCGGGCAGCGAGAACAGGCTTTCGATCACCACGGTGCCACTGATCAGCCAGCCGATGTTGACCGCCAGCAGGTTGATGGTGGGCAACATGGCGTTGGGCAGGACGTGCCGGCGCAGAATCGCGGCTTCGCCCAAACCACGGGCGCGGGCGGCGGTGACGTGGTCGGCCTGCAGCTCAAGGAGAATGCTTGCGCGCAGGTTGCGCACCAGCACCGCCGAGACCGCCAGGGCGATGGTCAGGCACGGCAGCACCAGGTGGTGCAGTTTGTCTGGCCAGGTGCGGCCATAGCCGGACACCGGGAACAGCCCCCAGTGCACGCTGAACAGCAGGATCAGCATCAGCCCCAGCCAGAAGGCCGGCAGGCCGAGCCCGGCGGTGGTGAACAGGCGGATCAGGTTGTCGGCCCAGCCGCCCTTGTGCCGGGCGGCGAGGGTGGCCAGCGGCACGGCGATCAGCAACGCCAGCAGCACGCTGCCCAGCACCAGCAACACGGTCGGCTCGATGCGCCCGGCAATCAGCGGCAGGGCATCGACCTTGTACAGCAGCGACTTGCCCAGGTCGCCGTTGAGCAGGTTCTTCAGGAAGTACAGGTACTGCACCCAGATCGGCTCGTCGAGGCCGAACTGGGCGCGAATCTTCGCGATCGCATCCGGCGTGCTGCGCGCGCCCAGCAGCACCCGCGCCGGGTCGCCGGGGATCGAGCGCACCAGCACGAAGGTGATGATGCTGATGCCCAGCAGTACCGGCAGCAGTTGCAACGGGCGGATCAGGACGAACCGGTAACGTGCCAGGCTCATCGATCAACCCCGGTTGCGCTGCAGGAAGTCCAGCAACACCGGGAAATAGGCCTGGGGCTCTTCGTAGAACGGCATGTGGCTGCTGTTGGGGAACACGTGCAGCTCGGCGCGGCCGTGCAGGGCCAGGTTCATGCGCATGGCGCAGGCGGGGGTCAGCTCGTCGTGCTGGCCGGTGGTGATCAGCACCGGCATGCGGAACTCGCCCATCTGCTCGAGGCGGTTCCAGTCCTTGAGGTTGCCGATATAAAGGAACTCGTTGGGGCCCTGCATGGTGCTGTACGGGCCCATGTTCCAGTCACCCAGCGAGCGCTGGATCGGCGCCGGCCACTGCTCGAGGCGGCAGACGTGGCGGTAGTTGAGCAGGGTGATGGCCGCCTGGTACTGGGGATGGTCGAGGGTGCCCAGGGCCTCGTGGCGCTGCATCATCGCCACGGTCTCGCTGCCCAGCGCGCCGCGCAGGCGCTCAAGCTCGGTGATCAGGTGCGGAATGTCACCGACAGTGTTCTCGAGAATCAGACTTTTCAGCGACTGCGGGTGATGGATGGCGTACTCGATTGCGAGCCAGCCACCCCAGGAATGCCCCAGCATGTGCACGCGGCCCAGGTCCAGGGCCTGGCGCACGCGTTCGACCTCGGCCACGTAGCGGGTGATGTTCCACAGGCTGTCGTCATCCGGGCGGTCGGAGGCGCCGGTGCCCAGCTGGTCGAAGGCGACTACGCGGATACCCTTGTCCTTGAGCCAGGCATGGGCGTCGCGCAGGTAGTCGCAGGGCAGCCCCGGCCCGCCATTGAGGCACAGCAGCACCTCGTCACCTTCGCCAAAGCTGTACACCACGACGTTGTGGCCATCGACCTCTACATCGAACCGCTGGTCAGGTTGCATCTCACGCCACATCGCTACTCTCCTGTTGGCCATGGCTTGGGGCTATAACTAGCGCAGGAGAATTCGTCGCCTACAAGCTAGTGTTTCCTATAGGTTTTGTATGGCAGTCCCGCGCCAAGCCGTGGCATTCTACGTGCCGGACTTCGAGATGGAAATCCAAAAGGAATCACAGGGAGTGTCAGGTATGCAGGCCAAGGTGGCTGAACTCAATTCGCGTCTGGCGTCAGGCAACAGCCTGGACGAACAGATGGACAGCGTCGCCGACCTGGCGGCGCAACTGGGCTTCGACGCCCTGGTGTATGACTACAGTCCGGTACCGCTGGACCACACCGGCGAGCTGATCACCCCGTCCGTGGTCAGGCTGCGCCAGACCCCGAAGGACTGGCAGGACCTGTGGTGCTCCGAGGGCTTCTACCAGATCGACCCGGTGCAACAGGTGGCCGTGTCCTCCATCGCCCCCTTTGTCTGGTCGTACCTGCCCAAGGGCGAGACCGTCCTGCAGCGCTTGATCGACAGACGCCATGCCCCGGTGGTCGGCTACTTGCACGATGCGCAGCTGACCTGCGGGGTAACCGTGCCCATTCACCTGCCGCGCGGCGGCCTGGCGACCCTGACCGGCCTGCGCCCCCAGGCCAGCCAGCGCGACCTGGACGACGCCTGGGAACACCTTGCCGATTTCAGCCTGATCGCCCATGCCTTGCAGGAGGCCGCCCACCCATTGCTGGCCAAGGAGTCGGCCACCCGCGCCATCCGCCTGACCCGTCGCGAGGCCGAGTGCCTGCGCTGGGCCGCCGAGGGCCTGACGGCGGGGGAGATCGCCGACAAGCTCAACCGCTCGCTGGCGACGATTTCCCTGCACCTGACCTCGGCCATGCACAAGCTCGGGGCCAAGAACCGCGTCCAGGCGGTCGCCCGGGCGGTGCATTACCGCCTGCTCGACCCGTGAAAGGGGCAAAAAAAACCGAAAACCTAGCGAACTCTCTAGTTATGCCGCGTTGCGCATAGGGTTATCGTGTGTTCCATGATTCACATGGAGCCGGATGAAATGGAACTCACCTCATCGCGTGAAGGTTTTGCCCCCTTTGGCGAATACCAGACTTGGTACCGCGTCACCGGCGACCTGGCCTGTGGCCGCACCCCCCTGGTCATCCTGCACGGCGGCCCGGGCTGCACCTACGACTATGTCGATGCCTATAAAGATGTCGCCGCCGGTGGCTACCCGGTCATCCACTACGACCAGCTGGGCAACGGCCGTTCCACCCACCTGCCGCAGATGCCGCCATCGTTCTGGACGGTGAAGCTGTTCCTGGATGAGCTCGACAACCTGCTCGAGCACCTGGGCATCAGCGAGCGCTACGCACTGCTGGGCCAGTCCTGGGGCGGCATGCTCGCCAGCGAACACGCGGTGCGCCAGCCCAGGGGCCTGCGCTGCTTGGTGATCGCCAATTCGCCGGCCGACATGCGCACCTGGGTGCGCGAGGCCAACCGCCTGCGCGAGGAACTGCCCGAGGACGTCCAGGAAACCCTGCTGCGCCACGAAGCCGTGGGCGACTACACCGCGGCCGACTACATCGCCGCCACCCAGGTGTTCTACGACCGCCATGTGTGCCGGCTCAAGCCCTGGCCGGAAGAGGTGGCACGGACCTTCGCCCAGGTGGAGGCCGACCCGACCGTGTACCACGCGATGACCGGGCCCAACGAATTTCACATCATCGGCAGCACCAAGGACTGGACCATCGTCGACCGCCTGCCGCGAATCAACGTGCCGAGCCTGCTGATCTCCGGGCGCTATGACGAGGCGACGCCGCTGGTGGTCAAGCCGTACCTGGACCTGATCCCCGGTATCCGTTGGGCGTTGTTCGAAAACTCCAGCCACATGCCGCATGTGGAAGAACGCGTGGCGTGCATGGGCACCGTGGTCAAGTTCCTCGACGAGAGTCTGTAGCTTCAACGGCCGCCAGCTGGCCGACAGTTTCCCTTCCTCAGGCCTGTCCGGGTTCAACCCGGCGGGCCTGAGTTTTATCTCCTCCCAAGTTATGAGCACCAGCGCGTTCCCACGCGGTGATTAACAACCCAACGCCCCAGCGCTATCCTTAACCCAGTTCCCCAAGGAACCTCGCCATGCGCCGGCTGCTACTGCTGTTACTGATCACCGTCATCCCAGGCTGCCAAACCCCACTGCCAGCCGCCAACCCGCAGATGGCCTGGGTCGACCTGTCGCTGCCATTCCCCAATGACCGCGTCCTGCTGGCCGAACGCCTGGACAAGCAACGCCTGGACGAAGGCCGTTTCTTCCAGGTCAGCCCTGGTAGCCATCAACTGGTGGTGCGATTCGACTATGAAACGAACGGCGGAGGAGGCATGAGCATGCTGGGCGGCACTACCGTTCGCCAATGCTACCTCACCCTCGATTACGCCCATTTCCAGGCCGGCCAGCGCTATGTGCTGGAAGCCCGCTCCATGGCCCTGACACCCGAGGCGAGGCTGTACAATGCCGCCCGGGAGATCGTGGCAGAGGTCAGCGAGTTCTACTGCCTGATGTGACCGAGCCCGGTTCATTGACTGTTCGTGAAGGAATTCAACCGTTGTGTGAAGCATGAGTCGTTCGCTGTTCATTTCCCTGGATGGCCCCAAGGGCACCGGCAAGACCACGCTGCTGGAAGCCGTCACCAAAGCGCTGAGGGCGGACAACAGGAAGGTGATCCGCATCTGCGAGAAGAAAAGCGATCCCTACCGGGGCGAAACCATGGTCCTGGTCAACCAGTTCGTCAGGAATCCCTGCCGGGACCTGGAAATGAAGGTTTGTGAGCGCCTGGCGGACAGCCGTGCCTGGATTTCCCGGCACGCGCTGGCCAGGCAGCCGACGGACAGCATCATCCTGATCGATCGCTGGTACCCGTCCGATGCGGCGTTTCGCCGGCTGGTGCCGTTTGCCGAGATCCTGCGGTTGAACATCGAACGCAACGTGCGGGTGCCGGACCTGCATGTGGGCGTTGTCACCGATCCTGAAGTCTCGTGGAAGAGGGCAGCGGCGCGGTCGCGCGGGTTGAGCAGTACCGTGATGCACGCGCTGGAGGAGCATGTCGCTTGCACCGAAGCGTTCGAGCGGGTGGTTGCCGATCAAGGGTGGGTTTTATGTCGTAACGAAGGAACCCTTGAACAGGCAACGCAGGCGTTGGTATCAGAGATCCGCAGCCTGTTTGATTAACCTGCTCGAAAAGTGCCTTCTTTCGTATGCTCGAGCCACTGCTCATAGGTAATGCGGCTGATGTGCTCCGTGCGGTAGTCCTGGAGGAACGGGTTGTACTTGTTCTCTTCAGTATGGTGATGACGGAAACCACACTTCGACTGCGCGACAAAGGACTGGCTGTTGTTGGCAAAGTAACCACACCACAGCGCTTTGAGCTTCAGGGTTTCGAAGGCGTGTCGCATCACTTCCCGCACGGCTTCGGGAATCAGGCCCTGGCCCCAGTACGGTACTCCGATCCAGTAGGCGATTTCGCCTTCCTGCGCACTGATCTCGAAGTTGCTATCGCCACCGATAAGGATACCGACGCACCCTACCGCACGGCGATTTTCCCTCAACTCGACGGCATAGACCTCAGGGTGATTGAAGACCGTGCGTATGATCTCGGCACTGTTTTCCACACTGGTGTGCTGGGGCCAACCGGCGATAGGACCGACTCGCTGGTCCTTGGCGAATTCGTACAGATCCGCAGCGTCGGTGTCCCGCCAAGGGCGCAGCAGCAGTCGGGTTGTTTCCAGGCTCATCTCATGTCCTCTGTTGGCTGATCAGGTGGGGAGCAGAGTAGGGAGGAAGGCCGGTTCGGTACACATCAGTACCTCGGTGATTTCGGTACTTTTCGAAACTAGATGACCGATGGGTGATAGGATTTATCCCGTTTCAGGTCCTGGCATCTAGAGGCAATGCAGCATATTCCGCAACTTTTTACTGCTGACGACCCACCGCACATGGGTGATACCACCCTGGCCGAAGGGCTGGGAGTGCCACTCTCCTTCGGCCACGCCTATCTGACGCTGCTGGTCTGCCTGTCCGGGAGCGCCCGCTTCACGCTCAACTTCAAGGAGCATGCGCTCCGGCGCGGTGATGTGCTGCTGCTGGCCGAAGACACCATTGCCTTGCTCAAACGTCGCTCACGCGGATTCAAGGTATTTTTTTGCCTGATGCCAAAAGGTTTCGCGGCGGAGGTCGCGTACCAACTGCCCAACCCCCTGTTCATCTTCTTGCATGAACATCCACATTGCGTCCCGGCCAGTGATGACAGGTCGTTGATAGAAGGATGGCTGGCGCAGATGCGGGATATCGTGAAGTGCTGCCCAACTTACCGGCACGTCATGCTGCGCAACCAACTGCAGAACCTTTTCCTGAAAATTGCCGAGCAGCTTCCAGCTACATACAAAGGCAGCAGGGCGTTCAGCCGCAAGGAAATGCTCAGTTGGCAATTTTGGGACTTGATCGGCAAGCACTGCACCAGGCACCGGGATGTGAAGTTCTATGCCGACGCGCTGAGCATTACGCCGTTCTACTTGTCACAGCTGACCAAAGCGTTTTTCAACGACACCGCCAAAGGCCTGATAGATCGGCAGGTGACCCAGGAAATCAAGGCACTGCTTTCCTACAGCAATCTGGCGATCGGCCAGATCGCCGACGAGCTGAACTTTGTCGATGCCTCTTAGCTGTGCCGCTACTTCAAGCGACAAACCGGTGTTTCGCTGTCTCGCTATCGCCTCCAGGAACAGAAGGAAGCAGGGCAGGCGTGAATCGAGACCGGGCATTTTCACTGTTGTAAGGAAAGTGTTCACGCGCACAGCCGGTTTTTCCCAGGCGCCGGGCACGCCAGACTGGCTGGCAATCAACTGACCAGGAGCTTGACGTGAACACACAAGACCTTCCACTCGTTTCCCTTGCCATCCTCAAGGCCAAGCCAGGCCAGGTAGCAGCCCTGAAAGAGGCCTTGCTGGCCCTGATCGAGCCGACCCGGGCTGAGCCCGGCAATCGTGACTACATGTTGTTCGAGCGCAGCGATGAGCCAGGGACGTTTTACATGCGCGAAGCGTTCGACCATCAACAGGCCCTGGACACCCACCTGGCCACCGAACACTTTCAACGTTTTGCCGAGCAGGCTGACCGGCTGCTGGCGGAGCCGTTGCAATTGATCTTCCTTGACCCAGTGTCCAGCGTCGTTGCGCCTCATCCCTGACAAGCCTGCGAGTCACCAGGGAATCGGCCTGCCATCCCAGGCCCAGAAGGTACCGGTCTGTGATGGCCCATGCCGGCCGACAAGTTCGAGGATGCAACGGGCGGCAAACGCTGGCGCGAACAGCTTTTCGATTGGCACATTGCCCTGGAAGGGGCGCGAGAGCTGGGTGTCGGTAGTCCCGGGGTGCAAGGCAAGGACTGTCGACGCGGGGTTGAGCCGTTTGAGTTCGATGCTGGCCGTGCGCAACAGCTGGTTGAGCGCGGCCTTGCTGGCGCGATAGCTGTACCAGCCGCCAAGGTGGTTGTCGCCGATCGAGCCGACCCGGGCCGACAGGGCGGCAAAGGTAACCGGCTGCTGGCGCAGCAATGGCAGCAGGTGCTTGAGCAGCAGGACAGGGGCAAAGCAGTTGCTGACGAAGCTGGCCTGCAACCCCGCCATGTCCAGTTGCGCCAGCGACTTCTCGGCGCGTGCCGGAGGCTCGTGGAGCACACCGAGGGTACTGATGACCAGGTTTAGCTGCGCACAACTGGCCTGGACCTGCGCCGCCAGTGCTTGCAATGCCTGTTCATCCCGAGCATCGCAGTCGATGCGCATCAACCTGCGGCCATGCGTCAGGGCCAGGGCATCGAGCGGCGTGCTGCGGATTGCCCGACGCGACACGGCGATCAGCAGGCCTACGTCTTCGCGTGGCAGCAGTTGTTCACACAGGGCTAGGCCGATGCCTTGGCTGGCGCCGCAAACCAGCACGTTTGCGGGGCTGTGGAGGTTGGTGATGAGGCTCATCCGAGGTGCTCCCTGGTATGAATCGCGCTGCCCTTAATTTCTATACAGCATTGGAATTTATCTGTACAAAACCATAATCTTGTACAGAATTTGTTTTCTGTACAGGTTTGTCATGGTTTCCACCGGACGATTGGCCTGCCTCTGCCTGCTGCTGATGTCGCTCACCTCGGTCGGCGCTGACTGGCGAGCCACGCTTCCGGCGGCGCAACGTCTGGGTGAAGGCGAGTTCACCTGGTTCGGCCTGCGCCTGTACAGCGCCCGGTTGTGGGCCGACGGACCGGTACTGGACTGGAGCCGGCCATTCGCCCTGGAGCTGACCTACCACCGGTCGTTGTCCCGTGAAACGCTGGTCAAGGCCAGCGTGGAGGAGATGCGCCGTCTTGGCGCCGGCCGCATCACGGCGCAACAGCTCGACGCCTGGTCCCGTGAGATGCAAGCGGCATTCGTGGATGTGCGTCCCGGTATGCGTATCACGGGGGTGTACCTCCCGCAGACAGGTTGCCGCTTCTACATCGATGGCCGGCTGCGCCATGAAGTGGCCGACGTGGCCTTTGCCCAGGCCTTCTTCGCCATCTGGCTGGACCCGCGGGCCCGGGATCCGCAACTGCGTCAGCGCCTGCTCGGCCTGGCCGGCAACGATCGAGGACACTGAACATGTACAAAGCATTGTTGTTGGCCGGGTGCCTGTTGCTGGGCAGCTGCGGCAACGTCGGCGTCGAGCACTACGCCGGCGAGCAACCCAAGCTGGACCTGGCGGCCTTCTTCTCACGTCCGGTAGAGGCCTGGGGCATGTTCCAGAAGCGTTCCGGGGAGGTAGTGAAGCGCTTCCATGTGCGTATCGACAGCCGCCGCGACGGCGAGCGGCTGATCCTCGACGAGCAGTTTCTCTACAGCGACGGTACCCGACAGCAGCGCACCTGGACGCTGGTGCCCGATGGCCCTGGTCGCTGGCGTGGTACCGCGGGCGACGTGATCGGCGAGGCCCGCGGCGAGGTGGCCGGCAATGCGCTGCGCTGGCGTTACCAACTGGACCTTCCGGTCGACGGGCGACACTGGCAAGTGGACCTGGACGACTGGATGTATCTGATGGACGACGACACCCTGATCAACCGCTCGCGCATGAGCAAGCTGGGCGTGGAGATCGGCCAGATCACCCTGTTCTTCAGGCGCCTGCCGGAGCGTGCGCGGTGATTCCACAGGCGCTCAACGACGCACCGCGAGGCGCACCAGCAAGGGCAGGGCCAGGACCCACACCGGCACCAGCAGCAAACCCGTGACCACGGGCCCCAGGGGTAAGGCAACATCGGCGAGCCTGGCACCGCCCACGTACGCCAGCGGCCCACCTAGCGCGCCGACCGCGGCACCGCGCCAGAACGGCCGACCTGCCCATGCCAGGCTGTGGCGCAAGCCGCTGGCCAGCACCAGCCACAGCAGCGCCAGCCACAAGGGCAGTGGCCATGCCTCGAAACGAAACATACCGGTCGCTCCCAGCAGGCCATCCAGCATGCAACCGGCCAAGGTCACGCGTAACAGTGCGCCGACCTCGGCGCTGCGGGCCGGGCACAGTTTGAGGTGAACGGCCAGCCCCAGCGGCACCAGCAGTAATAGCGACGGGACCTTCGCGCCCAACACACAAGCCCACCAGCCGACCTGCAGCCACAACGCATTGGCGATCAGCCAGCCAGAAGGCATCGTCATTGCCCGGACAACGGCGCCCGCCGCGCCTGGGGCGCGGCCCACAGTAGTTGCGCCACGCCGATGGCCCGTTCCTCGAAGCCGCCCTGGCAGTAGCACAGGTAGAACTCCCACAGGCGCTGGAACGTTTCGTCGTAGCCCAGTGCAGCCAATGTGCTGCGCCCCTGGCGCAGGTTATCGCGCCAATGCCGCAGGGTCAGCGCGTAGTCGGCGCCGAAATCTTCCAGGTGCACGAGGTTGAGCGCGGTGCGGCGGCTGGCGGTGTCCAGCAACACGCTGAGCGAAGGCAGGGCGCCGCCGGGAAAGATGTAGCGCTGGATGAAATCCACCGAGCGCCGCGACTGGGCATAGCGCTGGTCGCGGATGGTGATGGCCTGCAACAGCATCAGCCCGTCGGGTTTGAGCAGTGACGCGCACTGACGGAAGTACACCGGCAGGTAGCGGTGGCCCACCGCTTCGATCATCTCGATGGAGACCAGCTTGTCGAACGTGCCCGTCAGGTCGCGGTAGTCATCGCACAGCACCGTCACCCGCTGCTCCAGGCCAAGGGCCTTCACTCGTTGCAGGGTGTAGGTGTACTGCGCGTGCGACAGGGTCGTGGTGGTCACCCGGCAGCCGTGGCGGGTGGCGGCGTGGATCGCCAGGCTGCCCCAGCCGCAGCCGATTTCCAGCAGGTGGTCCTGTGGGCTCAGCTCGAGCTTCTGGCAGATGCGCTCCAGCTTGCGCCGCTGGGCCTGCTCCAGGGATTGTGCAGGGTGTTCGAACTGCGCGGCCGAATACATCATGGTCGGGTCCAGCAACTGCTCGAACAGGGTATTGCCCAGGTCGTAATGGGCCAGGATGTTGCGACGGGCGCCACGCCGGTTGTTGCGGTTGAGCCGGTGCAGCAGCCGCAGGGCAGGGCGGCCCAGGCGGGCCAGGCCACCCTCGAGGGCGTCGAGCACATCGAGGTTGGCCACGAACAGGCGGGTGACCAATGCCAGGTCCGGGCTGCGCCAGTGACCATGGATGTAGGCTTCCCCCGCGCCGATCGAGCCATTGCCGGCGACCAGACTCCAGGTGGCGTCATCGAGTATCTCCACCTCGGCCTGCATCGTGCTGTCGGGGTCGCCGAACGCCCACTGCCGACCGTGGCAAAGCAGGCGCAGATGGCCATGGCGCAGCTTGCCCAGCTGGGCGAGCACGGCCTTGCGCGCCAAGCCGCCGAGCAGTGGCGCCAGGCCCGCGGACTTGCTAACGCTCAGGGTGGGAGTCGACATGATCGGGGTCCTCGCAAGGGTGGCCGAGCGCCAGGTTGCCCCGGCTGGCGGTGTGGTCGTGGATGGGCGTGCGTTTGATGAACAGGCGCAGGGCTTGCCAGTAGATGACCGAGACGGTGCGCAGGCTGATCCAGGGGAAGGCCAGCACGTAGTCGCGCACGGCCTTGCGATCCAGCGGCCGGCGCTTCAGGGCCAGGTCGGCCTCGAACACTTTCTGGCCGCCTTGCCAGTTCTCCATGTGAATGCGCACCTGTGCCTGGTCCAGGTGAAAGCGCACGCGATAGTCCATGTCCAAGGGCATGAACGGCGACACATGAAAGCGCTTGGCCATGGCGAAGGTCTTCGCCGGGTCACCTTGCACCGGCAGCACATAGTGGAAGCGCTGGCGCCACGGGGTGTTGCGCACCTCCAGCAGGATCGCCGCCAGGTGCCCGTCGCGGTCATGGCAGAAGTAGAAACTCACCGGATTGAACGACAGCCCCCAGCAGCGCAGCTGGGTCAGCAGGTGCACCGGCCCGTGGGGCATTTGCCCCGTGGCCTGGCGCACCAGCAGGCGCGCGGCCTGGGCCAGCGGCTGGCCGTTGCGGGTGAGCGCCGGCAGATAGTCGGTTTCCCGCCAGCACAGCGGGGCCAGGCGCCAACGCCCCAGCCAGCGAGACAGGCTCATCAGCCAGGCTTGTTCGTCCAGATCCAGGTAGAACAGGCCGATCCGGTAACGGAAGGCATGGGGCCGCGGACTCAGGCGCCGATGACTGAGCCAGCCCAGGCACAGGCCACTGTTCACAGCTGCTCTCCAAAATGCCTGGCCACCTGCAACGCGCTGACCACGCCGTCCTCGTGGAAGCCGTTGCCCCAGTAGGCGCCGCAGAAGTAGCTGTGCTGTTGGCCTTGCAGTTGTGTCTGCCGGGCCTGCGCGGCGGATGCCGCCAGGCTGTATTGCGGGTGGGCGTAGCTGAAGCGAGCGAGGATCTGCGCAGGGTCGATCAGCGCGGTCTGGTTCAGGCTGACGCAGAAGGTTGTCGCTGCCTGGAGACCCTGCAGGATGTTCATGTTGTAGGTCACCGCGGCCGGCGCCTGCTCGGGGCCGCCCAGGCGGTAGTTCCAGCTGGCCCAGGCGTTGCGGCGGCGCGGCAGCAGGCGGGTATCGGTGTGCAGCACCACGTCGTTGTCGGCATAGCCGATGGCACCCAGCACCGAGCGTTCGTGCACGCTCGGCGCTTCCAGCAGCGCCAGCGCCTGGTCGCTGTGGCAGGCGAACACCACGTTGTCGAAGCGCTCGGTGCCGGCGTCGCTGACCAGGGTGACACCCCCTTCGTCGCGGCCGACCCGGTGCACCTTGCAGGCAAGGCGGATGCGTTCGGCGAAGGGGCGGCACAGCGGGGCGACATAACTGCGTGAACCGCCCGCGACGACACGCCACTGCGGGCGCTGGTTCACCGACAGCAAGCCGTGGTTGCGACAGAAGCGCACGAAGAACGCTAGCGGGAAGCCGAGCATGTCGGCACGGGACATCGACCAGATCGCCGAGCCCATGGGCACGATGTAATGTTCGATGAAACGCGGGCCGTAACCGCGCTCATGAAGATAAGTACCCAAGGTGGTGGTGGCGTCGATACGCTGTTGTTCGAGGTCGGCGAGGGCCTGCCGGTTGAAACGCAGGATATCGCGTAGCATGCCCCAGAAGCCCGGCGACAACAGGTTGAGACGCTGGGCGAACAATGTGTTCAGGTCGTGCCCGTTGTATTCCAGGCCACTGCGCGGATCATGCACGGAGAAACTCATCTGGGTCGGCTGCGAGGCGACCCCGAGCTCTTCGAGCAAACGGATGAAATGGGGGTAGGTCCAGTCGTTGAAGACGATGAACCCTGTGTCGATGGCATGCCGCTCACCGCGCCACACCACGTCGACGGTGTGGGTGTGGCCACCGACCCAGCCGGCGGCCTCGAATACCGTCACTTCGTGCTTGCGCGACAGCAGGTAGGCGCAGGTAAGGCCCGCAATGCCGCTGCCGATGATGGCTATACGCATGGTTGCTCAGTCCGCTTCCCGGCGTGCCAGACGCCGGCCCAATGCCAGGCGCGCCCGCGCCGGCAGCGCCCCGAGCAGGCGCAATCCCCAGGTGAACAGGCTCGGAAAGTTGATTTCCAGCGGCCGGCGCGGCAGCCGCCTGGCGATATGCCGGGCGGCGCGCTGGGCCGACCACAGCTGCGGCATCGGGAAGTCGTTGCGCCGGGTCAGCGGCGTGTCGACGAAGCCCGGGTTGACCAGCGTGACGTCGATGCCGGCTTGCGCCAGGTCGATGCGCTGCGACTCCACCAGGTAGCGCACGGCGGCCTTGGACGCGCCATAGGCGCCGGCCCGTGGCAGGGCCAGCCAGGTCACCGAGCTGCCCATCACCACCAGGTGAGGACGTGCGCCGGCCCGCAGCAGGGGCAGGGCGGCCGCCAGGCAATGACTCAGGCCCAGCAGGTTGGTGCGCATCACGCGCTCGACCAGCGCCGGGTCGAAGCGGCCGGGTTCCAGGTATTCGCAGGTACCGGCGTTGAAGATCGCCATGTCCAGGGCGCCCCAGGCCTGGCGAATGCGGTCTGCTATCTGCGCGACCTGCTCGGGATCGTCCAGATCGCCATTGGCCAGCAGCACCTGCCCGGGAAAGCGCTCGGCGAACGGCACCAGTTGCTCGCTCCGGCGCCCGCCCAGGGCAACCTGGTGGCCTTGCTCCAGCAAGCACTGCGCGAGCGCCGCGCCGATGCCGCTGCTGGCACCGGTCAACCAGCAGCGGCTCATGCCAACCGCCCCTTAAGCCAGCGAATTGCCCCGCCCATCAGCGGAATGTGCTCGTAGAGCAGGGCGCCGGCGTCGAAGAAATCCTGGTGGAAATGCACCCGCTCCCGCCATTGCAGGTAGCTGCAGCCCTGCAGGGAAACCGGGCGACCGCCGGCCAGCCGCGGGTGACGAAACTGCAGGGTCCAGCGCAGGTAGCCCTGCCCGGGTATCACCTCGTCGGCACCGGCGAAGACATAGCGGATGTCATGGGCGTTGGCGTACAGCTGGGCGAAGTAGACCCGCAGGTCCTTCAGCCCATCGATCCGATGCAGAGGGTCGCGGAAAGTGATGTCTTCGCTGTACAGGTTTTCCAGCGCATCGAGGTGATTACCCTCGAGCTGGGCGAAGCGCTCGGCGAATTGCTGCAGGTACGTTGACATGCTCGGCTCCGGGCAATCCTGTACAACCTGGTATTTATGTACAGGTATATTGGAAGCCTACGATTAAATCTGTACAAGTCAACGTTCTTGTACAGATATTTTGCTCAGCGCCCGGCCGCCTCCAGTTGACGACGCAGGTCGGCGACTTCGGCTTCCAGCTCGCGCACGCGTTGCTCGGCGGCGACCTGCGCCGAAACGTCCTGCTGGATGCCGATGTAGTAGGTCAGCTGGTCCGCCTCGTTGCGCACCGGGGTGATGGACAATTCATTCCAGAACAAGCTGCCGTCCTGGCGATAGTTGCGCAGTACCTGGCGGCAGGGCTGGCCCGCGCGGATCGCCTCGCGGATCGCGGCGATACCCGGCTGCTGCTGATCCTGGCCCTGGAGGAAGCGGCAGTCCTGGTAGAGGATATCGTCCGCGCAGTAGCCGGTGAGGCGCTCGAAGGCGGGGTTGGCGTAGATCAGGATGCTGTCGTGGCCTTCCTGCTCGGCGACGACGATGCCATCGTTGGAGTGCTCGACCATCAGTTGCAGGAGTTTTGCATTGATCATTGCGGCCACCCGTAAAAAGCCTGAACGGTAAGCCGGTACTGTGCGAAGCGCCGGCGCGATTCGCTACATAATGGCCTACCTGCGCTCCCCGCAGAAAGAGCCTATGGGTTTAGAATGTGCCACCTCTGCGACGAACCCTCGTGATGACCGAAGCCACCTCACCCGATTTACTGCCCATGCGCGACGTGGTCAGCCTGACCGGCATCAATCCGGTGACCTTGCGTGCCTGGGAGCGGCGCCACGGGCTGATCCGCCCGCAGCGCACCGAAGGCGGCCATCGCCTGTACACGCCCGGCGACGTTCAGCGCATCCGCGACATCCTGCACTGGACAGCCAACGGCCTGCCGATCAGCAAGGTCGGCGAAATGCTCGCCGCCCAGCGCCAGGCGCCCGTGCAACAGGACTCGGCCTTCCACGACTGGCGCGCCACCGTGAAACGGGCCGCGATGGCATTCGATGCACGGGCGCTGGAAGGTGTCCATGGCCAGCTGTTCACGCTCCTGCCCAAGGCCACCGTGCTGCGTGAGGTGCTGCTGCCGGTGTGGCAGGAAATGGCGGTGGGCAGGGCCTTCGGGGAACGCAGCCAATGGTTGTTCCTCGACACCTTCCTGCGCGCCCGGCTGCTACTGCGCCTGCAGATGAACCAGGCCGACGCGCCAAGGGTGCTGCTGGCCGGTACCGAGGGGCATGCCGAACTGCCGTTGCTGTGTACCGGCCTGCTGCTGAGCGCCGAGCAACAGCGCGTCGACGTGCTCGGCTGCGGGCAGCCGCTGGAGGAACTTCCCCTGGTGTGCGCGGCGACCCAGCCGGCGGCGCTGGTGATCGCGGTGCAGGGGCCGGTGAGCGCCGGCCTGGCCAGGCGACTGCGCGCGTTGCAGATGGAGATTGCCTGCCCGCTGGCCCTGACCGGGGTGGCGGGTTCGCAAGCGGAGTTGCAAGGCATCCCGCTGCGTGTGCTGGACGAGCAGGGGGATGATGTGGCGGGGATGCTCAACGCCTTGCTCAGGGGCGCCCTGGATCTCTGAAAGCAGGGCGGTGGCGCAATGCCTGTCAGTTCAGCAATAGGGGCCGCTCTGCGGCCCATCGCCGGCAAGCCGGCTCCCACAGGGACCGCGCAATCAGTGAGGCCTACGCTGTACTTGTGGGAGCCGGCTTGCCGGCGATGGGCTGCGTAGCAGCCCCAGTGACGCTAACGACAGTCATCAGACGGTGGCCCGGCAAGCGCTTGATCCGGTATCGGCACCTACTCCGGCAACCCTGCCCGACGCAGTCCCTCAGCCAGCAGGGCAAGATCTTCATCCCGATAGATCGGCAGCCAGTCCCTGAGTTGCGAAACCCTCAGGTTCGGGTCCAGCTCACGCAGCCTGGTCATGGCCTGTCTGGCCTCGTCCTCCCGCCCCAGGTGCGCCTGGCTGGCCGCGACCAGCACGGTGGCGGCCAGCAGGCTGGAGAGATTGCCCAGGGCTTTTTCGGCCCAGCCCAGGGCGCAGTCGAAACGCCTGGCAAAAAAGTGGGCCAGGGCCATGCCCACGTGCATCCGGAACATTTCCGGATCCAGGGGGCTCAGGCGTGCCGCGTGCTCCAGGTTGGCGATGGCCACCTCGGCCTCGCCGCGCAGCGCGCGCAGGATCCCGCCAAGGAACCAGGCCGGCGCCAGGTTGGGGTTGAGCAGGCGGGCGCGGTCGAGCAGGGCGATACCTTGATCGAGGTCCCTGGCCAGGTGGCCCAACGCATGGCCGCCGCGAGTCAGGGCAACGGCGTCGTCGCGGCCGAGCTCCACTGCCAGCCTGGCCAGCCGCGCGCCTTCGGCAATCTCACGCGGGCGATCGGCCATCCAGCCGTTGAGCTTGCGCCAGAAATGACACCAGGCCGCCATGCCGTAGGCCGAGGCGAAGTCCGGGTCCAGCTCGATGGCGGTGTAGAATAGCGCCAATGCCTGCTCCACAGCCTCGCGCGTGCCGATGTGCAGCCTCGCGGTGCCGCGCAGGTAGTAGTCATAGGCGCACAGGCTGTCGGTGGGCTTGCGTTTGGCTCGCTCAATCTCGGCGCGCTCGAGCTGTGGCGCGATCGCCCCGACCACGCTTTCGGCAACCTGGTCCTGGAGTTCGAAGATATCGTCGAGCAGGCCTTCGAAGCGTTCCGCCCAGATATGCGTACCGCTGGTGGCATCGATCAACTGGCCGGTGATACGGACCCTGTTCGCCACTTTGCGCACGCTGCCTTCGAGCACATAGCGCACTCCCAGGGTGCGCCCCACCTCGATGATGTCGACTGGGCGGTGCTTGAAGGTAAAACTGGAGTTGCGGGCGATGACGAACAGCCAGCGGATGCGCGACAGGGCAACGATGATGTCTTCGACGATGCCATCGGCAAAGTAGTCCTGCCCGGGATCGCCACTCAGGTTGTGGAAGGGCAGGACGGTGATGGACGGTTTGTCCGGCAGGCTGAGGTTTTGCTCGGCTGTCTGCTCGGCGGGCTCAGTGGCGGGCTGTTCGAGGCCAGGAACTTCCCGGGCTTCACCGACGAAGCGATAGCCTTTGCGGGCGACCGTGCGCAGCAGGCGCTGGGCCTCGCCAGAGTCGCCGATGGCCTTGCGCACGGCATTGATATGGCTGGTGACCGTCGATTCGGAGACCACCCGCCCGCTCCAGACCGTCTGCAGCAACTCGTCCTTGCTGATCACCCGGTCACGCTGGCTCACCAGCAACAACAACAGATCGAAGACCTGCGGGCCGATGGTCACCACCTGGCCACGCAGGGCCAGCTCCCGGCGTTGTTGATCGAGCACGTAGTCTTCAAACACGAATTGCAACGTCTTGTCCCCTGGCCGAGCGCCTTAGGCATCGTGTCCGAGGCGATTGCTTCATAAGTGTCGCCGTTGATGATACGGCAGCGCGAAACGCCCTGCACTGTCCGCACGGGCTTGGACGCAAAACCAAGCTTTCTTGAAGGTAAATACAGCCTCCCTGCAAAGACTCCCAAGGGCCCGGAGCGCATCTTGATCCTGCATCGACGGCAATGGTTGCGGTCGAGAACAGGAGAGACCCCATGAAGATCGTTGTCATCGGAGGCACCGGCCTTATCGGCTCGAAACTCGTCAAAAGCCTGAGTGAGCGCGGCCATGAAGCCGTGGCGGCGGCGCCAAGCACAGGTGTCGACAGCATTACCCGCGAAGGGCTGGCAGCGGCCATGGACGGTGCGGACGTGGTCGTCGATGTCGCCAACGCGCCGTCCTGGGAAGACCAGGCCGTGCTGGAGTTCTTCCAGACATCGACCCGCAACCTGCTGGCCGCCGAGGCGGCGGCCGGGGTTCGCCACCATGTCGCGTTGTCGATCGTCGGTTGCGAGCGCCTGCCGGAAAACGGCTACTTCCGCGCCAAGGTCGCCCAGGAGGCGATTATCAAGGCCTCAAGCATCCCCTACACCCTGGTACGGGCTACGCAGTTCTTCGAATTCGTCAGCGGCATCGCCCAGGCGGCCACCGTGGCTGACGAGGTGCGCCTGTCGCCGGCGCTGATCCAGCCGATGGCCTCGGCCGACGTGGCGGCGGCGCTGCTCGAGGTGGTACTGGCGGCGCCGGCCAACGACACCGTCGAAGTGGCCGGCCCAGAGGCCATGCCCCTTGACGAGCTGGTCCGACGCTTCCTGCGCCTGACCGGCGATGCGCGCACAGTCGTCGCTGACGTGCATGCCCGCTATTTCGGCGCCGAGCTCGATGACCAGTCGCTGACACCGGGTAGCGCGGCGCGCCTGGGCAAGACCCGCTTCGAGGACTGGCTAGCGCGTTCCTGACAAACAGCTGTTTCCACCTCAAACAACCTTCACCAGGAGTTCATCATGTCCCGTCGAATCCTCGGTGCCGTGGTAGTCGCGGCACTGTCACTTACTGCTGCAGCCATCAACCCGGCGTTGGCCGACGAGCGCCCGGCCAGCAAGGTCACTGTCGTGTTCGACAAGCCATTGCCGAATGTCCCCGGCAAGAGCATGCGCGGCGTGATCGTCGACTACGCCCCGGGGGCGTCGTCACCCTCCCACCGGCATCCGAAGTCCGCCTTCATCTACGCAACCGTGCTCGAAGGAGAGATACGCAGCAGCGTCAACGGCGAGCCGGAAAAAACCTACAAGGTAGGCGAGAACTGGTACGAGGCACCCGGCGCGTTCCACGCCGTCAGTGCCAATGCCAGTGACACCAGGCCTGCTCGGTTGATGGCGGTGTTCGTGCTGGACACCACCGAGACCGTGCTGGTGACCCCCAGCGCGAAGTAAGCGACGTCACCACTCAAGGCACCCCGGTGGCTGGCAAGTCGCCGGGGGCCGCGCACAGGAACCCGGATGATGAACACCCACGAGGAGCCAGTCGCCACGGGCGACAGCACCAGGCCCGCCAACAGAAGGCGCATTGGCATCGTCCTGTGCATCGTCGCCCTGGCGGTGCTGGCCGCAGGGTGGGCCATTGCCCGCTCGAGCAGTGCGACGTACACCGACAATGCCTATGTGCGCGGCGATGTCACCTCGCTGGCTGCCAAGGTGGCGGGTTATGTCGTGGCGGTCGAGGTCGAGGACAATCAACGCGTGCAGGCGGGGGAGGTACTGTTTCGAATTGACGACCGCGACTATCGGGCACAGCTCGCGCAGGCCGAGGCCAACCTCAAGGCGGCCGAGGCGAGCCTGGCCAATGTCGAGGCCCAGACCCAGCTGCAACGCGCGCAGATCCGCGAGGCGGAGGCCAGCGTGCAGTCGGCGCTCGCCCAGCGCGGCCTGGCCAACAAGACCCATGAACGCAGCCGTAAGCTGATCGTGTTCAGTGCCGTCAGCCAGTCGGTGGTCGACCAGACCGATGCCGCCCGCAGCAGCGCCCAGGCAACGGTAGCGGCCGCGTCGGCCACGCTCGAGGCCCAGCAGCAACGCATTGCCGTGCTGATGGCCCAGCGTGAGTCGGCCCTGGCGACGATCGCCCAGGCCCAGGCCGCGCGCGACCTGGCCAGACTTGAACTGGAACACACGGTGGTGCGCGCGCCGGTATCGGGTGTCGTCGGCAACCGCCAGGTGCGCGTCGGGCGCTTCGTTACCCCGGGCGGGGCACTGCTGGACCTTGTCCCCGTGGAGAGTGTGTGGGTGGTGGCGAACTTCAAGGAAACCCAGGTTGCGCAGATTCAACCGGGGCAGCGGGCGCAGGTGACGATCGACGGTTATCCGGACGGCGCGCTCGAAGGCGTGGTCGACAGCTTCGCGCCAGGCAGCGGTGCAGCGTTCAGCCTGCTGCCGGCGGACAACGCAACGGGCAATTTCGTGCGGGTGGTGCAGCGCGTGCCGGTGAAAATTCGCCTGGTGCACAACCCGTTGCCGGGGCGCATCGTGCCCGGGCTGTCGGCGCGGGTCGAGGTTGCAGCCGGAGGCGGCTCGTGAACGCTCCCGGCCCCGGCGCCGAGGGTGCTGCATTGATCGAAGGCCGGTCGCTGCAGGGGCTGCTGCTGATCATCGGGATCGTCCTGGCCGCGCTGACCGAGGCCTTCGCCAGCAGCGTCCTGGCACTTGGCCGCAACGACATGCAGGGCGATACCCATGCCACGCCGGACGAATTCGCCTGGCTGGATGTCGGCTACACCGCCTGCAAGCTCATCGGCTTCATGAGTACGGCCTGGTTTCTGGCGCGTATCCAGCCACGCAACGTGATCATCGTGGCGACCTTGGTCATGGGGCTGGCCTGCGGTATGTCTGCCTTCACCGCCAGTCTTGACCTGCTGACCGTGCTTCGCGTGCTCCAGGGGCTCGCCGGCGGCGTGCTGCTGGTGGGCGGGCAGGCCTTGATCTTTATCGTCTGCCCACGAGGCCAGCAGCCTGTGCTCCAGGCGCTTTTCGCCATGGGCGCGGTGGTTGCGCCCGCCACCCTGACGCCAGCCTTGCAAGGTTGGCTGATCGACAGCCAGTCATGGACCTGGATTTTCTTCAGTGTCCTGCCCTTGGCCCTGGCCGCGACAGGCGTGCTCCTGGTAGCGGGCGTGCCGAACGTCGCGCTGCCGGCCGCCCCAAGGTCCGACGCCGTGGGCATGCTGTTGGCGTTCTCCAGCCTCGCCTGCCTTACCTACGTGCTGAGCCAGGGCAGCCGCTGGGACTGGTTCGCAGAACCGCACATCCTCGGGGCCACGGCAGTCGGCGTCGCGGCATTGCTGCTGTTCCTCGGTCATCAGTTGTTGAGCAACCGCCAGGGCCTGCTCGACTTCAGCCTGTTCCGCTGCCGCGACTTCACCTTTGCGTTCATCGTCAGTTTCGTCGCGGGGGCTGCGTTGTTCGGCAGTGCCTACCTGATCCCGGCATTTGCCCTGTCGGTGCTGGCCTTCACGCCCACCGACGCCGGCTTGCTGCTGTTGCCCAGTGGCGCGTGTTTCATCGGCGCGCTGCTGTTGGCGGCCTATCTCATCCAGGCCCGTGGCGTGGCGCCATTCGCCACGGTGCCCTTCGGCATCCTGATGATCATGGGGGCGATGTGGATGCTCTCGGGTTCGACCAGTGAAAGTGGCGCGCCGGACATGATGGCCGGCGTGCTGTTGCGCGGGCTGGGCCTGGGTTTTCTGTTCCTTTCCATCACCCTGATCGCCTTCGGCAAGCTGACGCCTGAAAACCTCGCCTGCGGAATCGGCCTGTTCAACGTCGGGCGCCAACTGGGCGGGCTGATGGGCGTCGCCGGCTTGCAGACGCTCATCGACCAGCAACTGGCGCACAATGCGGCGGTGCTGGGCGCCCATGTCACGGCCGGCGCCACCACGGTCATCGAACGGCTTGGCAGCACGGTTGCCATGCTGCAGGGCAGGGGGCTGGACACCCTCGCGGCCGGCCGGGCTTCGCTGGCGCTGCTGGGACGCGCCGTGTCGGGGCAGTCGGCGGTAATCGCCTTCGATGTGGCGTTCACTGCAGTGGTACTGCTGTTCGCTGTCGCGGCGCCTTTGCTGGTGTGCATCAAGGTTCTGCTTGCGCGTCATGCCACTGGACCTGAAGCGAAGTATCCGGTTCAGGTCCAGCGCGACCACCACGACCTACGAAGCGAAGTCAGTGGAAAGTGACAGTTCCCGCCATTGCGCCAACTCCCGTTCGACTGCGCTGTTCTTGGCCTCGATACGTGCCACGGCGTCACTGCCAAGGGCCAGGCGCAGCGGTGGTTGGCTGGCATTGGTCAGGGCCATCAGGGCCTCGGCCAGCTTCTCGGGGTTGCCGGGCTGGGCATGGTTGGCGGCTTGTGCATGGCTGCGCATGGCGCCGACGGTGGTAGCGTAGTCAGGCAGTTCCAGCGCCGTTTTCACCAGGGACTGTTCATCCAGGAAGTCGGTACGGAAGAAGCCGGGCTCGACAACCGTCACCTTTATGCCCAAGGGCGCCAGCTCCTGCTGCATCGCTTCACTGATCCCTTCGACGGCGAATTTGGTCGAACCGTACACGCCCCAGCCCATGTAGGCGTGGTAGCCACCGAGCGACGAGATGTTGATGACGTGGCCACTGCGTTGGCGGCGCATATGGGGCAGCACGGCGCGGGTCACGTTGAGCAGGCCGAAGACGTTGGTGGCGAACAACCGCTCGGTTTCGCTGGCGCTGGTTTCCTCGACCGCGCCCAATACGCCGAACCCCGCATTGTTGACCAGCACATCGATCTTGCCGAAACGCTGGATGCCGGCAGCGACGGCTGCGTGGGCTTGCTCCTCGCGGGTCACGTCCAGGCGCACTGCCAACAGGTTGGCGTGCTTGCCCAGACGCGCCTCGATGTCGTCGGGGTTGCGTGCCGTTGCAATGACCGCGTCGCCAGCCGCCAGGGCTTGTTGGACGATCAAGCTGCCGAAACCACGGGAAGCGCCAGTAATGAGCCAGGTACGCATATCAACTCCTCCTGTATCCGACCCTGCACCATGCGGGCCTTCTCGATGAGTTGAACGAACTTTAAAACGCAGCTATTGATGTGATAATCCCACTAATTTTTTATGGGCCTTTGAGTTTTATTCATCAATGAAGCCGACCAGTACCGCTGACCTGTCGTTGTTTCTGTGCATTGCCCGGCATCTCAACCTGAGCCGCGCCGCGCTGGAGCTAGGGCTCACGCCCTCGGCGCTGAGCCACGCCTTGCGGCAGTTGGAGACACGTCTGGGTGTGCGCCTGTTCAACCGCACGACCCGTAGCGTGGCCTTGACCGAGGCAGGGGAGCGCCTCCAGGCCCGGCTGCAACCTGCGTTTCGCGACATTGCCGATGCGTTGGAAGACCTCAACGCCTTTCGCGACAAGCCATCGGGCAACCTGCGGATAACGGCGGGTCGCGCGGCTGCCGAACTTGCACTCCTGCCCCTGGCCAACCGTTTCCTGATCGCCTACCCGGATGTGAGGCTGGAAATCGTCAGTGACGACGCCTTCGTGGACATGGTCGGAGCAGGTTTCGATGCGGGAGTGCGGCTGGGTGAGCGACTGCAGGCCGACATGGTGTCGTTGCCCATTGGCCCTTACCTGCGCTCGGTGGTAGTCGGCTCACCCGCGTTCTTCGAGCGTCATCCCATTCCGCACCACCCGCAGGACCTGAAAACCCTGCCCTGCATCGGGCATCGCTTTCCCAGTGGCGCGCTCTACCGGTGGGAGTTCGAACGTGGCGGCATGCAACTGGAGGTCGATGTCCAGGGGCCGTTGATCCTGGGCGACCTGAGCCTGATGCTGGCGCCCGCCCTGCAAGGCCTTGGCTTGGCCTATGTCTTCGAGGACATGGTCAAGGAACAGCTGGAACGCGGCCAACTGCTGCAAGTGCTGGACGACTGGTGTCACTACTACCCAGGGCTGCACTTGTACTACCCGAGCCGGCGCCAGGTGCCCGCGGCGTTGAAAGCGTTCATCGAGTTCGCACGGGAGCAGCGCTGATAGCTGTTTTTGCACAACGGGCTTTCACCGCGTAATTGGCGGCGGCAGGTAGCGGGCAGGGCGTGCGATGGCTCGCAGTCAGTGGATGGCCACCGGGTTGATATTGACCTGGGTCGACCCCTTGTACAGCGGCTGGCCCAGTACGAACAGGAACTCGAAGGCCTTGTCGCGCACCAGCGCCCGGGTATCGATCAGCTCCAGGTTGTAGATGCCGCGTTTGGCCAGCATGTACTGGTTGACCGGAAACTCTTCACCGGTGGGGTTCGGGTAGACCTCCGAGGCCCAGGTGTCACCGCCGAAGGCGACGATGCCCTGGTCGGCCAGCCACTCGGCCGCCGGCAGGTCAATGCCCGGCTCGGTGGCGAGGAACTGCTGGTTGTCCTTGCCGATCAGCTCCAGCCAGCCGGTGTTGAACAGCACCACGTCGCCCTTGCGCAGGGTGATGCCTTGTCGCTTCAGTACCGTCTTGATGTCGTTGACGGTGAACGACGTACCGCCCGGCACAATGGCCTTGCCGTAGTACGCGGTCATGTCCAGCACCACGCCACGGGTGACCATCGGCGGCACTTTTTCCACACCAAGCTTGGTCACGCCTTCGACGGTGACGAAGTCGGCGGCCTTGTTGCCGTTGTAGTAGACGTTGTCGATGCCGATATGGCCGATGCCATTGAGCTGGGTACCGACACCGGTCCAGCCGTTGACCAGTTCATCGTTGAAGCTGAACTTGTTCTTGCCCAGGGTCTGGCCGGCCTGTTCGCCGGGCTGGATGTTGTAGAGGTGGAAGCTACGGTGGCGGAAGGCGGGCAAGTCCTTGCTGACGGGCACGGCGAGGGGGTAGGTCTTGCCGGTTTTCACCAGGCTGATGGCTTGCTTGACCACCTCGGGACTGAGGAGGTTGGCGGCGCCGATTTCGTCGTTAGGGCCGTAGGGGGAGGATTGCCATTCGGCGGCCTGGGTGGTTTGGGTGATGGTGGCCAGGGCCAGAGTGAATAGCAGAGGTTTGAAAGGGGTCAATTTGCAGGCTCCTGAACGTGATGTGATGTCAGGGGCGGATTGTGGGTGGCGCTGGCAAAGGGAAACAGCGGTGAAGGGGACAAGGAGTTTTGCGTGCAAGTCAAAGGAGTGCTGCCTTGCAACTTCCGTCAAAGAAAGCAGGGCTGCCCGCGCCTGATCCACAGGCGTTACTCAACGCACGTCCGTCACCGTCGCTGCGGCCACTTCGGCCAGCCAGGCCAGCAGCGCCTTCATGTGTGGCTGCCGTTCCCGGCCCGGTACGCAGACCACCATGTAGCGCGGCCCCGGCAGGCTGACGTCGGGCCGGAGGGCCGCGAGTTCGCCACGTTGCACGCTATCGGCCACCAGTACGTTGCTGGCGAGCACCAAACCCTGGCCAGCAACGGCGGCGCTCAAGGCAAAATGCTCGTCATCGAATTCGCGCATGCGTGCATGCTCCAGCCAGTCTTGGCAGCCCGCCGCCTCACACCAAAGCTGCCAGCTGATCGAACAGCCTTGCGGGACCTGCCAGCGCAGGTCGATCAACTGGAGCGGTTTGACCTTCATGGTGGCGAGCACCTCAGGCGCGGCATAGACCGCGAAACGCTCCTCCATCAACGGCAGGTTGAACAGCTTCGGGTCGGTGTGGCTGACGGCTCGAATTGCCAGGTCGATGCTCGAATCGCGCAGCAGGTCGACCAGTTCGTTGCCGGTGTCGATGCGCAGGTTGAACGCCTCGAAAGCACGGTAGAAATCGCCCAACCTCGGAATCAGCCAGGCGGCGGCCAGCCCGGGCGTGGTGGACAGGGTCAGGGACTGTGATGCGGTGCCGGGCAGGAAGTGCTCCAGGCTACGACTGATATCCAGGAGTGCGCCATGGGTCTGGCGATAGAGCCGCTCGCCTTGCTCGGTGAGCCTCACGCCCTGCGCGCTGCGCTCGAACAGCAAAGTGCCAAGCCGGGTCTCCAGCACCTTCACCTGGTGGGAAATGGCCGCTGGCGTGACCGAGAGCTCCTCGGCCGCGGCCTTGAAGCTGGTGAGGCGCGCCGCGGCCTCGAAGCTGCGCAACGCGTTGAGCGGAAGCGAAGAGAACACCGACCACCTCGGGGATGAATTGGATTGATGCCCGCTCAATTTATCTCATTTTTCGTGGCGCTCACCGAGCGCTAACGTGGCGGCATCCGCTTTGACTGCCCACAGGTGCACTGCCATGCAAGGTCCCGCCCGGAAGATCGTCCAGGCCGTTCTTTACGAGGCGATCGCCGTCGCTGTGCTGTCACCGGCCATCGCCCTGGTCTACGACAACGGTTTGGCGCATGCCGGCGCGCTGTCGTTGATGCTGTCCGCCAGCGCGCTGGCCTGGAACGTGGTGTACAACTATCTGTTTGAGTTTTGGGAGCGCCGTCAGCCGAAGCGTGTCCGCACCCTCGGCAGGCGCTTGCTGCACTCGGCGGGGTTCGAAGGTGGGTTGGTGCTGTTGCTGGTGCCACTGGTGGCCTGGTGGCTGCAGATTTCCTGGTGGGCGGCGCTGGTGACCGACCTGGGGCTGTTCGTGTTCTTCTTCTTTTATGCGCTGGTGTTTCAGTGGGCGTTCGACCGCGTGTTCGATGTGCCTGTCTCGGCGCAGGGCGAGGTATCGGCCGAGGCTTGTGCGGGGCGAGGGTAGGGCGGCTGCGAGGCGAGGTGCCGAGCCGCCCGGATGCGTCAGTCCTTGCTGGCGTTGAGCTTGCGCAGCTCTTCGTAGGTGGCCGACTGGACGAACCAGAAGCCGGAAACGATGCACCAGCCGAGGCTGCCGACCACGAACACACCCAGGGCTGGCAGGAATCCGCCGGTGAACAGGGTGATGAGGGCGAACAGCCAAATAACGGCCAGGGAGACGTAGAGGACGATGTTGTTGACGCTGATGACGAAGTCTTTCACGAAGCGTATTCCTTGCGGGATATCAAAAGATTGCCCCTCCAGGGGCGCGCGGATGCTATCACATTGCTGCTATCGAGGGCTTGACCCGCGACCGATACCTGCTGTTGAATATGCGCCCTCGAATCCCCGCAACCTTTTGCCAAAGTGGTGAAGCCAGTGCCCTGCGCCATCAAACACGCCTGATACCGACGACGGTCCATCGTGCCTGATGGCTGCCCGTGCTTGCGCGCGGCGGCGCTTCATCCTCGTACCTGCCTGATCCTGTCGTCGGTTTTTCCCTATTTCCAAGGAGAAACCCATGAACATGGATTTTCGTGCCGATGCACATTCCCTCGAACTGCTCAAATACCCCCGCACAGCGCATCTGCAAGGCTCGCGCCTGCAGGACGGCGACAGCGATGCCGGCCAGGTGGCCTATGGCTCGCTGGTCGGCCAATGGCTGGTGGTGGAAGAGAAACTCGACGGTGCCAACGCCGGCATCAGCTTTACCAACGGTGGCGAGCTACGCCTGCAATCGCGTGGCCATTACCTCAGCGGCGGCGGCCGCGAGCGCCAGTTCAACCTGTTCAAGCAGTGGGCCGTGGCCCACGAACACTGGTTGCTCGAGCGTCTTGAAGACCGCTTCGTGCTGTATGGCGAGTGGCTGCACAAGAAGCACTCGGTGTTCTACGACCATCTGCCGCACTTCTTCTGCGAGTTCGACGTGTGGGACCGCGCCACAGGCCAGTTCCTGTCCACCGCGGCGCGCCGACAGCTGCTCGCGGACGGCCCGGTGCTGTCGGTACCGGTGCTGTACGAAGGCCCGGCACCGCGCCGCTACGCAGACTTGATGGCGTTGCTCGGCGACTCGCTGGCCAAGACCGTGCGTTGGCGCGAAGTGTTCGAGCAGGTGGTACGTCGCGAAGGCCTCGACCTGGCCCGCGCCTGGCGCCAATGCGACCGCTCGAGCCGCATGGAGGGGTTGTACCTGAAGCTCGAAGACGAGCGCCAGACTCTGGGCCGGCTCAAGTGGGTGCGCCAGGACTTTGTCCAGGCCATCCTCGACGCCGACCAGCACCATGCCAACCAACCGTTCATACCCAATCAACTGGCCGCCGGCGTCGATCTCTACGCACCGCGCCTGTCCCTGGACTGGCACGGCGAACGCCGCGGCTACTGAAGGAGCTTCCTGAAATGGATATTCGCCAACTGCAACAACTGGTGCCCGACCCCGGGCACGACATGGACAGCGCCGCTTGCCTCGCGGCCATCCCGGCCCTGGCACGCCTGGCCGACACCCCGCAGGATCCGACCTATCACGCCGAGGGCGATGTGTGGGTCCATACCCGCCTGGTGGTCGAAGCGTTGCTGGCGCAGAGCGCCTACCGCGACGCCAGCGCCGAGCAGCGCTTCGTGCTGTTCTTTGCAGCCCTGCTGCATGACATCGCCAAGCCCGACACCACTGTGATCGACCCGCAGACCGGGCGTATCGGCCAACCCGGCCACTCGCGCCGAGGCGCGGTGGATGCACGCCTGCTGCTGTGGCGCGCTGGCGTGCCGTTCGCGCTGCGCGAACAGATCTGCCGGATCATCACTGTGCATCAACTGCCGTTCTTCGCCTTGCAGGGTGACCGCAGCGGACGCAGCGCGGAGTTTCTGCTGCACAAGCTGTCGTGGGAGCTGCCGGTGTGGATGCTCTGCGCGGTGGCCGAGGCCGACATGCAGGGCCGCCACTATGCCGGCAAGGCCGATGTGCTGACCGCCATCGAGCTGTGGCGCGAACTGGCCGCGGAGGAGGGGTGTTTGTACGGCCCACGGCCGTTTGCCGACGACTACACGCGCATTCAGTACCTGCGTGGCGCCCGCGTGCACCCTGACTATGCGCTGCACGAACCCCTGGGCTCCCAGGTGGTGATGCTCTCCGGCCTGCCGGCCAGCGGCAAGGATACCTGGACCGCCCGACACCACCCGGACCTGCCGGTGGTGTCGTTCGACGACGCGCGCCAGGCCCTGGGCCTGCGCCACGGCCAGAACGAAGGCGCGGCCGCGCACTACGCCATCGACCGGGCCAAGGCGCTGTTGCGCGAGCGCAGGCCCTTCGTGTGGAACTCGACACACCTGTCGGCGCAGATGCGCAGCCGTACGCTGGACTTGCTGTACGGCTATGGGGCGCAGGTGGAGATCGTCTATCTGGAGCGGCCGGAGGACGAGATCATGCGGCGTAACCAGCGCCGCGATACGTCGCTGCGCAACGACGATATACGGCGGATGATGTTCAAGTGGGAGGTGCCGCTCCCGACCGAGGCGCATCGGGTGAGGTATGAGGTGGTGACGGGCTGAGCATCGATCAGAAGAATATTGACAAGTTTCGCACTCTTCTGACTTTAGTGCGCTTTTTCAATCTGACGGGCTTGTTCGGAGTTGTCTTAACGGCGAAAAGCGATCAGTTGGCAGCTTGTCCGCTCTAGTGGGAAAACCGCCACAGGCGGGGTATATCGGTCAGGTATGATTTAACACTGGCGTAGCGCTGACTAAGTGCCCTCGCGGTAGCTGCTAAACAAAGGAATGTGAATATGCGGCACTGGTTTGACTCAGGAGTGGCGAAAAGAATCTTCACTGTCTCGTTTCCGTTGATGGGAACGATGGTCGGCAATTTACTGATGATGCTGGTCGACAGACTATGCCTGGCGCACTACTCACAAGATACGCTGGCCGCGTCTGGCCCTGCGGTATTCACAAGCATGGCGATTATCGCGTTTTTCTGTAGCACCGTGGGGGTGGCACGTTCCTTTATTGCGCAGGCGCATGGTCGATCAGGGCTCAGTGCAGCTTCGCGTGAAGCTGCACTGGGGCTGCTCCTTGGTATGGCCTGTGGGGCCCTGCTGTTCATCGCAGCCCCGCTGATCGCGATGATTCCACAGCTCAGCTCTCGACCAGCGCAGATTGTCAACCTGGAGTCGCGGTACATGCTCTGGGCGGCGCTCTTCGGTGGCGTAATGACGATCGACACGGCGCTGTCCTCGTTTTTCAACGGTGTTGGTCGCACCCGCGAAACACTTATAGTGGGAATCATCGGTCAAGTAGTCGACTCGATCTTCACTGTCGGCCTGGTCTTCGGCAAGTTCGGGCTGCCCGAAATGGGCATGACTGGGGCCGCTGTCGGTACATTGATCGGCACGCTGTCCATGCTGGCATGCTATGCCGTAATGCTGCCTCGAGAAGTCTGGCTTGAGGTGATGAACATCTTCATTGCCCGCAGCGAGCACCTAGTGCCGCAGCTGTTTTTCCGGTTGCGTAGAGGTGTTCCCGGTGGCCTATCCGCCGGAGTGGATCAGCTTGGAAACACTGCGTTCATCTGGATTGTGGCGGTACTGGGCGCCAGTGCACTAGCGGCAAACAACGTCAACCTAACCGTGAATTACCTAGGCATCATCCCAATCATCGGTTTAGGCATTGGTTGCAGCATTCTGTGTGCCACTGCAGTGGGCAAGGGGCGCTACACCGAGTTGGCAATGATCTTGCGGGTCACGGTGATCATTGAACTGCTCTACGTCCTGCTGGTTTCCACCGTTCAAATCACTGTGCCGCAGGTCTTGCTCAGGGCATTTGGTGACCTGGGACAAAACGCGCAGACCATGGCCCTGGCCATCGATACACAACGCGTACTGTGGACATTCTCCACCGCTTTTGTCTTCTCGATGACCGGGGCCGCCGTCCTGGAGAGTATTGGCATGGCCCGATTTTCACTGGTCGTGCGCCTGACGCTGATGTGGTGCATGAGCATTCCGTTGATCTATTGCGTTGCCATGAGCAATCGTGACGCCCCGTCGTCGCTAATAACTTGCTGGGTTATTGGTTCGGTGTTCGAACTTTTGATTGGCTTAATTTACTTCTGGCGAATCGCCAAAGCCATTCGGGGGGCCGAAAACCGTCTTCACCTGGAGTCTCATTCAGCTAGCGAGAACGCTTTGTGAGCCTGAATGCGAGCAGGATCTGAACTGCCCTCAGTTTTTTGTCCTGCGATAGATTAGTGATACCTTCGTACGTCTCATCGTGTGGGGGCCGTACATTGCTGGGTCAAGGCAAAGTGGCAGCTTCCGACCCAATGAAGTCACTCCTCAGCCGAGTATCAGCCGTCCTCCTGTGACATGCGCCCCAGCTGTTGTTCATTCGGATGCAAACGACGGTCGCTCGGCGAACCATGCCACCGCCAGCTCCTTGAACGCCTCGGCCGAAGGCGTCAGCGGGTAGCGCTGGTCATGCGCCAGTACGATGCTATGGGTTGGCAGTTTCTCTTGAGTCGGCCGACACACCAGCGCTTGGCCATCGTAACTATGGTCACCAAATGGCCGGGTATAGATCAGCGCCACGCCAAAGCCATTGGCGACGAGGCTGCGCTGCAACTCAAAAGTGCGTACACGGTGCACAACCGCGGGTGAAATGTCGTAGAAGCTGAACAGATCCAGCACATGCTGCCAACTGTGGACCTGATCGGTGACGACCAGGGTGTATTCGGCCAGCGCCTTGAGACTGACGCGCGGCGCCTTGGCCAACGGGTGATCGGCCGACAGCAGCACCTGGGCGGTCAGCTGGCACAGCTGGGTGCATTGAGTGTTTGGCGGTAAACCCAGGTCATAGGTGATGGCCAGCTCTATCGCGCCCTCACTGAGCCGCTTGCCCACATAGTCGAAGCTGCCATCGCGCATATCGACCGTGACCCTTGGGCAGGACTGCTGCATCCGTCGCACGATCTGCGGCAGGCAATAGGGCGCCAGATCTTCAAAACAGCCCACCACCAGTTCCCCGACACACTCTCCTGCATCGGCATTGATCTCGGCAAAGGTCTGGGCCTCTGCCAGCACGCGACGCGCTTGCACCATGACGGTACGACCGAAGGGAGTCAGCGATATGCCAAGACCACGCTGGCGTATGAAGATTGCCTGGCCCAGCACTTCCTCCAGTTCGGTGATGGCCGCCGAGATGGAAGGCTGTGAAACATGAAGCTCCATGGCGGCAGTGGTCAGGTTTCCGTGCTTGGCCGCTGCGAGCGCGTAGCGAAGCTGCCTGAGCGTGAACTTCATAGGTTTTTCCGTGGTGATGCATCAGGACTTATTATTTTATCCTTTTTTATCGTTGTGAAATATTTCTCCTGCGCAGTGATCATCTTGTTTGGGAGCGTCACAATGACAATTACAAAAGCTCTGCTGTCCACGACACTTTCCTTAGGGCTCTTGGCGTGCGCTGGCGCCAGCCAGGCCGCCGGTTGGTGCGAGTCTGGCAAGCCGGTGAAATTCGCCGGTCTGAACTGGGAAAGCGGGATGCTGCTCACTGAGGTGATGCAGTTCGTGCTGAAAAATGGCTATGGCTGTGACACCGACAGCCTGCCGGGTAACTCCATCTCCATGGAGAACGCCCTGAGCAGCAACGATATCCAGGTGTTCGCCGAGGAGTGGGTAGGGCGCAGCGAGGTCTGGAACAAGGCGCAGGCCGCCGGCAAGGTCGTCGGTGTCGGCTCGCCGGTGGTTGGCGCGGTCGAAGGCTGGTATGTGCCGCGTTATGTGATCGAAGGCGATGCCAAGCGCAAACTCGAAGCCAAGGCACCGAACCTCAAGAGCATTGCCGACCTGGGGCAATACGCCCAGGTATTCAAGGACCCGGAAGAACCGGACAAGGGGCGCTTCTACAACTGCCCGGCCGGCTGGACCTGCGAGCTGGACAACAGCCAGATGCTCAAGAGCTATGGCCTGGAAAACACCTACACCAACTTCCGCCCGGGCACCGGCCCGGCACTGGATGCCGCCGTGCTCTCGAGCTACAAGCGTGGCGAGCCGATCCTCTTCTACTACTGGTCGCCAACCCCGCTGATGGGCCAGGCCGACCTGGTCAAGCTGGACGAGAAGCCAGGCGTGGACAAATCCGTGACCATCAAGGTGGGCGTGTCGAAGACCTTCCACGAGCAGGCGCCGGAACTGGTGGCGGTGCTGGAAAAGGTCAACCTGCCGATCGATCTGCTGAACCAGAACCTGGCACGTATGACCAGGGACCGTATCGAGTCGGCGGAACTGGCGAAGGCGTTCCTCAAGGAGCACCCCGAAGTCTGGCACAGCTGGGTCAGCGAAGACGCAGCCAAAAAGGTAGACGCGGCACTCTAAAGGGTGTGGGCCGGTCCGGCGCCTGCCGGGCATGCCACACAGCAGTCCGCTTCACGCACTTGCTCGAGAGAACTCCATGTTTCCCAAAGACTTCACGTTTTCCATTGCCGACTGGGTCAATGGTTGGGTCGATGCGCTGGTCACCAACTACGGTGACGTGTTCCGGCACATTTCCGACACCCTGCTGTGGGCCATCGTCAACCTCGAAGGTTTACTGCGCGCAACACCCTGGTGGCTGATGCTGGCCATCGTCGGCGGTATTGCCTGGCACGCCACCCGCAGAATCGTACCCACTGCAGTGATCGTCGGCTTGCTGTTCCTGGTCGGTGCGGTAGGGCTCTGGGACAAGCTGATGCAGACCCTGGCGCTGATGCTGGTGGCCACGCTGATCTCGGTCCTGGTCGGCATTCCGCTGGGTATCCTGTCGGCGCGCAACGATCGCCTGCGGGCGGTGTTGATGCCGCTGCTCGACATCATGCAGACCATGCCCAGCTTCGTGTACCTGATCCCGGTACTGATGCTGTTCGGCCTGGGCAAGGTGCCGGCGATCTTTGCCACCGTCATCTATGCCGCACCGCCGCTGATTCGCCTGACCGACCTGGGCATTCGCCAGGTGGATGGCGAGGTCATGGAGGCGATCAACGCGTTCGGTGCCAATCGCCTGCAACAACTGTTCGGCGTGCAGCTGCCACTGGCGTTGCCGAGCATCATGGCCGGTATCAACCAGACCACCATGATGGCCCTGTCGATGGTGGTCATCGCCTCGATGATCGGTGCCCGTGGCCTGGGTGAAGACGTCCTGGTCGGCATCCAGACCCTGAACGTGGGCCGCGGCCTCGAAGCGGGCCTGGCCATTGTGATTCTGGCGGTTGTGATCGACCGCATTACCCAGGCCTATGGCCGGCCACGGCATGGGGTGGGCAAATGAGCGCCAAGCAGACGATGAACAAGATCGAAGTCAAGAACGTCTTCAAGATCTTCGGTGCGCGTGCCGAAGATGCCCTGAAACTGATTCGCCAGAGCAAAAGCAAAGAGCAGGTCCTGGCCGAAACCGGTTGTGTGGTGGGGGTAAACGATCTGTCGTTGTCCATCGGCAGCGGCGAGATCTTCGTGATCATGGGGTTGTCGGGCTCGGGCAAGTCGACCCTGGTGCGTCACTTCAACCGCCTGATCGACCCCACCAGCGGCCAGATACTGGTCGATGGGCAAGACATTCTGCAGTACGACATGCAGGCCCTGCGCGAATTCCGCCGGCGCAAGATCAGCATGGTGTTCCAGAGCTTCGGCCTGTTGCCGCACCGCACCGTGCTGGACAACGTCGCCTACGGCCTGAAAGTACGTGGCGAGAGCAAAGCCCTGTGCACGGAGCGAGCCCTGCACTGGATCAACACCGTGGGCCTGAAGGGTTACGAAAAATCGTACCCGCACCAGTTGTCGGGCGGCATGCGCCAACGTGTGGGCCTGGCGCGTGCGTTGGCTGCCGACACCGACATCATCCTGATGGACGAAGCCTTCAGTGCGCTCGACCCGCTGATCCGCGCCGAAATGCAGGACCAGTTGCTGGAGCTGCAAAAGACCCTGCACAAGACCATCGTCTTCATCACCCACGACCTTGACGAAGCGGTGCGCATCGGCAACCGCATTGCCATCCTCAAGGACGGCCGCTTGATCCAGGTAGGCACGCCGAAAGAAATCCTCTACCAGCCTGCGGACGAATACGTCGATCGTTTCGTGCAGCGTCGCGTAGCTTCGCTATAAGGACCCGCGTGTATGTCGTTTGCCGAAAAGATCATCATCGCCGACACGCCCGTTCGCTGGCAGGACGTGGTGGCTGTGGCCCGGCATGGCGCGAAGCTTGAGCTGGCCCCATCGGCCTGGGCGCGGATCGAGAACGCCCAGGCGATTGTCCAGCGCATCGTTTCCAGCGGTGACCGCGCCTATGGCGTCAACACCGGCCTTGGCGCCTTGTGCAATGTCTCGTTGCAGGACGAACAGCTCAGCCAGCTGTCGCACAACACCTTGCTCAGCCATGCCTGCGGCGTGGGTACCGCGCTGTCGGACGAGCAGACCCGGGCGATCATGTGCGCGGCGATCATCAACTTCTGCCAGGGCCGTTCCGGCCTTCAGCGCAAGGTGGTCGAGGCGCTGCTGACCTTGCTCAACCAGCACATCACCCCGCAGGTGCCGAAACAGGGGTCGGTGGGGTACCTGACCCACATGGCTCATATCAGCATCAGTTTGCTGGGCGTCGGCCAGGTCAGCTATCGCGGCCAGATCGTGCCGGCGCAGCAAGCCTTGGCCAAGGTCGGCCTGGCGCCGATCAAACTGGGGGCCAAGGATGGCCTATGCCTGGTCAACGGTACCCCTTGCATGACCGGCCTTAGCTGCCTGTCCTTGGACGATGCCACTCGGCTGAGCCAATGGGCGGATGTTATTGGCGCCATGAGTTTCGAGGCCCTGCGCGGCCAGCTCGATGCCTTCGACCCTGAAATCATTGCGCTAAAACCGCACCCTGGCATGCAGCGCGTGGGCAGCAACTTGCGGCGCCTGCTCGAGGGCAGCGAAATCATTGCCAGCAGCCATGGCATCCGCACCCAGGACGCCTTGAGCATTCGCTCGATCCCGCAGGTGCATGGCGCCGCGCGCGATCAACTGGAACACGCGGCGCGGCAGATCGAGACCGAACTCAACTCCACCACCGACAACCCGATGTTGCTGGGTACACCCGAGTCGTACCGGGTGGTTTCCCAGGCCAATCCGCACGGCCAGTCCGTGGCCATGGCGGCCGACCTGCTGGCGATTGCGGTGGCCGAGATCGGGGCGATTGCCGAGCGCCGTCTCGACCGCCTGATCAACCCGTTGGTCAGCGGTTTGCCGGCCTTCCTGGTCAGTCAGCCGGGGGTGAACTCGGGCATGATGATCGTCCAGTACGTGGCCGCTTCACTGTGTGCCGAAAACCGTCAGTTGGCTCAACCGGCCGTCATCGACAACTACGTTACCTCCGGTCTGCAGGAGGATCACCTGAGCATGGGCACCAATGCTGGGCTGAAGCTGCACCGCGCCCTGGAGAACTGCACGCAGATCCTCGCCATCGAGTACCTGTTGGCGGCCCAGGCCTTCGAGTTCCTCAAGGAGCAGCGCTTTGGCGCCGGTACCAGCATTGCCTGGCGGTTGTTGCGCGAGCGGGTCCCGGCCTATGCCCAGGACCGTTGGCTGGCACCGGATATCGCCAGCAGTGCATCGATCCTGAAAGATCCCGGCCTGCTTGGCGTTGCCTTCCCCGAGCTGCTATGAGCGATGGAGGCAGCAGGAGCGGCGCTCAGAAGGCTGGTATGTAATTGAGGGCCTTATCGCCGGGCTCTCAATGCATCTTGTCATTTGCAATGGCTTAGGGCAGGGTCGATGCCAAGGACAACTCTGCCAAAGGAGCCACACCATGTCGAAGATATATCCCGGTATCGATCCCGAGGGGCTGGTCGAGTATTCGGTGGTCTACACAGACCGCTCGCTCAACCACATGTCCCAGTCGTTTCAGGGTGTGATGAAGAACATTTCAACCACCCTGAAACAGGTCTACAACGCCCAGGCGGTTGCGGTGGTCCCGGGCAGTGGCACGTTCGGCATGGAAGCGGTAGCCCGGCAGTTTGCCACCGGGCAGCAATGCCTGGTGCTGCGCAACGGCTGGTTCAGTTATCGCTGGAGCCAGATCCTTGAAATGGGCAATATCCCGGCGGCCACAACGGTGCTCAAAGCCCGGCCAGTTGAGGCGGGGCGCCAGGCTGCCTACGCCCCGGCCCCTCTGGAAGAAGTGTTGGCGGCCATTGAGTCGCAGAAACCGCAGATTGTCTTCGCCCCCCACGTTGAAACGTCATCAGGGATCATCCTGCCCGATGAATACCTGCGGGCCGTGGGCGACGCCGTGCATGCGGTGGGTGGCCTGTTCGTGCTGGACTGCATCGCCTCAGGCGCGATTTGGGTTGATATGGACAAATGTGCAGTCGACCTGCTGATCAGCGCACCACAGAAAGGCTGGAGCGCCTCACCTTGCTGCGCCCTGGTGATGCTCAGCGCGTTGGCCCTCGAGCGCATCGAGTCGACGCAAAGCACCAGCTTCGCCTGCGACTTGAAGAAGTGGCTGCAGATCATGCAGGCCTATGAGCAGGGAGGCCATGCCTACCATGCGACCATGCCCAGCGATGCCCTGGCGCGATTCAACGAAGTGATGAAAGAGACGCAGGCCTACGGTTTCGACAAGGTCTGCGACGAACAACAGGCCCTGGGTGATAGGGTGCGCGCAATGATGACCCGCAAAGGCATCAAGAGTGTGGCCGCAGCAGGCTTTCAGGCCCCTGGCGTGGTGGTGAGCTATACCGATGATGCCGATATCAAGAGTGGCAAGAAGTTTGCCAGCCAAGGCCTGCAGATAGCCGCCGGCGTACCGTTGCAATGCGACGAGCCGGCCGACTTCCAGACCTTCCGCATCGGGCTGTTCGGGCTCGACAAGCTGCACAATCTCGAGCGCACGGTCAGCACCCTTGAGCAGGCGCTGGACGAGGTGATGGTTAAGTAAGCGCACGGTTGGAGAGCCTGCCATGACAGCTGAGGATGCGAGGTCGCGATTCGAAGCCAAGCTTCTTCGTCCGGCAAAGCCCGGTGATGGCAGGTCGTGGGCGTTCGTGGTGCTTCCGAGGGACGCGAGTGAACGGCTTCCTAGGCGGGGAAGGGCGACTGTTGACGGGACGATCAATGGGCATCCTTTTCGGGCAACCCTTGAACCCGATGGGCAGCTGAGCCATTGGTTGAAGGTCGGTAGCGAGTTACTTGATGCGGCAGGTGTGGCTGTTGGAGATATTGTTACCCTCGAACTGATCCCGGTGAAGAAGGAGCCCGAGCCGGATATCCCAGAAGATTTCGAGAAGGCCCTGGCAACCACACCTGAGGCTCAAAGGGTTTGGAACACTACGACGACCCTCGCGCGGGTGGACTGGATCCACTGGATTACTTCAGCGAAGCAACTCAAGACGCGTGAAAAGCGAATTGGGGATGCCTGCGAGATGCTTGCGGCCGGTAAGAGGGCGGTTTGCTGTTTCGACTCGTCTGGTTACTACAGCAAAGCATTTCGGGCGCCTGAGGCGGAAAATTGACCTGTGATGCAGCTCGGGAATATCCAGGGGCGCAACCAGCCCTTTGATGCCTTATATGTGCTGTGAGTCGGACTTTCCCTCTTCTCTGTAGTCCATTTCCGAAACATACTCCCACCGCCTTCCAGCCATTGCAGCAGCCCCATCAGCCATCTAGTCTCGCCAAGTCGCCGCAAATTAGACGACACGGTTTTGACAGACCGTCCCCTGATATACGGATCATGCGCAACGCTCTATGGCGGCTGTGCGTGGGGCACTTCGGTGCGCCGAGTTCCGATATCCTCGGTCTGTCAACCCACGTACCGCTGCCACCCATTTGTTTGACAGCAGAGATGTGGTAGCTCCAGTCAGATATCGGAGCTTTATCATGTTAAAGATCGTCCCCGATCCACCGCTACACGACAAATACACCACCCACACCCTCGAAGACCTTTTGGTCCAGATCTCCGAATACCTCGTCTGCGCCCTGACCGTCCTGCTGCACGCCAAACCCCCAGGCCAGGTTTTGACCCTCGCCGCCATGCACGAAATCGACAGCGCCCGCACCCTGGTGGAAGTGGCGTTGAGCCGCGTGCAATCCCGGCACTGACCTGGGCTCTCACTTGATGTTCACCGATCAGGCCCCGAGCAGTTCGCGGGGCCGCAGGAGGAAAGGTATGGATAAGGAATTGCAAACCCCAAGCATCAGGAAGCTCGCCACCACTGGCGTCGGGCATTTCGGCGAGGCTGGAGAGGAGGGCGGTCAAGACCCGCTGTTCCGTGTTGTTGCTGGCCATTCGATGGACCATGCGGTTGAACAGGCAACCGTGCTGATGTGTGCAGTGCACAAGATCAGTGATCTGGCCTTGGCGGAGACGGATCATCTGCCTACGTTGCTGACTGCCATGCATTACCTCAGCGGCATGGCCAAGGCGCTGACCCAGGATGTGAATCATGGGTTGATGGTGGGACGGAGGGTTGAATAGGCATGATCTGGCCGCTCTGGTTGGCGCATGCCTGGGGAGCGGCCTTGTGTAGCATGGGCTACAAAGGGAATGCCTGTGCTTGGCCTGCATGAGAACCTGGCATTGCCTGCCCCCAACATCTCCCTGAACTATCGTTCGTAGGTCTCACCACCGGTACTGATCTTGTATATGGTTTCCGAATAAGGCAGGCGCGCAATGATGGTAGTAGCATTCACTACTCCAGCCATGGCCGCCCCCCTGCAAAGCAGACTTACGTAACCTTGGATTCGAACGCACATGGCATCAGCACTATCAATGAAATTCGTCTTGTTGAGGCGGAGCATGATGACTGTTCTGCCTTCCGGTACCGCGCCAATTGGCGGTACGGCGAATATCGTAATCTGGGTGTATACGACCAAACACAGCAAAGCCATACCCGCAGCGATTAGAGCCTTCTTCATGAGTGAGAGTCCTGTCTCGGATTCAGTCTATGCGCTTAACGATGCCGAACCGGCCTTCTTTAAAGTCGCTGGCACGGAGTACATTGGGGGCAGCTTGGTCGCAGCCGTAGGTCGAGTAGCTCACAGGTGGGTTACCAAATCGGTCCGAGCTACGGTCCGCGCAACCTGAAAATGAGGCAACGATGTACAACGGCTTGGTAATTGCCTCATTGGGGACTTGGAGCCCCATAGAGAATCTGATACTCGCCTTGTGAGCGAAGTCATTCGCGTCGTCGTGGTAATTACCCAGAAACGTCGCATGGCTACTCCAGCTGACGAATTCAAAACCCATGACGCCGAGTCGTTTGAGTTGTAAGCGTCCGGCGAACCCACCTTCCGAACTCCAGCATTAAGGGCGATGGTGTCCGCGTATTTTTAAGCGGACGCGATCGTAAGCGTCCGGCTAACTCACATTGCATGAATCAGGCAGGCCCCCATTGATGCGGTAGCAGTTGCCCGATCTCACTGGCCCGCTGTGTCGGTAGCCGCGTCAGCACATCTTTGAGATAGGCATATGGGTCATGCCCGTTCATGCGCGCCGACTGGATCAAACTCATGATTGCCGCCGCGCGTTTGCCGCTGCGCAGCGACCCAGCAAACAACCAGTTCGAGCGACCGAGTGCCCATGGCCGTATCTGGTTCTCTACCTGGTTGTTGTCGATGGGCACAGCCCCATCGTCCAGGTAGCGCGTCAGCGCTCCCCAGCGTTTCAGGCTGTAATCGAGGGCTTTGGCCGTGGCTGATCCGTTGGGTACCTGGTCGCGCTGAGCCAACATCCAGTCATGCAGTGTCTTGATGATCGGTACCGCCATTTCTTGACGTATTCGCCAGCGATCTTCGTCGCTCATGTCCCGTGCTTGGCGCTCGATCTCGTACAAACCGCTGATTGAGTGCAGAGCCTGTTCAGCCAGCTGACTTTTGTTCGCTACGTGCAGGTCGAAAAACTTGCGGCGGGCGTGGGCCATGCAGCCGATTTCAGTGATGCCTTGCTCAAATCCAGCCTTGTAGCCAGCGAAGTCATCGCAGACCAGCTTGCCGTTCCAGTCGCCCAGGAAATTGCGCGCATGTTCGCCAGCACGGCTTGGGCTGAAGTCGTAAACCACCGCGTTGAACGCCGAAAACGGCGTCGTGCTGTAAGCCCAGACATAGGCCCGGTGGGTTTTCTTCTCGCCTGGCGCAAACATTTGAACCGGTGTTTCGTCGGCGTGAATCACGCCCTGGTTCAGCACAGCTTCACGCAACGCATCGACCAGCGGCTGGAGTCGCACGCCGGTTTGTCCAACCCACTGCGCCAAGGTCGAGCGAGCAATCGCCAGCCCGGCACGGCCAAAAATCTTCTCCTGCCGATACAGCGGCAAGTGATCGGCAAACTTGGCCACCATCACGTGGGCCAGCAGGCCTGCGGTCGGAATACCTTTGTCGATAACCTGCGCCGGCACCGGCGCCTGGATCAGGGTTTCGCACTGACGGCAGGCCCATTTGCCCCGCACATGTTGCTCGACGGTAAACACGCCCGGCGTGTAATCCAGCTTCTCGCTGACATCTTCACCGATGCGTTGGAGCTGACAGCCACAGGCGCACTGAGTGTTTTCGGGTTCGTGACGAATCACGGTGCGTGGAAACTGCGGCGGCAAGGGCGCACGTTTCGGGGATTGCCGTGGTTCGGCCTGTGGCGCAGCTGGGAGAAGCTGTTTCAGCTCGGCCTCGATAGCTTCAAGGTCGGTGTCGAGCAGGTCATCCAGCAAGCTGCCTTGCGCCGGGCTGATTTGCTCGCTGCGCTTGGCAAACTTGTGGCGTTTGAGCAGGGCGATTTCGAACTTGAACTGTTCGATGAGGATTTCATCGTTCTGAATTTTCTTGCTCATCGCCTCAACCTGGGATTGCAACTGCAACGCCTGTGCCGCCAAGGCACGAAGCTATTCCGGGGTCATCTGGTCGAGGTTGGGCGAGAAAGTCATGCCGCCGATTGTGCCAGAGCAGGCGCGGGACGACGACAAGTAGACCGGCCAAATGGCCGACGTTTACAGCATGCTGATCACACCGCGGGCGCCAACGCGCTGCCACGGCAGGCCCAGTACCAATGCCTGAAGTTGGTCGTTATCGAGTTCGACCTCGCCGCCATGGCGAATGCCGGGCCAGTGGAACTTGCCTTGGTTCAGTCGTCTCGCTGCGAGCCAGACGCCCACGCCGTCGTGCACCAGCACTTTCATTCGGTTGGCCCGGCGATTGGCGAACAGATAAGCGCAGTGCGGCTTCGCCGCACCGAACACCGCGATTACCCGGGCCAATGCCGTCTCGGTGCCGGCGCGCATGTCCATCGGCTCGGTGGCCAGCCAGATGGCATCGATGCGGATCATTGAGCGACAGCCCGAATAAACTGCGCGCAACCCTCAGGATCCGAGGCTGGCCATTTCACCGTGATCACTTGCCCGGCCACGGGTAACTCAATGATCACTGACGGTTCGGCTGACCGTTTAGGTGCGGCTTTTAGCGGGACGAATGCCGGCAGCGAAGCCGCTGCGGGCTGATCTCGATAAAGCGGCATCCATTTGCGGATGACGTTGGCATTGATGCCGTGGCTGATGGCGACACTGGAAACGGTTGCACCAGGTTGCAGGCATTCCTGGACGACTTGGGCTTTGAACGGTTTCGGATAAGAGCTTCGTTGGCGCATGGAAATCCTGGCGATAAGGGCGTTCGGAAGGTGGGTTCGCCGGACGCTTACCGTGCTCGAGCCTATCCTTGCTGCTGGGGCGCCAGAACGAACTGTAACAGTACTCATATTGGGCCTTACACGCCTCAAATGAAGCGTTGAGCTGAAAGCATTGAGTCCTTTGTGGCCCCTGTTAGGGGCTGCAATTTTCCGTGACCGTATGATCCTCTGCAATCCGACTCGCCGCATGCAGCGGGGATGGAGTCCAACAGGTAGGATGGGCAGCACTGCTGGAGGCGGACATGAAAAAGGATTTTGTCAAAATCTACGAAGACAGCCTTATGCCGTGTTGCTCTGCGCGCCGGTGATGTCACTGCTTTTTAACAAACCCATTGAGAGCACAGGCGCTCTGGCGCTAGTGATGTCAGCCATCGCTAGGGCTTGGAACATGACGTATAACAGGCTCGTCGACCGCTTCGTTCAAAGACCTAGGCTCGACTGGAAAATCTGGCACCGCTTCGTTCATGGTCTTGGATTTGAAGCGGGGATCGTGATTTGGTGTTTACCGCTAGCAGCCTGAGTGCTCGACATCACGCTCCTGAAAGCACTGATGGTTGAGTTGGGTTTCTTTGTTTTCATTCTGCCCTACACGATTGTTTACAACTGGGTATTCGATAAAGCGAACGCGCGCTTCTCAAGCAAAAGCCGCTTGGCAGATGCAAACGCAAATTCCTGAACCGTCCTCACCTGGGGAACGCTTCTCGCGGTTTTGGCAAAGCCACCGCCTCACAGGGCGGTGGCTTCATACGTGTTTTTTTAGCGCATGGCCAGTGGAGTGTAATTGCCTGGATGTTCAGCGATCGAATTTTAGCCGGCCCTGACGGAAGAGTTCGCCGTGCAATTCGACGATTTTTTCGGCGGTCTCGTGAAGGCGTTTGACTACTGAAATGAATTGCTCTGGTTTTTCAATTTCCCATTCTGGAGGGACGGTTTGCCTGTCTGGGATGTGGGTAGGATAGGTATAGGTTGAGATTTGATCCAGGTAGTCACCGATCAACTCATGCAGCTGAGTGCGCATCGTTTCCATCTGCGGATCGATAAACTCGTGCTCGACGTCATCCCATTCATAGTAGAAATGCCTGAGCTGGTCGAGCTGGGAGAGACGCCAGGAAAAGCCGGCCATATTTTGTTCATCAATGAAGCTGATGCTGCCCTTGGAGGGTAGTTCGGTTCTGAAACGCTCGAAAAGCGCGGTGTCAACCGATCGTGGCTGAGATCCGGTAGCGTTGCTGGCATCAGCGGCTTGCGCCCGCGCCCCAAGGGATTGGAAGATCGTGTTCAGCGCCACCACAAACGTACTTGCCAGACCTCTTCTGTGAGGCGCTTTCTCTGCTGCGTCGCTTGCGATAGCGTAAGTCGTAATGCGTTTGGATCTGAGGTCGAATGGCAGCTTCTCTGGCCCGCCGAACGTAGTGTTCATCACCATGATAATGCGGTTCCAGCCCAGGGCCTTGATCGCGTACCCGAGTTCGATCAGCACATTGGGATTCGGTGTCGGCCTGGCTGTCGACGGGTCGATGATCGAAACATCGCACACGAACACTGAGGCGGCATCGATCTTTTCGAAAATGGAGTGGCTGATGTCCGGTGAGCCAGCCAGGCCAAGTGTGTCCCGGTCGATGACCGGCTCAACGTCGGTGGTGTCGTCTTTGTGTATGTCTGCGATCGCCGTTTCCAGCGCCTGCTGAATGAAATTTCGATTGGTGTTGCCGGGGCTGTCGGATTGCCAAGAGTAAAATACGCGGTCGTTCATCTCATCACCAAGGTTGTGTTCAGCGCTGCCTCTACCTTCAAGTACCACCTCGCCCAGAGTCGAGATGGCTTGCTCCCTAAAGGCGGTGCGATCGTCGCATGTGTGCCCACCCGGAGGCCAGCGGGTCGGTGTCGACGAAGAAGTCCAGCTGCTCGGGCTACCGTTGGGCGAGCTACTGGGACATCTTGCGAGCGTGAAAAAGCCACCACCCGCGTGGGGGTGGTGGCTTTAAGGTGCTGAAAGCCGTCAGAACATGTAGTGGTCAACTCATCCCGGACACGGTTTTGAGTTTTTCTTCAGCTTTTGCCGGAGCCAGTCCATCGTTGAATTGATGGGGTCGGATCCAGTTGTAGTGGCTCATCAGATACTGGCTAATGTCTCGTTGAGCTTGCTGCCCGGTCAGGTAGCCCGTGGTCGGTATCCATTCCGATTTCAAGCTGCGAAATACTCGCTCCATCGGCGCATTATCCCAGCAGTTGCCTCGGCGGCTCATGCTCTGGCGCATGCGGTAGCGCCACAGTCTCTGGCGGAACTGACGGCTGCCATATTGCGATCCCTGGTCGGAGTGGAACAGCAGCCCTTGAGGCTTTCCGCGTTGTTCGTAAGCCACGTCCAGCGCTTTGACCACGAGGTCTGCGTCCGGCTTTTCTGATAAGGCCCAGCCCACCACTCTGCGTGCATAGAGATCCAGGACAACTGCCAGATAGTGCCATTTGCCCTGCGCCCAAACGTAAGTGATGTCGCCACACCAGACCTGATTTGGCGCTTCGACATCAAATGCTCGGTTCAAGATGTTCGGAATATCTGGCCGCTCCACTGTGGCCTTTTTGTACGCATGTGATCCTGGCTGCTTGCTGACCAACGCCAGTTCACGCATCAGGCTGCGTACCTTGAACCGCCCGATTTGCTCACCCTCTTCTTGCATCATTGCCTTGATGCTACGGCTGCCGGGCGCACTTCGCCCTCGCGTGAACAACTCATTCACTCGACTGCGCAACCGCAGTCGCTCAACGTCCGGAGTTCGCCTTCTATGACGATGTGCGTAGTAACTTGAGCGAGTGACTTCGAACACTTCGCACAAACAATCAACGGGCTCATGGGCGCTGAGCTGGCGGATCAGCGAGTACGCTCGAGATCTTCCGACATCAAGAGCGCGGTAGCCTTTTTTAGTATCGACTTCTCGCGTTCGAGGCGAGTGATTCGAGCTTCCAGCTCTTGGATTTTTTGTTGCTCTGGCGTCAACGCCTTGCTGGTCGGCGTGATGCCGCCTCGTTCCTGTTGAAGCTGATTAACCCAACGGCGCAGGGCCGACTCGACCAAGCCGAGCGAGCGGGCCGCTTCGGCATGACTGTAGCCTTGGTCGAGCACCAGGCAGGCAGCTTCACGCTTCAACTCAGGGGTAAAGGTACGACGTTGCTTGGTCATCAGACACCTCTCTGTGGCGAGCATTCTCGCCTAAATGGGTGTCCGGTTTCATTAGACCACTACACTTTCGCCTCACGCTCATATAGCTCACTTACATCACCCTGCCGGTTAGACCGAAGACACTCCCAACCCCAGTCAGCACATCGCTGCTCCTCTGCCGCCAGAACCAGCTGCCCCTGCGAGAGGTCAGGCTCCGCAGTGTTAATCCTGAAGGGTTTCCCAATCGCGTAGAAGATATCGAACCCATACTTAAAGTTCAGCATGCCCACCATGACGTGGGTGCGCTTGCTCCAGACCAGCGATTTTCCCCTGCCCACCTGCGTCTGAAAAACCATGAAATTAATTCGGGCAGAGGCTTCGATATACTCATCCACGCGCAGCGCCACTTGCTGACGCGCCTCCATGCCCAGAGGAAAGATCCGATCGACGATGATCCTGATTAGGGAGCGCGCTACCCTCATCACGTGCAGATCCATTGCCACCATCAGCAACACGTGATGGAGAGCAAGAACAATTTTATCCGTCGTCGCCATCTTCACTTGGGCAGACTCACGGAGCAGCCAAATCAAGCACGCCAGCGCATCCAGGTTTGCCTTGCGCACAAGCCGCTTGAGCATCACCGGTGTAACTGGCAAACGAGCGCTCTGAATCACAGGAGCGTCGTCCTCTGGCGAGAAAATGACCGTCTGCACGCTGGGCGCAAGACTTCTCAGGTAGCTCTCACCGCGCATTATTTTCTGATCGGAGAGATCCAGGACAGACCACAGCGGGTGGTTCAGGTCTCGTGATGAGCCATGGCACTTCTCCTCCACAACTCTCAGCAAGCCTGGCTGAGGACGGTGCTTGCCGTCCTCATATCGAATCCACTTGTTCCGGTAACTGCTGATCGAATCGTTTTCGTCACGCCTGAACGATTTGGGTTCAAAGAACTGCTCCAGGCTGTATGCCGTTGCCAGCCCGGTTCGCCGGCGTAAGTTTTCAAACCAAAAGCGGATCGACAAGCTTTTCAGCGACTCATGTCCTGTCACCTCATCCACATTCACAAGATTTCTCTTCGGGACGCGAAACTGCTCAACGATTTCATAAATTCCTTTTTTATCAAGCACCTGCGACTCCATTGACTTACTTTTCTACAGTAAAAAAATAGGCCTATCTTACGGCTCGTGCAACCCCTACGGCTCGACTAGGATGTCCCGCAAGCGCTCTAGAGCAAGCATTTCGATGCAAAAGCTTCTATCAGCAAACGTGTCAAACGGGTCGGGATTGCACCCTCATTTTCGTCGGAGAAAAGGCATCCGTGGTTTTCACCAGGAGGGTCGTACCCCTCATGTGAACCATGGAGGCTCAATACGCACAGCATATTGCTGGCGCTTCAGGCGAGATAGGGCGGCACCGGCCCCACTCAGTGAATGGGAGCAATACTGTGGGATCCGCTGAAAAACCAGATCAGGCCAAACATACCTCCAACTTCCTGGAGCCCAGGGGGCTTATCGGGCGTGCATTGACAGCCCTGGCATCTGCAATACTTCGTGCGCAACAAACCCATGACCAGGACTCCTGGAACCAAGGCGCTCGCCATGGTTATCAGCGCGGCTGGAGCAAAGGGGTTGACTCTGGCTTCAAGCAAGGAAGGGAAAAGGGGCTCGCGGAAGGCCATGAAGAAGGTTCTCTTCAAGGCCATAAGCGCGGGCACGAAAAGGGCTTTGAACAAGGCAAGCGAATCATCGAGTTGCGCCCGGGCCGACCCGCGTTGGTCAAAGGCCCGCAAGTTGATCACAACTTGTTTGATGACTGGCGCTTTCCCATCACCGAGCAAATCAAGGAGGAGGTGAAGGCAACGGTTGCCAAGCACCTGAAAGGGCAGATGCCCACCGAAGACCAATGGAAGATGATTTTTTCCAAGGATCCGTCAACCTGTATCGTCGCTGGCGCAGGGAGCGGCAAATCGACAACGATGGTGCTGCGCCTCCTCGTACTGCATCGGTATCTGGGCATTCCCAGAGAAAACATCGCGGTGGTCACCTTCACCTGTGAATCCCGGAAAGACTTCAGACGCAAGCTCGCCGAGGTGTTCGCGCTTTGGAACATTACGCTGACCGATGAGATGACCGGGCGTATCGTTCGAACCTTCCACTCCCGGATTCTCGACTTCCTTAAATGGAGCCAGAACCTGCCGAAGGTCAGCGCTTTTGAGTTTTTCTCCCTCGAAAAACATGCTCAGCAAGAAGATGCCGAAGATGAGGACGACGAGCTCGAAAACGTATTTGATATCCGCCTGACGACCGAACAGCTCGGCCTGATGAATGCTGCTTACCAGCAAACCTACGAGGCCGACGACGAGTTCAGAAGCCTGGTGGCTGAGTTGGTGTATCGAGCATCGCGACTCCCGCCAATGAGCGCCAATTCGCCCGAAGCCAAGCGGCGCGCTGCACGCATGGATGAATGCTCCAAGCGCGATACTGAGCTCACCAACGCCGTCGACCAGCTCTGGCGCAAATCCGGCTTCTGGCCAATGGAGGGCATTGAGCCAGGCCCGTTCCCCATACATCTCAAAGGAAGGGAGTTCTTCGCCAATGGCTACTGCGAAGAGCTCGATGCCTACGTCATTCTGGGTGTCGGCAAAAACGATCGGAAGCTGTCGCTGCCTTCTCAGCCGAAGATGAAGCTGACGGGCGCTACGACGATGAAAAAAACCTTCTTCCAGGTCTATTGCGACAAGGGCCTGATCTTCCTGGATAACTATGCAGATGCCGCGACCACGCTCGACGTACTTCGCGGCTACGTAACCCGATGCCCGACACTTGACTACCAAGTTGAGGGCGAGCTGGGCGAGACGCCCATCATGCAGGCCTTCCACTCGGCTGCCTCATTTTTGGAGAACCTCGGTCTCGACGTGTCGGAAGCTGTCGATCAGATGAGCTTTCCAGATGGCAGTAGCGACGCGCTTTTCTTCAAGGCATTGGCGATCTATTGGCCAGCCTTCAACCTCTACTTGAGTCGCCAGCATCCGCCGATCTTCACGTTCAACAAAATGTTCGAGATGTTTGGCGAGCGAGGGGAGGCTAACCTGCAAGAATTGCCCGATGAAGTGTTCATGCCAATGCTGCATCTTCTGGTCGATGAATTCCAGGACTGTGGCGCGAACACCATCTCTTGGCTTCGAGCCGTTTTCAGGGAGGCTCGTCGTCGGCGCCTGCACGTGTTGACTGATACGGCCAGTTGCCCCGGTTCACTCATGGCGGTCGGTGATGATTGGCAGAGCATCTACGGCTGGCGCGGGAGTTCGCCCAAGTTCTTCAATGATTTCGAGGAGTATTTTCCTTCACCCAGCACCACCCACGTACTCATGAAGGAAAACTACCGCTCTCAGCAGATGGTGATTGATGCGGCTGAAAGCCTCGTCAGGCATCAGTCTGTCGATGATGAGAAACACGGGATCGCCTCACACCCCAAGGTCAAGGACATGACTATCCCCGTTCAGGTCTTGGATCGTGATGACGATCTGCTTGCCCAGTTCGTGGAGTACCACTTTGATCAGGGCCAGTCGATACTGGTTCTCTACCGTAAGAACGACACCAAGACCGATGTACAGAGCAAGCTCAGACCCGTGCTAGCCAAGGCAAGAAGGCTTAAGCGCTCGGCCAGCATCAAGCTGCTGACATACCACGGCTCCAAGGGTTTGGAGGCTGATGCCGTGTTTCTGGTTGGTGACTGCGCTCAGCTTTCAACCTCGCCGTATCGGAACATGGCCTACCGCCAGGCTAACCTGGGCGCTCCCGGAGATCCCAGGCCGTATGACAATGCTCAGGGCGAGGAGACCCTGCGCTTGGCTTATGTGGCCATCACGCGCGCGAAGGCGCACTGCTATTGGTTCGTCGACCCGGCCCAGCCTCCCAAGGGTGGTTTGATCAGCGCACTGGCGCGGGTACCGTTCAAAATGCCGTTCTTTGAAGACCTGAGGCGTCGTAACTGAGAGACCTGAGACAGGTGGCGAGCATAGAAGGAGTACAAATGTACTCTTTTCCGTTCTACGCCCATACCGTATGGTTGAAACAGCGCTGGTCTCAGCCATAGGGTCTGCATCCAATTGGACGGAGAGGGGTAGTGGAATGTACTGGCTAGGGCCATTCGAATACCGCAACAAACAAGCGTTGCTGGACGGCTTAAAGGCATACCTGCGTACCGCGCCTTTGGGACGGGTGAGCCACCCTGTAGCGATCCAGAAGCTTCATTTGTTGCTGGCGCTGCACCCCGACGCTAATCGCAAGATCGGCGCCGGCGTCGACCACTTCTTGATTGCTAGAAATGAGCTATCAGGTCGAGGGTTTCACTTGGTACGCCTGGATGGGACTGACGAAAGTTTCTCCTATGCGAAGAGCATTACCGGCGTCGCACAGTCACCGCATGGCAAAGTGTGTGAGGCACTGAGATTCGCCGTCCGTCCCCAGCTCGATGCGTTCAGGGCGCAGCTGACCTATCCAGTCGACTGCGCCATCAGCGGCGAGCCAATCGTTCATCCCAACGATCTGCATGTGGATCACAAAACGCCATTCTGGAAGCTGCTCGCCCATTTCTGCAAAGACCAGCAGGTCAATCTGTCACTTCTAGAGACGACCGGCAGCGGCATGAAGCTGGCGCTGGTAGATCGCAGCGTCACAGATGCCTTCGTGGCCTATCATCTGAAGCATGCGAAGCTCCAAGCCAGCCGTAAGGCGTCCAACCTGCTCAAAGGCGGCTCGGTTGCCACATCCCGCGACTCGCTCAGCGTTAAGACGCCTCGAACCACCTATTCGTGAGCACTCTAGCCCCAGTAGAACAGCGTCATCGGCGAGAACGTAACCTGCGCTTCCAAGGAAACCGGCATGCAAGGGCTCCGGGCATTGTCTTTCGCGACAGCAAGGCTGCGCCTTATATGAGCAAAGTAATTCTCTGGTAAGCCCTGGTGCTGCAGTTGACGAAACGCTTGGAGCGCCTGTGCATCCCAATCCTCAGGACGGTGCACGTGCCTGAACGTCGGTTCCAGCAAAAGCTCGATCAGCTTCAAGAACACGCTGAAGGTACAGCGAACGCTGGTGAACATCTTGCAAATGAAGTCGATGATCGTCGACGCTGCAGAGTGGAAGATCAAATTCGGCTCTGCGAGGTAGCGCCTAAAGCTGTTGATGCCCAGATTCGCGAAAAGCAATCCTTGATCCATCATCGCGACAAGATCATCAGGGCGGATCGCAATGAAGCTGCGCCGCGCGATGACCATCTTAATGAGTGCACAAGAAGTCTCAACGGGCCTCAGGCCACCCTTTTCCGTGATTGCCGTGAGGAGCATCTGCAAAGTGGCGGATGATATGTCGTGCATTTGAGCGATCTGAAGCAGGCGCCCATCCAGAGAGATCAGGCTAGCCTGATGCTCCTGGCAGAGCGACAGAGTCGCACGACCCTCAGCACTTAGAATTCCGTTGAATCGCTGAAGCAAAAGGTTGGGATCATGTGATCCGTACGCCGGAACAACCGTGCAGTAGTTTGAAATCGCCATGTCGAGGGCGCCCAGGAAACCCTCACTGAGGTCGATCGACGGCTCATCTTCATACGCCTCATCCTCCTGGCCAACCTCCGAGGACTCCAGGCCGCCGCTGTGGAGGAACGAAGATATCTCGATTTTGGCATCTAGTGCCTGGCGCGACACAGCGCTGACATAGACCTTGGGCAAGTGCTCAAGAACGTCCAATAATCCAAGAGTCGCGAGCTCTGCCAGTATCGAGAGATCGACCACCCAGATCCGGTCATCGAGCGAGAAGGGTAGTTTGTCATCCGCGTCGACATCCCCAATCGACACGTCCAGACAAGGAGCATCACTTGGCCAATCGCGAACCATGTCGATGACATCTCGCCCTACCTTTTTCGCCAGCAGGGCTAACGGTACCGGCTTCTGGGCATACAGCTCGTAAAGCGCTGCTGTCCGAGCCTGATAGAGATTGTGTTGCTCTTGAAGAAGCGTGAAATCCATCTCGCCATTGGCATCGAGCGGGAATTTCAACGAAACGAGTGTTTTGCCTGGGACAATGGAATCCGAAAGCAGCGCTTTTGAGAGGTCGAACAAGCGGCGGTGCAGGGTAATGATCCGCCTCACTTCGAACACCTGAAAACTAAAGATGTCGGGCACAGTTATGCTTTCGCCGACGGTTAGCCCCATCAGCGTCTGAGCAAAATCATCCTGAGGCGACAGGAATTCCGCAGCGCCTGGCGGATAAGCACCTGCCTCAAAATCGATCGAGATGTATCGGGTCACTCCCTGCGCGTCGGCAAGCTCTACTGAGGTACCAGGTGCAACGACAACAGGCTCCTGCTGAAAGACCTCGGATCCCTCGCGCAACATCAGCACCATTTTTACGTGCGTCTCAGCTGCCTGCGAATTGCCTGGATTGGTGCGAATCGCAGCGCAAACCCGATTCAATCCACGCTCGATTTGACCGTACCGCAGTTCAATGTTGGCTAAGAGCAGCAAGTCTTCCACGGCTCCTCCGAGGCAGGTCGGCATCGAGGAAATGATCGTTTTCAGATCTGTGACGCCCTCACATGCGACGACCCGAATGAGTTTGATCCATTCGCTGGCGCTCTGCGGAGACAGGGATAGCTGGTGCTCAACAATGGGGCGCATTCGCCCCCAGTCTCCAGCGTTGTTATAGAGGAAAAGTGCCAATTCAAGTGCCTTGGCAGAGTCACGCCAGGCGATGGGCATGGCATCGAGCAGATCTCGGGCCTTCGCATGTCGACTTGTTCGGATGTAGCAGTACAGCAATTCATCGTGCAGCTCCGTGTACATATCGCTCGGCAGCAGCCTTTCAAGCAGCTCAGCGCCAATGTCGAAACGCTCGGCACGCAGCATCACGCGCGCGCCCATCGCGATTTCGTGGGGATCAGTACTTCCCGGAGCAAGCTTTGTCACCTGATCTTCTACAGCCTTCGCCACGACCTCATCGTGTGCATACGCTCTCGCAACAAACTGCAGGTCGACAAGTGATGACGTGCTCCGCACAGATAGTCCTGCTTGCTCTATCTCTTTTTGCACAATGCCCAGTTCACCCTGATCGAGCAATTGATCCCAATGCAGGTGCTGAAGCCTTCTGGACACATGACGAATGACATCAGACTCAGGGCGCTGTGCTGCTTCATCGCGAACCCGCTGCAGCAGATCTGCCCGTGACTGAAGGACGCACGCATGCCCGAAGCGAAGTAGCGAGTCATCTGGCAAGGTACCGATCGACTCCCCGAATCGGGTAATCAAGTCGCTCCACCTGTTCAGGTCGCAGAGTGCTTCGACTTCAAAGCGGATCAAGCCTGCCGTATCGTAGACGCCTTTAAGCTTGGCTTGCTGCAGCAGCTCCAATGCCGCCTCCGCGCGCTCAAGCAGAATCATCCCGTACGCCAGGTGTACGACGATCTCTCCCAACGTTTTGGGGCTCTGGCACGCCCAGAACGTACCGTCACGAATATCAGCACGCGCCATCGCTTCCATCAAAAGCTGCGCATGTTCCGCCTGTAATGCCCTGCAGTTGACCCGAACCGGGTTCAGCGTCACCAATCGCAGCACGAAGCGCAGGTAGCTTTCGAGGATGAAAATTGAGCTGTCCTCCTGCTCTAGCGCAATGAGGCTGATTCGCACAGCGCTCTCGTCGTCGTCGGCGGCCGCATGCGAGCTGGCCACGAGCTGCCAGGCAACCGCCTTACCTGCGAATGCATCAGGGATCTCGTCTTCGCTGATGCGCTCGCCGGCGATGATTCTGGCGTTCGTAAGAGCAATCCACACCGCAAAAGACTCGGGGAATCGAACCATTAGCGCTTGTCCCGCTTCTACAGCGGCCTGTATGTCACCACGGATGATGTGGCTACGTACCGCCGCCACTGCGATGCGATCGTCAGAGTCGCAAAGACTGGCTGCGATATCAAAATCCTTCGCAGCAAGATCATCATCGTCCATATGCCACAGCGATAAGCCGTGAAGCAGGTACCAACGAGCCTTTTGGTGGTCGTCGAAGTACTCCAGCTCAGGCTGCAGCAGATCCAATTGATTCAGGCACTCCTGATAGCGATGCTCCTTTTGCATCTGAGTAATGCGGTCGAGCTGACGAGTTACCAACAAGTTGGTAGAGGTCGCATGAGCGCCGGGGAGGGCCTCAGTCATCGAGGCTCCCTGTGGTGTCACTGGCGAGGCGAAAAACGGTTGTAGTAGCTGCGCCAGAGGCAGCAGATGGCCGTGAGCTTCAGGACTCAAGGGGAGGGCGCTGTTCGGGTGAGCAGAGACGTGGTGGTTCACGCCACCGGGCCTGGCACTCTGTAGATCGTGCAGCGCCCGCATGAGCTCACGCGTTTCCTTGAACTCTGCACCAAGCTCGCCCAAGTGACGCTCAGCGCTTTCCTGGGTGATTTGGCCTGCAGTACTATTGAGCTCCACACAAGCTGCCTGGAGTAACGCCCAAACCTCAGCGCTCTTGCGATTAGGCAAACGTTGACTGATCAGTTGCTTTTGGGTCGCGACCGCCTGGGTATGGTCGGAATCGAGGTCGTGCGACATGAACCTGAGGTGCATGAGGAACTGATGCAGCTCCTCTGAGTCCACTGGCGATCCTTTTTGGAGCTCGACAGCATTTCGTAGCGCTCCATAGGCTTTACGGTTGCTGTCGTTACTAAACCCCTCCTCAAAAACCCGGACGATCCAGTCTGCCGCTGCTTCCGAGGCCATTGCAAAGCGGACGACCTCCACTGCACCTTGCATCTGTGAATGGCACGAGCTGTTGAAGACAATCTGGCACTCATCCAGTCCGCGCTGGAAATCAGGTTTGCTGAAGTCCTCCCAGGCTAAGCCAACGGACTCATTGAACTGGGCGTTATCACCAGGTTTGAGTGACCGCTTCATCTGCAAGCGATGCTTGGCTGTCTGGCCGGTTACCGGGTTCATCAGGTCGATGATGAGGTCATCGGTGTTGTGGCCAAACACCCGCCCCTGGAAGACCATGCGGATGATGTGGAAGCCGGCGGGGGCACCCGGGCACTCCAGGCCCAGGCACATCGATAGCAGGCGAACCGCCTGTACGCGTAACTGGAACGCATCGCCTCTGCCACCTGAGGAGACCGGGCTCGACACGTTCTTACGACGCCCCCTGGCTTCTGTCTTCTGTGTGCTGGCAGCTTCTCTTGCGGGCTGTTTCCTTGGAGCCTTGGCCATACCTGGTTCGCGACAATGAGTGTGGTGGCATTTTAACGGCCAGCGGGCGGATTGCGTAGCTTGGTTGCAGTAATGAAGGGGGAATGTTCACCACGTTTCGTACTGGCGCTTCGTTCACCGAGCAGCAGCCTCATCCACACCTAGGGTTACTGGCGAGCGCGAATCTACATAACAATGATCGCCACGCTGAATGAGGCTATGCGGTCAACCTCACAACCACTCTAGGCCACGTTTGCGTGGTTCCAATCGATCTCGTATAGTCAAATGAGTGGAACTGCCAGGGATAGCTTTTGTTTGATGGGCAGTGAACCGGTTCGTTGCGCAGACTAGGGCGTTCGCAATCTATCGACTACTTAACCTGCATGCGCCACGGGAGGAGCGATGATTTTTGAGGAGCTGATTCGACGTCAGGCCGAGCAGGTGTTTGGCAGCAAAATTAAAGCGCATGTTTGGTTGGCTCGCCCTCGGGGGACGAATTCGGAGGCTTAACTGCGCTGGAGTGTGCTGGCAATGAGGCTGAATATCTGAGGGTGAAGGCTTTGCTCAACCGGATTGATCACGGGTATGGCTGCTGAGGGCAACGATGCTTTTGGCCTGATTGATCCGCTAAGCTCAGAGCCACGCGATGATCCAACCACGAAGTAACGCTTCCCATGTTTGAAAAATACACAGACGAGGCCAGCCGAATTGCCTAATGAGCCAACTATTGAACCTGGCCTTGTTACGCTTTCTCACGACCAGGGCAGGGCTAGAAGCCATGAGTGGGCCCGATTTTGCTTGCGGCATCGGGGAGTTGAAGAAACCTTCGATATTGGCTGTACCCATGTTGGGCTTCCCCAAGTTGATGGGGTTACGGAAATTCGGATTGCGGCCAGTTTCGCTGGCGGCAAGCAAATGCGTTGCACGCTGTTTTTCGTACCTCCGGGCGAGGTCGACCCCCTCCCTGTGACATTTTCCGAGAGCAAGACAATCGCGGATTTAAGGGGAGGGCATTGCTTGCTAGTTCCTGTATCTGATGATGTGGAATGGACTGACAATGTGTGGCCCAAGTCAATTCAAGATCTAGATGGACTCATTAGAGAAAGCAGGTGGCGAACACAAAAACTTGCTTTTCTTTAGATGCGCGGCTATGTCTTGGCTTGCCACTACAAGCTTCACCATCTTCCAACGCTTGAAGATATCTTCGCAGCACATCTAAGGCTTTCGAAGCATTCATGCTTGAGTTTTGCTTTCCCAATGCTGGACTTCTTTTCGCCACGACGTCACTTAAACCTTGGCTTTTAAGGTAGTCATAAAAGAAACGAAGGGCGTTTCGTTCCCGAGCATCACTCAGGCCATGGTTCGATCGCCCCAAAAAGGGCCTCCATTGAGGGTTAACGCAGACTTTATCTGCTACAAGGATGAAGCGTTTGCAATAGCCTTTTGATCGCGACATTTCTTTGGGCGGTTGGCGACAAATGCTAAAAAAGTCCTCTAAATCTGCAGGATCTAGGGATAAAGGTGAAAGCCGGCGTATAAAAAAGCACCAGATCAGCAATTTTTCCAATATTGAAGCGAATTCTTTTATGCGCTGATTTGCGTAGGTATAGCGCTTAAGCGCGATCAGGGCGCGAACGCTGACATAAGCCTCAGGCGCCTGTATGGAGCTATCCAGGCTCGACAGCGCGTGACGAAGTAATGCGCTTTCGTCAGCGCTTACAACAGGTAATCGACTCAGGAGGTCATCTCCCGCAATACGCCATTTAACATAATATACATTATGCGTAGGTTCGAATTGAGCAGTACGCCCAGAGGGAGGCCAGATTCCAGCCTCCACCAAGCCCATCTCCAATTCACTCACTCGAACCTCAATCCTTTCGGCACTCCATACCGGCGGCCGTCATAATCCAGGCTGAACCTTTTCGTCTGCGTGACGCCCTCGATTTCCTGACAGTCATCAGTGCCCTTGGGAATGCTCTGGCTCCCGGTCGATATCTCGGTAACCCGCAATCCGCTGAAACCGTCCTTGCCAGGTGTTCCCATTGCCAGCGTACGTTTGATCTCTCCGAATTCTCCAGCGCAGACACCGTCCCATTCGCCATGACTCTCGCTCACAACCAAATGCCCCATGATCTGCCGCAGTTGCGAACCGTCGTTCACGTACAGGCTCAGGGTTTCACTGCTGAACGGATTGACCCGTGACGAGCCTGTGTGACGAATGCGCACGCCAAATGCTCGTAGCCCTGGTGCCACCTGATAGCGCGCAGTGTCCAGCGTCAGGCCTGAAAACTGCACCGCGTCGGAGACGATCGCCGCCTCCTGGTAATGGTGGGCAATGATCTTGCCGTTGCTGGCATCGGCCACCAGTACATCCAGGCTGTAATCGCCTTGCCCGTATTCATCGACGTTCACCTTCAACGGCAAGGCTGCCAAGACCTGGCTGGTATCTGCCGGATTGACCTTGCAGACTGCAAAGTCGCTGGCGAGCTGCAGTGCTGGGTGCAAGGCCTGGGCCCAGATTTGCAGGTTCTGCGTGCAGTCGCCCCAGGAGATCATGGGGACAAACAACAGAGGTAAAGCGGCGAATCCACGCATGGTCGATTTCTCATTCCATTGAGGGTAAGTGAGCTGGATGCACACTACACATGATCCCTGGTCGTCAGCAAACGTTCGTACGCCCTGCCCGACTTTTTATAACAAAAACACATAACTCAACTAAATGAATATTTAGTTGAGTTATAAAAAACACGGGCGCCTGCCTTGGCCCAGGCAACCGCTTTGCTGCTGTGTTCCACATTTCAGGCGCATATGCGACCCTACATCCATCGTCGTGGCCAGGAAAGCACTCGGCGGTCGGCAAAATCGAGCCATTGGGACGATAACTTGCAGGACTTCCTGGCTTGAAAGCAATTATCAGGGAATAGATATGCCCCCAGCTTACCCAATTGTTCACTTACTTTTTTCAGCCACCATCGCAGATGTTCCTGTAGTCCTACCATTGTCCGGAAAATACCGAGCAAATATGGAAAAAACTACGCAGGCAGAAAAAAGGTCTACGTATTCCCTATCCATCTCATCCATGCCCGAGCCAATGGATATCAAATTGGATGTAGCATCGTTCACGACCCTGTATGGGGAAAATGGTAGTGGCAAGACAGCTATGCTGCTGGCGTTATGCGAAGGCCTCGTTACTCGGAATCGTGAATCACAGATCGGTGTGCTCTGGGAGGACTATCAGGGCCTGTATCTTTACTTGGGTAACTCGCTGCAAAGGCGCTTTGTGCATTGTGAATTCGAGGCTAGCTTTACCGATAATCGTCCTGATTTTCTCGCCGCGTTCTATACGACCTCTCCTTACGAAAGGGCCCGACGGACCCGCTTGAGGGCGCAGGGGGTTTTGGATATCAGCCCCAAGTTCAGTCAGAGCCAGGAGGCAGATCCGATGGCAGCTTTCAGTGCTTACCCTTATCTTGAAGGACGGGAAAAATTCGTTTCGAAGACTCAAGTGGAAATTAGGCTGAAACCAACACCCTTGGTGGACCTGATCAAAAACTACGGAAGATGGGGTAGCAAAACTTACAATGCGCTTGACCCAGAGTTGAAGGTTTATATTCAGGAACTGAGTCGTCAAGGTTCGACTATTACAAAATTCATCCTATCCTTCGTTGTGCTCAATGCTGTAAGAAGCCTGGAAGAGTATGAGCGATATGAGTTGATCGATGCGTTAATTAAATTAATCAAAGAGAATCGACCGTTTTTGGATGACCTGCTTAGCGACGACACTGATCAGTTCGAACAAATGTCGATTCACCCCCTGCTCACACCCCAGCTGCGAAAGGCATGGCTGGCACTGCAATCAACACGCACGCTCTTCGAAGGCCTAAAGAACTGGCGACGTACGGCTCAGTTATCCTATTTGGATGAAAAAATTGGCGGGCAAATTCGCCAGTACGAGGGCCTGCTTTCCGAAGTATCTGCTCTGGGGCTGCTTCAGTTCTCTTTCAAGGGGTTGAGCTCTGGACAGGCCAGTATGATGTTCCTCTACTGCTCAGTGGCCAAGGCTCTTGGTGAGTTCGAACGCAACTCTAATGCGGACCACATGTTGTTGTGCTTGGACGAGGGAGAAATGTTCATGCACCCCAAGTGGCAGCGAGTCTACATTGCTGACCTTTTGGGCTTCATTCGTCAATTCGGCGGTGCAGCCAAACGCACCCACGTATTCATATCCACTCACTCGCTTATTGTTGCTGCAGACACTCCCGCTGAAAGACTATTTGACCTCGAACAGAAACAAATAACCAACGCTTTCGGCCTCACGCCCAAGCAGACCTTGACATCGGTGTTCGATGTAAATGATTTTACTGGAAAGTTTAACCATCAACTGCTGCGAGAACTCTCTGATGTGCTGAACGGCAAGGTAAGGGATAGAGACGCGTTCGTTCATGCTCGGCGTGTAGCAAACGCACTGGCTGATGATGATCTAAAGCGTCATGTGCAACAACAACTGGATATTATTGGTAGGGATACCGATGCTAAAGCTTAAAGTCTCCGCCAAGTATAAGGCTTGCCATCTGGAGCTTCTAGGCAAGCGCTTTGACGATGAAATGGGTGCTTGGAATCCACATGCCGCAAACTTTCCACCCTTAACAAATAAGCTGCACAGATTCCTGCTGTCTCAACGCGAGCAGATATTAATTGGCGCTGTATCTCAACTCCGAGAGGTGGTTCGGCAGATAAATAACATTATGCCGGACTTGCCCCCTTACTTGCAAAGCCGACCAAAGAAAAAGTCACCGCTGTATCGAGACGATATGGAGAGCTTAATCAAGGTGTTTGGTGATGTATTTGACTACGGTAAATTTATCTACAAGAGTGTAGGTTGGAATGCCTACAAACTTGTGGAGAGTCATGGGCTACGCATCTGCCCCTACTGTCACCTTCATCATGTAAACTACCACGGGCAGACCACGAAAAAGCTCAAGACTCTTGAGATGCGTCCACCTCTAGACCACTTTCTGCCTAAGTCCATCTATCCATATCTGGCAGTATCCTTGCACAACCTCGTGCCGTGTTGCCATCAGTGTAATTCTTCAATCAAAGGCGATAATGATCCAGCTTTGAGGGTTCCCCACCCCTTCGATCTTCAGGAAATTTTAGATATGAGTTTCAGCGTCAAGTCTTCAGCGCTCGCCCTCTCGGGCGTCACCGACGAAGAATTGAAGCTAGAAGTCACCGGTAATGGTGCCTGGAGCGAATTCGTCAGTTTCTTTCATTTACAGCCGCGCTATCAATGGTACGCCGACGAGGTGAAAGACATGCTTAAACGAGGGAGAGAATTCAAGGAGTTTGATGGGGTTGTTCAGTCGCTAGTCAGAAGACCAGCATTTATCTTGGGGTTCGAGCCAGATGATGTCCAAAGACGGGCTTTGGGTCTCTGCTTGCGAGAAATAGCAAGTCAGCAGGGCCTTGTTTGAGCTCAGATCAATCGCTGAAAAACCGAATGTGCTCTGTTTCAGTCCCGACTGCAATACCCCATGCATCCTCCGGCCAACCATCTATGCTCACCAAACCCACCCCACGGAGCCTGTTCGAAAATGGACATTCGCCAGAAAACCATCGGGTTCGGTCTTGTCAGCATCCTCGCCGCCCTGTTGCTCGGCGGCAGCGGCCTGCTCGCCGAGCATGACCAGAACCAGGCGTTGCAGCGCAGCGAGGCCAGCATGGCCGCCCTGCGCAACCATATGGAAGGCGACATGATGCACGATGCGCTGCGCGCCGATGTGCTGGCCGCCCTGCTGGTCAAGCCGGGCGATACCGACACCGCCAACCAGGTGCTGGCTGACCTCGACGAACACGCCAAGTGGTTCCGCAGCGTCGTGCAAAGCAACCTGGAACTGCCCCTGGACACTGACCTGCACCAGGCCATCAACGACCTGGGCCCCCTCCTCGACCACTACATCGCCAGCGCCACGTCGATCATCCAGCTGGCATTGCAGTCGCCTGAACAGGCCCAGGCGCAGCTGCCGGCCTTTGTCACAGCTTTCAAGGAGCTGGAGCAGCGCAACAGTACCCTGAGCGACCTGATCGCCGGCAATGCCGACACGAGCCGCGAACAGAGCACCGCCACCCTGCACCAGGGCATCAGCGTGCTGGTGGGCGGGATGATCCTGGCGACCCTGGTGTTGGCGCTGTGTACCTTCCTGCTGCTGCGCTCCATCCTGCGGCCGTTGAGCCAGACCATGGCGGTTGCCGAGCGTATCGCCCAGGGCGACCTCACCACCGCGATCGAGGTCCACGACCGTGACGAAACCGGGCATCTGTTGCGTTCGCTGGCGGACATGCGTGACAGCCTGGGCAACATGATCAAGGCCATCCATGAAGAGAACCTGCTGCTGCGCGAAGTGGCCGATGAACTGGGCCAGGCTTCCAGCAGCCTGGTGCAACGCACCAGCCAGCAGTCCGACAGCGCCGTGAGCATGGCCTCGGCCACCGAGCAGATGATTGCCAACCTGGCGCGGATCGCCGACCACGCCCGCGATGCGCAGGCTATCTCCGGGCAGTCCGAGCGCCTGGCCAGCGACGGTGGCGAGGTCATCCTCAACGTGGTCGGCGGCATGCAGGGGATCGACGAAGCGGTCAACCGCTCCTCTGAAACCATCACCGTGCTGGGACAAAGCTCGGAAGAAATCCACTCGATCATCCAGGTGATCAACACCATCGCCGAGCAGACCAACCTGCTGGCCTTGAACGCGGCAATCGAGGCCGCCCGTGCCGGCGAGGCCGGGCGCGGTTTTGCCGTGGTCGCCGACGAAGTACGTGGCCTGGCCGGGCGCACGGCGCAGTCGACCCGGGAGATCACCGGCATGATCGAACGCATCCGGCAAAGCACGGGCAACGCCGTCGACAGCATGCAGACCGGCGTCACCCGGGTGCGCGCCGGCGTGGAGCTGGCCACCCAGGCCGGCGACTCGATCCAGCAGATTCGTGAAGGCGCCCGCCGCGCCGCGTCGGTGGTCGAAGAAATCTCGCAGACCATCGGCGAGCAGACCCGGGCCAGCCAGGATGTCGCCCATCAGGTAGAACTGATCGCCCGCATGTCGCGGGACAGCACCGACACCACGCGGCAGCTGGCCTCGGCGGCGCAGCGCCTGGACGAGATTGCCCAGGGCATGCAGGCGAGCGTGTCGCGGTTTCGCGTGTGACTGGGCAGGCCCTTGCCGGCGCCCTGCCCTCGCCCGGCGTTACTGGCTCAGCGCCTTGGCCACCGCGTTGACGAACACCGCCTGCTCGTCATACAGCGAACCGGGGCTCTCGGCGTTCTTCCAGGTCGACCACTGCACCACCACCAGGCGCTCCGCCGGATTGATGGCGATGCTCTGGCCGAAGATGCCCAGGGCCCAGAACGTCTGGTCGCTGGTGGCGGTGCGTTTGGGTTCGGCATCGCTGTCCGGGGCCGGGGCGTTGTACCACCACTGGTAGCCGTATTGACCCTTGGGCGCGGCGGCCGTCACTGAGCCCTTGGCCTGGGTCCAGTGGGTGGAACGCGCGATCCAGTCGTCCGGGAGCAGCTTATCGCCCTGCGGCAATTGTCCGCCACTCAGCACGAACTGGCCGAACCGTCCCCAGTCACGCAACGTGGCATTGAAACCGTGGCCGCCCATGTCCACCTTGCCGGGCACCAGCGCATGCCAGACCCCGGCCTGCTGCATGCCGTAGCGGCTCCACACGCGGCTCTGCAGGTACTCGGCGATGGTCATGCCGGTGGCGTTTTCCAGCACCCGGCCCACCAGCCAGGCACCGCCGGTGTTGTACGACCAGACTTCGCCCGGCTTGACCCCGGGCTTGCGCTTGACCGAACGCACCAGGTCGAGCACGCAGTGATAGGGATCGGCGGTAGCCTCGCACTGGGTCATGTGCGAGAAGTCCGAATCCTTCGAGGCATAGTTCTCGTCCCAGACGACGCCCGAGGTGTGCTGCAACAGCTGCTGCAGGGTCACGTCCTGCCACTCGGAACCTTGCAGCTCCGGGACATAGCGGCTGATCCTGTCATCCAGCGAGTGGATCTTGCCTTCCTTGACGGCGATGCCCACCAGCACGCTGACCACCGACTTGGCCACCGAGCGCGATGTCCACAAGGTCTGCGCAGTGTTGCCCTTGCCGTAGTGCTCATAAGCGATCTTGCCATCCTTGAGCACCAGCAGGCCGGTCACGCTCTGGTTGGCCAGGTAGTCCGCCAGGTTGTGGGTCTTGCCGGCCAACTGGTAGTGCACGTCGCTCAGCTTGTGGCTGGCCTGCGGCAAGGGGTATGGCGTGGCGCCGCGCGGGGCGAAGACATCGCCGCCGTACAGCCGATAGGTGTTGCGAAAGCCCACGACCCGGGTGTCCTGGTCCCAGGTGAGCATGTCCTTGGCCGCCGGCAGCACCTTGTCGAAAGGCTGCGGGCAAGGCTCAAGCCCGGGCACGCCGCAGGCCCCCTGGCTGTCGGCCGCCTGCGCCGCACCGGCCAGTGCGGCGAGTGCCAGTGCCAGGATGGAAAGACCGTTGAACGACTTCTTTATTGTTATTGGCCGCATCGGAGGGCTCCTCGAAAAGCGCGGAAATACGCTGCCCCGAGTGTCTGCAACTTGAGCCAACGGGAAAAGCACAATAAATTTGCCTTCACTATTAAAAAAACTAACAACCAAGGAATGCCCATGGCCGAAGATCGCCTGCCCCCGCTCAACGCCGTGCGTGCGTTCGAGGCCGCTGCCCGCCTGGGCAGCTATGTCGCGGCATCCCAGGCGCTGCACGTGACCCAGCCGGCGATCGGCCGGCATGTGAAGAACCTCGAGGACTGGCTGGGTGTACGCTTGCTCGAACGCTCCCCGCGCGGGGTGACCCTTACCCTGCCCGGCGCCCATTACTACAAGGCCGCAGCGCAGGCGCTGCAGATCCTCGCCGACGCCGGTGCGCGCCTGGGGCAACGTGGTGACGAGCGCTGGCTGCGCATCCTCTGTGTGCCAGCGTTCGCCTCACGCTGGTTGACACCGCGCATCGACACCTTGCGCAGCCTGCGCCCGGACCTGAGGATCGCCATCGAACCCAATGCCACGTTCACCAGCGTGGATGCGCGCCAGGCGGACCTGGGCATCGCCTTCGGCCTGCCTGGGGAGCTGAGTGGTGTACGCGAGGTGTTGATCCGCCCGAAGGTGTTCGCGGTCTGCGCGCCGAGCTACCTGGCGCAGTTGCCCGCAGGGCTGAGCGCTGCCGACCTGCCCGCCTTGCGGCTGATCCATGTCGATGACGGCACCTGGTGGAACAGCTGGTTCGCCGCCAATGGCCTGAGGGTGCGGGTCAAGGCCGATACTTCGCATATCAGCAACGATATCGTCCTGAACCTGGCCCAGCGCGGCCACGGCATCGCCCTGGCCACTGAGGTGCTGGTCGGACGTGAACTGCGCGAAGGCAGCCTGGTGCGTTGCGTGGAACAGGCCGTGGCGCTGGAGAGCTATCAGTTGCTGACGCCACCCCAGCCGCCGAGTGCCGATGCGTTGTGGTTCATGGATTGGCTGGGGAGCAGCCTGCGCGAGGAGTATCCGGATGCGCTGGTGGTCGCGCAGAAGCCCTCCCATGCGGGTGATACTTGAAAACTACATTCCCTGCTCAAGCAGTTATACGACACATTGCGGTGCTGGTAATGGCGTGTCCGTGCCGAGGCTATCAACCCAAGCTTTAACGGCTTGGTGGTCAATCACGCAGCCAGCGTCAACATCCGCCAGGGCTTCCGATGTCAACCGCACCCTTTCTTCTTCATGGGCCAAGATAGAGCAGGTTTTGATGGTATTCGCCATTATCGGATCTCCTCAGTGTTCGAACTGAAACTAACCTCCGCTCATCAGTGCCTCCAGTAGTGCTCTGTGCTGCAGGGTCTCCCAGCAGTTTGATGCAAAAACAGTGAATGGTCATTCTGCGTCAACGGGCTGCGTAGCCTTGCACCGGCTACGCCGGTGGTCGCGGGGCATCGGCGCACCTTCGCTCCCACACGGCGTTCGCTAGAAATCCACCGAGGTGGAGAACAACAACGACCGTGGCGTGCCCAGCCCACCAGACAGGCCGCTGCCGTCGCCGCCGTTCCACGAGCCGATCCAGTAGGCCTTGTTGGTCACGTTCTGCACGGTGGCACGCAAGGTGACCGGCTTGTCCGAGATCTTCAGGGTATACCGGGCCCCGAGATCGAAAATCGTGTAGGACGGCAGCGACAGGTTGTTGGCATCGGTGGCGTAGCGCCGGCCGGCATAGTTGGCGTTGCCGGTCAGGGTCAGCCCGGGCATCTCGCGCAGGTCATACTCGACGCCGAGCTTGGCCAGCACCTTGGGCACGCCGGTGGCCTGGTTGCCTTCGTTTTCCTTGCGTATCGATTTGGTCAGCTCGGCCTTGGTGTAGGACGCACCGCCCAGCAGGCGCAGGCCCGGCTCGAGCTCGCCGAAGAACGACCATTCCAGGCCACGGTTGCGCTGTTCGCCGTACACGCCGTAGATCTGCGTCAGCGGATCGGTATAGGCGCTGGGTTTCTTCACCTGGTAGACACTGACCGTGTGCGCGAAGGTGCCCAGGTCGAGCTTGGCGCCCAGTTCGTACTGTTTGGTCTGGTACGGCGCCATGATCGCGCCGGCGTTGCGCGCGTTGTCCGGGGCGATGCCGCCCTGGCTCAGGCCTTCGATGTAGTTGCCGTACAGCGACAGTTCGTCGGTGACCTTGACCAGCAAGGCCGTGGCCGGCGAAACCCGGCTTTCATCGTAGGGCTTGGAAGTACGCTGGTGGTTGCCGTCGTAGTTCGACGCGCGCACGTTCTGGTGGCGTGCACCGACGGTCCACTGCACCTTGTCATCGAGGAACGACATCGTGTCGAGCAAGGCTTCGCTGCTCAGCCGGGCGCGCATGCGCGAGGTGACGTTGCCGTACTCGCCGATCTCCGGGCGCGGGCCATAGTCCAGGTTGTAGTAGTTGGTGAGGATGCGAGTCGGCAGGCGCTTGTCCTTGAAGCTGTTCTCGGAGTCGTAGCGGGTTGCCGCCAGCGACCAGGCGTGGTCGACCGGGCCGGTGGCGAAGCGCCCGCGCAGGCCGACTTCGCCGGACTTCTGCTCGCCGTCGCGGGCCGAGCGGATCGGTGTGGCGGAGATGTCGCCGGCATCATTGAGCAGCATGCCGCTGGTCATCAGCGCGTTGTAGCCCCCTTCCCTATGGCCCCAGCCGGCGAACGCTGTGAGCGAGTCGTTGAGGTCGTACTCGCCGCGCAGCACCACGGTGTCGGTGTCGTTGACGGTGTAGCCCCACTCCGGGGCCAGCGAGTGATCGCCCTTCTTGGCCTTGGGCAGGTGGGTCACGCCGGGGCTGATCGAGGCAATGCCGAAATAGTTGACCCCGTCCATGCGTTCGCGCTGGTGGTAGTAGTCCAGCGACGCCCTCGCCCGCTCGCCGCGCCAGTCCAGGGCCAGGGACGACAGCTGCATGCGGTGCTGCTGGTCGTCCACCGGGGTGTCGCCGTCGCGGTAGACGCCATTGAAGCGCACGCCGAACTGTTTCTGGTCACCGAAGCGGCGGCCGATATCGGCATGCATGCCGGCCAGGCCATCGGACTCGTAGGAGGCGGTCAACCGGGCCAGGGGCTCGTCGCCGGCACGCTTGGGCACGATATTGATGCTGCCGCCGACGCTGCCGTCTGGCGGCATGCCGTTGAGCAGCGCCGACGGGCCCTTGAGCACCTCGATGCGCTCGGCAAGCTCGGTGGAGCCGCGCATGTTCGGCGCCATGCTCGGCAGGCCGTTGAAGGTGATGTCGTTGCCGGTGCTGTACAGACCGCGGATAAAGAACGTCTCGAAGATGCCGCGCTTGCTCGGCACGTAGACCGACGGATCGGTGGCACCGATCACCGAGCCGATGTCCTGGGCCTGGCGGTTCTCGATGTATTCCTTGGTGTAGCTGATGGCGTTGAACGGGGTTTCGCTGAAGTCCTTGTTGCCCATCAGCCCTACCCGGCTGCCCGAGCCGACCTGGCCCCCGGCATACTCCGGTGGCGGGGCGCCGAGGGCGTCACGGGTTTCCTGCACCAGGGTTTCCGGCAGGGTCAGGCCCTCTTCCTTCACATCGGGGGTTTGCTGCTGTGCCGAGGACGTGCTGCGTGGCGGTTGCGCGAAGGCGTTGCCGGCGATGGCGGCCATGCCCAGCAGCACGGCCATGCGCAAGGCCCTGCGGGGCAATTTCGGTGCCTGGGGATGTTGCAGTGGAGGCATGAGGGATTCCTTTCGGGACAGAATGGTAATGTTTCTCATTAGTCATTCCGTACGAGTCGGCGAATCCCTCAACAAAAATTACCGTCACATGGCCACTATCGGTTTCACATCTGTACCGGCCTCATCGCCGGCAAGCCGGCTCCCACAGAAACTGCAGCCATGCGCGATTCCTGTGGGAGCCGGCTTGCCGGCGAATGGGCTGCGTAGCAGCCCCCCTTTCAGGAAGTCAGCCCTGATACCCCTTCACCACCTCGTCCGCCACCCGCTCCAGGCAGGTCACGCTGGCGGTGCACAGGTACCAGGTCTGCGGATCGACGAACACCACATGGCCGTTCTTCCACGCCTTGGTCTGGCGCAGCAGCGGGTTGTCCAGGGTCTCGCGGTCCAGCGCGGCGCGGCGCTCCATCACCGCGGTGCGGTCGATCACGTAGAGGATGTCCGGATCGGCCTGGTGGATGAACTCATTGGAGATCGGCTGACCGTGCAGGCCGGCCTGCATATCGTCGCTGGCCGGCTTGACCCCGAGGGTGTCGAAGATGAAGCCGTAGCGCGAACGCACGCCGTAGGCGGTGAACGCGCCGTTGTTGTGCAGCACCACCAGCGCCTTTTCCGGGCGCCCGTCGGTCACCTTGCGCACCTGGGCCACCTTGGCATCGATGCGCGCGGCGGTTTCCCGGGCCAACTCTTGCTTGCCGAGAATTTGCCCGACAGTCAGCAAGTGCTGCTTGGCGGTGTCGATGACATTGCCCTGGCGGTTGTCCATGTCGATGTCGTAGTGCACCGTCGGGGCGATCTGGCTCAGCTCCTGGTAACTCTGCGCCTGCAGCGGCGAGATCAGGATCAGGTCGGGCTTGAGCGCGTGCAGGCGTTCGAGGTTGGGCTGGATGGTGGTGCCGACGTCCGCCACCTTGGGGTCATCGCGGTACTTGGCCAGGAAGCCCGCGACATAGTCCTTGGCGATACCGACCACCGGCGCGCCGAGCTGGTCAAGGGTGTCCAGCTCGCTCATGTCGAAGGCCACCACGCGTTGCGGCTGGTGTTCGACCAGCGTGGTGCCCAGGGCGTGCTCGACCTTCACCGGGGCGTAGTCGGCACTGGCCGCGCGCGCCTGCTCCGGCGGGGCCTGGTCGCAGCCCGGCAACGCGGCCGCCACGGCGGCGGCCAGGAGTATCTTGCAGATTCCGTTCATACCAGCTCTCTCGATAGTGATGGGTTGAAGTAGTTGCAGACGAAACCCTGCGCGCTCGGCAGGATCTCGAACGCCAGGCCGAACAGCGCGCGCAGGTTGGCCTCGGTGACCACCTCGGCGACCGGCCCGTGGCTGTGTACCGCGCCCTGCTTCATGGCAACGATGTGGTCGGAATAGTTGGCGGCGAAGTTGATGTCGTGCACCACCAGGATCACCGTACGGCCCTGCTCGTCGCAGAGCCTGCGGATCGCCTGCATGATCTGCACCGCGTGTTTCATGTCGAGGTTGTTCAGCGGCTCGTCGAGCAGCAGCAGGTCGGTACGCTGGGCGATGGTCATGGCCAGGAAGGCCATCTGCCGCTGGCCGCCGCTCAGTTCGTCGAGGTAGGCGCGGCGCAGCGCTTGCAGCCCCAGGAAATCCAGGGATTCGTCGATTACCTGATGGTCGTCGGCGGTCAGCAGCCCGCGGCTGTAGGGGAAGCGGCCGAAGGCGACCAGTTCCTCGACGGTCAGGCGCAGGTTGAAGTCCAGTACCTGGCGCAGGGTGGCCACGCGGCGGGCGTAGTCGGCGATGGCGATGCGGCCGATGTCCTGGCCGTCGAGCAGGATGCGCCCGCGGCTGGCCGGCAGCAGCCGGGCCATGCACATCAGCAAGGTGCTCTTGCCTGCGCCGTTGGGGCCGATCAGCGAGGTAACCCGACCGGCCGGGAACTTCAGGCTCACGTCTTCGAGCACGGTCTTGTCGCCATAGGCCTTGTGCAGGTGTTCGAGGGTGATCATGGGGTGCCTCGGGTACGGACCATCAGCGCGAGGAAGTACGCGCCGCACACCAGGTTGACGAGGATGCTCACGCTGGTCCGGTAGTTGAACAGATGCTCGACCAGCAGTTGGGCGAGCAGGAACATGCCGATGGCCACGGCGCAGGCCAGTGGCAGGGTCACCTGGTGCCGGGCGCTGCGTGCCAGGGCGTAGGCGATGTTGGCGACGAACACCCCCATGAACGCGGTCGGCCCCACCAGGCTGGTGGACACCGCCACCAGCACGGCGATCAGCGCCATCTGCAGACGCAGGCAGCGGCCATGGTCCAGGCCCAGGGCAATGGCTTGGTCGCGGCCCAGCGCCAGCACGTCGAGCACCCGCGTGCCGCGCGCCACCAGCACTGCCACTGCCGCCACCAGCAGGCCCGAGTACAGCACCTGGGCCGGCTGGGCGCGGTTGAAGCTGGTGTAGCCCAGGCTCTGCAGAATCGAGAACTCCCCCGGGCTGGTCTTGAGCTGGATGAACTGGGTGAAGGTGCCCAGCACCATGGTCAGCACCAGCCCCAACAGCAACAGGCGGTAGACATCCCCGCGCCCCTCGCGCAGCAGCCAGCGCTGCAGCAGCCACGAGTATCCGAGCATCAACGCCATCGACAGCAGCGCGTTGCCCTGCGCGCCGAGCAGTGCCACGCTGCCGGTGCCCAGCCACAGCACCAGCACCGCCTGGAACAGCAGGTAGATGCCTTCGTAGCCCATGATCGCCGGGGTCAGCACACGGTTGCCAGCCAGGGTCTGGAAGATCACCGAGGACAAGGCGATGCACACCCCGGCCACCACGATCGCGCCCAGGCGCACCAGGCGCTTGGGGATCACGTAGCTGAAGTCCAGGCCCGAGCCCAGCAACAGGAACGCCAGCACCAGGGCCGGCAGCAACAACCAGGCGGCGCGGCGCATCATTTGCACTTCCACAGAATCAGTACCAGGAACAGCACACCGCCGACACTGCCGGCGGTCAGGCCGATGGGCACTTCGTAGGGGTGGATCAGCAGCCGGCCAAGAATGTCGCAGGCCAGCAGCAGCGCCGCGCCGCACATGGCGACGATGGGCAAGGTGCGCTTGAGGTTCTCGCCGTAGCGCAACGCCACCAGGTTCGGCACCACCAGGCCGACGAAGGGGATCGCGCCCACGGTGATTACCGTGGCCGACACCGTTACCGCCACCAGCACCAGGCCGAGGATCGCGGTGGCCGCGTAGTTCAGGCCGAGGCTGGTAGCCATGCCCTCGCCCATGCCCAGCACGGTGAAGCGCTGCGCATATAGATAGGTGAGCACGACGATCGGCAGGATCAGGTAGATGATCTCGTAGTTGCCCTCGATCACCCGCGAGAAGTCGCCCAGCAGCCAGCCCTGCATGCTCTGCAGGATGTTGTGGCGATAGGCATAGAACTCGGCGATGGCGCTGAGCACGCTGCCGTACATCAGGCCGATCACCGGCACCAGCACCAGGTTGGTGAAGCGTATGCGGCGAATGATCGCCACATACGCCAGGCTCGCCAGCAGGCAGAACACCAGGGCAAACAGCATGCGCCCGGTGGCCCCGGCACCCGGCAGCACGGTCAGGGCCACCAGGATGCCCAGCTTGGCCGCGTCGAGTCCGCCGCAAGTGGCCGGCTCGACAAAGCGGTTGCGCACGATCTGCTGCAGGATCACCCCGCAGATCGACAGGCCGACCCCCGTCAGCACCAGCGCCGCCAGGCGTGGCAGGCGGCTGGCGGTGAGGGTCAGCCAGGCATCGTCGGAGGCCGACAGCAAGGCCGACCAGGACATCTGGCTGGCCCCGACCATCAGTGAAACGCCACACAGCAGCAACAACAGTGTTGGCAGCAACAACCGACTCAAGCGGTCACTCCATCGCCTGCGGCCTCACCGATGCGCCAGCCCTTGGCGGCCCGGCGCTGCTCGAGGAAGTGCGCGTACAAGCCACCCTCGGCAGCCAGCTGGGCATGGGCGCCCTGTTCGCGGATACGCCCTTCGTCCAGCACCACGATCTGGTCGGCCATGGCCACCGTCGACAGCTGGTGGGCAATGACGATCAGCGTGCGCTTGCCGCGCAACCGCGCCAGCGCTTCGGCGATGGCCGCCTGGTTCTCGGCGTCCAGCGCCGCGGTGGCCTCGTCGATCAGCAGGATCGGCGCGTCCTTGATCAGCGCGCGGGCAATCGAGATGCGCTGGCGTTCGCCGCCGGACAGGCGCGCACCGCCCTCGCCCACCGGCGTGTGCAAGCCTTCGGGCAGACGTTCGAGGATCTCTTGCACCCCGGCCAGCCGCGCCGCCTCGAGCACTTCGGCCTCGCTGGCGTCGGGTTTGCCCAGGCGGATGTTGTCGGCAATGCTGCCCTGGAACAGGTAGGCGTCCTGGAAGATCTGGCTGATCTGCCCAGCCAGCTGTTCGGCGGACATCTGCCGCACATCCACCCCGCCGACCTTGACCCGGCCCTGGGTGACGTCGAAGAAACGGGCGATCAGGCGCACCAGGGTAGTCTTGCCCGAACCCGATGCGCCGACCAGCGCCGTCATGCTGCCGGGCGCGATGTCCAGGCTGACCTCGCGCAGCACCTCGGGCTGGTCGTCGCCGTAGCGGAATCCGACCTGCTCCAGCTGCACCGAACCGTCGACCGGCGCCTGCGGTGCGGCGGGCTCGGGCAGCGGCTCGACGGCCAGCAGCTCGGCCACCGCCTGCAACTGGCCGCGGGTGCCGCGCAGCACCTCGCTGTAGCCGGCCACATCCAGCAGCGGGTCGATGAAACGGGTCGCCAGCACCAGCGCGACCAGGGTGCCGATCACCGTTGCGTTATCGAAGCCCGCGCCGGCCTGCTCGCCGAGCCACAGCGTGGCGACCACCAGCAACGCGGCGAAGCTGGCCTGCACCGCCCAGACGTTGAGCACCGACGACAACGCTGACAGCTGGATCAGCTTGCGCGCCGCCTGTTGTTGCTGGGCCACGGCCTGCTCCAGGAAGCGCGTTCCGCCCTGCTCGCCATTGAAGGCACGCAGCACCGACTGCGCCTGGGCGAACTCGACCATGCGCTGGCTGGTCTGCGCGGTGTCGCGCTGGTAGCGCTGGTCGGCGCGCTGGCCAAGGCGCATTGTCGCCAGCATCACCAGGGCCAGCAGCGGCAGGCTGACCAGGGCCACCAGGCCCAGGCGCAGGTCGACCAGCAACAGCGCAACGAGGATCACCAATGGCGTCACCACCCCGGTGAACAGCGGCGTGAACACATGGGCCGGCAGTTGCGCGATCTCCATCATGCCCTGGGTGGTGACATGGCTCAGGCGCGCGGTGTTGGCGGCATTGAACCAGCCCACCGGCAGCGTGCCGACATGCTCGCCCAGGCGCTGGCGGCCACCGCGCAGCACGGCAATGCCCACGGCGATGCCGGCCTTCTCCACCCGGCGCCGCAGGTACCAGCACACCACCACGCCCAGGGCCAGCAGTGCCAGCCACTGGCCGGCGGCCTCCAGCTGGTTGCCCAGCAGGTGGCGCAGGATCGGCACCAGGGTGACGATGGTCAGCCCGCACAGCACGCCATACACCAGCGCCAGGCGGATGTAGCGGCGCAGGAACACGGCGTCGTCGCCGAGCAGTCGAACGAAAGTCCCCAACATGATCAGTGCTCCTCCACCTGCGCGGTCGCCCGCGTCTTCGCATAGCCGCCGGCGGCCCACAAGCGGGCATACAGCCCGCGACGGGCCAGCAGTTCGTCGTGATTGCCGCGCTCGGCGACGGTGCCCTGGTCCAGCACCAGGATCTGGTCGGCGTGCATCACCGTGTCCAGGCGATGGGCGATCACCAGCAGCGTGCGCCCCCGGGCGAAGCGCGACAGCGCCTGTTGCAGCTTGACTTCGTTCTCGGCGTCGGCCGCCGCGGTGGCCTCGTCGAGTACCAGCACCGGCGGGTCGAGCAGCACCGCGCGGGCAATGCTCAGCCGTTGCAGCTCGCCGCCGGAGAACTGCACGTCCTCGCCGATCACCGCGTCGTAGCCACGCGGCTGGGCGAGGATGCGCTCGTGGATATTGGCAATCCGCGCCGCCGCCTCGATCTGCTCCTGGCTCGCCGAAGGCCGGCCCAGGGCAATGTTCTCGCGCACACTGGCATGGATCAGGCGCACGTCCTGCAGGACAAAGCCGATGCGCCGGTACAGTTGCGCGCTGTCGATCTGTCGCAGGTCGACCCCGCCCAGGGTGATACGCCCGACACTGGGGTCGAAGAAGCGCAGCAGCAGGCGCGCCAGGGTCGACTTGCCGGCGCCCGAGGCGCCGACTACCGCTGTTACCGTGCCCGGTTCCAGGGTGAACGAGACCTCGCTCAGCACCGGGTTGCGCGGGTCGTAGTGATAGCCCAGGCCCTGCACCTCGATGCGCGCATCGGTCGGCAGCTTGCCGGCGCCCTGGCCGTCGGTCTCCAGCACCGCCGTGTTCAGCAGCGCCTGCACGCGCTGGGCGGCACCGGTGGCGTTGTTCAGGTCGTGGGTGATATAGGCCAGCAACAGCAGCGGCGCACAGATGCCCGGCGCCACCAGGGCGAACGGCAGCACCTGCACCGGGGTGATCCAGCCCAGGCCGACGAACAGCGTGCCGAACGCCAGCACCACGCCCAGTACCGACACCGGCGCGATCATCGCGTTGGCATTGGCCATGGCGCTGACCAGCGGCCGGGTGAAGTCGGTGAAGGCCGCGGCGAAGGCGTCCACCGCCTCGCGGTAGCTGCCATGCGCCTTGCGCTGGCCACCGAAGGCCTTGACCACCGGGATGCCGTTGACGAATTCGACCACCGCCTGGTTGATCCGCCCCATGCCGGCGCCGAAGGCCTGCATGTTGCGGGCGCTGGCCTGGTGGGCACGGGCGAAGAACAGGAAGAACAGCGGGAACGGCAGCATCGACACCAGCGCCATGCGCCAGTCCATGGCGAACAGGTAGACGATCGATGCCAGCACTGCCCCGGCGCTGCGCCCGAGGGTGGTGTAGAAATGCGCGGTGAGGCTGTGCAGGATGCCGATATCGTCCTGCATGGCCTGCTTCACCTCGCCGGAGGCGCGGCTGGTGAACCAGCCCAGCGGCACCCGTGCCAGGCGGCGGATGATTGCCAGGCGCAGCGTGCCGGTGATGTGGTTGTCGGCCAGGTGGGCCACCAGGTCGCCCAGCGAAATCAGGGCCATGCCGACGAACAGGCAGCCCAGACCCAGCACGATCACCGGCCAGGCCTGCGCGACGCCCTGCCCTTCGGCGAACGCCAGCCGGGCGACCTCGGCGATCGCGGCCAGGGGCGCCAGGCTGAGCATGGCGCCCAGCGCGGCGAGCAACCCGGCGACGATCAAGCGCCCGCGAATCGGTGCCAGCACTGCGGCGACCGGCCCCTTGGCGGGCTGCTGCACCGCCACCCCTTGTTCAACACTCATGAATGCTCCTTTTCAGCACGAAGAGCAGGCCGGGCAGCCACTTGGGCGCCCAGCCCGCCAGTCCTTCTCAACCTGTATTCCGCTCGAGGCGGGCAAAACCGCAAAAAACAATGCCCACACTCAGGCGCCACTGCCGATGCGGTAGCGCCTGCAGGTGCGCACGCCGGCGGCGATGTACTTCTCGACCGAGGACACCGATACCCGCAACTCGGCGGCGATGGCGCGATGGGCCATGCCGTCGAGCCGGCACAGCAGCAGGGCCTGGCGGGCCTTGGGCGAATGCCTTTGCAGGGCGCTGTCGATCGCACCCAGGGCCTCGACCACCAGCGCTCGCGCCTCTTCCGACGGCACCCGCGGCTCGGGCTGCAGGCCATGGTCCTCGAGGTAGCGGGTTTCACGTTGGCGGCGGCGGTACAGGTCGATGACCTTGCCGTTGGCGATCTGCGTCAGGTGGCAGCGCGACTGTTCCGCCGTCGGCACCTGGCCCTTGTTCATCAGGTGCAGGTAGATATCGTGGGCCAGGTCCGCCGCGTCCACCGCGTTGCCCAGCTTGCGGCGCAGCAGCTCGCACAACCAGCCGTGATGATCCTGATACAGCTGTTGCAGCTGTTGACGAAGCGCGAACGTTCCGTTGTCCACGGTACCTCTCCCTGAGCGTGGTGCATTCCAGACGGCTTCCTTTGACGTGCGCCAATCTAGATGATAATTATTTGCATCTTTCTCACCATAACGAATCCTCGGGATTCACGCAATGCACCCTGGTGGTGCGAACCCTCTGCGCGGCCACTCACCGCGATCCACGGATGGCAGTGAAGGCCGACGCGGGCCTTGATCGATCGAACAGCAGGAAGCTAACCATGTTGGAACGCAACACCACCCCACCCTCGCCCCAGGCCCTGGATGAACACGAAGAACTCGCCTGGTTCGCCCAGCAGCAGCAACCCGAGCAGCTGCACCGGCAACTGGGCGCCTGGCGTCTTAGCCCCCAGGCCGACCTGTCGCTGCTGGCCCTGGCCGTGCAGGCGGTGGTCGAAGCCACGCCGGGCCTGAACAGCCGCTACCACTTCAGCGACGACGGCGACCTGTACAAGACCCAGGAACCCGGCTGGTACCCGTGCCTGCGTATCGAACGGAGCGCGGCCGAGGGCATGGACGCCTTGCTGCGGGCGCGCCAGGCGGCGCCCTGGGACTCCACCACGCAGCCGCCATTCGAGGCCCTGCTGCTGGCCGGCGATCACCAGGCTGCGCTCGGTCTGCTCTGCCATGCGGTGCTGCGCCAGTCGCCGCAAGCCCTGCTCGAACGCATCCGCGCCGCCTATGACGCCCAGGCCGGCGACCAGCCACTGGTGCTCGAACCGTTGTCGCAGGCGCCTTCGACGGACATCGCGCAACGCATCCTCGACGCGTTCCGCCAGGCATTGGCGGAGCCTGGCATGACCCTCGACGATGACTTTTTCGACATGGGCGGCCACTCGCTGCTGGCCACCCGGATCATCGGGCGCTTGCAGGGCGAGCATGGCATCGAACTGCGCTTCAGCGACTTCTTCGCTTCGCCCAGCGCGTCGGCGCTGGCCAGCCGCGCCAAGCTGAGCCAAGGGCAAGCCAGCCAGGCCAGCGACCAGGCCGGGGATATCCAGCAAGCGCCGATGGCCCTGGCCCAGGCGTCGTTGTGGCGCGCCTGCGCGGCCTTCGACTACGGCACCATCTTCAACCTGCCCTTTGCCCTGGACTTCCACGACCCGGTGGACGAAGCGCTGCTGCAGCAGGCCTTCACTGACCTGCTGGAGCGCCATGCCAGCCTGCGCACCACTTACCATGGCGAGGGCGACGACGCCTGCCAGCGCATCGTGCCGCTGGCCGAGCTGGGCCGTTTCAAGTGGTTCTGGAACAGCGCCGAAAGTGCCGGCGCGAGCCTGGCCGGCGAGGCGAAGCACCGCTTCGACCTGGCCCGCGAACTGCCACTCAGGCTGCGCATGCTGCGTGACCCGCACAGTGGCCACCAGGTTCTGTCGTTCCTGGTCCACCACATGGCCATCGACGAGTGGTCGCTGAACGTGATCATGGCCGAACTGGCCGAGGCCTACCTGGCCCGCGCCCAGGACCGGGCGCCGCAATGGCCCGCGGCGGCGCGCACCTTCCACGAATTCGCCCTGGCCCAGAGTGCCCAGGGCCCGAATCCACGCCACCTGGCGTACTGGACTGGGCTGCTACGCGACGCCACCCGCGGCCTCGCCCTGCCCGCCTGCGATGACGCCACGCTGCTGCCCGCCGACCAGGCGACCACGCGTGCGCGCTGGCTGGAGCTGCGTCCCGAACCTGGCATGCTGGAGCAACTGGGCGCCAGTGCCCGGCTGCATCAGTCATCGCTGTTCAGCGTGATCTACACCGCCATCGCCCTGTCGCTGCACAAGCTCGGCAACCTCTCGGACCTGGTGATTGGCACCTCGGCGTCCGGGCGCACCGACCCTGCGTATTTCGACACCGTCGGCTACTTCACCACCATGGTCGCCCACCGCGTGCAGTTCGCCCCCGAACAGTCGCTGGCCGAGTTGCTGGGCGAGGTGACGCGGATGATCAACGACTCGATGGCTTATGCCGACGTACCCATGGAGACCATCCAGCAGGCGCTGGGCATGACCCCCGCCGAGGGCCTGATGTTCGATGTGTATGTGCAGATCCACGCCAACAACGCCCTCAATGGCGCGCTGCAGGCACCCGATGGCCGGGCTATCCGCTACAAGCAGATTGACCCGGACAAGAGCGAGTCGATGTTCGGCCTGCAGTTCGAGATCATGGAAGATGTGTTCGATGGCCAGCGCTCGCTGCGCCTGGTGATCACCTACCGCAGCGAGCGCTACAGCGGTGCCCAGGTCGAGCGCCTGTGCGCGATGATTTCGGCGGCGTTCGGTGTGTTGGCCGAGGTGGATGGCGGCCGGCGGGCTTTGGCTGCGGTGGTGTTGTAGTTCAAGGTGGGCGGCGCCTGTGAGATCGAGCGCCGCCTGCGATGTGTCCGGCGAAGGAGTTTCAGCGCCTTCAAGATCGAGCGCCGCCCGCGCGGCGCATCGCGGATGAATCCGCTCCTACATTTGTTGCAACGTGGCCACGCCTGATAGGCCATGGTTGTAAGCCTTGTGCGCTCGACGCGATTTTTCGGTGGGCATTGCCGCCGCCCCACTTGTCTCAAGACATGCGCCAAGGCTGGCAACCATGGCCTGACAGGTTCGGTACGTTGCAACAGATGTAGGAGCGGATTCATCCGCGATGCGCCGCGCGGGCGGCGCTCGATTTCATAGGCGCAACATCCCTCCCGGCGAACACCTCGCAGCCCAAACGCCAATCACCCCTCCGGCAACCCATAGCGCTGGAACGACGAGCGCTGCGGCACCCGGTACTGCGCCCGGCCCAGCAACTGGTTGACGATCACTGCATTACGCACCGGCCCCAGCCCCAGGTCCGGCGAACCGACGCCATGCTGGAAGATCTCGGCGTTCTGCACGAACACCCGGCCACTGCCGCCATCGCAACGCTGCGCGGTGAAGTCCTCGCCGACGATGCAGTCGCCGTGCGCGTCGGTGGCCAGCACCGAACCCTTGAGCTGCTCGAACCACTGCGGCCAGGCATGGGCATAGCCGGTCGCCGCGACGATCGCGTCGGCTTCCAGCGTTGCCCGTTGCTCCAGCTGGCTGTGCCGGAAGGTCATGCGCAGCCCCGCCGAGCCCAGGTCCTCGACCGTCTCCACGTCACAGCTGGACAGCAGCGTCAGCCCAGGCTCGCGCCCACCGATGGAGCGTTCGTAGATCAGGTCGTAGATCGCGCCGATGGTCGAGAAGCTGATGCCTTTGTACAACAGGCCCTGCTGGGCGACGATCTCCCGGCGTTTGTCCCGCGCCAGGGTGTGGAAGTAGTTCATGTACGCCGGAGTGAAACACTCCTGGCCGAGCTTGGAGTACTCCATGGGGTGGAAGCCTCCCGAGCGGGTGATCCAGTGGATCGACGCCCCCGCCTCCACCTGCTCCGGGGTCAGCGCGTTGAACAGCGCCAGCACGCACTCCGCGGCGCTCTGTCCGGAGCCGACCACCACCACGCGCCGGCACTGCTCCAGCTCGCCCTGACGCTTGCCGAACTCCGCCGAGTGCAACAGCGGCGCGTGGGTGCGGGTTTGCGCCCAGGCCGGCAACCATGGCCGGGTACCGAGGCCGATGGCCAGGTCGCGACTGCTGTAGCGCCGCTCCAGACCCGGCACCGACACGCTGTCGATGACAAAGCGTTCACTGGCGTTGTCGTAGCGCACGCCCGTGACCTCCTCGCCGAAATGGCAGCCCGGCAATTGGCCCGCCGCCCAGCGGCAATAGTGGTCATACTCGCGCCGGGGCACCTGGAAGTGGTCGTAGTAGTAGAACTGGAACAGGCGGTCGTGCTGGTGCAGGTAATTGAGGTAGCTCAGCGGGTGACACGGGTCGGCCAGGGTCACCAGGTCGGCCAGGAACGGCACCTGCAAGGTGGTGCCGGGCAGCAGCAGGCCCTCGTGCCAGCGGAACTGCGCCTTGCGCTCGAGGAACGCGCAGCTCAGGTGCGGGTGGCGCGACAGCAGCGCGGCCAGGCCCAGGTTGAACGGTCCGATGCCGATGCCGGCGATATCCAGGTGTGCGATGTCCATATGCTCGATGATTTCCCAAGAACGATGATTGGCGCCCCGGGCCAGGCCCAGGGCGATTGATTCAGGCCGGTGGTTTCACACGGGGGCGGTGACGAGCAGGCGCTCGACCTCTTCCACCGTGCGGCACGGCAGCAACTGCGCGGGCGACAGGCGCACCGCGAAGGCTTCGCCCAGGCGCGCTGCCAGCGGTTTGAGGTGCTGCGGCCGCAGGCCCATGGCCAGGAAATCCCTGGCCGGCTGCGTGGCGCCGAGCACCTGCTGGTAGATCGCCAGCACCTGGGCATGACGCTGCGGGTCGCTGGGCACAGCCGCCGGTATTGGCGCCTGCTCCGTGTCACCTTCAAGCAAGGCGCGGGCGAGCCTGCGGTCCGGCTTGCCGTTGGCGGTCAACGGCAAGGCGTCGACCTCGACGAACCGCGTGGGCACATGGGACTGCGGCAGCAGGGCCCGGGCATGCTCGCGCAACGCCACGGCGCCGGGCGGCGCACCGTTGCGCCTTACATACAGCGCGCCGACGCAGGCCTCGCCCTGTTGCGTGTCGCCATAGTCCACTACCAACACCTGCTGCACCGCCGGATGGCGGATCAGCTCGATCTCGATGTCCGGTAGCGACACCCGCACGCCGCGTACCTTCACGTAACCATTGACCCGGCTGTCGAACAGCAGCACGCCGTCCTCGCGGTAGCGGCCACGGTCACCGGTACGGAAGGCACGCACTGGCGCGCCGTGCTCGTCGAGCACATCGACGAAGTCGTTCTGCACCAGCTCGCCGTCCTCCAGGTAGCCCAAGGCCAAGCCCACCCCACTGGTGTGGATACGCCCGGCGACGCCCTGCGGGCAATGCGCGCCGTGCTCGTCCAGCAGCCAGTAGCGGTTGCCCGGCAGTGGCCGACCATAGGGCACCCTGTCGCGGTCCTGTTCACCGATTTCGTGCCAGATGCTCCAGATGGTGGTCTCGGTCGGGCCACCCAGGGACACCAGGCGCGCCTCGGGCAGTTGTTCGCGTAGTTCGGCGATCACCGCCGGCTTGATGTAGTCGCCGCCCTGGGCCAGCAGGCGCAGGCTGCGCAGACCATCACCCTGACGGCAGGCCAGGAGCATTTCGAGGATGGCCGGCACCGAGCACCAGAGGCTCACGCCGTGCTGTCTGACCAACTGGTTCCAGCGCAGCGCATCCTTTTCCTCGCCGGGCTCGGGCAGCACCAGCGCCGCCCCGGCGCACAGGCTGCCGAACACGTCGAACAGCGACATGTCGTGGTGCAGCGGGGTCACCGAGATGAACACATCGTCGCGGCTGACCTGCCACTGCGCCAAGGTGCTGCCGATGACGTTGGCGGTGGCGCGGTTGTTCAGCACCACGCACTTGGGCTTGCCAGTGGTGCCGGAGGTGTACAGGTAGTAGGCCGGCGCGGTGCTCGCCGACAAGGCCGCCAGCCCCGACAGGTCCAGGGCTGCCGGAGGGCTGGCCAGCAGTGGCGCGACGGCGTCGACCACCAGTGCCGGCTGGCAGTTGTCCAGCAGATAGCGCAGGCGCTCCTCGGGCGCCGCCGCGTCGATCGGTACCCAGACCAGCCCGCTCAGCGCGCAGGCCAGGGTCGTCATGGTGTGCTCAGGACCGCGTGGCAGGCAAATGGCGACCACCTGGCCGGGGCGCAGCCCGCGGGCCTGGAATGCCCCGGCAATGCGCTTCACACCCTCCCCCAGTTCGGCATAGCTGATGCGCCGCTCGCCATGCAGCAAGGCGATGCGTCCATTGTCCGGGCCGAACAGGTTGTGGGCGATGCGCCCAAGGAAATCGACCGGCTCGGCCTGCGCCTCGCTGCTGTTCAGGCGGTAGTGGCCAAGGTCGATGAACTGCCGTGCGTGGACTTCGAATGCCGCCTGCCCGGCCAATTGCGCCACCGCCTGGTTCAAGGCCGCGAGCAACCGCCCGACCCAGCGGCCATCGACTGCTTCGCGGGCATAGTCGATCTCGAACGCCAGCCCGCCCTCGGCGGTGTTGCAGAAACGGATGTCCATGGCCACCTGCGGCGTCTGGGTCAAGCCCGCGCTCAGGGACATCGGGCCATCTACCGCGCCCACCGGCCAGGACAGGCCGTTGGTCAGCACCACCGGTAGCGCCGGGCCCGGGCCGTTGCTGTCGTACAGCAGGCGGGCCAGGTCCACGCCGGAGAACGCCAGATGCTGCAAGCCTTCCAGCACATCGGCCTGCAGGCGCTTGGCGCGCTCGGCCAGGCTGGGCAGGCCGCGCTGCCAATCGATGGCGATGAAGCTGGAGCGGTTGGCAAATGCGCCGTCCTGCGGCGGCGCCACCGGGACCGCCACGCACAGGCTGCCTTCATCGAGCCAGTGGCCGAGCACTTCCAGCACCACGGCCATGATCGTCGAGTTCTTGAACAGCCCCTCACGCGCACCGGCGCGGCTCAGTGCCTTGAACGCCTGGGCGGAGATTACCTGGCGCTGGCGGGCGTATCGGGCCACGCCGACCTTGTCCAAGGCTTGGCGCCACGGCAGCCTTGGCGCGCCGTCGATCTCAGAGAGCTTTGCCTTCCAATACTCGGCATCGGCCTTGCGCACCTCGCTCTGCGCTTCGACAACCGCTGTCGGCTCGCTGGCCGTCAGCGGCTGGCAGTGGCCGTCGAACAACTCGACCATCAAGGTAGCGATGGAGCGTCCATCCAGGATCAGTGCATCGAAGCGCACGAACACCACCAACTCGCCTTGTGGCAACTGGAAGGCGGTGACACTCCAGGGCGGCCCGACCAGGTCGAATAGCGCATGGGCATAGTCCTCGCGACGGACCTCGAGCTGCGCCTGAGCCTGCTCGGCCGTCAACCCGTGCAGGTCGATCACGTCCAGGTTGACCTGCACCTGGTCGCTTCTCGACTGGGTCAATGCCTGGGCATCGATGCGAGTACGCAGGCTGTCGTGGCGGCGCACCATGTCCGTGAGGCGGCTGCGCAGCAGCGCCAGGTCCATGCGCCCGCGATACTCGCGGAACTCCTGCATGGCCACGCCGCCCAGCGGCAGATGCTCGCCACGCCCCAGCAGGTAAGCCTGTTGCAGGGCGTTCAGTGGTCGATCCCGGCTCGCCGCGATCGCCAATGGCTGGTGCAGCGCGCCCGTGTCGGCAGCCACCGCCACAGCCAGGGCGATGAAGCGCTCGAACAGGGCCTGGACCCAGTCAGCGGGCAATGCGTCCAGGCGCACGTCCCAATTGATCAGCAGGCCACCGTCGGCCCGCGCCACCTGTGCGTCCAGGGCCACCTGCGGGCCCTGGGAGATCACCCAGTCCATCGGCCCGAACACCCGGCTCACCCGTTCGGAGAACAGCTCGCCGCCAGGCAGGTCCAGCCCTGCGGTAAATACCACCGGTGCCAGTTGCGGCGTACCGTGATGGCGCGACAGGTCGCGCATCAGGTCCACGCCCGGATAGGCGCTGTGCGCCAGGCGCTCCACCAGTTGCCGATGCAGATCCCGGCACAGCGCGGCAAGGCTGGCGACACCCGTGAAGTCGACGTCCACCAGCACCAGGTTGGCGAACTCGCCAACGATGCGTTGCACAGGCTCCAGTAGCGGTTCGCGCCAGAACACCGGGACGTTCAGGCGCAAGCGCCGATCGCCGGTGTGCTCACCCAGCGCGGTGGCGAACAGCCCGAGCATCAACGCCGATGAGGTGATCCGCTGTGCGCGCGCCGCGTGCTGCAAGGCACGATACTGCGCAGGTTCAAGGCGAGCGGCAAAGCGTTCGCTGCGTGCCGGCCCCGCAGGGAGCAAGGGCAGCGAGGGCGCCGGGGCGATCTGCGCCAGGCGTGCTCGCCACCAGGCGCGGTCGCGGCTGCGGGCGGCACGCAGGTCGGCATCGGCACGCACCTGGTCCAGCCAGTCGAAGTAGTTCGGCGTGGTCGGCAGCGCGGTGCCTGGGGTGTCGTACAGCCGGGCCAGGTCTTCCATCAGCACCCGGAAGCTCGACGGGTCCACCGCGATCATGTCGGTGTCCACGTGCAGCCGGCTGGCATTGCCCGGCAGCAGGCTCAGGCCGAAGCGCGCACCCTGGCCAGCACCCAGGTCCAGGCGCTGGTGGCTCCACTGGCGACGTTTCTCCAGCAGGTGCCGCTCCACGGCTGGACCATCCAGATCGCTGAAATCCTCCAGCTCCAGATGGGCGCGCTGTGCTTCGTCGATGGCCTGTAGCCCCTGCTCGTCGATGCGCAGGCTGAGCATCGGATGCGCCCGGTACAGCCCCTCAAGTGCGCCGACAAGGCGCGCCACATCGATGGCCTGGCCATCGAACTCGGCATACAGGTGCGCGCTGACGCCACCCAGTGCCGCATGTGCATCCCGCCCGATCCAACAGGCGGCCTGCATCGAAGTTAACTCTCTCATCGCTTACCCGCGTAGTTGACAAATCCATGTGTTTCGCGTCCTCATATTTACTAACGAGAATGATTATATTTCAAGGTTTTCTTTCTCACCCATCGCCAAGGAGGCAACCCATGAAGACAGGCACCCTGCGTTTGCAAGACAGGGACACCATGCCGCTCAACCAAGAGGATTCGAGCTTTTCATTCACATCCGGCGAGCGCGAGCTGAGCGTCAGCGGCCTGCGCGAACGCATCGACACCGCGGCCCACGGCAGCCATTTGGCCGGTGGTGCACTGCGGCGCAGCATCGACCAGGCCTTCGAACGCGCCCGCCAGGCCGGGCAGGAAAATCCCATCGTGGTCGGCGCGATCCCCTTCGACACCACCCAGGCTTCCAGCCTGTACGTGCCCGAGGCCTATACCTGGCAGGCGCGCGCCGCGGCTCCTGTACAGCCCGGCTCGCTGCCTGCTCTGCTCAGCCAGGCCAACATCCCCGACGAACACGGTTTCAAGCGCGCCGTGCGTCACGCCATCGTCAACTTCCAGCACAGCGATGTGCGCAAGGCCGTGCTCTCGGTGCAGCGCGAACTGCACTTTGCCGAGCCCGTGGACACGGCCCAGGTGCAGGCCAACCTCAAGGCACTGAACCGCGAGGGCTACCACTTCCGCGTGCCCCTGGCCGACGGTTCCACCCTGCTGGGGGTGAGCCCGGAACTGCTGGTGCACAAGCATGGCAGCGCCTTCGTCAGCAATCCTCTGGCCGGCTCCGTGCGACGCATGGCCGACCCCGAGGCCGACCGCGCCAATGCGCAATGGCTGGCGGCGTCGGAGAAGGACCACTACGAGCACCGCCTGGTCACCGAGGACATCGCCCAGCGCGTCGGCGAATTGTGCAGCCGCCTGCAGGTCCCCGAGCGGCCCTCGCTGATCAGCACCGCCGCGTTGTGGCACCTGTCCACGCGCATCGAGGGCGACCTGGCCTCGGCCGATATCGACGCCCTGCAACTGGCCTGCCGCCTGCACCCGACCCCCGCCGTCTGCGGTTACCCCACCGAGCGCGCCCGGCAATTGATCCGCTTCGTCGAGCCCTTCGAGCGTGGCCTGTTCACCGGCATGGTCGGTTGGTGCGACGCCCAGGGCAACGGCGAGTGGGTGGTGACCATCCGCTGCGGCACCTTCAGCGGCCAGCGCGTGCGCCTGTTCGCCGGCGCCGGCATCGTCGAGGCCTCCAGCCCCGACAGCGAATGGAACGAAGTGCAGACCAAGCTCGGCACCATGCTGCGTGCCTGTGGCCTGGACCATTGACCTCAAACCCGCTTTCCGAGATGCCCATGACCATCGAATTCACCCCCTGGCCCGCGGACCGGGCGCAGCGCTATCGCGCCGCCGGCTACTGGAACGACCAGCCACTCAGCCAGTTGCTGATCGCCCGCGCCGCCGTGCAGCCACAAGCCCCGGCGATCCTCTGCGGCGAACGCCGCATCAGCTACGGCGAACTGGACCGCCGTGCCTCCAACCTGGCATCGCGCCTGGCCGCCCACGGCCTGGGCCAGGGCGACACTGCGCTGGTGCAGTTGCCCAACGTCGCCGAGTTCTACATCGTGCTGTTCGCCCTGCTCAAGGCCGGCATCGCCCCGGTCAATGCGCTGTACAGCCACCGCCAGCACGAGCTGGGCGCCTTTGCCCGGCAGATCCAGCCGGCCCTGCTGATCGCTTCGGCGGAGCATGAGGTATTCCGCAATGACGCGTTCCTCGACGACCTGGCCAAGGAAGGCCTGCGCCCGAAGCTGACGCTGATGCTCGATGCCCTCGACGACTGGAGCGCCAGCGCCGATGTGCGCGGCACCCACTACGCACCCAGTCCGTCCGGCGAGGTGGCGTTGTTCCAGCTGTCCGGTGGCAGCACCGGCACCCCCAAACTGATCCCGCGCACCCACAACGACTACGCCTACAGCGTGCGGGCCAGCGCGCAGATCTGCGCCCTCGACAGCGACACGCGCTTCCTCTGCGCGCTGCCGGCGGCGCACAACTACACCCTCAGCTCCCCCGGTGGCCTGGGCGTGCTGCACGCCGGCGGCTGCATCGTCATGGCGGCCAACCCGGAGCCGTTGCACTGCTTCGCCCTGATCGAACGCCATGCCGTGACCATGGCCGCCCTGGTGCCCAGCGCCGTGGCCCTGTGGCTGCAGGCCGCCCCCGGGCACGCCGCCAAACTGCGCAGCCTGCGCCTGTTGCAGGTCGGTGGCGCCAGTTTCGCCGAGGCCTTGGCGCACCAGGTTCCCGAGGTGCTGGGCTGCAAGCTGCAGCAGGTATTCGGCATGGCCGAGGGCCTGGTCAACTACACCCGCCTGGATGACAGCGACGAACAGGTATTCACCACCCAGGGCCGGCCGATCAGCGAGCTGGACGAGGTGCGCATCCTCGACGAGCAGGGCCAACCGGTCGCCGACGGCGAGCCGGGCATGCTCGCCACCCGCGGCCCCTATACCTTCTGCGGCTACTACAAAAGCCCCGAGCACAACGCCCAGGTGTTCGACCAGGACGGTTTCTACCACTCCGGCGACATCGTCCAGCGCAGCGCCGACGGCAACCTGCGGGTCGTCGGGCGGGTCAAGGACCAGATCAACCGCGGCGGCGAGAAGGTCGCCTCGGAGGAGATCGAGAACCTGATCGTCATGCACCCCGACGTGACCCACGCCGCCCTGGTGGCACTGCCCGACGAACTGCTCGGCGAGAAGAGCTGCGCCTTCATCGTCTCGCGCAACCCGCAACTCAAGCCGATCGCCCTGCGCCGCCACCTCATGGGCCTGGGCATCGCCGAATACAAGCTCCCGGACCGGATCCGGCTGATCGACGCCATGCCGCTGACCGCGGTGGGCAAGATCGACAAGAAGCAACTGCGCGCGCTGCTCGCCGTCGCCCCGACCGCCTGACCGTCCAAGGACCCGACATGACCATTCCAACCATCCACGACTATCCCATGCCGCAACCGGCCAGCTACCCGGCCAACAAGACCACCTGGCAACCCGACCCGGCCCGCGCCGTGCTGCTGATCCACGACATGCAGCGCTATTTCCTGCGCTTCTACCAGCCGGACGGCGCCCTGCTCACCGCGCTGGTGGACAACCTGTCGCGGCTGATCCAGTGGGCTCGCGCGCAGGGCATCCCGGTGGTCTACACCGCCCAGCCCCATGAACAGCCGCCCGAGGATCGCGCCCTGCTCAACGCCATGTGGGGCCCGGGGCTGCCCGCGGCCAGCCCCGAACAGCAACCGATCATCGACGCGCTTTCGCCGCAGCCGGGCGATACCGTGCTGACCAAGTGGCGCTACAGCGCCTTCCAGCGCTCCGACCTGCTCGAACGCATGCGCGGCTGGCAGCGAGACCAACTGCTGATCGGCGGCGTGTATGCCCATATCGGCTGCATGATCACCGCCGCCGACGCCTTCATGAACGATATCCAGGCCTTCCTGGTGGGCGACGCGGTGGCCGATTTCTCCGAGGAGGAGCACCGCCTGGCCCTGAAGTACGTGGCCACCCGCTGCGGCCATGTCACCGACACCGCCACCCTGCTGACCCAGCCTGCGGGCGTGACCACCCGTGACTGGCTGCACGGTCGAGTGCGCCAGATGATCGAGGACGACAGCGAGCTCGATCCCCAGGAAAGCCTGATCTTCTACGGCCTCGACTCGCTGCAGGTGATGAAACTGGCCGCCGAGCTCAAGCAGCGCGGCATCGCCGTCAGCTTCGAGGAGCTGGCCAACGCGCCGACCCTGGATGGCTGGTGGTCGCTGGTGCAAGCGCGGGGGGCCGCCTGATGGCCATGGCCCGCTTCACTGGCCGGCGCGTGCTGGTCACCGGTGCCGCCAGCGGCATCGGCCGCTGCGTGGCGCAGCGCTTTGTCGAGGAAGGCGCCGAGGTCATTGGCCTGGATTGCGAGGAGGCCGACGTGCCGTTCCCGCTGATGCATGTCGACCTGACCGACCCGGCCGACGTGCAACGGGTCTGCGACCGGCTCAAGGAACAGGCGCAGTATCTCGATGTGCTGGTCAATGTGGCCGGTGTGCTGCGGCTCGGGCTCAGCGACGAGGTGTCCTGCGAGGACTGGCAGCGTTGCCTCGACGTCAATGCCAGCGCGCCGTTCTACCTGATGCGCCAGTGGACCCCGGTGTTCCGCCGCCAGCGCCGCGGCGCCATCGTCAACGTCGCCTCCAACGCCGCCCATGTGCCGCGCCTGAACATGGCCGCCTACTGCGCCTCCAAGGCCGCGCTGGTCAGCCTCAGCCACTGCGTGGGCCTGGAGCTTGCGCCCTATGGCGTGCGCTGCAACGTGGTCTCGCCGGGCTCGACGCGCACGCCGATGCTGGCCGGCATGCTGGGTGATCCGGCGGCGGAACGGCAGTTGATCGACGGCCTGCCACAGCAGTTCAAGCTCGGCGTGCCCCTGGGCAAGATCGCCACGCCCGACGACATCGCCCATGTGGTGCTGTTCCTCGCTTCCGAGCAGGCCGGCCACGTGACCCTGCAGGACATCGTGGTCGACGGCGGCGCCACCCTGGCCGCCTGAGCCCGACACGGCCACCGACAAGGACTTTCACCCGCAACGCGCCCGGCCCTGGTCGGCCGGGCGCGCTCCATGGAGCTGGACATGACATTCTCACCTGCCGACCACACACGTCTCGAGGCGTTCTGGCGCTACTGCCTCACCCACCAGTACTTCAATGTCGGCTACCCCGAATCCGCCGACTTCGACTACAGCCTGCTGCACCGTTTCATGCGCTTTTCCATCAACAACTGCGGCGACTGGAACGAGTACAGCAACTACCTGCTCAATTCCTTCGACTTCGAGCGCGAGGTGATGCGCTTCTTCGCCGAACTGTTCCACATCCCCTTCGAGGACAGCTGGGGCTACGTCACCAACGGCGGCACCGAAGGCAACATGTTCGGCTGCTACCTGGCCCGCGAGCTGTTCCCCGACGCCACGCTCTACTACTCCCAGGACACCCACTACTCGGTGGCCAAGATCGTCCGCCTGCTGCGCATCAAGGCCCAGGTGGTGGCGTCCCAGGCCAATGGCGAGATGGACTACGACGACCTGATCGCACGGATCGCGGCCGACGGCGAGCGCCACCCGATCATCTTCGCCAACATCGGCACCACCTTGCGCGGCGCCACTGACAACATCGCCGTCATCCAGCAACGCCTGGCCCAGGCCGGCATCCGCCGGGAGGACTACTACCTGCATGCCGATGCGGCACTCAGCGGCATGATCCTGCCCTTCGTCGATGCTCCCGAACCCTACTCGTTCGCCGACGGCATCGACTCGATCTGCGTCTCGGGGCACAAGATGATCGGCTCGCCGATGCCCTGCGGCATCGTCGTGGCGCGGCGCGCCAACGTCGAACGCATCTCGGTGGAGGTCGACTACATCAGCGCCCGCGACCAGACCATCAGCGGCTCGCGCAACGGCCACACGCCACTGATGATGTGGGCCGCCCTGCGCAGCCGCTCCATGGACGACTGGCGTGAACGTATTCAGCGCTGCCTGGACCTGGCCCAGCATGCGGTGGACCGACTGCGGGCGGCGGGGATCGACGCCTGGCGCAATCCCAACTCGATCACCGTGGTGTTCCCCTGCCCCTCGGCCAACGTATGGAAACGCCATTGCCTGGCCACCTCGGGCGACACCGCGCACCTGATCACCACCGCCCACCACCGGGACAGCACGCAGATCGATGCCTTGGTCGACGAGGTGATCGCCGATCTCAAGGCCCGTGGCAAGCCACCGACCAGGCAACCGTTGCAAGGCGCCCTGGTCGACGGGCTGGCCACTCGCACCCAGGTCTACAGCACTGCCGGCCAGCCTCTGCGCGTGCCTGCGCCGGGCCTGGGAAAAGCCGAACCGGTACGCATCATCGCCCTTCCCAAGGGCAGCGATAGCTGAACGCCGAGTCTTCATTACGGGCGTTTGCATGTAAGCCTGTGCCTACAAAGCGCAACCCTTGAAGCTGGCGTGCCGAAAAACCGGGGGCGGGCTGATCCGCCCCTTGGCCTACCCATACGGGCCGCCGCGCAGGCGACCCTCCGTGCGCGTTTGACAGCCCATGGCGTGGCTCTATAGTCCGTTTCCTGGCAACGGGAAGGATTTCTGTTTGCCTCGGACAAGAACCCCGCCATGTACAGGAGTTGCGTAATGGCCATGCTCACGGATGACGCTCCGTTCAAACCCGCCCTGCCGTGCCTTTTGCTCGCCCCCGCCTGCTTCGCCGTCAACCGACGACATCCCCGCCACTGACCGCAGCGCCAAAACCGACACGTGCCCGTGACCTGCCCTGGGCGGTCACTGCCTTCGTTCGCCTTCAATAAAGACAAAAGGTGCGTCATGACTGCGACCCGTTCGCCGCAAACGGCCGTTGCGCCGTTGCCGGAAACCGAAACACTGCGCTATCGCCCAGCCAACCCCACCGATATCGAAGCCCTCGCCGCGCTGTTCCAGCAGGTCTATGGGCAGACCACCCACCCCTGCCAGAGCTCCTCCTACATCCGCTACTCGATGAGCAGCGGGCAACAGCAGTGGTTCGTCGCCGAGGCCGAGGGCAACCTGGCCGGTTGCTGCTGCATCGCCCGCCGCCCGTGGAACCAGTCGTGGGAGGTGTGCCACGGTGTGATTCACCCTGACGCGCGCAGGACCGGCGCCATCTCCAGCCTGGTCCGCCTCGGTTTCGAGACGCACCGGCCAGCGCCCATGGAGCTGGGCTTCTACATTACCCGCAACATCGCCAGCCACGGCGTCATGAAGAAGATCCGCCCCGCCGTGCTGGTGGGCCATGACGGCGGCCCGGACAAGGTCGATGGCCTGCGCGAGTATCACCTGACCGCCATCCACCCCGTACCCCAGGCCGGCTTCGCCCATGTCGCCCCCTGGTACGTGACCACCCGCGCCGCCGACTATATCCGCAGGCTGCTCTACCCCGCCCTGCAGCTTGCCGTTGCCCCCGGCAGCTACCCGGACACCTACCTCAGCGGCCCGACCGGCGCCGAACGCCATGGCCAGCTCAGCTACAGCCACGACCCGCAGGCCGCCGCGCTGATGCTGTCGGGCCAATGCGGCCGTTACGTCTCGACCCATGCCGTGCTGACCGAGCTGGGCGCGCTGCTGCGTCAGTATTCCCAGGCCGAGTACGTCGGCCTGGTGATCCTGGCCGACAAGCTGGAGCTGCTGGCCAGCCTGCGCCGCCTGGGCTTTGCGATCACCGCCTACCTGCCGGCCTGGCACCTGGAGAACGGCAGCCGCTACGACTGCATCCAGCTGGTGTTCCAGGACTTCGCCGTGGCGCCGCGCAGCCACGGTTTCGATGACGACATCGCCCGCTTCGACCTGGCCTACGCGCACCTGGCCAACAACCTCTGCAGCCTTCCCGCGGCCCCGGCTTCCCGGGCCGCCAGCTAATCGATCGGAGTTTCAGCAAGTGACCAAGGACCAATGGCTTAGTGTAAGAAAACAGATCCCCGACGGCGCCCGGGAACCCTGGACCGTGATGTTGTGGGTCGTCGACCTGCTGCTGGTGGTGGTGGCCTGGAACCTCTGGCTCGCCGACTCCACCGCCCTGCAGTTGCTGGGCCTGGCGCTGGCAGGTCTGGCCACCGTGCAGCTCTACCTGATCATGCACGAGGCAACCCACGGCGCCGCCTCGGCCAACCGCCGGTTCAACGACTTCATCGGCCACTGCAACGGCTGGCTGATCGCCCTGCCGTTCCTGGTCCGCCGGCGTTTCCACATGGCCCACCACACCTGGACCGCGCACCCGCTGAACGACCCGGAGAACCGCGGCATGATCGAGCGTTTCTCGGTGATGACCAAGAAGCAGGAGCGCACCCTGGAGTTCGTCTGGAAGCACTGGATCCCGATGATCGCCGCCAACCACTTCCTGCTCAACTGGCGCGCGCCCTTCATCGCCAAGGCCAAGGGCGACAGTTCGCCACGGATCCTCAAGGAGATCCGCTTCGCCCGCCTGTACCTGGCCGGCTACCTGGCGGCGGCCGTGCTGGCCTGGAGCCTGGGGCACCTGCTGGACCTGGTGCTGTTCTACCTGATCACCTGGGTGTTCCTGTTCTTCATGGTCGAGCTGCTCAACCTGCCGCACCACGCCGAGGCCCCGCTGCTCGCCCGCGATGCCGATCGCCTGCAGTTCTGGGAGCAGGACGGCGTGTCCCACGACTGCAAGAGCCTGCCGCTGTGGTCGCGCTTCGTGATCCTCAACTTCAACCTGCACATCGTCCACCATGCCTTCCCCTCGGTGCCTTGGTACCGCCTGGCCAAGGTACAGAAGCTGCTGGGCGAGCATGAGCTCGGCCATGCGCCGTCGCAGACGCATGAATGGGAGTTCGCGGTGAAGAACCGACGCCGGCCGTTGTTGCAGTTGATGGGGCATTTCTTCGATCAGCGGGGTTGAAGTGATCGCCACTCCCTGTGGGAGACATTGCTTTCAAGGTGCTCGACGTTGTAGTTGCAGTGCCTGTGAGACCGAGCGCCGCCCGCGCGGCGCATCGCCGGCAAGCCAGCTCCCACATCTGTTTCGGGCCAGTAATGCCTGCAGCGCCGCGGCTGTACGCCTTGTGGGTACGACGCGGTCTCAGCGTGGGCACCACTGGCGTCCCACTTGTCTCAAGACATGCACCAAGGCGGACAGCAGCAACTTCACAGGACAGACTGGCCCGAAACAGATGTGGGAGCTGGCTTGCCAGCGATGCGCCGCGCGGGCGGCGCTCGATCTTGAGAACGCAAAATAGCCATCGTCTGACACTTGCCCGTCAACACGCGATGAAAAAAGTGCCCCTGTGTTTAGGTGAGAAAATGCCGGTTCGGCACATACCGCAACCCCAGGTTCTCCCGCAACGTACGCCCCTCATACCCGCGCCGGAACAACCCCACCCGCTGCAACTCCGGCACCACCTGCCCGACAAAATCATCCAGCCCGCCTGGCAGATGGGTAAACAGCAGGTTGAAGCCATCCGCCGCCCCTTCCTCGAACCAGCAGGCCATCTCCTCGACGATCTGCCCGGGTGTGCCCACAAGCAACCGATGTCCGCCCGCGCCGAGCCTGGCCAGCAGTTGCCTGGCGGTGGGCCGTTCGCGGCGGATCAGGTCCACCACCAGCTGTTGGCGGCTCCTGTGCCGCTCGGTCAGTGGCAGCGGGTCCGGCAGCACAACCGGGGCATCCGCAGGCAGCCGCTCCAGGTCGATGCCGATATCCAGCAGGAACGACAGGGCCTTGAGCGCCGCCTCCGGATCTACCAGCGCCTGCAGTTGCTCGTGCTTCTCCTGCGCTTCGCTGGCCGTGCGCCCCACCACGGGCGCCAGGCCCGGCAACACCAGCAATGATTGCGGCGGCCGACCGGCCAGGGCCAGGCGCTGGTGGATGTCCGCATAGAATGCCCGGCCTTCGGTCAAGGTCTGCTGGGCGGTGAACACCAGTTCGGCGCTGCGCGCCGCCAACGCTCTTCCGGCTTCAGAGGAGCCGGCCTGGGCGATCACCGGCCAGCCCTGCAATGGCCGTGGCGCATTCAACGGGCCACGCACGCGAAAATGCTCGCCCTGGTGGTCGAGCACCTGCATCCGCGCGGGCTCCAGCCAGGTGCCGGAGGCCTTGTCCAGCGGGAAGGCATCGTCCGCCCAGCTGTCCCAAAGCCCGGTGACCACGTCGAAGAACTCCCCGGCACGGGCATAGCGATCGGCATGGGACACGTGCGCCGCGTGGTTGAAGTTCTCGCCGCCGATCAATCCGGTGACCAGGTTCCAGCCGGCCCGACCAGCGGACAGGTGATCGAGGGACGCGAAGGTGCGGGCGATGTTGTACGGTTCGTTGAAGCTGGTGTTGGCGGTGGCGATCAAGCCAAGGTGGCGGGTCACCACCGCCAGTGCCGGCAGCAGGGTCAGTGGGTCCCAGCGCAGGCTGTAGGCGCTGCTGCGCAGCACCCGTGGATCCAGCTCGCCGACGGCGACGTTATCGTTGAGGAACAGCGCGTCGAAACAGCCGCGCTCGAGGGTCTGGGCGTACTGTCGATAGCGCTCGAAGTTGATCGAGGCATCGGCGTCGGCCTGCGGATGTCGCCAACTGCCAGCGTGGGCGCCGGCGCCGGAGAGAAAAGCCCCCAGTCGCAGGCGGCCGTCACGCCTTGCCATGGCTGGGCTCCTGGGCAGGCACCGGCGCTTTTGTCGTGCGCAGCAGCAGGGTCACCGCGCCCCAGACCAGCAACAGGCTGACGGCGAGGAACACCATCAACGCCTGGTAGCCGTCGAGAAACGCGGCACGCACCCAGCCCTGCAGGACGTCGCTGGCCTGCCCCAGGTGCTCGCCCAGCAGGGCCGCGCCCTGTTCCGGCGCCGCCGCCGCCCTGGCCAGCCAAGCGGTCTGCGCAGGTACGCCCGTGGCGCCGGACAAGGTATCGGCCGCCACCGCCCGGTACAGCCCCACCCCGACCGCGAGGCCAAGCCCACCGCCGACATTGTGCAGGGTCATCAGCGAGCCCATGGCCACCGAACTCACCTGCTGCGGCACGGAGGAGATCCCCAGCACCGTCGAAGGCCCGAGGATGCACGCCCAGCCCAGCCCCATCACCGCGAAGGCGCCGAGCAGGTGCAGCAACGAAGTCTGCTCGCCGAATGCCGCCTGCAGCACGGCGGACAGCACGAACAGCAGCAACCCGGCCTGCACCAGCAATGCCGGGCCCTTGCGGTCCACCAGGCGCCCCACCCACGGCGACAGCAACGCCACGCCGAGGGTGGTCGGCAGCAACAGCAGGCCGCTGGCCTGCACGCTCTCACCACGGATCAACGCCAGGTACAACGGCATCACGAAAAATGCCACGCAATAGAACACCGCCAGGCCGAAGCTGGCGGTGACCGCCGCGACGAAACGGCGGTTGGCGAACAGGCGCAGGTCGATGATCGGCGCGGCGACCCGCAATTCGACCGCGACGAAAGCCAGCAGGGCAAGCAGCGCCACCCCCAGCAGGCCCAAGGTACTGGCCGAGGTCCAGCCCCAGTCCGCGCCCTGGACGATGGCCAGCACCAGGCTCGGCAAACCCAGCAGCAGTAACGCCGCCCCCAGCCAGTCGAGCCGCGCGCCGTCCTCGCCAGTCCGCGACTCGTCCGCCGCCACGGCGATGATCGCCAGGCTGAGCAGCACGAACGGCACGTTGACCAGAAAGATCCATTGCCAGCCAAAGGCGCTGGTAATCAGCCCACCCAACACCGGCCCCGCCGCCAGGCCGATGCCATTGACACCGAACAGCACGCCGAACGCCTTGCCCTGCTCCTCGCTGGCGAAGGTGGCCGCGACGATCGCCCCCGACGCGGTGTACAGCACCGCGCAGGCCAGGCCCTGGGCGATCCGCGCGGCCACCAGCGTATCGATGGTGCTGGCCAGCCCTGCCGCCAGCGAGGCCAGCCCGAAGACCGTGAGCCCGAGGTTGAGTACCCGCCGGCGGCCTTTCAGGTCGGCCAGCCTGCCCACCAGCACCATGCTGCTGGACAACGCCAGGATGAAGCCGTTGATCACCCATTGCAGGCTGCCCACCGAGGCGCCGAGGTCGGCCTGCAACGCCGGCAGCGCGGTGTTGACGATGGTGAAGTCGACGCAGCCGAGAAAACTGGCGATGCTCACACCGAGCAAAGCCCACCATTTGCGTTGCTGTTGCGCAAAAACGCCCATGGAAACTCCTGTTCCGGATTTCAGTGTGAAGGCCATCGTCCGTGTGGCGTGGGGCCTGCGTGGCTAAAGGTCAGATGGCAATGGCGCTGGCGGCCCAGGCCGGATGCACCACCCCTGGCAGGGTGAAGGGAATCGGGATGCCGCGTTTCTTGAACTTCAATGGCAGCCAGTGCACGCGATCTGGCGCGTGAGGCTCAACCAGCAGGCGCCGGGCGGTCGCCATGGCGTCGGTCATCTGCTGCGGGTAGATCACGTAGTCGAACCCCTGCTCGGCCCACTGCGGCAGGATGATCGGCACTTCCTCGAGGATGTACTCGCGGCACTGGGCGGCGGCGCGCTCCAGGTCCGCCTCGGGGTCACGCAAGCGCAGACGCTCGATGAACACGCCGATGGTCGCTTCGATGGCGCCGCGCAGGTCCTCGCTTTCACGATAAAGCTGGTTCACCTGCTGGCGCAGCTCGGCGTAACGGTCCGAGGCCAGCTCCTGGTTCCAGCGGCTGATGCTTACCGGCGCCTCCAATCCGGCCAGGTACTTGCGGTTGCGCGCCAGCCACGCGTCACCATCGCGAATCGACGCCGACAGCGCCTCGCCCGGCGACTTGCCGTGCTTGTTGTGGCGCTGCAAGGTGTCGGCCACCACCACCTTCACCTGGCTGAAGCCGGACTTGTTGATCAGGTGCACGGTGGAGCTGAGTTTCTGCTCCTCGTGGTATTCCTGGCCCACGCTGACCGCCAGCACGCAGCGCTTGCCGGTGAAGTCCAGCTCTTCGCCGCCCTTGTTGAAATAGGCTTTGAGGTTGATCGCTTCCACATTGCTCATGTTGCTTAGCTCCAGTAGGCCAAAGGCTGGTCGTCGCCGAAATAACCGATGAATACGCCGAGGGTGACCCGGGTGCTGGTGGCCGAGGGGCGCACCGCGTGGATCAACCGTGGGTTGAGAAAGATCAGGTCACCCGCCTCGGGCTTGACCACCAGGTCTGGTGGCGGCAGCAGGTGGCGCTCGATACCGTAGGCGCGCTGGCCACGCAGGCGTTCGTACTCGGCCTCGTCGGGGTGCAGGTTCCAGATCTCCAGCTCGCCGCCGTCCTCGGGGATCTGCAGGTAGATGTTGGTCGACAGCTGGGTGAGCAGCCGCGGCTGGTGGTCGGCCGGGGCATTGCGGGCCAGGTCGTCGGTATGCGGCGTGAGGTCGACGTTGTTGCCCTGGAAGCGGGCGATGCCGACGAAGCACTTGCGCCCGTTCACATCCAGCAGCCGCGCCCCTTTGGGCCAGACCTCGTCGAGCAGCAGGCGCAAATGGTCGATGGGCGATGCCAGCGGGCCGAAGGCGCTGCGGATCTTGCGAATATTGGCGATGGCCTGGCCGTGGTACTCGGCGCGGCTGGCCTCGTCCCTGATCTCGATGTAGGCCTTGCCCAGGCGCACGAACTCGGTCTGCTCGCTGAAGGCACCACGCAGTTCGTGATGACTCAGGCGCTCCAGGGCCAGGGCCACGGTATCGGCGGGTGCGAAGCCTTTGATCAGGATGCCCAGTGTGCGGGCGTGAATCACATCGTCTAACTGTGCGGCGGTCAATTCCTCGACCGTGGTAATCGTCAGCATGAACACTCCCTCGCCTATTCCTGAACGGTTTGACTGCACCTGTGAGTGGCGGCTAACCGGCGACTTTCGATGGTCGCCAGGCCATCTTCAACAAGCGGCAAGCACTTGTGAAATATCGTTTTTCTCTAGCCTCAAAACTTTTTTCAAAATATTACTGAACAACTTCAGCCATTATCAGCAATGCGCATGAACATTATAAAAATTACAACTTAAGTTACGCGCCGCGGATAACTTTCACTGAACTTCCGATGCTTCATTGAACTGCTTGTCCAGCTGTTGTTCGGCAACGAAGCCCGGGCCGATCACCCCCTCGTCCTGGTACAGCCGGGCGGTGTCGGCCAAGTCCCTGACCAGCGCGTCGTCCACCGCCACCCTGCGTGGCTGCGAAAAGCGGTTCGAGCGTAGGTGCACCTCCAGCGGCAGCCCGCTCTGGCGGGCCTGGATCACCGAAAACTGCTCGACATGGGCGTTGGCCCAGTCCCAGGCGCGGCCAACCCGGCGCAGGAAATCCCGCAGTTGCGCCGGCTTGTCGCGGATCGCCGCCGGGTTGGCCACCAGCAGCATGTTGCCGGCGAACAGGCCTTCGCCACTGACCAGCACCCGCGTGCCGCCTTCGAGCTGGAGCATGCTGGTGTACGGGTCCCAGGTGGCCCAGGCGTCGGCGCCGCCGTTGGCCAGCAGGCTGCGTGACTCGCCTGGTTGGAGAAACACGAAGGTGGCGTCGCGACCGCTGTGGCCAGTGGCGCGCAACGCTGCCAGCGCCAGGTAATGGCCGATGGATCCGCGGGTGGTGGTGATGCGCCGGCCCGCCAGCGACGCCGCGTCGCTTAGCGCCGACGCTTCGGGCACGACGATCGCCACCGCCGTGGGCGTCACCTGCAGGCGCACCACCCCGACGGTCTTGAGCCCGGCGCCGGCCGCGGTGGCGAACACGAACGGCGCGGTGCCCAGGGTGCCGATATCCACCGCGCCGGCCGCCAGGGCTTCGGCGGTGGGTGCGGCGGCGCCGAAGGCGGCGAACTCCAGGGGGTACGGCACATCGTCGAGCTCGCCGGCGGCCTGCAGCAGCACCTGCAGCGAGTTCTTCTGGCTGGAGACGTGCAGGGTTTCGTCCGCGTGAACGCCCCCCAGTACCAGGCACAGCAATCCCGTCAGCATGTGACGCCCACTGAATAAATGACTCATCAGAACGCCAGGCTCACGCGGCCGTAGTAGTAACCCCCACCCAGCCCATAGGGCGAGAACATCCCGTACTCGTAGGTCCCGGCCCAGGGCACGATGCCGATCTTGTCCGGGTACTTGTCGAACAGGTTGTTGGCCCCCAGCGCCACCGTGATGTTCTGGGTGAGGTCGTAGGCCACGTCGATGTCGGTGATCCACTTGGCGCCGTAGGTGCGGTCGTTGGCCGGGATGTTCGAGCCTTCGGTGTACTCGCCGTAGCGAGTGAGGGTCAGGTTCACCGTCCAATCATCGACTTTGTAGTTGCTGTTGAGGATCCACTTGTCCTTGGGCGTGGCCTTGGTCAGGTCGATCTGCTGCTGGCGGTCGAACAGCACGTACCCTGCGCCGAGGCTCGACAGGCTCGCCGGGGTGTCGGCCAGGTCACGGATGGTGGTCTTGTTGCGGTTGTAGGCCAGGCTCCAGCGCACGGTGCCGTACTCGGCGAGCGGCTGACGGTACTCGGCCACCAGGTCGACGCCCTTGGTGCGGGTGTCCGCGGCGTTGGCGAAGTACTGCCCGGACAAGTCAGGCGACAGGCCGTTGGCCACCAGGATTTGCGACACCGCAGGCCCGGTGAGCACGCCGGTCTGCAGGATGCGGTCGTCGATGTCGATCAGGTAGAAGTCGGCAGTCAGGCGCAGGCGCTCGGTGGGCTCGGCGGTGAAGCCCAGGCTGTAGTTGCGCGATTTCTCCGGTTCCAGGGTCTGGGCGCCGAGGGCGATGGCCTCTGGCGAGCCGGGGCGCATCTGCTTGGTGCGTGCGGTACTGGTGCTGCCGCCGGCGCCAAAGATCGTCACCGAGCTGGTCGAAGAGAACACGTTCTGCGCCAGCGACGGCGCACGGAAACCATTGCTCACCGCCGCGCGCACCGCATAACCCGGGGCGAACTCGTAGCGGGTGGTGAACTTGCCGCTGACGGTCTCGCCGACCTCCTGGTTGTAGCGCTCGTAGCGCAGGGCGAAGGCGCTGTACCACTGCGGGGTGAGGTTGAGGCCAAAGTCGACGTAGGCCGCACCGCTATGGCGGATCATCTGCCCGGCATCCTCCGGCGTGGTGCCGTTGACCGAGAACAGGCCGGGGTCCGGACGCCGTCCGGCCAGCGGGCCGCTGGGGATGACGTAGTCGCCATAGTTGTAGGAATTGGGTTCGCCCTCGGTGAGTTGGTACTTCTCCCAGCGGTACTCGACGCCGAACGAGGTTTCCAGCGGGCTGCTCCAGCCAATGTCCAGGGCCCGGCTGAAGTCCAGGTTGGTGGTCCACTGGTCGAAGATCTCGTCGGTGAGGTGAAAGCGGCGCTGGCTCAGCAACGGGTCGTTGGACAGGTTGAGGTTGTTGTCGGTGTACAGCTTGGCCTTGTCGCGGCCATAGGTGGTCGACAGGTCCCAATCCCACTCGGCGGCCAGGCCCTTGAGACCGGCGAGCAACTGGTAGTCGGTCTCCTCCACTTCGCGGGTGGCCTGGCCGCCCTTCGGATAAGGCGGGTTGGCCAGCCAGTTGGTGGCGGTGATGTCGGTGGGCGCGCGGTGGCCGAGGACCTTCTTGCCGTCGCGGTAGCTGAGGGTGGAGAACGAATACAGCTTCAGTTCCTCGCCCAGGGGCAGTTCCAGGTTGTAGGCGCCGCTGTAGGTGCGGTCGCGGCCCAGGCCGTATTCCTCGCCCCAGCCGTGGCGTTCGCTCAGGCGCGGGTCGGGCTGGCCGTTGGCCAGGGTGGTGAAGTTGCCGCGCACGGCGCCGGCGCGGTCGTAGGGTTCCTGTACCTTGGCGTCGAACGACAGGTTGAGAAAACCACCGTCGCCCAGGCCGAAGCCGGCGTTGGCCGCCTCATGGCCGCTGGTGCCGTCCCCGGCATAGTACTGGCCGACGGAACTGTCGGAGGTGATGCCCTCGGCGTCCTGCTTGAGGATGATGTTGATCACCCCGGCGATGGCGTCGGAGCCGTACTGCGCCGCCGCGCCGTCGCGCAGCACCTCGATGCGCTCGATCGCCGCGGTGGGAATCAGGTCCAGGTCCACCGGTACCGCGGCCGTGCCGACCCGCGCGTTGTTGTTGATCATCGCCGTGTTGTGCCGGCGCTTGCCGTTGACCAGGATCAGCACCTGGTCGCCGCCCAGGCCGCGCATGCTGATGCCGCGCACCAGGAAGGCGGTGCCGCCACCGTTGATGGTCGGCGCGTTGAACGAGGGCAGCAGGCGCGTGAGCATGTCCTTGAGGCCGTTCTGGCCGCTGGTGCGCAGTTGTTCGCCGGAGATCACGTCCACCGGCACCGGGCTGTCGGTCACGGTGCGCTGCTGGCTGCCACGCACGCCGGTCACCACCACGGTGGACAGCGCCGGGTCTTCGGCGGCGATGGCCTCGCCGGCCAGGCTCAGGGCCAGGGCGGTGGCCACGGGGGAAAGCTTGAAGGTCTTGGGCATCTGCGGATATTCCTTGTGGCGGCCATGGCCCGGCCGCCGCTCTCGGGTTCGGGGGCTCAACGGGCCTTGGCGGCGACCGCCTCGACTTCGATCAGGGCGCCGGGCAATACCAGCCCGGCCACCTGCACCGTGGTGCGAGTCGGTTTCAACGGCTGGCGCTCACTGCCGAAGAACTGGCGGAAGCCGCGCTGCAGGCCGTCGAAGTCCATGCGCCCCTGCAGTTGCGGGTCGCCGACCAGGTACACCCGCAGCTGCACCACATCGCCCAGGTCGAGCCCGCGCGGCGCCAGGGCGGCTTCGACCTTGCGCAGCACCGCCACGGTCTGCGCCTCGGTGTCGCCACTGGCGCGCAGCTCATCCTTGGCCGCCTTGGGGTCGGCCGGGTCGGGCAGGATCCCCGAGACGAAGGTCAGCGCCGTGCCCGGCGGCAGGGTCGCCGACTGCAGGATCGGCGAGTTGGGATAGGTCGAGGGGACGCGCTCGATATCGGCGGCCTGGCTGGCCGCGGCGAACAGGACCCCCAACCCCAGAAGGGCGTGCTTGAAAGGCATGGCGAAGCTCCACTGATGTGTAGGCGCCAGCCTCGGAGGTCCGCTACCTGGCAGATGGTTTTCGTTGTGTATTGTTCAGGCGGTCTGCCGGGCCTGCGCGGTGCCCTGGGCACGCTCGCACAGGTTGCGCACCACCCGCCGGGCGGCGCCGGCGGCGGTCTCCTGCCAGATGCCGATGCCGCTGTGGGCCAGCGCGTCGCTGGTCAGGTGCACCCGCCCCTGGGCCTGGTTGAGCAGGTCGTAGTCGGCGTCGGCCAGCGGGTGGCTGATCCACGGGCCGAGGCTGTGGGGTATGCGCCCCCAGTCCACCACCAACGGCTTGCGCAGTTCGTGGCCGTGACCGGGGTGCAGCAGCTCCACGGCCTGGCGCGACAGGGCGATCTGCTCGGCGACCGACTTGTCGGCGAACTGGCGGGCAGTCTCGCCGTTGTTGTAGGCGGCGACGAGAATGCCCTCGGCCTGGTTGAAGCCACCGCTGGGGTACCACAGGCCGGAAGACGCCTGATTGATGAACGACAGGCCGCCGTAGATCTGGTAGTCGGTCTCCCAGAACCGGCGGGACTGCCAGGCCACCTTGTTGGCATGGCCGAATTGCACGGCGGCGATCGCCTGGCGCACCTGGGCGCTGAAGTTGCTGTCGAGCTTGGCCAGCAGCGGCAGCGGCAAGGCGATCACCGCATAGTCGCTGGTGATGCGCTGTGGCTTACCCTGCTGCTGGTAACCGATCTCCACCCGATCGTCGAAATTGCGGATCGAGCCCACCTCGGCCCCCAGGCGCAGAACATCCTGCAGGTGGCGCTGGAAGGCCAGGGGAATACGGTCCATGCCGCCCACCGGCTGGAACATGGTCGGCGAGAACTCCGGGTACTCGTCGATCATCAGTGCCGTGCCCAGGGCCGGGTTGAGCAGGGTACGCAGGGGCAGCGGGTCGTTGCGCAGGGCCTGCTGGTCGCCGGCCCCGGGCCAGACCTTGTAGCCCGAGCGCGCCGAGCCCAGGTACTCGAGTTTCTCCGACAGGTCGCCCCAGGTGCGCAGGAAGCCCAGCAGGTTGCGCCGGTCGTCCAGGCTCAGTTCCTGGTCCAGGGCCTGGCGGTCGACGGCCTTGGCCAGCAGTTCGGCCAGGTGCCCACGGCTGTCGTTGACCGCCTGGCGGATCTGCATCGGCGGCTGGTCGAGGTCGGGACGCACCAGGGCGTTGCGGCTGGTGTTGACCAGCACCTCAAGCTCCACTCCTATCTCGCGGCAATAGCCGAGCATCAGCTGGTGGTGGCTGGGCAGGCGGCCGGGGCCGGCGTTGAGGTAGAAACCCTCGTCGAACGCGACGGTCTGCACGCTGCCATCGGTGAACGCGACCCGATCCCCCCGGCGCACGGTCCAGTTGCGCCCACCTACCCGTTCGCGGGCTTCCAGCAGGGTGACGGCGAAACCGGCCTTGCGCAGCTCGTAGGCCGCCACCAGGCCGCCGATGCCGGCGCCGACCACGGTGACAGTGGCGCCCTGCCCTACACGGGCCAGTGGCAACGCGGCGTAGTTCTCCTGGCTGGCCCGTGCCGACCCCGACGTGCCAAACAGGCCCAGGGCCGCCGTGGCAGCCTGCAGGCCGCCGACCACACCGATACGGGCAATGAGCTGTCGTCTGGTCAATGGCATCGCGGGCACTCTCCCTGGTCCACGGTTATCGCTTTCAGTTATGGCTTGATGTTATCAAGCTACGAAAACGCTCTATGTGGAGCCATCCTAGAGAGCGGGATGGGATAAGAGAAATACATTTTGAGCATATGCAAATATTAAAATGTGTAATGTCTAAAGCTTTGCATACTGCACAAAACGCATAATTATTTTGAAACACCATTGGTCGACGGGCACGTTGAGGCGCCTGTGAGATCGAGCGCCGCCCACGCGGCGCATCGCGGATGAATCCGCTCCTACATTTGTTGCAACGTGGCCATGCCTGATAGGCCATGGTTGTTAGCCTTGTGCGCTCGACGCGATTTTTCGGTGGGCATTGCCGCCGCCCCGCTCGTCTCAAGACATCCACCAAGGCTGGCAACCATGGCCTGACAGGTTCGGTACGTTGCAACAAATGTAGGAGCGGATTCATCCGCGATGCGCCGCGCGGGCGGCGCTCGATCTGATAGACGCTACAAAACCTTATCGTCTAACACCATCCGGCCTCGATACGATTCAACATCCCCCTCACCGATCAGCCTGCGCCTGTTCCATAACGCGCAACAGGTTCCCACCCCAGATATCCACCAGGTCCTGCTCGCTGTACCCCGCCGCCAACAACCGAGCAGTGATCTCCGGCAAATCGCTGACATCGCGCAGCCCCGCCACCCCGCCGCCGCCATCCCAATCCGCGCCGATGCCGACATGCCGTGGCCCGACTACGTCAAGGATGTGCAGCAGATGCGTCATGAAGTCGTCCAGGCTGGTTGCCGGCAGCGGATACCGGGCCTCGACCTCGCGTATGCGCCGGGCCAGGTCCGCCACCTGCGCTGGCGGCAGGCTGGCCGCCAAGCGGAACTCCCGGTACAGCGGTGCCAGGGCCTTGTCCCGGGCGGGATTCGGCGCACGCGGCACCAGGTCGCTGGCGTAGGTGTTGACCTGCACCACCCCGCCCCCGGCAGCAAGCTGGCGCAAACGTTCATCATCGAGATTGCGCGGATGCGGGCCGATGGCCCGGGCGCCGGAATGCGAGGCGATCACCGGGGCACGGGACAACGCCAACACCTGATCGAACACCGCATCGGAGGCATGGGACACATCGATCAGGATCCCCAGGCGGTTGGCTGCCTGCACCAGCTCGCGGCCGGCCGGGCTCAGCCCATGCCAGTGCGGCAAGGCAGTGGCCGAATCGGCGAAATCGTTGTTCTGCGCATGCACCAGGCCCAGACGATGGTAGGTGGCCAGCCGGCCGGGGTCGGCCGCCAGCGGTTCGGCGTTTTCCATGCTGATCAGCACCACCCGCCGCCCTAAGGCGACGATCGCCGGCACCTCCTGCGCCCGCGTGGCCAGGGCGAACGCGTCCGGCCGGGCGGCGACCATGTCGCGGATGCGGGTGATCACCGCCAGGCCATGTTCGCTGGCCTGGGTGCGTCCCTCGGGGGTGAGCGGACCCTGGGGGGTGAAGATGGCGAAGAATCCGCCGTCCAGGCCACCGTCGCGCATGCGCGGCAGGTCGACCTGGGACAGATCGTCGGCATAGCGGTGGCGCTGCCCGATGTCCCAGCCGGGTCGGGCCAGTTGCATGGGCGTGTCCAGGTGGCTGTCGAGCACGATCAGGCGCTCATGCAGGGCGCGGGTCGAGGGCGCGACATCGGCCAGCGCGGTGCTGCAGGCCAGTGCCAGCGGCAACCAGGCGTATCGAGTTGAGCTAGGCATGGAAGTCCTTTTCACCAGGCACGGCCCTGCGGGGGGCCGCATGAATCACTCTGTCCAGCTGAAACTGCGATCCCACAACGGCGCCACGTCCAGGCGCTGGGGCAGTACGCCGGCGGCGTGGAAGGTGTCGGCCACGTCCTGCTGCGACCGCACCGCGGCATCGTCCACCGCCTGCAGCACCCGCGGCCCGCTCTGGGCCTTGTACTGGGCAATGAACACTTCCCGGGGGATGCCCAGCACCTGCTCGCATCGCGCCGCCCACGCCTCGGGGTGGTGCTGCACCCATTGCCAGCTGCGGTATTCGCGGCGCACATAGTCCTCGATCGCCGCGCGCTTGAGCGGATCCTCGATCGCCCGCCGGTTGGCGGCGATCACGTAATTGCCCGACAGGTAGCCCTGCCCGGTGCGCAGCACCCGCGCACCGCTGCGCAGCTCGGCCAGCTGGATGAAGTAGCCAAAGGTCACCCAGACATCCAGGTTGCCGTTCTGGAACGCGGCGAAGCCATCCTGGGGCGTCAGCGCCAGGGGCTGGATGTCCGCCAGGGTCAGGCCCTGATCCTTGAGGCCGCGCAGCAGCAGGTAGTGCGACGACGTGGAGCGGATGTAACCGACCCGCTTGCCCGGCAGCTCGGCCAGCGATTGCATCGTCGACCCCTTGGGCACGATGAAGGCCTGGTTGTTGACATCACCGGTCAGCACGGCGATGAGCCTGACCGGCGCCTGGTTGCGGATACCGAAGATCGGCGGGATCTCGCTCATCGGCGCCAGGTCCAGGGTACCGCTGACCAGCGCCTCGAAACCGAGGTTGCCGCCATTGAACTCGGCGTATTTCACGCCATACGGTGGGCGCTCGATGCCGGCCTGTTCGAAGAAGGTCGGCGCGGCGCCCTTGTAGGTGGCCACGCCCAGAGTCAGCCCTTGCCAGTCGCGGGCAAAGGCGCCGGGCACCGCGCAGGCGAGCCCGCCCAGGGCGCTGTACTGCAGAAAACGACGGCGATTCATGGCGCCTCCTTGCACTCAGTCGAGAAAATCAGGTTCGTCGCGCAGCAGGCGGTCCCAGTACGGCTGGAAGCTGAACCAGCCGCCGAACTCGGTACCGACCTGGCGCGCCGTGTGCTCGGCCACCGCCGCCGGGATCGGCCGTGGCGTGCCGGCGGCCTCGGCCAGTAGCTGCGCGTGGGCGGCGTTGTCCAGGGCGATGAAGCGCCACACCGCCGCTTCCACCGTACGCCCGACGGTCAGCAGCCCATGGTTCTGCAAGATCAGCGCGACCTTGTCCGGCCCCAGCGTGGCGGCGATGCGCGCGCCCTCGCTGGCCTCCAGCACCACCCCGGTGAAGTTGTCGAACAGCGCGTGCTTGCCATGAAAGGCGCAGGCGTCCTGGGTCAGCGGGTCGAGCAGGCGTCCCAGGCTCGACCAGGCCTTGCCGTACAACGAATGGGCATGGGCGGCGGCCACCACGTCCGGGCGCGCCTCGTGCAGCGCCGCGTGGATGGCGAAGGCGGCGAGGTTCAACGCGCCCTGCCCTTCGACGATCTCGCCCCGAGGATTCACCAACAGCAGGTCATTGACGCGGATATGGCCGAAGTACACGCCCACCGGATTGACCCAGAAGTGATCGGGGAACTGGGGGTCGCGCACGGTGATATGGCCGGCGCCGCCCATGTTGAAACCATGCCGGGCAAACAGCCGGAACGAGCCGGCCAGGCGTTGCTTGCGCAGCAGGCGCTCGGCCTCGTGGGTCGGTTGCTGGGGCGGGTCCTGCCAGCGATGCACGGTGTGGCCGTCGCGGGGCAATGAATAGGCGGTGGGTAGGCGGCTCAGCCTGGCGCTCATGCGGTCTCTCCTTGGGCCAGCAGGTTCTCCAGCGGTCGTCCGCTGCGAAAATGTTCGAGGTTGCGCGCCAGCAGCGCGGCGAGGTTGCGGTACACCTGCGGCGTGTTGGCCGAGGTATGGGGGCTCAGCCGGACCTTGGGATGGCCGTACAGCCGGTGCCCGGCCGGCAACGGCTCGGGCTCGGTGACATCGAGGCTGGCCAGGGCCAACTGACCGCTGTCCAGGGCATCGAGCAAGGCGTCCTGGTCCACCAAGGCGCCACGGGCGACATTTATCAGGTGCAGACCAGGCTTGGCGTGAGCGAGGCTACGGCGATCGACGACATGCCGGGTCGACGGGTCGGCCGGTGCCGCCAGTACCAGGTGATCGGCGCAGGCGAACAGTTCCTCGACACTGGCCACGCCCCGTACGCCGGCCACCTCGAACGGCCTGGCCGAGCGCCGCAGGGCGATCACCTCGATGTCCAGGGCCAGGGCCTTGCGCGCCAGGGCCTGGCCGATTCGCCCGAAACCGTAGATCGCCAAGGTGCTACCGGCCAGCGAGGCCAGCGGACGTGGCTGCCATTGCCCGGGCTCGTCGATCCACAGCTGCGGCAGTTGCTTGGCGGCGGCGAACATCGCCGCCAGGGCGAACTCGGCCAGGCTGTCCGCCGTTACCCCGCGAGCACTGGCCACAGGCACCGGCTCGAGCAACCAACCGGGAAAGTAGTCGATGCCGGAGCTGACCAGTTGCACGAAACCGAGCCCGAACGGCCAGCCCGAGGGCGGCGCAACGGCATCACGCAGGCCAGGGTCGGGCGCGGCCAGCAGGACCCGAACATCGTCCGGCAGCCCATGGGGCACGCCCCTGGGCAGCGCCAGGATTTCCACGCCTGGCACGGCGGCGGCCAGCAACGCGTTGAACCGCGCGTCCAGCTGACTGGCGATGCGCACGCCGCTCATGCCTGGCCGCCACGGCTGGGCAAGGCAAACGCCGCGCGGCCGGCGGCGCCGAGCACCGCGTCGTTCTGCGGGGTGTGGATACGGCTGCACAGCACATCGCGGTAATGCCGCTCTAGCGGGTTGCCCCGGGCCAGCGCCGGGTTGCCGATCGCTTCGACGGCCAATTCGACCGCGCTGATGGCCTGGGTGGTGACCAGGTACTTGACCTGGGTGGCCTCGCTCGCCGGGATGCGCCCTTCGGCGGCGGCGTCGAGCAGGACCCGGTTGGACAGCAGCAAGGCGTCGATGCGCCCCACCAGTTCCTGGAAACGCGGCAGGCTCGACAGCGGCGCGCCGAGATTGGCCGGAGTGCGCCCGGCCAGCCAGCCCACCAGCCAGTCGCGGGCGGCACGGGCGACGCCGTCGTAGATGCTCGACAGCAGCACGGCCAGCCACAGCACGCCGTTGTGATCGAGTTCGGACGGGCGTGGCTGGCGCGCCGGGAGGATATCCACGGCGTGCTCGGCGGGCACCAGTACATCATCGAAGATCACGTCGTGGCTGCAAGTGGCACGCATGCCCAGGTGGTCCCAGGTTTCCTCGATGCGGATGCCCGGTGTGTCGCGATGCACCAGCCAGGTGCCGACCCGAGGCTCTTCCTCGTCGCTGCGCGCCCATACTGCCAACCAGGTCAGGCCGGGGATGCCGGTTGAGTAGATCTTGCGCCCGCTGATCCGCCAGCCCTCGGTCACCTGCCGGGCGACGGTGCCCGGCAGCCCGCCCCGGGCCGGGGTGCCCAGCTCCGGCTCCACGCGCAGGGCGTTGACCAGCGCGCCGTCCGCCACCGCCTCGCGGGCCAGGCGCAGGCGCAGGTGCTCGGGCCAGGCCTGGTTCTGTTGCAGGCGCGCGTGCTGCAGGTACTGCATCACCAGCACCAGGGCGGTGGACGGCTCGCCCCGGGCCACGGCGGCGATCACCCGCCGGGCCTGGGCCAGCGTCGCTTCGCTGCCACCCAGGCGGCGCGGCACGGTCAGGGCCAGCAGGCCATGTTCATGCAGGCGCCGCAGGTTGGCGTGGGGGAAGCTGCCTTGGCGATCGTGCTCGGCGGCGCTGGCGGCGAATTCGTCGCTCAGGTGGGCCAGCAAGTCGGCGAAGGCCGGCGAATCGAGGTCGGCCGCCTTGGCGGCGCTATGCAAGTCGAAGCTCATCGGTGGGCGGTCCGTGCGAGGGAATGGGCATGGCTGGGCGCAGGCGCTTCGACGCCGAGCAGGGCCAGCAGGTGTTGGCGCAGCGCCTGGAAGCCACGGCTGGCCACCTCGCGGTGGCGCGGCAGGCGAATCGGGATCTGCTCGGCGATGCGCCCGGCGTCCAGCACCACGACCCGGTCGGCCAGCAGCAGGGCTTCGTCGACGTCGTGAGTGACCAGCAGCACCGATGGCTGGTGGGTGCGCCACAGTTCGAGGATCAACTGGTGCATGCGCATGCGCGTCAAGGCGTCCAGCGCGGCGAACGGCTCGTCGAGCAGCAGCAATTGCGGCTCGCGCACCAGTGCACGGGCCAGGGCCACGCGCTGGGCCTCGCCACCGGACAGGGTGCCCGGCCAGGCCTCGGTGCGGTGCGCCAGGCCCACTTCACGCAGCGCCGCCAGGGCACGCGCTTTTGGCTCGGCGCCCCTCAGGCCCAGGAGAACGTTGCGCCAGGCCCGCTTCCAGGGCATCAGCCGCGGCTCCTGGAACACCGCCGCATGCACGCCGGGCACCTCCAGCGTGCCCGCCTCCACCCGGTCCAGGCCGGCCAGCGCCCGCAGCAAGGTGGTCTTGCCCGAGCCGCTGCGGCCGAGCAAGGCGACGAACTCGCCGGGCGCCAGGTCCAGGTCCAGGCCATCGAGCACCGTGTGGCCCTGGAACCTGCGCGTGAGCCCGCGCACCCGCACCGGCGGGCGCAGGCGTTGCAGTGCGACTTCCATGATCAGTTCCTTATGAAGGTGGGGCGCCAGGCCAGGGCCAGGCGTTCGAACAAGCGCACGAGGGCGTCGATGGACAGGCCCAGCACGCTGTAGACGATCAGGCAGATGACGATGACGTCGGTGCGCATGAAGTCGCGGGCGTCGTTGACCAGATAGCCCAGCCCGGCGCTGGCGTTGATCTGCTCGACCACCACCAGGCCCAGCCAGCTGATGCCGAAGGCGTAGCGCAGGCCGACGAAGAACGCCGGCAGCGCGCCGGGCAGGATCACGTGCCAGACCAGCCCCAGGCGCCCCAGGCCGAACAGCTGCCCGGCCTCCACCAGCTTGGGGTCGACGCCACGGATGCCGGAGAACAGGGTGAGGTACACCGGGAAGGTGGTGCCCAGGGCAATCAGGGCGATCTTGGGCGTTTCGCCCACGCCGAACCAGAGGATGAACAGCGGCACGATGGCCAGGAAAGGCAAGGTGCGCAGCATCTGCACCGGCGAGTCGATGGCGAGTTCGCCACGCCGCGAAAGGCCTGCGAGCAACGCCAGCAGCGTGCCGACGCTGACCCCGATGGCCAGGCCGCTCAGGGCACGCTTGAGGGATACCCACAAATGCCCGGCCAGCTCGCCGCTGACGATCATCTGCCAGAGGGTGTCGCCGATGGCGCTGGGCGCGGCGATGATTCGCGGCGGCAACAGGCCGCTGCGCGAGGCAAGTTCCCACGCCACCAGCAACAGCAACGGGCTGATCAGGCGCAGGCCAATGTTACGCCAACCCTGCCAGCGCAACAGGGTCAGCAGGGCCGTGGCGGGGACAAGTGTGTTGCTTTGCCGGGACATTCCATCTCCTCGCTCAAGGCCGATCCATTGATTGCTGGCCACAGCGGGAGTGTCGATCAAGCCCGCCGGTGCCTGGCTTGATCCTTATGCTATCGATCTTAAAAAGTGCCGTGAAATTCGATCTGCTTCTAACCTAATATACAAAAAGTGCATTTATTGATAGTTGTTATATAAATTATATTTTTAATTTTATGATGCAGGGCTTCTGATCGGGTGATGGCCGACAGGTGTCCGCCGCTACACTTGCAGCGCTCGATTTCATAGGCGCTACAAGGCTATCGCCAGGCACCTCTTCGCCTAAACGCGATCAAAAGCCAAAAAACAACCGCCCAAAACCTCACCCCTGATTCGCCACCCGCTGCGCCACGGTCTCGCCAAACAACGCCACCGGCGCCTGCAGGTTGCCGAGAAACCGCGGATGGATCAGCCACAAGTCAATCACCGGCTTGAAATCACTCACCTGCACGATGTCCAGGCGCTCGCGGTGGCGGCTGTTGTCCAGCAACGGCCGTGGCACCAGGCCAAAGCCCAGGCCATTGGCGATCAAGCCCAGTTGCAACTCGGTCCCGAAGGTTTCCAGGTTGATCCTCAGCGACAGCCCTTCGTCGTTCAACGCCCGCTGCAGACCGGCACGGAAACCACAGCCGTCGGGGTTGAGCACCCAGCCACGCTGGTAGCAGTCGGCAAGCTTGCAACTGCGCTTGCCCACCTCGCCGCGGGCAGCCACCACCACCAGGTCCATGCGCGCCAACGACCGACCGACGATGCCGTCGGGGAACACCTTGCCGGCCGGGAACAGCGCCGCCACCGCGTCCAGCTCGCCGTTCTCCATCTTGCCCAGCAGGTGGCTGCCCCAACCGGTGGCGACCTGGGTCTGCAGGTCGGGATACAGCGCCTTGAGCTGGCTGAGGGCGTCGAGCAGCACCACGTCGCCGATGGTCTGCGGCACCCCCAGGCGCAGGGCGCCGCTGGGCAAGGCGTCGCTGAGCACCAGTTCGCGCAGCGCGTCCATCTCGCGCAGCACCGCCCGGCACTGCTCGTAGACGCGCATGCCCATGGGCGTGGGTTTCAACGGTTTGGTGTTGCGATCCAGCAGGCTGACGCCGAGGGCTTCCTCGAAGTTCTGCACCCGGCGGGTGATGGCCGGCTGGGTCAGGCGCAGCGATTCGGCCGCCTGGCTGATGGACTGGCTGCGGATGACGGCCACGAATGCATCGATATCATCTATCTTCATTCTTAATTCGCATAATAAATATGTGGAAAAATACGCAAAAAGAATAATACCTTTTTCCTCGCCACGGTAGCGCCCCCCGCTGCCTAACCTGACGGACATCGAGGGAACCCATGTCTCAAACGCCCAACCTCGGACGGCTACGCAGCTTCATCGGCGAGCTGGCCGACCTTCTCGCCCAGGCGCCGGACGAGCCGCGCCTGCTCGACCACGGCGCGCGGCTGCTGCGCGACCTGGTCAGTGTCGACGACTGGCTGCCGGACGACTACGCCCGGCCCAGCCCGGAGCGCTACCAGCAGTACCTGCTGCACGCCGACTCCGGCCAGCGGTTCTCCATCGTCAGTTTCGTCTGGGGGCCAGGGCAGGAAACCCCCGTGCACGACCACCGCACCTGGGGGCTGATCGGCATGCTGCGCGGCAGCGAAATCAGCCAGGGCTATGCCCTGGCGCACGGAGCCCCGCAGCCGGAGGGCCCGGCCGAGCGGCTCGCGCCCGGCCAGGTGATCGCGGTGTCGCCGCGCATCGGCGACCTGCACCAGGTGCGCAATGCCCATGCCGACCGTACGTCCATCAGCATCCATGTCTACGGCGCCAACATCGGCGCCGTGCGGCGTGCGGTGTACAGCGCCGAGGGTGAAGAACAACCCTTTATTTCCGGCTATTCCAACAGCCACCTGCCCAACCTCTGGGATCTGTCGAAAGAGAACCGCGCATGAGCCAGGCCACCCGTCGCACCTTCCACGCTATCCGCGCCGCCCTCCTCGCCGGCCAGGAGCTGGCCTTGCTCGATGTCCGCGAGGAAGACCCGTTCGCCCAGGCCCATCCGCTGTTCGCCGCCAATGTGCCGCTGTCGCGGCTGGAGCTGGAGATCTACGCCCGAGTGCCACGGCGCGACACGCCTATCACCGTCTACGACGACGGCGAAGGGCTGGCGTCGACCGCCGCGCAGCGCCTGCTCGCCCTGGGCTACACCGACGTGGCGCTGCTCGACGGTGGCCTCGCCGGTTGGCGAGAAGCAGGTGGCGAGTTGTTCCGCGACGTCAACGTGCCGAGCAAGGCCTTCGGCGAGCTGGTGGAGGCCGAGCGCCATACGCCGTCGCTGGCGGCCGAAGAGGTCAAGGCGCTGCTCGACGCCAACGCCGATGTGGTGGTGCTGGATGCCCGCCGCTTCGACGAGTACCAGACCATGAGCATCCCCGGCGGCATCAGCGTGCCCGGCGCCGAACTGGTGCTGCGCGTGGCGGAGCTGGCCCCCGATCCGAATACGCGGGTGATCGTCAACTGCGCCGGGCGGACCCGCAGCATCATCGGCACCCAGTCGCTGGTCAATGCCGGCATCCCCAACCCGGTGGCGGCCCTGCGCAACGGCACCATCGGCTGGACCCTTGCCGGACAGGGACTGGAACAGGGCCAGTCGCGCCGTTTCCGCGCAGTGACCGCCACCACCCGCGACAGCGCCGCGCAACGCGCCCGCCAGGTGGCCGACCGCGCCGGTGTGGCACGCATCGATCTGGCAGGCCTGCGCCAATGGCAGGCCGAAGCGCAGCGCACCACCTACCTGTTCGATGTGCGCACGCCCGAGGAGTTTGCCCTGGGCCACCTGCCCGGCGCCCGCTCCACGCCCGGTGGCCAACTGGTGCAGGAGACCGACCATGTCGCCAGTGTGCGCGGCGCGCGCCTGGTGCTGGTGGACGACGACGGCGTGCGCGCCAACATGAGCGCATCGTGGCTGGCGCAGATGGGCTGGGCGGTGGCGGTGCTCGATGGGTTGTCACCGGGCGACTTCAAGGAACCCGGTGCCTGGGTCGCGCCCGTGCCGGCGCCACCCCAGGCCGAGACCATCAGCCCCACCCTCCTCGCCAACTGGCTATCAGAACCGGGTACCCAGGTGCTGGACTTCACCACCAGCGCCAACCATGTCAGGCAGCATATTCCCGGTGCGGTATGGGCGCTGCGCAGTCAGCTGAAGGACGTGCTGGCGTCATTGTCCGGAGCACGGCACTTCGTCCTGACCTGCGGCTCGAGCCAACTGGCGCGCTATGCCGCGCCGGAGGTGGCGGCCCTGAGCGGCAAGCCGGTGTTCGTGCTCGAGGGCGGCAACAGCGCCTGGAACGCCGCCGGGCTGCCGACCGAACAAGGCGAGCAGCGCCTGGGCGCGCCACGCATCGATCGTTATCGGCGGCCATACGAGGGTACGGATAACCCGCGCGAAGCGATGCAGGGGTATCTGGATTGGGAGTTCGGGTTGGTGGATCAGTTGGGGCGTGACGGAACCCATGGGTTCTTTGTCATCTGACAATCTGCACGCCCTCTTCGCACAAGAGGGCTTGCCCACTCCTTTCACTCAGCCAAGCCCGCCGAAGCGTCGATAGTAACTCTCGTTGGCATCCGGCAACGGCCCATCCGCCGTCTCCAACGCACTGGCCAGATACTCCTCCGCCCTGCCCTGCACCAGCCGGTACAGGTTGCGGCACAGCTGCCGCGCCGCGCGCCCTTCCCAATCCCCCGGCAACAGCTCGTCCGGCAACTGCGGATCACGCAGCAGCAGGCGGCGGTACTCGTGGATCAGCAGCGTACGCGCCAGGAAGCAGTCCTGCGGACTCGGCGCATCCAGGTCCTTCATCGCCTGCCACAACGGGCGGAACAGACGGATGAACTCGCTATAGTGCTGGCCCAGTTCCTCGATGTTCCAGCTTTCCCGCACCTGGGCGCGCAGGGCCTTGGAGGCCAGCACTTCCTGGGCGTGGGTCTCGAAGACGATGCAGTCGTCCTCGGCATCCTGCTCGCGCAGGGTCGCAGCGAGGTCGGCACGGTCGGTGCGCGGGCAGCCCAGCAGGTTCGCGCCCATGACGCCGAAGCCTTGCCACTCGAGCTCTTCACGCACGGCCTTGCGCTTGGTGGCATCGAGCTGGGCCAGCAGCACCAGGGTCCAGGCGCCGTTCCAGGCCGGCAGGCTGGCGCTGTAGACGCGCTTGAAGGCTTTTTCGAAACGCCGCCGGCCAGTGCCGGTGAGGCTGTAGTAGCTGCGCCGGCCGACCTTTTCGGCGGTCAGCCAGCCTTCCTTGGTCAGGCGGAAGATCGAGGTGCGGATCAGCCGCTCGTTGATGCCCATCGGCTCCAGCAGGTTGATCAGGCTGCCCAGCCAGACCGTGCCGCCATGGGGTTCGATGGCATCGCCGTAGAGGGTGATGATCAGGGAGCTGGCGCGGATCGGCGTCTGCTCCTGGAAACGGGTGATCAGGTGATTCAGGGGGGCAAGGCTGCTCATGGGGGAACGAGGCGCGGCTAAAGCCTCGACTATACCTGCCTGCCGCGACCGCGCAAGGCTCATGCACCGCCCTCGGCCTTGGGCCTGAAGCCGGAGTCGCCCATGCGCGGGCGGTCCTGCTCCGGCGCGGTCAATGGCGGGCATTCCACCAGTGCGCTCAGGCAACGCCGGGCAAGGCTGTGGTATTCGGCGGTACCGCGCTGTTTCCAGGCCAGTTCCTGGTCGCTGAGCGGGCGCTTGGCCAGCGCCGGCGCGCCGACCACCAGGTGTTGCTGTGGGCATTCGAAGCCGGCCTTGACGAAAGCCGTGGCGGCGACGATGCAGCGCGGGGCGATATGCGCGGCGTCCATGACCACCGCGTTCATGCCGACCAGGGCATCCTCGCCGATCCGGCAGCCGTGCAGCACGGCGCCATGGCCGATATGGCCGTTGCGCTCGACCACCGTGTCGCCGCCGGGAAAACCGTGCATCACGCAGGTGTCCTGCAGGTTGGCGCCCTCTTCCAGGATGATTCGCCCGAAATCGCCGCGCAGCGAGGCCAAGGGGCCGATGTAGCAGTTTGCGCCGACCAGCACGTCGCCGATCAGCACGGCGCTGGGGTGTACATAGGCGCTGGGATGGACCACGGGGGTCAGGCCGTCGAGGCGGTAGCAGGGCATGGGTCTGGCTCTCGATATGATTCAGAAGACCTGGCGATCCTGTATCAGATCAAATCACTTAGTCAATGCCTTGCCGGTGTATCGCTTTCTTCACCAAGCTTCAGACCTGTGAAGACTTCATCGCTGGGCAAGCCAGCTCCCTCGGATGATAGTAAGAGCGAGGGTGCGTGGGAGCGGGCTTGCCCCGCGATAGCGTAATTCGCCTCACATCAAGATACGTAATTACAATTTCTATATTGATTTTATGTATCGTATTGAACATATACTGGCCCCAGCACCACGAACAACTCCAAGAAAAGCCGGCCCCAGCCGGCGCCGAACGTGCAGCCCGAGGTACCCCATGCCAAGCAACCTCATCGTGCAGGCCCCGGCGGACGGTGTCCGTTTGATCACCCTGCACCGCCCGCAAGCCCTGAACGCCCTGAACACAGCGCTGCTGGAAGAGCTGGCCGCAGAACTGAATGCCGCCGACCAGGATCCGCAGATCCGTGCCGTGGTCATCACCGGCAGCCGCAAGGCCTTCGCCGCCGGCGCCGATATCAACGAAATGGCCGAGCGCGACCTGGTCGGCATCCTCGACGACCCACGCGTATCCCACTGGCAGCGCATCGCCGGCTTCGGCAAACCCCTGATCGCCGCCGTCAACGGCTTCGCCCTCGGCGGCGGCTGCGAACTGGTGATGTGCGCCGATATCGTCATCGCCGGCAGCGACGCCCGTTTCGGCCAGCCGGAAATCAACCTCGGCATCCTCCCCGGCGCCGGCGGCACCCAGCGCCTGCTGCGCGCCGTGGGCAAGCCGCTGGCCATGCAGATGGTCCTCGGCGGCGAGGCCATCGGCGCCCGCCATGCCCTGCAGGCCGGCCTGGTCAGTGAAGTCACCGAGCCCGAACTCACCGTCGAGCGTGCCCTGCAGGTGGCCGTAGCGATCGCCGCCAAGGCACCGCTGGCGGTGCGCCTGGCCAAGGAGGCGCTGCTCAAGGCCCAGGACATGGACCTGGCGAGCGGCCTGCGCTTCGAGCGCCACGCCTTCACCCTGCTGGCCGGCACCGCCGACCGCAACGAAGGCATCCGCGCCTTCCAGGAAAAACGCCCGGCCCGATTCCAAGGGCTGTAAGCCTTCCACCGACTGACGGAGCGAGCCAGTCATGTCTTTCCAGCACATCCTGTTTTCCATCGGCAACGACGGCGTTGCCCTCCTCTCGCTCAACCGGCCCGAGCAGCTCAACAGCTTCAATACCGCGATGCACCTGGAGGTGCGCGAGGCCTTGAAGCAGGTACGCCACAGCGAACGCGCCCGGGTACTGCTGTTGACCGGCGAAGGCCGTGGCTTCTGCGCAGGCCAGGACCTGGCCGACCGCAATGTCGCGCCCGGCGCCGAGCTGCCCGACCTTGGCCAGTCCATCGAACAGTTCTACAACCCGCTGGTGCGCAGCCTGCGCGACCTGCCGCTGCCGGTGATCTGCGCGGTCAACGGCGTGGCCGCCGGTGCCGGCGCCAACCTGCCACTGGCCTGCGACCTGGTGCTGGCGGCACGCTCGGCGAGCTTCATCCAGGCGTTCTGCAAGATTGGCCTGGTGCCGGACTCCGGCGGCACCTGGCTGCTGCCCAGACTGGTCGGCATGGCCCGGGCCAAGGCGCTGGCCCTGCTGGGCGAACGCCTGAGCGCCGAGCAGGCCGAGCAATGGGGGTTGATCCACCGGGTGGTGGACGATGCCGCGCTGCGCGACGAAGCACTCGGCCTGGCCCGTCACCTGGCGGCCCAGCCCACCTACGGCCTGGCCCTGATCAAGCGTGCCCTCAACCAGAGTTTCGACAACCGCTTCGATGAACAGCTGGAGCTGGAGCGCGACCTCCAGCGCCTGGCCGGGCGCAGCGAGGACTACCGCGAGGGAGTCAGCGCCTTCATGAACAAACGCACACCTGTGTTCAAGGGGCGCTGATCATGGCCGCACTCGACAGCAATTCCATCGTGGCAGTGATCGGCGCGGGCGCCATGGGGGCCGGCATCGCCCAGGTGGCGGCCCAGGCCGGCCATCCCGTGCGTCTCTACGATACGCGCCCCGGCGCCGCCGAGCAGGCGATCGAAGGCATCGATCGCCTGCTCGGCCGGCAGGTGGAAAAAGGCAAGCTTGCGCCTGACAGCCGCAGCGCGATCCGCGACCGGCTGCAACCGGTGGACAGCCTCGACGCCCTGGCCGACGCCCATCTGGTGATCGAAGCCATCGTCGAACAACTGCCCGTCAAACAGGACCTGCTGCGTCGGCTTGAAGCCCTGTGCGCCACGGACTGCATCCTGGCCAGCAACACTTCCTCGCTGTCGATCACCAGCCTCGCCGCCGGGCTCAAGCACCCGGAACGGGTCATTGGTATGCACTTCTTCAACCCGGCGCCCTTGATGGCGCTGGTGGAGGTCGTCTCCGGGCTGGCCACTGCGCCGAGCCTGGCGACCACGCTTTACGACACCGCCCGGGCCTGGGGCAAGCAACCGGTGCATGCCCGCTCGACGCCGGGCTTTATCGTCAACCGCGTGGCCCGACCCTTCTATGCCGAAAGCCTGCGCCTGCTGCAGGAAGGCGCCGCCGACTGCGCCACCCTCGATGCCCTGCTGCGCGACGCCGGGGGCTTTCGCATGGGCGCCTTCGAGCTGACCGACCTGATCGGTCACGACGTCAACTACGCGGTGACCTGCTCGGTGTTCGAAGCCTTCTATGGTGATTTCCGCTTTCAGCCGTCGCTGGTGCAGAAAGAGCTGGTCGATGCCGGGCGTCTCGGGCGCAAGAGCGGCCAGGGCTTTTATAACTACGCCGAGGGTGCCGAACGGCTACAGCCCGCGACATTGACCAGCCAGACGCCTGTCGAACGCTGCACGGTGGAAGGTGACCTGGGTGCCCTGCAGCCCCTGGTCGAGCGCTTGCGCGCCAACGGTGTCGGCGTCACCGAACGCGCCGGCCCCGGCCTGCTCCGTGTGGGAGATGCCACCCTGGCGTTGTCCGATGGCCGCCTGGCCAGCCAGCGCGCCCGCGAGGACGGCTTGCGCAACCTGGTGCAGCTGGACCTGGCCCTGGACTACGCCAGCGCCCCGCGCCTGGCCATCAGCCACGGCGCCGAATGCAGCGCCGTGGCCCTGGACCAGGCCGTCGCCCTGCTTGCCCGGGCCGGCCTGAGCGCCTGCCCAGTGGCGGACCTGCCCGGCCTGGTGGTGCTGCGCACCGTGGCCATGCTCGCCAACGAAGCCGCCGATGCCGTACTGCAAGGCGTCGCCACCCCCGGCGACATCGACCTGGCCATGCGCGCCGGGGTCAACTACCCGCGCGGGCCGCTGGCCTGGGCCGACCAACTGGGCATCGACTACACCCTGAACGTGCTCGACAACCTGCAACGCAGCTACGGCGAGGAACGTTATCGCCCGTCCCTGTTGCTGCGCCGCACCCACGCCGAAGGAGGCCGCCTGCATGGCTGATCAATCCGCACACTCATTGGCCCGCGCCTGCGCCGAGGCCATGTTCGGCCGTGACGCCGCCAGCCAGGGCCTGGGCATCGAACTGCTCGAAGCCGGCCCCGGCAGCGCCCGCCTGGGCATGACCGTGCGCGCCGACATGATCCAGGGCCACGGCACCTGCCATGGCGGCTACCTGTTCGCCCTGGCCGATTCGGCCTTCGCCTTCGCCTGCAACAGCTACGATGAAGCGGCCGTGGCCTTGGGTTGCAGCATCGACTATGTGGCCCCGGCGCGGCTCGGCGACCGCCTGCAGGCCAGCGCCAGCGAACAGAGCCGCAAAGGCCGCACCGGCAACTACGACGTGCGCATCGAGAACCAGCAGGGCGAACTGATCGCCCTGTTCCACGGCAAATCCTACAAAGTGCGCGGCACCGTGCTGTCGCCGGAGACTTCAAATGACTGACGCCAGCCTGCCCCACGCGCTGATCATCGATGCCGTGCGCACCCCCATCGGCCGCTACGGCGGCGCCCTGTCGAGCGTGCGCCCCGACGACCTTGCCGCGGTGCCGATCAAGGCGCTGATGGCGCGCCACCCCGGGCTGGACTGGGCGGCGCTGGACGATGTGATCCTCGGCTGCGCCAACCAGGCCGGCGAAGACAACCGCAACGTCGCGCGCATGGCCGGCCTGCTGGCCGGGCTGCCGATCGAGGTGCCCGGCACCACGATCAACCGCCTGTGCGGCTCGGGCCTGGACGCCATCGGCAACGCCGCCCGCGCCCTGCGCTGCGGCGAAGCCGGGCTGATGCTGGCCGGCGGCGTCGAGTCGATGTCGCGGGCACCCTTCGTCATGGGCAAGTCGGAACAGGCCTTTGGCCGCAGCGCGCAGTTGTTCGACACCACCATCGGCTGGCGCTTCGTCAACCCGTCGATGCAGGCGCAATACGGCATCGATTCGATGCCCGAAACCGCCGAGAACGTCGCCGAGCGCTTCGACATCTCCCGCGAAGACCAGGATGCCTTCGCCCTGCGCAGCCAGCTCAAGGCCGCCGCCGCCCAGGCCAATGGTCGTCTGGCCCAGGAGATCGTCACGGTGGAGATCCCGCAGCGCAAAGGCCCGCCCAAACGCGTCGAGCACGATGAACATCCACGAGGCGACACCACCCTGGAACAACTGGCGCGCCTGGGCACGCCGTTCCGTGAGGGCGGCAGCGTCACCGCCGGCAATGCCTCGGGGGTCAATGACGGCGCCTGCGCCCTGCTGCTGGCCAGCCCACGGGCCGCGCAACGCCACGGCCTCAAGGCCCGTGGCCGGGTGCTCGGCCTGGCGGTGGCGGGCGTCGAACCACGCCTAATGGGCATCGGCCCGGTGCCGGCGACCCACAAGGTACTGGAGCTGACTGGCCTGGCGCTGGCCGACATGGACGTGATCGAGCTCAACGAAGCCTTTGCCGCCCAGGGTCTGGCCGTGCTGCGCGAGCTGGGCCTGACCGACGACGATCCGCGGGTCAACCCCAACGGTGGCGCCATTGCCCTGGGCCACCCGCTGGGCATGAGCGGCGCACGCCTGGTCACCACCGCCTTGCACCAACTGGAGCAGATCGGCGGCCGTTACGCCCTGTGCACCATGTGCATCGGCGTCGGCCAGGGCATCGCCCTGGTGATCGAGCGCCTCTGATCAGCCGCCAGAGACGCCACGCGACGCGGGCAGTATGCTGCCTGCCATGACACTCAGGGCCCCGGCCCACGACAAGAACAACTCGAGTGAAACCATGAATCTCTACCACGATGCCGACCGCGCCCTGCTCGACCCGATGGAAACCGCCAGCCTAGATGCACTGCGCCAGCACCAGCTGGAGCGCCTGCGCTGGAGCCTGAACCACGCCTACGCCAATGTGCCGCTGTACCGCCAGCGCTTCGACGCCTGCGGCGCCCATCCCGACGACCTGAAATCGCTGGAGGACCTGGCCCGCTTCCCCTTCACCGGCAAGAACGACCTGCGCGACAACTACCCCTACGGCATGTTTGCCGTGCCCCAGGACCAGGTGGTGCGCCTGCACGCCTCCAGCGGCACCACCGGCAAGCCGACGGTGGTCGGCTACACCCAGAACGATATCGACACCTGGGCCAACGTGGTGGCGCGCTCGATTCGCGCCGCCGGCGGGCGCCGCGGCGACAAGGTGCATGTCTCCTACGGCTACGGCCTGTTCACCGGCGGCCTGGGCGCGCACTACGGCGCCGAGCGCCTGGGCTGCACGGTGATCCCCATGTCCGGCGGCCAGACCGAGAAGCAGGTGCAGCTGATCCGCGACTTCCAGCCGGACATCATCATGGTCACCCCCTCGTACATGCTCAACCTCGCCGATGAGATCGAGCGCCAGGGTATCGACCCGCACGACCTCAAGTTGCGCCTGGGCATCTTCGGCGCCGAACCCTGGACCGACGAACTGCGCCGCGCCATCGAGCAGCGCCTGGGCATCGACGCCCTGGATATCTACGGGCTGTCGGAAATCATGGGCCCGGGCGTGGCCATGGAGTGCATCGAGACCAAGGACGGCCCGACCATCTGGGAAGACCATTTCTACCCCGAGATCATCGACCCGGTCACAGGCCAGGTGCTGCCGGACGGCCAGCTCGGCGAGCTGGTGTTCACCTCGCTGAGCAAGGAGGCGTTGCCGATGGTGCGCTACCGTACCCGCGACCTCACCCGCCTGCTGCCGGGCACGGCGCGACCGATGCGGCGCATCGGCAAGATCACCGGGCGCAGCGACGACATGCTGATCATACGCGGGGTCAATGTGTTCCCGACGCAGATCGAGGAGCAGGTACTCAAGATAAAACAGCTTTCCGAGCTGTATGAGATTCACCTGTATCGTAATGGCAATCTCGACAGCGTCGAGGTGCATGTTGAACTGCGCAGCGACAGCCAGTACCTCGACGAGGGCCAGCGCAAGCAGGTGGTGGGTGAACTGGCGAAGCAGATCAAGACCTACATCGGCATCAGCACGCAGATCCAGCTGCAGCCGTGCGGCACGCTGAAGCGCTCGGAAGGCAAGGCCTGTCATGTGTATGACAAGCGGCTGGCCAGCTGACAGGTAGCGTTCTGCGAAAGCCCAGGCATCGTCCTGGGCTTTTTACACCTGAGTGGCGGTGGCAGGGTACCAGACGGAAGCCTGGCAGCGCGCTCTAGATAGAGCGCCGCCCGCGCGGCGCATCGCGGATGAATCCGCTCCTACATCTATTGCAACGTGGCCATGCCTGATAGGCCATGGTTGTAAGCCTTGTGCGCTCGACGCAATTTTTTGGTGGGCATTGCCGCCACCCCGCTCGTCCCAAGACAAGCGCCAAGGCTGGCAACCATGGCCTAACAGGTTCGGTACGTTGCAACAAATGTAGGAGCGGATTCATCCGCGATGCGCCGCGCGGGCGGCGCTCGATCTCAAACACTCCTCGACTCCCCGTCGAGCACTGAAAAAGCGATACACAAATCTCATTTGATACATCAAATACTGTTTGATGTTGTGTTTTGTATCGCTTATAAATGACCCACGCCCCAAGCAGCCCATCAGCGGGAGCCCGACCATGTACGCACAGCTCGTAGAAACCGGCGTCAAACGCCTGAAGACCCTGGAAGAGATGTCGCCCGAAGAGCGCGCCTTCCAGGAGAAGATCGACGCCGAGATCAAGATCGAAGCCAAGAACTGGATGCCCGAGGCCTACCGCCAGACGCTCATCCGCCAGATTTCCCAGCACGCCCATTCCGAGATCGTCGGCATGCTCCCGGAAGGCAACTGGGTCACTCGCGCCCCCTCGCTCAAGCGCAAGCTGCAGTTGATGGCCAAGATCCAGGACGAGGCCGGCCACGGCCTGTACCTGTACAGCGCCATGGAAACCCTTGGCGCCGACCGCGACGAAGAGATCGCCAAGCTGCACAGCGGCAAGGCCAAGTACTCGAGCATCTTCAACTACCCGACCCTGAGCTGGGCCGACATGGGCGCGGTGGGCTGGCTGGTGGACGGCGCGGCGATCGTCAACCAGGTGGTGCTGCAGCGCACCTCCTACGGCCCCTACTCCCGCGCCATGATCCGCATCTGCAAGGAAGAAAGCTTCCACCAGCGCCAGGGCTACGAACTGCTGCTGACCATGATGCGCCACGGCACCCAGGCGCAGCAGGACATGGTCCAGGACGCCATCGACCGCCTGTGGTGGCCGGCGCTGATGATGTTCGGCCCCAGCGACGAACATTCGCCCAACAGCGCCCAGTCCATGGCCTGGAAGATCAAGCGCCAGAGCAACGATGAACTGCGCCAGCGCTTCATCGACCAGACCGTGCCACAGCTGGAACTGCTCGGCTGCACCGCTCCCGACCCTGAGCTCAGGTGGAACGCCGAACGCGGCCATTACGACTTCGGCCAGATCCAGTGGGAAGAGTTCTACGAGGTGCTCAAGGGCAACGGCCCATGCAACCAGGAGCGCGTCACCACCCGCCGCAAGGCCATCGAAGACGGCGCCTGGGTACGCGAGGCCGCCGTGGCCTATGCGCGCAAGCAACAGAACAAGAACGCCGCCTGAAGCGGCCATCGATGCGGAGATCGAGCATGTCTGACTGGACCCTCTACGAAGTATTCGTGCGCAGCAAGCACGGCCTGAACCACAAGCACGTCGGCAGCGTGCACGCCGCCGACGCCGCCATGGCCATCGAGAACGCCCGCGAGCTGTACACCCGCCGCAGCGAAGGCGTGAGCCTGTGGGTGGTGCCCTCGGCGCTGATCACCGCCTCTTCGCCCGACGAGAAGGACCCACTGTTCGCCCCGGCGGACGACAAGATCTACCGCCATGCCAGCTTCTACGAGCTGCCCGCCGAAGTCGGACACATGTGAGGCCCGCCATGCACAAGCAAGCACTCATCCAATACCTGCTGCTGCTCGGCGACAGCGCCCTGGTCCAGGGCCAGCGCCTGTGCGAGTGGTGCGGCAAGGCGCCGGCGCTGGAAGAAGAACTGGCGCTGATGAACGTCGGCCTCGACTTGGTGGGCCAAGCGCGTAACTGGCTGGACTACGCCGCCGAACTGCTGGACGACGGCCGCGACGCCGATGCCCTGGCGTTCCGCCGCGACGAGCGCGCCTACCGCAACCTGCTGCTGGTCGAGCAACCCAACGGCGACTACGCCGTCACCATGCTCAAGCAGTTCCTCTACGACGCCTGGCACCACGCCACGCTCGAAGGGCTCACGGCCTCCAGCGATGAACGCATCGCCGGCATCGCCGCCAAGGCCCTGAAAGAAGTCACCTACCACCTGCGCCGCTCCGGCGAGTGGGTGCAGCGCCTGGGCGGCGGTACTGAAGAAAGCCGTCGGCGCATGCTCGAAGCCATCCCGACACTGTGGCGCTTCACGGTCGAATTGAGCGTGGCCAACGACGGCGAAGTCCAGCTGGCCAATGCCGGTATCGGCGCCGACCCGGCGCGGATCGGCCAGCACTGGCTGAACACCGTCACGGCCATCTTCGCCTCGGTCGACCTGCCCCTGCCCAAGGCCGCCAGCCACTTCTACCTGGACGGGCGCAAGGGCCTGCACAGCGAACACCTCGGCCTGCTGCTGGCTGAAATGCAGTTTCTGCCGCGAGCCTACCCCGATGCGACCTGGTGAGCTGATCGCCGGCGACCGCGGCGCCAGGGCCTTGCGCGATGGCGACCTGAGCCGGGCCTGGGCGGTGCTGGCCGAGGTGATGGACCCGGAAGTACCGGTAGTCAGCGTGGTCGACTTGGGTGTCGTGCGCGACCTCGACTGGCGCGCCGGCCACCTGCACCTGGTGGTCACCCCGACCTACTCCGGCTGCCCGGCCACCGAGGTGATCGAGAGTGACATTCGCCAGGCCCTGGAACAGGCCGGCTTCGCGGAGCCGGCGCTGGAGCGTCGTCTCACCCCGGCGTGGAGCACCGACTGGATCAGTGCGCAAGGCCGTGAGCGGCTGCGCGCCTACGGCATCGCCCCACCCGAGGGCAGCGCCAACCTGCGCGGTGCGGCACCCAGCGTGTGTTGCCCGCAGTGCGGCAGCGCCGATACCGAACTGCTCAGCCAGTTCGGCTCCACCGCCTGCAAGGCCCTGTACCGCTGCCGCGCCTGCCTGGAACCGTTCGACTATTTCAAATGCCTTTGAGCCGTGGAGAATGCCATGAGCCAGTTTCACAGCCTGACCATCAAGCAAGTGCGCCAGGAGACCCGCGACGCGGTGTCCATCGCCTTCGACGTGCCCGCGCACCTGCGCGATGAGTTCCGTTTCACCCAGGGCCAGTACCTGGTCATGCGCACCCAGCTCGATGACGAGGAAGTGCGCCGCTCCTATTCGATCTGCAGCGCAGTGCAGGATGGCGAGCTGCGCGTGGCGGTCAAGCGCGTGCCCGGCGGTCGTTTCTCGGCCTTCGCCAACGAAGTGCTCAAGGCCGGCCAGCAGCTCGAAGTGATGCCGCCCTCGGGCAACTTCTTCGTGCCGCTGGAGCCGACGCGCCGGGGCAACTACCTGGGCGTGGCCGCCGGCAGCGGCATCACTCCGCTCCTGTCGCTGGTCGCCACCACGCTGGCCACTGAACCAGACAGCTGCTTCACCTTGCTGTACGGCAACCGCGCCAGCAACAGCGCGCTGTTCCGCGACCGCCTCGAGGACCTGAAGAACCAATACCTCGACCGCCTCAACCTGATCTTCGTGTTTAGCCGCGAGCAACAGGACGTCGACCTGTACAACGGCCGCATCGACGCCGACAAGTGCGGCCAGCTGTTCTCCCGCTGGCTCGACGTGACCTCACTCGATGCCGCCTTCATCTGCGGCCCACAGGCCATGACCGAAACCGTGCGCGATAGCCTGCATGCCAACGGCATGGACAAGGCGCGCATCCACTATGAACTGTTCGCCGCCGCCGGCAGCGAAGCCCGCCGCGAGGCGCGGGAAGCGGCCCGCGAGCTGGATTCGGCGGTCAGCCAGGTGACCGTGATCAGCGATGGCCGCGCCCTGGCCTTCGACCTGCCGCGCAACACCCGCAGCGTGCTCGACGCCGGCAATGCCATCGGCGCCGAGCTGCCGTACTCGTGCAAGGCCGGGGTGTGCTCGACCTGCAAGTGCAAGGTGATCGAGGGCGAGGTGGAGATGGACAGCAACCATGCCCTGGAAGACTACGAAGTGGCCGCCGGGTATGTGCTGTCGTGCCAGACCTACCCGCTGAGCGACAAGGTGGTGCTCGACTTCGATCAGCTCTGACACCGAGGCGCCCTCATCGCCGGCAAGCCGGCTCCCACAAAGATCTCTGTGGGAGCTGGCTTGCCAGCGATGAGGCCCTCAGCAACACCGCAACACCCGCGTGACCTGAAAAACAATTACAACAGCCAGAGAGAACGCTCCCATGACACCCGAACACATCGAAACCATCAGCAACCACCCCGCCTTCGTGCAACTGATCAAGCGCAAGCGCCGCCTCAACGGCAGCCTGACCCTGACCATGTTTGTCGCCTATTACGGCTTCGTCCTGCTGGTGGCCTTCGCCCCCGGCGTGCTGGGCCAGTCCCTCAGCGGCGGGGTGACCAGCGTCGGCATGCTGGTGGGCGTGCTGATGGTGCTGCTGTCCTTCGCCCTCACCGGCATCTACATGCACCGCGCCAACCGCGTCATCGACCCGCTCAACGAAGTGGTCAAGCAGGAGTGCGCGCGATGAACTGGACCGCCATCTCGATGTTCCTGGTGTTCGTCTGCTTCACCTTGCTGGTGACCCGCTGGGCCGCCCTGCGCACCCGCTCGGCCAGCGACTTCTACACCGCCGGCGGCGGCCTCACCGGCATGCAGAACGGCCTGGCGATCGCCGGCGACATGATCAGCGCCGCGTCCTTCCTGGGCATCTCGGCAATGATGTTCATGAACGGCTACGACGGCCTGCTGTATGCCCTGGGCGTGCTGGCCGGCTGGCCGATCATCCTGTTCCTGATCGCCGAACGCCTGCGCAACCTGGGCAAGTACACCTTCGCCGACGTCGTCTCCTACCGCCTGGCCCAGGCTCCGGTGCGTCTGACCTCGGCCTTCGGTACCCTGGCCGTGGCGCTGATGTACCTGGTGGCGCAGATGGTCGGTGCCGGCAAGCTGATCGAGTTGCTGTTCGGCATCAACTACCTGTACGCGGTGATGCTGGTGGGTGCGCTGATGGTGCTGTACGTCACCTTCGGTGGCATGCTCGCCACCACCTGGGTGCAGATCATCAAGGCGGTGATGCTGCTCTCCGGCACCACCTTCATGGCATTCATGGTGCTCAGGCATTTCGGCTTCAGCACCGAGGCGATGTTCGCCAGCGCCGTGGCCGTGCACGCCAAGGGCCAGGCGATCATGGCGCCGGGCGCGCTGCTGTCCAACCCGGTGGATGCCATTTCCCTGGGCCTGGGCATGATGTTCGGCACTGCCGGCCTGCCGCATATCCTCATGCGCTTCTTCACCGTCAGCGACGCCAAGGAAGCGCGCAAGAGCGTGTTCTACGCCACCGGTTTCATCGGCTACTTCTATCTGCTGCTGATCGTCATCGGCTTCGGCGCCATCGTCATGGTCGGTACCGAGCCGTCCTATCGCGACGCCACGGGGGCGATCATCGGCGGCGGCAACATGGTCGCGGTGCACCTGGCCCAGGCGGTGGGCGGCAACCTGTTCCTCGGCTTCATCTCGGCGGTGGCCTTCGCCACCATCCTCGCCGTGGTCGCAGGCCTTGCGCTGTCCGGCGCCTCGGCGGTATCCCACGACCTGTACGCCTGCGTGGTGCGCAAGGGCCAGGCCAGCGAGCAGGAAGAAATGCGCGTATCGCGCCTGGCCACCTTGGGGATCGGCCTGTTCGCGGTGCTGCTGGGGCTGCTGTTCGAGTCGCAGAACATCGCCTTCCTCTCCGGCCTGGTACTGGCGGTGGCCGCCTCGGTCAACTTCCCGGTGCTGCTGCTCTCGATGTTCTGGAAAGGCCTGACCACCCGTGGCGCGGTGGGCGGCAGCCTGGCCGGGCTGGTCTCGGCGATCGTGCTGGTGGTGCTGGGCCCGGCGGTGTGGGTCAACGTGCTGCACAACGAACGGGCGCTGTTCCCCTACAGCAACCCGGCGCTGTTCTCCATGTCGCTGGCCTTCTTCGCGGCCTGGGCCTTCTCGGTTACCGACGGCTCGCAGCGGGCGCGCGAAGAGCGTGGGCGCTACCTGGCCCAGTTCATCCGCTCCATGACCGGTATCGGCGCCGCCGGTGCCAGCAAGCACTGACTTCAAGAACAATAACAATGTCGGGTACAACAACAATGAACCGCACGCACCTCAAGTCAGCCGCCTGGCTGGCCACCCTCGCCCTGCCCTTGCCGGCCATGGCGGACTTTATCGCTGACAGTCACGCCCGCCTCGAACTGCGCAACCACTACATCAACCGCGACTTCCGCCAGGGTAACGCCCCGCAGAGCAAGGCCGAGGAATGGGGCCAGGGCTTCACCGCCCGCTTCGAGTCGGGTTTCACCGAGGGGCCGGTTGGCGTCGGGGTGGACGCCATGGGCCAACTGGGCATCAAGCTCGACTCCAGCCGCGACCGACGCAACACCGGCCTGCTGCCCTACGGGCCGAACAGCCTGGAGCCGGTGGACGACTACAGCGAGCTGGGTCTGACCGCCAAGCTGCGGGTCTCCAAGAGCACCCTGCGCCTGGGCACGTTGCAGCCGATCCTGCCGGTGGTGGTGTACAACGACACCCGCCTGCTGGCCTCGACCTTCCAGGGCGGCCTGCTGACCAGCCAGGAGCTGGACGGCCTGACCTTCAACGGCGGGCGCCTGACCAAGGCCAACCTGCGCGACTCGTCCGGGCGCGATGATATCGGCTACGGCGCCGCCAGCAGCGACCACTTCGACTTCGGCGGCGGCAGCTACGCCATCACCCCGCAGGCCAGCGTCAGCTACTACTACGCCAAGCTCGAGGACATCTACCGCCAGCAATACGTCGGTTTTCTGCATACCCAGCCCTTGGCCGAGGGCGTCAGCCTGCGCAGCGACCTGCGCTACTTCGACAGCCGCGGCGACGGCGCCGAGCGCGCGGGCAACATCGACAACCGCAACTTCAACGCCATGTTCACCCTGGGCGTGAAGGCCCACAAGTTCACCGCCACCTGGCAGCAGATGTCCGGCGACAGCGCCTTCCCGTTCCTCAACGGCGGCGATCCGTACACCGTCAACCTGGTCACCTACAACACCTTCACCCGCGCCGGGCTCGACTCCTGGCAGCTGCGCTACGACTACGACTTCGTGGCCATGGGCATCCCCGGGCTGAGCTTCATGACCCGCTACACCGACGGCCGCCACGCCGAAACCGCCACGGTCAGCAATGGCCGCGAGCGCGAACGCGACACTGACATCACCTACGTGATCCAGAGCGGCCCGCTCAAGGACGTCAGCCTGCGCTGGCGCAACGTCACCTTCCGTTCCGGCAATGGCCTGACCAATGCCGTGGACGAAAACCGCCTGATCATCGGCTACACCCTGGCGCTCTGGTAAGCGCGCCCCTTCAAAGGAGAACAGCATGTCCGCCGCCCCTACCCTGCAAAGCTTCATCGCCGGCCGCTGGATCGGCCAGCACGGCGCCCAGGCCCTGCGCAGCGCTCTCGACGGCCACGTCCTGGCCTACAGCCACGAAGAACGCCCGGACTTCGCCGAGGCCGTGGACTTTGCCCGCGCCCAGGGCCTGAAGCAGCTGCTGGCCATGGATTTCCAGCAGCGCGCCGCCCGGCTCAAGGCCCTGGCGCTGTACCTGGCCGAGCGCAAGGAGCAGCTCTACGCCCTGTCCCATCACAGCGGCGCCACCCGCGCCGACAGCTGGATCGACATCGAAGGCGGCAACGCCACGCTGTTCGCCTATTCGAGCATGGGCCGCCGCGAGCTGCCGTCGGGCAATCTGGTGCATGAAGGCCCGGCGATCCCCCTGGGCAAGCAAGGCCATTTCGCCGGCAGCCATATCCTGGTGCCGCGTGCGGGCGTGGCCGTGCATATCAACGCCTTCAACTTCCCGATCTGGGGGATGCTGGAGAAATTCGCCCCGACCTTCCTGGCCGGCATGCCGTGCATCGTCAAGCCTGCCACGTCCACCAGCTACCTGACCGAGGCCGTGGTACGCCTGATGAACGAATCGGGCCTGTTGCCGGCCGGCAGCCTGCAACTGGTGATCGGCAGCACCGGTGACCTGCTCGAGCGCCTGCAGGGGCAGGACGTAGTGACCTTTACCGGCTCCGCCGACACCGCAGCCAAGCTGCGCGTCACCCCGAACCTGATCCGTAACTCGGTGCCGTTCAACGCTGAGGCCGACTCGCTGAACTGCGCCATCCTTGGCCCGGACGTGAGCCCTGACAGCGAGGAGTTCGAGCTGTACATCAAGGAAGTGGCGCGGGAAATGACCACCAAGGCCGGGCAGAAATGCACGGCGATCCGCCGCGCCATCGTCCCGGCCAGGCACATCGACGCGGTAGCCACTCGTCTGCGCGAACGCCTGCGCAAGGTGGTGGTGGGCGATCCTTCGGTGGAAGGCGTGCGCATGGGGGCGCTGGCCTCCCATGACCAGCAGCGTGATGTCACCGAGCGCGTGCGCCAGTTGCTGGCCACCTGCGAGCAGCTGCTGGGCGCCAGTGACGGTTTCACCCCGGTCGGCGATGGCGTGGCCGAGGGCGCGTTCTTTGCCCCGACCCTGCTGCTGGCCCGCGACCCGCATGCCGAGGGCGGTGCCCATGATATCGAGGCGTTCGGCCCGGTCAGCACGCTGATGGCCTACGACGACCTCGACGAGGCCTTGGCCCTGGCCGCCCGCGGCAAGGGCAGCCTGGTGGCGAGCCTGGTCACCGCCGACCGCGCCGTGGCGGCCAAGGCCATCCCGGTGGCGGCGGCCTGGCACGGGCGGTTGCTGGTACTCGACAGCGAGGCGGCCAAGGAGTCCACCGGGCATGGTTCGCCATTGCCGCAGCTCAAGCACGGCGGCCCCGGTCGTGCCGGCGGCGGCGAGGAGCTGGGCGGCCTGCGCGCGGTCAAGCACTACCTGCAGCGCGCCGCCGTGCAAGGTTCGCCGAGCATGCTGATGGCAGTGACCGGCGAGTACGTGCGCGGCGCCGAGGTGATCGAAACCGAAGTACACCCGTTCCGCCGCCATTTCGACGACCTGCGCATCGGCGAGTCGCTGCTGACCCACCGCCGCACGGTAACCGAGGCCGACCTGGTCAACTTCGGCTGCCTGTCGGGCGATCACTTCTACATGCACTTCGACGAGATCGCCGCCAAACAGTCGCAGTTCGGCAAGCGCATCGCCCACGGCTACTTCGTGCTGTCGGCGGCCGCCGGGTTGTTCGTCAGCCCCGGCGAAGGGCCGGTGCTGGCCAACTACGGGCTGGACACGCTGCGCTTCATCACCCCGGTGGGCATCGGCGACACCATCCAGGCGCGCCTGACCTGCAAGCGCAAGATCGACCAGGGCAAGACCAGCCCGCTGGGGCAGGCACAAGGGGTGGTGGCCTGGGATGTAGAGGTGACCAACCAGCTGGGTGAGCTGGTGGCCAGTTATGACATTCTGACCTTGGTGCTCAAGCGAGCGACTTGAAGTCCCTTTCCGGCGTCATTTGACCGCTGCGGCGGGATCATTTTTTGTTCCCGACCGGAGTGGTTTCTTGCAGAGCATTCACCCATTTGTGCAGAACAGACTACTGTTCCAAAAACGTAAGCTGGTCCAAGGGCGTCACCGTAAAACTGTAAAATTCGTCGACACGCAGATTATTGAGAGGACTCTCCGCAGCCAATCGGGTGAACGCCTGCTTCGTTATCAATAATACATGCTCAACACCCTCATGCCTCTCCGCCTGGGATTGCTTATAGCGCCCAAACACCGCAAGCCCCTTTCTTATCCTTCTCGCCTTATTCCTGTCATTCGATTTCAGCCAAGCGTACATCTCATCTGCAGTATAGTTACACAATTCCTTCATCTCTTCCTCACGCCACCCTCCATGCCGAATGATATTTTCAAGAATGTCATCCAAACTCCAGCGCTTGACTTGCGGTACACATCGCATGGTCGCGATAGCCGTGACCAGTCGTTCATTACCTATATCTCTCCAGCCCTCATAACTGCCTCGTTCAAACTCACTGCGATTCTGTTCAATAAATTTCTCCACCCATCCATCAATATCAACCCCCAACACGGTGAGTAAGCGGATCGCCTTCAAAAATTCGCCAAGATTATCATTGATGAGATAGCCACTTTGCATCAAGCCTTGTAGCAAGGAGATGATTTCATCCGCATCGTCGGAGAAGTAATTTTCATACAGTTGCCACACCCTGTCCCAAGCATCCCTATCCGTTTGACTACTGACTACCAACTCAGCACTCTCTTTGATCGATATTATCTCCGACAACTCCGGAGTACCTCTTTCCAAATAACGGACAATCGGTGCTCGAAATTTTGTATCACGTACCCCACTAGTACTCAGGGCACGATACAGTTCTCTACAACTTTCAGAGTTTTTTTCATCCGCTTGATCCAGCTTGATCGCAGTGAGGGGCACCTTCAGAATCCTTCGCTTCAGATCCTTAAGATCTTGGCTGCCCCCCATAGAAAAATAGGCCCACGTTATCAGTGAGGCATGACGACCGAAATCTGTGACAACTTGCTTTTTACAATCAATAAACGCACCTTGATGCGCATCCAGCATACGTTTGATTTTTTTCAGAATCCGAATATTGCTTAGTTCAAAAGCTTCGCAAACAAAACGCACCTCGTCGAAGCAAAAATCCTCACGCTTGAAAACCAGGCCAAGATTATGCTTGATATCTGGCTCATATAAAAATTCGGTATCTATTACCTTTTCCTTGTTCTCTTCGTATTGCCTTGCATCTTTTTCCGAAAGCGCTCCCTCATTAAAAATTACAAGTATTTTGCATGCGCGCTGCTGATTTAATTCATCAATCAGCCCCATCAGTTCCTTGAGCTCTAATTTTTCTCCTTTACGCTCCAGATCATCGAAACATATCAGGTAGTTTTCAATTCGCGAGTGAGAGAGCGCATTCAGGGCTGCGGAGAGCTTGTTTAGCCCGGGAACAGTCTCATGCTGTTCTCCTTTTGCTCGCCATAGTCCCTCAAGATAATTCGCAAGCTTGCGCGAGCGACTGTGCTCCTCATCCTTGCTTAGAACAGTGGCCAGGTCCTGCTCGCCTGACCAGCTTTCAGCACCATGATAGATCTTACTCCTCACTTGCTCGATAGAATTAAGCCCATATAGGGAAACATAGCTATATTTATCAACCTGTCCACCTCCACCTTGCCTTTTCTTCTTTATATAATCATTCCAGTACCAGGTCTTACCTACCCCCCAACTTCCCTTTAACACCACTACATCGGAGTGCCCATTAAGAAAATTATCCAGATAGGAGTCGAGATGATGCATTACCTAACCCTTGTATTTTGTTCAAGATATGCTTTGCATGTGATTTGACTATTATTTCCCAACTCACGCAATCGTCCTCCCCTGCCGCTCTTCACCAAGCACACAAGCCACCAGGACGATTTTGTTGGCTGGCCGAACAAAGGAAGCCTCACATAATAAAGGCAATATGCCATCTCGCACATCCGCCCTACATCTCGCAACGCCACTCCAGCGCTATAGTCGGCCAAGCGTCCCACCGCCAGCCCCCTTCCTGGCGGCGCGGGCGCGGTACCGAGAACAATGCCAAGGAAGCAACGCGATGATCCTCAAGTCCTTCCCCTTCAAGTCCCTCGTCCTGCTCGCCGGCCTTGCCGCCGTGGCCGGCTGCCAGACCGCCAGCCCCAGCGCCGACACCCTCAAGCAACGCACCGAGGTCACCCTGGGCGTGCCCGTGAGCAAGGTCAGCAACCTGCGCAGCGACTCCAACACCACCTACTTCACCGCCAGCACCAGCAAGGGCCAGTACGACTGCCAGGTGCCCAGCGGCGGCCTGGTGGCCGTGGCCGGCATGGGTATCTACACGCCATCCCCCACCTGCTGGAAAGAAGGCCAGGCGCCGGTATTCCAGTGATGGTCGACGGCGCCGGCCTAGACCACCGGCGCCGCCACGCTCTCACGCAAACCCCGCAGCGCCGCACGCAGCTCCGCCGGGCGCACTGGCTTGGCCAGTACCGCGATACCCCGTGCCTGCAGGGCACCCTGCAGCCTGTCGATATCATGGCCCGTCATGATCAGCGCCGGCACTTCGGCGCCGCGTTGCGCGCGCAACTGGTCGATGCAGTCGATGCCGGTGGCCTGTGGGCCCAGGTCGTAGTCGGCAACGATCACATCGCAGTCACTGGCCAGGCCAAAGGGCGAGCTCTCGGCCTGCACCTCGCACCCCCAGCGTTGCAGCAAGGCACTGGTGGCCTGCAGGACGTTGTGGTCATCCTCCACCAGGCACACCCGCAAACCGGTGAGCATGCCTGCCTGCACGGCCTGGTCGGCAACGGCCCGTGGCACTAGTGCCGGCACCTTGGGCAGCCCTTGCAAGGTCAGCGTGGTGCCATGCCCCTGGCGCGAGCGCAGACTGACCGCCAAACCCATCAGTTGCCCCAGTCGCTTGACGATGGCCAGCCCCAGGCCGACGCCCTCGACGTCCTTGTCACGTGCCTCGCGCACCCGGTAGAACTCTTCGAACACGTGACCCTGGTGCTCCTCGGCAATACCCCGGCCCTGGTCGCAGACGACGATGGCCAGCCCCTCGCCGCGTGGCCGCACGCCGATCAGCAACGGGCGCCCGGCGGCGTACTTGAAGCTGTTGGACAGCACGTTCTGCACCATGGTCGCGAGCATCCCCGGGTCGGCACGTGTCCAGTGGCGGCTGGGCACCAGGCGCATCTCGACCCCGGCCCAGCGCGCCGCCTCGCTGTTCTGGCGCAACAACTCGCGCAGGAAACCGTCCACGGCGAAGCTTTCCCACTTCGGCTGCACCCGGCCGTTGTCCAGGGTGTACAGGTCGAGGATCGAGCGGAACAACTGCGAGACGTTGAGCAGGGAGCGGTCGATGCTGTCCACCAGGCGCCGCTCCTCCTCGCCCAGCCGCGCCTCGCGCAGGCAGGCGGTGAACAGGCCGATGGAGTGGATCGGCTGGCGCAGGTCGTGACTGGCCTGGGCCAGGAAGCGCGACTTCTCGCGGGTCGCCGCCTCGGCCAGGGCCGTGGCCTTGCGCGTGCGCTCGAGCAGCAGGTGGGCATAGAACGGAATCAGGGTGCTGGTGGTCAGCAGCATCGGCAGCAGGAACGGCTGTTCCTGCCAATAGGGGGTCAGTTGCCACACCACAACCAGCGCGGCCAGGGCCAGCACGGTGGCGATGGCCAGGTAGCGCGAGCCGAAGCGCATGCCGTTGCCCAGGTTGATCCAGACCATCACCGCATACAGCGGCAGCGCGGTTTCACCGCCGACCACCAGGCCGAAACTGGTGCCGGTGTAATCGCCCAGCATGCCGACGATGCGCCGCGCCGGGTAGTGCCCGGGCCAACGCTTGATCGCCTGGCGCATGCCGATCGACACCACCACGAACCCCGCGTAGTAGAGCAGCACCGGCAGGTAGGTGGCAGGCGAGCGGCCCGGCAGGAAACCCAGCAACGCCACGTAGGTGATCGCACAGGAGGCGACGATGATGCGCAGGTTGGCCTGGTCCAGCTCGTTGTTCTTCTCGAACTTCATGGGTAACGTCCTTGTGCGCCAGTCGGCATTTGCGGCACGCTGCGTGGGAAAAAACCGCAGGTGACTGCTAAATTAGCATGTGTCGGCTGACAGGGAGTTCCACGACGTGAGTTGCCGCATCATCGTGGCGGATGACCATCCGCTGTTCAGGGAGGCCATGGTCAACACCGTGCGGCGCATCCTGCCTGAGGCGTGCCTGGAGGAAGCCGGCAGCCTGGCCGATGTGCTCAGGCTGGCCAGCATGGGCGAGACGCCCGACACCCTGATCCTCGACCTGCGCTTCCCCGGCCTCACCTGCATTGGCCGCCTCGCCGAACTGCGCCGTCAATTGCAGCGCACCACGCTGATCGTCGTGTCGATGGTCGACGACCCGGAGGTGATCTGCGAAGTCATGGCCGCCGGCGTCGATGGTTTCATCGGCAAGAGCGTCAGCACCGAAGCCATCGGCGCGGCCATCCTCGCCATTCGCGACGGCGAAGTGGTGGTCGACTACGCGCCCAGTGGGTTGCTGCCGCAACTGGATGCCCCCAGCGAGCTGGAACAGCTCACCCACCGCCAGCAGGACGTGCTGCGCCTGATCGCCCAGGGCAAGACCAACAAGGAGATCGCCCGGGCACTGGACATCTCGCCATTCACCGTGCGCATCCATGTGTCGTCGCTGCTCAAGACCCTCAATGTGCCGACCCGCACGGCCGCCGCGGTGAAGTATTCCGGAAACTGAGCGACCGCTGGTCGGTGCACCGTGGCATGCAATCGACCCTTCAAGCGCTTTGCAACCTCCCAATCCATGAGGGTGGCGATGTTCACTCCTGTGTTCGGCCTGCCCGACCGTGGGCCGTTTTTTCACTCTGAGGAGAGGATGACGACATGAGCACGAAACACTGGATGGGCGGTGGCGATGTGCAGAGCGACTGGCCGGAACTCGAGCCAGACCGCCGCAACGATCAGGCCGACGACCCGGATGCCGACCCGAACCTGACCGAGGAAGAGAACCGCCCCGGGGTACCGGCCAGCGATCCGGAGTCAGGCGCCTGAGTGTGCACGGAAGTGTGAGAGCAGGTCACGCTCAATTGAGCAATAGGGCCGCTTTGCGACCCATCGCCGGCAAGCCGGCTCCCACAGATACAGCGCAGACCTTATGAATTGCGCGGTCCCTGTGGGAGCCGGCTTGCCGGCGATAGGCTGCGTAGCAGCCTCAGTGACGCTAACTGACTGACATTCGGCCAGGCTCGCTCTTACGCTGAGGTCTATTACCTACCATGCGTCCCCGCCAGTTCACACCCGCCAGCGCACATCGGTTATCCCATGCCGTTCGGCCATGGGCCGGCTGACTTTCTTGATGCGCTCGCGTCCGAACTTCGGAATGATCCCCAAACCCGCGTCGCAACTCGCCCAATGCCAGGCCTCGGCATTGTCCATGTGTTCCTGGCGGATGATGAAACGCCGTGGCTGACCGTGCAGCAGGTATTCGATGGTAAACAGCTGGGGACTTGGCATTGACGCAGGCCCTCCTCTTCTCCATGGATGACTTTCTGACAGATCACGTCGTTCCATGAAAATTCAAAAAATGTCCGACAATCAGGAAGGGAGGGCCCGCAGTATCACGAACCGCTGGCGCTCCCGTGGCTGTTGCGGCCACCCTTGCGGCCGGCCTCGGAGGCGCGGGCGCGGTCATTGGCGAAGTTGCCGCCAGAGTTGCGGCCACCCTTCTGGCCCGCCCGTGAGGCCCTTTCACGGTCGTTGGCGAAGTTGCCGGGGTTGGTTTCCTTGGTGCCGCCGCGTTGTCCGGTCTGATCCTGGTCACGAGCCATGACGTTTCTCCTTTACGCTGGGTTGGACGTGCCGCGCGAAGATGCCGTGCACTTAATTACGAACAGGGGCGCAGGCCAACGGCTCATTTGTTGTACCGGGGTTCTGACCGACGGCACTTATCCGTCTGGCCATCGCCTTGACCGACTACGGGGCCAGCGCCGCCACGCCTCAGGCATGGACGCTCCACTGCACGGCATCGGCCTCGATCGGCAGTTCGTCCACGGCGTGGATCATCCCGCTGTCGAGCGCTTCCTGGGGCCCCAGGATCCGCGGATAGGCCATCAGGTAGCGCGTCACATCAAGTCGCTCGCTAGCACCCTCGGTGCGCTCGGCGACAATCTGCGCATACAGGCGCAGGTCATAGTCCAGGCTCATGGCGTACTCGGCCATCCGTGCATGGTCCACCGAGCCGTGCAGGGTCCAGTGGAATGGGTGGAACAGGAACTTGCTGAAGGCGCAGGCGGTACGGTGGCTGCCGGCCAGGAACAGGATGTTCCCCATCGATTCGACCGTGCCCAGGTTGTGGGTGTGCACCGGCACCGGCAGTGAGCGCAGGAAGTTATACAGGGTGAAACCGTAGCTGCATTCGCCGCCCATGGTGGCGATGTTGATCTGCAGCACCTCGGCGCCCTGCTGCAACGCCTTGGAACAGGTGTTGATAAGGTTGCCGCAAGTCGCGGAATTGATCGGGCCGGTGTAGTGGATGATGTGTCTGGCCATGCCGTCCTCCAGGGTCAGTCAGGGGTGTCCTTGGCCGGTGCATCGTTGCCCGGCGCCGCTTGGTCGTGCTCGCCCAGTTGCTGGTACTGCTTGCGCAGCGCATGCAGTTCGGCCGGCCCCATGTCCTCGAGGTCGAGCAGGGCCTTGTGCGCCCGCTGGGTGGTGCGCAGCAGTTCGTCGATCTTGATGTGCAGTTCGTCGTTGTCGCGGTTCTGGGTGTTCTGGATCAGGAACACCATGAGGAAGGTGATGATGGTGGTCGAGGTGTTGATCACCAGCTGCCAGGTATCGTTGAAATCGAACAGCGGTCCGCTCACGCCCCATACGATGATCAGCAGCAATGCCACGGCGAAAGTCACTGGACGTCCGCTGCGGTTGGCCAGCCATTGGGCGAAACGATCGAATTTCATGGCTAGCGCTCCTTCAGGCCGGCTGCCGGGGTTCTCCCGGGAGGCCCTCGATGTCAGGGTCGTCCGGGAGCACCTCGGGTTCTTCGTCGTCTGCCTCGGTCGGTGCTGGCGGCGCCTGCACGTCCCCCGGTTCTGTCTCGCTGTTCATCGGCGTTGCCTCCATTGGCTGCTTCCCTCTGTGGTGGAGGGCCGCAGGGCAGGCAAAGTTCCGGGTTTTGCGCCACTGGCCACTCGTCATTCCTGCTGAACCCTGACGCCGCGATGCCGGTCGCTAGTCAAGAGTGCACGAACGAAAGGGAGCCCTCGTGAGCGAGATCCGCATTGGTATTTCCGGTTGGCGCCATGACCCATGGCGCAAGGATGATGAGCTGGTGACCGAACCCGGCGTCGAGCCGCAGGAGTCACTATGAATGGCACCCTGCCCGCCCCCGATTGCATCATCGACAAGGTGACCGCCGTGCACCGTCTGACGGTGCTGACCCTCAACGTGCACAAGGGCTTCACCCTGTTCAACCGCCGTTTCATCCTGCCCGAGCTGCGCGAGGCGGTGCGCGCCACCGGCGCCGACCTGGTGTTTCTGCAGGAGGTGCACGGCAGCCATCGGCGCCATGCCGAGCGCCATCCGACCTGGCCGCAGACCCCGCAGTACGAGTTCCTCGCCGACAGCATGTGGCCGCAGTTCGCCTACGGGCGCAATGCGGTCTATCCCCATGGCGACCATGGCAACGCGCTGCTGTCCAAGTTCCCGATCCGCGCCTACGACAACCTCGATGTGTCGATCCATGGCAACGAGGAACGCGGCCTGTTGCACTGCCAGCTCGAAGTGCCCGGCCATGAGCATGTGCATGCGATCTGTGTGCACCTGGGCCTGCGCGAGGAGCACCGCCAGCGTCAGGTCGACCTGTTGCTGGCCTTGCTCGAGCGCCTGCCGCCGGACGAGCCGGTCATCGTCGCCGGTGACTTCAACGACTGGCGCCTGAAGGCCGATGCGCGGCTGTCGGTATCACTGAGCGAAGCCTTCGGCACGCCGGCGCGCAGTTTTCCCGCGCGCCTGCCGCTGCTGCGCCTGGACCGCATCTACCTGCGCAATGCCCAGGCGTGCGAGGCACGGGTGTTGTCCAGGTACCCATGGTCGCACCTCTCCGACCATGCTCCGCTGGTAGCGCAGGTGACGCTATGAAGCAGGCCTGGAGCAACGGCAACCACGTCGAACTGCTGATCAATGGCGAGCAGTACTACCCGCGCGTGTTCGAGGCGATAGCCCAGGCACAACAGGAGATCCTCCTGGAAACCTTCATCATCTACGACGACAAGGTCGGCCAGCCGCTGCGCCTGGCGCTGATCGACGCGGCGCGGCGTGGCGTGCGGGTGGAGGTGGCGGTTGACGGCTACGGCACCGCCGACCTGCCTGACGAGTTCATTGCCTCGATGACCGAGGCCGGGGTGCGCTTTCATGCATTCGACCCGCAACCGCGCCTGGCCGGCATGCGCACCAACCTGTTTCGGCGCCTGCACCGCAAGATCCTGGTGATCGACGGCCAGCGCGCGTTCATTGGCGGTATCAACTACAGTGCCGACCATCTCGGCGACTTCGGCCCGCAGGCCAAGCAGGACTATGCCGTGGAAGTCACAGGCCCGGTGCTGGCCCAGGTGCACGCCTCCAGCTGCCGCATGCTCGCCCCCGTGCTGGGTGACCCAAGCGCGGTGGTGCCGGGCGGTGACGCCGCAGGTTCGGCCAGCGCCGTGCTGGTAGAGCGCGACAACCGCCGCCATCGCACCGATATCGAGGCGTGCTACCTGCAAGTCTTCCGTGAAGCACGACAACGCATCGTCGTCGCCAACGCCTATTTCTTCCCCGGCTACCGCTTGCTGCGCGAGTTGCGCAATGCTGCCCGGCGTGGCGTTGAGGTGACCCTGATCCTCCAGGGGCAACCGGACATGCGTTGGGTACGCGCGTTGTCGCGCCTGCTCTACAACTACCTGTTGCGCGACAATGTGCAGATCCATGAGTACTGCCAGCGCCCGTTGCACGGCAAGGTGGCCTTGGTGGACGACGAGTGGTCCACCGTGGGCTCAAGCAACCTCGACCCGCTGAGCCTGTCGTTCAACCTCGAAGCCAACCTGATGATCCGCGACCGCGCCTTCAACGATGACCTGTACCGCCACCTGAGCGAACTGACCACCGCGCACTGCAAGCGCGTGACCCTGGAACGCATGGTGCGTGGTTACTGGTGGCGCGCGCCGTTGATCTTCCTGGGCTTCCACATCACCCGCTACTTCCCGCGCATCGCCGGCTGGTTCCCCGCGCACCGGCAGCGCCTGCGGTCGCTGCAGGCGGACAACGAAGTGCCGGCGGACTTCAACGGGGGCAAGACCTGATGGCCAAGCCACGCTGGAAGACCTGGGGCATGCGCCTGCTCACCCTGTTGTTTCTGGTGCTGATCCCGGTGCTGCTGTTCACCCTGGCGCGCAATCTGGACTGGAACGAAGTGCGCCAGTCGCTGCTGGCCTACCGGCCCTCGACCTTGGCCCTGGGGCTGTTGCTGGCCCTGTGCAGCTACCTGGTGTTCGCCAGCTACGACCTGCTCGCCCGCGCCTACACAGGGCACCGCTTGCCGGCCCGCCAGGTGCTGCCGGTGGCGTTCGTCTGCTATGCGTTCAACCTCAACTTCACCACCTGGGTTGGCGGCGTGGCCCTGCGCTACCGCCTGTACAGCCGGCTGGGGCTGGACACCGCGACCATCACCCGCATCCTCACCCTGGGGCTGTTGACCAACTGGATGGGCTATCTGCTGCTGGCCGGCACGGTGTTCGCCCTGGGCCTGGTCAAGCTGCCGGCAAGCTGGGCGGTGGGCGCTGGCGGCCTGCGCCTGATCGGCGTGCTGATGGTGGCGGTCGCGGCCGGCTACCTGCTCGCCTGTGCCTTCGCCAAGCGACGCACCTGGCACCTGCGCGGGCATGAAGTGACCCTGCCGAGCCTGCGCCTGGCGCTGTGCCAGGTGGCATTGGGCGCGAGCAACTGGGCCTTGATGGCGGCGCTGATCCACCTGCTGCTGCCGCCGGAGCTGTTCTATCCGTCGGTACTGGGGGTGTTGCTGATCAGCTGCGTGGCGGGGGTGGTGGCGCATATTCCAGCCGGGCTGGGGGTGCTGGAGGCGGTGTTCCTTGCCCTGCTGCACGGGCAACTGGGCCAGGGCACGCTGGTGGCCGCATTGCTGGGGTATCGGACTCTGTACTACCTGATCCCGCTGTTGCTGGCGGTGATCACCTACCTGATTCTGGAAAAGCGCGCCAAGGCCCTGCGCCGACAGACCGGGCCAGCCCTGGACAAGCGCTGAGGGCCGCAGCGGCCCGGGAGGTTCGTCATGCGGTTCATTCTGTGTGTGGCATTGCTGGGCAGCCTGCTCAGCGGGCAGGTGCTGGCCGAGGGGTGCGACGTGGTCACTCGCTCGTCCAGCGAAGCGGTCAAGCCGGTGCAGCAGCATACCTGCTACAGCTACGGCAACATGCCTGCCGAGGCGATTGCCTGGTCGTGCAGCAACGAGAGCAAGGAGATGCTCAACAGCCAGAAACGCAAGGTCGAGCGTTGCGCTGATGGCAGCGTGGGCAGCTGCATCGCCCCGCTGACCCAGGAGACCCTGGCCAATCCTGATGCCGCGGGGCGCGGCGAGCCCTCGACCCGGCCGGCTGTGCCCAAGGATGCGCGGATCATCACCTACTACTACGACACCCCGAGCCTGGGGCAGGCGCGCAGTGATTGCGAACGCAGCAATGGGATCTGGCAGACGCATTGACGCGAACGCGTGGGGTCGTTGCCGTTGCCGTTGCCGTTGCCGTTGCCGATCAGGAGTCTACCCCCGAAGCCCGCTAGCGACAGCTGCGCCAGTGCAGGCGCCGCCCGTAACTTCGCGACTTCAGGAGGCCGAACGTAGGCCTTGCGGAGGGAGGTGACGGGCATGGATGCCCGTCAAGCGCTGCGCCCCAGGATGGGGCGTTCAGCGCGGTCCTCCCGGGAGCAAGGCCGGAGTGAGGGAACCCGGAGCGAAGCGGAGGGCCGGATGAATGGAGCGCCACGGCTTTGCTTACTTTGGCCACGACCAAAGTAAGCCGCCGTAAGGGCGGAAAGGTGACTGTGCGTCGACATCGTAAATGAATGCACTTACAACTATAAAAACCGATGCTGATTGACTTTGACTTTGACTTTGACTTTGACTTTGACTTTGACTTTGACTTTGACTTTGACTTTGACTTTGACTTTGACTTTGACTTTGACTTTGACTTTGACTTTGACTTTGACTTTGACTTTGACTTTGACTTTGACTTTGACTTTGACTTTGACTTACACAGCGTGCGTCTCGAAAGTTATATGCGCATTCATTTTCGACGGTGACGCATAATCACCTTTCCGCCCTTACGGCGGGTCCCTTTTTGAAGCATCAAAAAGGAACCAAAAAATGCTCGCTCCATTCATCCGGCCCCTACGCTTCGCTCCGGGGTCCCCTCACTCCGGCCTTGCTCCCGGGAGGACCGCGCTGAACGCCCCATCCTGGGGCGCAGCGCTTGACGGGCATCCATGCCCGTCACCTCCCTCCGCAAGACCTGCGTTCGGCCTCCTGAAGTCGCAATTTGTGTCGCCTGAACTATCACGCACTTAGAAGCAAAAGCAAAAGCAGAGCAAGAGCAGAACGTTTTAGTGTGGGTGAAGGTATGTAATTTTAGTGGGCAGCAGCCCTATCGTCGAATTAATTGGCGACAGGGCTGCTGTATAAAGAAATATCAAGGCGAAATAGGATCACTCGCCGGAAAAGTCTCATCCAACGCGTTATCGACATTACTCTCTTTCGGCTGACTCACCTCCCCACATTTGCAATCCCCCATGCGACAGGGCTCACCCTCACGATGCCCCGTCGCACACGCTTCGCAGCAGTAAGCCTTGCCGTCCTGGACCACGGCATTGGCATCCACGGTGCAGGAACAGTGGTTGCAGGAACAACGTTGCTCGTTCATCAGCGTTCTCTCCGCTCGTCTTCAGGGGTGACCTCGTCGGTCCACGGCTCGCCGTCCAACGGCGCCGAGCGGGCCAGTTCGGCCTCGTCCAGGCCGATGCCGCCACCAATCTCGTGGGCCTCGACATGACGCAGGCTCTGGTCCGCCGGACCGCCCGCCATGCCCGGCTCATACGGATCGCGAGCACCAGTCTCGTCCAGCAGCGTGTCAGGGCTCAGGTCATCGAGGGTGACATTGTCCTCGTGCAGGCTGTCACTCAGCGCCTCGCCACCGGTCATGCCACTTTCGGCAACGCGTCTCGGTGGATACTCCTCCTCCACCTCCCGCGCCGGTCGCTCGTCGCCAATACGGCCCCGGCGCTCATCGCGGCGTTCGCTGAAATCAAGCTCATGGACACTGCCCATGCGGTCTTGCGTGTCGTCGATCTCGACCGTCGGCTTGGGGTCTTCGGGAATGGGCATGATCGCTCTCCGATTTGTGGGCTCATTCGGTCGACTGCCCCTGCCAGCCAATGATTCAGAGTTTCTGCAGATAGCGCCTGCCGACGCTTTTTTTGAACTCCGCCCAGCCCCCTCGCCTCCGAAACTAGAGACCCCGCGAACCGTTTCGGAGCCCGCCATGGCCAAGCCCCTGCAGGAGTACCAGCGCAAGCGCGACTTCAACGCCACGCCCGAACCTGCCGGCAAACGCGGCCGCACGGGCAAGGCCCATGCCTTGCAGTTCTGCATCCAGAAACACGACGCCAGCCACTTGCACTACGACTTTCGCCTGGAGCTCGATGGCACCTTGAAAAGCTGGGCCATTCCCAAGGGCCCCTCGCTCGACCCCAAGGTCCGCCGCCTGGCCGTGCATGTTGAGGATCACCCGCTGGACTACGCCGATTTCGAAGGCAATATCCCCGAAGGCCACTACGGCGCCGGTGACGTGATCGTCTGGGATCGTGGTATCTGGGAGCCTGAGGGCGACCCGCGCGAGGCCTACGCCAAGGGCAAGCTGCGCTTTCGCCTGCAGGGCGAGAAGCTGTCAGGTATCTGGAACCTCTTCCGCACCCACCTGGCCGGCAAGAAGGAGCAGTGGATGCTGGTCAAGTCCCACGATGGCCAGGCCCGCAGCGAAACCGACTACCGCATCGTCGAAGCCTTGCCGGACAGCGTGCTTAGCGACCGTACCCTGCTGCCGCGCCAGCCTGCAAAAACAGCCGCTGCCAACAAACGCAAGGCCAAGGCCAGCCCCGTCGCCCTGCCGGACAGGCTCCAGCCGCAACTCGCCACCCTGGTCGATTCACCGCCTGGTGGTCACTGGCACTACGAGGTGAAGTTCGACGGCTACCGCATCCTCGCCCGCATCGAAGGCGAGGATGTGCGGCTGTTCACCCGTAATGGCCACGACTGGAGCGCGAAGATGCCGCGTCAGGTCGAGGCCTTGAAAGCGCTGGGGCTCGATTCGGCGTGGCTTGATGGCGAGATGGTGGTGGTCGACGACCAGGGTGTGGCCGACTTCCAGGCCTTGCAGAACGCCTTCGACACCGAGCACGACGAACACATCACCTATTACCTGTTCGACCTGCCCTACCTGGGTGGAGAGGATCTGCGCCAGCTACCGCTGCAGGCGCGACGTGCCACCCTGGCCCGGCTGCTGGAAAACACGCCCTCGGACCTCCTCAAGTTCTCCGCCGACTTCACCGAACCGGTCGACTCGCTGCTCGACAGCGCCTGCCGCCTGAAGCTTGAAGGCCTGATCGGCAAGCGCGCCGACAGCCCCTACGTAGGCCGGCGCAGCAGTGACTGGATCAAGCTCAAGTGCAAGCAGCGCCAGGAGTTCGTGATCGTCGGATACACAGACCCTAAAGGCAGCCGCAACGCCTTCGGCGCCCTGCTGCTGGCCCTGCACGACACCGACAGCGGCCAGCTGCGCTATGCCGGCAAGGTCGGCACCGGATTCAGCGCCACCACGCTGGACAGCCTGCATGCGCGCCTCAAGCCCCTGGAAGTCGACAAGCCGGCCTTGCCCAAGCCGCCCCGCAGCGCTGAGGCCCGTGGCGTGCACTGGCTCAAGCCGCAATTGCTGGTCGAAGTTGCCTACGCCCAGATGACCCGCGAAGGCATCGTCCGTCACTCGGTGTTCCACGGCCTGCGCGACGACAAACCCGCCACCGCCATCGACCTGGAGCGTGCCATGCCCGCCAAGCGCGCCGCGCAGCCACCCGCCGAGACTCTCGGCAGCCTGCGCCTGACCCACCCCGACCGCGTGGTCGACGCCAGCACCGGCACCACCAAGCGCCAGGTCGCCGAGTACTACGCCCAGATCGCCGACTGGTTGCTGCCGCAACTCAAAGACCGCCCCGTGGCGCTGGTACGCGCACCGGACGGACTGGGTGGCGAACTGTTCTTCCAGAAGAACGCCGGCCAGCTGCACATCCCCGCGGTGCACAGCTACAGCAAGGCGCAGGCTGGCCAGGCGGCGATGGTGCTCAACCGCGCCGACAGCCTGTTGGGCGCGGTGCAGATGAACATGCTCGAACTGCACACCTGGAATGCCACCGACAAGAATTTCGACAAGCCCGACCGCTTCGTCCTCGACCTCGACCCCGATCCGGCACTGCCCTGGAAAGCCATGCTCGAAGCGACCCAGCTGACCCTCACCCTGCTCGATGAGCTGGGCCTGAAGGTGTTCCTCAAGACCAGCGGTGGCAAAGGCATGCACCTGGTGGTGCCGCTAACCCGCCGCGCCGGTTGGGATGAAGTGAAGGACTTCAGCCATGCCCTCGTCGAGCATATGGCGGGCCTGTTCCCGGAGCGGCTGAGCGCCGTCTCCGGGCCCCGCAACCGGGTTGGGCGGATCTTCATCGACTACCTGCGCAACGGCAGGGGCGCCACCACGGTCGCGGCGTATTCGCTGCGGGCCCGCGAGGGGCTGCCGGTGTCGGTGCCGATCTGGCGCGAAGAGCTGACCCAGCTCAAGGGCGCCAACCAGTGGCACATCGGCAACCTGCAGGCGCGGCTGGCCGAGGTGGACGACCCATGGGCGGACATGGCCAAGACCCGGCAGTCCATCACCGTACGCATGCGCAAACAGCTGGGCATCGACTGAGGCCAAAGGGGGAACGTATTCATGAGCATCGTCCAGGACTTCGACCTGACCAACCTCGACCGCCTGCTGCGCCGCTTCGGCGCCCGCCCGCAGGCCATCGACCTCGACACCTTGCTGCCGGAGCTGCTGCAGGCCATGCAGGCCGACCACCTCGACCTGTTGCCCCTGCCCGGCCAGGGCCAGACCCTCAAGCGCTGGCAGACGCTCGCGCGGGTCGCCGGTTGCGACCTGACCCTGGCCAAGCTCTATGAAGGCCACACCGATGCCTTGGCTATCCTCGCCGAATGCGGCGCCGCCCATCATGCCCAGGACGGGATCTGGGGGGTGTGGGCCGCCGAGCCGCCGGACGCCCGTGCCCGTATCGTCGAGCGGCACAACGGGCAGGTACGCCTGCAGGGGCGCAAGGCCTGGTGCTCGGGTGCGCTGCAGATCGACCGGGCGCTGATCACTGCCTGGGAAAATGACCAGCCGCAACTGGTGGCCATCGAGTTGTCGCACCCCAGCCAGCGCATCCAGGCCGACCAGTGGCAGGCGGTGGGCATGGCCACCACCACCAGCGTCAGTATCGAATTCGACGACACGCCTGGGCTGGCCATCGGCCTGCCCGGCCAGTATCTGGCACGTCCTGGGTTCTGGCACGGCGGCGCTGGCATCGCCGCGTGCTGGTATGGCGCGGCCGAGGCCCTGGCCGACTACCTGCGCGAGCATTGCCGCATGCCTCGTCCCGATCCGCACGCCGATGCCCATCTGGGGGCGGTGGATGCCGCCTTGTACGGCGCCCGCGCCGCCCTTCGCGAATGCGCCGCCTGGATCGACCTGCAGCCCCATGCCGACGCCAGCTTCGAAGTGCGCCGCGCCCGCGCCCAGGTCGAACAGGCCGTCGAGCAGGTGATCCGCCATGTCGGCAGGGCGCTGGGTGCCACGCCCTTCTGCCGCAGCAGCCATTTCGCCCGGCTCAGCGCCGACCTGCCGGTCTACCTGCGCCAGAGCCATGCCGAACGCGACCTGGCCGAACTCGGCAGGCAGGTGACCGGCATGCCGGCGGGAGCCTGGCAGCTATGAGCGAGAACCGTATCCAGGCGGCTGCCGGCACCCCTTGGCGCGACTGGCAGCAATCCGCGCATCTGGCCCGCGCCAAGTGGCTCACGCCCGAACAGCTCTGTCCGCCCGGCCGCCGCCTGGTGTTGCTGGCCCCTCACCCGGACGATGAAATCCTCATGGCCGGCGGACTGCTGGCCGGTTTCCACGGACGCGAGCAGGACCTGCTGCTGATTTCCGCCACCAACGGCGAAGGCAGCCATCCCCATTCCGCCCACTGGACCGAGCACCGTCTGCGCCACCAGCGCCCCCAGGAAAGCCGGCACGCCCTGCAACAGTTGGATCTGGACCTCAACCGCCTGGACTGGCGGCGCCTGAACCTCAAGGACGGCGCCCTGCCCCGCGACCAAGCGTTCCTGGCCAATTACCTGGAGCAACTGCTCGAACCGGACGACCTGCTGCTGACCACCTGGCGCGGTGACGGCCATTGCGATCACGAAGCGGCTGGCCGCGCCGCTGCCCAGGCGGCCCAGGCGCGCCGGGTGCAACTGGCCGAGGCGCCGGTGTGGGCGTGGCATTGGGCCATGCCCGATGATCCGCGCCTGCCCTGGCCCCAGGCCCATCGGGTACAGCTCGACGACACCCGCCTGGCGCGCAAACGCCAGGCCCTGGCCGCCCACGCCAGCCAGTTGCAGCCAGACGGCGAGCATCCTCCGGTGCTGCCCGTCACCTTGCAGACCTGCCTGTTGCAGCCTTTCGAACTGGTCTTCCTGTAATGGAGTCGCCATGAGCCTCGACGCGCAGTATTTCGCCGACCTGTATGCCGGCAACGACGATCCATGGGCCTTTCGCACCCGCTGGTACGAACGCCGCAAGCGCGACCTGGCGATGGCCAGCCTGCCCAGCCAGTGCTACGGCCGGGTGTTCGAACCGGCCTGCGCCAACGGCGAGCTGAGTGTGCTGCTGGCCGAGCGCTGCGCCAGCCTGCTGTGCCAGGACATCGACGCCACCGCCGTGGGGCTGGCCCGGCAACGTCTGGCGGGAGTCGACCATGCCCGCGTCGAGCAGGGGCACCTGCCGGGCGATTGGCCGGGCGGGCAGTTCGACCTGATCGTGCTCAGCGAGATCGGCTACTACCTCGACCCCACCGACTGGTTGCAGGTGATCGAACAGTCCGTGGCCTGCCTGGCCGGCGACGGCGGGTTACTGGCCTGCCACTGGCGCCATCCGATTGCCGGCTGCCCGCAGGACGGCGGCCAAGTGCACGCCCTGCTGGCCAGGCACCTGCCACTGTATCCGCAGTTGCGCCATGAAGAGGCGGACTTCCTGCTCGAGTACTGGTCGTGCCAGCCCCGGGTGGTCGACCTGGACGAGACCTGCCCATGATCGCGGTGATCATTCCCGCCCATAACGAGGCCCGACGCCTCGGACACTGCCTGAAGGCCGTGGGGGTGGCAGCTGCGCGGGCCGAAGCCGCAGGCCTGGAGGTTGAGGTGCTGGTGGTGCTCGATCGCTGTACCGATGCCAGCGCGCGCATCGCCAGGCGCCATGGCGTGCACACGCTGGAGCTGGAAGCCGGCAATGTCGGCATTGCCCGCCGCCTGGGGGCGGCCTGGATGATCGAGCGCGGCGCCCAATGGCTGGCATTTACCGACGCCGACAGCCGCGTGCCTGGCCACTGGCTGCTGTCGCAGCTGCAATGGCATGCCGACGCGGTGTGCGGCACGGTGCATATCGAGCGCTGGCAACCCTGGCAGGGTGTGGCCTTGCGTCAGCTGTACCACAGCCGCTACCAGGCAACGGAAGGCCATCGGCATATCCACGGCGCCAACCTTGGGGTTTGCGCCAAGGCCTATGCCAAGGTCGGCGGTTTCCAGCCGCTGCCGGCCCACGAGGATGTGCAACTGGTGCTGGCGTTGGAGGCCATCGGCGCGCAGATCGTCTGGACCGCCAGGCACAGCGTGGCCACCAGCAGCCGTCGAGACAGCCGGGCGCGGCAGGGATTCGGCGATTACCTCAGGGGATTGGAAGGCCAGATCCTGTAGGCCGGCGCTCGGATCACGACGCCTTGCGCGGGCGCTTGGCCGCAGGCTTCTTCGCCTTGCTCTTGCCACCCAGGCTGCGCTTGAGCAGCTCGGTGAGGTCGATGATGTCCGCGCCCTTCTCCGCCGTGGCGCCCTCGCCTTTTTCCACGGTCTCGATCCTGCCCTTGCTGGCCTTCTCCTCGACCAGGTCGAGGATGGTTTGGCGGAACGCGTCGTGGTAGTCATCGGGCTTCCACGGCCCGCTCATGTCCTCGACCAGGCGCTTGGCCATGTCCAGCTCGCGCTTGTCGACCTTGCTGTCGGTCACGCTCTTGTCCAGCTCCAAGGTCTCCAGCCCACGCACTTCCTCCGGCCAGCGCAAGGTGATCATCACCAGCGCTTCATCGAGCGGGCGCAGCAGCGCTAAGTGCTGCCGGGTGTGCAGCACCACCGTGGCCAGGGCCACCTTGCCGGTGCTGGCCAGGGTTTCGCGCAGCAAGGCGTAGACCTTACCGCCCCGGCGGTCCGGGCTCAGGTAATACGGCGTGTCGAACTGTTGCAGGGGGATTTCCCCGGCTTCGACGAACGAAAAAATATCGATGGTCTGGGTCGCCTCGGGCCGGGCCTTGCGGATTTCCTCCTCGCTGATCACCACGTAGCGGCCCTTCTCGTACTCCACGCCCTTGACGATGTTTTCCTTGTCGATTTCCTTGCCGGTGACCTTGTTCACCCGCTTGTAGCCGACCGGCTCCATGCTGCGCTTGTCCAGCCAGTCGAAATCCACCCGCTCGCTGCGCACGGCGGTGTTGAGGGACACCGGGATGTGCACCAGCCCGAAACTGATCGCGCCTTTCCAGATAGCCCTGGCCATGGCTGGCTCCTATGCATTCGAGGACAGGCCGGGCTGGCTGTAGCGCAACGCGCCACAGCGTTCGCAGCACTGGCATTGCAGCCCGGCGATTTCACGGATCAACTGGCTGCGCCATTGGCAGCCACGCAGCAGGCAGACGAGTTTCATCAGCCACCTCCCTGGCCCACATCGACGGGGCGCTTACAAGGACTGACTGCGCGGCGCGCGGAAGGTTTATTCGGCTTTGCCCTACGGCAGCGAATTGCCCCCGGTGGGCCACCGCGTTGACCCGGATGCCGCGCTCGATCATCTGCTTGGCCAAGGCCTTGGTGAATGCGACAATGGCGGCCATGGTGGTGGCGTAGTCAAGCAGCGTGGCGAGAAACCATGGTTTGCATCATTTGCATTAACACCGACGAAAGGTAGGTATTACCGCGGGTTAATACTCTGGTCATTTGCTGAGCGCACAAAGTCTTGCACCGAATTTCTAATACTTTCCAAGTATTCATCAAGGTATCGTTCTAAAAACTCGGGAGAGATGTTTTTCGCTATTCTCATACTAGATGCATTCAACTGCCCTCTGCTTTCATCGCTCAAAACTACACCTCTGGCTTCAGTACTAAGAACTGCCGCGCCGTTTATTATTAGTGCCATGCTCTTATGCTGCTCCTGTTCCGCTAAAAGCTGCTGTACTTGGTGATCCGGTTCAACTGGGACGATTCGAAAACGGTTGGGCACAGCAGGTTGTTCAGCAAGTGGAGCAGCCTGCGCAATAGCCCGTGCTGGTTGTCCCCCAGGTGGAGCAGGCTGTTGAATAGCCCGTGTTGGTTGTCCCTCAGGTCTCCGCCGACGGGTAGCGCGCCCCCGACCGCGCCCACTTTTTCCAGTGGGGTCACTTAAATTCACTGGATCACCTAAACAATAGGCATAGCAATTGATTCCCCCAGATGAAAACGGACTCTGCGTATCGGCGGAGATAAATCGCATCAAAACTGGATTGTAAATCCGATGGCCGCGACCCAGCAGATAACCTCCCAGATCAACTTCTCGCACCTCGCCATTGAATCGTATTCCTGGCCGGGAATTGGCCCCTACCGAGTCAAAGCCAAACGCGGTATAGCTGATGCCGGACCCGCTGGTTATCAGCGCAGTTCCGATACAGGTTCGCATCTGGTCCGTCATCAACAGCATTGGGTCTCTCCCCTGAGCAAACATACTGATCGTCCGACACCTGTGTAGGGACGGGCTCGCATAGGCAAGAGCTTCAGCATTTGCAACATCACTGACAACTGGCAAATTTGTTAGGGCCCTCTCACGACGATTACCCAAACGACCCATTGGCAGAGGCCTCGCGCACAACCTGGCTCGCCACCCACTGCATAGCCTTACGCCTTTCGCTGACCAGCTCGTTCGCCTGCGCCAACCAATTACGCTGCCGATCTGCACTGGTGCCCTCGCGCAGGATGCGCCAGGCCTGCATGAAGGCGCGCTCGGCGTCGGCGCTGTCGGCCGGACACTGCCCTTGCAGTTGCGCCAGCCAACCCTCGGCGCCCACCGGCTGCTGCTCGACCAGGCCAATGAAGGTCCCCAGGCGCCCATGGCGCATCGCACGCCAGTAGTTCTCTTGAGTGATCCAGCGCATCTCGCGGCTGGTCGGCTTACTGTCATGCCTTGCCATGGCCTGTTCCACGAGATGTCGGAACAAGCCGGCGATGGCCAAGGCATCCTCCAGTCGCGGACAGCCGTCGCAGATGCGCAGCTCGACGGTCGGAAAGCGCCGCGAAGGTCTGATCGCCCACCAGAAGTCGCCGTCCTCGGCCAACGTGCCGGTGCGTTGCAACAGCGCCCGATAACGCTCGTAGGCGCTCCAGTCCGGCAGCGGTTCCGGCAGGCCCATGTGCGGCCATTCCCCGCACACCACGCGGCGATAGCTCATGTAGCCGGTGTCCTGGCCGCCCCAGTAGGGCGACGAAGTGCTGAGCGACAACAGCAAGGGCAGCCAGTACAGCACCCGATTGATCACCTGCATGCGATCCAGGCCCGGCGGCACCCCGACATGCACGTGCAGGCCGTTCAACAGGCTGCGCCGGGCCACCAGCCGGTAGTCGTCGAACAACTGGCGAAAGTGCGGGGTTGCGCGTGGATGCTGGCGCAGCCACTGGGCGCTAGGGTGGCTTGCCGCGCAGTACAGGCCCGCTCCCTCGCCGGCCAGCGCCTGGCTCAGGCGCTGGCGTTGCTCGGTAAGGAAAGCGCGGGCCTGGTGCAGCGTGTAGAACACCGGCGAGGCCAGCTCGATCTGGCTGCGGAACATCTCTTCGGCGAAACACGCCCCCAGCACCTCACGACACAGACGGGTCTGTGCCGTCGACGGCGCGGACAGCACCCGGCCACTGTCCAGCGCCACCAGCAGGTACTCCTCCTCGATGCCGAACGTGCAGGGCCGCCCCATGCGCTCATCCGCCGCGGCGGGTGACGGTCAGGGCCACGGCGGCAATGCGCTCGACCTGTTCATAGCCGGGCTCTAGCAACTGCTCGCCGAACACATCCGGATCCAGCTCCCGGTAGTGCCAGCTCAAGTCAGGGCCGGCCAGGCGCAGGCGGACCGCTTCGAGCAACGCATCGCGCCCTTCGACGATCGCCACCCCGGTGTACAGCAGCAATGTGCCGCCCGGTGTCAGGCGCTCACAGGCCTGCTCGACGATACGCAGCGACAGATCGGCGCCGAGCGCCCCGCCGCCGTGGCGGTAGACGCGCTGGCTGGCATCGAGCATATAGGGCGGGTTGGCGACGATCAGGTCGAAGGTGCCGGTGATGCCCGTGAGCAGGTCGCTGGGCTCGACCGACACATTGGCCAGCCCGGCCAGGGCGGCGTTGACGGCGGTGTAGCGCAGCGCCAGCGGATTGATGTCCAGCGCGCTGACCTGCGCATGGCGTGCGGCCCGGGCAATCAGCAAAGCGCCGATACCGCTGCCGCAGCCGATATCGACGGCGTGCTGCACGCGCCGGGGGCTGCGCCGCAGGTGATCCTCGATCAACTGGGCGAAGCGGTAGCTGTCCGGCCCGAAGAACACCGCGTCGCTGCTGTCCGTCGGCCAGGCCGAATGCACCAGCAACAGGTTATCCAAGCTCGACCAGCGCACCCGGCTGCGCCATAGCTCGCCGTGCGCCTCCAGCACGCCGGCCGTGCCCAGTTGTTCCAGCTCGTCGGCACTGATCAGCGAAGCCGGGAACGGCCTGCTCCAGCCGAATACATCGCGCAGCGTGCACGCGCGCCGGGCCTGAGGTCGGGCATTGACCCGCGCCTGGGTCGCCGGGGTGACGCAGGTGAAACGGTAGCCGTCGGCGTGCAGCCTGCGGCCCAGTTGCAACAAAGCCTCGTCGGCACGGATTTGCTTCTGGTCGAGTTGCATCACCGCGGCCCTCCCTGGCACAGCCCGGTGGCAGCGATGTAGTCGCGTGTGGCACGCAGGCCCGCGGGTTCGGCGTGCCGGTTACCGGCCATGGCCTCGATCAGCGTGGCGATCTCCGAGGCTTGGGCCCGGCCGGGCGCCTCCGCCTGCAAGGCCAATGCCTGCTCCCACTGCCCTGGCGGCACACGCCGAGGCCCGGCCCCTTGCCAGCTACCGGCGATCCAGTCATGCCACAGCTGTTTCTCGTAGGCGCTGAACACGCCGAACATTGCCGCGCCGGGGCCGTCGATCAGTGACCAGAAGCGGCTCTGCATCGGGTCGCTGTCACGCTTGATCCAGCCCTGGGCTTGCAGGGCCTCCAGGAACCCGGCCATCGCCCCCGGCTCGGCAAGCCACTGGTTGATGGTCCGCCCTTGCAGGCGGCAGCGATCGGAGTGCATGAACTGGCCGAACACGCGCTTGCGCTCCAGCGCGGCGAGCAGTTCGCCCTGCAGGTCGAAGCTGGCGATCAGCGAAGGTGTGTCGAGACCCAGGTCGTTGAGCCGGTAGCCGTGCCTGACATGCCCATAGAAATCTTCATCGCCCGCTGGCGCCAACATCCGCAGGCTCTCCAGCGAACGCCGGGCATGGCCGCTGGCGGCATTGTCGATGGTCACGTGCAACTGGAAGTAATGGGCGTCGATACCCAGCTCGGCCAGCTCATGGGTGGTGATCAGCAGGTGCAGCGGTGGCTGCTCATATCCCAGGTTGTAGCCGATCACCTCGGGCAGGAAGCGCTCGCAGTGCTGGCCGAGGGCCAATTGCACGGCGCCTTGCACGAAGCGCGAAGGCTCCAGTGGCAGCCCTTGCAGGCACCCCAGGCGGCTGAGCAGGCGCTGGTAGATCAGCACATGGTTGCAGCGTGGGTCGCCGTCACCCAGTTCTTCGAGAAAGGTGCGGATCAACCCGTGGTAACGCGGGTCGCGCCAGTGCCGCAGGGTACCGTGCAACCAGGCACCGTCGACCGCCTTGGTCGGCGCGACCTGCTGCAGGAACCACAAGGCCTGGGCGCGGGTGGCGAAGTAGCGCCGGGGCGCTCCTTCGCGCCGCTGCCGCAGGTAATGCGCATGGTCGTGGGCGACCTGGGCGGCATGGTGTTCGGCCCATTGGGGCAGCAGGCTCGGGTCTTCCGGCAGGTCGTCTTGGCGGTCACGAACACGGCGCAGTTGTGTTTCCAGCCAGTCCTCGGCAGTGGCATCGCGTCCCGCCAGCAACGCCCGATAGCGCTGCGCTACCTCATCAGTCATGTCGTGCCTGGCTTGCGAACGCACGCCGTCACGGATCATCGCCACCATGCCGGTCACCTCGCGTTATGGATTCTGGGGCTTGGTTTCGGGGGACGGGTTGCTGGTCGGTGGATTGGGTTGCTGCATCTGCAGGGAGGGCTTGCTCGGGTCGGCGTCTTTGGCCGGATGGTCATTGTCGCGGTCGAAGCAGCCGGCCAGCAGGCCCAGGCTACCCAACAGGCAGATCAGAGGTGCGATATGCATGGGAACCTCCTGGTGGGGTGTGCGCGGTGCCAGGCGAACCCGGCACCGCGTGCCCTCACTTACGAGCGGCCGCCCTTGTGGCCGGACTCGCTCTGGCGATTGCCGCCGCCGGAGCTCTGCCCGCCCTTGCGACCGGCTTCGGACGCTTTTTCGCGGTCATTGGCGAAATTGCCTGGGTTCTTCGTTCCACCCTGGCTGCCGGTCTTGTTGGCGTCCTGCTTGTTGGTGTCCTGGCGACCGGTCATGTTGCTGTCTTTGTTGGCCATGGTTGCAAAAACCTCGTGTGGCTAAGGGTTGCACGGCGAGGTGCCGTACATGGATTGGGAGTACGGCGATAAAGAGGGATTCGGATTATTCCGAGCGGATCGGACCGGTGGCGCTAAACAAGCGGCGACGGTGTATTTGGGGCGCAAGCGGTTGCCTGGTGGGCAGACTTTGCGTTGACCCACGGCGGAGATCTGGCATACTTCGCCAACCTGCCGGTCGGTAGGTTACTATTTTGCTTGCACGGACTTTCGCTCATGCCCGCTTCACATTTGCGCTTCGCCGCCTCCCTCGCCCTGATCGGCGCCCTTGGCCCGTCTGCCATCGACATGTACCTGGCCAGCCTGCCGGAGATGGCCCGCGACTTCGCCACCGGCTATACCCAGGTTCAGCTGACGCTGACGGTGTTCCTGCTGGCCATGGGCGCCGGGCAACTGCTGTTCGGGCCACTGGTGGATGCCTTGGGTCGGCGTCGCCCGCTGCTCGCCGGCCTGCTGGTGTTCTGTATCGCCTCCCTGGCCGCTGCGGGCGCACCGTCGCTGGACACGCTGCTGCTGGCGCGCCTGGTGCAGGGCCTGGCCAGCGCGCTGACGCTGGTGGTGATCATGAGCATGGTCCGCGACAGCGCCGATGGCGCACGGGCGGCGCAGATCTTCGCCCTGCTGATGACCATCGAGGGCCTGGCGCCGATCCTCGCCCCGGCCCTGGGCGGAGTGATCGACGCGGCCTATGGCTGGCGGGCGATCATGCTGGTGCTGGCCGGCCTCGGCCTGCTGACCCTGGTCAATTCGGCCATGACCCTCGGTGAGACCCTGCCGCCGGCGCATCGGGTGCGCCTGGCACCGGCCAGGGTATGGCGTACCTACGCCCGCATCGCCGCCGACGGCGCGTTCCTGCGCCCGGCCCTGGCCCTGTCGGCGGTGTTCTTCTTCCTGTTCGCCTACATCGCCGGCTCGGCTTATGTGTACCAACAGCACTTCGGCCTCTCCAGCACGCACTTCGGCCTGCTGTTCGGCGGCTGCGGCGTTGCCATCCTGCTTGGCGCGGCGCTGTCCGGCTATTGCGTCAGCCGGCACGGCGTGGCCCAGGTGGCCTGGTGGGGGGCGCTGTGCATGGGTGCCGGCGCAGCACTGGCGGTGATTGCCGGCCTGTCTGGCGCAGGCCTGCCGCTGCTGCTGGCGGGCGTGGTACTGGCGCTGTTCGGCCTGGGGGTTTGCGAGGCCACCCTGATGGCCCTGGCGATGTCATCGCAGCAGCGCGACGTCGGCTCGACGGCGGCCCTGCTCGGCGCGCTGCAACTGGTGATCTCGTCCAGCGCCACGCCCCTGGCCGGGCACCTGGCCACCCTGGGCCCGCTGGCCTGGGCCTGGTTGCTGGCGGCGGCGGCCGTGGTCATCGTCGGTTTGACCCGCGCCGCCATGGCAAAGACAATCAGCGCCTCGTCCTGCAGCGTCAACCCGGAGTGACCGCCTTGAAAGCCCTGACCCCATCCGCCGCGCGCATCTGCGAGCATGCCGTGGAGCATTTCGCCGAGCACGGCTACGACGGCTCGTCGCTGAGCGAGATCGCCGCCCTGGCGGGCATGCGCAAGGCCTCGCTGTACGCCCACTTCGCCAACAAGGACGCGTTGTTCGTCTGCGCCTTCGAACGGGCCCTGGCCGACGAGACCGCCTACGTCGAGGCGGGCTTCGGCCATGAAGCGGCGGGCCGCGAGGCGCCGGGGCACTGGCATCCGCTGCACCTGGCCGAGCGCTACGCGGCGTCGGCCAACCTGCGCTTCGTGCTGCGCAGTGCCTTCCTGCCGCCGGCGCCGGTCCGCTCGATCGTCACCAGCGGCTTCGAGGCGTACCTGGAGCGGATCCGCCTGGGCTTCTGCCAGGCCCTGCTCGACCGACATGCCTGGGCCCGCGGTGATGGCAACAAGCTGGAGCTGTATGGCGATGCCTACCTGGGGATCATCGACAGCCTGCATGTGGAGCTGCTGTACGCGCCCCCGGCGGTGTATGCGCGGCGGGCAGCGTCGTTGCTGAAGATTCTCGATGATTCGCTGTATCTGGCTGGGCTGTAGCAGGCCCCTGTATCCGACCCAAGGGCCAGACCTTTCAGGGTGTTCGACGACAGAGTTGCAGCGCTCTCGAGACCGAGCGCCGCCCGCGCGGCGCATCGCGGATGAATCCGCTCCTACATTTGTTGCAACGTACCGAACCTGTCGGGTCATGGTTGCCAGCCTTGGCGCAGGGCTTGAGACAGGTGGGGCGGCAACAATGCCCACCGAAAAATCGCGTCAAGCACACAAGGCTAACAACCATGGCCTATCAGGCATGGTCACGTTGCAACAGATGTAGGAGCGGATTCATCCGCGATGCGCCGCGCGGGCGGCGCTCGATCTGATAGGCGCTACGAGATTTGCGGCGGCCCTCCTTCTCGCGGGGCCCGCGCTCACACTATCAGGGCCTGACCTTCTTCAGTTCGTTCAACAACCCCATCAACTGCTCCAGCTTGTCCGCGCCGAACTGGCGTTGGATCTCCTGGTAGTTGCGCTCCATCTCCTCGCTCATCGCCAGGAACGCCTGCTGCCCGCGCACGGTCAGGCTGATGAAGATCCGCCGCTGGTCTTCCGGCGACTTGCGCCGCGCCACCAGGCCGTCGCGCTCCAGGCGCTTGAGCACGCCGCTCATGCTCGGTTTGAGGATGCACGCCTGGTCGGCCAGCTGGTGGCTTTCCAGCTCGCCCTGCTGGCGCAGGATACGGATCACCCGCCATTGCTGCTCGGTCAGGTCGTGGGCATTCAGGGCCGGGCGGAAGAACGCCATGGTCGCTTCGCGGGCCTGCAGCAGGGTCAAGGTCAGGGAGGGTCTTGGTTGGGTCATCAGGATCAAGGGCTGTTTTATTAAGATATTAATAAAGTGAAATACATTTTCACCCGGGCTGTCCAGCCCTGTGAAAAGTACCAGCGCTCCTGGCAATCACCCATTCCCGCGATACCTTCTCCATAGCACGATCTGCCGACAGCCAGCCGCCCGGAGCCCGTCGCCGCATGTCAACGCAACCCCGCCTGGCGCTGGCGATACTCACCCGGTGTCATCTGCGCATGGCGCTGGAAGAAGCGGCTGAAGTACGCCGGGTCCTTGAACCCCAGGCGGTAGCAGATCTCGTTGGCCGAGCCGCCGGTGTACAGCAGCAAGCGCCGCGCCTCCTGCATCAGCCGCTCGAACACCAGGCGCTTGGACGGCAGGTCGGCCATGCGCCGGCATACGTCGTTCAGGCGCGCCTCGGTCACGCCCAGGGCCGCCGCGTAGGCCGGCAGGGTCCAGTGGTCGAGGTAGTGGCGCTCGATCAGTTCGTTGAAACGGTGAAACAGCTGCAGGTCCTCGTGCCGCGCGGGCGTCGCCTCCAGCGAATTGGCGCACAGGCGCAGCAGGCTGATCATCACCAGGCGCGCCAGGTCCTGCACCGCGGTGCCCTGCCCGGCCTGGCCATGGCCCAGTTCGCCGCCCAGCAGGTCGAACAATTGCTCCAGGCGCCGCACCTCTTCGGCCGCCGCTCCCTGCAGATGACCGAGCGCGACACACGCCGGCTGCAGGCGCGGCGCAAGCGCCAGCCCTGGCTCGGCCTGCAGCAGCTGCCAGACCAGTTGCTGGCGCACGGTCAGCACATGGCCGTCGGCATCGGGCTCGGTGACGAAGGCATGGGGAATGGTCGGCGGGGTCAGGAAGAACATCGGCCCCGACTCGTGGTAACGCTGCTCGTCCAGATACACCCGCACGCTGCCGGTCTTCACGTAGTGCACCTGGAAGAAGCGGTCGTGGCGGTGCACCGGCATGTTGCGGCCGAAGAAGCCGGCCAGGTTGCCCAGCCGGTCGTAATGCACCTCGCTGTCGCTGTAGCGCTGGTCGTAGACCTGACCGATGTTGATGTTGGGGATCGGCTGTCGTTCTTTCATTGTTGTTCTCGCAGCGGTGAAACGCGCCGGGGGAATCATCCTAGCACTACCGGCCAGCGGCGAATGCCTTGACGATCGTTAACATATTAAATATAACGTTAACACATTAACAAAAACACCACGAAGCGCCCCCGGTCGCTTCGTCCACCGCAGGAGAAATGCATGAGCCGTGCCTTGCACGAGGTCGCCAGCGGCAGCCTGTTCGGCGTCGCCCTGAACTACCAGGGCCTGCTGCAACAGCATCTGGCGTCCTTCCACGAAGCGCCGTACCAGCAGCCGCCGGTCAAACCGGTGCTGTTCATCAAGACGCCCAATACCCGCAACGGGCACGCCCGGCCGGTAACCTACCCCTCGGCAGTCGAACGCCTGCAAGCGGGCCCTGCCCTGGGCGTGGTCATCGGCAAGGACGCCAGCCGCGTCAGCCTGGACCACGCGTTGGAGCACGTGGCGGGCTACACCATCGTCAACGAGTTCAGCCTGCCCGAAGACAGCTACTACCGCCCGGCGGTCAAGGCCAAGTGCCGCGACGGCTTCTGCCCGCTCGGCCCGCAGCTGGTGCCGACCGCGCAGGTCGGCAACCCCGACGCGCTGGGCATTCGCCTGTGGGTCAACGGTGAGCTGCGCCAGCAGAACAACACCGCCAACTGCGTGCGCGGCGTGGCCCGGCTGATCGCCGAGATCAGCGAGTTCATGACTCTGCATGCCGGCGACGTGCTGATCACCGGTACCCCGGAAGGCCGCGTCGATGTACTGCCTGGTGATCGGGTGACGGTCGAGATCGACGGCCTCGGCCAGCTGACCAACCCCATCGTCGCCGAACAAGGACTCGTCCCATGAAGCACGCCCGTATCCAGTTCGACGGCCAGGTCCACGCGGTCACCGTCGAAAACGACCAGCGACTGCGCCTGGCCGATGGTCGCCTGGTAGACGCCGACCAGGTCACCTGGCTGCCACCGGCTACCGGCAGTATGTTCGCCCTGGGCCTGAACTACGCCGATCATGCCGCCGAGCTGGCCTTCACCCCGCCCACCGAGCCGCTGGCCTTCGTCAAGTCGCCCGGCACCTACACCGGGCACAACCAGGTCAGCTGGCGCCCGGACAACGTCAAGTACATGCACTATGAGTGCGAATTGGTGGCGGTGATCGGCAAGCCGGCGCGCAACGTCAAGCGCGAGGACGCCCTCGACTACCTGGCCGGCTACACGGTGTGCAACGACTACGCCATCCGCGACTACCTGGAGAACTACTACCGCCCCAACCTGCGGGTGAAGAACCGTGACGCCACCACCCCGGTGGGCCCGTGGATAGTCGACACCGCCGATGTGCCGGATCCGTCGAACCTGACCCTGCGCACCTGGATCAACGGCGAGCTGAAACAGCAAGGCACCACGGCCGACATGATCTTCGACATCCCCTACTTGATCGAATACTTCTCCAGCTTCATGACCCTGCAACCCGGCGACATGATCGCCACCGGCACTCCGGAAGGCCTGGCCAACGTGGTCCCGGGCGACGAGGTGGTGGTGGAAGTGGAAGGCGTCGGCCGCCTGGTCAACCGGATCGTCAGCGAAGCCGAGTTCTTCGCCCGCAACGCACAAGAGGCAACAGCATGATCAAGCACTGGATCGATGGCCGCGAAGTCGAGAGCCGCGACACCTTCGTCAACTACAACCCGGCCACCGGCGAGGCCATCGGCGAAGTCGCCAGCGGTGGCGCCGAGGAAGTCGCCCTGGCCGTGGCCGCGGCCAAGCAAGCCTTCCCGAAATGGGCCAATACACCGGCCAAGGAACGCGCGCGCCTGATGCGCCGCCTGGGTGAGCTGATCGAGCAGAACGTGCCGCAGCTGGCCGAGCTGGAAACCCTGGACACCGGCCTGCCGATCCACCAGACGCGCAACGTGCTGATTCCCCGCGCCTCGCACAATTTCGACTTCTTCGCCGAGGTGTGCACGCGCATGGACGGCCACAGCTACCCGGTGGACGACCAGATGCTCAACTACACGCTCTACCAGCCGGTGGGCGTATGCGCGCTGGTGTCGCCGTGGAACGTGCCGTTCATGACCGCCACCTGGAAGACCGCGCCGTGCCTGGCCCTGGGCAATACCGCGGTGCTGAAGATGAGCGAGCTGTCGCCGCTGACCGCCAATGAGCTGGGGCGCCTGGCGGTCGAGGCCGGCATCCCCAATGGCGTACTCAATGTCATCCAGGGCTACGGCGCCACAGCCGGCGATGCCCTGGTGCGTCACCCGGACGTGCGCGCCATCTCCTTCACTGGCGGCACCGCCACCGGCAGGAGGATCATGCAGACGGCCGGCCTGAAGAAGTACTCCATGGAACTGGGCGGCAAGTCGCCGGTACTGATCTTCGAGGACGCCGACCTCGAGCGTGCGCTGGATGCCGCCTTGTTCACCATCTTCTCGCTCAACGGCGAGCGCTGCACCGCCGGCAGCCGCATCTTCATCCAGGAGAGCGTGTACCCGCAGTTCGTCGCCGAGTTCGCCGCCCGCGCCAAGCGCCTGATCGTCGGTGACCCGACTGACCCGAAGACCCAGGTCGGCTCGATGATCACCCAGCAGCACTACGACAAGGTCACCGGCTACATCCGCATCGGCCTGGAAGAAGGCGCGCGCCTGGTGGCCGGCGGCCTGGAGCGCCCGGCCGGATTGCCGGCGCACCTGGCCAAGGGGCAGTTCATCCAGCCGACGGTGTTCGCCGATGTGAACAACAAGATGCGCATCGCCCAGGAAGAGATCTTCGGCCCGGTGGTGTGCCTGATCCCGTTCAAGGACGAGGCAGAGGCGCTGCAACTGGCCAACGACACCGAGTACGGCCTGGCTTCGTACATCTGGACCCAGGACATCGGCAAGGCCCATCGCCTGGCCCGTGGCATCGAGGCCGGGATGGTGTTCATCAACAGCCAGAACGTGCGCGACCTGCGCCAACCGTTCGGCGGCGTCAAGGGCTCGGGCACCGGCCGCGAAGGCGGGCAATACAGCTTCGAGGTCTTCGCCGAGATCAAGAACGTGTGTATATCCATGGGTAGCCATCACATTCCGCGCTGGGGGGTGTAACGCGGGGCTGCTGAGCAGCCCATCGCCGGCAAGCCGGCTCCCACAGGGATCACCGCACACTGTGGGAGCCGGCTTGCCGGCGAAACGAGGGCGAAGCCCTCGCCATGGATACATAACAACAACCCGTTACCGGAGACTCCCATGGGCACACTCGCTCTCGCCGCCAAGATCACCCACGTGCCGTCGATGTACCTGTCCGAACTGCCCGGCCCGCGCCAGGGCTTTCGCCAGGCGGCCATCGACGGCCACCTCGAGATTGGCCGGCGCTGCCGCGAACTGGGCGTCGACACCCTCGTGGTGTTCGACACCCACTGGCTGGTCAACGCCAACTACCACATCAACTGCGCCGCGCACTTCGAAGGCCTGTACACCAGCAACGAACTGCCGCACTTCATCGCCAACATGAACTACGGTTTCCCCGGCAACCCCGAGCTGGGGAGAATCCTCGCGCAAGAATGCAATCGCCTGGGCGTGGAGACCATGGCCCACGACGCCACCACGCTGGCGCCTGAATACGGCACCCTGGTGCCGATGCGCTACATGAACACCGACCAGCACTTCAAGGTGATCTCGGTCTCGGCGCTGTGCACCTCGCACTACCTCAACGACAGCGCCCGTCTGGGCTGGGCCATGCGCAAAGCGGTCGAGGAACACTACGACGGCAGCGTGGCGTTCCTGGCCAGCGGCTCACTGTCCCACCGTTTCGCCCAGAACGGCCAGGCCCCGGAGTTTGCCACCAAGGTATGGAGCCCGTTCCTGGAAACCCTCGACCACCGCGTGGTACGCATGTGGCAGGAGGGCGACTGGGCCGATTTCTGCGCGATGCTGCCCGAGTACGCGGTCAAGGGCCATGGCGAAGGCTTCATGCACGACACCGCCATGTTGCTCGGCGCCCTGGGTTGGTCGCAGTACGACGGCAAGGCCGAGGTGGTGACGCCGTACTTCGGTTCTTCCGGTACTGGCCAGATCAACGCGATCTTCCCGGTCACCCCGCAGGACGGCAGCGCGATCCCCGCCGCCCAGGCCTCGAGCCCGGCCGGGGTCACTTCCACAAGCCGCCTGTAAGGAGCACCACCATGCCCCATCTGGTCCTGCTCTACAGCCCGGATATCGAAGTCGACGCCGATATGCCCGGCCTGTGCCGCGCCCTGGCCGACTGCATGCTCGCCCAGCGCGACGAACACCATCGCCAGGTGTTCCCCACCGGCGGCACCCGTGTACTGGCCTACCCCGCCGCCCATGCGGCGATCGCCGATGGCCGTGGCGATTACGGTTTCGTCTACGCCAACCTGCGCATGGGCAGCGGGCGCAGCGCCGCAGTGCACCAGCAGGTCGGCGACGCGCTGCTGGCGGTGTTGCGCCGGCACCTGGATACGCTGCTGGAACGTCGCCCGGTGGGCGTGACCCTGCAAATCGACGAAAGCCAGGCCCAGGTGTACGACGCCAAGCACAGCAGCCTGCACCCTCTGTTCACCCGCCAGCCCTGAGGTCTCCATGCTCGACGCCCGCATCATCCAGCAAGCCGCCGCCCGCCTCGACCAGGCCGAACGCACCCGCGAACAGGTCGGCCAGTTTTCCCTGGAACACCCCTCGATCAGCATCGAGGACGCCTACGCCATCCAGCGTGCCTGGGTGGCGCAAAAGATCGAGGACGGCCGCAAGCTGGTCGGTCACAAGATCGGCCTGACCTCCCGGGCCATGCAGGTCTCGTCGAACATCACCGAGCCGGACTACGGCGCGCTGCTCGACGACATGCTGTTCGACGAAGGCAGCGACATTCCCTTCGAGCGTTTCATCGTGCCGCGGGTCGAAGTGGAACTGGCGTTCATCCTCGGTAAGCCGCTCAAGGGGCCGAACGTGACCCTGTTCGACGTGCTCGACGCCACCGAGTGGGTGATCCCGGCGCTGGAAATCATCGATGCGCGCATCCAGCAGGTCGACCCGCTCAGCGGCGCCACCCGCAAGGTGTTCGACACCATCTCCGACAACGCCGCCAACGCTGGCGTGGTGATGGGCGGGCGCGCCGTGCGCCCGGGCGATATCGACCTGCGCAAGGTCCCGGCGGTGCTGTACCGCAACGGCGTGATCGAAGAGTCCGGGGTGTCGGCCGCGGTGCTCAATCACCCGGCCAAAGGGGTGGCCTGGCTGGCCAACAAGCTGGCGGCGCACGACGTGGGCCTCGAAGCCGGTCAGGTCATTCTCGGCGGCTCGTTTACCCGCCCGGTGGCAGCCCGTCGCGGCGACACCTTCCATGTCGACTACGATCAACTCGGCTCTATCGCCTGCCGTTTCGTCTGAGGACCCGCCATGGATATGCCCATCAACAGCTTCAAGCAACGCCTGCGCAGCGGCCAGGCGCAGATCGGCCTGTGGCTTGGCCTGGCCGACCCGTATTGCGCGGAGCTGGCGGCCAACGCCGGCTTCGACTGGCTGCTGCTCGACGGCGAGCACGCGCCCAACGACCTGCGCAGCCTGCTCGGCCAGTTGCAAGCCGTGGCCCCCTACCCGGCCCAGCCCATCGTGCGCCCGGTGATCGGTGATACCGCGCTGATCAAACAGTTGCTCGATATCGGCGCGCAGACCCTACTGGTACCCATGGTCGAAAGCGCCGAGCAGGCGCGCCAGCTGGTGCGGGCGATGCGCTACCCGCCCCACGGCGTGCGCGGAGTCGGCAGCGCTTTGGCACGGGCCTCGCGTTGGAACAGCATCCCCGACTACCTGGACCAGGCCGACGACCAGATGTGCCTGCTGGTGCAGGTGGAGAACTGCGAAGGCCTGGCCAACCTCGATGCGATCTGCGCCGTCGAAGGGGTCGATGGCGTGTTCATCGGCCCCGCCGACCTCAGCGCCGCCATGGGCCAGCGGGGCAATCCTGGGCATCCCGAGGTGCAGGCGGCCATCGAGGACGCCATCGTGCGCATCACACGCGCCGGCAAGGCGGCGGGCATCCTCAGCGCCGACGCGACGCTGGCGCGACGCTATATCGAACTGGGCGCGACGTTCGTCGCGGTCGGCGTCGACACCACGGTGCTGATGCGCGGCTTGCAGGGGTTGGCGGGCACTTTCAAGGAAGGGACCGCCGCCGTTGCCCAGTGCGGTGTCTACTAGCCTGGCCTTGTAGCGCGTAAGCTCGATGTTGGGGCGATCCGGTGCCAGCAAGCACTACTGGCCCGCCCGGCAGCACCATGCTAGCCTCCGCGCGCCCCGCCCTGCGGGGTCGCGACAACGTCGAATCAAGGAGTCAGGCAATGGACCTGCAGTTTCTGGGCACCTCTTCCGGGGTGCCCACCAAGGCCCGCAACGTCAGTGCGACCGCGGTCATCGAAGCCACGGGTAACGGGTGGTACCTGGTCGATTGCGGCGAAGGCACCCAGCACCAGCTGCTGCGCAGCCCGCTGTCGGTGCGCGACCTGCGCGCCATCTTCATCACCCATGTGCACGGCGACCACTGCTTCGGCCTGCCGGGGCTGCTGGCCAGCGCCGGCATGTCAGGGCGCAAGGAGCCACTGGTGCTGGTGCTGCCGGCAGACCTGCACCCATGGGTCCGGCAGAGCCTGGCGGTCAGCGACACCTACCTGCCCTTCGAATTGCAGATGCAGGCGCTGGAGACCTTCACAGGCTTGAACCACGGCAATATCCAGGTCGGCGTGGTCGAGCTGTCGCACCGGGTACCCTCCTACGGCTTCGTGTTCGAGGAGCGCGACCCGCAACCTCACCTGGACACCGAGCGCCTGCGCGCCGACGGCATCCCGGCCGGGCCGCTGTGGGGGCAGATCGCCCGTGGTCGGACAGTCGAGCACGAAGGTCGCCAGATCGACCCGCAGGCCTACCTGCAGCCGACGCGCCCGGCGCAACGCATCATCGTCTGCGGCGACAACGACCGTCCTGAACTGTTGAGCGAACTGGCCGCCAACGTCGACGTGCTGGTCCACGAAGCCACCTTCACCCAACCGGTGGTCGAACGCACCCAGGCCAGCTTCGGTCACAGCACCGCCGCTGCGGTGGCGCGCTTTGCCGAGATGGCGGCGGTGAAGAACCTGGTGCTGACGCACTTCAGCGCCCGCTACCAGTCAGGCGGTGGGCGCGGCGGTTCCATCGAGGAGGTACGCGAAGAGGCGCTGGCGCACTACAAGGGGCACCTGACCCTGGCCCGGGACCTGGCGCGCTATCGGATTGGCCGTGATGGGGTGCTGGTCGAGGTGGAGTAACGCTCCCACGACAGACCGCCCAACGCCGGTGATACTTGGACTTCAATGCGCCGGATGCTGCTCCACACTGGCCGCCAGGCAGTAGCGATCGCGCCCCTGCCGCTTGGCCTGGTAGAGCGCCGCGTCCGCCGCCGCCATCAGGTTCTCCGGGGTCACCGTCTCTAGCCTCGGTGCGCAAACGGCGATCCCGGCACTGGCCGTGACATGTCCGAGCGGGCTGCCGCCATGCTCGATGGCGTGCTTGCGCAGCGACTGCAGGATCTCCAGGACGATCTGGCTGGCGCCTTGGGCATCAGTATCAGGCAGCAACAGGGTGAACTCCTCACCGCCATAGCGCACCGCCAAGTCCCCCGGACGCTTGAGCGCGTGCTGCAACAGTTCGCCGAGACGCCGCAGGCACTGGTCGCCCGCCGGATGGCCGTAGCGGTCGTTATAGGCCTTGAAATAGTCCAGATCGAGCATCACCAAGGCCAACGGCCGACCCTGGCGCCGCGCCCGACGGATCTCAGGTTCGAGCACAGCGTCCAACCGACGGCGGTTGCCCAGCCCGGTCAGGCTGTCGGTCAGGGCCAGGGCCTTGAGGGTCTGGTGGGCCTGGTGCAGCGCGCGCTCGATGGCGATGCGCGCGCGCAACTGGCGCAGGACAATCCAACCGAAGCCGGCCAGGCCGACCAGCAGCAGAACCAGCACGACCACCGACTTGAGCATGTCATGCCGCCAAGGCTCGACGATCGACTCGCGGGACAAGCCTGCCTGTACCACCAACGGGTAGCTCGACAGTGCGCGGAACGCGTACAGGCGGGTTGTGCCGTCTACCACTGCCACTGCTTCGGCCACCCCTTCGCTGGCGTAAGGCAGGTAGTAGCGGAAGATATCGCTGCCGGCCAGGCTGCGGCCGATGACCTGTTCGACGAAAGGGCGGCGCACAAGGATGGTGCCATCCCGCTTGGCCAGCACCAGGGCGCCACGCTCGTCGATCTTGAAGTCGCCGTAGTAGCGCACGAACCAGTCGACCTTGATGGTGCCCAACAGCACGCCGGCGAAACCGCCATCGGGCAGTTCCAGGCGTCGCGAGATGGGAATGATCAGGTCGCCCGTGGAACGGCTGCGCACCACCGAGCCGATGCGCACCTGGCGATCGGTGTGGGTGCGGTGATAGATGAAATAATCGCGGTCGGCGTTGTTGGCGCCCGGCGGCACGGCGTCCTTGTCGGTGACGATCCAGCTGCCATCGGCGCCATAGACAAACAGGCCGTGCAATTGCGGCATGATCTGCACCTGCTGCTTGAGCAGGGCATGCAGGCGCGGGTGATCGATACGGGCGAAGCCATCGCCCTCCAGGCGCTCGGCCAGGACCGCGGTAATCGCATCCACCTGGCGGATGGCGTCCTCGGCGTGCTGGGCGGTAGCCCGGGCCAGATTGGTGACCGCATTCTCGGCATCGTGGAACGCCTGCCGGTACTCACGCCAGATCCGCCAGCCCTCGACCAGCACGAACGCCAGCATCACCACCGCCATGAAACCCAGCACCAGGCGGAACAACGACACGGCGCGGCCCTCGCCGGTCACCGCGAAGACGCCGTCATCAGTCTGTTTTCCGGCTGCTGCCATCGAAGTCCCTTGTCGTCACGCACTGGCCGCTCATCACTATAGTTCAGCCACGCAACTGTCCATCTGCTGCCGGGCCCGTTCAACCAAGCTCCGCCACGATCATCTCCATCAGCACCCGCACCCGCCTCGGTTGCAACCGGGTCGGCGGATAGACGATCTGCAACGCCACCTGCCCGGCGCTGAAGTCGCCCAGCACCTCCACCAGCCGGCCACTGCCCAGGTCATCCCGCACATCACGCAACGACTTCAGGCACAGGCCATGCCCGGCCAGGGCCCAGCGTCGCACCTGCTCACCGTTGTTGGCGACCCGTCGCCCGCCCACGCTGACCGGATACGCCGCCGCACCCACACGAAACGGCCAGACCCGTTCGGTATGGATGCCGAAGCGCATGACGATGCAGTCGTGCCGCGCCAGGTCGTCCGGGTGCAGCGGTGTGCCGTACCGACGCAGGTAATCGGGCGTGGCGCATACCACCCGACGGTTGTCGCCCAGCGGTCGGGCGCGCAGAGAGCTGTCGGCCAATGTGCCGTAGCGGATGGCGAAGTCAATGCCCTGCCCTACCAGGTCGATGTAGCCATCGGTCAGATCCAGGTCGATCGATACTTCGGGGTGCGCCTCGAGGAATCGGTCGAGCAGCGGCGCGATGCAGTGCTGGCCGAGGTCCACCGGGGCGCTCAGGCGCACCAGCCCGGAGATCTTCTGCTGGCCGTGGCGCAGTTGGCTGTCCAGCTCGTCGGCCTCGGCCAGCAGGCGCCGGGCGCCGTCGGCCAGCAGGCGACCGGCCTCGGTCAGGCTGAGCGAGCGGGTGCTGCGGGTCAGCAGCGTCACCCCGTAATGCGCCTCCAGCGCCGTCAGGCGCTCGGATACCGTGGCCGGTGACAGCCCGCGCTCACGGCCCGCCGCCGACAGGCTGCCTTTTTCGATGATGGTCAGGAACAACGCCAGGTTATCCAGCATGCTTTTCGACTTTTCCGAAATATGATTTTAGATCTCGCCTGATTATTGGCGATTTCCTCGCTAATTACACTGCCCGGCATCGACACCCGTACAGGAGCAACCCGATGACCAGCAGAAGAGATTTCATGAAAGGCACCCTCGCCGGTGGTATCGCCGTCGCGGCAGGCGCGGTACTGGCGAAAGAGCCGGGCAGCAGCACCGGGACGCCGCCCGATATCGGCGATGGCAAAGGGTTCTGGCCCGATGGCGCGCAACTGGTGATTTCCGTGTCGTTGCAATTCGAGTCCGGTGGCCAGCCGGAACACGCCGAAAGCCCCTTCCCGCCTCTGGATTCACGCTACCCCGACACCATCGCCCCCAGCTGGTACCGCTACGGCCCGCTGGAAGGCGTGCCGCGCCTGCTCGCGCTGTTCGACCGGCACGGCATCAAGGTCACTTCACACATGGTCGGCAAGGCTGTGGAGGCTTACCCGGAGCTGGCGGCCGAGGTGGTCAGGCGCGGCCACGAAGCCGCCGGCCACGGCCTGCACTGGGCGCCGCAGTACAGCCTGACACCGGCAGAGGAGCGTCGCCAGTATGAGCAGGCCAGCGCCATCATCGAGCGCGTCACCGGCCAACGCCCGGTGGGTTTCAACGCGTTCTGGATGCGTCACTCCCGCGAGACCCTGAACATCCTCCAGGACCTCGGCTTTCTCTACCACATCGACGACCTGGCCCGCGACGAACCCTCGATCACCCCGGTGCGCGGCAAGCCGTTCGCCGTGGTGCCCTACACCCTGCGCAACAACGACATCGGCCGCATCGCCGGCTCCACGGCGATGACCGGCGCCGCGCTGTTGCAGGAGCTCAAGGACGAGTTCGACGTGCTCTATGCCGAAGGCCGCCAGCGGCGCCGGCTGATGTCGCTGTCGGCGCATGACCGCATCGGCGGCACGCCTACCGTGGTACACGCGCTGGATCAGTTCTTCGCCTATGCCCGCGGCCATGCCGGCGTGGCGTACATGCGCAAGGACGAGATTGCCCGCTGGGCCCTGGCCCAGGCCGATACGCCGGTCAATCCGCCACGTGTGTTCGACTGACCGACTGGGGCGCTTCACGCCCTTTCGCCGGCAAGCCGGCTCCCACACCGACCGCGCAAATGTCACGCCATGCACTGTACCTGTGGGAGCTGGCTTGCCGGCGATGAGGCCAGTCCTGACCACCCTGGATCAAGGCCAGCCCGTGTGTTCAGCGCCCAACCAACCCCGCCTGGCGCATGAATGCAAGGTTGTCCTCCAGATGCCAGTCCTCGGCGATCCGGCCATCGACAATACGGTAGATATCCATGGCGATGAAATCGATGGCCTGGCCCTGCCCCTGGTGCTCGCCCAGCTTGCCGCTGAAGTGCCCGGTGAAACGCAGCGCCGCGGTGACTCGGTCGCCAGCGACGATCATCTGCAGCACTTCGCAGCGCAGGTCCGGCACCGCTGCGCGGAATGCTCTGGAAGCGCTCAATGGCCCTTCCACGCCTTGTGGCCGTCCCGGTGGCAGGGTGTTGTCGCGAAAGTCGCTGGCCAACGCGGCACGGGCCATGGCCTCGTCCCCGCTGTTCCAGAAGGTGTCGTAGCGGCGGGCGGCGAGGATCTGCTGCTCCAGCTGGGCCTTAGGCAGGCTCTGGTCCACAACCAGGGTGGCCGGAGTCACCAGCTCGCCGGCATTGCCCGGATTGGCCGCCGCGCTCAGCAGCAGCAGGGTGATCCAGCGGCCAGCACGCAGCGCCGAAGCCTTGGGTTCGGTGTTCATCTCAGTTTCCTTCAGTGCATTCAACGGGAGGGTATGGCGCGGCCGCGAACCATGGATAAAAGCCTAACCAGTCCCGCCCAGGCGCTCAAGAAGGCACTTTTCACTCACCTGATTACCTTGGAGTAACCCATGGCCCATTACCGCGAATGCCCCGCCTACGACGTATTCGCCCCGAACTGCCCGGCCCGCCTGGTGCTCGACCGCCTCGCCGACAAGTGGGTGCTGCTGCTCATCGACCGCCTCAGCGCCGGCGAGCGGGTGCGTTTCAACCAGCTGCGCCGGGATATCGCCGGCGTCTCGCAGAAGGTGCTGTCGCAAACCCTGAAGCGGCTCGAACGCGACGGCCTGGTGGAGCGCCAGGTGTATCCGACCGTGCCACCCACCGTCGAATACGCCCTCACCGAGCTGGGCGCGACACTGGGCGGTACGGTGGAGCGCCTGGCGCAGTGGGCGGAGTCGAACATGCCGGCGATTCTTCTGGCGCGCCAGCTGTACGACCAATGCGGCGAATGATTCAGCCCTCTTTTTCGACATCCCTCGGGGGCATCGGCGGACCACATGGCCCCGCAGATCGCTACTGCTGCTGGTACTGACTCAGGTACTTGTCCAACACCGCCTTGTCCCCCGCCCCTTCACCGGCCACCTGCCACAGCCGCCGCTCGATGCCCTGGGCCAGCAGGTGACCCACCGCGGCTTCGATGGCCGACAGCACGCACAGTTGCGCCGGTTCGTTGGTGGTGTAGCCGACCTCGGCCTCGAGCAGCTTCTTGAACTCGATGAACTTGAACACCCCGGCGTTCTGCCCGACCGAGTAGATGGTCTTGCTGGTCATCACGTTGGCCAGCACCTGCCCGGTGCGTACGTCCACCGCCCGCAGGTTGACCGTGACCTGGTCGACCCGGTACTCGCGGGACAGGCCGATGCCCAGGTAGCGGGCGCCCTCGCCGCCGCTGCGCACGTTGGTGTCGTAGGCGATGATGCCGCCTTCGAGCATCAGGTTGGCCGCCTGCAACGGTGGCAGTTCGCCCTGGATGTTCTCGGCAACGTCGGGCTTCTTCTGCGAGGCGCGGATAATCTTGCGCTCGGTCAGCAGGTTCTGCAGGCCTTCGCGCTCCAGCACCACGAACCAGCCGCTGGCGTTGAGGGCGTCCATCAGCATGCTCGCCGCCCCCTGGGTGACGCTGGTGGAGAACGAGCTGGCCGGGGTTGGCTTGTACTGCCCGGTCTGGTCGCGGAAGCCGTACACCACCGCCATCAGCCGACCGCGTGGCCGCGGCATGTTGACCAGGTCGTAGTAGGTCGAGGCCCGCGGCGTCAGCGTCGGGGTCTCGGGGTCTTGTTCGGCCGGCATCGGCTCGCGCAGGCCGCAGCCTTGCAGGCCAGCCAGGGCGGTGAGGATCAGCAGTGTGCTCAGCAGGCGTTTCATGGCGTTCTCTCCCCAGTAAAAGACCCGTCCCTCTCAGGGGTTCAGGCCGCTGACCTCGATGATCGAGACTTCCCCGGTGGCCCGGTCGGTGACCTTGATGCTCAGCGCCCCGGAATCGTCGATCACGTCGATCAGGAAGGCGTCGGTGGACATGCTGCCGGTGTTGCCGTTGCTGATGTTGTCCAGCAACTGCCCGAGCAGGCGCGACTCGAGCTGGTTGCTGAAGCGCTCCAGGGCCGAGGTGCCGGCGAATGCCGAACTGCGGTCCTTGAGGTCGGGGTCGTCGTAGTCGTTCTGCGCCTGGGCGTTGTTCAGCAGCCAGGCGCCATTGATCGGGTTGCCGCCGAAGGACGGGTTGACCGGGGTGTACACCAGCTCCGTGGCCAGGGCCTGGCCACCGAGGCCGGCTGCCAGCAGGCAGGCGGCGATGCGTCGTGCAAGGTGGTTGCTCATAGCTCGTCCCTCTCCAGATCGGTTGTGTCCTGCAGCAGCCGTTGCAATTTGCGCTGGATGATCTGCTGGCGGACCAGGTCGGCGGCCGCGATGGCCTCGTCGTTGAGTTGCGTGGTGTTGGGCGGCAGGAAGCGCCGGTACAGCACCTCGCGTTCGTATTCCACCGTCACCAGGCTGCCCCAGCGGGCATCCGGGCGTTCGCGCACCACCAGGTTGAAATCCAGCCGGCTGGTGGCGCGCAGCCGGTCGCTGAAGGCGTGATAGAAGTCGTGGCCGATGTGCGAGATGGTGTTGTCGACGATGAAGCCCATCATCTCGTCCTCGGCCCCGGCCTGCGCCTGGCCATGCAACAGGGCCAGGCACAGGCACACCCACGCGGCCAGGCGTTTCATGGCGCCTCTCCCAGGCCGGCATGTGGACGAGCGCCAGCGGCGCTTTCGGCGAAGGCCTGTTCGGCGACGAACTGCCAGTCGCTGTAGTGCTCCAGCCCCTCGAAGGCACTCCACTGGGCGTCGAAACCGCTGCGTTTGTGCGGCGCGGCGTCGGAGCGGCTGTACACCCCGGTGATGCGGCCATCGACCGCGCGCAGCAGGCCCCATTCCTCGCCGCCGCCGACAGGGTCCGGGTAGAGCCGGCGCAGGTGGCGCTGCGGCGACGGGAAACGGTTGTCTTCCACCAGCTCCGCAAGGTCCTGCGGGTACTGGGCCAGGCCCGGCGAGGCGCGGTAGTAGCTGCGCAGGGCCTGGGCGTACTGGCCGCCCACCCACAGCAGCTGGCGCTCGTGCTCGCGCTGCAGGCTGGTGGCCCACAGGGTGCCGGTGGCCGCCAGGGCCACGCTGCTGACGGCGATCAGCAACAGCACGCCCAGATAGGTGAAGCCGGCTTCACCATTCGGCATAGAGGCTGCCATCGCGTGCCCTCCCGGTTGCTCCGCTCTTGATGTCGGCCACCGCGCCGGCCACGCCCTCGGGCGGCGGCACCAGCTGCCAGGCATCGCGCCGCTCGGTGATCGGATCGACTGGGGTATTGCGCAGGTAGCGCTGCTCCACCAGCTGGTCGATCGAATCGGGGTAGTGCCCGGTGTCGCCGTAGTAGTGATCCAGCGCCTCGCGCAGCACCGCCAGGCTCTGGCGCAGGGTGGCCTCGCGGGAGGCCTCCAGGCTGTTGAAGTAGCGCGGCATGGCGATGGTCATCAGGGTGGCGATGATCGCCATCACCACCAGCAGTTCGATGAGGGTGAAGCCTCGGCTCGCTTTCATCGCCGTCACCATTGCCCGTAGGGCACGTTGTTCAGGCCCTTGCCGCTGGCCTTGGAATACACGTCGAACACGTCCTCGCCTTCGCGTGGGCTGTCGGCCGCGCTGTCGTAGGCGCGCAGGCCCCAGCCACCCTGGTCGTCATCCTTGGCGGCGCGCAGCGGGTCGTGGGGGATGCGCCGCAGGAAGTAGAACTTCGCGCCCTTGGCGCTGCGCACATCGCGCACGCCGTCCACCAGCACCTGCAGGCTCGGCGGATAACCGCTGGCGTTCAGGCGCTTCTCGATGTAGCCGGCGTCGAAGGCGCGCTTGTAGGCGTCGATGGCGTCGCGGATCTGGTACAGCGCCTCGCGCAGCTGCTGCTCCTTGCCCCGGCGCACCACGGTCTCGGTCAGGGGCGCGGCCATGCTGGCGAGCAAGCCGAGCAGCGCCAGGGTCAGCACCACCTCGATCAGGCTGAAACCCTGCTGGCGGCGTGTCATGGCCGTGGCCTCGCGGCGGCAGGCACCACGGCCATCTGCCCCTCGACCAGCGGTGCGGCGGCCGGCTCGTCAGCCGGGGCGTCGGCGGGCAGCGCGCTGGCCGGCGCCGGTTGCGCCAGCTGACGCACCTGCAGGGCCGATTCGGTGCCGGTGGCAAACTCCATGTCCGACGGGCTCTGGTACGGCAGGTTGCGCACGATGCGCGGGGTGATCGCCAGCACCAGTTCGGACTTGCTCATGTCGTCCTTGTTGCTGCCGAACAGCCGGCCCAGGCCGGGAATGTCGCCCAGCCCCGGGATCTTGTTGCCGCTGGCGTTGTGATCGTTGCGCACCAGGCCGGCCAGCACCTGGGTCTCGCCATCGTGCAGGCGCAGGCTGGTCTGGGCGTTGCGGGTATCGACCTGGACCGGGATGGTGCCCTGGCGGGTGGCCTCCAGGGGCGTTGCGTTGCTCACTTCCAGGGCCACCTTGATCGCCACCTCGTTGTTCAGGTGCACGGTGGGCTGCACTTCGAGCTTGAGGCCGACATCCAGGTAGGTGACGCTTTCGGTGATCACCGGGCCTTGGGTCGAGGGCACCGAGGTGGCGCTGATGATCGGCACCCGCTGGCCGATGTGGATGCGCGCCTGCTCGCGGTTGCTGACCCGGATCACGGGGCTTGCCAGGGTGTTGATGTCCTTGTCCTGGGCATTGATCTTGGCCTGCGGCGCCGGCGAGATGCTGATGCGGCTGGAGTCGATGCCGCGCAGCTGGTCGAGCACGCTGACCGACTTGCCGTCGCTGGTCAGCACGCCGAAGGTGTTGGGCCATTGCAGGCCGAGGTCGAGGATGCGCGAGGTGGCCACTTCCATCACTTCCACTTCCAGCACCACCTCGGGGTTGGACTGGTCCTGGGACTGCAGCAGCTTCTCGGCCATGCGCACGGCGTCGGGGGTGTCGCGCATGGTCAGGGTGTTGAGGCGTTCGTCGACGAACACGTCGCGGGTCTTGAGCATGGTCTTGACCATGTTCAACGCGGTGTTGGCGTCGATGCTGGTCAGGTAGAAGGTGCGCATGACCAGTTCCTGGTAGTCCTTGGTCTTCTGCGGCGAGTCCGGGTAGAGCAGCAAGGTGTTGTCGTTGACGATCTTCTGGCGCAGCTGGTTCTGCTCCAGCAGCAGGGCCACGGCGTCCTCGATGCGCACCTCGCGCACGAAGATGGTGGCCTTCATGTCCGGGCGCAGGTCCTTGTCGAAGATGAAGTTGATCCCGGCGACCTGGGCCAGCACCTCGAAGATGGTCTTCAGGTCGGCATCGCGAAACTCCAGGGTGACCGGGCGCTCCAGCTTGCTGCGCAGTTGCGGGTACGGCGTGGCGGTACGGGCCTGGACGTTCTCGATGTCGCTGCGCAGCATCTGGCCCTTCTGGTTCTGCGGGTCAAGGCGCAGCACCTCGCGCATGTAGCGCTCGGCGCCGAACAGGTCGCCCTGGCGTAGCGCCGCCTGGCCAAGGGCGACACGGTCGTCGAGGGTGCGGATCAGCTCCAGCTGGCGGATGCCCTCCTGGGCACGGCGGTTGTTCGCCTCGATGGTCAGCACCCGGCCGTAGCCCATGCGGGCGCCGGCGAAGTCATGGCGCACGCGGTCGCTGTCGGCCTGGGTCAGCAGCGCCTCGACCGCGGCCTGGCGGCCGTGGGCCAGGGCGATGTTCAGCTCGGTGTCGCGCGGATCTTCGCGCAGGGCTTCCTCCAGGCGAGCGATGCCGGCCTCGTACTGGCCTTCCTTGATCAGTTCCTGGCTGTCCTTGCGCGCGGCGCTCGAGCCGCATCCGGCGATGGCCACGCACAGGGCCAGGAGCACGAACGGCGCAGGCTTGCACAACTTCGACGGTTTCATGGTGCGCTCCCGACAGACAGGGTCTGTGGCTGATGCAGTGGCAGGTAGACCAGGCTCAGCTCGGTGGCCGAGACGCGGTCCAGACGGTAGGTGTCGTCGATCACATCGCCCTGGCGCACGACGTAGAGCTTCTCGCCGCTCTGCAGGAAGATCTGCAGGTCGTCGCGCTCACCCATGCGACCGATGAAACGAAACGGCAGCATCGGGGCGGCAGGTACCGCGGGCTCCGGGGCGGTGACCACGGGTTGTTCGGTGACGGTGGCCAGGGCCGGGGGTGGGGTCCATTGCTGGACCGGGAACAGGTCTCTCGAGGGCGGCGCCGCCCCGATCGCCGGTGAGTCGGCTGCCACTGGGTTGCTGGACGCTTCCGGCGCTGTGGGAGCCGGCTTGCCGGCGATCGGGGCCGCCTCGTCCTCAACACCAAACCAGTGCTCCGGCGCCCACGCCAGCGCCGCGCTCAACCCCAGGAAACCGGCCCACATCACCGCACGCTGAGTGTTCATCACGACCTCGACAGGTAAAGGGTCATGCGCACACGACCGGTCAGTTCCCGGTCACCGATCCGCTTGCGTTGCAGCTCCAGGTCCTCCAGCACCAGCGTCGGCAACTGGCCGAGCAGCGCCTTGAGGAAGCCACGGATCTGCGGGTAGCTGCCGCGCACCGGCAGGACGATCTGGTAGCGCGCCAGCTGGGTCTTCGGGTCCACGCCCAGGGCGTACTCGCCACGGGCCAGGCTGATGCGCTCGGCACTGGCCAGGTGGTACAGGCGCTCGATCAGCTCGCTGGCCTGGGGCTGGCCGGGCAATTGTTGGCGCAGGTCGTCCAGCGCCTGCTGCTCGGGCTTGGCCTGCACCTTGAGCTCGCCACGCGCCAGGCGCTGCACCTGGGCACTGGCATCGGCCTCGCTGGCACGCAGTTCGCGCACTGCCTGCCACTGGGGCAGCACCCCGGCCAGGGCGACCGCCAGGGCCAGGCCGCCGACCAGCACCGCGGCCAGCCCTGCCCTGCCCAGGCGCCGCAGCGCTTCATGGACGATCAGGCTACGGACGCGCATGGCCGGTCTCCCAAGTGGCGGTGAGGTTGAAGCGCACCGGGTGCTCGACCTGCCCGGCCACCACCTCGTGGTTGAGCAGAGACACGTCCGACAGCTCGGCGCTGCGCTCCAGGCGCTGGTGGTACTGCAGCATGGCCTCGAGGTTGCGCGCCTCGGCACTGATGCGTACCTGGCCCTTGCGGGCATCGGGGGTCAGGCTGAGCAGCGCCACGTCTTCCTGCGGCATCGCCTCGAGCATGGCGAACAGCTGCTGCCATGGCCGCTGCAACTGCTGCGAGACGCTGCGCATCTGCGCCAGGCGCTCGGCCTGCTCGCGGATCACCGCGCTGCTCTGCACCGCGGCGGTCGCCGGGCGCCGGCCGAGCTTGAGTTCGAGTTGGTGCACGCGGCCTTCCAGGTGCACCTGCTCGCTCACCAGTTGCTGCTGGGCCAGCACCAGCACGGCCAGCACGGCGCCGCCGAGGGCGAGCAACGACCAGGCCAGAGGGCTGCTGTGGCGGGGTTGGAATTCCAGGTCGAGGCGGCGCATGTCAGGCCACCGCTCGCCACATGGCGCACAACGGATCGGATTCGGCGCTGGCGGCGCACAGCTGTACCGCGGCCAGTTGCGAGGCCGCCGTGCGTCCCGGGGCGTGCAGGTACACCCGAGGCAGCTGCTCGCCATACAGTTCGCAGGTACGCTCGATCAGCGCCTGCAGCGCCTGGTCGTTATCGGCGCAGCCCTGGGCCAGCACCTGCTGCCAGGCACCGCCTGAAGCCAGCAGCAGCACGCTGCGGCGCGGCTCGGCCAGCACGAAGAGGAAGTCGCCTTGAGTCAGTTGCGCCGAGCAGCGGTTGTAGGCGGCCATCAGGTACGGCTGCACCGAGCGCAGGCTCAGGCGGCTTTCCCGCCCCAGGGCCTGCAGGCCCTGGAGCAGTGCCTCGGGCAGCGCCGTGGCGATGCGCGCGGCGCCGGCCGGCTCCGGCGAAAGCACGATGCGCCAGTCGTCCAGAGGCTGGCCGTAAAGGTTCTCGAAGCAGGCGCGGGCGTAGGCATCGAGTTCGCGCGGAGTACCGATGGCATCGCTCCAGGGCACCAGGCAGAAGCGGCTGTAGCGGGCCGAGAGCAGCACGCGCAGCTGCGCGCCGCGTGCCGGATGCTCACCCAGCAGCCCGGCCAGGGCCTGCAGTGCCGGGGCCCAGGCCGGCTGGGCGGCGTCGCAGGCAAACGCCCGGCTGCCCAGCCATTGATGCTGCCAGCCGTGCCAATGGCCCAGGCCGACACCCTCGGCGCCCAGCACCGCGCAATACCGATCAGGCGATAAATGTGACACGGTTGATCTCCTCGAGTGTGGTACGGCCATCGCGGACCAGGTCCACGGCCGAGGCGCGCAGCAGGCGCAGGCCGCGTTGGCAGGCCAGCTGCTTGATCTGCGAGAGCGGGCGACGTTCGACGATCATCTGCCGCAGGTCGTCGTCCAGGTGCAGCAGTTCGGCAATCGCGCTGCGCCCGCGGTAGCCGCTGCCACGGCACTGGCCGCAGCCCTGGGCACGCACGAAGCGCCAGCCGGCCACCGCGTCACGGGCCAGGCCCGAGGCGGCCAGCAAGTCGTCATCCGGCTCGCAGGCCTGCGCGCAGTGCGGGCAGGCCAGGCGCACCAGGCGCTGGGCCAACACGGCATTGAGCGCCGAGACGAAGCTGTAGGGGTCGACCTGCATCTGGCTGAAGCGGCCGATCACGTCGAATACGTTGTTGGCGTGGATGGTGGTGAACACCAGGTGCCCGGTGAGCGCCGACTGCACGGCGATCTGCGCGGTGTCCGGGTCGCGGATCTCGCCAACCAGGATCTTGTCCGGGTCGTGGCGCAGGATCGAGCGCAGGCCACGGGCGAAGGTCAGGCCCTTCTTCTCGTTGACCGGGATCTGCAGCACGCCGGGCAGCTGGTACTCGACCGGATCCTCGATGGTGATGATCTTGTCCATGCCGTGGTTGATCTCGCTGAGCATGGCGTAGAGGGTGGTGGTCTTGCCGCTGCCGGTGGGGCCGGTGACCAGGATCATGCCGTAGGGTTCGGCGGCCAGCCGGCGCAGGGCCTGCAAGGTGTGCGCCTCGAAGCCCAGGGCCTGCAGCTGCACGCCGCTGACCTGGTCGGACAGGTCCTGCTTGTCCAGCACCCGCAGCACGGCATCCTCGCCGAAGATGCTCGGCATGATCGAAACGCGGAAATCGATCTGCCGCTCGCCGATGGCCACCTTGAAGCGACCGTCCTGGGGCACGCGTTTCTCGCCGATATCCAGCTCGGCCATCACCTTGATCCGGGAGATCACCTGTTCGGCGAAGGCGCTGCCGCTGGCCTTGCCGGCACCGTTGAGCACGCCGTCGATGCGGTACTTGATGGTCAGGCCCTGGCCGGTCATGCCTAGGTGGATGTCGCTGGCGTGCAGCTTGAGGGCGTCGTACAGGGTGGAGTTGACCAGCTTGACCACGCGGCTCTGGTCTTCGCTGATGCTGGTCAGCGACAGGCGCTGCAGCGGGTCGGCCTCGTTGCCGGGTTCAGCCTCGTGGCCGAGGGCATCGACGGCGTGGAAGCTTTCCTCGTGGCGGGCCAGGAACGCGGCGAGGTCGGCGGCGTGGGCCAGGTACAGCGGCGCGCCCTGCAGGCAGTCGTCGATCCAGGCCAGGCGGGCGCTGTCGAAGGGGTCGGCGAATACACCGACCCGCTCGCCGTTGTGCTCGACCAGGGCGAATTCGTGTTTCAGGCACTGCGCCAGGCTGACCCGGTCGAAGGCCGGGGCGCAGGCGAACAGGGCCTGGGTGGCGAGCACCGGGTAATGCAGGGTGGTGGCCAGGCGCTGGGTGAAGGTGGCCGGGGTGTCGCTGGACAGGTGTTCCAGGCAGGCCAGAAGGCGCTCTTGACCGGCTTGCTGGCGGGCCTGGGCCAGGAGGTCGCGGGGGTATGGAAGATAAACGGGCGCCTGTTCCGGATTGCCGGCGACGAGGCCTTTACTGCTTGCATCGAATGCCTGGGACATGGCCTGCGACTCCGCTCAGGGGCGGCGCCGCGGGCTTGGGGGCCTTGGGCGCCGCTATTCCCCGGTGAGCAGTTGTTCGTCGTCAGGTTCGGTGGGCTTGCCGCCATTGCGTCGGCGGTCGGCCAGGACCCAGCTGCCATCGTACAACTGCAAGGGGAACGACTCGTTCCTGTTCTGGCGTCGTTCGACGTACCCTTCGGCCGGCTGGTCGGTGCTTCTGCGCTGGCGCTCGATGCCCATCAGGTCGAAGACGGCGCGGGCCAGTTCCATCAGCGGGAACGGCTTGAACAGGACATGGGTCACGCCCAGTTCGGCGGCCCGCTCACGGACCTCGGCGGTCGGGTGGGCGGTGATCAGCACGAAATGGCATTGCCTGTTCCTGCGCACGGTCTCCAGGACCTGAAACCCCTCCATGTCGGGCAAGCGGTAATCCAGCACGATCACGTCCGGTGCCTGTCTCTCGGCCTCTTCGATACCCGTGGCACCGTCATGGGCGAGATGGACCTCCAGGCCTTGCGCTTGCAGATAAGCTTGCAGGTTCTGCGCAAGGGTCTGTTCGTCATCGACTACCAATACTCTGTTCACCAAGGTCCACTCCCATGAACTGCCCGGTTTCCCGGTCTGCGAAGTGCGGCCTTGTAGAGGCTTGAGCAGGCTTCGTGCCAGGCATGAAAAATCAGTGCTTACCGCTTTCAAGTCGTTGATATCGTTGAAGCTTGTCTGTCACCTCAGCGCTTGCGGGCTGGTCGTTCCCCATATCCGGGGAAGATGATGGCACATTGCCCTGAAGCGTTTCCCCAACTATGGGGGAACGCCCTGCCCGCCCTTCAGTCGGCGCGCTCCACTGTAGCGGAATCACGCAAACGTTGGCGTACGGCTTGCCGGGCCTGGCCCTGGAGTTGCGCGACGAGCGCGTCCCTGGCCAGGCGCAGGCCGTGTTCTGGTAGGACAGAAGTATTATCACTTTGGTTCTGCATTCCTTGCAGTCTTTGCCAGTTGGCCTGATGGAAGGCTGCAACTTCGGCGCTGCTGGGTTCTTCGACCGCGCTCAGCCGGGCGAAAACCTGCTGGGCGGCCATCTCATGTCGAGTGTAGTCAGCGAAGCCTGCCCGATCGAAGCCGGCTTGCGCCAGGCGCTGCTCGAACACCGCAGGGCTGCCGAAGGCCGCCTCGACCTCGCCGACCCGCGCCGTCACCTGCGCATCGCTGATGTCTATGCCCTGGCGCTGGGCCTCCTGCCAGAGCAGTTCCTTGTCGATCAGTTCATCCAGGGCCTGCGCGCGCAGGCGCTGGTAAAGGTTTGGGTTGCGGATGCTCGCCACCGCCCGCCCCTGGGCCTGGAGGTATTCGCTGAAGTAGCGCTCCAGGCGCAGCACCCCGATCTCCACGCCATTGACCCGCGCCGCCGGGGTGTCGGCGTGGCTGGCCAGGGCGAGCAGCGACAACAGGCAGGCAATCAGGGTGCGCATGGTGATCTTCTCCTGAATCTCAAGGGCTATCCGGCACCGCTCGATACGGTGCCACTTCAGTGAAACCAGGGCCCGGCAGGCTTACCTCCACCACATGGGCACCTGTCATGCCCTGGCGGCGTCCGGGGCCGAAACCCAGCAACGGCGTGAGGCCGGTATCGATGTCATGCAACTGCTCCAGGGCGACCAACAGCTGCTCACGGCTGGCGTCGCGCCCGATCTGCTTCAAGGCTTCGACCAACAATTGCCAGGCGCACAGGGTACTGACCTGCAACGACGCCTGGCGTGGCTCCAGCCCCTGGCGCAACTGCACCCCGGCAAGGGTCGCCCGGCCTTGCGCGGTCCAGTCGCCGGGTACGAAGGGATAGGCCAGCAGCACCCGCCGCGACCATGATGGTGGCAATCCCGGCACGGCGCCGGCCACTTGGCCCGAGGCGGCGAACAGGTAGGGGTTGCGCCCGCTCGCCTGCAGGCTCGACGCCAGCGCGGTGAATGCCTGGGCGTGGCCGAGGAAGAGGATGCCCTCGCCGTCCGGGGCCTGGCCCATGAACGCCAGGGGCGGCGCGGTAGCGAACCCCAGTTGACGCAAACGCTGCTGCAGCACCTGCGCCGCATCGGCCTGCTCTGCGCCGGCATACACCACCCGCAAGGCCGCGGGCGCCAGGCCAAGGGCATCACGGGCATGCAGCGCCACGCTGAGCAATTGCCCCGGCACGCCCGGCAAGGGATCGAACACCTGCGCGTTGCCACCGCTACGTGGCGTGGCACCGATCAGCGGCAGGCCGGCCCGCTCCAGCTGGCGGCTGTCGAGCAGTGGCGCCAGGGGCGCGACCAGGGCGAACACCCGTTCTCGTTGCATCAGCGTGTCCAGTGCCTGCGCGGTGCTGGCCGGGTCCTGCCCTGGGTCCAGCGCGACCAGCTGCAGGCGTCGCCCATGGATGCCCCCCTGCTGGTTCAACTGCGCGACGCCATCCTCCAGCACTGCCCGCACCGTCCGCCCGGCCTCGGCCAGCGGGCCCTGCTCGGGCAGCAAGGTGCCCAGGCGCAAGGTGCCCTCCTCCACGCCAGGGTCGCGGTCCTCACCCAGGCGCTTGAGGTAGGCGGTGAGATTGCGTTGGTCGGCCAGGCTCAGGTCGAAGCGTGGCATCGCCGGGTCGAGGCGATTGCCGGCGGGGTCGGTGCCGCTGCGGATGACCCGCGCCAGGCTGGCATCGGTGTAGGCCGGGTAGCGCCGGTTGTTGGCCTCGCGGTTGCCAGGGCCAAGGGCCAGGCGCTGCCAGTCCAGGCTCGGCGGGCGCACTCCGCCTTCGCTGCGGCCGCGCCCGTCGTTGCCATGGCAACCGGCGCAGGGCAGCACGCTCGCCGGCACACTCATGTCCCCGGGGCCGACCCGGGCCAGCAACTGGGCGTCGCTGCTGGAGACGCCTTCACGGTAGAGGCGTTTGCCGGCGAGTTCCTGTTCGCTCAGTTGCACTGCCCCGCACAGGCACCACCACAACATGAGCAGGCCCCACTTGGCAGCGGCGGTCATGATGTCACCGCCCTGCCAACGGCTGTGCCAGCAGTTGCATGCGCTGGGCGATCGCTGCAGGCGGCGCGTCCGGGCGAATCTTGCTCCAGCGCTTGCCCGCCACGTCACCGGCAATCAACTGCGTCGAGTGCTGCTCGGGGCTGGGCAGGAACTGGCCCAACCGCCCCAGCACCAAGTCGACACTGGCCTTGTCGCCGGTCAGGAACAGCCAGTTCGGCCCATCCACCCCCTGCTTCTGCGCAAACGCCTTGAGCACCTCTGGCGTATCGTTCAGAGGGTCGCTGCTCAGCGACACGAACGTCACCTGCGCCGCCAGTGCCGGCCCCATGGCCTCGCGCACCTCGCGCAATTTGCGGGTGATCAGCGGGCAGGCATCGTTGCAGTGGGTGAAGATCACGTTGAGCATCACCACCTTGTCCTTGAGCACATCGCTGTAAAAGCGCAGCTCGCGGCCGTCCTGGTCCTTGAGCACGGTGTCGGTGAACCAGGTCTGCGCATCGCGGGTGCCGCCGCCGCTGGTCATGGTCTGCGGCGCCGGTTGTGGCGTCGGCGCGTGGCCCTCGTGGGCGAACGCCACCGAGGCGAGGATCCACAGGCAGGCGCCCAGCACCAGCCAGTCGAGGCTGCGCATGCTGGCATGGCGGGAGGTGTGGACGCTCATGGTTGTACCTCCTGGCCGGCGATGGCGGTGCTCTTGGCATGCACCCGGCGCGCGCTCAGGCGGTTGACCTCGCCGATCAGCACATTGGGGTCGGTGAAGCCGTAGAAACGCGTCCAGTGCCCGCTGCGCCCGTCACCCACCAGGATCAACGGCGGGTGTTCGCTGAGGTTGGCGCTGAAGCTGCCGAGCCCCTTGAGCGTTTCACTGATGGCATAGGGTGAACCGGTCAGCCAGCTCCACCCCGGCCCGTGCTGGAATGCCCGGGCATAGCCGGCCAGGCGCCTGGAGTCGTCACGCTGTGGATCGACGCTGATCGACACCAGGCGGATCTCTTCGCCCACTCGCCCGCCCAGTTGCTGCTGGACCTTGCTCATGATCGACGACACCACCGGGCACACCGTGGTGCAGCTGGTGTAGATGAAACCCATGACCACCAGGTGATCGCCCACCAGGTCCTTTTCCAGGCGCACTGGCATGCCATCCTGGTCGAGCAGCGCCACATCGGCGAAGCGCACGCTGGTTTTCTCCTGGTGAGCGGCCGGCGGTTGCTCGGGCGTGCCGCCGTGATCGTGGCCGGCGTGGGCCAACGCCAGGTTACTGGCCAGCAGCAGGCTCAGGCCCAGCAGTTTTCCACCATGCAGACGGTTCATCGCACACTCCTGGGTTCCCCTTGGGAAGCGGTGGGCGCCTCGGCGGCCGGCAGGACGCGCAGGCTGGTGTAGTTTTCTTCGGTAAAGGCCCGCCCGAGGCTCGGCGACTGCACGTGCAGGTACCAGGCGCCGGCCTCGGCCAGTTCCAGCGGCGCCTGGTAGAGCCCCTCGCCCACTTCGACCAGCGCCACGTTGCGCGGCAGCGACGAAGGCGCCAGGAAGTAGCGCAGGCTCAGGTCGCCAAGCCCCAGGCGCGGCTTGCCGTCCTCGCCGACAATACGCACCTGGGCCAGGTAGGGGGTGTGCTGCAGCAGCGGCTGGTCGGTGCCGATGAACTCGGCGTGGGCACGCTTGGGCACGCCGGACTGCGGCAACGCCGCGACCTCGGTGCTGAAGCAGTGGATGATCTGCGGCTGGTTGAGCAGGAACGCCACGTCGAAGGTGCCGGCGGCCGGCAGCTTGACCGTCGAGCCATACACACCGGGCGCCAGCTCGCGCAGGCTACGGTCGATGACCAGCGCGGCGCGAGCCTGGTGGCCGCGGTTGTTGTAGCCCGACATCGGCGCGTTCATGCCCTCGGCATAGAAGTAGGTGGTGTTGTCCACCGGGTTGACCACGAACACCGCATTGTCGTCGCGGGAAATGCTCACCCCCTGGGCCAACGGCAGGTCGCCGGCCTGGCGCGGCGCCGCCGGGCCAGCCTCGAAGCCCTGGACAATCGGCTCGCGCCCCTGCCCGAGGCTTGCCAGGTTGATCATGCTCACCTTCGGCGAAGCCAGCCCACGCACATAGGCGTAGGCCTTGGTGAAGGTCAGCTGGTACGGCTCGGCGGCCACCGGGATGCGATGGAGCAACTGGTCGGTACTGGCATCGATCACCAGCGCCTGGTTCTCCAGGGTGTTGAGCACCACGCCGTAACGACCATCCTGGCTGAAGCGCATCGGCCCCAGGCCCTGCTCGGCCTTGACCGTGTGGCGCAGGGTGTGGCTGCGGGCGTCGATCACCCGCACCGTGCCCTCCTGGCCATCGACCACGTACACCGCCTGCGACAGCGGCGAATAGGCCACCGACAACGGGTGCGGGCCGACCTCGAGGGTCTTCACCAGGCGCATCTGCGCGGTGTCGATGACGCTCAGGGTGCCGCCGTCGCGGTTGCTGACGAAGGCGAAGCGCGAGTCGGCGCTGAAGGCGATCTCGTGGTGGCCGGAGCCGGTGGCGAACGACTTGAGCGTGGTGCGGCTGGGCACATCGATCACCGTCACCCCACCCTTGGCCGGGTCATGGCTGTTGTTGCCCACCCACAGCAGGCGCTGGTCCGGTTGCAGCGCCACCCGCAGCGGCTGCTCGCCGGCCTCGAGGGTGGCCACGCGGGTAAACGTCTCGGTGTCGATCAATGCCACCTGGTTACGCTCGGGCATGGACACGAACACTTGCTTGTCATCGCCGGTGGCCACCCAGTCCATGGGCCGCCCCGGAAGGTCGATGCGCGCCAGCGTGCTGGTGACCCCACCCACCGACACGGTCGGGTCGATCACCGTCAGGCTGGCATCCTTGTTCAGCACCAGCAGGAAGTAGCTGTTCAGGTCGAGCAAAGGGCGTGCGCCGATGCTGCTCTTGAGAAACAGCGCGACGCGCGCCTTGCAGCTGCTGTCGCGGTCACCGACCGGCGCCGACTGCGCCGGGTCGAGCCAGGCGCCCGGGGCCATGCCCGACAACGGCTGGCCACTGCTCTGGTCGCTGACCTTGAAGCGGATATTGGCAAAGTCGCCCTCGCGCAGTTCACCGCCGGCCAGGGGCCGAGCCTCGAACTCCACGGTGACGCCGTCGCGGCTGAGGGTGTGCAGGGCCTGGGGATCGGCGGCCTCCTGCAGCAGTTCGCGGGGGTCGCACCAGAGCTTTTCGTAGGCCACACCGAGGCCGATCAGCGCGGTGCCCAGCAGCAAGCCCAGGTAGGCAGGGCGAAGCTTGCGGTTCATGCCGGCACGCATGGGGTAGCGCCTTCGAGGGGAATGATCATGCTGCACCTCCACAGGACTCACGGGTTCTGTGGAGGTTGGAAGCAAGCGTTATGCCATTAAACAAATGCTTTTAAATCAATTGGTTGGCAAAACAACCCGAGAACAATGGGGAGGAGGCCCCAATACCGGGGGCTGCCAAGCCTGCACTTTACGAAAGATGCTTGCGCAGGAATGGCACCATCTGCGCCATCGCCTGGGCGACGGGCTCGGGCTTGTCGTACAGGTCGTAGTGCGACCAGCCTTCGGCCACGAACATCTGCTTGTCGGTCGAGGCCGCCCGACCATAGATTTCCCAGCCATCGCGGTAGGCACCGAAACCGCCCGGCTTGTCGCCCATGACCACCAGCAGCGGTTGGGTCAGCAGCACCTCGGCATGCAGGAACGCGTCCCAGCCGAACGCCGCGCTGTTGAAGGAAAACAGGCCGCTGGTGGCACCGTTGGGCTGCTGGCCGCGCGGCGTCCTGTAGTACTCGGTCGCTTCCAGCACATCGATATCGGTGATGCCTGCCTTGCGCCCTTCCTCGACCGATGCTGGCAGGTAATTGATCACCTGCCGGGCACCACCACGTGCTTCGGCGGTGCGTTGGGCGGCCATGGCCTGCAGGGCAGAGAGCGGATCGAACTGGCTGAAACCTTCGCGAACCAGACGTCCGAAGTTGACCCCGGTGATCGACACCAGCGCCTTGATCCGATGGTCGGTGATGGCCGCATGCACGGTGTAGGCGCCACCACCGCAGATGCCGATGGCACCGATGCGCGCCGGATCGACATAGTGCAGTGTCGCCAGGTAATCGATGGCGAAGCGGATATCCGAAACGCGGATCGATGGGTCTTCCATGAAGCGCGGCTCGCCACCACTCGCGCCCTGGAAGCTGGCATCGAAGGCCAGCACCACGAAGCCCTCCCTGGCCAGGGCTGCGCCATAGACATTGCCCGACGTCTGCTCCTTGCAACTGCCGATGGGGTGGGTGCTGACAATGGCCGGGTATTGCCCGGCAGGATCGAAACCGGCGGGCAAGTACAGGTTGGCGGCAGTGTCCCAACCCAGGTTGCGGTAAGTGATGTGCTTGATCGTGATATCGCTCATGTGTTCCTTCCCTATTGCCGTGTACGCGGCGAGAAATGACGTGAAGGGTGAACAGATCGCCCCTCGTGGCAGCCAGTATAGGAAGGTCAGGCTTCTGCTCATTTGCCTGATCCGGCACCGCGCTTGCCCATTCCCACACTCGATCTGGCGCTGCGGGCGCGCCTACTGTCCAGTACACGAACAGTATGTATAGAGCTCGGCATGATGAGCTTAATCTTGGCATTAGTGAGCATCCACAGTACGTACTACGTAGCACTATTTTGCAGCACAACGACAGTTCTCCAGCGGTAGTATCGATCCCGATCAGTATCTGGATACCGCCCTCAGGCCGGAGGCCGGAATCCTGGATGTGATCCGCAACTACCCGTCGCCTGAACACCCGACTGGGCCATCGGAAAGGAATCTTTCGGCTCGAACTGACACAATTATTTTCACTGTATTGATTTATGAAATATTACGTGTCATTTTCAGACGGTACCCAAGCCATGGTTCCTTTCAAGCCATGGCCGGTAACGTCCCCCCACCGGAGTCAACAACATGAATAAAACCGGACTTCTCGGCGCTCTGGCGCTCTGTGCCTGCAGCCTGCTGGCCCAGGCCGACGATGCCAGCCTGCGCATCGGCATCGAGGCCGCCTACCCGCCCTTCTCCTACCGCACCCCAGAAGGTGAGCTCGCCGGCTTTGACTACGACATCGGCAACGCGCTGTGTGCGCAGATGCAGGTCAAGTGTCAGTGGGTGATCCAGGAGTTCGACGGCATGATTCCGTCGCTGAAGGTACGCAAGATAGACGCCGTACTATCGTCGATGTCGATCACCGAGGATCGCTTGAAATCGGTCGATTTCACCGACAAGTACTACCACACCCCTGGCAAGTTCGCGATGAAGGCCGGCAGCCGCCTGGACACCCCGGCGGTGGACCTCAAGGGCCGCAAAGTGGGCGTGCAGCGCGCCTCGACCTACGACCGCTTCGCCACCGAACAACTGGAACCGGCGGGCGTCGAGATCGTGCGCTACGCCTCGCAGAACGAAGCCTTCCTCGACCTGGTTTCCGGGCGCCTGGACGCCACCCTCGCCGATATCGTCAACACCGAGGAGAGCTTCATCAAGACCCCGGCGGGCCAAGGCTTCGCCCTGGTCGGCCCGGACATCAGCGACCCGCACTATTTTGGCCGCGGCGCCGGGATTGCGGTGCGCAAGGGCGACAGCGCCAACCTCGCGCGGCTCAACGCCGCCATCGCCGCGATCCGCGCCAACGGCACCTACCAGCAGGTGCAGCGCAAGTACTTCCCGTTCGACATCTACGGCCAGTAACGCCGGCCGACGAGGGTTTTCATCATGCTTCATGGCTATGGATCGAGCATTCTCGATGGCGCCTGGCTGAGCGTCAGCCTGGCACTGCTGGCGATGGCATTGGCCATCGGCCTGGGCCTGTTCGGTGCGGCCTGCCGCTTGTCACCGTTGCGATGGCTGACGGCACTGGGCGAGGTCTACGCCACGGTGGTACGCGGCATCCCCGACCTGGTGCTGATCCTGCTGGTGTTCTATGGCGGCCAGGACCTGGTCAATCGCCTGGCCCTGGCGCTGGGCTACCAACAGTACATCGACATCAACCCGTTCGTTGCCGGGGTATGCACCATGGGCTTCATCTTCGGCGCCTACCTCTCGGAGACCTTTCGCGGCGCCTTCCTGGCGATCCCCAAGGGCCAGGCCGAGGCTGGCGCCGCCTACGGCATGAGCGGCCTGCAAGTGTTCTGGCGGATCAGCCTGCCGCAGATGGTGCGCCTGGCGCTGCCGGGCTTTACCAACAACTGGCTGGTGCTGACCAAGTCCACCGCGCTGATCTCGGTGATCGGCCTGCAGGACATGATGTTCAAGGCCAAGAACGCCGCCGACGCCACCCACCAGCCGTTCACCTTCTTCCTCGCCGTGGCCGCGCTGTACCTGCTGCTGACCAGCGTGTCGCTGCTGCTGTTGCGCGGCGTGGAACAACGTTACTCGGTCGGCTTCAAAGCCGCCGAACTCTAGGGGAGCTGCCCGATGACGCTCGACTATCAATTGATCTGGCAGAACCTGCCGCTGTACCTGAACGGCGTTGCCCTGACCCTCAAGGTGCTGCTGATTTCGCTGGCCTGCGGCCTGGCGCTGGCGATCCCCCTGGCGCTGATGCGCGTCTCGCGCACCTGCCTGCTGCGCTACCCCGCCTGGCTCTACACCTACGTGATCCGCGGCACGCCGATGCTGGTGCAGCTGTTCCTGGTGTACTACGGCCTGGCCCAGTTCGAGGCCGTGCGCCAGAGCCCGCTGTGGCCGTACCTGTCCAGCGCGACGTTCTGCACCTGCCTTGCCTTCGCCATCAACACCAGCGCCTACAGCGCCGAGCTGCTGGCCGGGAGCCTGCGCTCGACGCCCCGGGGCGAGGTCGAGGCCGCCCGTGCCATGGGCATGTCACGCCTGACGCTGTACCGGCGCATCCTGCTGCCTTCGGCCTTGCGCCGCGCCCTGCCGCAGTACAGCAACGAGGTGCTGATGATGCTGCAGACCACCAGCCTGGCGTCGATCGTCACCCTGGTGGACATCACCGGCGCGGCGAAGACCTTCAACGCACGCTACTACCTGCCTTTCGAGGCCTTCATCACCGCCGGGCTGATCTACCTGGCCCTGACGTTCATGCTGGTACGCCTGTTCAAGCTGGCCGAGCGCCACTGGCTGGCCTACCTGGCCCCGCGCAAGCACTAAGGAGCTTTCATGCAGCACATTGACCATACCCTGCCCTGGAGCGCCTGCGGCACCGAGCGTTCGCTGCGCGTGCTGCGCTTTGGCAGCGGCCCGCGCAAGGCCTATATCCAGGCTTCGCTGCACGCCGATGAACTGCCCGGGATGCGCGTGGCCATCGAACTCAAGCGCCGGTTGCTGGAGCTCGAGGCGCAGGGCCGGCTGGACGCGGTGATCGAACTGGTGCCCCTGGCCAACCCGATCGGTATCGGCCAGATGTTCCAGGCCACCCACCAGGGCCGCTTCGAGTTCAACAGCGGCAAGAATTTCAATCGCGATTTTCCGGCGCTGACCGAAGCGCTGGCCGCGCATCTGGAAGGCCGCCTGGGCGGCGATGGCCAGGCCAACGTCACGACCATCCGCCAGGCCATGCTCGAACTCCTTGACGAACTGCCCGCGCCACACTCGGAGCTCGATGGCCTGCGCCGCCTGCTGCTTCGCCACGCCTGCGACGCCGACCTGGTGCTGGACCTGCACTGCGATTTCGAATCGGTGATGCTGCTGTACGCCATGCCGCAGCACTGGGCGCAGTTGCGTCCGCTGGCGGCTCGCCTTGGCGCGCAAGCGGCGCTGCTGGCCGAAGGCGCCGGTGGCGATGCCTTCGACGAAGCCTGCGCCGCGCCCTGGCTGCACCTGCGCGAGTACTTCCCCGAGGCCGAGATCCCCCTGGCCTGCGTGGCGACCACCATCGAGTTGCGCGGCATGGCCGACACCGAACGCGAGCAATGCCAGGCCAGCGCCGAGCAGATCCTCGGCTACCTCGCCGACCAGGGCATGATCCGCGGCCCGTGGCCGGCCGCTCCGGAAAACTGCTGCCAACCCACGCCCTTCGCCGGCGCGCAATACGCCTACGCCGAGCACCCGGGCGTGGTCAGCTACCTGCAGCCACTGGGCGCGCAGGTGCGCGTGGGCGATCCGCTGTTCGAAGTGCTCGACCCGCTCAGCGACCGCCACAGCGTGGTCAGGGCCACCACCGACGGCATCCTCTACGCCCGTGAACGCCTGCGCTTCGCCCAGCCCGGCCTGTGGCTGGCCAAGGTCGCCGGCAACACCTCCATCCGCCAAGGTCGCCTGCTCAGCGACTGAACCCTGCGAGTACCGTCTGATGAACAAACTGCATATCCACGAGTTGCACAAAAGCTACGGCAACCACCAGGTACTCAAGGGCGTTTCGTTGCAGGCCGATGCCGGCGACGTGATCAGCATCATCGGCTCCAGCGGGTCGGGCAAGAGCACCTTCCTGCGCTGCATCAACCTGCTCGAGCAACCCAACGCCGGGCAGATCCTGGTCAACGGCGAACAGCTCAAGCTGCGCGAGTGCCCCCGCGGCGGGCTGCGGGCGGCGGACCCACGCCAGTTGCAGCGCCTGCGGGCGCGATTGAGCATGGTCTTCCAGCACTTCAACCTGTGGGCGCACATGAGCACCCTGGACAACGTCATGGAAGCCCCGGTGCACGTGCTCGGCATGAACCGCAAGGAGGCCCGCGAGAAGGCCGAGCACTACCTGGCCAAGGTCGGCGTCAGCCACCGCCGCGACGCCTACCCGGCGCACATGTCCGGAGGCGAGCAGCAGCGCGTGGCCATTGCCCGGGCCCTGGCCATGGAGCCCGAGGTGATGCTGTTCGACGAACCGACTTCGGCGCTCGACCCGGAACTGGTCGGCGATGTGCTCAAGGTCATGCAGGACCTGGCCCAGGAGGGCCGGACCATGGTCGTGGTCACTCACGAAATGGGCTTTGCCCGCGAGGTGTCCAACCAGCTGCTGTTCCTCCACCAGGGCCTGGCCGAGGAACGCGGCGACCCACGCGAGGTGCTGGCGCGGCCGCAGTCCGAGCGCCTGCGCCAGTTCCTCGCCGGTAGCCTGAAGTAACCCCGAGGCGCTCTGCGGAGCGCCTTCGGATACACTAGTGCGGTGTTTCACAAATGACGACCATAACTCGCGGCGCTTTTTGCAAAACACCACACTAGCGGCAATTCACAGGGAGCTTCGCGCCGGATGTCGAGCCATACCAAGAACACCACCGTCTACGCCGCGCCGGTCATGCGCAAGCTGTCGGAGAGCCTGGCCGAACTGCCACCGTCGCTGCGCAAGGTCGCCGAGTACATCCTGCGCCACCCGCTGAAGGCCGCGACCCTGACCATCGAGGACATGGCCCAGGCCACCGCGACCTCGCCGGCGGCGGTCAATCGCCTGGCCAAGGCCCTGGATCTGGGCGGTTACAGCGGCATGAAGGCCGAGCTGGTGAGCACCCTGCAACAGATGGTCTCGCCGGTGGACAAGCTGCGTAACGAACTTGCCCTGCGCCCAGCCGGCGACTTTGGCCTGCACGAACAGATCCAGTGCGCCAGCAGCAACCTGGCGACCACCGCCAGCAACAACCAGGCCGACACCTTCGAGGCGTTCGTCGGCTGCCTGCTCGAGGCGCGCAAGGTGTATGTGCTGGGCTTCGGCAACAGCGTCTACCTGGCCGGGCTGGCCGCCTCGACCCTGGTGCCGTACTGCAGGGACACCTGCGCCATCAGCATGGAGGGTGGCAACGAGAATGCCGCCTACCGCCTGGCGGCGATCACCGAGCAGGACGTGCTGCTGGCCATCGCCCTGCCCCGCTATTCGCAGGACACCCTGCAGCTGTCGCGGTTCGCCCAGGAACGCAACGCCACGGTACTGGCGATCACCGATTCACCCGCCTCGCCGCTGGCGCCCATGGCCCACCATGTGCTGTACGCACCCGCCGATCATCCGGTGCTGACCAGCTCCAACATGGCGGTGCTCGCGTTGATCGAGGGGCTGGTGGCCGGGGTCATGGCACGCAACAAGGAGGCGGTGAAACTGGCCACGGAGCTGACCGAAAGCGTGATGTCGTATCTGCATGTGCCAGGCGGCAAGACGCTGAAACCATAGTCGCCTAGAAGTCCACCTTGCCGCGCCCCGCCTTGATCGAACCGCGCCTGGATTTCGTGTCGAGGCGTCGGGTCTTCGAGCCAAGAGTCGGCTTGGTCGGCCTGCGCTTCTTCTCGACCTTGACGGCGCCGATGATCAGCTCGGCCAGGCGCGCCAGGGCGTCCGCGCGGTTCTGTTCCTGGGTGCGGTACTGCTGGGCCTTGATGATCAGCACGCCGTCGGCGGTGATCCGGCTGTCACGCAATGCCAGCAGCCGTTCCTTATAGAATGCCGGCAGTGAGGATGCCTGAATGTCGAAGCGCAAGTGCACGGCGCTGGAGACCTTGTTGACGTTCTGGCCGCCGGCGCCCTGCGCGCGAATGTAGCTCAGCTCGATCTCGGCATCCGGCAGATGAACGTTGTTGGAGATGGTCAGCATGGTGTCTCTCTTGTGATAGCCCGACCATTATCACATCTCCTTGCATTCACTGCCGCGCCATGTGCCGCCGGTACTGCCTGGCACGGGCCGCGTCGCTCAGTTGCTGGCGCAGCAGCGCCCACCAGGGCGCCACCTGCGGATCGGGCGCCTTGGCTTCGCTCAGCCTGCGCAGCTGGAACTTGACCATCGCCATGTTGCCCAGCGAGGCCAGCGCCTTGTTCTTCCAGGTGATCGGGCGCAGTTCCGGCACCGCCTCTTCCCCCGCCTGCCAGTCACGGGGCAAGGCCGGCGCGATGGCCAGCGCGGTGCCGATACCGACCATCTCGACGCCGCTGTGCACCACCTGCTCGGCGACCGGTCGGCGGCGGATGCCGCCAGTGACCATCACCGGCATCTTCGCCACCGTGCGGATGTCCCGGGCGAATTCGAGGAAGTACGCCTCCCGCGCCAGCGTGCGGCCATCCCGGGCCTGGCCCTGCATCGCCGGGGCTTCGTAGCTGCCACCGGACAGCTCCACCAGATCGACCGCCAGCTCATTGAGCAGGACCACCACCTGTCGCGCATCGTCTGCGCTGAAGCCGCCACGCTGGAAGTCCGCCGAGTTGAGCTTGACGGCCACGGCAAAGCCGGGCGACACCACTGCACGCACCGCCTTGACCACCTCCAGCAGCAGTCGCGCACGATTTTCCAAGGTGCCGCCCCACTGGTCGGTGCGCTGGTTGCTCAGGGGCGAAAGGAACTGGCTGAGCAGGTAGCCATGGGCCGCGTGGATTTCCACCCCACTGAAGCCCGCCTGCTCCCCAAGCCGCGCGGTGTTGGCGAAGCGGCGGATCACATCCTCGATCACTTCGTGGGTCATCGCCCGCGGGGTGGAGAAATGCCTGGACATGCTGCCCAGATCCAGCGCCACGGCCGACGGGCCCCAGGTTTCCTGCCCCAGGCTCGCGGGCATCTGCCGGCCGGGGTGGTTGATCTGCAACCAGAACTGCGCGCCCTTCGAGCGGCCGATGGCGGCCCACTGGCGAAAACGCTCCAGGTGCAGGTCATCCTCCAGCACCACGCCGCCGGGGCCGGTCATGGCGCGGTTGTCGACCATGACGTTGCCGCTGATGAGCAGGCCGGCGCCACCCTGCGCCCAAGCCTTGTACAAGCGCATCAGCCGGTCGGAGGGCGCGTGGGCGGCATCGGCCATGTTTTCTTCCATGGCAGCCTTGGCGATACGGTTGGGGATGACCGCGCCATTGGGCAGGGTCAGGGGGGAGAACACGTCCATCGGCGTTACCTCAACAAAGTTCGTGCCGCAGACGTTAGCTTTAAAGTCGACTTTAAGGTCAAGCCCTGAACCGGCCAAAAATTCGGCATTGACTCTCAAGTTGGGTTGAACGTTAGGGTGATTACGCAGCCCCGACATCATCCACCCTGGAGATACAGCACCGTGAAACTCGGAACCGTCACCGCCCTGGCCGGCGCCCTGCTGATGCCCGTCACCCACGCCGCCAACGGCCTCCCTGAGCATGCCGCCACCACGCAGATCGACATCGCCGGGCACCCGGTGCCCGTGCTCAAGGGTGGGCTGTACGACCGTTACCGCTCCAATCCGCCGCTGGCGGTGATCCAGGCCGAGGCGCCGGATATCGACCTGAGCTGGTTCAAGGGCCTGGAGAAGACCCGGGTCGACATGGGTTTCGAGTCGTACTCACCGAACTTCTACTACCGCAACAGCCGTGTCACCGTCGTCTACACCGCCGATCTCGAACGCCTGCGGGCACTGATGCCCGCCGCGGTGCTGGAGCAGGTGCAGCCCCTGCAGGTATGGCCTGGGCGCGGCCTGGTGGCGTTCACCGCCTACACCTACGACTACTGCGACAACGACAGCTACAACGAGGTTGCCCTGTCGATCATTACCAACAAGCCCGGCAAGGCCAACCTCGGGCCCTTCTCGCTGGTCGGGCAGTCGATGGCCAAGGATTTCTGGGGCTATGTGCTCAAGCTGCCGGTCAACACCGAGCTGGCACGGGTGCGCGGCGTGGTGGGCTACAACCTGCCCAAGTGGCTGACCGGGATCGACCGGCGCGAGGACGCCCAGGCGGTGACCTACGATATCGTCGATGCGCGGTCCGGCAAGGTGGACGTGGTGTTCAGGGCCAGGAAGCTCGACGGGTTGTCCCACGAGCCAGGCCTTGTGACCAACAGCTTCACCAACCTCGATCATCAGGGCCGCCTGGCCTTCGGCTACGCCACCTCGCGGCAGGTCAGCCATGCCTCGAGCATGCAGGCTGATTCAGCGGAACTGGTGCTGGGTGATGGCGAGCTGTCGCGCTATATCCGTGAGCTGCAGCTGGGACGGATGGTCAAGTACGAGTACGTGCCCGAGTTCCAGAGTGCGCTGTATGCGCCCAAACCATTGGCGGCGCTTGATTGAAACGACGCAGGCACCCTGTGGCAGCGGCGCTGCTACAGGTCCGCTCCCCGCCGCGCCTTTTCCTGGGCCATTTCCTCACGCAGCCGCTCCAGCACCCGCTGCGAATTGTCCACGCACTGCATGCCTTCGGGCTTGCTCTCGATGCCCTCGATCACCAGCAGCAGCTGCGCCTTGTTGCGTGCCAGGCGCTCCTGCAGGCGCTCGATCTCCTCGACCTTGCGCCTGAGCCCGCCCAGCAGTTCATCGTGCTGCCAGCCCTTGGCCTTGGCCGGCAGCAACCGGCGGATCTCCTCCAGCGAGAACCCGGCAGCCTGGGCGTTGGTGATCATTTCCAGCACCCATACGGCATCGGCGTCGTAGTCGCGGTAGCCATTGGCCTTGCGCTCGACCGAGCTGATCAGCCCGCTGGCCTCGTAGAAGCGGATACGCGACGGGGCCAGGCCCGTGAGTTTGGCCAGCTCTCCTATTCTCATGCGCCACCTTTGCAATTGCATTGACCTTGAAGTGCACTTTAATCCTAGAGTTGTCCGGTGGCCAGTGAACCCTCACTTGCCCGACTTCGCCGCAAAGCTCGTTCCACACCCTAGAATCAGGAGACGCGAAATGGCATACGTCACAACCCCGGAAGGACTCGAGATCTTCTACAAGGACTGGGGCCCGCGGGACGCCCAGGTGATCTTCTTCCACCACGGCTGGCCGCTCAGCGCCGACGACTGGGACGCGCAACTGCTGTTCTTCGTCGCCGAAGGCTACCGCGTGGTCGCCCATGACCGCCGTGGCCATGGCCGTTCGAGCCAGGTCTGGGATGGCCACGACATGGACCACTACGCCGACGACGTGGCGGCGGTGGTCAAGCACCTGGGGGTCGAGGGGGCGATCCATGTCGGGCACTCCACCGGCGGTGGCGAAGTGATCCACTACATGGCCCGCCATCCCGAGGACAAGGTGCCCAAGGCGGCCATCATCGCCGCCGTGCCGCCGCTGATGGTCCAGACCGCCAGAAACCCCGGCGGGCTGCCCAAGTCAGTGTTCGACGACCTGCAGGCCCAGCTCAAGGCCAACCGCGCGCAGTTCTACCACGATATACCGGCGGGACCGTTCTACGGTTACAACCGTCCCGGCGCCAAGGCAGATCAGGGCGTGATCCTCAACTGGTGGCGTCAGGGGATGATGGGCGGCGCCCAAGCACATTACGACGGCATCGTCGCGTTCTCCCAGACCGACTTCACCGAGTCGCTGAAGAAGGTGACGGTCCCGGTGCTGGTCATGCATGGCGACGACGACCAGATCGTGCCCTACGACAATTCGGGGCCACTGTCGGCCAAGTTGCTGCCCAATGGCACGCTGAAGACCTACAAGGGCTACCCCCATGGCATGCCCACCACCCACGCTGACGTGATCAACCAGGACCTGCTGGCGTTTTTTCGTAGCTGATAAAGGGTGACGCCTGGTCGGCGTCACATTTGGCGCCGGCCCATTACCCCACTGACAGGAACAATGAACCTGGCGCGCCTGCCGACGCTCTGAGCTGATAACCCCCAGGCCAAGGTGAGCCATGGAGCTGATCGTCGCGCGCCCCGAAGGGCTTTATTGCCCACCCGGTGATTTCTACATCGACCCCTGGCGGCCGGTCGACCGGGCGGTGATCACCCACGCCCACGGCGACCATGCCCGGCGCGGCAATCGCCACTACCTCGCCGCGACGCCCGGCGCCGGGATACTGCGCGCCCGCCTGGGCGAGGACATCGACCTGCAGACCCTGCCCTACGGCACGCCGCTGGAGCACCACGGCGTGACCCTGAGCTTTCACCCCGCCGGCCATGTGCTCGGCTCGGCCCAGGTGCGCCTGGCATACCGCGGCGAGGTGTGGGTCGCCTCCGGCGACTACAAGGTCGAGCCGGACGGCACCTGCGAAGCCTTCGAACCGGTGCGCTGCCACACCTTCATCAGCGAATCGACCTTCGGCCTGCCGATCTACCGTTGGCAAGCCCAGGCCTGCATCTTCTCCGGCATCGACGCCTGGTGGCGCGCCAATGCCGCCGCCGGGCGTCCGAGCGTGCTGCTCGCCTACGCCTTCGGCAAGGCCCAGCGGATTCTCCACGGCATCGACGCCAGCATCGGCCCGCTGCTGGTGCACGGCGCGGTGGAGCCGCTGAACCAGGTCTACCGCGCCGCCGGTGTGCGCCTGCCGGAAACCCTGCCCGCAACGGCGACCAGCAAGGGCGACCCATTGCTGCGCCAAGCGCTAGTCCTCGCCCCGCCCTCGGCGGGGGGCAGCACCTGGATGCGCCGCTTCGGCGACTACAGCGATGCCTTCGCCAGCGGCTGGATGCTGCTGCGCGGGGCGCGGCGTCGGCGCGGCGTCGATCGCGGCTTCGTGCTCTCCGATCACGCCGACTGGCCCGGCCTGCTCTGGGCCATCGAGCAGAGCGGCGCCGAGCGGGTGATGGTCACTCACGGCCAGGTCAACGTGCTGGTTCGCTACCTGACCGAACGCGGCCTGGATGCCCGAGCCTTCCAGACCGAATACGGCTAGGAAGACGACAGCCTGGAGCCGACCAACTGATGAGAGCCTTCGCCGAACTCTACGCCCGGCTCGATGCCACCACCTCGAGCAATGCCAAGCTTGCCGCGCTGCAAGAGTATCTGGCCGCCGCACCACCTGCCGATGCCGCCTGGGCGGTGTACTTCCTCGCCGGCGGACGCCCCCGCCAGGTGGTGCCGACCCGTGTGCTGCGCGACCTGGCGATCCGCCTGTGCGGCCTGCCCGAGTGGTTGTTCGAGGAGAGCTACCAGGCCGTCGGCGATTTCGCCGAAACCCTTTCGCTGTTGCTGCCAGAGTCCACCCAGGTCGCGGATGAAAGCCTGCAGTGGTGGCTGGAGCAACTGCTGCCGTTGCGCGGCCTGCCCCCCGAGGAACTGGCGCCGCGCTTGCAGGCGCTGTGGACGCGGCTCGACCGGCAAAGCCTGATGGTCAGCCTCAAGCTGCTCACCGGTGGATTTCGCGTCGGTGTCTCGAAGCTGCTGGTGACCCGCGCCCTGGCCGCGTTGGCCGGGGTCGACGCCAAGCGCGTGGCGCAGCGCATGGTCGGCTACACCGACCTTGCGCACCAGCCGACGCCCCAGCGCTATCTGGCGTTGATCGCCCAGGAGTCGGCCGAGGAACATGCCCAGCGCGGCGGCCAGCCCTACCCGTTCTTCCTGGCGCATCCGCTACAGGAGCCGCCCGAGCGTTTCGACGCGGTGCTCGGCCCGCCCCAGGAGTGGCTGGTGGAATGGAAGTGGGACGGCATCCGCGCCCAGCTGGTGAAACGCGATGGGCGTGCCTGGCTGTGGTCGCGGGGCGAGGAACTGATCACCGAGCGTTTTCCCGAGATTGCGCAACTCGCCGCTGCTCTGCCCGACGGCACCGTTCTCGATGGCGAGCTGGTGATCTGGAAGGCGCCACCCGACAGCGGCGAACAGGCATTTGGCGTCCAGCCGTTCGCCCTGCTGCAGCAACGCATCGGGCGCAAGACCTTGGGCAAGAAACTGCTGGACGAGTTGCCGGCGGCGCTGCTGGCCTACGACCTGCTGGAGTGGCAAGGCGAAGACTGGCGCAGCCGCAGCCAGAACCAGCGTCGAGAACAGCTCGAGACGCTGGTCGATAGCATCGGCGATGCGCACCTGCGCCTGTCGCCGCGCGTGACCGGCGACGACTGGCAGGCGCTCGCCCGCCAGCGCGAGGCCTCGCGCCAGCTGGGTGTCGAGGGCATGATGCTCAAGCGCCGTGACTCGCTGTACGGCGTGGGCCGTACCCGTGACCTGGGCCTGTGGTGGAAATGGAAGATCGATCCGTTCAGCATCGATGCGGTGTTGATCTATGCCCAGCGCGGCCATGGCCGGCGTGCCAGCCTGTACAGCGACTACACCTTCGCGGTGTGGGACGACAGTGCCCCGGGCGAGCGGGTGCTGGTGCCCTTCGCCAAGGCCTACTCCGGCCTCACCGACGAAGAGATGCGCAAGGTCGACGCCATCGTGCGCAGGACCACGGTGGACAAGTTCGGCCCGGTACGCAGCGTCACCCCGACCCTGGTGTTCGAACTGGGCTTCGAAGGTATCGCCCTGTCCAAGCGCCACAAGAGCGGCATCGCGGTGCGTTTCCCACGCATGCTGCGCTGGCGCACCGACAAGACCATCGAGCAGGCCGACACGCTGGCCACCTTGCAGGGGCTGCTGTGACGGTCAAGCGCCGCCAGCCTTCCAGCCGCTGGTTCGCCGAGCGCGGCTGGAAGCCGTTCACCTTCCAGAAGGCCGTCTGGCAAGCCGTGGCCGACGGCGAATCGGGGCTGCTGCACGCCGCCACCGGCGCCGGCAAGACCTATGCGGTGTGGTTCGCTGCGCTGGATCGTTTCGCCGGGCAGTGTGCTTCCCTGCCCACGTCAGCAGGTCGCGGCAAGCCTGCCATGGCGCCGCTGACCGTGCTGTGGATCACCCCCATGCGCGCCCTGGCCACCGACACGGCCAGGGCGCTGCAGGCCCCTCTGGATGACCTGGGGATCGCCTGGAGCATCGGCCTGCGCACCGGTGACACCGGCAGCGCCGAACGCGCCCGCCAGGCACGGCGCCTGCCCAGCGCCCTGGTCACCACACCGGAAAGCCTGACCCTGCTGCTGACCCAGGCCAATGCACGCGAGGCGTTCGCCGGCCTGCGCATGCTGGTGGTGGACGAATGGCACGAGTTGCTCGGCAACAAACGGGGCGTGCAGTTGCAACTGGCCCTCGCCCGCCTGCGCTGCTGGCAGCCGTCGCTTATGGTCTGGGCGCTTTCGGCCACGCTGGGCAACCTGGAGCATGCCCGGCAAGTGCTGATGCCGGCGGGCCGCCTGGTGCAGGGGCATGACGCCAAGGACCTGCGCATCGACACCTTGCTGCCGGCCGCCATCGAACGCTTCCCCTGGGCCGGCCATCTGGGCCTGCGCATGCTCGGGCAAGTCGTCGAACAACTGGAGGGCAGCGCCACCACGCTGGTGTTCACCAATACCCGCTCGCAGGCGGAGACCTGGTACCAGGCTCTGCTGCAGGCGCGGCCCGACTGGGCCGGGCTGCTGGCACTGCACCATGGCTCGCTGTCACGTGAGGTGCGCGACTGGGTGGAGCTGGCCTTGAAGAAAGGCCAGCTGAAGGCAGTGGTGTGCACTTCAAGCCTGGACCTGGGCGTGGACTTCCTGCCCGTGGAGCGTGTACTGCAGGTCGGTTCGGCCAAGGGGGTGGCGCGCCTGATGCAGCGCGCCGGGCGCTCCGGCCACGCCCCGGGCCGGCCCTCGCGTGCCACGCTGGTACCGACCCACAGCCTGGAGCTGCTGGAGGCGGCGGCGGCACGCAGGGCGGTGGCGCAAGGCAAGGTCGAGGCGCTCCAGGCCCCCGAGCGGCCACTGGATGTGCTGGTCCAGCACCTGGTGAGCATGGCCCTCGGCGATGGCTTTGATGCCCAGGACATGCTCGCCGAAGTGCGCAGTGCCTGGTCGTACCGCGAGCTGAGCGAGACGCAATGGGCATGGGCCCTGGCGTTCATCCGCCACGGCGGCCTCTCGCTCACGGCCTATCCCGATTTCCGCCGCGCCGAGCCGGACGCCGAAGGCCGCTGGCGGGTGCCCGACGTACGCCTGGCACGCCGTCACCGCATGAGCATCGGCACCCTGGTCAGCGATGCCAGCCTGACCGTGAAGTTCTGGGCCCGCGGCGGCAGCGGATCGCTGGGCAGCGTCGAGGAAGGCTTCATCGCCCGCCTGCGCCCAGGCGACCACTTCCTGTTCGCTGGCCGCACCCTGGAGCTTGTGGAAGTGCGTGACATGACCGTCTACGTGCGCCGCGCCAGCGACCGCAAGGCCGCGATCCCGCGCTGGAACGGCGGGCGCATGCCGCTCTCGGGCGAACTGGCCGAAGCAATGCTGGCCGAACTGGACGCGGCGGACCAGAGGGTCTACCAGGGCCCGGAAATGCGCCTGCTGCGCCCGTTGCTGGAGGTGCAGAAAGCCTGGTCGGCGCTGCCTGGCAAAAACATCCTGCTGGCCGAGACCCTGAAGTCCCGTGAGGGTTGGCACCTGTTTCTCTACCCCTTCGCCGGGCGCTCGGTGCACCTGGGCCTGGCCAGCTTGCTGGCCTGGCGCCTGGCGCGGGATACGCCGCTGAGTTTCTCCATCGCGGTCAACGACTACGGCCTGGAACTGCTGTGCGCCAGCGCCATCGACTACGCCGGTGCCCTGACCCCGGCGCTGTTCGACAGCCAAGACCTGCTGCCCGAGGTACTTGCCAGCCTCAATGCCGGCGAGTTGGCGCGTCGGCGCTTTCGCGAGATCGCCCGGATCGCCGGACTGGTGTTCACCGGCTACCCCGGCGCGCCGAAGAGCACGCGCCAGTTGCAGGCTTCCAGCGGGCTGTACTTCGATGTGTTCAGGCAGCACGACCCGGACAACCTGCTGCTGACCCAGGCCCGCCAGGAGGTGCTGAACCAGGAACTGGATGTGCAACGCCTGCGCCAGACCCTGCAGCGCTTGCAGCCTCTGCCGCTGCAACTGCGGAGCATCAGGCGCGCCACACCGTTCGCCTTTCCGCTGATGGTCGAGCGCTTTCGCGAGAGCCTCAGCTCGGAAAAACTCGCCGACCGGATCCGGCGCATGGTCAGCGACCTGGAGCAGGCCGCAGGTGCCGGGGCACAGGAGCCTGCGCCGTTGACCACGCTGATGGTCGAGGATGACACGCGCGAACCTGGCCGCGCGCGCAAGGCCAGGCGCAGCAAGGACGGCCGGCCACGCCCGGCCAGACAGCGGTCCTGAGGCCATGGCCAGCACCCTTCCTTCGCACATCACCGTACAGGTGGCCGGCACCGAACTCTGCCTGCTGGCGGAAAAAGCCCTGTGGTGGCCAGCGCGGCGGACCCTGCTGATCGCCGACCTTCATCTGGGCAAGGCCGCCGGCTACCGGGCACTGGGCCAGCCGGTGCCCAGTGGCACCACCGCCTGCAACCTGCAACGCCTGGATGCCCTGCTGCAGCACTTTGCCTGCCAGCACCTGGTATTTCTCGGCGACTTCCTGCACAGCGCCAAAGGCAGGACCCCGCAAACCCTGGCGGCCCTTGCCGAGTGGCGCACCCGCCATGCGACGCTGCCCATCACCCTGGTGCGTGGCAACCATGACCGGCATGCCGGTGATCCGCCGGCCGGGCTGGGCATCGAGGTGGTGGCCGAGCCGCTGCCGCTCGGCCCGTTCGCCCTGCACCACGAGCCCTGCACGCACCCGCAGCGGCATGTACTGGCGGGCCATGTGCATCCGGCGTACCGCCTGCGCGGCCGTGGCCGCCAACAGGTGCGCCTGCCCTGTTTCCTGGTCGGCGAGCACCTGACGTTGTTGCCGTCGTTCGGCAGCTTCACCGGCGCGATGACGCTGCAGCCGGGAACGGGTCAGCGGGTTTATGTCATCGGTGATGGAGGGATCTGGGAAGTGCCCGAACAATTGAAGTGATACGAACAATTAACCGCGTGCAAATTTAAATATATTTACACATTCGATACAGCTGCTTACACCTGCTCATAGCCCATTAAAATTGTTTCACCAAAAACCTGCATAACTGCGCCAACAGTTAATTGAAATAACCATCGCCCCGCCAGACAATGACTCGCCGCCCTGCTCTTCGCCGCTATCTGCCTGCGGGGTTCAGGGCCATGAATTCCATACAACGCGCTTGCCGACGTGATATCGGCTCGCGCCATGTTTATCAAAAACCCAATAGCTCCGGACTTGAATTAGTCGCACGAGCAAACTTTTCACGTAACTTTCACACCCATTCCAAAGAATGAAGCACTGGCAAACTACTTGCCGAGGAAACCTATGAACACCCCCGCCATTCATACGCCCACCCTCCCGAGTCCAGCCCAGGAGCGTATTCTGCTGACCGGTGCCACAGGTTTTCTCGGTGGCGCCGTCGCCGCCCAGATGATCGCCGAAGGGCTTGCCAAGGCCCTGTGCTTCCTCGTTCGCGCCGATAACCCGGCGCAGGGCCTGCAACGCCTGCGCGACAACCTCCGCCAGCATGGTGTCGACGACAGCCAGAGCCAGGCCCTGAGCGAAGCGCAGATCCTCTGCGGCGACTTCCTCGACACCGCCTGGCTGGCTCGCGAGACCCCGCGCCTGATGCAGGTCGACCGGGTGATCAACTGCGCCGCCGTGGCCTCGTTCTCGAAGAACCCCAATATCTGGCCGGTAAACGTCGAGGGCACCTACGCCTTTGCCCAGGTGCTGAGCCGCTCCAGCCGCCTCAAGCGTTTCCTCCACGTCGGCACCGCCATGTGCTGCGGCCCGCAGCGCGAATCGCCGATCAGCGAATCGTGGGAGTTCCCCGAGGCCGCGCAGCAACTGGTGGACTACACCGCCTCGAAGGCAGAGATCGAACGGCGCATGCGTGAAGAGCTGCCCAGCCTGCCGCTGGTGGTGGCGCGGCCATCCATCGTGGTCGGCCACCGCAGCCTCGGCTGCCAGGCCTCGGGCAGCATCTTCTGGGTGTTCCGCATGGGCTTCGCCCTGGAAAGCTTCACCTGCGGCCTGGACGAGCAGATCGACGTGATCCCGGTGGACTATTGCGCCGAGGCGCTGATCGGCCTGGCGCTCAAGCCACGCCTGGGTCATGACCTCTACCATATCTCCGCCGGCCATCATTCGGCCTGCACCTTCGCCGAGATCGACCAGGCCTTCGCCTTGGCCAATGGCGCGGAGCCGGTGGGCGAGCGCTATCGCAAGGTCGAGGCGGACGACCTCAAATCGCTCGCCAGCCATTTCGAAACCCGTATCGGCCCGGCCAACCCGCGGCTGGTGCTGCGCGCACTGCGCCTGTACAGCGGCTTTGCCGACCTCAACTACCTGTTCGACAACAGCCGTCTGCTGGAAGAAGGCATTGCCGTGCCGCCACGCTTCACCGACTACCTGGACGTCTGCGTGAAGTCGTCCAGCGGTGTAAGTATCGCCACGCAGATGCAGTGGGATTTCAAATAATAAGCGTCACTGGGGCTGCTACGCAGCCCATCGCCGGCAAGCCGGCTCCCACAGGGACCGCGCAATTAGTGAGGCCTGCGCTGTATTTGTGGGAGCCGGCTTGCCGGCGATGGGCCGCAAAGTGGGCCTGACTGGCATTAGCCACAGAGGTTGATTTACTTAACATATTCATGAGGCGCATGATCACCACTTCTCCTGTGGAGGTCATGCTGCCGCCGTGTGCCTACGGTGTTGGACGCGATGGACAACTTGGCAGCCTGAAGCAAAACCCTGGCAGTCCCAGGCAAGACACCTACCTGTCGTTAGGTGCTCAATACCTGTAACCGCCAGCGCTTGTGCAAGCCGTGCTGTCCAATAATTCCAACTGTCCAGGCTGCGCCATGATCAACATCGAAACGCCGACGTACTACACCGCCACCAAGAAGTACAACCTCAGCTTCCCCACCCTGGAAAGCGACATCGAAGCCGATGTCGTGGTGATCGGCGGCGGTTTCTCGGGCATCAACACCGCCCTGGAACTGGCCGAGCAAGGTATCACCAATGTCGTCGTGCTCGAGGCTCGCTACCTGGGCTTCGGCGGCACCGGGCGCAACGGCGGGCAGATCATGGCCGGCATCGGCCACGACCTGGAAAAGATCAAGAGCAGCGTGGGCGATCAAGGCCTGCGCGAGATCTTCGAGATCAGCGAGCTGGGCGCCGGCATCATCAAGGCGCGCATCGCCCGCTACCAGATCGACGCCGACTTCTGCCACGGCTACGGCTACATGGGCTTCAACGCCCGCCAGGAAAAGACCCTGCGCGCCTGGGAGAAGGACTTCAAGGCCATCAACGGCAAGGACGAGATCCGCTTTCTCGGCGGCTCGGAGGTCAGGCAGATCATCGGCTCCGACGCCTACAGCAGCGCCCTGCTGCACATGGGCGGCGGCCACGTGCATTCGCTGAACCTGCTGCTTGGCGAGGCCCAGGCCCTGGTCGGCCACGGTGCGCGGATCTTCGAGCACAGCCCGGCGCTGGAGGTGCACTACGGCGAGCGCATCACCGTGCGCACCGGGCGCGGCTCGGTCAAGGCCAGCAAGCTGCTGTGGGCCTGCGACAGCTTCCTCAACAAGCTCGAACCCGAACTGCATGCGCGCACCGTCAACACCTATGCCTTCCAGCTGATGACCGAGCCACTATCGGACGAGCTCATCCAGCGCATCAGCCCGATCCGCGGCGCCTACAGCGATATCCGCCCGGTGATCGACTACTACCGCGTCACCCGCGAGAACCGCCTGCTGTTCGGTGCCGCCACGCCGTTCGTGGAGCACATCCCCAAGGACCTCAAGGCCTGGAACCGCAACCTGATGCTGAAGATCTTCCCCTACCTCAAGGACGTGCGCATCGACCTGGCCTGGGGCGGGCCGATGGCCACCAGCGCCAACCTGTTCCCGCAGATCGGCACCCTCAGCAACCGCCCCAACGCCTTCTACGTGCAGGGCTACTCGGGCTTCGGCGTCACCCCCAGCCACATCATCTGCAAGATCCTCGCCGAAGGCATGAGCGAAGGCTCGGCCCGCTACGACCTGATCAGTTCGGTCAAGCACGCGCGCATCCTCGGCAAGGACCATATCCGCCCACTGCTGCTGACCGCCGGCAAGACCGTGCATCAGCTGTCGGGCTTCTTCAACGGCCGCCGTTGATTCCTTTTGAACAAGACCAGGAGAACCACCATGACCCTCACCGCCGTCCGCCAGGGTGTGCAGCTGTCCGAACTCGACGCCTGGGGCACCGTTGCCGACCTTGGCTCGACCATCCTCGAAGGCGAGGTCAAGTGCTACGGCAAGATGACCCACGGCGCCCCGACCGACCCGGTCAGCAGCGCCTATTTCGGCACCACCCAGGGCAAGTTCCGCATGGTCTATCCGTTCAGCGAGCAGGCGGTGATCGTGACCGGCGAGATTCAGCTGACCGATGAATCCACCGGGCAGGTGACGCGCTACAAAGCGGGTGATGCCTGGTTCGTGACCAAGGGCACGTCGGTGCTGTGGGAGGTGGTGAGCGAGACCTTTGTGAAGCATTACCTTGCGCTAGCCTGATTACATCCTCGCGACCGCTTCGCCGGCAAGCTGGCTTCCACAGGAGACGCATAACCTGTGGGAGCCGGCTTGCCGGCGATGCTTTTAGCGCCCTGCCGTCAACGCCATCGCCCTGAAATCCTTCGGCGACTGCTCGAACTGCTTCTTGAACGCTCGGCTGAAATGCGCCGAGTCGGTGAAGCCCCACTTGTAGGCGATCGAGGTGATCGACTCGCGCTTGAGGAACGGGTTGGACAGATCATCGGCGCTGCGCTTGAGCCGCGAGCGCTGGATGTAGCGGCACACGCTGTCACCCTCCTCCTCGAACAACCGGTACAGGTGGCGCACCGAAATGCTCAGGCGCTCGGCCAGGTTCGCCGGGGTCAACCCGGGCTGGCCCAGCGACTCGTCGATGACCTTCTGCACATAGCCGCGCAGGCTGACACCGCCGAGCCCGGCCAGCGAGCCGGGGTTGTCATCACCGTGCTCGAAGCCCGGCTCCAGCAGGGCGATGAACGCGGCCTGCAACGCCTCACCCTGGGTTGCCCCGGCCTCGTCGCCTTCACGGCACAGCTGGTCCATAAGCAGATGCAGCATGCGCCCGCAGGCGTTGGTCGAGGAGATCTTGCCGAAGGTCGTGCCCTGCTTCGCAAGATGTTTGCGCACCTGCTCGCGGGACAGTGACAGCGAAACATGCTCGATCAGGCCAAAAGGGGTGATCTCGCACGGCCCCACCGAGTCCATCAGCAGCAGCTCGCCCGGCGACAGTTGGATGCTCACGCCCTCCTGGGTGATCTGTGAATAGCCCATGCGCTGGCTGACCAGGAAGCAATGCTGGTCGTCGTCGCGGTCGGGGTTGTCGCCCAGGCGGCGGATATTGCCGGCATTGGTGCGCAGATTGGCCAGGGCCAGGCCGGCGCGGTTGTAGGTCGATATTTCGCCGATGAACAGCGAGCGGTTGAAGGCAAGTTCGGTCTGGAACTGGCCGCAGACTTTCTGCATGGCCGTCGTCCAGCGCTCCAGGCCGTCCTGGGCCGGGCTTGCGCTGTGCACTGAAGCGGGCTGGGGCATGGGCATGGCGACCTCCACAGCAACGGTTGTTGTTATGGAGCAATTGTTAACATGTTATCAATGAACGTACAACTGTCATCTCTTGTAGGAGCGGCTTCAGCCGCGATGCAGGTGTCGCGGTGCCTGGCACCCGCTTTGCGGGTGATCGCGGCTAAAGCCGCTCCTACAGAGAGGAGTTGGATTCAGAGATCACGCAGGGCGTACGCCAACCCGTCGAACGCCAGCCAGAGATGGTGGCGCTGTTCAGTTGTGAGGGGGATGTAGCGACGCAAGGCGGGCATCCGGTTGACCACTTCGCTAGCACCCATGTGCTCCAGGGTCACCTGCCACTGACCGTTACTGCAGTCGATGGCCAGGCGCTTGAAGTCCAAGGGCATCAGGGCGGCCTGCACTGCAGCCAGGCGAGCTTTGAGCGCCTCGAACAATAGCGGGTCACCGCCGCGCAGGCGGCAACCCAGCCCGCTGCGCCGCAACATGCCGGTGTGGTGTAGTTCGGCGCGCAGCGTGCCCTGGCCACTGGCTGGCACGCGCAGGATGAACTCGCACATCACCAGGTGCATCAGCAGGTGGCTTTCGGTGCGCTCACGCACCTCGATACGCGGACCATCCTCGCGGTAGGTAAAGGATGCTGCGGATTGCAAATCCGCCAATCCGAGGTTGCGCTCCAGACGCGCCAGGGTCGCCCCGGGCCGATACCCGGCCGGAGCACATGGCCCGGTCAGGCGCTCAAGCCAGCTTGCCGACATGGCGCACCTGCTCGCTATGAGGCTGACCGGGCTCGGCGGCGAACTCCTTCTCCAGCACATCCTCGACCCTGGCCGGCCGGAACGGGTTGACCTTCTGCACGCACAACGTCCAGAACAGCGCGTAGACGGCGGTGGCGCCAAGCATCACGGCGAACGGCACATAGACATCGGCCGGGTTCATGCCCGGCGGGGTGATGAACCACATGCCCAGCAGGATGCCGATGCTGGAGACGATCTGCGGCAGCGGGAACAGCGGCGAGCGATAGGCCCGCGGCAGGTCCGGGCGACGGATGCGCAGGATCACCACCGACAGGGTCACCAGCAGGTACGCGGTGCTCCATGCACATACCGCCGCCAGCACCAGGTGCAGGATGTTGTCGGTGTTGCCACCCAGGTACCAGGCATGCAGACAGGGGATCAGCGCCACCACCAGGATGCACAGCAGCGGGGTCTTGAAGCGCGGGTGCAGATAGGTGAACACCTTGGGCAATGCCCCATCCACCGCCATGCCGTAGAGAATCCGCGGCACCCCGGCCATCAGCGTGTTGATGGTGGCGGCGCCGGCGAAGAGGAAGCCGATGCCCAGCCACACCGGGCCGATATCGCCCATCACCTGCTCGGCGAAACGCGGGATGGCCATGGGGGTGTCCAGCAGGTGCACGCCGCTGGCGGCATCGAGCACCACGTTTTCCACCTGCCGCTTCATCGCCGCGCCGTAGATGAACATGCAACTGGCCACGCCGAACAACCCCAGCGCCATGGCCTTGGGCATCACCCAGGCCGAACGGCGCAATTCCGGAGCCAAGGGAGTGACGAACTCGCAACCGACGAACATGAACATGGCCATGCCCACCAGCGACAGGATGGTCATCAGGTCGGTGCCGACCAGCGACACGCCGAACGGCCCTTCCAGCTCGACGGCGGGCGCTGCGATCAGGCCGAGCACGCCGAACACCATCAGCGTGGTCCACATGCCGAAGGTCAGTACCACCTCGGCGCGGCCGAAGGCGCTCACGCCAAAGGCGTTGAGCACGCCGAACACCAGCACGAAGCCCACCCCCAGCAGCCAGGAGCCGCCGGCCGATTCGGCCAGGGTATTGAGGTGCTCGAAGTTCACCAGGGCCATGACCCCGGAGAGGATGGTCTCGGCGGTGCCAGCGAACACATGCACGATCAGGTACGCCGACAGGGTGCCGGTGATGGCGAAGAAGCGGCCCAGGCCGCAGTTGATGTAGTCGTAGACGGAGCCGGTGGTGGGCAGGATCGCCGCCGCCTCGGCGAAGGTGGTCGATTGCGCCAGCATCATCACTGCGGCGATCAGCATGGCCACGGCGAAGGCGCTGCCGCCGATACCGAAGCCCATGGTCGCGGTGAGGATTACCGGGCTGGCCATGATCAGGCCGACGGTGCTGGCCAGCGCGGTGGGGAAGCCGACGCTGCCGCGGTTCAAGTGCTCGGTGAGCTTATTATTGGTTGTCATGGGTGGGCCCTGGGTGGACGAGAGAAAGATGACCGCTTACCCGGCGCGCCGCAAGTGCTGGCGTGCGCCGGGTCTGCCCCGTCACTTTGCGGCCTTAACCCAGGCAGGTCTTGCCACTGCCTGCCGCTGACCTTGATCCGTGTTGCCAGGTGCCAGGCGATAGCCTTGCAGCGCTCTTGAGATCGAGCGCCGCCCGCGCGGCGCATCGCGGATGAATCCGCTCCTACATCTGTTGCAACGTGGCCATGCCTGATAGGCCATGGTTGTAAGCCTTGTGCGCTCGACGCGATTTTTCGGGGGCAAGGCTGGCAACCATGGTCTGACAGGTTCGGTACGTTGCAAAAAATGTAGGAGCGGATTCATCCGCGATGCGCCGCGCGGGCGGCGCTCGATCCGACAGACGCCGCAATACTTGCGTCAAACACCTTGAAAGGCATGCGGCAGGACCCTGGAATAGGCGCCTTGGTGATAGAGCAGCGGCGCCCCCCCGAGGTCGTCGAAGGCTAGCACCCGGCCAATGAGAATCCAGTGATCACCGCCATCGATCTGCTGGAACTTTTCGCAGCGAAAACGCGCCGAGCAACCTGGCAACAAGGGCGCGCCGCCCTCGCCGGTCTCGTGCTCGATACCGGCGAAGCGGTCTTCGCTGGGGCGGGCGAAGGTGTTGGACAGGTCGACCTGGTCGGCCGCCAGCACATTCACGGCAAAGTGCCCGGCAGCCTCGAACACCGCATGGCTGCTGGAGCGCTTGTCGATGCTCCAGAGCACCAGCGGCGGCTCGAGAGACACCGAGTTGAAGCTGTTGGCGGTGACCCCGACCTTGCGCCCCGAGGGGTCGCTGGCGGTGATCACGGTTACACCGGTGGCGAAGTTGCCCAGGGCGCGGCGAAAGGCACGGCTATCGAAGGGAATGGACATGCAAGGCTCCATCATGGTTGTTGGACTGGGCTGGGTCGCACCCACAGTGCTCCAGCCATGTTCATCGGTTGCAGCTCAGGTCATCGCCGGATCCGGCTCCAGCCCCATCAGCTCGCGGCCAAGGATCTGCGCGCAGACGTCATAGTCGGTATAGGCATGCGCCCCGGTCATGTGCGCATCGCGGAACAACCGCTGCAGCTCGTTACCCTCAAACCAGGCGCCACCACCGGCCGCCTCCATCAGCCGATCCACGGCCTGGATGCACAGCTTGACCGCGTAGCCCTGGTTGGTGCGCCAGTAGGCCAGCTCCGTGCGCGTCGGGTACTGACGGCGGGCGCTGTACTCGGCGATCTGCTCCCAGCTTTTTTCCAGCAGCGCCCGCGCCGCAGCCACCTGGTGGGTGGACTCGGCCAGGCGCATCAGCGCCGGGGTGGCCGCGCCGACGGCGGCGCCGGTATAGGCGCGCACTCGATTGCGGGTCTTGTTCCTGAAGACCTCGAGCATGCGCTCGGCGATGCCCAGGCTGACCGTGGAGAAGCCGCTGGCGAAGTACGGTCGGTACGGGTTGAAGTAGATCGCACTGTCCGGGTACAGCCCAAAGCCCGCCGACTGACCCTCCATCATGTCCCGGGCCTTCTGGATGCGGTGTTCGGGCACGAAGGCGCGCTCGACGATCAGCGTGCGGCTGCCACTGGCGCGCATGCCGGCGGCAAACCAGTCGTCGCGGATCTGGTAGTCGCTGCGCGGCAGCACGGCGAAGCAGTAGTCCTGGCCGCCTTCAGGGTTGCTCCGGCGAAAGCCCATGATCGCCCACTCGGCGTGGTCGCAGCCGCTGCTCCAGCCCATCTCGCCACTGAACAGCACGCCGCCCTCGGCTTCCTCGGTACGCCCGAACGGGGCGATGCTGCTACTGGCGGTGGCGTCCGGATCGTTGCCCCAGATCTCGTCCTGCAGGCGTGCCGGGAACATCGCCAGCTGGTGGCTGTGGGTGCACAGCAGGCTCATTGCCCAGGCAGTGCTGGCACAGGCGCCGGCCAGCACGGCGATGCATTCGGCGAACTGCGGCAGGCTGATTTCCAGGCCGCCGTAATGTCTGGGCAGGAATGCCTTGTGCAGGCCGATGGCCTTGAGCGCGGCGATGTTTTCGGCGGGCACGCTGCGCTCGCGCTCGGCCTGGTCGGCGCGGGCGGCAATGGCCGGCAACAGGGGCTTGAGGTCTTCGAGCAGGGAGTTTGGCTTTTTCATGGTCTGGCTCATTGTTATTGGACCCTGGCGAACGGTGCCTGGAAGCGGGCGTTCGCTGATGAATGCCGGGTCAGTATGGGAGCCGTGGGCAGGCCGGAAAATGCAACTTCCGCACCTCGGATTGCACTTTTCATGGGCCTGGCAGGCTAGGTCATGGTGGCTGGCATGGGCAGACAAGAACGCCGGTTTGCCGCGCTCTAACCTGCGCAAATCGGGCCGCTGTGGCCCATCCGGAGCCCTGTCATGAGCGATATCCCCCTCCTCCCCAGCGTCAGCGCCTTCCTCGCCCGTGACCACGGCCTGTACATCCACGGCGCAACGGTGCCCAGCCAATCCAGCGCCCGCATCACCGTGCACAACCCGGCCAACGGCGAAGCCATCGCCCAGGTCGCCGACGCCAACCTGGCCGATGTCGAGCGCGCCGTCGAGTCGTCCCGTCAGGGATTTGCCAGCTGGTCGCGCACCAGCCCTGCCGCGCGCGCTGCGGTGCTGTTGCGCCTGGCCGACCTGCTGGAGGCCAACCGCGAGGAGTTGGCGCAACTGGAGACCCTGCAATCGGGCAAGCTGATCGGCATCGCCCGCGCCTTCGAGGTGGAACAGGCCGCGCACTTCCTGCGCTATTACGCCGGCTGGGCGACCAAGATCACCGGCCAGACCATCACCCCGTCGCTGCCCTCCTTCGCCGGCGAGCGCTACAGCGCCTTTACCCTGCGCGAGCCGGTGGGTGTGGTGGTGGGCATCGTGCCGTGGAACTTCGCCACCATGATCGCCCTGTGGAAACTGGCCTCGGCCCTGACCACCGGCTGCAGCATCGTGCTCAAGCCCAGCGAGTTCACACCGCTGACCCTGCTGCGCATCGCCGAACTGGCCAGCGAGGCCGGCCTGCCTCCGGGCGCCCTCAACGTGCTGACCGGCGGTGGCCAGGTGGGCAAGGCGCTGGTCGAGCACCCCGGCACCGACAAGGTGTCGTTCACCGGTTCGGTGCCCACCGGCATCGCCGTCGGCCAGGCGGCCATGGGCGCCAGGCTGACCCGGGCGACCCTGGAGCTGGGCGGCAAGAACGCCGTGGCGTTCCTGCCCGATGTCGCCGTCGACAAGGCGGTGGACGGCATCATCGAGGCCGGTTTCCTGCATTCCGGACAGATCTGCGCCGCCGGCGAGCGCTTCTACGTGCATCGCTCACGCCTTGACCCGTTGCTCGACGCGCTGTCCCAACGCCTGAGCCAGCTGAAGATCGGCTCGCCCCTGGATGAAACCACCCAGTTCGGCCCTGTAGCCAACAAACCGCACCAGCAGAAGCTCGGCGAGCTGTTCGCCACCGCCCGCGCCGAAGGTAACCGCATCGTCCATGGCGGCCGCCTCGGCGAAGGCCCGGGCTGCTTCGTCGAGCCCACTGTCATTCTCGCCAACAGCGCGGGCGACACCCTGCTCAACCAGGAAACCTTCGGCCCGGTGGCGACCTTCCTGCCCTATGACCACGAGGACGAACTGATCCACCTGATGAACGCCTCGCCCTACGGCCTGAGCGCGAGCCTGTGGACCAACGACCTGGGCAAGGCCATGCGCCTGATCCCGGAAATCCAGGCCGGCACCCTGTGGGTCAACATGCACACCCTGCTCGACCCGGCGGTGCCGTTCGGCGGCATCAAGGCGTCCGGCACCGGCCGCGAGTTCGGCTCAGCCTTCATCGACGACTTCACCGAACTGAAGTCGGTGATGATCCGCTACTGACCATGACCAGCGCTAATCACGACCTGGGCCACTCGCATAAATGGCGGGCGGCATCCCAACACAGGAGTCAACGACATGCCGAAGCAAACCGACTGGATCACCGTGGGCGCCCTCGCCGAAGGCTTCGCACCCGAGGCCTTCATCCTGCCGCAACTGGCCGACCTGTCCGGGCGGTCGCTCACCCTGCACTTCGCCAATGGCTGGATCATCGAGCACCGCTTCGACAGCGAGCGCCTGCACTGGCACGCGGCGGACGGCCACAGCAGCGGCAGCGCGGGGTATCGGGCCACCTCCGTGCGCCACGGTATCTACCTGGTCGACTTCATCAAGCACGAGGCCGGCCAGGCCTGGTCGGTGTCGCTGGTGCTCGACACCCTGGCGCAGGCCTTCACCGCCGTGCTCGGCCGCCTGCCCGACCAGGCCCGCACCCAGCGCGGCCTGTACGCCCTGGCCCTGGCCGGCGAAGCACTGACCGGCGTCGAAGCCAGCTTCCTGCACGGCAGCGTCGACCGCCCCTGGCAGGCCGGCGCCTGCCCCCATGCGCCGACCACCGAGCTGGTCGGCCTGCGTAACCACTACCGCTACAGCCCCACCGAGGAGTACGAGCACATCTACCTCAACGCCAACTACTACAGCTGGCAGTGCCTCAAGGGTGTCGAACAGGGGCTGTGCGACACCGACCGGGCGTACTACTACAAAATCGCCGAGCAGCTGTACCTGTTCGTCTGGTGCGAGAAGATCGTGCCCACCCTGGGCCTGGTGATGATCGACCTGGCGCGGCACCGCAGCGACGGCAAGATCTTCGGCTACCAGGGCGGCGGCTTCGATGCGCTGGCCAACTTCCCGGTATCGTCCCACTGCCGGGTGCTCAACCGCACGGAGCATGCGCAGTGAGCCGCAGCGTGCTGGTCACCGGGGCCGGCAGCGGCATCGGTGAAGCCAGCGTTCTGCGCCTGGCCCGCCAGGGCTGGCAGGTGGCACTGGTGGGCCGCCGCCGTGAGGCACTGGAACGCGTCGCGCAGCAGTGCGATGGCCTGGTGCTGGCCGGCGATGCCGCGGACAGTGGCAACTGGGTGGGGTTCATCGAGCAGGTACGCGCGCGCTTCGGCGGCCTCGATGCGGTGATCGCCTGCGCCGGCGGCCATGGCCTGGGCGCGGCCGAGCAGACCAGCGACAGCGCCTGGCGCGAGGCTCTGCGCAGCAACCTCGACAGCGCCTTCCACACTGCCCGGGCATGCCTGCCGTTGCTGCGCGAGCGGCGTGGCAGCCTGGTGCTGCTGGGCTCCATCGCCGCGCTGGCGGCCGGGCCCGAGGTGTGCGGCTACACCACCGCCAAGCATGCGCTGGTCGGCCTGACCCGCTCGCTGGCCCGCGACTACGGACCGTTCGGCGTGCGGGTCAACTGCGTCTGCCCGGGCTGGGTGCGCACGCCCATGGCGGATAAGGAGATGCAGGCGTTGATGGACCACCACCAGGAGGACCTTGATGCCGCCTACCGCCGGGTCACCGCCGACGTACCGCTGCGCCGCCCGGCCAGCAGTGATGAAATAGCCGCCGTGTGCCAGTTCCTGGTCGGCGCCGAGGCCAGCATCGTCACCGGGGCGGTGATCGCCGCCGACGGCGGGTCGACCGTGGTCGACCTGCCGACCCTGGCCTTTACCCACCTGGAGCCGTCGGCATGAACGCGCGCTACGACTTCGAGGGTCGCACCGTACTGGTCACCGGCGCGGCGGGCGGGATCGGCCAGGCCATCGTCGAGGGTTTCGCCCGGGGCGGTGCCCAGGTGATGGCCGTGGATCTCGATTCGCCAGCACTTGAACACCTGATGGAGGCACAACGGGTCCTGGGTCACGACGTGCGGGGGGAAACGCTGGACCTGGCCGACCCCGTTGCGATCGACACCTTGCTAGCCAAGCTGGAACGCCTGGATGTGCTGGTGCACAACGCCGCGTACTTCCCGCTCACCACGTTCGCCGAGATCGACCCGGCGCTGCTGCAACGGACCCTGGCGGTGAACCTGGGGGCGTTGTTCTGGCTCACCCAAGGTGCCTTGCCGCTGTTCCGCCGCCAGGGTGGCGGATGCGTGCTGGCTACCTCCTCGGTGACCGGCCCGCGGGTGGCCTATCCGGGCCTGAGCCATTACGCCGCGTCCAAGGCCGGGGTCAACGGCTTCATCCGCAACGCCGCACTGGAACTGGCGCAGTTCAATGTACGGGTCAACGGCGTGGAACCGGGGATGGTGCGCACCCCGGCCATGGGCAACCTCGGCGATACCGGGCTGAACGCCCGGATCGCCGCGGGCGTGCCCTTGGGGCGACTGGGGGAACCCGCCGATATCGCTGCCGCGATGCTGTTCCTGGCCTCCGACGCCGCCCGCTACATCACCGGCCAGACCCTTGTGGTCGACGGCGGCGCCACCCTGCCGGAGACCGCCGCGAGCCTGTGATGGCGGCGACATGCAAGAACGCTGGCAGCCACGGGCAAGACCACCGCCAGCGTTCCACGCGCTAATAGCCCGTCGCCTTTCGACACTGCCTCCACAACAACGCGGCACTCAAGACCGCACACAAAAAACGAGGATCGATCCATGCGTCTCACTCCACGTCGCACCGCAATGGCCACGGCACTGACCCTGCTGGTCCATGGCCAGGCCAGCCCGGCCTACGAGCTGTACACCGACGACGACAGCCACCTGAACGCCGATCTGCTCGCGGTCTGGGGCATGTTCAACAGCCGCCACAACTACGATGGCACCCCCGGCGGCTCGACCTGGCGCGAAGGTTTCATCAAGTACGGCCTGAGCGGCGACCAGGGCCTGGCCGGCAACGGCAGCCTGTATGGCGCCCTCAACTGGGTCAGCTCAGGCGCCTGGGGCGACGGCGACGCCGGCGGCAACCAGGACGGCTCCGAACGCACCACCAAGATCGAGGATGCCTACCTGGGCTGGCGCTCGGGCGACCTGTTCCCGTTGCTGGGCAAGGATGGCGTGGACCTGTCCGGCGGCCGCCAGGTGATCCGCCTGGGCAGCGGCTTCCTGATCAACGACGACGGCCCCAACCTGGGCAAGGGCCCGGCCGACGGCCAGCTCAACCGTGGTGGCGGCTTCTATCTGGGCGCGCGCCACGCCTTCGACCGCACCGCAGTGCTGCGCCTGGGCGGCCAGGAGGGGCTGCATGGCAGTGTGCTGTGGCTCAAGTCCGACAACCGCGCCCAGGCCGAAACTGAGCTGGCGGCCGGCACCCTGGACTACACCCATGACCTGGGTACCCTGGGCTTGACCTATATCCACGGCATCGACGTGACCGACCAGTGGGCCAGCGAGTTCCAGAAGGCCCGCGAAGGCATGGATGTATACAGCGTGCGGGGTGAAGGCAGTGCGGGCCTGGCGAACACCCGGCTGGCCTTCGAATATGCCTGGCAGGACAAGCGCGGCGGGCATGAGACGGCCTGGTACGGCGAAGCGGCCTACACCTTCGCCGACACCCCTTGGGCGCCGCAGCTGACCTACCGCTACACCCGCTACTCCGCAGGCTGGGACCTGCTGTTCACAGGGCTTTCCAGCGGCTATGGCACCTGGATCCAGGGCGAGGTCGCCGGCAACTACGCCGGGCCGTTCAACACCAACAGCGGCATCCACCATGTCGGCCTGAAGGCCACGCCACGGGACAATCTGACCCTCGGCGCGCTGTTCTTCGACTTCGACACGGTGCGTAGCCGCGACACCTTGAACCTCGATGCGCAGGAGCTGGACCTGTATGTGGAATGGGCGGTCAACGAGCACCTGATCGTCACCCCGCTGCTGGGGCTGTTCAAGCCGCGCAAGGATGAAAGCAACGGCGGCAACCAGGTGGGCAGCGGGACCAACGTCTACAGCCAGCTGACGGTGGCGGTGCCGTTCTGAAGGGCAGCCCTTTCGAGGTGTACAACGTTGGTGTTGCAGCGCCTATCAGATCCAGCGCCGCCCGCGCGGCGCATCGCGGATGAATCCGCTCCTACATTCGTTGCAACGTACCGAACCTGTCAGGCCATGGTTGCCTGCCTTGGCGCAGGGCTTGAGGCAGGTGGGGCGGCTGCAATGCCCGCCGAAAAATCGCGTCGAGCGCACAAGGCTGACAACCATGGCCTATCAGGCATGGCCACGTTGCAACAGATGTAGGAGCGGATTCATCCGCGATGCGCCGCGTGGGCGGCGCTCGGTCGCATAGGCGCTGCAGGGTTTGCGGCGGACACCTGGTCGCACCCCAGGATCCATCAGCCCAGCAACAGACGCAGGTCTGCGCCCTGCTCACCCAACGGCGGGCACCAGTAATAGCCGCCGCTCAACGGCCGGCTGAAGCGGTACAGGCCATCGACCACGCCATCCTCCAGCCCGCTCATGCGCCGCAGTTGCACCTCGAAGGCGTCCAGCGAGAAGCCCAGGGCGACGAACGCCAGGCCCGCGCCGCGCTCATCGGTCCAGGCCACCGAGCGTCGCACCACGAACGCCTCGGGCGCGAAGCTCTCCTGGGCAGTGCGCTTGACGTGGGCCGACTCGGGCGCGTCGTCGAGCTCTTCGTTGTCGCTCAGGCGGCGACCGATGATGTTGTCCTGCTCGGCCTGGGGCAGCGACTTGAAGTAGCCCAGGTCGTGCTTCCACAGCTGGAAGGCGGCGAAGCTCGAACCCGACAGGCCGGGGATGTCGCCCGGCACGATGGCGGCGGCAACGGCGTCTGCGTCCACCGGGTTCTCGGTACCATCTTCGTAGCCGGTCAGGTCATGGCCGCCGCGGTGCAGGAAGCCGTCGACGCTGTCGACCAGGCGCAGGGCCGGCGCCAGCGCCTGCTGCAAGGCCTGGGCGCGCAGGAACAGTTCGCCGCGCTCGGCACCGCGCAGCCACAACCACAGGGCGTGCTGGGTCGCCGGGTTCTCCACCACCGCGTCCAGTTGCGGGAAACTGCGCAGGCCCGGCACCTCGCGGCCCAGGGCCTTGGCCAGCGGCGCGCCGACGGCCAGGATCAGGCTGTGGCCATCGACCTGCGGCAACAGCTGGTCCAGCGCGGCGGGCAACGCCTCCAGCGAATCGAGGGCAAAGAACAGGTGACGGGCGTGGGCCGGCACCGGGGTGGCAAGCAGACCTTGCTGGAACGGCATGACGGGCTAATCCTCGGCAAAAGCGCGAATGCTACTGCCACAGGCCCGGCATCGCAACGCGACATGGCGTCATCAGGCCAGTAACAAACGGTTACCAAGATCGTCCAGATACGATTAGCTATCATTGCGCACCCACCTACACTCCTCGGGATCCTTCGCCCGAGAGACCGCCCATGACCGCCTCCCCCTTGCTCACCGCCCTCCTGCCGCTGGCCCTGGGCATCATCATGCTCGGCCTGGGCCTGTCGCTGACCCTCGCCGACTTCGCCCGGGTGGTGAAGTACCCCAAGCCGGTGGTGATCGGCCTGGCCTGCCAGATCCTGCTGCTGCCACTGGTGTGCTTCCTGATCGCCAACGGCTTTGGCCTCGAGTCGGCATTGGCGGTGGGCCTGATGCTGCTGGCCGCCTCGCCCGGCGGCACCACGGCCAACCTGTTCAGCCACCTGGCCCACGGCGACGTGGCGCTGAACATCACCCTCACCGCGGTCAACTCGCTGATCGCCATCCTCACCATGCCGCTGCTGGTGAACCTGTCGCTGATGTGGTTCATGGCATCGGACCAGGCCATCCCCCTGCAATTTGCCAAGGTCATGCAGGTGTTCGCCATCGTCCTGCTGCCGGTGGCGCTGGGCATGCTGGTCCGTCACTGGGCGCCGCGCTTCGCCGCGCGCATGCAGAAGCCGATGAAGATCGTCGCGGCGCTGTTCCTGGCTTTCACCATCGTCCTGGCCCTGGCCAAGGACTGGCAGACCGTGGTCGAGTACGCGCCGATCGTCGGTGGCGCGGCGTTGCTGTTCAACCTGCTCAGCCTTGGCGTGGGTTACTGGGTGCCACGCCTGTTGAACATCCCGAAACGCCAGGCGATCGCCATCGGCATGGAGATCGGCATCCACAACGGCACCCTGGCCATCGCGCTGGCCCTGAGCCCGTCGCTGCTGAACAACGCGACCATGGCGGTGCCGGCGGCGATCTACAGCCTGATCATGTTCTTCACCGCGGCAGGGTTCGGCTGGTGGGTCAGCCGCGGGCAAGCACTGGAGAACGTGGCAGAGCAGCCATCGTGATTGGGGCGCTGGCCATCTGGCCTTCTGCAACTGTAAGGCGGCGTGCTTTCCGTTTTATGCACTGTCGCCACGTAGCTCGTCGCGTCTGCCTGACAGCGGCTGGCCGTCAGCCGGGCCACCAGGTGCACCGGCCTGGGTGGCGGCAGGCACGGAAGTGGCCGTCACCTGGTCGGGCACGGACGGTGTTGGGCGCAGCCAGTCATATACCCAATAGACGGGAGCAAGAGGCCCGTACTTGATTGCCATCTTGCCGGTTTGCTTGGCTACAGCCCACCGGTTTGACCAAGTCGGGTTTTTGAGCAGCTTTACAAACAGTTTTGCAAAGGTGGTGGCATCCTCGACCAGCGCCAGTTTTTTGCGTACGGATTTCTTTACTAACTGCCATCTAGTCGCAGTCGCGGCACGCCTTCTAAAAGGCACATGCCCCGAAGGGTCGACGCTGTTGATCGGGTCACCCGCACAGTAAGCATAGGCGTTCAAGCCACCCTCACCAAACGGGCTCAAGCCGTCTGGCGACGTGAAGCGCAGCAGTACTGGACTGTATGCCCGATAGCCATTACCCAGCAGATAGTTGCCGGACAACTTCTCTGGGACCTCGCCATTGAAGCGCAGGAACGGACTGACCGGCCGAGCCCCGGAATCATGGCCGTGCACGGTATAGGCCAGCACCGACTGGCCTGTTTCACCTTGGGCGCGCAGCACCGAGCCATGGGCATCCGTGTACAGCAATCGAGTCGAGTGGGGCACGGCCTGTCCTCTGCCGGAAAGCCACAGCGTCCTGCTTCTTGCGACCCACCACAACTGACAAATTTGCCAGGTGGGCTCCGCACGCTAGCTGACAGTCGACGCTGCGCCGACCTTAGGAACTCTCGCGCACCATCAGCTCGAACCCCAGGTCCTGCTGACCGGTAGCCACCCGCTTGCCATCGAGCAACGCCAGCAGCGCCTGAGCAGCACCACGCCCGACCGCCGCGCGCGGGGTGCGGATCGAGGTCAGGCGCGGGACCATGTGCGCCGAGGCCGGCAGGTCGTTGAAACCGACCATCGCCACCCGGCGCGGCACTTCGATGCCTTCACGCAGGGCCTGCAGCACCGCGCCCTGGGCCAGGTCGTCGTTGCAGAAGAAGATGCCGTCGACATCCGGCGCCTTGGCCAGCAGGCGGCTGAACAGCGTGCCACCCAGACCGATGGACGAGGGTTGCGGGTCGAGCACTTCAAGCTCGGGGGCTTGCAGACCGGCCTCGGCGAGGGCCTGACGGAAGCCTTCGGCGCGCTGCATCACCCGAGGGTCGAGCTGCGCGGCGATGAACCCCAGGCGTCGGCGACCACGCTCGATCAGGTGCCGCGCCGCAGCGCGCCCGGCCGAGTGCTGGGAGAACCCTACCGACAAGGCATCGCCCTCGCCACCCAGCTCCATCATGTGCACGCACGGCACCCGGCTCGCGGCCAGCATCTGCCGCGAGGCCTCGCTGCGCTCGAAGCCGGTGAGCAGCACGCCGCACGGCTGGTAGGCCAGGTAGTTGCGGATCAGGTTCTCTTCTTCGGCGACATCGTAGTGATAGTTGCCAATGAGCACTTCCAGGCCACGGGGGCGCATCACCTCGTGAATGGCCTCGAGGGTGTCGATGAACAGCTGGTTGGACAACGAGGGGATCAACACCACCACCGACTGGCTGCGCGCCGACGCCAGGGCACGGGCGGCCGGGTTGGCGACATAGCCTAGGCTCGACGCCGCGGCCATGACCTTCTGCGCAAGCTCGGGCGCGACCGTGCTGACGCCCCGCAGGGCCCGGGAAGCGGTGATGGGGGAAACCCCGGAAAGCCTGGCGACTTCCGCCAGGGTGGGACGACCAGTGGTACGCGAGCCAGTACGGGACATGAGTATTGTAATTTTACTGCTTGCAGGAATGGGGAACGGTCACTAAGGTAGCGCTGTCTCTGGATGCAGGCAATGCAATCTTGGTAGCAGGCATGCGTTCAGCGTCCATACTGCCAAAGACAAGATCAATAACACCCGGGAGGGTGGCGCATGGTTTTCGGCTCGTCCCGACCGAGACAGCGCTATCTCAACCAGCAGGAGGTACAGATGAACCCTTCCCTGTCCGCGATCGTGGTCATGGGCGTGGCCGGCTGCGGTAAAAGCAGCGTCGGCGCCGCCATCGCCACCCGCAGCGGCGGCCGCCTGATCGAAGGCGATGCCTTCCACCCCGCCGCCAACATCGCCAAGATGAGCGCCGGCATTCCCCTGAACGACGATGACCGTGCCGGTTGGCTGGTGCGCCTGGGCGAGGAGCTGCAGGCCACCCTCGCTGCGGGTGAGCGCCCGATCCTCACCTGCTCGGCCCTCAAGCGCCGCTATCGGGATACCCTGCGCCTGGCCGTGCCCGAACTGTGCTTCGTGTTTCTCGAGCTGACCCCGCAGGAAGCCGAGAAGCGCGTCCTGGCGCGCCCCGGTCACTTCATGCCGGCCAGCCTGATCGACAGCCAGTTCGCAGCGCTCGAGCCGCCGCACGTAGAGCCCCTGACCCTGGCCCTGGACGCCACCCGCCCGCTGCCCACGCTGGCCGAGGACGTGCACCAGTGGCTAAAGCCTTGCGGTGAGCAGGCGCTGGCGCGGACTGCCTGACCCGGCGGTTTTTCCGGCTCACCAAAGACAGCGCTGTCTCCATGCCTTCGCAGGCGCAATGACGCAAGACACGCGATACCAAAACAACAACGAAAAGACCGAGGTTCACGAACCATGTTCGGACTGGCTACCGATACCTTCCTGCTGCTTGACGCGCTGGTCACCATCGTCGGGCTCATCCTGCTGATCACCCATTTCAAGGTCCACCCCTTCGTCGCCCTTACCATAGCCGCGGGCTTTCTCGGCCTGACCTCCGGCATGCCGGTGGCCAAGGTGATGAAGTCGTTCCAGGACGGCTTCGGCGGCGTGCTCGGCTTCGTCGGCATCGTCCTGGCCCTGGGCACCATGCTCGGCAAGCTGATGGCCGACTCCGGCGGCGCCGACCAGATCGCCCAGACCCTGATCCGCGCCTTCGGCAAGCAGAAGGTGCACTGGGCAATGATGTTCGCCGCCTTCCTGGTGGGCATCCCGCTGTTCTTCGAGATCGGCTTCGTACTGCTGATCCCGCTGGTGTTCATCGTCGCCCGCCGCTCCGGCGTGTCGCTGGTGAAGATCGGCATCCCGCTGCTGGCGGGCCTGTCGGTGGTGCACGGCCTGGTGCCGCCGCACCCGGGGCCGTTGCTGGCGATCGGCATCTTCCACGCCGACATCGGCAAGACCATCTTCTATGGCCTGCTGGTGGCCCTGCCCACGGCGGTGATTGCCGGCCCTCTGTTCGGTAATTTCATCTCGCGCTACATCCCGGGCAACCCGTCCCAGGAACTGATGGACCAGATCGCCCGCGAGTCGAACCAGCAGAACCTGCCCAGCTTCAGCGTGACCCTGATCACCGTGCTGCTGCCGGTGGTGCTGATGCTGCTCAAGACCTTCGCCGACGTGGTACTGCCGGCCGAGCACATCGTGCGCCAGTGGATGGACCTGATCGGCCACCCGATCACCGCCCTGCTCGCCGCCCTGCTGCTGGCCTTCTACACCTTCGGCTCGGCCCGTGGCTTCAACCGCCAGCAGATCATGAAGATGCTCGACCAGAGCCTGGCTCCCACCGCCGCCATCGTGCTGATCGTCGGCGCCGGCGGCGGCTTCAAGCAGATGCTGGTGGACACCGGCGTGGGCAACGTGATCGGGCAGATGGCGGTGCAGGCCGAGATCTCGCCGATCATGCTGGCCTGGCTGGTGGCGGCGGTGATCCGCATCGCCACCGGCTCGGCCACGGTGGCCACCATCACCGGCGCCGGCATCGTCGCCCCGGTGATCGACCTGGTGCCGGGGGTCAACCGCGAACTGCTGGTGCTGGCCACCGGCGCCGGCTCGCTGATACTGTCCCACGTCAACGACGCAGGTTTCTGGCTGGTCAAGCAGTATTTCAACATGACCGTGGCCGAGACCTTCAAGACCTGGAGCATGATGGAGACCATCCTCTCGGTGGTCGGCATCATCTTCATCATGCTGCTGTCGATGGTGGTGTGACCGTTGGTCGCCGTGATGGCACCTTGCTGATGGGGTCATGGCCCATATGAGAACGAGGCCCTGCGCAGGCAGGGCCGACTTCTTGTCATCGCAAAGGAGCTTGCCCACATGAAACGTTCCTTCCTGCTTGCCGCCCTGCTCGCCTCGCCCCTGGCCTTCGCCGCCGGTACCGGCGCCACCTACCCTGACGACCCGCACAACCCGGCGCCCAAGCCAGGCGTGGACAGCACCCTCAACCCAATCGAAAAGCCCATGCCGCGGGATACCGACCCGCGGATCAAGGGCAATGACCCGGACAGCCCGCCAGCCGAACAGAACAATGATCGCGACCTGCCGGGGATGGGGGACAGCGGCTCGGAGGGGATGGGGCGTGAAGGCGCAGGCTCAGGCAACGGCGGCAAGCCATAAGCTTTGTGAAAGCAGGCGTTACTCAGCACAGTAGGAAAATCCAGCCGGCTCCCACAAGGACCGCGCAATTGCTGAATTCTGCGCTACCTGTGGGAGCCGGCTTGCCGGCGATGGGCTGCATGGCAGCCCCAAAGACGCAAAGCTGACAGGCAATCAGCCCGCCCACTCACCACTGCCGCTTGTCCGGCCGGGTCAACCCAAGCTTCTCGATCTTGTAGCGCAGCATGTCCCTCGACAACCCCAACAGCCGTGCCGACTTGGTGACGTTCCAGTCGGTGCGGTCGAGGGTGCGGCAGACCATGTCGCGCTCCATGTCCGGCAGGCTGGCGGCTGCCGGTGGTTCATGGCGTGGCGCCTCGAATGCCAGCACCTGCGCCGGCTGCGCCAGCGGCTCGTCGACCAGGGTCATGCACAGGTTCAGCTGATGGGCACCGATCACCTCGCTGGGCGCCAGCAACACTGTCTGCTCGAGCATGTTGCGCAATTCGCGCACGTTGCCCGGCCAGCTGTAACCCAGCATCAGCGCCTCGGCCTCGGCCGAAAAGCGCAGGTTGGGCTTGCCGTAGCGCCGCCCGTGGTGGGCCAGGAAGTGCCGGGCCAGGCGCAGGATGTCCTGGCCACGGGCAAACAGGCGCGGCACCTTGAGGGCAATGATGCGCAGGCGGAAGAACAGGTCGCGGCGGAACTTGCCCTGCTGGACCATCTGCTCCAGGTTGCAGTTGGTGGCGCTGATCACCCGCAGGTCGACCTTGCGCTCCTTGACCGCGCCGATACGGCGAATGGTGCGGTCCTCCAGCAGCTTGAGCAGCTTGGCCTGCAGCACCAGGTCCATCTCGCCGATCTCGTCGAGGAACAGGGTGCCGCCGTCGGCCGCCTCGACCAGGCCCACGCGACGCTCCTTGGCATCGGTGAAGGCGCCTTTCTCGTGGCCGAACAGCTCGGCCTCCAGCAGGTTGGCGGGAATCGAGGCGCAGTTGAACTCGATGAACGGCCCCTTGGCCCGGCTGCCGTCGAAATGCAGGGCGCGCGCCACCAATTCCTTGCCGGTACCGGTCTCGCCTTCGACCAGCACCGGCGGCAGATCGCCGCTGGCCATGCGCCGCTCGGCATCGAGCAGCTGCTGCAAGGTGTGCTTGAGTTCGAGCATGGCCGGCGACTCGCCGATCAAGGCCTGCAACCCTGACTTCTGCGCCTCGCGCTCCTGGTAGAACGACAGCGTGCGCTCCATGCGCTCGGCGGCCAGGGCCTTGTCCAGCATCAGCTTGAGCTCGGCCAGCACCACCGGCTTGGTGAGGTAGTGGAACGCGCCTTCCTTCATGGCCAGCACGGCGTCCTCGACGTTGCCGTAGCCGGTCATCATGATCACCTTGAGCTCCGGCGCCTGCGCCACCAGCGTGCGCAACAGGTCGTGGCCGCTCATGCCGGGCAGCGAATTGTCGGTCAGCACGGCGTCGGGCCGGGCGCGCTTGATCTGCTCCAGCGCCAGTTCCGCGCTGTGGCACACCGTGACCTCGAACCCTTTGAGGTTCAGGTAGGTGCGAATGTTGTCGGCAAGGATTTCATCATCCTCGACCACCAGGATGCTGTGCTCCATGGTCCCCTCCCGCTGCAATATTGAAAGTCAGGCTGACGCGGGTTCCTTCCTCTTCGCGGCTGGTCAGTTCGACCGCGCCGCCAAAGCGTTCCATGATCCTTTTGACCAGTGCCAGGCCAACACCCAAGCCGCCTTGCTTGGTGGTGAAGAACGGCTTGAACACCATGCGCCGCTGCTGCTCGCTCATGCCCTTGCCGGTATCGCTGAGCTGCAGTTGCGCCTGCTGCCCCTCCAGCTGGCGCACCTCGGCGCGCAGCTCGCCACCTTGGGGCATGGCCTCCAGGGCGTTAGCAAACAGGCTGTTGAGGATCTGCGTCAGTTGCAACGGCTGGCTGGCCACCCATTGCGTCGCTGGCCCGTCGAAGGCGAAGCGCACGTTGTTGCGCTCGATCTGCGGGGCGAAGGCCTGCCGCGCATCCTCGACGGCCGCCACCAGGTCGACCGACTCGGCTTCGTCGCTGGTCGGGCGCAGCGACACCAGCAGGTCGCGAACCCAGCGCGACATGCGGTCGACCTGGGTGATGATGTCGCCGATGTTCTTCTGCGCCGCCGGGCTGGCGATGTCCTGGGCCAGTTCTGCGCTGGAGCGGATATTGGCCAGCGGGTTGCGCAGGCTGTGGGCCACCGCCGAGGACATCTCGCCCAGGGCCACATAGGTCTCGCTGGCCACCAGGCGGTCTTGCTGGTGACGCAGCAGGCTGGCGGCGCGGCGCACGATCCAGAACAGGCCGAAGTAGATCAGCGCCCCTCCGACCAGGGTGGAGGCCCAGATCAGCACATAACCGCGCTGGATGCGCCGCACCAGGTCATGCGGCTCCTTGTAGATCTCGACCATCGCCAGCACCTGCTCGCCCTGGCTGTCGAACAGCGGGATGTAGTTCTCGATGAACAGGTGCCGGGGCTCGCGCTGGAACTTCTGTTCCTCGCGTTCCTCGTCGGCCTTGTGATAGCTGGCTGACACCGACTTGCGCGAGCGGAAGGCGTGTTCCAGATCGTCATCTTCATCGATGCGCTTGCCGATCAGGTGCGGGTTGGTCGACCACACTACCGTGCGGTCGCGGGCATAGACATTGGCCAGCAAGGTGTCGGGCAAGTGTTCGACGTGGTCGAGGAACTCCACCCGGGTCGACTCGGCCAGTTGAGGGGTGAACTGCAGGTGCTGCTGGTCGAGGCGCGGATCGAGCAACTCGCCCATGGTGATGCCCGGCGGCAGCTGCGAGTGCCGCACCTCGGCCTGGGCCATGGCCTGGATGAACTGGGCGGTGAGCATGGCGTCACGCTCGACGCTGTCCTGCACCACGAAACGCGTCGACACATAGCCCAACCCACCGGCCACTGAGGCGATGATCAGCAGGCTGACCAGCGAGAACCAGCGCAGCAGGTTGAACTCGTGCAGCGGCGTGGCCAACCCGCTGACGGGAGGCGCGGCCTTGTCGGGGGCACCGTTTTCGAGCGTCTGCATCGCATCGTTCCCACCTGGGGCCGATGAGGTTCACCGGCATGCGGCTCTGCTACCGGTGGTAGCAAAGTGATTCCATTGGACCTTTGCTGAAGATGTCAGCGCAGGCTTGCGAGAGGTCTAGCAAAAAGCCAGCCAGCAATACAAATTTAAAATTTTTCTTTATAAATCATTATGTTGTTGATCTTTATTAATCTTATTTGTTGGATAAATCCCCACTTTTGGGTAACGGTTACCCAGTTCAGATAATTTCCTTATATATCAGCTCATTAGGCTAAAAACCTATACCTTAAGGTTAAGTTGATGCCACCCGAAAATTCAGCAGTACCCGGGTCCCTGCCCCCTCACGGCTGCTCAACCGCACCGAGCCGCCGAAGCGCTCCATGATCCTCTTCACCAGCATCAGCCCCACGCCCACGCCGCCTTGCTTGGTAGTGAAGAATGGCCGGAAGGCCATGCGCTGCTGTTGCTCGTTCATGCCCTTGCCTGTATCCGAGAGCCGCAGGCTCAGATTGCGCCGATCATTGCGCACCACCTCAACACGCAGCTCGCCACCGGCCTCCATCGACTCCAGGGCGTTGGCGATCAGGCTGCTGAAGATCTGCCCGAGCAGCGCCGGCTGGCCCAGCACCTGCACGCTTGGCAGCTCAGGCAGCAGCAACCGCACGCCGCCGCGCTCCAGCGCCTGGGCAAACGCCTGCAAGCTGTCGCGCAGGCTCTGGGCCACGTCCACCGCCACGGCTTCATCGCCAAGCGGACGCAGCGATTGCAGCAGCTCGCGCACCCACTGCGACATGCGGTCGACCTGGCTGATGATGTCGCTGATGTTCTTCTGCGCCGGGCCATCATCGAAGGCCTGGGCCAGCTCGGCGCTGGAGCGGATGCTGGCCAGCGGGTTGCGCAGGCTGTGGGCCACCGCCGACGACACCTCGCCCAGGGCCACGAAGGTCTCGTTACCGATCAGCCGCTTCTGCTGCACCGCCATCAGCCGGGCGGCGCGGCGCATGATGCCGTACAGGCCGACATACACAAGGCCCGCACCCACGGCGATGGCCAGCCAGATCAGCAGCAGGCCGTGCTCGATACGTACGATCAGGTCGTGGGGCTCCTTGTAGATCTCGACCATCGCCGTGACGTTTTCGCCGTCGGCGTCGAACAAGGGGATGTAGTTCTCGATGAACAGTTGCTCGGGCGGGGTGACGAACTTCTGCTCGCTGCGCGCCTGCTCGAAGTCGTGGTAGCTGGCCGATACGCGCATCTTGTACTCGAAGGCCCGGTCGAGGTCGTCATCCGATTCGATGAGTTTGCCGATCAGTGCCGGGTTGCTCGACCAGATCACCGTGCGGTCGGGGGCGTAGATATTGGCCAGGAGCATGTCCGGCAGGTGCGCAATATGGTCGAGGAACTCGCCACGGGCCCGGCGCCGGGCCTCGGGATCGACATCAGGCAAGGCATGGTCGGTGCGTGGGTCGAGCAGTTCGCCCATGGTGCGCACGTTGGGAATAGCTACATGGCGCACTTCGGCGTCGGCGATGGAGGTGATGAACTGGGCGGTGAGCAAGGCATCGCGCTCGACGCTCTCGTCGATGATGAAGCGGCTGGAGATCAGGCCCAGGCCAACCCCCACCGAGAGGATGATCGCCAGGCTGACCCAGGCGTACCAGCGCAGCAGGTCGAACGGCTTGCGCGCCGGGACGGCTTCGGTCGGCAGCAGTGTGTCGTGACGGGGGGCGAGGTCCATGGCGGGCTCCGCGGCTGGGCACCTCTAGAGGTTATAGCCCAAAGTTGGGGAAAGCATGAGCTATCGGTGGTTGGCGATGGTTTTGCAGCGCCTACGAGATCGAGCGCCGCCCGCGCGGCGCATCGCGGATGAATCCGCTCCTACATTTGTTGCAACGTACCGAACCTGTAAGGCCCTGGTTGCCAGCCTTGGCGCAGGTCTTGAGACAGGTGGGGCGGCAGCAATGCCCACCGAAAAACCGCGTCGTGCAAACAAGGCTAACAACCATGGCCTATCAGGCATGGCCACGTTGCAACAAATGTAGGAGCGGATTCATCCGCGATGCGCCGCGCGGGCGGCGCTCGATTTTGCAGGCGCTGTAAAACCTGCGTCGAACACCTCGTCCCTCAAAGCGGCGCATCCCCATCCAGCCCGCGCAGCAGACGGTAGTCACGCAATACATTAGGCACGTAGCGCTGGGTCTCGGCGAACGGCGGCACCACCCGCCCACGGCTGAGAACCGCCTCAGGCCCCGCGTTGTAGGCCGCCACGGCCAACGTGATGTCGTTGTCGAACAGCGTGAGCATGCGCTTGAGGTAGCGCGCCCCACCCTGCACGTTGGCCTGTGGATCGAGTACATCCTTGACGCCCATTTCCTTCGCCGTGTCCGGCATCAGTTGCATCAGCCCCGCCGCGCCCTTGGCCGAGCGAGCCTTGGGGTTGTAGCCGGACTCGGCCTTGATCAGCGCATGCAGCAACGCCTGCGGTACACCGTGGGCCAGGGCGGCGGCCGCCACCAGGTCGGCGTAGGGTCGCCCGGTGATCAGTTGCGCATTGACCGGCCCGCCCGCTGTCGGGCGTTCGCTGATGACCCGGTCGTAATGCCGGCCTGGCCGGTGCACGTTGGACAGCACGAAGCCGCCCTTGCCATCGCTCGAGACATAGATGTCGGCCTGGGCGGCGAATGCCATCAGCCCCGCCACCAGCCCCAGGATCAGTCCTCGCATGTCGTTCGCCTCCCGCCGCAAATAACCCAAGCGTGACCCCCGATGTGGGGGAGATGCCCCGTTAACCCAGGCTTTGCGACTACGACGCAAGCCGCGTGCCGCCTGCTGCGGCCCATGGCGCAAGGGCCCGGAGCAGACGTGCACGGCTGTTGCATGGCAGGGGTAAATGCACCGGAGGGTTTCACCATGCAACGCAGCATCCGTACCCAACGCGGCTTCACCCTGCTCGAACTGTTGGTGGTGCTGGTGGTGCTGGGCCTGTTGGCCGGCATCGTCGCGCCCAAGTACTTCAGCCAGCTGGGCCGCTCCGAGGCCAAGGTGGCCCGGGCGCAGATCGAGGGGCTGGGCAAGGCCCTGGACCTCTATCGCCTGGAGGTCGGCCACTACCCCAGCAGCGAGCAGGGCCTGCAGGCCCTGGTAGTCGCGCCAGGTGGCGAAGCGCGCTGGTCGGGCCCCTACCTGCAGAAGGCAGTGCCACAGGACCCTTGGGGCCGCCCCTACATCTACAAGCAGCCCGGCGAGAACGGCGGCGAGTACGACCTGCTGTCGATGGGCAAGGACGGCCAACCCGGTGGTGACGGCGAAAACGCCGAAATCACCAGCTGGCAATGAGGAACCCGGCCATGCGCTATCAGCTCAAGGCCCTGGGCAGCCAGGGCGTGGTGCAATTGCAGGTGGAGGCCGAGGACAGCGACCAGGCCCGACGCCAGGCCGAGGACCAGGGGCTGCGCGTGCTCAGCGTGCGCAGCCAGGGCCTGGCCCTGCGACGACGCGTGGCGGCGTTCGACCTGATGCTGTTCAGCCAGGAGCTGACCACCTTGCTCGGCGCCGGCCTGCCGCTGATCGACGCCCTCGAGAGCCTGGCCGAGAAAGCCCCGGGCGGCGCCACGCGCAAGACCCTGGAGCAACTGGTGCGCCAACTCTATGAGGGGCGCTCGCTGTCCCAGGCCCTGGCCCTGCAGCCGCGGGTGTTCCCCACCCTGTACGTGGCCCTGGTGCAGTCCAGCGAACGCACCGGCGCATTGGGCGACGCCCTCACCCGCTACATCAGCTATCGCCAGCGGCTGGATCTGGTCCGCCAGAAGCTGGTCGGTGCCTCGGTCTACCCGCTGCTGCTGTTGCTGGTGGGCGGCGGCGTGGTGCTGTTCCTGCTGGGGTACGTGGTGCCCCGCTTCAGCCTGGTGTTCGAGGGCATGGGCACCGAACTGCCGTGGCTGTCGCGGGTGCTGATGCAAATCGGTCTGTTCCTGCATGCCCAGCAACTGCCCCTGGGGCTGGGCACGCTTGTCGGCGTCGGCACCCTGGTCGCCCTGCGCCGCCACCCGGCCATGCGCCGTGGCGCCGGTCGCCTGCTGCGCCGACTGCCCGCGCTGCACCAGCGCCTGATGATGTATGAGCTGGCGCGCTTCTATCGTTCGCTGGGGATTCTGCTGCAAGGGGGTATCCCCATCCTCACCGCGCTGGGCATGGCCCGCGGCCTGCTGGGCAGCACCGCGGCCGAGGGCCTGGAGCAGGCCAGTCAACGAGTCGCCGAGGGCCTGCCGTTGTCCGATGCGCTGCAGGCCGGCCAACTGGTGACCCCCGTCTCGCTGCGTCTGCTGCGTGCCGGCGAACAATCGGGCAACCTGGGTGAGATGCTCGAGCGTTGCGCCGACTTCCACGACCAGGAAATCGGCCGCTGGGTAGAGTGGTTCGTGAAATTGTTCGAGCCGCTGTTGATGACCTTTATCGGCCTGCTGATCGGGCTGATCGTGATCCTGATGTACATGCCGATCTTCGAGCTGGCATCGAGCATCCACTGATGCTCGCAGGCAAATGCAGTGATCAGTAGTCGAACCGCTCCACCGCCCTGCGCCGTTCGTTGTCGTCCCGTCGGTCATACCCGGCCGTGGTCTGGATATTGGCGTGGTGCGCCAGCTTCTGCGCGATCGACAGGTCGTGCTCCTCGATCACCCGGGTGATGAATGCCCGGCGAAAATCATGGGGCATGATCTTCGCCCCCACCTGCGCCCCACGCTGGCGGGCGATGTAGTAGATGGCGTGCTTGGTGATGCGCGCGCGGGTGATGTGGCTGCCACGGCGGATGCGGTTGAACAGGAAGCTGTCGTCACGCTCGCCGGCCGGCAGGTGCTGGCGACGCAGGTCGAGCCAGGCCTGCAGCTTGTCGAAGGCCCAGGCCGGGGCATACTTGACCAACTGCCGGTTGCCCTTGGCCAGCACTTGCACGCTGCGCTCCTGGAAATCCACCTGGTCCAGGTTCACATCGACCGATTCCGATTTGCGCATCCCGGTGCCGTAGAGCAACGCCAGGATGGCTGCGTCTCGCACACCCTGTGGGCGCGGGTCGGCGGCGCACACGTCCATCAGCTCGCGGATCAGGCTGCGCCGCAGGTTGCGTCCCGGTGGCAGGCGGCTACCGGCAGCTGGCTTGACCTCGCGGATCATCAGCAACTGTTCGTGGTCGATCAAACCCTGGCGCCAGGCCTCGTTCATCACTCCACGCACGGCATTGACGTACAACGACGATGTGTTGGGCGCATAACCATCGGCACGCAGCGCCGCGACCAGGGCGATCACATGGCCGGGCTCGAGGCGGTGCCAGGGCACCTCGGCGATATCACAGTCGGCAAACCCCAGGCGGTCGGCGGCGTCCTGCAGGATGTAGCGCATGGTCAGCTGGCTGGACGGGGCCAGGCGGGCGAGGTACTGCAGCAGCGGATTGCGCAGGAGGTCGGTCACAACGGGGATCCTGTAGCAAAGCCGCCCTGGCGTATAGAGGCAAAGCGGCGCAAAACGAGTCATTTAAACCATGATCAAGGTCAAAATGACCAGAAACAAATAAAGTCATAATGACACAAAGCAGTGCCATCACCTTGATATTCAAGGCTTTTGAACGCTGGCATGGTTCGTGATGGTACCCCATTCAACCGTTTCGATCGAACCAAGGTCCTCGCCATGCTCGTCCAGCCGATCACCGCCCGCCCCCGCCAGGCCCTCTGGGCCCTGGGTTTTCGACCCTTCTTCCTCGGCGGTAGCCTGTTCGCCCTGGTTGCCCTGCTGCTGTGGGCCGGCGTGCTGGTCGGCGCTTACACGCTCGAACCGGCCGGCGGCATGCTTGCCTGGCACCGCCACGAAATGCTGTTTGGCTTCGCTGTGGCTATCGTTGCCGGCTTCCTGCTCACGGCGGTGCAGAACTGGAGTGGCATCCCGGGTCTCAGTGGCCGACCACTGCAGGGGCTGTTCCTGCTCTGGCTGCTGGGTCGGGCAAGCTGGTTCCTGCCCTTGCCCGCCTGGCTACTGGTGCTGATTGAGGGCGCGTTCCTGCCCCTGGTGGCGCTGGCCCTGGCGCGGCCGATCATCCAGCGTCGGCTGCGCAACAACTACCCCATCATCGGCCTGGTATTGCTCATCGCGGCTTGCCAGTGGCTGACCCTTACAGGCTGGCTGCGCGACGACCCGCTGTGGCAACGGCGAGGCGTGCTGGCCGGGCTGTGGCTGGTGGCGGCGATGATGAGCGTGATCGGCGGCCGGGTCATTCCGTTCTTCACCCGCCGCGGCCTGGGCAACATGAGCCCGGCACCGGCCCGGCCCTGGCTGGACCGCGCCTGCCTGCTGGGCAGCGTGGCGCTGCCACTGACCTATGTGCTGGGGCTCAACGATGCATCACACCCCCTGATGGCCGTGCTGTTCGCCGCCCTGGCGGTGCTGCATGGTGTCCGCCTGGCGCTGTGGCACGACCGTGGTCTGTGGCATGTGCCGCTGCTGTGGTCGCTGCACCTGGCCTATGCCTGGCTGATTCCCGCCTGCCTGGGGTTGGCGCTGTGGCATGCCGGGGTGCCGATCAACCCTAGCCTGGCCGCCCATGCGCTGACGGTCGGCGCCATGACCGGGCTGATCGTGGCGATGATGGCGCGGGTCAGCCTGGGGCATACCGGACGCCCTCTTCAGGTACCCCGCAGCATGAGTTGGGCATTCGCGCTGATCCAGCTGGCGGCACTGGCCCGCGTGATCGTGGCGCCGTTCACGCCGCTGGGGCTGGGGTTGTCGGTATTGTTCGGCAGCGCGGCGCTGCTGCTGTTCCTCTGGCACTACCTGCCGATCCTGCTGCGTGCGCGGGTGGACGGCATGCCGGGCTAGCGGGCTTGCCCCGCGACAGGGCCGCATCTGGTCTACAGTTGAAGCCACGTTCAACCGCCAAGGGACCGCATGGCCTTCCACCACCTCACCCGCACTCACCCACGCCTGAGTATCGCCACCCTGGCCGGCCTGCTCGGCGGCTGGCTGATCCCCGCCGGCGATACCGTGCAGCATATCCTCGTCGGCTGGAACATCGGCGTCTGGCTTTACCTGGCCCTGGTCCTGTGGCTGAGCCTGCGGGCCAATGCCGAGCGGGTACGCAAGGTCGCCCGCATCGAAGATGAAAACGCCGGCCTGGTGCTGATCACCGTGTGCGTCTCGGCCATCGCCAGCCTGGCGGCGGTCACCCTGCAACTGGTGTCCAGCCGCGGCCTGGAAGGCAGTGCCCTGGCCTTGCACTACCTGTACACCGGGCTGACGGTGGCTGGCTCCTGGTTGCTGATAGGCTGCATCTTCAGCCTGCACTATGCCCGACTGTTCTACACCGGTGACCGCCATGAGCCCCCGCTGCGCTTTGCCGATGGCGAGCGCAACCCGGACTACTGGGACTTTCACTACTTCTCGTTCACCATCAATGTCGCCGTGCAGACCTCCGACATCGGCGTCGGCGGGCGGGCCATGCGTCGGGTGGTGCTGGCCCACTCACTGGTAGGCTTCATGTTCAATACGGCGATCCTGGGCTTCACCATCAATATCGCGGCCGGGCTGCTCGGCCAGGGCGCGTGAGGCACAGTTGCGGATGCGCTGGCATACCTGTGCCAGCACCTGCGCCTCGAGCACCAATCCCAGCCGCACATGCCCCGCCGCGCTGGGCCCGAACCCATCACCCGGCAACAGTGCCACGCCCTCTTCGTTCAACAGACGCTGGGCAAACGCCTGGGCGCTGAGCCCGGTGCCACGTATATCGAGCATCACGAACATGCCCCCGGCTGGCTGATGCGCATGGACTCCGGGGCAATCCTCAAGCGAGGTACACACCCGGTCGCGCCGCGCCCGGTACACCTCACGCATCCGCCCTACCTCATCTTCAGCCTGATCCAGAGCCACGCAGGCCGCCTGCATGACGAACTCCGGCAGGCCGAACAGCATGCTCATCACCAGGTTGCCGAGGTGTCGGGCGAACTCCGGCGGCCCGATCACCCAGCCGACGCGCCAGCCACTCATGGCGTGGGACTTGGACAGGCTGCCGATCGACACACAGCGCTCGGCCATACCCGGCAGGCCCAGCGGATTCGCTGCCTCGCCGTCGTACAGCAGTGACTGGTAGACATCGTCGCAGATCAGCCACAGGTCGTATTCCTGGCACAACCGCGCCAGACACTTCAGATCGGCCTGGCCGATTGCCGCACCCGTGGGGTTGTGCGGGCTATTGATCAGCAGCCCGCGAGTGCGCGGCGTGATCGCCCGGGCCACGGCCGCTGGGTCCAGGCGGAACCCCTGCTCCGGCCGCACCGGCACCTGCACGGCGCGCGCGCCGCAGGCACCGAATACCGTGTGATAGGTGACATACATGGGCTCGGCGACGATCACCTCGTCATCGGCCTCGAACAGGCACTGGCAGGTCGCGAACAGCCCACACTGGGCCCCGGCGGTCACCACTACCCGCTCGGGGTCGACGGCCAGCTGGCTGTGGCGCGCCACGGCCTGGCGCAGGGCGAGGCTGCCGCGCACATCGCTGTAATGGGTTTCGCCCCGACGCAGGCTGGCAATAGCGGCCTCGACCACTGGGGCTGGCGTGTCGAAGTCTGGATCGCCCACCGACAGCAGGAAGATCTCGCGCCCCAGGCGGCGCTGTTCGAGGGCCTGATAGTGGATGTCCCAAGCCGCGACTGCGTGACCGGCGATGCGTTGGGTGAGCGTGGAATACCGCATGACTGTCTCCCTGTCTGCCGGCCGGCACCGCTGGTCCGAAAAGCGCTGACGGTAAACATAGCAGAGCGCTGCTGGCTGCCAGGCCCCGGCCCACGGGGAAAACGTTTGCCTGCCCCCTGCGCGCCCACCGTTCATCGTGACAGGACTGTGACCGCCGTCATGCATTAGTACATCTGCCATATTTTCCAGCGAATACTGCCATGGCAGGTGCTAAGGTTAGAGTCCTGACGGCCAGGACGGCCTAGGCTGTTACCGCTTTGCAATCACCACGTTCACGAACAAGGAGGCTGGCATGAACAAGATGACGTTCCCCAACGCCTGCCAGGTGATGCGCTGGCATTTTCATCCGCTGGGTTTCGAGGCCAGCATGGATGCCCCGCGCAGCATGGTCGCCCGGCTGTTCGACCGGGCCACCGGCGAAACCCTGCTGGCCATTGCCGGCATCCCCTGCGCAACCATCATGCACGCCGCCGATGTCGAGCGGATCATCGAGGCCGTGGAGGCCGAGATGGAGACCTTCGACCTGCTTGTCAGCCCACTGCGCAGCGCTGTCTAGCCTTCCTGGGCCTGACGCGCCTTGAGCGCCTGCAATCCTTTCATGAACTGCTCGGGCGGTACCGGCTGGCCGAGCAGATAACCCTGCAGCGAATCGCACCCCAGGCGGGTGAGAAAGTCCTGCTGGCCGTCGGTTTCCACGCCTTCGGCGACAATGCGCAAGCCCAGTGCCTGCCCCAGGGCGACGATGGCCGAGACGATCGCCGCGTCATCACTGTCCTGTTCCAGATCGCGCACGAAGCCGCGGTCGATCTTCAGCTCGTTGGCCGGCAGGCGCTTGAGGTACATCAGGCTGGAGTAGCCAGTGCCGAAATCGTCGATGGACAGGTCCACGCCCATGTCCGACAGGCGCTGCAGCACGTGCAGGCTGGCGTCGGCATCGCGCATGGCGGTGGTTTCGGTGATTTCCAGGGTCAGGCGATTGGGCGGCAGGCCGTTCTCATCCAGTGCGCGGGCCACGCTGTCGACCAGCCCGGTATGGCAGAACTGGATGGCCGACAGGTTGACCGCGATCCGCCACTCTTCATTGCCCTGGTCCAGCCACTGGCGCATCTGCCGGCAGGCCTCACCCAGCACCCACTCGCCGATCGGGATGATCAGCCCGGTCTTTTCCGCAAGGCCGATAAAACGGTCCGGCAGCATCAGCCCATGTTGCGGGTGCTCCCAGCGCAGCAAGGCCTCGGCACCGATGGGCAGGCGCTGCACGGCGTCGAACTTGGGCTGGTAGTGCAAGCGGAACTGGCCATGCTCCAGGGCCGTACGCAGGTCCTGCAACAGTTGCAGCTGTTGGCGCGCGTTACTGTTCATCGACGCATCGAAGAAGCTGTAGCCGTTCTTGCCGGCGCTCTTGGCGTGGTACATGGCGGCATCGGCGTTGCGCAGCAGTTCGTGCTGGTCCAGGCCATTGCCGGGATATAGCACGATGCCCAGGCTCGCCGACAGCTGCAGGTCGTGCTCGGCCACACGGAACGGCTTGGCCATCAGGTTGACCTGCTTGGCCGCGACGTTCATGGCGTCGTCCGGCTCGTCCAGCTCCACCAGCAGCACGAATTCGTCGCCGCCGATGCGCGCCAGGGTGTCCTGGCTGTGCAGGTGGCCGCGCAGGCGCGCCGCCACTGCCTTGAGCAACAGGTCGCCGACATGGTGGCCGAAGGCATCGTTGACGGGCTTGAAGCCGTCCAGGTCGATGAACATCAGCGCGAAGCAGCCGCCCTGCTCCGCCACGCGGCCGACAGCCTGGTCGATACGGTCGGCCAGCAGCGTGCGGTTGGGCAGCCCGGTCAGGGTGTCGTGCAGGGCCAGCTGGGTCAGTTCCTGGTTGGCCAGGGTCAGCGAGCGCGCCAGTTCCGCCGTGCGCGCCTCCAGCCGAGCATCGAGCACCGAAGTCAGCAAGGCCACCGCCAGCACCGCCAGGGTGGTGATCAACACCAGGTAATCCAGGCCGTCGCCCGCGAGCCCCGTGGCCAGTGCGCCGCAGAAGCTGCCCGCCGGGAAGTTGGCCGCCGCCATGCCGGTGTAGTGCATGCCGACGATGGCGATCCCCATCACCACCGCCGCCACGCCACGGATCTGCCGCACATACGGCGTGTGCTGGCGCAGACGGAAAGCTATCCATAGCGCCGCCGCCGAAGCCCCCACCGCGATGGCAAGGGAGGCGCCGAACAGCGTCGGGTCGTAGTCGATGCCCGGTTGCATGCGCAGCGCGGCCATGCCCATGTAGTGCATGCAGGCAATGCCGGTGCCCATGATCAAGGCACCGAAGGCCAATTGCAGCCAAGGTAGCTTCGGCTGGCTCACCAGCCACAGGGCGAAACCCGACGAAGCCACCGCGATCAGCAGCGACAGACCTGTCAGTGCGGTGTCGTAACCCAGCTCGATGGGCAGGCTGAACGCCAGCATGCCGATGAAGTGCATCGACCAGATGCCGATGCCCATGGCCAATGCCCCGCCGCCCATCCACAGGTACACCGCCCGGCCCTTGGCCGTGGCGATGCGCCCGGTCAGGTCCAGGGCCGTGTAAGAGGCAAGAATGGCCACGCACAGCGAGATCAACACCAGCGAGGAGGAGTAGCTACCGATCAGCATTCGCACTTCCAGGAACGAACCGGGGAGGCCCGGGAAAAGCCGATGATTGTACTCAAGCTTTGCTGAAACGCACGGGGTTTTCGCGCTTCTCGATGGATCCAAAAGTCGCTCGCAAGCCCCGCAGTGAAGGGGTTAGAGCCTTTGCGCGAGTAACTGAAGGCATAATGCCACTTGTCGTTTGCTTCTGCTCATGGCGTTGATCGCGGGCAAACCCATCGATCTGGCATCCCTGATCACGAGAAACACCAAGCCAAGCGAAGCGACTCCGGCTAAGCTCAACACACCACCACGCCGTTCCCGGAGCCTGCAATGGCCACCCTGCCCCGGCATGCAGTGCCGCTCGCCCTGCTCGCCATCACCCTGTCCTTCTCGACCGGTTGTTCGAACAAGCACGCCAGCACCCGCTACGCCGCCCAAGGCTCCAACTGCTATGCCAAGGCACTGCCCAGCAGCGGCGAAGGTGGCCTGGCATTCGGTCCGACACTGGCCATGGCGAGCAGGAAGTCGCTGGACAGTTGCATGCGCTACGCCGGCAGGTCCGGGGGCACGCCGCGGACCTGCCAGGTCGTCGTGGCCAAGTGCAAGAGCTGAAGCTGAACTAGCCCAGTGCTTCCTCGATCAACGCAGCAACCTCCCGTGCCCGCGAAGCCAGCGACGCATGGCTGGCATCCAGGGTGATGACCTTGCGCGCCTGCAAGCGCGCCGACATCATCTGCTGGTTGGCCGGGGCGATCATGTGGTCCTGGCTGGAAATCTGGTACCAGGCGGGCTTGTGTTTCCAGGCCGGATCGCTGATGGTGTCGCCAAAGGTGCTCGCCAGCGGCGCCTTCTGCGTCACCGCCATGACCCATGCCTCATCCGCCGACAGATCCTGGCAAAAGCTTTCGTGGAACTTGTCGGCCTTGATCCATAGATAGCCATCGCTGTCCGGCGCAAGGTTCGCTGCCGCGACAGGCGGATGCTGCTGCGTCAGCCCTCCAGGGCTTTCGCCTGCGTCGGGGGCAAAGGCCGCGATAAAGACCAGCCCCTTCACGTTCGCGGCGTTGCCGGCCTCGGTGATTACCGCCCCACCGTAAGAGTGTCCTACCAGCAGCACCTCGCCTGGCACCTGCGCCACCATCTTGCGGGTGCGCTCGGCATCGTCAGCCAAGGAGGTCAGTGGCAGCTCCACGGCGCGCACGTCTTTGATGCCCTTGCGCGCCAGTTCGACAATTACCTTTCCCCAGTGGGCGGCCCCGCCCCAAAAACCGTGTACAAGCACGACAGTAGGCTTGCTCATGAGAATACCTTCGCGAGAAAACAAGGGTGTGGTTTCGCCCCAACAGCATAGGCGCAGGTAGATGCGGCCTTAGATCAAAGGGATCGGGCGAGGCGTGGGCTAATGCCGCGAACGATTCACTTGCCGGCCTGCTGACGCTGCCAGCGCTCCAGGTTTTCGGCCACCAGTTGTTCGGGCAAGGGCCCTGCCACCAGCTCCCGCATCTTGCGCGCCAGCTGTTCGCGCAGTGCCGGCTGGTTGCAACCCGACTTGTGCGATAGCGCCAGGTACAGCCCTTCGCTGGACACCGGCGGCTCAAGTACCTCCAGCTCCTTTTCCTTGCCCAGCGTGCGCGCCAGGGCCATGCCGGGGTACTGTTCGAAGATCACGTAGTCGCTGCGCTTGAGCAGCAGCTTCTGGAAGGCCTGGGTAACGCTGGGCACCGCTTCGAGGTCGAGCTGCGCCCGGGCGTAGTCGTCGAACGCCTGGCCATGGCTGTTGTTGACCAGCGTCCCGCCACGTCGCCCTTTCAGGTCGGACCAGTCGCTGTAGGCGAAGCCTTCACCCTTGCGCACCCAGACCACGCTGGAATTGAACAGGAAGGGCGGGCTGATGAAGTCGGTCAGCAGTTCGCGCGCCTGGGTGCGAAAGTAGCCGGCGAGCATGTCGATGCGCCCGCTGCTCACTTCCTCCTGCGCCCTGGACCACGGCCCGACATACACCACATCCACCACCAGGCCGAGGTCCTTGGCCACCTGCTTCAGCAGGTCGGCATTGGCGCCGATCAGTTGCGCGGGGTTATGCGGGTCGCGCCAGAGATAAGGTGGGTACTCCGGGTTGCCGGTGGCGGTGAGGTGCTGGCAGTTGTCCGCGGCAGAACCGTGCAGTGGGACCACGGCCAGCAGGCACGACAACCACACAGACAGGCCCAGACAACGTCCGCTCATGGCGTTCCTCGTGCAATGGATTACGCCACCGATAACGTGGCCTTACACAGTTTGCACGAGAAATGGCCGAACGCCACGTGCCATGTGGCGATCTGTGATGCGGTGCAGCGTCACGGGCAAAGACGCCAACAGCAGGTCACTGCTCGGCCAACTCCGTGCGAGCGTCCCAGCCACCGCCAAGTGCCGCGATCAACTGCACGCTCGCCACCAGCCGCCCCTGCAACAGCGTCAACACGCTGCGTTCGCTGCTCAGCGCCGTGGTCTGCACGTTCACCACGTCCAGGTAACCGATCAACCCGGCCTTGTACTGGTTCTCGGTCAAGCGCAACGACTCCCGCGCCGCCTCGAGCGCTTCCTGCCGGACAACGGCTTCGTCGCCGTACACCTTGAGCTGCACCAGGTAGTTCTCCACCTCCTTGAACCCATCGAGCACCGTCTGCCGGTACTGCGCCACGGTCTGGTCGTACACCGCCACCGTGCGGTCGACCTCGGCGCTGCGCTTGCCGGCATCGAACAGCGTCAACGCCAACTGCGGGCCGACAGACCAATAGCGGTTGGGCAGCTCGATCCAGTTGTTGAAACTGCTGCTGGAATACCCGCCATTCATGCTCAGGGACAGGTCGGGGAAGTACGCCGCACGGGAAACGCCGATATTAGAGTTGGCCGCCATGACCTTGCGCTCGGCCGAGGCGATATCGGGCCTGCGCTCGAGCAACTGCGAAGGCAGCGACACCGGCACCGGTGGCAACGCCGGAATGTCGCGGCTCGCGGCCAGGGCGAAGTCGGCCGGCGCCTTGCCCATCAGCACGGCAATGGCGTTCTCGTACTGCGCGCGTTGCCAGGCCAGGTCGATCAGGTCGGCCTGGGTGCTCTTGAGCTGGGTACGCGCCTGGGCCACGGCATCCGGCCCGGCAACCCCGGCGCGGTACTGGTTCTCGTTCATCTGCAACGAGCGCTCATAGGCCGCTACCGTGGCCTCGAGCAGGCGTTTCTGCGCGTCGATCACCCGCAGTTGCAGGTAGTTCTGCACCAGCTCCGACTGCTGGCTCAGGCGAATGGCCGCCATATCGGCGAGGCTGGCCTCGGCACTGGCCTCGTTGGCGTTCATGGCCTCACGCAGCTTGCCCCACAGGTCGATCTCCCAGCTCACGCCGAGTTGCGCGTTGTAGGTGTTGCGGATGCCGCTGCTGTTGTTCGACAGGCTCGAGCTGGAGCTCCCGGTGCCCTGGGCCGAACGGTTCTTGCCAGCGGTGAGGTTCAACGAGGGGAACAGCGCGGCGCGGCTGCTGCGTACCAGCGCCTGGGCCTGGCGGTACTGCGCCTCGTACTGCGCCACTGTCTGGTTGCTGCGGTTGAGCTCTTCCACCAGGGCGTCGAGCTGCTTGTCGCCATACAGCTCCCACCATGCCCCGCGGGCGATGGCATCGGACGGGTTGGCCTGGGTCCAGCCCTCGGCCTGCTTGAACTGCGCCGGGGTGCTGATCTCCGGGCGGTGATAGTCCGGGCTCAAGGTACAGGCGCTGAGCATGGCCACGCACAACCCGGCGCTGACCAGGCGCGAGCCGCGCCCTTGGGTCAGCAGCCTGAGGGCACGATGGATTCGGGTGTGGGCAAAGTTCATAGCGGGGTATCCAGGGCAGCGTCGGTGCGCACGCCGCGCCAGCGGTTGAACCGGTGGCGCAGGCGATCGAGGTACAGGTAGACCACAGGCGTGGTGTAGAGGGTGAGGATCTGGCTGAAGACCAGGCCGCCGATGATGGTCAGGCCCAGCGGCTGGCGCATCTCGGCGCCCTCGGCGCGGCTGAGCAGCAGCGGCAGTGCGCCGAGGATCGCGGCCAGGGTGGTCATCAGGATCGGTCGCAGGCGCAGCAGGCAGGCACGGCGGATCGACTCCTCCGGCGACAGGCCTTCATGGCGCTCCAACTGCAGGGCCAGGTCGATCATCAGGATCGCGTTCTTCTTCACCACGCCGATCAGCAGGAACAGCCCGAGCAGCGAGATCAGGCTGAACTCGCCACCGGTCAGGTACAACGCCAGCAAGGCGCCGACCCCGGCCGAGGGCAATGTGGAGAGGATCGTCAGCGGGTGGATGTAGCTCTCGTAGAGAATGCCCAGCACCAGGTACACCAGCACCAGGGCGCCGAGGATCATGAACGGCTGGCCTTCGGCGGTCTTGGTGAAGGCGTCGGCATCGCCACCGAGCTTGGCGATCACCGATTCGGGCAGGCCAAGCTTGGCCACCGCCCGCTCCAGCGCGGCCAGGGCCTGGTCGGGGCTGTAGCCTTCGGCGACATCGAACGAGATGTCCTCGGAGGCGAACTGCCCTTCGTGGCTGACGCGGTCGTTGGCCAGGCTGTTCTCGTAGCGGGCGAAGGTGGACAGCGGCACCCGGGCGCCGTCGGCGGTGATCACCTGCACCTGCTCCAGGGTACTCGGGTCCCAGGCGTATTTCGGGTTGATCTCCAGCACCACCTGGTACTGGTTGAGGCTGTCGTAGATGGTCGAGATCTGCCGCTGGCTGTAGGCGTTGTTGAGCACCGCGGTGACCATGTCCATGTCGATGCCCAGGCGCTTGGCCTGGTCACGGTCGACCACCAGGGTCACCTGCTGGGTGCCGGCGCCGTCGTGGGCGTCGATGGCGGTCAGCTCGGGCAGTTTGCGCAGCTCGGCGGTGACCTTGGGGAACCACTCGCGCAGAGCAGCCAGGTCGCCGCTCTGCAGGGTGTAGAGGTACTGCGAGGTGGTCTGGTCGCGGCCGCCGCCACCGAGTTGCAGGTCCTGGTCGGCCATCAGGTACAGGCGCCCGCCGGGGATCTTCGGCAGGTCCTTGCGCAGGCGATCGATGACCTTCTGCGCATTTTCCTTGCGCTCGGCGATCGGTTTCAGGCGCACCAGCACGAAGGCGTTGTTGGTACCGCTGTTGCCGCCGATGAAGCCGGCGACGCTCTCCACCGCCGGGTCCGCGAGCAGGGCGCGACGGTAGATCTCCATCTTCGGCTGCATCACCGTGAACGACAGGCCGTCGTCGCCACGGATGAAGCCTTGCAGCTGGCCGGTGTCCTGTTGCGGCATCAGGGTCTTGGGCACCACCACGTACAACGCGATGTTAAGCACGATGGTGGCCAGCAGGCTGAGCAGGGTCAGGCGCCTGTGGCGCAGCGCCCAGCCCAGGCTCTTGTCGTAGCCAGCGACCATGCGCTGGTGGATGCGGTCGCTCCAGCGTTGCAGGCGGGTCTGCTGCTGCGGGCCATGGACCTTGAGCCAGCGCGAGCAAAGCATCGGCGTCAGGGTCAGCGATACCACCAGCGAGACGATGATCGCCGCCGCCAGGGTGATCGAGAACTCCTTGAACAACCCGCGCACGATACCGCCCATGAACAGGATGGAGACGAACACCGCCACCAGCGAGACGTTCATCGACAGCAGGGTGAAACCGACCTCCTGCGCGCCCTTGTACGCGGCCCGCATCGGGCTCTCGCCCTTCTCGATATGCCGGGAGATGTTCTCCAGCACCACGATGGCATCGTCCACCACCAGGCCGGTGGCGAGGATCAGCGCCATCAGCGACAGGTTGTTCAGCGAGAATCCGCACAGGTACATCACCGCGAAGGTGCCCACCAGCGACACCGGCACCGCCAGGCTGGGGATCAGCGAAGCGCGGAAGTTGCCGAGGAACAGGTACACCACCAGGATCACCAGCACCACCGCGATCAGCAAGGTGTGCTCGGCCTCCTTGAGGGTGGCCTTGATCACCGGCGAGCGGTCCATGGCCACGTTGAGCTTGACGCTGGCCGGCAGCAGCGACTGCAACGCCGGGAGCTCGGCCTTGATCTGCTCGACGGTCTGGATGATGTTGGCGTTGGTCTGGCGGTTGACCACCAGCAGCACAGCACTCTCGTCGTTGAAGAAGCCGCTGTTGTAGCGGTTCTCGACGCCATCGCTGACCTTGGCCACATCCGACAGGCGCAGGATCGAGCCGTTCTGCTGGCGGATCACGATGGGCTTGTAGTCCTCGGCCTGCTCGAGCTGATCGTTGGCGCGCACCTGCCAGTTGCGTTCGCTGTCCTCGACGAAGCCCATCGGCCGGCGCTGGTTGGCGTTGGCCACGGCAGTGCGCACATCGTCCAGGGACAGCCCGTACTGGTTGAGCAACTGCGGCTCGAGCTCGATGCGCACCGCCGGCAGCGAACTGCCACCGATCTGCACTTCCCCTACCCCGCTGACCTGCGACAGGCTCTGGGACAGGATGGTGTCGGCCAGGTCGTACAGCTTGCCCTTGGACAGCACCTGCGAAGTCAGCGACAGCACCATGATCGGCGCCTGGGACGGGTTGATCTTCTTGTAGGTGGGCATGCTGCGCATGCCGCTGGGCAGCAGGTTGCGGGTGGCGTTGATGGCCGCCTGCACCTCGCGTGCCGCGCCATCGATGTCGCGGCCCAACTCGAAGCCGATGATCACCCGGGTCGAGCCCTGGTTGGAACTGCTGGTCAGCGTGGTGACGCCGGCAATGGCGCCGAGCTTGCGCTCCAGCGGCGTGGCCACGGTGGACGCCATGACCTCGGGGCTGGCCCCGGGCAGGCTGGCCTGCACCACGATCACCGGGAAATCCATCTGCGGCAGCGGCGACACCGGCAACAGGCCGAAACTCACCCCACCCAGCAGCATGATCGCCAGGCTCAGCAGCATGGTGGCCACCGGCCGGCGAATGAACGGTCCGGACAGGTTCATGCTTCGGCCTGCCGCGCATCGTCAAGCGGGCGCCAGCGACGCGCAAGCCGGTCGAAGTACAGGTAGATGACCGGCGTGGTGAACAGGGTCAGCACCTGACTCACCAGCAGGCCGCCGACCATCACCAGGCCCAGCGGCTGGCGCAGCTCGGCGCCGGAACCGGTGGCGAGCATCAGCGGCACCGCGCCGAACAGCGCGGCCAGGGTGGTCATCAGGATCGGCCGGAAACGCAGCAGCGCAGCCTGGTAGATCGCATCACTCGGGCTCATGCCCTGATGACGCTCGGCCTCGAGGGCGAAGTCGATCATCATGATCGCGTTCTTCTTGACGATGCCGATCAGCAGGATGATGCCGATAATGGCGATCATGCCCAGGTCGTTGCCGCTCAGCAGCAACGCCAGCAAGGCCCCCACCGCCGCCGAGGGCAGCGTGGAAAGGATGGTCACCGGGTGGACGTAGCTCTCGTAGAGCACCCCGAGCACGATGTACATGGTCACCACGGCGGCGAGGATCAGCAGCAAGGTACTCGAAAGCGAAGCCTGGAACGCCTCGGCGGCGCCCTGGAAGCGGGTCTGCACGCCGATCGGCATGCCGATGTCCTGCTGCACCTGCTCGATCACCTTGACCGCCTCGCCCAGAGAAGCGCCATGGGCCAGGTTGAACGACATCATCACCGCCGGGAACTGGCCGATGTGCGAGATGGCCAGCTGGGCCTGGCGCTGCTCGATGCGCGCCAGGGCCGACAGGCGCACCTGGCCGCCGTCGGCGGCCTTGACGTGGACCGCCTCCAGGGCCTGCGGGCCGAGGCTGGCCGCGGTCTGCGACTGCAGCACCACGCGGTACTGGCTGGCCTGGGTGTAGATGGTCGAGATCTGCCGCTGGCCGAAGGCGTCGTACAGGGCGTTGGTGATCTGCGCCACGGTGATGCCGAGGCGGCTGGCCATGTCGCGGTCGATCACCAGGTACACCTGCAGGCCCTTGTCCTGCAGGTCGCTGGCCACGTCCTGCAGCTCCGGGCGGTCCTTCAGTGCCTGCACCAGCTTGCCGCTCCACTCGGCGAGCATGTCGGCATCCGGCGAACTGAGGCTGAACTGGTACTGGGTGCGGCTGACCCGATCCTCGATGCTCAGGTCCTGCACCGGCTGCATGAACAGGCGGATGCCGACCAGCTTGTCGAGCTGCGGCTGCAACCGGCTGATCACCTCGGCTGCCGTCACGTCGCGCTCACCATGGGGCTTGAGGTTGATCAGCAGGCGGCCGCTGTTGAGGGTGGCGTTGTCACCATCCACACCGATGTAGGAAGACAGGCTCTGCACCGCCGGGTCCTGCAGGATCACCTCGGTCAGGGCCTGCTGGCGTTGACTCATGGCGGCGAACGAAGTCGACTGCGGTGCCTCGGAAATACCCTGGATCACCCCGGTGTCCTGGGCCGGGAAGAAGCCCTTGGGCACCATCAGGTAGAGCACCACGGTCAACGCCAAGGTGGCCACGGCCACCAGCAGCGTCAACGGCTGGCGCTTGAGCACCCAGGTCAACGCCGTGCCGTAGTGCTTGATCAGCCAGTCGATCCAGGCGCCGCTGGCACGGTAGAAGCGGCCCTGCTCCTCTTCCTTGGGCTCGCGCTTGAGCAGCCGGGCGCACATCATCGGCGTCAAGGTCAGCGACACCACCAGGGAAATCAGGATGGCCACCGCCAGGGTGATGGCGAACTCGCGGAACAGCCGCCCGACCACGTCGGCCATGAACAGCAGCGGGATCAGTACCGCGATCAGCGAGAAGGTCAGCGAGATCAGGGTGAAACCGATCTGTTTCGCGCCCTTGAGCGCGGCCTGCAGCGGCGTCTCACCCTCTTCTATGTGCCGGGAGATGTTCTCCAGCATGACGATGGCATCGTCCACCACGAAGCCGGTGGCGATGGTCAGGGCCATCAGCGTGAGGTTGTTGACCGAGAAGCCGGCCAGGTACATCACCCCGAAGGTGCCGATCAGCGACAGCGGCACGGCGATCGACGGGATGATCGTGGCCGAGACCCGGCGCAGGAACAGGAAGGTCACCATCACCACCAGGGCAATGGCGAACAGCAACTCGTGCTGCACGTCGCGCACGGCGGCGCGGATGGTCTGGGTGCGGTCGGTGAGGACGCTGACATCCAGGCCCGCCGGCAGGTTGTCGGTGATCGACGGCAGCAGCTCCTTGATCCGGTCGACCACCTCGATGACGTTGGCGCCGGGCTGGCGCTGGATGTTCAGCAGCACTGCCTCGTTCTGGTTGGCCCAGGCGGCCAGGCGCTCGTTCTCGGCGCCGTCGACGATCTCGGCGACGTCCTTCAGGCGCAGCGGCGCGCCATTGTTGTACTTGAGGATGAGGTTGGCGTACTCGGCCGGCGAACGCAGCTGGTCGTTGGCGTCGAGCATCGACACCCGGGTCGGGCCATCGAAGTTGCCCTTGGGCTGGTTGACGTTGGAAGCGCCGATCAGGGTGCGCACGTCGTCCAGGTTGAGGCCGTTGGCCGCCAGGGCGTCGACGTTGACCTTGATCCGCACCGCCTGGCGCTGGCCGCCGGCGATGCTGACCATGCCGACGCCGCTGATCTGGGCGATTTTCTGCGCCACGCGGGTGTCGACCAGGTCGTTGAGCTTGGGCAGCGGCATGGTCTTGGACGAGATGGCCAGGGTCAGCACCGGCGTGTCGGCCGGGTTGACCTTGTTGTACACCGGTGGCGCCGGCAGGTCGCTGGGCAACAGGTTGCTGGCGGCGTTGATCGCGGCCTGTACCTGCTGCTCGGCGACATCCATGTTCATGTCGAGGTTGAAGCGCAGGGTCAGCACCGAGGCGCCGCCGGAGCTGGTCGAGGCCATCTGCTCGAGGCCCGGCATCTGGCCGAACTGGCGTTCCAGTGGCGCGGTGACTGCGCTGGTCATCACCTGGGGGCTAGCGCCGGGGTACAGGGTCATGACGCGGATGGTCGGGTAGTCGACCTGGGGCAAGGCCGCCACCGGCAGCAGCTTGTAGGCGATCAGTCCGGCCAGGACGATGGCCAGCATGCTCAGCGTGGTGGCGACCGGTCGCAGGATGAACAGGCGCGAGAGGTTCATGCGCCCGCCTTGGAGCCTGGTTCACCGGTCTGCGCCGAATCTTTGGCGCCCTGCCCCTGCAGGTGCTGGCCGGGGGTGGTCGGCACTTGCGAACTGTCTTCGACCACCTCCACCTTGGAGCCTTCGCGCAAGCGGTCGGTACCTTCCAGCACGAGGCGGTCACCGGCGGCCAGGCCCTCGAGGATCACGCTGTTCTCGCCATCGCTGGCACCGACCTTGAGCGGGCGGATGTTGATCGTGCTCTCGGCGTTGACCACATAGGCGAAGGTGCCGTCATTGCCGAACTGGATGGCCGCGGCCGGGGCCAGTACCACGTGCTTCAGGGTGTCGGCCAGCAGGCGCACATTGACGAACTGGTTGGGGAACAGCGCATGGTCGGTGTTCTGGAAGGTGCCCTTGAACTTCAGGGTACCGGTGGCGGTGTCGATCTGGTTGTCGAGGCTGCCGAGCACGCCAGTGGACTGCAGCTTCTGATCGCCACGGTCCCAGGCCTCGACCGGCAGGCTGGCGCCGCTGCGGTAGCGGGCGAGCACGGTGTCGAGCTGGGTTTCCGGCAATGTGAAGGCGACGCTGATCGGCTCGGTCTGGGTGATGATCACCAGCGCCGTGGTGTCGTTGGCGGCAACCAGGTTGCCCAGGTCCAGCTGGCGCAGGCCCAGGCGACCACTGATCGGCGCACGGATCTGGGTGAACTCCAGGTTCAGGCGGGCATCGTTGACCTGCGCCTGGTTGGTCTTGACCAGCCCCTGGAATTGCCCGACCTGTGCCTCGGCGGTGTCCAGCGTCTGCTTGGCGATGCTGTCTTCGGCATACAGGCCTTTATAACGGGCCAGGTCGACCTGGGCGTTCTTCAGTTGCGCCTGGTTCTGCGCCAGGGTGCCTTCGGCCTGCTGCAGGGCGATGCGGTAGCTGCGCGGGTCGATCTCGGCGAGCAGGTCGCCGGCCTTGACCTGCTGGCCTTCCTTGAAGTGAATCTTGACCAGTTCGCCGGCCACCCGGCTGCGCACATTGACCGTGTTGGTCGCGGTCACGGTGCCAAGGGCCTTGTAGTACAGCGGGAAGTCACCCACCCGCGCCGGCTCGACGCGCACCGGCACCGCTTCGGTGGAGGCGCCGAAACCCGGCCGCCCGCCCATGCCTTTGCCCGGGCGATGCCCGCCACCCTCTGTATGGGCGGTCGTTGCGGGCCACAGCCACCAGGCCAGCAGGGCCACCAGCAGCAGGATCAGCAGGCCGAACAGCCAGCGACGAGGGGAACGGGAATTGGAGGCTTGCATGGGTCGAACGAACCTTGTTCAGAGAATGACGGCGTGGAGAGCGTGAACGATAAGCACTGGCATCGTTTTAGCAAAGGGGCTTTACCAGTGCTTTACCTTCGGCTGACGTTGGCAAAGGCGTGAACTTTAAATGAAAACGGCCTGGAACAGGGTCCAGGCCGTAACAGGGTGTAACCCACCAGTGGGAGCGGGCTTGCCCCGCGATGGCGTCGCATCAGGCTAAGGCGTCTGCCTTCAACGCGCAATCGCGGGGCAAGCCCGCTCCCACGCCGCCCAAACGGGGGCGCGGTGTTACTTCAAGACAGCCAGCGCCGCCTCGTAGTTCGGCTCATCGGCGATTTCGCCCACCAGCTCGCTGTGCAGCACCTTGTCGTTTTCGTCCAGCACCACCACGGCGCGGGCGGCCAGGCCGGCCAGCGGGCCATCGGCGATGGCCACGCCGTAGTTTTCCAGGAACTCGCGGCCACGCAGGGTCGACAGGTTCTTCACGTTCTCCAGGCCTTCAGCGCCGCAGAAGCGCGCCTGGGCGAACGGCAGGTCGGCGGAGATGCACAGCACCACGGTGTTGGCCACGTCATTGGCCTGGGCGTTGAACTTGCGCACCGAGGTGGCGCAGGTCGGGGTGTCGACGCTTGGGAAGATGTTCAGCACCTTGCGCTTGCCGGCAAAGTCGGCAAGCGACTTGTTCGACAGATCGCCAGCGACCAGGGAGAAGGCAGGTGCTGCGGCGCCTTGCTTCGGCAGTTCACCGCTGACCTGAACCGGGTTGCCTTTGAGAGTCACTTGAGCCATGGCGGAAATCCTTATGCGGGGGTTTGAAAAGGACCCAGAGTTAAGCATGAAGCAGCGCAAGTGCCTATGGGCAAAGATGAAATTGTCCTACGTTCGGGCAATTCCTGTAGACAAACGCCCGGGTGACTGGCGTCGACCCGGGCGCTTTTCCTACATGGCGAGCATTCAGGCCAACAGGCCGTACACCACCGAGGTCAAGGCCACCAGGCCGACCACCACCACGAACACGTTGGACAGCGCACCACTGTACTTGCGCATCGACGGCACGCGGCGGATGGCGTACATCGGCATCAGGAACAGCAGCACGGCGATGATCGGGCCGCCGAGTGACTCGATCATGCCCAGGATGCTCGGGTTGAGGGTGGCGACGATCCAGCACACCACCAGCATCAGCGCGGCAACGATGCGGTCCAGGGCCTTGGCGCCCGGACGCATGCCGGTCTTGACGATCATGCCCTTGAGGCCTTCGCTGGCACCGATGTAGTGGCCCAGGAACGACTTGGCGATGGCGATGAAGGCGATCAGCGGCGCGGCGAAGGCGATGGCCGGCTGCTCGAAGTGGTTGGCCAGGTAGGACAGGATCGACAGGTTCTGCGCCTTGGCTTCAGCCAACTGGCCGCTGCTCAGGGTCAGCACGCAGCTGAACACGAAGAACAGCACCATCAGCACCATCAGCAGGTGGGCGCGGCGCAGGATCTGGCCGCTGCGCTCGTCGGCGTGCTCTGCGTAGCGGCGCTTCTGATCAACGGCAAAGGCCGAGATGATCGGCGAGTGGTTGAACGAGAACACCATCACCGGGATGGCCAGCCACACGGTGTGCAGGAAGGCCGAGCCAGACGGCACCTGAGTGGCGGTGTCGAGGATACCGCCGGTCCAGTGCGGCACCAGGTACAGGGCCAGCAACGCCAGGGCGACGATGAACGGATACACCAGCAGGCTCATGACCTTGACCGTGGCCTGTTCGCCGCAGCGCACGATGGCCAGCAGGCCGAGGATCAGCACGAACGACAGGATCGCCCGCGGCGGCGGCGTGATATGCAGCTGGTGCTCCATGAAGCTGCTGACGGTGTTGGTCAGCGCCACGCTGTAGATCAGCAGGATCGGGAAGATGGCGAAGAAGTACAGGACGGTGATCAGCGCGCCGGCGGTGATGCCGAAATGCTCCTCGACCACGTCGGTGATATCGCCGCCCTTGCTGCCCGAGAGCACGAAACGGGTCAGCCCGCGGTGGGCGAAGTAGGTCATGGGGAAGGCCAGCAAGGCCAGGACCAGCAGCGGCCAGAAACCGCCAAGGCCGGCGTTGATGGGCAGGAACAGAGTTCCGGCGCCGATGGCCGTGCCGAACAGGCCCAGCATCCAGGTGGTGTCTTGACGCGACCAGCTGCCAAGGGTGGCGGGGGTCGATTCTACAAAGCGTTGTTCAACGCTTGGGGCCTGCTCATTCATTCCGGGTGACGCTCCACTCGCAAGACTGCAACAGGCTGAGAATGGCGAAATAGACGATTCGCCCAACTCAACCGGGGAAGAGGGGCGCGATTGTGCATGCAAAGGTTGCACTTGGGGAAGCCCCGCCCGAGGGACGGTTGCACTTGTCTGTACAAGAAAGCGGGGGTTCGGGTTGCAAAAACTATCGCGGGGCAAGTCGCATCGGCGCACCGATGCGACTTGCCCCGCGATAAAGCCAGTTCGGCCAGCGCCGATGTCAGCCCTTCTGCACGGCGGCAAATGCCTCGGCAACCTGGCGCAGGTTGGCCGGACGCAGCCCGGACATGCACACCCGGCCGCTGTCGATCAGGTACACGCCGAATTCGTCACGCAGACGTCGCACCTGTTCGACGCTGAAGCCGGTATAGCTGAACATGCCGCGCTGGCGCAGGAAGAACTGGAAGTCCTGGCCTGGCAGCAGCTCGCCGAGCAGGTCGACCAGGCCCTGGCGCATGTCGAGGATACGCTTGCGCATTACCTCCACCTCTGCGGCCCATTGCGCGTTGAGCGCAGCGTCACCCAGCACGCCGGCCACCAGCTGGGCGCCGAAAGCGGGCGGGCTGGAGTAGTTGCGGCGCACGGTGGCCTTGAGCTGGCCAAGCACGCTGGAAGCGGTGGCGGCATCATCACAGACCACCGACAGGCCCCCTACCCGCTCGCCGTACAGCGAGAAGATCTTCGAGAACGAGTTGCTGACCAGGCAAGGCACGCCGGCACGGGCCATTTCGCGGATCGCATAGGCGTCTTCGACCAGGCCTTCGCCGAAGCCCTGGTAGGCGATATCGAGGAACGGGATCAACTGGCGCGCCTTGACCACCTCGACCACCTGCTGCCACTGCTGCTGGTCCAGGTCGACGCCGGTGGGGTTGTGGCAGCACGGATGCAGCAGGACCACGCTGTTCTGCGGCAAGGCCTGCAGGCTGGCCAGCATGCCTGCGAAGTCAACGCCGCGGGTGTCCGGGTCGAAGTACGGGTAAGTGTGCACCTTGAAGCCCGCGCCTTCGAAGATTGCCCGGTGGTTGTCCCAGGTCGGGTTGCTCACCCACACCTCGGAGCCTGGGAAGTAACGCTTGAGGAAGTCGGCACCGACTTTCAGGGCGCCCGAGCCGCCGACGGTCTGCACGGTGGCCACGCGGCCAGCGGCGACGGCCGGGTGCTCGGCACCGAACAGCAGCGCCTGGATCGCCTGGCGGTAGGCGGCCAGGCCTTCCATCGGCAGGTACAGCGAGGCTTCATGGGGCTGGCCGGCCAGGCGTTTCTCCACCTCGGCCACCGCCGCCAGCTGCGGCACCACACCGGCTTCGTCGTAGTACAGGCCGATACTCAGGTTGACCTTGGCGGCCCGCGGGTCGGCCTTGAAGGTTTCCATCAACGAGAGGATCGGGTCGCCGGCATAGGCATCGACATGTTTGAACACAGCGTGCAGCTCCTTGGAAATCAGGACAGTTCAGGAAAGGCTCAGGCGAGGATACCCGCAGAGCGCCACGAGGAACATCACCGTTGTGCAAGGAAACCCTGCAGGTTTGCAAGACCGAACCCGCAGCCCACGGATTTTGCCAAGCGCCGCCGCCCGACGGCTCGATACCAACCCTGGATCGCACCCTGATCGTTGCAATTGCCACCTGCCTGCCCCAAGCTCTGCCGTACCGCCACCCCGGACCGCGAGATGCCCAGACGTCGCCCTCTCCTGATCGCCCTGTTGCTGTTGTTAGTGCTGCCCGCGTCGATCGGTTACCTGTGGCGTGACCGCCAGCCCGCACCGCCCAGCCTGCCGCCCCACAGCTACGCCAAGGCCTTGCGCCAGGCACACGATGGCCTGCCGGGTGCCGCGCGGGTGCTGTACCAGCAGTTGCAGCGTGACGACCTGCCACCCATCCGCCGCGCCGCGCTGCATGCCGAACTACCCAATTACCCCTCGCCACAGGCGTTGAAACTGGCCAGCCAGGACCTCGAGCACGCCGACCCATTGGTACGCCGCGCCGCCATCACCAGCATCCGCCGGCTGCTGCCGGCCGCCCAGCGCAGCCTGGTGCTGGGCCCATTGCTGGAAGATGACGAGCAAAGCGTGCGCTTCGCCGCGGTGGACGCTCTGCTGGGTCTCGACCCCGACGCCATCGGCCTGTACTTCGGCCCCTTGCAGGATGCCCTGGAGCAGTACGAGCAGACCCTGGAGCAACAGCCCGACGACGCCGCCGCCCAGCTGCACCTGGCCCGACTATACATGCATGAACAAGCCTACGACGCAGCCTCCAGGGCCCTGCGCCGCAGCCTGGCCGTGGCCCCTGAAGGCCTGGACGCGTTGGCCACCCAGGTCCGCCTGCTGGAGCAACAGGGCCAGCACGACGCCTCCCGCGAGGTGCTCGCGAAAGCCCTGGCGCTACGCCCGGACTCCGCGTTCCTGCAATACGAACTGGGCCTGTGGCTGACCCGCCATGAGCAGCAGGAATACGCCCTGCTCGCCCTCTCGCGGGCTGTCGAGCTGGAACCGGAAAACAACGATTATCGCTATACCCTGGCCATTACCCTGCACCAGCTGGAACAGCTCGATGCCGCGCAAAAGCAGTTGGAGACCGTGCTCAACCGCCAACCGGCCAATCGCCGGGTGCGGGTACTGCTGATCGAGTACTGGAAGGAAACCGGCCAATTGCAGAATGTCCAGGTCCTGCTCGCCGAGCTGGAGCGGCAGAACCCGGACGACCCATTCCTGCAGCAAGGGCTGTGAACCCCCGCCTCAGGCCTGCAGCATGCGCTGTATCTGCACCACCAGCATCTGCAGCGAGAACGGCTTGAACATCAAGGCCGTGCCCGGCTCGTCGAGCAGGGCCTGCTCCACCGGATCGGTGGTGAAGCCGGTGATGAACAGGATCTTCTGCTCGGGCTCGATCATGCGCAGCGCCTTGGCCACCTGGCGGCCGCTGAAGCCCCCCGGCAGGCCGATATCGGTGATCACCAGATCAAACGGCCCTGCATGCCGGAACTGCCCCAGCGCGCTGTTGGCATCGGGCACGTCACACACCTCGAAGCCGCAATCGAGCAGCGCCTCCTTCATCAGGCCACGCAGGTTTTCTTCATCATCGACCAGCAACAAGCGTTCACCCTGGACCTGTCGCGGCAGTACATCCCGAGCAGGACTCTCCGGCAACGTCCCCTGGTAGCGCGGGAACATCATCACGACCCGCGTGCCTTGGTCGATCGTCGACTCGATCCATATCTGACCGCCCGACTGCTGCACGAAGCCATGCACCATGGGCAGCCCCAGGCCCGCCCCCTGCCCCAGCGGCTTGGTGGTGAAGAACGGTTCAAATACCCGTGCCAGGTCCTCGCGACTCATGCCATGGCCATCGTCCTCGACCTGCAGGGTGACATAGTCCCCCGGCGGCAAGGCTGCCACGCCCTCGCTGGGCTGCGCCAGCCGTTCGTTGGCGGTGCGGATCGTCAACGTACCCTTGCCCAGGCAGGCATCGCGGGCGTTGCTGCACAGATGCAAAAGGGCGTTGCGCAACGTATCCGGGTCAACCTGCAATGGCCAGGGCGCCACATCCAGCTGCATGTTCAGGCTTATCTCGGCGCCCAGGGTCTGGCGCAGCATCGGCTCCGCGTCCTGCAGCAGGTAGTTGATGTTCAGTGGGTTGGGCGACAAGGGTTGGCTACGGGCAAAGGCCAGCAGGTTCTGGGTCAGGCCGATGGCTCGCTGGGCGCATTCCCGGGCCATCCGCACATACTCTTCCACGCGTTCCATCCGCCCTTGGGCGAAGCGTCGTTCAAGCAATTCCAGGCTGCTGCCGACGCCGGACAGTACGTTGTTCATTTCGTGCGCCAGCCCGCCCGCCACCTTTACAACGCCCTCCATGCGCTGGCTGTCGCGCACCGCCGCCTCGGCCAGGCGCTGGACCGCATTGCGGTCCTCGGTGATGTCCCTCCCCACCAGTGTCGGCAATGCCTGGTTGGCGCTGCCAGTCCAGCGGAACCAGCGGTAATGGCCATCACTATGGCGAACCCGCCCCTCGAAGGGCGGCGCGGCGCGGCCCTGTACAAGCGCCATCAGCGCCAGCTGCGCTTCGGTACGGTCCGCTGGGTGGAACAGCTCGGGCAGGGCCACTTGCAACTGCGTTGCCTCACCCCAGCCCAGAAGGCGGTGCCAGGCAGGGTTGGCTGTGCGCACGCGTAGATCGGCCTCGAGCATCAGCATTACATCGGGCGACAACTGCCAGGTATGTTCTGGATCGGCCAGGTACTGCGTCAGGCGCGCTTCGAAGGACTGCGCCAGCTCGCGCCATTCGTGACTGGCCCCGACACTGGCAGTAGTCTCGATCAGCGCGTGGAGGAACCCGGCAATCGCCCCCTGGTCGTCGCGGATGGGTGAGAAGCAGCCAGTGACCCACGCCGTCGCCGCGATACCCTCTCGATGCACCGGCAATGGGGCATCCTCGATCAGGCTACCCTGCCCCTGCAACACCTTGAATACGGTTGCCCCCATGCTCTCCCAGGATTGCTCCCAGAGCGCGTCGAAAGCACACCCCTGGTGGTCGACAGCACCGCCCAGCAGGGCCTGGTAGGCGTCGTTGTGTATGACCGTCAGGGCCGCCCCCCAGACCAACGCACAGGGAAACGGTGACATCAAGACCATGTCGACGGCGATGCGCAGGGTGGGCGGCCAGGAGGTCAACGCCCCCAACGGCGTTGCGCTCCAGTCGAAGCCGGCGATGGGCATGCCCACCTCGGCCAAGGAAGATGACGGCGGTGCCAGATGAATGACCTGGATCTCTGCCCCCCGTGTGTCCAGGTCAGTGGCCAATATCTTCGTTCCACAGCTCTGGGTTGGCTTCGATGAACTGGCGCATCAACGCCTTGCAGGTTTCATCGTCATGCACCTCAAGGCGCACGCCGCGGTCGCCGAGCAGCTGCTCTTCGCCCATGAAGGTGACGTTCTCGCCGATGATCACGTGCTTGATGCCGTACAGCAGGATTGCGCCACTGCACATGGCGCAGGGCGACAAGGTGGTATAGAGGGTGGCCTGCTGGTAAACCCAGGCCGGCTGCCGGCCGGCATTCTCCAGGGCATCCATCTCGCCATGCAGGATGGCACTGCCCTGCTGCACGCGGCGATTGTGGCCACGGCCGATGATCCTGCCCTCGTGCACCAGTACCGAGCCGATCGGAATGCCGCCTTCCTCGAGCCCCTTGCGGGCCTCGTCGATGGCGGCCTGCATAAATCTGGAAGTGTCCTGGTCCATGGCGTCTCCCGGTAGTGCGCCGACTTTTGCAGCAGCCTAGCACAGCGCCCGTGCCCATGGCGCATTGCGTGGCGGGGGCTATGCTCAAATGGCTTTTGATCTTGCTGGCCAAACGTTTTCCCATGGATTCGACGGGCATGCGCACATGAACAAGAAGCTCCTGGTCGTGCTGACCAATACCGCCAAGTATCCCGATATCAAGCGCGCCACAGGATTGTGGCTGGGCGAGGCCGTGCACTTTGTCGACACAGTGCAAAAAGCGGGTTTTACCGTCGACTATGTCAGCCCGGCGGGCGGCTATGTACCGATCGACCCCCACAGCCTGCAGATGGCGCCAGACCTGGACTGGCAATGGTACAACGACAAGGCGTTCATGAACCGCCTTGGCGCCACCTTGAGCCCCGGCCAGGTCAAGGCCGACCAGTACAGCGCGATCTACTACACCGGTGGCCACGGCGTGATGTGGGACTTCCCCGACAACCAGCCATTGCAGGAATTGGCACGGCGTATCCATGAGCGCGGCGGCGCGGTCGCCGCGGTGTGCCATGGGGTAGTGGGCCTGCTCAATATCAAGCTCAGCGACAACAGCTTGCTGCTCAAGGGGCGCAGGGTCACCGGCTTTTCCAATACCGAGGAAAAACTGGTTGAGCTGGACAAGGTGGTGCCGTTCCTCACCGAGAACGAACTTGGCGCTCGCGGTGGGGAGTACAGCAAGGCGGACGACCCGTGGGCGGCGTATGTGGTGGAGGACGGCAGCTTGATTACTGGACAGAATCCGGCCTCCAGCGCCAAGGTCGCCGAAGCAGTGATCGGCTACCTGCGCAGGCAGCAGTAAGGGTTCGCCACAACGCAGCGCGGGGCAAGCCCGCTCCCGCGACCTTCCGGCGTGGGAGCGGGCTTGCCCCGCGAGTGTGTGCTCGACCGATTACTCGGTGCTCAACACACCACGACGCACCTGGTCACGCTCGATCGACTCGAACAGCGCCTTGAAGTTGCCTTCGCCGAAGCCGTCGTCACCCTTGCGCTGGATGAACTCGAAGAACACTGGACCCAGCAGGGTCTCCGAGAAGATCTGCAGCAGCAGGCGCTTGTCGCCGGCCTCGGAGGCACCGTCCAGCAGGATGCCGCGGGCCTGCAGCTGGTCGACCGGCTCGCCATGCCCTGGCAGGCGCTCCTCGAGCATTTCGTAGTAGGTCTGCGGCGGCGCGGTCATGAAGCGCATGCCGAAGCCCTTGAGCGCATCCCAGGTCTTGAGCAGGTCGTCGGTGAGGAAGGCCACGTGCTGGATGCCCTCGCCATTGAACTGCATCAGGAACTCTTCGATCTGCCCCGCCCCTTTGGACGACTCCTCGTTGAGCGGGATGCGGATCATGCCGTCTGGCGCGGTCATGGCCTTGGAGGTCAGGCCGGTGTACTCGCCCTTGATATCGAAGTAACGGATCTCGCGGAAGTTGAACAGCTTCTCGTAGAAGCCGGCCCAGTAGGCCATGCGCCCGCGATAGACGTTGTGGGTGAGGTGGTCGATGATCTTCAGGCCCGCGCCGACCGGATTGCGGTCCACGCCTTCGATGAACTTGAAGTCGATGTCGTAGATCGAGCTGCCTTCTTCATAACGGTCGATCAGGTACAGCGGCGCGCCACCGATACCCTTGATCGCCGGCAGGCGCAGCTCCATCGGGCCGGTCTCGATTTCCACCGGCTGGGCACCCAGTTCCAGGGCGCGGGCATAGGCCTCATGGGCGTTGCGCACGCGGAAGGCCATGCCGCACACCGAAGGACCATGCTCGGCGGCGAAGTAAGAGGCGGCGCTCTTGGGTTCGTTGTTCAGGATCAGGTTGATGCCGCCCTGACGATACAGGTGCACATTCTTGGAGCGGTGGGTAGCCACCTTGGTGAAACCGAGAATCTGGAATACCGGCTCCAGCACGCCGGGAGTCGGCGAGGCGAGCTCGATGAATTCGAAGCCTTCCAGGCCCATCGGGTTTTCGAAGATATCTGCCATGTTCTTTTCCTCATCTGCAGCGAAAAACGGTTGATTACAGGCTTTCGATGTGGAGATGGCGTGGTGGTGAACACGGGATCCCGCGCACGCTGCGGGCCAGGAAGTCACCAATGATCAGCTTGAACCCATGGTATGTCATATGGACCCATTCTCGGCGGGCTTGATTCCCCGGGAGGCGGAGAACCTTATTGTTGTATTCGTAACCCGATTCTACAGTGCGTAAATTTGTTTGTCGCGCTTTAGTTCGCAGGTTGTTCCGACAAACGGCTATTCTCTGCATCACCTACCGCCTCGCAGAAGGTCCACCCGCGCATGCCCTTGAACACCAAACGCCCTGCCCGCTGGAGCTGGCGCGCGCTGCTGCCCTGGCTGATCGGTGTCTTGCCGCTGCTGTGCGGGCTGGTGGTGATGCGCTGGCAGATCGACCAGGAGCTGGACGCCGACAGTCGCGTCACGGCTCGCGAAGTAGTGGTCCATATAGAAGCGGTACTCGACAGCCTGTCCAGCACGGCCCACCACCTGCTGCCCAAGGCCGGCCGGCCCTGCGAACAGGCGCAATTGGCATTGCGCATAGAAGTCACGCGCAATGCCTTCGTGCGTTCCACCAACCTGTTCGATCGTGACACCCTGTATTGCACCTCGTTGTTTGGTGATTTCGACGAGCCGGTCGACGCCAGCAACTATACCGACGGTCAGTTGTGGCTGATGGACGGCAACTCCGTCACACCAGGCCAACCGCTGCTGGCCTACCGCGCCAGCCAGGGCGACAAGGGGGCGATCGCCACGGTCGATGGCCGCCACCTGCTCACGGCCCTGCGCCTGATCGGTAAGGACGGCCAGTTGCAAGTGCAGGTCGGCAACCACTGGATGGGCGCCGACGGCCGGGTGCGGGCCGGCACGCCGCCGGTTGCGGCCAGCGCGCCGGTGACGTTCTCTTCCACGCACTACCCGTTCAGCGTGCACGGCGGTTTTGGCCCCGACAAGCCCGGCGAGCTGATGCGCTCACGCTATCCTGCGCTGTTGAGCCTGCTGCTGGTGCTGGGAGCGGTGGCCGGGGGCGCCTGTCGCTGGCAGATCCGCCGTGCCAGTTCGCCCCGTGCCGAACTGGCCAGGGCATTGGAGGCCGGCGAGTTCCTGCCGTACTTCCAACCGGTGGTGCGCAAGGGTGATTACCAATGGGCCGGCGTCGAAGTACTGATGCGCTGGCAGCACCCCCGCGAAGGCCTGGTGCGCCCCGACCTGTTCATCCCCTACGCCGAGCACAGCGGCCAGATCGTCGCCATGACCCGCGGCATGATGCTGCGCACGGCCCAGGCCCTGGCGCCGCACGCGGCGTTGCTCGAGGACGGTTTTCACATCGGCATCAACATTACCGCCGACCACTGCCGCGACCTGGGCCTGCTCGATGACTGCCAGACCTTCCTCCAGCACTTCCCGCCCGGGCGGGTGGTACTGACCCTGGAGTTGACCGAGCGCAAGCTGATCGAACCGACTCCGGTAACCCTTGACCTGTTCGAGAAATTGCACGCCATGGGCGTGATGATCGCCCTGGACGACTTCGGCACCGGCCAATCCAGCCTCAACTATCTGCGCCAGTTCAACGTCGACTACCTGAAGATCGACCAGAGCTTCGTCGCCATGATCGGCGGTGACGCCCTGTCCCAGCACATTCTCGACACCATCATCGAACTGTCGGCCAAGCTGGCCCTGGGCATCGTCGCCGAAGGCGTGGAGACCGAGGTGCAGCGCGACTACCTCGCGCGCCATGGCGTGGACTTCCAGCAGGGTTACCTGTTCGCCCGCCCCATGCCCGCCAGCGAACTGCTGCTGGCCCTGGCCGCCCGCCCGGGCAGCTCGCAGTTGCCGCAAGACGGTGCCCCTGAGATCATGCGCGGCTGAATCACCCGCTCACTTCCCGTTTTCCGAGGCATTCGTGTCAAAAGGCATTGTTTCGTCGGTCATGGCGTCCTGTCTGTTCGCTGTGATGTACTTCTATACCTCCTTCCTCAAGCCCCTGGACGGCGAGGAAATCTTCGGCTGGCGGACCCTGCTGACCCTGCCCTGCCTGACGTTGTTCATGCTGGCATCCAGGGACTGGAAGCGGGTCGGCGAGCTGCTCGGGCGGGTGCGCCGCACGCCGCTGCTGTTGCTCGGCATGGTCGGCACCTCGTGGTTGATGGGCGTGCAGTTGTGGCTGTTCCTCTGGGCGCCGCTGCACGGGCGCAGCCTGGAGGTATCGATGGGCTACTTCCTGTTGCCGCTGGCCATGGTGCTGACCGGGCGCGTGGTCTATGGCGAGCGCCTGTCGCGCCTGCAGAAGGTCGCGGTGAGCTTTGCCGCGCTGGGGGTTGGCCACGAACTGTACCAGCACGGCAGCTTTGCCTGGGAAACCGTGGTGGTGATGATCGGCTACCCGATCTACTTCGTCCTGCGCCGGCGTTGCCGCACCGACCACCTGGGCGGCCTGTGGTGCGACATGTGCCTGTTACTGCCCTGGGCCCTGTACTTCGTCATCCAGGGCCCGCTGTCGGCAAACGACCTGGTCGAGCATCCAGGCCTGTACGGCCTGATCCCACTGCTCGGGGCGATCAGCGCCTGCGCCCTGATCGCCTACGTGCTGGCCAGCCGCCTGCTGCCGTTCAGCCTGTTCGGCCTGCTCAGCTACGTCGAGCCGGTGCTGCTGGTGGGCGTGGCCCTGCTACTGGGCGAGACCATCGGCCCCGACCAGTGGCTGACCTACCTGCCGATCTGGGCCGCCGTGCTGGTGCTGGTGCTCGAAGGCTTCAAGCACCTGCTGCGCCAGCGTCGGCGTTCGGTGTAAGGCGTACCTGGCGGACCCGGCGCTCCTCCACCGCCACCACGGTCATGGTCCAGCCATTCCAGGCCAGGTGATCGCCCACCACCGGCAAGCGGTCCAGCAGGCTCATCACCAGGCCCGCCAGGGTCTGGTAATCCTCGGTGGCACGGGCGGCAAAGCCGGTGCGCGCCTGGACCTGGGCCAGGTTCAAGGCACCGCTGACGACGAAACCACCCGCCTCCTCGACCACGCCAGGCCCCTCCACCTCGCTTGCGTCCGGCAGCTCGCCGGCAATCGACTCGAGAATGTCGGTCATGGTCAGCACACCGGTGAAGTCACCGAACTCGTTGACCACGAAGGCGATGTGCGTCGACTGCCCGCGCATCTGCTCCAGGGCGTTGAGGATGCTGAAGCTCTCCAGCAGGTTCAGCGGCGCACGGGCCAGGGCTTCCAGGTCGGGCTGGCTGCCGGACAGCAGCTCCTTGAGCAGCTCCTTCTTGTGCACGAAGCCCAGCGGTTCTTCGATGCGACCTTCACGGATCAGCGGCAGGCGCGAGTACGGCGAGTTGACCAGCGCCTGGGTGATGGTTTCGGCCGGCTGCGACAGGTCGATGGCATCGACCTTGGCCCGCGCCGTCATCACCGTGCGGATCGGCCGCTCGGCCAGGTTCAGCACACCGCTGATCATCACCCGCTCACGGCGATCGAACACCACCTGTTCTTCGCCACCCTCGACCAGGTCGGCGATTTCCTCGCCCACCTCGTCAGCCTCCACCCGGCGCCCGCCCATCAGGCGCAGCACGGCATGGGCGGTACGCTCACGCAGCGGCCGGTGCTGCTGCACACTGCGCTTGCGGCGGGCACGGGCCAGCTGGTTGAACAGCTCGATCAGCAGCGAGAAGCCGATGGCCGCGTACAGGTAGCCTTTGGGGATATGGAAGCCCAGGCCTTCGGCAGTAAGGCTGAAGCCGATCATCATCAGGAAGCCCAGACACAGCATGATCACTGTCGGGTGGGCGTTGACGAAACGGGTCAACGGCTTGCTGGCGACGATCATGATGCCGATGGAGAAGATCACCGCGATCATCATCACCGACAAATGCTCGACCATGCCCACGGCCGTGATCACCGCATCCAGCGAGAACACCGCATCCAGCACGACGATCTGCGCCACGATCGGCCAGAACGCGGCATGACGGGTCACGCCGCCGCTCTGGGCGACATGGCCCTCGAGGCGTTCGTGCAGCTCCATGGTGGCCTTGAACAACAGGAACACACCACCGAACAGCATGATCAGGTCACGGCCGGAGAAGGTCTTGCCGAACACCTCGATCAGCGGCGCGGTAAGGGTCACCATCCACGAGATGCTGGCCAGCAGGCCAAGGCGCATGATCAACGCCAGCGACAGGCCGATCACCCGGGCGCGGTCGCGCTGGTGCGGCGGCAGCTTGTCGGCAAGGATGGCGATGAACACCAGGTTGTCGATACCCAGCACCAGCTCGAGGACGATAAGCGTCAACAGGCCCAGCCAGGCCGTGGGGTCGGCTAGCCATTCCATTAGCGGGTACTCACAGGGGATGCGTCACGAGGACGGGGGAAGGAAGGCCGGGAAGGCCAGGGACTGGGGGGCTCCGCGAAGGTGCTCATAGGGACCTTGATAACAATTAGGGACGACGATCCTACAATCGAAGCAGAATTTTCTGATAGCGCAAAACTATTACAAAAGCTGTACCGAATTGATCCAGCAACCACTGACCCCTAACGCAAGGAAACTACATGATTCAACGCTTGCGCGCGCAAATACCGAAGGCTACATCGCCGATGTAGATAGCCTGCGACTGTCGACGCTCGCTATCCAACCGCGCCTGCAATGTGTCGATCCCCACCTGCCGCGCCGTGGCCACGCCATGGGCGATGATCCGCGGCAGGCAAGCGCGGATGATCTCGCCCAGCGGATAGGCGTTGTCGGGCGTCTGCACCAGGCATTCGGCACGCAGGTCCTCGACCATCAGCCCCGCCTCGCTGAACACACGGTGCAGGTTGAAGCCGATCTGCAAGTCCGCCCCCTCATGGGCAAGCATGCGCCGCAACCATTGCTGGGCCTTGTGGTGCAACGGGAATGACGCCTGGCTGGCCGGGGCCAGGCTGCCATCGTGCTCCTGGAAGATCATCAGCCCGCCAGGCAGCAGGGGCCGCGCCAATGCGCGCAACGCCTTGACCGGGTCCGCCTGGTACATCAGTACCCGTCGCCCGACGATGGCGTCGAACAACCCCAGGGTCGCGGGCAACGCACACAGTTCGGCAGCCACGAACTCAGGCACCGCCGCCCCTTTGCGGCTGTCACGCTGGCGCGCGATCTCCAGGGCGCCGGCCGCCCGGTCGATACCCACCACCGCGCCGTCGTCGCCTACCAGGCCGGCCAGCAGCCAACTCACCTCGCCACTGCCGCAACCGACATCGAGCACGCGCATGCCGGGGCCGATACCCGCGTCAACCAGCAGGCGCGTGGTGAAATCCGCTTTCGCAAGTGCCATGCCATGCTCCTTCCCAGAGGCGCCAGTGTGCAGAGCAAAGGGGCACGCGCACAAGACTGGCCTATGCTACAGCCACACTAGACCCCGAGCATTACCATGGTTACCGACCTATTGCTGGACAGCTGGCAGCACAACGCCCAGGCCTGGATCGAAGCCGTACGCTCCGGCGCCATCGAGTCCCGCCGCCAGGTCACCGACCAGGCGATACTCCTGGCCGTGCTCGGCCGCCAGCCCGGTCGGGTGCTGGATCTGGGCTGCGGCGAGGGTTGGCTGCTCCGTGCCCTGGCCGCAAGGGGCATCGACGCGGTCGGGGTGGATGGCGATGCGACCCTGGTCGCCGCCGCACGCGAAGCGGGTTCGGCGCAGGTCCACCTGGCCAGCTATGAACAAGTGATCGCAGGCGTGCCGGGCATCGGCCACGATCATGAGCTGATCTGCGCCAACTTCGCCCTGCTGCAGCAAGACATCATTCCCCTGCTCACCACCATGCGGGATCTGCTGCGGCCCGACGGCACGCTGCTGATCCAGACCCTGCACCCCTGGACGGCAGCCGCCGGCAACTACCAGGATGGCTGGCGCGAGGAGTCATTCGTCGGGTTCGCCGGCGACTGGCGCCCGATGCCATGGTACTTCCGCACCCTCGGCAGCTGGCTGAAGGCACTGGAGCTGGCGGGCTTCAACCTGGTCGAACTGCAGGAGCCACAACATCCGCAGAGCCAGGTGCCGCAATCCCTGCTGCTGGTCGCTAGCAAAACGGCCTGACCCCTGCGGCCTCTCGTCGCAGCCTTTTCCCTCTTGGCAAATCCTGTGCAGGCCGTAAAATCCCGCCTCCTTTTCGCCCGTCGCCCCAACCGGTGGCAAGCCCCCGCAAAGACCGCGTCCGTGCCTCACACATCGCGCATGTGCCACAGGCTCAACCGCCCCGCCCGGCCTTCACCCAACAGGCCCCGCGGTTGACTCTTGCCAAGCTCGCATCCCGCCCAGGCCGCACTGTACGTCGCCGTCCGGCACGTGCAGCCGAAAAGGTGCTTCTGAGCGCTTTTCAACCTTGAGGTAACTATGTCTGTGCGTTTGCTGGCGATGGCGCTGGCCCCCCTGCTAGGCCTGTTCATCATTGCCCTGGGCAATGGCGTGCTGTCTTCCCTGACCACCCTGCGCTTGGGCGCCGCCGGCGAATCGGCGACCATGATCGGCGTGGTGTCCTCGGCCTACTTCATCGGCCTGACCCTGGGCGCGATCTTCAACGACCGGCTGATCCTGCGCATCGGTCATATCCGTGCCTACAGCAGCTTCGCCGCCTTGATCGGCGCGACCATCCTGCTGCAAGGCCTGTTCTACGACACCACCTGGTGGTTCGTGCTGCGGCTGGTCAACGGCTGGGCGGCGGTCGGCGTGTTCCTGGTGATCGAGAGCTGGCTGCTGCTGGCCGGTGACGCAAAGATCCGTGGGCGTCTGCTGGCGCTGTACATGATCGCCTTCTACGGTGCCGGGGTGATCGCCCAGGCCGCCTTGGGCGAGGTCACTGGCTGGGGCGAGACCGCGCCTTTCATGGTCGCCGGCATGCTCGCCACGCTGTCGGTGCTGCCGATCGTGATCCTGCCCCGGGTATCGCCACTGCTGGATCAGGTCGAGCCGCTCAAGCCGCGGCAACTGCTGGGCGTGGCGCCGACCGGGCTGGTCGGCTGCTTCGGCTCGGGGGTCGCCATCGCCGGTATCTATGCCTTGCTGCCGCTGTACCTGCAACGCATCGGCCTGGACGTCGGCGAGACCGGCGACATGATGGCCTGGGTGATCCTCGGCGCCATGCTGCTGCAGTATCCGGTCGGGCGCTGGTCCGACCGCAAGGATCGCCAGGACGTGCTGATCGCCCTGGCCGCCCTGTGTACCGTGCTGTCGGTATTGATCGTGCTGCTGCCAGCCGACACCGTGTTGCTGCCGGCACTGCTGTTCCTGCTCGGCGGCGGCGTGTTCGCGCTGTACCCGGTGGCCGTCAGCAGCGCCGCCGACCGCGCCCCGGCCGACGCGCTGGTGCCGATGATCCAGGGGCTGCTGCTGATCAACTCGCTGGGTTCGGCCATGGCCCCACTGGCCATTTCGCCGATGATGACCGCCTACGGCGAAGTCGGGCTATTCTGGGCCTTCGCCGTGATCAACCTGGCCATGGTCGGGTTCTTCCTGTGGCGTCGCGGCAAGCGCCCGGCACCGGAGCACCCGGCGCCGTTCGCGCCGACCGCGACCTTCTCGCCAACCGGCGCGGAACTACGGGTGACCGAAGACCTGATGCACGCGGCGCAGGAGCACCCGACGCTGGAGGCGATGGATGCCATGCCGGGCCAACAGGCGCCTCGTCCTGACGCCCACTGACGCCTGACGCCAAGGACCGCCCGTCGCTTGACGGGCACCTTGGCGCTGTCGTGATAGCCCAACCATGACAGTCATCCGACAGGAGATTCATCATGGTCAATCCACGCCCCCTCGCCTTGCTGCTGGCCCTGATGCTGGGCAGCACCGCCCCCCTCGTCCTCGCGGCCACCGACATGAACGGGAGCGGCACGCACAAAGAGCACACTTCCGAGCAAGGCAAGACCGCTGGTGAAGGCAGCAGCGTAAACAGCCCCGGTGGCAAGGATAACGACAGCAGTGACACCGGTACCGACTCTGACGCCGCCGACGGTGCCGCTGGCGGCTCCAACAGTACCGGAGAAGCCACCGGCAGCGGCGCCGGGGCTTCTGGTGGCAGCGCCGAGGATCAGGACAGCCGGTGACCCGCGAAGCGCACGGCCTTCACCGCCAGTATCGGGGCTCGTCCACCACGCGCTGGTGCTCGGCAAACAACAACGGCAGCTGCTCCTTGAGAAAGTCCAACCAGGTACGCACCTTGGCGTCCAGGTAATGCCGTGATGGATAGATCGCATAGATCTCGCGCTGGCGCAGCCGATGCGGCGCCAGCAACCGGCACAGGCGCCCCTCCTGCATCGCCTGGCTCGCCGAGTAGTACGGCAGCAGGCCGACCCCCATGCCCAGCTCGGTGGCCTTGAGCATGGCGTCCGCGACGTTGGTGAGGAAGGTGTCCTGGGGCACGATCACGCAATTATCGGGGTGGCCTTCGAACGACCAGTCCTCCTCGAACAGCGGGTCGACGGTGCGCAGGCAGACGTGCCCGTGCAAGTCCTCGGGGCGCTCGGGTACGCCGTGACGGGCAAGGTAATCCGGGGAGGCGCACAGGATGCTGTGGATGCTGCCCAGCGGGATGGCGATCAGTTGTGAGTCCGGCAGGCCCTGGCCGATGGTGATCACCACGTCGTGCCCCTCGGCCAGCGGGTCGGGGTTGCGCTGCGACAGGGTCAGTTCCATCACCACTTCCGGGCAGGTCGCGTTGTAGCGCGCCACCAGCGGCATCATCAACAGCCCCAGGCCATGGGTGCAGTGAAAGCGCAGGCGGCCACGGGGTGTGAGGTGGGCGCCGCGCGCCTCGTCCACCGCCTCTTCGGTGAGCAGCATGATCTGCCGGGTGCGCTCGAGAAAGCGCTCACCCGCCTCGCTCATGCGCAGGCGCCGGGTGGTGCGATGCAGCAGGCGGGTCTGCAGCTGGTTCTCGAGCTCGGCGACGATCCGCGACACCTGCGCGGCGGAAATATCCAGGGCCTGGGCCGCCCCGGCGAAACTGCCGCACTCCACTACCCGGGCGAAGGTTCGCATCGCATGCAGCATGTCCATGGGCAGGCACTCTCATTCATACATGAAAGGCAGGAATCTATCACGGGATAGCCCATTTATTGTGAAACACAAATGAATGGATCATTAGCTATCCGCAATAAATGAGGTACCTGTCATGAAACGTTCGATTGCCCTGCTCGCCCTCAGCGCCACCCTCGCCTCGTTCGGCGCCTTCGCCGACAACAGCCCCAGCACCTACGAATACGGCATGCCGCTGGACATCGCCAAGGTCATTTCGATCACTCCGGCCAGCAACGACGCCGATTGCCAGGTCGGCACCGCACACATGGTCTACGTCGACCACCAGGGCCAGACCCGCGAAGTGGACTACCGCCAGATGGGCAACTGCTCGCAGCTGTAACCCCGTGGCAAAAATACCAGCCATCTTGCTGAAAGTGCATTTGCCCGCCTGACACGGCGCCGCATGATCTGCCGGGACAACAACAAGAACGTCCCGGACCATGAATACGATCGATACCTCCACGGCCCCGTCCGTGCGCGCCTGCGACGCAACTCACGCCCGCATCACCTGGCGGCTGATGCCGCTGTTGCTGGTGTGCTACCTGTTCGCCCACCTGGACCGCATCAACATCGGCTTCGCCAAGATGCAGATGAGCGCCGACCTGGGCTTTTCCGACACTGTCTACGGCCTGGGCGCCGGCCTGTTCTTCATCGCCTATGCACTGTTCGGCGTGCCCAGCAACCTGGCCCTGGAACGGGTCGGTCCGCGGCGCTGGATCGCCACCCTGATGGTGATCTGGGGGCTGTTATCGACCGGCATGATGTGGGTACAGGACGCCGCCGGGTTCTATGCCTTGCGCTTCCTGCTGGGAGTGGCCGAGGCCGGTTTCTTCCCCGGCATCCTCGTGGTGCTCAATCGCTGGTATCCGGCCCGGCGCCGTGCCCAGATCACGGCGTTGTTCGCCATCGCCGTGCCCTTGGCCGGAGTGGTCGGCGGGCCGTTGTCCGGCGGCATCCTGCAGGCGTTTCACGATCAGGGCGGCATGAGGGGCTGGCAGTGGATGTTCCTGATCGAGGGGCTGCCGGTGGTGCTGCTCGGGCTGGTGGTGCTCAAGGCCCTGCCGGACAGTTTCGAGCAGGTGGCTTGGCTCACCGCCGATCAGAAGCATGCAATGCGCGAGGAAATGGCCCGCGAGGAACGGCACAAGCCGATCGACTCGATGCGCGGGCTGCTGGGCGACGCCCATGTCTGGTTGCTGGTGGCGATCTATTTCGCGGTGATGCTGGCAGTCAACACCTTGGCCTTCTGGATGCCCAGCCTGATCCACGGCGCCGGCATCGGCAGCGATGGCCAGGTCGGCCTGCTCAGCGCCATCCCTTATCTGGCCGGTTGTCTGTTCATGCTCGGCTGCGGACGCTCGTCCGACCGTCACCGCGAACGCCGCTGGCACCTGTGCGGGCCGTTACTGATGGCCTCCGCCGGCATCGCCCTGGCCGGATGGGCACCGGACGACGCTTGGCTGGTGATGAGCGGGCTGGTGGTCGCGGGCATGGGCGCCAGCGCCGCGCTGCCGATGTTCTGGCAACTGCCGCCGGCCTTCCTGGCGGGCAGCACCCAGGCCGCCGGCATCGCCATGATCAGCTCGTTCGGCAGTATCGCCTCGTTCGCCGCGCCTTATCTGATCGGCTGGATGCGCGACAGCACCGCCAGCCCGGGCCTGGCCTTGCAGGTACTGGCCGTGGCTATCGTGCTGGGCGCCGTGCTGGTGCTGAAGGTGCCAGCCAACGTGGTCAACCCAAGGTGAGGCGCCTCACGCCAGCAACTCGGTAATCCACTGCGTCTGGCGGGTGATATCGCGCACCTTGTCCTCGGGCACTGGCTGGCGCGCCCGGGCGAAGTTGGCCAGGGTCTGGTGTTTCTGGCGCAGCATGCGTTGCCACTTGAACAGGAACGCCGGGCTGCGCGCCTGCATCAGCAGCGGGCCGAAGTACAGCTGCTCGGCGGTATAACTGACGGAATCGGCACGTTCGGCGACAATGATTTCGTAGTCGAAACGGTTTTCCCGCAACACTTCCTCGCAGACGATCCGATAGTCGTTGTCCATCAGCCACTGGCGCAGCACCTGTTCACCGCCGTTGGGTTGCAAGACCAACCGCTCATGGCCGCCCAGGTGCTGCTTGCCGGCCTCGAGGATGTCGCGAATGGTTTCGCCACCCATGCCGCAGATACTGACTGCGGTGATGCCATCATTTGGCTCGATGGCTGCCAGGCCACTGGCATGGCGCACGGTGATGCGGTCTTCCAGGCCATTGTCGCGCACGGTGCGCTGTGCGGCCTGGTACGGCGTCAGCGCCACTTCGCCGGCCACGGCCGCGACAATCGCGCCCCGACGCGCCAGCGCCACCGGCAGGTAGCCATGGTCCGAGCCAATGTCGGCCAGTCGCGCACCCGCCGGCACATGGGCTGCCACGCGCTCCAGGCGCATGGACAATGTGTGTTCGTTCAACGCAAGCCTCTTTTCACGACCAGGGCCCGGCGCCTGTGGCCGGGTCGGGGCGCGATTCTGCCGGTCCCGGCCAGGTATTTCAAATGCCCGCGACCGACCGCCCTGCCTCGACCATCCCTGCCCGCTCGCGTAGGCTTGGCGGTTTCCTTCCGTTGCAAGGCGAAACCCCATGGCACACAGCGACATCATCTACACCCCCGACCCGGACGCCGACTCGATCTCCTCGGACGTTGCCGAATACAACGGCATCCTGGTCAGCACCCAGATCCCCGTGCAGGCCGACGGCAGCCTCGAGCTGGGCGACATCACCACCCAGTGCGAATGCACCCTGCAGGCTTTGAAAGTTGCCCTGGAGCGCGCAGGCAGCTCGATGGACCGGGTGTTGCACCTGACCATCTACCTGACTGACATGGCCGACCGTGCCGCGTTCAACGAGGTATACCAGCGGTTCTTCAAAAAACCGTGGCCGGTGCGGGCTGCGGTGGGTGTGGCTTCCCTGGCGTTCGAGGGGATGCGGGTGGAAGTGACGGCGATGGCGGCCAAGGGCTGATCAGCCTCCTCCGCGATTAACGGCCACACGGCACTCCGAGGGTGCCGTGTGGCCGTTTCACCGCTACAATGCCCGCCTTACCGTGACAGCCCGAACCTATAACGACATGTCCCTTCCAAAGCACCACCTGGAACTGCTCAGCCCTGCCCGCGACGTGAGCATCGCCCGCGAGGCGATCCTGCACGGCGCCGACGCCATCTACATCGGCGGCCCAAGCTTCGGCGCGCGCCACAACGCCTGCAACGAGGTCAGCGAAATCGCCGAACTGGTCGAGTTCGCCCGGCGCTACCATGCCCGCGTGTTCACCACCATCAACACCATCCTCCACGACAACGAGCTGGAGCCTGCGCGCAAGCTGATCCACCAGCTGTACGATGCCGGTGTCGATGCGCTGATCGTGCAGGACCTGGGGGTGATGGAGCTGGATATCCCGCCGATCGAGCTGCATGCCAGCACCCAGACCGATATCCGCACCCTGGAGCGGGCCAGGTTCCTCGACCAGGCCGGCTTCTCCCAGCTGGTGCTGGCCCGCGAGCTGAACCTGCAGCAGATCCGCAGCATCGCCGCCGAGACCGACGCCGCCATCGAGTTCTTCATCCATGGCGCGCTATGCGTGGCCTTCTCCGGCCAGTGCAACATCTCCCACGCCCAGACCGGGCGCAGTGCCAACCGTGGCGACTGCTCCCAGGCCTGCCGCCTGCCGTACACCCTCAAGGACGACCAGGGCCGCGTGGTAGCCTTCGAGAAGCACCTGCTGTCGATGAAGGACAACAACCAGACCGCCAACCTGCGCGACCTGGTCGATGCCGGCGTGCGCTCGTTCAAGATCGAAGGCCGTTACAAGGACATGGGCTATGTGAAGAACATCACCGCCCACTACCGCAAGGAGCTCGACGCCATCCTCGAGGACCGCCCCGAGCTGGCTCGCGCCTCCAGTGGCCGCACCGAACACTTCTTCGTGCCGGATCCGGACAAGACCTTCCACCGCGGCAGCACCGACTACTTCGTCAGCGACCGCAAGATCGACATCGGCGCCTTCGACTCCCCAACCTTCACTGGCCTGCCAGTGGGCGTGGTCGAGAAAGTCGGCAAGCGCGACATGCTGGTGACTACCGATGTACCGCTGACCAACGGCGACGGCCTCAACGTGCTGGTCAAGCGTGAAGTCGTGGGTTTCCGAGCCAACATCGCCGAGCTGAAAAGCGAATCCGAGGAGGACGGCCAGAAGCGCTACCGCTACCGCGTCGAGCCAAACGAGATGCCTGAGGGCCTGTACAAGCTACGCCCCAACCATCCGCTGTCGCGCAACCTCGACCACAACTGGCAACAGGCGCTGCTACGTACGTCGTCCGAGCGCCGGGTGGCTGTCGAATGGCATGCCGTGCTGCGTGAGCAGCGCCTGATGCTGACCCTCAGCAGCGAGGAAGGCGTCAGCGTGCAGGTCGCGTTGGACGGCCCGTTCGGTGCCGCCAACAAGCCGGAACAGGCGCTCGAGCAACTGCACGACCTGCTCGGCCAGTTGGGTACCACGATGTACCACGCCGACGCTATCGAACTCGATGCGCCCCAAGCGTTCTTCATTCCCAACTCGCAGCTCAAGGCCCTGCGTCGCGAGGCCATCGAGGCACTGACCGAAGCGCGGATCAAGGCCCACCCGCGTGGCGGGCGCAAGGCCGAGACCACGCCACCGCCGGTGTACCCCGAGTCGCACCTGTCATTCCTGGCCAACGTCTACAACCAGAAGGCCCGCGACTTCTACCATCGCCATGGTGTGCAACTCATCGATGCGGCGTACGAGGCCCATGAAGAACACGGCGAGGTGCCGGTGATGATCACCAAGCACTGCCTGCGTTTCTCCTTCAACCTGTGCCCCAAGCAGGCCAAGGGTGTGACCGGCGTGCGCACCAAGGTTGCGCCGATGCAGCTGATCCAGGGCGATGAAGTGCTCACCCTGAAGTTCGACTGCAAACCCTGCGAGATGCATGTGATCGGCAAGATGAAGAGCCATATCATCGACCTGCCGACCCCAGGCAGCGCGGTGGCCCAGGTGGTCGGGCACATCAGCCCGGAAGACCTGCTCAAGACCATCCCGCGCGCACCGCATTGAGGCATGACCCGTCGTCGCTCCAGCGGACTTCAGCGGCGGCGGGTCTAGACTGAACAGGGGGCTGCCACACGTGGAGGTGTGAGATGAGCCAGTTCAAGCGATTGTTGGTCATGCTCGGCCCGCAGATGCGCCATACGCCTGCCCTGCAGCGCGCCGCAGCGTTGGCCGAGTCCAGCGGGGCACTGCTGGACCTCAATGTCTTCGTCGACGATGTCGATACCTTCGGCCTGATGAGCGACAGCCGCGAGCGCGAACGCCTGCTCGAGGACAACCGCCAATGGCTGGCCGACGAGGCCGAGCAACTGCGCAATGCCGGCCTGGATGTCTCTACCGAACTGCTGCTGACCCGAGATTCGCTGGGCAGCGTGCTGGAGCAGATCGAACGGCTGGGCTGCGACCTGCTGGTCAAGGACGTGCAGCACGAACCCATCCTCAAGCGCCTGCTGGTCACCCCGCTGGACTGGCAACTGCTCAAGGACAGCCCGGTGGCGGTGCACCTGGTCAGCGACATCCGCCTGCCCCTGCCCCGACAGATCGCCGCCGCAGTCGACCTCAACAGCCATGGCGCCGGCGAGCACCTGGACGACGCGGTGATCCGCAGCGCCCACGCCCTGGCCCTGCAGTGCAACGCCGAACTTCACCTGTTGCATGTGTGCGATGCGGCCAGGACCCATATCGCCGACTTCGGCGCCGGCACCGTGACCATGCCCGGCTTCGATACCAGCGTGCGCACGGCCCAGCGTACGGCGTTCAACCGCCTGGGCGACCACTACCAGATCGACCTCGAACGCCGCCACTTCCTCGAAGGGCCGGCGGTCAAGGCGATCACCCAATACATCGCCGCGCACCGGGTAGATGTGATCGTCATGGGCAATCACCGACACGATGCGTTGCAGGCGTTTCTCGGCGGCACCACAGCGCATGTGCTGGAGCATCCGCTGTGTAATGTGCTGGCGATCAAGGCGGTGCGCTGAATGCCATCGAGGGGCAAGCCCACTCCCGCAGTGCGGGAGCAGACCTGCCCCTCGATCGGTAGCTTGCGTGGACTCAGAACGCTTTGCTGTAGAACAGCGAGTACGACTCGATCCCGTCGTTAGGCTGCTTCAGCCCGGCATTGGAGTAGTGCATGGCGCGAATGCCGATCTTCTGCTCCGCAGGCAGCTTCAGGCCGAAACCGATCCGGTCCTCGAAGTTCACCGACGAGCCCAGGCGCTGGTCGCCCACGTCGGTCTTGGAGAACGCCGCCAGGCCGATACCCGCCTCGATGAACGGGGTGTAGGTAAAGCCACTGAATTCATAGACGAACACCGGGCTGATCGACAGCGAGTGGGCCCCACTGGCCTCGCCACCTTCCCAGTAGGTGTAGGCCGCATCCCAGTATCCGGTCAGATGGCCGGTGCCGCTCTCAAGCCATTTCTTGTCCCAGTCGAAGGACAGGCCGATGCGGTAGGTCATGTCGCCTTGGCCAGTAGCACCCACGGCAGCGGACACCTGCGCGGCCTGGGCCAGGTTGGCGCCGGCGAACGCCAGCACGGCCGCGGCCAACGTTGTGGCGAGACGGGTTTTCATCAATGACTTTCTCCTGATGGTCTTCACGGGCAGGGCCGCGAGATGCGCGTTCCTGCGTCAATGGAGGCTACGCCCCTCGTTCTTCCTGCATTGGCAACCCAGATTGTGCAAGGGTTACAAGCGGTAATACTTCTTTGATTATTGTCAGAATGTACTGATAGTGGAAAGTGATTTGCCACTATTGGTTAAGGACACTGCGCTCCATCCAAGGGTTCAGTTGTATTGCGCGTCTTCGTGCTCGCCGATAAGACTACTGCGCCTATCAGATCGAGCGCCGCCCACGCGGCGCATCGCGGATGAATCCGCTCCTACATTTGTTGCAACGTGGCCATGTCTGATAGGCCATGGTTGTAACTCTTGTGTGCTTGACGCGATTTCTCGGTGGGCATTGCCGGCGCCCCACCTGTCTTGCGCCCTGCGCCAAGGCTGGCAACCATGGCCTGACAGATTCGGCACGTTGCAACAAATGTAGGAGCGGATTCATCCGCGATGCGCCGCGCGGGCGGCGCTCGATCTCACAGGCGCTGCAAAACCACAGGCGGACCCTTGGCGGCCCTCACTCGGTCGATCGCCTCGCACCCAAGAGACTTTTACCGGACTGGCCCTCAGCGCCAGTTGAGATCAACCCGCGCCGGCACCTTGCCGTCCACCGTCACCTGCTGCTGCACCGTTTGGCCCTCGGCATTGCCGACGACGCGGTAGTGCCCGGGGGGCAACTGCACGAAGATCAACGGGCCGACGTCCTGCAACGTCAGTACCGACTGGCCCTGGGCCGACTGGATATCCACCGCGGCACCACTCTGGAACTTGCCTTCGGCACCGGTCGAGAGGGTGATGTGCAGGTCGTAGCCGGGTGTACGGCGCAGGGCATCGGCTTCATCCTGGCCGATACCGCCCTGCAGGTAGCGGATGCCGTTCTGTTCCTGGGGCTGCAATTGCACGCCCTGCGGATCGATGGGGGTATTCAGGTCGGTGGCCGCCGCGAGGCTCCAAGGCATGGCCAATGCCAGCAACAGCGCGGCGCAAAAACCGTAATGATGAGTGTGCATGATGCATTCCTCCCTGGGAGGGATGGTCTACACAGTTTGGAGGGTTTTCCGGGGCTCGGGTTCGCCTGTCGACGCACCGTTAGTCCGCGTGGCGCTGCCCTTCAAGCCGAGGGCAGTTCACGACGCTCTTCCAGCAACTTGATGAACATGCTCAAGCTGCGCGACACCGTGCCCCGCCGCCACACCAGCCAGGTCTTCAGGTAGCGGAAGTCCTCGGCCATCGGCCAGGCGCTGACCGTGCTGCACCCCGGCATGTTGTCGAGCATGCTGCGCGGCATCATCGCCAGGCCTGCGCCTGCGCTGACGCAGGCGAGCATGCCGTGGTACGACTCCATCTCGTGGATCTTGCCCGGCACCGCCTGGTCATGGACGAACCAGCTTTCGAAATGGTGGCGGTATGAGCAGTTGGCGCGAAAAGCGTAGATGCTCGAGCCGTTGACATCGCGGGCACGGGTCACGGGCGGGTGGTTGAGCGGTGCGATGACCATCATCTCTTCCTCGAACACCGGCATGCCTTCCAGCGTCGGGTGCAGTACCGGTCCATCGACGAAAGCCGCCACCAGGCGCCCGGACAACACCCCTTCGAGCATGGTCCCCGACGGCCCGGTGGACAGGTCCAGGTCGACCTTCGGGTAGCGCTGGTTGTAAGCCGCCAACAAGGCCGGGATGCGCACCGCGGCGGTGCTTTCCAGCGAACCCAGGGCAAAAGTGCCCTGCGGGTCCTCCCCCGCCACGGTCAGCCGCGCCTCGTGTACCAGGTCGAGGATGCGCCGGGTGTACTCGAGGAAGTTCCAGCCGGCCGGCGACAGGCGCAGGCGGCTCTTCTCGCGGATGAACAGCTCGACGCCCAGGTCCTCCTCCAGCTGCTTGATGCGGGTGGTCAGGTTCGACGGCACCCGATGGATCTGCTGGGCGGCGGCGCTGATGCTGCCGTGCTCGGCCACGGCCTTGAACATCTCGAGTTGCACCAGGTCCACGGTCATTCTCCAAACGTGAATGTTTCGCTCATTATTATTCAGTTTTCATTAACGCGCGCCACCACTAGTCTGCGCTCACCCCATCAGAACAATGAGAGTCCTGCCATGAGCGAGATCAGCAGCCTGACCCACGCCATCTCCGTCGACCCCTACAGCGGCGAACAGATCGGCCATTACGCCTTCGACACCGACGCCGCACTGGACGCGGCGCTGCAACGCGCCAAGGCAGGCTACAGCCAGTGGCGCCAAGTGTCGCTGGGTCAGCGCAGCGAGTACCTGGTCGCGCTCGGGCAGGCCCTGCAGGCCAACGCCGAGGCCTTTGCGCAGATGATTGCCCGCGAGATCGGCAAGCCGATCAGCCAGGCTCGTGGTGAAGTCAGCAAGTGTGTCGGCCTGTGCCAGTGGTACGCCGAACACGGCCCGGCCATGCTGGCGCCGGAGCCGACCCAGATCGAAAAGGCCCGTATCGAATACCGCCCGCTCGGCCCGATCCTCGCCGTGATGCCGTGGAACTTCCCGGTCTGGCAAGTGCTGCGCGGCGCGGTGCCGGCGCTGCTGGCGGGAAACACCTACGTGCTCAAGCACGCGCCCAACGTGATGGGCAGCGCCTACCTGCTGGCCGACCTGTTCAAACGCGCCGGCCTGCCTGAGGGCGTGTTCGAGGTGCTCAATGTCACCCCGGACGGCGTCACCCGCGCCATCAACGACCCGCGCATCGCCGCCATCACCTTGACCGGCAGCGTGCGCGCCGGCATGGCCATCGGTGCGCAAGCCGGCGCCGCGCTGAAGAAGTGCGTGCTCGAGCTGGGCGGCTCCGATCCGTTCATCGTACTGGCCGATGCCGACCTCGATGCCGCGGTGAAGGCCGCCGTGATCGGCCGCTACCAGAACACCGGCCAGGTCTGCGCTGCCGCCAAACGCCTGATTGTCGAAGAAAGCATTGTCGAGGCGTTCACCCACAAATTCGTCGAGGCCACCCGTGCGCTGACCGTCGGCAATCCGCTGGACGACGCCACCTACATCGGCCCGATGGCCCGCTACGACCTGCGCGATGAACTCGACGGGCAGGTCCAGGCGACCCTCGCCGAAGGCGCCACCCTGCTGCTGGGGGGTAAGAAGGTCGAAGGCGTGGCCAACTTCTACGAGCCGACCGTATTCGCCAACGTCACCCCGGACATGACCGCGTTCAAACAGGAGCTGTTCGGCCCGGTGGCGGCGATCATCAGCGCCCGCGACGCCGACCACGCCGTGGCGCTGGCCAACGACAGCGAATTCGGCCTGGCCGCGACCATCTACACCGCCGACTATGCCTTGGCCGAGCGCATGACCGCCGCGCTGGACACCGGCGGCGTGTTCATCAACGGTTACTGCGCATCCGACCCCCGTGTGGCGTTCGGTGGCGTGAAGAAAAGTGGCTTTGGCCGTGAGTTGTCGCACTTCGGCGTGCGCGAGTTCACCAACGCCCAGACGGTGTGGCTGGATCGCAACTGATCCTCGTGTCCTGACACCCTGTTGCGGGAGTGGCTTCAGCCGCTCCCGCACATGACATTGTCGCCAGGCCATGCGCAACTGGGTCGCAAATCTGCCCGATCCTGTATCTTGAATCCCCTCCCCGAGCACGAATAATCGAGCACCTCCCCAGCGAACCGGAGGTACCGATGAGCCTGCAACCCGACACCCGTCGCCTGACCGTCCCTGAACTGGCCGCCATGAAGGGCCGGCAGAAGATCGTCGCCCTCACCGCCTACAGCACGCCGATCGCTCGCTTGATCGACCCCTTGGTGGACTTCATCCTGGTGGGTGACTCGACCGCGATGGTCGCCTACGGCCGGCGCTCGACCCTGGCCATGCGCCTGGACGAAACCATCAGCCACACCCGCGCGGTGGTCGACTGTACCCAGCACGCCTGCGTGATCGCCGACATGCCGTTCGGCAGTTACCAGGAGTCGCCCGAACAGGCACTGCGCAGCTGCGCCAGGGTGCTGGCCGAAACCGGCTGCGACGCGGTGAAGCTGGAAAGCAACCGCGCACTGGCCGCCACGGTGGCGTTCCTGGTCGAGCGGGGTATTCCGGTGATGGCCCACGTCGGCCTGATGCCTCAGTTCGTCAATGTCCTGGGCGGTTACAAGGCACAGGGGCTCACCGAGGAAAGCGCCGCGACCATCCATGCCGATGCCCTTGCCAACCTGGCCGCCGGCGCTTTCAGCCTGCTGCTCGAGGGTGTGGCCGAGCCGCTGGCCCGACGCATCAGCGAAGAAAGCCGGCAGCCATGCATCGGCATCGGCGCCTCCCCGGCCTGCGACGGCCAGATCCTGGTCAGCGAGGACCTGCTCGGGCTGAGCGGGCCGCGCAAGGCAAAGTTCGTCAAGCAGTACGCCGACGTGTCGGCAGTCATCCGCGTGGCCTGCGCCCGCTATGCCAACGAAGTGCGTCAGGGTGAATTCCCTGAACGCGAACATTGCTACGGCAGCTGAGGCGCCTGGCGGATGGTCCGGGCCAGCTTGACCAGCGCAGCTTCGATGTCCAACTGCCAATCGACGGTAAAGCTCAGGCGCAGATGATCGCGCCAGTATCCGGCCTGGCTGAACAACGCCCCCGGCACGATCACCACGCCCTGATCCAGCAATTGCTCGCACACGGCCTGCATGTCCACAGGGCGCACCGCCTGCAACCAGAACGTGGCGCCCGCCACGGGCATCGTCAGGCGCAGGCAGTCGGCGGCATGGCGCTCAAGCAACTGCGCCATGCGCTGCCGGCTGCGTGCCAGATGCCGAATCAGCTGGCCCTGGTGCCGAGCCAGGCGTCCGGAGCTCAACAAACGGGCAACGGCCTGTTGCCGATAGCTCGGCAGGCGAAAGCCCTGGGCGAGAAAGGCTTGAGCCAGGCTCGGCGTCGCGCCACGGCACAACAGGTAGCCGAACGGCGCCTCTGCGCCGATGCACTTGTCGAAGCCGGCCAGCACCAGCAAGCGCTCTGGGTCGGCATGGTCACGGTAGCGCTGGCCCGTCGCAGCCTCACACAGCGCACCATAACTGTCGTTTTCGATCAGCCATGCCTGGTGCTCGGCCAACAGGGCACACAGGTGCTGTTTATCCTGGATCGGCATCACGCCGCCCTGGGGTATGTTGACGGTCGAGGACAGTACCGCCGCCCTGATCGGCTTTTCGCTGAATAGTCGCGTCAGTGCCTGCAGATCGAAACGACCGTCCGTGCCGAGCGGCGCCTCGACGATCTGCATCCCCGCCGCCTGCAGCAGCCGCAGGACCAGCCAGGAGCAAGGCGACTCGACCAGCACCCAGGCGCCCCGTGGCAGCAGTGTGCGCAGCGCAAGCTCGAACACGCTGCGCCAATCGGCGCCGACGAACACCTGGTCGGCCTGCCAGTGATCATCCACACCTCGGCTGTAGCAGCGGGCCAGGGCCTCGCGCAGCGCCGGCTCGCCAAAAGGTGCGAATGGTGGTGCGTCGGCACGGGGCAACTGGCGCAGCAACTCGCGCTCGACACTCAGCAACGGTCCCTCCAGGGACGCCAGCATGGTCGGCGAGTCGCTGCTCAGGGCCAGCATGCCCGGTTGCCGGGCGCTGGCATACAGACGGTCGATCAGGCTGAGCGCAGGCGGCAGCCGCGACGAGGCTGCCCCGGCCACGCTGAAGTAACCGACCTTGGGCCGTGCCTGGATCCGCCCCTGGGCTTCGAGCAGGGCGAATGCCTGTTTGCTGGAAGACAGCGAGACGTTCAAGTGCCGGGCGACATCGCGCAGCGAGGGCAACCGATGCGCCAGCTCCGGTGCGCGGGCATCGAGCCAGGCGCTCAGGTAGCGGTGGACTTTCTGGTAGGTGAAACGGGGCGTCTGCGCGGTGTCCATACCGGTCTCCCAAAAGCGGCCGAAGGCACCCTAGCAAAGTTTTCCGCACTGTCCTAGCTTGCCCGCCGCCGCTTGAGCGTCTCGCTCGGCAGTTCGCGAAACAGCTGCCGATAACTCTCGGAAAACCGCCCCAGGTGCCAGAACGACCAGCGCATCGCCACCTCGGCCACGGTTGCGTCTCCCACCAGCAAGTCCCGCCGCGCACCGTTCAGGCGACGCAGGCGCAACCAATGCGCCGGTGGCAGGTTGGTGAACCCCTTGAAGGCTTGTTGCAACTGGCGCACGGAAACCCCGGCGACCTTGGCCAGCTGCAGTAGGTTGAGGGTTTCGTCAGGGCAGTCGGCGGCCCACTCGCTGACCCGACGCATGATCGCCCGCTCCTCGTCGCGCCGCCCCAGCGCATCCCCCTGCAGATGCTGCCCGGCGTTGTCGAGGATGAACAGGCAGTCTTCCAGCAACTGCTCGCGCAACGCCCCGCCCTCCAGCGGGCAATCAGCCTGGCCCAGCTGGGTGAGCGTGGCGCTCAGCCAGTTGCCGAACAAGGCGTTCTGCTGGCAGGTCAACGGCACCATGAACAAGCCGCGCAGGCGTTCCAGGTCGAGGCCATGGCTGGCCAGGAACGGCTGCTCGAACACCACCGCCACCTCCTGGTAGTTCTCCGGTGTGATCCAGATATTGCGGCTGTCTTCATTGAGCAGGTAGAGGCTGTTTTCGCTGCGGTCGAAGCAGAACGCCAAGGCGCCGCTGGGGGCGCGGAAGAACTGCTCGACCCTGGTATTCAGGCGCTCCTCATACACCTCCACGCCATCGAGGCCAAGCCAGCGCAACTGACCGTTGAAATGCCCCGGGGACATCTGCCGGTATTGCTGCTGCCAGCCGGGGGTGGCGCGGGTCTGTTCGGTCACATCGGTGGTGCGGTAATCCTGGACCTGCAAGGCGGTTGGCGTTGTCACGCGCTGTCCTAGTTGCACTCTTTTGGTGCATTGATTGCCGAAAAAAGTGGATAGATCGCCCTGGGGCGCAGCGACCAAGATAGTCCTCAGCGTCACCTGTGGGAAGTGCCCCTCGGCACTGAACGCCTTGCGTCCCACCACAACTACCCAACCAAGAGGTTTGTATGAACGCCCCCTTCGATCAGCTGTCCACCTGGCTGAAAGAACACCGGATCACCGAAGTCGAATGCGTGATCAGCGACCTGACCGGCATCGCCCGCGGCAAGATCGCCCCGACCGCCAAGTTCCTCCACGAGCGCGGCATGCGTCTGCCCGAAAGCGTGCTGCTGCAGACCGTCACCGGCGACTATGTCGATGACGACATCTACTACAGCCTGCTCGACGCCGCCGACATCGACATGGTCTGCCGCCCCGACCCCACGGCGGTGTACCAGATCCCCTGGGCCATCGAACCGACCGCGATCGTCATCCACGACACCTTCGACAAGCAGGGCAACCCCATCGAGCTGTCGCCGCGCAACGTGCTGAAGAAAGTGCTCAAGCTGTATGCCGACAAGGGCTGGCAGCCGATCGTCGCGCCGGAGATGGAGTTCTACCTGACCCAACGCTGCGAGGACCCAGACCTGCCGCTGCAAGTGCCGCTGGGCCGCTCGGGCCGCGCCGAAAGTGGCCGTCAGTCGTTTTCCATCGATGCCGCCAACGAATTCGACCCGCTGTTCGAGGACGTCTACGACTGGTGCGAAATCCAGGGCCTGGACCTCGACACGCTGATCCATGAAGACGGCCCGGCGCAGATGGAGATCAACTTCCGCCACGGCGACGCCCTGGACCTGGCCGACCAGATCACCGTGTTCAAGCGCACGATGCGCGAGGCGGCGCTCAAGCACAACGTCACCGCGACCTTCATGGCCAAGCCGATCACCGACGAGCCGGGCAGCGCCATGCACCTGCACCAGAGCGTGGTCGACATCGCCACCGGCAAGCCGATCTTCGCCAATGACGACGGCAGCATGAGCGAGCTGTTCCTGCACCATATCGGTGGCCTGCAGAAGTACATCCCCAAGCTGCTGCCGATGTTCGCGCCGAACGTCAACTCGTTCCGCCGCTTCCTGCCCGACACCTCGGCACCGGTGAACGTCGAATGGGGTGAGGAAAACCGTACCGCCGGCCTGCGCGTGCCAACCTCGAGCCCCGAAGCGATGCGCGTGGAGAACCGCCTGCCAGGCGCCGACGCCAACCCCTACCTGGCCATCGCCGCGAGCCTGTTGTGCGGTTACATCGGCATGGTCGAGAAACTCGAGCCCAGCGCCCCGGTACAGGGCCGCGCCTATGAGCGGCGCAACCTGCGCCTGCCGATCACCATCGAGGACGCGTTGCAGCACATGGAAGACTGCGAAAAGGTGCAGCAGTACCTCGGGCAGCAGTTCGTCCAGGGCTATGTCGCGGTAAAGCGCGCCGAGCACGAGAACTTCAAGCGCGTGATCAGCTCGTGGGAGCGCGAGTTCCTGCTGCTCAGCGTGTGACCCGCTTTGGGGGTGCTATGCACCCCTTTCGCTGGCAAGCCAGCTCCCACAACAGCAGCACAACTCCTGTGGGAGCCGGCTTGCCGGCGAAAGGGCTGCACAGCAGCCCCTACACCACCGAACTCCAAGAACAAGACCAACGAGGTGTCGACATGCGTCATCCGCAAGCTTTGATCCCCGCAACCTTCGCCCTGCTGTTCGGCGCTGCCGTCCAGGCCCAGCCGACGGTGAGCGTATACAACTGGACCGACTATATCGGTGACACCACCCTGGCCGACTTCCAGGCCAGCAGCGGGATCAAGGTGGTCTATGACGTGTTCGACTCCAACGAAACCCTGGAGGGCAAGCTGCTGGCCGGGCGCACCGGCTACGACGTGGTCGTGCCCTCCAACCATTTCCTCGCGCGCCAGGCCCAGGCCGGCGCGTTCCTGCCGCTGGACCGCAGCAAACTGCCGAACTGGCGGCACCTGGACCCGAAACTGCTCAAGCAATTGGAGCAGAACGACCCGGGCAACCAGTACGCCGTACCGTACCTCTGGGGCACCAACGGCATCGGCTACAACGTCGACAAGGTCAAGGCGGTGCTGGGCATCGACAGGATCGACTCCTGGGCCGTGCTGTTCGAAGCGGAGAACCTGAAGAAGCTCAAGCAGTGCGGCGTGGCGTTCATGGACTCGCCCGACGAGCTCTACCCCGCCATGCTCAACTACCTGGGCATGAACCCGCGCAGCGAGAAGGCCGATGACTACAAGAAGGCCGAGGCTCGCCTGCTGGAACTGCGCCCGTACATTACCTACTTCCATTCCTCCAAGTACGTATCGGACCTGGCCAATGGCGATGTCTGCATCGCCTTCGGCTACTCCGGCGACGTACTGCAGGCCGCCCACCGCGCCGAAGAGGCCGGCAACGGCGTCAAGGTCGCCTACAGCATTCCCAAGGAAGGCAGCAACCTGTGGTTCGACCTGCTGGCCATTCCCAAGGACGCCAAGAACCCCGAGCAGGCCCTGGCCTTCATCAACTACCTGCTCGACCCCAAGGTGATCGCCAAGGTCAGTGCCACGGTCGGCTATGCCAACGCCAACCCCGACGCCAAGGCCGACATGGACCCGGCGCTGGTCGACAATCCCGAGATCTACCCGCCCCAGGAGGTGCTGGACAAACTGTATGTCTCGACCATGCAGAGCCCGCCGATCCTGCGGCAGATGACCCGCTCCTGGAGCAAGATCAAGTCCAACCGCTGAGCCGAGCACACCCATGCCCCACATGACTGAACACACTGCCTCCTACTACGCCGCCTCGGCCCGCCAGGCGGCGACCTACCCCGCGCTCGACCAGGACCTGCAGGCCGATGTCTGCGTGGTCGGCGGTGGCCTGACCGGGGTCAACGCGGCCCTGGAGCTGGCCGAACGCGGCCTCTCGGTGATCCTGCTGGAGGCCCGCCGCATCGGTTGGGGCGCCAGCGGGCGCAATGGCGGGCAACTGATCCGCGGCATCGGCCATGACGTCTCGGGCTTTGCCCGGCACGTCGGCCAGGACGGCGTGCGTTACCTCAAGCAGGCCGGGATCGACTCGGTGGCGCTGGTCGCCCGCCGTATCGCGCAATATGGCATCGACTGCGACCTGCGCTGGGGGTTCTGCGAGCTGGCCAACACCCCTGCCCAGTTCGCCGCGTTCGAGGACGAGCAACGCGACCTCGCCGAACTGGGCTACCCGCACGAGACCCGCCTGGTCAGCCCCGAGCGCATGCACGAGATCGTCGCCAGCGACCTGTACGCCGGCGGCCTTGTCGACATGGGCTCGGGCCATCTGCACCCGCTCGACCTGGTTCAGGGCGAAGCCCGCGCCGCCCACGGCCTGGGGGTACGCATCTTCGAGCAAAGCCCGGTACTGCGCATCGAACATGGCAGTACGGTGACCCTGCACACTGCCCGCGGCAAGGTGCGCGCGCAGAGCCTGGTACTCGGCTGCAACGCCCACCTCGACGAACTGGAGCCGCGCCTGAACGGCAAGGTGCTGCCGGCCGGCAGCTACGTGGTGGCGACCGAGCCACTGCCCGAAGGCCTGGCGCGCACGCTGATCCCGCAGAACATGGCGCTGTGCGACCAGAAAGTGGGCCTGGACTACTACCGCCTGACCGCCGACAACCGCCTGCTGTTCGGTGGCGCCTGCCACTATTCCGGCCGCGACCCCAAGGACATCGGCGCCTACATGCGGCCCAAGGTGCTCAAGGTGTTCCCGCAACTGGCCGAGGTGCGTCTGGACTACCAGTGGGGCGGCATGATCGGCATCACCGCCAACCGCTTCCCCCAGGTCGGCCGGCTCAGCCAGCACCCCAACGTGTTCTATGCCCAGGGCTACTCCGGGCATGGCCTGAACGTCACCCACTGGACCGCGAAACTGCTCGCCGAGGCCATCGCCACCGAGCAAAGCCATGGCTTCGATGTGTTCCGCGCGGTGCCGCACCTGACCTTCCCAGGCGGCAAGGCACTGCGCTCGCCGCTGCTGGCACTGGGGATGCTGTGGTACCGCTTGCGCGAGGCACTGGGCTGACGGCCCACCTTCAAAGGATGGCCTGCAGCCCCTTGTCGGCAATGATGTTCAGCAGCTTCAAGGCCGGCCCGGCCGGGCGTGTTTCGCCCTGCTCCCATTTGCGCACTGTCGATGCGCTGGTGTGCAGGTGCAGGGCGAACACCGGTTGGCTGAAGTTAAGGGCTTCACGCAGGTGGCGGATGTCCTGGGCAGTGAACGCTCGCACCGGAGCCGGGCAGATCGCCTCGAAGTCCCTCAGCGTGACCTTGCCGACAGCACCGGCCTGCTCCAGGGCCGACAGGTCGGCACGCAATGACTCAATGAGTTTGCTGGTCACAGTGGACCTCCATCAATACCCCACAGCCCAATGCCTTGGCCAGGGCGTGGGGTGATAATTCCAGAAATACCTTGCCGGTGAACTGCAGGGCCTTTTGCTCGGCCGGCGTGACATTGGCCAGGTCGCTTTTGGCGAATCCATGCAGGAACACATATCGATCGCCAATACGAGCCGACAGGAGCGTGCGATAACCACCCCGCTTGCCACTGCAAAGGCCAGCGATGCGCTTCTTGAACAATAAACCGCCAAGACTCGCGTCAACCAACCCACTCTGCATTTCTGCAACTGCCCGGCAGAGCAGGTGGTCCGGCACGCACTCCCTGGCTTGCCAGCGGGCAAACTCCCTACGCTTGTAGACATCCATGATCAACACTCGAAACATACCCGTAAAGGGCATACTTTTCCACTATCAGTGACGAATGGATAGTCAGCTCAATCAGGTTGATCAGTAGGAAACGGCAACCGTCGACACACGAACGCTGGCCTTCGGCCCACCACCTGCTAGCGTTGTTCTGGCCCCTTCCCTCATGGACCTCGTCATCATGAAGCACCTGCCTCGCACCACCCTGCTGTGCGCTGCTTTGTTGGCCCTGGTTGCCTGCTCCAGCAACCGTGTCGATCCCAAGGACTATTCCGGGTTTCTCAAGGACTACAGCCGCCTGAAGCCGGCCGAAAGCGTCTCCGGCGCGCCGGTGATGCGCTGGATCGACCCGGACGTGAAGGCCAGCCAGTACACCAAGGTGTTCATCGAACCGAGCCAGTTCTACCCCAAGCCGCAGCCGACCAACGTGATCTCGGCGCAGACCCTGCAAGAGATCACCCGCTACTTCAACGAAGCGATGCGCCGCGAGCTGGGCAGCGTGCTGACCCTGGTCAAGGAGCCCGGCCCGAATACCATCGTGGTGCGCCCGGCGATCACCGCGGTCTCTACCAGCACCGAAGGCCTCAAGCCCTATGAAGTGATCCCCATCGCCCTGGTCGCCGCGGCGGTCAATACCGCCGCCGGTGGCCGCGACCAGGCCGTGGACATTGCCGTGGAGGCCGCTTTCCTCGATGGTGCCAGCCAGAACGTGCTGGCCCAGGTGGTACGCAAGGGCAGTGGCAAGGACCTGGAGAACGACACCACGCAGCTGACCCTGAACGACGTCAAGCCGGTGCTCGATGGCTGGGCCAGCGACATGCGCCGCAGCTTCGTAGCCCTGCAGCAGAAAGCCAAGTAAGTGACCAATTGGTCAATGCGCGACCGCTCGTCGGACATGCTGTAAAAATGCCATCACTGCCTGGCCGGCCTGCTTAACTCAAGCGGGCTGCCAGGCAGGCGGCACCGCGTATCAGGGATGGCTGCACAAGCCGGCTGCCAACAGCCGCTCGCGCCGGGCAAGCCTGTTCTCCCCGCCCGGTCTCCCACCTCCTCCGCCGCTTCGCCCGCCTGCGCCAGTCGTGGTTATCGGTATGTCATTCATCGAATGCAATGGAGGCAATCATGTCTGAATCGCTGCTCGCACCGTCGGAAGGTCTTTTCCCGGTGTCCTACCTCATTGGTACCAACGCGCCAGGTGCCCCGCGCCTGCAGCTCGACCTGCTGGTCTACACGCCAGACCGCAGCGTCAACGGCCACGCGCTGATCACCCAGACCACCAACCCACCGCTGGAGCTGGCGCTGGATGTCTGGGGCACCTACAGCTACCTCACCGTGCAGCCGCCAAGTGAAGGCAAGATCCTGCTGACGGTACGTGGCAACCATGGCGGACCACACGCCAACTCGCCGGAACAGTTCGAGCTGCGTGCGCTGCTCGACCAGGACTGGCAGAAAGGCACGGCCAGCTACCGCTACTACAACGGCCAGCGTTGGATCGAGGTGGACAACGTACCTGTCGTACTGGAGCTCAAGCGCATCCAGACGTTGGCGAACGTCGACCTGACGACCGAACTGCACAACGCCACCGTGGAGGCAGTGATCGCCACCGGTGATGTCGCGCAACTCAAGCATCTGACCAGCGGCGCCGTGGGTAAAGCCCTGGACCAGGTCCTCGCCTCGACCAAAAGCCCGGCCGCCAAGGCCGCCAAGAAAGCCTGAGCAGACAAGGAGAATCAGCATGTCCTTCGGACTTTTTCATACCCGCCTGAACGTCAGCAACGGGCTGCTCGGCGCACCGATCCTGACCCTCGACCTGCTGGTGAATACCGTGCAGAAGAAGGTCACCGGCAGGGCTTCCATCATCCAGACCACGCATCCGGTTCAGGTATTCCACGCCAAGGTGTGGGGCGGCTACAGCGAGCTGCCGTTCGCGCCTGCGGGTAGCCCATCGATTGTCCTGCACCTGGATGGCAGCCCAAGCGGCCCGCTCAGCCAGATTGCCCAGACCTTCCACCTGCAGGGTCTGCTCGACCAGGGCTGGAATGCCGGCACTGCCAGCTACCGCTACTTCATCAACGGCCATTGGGTCGACCAGCATGGCCGCGTGCGCAAGGCGCCGGACATCACCCACCAGGATCAACCGCAACCAGCGGAGCGCCTGAAGGCCGCGATCAGGCACCTGGAAAGCGTCTGACCTGAACGGTCCGCGGGGCAAGTCCTCCCCCACGCTTTCACGTGGGAGCGGGCTTGCCCCGCGTCTCAGGTCAGGCCATGAAGCTGTAGGCGATCGCCGACAGCGTGATCAAGCCGATCAGTACCACGAACACATTCGACAGCTTGCCCGAATACTGGCGCAACGCCGGTACCTTCTGTACCGCGTACATCGGCATCAGGAACAGCAGGCAGGCGATCACCGGCCCACCGAGGCTCTCGATCAGCCCGAGAATGCTCGGGTTCAGGGTCGCCACCGCCCAGCAGGTCACCAGCATGAACAACGCGGTGGCGCGCTCCAGGCGCTTGGCAGGCCAGGTCTTGCCGCGCCCGCGCAGGCTCTTGACGATCATGCCCTGGAAGCCTTCGCTGGCACCGATGTAGTGGCCGAGGAAAGACTTGGTGATTGCCACCAGCGCGATCAGTGGCGCGACGAAGGCGATCACCGGGGTCTGGAAGTGGTTGGCCAGGTACGACAGGATCGAGATGTTCTGCGCCTTGGCCGCGGCCAGGTCCGCCGGGCTCAGGGCCAGCACGCAGCTGAAGCAGAAGAACATTACCGTCAGCACCATCATCACATGGGCCGTGGCCAGGGTCCGGCCACTCTTGCGGTCGGCATCATTGCCATAGCGGTGCTTCTGGTCGACGGCGAAGGCCGAGATGATCGGCGAATGGTTGAACGAGAACACCATCACCGGAATCGCCAGCCACAAGGTCAGCAACAGCTTCGAGGCGCTGATGCCCTCGTTGGCCTGGGCGAAGAAGGCGCCGTTCCAGTTGGGGATCAGGCTCAGAGCCAGCAGCAGCAAGGAGGCGACGAAGGGATACACCAGCACGCTCATGGCCTTGACGATGATCTGCTGGCCGCAGCGCACCACGATCATCAACCCGCAGATCAGCAGCAATGCCAACAGCGCTCGGGGCGGCGCGCCGATGTGCAGCTGGTGCTCGAAGAAGCTGGTCAGGGTATTGGTCAATGCCACGCTGTAGACCAGCAGGATCGGGAAGATGGCGAAGAAGTACAGCAAGGTGATGAGCTTGCCGGCGCCCACGCCGAAATGCTCCTCCACCACCTCGGTGATGTCCTCGTTGCCACCTTTGCGCCCGGACAGCACGAAGCGCGTCAGGGCGCGGTGGGCGAAGAAGGTCATGGGGAAGGCCAGCAGCGCCAGGATCAGCAGCGGCCAGAAGCCTCCGACCCCGGCATTGATCGGCAGGAACAGGGTGCCGGCGCCAATCGCCGTGCCATACAGGCCCAGGGCCCAGGTAGTGTCGTGGCGGTTCCAGGTGGTCGAGCCACTGGCCGAAGCCGGGGCAGCCGAATCCGCACGAACGCTCGTGGTGCTTTGTACATCAGTCATGGGTATCGCCTTGTAGTTGTTTTTGTCGCAGGTACAGCGGGTGTTGCAGGTTCAATCAGGTTTGTGCGGCACGTCGTGGGAGCACGCCCGCTCCCACGCAGTCAGAGCTTTTTTCAGCACTCGACGAACGCGACGGCCAGGCCGCCGCGGGAGGTTTCCTTGTAGTTGGCGTGCATGTCCGCGCCGGTATCGCGCATGGTGCGGATCACCCGGTCGAGGGAGATGAAGTGCTCGCCGTCGCCACGCAAGGCCATCTGCACGGCGTTGATGGCCTTCACCGCGGCAATCGCATTGCGCTCGATGCACGGGATCTGCACCAGGCCCCCTACCGGGTCGCAGGTCAGTCCGAGGTTGTGCTCCAGAGCGATCTCGGCGGCGTTTTCCAACTGCGGTGGGGTCGCGCCAAGTACCTCGGCAAGCCCAGCGGCAGCCATCGAGCAGGCCGAGCCCACTTCACCCTGGCAACCGACTTCGGCGCCGGAAATCGAAGCGTTCTTCTTGCACAGGATGCCCACTGCGGCAGCGGCCAGGAGAAACGCCACCACATCGTCGTCACAGGCGCCGGGGTTGAACTTCATGTAGTAGTGCAGCACCGCCGGGATAATTCCCGCCGCGCCGTTGGTGGGCGCGGTGACCATGCGCCCGCCGGCGGCGTTCTCTTCGTTGACCGCCAGCGCGAACAGGTTGACCCACTCCATGGCGCTGAGGGTCGAGCCGATCACGTTCGGCTTGCCGACCTCCTGCAGGCTGCGGTGCAGGCGCGCCGCCCGGCGCTTGACCTTGAGCCCGCCCGGCAGGATGCCTTCGTTGCGCAGGCCGTTGTCGACGCACTCGCCCATCGCCGCCCAGATCTTCAGCAAGCCTTCGCGGACCTCGCTTTCCGGGCGCCAGGCGCACTCGTTGGCCAGCATCAGCTGGCTGACGCTGAGGTTGTGGGCCTTGCACAGGGCCAGCAGTTCGGCACCGCTGGAAAACTCGTAAGGCAGCTCGACCAGGCCTTCGTCGCTCGAAGGCGCATCGATCTCAGCTTGTTCGACGATGAAGCCGCCGCCCACCGAATAGTAGGTCTGGCTGAACTGGCTGCCCTGCCCGTCGAAGCTTTCCAGGGTCATCGCATTGGGATGGTAGGCCAGGCTCTCGTCCAGCAGGCGCATGTCGCGGCTGTACTGGAACTCGATCGGATGACTGCCGTCGAGCATCAGGCATTGCTCCTGCATCAGCTGGTCGATACGCGGCTCGATGCTGTGCGGGTCGATCCGGTCCGGCCACTGGCCCATCAGCCCCAACAGGCAGGCACGGTCGGTAGCGTGCCCGACCCCGGTGGCCGACAGCGAGCCATAAAGGCGGACTTCGACCCGGCGAACCTTGGCCAGCAAGCCGCGCTCGCGCAGGGCCTGGGCAAAGGTCGCCGCGGCGCGCATGGGGCCGACGGTGTGGGAACTGGACGGGCCGATGCCAATCTTGAAAAGGTCGAAAACACTGATAGCCATGCTAATGCCTGACCGTGGCGGCGATCTGCGACACCCCACGGCTCTCCGGAAAATTTGAGCGGTATTGCCAAGTTGCGCGATACTGCCGCGCTCAGGCCAGCTTGACCAACGAAACTTCCTACACAAGCATTTAGCAGGACTAAACAATGAAAGGGCCACTCAATGGCCAGGTGTTCGTCTGGCTGCACGTGTTTTCCTGTGCAGCGCGACACCTGTCGTTCACCCGCTGCGCCGAAGAGCTGCACATCACTCCCGGAGCGGTCAGCCAGCAGATGCGCCAGCTCGAGGAACGCCTGGGCTTTCGCCTGTTCCTGCGCCGTGCTCGCGGCGTCGAGTTGTCCGCCGAAGGCCAGCGCCTGGCGCAGACCGTGGCCGAAGCCTACGGCAGCATCGAAGCCGAGCTGTTGCGCCTGGACGCCGGCGAGATCCGCGGCACCTTGCGCCTGCGTTCAATCCCCTCGTTCCTGGCCAAGTGGCTGACCCCGCGCCTGCCGCGCTTCCAGCAACGCTATCCGGACATCGAGCTGCGCCTGGTGGCCGAGGACAGCAACCAGGCGCTGCACCCGGAAGACTTCGACCTGGCCATCGACCTCAACGATGGCAGCTATCCGGGGATGCTCTCCACGCCCCTGCTCGACGAGCAGATCTTCCCGGTGTGCTCACCTGCCCTGCTGCGTGGTCGTCCGCCCCTGCACGGGCCAGCAGGCCTGGCCCACTACCCGCTGCTGCATGACATCACCGCCTGGCGCGGCAGCTCGGAATACGCCGAATGGGAGTTCTACCTCGACGGCATCGGCGCCAGTGGGCTGGACGTGCGCCGTGGGCACACGTTCAACCGCAACCACCTGACCATCGAGGCCGCCATCGCTGGTGTCGGCGTGGCCATCGCCCGGCGCACCCTGCTCAACGACGAACTGGAACGCGGCGCGCTGATCGTGCCGTTCGGGGTACCGATCGCCAACCACAAGCGTTATGTGCTGCTGTATCCACCGGGCGGGCTGAGCCAGCCTGGGGCGCGGGCGGTGCATGACTGGCTGGTGGAAGAGGCGCAGAGCTTTCGCGCCATGCACCCATTGGCACTGCCAGCGACTTAAGATCAATACCTCTTTAAATGCTAATGATTAGCATTGAGGATTTACCTTTCTGATTCGGAATCCCTAGTGAATGCCTTCACTTACTTGCGAATCGAAAGGAATCCAGCATGTCGCAACAACGTGTCAGCCCGGCGCAGCAGCCGGCTGTGCCCCACTTCGACCTCAATCGCACTTTCACCGCCGTGCACATGGCTTTGCTGCTCGGCCTGGGCGGCGTGTCCATGGGGGTGACTGCGGCGCAGACCGAGGAAGTGGAAAAGCCCCGCCACGGCCAGCCCACCGGCAGCCTGGAGCTGTCCGAAACCATGGTCGAAGGCAGCCGCGACACCCCCAGTGCATTGCCGCCGGTCTACGCCGGTGGCCAGGTAGCCTCGGGTGGCCGGGTCGGGCTGCTGGGCAACAAGGACTTCATGGAGACGCCGTTCAGCACCATCAGCTACACCGAGAAATACATCGAGGACACCCAGGCCCAGACCATCACCGATGTCATCGCCGCCACCGACCCGTCGGTGTTCAGCAACGGCCTCAAGGGCACCTACAGCGAGAACTACTCGATCCGCGGCTTCAACTCCAACATCAGCGACGTGAGCATCGGCGGCCTGTACGGCATGGCGCCCTACTACCGGATCTCGCCGGAGATGTTCGAGCGCATCGAGGTGCTCAAGGGCCCGTCCGCCCTGCTCAACGGCATGCCGCCTGGCGGTTCGGTGGCCGGCAGCATCAACCTGGTGCCCAAGCGCGCGGGCGCCGAACCGCTGACGCGGATCACCGGCACCTACATGTCGGACGCACAGTTCGGTGGGCATCTGGACGTCGGCCGTCGCTTCGGCGAGGAGCAACAGTTCGGCGTGCGCTTCAACAGCGTCTACCGCGACGGCGACACCGCCACCGACCACCAGCGCATGAAGGCCGAGCTCAATGCCCTGGGCCTGGACTGGCGTGGCGAGCGCGCGCGCCTGTCCGCCGACCTGTACGAGAGCGAGGACCGTGTCAGAGGCCAGAACCGCGGTATCGGTCTGGCCGAGGGCGTGCCCGTGCCCAGGCCGCCAAAGTCCGAGACCTTGCTCAACCCGGACTGGGGCTTCGTCCAGACCCGCGACAAGGGTGTGATCGTGCGCGGCGAGTACGACCTAAACGACAACCTCATGGCCTATGCCGCGGCAGGCACCAGCAAGACCGACTATGCCTACAGTGGCACCATGCTCGCCGAGGTGTTCAACACCGCGGGAGACATGGAGACGCGCATGGGCCAGTTGAAGATCGACCTGAAGAAGACCTCGGGCGAAGCCGGCCTGCGCGGCCATTTCGACACCTTCGGCGTGGGTCATCAGTGGTCGCTCAACGCCACGCACTATTCGGATAAGCAACGCGACTATGGTCGGCGTGACATCCCGGGCGCCGAGTGGATCAACAATATCTACCACCCGGTCTGGGGTCCCGAGGCCGCCAGGAGCTACCCCCCCATCTCCCACACCGAATCGCGCCTGAGCAGCTACGGCCTGGCCGACACCCTGTCGTTCCTCGACGAGCGCCTGCAGCTCACCTTGGGCGTGCGTCGCCAGCAGGTGCTGACCGACAGCTTCGACGTCAGCAACGGCGCGCACACCACGCGATACAACGAGAGCGCCACGACCCCAGCGGCGGCAGTGCTGGTCAAGGTCACCGACGAGGTGTCGCTGTACGCCAACTACATCGAGGGCCTGAGCAAGGGCGCCATCGCGCCGTTCAACACGGCCAATCGCGGCGAGGTCTTCGCCCCCTACAAGTCCAAGCAGAAGGAAGTCGGCGTCAAGCTCGACCTCGGCGACTTCGCCCACACCCTGAGCCTGTACCAGATCGAACGCCCCAGCAGCTTCACCGACCCGGTAACCAGAGTGTTCTCCTTCGGCGGCGAACAGCGCAACCGCGGGCTCGAGTGGAGCTTCTTCGGTACACCGATGCCGGATGTGCGCCTGATGGGCGGCGTGGCTCGGCTTGACCCGAAGGTGACCAAGGCTGCAAGCGGTTCGGATGAAGGCAAGACCGCCACCGGCCAGCCGAAACTGCAGGGCAAGCTGGGCGTGGAGTGGGACACCCCACTGCTCGATGGCCTGACCCTCACCGCCAACGCCAACGCCGTGTCGAAACAGTACATCAGCAGCGACAACAGCCAGTCGATTCCCGGCTACACCATCTACGACGTCGGTGCCCGCTACCGGCTGCAGGTGGCCGACCACCCGGTAACCTTGCGTGGCACGGTGGAGAACGTGACCAACAAGGCCTACTGGGGCATGCCGCTGCTCACCAGCCTGGGCCTGGGTGCGCCACGCACCGTGCAGGTGTCCGCCAGCATCGACTTCTGATCCTAGTCAGCCTTGCCTACCGGCATCGGTTGCCCCGCCAGGACACTGGCGGGGGTGACCACCTGGCCCAGGTCGATGTGACGGAAATCCGGCTTTGCCCCCAGCCGCGCATTGAAACGCACGTTGAAGGTGAACGGATCGTCCGTCGGCATGTCCAGCGACCGCCCGTAGAGCGCGCTGACCGCCTTGTCGTCGTAGCCCATCAGCTTGAGCATTGTGGGGAACAGGTTGTAGTGGCTGGAGGCGTTACGGTTCACCGCCAGGTTGCCTTCCCAATCCAGTGTCCTGAGGCCCTGCCCCTGGATCACTACCAGCGGCACCAGGCCCTCCTCCGGCACCGGGTCGCTGTCGCAATGAGTGTTCAGCCCTGGGTTGCCACGCTCATGCAGGTCCTGGCCATGGTCGGAGGTGTACAGCACCACGGCCTGGCTGAGGTCGGCCTCGGCGAACAGGCGGCGGAAGAACTCACCGACACTCCACAGCACGGTGTTCTGGTAGGCATTGCGGTACAGCACCCAGTCCTGCGGGCGGCCATCGAAACCGTCGCGGGTGCCAGTGTCAGCGATATCGACGTAGTGGCCGCGGGGCAACGCGGGCTGGTACTTGAGGAAGTCGTCCGGATATTTGTCGTGCACCGGGAAGTGGGCGCCGACCTTGTTCACCACGATCAGGTGCGGCTTGCCATCCTTGAGCAGCGCCACCAGCCGCTCCAGCGCCGCCATGTCGCGCTGCACCACGGGGGTGTCGTCGAACTGGATGAACTGGTCGATATCGCGTTTCTCGGTTTCGGTCATCAGGTTCTGCAAATTGCCGCCAGTGCGCTGCCCGTCGATGTAGACCGTCTCCAGGCCCGCGCGCTTGGCGTACTGCCAGATCGACGGCTGGGTCGAGTTGATGCGCAGGTAGTCGGCGCGGGTACCGCCATAGCGCAGGGTGACATTGGTGTCGGCGCTGCAGTTGGCAATGGACGCGGCGTAGCCGAAATTGACGATCTGCACGCCGGGCTGGGCCTGGGCCAGATGGCTGGTGACCCCGGCCGGGGTGTTCAGGTCCAGGTAGTTGCCCGAGATGCTCTCGTCGATCAGCAGCACGATGTCCCGCGCCATCGCCGGCCCCGACTGGGCAAGGGTCACAGGCTGACGTGGCCCGACATGGTCGTGCAAGGTCTCGTAGGTGAACAGGCTCAGGTAGGCCAGCGGCGTGTACATCACCGGCAGCCCACGAGCACCCTCGCCGGCACGCACGAACAGGATCGCGACCAGCGCCAGCAACCCCAGCAGCGGTGCCAACGGTGGCAAAAGGCGCGGCAACTTCGGCGTCGGCCCCGGACGCAGGCCAATGCCCAGCAGCAACAGCAGCGCCCGTACCGCAGCGAGGGTTATGGCGTAGTGATATTGCTGCAGCGCCTCCTGGACGAAAGCGCCGGCGTAGACCATGGACACGAAGGCGCTATAGGTCAGGTATGAATCGGTGATGCGGTTATAAGCGTCGAGAAAGATCGCGCTGACCGTGAACATCAGGGCCAGCGCCCAGCGCAGCCACCCCGGGCGCGTGAACGTCGCCAGCACAAGCGTCGCCGCCAATACCGCAAACACGCCCAGGTAAAGTATGAGCGGCACGCCAATACCCAAGGCTTCTATGCGCTCACGGTAATAGCCATGAAAACTGGCCAGGTAGACCAGCAGCAGCAAAAGCTTGACCCATCCGCGCATGTTTCGGCCACTCCGGTCATGGAATTCTTCCCAAACCGTAGCAGCTCTGAAACAAACCACAACGCAAAAAAGTCAAATTTCCGACGACATACCGACACCAGAATCTGGCACCTATCGCAAGTTGTTGTTGATTATCCCTATCGTCTACAACCCGCTTATTCCGCTGCATTGAACCGTTCATCGGCTCGTCGAACGGCCAATTGCCACTAGCTATGTTCGCTAACACACGGATTGGCAACGGGTTGGTGGCAGATGGCCCGTTTGCTTGGAGTCTGTAAATGCGACGAAACATGCCATTGCTTTGACGCAATTCCACCGGGCTGAGCTATACCCAATTCACACCACTGTTTCATCTCCCTTACTCATCCATTCGAGGCACCGCGCATGGACGTGAGCGTTTTTGGCACCGGTTATGTCGGACTGGTACAGGCAGCAGCACTGGCGGACGTAGGTCACCGGGTACTGTGCGTGGATGTCGATACCCACAAGATCAACCAGTTACGTCAGGGCGTGCCGCCGATCAGCGAGCCGGGCCTGTCGGACTTGCTCGAGGACAACATCAAGGAAGGTCGCCTGCTGTTCAGCACCCAGGCCAGTGATGCCGTCAGCCATGCCGAGCTGATCTTCATCGCCGTCGGCACGCCACCCGACGAGGACGGTTCGGCCGACCTGACCCATGTGCTCAACGTCACCCGGCAGATCGCCGCGCTGATGGAAACCGACCACACCCTGATCATCAAGTCCACCGTGCCGGTGGGCACCGCCGACAAGGTCATGGCGCTGGCCCGCGACGAGTTGCAGCGCCTGGGCAAGGGCCAGCTGCACGTGCGCGTGGTGTCCAACCCCGAGTTTCTCAAGGAAGGCAGCGCCCTGGCCGACTGCATGCGCCCGGACCGCATCATCGTCGGCACCCTCGACGAAGTCGCCCATGACCAGCTGGCCGAACTGTACGCGCCGTTCTGCCGCAACCACGAAAAACTGATGTTCATGGATAACCGCAGCGCCGAACTGACCAAGTACGCCGCCAACGCCATGCTCGCCACCCGCATCAGCTTCATGAACGAGCTGGCCAATCTCAGCGAACACCTGGGCGCCGATATCGAGGCGGTACGCCGCGGCATCGGCTCCGACCCGCGCATCGGCTACCACTTCATCTACCCCGGTTGCGGATTCGGCGGCTCGTGCTTCCCCAAGGACATCAAGGCCCTGCTGCACACCGCCGCGCACAGTGGCATGCCGCTGCGCCTGCTGCAGAGTGTCAGCGAGGTCAACGACCAACAGCGGCGCATCCTCTTCGCCAAGCTCAAGCAGCGCCTCGGCGGCCTGGCGGGCAAATCCATCGCCCTGTGGGGCCTGGCTTTCAAGCCCAACACCGACGACATGCGCGAGGCGCCCAGCCGCTACCTGATGGAAGCGCTGTGGGCCGAGGGCGCCACGGTGCGCGCCTATGACCCCGAAGCCATGGACGAATGCCGGCGCCTGTACGGTTACCGCGACGACCTGCAGCTGTGCGCCACCCGCGACGACACCCTGCAGGACGCCGATGCCCTGGTGATCTGCACCGAGTGGAAGAATTTCCGCGTGGTCGACTTCTCGATGCTGGCCAGCAAGCTGCGTGAGCGGGTGATCATCGATGGTCGCAACCTGTACAACCCCGAGCAGGTGGCCGCCCACGGTCTGCACTACAGCGGCATCGGCCTGCGTCAGGTTCGTCCGCAGGCGGATGCGCCATGAAAGTGCTGGTCACCGGCGCGGCCGGTTTCATCGGTGCCCACACCTGCCGCCAGCTGTTGCTCGAAGGGCACCAGGTGGTGGGGCTGGACAATTTCAACGACTACTACGAGCCGTCGCTCAAGCATGCCCGCGTGCACTGGGTACGGCAGACGGTGGGCGATTTCCCGCTGCACTGCCTGGACCTGGGCGACCGCGACGGCATGACACGGCTGTTCGCCAGCGAACGCCCGGAAGTGGTCGTGCACCTGGCGGCCCAGGCTGGTGTGCGCTACTCGCTGCAGAACCCGCAGGCCTACCTGGACAGCAACCTGGCCGGTTTCCTCAACGTGCTCGAAGGCTGCCGCCGGCACCCGGTCCACCACCTGCTGTACGCCTCGTCCAGCTCGGTGTACGGCGCCAATCAGCAAACGCCGTATCGGGTCGAAGACGCCGTGGACCACCCGCTGTCGCTGTATGCCGCCACCAAGAAGGCCAACGAGGCCATGGCCCACAGCTACAGCCACCTGTACGGCATTCCCTGCAGCGGCCTGCGCTTCTTCACCGTGTACGGCCCCTGGGGCCGCCCGGACATGTCGCCGATGCAGTTCGCCAGGGCGATCAGCGAAGGGCGGCCGATCCAGCTGTTCAACCATGGCCGCCACCAGCGCGACTTCACCTATATCGACGACATCGTCGAGAGCCTGGTACGGCTGATCCCCCTGCCCCCGGTCGCCAACCCGCAGTGGGATGCGTTCGCCGCGGATCCGGCCAGCAGCCACGCGCCGTGGCGGCTGTACAACATCGGCGGGCAGCGTCCGGTGGAGCTGCTCGACTACCTGGCGCTGCTGGAGAAACACCTGCAGCGCAACGCGGTGATCGAACTGCTGCCACTGCAACCAGGCGATGTCCTGGCCACCTGCGCCGATGCCAGCGCCCTGGCCAGGGTCACCGGATTCACCCCACAGATAGGCCTCGATGAGGGGCTCAGGCGCTTCGTCGCCTGGTTCAAGAGCTACTACTCGCCCGCCGCCAGCGAAGCGGCGCCCACGGGCGAGCAGCCAGATCAACGGAGGGCGGTATGACAGGACAACCCAAGAGCGCGCAACTGCAGGCGCTGTACCAGGATAAACGCATGGATCCGGCGCACCGGCAGCGCATCGATGCCGCCATCCACATGCAGGGCCGCGGCTGGATCACCGGCCGCGTCGGTGGTCGCCCCTGGACCCTTTCGCGCACCAACCGCGTGCTGTCGTGCCTGGCGGCGCTGACCCTGCTGCTGCTGCTGTCGCCGCTGTTCCTGGTGCTGGCGCTGCTGATCAAGCAGTCCAGTCCGGGCCCGGTGTTCTTCGTGCAGAAACGCACCGGCTACCGCGGCCGCGCCTTCGGCATGTTCAAGTTCCGCACCATGGTGGCCAACGCCGAGGCGTTGAAGGATTCGGTGCGCCACCTGAACAAGCATGGCGCCGACGCCATCGACTTCAAGATCGACAAGGACCCGCGCATCACCTCGGTCGGCGGCTGGTTGCGCAGAAGCAGCCTGGACGAGCTGCCCAACCTGATCAACGTGGTCACCGGCGACATGCGCCTGGTCGGCCCGCGCCCCACTTCGTTCAACGCCTACCGCTACCACGACAACCACCTGGCGCGGCTGTCGATCTACCCAGGCATGACCGGCCTGTGGCAGATCTCCGGGCGCAGCAACATCGACTTCGACCAACGTGTGGAGCTGGACCTGAGTTACATCAACGAACAGAGCCTGATGCTGGACCTGAAGATCCTGCTCAAGACCCCGTTCAAAGTCTTCACTGGCCACGGAGCAAGCTGAGATGGACGGTTCATCCTCGAGAAGCCTGACGATCGCTACCCCAAGCGAGACCAACCTGACCGCCACCGTGCTCGACCTCGACCAGCGCACCCTGCTGCTGACCGCGGCCAACACCGGCAGTGGCACCAGCACCAGCGCCCTGGCCTTCGCCAGCCAGCTGGCCCTCATGAGTGCCGGCAATGTGCTGCTGATCGATGCCAGCCTGGCACCTGGCGGCCTCAGCCAGCAACTGGGCCTGACCAAACTGCGCGGCTACAGCGACCTGCTGTTCAACCAGGACACCCCGCCGCTGGCCCAGGACTGCATCGTGCGCCTGTCCGACCAGCCGTTCGACGTGCTGCCGGTGGGCACCCGGAAACGCGGACGCGACCGTCTCGACCCCGAGCAGTTGCGCGTGCTGCTGCACCAGTTGAGCAATCAATACCGCTTCGTGGTGATTGACGGCGAGGCGATCTACGCCAGCGCCGACAGCCTGGTGATCGGCACCCTGGTCGACGGCGTGATCCTGGTGGTGTGCGCCGAGGAGACCCGCTGGGAGGTGGCCCAGGCCGCCAGCCAGCGCCTGACCCAGGCCGGCGCGCGACTGATCGGCAGCGTGTTCAACAAGCGCAAGTACTACATGCCCAAGTGGCTGTACGAAAATCTCTGAGAGGCCGCACAGGATGAACGCCATGAGATATCCCTCGATTGCCCTGTGCGTACTGGCCCTGGCCGGCTGCGCCAGCCAGGAAAACCGCGAGATGCCGGTGCAGATCCTCACCGCGCCCCCCGCCGAAAGCCAGGCCACCGAAGTCGCCCGCCGCGAGCAGGTGCTGCGCCCGCAGGACGTGCTGGAAGTGATCTTCCACGTCAGCAACCGTTCGGCCGGGGCCTACCGCATCCAGTCCGGTGACACCCTGGACCTGAACTTCATGGCCGCCAGCGGCCTGAACGGCAACCAGTTGGTGCAGCCCGACGGCACCATCACCCTGCCCAGCACCAATGCCGCGGTGCGCGTCGAGGGCATGACCCCGGGCGAAGCCGAGAGCGCCATCCGTCAGGCCTACCAGGACAAGCGGGTGTTCAAGCCCAACCGTGACCAGGTCACCGTGCGGGTGATGAGCCCGATGACCGACGAGGTCAACCTGAAGAACGCCCTCAGCCACCCCGGCACCGGCATGAGCCGCGACATCACCGTGGGCAACGACGGCCGCGCCACCTTCCCGGAAATCGGCTCGGTACCGCTGCAAGGCATGACCGTCAACCAGCTGCGCGACTACCTCAACGAGCGCTACGCCACGTTGCCAGGGCGCATGAGCGTGGACGTGCTGCTCAAGTCCACCGCCGCCAACGAGATCTACGTGCTCGGCGAAGTCGGCCAGCCCGGCGCCTTCCAGATCCGCCGGCCGGTGTCGGTGCTCGAGGCGCTGACTCTGGCCCGCGGCCCGACCCTCAAGGCCAAGCTCGGTTCGGTGGTGATCATGCGTCGCGAGGGTAACACCGTGCATGCGGTCAACTACGACGTCGACCAGGCGCTCTCCGGCGGCAGCCAGAAGCTCGCCTACCTGCAGCCCGAAGACATGCTCTACGTGCCCAAGACCAAGCTGGCCAGCGCCGCCGAGCTGTCCCGGCAACTGGCCGACGTGGTGCTGTTCCAGGGCTTCGGCTTCAGCTTCAGCTACCGCGTCGACAATAAAGAAAGCGACGACTGACCGGGGGACGGACCATGACCACGCAACCGAAAGAAAACTACGTACATGAGTTCTTCCGCATCTTCTTCGCCAACCGCCAGTTGGTGAAACGGGTGTTCCTGGTGTTCGCGGTGATCGCCGTGCTGTTGCCGCTGGTGCTCAAGCAGAGCTATGACATCACCGCCGAAGTCATCGTGCAGTCCAAGAAGCTCTCGCAGAGCGACACCACCTCGGCGCTCAGCCAACAGGCCGACCAGTTCATCCCGCCGTCGCTGGCCGACATGGAGACCGAGAGCAACATCCTGCGCTCGCCAACCCTGATCCGCCAGACCATCGGCGAGCTGCGCAAGGAAGGCCACTATCCGGACGAGCCCGGCCTGCTGCGGCGCACCGTGCTCGACCCGCTGCGTCACGCGGTGATCGAACCTCTGCACCGGCTGTTCGGCAACAGCGTGGCGGACGATCGCGACACCCAGCTCGACACCCTCACCGACCAGGCGGTCAAGGACCTCAAGGTCGAGACCCTGCCCGGCTCCAACGTGATCTCCATCACCTACAGCGCCAATGACGCGAAGCTGGGCACGCTGTTCGTCAGCCGACTGCTGGAGAACTTCCTGGCCAACCGCCAGGACCTGCAGTCCAACGAACTGCCCGAGGCCTTCTACGAGCAGAAGAAGCTGCACTACCAGGCCCGCCTGGGCGACCTGGAAAGCCAGCGCCTGGGCCTGCTGACCGCCATCGGCTCGTCGGATCCCAAGGAAGAGATCACCTTCCGCCTCAATGCCATCAACACCGAAGAGCAGGCGCTCAACCTGCAACGTGACCGCCAGCTGCAGAACCAGAAGTGGCTGGACTACCTGCAAAGCAGCCTGGCCGCGGCCAACAAGGCGAAGATGGCCGACTACGCCTTCCCCTACACCTTCACCACCACGGTCGACAACGTCGCCTTCGAGGACCGCGAGATCAAGCAGCTCGGCGAGCAGCTGACCACCCAGCTGGCCCGCTACAACGGTGACGCCACGGTGTTCCAGCCAGGCTCCGACCAGATGGTGATGGCCCGCCAGCAGATCGCCCAGTTGCGCGCGCAGTTCCTCAAGATCGTCGAGAACCGCATCCGTGAACGCCAGCAGGACCTGGCCGTGACCCAGCAGGTGATCGAGCAGAAGACCCAGCGCATCGCCGACTACAGCAAGCGTATCCTCCAGTTGCGCGAGACCCAGAGCAAGACCCGCCAGCTGGACACCGAGATCGATGCCCTGCACAAGGCCTTCTCCACCTACGCCCAGCGCTACGAGGAAAGCCGTGGCCAGGGCCTGCTCGATGGCAGCCAGTCCAACGCGCGCATCCTCAGCGCCCCCTACGAGCCCACCGCGGCGAGCTTCCCGAAACCCGGCCTGATCATTCCGTTCGGCCTGGTCACCGGCCTGCTGCTGGCGATTGCCGTGGTCTACGTCAGGGAGTTCTTCGACCACCGCTTCAAGCATCCGGCGCAGATCAGCCACGAACTGGGCCTGCCCGTGTTGCTGGTGATCAACGACCAGACCCCGGCGCTGCCCAACCCGCACAAGAGCTGGTCGCTGCCACGCCTGTGGCACTGGGTGCGCAATTGAACGCCGCGCTGCACGCCGGCCGGCCGATCCTGCACCTGCTGAGCAGCGGCGGGTTCTACGGCGCCGAGCGCATGCTCCTGGACCATTGCCAGGCGACCCCTGGGCGGCATCGGGTGCTGTTTCTCGATGCCCCGGCCGAACTGGTGACGCGCTTTCGCGAGGCGGGTGTCGAGTGCGACACCTGCCGGGGCCTGGGGGCGGTGCTCAAGGCGCTTGGCGCGCAGCGCGGCGAGCGTCCGCTGGTCAACAGTCATAACTTCAAGGGGCAGCTGTTCGGCTGGATCGGCGCCAGCCTGTTGCGCCTGCCGATGGTCAGCACCCAGCATGGATTTACCCCGCGCAGCCGCAAGCAGCGTTTCTACACCTGGCTGAGCCTGCAGCTGTGCCGCACGCCGACGGTGGACACGGTGGTGTGCGTGGCCGAGAGCATTGCCCGTATCCATCGCAATGCCGGGGTGCCAGCGGCCAAGCTGCAGGTGATTCCCAACGGGCTGCCCGAGATCAGTGAAGCGCAGGCAAAGGATGGCATGGGAGCGGCACAGCCAGGCGGCGCCCCCTGGCTCGCCGCCTACGTCGGCCGGCTCTCCAGCGAAAAAGGCCCCGACCTGTTCCTCGACACGCTGATCCCGGTGTGCCAGCGCCAACCGCGGGTCCACGCCGTGATGCTTGGCGAAGGCCCTGAACGCGAAGCCCTGCAACAGCGCATCGACGCTGCCGGTCTGGGCGAGCGCATCACCCTGCCGGGCTTCCAGCGCGACATGCGCGGCTGGATGAAACGCCTGGATGCCCTGGTCATCAGCTCGCGCACCGAAGGCACGCCGATGATCCTGCTCGAAGCCATGCAGGATGGTGTGCCGGTGGTGGCCTTCGGTGTCGGCGGCATCCCCGACGTGATCGAGCACGGCCACAACGGCCTGCTCGCCCGCCCCTTGGCCACGACCGAGCTGGGCGAGCATCTCGAAGCGCTGCTGCAAGACCCCGAGCAGGCCGGCGAACTGGTCGCCCGGGCGCGCCAGACTCAACGTCAACGCTACCACCTGCCGACCCTGGCACAACGCTGGGCCCAGGTGTACCGGGGCACGGCCGAGGAGGTTGTCGCATGATCATTCCCCTGTCGCTGGTGGCCCTGGTGGCCTTGCTGAGCCTGGGTCTGCTGGCCAGCCCCTACCCGTTCCTGGCGCCCGGCGGCGTGATCGGCCTGGCCGGCGTGCTGGTGCTGTACCGCAAACCGGCCTGGGGCCTGTTGGTGATCGCCACCCTGGTGCCGCTGGAGGGGCTGCTCAAGGACGGCCTGGTGTCCGGCGCCAAGCTGGTGGGCATCGGCCTGGTGCTGATCCTCAGCCTGCAACTGGCAGTGCGCCAACTCCCCGGCGAACGCCTGCGCAGCAATCAATGGCGCCTGCTGCTGCCGTTCATGGCCCTGTATCTGCTGAGCCTGTGGGCCAGCGATGACCTGGCCCTGTCGGGCGGGCACCTGCGTGAGCTGCTGGTGGGCCTGGTGGTATTCGTCATTACCTTGCTGGTCGGTCGCGACCTCAACCTGCCGCTGCTGGCGCGGCTGATCACCGTCAGCGTGTGCGTTACCTGCCTGTTCGCGATCTTCTCCACCAAGTACCAGGAGCAGGGCCGCGCCTCGGCCATGCTCGACCCCAACGCCTTCGCCCTGCTGATCACCATCGCCATGCCCCTGGGGCTGTGGCTGGCGATCAAGGCGCGGCAGATCCCGGTCAAGCTGTTCTGGGCCGGTTGCTGCCTGTTGCTGCTGGTGGGCATGACCAAGACCGAGTCGCGCTCGGGGCTGGTGGTGCTGCTCATCAGCCTGGGCATCGTGCTGCACAACTACCGCGAACAGCTGACGCGCATCCGCCCGCGCCACCTGGGCTTCGCCATGCTCGGCCTGGCCATCGTCCTGCCCCTGGGCATCGCCTTGATGCCCGCCGGCTACGCCGAGCGCATCCAGTCGCTGATGCTGCTCAAGTCCGGGGTCAACGCGCACCAGGACGAGTCGCTGGGACGGCGCGCCTCCTACCTGGTGGTGGGCAAGGAGATGATCAGCCACAGCCCGCTGCTCGGCACCGGGCCCGGCACCTTCCCGCTGCATTACGCCGACACCGGCTTCTCCAAGGCCTTCGCCCCGGTCAACAGCAAGACCACCGACCTCTACCGCCGCGCCCACAACACCTACCTGGAACTGTTCAGCGAGGTCGGCGTGCCGGCGGGCCTGCTGTTCGTCGGCATGATCGTGCTGGCCATGCGCAATTTCTGGCGGGCGCGCGCCGCCTTCCGCGCGGCCGGCGACCCGGACCGCGCCGACCTGATGACCCACCTGACCATGAGCATGCTCGCCATCGGCCTGTTCCTGATGTTCCTCAGCGCGCCGAGCCACAAGTACCTGTGGCTGATGCTGGCGCTGTCCAGCGTGCTGCTCGGCCAGGCGCGTGAGCAGCAGCCGGTGGAGGTGGCCCGATGAGCCGGGTGAGTATCGTCATCCCGATGTTCAACGAAGCCCGCCATATCGGCCGCACCCTCGACGCCGCCCGGCGCTCGGCCAGCGCGGCGGGGCTGGCCTGCGAGCTGATCGTGGTGGACAACGGTTCCAGCGACGACGGCCCGGCGCTCGCCCGCGCCCACGGCGCCCAGGTGCTGAGCGTGCCGGGCGTGGCCATCGGCGCCCTGCGCAATGCCGGCGTGAACGCCAGCCAAGGCGACTGGCTGGCCTTCCTCGATGCCGACATCGAAGTCCCGGAACATTGGCTGGACCTGTTGCTGGACCTGCAGCGCCGTGGCGAAGGCGATGTCTTCGCGCTGGACTGCGACACACCGCGCCACGCGCCGTGGTTCGCCCAGGCCTGGCAACGGCGCACCCTGCGCACCGGCCAGACGGTGCAGGACTGCACCTGGCTGCCCACCCCCAACCTGTTGATGCGGCGCAGCTGGTTCGAGCAGGTCGGCGGCTTCGACGAGCGCCTGCGCACCGGCGAGGACAAGGACTTCACCCTGCGCCTGCATGAAGCCGGCGCGCGCCTTCGCGTGCTGCGCGAACCTGCGGTGCTGCACTGGGGCTATGAAGCCAACTGGCGCGAATGGCTGGGCAAGGAGATGTGGCGCCAGGGCAGCCACCTGCAATTGCTGCGTAGCCATGGCGTGAGCCTGCGCCTGCTGCGCTTCCCGATGCTCTCGGTGGGCGCCTGGGTGCTGGACGCCATGGCCCTGTCGGCGCTGCTCGACGGTTTCCCGCATGTCGCCCTGTTCTTCCTGCTGGTCAGCGCCCTGCCCGCGCTGCTCCTGAGCCTGCGCCAGAGCCGCAGGCACCGCGACCCGCTGCTCACGCTGCAGCTCTGGGGCCTGCACTGGCTGCGCCTGCACCTGGCCGGCGCGGCGTTCATCCTCAGCCTGTTCAACCGCACCGCAAGGAGGCCCGCCCGTGGCTGAGTTCATTTTCTGGCTATGCCTGCTGCTGCCGCTGTATGCCTGGGTCGGCTATCCCCTGCTGCTGACCCTGGCCGCGCCGTTCTTTGCCCGTCGCACGCATTCACCATTGTCGCCGCAGCGGGTGAGCGTGGTGATCGCCGCGCACAACGAAGAGCGGCATATCGAGGCCAAGCTTGCCAGCGTGCTCGGCCAGGACTACGCAGCCGCCGAGCTGCAGGTGGTGGTGGCCAGCGACGGCTCCAGCGACCGCACCGTGGCCCTGGCCCGCAGCCTGGGCGACCCACGGGTGCAGGTACTGGACCTGCCACGCCTGGGCAAGGCCGGTGCGTTGAACAGTGCCGTGCAAGTGTGCACGGGCGACCTGCTGGTGTTCACCGACGCCGACAACCAGTGGTCGACCGACACCCTCGGCCTGCTGCTGGCGCCTTTCGCGGACGCCAATGTCGGCGGCAGCGCCGGGCATATGATCATCCCCGATCCGGGCAAGGGCCTGAGCATCGGCGACAGCCTGTACCGCCACTATGAAGCCTGGGTGCGCAAGGTGGAGAACCGCACCGGCTGCATGGTCTCGGCCGACGGCGCCCTGCTGGCCCTGCGCCGAGCGCTGTACCAGCCTATTCCGAAACAGGTCAACGACGACTTCTTCATCAGCACCTGCGCACCGGCCGCCGGCCTGCGCATCGTCTATGTGCCCGAGGCGGTGGTGCTCGACCAGGGCGTGGACGAGGCCGACAAGCAGTTCCGCCGCCGCCAGCGCGTCACCGTCGGCGGCCTGCTGAGCCTGGCCGCACGCCGTGAGCTGCTCAACCCAGCGCGCCACGGCCTGTACGCCATCGCCCTGATCAGCCACAAGCTGATCCGCCGCCTGGCCCCGGTACTGCTGCTGCCGCTGCTGCTGGCCAACCTGTGGCTGGCCGCCGAGCCCGGTTTCTACCGCCTGACCCTGGCCCTGCAACTGCTCGGCTACGCCGCCGCCATCGCCGGCCTGCTCGACGCCCGTCGGCGCTTGCCCCGCCCGTTCCGCCTGGCCGCCTTCGTGCTGGTCACCCTCGCCGGCATGAGCGTGGGCCTGTGGCAATTCCTGCGCGGGCACAGCTACAGCCAATGGAACCCCGACCAGAATCGATGAGCGACGGACATGCCGATCAAGACCCATATCAAGCAGGCCAGCGGCTGGTTCTATTTCAACTCGCCACGCGGACGCGCCGAGCTGCGTGGCGCCGGGGTGATCCTCATGCTGCACCGGGTGCTGGCCGATGACGCCAGCGCCGCGCTGCCCCACCGCAACGAACTGTGCGTTGGCCCCCGGGCCTTCGAAGGCTTGCTGCGCTGGCTGCCCCGGCATTTTGACTGCGTCAGCCTCATGGACCTGCTGCAGAGCCACGAGGAACCTCGCGGCGACAGCCGCCCCAAGGTGGCGCTGACCTTCGACGACGGCTGGCGCGACAACGCCGTCAACGCCTTTCCCCTGCTGCAGCGCCACCAGGTGCCGGCGAGCATCTTCCTGTCCACCGACTACATCGGCAGCCGCCAGCGCTTCTGGTGGGAAAGCGTCGGCGAGACCTTGTGGGGCAGCCATGGCGAGGAGGCACGGCGGCAACTGATCGAACGCCTGCGCAAACTCGGCCGGCCGCTGCCGGCAGCCTACTTCATGCACGACCACAGCAAAGCCCGCAGCCTGGTGCTGGCGCGCTACCTGCAGACCCTGAAGAGCCTCAGCCCTCAGGCCCTGCACGTACTGACCGATGCCTGCCCGACGGAATCGCTGCCCCAGGCCATGGACTGGCAGCAGGTGCGCGCCCTGGAGGACTCCGGCCTGGTGCGCTTCGGCCCGCATGGCGCCAGCCATGCCCTGCTGCCCTACCTGGACGACCATCGCCTCAAGGAAGAACTGACCCGCAGCCATGCGGCACTCAACGAAGGCTGCCGCGCACCGCTGCCGGTGTACTGCTACCCCAACGGCGACCACGACGAACGCGTGCGCGCCCAGGTCGCCGCACATCGCTACCCCTACGCCCTGAGCACGCGCCCGGGCATCTGCCAGGGCCATGACGACCCGCTGGCCCTGCCGCGCATCGGCGTCAGCCAGCGCAATGCCAGCCGGCCCTCGCTGCTGGCCTGGCGCATCAGTCGCGGAGACCGCTGATGAACCGCAACAGCTACCTGCGCCACCTGGCGCTGAGCATGGGCACCAAGCTGGCGATGATCGCCCTGCGCCTGCTGCGCAACGTGCTGCTGGCGCGCATCCTCGGGCCCAGCGAGCGCGGCCTGTTCGCCCTGCTCAGCACCCTGCCCGACCTGATCAGCGCCGCCACCAGCGGCGGCCTCAACAGCGCGGTCGGCTACCAGGCGGCCAAGCAGCGCGACATGGGCCTGCTGCTGACCCAGGTGCTGGTCTACGGTTGCCTGCTGGCCGGCGTGCTGACCCTGGCCTGCGTGTTCCTGGTGCGCGAGTTCGGCGCCGACCTTGAGGTCACTGTGCAACTGGGCCTGCTGGCCTGGCTGTTGCTGCTGGCGGTGCCGATGACCGTGCTCAAGAGCGGCCTGCTGACCCTGCACAACGCCAGCGGCGGCGTCGGCGCCTTCAACGCCCTGCGCCTGACCGAATCGCTGGCGCCGCTGCTGCTGTTCCTCGGGTTGTTCTGGATGTGGCGCGACGAAGCGCTGGAGGCGGCGCTGATCAGTTGGCTGTGCGGCATCGCCCTGGTCCTGGCGCTCGGCCTGTGGTGGCTGCGCCGCCAGCACCCGCTGGCCCTGCGCTGGGACCGTGGCGGCCAGCGCGAGCTGCTCAGCTACAGCGCCAAGAGCCACCCCGACCTGTTGTTCCAGCAGTTGATCCTGCGCTCGGACTACCTGTTCATCGGCGCGCTGCTCGGCAGCACCGCCCTGGGCCACTACGCCATGGCCAGCGCCGCCGCCGAACTGCTGCTGATCGTCCCCGAGGCGGTGACCACGCCGCTGATGAAGCGCCTGCTGCAGCAGGATGCCGGCATGGAACGCATCACCCCCCTGGCCCTGCGCCTGACCGCCACGGTGATGCTCGGCGCCTGCCTGGGCATGGCGCTGATCGGCCACTGGCTGATCGTCACCTTGTTCGGCGCCGAGTATGCCCCGGCCTATCCGGCCCTGCTGGCGTTGCTGCCGGGCCTGCTGGGGCTGTGCTACGCCAGCATCCTGCGCCTGGACCTGCTGGGCAAGAACCGCCCCGGCACGGTGTCGCTGATGATGGGCGCCGGTGCTGCGCTGAACCTGGTGCTCAACATCTTGCTCATTCCGGCCTGGGGTATCGTCGGCGCGGCCGCGGCCTCGTCCATCGCCTACCTGGCGGTCACCGTGGCCATGCTGGTGCTGTACTGCCGCCTGAGCGGCGTGCCGCTGGGTCAGACCCTGGTCATCCTGCCCGCCGACCTGGCGCCGCTGCGCCAGATACTGCAACGGCGGGCGGCATGAAGGCGGCCTTGCTGTGCGGTGCGCTCCTGACGCAGAGCGCGCTCGCCGCGCCTGTGCAATGGGGCGATATCCGCGACGGCAGCCTGTACCTGCTCCCCGACCGCGCCGATGAACTGCGTATCCAGTGGCAACCCGCCTGGCAGGCCGATGCCAACGCTGAGCACCTGTACCTGCTGGACGGCAACGGCCGCCTGGCCGGCGAAAGGCGGATCGAAGCCACGCAGGTGCGCGGCGAGCAACGCTGGCCGTTGGCAGCGGGCGGCGGCGCCTATCGCCTGGAGGTGCCCGGCTACAGTTTCCGCGACTATCGCGTCCAGCACGGCGACAGCACCCGTGCGCTGTTCGCCCCGGCCAAGGTGCACTTCAGCGCTGAAGTGGGGCCAGGCGTTACCCTGTATTTCCGGGTCAAGGCCGGCGAGCAGGCGGTGTTGGCCGGCAAGCACCACGGCGGCGTGCATGGCCTGTTCGCCGAACGCCTGAGCGATGGCCGGCGTATCCAGCTGCCGCTAAAACCTTATCGCGCCTACTGGCGCTTCGATCAACAGGCGCTGCCTGCCAGCAGCCGTGACGAAACCTGGCGCCTTGGCCTGCAGGGCAGCGGCAAGGCGGCGTTCTGGCTCGACGGCAGCGCCAACCTGTTCGCCCAGCGCGCCGCAGACCTCGGCGAGCTGCCGCAACTGCCGGGCCAGGTAACCCTGGCCCTGGGTGACAAGGTGCTCGGCCCGACCCCACGGCTGGGCGTTGCCCTGCCCTACGTGCTGCCACCGGCCTCGAGCTTCGCCGCGCTGGACGCCCTGCGCCCCCAGGCCGCCGGCTTCTACAGTTTCGTCGATGTACTGCAACGCCAGCCGGACTTCGAGAACGCCTGGCGCAAGCTCTATCAGGAGCGTTTCGGCATTCTCCAGGACATCACCCTGCTGGCCGGCAGCGCCCGGGTCGCCGACCTCAGGAGCGACCGCACCAGCACCGATGGGTTGAGCGCCTGGCTCGAGGCGACCAAGGCACTCGGCGGCAAGGGCACCCACTACCTGGCCTTCGCCGACGAGCCGAATCTCAACTACCGCGACTACGCCAGCTACCGCGATTTCTTCCAGGCCATGGCCAAACGCGTACGCGACTACCCAGGTGCCCGCGAGGCTGGCGTGCGCATCGCCATGCCGGCCTCCTCGCGCCTGCTCGGCGGGCCCTTCACCGACGACGGCAAGCAGCGCCGCGGCATCGACTGGGCACGGCGCCTGCTGGCCGAGCAAGGCGCGCAGATCGATGCCCTGGCCTGGCACGAATGGATGGTCCGCGACCTGCTCGCCACCCGCAGCTACCGCGACAGCGTGCGCCAGGCCGCCGCGCTGGTGGGCCTGGATGGTCAGGGCCGGCCGCGCAAGGCGCTGCTGCTGGACCAGACCAACCTGTCCAGTGGCTCGAGCCTCAGCCCCTACGAACAGAACACCCACTACGCCGGCCTGTGGTGGACCTCGGTGGTGATCAACGCCGCCAGTGACGGCCTGCTCGACATGCTCAACTGGTTCCACGTCGCCGACGAGCCCGAATGGCCCAAGGGCATGCTGCGCGATGCCGACGGCCAGCGCTACGAACTCAAGCCGGTGGGCTTGGCCCAGCAGTTCATCCAGCGCCACTGGCTGGACCAGGTGCTGGCCCTGGACAACGACGCCTTCGAGGTCGATGCCCTGGCCATGGCCCGCCAGCACCAGCGCAGCCTGCTGGGGGTGAACAAGGCCGAGCGCCTGCAGCAGGTGGCGCTGACGCTCGGCGGCTGCCCCACCGGCCAGCTCGAACTGTTCGGCCCCGACAACCAGAGCCGCCGCGCCAGCTTCAGTTGCACGGATGGCCAGATCCACTTTCAACTGCCAGGGCAGACCGTATTCGCCCTGACCTGGAGCGCGTCATGAGACGCACCTCGATCAGCCATGCCCAGGAGGCACCATGACTGCATTCACCAAGATCCAGGACCGCATCAAGCGCAAGGGACTGCGTGACACCCTCGGTAGTGCCTGGCGGCACTACGTCTTCTATCATTGGGAACTGTTGTGGATGGAGCGCGACCTGGTCAGCCCGGTGCCGCCGCACCGGCTCAAGCCCTATGGCGCCCTGCGGGTCGAGCACATCACCGTGCACAACGTGCGTGCCTTCGCCCGCCACTTCGGCGACCGGGTCGAGACCATGCGCGAGCTGGCCGCCGAGGGCCATACCGGGCTGATGTTCCTCGACGACGATAACGACGCCGTGGCATTCATCTGGGGCAGCAGCCGCCATTACCACGACCGTCACTACTACGGTTGCTGGTTCCCGGTCGGGCCGGGGGAGTTCTTCGAGTTCGGCGGCGAGCTGATCCGCAAATACTGGGGTACCGAGCTGTCGGTGGACCTGCAGCTGGAACTGTGGAAGGCCATGGCCGCCCAGGGCTGCACCAAGGTGGTGGACGTGTGCGAGCAGCACAATATTCCGGCGCTCAAGCTGCATCTGCGCATGGGTTATCAGGAACAAGGACGGATCATGAACGTGTACTGCCTGTTCGGCCGCTGGAAGTTCTTCCGCGAAAGCCGCTACACCACCTCGCGCCTCGAGCCATTGCGCAAGCCCGAGGCCCCGGCCTCCTCGGCCACGGCAGGTTGAGCCCATGGGCCTGCAACTGAAATGGTGCGCGTCGCTGCGCGCCGGCGACTTCCCCGCCGCCGACTACGAGGCGCTGCGCAGGCGCCTGCCCGGCAGCACGCCGTTCAACCACCTCGGCTGGCTGCGCGCCGCCGAGTCTGCCCTGCTGCCGGGCCAGCGGCTGCAGGTCCTGCTCGGCTACCAGGACGAGCGTCTGTGCCTGTGCCTGCCGCTGATCCGCGCCCGCGAACCCTTCGGCCCGCTGTTCGCCCCGGTGGTGCGTCACCTGGGATACCCGCTGAGCGACCGTATCGCCCTGCTCATCGACCTGCCGGCGCTGTATGCCGACCAGGTCCTGCAGGCCATACGCAAGCGGCTACCGCATGCCTTGCTGCAATTGAGCGAGGTTCCGGACAACGCCGAGCACGATGGCTGGCTGCGCCAGTGGGCCGGCGCCAGTTCCACCTGGCAGCAGCGCCTGACCTGCCGGGTGCCGGTGCACCGCATCAACGAGCAGGACCGCCAGGAAGTCAGCGGCGACCCGCGCTACAAGCTGCGCCGCGCGCGCAAACGCATCAAGGCCTGCGGTGCCAGCGTGCGCCGGGTCGTCGCCACCCCCGAGAACATGGGTGAACTGCTCGACGCTATAAGCGCCGTCGAAGCGACCAGCTGGAAAGGCGACGACGAGGTCGGCATCTTCTCCGGCCCCCAGCGGCGCCCATGGATGTACCAGGCCTTCACCGCCCTGGCCGGCGAAGGCCTGGTGTGCCTGGTGCTGCTGGAACTGGATGGGCGCTGCATCAGCTACCGTCTGGGCCTGTTGGAGCGCGGCCGAATCTTCGACTACAACCTCGCCTTCGTCCCCGAACACCGTGACCTGGGCAGCGGCCGCGTGCTGCTCGAGGAATGGATTCACTGGGGCCTGGACGAAGACTGGAAGTGGGTCGACGCCTCGCGGGTCAGCCTGGACAACTCCAGCCACCAGTTGCACGAGCGCATGACCGGCCAGGTTGAACAGTGGCGCCTGAGCAGCTACAGCTGGCGCCCCGACGGCTTGCTGCTGGGGCTGGCGCTACGCTGCTGGCACTGGCTCAAGCCACGCCTGCGCAGGCGTTCGCCGCGCCAGGAAGCCGATATTGTCGCCCCCACCCCGCCACAGGAGCGCCCGGATGCCATCCCAGGTCATAGTCAACGCTGACGATTTCGGCCTCAGCGCCCACACCAACGCGGTCATCCTGCACGCCTTCCAGGCCGGGCTGATCAGCTCGGCCACGGCCATGGCCAACATGCCAGCCTTCGCCACCGCCTGCATGCTGGCCCAGCAACCGGCGCTCAAGGGACGGGTGGGGTTGCACTTCAACCTCACCTATGGCCGCCCGCTGAGCCAGGCGATTCTCGCCGAGCCGCGCTTCTGCACGCCCCATGGCGAGTTCGACCTGCGCCTAAAACAACGCACCCTGCGCCTGTCGCGGCGCGAGCGGGCCGCCGTGGAAGCGGAACTGGAGGCCCAGTGGAAACACTGCCTGGATCACGGCCTGATGCCCAGCCACCTGGACTCGCACCAGCACGTGCACAACATCTGGCCGGTGGGCGTCATCGTCGCCCGCTTCGCCCGCGCCCAGGGGGTGCCGGTCCGCCTGGCGCGCAATGTGGGGCACAACATCGGGCCGGCCAAGCGCGTGTTCAAGAGCCTGCTCAACCGGCGCCTGCGCCAGCTCGCCGGGAGCACCGCCGACTTCGTCTGCACCCCGGCCGACCTCAAGGCCGGATTGGCCCCCGCGCACGGCGTGCTGGAGGTAGTGGCCCATCCCAGCGCGCTGGGCGGGCACGACTTCGGCGATGCCTACCTGGCCAGCGGCGAATCGCTGCTGGCGTTGGTCGAGCAGCGCCTGGGGCAAGTGCCGCGGGTGGGGTATGCGAGCCTGGGGATGCAGGAGGAGATGAGTTGATGGCCGCTGAGTGTTCGACGTTAGAAGTGCTGCGCCTGTGAAACCGAGCGCCGCCCACGCGGCGCATCGCGGATAAATCCGCTCCTACATCTGTTGCAACGTGGCCATGCCTGATAGGCCATGGTTGTTAGCCTTGTGCGCTTGACGCGATTTTTCGGCGGGCAAGGCTGGCAACCATGGCCTGACAGGTTCGGTACGTTGCAACAAATGTAGGAGCGGATTTATCCGCGATGCGCCGCGCGGGCGGCGCTCGATCTGATAGGCGCCAAACCTGTATCGACGGACACCCTATCACTAACGCCCCGGCGGCCGATGCCGGCGCTCGTGGTTCTCGGCCAGCCAACCGCGCAACGCCTCGGCCGGCATCGGCCGCCCGAGCAGGAACCCCTGCCCCTGGTCGCAACCGGCGTGGCGCAGGAAATCGTACTGCTCCTGGGTCTCGATGCCTTCGGCGGTGATGCGAAACCCCAGGGCATGCCCCAGATCGATGATCGCCCTGGCGATGGCCACCGCGTCGTCGTCTGCGGGCAGGTCCTTGATGAAGGCCCGGTCGATCTTCAGGTGGTCGATCGGCAGCGCGCGCAGGTAGGCCAGTGACGAATAGCCAGTACCGAAGTCGTCCACCGCCGTGGCCACGCCCATGGCCTGCAATTGCGCCAGCACCGCGCAGGCCTGCTGCTGGCTTTCCATCAGCAGGCTCTCGGTGATTTCCACCTCCAGCAGGTTGGCCGGCAGGCCATGGCGCTCCAGCGCCGAGGCGAGGCTGGTCACGTAGTCGCTGCGCTCGATCTGCAAGGCCGCGACGTTGATCGCCAGCGGTCCGGGCAGGCCATCACTGGCCCGCCATTCGGCCAACTGGGCGCAGGCCAGTTCCAGCACCCGCTCGCCGAGCGGGATGATCAACCCGGTGCGTTCGGCCAGGGGGATGAACTCCCCCGGCGAGATCAGGCCATGTTCCGGGTCGCGCCAGCGCAGCAGCGCCTCGACGCCCTCCAGCTGCCCGCTGAACAGATCAACCTTGGGCTGGTACCACAGCTCGAACTCATTGTGCTCCAGCGCCCGGCGCAGGTTGCGCTCCAGCTCCAGGCGCTGCTGCAGGCGCTCGGTCATGTCCGGGTGATAAGGCCGCCAGGCGTCGCGGCCGGCCTCCTTGGCGGCGTACATGGCGGTGTCGGCATGGCGCAACAGGCTGTCGGCATCCTCGCCATGCTGCGGGCACCAGGCCAGGCCGATGCTGCCGGTGACCAGGGCGGCGTTGCCATTGAGGTCGAATGGCCGCTGCAGGCAGCGCAGCAAGGCGCGGACCTGCTGGTTCACCTGCCCCTGGGCGCCCTGCAGCATGAACACGAACTCGTCGCCGCCCAGCCGGCAGAGCCGGTCCTGGCTGTCGAGTTCCTGCAGGAAGCGCGCGGTCGCCTGCTGCAGCAACAGGTCGCCCATCGGATGCCCCAGGCTGTCATTGACCTGCTTGAAACCGTCGATGTCGAGCATCAGCACCGCCAGGCCATGGCCCTGCAGGATGGCAGTGCTCAGTTGCTGCTGGAACAGGATGCGGTTGGGCAGCCCGGTGATGGTGTCGTAGTGGGCCAGGCGTTCGAGCTGGGCCTGGTAGCGCTGCAGCTCGCGATTGCGTTGCTCGAGCAGGCGCTGCTTGCGATTGAGCTGCGCGACGAACAGGCTGAACACACCCGTGCAGCTCAAGGCGAACAGGAACAGCGGCGAGCCGAACAGGTCCAGCCCCGACCAGCCACCCCGTGGCGCGGCGACCAGTTGCCAGAGGCCGCCCGGCACCTCCACCGTCATCTTCACCTGCGGTTCGTCGAACAGCCGAGGATCACCCCAGATCAGCGCGCCTTCGGCGCCCTTGCCATCGCCCCCGCGCACGGCCAGCTCGAACTCGGTGTCCGGGCGCAGCCCCGCCGTGAGCAGCAATCGATCGATATCGGCAACGATCGACACATTGCCCCAGTAAAAGCGCACGCCGCGCTTGCCGGTGACGAACACCGGTCGTCGGTAGATCAACCCCCGCCCACCCTGATACAGCTGCAGCGGGCCGGCCAGCACCGGCTGGGCCTGTTCGCGGGCCGAGCGCAGCATGGGAAACTGTTCCGGCAACTGGCGGTAATCCAGCCCGATCAGGCGCTCGTTGCCGGGCAACGGGTAGACATCACTGATCACATCATCCGGCGCCAGCGCGATATGGCGCATGTACGGCACCGACTGCAAGGCATCGCGGGCCATGCCATGGAAATGCGCGGGGCTGATGCCGCCGTCGGCACTGATCAGCTGGGCGATGCCTTCGGCCTCGCCGAACGCCGCGCCCAGCTGCGCCTCCAGCGCACCACGCATCCCCGCCAGGTGGGCTGCCAGGTTGCCCAGTTGCTCACTGCGCTCGCGCTGCGCGTCGAGGTGACCCAGGGCGACCGAAAGGCCGATGCCCACCAGGGCAAGGCCGACCGGCAACAGACGGTTGAGCGTGTGCCGCAAGGTGCCGGAAGGCACGTGCGCAGGTTCAGGAGAATGCTGGGGAATGGTCATAGGCAGGCGATGGCAGTCGATTTAGCAGTTATCGGCGTGGCGCGACCAATATTGAGGCCTGTTTTCCCAGCTCGCGGGCCGGGATGCATATGCACCACCGTCGATGCCAGCGCAGCTGCTCTGATGCGGGCTTTGCGAGGAGCCAGACATGACATCGGATACCCCCAACCCGCACCAACATATCCTTGAGCGCCGCCTGCCGGCCTGGGCGCGGGAAGCCACGGCCGAACACTGGCAGCGGCTGCACGAAGGCATCATGCCGTCCCAGGGCCTACCCGACAGCGAGGCGGCCTGGTTCGCCAATGCCGCGCCCCACCTGCGCGAAGCAGTCAAGGCCAGCCAGGCTCGCCTGATGCGCAGCCAACGCACGCTGGCCAGGCACCTGCGCGGCCTGAAGAACATCAACGAGTTCGCCGAACCCCTGCTCGCCGAGCGCCTGCGCAGGCAACACGGCCTGAGCACGCCGCTGCGCAGCACGTCGCTGATTGTGGTCAAGCGGTTCTATACCTTCCAGGTCTACACCATCCATCACGAACACCGTAGCCTGCTGCAGGCCGCCCTGCAGAATTTCGCTGAAAACGTCACCTTCGATCGCGACAGCGCGCTCGCCCTGGAGGGCGACTGGCAGGTGAACGAAGGCCTGGTCACCGGCAAGACCACGCTCGGCGACAGCGAGACCGCAGTCGATATCGAGCTGCCCAGCGAGCAGATTCGGATCAAGCCACTGGCCCTGTCACCAATGGAGTTTGCCAACACCTGCCGTGATCTGGATATTGGCCAGCGTTACCAGGGCCATCTCGATGACCTGTTCTCTCCCCCGCTGGTTCGCCCGGCGGCGATCCACGTCCATCAGGCGAATCTGCGCCTGGCGACAGATTTGGCCAGGCTACGCAACCGACTGACCGGCAAGGGCTGGGATGCGCTGCAAGGATTGCTGGACGATGGGAAGGCGCTGGCCTGCAGCCAGTTGAGCCTGTTCGGTATCACCCTGCACGAGGCGACCCTGATCGATACCGCCACAGCGGGCGTGCTGCTCTATCTGCCAGGGCAGGCCGACAGCCTGCGCGCCTTCGACAACCTCGCAGCCTTGCAGCGGCAACTGCACATCGACTTGCAACAGGCACCTTTTCACCAAGGTTTCATGGACTATGTGCCCCGCGAGCTGCAAGGCCAGTTTGCCAGCCGATTACGGCAGAACGCCGAGGGCGACCTGCACCTGCGCAGCGTGCCGATCCGCGCCAACCTTTACGATTTTCTCCATGATGACCACGTGGCCCGGCTCAAGCACGAAGCCCTGCAACTGGCAGTGCCCACCGCGCTGGCCAACGAGCACGCACGCAAGGCGCGCAAGCTGCTCTGGGAAAACGCCGGCCTCGACATGCTGATGATCGCCGGGATGTTCGTCCCCGCGCTGGGCACGATCATGACCGCAGTGGTGGCCTACCAACTGCTGGATGAAGCCTATCAAGGCTATGAGGCCTGGGTAGTCGGTGACCGCGAGCAAGCTTTCGACCACCTAAAGGCGGTAGCCCTCAACCTGGCCGTGATCGGCGGCCTGCACTTGACGGGCAAGGCGCTGAGTCGACTGGCAACCAGCCCGCTGATGGAGGCCCTCGATCCCGTCACCCTTGCCGACGGCAGCCAGCGGCTGTGGCGGCCCGCCCCCTCCCCCGGTTCGAGCAACACCGCGCGCCCTGCGGCACTGCGCGATATGCTCGAGCAACAGCACATCCCCACGCGCAGTGAAAACGCCCAGCAAGCCGCGCTGGAGAACCTGCACATACCCAAGCTGGCCAACGTGCACAGCGAGCGATTGATCGTCGATGCCATGAGCCGACTGCCAGGCTGGCCAGCAGAGCTGCGTCTGGAACTGCGCTATGCGTCCCCCCGAGGGCCTCTGCTGCTTGCCGCAGGTGCAGAGAATGCCAGCCGCATCTGCACCGTGCTCAAGTCGGCCGAAGGTTACGAAGCCTACCTTGAGGAACGACCCGCGGCCCCGCCACAAGACCACGACCTGTGCCGAGCGGTCCTGCAGGCACTGTCCAGCGGCGACCGCGAGGCCCTCGACCTGACAACCACCGGTGCCGAACAATTGCGTCAACGTATCCACGACCTGACTGTCTCGGAACGCACCCTGGCCAGAAGCCTGCTGGATACATCCGCGCCAGGCTGGGGCAAACTCGGCCGGCTGCGCGGCGGCATGGAGGAACCCGCGCCTCCCGCCCTGCACATCGATATCGGCGCATTCGCGCAGGGCTATCGCCAGCTCTACCCTGAAGTCGCCGACTTCCAGATCAACGCCCAGTTGACCCAGTGGCTCGATGCCGACCTGGATCCGGCACGGCAACTTGAGGATCTGGAACAGCAGTTGCTGGCGTTCCGCAACCAGATGCGCGCCTGGGCTGGCAATGACCCATTGCGCCATGCCGCCGCCCGACGGTTGGTCAGCAACTGGCAGCGGATCTCGGAGTACTCGGAGGAGGAAGGGCTTGGCATTCACCTGATCAGCCTGACCGACCTGGAACTGACCAACGAAGACCTGGCCACCTTGGCACTGCCAGACCGCTTCACCCATATCGAACGAGTCGACCTAGGCGCAAACCCCGGCTTGAGCCAATTGCACGTTGGAATGGCTTGATATGCAGGGTAACAATCTGGTCTGGAACGACGCGAATCAAGCGGCCCTGGACCGTCTCGACGCGCTTCGCATGCTGGACCTGTCGCGCAACCCGCTGGCCCGCAGTCCCGACCTCAACCGCCTGGGCGAACTGGATGTGCTCAACCTCAACAGTTGCGAACTCGTCGATTGGCCCAGCGGTATTCGTAGCGACGAAGACTGGCGACCTGTCGTCTTCGACCTGCGTGACAACCGCTTCGCCAGCTTGCCGCAGGACCTGCATCTATCGCGGGTGGCGGCCCAGAACCTGTGGCTGGAAAGCGCGGACCTCAGCGAGCGGGTCAGCCAGCAGATCCAGGCCTATTACGTTCAGCACGGCATCGACTTGCTGGTTGCCGATGTCGATTACGAGGATCTGCTGGAGGATACCGATGCCGACGACCGGGCCATCTGGAACGCGCTGCCGCTGCAATACCGTCGCGAGCTGCGTGACCTGCAGGATCTGCCAGACTACGATCATGCCCGGTTGTGGCAACGGCTGCGCACCTTTGCAGATCCGCGAGCCAGGGATTATGCCCTGACGATCGGCGCAATGAGGCTGCTGGAGGCCGAGGCGTTCCCGCCACCGTTCGAGGAATGATCGGCAACGACGGCGCCGGGCTGGCAATTTTCCGGAGGTCGGCGCATGCTCGCAAGCTGAAGCGTTTCATCATCCGGATTTGAGAGGTGCAGTAACCATGGACCGTCTGCTCGACTCGCTGTTTCCCGCCCTCGAGGACATCCCCGAAGCCTGGCGCCTCGGCTCGCCCCTGGAGCAACGCGACTATCTGGTCAACGGTGAGCTGCGGCACTGGGACGGCCCGCTGGCCACCGTGCGCAGCCCGGTGTGGCTCAAGGAAGGCGACAGTGAGCGCCAGGTCATCCTCGGCAGTGCTCCCCTGCTCGACGCCGACACCGCGCTCACCGCGCTCGACGCGGCCGTGGCCGCCTACGACAAAGGCCGCGGCGCCTGGCCGAACATGCGCGTGGCCGAGCGTATCGGGCATGTCGAAACCTTCCTGGCGCGCATGCGCGAGCAACGCACGGCGGTGGTCAAGCTGCTGATGTGGGAGATCGGCAAGAACCTCAAGGATTCGGAGAAGGAGTTCGACCGCACCTGCGACTACATCGTCGACACCATCGAGGCGCTCAAGGACCTCGACCGTCGCTCCAGCCGCTTCGAGCTCGAACAGGGCACCCTTGGCCAGATCCGCCGCGCACCGCTGGGCGTGGCGCTGTGCATGGGCCCGTACAATTACCCGCTCAACGAAACCTTCACCACGCTGATCCCGGCGCTGATCATGGGCAACACCGTGGTGTTCAAGCCCGCCAAGTTCGGCGTGCTGCTGATCCGCCCATTGCTCGAAGCCTTCCGTGACAGCTTCCCGCCCGGGGTGATCAACGTCATCTACGGGCGCGGCCGCGAGACCGTCAGCGCGCTGATGGCCAGCGGCAAGGTCGACGTGTTCGCCTTCATCGGCACCCACAAGGCCGCCAGCGACCTGAAGAAGCTCCACCCACGCCCGCACCGCCTGCGCGCGGCGCTGGGCCTGGACGCCAAGAACCCCGGCATCGTCCTGCCCCAGCTCGACCTCGACAACGCCGTCGAAGAGGCCGTCACCGGCGCCCTGTCGTTCAACGGCCAGCGTTGCACCGCGTTGAAGATCCTGTTCGTCCACGAGGACGTGGTCGAGGCATTCCTCGACAAGTTCCAGCGCAAGCTCGCCGCGCTCAAGCCCGGCATGCCCTGGGAGCCCGGCGTGGCGCTGACGCCGCTGCCAGAACCCGGCAAGCTCGACTACCTCGACGGCCTGGTGGCCGATGCCATCGCCAAGGGCGCCCGGGTGCTCAACGAGGGCGGTGGGCAGAGCCGCGGCTCGTTCTTCTACCCTGCGCTGCTCTACCCGGTCAGCCAGGACATGCGCGTCTATCACGAGGAACAGTTCGGCCCGCTGGTGCCAGTGGTGCCCTATCGCGACCTGCAGAGCGTGATCGACTACGTGCTCGATTCCGACTACGGCCAGCAGCTGAGCCTGTTCGGCAACGACCCGCAGACCATCGGCGCGCTGGTCGATACCTTCGCCAACCAGGTCGGCCGGATCAACCTCAACGCCCAGTGCCAGCGTGGGCCGGATACCTACCCGTTCAATGGCCGCAAGAACAGCGCCGAAGGGACCTTGTCGGTGCATGACGCATTGCGCGTGTTCTCCATTCGCACCTTGGTCGCGACCAAGTTCCAGCAAGCGAACAAGGAGTTGATCAGCGAGATCATCCGCAACCGGCAGTCGAGCTTCCTGACCACCGACTACATCTTCTGAACAATTCGCCTGATCAGGGCTGCTGCGCAGCCCATCGCCGCGATTCGTCGCCACGACAAGCCGGCTCCCACACCGACCGCGCCGCCCCTCAAGCCAAGCGCCATCCCTGTGGGAGCCGGCTTGCCGGCGATGGGGCGCAACGCGGCCCGTTGTTTTTATAGAGAATCGATATAAAGCAAGTGTCGATTTTCCAGGCTCATGAGCGACTCTAATCACCAAGGTGTTGCAACCCACCCCACGTGAAAGGAGATTACGCAAATGGCAGCCAAGCCCATCCCCGAAGGCCAGCGCAGCCTGACCCCCTACCTCGGCATCAAGGACGCCGCCAAGGCCATCGAGTTCTACAAGAAGGCCTTTGGCGCCGTCGAGGTGTTCCGCCTCGAAGACCCCCAAGGCCGTGTCGGCCATGCCGAACTGAAAATCGGCGATTCCTCGCTGATGCTCGGCGACCCCTGCGACATGCCAAACACCCTCAAGCCCAGCCAGACCATCGAACACCCGGCCGTCGGCCTGCACCTGTATGTCGTGGACTGCGACAAGATCTACGCCCAGGCAATCGCTGCTGGCGCCAAGCCGATGAGCGAGGTGAAGGACCAATTTTATGGCGACCGTAGCGGCACGCTGAAAGATCCGTTCAACAACATGTGGTTCATCTCCACCCACAAGGAAGACCTCAGCCCCGAGGAAATCCGCGCCCGCGCCGCGAAAATGTTCGACGCCAGCTGAGCGGCAAGCTTCCAGCCACAAGCTTCAAGTTGAAAGCCGCCGCGCTTTGCCTGAAGCTTGAGGCTTGTAGCTTGGAGCTGCCCCTCAATGCGAATCATCGAAAAATCCGGCGCCCTGGTGCGCAGCCTGACCCCGGCAGAGGACGAACTGCTGGAGGGCTTCGCCCGTGGCACCCTCACCGGCCCGCGCCTGTTGCAGGCCAACCAATGGCTGATGAAGATACGCAGCGCCAACCAATGGCTGGCCTGCGACTGCCGCAAGGATGCCCTGCCGGTGCTCAACGTCTCGTTGAACGGCAGCACCGGCACCCTGTTCCTGCGCAACAATCCCGACACCCCCGAGCACACCCCCGGCTGCCCGTTCAGCAAGGATGAGCGCGAGGCCGGCGAACGCGCCGATGAAAACGCCGCCCCGGCCGCCTGGCTGGCGCCGGATGCGCCACTGCGCCTGCTCGGCGACTATCGCCGCGCCAGTGACGGCGAGGCACCTGCAACGCCACGCGAGCCCGGCGAGCGCCGCGAGCAACAGCGCCTGCTGTCACTGCTGCTGACCTGGATCGAGGCCAGCGGCCTGAACGTCTACGCCACCCACCTGAAAAAGGACCTCACCGCGCAGTTCGCCGACCTGCGCACTGTCGCCAACCGCTACCCGCTGCTGGAGCGGGTGCCCGCCAGCAACTACCTGGAAACCCGCCTGGACATGAAGCACATGATGATGCTCAAGGCGCGCCTGCGCGAGGCCACGGTGTTCGGCAACCACCGTCGGCACGGCCTGCTGCTCGACTGCGTGGACCAGGTCAAGGGGCGCAAGCTGTTCAACAACCGCAGCGAGGACGGCTTCGACTTCCAGGGCCACCACCAGTACTGGGGCGGCAACCGCGCCAGCGGGCCACTGCTGGCCCTGGCGCTGTATTCTCCGGCCACCGCCGGCAGCCATTTCTACGAACTGATCCACGTCGCCAGCGTGCCGGTGCTGTCACGCGGTCACCTGTTCCCGGTGTACCGCGATGAAGAGCGCGAGCCGCTCAAGGCACTGGTGTCGCTGATCGACTGGATGGCGAGCAAGGGCGTGAAGGTGTTGATGCGCCGCCCGGTGATCGGCGGCCAGGTGATGGATGAACTGGTGCTGACCTCGGACCAGGACCGGGTGCTGTCGGTGTCGCTGCTGGAGCAGCCGATCGGACCGGAACCGGATGCCGAGAACTTCAAGCGCTATGCCGACTTCAAGAGCCTGGATACCTTCCGCAAGTATGTGGCCGGGTTCTTCATGCGTGAACGCTGATTTATAGATTCTCAGGAGCTTTGCGGTGTTCAGTTGTAGGTATGGGGTGTCTGTTAGACCGAGCGCCGCCCGCGCGGCGCATCGCGGATGAATCCGCTCCTACATCTGTTGCAACGTGGCCATGCCTGATAGGCCATGGTTGTAAGCCTCGTCCGCTCGACGCAATGTTTCGGTGGGCATTGCCGCCGCCCCCACCTATCTCAAGCCCTGCGCCAAGGCTGGCAACCATGGCCTGACAGGTTCGGCACGTTGCAGCAAATGTAGGAGCGGATTCATCCGCGATGCGCCGCGCGGGCGGCGCTCGGTTCCACAGACGCACATCCCCTATCGGTGATCACCTAAAGGCTAGAACGCCGCCTTGAAGATCGCCTCGATCTCCACCTGGCTGGCCACCCGCGGATTGGTCAGCCCGCAGGCATCCTTCAACGCATTGGCCGCCAGCACCGGCACATCCTCGACCTTGGCCCCCAGTTCCGCCAACCCACTCGGGATGCCGATGGCCGCCGCCAGGTGCTCGATGGCCGAGATCGCAGCGCCGGCCCCCTGCTCGGCGTCCAGCGCGCAGACCTTCACCCCCATGGCCTTGGCCACATCACGCAGGCGCGCGGCGCTGACCTTGGCATTGAAGCGCTGCACATGGGGCAGCAGCACCGCGTTGCACACGCCATGGGGCAAGTCGTAGTAGCCACCCAACTGGTGGGCCATGGCATGCACATAGCCCAGCGAGGCATTGTTGAACGCCATGCCCGCGAGGAACTGGGCGTAGGCCATGTTCTCCCGCGCCACCAGGTCACCACCGTCGACGACCGCCTGGCGCAGGTTGGCACTGACAAGACTGATGGCCTTGAGCGCGCAGGCATCGGTGATCGGCGTGGCGGCGGTGGACACATAGGCCTCGATGGCGTGGGTCAAGGCATCCATGCCCGTGGCGGCGGTGAGCCCCTTGGGCATGCCAACCATCAGCGCCGGATCGTTCACCGACAAGATCGGCGTGACGTTGCGGTCGACGATGGCCATTTTCACGTGGCGCGCCTCGTCGGTGATGATGCAGAAGCGGGTCATCTCGCTGGCGGTGCCCGCCGTGGTGTTGATCGCGATCAGCGGCAGCTGCGGCTTGCTCGAGCGGTCCACGCCCTCGTAGTCGCTGATATGCCCGCCGTTGGTGGCGCACAGCGCGATGCCCTTGGCGCAGTCGTGGGGCGAGCCACCGCCCAGGGAGACCACGCAGTCGCAGCCCTCGCGACGCAGCATCGCCAGGCCCGCCTCGACGTTGGCGATGCTCGGGTTGGGCTTGGCGCCGTCGAACACCCGCGAATCGATGTCGCGCATGGCCAGCATGCCGGCGATGCGCTCGGCCACACCGGCCTTGGCCAGCCCGACGTCGGTGACGATCAGCGCCTTGCGCAGGCCATAGCCGGCAATCGCCGCCATCGCCTCTTCCAGGCAGTCGATGCCCATGATGTTTACGGCGGGGATGAAGAACGTGCTGCTCATGGCCGGGGTCCTCTCATGCTGACGGTAGGTTTTCAGCATCCGCCGGAATGGGCAGGTGGGCATTGATCCAGCGCAAGCCGGCCTACCCCATGAACAACCGATACGCCGGGTTCTCCGTCTCGTCCCAGTACTGGTACCCCATCTCGTCCAGTGCCCGTGGCAGCCCGGCCAGCTCGTCCTCGGGCACTTCCAGCCCGGCGAACACCCGCGCCTGTGCCGCGCCATGGTTGCGGTAGTGGAACAGGCTGATGTTCCAGCGCTTGCCCAGGCGTTCGAGGAAGCCCAGCAATGCCCCCGGGCGCTCGGGGAACTCGAAGCGCAGCACGCGCTCGCCCGCGCCGGGTGCCGCGTGGCCGCCGACGGTGTGGCGCACATGCAGCTTGGCCAGTTCGTTGTCGGTCAGGTCGAGCACCTGGTAGCCCTGTTCGCCCAGGCTGGCCAGCAACTGTTGCCGTGGGTCCTGCTGCGGGTGGGTCTGCACGCCGACGAACAGGCGTGCCTCCTTGCCTGGGTAGTAGCGATAGTTGAACTCGGTGATCTGGCGCTTGCCCAGGGCCAGGCAGAATGCGCGGAAACTGCCGGGGCGCTCGGGGATGGTCACGGCGATGATCGCCTCGCGCTGCTCGCCCAGCTCGGCGCGCTCGGCCACGTGGCGCAGGCGGTCGAAGTTGACGTTGGCGCCGGAGTCGATGGCCACCAGGGTCTGCCCTTGCAACCCTTCGCGGGCCACGTAGCGCTTGATGCCGGCTACTGCCAAGGCCCCGGAAGGCTCGGTGATCGAGCGGGTGTCGTCGTAGATGTCCTTGATTGCGGCGCACAGTTCGTCGCTGCCGACCGTCACCACCTCGTCGACGAAGTGGCGACACAGCTCGAAGCAGTGCGCCCCCACCTGCGCCACCGCCACCCCGTCGGCAAAGGTACCGACCTGCGGCAGGATCACGCGCTCGCCCGCGGCCATTGCGGCCTGCAGGCAGTTGGAGTCTTGTGGCTCGACGCCGATCACCTTGACCTCCGGGCGCAGGTACTTGACGTAGGCGGCGATCCCGGCGACCAGGCCACCGCCGCCGACGGGGACGAAGATCGCATGCAGCGGGCCTGGGTGCTGGCGCAGGATCTCCATGGCCACGGTCCCCTGCCCGGCAATGACATCGGGGTCGTCGAAAGGCGGTACGAAGGTGGCGCCGTCGCGATCGGCCAGTTGCAGGGCGTGGGCCAATGCGTGCGGGAAGCTCTCGCCGTGCAGCACCACATGGCCGCCCCGTGAGCGCACGCCTTCGACCTTGAGCGAAGGTGTGGTGGTCGGCATGACGATGGTGGCCTTGATGCCCAGATGCGACGCGGCCAGGGCCACACCCTGGGCATGGTTGCCGGCCGAAGCGGTGATCACGCCGCGGGCGCGCTGTTCGGGGGGCAGGCGTGACAGACGGGTGTAGGCGCCGCGGATCTTGAAGGAGAACGTCGGTTGCAGGTCTTCGCGCTTGAGCAGGACCTGGTTGCCCAGGCTGGCCGACAGGGCCGGCGCTGCTTGCAAGGGGGTTTCGATGGCCAGGTCGTACACCGGGGCCGAGAGAATCCGGCGCACTTGCTCGGACAGCAGTTGCCGGGGGGTTGCCGGGGTGCGAAGGGTGGCGCTGAAGCTGGTCATCGATGACTCCTGGTTTTTTGTCGTGCCCAGGAGTCAGAGAGAAGAAACCCGCCTCCAGGGCGGGTTCAGTGCATGTGTGCGCTAGCCCGCCAATCTGATAATGGCGGTAATAATGCTGAGGGCGCTGTACTGCGGGAATAGGTTCATGGGCTGGGAAACTAGCGTGTGGCGCAAGAAAAAGTCAAGGCTTGCGCTACCGCCCTTGTCGACACTCACGAAGTCCCTGCCCAGTCGCAGATGAAATCCAACCGCAGATACGACGAAAAACTGCACAATTGATAGTCATTCGCCATTAACTCGTTCTCGGAACCCCCCGCCCGGGGGTAGAATGCCGCAAAACCGGGAGCCGCGATGAACCACGACCGCCACATTCCAAGCGAAGACGATGCAATCACCGATGCCGCCGCGCATTGGTGCATGCGCCTGCACGCCGACGATTGCACGGCGGCCGAGCGCGAGGCGTTCGGCCAGTGGTTGGCGGCCGACCCGCGGCATGCCGAGGAATACCAGGCGATGCTGGAGATCTGGGACACCGCCGACCTGCTGCCGCGCAGCGCCCAGGTGGTCCCGCTGCCCGTGCGCCGCCCGGTGGCGACACGCCACTGGCGCCCGTTCGCCTCGGCCGCGGCCATCGCCCTGCTCGCCCTGCCGCTGGCCGGCTGGGTCGGCTGGGAACAGGGTTGGCTGCCCAACAGCTACCAGCATTTCGAAGCCAGCGACCACCTGCGGCAGGTGCGCCTGAGCGACGGCAGCAGCGTCGAGCTGAATCTCAACAGCGAGCTGCGCTTCCTGAACTTCAAGGATGAGCGCCGGGTCACCCTGATCAAGGGCGAAGCGTTCTTCAAGGTCACCCACGACAGCAGCCACCCGTTCATCGTCCACGCCGCCAACGGCCAGACCCGGGTCACCGGGACCCAGTTCAACGTGTGGAAATACGAAGACCAGGTCAAAGTGACGCTGGTGGAAGGTTCGGTGCTGGTCAGCAGCGGTGGCAACGCCGGCGGCTATCGCCTTGGCCCGGGCATGCAGGCCAGCTACCACAAGGGCGATTTCGAACCCGAGCTGAACCAGAGCGACGACTACGCCAACAGCCTGGCCTGGCGCAGTGGCAGGCTGGTGCTGGACAACCTCAGCCTCGGCCAGGCATTGCCGGTGATCAATCGCTACCTGGACAAGCCGCTGATGCTGGCCGACGACAGCACCGCGAGCATTCGCATCAGTGGCATCTACAGCACCCGCGAGGTCGAACGCCTGGTCGACACGCTGCCCAAGGTGCTGCCGGTGTACCTGACCCGCAGCAAGGACGGCAGTACCGTACTCAACCGCATCGTGCCGGCGCCGACCCGCGGCTGATCAGAGGCCGCCTGTGCTCCCCTGGGGCGCGTGGGAGCGATGCGTCATATGGCACCGGCTTCGCCGGTGATCGCGGGGCTAGCCCGCTCCCACGCTGGCCCCTCGGAATCAGAGCGTCATCGCCGCAAACCAGCCAAACGCCAGCAGCGGCAGGTTGTAGTGCAGGAACGTCGGCACCACGGTGTCCCAGATATGGTGGTGCTGGCCATCCACGTTCAGCCCGGAGGTCGGCCCCAGGGTCGAGTCCGAAGCCGGCGAACCGGCATCACCCAGGGCACCCGCAGTACCGACGATGCACACGGTGGCCAGCGGATCGAAGCCCAGCTGCACGCACAGCGGCACGAAGATCGCCGCCAGGATCGGCACGGTGGAGAACGACGAGCCGATGCCCATGGTCACCAGCAGCCCCACCAGCAGCATCAGCAAGGCACCAATGCCCTTGCTGTGGTCGATCCACTGCGCCGAGGTCTCCACCAGGCTTTTCACCTCGCCGGTGGCTTTCATCACTTCGGCGAAGCCGGAGGCGGCGATCATGATGAAGCCGATCATCGCCATCATCTTCATGCCTTCGGTGAACAGGTCGTCGGTGTCCTTCCAGCGCACGATGCCCGACAGCGAGAAGATCAGGAAGCCGACCATCGCGCCGATGATCATCGAGTCCAGCCACAGCTGAATGATGAATGCCGCGGCGATCGCCACCCCGGCCACCAGCAGGGTCACCGGGTTGTACTGCACGCTGACCTGCTCGACCTGCTCGATCCGCGCCAGGTCGTAGTCACGCTTCTTGCGGTAGCTGAAGAACACCGCCAGCAACAAGCCGGCGAGCATGCCTGCGGCGGGAATGGCCATGGCGTGGGTGACATTGACCCCGCTCACGTCGACGCCGGCGCGGGCGACATTGGCCAGCAGGATCTCGTTGAGGAAGATGTTGCCGAAACCGACCGGCAGGAACATGTACGGGGTGATCAGGCCAAAGGTGATCACGCAGGCGATCAGCCGGCGGTCGATGCGCAGGCGGGTCAACACGTACAGCAGCGGCGGCACCAGCAACGGGATGAAGGCGATGTGGATCGGCAGGATGTTCTGCGACGACACCGCCACCACCAGCATCAGGCCGATCAGCAGCCACTTGACCTTGCCACCGTCGGCATGGCCTTGGCGATCGATCATCGCCAGCGCCCGATCCGCCAGGGCATGGGCCAGGCCCGACTTGGCGATGGCCACCGCAAAGGCGCCGAGCAACGCATACGACAACGCCACCGTGGCACCGCCACCCAGGCCACCATTGAAGGCCTTGAGCGTGCCCTCGATACCCAGCCCACCGACCAGGCCTCCGGCCAGGGCGCCGATGATCAGGGCGATGACCACATGCACGCGGGACAGGCTCAGGATCAGCATGAGCCCGACCGCGGCAATCACTGCATTCATGGTGTGCAAACCTCGTTACGACAGACAAAAAGCGGGTATTCCGGCGACAGACTGCGCGCAGGCAGTGGCCGGACCAGGGGATGTTGTTATGAAGGGCGCACACTCTGAAGCACAGACCGACAGAAGTCAAAAGCGTCTGCGCCGCGGCCCTTTGTAGGAAATAGACGAAAGTCGCAGGATTTAATTGAACGTTTGAATAAAGAAAAATCCGAGCACGCCGACACAGTCGGCAGCATCAAACCTATTACAAGGGATTTTCCCCATGCCTTTGCTGCGACAACTCTCCATCCAATGGAAGATCACCCTGCTGGCGGGCCTGTGCCTGGCGGCCATCGTCACCCTCCTCGTCGGCCTTTCGCTGTACCGCATGGACCACAGTTCGGACCTGGTCAAAGCCAGCAGCATGCGCATGCTCTCCGACTCGGCGCAGTCGCGCATCGAGTCCCAGGGCGAGGTCCAGGCCCTGAACATCCGCCGTCAGTTCATGGACGCCTACCAGTACGGCGCCGGTTTCGCCCGTCAGGTATTGTTCCTGCGCGAACAGGCCGAGAAACGCTTCCTCGACGCCTACGACCTGCGCCAGGACATGACCGCCCAGGTGCGTGCCGCACTGCAGGCCAACCCCGACCTGCTCGGCCTGTCGCTGGTGTTCGAACCGGGCGCGCTGGATGGCAAGGACAAGCTGTTCGCCGGCCAGAGCGAACTGGGCAGCAACGAGACCGGGCGCTTCGCCCTGTACTGGTCGCAGCCGCGGGTCGGCCAGCTGACCTCGATGGCGCTGCCCGAACACGACATGGCCAACACCGAGATCGGCCCCAGTGGCCAGCCGGCCAACACCTGGTGGGTGTGCCCGCGCAGCACCGGCACAGTGTGCGTGGTCGAGCCGTACTTCTATGACATCGACGGTCAGCGGGTGCTGATGACCAGCATCGTCTTCCCGCTCAAGGCCGGCGACAAGGTCATCGCCACCCTGTCCATCGACATCAACCTCAATAGCCTGCAGGCGTTGAGCCAGACCGCCAGCCGCAGCCTCTACGAGGGCCAGACCACGGTCGGCATTCTCAGCCCCGTGGGCCTGCTGGCCGGCTACAGCGCCGATGCCGGCAAGCTGGCCCAGCGCTTCGACCAGGTCGACCGGACCCAGGGCGCGGAACTGGTGCGCAAGCTCGCCGATGGCAAACTGCAGATCCTCCACGATCAGCAGCGCCTGAAAGTGCTGGCTGCGTTCGAGCCGATCCCCGGCGGCAAGCCCTGGGGCGTGCTGCTGGACGTGCCGGAAAGTGCCCTGACCGGGCCGGCCGAGGCGCTCAAGGTAGAACTCGACGCCCTCAACACCAGCGGCACCCTGCTTGAACTGGGCCTGGGCCTGGCCGCCGCCATCGCCGGCCTGCTGCTGGTGTGGCTGATGGCCCGCGGCGTGACCCGGCCGATCCTTGGCGTGGCCGCCATGCTCAAGGACATCGCCAGTGGCGAAGGCGACCTGACCCGCCGCCTGCAATACGACAAGCAGGACGAGCTGGGCGAGCTGGCCGGCTGGTTCAACCGCTTCCTCGACAAGCTGCAGCCGACCATCGCCGAGGTCAAGCGCTCGGTCCAGGCCGCCCGCGGCACCGCCGACCAGTCCGCGGCCATCGCCGCCGAAACCAGCGCCGGCATGGAGCAGCAATACCGCCAGGTCGACCAGGTGGCCACCGCCTCCCACGAGATGAGCGCCACCGCCCAGGATGTCGCCCGCAGCGCGGCCCAGGCCGCCCAGGCCGCGCGTGAAGCCGACCAGGCCACCCGCGAAGGCCTGGCGGTAATCGACCGCACCACCACCAGCATCGACACCCTGGCCGCCGACATGAGCGGCGCCATGGCCCAGGTCGAGGGCCTGGCGCGCAACAGCGAGAAGATCGGTTCGGTGCTCGAGGTAATCCGCTCGATCGCCGAGCAGACCAACCTGCTGGCGCTCAACGCCGCGATCGAAGCGGCCCGCGCCGGCGAGGCTGGCCGCGGTTTCGCCGTGGTCGCGGACGAAGTGCGCAACCTGGCGCGCCGCACCCAGGAGTCTGTGGAGGAAACCCGCCAGGTGATCGAGGCCCTGCAGGCCGGCACCCAGGAAGTGGTCGGCGCCATGGACAGCAGCCATCGCCAGGCCCAGGGCGGCGTTGAACAGGTCGGCCAGGCCGTTACCGCGCTGCAGCGCATCGGCCAGGCGGTGACCGTGATCACCGACATGAACCTGCAGATCGCCAGCGCCGCCGAGGAACAGAGCGCGGTGGCCGAGGAGATCAACAGCAACGTCGCCACCATCCGTGACGTGACCGAGTCGCTGAGCGGCCAGGCCAACGAATCGGCGCGGGTCAGCCAGTCGCTCAACAGCCTGGCCAACCAGCAGCAGGGGTTGATGGATCAGTTCCGCGTTTAAGCCTTTAGAGTTGCAGCGCCTGTCAGACCGAGCGCCGCCCGCGCGGCGCATCGCGGATGAATCCGCTCCTACATTTGTTGCAACGTGGCCATGCCTGATAGGCCATGGTTGTTAGCCTTGTGCGCTCGACGCGATGTTTCGGCGGGCATTGCTGCCGCCCCACCTGTCTCAAGCCCTGCGCCAAGGCTGGCAACCATGGCCTGACAGGTTCGGTACGTTGCAACAAATGTAGGAGCGGATTCATCCGCGATGCGCCGCGCGGGCGGCGCTCGATTTGATAGGCGCTACAAAGCTATCGCCAGACACCCCGCAGCCCATCACCCATAGCTGAAAACCCTCGTCGTCTACACTTTTGCCGGAAACCACGGACCGGCACCGACGAGGCCCCGATGAAGAAAGTTCCTACCCTGCTGGCCAGCCTGCTCCTTGCCTTCGGCCTGGCCAGCACCGACTCCGCCGCTGCGGCCGAGCAACCCATCCACTTCGGCGCCATCGGCTGGGAAAGCGGCGCACTCACCACCGAGATCCTGCGCCTGATCGTCGAACGTGGCTACGGCTACCCCACCGACACCCTGCCCGGCAGCACCGTGAGCATGGAAGTGGCCCTGGCGCGCAACGACCTGCAAGTGATCGCCGAGGAATGGGCCGGGCGCAGCCCCGCCTGGGTCAAGGCCGAGCAGGCCGGCCAGGTGTTCGCCCTGGGCGACACGGTAAAGAACGCGGAGGAAGGCTGGTGGGTACCGGCCTACGTCATCAAGGGCGACCCGGCACGCCACCTCGAACCGCTGGCGCCGGACTTGCGCAGCGTCGACGACCTCAAGCGCTACCCCCAGGTATTCGACGACCCCGAGGCGCCCGGCAAGGGCCGCTTCCTCAACAGCCCCAGCGGCTGGACTTCCGAGACTGTCAACAGCCAGAAGCTCAAGGCCTATGGCCTGGACGGGCTGTACAACAACTTCCGCAGCGGCACCGGCGCTGCCCTCGACGCCGAGATCGCCGCCAAGATCAAGCTCGGCAGGCCCGTGCTGTTCTACTACTGGAGCCCTACTCCGCTGATGGGCCGCTACAACCTGGTACGCCTCGAAGAACCCCCGTTCGATGCAGCCGCCTGGGCCACCCTCACAGATCCCGCCAATCCCGCTCCCAAAGGCAGCCGTTCGTTGCCAGCCAAGCTCTCGATCGGGGTGTCGAAAGCGTTTCGTGACGCCCACCCGGAACTGGTCGCCGTGTTCGAGAAAGTCGACCTGCCCATCGACACCCTGAACAAGGCACTCGCCCACATGAGCGAAACCCGGCAGAAACCCCGCGACGCAGCGATCGCCTTCCTGCGTGACAACCCTGCGGTGTGGAAGTCCTGGCTGCCCGCCGAAAACGCCGCCAAGGTCGAGGCCGGCCTGTGAGTGGTGGTTTTCCCGAAGCCCTGCAATTTTCTTTCGCCGCTTGGGTCAATCGCCTGGTCGACTGGCTGGTCCTGCACTATGGCGACCATCTGCGCACCGTCTCCGACCAGTTGCTGCAACTGCTGCTAGGCCTGGAAAACCTGCTGCGGCTGCTGCCGTGGTGGCTGCTGCTGGTGCTGGTCGGCCTGCTGGCCTGGCATGCCAGCCGCAGTCTGGCCCGGGCGTTGATGCTGCCACTGCTGCTGGCGCTGATCGGCATGCTCGGGCTGTGGGACAAACTGCTGCAGACCCTCGCCCTGGTGCTGGTCAGCACCGGCCTGTGCGTGCTGATCGGGGTGCCGCTGGGCATCCTGCTGGCCACCCGCCCGCTGGCCCGGCGCCTGATCCTGCCGGTGCTCGACGTGATGCAGACCCTGCCGGCCTTCGTCTACCTGATTCCGGTGCTGATGCTGTTCGGCCTGGGCAAGGTGCCGGCGGTGTTCGCCACGCTGATCTACGCCCTGCCGCCGCTGGTGCGCCTGACCGAACTGGGCCTGGCGCAGATCGATCCGTCGCTGCTGCAGGCCGCCCATGGCCTGGGCGCCAGCCGCTGGCAACGGCTGCGGCGCATCGCCCTGCCGCTGGCCCTGCCAAGCATCATGGCCGGGCTCAACCAGTCGGTGATGATGGCCCTGTCGATGGTGGTGGTAGCCTCGATGATCGGCGCCCGCGGGCTGGGCGAGGACGTGCTGGCCGGGATCCAGACCCTGAACGTTGGCCAGGGCGTCGAGGCGGGCCTGGCGATCGTCGCGCTGGCGATGGTGATCGACCGCATCAGCCAGGCATACGGACGCCCCGGGCGTTGAGGCGCGCATTCGCGTATCGTACCCAGGCCCTTGCGCCTTAGCCTGCCACGTCACGAACCGGAGCCTCGCGTGTCCCTCAAAGCCCTGCGCACCCTGGTCACTATCGCCCGCCATGGCACCTTCGCCCGCGCCGCCGACCTGCTGAGCCTGACCCCTTCGGCGGTGAGCCTGCACATCAAGACCCTGGAAGACGAGCTGCAGGTCGCCCTGTTCGACCGCAGCCGCCGCCAGGTGATGCTGACCGAGGCCGGGCAGCTGGCGGTGGCCCGCGCCGAAGGCATCCTGGCTGCCTACGACGAATTGGCCGACACCCTGGCCAGCGGCCCGAGCCTGCGCGGTCGCCTGCGTATCGGCGCGATCCACACCGTGCTCGCCCGGCGTCTGCCCAGGGCACTGGTGTGGATCAAGGCGCACCACCCCGAGCTGCATGTCAGCGTGGTGTCGGGCATGTCTGCGGAACTCGCCCGGCGGGTCGAAGATGGCGAGCTGGACGCGGCGATCACCACCGAACCGGTCAGCCCCTACCCGCAAAGCCTGCAGTACACGCCGCTGTTCGAGGACCGCTTCTGGGCCATCGCCAGCCCGGATCTGGCGGGCCAGAGCTTGCCGGCGCTGCTCGCCAGCCAGCCGTTCCTGCGCTTCGACAAACGCGCCTGGGCCGGCCGCCAGATCGAACAGGAACTGCGCCGTCAGCGCCTGCAGGTCAACGAGCAGATGGAGCTGGACAGCCAGGAAGCCCTGGCGCGCATGGCGGCCATGGGGCTCGGGGTGGCGGTGATCCCCATGAGCGACGACGACCTCGAACGGCTGCCAGCCGCCACCGTGCTGCCGTTCGGTGAACCGCAACTGACCCGGCGCATGGTGCTGCTGGAACATGAAAAGAGCCAGCGGCGACACCTGAGTGCGGTGTTGAAGACCGCGATCGAGGCTTGAACGCCGACGAAAGCGCTGCGCAGCAGCCCTGGACAATGCATTTTTTCTCAACAGTAACTCAAGAAAACACCGTTTTTTCTGCTCACTCAACTCCGCTAGTCTGTGCCCGTACCCGGCCACGGACCACCCGCCATGCTCCACCTGCTGCTCACCACCCTCGTCCCGATCATCCTGCTCATCGCCCTGGGCACCTGGCTGCGGGTCCGTGGCTTTCTCGCCGAGACCTTCTGGCCCGGCGCCGAACGCCTGAGCTATTACGTGCTGCTGCCGTCGTTGTTCCTGCACGGCCTGGCCACCGCCAACCTCGACGGCGTGCCAGTGCTGGGCATGGTCGGTGTGCTGATGCTCGCGACCCTGCTCGGCGCCCTGCTGCTGGTGCTCTACCAGGGCGTCGCCAGCCATGACGGCGGCGACTTCACCTCGGTGTTCCAGGGTGGCGTGCGCTTCAACAACTACATCGGCGCCACCCTGGCCGCCGGCCTCTACGGCACTGCCGGCATCGCCCTCGCGGCGGTGGCCAACGCCGCCATCGTGCCGCTGGTCAACCTGCTCTGCGTACTGGTGTTCGCCCGCTTCAGCGCACGCCACAGCTCACCGACCACAGTGCTCAAGGCGATCTTCGCCAACCCGTTGATCATCGGCTGCGCGGCGGGCCTGTTGCTGCGGGTAACCGGCCTCGGCCTGCCGGCCGGTCTGGAACCCACGGTCAAGGCCCTGGGCCAGGCGGCGCTGCCGCTGGGCCTGCTGTGCGTCGGCGCGGCGCTCGGCGGGGCGCGGCTGGGGCAGCAGGTCAGGCCGGTGCTGGCCGCGTCGCTGTTCAAGTTCCTGGTCATGCCGGTGACCACCTGGGGCCTGTGCCGGTTGCTCGGGCTGGGCGGCCAGGCCGCAGTGGTGGCGGTGCTGTTCCAGGCCCTGCCCACCGCGTCGTCGTCCTATGTGATGGCCCGGCAGATGGGCGGCAACGCCCCGTTGATGGCCACCATCATCGCCCTGCAGACCATCGCCGCCGCCGCGACCCTGCCCCTGGTGCTGAGCCTGACACTGAATTGAAACCGAACGGCTAGACTGTGGACAGCCCTCTCGCGGAGTCTCGATCATGCGCCTTGCGTGGATGCTGTTCGGTCTGTCCCTGACCCTGCTTGCAGGCCCCCTCCCCGCTGCCGAAAGCCAGCAGGCCGCCGTTGCCGAAGACAAGGCGCAGGTGCTCGAGGAGAAGGTGGTCGAGGATGCCCCACCGCCCAAAAAACAGGAAACCCTGACCCCCGGCGAAGTCCAGGCCGTCGATCCGGTGGGCCAGGCGCCGATGGACGACAGCATCACCTGCCTGGCCCGCACCATCTACTGGGAAGCCAAGGGCGCCGACGCCGAGGACATGAGCGCGGTGGCCAGCGTGGTGCTCAATCGCCTCGGCCACGAAGGCTTTCCCGACAGCATCTGCGGCGTGGTCAAGCAGGGGGTAGAGAGCAAGAGCTGCCAGTTTTCCTGGTGGTGCGACGGGCGCCCCGACCAGGTGGAGGAAGAGCAGCGCTACGCCGTGGCCAAGGAAATCGCCCGCAAGGCACTCAACCAGCAGCTCAAGGACCCCACCGGCGGCGCCCTGTATTTCCATGACCGCAGCGTCCGCCCCGACTGGGCCAAGGCCTATCGCAAGACGGCCCAGACCACGCATTTCCTGTTCTACAAACCGAACCAGGCCCTGGCCCGCTAGACATTAGAACCCGACCGTCGCCGATACCAGCCAGGTCCGCGGCGTCGACAAGGTCAGGCCAGTGGCGGTGCCTTCCGGCACGTTGGCTGAAGCCCAGTAAGCCTTGTCGAGCACATTTTCCACGCTGGCGCGCAAGGTGACCGCCTTGCCGCCCAGTTTCAGCGCATAGCGCGCGCCCAGGTCATAGCGCTGCCAGGCATCGATCTTCTGCTGGTTGGCCGCATCCAGGTATTGGTTGCCGGTGTGGATCACCCGAGCGCTGAGCGTCAGCCCGGCCACCGCCGGCAGGTCCCACTCCACGCCCAGGTTGGCGTTGACGATCGGCGCGCCGATGGCCCGGTTGCCATCGTTGCGCCCGTCGGCGGTGCGAGTCTGTTCGGCGTCCAGCAGCATCGCCCCGCCAAGCAGGCGCACGCCGGCCAGGGGTTCGCCGAACAGGTTCAGTTCCAGCCCTTGGTTGCGTTGCTCGCCATCGGCCCGCAGGTTGTTCTGCGCATCGGTGTAGTAGGCCGGCTTGTCGATACGGAACAGGCTGAGGGTGGTGCTGAAGCTGCCGGCGTCGTACTTGGCGCCCACCTCCACCTGCTTGCTGCGATAGGGCGCGAACACCTTGCCGGCGTTGTTCGCCGTCTCCGGCGCCACCTGGCCCTGGGTGAGCCCCTCCATGTAGTTCAGATACAGCGACAACTGCTCGCTGCTGCGCCACACCAGCCCCAGGGCCGGCGAGGTGGCATGTTCGTCGTAGCGCTGGTCGGGCTCGCCAGGCTCGGAACTGTCGACCTCGACCCGCTGCAGCCGGGCGCCGAGGGTGAGCAGCACGCGGTCTTCGGCCAGGCTCAGGGTGTCGGCCAGGGCCAGGCTGGAGAGCAGCGTCTTGGTGTGGGTCGGGTTGTCCAGCGCCGTCGGCGTGCCGGGCGCAGCCAGGGCCACCGGGTCGAACAGGTTGCTCACCCCTGCGGCATAGCGCGCGCCGCTGTTGTCGAAGGTCATGTCGAAGCGATTGAGGCTGATGTTCAGGGTATGGCCGACCGCGCCGGTATCGAACCAGCCCCGCGCCCCGACAGTACCGGTGATCACTTCCTCCTCGCGCTGGAACGCCCGAGGGCTGACGCTGAAGCGCCCGGCATCATTGGTGACCTGCACCGCGTGGCGCAGGAAGTCGTAGTCGCCCTTGCGCGCACCCAGCGCGCCATGGACCATCCAGTTATCGCTGACATCGTATTCGCCGCGCACCGCGCCGAAAGTGTCCTCGGCCCGCGAGTAGCTCCAAGGTTGGGCGAAGTTGTGGTGGATGGCCTTGGCGTGCGGCACCTTGACCCCAGGATTCAGGCCGACCCGCTCCATCGGTGCGTCGACATCGCGCTGCTGATGGCCGACATCCAGCGACATCCGCAAGCGCTCGCCGCGCACATCGAAACCCAGCACCGAAGCCTCGCGTTCCAGGCGCTGGTGGTCCCATTCTGTGTCGCCGGCCTGGCGCACCGCGTTCAGGCGCAGGCCGAAACGCTGCCCTTCGCCGAAACGCCGGCCAATGTCCACATGCCCTCCCCCTTGACCAGCCGAGGCGTACAACGCGGTGAACTCGGTCAGCGGCGTCTCGCCCGCGCGCTTGGGTTCGATGTTGACCCCACCGCCAACGCTGCCATTGGGTGCCAGCCCGCCCAGCAAGGCACCGGGCCCCTTGAGAATATCGACGCGTTCGACCATTTCCATGTCGATGGAGTAGGTCGGCAGCACTCCATACAGGCCACCGTAGGCGACATCGCTGTTGTACAGGCTGAAGCCGCGCACCGAGAACTGCTCGAAGCGCCCGGCGGACGGATTGGTGGTGCGTACCGACGGGTCGTTGGCCACGGCATCGGCCAGGGTCCGGGCCTGCTGGTTCTGCAACAGCTCGCTGGTATAGGAGGTGATACTGAAGGGCGTGTCCATGTAGTCACGCTCGCCCAGCAGGCCTTGGCTGCCACGCCGCGACACCTGGCCACCGGCGTAGGTGTCGCTGGCCGAGCCGATGCCCTGGCCATTGATGGTGGTGCTGGGCAGCTCATGGGCGCTGTCGCCCGGCGCCATCTGCCGCACCAGGGTGTAGCTGCCCTGCCCGGCCGGCACCAGTTGCAGGCCCGAGCCCCGCAGCAATGCCGTGAAGCCCTCTTCGACAGCGTACTCGCCGGCAAGCCCATTGCTGCCATGCCCGGCCACCAGCGCCGGGTCGAGCGACAGGCTGACCCCGGCCTGGCCGGCAAAGCGGGTCAGCGCGGCGGCCAGGCTGCCAGCCGGGACCTGGTAACTGCGCCGTGGCGCATCATCGGCCCAGGCCATCCCTGGCAAACCCAGGGCGAGCAACAGCACAGGCGTGGACAAGGGGCGAATCAGAGGGTTCAGGGACATCCGCAATGCTCTTGTTGGAGGGTGATGCCCTGAATGACCGGTGAGCGGGGAAAAAGGGACAGCCGTCAGGCAGTATTTTCACGCGGTGTCAGCGACACCCAGTAACGGGTGCGGTAATGCACCGCCAGCGGCAGGCTCGCAGCCAGCAATGCAAGGATGCGGTCAGTATCGTCAAGCTGGAAGGTGCCGGTCACCGCCAGGCGCTCGAGTGCCGGCTCCCAGCGCAGCAGGCCCGGGCGATAGCGCCGAAGCTCACGCAGCAACTCGCCCAGCGGCTGGTTGTCGGCCAGCAGCAAGCCCTGCTGCCAGCCTGGCAACTGCGCATCGAACGCCTGTGCGGCACCGATGCCGGTGGCACCGAGCAGCGCACGCTGTCCGGCAGCGAGCCGCGCGCCTGGGCCGGACAACGGTTGCAGGTCGACCTGGCCACGGTTGACCGAAACGGCACAATCCCGCTCGCCCAGGCGCACGCAGAAGCTCGCTCCCCAGGCGCGCAACACGCCCTGCCGGGTCTGCACCAGCAGCGCCCCGACACTGTCCGCGGCTATCTCGCCTGCGACCAGTTGCACCTGTTGGCGACCGCCGCTGAAATCGAGGTTCACCGCGCTGGCCGTGTTCAACTGCAGGCGGCTGCCATCAGGTAACGTCAGGCCGCGACGCTCGCCGGTGGCGGTGCGCAGGTCGGCGCGCCAGCTGTCCACCGGCAATTGCCGGTAACCCAGCCACCCCAGTGGAGCGAGGGTTCCCAGGGCAAGTGCCTGCCCCAACAGGCGACGGCGGTGCGGATCGGGGCGGTCGAGGCAAGCCGCCGCCAACGGTGCCGGCACCTCGCTGAAGCGTCGGCGCAGCGCCTCGGCCTTCTGCCACAGCGCCTCATGGGCAGCGCTGCGCTCACGCCAGCGCCCCAGGTCGTCACGCTGCTCGGCGCTCAGCCCACCGGCATCCTGCAAGGCCAGCCATTGCGCCGCCTCGCGGGCCAGTCGCCGCGCGGCATCATCGGTGCGCGCGCTCACAGATCCACCAACAGGCAATGCTCGTAGGCCCTGACCATGTAGCGCTTGACCGTGCGCTCACTGACCCGCAGGCGGGCGGCGATACTGGCGTAGTCCAGGCCCTCCAGCTGCGACCAGAGAAACGCCTGGCGCACCGGGCGGGGCAGTCCATCGAGCAGTTCATCGAGGGCCTGCAGGGTTTCCAGCAGCAACCAACGCTGCTCCGGGGACGCTGCCTGCGCTTCGGGCAACTGGCGCAGATCCTCGAGATAGGCCTGTTCCAGGGAACGTCGTTGATAGTGATTGACCAGCAGCCGACGGCCGACGGTGAGCAGGTACGCCCTGGGTTCGCGCAAGCTGGGCAGGGTCCGGGCCTGCTGCGCGGCCAGCACGCGCAGGAAGGTGTCCTGGGTCAGGTCGGCAGCCGCCCAGGTGTCGCCCAGGCGCCGTTGGAGCCAGCCCTGCAGCCAGCCGCGATGTGCTTGATAGAGAGCGCTTAGCGAGGGTTCGGGTGCCGCAGTGGACTCGGTCATCAATGGCACGCTGATGCGGGTGTAAATGAGACTGATTCTAATTGACTTCAGTACATTGGCCAATAGCATCGGCCCTGACAGGGCATGCGATTGTGTTCTCGCAGATCAGCTCCATTTCACGGGATTTCTCACCCCGCGCTACATGAATCGAACTCAAATGGGGGCTGGCAGCTACCAGATGGAGTTCGAGCGGTCCCGGCCGGGCATGCGCTTGATCCAACGTCACCGACAAATGTGGCGGCAACCCGCAGCGTCTTCTCGACAATGCTGCTTTGGAAGTACAGTGAAGCGCCTTCGGGAGAGCTCGCCGGCTCATTCCCATAGGCAATCTGGGTCAAACTTGCAGATGCCAGCAACGCGGCCAGTACAACCTTTTTCATACAGTGTCCTTTCAGTGATTCCTGATTTCGTTTGCGCAGGCAAAGCGCTTTCTCCTGCAGCCCGACAGACTCTATCCGTCATCCATGCCAGGCAGCGTTAGGAAAAGACCGCTTCGCCGCTTAAAAGCGCGCCTTTGACTTGTAGGAAGTCGTGCTTGAGGACGTATTGGCGCCACGGGACAGGGCCGGCAGCCGTGAGGCGAAGCACTGCGCGGGCTGTGCTCGGCCTCATGGTTACCGCACCTCTACCGCCCGACCCCCAGCATCCCGCGCTCGACGATGAAATCGATCACTGCCTGCAGCCCCTCGCCCTTCTTCAGGTTGCTGAACGTCCACGGCCGCTCCGGGCGCATGCGCCGGGTGTCACGTTCCATCACCTCCAGCGACGCCCCCACATAGGGCGCGAGGTCGGTCTTGTTGATCACCAGGAAATCCGACTTGGTGATGCCCGGCCCGCCCTTGCGCGGGATCTTCTCGCCCTCGGCGACATCGATCACATAGATGGTGAGGTCGGCCAGCTCCGGGCTGAAGGTGGCGCTGAGGTTGTCACCGCCGCTCTCGACGAAGATCACCTCGAGGTTGCCGAACTGGCGCGCCAGCGCCTCGACGGCGGCCAGGTTCATCGAGGCGTCCTCGCGGATCGCCGTGTGCGGGCAGCCGCCGGTCTCGACGCCGACGATACGCTCAGGCTCCAAAGCCCCCGCTTCGGTGAGAATGCGCTGGTCTTCCTTGGTATAGATGTCGTTGGTCACCACGGCGATCTGGTACTGATCACGCATGGCCTTGCACAGGGCTTCGAGCAGCGCGGTCTTGCCGGAGCCGACCGGGCCACCGACGCCGACACGCAGGGGTTGCTGGTAGTTTTGCATCGTGGCAGTCCTCAGGAACGGAACAAACGGGTGTATTGGGTTTCATGGCGCGACGAAGCGATGGCCAGCAGCGGCAGGCCGCCGCCGAGCTGTTCGTCGTTCAGGGCCAGGGCATGATCGAGCACGCCGGGCAGTTCCTCGCCCAGGTCGCGCAGCAGGGTCTGGGCGGCCTGCTGGCCGAACGGCACCAGTTTCACCCCCGCCATCACCGCGCCTTCGAGCCAGGCGAAGCCATGGCCCAGGGCGAGCTGGCGCAGCGGGATCGACCAGTGCGCCCCGAGCCAGGCCATGCCGCCCAGCTGGCTGAGCTCGAGGCTGGCGCGCCAGGCTGGCTCCTGCCCCAATTGCCAGCCATCGAGCAGACGCGCCAGGGCGCTGCCGCGCTGGCGTTCTTCCAGGCGCAGTTCGGCGGTCTCGCGGTTGGCCAAAAGAAACTGGCTCCAGTGCGCGAAGGCGTCGGCATCGTCGGCCTGGCAGGCCTTGTACAGGCGCGCCAGCAATGGCCAGTCGAGGTGGCCGAGGGTGTCGTGCAACTGCTCGCGCTGCCAGGCGGCGAAGCCTTTGGCATCCTTCACCCAACCGGCTTCCACGGCCCATTCCAGGCCTTGCGAGTAGGTGAAGCCGCCCACCGGCAAACCCGGGCTGGCCAACTGCAGCAAGCGCAGCAGCGCCAGATCAGTGTGCATCAGCCGGCCAGCACCAGCGCAGCGCCCGCCAGCAGGCCACCGCCGAAAGCCTTCTGCAGGCCGGCATGGCGCCGCAGCAGGCAACCGACGCCGAAGCCCGCCGCCAGCAGCAGGCCGCTGACCGTGACGAAACCGGCACTGAACTGCCAGAACGCGCTGGGGGTGGCTTCCACGCCATGGGCCCAACCGTGGAACAGGGCGAACACCGGCATGATCAGCGACAGCAGCAACTGACGGCTCGGCAGCAGCATGGCGGCGGCGGCCACCAGCAGCGAGCCGAGGATCATCTGCTCCATGCCGAGCACATCGCCGAACAGATGGCCGCACACCGCGCCGCCGAACATCGCCGCCAAGGTCGCCAATGGCAAGGTCAGGTTGCGTCGCGTGAGGGCGGCGAGTACGCCGGTGCCAAGCAGCATCAGCAAGTGATCGAGGCCGGTCAGCGGGTGCAGCAGGCCATCCTGCAACGGGTTGCTGTCGTGGCCGGGATGGGCGAAGGCCGGCAAGGCCACCATCAGCAGTACCAGGGCGAAGGTCTTTTTCATTGTGGGCTCCAGGGAGAGGTCAGGAATGGGCTGGCAGGCGCACGAACGGGTGGTCGTGGCCGTGGGAATGGCTGTGGGGGGCGCTCTGGTAGGCACCGGCCTCGGGCTCGAACGGCGCCTGTTCGGCAACCACCTCCAGCCCCAGGCCACGCAGCATGTCGTCGAGCACATGGTCGTGCTGGAAGCGCAACAGGCCCGGTTCGATCTGCAGCGGCACATGGCGGTTGCCCAGGTGGTAGGCGGCGCGGGCCAGCAGGTGCGGGTCGGCGCAGCGCACGGTCGAGACAGCCTCGGGCGCGGCGAGCACGCGAATGACCTGTTGGCCATCGGCATCGGCCAGCAGTTCGCCGCCGCGCAGCAGATGGCCGCGCTCGAGCATCAGCCCGGCCTCGCGGCCGTCGTCGAGGGTGACGCGCAGACGGCTCTTGATGCGGCTGTCGACATTCAGGGTGACGCTGCCGGTGATGGCTTCGGCTGCAGTGACTCGCCGTGTGAGGACAATCATGTTCGCTCCTTCAGAACAGGAAATAACGCTGCGCCAGCGGCAATTCGTGCGCCGGCTCGCACACCAGCAGCTCGCCGTCGGCGCGTACCTGGTAGGTCTGCGCGTCGACTTCGATCAGCGGTTGCAGGGAGTTGTGGAGCATGTCGGCCTTGCGTACCCGCCGACAGCCATGGGCCACACCGATCAGGCTCTGCAGTTTCAGCTCCTCGGGCAGGCCACGATCCAGGGCGGCCTGGGGCAGGAAGGTCATGCGCGTGGCATGCCGCGCCGCGCCCAGTGCGCCGAACATCGGCCGGTAGTGCACCGGTTGCGGGGTCGGAATCGAGCCATTGATATCGCCCATCGGCGCCGTGGCGATCATCCCGCCCTTGAGCACCAGCGCTGGCTTGACCGCGAAGAACGCCGGCGCCCACAGCACCAGGTCGGCCAGCTTGCCCACCTCCACCGAGCCGACCTCGTGGGCGATACCGTGGGTCAGCGCCGGGTTGATGGTGTACTTGGCGATGTAGCGCTTGACCCGGAAGTTGTCGCTGTAGCTGCTGTCCGGGGCCAACGGGCCACGGCGCAGCTTCATCTGGTGCGCCACCTGCCAGGTGCGCAGCACCACCTCGCCGACCCGGCCCATGGCCTGGGAGTCGGACGAGGTCATGGCGAAGGCGCCCATGTCGTGGAGGATGTCCTCGGCGGCGATGGTCTCGCGGCGGATACGCGACTCGGCGAAGGCGACGTCCTCGGCGATGCTCGGATCCAGGTGATGGCAGACCATGAGCATGTCCAGGTGCTCGTCCACCGTATTCACGGTGTAGGGCAGCGTCGGGTTGGTCGAGGACGGCAGCACGTTGGCCTGGCCCGCCGCGCGGATGATGTCCGGCGCGTGTCCACCGCCCGCCCCTTCGGTGTGGAAGGTGTGGATGGTACGCTCGCCGATGGCGGCCAGGGTGTCCTCGATGCAGCCCGACTCGTTGAGGGTGTCGGTATGGATCGCCACCTGGATGTCCATCTCCTCGGCCACGCCCAGGCAGCAATCGATGGCGGCCGGCGTCGAGCCCCAGTCCTCGTGCAGCTTGAGGCCCACGGCGCCAGCGGCGATCTGCTCGCGCAGGGCTTCGGGCCGCGAGGCATTGCCCTTGCCCAGCAGGCCGATGTTGATCGGCAGGCAGTCGGCGGCCTGGAGCATGCGCGCCAGGTACCAGGGCCCGGGGGTGCAGGTGGTGGCGTTGGTGCCGGTGGCCGGGCCGGTGCCGCCGCCGATGAAGGTGGTCACGCCGCTGGTCAGCGCCTCTTCCACCTGCTGCGGGCAGATGAAGTGGATATGCGAGTCGATGCCGCCGGCGGTGACGATCTTGCCTTCGGCGGCGATCACCTCGGTGCCCGGCCCCACCGGTACCGTGACGCCGGGCTGTACATCGGGGTTGCCGGCCTTGCCGATGGCGGCGATACGGCCATGCTTGACGCCGATATCGGCCTTGACGATGCCCCAGTGGTCGATGATCAGCGCATTGGTCAGCACCAGGTCCATGGCCTCGGCCGCAAGCATCTGGCCTTGCCCCATGCCGTCGCGGATCACCTTGCCGCCGCCGAACTTGACCTCCTCGCCGTAGATCGTGAAGTCCTTCTCCACCTCCACCCACAGCGCGGTGTCGGCCAGGCGCACGCGGTCACCGACGGTAGGCCCGAACATGTCGGCGTAGGCCTGGCGGGAAATGCGGCTCATACCCTGCCCTCCAGCGCGCCCATCACCTTGCCCTGAAAGCCGTACACCTCGCGCTTGCCGGCGTAGGCCACCAATTGCACGGTGCGCGCCTGCCCCGGCTCGAAGCGCACCGCGGTGCCGGCCGGAATGTCCAGGCGAAAGCCCCGGGTCGGCTCGCGCTCGAACACCAGGGCGTCATTGACTTCGTAGAAGTGATAGTGCGAGCCCACCTGTACCGGGCGATCACCATGGTTGGCCACGCTGACGCTGACGCTCTGGCGGCCGACATTGAGCTCGATGTCGCCTGCGGCGACCTGGACTTCTCCGGGGATCATGCCGGGCTCCTCAAACGATGGGTTCATGCACGGTCACCAGCTTGGTACCGTCGGGGAAGGTCGCCTCGACCTGGACGTCGTGCAGCATTTCCGGCACACCCGCCATCACCTGCTCGCGCGCCAGCACCTCACGGCCCAGGCTCATCAGCTCGGCCACCGTGCGGCCATCGCGGGCGCCTTCGAGCACCGCGGCGCTGATCAACGCCACCGCCTCCGGGTAGTTCAGTTTCAGGCCACGGGCCAGGCGCCGCTCGGCCAGCAAGGCGGCGGTGAACAGCAGCAGTTTGTCTTTCTCTCGCGGGGTCAGCTCCATGGCGGCTCTCTCAGGTGGCCCAGATGCGCGGCGGGCACGGCGCCAGGCCAAGCACGGCCGGGCGCAGCAGGTGCCAGAGGCGCTGCAGGTTGCGTTGCAGGTGTTGGTTGTCGTGGTCGAGCAGGCGGATCACCAGCAGTGGGCCGAGCAGCGTCGCGCCGGCTGGGGTGTCGAGTTCGTCGAGGATCTGGCGCACCCGCTCCAGCACCGCCGAGTCGGCGGGTACTGCGCAGAAGGTGGCGAGCAACGGATGCCCGGCGACCTTGTCCAGCAGCCCGCCCTCGATGCGCAGGCGCTCGTGCAGGCCCGGCTCGCCGGGCAGTTCGATGCGCAGGCGGCTGTCCAGTGCGCCCTCCTCGAAGCGCTCGTTCATCACCGGACGGCCCAGGCACAGCGTCTCCCAGGCCAGCAGGCGCGCGCCGGGCTCAAGGCTGAAACGGCTGTCGAGGCAGGCGCGGGCGCCGTTGAAAAAGATACTGTCCTGCGGCAGCCATTCCAGGGTGCTGCCGGCGGCGAGCTGAAAGCGCTGGGCGAGCCGCGCGGTGGGGCCGATGCTGCGGTAGAACTTGCTCGCGCCGGGCATGGTCAGCAAGGCATGGCTGCCGGGCTCGAGGTGGACATCAAGTTCGAGGCGGTCGCCGGCGACGATGCCCCCTGGCGGGTGCAGCACATAGACATGGCATGGCGCACCCTCCGGATAGAACGGCCGCTGCACCAAAAGAGGTCCGACATGACGCCGCGCACCAAGGCGGGTCACACCCTCGCGCTGGACGAAGCGCAACTGCAGGTGGGCACTCCAGCCCGGGTCTGCCTGCGGTGGGTCGATCTGCTGCGCCAACGACATCCTCAAACCCCTGAAATCCATGGCCTCACGGCCGGATGAGGGCCCTGCGCCGGGCGCTTGCAGGCGCGCCGGGCTGACCACTCGATCAATATTCGCTGGAGGGATATAGCAGGGAGCGGGCCAACTGCGCAGATGAACGATGATGAAACTTTCGGACCGTCAGTCATGCCGCAAGGCTGCGGGCCAGAGCGGCTGCGTCCGAACGCGCAATTCAAGTGCCTGTCGGCGTGGCGAAGTAGGCTAAAGTGGCCACCCTGCCCCTTTTCGAGCCAAGGACGCCCCCATGCAATTCGCCCCCGCCATTCCGATCCTGCGGATCTTCTCGGTCGACAAGGCCCGGGAGTTCTATCTTGATTTCCTGGGTTTCCAGCTCGACTGGGAACACCGCTTCGCCCCGGACCTGCCGCTGTACATGCAGATCCACCGCGACGGCTTGATCCTGCACCTGTCCGAGCACCACGGCGACGCCACACCGGGCTCGGCGGTGTTCGCTCGGGTCGAGGACCTCAAGGCGCTGGAGCGCGAACTGCTGGCCAAGCGCTACGGCTACGCCCGCCCGCAGGCCGAGGCGGTCGACTGGGGCCTGGAAATGCAGGTGGCCGACCCGTTCGGCAACCGCCTGCGCTTCTGCCAGCAGATCGACAACGTCTGATGGCCAGCGGCAAGCGCACCCTGGCGCGCCTGGAGCGGGAGATGGTCGCTTGCCTGACCGAAGCCTGCGCCACTGCTCAGGGCGAGATCGTCGGTTTCGCCTGGCTCACCCACCAGGTGGACCTCGACGACTTCCCCGCCAGCCTGCGCATCACCTGGGTGTTCACCGACGACACCGACAAGGCCCGCGCGCTGGCCGGCGCCGACAAGGCACGGATGATCGCGCTGACGGCCCAGGCACTGAGCGATGCAGGCATCGCGCTGGACCACGTGGCCTGGCACGTGCGCTTCGACAGCGAGGAGGCATGCTGGCGCGATCATGGCGGGGACTGGAACCGGCGCTTGCGCTGAGGCCGACCCTCGCCCGGGTCAAAATCACAGAAAAATCCCACAGCCAACTCGGAAGCACGGATCTTCGTTCAACTGCAAAAACCTTTCACTGTCAGGCCCTGGGAAACACGCCCCGGCAACGAAAGGGAAGTCACAGTGCAATTCGAGAAAACCTATCAAGTCATCGCCAACCGCGGCATCGTGCTTGATGTTTACAGCTGGTTGGCGACTTATCACACCGGCGACAGGATGGTGTGTGCTGAGGCAACCCACTGCGCAGGTACCTGGCCGCAGCGCTCCAGCCATTCCCTGATTATCCAGGCACACCCATGAATGCCTTCATCGCCGCGGCGCTGCTCACCCTTGCAGCAGCCGTGCTCCACCACAACCTTCGCGCTGCAACGGTACGCAAATGGGCCGGGCTGTCTCTGTTTGTCGCAGGCGTGCTGGTTTGGCGGTTCCTTCCTCAGGGCCTGTACCTGGGCGTGGAGTCGTTTATGTGGGTGACATTTCTGCTCTGCACAGGCTCAGGCCTGTTCGTTCATCGTAATCGTCATCGCGACAGCGACTGACCCGAACGAACACGCCCGGCGGATTGTGTGACTGGCCGTTCCCGATCCGCGCCGGATGTATTAAGGTGGCGGGGTGCGCATATAAAAGCAGCCCGCCGTGTTCGGGCAAGAGCAATGAGGGTGTCATGAGTAACGAAAGCATTAACTGGGACAAGCTGGGTTTCGACTACATCAAGACCGACAAACGTTACCTGTCCGTATGGCGTAACGGCGAGTGGGACAAGGGCACCCTGACCGAAGACAACGTGCTGCACATCAGTGAAGGCTCCACAGCCCTGCACTATGGCCAGCAGTGCTTCGAAGGCCTGAAGGCCTACCGCTGCAAGGATGGCTCGATCAACCTGTTCCGCCCGGACCAGAATGCCGCGCGCATGCAGCGCAGCTGCGACCGCCTGCTGATGCCACGGGTATCGACCGAACAGTTCATCGAAGCCTGCAAGCAGGTGGTCAAGGCCAACGAAAAGTTCGTTCCGCCGCACGGCAAGGGCGCCCTGTACCTGCGTCCGTTCGTGATCGGCACCGGTGACAACATCGGCGTGCGCACCGCTCCCGAGTTCATCTTCTCGGTCTTCGCCATCCCGGTCGGCTCGTACTTCAAGGGCGGCATGACCCCGCACAAATTCCTCATCTCCGACTTCGACCGTGCCGCCCCGCAAGGCACCGGCGCGGCCAAGGTTGGCGGCAACTACGCGGCCAGCCTGCAGCCGGGCTATGAAGCGAAGAAAGCCGGCTTCGCCGACTGCATCTACCTCGACCCGCTGACCCACAAGAAAATCGAGGAAGTCGGCTCGGCCAACTTCTTCGGCATCACCGCCAACAACGAATTCGTCACGCCGAAGTCGGTCTCGGTACTGCCAGGCATCACCCGCCTGTCGCTGATGGAGCTGGCCGAATCGCGCCTGGGCCTGAAAGTCATCGAAGGCGACGTGGAAATCGACAAGCTCGACCGCTTCGTCGAAGCCGGCGCCTGCGGTACTGCCGCGGTGATCACGCCGATCGGCGGCATCCAGTACAACGGCAAGCTGCACGTATTCCACAGCGAAACCGAAGTCGGCCCTGTGACGCAGAAGCTGTACGCCGAGCTGACCGGCATCCAGAGCGGTGACGTCGAGGCACCAGCGGGCTGGATCGTCAAGGTCGTCTAAGCCTGTGCCGTCATGAGAAAGGGGCGTGCCAGCAATGGCACGCCCCTTTTCTTTGCCGATACGCCATCGCCCAGTCAGCCACGGCGGTGTTGCGTAGATGAATTTTTCTTAAATCGCCGGTTGTCTATTCTTTGGCACAATCAAGTCTCCACTCGCCGCCCAGGAACCAGCATGCCACGCGTACTGACCATCGAAGACGACGCTGTCACCGCCCAGGAAATCGTCGCCGAACTGTCCAGCCACGGTCTGGAAGTCGACTGGGCCGACAATGGCCGTGAAGGCCTGGCCAAGGCCATCGCCGGCGGCTACGACCTGATCACCCTGGACCGCATGCTGCCCGAGGTCGACGGCCTGACCATCGTCACCACCCTGCGCAACCTGAAGATCGCCACGCCGATCCTGATGATCAGCGCGCTGTCGGACGTCGACGAGCGTGTGCGCGGCCTGCGCGCCGGCGGTGACGACTACCTGACCAAACCGTTCGCCTCCGACGAAATGGCCGCCCGGGTCGAGGTGCTGCTGCGCCGCAACAGCGTGCCGATGACCCAGACCCGTCTGCAGGTCGCCGATCTCGAGCTGGATTTGATCAGCCACGAAGCCCGCCGCGGCGAACAGGCGCTGAACCTGCTGCCCACCGAATACAAGCTGCTCGAGTACCTGATGCGCCACTCCGGCCAAGTGATCACCCGGATGATGATCTTCGAGGAGGTCTGGGGCTACCACTTCGACCCTGGCACCAACCTGATCGACGTGCACATCGGCCGCCTGCGCAAGAAGATCGACTCGCCCGGCCAGAACCCGCTGATTCGCACCGTGCGGGGCTCCGGCTATGCCATTGCCGAACCCGTCTAAGGGCTGGAGCTCATCCACCAGCCGTCTGCTGGCGCTGTACAGTTTCCTGTTCGTGGCCTGGAGCAGCATCCTCATGGGGGTGCTGTACTTCGAGGTCACCAGCTACCTGAACAAGCTCACCCGCCACTCGATGCTGCAACGCCAGCACCTGTTCGCCCACATGAGCGGCAAGCAGCTGGACGACGCATTGGTGGCAAGCCAGGCCTTCGAGGAACGCAGCTTCGACGCCTACGGCCTGTTCGACGCCCAGCTCAACCCGATCGGCGGGCGCATCCGGGCGATACCCTCGGAGCTGGGCCTGGACGGCAAGGTCCACGAGCTCAAGCGCTGCCTGGACGCCGACGATCCGCACCTGCCCCGCGACAGCTGCGATGCCGTGGCGATCAAGGTGCAGGACGGTCGCTGGCTGGTGCTGGTGCGCGACAATGGCTCGCTGTTCGTGGTGACGAGGATCATCCTCGACGCCCTGCTCTGGGGTATCTCGCTGACCTTGATCCCCGGCTTCGCCGGCTGGTACCTGCTGCGGCGCAGGCCACTCAAGCGCATCCGCGCGATCCAGGCCCAGGCCGAACTGATCGTCGCCGGCGACCTCACCCACCGCCTGCCCCTGTCGGCCCGGCGCGATGAGCTGGACATGCTCGCCGCCATCGTCAACGCCATGCTCGACCGCATCGAGCGGCTGATGCACGAGGTCAAGGGCGTCTGTGACAACATCGCCCACGACCTGCGCACGCCGCTGACACGCCTGCGTGCCCAGCTCTACCGCATCCGCCAGCAAAGCGGCAGCGACTCCGCCGAAGGCGCGGCGCTGGACCAGGCGATCGGCGAGACCGACACGCTGATGGCACGCTTTCGCGGCCTGCTGCGCATCAGCGAGCTGGAAGACCGCCAGCGCCGCGCTGGCTTCGTCCGGCTCGACCCGCAGGCATTGCTGGTGGAGCTACATGACTTCTACCTGCCGCTGGCCGAGGATGGCGGCATTCGCCTGCACCTGGAGCAGCCTGCACAGCTGGCGGCGCTGCATGGCGACCGGGAGTTGCTGTTCGAGGCACTGGCCAACCTGGTGGGCAACGCGATCAAGTTCACCCCCGAGGGCGGACAGGTGCGTATCGTCGCCAGCGAGGACGAGGCCGGCGTACATATTGCAGTCGAGGACAGTGGGCCGGGGATTCCGGCGGATGAGCGCGAGGCAGTGTTGAAGCGCTTCTACCGCAGCGAGGAAGGCCATCGTCATGCGGGGTTCGGGCTGGGGCTGTCGATCGTCGCGGCGATCGTCGACCTGCATGGGTTCGGCTTGGAGGTGGGGGCCAGCGAACTGGGTGGGGCGAGATTGGTGCTGCACTGCCCATTGGTTGGGGCTGTTCAATAAAGAGGGGGGCCGCTTTGCGGCCCTTTCGCCGGCAAGCCGGCTCCCACAGGGACGGCGCATGGCCTGAGTGTGGGAGCCGGCTTGTCGTGGCGATGAACCGCGGCGAAAGGGCTGCGCAGCAGCCCCTCTGGCGCCGATCAGTCAGCCAGGCGCCAGGTAGTGGTGCCCTTGCTGTCCTCCAGCACCACGCCCATGGCGGCCAGCTGGTCGCGGATGCGGTCGGATTCGGCCCAGTTCTTGTCGCTGCGCGCCTGCAGACGCGCCTGGATCAGCGCCTCCACTTCAGCGGCATCGACCTTGCCCTCGGCGCCGGCGCGCAGGAAGTCATCGGCTTCCAGCTGCAGCACACCCAGCACATCCCCCAACTCGCGCAGACGACCCGCCAGGCCGGCGGCGGCCTCGGGGTCGCTGTCACGCAGGCGGTTGATCTCGCGCACCAGGTCGAACAGCACGGCGCAGGCCTCAGGCGTGCCGAAGTCGTCGTTCATCGCCACGGTGAAGCGCTCGACGAACGCCTCGCCACCCTGGGCAGCCACGCGCGGCAGGCCACGCAGCGCATGGTAGAAGCGCTCGAGCGCGCCCTTGGCGTCGCGCAAGCTGTCCTCGGAGTAGTTGATCGCGCTGCGATAGTGGCTGGCCACCAGCAGGTAACGCACCACTTCCGGGTGGTACTTCTCGAGCACGTCGCGGATGGTGAAGAAGTTGTTCAAGGACTTGGACATCTTCTCGCCGTTGATGCGGATCATGCCGCAATGCATCCAGGCGTTGGCGTACGGCTTGCCGGTTGCCGCCTCGCTCTGGGCGATCTCGTTCTCGTGGTGCGGGAACTCCAGGTCGCTGCCGCCACCGTGGATGTCGAAGCTCTCGCCCAGGCAGCGAGTGGACATCACCGAGCATTCGATGTGCCAGCCCGGACGGCCCGGGCCCCACGGCGAATCCCAATAGGGCTCGCCGGGCTTGACGCCCTTCCACAGCACGAAGTCGAGCGGGTCCTGCTTGGCCTCGTCGACTTCGATGCGCGCGCCGATGCGCAGGTCTTCGATCTTCTTGCGCGACAGCTTGCCGTAGCCGACGAACTTGCCGACCCGGTAGTACACGTCGCCATTACCCGGCGCGTAGGCGTAGCCCTTGTCGATCAGGGTCTGGATCATCGCGTGCATGCCGGGGATATGGTCGGTGGCCCGCGGCTCCAGGTCCGGTTTGAGGATGCTCAGGCGGCGCTCGTCCTCGTGCATCGCGTCGATCATGCGGGCGGTCAGCGCGTCGAACGGCTCACCGTTCTCCTTCGCCCGGTTGATGATCTTGTCTTCGATGTCGGTGATGTTGCGCACATAGGTCAGCTCATAGCCGCTCTTGCGCAGCCAGCGGGTGACCAGGTCGAAGGCCACCATGCTGCGGCCGTGGCCCAGGTGGCAGTAGTCGTACACGGTCATGCCGCACACGTACATGCGCACCTTGTTGCCGTCCAGCGGCTTGAAAACTTCCTTGGTCTTGCTCAGCGTGTTGTAGATGGTAAGCACGAAGGTTCCTCAGCTGCCCCACGAATCGCGCAGGGTCACGGTGCGGTTGAACACCGGGCGACCCGGCTGGGAGTCTTTCAGGTCGGCGCAGAAGTAGCCTTCGCGCTCGAACTGGAAGCGGTCTTCCGGTTGGGCCTGGCCCAGGGAAGGTTCCGCGCGACAACCACTGAGCACCTGCAGCGAATCGGGATTGATGTTGTCGAGGAACGTGCCGCCGTCTTCGGTCTTCTCCGGGTTGGCCGAGCGGAACAGGCGGTCGTACAGGCGCACTTCGCACTCGATGCTGCCCTCGGCCGGCACCCAGTGGATCACGCCCTTGACCTTGCGGCCTTCGGGGTTCTTGCCCAGGGTGTCCGGGTCGTACGAGCAGCGCAGCTCGACGATGTTGCCGTCAGCGTCCTTGATCGCCTCGTCGGCGCGGATCACGTAGCTGCCGCGCAGGCGCACTTCACCGGCCGGCTCCAGGCGCTTGTAGCCCTTGGGCGGCTCTTCCATGAAGTCGTCGCGGTCGATGTACAGCTCGCGGGCGAACGGCAGCACGCGCACGCCCATGTCTTCCTTCGGATGGCGCGGCAGTTCGAGCTGCTCGACCTGGCCCTCGGGGTAGTTGGTGATGACCACCTTCAGCGGGCGCAGCACGCACATGGCGCGCGGCGCGGTACGGTCGAGGTCGTCACGGATGCTGAACTCGAGCATCGCCATGTCGACCACGCCGTCGGAACGGTTGGTGCCGATCATCTCGCAGAAGTTGCGGATCGAGGCCGGGGTGTAGCCGCGGCGGCGGTAGCCCGACAGGGTCGACATGCGCGGATCGTCCCAGGCCTCGACGTGGCCTTCGTCCATCAGTTGCTTGAGCTTGCGCTTGGAGGTGATGGTGTAGTTCAGGTTCAGGCGGCTGAACTCGTACTGGCGCGGGTGCGCCGGCACCGGCAGCTTGTCGAGGAACCAGTCGTACAGCGGACGGTGGCTTTCGAACTCCAGGGTGCAGATCGAGTGGGTGATGCCTTCGATGGCGTCCGACTGACCGTGGGTGAAGTCATAGTTGGGGTAGATGCACCACTTGTCACCGGTCTGGTGGTGATGGGCATGGCGGATGCGGTACAGGATCGGGTCGCGCAGGTTCATGTTCGGCGAGGCCATGTCGATCTTGGCACGCAGCACGCGTTCGCCGTCCTTGAACTCGCCGGCCTTCATGCGGGCGAACAGGTCCAGGTTGTCCTCGACGCTGCGCTCGCGGAACGGGCTGTTCTTGCCTGGCTCGGTCAGGCTGCCGCGGTACTCCTTGGCCTGCTCGGGGGTCAGGTCGCAGACGTAGGCGTTGCCCGACTTGATCAGCTCCACGGCCCAGGCGTGCAACTGGTCGAAGTAGTCCGAGGCGTAGCGCACCGGGCCTGCCCATTCGAAGCCCAGCCACTTGACGTCACGCTGGATGGAGTCGATGTACTCCTGGTCTTCCTTGGCCGGGTTGGTGTCGTCGAAACGCAGGTGGCAGACGCCGCCGAATTCCTTGGCCAGGCCGAAGTTGACGCAGATCGACTTGGCGTGGCCGATGTGCAGGTAGCCGTTGGGCTCCGGCGGGAAACGGGTGACGATGCTCTGGTGCTTGCCCGCGTCCAGGTCAGCCTGGACGATCGGCCGCAGGAAGTTCACAGGGACGGCGGGGGCGCCTTTGGCAGCGGCGTTTGGCGCGTTGTCGGCAGTGGGCTTGCTCATAGTGTCCTTGAATGCAGGTAGCCGGCCGGGTAGGCCGATTGAATCAAAGGGCCTATCATAGCCGAAGCAGTCAAGCTGCTGACAGCCGGAGCACCGACAAAGTGGCGCGTTTTGTCGCCGCAGCGGTCTACAATCCGGCACAATGGCGCCCCAGTGGCGTGTGCCGTGGCTGCCTGATCCTGCGTCAGGTTGTCCGAGCGCAGCGCGCACCCTATTTCCCGAATGCCTTGAAAGAGCGAATTTCAGCATGTCCAAAGTCAAACTGAGCACCAACCACGGCGATATCGTCCTGCAACTGAACGCCGAGAAAGCCCCGCTGACCACCGAGAACTTCGTTCAGTACGTCAAGGAAGGCCACTACGACGGCACCGTGTTCCACCGCGTGATCAAGGGCTTCATGATCCAGGGTGGCGGTTTCGAGGCTGGCATGAGCCAGAAGAAAACCCGCGCCAGCATCCAGAACGAAGCCGACAACGGCCTGAAGAACACCAAGTACAGCATCGCCATGGCCCGTACCATGGAGCCGCACTCGGCCTCCGCGCAGTTCTTCATCAACGCCTCCGACAACGACTTCCTCAACCACAGCGGCAAGAACGTCCAGGGCTGGGGCTACGCGGTGTTCGGTGAAGTGATCGAAGGCCAGGAAATCGTCGACGCCATCGAAAAAGTCGCCACCGGCTCCAAGGCCGGCCACCAGGACGTGCCGAAGGACGACGTGATCATCGAGAAAGCCGAGATCATTGAGTGATACTGCTGATCTCCGATCTGCACCTGCAAGAAGAACGCCCGGACATTACCCGGGCGTTTCTTGATCTGCTCGACGGCCGCGCCCGCCACGCCAAGGCGCTGTACATCCTCGGCGATTTCTTCGAGGCCTGGATCGGCGACGATGCCATGACGCCCTTCCAGCAGTCGATCTGCCAGGCCCTGCGCCGGTTGAGCGACAGCGGCACGGCGATCTATCTGATGCACGGCAACCGCGATTTTCTTATCGGCCAGGCGTTCTGCGACGCCGCCGGTTGCACCCTGCTCGCCGACCCCAGCGTGGTCGAGCTCGGTGGCGAGGCGGTGCTGCTGATGCATGGCGACACCCTGTGCACCCGTGACGTGGCCTACATGAAGCTGCGCCGCTACCTGCGCAACCCGCTGACCCTGTGGATCCTGCGGCACCTGCCGCTGGGCACGCGGCACAAGCTGGCGCGCAAGCTGCGCAGCGAAAGCAGCGCGCAGACACGCATGAAGAGCACCGAGATCGTCGATGTCACCCCCGAGGAAGTGCCCAAGGTGATGGCCGCCCACGGCGTGCGCACCCTGGTCCACGGCCACACCCATCGACCGGCGCTGCACAAGCTGGTGGTCGACGGCCAGCCGGCACGGCGCATCGTGTTGGGCGACTGGGATCGGCGTGGCTGGGCATTGCAGGTGGATGAACAGGGTTTCCAGCTGGCCCCGTTCGACTTCTCCTGAAACAGCGCGGGGCAAGCCCGCTCCCACGATTCTCGTAGGAGCGGGCTTGCCCCGCGCTGCCATCAACGGTGCTATTTGGCGCTGACCACCTGCCCCTTGTCCCGCTCGCTGATCACATACTGCCGATACTGCGGATCAGCCTTGATCTGCGCCTCGGTGAACGGTATCGGCGCCAGTTGCTTGGCCGCGAAGGCTCGTGTCTGGTCGGCGGCATGCGCCGACGCCCGCTCGCTCGACAGCGAGAACGCCAGCAACCCTTGGGCCTGCGGCCCCTGCTCGGTGAAGCTGACCACCTGCAGATAGCTCGAACCACTGACCACCAGGCGCTTGCCCGGCCCCACCGGCACACTGACCATCGCGTTGTAGACGCCCAACGCCTGCGGCCCGCCGGGTACCGGCGTGCCATCGGCGGCCTGCTGGATCTGCCCCCACCGCTGGTCGGCGGCGATACCGGCCTTGCTCACCTGCGCAAGCGAGCCCAGCGCCGCCTCGTGCAGCAGCTTGCGCACCGCGGCCTGCTCCACCGCCAGGCCACGAGGCGTGTGCAGCGGGTCGGCCGGGTCGAACGGCACGCGCCAGCTTTGCGGATGCTCGGCCAACGCGCCGGCGATGTTGATGAAATGAACCAGGCCGATACCGCTGTCCTGATCGGCCTTGCCGGTCCACGCCTGCAGGCTGGCACACACCGACTGAATGTCCGCCTCCACGCCCTTGCACCATTGCAACAGGTCCGGCATCAGCAGGCTGGCCTGGTACACCTCGTCATCGAACACCATGTGCTGCAGCTCGGCGCTGCCCAGCTTGCCCTTGCCTTGCAGGCGCTGCAGGGCAAAGCGGCTGCGAAGGCCCAGGGGCTGGTCGGCACGGCTGACCAAGGGCGAGAAGCCGGTCAACGGCTGGGCCGGGTTGGCCATCCACGCCGAATCGTTGGCGTGCTGTACATAATCGCGCCGCTCCAGGCTCGGCAGCAGGTTGGCCGGAAAGATCCCCGGTTGGGCCGCCTGCGCATCCACCTTCCACTGGCAGGCACTGCGCGAGCCGTCGAGCACCACCAGCGGGCCCGACGCGCCCGGGTTGCTGCACTGCTCCAGCATCCCCTGGTCGACATAGGGCACCACCGACTGATTGAGGTACAAGGCCTGGCCAGCAGCGTCCACTGCCAAGGTGTTGACCCAGGGAATGCCCTGCAGCTCGCCCACCGACGCCTTCAGCGCCTGCAGGCTGTCGGCACGGTTGATCCGGTACCACTGCTGCAACACCCGGGTATTGTCCAGGTTTGCATCGCGCAGGCTGTAGGCGGCGTGATTGTCCCAATCCAGACGGCCGGGCCATTGCACCACAGGGCCGAACTTCGACAGGTGAATCGTGCGTTCGACCTGGCTGAGCGTACCGTCCTCACCCTTCACCGTGACCTTCAGCAGCTTGCGCTCCAGCGGCAGCGACTGGCCGTCATACAGGTAGCGGGTGGCGTCCTTGGGGTCCAGTTGCAGGCGGTAGAGGGTGAAGTGCTTGGAGGTGTCGACCGTGTGGGTCCAGGCCAGGTGCCGGTTGAAACCGATATTGACCACCGGCAGGCCCGGCAACGCCGCCCCCATCACATCCACTTGCCCGGGGATGGTCAACTGCATCTGGTAAAAGCGCATCCCGCCAATCCACGGGAAGTGCGGGTTGGCCAGCAGCAGCCCGCGACCATTGGCCGAACGCTCGGCGCCCACGGCCACGGCATTGCTGCCACGCTCGGCGGCGAACTGCGCCTGCCGCGCCAGGGCCACGCTGTAGTCGACCACCGGGCGCTGCGCTGCCAGCTTGGGTGGCGTGGCGGCAACCACGGCCTCGACGAATTGCCCCACACCGCCTTCGGCCAGCAAGCGCCGCGTCAGCTTGACCAAATCGCGGCTGGTGATCGGCCGGAGCCACTCCCCTGCCCCGCACTCGGCTGGCAGACCCTCGGCCCGTCGTTCACCCAGGGCACGGTTGTAGCCGTTGGCGTAACCATCAAGCAGGTCGCGCACCGCCACCGGCTGCGCCTTGAGGAAGCTTTCTACTACCGCAGGCTCATTGAGCCAGGTAAAGAACAGGTCACTGGAGAGGTTGTCACGCTGTTCGACCGTCTTGCCATCGGCACCGAAATAACGGGAGCGCTCGCCATTGACGGTCATTACTTCGCCAGCCAGCAGGCACAGGTTGTCCTGGGCATAGGCGTAGCCGATGCCGTAGCCCAGGCCGCGTTCGTCCTTGGCCAGGATATGCGGCACGCCAAAACTGGTGCGACGGATCTGCGCGGAGGCCTCGCCATCGACCTCGCGCGCCTGCAGGGTCAGGCTGGAAGCGACCAGGGCGGCGGCAAGGCCCAGGCGAAACAGGGGAAGAGGGATCACAGGCACTCCTCGTGCTTATCGGGGTCATCCCGAACAGACGAATGGCCAGATGAAAATTTTACGTTCGACGCGGTGCTGCAACGTTCTCAACAGAACGTGTCAGATTTTTTTCACCGGGGGTTGCAGTTTTGTCGAGCTCAAACGTCTTTAGATGTGAGGCACCCATGATTTCGGGACAGTCCACGAAAAGGAGCATTCACATGTACAACCCGCAACAATCGCTAGCGGCGCAGCCTGCACCCAACCAGGCCGCCGCCCCCCAGGAGGAACGCGTGGGCAACGAACAGATCCGCGAGCTGCTGCGCGCCTACGGCCTGCGCACCAGCCTGATCCGCCTGAAGGTCATCGATGCCCTGCACACCGCCGGCCGCAATGGCCGCAGCATTGGTGTGCGTGGCGTGCATGCGCAACTCGAGCAGCTGGATATCCCGCTGTCGTTCCTGAGCGTGCGCGAGGTGCTCAAGCGCCTGTGCAGCGAAGGCGTGATCAACCTGGGCAGCGACAAATGCTACAGCCTGAACCCTCAGGCCCGGGCCGTGCTCGAGCAACCCGCCTCGCGCTGAGCGCATGGCCGGCAAGGATATGCCGGCCCGCCTGCTTCAGGGTTTCACCTTGCGCCGCAGGATCCCGTTGATCACCACCACGACCACCGCAATGGCGATGGCGACGTACTGGAATGTCTGCTCGCTGATAGTGCCCTGCTTCTGCAGGTAACTTAGGCCAAGCATGATCCCCAGGACCACCAGGATGATCAGGATCGAATATTTCAGGCGCTGCACGTGTGTCATCGGAGGTTCCTTACGACATCGGGGACATGAGGCTCCAGCGGAGCCGACGCCATGATACCTCGGCCGCTTTCCCCTCGCTGCAGTTCCTGCCGACTCCCAACGCGGTAATCCCCCTTTCCTGCCCCTGCCCCACGGTAGTGTCTAGATGCGCCCGTAGATGCATGTCTAGGTAAGCTACCCAATAAGCCATCATGGAACCCTTTCTCTAGATGGTTTGGGGCCTGCAGCGCAGGGGTGAAGGCATTTCCTACCTCAAGGCGTCCAGTTGCCCGCAAACAACAGACAAGGACGACTACAAGCCCCGGTCCGCTTCGCGCCTAGCGACCCTTTCCGTCGCTGTTCGAAAATCTGGCCACGCCACGCGGACCTCCCCGTGGCAACCCACGCCGCAGCCCATCGGGACCTCGGCGCCGGCCAAACTCAATGACGGAAGGAACCATTTCGTGGAAATGCCAGACCTGAGCAACATCGACCTCACCCAACTGCCTCAGTCGCTGCAGGCACTGATCGAATGCATCGGTCTGGACAGCGCCTACCGGCTGACCCATACCTTTGGCGGACGCCCCAAGTACATCCCCAAGCATCGCCAACGCACCAAACTGGCCGATGTGCTGCCGCCCGAGGCGCTCGATGCGCTGATCCAGCGCTTCGCCGGCCTTGCCCTGGAGATCCCCAAGTCCGACCACTTCCAGCGCCAGCTGCGCAACCAGCAAATCCAGCGGGAGAGCGCCAGCGGGCTGTCACGCAGCCTGCTCGCCGACAAGTATGGATTGAGCCTGCGACAGATTGGCAACATCCGCAGACAGGCATAGCAACGGCGACCTCGAACTAGCTTTCGCCGTCCTCGAGTGGTGTGCTCCACAGCACCAGCTCGAGCGCCGCGGCAATCTGGATACGGTGGTCGGCAAATGGAATGGGCAGCAGGTCCTGGGCGCGCTCCAGGCGCCGCAGCAACGTATTGCGATGCGTACCCAGTACTTCGGCGGTCTGGGTGATATTGCAGCCATGGGCCAGGAATGCGCGCAACGAATGCTGCAGCACCATCGGCTCCGAGGCCAGGCGCCCCAAGGTACTCAAGACAAACTGCCTGGCCGCTCGGGCGTCCTGTGTCATCAACGACACCATCCTCACCTGATCGATACTGGCCACAGGCGGCGCGCCCGCCAGGCGCCCCATCAGCCGCTGGGTGGTCAAAGCTTCCAGGTGGGAGCGACGGAAACCGTTGAGCCCCGCCGCCGGGGCGCCCAGTGCCGCACGAACGCCTGGGTACTGACGAACCATGTCTTGCAGCGCATTGAGGTCCAGAGGCCTTGTCGCAGCACTCCAGCCCCATAAGGTCGCAGGCCCGGCGAACACCACCAGCGGCGCCCCCGCCCCCGTGAGGCTTGCCAGCGCGCGCGCCATGTCCTCCAGCGGACGAATGTGCGCTTCGGGCGTCTCGCTCCACACCAGAAAGGCCTGGTGCTTCTGCGCAAGGCTGTAGCCCAGGCGTCTGGCGAACTGCTCGGCATCGACATCGCGGCCATCGAGCAGGCGACTGACCAGGCTGCGTTTGTCCACGTGATCGTCATGGGCCTGGGCGTGCTTTTCTTCCAGGATGATCCGGGTGATCACACGCATGTTGCTGTCGATGAATTCCGAGATCGAGCGCGAGGACACATCGAGGAATTCCTCGAGCACCACAGGATCTTGCGTCAGGCCGAACGCCATCTTCATCCACAGTTCCCAGGCAGTGTTCTGCGTCGACCTTGCGACGTTCATCAACATTTCGGACAGCCCCCGGTGCGCGAGCTCCCTCGCCGTATCCACCATATCGGCCGACACATAGGGCTCCACCGGCTCTCCCGGGCGCTGCATGTTGGCGTTGGCCCAGTGCAGTAGCTCTGCCCTGTTGGCGCGCCTAAACGCAGCCAGGATGACCGGGTCTTCCAGCAACTTCGCATCTTGCGCTGAAGTGAAAAGCGCCTGGTTCAGCCGCTCGACCCACTCCGGCGGCAGCGCCTGAGCACGCTCGGCGCCCTTGCGAATGAGCTCACGCACGGCTTCCGAGGGGCGTGGCCAGGGGGAGAAAGTACCGGTCATATGGGTGCCTATTGCGCAGAACTCCGTGGAAAATGCGGTTGCTCATACCTGCGGGTCGCCCCGGATTGCTCCTGTTCAGCATGCCCTTGGCAACCGCGCAACAGCCAGTTCATGTTCTGCCGTGCAACGCCATGAGCAACCGTCACTCCTGACGGGGCACGACACCGCGACGTGAAAACAGGATAGGCGCCCCTTCGGCATCGAGCAGCACCGCCGTCAGCGACAAACCATCAGCCGACTGCTTTTCCTGGAAATGGCGCCCGCCATCGTCGCTCAGCATCATCAGCCCATCCAGCCCGACCACCAGCACCCGGGTACCCGCTACCGCCATGGCGGTGACGGAACCTTTGCCGTGGGTGGGCAACCTGCGCAAGTCCTTCCCCTCCTTGGCACCCTGCAGCAACGTGCCTCGCTGGCCACCGAGCAACAGGCTGCCGTCGTTCAGCACAGCCCCGGACCACAAGGTGCCTGTGTAGCCGGTATCCAGGTAACCCCAGCTTTTGCCATGGTCCCCGGAGTGCAACAGCTGCCCATGCTCGGCGGTGGCGTACAACGTGCCGTGGCTGTCGGCAAACAGCCCCATCAGGTTGAGGTCGGCCTTCCTGGCACCTGGTGGCGGCGGCAACGATTGCTCGGTCCAGGTCTTGCCACCATCCTCGGTGGTCAGCAGCAACGACCACAGCCCCACGGCAACGCCCTGTTGGGCATTGAAGAAGTGCACGGCGAACAGCGGCCGATCTTCGTCGCTGGACAAGCGCTGGATCTGCCACGACTCGCCACCGTCGGTGGTGGCCAGGATCGCGCCCCAGTGGCCGACCGCCCAACCGTGCTCGGCGTCGACGAACGATACACCTGTCAGTTGGGTCGACACCGGTACCGAACGCGCCTGGCGAAAGCGCTTGCCCTGATCGTCTGACAACAACACCACGCCGTGATCACCCACCGCGACCACCCGCTGACCGGCCCACACGGCATCCAGCATGGTCGCTTGCGTGGCATTGCTCGCCTGCACGGCAGGCACTGCCTGCAAGGGCTCGGCCCGGGCAGACAGCAACGGCAATGTCGCGGCGAGCACCGCCGCGATCAATGAACCCCTGAATCGCATGTTTCTCTCCTCAGTGCAGCAGCGCGCCGATCATGCGCACGGGGCGCTTGCGCGGGAATACCCGCTCCAGCCAGACCGCGAATGCCGGCAGTACGGTCATGGCCATGACCATGTTGACGATGAACATGAAGGCCAGCAGCTTGCCCATGTCCGCCTGGAACTTCAGGTCGGAAAAGGCCCAGGTGGCGACGCCCACCGCCAGGGTGATCGCGGTGAAGATGGTGGCCACGCCCACTTCGAGCAACGCGTGCTCGACCGCCTTGGTGATCGACTGCCCATGGGCCAGGTGCAACTGCAGGCGGTTGTAGATGTAGAAGGCGTAGTCGACGCCGATGCCCACGGCCAGCACCATCACCGGCAAGGTGGCGATGGTCAGGCCGATCTGCAGCTCCTTCATGAACCAGTAGCCAATGAACGTACCGATGGTCAACGGCAGGCAGCACACCAGCACCGCGCGCAGGTCGCGGTAGACCGCGAACACCAGCAAAGCAATCGCGGCATAGACATACAGGAGCATGGGCGTCTCGCTCTTCTCCACCTCCTCGTTGATCGCCGCCAGGACACCGGCGTTACCCGAGGCGAGGCGGATCGACAGCCCCGGTTGCGGATACTCGCTACGGAACGCCTTGACCGCCGCCACCACCCGGTTGATCGTCGTGGCCTTGTGATCGGCCAGGTACAGGTGCACGGCAGACATGCTGCAGTCGGTGCGCACCAGGCCGGGCGTGCGCGCCACCTCGGTGGCCAGCGCCGCGTAGTTCATCGGGTCGATGGGCACCACGGCCATCTTCGGGTTGCCTTCGTTGTAACCCTCGTTGAACTGGCGCAGGTTGCTGGAGAACGACGCCACCGACAGCACCCCGGGCACGCCCTGCATGGCCCAGACGAAACGGTCCTGGTACTGGCCCGCCGCGACATCCTCGCACGCCGCCGGCACGCCATCGCCAACCTCCCCCGGCCTGGCTTCGAACACCACGCTGAGCCAGTCCAGGCCGATGTCATAGTTGTTGGCGATGGACACGGCATCGCGGTTGAAGCGCGAGTCCTCGCGCAACTCCGGGGCCCCGGCCTGCAACGAACCGACGACACGGTCATGGCTTTGCCAGATCGCCACCAGAAAGATCACCAGCGCCACGCCCAGTACCCACTGCGCGTTGCGCCACTCGGCCAGCCGCGACAGGCCACGCAACCAGCGGCTACGGCGCTGCCGGGACACCTCCTGGGCCGCCGCGTACCTGTCGTCGACCCGCAGCATGGACGCCAGCAAGGGCAGCATCAGCAGGTTGGTGATGATCTTGTAGGCCACCCCGAGCGATGCGGTGATCGCCAGTTCCCGCACCATCGGGATCGGGATCAGCAGCAACGTCACGAAAGACACCAGTGCGGTTACCAGCGCCAGCGTTCCCGGGATCAGCAACCCGGAGAAGCTCGAACGTGCCGCCGCTTCGGCACTCTTGCCGATGGCGATCTCGCGGACGATGAAGTTGATCTGCTGCACGCCATGGGAAACCCCGATGGCGAACACCAGAAACGGCACCAGCACCGCCAGCGGGTCGAGCCCATAGCCGAGCAGACGCAAGCTGCCGAATTGCCAGACCAGCGAGGCCAGCGAACAGACCAGCGCCAGCAGGGTGAAGCGCAGCGAATGGCAATACCAGTACACCGCCGCCGCAGTCAGCAGCAGCGCCAGCAAGCAGAACTCCAGCACCGCCGAAGCGCCGTCGGCGATGTCGCCGATCTGCTTGGCGAAGCCGATGATCTGCACTTCGAAATCGCCATCTTCGAACTGCTGGCGTAGCTCTTTTTCCAGGCGGTGATTGAACGCGACATAGTCCAGGTGCGTCCCGTCGGCCTCGTACTCGTTGAGCTCCGCGGTGATCATCGCGCTGCTCTGGTCACGCGACACCAGGGTGCCGATGAAGCCCCCTTGCGCGGTGGAGTTGGCGATCGAGGCGATGACCTGGTCGTTCAGGTGCTCGGGCGAAACCGTGCCCGGCACCAGCGGATCGGCGCGAAAGCCTTCTTCGGTAATCTCGTTGACGAAGGCATTGGGCGTCCACAACGAGCGCACGCTGCTGCGCGAGATCCCCGGCAGGAAGCTGATCGCCTGGGTCACGTCATACAGCCGCTTCAGCCCGGGGGCGCTCCAGATATCGCCCTTGCGCGCCTTGACCACGATGGTCAGGCGGTTAGCGCCCATCAGGTCGTTGCGGTACGTTTCGAAGGTCTGGATGTATTCATGGCCGACCGGCAACTGCTTTTCGAAGCCGGCGTCCATGCGCAACTGCACCGCGAACCAGGCCATGATCAGGGTGAACACGGCCAGGCCCGCCAGCACCAGCCGACGATGTCCAAACAAGACCCGCTCGACGCGTGACAACACGCCACGCGCCTGGACCTCTGTCAGTTTTACAGAACCGTTCACAGGAGGCCTCACAAGGTACGGGAGATCGCGATGCCGACATAGTCGCGGTCACGATACAGCTGGTCGTAAGGGGTATCGCCGCCCATGAACTTGGCGTAGTTCAGGGACACCTGCCAACTGGCCGGGTTGCGCACGAAGTTCAGGTAGAAGTTCATGCTGCTCGCGTCCTTGGTGAAGGTGGCCGTGAGGTTCGGCGTGCGCCCGCTCAGCGAGCGTGCGTAGAACACTCCCGGGGTGACCTGCCAGCCCGGCAGCAAGGTGCCGTCGTAGGTTATGCTGAAGTCCAGATTGATGCCCGACGAGGTCTTGTCGCCACGGGACTTCGGCGCGGTCGCAGGGTCCAGCTGCCAGGCATTGAGGCCGGCGGCGAGCGGCTCGCCGTTGACCTGGTCATGCAGCCCCGGGTACTTGATGACCACAAGCTCCGTGAGCAAGGTACCGGTGCTGGCGCCAGTGAAATCCAGCAGCGTCGGCGAGTTGGACGGCGTGAAGCTGTAAAGGCCGGTCAGGTGCCACTGGAACTTCTTCTCGTCCTTCCAGCATTTGCCGCCATTGCTCGAACACAGGTCGACGACCGGGTTGAGCATCACCGAATCCTTTGGCCGGTAGGACAGCTCGGTACCGACGGCCCAGTCGCCGATCGGCATGTTGGCGCTGACGCCATACATCATCCGGTCTTCCTGGTAGCGCCAGGAGGGTGCGGCGGCAAAGGTGTCCGGGTCGAGAATATCCACGCGCAACGACGGCGTCTTGTCGTGGTAGCGCATCACGTAGAAGCCATAGTTGACGTCGCTGTCCTCCGGTTGCCAGCGCAGCGAAAGGCCCCACTGGCCGCTGTCCCGGGCTTTGTTCTCGGAGAACCCGTACTCGCCCCTGCCCTCGCCGAGCGCGTTGGTGGTGGACCAGTAGCTGCCCACCGGCGGCAGCTCGCTCTTGTTCCAGCGGAATTGATAGTAGGCCTCGACGTTGACCCCCGAGCCCAGGCCGGAGGCGACACTGAGCATCGGCGCCGGCAGCACGGCCTCCTTGAGCTGCACCCCCGGACGGGCCAGGGCTTGATAGTCGTAGGCGTTGGTATTGTTGATACCCCCAGCCACGAACAGGCTCTCGCCCCAGTTGATCACCTGGTTACCCAGGCGCGCCCGGACCCGCTGCCCGCCCACGTCGAAGCCTTTGCTCACCCACAGATCGAGCAGGCGAGCCTTGAAGGCGAGATCGTCGCGAGCATCTTTGCCAAGGCCGCTGCTGCCGATGCTTTCAGGGGTGTTGAACGAGCGCGTGCCGGTGGTATCGGTGGCCGCAAAGTCGCGGATCCAGGTACCGCGCGCCATGAAGGTGACGTCCTCGGGCATCTTCAGCAACAGCTCGTGGGTACCCTTGAGATAGTTGGTGAACATGTCGCCGCGGTCGTAGTTCAGGTCGCCCTGATCCGCCACGCCCGAACTCTGCGCCAGGCAGCCGGACGGCACATTGTGCCCGGTGGCACCCTGGTTGATCAGGTTGCAGCCGCGCGATTCCGTACGTACGCCCATGCCGGCGGTGATGGTGGAGTCGAACGAACCATTGAGGGTTTCGGTTTCGAAGGTAAACCCCATTGCCAGAGGGGTGGTGCACACGATGACAAGGCCTGATGCTTTGCTAATTATTCTTTTCATGCTGGCTCTCGATCTGACGTCGTTCTTTAGCGTTCGCTGATGGCTCGCAGGTTATCGGAGGTGAAGAAGTCGCGTTTCAGGCGTGGGCTGCTGCCGTCCTCGGTGAGCCAGCGGATATCGTTCTTGCCAACACCGACCGACGTCATGTCGAACAGGTAGCGGCCATCGACCAGGTTGTACTGGACCTGGGCCTGCACATCGCAGGTACCGGTCTCGTAGACGGGGATCGAGAAACCTTCACGCACCTTCCAGATCTGCCCTTGCTTGTCGTAATCGACGGCCAACAGTGGGTTCCAGCTGTCCTCGTCGATGTAGAACATGCGTTTTGGCGCCTGGTGGCGCATGCCCTGGCGGACATTGGCTTCGACCACCCAGACCCGATGCAGCTCGTAGCGACGCGCCTGCGGCGCGATCGAATCGTTGCCGGCGAACGCCTCCACCTTGGCGGCGGTGTCATAGGCACCGAAGGCGTTGTACGGCACCAGCAGCTCCTGCTTGCCAACCAGTTTCCAGTCAAAGCGATCCATGGTGCCGAAGAAGACGTTCGCCTCATCCACGGTGTACTGGTTGTCCAGCCCGATCTGCGGCGCGTCGTAGGAGTACGACGGCATGCGCCGTACGCGACGTTGGCCGGGGAAGTAGTAGAAGGTCGTGGCCTGCTCGCCGGCCACGGCCGTCTGCACCGCGGACTGGCCAGCCAGGGCGGCAGGCTCCAGGTAATTGAAGAAGGTGGCGTTTTCCAGACGGCCGACGGAGGAGAACAGGTTGTCGCCCTTCTTGCCCCAGGGGGTGAAGAAGAAGGTGTCGGTGGACTGGCGCAGCCACTCCCCGCCTTTGCGCGGCGAGATGCCCGAAATGCTTTTCGGGATTTCGACGCCCACGCCGCGGTAACGCATCTTCATGTTCCACATCACCTCGGCGCCATTGCTCGGCATCGGGAACGGGGCACCCGGCAAATGCGCTTCCTCGAGGGCGACCCCGGTGGCGTCGAGCTTGGCGAAGCCCACGTTCTTGCGCGTGTTCTCAGCCACGAAGGCCGGTACATCGCAGGTCCGACGGGTCGGGTAGACCTCCATGCGGTAGCCCGGAATCTTCTTGAACAGTTCCAGCTGGGCGGGAGCAAGCTTGCTCGCGTACTGCGCCACATTGCTCGCATCGATGCTGTACAGGGGCTTGTCGCCCTTGAACTTCCAGTGCTCCCCGCGTACCTGGCCGTAGTTCCAGCCCGTCCCTTGCGGCCCCGGGGCGTTCCAGGCCGGAATATCGCCGTTTGAGCTGGCGGCGACTTCACCACCCAGCGGCGTCAGCTTCGAGCCCAGCGCCTCGGCCCCCTGGGGCGCGGCCTGCACCGAACAGATCGCGGTCGACGCCGCCAGGGTAACCAGCAGCTGCCTGAAAATACGCCGGGCGGACAGTTCACCTTCCAGCCGTGCAGTGACTTCTTTCATGGGGGGATCCTCAAACAAATGGCTTTGACCGGCTGTTCGATCTTCCGGGTGGGAAAATCGGTGCCTGACGTATCTCGGTCACCCGACATGATCACTTGACCATGTCATGTGATCAACACGCAAACCATATGCCAAAACGCCTTACAGGCGGTTTACATCAGATAAATCAGCTAGTTGGAATTGTTTATCGCTTTATAGGTGCCCAGCGTCTGCACTCTGATGGGAAGTAAGGAAACATGTGTTACTAAAAGATGCTTGTTCTTGGTGCGCCGTATAAAAACTTCGCCCCTGACGAAGCTGACACTACCGGACCGCTCTATACTTTCCGCTTATCCAGCCTCATTCTTGACGCGAATAGGTCACCCATAAAAAAACCGCCCCGAGGGGCGGCAAAGAAGCAGGCCTTCGGCCCGCCATGGAGTAGATACCAGATATAACATGCTGAAAAAGGATGAAGCGCGTAGATACTGTTGCGTCAATGCGAGTGCAGCATGCCCTGCGCACAAACTTTTCGGGAGCGCTGAAGTGCACCATAGGCATAGAACAACTGCGCCATCGAATAGGACCAGGTCACGAAGGCACAGGTCATGAATATCATCTTCGTGTCATCCCCCGGGATCGGGAAGAAGTCGTACCTTAGTGCAATCGTCAAGCCCGCTGCCGCCCCCAGGAATGTGGCCAACGCGTGCAAAATCTCGCCCGCACGCGCCAGTCGCCACGTGAAGTAGAGCAGGTACACCGTGGCGATCGACCACATCAGCACATAGAAATAAGGGAGCCATGGCTTGAACGCCGACGAGAGAAAGTAAATAGCCGCGGCAATGAAAGACAGCAAAAACAATATGAAATCTTTCGCCGGTGTCGGCTTGTAATTATGCGTCACGGCCATCAACCCGAGCGTTACAATAATCGGCACGCCGACACCACGGGAAAACGCGTCGAGAAAAATGGCAATATTGTAGTTGGTCTGCCAGCCGGTGGCGATGAACGTCGTGAAGTTCGTTGCGGATATACCCACGATCAGAAACTCGACACCGAGCAAATAATTTTTTTGCCTGATGAATGCCGCGCCATAACCTAAACCACATATCACCAGCAGCACGCACGCGACCAGCGCGAACACATCTATTAGTTCCACGATAACAGCCTCTTCAATAGGGTCGCGGCGTTATCCCGCAGCCCGTTGCACAGGACAGCGACATCAACTGCAATCAGCCTTTGCTGGCATTGTGTTTACGCACTTTTCTATCGGTCCAATCATCCAGTAACTTGGCCGCCGCGAACGCGGAATGGATAGCGCACCATTGCAAGGGCTCAGGCAGCATGGACGGCGTCTTGTGCTGCATGGCCGTCAGCAGTTCTGGTGTCTTGCCGTTGATTTGCGCGGCAAACAGCGACCCGACATATGACTGGGTGCCCAGCCCGTGGCCCGAGCAGCCGGTGGTGTAGAGAATGTTCTGCTTTTCGCCCATGGCACCGATCACCGGCAGGAAGTCATACGCACCGCTGACATAGCCACTCCAGCAATGCTGGATGCCCAGCCCGTGCATGGCTGGATGGCGTTCGCGCAGTACCTGCGCCAGTGCCGCATAGGCGCCTTGGTCCGGGATATTGGGCGTCTTCGAACCGTACGCATAACCCAGCTTCTTGACAGTCAACACCATGGTGCCGTGTGCCGTCAGACGATGGCTTTCCATGGTGTAATGCGGCGTGATGATGCCTTCGCGCCCCTGCCAGCCCACGGCAGCGAGCTGCTGCGGCGAGAGCGGTTGCGTTTCGATCGCCGACACCCGAATCGCCGCGACCTTGTTGCGCAACACCCCCAACTGCGGGGTATAGGCATTGGTGGCCAATACCATCACCGGCGCGGTCGCGCTGCCGTGGGCAGTCTTGCAGGTAATGACCGGCCCTTCGCTGAAGGAGAGCAACGGCGTGCGCTCATAGAGTTTCACGCCGGCCTCGATGGCCGCGCGGCGCAGGCCGGCGACATATTTCCCCGGGTTAAGGGTGCCGCCACACTGCTCGGCCGCGAACAGAAAGGCCGGCGGAATTCCCCGCGCCCGCATCTCGGCGCCGTCCACGAAGCGGGACACGGCCCCCAGCTTTTGCCCCAGCGCCATGTTTTCCCGCAAGCGCTTTTCCTGGCTGGCATGAACACCTGCGCGCAGCACGCCGGAGGGGTTGTAATCACAGTCGATGCCCAGCGCCTTCATTCGGCCTTCCACGTAGGGCACAGCCTCGTCATAGAACCTGACGAACTGCGTTGCCTGCTCGACCCCCAAACGCTTGACGAACATGTCGTACTCGATACCCATGCTGCCCAGCAGGTAACCAGCATTGCGGCCACTGGCGCCGAAGCCGGCGAACTCCTGCTCCAGCAGGATCACCTGCGCGCCCAGCGCCCTCAGCTCCAGCGCGGTCGACAGCCCGGCAAAACCGGCGCCGACCACGATGACATCGGCCTTCACGTGCCCTTCAAGCGACGGCTGCAGATCGGCGGGGCGCTCCACCCATCCACCCAGGCTGCGAAACTTCAACGGTGCAGCGTCACCAGGGGCTGCTTTGTTCACTGCATTCATCTACATGACTCCCAGAATACCGGCCATTGCTTGCATCCGAAGCGGCCCAGGACTGTTCGGAACTGTCAGAACCCTTTTCCAGGCTCGGAGAATGCCGGCATGTTCAGGAGCTCTTGCGGGTCGCGCATCTGGCCATCGATTTCCACCCAGCCGAGCAACGTGGAGCTGGCGCTCCAGCCCAGCAGACGTTGCATTTCTGCCGGGAGCTGGCGAACGCGCTCGATGGGAATGGACAGGAAGTGGTTCTCTTCCAGACGCAGGAAGGCCAGGTCATAAGCCATGGTCAGGCCGGTGCGCGGGGCTGCGGACGTATTGGCGCCACCGCCGTGGTAAACCGAGCCCATCCACAGCAATGCGGAACCTGCCGGCATTTGCGCGGCGACGGTTTCTTCCTGGGTCGGCATGCGCTCGTCATCCCACAGATGGCTACCAGGGATGACACGGGTCGCACCGTTCTCTTCGGTGAAATCGGAAATCGCCAGCATCATTTGCAGCCGCGCCTCACGCCCGTACTGGGGGTGGCGCCACAACGAAGTGGCATCATCACGGTGCAGGGGTTGCAGGCCTTGGCCCGGGCCGATCTGAATGGCCTGGGTGATGCTCAGCTGGATATCGGGCGCCATCTCGATGCGGTCACTGCCTACCCAGACGTGGGTGGGGGTTTGCAGGATCTGCCTGGCCACGCCGAGGAACAGCGGGTTCATCGCTACTTCGACAGCCGTGTCGCTGCGCCCGATGATCCGCGCGACACGCCGGGTCTGGGTGCCCGCGAAATAGGGGTCGACGCCGCAAGGGGTGACATTCAGGTAGCTGTCCAGTTCGTCGCGCAGGGCGTTCAGCGTGGCCGGCGAGACCAGGTCGGAAATGATGACCCCACCGTCACGCCGAATGATCTCCACCACCTGCTCGACCGATGCATCGCTGCCGAGCGTCGAGAGCGTTCGTGTATCCATCTGCTTTGTACCTGTCTGGTTTTGTCATTGTTCTGATCCAGCGAAGCTGGGCAACGTGGCTCAACTCGCCAGTGCCGACCAGGCCATCCCCTTCCCTGCAGTACTTGCGCAGTGCGGTGGTGCCTGGGTGTGAAAATCATCATTACCGAACATGGTCAATTGATCAAGTCGTTTGATTTAACTATTTTTCATGCTGTTTCATGTTCCTTGGCGCAGGAGTGCTTCGACGCATGGATCGAGGCCCCTCCTTGCGATAGCATTCGTCACCGTCGACGCCGGACCAAGAGGCCGGCGACAACATCGAAAAGGAGAACGCTCTATGGCTCGAATTGGCGCAGAAGAGCGCAGGCAGGATTTCATCGAGGCCACCGTGAAGGTGATCGCGGAACATGGGGTGGCCAACGCCACGACGCGGCGTATCGCAGCGGCGGCTGACTCTCCGCTGGCTTCGTTGCACTATGTCTTCCACACCAAGGACGAGTTGTTCTATGCCGTCTACGAGTCCTTGATCAACCTGCCGCAGCAATCGCTGCAGCACGTGCCGGCGGGTGCCACGGCAGCTGAATCGGTGGGCGAAATGCTGCGCCAGCTGGTCAACTGGTTCACCGCCCACCCGGAAATGGCCACCACACAGTTCGAACTGTTTTGCTGGAACCTGCGCAACAACCCCGAAATGGCGACAAAGATCTATGCCGTGTCCATCGACGCGGCCCAGCAGGCCATCGCCAAAGTCACCGGTTCGGCGCTGGACCAGGCCGCAGTGGCCACCGTCAGCCGCTTGCTGATCAACCTGTTCGACGGCCTGATGCTGGCCTGGTCCGCCCACGGCGACCGTGTGCGCCTCGAAAGCGAAACCGAGACCGCCTGCCAGGCGGTCAAGCTGCTGGTGGCCAGTTACTGAGACGCCTTTTGGATTGCCGGGCTGCGCCACCGCACGGCAATCCGCATTTCCCAGGTGGGCGCACCTCGCCCACTCCTCCCCGCCGCCCTGAGCTTGTCCGTCAACCGCTGTACTGACCGGCGAATCGTGAAGGTGCAAATCATCTCAAAACGATGGCGAGCCGGTGCATTTTGCACCTTGCTCCGCACAATCGGCCGCCCTATTCTGGTCAAATGATCAAGTCAAAAGATCAGTCTCTATAACACTACAATAGGAGGCGACATGTCCTCGCACACTGCTCTTCCGGTTGAGCCGCTCGACATTTTGATCATGGGAGCCGGTGTGTCTGGCATCGGCGCGGCGGCCTACCTGCGACGTCATCAACCGGACAAGACCTTCGCGATTCTCGAGTCCCGCGAACGCATGGGTGGCACCTGGGATTTGTTCCGTTACCCCGGCATCCGCTCCGACTCGGACCTCTACACCTTCGGTTTCGACTTCAAGCCCTGGACCAAGGCGAAATCCCTTGCCGATGCCGCGGATATTCTCGAGTACCTGCGCGAAGCCATCGACGAGTACCAGCTGGAGCCGTTCATCCAGTACCAGCAGAAAGTCGTCTCGGCCAACTGGCAAAGCGACAGGGGCCTGTGGGCAGTGCGCATCGAGGAGGGCCAGACGGCTCAGGTGCGTACACTCGAATGCCGCTGGCTGTTCAGTGCAGGTGGCTATTATCGCTATGACCAGGGCTTCACCCCCCGCTTCGAGGGCACCGAGCAGTTCAAAGGACAGATCGTTCACCCGCAACACTGGCCGGAGAACCTCGACTATGCGGGTAAGCGCGTGGTCGTCATCGGCAGTGGCGCGACCGCGGTGACGCTGATTCCGGCCATGGCAGACAAGGTCGCCAGCATCACCATGCTGCAGCGCACGCCGTCCTACATCATCAATCAGCCGGCCAATGACGGGGTTGCCGCGTTCCTGCGCAAGGTGCTGCCGGCGCAAACCGCCTACTCCCTGACGCGCTACAAGAACGCCAAGATCACCCTGGCGTTCTGGGGCTTCTGCCAGCGCTTCCCCAAGCTTTCGAAAAAACTGCTGCTGTGGCTGACCCGCAAGGAGTTGCCGAAGGACTACCCGGTCGACGTGCACTTCAATCCACCCTACAACCCGTGGGACCAGCGTCTGTGTTCGGTGCCCGAGGGCGACCTGTTCAAAGCCATCGGTGCCGGCAAGGCCGACATCGTCACCGACCATATCGAGCGCTTCACCGAGTCCGGCGTATTGCTCAAATCGGGCAGGACGCTGGAGGCCGACATCATCATCACGGCCACCGGTCTCAACGTACAAATGTTCGGTGGCATCACCCTGCACAAGGACGGCAAGCCGGTGGTGCTCAGCGAGACCCTGTCCTACAAAGGCATGATGCTCTCCGGCGTGCCCAACTTCGCTTTCGCGGTGGGCTACACCAACTCGTCCTGGACCTTGAAGGTCTGCCTGCTGTGCGACCACTTCTGCCGCCTGCTCGGTTTCATGGCGCGCGAAGGCTACAACGTCTGCGAGCCGAAGGCGCCGGCCGGGATCGAAACCCGGCCTCTGCTGGATTTTGGTGCCGGCTATGTGCAGCGCGCGCTCGACAGCATGCCGCGCCAGGGGCCGTGTGAACCCTGGGTGATGTCGATGGACTACTTCCGCGATATCAAACTGCTGCGCCGCGGCACAGTGGCGGAAAAGTGCCTCAGTTTCAGCAGCGTACCGAACGTGCCGGTGCATGCCGGCGTCGAACTGCAACAGCCAGGTAGCCGCCGATGAGCCGTGATCACTTCTGCGAGCTACCGGGCAAAGGCAAGCTCTGCTACCGCAGCTACGGTGTCGAGGGTGCCCCGGCGGTCCTGCTCATCGTCGGCCTCGGGCTGCAGCTGACCTACTGGCCGCAAGCGCTCATCGCCGGGCTGGTCGCACAAGGGTTGCGGGTCATCACGCTGGACAACCGTGACTCGGGCAGATCGTTCTTTACCGACGTGGCGCCCCCGACGACGCTGCAACAGTTCCTGCGCAAGCGCACCGCAGGCTATGACCTGGGCGACATGGCCAACGACGTCATCGGCTTGATGGACGACTTGCAGCTGCAAGCGGCGCATGTCGTGGGAATGTCGATGGGCGGCATGATCGCCCAGACCCTCGCCGCGCGTTACCCGCAGCGGGTCAGGACCCTCACGTCGATCTTTTCCACCACAGGTTCGCTGCGCGTCGGCCAGCCTGCGCTCAAGGCCCTTCTGCAACTGCTGCGCCGCCCGCCGCGCAGCGAGAAGGAAAGCGTTCGCGACTACGTGGACATCATGCGCCTGATCGGCTCGACCCTCGAGTGGAACGAGCCTGCCTTGCGTGATTATGCCCAGCTGGCCTGGGAGCGAGGTGGTGGCGAGGCCAGCAACCTCGGTACCGCCAGGCAGATCGGCGCGATCATCAACTCCGCCGACCGCACCGAGGAGTTGCAGCGGATTCGTTGCCGCACCCTGGTCATCCATGGGGAAAAGGACCTCATGGTCGCCACCAGCGGCGGCTACGCCACGGCGGCGGCGATCCGTGGTTCCAACCTGGTGTTGCTGCCCGGGATGGGGCATGACTTTCCGGCGTGCCTGTCCACCACGCTGCTGTCCCTGCTGACGGGGCACCTGCGTTAACAACAATTTTCTTTAGGGGCGTGCAGCTTGGCCGCCCCTCTTTTTATTCCACTGGAGACCTTTAGCAGCACGTTGCAATACAACCCAAAACAACAACATACCGGCTTGCGCCAAAGCGCCAGGCCACACATCACACGCCTGAGCGGCCGACCGCGACCAGGCGCGGGTGCTCCTCCACTGCCCTTTCGACAATGACAACAATTGAGCAAGAGGTACGTATGGAATTCAAGTTCTTACTCCCCAGCAAGATCGTGATGGAACCTGGCCTGCGCGAGCGCACCGGCGAACATCTCCAGGGCCTCGGCCTGGCACGGGTGCTGATCGTGACCGATGCCGGAGTCAAGGCCGCCGGCCTGCTGGACAGCGTCTATGCCAGCCTGGACAAGGCAGGTATCGCCTACGAGGAAGTCGCGGACATCAAGGCCAACCCGCGCAGCGAAGACATCAACCGCACCGCGCAGCAGTATCGTGGCAACGGCATCGACGGTCTGCTGGCGGTGGGCGGCGGCAGCGCGATGGACGCGGCCAAGGCCATCAGCCTGCTGCTCACCCACGAGGGTCGGATCGAGGACTACGAAGGGTCGTTCACCCTCACCCACGCCATACCGCCGATCGTCGCCATCCCGACCACCGCAGGCACCGGCAGCGAAGTGACCTGCTTCTCGGTGATCACCGACACCGCCCGTCATTTCAAGATGAACGTGCTGGATTATCGCATTGGCCCGGTACTGGCACTGCTCGACTCGCACATCACCGACACACTGCCCGCGTCGATCGCCGCCGCCACCGGCATGGATGCCCTGACCCATGCCATCGAGGCCTACACCTGCCGCGTGGCGAACCCGATCAGCGACGGCCTGGCGCTGCATGCCATCCGCCTGATCAGCCAGCACCTCAAGGCGGCGGTGCAGGAGCCGGACAATCAGCAGGCCCGGGAGCAGATGCTGGTGGCCAGCCTGATCGCCGGCATGGCATTCGGCAACGCCGACGTCGGCAGCGTGCACTGCATCTCCGAAGCGATCGGCGGCATGTACGACACGCCGCACGGCGTCGGCAACGCGATCTTCCTGCCCTTCGTCTTCGGCCACAACCGCGATGCCGACATCCTCCGCCACGCCCAGGTGGCCTACGCGCTGGGGATCGACCCGACGCTGGCGCCGGTGGACGCCGCCGAGGCCGCCGTGGGCCATCTGTTCCAGATGAGCAAGGACCTGGGCATTCCCTGCTTCGCCGAGGTCAGGGGCGTGCGCGAGGAAGACTTCCAGGCCATCGCCGAAAAATCCAAGCTGAACTTCTCGGACGCCAGCAATGCCAAGGCGATGTCCGTCGAGGCCTATCACGACATCATCACCACCGCTTACCACTTCGTCGCGTAGGAGGGCTGTGGCATGAGTCATTCAACCTCCAGCGCCTCGTTGCGGCGCACCTTGGGGCCGTTCTCGGTGCTGCTGTTCGGCCTGGCGTTCCTGGCCCCGCTAATCGTCTTCGGCACCTACGGCGTGATCACCCAGGCCAGCGGCAACACCACGGCGATGGCCTACCTGATCGCGGCGACCGGCGTGGTGTTCACGGCGTTGAGCTACGGGCGGCTGGTCAGGGTATTCCCGGTAGCCGGCTCGGCCTACACCTATACCCGCAAGATGCTCAATGCCAATCTCGGGTTCATGGTGGGCTGGGCTGCGCTGCTCGATTACTTCTTCATCCCGATGCTGATCTGGCTGCTCGGCGCCAGCTACCTCAACATGGCCTTTGCAGACGTTCCGCAGTGGGTGTGGATCAGCGGCTTCATCGTCACCACTTCAGTGCTCAATGTCCTCGGCATCCAGGTCGCCAACCGCTTCAACGTGCTGTTGATGGTCGCGCAACTGGCTATCATCGTCGTGTTCCTTGGCCTGTGCGTGCACTACATCGTGGCGGCCAACGGCCCTGGCGGGCTGCTGTCGGCCAAGCCGTTCTTCAACCAGGACGTGCCCTTCGCCACCAGCATGGCCGGCGCCGCCATCGCCGCCTACTCGTTCCTGGGCTTCGACGCGCTGTCCACGCTGAGCGAGGAAACCCGCGACCCGGGCCGAACGCTGCCACGCGCCATCCTGCTGGTCGCGTTGATCGGCGGTTCGGTCTACGTCGGTTCCTCGTACTTCATGTACCTGGCCCATCCCTCCCCCAGCTTCGAGCTGGTGGACGGGGCCGCCTTCGAGATCGCCCGGATGATCGGCGGTGACGTGTTCTTCGCCGTGGTGCTGGCGGGGATCATCATTGCCCACTTCGCCGCCGGCATGTCGTTCCAGGCCAGCGTGGGGCGGCTGCTCTACGCCCTCGGCCGGGACAACCAGCTGCCGCGCAAGGTGTTCGGTGTCCTGCATCCGCGCTTCAAGACCCCGGCCTTCAACATCCTGCTCTGCGGCGTTTTCGGCACGGCCGGTTTTGCCTTGACGATCGCCACCGCGACGTCGCTGGTCAACTTCGGCGCGTTTGTCGCCTTCACCGCTGTCAACCTGTGTGCATTGCGGCTCACCTTCGATGCCCGCGTCAAGGATGGCGCCGGCCTGCTGCGCGGCGTGCTGTTCCCGCTCATCGGCCTGGTCACGGCCGGGTGGATGCTGATCAGCCTGGATAAAGACGCGCTGATCATGGGCAGTTGCTGGCTCGGCCTGGGGCTGGTCTACCTGGCCTGCCGCACCAGCTTCTTCCGCAGCCCCGTCCCTGAGGCATTGGTATAGCGACCCCGTTTCAATCGAATGCTCTGACGACAATCACAAGGCCGGCCTTTGGCCGCGCCGTTAAATGGCGAGAATCGACATGCAAAGCAAACTTCTGATCAATGGTGCCCTGGTAGCCGGCGAAGGCGACGAACTGGCCGTGTACAACCCCTCCCTGGGCAGCGTCCTGGTGCAAACCACCGAGGCCAGTCAAGCCCAGGTAGAGGCCGCGGTGCAAAGTGCCGATGCGGCCTTCGAAGCCTGGTCGCAAACCCCGCCCAAGGACCGCGCGGCCCTGCTGCTCAAGCTCGCCGACAGCATCGATGCCCAGGCAGCGGTGTTCGCGCGCCTGGAAGCCGACAACTGCGGCAAGCCCTACACCGCCGTGCTGCAGGACGAGCTGCCGGCAGTGTCGGACGTGTTCCGCTTCTTCGCCGGCGCCGTGCGCTGCCTGCAAGGTTCGGCCGGGGGCGAGTACATCCCGGGGCACACCTCGATGATTCGTCGCGATGCGGTCGGCGTGGTCGCCTCCATCGCACCGTGGAACTACCCCTTGCTGATGGCGGCCTGGAAACTCGGCCCGGCCTTGGCCGGTGGCAACACCGTGGTGCTGAAACCCTCGGAACACACGCCGATGACCACCTTGAAACTGGGTGAACTGCTGGCCGAGATCTTCCCTGCCGGCGTGGTCAACATCGTCCATGGTCGGGGGGCCACGGTTGGTGAGCCGCTGACCAGCCACGCCAAAGTGCGCATGGTGTCGCTGACCGGTTCCGTGCGCACCGGCAGCCGGATCATCGAGGGCACCGCCGACAGCGTCAAACGCATGCACATGGAATTGGGCGGCAAGGCCCCCGTGCTGATCTTCGACGATGCCGATATCGACGCGGCCGTCGAAGGCATTCGTGCCTTTGGCTTCTACAACGCAGGCCAGGACTGTACCGCCGCGTGCCGCCTGTATGTGCAGAAGTCGGTCTACCCCGAGTTCGTGCGCAAGCTCGGCGAGGCCGTGGCCAGCATCAAGTGCGGGCTGCAGGATGACCCCTCGACCGAGATGGGGCCGCTGATCACCGAAGAGCACCTGGGCCGCGTCGAAGGCTTCGTCAAGCGTGCCCGGGAAGTGCCTCATATCGAAGTCGTCACCGGTGGCAAGCGCGCCGCAGGTAGCGGGTTCTTCTTCGAACCGACGGTCCTGGCCGGTGCCCGCCAGGACGACGAGGTGGTCTGCCGGGAGATCTTCGGCCCGGTGGTGACGGTCTCGTCGTTCGAGGACGAAGCCCAGGCGCTGGCCTGGGCCAATGACTCCGACTACGGCCTGGCCTCTTCGGTGTGGACCGCCGATGTCGGCCGCGCCCATCGCCTGGCCGCGCGCCTGCAATACGGCTGCACCTGGGTCAATACCCATTTCATGCTGGTGAGCGAGATGCCTCATGGCGGCGTGAAGCTGTCCGGCTATGGCAAGGACCTGTCCATGTATGGCCTGGAAGACTACACCGTGGTGCGCCACGTGATGTTCAAGCACTGATAGCGCCAAGCAAACGTTGCCCGATCACTTCAAGAGGTTATGCATGAACAACATCGAGACATTCGAACGGCTCGAGTCCAACGTGCGGATGTATTGCCGCGACCTGCCGCTGGTCTTCGATACCGCCCAGGGCAGCAAGATCCGCGGCGAGGATGGCCGCGAGTACCTGGACTTCTTCGCCGGCGCCGGTGCCCTGAACTACGGCCACAACGACCCGCGCATGCGCGATGCGCTGATCGCGTACCTGTCGGCCAACGGCGTGACCCATGCCCTGGACCTGCACACCACCACCAAGCGCCAGTTCCTCGAGGCGCTGGAACGCGACTTGCTCAAGCCGCGCGGCTGGGACTACAAGGTGCAGTTCACCGGCCCGACCGGCGCCGATGCCGTCGAGGCGGCATTGAAGCTGGCGCGCAAAGCGACCGGGCGGAGCAAGATCGTGTCGTTCTATGGTGCCTACCACGGCATGACGGCCGGTGCGCTGGCCGTTACCGGCAACCGCACCCGGCGCGGCCCGGGGCTGTCCACCGACGTGGTATTCGTGCCCTACGAAGACAGCCCTTACGGCGAGTTCGACAGCATCGGCTTCCTCGAGCGCCTGGCCAATGACCAAGGCAGCGGCTCGGAATTGCCGGCGGCGGTGATCGTCGAATCCGTGCAGATCCAGGCTGGCGTGTACGTGGCCTCAAACCAATGGTTGCAGCGCCTGCGCCAGTGGACCCGGGCGCACGGGGTATTGCTGATCTGCGACGAGATCCAGGCTGGCTGCGGCCGCACCGGTGACTTCTTCGGCTTCGAGCGCTCCGGGGTGGTCCCTGACCTGATCACCTGCGCCAAATCAATCGGTGGCTATGGCCTGCCCATGGCCATCGTGTTGATCGGCGCCGGGCTGGATGTCTGGGAGCCGGGCGATCATATCGGCACCTTCCGCGGCAACCAGTTGGCGTTCCTCACCGCCCAGATCGCCCTCGGCTATTGGCGCGACGAGCAGTTCCTGAAGTTGCTGGCCGCCAACTGCGCGGCCATGGAACGCGCGGTCGCCGGCTACGCCGAGATTCCAGGGGTCGCCTCCGCGCGCTGTCGCGGCATGATCGCCGGCATCGATTTCGGTCGCGGCAACGTGGCCTTGGCCAAGGATGCCCAGCAGCGCGTGCTGCAGGCGGGCGTGCTGGTCGACCGCTGCGGGCCGAACGGCGAAATCATCAAGCTGATGCCACCGGTGAACACCCCGACCGAGCAGCTCGAACAGGGCCTCAAGGCGTTCGGCGAAGCGGTCGCGGCAGCGCTTGGCCAATAACCGCAGGATCCTGCCGTGCGCTCCATGACGATCCATGGGGCGCCGGCAACCTGCTCATTCGCGGGCAATCTGTGCCTGCGACAGGAACATGAACCAATGAACACGCTTACTGCAACCGCGCGCAACGATCTGGCAGCACTCATTCACCCCAACACCAACCTGGCCCAGCATCAGGAAATCGGGCCATTGGTCATCACCGCAGGTGACGGTGTGCGGGTCTTCGACGAACAGGGCAATGCCTATATCGAAGCCATGTCGGGCCTGTGGAGCGTTGCACTGGGCTTCAGCGAACAGCGCCTGGTCGACGCCGCCGTCGAGCAGCTCAGGCAACTGCCCTACTACCACAGCTTCAGCCACAAGACCAACGCCCCGGCCGCGGCGCTCGCCGCCAAGCTGGCGGAGCTTGCGCCCGGCGATCTGAACCATGTGTTCTTCACCAACTCAGGGTCCGAGGCCAACGACTCGGTGGTGAAGATGGTCTGGTACGTGAACAACGCACTGGGCAAGCCCGCCAAGAAGAAGTTCATCTCGCGCCAGCAGGCCTATCACGGCGCCACCGTGGCCTGCGCAAGCTTGAGCGGCATCCCGTCGATGCACCGTGATTTCGATCTGCCGACCATCCCGGTGCATCACCTGACCTGCCCGAACTTCTATCGATTCGCCCGGCCCGGCGAGACCGAGGAAGCCTTTTCGGCGCGCCTGGCGGACGAGCTGGAGCATTACATCCTCGACGAGGGCCCGGAAACCATCGCGGCGTTCATCGGCGAACCGGTGATGGCCGCAGGCGGCGTGGTTCCTCCTCCCCAAGGCTATTGGGCGGCGATCCAGGCGGTGTGCAGACGCTACGATATCCTCGTGGTGATCGACGAGATCATCACCGGCTTCGGCAGGCTCGGGACGATGTTCGGCGCCGAGCTGTACGGGATCCAGCCCGATATCATGGTGCTGTCCAAGCAGCTCACCTCGTCCTATCAGCCCCTGGCCGCCGTGCTGGTGTCCGATGCCATCCATGACGTCCTGCTCAGCCAGAGCCAGCGTTTGGGAGCGTTCGCCCATGGCCTGACCTGCACGGGCCATCCCGTCGCCACTGCGGTGGCGCTGGAAAACATCCGCATCATCGAAGAGCGCGACCTGGTGGGCCAGGTCCAGCGCCTGGCCCCTGAATTCCAGCGCCGTCTGCGCGCATTCGCCGACCATCCGCTGGTGGGCGATGTGCGCGGTGTCGGGCTGGTGGGCGCCATCGAACTGGTGGCGAACAAGGCCACCGGGCAACCGTTCGCCCAGCCCGGTACCCTGGGTAGCTATGTGTTCAAACAGGCGCACAAGCACGGACTGATCATTCGCGCCATCTACGACACGATCGCCTTCTGTCCGCCGTTGATCTGCACCCAAGCCGATATCAAGGCGATCTTCGGCGCCTTCGAACGCACGCTGGCCGACGCGACTGACTGGGCCCGCGTACAGAACCTGTTGTAGGCGAAACACCGCACCCGCGTCCTGGACACCTAAAACAAAAATCATGAGGGTTGGAATGTGAGCACACAAAATGACCAGCGCTTCGACTTCGATGTATCAGTAGTCGGGCTCGGCGCCATGGGCACAATCATGGCCCATGCATTTCTCAAGCAAGGCAAACGCGTGGCGGTGTGGAACCGATCGCCTGGCAAAGCGGCGGCGCTGGTCGCCGCTGGTGCTCAGCTGTGCGACTCGGCTCACGCCGCGCTCAGCGCAAGCCCGGTCACGGTCTTCGTGCTGCTGGACGACCAGGCGACCCATGGCGTGCTTGGCATGCCGGGGGTGATGGCTGCGCTCGCAGGTCGCACAGTGGTCGATTACACCACCAACGGCCGCGACGAGGGCCTGGCGCTCCAGGCGCTGGTCAACGCCGCTGGCGGCCTGTACGTCAAAGGGATGATCGTGGCCTACCCGCGCAACGTCGGTCATCGCCAGAGCCACACCCTGCATACCGGCGATCGTGAGGGTTTCGAGCAGCATCGGGCGCTGCTCGAAGCGCTGGCCGGTCAAACGATGTTCCTGCCATGGGACGAAGCACTGGCCTTTGCCACTGTGCTCCACGCTCAGGCATTCGCCACGATGGTGGCGTTCTTCGAGGCCGTGGGCGCGAGCGAGCGCTTCGGCCTGCCGGTGGCGGAGACGGCCAGGCTGCTGCTCGACACATCACGGTTCTTCATCAGCGATGCGCTCGAGGAAGCGGTACGCCGACTCGAAGCGCAGGACTTCGCAGGCGATCAGGCCAGGCTCGATGTGCATGCCGGCGCCTTCGCCCACATCGCCCAGGCGCTGCACGCGCAAGGGGCCTGGACGCCGGTCTTCGACGCCGTATGCGGGGTCGTGCAACGGGCTGAATCCATGGGCTACGGCGATCAGGACATCGTGGCGGCCACCCAGGTGTTCGCAGCGGCCAACCCTCCCGAAACGACCGCACAAAGGACTATTTAATGGCGCGCTTTATCAGGCTTTAGCCAACGCCACGGACCAGACTCGACGGTAATTACAAAAACAAAGCTGGAGGTTCCCATGCGTATCTTTGCCTTACTAGTTGCCAGCGTGACACTTGCCCTGTTCCTGACGGCGGTCTACGCCCCGCGGTCTGCCATGGCCAATCGATCGGGTGCGCACGCGGCGCACCCGATCGCGAGCATCGGCGATATCTTCCGGGGTTACTAGGGCAATGGCGTTGTTGGCGCCGGTCAACGCGCTCCAAGGGCCATCCCTTTCAAGGTCTTTGAGTGCGAGGGCTATTGACCGTGGCAGGGCCTCCAAGTGTCCGCCGCAAGTTTTGCAGCGCCTGGCAGATCGAGCGCCGCCCGCGCGGCGCATCGCTGGCAAGCCAGCTCCCACATTTATTTCGGGCCAGTTATGCCTGCGCCGCCGCGGCTTTACGCCTTGTTGGTTCGACGCGGTTTCAGTGCGGGCACTGCTGGCGCCCCACCTGTCTCAAGGCAGGCACCAGGGCGGACAGCGATGAACTCAGAGGATTGATTGGCCCGAAACAGATGTGGGAGCTGGCTTGCCAGCGATGCGCCGCGCGGGCGGCGCTCGATCTGCCAGGCGCTGCAAAATTTGCGGCGGACACCTGGTGTGCCCTATCACACAGGACACAGGGCTGCGCAAGCAGCGATGACTCGAATACCAGGGCTCACCCTTCCGGCCGGTCACTGGCTGCAGCGGCCGCCTGGCGAGCCCATTCGCGCAGGACGAATTTCTGGATCTTGCCGGTGGCCGTCTTCGGCAACGCCACCAACGACACATGCCGCGGCGCCTTGAAGTGCGCCAGGCGCTCGCGACACCAGCGGATCAGCTCTTCGCCGGTGATATCTCCCTGGGCCTCGGCACACAGGGTGACGAAGGCATGCGGGGTTTCGCCCCAGCGCGAATCGGGCCGCGCCACCACGGCAGCCTCGAGCACCTCGGGATGCTGGTAGAGCACCTCCTCGATCTCCAGCGAACTGATGTTCTCGCCGCCGGAAATGATGATGTCCTTGGCCCGGTCCTTGATCTCCACATAGCCATCGGGATGCAGCACGGCGAGGTCGCCCGTGTGCAGCCAGCCGCCAGCCAGGGCGCTGCGGGTGGCTTCGGGGTTATGCAGGTAGCCTTTCATCACCGTGTTGCCGCGCACCACCAGCTCGCCCAGGGTCGCCCCGTCGGCGGGCACCGGCTGGCCGCTATCGGTATCCAGCACCGTGGCTTCCTCGAGCATCGGATGGGCCACGCCCTGGCGGCTCATGAACCGCGCGCGAGCTTCCAGCGGCAGCTCGTCGACGCCTGGTTGCCATAGGCACAAAGTACTGGGGCCATAGCTTTCGGTCATGCCATAGGCGTGGGTGATGCTGAAGCCACGCGCCTCCATGGCGGCAATCACCGCGCTGGGCGGTGCGGCGCCGCCGGTGATCACCGACACCGCCTGGGACGGCGCGGCGCCTGCCGGAGCATGGATCAGCATCGACATCACCACCGGCGCGGCGCTCAGGTGGGTCACGCCATGCGCGGCGATGGCGGCGTGAATCGCCTCGGGCTGCACCTTGCGCAGGCACACATGGCTGCCGCCTGACAGGGTCACCGCCCAGGTATGGCTCCAGCCGTTGCAGTGGAACATCGGCAGGGTCCACAGGTAGACGCTGCGCGGGCCGAGCTGGAAGATCAGCGCTCCGGCGCAGGCATTGAGGTAGGCGCCGCGGTGATGCAGCACCACGCCCTTGGGATCGCCGGTGGTGCCGGATGTGTAGTTGATGGCGATCGACTGCCATTCGTTGTGCGGCGCGCTCAACGGCCGGTTGCCATCGCCCTGGGCCAGGAAGCTTTCGTAGTCCAGGTCCGGCGCCAGGTCGGCGCCCTCGGCCTGGGCATCATCGATGCCCACCAGCAGCGGCGGCGTGTCCAGCATCGCCAGCGCCTGGTGGACCACCGCGCCGAATTCGCGATCGCACAACAGTACCCTGGCCGCGCAATGGCGCAGGATGAACGCGATGCTGCGCGCCTCCAGGCGGATATTGATGCACACCAGCACGGCACCCGCGCCGGGCACGCCATAGTGCGCCTCGAGCATCTCGGGGATGTTCGGCGCCAGGATCGCCACGCGCTCGCCCGGCTGCACGCCGACCCGCTCCAGGGCGCTGGCCAGGGCCCGGCTGCGCTGGTGCAACTGCTGGTAGGTGTAGCGGCGGTCGCCGTACACCACCGCGTCGCGCTGCGGATAGACCTGCGCGGCGCGCTTGAGGAACGACAGTGGCGACAGCGGCACATGGTTGGCCGCATTCGGGGCCAGTTCGTGTTCCAGGCTCGGGTTTATCATGACGGGTCCCTCGTCCATGGGCAGTTCAACGGTTGCACGCACATAACTACCTCTGTTTCTTGTTGTTCTTGACCGGCACGGCCGGTGCCATTCATCGCGGGGTTTGCAAGGCTGGGCGGTGTGTCTACAGGCTGCCGCACAGGTGGCCGCCATCGACCACGATCTCGCTGCCGCTCATGCCGCGGCCGGCGTCACTGGCGAGCAGCAGCAAGGCGCCGTCCAGATCCGCCGGCTGGCTGAAGCGCCGGCTCGGAATACGCGCGCGCAATTTCTGCCCCGCGTCGCTGGCCAGGAACGCCTCGTTCAGGTCGGTCATCACGTACCCCGGCGCCAGGGCGTTCACGCGGATGCCATGGCGCGCCAGCTCCAGAGCCATGGCGCGGGTCAGGTGCGCCAGGCCGGCCTTGGCCGCCAGATAAGGGGCGACAGCGCCGGCCACCCGGCTGGCGAGGATCGAGGTGACGTTGATCAGGCTGCCGCCCTGCCCTGCGGCGACCATGCGCCGCGCGCTTTCCTGGGCCACCGTCCAGGCGCCCTTGAGGTTGGTGTCGAGCACGCGGTCCCAACTGCCATCGTCGCAGTCGAGCAGCGCCTGGCTGTCGCTCACCCCGGCATTGTTGACCAGCACATCCAGCGGGCCGGCGGCATCGAGCACCCGGCAGACATCGTCGCGGCTGGTCACATCGAGGGCAAAGGCGCGGGCATGGCCGCCGCTAGCCTGGATGGTCTCGACCAGGGCCTGCAACGGCGCCTCGCGCCGGGCGGTGACCAGCACCTCGGCGCCGGCGGCCGCCAGGGTCTGGGCAAAGTGCCGGCCCAGGCCACTGGAGGCCCCGGTCACCAGGGCGCGACGGCCGTCGAGAGAGAACAGTCGAGCAAGCTGCGGCTGCATCAGTGACCTCCCGGACGCTGGTCGAGAAGCTTCTTCGCCAGGCTCATGCGGTGCACTTCGCTCGGACCGTCATAGATGCGGAACGGCCGGATATCGCGGAAGATCCGCTCCACCACCGTGTCCCCGGTCACCCCGCGCCCTCCCAGCACCTGCATCGAGCGATCGACCACCCGCCACAGCGCCTCGGAGCTGATCACCTTGGCCATGCTCGAGTCGACATTGCCCCGCTCGCCCTGGTCGAGCACCCAGGCGCAGTGCCATACCGCCAGGCGCACCACATGCAGGTCCATCTGGTTGTCGGCGAGCATAAAGCCGACGCCCTGGTGCTCGCCCAGAGATTTGCCGAAGGCGTCGCGGGTGCGCGCATGGTCGCAGGCGATGTCGTGGGCACGACGCGCGGCGCCGAGCCAGCGCATGCAGTGGGTCAGCCGTGCCGGCGCCAGACGCACCTGGGCATAGCGGAAGCCCTTGCCGATCTCGCCGAGCACATCGCTTGCCGGGATCCGCAGGTTGTCGAAACGCAGTTGCCCATGGCCACCGGTGAAGCAGCTGTCCAGCGAGTCCAGCTGCCGCTCGTGGACGATGCCCTCACGCCGCATGTCGCTCAGGAACATGGTCGCCGTGCCGTCTTCCATGCGCGCCATGATGATCGCGAAATCGGCGCCGTCAGCCCCGGTGATCAACCACTTGCGGCCGTTGATCAGGTAATCGTCGCCATCGCGGGTGGCGGTGGTGCGCAGCATCGACGGATCCGAGCCCGAGCCCGGCGCAGGCTCGGTCATGGCGAAGCACGAGCGCGCCCGGCCCTGGACCAGCGGGCGCAACCAGCGGTCCTTCTGCGCCTCGGTGGCGACCACGTCCATCAGGTGGATATTGCCTTCGTCGGGTGCGTGGATGTTCAGCGCCACCGGCCCCAAGGGCGAATAGCCGGCCTCTTCGAAGACGATCGCCTTGGCCACATGGCTCAGGCCCATGCCGCCCATCTCGGGGCTGGCATGCGGGGTCAGCAGCCCGGCGATGCGGGCCTTTTCCAGCAGGTCCTGGCGCAAGTCGTCGCTGGGGCCGTGGCGGTCCTGGCGCGGGTCTTTCTCAAACGGAATCACGTGATTGGCGATGAAGTCTCGCGTTTTCGCCTGCAAGGCCAGCAGGTCGTCCGACAGGGTGAAGTTCATGGTTGTCCTTCTATGCGTTTTCAGTCTTGGAAATCGGGCAGTGGCTACCGGCGTTCACGGCATGGCCTTGGGGTTGCTGATCGCCAGGCGGGCAAGCGTCGTCTGGCGTAGCGCCTCGACCAGGGTGCGACGGGCCTGCGGCGCGTCGTGGCGACCTTCGCGGATGGCCTGGGCCAGCTGCTGTCGGGTGCCGGCCAGGGTCGCTGGCGGCGCCTCGAGCAAGGCGCCCAGACGTGCGTGCTCCTGGGCGTCCAGCTCGCCTTGCAGGCGGCTTTCACGCACAGCGATGGCCATGGCGTTGGCGATCATCAGCGCCGGGTAGCGCAGCTCGCCGGACAGCGCGGGCAACACCTGCTCCAGCAAGGTCTGGCGGGCGATGTCGAGCAGTTGCGCGGCATTGGGTTGGGTCATGGCGCCTCGGCTCCGGTCATGTTCAGGATGTCGAGCTCCAGCTCCGGCAGCAGGCGCGCGGTCAGAGCCAGTTCGAGGGACGGTTCTTCGCCGGACAGGTGGCGTTGCCCTTGTTGCAGGGCGATCACCGCCCAGCGCAGAGTGGCCATGACCTGCCAGTAGTGCAGTTGGCTGGGTTCGATGGCCAGGGTGGACACTTCGTGATAACCGCGCAGGAAGTCTGCGAGCAGGCCGATGCCGCCCGCTTCCAGGTCGGGGCGGGTGAAGCGCCAGCAACGGGCGCTGAACCAGCCGAGGTCCTCGCAGGGGTCGCCCCAGCCACTGAATTCCCAATCGAGCACCGCCTCCAGCCCCTGTTCGCTGGCCAGGTAGTTGCCGGTGCGGTAGTCGCGGTGCAGCAGGCACAGGGCCTGACTGCGCGGCACATGCAGCTCGCACCAGCGCAGGCCCCACTCCAGGGCCGGGTAGGCCTGGTCGAGGGTGTCGAGGTAGCGCCGGTAGGCCCTGAGGGTGGCCAGGGCGGGTGAGCCCTGGGGTATCGGCAAAAAATCCAGCGCCGCGCACGGGGGGCGCACCTGATGCAGGCGCGCCAGGTTGGCGCCCAACTGCGCCGCCAGCCCGCCCTGCCCTTGCGCACCGGCCTGGGCGCTGAGCAGGCGCCCGGCGGCGATGCCCGGCACGTACTCCATGAGGAAGAACACCCGCCCATGCACCCGCGTGTCACGGCATAGCCAGAGCGGTCGCGGTACCTTGACCCCGGCCTGGTAGACCACCTGCAGCACGGCGAACTCCTGTTCGCGGCCGAGGCTGGCCGGCAGCGCCGACAGTGCGTCACTGCGCAGGACCCAGCGCCGGTTACCGGCCCAGGGACCACCCTCGATCAACAGGTCGAGCCGCCAGTTTTCCTGGATGGCACCACCGCTCAAGCGCTTGCGCGCGGTGATGAGCACCCGCTCGGCGGCGGCGCATTCGCGAATGAAGTCGACCAGCTGCTGGTCGTTGCCGCTGGCCGCGATCGGATCGCTGGCCAGGGACGTCGTGGAGGAACTGCTCATGGGTCGATGGGCCCTGCCTTCGCTGTTGAATTGGCAACAGGGCCAGAGCAAAGCCTGGGCCAAGTGTCGACCATCCACCTGCGAGCCCCGTGAAGCCTGGGTTTGGGCAGGTCCTGGCAGTGCCCGGCTGGACAATCTTCATTTCACTTGTGCAAGGCATTCATTCACTATTGAAACATTGCAACCATGAACAGGGCCCGCCATGCACTCCCCCGCCTCCAAGGTCGTCGTGCTGATCAGCCACCTGCAACGCCCTCGGCAGCGCAGCCGTCTCGCCCAGGTCGTGAGCGGACTCACGGCGGATTACCCCGACACCCGTATCGAGGTGCTCGACACCTCGGTAGCCGAAGCGCTGCAGACTGCCCGTGAGCTGGAGCAGCGCGGCGAAGTCGATGTGTTCGTCTGCGCAGGGGCCACCGCCGCCTACCTGCGCAAGCACCTGGCCCGGCCAGTATTGGCAATGCGCGTCGGCGGCGGCGACTTGCTGCGCGCCCTGGGGCAGGCCAAGGCCCACGGCACGCAAGTGGCCGTGCTCAGCTACGACCACATCAACCAGGACCTGCAGGCATTGGCAGCGCTGTTCACCGTACGGGTGCACCAGGCCGCCTATACCTCGCTGGAGCAAGCCCGCCAGGCCGTCGATCACGCCGCCCGGCTGGGCTGTGGCAGCATCATCGGCTCGTCTACTGTGGTGGAGCTGGCCGAACAGGCCGGCCTGCAGGGCGTGCTGTCGCTGAGCGAGGACACCGTGCGCAAGGCGCTCGAAGAGGCCCTGGGCATCCTCGACAGCCAGCGCATCGAAATCGCCAAGCGCCGCCACCTCGATGCCGTGCTGCAACATATTCCCAGCGGAGTCGCGGCCGTCGACAACCAAGGCCTGGTGCAGTCGCTCAACCCGGCCCTGGCACAGTTGCTGGGGTTGCCGGCCAGCGCGGCGCTCGGCCGCCCGTTGCAGGCCCTGTGCCCCGAGCTGGACCTGCAACAGGCCTTGCAGGATGGCACGGGCGAGGACAACCGCGTCATCCGCCTGGGCGCGCAAGCCGTGGTCAGCAACCTGCTGCCGATCCTCGAGAACGGCGAGCGCACCGGCCTGGTGCTGACCTGCCAGGACATCAGCGCGGTGCAGCGGGCCGACCAGCGCATCCGCGCCAGCCGTCGCCCCGGCGCCTTCACCGCGCGCTACCGGCTGGAACAACTGAGCGGCAACAGCAGGGCCAACCGCGAGATGCTGCAGCTGGCCGAGCGCTTCGCCGCCAGCCACTCGACCATCCTGATCACCGGCGAGAGCGGCACCGGCAAGGAACTGCTGGCCCAGGGCATCCACAATGCAAGCCCGCGCCGGCAAGGCCCTTTCGTCGCCATCAACTGCGCGGCATTTCCCGAAACACTGCTGGAGAGTGAACTGTTCGGCTACGAGGAAGGCGCCTTCAGCGGTTCGCGCAAGGGCGGCAAGCCCGGGCTGTTCGAGGCCGCGCACCGCGGCACGCTGTTCCTCGATGAGATCGGTGACATGCCGGTGTCGTTGCAGACCCGCCTGCTGCGGGTGCTGCAGGAGCGCGAAGTGCTGCGTCTGGGCAGCACCGAACCGATCGCCATCGACGTGCGGATCATCGCCGCGACCCACCAGGACCTGGGCACGGCCATCGACCAGGGCAGGTTCCGCACCGACTTGTACTACCGGCTGAATATCCTGCGGCTGCAGACCACGCCCCTGCGCGAGCGCCCCGAGGATATTGCCCTGATCTGCCGGAGCATCGGCCAGCGCCTGCTGGTCCAGGGGCAGCCACCAGGCGCCGCACAGGTGGTGACGGCGCTGCTGCCCTACCTGGTGCGCCATGCCTGGCCGGGTAATGTCCGCGAACTGGAGAACGTGATCGAGCGAGCGATGCTGTCGGCCCGCGAACTGCTGCGCGACGAGGGGCTGGACGAGCAGTACCTGGCGCGGGTGCTACCCGAGCTGTGCCAGGGCCAGTTGCCATCCCGGCGCGCCAAGGCGCCGCAAGCGTCCGACCTGCAAACGGTGGGCAAGGCCGCGCAACTGCGCCATGTGCAAGAAACCCTGGACAGTTGCCAGGGCGACCTCGACGAAGCCGCGCGCCGCCTCGGCATCAGCCGCACCACCTTGTGGCGGCGCCTGCGGGCTGCGCGTTAAGCCTTGCCATCCGCCACCGGCCAGCGCTGGCCGGGGCGGATGAGGGACAGATCAGAAATCGCGCTTGTAGAAGATATCCAGCGAGCTGGCCAGGCCGCTGGCGGCTTCCAGGTAGACCTTCTTGCTGAGCTTGTAGCGCAAGGCGATGGTGTTGGCCGGCTCGAACACGCCCACGCCATAGCGCAGGCTCAGGCGCTCGGTGAGGTTGCCGCTGGCCACCACGCTGGTCTTGTTGCCCGTGCCCTGGGTGTCGAGCTGGAAGTCGTCGATGCCCAGGTTCGAGGCCAGGCCTCCGGTCAGGCCGGCGCTACCCATCAAGCCCAGCCCCAGCGCCGCCTCGGCAAGCATGTTGTTGTCCTCGCCGGAGCTGTTCAGCGGCCGGCCCAGCACCAGGTAGGACAACGCCTGCTCCTGGCTCATCGCCGGCTCCGAGAACACCTTGGTGGTCGGCTGCTCGGCGCTGCCGCTCAGGCGAATGCCGGCGATCACGTCGTCGACCTTGCGGATCGCCTCGATATCCAGGTACGGCTGGTCGATGGGCCCGGCGAACAGCAGCCGCGCGCGGCGAATGGTCAGACTCTGCCCATACTGCCGATAGCGTCCGTCGGCCAGGCTCAGTTCGCCACGGGTGTCGAGGTTGTCGCCGATATGCACGTGCCCCAGCAGGTTGGCGGTCAGGCCGAAGCCCTTGAACGACAGTTTTTCGCTGCCGACATCGACATCGATGTCCATCGCCACCGCCATCGGCGGCTTGCCCTGTTCGGTCTGGTGGCCGACGATCACCGTGTCGTCCGAGACCTTGACCGTCGACGGCGGCAGCTCGCGCACGGTGATCTTGCCCTTGGGCACCTGCACCTTGCCGGTCACCGCCAGTTTGTCGTCCAGCAGGCGAATGCTCAGGTCGGGCGCCACTTCCAGCGCCGCGTAGGGCTCGACGCTGACCGGCAGTTGCTGGCCTTGCAGGCGCAGGTCCATGCCCAGTGCCTGGCCCCAGGTCATATGCCCGGTCAGCTGCCCACGCCCTGCCGCGCCACTGCGCCAGTTGCCATTCAGTTGCACCTGTTCACCGGCGATCAGCGCCTGCAGCGACAGGTCCTCCAGGCTCACCGGCAACTCCGCGCCGCTGACCTCGCCACCGCTCAAGGCCAGGTTGCCATTGACCTGGGGCGCAATCAGGCTGCCGGACAGACGCCCGCTGCCGTTGAGCTGGCCGGCCAGGCGCTCGACCATCGGCAGGAACGGCCGGATGACCGACAGCTCAAGCCCGGCCAGGCGGAAATCACCGGACAACGGCTTGTTGCGGCCCAGCGGATCAAGGCGGGTGTTCACATTCAGCTCACCCAGGCGCTCGCCCCGGAAGTCCAGGCGGGTGTCGACCCGGCGTGGCGCCAGGGTGCTGTCCAGGCGCAGCACCTGATAGGGGAAGTCGACCCAGCGGTCCTTGTCGCGTACCCGCAAGGTGCCGCCGCCGGCATCGACACGGATGCTGCCCTTGGGGCCACTGGCCGGGATGTCGAGGTTGATGTCGGCGTTGAGCAGGCCCTGCCAGGCGAAGTCCTTGGGCAGCCACTGCGCCAGGCTGTCCAGCGGGAACTGCTTGAGGTGGTAGCGCAGGCGCGGCTCCGGCGCCAGGCGCTGGTCCTCGCCGCACAGGCTGGCCTGGCCGGAACGCCAGCAATGGGCGCCGAAATCGAGCTGGCCGCTGGCCAGGCGCTGCAGGCGCGCCGGGGCCTGCAACTGCCAGTCCTGGCCGCCGGCCTGGATGCGCCCGCTGGCCAGGCGACCGCGCCAGTCGCCCTTGGCCAGGGCGCCATCCAGCGCCAGGTCGAGCTTGAGTTGCGGGCCGTCGAGGGCCAGGGTGGCGGCCTGCTGGCGAAGATCGCCCTTGCCTTGCACATCAAGGCTGCCCAGGGCGGTATCACCTACACGGATACCGCCGGCCTTGAGCGTCACCTGGCCGCGCTGGGCATTGTCCAGCCGGGCATCCAGGTCCAGTCGCTGCACACGGTTGTCGGCCTGGCCCAGCTGTTGCCCCTGCAGGGTCAGGGTGCCTTGCGGCGCGGCCAGGGTGCCGGCCAGGTCCAGGCGCCCCTTGGCCTGCCCTTGCAGCTGCGGCCAGAGCTGGCCCAGGCGCGGCAGGTCGAGGTCGACACGCCCGGCCAGGCGCTGCTGCACGCTGGCGCTGCCATTGATGCGGTTGTCGCCCAGCTGCACCGCCAGGCTGCCAAGGGTCCAACGCTCGCCCGCGCCTTCGGCGTCGACCTTGACCAGCGCCGGCTGGCCGCGCAGGCGCCCTTTGAGGTCCAACTGAGCCTTGAGCGTCAGTTGCTCGTGCTTCAATTCGCCCTGGCTGCGCAGCGGGCCGGCCAGGGTGCCGGGCAGCTCCGCCAGCCAGTAGGCCGGGTCCAGGGCCGACAGTTGCAGGTCGACATCCCAGGCCAGGGTGTCGGCAAAACGCAGGGCGACACTGCCGGCAGCCTTGCCCTGCCCGGCGCTGAGCAGCAACTGCGGCAGGCGTACCTGGCCGAGGTCGCCGTCGAACGGGCTGGCCAGGCTGAAGGCGCCGGCCGGGCCATCCAGGTCGCCGTTGAACACCCCCTTGTAGCTGCCGTCGCGGTACTGCACCTGGGCGTTGAAGCGCTTGAGCGTGACCTGGGGCGCCGTCTCCAGCGGGTACAGGCGCAACCAGGGGAAGTCCAGCCAGTCGAGGCTGGCATCGGCGCTCAGGCCCTGCTGCCAGTCGGCGCTGGCCTGCAGCTTGAGGCGCTGCTGGTCGCTGGCGTTCAGGTCCAGGGCGTCGAGCCGGGCGCCCTTGGCATCGACCTTGCCGGCCAGCACCAGGCCGATCGGCCCTTGTTCGGCGGGCAGCGTGGCCGAGCCGGACAGTTGATAACCCTTGAGCAAGTCACCCTGGGCATCGAGCCGCAGCTGGTCGAGTTGCAGGGTGTCGGGCAGCTCGGCGGCCGGTTTGAAGCTGTCCGCGCGAATGCTCAGGTGGGCCGGCAGGTGCTCGGCCAGGGCCTGCAGCTCGCCGCTCAGCCGTGCGTCCAGGTAGCCACTGCTGGTGGCGTCGATGGCAAGGGACTTCTGCAACTCGCCCTTGGCGCTCAAGGCCAGTTGCCAGGGCTTGCCATCGACCGCCGGCAGTTGCAGCGTACCTTGCAGCTGCAGCGGCCAGTCGCCCTGGGGCACCAGGTCGCCCTGCACGTCCAGGCGCAGGTCGTCGCGGCGCAGTTGCAGGCTGTCCACGCGCAGGCCGCTCGCGATCCAGTGCGCGGCCAGGCTAAGGTCGCCCAGCAGGTCGCTGCCATCCAGGCGCAGCTGGCCCAGCTTGACCTCGCCCAGCTCGATGGCCAACGGCAGATTCAGCGCCGGCAGTTGCAGCGGGCCGCTATCGGGCTTGTCATCGCCCGGGGCGAAGGCCATGTCGATACGCTCGGCCTGCAGGCGCTCGACGCACAAGGTGGCGCGCAGCAGGCAGGTTGGCGACCAGTCCAGTTGCGGGGCCTGCACCTCGACACGGTCTTCGCCCGCCGTCCAGCGCAGTTGGCTGGCCTGCCAACTGCCGCCGAGGCGTCCGGAGAAATCGCTGACTTGCAGCCCCGGCACCAGGCCCAGTACCCAGCGGCTGCCGCCCTGGGTACCCAGCACCAGGCTCAGTGCCAGGACGATCAGCAACAGCAGGCCCAGCAGTGCCAGCAGGATGGGTTTGACTACACGCGTCACAGCTCAGGCCCCATGGAGAAGTGCAAACGAAAACCACCGTCGTCATCCAGGGCGCGGGCCAGGTCCAGGCGCAGCGGCCCCACCGGCGACACCCAGCGCACGCCGATGCCGACGCCGGTCTTGAGGCTGGGCAGTTCCAGCGAGTTGAACGAATTGCCCTGGTCGATGAAGGTCGCCAGGCGCCATTTCTCGGCAACCGAGTACTGGTACTCGGCGCTGCCGGCCACCAGGTAGCGCCCACCGATGCGGTCGCCCTGGTTGTTCTTCGGCGACAGCGACTGGTAGTCGTAGCCGCGCACGCTCTGGTCGCCACCGGCAAAGAAGCGCAGTGACGGCGGGATGTTCTGCTGGTAGCCATTGGTGGCACTGCCGCCGAACTGCACGCGGCCAAGGAAGCGATGGTTCTGGCCCAGGGTGGTCAGGCCCTTGAGCAGCACGTTGCCGTGGATCAGGTTGGTGTCCGAGCCCAGGCCTTCCTTGGCCGCCTGCAGGTCGAACTGCAGGCGGTAGCCATTGTGCGGGTCGATGCGGTTGTCGCTGCGCAGGTAGGAGAAGCTGACGCCCGGCATCAGCAGGTTGCTCAGCCCCGAGTCGTCGCCCAGGCGATACTCCTCGCGCTGGTACTTGAGCGAGATCACCCGCTGCCAGCCGCTGGGCAGCTTGCTGTGCCACTCCGGGCCGACCGTCAGCAGCTTGCTCAAGGTATCGGTGCCGGCGATCTCCTCGTTCTGGTAGCCGCCGGCGAAGCGCAGCTTGTCGGTGAGCGGCGGGTCCAGCGGGATGTCGTACCACAAGCCGACGTTCTGCCGGGGCGCAGACAGCTCGGTTTCCCAGCCGTAGCTGTGCCCTTGCGGGTTGACCCAGTGGCGGGTCCAGTTGGCCTTGCCGCGCGGGCCGACGTCGGTGGAGAAACCCAGGCCCAGGCCAAGGGTGCGTGGCTTGCGGGTGTCGAGGTGGACGTCCACCGGGATGTCCTCGCCCACTGCGGCGGTGGGCGCGGCGTCCACGCGCACGCTGTCGAAGTAGCCGCTGGACTGCAGGTCATTGTTGAGTTCGGCGATCAGTTCCGAGTCGTACGGGGTACCGGGCTTGAACCCCACCATGCGCTGCAGCAAGTCGTTGTCCAGCGGCGCATCGCCACCGAAGCTCACCGCGCCAAGGCGGTAGCGCGGGCCGCTCTGGTAGACCAGTTCGATGTCGGCCACACCGGCCTGCGGATCAACCGCCAGGCGCTGGCGCTCGAAGCGCCCGGCGAAGAAGCCGTAGCGCGAGGCCTGGTTCTGGATCAGCCGCTTGGCGTCCTCGTAGGTGCCATGGTTGAGCTGCTCGCCCGGGCGCAGCGCCTTGCTGTCAGGAATGCGGAACACCCTGAGCTCGCTGGCCGGCCCTTCGATACGCACGGTCACGTTGCGCAGGCGAATCGGTTCGCCGGGCTCGACCTGGATGATCAGTTGCGGTGGTTTGTCTTTTTCGGCCGGCGCCTTGACCTCGGTCTCGACCCGCGCCTGGTAATAGCCCAGGGCCTGGGCCGCCTTGCGCGCCTGCTCCTCGGCGCCCCGGCTGAAGCGCAGCAAGGCCTCTTCGTCGCGATCGCCCAGGCTGCCGATATACCCTTCGATATTGGACTTGAGCGCCTTGTTGGCGGGTTTGACCCGCACCAGCAATTCGCTCTGCGCCCATGCCATGGAGCTGGCGGCCAGCAACAGCAGGCCCCAGCCAAGTCTTCCTGAATACGTCATGCGCGGCATGCTACCAGAGCGCAACGGCCAAGGGGCTTTCAGAAAACGCCTGTCACAGGTTCGCTACCCTCGACGAGCGCGGGTTGGGGTGGAAGAACACCCGCTCACGGATCGGCCCTACGGCGATCTCGCCGATCTCTTCATAACCCTGGCGCTGGTAGAACGCCAGGTAGTGCGCATTGCCGGTGTCCAGCACCACGCCGTCAGTACCGGCGTCTTCCGCGCACCAGTCATGCACGGCCTGTAGCAGTTGCTCGCCGTAGTGCCGGCCCTGGAACTGCGGGTGCACGCCCAACAGCGGCAGCACATGCACCTTGTCCCCCGGCAGGCACCCGGCCAGCGCGGCCTGGTAATCCAGGTAGCGGCGGGTGCAGCGCAGGCCGGTACCGAGGATCATGCGCAAACGCCAGGCCCAGCTGTCGGCCACGCCAAGCCGGCGCAACGGCGGCACGATCAGCGCCAGGCCGATCAGCCGATCCTCCAGCAACAGGCCGATCGCCGGCAATTGCAGATAAAAGTGCTGGCGCACCCACTCGCGCACCATCACCCGCAGGCGGCGCTCGTACCCGGGGCGCTGGGCCTCGAACAGCCAGGCGAAGGTCGGTTCGTGGCGGTAGGCATGGTAGAGCAGCGAACGCGCCTCGCGGGCGTAGCCGGCGTCGAGCAGGCAGATCCGGGCCGGGGCGGCGATGTCGTCGGGCATTGCGGGCAGTCCTCCTGGAATGGGCGTACAGGGCCTTGGAACCAGATTCCGGCGCTGGGTTCACCTCCTCCAGCACGTTAGCAGCGCCCGCAGCGCGGCGCCATGCTGGCCGTGGCCGGCGATGTCGGCTAGCATCCGTGGCTTTTACCAGGATCGTCTTGCCATGAAGATCGTCTCGTTCAACATCAACGGCCTGCGCGCCCGCCCGCACCAGCTGGCGGCGCTGATCGACAAACACCAGCCGGACGTGATCGGCCTGCAGGAAACCAAGGTCAGCGACGATCAGTTCCCGTTGGCCGACGTCGAGGCACTCGGCTACCACGTGCACTACCACGGCCAGAAGGGCCACTATGGCGTCGCCCTGCTCTCGCGGGAAAAACCGCTGTCGCTGTCCAAGGGCTTCGCCAGTGACGAGGAGGACGCCCAGCGTCGCTTCATCTGGGGCACCTTCGCCGATGCCGACGGCACGCCGATCACCATCATGAACGGCTACTTCCCCCAAGGCGAAAGCCGCGACCACCCCACCAAGTTCCCAGCCAAGCAGCGCTTCTACAGCGACCTGCAGGCCCTGCTCGAAGGGCAGTTCAAGAACGACCAGCCTGTGGTGGTGATGGGCGACCTGAACATCTCGCCCCAGGACTGCGACATCGGCATCGGCCCGGACAACGCCAAGCGCTGGCTGAAGACCGGCAAGTGCAGCTTCCTGCCCGAAGAGCGCGAGTGGATGGAGCGTCTCAAGGGCTGGGGCCTGGTCGACAGCTTCCGCCACCTGTACCCGGACGTGGCCGACCGCTTCAGCTGGTTCGACTACCGCAGCCGCGGTTTCGAGGACGAGCCCAAGCGCGGCCTGCGCATCGACCTGATCATGGCCTCCCATGGGCTGCTGCCGCGGGTCAGGGCCGCCGGGGTCGACTATGAACTGCGCGGGATGGAAAAGCCTTCGGATCATGCGCCGATCTGGCTTGAGTTGAGCTGAGTTCAGTCGCTAGCGCTTGACTACAGCCTTCAGCGCTCTCGAGATCGAGCGCCGCCCGCGCGGCGCATCGCGGATGAATCCGCTCCTACATTTGTTGCAACGTACCGAACCTGTCAGGCAATGGTTGCCAGCCTTGGCGCAGGGTTTGAGACAGGTGGGGCGGCAGCAATGCCCGCCGAAACATCGCGTCGAGCGCACAAGGCTAACAACCATGGCCTATCAGGCATGGCCACGTTGCAACAAATGTAGGAGCGGATTCATCCGCGATGCGCCGCGCGGGCGGCGCTCGATCTCATAGGCGCCACACCTCTCCCGCCAAACAGTTGTTACAAAACCACCCCTAAACATCGCCTCGTTCAGTTCGTCCAACAGCACGAACTCCCGCTGTCTGCCCAGCAACCCTGAACAAGGCTTCCCCATGACCGCACCCCTGAACCGCCTCACCCTGGCCGCCCTGCTGGTCGCCTGCAGCCTGCCGGCCCTGGCCGCGGCGCCCGCGCACAAACCTGGCAGCGTGTTCCGCGACTGCGCCAAGACCTGCCCGGAAATGGTGGTGCTGCCCGCCGGCAGCTTCATGATGGGCACCCCGGATGACGAAAAGGGCCGCCAGGACGATGAAGGCCCGTTGCACCAGGTCACGTTCAAGAAAGCCTTTGCCGTCAGCCAGTACCAGATCACCAATGGGGAGTGGAAGGCCTACCTCAAGGCCACCGGCTACAAGGTGCCCAACGGCGATACCCGCCCAGGCCGTGAGTGCATCGCCGGCGTGCCGCGCTACCAGCAAGGCGACCGCCAGCCCGCCGTGTGCCTGAACTTCCACGAAGCCGAGGCCTATGCCAACTGGCTGTCGAAGAAGACCGGCAAGGTCTACAAGGTGCTCAGCGAATCCCAGCGCGAGTACGCCGTGCGCGGCGGCAGCACCGGGCCGTTCCCCTTCCCGCTCGATGACAACGACGAGCAGAAGTACCAGATCTCCAAGCACGCCAATACCTACGGTCCTACCGACGGTTTCTCCTTCACCTCGCCGGTCGGCAGCTTCCCGCCCAACGCTTTCGGCGTCTACGACGGCCACGGCAATGTCTACGAATGGACCCGCGACTGCTACGTCGACAGCTACGCCACCGCCCCCACTGACGGCAGCCCACAGACCAACAGCAGCGAATGCGAGGATCGCCGGGTGATCCGCGGCAACGACTACACCGAGGCGCCGATCTTCTCGCGCTCGGGCAACCGCAACGAGCGCAGCTCCACCCTGCGCGGCGACTGGATCGGTTTCCGCGTCGCCCGCGAGCTGTAAGCCCTGCCCCGCCCCGGCGCCCTCGGCGCCGGGCGACTAAATCCGCGCAAAACCCTCTCGTCTACCAAGATCAGGACCTGCTCCTGCCCGGCGCCAACGAATACTCACGAGATGCCCCCATGACGCTCAAGACACCCAGCCTCGCCCAGGAAACCCTGCGCATACTCAAGCCGTTCTGGATGCTGGTCGCGCTTTCGGCGGCCCTTGGCGTGGTCAGCGGCCTGAGCGTCACCGCCCTGCTGGCCACCATCAACAGCGCGATGAATGCCTCCGGCGGGCCGGACACCCATACCGCCCTGCTGTTCGGCGGCCTGTGCGTGCTGACCCTGGCCTGCTCCACCGGTTCGAACCTGCTCACCAACTATGTGGGCCAGAAGGTGGTGGCGCGGCTGCGCCGCGAATTGTCCGCCAAGGTGCTGGTGGCGCCGATCGCGCAACTGGAGCGCTACCGTGCCCACCGCCTGATCCCGGTGCTGCTCAACGATGTCAGCACCATCAGCGCCTTCGCCCTGTCCGTGGCACCCATGGTCATCGCCTTCACCGTCACCTTGGGCTGCCTCGCCTACCTGGCGCTGCTGTCCTGGCAGATCCTGCTGATCACCGCCCTGACCGTGGTGATCGGCACTGGCGCGCAGTTCCTCGCCCACCGCTTCGGCATGAAGAACATCCTCACCGCCCGCAACGGCGAGGACGAGCTGCAGAAGCACTACCAGGCTCTCTCCGGCGGCGCCAAGGAGCTGCGTATCCAGCGCAAGCGCCGCCAGCACATGCATGACCAACTGATCCACGGCGCTACCGAGCGCATCTGCAAGGCCAACATCCGCGCGGCGAACATCTTTGTCAGCGCCGAGACCTTCGGTTCGATGCTGTTCTTCGCCGTCATCGGCGTGGCCATCGCCTTCCAGGCGCTGTGGCCGAGCACCGACCGCACCGTGCTTGGTGGTTTCGTGCTGGTGATGCTGTACATGAAGGGGCCGCTGGAGCAGTTGATCACCAACCTGCCGAGCATCAGCCGCGCGCAGATCGCCCTGCGCCGCATCGCCGAGCTGTCGGCGCGCTTCTCGTCTCCCGAGCCGCACCTGCTGGTGAGCGACCGCGCCCCGGCCGTGTCCAGCGTCGAGTCCATCGAGCTGCGCCAGCTGCGCTATGACTACCCACAGGTCGAGGGCAGCCAGCCGTTCCACCTGGGGCCGGTGAACCTGAGCATCCGCCAGGGCGACATCGTCTTCATCGTCGGCGAGAACGGCTGCGGCAAGACCACCCTGATCAAGCTGCTGCTGGGCCTGTACAGCCCGCAACAGGGCGAAGTGCGGCTCAATGGCGAAACGGTCACCCCGCAGCGCCTGGACGACTACCGCCAGCTGTTCACCACCATCTTTGCCGACTACTACCTGTTCGACGAACCGCTGCCCGGCCAGGCCGAGTTGCCGCCCGAGGCCGGCAAGTATCTGGAACGCCTGGATATCGCCCACAAGGTGAGCATCCGCGACGGCAGCTTCACCACCACCGACCTGTCCACCGGCCAGCGCAAGCGCCTGGCGCTGATCAATGCCTGGCTCGACCAGCGCCCGGTGCTGGTGTTCGACGAATGGGCCGCCGACCAGGACCCGGCCTTCCGCCGCGTGTTCTACACCGAGCTGCTGCCGGAACTGAAACAGCAGGGCAAGACCATCATCGTCATCTCCCACGACGACCGCTACTTCCCGGTGGCCGACCAACTGGTGCGCATGCACGGCGGCCAGATCGTCGTCGAGCGCAACCAGGAACCCGCCCTGCCCGCCTGACCCCGCCTCACGGGCGGTGGATCCTCGCCACCGCCCGCACTTTGTAAATTCCCCGCCGCATCGCTCGTTCCCCTATTGCCGCACGCTGAATCAACCCTGCCCACAGGGAAGTCGCAGGTCAGGCCTCTGCCAACCGAAAATATTTTTCCGGTTTTGGCATGCGCATGCGTCCTACTCGCAACGGAATAATTTTCATTTACTTTGCGTACCTTGAGCCAGAGCATAAAAATGCCAATACCAGCCAACACACTGACCCCTTTGAGCAAGGCGCTGATGCTGCGCCGGATGCTGCGTTCCTCGCCGGCCATGGCCACCCTCGGCCTCGCCCTGTCCCTGCCGCTCGCAGCGCAGGTGCAGGCCCAGGAGCAGGATTTCGACATCCCGGCACAATCGCTGAGCAGCGCGCTGCAAGAACTGGGTCGCCAGGGCAACCTGCAGGTGCTGTTCAGCCCCGAGACCGTACAGGGCCTGCGCAGCAGCCCGGTCAAGGGTCGTTTCTCGCCAACCCAGGCAGCTGGGGAGCTGCTGAAGAACAGCGGGATTCGCTACAGCGTGCAGGACAACACCCTGATCATCAGCGGCGCGGCTGAATCCGGTTCGGCCATGACCCTGGACGCCACCACCATCAATGGCCAGGTGCTGGGTGCCACCACCGAGGGCAGCAACTCCTACACCACCGGCGCGGTGACCATCGGCAAGACCGCGCAATCGCTGCGTGAGACCCCACAGTCGGTCACCGTGGTCACTCGCAAGCTGATGGACGACAAGAACCTGGTTTCGCTGGATCAGGTGATGGCCCAGACCACCGGTATCACCCGCGCCAACCGCGGCTACGGCAACCACCACTTCAGCTCCCGTGGCTTTGACCTCACCGATGAAAGCTACATGGTCGACGGCGTGCCCGGTCAAGCCTACGCCTACACCGGCTGGATGACCCCGGACATGGCGATCTTCGACCGCGTCGAAGTGCTGCGCGGCGCCTCTGGCCTGCTGGTGGGCGCGGGCAACCCGGGCGGCGCAGTGAACCTGGTGCGCAAGCGCCCGACCGCCGACCCGCGTTTCTCCGTCATCACCCGCGCCGGCTCCTGGGACAACTACCGCCTGGACCTGGATGCCAGCGGCCGCCTCAACCCCCAGGGTACCCTGCGCGGACGCATGGTCGCCTCCTATGAAGACCGTGGCTACTTCACCGACGTCACCAAGTCCAAGCGGCCGCTGCTGTACGGCATCGTCGAAGCCGACCTCAACGATGCCACCACCGTCGCTGTCGGCCTGCGCCGCCAGACCTCGCGCATCGACGGCTACAGTGTGCTGGGTATCCCCAACAACCCCGACGGCAGCAACCCGCACCTGAAGCGCTCGACCTACCTCGGGCAGGACTGGACCAAGTTGCAGACCAACATGGACGAGGTGTTCGCCGACCTCACCCATCGATTCAACGACAACTGGACCGGCAAGCTGGCGCTGTCTCACTCCGAAGGCGGCTACAACCGTAGCGCCATCGAGTGGGGCGCGCGCGAGACGCTGGAGTACAACGCCCCAGGTGGTCCGACGGTCAACACCGTCAGCTACCACAAGTTCGATGTGACCTCCAATGCCGTCGACGGCCACCTGGACGGCACGTTCGAGGCCTTTGGCCTGACCCACCAGCTGACGCTCGGTGCCAACTGGTCCAAGCGCAAGATGAACGACAAGGACAACACCATAGCGCTGCCCAGCCCTATCCCGCTCAATGTCTTTGATCCCGACCATAGCAATATCCCGGAATTGCAGCGCAATGGCTGGAAGTCCATGGATGACACCATCGACACCCGCTACGGCACCTACCTGAGCGCCCGCCTGCACGCGACCGAAGACCTGAGCTTCGTCCTCGGTGGTCGCCTGAGCTGGTACAAGAACGAAGCCTGGAACGGCCCGAAGGTGACGACCAGCCGGCAGGACGAGGAATTCACACCCTTCGTCGGTGCGATCTACGACCTGAACGACCAGTGGTCCTGGTACGCCAGCTACGCCGACATCTTCCTGCCGCAGTCCAACTACCGCACCGTCAGCGGCAGCGTGCTCGACCCGTCGGTCGGTTCGAACTACGAGACCGGGATCAAGGGTGAGCTGTTCGACAAACGCTTGAACGTGTCCTTCGCCGTGTTCTACATCGAGCAGGAAGACGTGGCCCAGCAAGATGCGGCCAACCGTGGCAAGTGCCCGACCGATCCGGCCGGCCGCTGCTGGGTCAATGGCGACGGCATCAACCGCAGCAAGGGCTTCGAGGCCGAGGCCACTGGCGAACTGCTGCCGGGCCTGCAGGTGGCGGCTGGCTACACCTACAACACCACCAGCTCCTCCGAAGGTGGCCCGATCTCGGCGCAGACCCCGAAACACATGGTGCGCGTGAACACCAACTACACCTTCCCGGGCGAGTGGAACCGCCTGAGCGTCGGTGGTGGCGTTTCGGCGCAGAACTCCTACGTCGATGCCTACAACGAGGCGTACAACAGCGGCCGGGCGATCTTCGACGCGCGTGCCGCCTACAAGCTCGACGAACACTGGACCGTGGGCGTGGACGTCGAGAACCTGTTCGACCGCAAGTACTTCGACTCGATGGGCTACTGGACCCGCGGCACCACCTACGGTACTCCGCGTAGCTACATGTTCACCCTGCGCGGCGACTTCTAAACCCCGCACGGCAACAACCGGCGCCCCCTCTCGAGGGGGCGCTGTGTTTTCAGCGACATCCAACGCCCTGTTGTCTTTCCCCCCGCCCCACCGCACACTCGACCCCGCCAGCCAGGAAGCGGAGTCCGCAGTGCCCACGCCACGCCAATTCAGCAAGAAGACCAGCACCAGCAACATGCTGCGGCTCAAGTCCGGCGACGCCGGCAACCAGCGCCCCTATCGCGTCGACTTCGTCCTGCTCGAGCACTTCTCCATGGCCAGCTTCACCGTGGCGATGGACGTGCTGGTCACCGCCAACCTGCTGCGCGCCGATAGCTTCACCTCCACCCCGCTGTCACTGGGCGGTGATCGCGTGCTCAGCGACCTGGGCCTGGAACTGATCGCCAGCCCGCTCGATCCCCGTAGCCTGCAGGACCTCGACCTGTTGGTGGTGTGCGGCGGCCTGCGCACGCCATTGAAGTACCCCGACCTCGACCGCCTGCTGGGCGACTGCGCCAGCCACGGCATGACCCTCGGCGGGCTGTGGAACGGCGCCTGGTTCCTCGGCCGCGCCGGGGTGCTCGACGACTACGGCTGCAGCGTGCACCCCGAGCAGCGCGCCAGCCTGGCCGAGATCAGCCCGCAGACGCGCATCACCCCGGCCAGCTTCACCCTGGACCGCGACCGCCTGAGCGCCGCCAGCCCCAATGGCGCCATGGAGCTGATGCTCGGCCTGGTACGGCGCCTGTACGGCGATGCCCTGGCCGAAGGCGTGGAAGAGATCCTGTCGTTCTCCGGCGCACGCTATCGCCAGGTCGGGCCCGGGGCGAAGAAGTCCATGAGCCTGCACCTGCGTACCATCGTCGAGCTGATGGAAAACAACCTCGAGGAAACCCTGAGCCTCGACCAGCTGGCCGCCTACTCCGGGCGCTCGCGCCGGCAGATCGACCGCTTGTTCCAGGCCCAGCTGGGCACCTCGCCCAGGCGCTACTACATGGAGCTGCGCATCACCAAGAGCCGGCGGCTGTTGCAGTATTCGGACCTGTCGGTGATGGAGGTGGCGGTGGCCTGCGGCTTTGTCTCGGTATCGCATTTCAGCAAGTGCTATGCGGCGTACTTCGGCTATCCGCCGTCGCGGGAGCAGCGGCTCGGCGAATGATGTTGCCTGGGCGGGCCCCGCGATAGGGCCGGAACGAACAACGGATCAGCCCTGCTCATCGAGCAATGCCTGGATCACCCGCTCCTGCCCCGCATAATCGCCTTCGCCAAAGTGCACATGGCGCACCTGCCCCTTGCGGTCGACGAAGTAGTGCGCCGGCCAGAACTGGTTGCCCCAGGCGTTCCAGATCCGGTAGCCGTTATCCACCGCCACCGGATAGGCAATGCCCAACTGCTGCACCTGCGCCCGCACACTGCCGATGTCATGCTCGTAGTCGTACTCCGGCGTATGCACCCCGACCACCACCAGCCCCTGCTCGCCGTAGCGCCGCGCCCAGTCGTTGACATGCGGCAGGCTGCGCCGGCAGTTGATGCAGTCATAAGTCCAGAAATCCACCAGCACCACCTTGCCCTTTAGGGCCGGGCCGTCCAGCGGCGGCGAGTTGAGCCACTGCTCGGCGCCGGCCAGCGAAGGCATGGGGCCATAACTGTCGCGGGCCAGCAGGTGGCCGGCCAGGCCCAGCCCGAGCAGGGCCAGGGCCACGCCGCCGGCCTTGAGCAGGCGGCGCTTGCCGCGCGCCTCAGTTGTCATGGCAGCCACTGGTGGCGTAGGAACGGTACTCGACGCTCTGCGGCTTGCCCTGGGAGTCGAGGTAGTCCATGCGGGTGTTGACCACGCCGCAGGTGTTGCTGCGGTCATCCTTCACCGACAGCACCTTCTTCACATCCAGCTTGTCGCCGTAGCGGTACTGCATCACGCTGGCATCGTTGAGCGAGGTGCTGCTGGCCTGGGCGGTGATGGCGCCGAGGCCGAGGACGGCGAACAGGGCGGCACTGGCGAGAGTCTTGATAGTCATGGTGGTTCTCCTGATGCGAGGTCTTGGCATTGGGGAGGCGTCGCTCCCCGGTAGAGCCATTTCACCCCCGCCAGGTATCCCGCTTGTGTCCGCCCAGGCTGTGACGTGCTTCCTCCTGTATCCACGGCAGTGCCAGATACACTGCAATACAAAGCGTGGCAGGCAAGCCCGGATTCGCTCGGTACACTGCGCCCAACCCTCACCTACAAGGACACCCCGATGGAGCATGTCGATCACATCCTGGTCGTCGACGACGACCGCGAAATCCGCGAACTGGTCGGCAACTACCTGAAGAAGAACGGCCTGCGCACCAGCATCGTCGCCGATGGCCGGCAGATGCGCGCCTTCCTGGAAAACAACACGGTCGACCTGATCGTCCTCGACATCATGATGCCCGGCGACGACGGCCTGCTGCTGTGCCGCGAACTGCGCGCCGGCAAGCACCGCAACACGCCGGTGCTGATGCTGACCGCGCGCAACGACGAGACCGACCGCATCATCGGCCTGGAAATGGGCGCCGACGACTACCTGACCAAGCCGTTCTCCGCCCGCGAGCTGCTGGCACGGATCAACGCCGTGCTGCGCCGCACGCGCATGCTGCCGCCCAACCTGACCATCAGCGAAAGCGGGCGCCTGATCGCCTTCGGCCCCTGGCGCCTGGACACCACCGCGCGCCACCTGCTCGATAGCGAGGGCACCCTGGTGGCGCTGTCCGGCGCCGAGTACCGCCTGCTGCGGGTATTCCTCGACCACCCGCAGCGGGTGCTCAGCCGTGAACAGCTGCTCAACCTCACCCAGGGCCGCGAGGCGGACATCTTCGACCGCTCCATCGACCTGCTGGTCAGCCGCCTGCGCCAGCGCCTGGGCGACGACGCCCGCGAACCCACCTGCATCAAGACCGTGCGCAGCGAAGGCTATGTGTTCTCGCTGCCGGTGCAGCTGCTGGAGTCGCCGGCATGAAGTGGCCGCGCACCCTGGCCTCGCGCCTGGCGCTGATCTTCTTCACAGGATTGGTGCTGGCCTACGGCCTGTCATTCAGCCTGCAGGCGTACGAACGGTATGTCAGCAGCCGCTCGATGATGCTCAGCAACCTCGAGCTGGACGTCTCGACCTCGGTCGCCATCCTCGACCGCCTGCCCGCCGCCGAGCGCCCGGCCTGGCTGTCGCGCCTGGAGCGGCGCACCTATCGCTACCGACTGGACGAGGGGCTGTCCGGCGAAGCCATGCCCAGCGAGAACCCGCCGATGGCCGCCGACTCGATCGTCAAGGCCATCGGCGACCGCTACCGCCTGACCTTCCAGGAAATCCCCGGCCCCAATGCGCATTTCCAGGCCCACCTGCGCCTGGCCGACGGCGCGCCGCTGACCATCGACGTCACCCCGGCCCCGGTACCGGTGGCCACCTGGCTGCCAGTGGTGCTGCTGATCCAGCTGGCGGTGCTGCTGGCCTGCACCTGGCTCGCCGTGCGCCTGGCCATCGGCCCGCTGACCCGGCTGGTCCAGGCCGTGGACGACCTTGACCCGAACAGCCCCGGCCCATTGCTCGACGAAAGCGGCCCACGCGAGGTGCGCTACGCCGCCGTGGCCTTCAATGCGTTGCAGGCGCGCATCGCTGCCTACCTCAAGGAACGCATGCAATTGCTGGCCGCCATCTCCCACGACCTGCAGACGCCGATCACGCGCATGAAGCTGCGCGTCGAGCAGATGGACGACGGGCTGGAGAAGGACAAGCTGTGGCACGACCTCGACGCCATGGAGCACCTGGTGCGCGAGGGCGTGGCCTATGCCCGCAGCATGGACAGCGGCACCGAGGCGCCGTGCCGGGTCAACCTCGACGCGTTCCTCGACAGCCTGGTGTTCGACTACCAGGACAGCGGCGCCCAGGTGAATCGCAGCGGCAGCGCCCAGGCCACCCTGGAAACCCGCCCCCACGCCTTGCGCCGGGTGCTGGTGAACCTGGTGGACAATGCGCTGAAGTTTTCTGGTGCCGCGCAGCTGGAAGTCGGCTGCGAGAACGGCGTGACGCTGATCCGCGTGCTCGACGATGGCCCCGGGATCCCCGAGGCGGAGCTCGACGACGTGCTCAAGCCGTTCTACCGGGTCGAAAGCTCGCGCAACCGCAGCACCGGCGGCACCGGGCTGGGGCTGGCCATCGCCCAGCAGCTGACCCAGGCCATGGGCGGCAGCCTGACCTTGCGCAACCGCGCCGAAGGCGGGCTGTGCGCGCAGGTCGAGTTGCGTTGAAGTAAAGGGCAAGCCCGCTGCTCAAGCCTGTGGCAGCAGGCTTGCCCTTTGACGCGGCCAGCAAAGGCGACAACAAAGCAAGATCGTTCAAGCCACCCTCTGACCTGTCTGGCATGCTTGTCTGCCCTGTCGATTCGTTGCCGCTTCCATGCCCAGCCCACCCCTCGCCCGCCAAGCGTTCCTCCACGGCGCCATCGCCATCCTGCCGCTGTCCGTGGCCGTTGCCCCCTGGGGCCTGCTCGCAGGCAGCATGGCCATCGAAGCCAACCTCAGCGCCTGGCAAGGCCAGGGCCTGTCGGCCATCGTCTTCGCTGGCGCCGCGCAACTGGTGGCCATCGGCATGCTCAAAGGTGGCGCCAACCTGTTCTCGATCCTGCTCACCACCCTGCTGCTGACCTCCCAGCACCTGCTCTACGGGCTGTCGATGCGCCCGGTGCTGTCGGGGCTGCCGACCCGCTGGCGGTTGGGCCTGGGCTTCCTGCTCACCGATGAGTTCTTCGCCCTCACCAGCCACCACGACCAGCAACAGTTCAACCGCTGGTACGCCCTGGGCGTGGGCCTGACCTTCTATGTGGCGTGGAACCTGTTCACCCTGGCCGGCATCGTTCTCGGCCAGAACATCCCGCACCTGGACCAGCTGGGCCTGGACTTCTCCATCGTCGCCACCTTCGTCGCACTGATCGCGCCACTGGTGCGCAACCTGCCGACCGTGGTGTGCGTGGCGGTGTCGCTGTTCTGCTCGGTGCTGTTCAGTTACTGGCACTGGGAGACCGCCCTGGTCGCCGCCGGCCTGCTGGGCATGGCCGCCGGTTTCGTCTGCCAGAAGTTCTCCGGAGGCCGCCCATGATCTGGCTGCTGATCTTCGCCATGGGCGCGGTGGTGTTCCTCAACCGCTACGCCTTCCTCGAACCGCGCCTGCCCCTGCGCCTGAGCTCCAATGCGCGGCAGTTCCTCGGCTTTGCCGTGCCCGGCATGCTCACCGCGATCTGCGGGCCGATCATCTTCCTGCCCGAGCACCAGCTCGACCTGAGCCCGCTGAACCCCTACCTGCTCGGTTCGCTGGTGGCCATCGCCCTGGTGCTGTTGACCCGCAGCGTATTGCTGAGCATGCTGGCGAGCATGCTGATCTTCTTCCTCCTGCGCAGCTGGCTGGCATGAGCACGCCCCTGCGCGAACAGGCCCACCTGTGGCAGGCGCCCGCCCTGGGCGATGTCGAGATGCTGCACGCCCGCTATATCCAGCAGCGCTTCGCCCCGCATGTGCACGAAGGCTATGTGTTCACCGTGATCGAGTCCGGCGCCCAGCGCTTCTGGCACCGAGGCAGCGAGCACCTGGCGCCGGTGGGCAGCATGGTGCTGATCAACCCCGACGAGCTGCACACCGGCGCTACCGCCCACGAGGCCGGCTGGCGCTACCGTGGCTTCTACCCCGAGCACGAACGGGTCACCGGCGTGCTCGACGAACTGGAGCTGGGCCGCCATGGCCTGCCCCGGTTCAAGGACAGCGTGATCCAGGACCCGGCCCTGGCCGCCACGTTCAGCCACCTGCACCGGCTTTCGGAGTCCTGCGCCAGCGCCCTGGAGCAACAGACCGCCTGGCGCCAGGCGGTGCTGGCCCTGGTGCAGCGCCATGGCCATTGCGCCGAGCCCGTCGCCCCCGGCAACGAACCGCTGGCCGTGGCCCGCGCCCGCGAGCTGCTGGAGAGCCAGCTGGCCGATCCGCCGTCGCTGGAAGCCTTGGCGGCCGCGGTGAACCTATCGCCGTTCCACTTCGCCCGGGTATTCCGCCAGGCCACCGGCCTGCCGCCCCATGCCTGGCTCAAGCAGCGCCGCCTGAGCCGAGCACGGGAGCTGCTCAGAAGTGGCCTACCGGCACTAGAGGTGGCCCTGATACTTGGATTTGCCGACCAGAGTCATCTGAGCCGGCAGTTCAAGCAGGCCTACGGCGTCACGCCGGGGGCTTATAGACAGGCCTGTATTGGCTTTTAGGCTCTGTACGAAAAGTCTTGAGACGCAGATCAGGCAAGGCGAAAACAGCCGAGGAACGCCCGGGATCGCGCCCGACTGTACTGGAGTACATGAGCATTCCGAGGCTGTTTTCAACGCAGCCTAAACAAGTATCAAGGCTTTTCGTACAGAGCCTAGTCCCAGCCACTCACAACCCACTGTAACCCTTGATCTACATGATCGAGTGCCCCATTTTCGCCTTGTCGTGCAGAAGACCTGATTGAGCTCACCCCTACGCTGACTTGCTGGTAATTGAAGCCGTCCTGCGTGTACAGCATCCCTTGCCTCTGCAACACCACTGTAGTAGTCAGCCCCAGTTGCCTGAGCGGCCAGACATCACGGTTGAAGACGAATACCTGCTGCGAATAACCAATCACGCCTCGCTGGGTGATGTTGTGCGCCTGCTGTATTACCGAAGGCTCGCCGGTACGGCTTGGAGCTGCTGAGTGGCATGAGATGAAATGAATGTCATGGTTGTTTATGTCGAACCCGGCACCGGCAAGATCTCCCACGACTTGCTCGCCATTCAGTAGCCCGCGACGTGAACGAATCAGCCCTGGCCTGCCATGGGCATGGACCGTAATGGCCTGCTCATTTGCGTGGACGGGATGGGGCGCCATGAAAGCGGTAAAGTCCACATTGTCTCGCACCCGCCCGACATACACCCCAAACTTCGGAAAGATCCCTTCGTGCCCTGACGGATCACTACCGTTCACTGGGTCATCGGCCACGTAAGCATATGCATTGATTCCGCCCGCCCCGAAGGGGCTGAAGCTGTCGGGACTGAAGAATCTCATCAGGGTCGGCTGGTAGGCACGATAGCCATTACCCAGCACGTACAGACCAGTAACCGGCTGATCCAGCTCGCCGTTGAATGCTGACAATACACCCCCCTTTGCTTGCCGGTGATGGTAGCCATACACCCCATGGGCGCGCAGCTCAGGTGATTGGGTGCCGCCTGCCTGGAGGACAGACCTCTTGGCATCCGTCATCAGCCATTTAACTTCACGAGCCCGACTGTCAACCTGATCACTCATGGCATCCTCTTGTTGAGCCCACGCTCCGACAATGGAAGATGCAATTATTCGTGCGGCCAAAACCGCCACGCAACTGACATAAATATCAGTGTCAGAACAGACGCTTGGCCCAAGCGACTGGAAGGCAAAAACCGGTCAACGCGCGGCCGGGCAGACCACTGCTACACTCAAGGGGCTGAACGGAGGAACCCGCCATGTCCGAACGAGAAATCACCACGCTCCTGTCGCTGATGAGCCAGCGTCAGGCCTGCCTGAGCAGCGCCTGCAAGGAGATCGCCGACTGGATCGACCGCCAGGGCGACGTGCCCGCCGCCGGCAAGATCCGCGCCAGCCTCAAGGCACTCGAGGCCGAAGACGCCCAGGTGCGCAAGACGCTGACCTCGCTGAACATCGAACGGCCGCTGCCACGCTTTCGTAGCTGACCGCTGAAAACCATCGCGGGGGAGCAGGCTCGTCGGAGCACCGCATCGCCCGCGATGGGTGCTGCATCAGTGGTTCATGTGCATATGGTCGTGACCAGCGCCGGCCTCGGCGTTGAGCGCACGCACCGGAGCCTGCACCTGCAGGGTTTCCTTCGCGCCCTTGGCATCCTCGATGGTCAGGGTCAGCGGTACCTGCTCACCCTCCTTCACCTGCTGGTTCAGGCCCATCAGCATCACGTGGAAGCCGTTCGGGTCCAGCTTCACCGCCTTGCCGGCCGGCAACTCGACCGCCTTCACTTCACGCATGCCCATCACGTCGCCGTTCATGGTCATTTCGTGCACCTGCACGGTCTTGGCCACGGGCGAGGCGACGCTGACCAGCTTGCTGTCGCTGCTGGCGGTCAGGGTCATGAAAGCCCCGGTGGCGTGCTGGTGCGGCACGCTGGCGCGTACCCAGGCGTCGCTCACGGTGGTCTGGGCCAGGGCCGGCAGGGCCAGGCTCATCAGTGCCAGGGCGGCCAGGCCGCGCTTGATCGGTTGCATCGACATTCAGCAGATCTCCATCAGGGTGACCAGGTCTTCGGCGCATTCCTGGGCGTTCAGGGAATGGCCCAGGCTCAGGCGCAGGGTGCCACGGGTATCGTAGACGTAGCTGGTGGACGAGTGAGAGATGGTGTAGGTATCGCCGGCCGGGACCTTCTCGTAGAACACCTTGAATTCACGGGCCACCGCGTCGATTTCCTCGGGGGTGCCGGTCAGGGCGACGATCGACGGGTCGAAGGCCTTGACGTAGGCATCGAGCACCTCGGGGGTGTCGCGCTCCGGGTCCAGGGTGATGAACACCGGCTGGAACAGGTCGCGGTCACGGCCACGCAGGATCTTGCGGATCTGCGCCACCCGCGCCATGGCGGTCGGGCAAACGGCCGGGCACTGGGTGAAGCCGAAGAAGATCATCGGCATCGAGCCGTAGAAACTCGACAAGGTGCGCTCGTTGCCTTGCGGGTCCTTGAGCTTGAACTTGCGCCCGAGGATCTCGTTGCTCATGTTCTTGCCGTACTTGAAGTCCAGGCCCCGGGCCGGGCTGCAGCCCGCCAGCAGGCCAAGCCCCAGTACGCCCATCCCGGCGACAACCGCGCGCCGGGTCAACAGATCATTCATGGAACCATCCTTTACAGGGAAGGTGCCGACCCCTGGGATGGGCCGGCCAGAAAACCGGGGCATTCTGTCACGCCACCCCCGCACCATCTACCCGACATCCGGCTGATCGGGCTGCAGCCCTTTGTTTACGGGGCGCGACCGGTTGTCGCAGGGGTTGAATTGGTAACAGTTTATTGCTACATGCCGATTCAGTTCTGCAACCGGTCCATGCGCCTGGCAATCGTGGGGCAGCCGTTGATGTCGACGGCCTTCTGCCAGAACTCCCGACGCAACGGGCTGCGGCGATCAGCGGCAAAGCCGAGCAGCCGGTAGAGTTCGGCCTGGTAGGACGGCGCGTCCCCCCATTGCAACTGGATATCTTTCGGGTCCTGCTTGGCACACTCCAGGGTCACCGACGGCTGCGGATAGTAGCCAGTGAACTGGGAAAAATCGGCAAGCGCCTTGCTCAAAGCTGGCGCGTAGGCAGGCCCATCGACATAGCCAATGCATTGGTTGGCGATACGCAAAGCGGCTGGCGCGAAGCCTTGCTCCAGGCTCTTGACCAACAGCGTGCATTGGTCCGGGTCGTCGGGCACAGGCGCATCCGGCTGATAGGCGAACCGGTAGAGCGCCATTCGATACTGGGCCACGGCATGGCCTGCATCGACTGCGCGCTGCAACTGTTGCAGCGCCGGGCTCCATTCACCGCGCAATTGGCTCAGGCGGGGCTCCAGGTCCTGGGCGGCGGTGCCTTCGGCCAACTGTTGGATCATCCGCATCAGCTGTGGCTCGACCGCATCGAGACTGGCCACGGCCTGGCGGTAGTCGGCCTCGCTGTTGCCTGGGGGCTGGTAGGCCCCCAGGACGTGGGTCGAGAGCATCAGGGCAAACAGCGTGATACAGGAGCGGTTCATACCGAGCGTCCTTGTTCAGTCGAATGAAAGTAACCCAACGCAGCGCGGGGCAAGCCCGCTCCCACACCTGGGCAGCAGCTGCATCCAGGCGTGGGAGCGGGCTTGCCCCGCGATGGCGTCACCACTGGCGATCAGTAGTACGCGTTTTCCTTCTGGCTGTGGTCGGTCACGTCACGCACGCCCTTGAGCTCGGGAATACGCTCGAGCAGGGTGCGCTCGATGCCTTCCTTCAGGGTCACGTCGGCCTGGCCGCAGCCCTGGCAACCACCGCCGAACTGCAGCACGGCGATGCCGTCGTCGACCACGTCCACCAGGCTCACGGCGCCGCCGTGGCTGGCCAGGCCCGGGTTGATCTCGGTCTGCAGGTAGTAGTTGATGCGCTCGTTGATCGGGCTGTCTTCGTTGACCATCGGCACCTTGGCGTTCGGCGCCTTGATGGTCAGCTGGCCGCCCATGCGGTCGGTGGCGTAGTCGACCAGCGCGTCCTCCAGGAACGGCACGCTGACCGCATCGAGGTAGGCGGTGAAGCTCTTCAGGCCCACCGGCTGGTCGTCGGGCTTTTCCTCGCCCGGCTTGCAGTAGGCAATGCAGGTCTCGGCGTAGGTAGTGCCCGGCTGGGTGATGAAAATACGGATGCCGATGCCAGGCGTGTTCTGCTTGGAGAGCAGATCGGCCAGGTAATCATGGGCGGCGTCGGTAATGGTTATAGCGCTCATGGAAGTTCCTCACAGACTTGCCGGCAGTGTACGCCAACCCGGCCGGGTAACAAAGTCCTAGCATTTGACTCGGGATAGCGCCAGCGCCGGTTCCCGCGCCGCACCGGCGGCCAACCAGCCCTTGAGCCGCCAATACAGGCCACGTTCCAGCCATTGGTAGCTTAGCCACGACATTAGTCCGATTGACGGCACGCACAAGGCAAACACCAGGTAAGGGTTCAGGCGCAACCGCTCGCTGATGAACAGGCCGGCGTACAGCACCAGCACATGCACCAGGTACACCGAGTAGGAACAGTCGCCGAGGGCCTTGAGCACCTGGTTGCCCTTGAAGTACGGCTCCAGGGCAATGAACGCCAGCACCACCAGCGCGCTCGGCAGGCCCCAGTGCAACAGGCGCTGCGAAGCGTCGAGGTGATAGAGCGCGAACCCTGCCAGGCCGAGCAGCCCCAGCGGCAACCACAGGCCTTCGCGGATCAGCCCGCGGCGATAGAGCACGCCCAGGCCGATGCCCAGCAGGAACTCGTAGACGATGTCGTTGTTGTAGAAGCGGCTGAGCACACCCAGGCGCCCCAGCACTTCGCTCACCAGCAGCAATGCCGCCGTCACCAGCAACAGGTGATGACGCTGGCGTACCAGGAAGGCCAGGCCGAACAGCAGGTAGAAGAACATCTCGAAGTTCAGCGTCCAGCCGACGTTGAGCGTTGGATACAGCCCATAGCCACCGGGGTTTTCCGCCGGGATGAACAACAGCGACAGCAGCAGGTGCTGCCATTCGAACACCTGGTGCGGCATCCAGCGGCTGGCCGCCAGCATCAGCGCGGCCATGAGCAGGGTGTAGAACCAATAGGCGGGCACGATGCGCAAGGCACGGTTGAGCAGGAACTGCCCGGGGGCGATGACCTTGTCGCGGGTCGACAGGTAGATCACCAGGCCACTGATGACGAAGAAGATGTCCACCCCCACCGCGCCGCGATCAGCGAGCAGTTGGCCGATGGGGCCGGTGGCGTGGAAGTCGAAGAAGATCTGCCGGAAGTGGTGGCAGACCACCAGCCAGGCGGCGAATGCCCGGAGAGCCTGAAGCGAATACAGCATGAAGTACCCTGTGATCGGCGGTGCATTGAGGCCCGGCAAGCCGGCTCCCACAGGGTTCGCGCACTTCTGTGGGAGCCGGCTTGCCGGCGATGGGCTGCAGAGCAGCCCAGGGCCTACCTACCGATTCCGACCGCAGGATGCCGGGAAAGTCCCGGCCAACCGATCAGAGGTTCTCGTAGCGGTTCATGTCCAGCACCCCGGCCTCCACCGGCTGGGTCTCCTTGATGTAGCTGTTCAGGTCATGGAAGTAGCGCCAGAACTCAGGATGGCTGCGGCGCACGCCCCAGCGCATGACGATACGCTCGAACTTGTCGGTGTCGTCACGCGCCGCCTCCATGTCCTCGACAAACTCGGGCACATCGGCCGTCGGGATGTTGAAGATGAAGTTGGGGTAGCTGCTGAGCACGCCCGGATACAAGGTCAGGGTGTCCAGCCCCGGCTGGTAGCGGTAGGCCTCGCCAAGCAGGAACGCCACGTTGCTGTGCGCGCGGTTGCGCAGCAGGCTGTAGACCTGGCGCTGGCCGCCCTGCCCTTCGATGCGCAGCATGCTCGCCTCGGGCAGTTGGCCGATCACCTTGAGCCCCGCCGCCGGGCGCGACACCAGGCGGCTCAGCGATTGCTCGGCGTCACGGAACTCCGCGGACAGGCCGGGCCGCGAGCAATAGGCGCCCTGGCAGCGGTTGATCGGGTCCGGCGCGGCGTTCAGGCTGCCGGTGCGTTGCAGCAGCTTGAGGCCGAAGTCGCGCTTGGGATCGTGCTTGTCCAGTTTCAGCGCGCTCGGAGTGCTGGTGTCGATGTCCTCGTAGTCCATCCACATCTTCACCTTGCCGCTGTTCTGGTACCAGTCGCCAAGGATCTCGCCGCGCTTGCCCGCAGGCATCAGGCGCAGGAAGTTGACCTCGGCGCCATTGCGGATCAGGTCGAAGTACAGCCGCGTCTGCAACTGGTGCGAGACGTTGCCGAACACGTCGAAGTTCACCGCCAGCTGGTAGTAGGTGCGCTCGAACAGCGGGTAGTCGAACAGCCACATGGTCAGCGGCACGTCACCGATCAGGCCCTTGGTCACCGAGGCGCTGTCGAAATGGCGGAAGATGCTCAGCAACGCGTTGTCGTTGCCCGCCCACAGCGTCGACCAGCTTGGCGCCGGCTGTTCGGCATAGGCTTCACGGCGCAGGGCTTCGTACTCGTTGCGCTTGTCACGGTAGGCGTGCCACAGGCTCAGTACGCTGCCCACGTCGTCGATCTGCCCCGGCATGGCCAACAGCGGTGTGGCCTCGCCCCGGTACTGGGCATCGGTGATGTACAGGTCGTGGGCCGGCTCCTGGAACAGCGCCCAGAAGTTGTCGCGGATCACGTCGGTGGCGATCTGCCCGCGACACACCGGGCCACGGATGAAGGTACGGACGAAGTACTCGGCGTTGTCCAGCATGAACTGGTAACGGGCCACCGCCGGGATCGCCTCGAAGGTCTCGAACGGGTTGGACCGGTGCCGCGGCCCATAGCCCGGCAGTGCGCTGGCATGCCAGTCGCCGCTGTAGAACAGCTGCTTGACCCGCTTGAGCTTCTGCGGCCCCATCGGGTAGGTGATGTGGGTCTTGTGCACGATCACGCCCTGCACCGGGATCAACCGATAGTAGAAGTCGGTGCCCGGCGGGTCGTTGGGGCGGCGGGTGGCGATCAGGTCCACCGGCTGGCCGCTCGGGGTGCGCGAGCGCACCCACTGGAAGAAGTGACCCTGTTCGCCGCCGACGAAATGGATGTGCGCCAGGAACAGGTGCTCGTACAGCCAACGGCCGACCAGCGCCTCGGTGGAGCCTGGGCGATTGAGCAGTTCTTCCCAGTCGGCGATCTGCTTCGCCTCTGCCGCGCTGGGCTGGATCGGGGTCTTTTCCACCGGCGCGCCAGCGGCCAGCCAGCGCTGCAGGGTCTGGTACTCCTGGTCGGTCAGCCCGGTGACCGCCAGCGGCATGCCCTCCTTGGGATGGGCGCCGGCATAGGCATCGAATTCGTGGGGCAACGGGCACATGTTGTTGCGGTTGAGCCCCAGCACGATCTCTTCGGGCAGCTTGGCGTTGGGCGTGAGCGGGGTCTTGTGACCCAGTTCGAGCATGCGCGCCATCAGCGCCGCCTGGCTGCCCTGCTTGTCCAGCACCGAATAGAAGCCCTGCTTGCGCCAGCCCGCTTCGTCGCGGGCATCGTAGAACAGCCGCGTGGTGGGCACCGCCTGGCTGCGCTCGCCCTGGTAGACCGGCACCTTCGAGGCACCGCGCTCGGCGCCCTCGGCGCTGCCCAGGTTGAGCTGGCAGGCAGCGTCGTTGCAGGCGTGGCAGGCCACGCACTTCTCGGTGAAGATCGGTTGGATATCCCGGATGTATGAGATCGTCGGGCTCGATTGGGGGGCCTGCCCGAACGCCGCGCCACTGATGAGCAAAGCGAAGGCGCTGGCAAGTATGCGATACAGCATGTGCCGAATGTCCTGGTTCTTGAAAGCCATCACGATGTGCCTGGCGGGTCCTGAGGTGTTGGGGGCGTCGCGCTAACATGAGGGAAATTCATGCGAATGGGCGATACGCCTAAAATCCGTGCAGCTTTGTTATTATTCGGCACCTTCTGTTATTTGCCCGACCAGGTAGTCCTATGTCCGACCGCAGCGCTCGTTTACAAGCACTCCAGAACGCACTCAAAGAGCGCATCCTGATCCTCGACGGCGGCATGGGTACTATGATCCAGAGTTACCGCCTCGAGGAACACGACTATCGTGGCACGCGCTTTGCCGATTGGCCAAGCGATGTCAAAGGCAACAACGATCTTTTGCTGCTCAGCCGCCCCGATGTGATCGCCGCGATCGAGAAAGCCTACCTGGACGCCGGCGCCGACATCCTCGAGACCAACACCTTCAACGCCACGCAGATTTCCCAGGCCGACTACGGCATGGAAGCGCTGGTCTACGAGCTCAACGTCGAAGGCGCGCGCATCGCCCGCCAGGTGGCCGACGCCAAGACCCTGGAGACCCCGGACAAGCCTCGCTTCGTCGCCGGCGTGCTCGGCCCTACCAGTCGCACCTGCTCGATCTCCCCGGACGTCAACGACCCTGGCTACCGCAACGTCACCTTCGACGAGCTGGTGGAAAACTACATCGAGGCCACCCGTGGCCTGATCGAGGGCGGCGCCGACCTGATCCTGATCGAGACCATCTTCGACACCCTCAACGCCAAGGCGGCGATCTTCGCCGTGCAGCAGGTGTTCGAGGACGACGGCATCGAACTGCCGATCATGATCTCCGGCACCATCACCGACGCCTCCGGCCGCACCCTGTCGGGCCAGACCACCGAAGCGTTCTGGAACTCGGTTCGCCACGCCAACCCGATTTCCGTGGGCCTTAACTGCGCCCTCGGCGCCAAGGACCTGCGCCCGTACCTGGAAGAGCTGTCGACCAAGGCCGGCACCCACGTCTCCGCGCACCCCAACGCCGGCCTGCCCAACGCCTTCGGCGAATACGACGAGACCCCGGCCGAGATGGCCGCGGTGGTCGAGGAATTTGCCGCCAGCGGTTTCCTCAACATCATCGGCGGCTGCTGCGGCACCACCCCGCCGCACATCCAGGCCATCGCCGAAGCCGTGGCCAAGTACAAGCCACGGGCGATCCCGGACATCCCCAAGGCCTGCCGCCTGTCGGGCCTCGAGCCGTTCACCATCGATCGCCAGTCGCTGTTCGTCAACGTCGGCGAGCGTACCAACATCACCGGTTCCGCCAAGTTCGCCCGGCTGATCCGCGAGGAAAACTACACCGAGGCGCTGGAAGTCGCCCTGCAGCAGGTCGAGGCCGGCGCCCAGGTGATCGACATCAACATGGACGAAGGGATGCTCGACTCCCAGGCCGCCATGGTCCGCTTCCTCAACCTGATCGCCGGCGAGCCGGACATCTCCCGGGTGCCGATCATGATCGACTCCTCCAAGTGGGAGGTGATCGAGGCGGGCCTGAAGTGCATCCAGGGCAAGGGCATCGTCAACTCGATCTCCATGAAGGAAGGCGTCGAGCAGTTCAAGCACCACGCCCGCCTGTGCAAGCGCTACGGCGCCGCCGTGGTGGTGATGGCCTTCGACGAGGTCGGCCAGGCCGACACCGCCGCGCGCAAGCGCGAGATCTGCCAGCGCAGCTACGACATCCTGGTCAACGAAGTCGGCTTCCCGCCGGAAGACATCATCTTCGACCCGAACATCTTCGCCGTCGCCACCGGCATCGAGGAGCACAACAACTACGCCGTCGACTTCATCGAGGCCTGCGCCTACATCCGCGACCACCTGCCCTATGCCCTGACCTCGGGCGGGGTGTCCAACGTGTCGTTCTCGTTCCGCGGCAACAACCCGGTGCGCGAGGCGATCCACTCGGTGTTCCTCTACCACGCGATCAAGAACGGCCTGACCATGGGTATCGTCAACGCCGGCCAGCTGGAGATCTACGACGAGATCCCCGCCGCCCTGCGCGAAAAGGTCGAGGACGTGGTGCTCAACCGTACCGCGCATGGCACCGACGCCCTGCTGGCCATCGCCGATGACTACAAGGGCGGCGGCGCCACCAAGGAAGTCGAGAACGAAGAATGGCGCTCGATGCCGGTCGACAAGCGCCTCGAGCATGCGCTGGTCAAGGGCATCACCGCCTACATCGTCGAAGACACCGAAGAGTGCCGCCAGCAGTCGGCGCGCCCCATCGAAGTCATCGAAGGCCCGCTGATGAGCGGCATGAACGTGGTCGGCGACCTGTTCGGCGCCGGCAAGATGTTCCTGCCCCAGGTGGTGAAGTCCGCCCGCGTGATGAAACAGGCCGTGGCCCACCTGATCCCGTTCATCGAAGCCGAGAAAGGCGACAAGCCCGAGGCCAAGGGCAAGATCCTCATGGCCACGGTCAAGGGCGACGTGCACGACATCGGCAAGAACATCGTCGGCGTGGTGCTCGGTTGCAACGGCTACGACATCGTCGACATGGGCGTGATGGTCCCGGCCGAGAAGATCCTGCAGACCGCCCGCGAGCAGAAGTGCGACATCATCGGCCTGTCCGGGCTGATCACCCCGTCGCTGGACGAGATGGTCCATGTCGCCCGCGAGATGCAGCGCCAGGACTTCCACCTGCCGCTGATGATCGGCGGCGCGACCACCTCCAAGGCGCACACGGCGGTGAAGATCGAACCCAAGTACTCGAACGATGCGGTGATCTACGTCACCGACGCCTCGCGCGCGGTGGGCGTGGCCACGCAGCTGCTGTCCAAGGAACTCAAGAGCGGTTTCGTCGAGAAGACCCGCCAGGAGTACGTCGAGGTGCGTGAGCGCACCGCCAACCGCAGCGCCCGCACCGAGCGCCTGAGCTACGCCCAGGCCATCGCCGCCAAGCCGCAGTACGACTGGGCCGCCTACCAGGCCGCGGTGCCCGCCTTCACCGGCGTCAAGGTGCTGGAGAACATCGACCTGCGCACCCTGGCCGAGTACATCGACTGGACGCCGTTCTTCATCTCCTGGGACCTGGCCGGCAAGTTCCCGCGCATCCTCACCGACGAAGTGGTCGGCGAGGCCGCCACGGCGCTGTACAAGGATGCCCGCGAGATGCTCGACAAGCTGATCGACGAGCAACTGATCAGCGCCCGCGCGGTGTTCGGCTTCTGGCCGGCCAACCAGGTGGCCGATGACGATATCGAGGTGTACGGCGACGCCGGCGAGACCCTGGCCACCCTGCACCACCTGCGCCAGCAGACCATCAAGCCCGATGGCAAGCCGAACTGGTCGCTGGCCGACTTCGTCGCGCCCAAGGCCTGCGGCGTGACCGACTATGTCGGCGGTTTCATCACCACTGCCGGCATCGGCGCCGAGGAAGTGGCCAAGGCCTACCAGGACAAGGGAGACGACTATAGCTCGATCATGGTCAAGGCCCTGGCCGACCGCCTGGCCGAGGCTTGCGCCGAGTGGCTGCACGAACAGGTGCGCAAGGAGCACTGGGGCTATGCCAAGGACGAGCACCTGGACAACGAGGCGCTGATCAAGGAGCAGTACAGCGGCATCCGCCCGGCGCCTGGCTACCCGGCCTGTCCGGACCACACCGAGAAGGAAACCCTGTTCCGCCTGCTCGACGGCACCGCGATCGGCGAGACCGGCCCCAGCGGCGTGTTCCTCACCGAGCACTTCGCCATGTTCCCGGCGGCGGCGGTCAGCGGTTGGTACTTCGCCCACCCGCAGGCGCAGTACTTCGCCGTGGGCAAGGTCGACAAGGACCAGATCGAGCAGTACAGCGCGCGCAAGGGCCAGGACATTGCCGTGAGCGAGCGCTGGCTGGCGCCGAACCTCGGCTACGACGCCTGACCCCGCCGGGGCTGCCTTGCCGGCGATGGGCCGCAGGGCGGCCCCGCGTTCCCCCGACACATGCACAAGGACCCCAGCATGTCTCCCCGAATCCTGGTGATCGGCGCCTACGGCAACTTCGGCCGTATCATCTGCCGCCACCTGAACCAGATGCCCGCCGTGCAACTGGTGATCGCCGGCCGCAATGCCGACAGCCTCTCGCAACTGGCCGCACGGTTGAATGGCAGCGAAAGCTGGTGCGGCGATGCGATGGCCCCCGCCTTTGCCGATGCCCTGCGCGCGCTGCGCATCGACTGGGTGATCCACACCGGCGGCCCGTTCCAGGGCCAGCCCTACCGCGTGGCCGAGGCCTGCATCGAAGCCGGCGCGCACTACTGCGACCTGTCCGACTGCCGGCTGTTCGTCAATGGCATCGCCCAACTCGACGAACGCGCCCGCCAGGCCCAGGTCACCCTGCTCAGTGGCTGCAGTTCGGTGCCGAGCCTGTCGTCGGCGATTCTCGACGAGCAACGTCATCACTTCAGCCGTATCGACCGCATCGAGCACGGCATTTCTTCCTCGGCGAAAATGCCCGGCCTGTCCACCATCGAAGGCGTGCTGGCCTATGCCGGCAGGCCGATCCGCCAGTGGCGCGACGGCCGCCCGTACAGCGTGGACGGCTGGCTCGGCCTGCAGCTGCGCCATCTGCCCGGGCTGGGCTGGCGCCTGCTGAACAACGTCGACGTGCCGGACATGGACATCTTCGCCGCACGCTACGGCGCCCGTGACCTGGCGTTCAAGGCCGGATCCGGGCTGATGCTCGGCGGCCTGGCCAATGCGGCACTGGCGTTGCTGGTCAAGTACGGCCTGGTGCGCGACCCGCTGCCCTGGGCGCGGCGCCTGCATCGGCTGGGCAGCCGTTTCGAACGCTGGGGCGATGGCAAGAGCGCGATGTACCTCGACGTTCGCGGCCTGGACCTGCAAGGCCAGCCACTGCGCCTGCAGGCCCAGGTCAGCGCCAGCGACGACAAGGGCCCGGAGATCCCCAGCTGTGCGGCAGTGGCGCTGATGGCCAGGGTCGTCGAAGGCTACCGGCCTGAACCGGGCGCCCGCCCCTGCGTCGGCGAGATCAGCGTCGAACAGTACCTGGCGGCCATCGGCGAGCCGGACAAGGTGCGCTACAGCGTCAGTTTCCAGCACGGACGGGGCTGAGATGAGCTACCTGCTGCTCAAGTACCTGCACATCATCGCCGCAGTGTTTCTCTTCGGCTTCGGCATGGGCTCGTACCTGTACCTGATCGCCGCCAACCGCAGCCGCGATCCACGGGTGATCGCTGCGGTGGCCAGGATGGTGGTGCGCTTCGATGCCTGGATCACCACGCCGGCGGGCGTGCTGCAGTTGCTGACCGGCTACGCCATGGTCAGCATGACCGGCATGCCCTGGTCCGCCGACTGGCTACGGGCCGCGCTGCTGATCTTCTTCGCGGTCGGCGCCCTATGGCTGCCTGTGCTGCTGTTGCAGACGCGCATGCAGCGCCTCGCCGCCCAGGCAGCCGACAACGGTACGGCGCTGGGCGAGGCCTACCAACAGCTGTACCGTCCCTGGCTGTGGATGGGGGTCGCAGGGTTTGCCGGTATGTTCCTGATCGTGCTGGTGATGGTCACCAAACAGGCGCCGTGGCAGTGGCTTTGACACACAAAGAAAATATTTCTACAGATACGCAACCAACGAGTAGAAGTTTTTTCTGGAAACCCCACACGTTGGCAAAATTGGAAAACATTCATATCGCCATTTCCCTAGCATGAGTCCATGGATGCCGACAGGCGGCGTCCACGCACGGACCCGCCCTTGATCATGCCCAGCACCCCGCTCTACTTCGATTACGCCGCCACCACACCGGTCGATGACCAGGTCATCGCCGCCATGCTCACCTGCCTGGGCCGTGAGGCGAACTTCGGCAACCCTGCCTCCAGCGGCCATTTCCACGGCCAGGCGGCCCGCGAAGCCGTCGAGCATGCCCGCCACCAGGTGGCCGTGCAGGTTGGCGCGCAGCCCGACGAGCTGGTCTGGACCTCCGGCGCCACCGAATCCAACAACCTCGCGCTCAAGGGCATCGCCCAAGGTTGCGCGCAGCCGGGGCATGTGATCACCAGCCAGATCGAGCACAAGGCCATCCTCGACACCGCCGCCGAGCTGGAGCGCCTGGGCTGGGCAGTGACCCGCCTGGCCCCGGATGCCCAAGGGTTGATCCAGCCGGAAGCGGTCCAGGCCGCGCTGCGCCCGGACACCCGCCTGGTGTCGCTGATGGCGGTGAATAACGAACTGGGCACGGTGACCGACTTTGCCGCTATCGGTGCAATCGTCCGCGAACACGGTGCGCTTTTGCACGTGGATGCGGCGCAGGCAGTGGGCAAGGTTCGGATCGACCTGGCGCAGCAGGCGGTCGACCTGATGTCGTTCTCGGCGCACAAGGTCTATGGCCCCAAGGGCATCGGTGCCCTCTACGTCGGCCCCCGCGCGCGCCCGGCAATGCGTGCGCAGATGCACGGCGGCGGCCATGAGCGCGGCCTGCGCTCTGGCACCCTGGCCACCCACCAGATCGTCGGCATGGGCAGCGCCTTCGCCCTGGCCGGCCAGCCCGGCGCGGCGGAGTATCAACGCCTGGAGCAACTCGCCCGGCGCTTGCGCGACGGCCTGCTGGCAATGCCGGGGGTGACGCTCAATGGCTGCGCGGAGCAACGCATTCCCCACACCCTCAACCTGTGCATCGATGCCAAGGGCTTCAACAGCCTGGCCCTGGCGGGCGAGCTGGCGCTGTCGAGCACTTCGGCGTGCAACTCGGCGAGCAATGCGGCGTCCCACGTGCTGCTGGCCCTCGGCCTCGACGAGCGCCAGGCGCGCAACAGCGTGCGCCTGAGCGTCGGGCGCTACACCAGCGAAGCGGACGTGGACACGGCGCTGGCGGTGTTTGGCCGGGTGATCGGCGCGGCGGCAGTAGCGCTCTGGTAAGGCACGCCGCCGGCACAGGCTTCAAAAATCCAGGGTCCCCGAGAACTTCACCAGCCTCGGGTCGCCCTGGGTCAAATACCCCCCATTGGCCGACGCCCAGTAGTTCTTGTCCGTCAGGTTCTCCACGTTGACCCGCAGGGTCACCGCCTTTTCCTGCACCTTGAAACGATAGCGCGCGCCAACGTCGAAACGGTTCCAGGTCGGCAGGCTCAGGGTGTTGGCCGGGTTGGCGTACTGCCCGCCGGTGCGCAGCATGCGCGCATTGAGCGCCACGCCTTCCAGCCCCGGCACATCCCAATCGACACTGGCATTGAGCTGGAAGGTCGGCACGCCTACCGCGTGGTTGCCATCGGCCGTGCCGCCCTGGGTGTTCTTCAGCTCGGTGTCCATGCGCGTGCCACCGGCCATCAACCGCAGCCCCGGCAGCGGCTCACCGAAAACACTGAGCTCAAGCCCCTTGTTGACCTGTTCGCCATCCTGGACGAACACATTGCCGTCGACGAAGCCATCGGTGGGCCGCTCGATGCGGAACACCGCCAGGTTGGCGCCGAAGGTCTGGTAATCGAGCTTGACCCCCGCCTCCACCTGCTTGGTCTTGGCCGGCGGGAACACCTCGCCGACGTTGATCACCTGCCCCGACGCCGTGGCGCCCTGGGCCAGGCCCTCGATGCGGTTGGCATACAGCGAGACCGATGGATTGAGCTTGTAGACGATGCCGTACACCGGCGTGGTGACCGCCTCGTCATAGAAGGCGTTGCGTCCCAGGTCCGGGCCCGGCCCGTCGTAGGCATAGCCCTCCACGCGCAATTGCTGGCGCCGCACGCCCACGGTGAGCAGCAGGGTGTCATCGAACAGGCCCACGGTGTCGGACAGCGCGATGCTGCGGTTGCGGGTCTTGCCGGTCACGCCGGGGTCGTCCAGCTTGCCGCCGACGAAGGTCGGCGTGGTCGGTTTGGGCAACGGGTCGGTGCGGTAGATATTGGTGGCCTGCGAGTTGTAGAAGACGAAGGCGTTCTCCTGCTGGGTCCAGATGCTCGCCGCGCCGATGTTCAGCTGATGGCTGACGGGCCCTGTCTGGAAGCGGCCATTGATGCCGCCCATGAAGGTGGTGTTGTCCTCGTTGTGGGGGATCTTCGAGCCGCCGATGGTGGCGTCGCCGCTGGCCGCGTCGGTGAGGATCGGCGTGCCGTAGAAGCCGTTCTCGTGGGTATGCTTGACGCCCCCGGCCAGGTAGCCGCTCCAGTTGTCGTTGAAGTCGTAGTCGCCGCGGAGCATGCCGAAGGTGTCCTCGGTCTCGGTCCAGGCCCAGTCCTGGCCGTAGTTGTGGTCGGCGTCCGGCGCATGGGGGATATCGGTCAGGCCGGCGCCCAGGCGCACTGAGTTGCGCATATGGTTGACCCGCTGCTTCTGGTAGCCGAAATCACCCGACACCCGGAGGTTGTCGCCACGGTAGTCGAGCCCGGCGACGAACAGCTTGCTGCGCTGGTCCTGGTCGTCGACCGCCGTCTCGCCCTCGCGCTGCGAGAGGTTCAGGCGCACGCCGAAGCGATTGTCCGCGCCGAAGCGCTGGCCAATGTCCAGGTGCTCGCCGATGCGCCCGTCACTGCTGATGTCCTGGGTGTAGCGGCGGGTCGGCGTATCGCCGGCGCGCTTGGGTTGCAGGTTGACGTTGCCGCCCAGGCCCGTGCCGGTCGGGCTTGCGCCGTTGAGAAAGGCATTGGGCCCCTTGAACACCTCGACCCGCTCCACCGCATCGGTGGAAATCATCTGCCGCGGCAGCACGCCGTACAGGCCGTTGAACGCCACGTCGTCGCCATTGAGCGGCAGGCCACGGATGACGAAAACCTGGGACTGGTTGCCAAAGCCGAACGACTGGCGCACCGACGGGTCGTTGAGCAGCACATCGCCGATGTCCTCGGCCTGCTGCTCCTCGATCAGCTGCGCGGTGTAGCTGGTCATGGTGAACGGCACGTCCATCATGTCCTGGTTGCCCAGCACGCCCATCTGCCCGCCACGGGCCACCTGGCCGCCGGCATAGGGTTCGGGCAGTTCACCGGCAGGCGCCTTGAGCGCCTCGGCGTTGATGGCGGTGGCATCCAGCTCGATGGCGCCATCTGCGCCATGGGCGCTGACGGCAACGGAACAGCACAGCGCAAGGAGGGTCGATTGATACGGGCAGGCACGTGTCATGGAGGGCTCCCGGGGAAGATCAGGGCCGTCCTGGCGTATGAGAAACTTGAGGTGACTGAGTAGTGTTTCTAGCCGATAGTGCGAATTATTACCAAACAACCGCACTTTTTTGCCGACCAGCGGTCTACCCCCTCTTTTGCCGACTGCAAGCGATTGCCAAGGCTTGGTTTTCATAGCGCACAGGGCCGGGCCAAAAGCCTTGCGCTTGTGTAGGATGGGCAGCGCAGATCCAGACGCTGCCAGTTACAGGGAGATCCACATGCGCGTCCCATCCGTTGCCTGCCTCGGCCTGACGCTGGGCCTGCTTGCCGCCACCGGCAGCCAGGCGCACGCCGGCGAAGAAGCGCAACTGATCGATACGATCAACGTCTACCGCAGCCAGGCCCAGCGCTGCGGCGGCGAGGCTTCGCTGGAGCTGCCGCCGCTCAACAGCGACACCCGCCTGGCGCTGTCGCCGGAGGGCACCCGCGACCTGCAGCAGGCCATGACCCGCGCCGCCTACCCGATGGTCAACGTGCAGGCCATCAGCCTGTCCGGCCCACGGGATGCCAAGGCGGCGATGAAAGCCATCGAGGAGAGCTTCTGCCAGGTAGTGCTCGACCCGCAGTTCGTCGATATCGGTGTCAGCCAGGAAGATCGCGACTGGCGCATCGTCCTGGCCCGCCCGCTGCTCAGCGGGCGCCTGGGCGACTGGCAGGCCGAAGGGCAGAAGCTGCTGCAGGAGATCAACGCCGCGCGCAACCTGCCGCGCCAGTGCGGCGGCCAGCCCTACCCCGCTGCCCCGGCGCTGGCCTGGAGCGCGACCCTGGCCGGCGTCGCCGCCAACCACACCCGGGCCATGGCCAACCAGAACTTCTTCGACCATATCGACCGCGATGGCCGCACTCCGGGCGACCGCGCGGAGCTGGCCGGCTACCTGTACCGGCAGATCGGCGAGAACATCGCCGCCGGGCGCGATACCGCGCGCAAGGTGGTCGATGGCTGGCTGGCCAGCCCCGGGCACTGCGCCACGCTGATGAACGCGGACTTCCGTGAACTGGGGGCGGCGTATGCGGTGGACCCGAAGAGCGACGCGGGGATCTACTGGACGGGGTTGTTCGGTACGCCACAGTAGAGCGCTTCAGGCGGGCTATTGCCCTGCAGGAACAACTTACTTGTATTGGGGCCGCGCTGCGGCCCATCGCTGGCAAGCCAGCTCCCACAGAAACAGCGCAAGGCTTGAGGTCTTCGCGGCCCCGCGATCTCATGACCTGCGCAGCGCCAGCGCCGTACAACCGAAGCGCCGCCGCACCCACTTGCCCAGGTAACTGGCATCGCCCATGCCCACTTCATCGGCGATCTGCGCCAGGCTGTGGCTGGAGTTGAGCAACCGCCAGCGCGCCTGCTGCAGGCGCAGCTCCTGCCACCAGGCCTTGGCGCTCATGCCATGGCAGGCCTGGAACTGGCGGTCGAGCTGGCGCCGGCTGATCCCCAGCTCCGCCGCCAGCGCCTCCACCGGCAGCCGCGCCGCCAGGTGATGGCGCATCAGCGCCATGGCCCGTTGCACCTGGCGCCCCTCCCCGGCGCCGGCCTCCAGCGAGCGCAAGGCGTGGCGACTGTCGCGGCTTTCATCCACCAGCATGTCGGCCAGGCCCTTGAGCGCCCGGGCGCGACCGCTGGCACGGGCAATCAGCTCTACCGCCAGATCGATGGCCGCCGTGCCGCCGGCGCAGGTGATACGGCTGCCGTCGAAGCAATACAACTGACCGGTCAGCAACCGCACACGGGGAAACGCCACGCGAAACTCCGCCTCATGACGCCAGTGCACCACCACCTGATGACCGTCCAACAGGCCACAGGCCGCCAGCAGGAAAGCCGCATTGTCGACGCAGACCAGCTTCACCCCCGCCTTGGCCGCCTGTTTCAGCAAGGCCCGGTAGCGCGGCGCCAAGGCCGCCGTGGCGCTGGCATTGCGCCCGCCGAACAGCACCAGATGGTCGTAGGCGCTCCAGTCGACCTGCGCAGGCGTCGCCTCCACCTGCAGCATGGCCCCGCTGCTGGAAGGCACAGGCGCCAGGTCCAGGCCGATCACGGTCCAGCGGCAGTAGCGCTGGCGGCTGTAGTCCTCGTCGTCGGCGGAAAAGCGCAGCTTGTCGAGGAAGGCGCCAAAGGGCAGCAAGGCGAATTCCGGCAGCGGCAGGATCAGCAGACGCAGGTCGGGTGTCATGGCAATGTCCGAATATGACCTTTATTTGTCCAAATACTACCCTGTATTCCCGCAACCCTGCCCTACACTGGCGCCCTCACCACCGACAAGGCATACCCATGGCACTCGACACCTGGCTCATCTACCTGCTCGCCAGCATCGGCCTGTCACTGACCCCAGGCCCCAACAGCCTGCTGGCCCTGACCCATGGCGCGCTGTACGGCGCCCGGCGCACGCTGTTCACCATCTGCGGCGGGGTGTTCGGTTTCAGCGCCCTGATCGCCCTGACCATGTTCGGCCTGAGCGCCCTGCTGCAGGCCTCGGCCTCGGTGCTGACGGTGCTCAAGTGGGTGGGCGGGGCCTATCTGGTGTGGCTGGGGATCCAGCTGTGGCGCACCCCGGCGCTGCATCTCGAGTTGCCCCGCGGCAGTACCGCGCTGAGCAATGCCGGGCTGTTCCGCCAGGGCTGCCTGTCGGCGCTGGCCAACCCCAAGGTGCTGTTGTTCTATGGCGCGTTCCTGCCGCAATTCATCGACCCGCAGCGCGGCCTGCTGCTGCAGTTCGTGGTGATGGCGGCGACCTTCGCCAGTGTCGAGTGCCTGGTGGAGTACCTGCTTGCGCGCCTGGCATTTCGCATCCGGCCATGGTTGGCCAAGGGTGGCCGGGGGTTCAACCGCGCTTGTGGCGGCCTGTTTGCGCTGATCGGCGTGGCCCTGCCGCTGGGACGATAAACACCCGGGATCAGCGCCGGGAAACGATCAGGAACATCACCAGCGCCACCGCCGGCAATCCCGCCCCCAACAGCGCCACCCCGTGCCAGCCGAACTGCGCATACACCCCGCTGGCCAGCGCCGAACCCACGGCGCCGCCAAGGAAGATGCTGGTCATGTACAGGGCATTCAAGCGGCCACGGCTGGCCGGATCCAGCGCGTACACCTCGCGCTGGCCGATGACCAGGTTCATCTGCACGGCAAAATCCAGCAGCACCCCGGTCAGCCCCAGGCCGATCACGCTCATGCCCGCGGCACTCAGGCCGCCGAGCAACGCCAGCGGCGCCAGGCTCATCGCCAGCAACGAAGCGCGCCGTCCATGCCCGGCATCGGCCAACCGCCCGGCCAACGGTGCCGCTACCGCGCCCACCGCCCCGACCAGGGCGAACAGCGCGATCTGGCTCTGCGACAAGCCATGCTCACCGGCCAGCGCCAGCGGCACCGCCGTCCAGTACAGACTGAACGCTGCGAACATCAGCGCCTGGTACAACGCCCGCTGGCGCAACGCCGGATAGCGGCGCAACAGCACCAGCAAAGAGGCCATCAACCCGGCATAGCTGGCCTTGTGCTCGGGGACTCGGCGCGGCAGGGTCGACGCCAGCAGCAGGATGATCGCCAGCATCAACCCCGCGGCACCGACAAACACCGCACGCCAGCCGAAATGATCCGCCACCAGGCTTGCCAGTGGACGCGCCAGGAGGATCCCCAGCAGCAACCCACCCATGATGTTGCCGACCACCCTGCCACGCTCGCGCTCCGGCGCCAGATGCGCCGCCAGCGGTATCAGCATCTGCACCGCCACCGAACTGAAGCCGATCAACAGTGCGTACAGCAGGAACACCTCGCCCTGCCCATGGCCGCTGGTGCCGGCCAGCAACAGGCTGCCGGCGGCCAGCACCGCCGTGGCGACCATCAGCCGGCGGTTCTCCAGCAGGTCGGCCAGCGGCACCAGGAACAACAGGCCCAGGGCGTAGCCGATCTGGGTCAGGGACACGATCAGGCCGGCCCGCTCGGTGGAGAGGCCAACGTCCGGGGCGATCAGGCCGACGATGGGTTGGGCATAGTAGATGTTGGCGACGATGGCGCCGCAGCAGAAGGCCAGTAACGTCACCAGGGCCCGGCTCAGGCCTGGGACCGCTGGCTGGGCAACGGCGAGGGAGGGATTCATTCGAGGGTGCCTCGGCTTGCGAAAGGATGTGCGCGAAGGGTGACGGACATTCGCCCCGGCGAGAATCCATCGCCCGCGCAACAGGCCTTTGCGCGGCACGCAACGCCTCAGTCCGCCAGCAGCCCCTCACAGAAGGCGACGAATGCCATCACCCGTCGCGAACCACGGTGATTGGGCAAGTACAAGGCGTTGATGCTGGCGCTGGCATTGCCCGGACTCACCGTCCAGTCGGCGAACAGCCGTTGCAGGCGCCCGGCCTCGACATCCTCGCGCACCAGCCAGTCGGCCAGCAACGCCACCCCGCTGCCAGCGATCGCCGCCTCGCGCAGCAGGTCGGCATTGGCGCTGCGCAGCGGGCCGCTGATATCCAGTTCCAGGCATTGCTCGCCCTGGGTCAGGCGCCAGGGCCGCGCCGACTGGCCGTAACGAAAACGCAGGCAGGCGTGATCGGCCAGTTGCCGCGGTTCGCCGAGCGGCGGGTGCTGGCGCAGGTACGCCGGGCTTGCCACCAGCCAACGCTCGAAGCGGCCCAGCGGCCGGCACACCAGTTCATCGCCGGGCGCCGGTTCGCCCAGGCGGATGGTCAGATCGTAGCGCCCGTCGAGCAGGTCGTCGAAGCGGTCGCTGAGGTCGATGTCCAGCTCCAGGGCGGGGTGACGGGCGAGAAACGCCCCCAGGTGCGGGGCAATCACTCGCCGGCCGAACTCCACGGGCAGACACAGGCGCAGCACCCCCACCGGCTCCTCGCCCCGGTCGGCGACGCTGGCGTCGGCTTCGGCCAACGCCTCGAGGATCTCGCGGGCGCGCTGGTAGTAGCTGGCGCCGGCCTCGGTCAGGCTGACCTGGCGGGTGGAGCGGTTGAGCAGGCTGGCCCCGAGCGCCTGTTCGAGGGCATCGACCTGGCGGGTCACCGAAGACGTCGCCACCCCCAGCCTGCGCGCGGCGGCGGAAAAGCCCCCGGTCTCGGCGGTGGCCATGAACACCTTGATCGCCAGCAGCTTGTCCATCGTGGTTTTCCGTGGGGCAAAAGCCGAAACCTTCCTACAATTGCCCCTCTGCAATCAACCTCTCGCGAGCCGTCCCATGCCAGACAACCTGTTCACCGCCCTGCCGCCGCTGGCCCCCGAGGCCGATGAGCAATTCACCGACCTGCTGCGCCGCCCGGGCCTGCGCATCGAACGCATCGTCTCCAGCGGCCAGGCCAGCCCTGAGGGGTTCTGGTACGACCAGGCCGAAGGCGAATGGGTGCTGGTGCTCAGCGGCAGCGCCGGGCTGCGCCTGGAGCACGAGGCGCACACCCGCGTGCTGCGTGCAGGCGACCACCTGGACATCCCGCCCCGCTGCCGCCACCGCGTGGAGTGGACCGAGCCCGGCGTGGCCACGGTGTGGCTGGCGGTGTTCTATCAGGGCTGAACCAGTGCCGCGGTGAGCGGCTTTGCCTGCAGGCGATAGAAACGCCACGGCAGCAGCACCGCCGACACGGCCAGGCCACAGGCGAAGCCCACCCACACACCCACCGGGCCCAGCGCGGAATGGAAGGCCAGCCAGTAGCTCATCGGCAGCGCCAGCAACCAGTAGCTGACCAAGGTCACCCCCACCGGCCAGCGGTAGTCCTGCAGGCCACGCAAGGCGCCCAGCGCGGTGGATTGCAGGCCGTCGGCCACCTGCATCGCCGCGACCACCACGAACATCGGCACGGCGATGGCGATTACCTGCGGGTCGTCGCTCATGGCCTCGGCGATGCGCCGCCCGAACAGCGCCAGCAGCACGGTTGCCACCAGCATCCAGGCGGTGACGCTGGCGAAGGTGGCGCTGCCGATGGCGCAGATGCGCGCCGTCTCGCCGCGGCCCTGGGCCTGGCTGATGCGAATGCTCACCGCTGCGGCCATGCCCAGCGGCAGCATGTATAGCAGCGCGCCGATCGACTGCACCACCTGGTTGGCGGCCAGTGCGGCATTGCCCAGCCAGCCGAGCATCCACGCCGCGATCACCACCGCGCCGGCCTCGGCCAGGTAGCCCAGCCCCAGTGGCCAGCCCTCGCCAAGCAGCGTGCGCCAGGACAAGCGCGGCCCCTGTGGCGCCTGGCGATAGCGCGCCAACGACGGCGCCATCCGCCAATAGGCCAGGGCCAGCACCACCGCCAGCGACTCGGCGATCACCCCGGCGATGCCCGCACCCAGCAACCCCAGCGCCGGCAAGCCGAAATGCCCATGGATCAGGCCATAGCTCAGCGGCAGGTTGAACAGCACCGCGCTCATCACCAGCAGTACGGCCACCCAGGGCCGGCCGATGGCCTCCAGCACGTCCTTGAACACCACCGCCAGGCAGTACGGAATCAGGAACACCGCCATGGCCTGCCAGTACGGCGTCAGCAGGGCCACGTCCGGCAGCGGCACGCCCAGCCATTGCACCAGCGGCAACGTGGCCAGCATGGCCAGGCAACCGAGGATGCCGACCAGCAACCCATAGCCGAGGCCGCCACGCAGCGTGCGCGCCACTTCGCCCGGATCATCGGCGCCGAAGGCGTGGCCGACGCGCACGCTGAGGGTGGCGAGCATGCCGTACAGCCCGGCATGGAAAATCAGCCCGGCACTGCTGGTCAGCGCGACACAGGCCAGCACCAGCGTGCCCAGCGAAGCCAGCAGCACGGTGTCGGTCAGGCTGATCAGCTCGGCCGCCGACAGGCCCAGCACCAGCGGCAGCGCCAGGCGCAGCAGGCCCGGCAGCTCGCCCAGCCAGGCAGTGGGTTTACGCGAAACGGGGGCAGACACGGTGACAATCTCCAATTGACATACGCCGCGTATGCTAATGCCATTTATTGACATACGCAACGTATGCTAATTTGCGCGCATCGCCTTTTTTCATCGGAGCCTCAATGCCCACCCCTCGCCGCAGCCGCGCCGCCATGAGCGCGGACACCACCGAAAGGCTGATCGCCGTTGCCCGCCGCCAGTTCGCCGAAAAAGGCTTTGCCGCCGTGGTGATGGACGAACTGTGCGCTGAAGCCGACCTCACCCGCGGCGCCCTGCACCACCACTTCGGCGGCAAGGCCGGGCTGTTCACCGCGGTGGTGCAGCACCTGCTCGACGAGATCAACCAGGCCATCGATGCCCGCTACGCCACCCACGCCGATCCGTGGGAGGGCTATATCGACACCTGCCTGTACTACTACGACCTGCTGCATGAACCAGCGCTGCGGCGCATCCTGTTGCAGGATGCGCCCGGCGTGCTCGGCCCGCGCCTGCGCGAGATGGAAGAGGCCAGCTACATCGGCCCCATGGCCCAGGGCTTGGTCGAGCTGCAGCAGGCCGGCAGGTTGCGCGCCTTCGATGCCGTGGCCATGGCCCACCTGCTCAACGGCGCCATGGGCGACAGCGGTATCTGGGTGATCGCCCAGGACGATCCGCAGGCGGCCGCCGAGCGCGTGAAAGGGGCGTTGCGCTGCCTGATGGAAGGGTTGCAGGCCTGAGTTCATTTTGGCGCGTGGCTGCGAGGGAGCGGCTGATGAATCGGCTGCTCGACCTGCGACAATCGGTCCCGATTTAAAATGTACTAACTTGTTAATTAGCTTGCTAAGGGATTAAACTGCCGGTATTCCACCTGCGAGATCCCTGGCATGAAAGACTCACCCCGCGCCACTGGCGCCTCAACCTTCATCCTGGTCGGCCTGGGCGTTGTCATCGCCCTGCTCGGCCTGCTTCTGGCCGCCGGCGGCGTCAAGCTGGCCGGCCTGGGCGGTTCCTGGTACTTCCTGACCGGCGGCCTGGCCATGGCCCTCGCCGGCCTGCTCATCGCCCGAGGCAAGCCCGCCGGCGCCTGGCTGTACGCCCTGTTCCTCGCCGGCACCGCGATCTGGGCCGTGGCCGACAGCGGCCTGGTGTTCTGGCCGCTGTTCTCGCGCCTGTTCATGTTCGCCGCCATCGGCCTGGTGGTGGCGCTGGTTTACCCGCAACTGGTGCGCCGCAAGGCGCGCGGTGCCTATGGCATCGCCGGCGTGCTGGCCGTGGCCCTGGCCATCGCCGCCGGCAACATGTTCGTTGCCCACCCCAGCGTCGCCCCCACCGGCAACGGCCCGGGCCTGACCCCGGTCGAGCCCGGCCAGCAGCAGAAGGACTGGGCCCACTACGGCAACACCGAAGGCGGCAGCCGTTTCGCCGCCCTGGACCAGATCAACCGTGGCAACGTCGACAAGCTCAAGGTCGCCTGGACCTACCACACCGGCGATGTCGCCCTCAGCGACGGCAATGGCGCCGAAGACCAGCTCACCCCGCTGCAGGTCGGCGACAAGGTGTTCATCTGCACCCCGCACAACAACCTGATCGCGCTGGACGCCGACACCGGCAAGCAGCTGTGGAAGAACGCCATCAACGCCCAGTCCAAGGTCTGGCAGCGTTGCCGTGGCATGGCCTACTTCGACGCCACCACGCCGATCGCCCAACCGAGCCAGCCGAACAGTTCACCGGTCACCCTGGCCAGCGTGCCGGCCGGCGCCAACTGCCAGCGCCGCTTGCTGACCAACACCATCGATGGCCGCCTGATCGCCGTCGATGCCGACACCGGCGCGTTCTGCCAGGGCTTCGGCGACAACGGCCAGGTCGACCTCAAGGCCGGCCTGGGCGATGTCCCGGATTCCTACTACCAGCTGTCCTCGGCACCGCTGATGGCCGGTACCACCGTGGTGGTCGGCGGGCGCGTGGCCGACAACGTGCAGACCGACATGCCCGGCGGCGTCATCCGTGGCTTCGACGTGATCAGCGGGGCCCAGCGCTGGGCCTTCGACCCTGGCAACCCGCAGGACCGCGCCGCCCCCCAGGGCGACGGCACCTACGTGCGCAGCACCCCGAACAGCTGGGCGCCGATGTCCTACGATCCGGCGATGAACACCGTGTTCCTGCCGATGGGCTCCTCGTCCACCGATATCTACGGCGTGGAGCGCAACAGGCTCGACCACACCTACGGCGCCTCGGTGCTGGCCCTGGACGCCACCACCGGCAACCAGAAGTGGGTCTACCAGACCGTGCACAACGACCTCTGGGACTTCGACCTGCCGATGCAGCCGAGCCTGATCGACTTCACCAAGGATGACGGCAGCAGCGTGCCGGCCGTGGTGATCGGCACCAAGGCCGGGCAGATCTACGTGCTCGACCGCGCCACCGGCAAGCCACTGACGCAAGTCGATGAAGTGCCGGTCAAGCCAAGCAACATCCCCAACGAGCCGTACTCGCCGACCCAGCCGAAGTCGGTAGGCATGCCGCAGATCGGCGCGCAGACCCTGACCGAGTCGGACATGTGGGGCGCCACGCCCTATGACCAGCTGCTGTGCCGCATCGATTTCAAGAAGATGCGCTACGACGGCCTCTACACCGCGCCCGGCACCGACCTGTCGCTGAGCTTCCCGGGCTCGCTGGGCGGGATGAACTGGGGCAGCATTTCCACCGACCCGGTACATGGTTTCATCTTCGTCAACGACATGCGCCTGGGCCTGTGGATCCAGATGATCCCGTCGCAGAACAAGGGTGATGCCGCCGCCGGTGGCGAAGCACTGAACACCGGTATGGGCGCGGTGCCGCTCAAGGGCACCCCGTATGCGGTGAACAAGAACCGCTTCCTGTCGGTGGCCGGCATCCCGTGCCAGGCGCCGCCGTTCGGCACCCTGACCGCCATCGACATGAAGACCCGCCAGGTCGCCTGGCAGGTGCCGGTCGGCACCGTCGAGGACACCGGCCCCCTGGGCATCCGCATGCACCTGCCGATCAAGATCGGCCTGCCGACCCTCGGCGGCACCCTGTCCACCCAGGGCGGCCTGGTGTTCATCGCCGGCACCCAGGACTTCTACCTGCGCGCCTACGACAGCAGCAACGGCAGCGAGATCTGGAAAGCCCGCCTGCCGGTCGGCAGCCAGGGCGGCCCGATGACCTATGTGTCGCCCAGGACCGGCAAGCAGTACGTGGTGATCACCGCCGGCGGGGCGCGCCAGTCGACCGACCGCGGTGACTATGTGATGGCGTACGCACTGCCATAAATCGCGTCGCCTGTATCGCCGGCAAGCCGGCTCCCACAGGGTCCGCGCACTCACTGTGGGAGCCGGCTTGCCGGCGATGAGGCCCTTTCAGACCACCCGAGACTTTGCAATGTCATCCGTTTCACGCCTCACCCCCACCCTGCTCCTTGCCCTTGCCAGCACCACTGCATTCGCCGCCGACAACACCCTGACCGGTGACTGGGGCGGCCTGCGCCACCAGCTCGCGGCAGACGGCATCACCTTCACCGGCGACTACAGCGGCGAGACCGCCTACAACGCCCACGGCGGCCTGCACCGTTCGGCCCGCTACTCGCAGAACCTCAAGCTGGGCGCGCAGTTCGACCTGTCGAAGCTGTACGGCCTGGACAACGGCGGCAAGGTCCAGCTGACCATCAACGACCGCCGCGGCAACAGCGCCTCGGAGGACCTGGTGGGCAACCGCCTGCCGATCCAGGAAAACTACGGCGGTCTCTACACCCGCCTCACCGAACTGAGCTACGAGCGCAACCTGTCGCCTGCGCTGAACCTCAAGCTCGGCTACATGGCCATGGGCAACGACCTCGGCGGGCTGGACAGCGGCATCCTGTGCAACTTCATGAACGCCGGCTTCTGCGGCCACCCGCTGAACATGTCCGGCGGTAGTGGCTGGACCAACTACCCCAACGCACACCTAGGTGCGCGGCTCAAGTACGACCTGGCGCCGGACTGGCAACTGCGCGTGGCGGCGTTCAACGTCGACCCCGAGAGCAACGGCAATTCCAGCCGTGCCTGGCACCTGGGGCCCAAGCACAGCACCGGCACCGTGCTCCCGCTGGAGCTGGTGTACAAGCTGCGTGGCGAGCTGCCGGGCGAGTACAAGGTCGGTTACTACTACGACAGCTCGAACGTGAAACGCATCGGCAGCAGCGAGGAAGTCGCCGGTCGCGGTGGCCATTACCTGCTGGTCGACCAGGCCGTGTGGAACGACCCGGCATTGCCAGGGCGCAGCCTGCACGCCTTCGGCCAGTACTCGGCCTCGAGCAAGGCCGCCTCGCCATTCACCAGGTGGTACGGTGCCGGCGTGGTGCTGTACCAACCGTTCGTGGGCCGGCCTCGGGACACCGTGGCGCTGGGTTACGGGCGCGCAGTGCCGAACCCGCGCAGCCGCGACGTGCTCGAGGCTGCCGCATTCAATGCCGGCCAGCCATTCCCCGACATCGACAGCGCCGAGCAACTGATCGAGCTGAGCTACGGCTACCAGGCCACGCCGTGGCTGAACCTGCGCCCGGACGTGCAGTACATCGTCGAGCCGGGGGCGTTTTCCGGGAAGGACATCGACAACGCGCTGGTGCTCGGCTTGCAGGTCAAGGCGACATTCTGAGCAGCGGGGCCGCCCTGCGGCCCTTTCGCCGGCAAGCCGGCTCCCACACCGACCGCGCAAACCTCAAGCATGAGGGCTGCGCAGCAGGCCCCTACCTGCCCAGCTTTTTCCTCTGCAGCAACCACATATTTACTAATTTCCCCGCCTGCCACCCTGTCTCAGTATCTGCGCACTAAAACAACAAAGAGCGGGGAACTGTCATGAGTGCAAGTGCGTCCGTGCCTGCCAGCGTGCAGCACGATCAAGCCGGCTTTCGCCGGGTCCTGGGGCTGGGATCGCTGCTGGCGGTAGCCGTCGGCCTGGTTGTGTCGCAAGGGGTGATGGTGATGATGCTGCAGGGGGTCGGCGCCGCCGGCCTGGGCTTCATCGTGCCCCTGGGGCTGGCCTACCTGCTGGCCCTGAGCTATGCGTTCTCGTTCTCGGAGCTGGCCCTGCTGGTGCCGCGCGCCGGCAGCCTGTCGAGCTACACCGAGGTGGCGCTGGGGCACTTCCCGGCCATCCTCGCGACCTTCTCCGGCTATGTAGTGGTGGCCATGTTCGCGCTGTCGGCCGAGCTGCTGCTGCTCGACCTGATCGTCGGCAAGGTCTACCCCGGGGTATTCCCGCAGTATTCGGTGGCCTTTGGCGTGCTCGCCCTGTTTACCGGCCTCAACCTCATGGGTATCGACATCTTCGCCAAGCTGCAGAGCGCCATGGCCGTGGTCATGGTCATCGTGCTGCTGATCCTCGGGGTTGCCGCGATCAGCGAAGGACATGCCGAGGGTGTCACCACCACCCTGCTGCAGGGCGACTGGAACCCCATGGGCGCCGGGGTGCTGGCCCTGACCGCCATGGCCGTGTGGGGCTTCGTCGGCGCCGAGTTCGTCTGCTCGCTGGTGGAAGAAACCCGCAAGCCCGAGCGCAACATCCCGCGCTCGATGATCATCGGCCTGACCGTGATCTTCGCCACCATCGGCCTGTACGGTCTGGGCGCGCTGTTTTTGGTACCCCGCGAGGCGCTGGGCAACGATGCCCTGCCCCATTACCTGTTCGCCACCACGGTGTTCGGCAAGACCGGCGAAGTGTTCCTGGTGATCGCCGCGGTCACCGCCACCTGCAGCACCCTCAACACCTCGCTGGCGGCCATCCCGCGCATGCTCTACGGCATGGCTTGCAATGGCCAGGCGTTCCCCCAGTTCAAGCAGCTCAGCCCACGCGCCCGCACACCCTGGGTCGCGGTGCTGTTCGTGGCGGCTATCACCGGGCTGCCGATCCTGCTGATGGGCCAGGACGCGGCGGCGATCAACCTGTTGCTGCTGTCTGCCGCGCTGGCCTGGCTGCTGGCCTACATCATCGTGCACCTGGACGTGATCGCCCTGCGCCGTCGCTACCCGCACCTGGCGCGACCGTTCCGCACACCGTTCTATCCGTTGCCGCAGCTGTTCGGCATCGGCGGCATGCTGTATGCGATCTGGAACGCATCGCCCAGCCCCGAGATGAGCCTGAAGATCTACGGCACCGCCGGGCTGGTGCTGGCGGTGGTTTCACTGATCGCGGTGGTGTGGATCAAAGCGGTGATGAAGAAGCCGTTGTTCAGGCCCGAGCCCTTGCGGCACTGACCGACCATCAAGCCGATGCGCCGCGCCTGGCCCGATAACTGCCCGGGCTCTGTCCGGTCCACTTCTTGAACGCCCGGTGAAACGCGCTGGGCTCCTGGAAGCCGGTGTGCTCGGCGATCTCGGCGATGCTCAGGTGGCCTTCGCGCAGCAGCTCGAAGGCCATTGCCCGGCGCACCTCGTCCTTGATCTGCTGATAGGAGCGCCCTTCGCGCTCCAGCTGGCGGCGAAAGCTGCTGGCGCTGAGCTTCTGCCGGGCGGCCATGGCGTCGAGCGTCGGCCACTGCCCGTAATGCAGGGCGCGCAAATGCCGATAGACCTCCGCCACCCGGCCATTCTGGTTGCGAAAGCGGATCACCAGCCCCTGCGGCGCACTGCGCAGGAAGCCCTTCAGCGCCGTCAGGTCCTGCACCACCGGCAGGCGCAGCCAGGCGCTGTCGAACTCCACCTCGGTGCGCCCGCTGCCCAGGCGCAGGTCCGGCCCCCAGAGCAACGCGTCATCCTCCTGCGCCGGACGCGCCAGGGCCAGCTCGGTACGGTCGATGGCGATGCGCCGGCCGGCCAGCCAGCACAGCAGGCCGATCACCAGCACCAGGTAGGTTTCCTCGGCGTAGACCCGGGTCAGCGGATCGGCGATGGTCGACTGCACGCTGATCACGGTGCGCGCGCCACGCACCGTGACATGGCCGTTCAGGTCGCGCAGGAACAGGGCGAAACTGCCCAGGCACTGGCGCAGCGCCTTGCCCAGGGTCGGCTCCTGGATCAACCCGCGGCAGATCAGGGCGAAGCTGCCCAGGGGCATGCCGTGGCTGTCGAGCTGGAAGAACTCATCGTGCAGCTCGTCGATCAATGCCAGCCACAGCTGGGCGAAGGCCTTGGCCGGCACCCGGGCCAATGGCTCGGCCAGCACCTGCGGGTCGATGCCCACTGCCCGCAGATGGGCGTCGCGCGCCTGGGGCCGGTCACGCAGGGCGTGGACCATGGCATTGAGGAAGTACACCGCGACCGTGTCGCTATCGCGCATGGCAGAAGTCCGCTGTCTATGCTGAGTGGCAAAAAATGCCAGGTTGTCTGAACAGATCCGGCATAGGCCGCCCGCAGGCCTTTGCCTAGACTCGATCCACCCCCGCAGGGTGTGGGCGCCATTCTCGCAGAGCCTCCCGCGCCCCGCCACGCCTTCGAATACGGAGCCCCCATGAGCAGCACAGAAATCTTCGTCGTCAGTGCGGTACGTTCGGCCATCGGCAGCTTCGGCGGTTCGCTCAAGGACCTGCCGCTGGCCGACCTCGCCACCCAGGTCACCCGCGCCGCCATCGAGCGTTCGGGCGTGGCCGCCGAGCAAATCGGCCACGTGGTGATGGGCAACGTGATCCCCACCGAACCACGCGATGCCTACCTGGGCCGGGTTGCGGCAATGAACGCCGGCATTCCCAAGGAAACCCCGGCGTTCAGCGTCAACCGCCTGTGTGGCTCGGGCCTGCAGGCCATCGTCTCGGCTGCCCAGGGCCTGCTGCTGGGTGACAGCGACATCGCCCTGGCCGCCGGCGCCGAAGCCATGAGCCGCGGCCCCTACCTGCTGCCGCAGGCGCGCTGGGGTGCACGCATGGGCGACCTGCAAGGCATCGACTACATGGTCGGCATTCTTCAGGACCCGTTCGAGCACTTCCACATGGGCATCACCGCCGAGAACGTCGCGGCGGCCCATGGCATCAGCCGCGAGATGCAGGATGAGGTCGCCCTGACCAGCCAGCACCGCGCCGCCCGCGCCATCGCCGAAGGTCGCTTCGACGGCCAGATCGTGCCGATCGAGATCAAGACCCGCAAAGGCAGCGTGCAATTCGCCGTGGACGAGAACGTGCGCACCGACGCCAGCGCCGAACAGCTGGCCGGCATGAAGCCGGTGTTCAAGAAGGACGGCACGGTCACCGCCGGCAACGCCAGCAGCATCAACGACGGCGCCGCCGGCCTGGTCCTGGCCACCGGCGACGCCGTGCGCCGCCAGGGCCTCAAGCCGCTGGCGCGGATCGTCGCCTACGCCCACGCCGGCGTGGAACCGGCGCTGATGGGCCTGGGCCCGATCCCGGCGACGCAGAAGGTGCTGGAGAAGGCCGGGCTGAAGGTCAGCGACCTGGACGTGATCGAGTCCAACGAAGCCTTCGCCTCCCAGGCCTGTGCCGTGGCCCGCGCCCTGGGCTTCGACCCGGAAAAGGTCAACCCCAACGGCTCGGGCATTTCCCTCGGCCACCCGGTCGGCGCCACCGGCGCGATCATCGCCACCAAGGCCATCCATGAACTGCACCGCGTCCAGGGCCGCTACGCCCTGGCCACCATGTGCATCGGCGGCGGTCAAGGCATCGCCATCGTCTTCGAACGCGTTTGACAGGAGTCAGCAGCATGAACATCGAACAGATCGCCGTGATCGGCGCAGGCACCATGGGCAACGGCATCGCCCAAGTGTGCGCGCTGGCCGGCTACCAGGTCCTGCTGGTGGACGTTTCCGACGCCGCGCTGGAGCGTGGCGTGGCGACCCTGGGCAAGAACCTCGAGCGCCAGGTCGGCAAGGGCACCATCGACGCCGACAAGGCCAGCGCGGCCAAGGCGCGCATCCGCACCAGCACCGACTACGCCCAACTGGCCAGCGCGCAGCTGGTGATCGAGGCGGCCACCGAAAACCTCGCCCTCAAGCAGCGCATCCTGCAGCAGGTGGCGGCCAACGTCGGCGCCGAGTGCCTGATTGCCACCAACACCTCGTCGCTGTCGGTAACCCAGCTGGCGGCCAGCATCGAGCAGCCGCAGCGCTTCATCGGCGTGCACTTCTTCAACCCGGTACCGATGATGGCGCTGGTCGAGATCATCCGTGGCCTGCAGACCAGCGACGCGACCTATGCCCAGGCATTGCTGGTGACAGAGCGGCTCGGCAAGACCCCGATCACCGCCGGCAACCGCCCGGGCTTCGTGGTCAACCGCATCCTGGTGCCGATGATCAACGAAGCAATCTTCGTGTTCCAGGAAGGCCTGGCCAGCGCCGAAGACATCGACACCGGCATGCGCCTGGGCTGCAACCAGCCGATCGGCCCGCTGGCCCTGGCCGACCTGGTGGGCCTGGACACGCTGCTGGCGATCATGGAGGCCTTCCACGAAGGCTTCAACGACAGCAAGTACCGCCCCGCGCCGCTGCTCAAGGAGATGGTTGCCGCCGGCTACCTGGGGCGCAAGAGCGGCCGCGGCTTCTTCACCTACTAGAGGAACCGCGCCATGGCCCCGGTCACTGCGGCGCTGCGCTGCGCCAATTTCGAGGAGCGGCGCGACCGGGCCATGGCCCTGTTCGCCGAAAAAGGCTTCGGCCAGGTCAGCATGCGTGAGCTGGCGGCGCACGTGGGCTTGACCGCAGGCTCGCTGTACCACCACTTCCCCAGCAAGCAGGACCTTCTGTACGACCTTATCGAGGAGTTGTACGAGGAGCTGCAGGCCACCCTCGACCAAGGCCGCCGGGCGCGGGCCCAGGGCAAGCCGGCGCTGGCCTGCCTGATCGCCGCGCACTGGCAGTTACATGGCGAGCGGCCGTTGCAGTTTCGCCTGGCCGAGCGGGATTTCTGCTGCCTGAGCGAGGACCAGCAGGCACGCCTTGCGGGTTTGCGCGAACGCTACGAAACCGGGCTGCTGCGCCTGATTGCGCCGCAGGCGCGGTTGGCCGGGGAAACCCTGGCAGCCACCGGGCATGTGCTGGCAACGCTGCTTAACCAGTTGCCCGGAATGTTGCGCGGCAAGGGCCTGGGTGAAGCCGAGGGGGTCGGGTTGATGGAAGGTCTGGTGGTGGGCGCCATGGAAAGGACGCTTGGATAGTGTTGTGATCACCCGGGCGACCGCTTCCCAAGCCGCCTACAGACTGACCCCCAACGCCCGGCGCAGTTGCTCGCCACGGGTATCGTCCGCCGCGCTGACCAGGGCAAAGTTGTAATCGCCATGGGACCAGTAGCGAGCCTCCAGCTGGCCGTCGGTGCGCTGGCCGGTAGGCATGCGCTCGAAATGCTCGCCCGGTGAGCGCAGGAACAGGCTGATGCGCTGCCCCTGGCGATCCTCGAACACCAGCAACGCCGCTGGCCCCGCCTCGTTGCTCAACAGCCGCGCCCCCACTGGCTGGAAGCCATAGCCCGCCAGGTCCGGCAGGCGGCCGACGCGGTTGAAGTGAGTGCCCAGCCAGGCCTGCAGGCGTGCCGGGTCGCGAGCCTCGATGTCCAGCGTGCTGGCCTCGGCGAACAGCCTGTGGGCCTGCACCGCGTCGGCCATGGGCAGCATGCCGGCGAACAGCGTTACCTGGCGCGCCTGCCAGCCGCCAAGCCCGCCCAGGCCTACCGCCAGCATCAGCACCGCCGCTGCTGCCAGGCGACGCTGCCGGCGCTGGCGCAGGCGGCGACGCAGCGGCGCCAGGTCAAGGTGCGGATCGCTCGGCCGCTCGCCAAAGCCGGCCAGGGCCGCCCGCAGGCGCCGGGCATCGGCACGCCAGGCCTCGATGCGCACGGCCTCCTGCGGATTGGCGGCCAGCCAGGCCTCCACCTCGGCCCGGCGCGCCGGCTCCAGGCGCTCGTCGACATAGGCGTGCAACTCGTGCTCGGTGGGGATCAGGCGTGTCATTTGAGTCTCCGCAGGGCCGGGGGCGTAGGGCTGCCCTCGGTCAGTTCACGCAGGGCGGCACGGGCACGCGACAGGCGCGACATCACGGTGCCGATGGGGATGCCAAGCGTCTCGGCCGCCTCCTTGTAGCTCAAGCCTTCGACACTGACCAGCAACAGCAATGCCCGCTGCTCGGGCGACAAGCGGGCGAAGGCCTGCAGGTCGGCCTGGGCCAGCACGATGCTCTCGATCTCGCCACCCGCTGGCTCCTCGGCCTGGCCCCGGCCGAACCAGGCCAGCCAGCGCGCGTGCAGGCGCTCGCGGCGCTTGCCGTCGAGGAACAGCCGGTAAAGGATGGTGAACAGCCAAGGGCGCAGGCTGTCGGCATCACGCTGCTGGCCGCGACGACTCAGGGCGCGCTCGACCGTGGCCTGGACCAGGTCGTCGGCGGTACCGGGCTCGCGGGTCAGCCACAGGGCGAAGCGGCGCAGGCGCTGCAGCAGCTCGCGCCATTGTTGGTCGTCCAGGTCATGCATGGTCGGGTTCCGGGGCCCTGCGGGCTGTCAGTGTACAAGGCAGACGCGCGGGCACGGAATCTATTCCCCCGCCGGGAATAAATCGTTTGCCCCTGCGTCGTACCGGTTCATTCCACCTGACCGGACCGTTCCCATGACTACTCCCTTGCACGGCCCCGCCAAGGCCCTGCGCCTGGCCGCCATCGCTGCCACGCTGGCCGCCCTGGGCGCGGGCTTCGCCTACGCCGCCGGCTGGATCGGCGCGCCAAGGCTGACCCCGCAACGCATCATCGACACCTTCGAAGCCCAGGCCGGCCACCACCCCGGCTACCGGAAGAACCATGCCAAGGGCCTGTGTGTCAGCGGTTACTTCCAGGCCAGCGGCCAGGCCGCCTCGCTGTCCAGCGCCCGGGTGTTCAGCCAGCAGAAAGTGCCGGTGATCGGCCGCTTCGCCATCGGCGGCGCCAATCCATTCGCGCCGGACACCGCCATACCGGTGCGCAGCCTGGCGGTGCAGTTGACCAGCGACGACGGCCAGGTCTGGCGCACCGGCATGAACAACCCGCCGGTGCTGGCCGTAAGCACGGTCGAAGGCTTCTATGAACAGGTCCTGGCCGGCGCCCCCGACCCAGCCACCGGCAAACCCGACCCTGCCAGGCTGCAAGCCTTCTTCGCCGCCCACCCGGAGAGCGCGGCGTTTCGCCAATGGGCGGCCAGCTACAAGCCCAGCGACAGTTTCGCCAGCACCGCCTACAACAGCATCAACGCCTTCCGCCTGATCGATGCCAACGGCCAGGCGCACCCGGTGCGCTGGGCACTGGAGCCGCAGGCTGCTTACGCCGCCTTGCCTGCCCAGGTCGACGACAAGCAGTTCCTGCAGCACGACCTGCAGCAACGCCTGGCCCAGGGCCCGCTGCGCTGGACCCTGCGCCTGACCCTGGCCGAGCCCGGCGACCCGGTGGACGACCCTGCCCGGCCCTGGCCCGCCGAACGCCGCAGCCTCGATGCCGGCACCCTGGTCCTGGAGCAGGTCGACGGCCCCGAGCAAGGCGCCTGCCGCGACCTGAACTTCGACCCGCTGATCCTGCCCCACGGCATCGAACCCTCCGCCGACCCGATCCTCGCCGCCCGCTCGGCCGCCTATTCGGTGTCGTTCAACCGCCGCAGCCACGAGTCGCTGACCGAAGGAGCCCGCCCATGAGCGCCACTGCCTTTCACCCCCTGGCCCGGCTGCTGCACTGGCTGATGGCCGTGCTGATCCTGGCCATGCTGTTCATCGGCGTGAGCATGGTCGCCGACCTGTCGCCCCGCCACCCTTGGCTGGTCGAGCTGCACAAGGCCACCGGCCTGGCCCTGCTGGTGCTGGTGGTCCTGCGCATCGTCCTGCGCCTGAGCCTGGCGCACCCGCCGCTGCCTCGCGACCTGCCTCCCCTGCAGCGCCTGGCCGCCGGCGCCTCGCACCTGCTGCTGTATGGGCTGATGCTGGCCATGCCGCTGCTCGGCTGGGCAATGCTCTCGGCAGGCGGCTACCCCCGCCCGCTGCAACTGCCCGCCATCGCCCCCCACGACCTGCAGCTCTACGCCGTGCTGCGTCAGGCCCATGGCTGGGCCGGCTACCTGCTGTTCGCCACGGTGCTCGCGCACCTGGGCGCGGCCTTGGTGCATGGCCTGGTGCGTCGCGACGGCGTCTTGCGTAGCATGTGGCCAGGCCCGTTGCGTCGCGGTGAGTGAGCACCGCCAGGGCTCGACAAATGTAAATAATAATTACTAACATCGGCGCTCATTTCGTCGAACTGCCCTGGACTGCCTTATGAACGTTGCAAAGGACCCTGCCACGCTTGCCCCGGTGAGCAGCCCGCCCAGCACCCTGGACCTGCGCCCGCTGATGCTGGCCAACATGGCCTGCACCATGTCGATGATGGCTTTCGTCGCCCTGATCGGCCCGATCGCCCGCTTGCTGGGCATGGCCACCTGGCAGGCCGGCGCGGCGGTGACCGTGGCCGGCGTGGTCTGGGTGCTGCTGGCCCGGCCCTGGGGGCGCCTGGCCGATCGGCTTGGCCGGCGCCGGGTACTGCTGCTGGGCAGCGGCGGCTTCACCCTGGCCTATTGGGTGCTGTGCCTGTTCATCGACGGCGCGTTGCGCTGGCTGCCGGGCGCGACCCTGGCCTTCTTCGGCCTGATGCTGGCGCGGGGCATGATCGGCGCCTTCTATGCCGCGCTGCCGGTGGGCGGCAACGCGCTGATCGCCGATCACGTCGAGCCGCAACGCCGGGCGCGGGCCATGGCCTCGCTGGGTGCGGCCAACGCGGTCGGCCTGGTGCTGGGCCCGGCCCTGGCCGCACTGCTGTCGCGCTACAGCCTGAGCATGCCGTTCTATGTGCTGTCGCTGCTGCCGGCCACGGCGTTCGTCGTGCTGCTGTTCAAGCTCAAGCCGCAGCCGTTGGCCCAGGCCCATGCGCCCAACCCGGTGCGACTGTCCGACCCGCGCCTGCGCAGGCCTTTGCTGGTGGCCTTCAGCGCCATGTTGAGCATCACCGTGTCGCAGATCGCCGTCGGTTTCTTCGCCCTCGACCGCCTGCAGCTCGAAGCCGGCGCCGCCGCCCAGGCCGCGGGCATCGCCTTGACCAGCGTGGGCGTGGCACTGATGCTGGCCCAGGTGTTCCTGCGCCAGTTGGAATGGCCACCTCTGAAGATGATCAAGGTCGGCGCCTGCGTATCCGGGCTTGGTTTCGCCGCCGCGGCCCTGGCCACCAGCGCGCCGTGGCTTTGGGGTGCGTTCTTCGTCGCCGCGTTCGGCATGGGCTTCGTGTTCCCGGCCTTCTCGGCCCTGGCGGCCAATGCCATGCACGCCAGCGAACAGGGCGCGACGGCTGGTTCGATCGGCGCCGCCCAAGGCATGGGCGCGGTAATCGGACCGCTGGCCGGCGCCCTGGTCTATGCCCTCGATCCGCGCCTGCCGTTCCTGGCCGTGGGCGCCCTGCTGCTGCTGGTCGGGCTGTGGCCGGCAGCGTCTGACCAGCGCCACTGATGCGCACAGCGCGCAAGCGTGCAGAGTGTGTTTTAATGCCTCGCCCATTATTTTTGACACCTCTGCAAACAAGGCGGCTATGGACACGGGGACACGACTCAAACTGGTGCGTGAACGCAACAACCTCTCCCAACGGGAGCTGGCCCGCCGCAGCGGCCTGACCAACTCGACCATCTCGCAGATCGAGCAGAACCGGGTCAGCCCTTCGGTCAGCTCCCTGAAGAAACTGCTCGAAGGGATCCCCATGTCCCTGGCCGAGTTCTTCAGTTTCGATGAGCCGGTGCGCGAGGAACGCTATGTGTTCCGTGGCGGCGAACAGCCCGACCTGGGCCGCAACGGCCTGCGCATGCTGCTGGTCGGCGCCAGCGTCGAAGGTCGGCAGATGCGCATGCTGCGTGAGCTATACGCACCGGGCGCCGACTCCGGCGAGCCGATCGTGCATGCCGAAGGCGAGGAATGCGGCCTGGTCACCCGTGGCACCCTGGAACTGTGGGTCGATGGCCAGGTGAGCATTCTCAATGCCGGCGACGGCTACTACATCCCCACCACCCTGCCCCACAGCTTCAAGAACATCGGCCCCGACGAGGCCGAGATCATCAGCGCCAACACCCCGGCGAACTTCTGACCTGCCATGCCCAGCGTCGCCAGCCGCGAGGCCTACCAGTGCCTGCGTGACGCCGCCCTTGGCGTCCGCCCGCTGGTGACGGTCGCCCGCCTGGGCGGCGGGCAAGTCGAGGTGCTGGTCGAAGGCTGGCGCCTGACCTTGGTGCTGGACAGCGAAGGATTGGCCCACTGCAGCCACTGCCAGTGCCCGGATGGACGGCTGGGCTCACTGGACGATTGGCACCGCTACGGCACCAATCCGGTCGATCACCTGAGCCTTTGGGAACGCAGGCAGATAGAGCGACTGCTTCCAGTCATGCCTGCCTGACCAAGGCCTGCTCGACGAAATCCAGGCGGTCCTGGCCGAAGAACATCTGCCCGTCGACAAAGAACGTCGGCGCCCCGAACAAGCCGCGCTCGACCGCTTCCTCGGTGGCTTTGCGCAAGGCGTCCTTGACCTCGGGCCGGGCGGCCAGCTCATGGAACATCTCGGCCTCGAAGCCACCAGCAGCCAGGGTTTCATCCAGTACCGCGGGATCTGCCAGATTGCGCCCGTGCACGAACAGCCCTTCGAACAACACCTTCAACAGCCCCTCGAAACGCTCTTCGGCAAACAACTGGATGCCGATCAGCCCGCGCATCAGGTTCAGGGTGTTGACCGGGAACCCCGGCGGCAGGGTCAGCGGCACGCCATAGCGATCGGCATAGCGCTTGAGGTCGATGCGCATATAGCGCCCCTTGGCCGGCACCATTACCGGCGAGGCATTGCCGGTGGCCTGGAACACCCCACCCAATAGAATCGGCTTGTACACCAACCGCGCCCCATGACGCGCGCACAGGGCGGGTAGCTGGGTGGACGCCAGGTAGGTGGCAGGGCTGCCCAGGTCCAGGAAGAACTCGACGGTCTTGCTCATGATTCAATCCTTGTATGAGGGTGGGATTTACCAGCGCTCCATCCACGGGCGCAGGTCCAGCTCGAAGGTCCAGGCATCACGCGGTTGCGCATGCAGGAACCAGTAACTGTCGGCGATATGCGCAGGATCGAGGATGCCGTCCTGGTCCTTGAGCGCGTAGCGTTCAGGGAAGCTGTCGCGGATGAAGGCGGTGTCGATGGCACCATCGACCACCACATGGCCGACATGGATGTTTCGCGGCCCCAGTTCCCGCGCCATGCTCTGGGCCAGGGCGCGCAGGCCATGCTTGGCGCCGGCGAAGGCGGCGAAACCGGCCGCGCCGCGGGTGCCAGCGGTGGCACCGGTAAAGAGGATGGTGCCTCGCTCTCGGGTGACCATGCGCCGGGCGACCGCCTGGGCGGTTAGAAAGCCGGCGAAGCAGGCCATTTCCCAGATCTTGAAGTACTTGCGCGGGGTTTCCTCGAGGATGCTGCACGGCACATTGGCGCCGATGTTGAAGACGAACGCCTCGATCGGGCCGATATCGCGCTCGATGGTCTCCACCAGCTCGGCGACCTCCTCTTCCTTGCGCGCATCCGAGCCAAAGCCATGGGCCTGGCCGCCCTCGGCGCGAATCTCGGCGAGCAGCGGCTGCAGCTTCTGCGCCTCGCGCCGGGTCACGCAGGCGATGTAGCCCTCGCGGGCGAAACGCTTGGCAATCTCGCCGCCGGTGGCATCACCTGCCCCGATCACCAGCACGACTTTTTGTTGTTCTGCCATGGACCGCTCCATTGATGAATGATCGTTTAGTAAACGAACGCTATGCTACGATCTGCTCATCGTCAAGCCCACACCACGAGGTTGCGCGCATGCGCTATGCCACCGATCACAAGCAACAGACCCGCGAAAAACTGCTGTCCAGCAGCGGCGCCCTGGCCAAGCGCGGCGGTTTCGCCGCCACTGGCGTGGCCGGGCTGATGAAGGCCATCGGCCTGACCGGCGGCGCCTTCTACAACCACTTCCCGTCCAAGGATGACCTGTTCAGCGAGATCGTCCGCCGCGAACTGGCCAACAGCCCGCTGGCGCGCCTGGTCGAACGTGGCACCGATCGTGCGCGGCTCAAGCGCCTGCTCGACCAGTACCTGAGCCTGGCGCACCTGCACAATGCCGAAGGTGGATGCCCGCTGCCGCCACTGGGGGTGGAGATCGCCCGCGCCGAACGGCCGGTGCGCGAACAGGCCGAACACTGGCTGCTGGAGTTGCACCAGGCCTGGAGCGAAACCCTGGATGACCCCGACCTGGCCTGGGCCTTGCTCAGCCAGTGTGTCGGCGCGCTGGTGGTGGGGCGCATGCTGGCCAGTGAACCGGTGCAGACACAGGTGCTGGACGCCAGCCGCAAGCTGGTCGAGCAGGTCTTCGATGAGGTTCGCTAGCACGCTGCTGGGGTTGCTGATGACCCTGCCCGCCTTCGCCCAGGACAGCTGCCCGACCGGGCAGTACCAGGTCTGCCTGGTGGTGTGCTTCTGCGCGCCCATCGACCCCAACCAAGGAGGCCAAGTGCTGCAGGATGTCGAGCGCATGGCCACCGGCAGCCTGGTGTTCGCCCTGCGCCAGGCCCGCGACGAAGCCACCGCCAATGGCACGCAGCCGATTCCCCTGCATATCCGTGCCCAGCTCGAACCCTGGTACGACTTCGCCGTGCTCGACGCGGCACGTTACCGGGTCGGCAACGAACAGCAGATCAGCGCCGCCAACGCACTACTGCAGAACCCGGACGTCAACGCCGTGACCCTGATCGACACGGTCATCTTCCGCCGCCCCGGCGATGCCGAGGACAACGTGGCGTTGTGGGCCCATGAGCTCAAGCACGTGCAGCAGTATCAGGAGCTGGGCGTCGAGGGCTTCGCCCAGCAGTACACCCGTGACTACCAGGCGCTGGAGGGCCCCGCCTACGAGATCGAGGCCAAGGTGACCAAGGCGTTGCGTGAAAAGGCCGCTGGCGGGCCGCGCTGACTGCGCAATCCTGATGGGTGCCCATGCGTCATGATTGATGATGGCACCCGACATATCATTGCCCGTGATAATAACCTTCGCTCCATTTGATTCGTGCGTCACGCGCAAGACACTCAAACTCCGCCCACTACTAATATCTCGGCGGAGTTCTCCATGGATCACTCACTCAAACCCTTGCGCTTCCCCCTCGCTGCCCTGGCAGTGGTGGTGCTCAGCGCTTGCGGTCGCACCCCCGACGCCGTGCAGGCTCCCGCCGCGCCCAAAGTCAGCGTAGCCAAGGTGATCGAACAGCCGATCAACGAATGGGACGAGTTCACCGGCCGCCTCGAAGCACCGGAAACCGTCGAGGTACGCCCACGGGTGTCCGGCCAGGTCGACCTGGTGGCCTTCACCGAAGGCGCCCAGGTGAAGAAAGGCGACCTGCTGTTCCAGATCGACCCGCGCCCGTTCCAGGCCGAAGTCCGCCGCCTCGAAGCCCAGCTGCAACAAGCCAAGGCCACCGCCATCCGCAGCGCCAACGAAGCCCGCCGTGGCGAGCGCCTGCGTGACAGCAACGCCATCTCCGCGGAACTGGCCGAGTCGCGCACCAGCGCCGCCGCCGAAGCCCGCGCCGGGGTCGACGCGATCCAGGCCCAGCTCGACCTGGCCCGCCTGAACCTGAGCTTCACCCGCGTCACCGCGCCGATCAGCGGCCGGGTCAGCCGCGCCCAGTTCACCGCCGGCAACATCGTCACGGCCGACGTCACCCCGCTGACCAGCGTGGTCTCCACCGACAAGGTCTACGCCTACTTCGACGCCGACGAGCGCGTGTACCTCAAGTACAGCCAGCTGGCCCGCGACGGCCAGCGCGGCCAGAGCACCCCGGTGTACCTGGGCCTGACCAACGAGACCGGCAACCCGCACCTGGGCCAGATGAACTTCGTCGACAACCAGGTCAACCCGCGCACCGGCACCATCCGTGGCCGCGCCGTGTTCGACAACCGCGACGGCCAGTTCACCCCCGGCCTGTACGCGCGCCTGAAGCTGGTCGGCAGCGCCCAGTACGACGCCGTGCTGATCAACGACGAAGCGGTCGGCACCGACCTTGGCAAGAAGTTCGTGCTGGTCATGGACAAGGACAACAAGGCCGCCTACCGCGCCGTGGAACTGGGGCCCAAGCTCGAAGGCCTACGCATCGTGCGCAGCGGCCTGGGCAAGGACGACCGCATCGTGGTCAAGGGCCTGCAGCGCGTGCGCCCTGGCTCGCCGGTCACCCCGGAGGAAACGCCGATGGCCAGCGAGCAGACTCTCGCCGCCCTCGCCCAGCAGCGTCAGGCCCTGGAAGCCAGCAACCCGGCACCGAAGGTTGCCGGCGCCAATGTCAAAGTCGCCAGCGCCCAAGCGCCGCGCGGTTAAGGGACAACACCGATGAACTTTTCGAAATTCTTCATTACCCGGCCGATCTTCGCCGCGGTACTGTCGCTGGTGCTGCTGATCGCGGGTTCGATCTCGCTGTTCCAGCTGCCGATCAGCGAATACCCCGAAGTGGTGCCGCCCACAGTGGTGGTGCGCGCCAACTTCCCCGGCGCCAACCCCAAGGTGATCGGCGAGACCGTCGCCGCGCCGCTTGAGCAAGCCATCACCGGTGTCGAGAACATGCTGTACATGTCCTCGCAATCCACCGCCGACGGCAAGCTGACCCTGACCATCACCTTCGCCCTGGGCACCGACCTGGACAACGCCCAGGTGCAGGTGCAGAACCGCGTGACCCGCACCCAGCCCAAGCTGCCGGAAGAAGTGACCCGTATCGGTATCACCGTCGACAAGGCCTCGCCCGACCTGACCATGGTCGTGCACCTGACCTCGCCGGACAACCGCTACGACATGCTCTACCTGTCCAACTACGCCATCCTCAACATCAAGGATGAGCTGGCGCGCCTGGGCGGCGTGGGTGACGTGCAGCTGTTCGGCATGGGCGACTACTCGCTGCGCGTGTGGCTCGATCCGAACAAGACCGCCTCGCGCAACCTGACCGCCAGCGACGTGGTGGCCGCCATTCGCGAGCAGAACCGCCAGGTCGCCGCCGGCCAGCTCGGCGCCCCGCCCGCCCCCGGTTCGACTAGCTTCCAGCTGTCGATCAACACCCAGGGCCGCCTGGTCAACGAGGAAGAGTTCGAGAACATCATCATCCGTGCCGGCGCCAACGGCGAGATCACCCGCCTGAAGGACATCGCCCGGGTCGAACTCGGCTCCAGCCAGTACGCCTTGCGCTCGCTGCTGAACAACCAGCCGGCCGTGGCCATCCCGATCTTCCAGCGCCCGGGCTCCAACGCCATCGAGATCTCCGACGAAGTACGGGCGAAGATGGCCGAGCTGAAGAAGGACTTCCCCGAAGGCATGGACTACAGCATCGTCTATGACCCGACGGTGTTCGTCCGCGGCTCCATCGAGGCGGTGGTGCACACCCTGTTCGAAGCGCTGGTCCTGGTGGTGCTGGTCGTCATCCTGTTCCTGCAGACCTGGCGCGCCTCGATCATCCCGCTGCTGGCCGTGCCGGTGTCGCTGATCGGTACCTTCGCGGTGATGCACCTGTTCGGTTTCTCGCTCAACGCGCTATCGCTGTTCGGCCTGGTGCTGGCCATCGGTATCGTGGTGGACGACGCCATCGTCGTGGTGGAGAACGTCGAACGCAACATCGGGCTGGGCCTGAAACCGCTCGAGGCCACGCAGAAGGCCATGAGCGAAGTAACCGGGCCGATCATCGCCACGGCACTGGTGCTGTGCGCCGTGTTCGTGCCGGCGGCGTTCATCTCGGGCCTTACCGGTCAGTTCTACAAACAGTTCGCCCTGACCATCGCCATCTCCACCGTGATCTCGGCGTTCAACTCGCTGACCCTGTCGCCGGCCCTGGCCGCCGTGCTGCTCAAGGACCACCACGCGCCCAAGGACCGCTTCTCGCGGTTCCTGGAAAAACTGCTGGGCAGCTGGCTGTTCGCCCCGTTCAACCGCTTCTTCGACCGCGCCAGCCATGGCTACGTCGGTGGCGTGCGCCGGGTCATCCGTTCCAGCGGTATCGCCCTGTTCGTGTATGCCGGCCTGATGGGCCTGACCTACCTGGGCTTCTCGTCCACCCCGACCGGCTTCGTGCCGTCCCAGGACAAGCAGTACCTGGTGGCCTTCGCCCAGTTGCCTGACGCCGCCAGCCTCGACCGCACCGAGGCGGTGATCAAGAAGATGAGCGAGATCGCCCTCAAGCAGCCAGGCGTGGCCGACTCGGTGGCCTTCCCGGGACTGTCGATCAACGGTTTCACCAACAGCCCGAACAGCGGCATCGTGTTCACCCCGCTCAAGCCGTTCGACGAGCGCAAGGACCCGAGCCAGTCGGCGGCAGCCATCGCCGCCGCGCTGAACGCCCAGTTCGCAGATATCCAGGACGCCTACATCGCGATCTTCCCGCCTCCGCCGGTACAAGGCCTGGGCACCATCGGCGGCTTCCGCCTGCAGATCGAGGACCGCGGCAACCTGGGCTATGAAGCGCTGTACAAGGAAACCCAGAACATCATCGCCAAGAGCCACAACGTGCCGGAACTGGCGGGCCTGTTCACCAGCTACCAGGTCAACGTGCCGCAGGTCGATGCCGCCATCGACCGGGAAAAGGCCAAGACCCATGGCGTGGCGATCAACGACATCTTCGACACCCTGCAGGTCTACCTGGGCTCGCTGTACACCAACGACTTCAACCGCTTTGGCCGTACCTACCAAGTCAACGTCCAGGCCGAGCAGCAGTTCCGCCTCGACGCCGAACAGATCGGTCAGCTGAAGGTGCGCAACAACCTGGGCGAGATGATCCCGCTGGCGACCTTCCTCAAGGTCAGCGACACCTCGGGGCCTGACCGCGTGATGCACTACAACGGCTTCATCACCGCCGAGATCAACGGTGCCGCAGCCCCCGGCTACAGCTCCGGCCAGGCCGAGGCTGCGATCGAGAAGCTGCTCAAGGAGGAACTGCCCAACGGCATGACCTTCGAGTGGACCGACCTGACCTACCAGCAGATCCTCTCGGGCAATACCGCGCTGTTCGTGTTCCCGCTGTGCGTGCTGCTGGCCTTCCTGGTGCTGGCCGCCCAGTACGAAAGCTGGAGCCTGCCGCTGGCGGTGATCCTGATCGTGCCGATGACCCTGCTGTCGGCCATCACCGGGGTGATCATCTCCGGTGGCGACAACAACATCTTCACCCAGATCGGCCTGATCGTACTGGTGGGCCTGGCGTGCAAGAACGCGATCCTGATCGTCGAGTTCGCCAAGGATGAACAGGCCAAGGGCCTCGACCCGCTGGCTGCGGTACTGGAAGCCTGCCGTCTGCGTCTGCGGCCGATCCTGATGACCTCGATCGCCTTCATCATGGGTGTGGTGCCGCTGGTGTTCTCCTCCGGCGCCGGTGCCGAGATGCGTCACGCCATGGGTGTGGCGGTGTTCTCGGGGATGATCGGGGTGACCGTGTTCGGCCTGTTCCTGACCCCGGTGTTCTTCTTCCTGATCCGCCGTTTCGTCGAGCGTCGCCAGGCCCGCAAGGCCGAGCACGCCGTGGCACTGGAGAACCATGCATGAAGTTGCTCAAACCCCTGACCCCGAGCCTGCTGGCACTGGCCCTGGCGGCCTGCGCGGTGGGCCCGGACTACCAGGCCCCGCTGACCGAACCGGCCAAGCTGGACGCCGGCCTTGAAGCCAAAGCCTATGACCGCAGCCGCTTCGAGAGCGTGTGGTGGAAACAGTTCGACGACCCGGTGCTGAACCAGCTGGTGCAGGCATCGCTGGACGGCAACCGCGACCTGCGCGTGGCCTTCGCCCGCCTGAAAGCGGCGCGGTCGATTCGCGAGGACGTGTCCAACGACCAGATCCCCGTGGTCACCAGCCGCGCCAGCAGCGACCTGGGCAAGGGCCAGGTCCCTGGCCAGACCGAGCGCCGGGTCAATAGCGAACGCTATGACCTGGGCCTGGACATGGCCTGGGAGCTTGACCTGTTCGGCCGCATCCAGCGCCAGATCGAGGCCAGCGAAGCCCAGGAAGCGGCGGCAGAGGCCGACCTGCAGCAACTGCAGGTCAGCCTGATCGCCGAGCTGGTCGACGCCTACGGTCAATTGCGCGGCGCGCAACTGCGCGAGCAGATCGCCGTGGCCAACCTGAAGACCCAACAGCAGTCGCGGGACATCACCGTGACCCTGCGCGACACCGGGGTCGGCAACGAGCTCGACGTGGTCCGCGCCGACGCCCGCCTGGCGGGTGTCGAAGCCACCGTGCCGCAATTGCAGGCCGAACAGGTACGGGCGAAGAACCGCATCGCCACCCTGCTCGGCCAGCGCCCGGACGCCATGACCATGGACCTGTCGCCCAAGGCCCTGCCGGCCATCGCCAAGGCCTTGCCGGTGGGCGACCCCGGCGAGCTGCTGCGCCGCCGCCCGGACATCCGCAGCGCCGAGCGCCAGCTGGCTGCGGCCACGGCCAACGTCGGCGTGGCCACCGCCGACCTGTTCCCGCGGGTCAGCCTCAGTGGTTTCCTCGGCTTCACCGCCGCCCGCGGTTCGCAGATCGGTTCCTCGGCGGCCAACGCCTGGGCGCTGGGCCCGAGCATCACCTGGGCAGCGTTCGACCTGGGCAGCGTGCGCGCCCGCCTGCGCGGCGCAAAGGCCGATGCCGAAGGGGCGCTGGCCAACTACGAACAGCAAGTGCTGCTGGCCCTGGAAGAGTCCTCCAACGCCTTCAGCGACTACGGCAAGCGCCAGCAGCGCCTGCTGGCGCTGATGCGCCAGAGCGACGCCAGCCGCAAGGCGGCGGACCTGGCCTCGGTGCGCTACCGCGAAGGCACGGTGGACTACCTGGTGCTGCTCGACGCCGAGCGCGAGCGCCTGAGCGCCGAAGACGCCCAGGCCCAGGGCGAGGTCGAGCTGTACAGCGGCATCGTCGCGATCTACAAGGCGCTTGGCGGCGGCTGGCAACCCGAAGTGGTGGCCAGCTCGCGCTGACCGCCCCCTGATGTGAAGACTCCTTTGGTTGGTTCCTCCCCCAACCGTTTGCCCCGAAGGCCTTGGTCTTCGGGGCTTTTTTATGCGCCGCTGGCGGGGCACGCGCCCTGTGGGACATGCTCCCTGGCCCGGGCAATCGCCGCCTGTATCGCCCCTCGTGCCTGGGGGCTGTTCTTCCAGCAACTGCTGCCCACCAACCCGGCAGCCTCGGTGACGATCTGCAAGGCATCGGCTTCGGCCAGCCGTGCCAACGAGCCATACCCCAGTTGTTCAAGGCGCTGCACCACGGTCGGGCCCACGCCCTTGACCGCCAGCAGCACCGCCCGCTCATCCGCACTGAACGCCATCTTCACCTCCCTGTAACGTCGTGGCTTTGCAAATGCGGCGAATGATGGCATATATCGAAGTCCACCTGCCCACCCCCACCAGGAGAATCCCCATGCTCGGCGTGACCGACTACGGCGCTTTCGTGATCGCGTTCCTCATCCTCCTGGCGATCCCCGGGCCCGGCAACTTCGCCCTAATCACCGCCACCGGCAAGGGCGGCATCAAGGGCGGGCTGGCCGCCACCTTCGGAGTGATCCTCGGCGACCAGGTGCTGATGTGGCTGGCGGTGGCCGGCGTGGCCACCTTGCTGGCCACCTACCCCACCGCCTTCCACGTGGTGCAGTGGGCCGGCGCCGCCTACCTGGCCTGGCTCGGCCTGCGCATGGTGCTGAGCAAGCCCGGCGGCGCCCCGCGCGAGAGCCGCATGGCCAGCGGCCGCTACCTGCGCCAAACCATGATGATCACCCTGCTCAACCCCAAGGCGATCATGTTCTACATGGCATTCTTCCCGCTGTTCATCGATCCGGTGCGCCACCAGGGCGTGGTCACCTTCGCCTTCATGGCGCTGACCGTGGCCGGGCTTACCTTGCTCTACGGCCTGATCGCGGTGTTCCTTACCCACCGACTGGCCGAGCGCATGCGCGCCAGCCCGCGCATCGCCAACCTGCTCGAACGCCTTGCCGGCGCTTGCCTGGTCGGCTTCGGCATCAAGCTGGCGGCGTTGCGCTGAGGCTCAGGCGTCGCGCAGCAGGTCGTGGGCGTCGAGCAGGCGGAAGGCCACTTGCGGGTTGCGCTCGAGGCCCCGGCGGATCGCCGCGGGGATGGCTTGGCGCGTCTTGCGGCACAGGCCCAACTGCGCCTCCAGCTCGATGACGATACCGCGCATGGTGCGCACTTCGTTGAAGCCTGGGGCGATGTGCACGCGGATGCCGAGCTGCTCGTAGAGGCGTGATTGCAGGCGCTGCAGGTCTTCAAGATCCCTGAGGTTCTCCAGGCGCTCGACCAGGCGCTTTTCCTCCTCGCGGGTGAGCAGCAGGATGCGCCGCTCGGGGCCGTCGGCCAGGCGTTCGCGGCCGCAATCGCAGGCGCCCGGCGGGCATGGGTGGCGCAAGGGAGGCAGGTTGGTCATGGGGGCAAGGATAGTCGCTACTCGACAACAGCAGGAAGTGGCCGTGACGCGATTGCGGCCTGTCCTGACTATCCTCCCGCCAGCAGGCTCCGGTCGAACATGAACGCCCCGCTCCCCTGCGGGGTATGCCGGTACAGTTGCTGTGGCCGTCCCAACCTGGGCTGGTTCTTCTCTCCGGTGTCTTGCACCCAACCTTCGCTCCGCATGCGCTCCAGGCGTTTGCGCAGCGAGGTGTTGTTCACCGGTTGCCCCAGGCACGCCTGAACTGCTGCCAGGGCTTCCAGCACGGTGAACCGCTCGGGTGCCAGATACAACGGCAGGTTGGTGTACACGGTCTTGGCCGCCAGCCGCTCATACGCGCGCTCGACCAGCAGGCGATGGTCGAACGGCAATGGTGGCTCATTGTCCAGGACGCCTTGCAGATCGAAAAAGGCAATCTGCGGATCCGCCACCACGACCGCAGGATCGAGCAACGCCAGATAGTAGGTGCTCAAGGTCCACCCCCGAGGATCGCGGGTCCCATTGCCCTCGGTGCCGACCTGCTCCAGGTGGCGTGGGTACACCTTGGCCTTTTCCGCAAGGGCCCGGCAGGCGGCAGCATCCAGGTTGTTGTCCGCAGTACTGCCATTGACGATGACGCCCGGCAAGGCCCACTGGCCCTTGTAGGGCATGCGTTGGCGCTGGTGCAGCAAGACCTGCAGGCGCTGGCTTTCAGGCGTCAGGCGCAGGGCGACGATATCCACGCTGGCCAGGACTTCTGCGCTGCTCAAGATGGCACTCCATTTTCAAATACGTAAATATTACACCAGGTCAATTAAGTTGGTCAAGCATAAAATTTTATGGAGGATATGGCTTGACATACATAATTCACCAGATGAAATATATAGCCACCCAAGCGAGAGGAGGCCTCCAAATGAACATTGCCAGCTTCGACGTCGATGCGCAGAACGGCTTCACCCCCAATGCCCCGCATGAGCTGCCCGTTCCCGACGGCCACCTGATCGCCCCCGCGCTCAACGCCATGGCCCGACGCGCCTCACTGCGTCTGGGCAGCAAGGACGCCCACCCGGCAAACGCCGCCTGGGTGGTCGCCGAATCCGCAAAGATGCTGCAACCCCTGCCCCTGGCCAACGCCGACCTGACCTGGGTCAGCCACTGCGTCCCCGGCACGCCCGGCTTCGAACTGCTCCCCGGCCTGCCCGCCCCCATCGACTACGACTACTTCGTCTGGAAAGGCGTCGAACCCGACCTGCACCCCTACGGCGCCTGCTACCACGACCTGGCGGAACGCCGCTCCACCGGTGTCATCGAGTTCCTCAAGGTGCAACAGGTACAGGCGATCATCGTTGGCGGCCTGGCGCTGGACTACTGCGTGCGCACCACCGCCCTGCAACTGCGCCGCGCCGGTTTCGAGGTGTTGTTGTACCTGCCGGCCTGCCGCGCACTGAGCGCTGAGGGCGCACAGGCTGCCTGCACTGCAATGGCCAATGCCGGCATCCACTTGTGCGGCGACGAACAGGCCCTCGACGCCCAGCTCACCGCCCTCAAGAAGGCTCGCCCATGAGCGACAGCGTTTTCGGCCCACGGATCATCCAGAACCTGCTGGACACCGACTTCTACAAGATCACCATGATGCAGGCGGTGCTGCACAACTACCCCAACGCCGAGGTGGAATGGGAGTTCCGCTGCCGCAACAACGAGGACCTGGCGCCCTACCTCGCCGAGATCCGCTACCAGGTCGAGCAGTTGGCCGATGTGTCGATCACCCACGACCAGTTGGCCTACCTGGAGAAGATCCCGTTCATCAAGCCGGACTTCATTCGCTTCCTCAGCCTGTTCCGCTTCAACCTGCGTTATGTGCAGGTGGGCCTGGACGACGCCGGGCAGTTGGCGATCCGCCTGCGCGGCCCCTGGTTGCACGTGATCCTGTTCGAGATCCCGCTGCTGGCGATCATCAGTGAAGTGCGCAACCGCTATCGCTACCGCGAGGTGGTGATCGAACAGGTCGGCGAGCGCCTCTACCAGAAACTCGACTGGCTCAAGACCGAGGACAGCAGCGACGAGCTGGCCGGCCTGCAACTGGCCGACTTCGGAACCCGCCGGCGTTTCTCCTACCGGGTGCAGGAAGAGGTGGTGCACATCCTCAAACGTGACTTCCCCGGGCGCTTCGTCGGCACCAGCAACGTGCACCTGGCCCGCGAGTACCAGGTCAAGCCCATCGGAACCATGGCCCACGAATGGTTCATGGCCCACCAGCAGCTCGGCCCGCGCCTGGTGGACAGCCAAGCCGCCGCCCTCGAGTGCTGGGTGCGCGAGTACCGCGGCCAGCTGGGCATCGCCCTGACCGATTGCATCGGCATGGACGCGTTCATGAAGGACTTCGACCTGTACTTCGCCAAGCTCTTCGATGGTCTGCGCCATGACTCGGGCGAGCCGCTGGCCTGGGCCGAGAAAGCCATCGCCCACTATGAACGGCTGGGTATGGACCCGAAGGGCAAGACCCTGATTTTCTCCGACGGGCTGGACTTCGAGAAGATGCTGACCCTCTACCGCGCCCTGCACGGGCGGATCAACGTCAGCTTCGGTATCGGCACCAACCTGACCTGCGACATCCCCGGCGTCACGCCGATGAACATCGTGATCAAGATGACCGCCTGCAACGGCGCACCAGTGGCGAAGATTTCCGACAGCCCGGGCAAGACCCAGTGCCGGGACGAGAACTTCGTGGCGTACCTGCGGCATGTGTTCAACCGCTGAAAAGTAGCTCCCTTCGCTTTCATCCCACCAGCAACAAGGAACTGCAGCATGCTCCCCCGCAAACCTGTAATGCGTTACCTGACCAGAAGCAAATTCGAGTACCTGCTTGAAGACAAAGGCATCTATGTAAGCGCCGCCTGCGATCAGTCGGACCCGCACGAAGGCGACTACGACTACCGCTACCTTTCCAGGCACCTGCGCAATGAAGCTAATTGCGAGGAGGAACTGATGGAAAAAGTCGACGACATGATGCTTGGTAGGATGAAAGCCGGGCGAGAAACCACTTACCTGAGCTGCTGGTATTGCTCCGATGAGGAATCACCCGCGATGTGGAAAGAGTATGGCGCAGACGGTGTCATCATCTTCAGTACCGACCTGGCGCTGAATTTCGCACTGCCCAAACCGTTGAACCAAACCACCGAATTTTATGAGTTGACTTACAGTGACCAGCTCAAGCTGCAGGCCAACCAACAACCGTTCCGCTTCAAGAATGGGCGATACGAGCATGAGAAAGAATTCCGTGTGGAGTTCAACCTGCTCGCTTATTCGGTCCTGACCGGCTTCGAGCCACGTAACGAAGTAAGGGTAGGCGGAGTTCTCTCTCACGAGTGCGACGAGATCACCTCGTGCATGTCACCAGAGGCGCGGGCTAAGAGTCATCACGTCATTCGCCGCAAAGGCAAGGGTTATGTCCTCGCCTACCCGCTCGCCAAGATCATCCACGAGGTGCGCGTGCATCCCAATGCATCGGATGAGGAGCTCGAGGAAGTACGCGCATCCTTGAAAGCGTGTGGCATCGATTGCACCGTCAGGCACTCCTCACTCCGCGGGCTTCTCGTTGAGCAAGAACCGGCCTGATGTACAACGCAGACAAACGCGAGGGGAATGGCACGCTTCGAGGGCAGAGCTCATCGACACACAGCAATGATTTTCCACTGCCCCTCGTTGCCACGCACATTTGCTTGTATGGTGTTGTCAAAGAAGGATGTTTTACCCGCACAGGAAAGACCAGATGCCCCAACGCAATGTCATCAACGCCTCCGTCAGCCCCAAGGGCAGCCTGGAGACGCTGTCGCAACGTGAAGTCCAGCAACTGAGCGAAGTCGGTACCGGCAGCCTCTACACCCTGTTCCGCCAGTGCGCCCTGGCCATCCTCAACACCGGCGCCCATGTCGATAATGCCAAGACCATCCTCGAGGCCTACAAGGACTTTGAGGTACGCATCCACCAGCAGGACCGCGGCGTGCGCCTGGAACTGCTCAACGCCCCGGCCGACGCCTTCGTCGATGGCGAGATGATCGCCAGTACCCGCGAGATGCTGTTCAGCGCCCTGCGCGACATCGTCTACACCGAGAGCGAACTGGCCAGCCAGCGCATCGACCTGGAAAGCTCGCAAGGCATCACCGACTACGTCTTCCACCTGCTGCGCAACGCCCGCACCCTGCGCCCCGGTGTCGAGCCGAAGATGGTGGTGTGCTGGGGCGGCCACTCGATCAGCACCGAGGAATACCAGTACACCAAGAAGGTCGGCCACGAGCTGGGCCTGCGCAAGCTGGACGTCTGCACCGGCTGCGGCCCGGGCGTGATGAAAGGGCCGATGAAGGGCGCCACCATCGCCCATGCCAAGCAGCGCATGCACGGCAGCCGCTACCTGGGCCTGACCGAGCCGGGCATCATCGCCGCCGAGGCGCCCAACCCGATCGTCAACGAGCTGGTGATCCTGCCGGACATCGAGAAGCGTCTTGAAGCCTTCGTGCGTGTCGGCCACGGCATCATCATCTTCCCGGGCGGCGCCGGTACCGCCGAGGAGTTCCTCTACCTGCTCGGCATCCTCATGCACCCGGACAACCAGGGCCTGCCGTTCCCGGTAGTGCTCACCGGGCCGCGCAGCGCCGAGCCGTTCCTGCTGCAGTTGCATGCCTTCGTCGGCGCCACCCTCGGCGAGGCGGCGCAGCGCCACTACCAGATCATCATCGACGACCCGGCCGAAGTGGCCCGGCAGATGGTCGAGGGGCTCAAGGCAGTCAAGCAGTTCCGCCGCGAGCGCAACGACGCCTTCCATTTCAACTGGCTGCTGAAGATCGACGAAGGCTTCCAGCGCCCGTTCGACCCGACCCACGAGAACATGGCCAACCTGGCCCTGCGCCGCGACCTGCCGCCCCATGAGCTGGCGGCCAATCTGCGCCGGGCGTTTTCGGGGGTGGTTGCCGGCAACGTCAAGGACAAGGGCATCCGCTTGATCGAAGAACACGGGCCTTACCAGATCCGTGGCGATGCGGCGATTCTCGACCCACTCGGGCGCCTGTTGCAGGCGTTCGTCGACCAGCACCGCATGAAGTTGCCCGGTGGGGCGGCGTATGTGCCGTGCTATGAAGTAGTGGCCTGAGGGCACTGGGGGCCGCTTTGCGGCCCTTTCGCCGGCGAACTGGCGCCCACAGCAGCCAATAAGTCCTGGTTTTTCGCAATATTTTGCAGATATTTCCTGCGCCAGGTGGTGAACCTGCCTACAAAAAAACGGTCTTTCGCTGACGGTCAATCCACCCGACCGGATCGCCGGCCCAGTCATCGGGCCTTCATTCGTCCTGTTTCAGCGAAGACCAGCATGCCAGACATCCAGCCCGCTTCCCCTGCCCTCACCGCCCTGCGCGGTGGCCTGATTGCCGCCCTGATCGCCCTCGCCGCCCCGGCCCATGCCGAAGAGCCGGCCACTGATGCGCGTTGGGTCAGTGACAGCCTGGCCACTTACGTACGCAGCGGCCCTACCGATGGCCATCGCATCGTCGGCACGCTCAAGTCCGGGCAGAAGGTCACTTTGGTCACCAGCCAAGGCAACTACAGCCAGGTACGCGGGCAGAGCGGCGACCTGGTGTGGATCCTCACCAGCGACCTGCAGGCGATGCCCGGCCAGAACGAGCGCCTGCCGCAGCTCGACGCCCAGGTGGCCGAACTGTCCGGCCAGCTCAAGACCATCGACGACAGCTGGAAGAACCGCGTGCAGGGCATGCAGGAGACCCTCGACTCGCGCAAGGCGCTGATCGACGAGCTGGAAACCCGCAACAAGGCACTCAACGAGCAGCTCGAGCAGAGCCAGTCGAGCCTGCGCGACACCCAGGCGCGCCTGGGGGACGAGAACAAGCAGGTGATGATGCGCTACATGGTGTATGGCGGCAGCATCGCCGGCGCCGGGCTGCTGGCGGGGCTGATCCTGCCGGCGCTGACCCGTGGGCGCAAACGCAACGATCGCTGGTTCTGACCAGCATGGCCGCTACATTTTCAAGAAAATGCTGAAACTGTTCCTGTGATTACGATGTTTTTGCGATAAATCTTGCAGGCTAAGGTTGCCCTACCTACCACTCAGGGACCCTGATGCCATGAAAGCCATCGTATTCACCCAACACGGCCTGCCACTGACCGACCCGGCCTCGCTCTACGACAGCGACCTGCCCGCGCCTGTACCCGGCCCACGCGATCTGCTGGTGGAGGTCCGCGCCATCGCGGTCAACCCGGTCGACACCAAGGTCCGCGCCGGCAGCGGCAGCACCGGCCAACCCAAGGTGCTGGGCTGGGACGCGGTCGGCGTGGTGCGCGCCATCGGCGAACAGGTGACCCTGTTCCAGCCCGGCGACGAGGTCTTCTATGCCGGCGCCATCGACCGCCCCGGTAGCTACAGCGAACTGCACCTGGTCGATGAGCGCATCGTCGGCCACAAGCCGCGCAGCCTGGACAATGCCAGCGCCGCCGCCCTGCCGCTGACCTCGATCACCGCCTGGGAGCTGCTGTTCGACCGCCTGGGCGTGCACGAAGGCGGCGGCGAAGGGCAAAGCCTGCTGATCGTCGGCGCCGGCGGTGGCGTGGGTTCGATCCTCACCCAACTGGCGCGCAAGCTCACCAACCTCACCGTGATCGGCACCGCCTCGCGCCCTGAAACCCAGGCCTGGGTAAGCCAACTCGGCGCCCACCAGGTGATCGATCACAACCAGCCGCTTGTGCCCCAGCTGGACGCCGTGGGTATTGGCCAGGTGGACCTGGTGATCAGCCTGACCCACACCGACCGCCACTTCGCGCAGTTGGTCGAGGTGCTGCGCCCACAAGGCCGCCTGGCACTGATCGACGACCCTGCCAGCCTCGATGTGGTGCCGCTCAAGCGCAAGTCGCTATCGTTGCACTGGGAGCTGATGTTCACCCGTTCGCTGTACCAGACCGCCGACATGATCAAGCAGCACGAACTGCTGGAGCGAATCGCCGGGCTGGTCGATGAAGGCGTGATCAAGACCACGCTGGGCGAGCACTTCGGCGCGATCAACGCGACCAACCTGCGCCGCGCCCACGAGTTGATCGAAAGCGGCAAGGCAAAGGGCAAGGTTGTACTGGAAGGTTTCTAGATTTCCGAGGGGCCAGGCAGCGGCGCTACGCCGCTCCTGCAGATTACTCAGCTAACCCAACTCGGCAAACTTCTCCCCCAGGTAGCTCCGCAACCGCTGGATCGCCGGCGACACCGCCTGACGGTGCACGCATACCAGTTGCAGCGGCGCCGCCTGGCCGCATTCCGATGGGAGCAGCTCCACCAGCCGCCCGGCCCGCACATCGGCCAGCACATCCAGCCGCGACTTGTAGACGATCCCCAGCCCCGCCACCGCCCAGCGGCGGACCACATCGGCATCGTCACTGGTGCGGTCGCCCGAAACGCTCACCGTCCTGACCCCATCCGGCAGGTGAAAGCCCCAACGCTCGTGGGTCTGTTCGCCCATCACATAGCGCAGGCAATTGTGCCCGGTCAGCTCCTCCGGGGTCCGCGGCGTGCCATGGCGGGCGATGTAGCTCGGCGCGGCGCATAGCGTGCGGCGGTTGTCCGGGGCCAAGGGCAGCGCCACCAGTCCCGAATCGGCCAACTGGCCGTAGCGGATACTGGCATCCAGGCGATCCCCCACCATGTCCGCCACCTGATCGCTCAGGCGCAGTTGCAGGCTGATGCCCGGGTGCTGCAACTGGAACTCGTCGAGCCAGGGCAGCAGCACATTGCGCCCCAAGTCCGAGGGCATCGACAGACGCAGCACCCCGCCGATCTCTTCGCGCCCTTGCTCCAGGGCCATTTCGCCCTCCACCAGTGCCTCGAGCACCTGGCGCGCATGGGGCAGGTAGCGTTGGCCTTCATCCGACAGACGCAGGCGCCGGGTCGAACGCACCAGCAGGCGGAACCCCAGGCTGCGCTCCAGGCGTTGCACCGCGCCGCTGGCCAGGGCCGGCGAGATGTCCAGCTGGCGCGCCGCCGCGGAGAAACTGCCGGTTGCCACGGTACTGACGAACACCTGCAGGTCGTCCATGCGCACGAGTTTCTTCATGCCGGCACCTCGTTGTCCAGGCGCCGCGCATCGCGGCGCACGGCCTGCGGCGGGATGCCGAAGCCGCGCAGGAACGCCTCGCGCAGATGCCGACGATCGCGAAAACCGGTCTCGCGAGCTACCACATCAAGGCTGTGGCGGCTCTGCTCGATCAGCAGCCGCGCCGCCTCAAGGCGCAGGCGCTCGATGGCCTTGGCCGGCGATTCACCGGTCTCGGCGCTGAACACGCGACTGAACTGACGCGGGCTCAGGTGTGCCACCTCGGCCAGCGTTTCGACGGTCAGGGGCTGCCCGAGGTGCCCGCGCACATGCTCCAGCGCCGCCTGGATACGGTCCGAGCGTGGCGCCATGGCCAACAGCTGTGAATGTTGCGATTGCCCGCCCGAACGGCGCTGGTGCATCACCAGGCGATGGGCCACGCCCCGGGCGATCTCGGCGCCCAGGTCCTGCTCGACCATGCCCAGGGCCATGTCGATGCAGGCGGTCATGCCGGCCGAGGTCCACAGGTTGCCATCGGCGATCAAGATGCGGTCTTCCTCCAGCTGGATGCGCGGGAACATCTCGCGGAACTCACGGGCAAAGGCCCAGTGGGTGGTGGCGCGACGCCCGTCGAGCAGGCCGGCCTGCGCCAGTATGAAAGCCCCGGTGCAGATACCTGCCGTGCGCCGGGCCTGGCCGCCGAGGCGCCGCACCAGCGCGACCGACTCGGGTGTAGGCGGTAACTCGACCGGCGACAAGGTGCCCGCCACCAGCCAGGTATCGGCATGGCTCGGCGAGCCTACCGCCTGGGTGTCGAGCACCAGGCCCAGCGAGGAACGCAGCGGGCCGCCAGCGACGCTGAAGTTGCCCAAGGCGTAGACCGGCCGCCCGGCCAGCAGGTTGGCGAACTCGAACACCGACTGCGAGGCCAGCGCCATCACCTGGAAACCTTCGCACAACAGATAACCGACCCGATGCATGGGTACACTCCGGAGCATGTCTCGAATACGTACTATATGCGTCATTTGCGCCAACGGCAAAGCCTAGCATCATGGCCTCACCCCAACCCACGGAGTCACAACCATGAGCTCGAAAGGCACCGCACTCATCACTGGCGCATCCACCGGCATCGGTGCTGTGTACGCCGAACAGCTGGCCCGCCGTGGCCACGACCTGATCCTGGTGGCGCGCAACCGCGAACGCCTCAACGCGCAGGCTGAGCGCCTCACCACCCTGACCGGCCGCAGCGTCGAGGTACTGCCGGCGGACCTGGCCGATGCCCGGGACCTGGCATCCATCGAAGCGCGCCTGCGCGAGGACGCCAGCATCGACCTGCTGGTCAACAATGCCGGGGTCGGCACCCACACCCCGCTGCTGGACAGCGACGTGGAGCAGATGAGCCGGATGATCGCCCTCAACGTCACTGCCCTCACCCGCCTGACCTACGCGGCGGTACCCGGCTTGGTCGCCCGCGGGCGCGGCGCGGTGATCAACATCTCGTCGGTGGTGAGCCTGGCGCCCGAACTGCTGAATGGCGTGTATGGCGCGAGCAAGGCCTATGTCACCGCCTTCAGCCAGTCGCTGCACAAGGAGCTGGCCGGCAGCGGCGTGCAGGTCCAGGCCGTGCTGCCTGGCGCCACCGCCACGGACTTCTGGGCCATCGGCGGGCTGCCGGTGGAAAACCTCGACCCGGCTATCGTGATGACGGCGCAGGACCTGGTCGAGGCGGCGCTGCAGGACTTCGATGAACAGCGGTTGATCTCGATCCCGTCACTGCATGAGTTCGAGCGCTACGAGGCTTTGGAGGCGGCGCGTCAGCGCCTGGTCGGACAACTGTCCAATCAGCGCCTGGCGCCGCGTTACCAAGAAAAGTGATGGGTTGGGTCAGCAGGATACGATGAGGTTCAAGTATTTAATAGCTCGTGCTTGTGATAAAGCGCCGCTGATACGGCGCATCGCTCACCATTGATCAAAACAGGAAAGCCTCCAGAAAATCGCACTAGCTAAAGGTATCGCGAAGACGTGTGCCAAGATCACTAAGGACATGGAGGATGTTATTAGCCGGGCCTGGACCATAGGCTTTACGAAGTTCCTTGCGTTCATTTACAGCATTTTCATACAGCAATATGCGTTGGTCATCATTATGGAAAAGTTCGCGCAGCGCAAGCCTTCGCGCTTCAAGTTTAGGCTCTTGCACAAGAAGCCTATAGTCGAGATGATACTTCATCGATGTCAGGTGATCATCTGCACCAACGGCCCACACGCGCGAATTTTCGAAGTCTGGCTCCTGCCCAGGCATACCCAGCAAATCAGCGCTGTATTCTTTTAACTTTTTGACTTTACCGTAATGTCTGACAACGTCCTTCTTGAACTCTTTGGTTGCTCGAAAAAGCTTGGGGTCCAGTGACAACCATTCCTCACGCAAAACGGGAAGGATCTTCTGTGCTTTCGGGGCACCACGAACATGCCCTGTACGATCCACATAGTTGATAGGATCCCCTTTACAATACCCATATGCGCCCACCCCCCCGTCTCCAAACGGGCTTAGTTTGTCAGGGGACTGGAATCGCATCAGTACTGGGTTATATGCCCGATATCCATTACCCAGCAGATACACACCCCTGTGTTCACAGAGCTGCCCGGTGAAACCCTGCATCATCGCCGCAGGACTCGCGCCATACGGGGTGTAGGTTACTGCCTGGCATGCACGATGCCAGCGATGCAGCACCGACATCTGCAAGTCAGTCGTAATCAATGCCTGAGTGTTACTTGAGCCAATGTTGTTCATGACAACCTGTCCGATGAGTTCATCCTCAAATCGACTATGTACACGCTGGATACACTGCACAACTGGCAAAATTGCCAGGTGGCTTTCTCCACACCGCGCCTTGTAACCAGAGGTCTACGCTTACCCGTTCATGACAACGACCTTCATCATGGACCGAGGCCCCCCATGCGACTGCTACTTCCCGCGCTCACCTTCGCCCTTGCCTGCGCCACCGCCCAGGCCGCCGACCCTACGCCCCAGGACCTGCTCCAGCAGGCCCAGGCCGAACAGCCGCACTACCTGGAAACCCTCAAGACCCTGGTGTCGGTGGATACCGGCACCGGTACCGAAGCGGGCCTGAAACAGGTCGGCGCCGAGCTGGTGAAACGCCTTGAGGCCCTCGGCGCCAAGGTCACCACCCAACCGGCCACGCCGTCGGTGGGCGACAACATCGTCGGCACCTTCAAGGGCACCGGCGACAAGGACTTCCTGCTGATGGTCCACTACGACACGGTGTTCGGCCCCGGTACCGTGGCCAAGCGTCCGTTCCGTATCGAAGGCGAGCGCGCCTATGGCCCTGGCGTGGCCGATGCCAAGGGCGGCGTGGCGATGATCCTGCATGCGCTGAAGCTGCTGCAGGACCAACAGTACAAGGGCTATCGCACCCTCACCGTGCTGTTCAACCCGGATGAGGAAATGGGCTCGGCAGGCTCCAGGCAGCTTATCGCCGAGCTGGCGCGCAAGCATGACTTCGTCTTTTCCTACGAGCCACCGGACAAGGACGCGGTGACTGTCGCCACGAACGGCATCAACCGCCTGAAACTCACGGTGAACGGCCGCGCCTCCCACGCCGGCTCCGCGCCCGAGGCCGGGCGCAACGCGCTGATCGAGCTGGCGCACCAGTTGCTGCAATTGAATGCCCTCGGCGACAAGGACAAAGGCACCACCGTCAACTGGACCCTGGCCAAGGCCGGAGAGAAGGCCAACATCATCCCTGCCCTGGCCAGCGCCGAGGCCGACATGCGTTATTCCGACCTGAGCGAGACCGAGCGGGTGCAGGAGGATGCCTTGCAGATCATCAAGAAGCAGTTGGTCGCCGATACCCAGGTCGAGCTGGTCATGGAAAAAGGCCGTCCGCCTCTGGCGAAGAACGACGCCTCCACACAGCTTGCACAAACTGCGCGGCAGCTCTACAGCAAGATCGACCGGCAACTGCAGCCCATCGCCATGCGCTTCGGCACCGACGCCGGCTATGCCTACGTGCCCGACAGCGACAAGCCCGCGGTGCTGGAGACCCTGGGTGTGGTCGGTGCCGGCCTGCATGGCGACGACGAGTACATGGAGATCGCCAGCGTGGCGCCGCGCCTGTACCTGACGGTGGCGATGATCAGGCAACTGGCGCAATAGGCCACTGCGCAGGAGCGCCCATGAACATCCTCTACGACGAACGTGTCGACGGCCCGCTGCCGCTCGTGGACAAGCCGGCGCTGCTGGCCGCCCTGCACGAGGCCCTGCCCGACCTGGACATCCTGCACCGCAGCGAAGACCTCAAGCCCTATGAATGCGACGGTCTCTCGGCCTACCGCACCCTGCCCCTGCTGGTGGCACTGCCCGAGCGGCTGGAGCAGGTGCAGGCGCTGCTACGGCTCTGCCATCAGCGCGGCGTGCCGGTGGTAGCACGGGGCGCCGGCACCGGCCTGTCGGGCGGCGCGTTGCCGCTGAACCAGGGCATCCTGCTGGTGATGGCGCGCTTCAACCGCATCCTCGAAGTCAACCCGCAGGGCCGCTTCGCCAGGGTCCAGCCTGGCGTGCGCAACCTGGCGATTTCCCAGGCGGCGGCGCCCCATGGTTTGTACTACGCGCCAGACCCTTCCTCGCAGATCGCCTGTTCGATCGGCGGCAATGTCGCCGAGAACGCTGGCGGCGTGCACTGCCTGAAGTACGGGCTGACCGTGCACAACCTGCTCAAGGTGGAGATCCTCACCGTCGAGGGCGAGCGCCTGACCCTCGGCAGCGACGCCCTGGACAGCCCCGGCTTCGACCTGCTGGCGCTGTTCACCGGCTCCGAGGGTATGCTCGGCATCGTCACCGAGGTCACCGTCAAGCTGCTGCCCAGGCCACAGGTAGCGCGGGTGCTGCTGGCCAGCTTCGCCAGCGTCGAGGACGCCGGGCGCGCGGTGGCCGATATCATCGCCGCCGGGATCATCCCGGCAGGCCTTGAGATGATGGACAACCTGGCGATCCGCGCCGCCGAGGCCTTCATCCACGCCGGCTACCCGGTGGACGCGGCGGCGATCCTGCTGTGCGAACTGGACGGCGTCGAGGCCGATGTGCACGACGACTGCGCCCGTGTCGATGCCGTGTTGCGCCAGGCCGGTGCCCGCGAGGTGCGCCTGGCCTGCGACGAAGCCGAGCGCGTGCGCTTCTGGGCCGGGCGCAAGAACGCATTCCCGGCGGTGGGGCGCATTTCGCCGGACTACTACTGCATGGACGGCACCATCCCGCGGCGCGAGCTGCCGCGCGTGCTCGCTGGCATCAGCCAACTGTCCGAGACATACGGCCTGCGGGTCGCCAACGTGTTCCATGCCGGCGACGGCAACATGCACCCGCTGATCCTGTTCGACGCCAACCTGCCCGGCGAGCTGGAACGCGCCGAAGCCCTCGGTGGCCGGATCCTCGAGCTGTGCGTGGCGGTGGGCGGCAGCATCACCGGCGAGCACGGCGTGGGCCGGGAGAAGATCAACCAGATGTGCGCCCAATTCAACAGCGACGAGATCACCCTGTTCCACGCGGTCAAGGCCGCCTTCGACCCACGAGGCTTGCTCAACCCCGGCAAGAACATCCCCACCCTGCAGCGCTGCGCCGAGTTCGGCGCGCTGCATGTACACCATGGGCAGTTGCCCTTCCCTGACCTGGAGCGTTTCTGATGGGCACGGATCTCAGCCAGCAGCTGCTGGAGCAGGTCAGCCAGGCGTTGCGCCAAAGCACCGCGCTGCGCATCCAGGGCGGCAACAGCAAGGCCATGCTCGGCCGTGCGGTGGCCGGCGAGCTGGTCGACACCCGTGGGCACCGCGGTATCGTCAGCTACGACCCCACCGAACTGGTGCTCACCGCCCGCGCCGGCACACCGCTGCGCGAGATCGAGGCGACGCTGCGCGAGGCCGGGCAGATGCTGCCTTGCGAGCCGCCGCACCTGGGGCCCGAGGCGACGCTGGGCGGCATGGTCGCCGCCGGGCTTTCGGGGCCGCGCCGGCCCTGGGCAGGCGCGGTGCGCGACTATGTACTGGGCACCCGCCTGATCACCGGCCACGGCAAGCACCTGCGCTTTGGCGGCGAGGTGATGAAGAATGTCGCCGGCTTCGACGTATCGCGGCTGATGGCGGGCAGCTTCGGTTGCCTGGGGCTGCTCACCGAGGTTTCGTTGAAGGTGCTGCCCAGGCCGCGCCAGTGCCTGGGCCTGCGCCTGGAAATGGATGCCCGCCAGGCACTGGCCAGGTTGGCCGAATGGGGCCAGCAGCCATTGCCGATCAGCGCCGCCAGCCACGACGGCGAGGCGCTGCACCTGCGCCTGGAGGGCGGCGAAGGCTCGGTGCGCTCGGCCCGCGAGCGCCTGGGCGGCGAGGTATTCGACCCGCGCTACTGGAGCGACCTGCGCGAGCAACGCCTGGCGTTCTTCAGCGCGCCGGCCACGCTGTGGCGGCTGTCCCTGCCCATCACCTGCGGCGTGCTCGACCTGCCCGGACAGCAACTGATCGACTGGGGCGGCGCCCAGCGCTGGCTCAAGTCCGAGGCGCCGGCGGCCACCCTGCGCGCCTTGGTCGCCGAGGCCGGCGGCCATGCCACCGCCTACGCCCCCGGCGACGACAGCAGTGCGCCGCTGGACCCGATGACGCTGCGCTACCACCAGGCGCTGAAGCGTCAACTCGACCCCCAGGGCATCTTCAACCCTGGCCGCCTGTACACACACTTGTGAGGCCGCGGCATGCAAACCCGACTGAGTGATTCCGCCCGCCACCTGACCCGCGCCGATGAGGCCGAGCGCATCCTGCGGTCTTGCGTGCACTGCGGCTTCTGCACCGCCACCTGCCCAACTTACCAGCTGCTCGGCGACGAGCTGGACGGCCCACGTGGGCGCATCTACCTGATCAAGCAGGTGCTCGAAGGCGAACCGGTCAGCGCCAGCACCCAGATGCACCTGGACCGTTGCCTGAGCTGTCGCAATTGCGAGACCAGTTGCCCCTCCGGCGTGCAGTACCACAACCTGCTCGACATCGGCCGCGCCGTGGTCGACCGCCAAGTGCCGCGGCCGTTGGCCCAGCGCCTGCTGCGCAGTGGCTTGCGTGCGGTAGTGCCGAGGCCGGCGCTGTTCAAGGCCTTGCTGCACAGCGGCCTTGCCCTGCGCCCCCTACTCCCGGCCAACCTCAAGGCCAAGCTGCCGCCGCGGATCGCCGCCGCCGGCCAGCGCCCGTCAGCACGGCACGCTCGTCGCGTGTTGCTGCTTGAAGGTTGCGTACAGCAGGCGCTCTCCCCCAATACCAACGCCGCCACCGCACGCCTGCTCGACCGCCTCGGCATCAGTGTCGAACCGATAGCCGAGGCCAGTTGCTGCGGCGCCGTGGACTATCACCTGGATGCCCAGGCGCGCGGCCTGGAGCGTGCCCGACGCAACATCGACGCCTGGTGGCCGGCCATCGAAGCCGGCGCCGAAGCCATCGTGCAGACCGCCAGCGGCTGCGGCGCATTCGTGCGCGACTATGGCCACCTGCTCGAAGGCGACCCGCGTTACGCCGCCAAGGCCGCCAGGGTCAGCGCGCTGTCCCGGGACCTGGTGCAGGTGCTGCAGGCCGAGCCGCTCGAACACCTGGGGCTGTGCGCCGAGCAGCGCCTGGCCTTCCACTGCCCGTGTACCCTGCAGCACGCCCTCAAGCTCGGCGGCGCGGTGGAAGGCCTGCTGACGCGCCTGGGCTTTCATCTCACCCCGGTGCCCGATGGCCACCTGTGCTGCGGCTCGGCCGGCACCTACTCGCTGACCCAGCCGACGCTGGCGCGGCAACTGCGCGATGAGCGTATCCATGCCCTGGAGAGCGGCAGCCCACAGGTCATCGCCACGGCCAACATCGGTTGCCAGGTGCACCTTGCAAACGCCGGGCGAACACCAGTGCGGCACTGGGTCGAGATCGTCGAGGCGGCGCTCGATGCCAAGCGCACTGCAACGCTGTAGCCCGTCTGACTGGGCATGAACGGCATCGGCAACAGGTGCTGGAGCTGACGCGGATCAAAGCGATGTTCAACCTCCTGCCTGTATTTTCGGAACCCTCCTACCGAAAGCAAGGACGCTTCTTGATTGTTGCCACATCCGCAGCGAAACATCATCCGACCTGGAGACGTTACGGCCGCCCCGGCGCGGCCAACCCCATCCAGACGAGGCCATGCCATGCCCACACACGACCGCCCTACCCGCGAACTGCGCCATACCCTGCGCCAGTTGCTGGCCCATGAAGTCAGCAACCCCGATGACAACCCGCACCTGTCCGGTGTGCGTTTCTTCTGCGCCACCGACGAGCACACCCGCCAACTGATCGAGCGCGTCGAGCTGCTCGCCAGCGAGGCCTTCTTCGACGCCAAGGGCCGCGCCATCCCCGCCCGCATGCGCGAGGCTACGGTGGATGGCGTATGCATCAAGCAGAAACGCAAGGCCTGCGACGACGAAACGGTGATCCGCATCGCGCTGCCCGCAAAAGGCTACATCACCATCAGTACCGCCCGCCTGTGAACACCTGCTGCCTGCAGGCGCGGGCCTGGCTCACGCCTGCGGCCCTTGCGGCTTTGCCGATAAACCCCGAAGCTTCTACATCCCTGCGCTTCGGACCCTTCCCACGATGGAACTGCACATCCGCCTCGATGGCCGCAAAGGCCTTGCCGAGCAGCTCTACCGGCAACTGCGCGCCGGCATCGACAGCGGCCACCTCGCCGCCGGCACGCAGCTGCCGCCCACCCGCCTGCTGGCCGAACAGCTGGGGGTCTCGCGCAAGACCGTGGCCGAAGCCTATTCACGCCTGACCTACGACAACCTGCTCAGCGGCGTGGTTGGCCGCGGCACCTTCATCACCCCACGCCACACCTTGCGCCAGGGCGACAGCGAGCACATCCCGCTGGCCGCCGCCGACACCCTCGAAGGCTGGCGCCAGCGCGCCACGGTACTGGCCCAGCGGGCGCTGGACGCGCCTTCGCGCTATGACTTCATCGGCGGCGCCTCGAGCAAGTCGCAGTTTCCCTACGATCAATGGCGCAGTTGCATGAACTACGCCCTGCGCCGCAGCCAGCGGCACCCCGACCGGCAGTTTTCCGCCCAGGGCCTGCCCGAACTGCGCGAGGCCATCACCCATCACATCGCCTTCACCCGCGGCATCCAGTGCGCGCCCAGCGATGTGCTGGTATGCAACGGCGCCCAGCAGGCCCTGGATCTGATCGCCCGGGTGCTGGTCGAGCCCGGCTGCAAGGTGGCCATGGAAGACCCCGGCTACCCACCGGCCCGGCAGTTGTTCCAGGCGTTGGGTGCGCGCCTGCAGTCAGTGCCGGTGGACGACCAGGGATTGTGCGTGGAGCAGATCGAGGATGGCACCCGGCTGATCTACGTGACCCCCTCGCACCAGTTCCCGCTGGGCATGCCCATGGCCGCGCCACGGCGCGAGGCGCTGCTGGCGCGGGCCGCCGAACTTGGCGCGCTGATCATCGAGGATGACTACGACTGCGAGTTCCGCTACCAGGGGCCGGCCGCCGAGGCCCTGCAACGCATGGACCGGCATGGCCTGGTGGCGTATGTCGGGACGTTCTCCAAGACCCTGCTGTCCGAACTGCGCCTGGGCTATGCGGTGCTGCCGCCCGCCGTGCTGCAGGCCGCCTGCGTGGCCAAGCACCTGAGCGACTGGCACAGCCCGACCCTGCAGCAATGGGCGCTGGCGCGGTTCCTCGCCGAAGGCCACCTGAACAAGCACATCCGCCGTTGCCACGAGGTCTACAGCGCACGCCGCGAGCGGATCCTGGCGCGGCTGGGCGGCGACCTGGCGCCGTGGTTCGACGCGATACCGACCAGCGCCGGCTTCCACCTGAGCGCACTGGCCAAGCCGGGGGTGGATGTCGAGTTGCTGATCAGCCTGGCGCGCAAGGTGGAGGTGGGTCTCTATTCCCTGGCGCCGTTCTTCAGCGAAGCCCCGGTCCGGCCGGGGCTGCTGCTGGGCTTCGGCGCCATCGAGCTGCTGGATATCGACCCAGCGCTGGACCGCGTCGCCGACACCCTGCAGCGCCTCAGTTGACCAGCGCTTCAGTAGACTGCTGGCCACGCGCAATCGCCCTGGCGTAGCCCTTCGGCGCGAAGCACGCGGTCACCAGCAACATCGCCAGCACGGTGCAGGCCAGCAGGGTCCAGGAGGCCTGGAAGTCGCCGCCGACATCGCGCAGCCAGCCAGTGATGTACGGCACGATGCCGGTGACGATGAAGCCCACGCCCTGGACGAATGCCGCCAGGCTGCCGGCTTCGCCGGGGCTGCGCAGGTGCTCCAGGGTCAGCGTCAGGCTGAGGCTGAAACAGGCCCCCAGGCCCAGGCCGATCATCGCCACCCACAGGCCCATGGCGCTGGCCGGCGCCAGCAGCAGGCCGAGGAAGCCCCCGAGCTGGATCAGCAAGGCCAGCCACAGGCCGGGCCGGCGATCGACCAGGCGCCGCAGCAGCAATGGCAGGCCCAGGGCACCGCAGACCTGGAAGATGGTCATCAGGCCGACCAGCTCGCCGCCCCCCTGCGCCGTGCCGCCGTGTTCCAGGTGATAGGCCGGCAGCCACGCCACCATGCTGGTATAGCCGCCATTGATCAGCCCGAAGTACAAGGCCAGAAGCCAGGCCCTGCGGTTGCCGAACCAGTGCCCGCCACTGCCGGCGGCCAGGCTTGGCGTGTGCTGGCGCGGACGCAGCAGTACCCAGGCGGCCATTGCCAGCAGCGCCGGCAGCGCCCAGAGGCCCAGGCCGAACTGCCAATGGCCGAAGTGTGCGGCAATCCCAGGGCCGAGCACCGCGGCCAAACCACCACCGCTCATCAACGCCGCCGAATACAGGCCCATGCTCGCCGCCAGGCGGCTGGGGAACCAGCGGTTGACCAGCCCCGGCATCATGCCCTGCACCACGGCAACGCCCAAGCCGGCAACCACGGCGCTGGCGATCAACGCCCAGGCGCTGTCCAGCTGCAGGCGCCACAGGCAAGCCAGGGCAATGGCCGCAAGCCCCGCGAGCATGCCGCCATGCTCACTCAGCCAGCGGCGCAGCCAGGGTTGCAACAACGGGATCAGGCCCATGCACAGCACCGGCAACGCGGTCAGCAACGCCGCCTGCTGGTAACCCAGGCCGGTGCCCTGGCGCATGGGTTCGAGCAAAGGGCCGATGCTGGTTAGGATCGGCCGCAGGTTCAGCGCCAGCAGCACCACCAGCAACAGGTTCAGCGCGCCCCTCATCCTTGGCTGGCCTGCTGCCATTCACGGTAAAGGCCGCTCTCCCCCGTGGGTTTCAGCGGGCGCAAGGGCAGGCTCTGCTGCTGCGGCGGACGGGCCATCTGCGCGTACACCGCGGCGGTGGACAGGCCATAGGGCTCGCCTTCGTCGTTGTCGTAGGCGAACCAGGCTCGCTCGATGCCACACAGGTGCATGGCTGCCAGGCACATCGGGCACGGGTGGCCGCTGGCATAGATTTCGGCGCCCTCCAGGCGTGGCCGGCCAAGGACCTGGGCGGCCTGGCGGATGGCCTGCATCTCGGCGTGGCTGGTCGGGTCCTGGGTGCTGTGGATCTCGTTGACGGCGCGGGCGATCACTTGCCCCTGGTAGACCAGCACGGCGCCGAACGGGCGGCCGCCGGCCTGGATATTGGCGCGGGCCAGCTCGAGGGCCTCGCGCATGTAGCGATCTGCGGACATGAAACGGTTCTCCGGTATTGACCCGGCCATTATCCCGGCTGCGACGCGCCGACAGAAATGAAGAGATTGGATGCCTGTCAGTGGCCATCCAAATGCGCGATTGGCCTCCTGGCAAAGCGCGGGATTGGCTATTCGGCACGACGCGGCCGGGCGCTAAGGTAGTGCCACTTGCCACCTGTACATCTTTGGAGCCTCACCATGCATGACCGTATCGAATGGGCCAAGCACTCGCCGGAAGCCTACAAGGCCATGATCGGCCTCGAACAGGCGCTGGTCGCCTCGGGCCTGGAACACTCGCTGCTGGAGCTGATCCGCCTGCGCGCCTCGCAGGTCAATGGCTGCGCCTACTGCGTCAACATGCACGCCAACGATGCGCGCAAGGCCGGTGAAACCGAGGCGCGCCTGCAGACCCTGAGCGTCTGGCGCGAGACCCGCTACTTCACCCCACGCGAACGTGCCGCCCTGGCCTGGGTCGAGAGCCTGACCCGCCTCCCGGAGCGCGGCGCGCCGCAAGACGAGTACCAGGCGTTGCTCGAGCACTTCAGCGCCAAGGAAATCGCCAACCTGACCCTGGCCATTGCCACCATCAATGCCTGGAACCGCTTCGGCGTGGGCTTTGCGATGGTGCCGGCGTAACCGTCAACAGGGTCCCCGCCCCGGCTGGGGCGGGCGTGCACCGCGACCCATCATGCCTGCGTCAGGTACTCGACCAACCGCCGCAGCATCGCATCGCAGCCAAGCAATTGCTCGACACTGACGAACTCATCGGGCTTGTGCCCCTGCTCCATGCTCCCCGGCCCGCAAACCACGGTGGGAATCCCCGCCTGGTCGAACAACCCGCCCTCGGTGCCGAACGCCACCGTGCCGAAGTCGTCCGAGCCACTGAGCAACGCCACCAGTTGCGCGGCCTCGCTGGCGGCAGGCGTGGCCAGCCCCGGGTAGGCGCTCAACGGCCGCAAGCGAATCGCGCTGGCCGCATTGACGGCGCGCATGCGTGGCAGCAGCTCTGCCTCGGCGTAGGTCTGCAGCCGGTCCGCTACCACCTGGGCCTCGAAGCCCGGCAAGGCGCGTACTTCGAAATCGAACTCGCATTCCTCGGGGACGATGTTCAGCGCCCTCCCGCCCTTGATCACCCCGGTCTGCACCGTGGAGAACGGTGGGTCGAAACGCCCGTCGTGATGCTCGGGATGCGCCAGCTCATCACCGATCTCGCCCAGTTTGCCGATCAACCGCGCCGCGTACTCGATGGCATTGACGCCATAGGGGGCATAGGCCGAATGGCAGGCGGCACCGTGCACCTCGCAGCGCATGGCCAGCTTGCCCTTGTGCCCGAGCACCGGCTTGAGCTCGGTGGGCTCGCCGATCAGGCACAGGCGCGGTTTGTGCGGGCGCCGCGCCAACGCCGCCAACATCGAACGCACGCCCAGGCAGCCGACTTCCTCGTCGTAGGAGAACGCCAGGTGCACCGGCATCTTCAGGGGTTGGGCGAGAAACGCCGGTACCGCCGCCAGCACCGAGGCGATGAAGCCCTTCATGTCGGCCGTGCCGCGGCCATACAGGCGCCCGTCGCGCTCGCTCAGGCGAAACGGCTCGACGCTCCAGGCCTGGCCGTCGACCGGCACCACATCGGTGTGCCCGGACAGCACCACGCCGCCCCGATCAAGCGGGCCTATCGTGGCGAACAGGTTGGCCTTGGTGCCTTCGTCGTTGTGGAACAGTTCGCTGTGAACGCCAAACCCGGCTAGATAATCGCGAATGAAGGCGATCAGCTCCAGGTTGGAATCTCGGCTCACGGTGGCGAAACCGACCAGCCGCTCCAGCAGCGCGCGGCTGCTGGCCTCACTCATCACCGGGCACTCCGTAGCTGGGCGCGGCGGTCGGGTTCAGGGCGCGGGTCACATAGTCCTGCATCTGCGGACGATAGGCTTGCCACAGGGTGTCCAGTTCAGCGATCGGGTCCTGCTCTGTCCAGTCCACCCGCAGGTCCACCAGCGGCCAGGTCAGCTCGCCAGCGATCTTCAGCGCCGCCGAATGCACCGGCCCCGCCTCGCCCCCGGCCGCCATCGCCGCGTGCATGGCCGCCAGCAGGCGGTCGGCCAGGTGGCCGCCGGCCTGCTCGAATGCCGTGACCATGGCCGCGATCACCGCCTGCGACGACAGCAGGTTGCCGGCCGCCGCGCATTGCTCACCGGCCACCGCATTGTGCGTGCCCAGCGCTTCCTTGCCGGTGAACAGCGCCACCTGCCCGTGGCTGTCGATCACCGTGACCTGGCGGTACTCGCTCCAGCCATTGGCACTCAGCACCCGGTCCAGCGCCGCGGCAGGCGGCAGCTGGCCTTGCTCCAGGGCATCGAGGATCTGAGGGCCGAGGGCCGGCAGGGTGATGTTCTGCGTGGCCACGGCACCGACCCCGGCGCGCACCCACGGGCAACGGGCGCCGACGGCGATGCTCGATGAACTGATGGCGATGCCGACCTGGCCGGTTTCCTGGCAGCGGCCGATGATGGAGAAGGTCATGGTGCAGCTCCTGTGGTGAGTTACCGGCATTCTCGGCGGGCCAAGGCAGCGGCGAAACCAACATTTTCCTCGGCACAGGGCAGGAAAAAACTATGGCGATGCGGCGCGCAGCGGTGCCCATCCACCCTTCGCCAATTTATCGGCAAGCCCCAGCTAAATACTATTTTCGCGATTGCCCCCCCATCCCTAGTCTGGCCCCAGGCAAAGGCGGTCCCCACCGACCTGAACAAGAACGCCGCTGAAGAAGGGCTGGGACATGACACTGAACAACATCGAAATCGACACCCTCGTAGTCGGCGCCGGCCAGGCCGGCGTGGCCATGAGCGAACACCTGAGCAAGCTCGGCGTGCCGCACCTCGTGCTGGAGCGCAAGCGCATCGCCGAGGCCTGGCGCTCGGGCCGCTGGGATTCGCTGGTGGCCAACGGGCCGGCCTGGCACGACCGCTTCCCGGGCCTTGAATTCGACCTCGACGCCGACGCCTTCGCCGGCAAGGACCAGGTCGCCGACTACTTCGAGCAGTACGTGCGCAAGTACAACCTGCCGGTGCGCACCGGTGTCGAGGTCAGGCAGGTGGTACGCAACGCCGACCGCCCGGGCTTCACCATCGAAACCAACCAGGGCGTGATCCGCGCCAACCGCGTGGTGGCCGCCACCGGCCCGTTCCAGCGCCCGGTGATCCCGGCCATCGCGCCAAAGGACGACGGCCTGCACCAGATCCACTCCGCCGCCTACTACAACCCCGAGCAACTGCCTGAAGGCGCGGTGCTGGTGGTGGGCGCCGGCTCCTCCGGCGTGCAGATCGCCGAGGAGCTGATGCGCGCCGGGCGCCAGGTGTACCTGTCGGTGGGCGCCCACGACCGCCCGCCACGCAGCTACCGCAACCGTGACTTCTGCTGGTGGCTCGGCGTGCTCGGCGAATGGGATGCCGAGATCGCCAAGCCCGGCCGCGAGCACGTGACCATCGCCGTGTCCGGTGCCCGTGGCGGCCATACCGTGGACTTCCGCGCCCTCGCCCACCAGGGCATGACCCTGGTCGGCCTGACCCAGTCGTTCGAGGGCGGCGTGGCGCGCTTCCAGGACAACCTGGCCGAGAACATCAACCGTGGCGACGAGAACTACCTGGCCCTGCTGGACGCCGCCGACGCCTATGTCGAACGCAACGGCCTGGACCTGCCGCCAGAGCCCGAAGCGCGCAAGCGCCTGCCCGACCCGGCCTGCGTCAGCAACCCGCTGCGCGAGCTGGACCTGGCCCAGGCCAATGTCACCACCATCATCTGGGCCACCGGCTACGGCGTGGATTTCAGCTGGCTGCAGGTGGACGCCTTCGACGCCAACGGCAGGCCGCAGCACCAGCGTGGCGTGTCGAAGGAACCAGGCGTGTACTTCCTCGGCCTACCCTGGCTGTCACGCCGTGGCTCGTCGTTCATCTGGGGCGTGTGGCACGACGCCAAGCACGTCGCCGGCCACATCGCCACCCAGCGCACCTACCTGGCCTACCGCGACCGCGAACAGCGCACGGCGGATGAGCAGCAACCCTCGATCAGCAACGTCAGCACCTTCGGAGCCCACTGATGCCTACCCACACTCGCATTCGCATGTTCAACACCAAGGCCACCTACCCCAACCAGACCCTGGACAACGACCTGTGCCAGGCGGTGCGCGCCGGCAACACCATCTACGTGCGCGGGCAGGTCGGCACCGATTTCGAAGGCCGCCTGGTCGGCCTGGGCGACCCGCAGGCGCAGGCCGAACAGGCGATGAAGAACGTCAAGCAGTTGCTTGAAGAGGCAGGCTCGGACCTGTCGCATATCGTCAAGACCACCACCTACATCACCGATCCGCGCTTCCGCGAACCGGTGTACAAGGAAGTGGGCAAGTGGCTCAAGGGCGTGTTCCCGATTTCCACCGGGTTGGTGGTGGCAGGATTGGCGCAGGCCGAGTGGCTGATGGAGATCGATGTGATCGCGGTGGTGCCGGATCAGCTGTGATCTTCTGAAAAAGCAATCGCCGGCAAGCCGGCTCCCACAGGGATAGCACAGATCCTGTGGGAGCCGGCTTGCCGGCGATTGGAGTCAACGCTTTGTCATTGTCGGACGCCGCGCTCGGTACCTCCCATCTGCCCAAACCGCCCGGCCTGGAAATCATCGAACGATTCGGCGATCTCGGCCTGGCTGTTCATCACGAACGGGCCATACCCGACGATAGGCTCGTCGATCGGCTCGCCGCTGAGCAGCAGCACGCTGACGTCATCCAGCGCCTCGAGGCGCACACCGTCGCCGTCGCGTTCCAGCAATACCAGGCTGGCCGCACCGGCTTCGCGCTCATCGTTGACCCGCAGCGTGCCGCGCAGCACCACCAGCGCGGCATTGCGCCCGGCAGCCACCGGCAGTTGCAGCGTGGCACCGGCCTTCAGGCGCAGGTCCCAGACGTCCATCTCGGTAAAGGTGCGCGCCGGCCCCTGACGGTCAAGGTAACGCCCGGCGATCACCCGCAGGCTGCCCGCCTCGCCTTCCAGCGTCACCACGGGAATGTCGTTGGCCAACAGCGTCTGGTAGCCGGCGGCGGCGCGCTTGTCCCTGGCCGGCAGGTTGACCCACAGCTGCACCATCTCCAGCGTGCCGCCGCTACGGGCAAAGGCCGGGGAATGGAACTCCTCGTGGATGATGCCGCCCGCAGCGGTCATCCATTGCACGTCGCCCGGGCCGATCAGACCGCCCGCGCCGGTGGAGTCGCGGTGCTCCAGTTCGCCCTGGTAGACGATGGTGACGGTCTCGAAACCGCGGTGCGGGTGCTGGCCGACGCCACGCCGGGCAGTGGTCGGGGCGAAGTCATGCGGACCGGCATAATCCAGCAGCAGGAACGGGCTGATATGCCGCGCCAGATGGTCGTAGGTGAACAGGCTGCGCACCGGGAAGCCGTCGCCCACCCAGTGGGCGTTGGGGCTGCGGTGGATACCCTGGATCTTTTTCATGAGAAGCCTCCTGTTGATGGGTTACACCTTACAGATGAGGCCAATACGGCGGTAGATAGCTGAAATGGCATGGATCGTTCCATCAGTGGAACAACCAAACGCATCGCGGGGCAAACCCGCTGCCACGCCTGAACGAAGCAGGCAGTGGCAGCAGGCTTGCCCCGCGATGCGTATCAGCGTCGATCAGGCGATCGCTGCGTCCACCAGCACTTGGGCTTCGGCCACCAGGCGCTTGAGGTGCGCCTCGTCGATGAAGCTTTCGGCGTAGATCTTGTAGATATCCTCGGTACCGGACGGCCGCGCGGCGAACCAGCCGTTCGCGGTCATCACCTTCAGGCCGCCGATGGCCTGGTTGTTACCCGGCGCATGGCTGAGGATCTGCTGGATCGGCTCGCCGGCAAGCTCGGTGGACTTGACCTGCTCCGGCGCCAGCTTGCTCAGCAGCGCCTTCTGCCGTGCGTCGGCCTTGGCCTCGACGCGGGTGGCGTACGGCTTGCCCAGCTTGGCGGTCAGGTCGGCATAGATCTGGCTCGGGTTGCGCCCGGTGCGGGCGGTCATCTCGGCCGCCAGCAGCGCCGGAATCAGGCCGTCCTTGTCGGTGGCCCAGACCGAGCCGTCCTTGCGCAGGAACGAGGCGCCGGCGCTCTCTTCGCCACCGAAGCCCAGCGAACCGTCGAACAGGCCCTGGGCGAAGAACTTGAAGCCCACCGGCACTTCATACAGCTCGCGGCCCAGGCCCGCGGTGACGCGGTCGATCAGGCCGCTGGAAACCACGGTCTTGCCCACGGCGGCATCACTGCGCCATTGCGGGCGGTTGCGGTACAGGTAGTCGATGGCCACGGCCAGGTAGTTGTTCGGCTGCAGCAGGCCGTCGGCGGTGACGATGCCGTGGCGGTCGTGGTCCGGGTCGCAGGCGAAGGCCACGTCGAACCGCTCGCGCAGGCCGATCAGGCCCTGCATGGCGTAAGGCGAGGACGGGTCCATGCGGATCTGCCCGTCCCAGTCGACGGTCATGAAACGGAAGGTCGGATCGACCTCGGTGTTCACCACTTCCAGGTTCAGCTGGTAGTGCTCGGCGATGGCCGACCAGTAGCGCACGCCGGCCCCACCCAATGGGTCGACGCCCAGGCGCAGGTTGGCGCTGCGGATCACGTCGAAGTCGATGACGTTTTCCAGGTCGGCGACATAGCTGCTCACGTAGTCGTGGCGCTGGGTGGTCGGCGCCGCCAGCGCCTGCTGGTAGTCCATGCGCTTGACGCCAGCCAGGTTCGCCGCCAGCAGCTCGTTGGCCTTGGCCTCGATCCACTTGGTCACGTCGCTGTCGGCCGGGCCGCCGTTGGGCGGGTTGTACTTGAAGCCACCGCTCTGCGGTGGGTTGTGCGACGGGGTGATGACGATGCCGTCGGCCAGGCCCTGCTGGCGGCCACGGTTGTAGCAGAGAATGGCATGGGACACCGCCGGGGTCGGCGTGTACTCGTCGTCCTTGCTCAACATCACCTGTACGCCACTGGCGGCCAGCACTTCCAGGGCGCTGGCGGCGGCCGGGGCGGACAACGCGTGGGTGTCGGCACCGATGAACAACGGGCCGTCGATGCCTTTCTCCTGGCGATACAGGCAGATGGCCTGGGTGATCGCCAGCACGTGGTATTCGTTGAAGCTCAGTTCGAACGAAGTGCCGCGGTGGCCCGAGGTGCCGAAGGCCACGCGCTGGGCCGCCACCGCGGCGTCGGGACGGCCGGTGTAGTAAGCGGTCAACAGGCGGGGGATATCGACCAGCACGCTGGCCGGAGCCGGCTTGCCTGCCAAAGGACTGAGCGTCATGCGGAACCTCGAAATCAACGGATGTTGGTGTTGGAACGCGCAGTGTACTGGGAGTTTCAGCGCCAGGCGATGGCGGCGTTCACGCCAGTTGCCACCAGCCGGGGAACATCTGCCGCACCCGCGGTTCGGCAAAGCGCTCGTCGATCAGTACCAGCACGCCGCGGTCGTGGTCGCCGCGGATCACCCGGCCGGCGGCCTGGATCACCTTGCGCACCCCCGGATAGAGATACGCATAGTCGAAACCGGCGCCGAACTGCCGGCCCAGGCGCTGTTTGAACTGCTCGTTGACCGGATTGACCTGGGGCAGGCCGAGTGTGGCGACGAAGGCGCCGATCAGGCGAGTGCCCGGCAGGTCGACGCCCTCGCCGAAGGCGCCACCGAGCACGGCGAAGCCCACTCCTTGCCCGTGCTCCACGAAACGCGCCAGGAAGGCCTCGCGGCAGGCCTCGTCCATGCCGGGGGACTGACACCAGATGGGTAGCGCCGGGTAGCGTTCGGCCAGCAGCCGCGCCACCTGCTCGAGGTACTCGAAGCTGCTGAAGAAGGCCAGGTAGTTGCCCGGCTGGCCGGCAAACTGGGCGGCAATCAGTTCGACGATCGGCGCCAGTGAGGCCTGGCGCTGCTGGTAGCGGGTGGATACTTCGCTGACGATACGCACCTGCAACTGCTCGGCGCGAAACGGCGCGGCGACCTCCAGCCAGGCAGTGTCGGCCGGCATGCCCAGCAGGTCGCTGTAGAAGTGCCGGGGATTGAGCGTGGCGGAAAACAGCGTGACGCTGCGCGCCGCGCTCATGCGGGGGCCCAGCAGCCGGGCAGGCACCACGTTGCGCAGGCACAACGTGGCCAGGCGCCGCCCACGCGGGCCGTTGCGCGGGCTGATATCGAACAGGAAGTGCTCGTCGAACAACTCGGCGATACGGCTGAACTGCAAGGCCTGGAAGTAGAATTCCAGCACCTTGGGCTCGACCTCGGCGGGCGCCTGGTTCATGCGTTCCTGGATCAGCCCGATGCATTGCTGCAGGGCACGCAGGAAAGCGTCGGGCAACTGTTCGCTGGCCTGGTAGGGCGCGACCTGCGCCTTGTACAACGCATTCCATTGTCGATTCAGCCGGTCGAGGGCGCTGCCCAGCCCGGCCGGCTTGCCCTGGCGCAGCGCCAGCAACTGGCCCTGGTCGAGGCTGGCGCTGTACATCTGCCGCCCGCGCTCGACCAGGTTGTGCGCCTCGTCCACCAACACCGCCGTGCGCCACTGGTTGGCCTGGGCCAGGCCGAACAGCAGCGCATGGGCGTCGAAGTAGTAGTTGTAGTCGGCCACCAGCAGGTCGACCCAGCGCGCCATCTCCTGCCCCAGGTAATAGGGGCAGACCTGATGCGCCAGGGCCACCTCGCGCAGGCTGGCGCGGTCGAGCAGCGGCACCTGCGCGGCCGCTTCACGGGCGGCGGGCAGGCGGTCGTAGAAGCCCCGCGCCAAGGGGCAGGACTCGCCATGGCAGGCGTTTTGCGGAAACTCGCAAGCCTTGTCGCGGGCGATCAGCTCCAGGCTGCGCAGGGCCGGTTGCGGCGACGCCTGTGTAATCTGGCGCAGCGCATCGAGGGCCAGGGCCCGGCCCGGGGTCTTGGCCGTGAGGAAGTAGAGCTTGTCCAAGTGCTGCGGCACCACGGCCTTGAGCAGCGGAAACAGGGTACCGAGGGTCTTGCCGATGCCGGTGCTGGCCTGGGCCATCAGGCAACGGCCGGTGCTCACCGCCTTGTACAGGGTCTCGGCCAGTTGCCGCTGGCCTTGACGGAACGCAGGGTAAGGAAAGCTCAGGGCCTGCAGGCCCCGGTCACGTTCAACCAGGCGTCGCTCCTGCGCCTGCGCCCAGGCCAGGAAGCGCTGGCATTGGGCCTCGAAAAAGCGCCTGAGGTCGTCGGCGCCGTAATGCTCGTTGATCACGGTCTGGCCGTCGCTGTCGACGTCCAGGTACACCAGCGCCACGTCGATCGCCGGCAACTGCCGCGCCTGGCACAGCAGCCAGGCGTAGACCTTGGCCTGGGCCCAGTGCAGTTGGCGATGATTGTCGGGCTGGCGGGCGAGGTCGCCGCGATGGGTCTTGATCTCTTCCAGCCGGTTGCGTACCGGGTCGTAGCCATCGGCACGGCCGCGCACCCTCAGGCCTTGGTATTCGCCCTCCAGCGCCACCTCCGACTCATAGCCGGCGCCGCGCTTGGCCACCACCCGGCGGTGCCCGGCAATGCCTTCCTGGGCACTGGGCGACGGCGTGAAGCGCAGGTCGAGGTCGCCGACCTTGGCGCTGAATTCGCACAGGGCGCGCACGGCCACGGTGTAGCTCATGCCGGCGTGGCCTGCCAGCGCACATGGCAGACCGCCACCGGCAGCCCGTGGGTATGGCAGAACTCGAGCCAGCGCAGCTGGTTGTCCTGCAAACGGTCGCCCGGTCCCTTGACCTCGACCATGCGATAGCCGCCCTGCCCCGGCCAGAACTGGATAAGGTCGGGCATGCCGGCGCGGTTGGCGCGGATGTCCTGCAGCAAACGCAGGAAGCAGGCTTTCAAATGCTCGGGCGGCAAGTGCTCGAGTGCCTGTTCGAGCAGTGGCTCGTCGAGCATCTGCCAGAACACGAACGGCGACTGCAGGCCTTGCTTGGCCGCATGGCAATCGCGAATGGCCTGACGGTAGCTGCCGTCGTCCAGGCGCCGCAGGCAGGTGTCGAACAGTGCGCCGCGACGCTGCTGGAAATCGCTGTCGTGCAGGTCTTGCGGCCCGGCCTGGAATGGGTTGAAGAAAGCACCTGGTACCGGGGCGAAGATCGCCTCCCAGCACAGCAGGCCGAACAGGCTGTTGAACAAGGTGTTCTCGACATAGTGGGCAGCCCCGCCCTGCTGTTCCAGGTGCTGACGCACCGCCTCTTCCACCCCCAGTGCGGCCATCGCGACCGGCAGTTCCAGCTCGATGAGCGTGACCGCGCTCGTGCGCCGACGCGGTTGTGGCGGGCCGCCGAGCTTGCGCGCCAGGCGTGGCAGCATGCGCTCCAGTGCCTGGCGCTCCAACGCGTTGGCAGGCGCCTGGGCCATGGCCTGGGCCAATGCGAGTGCCGGCTGCCACTGCTCGCTGCGCTCATAGACCCGGACCTGACGGATGCGCGCCTCGGGGTGGGCGCAGTCGGCATAGACCTGCAACGCCAGCTCCCAGTCGCCAGCACGCTCGCATTGCTGGCCGATGCTGAACAGCAGCCGCGCCCGACGTCGGACCAACCAGGGGTTGCTGTGGTCCAGGCCCGCGAGTGCCGCGAGCAGTTCGGCGGGCGCAGCGCCCTGCTCCAGGCGCTCGGCGCACTGGTGCAGGGCCATGGCCAGGTCAACCTCCGTCCGCTGGCGCAAGGCTCGCGAATCGGCGCTGAACGCCACCTGTTCGTAACGGAACACGCCCAGGTCGGCGAGCACGAAATCGGACCAGCTCTGGTACAGGTTGCCAAAGAACAACAGCCGCAACCGGTCGCATAACGGCTGCCGGCTCCAGTGCAGGAGCAGCGTCGGGAAATCGGGGCACCACTGTGCCAGGGGCCTGGGCGCCAACTCGAGTGCCTGCAGCTGTTCCAGCAATTCGGCCTTGCTCGCCCGAGGCCGAGGAATTTTCCCGGCGAAAAGCCCGGCCAGCTCGTCCTTGCGCAGCAAAGCCCACAATTGCTCGACGGCCAACGGTGCGTCGGCTGCTACCCAGCCCAAAGCCAGCAACGGCCCCAGGGCCGCGTCGGTATCGCCGATCTCCGCGTAGTCGAGCTTGTCCCTGCGAAACCACTCGCCCTTGCGCATGACCATCCGTACCAGCAAGGCCTGCGCGGATGCCGGCAGCTTGCCGAACGCCTCGATGAAAGCGTGCTCGTCGTGGTCCAGCAGGTCGGCGTAGCGTTGCCCGACCCAGCTCAGGACCTGACGGAAGTTATACAGGTAGTACAAGGGATCATCGACGGAATGGGCGATCACGGTGCAGGTCGGCCGCGGGGGAACAAGCACTGGTTATACATACAGATCGCCCTCTGAAGCAAGCGCGCTGGATCAACGGTCAGGCGCTGCTCCACGCACCAGCCGGCAGCGGCCGAAGCCACAGGTCGCGCCGCCCCAGCAACTGGTACAGGCGCCGTGCCTGGCTGCCGAGCGTGCCGGCGTACAGCGCCCGCAACTGCGCAAGCTGCAGGCCGCTGGTGTCCACCAGCCACTGGCTGACAGGCTCCGGACAAGTCCGCCCCTGCAGGGCACGGTGCAGGTACGGCAACGCCACGCGCATACCGGGATGGCAGCGCAGCACAAAGGCTTCAAGGTTGTGCCCCTGCGCGTCGAAGGGGGTGAACAGTTGGCAGACCAGCTGCGCTTCATTGACGCCGTATGCCGCAAGCAGTCGCGCCTTCGCCTCGTCGCGCAACGCCCGCCCCTGCGGCCAGGCCACCGACGGCTGGCGCAAGCGCTGATAGAACGCCTGCGCGCCCTCACGATAGGTACGCTGCTCAAGGTACTGCGCCTTGAGGCCATGCAGGTGGGCCAGCGGCAAGGGGTCGAACAACCCGGCCGGCCCCTGGGCGTGCCAGGCCTGCGCCTCCTCCCGCCCAAGCATGCGGTCAAGGTGCCCACCGTCATCGGGATGGCGCAGCAGATCCTCCACGGTCATCAGGTGGGTATCGCTCCAGGGCTGATCATGCTTGGGCGCTGTTACCGGCTGCCAAGGGTCGGACAGCACCTGGTGCAGCTGTTCGACACCGGCGGCCAGTACGCTGTGGGGTGTCACGGTGTGCGCAACCTCCCCGCTATGGCGCAGGCAACGCCGCCCCCAGGCCAGCAGGCGGTGGCGCTGGGCAAGCGGCGCGGCGCTGACCAGGAGTTGCTCGCCGTCTTGCCCACCCAGCACCTGCCCAAGGCTGGCCCCCACATCCAGATACCCCCTGGCCCCGAGCAAAGCCCCCGGTTGCCCGCCGGCGAGGTGCCCGAACAGCAGCCAGGCGTTACCCGCAGCGGCCAATTGTTCGGCCGAACAGGCCTGTCGGGCACCGAACGGGCCGAGCTGCCCGCCATCGGCGCGCAACAGCTCCACCCGCGGATCATCGTGCAGGAACAGTGCGCTGAAGCAACGGTCGTGAAGGGCCAGGGCGGTGTCGTCAAGGGTGGGCAGGCGAACCGCCAGCACCCGCAGGCGGAAGGTGGCGGCGTGGCGAATGGCGATACTCAGTTGCGCGGCGCGCAGGCAGGCCAGCAGATGCGCACTGCGCCGGTCCACGCCGTGCAGGGCCAGGACCCGCAGGTTGCCGATGCAGTCCTGGCCACCGGCGATGACCAGCAGGCGCTGGATCAGCAACTGCACCGAGGCGCGCTGGGCCTGGCTCATGTGCTCCAGCAGGCGTTGCAGGACCTGCTGGTAGATATAGTGCATGGCTTGGTCGTGGGTCTCGGTCATGCTATCGCTCCATCTCCCTGACGGCTTCGAATTGAAGTCCGATTCTGGCAGATGAATAGCTGACCGGGCTTGAAGGAAACTTCCCAAAACCGGGTAGGAAAATTAGCTATGTTTGGTGGCGAGGCCACAAGGCAAAGCCCGCCCCTGCAGGGCGGGCGTCATGTCACGGCGGGAGAAGCAGGCTTACCCGACGCAGGCGTCGGCAGCGTCAGCCCTGCCCGCCCATGTCCAGCACCACCCGGCCACCGCAAGGGCAGGCGTCCATATGCCGGTGCGCCTCGACCACCTGCTCGAACGGGTACACCTTGATGATCTGCGGCGTCAGCAGCTGGTCGGCGGTGAACTGGTTGATGTCGCGCAAGGCCCGCTGCAACGCCACCTGGTCCTGGGTGATGCCCAGCTCCGGCTTGCCGGTGAAGTTGCCGATGCAGTGCACATGGAACTGGATGTTCTTCTGGAACGCCGCGCAGGCCGGGAACGGCGTCTGGTTGCCGCCCTGCAGGCCATACAGCACCAGGTTGCCGCGCGGTGCCAGGACATCGCCGAGCAGCGACATCTGCGGGCCGCCCATGCCGTCGAGGACCATGTCCACGCCACGGCCATCGGTGTACTTGCCGATCTGCATCAGCAGGTCCTGCTCCTCGGTGACGATCACCTTGTCCGCGCCCAGGCCCAGCAGGTATTCACGCTGCTCGGGTTCCTTGGTGGCAGCGAACACCTTCAACCCCAGGGCCTTGCCCAGCTGCACGAAGGCCGGCCCGGCGCAGTGGCTGGCGTCGGTGACCAGCGCGGTCTGCCCGGCCTTGGCCCGGGCCAGGTCGACATAGGCGAAGTAGGCGATCAGCAGCGGGGTGTAGTGCACGCTGGCCTCGATCGGGGTCAGCACGTCAGGGTAACGGGTGATGGCGCTGCGCGGCAGCACGATCACGTCACCGTAGACCGGATGGTCGTTGGGGCTGGTGGCCGGGAAGCTGGCGACCCGGTCGCCCACCGCGATATCGTCCACGCCCTCGCCGACCGCGGTGACCACGCCGGCCATCTCATGGCCGATACCCGCCGGCAGCCGCGCCTGGGACGGCGCCAGGTTCTGCCGCCAGAGCACGTCGTACCAGCTGATGCCGATCGCCTCGACGCGGATCTGCACCTCGCCGGTGGCCGGGGACGGTTCGGCCTGCTCCTCGCAACGGAGCACATCGGCCTGGCCGAACTTGTGGAAACGGATCATGCGGGACATCGCATACCTCGCCTTTGTGAATCTCGTATTACCACGGACTTTATCCGGGCTTTCACGGTTGGACCATCAGTGGCTGTTAATAGTCGACATGCCTGTCATTGATTGGGCCCCTGACAAATCTGTGCATTGGCACCCGGAAATCGGTGCAGGGTACCAGCCTTTGGCCTTAAGATTCACCCCTGCCCCACTTCAGGCGAGCCGCATCGAATGAATCGTAACGACTTGCGTCGCGTAGACCTCAACCTGCTGATCGTGTTCGAGACGCTGATGCACGAACGCAGCGTGACCCGCGCCGCCGAGAAACTGTTCCTCGGCCAGCCGGCGATCAGCGCCGCGCTGTCGCGCCTGCGCAACCTGTTCGACGACCCATTGTTCGTGCGCACCGGACGCAGCATGGAGCCGTCGGCGCGCGCCCACGAAATCTTCGCCCTGCTGTCGCCGGCGCTGGACTCGATCTCCACCGCCGTCAGCCGCGCCGCCGAGTTCGACCCGGCCACCAGCAACGCAGTGTTCCGCATCGGCCTGTCGGATGACGCCGAATTCGCCCTGCTGCCCCAGCTGCTCAAGCGCATCCGCGCCGAGGCGCCCGGCATCGTGCTGGTGGTGCGCCGGGTCAACTACCTGCTGATGCCCACCCTGCTGGCCTCCGGCGAAATCTCGGTGGGCGTGAGCTACACCAGCGACCTGCCAGCCAACGCCAAGCGCAAGGTACTGCGCCGCAGCATGCCCAAGCTGCTGCGCGCCGACAGCATGCCCGGCAACATCACCCTGGACGACTTCTGCGCCCGGCCCCATGCACTGGTGTCGTTCGCCGGCGACCTGTCCGGGTTCATCGACGAGGCGCTGGAGGAGATCGGCCGCAAGCGCCACGTGGTGCTGGCCGTGCCGCAGTTCAACGGATTGGGGAGCTTGCTGGCGGGGACCGATATTGTTGCCACGGTGCCGGATTACACCGCCGATGCGCTCACCGCCGCAGGCGGCCTGCGGGCCGAGGACCTGCCGCTGGAGGTGCGCAGCTTCGAGCTGCACATGGCCTGGCGCGGGGCGCAGGATAATGATCCGGCGGAGCGGTGGTTGAGGTCGCGGATACAGATGTTCTTTGGAGATCCGGATAGCCTCTGACGTCCACCCTCGGAGGGTTTGTTCGCCCTGTCCACGGCTCGCTACTGCTCGACCAGCCCAACCTGCCCCGCATCATCGACATGGGGAATCAGCGCACTGGCCTCCAGGTCGCGCATCAGTTCAGTCAGCATTTGCCGTTGGTTCTCGGTGTTCGGCGGCGGCACATACCAGGCGCCCACACTCATGCCCTCACGCTTGTAGCTGAAGGTGCGCAGCAGCTCGCCATCCTTGTAGACCTTGCCGGTAAGGTTGTGCACATAGCTGTACGGCATCGGGAACGTCAGCAGCGTAAGGGCGTTGAGTACGACCAGAAAACCAGCCCCCTCCCCTGGCGGTTGGCTGATGACCAGGGCGTAACCCTTGCGCGGCAGTCCGTGGTCGACGAAAGAGAACGCGCCGGACGACCTGACCGCCTTGGTCAGCTCGTCGCGCTTCTGGACGTCGAAGCGGGTGTAGCCATCCGGCAGCACCAACAGGCTCATCGGCACATAGGGCTTTTGCGCGTGATAGCCCAGCGGCTTCATCGACGGGTTGCAGCCGCCGAGCAATGCCAGCCCGGCCGCCATCAGCGCCACCTTGACCAGGTTGTTCATCGCTGCGCCTCCAGCGGCTTGCTGGCCAGGTTGGCGGCCTGCATGTCACGGGCGAAAGCACGGGCGACCCTCCGGATGTTTTCCTCGCGTTCAGGAACACCGAGGTCGAGCAGCCAGGCGTACTTGGCCATGTAGTTCTCATAGTGATAGCGCTTGAGCACCTTGCCATCACGCATCACGGTGAAGTCGGCCTTGGTGTCCAGGTCACTCTGCAAGGGCAAGAGGAACAGAGTGGCGGCACTGAGGAACAGTAGAGGAAATGGCGCGACCTTGGGCTGGGCATCCAGCTTGACCATCACCTGGGTCTCCCCTTCGCCGGCGGCACCGTTCTCGACCTTGCTGAACACGCCGCTCTCGCGCAGGTAATTGCGCAGCTCGGTGCCGTGCTCGAGCGAATCGACCATCACCGCGATCGGCGGCAGGTAGTCCTGGCCTGCCTCGATGCGCGGTTCGGGCAAGGTCTGGGTACCTGCGCAGCCGGCCAGCAGCAGGCTGGCGCTGAGGAACAGAGTCTTTTTCATTGCGGGTTTCCTGGGTACGGGTCACTTCGCCGGCTGGGCGATTTGGGGCAGTTGCATGACGAAGGGGAATGCCGGCGCCATGTTCAAGTTCAGGGCCTGCAGGGGTGGCAACCCGGGGGTGTAGCGCCGGGCGATCACTTCATCGCGCGGCTGTTGGTCGCCATGGAAGAACAGGCACGCGGAAAGCCCGAGGCAACGCGAACGGAATTCGCCGATGTAGTACGCCTTGCCGGCTTCCAGATGCATGGGCACGAGGAACTGTTCCCGTGCCCGGATGGAGCTGTAGCCACCGTTGTAGCCGTTCCAGAAGAACTGGAAGTCATAGAATTCGTAGTCGCCAGGCTTGAGGGGCATGACGAACACGCTGGCCTCGCCGGGCAGCGCCTGCTTGTCGGGGCCGCGCACCTCTTCGATGTCTTTCGGGGTGTGGGCCACCTCGGCGAAACCCCACCATGCCGCCGCGCCGTCCTGCGCGCCACGTTTGCGCAGGAGGATGCGCTGGTTGGTGTAGGCACTATCGCGGCCAAGGGGGCCGATGCTGCCTACCAGGTACGTTACTGGGCCACCAGCGGCAGGTTGCAGGGCCTCGCTGACCAGGGCGGGGGATTTGGCGGCGCAGCCGGTAAGTAGGGCAAGCGGTAACAGACGTGCGAACGCACGGAGCAATCCAGGCATGAAAAATCCTTGGGGCGGGTCTCGATCCATCGGCAGCTGCAATCAGCAAGCACCTCAGCTGCGGGCGCGCAATGATATAGCGCGGCAACGGATCAGGCGAGCAGGAATACGGCCTTTTGCCACCACCCTTGCGCAGGCGTTATCGCCCTCCTTCAATCCGAGCAACGACAACGCATTGAGCCGAACGCCCCATTGGTCAGGCGGTCATGGCGGATCGCCTTCAGGGGGCTATCGTTGCTTGTCTGGGCGACCACGACCGACGAGGGCGGTGCCATGAATACCAGTGATCTACTCGAACAGCTGCTGCGGGCCGGACAAGCTACGCAGATGCAACAAGGGAGCGGCGGCAGGTCATCGCAAGACAGCCTGGGCGGCTTGGGTGGTTTGCTTGGCGGCCTGCTTGGCGGTGGCGGTACAACGGCTGGTGGTGGTGGCCTTGGTGGTTTGCTGGGCGGTCTGTTGAGCGGCGGTGGCAGCAACACTGGCGGCTCTACCCAGGGGCGTTCCGCGGGCGGCGTCAACTACGCGGCCCTGGCGTCGCTGGGAATGATGGCATTCAAGGCCTATCAAAGCTGGCAGCGCAGCCAGGCGGCAGCCCCGCAGCAGGCGGTCCGCACGGTGGATCAACTGTCCGGCCCCGAGGCCGAGGATCACAGCCATGCGATCCTGCGCGCGCTGATTGCGGCGGCCAAGGCCGATGGGCGCATCGACCAGCAGGAAGAACAGTTGATCTACGCCGAAATCAAACGCCAGACCAGCGACCCGCAACTGCAGCAATGGCTGGATGAAGAAGTCAGCAAGCCACTCGATGCTGCCGAGGTGGCGCAGTCGGCGCGGGACCCGGCCATGGCCGCAGAAATGTACCTGGCCAGCGTGATGCTGGTGGATGACCAGCAGGAAGCTGAGCGGGCCTACCTGGATGAGCTGGCCGGCGCACTGCAACTCGATCCGGCATTGCAGGTGCATCTGGAGCAGCAGGCCAAGGGCGTCGCCTGACCTGGCTGCGATGCCTGCGCTCGCCATTGATCTGCGGCCAGAGTGGGCAAGGCTTTCGCGACGACAGCCTTGGGGCGATCGCTACCATCTGCGAGTGATCGCTTACGACTCAAAATACTCGCCCCAACCTGTCGGACCGGCCATCCGTTCCCAGACTCAAGTAGAGGAATGCCATGCTCAGTGAAACAAACGATAACCGCGCTGTCTACCAAGCAGCCTGCCATTGTGGGACGGTGCAATTCTCATTGCGCTTGACCGACGGCACGCGTACAGCGCGTAGGTGCAACTGCTCTCTGTGCCGTATGCGTGGTGCCGTGGCGGTATCAGCTAACCTGGGCGACATCACTGTTACCCAAGGGGAAGAGGCGCTTACTCTTTATCAATTCAACACACGCGAAGCAAAGCACTACTTCTGCTCGAAGTGTGGCATCTACACCTTCCACCAGCGCCGTTCTGCGCCCAATCAGTACGGAGTTAATGTGGCCTGCATTCAGGGCATGAGCCCATTTGACTTCCCAGAGGTGCCTGTCTGTGAAGGTCGGACTCATCCTAAAGACCGTGTAGTCGGGGGCTCCGAGGTTGCAGGATGGGTGCGATATGAAAGCACCGCAGAGTGACTGCACAGCCTGCCTGGCGACAGCGCTGCGAGAGCGGGTGGCTCTCGCTGCAAAGAGCGCGTCCACTGTGCACGCCACTGGTTCACCAGCATGAGCGATGAAGTCTAGAGGAAGCAAATTCGAAGTTGAGACCGAGGCTCAGGCCTCGTCACCTGCAACGTCAATTCATATCCAGACGTCATTCACCGCAGTTCGCTCCCCGCCTTCATGGCCGGTGTTCAAAACGCCTCGCGGCTCGATCATCATCAGTTTCGTTTCCGCCTGCGCCGCCGTTCTGTGCTCTACACCACGCGGCACGACATACAGCTCACCCGGTTGCACATACACGCTGCCTTCTGGCAGATCGATACGCAAGGTGCCTTCAAGCACCAGAAACGCTTTCAGTCCAGGCGCCGCAGCGTGACAAAACGGTATGGGCTGGTGCCGTAAAGGGCTCGAAAGTCCCGTGACTATGGTCGTTATCTGTGAAACACCACACTAGAGCCTCAGCTGCCGTGTGCTATGTTTCTGACTCCACTCATTCTTCCCCGCCCCTAAGCGATTTGGTGCCACGACTCATGCAGTTCGTAAAATATCACGCGGCTGGCAATGACTATCTCGTCTACCACGACAATACCCCATTCGAATGCTGTAACCGGGCTATTTCGCTGATATGCGACCGGCATAGAGGACTGGGCAGTGACGGCATCCTGGTTCCTGTCGTCCAGCCAGGCAAGATGCTCTCAGTGCAGATTTTCAACACCGATGGCTCCGAGGCGGAAAAGAGTGGCAATGGCTTGCGAATCCTGTGTCGCTACCTTTGGGATCAGGGCATCGTTTCGCACGAACCGTTCGAGTTGATCACCAAAGGGGGTAAGGTTTATTGCCAGGTACTCGACTCCGGCCGACGCATTTCCATCGCCATGGGCATGGCGACATTCCCCGAGACCGAACGACACTCAATGGAAGTCGATGGCATGCGCCTGCAGCTGAACCTTGTGTCGATGGGCAATCCCCATTGCGTAGTGTTTGTCGATCAGACGACTGAGGCACTTGCACGCAAGCTCGGGCCAACCATTGAGCGGTTGTCTCTGTTCCCAAACAGAACCAATGTTCAATTCGTGCAGGTTGTCGATCGCCGAAACCTGATGGTGCAGATCTGGGAGCGTGGCGTGGGCTACACCCTATCTTCAGGCACCAGCAGCTGTGCCGCTGCGGCAGTCTCACGACGACTTGGGTTCGTTGAGGATCAGGTGACAGTGCACATGCCTGGCGGTCAAATCACCATCGAACTTGATGAGGAGAACAACGTACTCATGCAGGGCCCGGTGTGCAAAGTCGGGCGGTACTGGTTGGATCAGGAATGTCTGAGCCAGATCGGCTGAATACGCTTGCCCTCAGACGATCCACCGTGGATCATCTGGTCATTGTGTCACCGACCCTTCCATTGGGAGCGCAATTCGTTGAGCGTCAGCTTGGAGTACGATTGCAGCCAGGTGGTGCGCATACGCGCATGAGTAGAAAGCCAGCTCGAATCTATTCGCTTACGACCCAAGCGGGCTATCCCCCTATGGGACGCCCTCGGCCAATAGCGGATATTTGAGGCATCGCCTCAGATCGAGCGCTGGTTCACGCGGGCAGAGAGTTGCTCGGCGTTTTCCTTGCGTTCCGAATAGCGATCCACCAAGAACGCCTGGCGGTCGCGCAACAGAACGGTGAACTTCACCAGCTCCTCCATGACGTCCACCACACGATCGTAGTACGGCGAGGGTTTCATCCGCCCGGCGCCATCAAACTCAAGGTAGGCTTTGGGCAGCGAAGACTGGTTGGGAATGGTGAACATGCGCATCCAGCGGCCAAGCACGCGCAACTGGTTGACCACGTTGAATGACTGCGAGCCGCCACACACCTGCATGACCGCCAGGGTCTTGCCTTGAGTGGGGCGAACCGCACCCAGTGCCAGAGGAATCCAGTCGATCTGCGCCTTGAACACTGCTGACATTGCACCGTGGCGCTCTGGAGAGCACCAGACCTGGCCTTCCGACCACTGCACCAGATCACGCAGCTCCTGCACCTTGGGGTGCTCGACAGGCACATCGTCGGGTAGCGGCAGGCCCGACGGATTGAAGACCCTGGTCTCGGCACCGAAGTGCTCCAGCAGGCGTGCAGCTTCCTCCACCAGCAGGCGACTGAAGGATCGTTCGCGGGTCGATCCATACAGCAACAGGATGCGCGGTTTGTGCTCGCTGGAGCGGGTTGCCGCTGGCGGTAGATCGAACAGCGAGAGATCGAGATTAGGCAGTTGCTCGGACATGTTTCCTCCTGCTCAAAGCATAGCAATGCGATCCAGCTCGTTTTTGAGCTGCTCACGGTCCAGATTTTCGAATGGCAGCGCGAAGAAGGCCTGGCAGCGAGACTGGATCCGGGCCAGCGTGGCGCGGAATGCAGCATCGACCGACGCTTCGTCAGCCACGACAGCGGACGGATCCTCCAGGCCCCAGTGCGTCTTCAGCGCAGGGCCGAAATACACCGGGCAGGCTTCGCCGGCAGCGTTGTCGCAAACGGTGATGACGATGTCAGGAGGGCAACGCTCGAACGCGTCATTGCCCTTGCTGCTCAGCCCCTCGATCGAGATGCCGGCATGCTGCAAAGTGGTCAGGCTGCGAGGCAACACTTGGCCTTTCGGGAAACTGCCGGAACTGACGGCTTCAAATCCGTGAGGCGCCAGGTGATTGAACATAGCCTCGGAAAGGATGCTGCGGCAGCTGTTGGCCGTGCACATGAATAGGACTCGCATGAGGGCTCCTGCGCTTCGTGGCGGGTTTCAGAGGCTGAGGCGCAATGCCAGAGCCGAAAGGGTGATCAGTAGAACTGGCAGCGTCAGCAGGATGCCGACTTTGAAGTAGTAACCCCAGGTGATGCGCATGCCTTTGCGCTCCAGCACGTGCAGCCAGAGCAGCGTGGCGAGGCTGCCGATGGGGGTGATTTTCGGGCCGAGGTCGCAGCCGATGATGTTGGCGTAGATCATCGCCTCGCGTACCAGCCCTTGCGCCTCGCTGGCCTGGATCGACAAAGCGCCGATCAGCACGCTGGGCATGTTGTTCATGACCGAGGACAGCAATGCAGCGATCAGCCCGGTGCCGATGGCGGCACTCCACAGCCCTTGCTGCGCAAGGCGGTCGAACAGGTGGGTGAGCATGTCGGTAAGGCCGGCGTTCTTCAGCCCGTATACCACCAGGTACATACCGAGGGAAAAGATCACCACCTGCCAGGGTGCCTCGCGCAGCACACGCCGGGTCGAGATGCGGTGGCCACGGGCGGCGACGGCAAACAGGATCGCTGCACAAGTTGCTGCTACCGCACTGATCGGGATACCCAGTGGTTCCAGTGCGAACAAGCCGATCAGCAACACCAGCAGCACCCAGCCACCCACCTTGAAGGTTGCGCGGTCATGGATTGCCTCATTTGGCATCTTCAGGGCCGCGACCGCGTACTGTCTCGGGATATCACGGCGGAAGAACAGGAACAGCACCAGCAGGGTTGCCGACACGCTGGCGAAATTCACTGGCACCATCACCGCAGCGTATTCGCTGAAGCCCAACCTGAAGTAGTCGGCCGAGACGATGTTCACCAGATTGGAGACCACCAATGGCAGGCTCGCCGTGTCGGCGATGAAGCCGGCGGCCATGACGAAGGCCAGTGTCGCGGCGGGCGAGAAACGCAGCGCGAGCAGCATCGACATGACGATAGGTGTGAGGATCAGCGCCGCACCATCGTTGGCGAACAGCGCCGACATGGCGGCGCCGAGCAGCACACAGAAGGCGAACAGGCGATAGCCGCTGCCGTTTGCCCAGCGCGCCACGTGCAGCGCGGCCCACTCGAAGAAACCGGCCTCATCCAGCAGCAGGCTGATGATGATGACGGCGATGAAGGTGACGGTGGCGTTCCAGACGATGGCCCACACAGTCGGGATGTCGTGCAGCGAAACGGCGCCTGCCGCCAGGGCGATGAGGGCACCGAGCGCTGCGCTCCAGCCAACGCCAAGCCCCTTCGGCTGCCAGATGACCAGGATGAGGGTGAAAACGAAGACTGCAATCGCTACCAGCATGATGACCTCCTACAGTGATGATCAGCAGCAGGCAGCGTCACGAACGGGGCGACCGTCCATGTTCTGCAGGCGCAGGGTGTTCTCTGCCAACCATTGCGTGTTGGCCTGCAGTGTCGCCTGCAAGATCTCGTGTACCCAGGCGGGCAGATCCGGATTGAGGCGGTAATACACCCATTGCCCTTGGCGGCGGTCCAGCAGCATGCCACTGCTGCGCAGCTGCGCCAGGTGGCGACTGATCTTCGGCTGGCTGTCGCTCAGCGCGCACATCAGCTCGCAGACACACAGCTCACCGAGACTGGCGATCAGCAGGCTGGCGCGAGCACGGGTTTCGTCAGACAGACTCTTGAACACATCGGGCGGGGTTATCATGGCTGCACCAAAACATATGGAGATACGAATATACGGATTTCCACATGTATATTGCAAGCGCGTTCAGGCGTGCCAGGGGTGGTCAGTATTCGCGGTACAACAATCGATCAGGCTGATGATTACTATCGAGCGCCCCGCCTGTCGGCTCGGCAAAACCGTCTCTTATAATCGCCAACCATTTTTCCCGCTCCCCGGTCCGCCCCAGGCGGCATCCCCCATGGAATCCAACACCATGTCCAGCGTCACTCCGCCGTCTCACGGCCGTCCCGAACACAGTCAACAAAGCGTCAGCCAACAGTGGCTGGCAATTCTCTCGGTCGCCGTGGGCGCCTTCGCCCTGGTCACCAGTGAGTTTCTCCCGGTGGGCGTACTCAACGATGTCGCCAGCGACCTGGGCATCAGCGCCGGCCAGGCTGGCCTGATGGTCACCCTGCCCGGCATCATGGCCGCCCTCGCCGCGCCCTTGCTGTCGGTGGGCATCGGCGCCCTGGACCGTCGCTACCTGCTGATCGGCCTGACGCTGATCATGATCCTCGCCAACGCCGTCGTGGCCTACGCCAGCGACTTCAGCCTGCTGCTGTTCGGCCGCGTGCTGCTGGGCATCAGCATCGGCGGTTTCTGGGCCACCGCCATTGCCCTCAGTGGCCGCCTGGCACCCAAGGGTGTGGGCGTGGCCCAGGCCACCTCGATCATCATGGTCGGCGTGACCCTGGCCACCGTGCTGGGCGTGCCGGTCGGCACCTGGCTGAGTGGCCTGATGGGCTGGCGCATGACCTTCCTGGCCACCGCGCTGGTAGGCGTGCCGGTGCTGCTGGCACAGGTCTTCCTGCTGCCACGGCTCACCCCCGACAAAGCCATTCGCATCAGCGACCTGCCGGCGCTGTTCGTCAATCCGCAAGCGCGGGTCGGGTTGATCGCGGTATTGCTGATCGGCCTGGCGCATTTTGCCGCCTATACCTATGTCGCACCGTTCTTCAAGCAGAGCGCCGGCTTCGATGGGCCGACCATTGGTTCGCTGCTGTTGCTGTATGGCGTGGCCGGGGTGATCGGCAACATCTTCGCCGGCTTCGCCGCCAACCGCAGTGTGCGTCACACCTTGTTGCTGGTCGCCCTGATGATCGGTATCAGCACCGCCCTGTTCCCCTACTTCGCCACCGGCATGACCGGCGCCGCGATGCTGATCGCGCTGTGGGGCTTCGCCTTTGGCGCCTTCCCCGCCTGCGCCAGTATCTGGATGTTCGTGGTGGCGCCCAAGGATGTCGAACGCGGCATGCCGCTGTTCGTCGCCATGTTCCAGGTGATCATCGCCTTGGGCTCGTTCTTCGGCGGGCGCATTGTCGACCAGCTGGGCAGCGCGGTGCTGTTGAGCCTGGCCACGGCCCTGGTGGGCTGCGGTTTTGTCGCGGTACTGGTGCTCGGGCGCAACGTCTCCAATCGGATGGCGGCGCAGCCTTGCTGACCGATCGCGGTAGATGACACTGGGCAGCAGCTGACCTCTGGAGGACACGAGCGGCAAGGCGAACACCTCGATGTGCGGTATGGTTGCACGATCGCTACGGCGTTGCCGATCAACGCCGCGCCCTTCCGGAGACCAGCATGCTGCGTGTTTTTGAACGATGGCTCGACCCCTTCCCGCCTGATGAGATTCCACCGCCACCGCTAGGCCTGCTGCGCTTCTTGTGGGCCTGCACGCGGGGCGCGCGCGGGTACATCCTGGCCCTCGCGCTGCTCAGTGCCGGCGTGTCGATCTATGAAGCCTGGCTGTTTTCCTTCCTTGGCCAGGTGGTCGACCTGCTTCCCGCCTGGCAGGCAGGCGGCGCAAGCGAACAGGAAAGCCGTGTGCTCTGGAGCATCGGTATCGTCCTGCTGACCAGTATCGTGCTGGTAGCCCTGCGCACCCTGATGCAGCACCAGGTGCTGGCGATCAACCTGCCGCTGCGCCTGCGCTGGGATTTCCATCGGCTGATGCTGCGCCAGAGCCTGTCGTTCTTCTCCGACGAGTTTTCCGGCCGGGTCACCACCAAGGTGATGCAGACCGCGCTGGCCGTGCGCGAGGTGTTGTTCACCCTGATCGAGGTCCTGCCCGGCATCGGCGTGTACTTCATCGCCATCATCGCCCTGGCCGGCGGTTTCGCCCTGCAGCTGATGCTGCCGTTCCTGGCCTGGGGCGCCCTGTTCGGGCTGGCCATGCTGTACTTCGTGCCGCGCCTGGGCAAGGTCGGCCAAGAGCAGGCCCATGCGCGGTCATCGATGACCGGGCGCATCTCCGACGCCTACACCAACATCACCACGGTGAAACTGTTCTCCCACTCCAAACGCGAAGCGCACTTTGCGCGGGCGGCGATGGAAGACTTCAAGCTCACCGGTTTTCGCCAGATGCGCCTGGTCAGCCAGTTCGAGATCGTCAACCAGGCGCTGGTGGTCGGCTTGATCCTGGGCGCCGGCGGCTATGCCCTGTGGCTCTGGCACCAGGGCCAGGTCGGCGCGGGCGCCGTGGCGGCGGTCACGGCCATGGCCCTGCGGATCAACGGCATGTCGCACTGGATCATGTGGCAGATGACGTCGCTGTTCGAAAACATCGGCACCGTGCAGGACGGCATGGCCACCCTGACCCGCGGCCCCAAGGTGCAGGATGCGCCCGAGGCCGGCACGCTGGTGACCCGCGGTGGCGCGGTGACCTTCGACAAGGTGAGCTTCAACTACAACGGCGAACGCCAGGTGCTCGATGACCTGAGCCTGCACATCCGCCCCGGCGAAAAGGTCGGCCTGGTGGGCCGCTCCGGCGCCGGCAAGTCCACGCTGATCAACCTGCTGCTGCGCTTCTACGACGTCAACGACGGCGAGATCCGCATCGACGGGCAGAACATCGCCCAGGTCACCCAGGACAGCCTGCGCAGCGCCATCGGCATGGTCACCCAGGACACGTCGTTGCTGCACCGCTCCATCCGCGACAACATCGCCTATGGCCGCCCCGAAGCGACCGAGGCGCAGATCCGCAGCGCCGCGGCCAACGCCCAGGCCGATGGTTTCATCAGCCAGTTGAGCGATCGGCAAGGCCATAGCGGTTACGACACCCTGGTGGGCGAGCGTGGCATCAAGCTGTCCGGTGGCCAGCGCCAGCGCATTGCCATTGCCCGGGTGATGCTCAAGAACGCGCCGATCCTGTTGCTCGACGAAGCCACCAGCGCCCTGGACTCGGAGGTCGAAGTCGCGATCCAGGAAAGCCTCGACGACATGATGCAGGGCAAGACCGTCATCGCCATCGCCCACCGCTTGTCCACGATCGCCGCCATGGACCGGCTCATCGTCATGGATGAAGGAAGCATCATCGAACAAGGCAGCCATGCCGAACTGCTCGAAAGGAACGGCACCTATGCACGGCTGTGGCGGCATCAGAGCGGTGGTTTCCTGGGCGAGGACCAGGGGCTGGTCGAAGCTGTGGAGTAGCGCTCGGCGTTGCACGTCGATCCTGGAACAGCGCGCCGGGGCGAATATTCTTGCGCAGCGTGCATCCAGATCGGCGGCTGGCGGGTACTGGTAATGGGCGGTCCATGAGCGCCCAGCCAAATGACCTTTCAGGAGCACTGCCCCATGAACATCGAATCCTCCGCCTGCCTGCTCGCCTGCAGCCTCGCCCTGGCACTGCAGGTCGCCAACGCCCAGTCCATGCTGCCGGATGCCGTCAAAGTCCCAGATGGCCACAGTGTCATGCTCGAAACCGTCGGCGTCGGCGAGATCACCTATGAGTGCCGCGACAAGGCCAACACCCCCGGCCAGACCGAATGGATCTTCGTCGGCCCCAAGGCGGTGCTCAACGACCGCGCCGGCAAACCCGTGGGGGACTACTTCGGCCCACCGGCCACCTGGCAGGCCAAGGACGGATCGAAAGTCACCGGCACCCAGCTGGCGGTGGCTCCGGCGGCCAAAGGCGACCTGCCCTATCAGTTGGTCAAGGCCAATCCAGCCGAAGGCCAAGGTGCCATGCAGGGGGTCAGCTACATCCAGCGCCTGGCCACCCGCGGCGGCGTGGCGCCGGCGAGCGACTGCACCGCGCAGAACAAGGGCACGCAGCAGATCGTCAAGTATCAGGCCGACTACGTGTTCTGGACCGCCAAGTGAACGGTGACTGAGAGGACGCCCTGCGATCGATCATCTACGCTCGTTGGCAAGCCCCCGGCCGCATGGCCGGGGTGACCTGTGTGACACAAGGAAACCGCACACCTTGAACTCGCCCGCCGCCCCTTTTGATTTCCACCACTGCCTCACGGCCTGTGCACAGGGTGACCGGCGAGCATTGCAGGCGCTCTACGATCATGAAGGAGCGCGCTTGCTGGGCGTTGCCCGACGCATCGCACGTGACGACGCCACGGCACAGGACATTGTCCACGATGCCTTCATTCGTATCTGGACACGCGCCGCCAGCTTCGACCCCGCACGCGGATCGGCGCGCGGCTGGATCTACAGCATCACCCGCCACCTGGCGCTGAATGCCATACGCGACACCCGCCGTGAAACCGTGCTGGACGAAGCCGATATCGATACTGCGCCCCCGGCACGCGGGGCGCTGGATGACATTGAACTCTGGTCAGGCTCGGCAAAGATCTACCGTTGCCTTGAACAACTGCAGGCCGCACCGCGGCGCTGCATCCTGCACGCCTATGTGGATGGTTGCAGCCACGCCGAGATCGCCGTGCTGCTGGGCGCGCCACTGGGCACCGTCAAGGCCTGGATCAAGCGCAGCCTCAAGGCGCTGCGGGAGTGCCTGGAATGAAGCCTGAAGTTGATAGCGAGCTGGACGCCCTCGCCGGGGAGTACGTGCTGGGGACACTGTCGCCCGAACAACACGCCGCGGTCGCCGAACGCCTGGGCACGGATCCCTCCTTGCGTGCCGCCGTGGATGCCTGGGAGGCCCGCCTGCTGGAGCTGACCACGCTGGCTGCCCCGCTGCCGCCGAGCGCCCGCCTGTGGGGCCGTATCCAGCGCAGCCTTGACGAACGTAGCGCACCTGACGCCCAGCAGCGACCCAATGGGTGGCAACGCCTCGGGCTGTGGCAAGGGCTGAGTGCCGCGGGGTTGGCCGCAAGCGTGCTGCTGGCTGTTCTCCTGCTCACTACGCCACCGCCCACCACCCAATACCTGGTGGTGTTGGTGGCGCCGAGCAGCCAAGCCCCCGGCTGGGTGGTACAGGCCAGCGACAACCGAATGATCGAGCTGATCCCGCTTGGGCAGGACCCAGTCCCCGACGGCATGGCCCTGCAGTTCTGGACCAAAGGCGAACAGTGGCGCACACCGGTCTCGCTGGGCCTGGTGCAGCCAGGCAAACCCTATCGCGTCCCACTGCAGAGCCTGCCGCCGCTGGAGGCCAACCAGTTGTTCGAGCTGACCCTGGAGAAAGCCGGTGGCTCGCCCACTGGGCTGCCGACAGGGCCCATCAAGTTCATAGGGCGGGCGGTCAAGGTGATTTGACCTCTCGCAAACCAGGGTGAGTGGCAGTGAGTGGCTGCCTCGTCACAATTTATAATAACGACCGTTGCGTTATTATCATCTGCTTGCTAGCCTCAAGTTCACCTGTGTAAACCCACCAGGAGAACAGTCATGCAAGACGCGCTGAAAAAGGCTTATCACGAAGACGGAGCAGTGTTGATCAAGGGGCTTCTGAACCCTGAGCAACTGTCGCGTTGCCGCGAAGCCTACGACTGGGCCGTGCTCAACCACGGCCCGCATGCCACCCGCATGTTCGCCGGGACGATCCAGCAATCCCACGTCGACAACGCCAACCCGTTGGCCAAGGAGCGCCTCGAGGCGCTCGTGGCGGAGCTGCCACTAGGGCCGTTGTTCGCAAATCTCTGGGGCTCGCGGAATGTCTGGTACTTCGCCGAGGAGGTTTTCCTCAAGGCCGGGGGCCAGGGCGCCCGGACGCTGTGGCATCAGGACACTTCCTACCTGCCCTGGGCCGGCCACCACTGGGGCAACGCCTGGATCAGCTTCGATGCCGTACCCAAGCGCAACGCCCTGGAAATCATCCGTGGCTCCCATCGTGGGCCGCGCTATGACGGCACGACCTTCACCAACCCGGATGACCCGACCCAGCCATTGCACGGCAATGGCGCCCTGCCCCGCCTGCCGGATATCGAGGCGCAACGCCGGGAAGACCCGCAGGCCTACGACATCCTGTCCTGGGCCACGGAGCCTGGCGATGTGGTGCTGCTGCACCCGGGCTCCTTGCATGGCGGCGCACCCGTGGACGAGGACTTCCCAAGCCGACGGACATTCGTGTTCCGTTTCTTCGGCGACGACGCCACCTTCAGCCCACTCCCGGCCCACAGCGACGCCGGTTACCCCCCGCAAGGCGTGCTGTTCAGCACAGAGCTCGAACACCTGGTCGCGGGCGCCCCGTTCCGCCACCCCACCTTCCGCCAAGTGGTCTGACAGGAGTTCCTCGATGAATGCGAAACCGCTCAAGCGTCAGGCCATCAATCCAACTGCGACCCAGGCTTACTACGACAACTTCCACTTTTCCCAGGCCACCCGCGTGGGTGACCTGATCTGGGTCTCGGGGCAGGTGGGCGTCGACGCGGCCATGCAACCTGCGCAGGGTATCGTCGAGCAGTCGCACCTGGCCTTCCAGTCGCTGAGGCTGGTCCTCGAGACAGCCGGTGCGAGCCTGGCGGACGTGGTCGAGCTGACGACGTTTCACACCCACCTGCAAGCCGACATGGCCGCGTTTGCCCAGGTGAAGGATGTGTACTTTCCGGCGCGCTATCCGTCATGGACGGCGGTGGGCATCAGCCAGCTGGCACTGGCGCCGCTGAGGGTCGAGATTCGCGCAGTGGCCGTCGCGGGGTGCGGCGACGCCTGAGCGGGGCATGCGCAGGTGGGAAGGCTGCGCCGGGGCGGGATGTTTTATTCACGCAAGTTCTCTATGCTGGGGCCTTTGCACCCGCATCGACACCTGTGACCGCCCTTTCAACCGACCTCGACAGTTCTGAGCGCCCATGCCTGAGACCAAAGCCCGCCCCACAGCCGCCCCTTCACGCGCAGACGGCAGCGCGCCGGAAACCGTTGCCCGACGCGGCAGGCCTGTCGGTGACCGCGACGCAAAGCGTGCGGAACTGCTGGAGGCCGCGATCACGGTGATCGCGCAGGAAGGCTATGCCGGGGCCTCGATGCGCAAGGTTGCCAAACAGGCCGGCTGTACCACGGGCGCGGTGACCTACTACTTCGCCAACAAGGAAGACATGATCGGCGAGGTCGCACAGAGCCTGTTCGACCAGGTCGACCTGCTGCTCGCCTCCAATCAGGCCTCCCTCGACATCGCCTCGCTGCTTCGCCAATGGCTGCAATGGGTCAACTTCGACGAATCGACCATGTGGCTCTCGTGGTTGCAATTGCTCGCCCACGCCCGGCATGAACCGGTGTTCGCCGACATCATCAGGCAGCGCTATGCGAAGTTCCGCCAGGTGTTCACCGTGGTGATCGAACAAGGGCAGGCCCAGGGCAAGATCCGCGACGATATTCCGGCCGATGTACTGGCCGACCAGATCAGCACCATCTGCGACGGCTGGCTGATGATGATGCCCATCGAGCCGGAGCGGTTCAGTGCCAAGCGTGGCCAGGCGCTGCTCGACGCGCTGATCCTGCTCATCTCCCCGCCCAAGGTCGCGAAAGCCACGGTCAAGAACCGGGCCAAAGCCCAGTAACCCATCGTGTACTGGCAACAGGCTGCCTGACGACAGCTTCGCAGCGCTCGATCTCAAGAGCGCTGCCCCTCTCCCCGCGAACCTCCTTCCAACGACTCCAGCCAACCTGACCAAGCGCCGTCCAGGGGGTATTCCCTTTGCCGACAGAGCGCAGTAGTATTTTACATAACTAAAGTTATCTAAATACAAGAACAGGTTGGCCGAGGTGCAGATGGATCAGGAAAACACAGAACTGTCATTGTCGGCGCGGCAGCGGCGCTTGCTCGTGCAAGCACTTGCCAGCGCCACCTTGATCGGCGGTGCCGCCCTCAGCGGACGGGCCATGGCGCAAGCCTTGCGAGCAGAACCCGAACAGGTGCTGGACGTGGTGATCATTGGTGCCGGGCTGGCCGGGCTGACTGCGGCCCGTGACCTGCAACGCGCCGGATGCATGTCCTTCGCCGTGCTGGAAGCGCGGGACCGCGTGGGCGGACGCACCTACAACCACCCGCTTGGCAATGGTGTGATCTCCGAAGCCGGCGGGGAATGGATCGGGCCAGGCCAGACCGCGATCTTCGACCTGGCACGCGAGCTCGATGTCGAAACCTTCCCCACCTACTACCAAGGGCGCAATGTCTACCTGGTCGGTGAAGCCCGCTACGAGGAAGACTTGAGCAGCGGCCAGGGCGCCCATCACCCGGCGACCGGAAAGCTCAACCAGCTGTCGCGCCGGGTACCTGGCAAAGAACCCTGGTCCGCGGCGGACGCCGAGGCACTCGACAAGCTGTCGGTGGGCCAATGGCTGGCGAATCAGGGCATCGACAACGCCAGCCGGCTGACCTTCGACACCTCCATAGGCCTGACCACCGGCACGCCACCCTCCAGCCTTTCCCTGCTGCACTACCTCTCCCTCATCAACTCCGCCGACTGCAGCATGGCAAAGCTCGAGGGTTTCAAGGGCGGCGCCCAGGAGACCCGCTTCATAGGCGGCTCACAGGTGCTGTGCACACGCATGGCGCAGGCGCTGGGCGATCGGGTGAAACTGTCCAGCCCGGTGCGCCGGATCGTCGGCTGGGACCAGGACATCGTCGAGATCCACACCGACCAGGGGCTCATCCGCGCACGCCAGGTCATCGCCGCCCTGCATCCGGCGCTGTGCAACCAGATTGTCTTCGACCCGCCACTGCCCGATGGCCGTGCCCAGTTGCAACGCCTGTGGCCGTCCTCGGCGCCCATGCGCAAGACCGTGCATGTCTATGCGCGCCCCTTCTGGCGGGACAAAGGGCTCAACGGCCAAGTCATCCAGGCCGACGGGCCGCTGATTCTGTCCTGCGACAACTCACCGCCAGACGGCAGCGTCGGCATCTTGATGGGCTTCGTGCGCAGCGCGCAGCTCAGCGATGACCCTGGGCAGGCCGCACGCACCCTCGCGAACATCTACGCCAAGGCCTTGGGCGAGGAAGCTCTCGACGTCATGCAGTTCCACGATCACGACTGGGCCAAGGTCGACCCCTGGACCTTGACCTGCGTCGGCTCCATTCCCCCCGGTTTCCTGACCCGCTGGGGGCGCTATCTCAAGCCTGCTGTCGGGCGCTTGATCTGGTCGGGCACCGAGACCGCGGACTTGTGGGCCAGCAGCATGGACGGCGCGGTACGCGCCGGTCACCGCGCGGCGCTCGAAGCCCTGCAGGCACTTGCCGGCACCCGGAGGCACGCATGAAAAGGCCCACCCTGCTGCTGGGCAGTGCAATGCTTGTCGCAGGCTTGCTTGGGGTCACGGCCTTCCATGGCCCGAAGCTGCTCGCGGGATACAGGTTCATGAACGCCCTCGATCAGCATTACGCCAGCTATGAGGCCAATGGCGGCGCCTGGCCGCAACCGCAGGATGCCTGTTCGCTTTGCCATGGCGCTCGCGGGCAACCGCATAACAGCCTCTACCCGGCGCTCGCTGGGCAGCCGGCAGCGTATATCCAGGCGCAGCTTAAGGCGTTTGCCCAGGGCACGCGACACAGCGCGCAGATGCAGCCGCTGGCGGCGGCCCTGAGCGATGAACGCATCAAGGCCTTGGCCGAATACTTCGCCCGCCAGGTTCCGCAGGTGACCGACGCACCGGCCCCCGATGACGCCTTGCGTGCCCGCGGCCACGCCAGTGCCACTACCCGGGGCTGCACCGCCTGCCATGGCGAGACGCTGTCCGGCAGCCCGGTGGCGCCGCGTCTGGCCGGCCAAGGCCAGGCCTACCTGCTGGAGCAGCTCATGGCGTTCAAGCACGGCCAGCGCAGCGATCCCAGCGGCGCCATGAACGCTACCGCCGCCGTCCTTTCCGAGGAAGAACTCGAGGCCCTGGCGCACTACATCGCAGGGCTCGCGCCGAGCGTTCGCTGAGTAGAGAGATGCCTGTTTTCAACCGGGCGGCGATCGTGAATCACTACCCGTAAGGGGTTGTGCCGCAGCGACCGGCGGACCTGAGCGGTGTTGATTCGGCACTAAACATAACAGTTGTTGCGTAAATTTATTCCTCGTTCTACAGTCCGCCATAACAACAAGTACAAGCCTGGGCCGCCAGGCCCGGAGACCTCATGAACCATCAACATTTCGACACCTTGATCATCGGCGCTGGCCTGTCAGGCATTGGTACCGCCTGCCAGCTGGCGCAGGAGTTCCCTGAGCGCAGCCTGGCGATCCTCGAGCGGCGCGCCTGCATGGGCGGCACCTGGGACCTGTTCCGTTACCCGGGCATCCGGTCCGATTCGGACATGCTCAGCTACGGCTACAAGTTCCGCTTGTGGCGCAGCCCCAAGGTGCTCGCCGACGGCGCCTCGATCCGGCGTTACATCCAGGACACGGCCAGGCAGCATGGCCTGGACAAGAAGATCCATTACGGCGTGAAGATCACCGGCGCCAACTGGTGCAGCCAGCAACGCCTGTGGCAGGTCAGCGCCGTGCATGAGGCCAGCGCAACGGTGCGGCAATACAGCTGCAAGTTCCTGCTGTGCTGCACCGGCTACTACAACCACGACGCAGGTTTCCTGCCGAGTTTTCCCGGCGAGGAGGCGTTCAAAGGGGTGCGGGTCCACCCGCAGCACTGGCCCGAGGACCTGGACTACACCGGCAAGCACGTCGTGGTGATCGGCAGCGGTGCCACCGCGGCCACGCTGATCCCGGCCATGGCCGACAAAACCGCGCATATCACCATGCTGCAGCGCTCCCCGTCCTATATTTACTCGCTGCCTTCCACCGACACACTCACCGCCGCGCTCTCGCGCATCATGCCCGCCCGCTGGGCCTATGGCCTGGCGCGCAAGCGCAATATCGTGCTGTATCGGGCCGCCTATATCGCCTGCCGGCAATGGCCGCGACTGATGCGCAGGATCATCCTTTCGCACGTCCGTCGCCAGGTCGGCCCCGACGCCGACATGCGCCACTTCACCCCCCACTACATGCCGTGGGACGAGCGCCTGTGCGCGGTGCCCGACGGCGACCTGTTCAAAGCCATCCGCAGTGGCCGGGCCTCGGTCGAAACCGATCACATCGAGCGCTTCAGCGAAAGCGGCATTGTGCTCAAGTCCGGCAAGCACTTGCCGGCCGACATCATCATCGCGGCGACCGGGCTCAGGCTCCAGGTGTTGGGCGGGATGATGGTGTCGGTGGACGGCGCCCCCTACCCGATTGGCGAGCAGATGACCTACAAGGGCGTGCTCCTGGAAAACCTGCCGAACATGGCCTGGATATTCGGCTACACCAACGTTTCCTGGACCCTCAAGGTCGGCCTGGCGGCCAAGTACCTGTGCCGGCTTTTCCACTACATGGACCAGCACGACTTCGATGTCGTGACTCCCCGCGACGATGCAGCCAACGCATTGGACGACGGGATCATGAACTCGATGAAGTCCGGCTACATCCAGCGCGACCAGCAGTTTCTCCCGCGCCAGGGCAAGGCCTACCCGTGGTTCGTCTTCATGCACTACGGCCGCGACAAGAAGATGCTGCTCAAGGATCCCGTCGAAGATCCGCGCCTGGCCTTCCTCCAGAGCACACGGGAAATCCCTGCCCCACGACCTTCCCGCGTCACCGGTTGACCACACCCTGTTCCCGTCCACCTGGCTACGACCAGCGTGGCCGGGGCATGACAACAAGAAAGGTAGAACCCGATGCAAGGCCAAATGATGACGCTGCCGCTGACCACCCCTTCGCTGCTCGAACATGCCGAGCGCTATCACGGCGACACGGAAATAGTCTCCTGCACCCTTGAAGGTCCCGTTCATCGCTATACCTATGCCGACACGCACCGACGGGCCAGGCAGGCCGCCCACGCGCTGGTCCGCCTCGGCACCGGGCCCGGCAGTCGCGTGGGCACCCTGGCCTGGAATGGCTACCGGCATTTCGAGCTTTACTACGCGATATCGGGCACCGGCGCGATCACCCATACCATCAACCCCCGGCTGTTCCCCGAACAGGTGGCCTGGATCATCAATGACGCCAAGGACGAGGTCGTGTGCTTCGACCTTGGCTTCGCGGCGCTGGTCGAGGCCATCGCAGCGGATTGCCCGGGCGTCAGGCACTGGGTGGCGATGACCGACCTTGCGCACATGCCAGCCATGCAGATCGCCAACCTGCTGTGCTACGAGCAGCTCCTGGCGGCCGAGTCGGCGGACTTCGCCTGGCCCGTGCTGGATGAGCATTCAGCGGCGGCGCTGTGCTACACCTCGGGGACCACCGGCAACCCCAAAGGAGTGCTCTACTCGCATCGCGCCACCTTGCTGCATGCGCTGGCCAGCGCCCTTCCGGACGCGCTGGCATTGTCTGCCTGCGAGGTCGTCGCCCCGGTGGTCCCCATGTTCCACGTCAACGCCTGGGGCTTGCCCTATTCCGCACCACTGGTGGGCGCCAAGCTGGTGTTTCCGGGCGCCTGCCTGGACGGCGAGAGCCTGTTCACACTCTTCGAGCGCGAGCGCGTCACTTTCTCCGCTGGCGTGCCCACCGTATGGCTGAGCTTGCAGCAGCATATGCGCCAATACGCAAGCCGCCTCCCCCGCTTGCGCCGCATGATCGTAGGCGGCGCCGCCTGCCCACCGGCGATGATGCGCAGTTACCAGGAGGAGTTCGGCATTTGCCTGCAACACGCCTGGGGCATGACCGAGCTGTCGCCGATGGGCACGGTGAACACGCCCAAGGCCTCGCACCTCGACCTGGAAGACGACGCTCGCTTCGCCATCGGCGTAAAGCAGGGGCGCCCGCCTTTCGGCATGGACCTGAAAACCGTGGACGAGCATGGCAACGAGCTGCCGCGTGACGGCAAGACCACGGGCACCTTGCTGGTGCGTGGCCACTGGGTGGTCGATCGGTACTTCGGCATCGAGGCAAGCCCATTGGTCGATGGCTGGTTCCCCACCGGGGATGTCGCCACCCTCGACCCTGACGGTTTCATGCAGATCACCGACCGCGCCAAGGATGTGATCAAGTCCGGTGGCGAGTGGATCAGCTCGATCGACCTGGAAAACATCGCCATGGCCCACCCTGCGGTCGCCGAGGCCGCCGCGCTGGGGATCGCCCACCCGAAGTGGGATGAGCGCCCGTTGCTGGTAGTGGTGCTCAAACCCGGCCAGGCCGTGAGCCGCGAAGCGTTGCTGGCCCATTACGCCGGCAAGGTCGCGCGATTCTGTTATCCCGACGATGTGGTGTTCATCGAGGCATTGCCGCACACCGCCACCGGCAAGGTCAGCAAGGTGCTGCTGCGCGAACAGTTGCACGATTACCACTGGCCTACCCCCACCCAGCACGAGGTGGTGTCATGAACGCGCAGCTCCATACCCGCGAAATCGACCCAGCCGAGGGCCGCTGGAAGAACCGCCTGCTCAACCTGGCCTTGCGCCTGCTGGTGAAGTCCGGGCATGGCCTGCGCATCGACATCGGCAAGCTGCGCCGGCAGTTCGAACGGCTCGATGGCCAGGCGCCCAAGACATTCCCGACCGATGTACACCGCGCCGACGTGAACTGCAATGGCGTCGCCGCCCAATGGCTGACGCCGGCCCATTGCCGACCTGAACGGGTATTGCTGTACATCCATGGCGGCGCCTTCGTTGCCTATACCCCCGAGGTCTACGCCGCGATGGTCGCGAGCTGGTGCCGGCCACTGAAGACCCGGGCGCTGATGCTGGACTACCGCCTGGCCCCCGAGCACCCATTTCCAACCGCGCTTCACGAAGCGCTCGACGCCTACCGCTGGTTGCTGGGGCAGGGCTTCAAGGCTAGCGACATCGTCGTCGCCGGCGACTCCGCCGGTGGCAACCTGGCGCTTGCGCTGCTGCAACGGCTACGGGACGAAGACACTCCGCTGCCGAGCTGCGCCGTGCTGCTCTCGCCGTTTCTCGACTTCACCCTCAGCGGCGCGAGTGCCTTGGACAATGCGCGCCATGACCCGATCTTCACCCCGGCCTTCGCCATCGGCATTCGCGGTTTCTATGCCCCCGCCGAATCCCACGGACAGCCGGCGGTATCACCGCTGTTCGGCCGCTTCGATGGCCTGCCGCCGCTGCTGTTCCAGGTAGGCAGTACCGAGATGCTGCTGGATGACTCGGTGCGCGCCGCCGCCAAGGCCTCGGCGGCCGGCGTGCCGGTTCACCTGGAGATCTGGAAGCGCCTGCCCCATGTGTTCCAGATGATCGCCGCCCTGCCCCAGGCCCAGGCGGCGCAACGCAACATCACCCGCTTCGTCAACCAGTACACCGCCTGGGACGGCTAGCCCGCCCGCTCGCCTCCTTTACCTCGCCACCCACTCGAGAACAACAAGATGGAATTCGACTACCTGATCGTAGGCGCAGGCTCCGCCGGCTGCGTCCTTGCCAATCGCCTGAGCGCCGACCCCGGCGTCACCGTGGGCCTGATCGAAGCGGGCCCGGAAGACCGCTCGCCGCTGATCCACACCCCCGTCGGCGTGGCCGCGATCCTGCCGACACGGCATGTCAACTGGGCGTTCAAGACCACTGCGCAGCGAGGCCTGGGCGGTCGCCATGGCTACCAGCCTCGCGGCAAGGTGCTGGGCGGCAGCAGCTCGATCAATGGCATGATCTACATCCGCGGCCATCACGACGATTACAACGACTGGCACGCGCTGGGTAACGAAGGCTGGTCGTTCGACGATGTGCTGCCCTACTTTCGCAAGAGCGAGATGCACCATGGCGGTGACAACGACTACCACGGCGGCGAAGGCGAGCTTTACGTCGGCCCCGCGCATCGCCATGTCGTCACCGAAGCCTTCGTCGAGTCGGCCCTGCGTGCCGGACACGGTTTCAACGAAGACTTCAATGGTGCCCGGCAAGAGGGTGTCGGCTATTACGACGTGACCATCCGCGATGGCCGGCGTTGGAGCACGGCCACCGCATTCCTGAAACCGGTGCGCCAACGCCGTAACCTCACGGTGCTGACCAACACCCATGTCGAAAGCATCGTGCTCCAGGGCGAACGCGCCACTGGCGTGCAGGCGCTGATCAAGGGAACTCGGGTACACCTGAAGGCGCGCAAGGAAGTGCTGCTGGCCGCGGGGACCTTCGGCAGCCCGCATCTGCTGATGCTCTCGGGCATCGGCCCGCGGGCCGAGCTCGAACCCCAGGGTATCGCGGTCAGGCATGAGCTGCCGGGGGTGGGCCAGAACCTGCGTGATCACCCCGATGTGGTGCTGTGCTACAAGAGCAGCGATACCTCGCTGCTGGGCGTGTCCCTGTCGGGCAGCCTGAAGATGGGCAAGGCGACCTACGATTACCTGCGCCACCGTCGCGGCCCTTTGTCCAGCAACTGCGCCGAGGCCGGCGCATTCCTGAAGACCGACGCGACCCTCGCTCGACCGGATATCCAGCTGCACTCGGTGATCGGCACGGTCGATGACCACAACCGCAAGCTGCACTGGGGCCACGGCTTCAGCTGTCATGTCTGCGTGTTGCGCCCCAAGAGCATCGGCAGCGTGGGCCTGGCCTCGCCGGACTCGCGTGTCGCCCCGCGCATCGACCCGAACCTGCTGGACCACGACGACGACGTCGAGACCCTGCTCAAGGGTTACCGCATGACCCGCGAGATCATCGCCCAGACGCCGATGGCCAGCTTCGGCCTGCGCGACTTCTACAGCGCCGGCCTGCACAGCGATGAACAGCTGGTCGAGATGCTGCGCAAACGCACCGACACCATCTACCACCCGGTCGGTACCTGCAAGATGGGCCGGGACGACATGGCCGTGGTCGACAGCCAGCTGCGTGTTCACGGCATCGATGGCCTGCGTGTGATCGACGCCTCGATCATGCCAACGCTGGTCGGCGGCAACACCAATGCCGCCGCGATCATGATCGGCGAGCGCGGCGCCGAGTGGGTCGCCCAGGGCTGATATCGTTCAGGCCCGACATCGCCACCGCCCAACGAGCAATCCGGCGGTGGCGTCCTGCGTGAAAGCTCCACCAGCCTACCCCTGACGCAGCACCCCGGAAAAAAAAGGCGCCCCGAAGGGCGCCAAAAAGGGCATGACGATCACGGGAGCAGCGTCAACTCGGAGCGACTTCGTCATGCCCGCCCAGCACACCGAGCCTCAGCGCAGCATCAGACGCAGCAGCGCCTGGGTGAGGCGACCGTAGGGCGGTTTGAGCAGGAAGCTGCCATTGCGCTTGGCTTGATAGAAGATCGGCCGCATCTTGCTGAATGTCTGGAAACCCTCTTCGGCGTGATAGTGGCCCAGCCCCGAGTGGCCGACCCCACCGAATGGCAGGTTCTCCTGCAGCACGTGCAACATCACGCTGTTGACCGAGACGCCGCCGGAGATCGTCTGCCGCAACAGCGTCTCGACACGCCCCTGGTCCTCATCGAACAGGTACAAGGCCAGCGGCCGTTCGTGGGCGTTGATGTAGTCCACCGCCTCTTCCAGCCGGCGATAACCGAGCACCGGCAGCACGGGCCCGAAGATCTCCTCCTGCATGATGAGCATGTCGTCGCGCACGTCGAACACCAGGTGCGGCGCCAGCTTGCCGACCCGGCGGGCGCCTTCGGCGTCGGCCAGGGCGACTACCCGCGCGCCTTTGTCACGGGCATCGGCCAGCAGGGCTTCGACCCGTGCCATCTGGCGCGGGTTGATCATGCAGGTGTAGTCCGGGTTGTCCGCCAGCGGTACCGGGTAATGACGGCTGACCGCCGCGCTCGCATGCTCGATGAACGCCTCTTCGCTGCCGGCTGGCAGGAACAGATAGTCCGGGGCAACGCACGTCTGCCCGGCATTGAGGCACTTGCCCCAGAGGATGGTGTCGGCAGCTTTGCGCAAGGGGTAATCGGGGGCTACCAGTGTCGGGGACTTGCCACCGAGTTCGAGGGTCACGGGGGTGAGGTTCTCGCTGCAGTTGCGCATGACCTGCCGGCCCACCGCGGGCGAGCCGGTGAAGATCAGATGATCGAACGGCAAGCGCGAGAAGCCGTCGTTGATACCGGGACCTGGCTGGATGACCGCTACCAGGTCCTCGGCAAAGCGCCTGCCCAGCAGCTCGGCCAGCAGCCGCCCGAAGTGGCTCGAATCGCTGGCGACCTTGATCATGACGCGATTGCCGGCGGCCAGGGCGCCGCACAGCGGCCCCAAGGTCAGGTAGAGGGGGTAGTTCCAGGGCGCGGCAATGCCGATCACGCCGAGCGGCTGGGCGAGCACGGCCGCACGCCCTGGCTGGAACCAGAGACCGACCCCGCGCTGGCTCGGTTTCATCCAGCGTTTCAGGCTTTTGATCGCATGATTGATTTCGCTGACCAGGCCAAAGACGTCCAGCAGTTTGGTCTCGTGTACCGAGCGGTGGCCGAAGTCGCTGGAAATGGCCGCCGCGATAGCATCTGCGTGCTCCAGTACCAGCGCCTTGAGCGCTTGAAGGTTGGCTCGACGTGATACGTACGAGGGATAACGTGCTTCGGCAAACGCCTGGCGCTGGAGGGCAAATACCTCGCGCATGCGCTCGACCGCCGGCGCGACTTGTTCAATGGACATGGGCTGTACTCCGGGGTGGATTGCAAGGCTGCGCAGAGCCCGCGAACGGCTGCATCAACGCGCGCAGGCCTTGGCGCGCTCCAGGGCGAAGAAGGCGTAGTACAGCTGGATCATCATGTACGACCAGGTGACCAGGGCGATGGACAGGAAGATCGCCTTGGTATCGTCGCCTGGGATCGGATAGAAGTCGTAGATGCACGCCACGATCAATCCCGATATCGCCGCGACGGTCACGCCCAGCGCATGCAGGCGCTCACCCGCGCGGGCCAGCCTGGCGATGAAATACGCCAGGTAGGCCGAATAGGCGAACCACATGACGACATAGAAGTAAGGCAATGGCTTGGCCATGAAGTCGCTCTTGATCATGACCAGCGTGCTGGCGAAGGTGATCGCGAAGATCGCCGCGTCCTTGAGCTTCGAAGGCTTGTAGTTGTGGGTCACCGCCATCAGGCCGAGCACCGTGACGATGGGGATGCCGAAGCCTCGGGAGAAGGCATCGCAGAAGAACGAGATGCCATAGGAGATCTGCGATTGGGTCAGCAGGAAGATCAACAGGTTGCTGCCGGAAAACGCGACGATCAACCACTCCAGCCCCAGCAGGAAATTGCCCTTGCGCAGAAACTTGATGCCGTAGATACCCCCGGACGCGATCAAGAGCACACAGGTGAGCAAGGCGAAAACATCTTTGGTTTCCATAGCGAAATTCTCTTGTTATAGGAGTCGGAACGTCATTTCGGTGCAGTGGCGAGCGAGGCGAGGTAATGGGCGAGCGCCTTGCGATCCGCCGGTGACAAGGTTGCGCTGATCGCCTGCATCGAACCGCTCGGATCGGTCCGCCGCCCCTCGGCAAAGGCATCCAGTTGTGCCAGGAGGTAGTCAGCGCCTTGCCCGGCCAGGCGGGGGAATGGCCCCTGCCCCAGCAGATGCTCGCCATGGCAGGCCACGCAGGCGCCCGCCGCCGCCAGCTTGCCGCCTTGCGCGCGCAGGGCCGGGTCGGGGTCGAACCCATGGTTGTCGAGCGCCGGCTGACGCGCGTAGTAATCGCTCAGTTCGAAGATCTGTTTTTCAGTCAGGCTCATGGCCAGCGGCTGCATGTTCGGGTTCATGCGCTGGCCACTAGCAAAGTTGTGCAGCTGTGTCTTCAAGTAGTCCGCGGGTTGTCCCGCCAGACTCGGATAACGTTGGTGCAGGGAGCTGCCTTGTTTGCCATGGCACCCCAGGCAGGCATCCGCCGTCTGTGGCCAGGGCCCCTCTGCCTCGTAGGCCTGGGTGGTGGTGTCGAGATAGTCCAGCAGCCGGTACAGCCCAAGCAGGTCGCGCCCGAACAGCGCCAGCAGTACCACCAGCACTACGCCGGTAACCAACAGCAGTTTCTTTTTCATGACCGCCCCTCAAGCCTGACGCAGCGAAGCGAGCGCCTGCAGCGCGCCCTGATGACCCGAACGCACCGCGCCATCCATGTAGCCCGCCCAGATTTCGGCGGTTTCGGTCCCCGACCAGATCAGGTTGCCGCAGGCCGGACGCAGGGATTCCCCATGCTGGCTCCAGAAGCCGGGCGGGATTGCCGATACGCAGGTGATGCTCCAGGGGTCGGCCTGCCCCCAGTCATGGTCGTGATAGCCGATGGGGTTCAGCGCTTCGTCACCCAGGGACCGTGCGTAGATTTGCGCCAGCGCACGCTGCGCCGCGACAGGTTCGGACGGCACCATGGCGTTGACGATAAAAGCGTTGATTACGCCGATTTCGCCATTGGGCGGCGAGTTGTCCCACGCCCACAGCACCTGCCCCTTCACCTCTACGGTGTGGCCATTGAGCCCCTTGTCCCGCCAGAACGGCCGCTTGTAGACCATGGCGGTCTTGCGTGCCGGGCTGTGGGCTGGCCAGGCACGTTGCAGCGCGGCCCGGCCTTCGGGCAGTGCGGGCTGAAAGCGTACCTGGTTGCACAGCGCAGGATGGATCGCCACGATGACCCGGCGTGCGCGGACCTCGCCCTGGTCGGTGACCAGCCTCACCACCTCGCGGTCCCAGTCGGCGATCTCGCGCACCGGGCAGGCCAGGCGCAGCTTGTCACCCAGCCCCTCGGCCATGCGCGTGCACAACAGCTGCGAGCCGCCGACGAAACGTGTGCCCTGCGCACTGTCCTTGATCGAGTCGAGCTTCATGTAGTCGCAACTCGCCGAGTTGATCATCGACAGGAAATGCAACAACCCCATCCTGGCCGGTGGCACGCCGCCGGTGAGGGTCAGACTGGTGTCCCACCCCGATCGCTCTTCGGGCTTGATGCCTTGCCGGGCCAGCCACTCGCCCACCGAGAGTTTGTCCAGCTCTGCAACCCTTGGCGAAGCCCACGGGGCGCCGGAGGGCACGACCTTGGACAGTTCGCTGAGCTTGGCGCCGATGCGCTCGTCCGTGCCGAAGGTGCCGTGCAGGTCGACCTCAAGCCGCCCTTCCCCGCCAAGCACCACGGTCTTGCCCTGGTAGTAGGTCGGAAAAGTGTCTATCTGGAGTTCACGCGCCAGGTCGGCCACCGCAGTTTGCCCAGGCCCGATCCACTGGCCGCCGGCTTCGGAGATCTGGCCCCCGCCCAAGTCATGGTTCAGCACCCGGCCGCCGACACGATTGCGTGCCTCCAGCACCACGAATGATTGGCAGCCTGCGTTGTGCAGGTCGCGTGCGGCGGTCAGCCCGGCCATGCCGGCACCGATGATCGCGACGTCGAGTACACCATCATCGCTGTCGCGAACGCGGGCCGTGCCTTCGGCGGCGCTTGCCGGCAACGCTTGCAGGCCCAGGCCACCGACGGCCGCCGTGGCGCCGGCGAACTTCAGCAATTGCCGACGCTTGAGATCGAATGAATTGGAGGGGGGCTTTTCAGCCATTTCGCAAACCTCGCACGGTTGTAGTTTGAGCACGCGCCTTCGGGCAGCGTGTGGTACGGCTGGCTAACCTGCGGGTCACGCGCCAAGCGCAAGGCGCAGCGAGCGTCGGCGCAACTGCACGCCGAACAGCACCATCCAGAACGGGAAGATCAGCACCACGATGACCAGCAGGACATTGGTCAGGGCATCAAGCTGCGGGAAAAACCCCGCGATGAAGTACAGGCCGAAGCACCAGCCGACGATCTTCAGCGGCAACAGGATCGAAGCCCCCCAACCGGCATGCTTCAACTGGCTGCCGACCACCAGCCCCCAGAACAGCACGACCGGCCCCTCGCACCACCACAGCCCGCGTTGGCTGCCCACCGCGATGCTGGTCCAGGTGACTTCGGCGGCGGCCTGCACCGCCGGAGAGCCGCTCTGGTGAAGCGCCGCGAGGGGATTGAGCACCGACAGTTGCAAGCCGGCGCCCACCACGCCCAGCACCACGTAGGTGGCAATGGCCAGGGCGGCCACGTCACCCAATGCACCGGCCTGGTCACGGAACGCCCGCCAGAGGTAGCCGCCGATCACCAGCAACGGCAGGTAGAAACCCAGCAGGTCGGCGAACATCGACAGCCTGAAGTACTGCCGCAGTTGCTCCGGCAAACTCAGCATCTGCGCGCCATCCAGGGTCACCGTCATGTCGCCGTGCGTCACCATCAGCATGAAGCCGACGTTCAGGTAGGCAAACAGACCGCCCAGGATCGCGGCCCAGGCCGTCACTCGGATGGCCTCGTTGGAATTGCTGTTCATGCGTGCTCCAAGGTTGCGAGCGCGGGCCGGCCTCAGGCGGGCTGGCCTGCGCAGTCGAGAAAGTTACTGGGCCTGGAAGGCCCGGGCTTTGCGGTTCAGATGGCGGTCGAGCCCGTTCACACCCGCCAGGGCGGCCTGCATGGCGCACCACTGCAGCGGTTCGGGCAGGGTCGAAGGTGTCTTGTGGCGTAGCGCCGCCAGCAGCGGGTGCTCGATACCGCCGATGCGTTCGGCCAACAGGTGGCCAACCAGCGACTGGGTACCGACGCCATGGCCGGAACAACCGGCGCTATAGAGAATGTTGTCGCGGGCACCTGTGGCGCCGACCACGGGCAAGGCGTCGTAGGCCAGGCTGATGTAACCGCTCCAGCAAGCGCGGATGGGGGTGCCACGAAGCGTTGGGAAACGTTCGCCCAAAGCCTGCTGCAAGGCTTTGTAGGCGGACACATCCGGCTGGTTGGGCGTGGCCGAGCCGTAGGCATAGCCAAGCTGCTTGGTGGTGACCAGCAAGGTGTCACGCGCCGTCAGGCGATGACTCTCCATGGTCCAGTGCGGGGTGACGATCCCTTCCCTGCCCTGCCATCCCAGGGTCTGTAGCTGCGCCTCGGACAACGGCGCGGTCTCGATCGCCGAAACCCGCAGCGGCACCACCTTGTCGCGCAGCAGCCCCAACTGCGGCGTGTAGGCATTGGTGGCCAAAACCATGAATGGCGCGCTGGCACTGCCGCGTTCGCTGCGGCAGATGACGGTTGCGCCTCCCTGATAGGACAACAGCCGGGTCTGCTCGAACAGCCGCACTCCGGCCCGAAGGGCAGCGCGGCGCAGCCCCATGACGCACTTGCCGGGATCGAGCGTGCCGCCGTGCTGCGTGCAGCCGAACAGGAACGCTGGAGGGATGCCACGGGCGCGCATTTCATCGGGTTCGACGAAGCGTGTGACAGAGCCCAATTGTTGCCCCAGCGCCATGCCATGGCGCAGCTTCTTCTCCTGGGACGGGTGCACCGCAGCGCGAATGATGCCGGAGGGGTTGTAGTCGCAGTCGATGGCCAGTTCACGCAGGCGCCGTTCCACGTAGCTGACGCCTTCATCGTAGAACGCGACGATCTTCCGCGCCTGCTCCACGCCCACCCGTTTGTGGAACAGCTCGAACTCCACGCCCATGCTGCCGGCCAGGTATCCGGCGTTGCGGCCACTGGCGCCGAAGCCTGCAAAATCCTGTTCCAGGACCACCACGCTGGCACCCAGCGCAGTCAGCTCCAGTGCCGTGGACAGGCCGGCGAAACCTGCGCCGATGATGACCACATCGGCACTGACATCGCCCTCCAGCGCTGGCTGTAGATCGTCTGGGCGTTCGACCCAGCCGCCCAGCAGGCGGAACCGCTGTGAACCGGGGTTGGGCTGCGATGTATCGCTGAAAGTATTCATGCACGCTCTCCAGGCAGCGGTAAAACCGCTGTGCGGCAGGCGCTCGAGAAGCGGCTGGCACACATGACGATCCTCCTGCGGCTTGTTGTTGTTTTTTTTGACTCTACTGCGCTGATCGATTTAACGCAACTAGTGTTATGTATTTTAGTAGAGAGGATCCTTGCCGAGGATCGCCAGGGGTGCGCACAGGATCAGGACGATGCGCTTGTGCCACTCGATGCCACAGGCGGTACACACTTCAAGGCAAAGCTTTCCCCGGTCCACGCCGGGAAAACAGCAACGGCCCATCCTCGCCACCGGCCAGCGCGGCGGTCAGCGACACGCCGTCCTTGCGGCGTGACAGCGTGAACGTGCGCCCAACGTCCTCGCTGCGCGCCTGCAGGCCATCGAGCCCCACCGCGACCACGTGCTGGCCGTCCACCGCGATCGAGGTGATCGAACTGCGGCTGTCCAGCGCAATGCGCTGCCACGACGCGCCGTCAGGCGTCCCGCGCAACAAGGTGCCACGCTGGCCGCCCACCAGCAGTCCGCCATCGGGCAACACAGCGCCCGTCCAGAGCGTGCCGTCGTAGCCGGTGTCCAGGTATCGCCAGGTCTGCCCCCTGTCGTCGGAGCGCAACAGCTGCCCGCGTTCGGCCGTGGCATAGAGCCTGTGATGACGATCATCGATGAACAGGCTCATCAGGTTGAGGTCCGCGCGGCCGGCGCCCGCGGGTGCCGGCAAGTTGCGCTCGGTCCAGGTCGCCCCGCCATCGTCGGTGGTCAGCACCAGCGACCACAGCCCCACCGCCACGCCCCGCAGGTTGTCGAAGAAGTGCACGGCGAACAGCGGCCTGTCCTGGTCAGGAGTCAGGCGCTGGACCTGCCAATGCTCGCCGCCATCGTCGCTGGCAAGAATCGCCCCCCAATGGCCCACCGCCCAGCCATGCCTGGCATCGGCGAAGCTGACGCCGGTCAGGCTGCTGGAGACCGGCACGGAGCGGGCCTGGTGATAGCTGCGCCCGGTGTCATCGGAAAGCAGCACGATGCCGTGGTCGCCCACCGCGACCACCCGCCGCTGCGCCCAGGCCGCCCCCAGCATCATGGCCTGGGCAGCGTGCGCGACAGGCGTCGCCGGCACCGCTTCGAGGGCACTGGCCAGACAGGACATGCTCGCCAAGGTGACGCCCAACAGTGTTTTCAGGTATCCCATACCGCTCTCCTCAATGCGCCAGCGCGCCGATCCTGCGCACCGGGCGCTTGCGTGGGAAGACCCGTTCCAGCCAGACCGCGAACGCCGGCAGCACAGTCATGGCCATGACCATGTTGACCATGAACATGAAGGCCAGCAGCTTGCCCATGTCCGCCTGGAACTTGAGCGCGGAAAACGCCCAGGTGGCCACGCCGACCGCCAGGGTGATTGCAGTGAAGATGGTCGCCATGCCCACCTCGCGCAGCGACAGCGCCACCGCGACCCCGACCGGCTGGCCATCGGCCTGGTGCAACTGGATGCGGTTGTAGATGTAGAAGGCGTAATCCACCCCGATACCTACCGCCAGCACCATCACCGGCAGCGTGGCGATGGTCAGGCCGATCTGCAGCGTCTTCATGAACCAGTAGCCAATGAAGGTGCCGATGGTCAACGGCAGGCAGCACACCAGCACGGCGCGCCAGTCGCGATACACCACCAGCACCAGCAAGGCGATGGCGGCATAGACATAGAGCAGCATCGGCGTCTCGCTCTTCTCAACCTCCTCGTTGATGGCGGCGATCACCCCGGCGTTGCCGGCAGCCAGGCGCACGTCAACGCCGGGCAACGGCTGCTCGGCGCGAAACGTCTTGGCCGCCTCGATCACCCGGCCGATGGTGGTGGCCTTGTGGTCCGCCAGGTACAGGTGCACCGCGGTCATGCTGCAATCGTTGCGCATCAGGCCTGGGCTGCGCGCCACTTCGGCGGCCAGCGATGAATAGTTCATCGCATCGATCGGCACAGCGCTCATCTTCGGGTTGCCCTCGTTGTAGCCTTCGTTGAACTGACGCATGGCCGAGGAGAACGACGCCACCGAAAGCACCCCCGGCACCCCTTCCATCGCCCACGCGAAGCGGTCCTGGTATTGCCCAAGCTCGACGTCCTCGCAGGCGTTGCCACCTGCGTCACCCAGCCGCCCGGGCTGCACTTCGAAGACCACGCTGAGCCAGTCAAGGCCGATGTCGTAGTGGCTGGCGATGGCCAGCGCGTCGCGGTTGAAGCGCGCGTCCTCGCGCAGCTCCGGTGCCCCGGCCTGCAGCGAACCGACCACGCGGTCGTGGCTCTGCCAGACGGCCGTGGCGAACACCAGCAAGGCCACCAGCATGACCCAGCGCGCATTGCGCCATTCGGCCAGCGCGGCCAGCCACGCCAGGCGCGCGGCACGACACTCGCGGGCGGACTCCTCGCGGGCCGCGTAACGGCCATCAACCTTCAGCATCGAGGCCACCAGCGGCAACATGACCAGGTTGGTGACAATCTTGAAGGCCACACCGAGCGCCGCGGTGATCGCCAGCTCGCGCACCATGGGGATGGGGATCAGCAACAAGGTGATGAACGACACGAAGGCCGTCACCAACGCCAAGGTGCCCGGCACCAGCAACCCGCGGAAGCTCGAGCGCGCCGCCACCGCGAGCGTGCTGCCGGCGGCGATCTCGCGGACGATGTAGTTGATCTGCTGCACCCCGTGGGAGACACCGATGGCGAACACCAGGAACGGCACCAGCACCGCCAGCGGGTCTAGTCCGTAGCCCAACAGGCGCAAGCTGCCGAACTGCCAGACCAGCGAGGTCAGCGAACAGCCCAGCGCCAGCAAGGTGAAGCGCAGCGAATGGCAGTACCAGTACACCGCCACCGCAGTCAGCAACAGGGCCAGCAGGCAGAACTCCAGCACCGCCGCCGCGCCATCGGCGATATCGCCAATCTGCTTGGCGAAGCCGATGATCTGCACCTCGAACTGCGCATCCTCGAACCGTTGGCGGATCTGCTCCTCCAGCACCCGGTTATAGGCCACGTAATCCAGGTGCTCGCCCTTGGCGTCACGCTCGGTGAGTTCGGCGGTAATCATCGCGCTGCGCTGGTCACGGGAAACCAGGGTGCCGATGAAGCCGCCCTGGGCGGTCGAGTCGGCGATCCGGGCGATGGCGGTGCTGTCCAGCCGCTCGGGCGTCACCGTCCCGGGCACCAGCGGGTCGGCTCGAAACCCCTCCTCGGTGATCTCGTTGACGAACGCGTTGGGCGTCCACAGCGAGCGCACGCTGCTGCGCGAGATGCCTGGCAGGAACGTCACGGCCTGGGTCACATCGTACAGACGACGCAGGCCCGCCTCGCTCCAGATGCTGCCTTCGCGGGCCCTGACCACCAAAGTCAGACGGTTCGCACCGAGCAAGTCGCCACGGTACTGCCTGAAGGTTTCCACGTACTCGTGGCCGATCGGCAGCTGTTTCTCGAACCCGGCATCCATGCGCAACTGCACCGCGAACCAGGCCATCACCGCGGTGAACAAGGCCAGGATAAGCAGCACCACACGCCGCTGCCCGAACAGACCGGCCTCGATGCGCGGCAGGACGCCGCGCAGCGATTGCTTCGATACATCGATAGACATGTTCACGGCAGGCCTCACAGAGTGCGCGACAGAACCACGCCGACATAGTCGCGGTCACGCAGCAGTTGGTCGTAGGCCGTGTCGCCCCCCATGAACTTGGCGTAGTTGAACGACAGCTGCCAGCTGGCGGGGTTGCGCACGAAGTTGAGGTACAGGTTCAGGCTGCTGGCGTCTTCGGTGAAGGTTGCCGCCAGGTTGGGCGTGCGCCCGCCCAGCGAGCGCGCATAGAAGATGCCCGGGGTCACCTGCCAGCCGGGCAGCAGGGTGCCGTCGTAGGTCAGGCTGAAGTCCAGGTTGATCCCCGAGGAGGTCTTGTCGCCATGGGCCTTGGGCGTGCTGGCCGGGTCCAGCTGCCAGGTGTTGGACCCGGCGGCGATCACCTCGCCGTCGTAGCTGTCGTGCAGCCCCGGGTACTTGATGACCACCAGCTCGGTCAGCAGGGTACCGGTGCTTGCTCCCGTCAGGTCCAGCAGCCGCGGCGAATTGGAAGGCGTCATGCTGTACAGCCCGGTGAGGTGCCACTGGAACTTCTTCTCGTCCTTCCAGCACTTGCCCCCGTTGTTCGCGCACAGGTCGAGCACCGGGTTCAGGGCGACGGCATCCTTGGGCCGGTAGGACAGCTCGGTGCCCACCGCCCAGTCGCCGAGCGGCAGGTTGGCACTGATGCCATACATCATCCGGTCTTCGGGATAGACCCATTTCTGCGACACGGCGAAGGTGTCCGGATCAAGCAGCCGGGTGGTCAGCGAAGGCAGCTTGTCGTGGTAGCGCATCACGTACACACCCAGGTTGAGGTCGCTGTCCTGCGGCTGCCAGCGCAGCGAAAGCCCCCACTGGCCACTGTCGCGGGCATTCTTGTCGTCGAAACCGTACGACTTCATGCCCTTGCCGAGCGCAGCGGTGTACGACCAGTAGCTGCCCACCGGCGGCAGTTCGCTCTTGTTCCAGGCGAACTGGTAATAGGCCTCGACATTGACCCCGGCCCCAAGGCCAGAGGCGACGCTGAGCATCGGCGCCGGCAGCACGGCTTCCTTGAGCTGCACGCCCGGGCGCGACAAGGCCTGCACATCGTAGGCGTTGGTGTTGTTGATGCCACCCTGCACGAACAGGCTTTCGCCCCAGTTGATCACCTGGTTGCCCAGCCGTGCGCGCACGCGCTGATCGCCCACGTCGAAACCCTTGCTCACCCACAGGTCGAGCAGGCGCGCCTTGAATGCGAGGTCATCACGCGCCGAACGGGTCAGGCCGTCGCTGCCCACGTCCGCCGGTGTGTTGAACGACAGCGCACCCGTCGTGTCGCTGGCGGCGAAGTCGCGAATCCAGCTGCCCCGGGCCATGAAGGTGAAATCCTCGGGCATCTTGAGCAGCAGCTCGTGGGTGCCCTTGAGGTAGTGGGTGAACAGGTCGCCCTTGTCGTAGTTGAGATCGCCCTGGTCGCCGATACCGGAAGTCTGGGCCAGGCACCCCGCAGGAGGGTGATGGCCCGTTGCCCCCTGGTTGATCAGGTTGCAACCCTGGGACTCGGTGCGCACGCCCATGCCATAGGAGATCGTCGAGTCGAAAGCCCCCCTGACGGATTCGGTTTCAAAGGTGAACCCCATTGCCAAGGGGGTCATGCACGCAATAGCAAGGCCTGAAACTTTTGTGATTGTTGTTTTCATGACGGCGCTCTAGAGGTGAAGGTTCAACGTTCGCTGATGGCCCGCAGGTTGTCGGAGGTGTAGAAATCGCGCTTCAGGCGCGGGTTACCGGCATCCTCGGTGAGCCAGCGGTGATCCTTCTTGCCAACGCCGATGGAGGTCATGTCGTAGAGGTAGCGGCCATCGACCAGGTTGTACTGGGCCTGGGCCTCCATGTCGCAGGTGCCGGTCTCGTAGACCGGGATGGTGTAGCCCTCGCGGACCTTCCAGATCTGCCCCTGTTTGTCGTAGTCGACCGCCATCAGGCCGTTCCAGCTGTCCTCATCGATGTAGAACACCCGCTTGGGCGCCTGGTGGCGCATGCCCTGGCGCACGTTGGCCTCCACCACCCAGACCCGGTGCAGCTCGTAGCGCCGGGCCTGGGGCGCAATGGCGCTCTGCTGCGCGACATCCTCGATGCGCGCCGAACCGTCATAGGCACCGAACGCGTTGTACGGCACCAGCAGCTCCTGCTTGCCGACCAGCTTCCAGTCGAAGCGATCCATGGGGCCGAAGAAGATGTTCGACTCGTCGATGGTGTACTGGTTGTCCAGGCCGATCTGCGGTGCATCGTAGGAATACGACGGCATGCGCCGTACCCGTCGCTGCCCGGGGAAGTAGTAGAAGGTGCTGGCCTGCTCCCCGGCCTTGGTGGTGACCACCCCCGCCTGGCCCGCCAAGGCGGCCGGCTCGTAGTAGTTGAAGTAGGTGGCCACCTCCAGGCGGTCGAACGAGGAGAACAGCGCACTGCCCTTCTGCCCCCAGGGGGTGTACATGAACCAGTCGGTGGAAGTGCGCAGCCAGCTTCCGCCCGCCTCGCGCGGCGACAATCCGGAGACCGTCTTGGACATGTCGAAGCCGACCCCGCGGTAGCGCATCTTCATGTTCCACATGACCTCGGCCCCCGTCGTGGGCAGGGGGAACGGAATGCCGGGAACATGGGCCTCTTGCAAGGCCAGGCCTTCGCCGTCGAGAGTGGCGAAGCCGACGTTCTTGCGCGTGTTGTCGACCACGAAGTCCGGCGCGCCGCAGCTGCGCCGCGTCGGGTAGACGTCCATGCGATAACCCGGGATCTTCTTGAACAGCTCGAGCTGGCCTGGCGACAGTTGCTGGGCATGTTGCGCCACATTGCCGGCGTCGATGCTGAACAATGGCTTGTCGTCCTTGAACTTCCAGTATTGGCCGCGCACCTGGCCGTAGCTCCACCCCGAGTCCTGTTTGCCGGGGACCACCCAGGCCGGAATCGAGCCGTCTGCGTTGGCCGCCACCTCGCCGCCCAGGGGGGTCAGCTTGCCGCCCAACTGCCCGGCGTCAGTCCCGGCAGCCTGGGCCGAGCCGAAGACGGCCAGGGCCGCGAGCGCCACCACCAACGGCCGGGCTACTGCGCAGCAGGCATGGCCGACATCAAGGTGCTGAATCACATCTTTCATTGGAAGGTCCTCATAGGCTCTGAGCTGCCGTCCGCCATTCCTGATCCCAGGAGTGGGGACGACAGGGTCTGTTCGACACCCCGGACGCATGCCCGGACAGAAAGCCTGGAGCAAACCACATGCCAATTTCGTAACAGATGTTTTCTACATATTTTTCAATCGGTTATTATTTTTATAACACTTGCTATGTGATACCTGAAAACCCATCCATGCACGTTGCCGGAACAGTGTTCGCACCAAAAGCGTGAATTTACGAAACATTTGTTACTTTAAAGGTGTTGCCGTCCCGGGCCAGCAGCAAGGTGAGTGGCGATAGCGTCGAGCACTTGTCAGACCGAGCCCCCGCGCTCTAGTCGCCAGCAAGCTGCCCACCCAGCCAGTCGATGAAAGCCCGCACCGGCGGTCGTTCGAGCTTCTCCCTGCGGGCGACCACGTAGTAGGCGAAGCGCGATGGCCAGGGACGGTCCAAAGCCACCACCAGTCGACCCTCGCGCAGGTCTTCCTCGGCATGCTGCGCCTGCACCAGCGCGATGCCCTGGCCACCGACGGCCGCACGCAACAGCAGCAAGTCCTCGTCGAAGCTCGGCCCGCGCCGGCTGCGGCTGTCCGGCACCACGCCGTGGGCCTGCAACCACAGCGCCCAGTCGGCGCGCTCGGCCTCCTGCAGCAGCGGGTATTGCAGGCAGTCCTGCGGCTCGCGCAGCAGCGGCCCGCCGGCGAGCAGGGCCGGGCTGCAGACGGGCAGCAGCACCGGTGCCAGGAAGCGGATCGACTCAAGCCCCGGATAGTCGCCCAAGCCATGGCGCAATGCGATATCAACACGCCCGCGCTGCAGGTCGACCAGTTGCGCGGTAGCCTCCACGCGCACCTCGATATGCGGATGCAGCGCATTGAAAGCGGCCAGGCGCGGCACCAGCCAGCTGGAGGCGAACGAGGGCTGGGTACTGATGGTCAAGGTGCTGGCGCCCACCAACGCGTCCAGGTCCAGCAATGCGCTCTCGATCTCGCCGAAGCCACGCAAGAGGCCCGGGTACAGCGCCGCTCCCGCCTCGGTGAGCTGCACACCATGGCGGCTGCGGGTCAGCAAGCTGACGCCAAGGCGGTCCTCCAGCTGGCGGATCTGCTGGCTGATCGCCCCAGGCGTCACCCCCATGCGCTCGGCCGCAGCCTTCAGACTGCCCAGGCGAGTGGTTTCGGTAAAAGCACGCAAGGCGAGCAATGGCAGGACAGCGCCCATAGGGATTCCTTGGTTTAGAAAATCTAATCCTGGTTACAGAAGCTATCGTTTTAAATGTGCATACAGCATGCATAGGATAGCGCTCAGGCCAAACAACTTACGTTAGTTTCCCTGAGGTTATCCAGCATGCAAGACCCCTCCCTTGTTCTCTACACCGACAGCTCCCCCAACGGCTTCAAAATCACCATCGCACTTGAAGAGATGGGCCTGCCCTATCGTCTGGAGCATGTCCGCATCGAGCACGGCGAGCACATGCAACCAGACTTTCTCGCGCTCAACCCGGCAGGCCGCATACCGGTGCTGGTCGACCGTGATGCCGACATCGTGTTGTTCGAGTCCGCCGCCATCCTGCTTTACCTGGCTCAGCTCAGCGGCCAGTTGCTCGATCAGGCAGCGCAGCCCCGCTGGGCCGCGATCACCTGGCTGATGTACCACAGCGCCAGCATGGGGCCCCTGCTCGGCCAGCGCGTGCACTTCGAGTGCTTCGAGGGCACGCCCAACCCTGCGGCGCTGCAGCGCTACCGCAGCCTGACCGAAAGCACCTTCGAAACGCTCGACCAGCACCTGGCCAGCCGCTCGTGGCTGGCTGGGGACGCTTATTCGATTGCCGACATCGCCACCTTCGCCTGGCTGCATATCGCAGCCCTGGTGGGCTTTGATTTCAGCGCCCACCGCCACCTGGTGCGCTGGTACCGGCAGGTCGAACGGCGCCCGGCCGTGCAACGCGGTATCCGCCTACCCGCCCCGGCCACCGGCCCGTGAACACGCTGACCCAAGGAGCAGCCATGAACACCACCCCGAGCACCTGTGGCGCCAACGCCGACGCCTTTCGCGAGCATCCCGGCTACCGGCGCATGTTCGCCCCCGACACGCTGACGCTGGGCATCTTCATGCCGCTGCGCTTCTATGACGGCGACATGCGCGTGCTGTCCGGCCAGGCGCGCCTGGTCGGCAAGATCGACCAGTTGGGTTTCGCGGCGGTCTGGGTGCGTGACGTGCCGTTGTTCGACCCGCACTTTGGCGATGCCGGGCAGGTCTTCGACCCATTTGCCTACCTCGCCTATCTGGCAGCCCATACCGAACGCATCGCCCTGGTGACCGGCAGTACCGTCTTCCCCCTGCGCCACCCCATCGACCTGGCCAAGGCCGCGGCCACCCTCGACAACCTGTCGGGCGGGCGCCTGGTGCTGGGCATCGCTTCGGGGGACCGGCCCGTGGAGTTCCCGGCCTACGGCCTGGACCACGATAGCCGTGGCGAGCGCTTTGCCCTGGGCGTGGACTACTTCCGTCGGCTACTGGCCCAGCATCCTGGGCCGATCGACTCACCGCTGGGGCAACTGCACGGCGCCCGCCTGCTGCCCGCGCCTGTCTGCGGGCGCATCCCGTTGGTGATGACCGGCTCTTCGCGGCAAAGCCTGCAGTGGCTCGGCGAGCATGCCGACGGCTGGCTCACCTACCCGCACGCCACCCACGACAGGCACGGGCCGCTGCGCCTGGCGGCAAAAGTCCGCGCCTGGCGCGAGGCGATACCGGGTGGCGGTTTCCGCCCGCACATGACCAATGAATGGATCGACCTGGACGACGACCCGCACTTCCCCCGAACGCCCCTGCAGGGCGGTTATGTGCTGCGCACAGGGCGCCATGGGTTGATCGAACTGCTGGAGGAATGGCGCGAGGCCGGGGTGAACCACGCCGCGCTGGGATTGCAGATGGCCAGGCGTCCGGCGCAGGACATCATCCAGGAGCTGGCCGAGGAGGTGTTGCCGTTGTTTCCGACGCTGCCAGGGCCGCAGCCTCATTCACAAAGCTGGTAGCACCAGGCAGCCGCAGAGCCTGTCCATCGCGTTATGTCGGGTGGCCCCAGCCATGGGCGCCACCCGACCTGCCCGACGTGGATCAGAATGCGTAGACCAACGTCGCCGTGGCACTGCGCGGGGTGCCGTACCATCCGCGCCCACCGATCGCGGAGTAGTACTTCTCATCCAGCACGTTGTTGAGGTTCAAGGCGACGCTGGTCTGCGGCGTGAACGCGTACTGCGCCATCAGGTCGACCACACTGTAGGCGCCCTGGGTGAACGTCTCCTTGTTCGGGCCGGCGTTCTTCTTGTACTCCATCCCCTGCCAGCGGACGCCGCCGCCAATCTTCAACTGTGGCAAGGACTGCAGTTGGTAACTGGTGAACAGCTTGAAGGTATCGCGCGGCACCTCAGTGAGCAGGCGCTTGCCATCGGAGTCTTCGGCCTGGGCATAGGTGTAGCTGGCGGAAACCTGCCAATCAGGCAGGATCTGCCCCGCCATCTCCATCTCGAAACCACGGGTCTTGGTGCCGGACTCGGCGCGGTAGGCCTGGTCGCCGTTCGGTGCCAGCTTGTCGCCGTCAGCCACGGCCAGGTTGTCCTGCTGCACCTCGAAGACACTGAAGGCGGTGGTCAGGCGCTTGTCCCAGAACTCGCTCTTGATACCCAACTCGTAGTTCACACCCTCCAGCGGCTCGATGTAGCCGCCACTGGCATCCTGCCTGCTCTGCGGCTTGAAGATCGCGGTATAGCTGGCGTAGGCCGACCAGTTCTCGGCGAAGTCGTAGACCAGCCCCACGTAAGGCGTGACAACCCCGGTTTCGCTGCGCGAAGTGCGCTTGGTCTTGCCGGTCGCCAGGGTGGTGGCGCTTTCGTCGCGCTTCCAGTCGATCACCCGCGCGCCGGTAATCAACGACAGATCATCGGCCAGGCTCCAGCGTACCGAGGCCACCAGGCCATCCTGGGTTTCATCCAGCGCATCTTCCGAAGACTTGGTGTGGATCGCATCCGGGATCGCCAGCGAACCGTCCCAGGTGTGGATGTTGTCAATGGACTGGATCGTCCACAACGGATAACCGTTGTTGCGGTAGTAGGCCCGGTAGTGGCTGGCGCCGAGGTACGCTTGATGCTCGCGGGAAAGCAGCTCGAACGGGCCGCTGGCGGAAAGGTCGAACGACGTCTGCCGGGGCTCGCCCGCCCAACGCCCGGTCCAGGTACTGATACCGCTGCCATCGGGCTTGACGCTACCGGCGGCGGCAGTGGCGAAGGTGTCGTCATAGCTGCGGCGACTGTGCTCGGCATTCAGTTTCAACTGCCAGCCGTTGTCCAGCTGGTGTTCCAGCGTGGTGAACAGCGTTTTCGCGCGGCGCTTGTGATAGCTCCAGTCCGAAGCCGAGTTGAACGAACGCGACGGATTGAAATGGCTGCCATCGGAGTTGTACATCGGGAAGCCGTGGTTGCCCGCGCCGTCGTTATCCATCTCCTGGTACTCGGCGCCCACGGTCAGCATCGTGCTGTCGGTGACGTCCCACTCCACCACCCCGTAGGCTACCTGGCGCTCCAGCGACTGCCGGTCGATATGGCTCTGGCTGTCGGTGGTCGAGGCGACGAAACGCCCACGTACATGGCCGCTCTCCGACAGCTTGCCGGACAGGTCCAGCTCGGTACGGTAGCTGTCCCAGGAGCCGGCCTTGAGGGTCAGCTTGCGCTGCGTCTCGAGGGTCGGCTTCTTGCGCACCAGGTTGATGGTGGCACCGGGATCGCCAGTCCCCGACATCAGGCCGGTCGCTCCGCGCACCACCTCGACCCGGTCGTACGACACCATGTCGGCCAAGTCGTCGCGAAAGCCGAAGGTATCGGGGCGGTTGACGCCATCGACCTGGATGCTGCCGACCTGGAAGCCGCGCACATAGATATGGTTGGCGTCGCTGCCAGCCGGCCCCATGCTGTCGACGACCACGCCCGGCGTCTGCTCGAGCACCTGGGTGACGTCTGTCAGGTTCTGGTCCTCGATCTGCTGACGGGTCACCACACTGACCGACTGCGGCGTCTCGCGTGCCGACAGGCGCAGGCCAGTCGCGGTGCTGGCAGAACCTGTGGTGTAGCTGCCGGTGCCTTCGGTGGTGCTGCCCAGGCCCAGGGCGTCGACGCTGGTCGCTCCAAGCTCGACGGCGCCGTCGTTATACACCTTGCTCAGCACATAGCGCTTGTCGCCCACCTGCTGCACGCGCAGCCCCGATCCCTGCAGCAACGCGGAGAAACCTTGCTCCAGCTCGAAGCTGCCGTGCAGCCCCGAGGAGTGCAGCCCGCTGGTTTCGTCATTGCTGAAACTGATGGTCACGCCGCTGGCGGCGGCGAACTGGCTGATCGCGGAAGCCAGGCTGCCGGCCGGGATATCGTAGCGCTGCGCGGCGGCCCAGGCGGTCGAGGTCGCCAGCGCGGCGCCGCAAAGGCTCAGTGCGAGGGTCGCCTGGCGAATACTGCAGGCTAGCGAGGTACGGCGTGCGGACATGAAAAAGGGTTCCTGTTTCGGGTTGGCTTGGGCACGCTTGATGCGCGCGCCCTCAAGAGCCGAAGCAGAGAAGGAAATCTGCTACCCCAAATACGAAAAATTCTCGAATGTTTGAGAGCGGATGAGATTTCACCCCCTCTTCCCGGCTCGGGCCTCAACGATTGTGGGCCCCTACCCCTTGCCGATTGGCTCCAGGCGCACCCAGTAGCGCGTCATGCGCCGTGCGCGAACCGGCAACGCGTCTTCCAGGCTGGCCAGGGCGACGTCGGTGTCGTCCAGGTTGAATGCGCCAGACAGGCGCAAGCCGGCGACCTCCCCCGTGCAGCCGAGATAACCGGGGCGGTAGCGCGCCAGCTCATGGACCACCTCGTCCAGGCGCCAGTCGACGCTGACCAGCATGCCCTCGGCCCAGGCCTGGCCACCGGGGGCCAAGGGTTGCAGGGGGCCGATGTGGTCGGCGGCAAAACTCAGGCTGTACCCGCTGTCGATACGCACCACCTGCGACGCCCGGCTGGGCCGCACCTCCACGGCATGGGCGGCCACCGCCACATGGCTCACGTCGTTGTCCTGACGCACGCTGAAGCGGGTACCCAGGGCCAGGATGTCGCCTGCCACGGTGCGCACGCTGAGTGGCCGCGCATCCTTGGCGGTTTCCACCAGGATCTCGCCGCGCTGCAGCTGGATCAGGCGTTGGCCCGCGTCGTAGCGAACATCGACACGGCTGTCGGTGTTGAGGTCCAGGCGTGTGCCATCGGCCAGGGTCAGTCGGCGGCGCTCGCCGATCCGTGTCGCATAGTCGGCACTCCAGGGGGAAGCCCGGTACCCCTGCCAACCAACGGCCCCGACGCCGAGCAACAGCGCCAGTGCCTTCACGGCATGGCGCCGGTCGCGCCGGGCGTTTTCCAGGGTCTGCGCGGCACCGCGGGGGGCGCTGTCCAGGCGGCCTTGCAGTTGCTCCAGGCGCGCCCAGGCTGCGGCGTGGCGAGGGTCGGCCATGCACCAGGCTTGCCATGCGGCGCGGGTGGCGTCATCGACACTGCTGTCATGCAGGCGCACGTACCAGTCCACCGCCGCGCTGAGAATGGCCTTCATGCGTCCTCGACCAGCAGGCAATGCATCAGCGCGCGGGCCAGGTGCTTGCGCACGGTGCTTACCGAAACACCCAGGCGTTCGCCGGTCTTCTCGTAGCTCAGGCCATCCAGTTGCACGGCGAGAAACACAGCCCGCGTGCGCGGGCCCAGCCCATCGAGCATACGGTCGATGGCCATCAGGGTATCGAGGATCGCGGCGTGGGTTTCGGCCGAAGGCGCATAACGCTCCGGCTGCTGCGCCAAGGCTTCAAGGTAGGCGCTTTCCAGGCTGCGGCGACGGTACAGGTCGATGGTCAGCCCACGTGCGATGGTCGCCAGGTAGTGCCGCGGCTCCTTGAGGGTGCCGGCGGTGCGCGCCAACAGCACCCGGATGAAGGTGTCCTGGGCCAGGTCCGCGGCATCGGCGGAGTTGTTCAGACGCTGGCGCAACCAGCCGTGCAGCCAGCCGCTGTGCTCACGGTACAGTGTTTCCAGGCCAGTGTGCGCAGTGCCATCGGGAACAACGGTGGACATCACGCCTCCCTAAAAAAGATTACCAGGTGCAAATAAGAACTTGTCTCAAGTGTACTCAGTGAGGGAGGGATTGGGAATGCTGGCATGTGAAAGGGGTCGCAGGAATTGAAGTCCGCCATAGGCCCTGGTGGGTGTGGGCATAGCTGGATGTTTGGGCGAGCGCAAAGCGAGGCAAAGAGGACTTTGCTAGTGGCCCCTTTCGACCCATAGCGGACGTTCGAGATCATCCGCGCCAGGTACTTCAAGGTTGATACAATCCGCCGCTTCTACACTGATGAGATGGATTTCATGGACCTGTATGTCGTACGACATGGTGAAACCTGGGCTAATGTCGAACATCGTTACCTGGGATCGCTCGACCCATCGCTCACGGAGCGGGGGCGTGAGCAAGCTCAAGAACTAAGGGCGAGTTTGCCCCATGAACTGGACACGCTTGTCGTATCTCCTCGTCTACGAGCAATGGAAACCGCCAGTATTCTTAACGAGAAGCTCAAGCTCCCGGCCCAGGCAATGGACTGCTTTCGAGAGCGCGATGTTGGGGTTTTCGAGGGGTTGACCCAGGCGCAAGCAAGGGAACGACATCCGCAGCTTTGGTCGCGAAACATTACGCGCCAATGGGGGGTAGGGCCCACCGGAGGAGAATCGATAGCTGATGTTGTGAAGCGGGTCAGAGGCGGATTGGTAGATCTGGAATCGAGATATCCGTCGAAGCGTGTTCTTCTTGTAGCACACGGCTTTGTTGCGAAGACTATCCGGGCGCTGGCCAAGAATGACTTTTCAGACTTCTACAACTGGCAGCTCTCCAACGGCAGCATGCTGGCCTTGGAAAGCCTTGTACTCCCTACCTCTGACCTAAAGACGCTGCAGGCCTCGCTACCACCAGGCGATTGAGGTAATTGCTAGCGACTTGGCCTTAGGCTCTGCTATGAGTCGGAAGCGCTCAGTCGCTCATCGCTGTTAACGACCACTTCTTGAGTCTTTGAAATAAAAACGTCAGCGCTCTCTGGAACACCGGGTGGCAATCGGTGTAGGGAAGATCATCTAGCGGAGCCCAGAAAAATTCGAACACGTGGCCGTGGTCATCCAGTGTCTGATGAGCCCAGCGCTCAGGCAGGTGTCGTCCTGATCGACAAAGGTGAAACGACCATATCTGATCTCGATGTTCAGCGTCCCAGCAGCCCAGGTCTGTCTCAACCGTAGTGCCAGTGATACCGGACTCCTCTGTCAGCTCACGCAAGGCGGCTTCGCTCGGTAGCTCTCCGTTCTCGATAGTGCCTTTAACCAGTTGGGTGCCCGCCAAGGGATGCCGAAACAGGAGAAGCCTGATCGGTAGCGAAGACGACAGCACCACCGGGCAAGCCTTGTTGGGAAGCATTGCACACTCCATATGTAGCTCGAGAAGCTGATCATACTAAGGATTTACATGGGCTAATATCCGCGAATCAGTGCATGAGAAGGAATTCTATGAAGCAGTTCTCGAACTGAGCGCCCTGTGCTGCTTTCTTCAGCGTCTGCAATGGGTCGAAAGCAGCCGATCGTGGCTGACCGCAGTCGACCCAGAGCAGAGCCAAACTAGAGTTCCGGCGTGTATTTCACACTGAACATGACGTTGCGCGGGTCACCGTAGTAGTTGTTGTAGTCGATGGTGTTGTAGGCCGGCTGGTAGTACTTCTTGTCCAGCAGGTTGTTGAGGTTCGCCGCCACGGTCACCTCGTCGCTGACCTTGTACGCGACCCGAGCATCCCAAATGGCATAACCGGGCAGGTCGAATACGTGGTCGTAGGAGGTGGTGCCGGTGACCGCCGTGGTGCCCAGCCCCACCGAGGTACGGCTCCAGTTACCGGGCAAGGTGTAGTCGGCCCACAGCTTGAACTGATGCTTGGGCGTCCAGGTGCTGTAGACCTTGTCCTTGTAGTTGGCGTCTTCCAGGTAGCGCGTGGTGTTGTAGACGTAGCCGGCCATCACTTGCAGGCCACTGAGGACTTCACCGCTGACCTGCGCCTCCAGGCCCTGGCTGCGCACTTTGCCTGAGGCCTTCGAGCAGTACCAGCCATTGCAGTCCATCGGCCCGCTGCGGTCGAGCACCGCGTGGTGCTCCTGGTCGTAGCGGAACAGCGCGACCGAGGTGTTCAGCGCCCCGTCGAACAACTCGCCCTTGAGCCCCAGTTCGTAGTTGCTGCCAATGATCGGCTCGACCACCGAACCGCTGCTGGTGCGTGCACTCTGCGGCTGGAAGACATCGGTGTAGCTGGTGTAGACCGACCACTGTTTGTTCAGCGCATACACCAGGCCCGCATAGGGCGAAACCTTGCCGTTGCTGCTGGTTGTCGATTCGCTGTAGCCGGTGCGGGCGAAGGACTGGGAGGCGTAGCTGTAGTCGTACCAGCTGGTGCGGGCACCGACGATCAGCTTCAGCGGCTCGGTCAGGTTGATCGACCAGCGCGAATACAAGCCTTTCTGGGTGATCTGGTACTCGGTCAACTCGCCACGGCCCCGGCTTGCCAGGCCGTAGATGTCTGGCATCGGGCGGTGGTGGTCGACGTTACTGGAGTCTGCGCCGAAAGTGGGAGCCCTGGCCCAGCGGTCATCGGTATTGATGCGCGAGTAGTTGGCGCCGAGCAGGAAGGTCTGCTCGAAACCGAAGCCGGTGAACTGGCCGTCCAGGTACAGGTCCAGGCCCTTGCTGTGGGTGGTGAAATCGGTGCTCCAGTCGATGTAGGTGTTGCTGGTGGAGCCGTTGGCCGGGAGGGCATCCCACAACGCCTGGTAGGTCGCGCCGTTGTGTTCGCTCATGTACACGCCGGCAGCCTTCAGCCGCCAGTCGTCGTTGAGCCGGTAGCTGGCGTCGAGGAACACGCTGGTCTGGTCGTTGTTGGCACGGTTCCAGTCCGCGCCGACATAGGTCGAGCGCGACCAGTCGGGGTTGCCGCCGTCGGCATAGCGCGGCAGGCCAAGCATGGCCGGGCGGGCGTGGCCCTTCTGGTTGGCAACGCCAAGACCCATCGTGAAGTCCGGGGTGAAGTCATAGTCCACGGCAGCGTAGACGGTCTGGTTCCAGCCACGCACATAGTCGATGAACGAGCCGTTGTCGTTCTGGCTGACCACCGTGCGGGCACGCAGGGTGCCTTCGGCATTCAGCGGGCCGCCAGCATCCAGTTGCAGGCCATAGCGGTCCCAGGAACCCGCCTTGCCGGTCAGGCTGACCACCGCCTTGTCCTGCCCGCGCTTGCGTACCAGGTTCATCGCCCCGCCCGGGCTGTCACCGCCTTGCAACAGCGCGGCCGGGCCACGCAGCACCTCGACACGGTCATAGAAGCTCAGGTCTTCGGTGAGGTAGCTGCCAAGCGAGTAGGTATTGCGCGGGATCGGCACGCCATCGTACTGCAGCGTGTCGATGCTGAAACCGCGCGAATAGATGAACAGCCCCGACCCCGGCGAACGGCTGGCGGTGAGGCCGGGCGTGCGGTTGACCAGGTCGCTGATGGTCTGGGTGTTCTGGTCGTCCATCTGCTGGCGGGTCATCACCGTGACCGACTGCGGGATGTCCTTGAGGGTCTGCACGCCCTTGCCCAGGGTGACCGCGCCGGAGGTGTAGGAATGGCTGCCCTCGGTGGTGGTGACCGGCTGGCGGCCGATGACGCTGGAAGCGTCCAGTTCCAGCGCACCGTTGCTGGGTTCGCTGGGCAGCGCGATCAGATACTGGCCATCGGCTGCCTGGGTGAGGCTCAGGTGGCTGCCGGCGAGCAAATGGCGCAGCGCCTGTTCGACGCTCAGTTGCTGGTGCAATGCCGGCGCTTGTACCGCGTGCGCGGCGTCAGTGTTGAACAGAATGCGGCTACCGGTCTGGCGGGCAAGGGCGTTGATCGACTGATCCAGCGGTTGGGCCGGCAGGTCGATGCGGTAGTGCGTCTGTTCGGCCTGCACGGGCCCGGCAAGCAGAAATCCGAATGTCGCCAGGCCCATGGCCTGGCGCAGCGGGTGGATAAAGAGCGTCATGGAATCCCCATCAGAGCAAGTGAGAATGCGTTTCATAGGGATTGGCGTTTGTGCTCACCCGCACATTGATGCAGCGCTGAAATTTTTTTCTCAGCGCTGCACATCCACCTGCACAGCACCGCTCTTGTCGCGGCTGACTGTTACCGGTGCCAGCTGCGGCAGGCTGTCGAGCAACTGTTCGACATTGCCGGTCGGGAACTCTCCGCTGAGCCGGTGTTGCCTGGCGGTCGCGCCCTGCAGGCGAATCGGCGCGTCGCGATGGCGGCGCAGTTGCGCCAGGACCGACTCGAGCGGGGTGCCGTCGAAATGGAACAGGTCATGCCGCCAGGCGTCTCGTTCGCCGGGGTTGCTGGCGTGCACCGGCCCCAGGCGCTGAGGGTTGGCAAGCAGTTGCTGGTTGGCCGTCAGCCGTTGACGCGCCATGCCGTTGTCCACTTCCACCTCGCCCTCCAGAACAGCCACCCGCACGCCGTCCAGGTCGCTGCGTACATCGAACACCGTGCCGATATCGCGCACAGCCACGCCCTGGCTACGCACGATGAAGGGCTTGGCTTGATGAGCCACGCTGAACAAGCCTTCGCCATCGAGCAGCTCGAACTGCCGACTGCGCAGGCGATACTCGATGCGCAGCACGCTGCCGGCGTCCAGTTCGACCACGCTGCCGTCGTCCAGGTGCAACGTTTCGCGACCGCTGCTGGCCACCTCGACCTGGCGGTAGCCCAGCGCCGGGTCGGCCAGCCAGGCCCAACCGGCCAGGGCCAGCAGCAAGGCCGTGCCGGCGGCCTTGCGCCGACGATTGGCGTTGCGTGCGCTCTGCGCCTTGGCTTCCTGCAAAAGCGCCTCACGGCTGGGCACCAGCGCACGCAGGGATTCAGCGTAAGGCTCGAGGGCATCGCGCGCGCCGGGCGCGCTACGGCGTTGCATCGATCAGGCCTCCGGCTGCCAGCGTTGCGCGAGGGTGCGCATGGCCCGCATGAAATGCTGGGCAACCATGTTCACGGAAATCTCCAGCTCCTGCGCGATGTCCTTTTGTGGCATGCCGTGGATACGGTGGAGCAGGAACACCTGGCGCTGACGCGCCGGCAATGCGTCGATCACCGCCAGCAAGGCACGCAGGCGCTGTTCGAATTCGAGCGCCATCGCACCATCCAGCGGGTCGCAGTGTTGCTCGACCACGGCGATCTGGCTCTGCGCGTACAGCGTGCGGGTACTTTCCGAACGGCGCCGGTCGATTGCGCGGTTGAGCGTGGCACGCCGCAAAAAGGCCATGGGCACGCTGATGGCGTTGAGCGGCGGCTTTTCCAGGATCTGCACGCAGACATCATGGACCACGTCGCGGGCAAAATGCTGGTTGGAAAAACGTCGGCGAATGTGCTCGACCAAATCGTCGTAGTGCAAGGCCAGGGCTCGCAGAAGATCGTTGTCGGTCGAAGCCATGATGGCAACCAATTGATAGTGAATCTCATTTATATCATGCGCTTTTCAGGTCGGGCAACTGGACCTGCCATGACAGGCACGTCAGCTGTGTTCGGCGCCCAGAGCTTCGACTCCCCGATACTGTCTAGTCCTGAAATTGGTTTACCCCTGTTCAGGCTGGCCTGTCAGTGCAAGCTTTGCCAGGCGCGCAGCACTGCATAGCCGCGCCAGGGTCGCCAGCCCTGCGCGGCTTGCGTTGCCGCCTGTGCGCTGCTCACCCCCAGGGCTTTTTGCAGCGCCACATCGCCCGCCGGGAAGGCATCGGGCCAGCGCAACGCACGCAAGGCGATGTATTGCGCAGTCCAGTCGCCGATCCCCGGCAGGGCGCGCAAGCGGGCACAGGTGGCCGCGACGTCCACCCCGGGGCTCAGGACCAGACCGCCCTCCAGCACCGCCTCGGCCAGCGCCTTGAGCGCCGCCTGGCGCTGGCGCGTGATGCCCAGCCGGCCCAGTTCATCACCGCTGGCCGCGATCAGCGCGACGGGCGTGGGGAACAGACGGTCCATGCCAGGCAGCGGCGTTGTGATGGGTTGTCCGAAGGCCGCGCCCAGGCGTGCGCCCAATGTGCGCGCAGCGGCCACGGTGATCTGCTGGCCCAGCACGGCACGCACGGCCAGCTCGAAACCATCCACCGTCCCCGGAACGCGCAGGCCCGCACCCGAGGGGAACGCACTGTGCAGCACGGCGTCGATGGCGAGCGGGTCGGCATCCAGGTCGAACGCGGCGCGCACGCAGTTGATCACCGTGGGCAGGACACCCGCCAGGGAGTCGCTGGTTGTCACCTGCACATGGGCGCGCGCCTCGTCGAAGGCCACGCTCAACCAGCCGCAATGTTCCTGACCGTCCTGCATGAGGCGCAGCGTACGGGTGTACGTCCCCTCCTCCACACGCTCCACGCCGGGTATCGCCCGCAGGCGCAGAAAGCCGAGCATTGCCGCCGTGTCATAGGGCGGACGCCAGCCCAGGAACAAACAGCCGTCCAAGCGCGCATCGTGCGCTTTCAGTGCCAGGTAGCAGGCGTCGTTTTCGGTGGTGTCGTTGATATTGGCCATGGGTGACATGGTAGCCCCTGTGCATAGCGGTGACTCGCCATTTTCGTACTTGCGCCCTAGTGTGGTGTTTTGCAAATACGACCAATAAATCGCGAGCGATTTTTGCGCTCAGGCAAGGCGTCGCGACGAGTCGTAGCCCAGCTACGGCGAGGAGCGACAACGCTGCATGAGCGCAAAAAGCGCCGCGAGTTATGGTCGTTATTTGTGAAACACCACACTAGCGACCAGGCACAAAAAATCCGATGCCTTGCGGCATCGGATCTTCATGCGGTGATCAAGCCGACAGGCCTCGACTGTCGGGCATCAGGCACGTCTGCCGGATGCTGGCTCGATCAGGCGTCGGTGGACGCTGTGGCCTTGTTGCCACTGTTGATCAGCGGTCCGTAGCGCCGGCTGAACTCCTGGTTGTAGGGCACGTGGTTCTTGTTGACCCCGCTGTCCCAGTTGACCGACCAGGTCATCAGGCCCTTGATCGACACGCCCTTGGCGTAGAGACGCTTGAACGCGTTGGTCACCGCCGTCGGGTTGATCACATAGCCGGTGGCGGCTGCATCGACGTTGGCCGGCAGGCCGATGACGAACTTGTCGGCCGGGATCCGGGTGAAGCCGCGGGTGCCACTGACCAGGCTCTCGGTCAGGTAGAACAGGAAGTCCTCCTTCATGGCATCGTTGTTCTGCGCGATCCAGGCGCCGTTGCCATTGTTGGCCTCCTGCACCCAGAGCCCGTCGCCCCCCTGGTTGTAGAACTGCGGGGCGATGAAGTCGTAGTACCCCTCCAGTGCCTTGAGGTAGTCGACGTAGCGCCCCGCGCTGGTCAGGTAGGGGAACTCCGGTGCCATGCTGATGATGAAATGCTTGCCCTCGGCGGCGTAGTGATCCTTCACCAGTTTCAGCGCGGCAGGCAGGACCGTCTTGTTGGCGGCGAAATCGATCGCGCTCTGTTCAAGGTCGATGTCCAGCCCGTCGAAACCGTAGGTTTCCACCAGGCGAATGATTTCATTGGCCAGCGGTTGTTCATGGCCCGGGTTCAGGGCGATATGCGCATCGGCGCCGCCCAGGGACATCAGCACCGCCCTGCCCTGGCTGTTAAGCACGCCCACCTGGCGCCGGAACTCGGCATCGGACAGGTTGTACGGCTTGAAGGTCGGTATACCGCTGCCCTTCATGAAGGCCACCGCCACCACGTTGTAGTCGCGCGGCACCTCCTCCAGGCTCATGTTGGCGAACTGCCCGCGCTGGTAACCATCCGCCGGGCCGGCCGGCCAGTTGTGCCAGTAGCCCATGAGGATCTTCTTGCCCGCCAGGCTGGGCATTCGCGATGCAGCGTCATCCTGCGCTGCCTTGAGTTGGGTAAAGTCAATCGTTGCCATGTTCTAATCCTTCAGAACGTGTGTAGATCCCGCGGACTTACTGGAAGTCGACGTCGAATGCCTGGTAGAAGGCGTTGCCGGTGTTGGCGACGATCCACATCAGCACGATCACGTGACGGCCCTTTTTGTTGGCCGGCAGCTTCACTTCGTGATCGACCTTGGCCTTCAACTCGCCGGCGTGGCTGTAGTACGGCACCTGCGGGTAGAAGTCCTCGGCGAACGGCTTGTCTTCCAGTTGCGCTCGGGTGATGCGTTGTTTCGGGTCCCAGCCGTCCTTGGTGATCAGCCAGCGATAGCCGCGGGTGGTATGCGGCGCGGTGTAGCGCCAGGTCACCTTGAACACTTGCCCGGCGTCGACATTGATCAGCGGCCAGGTGAAGGCGCGGTTGAGCTTCTTGCCCATCTCCTCGTCGGTGAAGTTGACGCAGTCACGGGCGTCGGTCTTGCCACCGCTGAGGATGTAGCCATCGGCGGGCGGCGCGACGCTCGGGTTGTCCGACTGGAACGGCGCGGGGAACGGACCGGCGGCCAGGGCCGGGAAGTTCTTGCCGCCTTCCATTTCATCGACCTGCCAGCCGCTCAGCACGCCGAGGTCGATGGCGACGGCGCCACGCGAGGCTGGGGTGGTGACACGACCGTGGCGAAGCGGGTTCTGGTTTTCTGGTTGGTTCATCGTTGTAACTCCATGTGGTTTGAGAACTCTCCCTTTCCGAAGGAGAGGCCTTCAAACTAACGGAGCTGGATTTATTGTCCACGCAGCCATTTTTGCTCCTGGCGTGCTCAGGCATTGGAATCGCCAATGAATACTGGACAAATATACAGTACCGTTTGAGTTCTCCTACCCGCCCTGAAGCAAAACACCTACACGCCAGCGCGACGTCTGGCCAGTGCCCGAGCCTGTCAGCCAATGAAGTACTGCCGGCGCTTCGAGCGGTAGTTGGACGGGTCCAGGTGCGCGGGCAGCCATTGCCCGGCCGTCTCCTTCAGATAATTGCCCTGGCTGCCGGGTCGGGCCTGGTACCTTGCCGCCAGGTAGCGGGCGTAGTGATGGTCGAACAGGCGCATGAATTCGCCGAAGTAGATGTCCGCCACCCGGGTGTCGCCGTGGATCACCAGCATGTTCTCGTCGTTCTTCACCTGGGAGGCGCTGCTGAAGTTCGCCGAGCCCGTCACCACCGTGGGCTGCTCGCCCAAGGGATCGACCAGCATGTACTTGGTATGGATGTAATCGTTGCTGTTGAGCGGGTTGTCGCGTTCCTTCAGCGCGTTGGCCAGCGTGTTGTCCTCGCTCAGATGGCTACCGGCCGCGAAGATCACGTCACCGTCGGTACCGATGTTCTCGGTCGCGCTGAGCGGATCGTCCTTGATCACGTAGCGCAGCACATCGTTCTGTGCCTGGAACACCGCCTGGAACTCGGCGGCGATATCGAAGGCAGCGGTGAAGCACACCAATTGACTGGCCGCGCTGGCCAGGTTGGCGTACCACTGCAAGGTCTTGCGCGCCTGGGGCTCGTCCTTGTCCTCGCGCGGGCTGAACACGGGATAGGTGCCCGGCTGCAATGGCAAGGGCGGCAGCGGGCTGGCCAGGGCATTGGGCGTGCGCAACTTGCCCGGCGTCAGGTTGCGTTGCAGGCGTGTCCAGTAGTCGAGGTATTGCCGGGCGATTCCGGGGTCGTGGACGACGTGCCCCACGTTCGAATGGCCGAAGATCCCACCGGCCGAGATATTGGTCGAGCCGGTCCAGACACTGACCGGCTGGCCATGCTCGAGCAGCACGATGAACTTGTTGTGGCGGATACCCTCGCTGACCGTACGCGGATGAGCGTGGGCGGCCAGGCCGGCCTGGGCGATGGTGGCCTGGTTCTCGGCCTTGTACTTGCTGGCCGCGTCAAAGACCACCTGCACGTCGCCTTCACGCGCAGCATCGCTTAGCGCCTGGGCGACCGGCAGGTAGTGAAATTCATAGAACGCCGCGCGCAACCCCATGCCCGGCCTGGCACCGCGTTCGATGAAGGCAAGCAGGGCTTCGTACAAGCCTCGTGAAAGCCATTTCATCGGCTTGGATTGCGGCGCGTCGGGGTCGGGGGCAACGTTGTCGAACTCCCGGGCATAGGCCTGGGAGCCGATCACGCCACGGTTGAAGTGCACGTCATGCCTCACGCCCGCGCCTGGCGCCGCCGTGCTTTCGCAGCGCACACGCACGGCAACACCCAGGGCCTCATCCACACGCAGGTTCTTCGGCTCGCCGAACACCGGTTGCACCGCGTACTCGTAGTCGCCTTCGGCAGTGGCGGTGTAGTCCGCCCACAAGAAACTCTGGATGGGGTGCTCGCTGGTCGGCACCCGCGTGCCCGGGGGCAGCCCCTTGTCCTTGTCTGCGAAGCGTTTCAAGCCACGCAGGTAATAGCGGGTACGCACCTGGCCGGCCGCGTCGAACTGCTTGCGCTGCACGGCAAAGCCCAGCAGGTTCTGCTCGCCGACCAGCGTCGCAAGGTTCGGTGGCGTGACGAAGTCCCAGGCCAGCACCACCACATGGGTGCCGGCGATGGCGCGTACGCGCAGGTAGTCGCCAGTGACGGATGCTCGCATGGGAGGCACTCCTTGCAGGAGGGTTACTGGTAGGGTGTGCGGACCTTGATCGGCTGGTTGTCGGGGGTCCCGCCGGCCGGGCACGGCATTGGGCCGAGCTGTTTGTCCAGGCAGACCCAGAGCTCTTTCAGGCGGTTGCCCGAACCCACCGATACCCGCAGGCTCTGCGCAGGCAGCGCCGGGTTATGGGCCAGGAACGCCTGCTTGATGTCGCTCACCTTGGCGTCCACCAATTGGTTGGGGCCCGCTTCGCTGCCGAGCATTTCCTGCAGGGAGGGCCGCTGCAGCGAGTCGTAGACCCGCTGGATATCGGCAAAGTAGCGCTCCGGCGACGACCAGCCGCAGGTACCGTGGGCTTGCCATTCGTTCTGCATCAGGTCCGGCCCGGGCATCATGCACAGGTGCTGCCTGACCAAGGGCGCCGGCAGCGAACCGACAGTCTGGCAGTTGCGCGGATGGTCCTGGTTGGACCTGGCGTAGCCATTCTGCGGCCACAGGCCGTGCACCACCCATTCGAAACGATTGCCCGAGAAGCACTGGAAGGCATGCTTTTCGCGTTGCGCCTTGGGCTTGTTGCGCTGCGCTTCACAATGCTCCGGCGACCAGGACAGCACCAGGGCCAGGTAATCGGTGGGCAGGTCCTTGTTGACGTAGTCCACCGGGCGGGCCGGCGCAGGCTCGACGTTGTCGGGCAACGCGCAGATTTGCTCGGCGAAGGTGGACGAGGCGGCGGCTGCCAGGCAGCCAAAGAGCAGCGCTTTCAGGCAGGTTGCAGATTGTGGCGTCCATTGCATGATGACCTCCTTGTCGGGTGCGACAGGCTCCGTGCCTGTCGCTCGGTTAAACCCGTCAGGTGATGGTGTAGCGCGAATATGACGATTCGTCAGTGGCGGTTTGCTGTATCGTTCGCCCTGCGGCAGCACCCAGCGTCAATGAAGTGGAATAACATGAACCGTCGTAAAAAGATCAACCAGCTGTTGAAAGCCCACGCCAAGAAGGCCAGTGCCAAGTTGGCGCCGAAAAACAGGAACCCCTACATCTCCAAGGCCGACCGGTTGAAACTGGCGGCCGAGGCCGGCCAGCCCGAAGCAGACTCGGTGAGCGACGTCGCGCCGGCACAGCCCTGAACCTTCTGCATGAGCGAGCAATGCGATGGACCTCAAGTTCAGCCACGTGGATGTACTGGTCGCCGATCTGGACGCCGCCTGTAGCTATTACGCACAAGTGCTGGGCGCCGACACTTCCCGCACGCTGGTCTGGGAACGCGGCGGCCTGCACGTCCACTATGCAATCGCCCGGGTCGGCGAGGAGCGTTTCATGCTGGTCCAGCCGCTGGCGGGCAACCTCAAGGACCTGCTCGATACCCACGGCGAAGGGATGATCTACCGCCACTGCTACTCCACGCCTGACATCGAGCAAGCCTATGACCAGCTGACGGCCAATGGCATCCAGCCCGAGGACGAGAACGGCAAGCCACTGGCTCGCGAGCAGCTGCAATCGCCTGCCGGGGCCCGCATCATCTGGTTGCCCAAGCGTTTCGGGCATTTCTCGATCGAAATCATCGAGGCCCAGGCGCTCGAAGCCTTCATCGCAGACGCGTTCAGCCCTTTGGCCGTTGCAGGCTGACTGCGGCGCCTGTTACTCGCCTGGCCCGGCAAACGCCAGCACCAGGTGGTCGATCACCGCGCGCACCCGCGCCGTGTGGCGCAGGTCCTGGTGGGTGACCATCCACACCTCGTAGGGTTGGCTGCGCATGCGTTGCGGCCAGACTCGCCGCAAGCCGTCACGCTGCCCCAGCTCCACCGGGATCTCCCCGAGGCCCAGGCCTTCGGCGATGCCGCGGCGCAGCATCATGCTGGCGTTGGCCGCCATCACCACCCGCCCCTCGCCCATGGGCACGTCCACCAGGGTCGGTTCGGCGCGATCGCGCCAGTACGGCTCATACACCACCAGGTCGTGGCCGGCAAAGCTGCCCTCCTCCGGCACGCCCCGCCGCGCCAGGTAATCCGCCGAGGCGAACAGGCCCATCTGCCAGCTGGCCAGCTTGCGCAGCACCAGGTCGGGGCTGTCCGGGCGCTGGTTGCGAATGGCGATATCGGTTTCGCGTTGCGACAGGTTGACGATCTCCGAGCTGCCGCTGAGCACAACGCGCACCTCGGGATGGGTCTCATGTACCTGCCGCAGTGCCGGGATGACGAACTCCAGGGCCAGGGAGTCGGTAGTGGCGATGCGCACCTCGCCGGCCTCCTCGTTATCGGCGCCTCGGGTTCGGCGGGCCAGTTCCAGGGCCGCCTGCTCCATCTTCTGCGCCATTTCCACGGCCACTTCACCGATGGCGGTCAACTGGTAGCCGGCCGGCGTGCGCAGGAACAAGGTCGAGCCCAGGTCCGCCTCCAGCGCCGCCACTCGCCGGCCCACCGTGGCCTGGTCGACCCGCAGCACCCGGGCGGCGCGGCGCAGGGTCTGTTCGCGGCTCAAGGCCAGCAGCATGCGGGCATCATCCCAGTTCATTGGTCCACTCCTGATTGGGGGCGCGCCGCGCCCCATCGCTGGCAAGCCAGCTCCCACAGGGATCACCTGCGCATTGTGGGAGCTGGCTTGCCAGCGATGAGGCCAGCACAGGCAACACAAAACCGCTTCCCACAACAATTTGCAGGGATGCGGCGGGCTGAAGAAAATCTGCAAAGGTGCGTCGCAAAATCGCCGCGCGACCGGACAACCCGGGTTGCATACCCTGTGACGCAACGGGCCGACACGGCCTTTCTTCAGAATGACAGAGGTCTTCATGCGTCACATCATCCCCAGCCAAATGAGCGCCATCGACATCACCCGGCCAGGCGGCCCCGAGGTCCTGCAGGTTGCCAGCCATGCCACGCCCCAGCCAGGCCCGCGCGAGGTGCTGGTGCAGGTGCATGCCGCCGGCGTCAACGGCCCCGACCTGCTGCAGCGCAAGGGCCTGTACGATCCACCCGCCGGCGCGCCGGCCATCCCGGGCCTGGAGATCGCCGGCAAGGTGGTGGCCATCGGCGAGCAGGTCCGTCACTTTGCCCTCGGCGATGCCGTGATCGCCCTGGTCCAGGGCGGTGGTTATGCCGAGTACGCCGTGGCCGACGAACGCACCACCGCGCACCTGCCGGAAAACCTGTCGATGGTCGAGGGCGCGGCGCTGCCGGAAACCTTCATGACCGTGTGGGTCAACCTGTTCCAGCGCGGCGGCTTCAAGGCCGGTGAAAACGTGCTGATCCATGGTGGCGCGTCGGGCATCGGCACTACCGCGACGCAACTGGCCCGGGCCTTCGGCGCGGCGAAGATCTTCACCACGGTCAATGGCGCCGGGCAACAGGCCGCAAGCCTGGAACTGGGCGCCGACGTGGCCATCGACTACACCCGCGAGGACTTCGTCGAGCAAGTCATGGCGCACACCGACGGCAAGGGCGTGGATGTGATCGTCGACATCATCGCCGGCGACTACGTGGCGCGGAACTTCAGGGCCGCCGCCATGGACGGGCGCATCGTGCAGATCGGCGTGGTCAAGGGCCCGGCCACCGAGGTCGACCTGTTCCCGCTGCTGACCAAGCGCCTGACCCATATCGGCTCGACCCTGCGCGCGCGCAGCGCCGACGACAAGGCGGCGATCCTCGGCGAGCTGCAGGCCAAGGCCTGGCCCCATGTACGCAGCGGCGCGGTCAAGCCGCTGATCCACGCCACCTTCCCGCTGGCCGCGGCCAGCCAGGCCCATGAATTGATGGAGTCGGGCCGGCATATCGGCAAGGTGGTGCTGAACGTCGCGCACAAGGGCTGAGTCAGTCGAGCGCACCGCTGCCCAGGGCGATCCTGATCGCCTGGGCGGTGGTGCTCACCCCCAGGCGCCGGCGGGCGGCGCGCAGGTGGTTTTCCACCGTGCGCAGCGACAGTCCGAGGGTGGCGGCGATATCGGCCTGGCGCTGCCCGGCGGCGGTCCAGGCCAGGACCTGGCGCTCACGCTCGGACAAACGCCCCTGGCCGCTGGGCGCTTCCAACAGCCGCCGAGCGCCCGCGAACGCGGCCTGGGCCAGCAGCGTCAGGGCCAGGCGTGCGGCAGGTGTCGCCACGACCTGCGCGCCACCGAAACTCATGGCGCCTTCCAGGCCTGCGGGACCGAACACCGGTACCTGCAAGCCGTGGATACCCGGCCCGCTCGGCGTTCGTACCACGCGGTAACGCTCGTTGCCATCGTCCAGCCGCTTGCTCCAGAAGAACGGCTCGCGTGCCGCCAGCAGGTGACGGGTCACCGGACAGTGGCGCACGTAGGTCTGGGCGTCGACCGCCTGGCCATCGCCGAACCAGTCCCCCTCCACCCAATGGATACGCTCGACCACCTCGTCCCGCGCAGCGCTGGCGCTGAACAGCACGAAACGGTCATAGCCCAACGGCCGGGCGACATTGCGCACGGCCGACTGGATATCCGCGAGGTCAGTGGCCTGCGCGATCCGCTGGACGGCTTGCACCACCTGATCGAATGGCAGGTCCCTCATCCGCCGTTGACTGCCTTGAGCAACGCCGAGGCGGCCAGCTTGCCCAGGGCATTGCCGGCCAACGGACTGTCACCGGTGAGCAGCTTGCGGTCCTGGTGGACGGCACCGGAGATACCCTCGTTGATGATCTCGACGCCCTGGGCCTGCAGGCGTTCGCCGAACTTCCAGGTCAGGTGGCCGGGCATGTAGCCGATGTCCGGGGTCTTGGCATCCAGATCGTCAGGGAAGGCGCAGATCTTGTAGCCGTCGTAGAGCTTGCCGCCGGCCAGCAGCGCCGCCGGGCCGTGGCACAGGGTGATGACGAACTTGTCGTGGTCCGCCGCCCATTTCAGCACTCGCCCGACTTCCTCGCTTTCCGGCAGGCCGATCAGCGCGCCGTGGCCGCCCGGGATGAACACACCGATATAGTCCGAGTCCTCACCCAGGGCCTGTTCCAGCACATCGGCGAGCTTGCGCGGCTGCTTGAACGCTGACTTGTAGCGATCGAACAGGCCCAGCACCTCGGTGTCCTCGCCGGGCATGGCCCAGTATTCGAACTTGACCGGGTTGCCCGACAAGGTCGCGACGTCGAAGGCAAAACCGGACTTGTCCAGGTGGTACATCGGCAGCAGGGTTTCCACCGGGTGGTTGCCGGTGGAGAATAGCGTGCCGTTGTCGGTGAGCAGGTAGCGCTCGTCGGCGCCGATCAGCAGGACCTTCCAGCGTCCGCCACGGTAGGCGTCGGGATAGTCGGCGCCGCTGAGGTCGGACTTGCGCGAGGTGAACTGGCTGAGGGAATACGGCGAAGGGAAGAAGGCGTTGTCCTCGGCCGGGTCGGGGGTTGGGCGTTTGTCGTCGTTGGGGCTGGTCATGGTAGTGCTCCTGTGGCCTGGGGTAGGTAACCGGATCCATGCTAGGAGGCCGCCGGATGAGCGGCAATGAGGGTTTTCCCTCAATGGTGGCGTCGGTGAGGTGGCGGCCCCCGGGCAGTCTAGCCGAGCGCCGAGGGCGTATCGACGTCGCGCAGCACACCGCTGTCCTGCAAATCCAAGAGCAAAACGCTGTTCGCATGCCGCCGCAGCACCGAGCGCGCGCCTTCATCACCAGCCAACAGCGTCAGCTCGGCCCAGTAATCCCGGCCGAACACCACCGGGTGGCCGTTCTGCCCCTGATGACGCGGCACCACGATGACCGAGGGCGCCGCCGAGGCGAGCAGACGACGGAAGGTCTCCGCCCCGATCCACGGCATGTCCCCGAGCAGGATCGCCACCGCCTGCGCCTCGCTGTCACCCAGCGACGCCGCGCCGGCCGCCAGGCTATGGCCCATGCCCATGCCCATGCCCGCCTCGGGGCTGTGGACGACCCGGCAGGCTGGCGGCAGCCCAAGATCCTCGGCCCGCTCGCCTGCGCGCAGCACCACGCGCACCTCGTCGAACACCGCCAGGGCGCGCTCGACGCTGTGCTGCAGCAGGCTGCGCCCATCGGCCATCAGGGCCCGGCGCTTGTCCGCGCCGAAGCGCGCGCCCTGCCCGGCCGCGAGTACCAGGGCGACGACCTTCACAAGGCCTCGCGGGCGATGCCGCTGCGGGTCCGCAGGATATCGGCGAGCACCGCCAGGGCGATTTCCGCCGGCGTCTTGCTGCCCAGGTTCAGGCCGATCGGCGCATGAATGCGCGCCATGTCGGCATCACCCAGCTCGCCGATACGGCGCAAGCGCTCACGACGCTTCGCCGACGTGGCCTGTGAACCCATCACCCCGATGTAGAACGCTTCGGTACGTACTGCTTCGAGCATGGCCAGGTCGTCGATCTTTGGGTCGTGGGTGAGCGCCACCACCGCGGTGTCGCGATGGCAGCCGCCGTTGGCGATGAACAGCGAAGGCAGTTCACGACGGATTTCTATCCCGTCCAGCGCCACGTTGTCCATCACCTCGTCGCGAGGGTCGCACAGCACCACCTCGAAGCCCAGGCCCTTGCCGAATTCGGCGCAGAAATGCGCGACGCTCGAATACCCCGCCAGCAACAGGCGCTGGGCGGCGCCGATGCGCAGGCGCACGCAATGCTCGCCACGCTCCACCCGTGGCCCCTGGCCGAGGTCATCGCTCAGCCGCCGTTCACCGCTGCGCAGGTCGACCTCGCGCAACAGCCGCCGACGCCCGAGCAAGGCGCTTTCCAGCTCGGCAAGATGCGCCTGGGTGGCGCAGTCGCCGGGCAGGTTCTCCACCAGCACGTCGAGAATCCCGCCGCACGGCAGGCGAATGTTGCCGCGGGTATCGCTGCCGTCGCCATAGCGCACCACGGCGACCGCCGTGGCGAACTCGCCGGCGGCGACCCGCTCGAGGAAGTCATCCTCGACACAGCCGCCCGACAGCGATCCCACCCACTGCCCGCCCTCGCTCACCGCCAGCAGCGAGCCCGGCGCGCGCGGCGCCGAGCCATAGGTGCACAGCACGCTGCACAGCCACACACGCAAGCCGTCACGCGACCATTGCGCCGCCTGGCGCACCACCTGCAGGTCGAGATGCTGCACGGGTCAATCCGCCTTCAGCTGGGCCAGCTGCTGGGTGGTCAGGTCGCCCGGCAGGCCGCCCCAGGCTTCGCGCAGGTAGTTGACCATGTCGGTCAGCTGCTGGTCGTCGAGCTTGTCGGCAAAGCCCGGCATCGGCTGCATGCGCTCGAAGCCGGTGAACTGCTGTTCGCGGATGCCGTCGACGATGGCCTTGACCAGGTTGCGCGAGTCGGCCTGGCGCAGCACGGTGTTGCCCTGCATGGCCACGGCAATGTGCGGCTTGCCCTCGCCATCGCCACCGTGGCAGCCGGCGCAGACATTGAGGTACTGCTGGCGGCCGCGCTTGGCGCTCTCGCCCAGGGTTTCATGGGCCACCGCCTGCACCACCTTGGCCGCCGGCGGCTGGTCGCCGAGCAGGTAGGTGGCCATGGCCGACAGGTCGCTGTCTTCAAGGTGCTGGGTGCTGTGGTGCACCACCGGGTACATCTCGTTGAACATGCTGCCCTGGGCGCTGATACCGTGCTTGAGGAAGGTAGCCAGGTCGGCCTGGTTCCAGCCGCGGTCGGCCAGGTCCTGGGCCAGCAGGCTAGGCGCCAGGTAGCCCAACAGCAGGCCGCCGGTCAGGCGCTTGTCCTGCTGCAGCGCGCCGATGGGGTTGCGCGGGGTGTGGCACTCGCCGCAATGGCCGAGCACTTCGACCATGTACTGGCCGCGCTTCCATGCCTCGCTGTTGCCCTTGCCTTCCTCCAGCTGCACGCTCTTGCCGTACAGCAGGTTCCAGCCCATCAGGCCGGTGCGCACGTTGAACGGGAAGCTCAGGCTGGTTTCCGGCGCCGGCCGGTTGATCGGTGCCACGCTCATCAGGTAGGCGTGGATCGCATCGGAGTCCTCGCGCTTGATCAGGTGATACGAGGTATAGGGCATGGCCGGATAGAGGTTGGCGCCGTCCTTGCGCTTGCCCTCGGTGAGGGCGGCGAAGAACTCGTCACTGCTGTAGCTGCCGATGCCGTGCTGCTTGTCCGGGGTGATGTTGGTGCCGTAGATGGTGCCGAACGGCGAATGGATCGGCAGACCGCCGGCGTAGGGCGTGCCGCCTTCGGCGGTGTGGCAGGCCATGCAGTCGGCGGCGCGGGCGAGGTATTCGCCGCGCTTGATCAATGCCTCGTCGGCCGCCTGGACGTTGCAGGCGACCAGCGCGCCAATGGCCAGGGCCAGGCTGCTCAGAACTCGCGTCATGCTCAACCCTCCTTGACCAGGCCGAGGTCGCCCAGCACGTCGCGGGTCGCCTCGTAGTAGCGCACATAGCCGGTGCAGCGGCACACATGGTGGCCGAGGCTGGCTTCGATGGCCTGCTCCAGCTCGCTCTTCTTCAGCGGCTTGCGCTGGGCCTTCTCCACCAGCACCGTGGCGGCGTTGACGAAGCCCGGGGCGCAGTAGCTGCACTGGAAGGCGAAGCGGTCGACGAACTTCTGCTGGATCGGGTTCAACTCGGTGGGGTTGCCCGCTTCGTCGCGTTTGGCGTGGCTTTCGATGGTGCGCACTTGCTTGCCCTCGAAATAGTGCGCGCCGGTGATGCAGGTGCGCACCTCCTCGCTGGTGCCGTCGGGGTTGTCGACGATCACCACGCAGGCGTGGCAGATGCCCTGCCCGCAGCCCAGGCGCGAGCCTGTGAGGTTCTGGTATTCGTGCAGGTAGTCGATCATCGCCAGGTCATCAGGGACCACCTCGGTGACGACAGATTGACCGTTGAGGGTCAGTTGCAGCTTGCGGTCAGCCATTGAGGGCCTCCTTGACGCGGGCGGGGGTGATGGGCAGGTCGCGGACACGCTTGCCGATGGCATGGGCCACGGCGTTGCCGATGGCGCCGACCACCGGGATCATCACCACCTCGGCGATGCCCTTGGACGGGTCGGTCGGCGACAGCGGCGGCAGGATCTCGGACGTCTGCTTCCACACCGCCACATGCCGGGCCATCGGCAGGCGGTAGCGGTTGAAGTTCCAGTCGCCCTCGCCTGGGCCACCCTCGTACAGCGGCATCTCCTCCAGCAGCGCATGGCCGATTCCCATGGCGATACCACCCTCTAGCTGGCCCTTGACCAGCTCGGGCACCAGCACCCGTCCACACTCGACCCAGCTGTGATGATTGAGCACGCTGACCTCGCCGCTGCCCTTGTTCACCTTGACCTCGACGATGGTCGCCACCGGGCTGTAGTAGGTGACCATGGCGTTGTTCAGCTGGGTGGCCGGGTACTCGACGTTCTGCCGGTCGAGCAGGTGGAAGCCGGCGCTGTTCATCTGCGCCTTCTTCGCGTTCAGCGCACCGTCACCGTACTTCACCGCCAGGGCATCGAGCGGAAGGCGCTCGCGCACGCCGTCGATGACGAAGTCGGCCTCGGCCCAGCTCCAGCGGTTGAAGCCATGCACGCTGACGCCGGTGATCAGGCCCATCTCGTGGGCCTTCTTCGCAAGCTCCGCGAACGGGATCGGCTCCAGGCCGTTGCCGGTCAGCGCGCCGTTGACCCACACCGCGTTCTCGCGGCGCACCACCAACGGGTTGGCCTGGCCGCCGAACGGGCCCTGGCTCCACAGGGCCATGGCCGCCGGCCACAGGCCGTGGTTGAACAGCACCCGGGCCGCCTCGCGGGTGGCGTGGCTGAAGTAGAACGCCGAGTTGGTCGCCGACGACGGCGAAGCCAGCTTGGCGACCCAGCGCGGGTTGCGCAGCGCGGCGTCCTGCTCGGCCTGGCTGATCAGGTAGGGGTTGCCGCTGGTGCTCAGTTGCAGCTCAGGCCATTCGGTCTGGGCGGTCTGCACGTGATCGGCGACGCGGCCGAGGAAGTCGCTGACCACCAGGGCCTGGGAGGTCGACATGCCGGTGCCCAGCTCGGTGCCGATATGGCGCAAAGTAATCTGGCCATCGGCAGTGAACTCGACCGCCGCCATCGGCGCTTCGGCGCCGGTGCCGAAGTCTTTCTGGGTGATGGCGAAGCCCACGCCGTACCAGTTGTCGTGGTCCTTGGCGTCTTCGGCCTGCTTGCGCGCATGGCGGTTCTTCCACCAGTCGTGTTCCGCGGCCTTGTCGAGGATCTCGTGCAGGCGCAGGGCACCGGCGGGCACCGCGCCCTGGGTGTTCTTCATGCCCGACTTGAGCGCGTTCTTGCGGCGCAGCTCGATGGCATCCACGCCCAGGCGATCGGCGATCTCGTCGACCATCATCTCGGTGGCGGCCATGCTCTGCAGGGTGCCGTAGCCGCGCATGGAGCCGGCCTCGACGCCGCGCGAGTGGTAGGCGGTGACCGACAGGTCGTTCTGCGGCATGTAGTAGATCGACTGCGCGGCGGTAGCGCCTACTGAAGCCACCGACGGGCTGTAGTTGATGCGCCCGCCGCCGTCGACGGTCATGTCGGCGCGGAAGATCTTGAAGCTCATGTCCTTCTTGTCGACGGCCAGCTGGTAGCGGATGTCGAACGGGTGGCGCTTGATGCCGCTCTGGAACTGCTCGTAGCGGTCGTTGGCCAGGCGGATCGGCACACCCGCGCCGTACAGGGCGGCGACGGCGGCGTAGAACACGAAGATGTTGTTGTCCTTGGAGCCGTAGCCGACGGTGTAGCCCGGATGAATGTTCAGGTGCTTCAGGCCGAAACGCGACGGCTTGATCATGTGCACGCATTCCTGCGCCACTTCGAACGGACACTGGGTGGCGACGACGAAATGCAGGGTGCCGGTGGCCGGGTCGAACCAGCCATTGCCGTTGTCCGGCTCGAGGGCTGCGGGCTCGATCGACGGGGTCTTGTAGCGCTCGTCGAACAGCAGCCAGTCTTCCGGCGGTTGCTTGAGCTGCTCGTCGATACGCTGGGCGTAGAACATCCCCTGCTCGGTGAGGGTGCCGTGCTGCTTGGGCTCGGCGGTCCATACCGGCTTGCGCGCCAGGATGGTGGGGAACAGCATGGTGTTCTTCAGGCTCGAGTATTCGTCCTCGTCGAACGGCGTCTTGCCGGCCACGCGCACGAAACGGAAGCTGCCGTAAGGATCGCGCTGGTAAAGCGGGGCCTGGGCGCCGTAGCGGATCGCCTGGTCGTTGAACTGCAGCTTGAGCTTGGCCTTGCGGAAGCGCTCGAAGTCGTTCCAGATCAGGATCGCCACCGGGTGGCCGATGAACATCGGTACCTGGCCGGGCGGCAGCAATGGATCTGGCGAGTGGGCCTCGGGCCAGGCGATGCCGTCCTTCTTCAGGTCATCGGCGCTGACGACGCGGTCCGGCTGCAGCTCGGCGCCCAGCAGTGACAGGTCGTAGCCCGCGTAGATGCGGTCGGCCTTGGTCGCCTTGAGCAGCATGGCGTGGCCTTGCTGCTGTGGCCAGCCAGGCATGTCCTTGGCACGGATGTCGCGGGCGAACACCTTGTTGCCGCAGACCTTGGACAGCGCGTCGTTACGCAAACGCACCTTGCCGTCGTGGTTCATCCACTTCTGCGGCGAGGTGGTGACCTTGCTCTCCATCAGGGCGGCGAACGCCTGGCTGCCGAGCGGCGCCATGGTCACGCCGACACCGGCGATCAGCCCGCCTTGCAGGAACGAACGCCGGGAAATATCACGGTTGGACATGGTTGATCCTCTGGGCAGCTCTTGGGTTGCCCATGCTTTTTCTGGTGCTTGAGAAACTGAAAGGGCGCGCACGATCACAAAAACTGACTACGAAGTCAAGTTAACGATCGTAGGGTGCCCTTGCAAGTCAAGCAGACAACTTGTCGCGGGGCGGCGCGAAGGGTCAATCCGGCAAGCGATAGCGCTCGGCGAAGTACTGGCGGAAGAACTCCACCGCCACCCGAACCTTGGCTGAACCTGCCAACGGCGCGGTATACACCGCCCAGATATCCGCCGCCTGCTGGTACTCGGGCAGCACCTGCACCAGGCGCCCATCGGCGATGCTGTCATGCACGTCCCACCAGGAGCGCAGCAGGATCCCTCGCCCGTCCAGGCACCACTGGTGCGCCACCTCGCCGTGGTTGCTGGAAAGCCCGCCGGTGACGCGCACGCTTTCCTCGCCCTGGGGGCCTTCCAGGTGCCACAGGCCGAACGGGTGGTCGCGTTCCTTGATCACCAGGCAGTCATGGCTGGCCAGGTCGGCCAGCACCCGCGGCGTGCCATGCGCGGCCAGGTAGCCAGGGGCGGCGCACAGTACCCGACGGTTGCGTGCCAGGGGCTTGGCGATCAGGTGCGGGGCGATGACGTTGCCGACGCGAATGTCCAGGTCCACCCCTTCGGCGATCAGGTCCACCAGGCGGTCATGCACATCCAGGCGGATGTCCAGCCCAGGGTAGCGCGCCGCCAGCTCCGACAGCGCCGGCGCCACGAAGCGCCGCCCCAGCCCCAGGCTGCTGGCGATGCGCAGTTGCCCCGCCGGCTCGCGCTGGCCGGCGTTGAGGTCGTCGTCCATGCGCCGCAGGGTTTCGAAGATCTGCTGCGCCCACTGGTACACGCGCTCGCCCTCCTCGCTCACCGTCACCCGCCGGGTGGTGCGGTGCAGCAGACGCACGCCGAGGCTTTCCTCCAGCAGGCGAATACGCTTGCTGATGAATGCCGCCGACATGCCACGCTCGTCCGCCACTGCGGCGAAGCTGGCGCGGCGCGCCACCTGCAGGAAGATGTCGAGGTCATCCAGGTTCGGCAGATTATTCACGTTTCGTGCACCAAGAATTGATGGATTGCCGGATTATCTCCGAAGCACAGCCTTATAGCATGGCCTGCATCTTCCCTGGACACGAGATGCGCCCCATGACCAAGACCTTCAAGATCGCCGCCATCCCCGGTGACGGCATCGGCAACGAAGTCCTCCCCGAAGGCCTGCGCGTGGTCGAGGCCGCCGCCCGCAAGCACGGCCTGGACCTGCAGTTCGAGTTCTTCGAATGGGCCAGCTGCGATTACTACCTGGCCCACGGCAAGATGATGCCCGACGACTGGTTCGACCAGCTCAAGGGCTTCGACGCCCTGTACTTCGGCGCCGTCGGCTGGCCCGACAAGGTCCCGGACCACATCTCGCTGTGGGGCTCCCTGCTCAAGTTCCGCCGCGACTTCGACCAGTACGTGAACATCCGCCCTGTGCGCCTGTTCCCCGGCGTGCCCTGCCCGCTGGCGAACAAGCAGCCTGGCGACATCGACTTCGTGGTGATCCGCGAGAACACCGAGGGCGAATACTCCTCCCTGGGCGGGCGCATGTTCGAAGGCACCGACAACGAGTTCGTGCTGCAGGAGTCGGTGTTCACCCGTCGCGGCGTCGACCGCATCCTCAAGTACGCCTTCGACGTGGCGCAGACCCGCGAGCGCAAGCACGTGACCTCGGCGACCAAGTCCAACGGCATGGCCGTGAGCATGCCCTACTGGGACGAGCGCACCGCCGCCATGGCCGCGCACTACCCCGAGATCAGCTGGGACAAGCAGCACATCGACATCCTCTGCGCCCGTTTCGTGCTGCAGCCGGAGCGTTTCGACGTGGTGGTGGCCTCCAACCTGTTCGGTGACATCCTCTCCGACCTCGGCCCGGCGTGCGCCGGCACCATCGGCATCGCGCCGTCGGCCAACCTCAACCCCGAGCGCAAGTTCCCCTCGCTGTTCGAGCCGGTGCATGGCTCGGCGCCGGACATCTACGGCAAGAACATCGCCAACCCGATCGCGATGATCTGGTCCGGCGCGCTGATGCTCGAGTTCCTCGGCCAGGAAAACAACGATGCCCGCTACCAGGCGGCCCACGACGACATCCTCAAGGCCATCGAGACCGTGATCGCCAACGGCGACACCACCCGTGACATGGGCGGCAGCCGCTCGACCCAGGAAGTGGGCAAGGCCATTGCCGAGCTGCTCGGCGCCTGATTTGGCGCTAGGTCATCGCGGGGCCGATGCGACTTACCCCGCGATATCGCCAGCCCAATCATCCGGATTGTCCGACGATCCTATTGCCACCCACTTCGATTCAATGCAGAATCTGTCAACCAAAAGATACTTGTTATCTGTTAGTTAACAGAAAGGAAACACAGAACCTCGATACGGACTTCCCAACGCCTGACGCCTACTACAAAAAAAATGCTCCAGGAGACAATTGATGTCCCCCAATAACAAAAAGATCGACGTGTTCCTGATCGCCGTGAGCCTGTTGGCCGTGCTGCTCACCGTGATCGGCCTTGCCGCCTTCCCTGCCCAGGCCGAAAACCTGGCCAACCAGCTGTTCGAAGTGGCCACCCGCACCTTCGGCACCAGCGTCCAGGTACTGGTGTTCGGCAGCTCCCTGGCCGTGCTGTACCTGGCCTTCAGCAAATACGGCAACATCCGCCTGGGTGCCGGCAAGCCCGAATACTCCACCACCACCTGGGTGTTCATGTTCATCTGCGCCGGCATGGGTTCCTCGACCCTGTACTGGGGCGTGATGGAATGGGCCTACTACTACCAGACCCCAGGCCTGAACATCGCGCCGATGTCGGCCAAGGCCCTGGAATACAGCGTCAGCTACTCGTTCTTCCACTGGGGCATCAGCGCCTGGTCGATCTACGCCCTGGCCTCGCTGGCCATGGCCTATCACTTCCATGTGCGCAAGAAGAGCGGCCTCAACCTGGCCTCGATCATCGAGGCGGTCACCGGCTTCAAGGCCACCGGCCCGGTCGGCCGCGCCGTCGACCTGATCTTCCTGCTGACCATGATGGGCGCGCTGACCGTGTCGCTGGCGCTCACCGCCTCGACCCTGACCCGCGGCCTTGCCGACCTGGCCGGCACCCCCAATACCTTCACCGTGCAGTTGCTGGTGATCGGCGCGGTGGCGCTGCTGTTCTCGCTGAGCTCGTACATCGGCATCGACGGCGGCCTGCAGCGCCTGTCGAAGATGGTCTGCATCGGCGCCCTGGTGTTCGCCGCCATCGTCCTGCTGGTCGGGCCGACCCAGTTCACCCTGAACAACACCGCCAATTCCATCGGCCTGATGCTGCAGCACTACGTGCAGATGAGCCTGTTCACCGACCCCGCCGGCGACGGCGCCTTCACCCGCAACTGGACGGTGTTCTACTGGCTGTGGTGGGTGTCCTACGCCCCTGGCGTGGCGATGTTCGTCGCCCGCGTGTCCCGTGGCCGACTGATCAAGGAAGTGGTGTTCGCCCTGCTGCTGGGCGGCAGCTTCGGTTGCTGGTTCTTCTTCGGCGCGCTGGAAAGCTACAGCATGCACCAGTTCATCAACGGCCAGATCGACGTACCCAAGCTGCTCGGCACGCTGGGCGGCGAAGCCGCGGTGACCGACCTGTTGCTGGCCCTGCCCTGGGGCACGCTGTTCCTCGCCGCGTACCTGTTCATCATGGCGGTGTTCTGCGCCTCGCACATGGACGCCGCCGCCTACGCCGTGGCCGCCACCAGCACCCGCAACCTGCGCGAAGGTGAAGACCCAAGCCCCACCCTGCGCCTGTTCTGGTGCGTGGTGCTGACCCTGGTGCCACTGGCCATGCTCTTCGCCAAGGCCTCGCTGTCGACCATGAAGACCGCCGTGGTGCTCACCGCGATCCCGTTCATGGTGATCCTGCTGGTGAAGATCTACGGATTCTTCAAGTGGCTGGCGGCCGACTACGGCCAGGTGCCGGCCTACCGCATCGAGGAAGAGGCCACCCGCCTGGCGGGTGAGGAACCGCAGCCGCAGGCACCGCGTAGCACAGCCGTGGCGCACTGAAATACAACCTGGGAGCGGGCTTGCCCGCCCCCGTTCTGGCAAATTTTTTTGCCCAGATTGTTAACCAACAGATACGCGTTAACCAATAAGAACCGAGATAGAGCCATGAACGATTTCAAACGCCTGCCCGCCGACTTCTGCGCCAATCCCGAGGAGGCCTTCACCCTCCCGGCCAAGTTCTACACCCAGGCCGCCGTCTTCGAACACGAGAAGGAAGCGATCTTCGCCCGCAGCTGGATCTGCGTCGGCCACCGCAGCGAAGTCGCCGAGAAGAACGCCTACATTACCCGCCAGGTGATCGGCGAGAGCATCATCGTCGTGCGTGGCCGCGACGACGTGCTGCGGGCCTTCTACAACGTCTGCCCGCACCGCGGCCACCAACTGCTCGAAGGCAGCGGCAAGGCCAAGAACGTGATCACCTGCCCTTACCACGCCTGGACCTTCAAGCTCGACGGCGAGCTGGCCCATGCGCGCAACTGCGAGAACGTGGCCAACTTCGACAAGGACAATTCCACCCTGGTGCAGCTGCGCGTGGAGGAATACGCCGGCTTCATCTTCATCAACATGGACAACGACGCAGGCTCTGTCGAAGACCAGCTGCCGGGCATGCAGAAGCGCATGCGCGAAGCCTGCGCGGTGATCGACGACCTGCACCTGGCCGCGCGCTTCGTCAGCGACACTCCCGCCAACTGGAAATCCATCGTCGACAACTACCTGGAGTGCTACCACTGCGCCCCGGCCCACCCCGGCTTTTCCGATTCGGTGGACGTCGGCCAGTACAGCCACAGCCTGCACGGCAACTGGACCCTGCAATACGGCCTGGCCAAACCGTCGGAGCAGTCATTCACCTTCGACGAGTCGGTGAAAGACCCGTCCTTCGCCGGCTTCTGGGCCTGGCCGTGCACCATGTTCAACGTACCGCCAGGGGCCAACTTCATGACCGTGATCTACGAGTTCCCGGTCGATGCCGAGACCACCCTGCAGCACTACGACATCTACTTCCTCAACAAGGAACTCAGCGAAGAGCAGCACAAGCTGATCGACTGGTACCGCGAGGTGTTCCGCCCCGAGGACCTGCGTCTGGTCGAGAGCGTGCAGAAAGGCCTGAAGTCCCGCGGCTACCGTGGCCAGGGTCGGATCATGGTCGACGCCCAGCGCAGCGGCGTCAGCGAGCACGGCATCGCCCACTTCCACAACCTGATCGCGGTCGCCCACCTGGACGACTGAACACACGCCAGCTCCCCGCCCCGCACCAGGGCCTGGCGCGGGGCTTTGTTGTCGAGGTACGCCATGGCCAAGCAATACGAGATGTTCAAGGTGCGCGTGACCGGTGTGGAACAGGCCACGCCGCAGATCAAGCGCTTCACCCTGGCCCGCGCCGACGGCGGCGCCCTGCCCGCCTTCAGCGGCGGCAGCCACGTGATCGTGCAGATGCAGTCGCCCTGCGGCAGCCAGTTCAGCAATGCCTATTCGCTGATGAGTGACCCGCGTCAATTGCACAGCTACCAGATCGGCGTGCGGCTCGAGGAGCAGTCCAAGGGCGGTTCGGCGTTCATGCACAACCAGGTCGCGGTGGGCAGCGAGCTGACCATCTCCACCCCCAACAACCTGTTCGCCCTGGACGCCGATGCCGGGCGCCATGTGCTGATCGCCGGTGGCATCGGCATTACCCCGTTCCTGGCGCAGTTGCACGAGCTGGAAGGGGGCGCCACTCCCTACGAGCTGCACTACGCCTTCCGCGCCCCGGAACACGGCGCCTTCCAGGGCGACCTGGAACAAGGCCCGCATGCCGGCAACACGCGGTTCTACATCGACAGCCTGGACCGCAAGCTCGACCTCGCCGCGCTGTGCGCGGGCCTGGCCGATGACGCCCACCTCTATGTGTGCGGGCCCAAGCCGCTGATCGACGCGGTGATCGCCACCGCCGCCGCCGCTGGCATCGCCGAATCGCGGGTGCACTGGGAACAGTTCGCCGCCGCCGCGCCGGCCACAGGCGCGGCCTTCACCGTGGTGCTGGCCCGGTCGGGCACCGAACTGCAAGTCGAGGAAGGCATGACCATCCTCCAGGCCATCGAGAAGTCCAAGGCCGCGAAGGTCGAGTGCCTGTGCCGTGAAGGCGTGTGCGGCACTTGCGAAACGGCGATCCTCGAAGGCGAGGCCGAGCATTTCGACCAATACCTCAGCGACGAGGAAAAGGCCGCGCAGCAAAGCATGATGCTGTGCGTGTCGCGGGCGCGCTCGGCGCGGTTGGTGCTGGATCTCTGAGGGGCAGCGGCGGATCGTCTCCCCTGAGAGATGTAACTGAATACCGCCAAATAGCGCCGAAAAAGATAAACAGAGAAACGTCCTACGCGGATTTGGGAAGCCCTGTCGACCACCCATAATCCGTTCCTCGCTAGTGTTTCAGGTCTGCGTCACCGTCGCCCGTGGCTGGCTGCAACAGCCATCCACGGGCCTGCACGACGGTACGGCCATTGCCAGCCAGCGAGGACCTTATGCGAACGTTCCCCGGAACACGTCAGCACCAAAAATACCCGCCCCCCCAATCGAGGCGCTCTACGCCGTCATGCTGCGATAGCTGACAGGCCACTCCCAAGATGCCAGGCAACGACGAGCACCGTCTCGTTCAAGGACAGCCGTATCCGAAGGACCTCTCATGTCCAGGCAATCAAACACTGGCCCCACGCGAGGAGCTAAACCATGACTGACGCCACCGTCAGCAGTGCCACCTCCGGCCCCGCCTGCAGCCCACGCGTGCCCATCCTGCCGGTGCGCTATGCCATCGTGCCGCGTACGGGCGATGCCCCTGTCTGTCGCTACGCAGGCGCAGGCTTCAATCTGGAACAAGGCTTCGCCCCGCTGCAGCATTCGTCCTACACCCTGCGCACGCTGCGCCCAGGCTACATCTACGTGTTCATGAAAGGCCCCCAGGGCGAAAAGCTGGTCATTCATGAGTACGACGGCGAAGGACGCTACCAGGAGCTGCACTATCAAGGGCTGGAGCGCTATCACCAACGTGACCGCTACCTGTCCGGTCAGAGCATGGGCTGGGTCTGGGCCGATACCTGTCAGGACACCGCCAAGGAAGTGTGGATCGGCTACAGCCCGCACCTGTGGACCAACGCCACGACTGCCCGCATCACCGCATCAGCAGCCCTGCGCAAACGGCATATGCGCCAGTTGGACATGGCCGAGCTGATTGCCGGCAACCCGGCCCCCTCTACCCAGCCCCATGTACTGCCGCTCAGTGCGCTGCAAGACTGGGTCGAAGACTACAAACCGGCAAGCCGGCGTATGTCCCTGACCTGGAGCAGCCACGCGTCCACAACCACCTTGTCCGTCGGCAGGCTCAACGCCATTGCCCGGGACTATCCCAGCACCCAGCCGAAAATACCGGTGGTGGTGGCGCTGGCTGATGCTGAAGGCATGGCCCTGGACCTGAGCCTGTCGGTCTCGGCCTACCAGCACCAACTGCACGACCTGATGCCCGCCGAGCAGCTCGAACACACCAAGCCCGCACAAGGCTCCGAGCAGGCAGGCGTACCGGCGTGCTACCAGCTCGATGCCGAACGGCTCAGCCAGCAGAGCCGCGATTTTCACCATCGCAACCTGGTCGCCCTGTTGCTGAACAAAACACTGGAGACGATGTACCCGGCGGATATGCCCGCTACCGAAGTGGTCGAAACAAGACTGCAGTCCACCCGCACCGGACGCCCTCTCTCCCCGGCCGAGACACGTTATCGGGCGCTCACTCACGAGGACTACTCCCCGAACGGTGCGCGTTTGGCGCTGCGCATCGATACCGACAAATACCTGCAGTTCCTCGCCGAACGCGATGAGCTGGAGCAGCGCATTGCAGGCCTGCGCAACCTTGCCCTGCAAGCCAGTCATGATCACGACGCGTGGCTGGCCACGGCCGAAGCCGCGCATATCGATGACCCCTACAGCCTGGCCGCCGCACTGGCGTGCTATGACCGCGACGAACGCATCTCGGCCCGTGGCCTGGAAATCTCCCTGGCCCTGCTGATTTACCCGATGGGCCAGCCGACACCCGGTACCGAAGACCGAGACCGGCGCTTCAAACGCCTGGAACAGTGGCTGGACCAGCACGACAGCCCGCTCTACACCGCCCTGGCGCCGTTCAACCCCTTCAAGGACAAAGCCGACGCGGCCGGCAGTGTGCTGGGTGGTGGCGATAATGTCATCGAAGGGCTGGCCGGGCGTTTTCCGGCCATTGCCGACATCACCGACCTCACGGCCCAGTCCGTCAACGCCGTGGTGCTCAAACGCCTGCGTGGCCACACCCGCTGGGACGCCAGCCATACCCTGCGTCAGCAAGTACTGCTGGCAGCGCGTGAGGCCAATGCCGAGAAAGCGCTGGGGCTGTTGGCGGCGCGTTACCAAATCACCGACCAGGCCATCAGGGAAAACCCGTTCAGCCAGGAGGTGGAGCGGTATTTGAAGAGCGGCATGGCGCAGGTTGAGGAAATGAAGCAGCTGCGTATTTCGGGCAATCGGACGGTGGCGGTCGAGTTGACCACCACTGCGCGGGTTAAACCCAACTTTCTCGGGTTGCTCACCTCGGGCGGGGGCGGTGCTCTGAACGCCGGGATGCTGTGGTTCAACGTGATCTCGCTCAAGACGGCTTATAACAGCCTGCAGAAAAGCAATGCGCCGGAATACACCTTGGGGTTTGCGGCATCGATTTTCGGTGTGATTGGTGCGGCCGCGGCGACACTGGTCAGCGTACGCGCAACGCAGAAGGCCGTGATGCTGAGATTGAGTTCGACGGCGCCGGGGATGGCGTTTGGTAACGGCGTGATCAAGTTCTTGGGGAGCAATCTGTTTGCACGATTATCCGGTTACCCTGCAATTTTTCTAGGACTCGCTTCAGACGTTGAAAAATCCGACAGGCAGAAACTACATGGTAACCCTGAAGCATCTGACTTGACACTGTATGGCGGAAGCGCTGTTGCGGCAGGCTCCGTTTTAGTATTGGAGGGCGGGCTCGCGGTTGCAGGAGTTACATCAGTTGTACCCTTTGCCGGATGGGGCGCAGCAGCGCTTGTACTCCTGGGAGCAGTGATTATCGCTGGAGGCTTATACCTTCACGCCAAATCGTATGAACACCTCCATACCCCTATCGAACTGTGGGCAGCAAGGAGCATATTCGGCAATCGTAAAAACGATGGAGAGGTGCATCCCGAAATCGTTCTGGATCATGAAAAAAAACTTCCTACATTCCCTTCTCTGCAAGAAGAACTTAAAGCCTGGCACGATGAACATTACGGACCAAGGTTAATATCCGCAGAAGAAGCACGATCCTTTGGTATAACCGGAGTCGACAGCGGTTGGCATGAAAATAATTACTGGATGCCAGCAAACTGGACCGCCATCACCCATAACGAAGTCACCACCACACAACCCACCGTTGAATTCACAGTATTCCTACCGGGCTTCATCGTAGGCACAAGCGAATGGTCAGGTAGCTTAACCAGCCCTCGTGAAGACGGTGAAACGGTCGTCTTTCCACTTGCCGCTGTTTGCTACGTTACAGGCGCCGGCTTAATTCTGAATTTCAAGAACACGATAAACAACCAAAATCATGCCTCACTGCATTTAGCCTATAGCTCCAATCAAGGCTTGAATGAAGGGAATGAGGTTAACTCAATTTTCCGTCTCGAGCGATAATCATGGCAGTTATATGGATATTCAATAAAGGCTCAAGCTCTGGATACAAGCCAGCAATTACTGGACAGCTAGAAAATTTATCAATAAATACATTAACCTTGCGAAATCCGTGGGTATCCGACTCTGTATTCATGGGGAAACTATACACCGCCATGACACTACTACTAGCTATTTATTTTTATCCAAGAATTGCAAATCCCGAATACAGAGACATATTACTAGCAAGCGCACACTCAATGGCTCAATACATAATCACACCCTTCATATTCACACCTTTCCTCGCCTACAGAATCTATTTCATAAAAAAACTTTCAAACTTCCATTTTAGCCGCTCAACCAAAAAAATCCTATACCAGCGCGGTAAAAAACTTATTATTTTTGACTGGAACAAGACCCATGGGGGTGTATTCAAACGTACCGAATTTGGAGGCTCATCCTTTAGTACCAGTTATGCACTTGCCTTCGCCCCACCTAGAGAGGATGGCAGCCTGCATCAAAAAGATTGCTTATGGGTCGACAGTAACGAACCCACTGAATCCGACATCAAACACGTCGCCGAAGTCTGGGAATACATTCGCCAGTTCATGAACCACGGCCCGGCCAAACTCCCTCCTCCCGGTGAACCCAACTGGTGGCACCGGCCGCTTCATGCCATCTGCCTGACCCCGGCGGAAGCCTGGCGCCATTACGCTCCCTGGCGGACCGGCGAGCCCGGAGAAATGCAGGGCAAGAAAAACTGGCAACTGCCGTTCTGGGCTGTGTTGTTCCCCTACAACCTCGGCCTTGCCATCGGCTGGTACGCCGTGTGCCGCCTCTTCAATGTCCGGGCAGCACCACCTCCGCCAGAGGCCTTCGACCAAGCCCCAGTACGCTCAACCAAAAGGCAGCGTAAATGACCGACGTTTCTGCCAACAGCGCCACCTCTGGCCCTGCCTGCAGCCCACGCGTGCCCATCGAGCTTTGGGCAGCACGCAGCATCTTTGGCAATCGCATCAATGATGGAGAGATTCGTTCTGAAATTATCCTGGACCATGACAAGAAACTTCCTCCATTCCCCTCCTTACACGCAGAACTCAAAGCTTGGCATGATGAACACTATGGGCCAAAACTATTATCAGCCAAGCAAGCGCAATCACTTGGCGTAACCAATGTCGATACTCAATGGAACCAAAACACTCACTGGGCACAGCCAAACTGGTCAGCTATAAAATTTAAATATGCGGACACATCTGGAGCAACGGCTGAGTTCACCATTCTGCTGCCGGGCTTCGCAATAGGCGCCAGCCAATGGTCAGGAACTTCGAGCAGCCTCCGTGACGATGGAGGAATGGACGTATTTCCAATCACTCCCGCCGCCTACATTGTAGGGGCGGGCTTGATTCTTCATTTCAAGCTCACGCTGACCCACCAAAACCACGTCTCACTGCATCTCACCTATAGCGCCAATCAAGGGTTGACCGAAGGCGCCGAGATTAATTCAAATTTTCATCTAGGGCGCTGATCATGGCAACTATATGGCTGTTCAACTCAACCTCATGCTCAGGGTATAAACCCGCCATTAGTGGTCAGCTATTGAGCGTATCCGAAAACACTCTGTGTCTACGCAACCCTTGGGTGTCAGACTCTATTTTTATGGGCAAGCTGTACTGCGCAATGACTATTGCATCAGTATTCATATTTTATTTTATTTTATTATCCAACGGTAACTGGAAGGATTATGCACGTGCACCCACCCTAATGATCGGAATGGCTCTATCGCCTTTCATATTTCTTCCGTTTCTTTTTTACCGAGTTTGGCTCATCAAAGGGTTATCAAGTGTTTGCTTCAACCGCGTAACAAAAAAATCTACCACCAACGTTTTAGGAGGGCATTCGTCTTTGAATGGCACAATACCGGAGGTGGTCTTTTCAAGCGCACAGAGTTTGGTGGCTCATCTTTCACCACCTCCTATGCACTCGCATTCGCACCCCGTCGAAAAGACGGAAGTCTCCATCAAAAAGATTGCCTCTGGACCGACAGTAACGAACCCACAGAATCCGGCATCAAGCACGTCGCCGAAGTCTGGGAATACCTTCGCCTCTTCATGAACCACGGCCCAGCCAAACTCCCTCCTCCCGGCGAACCCAACTGGTGGTACCGACCGCTTCATGCCATCTGCCTCACCCCGGCAGAAGCCTGGCGCCACTACGCCCCCTGGCGAACCGGCGAGCCCGGAGAAATGCAGGGCAAGAAAAACTGGCAACTGCCGTTCTGGGCCGTGTTGTTCCCTTACAACTTCGGCCTCGCCCTCTGCTGGTATGGCGTCTGCCGACTCTTCAATGTCCGGGCTGCACCGCCTCCACCAGAGGCCTTCGAGCAAGCCCCAGTACGCTCAACCAAAAGGCAGCGTAAATGACCGACGGCTCTGCCAACAGCGCCACCTTCGGCCCTTCCTGCAGCCCACGCGTACCCATCCTGCCCCCTATTGAGTTCTGGGCAGCACGGAGAATTTTCGGCAATCGTAAAAACGATGGAGAGGTGCATCCCGAAATCGTTCTGGATCATGAAAAAAACTTCCTACATTCCCTTCTCTGCAAGAAGAACTTAAAGCCTGGCACGATGAGCATTACGGACCAAGGTTAATATCTGCAGAAGAGGCGCAATCCTTTGGTATAACCGGGGTCGACAGTGGTTGGCATGAAAATAATTATTGGGCACCAGCAAACTGGACCGCCATCACCCACAACGAAGTCACCACCACACAACCCACCGTGGAATTCACAGTATTCCTACCGGGCTTTATCGTAGGCACAAGCGAATGGTCAGCTAGCTTGAGCAGCCTTCGTGAAGACGGTGAGATGGTCGTCTTTCCACTTGCCGCTGTTTGCTACGTTACAGGCGCCGGCTTAATTCTGAATTTCAAGAACACGATAAACAACCAAAATCATGCCTCACTGCATTTAGCCTATAGCTCCAATCAGGGCTTGAATGAAGGAAATGAGGTTAACTCAATTTTTCGTCTCGAGCGATAATCATGGCAGTTATATGGATATTCAATAAAAACTCAGACCCTGAATACAAACCAGCAATAACCGGACAACTAGAAAACTTATCAACAGACACATTAACCTTGCGAAACCCGTGGGTATCCGACTCTGTGTTCATGGCAAAACTATACACTGCCATGACACTAGCCCTGGCTTTTTACTTCTATCCCGACATTGCAGATCCCGAATACAGAGCCATACTATTAGAACGCGCCCACTCCGCAATGCAATATATATTTGCACCACTAATATTCACACCTTTCCTCGCCTATAGAATCTATTTCATAAAAAAACTTTCAAACTTCCACTTCAGCCGTTCAACCAAAAAAATCCTATATCAGCGCGGTAAAAAACTTATCATTTTTGACTGGAACAAGACCCATGGGGGCGTATTCAAACGTACCGAATTTGGAGGCTCATCCTTTAGTACCAGTTATGCACTTGCCTTCGCCCCACCTAGAGAGGATGGCAGCCTGCACCAAAAAGATTGCTTATGGGTCGACAGTAACGAACCCACTGAATCCGACATCAAACACGTCGCCGAAGTCTGGAAATACATTCGCCACTTCATGAACCACGGCCCGGCCAAACTCCCTCCTCCCGGCGAACCCAACTGGTGGTACCGACCGCTTCATGCCATCTGCCTGACCCCGGCAGAAGCCTGGCGCCACTACGCCCCCTGGCGAACCGGCGAGCCCGGAGAACTGCAGGGCAAGAAAAACTGGCAACTGCCGTTCTGGGCCGTGTTGTTCCCTTACAACTTCGGCCTCGCCCTCTGCTGGTATGGCGTCTGCCGACTCTTCAATGTCCGGGCAGCACCGCCTCCGCCGGAGGCCTTCGAGCAAGCCCCTGTCCAGCCAAGTAAAAGGAAGCGCAAATGAGGGTCAACTGACTCGTTGGTCACCGCCCTAGTCGACCATCGCCACCTTTGCCCTCTCCACGGGAAGGCACCGTCATCAGCGGCGCGGGCAGTCCCACAGTGAATGGTCGTGCAATCGCACGCATAGGGGATGAGCTCAGTTGCAGAGCGGTCATCGAGACCGGTGACGCGCATACGTTAATCGAAGGTAGAGCCCCATAGCGCGCCAAGGCGACAAGAGCAGCCAAGGCGCGCTCTGATCGAATGTGACCCCGCTTGGCTGATTGTATAAGGCCGACGCGGTGTCGCTTCGAAGATGCCCGGTTCACAGTCAGTGTCACCGGGCTGCCGCGCCGCAACGAGGACGACTTCAATTATGGGTTGGAGCAAGTCGTGATTGCCGGAAGAGAAGATAGATCCTGATCAACGTCTGCCTTAGACATGTTGAGTTCCTGAGTCGCCGCGCTGTGTCTAACAGAACGACGCATTACTTGCGATGACGTTGGCTACTCCAGCGCATTTCAGTACCCAGGCCCCATTAAAATGAAATAAGATAACGTTTCATTCGAACACCCTTCCAACCTGCGATCCCTCCTCGATGACCAGCTCTCCAACCGCCCTCCCCACCCAACGCCTGCAAAGCATCGACGCCCTGCGCGGCCTGGTGATCCTGTTCATGCTGCTGGACCACGTGCGCGAAACCTTCTTCCTGCATCGCCAGGTCAGCGACCCGATGACCATCGATGCGATCGACGCCACCGAACCCAGCCTGTTCGCCAGCCGCACCCTGGCGCACCTGTGCGCGCCGGTGTTCGTGGTGCTTACCGGGCTATCGGCCTGGTTGTATGGCGAGAAGCACCAGGGCCGCGGCGATGTCTCGGTGTTCCTGTTCAAACGCGGTCTGTTCCTGGTACTGCTGGAATTCACCCTGGTCAACTTCGCCTGGACCTTCGAGTTGCCACCGAGCGTGATCTACCTGCAGGTGATCTGGGCCATCGGCCTGAGCATGCTCGCCCTGTCGCTGCTGGTGTGGCTGCCGCGCCCGGCGCTGCTCGCCCTCGGCGCGCTGATCGTCGCCGGTCACAACCTGCTCGATGGCCTGCACTTCGGGCCGGAATCGGCGCTGCATGTACCATGGGCGATCCTGCATGAGCGCAGTTGGCTGGAGGTGGGCGAACATCTGCGTCTGCGCACGTCCTACCCGCTGTTGCCGTGGATCGGCGTGATCGCTCTGGGTTATGGGCTCGGGCCGTGGTTTGCCCGGGGCAGCGACGCCGGCAAGCGCCAGCAGCGCCTGCTATGGGCCGGCGCCACCTTGCTGCTGGGGTTCGGCGCGCTGCGCCTGCTCAATGGCTACGGCGAAGCCCCCTGGAGCCTCTACGCCAGCGTCGGGCAGACGCTGATGAGCTTCTTCAATATCACCAAGTATCCACCGTCGTTGCTGTTCCTGGCCCTGACCCTCGGCGTCGGCCTGCTCCTGCTGCGCGGCTTCGAGCGTGCCGGCGACGCCCGCTGGATCGGCCCGCTTGCGGTGTTCGGCGCAGCGCCGATGTTCTTCTACCTGCTGCATCTGTATGCGCTCAAGCTGCTGTACGTGGCCTGCGTGGCATTGTTCGGCCTGAACCAGGGCCGCTATTTCGGTTTCGATGGCATCGGGGCGGTATGGCTGACCGCCGTGCTGCTACCACTTGCCCTGTACCTGCCGGTGCGCTGGTTCGCCCGGCTGAAAGCGCGCCGGCGCGATATCGCCTGGCTCAAGTACCTGTAAAAGCGTTTTCACCCGACAGCCCGATGGTCTACCATGCCGCCCGCCGGTTTCCACACGGAATCAAAAGGGAATCCCGGGCTCGCCACTGGCGATCCAAAGGGAACTGCCCCCGCAACTGTAGGTGCCGAGCCTGCGCCATCGATGCCACTGGGTCTGCCGACCCGGGAAGGCTGGCGCCGGCCTGGACGCACCAGTCAGGAGACCTGCCGGCACGCATTCACCAACCGGCGGGGTGTCCGGGATGGTCATCCGCCCTGGCCGCTTGCTTGCGCAGGCTGCCGGGCGATGCCTGTCCGTGGGCCATTCCGTGCACCACTCAGGAGATCGCCCCACCATGCCGCACCGCCTCGCCGCCCTCCTCGCCGGCCTGTCCCTGTCGGGCCTGGCCCATGCCAGCGCCACCCAGTACCCGCTGACCGTCGACAACTGCGGCATGCCGCAGACCTTCACCCAGGCCCCGCAACGGGCGGTGACCGTCGGCCAGGCCGGCACCGAGCTGCTCTATGCCCTGGGCCTGGGTGAGCGGCTGGCGGGCACCTCGCTGTGGTTCAACAACGTGCTGCCGGAATTCAAGGCGCAGAACGACAAGGTCCCGCGCCTGGCCGACAACGAACCGAGCTTCGAGGCGGTGGTCGGCAAACGTCCGCAACTGGTGACGGCGCAGTTCGAATGGATGATCGGCGCCCAGGGCGCGGTCGGCACCCGCGAGCAGTTCCAGGAGCTGGGCATCCCCACCTACCTGCTGCCCTCGGACTGCGAGGGCAAGGACAACCTGGTGGGCGCCGACGGTACCCGCCTGCAGCCGTTCAAGGTGCAGAGCATCTACAAGAGCGTCAGCCAGCTGGCCGAGATCTTCGACGTGCAGGAGCGTGGCGCGCGCCTGAATGCCGAGCTCCAGGGCCAGCTGGAACAGGCCAGGCAGCGCCTGGCCGGCCAGGACCTGGCGCACACCAGCGCGCTGTTCTGGTTCTCCAGCGCCGACCTCAAGACCGACCCCTATGTCGCCGGCCGCCAGGGCGTGGCCGACTACATGCTGCAGACCCTTGGCGTGCGCAACGTGGTCGAGTCCAGCGAAGAATGGCCTACCGTGGGCTGGGAAACCCTGGTCAAAGCCAACCCCACCTGGCTGATCGTCGCGCGCATGGACCGCCGTCGCTACCCGGCCGACGACTACCAGAAAAAACTCGACTTCCTGCGCAGCGACCCGGTCACGCGCAATATGGACGCGGTCAAGCACGGCCGGATCATCGTCCTCGATGCCGACGCCATGCAGGCTGGCATCCGCCTGTTCCGCGGCCTGGATGTGCTGTCCAGCGCCTTCGCCAGCGGTAAAGCACCCCAGCCATGAGCCGCCTGCTGCCCATCAGCCTTTTTGCTTTGCTCGCCCTGTGCCTGGCCATGCTTGCCGGGATTGCCATCGGCGAGACCCGTGTCGGCGCCGAGGCGATCTGGCAGGTGCTGGCCAACCAGCTGTGGCAGGCCGGCCATGCCGTCGACCCGATCGACGCCGGCATCGTCTGGAACTACCGCCTGCCGCGCACCCTGGTCGCCGCCGCCTGCGGCGCGGGGCTGGCGACCTGCGGGGTGATCCTCCAGGCGCTGCTGCGCAACCCGTTGGCCGAGCCGTACCTGCTGGGCCTGTCTGCCGGCGCCTCGACCGGCGCCGTGGCGGTGGGGCTGTTCGGCCTGGGCGGCGCGGTGCTGTCGCTGTCGGCCGGCGCCTTCATCGGCGCGCTGGCCGCGTTCGCCCTGGTGCTGCTGCTATCGCGCGCCAGTGGCAGCCGCCATGACAACGCCCAGGTGATCCTCGCCGGCATCGCCGGATCGCAGCTGTTCAACGCCCTCACCGCCTTCCTCATCACCAAGTCGGCCACCGCCGAGCAGGCCCGCGGCATCCTGTTCTGGCTGCTGGGCAACCTCAGCGGCGTGCGCTGGCCGTCGGTGTGGCTGGCGGTGCCGGTCGCCCTGTTCGGTCTCGCGATATGCCTGTGGCAGCGCCGGGCACTGGACGCATTCACCTTCGGCGCCGACTCGGCGGCCTCGCTGGGCGTACCGGTGCGCCGTACACAACTGCTGCTGATCAGTTGCGCGGCGCTGGTCACCGCAGTGATGGTGTCCATCGTCGGCGCCATCGGCTTCGTCGGCCTGGTCATCCCCCATGCCCTGCGCCTGCTGCTCGGCCCCGGGCACAGCCGCCTGCTGCCGGCCAGCGCCCTGGGCGGTGCGCTGTTCCTGATCATCGCCGACATCCTCTCGCGCACCCTGATCACCGGCCAGGTGATCCCGGTGGGCGTGGTCACGGCCTTGATCGGCGCACCGGTGTTCGCGCTGATCCTGATCAGCCGTCGGGGGCGCCCATGAGCGTGATGACCACCATCGCCGACGCGCCGCTCACCTGCCAAGGGCTCGGCCTGCGCCTGGGCGGACGCGACGTGCTGCACGGGGTCGACCTGAGCGTGATGCCCGGCGAAACCCTCGGCGTGGTCGGCCCCAACGGCTCGGGCAAGTCCACCCTGCTCAAGCTGCTCGCCGGCCTGCGCACGCCCAGCAGTGGCAGCGTGCGCCTGCTCGGCGAAGCGCTGGAGCGTATGCCGCGCCGGCATATCGCCCAGCGCCTGGCCCTGGTCGAGCAACAGGCCGACACCCTGGACGCCATCAGTGTCTACGACGCCGTCGCCCTGGGCCGCACGCCCTGGCTCTCGGCCCTGGCACCGTTCGCAAAGGAAGACCGCGCCATCGTCGAACAGGCGCTGGCCGACGCCGACGCCAGCCACCTGCGCCGACGGCTATGGGGCGAACTGTCCGGCGGCGAACGCCAGCGCGTGCACATCGCCCGGGCCCTGGCGCAACGGCCGCAGGTGCTGTTGCTGGACGAGCCGACCAACCATCTCGATATCCAGCACCAGCTCGGCTTGCTACGCCAGGTACAGGCGCTGCCGGTGACGACGCTGGTGGCGCTGCATGATCTCAACCAGGCACTGACTTGCGATCGGCTGGCCGTGCTCGATCAAGGGCGGTTGGTTGCGCTAGGCAAGCCGGAGGCGGTGTTGACGCCGGAGCGGCTGCTGGGAACGTTTGGGGTGCGGGGGCACTACCTGGTCGACCCGTATGATGGGGCACGGGTGTTGCGGTTTCGTGCCTGAGTCGGCATGGAAAGCGCCGCTGACGCGGCGCATCGCCGGCAAGCCGGCTCCCACGCCGAACGCGCCAGCCTGAAGCCATGCGCCGTCCTGTGGGAGTCGACTTGGCGGCGATCAGGCCGGCTGGTTTACCTGCGGCAGCTTCCAGTCCTTCATCTCCTGCGGCGTCAAGCTGGCCAGCACCTGCATGAAGGTTTCGGTCAGCTCGCTGCTGACATTACCGTGGGCGCGGTAGTTGCTCAGCAGATAGCGCTTTACCGTATTCGGCCAGTTGTTCGCCAGATGGGCGGCTTTGATGATGCCCTTGGCGTCCTGATAGTTGGCGGCGGGCTTGACCTGGGTCAGCCGGTGCTCGAAGTGGCCGAAGCTCCAGTCGTCCTCGCGAGCCTCGAATTCGTCCAGCAGTTTCACCTTGTACAACGCAAGCTCGGGCATGCGTGATCTCCTTGTGATGGGGTGGAAGGAGACGGTAGGCGAATACGCCGGGAATGGAAATGAACACGGTGTTGAGCATGGCGGGTGTCCGTTGGGACGGCCTGTCAGACGCCGGCTGCAGGGGCCGGTGCAAGGGCTACCGCGCTGATAACGCAACCGGGCGCTCGCCCAGTTTCTGTGCCAGCCGCAACAGGTAGCCATCCGGGTCCTGGACCAGGAACTGGCGCAACCCCACTTCGACAGCATCTGCGCGATACCAGACCTCCTCGCACGCCTGGAACAATGGCCAGCGATGGCGCTCCAGCCGTTCGAGCAGCGGCGCGACCGCAGCGACATCGATCTGCAGGTTGATTCCCCGCCCGAAGGGCTTTTCCAGCGGCCCGGTGAGCCAGTGATCATCGGCATCGAGCTGCTCGAGCATCACCTGCGCGCCGTGCAGGTCGAGGTAGGCGAAACGCTGCTCCGGCCGTTGGTAGGCAATCTCGAAGCCCAGCAGCGATACCCAGAAATCCAGGCTGCTGTCGAGGTCGCTGACGATCAGTTCGGGCACCATTCTGTTGCGCTGTAGCATGCGGGTCGTCCTTGAGGGGTATGTGCAAGCGGACGACATGATAACGCTTACCCCAACTTCCACCAGCGTGGCCGGCAAGCACGAAACGAATGCGATGTCGGCCGCAGCGCCTGGGCGCCTTTGGCATCAAAGCAGCCCAGCAGCAAGGCGACCGTGGGGGCGTCATCCACCGCGCCAAGGGAACTGCCGCAGGTAGCGCAGAACGCGCGGCTGGAAGCGTCGGAGGAACGGTACAGCGCCGGAGCCCCGCCCTCCCCGGCCCAGGCGACCGCCGCCTTGTCGAATTCGACCCAGCACAGGGTCAGGCTGCCGGAGTGGCGCTGGCACTGCCCGCACGAGCAGGTATGCGGAAAGCGCGGCTCGCCCGTTGCGCTGAAACGGATGCGGCCGCACAGGCAGCCGCCTTTGTAGGTAGTCATCGGATCGCCTTCCTTGGGGGCCAGGATTGCCGCACAATAGCCAACTTCGCGCGCATGAACCGCCGTAAAAGTGTTACGCCGTATGGCATCCTGGCCTGCGCGCCCGCGCCACTGCTAAAGTGCGCGCCGCGGCCCTCCCGGCCCCAGCAATGATGGAAACCTGCCGATGGAAAGAATGATCCAGTTCGTGGCGGTGGTGGTGGTCTGCACCAGCATCGGCATCGCCTGCGAGCACTACGAAGTGAACCGCTACCTGAAATGGCTGCTAATGGCCCTGCCGGCTATTGTCTGGGTACGCCTGCGCAATCCGTTGCAACGCTGAATTTGCGCATGGGTTTGCAGTAAACTCGCAAGCCTTACCGTGCCCAAGGCTGCCCCATGTCCCGCCTGACCCGATTGCTGTTGCCCGTGCTCCTGCTCGGCGCCCTCGCCGCCTGCGACCAGAAGCCCAGCCGCGAGGAACAGATCCTCGCCAACCTGCCCTTGCAGGAAGCCTACGACCACAACATCGAGCGCATGGCCGGGCTGCTGGCCATGACCCACGCGCAGGTGCCCCAGGACAAGATCAAGGAAGTGCTGCGCAAGCACCTCACCGTCGAGGATCAGCGCCAGGACCTGTTCAAGCTGTACAGCGAGGAGCACTTCGACGACGCCGAGTTCGCCAGCATCGTCCAGGCCACCCGCGACCCGGCCAAGGCCAAGGAGCTTGGCCAGAGCGACGAGGGCAAGCGCTTGAGCGAGAAGCTCACCCGGCTGATGCGCGAGAGCGCCAGCGATCCCCAGGTCCAGGCCCTGGCGCAGGCGCGCATGCAGCAGGTCGAGGATGACCTGCAAGCACTGGAACAGGACGCGCCCTGACCCTGGATAGCACAGGAATCAATCACGGCAAAGTCCGTGATTGTTGTGAGAAACCGGAGCGCCCTCCGTCATCCAACCCTGCAATTGTCTGCCTGCATGGTTCACCTCGCGCCTAGCGCGTAAGGTGAGGTACCTGCTGCATCCCATGAGGCCTAGGATTGCAATACATGCCCCCCCACGCTCGGCGCCCCGACCTGCGCACACTCATACTCGTGCTCTGCGCCATCACCGCGCTGGTGATGCTGCTGGCCAGTTACTTCGCCAGCTACCGGGTGCAACGCCAACTGCTGATCGACAGCGCCCTGGAAGCCAACAGGGCCTACGCCGCCAAGCTGGCCGCGGTGACCGAGACCACCCTGGCCAATGCCCTGCAGCAACTGGCCTACAGCGCCAGCCAATGTGCCCGGCACGCCGATGACGATAGCCTGGTACAGGCTGAGATCGACCGCCTGCAACAGCAAAGCAATCTGTTCAACTCCACCTTGCGGGTCAACGCCCAAGGTGTGGTACGTACGCTTGCGCCAGCGCCGCTGCAACACCTGGCCGGTATCCAGGCCAGCTCGGCCGCGTCCCGGGAAGCCTTGCGCGAGCGCCGCACGCTGGTGTCCACGCCCTTCCTGTCGGCGGCCGGCAACCTGCTGGTGATCATGTCGCAGCCGATCTTCGACGCCGACGGGCGCTACCAGGGCTATATCGGCGGCAGCCTGTACCTGCGTGAACGGAACTTGCTCAACAGCCTGCTGGGCACGCACTTCTACCAGAACGGCGCCTACCTCTACGTGATCGATCGCAACCGTCGACTGCTGTTCCACCCCGACAGCCAGCGGGTCGGCACCCTGGTGGGCGACAACCCCTTGGTCGACGACCTGCCTGGCCTGGACCAAGGCACCCGGCGACTGATCAACAGCCAGGGCGTGGAGATGCTTGCCGGTTTCGCCACGGTGCCCAGCACCGGCTGGGCCATCGTTTCCCAGCAACCACTGCAACAGACCGTGGCGCCGCTGCGCCACCTGATCCTCAATGTCATCGCCATTTCCGCGCCACTGGCCCTGCTCGGCTGCCTGCTGCTGTGCTGGCTGACGCAAGTCATCGCCCACCCGCTCAGGCAACTGGCCACGGTCGCCCGGGGCCCGGGCGAGCAGCAGACCACCGAGCGCATCCACCAGGTCCGCGCCTGGTACGCCGAGGCCGCAGAGCTCAAGCGCGCCCTGCTGTTCGGCCTGAACCTGTTGCAGGAGCGCATCGGCCGGCTCAACCATGACGCCCAGACCGACCCACTCACCGGACTGTTGAACCGTCGCGGGCTGCAGCAGGCACTGCGCTTGCTGCAGGCCGAGAAACGCGGCTTCGCCGTGGTGGTGCTGGACATCGACCATTTCAAGCGGGTCAACGACAACCACGGCCATGACATCGGCGACCTGGTCCTGCAGCGGTTGGCGGGCCTGATGCGTGGCACCTGCCGTCAGGGCGACCTGCTGTGCCGCACCGGCGGCGAGGAGTTCCTGATGCTCCTGCCGGGCGCAGGGCTGGAAGTGGCGACCGCCATCGCCGGCCACCTGCGCCTGAGCGTGGAACAGACTGCCATCGAGCCTGTCGGTGGGATCACGCTGTCACTGGGCGTGGCCAGCTGGCAGTCCCAGGCAGGTGAAGAACCCGCGGATACCCTGCGCAAGGCTGACCAGGCGCTGTACAGGGCCAAGCAGAAAGGGCGCAACCGCGTGTGTATCGACAGTCCGGCCTGATGTCGAGGCGAAAAACGCCCTCAGTCGACAGACTGGAGTAATATCCCGCGCTTTTGCTCAAGGGGGGTGAGGGGGAAGCCTTCCCCCTGAAGAATGAGGCGCCAGCCACGTTAAGCTACTGCCCCTTTTCAAACCGGTACACGCAGGTACCGGTGTTTGCCTCCAAGGACGTTCCCGTGTCGAAGATCCAGCGTTTCACCCTCCTCCCCCTGGCAGCGCTTGGCCTGCTCACCCTCGTGGCCTGCAGCGCCAACCCCGAGGCCAGGGCAAAGGTCGACGCCGCCGCCCTGGCCGGCTTCACGGCGGCCATGCAGAGCGCGCTCATCAACCGCATCGATGCCGCCAACCAAGGCACTCTGGTCGGCGTGGTCACGCTCAAGCTCACCCTGGACCGGAACAATCGCCCCATCGCCTGCAAGGCCGTGCGCAGTCCGATTGCCCATGAACGGCTGTTGCCATTGGGAGTCACGGCATCTCCCCTGAGCCAATTGAAGCAATTGGTCGAACAGGAATGCTGGAGAACCACCTACCCGCCAGTGCCTGAAGGCCTGTTCGAGAACGACCAGGTGGAAGTGATCGCCCCCCTTGTGCTGATCTCTCGCCTACCGATGCAGCGACCCTGAACCCGACATCCGGTGCTAACAGGCATCCGGATGTCGCCCCCGACAAAGCACCCTCGCCCTGCCGCTTGTCTACTGGCCCGAGAACAACGACGCCGCGCCCCGAGCGCGGCGCATCCGTCCAGGCTGCCAAGACCACCGGAGAGCACCCCATGTCCATCGTCCACGAGGTCCCACCCGCCACCTTGCGGCGGGTGATCGCCGCCTCGGCCATCGGCAACTTCGTCGAATGGTTCGACTTCGCCGTCTACGGTTTCCTCGCCACCCTGATCGCCAGCCAGTTCTTCGCCAGCGAGGACGAAAGCGTCGCCCTGCTCAAGACCTTCGCCGTGTTTGCCGTGGCCTTCGCCCTGCGCCCGCTGGGCGGCATCGTGTTCGGCGCGCTGGGCGACCGTCTCGGGCGTAAGCGCATCCTGTCGCTGACCATCCTGCTGATGGCCGGCTCCACCACGCTGATCGGCCTGCTGCCGACCTATGCCAGCATCGGCGTGCTGGCCCCGGCGCTGCTCACCCTTGCCCGTTGCCTGCAGGGGTTTTCCGCAGGGGGTGAATATGCCGGCGCTTGCGCCTACCTGATGGAGCACGCGCCACGGGGCCGGCGCGCGTTCTACGGCAGCTTCGTGCCGGTTTCGACCTTCTCCGCCTTCGCCTGCGCGGCGGTCATCGCCTATGGCCTGGAGGCGAGCCTCACACCCGAGGCGATGAACGCCTGGGGTTGGCGTATTCCGTTCCTGGTCGCCGCGCCCCTGGGCCTGGTCGGCCTTTACCTGCGCTGGCGCATGGAGGAAACCCCGGCGTTTCGCCAGGCAATCGCCGAAGGCAAGGCCCACAGCCATTCGCCGCTGGGCGATACCCTGCGCCACCATGGCCGCACCATCCGCAACCTTGGCGCGTTCATATCGCTGACGGCGCTGTCGTTCTACATGTTCACCACCTACTTCGCCACCTACCTGCAGACGGTCGGCCACCTGAGCCGCGCCCAGGCGCTACTGGTCTCGACCGTGGCGCTGCTGTTCGCCGCGGCCGGCTGCCCGCTGGCGGGCGCCTTTTCCGATCGTGTCGGGCGCCGCCGGACCATCGGCTTCACTTGCCTCTGGGTAATGGTTGCGGTGTTCCCGGCCTACTGGCTGGCCAGTTCGGGGTCGCTGGCGGGGGCATTGCTGGGAGTGATCCTGCTGGCCATCGGCGCGCTGATGAGTGGTGTGGTCACCGCCGCGCTGCTGTCGGAGTGCTTCCCCACGCGCAGCCGCTACACCGCCTCGGCGATCACCTACAACGTCGCCTACACCCTGTTCGGCGGCACCGCGCCGCTAGTGGCGACCTGGTTGATCGAACAGAGCGGCAGCCGCCTGGCCCCGGCGTTCTACCTGGTGGTGATTGCCTTGCTGGCCTTGATCGGCGGGCTGGCGTTGCCGGAGACCGCGCAGGTTTCGCTGCATGAGGAAAACCCGGGCACCGACCCGTTGCAGGCATCCCAGGGGCTTTAAGACGGGGATAGCCAACATCGCGGGGCATGTCGCATCGAAGCGCCGATGCGACATGCCCCGCGATCGGCGTTATGCCAGGTCGAAACGGTCCAGCTCCATGACTTTCACCCAGGCCGCCACGAAGTCCTTGACGAACTTCTCCTTGGCATCGCTACTGCCATACACCTCGCTCAAGGCACGCAGCTGCGCATGGGAGCCGAACACCAGGTCGACCCGGCTGGCGGTCCATTTCACCTGGCCGGTCTTGCGGTCACGGCCCTCGAACGCTTCGTTGTCCGCCGAAGTCGGTTTCCACTCCACGCCCATGTCCAGCAGGTTGCGGAAGAAGTCATTGCTGAGCACGCCGACCTTGTCGGTGAACACACCCTCCTTGCTGCCGCCATGGTTGGCGCCTAGCACCCGCAGGCCACCGATCAGCACGGCCAGTTCCGGTGCGGTGAGCGTCAGCAGCTGGGCCTTGTCCAGCAGCAATTTCTCGGCCTTGACGCTGTAGCGCGCCTTGCTGAAGTTGCGGAAACCGTCGGCCAGGGGCTCGAGCACGGCGAACGACTCGACATCGGTCTGTTCCTGCGAGGCGTCCACGCGCCCCGGGTGGAACGGCACGCTGATGTTGTGCCCGGCATCCTTGGCGGCTTTTTCCACCGCCGCGCTGCCGGCCAGCACGATCAGGTCGGCCAGGGAGATCTTGTTGCCGCCCTCGCTGCGGATCTTCTCCAGCGCTGTCAGCACCTTGTCCAGCCCCTGGTTCGCCGTCCAACCGTTCTGCGGCGCCAGGCGCAGGCGGCCGCCGTTGGCGCCGCCGCGCTTGTCGGAACCGCGGAAGGTCGAGGCCGAGGCCCAGGCGGCGGAGACCAGTTCACCGACACTCAGCCCCGAAGCCAGCACCTTGGCCTTGAGCGCGGCGATATCGGCGTCGCTGGGTTGAGGCCCGGCCTTGGGCAGCGGGTCCTGCCACAGCAGCTCCTCGTTGGGCATTTCCGGCCCGAGATAGCGCGCCAGCGGGCCCATGTCGCGGTGGATCAGCTTGTACCAGGCACGGGCGAAGGCATCGGCGAGCTGGTCGGGGTTGTCCTTGAAGCGCCGGGCAATGGGCTCGTAGATCGGGTCGAAGCGCAGCGCCAGGTCAGAAGTGAGCATCGACGGCGCGTGCTTCTTGCCGGGATCATGGGCATCCGGCACGCTCCCCGCGCCCTTGCCGTCCTTCGGCCGCCACTGGTGAGCGCCAGCCGGGCTCTTGGTCAGCTCCCACTCGAAGTTGAACAGGTTGTTCAGGTACTCGTTGCTCCACTTCGTCGGGGTGGAGGTCCAGGTCACTTCCAGGCCGCTGGTGATGGTGTCGCCACCCTTGCCGGTACCGAACTTGTTGCTCCAGCCCAGGCCCTGCAGCTCGAGGCCCGCCGCTTCCGGCTCGGCGCCGACGTTGTCGGCGGGGCCGGCACCGTGGGTCTTGCCGAAGGCATGGCCGCCGGCGATCAGCGCCACGGTCTCTTCATCGTTCATGGCCATTCGGCCGAAGGTCTCGCGGATATCCTTGCCGGAGGCGACCGGGTCGGGGTTGCCCTCCGGGCCTTCGGGGTTCACGTAGATCAGCCCCATCTGCACGGCGCCCAGCGGGTTTTCCAGGTTGCGCTCGCCGCCCAGGTCACGCCCCTGCTCTTCCGGGCGCTTGGCCGGTTCGGCGACCAGGTCGCCCTTGCCCGGTGGCTCGGCCTTGCCATAGCGAGTATCACCACCCAGCCAGACCTTCTCCGAGCCCCAGTACACATCCTCGTCGGGCTCCCACACGTCGGCGCGGCCACCGGAGAAGCCGAAGGTCTTGAAGCCCATGGACTCCAGGGCGACGTTGCCGGTAAGCACGATCAGGTCGGCCCAGGAGATCTTGTTGCCGTACTTCTGCTTGATCGGCCACAGCAGGCGCCGGGCCTTGTCCAGGCTGACGTTGTCCGGCCAGCTGTTGAGCGGGGCGAAGCGTTGCTGGCCGGAGCCGGCGCCGCCACGGCCATCGCCGATGCGATAGGTGCCGGCGCTGTGCCAAGCCATGCGGATGAACAGCGGGCCGTAGTGGCCGAAGTCGGCCGGCCACCAGTCCTGGGAATCGGTCATCAAGGCGCGAAGGTCTGCTTTCAATGCCTGGAAGTCGAGGCTCTTGAACGCCTTGGCGTAGTCGAAGTCCGGGCCCATGGGGTCGGACTTGCTGGAGTGCTGGTGGAGGATCTTCAGGTTGAGCTGGTCAGGCCACCAGTCACGGTTGCTGGTGCCGCCACCGGCGGTCTGGTGGAACGGGCATTTCGATTCGTTCGCCATCTGCTTCTACCTTTTGGGTCGGTTCAATTCAGATTTCCGGGCGTTCTTGTAATTGCGCTGCCAGGTGTTGGATCAGGCGTTCGCCAAGCGCGCCTGCCCCTCATCGGTTATGGCCGGGCACACCTGTGCGCCGGCTTTTCACGGAACCAGCAGAAAGACTAGCCGAGCTTGGGCAGAGGTCTAATAGAGGCGATATTGGGGGGTGATAGCCTGGCTCTGTCAGCCTGTGGCGCCGGCAGATCAGGATCGTCACATTGATCTGTTCAACTGGGCTCGCCCCGATGCAAAAGCATATTCGGCCGTCCTTCGCGATAGTGGCCGACCCAGCGCCAGGGACGGCGCAGTCACGGGCTTGATGGCACTTGCATAGCCAAGTGCATGTACAACTCGGACGAAATGCGCCTCGCGCCCTTTCGTACCGCGGCAAGTGAAGGCACAATGCGTGTCCTTTTTTTGGCCGGCCTGGCCGGGGGCCTTTAAATGATCAAGACGCCGTACTACCTCATCGACAAAACCAAGCTGCTGAGCAACATGGAGAAGATCGCCTACGTGCGCGAACACTCCGGTGCCAAGGCACTGCTTGCCCTCAAGTGCTTCGCTACCTGGTCGGTATTCGACCTGATGCAGCAGTACATGGACGGCACCACCTCGTCTTCGCTGTTCGAGCTCAAGCTCGGCCGCCAGAAGTTCGCCGGCGAAACCCATGCCTACAGCGTGGCCTGGGCCGACGACGAAGTCGAAGAGATGCTCGACAACTGCGACAAGATCATCTTCAACTCCATCGGCCAGCTTGAGCGCTTCGCCGAGCAGTCCGAAGGCAAGGTGCGCGGCCTGCGCGTCAACCCGCAGGTGAGTAGCTCCGACTACCTGCTGGCCGACCCGGCGCGCCCGTTCAGCCGCCTCGGCGAGTGGGATCCAGAGAAGATTGAGAAGGTGATCGAGAAGATCTCCGGCTTCATGTTCCACAACAACTGCGAGAACGGCGACTTCGGCCTGTTCGACAAGATGCTCACCCACATCGAGGAGCGTTTCGGCCACCTGCTGCACAAGGTCGAATGGGTCAGCCTCGGCGGCGGCATCCACTTCACCGGCGAAGACTATGCCGTGGACGCCTTCTGCGCGCGCCTGAAGCAGTTCGCCGAAACCTACGGCGTGCAGGTCTACCTGGAGCCGGGCGAAGCGGCCATCACCAACAGCGCCTCGCTGGAAGTGACCGTGCTCGACACCCTGTACAACGGCAAGCACCTGGCCGTGGTCGACAGCTCGATCGAAGCGCACCTGCTCGACCTGCTGATCTACCGCCTCAACGCCAAGATGGCCCCCAACGACGGCGCGCACACCTACATGGTCTGCGGCAAGTCGTGCCTGGCCGGCGACATCTTCGGCGAGTACCAATTCGACAAGCCACTGGCCATCGGTGATCGACTGTCGTTCGTCGACACGGCGGGCTACACCATGGTCAAGAAAAACTGGTTCAACGGTCTGAAAATGCCATCCATCGCGGTCAAGCAACTCGACGGCAGCGTCGAAGTGGTGCGCGAGTTCGGTTTCGAAGACTACGTTTCGAGCCTGTCGTAAGACAGGCTTTCATGAAGGAGAGCAGCTGAATTGAAGAAGAACGTTCTTATCATTGGTGCAGGAGGTGTCGCCAAGGTGGTGGCCCACAAGTGCGCACAGCATAACGACGAACTGGGTCGTATTGCGATTGCGTCACGGAACATCTCCAAATGCCAGGCCATCATCGACAGCGTCAAGGCCAAGGGTAGCCTCAAGGTTCCCGCCGACATCCAGGCCTTCTCGCTCAACGCCCTCGATGTCGAGGCGACCAAGGCACTGATCCGCGAGACCGAATCGCAGATCGTGATCAACGTTGGCTCCGCCTTCCTCAACATGTCGGTGCTGCGCGCCTGCATCGATACCGGTGTCGCTTATCTTGACACCGCCATCCACGAAGAGCCGGGCAAGATCTGCGAGACCCCGCCGTGGTACGGCAACTACGAGTGGAAACACCTCGAAGAGTGCCAACAAAAGAACATTACCGCCATTCTCGGCGTCGGTTTCGACCCGGGTGTGGTGAACAGCTACGCGAAACTCGCGCAGCAGCAGTACTTCGACCAGATCGACTCGATCGACATCCTGGACGTGAATGCCGGTTCCCACGGCAAGTACTTCGCCACCAACTTCGACCCGGAAATCAACTTCCGCGAGTTCACCGGGCAAGTCTGGAGCTGGCAGAACAGCCAGTGGACCAGCAATACCATGTTCGAGGTCAAGCGCACCGACGATCTGCCGGTAGTGGGTTCGCAGAACCTGTACCTGACCGGTCACGACGAAGTGCACTCGATCTCGAAGAACCTGAACGTGCCGAACGTGCGTTTCTGGATGAGCTTCGGCGAGCACTACATCAATGTGTTCACCGTGCTGAAGAACCTCGGCCTGCTCAGCGAGCAACCGGTGAAAACCGCCGAAGGCCTGGAAGTGGTGCCGCTGAAAGTGGTCAAGGCCGTGCTGCCGGATCCAGCCTCGCTGGCCCCGGGCTACACCGGCAAGACCTGCATCGGTGACCTGGTCAAGGGCACCAAGGACGGCCAGCCGCGCGAGGTGTTCATCTACAACGTGGCCGACCACGAAGAAGCCTACGCCGAGACCGACAGCCAGGGTATTTCCTACACCGCAGGCGTGCCTCCGGTAGCCGCCGCGCTGCTGGTTGCCCGTGGCCAGTGGGATGCCGGGCGCATGGTCAACGTCGAGGAGCTACCGGCCGAGCCGTTCCTCAAGGCGCTGGACGTGATGGGCCTGCCGACCCGCGTCAAGGATGAAAAAGGCGATCGTCCGTGGGACGCTGAAGCCTAAGCTGCACGACGAAGGGGCGCCAGATGGCGCCCCTTCTGTTTGTGGGATCTATCTGTGGGATCGCTACTTCCTGGCCTCCAGTATCAAGTTGAATGGCGTCTGCGTCGCCCGCCGGAAGTGCCTGAACCCCGCCTCCTCGAACACCGCCCGCAGCCGAGCCTCGCCGGCCTGCGCACCCAACCCCAGCCCTACTTCCTGCGACAGCGAATTCGGCGTGCAGATGAACGTCGACGCCGCGTAGAACAAGCGCCCGACCGGGTTGATATTGGCATCCAGGGTATCCTCGGCGAACGGCTCCACCAGCATCACCGTGCCATCATCCTTGAGCGCCTGGTAGGCATGTCGTGCCGCGCCCACCGGATCGCCCATGTCGTGTAAACAATCGAAGAAACACACCAGGTCCAGGTCGTGGCCGGGATAGTCCTTGGCCGACGCCTGCTGGAAGGCGACCCGCTCGGCCACGCCTGCGTCACGCGCACGCTCGCTGGCGGTGAGCACCGAAGGCGCATGGTAGTCGTAGCCGATGAAGCGCGAGGCGGGAAACGCCTCGGCCATGACGATGGTAGAGGCGCCATGGCCGCAGCCGACATCGGCCACCTGGGCGCCGGCCCGCAGCTTTTCCACCACTCCATCCAATGCCGGCAGCCAATCAGCCACCAGGAACGTTCGGTAGCCGGGTCGAAAGAACCGCTCGGTGCCACTGAACATGCACGGATGGTGATCGCCCCAGGCCAGGGCGCCATCGCCGCGCATGGCCGCCACCAGCTTGTCCTTGTCATGGAACAGTGCCGCCAGCACCGAGGCGCCGCCGGCCATGTAGGCGGGCGAATCTTCCAGCGCCAACGTCATGGCCTGCTCCTCGGGCAAGGTGAACTGTCCATCGTAATGCACCAGGTAGCCCGCCGCAGCCTGGCCATTGAGCCACTCGCGTACCAGCCGCGGCTGGCAGCCGGTGCGTTCGGCCAGGGCCTCGGGCGTGACTGGCTGACTGTCGGCCATGGCCCGATACAGCCCCAGCTCATCCCCAAGGATGACATTGGCCAGCGTCGCCGCCGCGCCCATGTCGCCCACCAGCTTGCCCATGAACTCGTGAAGCCTTGCCTCGTCCATGACCTGCCCTCCTCTGCCAGAAGGCCACCGTCGGCGACGTCCGGTCCGGGAGGCGGTGGTCGGATGGATGATCGGGTCGCATCTGCAGCCGACCCGGGCTTTAAGTCTAGACCCGCCTGCGCTATCTTCGCCGCGCCGCAAGCTTGCCCGCCGACGGCGGACGACCGCATTCGCGATGCCTAAAGGAACTGTCAGCATGTTTTCCAGCCGTACCCTCGTCCTCACCCTGGGCGTTGCCTTCATCATTCTCGACCAGTGGGTAAAACTGATCGCCCTGGTCGCCCTGAACAATCACAGCTATGTCTATGGCAACCAGAGCGTCTGGCTGGACCTGGCCCTGAGCCTCAACCCCGGAGCGTTCCTCAGCCTCGGCGCCGGGCTGGCTCCGTGGCTCAAGCAACTGGTGTTCGTGGTCGCCGTCGGCGTGGTGTGCGCCTGGGCCATGGTCTGGGCCTGGCGCCACTGGCAATCGGCTCCGGTCAAGGCCAGCGCGGCCTGGTTCATCGCCGTTGGCGGGCTGTCCAACTTGATCGACCGGGTGTTTCGCGACGGCCACGTGGTCGATTACCTGGTCCTCAATATCGGCACCCTGCACACAGGCGTGTTCAACCTGGCCGACATCGCCATCATGGCCGGCGCCACGGTGCTGGTGGTGGACGGCATTACCCGGCCGAGCAAACGCTGATCCCGCCTCGCCAATGGGCCGTGCTGCGCAAGGCGGTCGGCCCTGCGAAACTGGCCTTCGGAGCTTTACTACACAATTGTGGGAAGCCAGCTACTGCCTTTCCACCATCATCGGAGCAGCAGACACGTTAGCCTTTTCGCACCTCAGTTCCAATGCATTCGAGGGTGCGACATGGACGAACGTAGACTGGCCGAACTCGAGTTCAAACAGGCCGCACGCGGGCAAAGGAGGACGCATCGCATGACAGCAAAACCCAGTGATTTTGAAGCAACTGTCGCCTACTTCAAGGCCGTTGCCGACGAGAAACTCGCGCGGCTACGCGCATCGCCCCACTACGACAGCTTTATCAACGAAGCAGCCGTGGAGGCGTTTGCCAAAGTCGAAGGTTCCGCCTACGCGGGCCGCCCCAAGCGAGGCAAAGCCTGCGCACCTGAATGACCGAGGCCCTGCCAGCATCCGCAAGGCCTCAATCAGCTGCACTCGCTCAGTTCTTGCGACTACCGACACTCTCCAACTGCTCAAGCAACGCCTTGGCCAACGCCTTGTCGGAAAACGGATTCTGCCCGGTGATCAACTCGCGATCGACCACTACATGGGGCTGCCAGGCCTGGGCATAACTCATGTCGCCTCCTGCACCGGCCATGGCCTTGGCGGGATAGAACTGCAGGCGCTGCTCCTTGAGTGAGCCCTCGAACACCTGCTCCTCAGGGTCAGAGAAAATGGTCATGCGATAGCCCCGGTACGTCCAGTCGCTGGCCGCCGGGGTTTCGCCACGGGCGAGCGCGGCGCGGTAGGCGGCTGGGTCCTGCTGCGCCGAAAGCAACGTGATCGGGCCGTGGCAAATGGCGGCCGTGGGCTTGCCGGCCTGGTGGAAATGACGCAACAGGGCACCGACGTCGGGGTTGTTGGCCAGGTCGATCAGCGGTGCATGGCCCCCCGGGATGAAGATCCCGGCATAGCGGCCCATATCGCCCGCCAGTACCTCCTTCACTGACAGCGTGTCGTCGATATCCGGCAGGCTGTCGACCACCTGGCGGATACGCTGCATCTCGCGGGCATCGCCGCCGAAGTACATCGGGTCGATCGAGCGCTCATCGACACTCGGCGCATTGCCCTTGGGCGTCACCAGCACCAGCTTGTAGCCGGCCTTGAGCAACTGGTCGGCAGGCACGCCGAATTCGTTGAGGTAGTAACCGGTGGGGTACGGTTTGCCGTCCTTGAGCTGCAGCTGGTTCTCGCTGGACAACAGCACCAGTACCTCACCCTTCGCAGCGGCGGCGGCCTGGCCGGCCAGCAAAGTACCAGCCAGTGCCAGCGCGACGGGAGCAATCATGTTCATGGTGTCTTCCTGATCAGTTGAATGGCGCGATATCCAGCCCGTGGGCAAGCTGGACTTGAGTCGGTGCGGCCAACCAGCCGGCGCTGGCGGCGCGATAGGCCTGGTAATGGGCACTGTTGCGATGGGCTTCGACGGCGGCGGCATCGACATACAACTCGAACAGCTCGAACGCCAGTACCTCGCCCTCGCGGACGAACAGGTCATAGCGCAGGTTGCCGGGCTCGGCGCGGGTCTGCTCCACCATCCGGCGCAAGGCCTGTTCTGTGACCTCACGGTGTGAGGGATGCGGCTGGATAGTGGCGAAGATGGCAATGGTCACGGGCGTCTCCCTCAACAAGTTGGGCCCATCCTAACCATCGCGTTATGATTCGATAATTCGAAAGCACTTATTCCTGTGATTCATTTTATGAATATCAGCAACAAGGACCTCAACCTGCTGCACCTGTTCCAGGTGCTCTATGAAGAGCGCAATGCCTCCCATGCGGCGCAACGGCTGGCCCTCAGCCAGCCCGCCCTGAGCCACAAGCTCAACAAGCTGCGCCAGCAGTTCGGCGACCCCTTGTTCGTGCGTGCGCCGCGTGGCCTCACGCCAACGCCCAGGGCCCATGAACTGGCGCCCCGGATACAGCAGCTGATTGCACAGCTACAGGACTTCTACAGGGATTGCGACGGCGATGATTTCCTCTCCCGCCCGACCCAGGTACACCTTTACAGCACCGACTACCTGGAGCAAACCCTGCTGCCCAGACTGCTGCCGATCCTGCGCACCCAGGCACCGAGCCTGACCCTGATCACCCACAACACCCAGGGCAACCTGCCACGCGAGGCGCTGGAAAAAGGCACCTGCGACCTGGCCATCGCCGGTTTCTACAACGGCTTGCCGGACACCTTCCATCAACAGCGCCTGCTCAGTGAGGACTTCGTGGTACTGGCCGCCGCCGACAACCCACACCTGACCGAGGGCATGAGCCTGGAGGCGTTCCTGGCCTGCGAGCACCTGCTGACCACACTCACCGGCGACCTCGATGGCCGGGTCGATCACGCCCTGCGGGCTATTGGTCGGCAACGTCGGGTGGTGGCCGGCCTGTCCAGCTTCATTGCCCCTACGCGCCTGGTGCGCGGCACCGACCTACTGCTGACCTGCCTGCGCTCGCTGGCCATCGAAGCGGTCGAGCGCGACCCCGACCTGCGCCTGCACACCCTGCCCCTGGCGCTGCCCCGGGTCGAAGTGATGCAGATCTGGCACGCGCGCACCCACGCCGACCCCTTGCGCCGCTGGTTCCGCCAACAGGTGTGGGAGGTGGCGCAGCAGGTCACTGCACCAACTGGTTGATCTCGATGATCGGCATCAGCACCGCCAGCCACCGCCGGCGTGCACAAGTCCACTGAAACTCTCGGGCGGCCCGACGGGTCACAGCCAGTGCATGCAACAAGGATCACACCTTCAAGGAGACTGGACATGCCCTACCCCATGACATTCACCCCCCCCTTCCGCCTGCTGGCCCTGGCCGGTGCCCTGCTGGCCTGCGCCACCTTGGCCAATGCCGACGACGTGCTGCTGGTCGGCAACAAGGCCGACGCCAGCGTGTCGGCCCTGGACACTGGCAGTGGCCAGGAAATGATCCGTCTGCCGGTAGGCACCGGCCCCCACGAGGTGGTGGTCAGTGGCAATGGCCTGCTCGCCGTGGTCGGCAACTACGGCGCGCAAGGCACGGCGAACAACAGCCTGAGCGTGATCGACTGGCCGACCCGGACGGTCGTGCGCACCATCGACCTGGGCGAAGACGCCCGCCCCCATGGCATTCGCTTCCTGCCCGACAGCCAGCGTGTGGTGGTCACCACCGAAGCCAGCGAACGTCTGCTGGTGGTCGACCTGGCCCAAGGTAAGGTGCTCGACCGCATCGACGTCGGTGGCGGCAAACCGCACATGGTCGCGCTGTCACCCGGTGCCGACCGCGCCTACGTCAGCCATGTCGAGAGCGGCACGCTGTCGGTGGTCGACCTGCTGCACAAGAAGAAAATCGCCGAGATCCCCACGGGCGCCGGCAGCGAAGGCGTGGCGGTGACCCCCAGCGGCACCCAGGTATGGGTCAGCAACCGCGACGGCAACGAAGTGGTCATCGTCGATAGCAAGCGCCTGGAAGTCACCGACCGTATCCGCACCGGCCTGTTCCCGATCCGCGTCGCGATGACCCCGGATGGCAAGTATGCACTCGTCACCTGCGCCAAGTCGGCGGAACTGGCGGTGATCGATGTGGTGGCCAAGAAAGAGATCAAGCGCATCGGCCTGGCGCGCGAAGGCGCCGAATACCGCCGTACGATGCTCGGCGAAGAGGCGCTGCCAATTGGCGCGGTGGTCTCGCCGGATGGCAAGCGGGTCTATGTGGCGATCAGCGGCGGCGATGAGGTCGCGGTGATCAGCACCGCCAACTGGACCGAGAAAGCTCGCTGGAAAGCCGGCCCCGAGCCGGACGCCCTGGCGATCGTGGTGCAGCCGAAGGAAGACAGCTGAGCACCGCAAAGGCGCCTCGCGGGAGGCGCCTTTGCACCACTGGCCTTGGCTGAATGGAAGAAACCGGCCAGGATCCGCCCCCTCTTGCGTTCACAGCTCAACCCTCCGTCTTGATACTGGTTCCGCCAACAAGGTGTGGGAAGTGGCGCAGCAGATCACTGCACCAGCTGGTTGATCTCGATGATCGGCATCAGCACCGCCATGACGATCAGGAGCACCACCGCCCCCATGATCACGATCATCAACGGCTCGAGCAGCGCGGTCATGCCCATGGCGCGACGCTCGATGTCCTTGGCCAGGCTGTCGGCGGCGCGGTCGAGCATCGGCGGCAGGTTACCGGTCTTCTCGCCGCTGGCGATCAGGTGGATGAGCAGCGGCGGGAAGACCTTTTCCACCGCCAGCGCCGAGGCCAAGCCGGCGCCCTCGCGCACCCGCGCGGTGGCCTCGCTGACACACTGGTCGAGGCGATCGTTGCCCAAGGTCTGGCGCGCCGCCTCCAGCGCACGCAGCAGCGGTACCCCGGCGCTGCCGAGGATCGCCAGCGTGGAGGCAAAGCGCGCCGTGTTCAGGCCCAGCACGAAACGGCCGAACAACGGCAGCCGCAGGATCCGGGCATGCCAGGCCAGGCGCGCCGCCGGGGCGCGCAAGTAGACCCGCCAGGCCCAGAGCGCCCCGGCCATCAGGGCGAAGCACAGCACGCCCCATTCGCGCACGAAGTCACTGGCCGCCAGCATCGCCAGGGTCAGCCCGGGCAGGTCCTGGCGTGCCTGGGTGAAGGCGCTGACCACCTGCGGCACCACGTAGCTGAGCAGGAAAATGACGATACCCACCGACACCAACCCGACCACGCCGGGGTAGATGAACGCAGTGAGTATCTTGCCGCGCAAGGTGTTGCGCTCCTCGATGTAGTCGGCCAGGCGCTCCATCACCTGGGCCAGGTCGCCGGACTCCTCGCCCGCCGCCACCAGCGCCCGGTAGATCTCGGGGAAGTCCCGCGGCCGCTCGGCCAGTGCGTCGGCCAGGCGCATGCCACTGCGCACATCGCCGCGCACCGCCGCCAGCAACTGCGCCACATGCTTGCGCTCGGCCTGCTCCAGGGTCGCGCCCAGCGCCGCCTCCAGCGGCAGGCCGGCGGCCAGCAGGCTGGCCAGCTGACGCGTGGCCCAGGCCAGGTCGCCATCGCTCAGCCTGGCGCTGAACAGGCCTGCGCCCTGCCCGGCAGCGGCCTGGGCCTCGACCTCCAGCGCGGTCAGCCCCAGGCCGCGCAATTGCGCCATCGCGGCGCCCGGGCTGTCGGCTTCGAGCAGCCCTTTGACGATATGCCCCTGGGCGTCGGCGGCTTCATAGCGATAACGGTTCATCAGGCATCCCGTGTCACGCGCAGGATCTCTTCCAGGCAGGTGCTGCCGCTGTCGACCCAGCGTTGGCCGTCTTCGCGCATGCTGCGCATGCCGTTGCCCCGGGCGGCGGCGCGCAGAGCCTGTTCATCGGCGCCCTGGTGCACCAGGGCGCGCACTGCGTCGTCCACGCAGAACAGCTCATGGATGCCGGTACGCCCGCTGTAGCCACAGTGATTGCAGTGCGCGCAGCCCACCGCCCGATACTGCCCGGGCGTGGCCGGGTCGGGCTCGCGGCAGTGCGGGCACAGGCGCCGCACCAGGCGCTGGGCCAGCACGCCGAGCAGCGCCGAGGCCAGCAGGAACGGCTCGACGCCCATGTCGACCAGGCGGTTGACCGCCGACACCGCATCGTTGGTGTGCAGCGTGGCCAGCACCAGGTGCCCGGTCAGCGAGGCCTGCACGGCGATCTGCGCGGTCTCCAGGTCACGGATCTCGCCGATCATGATCACGTCCGGGTCCTGGCGCAGAATGGCGCGCAGGGCCACGGCGAAGCTCATGTCGATACGCGCGTTGACCTGGATCTGGCTGATCCCCGGCAGGTCATATTCCACCGGATCCTCGACGGTGAGGATGTTGCTGACACTGGCATCCAGCCGCGCCAACGCGGCGTACAGGCTGGTGGTCTTGCCCGAGCCGGTGGGGCCGGTGACCAGCACGATGCCATGCGGCTGGCGGATCAACTGGTCCAGCCGTGCCAGCACCGCGGCGTCCATGCCCAGCGCCTCCAGGCGCAGGCGCCCGGCCTGTTTGTCCAGCAGGCGCATGACCACGCGCTCGCCATGGCCGGTGGGCACGGTAGACACGCGGATATCGATGGGCCGCCCGGCCACGCGCAGGGCGATGCGACCGTCCTGGGGCAGGCGCTTCTCGGCGATGTCCAGCTGCGCCATGATCTTGATCCGCGACACCAGCGCTCCGTGCAACGCCTTGCGCGGCGAGACCACGTCGCGCAGGGTGCCGTCGACCCGGTAGCGTACCAGGCAGTGGCTCTCGAACGGCTCGATATGAATGTCGCTGGCCTGGTCGCGGGCCGCCTGGGTGAGCAAGGCATTGATCATGCGGATCACCGGCGCGTCGTCCTGGGCCTCGAGCAGGTCGGTGACTTCCGGGATGTCCTGCAGCAGGCGGTCGAGGTCCACCTCGTTCTCCGCCGCTCCCACCACCGCCGCGGCGCTGCCGGTATCGGCGTAGGCGCTGACCAGCAACGCGTCCATGTTCGCGTCGGTAACCGCTTCGACAGCCACCGCGCCAAAGCGCCGACGCACCTCTGCCACCGCCCAGCCCGGGCTCGAAGGGCAACACGAGAGTACCGCCCTCGCCTCGTCATCGGCCTGCAGCACCACCCGCTGGGCCTTGGCCCAGGCATACGGCAGGCGGCTCAACGGGCCACCTCGTCCACCGGCACGGCACGGATCGAGGCCCGTGGCGCCTGCGATGACACCGGCCGCGCGCGGCCCTGGTCGGGCACGCCCTGCTCCACCGGCGGCAGCAGCGGCATGTCCATGTCCGGCAGCGCCCAGGAGTGCTCGGGCTTGAGGTTGCCCTGGGTACGACGGATGAAGTCATAGCGGTTTAGGGTGATGCTGCGCCCGGCCGCGGCGTCACGCACGATGTACGGGCGCAGGAACACCATCAGGTTGGTCTTGGTGCTGGCCCGGCGCTCGCTGCGAAACAGCGCGCCGACCCCCGGCAGCCCAGACAGCCACGGGATGCCCTCGTTGCTCTGGGTATAGCCGTCCTGCAGCAACCCGCCAAGGACCATGATCTGGCCATCGTCGAGCAGGATGCTGGTGTCGATGGCGCGCTTGTTGGTCACCGTGCCGGCGGCACTGGAGGCGCGCTGGTCGACGCTGCTGACCTCTTGGTAGACATCGAGCTTGACCGTGCCGCCCTCGGATATCTGCGGCCGCACGTTCAGGCGCAGGCCCACTTCCTCGCGCTGGATGGTCTGGAACGGGTTGTTGCTGTTGCCGCCGCCATCGGTGACGTACTGGCCGCTGACGAAGGGGATGGTCTGGCCGACGAAGATGCTCGCCGCCTCGTTGTCCAGGGTCAGCAGGTTGGGTGTCGACAGCACATTGCTGCCACCCTTGCTGGTCAGCGCACGGGCCAGCACCTTGAGGTCGAGCACCTCACCGATGCCGGGGATCTTCACCGTGCCATCGACCACGCCCACCGACAGCCCCTTCGGCAGCACATCGATGCTGCTCGGCCCCTTGACCAACCCGCTGCCACCGAGGTTGGCACCGCCGAACACGCCATTCTTGCCAAGGTTGCCGGCCTGCCACTGGATGCCGAATTCATTGGCGTCGTCCTCGCCGACCTCGACGATCAGGCTTTCCACCACCACCTGGGCGCGGCGCTGGTCAAGCTGGTCGATGACCTCGCGCAGGCTGCGGTACAGCGGCTCGGGGGCGGAAATCAGCAGGGTGTTGGTGGTCTTGTCGGCCTGGATGGTCGCGCCGCCGGCAGAGAATGCGGTGCCTTGGTCGTTCTGCTGCGCGCTGGCGCCGTAGCCGTTCGGCGTGCTGCCGGCGCCCAGGCCGTTGCCGCGGTTCTGGCTGCCAGTTGTGTTGTTGTTCTGCATGCCGGTGTTGTTGTTGCCGGTGCTGGCGCTATTGCTGTTGCCACTGCCGCCGGTGAGCATGCCGCCACCGCTGAGCAGCGCGCGCGTGCCGTCGGCAGTGGCGCTTTCGCTCTCACCGGTCAGCAGCCCGCGCAGGCTCTGCGCCAGCTTGTCGGCCTGGGCATTGCGCAGGTACACCACGTGCAGGTTGCCGGCGCTGTTCTGCGCATTGTCGAGCTTGTAGACCAGGTCGCGGGCCAGCTGGGTACGCTCGGGGCTGCCGGAACGGATCACCACGCTGTTCGAACGCGGATCGCCCAGCACGCTGATCTTCTGCGTCGGGTCGCTGCCCTGACTGTCGAGCAGCTCGTTGACCATGCTGGCGATGTCGCTGGCGATACCGTTGTTGATCGCCACCACATCGGTGTCGATGGCGCTGGGGATATCGACCCGGTCAAGGATCTGCGCGACCCGCTCGAGGTTTTCGGCGTAATCGGTGACGACCAGGGTGTTGTTGCCCGGGTAGGCGTTGATCGGGTTGTCCGGCGAGACGATCGGGCGCAGCACCGGGATCAGGTTGACGGCGTTCTCGTACTGCAGACGGAAGGTCCGGGTGACCATGCCGTTGCCGGCGTCGCGGTCGCCGCTCACCAGCGCGCCGCCGAGCAGTTTGGCGTCGGCCTGGGGCACCACCTGGGCCACGCCGCCGACATCGACCACGCTGAAGCCCTGCATGCGCAGGGCCGACAGCAGCATGGAATAAGCCTTGGCGGCAGGCACCTCGCCTTCGGAAACCAGGGTCAGCTGGCCCTTGACCCGTGGATCGACCAGGAACTGGCGACCGGTGGCGCGGGACAGGCCGCGCACCACTGCCTGGATATCGGCATCGACGAAGTTCAGCTGTACCGGCTGGTCGCCCAGCGGATTGGCCGGCGCGGGTGCGGCCACTGCGCGGCTGTGGCGCTGGCCGACCCGGGGCGACGACTGGCGCTGCAGCGGGCGGCTCTGCGGTTCGCGGTGATCCAGGGTGCCCGCCGTGGCACCAGCTTCGGCCAGCGGGCGGCCCAGCTCGCTGCTGGCCAGAGGGCGTTGCACGCTCGGCGCGCTGGCGCAAGCGCTGAGTACCAGGGCCAGGAGCAAGGGCGCGAACGGCAGTCGCGGTGAACGGAGGCACGTCATGAAGGGTCCTTAGCGCCATGCGCCTGAGTCATGCGAAGGGTTCCGGAAAAGATCACCGGGCTGCCGGGCTCACCGGGGTCCCGGCGCAATGTCAGCTGGCCAACACCGAGCCCAAGGCGCGGCGGCACAGACTGTAGCCAGGCCATGGCCGCCTCTGCGGGGGCCCGCTGCCAGCCCAGGTGCCAGGTGTCGCCCTCGCCGTCGAGCTGTGACTGCGCCAGCAGGCCAGCCTGCTCCAGGCTCTGGCGCAAAGCCTGGGCGGTATCCGCAGGCCGTTGTGCCAGGCGCTCGCCGAGCAAGGCATCGAGCGCCTGCGCCTGGCTGCGCAGCTTGGGTGTTTCGGCCTGCCAGTGGTCGATCCGGGCCAGGGCTGGCAGCACCAGTACCTGCCAGCAGAACAGCGCGCCGAGCAAGCCGCCTGCCAGGGCGACCGCACGACGCTCCCTCGCGGCCAAGGCTTGCCAGCGTTGCCGGCCCTGTCCGCGCAGCAGGTCCAGGCGGGCCCTAATCGACATGGGCCAGCTCCTCACCGGATGGGTTGGCCGCACGCAGGGTCCAGCCCTGCCCACTGGCCTGGCCTTCGATGCCGCGTGCGGCGAGGTCGGCCTGCCAGGCGCTGTCGGCCGGGGCCTTGCCACCATCGTCCAGGGGAGTGAGGCGCAGCACGCCCTCCTGATAATCCAGCGCCTCGACATTACCCGCGAGGAACGGCATGACCTGGCCGGCGCCGTCGAGCAAGGCCGCCAGCCCCGAGCCGGCGCCACCCTGCCCGGCCTGCAGTTGCTGACGTGCCTGCTGCAGGGGGTTGAGCACTACCGGCAACTGCGGGAAGGCCATGCGCACCTGGGCGACCATGTGCGCACGCAACTGCTCACCCTCATCGGCCAGGTGCGCGGCATAGAGGTTCAAGCCCAGGCACCAGATCACTGCCGCCGCGCCCCAGATCGCCAGGGTGTGTCCCAACGCTGGCGATTTCACAGGCCCGGCAAGCCCGCCAGCCAAATCGACCGACGACGCTGTATCGTCCTGCCGGGCGAACAGCCCGGCCACGCGGATACCATCGGCCTGCAGCCATGCCTGCAAACGCGCCATCTGCGCAAGGCCCAGCCAGGCCACGGCGACGTTCCCATCTGCCTGGCGCGGCCCGTGCGCCACATGGACCTGCCCGGCATCGCCGAGCACCAGGCCCTGGACCGCGCAGCCCACCGCCGCGCTCAACCGCTTGCCCGTCAGCGGTGGCAAGGCCAGGACCAGGGCCAGGCTGTCGTGCGCATGCAAGTGCAGGCGCCAGGATGCACCCTTGATCTCGCGCTGCAATTGCCCGCGTGTGGCCTGGCCGCCACGCTCGGCCTGGCGGTAATCCAGCAGCGAGGCATCCTCCAGCGCCGCCAACGGCGGCAGCTGCACATCAACCAGCGTACTCATGCGCCCACCCGGCTCCAGATGACATCCGGCAACTGCCCCTCGCGCTGGCGCAGCAGCGCCTGCAGGGGTAGTTCGCGGCTGCCCAGGCGCGCCTGGCCGCGCAGGCGGAACCAGTCGCTGTTGATCCCCACCCGCACATTGGCCATGGCCAGCTGCGGCATGCGCAAACGGTTGACGAAATCGCCCCGGTTGATGAACCAGCGCCCACTGTCGCGCTCGGCCACCAGCGCCATGGCCTGCTGCAGCGACAGCCCCGGCACCTGCGCGGCAAGCACTTCGGCACTGGCGGTGTTGCCATTGATCCAGGTCAGCGCCGGCAGCACCGTGACGAATCGGCGCAGGCGCTGCAGGGCCTCGGCGTCCATGCCCTTGAGCCCGACCAGGACATCGACGCTGCGTAGCATCGGGCGCCTGGCCGGCAACGGCTCGGCGGCAACGGCCGGCGAGGTCGCACGGCCGCCTTGCAGGCCTTGGCCGGCACTGCCGGGGGATACCGACGGACGCTGTGGGTAGCTGTCGATCACCTGCCCGGCGATGGCCGTGGCCAGCCGCTCGCCGATGCCGATCAGCGCGCACAGACGCTGGAAGGTCGCCAGTGCCTCGCTGTCCACCTGGCCATCGACCACCAGGTTGCGCAGGTTGAACTTGCCCTGCTCATCCTCCAGCTGCCCATCGAAGCGCACGCTACCGGACGGCACATCGCGCATCGGTCGCGCCCAGGGTTGGCCGCCACGTACCAGCGGATCGCGCAGGCGTTGTTCGAACAACACCCGACGGCTCAACTGCAGGCCGCCTTCCAGGGCCCATTGCCCCTGCAGCGCCATCTGGCGGTTCTCTACCTGGCGGGTCTGCAGCCCCTGGCGTTCGATCATGCCCGCGGCGATCACCGCCACCACCGCGGCAATCAACAGCGCACTGATCACGGCCATGCCTTCCTGGCGCGCCATGGCCGGTCACAACTGCCAGGAGCCGAGGTCGGCGTTCACCCCATCGCCCCCGGCCTGGCCGTCGGCGCCCAGGGAAAACACATCGATCTCGCCGTTGGCGCCCGGGTTCAGGTACTGGTAAGGGCGGCCCCAGGGGTCGTTGGGCAGGCGGTCAAGGTAGGCACGCCATTGGCCATCCTTGGCCTGTGCCGGCTTCTCCACCAACACCTTCAGGCCCTGGTTCTGGTTCGGGTAGGCGCCGTTGTCCAGGCGGTACAGCTTCAGTGCCTGCATCAGCCCGCCGATGTCCTGGCGCGCCGCCGTGGCGCGGGCCTGGTCGGGGCGGTCGAGCACCTTGGGCACCACCATCGCCGCGAGGATCCCGAGGATCACCACCACCACCATGATCTCGATCAGGGTGAAGCCCTGCTGGCGCAAGCGGCGGGCGGGAAGGTTGCGGCGGGCGATCTGCATCTCGGCATTCCTTGCGTGAGTTCGAATCGGGGGCCGATTGTGGCAAGGCGGTATGTCACGGATATTGAAAAAGCTCGGGAGTCGGCGTCGTCAAAGCGTCATCGGGCCGCTCTACAGTGCTGCTTTGCCTTGCGCGAAAGGTGCCCTGTGCGTGCCACCGAGGATGGTTTCACCCTGATCGAAGTGCTGGTGGCGTTGACCATCGTGGCGGTGGCCATCGCCGCCGCCGTGCGCGCCAGCGGCTTGATGACCCAAGGGAACGGGCTGTTGCGCGACAAGGCGCTGGCCTTGCTCGCCGCCCAGGGGCGCCTGGCCGAACTGCGCCTGGAAGGCAGCGCCAGGCCAGGCGTCAGGCAGTTCGAATGCGACCAGGGCCGCCTGCGCTTGCGCTGCGAGCAGCGTGTGTCGCGCTCGGCGCAAGGGCTGCTGGAGGTGTCGCTGCAGGTGTTCGACCGCCAGCATGAAGGGCCGGCGCTGGCGCGGTTGCAGACGTTGCTGGGGGGCGCCGAGGCTGCGCCCGCCCCCCCCGTCACATAGGAAGCGGGCGTGCCCGCTTCCCCGTGGCGGGTACCCTCAGAACGCGTAGCGCGTGGTCAGCATGAAGTTGCGTGGGTCACCGTAGTAACCGCCGTTGTAGAAGCCCAGGTTGTTGAAGTACTTCTTGTCGGTGAGGTTGTTGCCGTTGAGAGTCACCGACAACTGCTCGGTCACCTGGTAGCGCGCCAGCGCATCGAGGGTCAGGTAGTTCGACTGGGTGTAGCGGATGGTCTCGCCCGCCGCCACCGGGCTGTCCAGGTCCTTCTAGATCTTGCTCTGCCAGTTGGCCGAGCCGCCCACGGTGAGCTTGTTCCACACCCCCGGCAGGCGGTAGGTGGTGGACAGGCGCAGCAGGTTCTCCGGCTCGATGGTGGAGATCTTGTCGCCCTCGCCATCGCGGGTGATGCGGTGGGTGAAGCCACCCTGCACATGCCAGTCCGGGGTCAGCTCGCCCGCCACTTCCAGCTCGAAGCCACGGGTCTTGGCGCCCTGGATCGCGCGGTAGATGCCACGGTTGGTGACCGGGTCGGTGCGGTCGAGCTCAGCGAGGTTGTCCTGGCGAACCTCGAACAGCGCCAGGCTGGCGTTGAGACGCCCGTCGTAGAACTCGCCCTTCAGGCCCAGCTCATAGGCGTCGCCCTCCTCCGGCTCGATCATCTTGCCGTTGGCGTCCTGCTCGGTCTCGTGCGGTTTGAAGATGCTGGTGTAGCTGCCATACACCGACCAGCTGTCGTCCAGGTCATAGACCACCCCGGCATAGGGTACGACCACGCCGTTCTCTTCCAGGTCCTGGGTCTTGCTGCGCTGGCCGCTGGTGGTGTCCAGGCGGGTGCTGTCGAGCTGCCAGTTGGACAGGCGCCCACCGAGGATCACCGACAGTTTGTCGGTGGGCTTGAAGCGGCCGGTCAGGTAGGCCGCGTCTTCCTGCACACGGGTATCGACCTTCGACAGCGGACGCCCCCAGTCGGGTTCGCTGAACTCGCCGCGCCACTGGTAGATGTTGGCGCCCCCGAACAGGAACGGCCAGTTGCTTTCATGGGCGCGCACGTCACGGTGGGAAATACCCGCTACCAACTCGTGCTCACGCCCCAGCAACTGGAACGGGCCACTGGCATACAGGTCGTAGGCGTTCTGGTCGGTCTGGTAGCGGTAGCGGCCCAGCCACACGCCCATGCCGGCTCCCGTGGCGGCATCGGGGTAGCCACTGGCCGCCGAACCCAGGCGCATCGGCGCATCGGTCTCGCTGCGCGTGGCCGAGGCCTTGAGCGTCCAGTCGTTGGCCAGGCGCTGCTCGAGGGTGACGAACAGGTTGTCGGCGGTGTTGTCCCAGGCACTCCACTTGGCCCCGGGGTTGAACGAGCGCGACATGCCAAAACGGTTGCCCTGGCTGTCCAGCAAAGGTGTCGACGGCCCCCAGGACGAACCTTCCGGGCGGTTGCTCTGGCGGCTCAGGCTGACGCTGAGCAAGGTGTCATCGCTGAGGTCGGCCTCGACGATGCCGTACATCACCTGCTTCTTCTCGGACAGGTTGTCCATGAACGACTGGCCGTCCTCGTAGGCCGTGACCAGGCGCCCGCGCACGTTGCCGTCCGGCGTCAGCGCGCCGCCGATGTCGAACTCGCCACGGTAGGTGTCCCAGCTGCCGGCACCGAACGATACATAGCCGGACAACTCGCGGGTCGGCCGCTTGCGTACCAGGTTGACGGTCGCCGACGGGCTGCCGAAGCCACTGAGCAGGCCCGTGGCGCCACGCAGCACCTCGACCCGGTCGTAGATCACCAGGTCGGTCTGGTCGATGCCATTGCCGAAGCGGAAGGCCGCCGGGATGCCATCGACCTGGAAGTTGTCGATGTCGAAGCCACGGGCCTTGAAACTGGCGCGGTTGCTGTCGAGCTTGGTGACGGTGACGCCAGGCGTCTTGCCCAGCACATCGCTGATGCTGGTGAGGTTCTGGTCGTCCATCTGCTGGCGGGTGATGACCGTGACCGACTGCGGCGTCTGCCGTGGCGACAAGGCCATGCGCGTGGCGGTGCGGCTGGCGCCGGTGGTGTAGGACCCGCTGCCTTCGGTGGTCTCGCCCAGCGCGGTATCGGTGATGGCGGTGGCGCCCAGCTCCAGGGTGCCCTTGCCGCTGGCGGTTTCGGCCCAGGCCGGGCCGGCCGGCGCGGCAAGGCTTGCCGCGAGGATGGCCAGTGCCAGCGGATGGCGCTGGCGGACGGTGGTGGCGTTCCCTGCCCTTTGAACCGTGTTCAGAGAGTGCTGTCGTTGCACGCTTGTCGACCCCTAGTTGTTGTGTCTGCTTGATGCAGGTGGGGCTAATCACTGGCGATTGTTGTGGTTATGCGCCCGTTCTGCGACGGCTGCGGCGCATCCTAGGGTTTTTACGAATTTTTTACAATTGCGAATATTTCGCATTAATTGGATCCAGGCAAAGAAATGTAACAGCCTGCCATTCGGCAACCCCGGCGAACGCGACTAGGCTCAATCGCATGTGATGCCGGGCCCCTCTGACGGTTTGCGCCGCCATGTCGGAATCACTGTTGCCATGCAACGTCGACAATCAAGGAGGGGCTCATGACGGCTCTGCACACATTCCTTTTCACGCCTTTTCTCGGCACCAGCACCTGGTTGTGGCTGGTCTTCATCACCATCGTCATCGCCTTGCTGGTCCTCGACCTCGGCGTGCTGCACCGCCAGGACCGCGAGATCGAGATGCGCGAAAGCCTGCTGCTGTATTCGGGCTACTTCAGCGTCGGCGTGCTGTTCGGCGTATGGGTCTGGTATGAACTCGGGGCACAGCCGGCGCTGGAGTTCTATACGGGTTTCCTGGTCGAGCAGTCGTTGTCGATGGACAACGTGTTCGTCATGGCGATGATCTTCAGCTTCTTCGCCATCCCCCGCCGCTATCAGCACCGCGTGCTGTTCTGGGGCATCCTCGGAGTGGTGGTGCTACGGGCGATCATGATCGGCGTGGGCGCCGCGCTGGTGCAGCACTTCGCCTGGGTGCTGTATATCTTCGGCGCCTTCCTGCTGTTCACCGGGGTGAAGATGGCCCTGTCCAAGGATGACGCCCACCCGGACCTGGCCAACAACCCGGTGCTGCGCTTCGTGCGTCGGCACATGCGGGTAACCGACCAGCTGCATGGCCGGCACTTCTTCGTCCACCTCACGCCGCCCGGAACCGACCGCGCCATCCGCTATGCCACGCCGCTGTTCCTGGCCCTGGTGCTGATCGAGCTGGCCGACCTGGTGTTCGCCGTCGACAGCGTGCCGGCGATCTTCGCCATCACCCAGGACCCGTTCATCGTCTACACCTCGAACATCTTCGCCATCCTCGGCCTGCGCTCGCTGTACTTCGCCCTGGCGGCGCTGATGCACCGCTTCGTCTACCTCAAGTACGCGCTGGCGTTGGTGCTGATTTTCATCGGCTGCAAGATCTTCTGGCACGGGCTGGTGGGCAAGGTACCGGCCGGGATTTCGCTGGGGGTCACGTTCGGGCTGTTGCTCGGCGGCGTGCTGCTGTCGTTGCTGCGCACGCGCAATCAGCAGCAACCGGCCGAACATCAACCCGTGCAGGACGAACCATTGCCCACAGCAGACAAGCCGACAGCCATTGCCACCGACAGCAACCCCGAGAAGAAAGGCCCGCACCTGCGGGTCTGATCAGGGCGCGAGCCCCTCGACGATGATCACCTGCGCCATCGCCGCGCCCTGGCGATGGCGGCAGGCCTCCTGGTACAGGTCCGAGCGATAGCAGGCCACGGCCTGCTCATAGGAATCGAACTCGATCACCACGCTGCGCTGCGGCGTCGCCCGCCCCTCCAGCGCCTCGCTGCGCCCGCCCCGGGCCAGGAAGCGCCCGCCGAAGGCGACAAACGCCGCCGGGGCGCGCTGGGTGTATTGCAGGTATTGCTCGGGGTCGGTGACGTCCACGTGGGCGATCCAGTAGGCCTTCATTCGTCGCGCTCCTGTTGCATGGTCATTTTCGTATTATGGTATACCATAAAACTTTCTTGACCAGCATGAGCGTGCAACATGGCCTTCAACAGCATCGAAGAACTCCTCGAGGACTATCGCCAGGGCCGGATGGTCCTGCTGGTGGACGACGAGGACCGGGAAAACGAAGGCGACCTGCTGATCGCCGCCGAGCGCTGCGACGCCCATTCCATCAACTTCATGGCCCGCGAGGCGCGTGGCCTGATCTGCCTGACGCTGACCGACGAACACTGCCAGCGCCTGGGCCTGGAACAGATGGTGCCAAGCAACGCCAGCGTGTTCGGCACAGCCTTCACCGTGTCGATCGAGGCCGCCAGTGGCGTGACCACCGGCATTTCCGCCGCCGACCGGGCGCGCACCATCGCCGCGGCCATGGCCGCCGATGCCCGCCCCGAAGACCTGGTGCAGCCCGGTCATATCTTCCCCCTGCGCGCCCGTGAAGGCGGCGTGCTGACCCGCGCCGGGCACACCGAGGCCGGTTGCGACCTGGCCCGCCTGGCAGGCTTCAGCCCAGCATCGGTGATCGTTGAGGTGCTCAATGACGACGGCAGCATGGCCCGCCGGCCGGACCTGGAAGTGTTCGCCGCCCAGCATGGCATCAAGATCGGCACCATCGCCGACCTGATCCACTACCGGCTGAGCACCGAGCAGACCATCAAGCGCATCGGTGAACGCGCATTGCCCACGGTGCACGGCACGTTCCGCCTGGTCACCTACGAAGACCGCATCGAAGGCGGCGTGCACATGGCCATGGTCATGGGCGAGATCCGCCGCGAGCAGCCCACCCTGGTGCGCGTGCATGTGATCGACCCGCTGCGCGACCTGGTCGGCGCCGAGTATGCAGGCCCGGCCAACTGGACGCTGTGGGCGGCGCTGCAGAAGGTCGCCGAAGAAGGTGCCGGGGTGGTGGTGATCCTGGCCAATCATGAATCCTCTCAAGCCTTGCTCGAACGCGTGCCGCAATTGACTCAGCCGGTACGGCCCTACCAGCGCGGCCAGTCGAAGGTCTACTCGGAGGTTGGCACCGGGGCGCAGATTCTCCAGGACCTGGGCGTAGGCAAGCTGCGTCACCTGGGGCCGCCGCTCAAGTACGCCGGGCTGGCCGGGTACGAGCTGGAGGTGGTGCAGAGCATTCCGTTCGAGGGCAATTGATTTCACGTGGCTGCAAGCACTGCCTGTCAGCTGGCTCCCACAGGGACCTCGCAACCCCTGAGAGCCGCGCCGTATCTGTGGGAGCCGGCTTGCCGGCGATGGGCCGCAAAGCGGCCCTGTCGCCACGCGGAGTGATGGCCGGTCAGCGCCCACCTCTTGCGAAAAGTTTGGAATACCATAATATGACATTCCGTAGACCTTGAATTCTGCCGGCCGCACCTACACTGACATGACGGCCACGCTCCACCCGTTTGACGCTGCTCCCCGAACATGATTGGCGGGCGACAGAAGCCCGCCTCGAATAACAAAAGCAACGAGGGCGTAACCATGCTGTTGAGCAAACGAGTAACCGCAGTGCTGTCCGCCAGCCTGCTGACCCTGGCCTGCCAGGCCACCCAGGCGGCCGACAGCCTGAACTTCGTCAGCTGGGGCGGGACCACCCAGGATGCGCAGAAGGCCGCATGGGCCGAACCCTTCAGCAAGGCGTCCGGCATCAAGGTGGTGCAGGACGGCCCCACCGACTACGGCAAGCTCAAGGCCATGGTCGAAAGCGGCAACGTGCAGTGGGACGTGGTCGATGTCGAAGCCGACTTCGCCCTGCGCGCCGCCAGCGAAGGCCTGCTCGAACCCCTCGACTTCAAGCAGATCCAGCGCGACAAGATCGACCCGCGCTTCGTCTCCGACCATGGCGTCGGCTCGTTCTTCTTCTCCTTCGTGCTCGGCTTCAACGAGGGCAAGCTCGGCGCCAACAAGCCGGTGGACTGGTCCGCCCTGTTCGACACCAAGACCTACCCCGGCAAGCGCGCCCTGTACAAGTGGCCCAGCCCCGGCGTGCTCGAACTGGCCCTGCTGGCCGACGGCGTGGCGCCCGACAAGCTCTACCCACTGGACCTGGACCGCGCCTTCAAGAAGCTCGACACCATCAAGAAGGACATCGTCTGGTGGGGCGGCGGCGCCCAGTCGCAGCAACTGCTGGCCTCGGGTGAAGCCTCGCTCGGGCAGTTCTGGAACGGCCGCGTGTATGCCTTGCAGCAGGACGGCGCGCCGGTCGGCGTGAGCTGGAAGCAGAACCTGGTCATGGCCGATTTCCTGGTCATCCCCAAGGGCGCGAAGAACAAGGACGCAGCCATGAAGTTCCTGGCCAACGCCAGCAGCGCCGAAGGCCAGGCCGAGTTCGCCAACAAGACCGCCTATGCCCCGGTCAACGTCGACAGCGTGGCCAAGCTCGACAAAGACCTGGCGCCGAACCTGCCGACCGCCTACGCCCAGGACCAGGTGACCCTGGACTTCGCCTACTGGGCGAAAAACGGCCAGGCCATCGCCGCCCGCTGGAATGAGTGGCTGGTCAAATGAAAGTCGCCATCAATGCCCTGCACAACGCGCAAGGTGCCCCCAGCGGCACCGGCGCTCCCGGGGCGGCCGAGCGTCGCCCGCCCATCAGCCAACGCTGGCGCGGCAGCCGCAACCTGCTGCCGGCGCTGCTGTTCCTCGGCCTGTTCTTCTTTGCCCCGCTGGTCGGCCTGCTGCTGCGCGGTGTGCTCGAGCCCGAGCCGGGCCTTGGCAACTATGCGCAGCTGTTCGCCAACTCGGCCTATGCCCGGGTACTGTTCAACACCTTCTCGGTGGCCGGCCTGGTCACCCTGATCAGCGTGCTGCTGGGCTTCCCGCTGGCCTGGGCGATCACCCTGGTGCCCAAGGGCTGGGGCCGCTGGCTGCTGAACATCGTGCTGCTGTCGATGTGGACCAGCCTGCTGGCGCGCACCTACTCGTGGCTGGTGCTGCTGCAGAGTTCGGGGGTGATCAACAAGGCGTTGATGGCCATGGGCATCATCGACGCCCCGCTGGAGATGGTGCACAACCTCACCGGCGTGGTGATCGGCATGAGCTACATCATGATCCCGTTCATCGTCCTGCCGTTGCAGGCGACCATGCACGCCATCGACCCGATGGTGCTGCAGGCAGGCTCGATCTGCGGCGCCAGCCCCTGGACCAACTTCTGGAAGGTGTTCCTGCCGCTGTGCCGCTCGGGGCTGTTCTCCGGCGCGCTGATGGTGTTCGTGATGTCGCTCGGTTACTACGTCACCCCGGCCCTGCTCGGCGGCGCGCAGAACATGATGCTGCCCGAGTTCATCATCCAGCAGGTGCAGTCGTTCCTCAACTGGGGCCTGGCCAGCGCCGCCGCCGCGCTGCTGGTGGTGATCACCCTGGTGCTCTTCTACCTGTACCTGAAGCTGCAGCCGGAGTCCCCGGTCGGCAACGCGAGGTAAACCGCCATGCTGCTTTCCCCCAATGCCATGGGTCGCCCGCTGCGCACCGGGCTGTACCTGACCACCGGGCTGATCGCCGCCTTCCTGCTGCTGCCGGTGGTGTTCATCATCCTGCTGTCGTTCGGCTCGTCACAGTGGCTGGTGTTCCCGCCACCGGGCTGGACCTTCAAGTGGTACGCGCAGTTCTTCGCCAACCCCGAGTGGATGGACGCGGCGCTGGCCAGCCTCAAGGTGGCGCTGCTCACCACCTTCGCCGCCGTGGCGCTCGGCCTGCCCACCGCCTTTGCCCTGGTGCGCGGTCGCTTCCCGGGCCGTGAGCTGCTGTACGGGCTGTTCACCATGCCGATGATCGTGCCCCTGGTGATCATCGCCGTGGCGGTGTACGCGCTGTTCCTCAAGCTGGGCTACACCGGCACCTTGTTCGCCTTCGTGGTGAGCCACGTGATCGTCGCCCTGCCCTTCACCATCATCTCGATCATCAACTCGCTCAAGCTGTTCGACCAGTCCATCGAGGACGCCGCGGTGATCTGCGGCGCCTCGCGCCTGCAGGCGATCGTCAAGGTGACCTTCCCGGCGATCCGCCCGGGGATGATCGCCGGTGGCCTGTTCGCCTTCCTGGTGTCGTGGGACGAGGTGGTGCTGAGCGTGATGATGGCCAGCCCCGACCTGCAGACCCTGCCGGTGAAGATGTGGACCACCCTGCGCCAGGACCTGAGCCCGGTGATCGCGGTGGCCTCGACGCTGCTGATCGGCCTGTCCCTGCTTGTGATGTTCATTGCCGCCGCCCTGCGCCGGCGCGCCGAAAACGCCTGACTGCCCGGAGACAATGACAATGAGTGCAGTGATCAAAGACGATACCCGCAACCAGACCTTGGTCAGCCTGCGCGGCCTGAACAAGCACTACGGCGACTTCACCGCCGTGGACAACCTCGACCTTGAGATCCAGGACGGCGAGTTCCTCACCTTCCTCGGCTCCAGCGGCTCGGGCAAGTCCACTACCCTGTCGATGCTGGCCGGCTTCGAGACGCCCAGCAGTGGCGAGATCCTGGTCGACGGCCAGTCGCTGGTCAACGTGCCGCCGCACAAGCGCGACATCGGCATGGTGTTCCAGCGCTACTCGCTGTTCCCGCACCTGAACGTGCGCGACAACATCGGCTTCCCCCTGGCCATCCGCAAGCTCGGCGCCGACGAGACCCGCAAGCGCGTGGAGGCGATGCTCAAGCTGGTACGCCTGGAACCCTTCGCCCACCGCAAGCCCTCGCAGATGTCCGGCGGCCAGCAACAGCGCGTGGCGATCGCCCGGGCGCTGGTGTACGAGCCGCGCATCCTGCTGATGGACGAGCCGCTCGGCGCGCTGGACAAGAAGCTGCGCGAAGACCTGCAGGACGAACTGCGCCAGTTGCACCGGCGCCTGGGCATCACCATCGTCTACGTGACCCACGACCAGGAGGAGGCAATGCGCCTGTCCCAGCGCATCGCCATCTTCAGCCATGGCCGCATCGTCGGCCTGGGCACCGGCTACGACCTCTACCAGAACCCGCCGAATGCCTTCGTCGCCTCGTTCCTGGGCAACTCCAACTTCCTGCGTTTCACTGCCAGCGGCAACGGCGCCGGGCACTTCGAGGGCCAGCCGGTAACGGTGCGCCTGACCCCGGGCCTGGCCAACGGCCAGGAAGCGCTGATCATGGTACGCCCGGAGAAAGCCCTGGCGCTGACCGTCGAGCAGGCGGCGCGTGAACCCTTGCCGGCAGGCTGGAACGAAGTCACCGCCACGGTCGCCGAGCTGCTGTTCCTCGGCGAAAGCCAGACCTGCCACGTGGTCACCCAGGGCGGCACGGCGCTAACGGTCAAGGCGCTGTCCGCCGCGGGCATGCCCATGCAGCCGGGCGACCAGGTCAGGGTGCGCTGGGCCGTGGCGGATGCGTGCATCTACACCGACTGGGCCGAGAGCGACCTGAGCAAGGGCGCCGGGGCGCATTGAGCCAACCAGGGGCCGTAGCGCGGCCCCTCACAGCAACAGGTTGCCCCGCTCCTCCTCGGTCAATTGCGCCTTGGCCCGCTCATCCAGCGCCCCTGCGCCCAACACCTGCACCGGGCTCTGGCGGTTGTACTGCGGGTTGAGGCTCGCCCCGTCCTGCCCCGGCACCAGCCGCTCGCCACCGAAGCCCAGCACCTGCACGGTGATCACCGATGGCTGGCGCTGGCGCGACGCGGCCTGCTGCTGGCGGCCCGCCTCCTCGGCAGCCTGGCTCGCCGACGACGCCGCGGCGCTGGCCGAAGCGATCGCCCCGGTATTCACCGAGGCCACCACCGGCATGCCCTTGGCATCGCCCTGCACCTGGATGTTGGCAGCGTTGACCACCTGCAGCGCGGCGATGTTGACGTTGCCCGACACGCGGATACCCGCCTCGCCGGCATCGATGGTGCCCAACGGTGCGATCAGGTCGATATCCCCCGGCGCCACCTCGGCGATCGGGTTGAGCGTGGCGATACCGGCACCAGTGCTCGGCACGCTCGGCGCCAGGCCGACATTGCCCCACAGGTCGTAGGTGCGCTTGGGCGGCGTGTACACCACGGTGGTCTTCGAGCCGCGACCGGCGTTGATGTCGCCCTGGGCCGACCAGCCGAGGATCGAGCCGCCGAAGGTGGTCATGATCCGGCTCTGGCCGAGCAGGATGCTGCCCTGGGAGTACAGCTGGATGTCGCCGCTGCCCTGGGTGATCACCCCGGCGGTGGACGGCGGCGCTTCGCCCTCGATGCCGAACACCTGCTGGCCACCCGGGGTCAGCACCTGGATGCCGCCGCCGAAATCGGTGTGGATGCCCGCGCCGCCGTAGAAGGTGGCGCTGCCGTCGTAGCGGATCGGATTGCCGGCCACGTCCTTGTCCGGGAACAGCGTGGCGATCGCCTGGCGACCGCGCAGGTAGCTGCCGGTACGCGGGCCGTTGACGTCGTTGTACTCGCGCCCGCCTTCGCGCAGCTCGCTGAAGTAGACCAGGCGGGCAAAGATGCGCTGCTGCTCGGCGGGCAAGGCGGCGAAATAGGCACGGCTTGCGGCGTTGTCGCCGGTGAAGCCGAAGCGTTCGCGCAGCCAGGCCTGCAGCTCCTGGTCGTAGACCTTGAACGGCTGGTCCGTCGGGGTCTGCTCCGTGCCCAGGTAACGCTCGAGCAGGCGGGTATAGTCCGGCCCGGTCTTGCCGGCGCCGACAACGATGGCGATGGCCGCGCCGTCGTTACCGCCACCGCTGCCATCGACCCGACCGACACTGTTGATCGCCGCCTCCTGATAAGCCGAGCCCACGCCCTGACCGGACTGGAACAGGTTGCCCCCGGCGATCACCTCCAGCTGACCGGGGCCAGCGACATTGAAGGTACTCAAGCGAATGTCGCGGCCGGCGCTGATCAGCGAGACATCCAACGCGTCACCATGGATGATAAGGTTGCCCGAAGAATGGATGTTGCCCTGATCCCCCGCCACCATGGCCGTCGCCCCGAAACGCTCAGTCCCCAGCGCCTTGCCGGCATTGACGATATCGCGCCCGGCCATCACCCGCACCGGCCCAGCGCCCTGGTACAGCTTGAGCCCGGTCCGCTGGTATTCAATGATCTCGCCGGTGTTCAAGCCGAGGATGTCCCCCGTCAAGGCGTAGAAGCGCGCAGGCGCCTGCGGTCGCTGGCCGGCCCTGTAAGTGTTCAGCCCATAGGTGAACAACGGCGCCGTATCCAGGCTGGCGGCAACGTCCCCGCTCAGGTTGCCGGCCCGGTACACGAACGAGAAGTCCTGGCCCAACATGGCTGGTCGCTGCGGCGTGGCGATGGCTGACGTGTCGGTGCCGGTCTGGCTGATCACATAGCCACCGGCATAGATCGAATCACCCGCGATCAGTTGCAGGGCGCTGCGCGCAGACGGGGCGGTCATCAGCGAGTACGCCGATGTCGCGACGCCCCGCTCACTGGCCGAACTGCCGTAGTACAGGCTGCCATTGGCCGCCGACACACGCAGCGCCGTCGGGTAGAACAGCCGCCCGCCGTAGAGCGGCAGGTTGCGCCCTGGCCGGGCGTCATCGATGTTGACCGGCGTGATATTGCCGCCCAAGGCCAGCAGGTCCACAGCGGTGGTCTCGCGCCACAGCGAGAACCAGCTGCTGCCCTGCCCGGCATAGCGCACACCGTTGCCGCCGACGAAGCCGGTCATGTTGAACTGCGGTACCCGGCCTGGGTCACCCACCCCCTGCACGACCAGGTCGCCCCGACTGTCCAGGCGCACGGCAGCATCGCCGGGCATGAGCGTCAGGCCACCCAGCGCCGCGGCCTTGGTCGAGGTATACGGGTCGTAGGCGCGCGACTCGCTGCTGTCATTGAAGGCGAAGCTGCTGCCATATACCTGCCTGACCACCCCGACGCTGCCCGCCTGGACATTCAGGGCACCGCGCAGGTTGACCAGCGTACCGCCCAGGTCGGGGGTGACCCGCGCCATCTCCAGGGCCGCGGATGCCGGGTTGATGCCGCCGGCCACCCGCAGGTTCAGGTCGCCGCCGCCGGTCTGCACCAGGCGACCATCCTCGGCGATGCGGCCGCTGCCGCCGACCACCAGGTTCAAGCCCTGACTGCGCTCGGCCTCCACGCCCGCGCTGTTGCTGGCCTGCAGCAAGCCAGCCGAGCCACCCACGCCGACGTCCAGGTTGCCACCGCCCAGGGTGCCGATGCCGGTGAAACCCACCAGCCAAGGTTCGGCCACCGTGGCCTGGGGCTGCTGGGCGAAGGTACCGAAATTGACCCACCAGGCCGCCGGGGTATCGGCGCTGGGCTGTCCCTGGCGCCATAGCCAGTTGCCCACCGCGGCCGATGCCACTTGCGGCCTGGCGACGGCGCTGCCGGTCCTGGTCGCCACCAGGTTGCCCGTCAGGTCGCCTCCGGCGGCGATCCGCAGGTTGCCGCCCTGCTCCGGATACCAGGCGCGGTACAGGCTGGCAGTCAACGCTTCATAGGCCGTGCCGGCGCCGCCGAGCAGGCTGCCGTCGGCCAGCCGGCCACGGGCGACCTGGTAAGGATCGCTGCCGTCACGCAGCAACGACGGGGCCTGGGTGCCGGCGGTGTAGACGCCGAACAGCGAATCCATGCGCCAGTCACCGGCGCTGAGCAGGTCCAGATCGCCGGTTCCGGTACGCAGCACGCTGAACATCAAGGTCTGCGGCGTGACCTCGATACGCTCGGGCTCGGTGGGCGCATCGATCTCCAGGCACCAGCCGGGGATGCTGCAGAATTCCATGTCGGCCTCGGCCACGGGGGTGCCGGGCTCCATGCCGAAGGTGTTGTCCGGCCCCCAGACCCAGATCTTCTTGCCGCCCAGCACCTTGTCCATGCACCAGCCGTCGATCTCGCACATCACCAGGTCTTCCGGCGCCACCGGGGTGCCCGGCTCCATGCCGAAAGTGTTGTCGGGGCCCCAGACCTTGATGACCTTGACCGCAGGCTCGCACCAGCCTTCGTTCTCGCACATCACCAGGTCCTCCGGTGCCACGGGGGTGCCCGGCTCCATGCCGAAGGTGTTGCGCTCCCCCCAGACCAGGCCGGTCCCCGAACCCTCGCCCCCCGTGCGTTTCTGTTGCGCAATGTAGTGCAGGTCGGCCAGGCGCAGCACGCCGGCATCGGTGTCGGGACGCGTGATGCGACTGTCGGCGGCTTCCAGGTCGGCGCCGGCCACCAGGCGCATCGACCAGGATTGCGAACCTTGCGGCAGCATCTGCGCCAGCGCCCAGTTGCGCCTCTGCTGGCCATTGCTTGCGGGGCGCAGCTCGATCAGATCTACGCCTGCGGCGAGCTTGACATCGGTGCCCGCCGGCAGCCGCGAGCCCACGGCCAGGGTAAGCGCGCTGCCTTGGGTCAGGCCGCCACTGGGCAGGGCGATGCCCTTGCTCCAGATGCCGCCCTGCACGGCCACGCTGACTGGCAGGCGGCTGCCAGCGTCCAGGCGCGTGCCCGAACCCAGGGTGAGCGCCTCGCGCAGCAGCGTGCCAGCGGCGTACAACATGTTGCCGCCAGCGTCGCGTACCGCAGCCTCGAGCACCGTGCCCGCAGGCAGGGTCAGTGGCGTCGACAGGGTCATGGCGCTGGGCAGGCGCAGGTTGGCCGGCAAGGTAGTTGCGGCGAACGGCAGGTCGAAATTGAGCAGGCTGCCTTCGGGGAACAGCGTGCCCTCGGCCAGCTCGACACCGCTGCGCGGGATCACCAGGTCGCTGTCGAAGGGCTGTTTACCAGGCACCAGCAACCAGCCCTTGCCGTCCGTGCGTGTGTCGTCGGTGGCCAGGTCCACCGGCATGAAGCCGTCGCTGATGCTGCCATACACCTCCAGGTTGCCGCCGGCGCGCAGTACCAGGTTGCCCACCTCGCCCGAGCCGTGAACGGCAGTCTTCGGCGTCAGCGGGTTGAGGCTGGCGTAGCGATGGCCGGACAGGTCCAGGTCGCCCTGCACCACCAGGTCGGTGCCGGCATCGACCGTGGCGATCTCCACGCCCGGTCGCAGGTGCAGGGCCTGGGCGTAGCGGGCGTTGTTCAGCCCGGCCAGGCGCACATCGAGCAGGTCGCGGTTGCGCAGCAGGTTGTCGATGAACAGCACACTCAGGTCGTGCTTGCGGGTCAGGTAGTCCTGGTCGATGAGCTGGATCGGCCGGCCACTGGCCGAGGTGCCGCCCGGCGCCGCGTCGGTGTAGCGCTGGTTGCCGATCACGGCGATGGAGCGCGCGCCGAGAATGTCCACCGGACCACGCACGTCGATGGCGATGTCGCCCGCCGTATCGCTGCCCAGGCGCGGGGCGATCAGCTCCAGGGTGCCCCGTGGCCGACCATCGCCCTGCCCGGAAGCAGTGCCGTGACGCAGGTCGATGCGCGCGCCGCTGGCCAGGGTCAACTGGCCCTGGCCGCTGTTGAGCTCGACCACGGCACGGTTCGGCGCATCGATGATCGCGCCGTAGCTGTCGACCCGCAGCACACTGCCGTGGGCGTCGAGCAACGCCCCGGCGCCGAGGGTCAGGCCACGTCCGGCGGCCAGGCGGATGCTGCCGACCTGCTCGCCGCTGGCATCGACATGGCCCTCGACCCTGAGCTGGCCATGATCCAGCGACACGTTGATCTGCCGTGCCTTGAGCTCGTCGCCGATCACCAGGTCGCCCTGCTTGATCTGGAAGCTGCGCGCGCCGAACACCTGGTCCCGGTTCAGGCGCTGGTTCAATCCGGTAAAGTCGTCCAGGTGCCGGGCACGGATATCGACTGCCCCGCCCGCGTAAGGGACCAGAGTGCCGGCGGCATCATACTGGCCGCCGGCCGCACCAAGAATCCGGCCGAGCAACTCGACGCCCCCGCCCTGCTCACCCAGGGCGATGGCGCTCAGGCGACCGGCGCGGTTGTTGCGGGCGCTGAGGTCGATCAGCGCGCCGGCGGCCTGGTGAATGTTGCCGAACTGGCTGCCGAGCACCAGCTCGCCGCCCCAGCTGTACTGGGTCACATCATTGAAGGTCAGGGTGCGCCCGGCCAGGTCCACCCGCGCGGCGTCGCCCAGACGCAGGTCGTCCACGGCCTGCAAGGTCAGGCGGCCGCTGGGCAGGCTGAAGGTGCCATCGACCAGCAGTTGTCGCGCCTTGAGACTCAACTCGGCCCCCAACGCCTCACGACCGCTGGCCAGCGTACCCGCACCGCCCTGCACACGCAGGGTGCCACCGGCCTCGATGCGGTTGAGCGAACCGGCGGTGCCGGTCCACAACGGCGTGTCCACCAGCAGGTCGCCACCGCTGTAGGCAAAGCCGCCGCCGGCCTGGTAGTCGCCACGGCGGTGATGAATCAGCAGGCTGCCTTTGTGGTTGGCCGTCACCTGGTGGCTGGCGTGCAGTTCCACGCGGCTGAAGCCCAGGATCTGGCGCGCCATCTCGACGCTGCCGTCGGGCTGGCTGTTGGCGCCATAGCCGAACTCCAGGTCTTTGACGCGGATGGCCAACACGCCATCGCCACTGCCGGCCCCACCCGCGATCGGCGCCCCTGCGGTGTTGCGGGCACCGCTCCAGATCAGACGCTCGGTGCGGATGGTCGCCTGGTCGCCGGCCAGACCACTGCCATGGATGGCCGGCACCCCGAGGACCAGGGCCTGCAAGCGGTTCTTGCCGGTTACCGGGTCGTAGGTGTCGAGCGCCGTGGTGCCGAAGAAGTTCAGCGAATCAGACGCCGCCAGCGTCAGGGTCTCCAGCGCTGGTACGCCATCGGCCGGGCTGCCCTGCAGCAGGCGGTCGAGCACCTGCTGGTTGAGGGTCAGGCCCTGACCCAGGACCCCGTTGGCCAGGGCCTGGGCCAGCGCCTCGGCGCTGCCGACGTTGATGCGCCCGACCGACAGGCCCAGGTGGCGGGTGCCGAAGGCCACGCCATCACCGAGACTGAAGGTCTTGTCGGTAGCGGCGAACAACGAGCCTTCCGAGTACAGCCGGGTGGTGCCCTGGCAACCGCCGGCACTGCAGCCGCCAATGACAATCGAGCCCGGTGCCCCGCTGGTGGTTAGCGGCGAGGACACCACTTCCAGTCGGCCATTGGACACCGCCAGCAAGGCGCGGCCATTGCTGTTGATGAAGTAGCCGTCATCGGCGCCGAAGGGCACCGCGCCACGGCCAAGGGTAACGATACCGGCCCCCTGCTCGACGACGATGCCACCGCGCGGATCGTTGGTGGTCAGGAACACCTCGCCGACCCGCAGCTCGGCGCCCGAACGCACCCAGATATCGCTGGTGCCTTCAAGGAAGGTCATCTGGTTGCCGCCTTGGCCGTAGAGCACATTGGCGCGGCCGCCCAAGGTCAGCCGGGGTGCCTGCAGGGCATTGAGCTCGCGGGCCGACAGCACCGCGATGTTCTCGCCAATGGCCTGGCCGGCGCCACCATCGGCCACCACTTCAAGACCACGGGCGCCGAACACCGCCGCGCTGCCGGCATGACCGCCTTCGGCGGCGGCGAAGTTCACCCGACCGGCGACACGCAAGGTACTGGCGGCCTCGTTGTTGCCCTGCACCCGCAGGTTCAGCCACTTGCCATCGGCCTCGATCGCCGCGCGCGGCACGCCTTTGGCCACGGCATCGGCACGGGCGAAGGCCGCGTAGGAGGTTTCGTTGTACTGCGAATAGCGCCGCAGCACGTCGCCCGAGGTCAGGATCACCTGGCTCGACAGCGGCTGGCGGATACCGGTGTTGGCCACTGACAGGCTGCCCGTGGTAGTCCAGGAGCCGTTGCGCATCGCCAGGCTGGCAGCGCTGCCCCCGGCCATGGCCAGGCCATTGAGCTCGACCCGGAACGCCCCCGGCAGCAGCGCAAAGCTGGCCGGCAGCAAGGTGTAGGTGCCCGCCGCCAGGCCAGGAACGCTGCCATCCAGGGTGATCTGCTGGCCGATCCCCGGCGCCGTCACGCCGGCCTCGCCGGTCACCGGCGCATAAGGGCCGGTGAAGCTCGGCACAATGGCGTAGACCGGGTTGCTGCCCAGCGTGGGCAGGACCAGGCGGCCCTCGCCATCGAGTTGCATCAGCGGATGGTAGCGGGCGTCGGTAGAGCCGCCACGCCCGGAAACGAAGCCGGCGCCGGTCAGCGTGCCGCCTCCGGACAGGTCGATCAGCGCGTCCTGGCGGATGTCGATGGACTTGCCGTTGAGCGATACCCCATACAGGCTGTCGCCCGCCGCGCCCAGCAACTTCACCGCCTGGCCTCCGAACAGGTAGCTCAGGCCATCCACCGTCCCGCCATAAGGCATGACCAGCCCTGCCGCGCTGACCGAGGTGATGCTGCCCGGCAGCAGGGTGACGGACTTGGTGCCCCCCGTTTCCTGCCCCAGCGACAGCCCGCCCAGGGGCGCGCGCAGCACACCGCCCTGCTCGACCTTGCCGGCGACCAGCGCCAGCCGGCCGAACACCGAGAATGGCTGGTCGGGTGTGCCTTGCCCGGCCCTGCCGATGCGCAAGGTGGCGTCGCTGCCCGTCTCGATCTGGCCGAAGGCGCCGGTGGTCGGGTAGATCTGCGCGGCGAGCAGTTCCAGGTCGCTATTACTGCGCAACAGAGTACGGTCGATACCATCGTTGACCTTGCCCAGCACACGCAGGTCACCCTCGCTGCGCAGGCTGCCCAGGACGAAACCACGGCGGTCGAAGTCCAGCGTGCGCCCCGCGGTCAAGGCCAGGCTGCCATGAGCGCCCAAGGTCAGCGCATCGCGCAGATCCAGCAGATGAGCATCGACCTGTAGCTGCGCCGTACTGTCCTGCGTGGACAGCCCGCCCTTGATTGTCGGCCGGATCGCGGCATCCGTGTTGTGATGGTTGCTGCCGGCAAGCCGCACATAGGGCGCTTGCAGGTGGACGCGGGCGTCGCCGGCGCTCCCTTGGGCCAGCACCAGCGAGCCGGTGTACAGCTGCAGGCTGCGGGCCATGCGCAGGTCGAGGTCACCGTCGAACGCCACCACGCCGTCGCTGAGCAGCGAGAGGCTGTCGAAACCCCCTGCGTTGATCCTGGCGACGTCTAGCCTTCCCTGGCCATAGCGCAGCGTGCCGTCCTCGACGTTGGCCGCGCCCTGGGCAAGGACCAGCTCGCGGGGAGCCTTGACTCCGTCGACCAGGCTACCGTTGAGGTAGAGACCGCTATCCAGCGCCACCTCCAGACTTCCGCCTGCGGCGCCGAGACCACCGGAAGCGGCGCTGAAGCCGCCGTTCAGGCGTAGCCCGTGGCTCGATGCCAGGCTGATGCGCCCACCGTTGCTGGCCATGGCCAACGGCCCCTGGCCACGGATATCCAGCGTGGCCTGAGCACCATCGGCGCGCAGGCGAGCGCCATCGGCCATGTCCAGGAACAGGTAGGCGCCGTTGCTGGTGCCCTGGTCATGGTCGATCTGCCCGCCGATGACGATGCTGCCGCCAGCGTCGACCCGCCCATAACGGCGACCTTGCGCATCCAGGGCGGTGACCGCCCGCCCGGACACATCGATCAGGGCCTGGTCACCCAGGCGGATCGAGCGCTGGTGCGCCCCTTCCGTCACGCCGGAGTCCATGGTCGGCAACCATTGCTGCAGCAGGCTGACACTGCCGCCCCAGGCATTGAGGGTACCGTTCAGGTTCAACTGCGCGGTGCTGGTCAAGCTGATGGACTGCAAGGGGTCAACGCTGATCGTCGCGCCGCGCCCGACCTCGAGCACCGCCGCTTCACGGCTCGCCTGGTCGAAGCGGCTATCACCCGCCGCCAGGGCCAGGCTCGCGCCGGCGCGCGGCTCCAGCTGGCCAGCCACCGCGTTCTGCGCCAACAGCGGCGCCAACACGATCAGCGCCGGATCGCCGAGCGGCCGGCTGGCGTCGAGCTGCTCCACCGGTCGGGTGACGTCGATACGGCTGCCGGCGGCCACACTCAGGCCATGGTTGCCGGTGATGGCGTAATGCGCAAAACCACGGTTGAAGAAATCCTCGGCCAGGTGCACGCCGGTCTCGCCCTGCGCGCTGCCCCCCACGCTCACCCGCTCGGCGGCCACGGTGAGGGTGCCTGCGCCACTGCTGCCGTAGCCGCGCAGCTCGCCGTCGAGGCGCATGCGCCCGGTACCGGTGTTGTCCAGCGCGCTGCTCTGCAAGGTCAGGTTGCCGCCACTGCCACCGAGCAGGCGGTTGCCCTCGCGGCGTACCACACCGCCGGACACGTCCAGCACGCTGCCGCTGTCCAGCAGCACATCGCCGCTGCTGCGCAGGCTCAGGCTGCCACCGTTGCGCCAGGCGCGCTCGCCTGGGTCCGTGCCCTCGCTGCGCAGACCGCTGACATCCAGGCGCACCCCGGCGGCCACGCCGACCTGCGCGCGCAGCCCTGCCGGGGTGGCCAGCGCCTGGTCCTGCAGGCTGGCGAGAACACGCTGGCGGAGCACATCGCCCAGGACCATCTGCCCGCCCCTGGCGGTCAGGTCGGCATTGACCTGGACCTGCGGGGTATAGAGCGTCAGGCTGCCGCCATCGGCCAGGCGCACGGCATCATCGACCTCGATGCGCCGCTGGGCGGCAACGCTCAAACCACCCAGTTCCAATCCGTTGAGCCAGTCGCTGTCGAGTGCCAGCTGGCCACGGCGCCGCTCGTCCAAAGGTGCCTGCAGGCCGACGTCGGCGCTCTGCCCCCCGGTGCCCTGGCGTATCAGCACCTGCTGCATGACCGGGGTCAGGCTGAAGCCCAGCTCCTTGGCGTCGCTGAGGTAGCCGGGCAGCTGTTGGCCGATCACCAGTTGCGCGCCCTGGGCCCGGGCGGTGTGCACCTGGCGATAGCCGTCGCGCCCGCGAACCGGCGCCTGCACCTGGCGCTCGTCCTGCCAGGTCTGGCCGATCAGCTGGCCGTCGAGCAGCGCGCTCTGGGTCGCCACCACCAGGCTGCCGGCGTCGCGCCCCACGGTATAACCCTGCTCGTAACGCTGGCCGGGGGCAATCAGCGGATTGTAGAAGGTGCGGGTCTGGTCCCAGCGCGCGCTGTGCGCCTCGTAGCCGTTGTACAGGCCGGTGTAGAGCAGGTCGCCCGGGGCCTTCGACAGTTCGTAAAGGCGACCGTCCTCACCGCGCAGCCAGCTCTGGCGGATGTAGCCGTCCTGCACCGCCAGGGTGCCGCCGGACAGGTTGATCTCGGCGCCGGCGCGGGTCACCAGGTCCTGGCCGGTGAAGGTCACCGTGCCGCCCTGGGCCATCCACTCGCCGACGCTGTGGTTGCGCGTGCCCAGGTAACCGCCCACCTCGAGCAGGCCACCGGCGGTGTACCAGCGCTCGCTGGCATAGCCGTTGATGCCTTTCTCGACATGCACCAGCTCACGCACGTCCACCCACACATCGCGGTTGATCAGGCCGCCCTTGTCACGGTTGCCGGCCGCATCGCGCTGTTCGTTGCCCTGCACATTGATCTTGATGACATTGCTTTCCATCGCCACCTTGACCCCGAGGGCCCCGGCCACGTCGATGCGCGCGCCATCGTCCACCAGGCTGCGCAGCCCGGCACTGACGGCCACCTGACCGCCGGTGGCCAGGGTCAGGGCGCCTTCCTGGAAATGCACGGTGCCGCCGCTGACCACCTCCACCCGCGACTGCTCGGGGCGGTCGATGACCTTGCTCAGGTTGTCGAAGCGGCCCGTGGCATTGTTGCCGCTGACCCCATCCACACTCTGCCGCGAGGCCTCGCGCTGGCTGTCCAGGGCCTGACTGTCGTCGAGCAGTACGGCAGTGACGCTGCCCTTGCCGAAACTCACCGTGCCACTGGCGTCACTGGCCGAGTTGAGCAGGTGAATGCTGCCGCGCCGATCCACCGTGGTGCTGGCCAGGGCCACGCCGTCCTGGCGCACGGCATGGCCGGTCAGGGTGATATCACCGCCCGCCGCCTGGATCAGTCCGTTGTTGACCACGCTGCCGGCGCTGCTGCCGGGCTTCAGGCTGCTGGCGACCTCGTTGCCACGGGTGGTGGAGAAGGCATTGGCCTGGGTGCCCCTGCCCCGGCGGATGTAGAAGTCGTCACCGGCGGCAAGCGCTGACTGGCCCTGGGGCGTGATGATCTGGCCTTCGTTGTTCACCTCGCTGCCCAGCAGCAGCACATAGCCGCCGCCCTCGGTGGAGGTGGCTGGGGCGCGGGTCTGCAGTTGCGCGCCCCGTTGCACCACGACCTTGCCGCCGGCCTGGGTGAAGGTGGCCTGGCTGCCGTTGCTGTCTACATACAGCCCGCGCTCGCGGAACTGCTCGTCGCTGACCTGCGCCGCCGCCGCCACCAGGTTGCGCACGTTGACCTGGCTGCTGCCGTTGAATACCACGCCATTGCGGTTGACCAGCATCACCGTGCCCTGGGCCTCGATCTGGCCGTGGATCTGGCTCGGCCGGGCATTGGGGTCGTTGACCCGGTTAAGCACCGCCCACTGCGCCTGCTGGTCGAACTTGACCGTGGTATCGCGGCCGACGTTGAAGGTCTCCCAGTTGAGGATCGCCTTGTCGGCGGTCTGTTCGATCAACACCTGGGTCTTGCCGCCCACCTGGCTCTGCTGCGGCGCCTTGGCGTTCTGCCAACCCTTGGTCAGCGGGTTCTCGTCGACCTTCAGGCCGCCCTCGCCCAGGCCGTTGGGCACGGTCTGCGGCTGCACCTGCGCCAGGGTGCGGCCGGCGGCCTGCGCCGCCTGCTGCGCGGCGATGGCGGCCACGGTGTTGTCGAGGTTGCCCAGGGAGCGCTGGAACCGCTGCTGCAGGCGCTGCTGCTGGGCCAGCGGTGGCGGCGCGCCGGGCAGCTGCACTTGGCCGCCTGCAGCGCCGCCACCGGCCGCGGGCGCGGCGCCCTTGGCCGCGAACCAGGCCGAGCTGAACGGCTGCGCGGCCTGGGCCGTGCCCGCCAGCATCAGCAGCGCGATGGCCTGGGCCAGGGGCTTGAGCAGCATCGGCGCGTGGCCTGCAGGCTGGCGACGCTGGTGGGCGACGGTGGCTGGTAGGTCTGGCTGGTGCTGGCCGCGCGACATTGCAGGGTTCCTTGTGCAGGGTCATGGAAGGCAGGTCGGTGCGGCGGTGATGCCGCTTTGCCATAAGGCAGTCGGCCCGGGCGCGGACCGAAGTTTTGTCATGCAAAGTTCATCTGCCTGGGGTACGCGCACACGCGAAAACCGACGGTGCCGTGCCGGCCACCGTCGGTTGTCAGCCCGTTGCGGGCCTGGCGCTTCGCGTGATGCTTACAGACGGCCGATACCGTTGCAGACCGAAGCGTTGGCGATGTCGGTGCCTTCGTTGTAGCCGTTGTCCAGGAACACCTTCTTGATCTCGGCGGCGTAGGCGGCCGGCAGGCTGACGAAGGAGTGCTGGGCGATGGTGGCGGCCTTGGCACCGGTGTACAGATCGTTCAGGAAGCTACGGATGGCGGTGGCATCGGCGGCGGTCTGGTAGCACTGGCCGACCAGCAGGTTGGTGTAGCCGACGATCGGGTAGCCCGAAGTCGGTACCACGCCACCGGCGTTGAAGATCGGTACCCACTTGCTTGGGTCGGCGCGGTCGGCGGCGGTGCTCGGGGCGACAGCGGTACCCAGGGCGGTGCGGGCGTTGGCGGCGGTTGGCAGTGGCGCGGTGCCGGCGGCCATGGCGTTCTTGCTGACACGGGCGACCACGGCGTTGTTGCCGGTGGCGACAAAGTCAGGGCTGACGTAGCCGATGGTGCCATCGGTGGCGTTGACCGCGTTGACCACGTCGGCGCTGCCGGCGACGGCTTGCCAGGTGGCCGGTTCGCTGCCGACGTTGGCGGTGGTGAAGGTGCTGCTGACCACGAAGGACGATGGGCAGGAGTCAGCCAGGAAGCGCGACAGCAGCTCGGTGGTGCCGCTGCTGCCGGAACGGTAGATGACCTTGATCGGCGTGGCGTCGGCGGTGCCCAGCAGCTGGCCCCAGGTGGTGGTAGTACCGGAGAACACGCCGCACAGCTGGGCGCCGGTCAGTTGCAGGTTGGTCACGCCCGACTTCTTGTAGGGAATGGCAACGGAGGTGCCCACCGATGGGATCTGCACCAGCTTGCCCCAGGTGGCGGCCTTGCTGCTGTTGTAGGTCGACAGCTCCGAAGCGCTCAGCACCGAGTCGCTGCCGGCGAAGTCGACGTTGGTGCCGGCTGGCTGGTTGATCGAGGCCGCTGCGTTGGTCAGGAACGCCGTCTTGCCGCCACCGCTGCCGACACCGGTGTAGCTGAAGTCGGCCGGCAGCAGGCGCGGCAGGCTCGAGGTGCCGTTGTAGAGGTTTTCCGGCAGGGTGGCGCCGCCACCGACAACAGCAGCCATGGATTGGGCCGAAGCCAGGGTAGCAGCCACCAGGGAGGCGGCGATCACAGTACGCTTAAACATGAAGCAATCTCCTATCGTCGTGTTCATACGTTGAGTGGGTCGCGCATTGCCGTGGCCACAGGCCGTATACCCTGATCCAGAGGGGCTGAGGCCTGTCCACGGGGCCAACATTCGCAGCTTGTGGTGACAGGCAAAGGAAAAAACATCGGGAGTTCGACGGGCAAAGACTCGGGTGTCGGGAGGCGTTTTTTCAGGCTTACGCGCAGGCGATGGAGGCGGGGCCAGACGCTACGGGTGGGAGCAGTCCGGAGGTTGAGCAGTGGCACACTCGGGTGTTTACGGTGAGGGTGAAAAAAGATGCAACCGCTGTCGACCGGTTCAACCTGACAGGTTGGCTATCGTTCCTGGCAAACCCAAGCGCCGCTGACGCGACGCATCGCCGGCAAGCCGGCTCCCACACCGACCGCGCCGACCTGCAGTCTGGTGCCGTGCTGTGGGAGCCGGCTTGCCGGCGAGCGGGCAGCCGCTCAGGGCGCGGCCACCTCGCTGGGCGATGCCAGTTGCAGGAGTTCGCTGGTATAGGTCCACTCTTCCTGGACCTTGTCGGGGTGCTCGTTCAGGCGGATGCCGTAGGACGGGATGATCTGCTTGATCTTTGCCTGCCACTCAGGCGTGGCCACCTTGTCCTTGAACACCTTGTTCAGCAGATCGAGCATGATCGGCGGCGCGGTCGAGGCGCCCGGCGAGGCGCCGAGCAACCCGGCGATGCTGCCGTCCTTGGCGGTGACCACCTCGGTGCCCAGCTTCAGCACCCCGCCCAGGTTGTCGTCCTTCTTGATGATCTGCACCCGCTGCCCGGCCTGCCACAGGCGCCAGTCTTCCTTCTTCGCTTCGGGGAAGTAGGTCTGCAAGGCGGCGAAGCGGTCATCATCGGACTGCATCAACTGGCCGATCAAGTATTGCACCAGGTCGAACTCGCGCACCCCCACCCGCACCATCGGCCAGGTGTTGTGCAGCGACATGCTGGCGAACAGGTCGAGCAGCGAGCCCTCCTTGAGGAACTTGGTGGAGAAGGTGGCGAACGGCCCGAACAGGATCATGCGCTTGCCGTCGAGCACCCGGGTGTCCAGGTGCGGCACCGACATGGGCGGCGCGCCGGTGGCGGCGATGCCGTAGGCCTTGGCCATGTGGCGCTGGGCGATGGCCGGGTTGTCGGTGACCAGGAACGAGCCGCCCACCGGGAAGCCGGCGTAGTCCTTGGCCTCGTCGATGCCCGACTTCTGCAGCAGGTGCAACGCGGCGCCGCCGGCACCGATGAACAGGAACTTGGCGTCGGTGGTCGCGGTGCCGCCATCCTTGAGGTTCTTGTACTCGACGTGCCAGCTGCCGTCGTCGTTGCGGGTGATGTCCTGCACCTCGCTGGACAGCTTGAGGTCGAAGTTCGGCCGGGTCTGCAGGTAGCCCACGTACTGGCGGGTGATCTCGCCGAAATTGACATCGGTGCCGATCGGCGTCCAGGTGACGGCGAGCTTCTGATTGGGGTCGCGCCCTTGCATCATCAGCGGCACCCATTTGGCGATCTGCGCGTGGTCCTCGGAATACTGCATCGGCTTGAACAGCGGGCTGGCCTGCAACGCCTCGTAGCGCTTCTTGAGGAAGCGGATGTTGTCATCGCCCCAGACGAAACTCATGTGCGGGGTGGTGTTGATGAACGAGCGCGGGTTCTTCAGCACGCCCTGCTTGACCTGCCAGGCGAGGAACTGACGGGTGACCTGGAACGACTCGTTGATCTCCACCGCCTTGCTGATGTCGATCTTGCCGTCCTTCTCCGGCGTGTAGTTGAGTTCGGCCAGCGCCGAGTGGCCGGTGCCGGCGTTGTTCCAGCCGTTGGAGCTTTCCTCGGCCACCTTGTCCAGGCGCTCGACCATCTGCATCGACCAACCCGGCTCCAGCTCGTTGAGCCACACCGCCAGGGTGGAACTCATGATGCCGCCGCCCACCAGCAGCACATCGACGCGCTTGCTGTCGGCGGCGTGGGCATGCAGCCCCAGGGCCAGGGTGAGGGCCGCCAATGCCCATCTGGGCGTTTTTTGGATGTTCATGTGCTCTCCCGTTTTGGTCATTCCGTGCGCCTGGAAGACAAGCTTAGCCGAGTGTTTTGCTCGGGCATGGTCGCTGTGTTTTCTGGCCCCTTGCCCCGCGACAAAGCCAGCAGCGCGAGTTCGATAATCGCCCGTTTTCAACTCTCCGGGATTTGACGAAACTAACCAGATAGTACAAATATCGAGCTATTCAAAAACAACAAAGCGATACCCGCCATGACACCCCGAATACTCGTGCTCAACGGCCCCAACCTCAACCTGCTGGGCACCCGCGAACCCGCCCAGTACGGCCATGAAACCCTCGCCGACCTGGCCAGCCTGTGCGCCGCCAGCGCTCGCGAGCTGGGCCTGGAACTGGAGTTCCGCCAGACCAACCACGAAGGCGAGCTGCTCGACTGGATTCACGCCGCCCGTGGCCGCTGCCACGGCATCGTGATCAACCCCGCCGCCTGGACCCACACCTCGGTGGCCATCCGCGATGCCCTGGTGGCCTGCGAGTTGCCGGTGATCGAGGTGCACCTGTCCAACGTGCACAAGCGCGAGCCGTTCCGCCACCTGTCGTTCGTCTCCAGCATCGCCGTGGGAGTCATTTGCGGCCTTGGCAGCCAGGGCTACCGCATGGCCCTGGGCTACTTCAGCGAACAGCTGCGCGAGCACGCGGCATGAGCGCCCAAGGTATCCTTGCCGGCCTCATCGGCCGTGGCATCCAGGCTTCGCGCACGCCGGCGCTGCACGAACACGAAGGCGACGCCCAGGCGCTGCGCTACCTGTACCGGCTGATCGACGCCGACCAGCTAGGCCTGGACGACAGCGCCCTGCCCGCGTTGCTCGACGCGGCCCAACGCACCGGGTTCAGCGGGCTCAACATCACCTACCCGTTCAAGCAGGCGATCCTGCCGTTGCTCGACGAACTGTCGGACGAGGCCCGTGGTATTGGCGCGGTGAACACCGTGGTGCTGCGTGATGGCAGGCGGGTCGGCCACAACACCGACTGCCTGGGCTTCGCCGAAGGTCTGCGCCGGGGCCTGCCCGGGGTGGCCAGACGGCGCGTGGTGCAGTTGGGCGCGGGAGGCGCGGGCGCGGCGGTGGCTCACGCACTGTTGGCCGAAGGCGTCGAGCAACTGCACGTGTTCGAGGTGGACCCGGCCCGTGCCCAGGCGCTGGTGGACAATCTCACGCAGCGCTTCGGCGCTGGCCGTGCCATGCTCGGCAGCGATCTGGGCGAGACCCTGGCCGGCGCCGATGGCCTGGTCAACACCACGCCGGTGGGCATGGCCAAGCTGCCGGGCACTCCCTTGCCGCCGGCGTTGCTGCACGCACGGCTATGGGTGGCGGAGATCATCTATTTCCCGCTGGAGACCGAGTTGTTGCGCCAGGCCCGGGCCTTGGGCTGCCGCACCCTCGATGGCGGCACCATGGCGGTGTTCCAGGCGGTCAAGGCGTTCGAGCTGTTCAGTGGGCGCCCGGCGGATGCCGCGCGGATGCAGGCGCATTTCGCCAGGTTCTAGTCGCCAGAGAGTTAATTGCGGGGCAAGTCCGCTCCCACGAACTAGGGAGCAAGGCTGCCCCGCGCCTGCATTCAGGCCTTGATGTAACGCATCACCGCCTCGCAGATCACCTGCTTATGGCGTTGCTTGATCTGCTCGTCGGACAGGTCGATCTGGAAGATGTCGCCAAAGGTATGGCGGTTGGACACCCGGTAGAAGCAGAACGAGCTCATCAGCATATGCAGGTCGATCACTTCGATGCCGGGGCGGAACACGCCCTGGGCAACGCCACGGGCGAGGATCTTGCCCAGCGCGTCGAGCACCATGCTGCTCATCTCGCGGATCACCGGCGACTGCTTGACGTACTCGCCGTAGTGGATGTTCTCGGTGCAGACGATACGCACGAAATCGACGTTGTTGGCGTGGTGGTCGAAGGTGAACTCCACCAGGCGCTGGATCGCCTGCTCGGGCGCCAGCGAGTCGAGGTCCAGGCTGTGCTCGGTCTTGCGGATGTCGCCGTAGAGCTTGACCAGGCACTCGACGTACAACTGCTCCTTGCTGCCGAAGTAGTAGTAGATCATGCGCTTGGAGGTGGCGGTGCGCTCGGCGATGGCATCGACCCGGGCACCCGCCAGGCCCTGCTGGACGAACTCGGTGATGGCGGCCTGGAGAATGTTCTCGCGGGTCTTTTCCGGATTGTTCTTGCGCGTCTTGCGCAGGCCTTCGACTTCAGGCTTGACGACCGAATCACTCATACCGACTCACAGGCTCGTTGTAGTAATCCGGGCGATTATCCGTGAGCCGGGCGATGCTGGGAAGCGCGGTGTTGGTCGGCTGCTCAGGTTTGGCCTAGGGGCCCCGTCGCCGGGCAAGGCCCTGGCTCACAACACCACCTTGCGCCCTGCCCCGCTGCGCGCCTTGGCCATCGCTGCCAGGCGCACCGCCACGTTGGCCGCGCCATAGCCGGCATAGCCGCCCCTGCGCTGCAGGATTTCGAAGAAGAAACGCCCCTCGAACGGCTCGGTGTACACGTGGAACAGCTCGCCGCCCTGGGCATCACGGTCGTACAGCACGTTGTAGTACGCCAGCTCGCTGAGGAACTCGTCGTCGAAGTCGAAGCGCGCCGCCAGGTCGTCGTAGTAGTTCAGCGGGATCTCCAGCAACGGCACGCCGGCCTCCTTGGCCCTGGCCACCTCGCGGAAGATGTCGTCGCAGTCGAAGGCGACGTGATGCACGCCAGAGCCGCGATAGCTGTCCAGGGCATGGGCGATGGCGGTGTTGCGGTTCTCCGAGATGTTCAGTGGCAGCCGCAGGGTGCCGCAATGGCTGCGCAGGGCACGGCTCTTGACCAGGCCATAGGGGTCGGGCAACACCACCTCGTCGTCGGCGGTGAAGTCGAACAGGCTCTTGTAGAACAGCACCCAACTGTCCAGGGCCTCGGCCGGCAACGCCAGGGCCATGTGGTCGATACGCTTGAGGCCACCACTGGCGCGGGCTGTCGGGTCCAGGCGGAAATCGGTGTCGTAGAGGGTCTGGCCGTTGCCATCGGGCTGCACCAGGTACAACAGGCTGCCGTCCGGTGCGCGCACCGCCGGGATCTCGCGCTCGTTGGGGCCGACCAGGCCGCGGAACGGCTGGCCACGGTAGGCCATGGCGCGCTGCAGGGCGTCCTGGCCAGCGTTGACCCGCAACGCCGTGGCGCACAGCGACGGGCCATGGGCTTCGAAGAAGTTGTGGGCAAACGAATAAGGTTCGCCGTTGAGGACGATGTTGATATCGCCCTGGCGCAGCAGACGCACGGCCTTGCTGCGGTGCTCGCCGGCCTCGGCGAAGCCCAGGCGCTTGAGCCATGCGCCCAGGCGTGCGCCGACCGCCTCGTCGACGGCGAACTCGAGGAACTCCACGCCGTCGTAGCGGCTGGCGGCCGGCGGCGCGAACAGCACGCCCGGCTCGACCGCCCGCGCCTCGCGCTCGAGCTGACGGCGGGTCTTTTCCTCCAGGTACAGCAGCGAGCGCAGGCCATCGGCGGCGTTCTGCCGGGGTGGCGCCGCGCGGAAACCGTCATTGAAGATCTCCAGCGACAACGGGCCGCGATAGCCGCTGGCCAGGATCGGCGCGAGGAAGCCCGCCAGGTCCATTTCCCCCTGCCCGGGGAAGCAGCGGAAGTGCCGGCTCCACTCCAGCACGTCCATGGCCAGGATCGGCGCGTCGGCCATCTGCACGAAGAAGATCTTCTCGCCGGGGATATCGCGGATACCGCTGGGGTCGCCCTTGAGCGACAGCGTATGGAAGCTGTCGAGGATCACCCCCAGCGCCGGGTGGTCGGCCTGGCGCACCAGGTTCCACACCTGTTGCCAGGTATTGACGTGGCGACCCCAGGCCAGGGCCTCGTAGCCGATGCGCAGGCCCCGCGCGCCGGCATGCTCGGCGAGCAGGCGCAGGTCATCCACCAGCAGCTGTTCATCGCCCAGGGCGTCTGGCTGGACATTGCTGCACACCAGCACCAGGTCGGTGCCCAGTTCCTGCATCAGGTCGAACTTGCGCTCGGCGCGGTCGAGGTTCTTGCGCAGGCGGTCACGGCGGCAGCCCTCGAAATCGCGGAACGGCTGGAACAGGGTGATGGCCAGCCCCAGGTCGGCGCACAACTGGCGCACCTCGCGGGGGCTGCCGGCGTAGTACAGCAGATCGTTCTCGAAGATCTCGACGCCGTCGAAACCGGCGGCGGCGATGGCTTCGAGTTTTTCCGGCAGGGTGCCGCTCAAGGAAACGGTGGCGATCGAACGGTGCATGGCGGGTGTTCCTTGTTATTGAGTGAGGCCTGGCACGATCGATTATTCGCAGGTAAAGTCGCCCCGGCAACGAACTTTGTACGGAACAGTTAGTTTTTTGTTCGATTACCGAACAAAACCCGTTCCAGCGAATTGCTTCACCCACCCCCGTGAACAACCATGAACACCAGTCGCAGGCCCGCCAGCCCTTCTCGCCGCCACGCCGGTCGTTCGGCGGAACCTGCGCTGCACTACCCAACGTCACCACATAATAAGTTCAAGAAAACGGGTACCGAACTATGCACACCTTGCTCGCCCTGCGATCCGCGCCGCCTCGTTCGTCTTCTCCACACAGCCCCTGCCCGCGCCTCAAGCGCTGACCAATCCGGCCCCTGACAAGAACAACGGAGACAACATGGCCCGCTCAAGCTCCCAAGCCAAGAAAGCCACCGCCAGCGGATGGATCGGCTCTGCCCTCGAGTACTACGACTTCTTCATCTACGCCCAGGCCGCGGCGCTGATCTTCCCGCAGATCTTCTTCCCGTCCGCCGACCCGAAGATGGCCATCATCGCCTCGCTGGCCACCTACGGCGTGGGTTACCTGGCGCGCCCGGTCGGCGCCTTCGTGCTTGGCCACTGGGGCGACACCCGCGGACGCAAGAACGTGCTGCTGCTGTGCATGTTCCTCATGGGCCTGTCGACCATGGCCGTGGGCCTGCTGCCGACCTACCACGATGTCGGCCTGCTGGCCCCGGCGCTGCTGGTGCTGCTGCGCCTGGTCCAGGGCTTCGCCGTGGCCGGCGAGATCTCCGGCGCCAGCTCGATGATCATGGAACACGCGCCGTTCGGCCGCCGTGGCTACTACGCCAGCTACACCCTGCAAGGGGTGCAGGCCGGCCAGGTGATGGCCGCCGCGGTGTTCCTGCCGCTGGCCTACTTCATGCCCAGCGAGGCCTTCAACGACTGGGGCTGGCGCATTCCGTTCCTGATGAGCGCGCTGGTGCTGGTGGCTGGCTTCATCATCCGCAAGGAGGTCCACGAGACCCCGGCCTTCGTCCAGGAAGAGCAACAGGACAAGGTGGCCAAGTCGCCGATCAGCGAGGCCTTCCGCCACAGCTGGAAGCACATGGTGCTGGTGATGTTCATGGCGCTGATGAACGTGATCCCGGTGGTCGCCACCATCTTCGGCGCCGCCTACGCGGTGCAGCCGGCCTACGGTATCGGCTTCGACAAGAGCGTGTACCTGTGGATCCCGGTGGTGGGCAACATCGTCGCGGTGCTGGTGATCCCCTTCGTCGGCAACCTCAGCGACAGGATCGGCCGGCGCCCGACCATGATCGCTGGCTGCCTGGGCTCGGGCCTGCTGGCGTTCGTCTACCTGTATGCGATCAGCATCCAGAACGTGCCGCTGGCCTTCGCCGCCTCGATCGTCATGTGGGGCATGGTCTACCAGGGCTACAACGCGGTGTTCCCGAGCTTCTATCCGGAGCTGTTCCACACCCGCTACCGGGTCTCGGCCATGGCCATCGCGCAGAACCTCGGCACCATGATCACCGCCATGCTGCCGGCGTTGTTCGCCGCGGTCGCGCCGCCGGGTTCGGACAATATCCCGCTGGTGGTCGGCGGGCTGGCGTTCCTCATCACCTGCGTGTGCGCGCTGGCCGCCTACCTGGCACCGGAAACCCACCGGCTGGCAATGGAAGACCTGGGCAACCCGCAGGCACAACCCATGGCGCGGGAAGCCTATGAAGCGAGCCGCAAGGGCAGCCTGAAAGCGTTCGGCCACTGACCATCAACAGCCGTTCCTAACATGGTGTTAGGTTTCCCGTACGGGCCTCATCGCCGGGGGCCGCAACACGTCCGTCGAACAGGTGCCGATCAGAGAATCGACAACGGGTACTCGACGATCACCCGCACCTCGTCCAGGTCCGACTCGAAGGCCGTCGCCCGGGTGGTGGCCTGGCGCACGCGCAGTGCCAGGTCCTTGGCCGCGCCAGTCTGCACCACGTACTTGACCTCGATGTCGCGCTCCCAGCGCTTCTGCTCGGTGAGCGGGTCGCCGTTGCCGTCGCGGCGCATGTAGTAGGCGTTGGCATGGCTGTAGTCGGCATCGCTGCCGCGGCCATAGCGGGTCATGAACGACAGCCCCGGTACACCGTAGGCGGCCATGTTCAGGTCATAGCGCAGCATCCATGAGCGCTCTTTCGGCGAGTTGAAGTCGCTGTACTGGATGGAGTTGTCGAGGAAGATCGAATCGGACTGGCGCAGGTAGTCGAAGTCGTCGTCGCCGTTGTTGCGCTGGTGGGTCAGCGCCAGGGTATGGGCGCCGTAGCGCACGCCGAGCTTGGCGCTCCAGATGTCGTTGTCGAACTGGCCCAGGCGCTGCCGCCCTTCCTCCCTGGCGTTGTAGAAATTGAACCCGCCGATCAGCGCCAGCTCGTCGGACAGCGGCCAGGTCACGCTGGTGCCGGCGTAGTACTGGTTCCACACATCCTTCAAGCGACTGCCGAACAGGCTGACGCTGACGTTTTCGTTGATCGCGTAGTCGCCACCGCCGTAGGCGATCCACGGTGAATCCACCGGACCGCCGTAGAACGTCACGAAGTTGTCGCGCAAGTCGCTGGACACCGGCTGGCTCATGGCGTGCAGGCGCCCGCCCTGCAGCGTCAGGCCTTGCACACTGGTGTTCTCCAGCGTCACGCCGCGAAAGCTTTCCGGCAACAGCCGCGAGTCGCCGGCCGCCACCACCGGGTTGACCGGGAACACATCGCCCACCCGCAGCACGGTGTCGAACAGGCGCACCTTGGCCGCGCCGCCGAGCTTGCTGTATTCGTCGCGGGCCTGGCCATCGCGGTCCACCGGCAGCACGTCGAACGAGCTGCGCCCACCGTTGCGCCCGCCACCGGTGTCGAGCTTGAGCCCGAGCATGGCGAAGGCGTCCACCCCGACGCCCACCGTGCCTTGGGTGAAACCGGACTCGAAGCGGGTGATCACGGCATGGGCCCAGGCCTCGGAGTAGCCATTGCCGCTGTCCTTGCCGCTGTTGTAGGTGGGGGCCGGGCCATCGCGATGGTCGCGATTGAAATAGTAATTGCGGTTGAGCACGCTCAGGCGGCTGCCTTCGATGAACCCTTCCTTCTGCTCTTCTGCGGCCCAGGCCGCCGGGCCGAAGCCGGCCAGCGCCACCAGGGCGGCCAGGGAAAGTGTCGGATTGCTCTTCATCCACTGCTCCTTCGATTGCGGCTGTTCTTGTTGTCAGGCCCTGGCGCTGGAGCATCCCTGGTCTGGCCAGATGCGCACGCACCCAGCCCCATTGGCCGAGCCTGATGCTCGCCGCTGGCGGATAACGGGAAGGTGATGGGGGCATTACAATCGTGTCATGCGCAACCGGGGGACCTGCGTACACGCCCAGCTTTCATATCTGTAACCCGGCCGTCATGCCCCTGTTGGCCGGGCATCGCTAGCGTGGTCTGCGAAACGAACCTTTCGGAGGCACGACCATGCTACGACCGACCCTGACCGCCGCCCTGCTGGCGCTTTCCCTCTCGACCCAGGCCAGCGGCTTTTCCAGGCTGGACAGCGAACAGCTGCTGGCGGACCACCAGCAGGCCGTGGCGGCCTATGCGGCCAAACGGGCGAAGCCCATGCCGGAGATCGTCGACTACCGCTACGGCATGAAGCTCGACGTTGCCCGCCTCGTGCGCCAATCGGGCGACCCGCGCACCTGCGAGGTGGTGCCGCGGCTGATGACCTTCGAAGACAGCCAGGGCACCTTGCGCACCGTGCGCTACGCGGTGCAGTCGCAGTGCATCAACAACAAGTAGTTCAGCCGCGCAGCCCGTCCACCAGTTGCAGGCTGTTGCGCCCGCTGCGCTTGGAGGCGTACAGCAGCACGTCGCCTTGCTCGATCAACGCCGCCAGGCTGGCCGGTGGGCGGTCGAACAGGTTGGCGCCAATGCTCAGGGTCACCGCCTCGGGGGTGCGGAACGACTGTTCGGCGGTGGCCTGGAACTGCTGGCGCAAGGCTTCGGCCAGGCGCTGGATGGCGTCGCGCGAAGCCCCGGTCAGGAGGATGACGAACTCGTCGCCACCCAGCCGTGCGGCGATCGCCCGCTCCGGCAGCATGGCCCGGATCATCTCGCTCAAGGCCACCAGCAGACGGTCGCCAGCGGCATGCCCATGCAGGTCGTTGACCAGCTTGAAGTGGTCGATGTCGATCAGCAGCAAGGCCCCGGGGTTTGCCGGGGAAACCTCGTTGAACAGGCTCGCCGCGCGCATTTCCAGGGCGCGGCGGTTGTACAGCGCGGTCAGCGGATCGCGCGCGGCCAGGCGCTCGATGCGCTCCTCGCGGCGGTAGCGCACGGTGCCGGTCATCGACAGGGCGATCAGCATGATCGCCATGGCCCCCTCCACCAGCGACACCTGGATGATCTGCCCGCGAAACGCGGTCAGGTCGATCAGCGTTCCCGGCAGCAGCGCCGGCAGCGTCTTGGCCAGGTAGAACAACCCGTGCAACAGCAGGATGCAGCGCAACTGCACCGCGCCGACGCTGAACGACTTGCCGTGCGGGCGCAGCAACGCGCTGGCGTACAGGGTGAACGCGGCGACCAGCAGCGAGTTGGCCACCAGGAAGGTCTTCGACCAGGTGGGCCACTGCGGCAGCAGCAACAGGCTCAGCCAGGCCAGCGGGGCCAGGTAGCAGAGCCGTGACAGACGGGTTTCGGTAAAGCGTGACACCCCCAGCAGGAACAGCCAATGGGCGGCCACCAGCATGCCGTTGGCGAACCAGATGCCGATGAACAGATAACCGCTGCCACGCAGCAAGGCCAGCGAGGAACCGACGCTGATGGTGGCGAAGCTGGCGCTCCAGCACAGCAGCGAGGACTCGCGCACGCTGCGCCACTCCACGGCCAGATAAAGCGCGGCGGCCGCGGCCAGGGCGATGGTGAGGGTCAGCATGGTGGAAGCGTCGAACGCCATGGGTGGAAGTGGCCTGTATCTGGGTTACCGTTCAGAACGGTGATTGTATGCGTTCAAGGGCCAATGCACAGGCATAAATGATATCCAAATGATGGCATTCGGACGGATAACCCATTCATCCGCCTACCAGACGACAGTCACCCGTCATTGCCCGGAGAGGAAGCTCACCAACTGTCGCCCATGCGAGCTGAGCGCTTCCCAACTGCGGAAGCAGATACGCAACTCCAGGGTCGCCCAACGCTCCTCCAGCGCCACCCGGCGCACCGCCAGTTCCTGTTCGGCGCGCACGGCCGCCGTTTCCGGCAGCATGGCGATACCCGCGTGCTGGGCCACCAGCTGGGCGATGGCTTCGAAGCTGGGCGCGCGTACCCGCACCTTCAGCGGCATGGCCAGGTTCATCGCCAGCTCCTCGACGAAGCGCTGCATGGCGCGCTCGGCGGGCAGGCAGACGAAGGGAAAGCCCAGCGCGTCCGCCAGGCGCAGCTGGCCGCGCCCGGCCAACGGGTGATCGAGCGGCACCAGCAGCACCAGGCGCTCGGTGCGAAACGGCAGCGATACCACGCCCTCGTTGACCAGGTTGCCGTCGTACACGCCGATCTCGCACTCCCCGGCCAGCACCACCCGCAGCACATCGATGCTCTTGTGCTCGACCAGTTGCAGGTCGACCTCCGGGTAGTCGGCCAGGAACGGCCCGAGCACGGCCGGCAACAGGGTGCTGTTGGTCACGGTGGACGCCGCCAGGTGCAGGGTGATGCGCCGCTGGCCGGCGAGTTCGCGCAGCGTGTCCTGCAGTTTCTGCGCCTCGCCCAGCACGCCCCGCGCCGACTCCAGCACCAGGCGCCCAGCCGGGGTCAGCTGCATGCCGTCGGCCTTGCGCAGGAACAGGGTCAACCCGCTGCGCGCCTCGAACAGGCGCAGGCGGGTGCTGGCGGCCGATACCGCCACCGGGAAGGTGGCCGCCGCCTTGCTCAGGCTACCGGTGGCGGCAATGGCGGCGAGCAGCCGCAGGTCGGCCAGGTCGAAGTGCATCAAGGCTTCTCCAAATCAGAACGCCATGTTCGAGAAAAAGCGATTCTAGCGCGGTTGCGTTCTGCGCAGAATAAACCGCACTTCTTCTGTGCCACGGACCCGCCATGACCCGCCTGCCCGCCCCGCTCCAGCGCGCCCTTGCCAACGGCAGCCTGTACGCCGTACTCGCCGCCCTGGGCTTCAGTTTCAAGGCCATCTTCGTCAAGCTCGCCTATGCCGCAGGCCCGGTGGACGCCATCAGCCTGCTGGCACTGCGCATGGCCCTGTCGCTGCCGTTGTTCGCCTGGCTGGTGTGGGCCAGCCGTGGCCAGGGCGGTGCGCCGCTGAGCGCCGGCGACGGCCTGCGCGTGGCCTTGCTCGGCCTGTTCGGCTACTACCTGGCCAGCCTGTTCGACTTCTACGGCCTGCAATACATCAGTGCCGGGCTCGAGCGGCTGATCCTGTTCACCTACCCGACCCTGGTGCTGGTGATCCAGGCCATCGTCCAGCGCGAACGCCCGACCCTGCGCACCCTGGCGGCCATGGGCTTGTGCTACCTCGGGCTGGGCATCGCCTTCGTCCACGACATCGGCGCCGCGGGCGGCGGCAATGCGGTACTGGTCGGCTCGCTGTGGGTGTTCGCCAGCGCGGTCACCTATGCCCTGTACTACTCGGGCACCGGCATGATGCTCAAGCGCATGAATTCGATGCGCCTGGCCGGATTGTGCGGCACCGCCTCCTCGCTGATGGTGCTGGCCCACTACCTGCTGGTGGCCGATGTCGCGCCGCTGCTGCAGCTGCCCGGCACGGTGTGGCTCAACGCGGCATTGATGGCGCTGTTCTCCACGGTGCTGCCGATCTACTGGGTGGCGCTGGCGATCCAGCGCCTCGGGCCCACGCACACGGCGGCGGTGGGCAACCTGGGGCCGGTGCTGACGATGCTGGCCTCATGGCTGATCCTCAGCGAGGCGATCAGCGTGTACCAGGTAGCCGGGTTGGTCCTGGTGCTGTTCGGGGTATCGCGGCTGAAACCGGCAAAAAAGCCAGAGGCGCCAAGCGCACCGACCCCGGCCTCGGCGCGGTCGCTGTAACGACAGCGGTGCGCCTGCAAGGCGCCATGCATCCGCTGCGGGCACGCATTGCATTTGCCCTGCACGGCGAACCCATGGCATAGAGAGGCTGTCCACGTCCTTACCCGGCCACATCGCGCCCTCCAGGAGATTCCCATGAGCAAGCCCCCTTATGTTCCGCCCAAGGTCTGGACCTTCGAGGCTCCTTCCGGCGGCCAGTTCGCCAGCATCAACCGCCCGGTGGCCGGCCCCACCCACGACAAGCCGTTGCCCACCGGCAAGCATCCGCTGCAACTCTACTCGCTGGCCACGCCCAATGGGGTCAAGGTCACCATCCTCCTCGAGGAACTGCTGGCCCTCGGTCACGGCGGCGCCGAGTACGACGCGTGGCTGATCCGTATCGGTGAAGGCGACCAGTTCGGCAGCGGCTTCGTGCAGGTCAACCCCAACTCGAAGATCCCCGCCCTGCTCGACCGCAGCGTCGAACCGCCGGTACGGGTGTTCGAGTCCGGCGCGATCCTGCTGTACCTGGCGGAAAAATTCGGCGCCTTCCTGCCCCAGGACCTGGCCGCGCGCACCGAGACCCTCAACTGGCTGTTCTGGCAGATGGGCTCTGCACCTTACCTGGGCGGTGGTTTCGGCCACTTCTATGTCTATGCGCCGGAAAAGTTCGAATACGCGATCAACCGTTTCACCATGGAAGCCAAGCGCCAGCTCGACGTGCTCGACCGGCGCCTGGGCGAAAGCGCCTACCTGGGCGGCGATACGTACAGCATCGCCGACATCGCCGTATGGCCCTGGTATGGCCAGCTGGTGCGCGGCAACCTGTACGGCGCGGCCGAGTTCCTGGCGGTACACGAGTACGCCAATGTGCAGCGCTGGGCAGAGGCCATCGCCCAGCGCCCGGCGGTACAGCGCGGCACCCGGGTCAACCGCACCTGGGGCGAGGAAGCCAGCCAGGTGGCGGAGCGCCACGCAGCCAGCGACCTGGCCTGAAGGTTCCGATTCGAGCGGCCGAGCATGGCCGGCACAAATAGTGGCATTTTGCACTAAAGCTGCCGGCCCCTTGGCCGTAAACCTTGATCAGGTTCAACTCCGATCAAGGATGACATCACTTGAAGAAACTGTTCCAGGCCAGCGCCGTCGTTGCCTTGCTGACGATGAGCGGCTGCGTCTCCTACAACGTCATCGGCCCGGTGGGCACGCCGCCCCACGCCTCTGCCGTCGCCAGCCCACGCAGCGCCCAGGTCGCCGATGTGCAGGTCAACGCCCCCGGCATTGACAACGCCACCGGCCAGGCCATCAGCCGCGCCCTGACTCCGCAGCTCAGCCAGTACGTGCAGCAAGCCGGCTACTTCAAGGCCGTCACCGAATACCCCACGCGCCTGGACGAACAGGACGTGATGCTCAAGTTCGACATGACTTCGCTCAAGGGCCATCGCGCCCCGCACCCGGCGTACTTCCCCGGCGCCCTGCTGACCCTGACGTTCTGGATCTGGTTCAACGGCCCGATCTACGTCGACAGCTTCGACGTGGCCGGCAACCTGGTGATCGTCGACCGCGACGGCGTCGAATTGGCCAGGGCCAAGGAACAACTGCGTTTCGAACACAACGTCGGCCTCTACGGCGGCGAGTACTGGGCGCCTTCGATGGGCGGCAAGCAACTGACCAAGCTGGTCGGCGAGCTGCTCGACGACGCCACCGTGAAACTGGCAAAACGCTGATAACAGGAACACTTCGATGAACATCTGCAAACACGCCCTGCTGCTCGGCGCCCTGCTGCTCGGCGGCTGCGTCTCCTATTCCACCGGCGACCTGGCACCGGTCGGCACCTGGCCGCCGGCGGCGAGCACCGCCGCGGCCAAGCCCAATGCCTACCTGCGCAGCACCGCGCTGTACCAGGTCAATGACGGCGCGGCCGTGGCCGCCGCCGGCGCCCACGCCGACATGTGGGAGAAGACCATCAGCGAGACCTACCAGCAATCCGGCCGCTTCACCCAGGTCAGCACGCAGAAGGGCGAAGCGGACCTGTACGCCGAATCGACCCTGACCAACCACGAGGAGTTCGTAACCGCGTCGGCGTTCATCACCGGCTTCACCCTGTTCCTCATCCCCTCCACCGCCAAGAACACCTTCACCCTGCAGACCGTGTTCAAGGACAAGGACGGCAAGGAGCTTGGTCGCGTCAGCAAGAGCGAGTCGATCCGTACCTGGATGCAACTGGTGCTGATCGTCGGCCTGCCATTCCAGGCCGACACCCGCGACGTGGTGCGCGAACTGGCCCGCAGCACCCTGGACGAGGCGGTACAGCGCAAGCTGCTCTGATCGTCACCACCGTTCGAATCGGCGGGCTTGGCCCGCGATCGGCGCCAACCGGTCGCGGGCCAAGCCCGCTGCCGTTTCAGCCCCGCCATCCGGCGCTCAGCGTGCCGCGCTGCAACGAACCATTTCCCCGCTGCATGCCTGCGCCCACCAAGACCTTCTTGCTACACTCGCCGCCATGATTTTCCACCTGCACAACTGTGGTGACAGCATGATCGAGGTAACCGAGGTTTCCATTGCCGAGCTGCGCGACGCGCTCGAGTCCGGCCGCACGACGGCCGTCGAGCTGGTCAAGGCGTACCTGGCCCGCATCGACGCCTACGACGGCGCCGACACCGCCACGCGGCTCAATGCCGTGGTGGTGCGCAACCCCGAGGCCCTGAAAGAGGCCGAAGCCTCCGATGCCCGCCGTGCCCGTGGCGAAACCCTCGGCCCGCTGGATGGCATCCCCTACACCGCCAAGGACAGCTACCTGGTCAAGGGCCTGACCGCCGCCTCCGGCAGCCCGGCGTTCAAGGACCTGGTCGCCCAGCGCGACGCCTTCACCGTCGAGCGCCTGCGCGCCGGCGGCGCGATCTGCCTGGGCAAGACCAACATGCCGCCGATGGCCAATGGCGGCATGCAGCGTGGCGTGTATGGCCGCGCCGAAAGCCCGTACAACGCCGCCTACCTCACCGCCCCCTTCGCCTCCGGCTCCTCCAACGGTGCCGGCACCGCCACCGCTGCCAGCTTCAGCGCCTTCGGCCTGGCCGAGGAAACCTGGTCCAGTGGCCGCGGCCCGGCCTCGAACAACGGCCTGTGCGCCTACACCCCGTCGCGCGGGGTGATCTCGGTGCGCGGCAACTGGCCGCTGACGCCGACCATGGACGTGGTCGTGCCTTATGCGCGGACCATGGCCGACCTGCTGGAGATCCTCGACGTGGTGGTGGCCGACGACGCCGACAAACGCGGCGACCTGTGGCGCCTGCAACCCTGGGTGCCGATCCCGGCCGCCTCGAGCGTGCGCCCCGCCTCGTACCTGGACCTGGCCGTAAGTGCCGAGTCGCTCAAGGGCAAGCGCTTCGCCGTGCCACGCATGTACATCAATGCCGACGCCGACGCCGGTACTGCGCAGAAGCCCGGCATCGGCGGCCCGACCGGCCAGCGCATCAATACCCGCGCCAGCGTGATCGAACTGTGGCAGCAAGCCCGCCAGGCCCTGGAAGCGGCCGGTGCCGAAGTGGTCGAGACCGACTTCCCGCTGGTCTCCAACTGCGAGGGCGACCGCCCCGGCGCGCCGACCGTGTTCACCCGCGGCATCGTCAGCAAGGAGTTCCTCCACGACGAACTGTGGGAACTGTCCGGCTGGGCCTTCGACGACTTCCTGCGCGCCAACGACGATCCCAAGCTCAACCGCCTGGCCGATGTCGATGGCCCGCAGATCTTCCCCCACGACCCCGGCACCCTGCCCAACCGTGAAGACGACCTCGCCGCCGGCATGGACGAGTACGTCAACATGGCCAAGCGCGGCCTGAAGACCTGGGACCAGATCGCCACCGTGCCCGACGGCCTGCGCGGCCTGGAAGCCACCCGCAAGCTCGACCTGGAAGACTGGATGGACGCCCAGGGCCTGGACGCGGTGCTGTTCCCCACCGTGGCCGATGTCGGCCCGGCGGACGCCGATGTGAACCCCGAATCGGCGGACATCGCCTGGAGCAACGGCATCTGGGTGGCCAACGGCAACCTGGCGATCCGTCACCTGGGGGTGCCGACCGTGACCGTGCCGATGGGCGTGATGGCCGACATCGGCATGCCAGTGGGCCTGACCTTCGCGGGCAAGGCGTACAGCGACAACAATCTGTTGAAATTCGCCGCCGCCTTCGAGTCTACCGGCTCGCGCCGCATCGTCCCGCCGCGTACGCCGAAACTGGGCTGACGCACCTGATCGCGGGGCCCTTCCGCTCCTGCCCTGGGTAGGAACGGGAGGGCCCCGCGATTGCTTTTGAGCGTTGACACATCGCCAAATTCAACTTTTTGTGTAATATTCAACACAATATTGAATCTGGTGCCGACCATGCTCACCCTCGCCCACGAACGCCAGCTCACCCTGAACGTGCTCAAGACCGCCCTGCAGGCGCTGGGCAGCGTCGTCCCGCGCAATGTGGAAATCCTTCTGCACGACCTTGAACACCCGGAACGCTCGGTGGTGGCGATCGTCAATGGCGAGCTCTCTGGCCGCCAGGTCGGCAGCCCGATACTTGCTGCTCCCGAACAGGACCAAGGGTTCAAGGCGCTGATGCAGGCCGCCGCCGACCAGCAGGGCTGCGACCCTGTGGTGCTGCCCGACTACCCCACGACCCTCAAGGGGCGCAGCCTGCGCAGCGCCACGGCGATCTTCCGTGACAGCACCGGCCAGCCCTTCGCCAGCCTGTGCGTGAACACCGACGTCACCGGCCTGGACGCCGCCATGGCGTTCCTGCGGCACTTGCAGCCGCTGGGCGCCGCGCCAGCCACGGTACCCGGAGACGAACCCGCCGACATGACTGCATTGATGGCCGGGATCATCCAGGACGCACTGCAGCGCAGCGGCCAGGGGCGGATGACCAAGCAGGCCAAGGTCGAGGCCGTGCGCGTGATGCAGGAGCGCGGCCTGTTCATCGTCAAGGGCGGCGTCGAGAAAGCCGCCGAGGCCCTCGGCGTGACCCGCTACACCGTCTACAACTACCTGGAGCAGCTGCGCGGCGAACCCGCCGCGGCTGCCCGCGACTGAGCCACGGAGCCCACCATGCCCTTGCATATCCCAACCCCGCTGATCGAATCCCGTCCGCTGTCGCTGAGCGCCGGCCGCCCGGTGTGGCTCAAGCTCGAAGCCCTGCAACCCTGTGGCTCGTTCAAGCTGCGCGGCGTCGGCCACGCTTGCGCGACGCACCATGCTCGCGGCGCCCGTCACTTCGTCTCCTCGTCCGGCGGCAATGCCGGGCTGGCGGTGGCCTACGCCGGCCGCAAGCTCGGTGTGCCGGTGACCGTGGTGGTACCCGAGACCACCACCGAACGGGCCAAGGAACTGCTGCGCCTGGAAGACGCCAGCGTGGTGGTGCACGGCAGCTCCTGGCAAGAAGCCAACGAACACGCGCAGACCCTGCTGGGGGCCGGCGACGCCTTCATCCACCCGTTCGACGACCCACTGCTGTGGACCGGCCACGCCAGCATGATCGATGAAGTGGCCCAGGCCGGCTGCAAGCCGGATGCCGTGGTGCTGTCGGTCGGCGGCGGCGGGCTGCTGCGCGGCGTGGTCGAAGGCTTGCAGCGCAATGGCTGGCAGGACGTGCCGGTACTGGCAGTGGAAACCGCAGGCGCTGCGTCACTGCACGCGGCCATGGCTGCCGGGCACACCGTGGAACTGCCTGGGATCACCTCGGTAGCCACTTCACTGGGGGCCAAGCGGGTGGCCGAACAGGCGCTGGCCTGCACCCGCCAGCACCCGGTGGTCAGCCACCTGGTGAGTGATCGCGAGGCGCTCGACGCCTGCGAACGCCTGCTGCGCGATCACCGCCTGCTGGTGGAGCCGGCCTGCGGCGCGGCGCTGGCCTTGCTCGAACACCCCGAGGCAGTGGCGGCCTTCGGCAATGTCCTGGTGATCGTCTGCGGTGGCGCCACCGCAACGCTGGAGCAGATCCGCGCCTGGCGCGACGCCTGCTGACCCGACACAGGCTCGCTTGAACACCAGCCTGGGCAGCTGTCGGCGAACACGCTAGCGCTATATACTTTTGAACATATCGATTCAGAAGTACGTGTTTGCCATGCCCAGTATTCGTGATCGCAACCTGCAACTGATCCTCGCCGCCGCCAGCGAGGAATTCGCCCACCATGGTTTCGCCGCCGCCCGGGTCGACGCTATCGCCGCCCGCGCCGGGCTGCCCAGGGCCAACGTGTTCTATTACTTTCGCAACAAGCGCCTGCTCTACACCGCAGTGCTCGACCTGGTGATGGAACCCTTGCTGCGCGCCTCGCGCAGCCTGGTGCCGGAGGCTCACCCCGAACAGGCCCTGCCCCGCTACTTCAAGGCCAAGGCCGAGGTGGCGCGCCAACACCCCGGCGCGGTGCGGGTCTGGCTCAAGGAAATGCTGCATGGCGCCCGGCAACTACCCGGTGAACGCGCCGAGCTGCTGCGCAGCAGTGCCAGGCAGACCCTGGCCTGCCTGGCGCAGTGGATGGAGCGCGGGCTGATCGTGCGCACCACGCCCGAGCACCTGTTGCTGTACCTGTGGTCTACGTCCCTGGCGACCTTCCGCTTCGGCATGGCCCCCGGCAGCTCAGGGCAGATCAAGCCATCCCGCGCCTCGACTCAGGCCCAGGCCGAGCTACTCTTGCGCGGCCTGCGTCCGGAGCCCTGCGCACTGGGCAGGAGCGCATGACCGATATATAACTAAAAATACAACGACTGACCTATCGACAAGGAGCACCGTCATGACCCCGGTCAACGCCGCCAAGGAAGCCGTAGGCGCCCCCTACCAGCTGGAACTGATGAAGCATGCCCAGCACATGACCTGGGAGGCCGTCGAGCGGATCGCCCAAGGCATCCATCCTGGCATGCGTGAATCACAGGCCCGGGAGCTGGGCCAACAGGTGCTGGTCGAGCTGGGCATGCAGCGCATCTGGCACCCCACCCACATTCGCTTCGGCAGCAATACGCTGAAAACCTTCAAGCAGCGCTCCGACGGCGATCCGATGCTGGGCGACAACGACATCTTCTTCATCGACATGGGCGTGGTCTGGCAAGGCCATGAAGGCGATGCCGGCACCACTTTCGTCAGCGGGAACGACCCGCAGATGGCCGCCTGCGCAGCGGCGGCCCGCACCCTGTTCGATGAGGTGCAGGCCCAGTGGCGCGGCCAGGGGGTCAGCGGCGTCGAGCTCTATCACTTCGCCGCCGAGCGGGCACGGCAACTGGGCTGGAAGCTGAACATGGACATCAAGGGGCACCGCGTCAGCGACTTCCCCCACGCCATCTATCGTGCGGGTGACCTGGGTGATTTCGAAGGCGCCCCCGGCGCCGGGCTGTGGATCCTCGAGATCCAGATCGCTCATCCCGAGCTCCCCTACGGCGCCTTCCACGAGGACCTGCTGGCCTGAACGAAGCTTACTCCGCCACCACCGCCTGCAACCGCGCCCACAGCCGCTCGACATGCTCGCGCTCGGTGGGCAGCGCCCCCACCGAGACCCGCACCATCCAGCGCCCGTCCAGGGTCGCCGGGGTCACGTAGGCATCACCCGAGGCGTTGAGGCGCTCGGCCCAGGCGCGGGTGTGGGCATCCAGCGCCTCGCCGTCCAGCCCGTCCGGGCGATGGCGGATGCACAAGGTCTGCAACTGCACCGGCGCCAATACCTCCCACGTGGAAGCCGCCTCCACCTGCGCGGCCAGCCACTGCGCGTTTTCCAGGTCGCGGCGCAGGCGTTGCTGCAGGGCCTCGACACCTTCGCTGCGCAGCATGAACCACAGTTTCAAGGCGCGGAACCGGCGCCCCAGGGGGATGCCCCAGTCGCGCAGGTTCTTTACCTCGCCATCGACCGCCGACTGCAGGTAGCTGGGGTTGGTGCTCATCACCCGGATCAGATGCTGCGGGTCGCGCACATAGTAGATCGAGCAGTCGAAGGCCACGCCCAGCCACTTGTGGGCATTGACCACCACCGAGTCGGCCAGCTCGATGCCGTCCCACATCCAGCGACATTCCGGGAGGATCATCGCCGAACCGGCCATGGCCGAGTCCACGTGCAGCCACAGCTGGTTGGCCTGGGCGATCTCGCCGATCGGGCGCAACGGGTCCAGCGCGGTGGTGGTGGTGGTGCCGGTGGTGGCGACCACGGCGCAGGGCTGGTTGCCGGCGGCGAGGTCCTGGGCGATGGCTTCGCGCAGCGCCTCCGGGCGCATGGCGTAGTGTGCGTCGGTGGGGATCAGGCGAATGTTTTCACGGCCGAATCCGGCCAGCAGCGCGGCCTTGTCCACCGAACTGTGGGCATGGGCGCTGACGTAGACCACCAGGGGCTTGCCCTGGGCCTGCAGGCCGCCGCGCACCTGGGCATGGTCGGTGGCACGCTCGCGGGCGCAGATCAGCGCCACCAGGGTGCTGGTCGAGGCGGTGTCCTGGATCACCCCGCTCCATTGCCCGCTCAGGCCGAGCAGCTGGCGCAGCCAATCGAGGGTGGTTTCCTCCAGTTCGCTGAGGGCCGGGCTGGACTGCCACGACAGGCCGAGCACGCCCAGGCCCGTGCTGAGGAAGTCGCCGAGCACTGATGACAGGGTGCCGTTGGAGGGGAAGTAACCGTAGAAGTCCGGGTGCTGCCAGTGGGACAGGCCGGGCATCACCAGCTTGTCGACGTCGGCGAGGATGGCCTCGAACGGCTCGCCTTGCTGGGGCGCGCCTTGGGGCAGCGCGGCCTTGAGGTAGCCGGGCTCGACCTGGGCCATGACCGGGCGTTCGCCGACGGTCTGGCGGTAATCGGCGATCAGGTCGATCAGTTGGTGGCCGTATTGGCGGAATTGTTCGGGGGTCATGAGTGGTCTCCTGGCTGCACAATGCCTCGCAGTCTAGGCCTCCATCACCCGCCGAATAACCCCGCTTCACGCATAGCTGCTATGGCAAAGGCGCATGCCCACCCTGTACGCCGAACTGCGACTGGCGCCACACCTCGAACACCCGGTTGCGCAACCAGCGATGTTCGGCCGACGCCTGCAGACGCTGATGCCATACCACCCAGTAACGCTGGGTATGCTCGACAAAGCCCATCGGCCGCCAGCTCAGCCCATGCAACCGCGCCAGTTGCCGGGCGATATGCTCGGGCACCGTGGCCAGCGCCTGGCCGTTGCCGACCACCTGGACCATCGCGCTGAAGAACGGCACCTCCAGGCTGACGCGCCGTTGCAGCCCCTGGGCACGCAGATGGCGGTCGATGAAGCTGTCCTTGTCGCCGCCACCGGACACCCGCACATGCTTGAAGGCCAGGTAGTCGTCCTGGCTCAGTTCAGCGCGGGCGCTCAGCGGATGGTCATGGCGCATCAGGCACACCGCCCGGTCCTCACCCAGCAGCCGGCCGTGCAGGTTGGGTGGCGACTCGTCGAACAGCGTGGTGGCCAGGTCGATCTCGCCGCTGGCGAGCAAGGCGTACTGCCCGGCCTGCCAGGTGCGGTACTCCAGCGACACCCCCGGCGCCTCCTTCTCCAATGCTTTCACCAGCTGCGGCAGCATATGTTCGGCCACGTAGTCCGAGGCCGCCAGGCAGAAGCGCCGCTCGCAGCGTGCCGGGTCGAACGCTGCGGGCTGGCGCAGGGCGTTGAGCTCGTCCAGTACCTGGCGCAATGGCTCGACCAGCGTTTCGGCGTGTTCGCTGAGCACATAGCCACGCCCCTGGCGCACCAGCAGCGGGTCGTCGAAGGCCTCGCGCAGGCTGGCCAGCTGGCGGCTCAGCGCCGATTGGCTGCAGCCCAGGCGCTCGGCGGCATGGCTGAGGTTCTTCAGCTGCAGGAGGCAGTCGAGGGTGCGCAGGTGGGCGAGGCTGAGGGAGGCGAAGGTGGGGTTCATGCAAGCTCCCCTTGGGTGAGTCTAAAGGCCTCATCGCCGGCAAGCCGGCTCCCACAGGCATCTGCGCAACCCTGTGGGAGCCGGCTTGCCGGCGATTGGGCCGCAGAGCGGCCCCTGAAGCACCAATCAGTCAGTCAGACCGACATAGACGTTCTGCACGTCTTCGTTCTCGTCGATAGCCTCGAGGAAGGCCTCGACTTCGGCCAGGGCTTCGGCGCTCAGGCTGGCAGCACTCACCGGGTTCTTCGGGGTATAGCCGATCTTCGCCGAAGTCACGGTGAAACCATGCTCCGGCAGGGCTTTCTGCACGGCATCGAGGTCGGTGGTGTCGGTGATGAACAGGGTCGAACCCTCTTCCTCGCCGTCCTCGAAGTCCTGGGCACCGGCTTCGATGGCTGCCATCTCCGGGTCGGCGTCGCCTTCCGGGGTCGCCTCGATCAGGCCGACGTGGTTGAAGTCCCAGGCCACCGAACCGCTGGCACCCAGCTGGCCCTTGCGGAACAGCACGCGGACCTGCGCCACGGTGCGGTTGACGTTGTCGGTCAGGCACTCGACGATCAGCGGCACCTGGTGCGGGGCGAAGCCTTCGTAGCTGACCGCATGGTATTGCACGGCCTCGCCGTCCAGGCCGGCGCCTTTCTTGATCGCGCGCTCCAGGGTCTCACGGGTCATCGAGGCTTTCTTGGCCTGGACGATGGCCAGGCGCAGGCGCGGGTTCATGTCCGGGTCGGCGCCGGACTTGGCGGCGATCTGGATCTCCTTGGCCAGCTTGCCCATGATCTTGCCCTTGGCGTTGGCCGCCGTTTCTCTATGCTTGGCTTTCCACTGTGCGCCCATATCGACTCTCTTTGTTTCAGCGGCCGGTTCAGGAAGCGACCGGCCAAAAAGTGGGGAGAGTTTATACGCCCTGCGCACCGGGTTCGACAAGAAATCGCATCAGCTTCAGCCCTTGTCGGCCTTCCCCGCCGCCGCCGCGAACTTCGCCAGGCGCACATCCAGCCCGCGCGGACGCACGCCGCGGTCTTCGGCGCGCTCCTTGCGGCGAATGGCGTTGCGCACCATCAGCGACCCCAGGTAGCGCACCGGCTCCGGCGGGAAACGCCCCAGCGGACCCTTGACCAGCGGCGAGCGGGTCCAGGCGTTGTCCAGCCCCAAGGCCAGCGACGAGAGGATCTGCCCGCCCATGTGACACGGCCCCACCCCGCTGCCCGAATAGCCGAAGCCATAGAACACGTTGCCCTGCCCATCGAGCCGGCCAAAGAACGGCAGACCGGTCACCGAGCGGTCCGACGGCCCGTTCCAGCTCGCCGCCAGCGGCACCTCGGCCAGCGCCGGGAAAAAATCGGCCAGGCTGTCACGCAGCAACGGCTGGTACGGCGACGGCTGGTCGAACACCGGCAGCATGCGCCCGCCGTAGGCGAAGGTATTGCCGCCCTTGCCGAGCATCAGCCGGCCATCCGAGGTGTTGTGGTAGTAGTGCACGAAGATCCGCGAATCGAGCACGCTGACACCGCTGTCCAGGCCTATCTGGCGCAGCAGTTCGGGGCATGGCTCGGTGATCACCATGTCGCTGGAGACGATCGCCACGCTGCGCTCGAACTGCGGGAAGGCCCGCGCCATCCAGGCATTGAGGCCGAGGACCACGCGGTCGGCGCGGATGGTGCCGGTAGCGGTGCGCACCTGCGCCGGCGCTCCATGTTCCAGGCCGGTCATCGCCGTGCCCTCGTGGATGCGCACGCCACGCTGCAAGGCCACCCGGCGCAAGCCGCGCACCAGCCGCCCCGGCTGCACCGTGGCCGCGGCCGGCGAGTACCAGCCCTCCAGGTGCCGCTGGGAACCGGCCAGGCGCTGCACCTGCTCCAGCGCCAAGCGCTGGAACGAGTTGATGCCGTGGCGCTCCAGCGCGGCGATCACCGCATCGGTGCCGCCGAGCTGGGCCTGGTTGGTGGCGGTGTAGAGCGTGCCGTCCATGCGGAAGTCGCAGCGGATGCCATTGGCCGCGCAGAACTCGCCGATGGAGCCGATACTGCGTTCGGACTCGCCCACCAGGCGCACCGCCTCGGCCACCCCGAACAACCGTTCGAGGGTGAAGTACTTGGCCGACCAGGACAGCGCGCAACCTCCGTTACGTCCGCTGGCCCCGGCGCCGCAGATGTCGGCCTCGATCAGCAGCACCTCCAGCTGCGGCGCCTGTTCCTTGATCATCAAGGCAGTCCACAAGCCGGTGTAGCCACCGCCGACGATGCACACGTCGCAGCGCGCATCGCCGGCGAGCGGCGGGCACAGGGCCTCGTCTTCCTGGTCCAGGGCCTGTTGCAGCCAGAAGGGTCTCATCTGCTCGCTTTCCTCTAGGTACGCAGTGGCTTGATCGCCATGCCGGTATTGGGGGCCACGTCGGTGGCCTGGGGTGCCGTTGCCGGACGGCTGTTCCAGTGCGGCAGCAGCACCAGGGCGGAGAACAGCGCGGTGCCGGCGAAGACGATGAATACCGTGACGCTGTCGAAGTAGCCCGGCAGCAAGCCGCCAAGCACCGCGCCCACCGAGCCGCAGCCGTTGACGAAACCGGCCGCGGTGGCGCCGGCCTTGGCCGTGCCGAAGTCAATGGCCGCGGCGCCGCTGATCATCGAGTCCGGGCCATACAGGGTCAGGCCCATGACGAACAGCAGGGCTACCACCAGCACCACGCTGCCGCTGTGCATCGCCGCCATGAAGCCGGCCAGGGTCAGGGTCAGCAGCACCAGGCTGATCACGCAGGCCGGCATGCGCCGGGCGCCGAACAGCTTGTCCGAAGCCAGGCCGATGAGGATCGGGCCAAGCAGCCCGGCCAGCTCGAAGGCCGTGGGGATGATCGCCGCGCCGACCTTGCCCACCGAGGGCATCTGCTCGAAGACGATCACCGGCCCCCACAGCAAGATCGCGTAGCGCGCCGGCTTGAGCATGAAGTAGGCCAGGCCCAGGGTCAGCACCGTGCGGTTGCGCAGGATCTCGCGCAGCGGTGCCCAGACGCTGCACAGGTTCGCCCCTGGGGCCATGCTCTGTGGTTCGGGCTCCACCGCCGGCAGGCCGACGTCCTCGGGTTTGTTGCGCTGGAAGATGAAGAACAGCACCGCCACCGCGGCCACCACCGCGGCACTGGAGAAGAACGCCGCGTGCCAGGTGCCGACCAGGGTGTAGGCCCACCAGCCGGCGAACGGCGAGGCCACCAGGCCGCCGAAGGCGTAGCACGAGCTCCAAAGCCCGAGCACCCGTCCGCGCTGGGACGCCGGGAAGAAACTGCCGATGTTCTTGCACAGCCCGGCCCAGCCGGTGGATTGCGCCAGCCCCTGGACCAGCATGCAGGTGGCGAAGATCGGGAAGGTCGCGTAACTGCCCATCACCACCGCCGCCGCCGCCGAGATCAGCAGCCCACCAAGCACCACCACGCGCGGCCCGAAGCGGTCGGCGAGCATGCCCCAGGTGAATTGGCCCACGGCATAGGCGGCCAGGTAGATGGCGTCGAGGTTGGCCATGGCGGCCTTGTCGAGCATGAACGAGGGGTCTTCGCCGATGCCGAGCTTGGCCACCGAGAAGGCTTTGCGGGTGAAGTAGAAGGCGGCGTAGGCCAGCCAGGTGATCGCGAAAATCTGCACGCGCCAGCGCTTGATGGCGCCCAGGGATTGGTTCATTTGACTCTGACCTCTTGTTTGAGTGTGCCGGCAGAATGTGAAGAAACGCCTGTCTTGTTGTTGTGTTGCGCACTGCGTGACGGAGGGACGTCACCTGGTCAGATGGCGGTGGTGCCGCCATGGCCGACATGCCGCTGCTCGTGGCAGAGGCGTCGGGTTGAAACACATGGAAACAGCTGCTGACTGATAAATAAAATCGATTTATCGTATTTCACACATAAGCCCAGCTTTTAAGTGGAGTGTTCGATGTCGGTCTCCCATGCTCAACTCAAGGCCTTCCATGCGGTTGCCGAACAGGGCAGCTTCACCCGTGCGGCGCAGAAGCTGTTCCTCACCCAGCCGGCGGTGTCCGACCAGGTGCGCAAGCTTGAGGAGCGCTTTGGCGTGCTGCTTTTTCACCGCAACAAGCGCTCGGTGCAGTTGACCGACTTGGGCGAGCGCCTGCTGGGCGTCACCCAGCGTCTGTTCGCCTGCGAGGCCGAGGCCCTGGAGCTATTGCAGGACTCACGCGCCCTGCACACCGGCAGCCTGACCCTGGCGGTGGACGCGCCGGTGCATGTGCTGCCGCAGATTGCCCGGTTCTGCCAGCGCTATCCGGGGATCCAGGTGAAGATCGAGACCGGCAACACCGATGAGTCGCTGGCGCGGCTGTTCAGCTACCAGGCCGACCTGGCCCTGCTCGGGCGCGATGTCGATGATGAGCGGCTGTTCTGCGTGCCGATGCGGCGTGACCCGATGGTGGCGTTCGTCTCGCACCAGCATCCTTGGGCCAGCCGGGGGCAGATCAGCCTGGCGGACCTGGACGATACGCCGCTGGTGCTGCGCGAGCCGGGGTCGGTGACGCGGCAGACGCTGGAGGAGGAGATGCAGCGGGCGGGGTTGCGGATTCGGTCGGCGATCCAGGTCGAAGGGCGGGAGGCGGCGCGGGAGGCTGTGGTGGTGGGGATTGGCGTGGGGGTGGTGTCCGCGGCTGAATTCGGGGCCGATGCTCGGGTTTGTGCTTTGCCGATTGTGGATTGTCAGCGGCATTTGACGGAGACGTTGGTGTGTTTGCAGGAACAGCGGATGCGGCGGGTGGTGGCTACGTTTTTGGAGATGGTTTTGGAGGGGGATTAGGTTCTTTGGTTATTGTTTTGGTTTTTGTATGCACATTCGTAGGTGATGTCGACTTTTAGTCACCTTTCCGCCCTTACGGCGGCCTACTTTGGTCTTAACTCGCCGTCCGCGGCCAAAGTAGGCAAAACCGTTCGGCTCCGTTCATCCGGCCCCTGCGCTTCGCTCCGGGGTCCCCTCGCTCCGGGCTTGCTCCGGGAGGACGCGCCGACGGGCCATCCATGGCCTGATCGGCGCTTGACGGGCATCCATGCCCGTCACCTCCCTGCGCAAGCCCTGCGCTCGGCCTCCTGAAGTCGCAATTTGTGTCGCCTGAACTATCGCGTGCTTAGAAGCAAAAGCAGGAGCAGGAGCAGGAGCAGGAGCAGGAGCAGGAGCAGGAGCAGGAGCAGGAGCAGGAGCAGGAGCAGGAGCAGGAGCAGGAGCAGGAGCAGGAAAACAGTTTTGGATTGGGAGTTGGAAAGCCTGCACAGAAAACGCCAAATCAGTACTCGCCGTCCCCCAACCCAGCGTATTGCCGCACCCTACTCGAAGCGCAGCAGCAAACTCCCTGTCAAGTGATAATCAATATTTTCGAACCTGAAATCGAATTCAAAGTGCATACTGGCTTGGATACCGGGTTCCCATATCAGATTTTTGATGACTGATTTATTATTCAAGTAAATACTATCATCAACCAATCCACCAACACTCCGGACCTCCAGTTGATTGCCTACGACAGCCACGAATATCAAAACCCCCATTTGACGACCATCATCTAACTGTTCGAACGCTGCTAGTGCCTGTGGCTGATTGGGCGATCCAGTGTAGAAAAAATTGTTTGCCTTGAATTTCCTTACGTCGCGCAACGGAGGGGAGTAATCTCCGTAACTTTCACCGCCAGCTTTCAGCGGCGTTTCATCTCCAAGCGACACAGTTAAACCTTTCATAAAATCACCTTTCGATAGTTTGTAATCAACTTAACCAGAACGCATTAAAACTAACGACCTCCCGACCTGTGTATCTCTGCTCACATGACTCAAAGCATTCCTTACCCACTGCCCCTGCCTGACACACATTCGGTCACCACACGGAAAATTCGAAGTTCCCTAGATCCAGGCGAACCTCTAAATTTCACACTACCCCTTCTCTAATTTTCTGGGTACTGGCAAAAATGTCAGGTCCAACGGCACCCGATTCACCTGTACACACTTTTGAACTCGCCCTCGCGTTCGCGTTAGGCTCTGTCTGAAAAAACCGTCGCATACACCGCATGACACAAGCCAGCGAGACCATCGCGGCATAATTTTTTGCAAGACGCGATGTCGATGATCAGCGGCTGTTCTGCGTGTCGATGCGGCGTGACCCGATGGTGGCGTTTGTCTCGCACCAGCATCCTAGAAGCAAGATCAAGAGCATGATCAAGAGCATGATCAAGAGCAGATCAAGAGCAGATGTTTTGGTTTATTAGTGGATGAAGTTGTTCTTCATTACGCCATCGCGGGTCAAGCCCGCTCCCACGCTGAATGACACAGTTAAACTATCGTGGGAGCGGGCTTGCCGCGAGATGGTGATCTAGAGTTCCCACGATGGTAACTAGCGACTAGCTGCGTTAGTGCAGGCGCCGCCCGTAACTTCGCGACTTCAGGAGGCCGAACGCAGGACTTGCGGAGGGAGGTGACGGGCATGGATGCCCGTCAAGCGCTGCGCCCCAGGATGGGGCGTTCAGCGCGGTCCTCCCGGGAGCAAGGCCGTAGTGAGGGGACCCGGAGCGAAGCGGAGGGCCGGATGAATGGAGCGAGGATTTTTTGGTTCCTTTTTGATCCTTCAAAAAGGGACCCGCCGTAAGGGCGGAAAGGTGAATAAGCGTCGACATCGCAAATGAATGCGCATACAACTATCAAAACAATAAACCAACCTCAGAAACAAAAACCCGAAAAACCATGACAAGCTAACCCATCTCCCCCAGCAAGGCCCCACCCACCATGTTCCACCGCCTGGCCGCCGACACCCTGGTCCTGTTCCACCTCTCGTTCATCCTGCTCGTCCTGTTCGGCGGCCTGCTGGTGCTCTGGCGCCGCCGCGCCCTGCTGATCCACCTCCCCGCCCTAGCCTGGGGCCTGGCCGTGGAAGGCCTGCACCTGGAATGCCCCCTGACCGACTGGGAAAACCACCTGCGTAAAGCCGCCGGCGACGCCGGCTACCACGGCGGTTTCGTCGAACACTACATCTGGCCCGTGATCTACCCCACCGGCCTGACCCCACAGATCCAGCTGTGGCTGGGCACCATCGTGCTGGCGCTCAACCTCGGCATCTATACCTATGTGCTCTGGCGCCTAACGCGTAGCCACCACAAATAGCCGCGGGAACGGCAACAACACCCGACCGTCGCTGGCCGCCGGGTAGTCATGTTGCATGGCCTGCAGATACAACTGCAGAAAACCCGCCTGCTCCTGCTCATCCAGCCGCGCCAGGTAAGGCCGCAACGCAGAGCCCTTGAACCACTCCACCACCGCCTCGGCGCCACCGATCAAGGGGTGGTGATAGGTGGTGCGCCACACATCCACCCGCGCGCACAAAGGGCTGAGCAAATCGTAATAGAACCCCGCGTTGTGCCGCGGCGGCAGGCTGAAGTCAGCGAACTTGTCGGCCCAAGGTCCTTGGCTGGCAATCTCGCGCAAGCGGCGATGAGCCGGCTCGTCGAGGTTGTCCGGCGTCTGCACGGCCAGGCTCGCCCCCTCGTTCAGTTGCCGCACCAGATGCGGATACAGGCTGGCATGGTCCGGCACCCACTGCAGCGAAGCGTTGGCGAGAATCAGGTCCTGGGGCACCTGGGCCGCCCAGCCGGCGATCTCGCCAATCTCGCAACGCACCCGTGGAATGCTCAAGCGTGGCCGCTGCCGGGCCTTGTCGACCATGTCCGGATCGCTGTCCAGGGCGACGACCTGCGCATCGGGGCAACGTTGCAGCAACACTTCGGTGGAGTTGCCCGGACCGCAGCCAAGGTCGGTGGCGTGGCGCACCGGGCGCGTCGGCACGGCGGCAAGCAGGTCACGTACGGCACGGGTGCGTTCGTCTTCGAACAGCGAATACTGGGTGGCGGACCAGGACATGGGACGACTCCTTGTAGGGCAATTGCGTGCAGCATAAGCCATGTCGGCACCACGCAACGTAGGGATGATCCGATTGGCCCAGGCGAAAATGAAAACGGCCGGTCCCTTGACGAGGACCGGCCGTTGCGCGAAACGCTACCGCAGTCAGTGACGCTTGGCGGTACGCATCTGGTGCACCACACCCATGGCCACCACGATGGCCGCAGCGATGCCGGTGGAGATCACCAGGATCTGGTAGTCAGGCATGAAGGCCATGGTCACCAGCGCCGCCACGATGAATACGATCACCAGGTAGGTCAGCCACGGGAACAACCACATCTTCAGGCGCACTTCCTTGCCCTCGGCCACCAGCTTGCGGCGCATGCGCAGCTGCGAGAAGGCGATCACCAGGTACACCAGCAAGGCGATCATGCCGGTGGTGTTCATCAGGGTTTCCAGCACGTCTTTCGGGCGCAGGGTGTCGCTGAAGTTGATCAGCGCGCAGAACACCGCCACCAGGCACGAGCCGATGATCGCGTTCACCGGCACGCCGGTGCCGGTGCGGGTGAACTTGAACAGGCGCGGCGCGTCGCCACGCTGGGCCAGGGAGAACAGCATGCGCGAGGCGGTGTAGTGGCCGGAGATCAGGCAACTGCTCACCGAGGTCAGCACCACGAAGTTCATCAGCAGCTCAGCATACGGCACGCCCAGCAGCTCCAGGGTGCGGCGGTAGGCGCCATAACCGGAGACGCCCAGGTGCGGGTCGTTCCACGGCACCAGGCAGACGATCAGGAAGATCGAGCCGACATAGAACAGGCACACCCGCCAGACCACCGAGTTGGTCGCCTTGACGATCTGGGTGGCCGGGTCCTTCGCTTCGGAGGCGGCGATGGTGACGATCTCGGCGCCGAGGAAGGCGAACATCACCCCCAGCAAGGCGCCGATCACCGTGGTGATGCCGTTGGGCATGAAGCCTTCGGCGGTCAGGTGGCTGATGCCGCGCACCTCGCCGAACTGCCAGACGTTCATCACCGCGGCGGTGCACACCACCAGGAAGCAGACGATCGCCACCACCTTGATCAGCGCGAACCAGAACTCGAACTCGCCATAGTGCTTGACGTTGAAGAAGTTGACGGTGATCAGCAGCAGGGTCGTGGCCAGCACGAACACGTTGACGCTCACGTCGGGGAAGAAGCCGTGCAGGATCTTGCCCGCCACATAGGCCTCCCAGGCCATGAGGATCACCCAGTACCACCAGTACAGCCAGCCGATGGTGAAACCGGCCCAGCGGCCGATAGCGCGGTCGGCGTAGGTGGAGAACGAGCCGGTGTCCGGCGAGGAAGTCGCCATTTCACCCAGCATGCGCATGATCAGCACCACCAGGATGCCGCCGGCCAGGTATGCCAGGACAGCAGCCGGGCCGGCGCTGTGGATCACGCTGCCGGAACCGACGAACAAGGCGCCGCCGATCACCCCGGCGATGGACATCATCGTCAGGTGGCGCGACTTGAGCGAGGCACTGAGCTTGCTCTCGTGCCCATCCTTCGCGGTGGTGGATGTGGATGTTGCGTCCATCAGTTATTTACCCCGTGCTTCTTTTTATCCAAGGAAAAACTGTGAAACCCCGATGGTTATCGGTCTCACCTGTACATCAGTGCTACTGCGGGCAGGGAGGTGTGCGCGAGCACACGCAGGCCATCCGTGGCGGCCTGCTTACGCGGCCAGAGGCGACCCTCTGGACGAACTGAACCATGCTGGGGACGGACGAGCAGCGTCCGGCCACGCGGGAAGAAGGTGCGAGGCGGACCTCGACGGTAAAGCAGCGATGTTGTGATTATTCATGGCGCTGTCATGTGCTGTGTTGGCTATATCTGACACGTAATGTAAAAATGTCGAACACATTGAGCCATGCACAGCTGCATGAAAAACGCACTGCACTGTACAGGCCGCCGATGCAATACACCCGCTGTGCCCCGCAGGCGCCTGGCGTCCCGCACACCTGAAGGCCCCCGAATGCTCCAGCTACATCCGGACTCCTCCACCCCGCTGGTCAACCAGATCATCGACGGCTTGCGCGCGCTGATCGACGACCAGACCCTCAAGCCCGGGGCGAAGGTCCCGTCGATCCGGGCGTTCGCCTCGACCTACTCGGTGAGCACCTTCACCGTGGTCGAGGCCTACGACCGCCTGGTGGCCCAGGGGTTACTGGTGAGCAAGGGCAATGCGGGCTTCTTCGTCAATCGTGCGGCGAACGAGCTGCTGGACAAGCACAGCGTCGAGGCCGATACCAGCCGCCCCACGTTCAACTCGGAGTGGTACCTGCAGCAGATCTTCGAGATCCGCCAGCTGCCGTTCAAACCGGGTTGCGGCTGGCTGCCCAACGATTGGATGTACGAGGAAGGCTTGCGCCGAGGCCTGCGCCAGGTCGCCGGCAGCCCGCTGGAGCTGTCCGGCTACGGCGACCCCATGGGCCTGCCGGAATTGCGCGCTTTGACTGCGCAGAACCTGCAGCAGGAACTGTCGATCGTCGCCAACCCGGCGCAGTTGATGCTCACCCACGGCGCCAGCCAGGCCCTGGACCTGGCCGTGCGCACCCTGGTGCGCCCCGGCGACGTGGTGCTGGTGGACGACCCCGGCTACCCCAACCTGATGAGCATCCTGCGCACCCAGGGCGCCACCCTGGTGGGCGTGCCGCGCACCCCGGCCGGCTATGACCTCGACCAGCTCGAGCGCCTGCTGGCCCACCACCGCCCCACGGCCTTCTTCACCCAGCCGCACCTGCACAGCCCAACCTGCTCGCGCACCCCGCTGGCGCAGCTGCACCGCCTGCTGCAGTTGGCCAGCCAGCATGGCTTCCGCCTGGTGGAGAACAACCTCTACGCCGACATGATCGCCGACCCGCTGCCCTGCCTGGCGAGCCTCGACCATCTACAGCAAGTGGTGTACGTGGGCAGCTATTCGAAAAGCATCTCGCCCAACGTGCGCGTCGGCTACCTGCTGGCCAACCCCGAGCTGACCCAGCAACTGCTGCACCTGAAGATGCGTTCGGGCCTGACCACCTCGCAGGTGATGGAGCGGGTGGTGTACGCCGCGATCATCGACGGCCGCTGGCGCAAGCACCTCAAACGCCTGCGCCAGCGCCTGGCCGAGGCGCACCAGGAAGTGGGCCGGCACCTGCATCGGCTGGGTTTCGAGCTGTTCATCGAATCGGATGAGGGGATGTACATCTGGACCCGCCATCCGGCCATCCCCGACAGCGCCGCCCTGCTCGACGATGCGCTGGAGAAAGGCATCATGCTCGGGCCCGGGCAGTTGTTCATGGTCGATGCCAAGGCCACTGGGTGGATGCGCTTCAATGTGGCGTTCAGTACCGACCCGGCGATGTGGGAGTTGCTGGAGAAGGTGTTGGTCAAGCATGTGCGGCGGGGTGGCGTGTAGGGCCAACGCAGAACATGCCCGAGCACGTGGTGAGGCCAGATTTGGGCGATCGTGAACCAGCCGCTTAAGCGCATGCACTGAAATATCGCATCAGCAAAGAAAATTAGACAACTGATAATTCTGTCAGTAGAAGCGAACAGCCAACGCACCGTAGACTTTTCAATCATAAATCGCTGATAAAGACGGAAATGTATGCTCCTTACACCCTCGGTAAACATTGGTCCTTCGCTGCTGACCTTGGGGAGGGGTAAAACATGTCCAAATGGAGAGCACTGATCGCGGCGGACCTGAGCAAATCTTCCTTGGCGATGCTGCAACCTAATGGCTGGACCGGCACCACCTATACCCCGTATGGCGACGCGCCGAAATCTTCATTGGGGCAAGTAAAGTTCAACGGCGGGCGACTGGAGCGAGTGACTGGACACTACCTGCTTGGTAATGGTTATCGAGCATTCAACCCCTTCTTACAACGTTTCAACAGCCCGGACAGCCTGAGTCCCTTTGAAGATGGAGGGCTCAACGCCTACGTATTCGCCTTGAATGATCCAATCAACCGCGTTGACCCAACCGGTCATGTCAGTGGCAAACCCTTGCTGGATCGCGACGGAGTAATTGCAATTGCTAATCGTACATGGAGAGGGAAGCGCCTGACGCTGCTAGCACATGGACTAGCCGGGGTAGTTAAAGTAAAAAAACAAACACTAAACGCAGAACAATTCTATAACTATCTAAACTTGCAAGGTATTAACCTAGATTCCTACAGTCAAATCCATCTTGTCATCTGCCATTCCGCATCTAGCAAGACACCGTCAAGCGTACCATTCGCCCAACAGCTCGCAGACTATAGCCAAACATCTATCATGGCTTATGCCGACCAACCAACTTATGTCACAACCTACTCGCCCAACAGCGAAAAAATGTCTTTAAAAGTATTAAAAACAGACACTCGCTATAGGTACCGAGAAACCCATAATATGAAAAATGAAGGCTCATTTTCTTATGAGCCCCGTAATTTCGAACCCTCGACAACAGCTCACCAAGTTCGCAAATCATAGTACCGCCAGACAGGCCAGACCTAGCGCCAACTACCGCTTCACATCGACATTTACGACACACACAGTGCGTGATCAAATATGAAACCATCAGGACGTAATGCTGTTCCTGATTGCCAACAATCGCAGTAGCTAACGCCCTCGGATTGCCAGGCTCTACACTTTAGGCGACTGGCCACATATCGGTGACATTCAAGGCTTATGAAGTTATTGATGGCATGTGTGACCGAGGCCTGGTCAGCCGAAGCAAGCAGGGTTTCATAACCGACTCCGAACTGACCCAACATTGGAGCGCGTGCCGTACGCTCCACGGACATTTAATCACTCGCTCCACCTCAACAATCGCGGGAGCGGGCTCTACCCGCGAAAGGCCAAGCGCCAATCTCGCTTTTCGCAGAAGAATGCCCGCGCATTCGCCTCCAGGCTCTCCAGGTGGTACCCGCCTTCCTGCACGATCAGGCACGGCAAACGCAACCCACGAATCTGTTCACCCAGCCGGGCGAACCCTTCGGTAGTCACCGCCACTTTGCTCTGCGGGTCCAGCTCGTAGATATCGAAGCCCAGCGAAAGTACCAGCACCTCGGCGCCGAAGTCCTTCACCGCTTGCAACGCAACCTCCAGCTGCGCCATGAAGTCCGCTTCACTCGCCCCGTGGGCCATCGGCAGGTTGAGATTGCAGCCCTCTCCTGCTCCACTACCGCGCTCGTCGGCAAAGCCCGCTACCCCAGGATAGAAATTGGTCGGGTCACCATGCACCGAGACGTACAGCACATCGTCCCGCTCGTAGAAAATCTCCTGGATGCCCTGCCCGTGGTGCATGTCGGTATCCAGGATCGCCACGCGCTGATAGCGGCCGCGCAACACCTGGGCCGCGACGGCGGCGTTGTTCAGATAACAGAAGCCACCGGCAGCGTCGTACCGGCCATGGTGCCCCGGCGGACGGCACAGGGCATAGGCGGCGGATTCTCCGTCAAGGATGGCCTGGGCCGCGGCGACGGCGCTCTGTGCCGACCAGTAGGCCGAACGCCAGGTATGCTCCCCCACCGGGCAACTGCCATCGGCCAGGTAGCGCCCGGCCTGGGCAAGGATGCCGCGCAGGGCGTTGGGTTCGCGGACGAAGATGTTGGACATCACCTCGTCGCCCCAGTCCTCCGGCACTTCTTTCCAACGCGCATGGGCTTCTTCGAGGAACGCCAGGTAGGCCTCGCCATGCACCGCCTTGAGTGGTGCCAGGCCGGCATCCTCGGGTTTGCGGATATCGAAGCCAAGGTCATTGGCGGCCTGCAGCAGGCGCTGGGCGCGCTCGGGGACTTCCTGCGGGGTGCGCATGGCGCCGCGCGAATAGTAGCTGCGCGGGTGGTGGAGCAATTGTTCAGGGTGGAAATAGCAGCGCATCAGGCTTCTCCTTCGACAACCTGGCCGGCACGGGCCAGCACGGCGTTGAGCAATACATCGGCGCCTTGGCGGGCATCCTCGGGCAGCACATCCTCGGCTTCGTTGTGGCTCAGCCCACCGACGCAGGGGATGAACACCATCGCCGTGGGGCAGTAGCGCGCCAGCAGGATCGCGTCATGGCCGGCGCCGCTGACGATGGACTGCTGGCTGTAGCCCAGGCCATCCACCGCTTGCTGCACGGCGGCCACGCAGTCGGCGTCGAACGGCGTGGCCGGGCTGACCCAGTGGCGCTCGATGCGCACCGCCAGGCCACGCTGGCTGGCGATGGCCTGCAACTGCAGGCTGATATCGCGCTCCATGGCGTCGATGGCCTCGTCGCGGTGATGACGCAGGTCGAGGGTGAAGCGCACCAGGCCGGGAATGGTGTTGCGCGACGACTTGGCGATGCTCAGCTCACCCACCGTGGTCAGGGCCTCGGGGGCGAAGTCGCAGGCCAGCTGTTCGATGGCCTGGATCATCCGTGCCACGCCGTACAAGGCGTCCTTGCGCAGCTTCATCGGCGTGGTGCCGGCATGCGCGGCCATGCCTTCGACGGTCACGTCGAGCCAGCGGATTGCCTGACCGCCGCTGACCACACCGATGCTCCTGGCGTTGTCCTCGAGGATCGGGCCCTGTTCGATATGCGCCTCGAAATAGGCGTCCACCTTGCCGCCCAGCGGGCGCTGGCCGGCATAACCGGTACGCGCCAGTTCATCGGCGACGCTGATGCCGTCGGCATCGCGGATCGCCAGGGCCTGGGCCAGCGGCAAGGTGCCGGTGAACACCGCCGAGCCGAACATGGCCGGGGTGAAGCGGGCGCCCTCCTCGTTGGTCCACACCGCGATTTCCAGCGGTTTGCGGGTACGGATACCCAGATCGTTCAGGCGGCGCACCACTTCCAGCCCGGCCAGCACGCCGTAGACGCCGTCGAAACGCCCGCCCTCGGGCTGGGTGTCGAGGTGGCTGCCCATCATCACCGGCGCGGCGTGCGGGTCGCTGCCTTCGCGGCGGGCGAACAGGTTGCCGATGGCATCCACGCTCAGGCTCAGCCCGGCCTCGCGGCACCAGCGGCCGAACAGTTCACGCCCGGCCTTGTCCTCGTCGCTCAGGGCCAGGCGGCAGCTGCCGCCGCGGGCGGTGGCGCCGATTTCGGCCATGGCCATCAGGCTCGCCCACAGGCGATCGCCATTGCTTTTCAACATTGCGGATACTCCAGATTCAGGCCAGCTCGAGCTGGCGGCCAAGGGCGTAGCGGCGCGCCAGCGCCAGCACGCAGACCAGGGAAGTGCAGGCGATCAGGCTGTAGAAGACCGCCATCGGCCACCATTGGCCGCTGAAACTGTGGGCCAGCCAGGTACCGATCAGCGGGGTCAGGCCACCAGCAATGGCGCCGCACACCTGATAGGCCAGGGAGATGGCGGTGTAGCGCACGCGGGTGGCGAACATGCCGCTGACATAGCCTGCGATCACTGCGTAGAACGACGCCATGCACGCCGCCGCCAGGGCGATGCCGAGTACGATCAGCGGGCCTTCGCCGCTGCTCACCAGCACGAACATCGGGTACGGCGAGGCCATCGCCAGCAGCGCCATCAGGGCCAGGAAGCGCGTGGCGCCGAGCCGCTCGGACAGCCACGCCGCCAACGGCTGCACGCAGAACTGGATGATCGCCACGAAGAACAGGCATTCGAGGATCAGCGAGCGCTCCAGGTGCAACTGCTGGGTGGTGTAGCTGATCATGAAGGTATTGGTGAAATAGACCCCGGCGATGCCCAGGGTGTTGGCGCCGATGCACAGCAGCAGCGGCCGCCAGGCGCTGCGCAACACTTCCAGCACTGGTGCCTGCTCCTTACGCCGGGCCTGTTCGGCCTGCTCACGGCTGGCGAGGAACTCGGGCGACTCGTTGACCCCCAGGCGGATTGCCAGGCCCACCAGCAGCAACAGCGCGCTGGCCAGGAACGGCACGCGCCAGCCCCAGCTCATCAGGTCGTCTTCCGGCAGGCGGGTGACCGCGCTGAACGCCAGCAGCGACAGGATCAGGCCTGCCGGGCTACCCAGCTGGGCGAACGAGGCGAAGAAGTTGCGCCGGCCCTTGGGCGCATGCTCCCCGGCCATCAGCACCGCCCCACCCCACTCGCCGCCCACGGCGATGCCCTGGACCACGCGCAACAGGATCAGCAGCACCGGCGCGCTGGCGCCGATCTGCGCGTAGGTCGGCAGCAGGCCGATGGCGACGGTGACCACGCCCATCATCAGCAAGGTGATGATCAGCGATTTCTTGCGCCCGATACGGTCGCCAATATGGCCGAAGATGATGCCGCCCAAGGGCCGGGCGAAGAAGCCCACGGCAAAGGTGCCGAAGGCAGCCATGGTGCTGAACAGGCTGTTGTCGGAGGGGAAGAACAAGGCACCGAACACCAGCGCGGCGGCGGTGGCGTAGATGTAGAAGTCGTACCACTCGATCATGGTGCCGATGAACGCGGCGGCGGCGGCACGGCGCGGTTGGGGCGAAGCGGCGGGCTTCATGGGTGGCTCCTTTGGTTGTTTTTCTGGCAGGAGTGGTTCAGGTCACGGTGGCGCTCTGGCGGCGCCTGGGTCGGGCTCCGCGAAGAGGCCCGCACTGCTGGAGATCATTCATCGCGGGCGCCTATAATTCAATTTTCTATTTATTATTCGAACTATTAACCACGCTTATCATCGAGCCCGACCATGCCCGACCGCCTGCTCAACGACCGCCTCGACTGGAACCTGCTGCGCACCTTCCGCGTCATCGGCCAGGAACTGTCGATCAGCCGCGCCGCCGCCCGCCTGCACCTTACCCAGCCCGCCGTGAGCCAGGCGCTCAAGCGCCTCGAGGAGCAACTCGGGCGCCAGCTCATCGCCCGCCGTGGACCGCGCTTCGTGCTGACCGAAGTGGGCGAGCAGTTGTTCCAGCTGGCTGGCGAGGTGTACGGGCAGATGTCGCAGATCGGCGGCCTGCTGGAGCAGCCGGCGGACGAACTGGTGGGCAAGGTGCGCCTGTTGATGATCAGCCGTATCGTCAGCGAACGCTTCGACGACTTCCTCGCCGACTTCCACCGCCAGCACCCGCGGGTGGAGCTGGAGATCGACGTGATGCGCAGCTCCGACATCGTCGCCGCCCTGCAGGAAAAAACCGCCACCGCCGGCCTCAGCCTCAACCGCCGGCCCCAGCCACGGCTGGAGCAGCGGTTGTTCCTGCGCCAGCGCTACGCGTTCTTCTGCGGCAAGCACCACGCGCTGTTCGGTCAGGCCGAAGGCGACCTGCAGCGGGAGAATTTCGTCAGTTTCACCAGCGACCAGATTGGCGGCATGCTCTCGCCGCTGACTATCTTCCGCGACCAGCAGGGCTTCGCCGGGCGCATCGTCGCCTCGTCGCCGAGCCTGGAAGAGGTGCGCCGCCTGGTGATCGCCGGCTTCGGTATCGGCTGCCTGCCCGAGCATGTGGTGGCGCCGGATGTGGACGCAGGGTTGTTGTGGAAACTGCCGCCGCAGGAGGGCATTGCCGACGTCGACATCCACCTGTTGTGGAACAAGGACCAGCGCATGAGCCGCGCTGAAAGCCTGTTCGTCGAGGCCTTGCTGTCGGCCGCCACACCTGTGATCTAGCGGCAATCCTATAGGCGATCAGCGGCCGAGCGGTAGGCTTGCCCACGTTCGCGCTTGCCTATCGCCACGACCACGACAACTACCCGATCATCCTCGACGCGGTAGACCACCCGATAGCCGCTGGCCTTGAGCTTGATCTTGAAATGGTCAGGCAAATCACGCATTGCATCCGCCCCAACCCTGGGCGAGAGCAGACGCTCCTTGAGTTTTCTCCTGGCTTGCTCGCGCACGGTGTGCCCCAGCTTCTTCCATTCTTTCAGCGCCGAAGGCAGAAACTCGAGCTTATAAGTCATCCAGTTCGACCGGGATGCCTTTCTCTCCCGCACGCGCCTTTACCAATGCCGCAAGTTCCATGTCTTCCAGTCGCTCCATCATCGCCTCGTAGAGTTCAGCGGGCACCATGTAACCCATGACGCGATTATGGTTGAGAACGGCCACCGGCTTCCCCTGCGCATCGGCCATCACCGCCGTAGGATTCTTCTTTAGTTCCGAGACGCTGACGGTCACGTCGGCAAAGATGTTCTGCATATCGATCGCCCTCATTCAAGAGCCATAGATTGGTCTGAATTCAGGTCTTTTTCAAGCCGGCGTGCCATAGGCCTATCGCCTACAGGCTATGTGATACCCCGGCAACCCGTGCCCGCCCCAACCAGATATACGCCAGCGCCAGCAACCCCAGCCCCAGCGCGGCGAACACCGCCACCACCACCTGACTGTAGCGCGCCAGCAGCGCCGGGAACCCCGTCACTTCACGAACCACCTGGATATCGGCACTGCCATCGGCATCGCGAATACTGATCCCACCCTGGCGGATCTGCGAATAGTCAGCATCGAAGTACACCCAGACCTTGCTCTCGCTCACCCCGTCAATGGCCGGCAGGTCGATGCTGCTGGTCGGCGTCGGCACCAGCGTGTCGTTGCCGGCCGCATCGCGCACCTGCACCAGCCCCTTGGCCGGCAGGCGAATGTGCACGGCCTTGAGCGGTACACGGGCGGGGTTGGACAGCTCGATGAGCAGACCGGTGCGGTGGTCCACCAGGCCGGCCTCGAAGGGCCTGGCGAACAGGTGCAGATACGGCGCCTGGGCCAGATCGACCAGTTTGTCGATTTGCGGGTGGCTGAGGGCGCCTGCGCCGATCTCGCTGATCTGGGCATGCAGCCGCTCGTACTTGAGCAGGTCGTTGGCCTGGCTGATGCGCTCATTGAACTGGCCCGGGTAGGTGAGATGGGCGTAGGTCAGGCGCGCCTGCAGGCGGTCGTCGTCACGCAACGCCATATAGAACGTGGCGGCGACGGCAACCAGGGCCAGCAGGCCCACCAGGGATTTACCGACTTTTTCCCAACTCACCTTGAAGGTTCCTTGTTTGATGGGCGTGACGAGACGCAAGGCAGGCAAGGGTGCCAAGAACACCCGTTGCGGGCAAGGCCTGGCTGCCTATGGCGACACTATCGCGGGGCAAGCCCGCGACAGGAGCCTAGCCCACCTCGTGTTCGAGAAGTGGGGAGCATTCCCCACCCAGCCCTGGGTGTCTATCCCCAGGTTTGTGGCAACTGCCCGAGCGTGTCTCATTCGCACCTTTGCAACATCTTGAAACACGTGGCGTTTAGCCATTTGTCGATTGGCACAGCGGTTGCTGACCTCTGTTCAAGGCACATCGCCACTTATCACAGTGGCAACAGATGCCAACCTGCACAACACGGGGCACACGGCAATGAAGAAACCAGCTGCAACATCGACCCAGATGTTCAGGTTGTCCTCCGTCACGGCGTTGCTGCTCAGCCTCGGGCTGGCCAGCGCGTTCGCCGGGTCGCTGGACGACGTGAGCCAACCACCACCCACCGACCCCTCGGCCTTCAGCGACCCGGCCGCCGACCCAGTGGCCCAGGCCGCCGCACTGGAAGCCTTGAAGTCGATGCCCGAGGCCAACGAAGGGTCGCTGGAACTGAGCAACGGTGCCTACGGCACCCGCGCCACGGTGACCAGCAACAACGTGCTGCCCCCCACCCTGCAGACTTCACGCAAGTACCCCACCAACGGCAAGCCCAGCCCGCTGTTTGGCGCCGAGCCGTTCACCCAGCAACTGCTGCTGTTCGAAGAATTCGGCCCGGAGAAACTCGACCCGGCCACCCCGCCCTACAGCCTGACCTTCCCGCCCCCCGTGATCGGTGCCGCGCCCGCCCAGGACCCGGACTACGCCGCGCGCAGCAGCCCCAACGGCAATGCCCTGGAGGCGTTCCTCACCCAGCCGGGGCTGACACCGTTCCCGTCGCAGTACGCCAACGTGCTCGACCGCAACCCGTGGAAGGCGCAGATCGAGATGTTCCTCAACCGCAGCGGGGTCGGCTCGCCCGCCGAGGGCCGCCCGCCAGGAAAAGGCTGGTCGCACCAGCGCTGGAACGAGTTCTACCCCCAGGCCGCATTCAAGACCGCGCAGGCCGGCGCGCGCATCAACCAGGGCCTGCGCGACCGCAAGCAACTGCACAACTACGCCAAGGGCGAATTCGCCCCCGGCGGGCTGTACTACCAGACCTCCGACATCCCCACCACCCTGGGCACCACCAAGGGCATCGATACCCGCTTCCATCCGAAGATGCCCTTGCAGGGCCACAAGGCGCTGTGGACCTTCGACGGCACCTTCCCGGTCAAGCTGCTGATGGTGCGCTATGGCCAACCGGTGCTGATGCGCCACTACAACGCCCTGCCGATCGACCCCTCGGCCAACAACGGCTTCGGCCTGCACACCATCTCCACCCACGAGCACAACGGCCACTCGCCGGCCGAGAGCGACGGCTTCGCCAACGCCTACTTCTTCCCCGGCCAGTACTATGACTACCGCTGGCCGATCCAGCTGGCCGGCTACGACACCATCAACACCCGCGCCCAGGACCCGCGCGCCGCCTTCCCCTGCGCGCCGGGCGAAACCCTGTACGTCAACGATGCCTCCCCGGGCCTCAAGACCTGCGAGAACGGCAGCATCAAGATTCGCGGCGACTGGCGCGAGACCATGAGCACCCACTGGTTCCACGACCACATGCTCGATTTCACCGCGCAGAACGTCTACAAGGGCAACGCGGTGATGATGAACTACTACTCGGCCATCGACCGTGGCAACGAGGCCCTGCAGGACGGCGTCAACCTGCGCTTCCCCAGCGGCGCGGCGATGCCGTGGGGCAACCGCGACTATGACGTCAACCTGGTGATCGCCGACAAGGCGTGGGACGCCAACGGCCAGTTGTGGTTCAACCCGTTCAACACCGACGGCTTCCTCGGCGACCAGATCCTGGTCAACTGGCAGTACCAACCCAAGCTCAAGGTGCGTGCGCGCAGCTATCGTTTCCGCATTCTCAACGGCTCGGTCTCGCGCTACTTCAAGTTCGCCGTGGTGCGTGAAATCGCCGGCAACAGCGGCGAGTTCAAAGGCCCGAGCGGCTCAAACGTCTCCTATGCCCGCGTGCCGTTCCACATGATCGCCAACGACGGCAATATCATGGAACACGCCGTGCCGTTCGACGGCACCCTCGACCTCAACGGCGACGGCAACCTGCAGGACAACAACGCCATCCTGCCGCTGCAGGGCATCGCCGAACGCTACGACATCATCATCAATTTTGCCAAGAACGGGATCAAGGTCGGCGACAAGCTGTACTTCGTCAACCTCATGGAGCACGACACCGGCAAGGGCCCGAAACAACCCATCGCCCTGGCCGACGTGCTGTCGGGCAAGTACAAGCCCGTGATCAAGCAGACCAGCAACGGCCCGGAATGGGATGGCGGCGACCCGGTGGTCGGCAAGTTCATGCAACTGATCGTACAGCCCTACGCCGGCCAGGACCTCAGCATGGACCCAAGCCTGTATGAACCGGCCAAGCCCGGCAAGGCTGCTGGCCTGGTGATGATCCCCCTGCCGATCGACCGCAACAGCGCCAGTGACCAGGTCAAGATCAAGGCCGCCCGCCACCGCGAATTCATCTTCGGCCGCTCCGACGGCACCGACAGCACCCCCTGGACCATCAAGACCGACGGCGGCTTCGGCTACACCATGGACCCCCGGCGCATCAGCGCTGCCCCGCAACTGGCCAACGAGGCCACCGACGGCGGTTTCAGCGGCGACGGCACCCTGGAAGTGTGGAAGATCAAGAACGGCGGCAACGGCTGGAGCCACCCGGTGCACGTACACTTCGAGGAAGGGGTGATCCTCAGCCGCGACGGCAAGGCTCCGCCGGAATGGGAAAAATGGGCGCGCAAGGACGTCTACCGCATCGGCCCGGACAGCGACTCTTCGGAAGAAGTGGAAATGGCCATCCGCTTCCGTGAGTTTGCCGGCACCTACATGGAACACTGCCACAACACCCAGCACGAAGACACCTCGATGCTGCTGCGCTGGGACCTCGAGCACCCCGGCCAGTTCCAGATGATGCCGACGCCATTACCTGGCTGGGATGGCGTGGAGTATGTCAACTCCGCAGCCCTGCCGACCTTCCGCACCTCGAGCAGCGGCCCGGGCAACGACAGCAACAAGCCGCCGGTGGCGGTCAACGACAGCGCCGCGACCATGGCCGGCAGGCCGATCGTGCTCAACGTGCTGGCCAACGACACCGACCCCGACGGTAACCTGCCGCTGAGCGTCAGCAGCCTGGCCCAGCCCGACTCCGGCCAGGGCACGGTCAGCAGCAACGGTACCCAGGTCACCTACACCCCACCGGCCACCGTCGCCACGGCGTTCACCGCCAGCTTCACCTACGCCGCGCGCGACGCCAAGGGCCTCGAATCCGTGGCCCCGGCCACGGTGAGCATCGCGGTTTCGCCCGCAGTGCCAATGGACGAGATCCAGGTCAGCAGCGCTTCGGTGCAGTTGCGCAGCAACAGCCGCTGGACCTGGGAGATCTCCGGCACCACCTCGGTAGCCGCCGGCAACAGCATCCGGGTGACCACCAACACCACCAGCGGGCCGCTCGACCTGGGCCTGGCAACGCTGAGCGCCAGCGGTTCCGGGGCGCGCTGGAAACTGTCGGTGACCACCACCGGCAGCGGCCCGGCCTCGCCACCGGCGGTAACGGTCAAGTCGGCGCTGGGGCAGAGTGTGACGGTACCGTTGAGTATCAAGTGACGTCGTGCAAGGGGCCGCTGCGCGGCCCTTTCGCCGCGGTTCGTCGCCACGACAAGCCGGCTCCCACAGTTGCTGTGCATGCCTTGTGATCGGCGCTGTACATGTGGGAGCTGGCTTGCCAGCGATGGCCTGCATCGCAGGCCCCATCAGATATCCAAGAGGGTAAGACCATGCCCCACACCTGGCGCCTGCTGCTCCCCCTGCTGATCATCCTCAGCCTGCCCTGCGCCCTGCCCCCGACCAGCGCCAGCGCTGACCCCGACACCCCCTGGGGCGCCGACTACTTCCCCAACATTCCCTTGCTCACCCAGGACGGCCGCCAGGTCCATTTCTTCGACGACCTGATCAAGGACAAGGTGGTTGCCATCAATTTCATCTTCACCGGCTGCGGCGACTCCTGCCCGGTGGAGACCGCCCGCCTGCGCCAGGTACAGAAGCTGCTGGGCGAACGCGTCGGCCAGGACATCTTCATCTACTCGATCAGCATCGATCCCTACAACGACACTCCCGCCACCCTCAAGCGCTACGCGGAAAAATTCGCCATCGGCCCCGGCTGGACCCTGCTCACCGGCGAAGCCGCCGACATCGAACAGCTGCGCCGCAGCCTGGGCCTGTACATCGAAGGCCTGGAGAATGGCCGCAGCAAGGACCACAACCTCAGCCTGATCATCGGCAACCAGGCCACCGGCCGCTGGATGAAGGCCTCGCCCTTCGAAAGCCCGTACATCCTCGCCGACCGCCTGGCCAACAGCCTGCACAACTGGAAAACCGCCAGCGCCCAGCACCGCGACTACACCCAGGCCCCCGACATCCGCCCGCCGAGCAAAGGCGAACAACTGTTCAGGACCCGCTGCTCGTCATGCCATACCCTGGGCGATACCGAGCCAGGCGTCACCCATGGCATCGGCCCGGATCTGCTGGGAGTGACCCGGCAGCGGGACGAGGCCTGGCTCAAGCGCTGGCTGATGGAGCCCGACAGGATGCTGGCGGAGAAAGACCCGTTGGCGATGCTGCTGTATGAACAGTACAACCAGCTGGCTATGCCGAACATGCGCCTGGGTGAAACCGAAATCACCGCCTTGCTCGACTATCTCGATGAGGAAACCCAACGCCGACAAAGCGCATCAGCACAGCGCTGATCACCATGCGAGCAGCAATCCACACTTCAAAAACATCATTTCGCCAGCATCTCGCGCTAAGCTAGCGAGTCACACATTGAGGACCGCCCTGGTATGCCACGCGTACCGGACTAAAACCATGCAACTAATCTCTGCAGCCTGCCCCCTATCAATTTCCAGTGTTGCCAAACAGTACATGTTGTCGCCACTGCTCAGCAGCTCAGGGCCTGATTTTCATTGGAAAATCGTCATTGCTTGGGCGGTCTTTGCGCTTGTGGCGACAGCTGTGCCGTACAAATTCAGGACGACCTGGAGCCAACTGGCGGGGTTCGTGATTGCCACGATTGGCGCTTTGTTCATCTTTTTTTCCGTGGCGGCAGACAGCCTTCAAGCCAAACGAGCGCTGACTGTGCTCACAGAGCAAGTATCAACAATCAATGAAACACTGAAGAACCTAGAGCTAGCGGATAACGTTCGCAGCGTGCTCATGGAAAGCAAAAAGTTCAACATGGACGAAGCGGATTACCACACCGTCCGTATTGACCTGGCGGGGGTGCTTACCAATTTCGCGGCCATGACGCTTGGCGGTTTTGGCGCCGGCATGCTTGCGGCCTTCGTTACCTCCGGAAAATCCCGTAGAAGAGAAGCTCAGGAAGAGGCGTTGGCCTTTGAGTGGCTGAGACGAAACCTACCCCCTTTGTTCAGTTTCGTCATGTTGTCGGCGCTGGCAGACATCGTTGCGCTTACAGTGGTGGCTAACAGTGACTTCATCGCTATCCCCTGCGAGGCGAAATACGTCGGCGCTCTCTTCGGTTTTGTCGTCTCGGTGCTGCTGGTGCTATGCGGCTTCGTTTTAAACGCCACCAGGGCGGTCAGCCCACTCAAACGCGGGGCGTTGGTGCTGATATCGGTGCTGGTGATCGCCATCTATCTACGTGCGACTTATCTATCGGCCCACTATCTGGGGGCGATGCTGCTACTGAATGCGCTGTTGCTGCTGGTTCATCACGACTATAGACAGCGCATCCTGCATGCCTTGTCCCGGATGACGAAGTTCAATCGACATTCACGCAGTTGATCAAATGGTGACCCGGGTGGATGCATAAGTAGCCGGCTTACAGCACCTTCCGCGCGCTTGACCGCCTGCTCGCTCCCGCCCATGCTCGACCGCTTCCACCCCACGCTCAAGGAATGACCGCATGAAGCTGGAAACACTCGCCATCCACGCGGGCTTCAGCCCCGACCCGACCACCAAGGCGGTGGCCGTGCCGATCTACCAGACCACCTCGTTCGCCTTCGACGACACCCAGCACGGCGCCGACCTGTTCGACCTCAAGGTTGCCGGCAATATCTACTCGCGCATCATGAACCCCACCAACGATGTGCTCGAGCAGCGCATGGCCGCCCTCGAAGGCGGGGTTGGCGCGCTTGCAGTGGCCTCGGGCATGGCCGCCATCACCTATGCCATCCAGACCGTCGCCGAGGCCGGCGACAATATCGTCTCGGTGGCCAAGCTGTACGGCGGTACCTACAACCTGCTGGCCCACACCCTGCCGCGCCAGGGCATCACCACCCGCTTCGCCGCCCACGACGACATCGCCGCCCTCGAGGCACTGATCGACGATCGCACCAAGGCAGTGTTCTGCGAGTCCATCGGCAACCCTGCCGGCAATATCGTCGATATCGCCGCGCTGGCCGAGGCCGCCCACCGCCACGGCGTGCCGCTGATCGTCGACAACACCGTGGCCACGCCGATTCTCTGCCGCCCGTTCGAACACGGCGCCGATATCGTCGTGCACTCGCTGACCAAGTACATCGGCGGCCACGGCACCAGCATCGGCGGCATCGTCATCGACTCTGGCAAATTCCCCTGGGCCGATCACAAGCAACGTTTCGCCCTGCTCAACACCCCAGACCCGTCCTACCACGGCGTCACCTACACCGAGGCCTTCGGTCCCGCCGCCTTTATCGGCCGCTGCCGCGTGGTGCCGCTGCGCAACACCGGCGCCGCGCTGTCGCCGTTCAACGCCTTCCTGATCCTGCAAGGCCTGGAGACCCTGGCCCTGCGCATGGAGCGGCATACTGAAAACGCGTTCAAGGTTGCCCGCTACCTGCAGGAACACGACCAGGTGGCCTGGGTGAAATACGCAGGCCTGCCCGATCACCCCGAGCACCAACTGGCCCAGCGCTATACCGGCGGCAAGCCGGCATCGATCCTGTCGTTCGGCATCAAGGGCGGCCAGGCTGCCGGGGCGCGCTTCATCGATGCACTGCAACTGGTGGTGCGCCTGGTGAACATCGGTGACGCCAAGTCGCTGGCCTGCCACCCCGCCTCCACCACCCACCGCCAGCTCAACGACGAAGAGCTGGAAAAGGCCGGCGTGCCGCGGGACATGGTGCGCCTGTCGATCGGTATCGAGCACAGCGACGACATCATCAGCGACCTTGCCCAGGCCCTGGAGGCCAGCCGCGGCTGATCCACCCGCGCCCCACCCAATGCCGACGGCGGGCGCCCCCTTGCAGAACCGGAACCGCGCGCAATGACCCTCTTCTACCTGAAACTCCTCGTCACCCCGCTGCTGATGTGGGCCATCTCACTCGCTTCGCGGCGCTGGGGCGGCCTGCTCGGCGGCTTGCTGTCCGGCCTGCCGATCACCTCGGCGCTGGTTATGACCTTCCTGTGCCTGGAGCAAGGCACGGCCTTCGCCCTGGGCGCGGTGCCGGGTGCGCTGGGTGGGCTGGCGGCCGTGCAGGCCACCTACACCTTCTACCTGTTCGCCACGCGCAAGCTCGGCATCGCGGCGGCGGTATCGCTGGCGATCCTGTTCTATGGCCTGGCGGCCTATGCCTTCACCCACTGGGGCGGGTTGTACCTGTCGGTCGGCGTGGCGCTGCTGCTGATCGGCGTGCTGATCCGCGCCAGCGGCCGCGAGCCCAGGCCCGATACGCTTGCCCGGCCTCGGCACCGTTATTGGGAGATCCCCTTGCGCATGGTGTCCGCCACCGCGCTGCTGATGCTCACCACCAGCCTGGCCAGTTGGCTGGGGCCGGCAACCAGCGGGATGCTGGCGCCGATCCCGGTGATCGCCTGGCCGTTGGTGGTGTTCGCCCATGTACAAGGCGGCCGCGCCGGGATGGCGGCGATGGTGCGGGGCAATGCCATCGGCGCGGTGGGGGTGATTGCGTTCTATCTGGCGATGGCGGGGTTGCTGGAGCGGTTGGGAGTTGCCATGACCATCAGCCTGGCCATGATGTTCGCTGTGGTTTTGACCGTCGCGTTGGCGGCGGCGCTGCGCCGACCATGAACAATCAGCAGTACACTTGCTCGCGTCGCGGATCAAGTACGAGAAAGTGGACTCAGAACCACTCGACAGTGGCAAGCGTATCAGCACCTACTGGAATGCAGTATCGAGTTGCCATGGAAGTCTATCATTTCATCAAAAAAAAGGGAGCAGTAAGTTGCAGACAGGAGTACCAGCGTTATTGAAAAGAGCCTTGGACGATGGACTTTCCATGCCTGTATTCATCGCTTGGTCATTGTTGCTCAGCACAATCATCGAGGCCAGCGGGAAGGAGCAGATTCAAACGTTCTTCGTCAATGTGCTTGAGGAAGGTATTGCTCTGAAGAGCATCATAGCGCTCTCCATAATTGCATTGCTCACCACGGGGATAGCCATTATTTTTTGTCCCTCACCTGGCGGTAAGTGGGAACACATTCTTTGCAGTCCCTCGCGACTCGGCAGGGGAATGAGTGCGACTACGCTGGCCTTCATGATTGGCACACTGCCGGTGCTATGGTTCACCCAAGAATGGCAAACGCTCATACACTTGATGATTCTACCTTTAGGCTGCACCACCTTGTTCTGGATAATTTTTTCAGCAGGGGATTTTGTGATTTACAACGCGAGTCATTTGAGAGAAGAAACCCTTTTCAGGGTATTCAAATGGGCGTTGCCAATCATTTTCTTGGTAACGTGCAGCCTCTTCTACCTGCAAATCATCGGCGGCGCATACGCGAAATAAGATCAAGTGCTTACGCCCCTTCCTGCCTCGGAAGGGGCCGCTCACAGTCTGATCAAATTCAATGGTCGCGATGTTTTTCGGTCGCCGGCAACTGCCCGTCGATCATCGCCTTGGCCATCCCGCTGAGGTAGTACGTGGCGCGCATCAGCGTCTGTGCCTCTTTCGGCTGGCTCAACGCCTGGTACGTGAGCGCGGTGATACAGCCCAGGATGATCGACGTTTCCTGCAGCACCTCGGCCGTCGGCAACCCCGGTATCGCCTGCACCCAGTCGCGTACCGAACGGCGCCGGGTACGGCCGACCAGGCTGACGATTTTCAGTTCGCCGCTGCGCTTTGTTTGTTCGTCCTTGTCCATGACCCCACCCCCTGAAAAAAGAAAGAGCCCGTCGCGTCTCACCGCCCGGGGCCAGCGGGCCAAACCGCGCGATCCCTGCGCGGTGCTCTGCCCAAAGGCCCGGCCAACCCCGGACGGCGAAACACGACGAGCAGGGCGAGACTAAAGGGCCTATTCACTCGCTACAACGGCCTGGCGGGTGGAAAAGCTACCTTTAGGAAAAGGACTACATGAACTACGGAAGAATGGCTGTAGGACCTACAGAATTTGCCTGAGCAACCGCCTGAACAGGTCCATGGCAAAGCACGCGGCTACAACAATGTGCGCTGCTCCGCAACTTCAGGCTACGATGACACCTCGCCCCTCCAGGCCCAGTCACCGCCATGCCCAGAACGAGCAAAGTCACCGACCCGTCCTACGAGCTGATGGACGACCACGAAGGCGCCTCGCTGATCTACCGCCAGCACGGTTTCCCCAGCCCGCTGGTGCGTTGGCACTTCCACAAGGAGTACGAGCTGCACCTGATCGTCGCCAGCGCCGGCAAGGTGTTCATCGGCGACTACATCGGCAATTTCGCCCCCGACACGCTGTTCCTCACCGGCCCCAACCTGCCGCACAACTGGATCAGCCAGGTCGGCCCCGACGAAGTGGTGGGCAAGCGCGACATGCTGGTCAACTTCACTGACGAGGTGCTTGAAGAGGGCAGCCAGGTGTTCGCCGAGCTCACCCAGCTGGCACCGCTGCTGGCGCGGGCACGCTATGGCATCGAGTTCCGCGACCCGGCACTGATCAACGAGAGCCGCCAACTGCTGCAACGTATCGCCGACAGCCGCGGCATGACCCGCCTGGGATACTTTTTTATCCTCATGGAACAGCTCGCCGCCTGCGAGGACTACCAACTGCTGTCCACCGTCACCTCTTCGCAGCTGGCCGACGAACACAACGTCGAGCGTATCAATCGGGCGGTGGACTACATCTTCCAGCACTATGCCCAGGACCTGAGCCAGAACGAGGTGGCCGAGCACCTGGGCATGACGCCGACCTACTTCTCGCGGTTTTTCAAGCAGGCCGCCGGGCGTGGCTTCGTCGAGTTCGTCAACCGGCTGCGGGTGAGCAAGTCGTGCGAGCTGCTGGCCAAGGGCGAACTGCCGGTGACCGAGGTGTGCTTCGAATCGGGCTTCAGCAACCTGTCGAACTTCAACCGACGCTTCCTGCAACTCAAGGGCATGACCCCTTCCGACTACCGCAGCCTGGTGACCCAGCGGCTGACCGAGCAGAACCGCGCCTGATCTTGCCCGGCATCTGGGTGGGAACCTGTAGGAGCGGCTTCAGCCGCGATGCAGGCGCTGCGGTGTCTGGCACCCACTTCGTGGGTGATCGCGGCTGAAGCCGCTCCTGCAGACACTCCGCATCCACTGCAAAAAAGTATCAGCCAAGGTGCAGGCGAGGCTTTGTCGGCATCGCCGTGCACGGGTGTAATCAGCGCCGAGCGATACAAAAACAATAAGGGAGTTCACTGATGAACGACTCGATCAAGGCCTGCCTGGCCGCCGCCTGCCTCAGCCTGCCGCTGCATGCCCAGGCCGCCGACACCCTGACCATCGCCACGGTCAACAACAACGACATGATCCGCATGCAACGCCTGGCCAAGGTGTTCGAGCAGCAGCACCCGGACATCCAGCTCAAGTGGGTGGTGCTTGAAGAGAACGTGCTGCGCCAGCGCCTGACCACCGATATCGCCACCCAGGGCGGCCAGTTCGACGTGCTGACCATCGGCATGTACGAAGCCGCGCTGTGGGGTGCCAAGGGCTGGCTGGCGCCGATGACCGACCTGCCCGCCGACTACAACCTCGACGACGTGTTCCCCTCGGTGCGCAACGGCCTCTCGGCCAACGGCACGCTGTACGCCCTGCCCTTCTATGCCGAAGCCTCGATCACCTACTACCGCAAGGACCTGTTCGAGCAAGCCGGGCTGAGCATGCCCGAGCAACCCACCTGGACCCAGCTCGGCGAGTTCGCCGCCAAGCTCAACCAGCCCGACCAGGGCCAGTACGGCATCTGCCTGCGCGGCAAGGCCGGCTGGGGCGAGAACATGGCGCTGATCGGCACCGTGGCCAATGCCTTCGGCGCACGCTGGTTCGATGAGCAATGGAAACCCGAGTTCAGCGGCAGCGAATGGAAGAACGCGCTGAATTTCTATGTGAACACCCTCAAGCAATACGGCCCGCCCGGCGCCTCCAGCAACGGCTTCAACGAAAACCTCGCGCTGTTCAACAGCGGCAAGTGCGCGATGTGGGTCGACGCCAGCGTCGCCGGCTCGTTCGTCACCGACAAGACCCAGAGCAAGGTCGCCGACCAGGTCGGCTTCACCTTCGCGCCCAAGGAAGTCACCGACAAGGGCGCCACCTGGCTGTATTCCTGGGCACTGGCGATCCCCACCAGTTCCAAATCCAAGGACGCCGCCAGGACGTTCGCCACCTGGGCCACCTCCGAGGCCTACGGCAAGCTGGTGGCCGAGAAAGAAGGCGTGGCCAACGTGCCGCCCGGCACCCGCGCCTCGACCTACAACGACGCGTACCTGGCCGCCGCGCCATTCGCCAAGGTCACCCTCGAATCACTCAAGCGCGTCGACCCCAACCACCCCACCCTCAAGCCCGTGCCCTACGTCGGTATCCAGCTGGTGACCATCCCCGAGTTCCAGGCCATCGGCACCCAGGTCGGCAAGCTGTTCGCCGCCGCCCTCACCGGGCAGATGAAGGTGGACCAGGTGCTGGCCTCGGCCCAGCAATCCACCGAACGCGAGATGAAGCGCGCCGGTTACCCCAAGTAACCCGCAGCGCCCCCCGACCGCGCCGAACCCCGGCGCGGCGGCCGCCCCTTTTTGCTGCACACGGAGTCGCCATGAACACATCGGCCCTCGACACCCCGAGCCTCGCCACCGCACGCCCCGGCAAACGCCGCGTCGGCCCCGGCTGGTTCCTGGTCAGCCCTTCGGTGGCGCTGCTGCTGTTGTGGATGATCGTGCCCCTGGGCATGACCCTGTATTTCTCGCTGATCCGCTACAACCTGCTGTACCCCGGCGAAAACCAGTTCGTGGGCCTGGAGAACTTCGCCTTCTTCATCACCGACGCCGGCTTCATGCCCGGCGCCCTGAATACCCTGACCCTGGTCGGCAGCGTGCTGGCGATCAGCGTGGTGCTCGGCGTGCTGATTGCCGCGCTGCTGGAGGCCGGCGAGTTCTGGGGCCGCGGCGTGGTGCGGGTGCTGTTGATCTCGCCGTTCTTCATCATGCCCACGGTCAGCGCGCTGCTGTGGAAGAACCTGATCTTCCACCCGGTGTCGGGCATCCTCGCCGCCGTGTGGCGCCTGTTCGGCGCGCAACCGGTGGACTGGCTGGCGCACTACCCGCTGCTGTCGATCATCCTGATCGTGTCGTGGCAATGGCTGCCGTTCGCCATCCTGATCCTGATGACCGCCATGCAGTCGCTGGACCAGGAGCAGAAGGAAGCCGCGCGCCTGGATGGCGCAGGCCCCTTGGCGATCTTCTGGCACCTGACCCTGCCACACCTGGCGCGGCCCATCGCCGTGGTGGTGATGATCGAGACCATCTTCCTGCTGTCGGTGTTCGCCGAGATCTTCACCACCACCAGCGGCGGCCCCGGATACGAGTCCACCAACCTCGCCTACCTGATCTACAACCAGGCGCTGCTGCAGTTCGACGTCGGCATGGCCTCGGCCGGTGGCCTGATCGCCGTGCTGATCGCCAATATTGCCGCCATCGTGCTGGTCCGCATGATCGGCAAGAACCTCACCGCGCGCAGCTGAGGAGCCCGCCATGCTGACACTCAAGCAAACCCGCACCCTGAAGAACGCCCTGCTCGGCCTGCTGTGCTGGGCCATCGCCCTGGTGATCTTCTTCCCGATTTTCTGGATGCTGCTGACCAGCTTCAAGACCGAGCTGGACGCCTTCGCCACGCCGCCGCAGTTCATCTTCGCGCCGACGCTGGAGAACTACCTGCACATCAACGAGCGCAGCGACTACTTCGCCTACGCCTGGAACTCGGTGCTGATCTCGTTCTCGGCGACCCTGCTGTGCATGCTTATCGCCGTGCCGGCCGCCTACTCCATGGCCTTCTTCGAAACCCGCCACACCAAGCGCACGCTGCTGTGGATGCTGTCGACCAAGATGCTGCCGCCGGTGGGCGTGCTGATGCCGATCTACCTGCTGGCCAAGCAGTTTGGCCTGCTGGATTCGCGCCTGGCGCTGGTCATCGTCTACACCCTGATCAACCTGCCGATCGTGGTGTGGATGGTGTACACCTACTTCAAGGACATCCCCGTGGACATCCTCGAAGCGGCGCGTCTGGATGGCGCCGGCACCTGGCAGGAGATCGTCCGCGTGCTGCTGCCGATCGCCCGCGGCGGGCTGGCCTCGACCCTGCTGCTGTCGCTGATCCTGTGCTGGAACGAGGCGTTCTGGTCGCTCAACCTGACCTCGTCCGCCGCCGCCCCGCTGACCGCGCTGGTGGCCTCCTACTCCAGCCCCGAAGGGCTGTTCTGGGCCAAGCTCTCGGCCGTCTCGACCCTGGCCTGCGCGCCGATCCTGATCTTTGGCTGGATCAGCCAGAAGCAGCTGGTGCGCGGGCTCTCCTTCGGTGCTGTGAAATGACCTGGCTTCGCAATTCCGTTGTGGGAGCTGGCTTGCCAGCGATGGGCCGCAAAGCGGCCCCTTTGCAAGCCAGTAATCCCCACAGACCCTCATTCAATCAACCGGCCACCACAGAGGTGACTAGCCATGGCTGACCTGAAAATCCGCAACCTGCACAAAGGCTTCGATGGCCACGCCATCATCAAGGGCATCGACCTGGACGTGCGCGACCGCGAGTTCGTGGTGTTCGTCGGCCCCTCCGGCTGCGGCAAGTCCACCCTGCTGCGCCTGATCGCCGGCCTCGAGGAGGTCAGCAGCGGCAGCATCACCCTAGACGGCGCCGACATCACCGACACCGCCCCGGCCAAGCGCGACCTGGCCATGGTGTTCCAGACCTACGCCCTGTACCCGCACATGACCGTGCGCAAGAACCTGTCGTTCGCCCTGGACCTGGCCGGCGTCGCGAAGCACGAGGTCACCGCCAAGGTCGACAACGCCGCGTGCATCCTCGAGCTGCAACCGCTGCTCGAACGCAAGCCGCGCCAGCTCTCCGGCGGCCAGCGCCAGCGGGTGGCGATCGGCCGCGCCATCGTGCGCAACCCGAAGATCTTCCTGTTCGACGAGCCGCTGTCCAACCTCGACGCCGCCCTGCGCGTGCAGATGCGCCTGGAGCTGGCGCGCCTGCACCAGGAGCTGGCCGCGACGATGATCTACGTGACCCACGACCAGGTCGAGGCCATGACCCTGGCCGACAAGGTGGTGGTGCTCAACGGCGGGCGCGTCGAGCAAGTGGGCTCGCCGCTGGAGCTGTACCACCATCCGGCCAACCTGTTCGTCGCAGGGTTTCTCGGTACGCCGAAGATGGGCTTCCTGCGTGGCCACCTGAGCCGTAACCAGGGCAACCAGTGCGAGGTAGCCCTCGAATGTGGTGCGCGCATCGCCCTGCCGCTGTGCGCGGGCGAGCTGCATACCGGCAGCCAGGTGACCCTGGGGATCAGGCCCGAGCACCTGAGCATCAGCCCGGTGTGCCAGGGCGCGCCGGGCTCGCTGCAGGTGACGGCCGATGTCAGCGAGCGGCTGGGCAGCGACAGCTACTGCCATGTGCGCGCCGCGTCCGGCGAGATGCTCACCGTGCGCGTGCGCGGGGACTTTGCGCCGGGGTATGGCGAGGCGCTGGAGTTGGGATTTGATCCGAGCCAGTGCCATCTGTTTGACAGCAATGGGCAGGCGCTCGACAAGCGTCTGCAGCAGGTGGCCTGAGGTGTTCGGCGGGAGGGTTGTGGCGCTCTTGAGATCGAGCGCCGCCCGCGCGGCGCATCGCTGGCAAGCCAGCTCCCACATCTGTTTCGGGCCAGTTACTTCTGGTCCATCTCCACTGTCCGCCTTGTTTGTACGACGCGGTTTCAGCATTGGCGCTGATGCCGCACCACCAGACTTGAGACATGCACCAAGGCGGACAGTGGAGACCTCACAGGATTGACTGGCCCGAAACAAATGTGGGAGCTGGCTTGCCAGCGATGCGCCGCGCGGGCGGCGCTCGATCTCGAGAGCGCTACAAAACTACCGCCAAGCACCTCGCCGCCATCACGCGATCAACAGCCTCAACGGCCTACGACCTCGAAAGGAATGCCCCCAGCATGAAACTGAACAACCCCAACCTAGACCACCTCCCCCCCACCGTCGCCCGCCCCAGCTACGACCCAAGCCAATTGCGCCAGGGCATCGTGCACATCGGCGTCGGCGGCTTCCACCGCGCCCACCAGGCCGCCTACACCGACGCCCTGATGAACCTGGGCGAAGGCCTCGACTGGGCCATCTGCGGCGCCGGCCTGCGCCGCGAAGACCGCGCCATGCGCGACGCGCTGACCGCGCAAGACCACCTCTACACCCTGTTCGAACTGGGCGACCAACCCGACACCCAGATCCGCGTGATCGCCGCGATCAACGGCATGCTGCTGGCCGAGGACGGCGCCGAAGCGCTGCTGGTTAAACTGGCCGAACCCAACATCCGCATCGTCTCGCTGACCATCACCGAAGGCGGCTACTGCATCGACGACAGCACCGGCGAATTCCGCGCCGACCTGCCGCAGATCCAGCACGACCTGGCCAACCCGCAAGCCCCGCAGAGCGTGTTCGGCTTCCTCTGCGAAGCCCTGCGCCGCCGCCGCGAGGCCGGCAGTGGGCCGTTCACGGTGATGTCCTGCGACAACCTCCCGCACAACGGCGACGTCGCCCGCAAGGCCCTGCTGGCCTTCGCCCACCTGCAGAACCACGACCTGGCCCGCTGGATCGACGGCCACGTCAGCTTCCCCAATGCCATGGTCGACCGCATCACCCCGATGACCAGCCCCGCCCACCGCCAGCAGCTGCTCGAGCGCCACGGCGTCGACGATGCCTGGCCGGTGGTGTGCGAACCGTTTTTGCAATGGGTGGTGGAAGACAGGTTCGTCGCCGGCCGCCCGGCCTGGGAGCAGGTCGGCGTACAGTTCACCGACGACGTCACGCCCTATGAAGAAATGAAGATCAAGCTGCTCAACGGCAGCCACCTGGCCCTCACCTACCTGGGCTTTTTGCAGGGCTACCGCTTCGTCCACGAGACCCTCGCCGACCCGCTACTGCGCCGCTACATGCACACCTTCATGGACCAGGACGTCACCCCGCAACTGGCCCCGGTACCGGGCATCGACCTGACGCGCTACAAGCACAGCCTCACCGAACGCTTCGCCAACCGCGCCATCGCCGACCAGCTGGAGCGCGTGTGCTCCGACGGCTCGTCGAAATTCCCCAAGTTCATCGTGCCCACCGCCAACCGCCTGATCGCCGACGGCAAGCCCCTGGAGCGCGTGGCCCTGGTAGTGGCCGCCTGGGCCCTGTACCTGCGCGGCGAGGACGAACAGGGCACCCGCTACAGCATCCCCGACCCCCGCGCCGCCGACTGCCAGGCCCGGGTGGCGCAGCGCGACGGTCTGGCCGCCCGGGTGCTCGGCGACGAGGCGATCTTCGGCACGGCGATCCCCGCATCCAAAGCCTTCGTCAGCGCCTTCGAGCGCCTATACGACAGCTTGCGCGAAGTCGGCGTGAGTGAAACCCTGCGCCAGGTCCTCGGCGACTGACACGGAGGCTTTCGAAATGGACGGACTGTTCCTCGGCATCGACTGCGGTACCCAGGGCACCAAGGCCCTGGTGCTGGACGCCGGCAGCGGCCAGGTGCTGGGCCTGGGCAGCGCCGCCCATGCGCCACCCCAAGGCCGAGATGGCCGACGCGAGCAGGACCCGGCCGACTGGCTGCAAGCCCTGCGCACGGCGGTGTCCGCTGCGTTGCACGATGCCGGTGTGGATGGCCAGGCCATTCGCGCATTGGCGGTGTCCGGCCAGCAACACAGCCTGGTGCTGCTCGACGCCCAAGGCCAGGTGCTGCGCCCAGCCAAACTTTGGTGCGACACCGAAAGCGCGCCTGAGAACGCGGAGTTGCTCGATACCCTCGGCGGCGCCCAGGGCTCGCTTGAACGCCTCGGGCTGGTGATCGCGCCGGGCTATACCGTTTCCAAGTTGCTGTGGACCCAGCGCCAACATCCCGAACTGTTCGCCCGCCTCGCCCATATCCTGCTGCCCCACGACTACCTGAATTACTGGCTGAGCGGTCGCGTCTGTACTGAGCCCGGCGACGCCTCCGGCACCGGCTACTACGATGTGCGCAGCAGGACCTGGGCGCCTGATGTCCTTCAGCACATCGAGCCCGGCGAGCGTCTTTTGGCTGCGCTGCCTGAACTGGTCGAATCCGGCGATTGCCTCGGCACCCTGCGCAAACAGGCCGCCATTGCCCTCGGCCTGAGCCCACAGACTTTGGTAGCCACTGGCGGCGGCGACAACATGCTCGGTGCCATCGGCACCGGCAATATCGCCCCCGGCATGATCACCCTGAGCCTCGGCACCTCCGGCACCCTGGCCGCCCATGCCGACCAGCCCCACGTCAGCGCCCAGGGCGAAGTAGCGACCTTTTGCGCCTCCAGCGGCGGCTGGTTGCCGTTGATCTGCACCATGAACCTCACCAGCGCCTGCGCCCTGGCGCGCGACCTGCTGGAACTCGACCTCGACCGCTTCACTGAGCTCGCCGCCCAAGCCCCGATCGGCGCCGACGGCCTGCTGATGCTGCCCTTCTTCGACGGCGAACGCGTGCCCGCGCTGCCCGAAGCCACGGCCAGCCTGCACGGCATGACCAGTGCCAACCTGACCCGCGCCAACCTTTGTCGCGCCGTGCTCGAAGGCACCTGCTTCAGCCTGCGTTACGGCCTCGACCTGCTGCGCGCCAGCGGCCTGCCAGGCAGCGAAATCCGCCTGGTCGGCGGCGCGGCGAAAAGCCCGCTTTGGCGCCAGATACTGGCCGACCTGCTCGGCCTGCCGGTGGTATGCCCCCAACAGACAGAAGCCGCCGCCCTCGGCGCCGCAATTCAGGCCGCCTGGAGCCTCGGCCGCCAGCTGGGCCAGGGCGACAACCTCGAAACCCTGTGCCAACGCTGCGTCGCCCTCGACGAAAGCACCCGAACCCTGCCCCGCCCGGCGCAACAGGCCGAGTACGAGGTCGCCTATCAACGCTACCGGGATCAACTGCCTGCGCACTGAGCGCAGGTATCCTGCCCTTATCTATCGTTCTGGAGAACTGCATGTACCTGGTGTGTGGCGAGGCCCTGTTCGATGTCTTCAGCCTGGAAAACAGCAACCGCAGCAGCGAGCTGGGGTTTACCGCGATTGCCGGCGGGTCGCCGCTCAACGTCGCTGTCGGCCTGCGCCGGCTGGGCGTGGAATCGGCGTTGTTCGGCGGGTTGTCCAGCGACTACCTCGGCGCCCGGCTGCGCCGGGTACTGGAAGAGGAACGGGTGGACTGCCGCTACGTGGTGACCAGTGCTGCGCCGACCACCCTGGCCATGGTCGGGCTGGATGCCAATGGCTCGGCGCAGTATCAGTTTCGCGGTGAAGGGTGTGCGGATCGGCAGGTGATGCTGGAGCATCTGCCGGTGCTGGATGAGCGTGTGCGGGGGTTGCATGTGGGCTCGTACACCCTGGTGGTGCAACCCGTAGCCGATACGCTGTTGGCGCTGGTGGAGCGCGAGCGGGACCGGCGCTTGATCAGCCTTGATCCGAATGTGCGGCTTAATCCGCAGCCGGATGTGGCGCTGTGGCGGCGGCAGGTGGAAGCCTTTGCCGGACATGCGCATGTGATCAAGGCCAGTGAGGAAGACATCGCCCTGCTCTATCCGGGCCGGGAGACTCGGGACGTGGCCCGAGGCTGGCTGAACGAGCGCTGCCGACTGGTTTTCATCACCCATGGAGCAGATGGAGCCAGCGTGCATTGCGCACATGGCTCATGGCAGCGCCCAGCAGATACCTCGTTGCCAGTAAGCGACACCGTAGGCGCCGGTGACACCTTCCAAGCCGCCGTGCTCGCCTACCTGGCTCGCCTAGGAGCAGACAGCCCAACCGGTGTGGCGACGCTCCCCCATAAAACCATCGATGCAATCCTCGCCTACGCAATCCATGCCGCAGCGATCACCTGCTCCCGAACAGGCCCGAACCTGCCCTTCGACCATGAGCTGCCAGCCAATCCATACGCCGCCCCCCTGTAGGAGCGGCCTTGCGCCGCGAAAGGACCGCAAAGCGGTCCCGGCGATTGCCGCCCAAACCACAACCCCAACCTCAAACAATCCAACCACCCACCATCCAAGACTCCGCTTACTGCCTCACCGCGCTACAAGCCCTTGGCCATTAGCACAACCGCCCTAATCGACCCGACTCACCCAGCGCTCGTATAGTCCCTTCTTGATTACAAAAACCAGGAAAGGACTCCATGGGTCGCAAACTTCCCCCCTTCTGCCAATGGCTGGCCATCCTGGCCCTCACCTGCAGCACCCCGGCCCTGGCCGCACCCGCCTCGGGCGACTACTGGATCATCTACGGCAAAGGCGAACGCCTGCACAACGAGGTCTACGTCGCCGATGCCGCCGGCATCCTGCAAAAGCCCGGTGGCGTGCAATCTGCCCAGGTCATGCAGCTGTTTGAAGACCCGGCCTTCCCGACCCTCGCCGCTTACGAGGTGCAGGTCAAGTGCAAACAGCGGCAGATCCGCCTGGACAGCGCCCGGGCGATACGTCGCTTCGACGGCGCCGTGCGCGATGTGAAAACCAACGCCAAAGACTGGGCCGCACCAAAGGACTACTGGTTGCAGCGCACCTTCGCCTTCGTCTGCGCCCCCGACAACCGCGCGCGCAACCAGATGCTGTCGATCGGCAAGATGCCGGCGGCGAAGATGGTTGCCACCATCCAGGCCATGTTCATCCAGTTGATTGGCGTGCAGGCCAACAGCCAGGCGGTGCAGGAGCTGGACGACATGCTGGCGAACACCCCACGATGAGCACGCGCCCTCTGCTGATCCTTGGCCTGTTGCTGCCGACGTTGGCCGGCTGCATCCCGACCCTGCCAGAGCTGATGGCAGGCAACCAATGGCAAGGGCGCGACGCCAAGCAGGCCATCGACTTCTTCGGCCCGCCCATGCGCATGGAGCCGTTGCCCGACGGCGCTGGGGTGCAGTTGGGCTGGTACCGCGATACCACCTACGTGCAAAAGGAGGTGGTCGGCAGCACCGCCGAGATGCAAGGCAACGTGATGGTCCATACCAATTACTGGGACGACGTGGCCCATCCTGGCGGCTGTACGATCCTGATGTCGGTGAACAAGGCGCGGCAGATCAACGATTTCTCCACCAAGGGGCGCTGTAACGGCGTGAACCTGGCGCCATAGCGACAAGGCGAAAAACAAATCCTGTGGGAGCGGGCTTGCCCGCGAACACCGGCGCAGCCGGTGCCATCCACCACATGGCCTGCTTCGTAGCGACCTAGGGGCCTACCCTACCAAACCAACTCCGCTCAACGCCGCGGTATCCGATCCTGCTCAGCCACCGTGCCATTTAGCCGCCTGAGCATGGCCATCAGATTCCCATGCAACCCCGTACGCGTAGGCCTACGCCCAGCCAGTTGCTGCTGGATCAAGTAGCCCGGACCGTTGTAGACCTCTTCAAACGTGCCGTCCCGGTTCATGCGAATACCGAGGTAATAGTCAGGCACGTGGTGCACGGGGAATGTCAGGGTGGTGCCGAAGGTGGTCTTGATTTGCACATTACGCCCCGCATCACACACCGCATCGTGATGCTTGGTGAGCCCGTCATTGAGCGTCAGCCTGTACGCAAGACTCGCCACCACCTCGCCGATATCGCCGACCAACCTGCCGTCCAGGGTAAAAGGCTTGCCAGGATAGGCAGCCTGCAGTTGCCCAACAGCGGCGAATAGATCGTGCAGTGCGTTTTTGATCTTCGGTTCAATGGTCGCATCCATGGGCAGGCCTATAGCTGAATACGGTGTCGTCGGCGGTACAGCGCACAACGTTGCTCGGTAGCGCTGGACTAGTGCAGCTGAATATTCCCTCACAACGTCAGAATGGGAAAGCGCCCAGGCAATATTGCCTGGGCGATTTACTCAATCGCTATTCGGCCGGCAAACGAACCGTCAGCCCATGATTTACATCCTGGGCCAACGCCTTGGCCATGCCACTTAGGTAATGCACCGCCGTCAGCAGCGTAGGCAGATGATCAGTCTCCACCATCGCCAGATCACTGATCTTGTGCACCGCACACATCAGCACGGTCGCCTGCTCCACCGCATGGTCCAGCGGATGCCCCGCCACCACGCGGAACAGCGGGTCTTGCACACCCGCCTGCGCGCCTTCGCCGAAATGCCCGACGCCGGTGGTGGCGAGTTTCTTGATGCGCGGGATTTGCAATTCCTTCTCCATACCATTCCTCCTGCGGCCCCGCGAACAGCGCGGGGCCTGATCGGTGAAGATCAAGTGCGAGCCCAGGCTCGCCAGGTCAGTGCCGGGATTGCACGCGGCTCAGCGCTACTTCCACCAAGGTGCGGGCGCTGTCGATTTCGTGCATGGCGGCGAGGGTCAGGACCTGGCCTGGGGGTTTGGCGTGGAGCAGGACGGTCTGCTGGCTGACGGTCAGGGCGCAGACGAGGTATTCGGAGATCTGGACCAGGAGGTCTTCGAGGGTGTGGGTGGTGTATTTGTCGTGTAGGGGTGGATCGGGGACGATCTTTAGCATGTTGTTTCTCCGTCTCGGTGGAGCCACCACACCCTGCTGTCAAACAGAGGGTGGCAGCTGTACGTGGGTTGACAGACCGAGGAGACGAAGAAAACCCGGCGCACACGAGGTGCCCCACGTACAGCCGCCATAACGGCTTGCTACGAGACTTCGTTCTACCTGCGGCCTGTCAAAGCCGGTCGCTGGATTGGTAGCGACTTGGCGAGACTAGCCGTCTGATAGACGAGCAGCAACAGACAGTAAGACCATATTAGTATGCTTGGGAAATGTACTACAAAAAAGTAGGAATAATCCTAAGTTCGCCCTGGGCCTGCTAGTTAAATATTGTTACGCCATACTAGGGACCGATCCTACCCAGCACACAAGCAGACACAGTGAAAAACAAACAACAACATACCCCAATGCACAGACCAAAACACTCAGCCACACATACCCTACAGATTTATCAGTCAAGAGCAATCAAGTTATCAAAGCGCTTCATCAGACCATCAAAATGTTCGACCGCATGCGGCACCCCACTCACAATATTTGACAAATTAAATGCCCCTTGAAGCAGCCCTTGATTCTTCATGGCTTTAAGCCCATTATGTGTCGTACCTCGGCTAGTCTTTCCTGTCACCATCTCTTCTGAAATCAAGGTCCCGAAGAACAGTCGGCCGCGATCGATATTTTCTGCCGCCCAAGTACGCAAATGGTTATAAAGACCAGGCAGCCAACTTTCCCACGCATTAGAAAGATCTTTCCTACCTTTAATTTCTCCGACGGCCACTTCCACCGACCGGTTAAATACTCTAACATCAGGCCTATCTCCCCCACTCACAAACTCGAAGAACAGAACCCCTGAAATACGAATACGCTTCACTTCCGAAATTGAAACAGACGCAGAGTGTGCAACCCACTCCTCTAGACCATATACAACCTCAACATCAGTTGCCCTACCCCTAGCTTCGAACCATTGAATAATCAATGCTTTAAGAATATCAACCGCATCGTTACCACCAATATTTTGACTCTGACCAATGATTCTCCCGCCTAGAATCATAAGCACAACAGAAAGCGCCAACATTCTGTCATCACAGCTATCAGGAGCAAACTGCGAGTCAATTTCAAAGTTCACCCAATCAGAGAATGCTTGCATTTGTGCTGGTAAAACGACTCCCCCTTCTCTGAGTTTTTTAACCATACCTTCAGGTCGTCGGTTCAAACCAAACTGCCTACACCTACCAGACAAATTTCGAAGGGTTTTTATTGAATAACCCGCTAAACTTATATACCAATCTGCAGCATGCTTCTCTGTCAGAAGTATCTCTGGATTGCATCGATAGAGCCCGCCAACTGCGAGCAGTCTGATGGAAAGCGCCGAATAAATGCCATAATTTTTTACAATAAGGTCGACCTTTCGCTCACGATCTAGCACCCAGGCGGACTCTTCATCCCCGCCTATCAAAGCCTCTACTGCTGGAAACTCGAGATCAGTAAGATATGACATACATCGATCCAATATTAATTTAGTTTTACAACAAACTATTTAATCTTAAACCGCATATTACCATGTCGAGAAAAAATCGCCATTATTGCAATGGAAATTAATCCGTGCTATTATTTTTCGTTTTTATCTAAACCTTGCAGGACCTACCCAATGCACTGGACCGTCGTCGACTTATTCTCTGGCTGTGGCGGGATGAGCCACGGGTTCTATAGTCATAAGGACCATTTTAAAATAATTGGTGCAGTCGACCTGCAAAAAGGCAAGCCTGGCAAAGGGAAAAGCCCCGGCTCCTCGACTCAGTGCAACCCTACATACGCAAGAAACATAGGGATCGAACCCAAAAATGCCGACCTCTCGATCCTATCTCCTAGCGCCTACCGCCAAGAACTTAATCTAAGGCGTGGAGAGTTAAACGTATTGATATCTTGCGCCCCTTGCACTGGTTTCTCGCAAAAAAACTCTAAGAACCACGTTGAGGATGATCCTCGCAACCAGCTCGTTGTGCGCACCGGCGACTTTGTAGAAGAGTTTCTGCCAGAATTTTTGGTAATGGAAAATGTCAAAGAAATTCTTCAAGGCAAGCAAAAGCATCATTTCAATGTACTTCTAAATAGGCTTGAAAACGAACTTGGATACAAGGTCTGGTACGAAGTTCACGATCTCGCCGAGCTTGGGCTGCCCCAGCGTCGCATCCGTTTCCTTCTCATTGCCTGGCGAGACGGTACGGTGAAGCCCTTGCCAAAAGGAAAACTCCCCCCGGTAACAGTGCGGGAGACAATTGCACATCTTCCGCATTTACTCGCAGGGGAGCAGGACCCTTTCGATCCCATGCACATAGCCCCAGGGAATACATCGAAAGTTCTAGATAGAATTCGCGCGACACCTAAAAATGGTGGCTCATGGTCTGACATCATGAATAACCCAAAGCTCACCGCGGAGGATAAAGAATATTTACTTATCCCTGCCATGTTTAGAGCAAGACCCGGTTCATTCCCTGATGTATATGGCCGCCTGTGGTGGGATCGCCCTGCCATCACGATCACACGCGAATGTGGCCACACGGGGAATGGTCGGTATCTTCATCCTGAACAAGATAGGCTGCTGAGCGTTCGCGAGATGTCCCTGCTGCAAGGATTCCCGAAAAATTATGTTTTCGAAGGCAAACTCTCCGCAAAATATAATCAAATCGGCGATTCGGTCCCACCACTCATTTCAAAACAGATTGCAGCTCATATAATAAGCATGAAATTAGAAAGCCTTAGTAAAGACAAAACAGAAGAAGACTTATCAGCCTACGCCTAAAATCCAGGGTGGCAACGGAAAGCCACCCATGTAAGATTTTATACTGACGATTTATCAGAAGCACTAGACATTAAGATCAATAGTTTGAATTGAACCATAGTCCATCCTTAAGTCCTGTTTATTCAAAACCCCAGCCGCATTACTCATCTCAATTCCATAAGCCTTAACTATCTGCGTCTGAACAAAGGATGGCGGAAGACCTTTTAGCGCCGTCAAGTCTGATTCACGCGCAATTTTCAAATAACAATCAGCCGCCTGCATCTCAAGCTCGAAATTCTTAATCTTCTCACCATGTATTTTTGCATCCAGAAGCTCAATTTCTTTAGCTTTTATCTTCTTATCAATTTCATGTAACTCCTTAGCACGCTTCTCTTGTTGAAAAGCTTGATAAGCCGTTACACCCGCTTCAAATAGCGCACCTAACGGGCTATTTTTCTTAATTTCCTTTAACTCTAGCCCCGTGCGCTCTTGCTTATTGACCAGCGAACGCCCAAGTACTCTTAATTTACCATGACCGACTCTCGCGCACACCAGAGGCCTAACAGTGGCATCAAACTTATCAAAAAAGGAAGTGAGAAAATTAGCAAGCCGCCGCTCATCACGAGCATTCGAAGTCAATAACTCCAGCCGTTCGTCGTCTGTCAATCCAGAAAGCTGCAGTAAATCTTTATCTGACTGACGCCTAAATTTATCCGCCTCAACCAATGCGCGCTCAACATCCCCCCGCTTCAGCTCTTTCTTTTTCTTACCTTTTTCAACCGCAATTCTATAGCTTTTTTCCGCCTGATCCAAAGCCAAGTCTATGAGGCGCGACCTTACCAACTCGACCCCTTCGACACCTAAAGATTCATACAACCCCACAACAGCCTCCAGTCTCAGAGGCTGTACGCGACGAATTTTTAATAGCGAATTTACCGACTTAAAGGCCAGATACAAGTACCTATAATTACTTGACCACTCACTTGGCACCAAAGCAACCGGGAGCCCAATTGGATAGAAAAGCTTGGCAGCATACGCTTCCGATATCAAATTCATCTCTGCATAACGCTCATATAGCGGCAGAGAGTGATCAAAAATAATTATATCCTCAGCAGCAACCCCATGATTTAATGCAGAGCAAATAGAGTTTAGCAGTTCAAATTTATAATAAACAGTATTGAAACCCTTTAGGAAACTAGCTATCTCCCAAGGATAAAGCGGCTCATCTCGCCTTTGAATAAATTTAAAACGGACTCGTGTCTCTATATTCTTATATACATAATCATCAAACATTCCAAACCCCTTTACCAGACACGAAAGATCACTGATGGCACAATAATGCCAACGTTATCGGTATAGGTAAAGATCCTACGACCTGAGCCATAAAGCGAGGCGTGTCTTTTTTGAGCAAACGAAAAAGCCCAGTCGTTTTCGACTGGGCTTTTTCGTTTCAATAATGGTCGGGACGGAGTGATTCGAACACTCGACCCCTTGCACCCCATGCAAGTGCGCTACCGGGCTGCGCTACGCCCCGACAAGGCGGTTCTCAATGCTGCCGAGAACGAGAAGAAATGTACCCTAACCTTTTGATTAATGGAAGCTTTTTTTTAAAAAACTTTCCACTCGTCGGCTCTGGTCACTTCTTGAGCACCACCAACACATCCTCCAACTCCGCAATCATCTGCCGAATCAGCTGCTTGTACTGGCTGGACTCATCCTTGACCTCATCACTGGAGAGCCGCAGTCGCGCCCCGCCAATAGTAAAGCCCTGGTCATACAGCAAAGCGCGGATCTGGCGGATCATCAGCACGTCCTGGCGCTGATAATACCGCCGGTTGCCACGGCGCTTCACCGGGTTGAGCTGCGTGAATTCCTGCTCCCAGTAGCGCAGCACGTGCGGTTTTACCGCACAGAGCTCGCTGACTTCACCGATGGTGAAGTAGCGTTTGCCCGGGATGGGGGGCAGCTCGTCGTTATGGCTTGGTTCCAGCATAGGCCTCTACCCGGGCTTTCAGCTTCTGCCCTGGACGAAAGGTGACGACGCGGCGCGCGGTGATCGGGATCTCTTCCCCTGTTTTAGGGTTGCGGCCCGGCCGCTGGCGTTTGTCGCGAAGGTCGAAGTTGCCGAAACCGGACAACTTGACCTGCTCGTTGTCTTCAAGCGCGTGCCGAATTTCTTCGAAAAACAGCTCGACCAGCTCCTTGGCCTCACGCTTGTTAAGCCCCAGCTCCTCGTACAGCCTTTCGGCCATCTCAGCTTTCGTCAGAGCACCCATGCCGTTATTTCCTTAACGTGGTGTTCAACCTTTGTTCAAGCGAGGTGAGGATGGTTTGCAGGGTTTCATTCACCTCATCGTCGTTAAGAGTGCGCGATGGATGTTGCCAGGTCAAGCCGACCGCCAGGCTTTTTCTATCAGGATCAATGCCTTTACCTTGGTAGACGTCAAACAGCCTGAGGTCTGTGAGCCATTCGCCCGCATTGTCACGAATTACTTCAAGCACCGAGCTAGAAGCTACATCACGTCCTGCGATCAAGGCCAGGTCACGACGGGTTTCCGGGAACTTGGACAGTTCGCTGAACTTCGGCAGGCGACCTTCGACTACATCGCCGAGCACCAGCTCGAAGACAAACACCGGGCGGTCGAGGCCGAGGGTCTTGGCCAGCTCGGGGTGGATCGCGCCGAGGTAGCCGACTTCCTTGCCGTCGCGCTCGATGCGGGCGGTCTGGCCGGGGTGCAGGGCCGGGTGCTTGCCGGCAGCGAAGGTGAAGTCGCTCAGGGCACCGGAGTAACCCAGCAGGGCTTCCACGTCGGCTTTCACATCGAAGAAGTCGATGCTGTCGCGGCCGTTGGCCCAGCCTTCCGGCAGGCGGCTGCCGGTGACGACGCCGGCGATCATCGGTTGCTGCTTGAGGTCACCGAGCTGGCCGACGAAGCGCAGGCCGCTTTCGAACAGGCGCACGCGGTCTTGCTGGCGGTTGAGGTTGTGCTGCATGGCCTTGACCAGGCCCGGCCACAACGAGGCGCGCATGGCGGCCATGTCGTTGGAGATCGGGTTGGCCAGCAGCAGCGGCTCGACGCCTGGGGTGAACAGCTCGAACAGTTTCGGGTCGATGAAGCTGTAGGTAATGGCTTCCTGGTAGCCGCGGGCAACCAGCAGGCGACGCAGGTTCGGCAGCTCGCCACGGGTTTCCGGGCGGGCTTGCGGGGCCAGGCGGGCCTGCGGGTAACGGACCGGCAGGTTGTTGTAGCCGTACAGGCGGGCCAGCTCTTCGATCAGGTCGACTTCCAGGCTGACGTCGAAGCGGTGACTTGGGACGGTGACAGTCCACTCCCCTGCCCCGTTAGCGCTGGTGTTCAGCTCCAAAGCGTTGAGCAGTTGCTCGACCTGGGCGGCTTGCATTTGCATGCCGAGCATCTGGGTGATGCGTTCGTCGCGCAGGGTGATCGGGGCGATGTTCGGCAGGTGCTGCTCGCTCACGGCTTCGACGATCGGACCTGCTTCGCCGCCGACGATCTCCAGTACCAGGGCGGTGGCGCGCTCCATGGCTTCACGGGCCAGTTGCGAATCCACGCCGCGCTCGTAGCGGTGCGAGGCGTCAGTGTGCAGGCCGTAGGAACGGGCCTTGCCAGCGACGGAAATCGGCTCGAAGAAGGCGCTCTCGAGGAACAGGTCGCGGGTCTTCTCGGTGTTGACGCCGCTGTGCTCGCCACCCATCACGCCGGCAATGGCCAGGGCGCGGGTGTGGTCGGCGATCACCAGGGTGTCGGCGCGCAGGGCAACTTCCTGGCCGTCCAGCAGGACGAGTTTCTCGCCCTCCTCGGCCATGCGCACGCGGATGCCGCCGTTGATTTCGGCGAGGTCGAAGGCGTGCATCGGCTGGCCGAGCTCGAGCATCACGTAGTTGGTGATGTCGACGGCGGCGTCGATGCTGCGCACGTCGCTGCGGCGCAGGCGCTCGACCATCCACAGCGGGGTCGGCTTGCTCAGGTCGACGTTGCGGATCACCCGGCCCAGATAGCGCGGGCAGGCGGCCGGGGCGCTGACTTCGACCGGGCGCACTTCGTCGTGGGCAGCCGGTACGGCTGGCACCACCGGGCGGGTGACCGACACGTCGTACAGGGCGCTGACGTCACGGGCCAGGCCAGCGATGGACAGGCAGTCGCCGCGGTTCGGGGTCAGGCCGATCTCGATGCTGGCGTCGTCCAGGTTCAGGTACTGACGGATGTCCTGGCCAACCGGGGCGTCGGCGGCCAGTTCCAGCAGGCCGTCGTTCTCGTCGCTGATCTGCAGCTCGGAAGCCGAGCAGAGCATGCCGAAGGATTCGACGCCGCGCAGCTTGGCCTTCTTGATCTTGAAGTCGCCCGGCAGTTCGGCGCCGATCATGGCGAACGGGATCTTGATGCCTGGGCGGGCATTCGGAGCGCCGCAGACCACCTGGAAGGTCTCTGCGCCGTTGCTTACCTGGCACACGCGCAGCTTGTCGGCGTCCGGGTGTTGTTCGGTGGTGAGGATCTCGCCCACCACGATGCCGCTGAACTGGCCGGCAGCGGGGGTCACGCTGTCGACTTCGAGGCCGGCCATGGACAGGCGGGCGACCAGTTCGTCACGGGAGACTTGCGGGTTTACCCAACCGCGCAGCCACTGTTCACTGAATTTCATGCTGTTCTCCTGAAAGTTGCGTCGATTGGGCCTAGCGGAATTGAGCCAAGAACCGCAGGTCGTTGTCGAAGAACAGACGCAAATCGTTGACGCCATAGCGCAGCATGGCCAGGCGCTCGGCGCCCATGCCGAAGGCGAAGCCCTGGTACTCTTCCGGGTCGATGCCGGACATGCGCAGCACGTTCGGGTGGACCATGCCGCAGCCCATCACTTCCAGCCAGCCGGTCTGCTTGCACACACGGCAGCCCTTGCCGGAACACATCACGCACTGGATGTCGACTTCGGCACTCGGCTCGGTGAAGGGGAAGAACGACGGGCGGAAGCGCACGGCCAGTTCTTTCTCGAAGAACACCCGCAGGAACTCTTCGATGGTGCCCTTGAGGTCGGCGAAGTTGATGCCGCGATCGACCAGCAGGCCTTCGACCTGGTGGAACATCGGCGAGTGGGTGATATCCGAGTCGCAACGGTACACACGGCCTGGGCAGACGATGCGGATCGGCGGCTGGGTGCTTTCCATGGTGCGCACCTGGACCGGCGAGGTGTGGGTGCGCAGCAGCATGTTGGCGTTGAAGTAGAAGGTGTCGTGCATCGCCCGGGCCGGGTGGTGGCCGGGGATGTTGAGCGCTTCGAAGTTGTGGTAGTCGTCTTCGACCTCAGGGCCTTCGGCGATGCCGTAGCCGATGTGGGTGAAGAACTGCTCGATGCGCTCGAGAGTACGGGTGATCGGGTGCAGCCCGCCGGTGGTCTGGCCACGGCCTGGCAGGGTCACGTCGATGCATTCGGCGGCCAGGCGAGCGTTCAGCTCGGCCTCTTCAAAGGCGGCCTTGCGTGCGTTGAGCACGTCGGTGACGCGTTCCTTGGCGTCGTTGATCAGCGCGCCGACCTTGGGGCGCTCTTCGGCTGGCAGGTTGCCCAGGGTCTTCATCACCTGGGTCAGCTCGCCTTTCTTGCCGAGATATTGGACCCGGATCTGTTCCAGGGTAGTGATGTCTTCAGCGCGTTCCACGGCCTCGAGGGCTTGGGCGACCAGCGCGTCCAGGTTTTCCATGTACAGACTCCAGATACGAAAATAGGGGAAGAGCTTTTGAAGGCTCTTCCCCTATCCGATGACGTTTTACACCCGACGGCGCAGGCGCCGCCGGATGATTGTCGTGGGTACTTAAGCCAGTACGGCTTTAGCCTTCTCGACAATCGCAGCAAACGCCGCTTTTTCGTTCACTGCCAGATCAGCCAGAACCTTGCGGTCGATTTCGATCGACGCTTTTTTCAGGCCAGCAATCAGACGGCTGTACGACAGACCGTTGGTGCGGGCACCGGCGTTGATACGAGCGATCCACAGTGCGCGGAACTGACGCTTCTTCTGGCGACGGTCGCGGTAGGCGTATTGGCCTGCCTTGATGACCGCTTGCTTGGCAACGCGGAATACGCGCGAGCGTGCACCGTAGTAGCCTTTAGCCAGTTTCAGAATTTTTTTGTGACGCTTACGAGCGATAACGCCGCGCTTAACACGAGCCATGAGTAACTTCCTCTATCTTAACCAGAATTAACGAACGCGCAGCATGCGCTCGACTTTTGCCACGTCAGACGGGTGCAGCAAGCTGGCACCGCGCAGTTGACGCTTACGCTTGGTCGACATTTTGGTCAGGATGTGGCTCTTGAAAGCGTGCTTGTGCTTGAAGCCGGAAGCCGTCTTCAGGAAGCGCTTCGCAGCACCGCTCTTGGTTTTCATTTTTGGCATGTTGGAACTCCGCATTCGAATAAAAATTACACAATAATCATCAGGCCTGCCGTGCCCGGGAGATTACTTCTTCTTTTTGGGGGCGATGACCATCATAAGCTGGCGTCCTTCCATCTTCGGATGCTGCTCAACGGTGCCGTATTCCACGAGGTCAGCTTCGACCCGCTTCAACAGCTCCATGCCCAGCTCCTGGTGGGCCATCTCACGGCCGCGGAATCTCAGAGAGATCTTGGCCTTGTCCCCATCGCTAAGGAAACGTACCAGGTTGCGTAGTTTTACCTGGTAATCCCCTTCTTCCGTCCCTGGACGAAACTTGATTTCTTTGATCTGGATCTGCTTCTGGTTCTTCTTGGCTTCGTTGGCCTGCTTCTTCTTCTCGAAGAGGTGCTTGCCGTAGTCCATCACCTTGCAGACGGGCGGTACCGCGTCTGCAGAGATTTCCACCAGATCCAGCTTCGCTTCATCAGCGATACGCAGCGCTTCATCAATCGAGACGATGCCAATCTGCTCGCCGTCAGCACCAATTAACCGAACCTCGCGTGCCGAGATATTCTCGTTGATCGGGGCTTTCGGTGCAGTTCGTTTATCGTTTCTCATTTCACGCTTAATAGTCATTACTCCGATTCTTGGCGACCACGCCGGGAAACCGCTTGCGACAGCAGCTCAGCGAACTGCGCGACGGGCATCGAGCCCAGGTCTGCGCCTTCGCGGGTGCGCACAGCGACGGTTTGCGTTTCGACTTCGCGATCCCCTATAACCAAAAGATAAGGGACCCGCAGCAACGTATGCTCGCGGATTTTAAAGCCGATCTTCTCATTTCTCAAGTCCGACTTGGCACGGAATCCGCTACCGTTCAGGGCTTTTTCCACCTCGAGGGCGAAATCGGCCTGTTTGTCGGTGATGTTCATGATCACGGCCTGGGTCGGGGCGAGCCAGGCTGGGAACACGCCGGCGTAGTGCTCGATGAGCATGCCGATGAAGCGTTCGAACGAACCGAGGATGGCGCGGTGCAGCATCACCGGGCGCACGCGGCTGTTGTCTTCGGCGATGTAGCTGGCATCCAGGCGCTCGGGCAGGTTCGGGTCGTACTGCAGGGTGCCGCACTGCCAGTTACGGCCGAGGCAGTCACGCAGGGTGAACTCGATCTTCGGCCCGTAGAAGGCGCCCTCGCCCGGCTGGTATTCCCACTCCAGGCCCGACTCGTTCAGGGCGTCGGCCAGTGCGCCTTCGGCACGGTCCCACAGCTCTTCGGAGCCCACGCGCTTGGCCGGACGGGTCGACAGCTTCATGGCGACGTCGGTGAAACCGAAGTCCTTGTACACGTCCAGGGTCAGCTTGATGAAGTCGGCGGCTTCCTTCTTCACCTGCTCTTCGGTGCAGAAGATATGCGCGTCGTCCTGCACGAAGCCGCGCACGCGCATGATGCCGTGCAGCGCGCCGGACGGCTCGTTGCGGTGGCAGGCGCCGAACTCGGCCAGGCGCAGCGGCAGGTCGCGGTAGGACTTCAGGCCCTGGTTGAACACCTGCACGTGGCACGGGCAGTTCATCGGTTTTACCGCGTAATCGCGGTTTTCCGACGAAGTGGTGAACATGTTCTCGGCGTAGTTGGACCAGTGGCCGGAACGCTCCCACAGAATGCGGTCGACAACCTGCGGGGTCTTGATTTCCTGGTAGCCGTTTTCGCGCTGGACCTGGCGCATGTACTGCTCGAGCACCTGGTACACGGTCCAGCCGTTGGCGTGCCAGAACACCATGCCAGGGGCTTCTTCCTGCAGGTGGAACAGGTCGAGCTGCTTGCCGATCTTGCGGTGGTCGCGTTTTTCGGCCTCTTCGATGCGCTGGATATAGGCGGCCAGCTGCTTCTTGTCGGCCCAGGCGGTGCCGTACACGCGTTGCAGCTGCTCGTTCTTGGCATCGCCGCGCCAGTAGGCGCCGCTCAGCTTGGTCAGCTTGAACGCTTTCAGGAAGCGGGTGTTCGGCACGTGCGGGCCACGGCACATGTCGACGTATTCTTCGTGGTAGTACAGGCCCATGGCCTGTTCATCCGGCATGTCCTCGACCAGGCGCAGCTTGTAGTCTTCGCCACGCTGGGTGAACACGTCGATGACTTCGGCGCGCGGGGTCATCTTCTTGACGACGTCGTAGTCCGTGTCGATCAGCTGCTGCATGCGCTTTTCGATGGCGGCGAGGTCGTCCGGGGTGAAGGGACGCTCGTAGGCGATGTCGTAATAGAAGCCTTCGTCGATCACCGGGCCGATCACCATGCGGGCGGTCGGGTACAGCTGCTTCACTGCGTGGCCGATCAGGTGGGCGCACGAGTGACGGATGATCTCCAGTCCCTCTTCATCTTTAGGGGTGATGATCTGCAGGGTGGCGTCGTGGTCGATCTTGTCGCAGGCATCGACGAGCTTGCCGTCGACCTTGCCGGCCAGGGTGGCCTTGGCCAGGCCTGCGCCGATCGAGGCGGCGACTTCGGCTACGGATACCGGCTGGTCGAACGTGCGTTGACTGCCATCGGGAAGAGTAATAACGGGCATGGCGCCTCCTCTCCTAGTGGTGACCCCTACCAAAGGTCACGTGGGTTGGGATGAGCCAGTACAAGATCCGCCCTGCCTTTCCCACGGGAAAGCCTGCCTCACAGTGGCAGAGACCTTTCGGCCTGCCAGGGACGAACCAGAGTGACTGGAAGGTATAAAAAGAAATGCGCCCGCACAGGGCGTGGCGCAAGGGAAGCATGCTAGCACGGGGCTAGAGCGGCCGGCAGAAATATTTGGAATTTACGCCGTGGCGGTGAACTCTTGCGGAAAATTTCCTATCAGACTTTCTGAAGCAACCTACTCTTGATGAGACCATTAACCAAGGAGTGTCCGGTTATGCGACTTCAGTCCCTTCTGGCTGCCTGCGCCGCGAGCGCCCTGCTGCTGCCCCTGGCTGCCAACGCAGGCAATTTCCCCGCCGGCAAGGAAGCGTCCTATATGGCGCAGTGCCAACAAGTGGCGAGCGGCCAAGGCGTGGATGCGGCGACAGCCAAGAAGCACTGCGAGTGTGGTGCCCAAGCCATCAAGAAGAATTTCAACGACAAGGAGATCGAGGACCTCGACAGCCAGGACGGCGTAGACGCCAAGCTGATGCAGAAGGCCCAGCAGGTGGTTCAGGCCAGCTGCAAGCCAAAATAGGCCGGTTTTTCCGGCGATCCGTCGCATCTTTTGCCCTGGATCAACATCCTGCGAAGGTAATAGGGGCTAGATGCGAAGAATTAGACTATAGTGTCGTCGGTGCCACTGAAGCTTAGGCGACACTGCACCCCGATAAAAAATCATGTTTCTGGAGATTCACCCCATGTCCAATCGCCAAACCGGCACCGTCAAGTGGTTCAACGATGAAAAAGGCTTCGGCTTCATCACTCCTCAAGGCGGCGGCGACGACCTGTTCGTACACTTCAAGGCCATCGAAACCGACGGTTTCAAAAGCCTGAAAGAAGGCCAAACTGTTTCCTTCGTAGCCGAAAAAGGCCAGAAGGGCATGCAGGCTGCGCAGGTTCGTCCGGAGTAATTTTCGGATAGCTGCAAAAAAACCCGCCCTCGTGGCGGGTTTTTTATTGGGCGCTTGCCAAGGCAGGCCGTGCCCATGTGCGCTGCCGATCAAGCGCGAAAGTGGCCAGGAGGGCCACCATCCCATGGCAATGATCGAACTACACGGCGTGGGCATGCACCATGGCCGCAAACACCTCTTCAGCGAACTCGACGCGCGCATCGAATGGGGGCAGCGCATCGCCATCATCGGCGACAACGGCAGCGGCAAGTCGTCACTGCTGCGCCTGCTGCAGGGCAGCCTGGCGCCCAGCGAGGGGCACATCGAGCGCCACGGTGGCTTGCGTGTCGGCCATGTGGCCCAGGTACTGGACGGCGAGTCGTCGCTCAGTGGCGGCCAGCGTGTCAACCAGGCGTTGAGCCAGGCCCTGGGCCCCGACCTGCTGCTGCTGGACGAGCCGACCAACCATCTGGACGCCGCCAACCGCCGTTCGCTGTCGCGCATGCTCGAGCATTTCCATGGCACCTTGGTGCTGGTGACCCACGACGTGGCGCTGATGAACCAGACCTGTGACACGCTCTGGCACTTGCACCACGGGCGCCTGGACGTGTTCAACGGCAGCTACGCCGACTACATGGCCGAGCGCGACCTGCAGCGCGGCGTGCTCGACAAGCGCATTGCCGAGGTGCGCCGCGCCCGTGACGACGCCCACGACTCGCTGATGCAGGAACAGGCCCGCGCCGCCGGTGCCCGCAAGCGCGGGGTCAAGGCGATCCAGAACAGCAAGTGGGCGACCGTGCGCTCGCCGACCAAGCTGGGCCGCGGCAACACCACGGCCGGGCGCAAGCAGGCGCAGATCCTGCAGCAGCAGCGCGAGCTCGGCGAGCAGTTGGCCGAGCTGCGCCCGGAGCCGGTGATCATGCCACGCTTCCACCTGCCGGCGACGGGCCAGTCCTCGCGGGTGCTGATCCAGGTGCGTGGCGGCAGTGTCGGCTACGCAGACGCAGCGGTGCTCAGCGGCATCGATCTGCAGCTGGACGGCGGCGAACGCCTGGCCCTGACCGGCAACAACGGCAGCGGCAAGTCCACCCTGGCGCGGGCGATCCTCGGCGACCCGCGGGTCTGGCGCCGTGGTGACTGGCTGCTGCCGGCGCCCGAGCAGATCGGCTACATCGACCAGCACTACAACACCCTGCCCGCCGATGCCAATGTGCAAGAAGCCCTGGCGCGACAAGTGCCGGATTGGCCGCTGGAACAGTTGCGCGCGCACCTGGCGGACTTCCTGTTCCGCCAGGCCGATGCGGTGCAGGCGCCGGTGGCCGGGCTGTCCGGCGGCGAGAAGGCCCGCCTGTCCCTGGCCTGCATCGCCGCCCGGCCACCGCAACTACTGATCCTCGACGAGCCGACCAACAACCTCGACCTGCGCATGCGCACCCACCTGCTGGAAGTGCTGGTGGATTACCCCAACGCGCTGCTGGTGATTTCCCACGACCAGGACTTCCTCGACGGCCTGGGCATCGACCGCCACTTTCACTGCGCCAGAGACCACTCGGCCAAAGGCCAGTAGCGGCCCTTGCGTGACTCGTACAGGGTGAAGTGGCGGGCGATAAGGTGGAACGCCGGCGCCTCGCCCGCCTCCGGCAATGGCTCGCGAAAATCCCGGGACAGGGTCAGGTGCGGCCGGTACTCACGCACCGACGGCTCGATGCCCAGCGGCAGCAGCGCCTGCTGCAAGTCGTACACCAGCTGGCGCAGGGCCAACGGCGCCTGCGCGGGCGCCAGCACCAACGCCGAAGCCCGTGGCCACACCTGCAACTGGTCGAGGACCAGGCGCAACTTGGCTTCAGGAAGCCGCAGCGCATCCACTGCGGCGCACACCGCCGGCACCTGGGCGGCATCGACATCGCCCAGGAACAGCAAGGTGACATGGAAGTTCTCGCTCGGCACCGGCCTGCCGCTGCGCAGGCCCAAACCACGCCGCCACTGGCTGATGCCACGGCGCTGTTCTTCGCCCAGCGCCAGGGCGAAGAACAGCCGCTTGAAGGGGGCCCCGTTGGGGCGTGCGTCCTGGATCATCGGGAGTTCCTTGCTGGATGGACGACCACCCGAGTGTAAACGCCGGGTCGTCAAAAAATCCCCACTCATGCACATGAATCGTTTGCGCAAGCTGTAGGCCATGCCACCTAAGTCGGGCGGTTTTGTCGTAACAATAAGTACAAACCCGCGCCACGATTGTTTATGCTGGCTGGCTTACGCCATGGCGCATGGCCATTTTTCGACAAGTAAACGTCCATGAAAATTGCACTCGTACTGATCTTCGTCCTCTCGATCGCCTATGTTCACCTGCGCGGTCGGGTACGTCACAAGCTGACTCGCCAGCTGGGCGACCACTCCAGTTTCCTGGCCCCGGTCAACGCCTTCCTGTACCTGTTCTCCAAGCACCCGGCCAAGCCTTACCTGCCGGTCAGTGCCTTCCCCGAGCTGCAGGTGCTGCAGGACCACTGGCAGGAGATCCGCAAGGAAGGCCAGCAACTGCTGCAGGCCGGCGAGATCAAGAAGTCCGACAACTATGACGATGTCGGCTTCAACTCGTTCTTCAAGACCGGCTGGAAGCGCTTCTACCTGAAGTGGTACGGCGAGAGCCACCCCTCGGCGATGACCCTGTGCCCACGCACCACCGAGCTGCTTCAAGGCATCGGCACGGTCAAGGCAGCCATGTTCGCCACCCTGCCGCCGGGCGCCAAGCTGGTGCGCCACCGCGACCCCTACGCCGGCTCGTACCGCTACCACCTGGGCCTGGACACGCCCAACGACGATGGTTGCTACATCGACGTGGACGGCGAGAAGTACTCGTGGCGCGACGGTGAGGGCGTGGTGTTCGACGAGACCTACATCCACTATGCCGCCAACACCACCGAGCACAACCGCATCATCCTGTTCTGCGACGTCGAGCGCCCGCTCAAGTACCGCTGGGCAGCCGCCTTCAACCGCTGGTTCAGCCGCAACGTGATGGCCGCCGCTGCCGCGCCCAACGATGCCAATGACAAGACCGGCGGCATCAACCGCCTGTTCACGCGCATCTACAAGATCCGTGAACGCGGCAAGGCCATGAAAAAGCGCAACCGCACCCGCTACTACCTGGAGAAGTGGGCAGTGGTCGCGGCGCTGGTGCTGGTGTTCATCTACATCTGATCCGGTCGTCATCCTCGCGGGGCAAACCCGCTCCTGGCAACAGTGGGAGCGGGCTTGCCCCGCGCGTGTTTTCCCCGCTGCAAATCCCGTCTTCGACTAGCCTGAAAGCTCCTGTTGCCAACCTGACAAGGTGAAGACGATGAGCATGATGGACTGGGACGCCTACCGTAAGCAGTTGATGGCCGGCATCGGCGATCTCAAGCAACTGTCCCCCGATACCGTGGCCGGCTACATGACCGCCAGTGGCGCCGGGGCCAAGACCAACCACCTGGACGCCAAGACCCGCGAACTGATCTCCCTGGCCGTGGCCGTCACTACCCGCTGCGACGGCTGCATCGCCGTGCATTCGCAGCAGGCGGTCAAGCATGGCGCCACCCGCGAGGAGATCGCCGAGGCCCTGGGCGTGGCGGTGGCGATGAACGCCGGCGCAGCACTGGTCTACTCGGCCCGGGCCCTGGACGCGGTGGGCAAGGCCGGCGCCTGACACACCAAGGCGTCGCCGCCCTTGCGCGACGACGCCCTGGCACCCAGACTTGGCGGCTCAGCCCGTGCAGGAACCGCCATGATCCAGATTCGCCCCATGACCCCGGAAGACTTCGAGCGCTTCTGGCCGACCTTCCAGGCCATTGTCCAGGCTCGCCAGACCTACGCCTTCGACCCCGCCCTGAATATCGACCAGGCCCGCACGCTGTGGCTGGAGAACCCGTTGCGCACCCTGGTGGCCGAGGCAGACGGCGAACTGCTCGGTTCATACTTCCTCAAGGCCAATGCCGCCGGCCCTGGCGGGCACGTGGGCAACTGCGGCTACATGGTGTGCGAAAACGCCCGTGGCCGTGGCGTGGCCAGGCTGATGTGCGAGCATTCGCAGAAGCTCGCCCGCCAGGAAGGCTTCCTCGCCCTGCAGTTCAATTCGGTGGTAGCGACCAACGAAGTGGCCGTGGCGCTGTGGCACAAGCTCGGCTTCGAGACCGTCGGCCGCCTGCCCAGGGCTTACCGCCATGGCGAGCTGGGCCTGGTCGATTGCCTGGTGATGTACAAGTGGCTGGCCGACGAGCCGGTGGTGGAGAAACCGCCGCTGTTGATCGGGCGCAAGAACATCGAGGCGCGGGTGTCGCGGCGACGCGGGCGCTAGCGACTGCTCCAGCGGGCCGCCGACCGGCCCGCCCCTGCCCCTTGCCGGGTCATCACCCGGCAAAACACTGCAGCACGTCAACGACGCAGTCGCGTCAAGCTGCCACACTAGGGCCATTGTCTTTCGTGCCTGTGTGAAGGAACACCCCCTCCCCATGAACCATGAGCTGCTCTGGGTCCTTGGCCTGCTGGCCGTCGTCGTCGTCCTGTTCATCCTCAACCGCCCGCGCATGGACGTGGTCGCCCTGCTGGTGATCGTCGCCCTGCCGCTGTCGGGCATCCTCACCGTGGAGCAGGCCATGGCCGGCTTCAGCGATCCCAACGTGGTGCTGATCGCCGCGCTGTTCGTGATCGGCGAAGGGCTGGTGCGCACCGGCATCGCCTACCGCATCGGCGAATGGATGAGCGAGCGCGCCGGCAACAGCGAGGCGCGCCTGCTGGTGCTGCTGATGGTGGCCGTGGCCGGGCTGGGCTCGGTGATGAGTTCCACAGGCGTGGTGGCGATCTTTATCCCGGTGGTGCTGAGCATCGCCGCGCGCCAACAACTCTCACCCAGCCGACTGATGATGCCGCTGAGCTTCGCCGGCCTGATCAGCGGCATGCTCAGCCTGGTGGCGACGCCACCGAACGTGGTGGTGCACAGCGAACTGGTGCGCCACGGCGAACAGGGCTTCGGCTTCTTCAGCTTCACCCCTTTCGGCCTGGTGGTGCTGGTGCTCGGGATCGGCTACATGTTGCTGACCCGCCACTGGCTCAACGGCGAGGTGCGCAAGGACGGCCGGGTCGAGAGCCGCCGCACCCTGCTCGACCTGGTGCTGGACTACAAGCTCAACGGTCGCGAACGGCGCCTGCGCATCCGCCCGCATTCGCCGCTGATTGGCCACACCCTCGGCGAGCTGGAGCTGCGCACCCGCCACGGTGCCAACGTGATCGGCATCGAGCGCCAGCACAAGTTCACCACGCGGGTGATCAGCGCGGACTCCGGCACCCTGCTGCAGCAGGGCGACGTGCTGCTGCTGGACCTGTTCGCCAACCGCGACGACCTGCGCAGCCTGTGCCAGACCATGCTGCTCGAGCCCCTGCACTTCAAGGCCGCCTACTTCATCGACCAGTCCCAGGAGCTGGGCATGGCGGAGGTCTCGCTGCCGCCCGGCTCGCAACTGATCGGCAAGAACATCCTCGAACTGGCCTTCCGTACCCGCTACGACCTCAACGTGGTCGGCCTGCGCCGTGACCAGCAAGCCATCGAAGGGCAACTGGTGGAAGAAAAGCTGCGCCTGGGCGACACCCTGCTGGTCGTCGGCCCGTGGAAGGCAGTGCGCCAGCTGCAGGGCAAGCCACGCGATTTCCTGGTGCTGAGCCTGCCGGCGGAAATCGACCAGGTCGCGCCGGCGCGCGCCCGGGCGCCCTATGCGCTGATCAGCCTGGCGGTGATGGTCGGGCTGATGGTCAGCGGCCTGGTGCCCAACGTCATCGCCGCGCTGATCGGCTGCCTGCTGATGGGCGCCGGGCGCTGCATCGACATGAACAGCGCCTACCGTGCGATCCACTGGCAGAGCCTGGTATTGATCGTCGGCATGCTGCCCTTTGCCCTGGCCCTGCAGAAGACCGGTGGCATCGACCTGGCCGTCGGTGCGCTGGTCGGTGCGCTCGGCGGTGCCGGACCCAGCGTGATTCTCGCCTGCCTGTTCGCCGTGACGGCGCTGATCGGGCTGTTCATATCCAATACCGCAACTGCGGTGCTGATGGCCCCGGTGGCGGTGAGCACCGCGCAGCAGCTGGGCATGTCGCCCTACCCGTTCGCCATGACTGTGGCCCTGGCGGCGTCGGCGGCGTTCATGACGCCGGTGTCGTCGCCGGTCAACACCCTGGTGCTGGGGCCCGGCCAGTACCGCTTCGCCGACTTCGTCAAGGTTGGCGTGCCGTTCACCCTGCTGGTGATGCTGGTGACCGTGCTGATGGTGCCGTGGGTGTTCGGGCTGTAGTCGTCGGCACGATCCGGGCCGATCGCGGCGAATTGACATCAATTGACCAGTTGAAAGACACTGGCATGACATCGTCCCAGGTGCCTACAGCCGTTTTCCTGGATTCTGTCTTCGCTTGCCGGTCGAGCTCATGGTGTCTCCAGTCCCGTCGCGCCTGCTGCCCCCGCTGATTCTGTTCGGCTTGACCCTGGCGCTGACCCTGGGCGGCATCCTCGCCCGCCCGATCGAATCGCTGTCGCTGTTCTGGCCGGTGAACGCGGTGCTCGCCGGCGTGCTGCTGCGCAATCCACGCCAAGCCACCCCCGGCGGCTTCGCCCTGGTCTACCTGGCCATGGTCGCTGCCGACCTGGCCTGCGGCAGCGCCTGGCGCCCAGCCCTATGGTTCAACCTGTGCAACCTCGGCGCCATCGCCACCATCTGGTACCTGATGGCCCGCCTGCCACGCGTGCATCGTCGCCTGCGCACCCCGCATGGCACCTTGTGCCTGTTCGGCGCCTGCGCCGTCGGCGCGATGGTCGCCGCAAGCCTGGCCTGCGTGATGGCCGCGCCGTGGTTCGAGCAATCGCTGCGCGCCACCTGGCTGGCCTGGTTCAGCGAACAGTTCTCCACCAGCGTGCTGGTCCTGCCGGTGCTGCTTACCGCGCCATCGCCCAGGGCCCTGACCCGCCCCGGCAATACCGGGCAAACGGTGCGCCTGGCGCCGTTGCTGGTGCTGCTGGCCTCGCTGAGCGTCAGTATCGTCTTCGGCGGGCCCGGCGCCATCGCCTTCCCGATTGCCGCGCTGCTGTGGTGCGCGCTCAGCTATTCGCCCTTCCTCGTCTCGCTGCTGGCCCTCACCGCGGGCAGCACGTTGATCGTCGCCGTGGCGCAGAACCTCATGCACTTCAACATCCCGCAGAGCGAGTCGGGGGTCACCACCTTGATGTCGGCGCGCCTGGGCATCGCCATGCTGGTGCTCGGCCCGCTGGTGCTGGCCTGCGTCAGCAGCGCCAACCGCAGCCTGATGGCGCGCCTGGCGCACCAGGCGACCATCGACCACCTGACCGGCGCTCTCAGCCGCAGCGCCTTCATCCGCCGCGCCCACGCCCTGCTCGACAACCGCCAGCAAGCGCCGCTGACTTTGATGATGCTCGACATCGATCACTTCAAGACCATCAACGACCAGCATGGCCACGCAGTCGGCGACCAGGTGCTGCGCCAGTTCGCCACGACCCTGCAAGACCAGTTGCACGACGGTGAGCTGTTCGCCCGCCTGGGCGGCGAGGAGTTCGTCATCGTCGTGCCGGGGCTGGCGCCGGAGCTGGCCAGGTTCACCGCAGAGCGCCTGCGCCGGGCGGTGCAGGACCAGCACATCGCGCAGCCCGGGCAGCCACTGCGGATCACCGTGAGCATCGGTGTGAGCGGCTGCGCCGCCGACACCCCGGCACCCAGCCTCGACGAGCTGCTGGCCAGCGCCGACCAGGCGCTTTATCGGGCCAAGGCCCAGGGCCGCAACCGCGTCGAACAGGCCGATGGGCAGCGCCAGGTGGTGTGAGTCAACCGGCCAGCAGGTCCCAGCTCAGCTTGGCGATCAGCACGCACAGCAACACCAGGAACAGCCCCCGCACGAACCCCACGCCCTTGCGCACCGCCAGCCAGGTACCGGTCAGCGCGCCAAGGATATTGAACAGCGCCATCGGCAGCGCGATGGCCCACAGCACATTGCCCGACGGGATGAAGAACACCAGCGCGGCCAGGTTGGTGGCGATGTTGACCAGCTTCGCCGAAGCCGAGGCATGCAGAAAATCCAGGGCGAAGAAACGGATGAACAGGAAAATCAGGAAACTGCCGGTGCCCGGCCCGAACAGCCCGTCATAAAAGCCGATGGCGCCACCGATCAGCACCGCCAGGCACTGTTCCTTGCGGCCGATGGCCATGGGTTTGTGCAGGGTGCCGAAATCCTTCTTGCAGAAGGTGTAGATGGCCATCAGCACGATCAGCACCAGCACCATCGGCCGCATCACGCTTGCCGGCACCAGGGACACGGTGGCCGCGCCGAAGAACGACATCACGAAGGCGCTCAGCGCCGCCGGCACGATCAACCCCCAATCCAGTTTGACCTTGCGGATGAACGAGCGCGCCGCGAACGAGGTACCGCACACCGAGGCCAGCTTGTTGCTGCCCAGCAGCGCCGCCGGCTGGGCGTTGGGCAGCACGTTGAACAGCGCGGGGATCTGGATCAGCCCGCCGCCACCGACGGCAGCGTCGATCAGGCCAGCGGCGAAGGCAAACAGCGAAAGCAGGGCAATATCCATCATCTCGAAGGTCCAGGCGGCACAAAACAGGCTGCCAGACTAATCAAAGCGCCGCGCTTGTGTTGAAATGCCATATTGCAAAAACTGCAACGAGGAATCCCGCCATGGCCCTAGACATGCTGCGTGAAATACAAGCGTTCGTCAGCGTTGCGCACAAGCGCAGCTTCGTCAGCGCCGCCCGTGCCCTGGGCCGCTCGCCCAGCGCGGTAACACGTGCCGTGCAGGCGCTGGAGGACAACAGCGGCGCCAAGCTGTTCAACCGCAGCGCCAGCGCCGTGTCCTTGACCGAGGCCGGCGAGCGTCTGCTGCCCCACGCCGAACGCTTGCTGGATGTGCAACGGGATGCTGCCGACGAGTTGGCCGCGCTGACCGGCAACGCCCAGGGCTGGATCCGCCTGGCCGCACCCGAGGTGCTGGCCCAGCAGATATTGCCGGGGGTGCTGGCCGGGTTCTCTCGTCGCCACCCTCATGTCACCCTCGACGTGCAGTACAGCGATCAGGCTCTGGATCCGCTGCAAGGCAAACTGGACTTTGTGATCCGCGGTGCCTTCCCGCAATCCAGCGAACTGATCGGCTACCCGCTGTGGCGTTATCGCCGCCACCTGTACGCCAGCCCCGAGTACCTGGCGCAGGTCGGCACGCCCCAGGAACTGGAAGACCTGGAACGGCATTCACTGATCCTGCACACCGCGCCGCGCATCCTCAAGGCCTGGCATTTCAGCAAGGACGGGCGCATCTCCAGCCTGCGCCCACGGCCGCGGCTGCGCCTGGGTTCGGGAGTGGCTGTATTGCAAAGCACCCTGGCGGGTGCCGGTATCGCGCGGCTGGCTGATTGGCTGGGGGAACCGGAGGTACGCGCCGGACGGCTGGTGCGGGTCTGCCCCGATTTTCACCTGACGTCCAGCACCGGGCATGACCCGCAGATGCATGCCGTATACCCCGCCGGCGACCTGCCGGCGCGGACTCGCGAACTGCTGCAGGCCCTGCGCGATGCTCGTCCGCGCCTGTGGGAACAGCCCTGAACAGGGCTGCTCAATTTCTGCTCAATCTAACAGAGTGCCTGCCAATACTGGCCTGTAGCGTTTTATCCACAGACCTACCCACGATTTTTGTGGACAGTTTCCGCAAGGCTTGAAGGAAAAATTACAAACGCAGCAAGGCCACGTTGGCCAGCTTGACCAACTCGATCCATTCGCTTGCGCTGATCACACCGGAACGCTCCAACTCTTCGGCACGGCGCAGTGCCTGATCGTAGTCCTCTTCGTGGAGGATGCCCTCGCCGAGAAAACGACCGCGCCACTCCAGCATCGCTGCAGTGCCTTTCTTGCATTCCATAGTGTGTATTGTCTCCAAGGCAAGTGAATGGCCCGTGTGCCCGGGCCCTGGGATTGGGGGCGGGAGATTACACGAGCGACTTGCACTTGAGAACGACTTGCAGCTACCGCTTGTCTAGACGACTGCGGTATTCGGCGGGGAAACCGGGAGGGAAGAGTCTGGCCCGCCATTGCGCCAGGCGGGCCGGGACAGGAAAAAGTTGCGGCTCAGCTTGGCGGAATGGTGCCCAGCAGGCCAATCATGATAGTCAGCAGCAGAAAACCACCCAGAAACAGCGCGAGCTTGCCCATCGGAACCTCTACAGTGTGATGACGTAACGGCGGGGCTGGCCGCTGCGGTAGTGCAGCGGGGCAGCCTGCCCAGCGCACACCGGATTGGAAGGCTGGGCCTGGGCGTATTGTCCGGCAGTGGCTGATACGGTTACAGATTCAGGTTCGTGGAAAAAAAGCGGATCAGATGGTAATCGATCATCGCAGGGCAAGCCCGCTCCCACGCGTGCACAACCTGAGGTCAACGCGGTTGGCGTGGGAGCGGGCTTGCCCCGCGCTACATCCGCACAGGCAGCACACTTGTGCTACGGTCCGAAGCCCAGACAAGGAGAACTACCGCAGATGACCGCGCTCGCCAGCAATGCCGCCCTGCTGATCATCGACATGCAGAACGGCATCAACCACCCTCGCCTGGGCCGTCGCAACAACCCCGAAGCCGAACAGCGCATCAGCGAACTGCTCGCCTTTTGGCGCGCGAGCACGCGCCCGGTGGTGCACGTGCGCCATATCTCCCGCGATCCGGATTCGGTGTTCCGGCCAGGTCAGCCCGGCTGCGAGTTCCAGCCCGCCTTCACCCCGCAGGCGCACGAGACCGTGTTTGAAAAACACCTGCCCGACGCTTTCTGCAACAGCGGCCTGGAACACTGGCTGCACCAGCGCGGCATCCAGCAACTGGTCATCACCGGCGTGATCACCAACAACTCGGTGGAGTCGAGCGCACGCTCGGCGGGCAACCTGGGGTTCGCAACGGTGGTGGTAGGCGACGCCTGCTACACCTTCGACCAGCATGATCTGCAAGGCCGGCTGTGGCCGGCGGAGGATGTCCATGCCCTGGCCCTGAGCAACCTGGCCATGGACTATGCGCGCGTTCTGGACAGCACGACGGTGCTGGCCGCAGGCTGATCACGCCAGCGCGCGCAGCTTGGCCAGCGGCACCCAGCCGAGCTCGCCATTGCTCACCCGGCGGCACCAGGCCCAGCCATTCAAGGGGCGCAGGCTATCGAGCTGCTGGCCGGGGTCGACGTCCAGTTCATGGGCCGAATAGGCTTCCAGCGCCCTGCCCCGGCCCACGCCCAGCCGTTCGATGAACTGGGCTGGCACCCACCCTGCTGCCTGGCCCTGGCAACTGCACAGGTACCAGTCCTCCCACTGCTCGTCGCCCTCGTAGCGCTGGCCGATCTCCAGCAGCGTGCCACGGGCAAACGTGATGGGCGCAGGGTACTCACTGCGGTGTGTCTCGATCACGACGTACTTCACAAGCCTCTCCCTGGCTGCGAAAAGCGTCGATGCTAGTCGAAGGGTCTCTACAGCACCATGACCATTTCATGCCAGGCCATGCCGCCATGGTCGGAAGCCGACGGGCGTACATAGGCGTAGCCCATCTTCTCGTACAACCCGACATGGCGCTCCTTGCACATCAGGTGGATGGTGGCCTTGCCGCGCTCGCGCATCTGCGCGACGAAGCGCGCCATCAACCGGCTGGCATGGCCCTGGCCCTGGTACGCCGGGTCGAGCACCACCGACATGATCACCACATTGGGCGCCTGCGGGTCATGCCCGACCAGTTCCTTGAAAGCCTCATCCGACATCACCACCTGGTCGGCGCAACCGCTGTTGATGAAGCCGATTACCTGGCCCTCGGCTTCCAGTACGAGAAAGCCTTCCGGGTACTGGGCGATGCGCGTGGCGATCTTTTCCCGGGTGGCGGCTTCGTCGCCTTCGTAGGCGCTGGTCTCGATCTGGTAGCAACGGTCCACGTCGCTGGAGGTGGCCTGGCGGAATGTCGGTGTGCTCATGGGGCGGAGTCCGGATAGCGGAAAACAGGGGCGACATCCTAACGGAAGTCGCCGCCCTGCTACAGGCTCGCCATACCCCTTACACCGAACGGGTAATACCCCCATCGACCCGCAGGTTCTGCCCAGTGATGTAACCCGCGCCCTCGGAGGCAAGGAAGCTGACAGTGGCCGCGATTTCCTCGGCCTTGCCGTACCGCTCCATGGGAATCCGGCTACGGAACTCCTCCTTCTCCGGCAGGCTGTCGATGAAGCCCGGCAGCACGTTGTTCATGCGGATGTTCTCGGCCGCGTAACGGTCGGCGAACAGTTTGGTGAAGGCCGCGAGCCCGGCGCGGAACACGCCGGAAGTCGGGAACGCCGGATCCGGCTCGAAGGTGGCGAAGGTCGAGATATTGATGATGGTCCCGCCTTTTTGCCGCTGCATGATCGGGGTCACCAGGCGGGTCGGGCGCACCACGTTGAGGAAGTACACCTCCATGCCCCGGTGCCAGTCCTCGTCGCTGAGCTCGAGCACCGGCGCACGCGGGCCATGCCCGGCGCTGTTGACCAGCACATCGACACGCCCCCATTGCTGCATCACGGTATCGACCAGACGCTGCAGGTCCTCTGCCGACTGGTTGGAGCCGGTCACACCGATGCCGCCCAGCTCGGCCGCCAGGGCCTCGCCCTTGCCCGAGGACGACAGGATCGCCACCCTGAAACCGTCGGCCGCCAGCCGCCGCGCAGCCTCCGCGCCCATGCCACTGCCACCTGCGGTGATGATTGCCACTTTCTGAGAAGACATATGTCGCTCCTTCCGGGAGTTGATCAAGTGGGCCCATGAAGCCAGAATCCGGCTCAACGCACCAATCACGAATACTGGCAGCAGCCTGCAGGAAATCTACTGGATGAGCGCGCCCAAGCGACGCAACGCCCCCGCCATCGTCAATCACCTGGTGGCCTTCGAGGCCGCCGCCCGCCTGGGCAGCTTCCGCGCTGCCGCCGACGAGCTGCATGTCACGCCGGGCGCGGTCGCCCAGCAGGTGCGCACCCTGGAAGACAAACTTGGCCGCCCCTTGTTCGAGCGCCTGCCCCGCGGCCTGCGGCCCAACCGGGACGGCGCCGACTACCTGGCCCGCGTGCGCCTGGCCCTGGAGATCATCGAGGACGCCACCGGCGAACTGCTGGAGCGCGACAACCAGCGCGATCCGCAGCAGGTCCTGCTCAGCACCACCCCCGCCTTCGCCAGCCGCTGGCTGATCCCGCGCCTGGGGCGCCTGGCCGAGGCGCATCCGCAGGTGGCCCTGATGATCGACGCCTCCGACAGTACCCGCCCCCTGAGCGGCAAGGGCGCGGTAGACCTGGCCGTCCGCTGGGGAGCGCCGCCCTTCGCCGAGGCCTACGCCCTGCCCCTGCTGCCCGGCATGGCGGTGCCGGTGTGTGCGCCGGGGTTGCGCGGCGCGCACCCTTGGCGGCAAGCCGCGGAGCTTGCGCAGCACCCGCTGATCTCCGACAGCCACAACAACTGGAAGCGCTGGTTCGACCATTACGCGTTGCCCGGCACACGCTTCAACGGTCCGGTGTTCTCGCAGACCATCCTCGCCATCGAGGCCGCCGAGCAAGGCATGGGCATCGCCCTGGTGCCCCGTCTGCTGGTAGAGAATGCGCTCAAGGCCGGGACCTTGGTGCTGGCGCTGGAAGGCCATGAATTGCACAGCGACGCCGGCTTCCATTTGCTGGCCAGCCATGCACCGCTGGCAGGCTCGGCCGCCGAGCAGGTGGTGCAGTGGTTGCAGATGCAAGCGAACAAGCAAGACTGAGCCTGTATCGCCCCACTCGACGGCACTTGGCCTGAGGGCGGCGCGGTCTATGGGAGCAGCTGTCTTGAGTTGCTTGTAATGGCCTCATCGCTGGCAAGCCAGCTCCCACAGGGATGGCGCTTGGGCTGAGGGCGGCGCGGTCGGTGTGGGAGCCGGCTTGCCGGCGATGGGCCGCAACGCGGCCCCGGCTTTGTAGCTTTCTGTGTATCAAGCACCCGCCGATACACACGAACGCCTACTGCCCCCATATCCGACACACCCCGGACACAGCCATCTCCTTAACTACACGCCATCCAGCCCACACCGATGGCTCGCCAAGGAGATGCACCATGTTCGCCACCGCCAACCGCCTCAACCGCCCAGCCCTGCTTGCCTGCGCCCTGCTGCCGCTGGCCCTGCTGGCCGCCGCTCCAGGCCAGGCCGAGGAAACCAGCACGCCTGCGGCATCCCGCCAGGCCTCCACCTTCGGCCCGCTCAAGCATGTCCAGGCTGGCGATCTGGACGTCGCCTACGTCGAACAGGGCCCTGCCAATGGGCCAGTGGTGATCCTCCTGCACGGCTGGCCTTACGACATTCACAGCTACGAGCAGGTGGCGCCGAAACTCGCCGCCCAGGGCTATCGCGTACTGGTGCCCTACGCCCGCGGCTACGGCGACACTCGCTTCCTCTCCGGGACAACCCCGCGCAACGGCCAGCCCGCCGCCCTGGCCAGCGACGTGATCGCCTTCATGGACGCGTTGCAGATCAAGCGCGCCGTGCTCGGCGGTTTCGACTGGGGCGCGCGTACCGCCGATATCGTCTCGGCGCTGTGGCCCGAGCGGGTCAAGGCGCTGGTGACGGTCAGCGGCTACCTGATCAGCAGCCAGGAAGCCGCCAAGGCCCCGCTGCCGCCCAGCGCCGAGTTGCAGTGGTGGTACCAGTACTATTTCGCCACCGAACGCGGCCGCGCCGGCTACGACAGCAACCGCCACGCCTTCGCCCGCCTGATCTGGCAGACCGCCTCACCGCAGTGGGCGTTCGACGACGCCACTTTCGAACGCAGCGCCAAGGCGCTGGACAACCCCGATCAGGTCGCCATCACCGTGCACAACTACCGTTGGCGGCTTGGTCTGGCTCAAGGCGAGACCCGCTACGACCCGCTGGAGGCCAGGCTGGCCAAGTTCCCCAGCATAGGCGTGCCGACCATTGCCCTCGAAGGCGATGCCAACGGTGCGCCGCATCCTCCGGCCGAGGCCTATGCCAAGCGCTTCACCGGCAAGTATGCCTATCGCCTGGTGAGCGGCGGGATCGGCCACAACCTGCCGCAGGAAGCGCCCGAGGCGTTCGTCAAGGCGGTGGTGGATGCGGACCATCTGTAACGGCAATTGCAACATATCGTTTCAGTGGCGCGTGTCGGGTGCCGGGATGCACGGATTACCGCTACGACCGGCCTTTTGCGCGGCAGGCCTTATACTTCGGGGCCTGCCGCAAAATGAGCGGAAGCATCCGGAAACAGTCACCCAAGCCACCCTGTAAGACGCCTCTTTTGTCGCTGTAGGACGTTTCTACGGGATTGTGAGCCGGTGTATGAATAATCAGTATTGGCGGGAGAATTGACCTGATACCGTCGAGCCTTTCTTACAACGGCACGGATGCCCACGACCAACGAGTACAGCATGGACAACTACGACAGCTCGGCACTTGGACTGCAAAAATGCCTGTTGAACCTGCGCAAGGATCATGCCCGGATGAAGGCGTCAGGAGAGCTGGAAAGAGCGGCGATACTGGCGCAGGTGATCGGGCGGATGGAACAGGGATTGAAGGAGGCTTCCCAGGGGAGGAAGCCCGAGACATTGCAGTGAAGTGATGCCCGGCAAATGGCGATGGGTATGCGGTGCTCCGCGCACCCCATCGCTCAGCCCCGAAGCAGGGTCAACAACCAGGCGGCATTGCCGAAGGCGCTCGCAGACCAACGTTCCAGTTCCAGGGCACGCCGCCCTCCTTGAAGCGACGGCACACCACCTCATCGTTCAACTCGAACATGCCCTGCGCCAGATGTCGGCCTGCTCGCGGAACGTCTTCAAAAGCAAGGTAGTTGCGGTCTTGCCCATAGGGCAGCCAGTGCGCCTGCCCCTCGGCCCGCGGCTGGCCCGTGCGGATGAACGAACCCCAGTATTGGCTCATGGCTTCGCTGAAGCGCGCTTCGCCAAGGGTCAGCGGAGGGCGCGGCCAAGCGGCCGGCGTGCGATCGAAGGTAGCGAAAATGTAGGGAATTTCTGCCGCATGGAACGCGTGAAGCTTGGCTTCGTTGGTCGCGCGGTAAGCGTGATCGAAGTAATAGAAGTAGGCAGGCTGGCCGAGTTCGGTCTGTTTGCGCACCAGCTTCTCGGCCGTCCAGCCGTACATGGCGTCTCGAACGGCGGTCTGGACACTTTCTGTCATCGCGGATGACGGATGCTGACGCAGGAACGCATCGGCAAGATCTCCATACCGTGCTCGGATGGTGGCTTCATACGCCTGCGCAGTGGCCGGAGCCGGCGGCGCCAGGAACGGCAACGAGCGGATTTCGCCGTCATTGAAACCCGCCAGCAGCGGTACCGGTGCCTGCTCGCCGCGGTTGAAGGTATCGACCAGTTGGCGCGGCAGAATCTTGCCATCGACAGTCCCCGATGGCATGAAGCGGATAGCCTCGGCAGCCCTGACCAGCGCCATTGCCTCCATCTTGCGCAGGCCCGCGATATCCAGCTTCAGGCGCTGCGCCAATCGCCGGCCGCTCTCCTGCGCCGGTACATCGCCATGGCTGGAGCGTTGCAACTCAGGCGTGGAGATCATGTAGGCGCTCTGCGCCACGGCCTTGTGAAACAGCCCTCGCGCCTGGGGCGAAGCCATCAGGTAGAGCACGCTGAGACCACCTGCGGACTCCCCCGCGATGCTTACATTGGATGGATCGCCGCCAAACGCCGCGATATTTTCACGCACCCATTTCAGCGCCTGGACCTGATCCAGCAAGCCATAGTTGCCCGAAATACCCTCAAGGTTCTCGGCGCTCAGTTCAGGGTGGGCCAGGTAGCCCAACACGCCGAGACGGTAGTTGATCGTCACCACAACCACGCCCTGGGCAGCCAGCGCCGCACCATCAAAGCGGCCGTCGCTGCCGGCACCCGTCATCAGGCTGCCGCCATGGATCCAGACCATGACCGGCGCCTTCTCGACCTTCGCCGGCGTCCAGATGTTGAGGTACAGGCAGTCCTCGGACATCTCGGGCAGCTCTGAGCTGTAGATGCTCGGGGAGGCCTGCCTTGGCTGGGGGCAAGCGGCGGCGAAATCGTCCGCGACACGCGTCTGCGTCCAGGCCGACAGCGCCACCGGCGCCCGCCAGCGCAGCGGACCGACCGGCGCCTGGGCGTAGGGCAAGCCCTTGTAGGCGGTCACGTTGTCGATGACGACACCCTGGACCGGTCCTGCCGGTGCCTGGACAACCGTCTGCGCGACGGACTCTGCCGAGCCCGCCAATAGAACACTCAGTGCCCCCAGGTGCAGCCTCTTGGTCATGGTCGATCTCATCCTGCGTTCTCCTTGCGAGACTCAAATGGTGCAACACACCAGCGGCCCGACCAGGGCTCGGACAGTTCGGGAAACTGCCCCACAGTCGAAACCGTGGGGCATCCCTGTCATGGATACCTCCCTGGCGGCAAGCGAGGCCCAGCGCGGCCTCGGCCTACTCGTTTCGTCCTTGGGCACACATGCCTTCCATGGGCGGCGGCCATCCTAGAACCCATTTTTTGCTGGATTATTTCAATCGAACGGATTGTTGCGACGCCGGGAGATCAGGCCCCTCCATTCGCTCATGCGCACGCGCCATGCCCGATTTCAGGGCGTTTTTCTAACCCAATGATCAGCTCAAACGCAGAATCGGCTTTTATTTCAACGACCTCGGGTGATTTGGTACAGACTATGCAAACGTTTGCTCAGAGCCATTGAGCGAACAATCGCTGCATCTCTCGACACATCGCCCCACCAGGGGCTTACCACCGCATGAACAAGGATTTTCAATGCACCGACCGTCTTTACCCGCAACGGCCCGCTTCTCCCTGCCTGCCAAACTGCTACTGGGCGCTGTTACGGGACTACTCAGCGTCACCACTCAGGCCCAGGACAATCCCCCCAGTGAGTCGGCCCAGGGCGAGACCTTGAGCCCGGCCGCAGCGCCGGCCAAATCGGGCCCCTACCTGTCGGACTGGTACAACCAGAACTTCACCCTGATCGGCACCAAGGACATCAGTTTCGGCCCCCGCCCGGTCGACGATATCTACCTCGAATACGAGTACTTCGGCCGCAAGGGGCCGTTCGAGCTGTACGGCTACATCGACATCCCGAAGATCCTCGACATCGGCAATAGCCATGACAAAGGCGCGTGGGACCACGGCTCACCGCTATTCATGGAACATGAGCCGCGGATCTCCATCGACTACCTGGCCGGACGCAGCCTGGCCGTCGGCCCGTTCAAGGAGTGGTACGTAGCCTTCGACTGGATCTACGACCACGGCAGCAACAGCGCCAACCGTGCCAATACCCTCTTCAGCGGCCTGGGCACCGACATCGACACCCATTCGCGGGTCAACCTGTCGGCCAACTTCTACGGTCGCTACCAGTGGGAAAACTATGGCGCCAGCAACGAGTATTCGTGGGACGGTTACCGGGCCCAGCTCAAGTACATCGTGCCCCTCGGCAAGTTCGACAACGGCGCCTCGCTGACCTATATCGGTTTCACCAACTTCGATTTCGGCTCTGACCTGCACAAGGACAACCCCAACCGCACAGCCAATGCCACGGTATCCACCAACGTGTTGCTGTACGCCTTCACCCACCTGCGCTTCACCCTGGTGGGCCGCCATTTCCACAATGGCGGCAACTGGCAGGACGGCAGCCAGCTGAATTTCGGCGACGGCGATTTCCGCGGTCGGTCCGATGGTTGGGGGTATTACGCTGGCGTTGGCTACCAGTTCTGATTATTTGGGCCATGGAGGCCGATGCCCTGCTACACGGAGCGATGCCGAGCAGGTTGGGTTTGCGCGGGCGTTGGAGAATTTTTGACTAGATGAGGTGAGCCATGTTGGATTTACCCTACGCATCGAGCATCGAAGGCAACACCGTCAGATGGGGAAAAATAGGCACAGGCGCGCCTCTGATCGCCATCCATGGCACCCCTTTCTCTTCGCAGGTCTGGAGGCGCGTCATACCGCACCTCGTTGATCGCAGAACCGTGTATTACTTCGACCTGGTTGGCTATGGCCTGTCTGAAATGCGGGAGGGCCAGGACGTTTCACTGGCGATTCAGAACAACGTCATGGCTGCGCTTTTCGAAGAGTGGGGCATCGAGCGCCCCGACGTCCTGGCCCATGATTTTGGCGGCGCTACAGCGCTGCGCGCGTGCTACCTGAACGGTCTGCGCTATGCGTCCCTCACCATTTTTGATGCCGTAGCCCTGGCACCGTGGGGCTCTCCTTTTGTTCAGCATGTCCGTCAACATGAGGCTGCCTTTTCCGGGATGCCCGACTACATGCACCGCGCGCTACTGGCCGCCTATCTGCAAACCTCTGCGGCCAATCCCCTCAGTGACGAAGCCCTGCAGGTTTACAGCGCACCATGGCTGGGGCCGATTGGCCAGGCGGCCTTTTACCGACAGATCGCACAGATGGATCAAGTCTATACCGAGGAAATTGAACCGCTTTACGGGAAGCTGGATTGCCCCGTGTCGGTACTCTGGGGCGCGGAGGACGCCTGGATTCCCTATTCCCAAGGGGAACGGCTTGCTGGGCTTATTTCCCAAGAGCCCTGCACCCGAGTGGAGAACTCGGGCCACCTGATGCAGGAAGACAGGCCGGAAGCGATTGTGGCGGCAGTCTTGAAACAGCTTGGCACCTGAGACCGGTTCGCTGGACTGTCTGTATGTCCAAATTCCCAGCGGTCTGTGCCTATCGGCAGAGCGATTTCATCGGTACGGTTCAGGCCTCACTGTTTCTACGAGGTTGTCATGGAACTGACAGCAATCCCGTTTGGCACCACGGACTGGTCAAAAATCGATCCCGTCGCTTATCCGGGCGAGGCCGGTACCGCGTACTGGCGTACCTGTCTGTTTGGGGAAGTTCGGGTTCGATGGGTTGAGTACACACCAGGATATGTGGCCGATCATTGGTGCCGGAAGGGACATATTCTGTTTTGCCTGGAAGGTCGGCTGGACACTGAACTGGAGGATGGTCGGACTTTCACCCTGCAGCCGGGCATGAGCTATCAAGTGGGGGACAATGCGGAGGCGCACCGGTCATCGACGTCTACCGGAGCCAAGCTCTTTATTGTGGACTGAACAAATGTCTCTGATCACACAACGTGTGGAACTGGCGAGTAACGGCGCTAACGACAAAGTAATCTGCAGAATGCAATCAGGCTGGGCGGTGATGGGCGATGTGCAGTTTCTTGAAGGCTATTGCCTCTTGCTGCCTGACCCTGTGGTACCCAGCCTGAACGATCTGGACTCAGAATCCAGGGCGGCTTACCTCCTCGACATGGCACGACTTGGAGATGCGCTGCTGCAGGTCACTGGAGCCCTGCGGATCAACTATGAAATCCTTGGAAACTCCGAGCCCGAGCTGCACTGCCACCTATTTCCTCGCTATGCGAACGAGCCGGATGAAAAACGCAGAATGCCCGCATGGTTTTACGACTGGGAATCAGCCCCACTCTATGCAGAGGAAAAGCATGGAAAAATCCGACACGAACTGGCTCTGGCGCTTCAAGGAAAGTGACTGGCTAGCAGATTAGGCACTAAACGAAAAGCAATGTCCTAGTGTGGTGTTTCAGAAATACCACTGAAAATCATTTGCCCAGCGCTCGCGCCGCGCGAGCGACTGAGGCAAGGATGTCCTCGGCCTTCTTGTGCCACCGAAATGGTTTCGGGTTTTGGTTGTAGGTTTCCAGGTAGTGCTCAATCGACGCCTCCAGATTCTTAACGCTGATATGTGCCTGCCGCTTGATCCACTTCTCGCTCAACGTTGAGAAAAATCGCTCAACCAGATTCAGCCAGGATGCCGAGGTAGGCGTGAAGTGGATGTGGTAGCGCGGTCGCACCGCAAGCCACGCCCTGACCTTGTCCGTCTTGTGAGTCGCATAGTTGTCCATGATCAGATGAATCGGCATATCGGTAGGCACTGACGCATCGATTTCTCTCAGAAAAGCCAGGAACTCAGTGCTGCGATGTTGGCGTTTGAGTCGGCCGATTACCTCACCGGTAGCCACATCCAGGGCAGCAAACAGCGAGGTCGTTCCATGCCGTTTGTAGTCATGTGTGCGGGTTGCAGGATTACCTGGGGAAAGCGGTAAGCCGGGCTGTGTGCGATTTAACGCTTGGATCTGACTCTTCTCATCAACGCACAGCACCAGGGCTCGTTCGGGTGGGTTCAAGTAGAGCCCAACGATGTCGTGCACCTTGTCGACAAACAATGGATCAGTGGAAAGCTTGAAGGTCTTTTCCAGGTGCGGCTTGATCCCGAATGCGTGCCAAATACGCATCACGCTCGCAGGAGATAGGCCCGTCTCACGACTCATCCGCCGCGTGCTCCAGTGACTGGAATCGTCAGGCTTACTTTGCAGCACTTGGTTTACCACTTGCTGAACTTGCTCATCGGAAATAGTGCGTGGCCGGCCAGAGCGCGACTCATCGTTCAGTCCCAGCAGCCCCAACTTAGAGAAGCGCTGACGCCACCGTGACACCACATTCTTACTGGTGCCCAAGCGCTGAGCAATGTCATTACCTGACTCGCCTGCTGCACAGGCAAGAATTATCTCCGCTCGCAGACGAGCATCCTGAGCGCCTTTGCGAAGCTTGATCCGGCGTAGCAGTTCCGCCTTTTCGGTTTCGGAAAGGGTAATGACGGTTGCTGGTCGACCCATGTCGATGCCCTTGGATAGTGAGCTTCTACAGAGCCTAGTTCAGATTTTCAGTGGTACTTCTGAAACACCACACTAGAGCGCCCACTTCTTCTTAATATATTTCGAGGCAGACTCAATCTCTGGAAACATCGACCTAGAATTGATGTTCAGAGAATCCAGATCACCTAAAATACTGGCCTTCCTGCTTGCAGGAATTCTGATTCTTTTAACTGTGAATCCAGCCGAACCTTCTGGATACTTATAATCTAAAAGCCCAGCGACAACGAATGCGCCAGACTGCGCGATGATCCTTCGATTACTTTTGGCAGGATACACAAAGAAATATTTAAAGAGATCCATCGGCTTTATCACATTCAAGAAATGCGGCTTCTCAGCCCGCACAAAATGAATTAGCCTTTCAACCTCATCGACTTTTCTAAAATCCTTGACCAAGTCCTCATCCCACTCAGAGCTTCTCTTGCGCTGAAGCTTAATAAGCTCTTGTTGAACATCTTTCAATCTGGCTAGATTACATATAATGCTCACAGCGTCGCTATCTGCATACTTAACTCGTGTTTTACGAAAATTAAATACCTTAACCTCACCATCCTCGCCCATGAAGGACTCATCCGAGCAAGCAAAAAAAAGCCCAACAAGAGGGTTCAGCGACACATCTAAAAGTCTGGTCGGCAGCCCGTAGTGCTGAGCCCTAACCAGCTTTTCGAACATTGTATTATCTGCACTGAAATCAGCAGGCGTTTCAAGCATTAACTCTCTGAAAATATTAGATTCTGCGTCAACCCTGAGGTCTCTCATCACAGAGGGCTTCAAAGACCACGCACAGTCAGCATGCCCCCTGTAGCAGCGGATGTTCCCGCGACCTTTCGGGGAATCTTTAAATATATGATCAAGAAAACCTTACACAGAACTTATAGTATTTAAATCTACAGACATGGCTCATCCTTTAACTCGACATAAAACTGGCAGACTTCCTTTACACCGACAACCAAAACCACACCCCGACACACGCAAAATATGTGCTCGACTATTTTCGACGCTTCTTTTCCTTCATCGCATTATCCAGCGCCACTGAAAGTTCGTTGATGCTTTTGAAATGTGGCGAAGTTGTTGGCTCCGGGACCCAAGGCTTGACCTCAAGAATATTGAGATTCTGGTAAGCAATGTGTTTTGCCATATTTCTTTGAAGACTAATTAGGATCTTATAAAAGGCAGCCAAAGATCTATCCAGATCGTCGATTGCCATCTCAGTATATTCATACAGGCGCAACAACCTAGTATGTCCATGTACTCTCACCAGATCGCCAAGACTAGGTGTGTAACGCGTTCTACGCATTCGGAAAAACTCATCCAGCTCCATGCGATACTTCGCAATCATTCTGTTTCGCTGCCATAAATTACTTATAGTTGCTACATACTTTCTCTCCGCCGTCATCAAAGCCGATATTTCTGACCCCATGCCAAACCGGATTAACAATTCATTTAAATAGTCTGATGCCATCAAGCTGTTTATCGGCATTTCGGGAAAGTCAGGCATTTTTAAAAAACGAAGCTCGTGCTTTTGAAATTTTTCTATCACCTGCCTTTTATAAACCCACAAATCTCGGTTTTTGGCTGACAAAATTTCCACCCCTCGATTGTAATTACTTACATCAGTGACTTTAGACTTATTATCCTCTACCAATGACTGCAATCGATAAGTAGCAAAGGCACCTGCGATGGCACCCCCGAAGCCCGCAGCAACTGGCCCTAAAATGTCCTTAAAAATATTATATGCGCCACTGACAAAAATACTACTTTGATCGCTAACAAATGCGAGAAGAGCAAAAAATCCAAACACGGAAAAGACCAGACCAACAATAAATCCAGCAATTACCTGAGGGTTAATCATGATCGACTATCCTTATTGCAACCCACCTACAAAAGCCGCAGCCAATGCTAGGATTCTCTCACTTCCTAGCCTACTCCTTATAAGCTTCAAGAATATGCAAAATGCTGCGTCGCTGCTTGCTGTTCAGATACCGCAACAAACTCATCACTTTGAGCCAGCCCCTAATGCATGAAATTCTTTTTTAAGCATATGCACTCCATTGCCGAACGCTCGGTGCCTTCATGGCGCCGGACTAAACTCTCGGGGGGCGCCCGGTCTGCGCACGACTTTTGTGTTGCCACCAAAGTGACGCGACTGATCACAGGCTGTTTTCCTTTTCCCACTCACGTGGAGACATGATTTCACCAGTGCCACAATCCGTAAGATCACCAACTATTCGATCAACCCTAAACGTACGCTGGGCTTGTCGAGTATGACACTTCCCTTTGATGTGCGTGTTTGTGATGGAGTGCACGGTTACCGTACGGTAGGAAACCTCCCCGATGGAGCCTTCATAGGTGAACGCAATTTCTCCCATGCTCCACCCGGTGCGAATGGCTCTGGTAAAAGGCATAGCGGCTCGTTGAGGCTTAGGGTCAGGCGCTAAATACTGTTGCTTCGCGGGAGCATTTGAGGGTGCCCGCTCCCTCAGCTTCAGGGCCTTGCGTTGAGCCTTGGTGAGCAATGTGGGCTTCTCATAGGGTTGTGGCACTGTGGTCCGGTCTTTCAGTTCACGTCCTTTAGCATTCGCGCGCCTGACCATCACAACAAAAACCGCAACAACTCCCGCAATCAGCAGTATGCCTACAAGCGTGTCCATGCCTATCCCTTTGGTTTGAATGTCGCCAATGCCTCGCTGACGCTCTCCAGTGTCACCCTCGCTTCAGCGGGCATATTTCGGTAGCGGTCTACAGTTGAGCTTCTTCAGCCGTGAAGCCTTCTCCCAACGCTGGAGGTCGTTGACCAGTCACCACATACAACACGTCAATGCCCTTTTCAGCCACTGCCGCCAAGTAGTCAGCATCGGGGCTGCGGTCCCCCTTTTCGTAATTGAACTGCGAAGTCTTCGCCACCCCACCGATGGCAGCCAGGTCCGCCTGATTGAGCCCCAAGCCCGCACGCTCTTCTTCTCTCAACCTTTCGCTGAATTTCAACAAAACGGAACTCCAGCCGTTGGCGAGTCAACATTCGCTGAATAATCTGATTCAGCAATCACGCAAAATTACACGAATTTGAACTATGCACGGCACCTACGCACCCGAGCAAGCTTGCCTTGCCGCCAAGCAACGCCGGAGTGGATCGCAGATCAGATGGGGCACACCTCGACGGCCATGATCTTCAGGCACTACGCGAAGTGGATCAGCCAGGACGGGCCGGATGTGGTGGGGTTGTTGAACCAGGCGCTCAAGTTGAGCTGAAACGCATAAAAAAAGGGGCCATGACGGCCCCTTCTTTTTGCCTTCGATTCCCAAAATGTTCCCAAAACGTTCCCTTTTGAGGGGTCGCCTAAGGCAAACACCAATGAAATCAGGCACTTAGATGGCGGAAGCGTAGTCATTCGAAGTGTGCATCCACTCCCGACCACTGGCATCCAAGACCAGACGCCCGGTCGCTCTAGAACGGCATATTTGAGGTAGTTTGAATGTAGCCGCAGTCTTCTAGTTTCCACCCAGTTCCGTCTGTTTCCAGGCTACGAGTGGGGGACCAAATGGGGGACCGGATTCAAAGATCGGAGGCCACTACCATGCCCAAGCTCACCGCGAAATTGATAGAAAACCTCAAGGACTATGGCAAATACGATGATGGCGATGGCCTGCGTCTTGTCATTCGAAAGTCTGGAAAAGCGTGGGTGCTGCGCTACCAGCTTGCAGGCAAGCGCAAGGAGATTGGCTTGGGACCCTACCCTCACTATGGGTTGAAGGAGGCGCGCTCCCGCGCCGACACTCACAGAGCATTGATTCGTGAGGGTATCGACCCTTTGACACATAAGGCTGATGCACTCCAGCAGGCTGAAGCTGTGCGGATTGCTCGGGAGAAGAACCTTGAAAACACCTTCCGCGCTTGTGCAGTGGACTACATCGAAGCCCATAGAGCTGGCTGGAAAAACGCAAAACACGCGCAACAATGGGTCAACACTCTCACTACATATGCATTCCCCTTTATCGGAGAGAAGCCAGTCGAGGAAGTTGAAACAGATGATATCCTGAAGATTCTGAATCCAATATGGACCGCTAAGCCTGAGACAGCGGCCAGGGTCAGAAACCGGTTGGAGCTCGTTCTCGATGCCGCCAAAGCACGCCGGCTTCGCACAGGTGAAAACTCTGCTCGCTGGCGTGGTCACCTAGACAAGCTGCTGCCTAGAAGAAAGCTGGCAGACCGCGGCAATCATTCCGCCCTACCTTGGCCGCAAATACCCGAATTCATGGCAGCACTTGAGCATTCCACAGACCTCAGTTCAGCTGCAGTGAAGCTAACCGTGTTGTGCGCTCTGCGCACAAACGAAGTGATAGGTGGGTACTGGGAAGAAATTGATCTGGACGAGGAAATTTGGACTATTCCGGCTACCAGAATGAAAGCAGGGCGCCAGCATCGAGTACCGTTATCTGAAGCTGCCCTTCATACGCTCAGGTGTCTTAAGGCGGAAAGCAAAAGCGGATTGCTTTTCCCGGGTCGGAGCATTGGCCGACCACTCTCAAACATGGCAATGCTACAAAAAATACGCGGCATGGATGAGAAGTCCTTAGCCAACGACGGACCAGGCTGGCGCAACGAAGCTGGCGAAGTCATCACCATGCATGGTTTCCGATCAAGCTTCAGAGACTGGGCCGCCGAGACAACTAACTTCGCCAACATCGTCCCTGAAATGGCCTTGGCGCATAAAATAAGTAATGCGACTGAAGCAGCGTACCGACGAGGCGATCTGCTGGAAAAACGCAAACAGCTTATGGAAGAGTGGGCTAACTATGCACTGTCAATTTGCAAAATAACCTGACGAAACCAAAGCCCTGGCTGAAATGAGCGACCTTGAGCAACCAGAAAAATCACACGTGTTCGACGGCCATCACGCCGGCTGATGGTGGCAGACAGAATTCGCCGGTTCAGCTCAACTTGCTCATCGTCACTGAGTACGATGTCTTGAGAATTCACCGCCACTCCGCACCTTTGTCTGAACAAAGATGCGCAGCTCAAACTGGATGCTTATTTATGAGACAAAACACTAGAACTACGTTCAAATGTTCTCCGGTCGTTTTTTGACATCAAAGCCGGCGCTGCACAGGCCTTCGACATCGAGCTCCATCATACGCAGGATAACGAATTGGATCATTAGCTTGAGCAGATCAGCATCTGCCCCTTTTTTCAAGCAGCTCGGCCAATGCGATAGTGGACTTGGTCACTGTGGTTTCTCTGGTGAAGGTTAAGTCCGCACACTCAACGTTAGCCAAGAACCACGATGACCATCCTCTTTAGCCCACTGGGCGCCTTCGATTGGCTCAGTCACTCCATTTCCTGGGACGCAATCCCACTGACATGCGAATAAATATTCAACTCATGGCCCTTCATAGCGACTCCAGAGGCTCCGGTTGCCCAGAGTTCCTATTACGACCTTCCCATTGCTGTAAGAGCATCAGAGCACTGGGCAAAACAGTCAATGTGATAATCGTTGCAACAGCGAGCCCCCCGATTACCGCATAAGCCATAGGCCCCCAGAAGATCTGCGGGGCAATCGGTATCATACCGAGGATTGCCGCACAAGCAGTCAATACGATTGGACGAGCCCTGTGAATGGCGGCATGCGTGATCGCTTCGCGTGGCGACTGGCCGTTATTTACATTAATGTCTACCTCTTCAATTAAGATAACCGCATTACGCACGATCATGCCAACAAGTGCAATAACACCAAGCTGTGCCACAAACCCCATGGGCGTCCCTGTCGGCAACATTGCCAAGACAACACCAATCAGACCAAAGGGAGCCATTGCAAGCGCCAAAAACATACGCGAGAAACTCCGTAACTGTACCATTAAGAGCACACACATCACTAACGCCGTAATAGGCAGAACGGCAACAAGTGACGCACTGCCCTTCGCCGCCTCCTCAACAGCCCCCCCTGTCGCAATCGTGTATCCTTTGGGCAACTGCGCAGCAAAATCTGCCACGGCTGGCGCAAGCGCCTGCACAACTGTTGCAGCCTCGAGACCTTCGCGAACATCACCTTGAACAGTCACAAGAGGAAGACGCTGCCGCCTCCAGATGATGGGCTCTTCGACGCCATAGCTGAGGGACGCAATTTGACTCAATGGAATAGCATGGTCTTGAGATGTGCGAATTTGTAGGTTTGCCAGGGTCGCAAGGTCAGTCCTCTCCCCCCTTTGCGCACGAACGATTACGTCCACAAGTCGATCTTTATCACGTACGCTGGTCACTGCCGCGCCAGAGAAAATCGTTGCCAAGGCACTGGCGACGTCCTCTGAGGATAGACCTAGGGTTCGCGCCTGAGTCTGATCGATTTTAACCAGCACGCTCCTTTGAGGTTCACCCGAAAGAAGATGAACCTCACGAGTATCGGAATTGGCGGATAAAATATTAGCAAGCCGCGACGCCACATCACGTACCTTGGCCTGATCAGGACCTGTAACACGGTACTTCAGTGGCCAGCCCACCGGTGGCCCCAGTTCCAGCGGTGTTGCACGGGCAATGAGACCAGCAAACTCTGTCTTAAACGTCTCGGCAAGTCGCGTTTGCAGCGCGTCTCGTTCTTTCACCCCTTTTGCGATGACCACAGTCTGGGTGATGTTTTCATTTTGCAGAAGCACTTCCATCGGCAGATAGAAACGGATCGCACCGGAGCCAATATAGGTTGAGAAGCGCTCGACATCAGGGTCCGCCTTGAGCAGTTTTTCAAGCTTTGTCGCTTCACGCTCCGTCGCATCTAGGGACGCATTTTGAGGCAGCGTTAAACTGACCAAAAGCTCTGGCCTGTCTGAGGGAGGGAAGAACTGCTGCTCAAGATAAGACGCAGCACCGAGCGAGACGATAAAAGCCATGATCGCAACGCAGAGCGTTATTACGCGATGCTCCAAGACCCAACCTAAAATTCGCTCATAAGCGCTCATCAGTTTGCCGTTGCCATGATCATGATGCGGTAAGGCGTTAGGGAGAATCAGCGTGCCTAGCAGAGGTGAGAACAAAACCGCTACCACCCAAGATGCCGACAACGATATCAAGACCACCATAAACATCGAGTAACAGTATTCCCCCGCACTTGAGGCCGCGAAACCAACTGGAATGAATCCAGCGATCATGACGAGCGTACCCGTCAGCATGGGAAACGCAGTTGACTCGTAGGCGAAACTCGCCGCCCGCGACAAACTCCAACCCCCTTCCAATTTTCCAACCATTGCCTCGACTGTAATCATCGCATCATCGACAAGCAGGCCCAGCGCAATGATCAGTGCACCCAATGAAATTCGCTGAAGCCCAATACCGACTAAGTCCATACCAATAAATGTTAGCGCCAAGACAAATGGAATCGAAATACTTACCACAAGCCCCGCTCTCACACCGAGTGATAGAAATGATACTGCAAGTACGATAGCAACCGCTTCAGCCAACACAGTCAAAAATCCGGTTACCGCCTGCTTCACAACCGTTGACTGATCGGCGACTTGAGTCATTTCAATGCCGTACGGAAGCGCCTCTTTGACGTCGTTCATACGTGCCCGCACTGTTTCTCCGAAATCCAGGAGATTACCGCCAGCAGCCATCGAGACAGCTAGGCCAAGCGCGTTTTCGCCATTCACCCGAAATAACGGCGCAGGCGGGTCAGCCGGAATTCTTCGAATATCAACAAGGTCGGTAAGCGGTACGAACTGGTTGTTTGCTCGTAACGTCAAACTGCGTAAGCTTTCTTCTGATGCAAATCCCCCGCTGACACGCAGGGCTATTTTGTCGTCAGGCAGACGCACCGTTCCAGATGGGATCACAGCGTTTTGCGCCTTGAGCGCCCGCAAAATCGCCTCTTCATCTAAGCCAAACGCTGCCAGCCTGCCGGGGGAAAACTCGACGACAATTTGTTCCTCTTGTACACCAAGGAGCTGTACCTTGCCAATGCTAGGAATACGAAGCAGCTCCGCACGCACCCCCTCAAGGTAGTCACGCAATTCACGATCCGAAAAACCTTCACCCGTGAAACCGAAAATCTGGCCATAGGTGTCACCAAACTCATCATCAAAAAATGGACCTTGGACGCCACTTGGCAGTGTCGCACCTATATCTGCCATCTTCTTGCGAACTTGATACCATGCATCCGGAACGATCCGAGACGGCGCATCATCGCGCAGGTTGACCATGATGACGGTTTCGCCTGGCCGCGTGTAGCTATCGAGACGGTCAAGATAGGGAATCTCTTCTAGTTTCTTTTCCAGTCGATCGGTGAGTAAATTTGTCGTATCTTCAATACCCGCGCCGGGCCAACGTGCAGCCACCACCATGGTTTTAATGGTGAACACAGGATCTTCGTTTCGACTCAAACGTTCATAGCTCACTATCCCGCCAACCAATGTAATGAGCATCAGGAAGAACATTAGAGGTTTTTGACCGATCGACCAAGCCGATAGATTGAAACCGGCCTGCTCTTTAGGGGGGAGTGGTTTCAAACTCATTTGCTCACCTGCTCTGTGGCGTACGAGACTTTTTGGCCGGGCCTGAGTTTGCTCACTCCTGCGATTACAACGGCATCGCCTTCCGCTAACCCGGATTCAATGATCGTTTGGCTGGCAGTGTAACGCGCCACTACGACCGGCTTGCGCACCAGTTCGTGTGTCGTGGGCTGAACCACATAGACAGCAGGCTTGCCCTCATCACTGGTCAATGTAGACGCTGGCAGTATCACAAGGGGCTTGCCACTCAAAGCAAGACGCCCTGTGACAGTAGCGCCCAGCGTCATGGTCGGCGGCGCGTCCGGCAAGGCAATACGAACCCGATAAGTACGCGTGGCTACATCAGCAGTAGGACTTGCATCGCGAATCGATCCAATGACCTTGATCGATGGATCGGAAACGAGGGCTACTTCGACTTTCACATCAGGCGGGACAGAGGTGTAAAGCCGTTCGGAGACGTTGAAGACGGCAACACGATCCTCAGTGGAAGCAAGCTTGATCGCTAATTGGCCAGCTTCGACGACTTGTCCAGTATTGATGGCTACAGCGCTAACGATTGCAGTGTCGGGAGCACGAAGCTCTGTGTAGGAAAGCTTGTCGCGAGCAGTAAGCAACCTGGTTTTCGCAACGTTCAAGCGGGCGTGCGCGGCCCGCCAATTGGCCTCAGCCTCATCGACACGGACGCGCGCCACAAACTGCTTGTCATAGAGTGTGCGCTGCTGGCTTAACTGAGATCTTGCAAGCTGTTCAGTAGCCTCGGCGCTCGTCAATTCAGCCTCGGCAACTCGGAGCTCGTTTTGCACATCGTTAGGCTCTAGTGTCGCCAATACCTGCCCTTTGACCACACTCATTCCGACTTCCACTGCTCGGGAGGCAACCCGTCCCCCGATGCGAAAACCGAGGTCGGTCATGACCCGAGCCTGCACCTCTCCCGTCTGGGCGACTTCCTCACCTATGGATGCAGCTTTGATGATCATCGTCCGAACGGGTCGTAACGGCTCCTGTGAACGCGCTTCCTCCCGACACCCGCCAAGGACAACACCCAAACCGCACACTAATACGCTTACCTGCACTGTGTTGAGCAGTGTCATGTCGAATGTCCTCTCCATACAATGGAAACAACTAATATGGGCCGGGTAGGCGATGCAAAATCTGGCTTGGCTGCGAGACAACAAATGCAGTCTAGACCTTTGCCTCCTCCTGCTCTTAGGATTAGCATAGCTACCGTTACAGTAAATGCAGATCGATCTTGCCGAGTCAATGACTCATTGATCTGGAGCGCTGTAGTTCATGTCTTGTGATGCGCTACCCGAGCCCCTAAAACTTACTGTTGAAGGATTGCCCTATGCTGCTGCGCAAACTCTCACTGGCGATTGCCGTGTCTTGTGCGTCCAACGGAGTGGTCTGGGCAGCGGATACGCCCACGACGGTGAAGACCGACCTGGTCAGCGTCTACCAGGAAGCGGTCGACAACAACGCCGACCTGGCCGCCGCCCGCGCCGACTACGGCGCACGCCGTGAAGTTGTGCCCCAGGCCCGCGCCGGCCTGCTGCCCAACCTCTCGGCCGGCGCCGAGATGATGAACACCCGCACCAAGCTCGACGAACCGTCGGTCACCTCCAACCGCAGCGGCAATGCCTGGAGCGCCACCCTGGCGCAACCAATCTTCCGCGCCGACCGCTGGTTCCAGTTGCAAGCCGCCGAAGCGGTCAACGAACAAGCCGCGCTGGAGCTGTCGGCCACCGAGCAGAACCTGATCCTGCAGACCGCCGAGAACTACTTCGCCGTGCTCCGCGCCCAGGACAACCTGGCTTCGACCAAGGCCGAGGAAGCCGCGTTCAAGCGCCAGCTGGACCAGTCCAACGAGCGCTTCGACGTCGGCCTCTCGGACAAGACCGACGTGCTGCAATCGCAAGCCAGCTACGACACTGCCCGGGCCAACCGGATCATCGCCGAGCGCCAGGTGCAGGATGCCTTCGAGGCCCTGATTACCCTGACCAACCGCCAGTACAGCGCGATCCAGGGCGTGGTCCACAGCCTGCCGGTGCAAGTGCCGACGCCCAACGACGCCAAGGCCTGGGTCGAGACCGCCGGGCGGCAGAACCTCAACCTGCTGGCCACCAACCACGCCGTGGCCGCGGCCGAAGAAACCGTGCGCCAGCGCAAGGCCGGCCATGCGCCGACCCTGGACGCGGTGGCCAAGTACCAGAAAGGCGACAACGACAACCTGGGCTTCACCAACCCCTCGCAGAACGGCGTACGCTATGGCGGTGACGTCGAGCAGACCAGCGTCGGCCTGCAACTGAACATCCCGATCTACAGCGGTGGCCTGACAAGCTCCCAGGTGCGCGAAGCCTATTCGCGCCTGACCCAGAGCGAACAGCAGCGCGAGAGCCTGCGCCGCCAGGTGGTGGAGAACACCCGAAACCTGCACCGCGCGGTGAACACCGACGTGGAGCAAGTTCAGGCGCGCAAGCAGTCGATCATCTCCAACCAGAGCGCGTTGGAAGCCACCGAGATCGGCTACCAGGTCGGCACCCGCAACATCGTCGACGTGCTCGACGCGCAGCGCCAGCTGTACACCTCGGTGCGCGACTACAACAACAGCCGCTACGACTACATCCTCGATAACCTGCGGCTCAAGCAGGCCGCCGGCACCCTCAGCCCGCAAGACCTGCAGGACCTGGGGCGGTACCTGAAGGCCGACTACAACCCGGACAAGGATTTCCTGCCGCCGGACCTGGCGGTCGCGGCGGCGAAGAATTTCGAACGCAGACCGTAACGCGAAATGTCGAGCCCCTGCAGTAGTGCGCTATGACAATGGCGCTGGGGACAGCAAACCTGCTGGATGATTTGACCAATCGACGCGTGCCAAAGGATTGAGGCAAAGAGCACAGACCTCTCTGTGCTCTACATGAAAACCTTGAAATCCCCTTGCACTCCCTCAAACCTCAGCTAGGTATTAAATTTGTTGAATCATAATGCAGAAAATGGCCACCCACGCCATGGCGAAAGTTTAATTCTGAGCACATATAATTCCACTCGAACAATATGACCGCGCGAAGACGAAAGTGTGATCCGCACGCAACACCAAAACATCAGATCATGCCGAGGAATTTAAAATGCAAAACCTCCCACCTCATGACGAACGCCGACTTACATTCGAGGCACGTCGATTAACCATTGAGATACTGGTTAAAGTCTACTTAGAGCAAGTCGCCGCTTCGAGAGATAGAGCAACAATCTACCTTCGGTTAATGTTCACCCTATCCCTGGGCGCCTTGGCTGGCGCGATAACATTGTATGCCACAATGCTGAGACTAAGCCCAATGGAAATCTTCAACCTCATCACAGCGCAAGCAGCAATCGTCGCTATTTCAGCACTAGGTACCTTGATGGCATCGGCTTTACTCTCCGCTCGAGCTTTACAGCAAAGTGTGCTTGACGCGGCCCCCCTTTTGCACAATCCATTCCCGAGTGCCGATACGATTATTGACGACATCTTCAACGATGAGGGGCTCAACGAAAAGCAAATACTCGGAAAGCTTTACTTCACCATCAGCAAGCATATTGAGGACCAACCAGCGCTCAGAGTCCAGGCGCGCACGATCACAGCGCTACTCACTGCAGGACTTCTTTTGACTGGCTTATCTTTTTTAATGTAATAACCCTCCCCTTTAAGGTTACCGAACCAACGCCTGCTCGCCCCCAGGCAGGGCGCGATTTGATGTTTCGCGCCACGGCAACACGTCGGGCATCTAAAGGATGATCGGCGCACAGGCACCTAGTGTCCTGTCTCGGAAATAAGCTGTTCACTTTTGGCGGCGTCTTGGGCGCCCGGCCGGCGTTGCCACTCCTCGCCATAGCCCTGCTATTACTCGTCGCGGCGCCTTGCCCGAACACCCAAGCGAACGTATTTCCGAGACAGGACACTAGCGCTTACCGTACGCCGTTTCGGTGGATTGGTCATTGTAGTCTCATGGAGAGACACTGCCGCATGCCCCCTGAGAGCTTCGATCTAGATCTTTCCAATGTTTCAGCCAAAGGGTGTCAATAGCAGGATAAATCCTGCAAAATCTCTTAAGTGTATCAATACGAGATTTCCAGCATGACCCCTTCCGTAACCGATGAGCGATTGCTCAAGGCGTTGGCCAGCTCTTTCGTTATCCACCCTCGCGCCACGCTGAAAGAATTGGCCGAAACAGCAGGCGTGAGCAAAGCAACATTGCATCGCTTCTGTGGAACACGCGAAAACCTCGTAAAAATGCTTAACGCCCACGGCGAACTCATTCTAAAACAAACTGTCTCAGCGGCTCAGCTTGAGCATGCCGAACCATTGGCGGCACTGCACGAACTAATTGTAGAGCATCTCAAACACAGAGAAATGCTTGTATTCCTCATATTCCAGTATCGCCCAGACACCTTCAGCGACGCCGAGGAAAACCGCCACTGGCGTGAATATGCCGAAGCACTGGACGCATTCTTCCTGCGGGGCCAACAAAACCTCGTTTTCCGAATAGATATCAGTGCAGCTGTCTTTACCGAGATGTTCATAAGCATGATTTATGGCATCGTCGACGCTGAGCGTCGCGGACGCGCTGCCAGCGCAACATCAATTCAGGCACTCGAACAACTCTTCCTTCACGGAGCGATCACGCAGGCTCCGTAAGCTAGCCAAAAAAAAGCCCCAAGGCACTAGTCCGAGGGGCTGAACGGCTGGAGTACCCAACCAAAGGAGGGAGTTTCAGCCCTTGTCCGACCACCCACCGCCCAGGGCGCGGAACAGATCGACTAGGGCCAGTTGACGTTGGGTGCTGGCCTCGATGAAGGCCGCCTCATTCACATAGCTGCTGCGCTGCGCGTCCAGGTAACGCAGGTGGTTGTCCACCCCACCCTCATAACGCGCCTTGGCCAGTTCCAAAGTCGCCCGGCTGGTATCGGCCAGGGCCCGGCGTGCCGCTTCCTCGCGGCGCAGGGTGTCGGTGGCGGCCAGGGCGTCGGCGACTTCGCGGAAGGCGGTCTGGATCGTGCCTTCGTAAGCCGCCACCGCCGAATCCTTGCGCGCCTCGGCCAGGCTCAGCCCAGCCTTGTTACGCCCGGCGTCGAACAGCGGCAGCGACAGCTGCGGCATGAAGCTCCAGCTGCGTGAACCACCGTCGAACAACCCGGACATCTGCGCGCTGGAGGTACCGAAGCTGCCGGTCAGGCTGATCCGCGGGAAAAACGCCGCCCGCGCCGCTCCGATATCGGCGTTGCGCGCCCGCAGCCGGTGCTCGGCGGCAAGAATGTCTGGTCGGCGTTCAATCAGCGCCGATGGCGCGCCCGGGGTAATGTCCTGCAGCACCATCGGCTCGGCCAGACGTTCGCCCGGAATCGCCTTGGCCGCGTCCGCACTGCCCAGCAGCAAGACCAAGGAGTTGTAGGCCTGGCGCTGCTGACGCAGGGTGGCTTCGAGCTCGGCGCGAGACTGCTCGACCAGCCCCAGCGCCTCCTGGTGATCCAGCGCCGTGGCCGTGCCGGCGCCACGCCGCTGGCCGACCAGGGCCAGCGAATCCTCACGGCTGGCCAGGGTCTGGCGGGTCAATGCCAGGCGCCGTTCGGCACCGTCCAGGGTCAGGTAGGCCTGGCTGACCTCGGCAATCAAGGCAATATGCGCGGCGCGGCCAACTTCCTCGGTGGCCAGGTACTGCTCCAGGGCCGCGTCGCTCAGGCTTTTCACCCGGCCAAACAGGTCAACTTCGTATTCGGGCAGCGACAGGCCCACCTGGTAGGTGCTGCTCACCCCTTCGCGGCCATCGCTCGACAAGTCGGCCGGCAAGTGCTGGCGGTTGCCGGAAGCCCCGGCATTCAAGCCCGGCACCCGGTCGGCACGCTGGATGCGGTACTGCGCGCGGGCCTGCTCGATATCCAGCAGGGTCTGGCGCAGCGAGCGGTTGTTGTCCAGCGCGGTGCCCACCAGCTGGCGCAGGGACGGGTCGACGATGAACGCCTGCCAGTCCAGCTGCTCCACCGCCTTGCCGTGATGGCCGGCGGCATCCCCCCACGCGGACGCCACCGGCGCCTCGGGGCGCTGGTAGGTCGGCGCCAGGGAACAGCCGACCAGCGTGACGGCCAGCGCGAACGGGATTGCAAGATTGCGCATGAGCATCACTGGGTTACCTCGACAGCGTGTTGCACGGGGGCCGGCTTGCGCTTGAGCAGCTTCAGCACGAATACGAAACAGATCGGCACGAACACCACGCCCAGCAAGGTGGCGCTGAGCATGCCGCCGATCACCCCGGTACCGATGGCGCGCTGACTGGCCGCGCCGGCGCCGGTGGCGATGGCCAGCGGCACCACGCCGAGGATGAAGGCCATGGAGGTCATCACGATCGGGCGGAAGCGCAGGCGCGCGGCCTCAATGGCGGCATCGCTCAAGCTGTAGCCCTTCTCCCAGAGTTCCTTGGCGAACTCGACGATCAGGATCGCGTTCTTCGCCGCAAGGCCAATGATGGTGATCAGACCGACCTTGAAGTACACATCGTTGGGCAGGCCGGTGAGCAGCACCGCCCACACCGCGCCCAGGGCGCCGATCGGCACGATCAGCATCACCGTCAGCGGGATCGCCCAGCTTTCGTACAGCGCCACCAGCAGCAGGAACACCACCAGGATGGCCAGGGCGAACAAGGCCGTGGCCTGGCCGCTGGAGACCTTCTCCTGGTACGACAGGCCGGTCCAGGCGTAGCCGATGCCAGGCGGCAGCTCGCTGACCAGGCGTTCCATCTCGGCCATGGCCTGGCCGGTGCTGTGGCCGGGCGCGGCGTCACCGGCGATGCGGATCGACGGGTAGCCGTTGTAGCGCACCAACTGCACCGGGCCCTCTTCCCATTTCGTGGTGACGAAGGCGCTGAACGGCACCTGCTCGCCCTGGGCGTTCGGCGCATAGAGGCGCAGCACGCTTTCCGGGGTCATGCGCTCGCCCTGCTCGGCCTGCACCACCACCCGCTGCTGGCGCCCGGCGTTGGTGAAGTCGTTGATCACCGCCGAACCGAAAGCGGTGGCCAGGGTATTGTTGATCGCCTCAAAGTTTACGCCCAGGGCGCGGGCCTTCTCGCGGTCGATCTGCACGCGCAGCTGCGGTGCCTCGGCCAGGCCTTCCATCATCGCGTAGAGGATCACCGGGTTGCCGTTGGCGCGGGCCAGCAGCTGGTCGCGGGCCGCCAGCAGCGCTTCGCGGCCCAGGCCGCCACGGTCCATCAGGCGCAGGGCGAAACCGCCGGAGTTGCCCAGGCCGTCGATCGGCGGCGGCATGACCGCGGTGATGGCGCCGTCGCCGTTGGCGGCGAACTGTTCATTGACCACACCTGTTTCAGCAGCAGCGGATTGCTCCTTGCCACGCAACGACCAGTCTTTATAGGTGGGGAACGCCAGCGCGGCGTTCTCGCCCTGGCCCGAGAAGCTGAAACCAGTCACGACAATGGTGTTGGCCACAGCCTCGCGGGACATCAGGAATTGCTCCAACGCTTGAGCGGTGTGGTCGGTACGCACCCGGCTGGCACCCGGCGGCAACTGCACATCGACGATGCCGTAGCCCAGGTCCTCGGCGGGTACAAAAGCCTCCGGCACTCGGACATAGGAGTAACCAAGGACCACCAGGATGCCCACATAGGCCAGCATCCAACGCCCGGCACGGGCCACCAGGGCACTGTTCATTACCGAGTAACGTTCGGTCATGCGGGCGAAGGCGCGGTTGAACGCCCCAAAGAAACCGCCCTTTTCATGATGCCCATGTGCGATTGGTTTGAGCAGCGTGGCACACAACGCCGGAGTGAAGGTCAGGGCCAGGAAGCCGGAGAACAGGATCGACACCGCCAGCGACACCGAGAACTGCTGGTAGATCACCCCCACCGAGCCAGACATGAACGCCAACGGCAGGAACACCGCCGCCAACACCATGGTGATGCCGATGATCGCCCCGGACACCTGCCCCATCGCCTTGATGGTCGCGTCCACCGGCGACAGGCCCTCCTCGGCCATCAACCGCTCGACGTTCTCCACCACCACGATGGCGTCGTCCACCAGGATGCCGATGGCCAGCACCATGCCGAACATGGTCATCATGTTCACCGAGAAACCGAGCAGCTTCATGATCATCAGCGTGCCCAGCAGGCACACCGGCACCACGATCGACGGGATCAGGGTGTAGCGCACGTTCTGCAGGAACAGGAACATCACCAGGAACACCAGCACCATGGCTTCGATCAGGGTGTGGATCACCTTCTCAATGGCCACGTCGACGAAGCGCGAGGTGTCGTAGGGCACCGAGTACTCGACGCCCTCGGGGAAGAACTGCGACAGCTCCGCCAGGCGCTCCTTGACCAGCGTCGCGGTCTGGATAGCGTTGGCCCCAGGTGCCAATTGCACTGCAGCGACCACTGCCGGTTTACCATCCAATCGCGCAGACAGGTTGTAATTCTCGCTGCCAATGGTCATGCGCGCGACATCGCCCAGGCGCACGCTGGAACCGTCCGGGTTGGCGCGCAGGACAATACCGGCGAACGCCTCGGGGGTATCCAGGGTACCTTGCACGGCCAGAGTCGCGGTCAGTTCCTGCTCGCTGGCGCCCGGCGTGCTGCCGAAGCTGCCGGCCGGCACCTGGACGTTCTGGCCACGGATAGCGTTGCTGATGTCGTCGATGGAAAGGCCATAACCCACCAGTTTCTGCGGATCGACCCAGACCCGCATCGCCGCTTCGGAGGCGAAGAACTGCAGCTTGCCCACGCCGGGTACGCGCAGCAGTTCGTTGTTGATGTTACGCGCCGCATAGTCTGCCAACGCCGTTACATTGTCGCGCCCACCTGTGGCACTGGTCAGGGCATACATCAGCAGGAAACCCGAACTGGCCTGCTCGACCTTCAGGCCCTGGGTCAGCACGGCCTGAGGCATACGCGCCTCGGCCTTCTTCAGGCGGTTCTGCACATCGACCTGCGCCATGTCCGGCAGGGTACCCGGCTGAAAAGTCACCATCACCTCGGCAACGCCGTTGGAGTTGTTGGTGGACTCGTAATACAGCAGGCCCTTGGCGCCGTTGAGCGACTCCTCGATGATGCTGGTCACCGACTCCACCATCACTTTGGCGGACGCGCCCGGATAGGAGGCGGTGATGGAAATTTGTGGCGGTGCCACGCTGGGGTACTGAGCCACCGGCAACGCCGGGATCACCAGCAGGCCGGCCAGGGAAATGAACAGCGCCACGACCCAGGCGAAGTTCGGCCGATTGATGAAGAACTTGGACATCTCGCTACCCTCGCCTTATTGCACCGCTACCGGCTTTGCCTGCGACGGTGCCACAGGCATGCCGGAGGCCAGGCCAGCCGGGCTGCCGACGATGACTTGATCGCCGATGTGCAAACCGTCGAGGATCTGCCAACGCGAGCCTTGCATCACACCGGTGCGCACGCTGCGCGCCTCGGCCAGGCTGCCGGTGCCGACCACCATCACCCGCGCCGTGCCGTCGCTGCCGCGCTGCACCGCCCGTTGTGGTACCAGGATGGCCTGCTGATCGGTACCCTGCGGGGTACGCACGCGCACATACATGCCCGGCAGGAGAATGCCGTCGCGGTTGTCGAAGCGACCACGCAAGGTGACCTGGCCGGTGCCACGGTCGACCGCCACGTCGGTGAACATCAGCGCGCCCTGGCGCTGGTAGTCGGTGCCTTCCACCTGGGCGGTCAGCGCCTTGTCGTCGCCGCCACCCAGGGCGCCGTCCTTCAAAGCCTGGCGCAGGCGCAGGGCGTCGGCGGCGGACTGAGTGAAGTCGACGTAGATCGGATCGAGTTGTTGGATGCGCGCCATCAGCGTGGCATCGCCCTGCCCGACCAGCGCGCCTTCGGTGGCCAGAGCCCGGCCGATGCGCCCGGAGATCGGCGCGGTGACTGTGGCGTAACCCAGGTTCAGGCGTGCGCTCTGCACGTCGGCCTGGCCGGAGCGTACCGCCGCCTGGGCGCTGCGCAACTCGGCGGTAGCACTGTCGAAATCCTGCTGGCTGACTGCTTCGATCTTCACTAGCGGTTCGTAGCGCTTGACCCGGGCTTGGGCCTCCTGCTGCACAGCCTGAGCCCGGGCCAGGTCGGCCTCAGCGCGAGCCAGGGCCGCCTTGAACGGCGCCGGGTCGATCTGGAACAGCACATCGCCAGCCTTGACGTCGGCACCCTCTTCGAAACGTTTGTGCAGGACGATGCCAGCCACACGGGCACGCACCTCCGCCACCCGCATTGGCTCGACCCGCCCCGGCAGGGTCGAGCTCAAAGCCAACCGCTCACTTGCCACCGTGACGATCTCTACGGGAGATGCCGCTTGTTCAGCATTCTGCTGCTCCTGCGTTGCATCGCATCCAGCCAAGACAATGGCGGCAGACAGCGCACCGATCATCCCTATTGCACGTATGTTGCTCATCATTCACCCGAGCCTTGATTGAAAACGAGCCGAATGCTACCTTTTCGATCCCGATGAGTCAAATTTGCCTCACAAGATAATTTTGGGTCTCACAATGGATTCTACAGTCTTGGGACGCGAGCACTGCCCCGCCCCCATTCCGGCCAAGCTGCTCACTAGCCTTTGCTCAGCAGTGGCCAGTCATCCGCGGGCGTCCATGCAGGAACTGGCCAAGCGCATAGGTATCAGCCGAGCCACTTTGCATAGGCTTTGCGGAACCCGGGAAAACTTGGATCGCCTGCTTGAGCAGCACACCAAGGATTCACTCCGGCGAATTCTGCAACGGGCGACCCCGCAAACAACTCATCCCTTGTCCGCTTTGCAGCAGCTCATACACGACCACTTGGCTCAGGGAGAGTTAATTGTTTTTTTAGCTTCCCGATACCACCCACACTTGAGAATTAGTCGCGACCCAGAGGCTGACTGGAGTTTCTATCAAGATGAACTGGACGCGTTTTTTCTACGCAGCCAGCAATTAGGTATCTTCCGCATCGATTTAACAGCCCCCCTGCTAACAGAAGTGTTTGTATCCATTCTTTATGGCGCCATCGACTCGCGAAACCGGGGTCGAATACCCGGAGACTGCTACAAACTGATTGCAACATTTTTTCTGCAAGGCGCCGCCTGCCACCCTGCTGACGCCTTTGCCCCTAGAACCGGACGCACAACATGAGAAATATATTGAAAGGAGACGTGGTCAGACTAAAAAGTGGAGGCCCACTGATGACCGTAGGCAATCTAAAAGATCAGCGGGCAGTCCTTGGCTTTTCAGCATCGACATTTGCATTCTGCCAATGGTTTGAGAACGAACAGCTTATGGAAAGATGGTTTGACTCGGCTGCTTTACAGCCCGCAGACCATGATACTCAAGAAACGCCTCGCCTTTGACAATAAACATCGACAACCATTAACAACTTCAAAACCTCTCGAAAACCCCATCCACTCGCACAAAATCTGCTTCCGCAGCTCAATTACCAAGGAGTCACCCATGCTTAAAAAACTTACGATTACCCTACTCGCCACAATCAGCCTCCCCCTGCTAGCCTCTCAACAGGACATTCCCTCTGGCAAGGAGGTCATGAGACAAAACCAGGCCCAGATCCAGAATAACTTTGCCGACGTTGACTATAAACGAAAAAAAATCCTAGAAACTAACATGGGACTGGAAGGCCAGGAGAATGAAAAATTCTGGCCCATTTACAACACTTATCGAACAGAGGCTGACCGCCTCAACAAAAGGACATTGGAAGCAATGATCGATTACGGTCAAGCCTATAACCAAGGCTATGTGACCGACGAACTAGCCACCGACCTGTTGCATCGATTCTATAGCCTTCAGGACGATCATATAAAACTGCGCGAGCGATATACACGCCGTATCGCTGAAAAAGTCTCACCTAAGCGCGCCCTGCGTTTTCTACAAATCGAAACACAACTGGATGCCATGGTTGAGCTAGACATAGCGCGAAAACTTCCCCTCGCAGAGTAATTCGCTACGAGTTCGCAGGCAGGTATAGCTACCTTGCCTGCTAGACGCGCTTGCGTTCAGGCACGGATTCGTTTTTAGCCCGTAGAAAGGCAACATCGTTTTCAGTGGATGCCGCCTCAGGCTCCAAATCGGGCTTCGGCCCGCCACCGTCCCTGCAGCCCTTCGCCCCCCCCCTGCAGCCTGAGGCTCCCACTCCTCGCGCCCGCAGCGCGTCAAATTGACGCAGGCTACAACTCATGATTTAAAATAATATCCGTTATCTAAAAACAACACCACGAGAGTATGACCATGAAACGCGCCTTCTATCTGATTTTTTCCATCTGTCTGTGGCAGATTCCCTTGGCCAAGGCGGCACAGTCTCCAGAGAGCGTATTCAATCGCAGCTGCCAAATGTGCCATAACGGCCAACTGCCTACGGCCCCAAAAAAAGGTGACGCCCAAGCCTGGAAGCCACGGCTTGCCCAAGGCAGAGACGTCCTGGTAAAGCACGTAACGGAAGGTTTCAACGCCATGCCTCCTCGCGGCCTGTGCATGGACTGCACAGCGGATGACTACTCAGCAGTGATCGACTGGATGGCCAAGCCTTGAGCTGACGATCATCCTCCGCGAATATTTTACATAACTCACGTTGTCATATATTCGGCTGGTTGCTAGTCTCCCGGATACTCACAAAAAAGACGTTCCGGGAGGACGCCATGCTAGACCCGATAAGCCGTGCTTTTCATGCCGATGGTGCAGTGCTGGTCAAAGGACTCCTGAGCGAGGAGCAACTGGCGCGCTGTCGTGAAGCGTATGACTGGGCCGTGGAAAACCATGGCCCCCACGCAACCCGCATGTTCGCAGGCACAACACAGCAGTCGCATGTGGACAATGCCAACCCCGTGGCCAAACAGCGGCTCGAAACGCTCGTTGAATCCTTACCGCTGGGCAACCTGTTCGCCCGAATCTGGGGTTCGCGGAACGTCTGGTATTTCGCTGAAGAGGTCTTTCTCAAAGCCGGTGGCCAAGGTTCCCGTACGCTCTGGCATCAGGACACCTCCTACCTGCCCTGGGCAGGCGAGCATTGGGGCAATGCATGGATCAGCTTCGAATCAATCCCGCAACGTAACGCGTTGGAGATCATTCGAGGTTCGCATCGCGGGCCACGCTACGATGGCACCACATTCACCGATCCTGACGATCCGACACAACCGCTGCATGACAACGGCACCCTTCCTCGCCTGCCCGATATCGAGGCCGAACGCAAACTGAATCCACGTGCTTACGATGTGCTGTCGTGGGCCACCGAACCAGGCGACGTGATCCTGCTGCACCCGGCATCCTTGCATGGTGGTGCTCCGGTCGATAGCGACTTCCCTAGCCGCCACACCTTCGTTTTCCGCTTCTTCGGCGACGACGCCACCTTCAAGCCGCTGCCGCAGAACAGCAAAGCGGGATTCCCACCACAAGGTGTGCTGTTCACCGAGGAGCTCAAGCATCTTTCGGCCGGCGCAGCTTTTCGCCATCCCACCTTTCGCCAGATTGTCTGAACAGGAGGTTCCATGAACATCCCCCCCTTGAAGCGGCAATCAATCAATCCGCCACCAACCCAGGTGTTCTACGATCAGTTTCATTACTCCCAGGCCACCCGCGTAGGCGACCTCATCTGGGTATCGGGGCAGGTCGGCATCGACAGCAACATGAAACCTGAAAGCGATGTGGCAGCTCAGACGCACCTGGCATTCCAATCGCTGGCCAAGGTGCTGCAAGCGGCTGGTGCAGGCCTGGAAGATGTGGTCGAGCTGACCACCTTCCACACCCGGCTACAGACTGACATGCCCATATTTGCCAGTATCAAAGATGAATATTTCCCCTCACGCTATCCCTCCTGGACCGCAGTCGGCATCACAGAGCTAGCCCTGCCTGAACTGGTAGTGGAGATTCGTGCCGTGGCTGTGGCAGGAAGCGGTAGCACCTAACCCGTCGGTGACTGGCAAGAACCCGGCTGCCGCCTTTGAATCGACGTGGAGAATCATTCCTGTTCCGACAGGTGTAATCCACGCTCGACTTCTCTATGCTGGGCCAACTGTGGAAGCCAGCCACTTGATCCAGAAACGTTTTCGCACTGAAATCCTGAGACCCCATGCCTGATTCCAAATCCCCCTCCACAACCGCCGCCACTTCGGCCGATACAATTGCACCTCGCCGCGCGGCGCGCAGGGGACGGCCGGTGGGCGACCGCGATGCCAAACGTGCAGAACTGCTGGAGGCAGCCATTACCGTGATCGCGCGTGATGGCTACGCCGGGGCGTCGATGCGCAATGTCGCAAAACACGCAGGTTGCACCACAGGCGCAGTAACCTATTACTTCGCCAACAAGGAAGAGATGATCACCGAGGTCGCCCAGAGCTTGTTCGACCAGGTCGACACTATGCTGGCAGCGAATCAGTCGGAGATGAATATTCCCTCATTGCTCCGGCAGTGGATGGAGTGGGTCAACGACGGCGAGTCGACGCTCTGGCTTTCCTGGTTGCAATTGCTGACTCATGCCCGACATGAGCAGGCGTTCGCGCATGTCATCAAGCAGCGGTATGCCAGGTTCCGCCAAGTGTTTACCAGGGTTATCGAAGCAGAGCAGCACCAAGGCAAAGTCCGTGACGACATACCGCCCGATGTGCTGGCCGACCAAATCAGCACCATCTGTGACGGCTGGCTGATGATGATGCCGATCGAGCCCGAGCGCTTCAGCGCCGAGCGCGGGAATACCCTGCTCGATGCGCTCATCACGCTGATAGCGCCCCCTGCCAAGAACAGTCGCTCGCGCAAAGCCTGATCAAAGTAGAACTATAAGGCGTAGGCCGGACGGGTATTCGTCCGGCCCTGGCTGATCTCGCCCCGCCTTTGGTCGGTGAAGCCTTTTACTTGGATGCGTTCTTGTACACGCTCAGTGCCCTGTTGGCTGCGGCCAAGCAACCTTTCCCATCGCCTTTTTCCCGAGCTTCCTTGGCCTGCGCAATCAATTTGCGAATATCCGTGGCCACTCCACCGTGTTGGCCGGCGCCCTCGGAACGCTCGATGGAGTCGAGCTGGTTGATCTTGGCCGTGCAGTGGTCGGTATCGGTTTTGCCCCCGGCGTACACAACTGGTGCGCAGATGATCGATGCAACGGCTATCGCTCTCAACATATTCATGGGTAACTCCTTGGGTTGTTTGTAGCAGATTTAGATAACACCAACTACTAAATATAGGGCGAGTAGCGTCCAGCGTCGTATTTTTGTGCCTGAAGCGATGATTGGACGCCTGTTGCCCCTTTGCACGATGATCGCCTTACGCTATTTTACATAACTACGGTTATCCAAATAAAACAATAGCGTACCGAGGCAAAAATGAACACTGAAGACATGGCGTCGCCGGCATGCCGCCGGCGCCTGCTTGTGCAGGCGCTCGCTGGCGTGGCGCTGGTAGGTGGTACGGGACTCGCCGGGCGAGTCCTGGCCCAGACAGTCGAGCCATCCCCGCAAGGTGTGCTGGATGTGGTTGTCATCGGCGCCGGGCTTGCCGGCCTCACTGCGGCCAGAGATCTGGATCGCGCTGGCTGCACCTCATTCGCCGTACTGGAGGCCCGGGATCGAGTTGGCGGACGAACCGTCAACCATCCGCTCGGTGACGGCCTGATCGCGGAGGCCGGAGGGCAATGGGCAGGTCCCGGACAGACGGCCATCTTCGACCTGGCGCGCGAACTGGAGGTGGAGACCTTCCCGAGCTACTACCAGGGCCGCAATGTCTATCTGGCAGGAGATGCCCGCTACGAAGAAGACCTCAGCGCCGCCCACGGAAACCCTGTCACTGCAAAGCTCAATCAACTCTCGCGACAGGTTCCGAGCAAGGAACCCTGGAATGCAACTGATGCGCCTGAAATCGACAAGCTATCGGTAGCCCAATGGCTTAAGAACCAAGGCATCGACAATGCCAGCCGGTTCAGCTTCGACACCTCCATAGGTCTGACCACAGGTACGCCGCCAGCCAGCCTGGCCCTGCTCCACTACCTTTCGCTGATCAATTCCGCCGACTGCAGCATGGAAAAGCTGGAAGGCTTCAATGGCGGCGCCCAGGAGACCCGCTTCGTGGGCGGTTCCCAAGTGTTGAGCACGCGAATGGCGGACTCGTTGGGCGATCGCATGAGGCTGTCCAGCCCGGTACGCAAGATCGTCAACTGGGACAGCGATATCGTCGATATCTACACAGACCGGGGGGTGGTCCGCGCCCGACAGGTGATCGTTGCGCTTCATCCCGCGCTATGCCACCAGATCATCTTCGAGCCGCCTTTGCCCGAGGGGCGCGCGCAACTGCAGCGGCTTTGGCCCGCCCATGCACCGATGCGCAAGACGGTGCATGTCTACGATCGGCCATTCTGGCGAGACAAGGGGCTCAATGGGCAGATCAGCCAAGCCGATGGGCCTTTGATCTTCTCATGCGACAACTCGCCCGCCGATGGCAGCGTCGGCATCCTTTCGGCGTTTGTACGCAGCGCCCAGCTAACACATGATGCCGAACGGGCAAGCCAGACGCTTGCCGGCATTTTTTCCCAAGCCCTAGGTGATGAAGCATTGCAGTTCCGGCAGTACCACGACCACGACTGGGCCAAGGTCGACACCTGGACCTTGACCTGCGTCGGCGCCATCCCTCCCGGCTTTCTCACCCGCTGGGGCCGCTACCTGAAACCTGCCGTTGGTCGACTGATCTGGTCGGGCACCGAAACCGCTGACATCTGGGCCAGCAGCATGGACGGGGCAGTGCGCTCCGGCCACCGGGCCGCCCTGGAAGCACTGCAGGCACTGGTTGCCAATCAGAGGAACGCATGATGAAACGCGCCTTGTCGATAGGTGTTGCGGTCGGCGTTGCCGGGTTTGTGCTAGCGGCAATCTTTACGGGTCCGCAACTGCTGGCGGGCTATCAATTCATGAACGTTTTGGACAGCCACTACACCCGCTACGACGCCGACGTCGGAACCTGGCCACAACCCCAGGATACCTGCAGCACCTGCCATGGTTCCTCCGGGCAGTCGCAGAACGAGCAGTACCCATCCCTCGCCGGGCAACAGGCCAACTACCTGCAGGCACAACTTCAGGCATTTGCCGAGGGCAAACGGCACAGTGCGCAGATGGAGCCGCTGGCCGCCTCATTGACCAAAGAACAGATCGTGTCACTGGCGCAGTATTTTTCCCGGCAAACGCCACACAGCACCGACACCCCAACGGCTAATGAGCAGTTGTCGGCCACAGGCCAGGCGAGTGCAGCAGCACGGGGCTGTAGCGCCTGTCACGGCAACGATTTCATGGGAGGAGCCGCTGGCCCACGCCTCGCGGGCCAGGGAAAAGCCTACCTGCTAAGCCAACTCCAGGCGTTCAAGCAGGGCACGCGAACGGATCCAAGTGGCGCCATGAACGCGACCGCGAGTCTGCTTTCTCCAACTGAAGTGCAAGCGCTGGCGCACTACCTCGCCGGCCTCACCCCCACCAAGCGCTGATCCGTTGAAGGGCGGATGCACAGCCACCGCCCCATTTCCCATGGTTGGACCAAGCGGCTTTGCCCGGCTGTCAAATGGTTTCACATTTAAACATAACAGGCGTTGCGCTAAAGTCGGTAGCGGATTACATTGCAGTAAAACAACAACAATCACCGGAGCTCATCGTATGCACGACTCCATTGCCCCCTCCGCTGCCGGCCACGCTCCTCCGGGCCTCAGCACCGTCGTCTCGCGGCTGCCTAACGACTGCCGCGTAATCGCTTGCTCGCTGATACCCACCGTTCAAACAACCCGTTGGTCAGACCCCGTAGGCGCGGAGACTCCATGAGCAACCTTCACTTCGATACCTTGATCATCGGTGCCGGCTTGTCCGGCATCGGCACGGCTTGCCACCTGATGGGCGAGTTTCCCAACCGCAATCTCGCCATTTTGGAACGGCGTGAGTGCATGGGCGGAACCTGGGACCTGTTTCGCTATCCAGGTATCCGCTCCGACTCCGACATGCTGAGCTACGGCTACAAGTTCCGTCTGTGGGACAACCCCAAGGTGCTGGCCGACGGCGCCTCGATCCGGCGCTATATCCAGGACACGGCAAAGCAGTATGGCCTTGCCGACAAGATCCACTACGGCCTCAAGACCCTCAGTGCGAACTGGTGCAGCCAGCAGCGCCTGTGGCAATTGATGGTGCGACACGAAGCCAGCGGGGATATCCGGCATTACACTTGCCGATTTCTTCTCTGCTGCACCGGTTACTACAACCACGACGAGGGTTTCCTCCCCACTTTCCCGGGGGAGGACGACTTCAAAGGCGTACAGATCCATCCACAGCATTGGCCCGAGGATCTGGACTACCGTGACAAGAATGTCGTGGTCATTGGCAGCGGCGCCACCGCTGCCACGCTGATCCCGGCGATGGCAGACAAGACCCGCCATATCACCATGCTACAGCGCTCCCCCTCATATATTTACTCGCTGCCTTCGACCGACAAGCTCACGACCCTGCTCTCTCGCATCATGCCCGAGAGTTGGGCCCTCGGTCTGGCGCGCAAACGCAATATCGTGCTGTACCGTGCCGCTTACATTGCCTGCCGCCAATGGCCACGCCTGATGCGCAGAATCCTCCTGGCGCACGTACGCCGCCAGGTAGGCCCGAATGCCGACATGCGCCACTTCACCCCGAGTTACATGCCTTGGGACGAGCGCCTGTGCGCAGTACCCGACGGCGACCTCTTCAAGGCCATTCGCAACGGCCAGGCGTCGGTGGAGACGGACCATATCGAGCGTTTCACCGAGCACGGCATTCGCTTGAAGTCAGGCAAGGAACTGCCGGCCGACATCATCATCACTGCCACCGGGCTGCGCTTGCAGTTGCTGGGGGGCATGACCGTCTCGGTCGATGGTACGCCGTTCCCGATCGGTGAGCAGATGACCTACAAGGGTGTACTGCTGGAGAACCTGCCGAACATGGCATGGATCTTCGGTTACACCAACGTGTCGTGGACGCTGAAGGTTGGCCTGGCCGCCACTTACCTGTGCCGCCTGTTCCGCTACATGGAGCAGCGCAACTTGGATGTCGTGACCCCTCACGACAACGCCAACAACGCATTGAGCGACGGGATCCTGAACTCGATGAAGTCCGGCTACATCCAGCGTGACCAGCACTTCCTGCCTCGGCAGGGCCGGTCGCATCCCTGGTTCGTCTTCATGCACTACGGGCGCGACAAGAAAATGTTGCTGAAGGACCCGATCGAAGACCACCACCTGGAGTTCCAGCGCACCCAGCAACAAGCACTCACCCAGCGGCCCGCCAAGATCACGGGTTGAACCAAGACGCCCACGGCCCCGCCGACGGTGCGTGAATAACAAGAAAGGTAAAAGGCTGAAAATCATGCTAGGTCAAATGATGACGCTTCCCCTGACCATTCCTTCACTGCTGGAGCATGCGCAGCGGTATCACGGCGGTACCGAAATCGTTTCGTACCTGCCTGGCGGCGCCGTGCACCGCTACACCTATGCCGACGCTCACCAGCGAGCTAGACAAGCGGCCAACGCCCTGAGCCGCCTAGGCGTCAAGCCTGGCGACCGTGTGGGTACTCTGGCCTGGAATAGCTACCGACATTTCGAACTCTATTACGCAATTTCGGGCATGGGGGCAATCACCCACACCATCAACCCGCGCCTGTTCCCGGAGCAGGTGGCGTGGATCATCCGGCACGCCGAAGACGAGGTGATTTGCTTCGACGAGAGTTTCGCCCCGCTTGTCGCCGAGATCGCGGCACAATGCCCAAGCGTAAAGCATTGGGTCGCCTTGTCGGATGCTGAGCAGATGCCATCCGCGGGCGAGACCCGTTTGTTGTGCTACGAGGCGCTGCTGGCTGCCGAACACGCGACATTCATCTGGCCTTCAATCGATGAGCATGCGGCAGCAGCGCTTTGCTACACCTCCGGCACCACCGGCAACCCCAAAGGGGTGCTCTACTCCCACCGCGCCACGCTGCTGCACGCGCTGTCCAGTGCTCTGCCGGACTCACTGTCGCTATCGGCCCGCGAGGTTGTCGCGCCGATCGTGCCCATGTTCCATGTCAATGCCTGGGGGCTGCCGTACTCGGCGGCCATGGTAGGTGCCAAGCTGGTGCTGCCCGGTGCAGGCCTGGATGGTCAAAGCGTCTTCAGGCTGTTCGAACAGGAAGGTGTCACCTTCTCGGCCGGCGTTCCTACCGTATGGCTGAGCCTTCAGCAGTACATGCAGCAAACCGGCAAGCGTCTGCCCAGCCTGAAACGCCTGGTGGTCGGCGGCGCAGCCTGTCCGCCTGCACTGATGCGCAGCTTCGAACACGCGTTCGGGATCCGTATTCAGCACGCCTGGGGCATGACCGAAATGTCACCGACGGGCACCGTCAACACGCTTAAAGCGTCGCATCTGGGCCTGGATGAAGAGGCGCGCTTCGCCATCAGCATCAAGCAAGGCCGACCACCGTTCGGCATTGACCTGAAAACTGTGGACGATGACGGCAACGAGGTAGCGCGTGACGGCAAGACCTCGGGCGCGCTGATCGTGCGTGGGCACTGGGTGGTTGATCGCTATTACCGCAGCGATGAAAGCCCGCTGGAGAACGGCTGGTTCCCAACCGGTGACGTCGCCAGCCTCGACCAGGATGGCTTCATGCAGATCACCGACCGGGCCAAGGATGTCATCAAGTCGGGGGGCGAGTGGATAAGTTCGATCGAGCTGGAGAACATCGCCATGGGCCATCCGGCCGTCGCTGAAGCAGCCGCGCTGGGGATTGCACACCCTAAATGGGATGAACGCCCACTGTTGGTAGTGGCCGCAAAACCCGGAGAAGCACCGACCCGTGAGGCGATTCTCGCGCTCTATACCGGCAAGGTCGCACGCTTCTGCATCCCTGACGACGTCGTGTTCGTCGAGACCCTGCCGCACACCGCCACCGGCAAGGTCAGCAAACTCCAGTTGCGCCAGGATCTGCGTGACTACCGATGGCCGGGCTCGCCGCCGTGCGAGGTGGCGTCATGAACGCTCCGGCCAGAGGGCGGGCCGATACCCGTGTCATCGACCCGAGCGAAGGGCGCTGGAAGCGCAGGCTGCTCAATCTGTTGCTGCGCCTGTCGGTGAAGTCCCGCCACGGCATGTCTATCGATATCCAGCACCTGCGCAAGCAGTTCGCGCAACTGGATCGCCAAGGCCTGGCGTTACCAACGGACGTGCTTCGCACGAGAGCGTTGTGCAACGGTACCCCTGCGCACTGGCTGTCACCTGCCAGTTGCAGGCCGGAGCGCGTACTGCTGTACATTCACGGTGGTGCCTTCGTGGCCTACACCCCGCAGATTTATGCCGCGATGGTAGCGAACTGGTGCAAGCCGCTTAAAGCCAGGGCGCTAATGGTGGACTACAGCCTCGCGCCCGAATGCCCCTTCCCTACAGCGCTTGACCAGGTCCATGCTGCCTACCGTTGGCTACTCGAACAGGGGACCAAGGCAGACCACATCGTGATCGCTGGCGACTCCGCCGGCGGCAACCTAGCGCTGGCGCTGCTGCAGCGGCTCAGGGACCAGGGAGCGCAACTGCCAAGCTGCGCCGTGCTGCTGTCACCGTTCCTCGATTTCACCCTCAGTGGTGCGAGCGCGCTGGGCAACGCCCGTCGCGACCCGATCTTCACCCTGCCTTTCGCGGTCGCTATCCGCGGCTTCTACGCACCCGCCGAGAAGCACACGTCACCTGAAGTATCTCCATTGTTCGGCTCCTTCACCGACTTGCCACCGTTGCTGTTGCAGGTGGGCAGTAGCGAAATGCTCCTCGACGATTCGGTCCGTGCTGCGGCCAGCGCAGCGGCGGCCGGTGTGCCGGTTCGCCTGGAAATCTGGCAGCAGCTGCCACACGTGTTCCAGATGATCGCAGCTCTTCCACAGGCCCGACAGGCACAGCGCCATATCCTGGAGTTCGTCAATGACCATACGAACTGGGATGGCTAGCGCAGACCTGTTTCTATCCAGACTCCCAATAATTCCCTCGAGAACAACAACATGGAATTTGATTACCTGATCGTGGGTGCCGGCTCTGCCGGCTGTGTCCTCGCCAACCGCCTCAGTGCCGATCCCAGTGTCACCGTCTGCCTGCTCGAAGCGGGCCCGGAAGATCGATCACCGCTTATCCATACCCCGCTGGGTCTGGCTGCCATCCTGCCGACACGCCATGTCAACTGGGCATTCAAAACCACCCCTCAGTCGGGCCTGGGCGGGCGGGTCGGCTACCAGCCCCGGGGCAAGGTGCTCGGCGGCAGCAGTTCGATCAACGGCATGATCTACATTCGCGGCCATCATGAGGATTTCAATGACTGGCAGGCGCTGGGGAACGAAGGTTGGGGCTTCGACGATGTTCTGCCGTACTTTCGCAAAAGCGAAATGCACCACGGCGGCAGCAGCGAGTATCACGGAGGCGACGGCGAGCTCTACGTCAGCCCGGCCAATCGCCACGCGGCCAGCGAAGCCTTCGTGGAATCCGCGCTGCGTGCCGGGCACCGCTATAACCCGGACTTCAACGGCGCTACCCAGGAAGGTGCCGGCTATTACGATGTGACCATTCGCGACGGCCGCCGCTGGAGCACCGCGACAGCTTTCCTCAAGCCGGTCCGCCATCGCAGCAACCTTACCGTGCTCACCCATACCCATGTTGAAAATATCGTTCTGCAGGGCAAGCAGGCGACCGGGGTACAGGCGCTGATCAAGGGTTCGCGCGTACACCTGAGGGCGCGCAAGGAGGTCATAGTGTCAGCGGGCTCCTTTGGCAGCCCACACTTGCTGATGCTCTCAGGCATCGGTTCATCAGCCGAGCTCGAGCCCCAAGGCATCGCCCTGCGCCATGAGCTCCCAGGCGTTGGCCAGAACCTGCGGGACCACGCCGACGTGGTGCTGTGCTACAAGAGCAACGACACCTCGCTGCTGGGCTTCTCCCTGAGTGGCGGCGTGAAGATGGGCAAGGCCATGTTCGACTATGTGCGCCATCGCAATGGCCCGGTCGCGAGCAACTGCGCCGAGGCCGGCGCGTTTCTCAAGACCGATCCAGGCCTAGAGCGCCCGGACATCCAATTGCACTCGGTGATCGGCACAGTGGATGACCATAACCGCAAGCTTCACTGGGGCCATGGTTTCAGTTGCCATGTGTGCGTGCTACGCCCCAAGAGCATCGGCAGTGTCGGCCTGGCATCACCAGACCCACGCAAGGCGCCGCGTATCGACCCTAACTTCCTTGCCCACGACGATGATGTCGCAACATTGCTCAAAGGCTATCGCATCACCCGTGACATCATTGCCCAGACGCCCATGGCCAGCTTCGGGCTTAGGGATATGTATAGCGCCGGCCTGCACAACGACGAGCAGTTGATCGAGCTGCTGCGCAAACGCACCGACACCATCTACCACCCGATCGGCACCTGCAAGATGGGGCAGGACGAGATGGCCGTGGTGGACGGCCAGTTAAGGGTCCATGGCATCCAGGGGTTACGCGTCGTCGATGCCTCGATCATGCCGACATTGGTCGGAGGCAATACCAATGCGGCCGCGATCATGATCGCGGAACGCGCCGCGGAGTGGATTGCCCACGCCTGAGATGCTCCTGCGAGAAACCGCCCTGTATTGTGCCAGGTAGGGGCGGTTTCCGGCTTCAAAGTCTTCCCTCCTCATAACCTCTCCTGCCAGTCACCTACTCTGTGCCCATAAAAAAAAGCGCCCCGAAGGGCGCTAAAAAGGGCATGACGATCGTAGCGTCAACTCGATGTAGCCTCGTCAGCCCTGCTCAGCAAACCATGCCTCAACGCAGCATCAGGCGCAGAAGGCCCTGGGTGAGACGGCCATAAGGCGGCTTGAGCAAGAAGCTGCCATTGAATTTCGCCTGGTAGAAAACCGGCCGCATCTTGCTGAACGTCTGAAACCCTTCCTCGGCGTGATAGTGCCCGAGCCCTGAATTGCCCACACCACCGAACGGTAGGTTTTCCTGCAGCACATGCAGCATCACGCTGTTGACCGAGACACCTCCGGACAATGTCTGGCGCAGCACAGTCTCGACACGGCCAGCGTCTTCGTCGAACAGGTAAAGCGCCAAGGGCCGCTCATGGGCATTGATGTAGTCGATCGCGTCCTCGAGCTTGCGATAAGTCAATACCGGCAACACGGGCCCGAAGATTTCCTCCTGCATGACCAGCATGTCGTCGCGCACATCGAACACCAGGTGCGGTGTCAGCTTGCCCGCTCGTCGCGCGCCATCCACATCCGCCAGCGCGACCACGCGCGCGCCCTTGTCCCGAGCATCCGTCAGCAACGCCTCAACGCGCGCCAGCTGGCGCGCATTGATCATGCAGGTGTAGTCAGGGTTGTCAGCCAACGGCTGCGGGTAATTCCGGGACACTGCCGCCCTGGCATGCTCCAGGAATTCCTCCTCGCTGCCGGCAGGTAGAAACAGGTAGTCAGGAGCGACGCAGGTCTGTCCGGCATTCAGGCATTTGCCCCACAGAACGGTCTCGGCAGCCTGCTTCAATGGGTAATCCGGGGCGACGACGGTGGGCGACTTGCCACCGAGTTCCAGGGTCACAGGCGTGAGATTCTCGCTGCAATTACGCATGATCTGCCGGCCTACCGCAGGCGAGCCGGTGAAGATCAGGTGATCGAAGGGTAGCCGGGAGAAACCGTCGTTGATACCTGGACCTGGCTGTATCACCGCTACCAGATCCTGGTCGAAGCGCTTGCCCAGCAAGTCGGCGAGCAAGCGACCATAATTGCTGGAGTCGCTGGCCACCTTGATCATGGCCCGGTTACCGGCAGCCAGGGCGCCGCATAGCGGGCCCAACGTCAAGTAAAGCGGGTAGTTCCACGGCGCGGCGATACCGATAACCCCGAGCGGCTGGGCCAGCACCGCAGCGCGCGCGGGCTTGAACCAGATCCCGACACCGCGCTTGCGCGGTTTCATCCAGCGTTTCAAGCAGCGGACGGCGTGGTTGATTTCGCTGACCAGGCCGAAGATATCGAGCATCTTGGTCTCGTGCTCCGACCGGTGGCCGAAATCATTGGATATGGCGGCTGCGATCCGCTCGGCGTTCTCCAGCACCAGCGCCTTGAGCGCCAGCAGGTTGGCCCGCCGGGTCTGATAGGACGGGTAGCGTTCCTCGGCGAATGCCTGGCGCTGAAGCGCGAAAACTTCACGCATCCGCTCGACTGCCGGCGCGACTTGCTCGATCGACATTATGTAAGTACTCCTGGTGGATCTCTTGGATCACTGCGACTGCAAAACTGTGGCCGCTCGAGCGGCCACAGCATGGAAACCAAGGCGTGTCAGCGCGCTGGCACCGCTTGATGCTTTGCCCGCACCAGGGCGAAGTACGCGTAGTACAGCTGGATCATCATGAAGGACCAGCTGGCCAGCGCTATCGACATGAATATGGCCTTTGTGTCGTCCCCGGGTATGGGGTAGAAGTCATAGATGCAAGCCACCAGCAGCCCCAGCATCGCCGCCACCGTGACCCCGAAGGCGTGCAGATACTCGCCGACCAGCGCCAGGCGGCTGATGAAATACGCCAGGTAGACCGTGTAGCCAGCCCACATGACGACGTAGAAGTACGGAAGCGGCTTGATCATGAAATCGGCCTTGATCATCACGAATGTACAGACAAAGGTGATGGCGAAGATCAATGCGTCCTTGCCCACCGAAGGTCGGAAGCCATGGGTCACCGCCATCAAACCGAGCACGGTGACGATAGGGATGCCGAAGCCGCGGGAAAACGCATCGCAGAAATACGAAATGCCGTAGGAGACTTGCGACTGGGTCAGCAGGTAGATGAGGAAGTTGGTCCCGGAAAACGCCACGATCAACCATTCCAGGCCCAGCAGGAAGTTGCCTCTGCGCAGGAACTTGATGCCGTAGGTACTCCCGGAAACCACCAGGAGGACGCAAGTGAGCAACGCAAGAACATCTCTGGTTTCCATAGCTCAGGTCTCTTTCTTGTAGGTCTGAAGGCTTTATTTCGGGGTGGCCGCCAAGGCGGCAAGGTAATGCGCCAGCGCTTTGCGGTCTTGTGCCGAGAGGGTCTGGGTAACTGCTTTCATCGAGCCGGTAGGATCGACCCGACTGCCCAGGGCAAAGGCGTCCAGTTGTACCAACAGGTAGTCGGCACCTTGGCCTGCCAGTCGCGGAAATGCGCCCTGGCCCATCAGGGTCTCGCCATGGCATGCAGCACACGCGCCCGTCTTGACCAGTTTCTCGCCTTGTTGGCGCAGGCCGGGATCAGGCTGGAAGCTGTGGTTATCCATGGGCGTCTGGCGAGCGTAATAGTTGGCCAGCTTGTCAATTTCAGCGTCACTCAGGCTCATTGCCAGTGGCTGCATGTTCGGAAAATGACGGGTGCCATTGGCAAAGCCGTGCAACTGCGCCTTCAGGTAATCGGCGGGCTGCCCTGCCAGGCTGGGATAACGCTGGTGCTGCGAACTCCCGCGCTGCCCATGGCAGCCGTAGCAGGTATCAGCCGTCTGGGGCCAAGGTCCGTCCGCTTCATAGGCCTGGGTAGTGCTGTCGATATAGGTGACGAGGTGGTAGAAGCCCAGCAGGTCACGGCCGAACAACGCCAGCAGAGCCACCATCAACACCGCGGTGCCCCACAAAATTTTCTTTTTCATCGTTGTCCCCTATGCCCGATGCAGCGAGGCAAGTGCCTGCAGCGCACTTTGATGACCTGAGCGCACAGCGCCATCCATGTACCCTGCCCAGATATCGGCGGTTTCAGTACCCGACCAGATGAGGTTGCCGCAGGGTGGACGCAACGACTCGCCATGCACGCTCCAGAAACCGGGCGGGATCGCGGACACACAGGTGAGGCTCCAGGGATCAGCCAATCCCCAGTCATGATCGTGGTAGGCGACCGGCTGCAAGGCTTCCTCGCCCAAGGAACGGGCGTAAATTTCTGTCAGCACTTGCTGCGCGGCCTGGTGCTCGGAAGGCAACATGGCATTGACGACAAATGCGTTGATCACACCGATTTCGCCATTGGGTGGGGAGTTGTCCCAAGCCCATAGCAGCGGCCCTTTAACCTGCATGGTGTGGCCATTCAAGCCCTTTTCGCGCCAGAACGGTCGCTTGTAGACCATGGCCGTCTTGCGCGCGGGGCTATGTGCCGGCCAGGCACGCTGCAACGCCGCGCGCCCTTGCGGCAGCGCGGGTTCGAAGCGTACCTGGTTGCACAGCGCCGGATGGATCGCGACAATGACCCGGCGGGCGCGTATCAACCCTTGGTCAGTGTGCAGCGTGACGATCTCGCGGTCCCACTCGCTAATCGCACGCACCGGGCAGGCTAGACGCAGGCGGTCGCCCAACTGCTCGGCCATACGGGTGCACAGTATCTGCGAGCCGCCAACGAAGCGCGTGCCCTGGGCGCTATCCTTGATCGAGTCCAGCTTCATGTAGTCGCAGCTTGCCGAATTGATCATCGACAGAAAGTGCAGCAGACTCATCTTCGCCGGGGCCACACCACAGGTGAGCATCAAGCTGGTATCCCAGCCAGACCTGTCCTCAGGCTTGATATCTTGTTGCGCGAGCCAGTCGCCTGCCGAGAGCTTGTCCAGTTCGTCGACCTTGGAGGAAGTCCATGGTTTACCGGACGGCACCAACCTGGAGAGCTCGCTGAGCTTGGCGCCGATACGCTCATCGGTGCCAAAGGTGCCTTGCAAGTCGATCTCCAGTCGCCCTTCCCCTCCAAGGACCACGGTCTTCCCCTGGTAGTAGGTGGGGAACGTCTCTACCTGAAGCTCACGGGCCAGATCGGCGACCGCTGTCTGGCCTGGCCCGATCCACTGCCCCCCCACCTCGGAGATGTAGCCCGAGCCCAGGTCGTAATTGAGCACCCGACCGCCGACCCGCTCACGGGCTTCCAGCACCTGGAATGAGTGGCACCCCGCGTTCAGCAGGTCGCGGGCCGCCGTGAGTCCAGCCATGCCGGCGCCAATGATGGCGACATCCAGGATGCCCTCATCGTCGCCATGCGCAGCCGCCACAGGTTCTGCAGCTCTGGTCAGCCCGACATGCAGACCGAGGCCACTAACGGCCGCGGTGGCGCCAGCGAACTTCAGCAACTGCCGGCGCTTGAGATCCAATGAATTGGAGGTAGGCTTTTCAGCCATAAAAGGAGCCTCACGCTATTGTTATTCGATTGTGCTGCGCCACTGCGTGGCGCTTCAGGTCCAGCAAGCAAGGGATGGAGCGTTGTCGTTCAGGCGCCCAGTGGCAGGCGCAGTGCACGGCGTCGTAACTGCAACCCGAACAACACCATCCAGAACGGGAAGATCAGCACCACGAGTACCAGCAAGGCATTGGTCAATGGATCCAGGGCTGCAAAAAAGCCGGAAATGAAATACAAGCCGAAGCACCAGCCCACCACCTTCAGCGGCAGCAGGACCGAGCTGCCCCACCCGGCATTCTTCAAGTGCCGCCCCACGACGACTCCCCAGAACAGGACCACGGGGCCTTCGCACCACCACAGCCCGCGCTGGCTACCCACAGCGATAGTCGTCCATGCTGCCTCGGCGCCAGCTCGCAGGGCCTCGCTGCCCGCCAAGTGCAATTGGGCCAGCGGGTTGAGCACCGAAAGCTGCAGACTTGCACCTGTCACGCCAAGCACCACATAGGTGGTGATGGCCAGCAGGGCCATGTCCCCGAGCGCTCCCGCCTCATCGCGAAATTCACGCCAGAAATAAGCCCCCAGCGCCAACAGTGGCAGATAGAACCCCAGGATGTCGGCGAACATCGACAACCTGAAGTACTGCCTGGCCTCAGCCGGCAGGGTCAGCATGGTCGCTCCCTGCAATGTCACGGCCATGTCACCCTGAGTGACCATGAGCATGAAACCGACATTGAGGTAGGCGAACAGTCCGCCGATGATCGAAGCCCACGCGGTGAAACGCACGGCCTCATTCGTATAGTTGTTCATTGCATCTCCGGGGTGGACAGATTGATCGGCCTGGCGCTGCGCCACGAGGGGACAGCGCCTTAGCACAGTTACGACGCTCGCGCCCGACGGTTCAGGGCGTTGTCGAGCAGGTTTACACCCGCCAGGGCGGCCTTCACCGCGCACCACTGCAAAGGTTCGGGAAGCGTCGAGGGGGTCTTGTGGCGCAGCGCCGTGAGCAAGGGTTGCTCGATGCCCCCAATGCGCTCCGCCAGCAGGAAGCCGATCAGCGATTGGGTGCCAACGCCATGTCCCGAGCAACCCGCCGTGTAGTAGATATTGCTGTGCGGCCCGGTTTCGCCCACCACCGGCAAGGCGTCGTAAGCCAGGCTGATATAGCCGCTCCAGCACTTGTCGATCGTCACCTCGCGCAATGACGGGAAACGGTCGTCCAGGGCTTGCCTCAAAGCGGCGTAGGCCGCCCGATCCGGTTCGTTCGGGGTCTGCGATCCATAGGCGTATCCCAATTGCTTAGTGGTTATCAGGAGGGTGTTGCGCGCGGTCAGGCGGTGACTCTCCATGGTCCAGTGAGGTGTCACGATGCCTTCCCGCCCCTGCCAACCCAAGGACTTCAGTTGTGCAGCGGACAGCGGCTGCGTCTCGATGGCCGAGACCCGCAGCGGCGTGACCTTGTCGCGCAGCAAACCCAGTTGCGGGGTGTAGGCATTGGTGGCCAGGACCATGATCGGCGCGCTCGCCGAACCTTTCTCGGTTCGGCAGGTAATGCGTGGGCCGTCACTGTAAGACAGCAGCTTGGTCTGTTCGAACAAGCGAACACCCGCCTGCAAAGCGGCCCGACGCAAGCCCATTACATATTTACCGGGATCGAGCGTGCCACCGTGCTGAACACAACCGAAAAGGAACGCAGGCGGGATACCGCGAGCGCGCATTTCGTCTTGATCCACGAAGCGTGTGACCGAACCCAGCTCCTGGCCCAGCGCCATGCTGTGGCGTAGCCTTTTTTCCTGGGAGGGGTGGATCACCGCACGGATAACACCGCTGGGGAGATAATCGCAATCAATGGCCAGTTCATCCAGCCGTCGTTCTACGTAAGCCACACCTTCATCGTAGAAGGACACGACCTTCCTCGCCTGATCCACGCCGAGGCGCTTGTGGAACAGTTCGAACTCGACACCCATGCTGCCGGCAAGGTAGCCGGCATTGCGACCGCTGGCGCCGAACCCTGCAAATGCCTGTTCGAGGACCACCACGCTGGCTCCGAGCGCGGTGAGTTCCAAAGCAGTGGACAGCCCGGCGAAACCCGCGCCGATGATGATCACATCGGCATTGATGTCTCCCTCAAGTTCCGGCTGCAAGTCGTCCGGTTGTTCAACCCAACCGCCGAGAAGGCGGAACTTGTCAACATTGGTGCGGGGCTCGGACATGGTTTGCCTCCGAAATTTGTTGTTGTTTTGTCAGACTCTACTGCTGTGCCCAATTTAACGCAACAACTGTTATGTTGTTTTTTAAACGCTTTCATCATCAACTATGGAACGGTATCTGCAGGCTTGGATAAGCGCGGCCGCACCCTTGAGGACGGTGCGACCGGGTAGGCTCAGCGAGGGTTTTGATCTGAGGGCGGCGCGCTCACGCCATGGCGGGAAAACAATAACGGCTGGCCGTCACCCCGCATGAGTGCAGCGGTCAGCGAAACACCATCGCCGCTGCGCCTCTCGTCGAAGGTAGCGCCGCCGTCCTGGCTGTTCACCAGTAGGCCGTCAAGGCCTGCCACCAGTACGTGTTTGCCCTCTGCCTGTATGGCGGTAATCGAGCTACGGCTGTTCAGCGGTATGCGCTGCCATTCACGTGCGTCCGGCGTGCCGCGCAACAAGGTACCCCGTTGCCCGCCTACCAGCAGACTACCATCCGGCAGCACGGCACCACTCCACAGCGAGCCCTGGTAGCCGGTGTCCAGGTAACGCCAGGTCTTGCCCCGGTCATCCGAGCGCAGCAACTTGCCATGCTCGGCGGTGGCATAGACGACCCCCTGCCCATCGCTGAACAGGCTCAACAAGTTGAGGTCGGCGCGACTAGCACCAGGCTGGGGTTGCAAGGTGCGTTCAGTCCAGGTGCGCCCGCCGTCGTCGGTTGTGAGTATCAGCGACCACAACCCTACCGCCACGCCTTGTTGGCGATCAAAGAAATGCACAGCGAACAGCGGGCGGTCGACATTGCTGTCGATACGCTGCACCGTCCAGGTTTCTCCGCCATCTTCGCTGGCCAGGATCGCACCCCAGTGGCCAACGGCCCAACCGTTGCTGACATCGACGAAGCTGACACTGGTCAACATGCTCGACAAGGGTACGCCGTGGGCCTGCCGGTAACTGCGCCCCTGGTCGTCGGAAAGCAGCACGATGCCATGATCACCAACGGCCACCACCCGCTCCCCCGCTTTGCCCGCAGCCAGCATCATGGCCTGCGCGGCATTATTGGCTGGTGCCACCGGCACTGCTTCCAGTCCCGCGGCCCAAGGTGCGACCACTGGCATGGCCGTAAGCAGCGCGATGCCCATGACCCGTTTCAGGTAGTGCATGTCATTCTCCTCAATGGGTCAGCGCGCCGACCATGCGCACCGGGCGCTTGCGTGGGAACACCCGTTCCAGCCAGACGGCGAACGCAGGCAGCACCGTCATGGCCATGACCATGTTGACCATGAACATAAAGGCCAGCAGCTTGCCCATGTCAGCCTGGAACTTGAGTTCGGAAAACGACCAGGTGGCAACGCCGACCGCGAGCGTGAGCGCGGTGAAGATGGTCGCGATCCCAACTTCGCGCAGGGCGCAGGCTACCGCGGTGGCGATGGGCTGGCCGTGGGCCTGGTGCAACTGGATGCGGTTGTAGATATAGAACGCGTAGTCGACACCGATGCCCACCGCCAGAACCATCACCGGCAGAGTGGCGATGGTCAGGCCGATCTGCAGCTCCTTCATGAACCAGTAACCGATGAAGGTGCCGAGGGTCAGCGGCAAACAGCACACCAGCACGGCCCTGAGGTCGCGGTAGACGATGAACACCAAGAAGGCGATCGCGGCATAGACATAGAGCAGCATCGGCGTCTCACTCTTCTCGACCTCCTCATTGACCGCTGCGATCACCCCGGCATTACCTGACGCCAGCCGCACGGCAATGCCTTCCTGTGGGTAGGCGGTGCGGAAAGTTTTCACGGCATCGATCACCCGAGAAATGGTGGTGGCCTTGTGGTCAGCCAGGTACAGGTGTACCGCGGTCATGCTGCAATCGGTGCGCATCAGGCCGGGCAGGCGCCCGACTTCGGCGGCCAGCGACGAATAGTTCATCGGGTCGATGGGCACCGCGCTCATTTTCGGATTACCTTCGTTGTAGCCCTCGTTGAACTGGCGCATCGCCGATGAGAACGACGCCACCGAGAGCACCCCAGGTACCCCTTCCATGGCCCAGACGAAGCGGTCCTGGTATTGCCCCAGCGCGATATCCTCGCAAGCGTTGTCGCTGCCATCAGAACCAGGCCGAACCTCGAAGACCACGCTCAACCAGTCAAGGCCGATATCATAGTTGCCGGCGATGGCCACCGCATCGCGATTGAAGCGTGAATCCTCCCGCAGCTCGGGCGCCCCAGCCTGAAGCGAACCGACCACACGGTCATGGCTTTGCCACACGGCCATGATGAACACGGCCACAGCCACCACCAGCACCCAGCGGGCATTGCGCCAGTCCGCCAGCCTCGCCAAACCCTCCAGCCAGCGCGACCGCCTTTGGCGCGACACTTCCTCGGCGGCGGCATAGCGTGCATCGACTTTCAGCATCGAAGCCACCAACGGCAGCATCACCAGGTTGGTGACGATCTTGTAGGCGACGCCGAGAGAGGCGGTGATGGCCAGTTCCCGGACCATCGGGATCGGGATCAGCAGCAGGGTGACGAAGGACACCAAGGCGGTAACCAGTGCCAAGGTGCCGGGTACCAGCAGCCCGCGGAAGCTGGAGCGGGCTGCCTGCGCAGCGGGCTTGCCATCGGCGATCTCACGGACGATATAGTTGATCTGCTGCACACCATGGGAAACGCCAATGGCGAACACCAGGAACGGCACCAACACCGCCAGCGGATCGAGACCGTAGCCCAGCAGGCGCAAACTACCGAACTGCCAGACCAGCGAGGTCAACGAGCAACCCAGCGCCAGCAGCGTGAAGCGCAGCGAGTGGCAGTACCAGTACACCGCCGCCGCAGTCAGCAACAAGGCCAGCACGCAGAACTCCAGCACCGCCGCCGCGCCATCGGCGATATCGCCAATCTGCTTGGCGAAACCGATCAGCTGGATCTCGAAATCAGCATCCTCGAACGGCTGTCGTAACTGTTGCTCCAGCACCCGGTTGTAGGCCACATAGTCCAGGCGTTGCCCATTGGCATCGTACTCGTTGAGCTCGGCAGAGATCATCGCGCTGGTCTGGTCTCTGGAAACCAGAGTGCCGATGAACCCACCCTGGGCGGTGGAGTCAGCGATGCGGCCAATGATGTTGGCATCCAGCCGCTCGGGGGTCACCGTTCCTGGCACCAACGGATCGGCACGAAAGCCCTCCTCCGTGATTTCGTTGACGAAGGCGTTCGGCGTCCAGAGGGAGCGCACACTGCTGCGCGAAACGCTGGGCAGGAACGTGACTGCCTGGGTCACATCGGCCAACCGCCGTAAGCCCGCTTCGCTCCAAATGGTGCCGTTGCGCGCCTTGACCACGATGGTGAGACGGTTCGCGCCGAGCAGGTCGCTGCGGTATTGCTTGAATGTCTCGACGTATTCATGACCGATCGGCAACTGCTTCTCGAAGCCAGCGTCCATGCGCAGTTGCACGGCGAACCACGCCATGCCCAGGGTGAACAACGCGAGCATCGCCAGCACCCAGCCACGATGCCCGAACAACCAGGCTTCGCCGCTTGCCAACAGGCCACGCGGCGGTGTTTCCTTGATCTTGATAGACATGTTCACGGCAGGCCTCACAGAGTGCGCGAAACGACGACACCTACGTAGTCGCGATCACGGAACAGCTGGTCATAGGGCGTGTCGCCTCCCATGAACTTGGCGTAGTTGAACGACACCTGCCAACTGGCCGGGTTACGCACGAAGTTGAGGTAGAGGTTCATGCTGCTGGCGTCTTCGGTGAATGTCGCCGAGAGGTTGGGCGTTCGTCCACCGAGGGAACGCGAATAGAAGATCCCTGGCGTCACCTGCCAGCCTGGAACCAATGTGCCATCGTAGGTAAGGCTGAAGTCCAGGTTGATCCCCGATGAGGTCTTGTCACCCCGAGCCTTTGGCGCCGTCGCAGGGTCCAGCTGCCAGGTATTGCCGCCGGCGGCGATAATCTCGCCGTCATAGCTGCGGTGCAGCCCCGGGTACTTGATGACCACCAGCTCGGTCAGCAACGTGCCGGTGCTGGCGCCGGTGAAATCGAGCAGCGTGGGCGAATTGGACGGCGTCATGCTGTAAAGCCCGGTGAGGTGCCACTGGAACTTCTTCTCGTCCTTCCAGCACTTACCGCCATTGTTGCTGCACAAATCCAGCACCGGGTTGAGCGGCACCGCGTCCTTGGGCCGGTAGGACAACTCGGTACCCACCGCCCAGTCGCCGATCGGCATGTTCGCGCTGATACCGTACAGCATACGGTCTTCCGGATACTCCCACTTCTGCGCCAAGGCGAAGGTGTCCGGATCCAGCAGGCGCATCGTCAATGAGGGTAGCTTGTCGTGGTAGCGCAGCACGTACAGGCCGACGTTCAGGTCGCTGTCCTGTGGCTGCCAACGTAGCGAAACGCCCCATTGCCCGCTGTCGCGGGCGTCCTTGTCGTCGAACCCGTAGCTCTTCATCCCACTGCCAAGCGCCGAGGTATAGGACCAGTAGCTGCCGACCGGTGGCACCTCGCTTTTGTTCCAGGCGAACTGGTAATAGGCCTCGATGTTGAACCCGTTACCGAGGCCCGATGCAAGGCTCAGCATTGGTGCTGGGAGCACCGCTTCCTTCAGTTGCACGCCGGGGCGCGAGAGCGCCTGAATGTCGTAGGCGTTGGTGTTGTTGATACCGCCTTGCACGAACAGGCTCTCGCCCCAGTTGATCACCTGGTTACCCAAGCGGGCGCGGACCCGCTGCTCGCCGACATCAAAGCCTTTGCTCACCCACAGGTCGAGCAGGCGCGCCTTGAATACCAGGTCATCACGGGCGGCGCTGGTCAACCCGTCCTTGCCTACACCATCAGGGGTGTAGAACGACATTGCGCCGCTGGTGTCGGTAGCTGCGAAATCGCGGATCCAGCTGCCACGAGCCATGAAGGTGAAATCTTCTGGCAGCTTCAGCAGCAGTTCATGGGTACCCTTGAGGTAATGAGTGAATAGGTCACCTTTATCGTAGTTTAGGTCCCCCTGGTCGCCGATGCCTGAGCTCTGCGCCAGGCAGCCGCTAGGCGGGTGATGCCCGCTCGCGCCCTGGTTGATCAGATTGCATCCCTGGGACTCGGTGCGGATACCCATGCCGTAGGAAATCGTCGAATCGAATGAGCCCCTGATGGACTCGGTCTCGAAAGTGAACCCCATTGCCAGGGGAGTCATGCACGCAATAGCAAGGCCTGAAGCTTTTGTGATTGTTGTTTTCATGGCGGCGCTCGAAGTGGGTAAGTTCAACGTTCGCTGATGGCACGCAGGTTGTCCGAGGTGTAGAAGTCACGCTTCAGACGGGGGTTGCCGGCATCCTCGGTGAGCCAGCGATGGTCTTTCTTGCCGACGCCGATGGAGGTCATGTCGTAGAGGTAGCGACCGTCCGCCAGGTTGTACTGGACCTGAGCTTCCATGTCGCAGGTGCCGGTCTCGTAGACAGGGATGGCGTAGCCCTCGCGGACCTTCCAGATTTGCCCTTGCTTGTCATAGTCAACCGCAACCAGGCCGTTCCAGCTGTCCTCGTCGATATAGAACACACGCTTGGGTGCCTGGTGGCGCATACCCTGGCGCACGGTCGCCTCAACGACCCAGACCCGGTGCAGCTCATAGCGGCGATACTGCGGCGCAAAGGCGTTCTGCTGCGCAACATCCTCGATACGGGCGGATGCGTCATAAGCACCGAACGAGTTGTAGGGCACCAGAAGCTCCTGCTTGCCGACCAGCTTCCAGTCGAAGCGGTCCATCGGGCCGAAGAAAATGTTCGACTCGTCGATGGTGTACTGGTTGTCCAGACCGATCTGCGGCGAGTCATAGGAATAGGACGGCATGCGACGCACCCGACGCTGGCCGGGGAAGTAGTAGAAGGTGCTCGCCTGCTCGCCTGCCTTGGTCGTGACCACTCCGGCCTGGCCAGCCAGTGCAGCTGGCTCGTTGTAGGAGAAGTAGGTGGCCACCTCGAGCCGATCGAACGAGGAGAACAGCGCACTGCCCTTCTGCCCCCACGGCGTGTACATGAACCAGTCGGTTGAGGTCTGCAACCAGCTCCCGCCACCGGGACGCGGTGAAATGCCGGACACCGTCTTGGCCATGTCGAAGCCTACGCCGCGATAGCGCATCTTCATGTTCCACATGACCTCGGCGCCTGTGGTCGGCATGGGGAACGGAATGCCTGGAACATGAGCGTCCTGCAGCGCGAGCCCGTCGGCGTCGAGCGTGGCGAAACCGACATTCTTGCGCGTATTGTCGACGACGAAGTCCGGTGCACCACAGGTGCGTCGGGTCGGGTAGACATCCATGCGGTAATCGGGAACTTTCTTGAACAGCTCCAACTGCCCTGGAGAAAGCTGCTTGGCGTACTGCGCCACGTTGGCTGCGGTGATGCTATAGAGTGGCTTGTCGTCCTTGAACTTCCAGGACTGCCCACGCACCTGCCCATAACTCCAGCCTGTGTCCTGCTTGCCCGGCGTCGCCCAGGCGGGAATCACGCCATCGGCGCTGGCGGCAACTTCAGCGCCCAAGGGCGTCAGTTTCGTTCCCAATTGCGAAGCATCGTTCTGCGCAGCCTGCACTGCGCCGCAGGCGGCCAGTGCCGCAAGCACCAGGGCCAATGACCGCCCTCTGCTGCCAATGGAGGTTGCAACATCAAGGCGCTGAATCACTTCTTTCATGCGAGGTTCCTCACGAGCTCTTGGCGACCGTTCGACCTGCCTCGTTCGAGGCGGGACTTACGACTGGGTTTGTTTCAAAAGCATGGTCAGATGGCGACCACGCAATGACAGTCAGCAATTTGCCTGCCATTATTTTTTTATGTTTATTTTCAATGTGTTACTATTTTTATAACAATTGATATGTGCTACCTGACGACTCAAATGCCCTCCCCTGGCGCACGCATAACAGCGATATGTGCAATTACGGAACACTCGTTACCTTAATTCGACGGACGATGCTTCCGCCCCCATCTGCCCCGAGTCGAGACCGACTGAGGCAGGCAGGCGTTATTGAGGAAAGGAGCAAGGCGGATGCCGCAATGGGCGCTGAATGACGCAGACAGGCTTTGGTCAAGGCAACATTCAATGAACCTGTTGCGCTAATGCCGAAAAATATCGCCGATTCCGGCAACGGGGTGAATGTGAGGAGTAATGGCCGGGCTCGCAGAAGCGCGCACACTCGACAGGTAGACACTCCCTGCACCCAGCACAACGAACACAATGGCGATAAGCACTCGAGACATGACGATCTCCGTAATCGGCTTTTTGCCGCAGCAGAGTTTGTTTTTGTTTGTACGTCCTCTCCGAGTCTGACGGGCAATATGCTTGAGCGCTTCACATATCGCGCCACTAAACAGGCTTTTCATGACACCCTGGAAAGCCATGTTCCTGAGTGGTGGACAGCTGTTACGATGAGCCATCACTACCTCAGGCACTGCATGCGCACTGTCAGACCAGAACCTTCGACATGACTTCTTTCGTCCTCGACATCGCCCTGCTCGGTTTTGACGAGTTCTCGACCCGCCAGGGAATGGACGCCCGCGCACTGCTTGAAGAGGCAGGCGTGATGGAAGGCCGGACAGACCTGCCGCTCAGCGGCGAGCGCTTTGCCGCACTCCTGGAACTGGCGTCGCGCAGATCCGGCAATGCGCTGTTCGGCTTAGAGCTTGGCTTGCAACAAGGGCTTTCGGCGCTGGGCACGCTGCACTATGTGATAAGCAGCGCCCACACAGTCGGCGATGCGTTGCAGGCATTGGTCCGCTACTTCCCTACCCACAGCAACGGCGCAGAGCTAAGGCTCGAGCAACGGGGTAATCAAGCCTGGTTGCTCTATGACGTGATAGATGCAAATGTGTCGGTCACCCGACAGACCGTCGAGCTTGCCATGGCGCTTGGCACCAAGATCATGGAGAGCCTTCTGGGACGGGCCTGGAAACCTCAGGAACTTTTGCTTCGCCATGCCGCCGGCGCCCGTCTGAACACTTACCGAGCCTTGTTGGATATCACTCCGCGCTTCGATAGCGCGGTCAATGCCTGGGTATTCGATCATGTCCTGCTGACCCATGCGCTCGGTGAGCGTGATGCTGGCCTGCAGGTGTTGATGAAAAACCACTATGACGAACTTGCGTACCTCACCCTGCGCGAGCTACCCGCCCATGTTCAAAGGCTAATGAGGCACGACCTTTGCGATGGGCAGGCCAGCCTTGAACAGATAGCCGGGCAGCTTGCCCTCAGCCCGCGGACTCTGCAGCGTTACCTGCAAGCCGAAGGTACCCACTACCAGGCTTTGCTGGATGATACCCGGCAGGCCATGGCCAAGCGTTATCTCTGTGACTCCACCGTGAACCTGACACAGCTTTCCGCGTTGCTTGGCTACACCAGCCTTGGCGCCTTTTCTCGCGCGTTTACCCGCTGGAACGGCATCAGCCCGCAGAAATGGCGGCAACATCATCGGACAGGGCAACTGGCCGCACCGCAAACCCACGAGGTGCCACCACCATGAAAGCAGCATCCGCCGCGGCCAGCGAGCGCAGCACGACCACTGGCTCATTCATCCGTGCGCTGGCGCTCAGCAAATTTACCGAATTCGCCAGCGATGAAGGACTCAGGCCGACGGCAATGCTCCGGCTGGTGGCTTTGCCTGTGGACGTGGAACAATTCCCCCAGCAGATCCTTGCCTACCAACGCTACTGCGGGTTGCTGGATCTGTGCGCACAACATACCGAGCAGGCGCTGTTCGGTTTACGGTTCGGGATGCACCAAGGGCTAGCGGTATTCGGTGACATGCTCTACCTGGTCGGCAGCACCCAATCGGTAGGCGAAGCACTGCTGGAGCTCAAGGACAACTATGCAGTCTTCAATGGTGCGGTCAGCATGCAGCTCCTACCTGCACGTGATCAGGTCTGCCTTGAGTTTTCAACGCCCCGGCAGTACGGCCCCGGGCAGTTCCAGGCCGCAGAGCTGATGTGCGCCGTGGCCCTGAAACTGTTGCGTGCGATGATCGGTGACGAATGGCAACCTGATCATGTGGCCTTTACCCATGCACCACTTGGCAGCGAGCTGGACTACAGAAGCATCCTTGGCTCACCTCCGATGTTTTCCTCGTCGTTTACAGGGCTGGTCTTTCCACGAGATGTCCTGTCGTTACCACTGAATGCCAAGGACACAACATTGCACCAGCTGCTGGAAACACACATAGGCCGGATGGAGCGGTTGTCCAGCGCGGCACTCCCTGGATCCATCAAGCAACTGCTCCGCCATCTGCTTCCCAGCGGCCGTGCGACAGTGGACAAGGCCGCCAGTTGGATGGTCCTGAATCCACGGTCGCTGCAACGCCTACTCTTCGCCGAGGGCACTTCATTCCAGCAGCTTCTTGACGAAGTGCGCCAGGAATCAGCCCAGCACTACCTGAAGGATCCCGCCATCAGCATGAGCAGGCTGGCGAAGCTTCTGGGATATGCAGACTCGAGCGGCTTCAGTCGCGCCTTTCATCGCTGGTTTGGCCTCACCCCGCTCCAATGGCAACGAAAAACCGGGCTGGCCAGGCAACCGCGTTTACTCCGAGGTCGAAAAAACTACAACGGCCCTGCCGAGTAATGCTGCCTGGCAACATTACTCAGAACTGCGTGCTTTCCAGAAGATACAGCGACTCACTCCCGGCTTTCACGGCGGCTGTCAATGAATGGATCCGAGGCAGCAGGCGAGCAAAGTAGAAGCGCGCGGTGCCCAGTTTGCTTGCGTAGAAGTCGTCTTGACCTGCTTTGGGCAGCGCCCTATGTGCCATTCGCGCCCACATGTAGGCATAGACGGTGTATCCAAAGACATGCAGATACTCGACCGAGGCTGCACCCACTTCGTTAGGATCGCCCTTGGCGCGGTCCAGGATCCAGGCCGTCAATTCCTCAAGATTGAGTACCGAAGCTTTCAATGGCGCAGTAAATTCGGCCAGCGTCGGTGGCGCCGAGTGGATGAAATCTAGCACCTCGTCAATCAAGGTTTGCGCGGCGGCGCCACCCGTTCCCAGAATCTTGCGGCCGAGCAGATCCAGCGCCTGAATACCATTCGTACCCTCATAGATCTGGGTGATACGGCAGTCACGCACCAATTGTTCCTGACCCCATTCACGAATATAACCATGCCCGCCAAACACCTGTTGGCCGTGTAACGTGGCTTCCAACCCCATATCGGTCAGGAATGCCTTGGCGACTGGCGTCAGCAATGCGACGAGTTCTTCTGCGCGCTTGCGTACGTCGGCGTCTTCGCTGTACTTGGACGTGTCCAGTTGCATCGCGACATAGCTGGAGAAAGCGCGCCCACCTTCGTTCAAGGCTTTCATGGTGAGCAGCATGCGACGTACATCGGCGTGAACGATAATCGGATCAGCAATCCGCTGCCCATCGACAGCCCCACTCGATGCCCGTCCCTGGACACGATCACGGGCATAGCTGATCGCACTCTGATAAGAACGCTCGCCGGTAGCCAACCCTTGGACGCCCACTCCCAGCCGCTCGTAGTTCATCATGGTGAACATTGCGGCCAGACCTTTATTCGACTCGCCGACCAACCAGCCCTGGGCACCATCGAAGTTCATCACACAGGTCGCTGATGCCTTGATGCCCATCTTGTGCTCGAGAGATCCGCAGCTCAGGCTGTTCTTCTCGGCCAATGTGCCGTCGTCATTGCTCAATACCTTGGGTACCAGGAACAGCGAGATACCCTTGGGACCGACAGGGGCATCAGGTAGCCGAGCCAATACCAGGTGCACGATATTTTCGGTCAGGTCGTGCTCACCACCGGTAATGAAGATCTTGGTGCCGCTTATTGCGTAGCTACCGTCCGCTTGCGGCTCGGCGCGAGTACGGATAATGCCGAGGTCGGTTCCGGCATGCGGTTCGGTCAGGCACATGGTGCCTGCCCACTCGCCGCTATACATCTTCGACAGATATTGACCTTTCAGCGTCTCGCTCGCGTGTGCATTGATTGCCATACAGGCGCCAGCGGTCAGCATGGGGTACAGACCAAATGACAGGTTGGCGGCATTGACGATTTCATCGACCAGCGTCGAGAGCATCTTCGGCATGCCCATCCCGCCCTGGCTGGCATCCCCTGCAACTCCGCCCCATCCGCCCTCGGCAAAGGCCTTGTAGGCTTCCACAAACCCTTGAGGTGTTGTTACCCGCCCGTCTTTCCACTGACAACCTTGCTCATCACCGGGACGATTCAGCGGTGCCAGTACCTCGGCTGCAAGCTTGCCTGCCTCGTTCAGGATCGCCTCGGCAGTTTCCGAGTCGATAAAGTCGTGCAGAGCAGGAAACTGACCCCACAGTTTACTGGCCTCGAATACTTCATTGAGGATGAATTGCATATCTCGCAGGGGGGCTTGGTAATCAGACATGGCATTTCTCGAAAATGAGTTGGGTGATGCGCATCCCAAGAGCGAAATGCACACAGGGCAACCGGATTACTGCTGTTGCTGGAACGGGCGCTAATTAAAGACAACCACCGTTATGCTAATTCGTGGAATTGCTCGTTGGCAATGCCCTTTCGGTTGTGCTGTCGCTGCCCCTATTGGTGTGCAGGCTGACCGCCCTGACGAGTAGAAACCCGCTGGCGCATGCCTGACAACGGCCATGCGGCCGAGATTCAGGTGCGCATCACACAGCAAAATCGATAACAAGAAAGCCCCACGGCGCTTCAACACCACGAACGCTAATTCATGAATTGCACATTTTCTGGCGTGTTCTGTTAAATATCTGTCGCGCGGAGCCTTTAGACTTCAAATCACCTACAACAAAAACCGGCAACCAGCCGATCGCTGGACTCGGAGAAATTCATGCGCCGAATTGCGTTCATCGGCACGGTCACGTTTTTGCTCACAGGCACGTTGTATGCGGCAGAGCAAATCGTGCAGACCAGCCCCCTTTACCCTTGGCCTGTCTACCTGATGTCCAGTTTCGCGGACATGCTCAAACCCCTGCGCGATGCATTGGCAATCTAATGCTGACTTGCCCCCATCCTTCATCCGACAAGCATGATTTCCAATCGTCAAAGCAAGGGCATTGAGTTCGGTAATGCACTGGCGCATGAACCCTGCTCGCTTCCAACCCCCGTCTACGCAACACACCCCCGCGTCCTATCGAGGAATACAGCATGCACTTTGAATACAGCGCAAAAGTTCGAGACCTTCTCGGGCGGCTTGAGCGTTTCATGGAAGATCACGTATACCCAGCCGAGCACGAATACCATGATTTCATCGAGCGCTCCGACAACCGTTGGGTCATTCCTCCGGTAATGGAGCAACTCAAGGCGCGTGCACGGAGCGAAGGCCTGTGGAACCTGTTTCTGGCAAAGTTCGACGACTACGGCTCAGACCTGACCAACCTGGAATATGCGCCGCTAGCCGAGGTCATGGGCCGCTCGTTCATCGGCCCGGAAGTGTTCAACTGCAATGCGCCAGATACTGGCAACATGGAACTGCTGGCTCGCTATGGCAGCGAAGCGCAGAAACGCCAGTGGCTGCTGCCGCTGCTCAACGGTGAAATCCGTTCAGCGTTCGCCATGACGGAACCAGCGGTTGCTTCCTCCGATGCCACCAACATCGAATGCCGCATCGAACGGCACGGTGATGACTACGTGATTAACGGGCACAAATGGTGGACCACTGGCGCACCCGATCCCCGCTGTGCGTTCCTGATCGTGATGGGCAAGACCGATCCCGATGCCCCGACGCATTACCAACAGACGCAGGTCATCGTGCCGATGGATACCCCCGGCCTCAAGCTACTGCGCCCCCTGCGCGTATTCGGCGACGACGATGCCCCACACGGGCATGCCGAGATCCTGTTCGAGAATGTACGCGTCCCGGTTGGCAACCGGATCGGCGACGAAGGACAAGGCTTCGAAATTGCCCAAAGCCGACTGGGTCCAGGCCGGATTCATCATTGCATGCGCCTGATTGGGTCCGCTCAACGTGCGTTGGAGCTGATGTGCGCCCGGGTCGAGCAACGGGTGGCGTTCGGCAAGAAGCTCTCCGAGCAAGGTTCGATACGTGAGGACATCGCGCGTTCTCTGTGCGATATCGAGCAGGCACGCCTGTTGACCTTGAAGGCTGCCGACAAGATGGACCGCACCAGCTACAAGGACGCGCGGGATCTCATCGCGATGATCAAGATCGTTGCCCCAACCATGGCGCAGCAGGTCATTGACCGCGCCATCCAGGCTCACGGTGCACTGGGCCTGTGCCAAGACAGCTTCCTGCCGCGCGCCTTTGCTAATGCCCGGGCCATTCGCCTGGCCGATGGCCCCGATCAGGTGCACATGGCCTCATTGGGCAAAGCGGTGATCAAACGCTACACAGCTTAAGGAGCGACTACCATGACCCACATTGAAAACCTCGACAGCGAGCGCCTGGGCGCCTACCTGGAAGCCGTTCTGCCCGGTTTCAACGGGCCTGTCGTGCTGGAGAAATTCGCTGGCGGGCAGTCGAACCCGACATACCGGCTCCGCGCTGGCGGGGCTGATTATGTGTTACGCAGCAAACCACGGGGCGCACTGCTGAAGTCCGCTCACGCGATCGACCGTGAGTTTCGCGTCATGCAAGCCCTGCGCAACACCGAGGTTCCGGTAGCCCACCCGTACCACCTCTGCGAAGATGCCAGCATCATCGGCAGCGACTTCTACCTCATGTCGTTCGTGGAGGGGCGGATTTTCTGGGACCCCGCACTGCCGGAGATCGAACAAGGCCAACGCACTGCCTACTACAAAGAAATGAACCGCGTGCTGGCAGCGATGCACCGCCTGGACGTCGAAGCCATCGGCCTCGGCGATTATGGTCGAGCCGGTAACTACTTCGAGCGGCAGATCGCGCGCTGGACCCAGCAGTACCAGGCCAGCGAAACCGAGACCAACCCGGCGATGAATCAGCTCATCGACCGGCTACCGATGTTGCTGCCGCCAGACGACGGGCGTGTCAGTCTGGTCCATGGCGACTATCGCCTGGACAACTTCCTGTTCCATCCTACCGAACCACGCATCCTCGCTGTAGTCGACTGGGAACTGTCCACTCTCGGGCATCCCTTCGCCGACCTGGCGTATCAATGCATGCAGTGGCGCATGCCAAATGACGGCCTAATCCGAGGGTTGGGTGGCCTCGACCGCCAGGCATTAGGCATACCAGACGAAGAAACCTATGTCGCCGACTATTGCGCGCGCATGGGACTGGAAAAGATCGAAAACTGGAACTTCTACCTAGCGTTCAGTTTTTTCCGGCTTGCCGCGATCGCCCAAGGCGTGAAGAAACGAGCCCTTGAAGGTAATGCTTCCAATACGCGGGCTCACGAAACGGGTGAACTGGCTCGGCCCCTCTCGCAGATGGGGTTGGACCTCATTGCCCCTGGGAATTGAAATTTCCGTGGTTTGGAGAAGTTACGATGGTTAATGAACGTTTTTCGCTGGCTGGTAAAGTTGCTCTGGTTACCGGCGCTTCGAGTGGCATTGGTTATTGTCTCGCCCACGGCCTGGCGCAGGCTGGCGCCACGATCGTGGCATCGGCTCGCCGGATCGACCGGATCGAGGCGCTGGTGCACGACATCAACAACAGCGGCGGTAAAGCCATCGCTGTTGCCATGGATGTGACCTCCAGTGATAGCGTGCGTGAGGCATTTGACGCTGCGGCATCAGAGGTCGGCGTGTGCGACATCATTATCAACAATGCCGGCATCGCTTCCCCTGCGCCCTTCCTGGAGACCGACGAGGCCTCCATGGATGCTGTGCTGGACACCAATTTCAAGGGAATCTGGCGCGTATCTCAGGAAGCCGCGCGCCGGCTTGCCGAGGCCAAGCAGCCGGGGGCGATCGTTAACATCGCCTCGATACTCGGCCTAGGCGCCCTGCCCGGGTACAGTGCCTATGCCGCCTCCAAGGGCGCCGTCATACAGTTGACCCGGACGCTGGCCAATGACTTGATGCGCTATGGGATCCGGGTCAATGCCATTGCACCCGGCTGGTTCGAAACTGAAATGAGCCAGCCTTTTTTCGCCAGCGAAAAGGGACAGGCAGCCATACGCTCGATGCCATCACGACGCCTGGGCCAACTCGACGAATTGATTGGCCCGGTGATCATGCTCGCTAGCGAGGCGGGTTCCTTCGTCAATGGCATAGTATTACCGGTAGACGGAGCCCATCACACCCGTTTGGCATGAGGATATTGCTGCGCAAGAGGACACAGAACTGCCATGCCTCTGTGTCCCACTAGCAAGCCTTTAGGCTCTCTAAAACAGCCCAGGCTGGCGAGTATCGGTTCCACCCGAGCAGTAGTGAAACTCCGAACAAGTCTGCCGGTTCCCGCGATGAGCAATGTCTTGACATCAAAAAGCCGCTTTTTCAGGCGTGAGTCGCCTCCGAACCAGAGCTTGTCCTGGTTCTTGCGCGCTACGGGCGCACCGCGACCGCATGGCCACCTTCCACTACCAAATCTTGGTGGTCAGCCCCTGCGCCGATCCGCTGAGGAACATGGCGCCCACATTCAACGCCGAGAAATCGAGGCCCATGCCCAAACCGCTCCTTTACAAATTAACAGGCCGCCTGAACGCGTGCGCACCATCATTCGCGCCCAACTGCTGCCACAGCGCCGAGAGGCCGCCCAACAATGGACGGACTACATGGACCGACTACGAAAAAATGCAGCGTTCGTTACACACACAGGCTGATAATGATTCACAGCGCTGCATCCCCTACAGTTTAATGACGCTTGCAAAATTTGCCTCAGCTCACGTTCTTCCGTAAATATCATCTGCATTTGCATCTCGACCACGGTTACGACATGCACACTCCAATTCAGCCTCAGCCCGTGTCGAAAAACTTAGAACCAGGCGAAGTTTATTTTGCGTATCGTACAGGTCATACCCTACTCCAACAGCACTTCCACGACCGTGCCGAGCGAACGTTTCGCCCTTGAGAGGTAGTGCTGGAATCACCACAAACCGAGCCGACATATTGACCTCTCACTTTTAAGAGTGACGTCAATCCACGCTTGCAGATAAGCGCTCGCAGTATTTTCAATGTTTACGAAAAGAAAGCCCTTCAAACTCAACGTCAAACTCAAAATCGCGCAACCGGATCAACAACTCTTGAAATGCGTGCTCACCGGCCAGTAAACGGGCAAAGACCGCACACTGACACAAGAGCGAGTCGAGTAATAGCCGCTGATCTTCCTCAGATTGGAATTTATTCACGCCAGCAAGAATGAGCTTGTACGCCGTTTCGGCGTAGATACTTGGCTTAGCCTGATCATGACAGTCCATGTCCTTCCTCCCCCGGGTTCGTTTCGACTTTGCCGACGCCAGAGAGTGGATGGCGGCGACCCGCAGGGGTGAGAAACCGGCTGATACCAGACCGGCCAGACGCGAACGCCTGCCCTACGGATCGCCATAACGCGACCCGCTGGTATCAATTCGGGTTCTCACACCCGGCGCCGATATGCGGCGCCCGACAAGGATTGCACACGTCCATCTTGCGGTGCAACCCTTCAAACCTCTCTAGCGTAAGTCAGACAGCCATTTTTTCGGACAAGAGCTGACCTTCCGGCCCCCACGCCTAAGGTGACCACGTACCGAGAGAACTAATCCAATGCGACAATGTCATCAGTATTGGATCCAAAGCGGCACCCTAGACAGCGCTTCCCTATCGTTGAGAAACCTAGGACGAGTTTTTAGCAGGAGGCTGGCCATGACCCTGACAAGAAGCTCCTACCACCCCATTGATGCTGCGATTCTTTGGTGCGGTCTTGCCGGTTACGAAGCCGAGATCCTACCAATTGCTTTGTCCCACCCAGCTGAGTTACTCAAGTATTTCCCCCAGTGGCCGTCTTTGCACTTGTATGCAGAACGTATATTCGATGCAATTGATTGTCACGAGCTGCCAGCTACTTACTTAGGTCACCCAGTAGAGGCACACGACCGGATTGAGCGAGCCTTTTTAACCATCCGCCATTCTGATCTTCGGGTCTGGATTGCACGCTACTACCCAGATGAAAAACCAGGTTTTCTCTTTAAAAATGACCACACTCAATGCATCAGCCTCGCAACCTATCTAACACTGACGGCCCACTTGGAGGCCGCTGAGCGCGAGCTGAAAAAAGTTTCCCGCGACTATGAGGAACTGGTCAAAAAAACATCCATAAAAGGTCAACAAAATTCAGACCTAGCGATCAAAACAAAACCATCAAGCACGCCATCTGAGCCTTTTCTCTATTATAGGATAATTGGTTCACTGTTAGCTGTCATTGTAGGGAAATCGCAACACGGCCAAATACAATCAATCTACAAAAACCAATCCGCAGTGGTAGACGCCATTACCTCCCAATTCCCAGGAATACCGGGCCTCAGCAAACGTACCCTTGATCGGAAATTTGCAGAGGCTAGGCGTCTTTTAACCCAAGCCACACAGGGTTAGTGCGCCATTGCCAGGCAATTGTTGCCATTGCCTGGCAATGATTTTCCACTCCAACGAGCCTTCACTGACTGTCACATCCCACTGCGCACCACATGGTGCTAAGGAGTGACATCATGCAACCGAGCAGCCCTGCCCCACTGTCTGCCGACCGCCACATCATGCGCCGCGATGAGGTGGAACAGAAAACCGGCTTCAAGCGTTCGCACATCTACAACCTGATGAAAGCCGGGCTGTTCCCACAATGCCGGCGCATTGGCACCCGCGCCGTCGGTTGGGACTCACTGGAAATCGAGCAGTGGGTCCAGGATCGACTCTCGGTCAGGGAGTAACGTCATGGACGTCCTCTCGCTGATCTCGACCAAGGGTGGCGCAGGCAAAACTACCGTCGCCGCCAACCTGGGCGGTGTGCTCGCCGATGCGGGCCTTCGCGTCCTGCTGCTGGACCTGGACAGCCAGCCGACTCTGTCCAGCTACTATGCCCTGCGCGAATCCCGTGAGGCCGGCAGCTACGAACTCATCGCGCAACGACTCACGGCACCTGAACAGGTCATTTCCACCACCGTCATCCCGCACTTGGACCTGATCGTGTCCAATGACCGCGCCGGGCACATCAGCACCCTGCTGCTGCATGCGGCCGATGGTCGCCTGCGCCTGCGCAACCTGCTGTCGGCTTTCGAGGATCTCTACGATGTGCTGATCATCGATACCCAAGGCGCGCGCAGTGTCGTCGTGGAGATGGTTATCCTCGCGTCCGACTGTGCCCTGTGCCCGGTCCCCCCAGAAATGCTCCCCGCACGCGAGCTGCGACGTGGCACCCTGGGGCTGTTCGAAGAGTTGGAGCCCTACCGCTGTCTGGGCGTCACCTTGCCGTCGGTGAAGCTGTTGCTCAACCAGGTCAACGCCAATCGCCGTGACACGCGCTTGATCATGCATAGCCTGCAGGCGTCCTTCGTGGGTGACGCTCACGTCAGCGTCTGCACCACGGTGATTCCAGACCGTGTGGCCTACCCCAATGCCGCCTCGCTGGGACTACCCGTGCACCGCGTCGAACCCAGACCATCCTCCGGCAGCCGCGGCCCTTGCGCCGCAGCGGTCATGCGCGCACTGGCCGTCGAGTTGCTCCCGCAGTGGGCGCAGCGACTTACCAAATCGGGCGCGCATGCGCCCGGCCAAGCGTCAGTGGTTGGCCGTCGACTCAGCCGTCACGGCTGATGGGAGGCTCTGTGATGAAGTCGCCGTCTTCCGAAGACATCACGCGTCAATTGCAGCAAGCGCATTTTCCGCAGAAACAGGGTCGCGACACCACGCCCATGCCCCTCGGGGACACACCGCTGGTGGTCAGCCTCGAACAACTGCGCCCGTACGAACTCAATCCGCGGGTGGTCCGCAACCCGCTGTATGACGAAATCAAAGCCTCGATCCGTGAGCGCGGACTGGATCAGCCCCCCGCGATAACTCGTCGCCCGGGTGAGCCGCACTTCATCATCCGCAACGGCGGCAACACGCGCTTAAGCATCCTCGGCGAACTCTGGCAGGAAACCCGCGAGGAGCGATTCTTTCACATCCACTGCCTGTTCCGCCCTTGGCAGTCCGAGTCGCATGCCTTGATCGGGCACTTGGCCGAGAGTGACCTGCATGGCCAGCTCACATTCATTGAACGAGCACTCGCGGTGGCGAAACTTAAGGAGATGTTGCAGGAGCCCGATGTCCCCCTCAGTCAGCGTGAACTTTCTGCACGCTTGAGCAAGGGTGGCTACCCGATTTCACAATCGCACATCAGCCGCATGTTCGACACGCTCGAGCACCTGCTTCCGGTCATCCCACAGGCGTTGTATGCAGGTCTTGGCAAGCCCACCATCGTCCGGGTCATCAACCTGCGGAGCCGAGCGGAGTCGATCTGGAATCAGTACTTGGGGGGCGTTCAACAATTCACGCTGCTGTGGTTCGAAGTGCTGTCGGCGTTCGACAGTGATAAGCCCGAGCTGAATTGGAGTGAGCTGCAGGATGAACTGGTTGCCAAGATGGCGGTACAGTTGAAGCAGACCCCCCGCCTGCTCACCTTGGAAATACACCAGGAAACGCGTCGCTCACCGCCGCCCTCAGACGCGCTTCAGCCTCTCCCGCAATGCTCACCAGGCGAAGCCTTCCCCCAGCCACCGGCCATCGAAGATGAAGCAGAAACGGCGCATCAATTGCCCGCACCTGAGCCGCTGAGCAGCGCGAACAACACCTCGGCAGCCAAGGCTCCACGCCTTCCCAATATCCGCGAGGCGCTGAGTGAAGGCGACCCGCTTGCTGCTAGGCGGCCAAACGCTCTTGAGGTCGGCGAGTCCTCGCATGGCTCCACCTCACCTCTCGCATCAGTACAGGATGACATCTACGCCTTACGTGAGCGTTGTGCTGCCCTGGCGGCTGACCTGGCCGCATATGCCGATGCCAGTGCCATGGTCAAAACACACGCAGAGGGCTTGGGTTTCACCCTGGCCATTGAACATGGCGAGCAGCTGAGCCCTAGACACACCGGCATTCAGCTAGTGCTCTCGGCCCTGCTGCGCCTGCAGGACGACGTGACCTGGCAGCAACGCCAGCAGCTGCCGGCCGCGCTGTTTGGCCAACTGCTGATTGGCGCCTACGACCTGCCCTTGCCCGAACGCCCGGCCCTGACCGTGGGTCTAGAACGACTACCTGATACCCAGTTGGAGCAGCTGTACGCCTTGATCCGCCACGCCCGGCAGTTGATCAAACTGACGCTGTCGTCCACGCGTTAAGTGAGGAGCCGCCTCATGAGTACGACTTTCAATCTGTTGAACCATGCCATGTTGAACCAGGTGCTGCATGAGCTGCGTCATGGCCGTCTGCAGCGCTGCAAAGCGCTGGGCCTGGCCGACGAGGACATCGAGGTCCTGCAATCGCTACCACCTACCACACTGTCCCACCTGGCGCATTCATCGATTGCCTGGGTCGAAGTCAAGGTCGATATCACCGTGCTGCGCCGCCTGATCGTTCAGGCCGAGCGTGACGAGCAGAACGAACGCTTGATCAATCGGGCGCTCAAGCTCGGCGCGAGCTCGACCATCATGTACCGCTACTTCGGCCTGGACCATTCGGAAACGGCGCTACGCCGACGTGTGCTCAAGATCGAAACCCACCGCGGCCGGCCGGTCCAGCTCAGTGAAGCTCAGGAGCACGCCGTGTGGAACCGTTGGACCCAACTGCGAAAGGAAGATCCGGATAACGATCCGCTGGACACCATGATGATGCTGGCCGAGGAACAGCACATCAGCCTGACGCTGGTCTGGCAACAGGTCGAACTGTACGGAGACCCACCATGCTGAGCTTCTTCGAAGTGGACTGGCAGGACGTGGTGCGCCAGTGCTACGACGCTCTTCGACGCCGAAATGAGTGCCAAGCTGCCCAGGCCCAGCAAGCGGCGGCGGCGGAACCCGCGCTGCGCACAATCTACTACGGCGACAACAATCCGTTGCCGCAAGCACTGCTCCTCGACCGCCGTCTAACCCCGCTGGAGCGCAACACCTGGCAGGTCCTGTACTGGCTGATCACCGAGCGCCAGGTCAGAACACCGCGCTACCAGGACCTGCAGCCCTACCTGGCGACCAGCCCTTGTGGTACCCAGGCGTCGCGCGAGACCATCGCCCGCGCACTGAACGTCCTGCGTACGACCCGCTGGCTCAGCCTGGTCGATCGCTCGCGCGACGCCTGGGGCTGTCTGCGTGGCTGCGTCTACGTACTGCACGGCGATCCGTTGACAGCGGCCGAGCAGCTCGAGCTGGACAGCGGTTACGCGGGGCTGCTGCAACAGAACCTCAGCCATGCCACCAAGGGGGTGCGTGATGTGACGCAGCGTGTGCTGACCGAAATTCAAGCTGACCCGCACGTCGCCCAGGACGACAAGGACAAACTGGGCTCACTGCCGCCGACACAGCAGCAAACGCTGCCGCTGATAGCCGAAGACGCGCAGGCGCAACATTCCGAACCTGGTCTGCGCCCCCCCGTTCGGAATGCTCACGCCTCGGCCACCGATTCCGAACCCTGCGGCAATGCACCGGTTTCGGCTGTGATTCGGAATGCCGACGCCGGCCGTACAGTACAGAAAGACCAGAGCAAAAAAAGTACAGTACTGGCGCAGGTGGAGTTCGGACGAGCCCGGTGGCCAGAGGATTTACCGCTGACCCCGACCGAGCGGCGCATGGCCTCCCAGGCAATGCGCCAGCTCGAGCCGGAACAGCAACAAGCGGTGATCAATGAAGCGGCGGTGCGCTGCGCACGCGGTGAGATCCGAAAACCCGTCGCCTACCTGATGGGTTTGATCAAACGTGCCTGTCAGGGCGAGTTCACCCTGTGGGCGGCCCGCGCCGAGGCAACGACCGCACCGTCGCGCACACCAAAGGCCACGCCAGCGGAGCCGTCCGGAGAGCGATCCAAGGGCGGTGGTCAGCGCACTGCATCGCCACTCGCCCTCTCCTGCCTGGAGGAACTGAAGCAACGCTGCCGCAGTTCGCTTGTGGCTACCTAGGGGTGGATCTCAGTGGATTTGATGCCCATGCCATTGAATCCAAGGAGGTCCAGCCTGTAATTACGAGCGGACCACCTTCGGGTTGATCCGCGTCGGATTGCCCGGATCGGCCCATCGTCGGCGTCATTCCGACGGCGAGGTACCGGCGATGACCGATCACTACCAGCTCAACCTGGGCTCTCTGCGCAGCAGCATCACCCTCACCCTGCACACCCACCATGCGGCGCGTCTGTGGCAAGGTCGCATGGGCCGTGAAGGGGTACACGCAATCATGGGCATGGCCGGTTACATCGGCGTCACCAACCTGCTCAAGCACGCCAGCAGCCAGGATGACCCGTTCGCCGACTGGTTCATGCTGCAGCTGGAGGACAAGCTGCTGCAGGCTAAGGCTGAAATGCGTGGGCTGACCAAACAGGTCAGTCGGGTGGAGCGCGCCCTGCCGACCCAGATCGATATCGGCGAAAACCTCAATATCCATCCTGTCACCCTGCCACTGTTCATCGGCAGCCAGTTGGGCTTTCTTGCGGTCTACCTGCTGACCGACTACGACACCCTGGTGCGCCGCGTTTTGCTCGCCCACCACACGGCATTGATCGGCCGCCCCGACATGGAAACTTGGATCGATCACGGCGCCCACGAACTGCGCAGTCTGTTCGGTCTGGCTCAGCGCTATCGTCTGGCGGGGGTCAGTCGGGATGACATGGCCGCCAATAACGCCCGTGCTCGCGAAGCGATCGACAAATTCGGCCTGCCACCGCAGGACATTCTGGAAGGCAGTCGCCGCTCTCAATTCGCCCCCCCCATCGCGCGAAGTCAGGCCACGTCGAATCCCGATGAGCCGGATCAACCTGCCCTGCCGGAGGCCGAGGCACATCCTGCGCCGGAAGACCCGGCCGAAGGGGGTGAGGCATGACCCTGGCCGATGCGATTGCCCGGCGGTTGTCAGCGGATGCCTATCGCGCGTTCGCACAAGGTGCCTCCCTAAAAGGCCTTTTAAAGCCTTTTAAGGGTAAGGGGGAGCTGCAGCAGTTCGCCGCGATGATCCTGCGCCTGCGCACCCAGGTCGCCGAATTGATGGCGGTGATGCTGGCAATCATGGCGCAGCCCCCCTTCTCGCTGCTGGAGTTGCGACTGGTCGTCCAGCACAGCGCGACGGGCACCGACTTCCTGCGCTGGCGCAGTCCGGATTTTCAGCGCATGGGCGTGCAGGTGTGGCAGGAAGCGGTGGTTCATCCGCATCTGCACCCTGAGCTGCGGCAAGCGTTGTATCAGTTGGAGACCAACCGCGTGGTGCTGAACCTGCAGATGAGCAGCCTGCAGTCGCTGTATCGCCAGGCCGTCGCCGGTGCCAGCAAGCTTGAGGCCGCCGAGCTCGCCCTGACCCGTTTCCCCACCGAGGAGTGACCCGCATGAGTACGTTATTTGTAGGTGAAGGCAACATCGGCAGCGTTCCGGAATTCCAGGAGTTCAGTTCGAACCCGGATGAGCCGCGGCGCCTGCTGCGGCTGAATGTCTATTTCGACAATCCGGTACCGCGTGAAGGCGGCTACGAGGACCGTGGCGGCTACTGGGCGCCGGTCGAGCTCTGGCACCGCGATGCCGAGCACTGGAGCACCCTGTACCAGAAAGGCATGCGCGTCCTGGTCGAAGGCCGCACGGTCAAGGAGGAGTGGGAAGACAGCGAGGACAATGCGCGCGTGACCTTCAAGGTCGAGGCCCGGCGCATTGGTATCCTGCCGCACCGCCTGGTCTCGGTCTCCATGCGCGAGAAAACGCAGGACACTACCAGCACCACGCGTAAAGGCGGTGGCAAGAAAGCCACGCGCAAGGCCGGGTGAACGTGGAACTCAGTGGAATCACTGCACACTGCGCGATACAGCAGGGAATGCGCAGTTCACCCGGCGAGCAGCACTAACGCTCGTTACGCTAACCATCTCACCGAGCTTCCCCGCACTGCCCACTCTCCAGCAACTGCTTCACCTCCGTCAGGCACTGATCCAGGGCAAGGAATGCCCGCCAGGCCGTCGGACTCTCCTGAACCCAAGCAATCAACAGCGCGCGCCTCCCCATTGTCCGGTTCCAGATAGGTAGCCATGAACCGCTCGTAGGCCTTGATCGCTAACTTATCAGCCTCACTCTGGTCGGATCCATGCACGTTTCAAGGAGCTGGGTGGCGCCGATAAGCAGTTCTCCCTGGAGTTTCTGCAAACGCTGGTCACCCACCTTGAGCAACGCAAATAAGGGTTTGTCCCTGCGCTGGCACGTCGAACCGATCCCCCCGGTTTCGGCTTTATCCTGGTACTCCACCACCACCCCCCCACCCTGTCGGTACCCACCGAGAGGGCCCGCATATGCGCCTGTTCATCTGCGAAAAACCGTCCCAAGCCCGCGACATTGCCCGAGTACTGCAAGCCAGCCGGCGTGGCGATGGCTGCCTGCAGGGCCAGAACGTCACCGTCACCTGGTGCATCGGCCATCTGCTGGAAACCGCGCCGCCTGAAACCTATGGCGATTACAAACGCTGGTCGTTGGACGACCTGCCGATCATCCCGGACCGCTGGCAGTTGGTGGTCAAGCCCAAGGTCGCCAGCCAACTGAAGGCGATCGACCAACTGCTGCGTACATGCCGCGAAGTGGTCATCGCCACCGATGCTGACCGCGAGGGTGAGATGATCGCCCGCGAGATCCTCGAGCGCTGTCAGTACCAGGGACCGATCCTGCGCCTCTGGCTTTCCGCCCTCGATGAAGACTCGATCCGCCGGGCCTTGGCCGCCTTACGTCCGGGCGAACAGACCCTGCCGCTGTACCACTGTGCGCTGGCCCGCTCTCGCGCCGATTGGTTGGTGGGTATCAACCTGAGCCGGCTGTTCACCCTGCTGGGCCGCCGTGCCGGTTTTGATGGTGTGCTGCCGGTAGGCCGCGTCCAGACGCCAACCCTGCGCCTGGTGGTCGAACGCGACCGGGCCATCGCGAGCTTCGTGCCGCAACCCTTCTGGAACGTCGGCGCCCAGTTGGTGGCAGAAGGCATGAGCTTCAAGGCCCGTTGGCAACCTCCGACTACGGTCTGCGACGATGAGGGCCGCTGCATCGATGAAGCGGCCGCCAGGCAAGTCGCACTGCGCCTGAGCCAACACGGAGCGGTCCGCATTGACACCATTGAGGTGGAGCAGGTCCGTGATGGCCCGCCACTGCCGTTCGACCTCGGCACGCTTCAGGAAGTCTGCTCGGCCAAACTCGGGCTCGGTGCCCAAGAGACGCTGGGAATCGCCCAGGCCCTGTACGAAACCCACAAGGCGACGACCTACCCGCGGACCGATTGTGGCTACCTGCCCGAGAGCATGCTCGATGAGGTGCCCCGCATACTCCATGCCTTGGTGGCCGCCACCCCTGCTCTCGGTCAGGTCATCAAAGAGCTGGATCCGTGTCGCCGCTCGCGCGCCTGGAACAGCAGCAAGATCACCGCGCACCACGGCATCATTCCGACCGCCATCACGCTCGACTTCACTCAGCTGTCCGAGCGCGAGCAGTCGGTTTACGCGCTGATTCGCGCCCGCTACCTCGCGCAGTTTTTGCCTGAGCATGAATACTTGAAGACCCAGGTGCTGCTGCAGAGCCAGGCCGATCAGTTGCTCGCTCGTGGCAAGCAGATCCTGATGCGCGGTTGGAAAGCGGTGATCAACGAGACCCATGGCAATGAGCCCGGCGAGCAGACACAACGTCTGCCTACGCTCCGCGAATCTGCCTCGCTGGCGCTGACTGACGCAGCCGCCATTGCCCAGCGCACGCAGCCCCCCAAAGCCTACACCGAGGGCACGCTGGTCAAGGCGATGAAAACCATCGCCAACCAGGTGGCCGATCCGCAGCTCAAGCAGACACTCAAGGACAGCTGCGGCCTCGGCACCGAAGCCACCCGCGCGGCCATCATCCAAGGCCTGATCGACCACGGCTACCTGACCAAGAAGAAACGCAGCCTGGCGGCCTCGGCTGCGGCGCACACCTTGATTGAAGCGGTGCCACCGGAAGTAGCCGACCCGGTACTGACGGCGCTGTGGGAGCAGGCGCTGGAGCGCATCGAGTCGGGCCAGTTGAGCGTCGAGGGCTTTCTTGCCAAGCAGGCGCAGTGGCTGACCCGTTTGGTGCGCAGCAACGCCTCGCTCACCCTGCAGCCGCCCCCCTCGAAGGGACCGCTCTGCCCGGAGTGTCGCAGCACCATGCGCCAGCGCAAAGGCCGCAGCGGCAGCTTCTGGTCCTGCATCCGCTACCCAGAATGCAAGGGCACCAAGCCGGTAGCCAAAACCAAGCGCCCGAAGAAGACATGACTTGACGGCGCACCGCCGCGCTGGTGTAGTGAATTTGCCCCACGCCACTTGGCGCCCCCAGACCGATTCGCTCCGGGCAGTTCGGTCAGACTCGTAGAGTTCGGAGCCACCCTTCACCGCCTCTGCGGATAACTTCTCAGCGTTCCAAGTTTCCCAGGTGGATGACCCATGCGGCTTGTGCCAGGCCTCAAGGGTCATCCGCTTCGGCGACGATGCTCAACTCCGGTGCCCGCCGGCGAAACACTGGGCACCTTTTGTGCGCGGATGCGTGCCAGTTGATTCCGACCCAGGCCACGACAAGGGTCGGTTGATCAGGTGTATCGACAGCGGAGAGTTTGCGACGAACTCCGGTGTCACATCGCCGGATCAAAGGTGGTCCACCTCCTCCTAGCCTGATGACCGTCGGGCTATTTTTTCGCCACTGAAAATCCACTGAAAGCCACCGAATTCCGCCCGTCCAGACCATCCCAAATCCCCGGTTGACGGAGGGTTGGCTGCGTTTTATAGATGAGCTGCACACCGCTGTCGTTGACAGCACCCAGGCCGCCAGAACCTTCAAGGCTGCGCCCGATTCGGGTGGTTCTCCCCAAGTGCGACTCGCGCTCGGCAGCTCGCACGGTCACCGACCTGTCGGTGATGAGCGCCCTCTCTACCGATCATGTGTTTGCACCTACCCCTTGCGGAACTCACCAGCCGCCAGGGTCGGTGGATGTCCGCGTTCTGCTGAACAGGAGCTCCACCATGACCACTGCAAGCAATAACGCCCCCACCACCTACTTCAACCTGCACACTCAAGGCATTGGTTACCTGAACCGGGTCCGCGAAGTCCCGGTTCGCCGTGGCCAAGCGTTCATGGCCTGCGACATCGCCGCCTTGCACGGCGCCTCGGACGACGTTGAGTACACCCGCTTCGACTGCAAGGTCGCCAGCGGTGAAGCCGACCGGCTGATCCGTGAACACCTCGAAGACGTCCGCGCTGAACGCAAAGTCCTTATTGCGTTTCGCATCGGCGACCTCTGGGTAGATCCCTTCCTGTACGAGAAAGGCGAACGCAAGGGGCAACCCGGCGCCAGCCTCAAAGGCCGCCTGATCTTCATCGAGTGGATCAAGGTCGATGGCCAATTCAGCTACCGTGCGCCCGCCCGCACCGACGCTGCCTCTGACGCGATGGAGCCTGCGGAGGCGGATGGGGATAAGCCAAGTACTGACGGTGACTCCGATCAGCGCCTGCCAGCTCCGACCGCCGCCCGTAACTCCACCGCAACAACTCAATCTGCCTGAGGCAGTTTGACCGCCAACAACAGGCGCTCTTGGGAGCGCCTGTTGTTCATTCGCGTCGGAGGTTGCCATGGAAAGCTTCTGGCTCTGCAAAGACTGCCTGCAGGCGGTTGCTTACGACGACTTCAGCGCCGTGTCGCTGTATTACAGCGAGGCCGAAGTCGACCAGCGAGTCGCGCAGATGCGTGAGGCGGTGCAAGCGTTGCTGCCGCTCAGCGCTGATTTCGATCCGCACACCGGCATCGGCATCGATCCGTACTCCACTCGCCTCTGCGAAGCCTGCCATTCCACGTTGCACGGCGCCCGCCATCGTTTCACACGGCTGTAACCGCCTGATCCTATCCACCGGAGGCCCTCCCCCGAAGCGCTCCCGCACACGAGGTTCTGCCCATGAACACCCAACTGACCCTGGTCGAGCCCCTCGACCCCGCCGTAATCCAGCGCGCCCACGAAGATGCATTGATCAACGAAGCATTGCAGCTGCTGGACCAACGCTATTTCCAGCGCGGCGAAGTGCTCATGACACCCGCCGACGCCGCGTCTTACCTGAAGCTGCGCCTGGCGCCTTATCACCACGAAGTGTTTGCCCTGCTTTACCTCGATTCACGCCAACGCGTGCTGGACTTCGAGGTATTGTTTTTCGGCAGCATCGACGGTGCTTCGGTGTACCCCCGTGAAGTGGTGGTCAAGGCACTGGCACACAACGCCGCCGCAGTCATCCTCAGCCACAACCACCCCTCCGGCTGCCCTGAGCCCAGCGGCGCCGACCGCGTACTGACTACACGCCTGATCGAAGTGCTGGCGCTGGTCGAGGTCCGCGTTCTGGACCACATCATCGTTGGCGAAGGTCAGCCCCTGTCCCTGGCTGAATATGGCTGGATCTAACCCTCTCTCTCGCCACCGCCTGCATGGGGTGGCGTTCTCTTTTAATTGGAGCGCCACCATGCTCAACACAACCCCCAACCCCTTTGCCCGCGGCTTCCATGCGTTCTCCTGCGAGCGCGTGGTCCAGATCCACTACGACGACCAGTGCCCGCCCTGCTACCGCCCGCTGCACACTGCCCAGCTGGACTTGGGCGACGACCACATCAACTGTCAGGCCTGCGTGTTCGATGACGACTGTGCCGTCATCACGGAAGGCCAGGATGTCTCTGGGTTTCTTCGCATGCCGTTGCCCGCGGATGGTGTGGTTACCACCGTGCTGTACCAGGTCACGGCCGAGCGGTTGACTGGCTCGGTACACCTCGGCGACCTTCCCAGCCAAGAAGCAGCGGAGCACCTAATGCAGCAGCTGTCCTTTACCACCGGCCAGTACAGCCGCAGCTGGGAGATCAGCGCATCTCACCTACCGGCCGACGAGTACGCCTACCTTGAGCAGCTTGCCCGCAGCGAACGACCGGCGGGCTTCTTTGAATGTTTCCCATTGGTCAGCAACCGCTCCGTCGGCTGCAAGCTGTACTCGACACCCTGGCACCGCAGCGCTCACGTGGAAGGTCCCGGTTGCTCAGCAGCAGATGTCTGCACACGCCTGCTGGATGAACAGGTACCGCCAGTGTTGATGACCCTGTTGCTGCTGGCCGGCCAAGCCGACACGCGCTTTCTGGTGTTCGATCCCGATGCAGCCCCGTTGGCAGGACTGCCAGTGTTTACTGACGATTGACCCAAGGCGCCCTGCAGGGCGCCTTTTTTATGTGTTAGGTCAGTTAAACCGGGTGGGCAATTTCGGTTTTTCAGTGGGTGCACCTCGCGCGCGTTGCCAAGGTGTCGGCAACTTCTGTCGAGACCTGCTCATGCACACGCCCGTACGTCCTTACCTTGTCCTGATGCTCGCGCTGACGGGCTGCAACACGTCACCTGCCATTACCCCACCGATGGCGCCAGCCAAGGCCGTAGCCGCTCCGGCTACCCCCTCCAAGCCGTTGTCAGAGTCACCGGCGTGGGCCCGCCAGGACCGCTACACCCTGGTCAGCACGCGACCGACGCTGGAGCAACGCCAGCCATTGTTTCAGCTCATCACCGTGCAGATTTCACCGGCGCTGCACGCGACGGTCGGTGATGCCCTGCGCCACGTGCTGCAGCGCTCAGGCTACTCACTCTGTGCCAACCGCGCCGAGGTCACGACCTTGTTCAGTCACCCCCTGCCGGCCGCGCAGCACCAATTTGGGCCGATGGCGCTGCTGGACGCCTTGACCATCCTCGGCGGTCCGGCCTGGCGGCTCGTTATCGACCCGGTCGGACGCAGCGTGTGCTACGCCCTTCGCGCACCGGTGCCCGTCCCACCTCTCCCGCCTCTGGAGACCGCGCCATGAAGGTCCAACACTTTCAGGCCCTGGTGCTCGGGGCTCTGTGCCTCGGCGCCGCCGTTCTGGCCGCGGTGACCTACAACCACCAGCAGCAACTGACCGGGCTCTCGGTCGCTGCGGAAAATGCACCAGCCGATCCAGTACCCGCGCTGCGTCGGCATCTCGATGCACTCAGCGCCGACGTTTCGGCACTCCCAGCGCAAGTGAACTCGCTGGGGGAGCACCAGCGCCAGCAGGACGCGACCTTCGCGACGTTGAACAAACAGCTGGATGGGGTGAGCGCTTCGCTTAAGGCCATTGAAGCCCTACCTCGGGGTCCGACCAAGGCCGATCTGGTCACGCTAGAACAGCGATTGGGCGACGCCGAAACCGCGGTCCACACCCTCGAGGCTCGACCGGCTGCGACATCCGCACAACCCCAGCCTGCGACCCCTGCCAAACAGGCCGCCAAAACCCAAGCCCCGACGCCGCCCTTCACGTTGCTGGGAATCGAGACCCGTGGCGACGTCAGATTTGTCTCGGCCCTGCCGGCCGGCGCGCATGCCCTGTCGACCGTCCACCTGCTGCAGCCTGGTGACAGTCTGAATGACTGGCAGCTCATGGACATTCGCCGGAACCAGGCCGTATTCCAGGTGCCTGGCCTCGGTGAACGCTCGCTGCCCCTGCCTTAACGAGGTGAGTATGGTCCGGTTCACCACCCTCTCGCTGCTCCTGCTTCCCATCTTCCTGGTGACAGGCCCGGGGTGGAGCGCACCCGCCACGGTCGAAACTCAGCAGCAGTCCAGTGAGAGGGCCCCACTGCAACAAGCGCGTTCCGCAGCACAGGCCAAGGCCTGGGGCCTGACCGATGACGAATGGGCCAAGTTCGAGCGTCTGCAGAGCGGTCCCCGGCATTACTGGTCACCGCAACTCGACCCGCTGACCACCCTGGGCGTGGAAGCCGATTCGGACCAGGAGCGTCAGCGCTACGCCGAGCTGCAGGTGCGCCTCGAAGCCAAGCGTGCTGCGCGCGAACTGGCCTATCAGAAAGCCTATACCGCGGCCTGGGTGCGGTTGTTCCCGGGTTTGCTGCCGGTACAGGGGGTGAGTGATGCCGCAACCCCGTCGAGCAGCCCGCGCTATGCGGTGTTTGTGGAAGACCCGTGCTCGACCTGTGAGGCCAGCCTCCGCCAATGGCTGAACACAGGCATCCACTTGGACGTCTACCTGGTCGGCAGCCAGGGCGACGATGCGCGCATTCGGCAATGGGCACGCAAGGTGGGCATTACCCCTGCCCAGGTTGGCAGCGGCCAGGTCACCCTCAATCACGACCGTGGCCGCTGGTTCACCCTCGGCGCCAGCCGCCCCCTGCCCGCACGCTTTCAACAGGTGGAAGGGAAATGGCAACGCGTCGACTGAGCCTCGCCCTAGCCCTGCTTGGGGGGACGGCGGTCCACGCTGGCGGCCTGCCCCCGCCGGCCTACCAGTTGGCCGCCGCCCAGGCCGGCATCCCGGCCTCGGTGTTGTTCACCATTGCCCAGCAGGAGAGCGGTACGTTGCTGCGTGGGCAGCTCATCCCCTGGCCGTGGACCTTGAATGTGGCCGGCACGCCGCAGCGTTTCGCCAACCGTGACCAGGCCTGCAGCGCACTCACCGTGGCGCTCACCCGGCATGATCCCAAGCGCATCGATGTCGGCTTGGGGCAAACCAACCTGGGTTACTACCCCGAGCGTTACCCCACCGCCTGCGATGCCCTCGATCCACGTAGCAACCTCGCCGTCACCGCCGACCTGTTGCGCGAGCACTACGCCGACGTCGGTGACTGGATCGTCGCCGCCGGTCGCTACCACCGGCCTGCGGGTGGGGCCCCGGCGGCGCGCTACCGCATGCAATTCAGCCAGCGCTGGCAGCACCTTGAAGCCGCCACGTCCAGCCGTAGAGGGCCACGCTCATGATTGACGTACGCCGGGGCGCACTGATCTGCGGGCTGCTGAGTTCGTTGGCTGCCGGGGCATGGCTTGTGCCAACGCCCCCTGTCATGGCCGCTGAATCGGCCGCGCCGGTCGAACGGCCCGATCCACGCACACTGGACTGGGTGTTGCCGGTGCACAGCTCGCGCCTTACGCCGGGCGAGGTGCCGCGCAGAGTACTGGATCTGCCTGGTTTGGTCCCGCTGTTCCTGGTTGGAACGGAGGCCGCCTCATTGGCGTGGCTGACTCAGCACGCGCCAGCGCTGAAGCAGTTGGGCGCTAACGGCTTGGCCGTTGAGGTCCCCGATGCTGCAGGGCTGCAGCGCATCCAAGCGGTAGCACCTGGGTTGACCATCTGGCCAGTCAGTGGCGACGACATCGCCGAGCGACTGGAACTGGAGCACTACCCGGTACTGATCACACCGACCGGCCTGGAGCAGTGAGGTAGCGCCATGGGCGATCATGCGATGGAATCCCTGCTGCGCCCGGCAGTGGAGCTGTACACCGTGGGCATCTGTGCCGGTGCCGGCGCGCTGTGCCTGCATTCGCCCTGGGCGGTGGCGCTGTCACCGGAGGTTGGTGCCGGCATGGCCCTGGCCTACACCGCCTTCGGTCTCAAGCGCCTCAACGAGGCCCGTATTGTTTTGCGTTATCGGCGCAACATCCGCCGCCTGCCCCGTTATTCGCTGACCAGCCGACAGATACCGGTCAGCAGCAAGCGCCTGTTCATGGGCCGTGGCTTTCGCTGGAGCCGGCTGCACACACAACGCTTGCTCGAAGCACAAGACCCCGCACTGGCCCGCTACGTCAACCAGTCGGTCGCATACCAGTGGGCCCGCCGCCTGGAGCACCTCCTGGAAAAAGCACCGCCTGGGCTCTCCCTCCTGCCCCGGATGACCGCCTGGGACAGCCCATTCAACCCGGTACGGCCGCTGCCGCCAGTAGGCGGCTCACCGCTGTTGCACGGCGTCGAGCCCAATGAGCAGGAAGCCTCCTTGCCACTGGGCGAACGCGTGGGCCATACCCTGGTGCTGGGCACCACCCGGGTCGGCAAGACGCGTTTGGCCGAGGTCTACATCACCCAGGACATTCACCGACCAAGCCAGGAAGTGGTGATCGTCTTCGACCCCAAAGGCGATGCCGACCTGCTCAAGCGCATGTACGTGGAAGCGCGACGCGCCGGCCGTGAACACGAGTTCTACGTCTTCCACCTGGGCTGGCCGGAGATTTCCGCACGCTACAACGCCATCGGCCGTTTCGGTCGCATCTCGGAAGTCGCCACTCGGATTGCCGGCCAACTAAGCGGCGAAGGCAACTCGGCGGCATTTCGCGAGTTCGCCTGGCGCTTCGTGAATATCATCGCCCGGGCGCTGATCGAGCTCGGCCGGCGCCCCGACTACCTGCAGATCCAGCGCCATGTGGTAAACATCGACGCGCTGTTCATCGAATACGCCCAGCACTTCTTCGCCCGGCATGACCCGCAGGCCTGGGAGACCATTGTTGATCTCGAAGCTCGGCTCAACGAGAAGAACGTGCCACGTCACATGATCGGCCGCGAAAAACGCGTCGTAGCCATCGAGCAGTACCTGACTGCCAAGCGCCTCTTCGACCCGGTGATGGATGGCCTGCGCTCGGCGGTGCGCTACGACCGCACCTACTTCGACAAGATCGTCGCCTCACTGCTGCCGCTGCTGGAAAAACTCACCAGTGGCAAGACGGCCCAGTTGCTGGCACCCAGCTATGCCGACCTGGACGATCCTCGGCCAATCTTCGACTGGCTGCAGGTCATCCGTAAACGCGGCATCGTCTACGTCGGCCTGGATGCGCTGTCCGATGCCGAGGTCGCCGCCGCCGTCGGCAACTCGATGTTTGCCGACCTGGTCTCCGTGGCCGGGCACATCTACAAGCATGGCATCGACCACGGTCTCCCGAACTCCTCCAGCGCGACCGACAAGGTACCCATAAACCTGCACGCCGACGAGTTCAACGAGCTGATGGGCGACGAGTTCATCCCGCTGATTAATAAGGGCGGCGGTGCCGGTATCCAGGTCACCGCCTACACCCAGACCTTGAGCGACATCGAGGCACGCATCGGCAGTCGGGCCAAGGCTGGCCAAGTCATCGGCAACTTCAACACCCTGCAGATGCTGCGCGTACGTGAAACTGCGACCGCCGAATTGCTGACCAATCAGCTGCCCAAGGTCAACGTGCTGACTCGTACCCTGATCTCCGGCGCAACCGACACCGCAGATCCGGATGCGCATACAGATTTCACGTCGTCCTCGCAGGACCGTGTCACCACCTCGGCCGTGCCGCTGATCGAACCGGCGCACATCATCGCCCTTCCGAAGGGCCAGATGTTTTCGTTCCAGGAAGGCGGACAACTGTGGAAAGTGCGAATGCCGCTGCCCAAACCGGCCAGCGACGATGCGATGCCGGCGGATCTGCAGGCCCTGGCTGCGCGCATGCGCGAGTCCTACAACGCCAACGCAGGGAGTTGGTGGACCAGCGCTGGCGGCGCACCGACAGTCGATTTCGATCCCGAGATGCCACCACCAGGACATAAACACGCCCCGTGATCCTCTGGCCGCCCGCGAACACCTGGGAGCTTTTATGCCTACAGCCCCATCCAACCCGCCTCAGACACAACGACGACCAGGCCTGATCTCCGGCACGCTTGAGCTGTGCCTGCGATTGCTCGGCCTGCTGTTTGCTTCCCTGCTGTTCTCCATCCTGCTGGAGTTCGTGGGCATGCTGTGGTTCTGGCCAGAACAGGGCTGGCATCACAGCCATACCATGTGGCTGAGTGAACTCGGCTGGCTCAGCAACCACTTCAGGAGCTCACTGCTGGTGCAGGAGCCGGCGCAAGCAACCGCGAAAATCCTTGAGCGCCTTAACGATTGGGTTGTGGTCCGCTCAGGCTGGGCACAATCCGACACCCACCTGAAGACACTCAGTCGGGAGTCGTCGCTGCAAGGACAGCTTGCTCAAGCTTATGCCGCAGGGCAAGACTACCTGCTAGCGGCTCTGTTCACGGTTTTCACCTTCGTGGTGCGCTTAACCGTTCTCACTTTGGCCACGCCACTTTTCTTGCTTGCGGTGCTCACTGGCATGGTCGACGGGTTGATGCGCCGAGACCTGCGCAAGTTTGGGGCGGACAGGGAGAGTAGCTTTGTCTATCACCGAGCCAAACGAACATTGTTGCCGCTAATGGTCAGCCCATGGGTAATCTACCTATCCCTGCCCTGGTCGCTGAATCCCAACTGGGTGCTTCTGCCATGCGCAACGCTTCTTGGTTGCATGGTCGGAGTCACTATCACCACATTCAAAAAGTATCTATGACGCGAACGAGATGCCAGACGTCATCCACCCAATCGAAATTAACTAAACCTTTTCAACGAGCCTAATCGGCGATCTAGATATACAATCTTTACAATCAACAACAATAAAGCTTTCTTTAACGTTTGCGTGCACCGCATTAGACCCACATACAGGGCAGCTAAAAACTGATGCCATTGAAGAAACCTCAACCTTTGGCGCCGAGAGGAAATAATCATCTATCTTCCCGTATGACCCACCATCCTCCGCTCGCAAAACCAGATCAAAAACCACTTTATTTAGCTCTGACCTAGGATCGCTCGAAAGATAACGTTTAGACGTCAGATCCCAAGCCTCTCTCTCAGCTTTAACACCATACTCCTCCATCCTTCCCGGCATTATATTTGACGCCTGCGTCTTGCTAATGTTGCCACCCAAGTAGTAATCATTAGCCCTGCGAGCCGCCAGATATGCAAAATAACAAATCACAGCTAGACTATAATTTACCAACAGAACCCCAACAACATCCCTACCTTTTTTCTCAGCACTAAACGGCAAAGACAATCGATCACATTGATAATTAATTTGCCGGACAGCTTGTTCTACAAGAATATTTTTTGCCAAGGTTTTCAGTTGGTGTGCGTCGAAGCCCGTAGCCGGAACAGACAGATCCTTAAGGATCGTTCTCTGCACATCCTCCAACGGAGCCCTTCGGCCATCTTGGATTGCAATATTCATGATCCAGCGAACGCCAAATACATTTGCCGACTCGACATTATTAGAGTCAAATGCTGAGACTGGGGACTCTGGGTCGACTGCAAGAATACGACGCCGGTAAAGCAGCACCAAAATCTCATGCTCCAAGCTTTGAGAAGGTGCAAACCAAACATCCCTACCGCGCTCAGCAACAGACTTGACAACCGAACGATTTAAGTCTGCCTGTGCATTCACCAGTGCCAAGAGATAGCATTTCTCTTCAAGATCCAGTTTTTCATACCTAGTAGCCTCGCCAATACGAGGTTCCCAACACTGAAAAACCTTCTCACGAAATAGCCTTTCCTTTTCCTCTACGGCATTTTGCTGGGCTATTTTACAGGGCCCGCACGCACAGAACCTCTGCCTGCGCCGAGAACCAACCGAATAGTCTTTATGATCGCACCCTTTGCAAAAACCAACCGTATCACCAGATGCAATATCACCCTTACTTTTTCGCCGCTCATACATTTGCAGCTCACAATAAGGGCACGAAACACCGGCCAATTGCACTGGCGGAAACACCTTTACCAGGCTATTAGGCGAGATATCAATTTCATATTCATCAACCAAGTCAGAATTGCGCTCACCCGATATATAACGCCGATACAACTCTTCAACCTGCTCATCAGAAAGATGCGAAATTTCAGGCTGGTGTTCCATTTTCAGACTCTACAATAAGTTAAAACTGCGAATTCTAGCTCATCCCACCTCAGGACAAAACCGCCTTGACTTTTCAAGAAAGTTCAGCAGACACAGCTTCGACGATCGGGAAAGCGACCCGACAAGGGAGCTAGCTGACGTGAGCCCTGACTTTGCGAGCGAGAGGATCATTCAAGATCTCGTAATGCACTCATCTCATTTCGCATCCCAAGATGACGCCATACCGAAGTCGAGAAGAACCCAGCGAGATATTTCGAGAGAACGCCTTTCCTTTTATCTCAATACCTAGGTCTTTCTGCCTCGGCACCATAGCGGCCAGACACAGCTCTGGAGGTCGTGATGGCAAAGCACTCTCACCTATTGATGATCGCCTGCCTAGTAGCATTTACGGCGAATGCGCAGAACGTTCCTGAGCGCGACGACTTGGGGCTAGTACAGCGGCAGATCACTGCCATCGAACTCTTGGCCGACCGCGCAAGCACCGACTCAGTCGATGATGCTGGAGCCCGCTATCGCTTCGATTACCCGAGGTTCGTTGCGGACCTTGAGCGTGTGCGTCAAGGCATCCAAAAATACTTGTCGCCCTCCCGCGCGCAGCCGACTGACCTGGTCGAACTGGCCGGCCAGTACCGTGCTGAAGTGCCTCATTCGAGCCGTTCCGATGAGCATGACTGACGCCCAACTCAGCGCATTCTCGGCCGTTGCCGGGTTTACCCCGCAGCTGAGCTCGGTGTTGTGGCGCTCATCGGTGCTGGTACTGGCGTTGCTTTGGTGTGCCTGGGCGCTGTGGACCAGCTACCGCGGTTGGGCGGCCGGCAACCTCAATTTCGGCGCTCTGGGTGGCAGCACGCTGCGCCTGGCCCTCGCCTTGATCGTGCTGATGTTTTTCATGCTGTCGTAACCAGGAGACCCTGCCATGAAACTCTTCCGTCGCTGCCTCCTTCCACAGCTCTTGCTGCGGGCTACCTATACAAACGTACTGTTCGGCGGCTTGGTGCTTCTCTGCTCGACGTTGGCCAGGGCTGATCTTCCGACCATGGAGGCACCGTCCCGCGGGGAAGGATCGGGCCTGATCGACACTATCAAGAACTACGCCTATGACGGCGGCATCCTGCTCGGTCTGTTGATCGCCACCCTCGCCTTCCTAGGCGTAGCCTGGCATTCGCTCACCGTTTATGCCGACGTGCAGAACCAGCGCAAGACCTGGAAGGATCTCGGCGCCGTGGTCGGTGTCGGCGCGCTGCTGGTCGTGGTGATTTTGTGGTTCCTCACCAAAGCCGCCACGATCCTGTGAGGTTGCCATGTCCGACGCCCCAGCTTACCTGCCTGACGGCACGCTGACCTTTCTGCCAGAACGCCTGAACCATGATCCGGCGGTCCTGCGTGGCCTCACCAACGACGAGATGTGGGTCGCCTTGATCGTCGGTGCAGTGGTGGGCCTGATTCTGGGCGGGCCGCTGGCGGTGGCCACCGCCTCCATCGCCACTCTGCCCACATGCATGTTTCTGTACATGACGCTGGTGCTGCTCGGCGGCGGCAAGCTGCTACGCCGGGCCAAACGCGCCCGCCCGGAAACTTGGCTGTATCGACGCCTGCAGTGGCAGCTGGCGGTGCACTGGGGCATCGGCACTCAATACCTGATCCTGCACTCCGGCCCGTGGACTGTTCGGCGCACGAACCGGCTTAAGAGGACCGCCCCATGAGCCGTTTCCGCAACAAGGTGGATGCGCAGCAGGCGCATATCCACAGCCTGCGCCTGGCCGTGGCAACCTTGGCGCTGCTGTGCAGTGGGCTCTGGTACGGCTGGCAGTCCGCCCCCTTCGAACTGACCATTCACGTACCGCCGGATCTGCGCTCTGGCAGCACGCGCAAATGGTGGGATGTGCCGCCCGAAAATATCTATGCCTTTGCCCTATACATCTTCGGCCAACTGAACCGTTGGCCCACCGACGGCGAGGTCGACTACCATCGCGCGATCTACGCCCTGCAGCCCTACCTGACACCCGCATGCAAGACGTTTTTCGATGGCGACTTCGAGTACCGCAAGGCAGCCGGAGAACTACGTGGCCGCGTGCGCGGCGTGTACGAGGTGCTGGGCCGCGGCTATAGCGATGATCCCGACCTGCGGGTGAAACAACTGGATAAGCACAGCTGGCTGGTCAAGCTCGACCTCAATGCCGACGAGTACTACGCCGCCGAACCGGTGAAGCGCGTGGTCGTTCGCTATCCGCTGCGTGTGGTGCGCTTCGACGTTGACCCTGAGCACAACAAATGGGGCCTGGCCCTGGACTGCTACGAAGGCACACCGCAGAAGCTGACACTACCCGGAGGTGCATGATGATGCGTGTTTTGATCCTGATGCTGGTCTCGATTACCGGCTGGTGTTCCACTGTGGGTGCCGTCGAGGTCAAGTACTGGGACCGCCTGCCGCTGGCAGTGCCGCTGACGGTGGGCCAGGAACGTATCCTGATGTTGGATGAGGATGTCCGCGTCGGGCTACCCAGTGCGATCGCCAAAAAGCTACGCGTGCAGTCGGTCGGTGGGACGGTGTACCTGCGAGCGTCGGAAGCCATCCCCCCTACTCGACTCCAACTGCAATCGGTGAAGTCGGGGGACATCATCCTAGTCGACATCGAAGCACTCGATGGCAGCGAGTCGCTTGAGCCGGTCAAGATCGTTGCCCAAGCTCAGGTCCCGGACGTGGAAAGCGCGACGGATGCTGCACCTGTAGCGACGCCGGTACCGGTGGTGCTGACTCGCTATGCAGCGCAGAACCTCTATGCGCCACTGCGCACCGTGGCGCCCTTGCCTGGTGTGCGCCGAATCCCGCTAGGCGAATCCTCAGGATTCAGCACACTGCTGCCGACCGAGCACGTGACCATCAAGGGGCTGGCAGCCTGGCGGCTGGGGGACTATTGGGTGACGGCGGTGAAGATCGTCAACCGTGGGCCGGGCAAGGTCACGCTGGACCCGCGTCACCTGCAGGCCACGCTGTATGCCGCCACCTTCCAGCACGAGTACCTGGGACACGCCGGCACACCTGAAGACACCACCGTGGCGTACCTTGTCACCCGCGGCGGCGACCTGAAGCACGCGCTGCTACCACCTCCTGCACCGGAGGCCGCCGATCATGAAAGCTAACGGTTTGCTGAAATGGCTGGTACCTGCGGTCCTGCTGGGCATTGTGCTGATCATCGGCAAATCCTGGGTAGCGGCGCCGGACGCTCAACCTGCCCATGACCCCGAAAACACCGCCCTCAGTCCGGAGCAGGCCAAGGCCCTCGGCATTGCTGGCGACACGCCGCACGACACCGTGGCCACGCTGATTGGCCAGGTCAAGGCGATGCGCAGCGAGATGCTGTCGCTGAAGAAAGGCAACGAGACCCTGCAGACCGAGAATAACCGGCTGCGCACGCGCGAAGGCAACATCGACAGCCGTATCCAGAGCACGCTGAGCAGTGTCACCCAGCAGGTCACCGAGCAGCGCCAGCAGGCCAACGATGCCCGGCAGAAGGCCGAGCAGCAGCACCGCGAGACCCAGGGCTTGCTGTCCCGGCTCAAGGACCAGCTCACCAGCAAGCCGGCCGCGAAGTCCGACCTACCCGTGGGCTTCGGTCTCGAACCGGGTGACGAGCAACAATTCTCCGGAGCACAACCGCCGGCGGATGCGCTGCAGTGGATCGAGCCATCCAATGCGCGTGCCGGACAGGAGGGAGTCAGCAAAGCGGAGGGGCCGTTGTCGGCGCTGACGTCGAAGTTCAAGGATCTACATGGCCTGGACAACAACGCCATCGACCGCGGCCAGGACCATCTGCGCAGCGTGGCCAAGGGCGAGCGCGACCTGGAAGGCACTCAGGATCGGACCGAGGGCGCCAAGCCGGTCTACACCCTCCCGGAAAACTCGACCCTGATGGGCTCGATCGCCATGACCGCCCTGATAGGCCGAGTGCCGGTGGACGGCACAGTGAATGATCCCTACCCGTTCAAGGTGCTGGTGGGACCGGACAACCTCACCGCCAACGGCATCGACCTACCGGACGTAGTCGGCGCGGTCATGAGCGGTACCGCGGCCGGCGATTGGACCTTGTCCTGCGTGCGCGGCCAGGTCGAGTCGATCACCTTTGTCTTCAGCGACGGCACCGTCCGCACGGTGCCACAGCCACAGAAGGTGGTCAGTCGCAACCGCAGCAGCGCCCAGACCTCGGACTCCGAAAAAATCCGCGGCGGACTGGGCTACATCTCCGATCCTTATGGCATCCCCTGCATCGCCGGCGAGCGTCGCTCCAACGCCCAGCAGTACCTGGGCAGCCAGAGCCTGATCACTGCGGCCGGCGCCGGCTTCGCGGCCGCGCTGGGTAGCGAGCAAACCAACACTTCGTTCATCAACTCGGCCAGCGGCAGCCTGGGGCTCTCGCAAAACAGTGGCAACAGCGCGCTGAACTCGGTCATCAGCGGTGGCATCGGCGATATTCGCGACTGGATCAACAAGCTCTATGGCGAAGCCTTCGCCGCCATCTACGTCCCACCGGGGGCCAAGGTGGCCTTGCACCTGGATCACGAAATCAGCATCGACTACGAACCCAAAGGCCGGAGAGTGAATCATGAACGCCCATCCGTTTCGGTACTGGACCTGGATTAGCCTGCTGCTGTGCCTGCACCTGGCAGGCTGCACCACCAGCAAGGACGAAATGCTGCCCCATGGCGATCACACCATGCTGGATATCTGGAACAGCGGCGGCGCGGTCGGCACGCAACAGCAATTGCAGGAGGCTCGCGGCGAACTGCGCCGGCCGGTGCTCGATCCCGAACGCCTGATCAAGGACCAAAGCGTCTACACCCGTACGGCCGCCAACGAGATCCGCGCCCAGTTCCCGCGCCTGCCTAACCCTGATCTGGTGATGTACGTCTACCCGCACCTGGCCGGTACCCAACAGGCACCCGTGCCTGGCTACTCGACCGTATTTCCGCTTTACGAGAAGGTCCAGTACGCGCTGCCCGGCGAACGCCTGGATGATCTGTGATGGACGATGATGCAGATCGCACCCCGCCGCGCTGGCAGCCCTGGCGCGCGGCACAGCGTCGGCGCGCCACGTGTGCGGATGAGGCCGCCCAGTATGCACACAACCCCAGCTTCACCGACCACTTGCCCTGGGTCGAATACCTCGAGGAAGAGCAGTGCTTTCTGCTCGACGACAACCGCTCAGTGGGCGCGGTGTTCGAGTTGCAGCCGATCGGCACCGAGGGCCGTGAGCCCGAATGGCTGATGGCGGCACGCGATGCGCTGGAAGATGCACTGCAGGACAGCTTCGACGAGCTCGACCAGGCACCCTGGGTGGTGCAGTTCTTCTGTCAGGACGACAGTGATTTTTCCCCGTATCTGGAGCGCCTGGAACAGTACGTGGCACCACGGGCGACAGGCACACCGTTCACCGCCGCTTTCCTCGCCTCGATGCAACACCACCTCGATGCCATTGCCAAGCCAGGCGGCTTGTTCGACGACCATGTCGTGTCGCACCTGCCCTGGCGCGGCAGCAATCGACGGATTCGGCTAGTGGTCTATCGCTGGCTCGGTGACCAGGCCGACGACGAAGGGCAAAACCCCGCTCAGTTGCTGGGAAGGACCTGTGACCGTCTGGTGGCCTCGTTGCAGGCCTGCGGGGTCAATCCTCGTCGGCTGAACGGACGTGACTTCTACGCCTGGTTGCTGCCTTGGTTCAACCCAGCCCCCACCCTCACTGGCGACTCACCAGCGGCATTCTATCGACGCGCGCCCTACCCGGAGACCGATGACGGCGATGGGCTGTCGCTACCGTTCGACCACGACTTTGCCGAGCGACTGTTCTTCCACGAGCCACGCTCAGACAGCGAGCAGGGGCTGTGGTATTTCGATCAGCAGCCGCACGCGGTGATGGTGGTCGACAAACTGCGCCGGCCACCCCATATCGGCCAGTTGACCGGCGAGACCCGCAAGGGTGAGGCGCTAAACGCCCTGTTTGACCAGTTACCCGAGCAGGCCGTCATGAGCCTGACCTTGGTCATCACACCCCAGGATGTGCTCGAGGAGCAACTCAACCGCTTGGCGCGCAAAGCCATCGGCGAAAACCTGGCCTCAACCCAGACCCGCCAGGACGTGGAAGAGGCCCGCGCGCTGATTGGCCGCCAGCACAAGCTATACCGCGGCACCTTGGCACTGTACCTGCGTGGCGCCGATGAGCCGCAATTGCGCCAGCGCTCGATCCAGGCCGCCAACGTACTGCTCAGCGCCGGCCTGCAACCGGTGCGTGAGGGCGATGAAGTAGCCGCCTGCAACAGCTACCTGCGTTGGCTGCCGATGGTCTACAACCCCGCGCGGGATAAACGCAACTGGTACACCCGGCTGCTGTTCGCTCAGCATGTCGCCAACCTGCTGCCGCTGTGGGGGCGTAGCATCGGTACCGGCAACCCAGGGATCACCTTCTTCAACCGAGGTGGTGCGCCGCTATCGTTCGATCCCCTATCCCGCTTCGACCGCTCCATGAATGGCCACCTGCTGTTGTTCGGCCCCACTGGCGCCGGCAAGTCGGCCACCCTGGTTTCGATCCTGATGCAGGTCATGGCGGTGTACCGGCCGCGCCTGTTCATCATCGAAGCCGGCAACTCCTTCGGCCTGCAGGGCGACTACTTCGCCACCCTCGGCCTGACCGTCAACAAGGTTCAGCTCAAACCCGGCAGCGGCTTGAGCCTGGCCCCCTTCGCCGATGCTCGGCGGCTGATCGAGCGCCCCGATCAGGTCGCAAGCCTGTCAACCGAAGACCTGGATGAAGACGCTTCGGGCAGTGACGAGCAGCGTGATGTGCTGGGCGAGCTGGAGATCACCGCCCGCCTGATGATCACCGGGGGCGAAGCCAAGGAAGAGGCCCGCCTCACCCGGGCTGACCGCAGCCTGATCCGCGAATGCATCCTCGACGCGGCCAGGCATTGTGCAGCCAGCGATTTGCAAGTCATGACGCGCCATGTGCGGGATGCCCTCCGAGCGGTAGCCAGCGACGCCCACCTGCCCGACAAGCGCCGTGAGCGGGCCCAGGAAATGGCCGAGTCCATCGACCTGTTCTGCCAGGGCTTCGAGGGTGCGCTGTTCGACCGACCAGGCACCCCCTGGCCGGAAAGCGATGTCACGATCGTCGACCTCGCCACCTATGCCCGCGAGGGTTATGAAACGCAGATGTCGATCAGCTACATCAGCCTGATGAACACGGTGAACAACCTTGCCGAACGCGACCAATACCTCGGTCGTCCGATCATCATGGTCACTGACGAAGGCCACATCATCACCAAGAACCCGTTGCTGGCGCCCTTCGTGGTCAAGGGTACCAAGATGTGGCGCAAGCTCGGTGCCTGGTTCTGGCTCGCAACGCAGAACCTGGCCGACTTCCCCGACGCCGCGCAGACCATGCTCAACATGATCGAGTGGTGGATCTGCCTGAACATGCCGCCGGCGGAGATCGAAGAGATCGCGCGCTTCAAGAAGCTCACACCGGCACAGAAGACCCTGCTCCTATCGGCGAGCAAGGCCTCGGGCAAATACACCGAGGGCGTGGTCTTGTCGAAGCAGCTGGAGACGCTGTTTCGCGCGGTACCACCGAGCCTGTACCTCGCCCTGGCCATGACCGAGCCTGAGGAAAAGGCGCAGCGCTGGCGGCTGATGGAAGCGCATCAGCTGTCCGAGCTGGAGGCCGCGCTTCGGATTGCGGCGGAAATCGATCGCCTTCGCGACATGTCCTGAACCTCGGAACAGACAATGTTCTGGGCCTGCTGATCAATAATAATCGACAGGAGAACATTTGTACTCCAGCGGTTATTTTGGACAAACCCAGCATCACCTTGGCGACAGAAGAAACCGAACGTCCGAGTCTCGGTTTGTCCATCCCTCTCCTCTGCCTGATCCGCGATGCTGCATCTCGGCGCATGGATGCACACCGTTGCCCTTTGCCGAGCGCTGCCGATGAACCTGAATGTCCCATGCCGACCACCACAGCCGAGCAAACCTGGCCGAGGTCGCGCCTTCCTCGCGATCGCGTCGCTCATGGCTACCGAGCAGTGCCTTGCGCTGACCACCCCCGCCATCATTGCCTCCGTCACGTCACTCCAGTGCCTGGAGTACCGCGTCGTCGGGATCTGCTACTGGCTGCTGTGTACGCCTTTCGGCTGCACGGTGCGAACCTCGCCCAAGGTCCGGCATTTCATTCCCGAGCTGGTGGTGTCGAGCTATTCCGACACCGGCAGTAACCCCTGGAGCGAGATGTCAGCCTTGTCGGCGCCCACCCCCCTGTCGCAAGGCGGGGGCAACCTGATCACACCCTCACCGCAGCGCAACAACCTGCCCCGCTTCAAGAATGTCGACGGCATCGGGCACCCCGCCGGCGCTGCCCTGACGGCCCTGGCCCACAGTTTCGGGTATGCGTGTCCGAGCGGTGCGGTGCCGCTTGCACCCTACTACCTCAGCACGCTCGATCCGCTGGCCTGGCGTCACGCCATTCCCGAGTCCGTGTACCCGCAGGCACTGATCCCGGGTATGCGCGAGATCGGTAGCCAGGCCCTTGGCAACATGTGGGGCAACGTCTACCCACGGCAGGGTTTCCTGGTACAGCCCGACGACTTCAAGGCCGCCGCGGTGATGGCGCAGCGCGCTAGTGACTTCATCACCCGCGTTGGCCAGCCACACGTGTATCTGCCACTGCAGCCGATGCCAGCGCCTGGCTATTGGCCGCCGCAGCCGGTGATGGAGAACACGATCAACAATCACCGCTGGCAGTTGCTCGTACCGATGATGCAGACCACCTGCGCCATCTTCCCGACCCCGACGATCCAGAGTGCCGATGGCGCCTACGCCTGGTCGCTGTGGCGCCCGTACAGGTGCTGCCAACGCATGGGGCAGACCTTCCTGTTCAGCATCGACTTTGATGGAGGCCAGTGATGAACACCCTCTCGTTCGGGTTGGTATGTCTTTTCGTGTGCGTCGCTGGCCACGCCGCCGAGAGTGGCTACCACTTGGGCGACCAGGCACAGGTGTTGGACGACCGGGTGATGTACACCATCGGTGGCGGATCGGCGGCGGGCGCGCCCTCCTCGCTCTACCGCCCCAGCGGACTCGGTGTAGGCCTGTCCTGGCGCGCGAACATGATGTGCGGAAACATGAACCTCTCCAACACCTTGCAGAACCAGCTCAACGGGGCCACGCAGGGTTTCCAGCAGATCATGGGCAATGTGATTCAAAACGCCACCCAGGCGGTGATGTCGCTACCAGCGATGATCATTCAGCGCGCCAACCCCGGGCTGTATGAACTCCTGAGTAACGGTGTGCTGCAGGGGCGCATCGACTTTGACCGCTCCAAGCTCACCTGCCAGGCGATGGCGGCGAAGATGGCAGACAAGGTCGACCAGGCCGGCTGGGGAGCTCTGGCGCAGAACCAGGAAATGCAGCACAACCTGGAGCAATCCGACGGTGATGCCGTGACTGCGGTGAAGGACACCGAATCGAACAACGGCAACAACGGCATCAGCTGGATTGGCGGGCAGAAAGCCGGCGGCCATGGCCAGGCGCCGATCCGGGTGACCTCGGACGTGGTCAAGGCGGGTTACAACCTGCTGCACAACCGTTCGGTCGATGACACCTCGGCGGTCGGTTCAGGTTGTCAGAACGGCGCGATTTGCCAGGCTTGGTCGACCCCCGACGAGGCGGCTGAGTGGGCCACTCGTGTGCTCGGCGAATCCGAGGTGGAGACCTGCGATGACTGCGAAACACTGCGCGTCAGCGCGGGTGCCGGACTCACGCCACTGATCCAGGAAACCTACATCCAGCACCTCGAGGGCTTGCAGCGCATGCTGTCGGGCGCAGAGGAGCCCACGCCAGAGAACCTCGGCAAAGTCTCCAGCCCGTTGCTGCAGGTCTCACGCGGCGTCATCGAAGGCCTGCGGGATGACCCCGATCAGAACCTGCTGGCCCGACGTTTGGCCAGCGAGACCGCGCTGTCGAGCGTGATCTATAAGGCGATGCTGCTGCAGCGCACGTTGCTGGCCGGTAGCCGTGAGCCCAATGTGGCGTCGGCGCAGCCTGCCACCACCGCCCTCAACAGTAACGTTGAAACGCTAGAGCGCGAGATCCGCCTGCTGCAAACGGAGTTGCAAGTGCGCCAAGCGCTGGCCAGCAACACTGCCAGCCTGGTCCTCGATCGCCACGCCGGTGGCGCCGATGCCTCACGCAGTATCGACCAACGCGATCCACGCCCAGACCGCCTACAGCGAGCGGATCAGGGAAGGAGCACGCCATGATGCCGTTATCTGTGAGGAGCTCGGTCGTTCGGGGCCTGCTGATCCTCGGCGTCGGGATGGTCATGTTGCTGATTCCCTCGATGGCGCTGCAATTGAGCGGCCCCCAGCTGGAATGGATCAAGGAGGCACGGGGGAGTACGCCGTATCTCGCCTACTGGCGAGCCTTACTGTACACCCTGATTTTCGCCGGTTGGACCGCAGCACTCCGCTTGCGGCCAACCTCGAAAGACCAGCAACGGCTCTTGCGCCTGGGCCTGATCGGCTTCGCCGCGATCATCCTGGTCGAACTGTCGCGCGTGTGAGGTGCAGCCATGAACATGAGCACCAACGGCTACCTCGAATACTACCTGTCGCTGCTGGCCTGGATCATCAACAACGGTATTTGGAACACGCTGGCAGACACCGGACTGTTCGCCGCGCCGTTTGGGGCGATCATCCTGCAGGAATGGTTGTCAGCCCGCCAACAGGGCGCCGACGAGGGCAACAAGGGCTTGCTGTCGATCCCACGCGTCGAGAACAGGTTGTGGATTAGTTACGTCGTCATCCTGTTTGGCTGCATGCCGTTTTTCCCACTCAACCTGTCCTCCGTAACCTTCGACGATGCGGCGAGCCAGCGCTGTGGTGTATCGGTGGCCAAACCCGCTGACACGGCCTGGGGAACCACCTTCAACACCATTGGCGAGAAATCCGCCAACGTGCCGGTGTGGTGGTACCTGGTGCATGTCATGAGCAAGGGCATTACCGCCGCCGCCACAGCGTCGATTCCCTGCGCACCCGATATCCGCGCGATGCGCATGAAGATCGACAGCTCGCGGATCAACGACCAAGTGCTGCTGCAGGAGGTCGCGGACTTCACCCGCGACTGCTACGGCTTCTCGCGCTCGAGACTGTTTACCAACCGCCCTGAGCTAGACGAATCGCAGAGCTACGATGCGTCTTGGATTGGATCTTCTTACTTGCTTGATACGCCGGGTTACTACGACACGGATCGCTCGCGCACGCCCCGGGTTGATTGGCCGTATGACGAGACGCGGGACACCTCCCTGCCCCGGTTGGACAACGGTGCGGGCTACCCAACCTGCAAGCAGTGGTGGAGCGATGCCACGGTCGGCTTGCGCGACCGCCTGGTCGCCGTGGTGGATCCCAATCTACTCACACAGTTGCGCGGCTGGCTGACCGGGCGGAGCTCTGCCGAAATCGAAGACGCCACCCTGCGTGAACTGGTTAGCCCCCGCCAGCAGTCATTGAGCATGGCGCCTGGTCAGGTGTTCCAGGACTACGGCAGCAGCGCCCGAGGGGGCTCATTGACACAGGGGCTCAACAACCTGGCGACCAACACCGGCCTGGCCCTGGGCTCGTTCAGCAACTTCCCGGCAATGAATGCGCTACGCGCTGCTCTGCCAATGGTGCAGGCTTTCCTGATCATGGGCACGATCATCAGCCTGCCGCTGGTGCTGCTCATCAGCACGTATCAGCTCAAAGCGCTGATGACGATCACCTTCGCGCTGTTCACCCTGCATATGCTGACGTTTTGGTGGGAGCTGGCCCGCTGGATCGACTCGAGCATGCTCGACACGCTGTACCGCCAGGTCTCTGCCTCGGACCAGGCGCTTTTAACATTGCCAACGGCAGGGTTCATGGATGGGACGGTCACCGCGCAGGTGATCGAGTACGTGATGGGGGCGATGTTTTTGGTGCTCCCGATGTTCTTTCTGGGAACCATGAGCTGGGCGGGGTACAACGTTGGCAGCAACGTTCAGAGCCTTCTTACTCAAGGTGCAGAGAGTGCCAAACTCCAAGCTGGGAAGGGAACATCACAAGTTGTTGGAGGCGTACAAAAGCTCAAGTAATCAGTTAACGAAGTGATCCGTGTTCGTCGTACATTTCTGGATACTTGAAACGATGCTGAGGATGGCTAACCTCGAATACATCAGGCTCATCATCATTCGCTTCAATAGGCAGCGCGGCAAACGCCCATAGGGCTACCATTCCGACCGCCAGGAAGAATGCAACTGATGCGACAGCAAGCAAAAGAATCACCTTAACAATCTGCATACCGAGCCGGCGATACCCAAACGGAACGCTCGCCAACATCGGTGAATGCAGCACGCTGGCTTCTAGCTGATTCACCAATCGACCCGCGCGAGTTGCGGCACGAATCAAATACTTGCCGAAAGAAGTACGGCTGGGGTTTGAAGACGCTGGGGTCGCCACTTTCCTACCTCCATTTACTTCACCGCACGTGCGGTCAAACCGCTTTGAAAAATTTGGATCCAAGCCTTAGCTTACTCCTCCCCTGCGGATTTCCATGACCGTTGATCACTTGGTTTACGCTGCTGATCGCCAGTGGTACTGCATGGATTGATGCAGTGCACTCTTCTGAAAATCACCATTGACGTTGTGCCGACCCGCTTGATAAACCGGACAGGCAAGCGCTGGAAAACCAGCACCCCAGGTGGCCACAACCTTCAAGGCCACGTCACTCCCGTGATGGTTGTCCCAAGGGCGATTAGCGTTCGGTGGCTCGCCCGGTTACCGCTCCCGCGGTGATGAGCGCTCTTTCACATCTGCCTCACGGAGCCCTGCTCCGTTGAAGCTCCTTTTCCATTTCCGTGCTGGGAATTCTTCCCGCATGGGTGGCATTCCTCCGCACTGCCTGGAGGAACTCACCATGTTGCGCTTCACAGGAACTGAACTTCACGCCGTCTTGACCGAAGCGGCCGTCATCGGCTGCCGTGTCGTCTTGGTCAAAGACCACGGTGTCTACCTCATGTCCGAGTTCGGTGAAAGCAAACCCGACGGAGGTAGCCGCAAACACATCGCCTACGCCATGGGCTGCAACCCTGACGTCGACGACTTCGACGCTTGGTGGAATCGCGCACGCAGTGAATTCGGTGGCGACGATTTTGCCGAGTACTTCGACCTTGATGATCCGGTTCTGGAAAGCCTACGCGGCACCAACGGGTCGCTAGTAGTTGAAGCCACATCCACGCACTTGTACATCGCTGCCGAGATTGCCCGCTCCGGGAAATCCTGAATGCTCTCGCAACACCCGCGATGTCCCAGGGATGCACGAGCTAGTGCCTCTCTGGGATATCGCCCACTTCAATCTTTACGCCGACAGCAGCCGTTCATCTGGACCTTTCGAATGGAAAGCCTTTGCTGGAAACGGGTGGAAACTTGCACTGCTCGTTGCCCTTTATCGGGTATTGCCCTAACAGAAAAGCGCGTTTTAATGCCTAGACACGCCTAGTTCACAGTGTGAGTTGTGGCGATGGGACTTCCCCGAGTTGTTCGTGAAGCCATCGCAAGCTCAGCTCCCGGGAGGCACCAGTGTCTAAGAAGAACCGTTCCTTACCCGCCATTGTCCTGAGCCCAGGGGTGTGGCAATTCATCGCCGAGGTTGGTACGGCTACTGACGAAGTCGAGCAATCAGGACAGCGCCTACAAGCCGTAATGGGCATCGCCTTGGCATGTGTAGGTCGTCGCCGACTACGCCTGCCGCTCACGCGATTGCGCACTCCACCGCTGCAAGGCAACTCAGCATCGTTAACCGCTATCCCAGAGCTATTGGTAGCACAGATGACGCCGCGCAACGGCCCCGTATTTCTGCACATCAGGTTGCCACATGAGATCGGCGTCGACTTCTCATCGGCCTGATACACCTCGTTCCACCACTGTCCACCTACCCCACCGGGAACCCTTCCCGGCCGGGCAGCGTTCCCCTTTTTGCACTGGAGAACGTCATGTCCGACATCTACCTGGACGTCACCAACAAGATCGTCAACGCCCTGAATCAGGGGGTGATCCCGTGGATCAAACCCTGGACCACTACAGGCTTGCAGAATGACTCGCCTTTTCCCATCAACGCGATTACCCGACGTCCCTACGCCGGCATCAACATTCCACTGCTGTGGGCCGAGGCGCGCTTGCGTGGGTATCGCCAGGATCGCTGGCTCACCTACAACCAGGCGCGCAAGGCCGGCGGCCATGTGCGCAAGGGCGAGCAATCGACCCTTGCGGTGCTGTACAAACCCATGAGCAAGGAAGCGCACGACGAAGAGGGTCAGGTCGTCCGCGATGAGCAAGGCAATATCAAGATGGTGCAGTTCGCGCTGCTGCGGACGCATTGCCTGTTCAACATCGAGCAGACCGAGGGACTTCCCTATGACGAGCAGCACCACAATGAGAGCGAAGATCCAGTGGCGTTCATCGATCATGCACCTGCCGAGCGACTGTTGACCGCCAGCGGCGCACGCATCGAGCATCGCTACGGGGATGACGCGTTCTATTTACCGATACGGGATCTCATTCAATTACCCATCAAGGCCCAGTTCGTGGACGTCGGCAGCTATTACGCGACCGCGCTGCATGAGCTGACGCACTGGTCGGGTCACCACGCCCGCCTCAACCGAGAAGGCATCACGGGCGGTCACGCGTTCGGCTCTGCAGCCTACGCTTTCGAGGAGTTGGTCGCGGAGATGGGTGCAGCATTTCTCTGCGCCCTCACCGGCACTCAGGGCGAGTTGCGCCACGAGGAATACCTGGCGTCCTGGTTGAAAATACTCAAGGAAGACAAGCGGGCCATCTTCCGCGCTAGTGGACTGGCCCGTGAAGCGTCCGAGTACTTGCTGGCGCTGCAGCTGGATCAGTCCCGTGAGACGACCGAACGGCTAACGGCGTGACTTTTCACTTCAAATAGAAAGGCCCCAACCGGGGCCTTTGTTTTGCCTGCAACGCCGAGCATCGGCCGCTGCAATTGAGCACGCGATTACTGCAGCCAGCTCTCGACGACATCCGAGCCGTGCTCCTGCTTCCACTGCTTGAGAATCTTGTGGTTGCCGCCCTTTGTTTCGACGATCTCGCCGCTGTTCGGGTGCTTGTAGCGTTTGACCTCACGCGGCTTGCGCTGAGCGCCGGTGGAGGCGCTGGAAGTGCTCACACTCACGCCCTTGGACGGATCCAGAATGGTGATGACCTGGCGCAGGTTCATACCGTACTCATCCAGCAAGGCCTTGAGCTTTTGTTCAAACTCGATTTCCTGCTTCAGTCCGGAATCGTTTTTCATCGCGTCCAGCTGTTGAAGTTGAGCAGCCAGTTGAGCTTCCAGTGCTTTGAATTCGGCAAGTTTGGACATATGAAGTCTTTCCTAGAGTTGGGGCATGTGTGGCGATATTACCCGAGGCACAGATTCTCGCCGAGCTTTAATTCGCTCTTCAGCTAACTTTTCATCCGTCAAAATGTGCACATATCTAAGTGATTAATCAGTCCGGCAAGAACTGGCAAACGTGGCCTACTAGTTCCCGAGGCTTGGGACTGTTGCCAATCTTGAATAACATATCGCGCTGACTGCGTGGCAGCCTTTTCGCGCAGCGCTTGGCCGCAGATCGAATGGCAGCATCAGTACCATGAATCCGGTCGGCCAGTAGCACGATCAAAATGGCATCGCTCAACGTCATCAGGCTACCTTCCCCCAAATAATGCCGGATAGTCTAACTCCCGAGAAAAGGACAGGCCATTCCGGTCCAGCCCGTAACCCGATGTGCCAGGCTTCGCATTTTCGCGTTTGCGAAAAGGACCAAAGCGTTAAAGGGTAACGGCGGCAATGGTAAGGGGGCACAAGGGTAAGAGGCCTATCCGAAAAGGCAAAAGGACCTTTTGAAAGCAAAGCAGGTAACGCGATGAAGCGTTGGTGGTTCAAACATCAAAAAGGCAATGCCGCAGAGCCCACACCCGCCCTAGCGCCCGAGGGTTTTTTGCTCCCGCTCCCCGCTGAATCCCTGCTGTGTGCCGACCACCGGAGAAAGCTGCTGGAGCGCATCTGGCAATACACGGCGCTCTCCGAGCCTCAGTTCGATCAGCTCTACCTCGAGCCGATACGTCGTTACGCCAGCTATGTTCAGCAACTCCCCGCCAGCGAAAGCCACCACCATGCCTATCCCGGCGGCATGCTGGACCATGGACTAGAGCTGATGGCCTGCAGCCTGAAGTTGCGCCAGTCGTACCTGCTACCCAGCGGCGCCGCACCGGAAGATCAGGCCGCGCAAGCGGACGCCTGGAGCGCGGCGATTGCCTACGGCGCCTTGCTCCACGACGTTGGTAAGATTGCCGTCGACCTGCAGGTCGAGTATCAGAATGGCGAGGTATGGCACCCCTGGCACGGCCTTTTAAATCAGCCCTATCGCTTTCGCTACGGCGCCGGCAGCGACTATGAGCTACACGGCGCCGCTGCGGGGCTGCTTTACACCCAGATCTTGATGCCCCGCCAGCTCGACTGGTTGAGCAGCTATCCGATCTTGTGGAGCCAGCTGCTCTTCCTGCTGGCCAACCACTACGAGCATGCCGGTACCCTCGGGGAACTGGTGCTACAAGCGGACCGCGTATCCACCGCGCAGAACATCGGTGCCAATCCCACCAAGGCCTTGCAGGCACCCAAACACTCCCTGCAGCATCATCTGCTCATGGGCCTGCGTCACCTGGTCAAGAACGAGTTCAAGCTCAACCAGCCCGGCGCAGCCGGTTGGCTCACCGAGGATTATCTCTGGCTGGTCAGCAAGGTCGCCACCGACAAACTACGCGCTTACCTGCTCGCTCAAGCGGTTGACGGCATCCCCACCTCCAACATCGCCTTGTTCGATGAGCTGCAATCACATGGATTGGTGGACGCGACACCTGAAGGTAAAGCGGTATGGAATGCCAACGTAATAGACGATGACTGGCAACATCGCTTTACTTTTCTCCGCCTGCAACCGAGCCTGATATGGGCCGATGCCCCTCGGCCAGACTGCTTTAAAGGAACGGTTGAGCCAATGATGGAACATCCTCTGCCGGCCGGTGAGACCTGCGAGTCGGCTTTGGATCGACCGAAACCAACGCCGGAAAAAAAACAGCCCGTATCCGAGCACCAGAACCAGAATTTTGACTATCTCGACGATTTGATGGACATGCTGCAAGAGCCGAGCGAGCTCGAAACTGGACCAAACGCGGGAAACCTGCAATCCACCCTTGAGCCACCCAAAGATGCGGAGGGGCTGGCCTTCCTCGAATGGCTCCGCGAAGGAGTTCTCAAACATCGCTTGGTGGTCAACGACAGCAAGGCCAAGGTTCATACCGTAGACGGCACTTTTTTCCTAGTCACCCCGGGCATTTTCCAACGCTACGCTGCCGAACACCCCGAGTTAGCCGAAGCAGACCTTCAAAGCGACGCCTGGCGACGAATCCAACGTCACTTTGAAAAGCTGGATGCTCATCTAAGAAAGCCCAATAGGCAGAATATTTGGACTTGCAAGGTTAGAGGTCCTCGCAAAACAAGCTTATTAAATGGCTACCTCCTGCGAGAGAAAGCAGCCATATCTCGAGAGCCACCAGCGGACAACCCATTCCTCACATTGATCAAATAAAGCACCGGTGGAACCTCAAGTGCCCAGGGTTTGAACAATTCATACCCTGAACACATCAACCTAATCTTCCCCGCGATGACGAATAGCCTTCTCGATCCGCAAGCGGCCAGCGTGTGCGAGCTTCATAACACCGGCCTCTCTAGCAACAGCGTGGATCAAGGCCTCAGCCTCGTGCCCCTTGGTCTCCATTTCACCCACAAGTGCGGCCAATTCCTGCAAGCAAATTTCTACAAGGCTGCGTACAGAGTCATCGTCACCAGGACGACGGAATACGACCGCTGAATCTGATTGGAGGCTGGCAGGCCAGAAGAACGTGCCCAGTTGTTCCTCCTCATGTGCCCTGAAATGAGCATGCGCAAGCTGATCGACACGATCTCGTATCCGCGCTCCTGTACGCACCCAGCCATGCGCTCGGGCGATGCGCCGAGCCAAGACACTGTCCAATACGGGGCCTTCTTCATTCACGACATGAGCGATCATGCTCTGTAGAACCGGTGTGTAGGCGGCCTCAAAGAACTGCTCGGGGTTTACGCCCTGTACTGCTTGAGCAGGATCTGTCTCTCGATAAATTGGATAGTCCATCGGTTCGTAGGCTACGTACTCCGGAACGGCGTCAACAGTGGCCACCTTCGCGTACTTCTGCTCTTGGAAGGCACCTGCCGGATCATTGGCGACAGGCATGCCCTCCTCGCCTGTTACCACTTGGGTGACCTGCTCGACCACCTCGATCACCTCCGCGACTGCGACGTCAGCTTTGAGCCGATACACCTCCTCAGCAGCATCGATTTCAGCCTGTCTCGCTCGTGATGTTGTGAGCAACGCTGAGAGCTTCTGATGAACCTTCTCGGCTGTGTTGGCAGCATCAATCCACCAATCAGTCGACCAGATTCTGACGATCTCCCAGCCCAGACCGCGCAGTACAAACTCACGAAGCTTGTCGCGGTCGCGTGCAGTGGCGCTGCGATGGTAGGTTGCACCGTCGCACTCCACGCCGGCGAGGAATCGACCAGGGGCATCGGGATGCACGATGCCTAGATCAATGCGGAACGACGATACGCCGATTTGGGTAACGACGTGCCAGCCTTTCTTGGAGAGCTCAGCCGCAACGGCTTTCTCAAATGGACTATCAAAGCCACCCACGCTGCCTCTATCGGCTTGTACCAGAGCCTGCGCCCCTCTCTCCGCAAACTCGAGGAAATGCTTAAGATCTCGCACGCCCTCGTTTTTGGTTCGAGAGAGATCCATGTGCTCGGGCCGAGTTGTAGAAAACACCACAAGCTCCTGGCGCGCTCGAGTGATAGCGACGTTCAGTCGGCGCTCGCCGCCCTTGTTGTTCATGGGGCCGAAGCTCATCGACGGAGTGCCTGCGGCATCCTTACCGAAGGTGATCGAGAAGTAGATGATGTCTCGCTCATCGCCTTGCACACTCTCAAGGTTCTTCACGAACACCGGCTCAAGCAGCGATTCAGAGAAATAGCTATCGAGAGAAGGATCCTTGCGGCATGCCTCGTCGAGCAAATCCTCGATTAGCTTCTGCTGCTCGCCGTTGAAGGTCACAACACCTACGGTATGCCCAGACTCGCGGAAAGCTGGAGATTTCAACCTGGCAACCAGGTGCGCAACGAGCGCTTGAGCCTCAATGCGGTTCGTGCGTGAGCCGCCTCGATCATAAACACCCGCCACAGGATGGAGCGTGACTGCTTTATCAGTGGTGAACGGGGACGGGAACGTAACCAGCTCCGACTTGTAGTAGCGCTGGTTCGAGAAGGCGATGAGGCTCTCGTGGCGGCTGCGATAGTGCCAGTTCAGATTGCGAGTCGGGAGGTTTGCACTGATGCATTCATCCAGGATGCTTTCCAGATCTGCTTCAGTATCCTCATCTTCCGATGAAGACTCAGCTCGGCCGAAGAAGGATGTTGGTGGTAGCTGTTTCGGGTCACCAACCATGACGACCTGACGGCCGCGCGCCATTGCGCCGATCGCATCCCACACAGGGATTTGAGATGCCTCATCAAAGATCACCAGGTCGAAAGGCGTCGTGTCGGATGGCAAATACTGAGCGATCGACAGTGGACTCATCAGCAAGCACGGTGTGAGCTTGGTCAGTGCACCTGGCGCCTGGCTCATTAGCTCGCGCAGCGGCATGTGTCTGGTTTTCTTGTTCATCTCATGGCGCAACAAGCCCCACTCCGATGAACGACTTACGCTCTCCTGGCTAGGCAGTTCAGCGCAAAGGCGCGCGCGCAGCCAGTCACGAGTCAACGAGATGAACTTATCATCCAAAGCTCTGAAATCGCGGATGCGCTGTTCGTGCTCAGCACTGACAAACGTGCGGATGACTGCTTCGTTATCGACGGTCGCGTTAAGCCACCACCGTGCGTAGTTCACCTCAAGTACACGACGCACCTTGCCAGCGGTAATGGCGCCGCTCTCCATGGCCTCCACTATTGGAGCCAAGCCAACCGCGTACGCCTCATCTCGGACTTTACGCCAGGCGCACCAAGCTCTCAGGCGAGGCTCGGATGTGACCATCAGCTCACAGTTCTGCTTGAGCTGTTCGAGCGACAATTCGGAATTCGCCGCTACGGTTTTCTCAGTAAACTGGCCCACGGCCGTCAAGTGAGCTGATCGCACCTCAACTTGTTTCAGTTTGTCGCGAAGGGTAATACCGGACTGAGTGATTGAGCCTTCTAGCTCGAGCAGAGCATTCCCGTCACCAAGCAGCGCATTCAGCGGCCCTTTGAACCCTGCGATCTGCTCCGGATTCTCGGCGAGCTTGGATAAAGCCACTGCAATCTGGCCTTGGAAGAGCACTGCCTGCCGTGCGTCATCCACCTTGGTCTTCAAATCACTCCAAAGTGGAACAACGTCTCGTAAGTCAGAAAGATCTGCCAGCTCTCGCTCGACAATGCCTCTCTTTTTAAGGAGGTCAAAATCACTCTTCAGGGTTTGGCCACAACGCCCCTCCTCCACCAGAGAATGGTCATCGGTTAGACGACCACGCTCTTCAATTTCTCGCCGCTCAGCCTGGAACTGCAGCGCTGCTGTCAGCACTTCAAGCTCTGTATCGAGGCCCTTCCACAGCTCAGCAGTCTGATTACCAAGCTCCGTGAATTCCGCCAAATCAGCGTCGAGCCGAACAATTGAGCGCATGCGCGAGAGCTGAGTCTTTAGAGCTTCGCCGAGCTGCCCTTGCTCAATTGCATCAAAGCCTTCGTCGTGCCAGGCCGATTTGCTTAACTGATTCGCCACAGCGACCTGTAAGGCAATAGCGCGCGACAGGTTGCCTGGGTTGGTCTTCGCCCCATTCCAGACGTCTGCCGACTGGGTGCCCGGCTGGAGTTCGTCAATGGACTTTCTCACACCGCGGATTGCGATCCATGTCGAAAGATCCTTCGCAACATCTGCCTCTCCAGGAGCAGCTTGCACTGCGGCAAGGGAAGCGGTCACACGACGCTTGCCTAGCCACGACTTCGGCCAAATGGCATCGTCAGCCTTAAGCCAATCCTGGTGCAGGCTTTCAACATCAAGCGCTTCGACCGATTCGCTGTAGGAGATCGAAAGCTGATCAGTCAGCTCTTTGATCTGCGAGAATTTGGAAAGCGCATCTTGCAGTGTTTCCACTACGGCCGGAGTCCATGCGGGGCTCAAGGAGTCCACGGTAGACCTGCGCTGACTCAGCAAATCCATCGCACGTTTGGCCTCTGCCACTACCTTGGAAGGCCAGGTTGTTGACAGCTTGGAAGTGAGAGCCCGGTGTTCCTCGATCCAGTTACATCCATCCGTTAAACGCTGCGCAATGGATCGTGCGCTCGGTAGCAACGCGAAGCGCCAATCTTGGCCCGCTGCGGTTGGCAAAACTGAAGAAAGAATGGACAGCCCTTCAAGTGGCGACGGATTGTGAGGAACACTCGGAAGCCCTGCCAACTCGACGAAGCGATCAATCGCTTTTTGAGCCTCAAGAACTGAAGGAAGTACTTCACGAGCCGCCTGCACAAACTCTTGTCGCCAGTGCGGAGACCATTCAGTTTGACCTATACCGGAGAGTGCATGCCCGCCAAGGTGTTCATAGCCAACCTCTTGAGCGTTAACCTCAAGGCGGTCGCCGATCTCGCGAATATCCAGCATCGCTTTCTGATCGTGAATTTCAGGCGAGATCCAAGTGAGATTTGCTGTCGGCTCATCGGTACCGGAGGTCACGGTTCCAATTGCATCGTAGACGGTGTAACCATTCCGATATCGGTTATGAAGCCGCTCAACATAGATGTTAAGGCTGTCACGGATTGAGGCGAGACGCTGAGCCTCAACCTCCCATGCATCCGCATCAACCTCCCCTTTGGCCTCCCAGGCTGACTGTAGTTGTGCCAAGACATCAGCTTTGCGCGCTTTGCTGGAGTGCAACTCGAGACAGAACTCTCCAAGCCCGATTTCACGTAGGCGTCGGTAAACGACATCCAGAGCGGCGATCTTCTCCGAGACAAACAGCACACGCCGACCTTGAGCGATCGACTGAGCGATCATGTTAGAGATCGTCTGGCTTTTGCCTGTGCCAGGCGGGCCGATCAGCACGAAGTCCTTGCCTTTGGAAGCGGCCATAACCGCAGCGAGCTGGGACGAGTCGGATGGCAGGGGACAGAAAACGTCTGCCGGGCCGTAGTCACGATCTAGAAATCTTGCGTCTGGAAACGGAGTACCGGACGCATATGAGTCCCTGGGAGTATCGAGAAGGTGCTGTACGACAGGACTCTGCCGAAGATGATGAGCGTTCTCTGACAAGTCCTTCCACATGAGAAATTTGGCAAAGGAGAACATGGCCAATGTCACATCTTCAGACAACTCCCATCCAGGGATGTCCTTGATGGCATGTCCTACCCGCCGCCAAATGCCGACAATGTCCAAACCCGAGTCGTCACGAGGAAGCTCAGTCTCCAGCGTTCCCAGACCTAGCTCAAAGTCCTGTCGAAGCATCTCGATGAGCGTTGGGTTGAAGCAAGGTTCATCGTCGTGGAGCACGATCGAAAAACCGGAGCGTGCACTCTTACGCTCTAGACTGACCGGTATGAGTACCAATGGCGCACTGTACTTTTGACCGGCCTTGTCTTCACGTGTCCACTTCAAGAAGCCCACTGCGAGGAACAGGGTGTTAGCTCCGCCCTCTTGTAATGCGGTACGGGCTCCTCGATAGAGCTCGGTCAAGCGCACATCCATTTCGCGATTCGTGAGAGCAACAAAAACCTCTCTACGCTTCAGCGCATCCTCTGCATGACGCCGCCGAACGTCCTCACGCTCGCGATGCTCATAAAGCTCTTTCTCACGTGGATCTGCTCCATCCATCAGGTCGGGGCGCGTCAGAAGCTTCAGCGACTGCCCATTAGCAAGAATGTCTTCGAGAGCTCCGGGATCCGGAGCCTCGAGCTTGAGCGCCTTCTTCCCGTACTTGAAGTTGAGCAGATTGTTGCGCAGCGAGAGATCGAGCAGCTTGCGCTGCCACCGCTCCAGCCTGTCTTTGGGGCTAAGTTTGCCAATGTCCTCTACTTCAACATTGACGATCTCATCGGGGATATCGTCGCCATCCTCAATGAGGAAAACTGGCTCATCGTCCGACTCGGTTGTCACGACCCGGGCAATTTGTGCTTCAGAGCTCGCTAACGGCTTGATGCGTTGCAGGCGAGCACGCCTCACATCAAGCAGCATTTCAAATTCAGACTCGGCTTCCTCATCAATCTGCTTGGCCCCACGCTCAACTGCGTAAGCGAAGGAAGGGATCGATGACTGAGTAAGCAACGTGGTCTCAAAAAGAGCAAGCTCCTTGAGCTTCACCCTTTTCCTAACCGTCGAGACGTCATCGATCAAGGTGGTGGTGAACTCTTCAGGCTTCAACCAAACACCTGCGAAAGCATGGCCGCGGGTAAAGACGATCACCGGATTCAGGCCGATCTGCTCCAAGGCCGCGCACAGGAAAAGGGTCAGATCCATACAAGTCGCTAGGCCGGAATCCGCAATCTGGCTAGGGCTTCGCACCTTCTGCCCGGACTGCTCAAAGCTGGCCGGCGGCAAGGAATAATCCAATTTCATTCGTGCAACGGCGCCCCAGGCGGCTGAAGCGAGTTGCCATGCTCGCTTAGGGCCGCCGTTGTAGCCGTCCAGTGCGGGCGATTTGTCACTCAAGCGCATCAAGTCGGCAGCGCTTTTGAGGAGTCTTTCTACCGCCGGGTCGTTAGGCTGAACGAACGCCGCCGTCATGTCTGGGATGTGCCGTAACCCACCCCACTGATTGCGCGGCAGTAGCTCCACGACCTGATCTAGTTGCGCAATAACTTTTCGACCGCCCTCAGCCTCTTTGCAATCCGCTTCTAGCACAAAGGAGAAGGTGGACATCTCTGCTTCAGTGAGCCTACTTAGCAGAGGCCCGTCCAACACCAAGTCGAGACCCGGAATGGAACGGAAAGATTCTGCAGCCACCTCTTCGATACGCCAGGTTTTAGCCTTGAAGACCTCGGGAGATGAGGTCAAGGTCAACGTGGCGTTGAGATGGCGTTCACTCGTTTCATTCGAAAGCCGTAGCTCATGAATCACTGGGATCGCGTTCTGGAAATCTGCCAGATTGAGCTTTGATACCAAGGTAGCGAGGATCTTGAGCTCTTTCGGTTTAGGTTCGTCTTGTGGGGTGATTTGCTGAACGAGCTCGTCCATGCGCAACCTTCCTTGTCTCAAATGCCCAGGGGGTGCAGGCGATCGCCGGTCAGAGAGGCCCCGCTTGAGCTAATGGCGCGATGATAGCGCGTCTTGCTAAAACAGTAATGAGCCTTTGGTCACCCTTGGACTTATCTACATGGACTTTCGAACATCGGGTAAACCAAGGCGGCGCCACAGCGGAAAGTCCGTAAAAGACTCCCCACCTCCTTTGCGGGCTGGAGAATGCACTCACCCTGCGAACGCAGCTCAAGCGGTCTGGAGTTTGAAACCCTTTGCATCTAATGCGGCAACGGCCGCGAAACCCTGCGTCTTCTTGAAAGACATGCTGTAAACGAAGTTTTTCATCGCATCAGATGGATCGATCGCGTCTAGGTTGAGCGAATTCAAGGTGATTCGGGAGAACGCCACGCTAAGGATCGGCAGTTCCTCCACGTGGCCGGTTGAACTGTTCAGCACATTATCGAGCGCAGTTACAATCACCAGGTCATCAGGCAGGATGGCCAACAGCTCCCGAGCTACCCGCAGAGCACAGCTACAAACGTAGTCTTGGTGCAGCTCGTTGAACCGGCCAACCGGCATAGCCTTAGTCGACAGCTTTCCACTTTTCAGGAGCGATTTGATCTCGCTCGGGATGACATGAGTGCCATGGATCGCTAGGCGGGCCTCAAGCAAACCGGACTCATGAACGATCAGTTCGATACCAGATCCCAAGTGGGAGATTTCAGTGAACGGTTCGAATGCTTCGATTGCATCGAGTTTGGCCTGCTTATCTCCACCAAGGATGCGCTGTGCTAAATCACGCTCTTCAGACCAGTTCGAGTGTGCATCGCGCCACTCAACATGCGCAGCTTGATAACGGCGCAGATCCTCTGCTTTTCCCACCTCGACCTTGAGCGTAAGAGCTTTGCGCTGTCGGGCTTCCAACTTGAAAAGGCGAGCCCAGAAGTTAGGAGAGTAGCTCTCTAGTGCATGAGTGGCGGCAGCTTCAGAGATAGCGTCCTGTTGAGGTTCCCTTGGCTCTGCTCCATTTAAAAGAGACTTCCAATTGATGGCGCCACCACACTCTTTGTGGACAGAGAGCAAAACCTCTACGTGGTTTTCATAAACCTCAACCTCATAGGCAGCCTGCTCGAGTGCCTCCATGCGCGCATACTCTTTGTGCTGACGCTCCAGTTCGCGCTGACGACGATGAGCATTGCGCTCTGCACGTCGAGCTGAAGCTTGCATGGTTCGCAGCGTGCCTTTCCATCCCATCTCATCTCTCCTTAGAAGTGGCCTGTGATAGCACATTAACATGCAGCCAAAGCTGATGACGATCATCGAGCATTACGAATGCCGCGCAGGCGGTCAGCACACCCTGATTACATTTTGTAGGAAAGAGCTAGCCTGCATACTGGCATAATGCCACTGGTCGCCTAGTCTCAAGGATTTTAACCTTGAGATTGCATGATGACGAAGATTGAGCAGGAACCGATAGTGATGGACGACTTTGAAACCTGGCTGAATGGTCGTCCGAAGTGGCTACAAACTGCCGCGCGCACAATGATCGATGCGAAACGCCAGCTCAATGAAGTGGAAATCAAGGAGCTGGCTAGGCTCTGCCAGCTTGAAGCCAAAGGTCAGCCTGACTCGGGCTTTCTGAGCATAGTTGCCGGCACATTGTCGCAAGCCGCAACCAGGCCACCCGTTAGAATTGACGAAATTCGCGAAGTGCATGGTCTTAACGCCATCAAATCCGGAGCCCATCTTCCATTCGGAAACTCGAACCTTGCCGTCATCTATGGTCAAAACGGCACTGGTAAAAGTGGGTTTGCACGACTGTTGAAACAGGTCTGTGGGTCTCGCTCCAAGGACGAGATTCGAAGCAACGTATTCGATCCTAACCACACGGACTGCCGTGCTCAATTCAAGGTATCGATTGACGGCAAATCCGTTGATATCCATTGGGACATCCCCAGCGGCCCTCACAAGGCGCTGCGCCAAGCGCAGGTGTTCGACAGCAAGGCCGCCCAGTAATACATGGGGCGAACCGAAGCTTGCTATGAGCCAAGTCGCATGAAGTTTGTATCGGCACTCATCGCCACTGCGGACGCCGTCAACGCAGAGCTGACTAGGGAAAAGGAACGACTGAAAGGAGCCCTCCCTAACCTACCTAGCTCCCTTTCGTTTACGGCAGAAGCAAAATGGCTGCAGGCACTCAAGAGTACGACCTCGGCATCGAGCATAGATAAAGAGTGCTCGTACACCGAGGAGCTTGACCGTGAACGGATTGAGAAGGAAGCGCTCCTGGCCGAGAAGGATATTTCTGGCCGAATCCAAGCGATAGGCAAAGAAAAGACGGCATTGAAGGGTATCGAAGCGTCGATGTCGACGCTGCAACTGGGATCGAATGATGCCGCCGCGCTTGATCTAGTCAGCCTGAATGGCAAAGCCGCTAACACACGTAAAGCAAGTGAGGAGGCTGCCTCCGCTATTTTCGGGAAAGCAGAACTGGAGGGTGTTGGCACAGCGACATGGCAGCAGATGTGGGAGCACGCTCGCGCCTATTCCGCTGCCGCAGCGTATCCTGACTCGGCCTTCCCGAACGTGTCAGCTGAGTCACGATGCGTGCTTTGCCATCAAGATCTGGACGGTGCCGCAAAGGCCCGGCTGGCCGGGTTTGAAAAGTTTGTCACTGACGGCCTAGAGACGGCCGCAAAAAAAGCTGAAGCAGCTTTGAATGAACGTAAGCGCCGTATCCCGGCCCTTCCCTCGCAAGCCGATTGGCTCGTCCATATGTCTACCTTAGGCTTTGAGAAAGCGGAAGCGGAATCTTGGCTCAGCGCTCTAAAGGCACGATTTGAGCGGATAGCAACAGGTACTCCGCTCGATGGTCAGTATCTCTTTGATTGGTCGAAGATCAACGAGGCGGTGAAAACGAAGTCCGCAACGTTGGTTAGCGAAGAAGCAAGCCTGGCCGCACTGCAAAAAGATGAGCATCGTCAGGCCATGCATCAGCGCGTGCTGACGCTTCAGGCGAAGCAATGGCTTTCCCAGAACAAGCCCTCGATTGTTGCCGAAAAAAACCGCCTGACCGCGCTCGCCTCCCTAGATAAAGCATCACGCTCGGCAGCTACTAACTCGCTGACCACGAAGAAAAATGAGCTTGCCAAAACTGAGCTGGATGCAGGCTACCAGGCTCGTTTTGTGGAAGAACTAAAGCTTTTGGGTGGCCACCGCATACCCGTATCCCCGCAAAGCAAGTCCGGCGGTAAAGGAAAAATCACCTTCGGCTTAAATCTAGTGGGATGCCATGGGGCGCATGGCCCAGAGTACATCCTCAGCGAGGGAGAAACTCGAATAGCTGCACTCGCAGCGTTCCTGGCAGATACAACAGGCTCTAACCAGCTGGCTCCCTTTGTCTTTGACGATCCGATCTCATCACTCGACCAAGATTTCGAAGAGAAAGTCGTGGAGCGCCTTGTGCAACTATCGCATACGAGGCAGGTCATCATATTCACCCATCGACTTTCTCTGGTATCCCTCGTGGACTCCGTCACAGACAAATTGTCGAAAAACCCCGGCATGACTCCCGTAAAGCCAACGGTGACCTCGCTGCGCAGGATGGACAAAACAGCCGGAATTGTGGCAACCCAAAGTGCCCGGGACGCCAAACCAGCTAACGCAGTGAAGTACCTGATCGACCACACGATCAAGCACCTGAAGAAGCACCAGGAGAATGCTGAAGTCGATAGCTACGAAGTGCTGGCCAAAAGCGCTTGCAGTGACTTCAGGATCATCGTGGAAAAAACGGTTGAGTTCATTCTGCTAGCGGATGTCGTCGGACGCTTCCGCCGTGCGATCAACACTCAAGGCAAGCTACACAAGGTCGCCAAGGTCACGTCCGCGGACTGCTCACTCATTGATGATCTAATGACCCGCTACTCCGTGTTTGAGCACGCTCAATCTGATGAGCTACCGAGCAGTGCACTTGACTTGACGGTGTTTGAGGCAGATGTCACAACGCTGCAAAAATGGATTGCGGAGTTTTCATCACGCCAGTAACGCGCTCAGAGGCGCGAGTCGAGCGCTGGATTCTGTGAGGGCTGGAAACTGCTTCTCTAAAGCAACTCGAGGATCTGGCGACCACACCACCGCCCCCTGCGGAAGAGCGTAGCGAGCACATCTCATTCCGCAGAACGCTCGGGAAAGCCAATGCGAAAATGGGGGACCAGATGGGGGACCGGACCCCTTCAGAAACGACAAAGCCCGTCTAGCGCGGGCTTTGTATATAAAAATATGGCGGAAGCGTAGAGATTCGAACTCTAGGATAGTTGCCCATCGACGGTTTTCAAGACCGTTGCCTTAAACCACTCGGCCACGCTTCCAGCTGTTTTGCGGCGGCAATAATACCTTAATGTAACAAGCTGTCAAACTCTCTGTGTCGCGGCTTGCGACAGCTCTGATATGCTCTGCACCATACGTTCCACTACCGCAGGTCCCAGACCGCGGTCTCACCCCAAAGGAGTGCGCCATGCGCGAACAGGATTACGCCGTCCAACACGGCCAGCAGGTCGAGCAGCAGGAGGTCAGCAAGGTCCTGCGCAACACGTACAGCCTGCTGGCCCTTACCCTCGCCTTCAGCGGCATCATGGCCTTCGTCGCCCAGCAGATGCGTGTCGGCTACCCGAACATCTTCGTGGTGCTGATCGGCTTCTATGGCCTGTTCTTCCTCACCAACAAGCTGCGTGACTCGGCCTGGGGCCTGGTGTCCACCTTCGCCCTCACCGGCTTCATGGGCTTCATCCTCGGCCCGATCCTCAACCGCTACCTGGGCATGGCCGGTGGCGCCGAAGTGGTCAGCTCGGCCTTCGCCATGACCGCCCTGGTGTTCGGCGGCCTGTCGGCCTACGTGCTGATCACCCGCAAGGACATGAGCTTCCTCAGCGGCTTCATCACCGCCGGCTTCTTCGTCCTGCTGGGTGCCGTGGTGGCCAGCTTCTTCTTCCAGATCAGCGGCCTGCAACTGGCGATCAGCGCTGGCTTCGTGTTGTTCTCGTCGGTCTGCATCCTGTTCCAGACCAGCGCCATCATCCATGGCGGCGAGCGCAACTACATCATGGCTACCATCAGCCTGTACGTGTCGATCTACAACCTGTTCGTCAGCCTGCTGCAGCTGTTCGGCATCATGGGCCGCGACGACTGATTTAAACGGTTGCCAGCGCCTCAGGAAAAGCCCGCTTCGGCGGGCTTTTTCGTGCCCGCTGAACAGCGGCGAGCACCTCACAGAGATTGACTTAAAAGTCAGCTTATTAGCGCCTTTCTCCGCGATTGTGCGCCCATCGTGCTTGCCTCTACCGCAATGTCCGTTCTGCCCGTAGAATGCGCTCCTTTTTTCTTCCGGGGCGGCATTTTCCCATGAGTTCACACGAACACGGCCCAGGCGCGGCGGCGCCTGCCAATGAACTGGTCCTTGGCCTCGAGGACAAGCCTCGCCTGCTGATCGGCCTGCTGGCGGCACTGCAGCACTTGCTGGCGATCATCGTGCCGATCGTCACGCCGGGGTTGCTGATCTGCCAGGCGCTGGGCGTGTCGGCGCGTGATACCAACCTGATCGTGTCGATGTCGTTGGTGATCTCGGGCATCGCCACCTTTGTCCAGTGCAAGCGCTTTGGGCCGTTCGGCGCTGGGCTGCTGATCGTGCAGGGCACCAGCTTCAACTTCGTTGGCCCGCTCATCGCCGGCGGCGCGCTGATGGTCAAGCAAGGCACGCCAGTTGAAGGCGTGATGGCGGCAATCTTCGGCGTGGTCATCGCCGGTTCGTTCGTGGAAATGGGCGTGTCGCGCATCCTGCCCTTCGTCAAGCGCCTGATCACCCCGCTGGTGACCGGGATCGTCGTGCTGATGATCGGCCTGACCTTGATCAAGGTCGGCCTGATCAGCATGGGCGGCGGCTTTGGCGCCATGGCCAACGGCACCTTCGCCGATGGCGAGAACCTGCTGCTGTCGGGTGTGGTGCTGGCGATCATCGTCATCCTCAACCGTGTCCCGGTGGTATGGATGCGCAGCTGCGCCATCGTCATCGCCCTGGCGGTGGGCTACGCCCTGGCCGGGTACCTGGGCCGTCTGGACTTCACTGGCATGCACCAGGCCGCGCTGTTCCAGGTGCCGACGCCGTTGCACTTCGGCCTGGGCTTCTCCTGGTCGCTGTTCATCCCGATGCTGGTGATCTACCTGGTCACCTCGCTGGAGGCCATCGGTGATGTAACTGCGACCAGCAAGGTTTCGCGCCAGCCGGTCGAAGGCCCGGTGTGGATGCAGCGGATCAAGGGCGGTGTACTGGTCAACGGCGCCAACTCGCTGCTGGCCGGCCTGTTCAACACCTTCCCCAGCTCGATCTTTGCCCAGAACAACGGCGTGATTCAGCTGACCGGCATCGCCAGCCGCCATATCGGCATCTGGATTGCCGCCATGCTGATCCTGCTGGGCCTGTTCCCGTCGGTTGCCGGGGTGATCCAGGCAGTGCCGGAGCCGGTGCTCGGCGGCGCGGCCATGGTGATGTTCGGCGCCGTCGCGGCCTCGGGTATCAATATCCTTGCCAGCACCCGCCTTGATCGCCGCGCCCTGCTGATCATCGCCGTGTCGCTGTCGCTCGGCCTGGGCGTGGCCCAGGTGCCGGAGTTCCTTGCGCATATGCCGTCGGCGCTGCGCAACGTACTGGAGTCGGGGGTTGCCACCGGCGGCATCTGTGCCCTGGTGCTCAACTGGTTCCTGCCGGAAAGCAAAGACCAGGCCTGAGCCCCGCCAGCCAGAGCATAAGCCCGCGCCCACCTGCGCGGGCTTTTTGCTTTATCATGGCCGCATTCATTTGCTCGAGCGTTCCATGAAATTCGCCATCGCGGTCTTTTCCCCGGCCCATGCGCCCTCCTCGCGCCGCGCCTTGCGCTTTGCCGAGGCGGTGCTGGCCGGCGGGCATGAAATTGCCCGGCTGTTCTTCTACCAGGACGGGGTACACAGTGCTTCGGCCAATATCGTCACGCCCCAGGACGAACTGGATGTTGCCGCGCAGTGGCGTGCTTTCGTCAGCGATCACCGGCTCGACGCCGTGGTGTGCATTGCCGCCGCCCTGCGCCGGGGGGTACTCGACGACACCGAGGCCAACCGCTACCAGCGCCCGGCGGTGAACCTGCCGATGCCGTGGGAGCTGTCCGGCCTGGGCCAACTGCACGAAGCCGCGCAACTGGCCGACCGCCTGGTCTGCTTCGGAGGTGATTGAAATGGCCAAGTCCTTGCTGATCATCAGCCGCCAGGCGCCATGGAGCGGCCCGTCCGCTCGCGAGGCGCTGGATATCGCCCTGGCCGGTGGCGCCTTCGATTTGCCGCTGGGCATGCTGTTCCTCGATGACGGGGTGTTCCAGCTCGCCGCCGCACAGCAGCCAGACGCCGTGCAACAGAAGAACCTGGCCGCCAACCTCCAGGCCCTGCCGATGTTCGGTGTGGAGGAATTATTCGCCTGTGGTCACAGCCTCGCCCGCCGAGGGCTGGACAACGACGCCCTGTCACTGCCGGTGGAAGTGCTCGATGACGCCGCGCTGACCGCGCTGATTGCCCGTTTCGACCAGGTGGTGACGCTCTGATGACGACCCTGCACGTAATCGCCCATTCGCCCTTCGGTGACGAGCGCCTGGCCAGTTGCCTGCGTCTACTCGGCCCGCAGGACGCGCTGCTGCTGTGCGGTGACGCCACCTACGCGCTCAAGGCCGGCACCGAGCCCTTCGCTGCCCTGCAGGCCGCCAATCTCGGCGAGCGCCTGTTCGCACTTACCGAAGACCTGCAAGCCCGCGCCCTCGACAGCCAATTGGCCAAGGCAGTGGACTACCCTGCGTTCGTCGAGCTCACCCTGCACCACGACAAGGTCAACAGCTGGCTATGAGCACCCTGACTGTCGGTGATCGCAACATCGCCCTGGACAAGGACGGTTTCCTGATCGAGCTGCAGGATTGGTCCCGCGAAGTCGCCGAGGCCCTCGCCACGCGCGAAAGCATCGCCCTGACCGCAGACCACTGGGAAATCCTCGAGCTACTGCGCCAGTTCTACCAGGAGTACCAGCTGTCGCCGGCCACCCGGCCGCTGATCAAGTACACCGCGCTCAAGCTCGGCGCCGAGAAAGGCAACAGCCCACACCTCAATCGCCTGTTCAACGGCACCCCCGCCAAACTTGCCGCCAAGCTGGCGGGCCTGCCCAAGCCGACCAACTGCATATGACCGAGCCACAGCTGAACGAAGCACGCCCCTTGACCCTGGAAACCCCGGCCGAACACCCGTTCGCCGAATTCGTGCGCATCCTCGGCAAGGGCAAGCGTGGCGCCCGTGGCCTGACCCGCGAGGAAGCCCGCGCCGCGATGACCCTGCTGCTCGAGGGCAAGGTCGAGGACACCCAGCTGGGCGCCTTCCTGATGCTGCTGCGGCACAAGGAAGAAAGCGCCGAGGAGCTGGCCGGCTTCACCGAGGCCCTGCGCGCCCATCTGCACGCGCCCCAGATCAGCGTCGACCTCGACTGGCCGAGCTACGCCGGCAAGAAGCGCCATCTGCCATGGTACCTGCTGGCGGCCAAGTGCCTGGCGGGCAATGGCATGCGTATCCTGATGCACGGCGGCGGCGCCCATACGGCAGGCAGGCTTTACACCGAGCAACTGCTCGACCTGCTGGACATTCCGCTGTGTCGCAACTGGACGGCCGTGGAACAAGCCCTGGACAGCCATCGGCTGGCCTTCTTCCCGTTGCAGGACTGGGCGCCACAGCTTCAGCGCATGATCGACCTGCGCAACACCCTGGGCCTGCGCTCGCCCATCCACTCCCTGGCCCGGGTGCTCAACCCTCTCGGCGCCCGCTGCGGCCTGCAGAGCATCTTCCACCCCGGCTACCAGGCGGTGCACCGCGAGGCCAGCCGCCTGCTCGGCGACCACGCCGTGGTGATCAAAGGTGACGGCGGCGAGATCGAGGTCAACCCGGATGTCATCAGCCACCTGTATGGCACCTCGGCCGGCGAGGCCTGGGACGAGGAGTGGCCGGCCCTCAGCGCCCAGCGCCATGTGAAGCCGGCCAGCCTGCAGCCCGAGCACCTGCTGGCGGTATGGCGTGGCGAGGCACAGGACAGCTATGGCGAGCTGGCCGTGGTCGCCACCATGGCCCTCGCCCTGCGCGGGCTGGGCCAGGACCGCGAGCAGGCGTTCAGCCGCGCTCGCGACTACTGGGCCAACCGCAGAAGCATCGAATAAGCCGATAGATAGGGCGCAGTCTTTGCGCTATTTATTCGAACGCTTTTCACTAGACTGAGCTCCAACGACAAACGACTTTGTTCCGAGGAGCTTTGCAATGGGCCTTTTGATCGATGGCCGCTGGCATGACCAGTGGTACCAGACCAGCCAGGATGGCGCGTTCAAGCGCGAGAACGCCCAGCGCCGCAATCAACTGCCCGCCGCCGAGGCCGGCCGTTATCACCTGTACGTGTCACTGGCCTGCCCCTGGGCGCATCGCACCCTGATCTTCCGCGCCATCAAGGGCCTGGAACCGCTGATCGACGTCTCCGTGGTCAGCTGGCTGATGGGCGAGCACGGCTGGACCTTCGACCAGCAGCAGGGCTCCAGCGGTGATCATCTGGACGCATTGCAGTACCTGCACCAGCGCTACACCCAGGACGACCCGCACTACACCGGGCGCGTAACCGTGCCGGTGCTGTGGGACAAGCAAGAGAAGCGCATCGTCAACAACGAGTCGGCCGAGATCATTCGCATCTTCAACAGCGCATTCAATGAACTGACCGGCAACACCCTGGACCTGTACCCCGAGCCGCTGCGCGCCACCATCGATGCGCTCAACGAACGTATCTACCCGGCCGTGAACAACGGCGTGTACCGCGCAGGCTTCGCCACCTCGCAGGAAGCTTACGAGACCGCCTTCGACGATGTCTTCAACGAGCTGGACCACCTGGAGGCGCTACTGGGCCGCCAGCGTTACCTGGCCGGTGAGTACCTGACCGAAGCCGATGTGCGCTTGTTCACCACGCTGGTGCGTTTCGACGCGGTGTACCACGGGCACTTCAAGTGCAACCTGCGCCGCTTGAGCGACTACCCGAACCTGTCCAACTGGCTGCGCGAGCTTTACCAGTGGCCGGGCGTGGCGGGCACGGTGAACATGGAGCATATCCAGAAGCACTATTACATGAGCCACAAGACCATCAACCCGAACGGCATCGTGCCCAAGGGGCCGTTGCAGGATTTCGGCTTGCCGCATGACCGGGAGCGGTTAATGGGCAAAGGGATCTGGAAGGCTTGATAAAGCTGGGGCTGCTTTGCAACGCATCGCCGGCAAGCCGGCTCCCACAGGGGCTTGTATGATCCTATGAGAGCCGGCTTATCGTGGCGATGGGCCGCAAAGCGGCCCCAGTTATTTCAGGCGTCTTGCGAGCCTTCGAACCACGCCAGCTTCTCGCGCAACTGCACCACTTCCCCGACGATCACCAGGGTCGGCGCATGCACTTCGTGGCGTGCCACCAACGCCGGCAGGTCGGCCAGGGTACCGGTGAACACCCGCTGGTTGCGGGTGGTGCCCTGCTGCACCAGCGCAGCCGGCGTGTTCGCCGCACGGCCGTGGCGGATCAACTCGGCGCAGATGGTCGGCAAGCCAACCAGGCCCATGTAAAACACCAGGGTCTGGGCCGGAGCCACCAGGTCATTCCAGGGCAGGTTGCTGGTGCCATCCTTCAGGTGGCCGGTAACGAAGCGCACCGACTGGGCGTAGTCGCGGTGGGTCAGCGGAATCCCGCCATAGGCCGAACAACCACTGGCTGCCGTGATGCCCGGTACCACCTGGAACGGAATACCTTCGTCGGCCAGCTCTTCGATCTCCTCGCCTCCCCGGCCAAAGATGAACGGATCGCCACCTTTGAGCCGTAGCACGCGCTTGCCCTGGCGAGCCAGGTCGACCAGCAGGCGGTTGATCTTGTCCTGGGGCACGGCGTGGTCGGCGCGGCGCTTGCCGACATAGATGCGCTCGGCGTCACGCCGGCACATCTCGATGATGGCCGGGGCCACCAGGCGGTCGTAAAGCACCACATCGGCTTGCTGCATCAGGCGCAGGGCGCGGAAGGTCAGCAGGTCCGGATCGCCCGGCCCCGCGCCCACCAGGTATACCTCGCCGCCCTGCTGCACCGGCGCGCCGTCGACCATCGCCTGCAACAGGCGCTCGGCCTCGGCGCCCTGCCCGGCCAGCTGGCGCTCGGCGATCGGGCCCTGGAACACGGTTTCCCAGAAGCCGCGACGCTGGTTGACGTCCGGGTACAAGGCCTTGACCCGCTCACGGAAACGCGCGGCCAGGCCGGCGAGTTCGCCATAGGCGGATGGAATCCAGGCCTCCAGCTTGGCGCGGATCAACCGCGCCAGCACCGGGGCGTCGCCGCCGCTGGAAACCGCCACCACCAACGGTGAACGGTCGACGATGGCCGGGAAGATCACCGTGCACAGGGCCGGCGCGTCCACCACGTTGACCGGCAGGCTGCGCGCCTGGGCCTCGGCCGAGACCTGGGCGTTGAGCGCCGAGTCGTCGGTAGCCGCGATCACCAGCCGGCAGCCGTCCAGGTCGGAGGCCTGGTAGCCACGCACCAGAACCTCGCCCCCGCCCTCACGGGCCAGCGTGGCGAGCTGGCCGTCGACCTCAGGCGCCACCACCCGCAGCGCGGCGCCAGCGTCGGCCAGCAGGCGCGCCTTGCGCAAGGCGATCTCGCCGCCGCCGACGACCAGCACACGGCCACCCTGCAGCTTGTGGAACAGCGGCAGGTAGTCCATTCAGCGAATGACCTCGACGCCACCCATGTACGGCTTGAGCACTTCAGGCACGCGGATCGAACCGTCGGCCTGCTGGTAGTTCTCCAGCACGGCGACCAAGGTACGACCTACAGCCAGGCCCGACCCGTTCAGGGTGTGCACCAGCTCCGGCTTGCCGGTTTCCGGGTTGCGCCAGCGGGCCTGCATGCGGCGCGCCTGGAAGTCGCCGCAGTTGGAGCAGGAGCTGATCTCGCGGTACTTGTCCTGGCTTGGGACCCATACTTCCAGATCGTAGGTCTTCACCGCGCCGAAGCCCATGTCGCCGGTGCACAGCGCCAGTACGCGATATGGCAGTTCCAGCAGCTGGAGCACGCGTTCGGCGTTGGCGGTCAGGCCTTCCAGCGCTTCCATCGACTTGGACGGCTCGACCACCTGGACCATCTCGACCTTGTCGAACTGGTGCTGGCGGATCATGCCGCGGGTGTCACGGCCCGAGGCACCGGCCTCGCTGCGGAAGCACGGGGTGTGGGCGACCAGCTTGAGCGGCAGCTGCTTGGCGTCGAGGATTTCACCCGCCACCAGGTTGGTCAGCGACACTTCGGCGGTCGGGATCAGGTAGAAATCGGCCTCGCCTTCGCGGGTGATCTTGAACAGGTCTTCCTCGAACTTCGGCAGCTGGCCGGTACCCTGCAGGGCCGGGGCCTGCACCAGATACGGGGTGTAGTGCTCCTCGTAGCCGTGCTCGCCGGTGTGCAGGTTGATCATGAACTGCGCCAGAGCGCGGTGCAGGCGGGCCACCGGGCCACGCAGAACGGCAAAGCGGGCGCCGGATAGTTTGGCCGCGGCCTCGAAGTCCAGGCCACCGCTGACTTCGCCCAGGGCGACGTGGTCCTTGATCTCGAAGTCGAAGGCCTTCGGCGTGCCCCAGCGGCGCACTTCGACGTTGTCGTCTTCGCTGGCGCCGACCGGCACGCTGGCGTCCGGCAGGTTGGGAATGGTCAGCAGGATGCCGTCCAGTTCCGCCTGGATGCCGTCAAGCTCGGTCTTGCCGGCGGCCAGCTCGTTGGCCATGCGCTCGACATCGGCCATCAGCGGGGCGATGTCTTCGCCCTTGGCCTTGGCCTGGCCGATGGACTTGGAGCGGGCGTTACGCTCGGCCTGCAGCTGCTCGGTGCGGGTCTGCACGGCCTTGCGGCGCTCTTCCAGCGATTCGATGCGCGCGACATCCAGGCTGAAGCCACGGGAGGCCAGGCGGTCAGCCACTTCCTGAAGTTGGCCGCGTAACAGTTTGGAATCGAGCATATCGTTCTCTCGTTATAAGTAGGTGTTGGTTCAGAATCGGGTCAGGGACAGGCCGGCCCAGGTCGCGAGCAGGCCGCCCACCACGCTGATAATGGTATAGCCCAAGGCCAGCGGGACCTGCCCGCTTTCCATCAGGCGCACGGTATCGAGCGAGAAGGAGGAAAAGGTGGTCAGGCCGCCGAGAAAGCCGACGATCAGCCCGGCACGCAGCTCGACCGGCACCAGCGGCTTGTGCAGGAACAGCCCATACAACAGGCCGATCAGCAGGCAGCCGACCAGGTTGACCGCCAGCGTACCGGCATAGAAGTGTCGCGGCCAGTGGGCCGTGACCCAGTTGGCGGTGGCGAAACGCAACAGCGTGCCGGCGATGCCGCCGGCGCTGACTGCGGCAATCAGTGCAATCACGGTTTTCTCCGCTGGCGGGGGCTGGCGCGATCGAGCTCGGCCAGGTGCTTGAGCTTCTCGCCGATCTTCAGTTCCAGGCCACGGGGCACTGGCTGATAGTACTGGCGCGGTTCGAGCTGCTCGGGGAAATAGTCCTCGCCGGCGGCATAGGCGTCCGGCTCGTCGTGGGCATAGCGGTACTCCTCGCCATAGCCCAGTTGCTTCATCAGTTTGGTCGGCGCGTTGCGCAGGTGCAGCGGCACCTCCAGCGAACCGTGCTCGGCCGCCTCGCGCATCGCCGCCTTGAAGCCCATGTACACGGCGTTGCTCTTCGGCGCGCAGGCGATGTAGGTGATGGCCTGGGCCACCGCCAGCTCGCCTTCGGGGCTGCCCAGGCGCTCCTGCACGTCCCAGGCCGCCAGGCACAGGCTCAGGGCGCGGGGGTCGGCGTTGCCGATATCCTCGCTGGCCATGCGCACCACCCGACGGGCGATGTACAGCGGGTCGCAGCCGCCGTCGAGCATGCGCGCGTACCAATACAGCGCGCCGTCGGGGTTGGAGCCGCGCACCGACTTGTGCAGTGCCGAGATCTGGTCGTAGAACGCCTCGCCACCCTTGTCGAAGCGGCGGCGACTGTCGCCGAGCAGGCTCTGCAGCAGCTCGACGCCGATCTCGCCGCCATCTTCGGCCAGGTCCGAGGCGTTCTCGAGGAAGTTGAGCATGCGCCGGCCATCGCCGTCGGCGGCGGCCATGAGCATCTTGAAGCCTTCGTCTCCCACCCGCAGGTTGCGCTTGCCCAGGCCGCGCTCCTCGCTCAGGGCGCGATCAACCAGCTTGCGCAGCGCGGCCTCGTCCAGGCTCTTGAGCACATAGACCCGCGCCCGCGACAGCAGCGCGTTGTTCAGTTCGAAGGAAGGGTTTTCGGTGGTCGCGCCGATGAAGATCAGCGTGCCGTCCTCCACGTAGGGCAGGAAGGCGTCCTGTTGCGACTTGTTGAAACGGTGCACTTCATCGACGAACAGGATGGTGCGTCGACCATACTGGCCGGCCTGCTGCTTGGCCACCTCGACGGCCTGGCGGATCTCCTTGACCCCGGCCAGCACCGCCGACACCGTTTCGAAGTGGGCGTCGCAAAACTGCGCCAGCAGCCGCGCCAGGGTGGTCTTGCCCACCCCGGGCGGGCCCCAGAAGATCATCGAGTGCAGCGCACCCTGCTCCAGCGCCTCGCGCAGCGGCTTGCCGCGCGCCAGCAGGTGCTCCTGGCCGACGTACTCGCCCAGGTTCGACGGGCGCAGGCGGGCGGCCAGGGGCTGGGCGACGGGTTCGCTTCGAAACAGGTCCATCACGGGCTCCGCTTACTCCTTGATGACGTCCGCGCCCTTGGGGATGTCGAACTGGAACTTGCTGTCCGGCACCGCCTGGTTGGCCTTGACGCCATTGAACAGGATGTTGGTGCGCTGGCCGACGCTGTCGATCAGCTGCATGTCATTGATCAGCCCCCGGCGGAACGACACGCGCAGCGAGTCGAACAGGGTGTCCTTGGTCTTGGGCTTCAAGGTGAAGTCCATGACCTCGCCTTGCTCCTTGGAGGTGATGTCGAAGCTCTGGCTGATCTTCGAGACGTCACCGGACAGCAGCAGCGCCGGGGTCTGGTTCAGGCGCACATCGAGCTTCTTGACGGTGGCCTGTTCCAGGTCCGGGTCCCACAGGGTGACGTTCTTGCCATCCGACACCACCACCTGCTCCTGGGGCGCGTCGGTGTGCCAGTAGAACAGGCCCGGGCGCTTGACGGTCATCTTGCCGTTGGTCTCCTGCAGGCTGGTGCCGCTGGCATCCAGGGTCAGTTGGGAGAAATTGGCCTCGATGGTCTGCGACTTCTCCAGCAATTGCGTCAGGCGCTGGACGTCCTGTTCGCCGGCGTGGGCCGACAGGCTGGCCGCAGCCAGGGCAGAAACCAACAGCATGCGAATCGCGCGCATGGAAATCCTCATTGCACAGTGAAGGGGCCGGGCGCCGTCTATGGCGCCCGGCAGGTTGTTCATCAATCGCGTGGGCCGCCCGGGGCAATCACTTCCCGCGAGCCGTTGCTGTTCATCGGCGTGACCACTCCGGCCATTTCCATCGCCTCGATCATGCGCGCGGCGCGGTTGTAGCCGATCTTGAGCTTGCGCTGCACCGCCGAGATCGACGCCCGGCGGCTTTCCAGCACGAACTGCACGGCTTCGTCGTACAGGGCATCGCTTTCCGAGTCTTCGCCATCGCCGCCACCACCGCCGCCGTCGAAGCCGCTGCCGGCCTCTTCGACGCCATTGAGGATGTCGTCGTTGTAGTCCGGCGCGCCGCGCAGCTTCCACGCTTCGACCGTGCGGTGCACTTCGTCGTCGGAGACGAAGGCGCCATGCACGCGGATCGGCAGGCTGGTGCCCGGCGGCATGTAGAGCATGTCACCGTGGCCGAGCAGCTGTTCGGCGCCGCCCTGGTCGATGATGGTCCGCGAGTCGATCTTGCTCGACACCTGAAACGCCATGCGGGTCGGGATGTTGGCCTTGATCAGACCGGTGATCACGTCCACCGACGGACGCTGGGTGGCGAGGATCAGGTGGATACCGGCGGCACGGGCCTTCTGGGCGATACGCGCGATCAGTTCCTCGACCTTCTTGCCGACGATCATCATCATGTCGGCGAATTCGTCGACCACCACCACGATGGTCGGCAGGGTCTTCAGCGTCGGCGGCTCGTCGTCCATGCTCTCGCGACGGTACAGCGGGTCGTGGATGACTTCGCCGGCTTCCTGGGCATCCTTGATCTTGCGGTTGAAGCCCGCCAGGTTGCGCACGCCCATGGCCGCCATCAGCTTGTAGCGCCGCTCCATTTCGGCGACGCTCCAGCGCAGGGCGTTGGCCGCATCCTTCATGTCGGTGACCACCGGGCACAGCAGGTGCGGGATACCTTCGTAGATCGACAGTTCGAGCATCTTCGGGTCGATCATGATCAGCCGGGCGTCTTCCGGGCCCGACTTGAACAGGATCGACAGGATCATCGCGTTCACCCCCACCGACTTACCGGAGCCGGTGGTACCGGCCACCAGCAGGTGGGGCATCTTGGCCAGGTCGGTGATCACCGGCTTGCCGCCGATATCGTGGCCCAGGGCCAGGGTGACCGGCGACTTGTTCTCGTCGAACTGCGGCGACGACAACACCTCGGAGAAGCGCACCATCTGGCGATTCTCGTTGGGGATCTCGATGCCCACGGTAGTCTTGCCGGGGATCACCTCGACCACGCGCACGCTGGTCACCGCCAGCGAACGCGCCAGGTCCTTGGCCAGGTTGGCGATGCGGCTGACCTTCACGCCCGCGGCCGGCTGGATTTCGTAACGGGTGATCACCGGCCCCGGATGGATCGAGTCCACCGCGACTTCCACGCCGAATTCCTTGAGCTTGACCTCCAGCAACTGGCCGACACCGGCCAGGGACTCAGGCGAGTACTCGATCTTCTTCTGCTCGGCCGGGTCGAGGATGGAAATGGACGGCAAGGTACCTTCCACCGCACTGTCGATGAACAGCGGGGCCTGTTTTTCCTTCATGACCCGCTTGCTCGGTTCCGGCGCCTTGTCCGCGGTCGGCGGGATGATCACCGGAGCCGCAGGCTGCGCGCGAGCTACCACGGTTTCGCGCGGCGCCACCGATTCGCGGGCCACGGCCACTTCGCGCGGCACCACCGGGCGGGCCGGCGGCTCGTCACGCGTCATCACAGGCTCTGCCCGCTCACGCAGCTGCGCCTTGGCCGGCTCGCGCCTGTCGCCTTTGCCGCCCAGGTCAAAGACCGGGTCGTCGACTTCACGCAGCTGGGCTTCCAGGCGCTTGCGCTCGTTGCGCGCCTCCCACCAGCGGCTGGCTGCGCCTTGCACCAGTTCGAACAGGTCGAGGGTGATCTTGCCCGTCAGGTCCATCACCTTGAACCAGGACAGGTCGGTGAACACCGTCAGGCCGAACAGGAACAGGGCAATGAACATCAGCGTGCTGCCCTGCACGTTCAGCAGGTTGCGCGCCAGATCGCCCAGGCTTTCGCCCAGGGCACCGCCCGCGGAGAACGGGATGTTCGCCGAGGGGTGGAAGTGGATATGCGCCAGGGCCGCGCCCGACAGCACCAGGAACACCAGGCCGATCAGCCGCCAGGAGAACAGCCAGCCGCTCCATTGCCAGGGCTGGTGGCGCTCGCGGAAGATCTGCCAGGTCTTGATCGCCAGCAGCAGCGGGAAGATGTAAGCGAAGTAGCCGAGCACCATGAACAGGATGTCGGCGAAATAGGCCCCGGCGCGGCCGGCGGCGTTCTGCACCTGCTCGGCGTTGCTGGTGTGGCTGAAGCCCGGGTCGGCGGTGTCGTAGGTGACCAGTGCCATCCACAGGTACAGGCACAGGGCGCCGACGGCAATCAGCGCACCTTCCTTCAGGCGGTAGTGCAGCTGCTGCCGCCACAGGGGCACTGGCAAGGGGGCTGGGGTTGCGGTGGATTTCTTCAAAACGCGTCTATTCCTGCGCGTGCTGCGCGTCCAATAGTGATTGGCCGGTCACCGGCCAATGAACCACTACTTTTAACATTACTGCCCACCCGCCGCCATGGCGGCACGCTGTATGGCGCGTGAACGGGGGCGACTTTCATATTGATGCAATTTGAGCATGCATTTTCTTTTGTGACAAAGGCTTATGCTGTGTTTTTGCACAGGTGTGACAGCAAATGTGCCAGATGGTGCCGGTGGCGGCACGAATGCGTGGTTGATTGGCGGTCGATTCTGCCAGGTCCGGCCCTGTCGCGGGGCAAGTCGGGTCGCCGCATCGCCGCTCCCACGCAGACCGCGCCCGCGACGAGGGTCGTTGACCTCATCCACAAGCCACGCCATGCTGGACGCCCTCCCCTCCCCCGCCGCTCAAGAACCCCATGCTCACCTGGCTGACCCGCGACTCGCTGACTTTCCCGCCCCTGGAAAAGGCCCTGCACGACCCCAACGGCCTGCTTGCCGCTGGTGGCGACCTGACCCCGGAGCGCCTGGTCGCGGCCTACCGCCACGGCTGCTTCCCCTGGTACCAGGACGGCCAGCCGATCCTCTGGTGGTCGCCCGACCCGCGTACCGTGCTGTTTCCGGACGAACTGCATGTCTCGCGCTCGCTGGCCAAGCTGATCCGCCAGGGTCGCTACCAGGTGAGCTTCGACAGCGACTTCGCGGCGGTGATTGCTGCCTGCGCCGCGCCCCGGGACTACGCCGATGGCACCTGGATTACCGACACCATGCGCGCCGCCTACTGCGAGCTGCACCGGCGCGGCATCGCCCATTCGGTCGAGGTACGCCGGGAGGGTGAACTGGTCGGCGGCCTGTATGGCCTGGCCATGGGCCGGCTGTTCTTTGGCGAATCGATGTTCAGCCGCGCCGACAATGCCTCCAAGGTGGGATTCGTGACACTGGTCGAGCACCTGAAGCAGGCAGGCTTCGTGCTGATCGACTGCCAGATGCCCACCGACCACCTGCATAGCCTGGGCGCCCGCGCCATCAGCCGGGCCAGCTTCGCCGATTACCTGGCGCAACACCTGGATCAGCCCAGTGCGGCCAGCTGGGTTGCCTAGGCGAGTTCCCGGAGCTGGCTTACACTTAGATACAACGTCTCACCTAAGGGGTTGATCATGACAGAGCTGGCGCGGTTGAAGTTCTATGCCACTCAACCCCACTCCTGCAGCTACCTGCCGGATGAGCAGGCAACCACACTGTTTCTCGACCCTAGCCAGCCGATGGATGTGCACGTCTACGCCGACCTCTCGGAAATGGGCTTTCGTCGCAGCGGTGACCACCTCTATCGCCCGCATTGCCAGCAGTGCAACGCCTGCGTGCCGGCGCGCATCCCTGCCGCGCGGTTCATTCCCAACCGCCAGCAGCGACGTATCCTCAAACGCAACGCCGACCTGACCGTCACCGCCGCCCGTCCGGCCTACAAGGAAGAGTACTTCGACCTGTACCGGCGCTATATCGAGCAGCGCCACGCCGACGGTGACATGTACCCGCCAAGCCGCGACCAGTTCTCCACCTTCCTGGTGCGCGACCTGCCGTTCTGCTGGTTCTACGAGTTCCGCCTGGAAGGCCGGCTGCTGGCCGTGGCGGTGTGCGACCTGCTGCCCAACGGTCTGTCGGCGGTCTACACCTTCTACGAGCCCGAGGAAGAGCGCCGCAGCCTCGGCCGCTACGCGATCCTCTGGCAGATCACCGAAGCCTTGCGCCAGAACCTCGAGGCCGTTTACCTAGGCTACTGGATCAAGAACTGCAAGAAGATGAACTACAAGACCCAGTATCGCCCCATCGAATTGCTGATCAACCAGCGCTGGGTCACCCTCAACTGAAAGGCATTGGCTTGAAACACAATTTTCGGGCATAATCCACGCCACTTTTTTGCCCGGTGCAGTCGTGCGTCGGGCCATCACTGGATACCGAGGGCTTTACTGCATGTCGAAAGAAGACAGCTTCGAAATGGAAGGCACTGTCGTCGACACCCTGCCCAACACCATGTTCCGCGTGGAGTTGGAAAACGGGCACGTCGTTACCGCGCACATCTCTGGCAAGATGCGCAAGAACTACATCCGTATTCTCACTGGCGACAAGGTCCGCGTCGAACTGACGCCGTACGACCTGAGCAAGGGCCGCATCACCTACCGTGCGCGCTAAGCTCAAGCCATGAAAAAGCCCGGCCATTGTGCCGGGCTTTTTTGTGCCTGGGAAAATGCATCGCGGCTGAAGCCGCTCCTACAGGCACCGCGTAACCCTGTAGGAGCGGCTTCAGCCGCGATAGACCGCGAAGCGGCCCCCAGCCTTACGCAACCTCAGCCGTGGTCTCGTAATCGAACACCAGCTCATCATCGCGCAGGTCGATGTGCACCACACCACCATGCTCGGCCAGCTCACCGAACAGGATCTCTTCGGCCAACGGCCGCTTGATCTTGTCCTGGATCAGCCGCGCCATCGGCCGCGCGCCCATCTGCACGTCGTAGCCCGAGGCCGCCAGCCAGCCGCGCGCGGCGTCGGTGACCTCCAGCAGCACACGCTTGTCTTCCAGCTGCGCCTGCAGTTCGATGAGGAACTTGTCGACGATGCTCTTGATCGTCTCGTGGGACAGGCGGCCGAACTGGATGATGGTGTCCAGGCGGTTGCGGAACTCCGGCGTGAAGCTCTTGCGGATGACCTCCATGGCGTCGGAGGAGTGGTCCTGATGAGTGAAGCCGATCGAGGCCCGCGCGGCGGTTTCGGCACCGGCGTTGGTGGTCATGATCAGGATCACGTTGCGGAAGTCCGCCTTGCGCCCGTTGTTGTCGGTCAGGGTACCGTGGTCCATTACCTGCAGCAGCAGGTTGAAGACTTCCGGGTGGGCCTTCTCGATTTCATCGAGCAGCAGCACGCAATGCGGCTGCTTGGTGATGGCCTCGGTCAGCAGGCCACCCTGGTCGAACCCGACATAGCCGGGCGGCGCACCGATCAGCCGCGACACAGTGTGCCGCTCCATGTACTCGGACATGTCGAAGCGCACCAGCTCGACACCCAGGGCCTTGGCCAGCTGGCGAGCAGCCTCGGTCTTGCCCACGCCGGTGGGGCCGGCGAACAGGAACGAGCCCACCGGCTTGTCCGGTGCCTTGAGGCCGGCACGAGACAGCTTGATGGCAGTGGCCAGCGAGTCGATCGCCGCATCCTGGCCGAACACGGTCAGCTTCAGGTCACGCTCGAGGTTGCGCAGCAGCTCTTTATCGGAACTGGTGACATGCTTCGGCGGAATACGCGCGATCTTGGCGACGATATCCTCGACCTGCGGCACATCGATGCGCTTGACCCGGTTGGCTTCCGGCTGCAGGCGCTGATAGGCGCCGGCTTCGTCGATCACGTCGATGGCCTTGTCCGGCATGTGCCGGTCATTGATGTAGCGCGAGGCCAGTTCGGCGGCGGCGCGCAGGGCCTCGTCGCTGTACTCGATGTTGTGGTGGCTTTCGAAGCGGCCTTTCAGGCCACGCAGGATGCCCACGGTGTCTTCCACCGACGGCTCGGTGACATCGACCTTCTGGAAGCGACGCGCCAAGGCACGATCCTTCTCGAAGATGCCGCGGAACTCCTGGAACGTGGTGGAGCCGATGCAGCGGATCTCGCCGGACGACAGCAACGGCTTGAGCAGGTTTGACGCATCCATCACGCCCCCGGAAGCCGCGCCGGCACCGATGATGGTGTGGATCTCGTCGATGAACAGGATCGCTTGCGGCCGTTTGCGCAGCTCGCCGAGCAGCGCCTTGAAGCGCTTCTCGAAGTCGCCACGGTACTTGGTGCCGGCCAGCAGCGCGCCGAGGTCCAGGGAATAGACCACGCTCTGGGCCAGCAGGTCAGGCACCTGGCCATCGACGATGCGCTTGGCCAGGCCTTCGGCGATGGCGGTCTTGCCGACGCCGGCCTCGCCGACCAGCAACGGGTTGTTCTTGCGCCGACGAGCAAGGATCTGCGCGACGCGCTCGACCTCCTGCTCACGACCAACCAGCGGATCGATACGACCGGCACGGGCCAGTTCGTTCAGGTTGCTGGCGTAGGCGTCCAGCGGGTTGCTGGAAGAGGAAGCCTCGCCGCCCTCCTCATCCTGCATGTCCTGGTCGCTGTCGGTGTTCGGACCATGGCCCGGCACCTTGCTGATGCCATGGGCGATGTAGTTGACGACGTCGATACGCGCCACGCTCTGCTGCTTGAGCAGGAACACCGCCTGGCTTTCCTGTTCGCTGAAGATCGCCACCAGCACGTTGGCGCCGGTCACTTCGCGCTTGCCGGAGCTCTGCACGTGGAACACGGCACGCTGCAGCACGCGCTGGAAGCCCAGCGTCGGTTGCGTCTCGCGGTCCTCGTCATGCACGGGGATCAGCGGGGTGGTGGAATCGATGAACTCCTGCAGGTCGTGCTTGAGCTTGTCGAGATTGGCGCCACAGGCGCGCAGAACGGTCGCGGCAGCCTCATTGTCAAGGAGTGCCAGCAGCAGGTGTTCGACGGTCATGAACTCATGACGTTTCGAACGGGCCTCCTTGAAGGCCAGATTGAGGGTGACTTCGAGCTCGCGGTTTAACATAGCTTCACCTCATACCCAAGTGGTCGGCGATTAACCGTCCTTCTCGATTTCACAGAGTAGCGGATGCTGGCTTTCCCTGGCGTATTGGTTGACCTGCATGGCCTTTGTTTCGGCGATGTCACGGGTAAACAATCCGCACACTGCCCGCCCTTCGGTATGGACGGTCAGCATGATCTTGGTCGCCAGCTCGCGGTTCAGATTGAAGAACGTCTCGAGCACTTCGACGACGAAATCCATTGGCGTGTAGTCATCGTTGAACAAAACCACCTTGTACATCGGTGGCGCCTGCAGGATCGGCTTGGCCTCCTGGACGGCAAGGCCCGCGCCATCGTCCTCGTGCCCGTCCTCATGCGGCTGCGGGTGATCCTGATTGAATGTTAGTCGAATCTCACTGAGTACATGCATGGAAAGAATTTCATCATGATCGACAGGTTAAGGTTGTGGGTTGACCGCGCAGGCCCCTCCCGGCGCGGGCGCCGGCTGACCTTGACTATCGGCAAAACGGTGTTACAACCAATAAGAACCCACCGTGGTCGATAAAGATCCGCGCAGTCAACCAGATTTTCTCGCAAGGTTCGTATGCGGATGAAGTGGATGATACTCCAGTGATGGAGTCCTTTGCAGAGGGACATAGGGATGGCAAGCGGTAAAGTCAAGTGGTTCAACAATGCCAAGGGCTACGGATTCATCAATGAGGAGGGTAAGAGCGAAGACCTGTTCGCCCATTACTCTGCCATCCAGATGGAAGGCTACAAGACGCTCAAGGCCGGGCAAGCCGTAAACTTCGACATCATTCAGGGCCCCAAGGGCCTGCATGCTGTGAAAATCGAGAGCGCCGACGCCGATAAAACTGGATCCAGCACAGGCAGCGCCGCTTCGGCCATCCCCCTGCAAGCCTGATCCCTGCATATTGCCGGTATACGAAAAAACCGGCCGCTTCTTTATAAAGAGGCGGCCGGTTTTTTTACCCGCCTTACATGTGCTTGATCATTGCCTCGCCAAAACCGGAACTGCCAACCAGCGTCGCACCGTCCATCAGGCGCTCAAAATCATAGGTCACCGTCTTGGCACCAATTGCTCCATTGGTGCCCTTGATGATCAGGTCCGCCGCCTCGGTCCAGCCCATGTGCCGCAGCATCATCTCGGCCGACAGAATCACCGAGCCCGGGTTGACCTGATCCTTGCCGGCGTACTTCGGCGCGGTGCCGTGGGTGGCTTCGAACATGGCCACGGTGTCCGACAGGTTGGCCCCCGGCGCGATGCCGATACCGCCCACCTCCGCCGCCAGGGCGTCGGACAGGTAGTCGCCATTGAGGTTGAGGGTGGCGATCACATCGTACTCGGCCGGGCGCAGCAGGATCTGCTGGAGCATGGCGTCGGCGATGGCATCCTTGACGATCACCTCACGGCCGGTCCGCGGGTTCTTGAACTTCATCCACGGGCCGCCATCGAGCAGTTCGGCGCCGAACTCGTCGCGGGCCACCTCGTAGCCCCAGTCCTTGAAGGCACCTTCGGTGAACTTCATGATGTTGCCCTTGTGCACCAGGGTCAGCGACTTGCGGTCGTTATCAACAACATATTGCAGGGCCTTGCGCACCAGGCGCTTGGTGCCTTCCTTCGACACCGGCTTGACGCCGATGCCGCAGTCCTGGTCGAAGCGGATCTTGGTGACCCCCATCTCCTCCTTGAGGAACTTGATCACCTTGTTCGCCTCGGGCGAGCCGGCCTTCCACTCGATACCGGCATAGATGTCCTCGGAGTTCTCGCGGAAGATCACCATGTCGACGTCGCCTGGCTTTTTCACCGGGCTCGGCACGCCCTGGAACCACACCACCGGACGTAGGCACACATATAGGTCGAGTTGCTGGCGCAACGCCACGTTGAGCGAACGGATGCCGCCACCGACCGGCGTGGTCAGCGGCCCCTTGATCGACACCACATAGTCTTTCACCGCATCCAGGGTTTCCTGGGGCAGCCAGGTGTCCTGGTCATAGACCTGGGTGGCCTTCTCGCCGGCATACACCTCCATCCAGGCGATCTTGCGCTTGCCGCCATAGGCCTTCTGCACGGCGGCATCGACCACCTTGATCATCACCGGCGAGACGTCCACGCCGATGCCGTCGCCTTCGATGTAGGGAATGATGGGGTTGTCGGGAACATTGAGCGAATGGTCTGCATTGACGGTGATCTTGGCACCATCGGTCGGAACCTTGATTTTCTGGTATCCCATGCTGCACTACTCCGCTTTTCCTGGGTGATTGGAAATCGTGCGATCCACTGAGCCTAAACCACATCCGCCGACCTGCAAGGCAGGAGCCCGCCAACACCGGCAAACAGCTGGCAAATGCCTGCGGCAACACGCCACATTGCCCCTACGTCTTTGGTCTTATAAATGCGCTGATACCACTTCGCCTTGCTGATTAGCCCAAAGGGTTTGATATACTCCGGCGCGACCATAGGGTCATCGGGGCGAACCCTAGGAAAATGCGGCTCGCCCTTGGTCATGAATGACCACAAAGCCTGGGTCGTTACCGCGGCCCAGCACTTGACGCTCGACTGATGCATCCACCATCACCGCTCGCAGCCTCTCGACTTTCCGCTCATGGCGTCGCCAGGGCGAAGCGCCTACCCTGCGCACCTCGAGACTCGAGTACGCTCAGCACATAGAGAGTTAACCCGCATGCCCACCCGTTCCAAGATCATCTACACCTTCACCGACGAAGCCCCCGCCCTCGCCACCTACTCGCTGCTGCCGATCGTCGAGGCCTTCACTGCCTCCGCCGACATCGCCGTCGAAACCCGCGACATCTCCCTGGCCGGCCGTATCCTCGCCGCCTTCCCGGAGCAACTGGGCGCCGAGAAGCAGGTAGGCGATCACCTGGCGGAACTGGGCCAGCTGGCCACCACCCCTGAAGCCAACATCATCAAGCTGCCGAACATTTCCGCTTCGGTTCCACAGCTGAAGGCCGCGATCAAGGAGCTGCAAGCCAAGGGCTTCAACATCCCCGACTACGCCGACGAGCCGGCCAGCGCCGAAGAGAAAGAATCGCGCGCCCGCTACGACCGCATCAAGGGCAGCGCGGTGAACCCGGTCCTGCGCGAAGGCAACTCCGACCGCCGCGCGCCGCTGTCGGTCAAGAACTACGCCCGCAAGCACCCGCACAAGATGGGCGCCTGGGCCGCCGACTCCAAGTCGCACGTTGCCCACATGACCCAGGGCGACTTCTACGGCAGCGAGAAGGCCGCGCTGATCGAGGCTGACGACAGCCTGCGCATCGAGCTGGTCGGCAAGGACGGCAGCACCACCGTGCTGAAAGAAAAGACCGCCGTCAAAGCCGCCGAAGTGATCGACTGCGCCACCATGAGCCGCAAGGCCCTGAAAGCCTTCATCGCCGAGCAGATCGCCGATGCCAAGGCCTCCGGCGTGCTCCTGTCGGTGCACCTGAAAGCCACCATGATGAAGGTTTCCGACCCGATCATGTTCGGCGTGATCGTCGAAGAGTTCTACAACGACGTGCTCGCCAAGCACGCCGCCGCGCTGGCCGAAGTGGGCTTCAACGCCAACAACGGCATCGGCGACCTGTACGCCCGCATCAAGGACCTGCCTGCTGAAAAGCAAGCCGAGATCGAAGCCGACATCCAGGCCCTGTACGCCGTTCGCCCGGCCCTGGCCATGGTCAACTCGGACAAGGGCATCACCAACCTGCACGTACCGAGCGACGTCATCGTCGACGCCTCGATGCCGGCGATGATCCGCGACTCGGGCAAGATGTGGAACACCGCAGGTGAGCTGCAGGACGCCAAGGCCGTGATCCCGGACCGCTGCTACGCCGGCATCTACCAGGCCACCATCGAAGACTGCAAGGCCAACGGCGCCTTCGACCCGACCACCATGGGCAGCGTGCCGAACGTCGGCCTGATGGCGCAGAAAGCCGAAGAGTACGGTTCCCACGACAAGACCTTCCAGATCAAGGCCGACGGCGTCGTGCGCGTGGTCGACGGCAAGGGCAAGGTCGTCCTGGAGCAGAACGTCGAAGCCGGTGACATCTTCCGCATGTGCCAGACCAAGGACGCGCCGATCCAGGACTGGGTCAAGCTGGCCGTCAACCGTGCCCGCCTGAGCAACACCCCAGCGGTGTTCTGGCTGGACCCGGCCCGCGCCCACGACGGCGTGATGATCGAGAAGGTGCAGCAGTACCTGAAGGATCACGACACCGCCGGCCTGGACATCCGCATCCTGGCCCCGGTCGACGCCATCAAGTTCTCCCTGGCCCGCATCCGCGAAGGCAAGGACACCATTTCGGTGACCGGCAACGTGCTGCGCGACTACCTGACCGACCTGTTCCCGATCATGGAGCTGGGCACCAGCGCCAAGATGCTGTCGATCGTGCCGCTGATGAACGGCGGCGGCCTGTTCGAGACCGGCGCTGGCGGTTCGGCACCGAAGCACGTACAGCAGCTGGTTGAAGAGAACTTCCTGCGTTGGGACTCGCTGGGCGAATTCCTGGCCCTGGCCGCTTCCCTGGAGCACCTGGGCAACACCTACGACAACCCGCGCGCCAAGGTCCTGGCCAACACCCTGGACCAGGCCACCGGCAAGTTCCTCGACACCAACAAGTCGCCTTCGCGCAAGGTTGGCGGTATCGACAACCGCGGCAGCCACTTCTACCTGACCCTGTACTGGGCAGAAGCACTGGCCGCCCAGTCCGACGACGCCGCCCTGCAGGCGCGCTTCGCCCCGCTCGCCAAGACCCTGAGCGAGAACGAAGCGACCATCGTCGCCGAGCTCAACGCCGTCCAGGGCAAGCCGGCCGACATCGGTGGCTACTACGCCCCGGATGCCGAGCTGACCGCCAAGGTGATGCGCCCAAGCCAGACCCTGAACAGCGCCATCGCCGCACTGTAAGGCTCGCTTGACGTAACAACACAAACCCCGGCCACGCACCGGGGTTTGTGCTTTCTGGGACTGGGTCTGCTGCGCAGCCCCCAGCATGCAAAAGGACAACCCCAATGACCTGGCAACCCCACATCACTGTCGCCACCGTCGTCGAACACGAAGGCAAGTTCCTCTTCGTCGAGGAGTTCAAGGCCGGCCAGCATGTCTTCAACCAGCCCGCCGGCCACCTCGAAGCCAATGAAACCATCACCCAGGCCGCCCTGCGCGAAACCCTCGAGGAAACCGCCTGGGAAGTCGAGCTCACCGGCGTGGTCGGGATCTACCTGTACACCGCCCCCAGCAACGGCGTCACCTACCAGCGCATCTGCTTCGCCGCCCGCCCCGTGCGCCATCACCAGGGCCGCGCCCTGGACAGCGACATCGTCCGCGCCGTATGGCTGACCCGCGACGAACTGCTGGCCGAGCCGTCGCGCTGGCGCAGCGAGTTGGTGCCACGCTGCCTCGACGACTACCTCAAAGGCCCGCTGCACAGCCTTGACCTGCTGCGCGACTGACGCCGGTTTGATAGAATCGGCGTTTTTCCCCTCTGATACACATCGGTAGCCATGACCAGCCCAGCACTCAAAGACCCCGCCAAGACCCGCGTCATCGTCGGCATGTCCGGCGGCGTGGACTCTTCCGTCTCCGCCCTTCTGCTCATGGAGCAGGGCTACCAGGTGGAAGGTCTGTTCATGAAGAACTGGGAAGAGGACGACGGCACCGAATACTGCACCGCCCGCGAAGACCTGGCCGACGCCCAGGCCGTGTGCGACCGCATCGGCATCAAGCTGCACACCGCCAACTTCGCCGCCGAGTACTGGGACAACGTGTTCGAGCACTTCCTCGAGGAGTACAAGGCCGGCCGCACGCCGAACCCGGACATCCTCTGCAACCGCGAAATCAAGTTCAAGGCCTTCCTCGACTACGCCCTGTCCCTGGGCGCCGACCTGATCGCCACCGGCCACTATGTGCGCCGCCGCGACACGGGCGAGCTGACCGAGCTGCTCAAGGGCCTGGACCCGAACAAGGACCAGAGCTATTTCCTGCACGCCGTCGGCGGCAAGGAAATCGCCCGCACCCTGTTCCCGGTAGGCGAACTGGAAAAGCCCGAGGTACGCGCCATCGCCGAGAAACACGGCCTGGCCACCGCCAAGAAGAAGGACTCCACCGGTATCTGCTTCATCGGCGAGCGCCGTTTCAGCGACTTCCTCAAGCAGTACCTGCCGGCCCAGCCGGGCGAGATCCAGACCACCGAGGGTGAAGTGATCGGCCAGCACCACGGCCTGATGTACCACACCATCGGCCAGCGCCAGGGCCTGGGCATCGGCGGCCTGAAGGACGCCAGCGACGAGCCGTGGTACGTGCTGGAAAAGGACCTTTCGCGCAACGTGCTGGTGGTCGGCCAGGGCAACGAGCACCCGTGGCTGTTCTCCCGCGCCCTGCTGGCCTCGGAAATCTTCTGGGTCAACCCGATCGACCTGTCCAGCCCGCGCAAGCTTACCGCCAAGGTGCGCTACCGCCAGGGCGACCAGCAGTGCACGCTGGAGCAGACCGCCAGCGGCTACCGCGCCGTGTTCGACGAGCCGCAGCGCGCCGTCACCCCGGGCCAGTCGGTAGTGTTCTATGACGGCGAGGTATGCCTGGGCGGCGGCGTGATCGAAGTCGCCGAGCCCTGGAGCCCGCGCCCATGAACAACCTCCAGGAGCAACTGATTGCCCTGGGCGGCGTATTCCAGGCCGCCGTGCTGGTGGACCGCATCGCCCGCACCGGCCAGGCCAGTGAAGCCAATATCGGCTGCATGCTCGGCAGCCTGCTGGTGGTCGACCCCAAGGACACCCTGGAAGTGTTCGGCGGCGACGACATCAACCTGCGCGACGGCTACCGGGCGCTGGTCGGCGCCCTGGAGCGCGACCCCAGCAGCCTGCAACGCGAGCCGCTGCGCTATGCCCTGTCGATGCTGGGCCTCGAGCGACAGCTGAACAAGCGTGGCGACATGCTCGATACCATCGGCAACCGCCTGCCGCAGATCCAGTCCCAGGCCGAGCATTTCGGCCTGGTTCATGAAAACGTCATCGCCTCCAGCGGAGCCTTGTACCAGGACACCCTGAGCACCCTGCGCCAGCGCATCCAGGTGCATGGCGACATGCGCTTCCTGCAGCAGGCCAGCAACGCTTCGAAGATCCGCGCCCTGCTGCTGGCCGGCATCCGCGCCGCGCGCCTGTGGCGCCAGCTGGGCGGGCACCGTTGGCAGCTGGTGTTCAGCCGGCGCAAGCTGCTCAACGAGCTGTACGGGATGATGCGTACCGCCGATTGAAATGAACCGTGGGAGCGGCGGTGCGCCGCCGCTCCCACGCCAGACACCACACGCTTCGAAATGGCCCGACCTTTGGTCAGCCACCCGACCCGGGCGCGTTTTTCATGTATGATATGCGCCCTTCCAAAAGCCTGACTGTCCGAGAACACCCCATGCAGCTCTCCTCGCTCACTGCGGTTTCCCCTGTAGACGGCCGTTATGCCGGCAAAACCCAGGCCCTGCGCCCCATTTTCAGCGAATTCGGCCTGATCCGTTTCCGCGCCCTGGTCGAAGTGCGCTGGCTGCAGCGCCTGGCCGCCCACCCGCAGATCGGCGAAGTGCCGGCGTTCAGCGCCGAAGCCAACGCCGTGCTGGACAGCCTGGCCACCGATTTCAAGCTCGAGCACGCCGAGCGCGTCAAGGAAATCGAGCGCACCACCAACCACGACGTCAAGGCCATCGAGTACCTGCTCAAGGAGCAGGCCGCGCAGTTGCCTGAGTTGGCCAAGGTCAGCGAGTTCATCCACTTCGCCTGCACCAGCGAGGACATCAACAACCTGTCCCACGCCCTGATGCTGCGCGCCGGCCGTGACGAAGTGCTGCTGCCACTGATGCGTCAGATCGCCGAAGCGATCCGCACCCTGGCCCACACCCACGCCGCCGTGCCGATGCTGTCGCGCACCCACGGCCAGCCAGCTTCGCCGACCACCCTGGGCAAGGAACTGGCCAACGTCGTCTACCGCCTGGAGCGCCAGATCGCGCAAGTGGCCGCCGTGCCGCTGCTGGGCAAGATCAACGGCGCCGTGGGCAACTACAACGCCCACCTGTCGGCCTACTCGCAGATCGACTGGGAAGCCAACGCCCGCGCCTTCATCGAAGACGAGCTGGGCCTGGTGTTCAACCCCTACACCACCCAGATCGAGCCGCACGACTACATTGCCGAGCTGTTCGACGCCATCGCCCGCTTCAACACCATCCTCATCGACTTCGACCGCGACGTCTGGGGCTACATCTCGCTGGGCTACTTCAAGCAGAAGACCGTGGCCGGCGAAATCGGCTCCTCGACCATGCCGCACAAGGTCAACCCGATCGACTTCGAGAACTCCGAAGGCAACCTGGGTATCGCCAACGCGCTGTTCCAGCACCTGGCCAGCAAGCTGCCGATCTCGCGCTGGCAGCGTGACCTGACCGACTCCACCGTGCTGCGCAACCTGGGCGTGGGCTTCGCCCACAGCGTCATCGCCTACGAAGCCAGCCTCAAGGGCATCGGCAAGCTGGAAGTCAACGAGGCCCGTATCGCCGCCGACCTGGACGCCTGCTGGGAAGTCCTGGCCGAGCCGATCCAGACCGTGATGCGCCGCTTCAACATCGAGAACCCCTACGAGAAGCTCAAGGAGCTGACCCGTGGCAAGGGCATCACCCCTGACGCGCTGCTGACCTTCATCGACGGCCTGGACATGCCGGCCGAAGCCAAGGCCGAGCTCAAACAGCTGACCCCGGCGACCTACATCGGCAACGCGGTGGCCCAGGCCAAACGCATCTAAGCTGACCGTCGCGTGCAACGCCCGGCCTGGCCGGGCGTTTTTATTCCCGTACGAAAATTACGTTTTTTCAATAGGTTGAACATGAATTCTGATACTCCACTGCAACTGTTGGGCGGCCTCACGGCCCGTGAATTCCTGCGCGACTACTGGCAGAAAAAGCCACTGCTGGTACGTCAGGCCTTCCCTGACTTCGTCAGCCCCATCGACGCCGACGAGTTGGCCGGCCTGGCCCTGGAAGAAGAAGTCGAGTCGCGCCTGGTGCTCGAGCACGGCGAGCGCCCGTGGGAGCTGCGCCGCGGCCCGTTCGCCGAGGACGCCTTCAGCGATCTGCCCGAGCGTGACTGGACCCTGCTGGTACAGGCCGTGGACCAGTTCGTCCCGGAAGTGGCCGAGCTGCTGGAAGAATTCCGTTTCCTGCCGAGCTGGCGTATCGACGACGTGATGATCAGCTACGCCGCGCCCGGCGGCAGCGTCGGCCCGCACTTCGACAACTATGATGTGTTCCTGCTGCAAGGCGACGGCACGCGCAACTGGAAAGTCGGCCAGATGTGCAACAGCGACAGCGCCCTGATCGACCACGCCGACCTGCGCATCCTCGCTGACTTCGAGCAGAGCGACGAGTGGACCCTGGAACCCGGCGACATGCTCTACCTGCCGCCGCGCCTGGCCCATTACGGCGTCGCCGAGAGCGAGTGCCTGACCTACTCGGTCGGCTTCCGCGCCCCAAGCGCCGCCGAAGTGCTGACCCACTTCACCGATTTCCTCGGCCAGTTCCTGCCGGATGAAGAGCGCTACAGCGATGCCGACGCCCAGCCGGTCAGCGACCCGCACCAGATCCAGCACGATGCCCTCGACCGCCTCAAGGCGCTGATCGACAAGCATATGTCCGACAAGGACCTGCTGCTGACCTGGTTCGGCCAGTTCATGACCGAGCCGCGCTACCCTGAGCAGGTTGTCGGTGAAGAGCTGAGCGAGCAGGACCTGATCAACTACCTCGAACAGGGCGCCGTGCTGATCCGCAACCCAAGCGCACGCATGGCCTGGTCCGAGCTCAACGACGACCTGATGCTGTTCGCCAGCGGGCGCAGCTGCCCACTGCCGGCCAAACTGCGCGAACTGCTCAAGCTGGTGTGCGCCGCCGACGCCCTGCACATCGACAACCTTGGCCAGTGGCTGCAGGACGAAGACGGCCTGATGCTGGTACAACAGCTGGTCATGCAAGGCAGCCTGGGATTCGCCGATGAATAAGATCAGTGTTCGACTGGCCGACTGGCACAAGGACAATGCCGACATCCACCGCATCCGCAGCGCCGTGTTCGTCGCCGAGCAGCACGTACCGCCGGAGCTGGAATTCGACGCAGAAGACCCGACCGCCGTGCACTTCCTGGCCCTGGAGGGCGATTACCCGATCGGTACTGCCCGCCTGCTGCCTGACGGCACCATCGGCCGGGTTTCGGTGCTCAAGGACTGGCGCGGCCTGAACGTGGGCGACGCGCTGATGCGCGCGGTGATCATCGAGGCGCAGAACCGCGACCTCAGCCAGCAGATGCTCAGCGCCCAGGTGCATGCAACGCCATTCTACGAGCGCCTGGGGTTCCGTGTGGTCAGCGAGGAGTTCCTCGAGGCCGGCATCCCGCATGTGGACATGGTTCGGGATTCGCGCGAGATCGCCTGAGCAACGGGCCGGCTAGCGCCGGCCATCGCCGGCAAGCCGGCTCCCACACCGACCGCGCCGCTCTCAAGCCAAGCGCCGCCCCTGTGGGAGCTGGCTTGCCAGCGATGAGGCCCTTACAAACAGCACAAGACAATTGCTCCCACAAACAGCGCTTTGCCTGTGGGAGCCAGCTTGTCGTGCCGACGAACCGCAGCCCCAGGATCAGGCAATCACGATCTGCCCATCCCCAACGCCCTGCCCCGCAATCCCCACCAGCGTCACGCTGTCCCCGCCGAACTTCAGCACCAGGTCATCCCCCACCTGGCTGGCATGGGCACGCCAGTCCGGCGCTGCGGTGCCGCCGTCCACGCCAATGAACACCAGCCGGTCCTGGCCGGTGAAGTCCAGCACCCGGTCCTGGCCGAAATGGCCGCTGAACAGGAAGGTGTCGCGCCCCCCGCCACCCATCAGCACATCGTTGCCCGTGCCGCCGACCAGCACGTCATTGCCGGCGCCGCCCTGCAGTCGGTCGTCACCGCCCAGGCCGAACAGCCACTGCCCCTGATTGCCCGCCACCAACTGGTCGCCTGCCTGGGTGCCGTTGAGCGAGGACGCGTAGGGGGTGATCTTGCCGCTTTCGAACAACCCCTGCGCCGCCACCCCGTGACTGACTTCCTTGCTGAAGATCAGCAGGCTCGACTCTTTGCTCACCAAGCTCTCGACATTGCGCACCAGGCTGATGCCGCCCTCGGCGTCACGCACGTACAGCGTGCCTTCGCCATCCCGGGCGATGCTCAGGTTGGCCAAGGCATCCTGCAGCTTCAGGGTGTCATGGCCGGCGCCGCCGTCGATCAGGTTGAAACCGCCGTCATCGCGGAAGGTGTCGTTGCCGGCCCGGCCTTCGAGGTAGTCGTTGCCGCGCCCGCCATGGATCAGGTCATCCTTGTCCGAGCCGATGATGAAGGTGCTGCCCTTGTGCGGCTCGGCATTGCGGTTGAGGTCCTCGACCCAGGTCGAGCCACGGGTCACGTCCGACAGGTTGCTGACCAGGATGGTCGAGTCGCGGCTGGTCCACTGATAGAAGGAGGAATCCAGCACACGCCCAAGGCCATCGGTGTAGGCCGTCGGCAGGTGCGACAGCCAGGTGGCGATGTTGCCGATGGAGAACGGCAGCAGGTTCCAGGCGTCGGACGCGTAGTGGTCATTGAAGTTGACGATATTGTTGGTGGCCGAGGCCTTGGCGCCGTCGTGCACGCCCAGGGTGCCCCAGGTCGCCGAGGTGCCGTCGAGCACACGGAACACCGGGTCGTTCTCGTAGCCGATATTCAGCACCTTGCTGGCGTCGGCGGCCTGGGTTGGCGAGGCGAAGGCGACGTAGCGCGCATCCTGGTAGAAGCCGCCCCAGCGCGAGCCGCTCAGGTCGGCCAGGCTGTTGACCGCCAGGCCGCCGAGGCTGTGACCGCTGACGGTGATATCCGCGCCGCTCAGGCCGTTGGCCTTGGCAAAGGCCGCCACATCGGCGAGCAGTTGCCCGAATGCGTTGCCGGCGTAATCACGGGCATAGCCTGCCGGGCCGATCGCCGCCAGCAGGTCATTGATGGCGTCACCGATGGTGTCGCCCAGCAGGTTCTCGCGCGGGCCGCTGGTGCCGCGAAAAGCGATACCGATGCCACTGAGCTGGCCGGCGGCATCGTAGCGGCCGAGGATCTCCACCTGCGCCGAGGTGTAGCCCTGCGCTTCGCCGTGGAAGGTACCACGGGCGTCGGTCTTGCCCTGGTAGCCCAGTTGCGCCGCGCTGATCGGCGACCAGCCGGCGGCCTTTACCTGGGCCAGGGCCCGGGCTTCGGAGTCGGGGTTCCAGGGGATGCCGGGGATCACGCCCTGGCTGTCGGTGCCGCCGATCAGCGCCTTGACCAGCGTGGCCGGCAGGCCAAGGCCGAAGCCATACTTCTGGTAGCCGGCGCTGAAGCCATCGTCGATGCCATGGTAGGCGTAGGTGGCCAGCGCCATGGCGTCCTTGTACAGCGCAGAGGAGGCAGTGCTGTCGAGCTGTCGGTAATCGAATACGGGCATTGGTTTACATCCCTGTTGTTCTTGTAGGAAGGACACCCCAGCGACATCGTCCGGTGACACGACTGACGGGCGAAAGGCAAAGCTGGCACGCATTTGCCACCTCGTCCAACCCGAAGGGATGACGTCCCTGCCAAAGATGCGGGCAAAAAACCTGTACATGCATACAGATAAAACTTGCCTGCGCGCCCTGGCTTGCGCATCCTAGTGACCAACTTTCACGATGAAGCGTTTTCGGCCATGCGCCTCTTTCTCTGCGAAAAGCCCTCCCAGGCAAAAGACATCGCCAAGGTCCTCGGCGCCCAGCGCCGCGGCGATGGCTGCTGGCAAGGCACCGATGTCTGCGTGACCTGGTGCATCGGCCACCTGCTGGAGACCGCCCCGCCGGACAGCTACGACGAACGCTACAAACGCTGGACCCTCGAAGACCTGCCGATCATCCCGCAAAAGTGGAAGATGACGGTCAAGCCCAAGACCGCCAGCCAGTACAAGGCGGTCAAGCGCCTGCTGGGCGAAGCCCGCGAACTGGTGATCGCCACCGATGCCGACCGCGAGGGCGAGATGATTGCCCGCGAACTGGTCGAGCACTGCCGCTACCGCGGGCCGATCCAGCGCCTGTGGCTGTCGGCGCTGGACGATGCCTCGATCCGCAAGGCCCTCGGGCGCCTGCTGCCCGGCCAGGAGACCTTCAGCCTCTACCATTCGGCCCTGGGCCGCTCGCGGGCCGACTGGCTGATCGGCATGAACATGAGCCGCCTGTTCACCCTGCTCGGCCGCCAGTCCGGCTACCAGGGCGTGCTGCCGGTGGGCCGGGTGCAGACTCCGACGCTGCGCCTGGTGGTGGACCGCGACCGCAGCATCGCCGATTTCGTACCCGTGCCGTTCTGGGCCATCGATGTGCAACTGGAAAGTGCGGGCGCCGTGTTCAACGCCCAGTGGCGCGCCCCCGAGGACGCCTGCGACGATCAGGGCCGCTGCCTGAAACAGGACCTGGCGCAACAAGCCGCTGCCGACATGCAAGCTGCCGGCAGCGCCCGGGTGCTGAAGATCGCCACCGAACGGGTGCGTGAAGCCGCGCCGCTGCCCTTCGACCTCGGCACCCTGCAGGAGGTGTGTTCGAAGAAGCTCGGCCTCGGCGCCCAGGAGACCCTGGACATCGCCCAGGCCCTGTACGAAACCCACAAGCTCATCACCTACCCGCGCAGCGACAGTGGTTACCTGCCCCTCAGCCAGCATGGCGAGGCCGCCGCCATACTCGCCGCCTTGCAGCGCGCCGACAGCAGCCTCGCGCCGCTGCGGGACTACCTGGACCCACAGCGCCGTTCGCGGGCGTGGAACGACCAGAAGGTCAGCGCCCACCACGGCATCATTCCCACCGCCGCCGCCAGCGACCCGGCGCGCCTGCCACCCAAGTACAAGGCGGTGTACACCCTGATCCGCGCCCGCTACCTGGCGCAGTTCCTGCCCAACCATGAGTACGACCGTACCCAGGCCGAGTTCGATTGCGCCGGCCATGCGTTGCGTGCGGTGGGCAAGCAGATCGTCGAGCCGGGCTGGCGCCGGGCATTGCCCGAGGCGCTGACCCCGGCCAAGGGTCGCGAGGCGCCACCGGCCCAAGTGCTGCCGGCGTTGCGCGAGGGCCAGGACTGTTCAGTGCGGGATCTGCAACTGAAGGACCTGTGGACCCAGCCCCCCAAGCCTTTCACCGAAGGCGACCTGATCAAGGCGATGAAGAACGTCGCCAAGCTGGTGGACGACCCCAGGCTCAAGCAGAAGCTCAAGGAAACCACCGGCATCGGCACCGAGGCGACGCGCGCCAGCATCATCCAGGGCCTGCTCGACCGTGGCTACCTGGTCAAGAACGGCAAGGCCCTGTCGGCCACGCCTGCCGCCTGCAGCCTGATCGACGCCGTGCCCCGGGCAATCGCAGATCCCGGCACCACGGCGATCTGGGAGCAGGCGCTGGACATGGTGCAAAGCGGGGAAATGAGCCTGGAAGAGTTCGTCGCCCGGCAATCGGCGTGGATGGGCAAGCTGGTGCAACGTTGCAGCGGCATGCGCCTGACCATCAGCGGGCCAGCGGCGGGCAAAGCCGCGGCACCTTGGAAGAAGAAGCGCAAAAGCGCTGGCAAGGGCAAGACAGCCGCCGGCAAACCCCGACAGCCACGGCGCAAGGCAGCGAGCTAGCGCGATGGCGCCATTTACTGGCGCAATGAAAATCCTCTGCTATTTTTTCATGAAAATAATCAGAAAAAATTTCACGAGGCCCCGGCATGTTCAAGCAATCCGCCCAGCACGTCGCCAGCTACTACGCCCGCACCTACCCCGCCACCATCCCCTTGCGCCCCACCCTGCAGGGCGGCCACGACACCGACATCCTCATCGTCGGTGCCGGCTTCAGCGGCCTGCATACGGCCCTGCGCCTGACATTGGCCGGCCAGCGCGTGACCCTGCTGGAAGCCAGCCGGGTGGCCTGGGCCGCCTCGGGCCGCAACGGTGGCCAGGCATTGTTGGGCTGGTCGTGCGACATGCCCCCGCTGGAGCGCGCCCTGGGCCTGGAGCGCAGCCGGCGCCTGTGGGACAGCATGTGCTGGGCCGCCCGCGAGCTGCGCGAACTGCCCCAGCGCCATGGTTTCGACGTCGATTACCGCCTGGGCAGTCTGTGGACCGCCGTGTTGCCGCGCCGGGTAAAACTGCTGGAGGACGCCCGGCGTGAAGCACAGGAGAAGTTCGACTACGACTGCCTGCGCCTGATCGGCCGCGAGGAACTGCCCGAATGGATCGACAGCCCCCGCTACCAGGCCGCGCTGTACGATCCCAATGGCGCCCACCTCAACCCGCTGAAGCTGGCCCAGGGCCTGGCCGGCGTGATCGAAGCGCATGGCGGGCGGATCTACGAGCAGAGCCAGGTGATCGGTTACCAGGAACACGCCGACGGCTTCGCCGCCCGCACCGATCAGGGCGAGGTGCGCAGTCGCGTAATGGTGCTGGCCTGCAACGCCTATATCGACCGCCTCGACCGCACGCTGTCGCGTCGTCTGCTGCCGGTGGGCTCCTACCAGGTGGCCACGGCGCCGCTGGACGCCGACTTCGCCGCCTCGCTGCTGCCACGCAACAGCTGCGTGATCGACAACCAGTTCGTCCCCGACTATTTCCGCCTGACACCCGACCACCGCTTGCTGTTCGGCGGTGGCTGCACGTACCTCGGTGGTATTCCCAAGGACGTCGCCGGCGCCACCCGGCCGTACTTGGAGCGGGTGTTCCCACAGTTGCAAGGGGTCGCCATCGAGCATGCCTGGGGCGGCCACATCGATTGCAGCATCCAGCGCACGCCGGATATCGGGCGCCAGGGTCAGCGTTACTGGCTGCAGGGTTTTTCCGGCCACGGCGTACTACCGACCCTGGCCGGTGCACGCGCGGTCAGCGACGCGATCCTCGGTGACGACGACGTGCTGAAGCTTTATCAGGGCATCGACAACGGCCGCTTCCCCGGTGGCGACCTGCTGGCCGCGCCGCTGGAGGCGGCGGCCAAGGCCTGGTACAGGATGCGCGACCATGTCTGACGATATCCAAGCCCTCGCCCGCCAGGTACGCGACCTGCGCAAGCATCGGGGGTTGACCCTCGACGAGCTGGCAACTCGCGTCAACCGCTCGCTGGGCTTCCTCTCCCAGGTCGAACGCGGCCTGTCGCGGCCCACGGTGGCCGACCTGACCGCCATCAGCGAAGCGCTGCGCGTACCTACCACCTATTTCTATCAGGCCGTGCCGCCCCGCGAGATCGACTGGGTGACCCGCCCCGGCGAGCGCCGCACCCTGTACTACGCCGCCGGGGTCACCGACGTGCTGGTCTCGCCGACCCTCAATGGCCGCTTCGCCATGCTCGAAAGCCACCTGGCACCCGGCGCCAGCAGTGGCGAGGGGCATCTGGACGACAGCTCGGAACAAGGCGGTTTCGTCCTTGAGGGCGAGCTGACCCTGTGGCTCGAGGGCCGCGACGACGCCGTCACCCTCAGCCCCAACGACAGCTTCCAGCTGCCACCCCACAGCCAGTTCCGCTACGCCAACCTGACCGCCCGAACGACCCGGGTTCTCTGGGTCTTCCGTTGAGAGCATGCCAATGACAAGTACAACAGGCTTCCCCGATCTGCTCAGCGAAGTGCGCGCCTTCCGCGCCCGACACCCCGACGTGCGTTACGTCGACCTGATCAGCCTGGACATCCCCGGGCATTTCTACGGCAAGCGCTACCCCATCGACATGCTGGAAAAAGTCGCCGCCGGCAGCCCGCTCAAGCTGCCGCAGAACTGCGTACTGCTCGGCGTGCAGGGCGGGCTGTTCCCGATCGGCGACTACTGCTTCAACGACGGCGACCCGGACGCCCCGCGCCGCCTGGTGCCCGGTACGCTCAAGCCGGTGAACTGGGAGCGAGAGCCGCTGGGGCAGATGCTGATCACCTCGGACGGCACTGCGGCACCCATCGAATTCGAACCCCGCGAGGTGCTGGCCCGCGTCCTGCAACGCCTCGAACGCCGAGGCATCCGCCCGGTGGTGGCGTTCGAACTGGAGTTCTACCTGTTCGACAAGACGCTGAAGGAAGGCCTGCCGCAGTTCCCCCGCGACCCAGCCAGTGGCGATGCCGACGACCAGCCGAACATGCATATCGAGCGCCTGTCGCGCTTTGCCGACGTGCTGCGCGAAATGGTCGAGACTGCCAACGCCCAGGGGGTGGACGCCAACGTCATTACCGCCGAACTTGGCCCTGGCCAGTTCGAGATCAATTTCGGCCATTGCGACGATGGCCTTCGCGCCGCCGACTGGGCGGCGCTGTTCTGCCGCAGCACCCGGGGAGTAGCGCTCAAGCACGGGCTGCGCGCCTCGTTCATGAGTAAACCCTATCTGCACGCGCCGGGCAGCGGCATGCATGTGCATGTCAGCCTGTACGACCCGGCGGGCAACAACCTGCTGTCTGCCGATAACCAGCGGCCGCTGCGCCACGCCGTGGCCGGTTGCCTGGCGCTGCTGCCACATTGCATGCCGATCTTCGCCGCCAACCACAATGCGTTTCGCCGCTACGGGGCCATGGTCAACGCCGCCAGCCGCGCCAGCTGGGGCTTCGAGGATCGCGACGCCTGTATCCGTATCCCGGAGTCGGATGCACGCAACCTGCGGATCGAGCACCGGCTGGCCGGGGCGGATGCCAATCCGTACCTGGTGCTGGCGGCGATCCTGTGCGGCATGGAGCACGGGCTGGATGCCGCGCAGGAGCCCATCGCGCCGCTGAACGAGGACCGTGGCAGCGGGATCGATTTTCCCAAGGACATGCTCGGCGCGGTGGCAGCGATGCGTGGGCATCCGGCGGTCAACGAGGGATTGGGCGCGGAGTTCGTGATGGTCTATTGCGAGAACAAGCGCCAGGACCACCTGGCGTTTCTCCAGGAAGTCAGTGCACGGGAGTATCGCTGGTTCCTGTGACATCCCTCGCGGGGCAAGCCCGCTCCCACGCGCTACGAACAGACGTCGGAGCGGGCTTGCCCCGTGATGCGGCGGCACTGGCAACCCCTACCATCCGGGATTACCATGTGCGCCTCTAGCGCGGCCGTTTGCCGCACCCCGCCGTCCAGCCTGCCCGTGCCCTCATGCCCTTCGAACTCACCGTAGAACCGCTCACCCTGCTGATCCTCGCCCTGGTCGCCTTTGTCGCCGGCTTCATCGATGCCATCGCCGGTGGCGGCGGCCTGCTGACCACCCCGGCGCTGCTCACCGCCGGCATGCCGCCGCACCTGGTGCTGGGCACCAACAAGCTCAGCTCGACCTTCGGCGCGGCCACGGCCAGCATCACCTACTACCGGCGCAAGCTGTTCCATCCGGCGCAATGGCGCCTGGCGATTGTCGGCACCCTGGTGGGCGCGTTGATCGGTGCGGTGGTGGCTCACTACATGCCGGCCGAGTGGTTGAACAAGATGCTGCCGGTGATCGTGTTCGCTTGTGGCGTCTACCTGCTGTTCGGCGGTACACCGAAGGCGCCGGTGGACGCCGATGCGCCGATCAAAAGGAAGTGGCAGTTTCCGCAGGGCTTCACCCTGGGCTTCTACGACGGCGTTGCCGGGCCAGGTACCGGTGCCTTCTGGACCGTGAGCACGTTGCTGCTCTATCCCATCGACCTGGTTCGGGCCAGTGGTGTGGCGCGCAGCATGAACTTTGTCAGCAACATTGCGGCGCTGACGGTGTTTGTCATTTCCGGGCAGGTGGATTACATCGTTGGGTTGTGCATGGGGGTGTCGGTGATGGTCGGGGCGTTTTTCGGGGCGCGGACGGCGATCAGTGGGGGTAGCAAGTTCATTCGGCCGGTGTTTATTACTGTGGTGCTGGCGTTGACTGTGCGGTTGGCTTGGCAGCATTGGTTTGGGTAGGGATCTGGATTTGGCTCTGGCTCGATTGTTTTGATTTTTGCATACATATTCTTGAAATGTGTCGACATCTAGTCACCTTTTCGCCTTTACGGCGACCTACTTTTGCTCTTGGGCAAAAGTAGGCAAAAACCGCTGGCTCCGTTCATACGGCCCCTACGCTTCGCTCCGGGGTTCCCTCGCTCCGTTCTTGCTCCCGTGGGTACCGCGCTGAACGCCCCATCCTGGGGCGCAGCGCTCGACGGCCATCCATGGCCGTCGCCCCACTACGCAAGAACTCCACTCGGCCTCCTGAAGTCGCAATTGGCGGCGCCTGGACTATTGCGCGCTTAGAAGCAAGAGCAAGAGCAAGAGCAAGAGCAAGCAATGGGAATGCGAACTTAGTTATTTGACAGTTAGTTATACATTGGCTGTCCCTGACTATCGCGGGGCAAGTCAGTTCCCACGTTAATTCCACGTAAAGCAGTGTTATCTCTATGTGAGCGGGCTTGCCCCGCGACAATCGAGAGATTAACTAAGCTTTCAACTAGCGACAGCTGCGCCAGTCCAGGCGCCGCCCGTAACTTCGCGACTTCAGGAGGCCGAGCGGAGGTCTTGCGGAGGGAGGTGACGGGCATGGATGCCCGTCAAGCGCTGCGCCCCAGGATGGGGCGTTCAGCGCGGCCCTCCCGGGAGCAAGGCCGGAGTGAGGGAACCCCGGAGCGCAGCGCAGGGGCCGTATGAATGGAGCGAGCGGCTTTGCCTACTTTGGCCAAGACCAAAGTAGGCCGCCGTAAGGGCGGAAAGGTGAATAAGCGTCGCCATCACAAATGAATGCGCATACAACTTCCAAAACCAACCAACCCAACTAAAACCAGAAACCAGAAACCAGAAACCAGAAACCAGATATCAGGCAGGCAAAACCGGTTCAGACATCCCCAACCGCCGCGCCACATACAAATCAATCAGGTACCGCGCAATCGACCGCCCCGCCGGCAAAGGCGGCAACTCATGCACATTGAACCACCGCGCATCCTCGATCTCATCCGCCTGCATGACAATCTCCCCCCCCGCATACTCAGCATGAAACCCGAGCATCATCGAATGCGGAAACGGCCAGCACTGGCTCCCCACGTACTGGATGTTCTTCACCTCGACCGCCACCTCCTCCCGCACCTCGCGCACCAGGCAGTCCTCAGCCGACTCCCCCGGCTCGGCGAACCCGGCCAGGGTGCTGTAGACCCCGGTGACAAAGCGTGGCGAACGGGCCAAAAGCACCTCGTCGCCGCGAGTAATCAGCACGATCATGCTCGGCGAGATACGCGGATAGCTGCGCAAATCGCACGGCTGGCAGTACATCGCCCGCTCCCAGTGGATCTGCGTCATCGGCTGGCCACAGCTGCCACAGAAACGGTGCTCGCGAGCCCAGGTACCGATCTGCGCGGCGTAACCGAGCACCTTGTACGTATCGAAGTCGCCTTCAAGCATGAACCGCCGCAACCCCTGCCAGCCGCAACCCGACACTTCGCTGGCACTGCGCAGCTCCAGCAGGAACACCGGCTCGCCGTCCAGATGACCGATGCCATGCTCGCACAACACGTCCAGGTCCTGGCGCTTGAGCCAGTCACGGGGGAACAGCGCGCCGTTGGCGTCCATCAGGAACCCGTCCGGGCTGCGGGCGACGGCCAGCCCCCCGGTGGTCTGCGGGTCGAGTACTGCGGTTGTCCAGCGTGCTGACATGGTTCGGGTCCCTAGATGGCGCCCGCCACTGTCAGTCAGTCGGCGAACGTCGGTTGCTGTTTGCTCATGTGGGCGGCCATGGCCACGCGCAGGTCTTCGGACTGCAGCATGGCGGCGTTCCAGGTGGCGATGTACTCCAGGCCATCGTCGATGCGATGGTCGCGCATGTAGCTGATCATCTCCTTGGTGCCGGCCACGGCGATCGGTGATTTTGCGGCAATCTCGCGGGCAATGGCAAAGACCCCGTCGAGCAGCGCCGCCTGGTCATCATAGACGCGGTTGACCAGGCCGATGCGCAGCGCTTCCTGGGCATCGACCATACGGCCGGTGTAGGCCAGCTCACGCATGATGCCGTCACCGATGATACGCGGCAAACGTTGCAGGGTGCCGACATCGGCGGCCATGCCCATGTCGATCTCCTTGATCGAGAACTGCGCGTCGCTGGCGCAGTAGCGCATGTCGCAGGCCGAGACCAGGTCGATGGCGCCACCGATGCAGTAGCCCTGGATCGCCGCCAGCACCGGCTTGCGGCAGTTGTCCACGGCGTTGAACGAACCCTGCAGGCGCAGGATGGTGCGACGCATCACCCGGGCGTTGCGGCCGACATCCTTGCCCAGCTGCTGGGCCAACGCGGCCAGCATCATCAGGTCGATGCCGGAGGAGAAATGCTTGCCGGCGCCGCTGATGACCACCACCCGCACCGCGTCGGTGTCGTCGATCCACTGGAAGATCTGGACCAGCTCCTCCCAGAAGGCGGCGTTCATCGCGTTGATCTTTTCCGGGCGGTTGATCTGCACGTGGGCGATGTTGTCGGTCAGTTCGACCTTGAACGCAGTGTATTCGGTCACGGACGGCACTCCTGTGGGGAAAGGATTCACAACGGCGGATCTTAGCGCACCCGCAAGGCGGTGCATGTGCCAAAAGCCGGACTGGACAACTTGCACCCTGACGCACGATCCGGCACCGTGCGCCACTGCTGAATCAAAAGGATACAAATTCATGTCCCGTTCCCTGACCGGCGCCCTCGCCCACAGCTTCCTGGGCCAGTCGCCGCGTTGGTACAAGGCCGTCATCTGCCTGTTCCTGCTGCTAAATCCCTTGCTGCTGACGACCCTCGGCCCGGTGGTCACCGGCTGGGTGCTGGTGATCCAGTTCATCTTCACCTTAGGGATGGCACTCAAGTGCTACCCGCTGATGCCCGGCGGCCTGCTGCTGGTCGAGGCGCTGCTGCTGCGCCTGACCACACCCGAAGCCCTGTACGAGGAGTTGCAGCACAACTTCCCGGTGATCCTGCTGCTGATGTTCATGGTCGCCGGCATCCATTTCATGAAGGAGCTGCTGCTGTTCCTGTTCTCGCGGATCCTGCTCGGCGTGCGCTCCAAGGCGGTGCTGAGCCTGCTGTTCTGCGTGTTGTCGGCGTTTCTCTCGGCGTTCCTCGATGCCCTGACCGTGACCGCGGTGATCATCAGCGCCGCGGTTGGCTTCTATGCCGTCTACCACCGGGTCGCCTCGGGCGCCAATCCTCGGGAGGAGTCGCCGCTGGACAGCGACCATGAGGTCGAACAGTTGCACCGCGAAGACCTCGAGCAGTTCCGCGCCTTCCTGCGCAGCCTGCTGATGCATGGCGCGGTGGGCACCGCGCTGGGCGGCGTCTGCACTTTGGTGGGCGAGCCGCAAAACCTGCTGATCGGCCATGAAATGGGCTGGCATTTCGCCGACTTCTTCCGCAAGGTCGCGCCGGTGTCGATGCCGGTGCTGGCGGCAGGCCTGGTGACCTGCGTACTGCTGGAGAAACTGCGGCTGTTCGGCTATGGCACGCTGATGCCCGAGCGCGTGCGCCAGGTACTGGCCACCTACGCCGCCGAGGACGATGCCGCGCGCACCCAGGCACAACGGGTGGCACTGGTGGTCCAGGGTCTGGCCGCACTGATCCTGATCGTCTGCCTGGGGCTGCACATTGCCGAAGTGGGCCTGATCGGCCTGCTGGTCATCGTGTTGATCACCGCCTTCACCGGCATCACCGACGAGCATCGCCTGGGCCGTGCGTTCCAGGACGCCATGCCGTTCACCTCGCTGCTGGTGGTGTTCTTCGCCGTGGTCGCGGTGATCCACCAGCAGCAACTGTTCAGCCCGCTGATCACCTGGGTGCTGGCGCTGCCCAGCGAGCAGCAGCCGGGCATGCTGTACCTGGCCAATGGGCTGCTGTCGGCGATCAGCGACAACGTGTTCGTCGCCACCATCTACATCACCGAGGTCAAGCAGGCGTTCGTCAATGGCGCGATGAGCCGCGAGCACTTCGAGACCTTGGCGGTGGCGATCAACACCGGCACCAACCTGCCCAGCGTGGCGACGCCCAATGGCCAGGCGGCGTTCCTGTTCCTGCTGACCTCGGCGATCGCACCGCTGATTCGCCTGTCGTATGGGCGCATGGTGTGGATGGCGCTGCCCTATACCGTGGTCATGGGCGGCCTGGGCTGGTGGGCGGTGACCTACTGGCTGTAACCGGACCATCTGTAGGAGCGGCTTCAGCCGCGATCACCCGCAAAGCGGGTGCCAGATGCCGCGGTGCCTGCATCGCGGCTGAAGCCGCTCCTACAGATGACCGCGTATCCCGCACCTGCTTTCTCTCCTCCCGTGCCCCCATCTGTCGAACCCTGACTATCGTTCAGCACTGCTGTCGATTCTCGCCACCCCCGTTCGACTATCCAGCACACCCACGAGGAGGTTCACCCCATGCGCAAGCTCATCGTCGCCGCCTTCGTCACCCTCGACGGCGTCATGCAGGCCCCCGGCGGGCCGGAGGAAGACACCAGCGGCGGCTTCACCCATGGTGGCTGGATCCCGCCCCTGGCCGACGAGGCCTTCGGCCAGGCCATGCAGACCTTGTTCAGCCAACCGTTCGAACTGCTGCTGGGACGACGCACCTACGATATCTTCGCCGGGTTCTGGCCAAACGTCGGGCCCGAGGCGCCGGACCGGGCCTTGGCCGACCTGTTCAATGGTGTGGCCAAGCATGTCGCCACGCACCATCCCGAATCCATCGACTGGCAAAACAGTCACCCGTTGGGCGCTGACGTGCCGGGCGCTGTCCGCGCCCTCAAACAAAAGGATGGCCCGACGCTGCTGACCCAAGGCAGCGGTGAACTGGTACGCCAACTGCTGGCGGCCGGCCTGGTGGATGAGCTGCGGTTGCTGATCCACCCCTTGCTGCTTGGGCGTGGCAAGCGCCTGTTCGGTGACGATGCCCAAGCCGCGGCCTTCACATTGGTGGAGTCGAGCAGCACGCCCAAGGGTGTATTGCTCGCCCACTACGCACGCAGCGGCGAGGTGCGGACGGGATCGTTCTGAACCCAGTCAGTCGAGCAGGCGGGCGATGGCACTGGCGAAGCCTTGCGGGTCTTCGAGCATCATCAGGTGCCCCACCCGCGGCAACACCGTGAAGCTGGCCGCCTGTTCCTCGGCCCATGACGGCACGTCCCAACCAGCCCGAGAATGCTCGCCGGCAAACAGATGCACGGGCTTAGTGGCGAACAACCGGCGCAAGCCATCCAGATAACCTGGCACGCCGGTCACCGCCACCACTGAACGCGCCATGGCCTGCAATGTACTCGCCGGTTGATGGGCCAACCACTGACCAGCCAGCGTCAGGCATGAGGCATTGGCCATGATGCCGGAGCGTGCCAGCCAGGCGCCGGCGTCGGCACGATAGCCTTGAAGCATGGCCTCTGCCTCGGCAGAGGCCATGCGCGCCACCGAGGCCGACCAGAACGCATCCTTCAGGGTGAAATTACCTTCGACACTGATCACGCTCGCCACATTGGCCGGGTAGCGCTGGGCAAACAGCATCGCAACCACCCCGCCCACGGAATGGCCGAGCAGATGCACACAAGGCAGATTGTGAGCCTCCAGGCTCCGTCGCAGGTGCTCGACCTGGGCGTCGATGTCGATCAGCGTCGACGGCGTGTCGTCCAGGCGACCATAGCCGAGCAGGTCCGGGGCGATCACCCGCCTTGGACCCAGGACGTGATGAAACGCTGGATGGTCCAGGCAGCCGATCAGGCCATTGATCATTACCACGGGCGTATCCATTGCCTGCCTCACCAGAGTGTTCGCGGGAAAGGCGCAGCATGCTGCCTGTCAGGTCGGTTGAAAAGCGCTATCCCATTGCGCCGCGCCAATCACCGTTTGCCCCGACGCCCTTGTTATCATCCAGGCTCAACCGGGAGGGAACCCATGCTCGACATACGCCGCGCCAGCCGTCACGACGCGCTGCAAACCTACGCCATTCGCCGCCAGGCGATCCTGTGGCAGTGCACCGAAGCCTACGATGTCGCCCTGGCCCAGGCCTGGGCCGACGTACCGTTCACCGAAGGCTATGCGGCCCTGGTCGCCGAGCATTTCCACCTCGCCTGCATGGGCGACACGATCGTCGCCACCGGCATGCTCGACCTGCGCAGCGGTGAACTGGGCGCCCTGTTCGTGCTGCCGGCGTTCATGGGCCGTGGCATCGCCCGGGCGATGGTCGAACACCTCGAAGGCATCGCCAGGGCCGAAGGTCTGGAGGCGGTCAACCTGGACTCGACCTTGAACGCAGCGGCGTTCTATCGCCGCTGCGGCTACATCGGTGATGCGCTGTCGGTCTACCAATCCCCATTCGGCCTCGAACTGTCCTGCATCCCCATGCGCAAGGTGCTGGTCGAGGTATAAGATCAGGGCCCCCTGCGCCCCGGAGACTCGCCCCATGCTGCCCACCGCCACCTCCCAGCACAGTGCCCGTCGGGTCCGCTTGCAGGCCCTGCGCGGGCGGGTCGGCCTGGGGCTGGTGGCCGGATTGTCGGTGCTGGCCGGCATGACTGACGCCATCGGCCTGCTGGCGCTGGGCGATTTCGTGTCGTTCATGAGCGGCAACACCACACGCCTGGCGGTGGCCATCAGCCAGGCGGACTTTTCGCTGATGCTGCGCCTGGCCCTGGCGATCCTCAGTTTCGTGCTGGGCAATACCCTGGGCGTATTGCTGGCCCGCCGCTTGCGCCGCCGCGCCGCGCCCTTGCTGCTGATCGTCGCCAGCCTGCTGGCGTTTGCCACGGCCTGGCCTGCGGCCACCACATTCCCTGCACTGATCGCGGCCACCCTGGCCATGGGCATGCTCAATGCCGTGGTCGAACAGGTGAACGGCCTGCCGATCGGCCTGACCTACGTCACCGGCGCGCTGTCGCGTTTCGGCCGTGGCCTGGGGCGTTGGTTGCTGGGTGAGCGGCGCCATGGCTGGCGGGTACAGCTGGTGCCCTGGAGCGGCATGCTGCTAGGTGCCGCGCTCGGGGCTTGGCTGCAGCAACGGCTGGGCTTGCAAGCGCTGGCGGCCAGTTGCGCCCTGGCCTGCGTGCTGGCGCTGGTGACGCTGTTCATTCCGCGAGCCTGGCAACTGGGCTACATGCCGCGCTGAGGGCCTCGAACGTGCGTTGAACAGCAGGCGCGCAGGCGTCGATAGTCACTATCGAGCACAGCGATTTCCATCGTGCCACTGTGGCCAATAACCTGGGTTCATCGATCCGACAGCCCCACGGAATCATCCCGATGAACACCACCGCCCGCCTCCTCCTCGCCGCCCTGGCCATCGCCGTGCTGAGCGGTTGCGCCAGCCATCCTGAGCTACGCCCCTACAGCGCCGAGGAAACCCGTCAGCTGCAACTCGAGGCACTGCAACGCCAGGGCCTGAGCCAGGAAGAGTACGAACGGCGCAAACTGGCCGTGGTGCGCGCCGATCAACAGCAAGCCGTGACCGACGCCGCCAGGGCCACGGCCGCGATCAGCGGTTGACCTCGACCTCCTCCAGGAACGCCAGCAGGTGCTCGTTGAACGACACCGGCGCTTCCTCCATGACGAAATGCCCGCAACCCGGCAGGATCACCCCGCGCACCGAATCGGCATGCCCCTGCAGCGTTCGCAGCGGCGCGTCGCCCGTGGCGTGCTCGGCACCGATCGCCAGCACTGGCATGGGCAGCGCACGCCTGGCACGCTCGCGGTTCTGCCTGATGGTCTCGGGGATCGCCCGGTAATAGGCGAAGCCCGCCCGCATCCCGCCCGGCGAGGCGTAGGCACGGATATAGACATCCGCCGCCACCGCATGCCGATGGATCGCCCAGCGGTCGAACATGAAGTTGAGATAGCCCTCCTCGCGCCCGGCGATCAGGAACTCCGGCAGATCGCGCACCTGGTTGAACAGGAAGTGCCAGAGGAAGATGTTGTCCTGCGGCGCCACGAAGATCGACGGCGCCTCGGCAAGCCCGGGGATCACCGCTTCGGCCACCGTCAACGAACGCACCGCCTGTGGTCGATCACTGGCCAGGGCATAAGCCACCCACATGCCCACATCGTGACCGACCAGGTGATAGCGCTCATGCCCCAGATGGCTCATCGCAGCATGCAGCACGCCGGCGACGTTACCGGTGTCGTAGCCTTCCTCGGGGCGGTCCGAGCCCCCCAGGCCCGGCGGGTCGATGGCGATGGCACGGAACCCGCGCGCGGCCAGGATCGGCAGCACATGGCGCCAGGCGTACCAGGTCTGTGGCCAGCCCGGCACCAGCAGCACCGGTTCGCCGGCACCGGCCACGACACAGTGGATGCGCTGTCCCTGCACCTGCACATAGACATGCTCGAAGGCGTCAGCCAAAGACTCGATGGCCAGGTTCATACCCGAGCCCCCGTGTCGATGCCCAGCATGCGCTGGATCTGATGGGCGTCGATCGGTGCGCCGGCGAAATCGTCGAATACCTGGTCCGTGACCCGGATGATGTGGCGGTTGATGAACTCGACGCCTTCACGGGCGCCGTCCTCCTGATGCTTCAGGCAGCATTCCCATTCCAGGGTTGCCCACCCCGCGAAGTCGTACTGCGCCAGCCGCGAGAAGATGGCCTTGAAGTCCACTTGCCCGTCCCCCAGCGATCGGAAGCGCCCGGCACGTTCGGTCCAGTCGCTGTAGCCGCCATACACGCCCTGTCGACCGCTTGGATTGAACTCGGCGTCCTTGACGTGAAACATGCGGATCAGTGGGTGATAGAGGTCCAGATAGGCCAGGTAGTCGAGTTGCTGCAGCACGAAATGGCTGGGGTCGAAGAGGATGCGACAGCGCACGTGCTCCCCCACCAAGGCATGGAAACGCTCGAAGCTGGTGCCGTCGTGCAGGTCCTCGGCAGGGTGGATCTCGAAGCACAGGTTGACGCCCTGTTCGTCACAGCAGTCGAGTATCGGCCGCCAGCGCCGCGCCAGCTCTTCGAAGGCAGCCTCGACCAGGCCCTGGGGACGCTGCGGGAACGGGAACAGGTAGGGCCAGGCCAGCGCGCCGGAAAAGGTCCCCATGTCCTCCAGGCCCAGGTTGCGGCTGGCCCGAGCCGCCAGTGTCATCTGCTCGGTCGCCCAGGCGGTGCGTTCTGCCGGCCGCCCAGCCAGCGCGGCCGGGGCGAAGGCGTCGCACATCGAGTCGTAGGCCGGATGGACCGCGACCAGTTGGCCGATCATGTGGGTGGTCAGCTCGCTGACCTGCAAGCCGCGCTCGGCCAGTCGCCCCTTGACTTCATCGCAGTACCCCTTGCTTTGCGCGGCCAGTTCCAGGTCGAACAACCGGGCGTCCCAGGCCGGGATCTGCAGCCCCTTGAAGCCCAGACGCCCCGCCCAGTCGGCAATGCTGTCCAGGCTGTCGAACGGCGCCGTGTCGCTGCTGAACTGCGCGAGGTGAAGGCTAGGGCCTTTGAGTGTTCGCATGATGTCACCTCATTGTTTGTTGATCGACAAACAATAGGATCGAATGGCGCTGCCCGTCAATCGCAAATTGGCTAGAATGCGCGTTTCACGTAATCAGGCAGGCGAGCGATGGCAGGGCGACCTCGGGAATTCGACAAGCAACAGGCGCTGCGCAAGGCGATGCGGCTGTTCTGGGAACATGGCTACGAGGGCACTTCGATGTCGGCCCTGGTGTCCACCCTGGGCATCGCCTCCGCGCGCATCTACGCGGCCTTTGGCAGCAAGCAGCAGCTGTTCGAGGAGGCCGTGGCCCTGTACGAATCGGCCGAGGGCGGTTTCGCCGACCGCGCCCTGGCCCTGCCAGACATCCACCAGGCCCTGGCGCAGATGCTCGAGGCCGCCATCAGCACCTACACCCGCGTCGACGAACCCCGCGGCTGCCTGGTGGTCAGCGCTGCCAGCGGCGTGGCGCCGGATAACCTTGGGGTCCAGCAATGGTTGGCCGGGCACCGCCGGCAGCGTACCGAGTCGATCATCAGCCGCCTGCGCGAAGCCCGTGACCAGGGGCAGTTGCCAGCCGAGACGCAGGTCGAGGCTCTCGGCCACTTCTATGCCACCTTCCTCCACGGCATCTCCGTGCAAGCCCGCGATGGCGTGCCGGGCGAGGACCTGCGCGGCGCCAGCCGCCAGGCATTGGCCCTGCTTCCAAACAGGCAGCCTTGACCTTATCGCCGCCCCGGCAAAGCTGTTAGCCTTGCCCTGTTCAGGTCACCACGGACAGCCCATGGCCAACCACAAGATCGAAATCCGCCGGCGCAACGTCGAAAAGATCCTGCAAGCCGCCGAGCAGGTGTTCGCAGACAAGGGCTACGCCGCCACCTCCATGGGCGATATCGCCGAACGGGCGCAACTGCCGCGCTCCAACCTGCACTACTACTTCAGCACCAAGGACGACCTGTACCGCGCCGTGCTCCAGGACCTGCTGGATGTCTGGAAGCAGGATGCCCTGTGCTTCGAGCACTTCGACGACCCGCGGGTGGTACTGACCAGCTACATCCGCGCCAAGATGGGCCATTCGCGCTCGCGGCCGCTGGGCTCGAAGATCTGGGCCGAGGAGATTCTCCACGGCGCACCGCTGCTGAGCCCCAGCCTGGACGAGATCCTGGTGCCCTGGGCGCAGCTCAAGCAGGCGAAGATCCGCAGCTGGGTCGAGGACGGACGCATCCTGCCGGTGGAGCCATCGGCGCTGCTGTACATGATCTGGGCGGCGACCCAGCACTACGCCGACTTCGGTTTCCAGGTCACCCTGCTCAATGACGGTGAGCCGCTGTCGGACATGGCGTTCGAGCAAGCGGTGCAGACGGTGACCGGCGTCATCCTGCGCGGCATCGGCCTGGAGCCCTGAGCGGCGCCCTTAGCGCCCGAGGTGCTCGCACAAGAAATCGATGAACACCCGGGTCTTGTGCGGCATATGGCTGCTGTTCGGGTACACCACGCTGATCGGCTGCCTCGGCAGGCTGTAGTCCGGCAGTACCCGCCGCAGGGTGCCGGCGGCCAGGTCCTGCTCGACCAGCCAGGCCGGCAGCACCGCTACGCCCAGGGCGGCGCGGGCCATCGCCCGAATGGCGTGGGACGCATTGGACTGGTAGGCCGCCCGGCCGACGACGCTTGCACTCCCCGCCTGCGCGCTGTGCAAGGTCCAGGCGGTCGGGCCCTGCAGGTTGCTGTTGGCAATCCAGGGTGTGTCCGTCAGTTCCTCGGGCCGTTCGATGGCATGGCGAACAAGAAAGGCCGGAGCAGCCACCAGCACAATGTCGTACTCGGCCAACTGGCGACTGCGCAGGTTCGAATCCGGCAACGCGCCAAGACGCACCACCAGGTCAAGCCGTTCGGCAATCAGGTCGCTCAGCGACGAGTCGGTATCGTAGCTGAGCGACAACGCCGGGTAGCGCTCGGCGAACAGCGGGATCAGCGGCAGGATGAAGCGCTCGCCGTACTCCCCGGTGGTGCTGATGCGCAGCTTGCCCGATAGGCCGTTGTGCCGGCGCAGTACATTGGCGAAGGCGCCTTCGACATCGCTGACGATCACCTTGAAATCTTCATAGAAACTTTGGCCGGTTTCGGTCGGGGCGATAGCACGGGTGCTGCGCGCCAGCAGCGTCACCCCCAGGGCCTGCTCCAGCGCCTTGACGTGCTGGCTGGCCATGGCTTTGCTGATGCCGAGAAAGTCCGCCGCCTTGGTGAAGGAGCCGAAGTCGACCACCGCCAGAAACGTCTGCACCCGGTTGAGCTGGGTGTGGAGGGTCGTACGCAGCATTGTTCATTTCCATCAAACAGAGTTTCAAGGGTAGCGACATCGACAGGGCCAGTCCACGCACCTAGTCTGCGCGTCGAAAAGGAGTGGCAATGACGTACCGGTATCGCGTGGCAACGATCTTCCTGATGGGGTTCTTCATCGACTGCATCAACCTGTTCATGCCGACCGTGGCGTTGCCACGGATCGCCGCCGAGTTCGCCATTGGCAACGCCAGCAGCGCGTGGGTTGGCAATGCCTACATGCTCGGGCTGACCGTGGCCGTGCCGGTGAGCACCTGGCTGGCCAACCGCTGGGGCGCGCGCCGGTTGTTGAGCGCCGCCATGCTGGCGTTCAGCGTGGCGGTGTGGGGCTGCGGCGAGGCGCAGAGCTTTGCCGCGTTGATTGCCTGGCGCCTGGTCCAGGGCATGGCCGGTGGCTTGCTGATCCCCGTGGGGCAGGCGCTGACCTTCGAGCGCTTCCAGGGCCCGGAGCGCGCCCGAGTGTCCACCCTGGTGATGGCCGTTGCGCTGCTGGCGCCGGCGCTGTCACCCACCCTTGGCGGCTTGATCGTCGACCATGGCCGCTGGCCGTGGGTCTTCCACAGCAACATTCCGCTGGCCCTGCTGACGGCGGCGCTGGCCTGGGCCTGGCTTGACCAGGCACCGGGCCCGACAGCGCCACGCCCGGACTTCAAGGGATTGCTGCTGGTCAGCGCCGCCCTCGCCTGCCTGCTGCTGGGCCTGTCGCTGTATGGTGCCGGCCATGGCGCCCTGCTGGCCATCGCCTGCCTGCTGGCGGGTGTGTCCTGCGCCCTGCTGTACCGCGCCCATTACCAACGCGCGGCGGCAGGTATCGTCGAGCTGAAGCTGCTCGCCAGTCCGCGCCTGCGGGTCTCGATGCAGGTCTACCATGCGATCCCCGGCGTGTTCACCGGGGTCAACCTGTTGAACATCTTCTATCTGCAGGATGTGCTGCAACTGAGCGCCCAGGCCACCGGCCTGTTCATGCTGCTCTACGCCGCCGGGGCCTTCGCCGCCATGTTGCTGGCTGGCCGCCTGTACAACCGCGTCGGTGCCGCCCGCCTGCTGCTGCTCGGCATGCTCCTGCACAGCCTGGGTATCTGCCTGCTGATCATGGTCGACACCCCGACGGACAACGCCGCACTGATGGCGGCCTATGGCCTCATGGGCGTCGGTGGCGGCATCGGTGCCAACACCGCCCAGACCACCGCGCTGCTCGACTTCAGCGGCGAGCGGATGCAGCAGGCCAGCGTGCTGTGGAACCTCAATCGACAGATGGCCTTCAGCATCGGCGCCGCCTTGCTGCTGATGATCTTCAACCTGTTGCTGGTGGGCCTGAGCACGCCGGACGCCTATCACCTGACCTTCAGCCTGGCCGCGCTGCTCGGGCTGGCGCCCCTGATGACACTGCACACACTACCCCCGGAGAACCCTCACCATGCCTGACCACGCGATTGCCCGCGCCGAGCGCAGCATTCATCACGTCCATGAGCTGATCCACAGAATCTTCACCCGCCCAGCGGCCGAGACCCAGGCAGTGCTCGGCGGGCTGATGGCGGTGTTCGCCGATGATTTCAGCATGGTCGGCACGGCGGGCACGGTGGTGACCCGCGCACAGGTGGAGCAACTGTTCAGCCGGGCGGCCGGCGCACGACCAGGGCTGGAGATCGTCGTCAGCGACGTCCAGGTGGTATGGCAGGCCGGGGTGAACGTAGCTGTACGCTACAAGGAAACCCATCGGTTACAAGGTGGGGTGCAGGCACGCTGGTCACTGGCACTGCTGGAGTGCAGCAACCGCGGTGTGGTGTGGCGCTGCCTGCACGAGACCGCAATCAGCTGACGCGGAGCTCGAGCAGGCGTCACCGCTGCCGAGGCGTGTTTATCGCCCTCCTCCTCAACCCGCCTCGCGATAGGGGTTGCGCGGATCCTGCGTCCAGTTCATGTACGGCTTGCCGGTGTCCTGCGCCTGCATGTCGATGCAACCTTCCACCGGGCAGGTGATCTGGCACAGGTTGCAGCCCACGCACTCGGCCTCGATCACACTGTAGGCGTGGGTACCGTCGGCCTTCAGGGTGCTGGCGATGGCCTGGTGTGAGGTGTCCTCGCAGGCGATGTGGCAGCGCCCGCAGCCGATGCAGGCGTCCTGGTCGATCTGCGCCACCGACTTGTAGTTGATGTCCAGGTACTTCCAATCGGTGGTATGCCCCACGGCCTGGCCACGAAACGCCTCGAGGCTGCGGTGGCCATGCTGGTCCATCCAGCGCGCCAGGCCGTCCTGCATGTCTTCGACGATGCGAAAGCCATGCAGCATCGCCGCGGTGCAAACCTGCACCGCGCCACTGCCCAGGGCGATGAACTCGGCGGCGTCGCGCCAGGTGCCGATACCGCCGATGCCGCAGATCGGCAGGCCGCGGGTCTCGGGGTCGCGGGCGATCTCGGCGACCATGTTCAGGGCGATCGGCTTGACCGCCGACCCGCAGTAGCCGCCATGGGTGCTCTGGTCGCCGACGATGGGGTGGGCAACCATGCGGTCCAGGTCGACGCTGGTGATCGAGTTGATGGTGTTGATCAGCGACACCGCGTCCGCCCCGCCCCGGTGCGCGGCGCGCGCCGACTGGCGGATGTCGGTGATATTGGGGGTGAGCTTGACGATCACCGGCAGCGTGCAATGGGTCTTGCACCAGCGGGTGACCATTTCCACATACTCGGGCACCTGGCCGACGGCGGCGCCCATGCCGCGCTCGGGCATCCCGTGGGGGCAGCCGAAGTTGAGTTCGATGCCGTCGGCGCCGGTGGCTTCCACCAGCGGCAGGATGAACCTCCAGGATTCTTCAACGCACGGCACCATCAGCGACACGATCAACGCACGATCGGGCCAGTCCTTCTTCACCTGGGTGATCTCGCGCAGGTTGATCTCCAGCGAACGGTCGGTGATCAGCTCGATGTTGTTGATGCCCTGCACCTGGCGGTTGGCGCCGTAATGCGCCGAGTAGCGCGACGACACGTTGACCGCCGCCGGGTCCTCGCCGAGGGTCTTCCATACCACCCCGCCCCAGCCGGCCTCGAAGGCGCGGACCACGTTATAGGCCTTGTCGGTAGGGGGCGCGGAGGCCAACCAGAATGGATTGGGTGCCTTGATGCCGGCGAATACGATGGACAAATCGGCCATTTACGCAGCCTCCACGTTGAGCATGAGTTGGGCATGGATGGCTTCGGCGGCCAGCTTGCCATGTTGCACGGCCTGGACGGTGAGGTCCTGGCCCAGCGCGGTGCAGTCGCCGCCGGCATAGATGCCGGGGATGGAGGTGCGCATGTGCGTGTCCACCTGGATGCGCTCGCCGTCGCGGGCCAGTTGTGCCGCCAGCGGATCGCCGAGGCTTTGCTCATCGAAGCACTGGCCGATGGCCTTGAAGATCGCGTCGGCGGCCAGTTCGAAGGTTTCGCCGGTATCGCCCAGGCGTCCGTCGATCAATTGCGTGCGCGCGAAGCGCATGCCGCGCACGCGTCCGGCATCATCCAGTAGCACGGCATCGGGCCGGGCCCAGGTGTGCAGGCGTACCTGGTTGTGCTTGGCGATCTCCTGTTCGTGACCGGTGGCGCCCATGTCGGCTTCGCCCCGGCGATACACCAGGTTGACGTCGCGGGCGCCCAGGCGGCTCATCTGCACGGCCATGTCGATGGCGGTGTTGCCGGCGCCGAGCACCAGGCAGCGGTCGGCCAGCGGCAACTGGGTGAGGTCGTCGGCCTGGCGCAGCTCGCGGATGTACTCGGTGGCGGCGAGCAGGCCCGGCGCGTCTTCATCCGCCAGGCCCAGCTGGCGCACGGCCCCCAGGCCCAGGCCGAGGAACACCGCGTCGTACTGGCCGTGGAGCTCGGCCAGCGACAGGTTGCCGCCCAGGCGCTGGCCATGGCGGATCTCGATTCCGCCGATGCCCAGCAGGAACTCCACTTCACGCTGGGCGTAGTCGTCCACCAGCTTGTAGCGGGCGATGCCGTATTCGTTGAGGCCACCGGCCTTTTCCCGCGCCTCGAAGACCACCACGTCATGGCCGTGCATGGCCAACCGGTGCGCGCACGACAACCCGGCGGGGCCGGCGCCGACCACGGCGATGCGCTTGCCGCTGGCCGGCGAACGCTGGAACGGATGCTCGGTGAAGTTTGCATGGTCCAGAGCATAGCGCTGCAATTGGCCGATCAGCACCGGGGCGCACTCCTGGGCGTTGTTGCGCACGCAGGCTTGCTGGCAAAGGATCTCCGTGGGGCAGACCCGGGCACAGCTGCCGCCAAGGATGTTGGCCGAGAGAATGCGTTCGGCGGCGCCCTGCAGGTTCTCGTCGCTGATGCGGTGGATGAACGAGGGGATGTCGATTTCACTGGGGCACGCATTGACGCACGGCGCGTCGTAGCAGTACAGGCAACGCGCGCTCTCGACAGCGGCCTGGCGGGCGGTGAGCGGGGGCGCGAGGTCGCTGAAGGCCTCGGCCAGCTGGTCGGCGCCGGCGCGGGGGCGCGGCAAGTGGTTCAGGGCATCGATCACGGTTGTAGCCTCTCTCGTTTTTATTGGAGGCGGCGGTGGTCAGGCGCCGGTCCGTTCTGGGGATGGAGATCTACCTTTGTTGTCGGGGGCGCGAAGCGCCCCTTTCGCCGGCAAGCCGGCTCCCACAGGGGGCTGCGGTACGTCTGTGGGAGCCGGCTTGCCGGCGAAAGGGCTGTGCGGCAGCCCCAACTGCTTCAGCGCTGAACCGGCGTCGGTTTCTGCCGTTCGGCACGCCGCTCCAGCACCTCGTACACCGACGGATAGGCCGGGCGCTCCACGTAACGCCCCGCGCCCGGCTCGGCACGCAGGTCGCCATCGGCCCAGAGCACCTTGCCCTGGCTGATGGTGTGGCTGGGGATGCCGCGCACGGTGCGGCCTTCGAAGATGTTGAAATCGACCCGCTGGTGGTGGGTCTGGGCGCTGATGGTGCGGCTGCCCTGCGGATCCCACAGCACCAGGTCGGCGTCGGCGCCGACACGGATCGCGCCCTTGCGCGGGAACAGGTTGAAGATCTTCGCGGTGTTGGTGGAGGTCAGCGCGACGAACTCGTGCATCGACAGGCGCCCGCTGTTCACCCCGGCGTCCCACAGCACCGCCATGCGGTCCTCGATGCCGGCGGTGCCATTGGGGATCCGGCTGAAGTCGTTGCGGCCCATGGCCTTCTGCTCGGCGCAGAAGCAGCAATGATCAGTGGCCGTGGTGTGCAGGTTGCCCGACTGCAGGCCACCCCACAGCGCCTCCTGGTGCGCGCGCGGGCGGAATGGCGGGCTCATCACATAGCCGGCGGCGGTGGCCCAGTCCGGATCACGGTAAACGCTGTCGTCGAGCAGCAGATGCCCCGGCAGCACCTCGCCGTACACCGGCTGGCCCTTGGCCCGGGCGTAGGTGATCTCGTCCAGCGCCTCGCGGCTGGAGACATGCACCAGGTACAGCGGCGTGCCCAGGGTTTCGGCGATGCGGATGGCGCGGCTGGCGGCCTCCCCTTCGACCTGGGATGGACGCGACAGCGGGTGTGCCTCGGGGCCGGTCAGGCCCTGGGCGAGCAATTTTTGCTGCAAGTGATAGACCAGCTCGCCGTTTTCGGCGTGCACCGTGGGCACAGCGCCCAGTTGCAGGCAGCGTTCGAAGCTGGCCACCAGGGTGTCGTCGGCGGCCATGATCGCGTTCTTGTAGGCCATGAAGTGCTTGAAGCTGTTCACCCCATGCTGGGCGACCAGCTCGCCCATCTCCTCGGCGACCTGCTCGCTCCACCAGGTGATGGCGACGTGGAAGCCATAGTCGCTGGCACTCTTCTGCGCCCAGCCGCGCCAGGTGTGGAAGGCCTCGAGCAGCGACTGCTGCGGGTTGGGGATGACGAAGTCGATGATCGAGGTGGTGCCCCCGGCCAGGCCAGCGGCAGTGCCGCTGAAGAAGTCCTCGCTGGCCACCGTGCCCATGAACGGCAGCTGCATGTGGGTGTGCGGGTCGATGCCGCCGGGCATCAGGTACTGGCCACTGCCGTCGAGGATCTCGCAGTCGGTGGGGGCTTCGAGGTCTTTGCCGATGGCGCGGATCAGGCCTTCGGCACACAGGACATCGGCGGGGTAGCTCTCTTCATGGGTAACCACGGTGGCGCCACGGATCAACAGGGACATGCCGTCTTCCTCGCAGGCTGACCGGTCTTCTGGCCGGTTCTTGGAATTGTGTTGGCCGGACACTGGAGGTGATTTCATCAATCCTGTCAGGCCTGACAAGAATCGAGGCTAGTATCTGATCGGATATTGATCAAGAAAAAATATATGCAACCACTAAAAACACTAAACAATTGATTTTTAATGATTTATTTATCAGATCACCAAAAAGTTACACCCCCTCACCATTTTGACGCACTTGACAGGAAGCCAAATTGGTCAAGATTTTCTACGCAAAATCAGGTGTTTGTTTCCTGGCTGGATGGCGCAGGCCGCGCCGGTGGTTTTCCAGGTTGCACCCGTTTGAATCACGCGGGTGATGGACCGGCCAGACAGACGGCATGCGCGGGCGCTCCCGCTTCGCCTGCCGTGTTGATGAATGCCTTTGCAGGTCAGTGAGTTACCTCCGGTCGGCGGCGGCCCGCCGGGAAGGCGCGGGCTTTCCCGGCACGTTTGTTGAAAACGCAGGCCACAACCGCCTGGCCGGGCCGGAGGTGCAGTACTGGTGGTGTGTGTACTCCGGCCATCGCGTCAGCCCGATGAGCGACAACTACAAGAAAAAAGACCTGGAGAACCCCATGCAACAGAGCAGATCACAAGTGGTCGAGCAGCATGGCCTGTACGAGCTCGACGCCGGCAGCGACGTCCTCGACAGCCCCCGCTACAACCACGACATCGCCCCGACCAAGGTGCACCAGCGCACCTGGAACAAGTGGCACATCACCGCGTTGTGGGTGGGCATGTCCATCTGCGTGCCCACCTACACCCTCGGTGGCGTGCTCACCGCCTACTTCGGCCTGAGTGTCGGCGAGGCGCTGCTGGCGATCCTGCTGGCCAACCTCATCGTGCTCATCCCGCTGACCCTCAACGCCTTCCCCGGCACCAAGTACGGCATCCCGTTCCCAGTGCTGCTGCGCGCCTCGTTCGGCGTTTTCGGCTCCAACGTGCCATGCCTGATCCGCGCCGTGGTGGCCTGCGGCTGGTTCGGCATCCAGACGATGTTCGGCGGGCTGGCCATCCACCTGTTCCTGGGTTCGCTGTTCCCCGAGTGGAAGGCACTGGGCGGCACCGGCGAGGTAATCGGCTTCATGCTGTTCTGGTCGCTGAACCTGTGGGTGGTGCTGCGCGGCGCCGAGTCGATCAAGTGGCTGGAGACGCTCTCGGCGCCCCTGCTGGTGGCGGTCGGTGTCGGCCTGTTGTTCTGGGCGCTGCCGCACATGTCGATGAGCGAGCTGCTGGCGCAGCCGCCCAAACGCCCCGAGGGCGCCAGCGTGGTCAGCTACTTCTGCGCCGGGCTCACCGCCATGGTCGGTTTCTGGGCCACGCTGTCGCTGAACATCCCCGATTTCAGCCGCTATGCGAAAAGCCAGAAGGACCAGATTCTCGGGCAGATCTTCGGCCTGCCGCTGACCATGTTCCTGTTCGCCGCCCTGGGCGTGATCATGACCGCTGCCTCCGCCTCGCTGGTGGGCCAGACAGTGTCCGACCCGGTGAGCCTGATCGGCCATATCCAGAGCCCCGGCTGGGTGGCCCTGGCCATGGCGCTGATCATCATCGCGACGCTGTCGACCAACACCGCGGCCAACATCGTCTCGCCCACCAACGACTTCCAGAACATCGCCCCGCGCCTGATCGGGCGCAGCCGCGCGGTCTGGCTGACCGGTTTCATCGGCCTGGCGCTGATGGGCCACGAGCTGCTCAAGAAGCTTGGCTGGATTGTCTCCGACCTGAGCCTGGAGAGCGTGTACTCCAACTGGCTGCTGGGCTATTCCAGCCTGCTCGGGCCGATCGCCGGGATCATGGTGGTGGACTACTTCCTGGTCCGCCGCCAGCAGCTGGACCTCGCAGGGCTGTACCGCGACGACGTGTACCCGGCGTGGAACTGGGCCGGGTTCATTGCCTTCGGCGTGCCGGTGGCGCTGACCGTGATGGCCATCGGCAACAGCAGTTTCAGCTGGTTCTACGACTACGGCTGGTTCACCGGTTCGCTGCTCGGCGGCGGGCTCTACTACGCCCTCGGCGGCATCGCGGTGCGCGGCCCGGCGCGGCTGGACCAAAACCTGAGTCATTGACCTGACACGACTTCTGTAGGAGCGGCTTCAGCCGCGATCACCCGCAAAGCGGGTGCCGGATACCGCGGTGCCTGCATCGCGGCTGAAGCCGCTCCTACCCCCTGCACACCCTCAAGAACAACAACGCCCTGAGGAGACACCCCATGACCACCCCCGCCAAGGAAATCCTGCAATCCAGCCAACGCCACATCGACAGTAACCGCCTGTGGCAATCGCTGATGGAGCTGGCCCGACTCGGCGCCACGCCCAAGGGTGGCGTATGCCGCCTGGCGCTGACCGATCTCGATCGCCAGGCTCGCGACTTGTTCGTGCAGTGGTGCGAAGCAGCCGGTTGCACGGTGAGCATCGACGCGGTCGGCAATATCTTCGCCCGCCGTCCCGGGCGCAACGCCAAGCTGCCGCCAGTGATGACTGGCAGCCATATCGACACCCAGCCCACCGGCGGCAAGTTCGACGGCTGCTTCGGCGTGATGGCCGGGCTGGAGGTGATCCGCACCCTCAATGATCTCGGCGTGGAAACCGAAGCGCCGCTGGAGGTGGTGGTGTGGACCAACGAGGAAGGCTCGCGCTTCGCCCCGTGCATGATGGGTTCGGGGGTGTTCGCCAACAAGTTCACCCTCGAGCAGACCCTGGCCAAGCGCGACGCCCAGGGCGTGAGCGTCGGCGAGGCATTGAACGCCATCGGCTACGCCGGCAGCCGCGCCGTGTCCGGCCACCCGGTCGGCGCCTACTTCGAGGCGCATATCGAACAGGGCCCGATCCTCGAAGACCAGCACAAGACCATCGGCGTGGTGCTCGGCGCCCTCGGCCAGAAGTGGTTCGACCTGACCCTGCGCGGCGTCGAGGCCCACGCCGGCCCCACCCCGATGCACCTGCGCAAGGACGCCCTGGTCGGTGCCGCCGCCGTGGTCGAGGCGGTCAACCGCACCGCCCTCGCCCACCAGCCCCATGCCTGCGGCACCGTCGGTTGCCTGCAGGCCTACCCCGGCTCGCGCAACGTGATCCCCGGCGAAGTGCGCATGACCCTGGACTTCCGTCACCTGGAAGGCCAGCGACTGGAGTCGATGATCGCCGAGGTGCGCCAGGTGATCGAGGCCACCTCGGCCAAGCATGGGCTGGAGTACGACCTGGTGCCCACCGCCGACTTCCCGGCCCTGTACTTCGACAAAGGCTGTGTCGAGGCGGTGCGTGATTCGGCGCGCAACCTGGGCCTTACGCACATGGACATCGTCAGCGGCGCCGGGCACGACGCGATCTTCCTCGCCGAGCTGGGCCCGGCCGGGATGATCTTCGTGCCGTGCGAGGGCGGGATCAGTCACAACGAAATCGAGAACGCCGCCCCCGAGGACCTCGCGGCCGGCTGCGCGGTGCTGCTGCGAGCGATGCTGGCGGCTTCGGAGGCGATTGCCAGCGGGCGGTTGGCGGCGTAGCGGTGATCTCCGGGAAATAACCCAGCCCTTGGGCTGGGCAAGCATCACCTGAGTGGGAGCGGCCGTGCGCCGCTCTCGCAAGGCCACCACCCACGGCAAATCACAACAGCCCCTTCCCGACAGACGGCTTATCGCTATATATTCCGCACCATAACGATAATCCCTCAGGAGCCGTCTTCATGCGTATTCGCTTGTCCTATCTGGCCGCCAGCACCCTCGCCAGCCTGATCTGCCTCAACAGTGCCTGGGCCGATGAAGTCCAGGTCGCCGTCGCGGCCAACTTCACAGCGCCCATCCAGGCCATCGCCAAGGATTTCGAGAAGGACACCGGCCACAAGCTGGTCGCTGCCTACGGCGCCACCGGCCAGTTCTACGCACAGATCAAGAACGGCGCGCCATTCGAGGTATTCCTCGCCGCCGACGACAGCACCCCGGCCAAGCTGGAACAGGAAAAGGAAATCGTTGCAGGCTCGCGCTTCACCTACGCCATCGGTACCCTGGCGCTGTGGTCGGCCAAGCCAGGCTATGTCGACGCCAAGGGTGATGTGCTGAAGAAGAACGAGTACAAGCACCTGTCCATCGCCAACCCCAAGGCCGCGCCCTATGGCCTGGCAGCCACCCAGGTGCTGGACAAGCTGAAGCTGACCGAAGCGACCAAGGCCAAGATCGTCGAGGGCCAGAACATCACCCAGGCCTTCCAGTTCGTCTCCACCGGCAATGCCGAGCTTGGCTTCGTCGCGCTGTCGCAGATCTACAAGGACGGCAAGGTCAGCGAAGGCTCGGCCTGGATCGTGCCCGCCGAGCTGCATGACCCGATCCGCCAGGATGCGGTGATCCTCAACAAAGGCAAGGACAACCCGGCCGCCAAGGCCCTGGTCGATTACCTCAAAGGTCCGAAGGCCGCCGCAGTGATCAAGTCCTACGGCTATGAGCTCTGATGCCCCTCGACGCCAGTGACCTGGGTGCCATCTGGCTGACCATCAAACTGGCCAGCCTCACCACCGCCATCCTCCTGGTGCTGGGCACGCCCATCGCCTGGTGGCTGGCGCGCACCCGCTCCTGGCTGCGCGGGCCGATCGGCGCGGTGGTGGCCCTGCCCCTGGTGCTGCCGCCGACGGTAATCGGCTTCTACCTGCTGCTGGCCCTCGGCCCCCATGGCTGGATCGGCCAGGCCACCCAGGCCCTCGGCCTGGGCAGCGTGGTGTTCAGCTTCACCGGGCTGGTGATCGGCTCGGTGGTGTATTCGATGCCCTTCGTGGTGCAGCCACTGCAGAACGCCTTCGGCGCCATCGGCCAGCGCCCCCTGGAAGTGGCCGCGACGCTGCGCGCCAGCCCGTGGGACACCTTCATCCACGTGGTGCTGCCCCTGGCTCGCCCCGGTTTCATTACCGCCAGCATCCTCGGCTTCGCCCATACCGTCGGCGAGTTCGGCGTGGTGCTGATGATTGGTGGCAACATTCCCGACAAGACCCGCGTGGTCTCGGTGCAGATCTTCGATCACGTCGAGGCCATGGAATACAGCCAGGCCCACTGGCTGGCCGGGGCCATGCTGGTATTCTCGTTCCTGGTGCTGCTGATGCTCTATGCCGGCCGCCGTGGCAAGGCAGGCTGGAGCTGAAATGAGCGCATCGATACAGGCGCGCCTGAAACTGGCGCGTGACGACTTCACCCTGGACGTCGACCTTGACCTGCCCGGTCGCGGCATCAGCGCCCTGTTCGGCCACTCCGGCTCAGGCAAGACCTCCTGCCTGCGCTGCCTGGCCGGCCTGGAACGTGCCGCCAGCGCCTACATCGAAATCAATGGCGAGGTGTGGGAAGACAGCGCCCGCGGGCACTTCATCCCCCCGCACCGGCGCCCGGTCGGCTACGTGTTCCAGGAGGCCAGCCTGTTCCCGCACCTGTCGGTGCAAGGCAACCTGGAGTTCGGCTGGCGCCGCATTGCCCCCCAGGCCCGCAAGATCAGCCAGGAGCAGGCCTGCCAATTGCTGGGCATCGGCCACCTGCTGGCGCGCAAGCCGGCAACGCTGTCCGGCGGCGAGGCACAACGGGTCGGCATCGCCCGAGCCTTGCTCAGCAGCCCGCGACTGTTGCTGATGGACGAGCCCCTGGCTGCCCTCGACAGCGCGCGCAAGCGTGAAATCCTCCCGTACCTGGAGCGCCTGCACGACGAGCTGGATATCCCGCTGATCTACGTCAGCCATGCCCAGGACGAAGTGGCGCGCCTGGCCGACCACCTGGTCCTGCTCGAACAGGGCAAGGCGGTGGCCAGCGGGCCGATCGGCCAGACCCTGGCCCGCCTGGACCTGCCGTTGGCCCAGGGCGAGGATGCCGGGGTGGTGCTCGAAGGCGTGGTGGTGGGCCACGACCCGCATTATGAGCTGTTCGACTTGCGCCTGCCCGGCACGGAGGGGCAGCTGCTGCGGATCGCCCACCCCGCCTTGCAGGTGGGCAGCACCCTGCGCCTGAAAGTCCAGGCCCGGGACGTCAGCCTGGCATTGGCCGCCGACGGCGCGTCGAGCATTCTCAACCGCCTGCCGGTGCGGGTCCGCGAATGCCGCCCGGCGGAAAACCCGGCCCATGTGCTGGTCAGCCTGGATGCCGCCGGCAGTGCGCTGCTGGCACGCATCACACGCTATTCGGCGGACCAGCTCGACGTGCGCCCGGGCCAGTTGCTGTGGGCGCAGATCAAGTCGGTGGCGCTGTTGGGCTGAGCAATGACGCGGCGGCTGCTGTCCATTGCAGCAAGAGTGCCCTCGATGGACTGCGCCGATGCCCGACTGCCCGTTGCCTGCCGCCCTGCATTATGTCGATGACAGCCAGCCCGGCCTGACCCGCCGGCGCTGGCGCGACCGCTTCCACTACTTCGACGCCGGCAACCAGCGGGTGCGCGATAAGGAGACCCTGGCGCGCATCGCCGCCCTGGTGATCCCACCGGCCTACACCGACGTGTGGATCTGCGCCGACCCGCAAGGGCACCTGCAGGCCACCGGGCGCGACGCCCGGGGGCGCAAGCAGTACCGCTACCACACGCAATGGCGCGAGCTGCGCGACCAGCACAAGTACGCGCGCATGCTGGCCTTCGCCGAGGTGCTGCCGAGGCTGCGCAAGCAACTGGACACGCACCTGGCCTGCCCCGGGCTTGGCCGGGAGAAGGTCATGGCGCTGGTGATCAGCCTGCTCGACACCACGCTGATCCGCATCGGCAACCGCCAGTACCTGCGCGACAACCGCTCCTACGGGCTGACCACCCTCGATACCCGCCATGTGCAGGTCAAGGGCAGCCGTATCCGCTTCCAGTTCCGCGGCAAGCGCGGCGTCGAACACAATGTCACCCTGACCGACCGGCGCCTGGCCGGCCTGGTCAAGCGCTGCATGGAACTGCCCGGCCAGAGCTTGTTCCAGTACCTGGACGAACAGGGGCAACGCCATGGCATCGGCTCGACCGAGGTCAACCAGTTCCTCCAGCAGCTGACCGGCGCCGACTTCACCGCCAAGGACTACCGCACCTGGGCCGGCAGCAGCCTGGCGCTGAGCCTGCTCAGGCCGCAGGCCTGGGAGCCCGACAGCGAGGCGCGCCGGCAGGTCGCCGCCATCGTCCGCCAGGTGGCGACGCGCCTGGGCAACACACCGGCAGTGTGCCGACGCTGCTACATCCATCCCGCAGTGCTCGAGCACTTCCACCTTGGCCGGCTTTCGGCATTGCCCCGTGCACGTCCGCGCAGGGGCCTGGAAACCGAGGAAGTGGCACTGCTGCGTTTCCTGCAGATGCTGGAGCGCCAAGACGATCATTGACGGTCACTATTTACTTCATCGAGCAGAGAAATTTCCCATATGGCGCCAAGCACCCTATCCTTGCCACCGAGCACGTTGCCGTGGGGTTGCCCCGCAGCCCTGCCGGCGCCTGCAACTAAAGATCGACAACAGAATTTGTCTGTCGGGGAATTACTATCCGCCGAAAGCGTCTTTAATGAGAAGGAAGAGGGACAGGCTCCCACCGCAGAGCACCTGGCTCGGCGGTTTTCTACATCACCAAGGAGAACTACATGCTGATACTCACCCGCAAGGTTGGCGAAAGCATCGTCATCGACGATGACATCAAAGTCACCATTCTGGGCGTCAAGGGGATGCAAGTGAGGATCGGTATCGATGCACCGAAAGATGTCCAGGTGCACCGTGAAGAGATCTACAAGCGGATCCAGGCCGGCAGCCCCGCGCCCGAGAAAAGCAACGACGAGTAACCCGCAAGCCAACCGCATCATGCCGCACGGATGCGCCTGATCGATTGCCCGCCCATGCGGGGAGCCTCTCCTGAACCTCAGGTGCCCAGTAATTCGCGCACCGTGGCGATCATCCGGTCCATGTCGAATGGCTTGTCGAACACCGCCGCGAACTTCCCGGGGCAGGCCCGGCCCTGGCTGGCCTGGGCGCCGCTCATGAGAATGACCGGCAGGTCCGCCAGTTGCAGCTCTTCGCGTATGGCCTGCAGTAGTTCCTCGCCGTTGAGCACCGGCATCATGTAGTCGGTGATCACCAGGTCCACGCGCTTTTCCTTCAAGGCCTCCAGGGCCTTGCGCCCGTTGCTCGCCTTTTCAACCAGGTAGCCTTCGTCCTCCAGGGCAAAACCGAGGATATCGGCAATCAGGTACTCGTCGTCGACGATCAGGATGCTGTTCATCCCATCAGCGATCTCCCGGCGGTGTCGCCGAGCCACTGAGCACGCCACTGGCACCGTCGAACGCCCGCGCCAGGCTGATGCCATGAGGCCCCAGATTCAGTGCCTGCAAAGCAGGGTCGTGGTCGCTGTCGCGCACCTTGATCACCGACAGGGCGCGGTGCAGTTGCGCGTCGAGCTCGGCGAAGCGCATCAGTATCAGGTTGTCGACAATGCTCGACAGGTCGGGGGCCGGCGCGGTGATTTCCGAGCCGAAGATGTCACGCATCTCCCAGGTCAGCAGCACCGTCACGCCACGGGCACGCAGCTCACCGGTCAGCGCGCGGAAGAAGGCATTCAGGCGGGCAGGCTCCAGTGCCAGGCGGCCGAAGGCTCCAAGGCTGTCGATTACCACGCGCCTGGCACCGAGCGCTTCGACCTGCGCCAACAGCTGGGCGCCGAGTTGGTCCAGCAGGCCTTCGGTGGTCGATTGCCAGCTCAGTTGCACGCTGCCTTCACGCTCGAGTGCCGGCAGGTCGAAGCCCAGCGCGCAAGCCTTCAAGCGCAACCGCGCCGGCGTCTCGTAGAAACCGAAGTGCAGGCCCGGCGCAGCCTTGGTCGAAGCGGCCAGGAACGCGATGCCCAGCGCTGTCTTGCCTACGCCCGATGGCCCCATCAGCAGGGTAACCGACGCCTCGGCCAGTCCGCCGCCGAGCATGGTATCGAGGTCGGCAACACCCGTGGCGACCCGGCTCAGGGTTTGCGCTCCTGCCTGGCTGGGGCGACTGTACAGCGACTCCAGGCGCGGGTAGACCTGCAACCCCGCCTCCGTGATCAGGCATTCGTGGCGCCCGGACAACGCACCACTGCCGCGCGTCTTGCGCAACTGGACATGGCGCACCGCCGTGCTGCCAACCAGGTGCTCGCCAAGTTCGATAACACCATCGACCATGGTGTGCTCGGGGCTACCCTCGTCCAGCCGCGCACTGGTCAGCAGCAGCAGCGTGCAGCCGGCGAACGCCGCATGCCCCTGCAGTTCGGAGACGAATTTCTTGGTGTCGAGGCTGGTTTCCGCCCTGGAGCGGGCGTTGAGCAGCCCGTCGACGATCAGCAAGGTGGCCTGCTGCCGGGCAATTTCCTGGCGCAACAGCCTGACCACCGCGTCCAGGCCGTCCTGCTCGAGGGTGTCGAATGCGCTGACGAACTGGATGGTGTCGCCCACCAGCGCCGCGTCGAAGAAGCTCAGGGTCGACAGGTACTGGAACAGCCGTTCATGGGACTCGCTGAGCAACGTCGCCACCAGGACCCGACCACCCTCACGCACATGGTTGCACGCCAGCTGGTTGGCCAGGATGGTCTTGCCCGAGCCGGGATGCCCCTGAACGATATAAGAGGCGCCGACCACCAGCCCACCTTTGAGCAGCGCATCGAGCCCCTCGATGCCCGTGGCCAGTCGCTTCAGTTGCTCTACCATGGCTGTCTATCCGTCGGTCGAAAGCGAATCGGGGCCCGTCCGGGCTGGCAGGTACAAGCTCATGCAGGTGCCCTCGCCAAGCCGGCTGGACACCTCGATCATGCCATTGCTCTGCCGGGCGAAGCCATAGGCCTGACTCAGGCCAAGGCCAGTGCCCTTGCCAAAGGCCTTGGTGGTGAAGAATGGCTCGAAGATCCGTGGCAGCACCTGCGGGTCGATGCCCTGGCCGTCATCACGTACATCGAAGCGCACGAAGCTCCCATACAGCCCATCCACTTCGCCGGACAACTGCACACTTTCGACCACCAGACGGATCTGCCCGGTGGCGGCAATCGCGTCGCGGGCGTTGAACACCAGGTTCAGCAAGACCATCTGCAACTGCCCGGCGTCCACCTCGATCAGCGGCAAGTCAGGCTGTACCTGGGGTAGCAATTCGATTTCCCGGGGCAATGCGTGCTCCGCCAGCCCACAAATGATATCGATCGCCTCGGCAGGCACGATGCGCGTGATGCTCAGTTGCCGATGCCGGGCAAAGCTGAGCAATTGCTGAGTCAGCTGGGTGCCGCGCTGGCCGGCATCGAGGATATGCTCCAGCAAGCGCCTCACGCGAGCCGGATCCTGGCTGCTGCTGGCAAGCCGCGCAGAGCTGAGGATAATGGTCAGCAGGTTGTTGAAGTCATGGGCCAAGCCCCCGGTGAGTTGCCCCAGGGCCTCGAGCTTTTGCGCCTGGAACAGTTGCGCACGCATGGCATCGAGCTGCAGGGCCGACTCGCGGCGATCAGTGATGTCGCGGGTGACCTTGGCCAGGCCGATGACCTCGCCCTGCGCGTCGCGGATCACATCCAGCGCCGCCAGCGCCCAGAACTGCGTGCCATCCTTGCGCACGCGCCAGCCTTCGTCCTGCGCCTTGCCTTCCTCGAGTGCCTGGCGCAGCAAGCGTTGCGGGCGGCCGTCGGCACAGTCCTGGGCGGTGAAGAACAGCGAGAAATGCTGGCCGATGATCTCATCGGCATCGTAGCCCTTGATCCGCTGCGCGCCAGCGTTCCAGGACACCACATGGCCGGTTGGGTCGAGCATATAGATGGCGTAGTCCACCACCGCCTGGACCAACTGCTCGTAGCGTGCCTCTGGCATCACCGAATGGGTGGGGCGGTCTGTCGAAACCATGCGAGCTCCACAAGCACCGCGAAAGGACATATTGAGCGTAGTCAAAAGTCCAGCCTGCACTGCACCTTATACGACGATCGTCAGCGCTCGCGCTCCACCACGGTCGGCACCAGCTTGCGCGGCATCGCCACCTTGAGCAGCCACACCCCCACCAACAGGATCAGCGCTGCGCCTGCAAAGGCGAGCAAGCGCCTGGGCTGCGCAGCCTCCTGCTCGAAGCCGAGCATCAGCAGGTAACCACCCAGGCTGATGAAGCCGGCATACAGGAACGCCGCCAGCAGGCAGACCAGCAGAAACAATAGGCGCCAGAACAACTTCGGGCGGATACGCCGCGATGCGTCCGGACCAGGGGGAAGCGATGACATGGCAACAGGCCTGGTTGGATCCAATGCGCGACAGTGGCGCAATGGCAGCATCCTGTCAATTGAACTATAGTGCCCGCGCCCCGGATCCCACAGGAACCATCATGACCTCCAACCTTCGCATGCAAGGGCTGCAGGACGACCTGATGCGCAGCGCCAGCGAACTCGATGAACTGAGCCAGGCGCTGGACGGCCATGTCCGTTACCTGCGTCATTCGATTCATCAGGCCGATGCGCACGCCATGGGTGGGCACGTCGATGACCTGCGCCATAGCGCCTGTGAAATGCGCGATATCGCGCGTGCTATCGAACCCTGAACCTCAGGGTCTGTACGAAATGTGTCTGCGCGAAGGCCAGACAAGGCGAAACGGGGGGAGGAAGCGCAGTGTACTGGAGTACATGAGCATTCCGAGCCCCGTTTCAACGCAGTATGGGCGAGTGCAGATACATTTCGGACAGAGCCTAGGCTGGTTGACGCTTCTATAACAATAGGTTATAAAGCGCGCCTGATTGCCTGGGCCTTGCTGCCATGAAGCGCGCCAGCAATCGTGCGAGTGTGGTGGAATTGGTATACACAGCAGACTTAAAATCTGTCGGCGTGAGCCTTGCGGGTTCGAGTCCCGCCACTCGCACCATCTTCTGTCGATGAAGGCGCCCTTGCGGCGCCTTTTTCGTACCCGCCGGAAATCCGCCGCGCAGCTGCTAGAGTGGAACCTGTCCCTGTTCACTGGAGCGCCGCCATGCGCTATAGCCTGCTCGACGGTCAACGCGACTTCATTCTGCTGCTCGCCCGCATCCTGCTGATGATCCTGTTCGTGCTCTCCGGCTGGAGCAAGCTGACCGGGTTCGAAGGCACGGTCGGCTACATGACCTCCCTGGGCGCCCCCGCCCCGATGCTGGCTGCGGCCATCGCCGTGATCATGGAGCTGCTGGTCGGCATCCTGTTGATCCTGGGGTTCTACACCCGCCCCCTGGCCTTGCTGTTCGCCCTGTTCGTGCTCGGCACCGCGCTGATCGGGCATCCGTACTGGAACATGGTCGAGCCCGAGCGCAGCGCCAACATGACCCAGTTCCTGAAGAACCTCGCCATCGTCGGCGGGTTATTGCTACTGGCCCTCACCGGCGCCGGGCGCTTCTCCCTCGACCGCCGCTGAGCACCCGCGTCGACATCAGTCGTCGCAGTCGTCGTGCCAGGCCGGGTGGTCCTCTTCGTCATCGAAGTCGTCGAGTGACTCTTCGTCCTCCTCGACTTCGTCAAGAGCCCCGTAGGCATCCGCCTCGGGGTCGTAGCCCTCGTGGAATTCTGGGTCGAGCAGATGGTCGTGCTCAGGTTCGTGCAGATCGTCTTCGTCGTGCATCACGGGCTCCGGTAACAACGGCAGGCCTGTATAGGCGTATCGGCGCATGGGGTCAATCCTCATGGCAGTTAACCCCGGCTTAACCGACCAGGCGCACAGTGCAGGCTCTCCCTTCAAAAACGTTCTTTGCCCGCCGCGCTGGCGGGCTTTTTTTGCCTGGACCTCCCTCGCACCACTGAACCGTCCGCCATTTCAGCGCTCGCATGGGTGCAGGATCTTTTTCACCCAGGAGCTTTCCCCATGGCCGTGAACATCGACCAACTGATCATTACTACCCCGGTGCCCAAATCCGCTACCAACCCTGTGGCCCTGGAGGTCACCGGCGCCCAGGCCCTCGCCAGCCTGCCCCTGGTTGTAAGCCGGCTGAGCAGTGGCGCAGTGCGCATGACTGCGCCGACCAGGGGCGCGTCGAGCAAGAGTACCCATCGAACCCGCTGCGAGTGGAAGGAAGCCACCTATTGGGCCATGAGCAGCGCCAGCCGACATTTCAGCCACCAGCGCATGGTGCTGGAGCAGGTCAACTCGGCGCAGAAGGTGGTGATCGCGCAACTGCATGTGAAAGACGACGACAGCCCGGCGATCAAGGTGTTCTGGAACAAGGGCAAGATCACCCTCGGCTTTCGCCGGGACTTTAACCAGGCAACGCCGGCCAACAGCACCCTCCTCGTCGATGTGCCTCTAGGCACGCCCTTCGACATTACCCTCGAAGTCACTGCGGCCAGGGCCGCGACGGTGAGCGCTGCCTGCAACGGCCGCAGCGGCGACTCCGGGCTGCTGCAAATGACCTCGGGCTGGAAGGACCACACCTTCAACTTCCATGGCGGCGTCTACAACCAGGTGGACTTCAGCGATGACACCCCGTCCACGGACGCGTCTGTCTGCGTGATCAGCCAGCTGGAGCTGCTGCACCGTTAGATGCTCGGGAGCCGTTGCCGGGGAACGTTCGCCGGACTTATGAAAAACTCAGTAACGTTTACTGCACGATTACCGGGTGGCCTTCACGAAATTCTGACAAACGCCTAGGCAGACTGACCTGGCTTCGATACGTTCTGTTCAACCCGCCTGATTGGCGGGTTTTCTTTTTTGTGCTCCCCGCTTACTCGAACGCAGCGCCAATTGACAACATTTTCACGTCTGCCGTGCCAAGGTGATGACTCATCCGTGAAACACTTGGCCCGCCCTCCCCAGCGGGCCTTTTCTTTGCCCACGGTTTTAGTCGAAGGCACCATTGAGCACTTCGTAGATCACGCCCGTGGCCACCGCAACCAGGATCAGGTCCACGCCCGCCTGCATCCATTCATAACCGTCATAACGCGGTAGCTGGCCCAGCAACCGGCCATCGAGCTTCTTGGCGATGCCTGGGGGCAACGGCTTGCCACGCGCCAGGTTCTTCTGGATGCCGGGAGGCAATGCAGGCCCCGGGCTCCAGTAGTCGCGGTGCCCACCCAGGATACCGAGCACATCGCCACGGTCGATCACGGGACCGCCATGACCGCCATCGTGCTTGCCCGCCCCTTGGTTGCCGTGGTTCTGCTGGGATTGCCCCTTGCCGTGCCCCTTGCCATTACCCGGGTCGGCGAAGGATATGCAGGGCGCCAGCACCAGTGCGATGGATGTCAGTGTGGCAATGACTGTGCGACGTTTGCTCATTGCTGCTTGCCTCTGAAGATTGGGCTCTGTGCAATCCTAGACCATGGCAATGACATGGGGCTTCGCCATGACCCTGCTTGAGCGATCAGGCCTATTGGCACCACGGCGGGCGCGCATATTACCGTTGCGACTTGGTAAAGTGACACCCAGCCGGTATTGAAGGACCACAGGTCAAAGGAACGACATGCTGAAACTGCTCACCGACATAGCCTTCCTGTGCGCAGGGCTATTGCTACTGACCGCCCTCTTCTGGGCATGTACCTATGAACGCAATCGCTGGCGCGCAGCCTTCGAAGCAGACTTCACGACCAAGCTGGGCAAGCTGGGTATCGAGGGCCATGAACTGGTGGTCGACAACGTCACGCTGCCGACCCCCCATAGAGCTGCCGATGTGTACCGGATCCTCCACGATCTGAAGGGCAACTATTTTCTTTACATCAAGAACGGCTACGCAGAGGGAGCACTCAAGCCCTTGACCAGCGAGCGGGCGCTGCAGGCCGCGAAAATGAGTGGATATCCCTGCAAAGGTCCGCAGGTCTAGAGGGCGCGGGCTGTCCTGCAAAATCTGGCAACACTTGCCGGCCACCCCGTCGATGAAACTCAATGGGATCGATGCTGTCCCATTGCCATCGGTTACCGCCGAGGCCGTCCGATAACGCTCACAGACGTGGCAAGGTCCACGTCGCGAAGCGATCCTGAAACGGCCTCGATATCCCGGTTTACCGGCGCGCGCATCCCACCTGTCGCGGATGCCGCCCCCATTTTTCAAGGCTGAAAGAGCGAACCATGAAACAGAACATTCTCCTCGTTGCCGTCTGCGCCGCCCTGCTCCAGGCATGTGCCCCGGCTTCCACCTCCCATGAAGGGACGCCTTCCATGCCCACCACTGCCGCATCCAGCGCAACCCAGCCCAAACTCTCGGCCTACTACTGGAACCTGGTAGCGGCCAACGATGCGTCGGGCAAGCCCATCACTGCCATGGCCCCTGGCATCGAGGGCAAACTGCGGTTGAACTTCGCCGAACGTAACCTGAACATCAATGGCGGCTGCAACAACCAGTTCGGCGGCTATTCCTACCAGGACGGGGTACTGAAGGTGCAATCACTGGCCTCGACCCTGAAGGCCTGCGACAAGCCCCTGATGGAACTGGACGCCCAGGTCGGGCGCCTGTTCAAGGGCGACCTGCGTACCACCCTCTCCGACGATGCCGGGGAGCCGGTGCTGCAACTGACCACCCAGGACGGCTCGGTACTGAAGTTCCAGGGCGAAGCCACCCCGGAAACCCGCTATGGCAGCAAGGGCGAGATCAAGTTCCTGGAAGTGGCCGCCAAGACCGTCAAGTGCAGCCATCCACTGATCCCCAACTACCAGTGCCTGCAAGTGCGCGAGCGTCGCTATGACGACGCCGGCCTGCAGCTGGCGACCCAGGACAGCTGGCACCCGCTGTACCAGTCCATCGAGGGCTTCGAGCACCGTGCCGGCGTGCGCACCGTGCTGCGCGTGAAGCAATACGAATGGAAGAACCCGCCGGCCGACGCCTCGTCGCAGGTCTATGTGCTGGACCTGGTGGTCGAGCAGGACGCTTCGGGCAAGTAATTGCCAGTCGGCGCAGGCCGCCCTGCAGCGGCCTGCGCCTGGAACCGACGGCGACCGTGAAACGCTCAGGTAAGCGCCGCGTTGACCTGCGCACTGTCGACGTATTGCTCCATGCTGACGATCTTGCCGTTGTTCAGCCGGTACAGATGGGCAAAGGTAGCGGTCATCGCCTTCCCGGTCTTGCGATAGGTGCCCGAATAGACGCCGAAGGCGGCAACCCGGTCGTCCTCGGCCACATAGGTATGCACCTTGGCCTGGTAGCCATCCCATTCGGTGGCCAGGCGATGAAACACACCCTCCATGATCGCCTGCGGGCCGACATAGGTACCGGCATAAGGGAAGCCAGCCGCCTCCGTCCAGATCACATCCGCAGCCAGCGCCGCCAGCAGATTCCGGCCATTCTGTTCGGCTGAGCCTTCGTACGAGGCTCGGATGATGTCCAGGTTGCTCCTGCTCATGGCTTTACCCCCACGTTCAGCTCGCGAATGAAAGCCTGAGGATCTGAAAAGATAGCGCTGGCAGGTAACAACTGCATGGCGTCGTCCGCTTGTTGCAGAACGAATGTCGGCACGCCTCGACCGCCCACGCGACGCAACAAGGCACGCCCCTGCCCCACACGATCATCGTTGGCCTGCAGCAAGGCCGAATCCGGACGCGTCAGCCGCTGCGCGGCGGCATCCAGACCCAAGTCCGCCAGCACTGCTGTCAACGTCTCCAGCCGAGTCACGTCCAGGCCATCGACATAGCGCGCCGCCTGAATCGCCTTGAGCGCTTCGAACTCGTGCTCTGGTGAAGTCAGGTTCACTGCGCTGAGCGCCAGGGTAGACGGAGCACTGTCGAACCCCTGAAGACGGTCGGCGAGTACCTGGTCACGATAGCGTTCACTGAAGACCTGCCCGGTCAGGCGCTCGATACGCTGGTCGTTGCTCCAGGCGTAGGCCGCAAAGTCATCATCCATGGCGCGAGCACCGCTGCCGGAAAACAGCCCCGTCGGTATCAGGCGCAACGCAAGGCCCGTGGATTCGAGAACCTGAGGCAGCGGTCCCCCTGCACCGTAGCACCAGCCGCACAGTGGATCGTAGAGGTAAACCAGGGTCTTGTTCATGGTGAAACGCCTTGAATGGAATGCCTCGAATCTTATAGCGCGCGAATTGACATTTAAACGCATACAAAATAAACACACTGTATGTTATTGGCATACATCAAGGGCAAATCAATGACCGGCGCTTCCAGCCTGAACAGGCTTGCGTACTTCACCGCGGTGGTCGAAACCGGCTCCTTCACCGCCGCTGCCGAGCGCCTCGGCATCACCAAGGCCGTGGTCAGCCAGCAGGTGGCGCGACTTGAAAGCGACTGTCGCACCACACTGCTGGTTCGCAGCACGCGGAAAGTCCGCACCACCGAGGCGGGCCAGCAGTTCTATCACCGCTGTGCCTTGATCCTCAAAGAGGCTGAAGAGGCTTTCGAGGAATTGTCCGAAACGGCCAGCGAGCCGACGGGCACCCTACGCCTGACCGCCCCTTTCGATTACGGCATCGGTGTCGTGGTGCCGGCCATCACCGCATTCTCGCAGCGATATCCGCAGTGCAAGGTCGAGGCACACTTCAGCGACCAGACCCTGGATCTTGGCGCCAACGATCTGGACCTTTCCATTCGTGTTGGCTGGATTACCGAGCAACATCTGCAGGCCCGGCGAATCGGCGAGTTTGCGCAACGATTGGTGGCCGGCCCTCAGTGGCAAGCGCGAGTGGACAAACTGCAGGCCCCGGCGGATCTGGCCGAGTTGCCGATCGTGGCGAACCTGGCGTTGCGAGAACCGACCCGTTGGCTATTTGCCAAGGGGGCCTCGCAGCGCGAAACAGTGGAGATGAAAGCCAGCCTGTCGCTCAACGCCACCTTGGCAGTGCGCGAAGCCACGCTGCTCGGGGCCGGGCTATCGGTCCTTCCGGACTATGTGGCGGAACCTGACCTGCAAGCAGGCCGGCTGATCGAAGTGCTGCCGCAGTGGTCGCTACCCCGAGGCGAGATCCATGCGGTCTTTCCAACGGCTCGCTTTCGACCGGTCAAGGTGCGGGCGTTTATCGAGCTTCTGGCAAGCCGCCTGGCTTAATGACTGCTAGCCGGCAGCCAACTTCAGGATTGGCTCTTTTTAGCGTGGAACGGCGCGAAGGTCATACCGAAGAACCAGCCGCCGATCATTGCCAGCCAGATCGATTTGTATCCCTCCACGTTGTAGGCGCACCAATAGTTGATCGCCGTAATCACAACGAAAATCGAGAAAAACTGCTTGCGGGAGTACCTGCTCAGGTAACGGGTGGCGGCTGCGTCCAGTTCTTTGAGCTTTTTCATTGCGTTTCATCCTTGAATAACCAAAACCGCAGACCTGGATCTGCGGGGGTTTTGAATGGTCGAGACCGAGGCCGGCATCCAACCGACGTAGATGGACTTTTCTCTTAACGGCTCGAAGAGATCAAGTTTTCACAGAGTCTGCGAAGGTGCCTTTCCAGGTTGCTCAAGGCTGGAATCGCGTGGCGCACGCGTGACATAGCCAAGTGCGGCGCCATTCTTCCAGCTTGTCGTACTGCGCAACGTTGAACTTCCAGTGGCGCACAAATCCGATCACACCGATGGTGGCGAGCGTGGCTCCGATGAAGAACCTGGTCCAGTCGACACCCCAGTAAGTGTTAATCAGCTTGAGACCATCGTAGAGGATGATGATACCTACTCCGGTCATGATCACAGGACCCAACAGGCGTTTGCCCGGGGGCGGACCTACGCTAGCAGCCAAATCGGTCTGATGCCGACCAGTCGTTTCGACCGTGACAGGACCATAGCTGGAGTTGGTCTGGTGAGTTGCTTGAATGCGAGTGGTACCAGCAGCGTGAATCACGGATAGCAGCTGGACATTTTGGCCTTGGCAATGCGGGCAGCAGATGGCGTTGTTGCTCACCACGTAATCATTCCTTTGAGGGGTGAAAAGCGGCCATTCTAAGGCAATTGCATACAGCAGGGCACTCAAAAAAGGGATCACCGAGCGCGTTTACCGTCGAGTCGGAGCGATCGCCAAGCCTTCCAAGTGATCCAGTTTTGGGACTGCGTGTAATTTGTTTTGGGACTTCGGAAGTTTCCGGCGCACAAAGAAAAACCCCGCAGACCTTAATCTGCGGGGTTTCGAATAGTGGAGGCCGAGGTCGGAATCGAACCGGCGTAGACGGATTTGCAATCCGGAGCATAACCACTTTGCTACTCGGCCTCAAAGTCGGAGTCAGCTTTCGCTATCTCCTTGAAACCGCTGGGCTTTTTCAAGTCAGCTGCGTTTCGATGGAGGCCATTATGTCGGCATTCGATGGACCTTGCAACCCCCTTGAAGAAAAAAATCTTCAAGGGGTTCAAGGTGTTAGCGCAGACGCCCGAGTTTGCTCCACAAGCCAACCAGGGTGTTCTCCACTGCCCCGCTGGCAGCCACGCCGATGCGCTCCTGCAGGCTCTTGCGCTCTGCGAAGCGCAGGTGGAACACGTTGGCCTCACGGGCGCTGCGGCTCAGGTATTCGTCGCTGGTGCCCAGCTCGTCGACCAGCTGGCGATTGAGCGCAGCAATGCCGAGCCAGACCTCGCCGGTCGCCACCTCGTCTATATGAAGCTGCGGGCGGTAGCGGGCGACGAAATCCTTGAACAGCTGGTGGGTGATGTCCAGGTCTTCCTGGAACTTCTCCCGGCCCTTGTCGGTGTTCTCGCCGAACACGGTCAGGGTGCGCTTGTATTCGCCGGCGGTGAGCACTTCGAAATCGATGTCATGCTTCTTCAACAGGCGATTGAGGTTGGGCATCTGCGCCACCACGCCAATCGAACCGAGCACGGCAAACGGTGCGCTGACGATCTTCTCGCCGATACAGGCCATCATGTAGCCGCCGCTGGCGGCGACCTTGTCGATGCAGATGGTCAGCGGGATGCCGGCCTCGCGGATGCGCGCCAGCTGCGAGGCCGCCAGGCCATAGCTGTGCACCATGCCACCGCCGCTCTCCAGGCGCAGCACCACCTCGTCACGCGGGGTGGCCAGGGTCAGCAGCGCGGTGATCTCGTAGCGCAGGCTCTCGGTGGCCGAGGCCTTGATGTCGCCGTCGAAATCGAGGACGAACACCCGGCGCTTGTCCTCAGGCTTTTTCTTCTGCTGTTTTTCCGCCTTGGCCTGCTGCTTGCGCACAGCCTTGAGCTGGGCCTTGTCGAGCAGGCCCGACTCCAGGCGCTCGCGCAGCTCCTTGTAGAACTCGTTGAGGCGGGTGACCTGCAATTGCCCGCCCGCCTTGCGCCGCCCTTTGCCACGCAGGCCGGCGATGGCCGACAGCACCACCAGGATGGCGATCACCAGGGTGGCGGTTTTGGCGAGAAAGCTTGCGTATTCGGCAAGAAACTCCACATTGACTCCTTGATAAACCAGCGCCGCAAGGGCGCGAACTGGATGCAAGCATACCGGGGCGCCAGAGCCGCTGCCAGCGGGTGAAAATGCTGGCAACACAGTTCAAACGACCTTTTCAAACGCTTGTATGTTTTTTCGTTGACAGCCCGCCTGGGGCAACCTAACCTCGCAGCAACCTCCAACCGGGCCGGACTTCAACGTGGGCAATCTCTACCTGATCCGACATGGCCAAGCCTCCTTTGGTGCCGCCGACTACGACGTGCTGTCGCCTGTGGGCGAACGTCAGAGCCAGGCGCTGGGTGAACACCTCGCCCAACTGGGCCTGCGCCTGGACCGCTGTGTGGCCGGTACCCTGCGCCGCCAGCAGGACACCGCCCGCCTGGCCCTGGACGCGCTGCATGCCCATGGCAACCCGGTGCCGGCCATTGAGACCGACGCGGCCTTCAACGAGTTCGACGCCGATGGCGTGATCCGCGCCCTGCTCCCGCGCCTGCTGCCTGAAGAGCCTGAAGCCCTGCATGTACTGCGCAACGGTGCCCAGCACCGCAGCGAATTCCAGCGCCTGTTCGCGCTGATGGTGCAGCGCTGGCACGACGGCGACCACGACCATGACGACCGCCTGGAAACCTGGCAGTCTTTCACTGGCCGGGTCGGCGACGGCCTGGAGCGCCTGCTCGACAGCGCCGCCAGCGGCGACAACATCGCCCTGTTCACTTCCGGCGGCACCATCGCCGCCCTGCTCCACCTGGTAAGCGGAATCACGCCGGCTCAGGCGTTCACCCTGAACTGGCAGATCATCAACACGTCGCTCAGCCACCTGAAGTTCCGTGGCCGCGACGTCACCCTGGCTTCCTTCAACAGCCAAGCCCATGTGCGGCTGTTGCGGTTGCCGGAGCTCGTCACCTACCGATGAGCCCGGTCTGTTGTGTCCTTGCGGACGCGAATATCACTTAACAAGGAATACACCATGAGCGATGTAGCTAAAGCCGTCGAGGCGATGAAGGCAAAATTCAACCCTGCAGCTGCCGCCGGCCTGGACCTGGTGTTCGGCTTCAACATCACCGACGAAGACAAGCACTACGCCCTGCTGGTCAAGGACGGCACCTGCGAGATCCAGGAAGGCGAGAACGCCGACGCCAACTGTACCCTGGTAATGGACAGCGAAACCCTCAAGGGCATCGTCAGCGGTGACACCGACGGCATGCAGGCCTTCATGGGCGGCAAGCTGCGCGTCGAAGGCGACATGATGCTGTCGATGAAGCTCAGCGAGCTGTTCCCGGCCTGATTGGCGCGGTAGAACGCGAATGAAAAAGACCGAAGCCTGATGCGCTTCGGTTTTTTTTCGCCCGCGCAAAGCCGGTCCATCAGGGCCATTGATCGGCCGGCAACACCCAGGCCAATAAGCGTCTGGCACGCTTGTACCAGCTTCGACAGGAAATTAGATTAGCCAATAGTCCTTGCTATCGATCATAAGGAAATCGCATGACGCTCACCGACCAGTCCACCCAGGTACGCCCCGGCGAAGAACTCGACGCGGCCGTCATCGATCCTTACCTCAAGGGTCATATACCTGGCCTGCAGGGCAGCCCGACCATCAGCCAGTTTCCGGGTGGCGCCTCTAACCTGACCTACCTGGTGGCCTACCCGGGCAAGGAATTCGTCCTGCGCCGCCCGCCATTCGGCCACAAGGCCAAGTCGGCCCACGACATGGGCCGCGAGTTCCGTATCCTCAACCAGCTCAATGCCGGTTTCCCCTATTGCCCCAAGGCCTACGTGCACTGCACCGATGAAGCGCTGATCGGCGGCGAGTTCTACGTGATGGAGCGGGTCAACGGCATCATCCTGCGCTCGGACATCCCCGCCGAACTCGACCTGGACGCCGGTCGCACCGAGGCGCTGTGCAAAAGCTTCATCGATCGCCTGATCGAGCTGCACCAGGTGGACTACCAGGCATGTGGCCTGGCCGACCTGGGCAAGCCGGAAGGTTATGTGCAGCGCCAGATCGAAGGCTGGGCCAGCCGCTATGAAAAAGCCCTGACCCCCGACGCACCGCGCTGGGAACAGGTGATCACCTGGCTGCGCGAGAAGATGCCCGCCGACCACCCGCGCCCGGGCATCGTGCATAACGACTACCGCTTCGACAATGTCATCCTCGACAGCAACAACCCGATGCGCATCATCGGCGTGCTGGACTGGGAAATGGCCACCATCGGCGATCCGCTGATGGACCTGGGCAACAGCCTGGCCTACTGGATCGAGGCCGGCGACCCAGCGCCAGTACAGCTGATGCGTCGCCAGCCGAGCAATGCGCCGGGCATGCTGACCCGCCAGCAGTTTGTCGACTACTACGCAGAACGCGCCGGCATTCGCATCGACAATTTCGACTTCTATTACTGCTACGGCCTGTTCCGCCTGGCCGGCATCGTCCAGCAGATCTACTACCGCTTCTTCCACGGCCAGACCCAGGACAAACGTTTAGCCCAGTTCATCCACATGAACAAGCTGTTGGAGCACATGAGCCTGCAACTGATCGGCAAATCCAGCCTGTAATCCGGCCCACAACAAGGAATACCCGAATGTCCAAGACCCACCTGTTCGACCTCGACGGCAAGATCGCCTTCGTTTCCGGTGCCAGCCGTGGCATCGGTGAAGCCATCGCCCACCTGCTGGCCCAGCAGGGCGCCCATGTGATCGTCTCCAGCCGCAAGCTCGACGGCTGCCAGCAGGTGGCCGAGGCGATCGTAGCCGCCGGCGGCAAGGCCACCGCGGTGGCCTGCCATATCGGTGAGATGGAGCAAATCCAGCAGGTGTTCGCCGGCATCCGCGAACAGTTCGGGCGCCTCGACATTCTGGTCAACAACGCCGCCACCAACCCGCAGTTCTGCAATGTGCTGGATACCGACCTGGGCGCTTTCCAGAAGACCGTCGACGTCAATATCCGCGGTTACTTCTTCATGTCGGTGGAAGCCGGCAAGCTGATGCGCGAGCACGGCGGTGGCAGCATCATCAACGTGGCCTCGATCAACGGGGTGTCACCGGGGCTGTTCCAGGGCATCTACTCGGTGACCAAGGCGGCCGTGATCAACATGACCAAGGTGTTTGCCAAGGAGTGCGCGCAGTTCGGCATCCGCTGCAACGCCCTGCTGCCAGGGCTGACCGACACCAAGTTCGCCTCGGCGCTGGTGAAGAACGACAGCATCCGCAATGCCGCGCTGCAGCAGATCCCGCTCAAGCGCGTGGCCGACCCGAGCGAGATGGCCGGGGCGGTGCTGTACCTGGCCAGCGACGCCTCCAGCTATACCACCGGCACCGCGCTCAATGTGGACGGCGGGTTCCTGTCCTGAGCACACAGGCCCCTGGCTGAAATGGCGCGGATTCCGTGGGAGCGGGCTTGACCCGCGATTGCAATCGCGAACCTGTCGCGGGGCAAGCCCGCTCCCACGGCTCGCGTACACGCCAAGCCTTTGATCTACCCTTTGACCGCCTGCAGCGTATAGCTCAGCGGCAATCTCCAGGGCGCCTCGACCAGGCGCCACTCGCCGTCATCACCCAACGCCATCTGCCCAGGCAAGGCCTCCCAGGGAATGCTCTGGTGCTCCTCCAGGGCGGTGATGCGCAGGCCGCTACGCAACAGCGCGGTGATCACCTCGCCGAGGCCATGGTTCCACTCATGGGTTTCGGTCTGCGTCAGGGCCTGCTCGGTGTCGACGTAGGTCTGGTCGCTGATCCACACGGTCGGCGCCTCGCGCTCGAAGTACGGATACTCCAGCTGCAAACGGTCCTCATGGTCTTCGTTGACCGCCATCAGCATCGGATGGCCATCGCGCAGGAACAGGCGTCCGCCCGGCTTGAGCAACGCCGCCACTGCCTGCGCCCAGCGCTCGATACTCGGCAGCCAGCACAACGCGCCGATGCCGGTGTAGACCAGATCGAAACCATCGGCAGGCAGCACCTGTGCCGCCTGGTAGACGTCCGCTTCGACATAGGCGATGCCAGCGCCGCAACGTTCGGCCAGGCCACGCGCCTGGGCCAGCGAGGCGGCAGAGAAGTCCAGGCCACAGACATCCGCCCCCAGGCGCGCCAGCGACAAGGTGTCGGTACCGATATGGCATTGCAGGTGCACCGCGCGCAGGCCATGGATATCGCCCAGGCGCGGCAGGTCGAAACGCACCACCTCGGACAGGTGGCCGGGTTCGGCGACAAAGCGTTCGACCTCGTAGTCCTTCGAGGCGGCGTGCAGTGGCGCCCGTTCATTCCAACTGGCGCGGTTGAGTTCCAGTGATCGGCTCATGCGGTGCATCCCTGTCCTGAATGGGTCAGGCGCCACGTTAACCGGCGCCGCCGAGCGCGGCAACCGCGCTGTCAACCTGAAGTTGACAGCTCAGGTATACTGACCGCCTCGTCCACGCCCAAGGATCCAGCACCCATGACGGAAAACAGCTTCGCCTTTCGCCTCAAGGAACTGCTCGAACACCACAAGCTGACCCTGCAGGCGGTGGGCACGGCCTTGGGGATCTCGCGCACGGCGGTGCACAAGTGGACCCGCGGTGGCGAGATCGACTACGCCAACCTGCGCAAGCTGGCCGACCTGCTCAAGGTCAACTGGATCTGGCTGCGCTACGGCGAAGAGGCCCTGCACAGCGTGCAGCAGGCCGAGGTGGTCGAGCTGCCGATGACCGACGTGCGCCGCCGCTACACCGCCGAGATCATGGAGAGCGAGACACGCATGAAGCTGGCCCAGGAGGGTGCGCGCATCGTCACCTGGGAATGGAACCTGGTCACCGACGAAGTGACCTACTCGCCCAACGTCGAGGCGGTGTATGGCTGGCCACTACGGCGCAACGAGGACTTCTGGGAGCACATCCACCCCGAGGACGCCAGCCACATGCAGGGCATGTATGCCCAGGCCGTGGCTGACGGCACCGGCTGCGAGTGCGACTTTCGCATCACCCGCCCCGATGGCGACCAACGCTGGATCGCCTCGCGCGCCACGGTGCTCAGCGACAGTGCCGGGCGCCCGGTGAAGATGCTCGGCATCAGCATGGACAACACCGAGCGCAAGGTGGCCGAAGAGGAATTGCGCCAGAGCGAGGCGCGCTTTCGCACCATCTTCGAACTGGCCTGGGGCGCGCTGGCCTACATCGACCCGGATGGCAGCTGGCAGCGGGTCAACGGCAGCCTTTGCGAACTGCTGGGTTACCGTGAGGACGAGTTGTACGGCACGACGTTCCAGCAGCTCACCCACCCCGACGACCTACCGGACAATCTGGCGCTGCTGCGGCGCATGCTGGCCGGCGAGATCGAACGATACGAAGTGCAGAAGCGAGTGCGCCACAAGGACGGGCACTACCTCTGGGTGCGGGCACGCACCTCGCTGGAGCGCCGCGCCGACGGGCAGCCGGAACATCTGATCAGCGTGTTCGAGGACATCGGCGCCGAACGCGAGGCAAGCCCGCGTTCTATCTGATACCTGCCCAGCGCCGAGCCTGGCAGGTGCGGGTGAAGGTCAGCGCTTGACGCCGTGCTGGATGACAATCGAGTCGGTGCCCAGCTTGGCCATCACCTCGGCCTTGCGCGCATCGGCCTCGACCTTGGCCGGGAACGGCCCCATCAGCACCACCGGCTTGCCGTCGCGGTACTCGACCCAGGACGGGATGCCCTTTTCGATCAGGCGTGCGGTCATGTCGGTCAGGGCGCCCATGTTCGGCCCCTGGATCACCTCCACGTCCCAACCTTCCGGCGCCGGCTGGTCGGCCAGCGCCTCGGCGCGGCGCTGCAGGTCGGCGCCACCGCAGACTTCGCGGATACGCAGGTTGTTGCCGGTCTCGTCGATGAGGATCTCGTACTGACCGTCGTGCTTGATCGCCACGTAGCTGCGATAAGCCTCGTACTGACCGGCGTCATCCTTGCCGCGGAACTGGCCGCAGATGGAGCCCTGGGTGTCGAAGCGCACGTTGGCGAACTTGGCCGTCTTGGGGTTGTTCAGGTGTTCGGCCACCTGCTTGTGCACGCCTTCGACCTCGTTGTTACAGCCCGCCAGGGCCAACACCGCCATTACCACCGCCAGTTTGCGCACGCCTGTACCTCCAGATTCGAAGGGGCGGATTCTAGCATGAGCGAACCGCTCGGCCGCAGGGATGAGGCGAAGGTGGAAAGTTGCAGCGTATGTCAGCGCCCATGGAACGGCGGAAAGCAAAAAGGGCGATCCTTTCGGATCGCCCTCTTCTGATTTGGTAGGCACAATTGGACTCGAACCAACGACCCCCACCATGTCAAGGTGGTGCTCTAACCAACTGAGCTATGTGCCTGTCGTGTGGTGCGCATATTAGTGATCGACTACGCACCTGTAAAGCGTTTTTTTCAAAAAAATCAAAAACTTTGCGAAATTCATCCGAGCCGCCCCGGCTACCTGCGGGCAAGGCTTTTACCGGCCGATCTCGCATGCGGCTCGCCCGCTGGAAATTACCAAAAGCAAAAAGGGCGATCCTTGCGGATCGCCCTCTTCTGATTTGGTAGGCACAATTGGACTCGAACCAACGACCCCCACCATGTCAAGGTGGTGCTCTAACCAACTGAGCTATGTGCCTGTCGTGTGGGGCGCATTCTACGCGATCCAGATACCCTGTCAACTGTTTTTTTCACGCTAAGCTACTGAATCTTAAACTATTTATAGAAAGGCCAAGGTACAGGGGGGCGTAAAGGATTTTCACCGGACGACTAGCGGGTGTTTATTATTATTGATAGCATCGGTACATTCGTTAAAAATATAAAACACGAGGTTCCTCGAGCATGGCAAACACCCCCTACCCCCAGTCCTACTACGCCGCCTCGGCCAACCCGGTGCCGCCACGTCCGGCGCTGCAGGGTGAGGTGGAAACCGATGTGTGCATCATCGGTGCCGGCTACACCGGCCTGTCCAGCGCCCTGTTCCTGCTGGAGAACGGCTTCAAGGTGAGCATCGTCGAGGCCGCCAAGGTCGGTTTCGGCGCCTCGGGCCGCAACGGTGGCCAGATCGTCAACAGTTATAGCCGCGACATCGATGTCATCGAGCGCACCGTCGGCCCCAAGCAGGCGCAACTGCTCGGTCAGATGGCCTTCGAGGGCGGGCGCATCATCCGTGAGCGCGTGGCCAAGTACGACATCCAGTGCGACCTGAAGGACGGCGGCGTATTTGCAGCGCTGACCAGCAAGCAGATGGGCCACCTGGAATCGCAAAAACGCCTGTGGGAACGCTTCGGCCACAACCAGCTGGAGCTGATGGACCAGAAGCGCATCCGTGAAGTGGTGGCCTGCGACAGCTATATAGGCGGCATGCTCGACATGAGCGGCGGCCATATCCACCCACTGAACCTGGCCCTGGGCGAAGCCGCCGCGGTCGAGTCGCTGGGTGGCATCATCTATGAGCAGACCCCGGCCGTGCGCATCGAGCGTGGCGCCAACCCGGTAGTGCACACCCCGCAAGGCAAGGTGCGCGCCAAGTTCATCATCGTCGCCGGCAACGCCTACCTGGGCAACCTGGTACCGGAGCTGGCTGCCAAGTCGATGCCCTGCGGCACCCAGGTGATCACCACCGAGCCGCTGGGCGAGGAACTGGCCCGCACCCTGCTGCCGCAGGACTACTGCGTCGAGGACTGCAACTACCTGCTCGACTACTATCGCCTGACCAGCGACAAGCGCCTGATCTTCGGCGGTGGCGTGGTATACGGTGCGCGTGACCCGGCGAACATCGAGGCGATCATCCGTCCGAAGATGCTCAAGGCCTTCCCGCAGCTCAAGGACGTCAAGATCGACTACGCCTGGACCGGCAACTTCCTGCTGACCCTGTCGCGCCTGCCGCAGGTCGGCCGCATCGGCGACAACATCTACTACTCGCAGGGTTGCTCGGGCCACGGCGTCACCTACACCCACCTGGCGGGCAAGGTGCTGGCCGAAGCCCTGCGCGGCCAGGCCGAGCGCTTCGACGCGTTCGCCGGCCTGCCGCACTACCCGTTCCCGGGCGGCCAGATGCTGCGTGTGCCGTTCAGCGCCATCGGTGCCTGGTACTACAGCCTGCGCGATCGCCTGGGCTTCTGATGTGAAGCAATCGCGGGGCAAGCCCGCTCCCACAAGGCCAATCTTGTGGGAGCGGGCTTGCCCCGCGATCATTTCAGCCTCACCGTCCCAGGCTTGTGACAGCCTGCTTCGCCGCGATCTCCTGCCCCGAACGGGCCAGTTCATCCGCCGCCTGCAGCCAGCGCTGGCGATCCACCTGGGCCGGCAATTGCCGCGGCGATTGCAGCAACACCGCCCAGCTACCCTCCTTGGCCCACGCCGACTCGAAATCATCGAAAGCCATCAACTGGCGCCGATGCATGCCCGAGCGCAGCAATACCCGCTGCTTGTAGCGGTCATAGCCAATCAACACCGCATAGCGCGGCTCGCTCCACCACGCCGAACCTTCCTGATAACGCAACAACACCGGGTAGCCGGCCGCCACCTGGGCGAGCAAGGCATCCAGGTGTTTGTCCAGCGGGTAGACGACCCGGCCGTATTCACGGGCAACCCGAGGGATGCCGGTTTCCAGGGACTCGGCGGCGGCAGGCAGGCCCAACGACTTGTCGAGCAGGCCCGGCGTGATCGGCGCGCCCTGCTGCGACAGCACGGCGGCCAGGGCCATCGAGCCACTGTGGTTGGCGTTGCCGCCGTAGAAGGGAACGCTGCTGATCTCGACCCGCTGCGGCAGGCCTTTGAGCGCGGCCGGTGGCGCGCTGGCGCAACCCGACAACGTGGCCGCCACCAGGCAGGCGGCCAACAGGCGACGTGGGCCCAGGGCCCGGGACGTGATGAGTTTTTGCAACATGGACACTCGCATGATCCAGCGCCAGGCAGGCGGTGCCCGGCCATGAGTGCCGATCATAGGGCGCGGGCGGCTTCGGGTATAGCCCGATGCGGGCTTGGAACGAAACGGCCCAAGCACTAGACCTTTGGTCAATGGAACGTCATAGGCGACAAGCTAGACTAAAGCAGTGTCTGGATGGCGGGCCTGGCTCGCCAGAGAGAAGGAGGCACACATGAGCCTGACAATGGCGATTCTAATGCTGGTTGGCATGTGGCTGAGCGTCGCAGCCGCCATGCTCTGGGGCGTGCTGCGCATCGTGCGCCGGCATGCACACCCACATCACCTGCCCCCTCAAGCCCTGGTCAAACCACAACCTGTGCGCCGTGCGCGTCGGCATGCCGGGGCGCATTGAACTGAAGCTTTCCTGAAACGCATCGCGGGGCCAGCCCGCCGCCACAAGCTACCTGTCTTGTGGCGGCGGGCTGGCCCCGCGATGGTTCACACCAGGTCAGCCCTCGGCAGCCTCACGCTTCAAGCGCGCCCGGCGAGCCATGATGTTGAGGATCTCGATCGCGGTCGAGAACGCCATGGCAGCGTATACGTAGCCTTTCGGCACATGGGCACCGAAGCCTTCGGCGATCAGGGTCATGCCGATCATGATCAGGAAGCCCAGGGCCAGCATCACCACGGTCGGGTTGTCGTTGATGAACTTGGCCAGCGGGTCGGCGGCCACCAGCATCACGATCACGGCACTGATCACGGCGATGATCATGATCGGCAGGTGCTCGGTCATGCCCACGGCGGTGATGATGCTGTCGATCGAGAAGACGATGTCCAGCAGCAGGATCTGGAAGATCGCCGCGGTGAAACCGATGGTCACGACGTTGCCGGCCTTGGACTCTTCCTTCGCGCCATGTGGGTCGACACTTTCATGGATCTCCTTGGTCGCCTTCCACAGCAGGAACAGGCCACCGGCAATGAGGATCATGTCCTTCCACGAGAACGTGTGGCCGAACACCTCGACCACAGGCTCGGTCAACTGGACGATCCAGGCCACGGTGCTGAGCAGCGCCAGGCGCATGACCAGGGCCATGCTGATACCGATACGCCGCGCCTTGGAACGATAGGCCTCGGGCAGCTTGTTGGTGAGGATGGAGATGAAGATCAGGTTGTCGATGCCGAGCACGACCTCCATGGCCACCAGGGTGGCGAGGGCTACCCAGGCGGTGGGGCTTGCGGCGAGTTCCAGCAAATATTCCATTGGTCAGTCCTGCTCTCAGATGTCCTGGGTGTCTTTCTTGTCGTCTTCGGCCTTGGCTTTCTCGCCATCGCTGCCGATGGCGTCGCTCAAGGCCTGCTGGGCGGCGTCATTGGTCTTGTCGATGGCCTGCTTGGCCGTTTCAGCGGCCTGGTCAAGCATCTGCTGGGCGGATTTCTCGGCCTGGTCGCAGCCAGACATGGCGAACAGGGCCAGGGCCAGCACCAGCGGTGTGCCAATGGATTTGAGTTGTAGCATGAGGTCCTCGCTTGTCGAATGCCGGGCGGCGCTTCATGCGCCTGATGGGGTGGCATTCTAGTGGGGCTGAAACATCCGGAAAATTCGTATTTTCAGCGTGTATACTTCGGTTTTTCCGAATCGAGGCGAACATGCTCAACTATCGCCAGCTCCACTATTTCTGGGCGGTGGCCAAGACCGGCAGCATCGCCCGCGCCAGCGAACAGCTCAACCTGACCCCGCAGACCATCAGCGGCCAGATCAGCCTGTTCGAGCAGACCTGGAACCTGGAGCTGTTCCAGCGCGTCGGGCGCCAGCTGGAACTGACCGAGACCGGGCGCCAGGCCTTGGCCTACGCCGAGCAGATGTTCCAGATCGGCGGCGAACTGGAGGCCATGCTGCGCGCCGGGCCGCAGGAGCAGATCCTGTTTCGCGTGGGCGTGGCCGACGTGGTGCCCAAGTCCATCGTCTACCGCCTGCTGGCACCGACCATGGAGCTGGAGGAGGTACTGCGCATCAATTGCCGCGAGGACAAACTCGAACGCCTGCTGGCGGACCTGGCGATCCAGCGTCTGGACCTGGTGATTTCCGACAGCCCCATGCCCAGCCACCTGGACATCAAGGGCTACAGCCAGAAGCTCGGCGAATGTGGCCTGAGCTTCTTCGCCACCCCTGCGCTGGCCGAGCGCCTGAAGCGGCCCTTCCCCGCCTGCCTGGACGACGCGCCGCTGTTGATCCCAGGCCAGGAAACCGTGCTGCGCAGCCGCCTGCTGCGCTGGCTGGCCGAGCAGCAGGTGCAACCGCGGATCGTCGGCGAATTCGACGACAGCGCGCTGATGCAGGCCTTCGGCCAGTCGGGCAGCGGCATCTTCGTCGCCCCCAGCGTGATCGCCGAAGAGGTCTGCCGCCAGTACGGCGTGCGCCTGATCGGCCAGACCGAGGCGGTAAACGAGTCGTTCTACGCCATTTCGGTGGAGCGCAAGGTCAAGCACCCGGGGATCCTGGCGATCACCGAAGGCGCGCGGCGCGAGCTGTTTCACTGGTAGGCCCGCGCCTACAGGAGCCAGCGCGGTCTGTGGTAAAGTCGCGCGCTTTCACGTAACTGGATTGCGCTGCACATGACCCCCATCCTCCGCCTCATCAACCGCACCGGCCTGGTGACGCAGATCTGCATCGGCCTGGTGGCCGGCATCGCCCTGGCCCTGCTCGCCCCCGACGTGGCCCGCGACCTGGGGTTCCTCGGCAAGGTCTTCGTCAGCGCCCTGAAGGCCGTGGCGCCGATCCTGGTGTTCATTTTGGTGATGGCCTCGATCGCCAACCACCGCCATGGCCAGGAAACCCACATCCGCCCGATCCTCTGGCTGTACCTGCTGGGCACCTTCGCCGCCGCGGTGGTGGCCGTGGTGGCCAGCATGCTGTTCCCCTCGAACCTGGTGCTGAGCACCGGCGAGGCCACGTTGAGCGCCCCCGGCGGCATCACAGAGGTGATGCAGAACCTGTTGCTCAGCGCCGTGGACAACCCGGTCAACGCATTGCTCAACGCCAACTTCATCGGCGTGCTGACTTGGGCCATCGGCCTGGGCGTGGCCCTGCGCCATGCCGGTGACACCACCCGCACCGTGGTCGAGGACCTGTCCAACGGCGTGACCCTGATCGTGCGCATGGTGATCCGCTTCGCCCCGCTGGGCATCTTCGGCCTGGTCAGCGCCACCCTGGCGCAGTCGGGGCTGGATGCACTGCTCGGCTACCTGCACCTGCTGGCCGTGCTGATGGGCTGCATGCTGTTCGTGGCCCTGGTGATGAACCCGTTGATCGTTTACTGGAAGATCCGTCGCAATCCCTACCCGCTGACCCTGCTGTGCCTGCGCGAGAGCGGCATTACCGCGTTCTTCACCCGCAGCTCGGCGGCCAACATCCCGGTCAACCTGGCGCTGTCGGAGAAGCTTGGCCTGCACGAGGACACCTATTCGGTGTCGATCCCGCTGGGCGCGACCATCAACATGGCGGGCGCTGCAATCACCATCACCGTGCTGACCCTGGCCGCCGTGCACACCCTGGGCATCCCGGTCGACCTGCCGACCGCGGTGCTGCTCAGCGTGGTGGCGGCGGTCTGCGCCTGCGGCGCCTCGGGCGTGGCCGGTGGCTCGCTGCTGCTGATCCCGCTGGCCTGCAGCCTGTTCGGCATCCCCAGCGAGATCGCCATGCAGGTAGTGGCGGTCGGCTTCATCATCGGCGTGCTGCAGGATTCGGCCGAGACCGCGCTGAACTCCTCGACCGACGTGCTGTTCACCGCCGCGGCCTGCCAGGCCATGGAGCGGCCCAGCACCTGAAGCCCCAGCCGTGCCAGCTCCCACGCCTCAGGGGAGCTGGCTTGGCCGGCGACGCCAGCAGTGATTGCTTAAGCCTGGCGCTTTACCTAGGCTAGTGGCCTTTTCCTCGCAATGAGACAGGGCCATGTCAGAACACGAAAGCACCCGCGAAGGCCGTTTCAACAGCATCGAGATCCGCGTGCTCGGTTCACTGATCGAGAAACAGGCCACCAGCCCGGAAACCTACCCCCTGACCCTCAATGCCCTGGTCCTGGCCTGCAACCAGAAGACCAGCCGTGAACCGGTGATGAACCTCTCCCCCGGCCAGGTCGGCCAGGCCCTGCGTGCCCTGGAGAATCAGGAAATGGCCCGCCTGCAGATGGGCAGCCGCGCCGACCGTTGGGAACAGCGAGTGGACAAGGGCCTGGAGCTGGTGCCGGCGCAGCTGGTGCTGATGGGTTTGATGTTCCTGCGCGGCCCACAGACCCTCAGCGAACTGCTGACGCGCAGCAACCGCCTGCATGAGTTCGAGGATGTCGATCAGGTCCAGCACCAGCTCGAGCGCCTGGTCTCGCGTGGCCTGGCCTTGCACCTGCCGCGCCAGGCCGGCCAGCGCGAAGACCGCTACACCCACGCCCTGGGCGACCCGGCCGAGATCGAGGCGATTCTCGCCGCCCGCCAGCAGGAAGGCGGCACGCGCGCCAGCGCGGCGGACGAACGCATCGAGGCGCTGGAAGCACGGGTCGCAGCGCTGGAGGCGCGCCTGGCCCAGCTCGAAGGTTGACTCAGGGCTTTTCGGCGTCGGGGAAGTTACGGCAACTCTTGCGTTCGGCCAGCTCCCGCTCACTGGGTCGCTGGTCGACGAACACGGTGCGGCCGTCGGCGTAGATTTCCAGGTAGCCCCAGTGCAGGTCCCGCTCGGTCTGCCCGGGCTTGGGCGGGACGAGCCACCAGGGTTCGCGGCTGATCAGGGTCATGGCGGGCTCCAGCGAATGTCTGGGGTAACTATAGAAGACAGGCGGGCCAGACGAACCAGGCGGGGATTGTTCCGCAAAGAGCAATTATGAAGTGCCGAGAGCACCGATTCTCCCCACCTACCGAACGGACTAATCTCGATCCTGCAAACCAAGCCCACCGACCTTGAGGATTGACCACGATGTCCCGCCCACCACTGCCCCCCTTCACCCGTGAAACCGCCATCGAGAAAGTCCGCCTTGCCGAAGACGGCTGGAACAGCCGCGACGCCGCCAAAGTGGCCCTGGCCTACACCACCGACACCCACTGGCGCAATCGCGCCGAGTTCTGCAGCAGCCGCGAAGAGGCCCAGGCCTTCCTCACCCGCAAGTGGAACCGCGAGCTCGAATACCGCCTGATCAAGGAGCTCTGGGCCTTCACCGACAACCGCATTGCCGTGCGCTACGCCTATGAGTACCGCGACGACAGCGGCCAGTGGTACCGCGCCTACGGCAACGAGAACTGGGAGTTCGCCGAGGACGGCCTGATGCGCAATCGCCACGCCAGCATCAACGAACAACCCATCAGCGAAGCCGAGCGCAAGTTCCGCTGGCCACTGGGGCGCCGTCCGGACGATCACCCGGGCCTGAGCGACTTCGGCTTCTGAAGACCGACACCGGATCAGCGGGGCCGCTCGACGGCCCCGTTTCAGGTTTGGGAAACGGACTACGCGGCCTGGGGAAACAGTGAGCCCAGCGCTGTGCCAGACTTTGCGGCGAATCCACTTCAGGACAGCCCGATGACCCTCCTTGATGCCTTTTTACAGCGTCGACGCTATGATGCCTCCCATGTGCGCAAGCGGTTTCGCATTGCGCGGAGGTGTCCAGCGATGGCAGCAAAAGCGAAGAAGGTCTCCGAACGGGACCTCGATACCCTTGAACAACAGATTCCCCTGCACGCCAGCGAGGCTACGCATTCGGCCTACCTGCGTGCCCTGCAGGCCAGCCAGCGCGGCGTGCTGTGTGTCGATGACGGTGAACTGGTGCGCGTCGGTGCCGATGGTGCCCGGACCGTGCTGGGCAAGGCCAGCCCCCGGCGCAAGGTCCGGGTCGGCGAAATGATCAGTGTACGCAGGGTCGATGACCAGACGGCCGGCGGGCGTGCCTAGGCTGCGTGTTTTTGCGGGCCCCAACGGCTCGGGCAAGAGCACCATCAAGGCCAGCCTGCCTGCGGCGCTGACACGCCTTTTCGTCAATGCCGACGAACTCGAGCAAGAGGCAAAGGACAGCGGCTTCGTCGACCTCGCCCCGTTTGGTATTCAGGCCACTCAGGCCGAACTGCTGACGTTCCATCTCGATCATCATCTGATTGCATCCCGGCAACTGGCCATGCACGCCAGGCAACTGCAACTGCTCGACAACCGGATCGACTACCGTGCAGTGCCAGTGGACTCGTACTTCGCCTCGGTGATCGCCGATTTCATCCGCCAACGCCTGCTGGAGGCAAAGCAGAGTTTCACCTTCGAAAGCGTCATGTCGCACCCGAGCAAGATCGAATTCATGCGCCTGGCACAAACCCAGGGCTATCGCACCTACCTCTATTTCGTCTCGACCGAAAACCCGCGGATCAATATCGAACGGGTCGCCATTCGCGTGCGCGCGGGCGGCCATCCCGTCAGGGACGATCTGGTGCGCAGCCGCTACGAGCGCTCCCTCGACCTGCTCCCGGAGGCCATCGCCGCCAGCCATCGTGCCTATGTGTTCGACAACTCCGGGCAGAGCGCGGTGTGGCTGGCGGAAATCACCGATGGCGTGCAACTGGAGTACCGCAACGAAGAGATACCCGACTGGTTTTTCGAAGCCTACGTGGATGAAGTGGAGCAGCAAGCAGAGACCTAGGGGTCTGTACGAAATGTGTCTGCGCGAAGGCCATACAAGGCGAAACGGGGGGAGCAAGCGCAGTGTACTGGAGTACATGAGCATTCCGCGCCCCGTTTCAACGCAGTATGGGCGAGTGCAGATACATTTCGTAGTGAGCCTGGCGCAGCGCCGCTGACGCGACGCTGCGCCATTGCCTCAGGACGCCAGGATAAAGTCCGCCGCCGTCACGCTGGTCGCATCCCCTACCCCGACCAGGCGGATGGAGTCAGGCCCACCGAAACTCACCAGGGTATCGGCGCCCACATCGGCAATGCTGACACTGACGGCAAAGGTCGCCGCGGTAATGCTCAGCGCCGTGATATCCAGCCGGTCCTGGCCGCCTGCCGGGGCGGCGTCGAAACCGAACACCTGGTCGGTGCCGAAGCCCGCCGCAAACTGGAAGATATCGTTGCCGTCGTTGGCGACCAGCGTGTCGTTGCCAGCCCCGCCACTGACAATGTCGTCACCGGCACCGCCATCGACGAAGTCATTGCCGTTGCCACCCTGCACCACATCGTTGCCGCCCCCGCCCAGTACCGTGTCGTCGCCATCGCCACCGGCCAGCACATCGATGCCGACGCCACCATCGAGGTTGTCGTTGCCGGCCCCGGCCTGCAGCGTGTCATTGCCGACGCCGCCATTGAGCGTGTCGTTGCCGTCACCGCCGTCGAGGCTGTCATCGCCACCACCACCGTTGAGGCTGTCCGCGCCAAGGCCACCGATCAACTGGTCGTTGCCGGCATCGCCATTGAGCGTGTCGTTGCCCGCGTTGCCGATAAGGGTGTCGTTGCCGCCGTCGCCGGTGAGCGTGTCGTTGCCGCCACCGCCGGTGATGACGTTGTTCAGCCCGTTGCCGGTGCCGACGAAATTGCCGACGCCGGTGTAGGTCAGGTTCTCGACGTTGGCACCCAGGCTGTAGCTGGCCAGCGCGGTCAGCACGGTGTCGATGCCACCACCGCCCGCCTCGACCACCACATCCGAGGCTGAGTCGACAATGTAGGTGTCGTTGCCGGCACCGCCCACCATTCGGTCACCACCTGCCCCGCCATCGAGCCGGTCGTTGCCGGCAGCACCCGTGAGGGTGTTGGCCAGTGCGTTGCCGGTGCCGGTAAAGTTGCCGCTACCGGTGTAGGTGAGGTTCTCGACATTGGCGCCCAGTTGGTAGCTGAGCAGGCTGGTCTGCACCAGGTCGGTGCCGCCACCGGCCACCTCGATGACACTGTCGCCGGCATTGTCGACCACGAAGGTGTCGTTGCCGAGGCCGCCGTCCATGGCGTCCGCGCCAAGGCCACCGTTGAGGGTGTCGTTGCCGTCCTCGCCGAACAGGAAGTCACCGTCGTCGCCGCCGTTGAGGATGTCGTTGCCCGCCCCGCCGAACAGCTGGTCGACAGCGCCCAGCCCATTGAGCGTGTCATTGCCGCCCAGGCCGCGCAGCACATCGTTGCCGACGCCGCCAGTGAGCGTGTTCGCCGCGTTGGTACCCACCAGCGTGACGCCGTTCAGCAGCCGCACCGCGGTGGTCGCCGCGGAGGTCACCGTCTCCTGGGCGCCGAAGCCGTCGGTGTAGCGCACGATCACCCGCAGTTGCTGGTTGCCCTGGGCGAAGCCCGGGGTGTAGCTCGCTGCGGTGGCGCCGGCGATGTCGACAAAGTTGCCGCCCACGCCCTGCTGCCACTGGAAGCTGAATGCGCCCAGCCCGTCGAGGTCGGCGATGCCGGCGGTCGAGGCAGTCAGCAGTTGCCCCTGGTCCGGCGTGGTGTCGCTGATCAGCACCGCGCCGGTCGGCGCGTCGTTGACGTTGGCCACCGGGCCGAGAATGTCACTGGCGGCGCGCTCGGCCACGCCAAAGGTGTCCACGTAGCCCACCTGCACCCGCACATGCTGGCCGACCTGGGTCTGGCCAAGGGTGAAGGTGCTGGCGGTGGCACCGGCAATATCGACCCAGCCCCCACCGTTGTTCATCTGCCACTGGAAGGTGAACGGTGCGCCGCCGATGCCGTCGGCGTCGACGATGGTCGCCGGGTTGGCGCTCAGCACCTGGTTCTGCACCAGCAACCCGGCCACGGCGGGCCCGCTGCTGGGCGCGCTGTTGACTGAGGAGTCGACGATTTCCAAGGTGCCCTTGGCGTCCTGGTACACCGCCCGCACCCGGATATTGAGGCCAGCGACATCGTCCGCCACTCGATAGGTGCTGCCAGTCGCCCGCGAGGCTTCGCCGGCGGCAACGAAGGTGATGTCCTCATAGACGCCCGTGCCGGGGATGCTCTCGACCTGCCAGTAATAAGTCACTGGCCCGTTCAGCGCACCGCTCGGGTTGGCCGCGCCCTGGTTGTCGGCATCGTGCACCGCCAGGTTGCTGACCCGCAGCAGCTGCCCGGCCACGGGCGTGTCGTCGCGCAGACCGCTGGCATCGTCGACAATCGCCAGGTGACCGGTCGGGCCGTTGTTGACGGCGCTGCCCACGCCCGAGGCCTGGGCACCGTCGGCGAACTGCAGGCGCTCGATACCGGTCAGGCGATCGACGCCGTCGCGTCCGACCACCGTGTCGGTGACAATCACCGTGTTGCCCTCGACGACGATGCGGTAGTCGGTGGCGATGCCGGAGAACAGCGCGGTGTCGTACTGGTCGGTACCGCTGAGGATCTCCCGCACGATCACCAACTGGCCGGGGTTGTAGGTGCCCTTGAGCATCAGCGGCACCATCGGCTCCATGCTGTCGAACGAGGCGATTTCCGCCCCGCTGCCGTCGTTGTTGGCGCGCACGCTGATGCGCACGTTCAGCCACTTGTCGCCATCGAGGATGTCGTCGCCGCCACGCCCTTCGATCAGGTCGCTGCCACTGCCGCCGAGGATGATGTTGCCGCCATCGTAGAAGGTCGCGCCGGCGGGCAGCAGCCCGGCAAGGCCGTTGATCAGGCTGATGTTGGTGAGCACGCTACCGGTGGCCCCGGCAGTCGGCAGCGAGGTGGCGTCCTCGTTGTCGCCGCGCAGGAAGTCGCCATGCGCCGAGCCCGACAGGCCTTCCATGATGTCGAAGCGCACCAGCGCCGAAGCCCCCGAGCCCGGAACCGGCGGCACATCGAAGAAGCGGTCGCTGTAGTCGATGCTCACGCCCTGGGCCAGGCCCTTGAAGGTTGCCCAGTCATAGCCCGAGCCGCCGATATAGCGATCGCCAAAGCCGAGGCTGCCGACCATGATGTCGTCGCCGCCCTCGCCGTTGAACTTGTCGTTCTCGTTGCCGCCGACGAACACGTCGTTGCCGATCACCGGGTCGTTGCCGAGGGGGTCGAAGTTGTCGCCGGGGGCGCCGTCCGAGGTGCCCTTCTCGATCCAGTCGTCGCCTTCGTTGCCCATGTCCTGCTCGTTGGCCTTGCTGCCGAGGATGAAGTCGTTGCCCTGGCCGCCGATGGCTTCGGAGGCATCCTCGCCAGTGACGATGAAGTCGTTGCCGAAGCCGCCGATGATCAGGTTGACGCCATTGCCGCCATGCAGCACGTCGTTGCCGTCGCCGCCCTGGATGTTATCGTCGCCGCCCATGTCGCTGATGATGTCGTCGCCAGCGCCACCGCGCAGCTGGTCGTTGCCATAGCCCCCTTCGATACGGTCGTTGCCGCCATCGCCCCAGACCGTGTCATCGCCTTCGCTGGAGACGAGGATGTCGTCGCCCTGGGTGCCACCCAGCACAATGTGCTGGTCACCGGCATAGCGGATGTAGTTGCTGTCGGGACCATCGGTCAGCGGGCTGTCGCGGAACACCACCTGCTGGCCGTTTTCCCCCAGCGGGTCGGCGTTGCCCAGGCCATCGTTGTACTGCTTGCCGCGGTCCAGCTCCAGGTAGAACCCAGGGTCGGAGAACACCAGCCCCGGCAGGTGGGTGGCCGAGGTGTTGGCCATGATCAGCTTGGCGAACGAGTTGCTCTCAAGCTCGGCGTTCATCGACAAGCCGGCGGTGCGCTCCAGGTAGTAGAAGCGGTCGCCGTCCTGCAGTTTCTCCAGCTGGTTCTCGAACACGAAGTTGAAGGTGCTGCCGAGCATGCCGCCGAACGGCGTCTTGGCCTCGGCCAGGCCACCGATCCACAGGTCGATGGCATCGACGCCGGTCACCGTCACACCCTTGAGGTCATCGGCGGTGCCCATTACCCCATCCTTGCCCGCCAGGGTCACGTTGGCCCAGGCACCGCTGCCGTTGAGGAAGTCCAGGCGGTCGCTCGGCGCGCCGGGGCCGCCGAGCACCAGGGCCAGCGCCGCAGCACGCTTGTCGTCCAGGGTATGGGCCGAAGTGATGCTGCCGTGGGTGCCATAGGCCGCGATGAAATTGATCAGCGATTCCGGATGCTTCAAGTGCTGCACCAGGTCGACCCAGCTGGTATAGGGTTTGAGCTGGGTGTCGCCGGTCTGCCCGAAGATGTCGCGGCGCACGGCGTTGAGCGAGGGGATGCCGACATCGCGGCCCCGGGCGATGTTGATCGCGGGCAGGTCCAGTGGCAGGCCGAGCAGGTTGTTGCGCAGCGCCTCGGTGACGAACTCGTCGATCTCGTTGCCGGCCTGGCGGGTCACCCCACGTACGATGGCGCTGGTCGCCTCCTCCGGCGTCACGCCGCTGGCGGCATACGCCAACGGGTTGAGGAACGCCGCGATCAGGCCGAGCTGCTGCTCGGGATTGGCGCTGGCCGGGTCACCGATGACCTTGAAGTCGACGTCAAAACGGTCGACTGTTTCGGTCAGCATCGAGTGACCGAAGCGGTACACGGTGTGCGCGAACTCGGCGACGATCGAGGCATCGAGGTCGACGTCGTAGACCTGGGTCGGGGCGAAGAACAGGTCGACGCGCGGCTGGATGGTGCGGGCGAACTCCTCGAACACCAGGTGCTGGTACTGCATCTCGGTGCCGAACTTGGCCGCCTGGAACAACCGCTCGCCGTTCCACACCAGCGCATCGACCTCTGCCTGGCTGACGGGCAAGGCGCTGACCGGGGTCAGCAGCCACTCGTTGAGGAAGGCCAGGTCGCCCGAGTCGAGCACGGTGTCCTGGGTCTGCGCCACCAGCCGGTTGTGCTCGGCGTGGAAGATCGCATGCACCGCCGTCAGACCGATGTTCTCGTTGACCCGGCCATCCCCGGCTATGTAGTGCGCGTCCAGCAGTTCATTGTCGTAGGCCAGGTTGGCGCCGGTGTGCGGGTTGACCGGCACGGCGTTGCCGGTGGCAGCGTCGGCGTCGGGGGCCAGCACTCCACCGGTGAACACTGGCACGGCATTGTGGGCGATATCGGCAAGGAACTGGTGGCCGGTGCGCACGGCGTTGGTCAGGTCGATCGGCGCCAGCGGGTTGCCTTCGACCAGCACGTCGTCAGCAGTGCCGCCCAGGCCGTCGGCGCCCTTCATCACCACCATCGGATAGCCATGCGGCCCTTTGATGAAGTTGCCATAGGCGTCGGTGGCCAACAGCGGCACATTGTCGACGTCGGCGTCGGTCAGGCGCAGGCCAAGAACATCGTTGGCCTGGGCCTTGACCACCTTCCAGGTGGCCATGCCACCGATCTCGCTGTCGTCGCCGGTACCGAACTTGCCGTCGCTACCCAGGTCGCGGTTGGTGATCAGCCGGCCGGTGGCGATGGGGCCACTGGCGGTGAGCTGGTAGCTGCGCAGGAACACCTGGTGCGAGGGGTGCGAGCTGTAGGTCTGGTTCTGGTCCACGAACGGCGTGGTGGTGTTGCTGTGCTCATGGATGTCATCGGCGTTGCCGAGGATGCCGTCCGGCCCTGGCAGGTTGGTGGCTCGGGTCAGCACCATGAAGTTGGCGGCGCCGCCTGGCACGTACAGCGGATCGTCCGGCTGCAGGGGGATGAAGATGGTCCCCGAACCGCCCTTGGTGACCAGGTCAAGGCCATGGTCGAAGAACTGGCCGAAGAAGGTCATCCAGGCGTTGAACGGCGCCGACAGCCCGGCATCCGCCGAGGTGTTCTCGAACAGGAAGACATCATGGTCGTCGCTGGTGCCGAACTGGCCGTCCATGCCCGGGCTGGCGACCACCCGCACACCGTCCTTGAGCTGGTCGTCATTGCCGGGGGTGCCGAAGTCCAGCACGCCGTTGGCGCCGGGGTCGTAGGCGCTGGCGTAGGCCGCCGGGTTGTTCGAGGTCTGGTCGACGATCAGGTTGCTGATGGTGCGTGGCTGCGAGTCGAACACGTAGCCGCTGGTCTGCTGGTAGGACGAGCCGGGAATGGCCGGCGAACCCGGGCCGAAGAACCCGGCGGGCGCGCCCTCGGCGGCGTTGAACACGGGGTCGGTCAGGCGCGGGAAGACATGGTCGGCGGCGCCGTAGCCGGTGTGGTCGTGGCCATTGAGGTTCATCAGGTTATTGTTCGAGCCGTCGACCGCACGCAGGCCCAGGGGCGCGCGGATGTTGGGGATCAACGAGAGGATGTCCTGCCCGGCGGCGTCCGCCTCGGCGATCTTGATCTGGGCCAGGATGAAGTTGAGGTCGGAGCGGACCATGTGCAAGCCATCGCCCCCCGCACTGGCATCGACCACCGGCGTCGGCGCAGTCGGCACCACGGGAGCGCCGGCCTCGACCACGCTGGTGGGCGCGCTGAACAGCACCTCGGTGGTGCCATGGCCGTCCTGGTAGATCGCCTTGACCCGCAGCGACAGCCCGGCCAGGTCCGGCGACACCTTGAACGCGGTGCCATCGGCGCTCTGGAACGCCAGGTCGCCGGCCGGCAGCAGGATGATGTCCTGGAACACGCCGCTGCCGGGATCGGCCTCGAACTGCCAGTAGTAGGACACCGAGGCATTGGCCAGGGTACCCAGCGGGTTGCCCGCCGTGACATTGTCGCCGTCACGCACGCCAGCCATGCTCACGCTGAGGATATCGCCGACGGTGATCGCACCACCGTTGCCGTCGCTGAGGCTCGGGCTGCCGGTCGGCTGCGCGTTCAGCCCCGGCACCAGCACGCGCTGGGCATCGGCGAACTGCAGGCGCTCGATATGCAGCAGGGTATCGGTGCCGTCTCGCCCGGCCACGGTGTCGGCCACGGTCCACACATCATCTGCCAGGTCGGCGGTGCCACGGGTGTCCTGGGTCACCACATACTCGGCCTGCACCCCGGAGAAGACCGTGGTGTCGAAGGCGGCGCCGCCGGTCGAGGTGCCGGGCAGGATCTCGCGGATGGCCTTCAGCTGGCCCGGGTTGTAGGTGCGATCGAGCATGAACGGGATCATCTCGACCATGCTGTCGAAGCTGGCGATCTCGGGGCCGGTGTGGTTGACGTCGCCCGGGGCATACACCGCGATGCGCACGTTGAGCCACTTGTCACCATCGATCAGGTCGTCACCGCCACGGCCTTCTATCAGGTCGCTGCCATTACCGCCCAGCAGGATGTTGCCGGTGGCGAAGCCGGTAGTCGGCAGCCCGGCGTCGGCAAGGAACTGCGCCAACCCGCGGATCAGCGCAACATTGCTCAGAGCACTGCCCGTCGTGCCGCCATGGTTGAGGATGGTCACCGCATCGACGTCATCGCCCTTGAGCACGTCGGCGAAGCGCGAACCGGACAGGCCCTCGACCTCGGCGAAGCGGTCGAGGATCGACGCCGGCGAGGCGCCGACCGGGTTGAACACCCCGGCGTTCTGGTTCGGCGCATTGCCATGGGGCTGCGCCAGCGCGGCCAGGCTCAGGTCGGCGGTGACGCCGACCTGGTCGTTCTTGTAGGTGACCCAGTCGAAGCCGGACATGCCGTCCATCTTGTCCTGGGCATCGCTGCCGACGAAGATATCGTCGCCGCCCTCGCCGATCATCTCGTCGAAGCCGCCGCCACCGACAAAGATGTCGTTGCCCACCACTTCATCGGTGAGCAGCGGCGCGAAGTTGTCGCCCGGCGCGCCGTCCTGGGTGCCCTTCTCGATCCAGTCGTCGCCCTCGTTGCCGGTGGGCGGCAGGTTGGTCTTGGCGCCAAGGATGAAGTCGTCGCCCTGGCCGCCGAAGGTGGTGCTGATGTCTTCGGTGGTGATGATGAAGTCCTGGCCATCGCCGCCCAGGATCAGGTTGCCGGCGGCGAGCATGCTGCCGGCCACGATCACGTCGTTGCCGGCGTTGCCCTCCAGGCGGTTGTCGCCGAACGCATCGGTGATGATGTCGTCGCCTGCGCCACCGAGCACGGCATCGTTGCCGGCGCCACCTTCGAGGTAGTCGTTGCCGCCGTCGCCATAGAGCGTGTCGTCGCCTTCGCCGGAGATGATGATGTCATCGCCCGCAGTGCCGCCGAGCACCACATGGTCCTCGCCGGTGTAGTGCAGGTAGTTGCCATCCGGCCCCACGGTGTCGGGGTCGTCGCGAATGACCAGCGGCACGACCTCCACGCCGTTGATCTCGATTCCTCCGGCGGGGTCGGCGCGACCGTTGCCGCCCAGCCCGGTGAACTGGTTGGCCTGGTTGACCTCGAGGGTGAAGGTCGGCGTCAGGAACACGGTGTTGGACAGGTGGGTGACATCCGAGTTGGCCATGATCAGCTTGGCGAACGAGTTGTTTTCCAGCTCCGCGCCAAAGTTCAGCCCGGCGGTGCGCGACAGGTAATAGAAGCGGTCGCCGTTCTGCAGGGCCTCCAGCTGGGTCTCGAAGACGAAGTTGAAGGACGAGCCGAGCATGCCGCCGAAAGGCATCTTCTGTTCGGCCAGGCCGCCGACCCAGAAGTCGATGGCGTCGACCCCAGTCACCGTCACCCCGGTCAGGTCGTCCGCGGTGCCCAGCACGCCGTCCTTGCCGGCCTTGGTCACGTTGGCCCAGGTGCCGGTACCGTTGAGGAAGTCCAGGCGGTCGGAAGGCGCGCCGCTGCCGCCCAGCACCAGGGCCAGCGCTGCGGCGCGCTTGTCGGCCAGGGTGGTCGCCGAGGTGATCGAGCCGTGAGTGCCATAGGCGGCGATGAAGTTGACCAGCGACGCCGGGTGCTTGAGGTGGTCGGCAAAGTCGACCCAACTGATATAGGGCTTGAGCTGGCTGTCGCCGGTCATCGCGTAGAACTCGCGCCGCGCCTCGTTGAGCGAGGGGATACCGGTATCACGGCCCCGCGCCAGGTTCAGTGCCGGTAGGTCCAGGGGCAGGCCGAGCAGGTTGTTGCGCAGTGCCTCGGTGACGAACTCGTCGATCTCGTTGCCAAGCTGGCGGGTCACGCCGCGGATGATCGCCCCGGCCGCTTCATCAGCGGTGGCACCACTGCCGGCGAAGGCCAGCGGGTTGAGGAAGGCGGCGATCAGGCCCAGTTGCTGGTCCGGGTTGTCCGGGTCGCTGAGAATCGGGTTGAACGCAGGGTCGAAGCGGTCGACGGTCTCGGTCAGCATCGAGTGGCCGAAGCGGTACACCACATGGGCGAACTCGGCGAGGATCGCCGGGTTGATCGAGGTGTCGTAGCCGTTGGGCGCGAGGAACTCGTCGATCTGCGGCTGGATGGTACGGGCGAACTCCTCGAACACCAGGTGCTGGTACTGCATCTCGGTACCGAACTTGGCGGCCTGGAACAGGCGCTCGCCGTTCCACACCAGCGCAGCCACCTCGGCGGGCGTGGCGGGCAGCGCAACCACGTCGATGGCCAGCCACTCGTTGAGAAACGCCAGGTCGCCGGAGGCAAGCACAGTGTCCTTGGTCTGCTGGACCAGGCGGTTGTGCTCGGAGTGGAACACGTGGTGCACGGCGGTCAGGCCGATGTTCTCGTTGACCCGGCCGTCACCGGCGATGTAGTGGGCGTCGAGCAGCTCGTTGTCGTAGCTCAGGTTGTTGCCACCCGGGCCCATGGGCTGGGCATTGCCCACGGTAGTATCGGCGTCGGCCTGCAGCACCCCGCCGACCAGCACCGGCTCGGCATTGTGGGCGATGTCGTCGAGGAAGCCGTGGCCGGTGCTCACGGCATTGGCCAGGCTGATGGGCGCGGCGCGGTTGCCTTCGACCAGCTGGGTGATGTCGTCGGCGGTCCCGGCAATGCCGTCGGCACCATTGCCCACGCGGATCACCACCTGCGGCATGCCGTTGGGCCCGCGCAGGAAGTTGCCGTAGGCGTCGGTGGCCAGCAGCGGCACCCGGTGCACGTCGGCGTCGGTCAGGTTGATGCCGAGGATGTCGCGGGCCTGGGCCTTGACCACGGCCCAGGTAGCCATGCCGCCGTTCTCGCCGTTGCCATCGTCGCTGGTGCCGAACTTGCCATCGGCGCCCAGGTCGCGATTGGTGATCAAACGCCCGGTCGCCACCGGATGGCCGCTCGCGTCGAGGGCGTACTCGCGCAGGAACACCTGGTGCGAGGGGTGCGAACTGTAGGTCTGGCTCTGGTCGACAAAGGGCGAAGTGGTGTTGGGCTGGCCATCGTCGGCGGTACCGAGCACGCCATCGGCACCGGCCGTGCGCACGGCGCGCGGCAGCACCATGAAGTTGGTCGGGCTGTTGGCCACGTACAGCGGGTCGTCCGGTTGCAGCGGGATGAACACCATCTGGCTGCTGCTCTTGGTGACCAGGTCCAGGCCGTGGTCGAAGAACTGGCCGAAGAAGGTCATCCAGGCGTTGAAGCCGGCGGTCAGGCCAGCGTCCGGCGACTGGTTGGGGATGAAGAACACTGCTTTGTCGTCCGCGGTGCCGAACACCCCGTCGATGCCGGGGCTGAGCACCGGGGCGGCGCCGCCGTTGGCATCGACCGCGGCCGGGTTGTTGGCGGTCTGGTCAACGATCAGGTTGCTGATGGTACGCGGCTGGCTGTCGCTCACCGTGCCGGTGCCGGCATAGGCCGCCCGGTACTGGGCATCCATCAGGCGCAGGAAGGCGTTGTCGGCGGCGCCGAACTCGCTTTGCCCGGCCACCAGGTTGTTGTAGCTGCCGTCGACGGTGCGCAGGCCGAACGGCACCTGGCTGTTGGGCAGCAGGTCGATGAGGCTGGCGCCGTTGGCATGGGCCTCGGCGATGAAGATCTGCTGGAGGATGAATTGCAGGTCGGACTTGCTGAAATTGGCCATGTTGGCTGACCTCGATCTGTCGGGCGGCGGGCAGGCGCAGGCGCTCGCCACGCCCGGTCATTGGCGTGCACGGTTATGCGGTTCGATTGTTAGTGGCGAACACGGGCGCAGCCCGCCGAGCGGGATACGAACCTGGAATTCGCGGGGTTCAGGGCTCGCCGACGATCAGGCGCGGCGCGCCCGGGCCCTGGGTGGGCCATGGTTTCGCGAGTGGGAGGGGAACGTCCTGTAGAGCCCATTCACTCGGTACAAGAACAGGAAACGAGTCATGTTCTGCTCCTACAGGAATGTCGACGGAGGATTCGCGGAGGGGTCGGGGCGACAGCAGGCCTGCGGCGAAAGTTCCCACGAACTGATTAAGACTAAAGTTGCGCTGTAAAATCTTGTCAATATTTCGTCAGAAAAAAACCTTGCCAGCGATAATGGTTATCAACCCACTGTTTTTAATAGGAACTTGAAGGAATCCATAGAGCAAAAAGATATTACAAGATGTTTCTGAGGCACCTACTCTGCTGCTTGTGGGCTGCTTGCATTGTATTCGGAAAACGCGCCAAAAGAGCGACCAACCTTTCTGCAAACCAGCAACCACAAGGCTTTTAGCCCGCACGCCGCAACGGCGGGCGGCTTTTGCGCAGAGGGAGGCTCCCCCCGATGACCAGGCATCCAGGTACCCGCTCCGAGCTGGCCGAGGCACTGTTTCATTTGCGACGCAGTTTCTATGCCCTGGCGGTGTTCAGTGGGGTAATAAACGTCATGATGTTGACACCTGCGGTGTACATGCTGCAGGTCTACGACCGCGCGCTGGTCAGCCGCAACCTCACCACCCTGGGCATGCTGACGGTGCTGGTGACGGGCCTGTTCCTGCTGATGACCGCCCTGGAGTTGCTGCGCAGCCGGGTACTGGTGCGGGTTGGCAACCGCCTGGACATGGCGCTGAACCGGCGCCTGTTCAGCGCCGCCTTCGAGCGCAACCTCAGCCGTGCCGGTGGCAGCCCCGGCCAGGCCCTGCAGGACCTGGCACAGGTGCGCCAGTTCCTCACCGGCAATGGCCTGTTCGCCTTCTTCGACGCCCCCTGGACGCCGATCTACCTGCTGGTCGCCTACCTGATCCATCCGTTGCTGGGGCTGGTCACGCTGGTTGGCTCGCTGATCCTCGCGGCCCTGGCCTGGCTCACCGAGAAAGCCACCAAGCAGCCGCTGTCCGAGGCCAACCACGCCGCCCTCGCCTGCGCCCACTACGCCAACAATAACCTTCGTAATGCCGAAGTGATCGAGGCCATGGGCATGCTGCCGTCGATCAGCCAGCGCTGGTTCCAGAGCCACCTGCGCATCCTGCAGATGCAGACCCTGGCCTCCGACCGCGCCGCGGTCATCGGCAGCATCGGGCGCTTCGTGCGCATCACCTTGCAGTCGTTGATCCTCGGCACCGGCGCCCTGCTGGCCATCGAAGGCAAGATCACCCCCGGCATGATGATCGCCTGCTCGATCCTCACCGGCCGTGCGCTGGGGCCAGTGGAACAGGTGATCGCCGCGTGGAAACCGCTGCTCGGCTGCCGTCTGGCCTGGAGCCGCCTCAACGGCCTGCTGCAAGACTACCCGCAGCGCCCGCCGAGCATGTCACTGCAACGGCCCGTGGGCATGCTCGCCGTGGAAAACGTCTACGCCGGGGCGCCCGGCACCAGCAACACCATCCTGCGCGGGGTCAGCCTGAGCCTGTTGCCGGGCGAAAGCCTCGGCGTCATCGGCCCCTCGGCCTCAGGCAAGTCGACCCTGGCGCGGCTGCTGGTCGGGGTATGGCCGGCCCAGGCCGGCAAGGTGCGCCTGGACGGCGCCGACATCTTCACCTGGAACAAGCGCGAACTGGGCCCCTGGCTCGGCTACCTGCCCCAGGACGTAGAGCTGTTCGAAGGCAGCATCGCCGACAACATCGCCCGCTTTGGCGAGGTGGACAGCGACGCGGTCATCCGCGCCGCCAGGAGCGCCGGCGTGCACGACATGATCCTGCGCTTCGCGCAGGGCTACGACACCCGCCTGGACAGCGACGGCAGTCCGCTGTCCGGTGGCCAGAAGCAGCGCATCGCCCTGGCCCGCGCCTTGTACGGCGAACCCAACCTGATCGTGCTGGATGAGCCGAACGCCAACCTTGACGACGTCGGCGAAAAAGCCCTGGTCGACGCCCTGGCCGAGCTCAAGGGCCGCGGCGCCACCGTGGTGCTGATCTCGCACCGCCCCAACGTGCTCTGCGCCGTCGACAAGGTACTGATGCTGCGCGATGGCGGCGTGCAGATGTTCGGCAGCCGCGACGAAGTGTTCGCCGCCCTGCGCACGGCCAGCGTGATCCCCGCTGGCACCGCGACCCCACTGGCCGCCGTCAAGGCAAGGGAGTGACCGATCATGTCCACCACCGCGCATACCGAACTGCTTGCCGCCAACACCGAGCTGCTCGACCTGGACGTTGGCAAACCCGTGCGCTGGGGCCTGTGGCTGGTGCTCGCCGGCTTCGGCGGCTTTCTCCTGTGGGCCTGGCTGGCGCCGCTGGACGCCGGAGTGGTCGCCACCGGCACGGTCAAGGTCACCAGCAACCGCAAGGCCGTGCAGCACCTGAGCGGCGGCACCGTGGAGGCGATTCTCGTACACGAAGGCGAGCGGGTCGGCAAAGGCCAGCCGCTGGTGCGCCTGGATGCCCTGCATGCCGTGGCCGAACATGGCGCGGTCAGCGCCCAGTACATCGTCAGCAAGACCGTGGAGAACCGCCTGGAAGCCGAGCGAGATGGGCGCGACACAGTCATCTTCGCTCCCGAACTGCTCAGGCAATACGCAGGTGACCCACGCCTGCTGGCGGCCATGGACCTGCAACAGCACCTGCTCGATACGCGGCGCGCGGGGCTCGCCGGGGAGATCAGCATCCTCGAGGAAAACCTCGCCGCTTCGGCGGTGCAGCTCAAGGGCCTGCAGCAGGTGTACGGCGCCCGCGCCTCGCAGATCGGCTTCCTCGGCCAGGAGCTGCAAGGCACGCGCATGCTCGCGGCCGAAGGCTACGTGCCGCGCAACCGCTTGCTGGAGCTGGAGCGCAGCAATGCCGACCTCTCCGCCGGCCAGGCGGAGAACCTCAACAACATCGCCCGGGTGCGCAGCCAGGTCACCGAGCTCAAGCTGCGCGTCCTGCAACGTCGCCACGACTACCTCAAGGAAGTGCAGTCGCAACTGACCGACACCGCCAAGGAGAGCACCACCCTGGCCGACCGTTTGCGCGCCCTGGACGACGAGGTGACTCACACGGTCATCCGCGCGCCCATCGACGGCATGGTCCAGGCCCTGGGCATCGCCACCGTTGGCGGGGTGGTGCAGCCCGGCGCGCGGATCATGGAGGTGGTCCCGCTCGACGAGCCGCTGCAGGTCGATGCGATGATCCCGGTGCAGGCCATCGACAAGATGACGCCGGGGCTGGCCGTGGACATCGCCTTCCCCGCCTTCAACCACGCCAGCACGCCGAACATTCCCGGGCGCGTGCTGACCGTCTCCGCCGACCGCCTGCTCGACGAGGAGAGCAAGCAGCCGTTCTACCTGGCCCAGGTGGAGGTCACGGCCGATGGCATGGCCATGCTCGGCAGCAACCATATCCGGCCCGGCATGCCCGCCACCGTCACCATCAAGACTGGCGAGCGCAACCTGCTGAGCTACCTGCTCAAACCCCTGCTCGAACGCGTCGACGCCGCGTTCAAGGAGCAATGAGATGAACCGCCACTGCCTTGGCCTGTGCCTGCTGGCGCTGGCGTTGCCGGCCAGCGCCATGGACCTCAGGCAGGCCTGGGACCTGCTGCAGTACCAGGGGCCGATCTACCGCGCCGCGGTGCATGAACAGCAGGCTGGCCTGGAAAATCGCGCCATCGGCCAGGCCGGCCTGCTGCCGCAGGTCAACGCAGCGGCCTACGCCAACCGCATCGACGGCAGCCAGCGCCAGCACGGCATCGACAATGACCTCGACTACGACTCCACCGGCGCCAACCTGCGCCTGCGCCTGCCGCTGTTCAACAAGCAGAAGATGGCCGAGTACCGCCAGGGCCAGCAACGCGCCGACTACAGCGTCGCTGTGTTCGATGCCAAGAGCCAGGACGCCGCCGTGCGCCTGGCCGACAGCTACTTTGACGTGCTCCTGGCCAGCGAGACCATCACCCTGGCCCGGGCCAAGCTCGCCTCGTTCGAGGAACAGCTCACCTCGGCCCGGCGGCGCATGCAGCTGGGTGCCGGCACCGTGACCGATATCGACGAGTCCCTGGCCCGCCGCGACCTTGCCGAAGCCCAGTTGATCGAGGCCCAGGACGACCTGGCCAATGCCAGCCGCAAGCTGGCCGAATACATCGGCGAGACACCGGCGTCGCTGACCACCCTGCAAACAGACTTCGCCACCCCGCCGCTGCTGCCGGACAACCTGCGCGACTGGCTGGCCCGGGCCCAGGCCGACAGCCCATTGATCCATGCACGCCAGCACAGCTACGCACTGGCCGAGGAAGAGTTCAAGCGTGCCAAGGCCGGTCACTGGCCGACCCTGGACTTCGTCGCTGGCTACACCGCCGGCAAGAGCCAGTCGATATCCGAGCTCAACCAGCGCAACCACTACAGTTCGATCGGCCTGGAGCTGAACATCCCGCTGTACAGCGGTGGCGGTGTCAGCGCGCTGAGCCGGCAGGCCAGCGCCAACAGCGCCAAGGCCCTGGACGAGCTCGACGCCACACGCCAGGAAGTCATCACCGGCACCACACGCGAGTTCCGCGGCGTGCAGAGCGGTGCCCTGCGCGTGCACGCGCTGGAGCGCGCGGTCGCCTCCAACGAACGCTCGCTGCTCTCGGCGCGCAAGGGCTTCAGCGCGGGCGGCACCAGCACCAATGCCGATGTGCTCAACGCCGAGGAGCTGCTGTTCGTGGCACGGCATGACCTGTTCGAGGCCAAGCTGCATTACCTGATGTCACGGCTGCGCCTGGCGTCTTCGGTGGGCAGCCTGGGGGATGACGACATCGACCAGATCAACCGCTACCTGGGGCCGGAGTTGTTGGTGAACAACTAGGTTGGGATAGAGCCACGCGACATCTGCCCACAGTTTGGCGATACTGCGCAGCCCTCATCCATGAAAAGGACTTCGCTGATGAAGCGACTGCTTACCCTCGCCCTCCTCACCCTGGCCATCGCCGGCTGCGACAAGGCCGAACAGACCGCCGCAGTGTCTGGCCAATGCGCCAAGGACACCGACTGCAAAGGTGAGCGCATCTGTGAAAGTGGACAGTGCATCAACCCCCAGCCGCAGCCGGCGCTGCTGGCCAAACCGGCCACCGCGCCACTGGCGCCGAGCATCGCCTACGAGCCGCTGCCAGTCGGCGACGAAGGCGCCGGGCCGTTCACCGTGCAAGGCATGGAGCTGGGCACTGCACTGAACTACCAGTCCCGGGCCGGCGTGGTGAACGTCATGGAGGCCGTCGTCGCCGATGCCGAAAGCACCGGCTACGTCGCCATCGAAAAGGCCTATACGTTCGGCCCCAACCGCTATGTACTCGTGGTGTCCACGGGCGAAGGCGGCAATGCCTGCCCGGCGTCGACCTATGTCTTCAGCTTCGATACCAGCGGTGAGTACGTGGACGGCAAGGCCGAAGTGGACGGCTGTTCGGAAATGGTCGAAAGCATGGCCGAAGGCAACAAGCTGACCATCAAGAAGGACGGCGCCGCGACCGTGGTGTACAACGGCCAGGTGAAGTAAGTGACTGGTGCGCGCGGCGCCTTGCGGGTCCCGGCAACACGCTCCTCAGCCCCTGAAACAGGCGGACTCAGGCCGGCACCACATTGACCCAGAACCCCAGCACCCGCTGGACCCGGACTGGCAGCACTTCGCTCAGCAGCGTCAAGCTGTCGTCCGGCTGGTCGAGGGACAAGGATCTGCTGACCTGCAATCCCGCGACCCGCGGGTCGCACCTGAGCACGCCGGGACGATAGTTGTCGAGTTCCTCCAGCACCTCGGCCAGGGGCATGCGCTCGGCCACCAGGTGCCCGTGGGTCCAGGCTCCGGCCCCATCCGGCAGCGCGGCTCTTGGGGTGCTGCCCTTGTCGCCGAACAGTTGCTGCCAACCGGCTTCCAGTACCACCGGCGCTGCCGAACCACACGCGATCGACGCCACGCCATCGAGCATCTGCACCAGGGTGGCGCCGGCCTGTTGCTGAACGATCAAGCGTGCCGCCTGCCCCGGCAGAATGCGGGCCTGCGCAGTTCGCAGGCTGACTCCAGCGCCCTGCGTCACCTCCAGCAACACCCGTCCACGTTGCAAGATCACGGCGCGGCCAACGCTGTCCAGTGCGCTGCGGCTGTCCAGTAGCACTGAAAGGCCCGACGCCAGCCGCCAGCCACGTCGTTGCCCGGTGCCAGTGGCGCAATCGCTGAACAGGGTTGGCAGCGCGCCGCACTGGCTCACGCCATAGCCACTGGCGAGGAGCGCACCGGCCACGCTCAGTCCGCCGAGCAGTGCCCGCCGCGATACCTTCGCCCCGCCACTCCAGGTGCCCAGCGGCTCGGCGTGATTGTTCTGGATCAGGTCCAGTGCCGGCTCGCGGTTGGTTGAAGACATACGACGACTCTCTGGGGAGGGCGAAAGGCGCTTATGATAATTCTTATCATTTACTTCCTGCCAGTTGCTTCAGTCCACTCCAAAGGCAGGCCTTTCAAGATGCTCGCCACAGCGCTTGCTGCAGACACCCGGAGAGCAAGCCCCGGGGCACGCGCCGCTCCAGAACTTTTTCCATTTTGCCGGTCTATTGGGTGAGTGCGTTCCACGGTTGTTCCAACAACTACCGAACACACGCTCAACTGCCAATCAGAGGTTGTCTTCACTCATGAAAATCCCTGCCCCATACATGCTGCTCCTTGGCCTGTTCGCACTCGCGACCGCAGGCTCGGCAACCGCCGCAGCGATGAAGACTTCGACACCTCCCTCCCATACCCTCGACCTGGCGGACCGCAAGGCCACTGAAACCCCTTGGCCAAGCCTGGCAAGCGCGCCATCGGCACCGCTGCTGGCCCATGACGACCGCTACCGCCACGACGAGCGCTGGCATGACCACCGCGACGACTGGCGCCGGGAGCAGTGGCGTCGCGAACAATGGCGCCGGGAGCAGCACCGCCGGGCAATGGAGCGGCAACGCTACTGGGACCGTCACCATGATCGCGCCCTGCACCATCGCTATGACGATGACCGCCGCTACTATCGCCGCTGAACAGTCCCACGCATTTCCACCCACAGCGTCACGAAGCTTACAACCATGCCCTATCAGACATGGCCACGTTGCAACAAACGTAGGAGCGGATTCATCCGCGATGCGCCGCGCGGGCGGCGCTCGATCTCGCAGGCGCCGCAACACTCTCGTCGAACCCCAGGAAAAATGGCAATCTAAAGCCCGCAGTGGACCATCAACAGGATGTTCAAGGGAGTCATATCTTCATGACAGCAATGGATCGCGTTTTTCATGACCTTCACCAGCAAGGGCTGTTGCTGCTGGCCAATGTGGCGGATGCCGGCGGTGCACGCCTGGTCGAACGCCAGGGCAGCAAGGCAGTCGCCACCAGCAGCGCCGCCGTGGCCTGGTCCCATGGTTACCAGGATGGCGACAAGCTGCCCCTGGCGCTGCTGGCCGGCACCGTCGAGTCGATGGCAAGGGTAATCAGCGTGCCGCTGACCGTGGATATCGAAGGCGGCTACTCGGACGCTCCCGAACAGGTCGCCAAGGTCGTCGACACCGTCATCGCCGCCGGCGCGGTGGGCATCAACATCGAGGACGGCACCCAGCCCCCCGAACAGCTCCTGCGCAAGATCGACGCCGCCAGAAACGCCGCCAGCCAGCGCGGGGTCGACCTGTTCATCAACGTGCGCAGCGATGTCTACCTGAAGAACCTGCTGCCCGCCGAGCAACGCCTCGAAGAGCTCCTGCGTCGCGCCACGCAGTATGCCGCCGGTGGCGCGAACGGGCTGTTCGCCGCCGGCGTGGTCGAGCCCGGCGAGATCGCCACGCTGTGCCGGGAGGTGACGCTGCCGGTCAACCTGCTCTGGCGCGCAGGCTTGCCCGGCCCTGCCGAACTGCAACGGCTTGGCGTTCGCCGCCTGAGCGCCGGCTCGAGCATCGCCGAGTTTCTCTACGGTGCCATGAGCGGCCTCACCCAGCGCTTCCTGCAAAGTGGGCAGCTCGACACCGGTGGGTTGAAGGCCCACAGCTATGCAGAACTCAACGCTCTGATGGCACCTTCTGAACAGTAGGGAAAGCCTGTACCTGCTGAAAAGCACCTGACCCTTATTGGTTCGTGGTGGGCTGGTCAAGGCCTTGCTCTACCTTGACGGCAGCGGATGCCCTAAAAGGCAGAGCAAGCGCCCCACCTCCGTGGGCTGATCACCTTCGGCCCACTGGACGATTAGCCGGAATCGCCCTAGCATCGGCGCCCCCATGGCCTCACTCACGGACGATCATGCCCCCCGCCGCCCGCCTGTTTGCCCTGTTCGCCCTGTCCACCCTGGTCAGCGCCTGCAGTCTCAATGGTACCTATATCGACAGCGCCCGCCCGGATGCCGCCAAGCTGCGTTACATCTCGGGCAATGGCAGCGCCACCCTCGACCTGTTTGACAGCGCGCGCTGTGAAGCCCGGACCACCGGCATGCTCAACAACCTGTTCGTGCCCGACTCTCGCCGGCGGGCCGACATGAGCGTGCCGCCGCCAGCAAACAGCAACAGCTACTACGAGATCCGCCTCGAACCCGGCCAGCCGGTACATGTTCGCGCCAACACACAGGGCGCCACCACGGTCTGCTCGGCCTCGTTCACCCTGACACCACAGGCAGGCTCCGAGTATGAACTGAGCTTCGACCAGTCACCTGGCTACTGCCAGGCGGCACTGGTGCGCCTGCAACGGGTCGAGGGCAAGGACCAGCGGCAGCCCTATCCGATGATCGACACCATCCCAAGCGCCTGCCGGGGTACCTCAGCGTTGTTTCCGAAACAACCCACACCGCTGCCCGATACCCCTCGGCGCACCGCGTTGATCGATAGCATCATCCACGACAGCGTCACCCCGGAGATGGAGCAACTGACCACGTTGCGCACTGCCGTCGCCATCACTCGTCAAACCGCTCCCGAAGCCCAGGTAGCGGCACGCAAGCGGGAACTGGGCCTCGATCTGCCAGAGGCCTACTGGCAGCAGTACCAGCAGAACCTGCAGAGGCTCGCCGAGGCGCTCGCCAACCTCAAGGCACGTACGCTAGAGCGCTACGACGCCGACAGCCGCGCCTACTTGCGTAGCGTGCGCGACGAGCAGCTACAGGTCTGGGCCGGTGGCAACAACGACGCAGGCCTGCGCAGCAAGGCCCAGCGCATGCGCGACATGGCGTACTACTACAACTATGTCCTGCAAGAGACGGTCGCGCAGATCAGCCTCGAACACTTGCGCAGCATGGCTGAACTGGATCAACGCGAAGGGGTTTGCAAGCGCTTCGCCGGATGCTGGAGACTGTAGTCAGTCACACGAGCGGAAGTCTTCCCCATGCAAGTGATCGCCGCCCCCTCGAACCTCGGCCTCAGCCCCCTGCGGCCCGGCCACCAACCCGGTACCTGGCGAGCCCCGTCAGCCCTGCTTGCAGCTGGCCTGCTACGGGCGATCAAGGCCAGCACCGTGAAGCATCTGCCGCGCCAGCCTACTCAGCCGAGGCGCAGCCCGGCACCCGCCTGCGCAACGGCCACGCCCTGCGCGCGTTCAACCTCGCCCTCGCGGACATGGTGCGCGCCGCCACGCTGCAGGACGAATTCGCATTGGTCCTCGGCGGAGACTGCTCCATCCTGCTCGGCGCACTGGCCGGTGCGCGCCACGCAGGCCCGCTGTCGCTCCTCCACATCGACGGGCACAGCGACTTCCGCCACCCCGGCAACTACGACCCGGCACAGAGCCTGGGCGCCGTCGCAGGCATGGACCTGGCCCTGGCAACCGGCCGTGGTGAGGCGCTGGCGACCGACTGGCCCGGCATAACCCGCCCGCTCGTCGCCGATGCCCAGGTTATCCAGCTGGGCGAGCGCGAGAACCGTGACCATGACTTTGCCTGGCCCGATATAAACCATACGGCCATCAACCGGATCGACGTGTTCGAGGCGCTTGCCATCGGCCCGGACGCAGTCATCGCACGGATCCGGGACACGCTCGCTCAGGTGCCTGACCAGGGGCTCTGGATACACCTCGACGTCGATGTGCTGGACCAGGCGGTCATGCCCGCGGTCGACAGCCCCGGCTCACCGGGCATCGCGCCCGACGACCTGGCGAAAATCCTCATCCCGTTCGTGGCGGATCGACGCTGCCGGGGCATGACGGTGACCGTCTTCGACCCTGACCTGGACCCCGACGGGCGCTGTGCGGCGACGATCGTCAAGCTGCTGGGGCGATTGCCGTTCCCACCCAGCACGACCGATTGAAGCAGCCGCCATTTTGCTTGCGTACCGGTAGTGCCCCGCCCCCGACCCTGTGTATGCTGCTCGGGCGCGGCAAGCGGCCCACGGCGGCTTGCAGGACATCGCGCGGCCGCCCTGCGTGATCGGACCATGACCGGGCTACCCGTATCGGACACCCCCGCCCTATGCCCGTCGACCTGCAAGCGCTCTACCCCAGGCTGATCCACCTGATGCTGGACACCGTGTTCGTGGTCGACCGGGACGACACCATCGTGTTCGTGAGCGATGCCTGCAAGGCCTTGCTCGGCTACCGCGCCGACGAGCTGACCGGCACCCCGATCACCCGCTACATGCACCCGGACGACCTGGAGGCCACCCGTGCCTCGATCGTCCAGGTGATGAACGGCAACGCCCATTTCGACTTTCGCAACCGCTATATCCGTAAGGATGGCGAGGTGGTCCATATCCTCTGGGCGGCGTTCTGGTCCGACGAAGTGGGGGCGCGGATCGGTGTGGCCCGCAACATCACCGCCCTCACCCAGGCCGAGCAGGAACTGCGCTTCCTCGCCCATCACGACCCGCTGACCAAGCTGACCAACCGCTCGCTGTTCAACGACCGCCTCGCCACGGCCCTGCGCATGGCTCGCCAGCAGCACCGGCAGCTGGCCTTGCTGTTTCTCGACGTCAATGATTTCAAGGGCATCAACGATGTGCATGGCCATGCCGCCGGCGACCGCGTGCTGTGCACCATCGCCCGCCGGCTGCAGGACAGCGTGCAGGCGGCGGACACCGTGGCGCGGATCGGCGGCGACGAGTTCATCGTGCTGCTGACCGACGTGCTCTCGGAGGATGCCGTGTACGAGATGGTCGAGCAGATCGCCAGGGTCATGGAGCAACCGCTCGGCGCCGAGTTCGGCGAGGTCAGGATGCCCTCCTGCAGCATCGGCGTGGCCTGCTACCCCAGCGATGGCGAGGATGCCGACACCTTGCTCAGCCACGCCGATAGCCAGATGTACCTCAAGAAACGGCGGCGCGTACGCGTGGGGTGAGCCGACCTCATCGCGGGGCAAGCCCGCTCCCACGCGTTCGGGCCACGCGTTTGGGTAATGGTCCGAGCGATTGCTCAGCCCTTCCAGGCCTCCACCACCACCCGCGTGGCTGCCGCGATCGTCTCGCTGTTCCATGGCGCATCCGCCTTGGCTCCACGGCTGAACACCACCACGATCCACGGCGCCCGGCCTTTGGGCCAGATGACCGCGACATCGTTGGCCACGCCGTAGTCACCCGACCCGGTCTTGTCGCCCACCACCCAATCCTTCGGCACGCCGGCGCGGATACGGGCATCGCCCGTGGTGTTTCCCTTGAGCCAATCCTGCAGCTGTTGACGCTCGGCAGCAGCCAGGCCGTCGCCCAGCAACAGACGCTGCAGAGTCACGCCCATGGCCAGGGGCGTGGTGGTGTCACGCGGGTCGCCCGGCAAGGCGGTATTGAGCGTCGGTTCGTTGCGGTCGAGGCGGAACGTCGGGTCACCCAGGCTCCGGGCAAACGCCGTAAGCCCCGGTGGGCCACCGACCAGCTCGAGCAACAGGTTGCCGGCGGTGTTGTCGCTGTACTGCACCGCGGCGGCGCAGAGCCCGGCGACGGTCATGCCGGCGCCGACGTGCTTTTCGGTGACCGGGGAATACACCACCAGCTGTTCGGCGCCGTAGGCGATACGCCGCTCCAGCAAGCCCGGCTCGGCCTGGCTGCGGTGCAGGATGGCGCCGGCGAGGACGGCCTTGAAGGTGCTGCAGAACGCGAAGCGCTCCTCGGCGCGCCAGGCCAGTTGCTGGCCGCTGCCGGTGTCCAGGGCCCACAGGCCGATCGTGCTGCCGGTTGTGGCCTCCAGTTGCTGCAATGCTTTGCGCAGCGGGTCATCCGCCCAGGTTGGCAGGGCCAGCAGGGCCGAGCAGCCGAGCGCGCCCTGGAGCACGCGACGGCGGCTGAGGGTGGGAGTCATGCGGGTATTCCTTACGGCAATGAGCAAAACGCGAAGGCTAGAACGTTTTAGCATGCGCGCCAAGCAGAGGATGCGCCCAGGGCTGCCTGCGCGGCGCATGGCACGCGCTTCTCCCGTGACCGCGTCAGGGTAATTCTTTTCGCGCCACCGCCCTGGCCACCCTTGCGCTGACCGGCAAAAGGCAGGACAGTAACCGGGTATTCCCGCAAAGAAACGGAGATTCGCCTTGACTACCGATCGCCTGAGCCTGCTCCAGTTCGAGCACCTCAGCCTGAAACCCGCCGCCGCCAGCCAGTTCGCCCTCTCGTTGAAGGAGCTTGAACAGCTGACCCTCCCCGAGCGCTACGCCTTCCGCGCTGCCCACTACCTGGGCGACCTGGCCGAAGCGGAGAACAGCCAGCAACTGGCGGTTGCCAAGGACCAGGGCATCGGCTTCACCCAGGGCCTGCTCACCGCCGCGGCAATCGAAGACGCACTGGCGAAAAGACTGATCGAGGTCTTCAATAACGCCAGCGAACGCGCCCACAAGCTGTTGCCTCAGTAATGCCTTCAAGAGCCCGGCGCCATGCCGGGCTCTGCCCTGCCCCGATCCTTTTCTACCAGCTTCTGCGTCTCGCCTGGCATAGCCCAAGGAGTCCACATGCCCCTGGTACGCATCGACATCAAGCGCCACCCCGACCCGACTCACCTGCGCACGCTTGGCCAGATCGTCTACGCCTGCCTGCGGCGCACGATCAATGTCCCCGAGCACGACAACTTCCAGGTCCTGACCGAGCACGACGGTGATCGCCTGGTGTTCGACCCTCAGTACCTGGGCATCCAGCGCTCCGACGGCCAGGTATTCATCCAGATCACCCTCAGCGAAGGCCGCACCCTGGAGCAGAAGAAGGCGCTGTACCAGGCGATCGCCGAAGGTTTCGAACGCGAGGCCGGGGTCCGCCCGCAGGACGTGTTCATCAACCTGGTCGAAGTGCGCAAGGAGAACTGGTCGTTCGGCAACGGTATCGCCCAGTACGCGCTCTGAGGTAAAACGACTATCTGTCGCAGAGGACCTGCGTCCACCCCGGCATGACACGCACTCATTCAAGGAAGAAAAGAGATTGAAAACAGTTTTTGGCGCACTGTTGTCGGCTTGCCTGACGACGCTTGCCTTTGCCGATGAGAACGCCATCGGCTTCCAATCCTCCACACTGCAGGATTCGCACACTGGGCGCCCACTGCAGATGGTTGTCTGGTACCCGACCGCAGCGACCTCCACCGCGCAACTGATCGCCGACAATGCGCTGTTTGCCGGTGTCGCTGCCGTTCCTGACGCACCGCCATCCAGCGGCGAACACCCCTTGGTGGTGCTCTCTCACGGCTATCGGGGCAACTGGAGCAACCAGGCATGGCTCGCCAGTGCCCTGGCCCACAAGGGCTACATCGTCGCCGCAGTCAATCATCCTGGCAGCACGACCCATGACCGCAGCCCAGAAGCTGCCGCGCAGTTATGGCAGCGGCCGGTTGACCTGCGCCGCGCCATCGATCGGGTCACGGCTCAACCGGATAAGTTCGGCAGGGTCGCCGCTGGCCGCATTGCCGTGGTGGGCCATTCACTCGGTGGCTGGACCGCACTGGAAATCGCCGGTGCGCGTTTCGATCCAGATCGCTTTGCCCACGACTGCAACGCCCACCCGCAGCTGTCCAGCTGCTCCGTTTATGAGCAGATGAAGCCGGCAGGCACGCCAGAGGCGAAGACCGCGCTCGGCGCCAATCTGCGCGATGAACGCGTCAGCGCTGTGGTGAGCCTGGACCTTGGCCTTTCACGGGGCCTCACCGATGAAAGCCTGGCCACGTTGCCCGTACCAGCGCTGGTGATCGCCGCCGGCGTCCCCTCGCGGGAACTTCCCGCCGAGCTTGAGTCCGCCAACCTGGCCAAACGCCTGCCCGCGGCGTCAAGCCGCTACGTCGAGATCGGCGACGCAAGCCATTTTACCTTCATGTCGCTGTGCAAGCCTGGCGCACAGTCATTGCTCGAAGCAGAAGTGCCCGGCGATGGCATCATTTGCCTGGACGGCGATAACGGCCGCGCCCGCGAAGTGATCCAGCAGCAGGTCACTTCACTGATAACAGCATTTCTCGCCCAGCCAGCCGGCGAAACAACAGGCAGTCTTTGAACGTGCGGTCAATACCGACAACTGACCTCACCGCGCAGCAAGGGCGTCCTGCTTTGGCATGAGAAACCGGGCGAACAATTCGGATTGTGACCGGACATTCAACTTGGCGTAGAGGTTACGCCGATGCACCTTGATGGTTTCCACCGAGAGCGCCAGCTTGCCGGCCACTTCCTTGTTGGAGAAGCCACTCAGCAGCAACCTGAGCACATCGCTCTCGCGCGCGGTGATCTGCGTGGCCAGCTGCGCAACCGTTTCCGGCCATGACAGTGGCTCGGCAAGGTGTTCGTTCGCATCGACTTCAAAGGCCATGCGCTGGTGCATGAGCGCAGTCACCCAGGGCTTGATGATATCGAGCAGGGTAATTTGCTCCTGGCTGAAACGAACCTTGCTGCCTATGGACATGCACAATGTTCTGTCGGGGTCGAGCTGGACGTTGTATTGGACTTCATCCGCCGAAATATAGTGAGCAAAATACTGCTGATAGTATTCAGTCTCGACAAAGTATTCCGGCGCTATGTCCAGCAGATGAAAGAAGCCACTCTGCGGGTTTTCCCGATTGGCGATATAAAACGGGTCCAGCAGGTAAAGCCCCTTCACATAGCGATGAATGAACGCATCGACCTCCTGCGCATCGGCCACTTCAGGAAGAGCCACCACGTCCACCTGCTGCTGGCTGAAGATCAGCACCACCCAGTTGTCGATCTGCACATACTCATTCAATACCCGCACCAACGAACTCCAGAACGCGGGGCGGTCCAGCTGCATGATCAGCTTGCCGATCGAACGGTGCCACGCCAGGCCATGAAGGTCGAACGGCATTTTCTACCCCTTTTGGGTTAGGAATTAGCAGGTCAGCGCTACGTAATCGGAGGTATTTACTATCCGGGCCTGCCCGGTATAGTCGCTGTCTGGGCCCAGGACGGGCCAGAAGATACATCGTTTCGATAAGGATGTTGCATGAGAACGTCACGTTTGCGAACCATTTTTGCCGCCTCGCTGCTCGGAGCGGCAATCAGCACCTCGGTGGCCGCGGCCCAGCCCGGCATGCACCTGTACAACTGGTTCGGGCTGCTCGCGCCAGAGACTCCCAAGGCCTTCGAGCAGGCAACCGGCACGCGGATGCGCATGGATGCATTCGACAGCGCCGACATCATGCAGAGCAAGGTAATGGCCGGGCGCACGGGGTATGACGTGGTCGTGGCCACCTCCAACGTATTGCCCAGCCTGATCCAGGCGGGCGTGCTGCAGCCCTTGGACCGTGAGCAACTGAGCAACCTGGCGCATATCGACCCTGCGCTGCTGGCCCAGGTCGCGGTCAATGACCCTGGCAATCGTTACGCGGTGCCCTACCTGTGGGGCACCACCGGCATCGGCTATGACGTCGACAAGGTCAAAGCGGCATTGGGTGAACAGGCGCCGGTGGACAGCTGGGACCTGATCTTCAAGGAAGAGAACATCAGCAAGCTGCAATCCTGCGGCGTGGCGATGCTCGATTCCCCGAGCGAGATCATCTCGATTGCCTTGCATTACCTGGGACTGCCCAGCAACAGCAAGAACCCGGACGACTACCAGAAAGCCCAGGCGCTGCTGTTGAAGATACGCCCCTACGTCCTCTACTTCGACTCCTCGCGAATCGACACCGACCTGGCTGACGGCAATATCTGCGCGGTTGTCGGTTGGGCCAATGGTGCCCTTGCGGCACAGGCCCTGAACGAGAAGACCAACACCGGGCGCCGGATTTCCTACAGCCTGCCGCGCGAGGGCGCGCTGGTCTGGTCGGAGAACCTGGTACTGCTCAAAGACGCCCCTCACCCCAAGGAAGGCATGGCGTTCATCAACTACATGCTGCGGCCAGAAGTCATTGCCAAGACCTCGAACCACACGCTGTACCCCAACGCCAACAAGGACGCCACCGAGTTTGTCGAGCAGAAACTGCGCGACAATCCCTGGATCTACCCGGACGCCACGACGATATCCACGCTGATTCCACTTGAGCCACTGCCGTTGAAACTGGAGCGGATCCGCACCCGGGTCTGGACCAAAGTGAAAAGCGGTGTGTGATCTGAAGTAATGGGGTGCCTGCTACCCCATGCCAGCCCTTGATCGTGTCCATTGGCGTGCAGCGCGCTGCGCGCCAATGCCTGTTGCTCAATTGAGTCCGACCTTGAAAAGAGAACAGTGGATGTTCAGCCCAGCCCAACAAACTCGATTCAGTTTGACGATCGACGGTATCGATCACGCTTTCCACGTGCTCGCATTCAAGGGGGAGGAAGCGCTCGGCAGGCCGTACTTCTTCAATGTGGAGCTGATCGCCGAGCGGGCTGACCTGGATCTCGAATGCCTTTTCGACCGTGAGGCTTTCCTGTCCTTCGACAACAATGGCAACGGCATTCATAGCCGGGTCTACCACATCGCTCAAAGCGGTAATGCACAAGGCTCGAAGCGCTACAGCATGACCCTGGTACCGCACCTTTCCTACTTGCGCCACCGCATCAACCAGAGAATCTATGAACAGTTCTCGGTACCGAACATCGTTGCCTTGATCCTGGAAGAGCACGGGATCGTCGGCGACGCTTATCGGTTTCATCTAGGCTCGACTTACCCCGAGCGCGACTACTGCACCCAATACGACGAAACGGATTTGCACTTCATTCAGCGCCTGTGCGAGGAAGAAGGCATCCACTTCCATTTCCAGCACAGTGCCCAGGGCCATGTGCTGGTGTTCGGTGATGACCAGGCGGTGTTCCCCAGGTTGGGGCAACCTGCCGCCTGCAACCAGGACGGCGACAATCCGCTCGATTTTCGTGGCCTGGCGGATCATCAAGCTGAAGGGCAAAGTGACCAGACCCATTTGGCCAGTGGCCATGTGCTGGACATTTGCGGGCACCCGCGCCAGGCGTGGAACGCCCCGTGGCTCCTGACGCGGGTCATTCACCAGGGCAGGCAACAACGGATAGCCGCTGAGCCCGGCGCCACTGACCAGGTGGATGACGTTGCTCAGGGATACCGCAACCACTTCATGGCTGTTCCCTGGGATACGTCGTACCGTCAGCCGTTGACTCACCGCAAACCTGAGCTACCCGGCAACCAGACCGCTGTCGTCATCGCGGTGGAAGACGAGATGTCCCAGCGTGACCGGCGCCTGGCAAAGATACAGGTCAAGTTCCCTTGGGACCGCGAAGACTGGTTCGACGACAAGAGCAGTTGCTGGCTGAGCGCGTCCTCCAGTTGGTGCTGTGCGAGCACACCGCCGCACACGGGCATGGAAGTCATGGTCACCTTCGTGGAAAACGACCCCGATCAACCGCTGATCAGCGGTTGCCTGTGTTGCCGCTGACCGCACGCCCTGCCCGGGCCAGCGACGATTGGTGTACCGTTGCCGCGCCGAACCGATGTTCAGCCCCTACCCTGATCGATGGAGCCCGCTCGATGGCCAACACGCCGTTCTTTCCCCTGCAGCCCCTGGCGGACGAACTGCTGCCCTGCCTGCCCGACGCCTGTACCGATGGCTCCCACGACCTCGCCCATGTGCAACGGGTGTGGAGCAACGTCCGGCGCATCCAGGCCAAGGAAGGTGGCGACCTCGAAGTGCTGCTCGCCGCCACCGTGCTGCACGACTGCGTGGCGGTGGAGAAGAACTCGCCTCTGCGCAGCCAGGCCTCGACGCTCTCGGCCGAGCGGGCCGCTGCGATCCTCACCAACATGGGCTGGCCATCGGCACGCGTCGAACAAGCGGCCCATGCGGTGCAGACCCACAGTTTCTCGGCGGGCATCGCGCCGCTGAGCCTGGAGGCGAAGATCCTCCAGGACAGCGACCGCCTCGATGCCCTCGGCGCGGTGGGCGTCGCCCGTTGTTTCTATGTCGCAGGCCGCATGGGCTCGTCACTGTACGACTTCGAGAATCCCACTGCCGAAGGGCGGGACCACCAGGACAACCGGTACGCCATCGAGCATTTCCACACCAAGCTGCTAAAGCTCGCCTCGGGGTTCCAGACTGTCGAAGGGGCTCGGCTGGCGACGCTCCGGCATGAACGGCTGGCGTCGTTCCTGGACGATTTCATGGATGAGATCGGCGTGGCCTGAGCTCGTCTCAGGTCGCCGGCACCTGCAACCCGGTCTTCACATTGCTCATCGACACCAGCGTCTTGAAGCGCTTCACATTATTGCTCTGGAAGAACAGCTCCCGCGTCAACTGGGTGTACTGCGCCATGTCCCGCACCAGCATGATCAGCACGAAGTCGCATGCCCCCGCCACGTAATAGCACTGCTGCACCTGCGGGCAGGCCATGAAGGTGCGTTTCATGGCGTCGAGCAGGTCAAGACGCTCATTCTCCACCTCCACTTCGGTGATCACCGTCAGCGTGTAACCCAGCGCCAGCGGGGCGACCTGGGCCACGGTGCGCTGGATCACGCCGTCTTGGGTGAGTTTCTTCAGCCGACGGTTAACCGCAGCCGACGACAGGTTCACCTGCACGCCAAGGTCGATCTGGGAAGTGCTGGCATCACGCTGCACGGCGTCGAGCAGTGCGCGATCGAAGGGGTCAAGGCTCATGTAGGTTGGGTCCTGTCAGGCGTATGCAACTGCAATGAGATTACGCTTTTTGCCTGAAAATCAAACTTTCAGTTCACCACAAGCAAATATCATTTCACCCACACCGCATGAATGAGGCCCTGGAGAAGCGCATGAGCAAACTGCACCTGAACGGCCCGAAACTGCTGGAACAGATCCGTGCACTGGGCGAGATCGGCGCCGATGCGCAAAACGGAGGCCGCACGCGTATCGCCCTCACCGACGCCGACAAGGCCGGCCGCGACCAACTGGTTGCGTGGATGCGCGAGCTCGAACTGGAAGTCGCTATTGATCGCATCGGCAATATCTTCGGCACGCTACGCGCGCCCGGCGATGCCGCACCGCTGATGATCGGTTCGCATATCGACAGCGTCACCAATGCCGGCGCCCTGGACGGCTGCTACGGCGTACTGGCCGGGCTGGCGGTACAGCGGGCCTACCGCGAGGCCGGCGTGACGCCCGCACGCTCGATTACCGTGGCGGCCTTCAGCAACGAGGAAGGTGTGCGCTACCAGCCGGACATGATGGGCTCGCTGGTGCATGCCAGCGGGCTCGCGCTGCAGACAGCGCTGGACACCCTCGGCACCGATGGCACACGCCTGGGTGACGAGCTGCAACGCATCGGCTACGCCGGCAACATGGAGCCTGGCGCCATCATGCCCCACGAGTACCTCGAGCTGCATATCGAACAGGGGCCGCTACTGGAAGCCGAGCAAACGCAGATCGGGGTGGTCGAGAACCTGCAAGGGATCTCCTGGCAGCAGGTGACGGTAACAGGCAACGCCAACCACGCCGGCACCACCCCGACCCGCTTGCGCCACGACGCAGGCTTCGTCGCCTGCGCCGCGGTCACCGAGCTGCGGCGCCTGGCCCGGGATAGCGGCACGACACTGGCCACCACCGGCTGCATGCGTTTCGAACCCGACGTGATCAACGTGATCCCACGCCGCGCCACCTTTACTGTCGACCTGCGCGACCCGGACGAACAGCGCCTGCAACAGGCCGAGGCGCACCTGGCGCGGATACTCCGGGCGCTTGCCGAAGCCGAAGGGGTCACCCTCGAAACCGAGCAGTTGGTGCGTTTCCAGCCGGTGACATTCGACGCCGCGCTGGCCAAAGCCATCGAGGCCAGCGCCCGGCGCCTGGGCCTGAGCCATCGGCGCATGACCTCCGGCGCCGGGCACGACGCGCAGATGATCGCGCGCATCGCCCCGGCGGCGATGATCTTCGTGCCCAGCCAGGGCGGTATCAGCCACAACCCCCGCGAGCATACCGACGACGCCCAGTTGCTCGACGGCGCGCGGGTGTTGCTGGACGTGGTCACCACACGGCTGAACCCCACACGCTGATCCCGCCCTGTTGCTCTGCCTATTGGAGAATCACATGCTTTTCGCCAACCCCAACGCCACCCGCACGCCCTACCCTCGTGCCCTGCAAGCCCTGATGAACATCGGCCAGGCAAACGAGAGCCGCCAATGGCTGGCGCACTGGCCGCAACTGCGTGCCACCGGCACGCCACTCTACGACCTGCCTGACCTGGCCGCCGAACTGGGTGTCGGCCAGGTGCGGGTCAAGGACGAATCGGTGCGCTCACCCCTGGGCAGTTTCAAGGCATTGGGGGCGCCCATCGCCCTGGTGCGCCTGATCCTGCGCACCTTCCCCGGGCAAGGCTTGACCGCCGCCGACCTGTTCGCCGGCCGGCACGCCAGCCAGCTGGCCGGTTTCAGCGTGGTCAGCGCCACCGATGGCAACCATGGCCGCGCCCTGGCCGCCGCCGCGCAGAGCGTGGGGTGTCGCTGCGTCATCGTCCTGCACGCCCACGTCAGCGTGGAGCGCGAACAGGCCATTGCCGCCTACGGCGCGCAGATCGTACGGGTCGAGGGCAACTACGACGCCTCGGTGGCGCACGCCGCGGCCTTGGCTCAGGCCCACGGCTGGCAGGTGGTTTCAGACACGTCCTACGATGGCTACGAACAGATCCCCGGCGATGTGATGCAGGGTTACGGAACCCTCGTCGCCGAACTGGTCGAGGCCAGTGGACAAGATCCGGCCTTCACCCATGTGTTCCTGCAAGGAGGCGTGGGTGGCTTGGCGGCGGGCATCGTCAGCTACCTGTGGGAGCTGATGGGCGAGCAGCGCCCGACTTTCATCGTGGTCGAACCAGAGCAGGCCGACTGCCTGCTGCAAAGCGCCATGGCCGGCCAGCCCCGTGCCGCCAGCGGCTCGGTGGACTCGTTGATGGCCGGGCTGGCCTGCGGGGAAACCTCACCGCTGGCATGGCGGTTCCTGCAGCCGAGTGTCGACTTCTTCATGACCCTGGATGACAGCGATGCCATCGCGGCGATGCGCCGCCTGGCGCAAGGCAGTGCTCGGGATATTCCGTTGCTGGCGGGTGAGTCGGCGGTTGCCGGGTTGGCAGGGTTGGCGCGGTTGATGGCGGTGCCTGCGCTGGCGGCCCAGGTAGGCCTCGGGCGCGATTCGAGGGTATTGCTGATCAGCACCGAAGGGGCCACCGCGCCAGCCCTGTATACCGAGTTGGTGGGGGAAACGCCGGCATCGGTGCTGGCCAGGCAACGGGCGTGGCGCTGAATCAGGATACCCTCTGTGGAAATTCGCTTTACCTGTCTATAACTTCAGGGTTCATCATCGCCCCATTGCATGAGGGGAAGACAGGTGTATCGCATTTCCGAACTGGCGGCGAAGGTGGGACTCAGCCGCTCCACGCTGCTCTACTACGAAAAACTCGGGCTGGTCACCTCACGGCGCCAGGCCAATGGTTATCGCCTCTACCATGAGCAGGACCTGCAGCAGTTGCGCCTGTTGCAACAGCTGCAGGCCGGCGGCCTGAGCCTGAAGGAATGCCAGGCGTGTCTGGAGGCGCGACTCGACCGGCCGGCCCTGCTCGAACGTCTGCGCAGCCTCGACGAGGAGATCGCCGCCCGGCAGCGCTCGCGTGAACTGCTCGCGGCCATGCTTGGGTTGTCGTCCATGCGCCCCTGGCACCAGGCCCTCGAGCAGCAGGCGCCCGGCGCCCACCTGGCGTGGCTGCGCAGGCAAGGTTTCAGTGAAAAACAGGCCCTGCGCCTGAAATGGCTTTCGCGCGACATGAACCAGCACGAACACTACATGGCCGACTTCGAACGCATTGTCGAAGGCCTGAAGCACCTTGGGCCAGGCTCGGCGCAGGATTCGCTGAAAGCGTTGCGCGCCCTGCCCCGCCCGCCCGCGACATTGCTGGACATCGGCTGCGGCCGTGGCGCCACCAGCGTGCTGTTGGCCGAACACAGTGCGGCGCAGATCACCGCGCTGGACAACGACGAACACAGCCTCGGCTGCCTGCGGGAAACCCTGGCCGCCAGAAGCCTGCAGGAGCGCGTCACGCCGCTGTGCGCAAGCATGACCCATCTGCCATTCGCCCCCCAGCGCTTCGACACGATCTGGGCCGAGGGCTGCGCCTACATCATGGGCTTCGACAACGCCCTGGCGTACTGGCGCACCTTCATCGAGCCCCAGGGTTGCCTGGTGGTCAGCGACCTGGTGCGAGTGGCCGACAGGCTAGCGCCAACGGCCGAGGCCTTCTGGCAAGCCGCCTACCCGGACCTGCAAAGCGTCGACACCCGCCTGGCCGCCATCACCCGCCAAGGCTATCGCTGCCTGCTGCACTTCCCTCTGAGCGCGCAGGCCTGGACCAACTATCTGGAGCCGCTGCGCGAACGCGTGGCCGCCCTGGCAAACGACACGTTCGCCTCCCAGGCCCTGGCCGACATCCGGCGCGAACTCGAGATCCATCAAAACCACCTGGGCGAGTACGGGTATCATCTGTTCATCATGCAGACACGCTGAACCCGCCCCAGGACATGGAGTCACCATGAACATCGAAAAACTGCAGAACCGCCTGGACTTCCTGCGCCAGGCCGAACAACTCAAGAGCGTGCTGCGCAGCGCCCATACCTCCAGCGGCCGTGCCGAAAGCACCGCCGAGCACACCTGGCGGCTGTGCCTGATGGCCATCACCTTCGCCGACGAACTGGGCGACCTCGACCTGCTCAAGGTCCTGAAGATGTGCCTGGTCCACGACCTCGGCGAGGCCATCAGCGGCGACGTGCCCGCCGTCAGCAAGCAGGGTTTCCCCGACAAGAGCCAGCAGGAGCGCGACGACCTGCTGCAACTGATGGCGAGCCTGGATGCGCCCCTGCGCGAGGAGATCATGGGGCTGTGGGAAGACTACGAAGCCGCGACGTCCGCCGAAGCCCAGGCGGTCAAGGCCCTCGACAAGCTGGAAACCCTGCTGCAGCACAACCAGGGCCGCAACCCACCGGGCTTCGACTACGCCTTCAACCTCAACTACGGCAAACGCTACACCGCCGCCACACCGCTGTTCGAGGCCCTGCGCGGCCTGATCGACGCCGACACGCGCAGGCACCTGGACAATGGCATTGCCCTGCGCGACGAACGCCCTGAAGACATCGACGCCATCGGCCAACTGACCGAAGCCGCCTTCGCCGACGCCGAGCACAGCAGCCACACCGAGCAGTTCATCGTCACGGCGCTGCGTCGGGCGGGGCAGCTCACTGTCTCGCTGGTGGCCGTGGAAGCCGGCGCTGTCGTCGGCCATGTGGCGATTTCCCCGGTCACCCTGGCGTCGGGCGCCAGCGGCTGGTTCGGCCTCGGGCCGGTGTCGGTGTCGCCGGCGCGCCAGGGGCAAGGCATCGGCTCGGCGCTGATCAATGCCGCGCTGGCCCGGCTGCATGGGCTGGGCGGCCAGGGCTGCGTGGTGCTGGGCGACCCGCGCTACTATGCCCGCTTCGGCTTCAAGGCCCAGCCGGGCCTGACCTTGCCGGGGGTGCCTGCCGAGTACTTCCAGGCCCTGGCCTTCAGCGGTGATGTGCCGCAGGGCAGTGTGCAGTACGCCACGGCGTTCGAGGCAACCTCCAACGCGTAAAGCGCGGTCGCTGCAGGCGCGGGGCAAGCCTGCGCCTGCAGGTTACGCATCATCACAAGAGTCGACGCGGGCAGATGTGCTCCGCAGCCAGCGACCATCGTCTACCTGAACGGTTTCGACCGCGTCTTTCCTCCGCACCAGGTTTTCCGATGCAAGCACTCCTGCAAGAGATCCTCGACCACGTCCGCCCCCGGCTCGTCCAGGGCCAGGTGGCGCAGTACATTCCCGCCCTCGCCCAGGTCGACCCCAACCAGCTGGGCATCGCCGTGCAGAGCCTGGACGGCCAGCTGCACTGCGCCGGGGACGCGCGCACGCCGTTCTCGATCCAGAGCATCTCCAAGGTGTTCAGCCTGGTGCAGGCGATCAATCACAGCGGCGAGGACATTTGGTCGCGGCTGGGCTACGAGCCTTCGGGGCAGGCGTTCAACTCGCTGGTGCAGCTGGAGGTGGAAAAGGGCCGGCCGCGCAACCCGTTCATCAATGCCGGGGCGCTGGTGATCTGCGACATCAACCAGTCGCGCTATGCCACACCTACCCTGTCGATGCGCGATTTCGTCCGCCGCCTGGCGGCCAACCCGCGTATCGTCAGCGACACGGTGGTGGCCGAGTCGGAGTACCAGCACCGCGCGCGCAATGCGGCCATGGCCTACCTGATGCAGGCCTTCGGCAACTTCCACAATGATGTCGACGCAGTGCTGCGCAGCTACTTCCACCACTGCGCGCTGTCGATGAGCTGCGCCGACGTGGCCCGTGGCTTCGCCTTCCTGGCCAACAGCGGCTACTGCCCGCACAGCGGTGAACAAGTGCTCAGCCCACGTCAGGCGCAGCAGGTGAACGCGATCATGGCCACCAGCGGGCTGTATGACGAGGCCGGCAATTTCGCCTACCGGGTCGGCCTGCCGGGCAAGAGCGGCGTGGGCGGCGGCATCGTCGCGGTGGTGCCGGGGCGCTACAGCATCTGCGTGTGGTCGCCGGCGCTGAACGCCTCGGGCAACTCGCTGGCGGGGTTGCGGGTTCTGGAGCTGTTGAGCGAACGGATTACCGGGTCAGTGTTTTCGGCGGTCTGAGCGAAGTCGTCTAAGGAGGGCTTTCGCGCCAGGCCGTCGGGCTCAGCCCTGTCCAGCGCTTGAACGCCCGGCGAAAACCGCGCACATCGCTGTAGCCCAGCGTCTCGGCGATGCGCTCGATGGCCATCCGCGGGTTGCCCAGCAGGCTCATCGCCCGCGCCTGGCGCACCTGCTCCTGCAAGCCGTCAAAGGTCATGCCGTGCTCGTTCAGATGCCGGCGCAGGGTGCGACTGCTCATGTTCAGGTCAGCAGCGACGCTATCGATACGGCAGCCCTGGGGCAAGTCGCGGGCGATGGCGCGCTCCACGGTCTGCAGCAGGCTGGCCTTGTGCTGCAGCGGCGCGCATTCCATCTCCAGCAGCGTGAGTGCCTGGCGCAAGGCTACGGGCTGATGACCTGGCAAGGGCTGGTCCAGCCAGTGGCTGGCGATCACCATGCGGTTGTGCAGGCAACCGAACGCCACCTCAGGGCCCAACAGGCAAGCGTAGGCCTCCAGGTAGGCCGGCGCGGCATGGGTGAACTCGAAGCGCAGCGGCGCGAAGCCGGTGCCGATCAGCGCCCGGCTGTAGACCATCAGGCTGGCGAAGAACTCTTCCACCGCGAACACCTGGATATCGGCATAGGGCAACCGGCATTCGACCTCGACGAAGGTCTCCCGCTCGCCCTCATGCAGGCTGTATACCGCGATGCCGCCGCTGGTGTGCTGGTAGCGCGCGCCCACCTCGAAGGCATCGCGCAGGGTCCGGCACAACGACAGCACATGCCCCAGCAGGCCCAAGGTACCCAGCACATTGCGATGCCCGACCCATAGTCCCAGCCCCTGCCCGGGCAGGGCCTCCAGGGTGCGGCGGATCAGCGTCACCGCCTGACGGCAGGCGATGCGCTGGGCCGGGTCCTGCAGCTCGCCGGGGGTGAAGCCCAGGCCGCGACACAGCCGCTCGCCGTCAAGGCCACGGTCGCTGGCGAGCTGGATCAGCGTCTGCAGCATGAAAGGCGAGGCCAGCGCCTGGTCCAGCTGCGGGTCGAGGGGGGTATGGGGCATGGCGACGACTCCCGAACCGAGACGCCTGGATTCTTGTTGTCGGGGCTGCGCTCGGCGCCGTCATCATATCGCGCAGTGGAAGGCCCTGGCGGCGAGAGTAACAAAATATTGCAGGGTGTCCGGCAAAGCCCCCCTGCCTGGCCGGTACGGCCCTGCATCCCCGGGCGGCCAGCGCTTATTTGTATAGGGCGGCCGACGCCGCTCGCCCACAACAACAAGAACGAGCCCGACCATGACCCCGACCCGCCGCCCCTGGCTGCCCCCGGCAGCCGCCTGCATGCTCAGCGCCAGCCTCGCACTCCCGGCCCACGCCACCGAGAACGGTGTCGATAACATCGGCCCCGGCACCGACGGTTTCTTCGTCCTGCCGCTGAACGTCGACCAACTGCCGGAGCACATGTTCGCCTTCAACCTGTACTACAACCACTACCAGGCGCGGAAGCTGGATATCAGTTCGCTCGGTGGCAAGGTCCCGCAGGTGAAGATCACCTCCGACGCGATCATCCCGCGGCTGGACTATCTCAGCCCGCTGCGCGTGTTCGGCGGTCGGCTCGGCGGCTACGTGGCGCAGCCCTACATGCGCCAGCAAGTGGCGATGTTCGGCCAGCGCAGCCGCCACGAAAGCCAGGGCGACGTTACGGTCGCACCAATCATCCTCTGGGACCTCGGCCCACGCCTGACCCTGGGCGCGGCACTGGAGATCACCCTGCCCACCGGGGATTACGAAGCCACGCGCCTGGCCAACACCAGCAACAACTTCTACACCTACAAGCCTCTGTTGTCGGCGACCTGGCTGCCCAGCGAACGCAGCGAGCTGTCGGTCAAGGCTACCTACAGCTTCAATGAAGAGAATCACGACACCGACTACCGCTCGGGCCAGCTGTTCCATTTCGACTATTCAGCCAGCTACCGGGTGACCGACAACCTGCGCCTGGGGGTCAATGGCTACTACGTGAAGCAGACCACCGACGACAAGCAGTTCGGCCGAACCGTGAGTTTCATGGGCGAGGATGTCGATGACGGTGTGCGTGGCCAGGTGTTCGCCATCGGCCCGGCGCTGCATTACACCTTCCTCGAGTACGCCAGCATCGAGGCGCGCTGGGCCAAGGAGTTCGCGGTGCGGAACAGGCCGGAGGGCGAGATGCTGTGGGTCAAGCTGAGCTTGCCGTTCAGTTTGTGATGCTCCTGCTAGGTGCAAGGCGATAGTCTTGCAGTGCTCTCGAGATCGAGCGCCGCCCGCGCGGCGCATCGCGGATGAATCCGCTCCTACATCTGTTGCAACGTGGCCATGCCTGATAGGCCATGGTTGTTAGCCTTGTGTGTTCGACGCGATTTTTCGGTGGGCATTGTTGCCGCCCCACCTGTCTCAAGCCTTGCACCAAGGCTGGCAACCATGGCCTGACAGGTTCGGTACGTTGCAACGAATGTAGGAGCGGATTCATCCGCGATGCGCCGCGCGGGCGGCGCTCGATCTCAAAGGCGCTGCAACGCTTATGTCGAACCCCCTGAAAGGGCTCACGCATATACCGGCCATCTCTCTACGATCCGCCCCTCGCGCACCGCCAGCAGGTCGCCGAACTGCAGCAGGATCGCCTCGGACTGGGTCGGTCGCAGGAACACCTGGTCGTCGACCTGCAGCCCGACCGCGGCCGAGCCATTGAGCATTTCCTGGTTGGAGCTGCGCCCGTACAGGCCGTTGAAACGCAGGCCCCGGGGCGACTCCGGCTCGGCCAGCCAGTTGCCGCCGTAGATGAAGAAGGTCTCGCGCTGATTCGGGTCCCACCAGGCGAACAACGCCGACTTGCCGTCCAGCGCCGGGATCTGCACCGCCCCCGTGCGCTTGATCACCGGCGTGGCGATGTAAGCCGCAGGCATGTGGTCCTGCAGCGACGGCAGGTCATAGTGGCTGGGCTTGAGCAATGCCGAGCCCACCGACACCTCGCTGCTGGTGCGCTCGTGCTCGTGCATGCGATAGCTCGGGCTGCCGGCAGTGTTGAGCGTCAGGTCCGTGCGCCACAGCCCGGGATAGCGGCTACGGGCATGCTCGACGAAACCGTCATACGCGCCCATGACCTTGGCGAACAGCGCCTCGGGTGAACCCAGGATGCCCGGCACACCCATGCCGACAAAGGGGTCGTAGCCCATGAAGCCGGCGAAGGCCAGGTGCCGGGGGTTGGCGGCGATGATGGCGAGCATCCGCTCCAGCTCCGCCACATCCTTTACCCCGCCACGGTGCAGGCCGACATCCAGCTCGATATTGATCCGCAGCCGTGTGCCCAGCCCCTGGGCCAGCGCCAGGTACTGTTGCAGGCGCTCGGGGGTGTCGAGCAGCCATTGCAGCTGCCTGGCCGGATCGAAAGCGCCGCGGTGCGCTTCGTAGAACAACTGCGCCGAACGCACCGGCAACGGTTTGCCGAGCAGGATGTCGGCCTCGGCAAAGCGCACGGCGTCATGGTTGAGGAACGGCTGGTGGAAGGACATCAAACGGCTAGTGCCTGCGCGCCGTGCGATGTAGTCGAGCAACTGCGGCGAAGGCAGCGACTTTTCCACCAGGCGCAGGTGCTTGCCGGCGCGGCGCACCGACTGGGTCACCACGTCGATGTTGTGGTCCAGGCGGTCGAGGTCGATCAGCATCACCGGGCGCATCGGCCCGTGCTCGCGCAGTTCGCGCTGCAGCCTGGCGAAATAGTCGCTGTGCGGCGCGCCCTGTGCGCCGGGGCGCAGCCAGGCGCCGGCGGCGGCCAGCAGCACGCCGGCACCGGCGGCGCCAACCAGGAATCTGCGTCTGTTCATCTACACCTCCTAGTGGGCTACGCCCAGGATCGAGGCCAGGTGGGCATTGAGGAACTTGCCGGTCGGGTCCAGCGCCTGGCGCACCTCGGTAAAGTCCTTCCAGCGCGGATACAACGGTTGCAGGGTGCGCGCATTGAGGGTGTGCAGCTTGCCCCAGTGCGGGCGCCCGGCGTACTTCCAGAAGATCGGCTCGATGGCGGCGAAGAAGTTGTGGTGGTCCATGCTGTAGTGCTGGTGCACCGAGATCGAGCAGCTGTCGCGCCCTTCGAACATGCTCAGCGGGATATCGTCGGCCTTGACGTAGCGGTACTCGATGGGGAACCAGGTGCGCAGGTCGCGCTCGCGGATCAGCGCGAGGATCTCCCGCAGGCAGGCCGGCCCCTGCTCGGCGGGCACCGAGTACTCCATCTCGTTGAAACGCACGTTGCGCACATTGGCGAAGATCGCGTACGAGTCATCGACCCGTTCGTCGAAGCTGGCGACATGCCGCAGGCTGTTGAGCAACGCCCGCCGCGCGGCGGGAAAGTCACTGCCGTACTTGTCGAGCTTCTCGATCAGGCTGACGAACTCATTGCCGCCTTCACTCGCCGGGTCCCGGGCGGCGGTCGGTCCATCCTCGGTTTCGTTGAGGGCGATGGACAGCGCGTAGTCGGAGTGGGTGATCACCAGCATTTCCCAGTGCTGGTTTTCGCGCGTGTTCTTTTCCACCTCCTCCAGCAATTCGTCGGTACGGGCGATCCACTGCCGCTCGCGCAAGCGGAAGGCCTCGCGGTTCTGCAGGCGGATCCGCGTGGCCACGCCCAATGCGCCGAGGGACACCCGCGCCGCAGCGAACACTTCAGGGTGCCGGCGGCTGTCGCAGTCGAGCACTTCACCGCTGGCCGTGACCAGTTGTAGACCGCTGACCCGTGAAGAATACGAACCGAAGCCGACGCCGGTACCATGGGTCGAGGTGGCGATCGCGCCAGCCAGGGTCTGGTAATCAATGTCGGCCATGTTCGGCAGCGCCTGGCCCACCGCCTTGAGCGCCGCGCCCATCAACGCCATCGGCGTGCCGGCGGCGAATTCGGCCTGCAGCGTGGCGGGGTCGTGATCGAGCAAGCCGCTGAAGTGACCGAGCGACACCAGGGTGCCATCGGTTGGCACCAGGGCGCTGAAGGAATGCGCCGAGCCGACCGGGCGCACTTTGCCGGTGGCCTGGCCGATGACCTGGACCAGCTCGTCCAGGCTCTGCGGCGCCAGCCGCGCCTCGGGCAAGCAGCTCTGCGCGCCGGACCAGTTGCGCCAGGGAATCAGCCGTGGCGCGCGCAACAGCTGCGCCAGCGCCGGGTTGCCGGACAGCGCCAGCAAGGCGCAGGCCGCGCCCGCCTGTTGCAGCCAGCGGCGTCGAGAGAGGTGGATCGCCATGGGGATACCTTGCGTTCAGTGGAGGGGCTGGCCGGCCATGTAGCCGATCAGGGCCAGGAACTGTGCCTCGGAGCACTGCATGCACAGGCCCATGGGCGGCATGCCCTGGTAGCCGTTGATGCTGTGGTCGAGCAGGCGGTCGGTACCCTGGGCAAGACGTGGCGCCCAGGCCGCCGTGTCGCCGGCCAGGGGGGCACCGGAAGCCGGGTTGGCGTGGCAGGTCTTGCAGGTGCTGGCATAGAGCGCGGCCAACGCCGGGTCGGCGGGGGCGGCCTGGGTGGCGGCGGGTTCGCTGTCGTCCCGGCAACCGCCGAGCAGCAGGGCCAGGGTGGTCAGGGCTGCTGCGCGCAGCAGCGGTGGAAAAAGCGGCATGGTGCTCCCCTCTTCTACCGTGCTTGGGCACGGCGTTTTCTTGTGGTGGGTAGGGGCAACAGTAAGGCGGGAACAGGCTGGCGGTTCAGGGCATTGGCGGCCAGCGAGGGGGGTGGGATCGGACAATCCTGCAAGGCCCCTTCAGCGCAGGCCTTTGAAGATCCTCGGACGTGGTAGGGATCACATCAGGGTTGCCAGGTGCTCGTCGCAACCCTTGCGGCGCCTAGCAGACCGAGCGCCGCCCGCGCGGCGCATCGCGGATGAATCCGCTCCTACATTCGTTGCAACGTACCGAACCTGTCAGGCCATGGCTGCCAGCCTTGGCGCAAGGCTTGAGACAGGTGGGGCGGCAACAATGCCCACCGAAAAATCGCGTCAAGCACACAAGGCTAACAACCATGGCCCATCAGGCATGGCCACGTTGCAACAAATGTAGGAGCAGATTCATCCGCGATGCGCCGCGCGGGCGGCGCTCGATCTCACAGGCGCGGCAACTCTAACGTCGAACACCTTGAAAAGCCTTGCCCCGCGATAGACCGCAGGGCGGCCCCGTCAGCCCTTGTTGATCAGGCCGTCAAGCTGACCTTCGACCGTCACCGGCCCGACCTTCAGCTTGCCGTCATCCAGCGACACGCTGGGCAGGCCGGCTTCAGGCAGCTTGGGCAGGTCGAGGGTGGCCTTGACCTGGTAACCGAGCGGTTTCACCTCGGCCCCGACCGTGTTCCCGCCCTGCTCCACGCCCTTGACCTGCAGCCCCAGCTCGCGCTGCGCCGCGATCTGCGACGTTTCCTGGACCCCGGCCTTGCGCAGGAACTCGCCCTGCGCGTTGAACGACGGCGTGTAGCCGAAGGCGGGCTTGGCTTCGCCCTCCTTGGCCTCGCCCGGTTTGCCGACCAGGCCGGCGCCCAGGTCGAGACGCACCGAGGTGGTGGTGTCCTGACGTTCCTGGATGCTGAGCCCGCCGTCGAGCTTGCCGCCGATGTGCTGGCCTTCGACACGGGCGCCGCTCAGTTGCGCCGCGCCCATGCTGTTCAACGCCACCGTGTCGGCGGCGATCCGGCTGTTCTGCTGGGTGGTGCCCTGCAGATGATCCACATGCACCTTGCCGCCGAGGTCGAAGTCATGGGACGCAGTGGCCTGCTTGTCGGCGTCGGCCGGGGTATTGCGGCTCAGGTTGCCGCCGGCCTTCAGCTCGACGCCCCAGTTGTTGCGGCTCTGGGTGGACTGCGCCGACTCCAGCGCCAGGCCACCCTCGTCTGCGCCGACGTTGATGCCCCTAGCTGCGACCTGCGTGCCCTGCAGATGCACCGACTGGCCGGCCAGGTCCACATTGGCGTGGCTGTTCAACTGGCCGCCGCTCAGGGTCTGCGAGCGTTCGTTGGTCTGGCCCATATTGAAGTTGCCGCCCAGCTTGCCGCTCAGGTCGCGGCCCTGCTCACCGGTGGCTGCCTTGCCGCCGAGATTGAGGCCGCCGCCCAGGTGGCTGCCGCTGACGGTCCGGGTGTCGCTGGCGGCCTGCAGGTCGAGAGCGCCACCGGCCTTGAGTTCGACCGGGCCCGCCGCGTCGATGCGCGTACCTTGCAAGGTCTGGTCGCCACCGCTGCCCAACCGCACCGGGCCGCTGCCGCTGATGCTCGCCACCTGGGCCTTGCTGTCGGCACTGTGTTCGCCGGCATGGTCGAGTTGCAACCCTGCGCCCAGGTCGACCTTGTCCCCCACCGGCAAGGTGCCCACGGTCAGCGAAGCACTGCCACCGAGGCTGCTGGTGTCGCGACGCTCATGGTTGCTGGCCTGCTCCAGGGCCAGCTTGCCGCCAGTGTTGACGGCCACCGCGCCCTGGCCACCGTCGAGGCGGCTGCCTTCGAAGCGGGCATCGCCGCCGACCTGGATGTTCAGGCCCTGATTGCCAGTGAAGGTGCCGACCACGGCAGTGGAACGGTCTTCGGCCAGGCTCTTGCTCCCCCCCGAACCACTGGCGGTTACATTCAGGTCCTCGCCGGTCTTGGTGTAGACCCGGGCGGATACATCGGCATTCACCTGCTGCTCGCTGCGGCTGTGGGTATTGCTGGCCGCGTCGGCCTGCAACGTGCCGGCCTTGACGTTCAGCGCGCCGCCGTTGGCGTTGTACTGGGTGCCCTGGTCCTTCAGCGCACCGGCCACATCCAGCTGGACGCCCTGGCCGTTGAACTGGCTGACCACCGCGGTGCCGGTCTGCTCGCCCTGCTGCTGGCTGGCATGGCCCACGGCCAGGTCGACGCCCAGGTTCGGCGTGCCAAGCTTGCCCAGGGCGTCGGTCAGCGAGGTCTTGCCCGCAAGCACGTCCTTGACATCGCCCAGCGGCAACTTGCCGTCGAGCGCGTCCTTCACCGACACCTTGCCGTCCACCACATCCTTGACCACCCCGGCGATCGGCCGGGCGATGTCCTTGTACTCGACATTGACACCGACATCCGCCGTCCAGTTGCTCTGCTGGTGGCTGCTGCTGGTGGTGTCGCGAGCCGCGCGGTTGTCCACCTGGTTGGCGCTGACGCTCAGGGTGCCGGCGCTGTTGACCTGCGCGCCTTCGCTGGCCAGGGTGTCGGCCTTGATGGTCAAGCTGCCGGCGCTGTCGATGCCGGTGGTCTTGGCAGTGCTGCTGTTCGAGGTGTCCTGCTGGGTGCCATGGGCGAAGTCGACCCCGGCGCCGGCACGGTCGAGGCCGGCGGTGAGGTAGACGCCACCCCCGGTGTGGCTGCTGTCGCGGGACTCGCTGCGGCTGTCCTGCTCGGCCAGCAACGACACCTGCTTGCCGGCCAGGGTGGTGTCGCCTGCGGTGGACTTCACCGCTGCGCCCTTGATGGTCAAGTCAGCGCCGGCGGTCAGCTGAACCTCGCTGCCGCTGAGGCTGGAACCCTGCTGGCTGACCTGGCTGCCAGTGGCGCTCTGGCGATCGCTCGCATAGCCGACGCCGGCGCGATACTGCCCCGAGCCCGGCGCGGTCTCCTTGGCCGAGGCCACGAAACCACGGCTGCTGCTGGCGCTGCCGTGCTCGCGGGTGTCCTGGGCCGAGGCGACCTTCAGGTCGCCCGCCGCGTCGGCGTTCAACGCGCCGGTGGCCTTGACCGTGGAGCCGACCACCTCGATGCTTTCGGCGCTGTTCAGGCCGACACTGCCACCGGCCACCAGCTCGCTGCGCACGGCGGTGCTTTCCCGGCTGTTCTGCTTGGCTTCGTTGTGGCTGACGCCGAAGAACTTGCTCTGCTGGTTCTGGCTGTCGCGCTGGTCGGTGCGCGAGGCGTTGCTGATCTGCACCTGCTTGCCGGCGATGCGGATGTCCTGGCCGCTGGTCAGCTGGGCACCTTCGGCCAGCACCGAAGCCTTGGCCCGCAGTTCGATATCGCCGCCCTTGAGCTGGCTGGTGACGCTGCGCTGGGTTTCGCTGCGGTTGTCCCAGTCGGCCTTCCAGAAGCCCTTGGTGTGCTTGCCCTGGTCGCTGTTGACCTGGCGTTCGGTGGCAGCGGTCAGGCGCAGGTCGCCACCGCTGTTCAGGCTCAGTTGACCCGGAGCCTCGATGCTGGCGGCATTGGCGGTGAGATCATGGCCGGCATTCGCCCGAGCATCACGCTGGGCCACGACCTGCACCCCATGCTCGCGGGTATCGCTGTCGATCTGGGTGCGCTGGTAGGTTTCCCAATCGATGCCCAGTGCACCGCTGCGCCAGTTCTCGCGTTTTTCCTGGAGCTTGCGGCTTTGCACGGTGCTCAGGGTGAGGTTGCGCCCGGCATCGAGTTTGACGTCGCGCCCGGCCACGTCGGCGGCGGCCAGGGTCAGGTCCTGGGCACCACGCAGTTGCACATCGCCCTGGCTGCTGCGCACGCCCGCGCGGGTCGCTTGCAGCGAGTCGGCCACGGCGGCGCCGCTGATGTTCAAATCACCCGCCGAGTCGATGCGCACGCCGTCGCGGCCTTCGATCTGCCCCGGCCCGACCCGCACCCCGGCACCCTGCGCGGTGCTGACGATATTGATGCGCCCGGCCTGCATCGCGCCGAACAGGCTGGCGTCGATACGCTGCTCGCCGCTGGCCGCGCCGCCGTCGAGCACCTTGACCTGGCCGCTGGCGTAATCCACCTGGTTGCGGCCCACGGTGAGGTTGAGCTGGTCCTGGGCATCCAGGCGGCCCTGGCTGTCGATGCGCGGGGCGATCAGGTTGACCGAACCGCCGTCGTTGCGCAGGCCGGCGCCCTGCACCTGCAACTGGCCGCTGGCGTCCTGGGTGCCCAGGGCCTTGAGCCGGCCCGCTTCCAGTTCGGGGCGGCCCACCACCAGGCTGGCGTTGGGCGCGTTGATGAAGCTGGCGCCATTGACCGAGATGCCGTTGGGGTTGGCCAGCACGTAGTCGGCGGCACGGCCGAAGATTTCCTGGGCGCCATTGATGGCGGAGGCATTGCGGCTGACCACTTCATTGAGGATCACGCTCGCCGCCTGGCCCTGGAACTGCGGGTTGGCCGCCAGCTCGCCGGCCAGCTGCGAGTGCCCGGCCTGCAGGGCGTTGTTCAGTACCAGGCCCTGGCGGTCGACGTTGTAGTCGAGGAACTGGTTATGCGACAGGCCCGCGCCGTTGGGGGCAACGATATTGACGATGGGCACGCCGCCCTGAGTCTGCAGTTGCGCCGTGCCCCCAGGCCCGGGGGCGACCACCACGCCGCCGGCCAGCGCCTGGGGCAGGCTGGTGGCCAGCAGCAGGCTGGCGATCGCCCAGCGCAGCTTGCCTTGCGGGGACAAATTGAAGGTAAAGGGGGTCTTGGGCATAGGTCACTCTCCATGTAGGTACTGCTGAATCGGTGCGCTCAAATCTGCACGGCGGCCCGCAACAGCCAGACTTCGGGCTCGCGCTGGTAACCGCGGGGCGTGTTGAGGCTGCGCTGGTAGTCGATGTCCAGCTGCAGCGCCTTCCAGCCCAGGTTCACGCCCAGGCTCGCGCCGCTCAGGCGCTGGCTGGCGGCGCCGTGGTCGGCCTTGATCCAGCCGTGGTCCAGGCCCAGCCGAGGGGTGATGCTCAACGGCCCCTGAGCCCGCAGCGGCAGGCGCAGGGTGTTGCGCCATACCGCCCCACTGGCGCCGGACAGGCTGCTGATGCGGTAGCCGCGCACGGCCGAATCGTCGGTGCCGAGCAACTGTTCGATGGCCGGCAGCGGGTCGGGGCTGTACTGCAGGTTGAGCTGGCTCTGCCACTGCCAGGCCTGGCCCAGCAGCTGGCCATTACGCCACTGGCTGAGGCCGGCGCGGTACTTGTGGAACTGCGCCATGGGCAGGTCGGGCACCGGGCGATCGGCGTCATCGTCGGCACCGAACCAATGCAGCCCCTGGGCATAGTTGAGGTCCAGGTTCCACACCGCGTGGTCGAGCCAGAACAGGTTGAGCCCGGCCTCGGCCACGGTCAGCGTCGGGCTCTGCACGTCCAGGCGGACCTTGGCGAACTCGCTGTCGACATCCTTGTGCGCCAGTTGCAGGATGGCGCTCAGTTGATGGCGCTGGTCGCGCCACAGCACGCGCTCGCCGCGCAGGCTGAGCTGGTCGGTGATGCCGCGGCTATGCAGGGTCAGCGTGCTGAGCTTGACCGGCGAGCGGTACTCGGCATGGCTGGCGAACAGGCTGAAGGTCCAGTAGCCATAGGGGATCGCGTAGTACAGGCTGGCGTTGCGGCTGTAACGGTCGCCCTGGTTGAGGGTATCGCTGGCCGACAGGCTGAGCAGGTCGTTGAGTGCCAGCGGGTTATCCAGGCCCAGGCTGAGCACGCGACGGTCACGCCCGGTGCTGGCGCTGCCAAGGTTGTCCAGGCCCAGGCCCACGGCCACCCGTGGCTGGCCGGCGCTGCGCGGGCGCAGGATGATCCGCGAGGCGCCCGGCTGGCTGCCGGGGGCGATGTCGGCGGTCAGGTCGACCGAGCGCAGGCGGTTGAGCTGGTCCAGGCCCTGCTCCAGGTCACGCAGGTTCAGCGGCTCGCCGAGCATGCCGGGGAAGGCCCCGGCCAGCGACACCGGCAGGTGCTGGTCGGCCAGTTCGATGGCCTCCAGGTAGCCCTCGTCCACCAGGATGTCCAGCGACTGCCCGGCTGCCGGGGCGCTGCTCAGGTAGGGCCGGCTGGCGATATAGCCCTTTTCCAGGTACAGCGCGGTGATACTCGCCAGCAGCTGGTTGATCTGCCCCACGCCCATGCACGCCGCCACCAGCGGATCGATGCGCGCATCGAGGGTGGCACGGTCGATCAGGGTAACGCCGCCCACCCGCACCCCGGCCAGCGGCCAGCAGTGCGTGTCCGGGGCCGCGGCCTGGGGGACCTGCGCGGAAGTATCGGGCCCGGTGAACGCACCGCGCTGCAGTTGACGGCGGCGTTGTTCCAGTTGCAGTTGCTGCAGGTCCTGTTGTTGCTGTTGCTGTTGGCGCAACACTTCCTGGCCGGGCGTAAATGTCTCGGCATGCAGGTTGCCGGCGCACAGGCAAGCCAGTGCGACAGACAGCATTAATTGACGACGATCAACAGCAGACAGGTACGGCATACAACACCCATTCGCAGGCAAAGGCACAGCGAGAATCGCAGTACTTGGAACTTCCCAGCACGGTCACCGAGGGTTATCGGCACACGCGCAATAACTTTAGAAAGTTGAGCGTTGTTTGTTGAAACGCTCACGGAAAAGTTAACGACTGCTAATTACCACATGGCGCCGGGCATGACCGCATGGTCACTTGATAGCCCGTGGTAAAGCGGGTATGGGGTGGAGGGATCGAATTGTCCAACAATCGAACTTGATGACTGTCTGGCCCCACGGTACTTGTAGACACGAGCAGGAGACACCGGACTTTAGTCGTAAGGGAGGATAGCTGGTCAACTTTCTGCTTTATCGGCAGATTGAGCGGGAGATAAGTGGGTTGAAAATTGCGCAAAAGTTGCGCCATATAATCAAGAGTGATTGGCTCTGGAACGTATATTTTTCCAGGTGTTCGACGAGCTTAGTGCAGCGCCTGCGAGATCGAGCGCCGCACAGGCGGCGCATCACCACACAAGGCCCCACATCTATTTCGGGCCAATCAATACTGTGCCATTACCTGGGCCGCCTTGTGGGTACGACGCGGTTTCAGCGTGGGCGTCACTGGCAATCAACCGTCCATGCTCTTGGTCAACGCTTCGCTACCCTTGGGCGGGTAGACCACCTCCTGGGTATCGAGGTCGCGAATCTCGGAGGTAATGGTGATGGTCATCGTCTCTCGCCCGGGTGGGCCATTGATGGCATCAACCGTGTCAAAGTCGACGATGTAGCGCTTGCCTGCACGAAACTCGACGTCACGCGCGGTGAAACCGCATTTACCGCCACCGGTTCCCAGCGCATTCATCGAGGCCCAGCACCAACTCAGCGAGTGCTTGCCCGGCTTCAGCCGCAGCGCCTGCTTGCCTGCAATATCGAGGATCGACCGGCGCCCGGCCCCTTCGAGCAATTGGTCATCGACATGGGTGGCCAGCAGTAGCCGATGGAACGGCACGCCCAAGGCTCGGTAACGGACAGTGGCGAAGTACACGACCGGTGCGTCGGCCTGGTTACCGGACAGATCATGGGGCGTCACCGTTTCCGGCGCCCAGTCGCCCTGGTATTCCTTGTAGTGGTAGTTGGAGCAGGCGCCGAGCAGGCCGGCAAGTGACAGGGCGACAACCGATTTGAGGCAGGACGACAGACGCATGGTTCTTCCTTGATGAATGCAGGCGCAAGGATAGCGGCTGCGCACCCTGAAAATCAAAATGCCATCACAGGTGCAGAAGCCGTCGCGACGATCACCTTGAAAGGCCTGACGGTAAAGGCGGTTTTGTCCCGCGCCAGGGCCATCCGTGCCGCACACAAATGATCTAGCAGGGAATTATTTAGCGCACCGTTGTATCTGACCCTAGGTACAAGGCCGGCCAAACCATGGCCATGCCCCAAGCCTTCAAGGACAACGGCCCATGAAATCACGCAGAAAACCCGTCAAGCCCATCGGTTTGAAGGACATCACCATCGTCGACGACGCCAAGATGCGCAAGGCCATCACCGCCGCCGCCCTGGGCAACGCGATGGAATGGTTCGACTTTGGCGTCTACGGCTTCGTCGCCTATGCCCTGGGCAAGGTGTTCTTCCCCAACGCCAGCCCCGGCGTGCAGATGATCGCGGCGCTGGCCACCTTCTCCGTGCCCTTCCTGATCCGCCCGCTGGGCGGGCTGTTCTTCGGCGCCCTGGGCGACCGCTACGGGCGCCAGAAAGTGCTGGCGGCGACCATCGTGATCATGTCCCTGAGCACCTTCGCCATCGGCCTGATCCCCTCCTACGCGAGCATCGGCATCTGGGCGCCGATCCTGCTGTTGCTGGCGAAGATGGCCCAGGGCTTCTCGGTGGGCGGTGAATACACCGGTGCCTCGATCTTCGTCGCCGAATACGCCCCGGACCGCAAGCGCGGCTTCCTCGGCAGCTGGCTGGACTTCGGCTCGATCGCCGGCTTTGTCCTCGGCGCCGGCGTGGTGGTGTTGATCTCGACGCTCCTCGGCGAGGAACAGTTCCTCGAATGGGGCTGGCGCCTGCCGTTCTTCCTGGCCCTGCCGCTGGGCCTGATCGGCCTGTACCTGCGCCACGCGCTGGAAGAAACCCCGGCCTTCCAGCAACACGTCGAAAAACTCGAGCAAGGTGACCGCGAAGGCCTGGCCAGCGGCCCGAAAGTGTCGTTCAAAGAGGTGGCGACCCAGCACTGGCGCAGCCTGCTGACCTGCATCGGCGTGGTGATCGCCACCAACGTCACCTACTACATGCTGCTCACCTACATGCCCAGCTACCTCTCGCACAACCTGCACTACAGCGAAGACCACGGCGTGCTGATCATCATCGCGATCATGGTCGGCATGCTCTTCGTGCAGCCGATCATCGGCCTGCTCAGCGACAAGTGGGGGCGCAAGCCATTCATCATCATCGGCAGCGTCGGGCTGTTCGCCCTGGCGATCCCGGCGTTCATGCTGATCACCAGCGGCAAGCTGGCGGTGATCTTCGCCGGCCTGTTGATCCTCGCCGTGCTGCTGAACTTCTTCATCGGCGTGATGGCCTCGACCCTGCCGGCGATGTTCCCCACCCACATCCGCTACAGCGCCCTGGCCAGCGCCTTCAACATCTCGGTGCTGATCGCCGGCCTGACCCCGACCCTCGCCGCCTGGCTGGTGGAAACCACCGACAACCTGTACATGCCGGCCTACTACCTGATGGTGATCGCCGTGATCGGCCTGCTCACCGGCCTGACCATGAAGGAGACCGCCAACCGTCCGTTGCGCGGCGCCGCCCCGGCCGCCTCGGATATCGACGAAGCCCGCGAACTGCTGCAGGAGCACCACGACAATATCGAACAGAAGATCGAGGACATCGACGCGCAGATCGCCGAGCTGGAGGCCAAGCGCAAGACCCTGGCCCAGCAGCACCCGCGCATCGATTGAGGGGGCTTGCGCATTCCGCCGGATTGCTTGCCTGATCCTCTGAACCTGCGGGGTGCATCGATTGCGCAACGGGGCCATGTGCTAGCGTTTCTGGATTGGGGAACAGCGTATTCCCCGCTTCCAGAACCGATGATCAGCAGGTGAGCCCATGGAACTAAGAATCAACCAGCAGACCTACCAGGTCGAGGCTGACGCCGACACGCCCTTGCTCTGGGTGATCCGCGACGACCTGGGCCTGACCGGCACCAAGTACGGTTGCGGCCTGGCCCAATGCGGCGCCTGCTCGGTGCTGGTGGACGGCAATGTGGTGCGCGCCTGCGTCACCCCGGTGGCCGGCGTGGTCGGTCGTGAAGTCACCACCATCGAGGCCATCGAAGCCGACGCCGTGGGCAAGCGCGTGGTCGCCGCCTGGGTCGAGCACCAGGTGGCCCAGTGCGGCTACTGCCAGTCCGGCCAGGTGATGGCGGCCACCGCGCTGCTCAAGCACACCCCCAAGCCCAGTACCGAACAGATCGACGCGGCCATGGTCAACCTGTGCCGCTGCGGTACCTACAACGCCATCCATGCCGCCGTGCACGAACTGGCCCAAGGGGAGAACGCCTGATGAACGCGCGTATCGACACCCCTGACGACCTGGCACGGCTGCGCAGCGGCGAAACGGTCAACCTGTCGCGCCGGCGTTTTCTCGCCGGCAGCGCCATCGGTGCCCTGGTGCTGGGTTTTGGCCTGCCGCTGGGCTCGGCGCGGGTGCAGGCCGCCGCCACATCCCCCGAGCGTGGCACCCAGGTGCCGGCCTTCCTGGAAATCCGCGCGGACGGCAGCGTGCACCTGCTCAGCCCGTTCATGGAGGGCGGGCAAGGCGTCAACACGGCCATGGCGCAGATCATCGGCGAGGAACTGGACGCCGACCCGGCCACCTTCGTGGTCGAAAGCGCGCCAGCGGGCGAGGCCTACGTGGTGATGGAGAACGGCCTGCGCATCACCGGCGGCAGCATGTCGGTGCGCATGAGCTACCCGACCATGCGTCGCCTCGGCGCCCTGGCCCGCGCCATGCTGCTGCAGGCCGGCGCCGAGCAGTTGGGGGTGCCAGTTGGTGAACTGAGCACCGAGCCTGGCAAGGTGGTGCACGCGGCCTCGGGCCGTGCGCTGGGCTACGGCGAACTGGCCGCCAAGGCCATGGACCTGCCGGTGCCGGACCCTGCCAGCGTCAAGCTGCGCGACCCCAGCCAGTTCCGCTGGATCGGCAAGCCGGTGCAGCGCCTCGACGCCTACGACAAGTCCACCGGCAAGGCCGTCTACAGCATCGACGTCAAGGTCGACGGCATGCTCCACGCCGCGGTGCAGCATGCGCCGCGCCTGGGCATGACCGTAGGCAACCTGCGCAACGAGGAACAGGTCAAGGCGATGAAGGGTGTGCACTCGGTGCATCAACTGCCCGGTGCGGTCGCCGTGGTCGCCGAACGCTGGTGGCACGCCAAGCGTGCGGTGGAAGCGCTGCAGGTGGACTGGAAGGAAGTGGCCGCCGACAGCCAGGTGCGGCCTATGCCTGCCGACTTTTCCAGCGATGGCTGGCGCGAACACCTGGCCGCCCAGACCGGGCCGAGCCGCGACGAGGAAAACCATGGCGATGTCGCCGGCGCCCTGGCCGCGGCCAAGACCAAGGTCGAGGCCACCTACCACAACCAGTTCCTCAACCACGCGCAGTTGGAACCGCCCTCCGCCACCGCCCGTTTCAACCCCGACGGCTCGCTGGAAGTGTGGCTGCCCAACCAGGCCCAGGACATGTTCCGCGACGACATCGCCAAGCGCACCGGCCTGGACCCGGCGCGGATCACCCTGCATTCGCCACTCCTCGGCGGTTTCTTCGGTCGGCACTTCCTGTACGACTCGGCCAACCCCTACCCGCAGGCCATCGCCCTGGCCAAGGCGGTCGGCAGGCCGGTGAAACTGATCTGGAGCCGCGAGGAAGAGTTCCTGCGCGATGCCATGCGCCCCATGGCCGTGGTCAAGTTCCGCGCCGCGCTGGACGAGAAAGGCCTGCCGGTGGCCATCGAGGCGATCAGCGCCACCGAAGGCCCGACCGAGGCCATTGCCGGCAAGCAGGGCGACACGGTCGACCCCACCGCCCTCGAAGGGCTGTCGGGCAAGGCCTACGCCATCGCCAACAAGCGTATCGCGCAGATCTATGTCAAAGGCCCGGCCATGCTCGGCTACTGGCGCTCGGTGGGCAATTCGCTGAACGACTTCTTCTACGAGTCGTTCCTCGACGAGCTGGCCGACAAGGGCGGCCACGATCCCTTCGAGCTGCGCCTGCAACTGCTGCGCGACAACCCGCGCCTGACCACCCTGCTGCAGGCGGTGGGCGAGCTGTCCGGCGGCTGGAAGCGCGGCCCGTTCACCGCCGAGGACGGCAGCAAGCGCGCCCGCGGCGTAGCCATGGCCTCGCCGTTCGGCTCGGAGGCGGCGGTCATCGCCGAAGTGTCGCTGGAGAGCGGCCAGGTCAAGGTGCACGACATCTGGCAGGCCATCGACCCGGGCAGCATCGTCAACCCGGCGATCATCGAGGCCCAGGTCAACGGCGCGGTATCCCTGGGCCTGTCCCAGGTGCTGCTGGAAGAATCGGTGTGGCTGAACGGCATGCCACGGGCGCGCAACTACGACCTGTACCCGGTGTTGCCGCCGTCGCGCATGGCCCGGGTGCATGTGCGCATCGTCGAGAGCGGGGCGAAGATGGGCGGCATCGGTGAACCGCCGCTGCCGGCGGTGGCGCCTGCGGTGGCCAACGCCGTGGCCCAGCTCACCGGCCAGCGCGTGCGCAGCATGCCCCTGAGCCGCCATACCTTCAGCTGACACGACAAGGACAGCCCATGAACAACAGCCGATTCGCAAGAACCGCAGGCTGGCTGGCCTTGCCGTGCCTGGTCGCGGCAGGCCTGCTGGCCTGGTACGTCACCCGCGAGCCTGCCACGCCCTTCAGCGCCTCGGACAGCGCCGACGCCGCCCTGGTCAGCCGCGGTGAATACGTCGCCCGCCTCAGCGACTGCGTGGCCTGCCACAGCCTGCCGGGCAAGGCGCCCTTTGCCGGAGGCCTGGAAATGGCCACGCCGCTGGGGGCGATCCATGCCACCAACATCACCGCGGACCGCGAGCACGGCATCGGCGCCTACAGCCTGGCCGACTTCGACCGCGCCGTGCGCCAGGGCGTGGCGCCGGGAGGGCGAAGGCTATACCCAGCCATGCCCTACCCGTCCTATGCCAAGCTCAGCGATGACGATGTGCGCGCGCTCTACGCGTTCTTCATGAAGGGCGTGCAACCGGCAGCCGAAGCCAATATTCCCAGCAGCATTCCCTGGCCATTGAACCTGCGCTGGCCCATCGCCCTGTGGAACGGCCTCTTCGCACCGACCACCGCCTATGCGCAGAAACCCGACCAGGATCCGCTGTGGAATCGCGGCGCCTACATCGTCCAGGGCCCCGGCCACTGCGGCAGTTGCCATACGCCTCGGGGCCTGGCCTTCAACGAGAAAGCCCTGGACGAAAGCGGCGCGCCGTTCCTCGCCGGGGCCCTGCTCGATGGCTGGTACGCGCCGAGCCTGCGCCAGGATCACAACACCGGGCTCGGGCGCTGGAGCGAAGCCGAGATCGTGCAGTTCCTCAAGACCGGGCGCAATCGCCATGCAGTGGTGTACGGCTCGATGACCGAGGCGTTCAACAACTCCACGCAGTTCATGAGCGACGACGACCTGGGCGCGATCGCCCGCTACCTCAAGGCATTGCCCGGCGACCCTCGGCGTGATGGCGCACCCTGGCAGTACCAGGCGACGGCCGCCGCGCCTGATGCGCCCGGCGCGCACACCTACGCGACCCGTTGCGCCAGCTGCCATGGTGCGGATGGCAAGGGCCAGGCCGAGTGGATGCCGCCGCTGGCGGGGGCCACCTCGATGCTGGCCGCAGAGAATGCCTCGGCGATCAACATCACCCTCAACGGCTCGCAGCGCATCGTCGCCGCCGGGGTGCCGGACGCCTACCGCATGCCGGCGTTCCGTGAGCAGTTGTCGGACCGGGAGATCGCCGAGGTGCTGAGTTTCGCCCGCAGTGCCTGGGGCAATCAGGGTGGCGCGGTGCAGGCCAAGGCGGTGGGCGAGCTGCGCGTGCATACCGACCCTGCCAGCAGCAGCCCGATCATCCTGCATATGCGCTGATACCGCCATCGCCGGCAAGCCGGCTCCCACAGGTACAGCGCAGGCCTTCAAACCGATGCGTTCGGAGTGGGAGCCGGCTTGTCGTGGCGACGAACCGCGGCGATGGGCCGCGCAGCGGCCCCGATCACAGTCAACTGAAATACCGAGGACACCATGGAAAGCATCGACCTGCTGGTCCTGCGCACCACCCACGACTGGCTCCAGGCCGGGCACCGCGTGCTGCTCGCCACTGTCGCCCGCACCTGGGGCTCCTCCCCTCGCCCGGTCGGCTCGATGATGGCGCTGCGCAACGATGGGCGGGTGGTCGGCAGCGTGTCCGGTGGCTGTATCGAGGACGACCTGATCCATCGCTACACCACCGCCTATGGTGGCCCCGGCCTGCCCCTGGGCAGGCCCGAGGTGATCCGCTATGGCGTCAGCGCCGACGAGGCCCACCGCTTTGGCCTGCCCTGCGGTGGCACCCTGGAACTGATCCTGGAATTCGAACCGGCAGTATTGCCGCTGCAGCAACTGCTGGAGCACCTCGACCAGGGCCGGCTGATGCGCCGCCGACTGGCCCTGCAAAGCGGCGTGGTGAGCCTGGCCGCCACCGCCACGCCCGAGCAGTTCAGTTTCGATGGCCAGCACATGGTCAACACCCTCGGCCCCGGCTACCGCATGCTGCTGATCGGCGCCGGGGCCCTGGCCGAGTACCTGGCGACCATGGCCTTGTTCAACGGCTTCCGGGTGGCGGTGTGCGACCCTCGCCCCGAACACATGGCCACCTGGGCGGTGGCCGGCGTCGAGCACCTCAAGGGCATGCCGGACGATGCGGTACGCGCCTTCAACGCAGACCTGCGCACCTGCATCATCGCCGTCAGCCACGACCCCAAGCTCGACGACCTGGCGCTGCTCGAGGCCCTGCACAGCCCGGCGTTCTACATTGGCGCCATCGGCTCGCGGCGCAACAGCCAGCTGCGCCGCGAGCGCTTGATCGAGCATTTCGGCGAGAGCGAGGCCTCGTTGCAACGACTGCATGGCCCCATCGGCATCTACATCGGCAGCAAGACCCCGGCGGAGATCGCAGTGAGCGTGATGGCCGAAGTGCTGGCCGCCAAGAATGCCGTGACACTGCCCGGAGCTGTGAGCGTGTCCGCCGCCAAGGCCCTGGAACAGCCAGCCTTGTGAGCGGGCCACACACCGGCCAACTACTGTCTATGCTTGCTCAACGCGAACCACCCCTCGGTATCGACCACAAGGAAGACAGGCCAATGAACTCGACCCTCGCCCGCGCCATCGCTTTCACCTCGCTCATCGGCGCGACCAGCCTCGCCGCCCACGCCGCCGAACTGCCCATCGCCAGCGAGGCGCTGGAAAGCCATATCACCACCGAAGTGACCAAGATCGACCTGCCCAACCGCCAGGTCACGGTCAAAGGGCCCCACGATAAGGACGTGACCTTCCAGCTCACCGAACAGGCCAAGGCCTTGCCCAACCTCAAGGTCGGCGACCAGGTCGACATCAAAGTCACCCGTGCCATCGCCTATGTACTGAACACCAATGTCGGCGGCGCGCCCAAGGCCTCCGAGGAATCGGGCACCATCCGCGCCACCGCGGCCAACCCCAACCCTGGTGGCGAGGCTTTCCGCCAGGTCAAGGTCACCTCGCAGATCAAGAAGATCGACCTCAACACTCATGAAGTCACCCTGCTGCCGCCCGAAGGCAAACTACAGGTGGTCAAGGTCGAGAACCCCGAGCTGCAGGCACGGATGAAAAACCTCAAGGTCGACCAGACCGTCGAAGCCATCTTTACCGAAGTACTGAGCGTGGAAACTTCCCGCCCAGCCCAGTAAAACCTTTGGCCGGCCCGCGCATCGAAAGCCATGTGAGCCTTTCCCCCCTTCAGGAGGTTTCCCATGGCGATGCGCCTGGCCGTGCCGTTTTGCTGCTGCCTCACCCTCGCGCTCACGGGCTGCACCAGCGCCCGCGACGAGCAGCCACCGCCCACCACGCAACAGGTCGAGCTCCAGCGCTACCAGGGCACCTGGTACGAACTGGCGCGCCTGCCGATGTTCTTCCAGCGCAACTGCGTGCAGTCCGAGGCCCGTTATGGCCTGCGCGAGGACGGGCGCATCGACGTCACCAACCGCTGCCTGGAAAACGACGGCCAATGGAACCAGGCCAATGGCATCGCCGAGACGCAGGTGCCCGGCCGCACCGACAAGCTCTGGGTACGCTTCGACAACTGGTTCAGCCGCCTGGCACCGGACCTGACCAAGGGCGAGTACTGGGTGCTGTATCACGACGTGGATTACCGCGTGGCCGTGGTTGGCCACCCGAACCGCGAATACCTGTGGCTGCTGTCGCGCACCCCCACCGTCAGTGACCAGACCCGTGACCAGTTGCTGGCGCTGGCGCGCAAGCAGGGTTATCCCACCGAGCAGTTGATCTGGCGCCAGGCCAAGCCCTAGCTACCTACGTTCACGCCCTGTAAGGTGAGCCACCCAGCTCACCCAAAGGATTGCGTGCAATGATCACCTGCCACCTCAAGTACATCATCGATCCCTACCAGGTCCCCGCCTTCGAAGCCTACGGCAAGCTGTGGATCGGCCTGGTCAACCGCATGGGCGGCAGCCATCACGGCTACTTCCTGCCCAGCGAAGGCGCCAACAATGTCGCCTACGCGCTGTTCAGCTTCCCCAGCCTGGCGGCCTACGAGGAGTACCGCAAAGCCTCGGAAACCGACCCCGAGTGCATCGCCGCCTTTGCCCTGGCCACCGAGCAGCGTTTCATCCTCAGCTATGAACGCAGCTTCCTGCGGCCCGTGCTCGACTGAATTTCCCAGGCAAGACCCAGGCTCCCGCAGGCGCCGGTAAAGCCAACGGCGAACGCCACTGAACTATTGCACCTCGATCACGATCCTCACCTAAGCACCCTCGACCCAGGATCGTCGATCGACAAAGAGCCTAGCCAGTGTCGACCACCACCCTCCCCCGTAGCAGCCCCTCTTGCGCGCAAGTCGCGCGGGAGAGGGCTCGGCTGCGGATAGCGCTGGCCAAGGTTCACAAAACAACAGTATTTCCCAGCAGAACCGGTATTTTTTCTGTAACGAAAATGTAAAATTCGTTTTCGCATACCTATAACAAGCTGGGAGCTTCACATGTTTGCCTTCTTCCGCCCTGCCGCGCACCAGGCGCCGCTGCCCGACGAGCGCGTCGACAGCACCTATCGCCGCCTGCGCTGGCAAATCTTCGCCGGGATCTTCTTCGGCTATGCCGGCTACTACCTGCTGCGCAAGAACTTCTCCCTGGCCATGCCCTACCTCATCGAGGAAGAGGGCTACACCCGCGGCCAGCTGGGCCTGGCGATCTCCGCCATCGCCATCGCCTACGGTTTGTCCAAGTTCCTCATGGGCCTGGTCTCGGACCGCTCCAACCCACGCTACTTCCTGCCCTTCGGCCTGCTGATCTCGGCCGGGGTGATGTTCATTTTCGGTTTCGCGCATTGGGCCACGTCCAGCGTGACAATCATGTTCGTGCTGCTGTTCATCAACGGCTGGGCCCAGGGCATGGGCTGGCCGCCAAGCGGGCGGACCATGGTGCACTGGTGGTCGCAGAAAGAGCGCGGCAGCGTGGTGTCGGTATGGAACGTCGCCCATAACGTCGGCGGCGGCCTGATCGGCCCGCTGTTCCTGCTGGGCCTGGCCTGGACCAACGACTGGCATGCGGCCTTCTACGTGCCCGCCACGGTTGCCGTGCTGGTGGCCGTGTTCGCTTTCGCCACCATGCGCGACACCCCGCAATCGGTCGGCCTGCCGCCGGTCGAGCAGTACAAGAACGACTACCCCGAAGGCTACGATGAGAGCCACGAGCAGGAGTTCAGCGCCAAGCAGATCTTCGTCCAGTACGTGCTGTGCAACAAACTGCTGTGGTACATCGCCCTGGCCAACGTGTTCGTCTACCTGCTGCGCTACGGCGTGCTGGACTGGGCGCCGACCTACCTGAAGGAAGCCAAGCACTTCAGCGTCGACACCACCTCGTGGGCCTACTTCTTCTACGAGTGGGCCGGCATCCCCGGCACCCTGCTGTGCGGCTGGATGTCCGACAAGATCTTCCGCGGCAACCGTGGCCTGACCGGCATCGTGTTCATGGCCCTGGTGACCGTGGCCACCCTGGTGTACTGGCTCAACCCACCGGGCAACCCGACCATCGACATGATCGCGTTGTTCGCCATCGGCTTCCTGATCTACGGACCAGTGATGCTGATCGGCCTGCAGGCGCTGGAACTGGCGCCGAAGAAAGCCGCCGGTACCGCGGCGGGCTTCACCGGGTTGTTCGGTTACCTGGGTGGCTCGGTCGCAGCCAGCGCGGCGATGGGCTACACCGTCGACCACTTCGGCTGGGACGGTGGCTTCGTGATGCTGGTCAGCGCGTGCGTGCTGGCTATTGCGTTCCTGATTCCGACCTTGCGCCATACCAAGGTGGCCAGTGCCGGTCGTGAGGCAGTGGCCTGACAGCCTCGGCTGACGCTCAGGTAAAAGCCCGGGGCCTGAACCCCGGGCTTTTTCTCAAGCGGCTTGATGCAACCGCGTGATCACCGGTTGCTGGCGCTGGCGCGCCTGCCAGATGTCGTAGTCCACCTGGATCGTCAGCCACAGCCGCGCCGTGCTGATGCCGGCCATTTCCAGGCGTACCGCCAGGTCCGGAGAAACCGCCGCTCGGCCATGAAGGACCCGCGACAGCGCCTCACGCGAGAAACCCAGATGCTCGGCGAACGCCTTGACCGTCAAGCCCAAGGTCGGCAGGACATCTTCACGCAGGGTTTCGCCGGGGTGAGGCGGGTTGTGCATAGCCATGATCTTGCCCCTTGTCAGTGGTAGTCGAGATAGTCGACCAGTTCGACATCAAAGCCTGTGAAACGGAATACCAGGCGCCAATTGCCGGACACGCTTATCGACCAGAAACCGAGCCGCTCTCCTTTGAGCGGGTGCAACTGCCAGCCAGGCACATTCATGTCCTCGGCGACCACGGCACTGTCGAGGAACTGCAACTGTCGCCGCAGTCGCTGGACATGGGCAGCCTGAATGCCGCGGGTATTACCCGTTTCGTGGAAGAGCCGCAGGCCTTTGTGGCGAAAGCTGATGAGCATGGGGCACGCATCCGTTCCATGCGACAAAACCGGAGTGTGACCCCACGCGTCACACATGGCAAAGTATCATATGTGACCCCATGCGTCACACCCTGCCGATGAAAATGTCATGCACTGCCTACGTGGAGCTACCAAAGGCTGTGAAGCGTCGAAGGATCTCGCCATACTCGCACTATCAGCTGTTCAGAAAGACAAGACGCTCCAGGGATAGCCGATCCGGCGTCTATACATGGAAGCAAGATTTCAGGAGCCACAGTTGACCGCCCCAGCCTTCACCCCAGAGTACCTGGCCAGGCACGTTGGCAATGGGCCAGTCGACAAACAGGTCAGAAACTGGCTCGCCACACTCCCCAGCCTGGAGCGCATCGCCTTTCTGAAGGACCTGTGGTCTATCAATACCCGCTACGCCCTGTTGCTGACACAAGGCGCCAGACTCTCCCGGCAGGAAAATGCAGCATTGCTCCGCCACTGGCTGGAGTCAGGCAACCATAATGCAGCGCAGGCGCTGATCAGCTATTTGGAACCCGTACTCGGCAGACGGGTGTTCTGGCGCATCGCCGCACAATCAGCACTCACCGAGGCGATGGGCGACTTCCTCAACTATCACAGCCAGGGTCGGCTGGACGCCGAACGCTCACCGCCAACGGTTTGCACATGAATACCCGGGAGAAACCATCTACCTCTGCGCGATGGGTTTCGCGGTAGCCGAGCCTCTGATAGATCCCGATGTTCTCCGCCATCCGCTCATGGGTGTAGAGCCTGATCGCCGCACACCCTGCTGCACGTGCATGGGCCTCGGCAAAATCGAGCATGTGTCGACCGATACCCTGCCCTTTGCATGCAGGTCGTACGGCAACGTTCACCAGTAGCAGGTCGCCCTTTTCACGGCGTACAACAAGAACGCCAGCGATACTCCTGGCCTGCATGGCCACGAACACATCGTCGTCACGTATGACCTGCGCATAGTCATCCAGCATGGGGGCTGGCTTACGGCCGATTCGTGCGATATAGGGGGTGTACGCTTCAGCGACCAACTCTGCTATTTCGCCAGCCTCTTCGACACAGGCCGGACGCAGGGTGACCACAGTGCGCATCATGTCACCCTTGAGAGGCGGCGCCATGGACTGGCCACAGTACCGCCTGCGCAGCCACTACATATCCCTTGCTGCTATCGAAGGTCACGCTGGGTGAACCGTAAAGCTGATAGCCCAAGGCCAGGCTCTCGGAAATGCGCTGGCAGAAACTGGCGTCGTCCTTGCCGGTGATCAGGCGATAGACCGGCAGGTCGTTGGGTGGGGACGAGGGCATTTGAGTTCTCCTTTCAAGACCGACGTCAATCGCGTGCGGGGCCGAGCATCATGCCATAGCTACTGCGCCGTTCGCCTCGATGTGTCTGACGCAGCTCCCCAACGGTATAAAAACCCTGCTTGCCATCTGTAGGAGCGGGCTTGCGCGCAATGGCGCCAACAGTGATACAGAAATGACCTACACCAAACACAGCCATTCTGACGTTCAGATCAGCAGCTGGCTCCTCAATTTGCATCTACAGTCAGGTCCGATGCAGCAAGTGCGCAAAAAACACTCCGGTAAAAACACTGCCCGCTTGCAAGCCATCATCGAACGCCAAGTCATGCCACATGGACGCACCACGACCATGGACCTAGAATGCCAGACACGACAAGGATGCACCGATGACCTTTCCTGATGGGCTGCCCGACAACTGTCCGCTACCAGCGGCTGTGAGCTGCTCCGGTATGATTTATATGGTTTCACTCAACAACCCCGTGCACGAACAGGATTGCCTCTCGCAGGCGGAGCGTGGCCGGGCCGCTGACGCAACCGGCGAAAATGCCTGCATTCGCCATGGGTTGTCCGTATTTCCCGACCTTGCCAGCTGCAGCCATCAGCAATCATTGTTCCCAAGACTTGGGAAGTACATTGCTACTGCCAGGCTCGAGCCAAGCCACGGAAAGATTCTGCAGACACCGGCAAAGCGCAACCCTCTCCATATGACGTGGTGGCCATGCAAGGACGTCGAGCGCAAGCTTCTGTTCTCGATGGCGGAGGTTTGAGCATGCTGTGGTCCGTTACCTCTAACCCCATCAGCCCCCGGCCCTTTGAGAAGCTGCATATCGCGGAGGTCCTTTACGAGTTCGACGGCCCCAAGATATTTACCACCTTGGGAAGCGATTCCCTCCTGCGTTTCTGGTACGAAAGCGAGGAAGACCGCGAAGATAAGTTGATTCGCTATCTGGTTACCCCCACCAGCCCCTCTCTGATCCAACAGTTGAAAGCTGGGCACAAAACTGTCCATGACCTGCTCAAACAGAGTTGGCTCTGGGTGGTCGATATGCACTACGACATGTCCCCCGCCATGGCCTGGAGCCTGGAAAGCCTGGATGACGTACCCCTTCAGTTCAAGCCAGAACCCCATGCCACCCTTTGCCCAGAGCATATGCCGCTGCTTTCCTATCGCCTCATCGGGCCGGGTCTGAAGGAAGGCGCAGTACCCGCCAGCGTGATTGCACGAGCGGTCAACAGCCCGGCAAGCGCGCTCAAGAAAATCCTCGAAGTCGTCACGCAAAGCGTCTCGCAAGGGAGGCCGGAAGAGAGTTTCAGGAAATCATACGATCTTCCTGCCACGCGCTTTGCCTACAACAGTTTCGAAGTTTCGTTCAGCATCCCCAACTCCGACCAACTGGATCTGCATACCTCTCCCATAGACACTTATGCCCAAAGTGCGCGCGTGCTCGAGTCGGGTTTGAGCTGGCTTGTCGAGCGGTCAGGCAACGAGCCTGAGATTTCCATACTGGAAGCACTGAGGGACCTGACACCACCGACTCACGGCCAGGTGGAGTCTGCCGAGATTCGCGGGCAGTTGATCAAGAACAATCAAGTCATCCGCCTGAACCGCCACCACCGAAAGTTCATCAGTGAGACGCTCGCCCGGCACCTTACGCAAAAGCACCAACTCGTGAAGACCAGCGGCCAGATCCGAGAACTGGACAAGGACAACCTGACCTTCATCCTCCGTGGCCGCCCCAACGGCGAGACCGAGCTGAAATGTGCTTTCAACGACAGCCTCTACGATGACGTTGTCGAGCACTTCGCCAGCGAAGTGAACATCAGCGTCACCGGCCGCCTCCGGCAATCCAAGGCAGTGCTGGAGATCAGCGATATTGAAGCCATACCGGATGATACTGTTTAGCACTCTTGCAGTATCTATGCGTCTTAAAGTCCCTTAGCTGAACTACCGCTCAGGGAGCACAGTGGCAGGCATCACCAACGTGGGAGCGGGCTTGCCCCGCGATAGCGCCAGCGCGGCCATCCACGCAGCCAACGTCAATCATCGCCAGACATGCCCACTTCTACTACTGCATCCCGCGCAGAATGCGCCACGTCAATGCCGTGTCTGCGGCTCACCTCGTATCTGTACCTGCGCCAACGCCGAGTCCAGCAGTGCGCGTACGGTTTCCATCTCATGCACCGCCGTCAGCGCCAGTGTTGCTCCGAGCGAATGCGGATGCGAGACCAATACCGACTGATGGGCCACGATAAGGGCGCAGCGCACGTATTCCGCCGCCTGAATCAGGGTGTCTTCGAGGTGATGAGGGGAAGGATTGGATGGGGGTGGATCGGGGACGATCTTCAACATTTCGACTTCTCCTGCAGTTAAAGATAGGTCGCCATCCTTCCTTTGCAGTGGAGGGGTGGCGACTACGTACAGGCTGCAAAAACCGGGGCAGAAGAAGGTAACCCGGCAGGTCTGAAGACCTCCCGTACGCAGCCACCATGAAACAAACCTCACAGTGCGGTGATGCACCTGAAGCCTGGCAACGGCGTCCTTCTTCTTTGGCACGGGTTTGCAGACCCGGTCGCTGAATTGGCAACGACCAGGGGAGCCTAGGTTGCAAGGAAGGCCGTAGCAATGGCTTAAAGGTGGCAAAAGAATGATTCGGAAATGGACTACAAGCAATAAGGAAAAGCTGATAGCCCAGTGTCAGAAGTCGCAGGCTCAGTCACCGCATTTCGCCCGATCCCGCACCGGACACTGCGCCCGGTGCAGGTTCAACGCGGTATTGATGATGCCGATATGGCTGAACGCCTGCGGGAAATTCCCCAGCATCCGTTTGCCCACCGGATCGTACTGCTCGGCCAGCAATCCCACGTCATTGCACAAGGCAGTGAGCCGCTCATAAAGCGCCTGCGCCTCCTCCTGCCGCCCCAGCAGCACGTAGACATCCGCCAACCAGAACGAACACACCAGGAACGTCCCCTCCCCTGGCGTCAGGCCGTCACTGCAACTGTCACTGTCGTAGCGCAGCAGCAGGCCGTTGCGCAGCAGGCGGGTTTCGATCTGTTCGAGGGTGCGCAGGAAACGTGGATCGTCGGCCGGCAGAAAGCCGGTCAGGGCGATCTGCAGCAGGCTCGCGTCCAGCTCGGTCGAACCGTAGTCTTGGACGAAGTGACGCCCATCGGCATCCAGCCCGCGACGGCAGACCTCGTCACGGATCTGGTCCGCCACCTGGCGGTAATGTCGCCCCCGTTCACGCCCTTCCTCGGTGGTGTCGGCCAGGCTCGCCGAGCGGTCGAAGGCAACCCAGGCCATGACCTTGGAGTGCACGAAGTGGTGACGACCGCCGCGCACCTCCCACAGCCCCTCGTCCGGCTCGCGCCAGATGCTTTCGAGGTATGGCAGGATCGAGCGGGCGATGGCGGCGCTGCGCGGATGACGGGGCAGCCCGCCCTTGATGGCCTGGGTCATGGCGTCAGCCAGTTCGCCGTAGATATCCAGCTGCAACTGCTCGGACGCGGCATTGCCGACTCGCACCGGCTGCGAATGCTCGTAACCGGGCAACCAGGGCAGGCTGAACTCCGGCAGGTCGCGCTCGCCCGCCAGCCCATACATGATCTGCATCTGCTCGGGGTTGCCCGCCACCGAGCGCAGCAGCCACTCGCGCCAGGCCTGGGCTTCGTCGAAGTAGCCGAGGTTCATCAGCGCCAGCAAGGTCATGGTCGCGTCGCGCAGCCAGCAGTAGCGGTAGTCCCAGTTGCGCTCGCCACCGACGCGCTCGGGCAGCGAGGTGGTGACGGCGGCGACCATGCCCCCGGTGGGCGCGTAGGTCATGGCCTTGAGGGTCAGCAGCGAACGGCGTACCCGCTCGGTGTATGGGCCGACGTCGGGGCAGCGGGCGGCGAAGGCCTGCCATTGGGCGATGGTCTGCTCGAGGTCGTGGTCGACATCGCAACCGGGCTGCACAGGCAGGTGCGAGGGCTGGTGGCAGAGGCTGAACACCTGGCGCTCACCGGCGCGCACGCGAAACCGGGCAACGCTGTGGTGGTCTTGGCCATGGGTCTCGGTGCTGCTGCGCAGGATCAGGCGATCGGGGCCGGCAACCGCGCTCAGGGTCAGCGGGTCGAGCTTCTCCACCCAGGGCACGCTGCGGCCATAGTCGAAGCGCAGCACCAGGTCCATCTCGAACGCCGTCTCGCCGGCCAGGCCCTCGACAATGCGCAGCACTGCGTTGGCCTCGCCCAGAGGCATGCAGTCGAGCACGCGGGCACGGCCGCTGGCGGTGATCCAGGTGGTTTCCAGTACCAGGGTGTCATCGAGGTAGCGGCGCGCGCTGTGCTCGACCGGGTCGGTGGGGGCGATGCGCCAACGGCCGTTTTCCTCGTTGCCCAGCAACGCGGCGAACACCGCCGGGGCGTCGAAGCGTGGCAGACACAACCAGTCGAGGGCGCCGTCGCGGTTGATCAGGGCGGCGCTGCGGCAGTTGCCGATGAGGGCGTAGTCTTCGATCAGGGCGGGCATCTCGGATCCTCAGGCAGTGGGCGTGAGTTTGGATGCCGAAGCGCGATTGCCGGTTCCGTTGAAATGCACTCGGCGCAGGTTGCCGAGGCGTTGGAATCGATGCGCAGGAACATTGATCCACGGCACTGATTCACTGTTGCGCTGTGTTAGAAATACCGGGCCAGTGGTTGCTTATCAGGATGAATAAGCTTCTGCCCGTGCGCAACCATTGCGCTGAGTCACTACTTTCAACAAGGACGTTTTATGAAGATTGTCGGTTTATCCGGAATACTGCCCTCACGCTGCGTCAGCAACCAGGACGTTATCAACCTGGTGGAAGAACACTCCCGCAACACCTTCCAGGAAGACTTGCCGAAAACATTGAAGACCATCGGTAAGTTGCTGGAAAAAAGCGGCAGCGACACACGCCATTGGCTGGCGGCTGACGAGACGCCGATGCAATTGATGGAAGCGGCGTTCGACGCGGCGCTGGCCCAGGCCAATATCAGCAAGGCCGACCTGGACCTGCTGATCTATCCCAACGTCACCCGTGGCTTCATCGAGCCGGCCAACAGTACCTTCATCGCCAAGGCACTGGGCCTGAACTGCCGCAACTTCGACGTGGTCGACGCCTGCAACGGCTGGGTGACGGCCATGGACGTCATCAACAGCAAGATGCAAGCGGGTGAAATCCGCTACGCCGCCATCGTCAACATGGAGTTTGGCATGTCGGCGGGCGGGCCGGTGATGCCCAAGAACTTCTCGCTGCAGTCGCCGGCCGAACTGGCCTACAAGTTCCCGAGCTTTACCATCGGTGAAGCCGCCGTTGTCACCATCCTCAGTAACGAAGCAACGGATAACTTCAAGTTCTCGTACATCAACCGACCCGACCTGAGTGACTTGTCGACGATCTCGTTGCCGGACTGGAAACTGTTCTGCAACGAGGCGGATATCGCCAAGATCGAACCCACCGGTGGCCAGTATCAATTCAACTCCTATGCCGCCGCCCTGCACGAAGATGGTCGCAATGAAGCGATAAAAGTCTTCAACCTGCAAAAACTCACCGCGGACGACGTGCACAAAGTGTTCATCCATACCGGCTCGCCAAAGATGTGGGAGCATATTGGCCAGATGATCGGCGTCGATCACAAGTTGCATCACGTCGGGCACAAGACCGGCAACATCATTACCGCGTCGATTCCCTTCGGTATCTTTGATGCGATGAGCCGGGGCGAAGCCGAACAAGGTCAGTTCTGCATGGGCTGGGCGGGCAGTGGCGGGATGGTGTTCTCGGCCCTGTCGTTCACCTTGTAGGGCACATCCGCGCACCTACCGCCAACGGCGGTAGGTCGCTGCAGGCTCACCCCAGCGTATGCCACTCGCGCTTGTCCCGCGCCAGCAGCTCATCGCCGGCCTCGGGGCCATCCTCTCCCGCCGCATACTCATGCACCTCGCCACCCTCGGCCGCCCAGGCATCGAGGAACGGCTGCACGGCACGCCAACCGTTCTCGATATTGTCGGCGCGCTGGAACAAGGTCTGGTCACCGGTAAGGCAGTCGTAGATCAACGTCTCGTAGCCGGTTGCCGGGGTCATCTTGAAGAAGTCCTTGTAGGCGAAACCCAGCTCGACATTTTCCATCACCAGCTCCGGCCCCGGGCGCTTGGCCTGCAGGTCGAACCACATGCCTTCGTTGGGCTGGATCTGGATCTTCAGGTAGTTGGGCTTGGGCCGCTCCAGTTCGCTTTCGCGGAACTGCGCGTAGGGCGCCGGTTTGAAGCAGATGGCGATCTCGGTATCGCGCACGCTCATGCGCTTGCCGGTGCGCAGGTAGAACGGCACCCCCGCCCAGCGCCAGTTGTCGATCATCACCTTGAGGGCGACATAGGTCTCGGTCTGGCTGTGCGGGGCGACATTGGCCTCCTCGCGGTAGCCGGGCAGTTTCTTGCGGCCCTGCTTGCCGGTGCCGTACTGGCCACGCACGGAGTTGCGCAGGGCCATCTTCTGCGACCAGGGGCGGATGGCACCGATCACCTTGGCCTTTTCACCGCGCACCGCATCGGCGCCGAAGGCCGCCGGCGGCTCCATGGCGACCATCGCCAGCAGTTGGAACAGGTGGTTGGGCACCATGTCGCGCAGGGCGCCGGTATTGTCGTAGAACGCACCGCGCGTCTCGACGCCGACGGTTTCGGCGGCGGTGATCTGCACGTGGTCGATGTAATGATTGTTCCAGAACGATTCGAACAGGCCGTTGGAGAAACGGCTGACCAGGATGTTCTGCACGGTTTCCTTGCCCAGGTAATGGTCGATGCGGTAGATCTGCCGCTCGTTCATCACCTTGAGCAGGCAAGCGTTGAGCGCTTCGGCGCTGGCAAGGTCAGTGCCGAAGGGTTTCTCCACCACCACCCGGCGAAAGCCGCCGCCCGACTCGTCGAGCAGGCCGGCGTCGCCCAGGCGCTGGGCCACCTCGGGGAAGAAGCGTGGCGAGGTGGCCAGGTAGAAAATGGCATTGCCATGGCCGGTTTTAGCGATGCGCCGAGCCAGGGCCTGGTAAGTCTCGGGGTCGAGGAAGTCGCCGGTCTGATAGTCCAGGCGCTTGGCCAGGCGCGCCCAGAGCTTTTCGTCCAGGCACTTGGCACTCCCTTCCGCGCCCTTGTCCCGCGCCTGCATGAAAGCATGCAGGCGCGCGGCAAAGTCCTCGGCCGTGGCCGGGTTGTGGTCGACCCCAACGATACGCAGGTTGCGGTCGAGCAGGCCGTCACGGCTGAGGTTGTACAGCGCCGGCATCAGCAGGCGCTTGACCAGGTCGCCGTTGGCGCCGAACAGGAACAAGGTGCATGGCGGCGCCGCGGGGATGGTCGGTTTAGTCATTTAGTCCTTCTTTTTCTCGACGTGGCCGCCGAAGCCCAGGCGCATGGCGGAGAGGATCTTGTCACCGTAGGTGCCCTGCTGCTGGCGCGAGCGGAAGCGGGCGAACAGCGCGCTGGACAGCACCGGCACCGGCACGGCCTGTTCGACGGCGGCGTCGATGGTCCAGCGCCCTTCGCCGCTGTCGGACACCGAGCCGCTGAATTCGGTCAGTTGCGGGTCGGCGACCAGCGCGTCGGCGGTCAGGTCCAGCAGCCAGGAGGTGACCACGCTGCCGCGGCGCCACACTTCGGCGATCTCGGCCACATTGAGGTCGAAGCGCTGCTCTTCCGGCAACTCCGGGCCACCCTTGCTGCGCAGCAGGTCGAAACCTTCGGCGTAGGCCTGCATCAGGCCGTACTCGATGCCGTTGTGCACCATCTTCACGTAGTGACCGGAGCCGGGCGGGCCAGCGTGGATGTAACCGTGTTCGGCGCGCTCGTGCTCGCCGCTGCGGCCCTGGGTGCGCGGAATGTCGCCGACGCCCGGGGCGAGGGCCTTGAACAGCGGTTCCAGGCGCTCGAACACCTCTTTCTCGCCGCCGATCATCATGCAGTAGCCACGGTCCAGGCCCCACACGCCGCCAGAGGTGCCGACGTCGAGGTAGTGCAGGCCACGCTTGCCCAACTCGGCAGCGCGGCGCACGTCGTCCTTGTAGAAGGTGTTGCCACCATCGATGATGGCGTCGCCCGGCTCGAGCAGGTCGGCCAGTTGCGCGATGGTCTGCTCGGTAATTTCGCCGGCGGGCAGCATGACCCACACCGCGCGCGGCGCCTTGAGTTTCTGCACCAGCGCCCCTAGGTCGTGGGCGCCAACGGCCCCCTCGCCTTCCAGGGTAGTGATGGCTTCGCGGTTGCGATCGTGGACCACAGTGCTGTGACCTGCGCGCATCAGGCGCCTTGCGATATTGCCGCCCATGCGGCCAAGCCCGATGATTCCCAGTTGCATGTGCCGACGCTCCCGTTGGTTTTGCTTTACAACAATTGAAGATTTCAGATTAGTCCAGCGTTCTGGCGTAGGGTTCACCGACGAACGGGGCGACAACGATAAACAAAAAAGTTCCCAAGGGCCTGCAAAGAATTCAGAATGCGCGCCGCGTGAAGCGTCTACGCTTCAAAATGTCACCAGCCATGCGAGGTGTGCCCATGGGAACCCTGATGCCTGCAACTCCCACCCAGACCCTCTATGTCACCGTGCGCCGCGACGAGCTGCGCCAGTTGAAGGATGAGCGCGATCACCTGCGCCAGCAGGTCGCCCAGCTGAACCTGCTGCTCGAACAGGCCCGTGTGCAAGGCAAGGCCGCCGGCCTCTGATTCACCGCCCCTCTGCGTGGGAGCTGCCAGGCTCCCACCTCGTCACAGCTTCCCTTCCTGATTGCGTTGTGCCGCGTCTGTCGCCAATCCGCTGCGCCTACGCTGGCTAGTCTCATATTTTGCAACAACTCGCCAACGTTTGCGCGGGTAAACCGTCGCGACAAAAATGACCAACGGGTCACTTTCTTTGCGTTTCGTCCCCTACACTCCAGATTCGGCCCGCGTTTTGCTCGGAAAAAGTGACGTAAAAAAGTCGAACTTTCCAAAACACGGGCAGGTCAGGACTTAAGTAGGGCCAACGCAAAAGGACTTCCTCACGCTAGGCCCGCACACCCCAACCAGTCCATACGTCTTTCGGCGGGAATGCCGAGCGTGCCGTGCCTGCGCGCACGAATCTGGGGCAAGGACGCACTACGAAGATGCAACAACGATCAGAGAGCAGACCCACGAGCCAACGCCAAGCAAACAGAACAAGGGACGGAGAGAAGTATGATCAGTGCCGCTGTCGAACCTCACGTAGAGTCATTCAACCCGGATAACCGCGAGCCGCTGCCTGCGTCCCTCGCCCCGACAGTCAAGGCACCCGGCGCGCAGCGCCAGCACAACCCGAACAAGCGCAAGATCCTGTTCGTCACCTCGGAGATTGCCGACCTGGTCAAGACCGGCGGCCTGGGCGACGTGTCCGCTGCCCTGCCCCGTGCCCTGGCGCACCTGCACGATGTACGCGTGCTGATCCCCGGCTACCGCCAGGTGGTCGAGAGCGACAACCCCATTCACATCGTCGGCGAACTGGGCGGCCACGCCGCGCTGCCGCCGTGCAAGATCGGCCGCATGGATCTGGCCGACGGCCTGGTGATCTATGTGCTGATCTGCCCCGAGCTGTACCAGCGCGACGGCACGCCCTACGGCGCCAACAACGGTCGCGACTGGCCCGACAATCATATCCGCTTCGCCCGCCTGGGCCTGGCCGCCGCGGAAATCGCCGCCGGCGAAGGCATGGCCCACTGGCGCCCCGACCTGGTGCACGCCCACGACTGGCCGGCCGGGCTGGCCCCGGCCTACATGCACTGGCGCGGCCTGAGCACCCCGACCTTGTTCACCATCCACAACCTGGCCTACCAGGGCGTGTACAGCCGCGGCTGCAGCCCGGAACTGGCGATCCCCGACCACGCCATGCAGCAGGAAGGCATGGAGTTCTACGGCAAGCTGTCGTTCCTCAAGGCCGGGCTTGCCTATGCCAGCCACATCACCACGGTCAGCGCCACCTACGCCCGGGAAATCACCACCCCCGAGTTCGGCTGCGGCCTGGACGGTTTCCTCGCCAGCAAGGCCCAGCAAGGACTGCTCGGCGGCATCCCCAACGGTATCGACGAAAGCTGGGACTCGGCCACCGACCAGCACCTGGACCACAATTTCAGCATCAACGACTGGGACGGCAAGGCACGCAACGCCGACCAGGTGCGCGCGCTGTTCGGCCTGGAAGCGAGCGATGGGCCGCTGTTCGCCGTGGTTTCGCGGCTGGTCTACCAGAAAGGCCTGGACCTGACCCTGGGCGTTGCCGACTACATCGTCGAACAAGGCGGCCAGATCGCCATCATCGGCCGTGGCGAACCCGAGGAAGAACAGGCCATGCGCGAACTGGCCCTGCGTCACCCGGGCCGCATCGGCGTGCGCATCGGCTTCAACGAGACCGACGCCCGGCGCATGTTCGCAGGCAGCGACTTCCTGCTGATGCCGTCGCGCTACGAGCCCTGCGGCCTGAGCCAGATGTACGCCCAGCGCTTCGGCTCGCTGCCGGTGGCGCGCAACACCGGCGGGCTGGCCGACACCATCGAGAACGGCGTGACCGGTTTCCTGTTCGACGACTCCAGCGTGGACAGCTACCGCGAAGCCCTGGGCCGCGCCTTCTATGTGTACGGCAAGAAGCACCTGCTCAATGCGATGCGCTGCCTGTCGATGACCCAGCCGTTCAACTGGTGCCAGGCGGTGGAACCCTATGCGCGCCTGTACGAAGACCTGGTGAAGCAGACGCAGCACGCCCATTACTGAGCGGAGAGCCGACGATGCACAAGCATGGCGCACAGTTGCTGGACGCCACGTCGGCGCGCTTCGCCCTGTGGGCGCCGGATGCGCGCAGCGTGAGCGTGGCGATCGGCCAGCAGCCGCCCGTGGCACTGCTGCCCGACGACGATGGCTGGTACACCGGCGTCGCCCCCTGCCAGGCGGGCGAGCGCTATCAGTTCGTGATCGACGATGAACTGCGGGTGGCCGACCCGGCCTCGCGCTGCCAGCCCGAGGGCGTGCAGGGCCCCAGCGAACTGGTCGACCTGGACGGCTACCCGTGGCGTCATCCCTGGCAGGGGCGGCCCTGGCACGAGGCGGTGATCCAGGAGCTGCACGTCGGCCTGCTCGACGGCTACGCCGGCGTGGCCAGGGTGCTGCCGCGCCTGGCCGAACTGGGGGTCAGCGCCATCGAGCTGATGCCGCTGGGGCAGTTCCCTGGCGAGCGCAACTGGGGCTACGACGGCGTGCTGCCGTTCGCCCCGCAGCACAGCTATGGCCGCCCGCAGGACCTGTGCGCGCTGGTCGACGCCGCCCATGGCCAGCACTTGATGGTGCTGGTGGACGTGGTCTACAACCACTTCGGCCCGGACGGCAACTACCTGCACCGCTACGCCAGCCCGTTCTTCCGTGAAGACCGCCAGACCCCGTGGGGCGCGGCCATCGACTTCCGCCGCACCGAGGTGCGCGAGTTCTTCATCCAGAACGCCCTGATGTGGCTGTGCGACTACCGTTGCGACGGCCTGCGCCTGGATGCGGTGCACGCCATCGACCAGCCGGACTTTCTCGTCGAGCTGGCCCAGCGCGTACGCGCCACGGTCGAGCCCGGGCGGCAGGTCTGGCTGGTGCTGGAGAACGAGCACAACCAGGCCACGCTGCTCGAGCAAGGCTTCGATGCGCAGTGGAACGACGACGGCCACAACGCCCTGCACGTACTGCTGACCGGCGAAACCGAAGGCTACTACGCCGACTACAAGGACCGGCCAATCGAGCAGTTGGCGCGCTGCCTGGCCGAGGGTTTCGTGTTCCAGGGCCAGCCCGACCGCCACGGCAGGCCGCGCGGCGAACCCAGCGGCCACCTGCCGCCCAGCGCGTTCGTGCTGTTCCTGCAGAACCACGACCAGGTCGGCAACCGCGCCCTGGGCGAACGGCTGTCCCGACTCTGCCCGCCGCAGGCGCTGAAGGCCGCCACCACCCTGCTGCTGCTGACGCCGATGATCCCGCTGCTGTTCATGGGCGACGACGACGGCAGCCGCAAGCCGTTCCTGTTCTTCACCGACTTCCACGACGCGCTGGCCGATGCCGTGCGTGAAGGCCGGCGTGGCGAGTTCGCCCATTTCGAGGCCTTCGCCGATCCGCAGAAGCGCGAGCAGATACCCGACCCCAACGCCGAGGCCACCTTCGAGACCTCCAAACCTCGGCAACAGGAGGTGCTGGCCGGCTGGCACGGCCTGTACCAGCAACTGCTCGAACTGCGCAGGCGCCATGTCATCCCGCACCTGCCCGGCACCCGCGCCGAGGGCTGCGAGGTGCTCGGCGCCAAGGCGCTGACCGCCCGCTGGCGCCTGGGCGACGGCCAGCAGCTGCGCATCGACCTGAACCTCGATGCCCAGCCCCAGCCGGTCACCCTACCGGCCCTGCCCCGCCGCCTGTTCGACAGCAGCGACAACGCCCACCCCGACTCGACGCTCGCCGCGCATAGCTGCGTGGTGAGCCTGCTGCCCCCCGACCAGGAGACGCCATGAGCGCAGAGCCCCTTCACCGCCTGGCCGCCCGGGTGGGCCTGGCCCGCGACTGGATCGACGCCAACAACCGCCCGCAGCAGGTCAGCGATGACGTGCTGCGCCAGGTGCTCTCAGGCCTTGGCCACCCGGTAGGCAACGCTGCCGAGATCGACGCCAGCCTGCGCGCCGTGGAGCAGGCCGAAGACAGCGAGCACCTGCCACCGCTGCTGACCGTCGACATCGACCAGCCCCTCGACCTGCAGCGTTACTTCAGCGCCGCCAGCCAGGTGCGCTGCAGCCTGGAAGACGGCAGCCAGCGCAGCCTGACCCTGGACGCCCAGGCGCGGCTGCCGGCCGGCTTGCCCCTGGGCTATCACCGCCTGGATATCGATGGCCGGACCTGCACCGTGGCCGTGGCACCCGCGCGTTGCCATGCCCTGCAAGACTGCGTGGAGCAACCCCCACCCCGTTGCTGGGGCCTTGCCGTGCAGCTGTACAGCCTGCGTCGCCCCGGCGATGGCGGCTTTGGCGACTGCCTGGCGCTGGAACAACTGGCGCGCCACGCCGCCGAGCGCGGCGCCGATGCCCTGGCGATCAGCCCGATCCACACCCTGTCGGCCTTCGACCAGCACCACTACAGCCCCTATTCGCCGTCCAGCCGCCTGCTGCTCAATGTGCTCTATGCCAGCCCCGGCGTGGTCTTCGGCGAACGCGAAGTGCGCATGGCCACCGAGGCCTGTGAACTGCAGGCCACCCTCGAAGCGCTGGAGCAGCAAACGCTGGTGGACTGGCCCAGGGCCGCCGAGGCCCGGCTGCGCCTGCTCGAAGCGCTCTACCGGCACTTCAGCCAGGGCGAGCACCCCTTGCGCGCGGACTTCGACAGTTTCCGCGCCAGCGCCGGCGAGCAACTGGAACACCACTGCCGCTTCGAAGTGCTGCAGGCCGAGGCGGTGAGCAACGGCCTGGGCGCGGACTGGCGCAACTGGCCCAAGGCCTGGCACGACCCCTACGACCCCGAGGTCGAGGCCTTCGCCAACGCCTATCCGGCGCGGGTCGAGTTCCATGCCTTCTGCCAGTGGCTGACCGAGCGCAGCCTGCAACGGGCCCAGGACGCGGCGCGCGGCAACGGCATGGCCGTGGGCCTGATCGCCGACCTGGCAGTGGGCGCCGACGGAGCCGGCAGCCAGGCCTGGAGCCGCCAGGACGAACTGCTGGCTGAACTCAACGTCGGCGCCCCGCCCGATATCCTCAACCGCGCCGGGCAAGACTGGGGCATCTGCGCATTCTCCCCCGAAGGCCTGCGGCGCAATGGCTACCGCGCCTTCATCGAGATGCTGCGGGCCAACCTGGCCCATGCCGGCGGCCTGCGCATCGACCATGTGATGGGCCTGCGCCGCCTGTGGCTGATCCCCCGTGGCGCCAAGCCCAGCGAAGGGGCCTACCTGGAGTATCCGCTGGACGACCTGCTGCGCCTCCTCGCACTGGAGTCGGTGCGACACCAGGCGATCATCCTCGGCGAGGACCTGGGCACCGTGCCCGAGGGCTTGCGCGAGCGCCTGGCCGACAAGGCCGTGCTGGGCATGCGCGTGCTGCCGTTCGAGCAGCAGCCGCCGGGCCGGTTCACGCCGATCCTCGACTGGCCGGACAACGCCCTGGCCACCACCGGCACCCATGACCTGGCGCCGCTCGCCGGCTGGCTGGCCAGCCGGGACATCGACTGGAGCCATCGCCTGCAATTGATCGACGCCGCCACCGAACTGCACTGGCGCCACACCCGGGCCCTGGAGCGCGACGGCCTGCGCCGCACCCTGGAGCAGAACTACGGGCCACTGCGCGACGATTCGGCGCTGATCGACGCGGCGATCCGCTACGTCGGCCATACCCGCGCACCGCTGGTGCTGGTGCCGCTGGAAGATCTGCTGGGCTGCGACGAGCAACCCAACCTGCCCGGCACCACTACCGGCCATCCCAACTGGCGCCGCCGCTTCAAGGCGCCGGTACGCGAGCTGCTGGACGACGAGGACGCCGCCCGGCGCCTGGAACTGCTGGCCCAGGCCCGCGAACAAGCCTGGGAGCGTGACCGATGAAACCCTTGACCGCGACCCTGCGCCTGCAACTGCACAGCGACTTCACCCTCGACCATGCGGTACCGCTGGTGCCCTATTTCGCCCGGCTGGGTATCAGCCACCTGTACGCCTCGCCGATCCTCACCGCCCGCGCAGGCTCACGCCACGGCTATGACGTGGTCGATCCGACCCGGGTCAATCCCGAACTCGGCGGCGAGGCGGCGCTCGAACGCCTGGTGGCCGCCCTGCGCCAGCATGGCATGGGGCTGATCGTCGACACCGTGTCCAACCACATGGCCGTGGGCGGCGCCGACAACCCCTGGTGGCAGAGCCTGCTGGCCTGGGGCCGGCGTAGCCCCTACGCGGAATTCTTCGATATCCAGTGGCATTCCAGCGACCCGTTGCTGGCCGGCCAGCTGTTGCTGCCGTTCCTCGGCAGCGACTATGGCGCCGCCCTGCACAACGGCGAGATCCCGCTGACCTTCGATGCGCAACACGGGCGCTTCGAAGTCGCCCACCATGAGCACCGTTTCCCGATCTGCCCACTGGACTATCCACGCATCCTCGGCCAGGCCGACGATCCGCGCCTGCAAGCGCTGGCCGCGCACTTCAGCGCCCTTGGCGAGGCGGCAGAACCGCTGGCCGAGGCCCAGCCGCTACACCGCGAACTGGCGCGCCTGGCCGCCGCCGGCGCGGATCCGCAAGCGGCCCTCGCCGCCTTCGACAGCCGCGACGAAGCAGGCTTCAAGCGCCTGCATTTGCTGCTCGAACGCCAGACCTATCGTCTGGCCAGCTGGCGCACCGCCGCCGACGACATCAACTGGCGGCGCTTCTTCGACATCAACGAACTCGGCGGCCTGCGCGTGGAACGTGCGGTGGTGTTCGAGGCCACCCACGCCAAGCTGTTCGAGCTGATCCAGCGCGGCCTGGTCGATGGCCTGCGCATCGACCATATCGATGGCCTCGCTGATCCGCGCCGCTATTGCCGCAACCTGCGCCGCCGGGTCGATTCGCTGCTGGCGCGACGTCCCGTCGATGCCGCGCTGGCCCACTTCCCGATCTACGTGGAAAAGATCCTCGGCACGGACGAACACCTGCACCGCGACTGGCTCACCGACGGCACCACCGGCTACGAATTCATGAACCAGGTGTCGCTGCTGCAGCACGACCCTGCGGGCGAGCCCACCTTGGACGAACTATGGCGCAGCACCAGCGAGCGTCCCGAATTCCCCGAGGAGGTGCGCATCGCCCGCCACCTGGTGCTCAACGCCAGCCTGGCCGGCGACTGCGAATCGGTGGCCCAGGCCCTGCTGCAGGTGGCCCGCGACGACCTGATGACCCGCGACCTCACCCTCGGCGCCATTCGCCGGGCGCTGCAGGCGCTGGTCGAGCACTACCCGGTGTACCGCACCTACATCAACGCCTGCGGCCGCCCTGCCGAGGACGAGGCGTTCTTCCAGCAGGCGCTAACCGGCGCGCGCCAGTCGCTGGGGGAAGCCGACTGGCCGCTGCTCGATCAGCTCGAACGCTGGCTTGGCGGCCAACCCTGGCGGCACCTGCCGCCAGGCCGCCCGCGCAAGCACCTGCGCCACGCCTGCGTGCGCTTCCAGCAACTGACCGCCCCCAGCGCCGCCAAGGCCGTGGAGGACACCGCCTTCTATCGATCCGCCCGGCTTCTGTCGCGCAACGACGTGGGCTTCGATGCCGAGCGTTTCAGCGCCGATGCGGCCTGGTTCCACAACGAAGCCCAGCGCCGCCTGCGCGACTTTCCCGACAACCTGCTGGCCACCGCCACCCACGACCACAAGCGCGGCGAAGACTGCCGCGCGCGGCTGGCCGTGCTCAGCGAACGCGCGCCCTGGCTGGCCAGCCGTGTCGAGCATTGGCGCGAGCTGGCCGCGCCGTTGCGCGAAGCACTGGACGATGGGCAGGCGCCAAGCCCCGGCGACGAGCTGCTGCTGTTGCAGACGCTGCTCGGCAGCTGGCCGCTGGACCTCGACCTGCATGCCCCGCAAGCCCTGAAGCGCTACGCCGAACGCCTGCGCCAATGGCAATGCAAGGCCCTGCGCGAAGCCAAACTGCGCAGCAGCTGGGCCGCACCCAACGAACGCTACGAGGCGGCTTGCGCGGCCTATGTCGACGGCCTGCTGCTGGACGAGGAAAACCAGCAGCTGCGCCAGTCCCTGCACGAGGCCGCGCAGCGCCTGGCCTGCCCCGGCGCCTTGAACGGCCTGGTGCAGTGCCTGCTACGCATGACCACCCCCGGCGTGCCGGACCTGTACCAGGGCAACGAGTACTGGGACCTTTCGCTGGTTGACCCGGACAACCGCCTCCCGGTGGACTACCCGGCCAGGCGCGCCAGCCTCGACGACGGCACGCCCCTGGCCGAACTGCTCGCCCACTGGCGCGATGGCCGCATCAAGCAGGCCCTGGTGGCCCGCGTGCTGGACGCCCGCCAGGCCCATCCCGAGCTGTTCCAGCGCGGCGCTTACCTGCCGCTGAGCGTACAGGGCCGCCACGCCGACCAGGTGCTGGCCTTTGCCCGCCTCGGCCAGGGCGAGCGCGCCGTCATTGTCGTGCCACGGCTGGCCAGCGCCCTGCTGGGCGCGGCCACCACCCCGTTGATCCCGGCTCAGAACTGGGACGATACCCGGCTTGTACTGCCGTTTGCCTTGTCGCCTGCCAACTGTTCGGGACTTTTCGGCGGCGGTGCTGTCACCCCTTCAAGGGAGCTGATGTTGAGCACCGTGCTGGCAGAGTTTCCGGTCAATGTGTTGATTGATCATGCCTAACTGTATTCAGGAGCGTCGTGATGAGTGTCGATGAAAAACGTATTCGCGAGTTCGCCTATCAGATCTGGGAGTCGGAGGGTAAGCCCGAGGGGCGCGAGGAGGAACATTGGGACAAGGCGCGCAAGTTGGCCGAAGCCGAGGCGCTGGCCCCCAAGGCGCCGCCACGCAAGAAGGCAGCGGCCAAGCTGAAGGCCGCTCCCCCCGTGGAAAAACCGCTCCCGGTGAAAAAAACCAGAGCAGTGAAGAAGCCGGCAGGCTGAATTCGTCGTAGTACCTGTACCGGCCTCATCGCTGGCAAGCCAGCTCCCACAGGGTCCGTGCAGACTTCTCAGGTACCGCTGTACCTGTGGGAGCTGGCTTGTCGTAGCGACGAACCGCAGCGATGGGCCGCACAGCGGCCCCGCTTCCGACCACGGACCATGAGGACCGCCATGAGCCCCCGCACCCCGAAGAAAACCCGCTCCGTCGCCCCGTCGCGCATTCGCGAAGGTCTGCCCTTCCCCCTCGGCGCCACCTGGGACGGCCTTGGGGTCAACTTCGCCCTGTTCTCGGCCAACGCCACCAAGGTCGAGCTGTGCCTGTTCGACGCCACGGGCGAAAACGAAATCGAGCGCATCGAGCTGCCCGAGTACACCGACGAGATCTACCACGGCTACCTGCCCGACGCCCACCCGGGCCTAATCTACGGCTACCGGGTACACGGCCCCTACGAGCCCGAGAACGGCCACCGCTTCAACCCCAACAAGCTGCTGATCGACCCCTATGCCAAGCAATTGGTGGGCACGCTGAAATGGTCCGAGGCACTGTTCGGCTACACCATCGGCCACCCCGACGGCGACCTGTCGTTCGACGAGCGCGACAGTGCGGCGTTTGTGCCCAAGTGCAAGGTCATCGACCCGGCCTTCACCTGGGGTCGCGACCAGCGCGTGTCGATCCCTTGGGAGCGCACCATCATCTACGAGGCCCACACCCGCGGCATCAGCATGCGCCACCCGGCGGTGCCCGAGCACCTGCGCGGCACTTTCGCGGGCCTGGCCAACGACGAGTTGCTGGGCCATATCAAGGAGCTGGGCGTGTCGAGCATCGAGCTGCTGCCGATCCACGCCTTCGTCAACGACCAGCACCTGCTAGACAAGGGCCTGAACAACTACTGGGGCTACAACAGCATCGCCTTCTTCGCCCCCCACCCGCGCTACCTGGCCAGCGGCAAGATCGCCGAGTTCAAGGAGATGGTCGCCCACCTGCACGACGCCGGGCTGGAGGTGATCCTCGACGTGGTCTACAACCACACCGCCGAAGGCAACGAACGCGGCCCGACCCTGTCGATGCGCGGTATCGACAACGCCTCGTACTACCGCCTGATGCCCGACGACCGGCGCTTCTACATCAACGATTCCGGCACCGGCAACACCCTGGACATGAGCCATCCACGGGTGCTGCAACTGGTCACCGATTCGCTGCGCTACTGGGCCGGCGAGATGCACGTGGATGGTTTTCGCTTCGACCTGGCGACCATCCTCGGCCGCTATCACGACGGCTACAGCGAGCGCCACGGCTTCCTCGTCGCCTGTCGCCAGGACCCGATGCTCAGCCAGACCAAGCTGATCGCCGAACCCTGGGACTGCGGCCCCGGCGGCTACCAGGTGGGCAACTTCGCCCCGGGCTGGGCGGAATGGAACGACCGCTTCCGCGACACCGTGCGCAGCTTCTGGAAAGGCGATGAAGGCATGCTCGCCGACTTCGCCGCGCGCATCACCGCCTCGGGCGACCTGTTCAACAACCGCGGCCGGCGCCCCTACGCCTCGGTCAACTTCGTCACCGCCCACGACGGTTTCACCTTGCGCGACCTGGTGTCGTACAACGACAAGCACAACGAGGACAACGACGAGAACAACCAGGACGGCACCGACAACAACCTGTCGTGGAACTGCGGCGTCGAAGGCCCCACCGACGACCCGGCGATCAACGCCCTGCGCATGCGCCAGATGCGCAACTACTTCGCCACCCTGCTGCTGGCCCAGGGCACGCCGATGATCGTCGCCGGCGACGAGTTCAGCCGCACCCAGCACGGCAACAACAACGCCTACTGCCAGGACAGCGAGATCGGCTGGGTGAACTGGGACCTGGACGAAGACGGCCAGGCGCTGATGGCCTTCGTCAAGCGCCTGACCCGGCTGCGCCTGGCCTATCCGATCCTGCGGCGTTCGCGCTTCCTGGTCGGCGACTACAACGAGGCGATCGGGGTCAAGGACGTCACTTGGCTGGCTCCGGACGCCAGCGAGATGACCGTCGAGCAGTGGGAAGATCCGCACGGGCGTTGCCTGGGCATGCTGATGGATGGCCGCGCCCAGGTCAGCGGCATCGCCCGGCCCGGCGCCGAGGCGACCATGCTGTTGATCGTCAACGCGTACCACGACGTGGTGCCGTTCACCCTGCCGGCGGTGCCGGAGGGCGACTACTGGAGCTGCCTGGTCGACACCGACCGGCCCGAGCTGCGCAAGGCGCAGCACCTGGCGTTCGATACCGTGTTCGAGGTCAAGGGGCGGTCGTTGCTGCTGATGGTGTTGCAGCGAGAAGAGGACTGAACCTGCAATGGGCCTTTCGGTCCTACACTGTAGCCTTGATCGCCAACGCTGCCCCCTGTAGGAGCGGCTTTAGCCGCGATCCAGACGCCGCGATGATGGGCACCCGCTTCGCGGATGATCGCGGATGAATCCGCTCCTACAGGGGACGTGTCAACAGGAGCCGTCGTGAGCAGTCCAGGTTTCGCCAGCGTCAGCCAGGCCCCGGCCGTGCACCGGGTCAAGGTGCTGACGGTCAACACCCACAAGGGCTTCACCGCCTTCAACCGGCGCTTCATCCTGCCGGAGTTGCGCGAGGCGGTGCGCAGCACCGGGGCTGACATCGTGTTCCTGCAGGAAGTACTCGGCAGCCACGACCGCCACGCCGCGCGCTACCCCGGCTGGCCCCAGACCTCGCAGTACGAATTCCTTGCCGACAGCATGTGGAGCGACTTCGCCTACGGCCGCAACGCGGTCTACCCCGACGGCCACCACGGCAACGCGCTGCTGTCCAAGTACCCGATCATCGAGCACCGCAACCTCGACGTATCGATCACTGGCCCCGAGCGCCGCGGCCTGTTGCACTGCGTGCTGGACGTACCCGGCCAGCGCCAGGTGCATGCGATCTGCGTGCACCTGTCATTGCTCGAACGGCATCGGCAGAAGCAGCTGCACCTGCTGCGCCAACTGCTCGACGCCCTGCCCGCCGACGCCCCGGTGATCATCGCCGGCGACTTCAACGACTGGCAGCTGCGCGGCAACCGCACCCTGCGCCTGCACCGCGACCTGCACGAGGCGTTCGAGCGCCACCATGGCCTGCTCGCCCGCACCTACCCCGCCCGCCTGCCCCTGCTGCGCCTCGACCGCGTGTACCTGCGCAATGCCGACAGCCACGCGCCGAGAATCCTCGGCAACAAGCCCTGGACCCACCTGTCCGATCACCTGCCGCTGGCGGTGGAAGTGCGGTTGTAGCAACGATTCGGCATAGCCACGCGGCGGGAAATCACCATTGTCGATATACCTGCTTGAAACTTGTCATTATTCAACAAGTTAACTAGTCAAACAGGCATTTCGCGATCATTTCACGCTTTCTTGACGCAAGCGCCGTCCTCTCCTTAGCTGAACAGTAATCACCAGATGGAAAATCTCGTGCCGGGCCTCTAGCTCGCGCCCTCGTGCGCGTTCCAAGAAGCTGGCGCGCTGGTTTGGGTCGCCCCTGTTCTTGTCGTACAGCTCGTGACATCAGGCCAGGTATCGGGCTGTTTACTTCACACAACAACAGGAGATCCGCCATGAAAAGCACCTCGAATCCCTCGCGCTTCGACGCTTTTTTCTGTGCGGTTTCCACGTCGCTGCTCCTGGCAACCCCGGTGGAAACCTTCGCGTTCGAACTGCAGGAGGGCGAGCCGTTCGCCCCCTTCCTGGCGCAGCCCGAGGTGCCGCGACTATCGCTCGATCCGGTCAGCGCCAGCGGCCTGAGCCAGGGCATGCTCAACGCATTTTCCGAACGCATGGGCGAGCGCCACGGCCAACTCGACAACGAACACATCGCCAGCCAGTGGGCGCAATTCTTCCCCGGCACGCCGCGCCAGGGCGCCCAGCCACCGGCACAGGTGGAGGCACCCAGCCAGCAGATGGTGATCGGCCCGGACCTGTTCGTGCGTGAAACCAACGCGGGCAATGTGCACCGCGCGGGCATCTTCGTCGGCCACAACAACCTGCAGAGCACCTTCAACGGCATGCGCCCGCTGCTTGGCGACAAGCAGCGCAACGCGGTCAACCTCAGTGGCGAAAGCCTGGGCGTGTACTGGAGCATGACCCACGAGCAGGGCTGGCACGTGGACGCCGTGGCCATGGGCACGCGCATCGACGTCAACGGCCGTTCCCAGGCCGGCCAGCGCCTCGACGACAGCGGCCACGCGATGACCTTCTCGGTGGAGGGCGGTTTCCCCATCGGCCTGGGCGCCGGCTGGGTGATCGAGCCCCAGGCGCAGTTGATCAACCAGCAGTTCTTCCCCGGCAGCCAGGTGCAGGAAGAGACCTTGCAGGCCTTTGACAGCCAACCCAGCTGGAGCGGCCGGGTCGGTGCCAAGCTGTCGGCGCGCTACGAGGTGCGTGGCATGCCCATCGAACCCTATGTGCGCACCAACGTCTGGTACGACTTCAGCAACGCCGACCCGGTGAAGCTGGACCAGGTGGACAAGATCTCCAGCTCGCGCAGCGCCGCCACGGTGGAACTGGGGCTGGGCCTGGTGGCCCGGGTGACGCCGAACGTGGCGCTGTTCGTCAGCGCCGACTACAGCTCCGATGTGGATGACAATGACCTGAATGGGCTGATCGGCAGCCTGGGGGTCAGGATGCGCTGGTAAGCAGGCTCGGCCTCATCGCCGGCAAGCCGGCTCCCACAGGGATAGCACTCTGTGGGAGCCGGCTTGCCGGCGATGAGGCCAGGACAGTCGACACATCAGGCCGGCTTCATCACCAATACTCCCAACGGCGGCAGGTTCAGCGCCAGCGACAATGGCTGGCCATGGCTGGGGAGCTCATCGGCCACCACCGCCCCGAGATTGCCGACATTCGACCCGGCATACAGCTCGGCGTCGCTGTTGAGCAGTTCCACCCAGTGCTCGCCAAACGGCACGCCGATGCGGTAGCCCTCGCGCGGTACCGGGGTGAAGTTGGCCACCACCAGCAACGGCTCGCCCTGGCTGCTCCAGCGCAACCAGGCATACACACTGTTGTGCGCATCGTCACCGATCAGCCACTGGAAACCCTGGGGCTGGCAGTCCTGCTCGTGCAGCGCGGGCAGGTCGCGGTACAGGCGGTTGAGGTCGGCCACCAGCTTCTGCACGCCCTGGTGCTCGGAGTACTGCAGCAGGTACCAGTCCAGCTGCTGGTCGTGGTTCCATTCGCGCCACTGGCCGAACTCGCAGCCCATGAACAGCAGCTTCTTGCCCGGATGGGTCCACATGAACGTCAGGTACGCCCGCAGGTTGGCGAATTTCTGCCAGCGGTCGCCGGGCATCTTGTCGATCAGCGAATGCTTGCCGTGCACCACTTCGTCGTGAGAAATGGGCAGGATGAAGTGCTCGGAATAGGCGTAGATCAGCCCGAAGCTCATCTCGTTGTGGTGATAGGTGCGGTGGATCGGGTCGTTCTGGATGTAGTGCAGGGTGTCGTGCATCCAGCCCATGTTCCACTTGTAGGCGAAGCCCAGGCCGCCCTGCTGCACCGGCTGGCTGACGCCGGGCCAGGCGGTGGATTCCTCGGCGATGATCAGCGCGCCCGGCGCTTCATGGGCGGCGACGCTGTTGAGGTGGCGGATGAAGTCGATGGCCTCGAGGTTCTCGCGCCCGCCGTGGCGGTTGGGCACCCATTCGCCGGCCTTGCGCGAATAGTCGCGGTAGAGCATCGAGGCCACCGCGTCCACGCGCAGGCCGTCGATATGGAAGTGCTTGAGCCAGTGCAGCGCCGAGGCCAACATGAAGCCGCGCACCTCGTTGCGGCCGAGGTTGTAGATCAGCGTATTCCAGTCCTGGTGGAAGCCTTCCAGGGGGTTGTCGTATTCGTACAGGGCGGTGCCGTCGAACCGCGCCAGGCCATGCTCGTCGGTGGGGAAATGCGCCGGCACCCAGTCGAGGATCACACCGATGCCGCCCTGGTGACAGGCGTCGACGAAGAAGGCGAAGTCCTCGGCGCTGCCATAGCGCGAGGTCGGGGCGAACAGCGACAGCGGCTGATAGCCCCAGGAGCCACCGAAGGGGTGCTCCATGATCGGCATCAGCTCGATATGGGTAAAGCCCAGCTCCTGCACGTAAGGCACCAGGCGCTCGGCCAGTTCACGCCAGTTGTAGTAGCGGGCGACCTCGCCGGCGTCGTCCAGCTCGCAGCGCCAGGAGCCGGCGTGCAGCTCGTAGATCGACAGCGGCGCACTGTAGGCGTGGCGCTGGGCCCTGTGTTCCAGCCAATGGCCATCGCGCCATTCGTGGGCCAGGGCGCCGGCCACCTTCGACGCGGTGCTCGGCGGCAGTTCGGTGGCGCGGGCCAGGGGGTCGGCCTTGAGGGGCAGCACGCCGTCCTGGCCGAGCACTTCGAACTTGTAGGTCTCGCCCACGCCGAGGCGCGGCACGAACAGTTCCCACACCCCGGCGCCATGGCGCAGGCGCATGGGGTGGCGACGGCCATCCCAGTTGTTGAATTCGCCCACCACCGACACCCGCCGGGCATTCGGCGCCCAGACCGAAAAGCACACCCCGGCAACCCCATCCACCTCGGTCGGCTGGGCGCCGAAACGCCCGGACAAGTCGCGGTGGTTGCCCTCGGCGAACAGGTACATGTCCATCTCGCCCAACTGCGGGCCGAAGCTGTAGGGGTCCTCGGTGACCTGTTCGCCGCCGGCCCAGCCGATCTGCAGCAGGTAGGGGGCCGCCTGGTCCAGGTGCGCGGTGAACAGCCCGGGCACGCCACCCGGGCGCATCTCGGCGAGTACCCGGCCGTCGTCGCGGGCCAGCACGCGCACGCTCAGGGCACTGGGCAGGAAGGCCCGGATGAACTGGCCGCCCGCACCATCGGGGTGCGGGCCGAGTACGGCGAACGGGTCGGCGTGCTCGGCGCGGGCCAGGGCATCGAGGTCCCGTTGCCGAAGGCCGCCGTTGTCACGCGTGGTTGCATTCATCTATGACTCTCCCCAGGTACTGATCAGTCCATGCAGGCCATGCAAAGGCACGGCCAGCCAACTTGGCCGGTTCTCGGCTTCATAGGTAATTTCGTAGGCGGCCTTCTCCAGGCAGAACAGCTCCAGCGCGGCGCGCTCGCCCTCGGCCTGTTGCCAGGCGTGGGGCATGGCGGCGGTGGCCAACCCGTAGGCTTCGACGAAGGCATGGCGCGACTGGTGCAGGTACTGCCGGGCGACCCGCTGCCGGGCCTGGCGCGCCGCTTCGGAGAGGTCTACCGCCGAGGCGCTGCGCAGGATCATCGCAGCAGCATAGTCGAAGGATCGCAGCACACCGCTGACATCCTTGTACGGGCTGTGCTTGGCCCGGCGTTCGTCCAGCGGCCGCGCCGGCTCGCCCTCGAAATCGATCAGGTAGGCGTCGCCCTGTACCACCAGTACCTGGCCCAGGTGCAGGTCGCCGTGCACCCGCATCAGCAGCCCGCCCTGGGCCTGGCGGGCGAGATTGTCGATATGCTGTTGCAGGCCCTCGCGCTGTTGCTGCAGGTCGTCGACCAAGGCCTGGCTGTCGCTGTCGAGGGTGTCACGGTGTTGGGCGAGCAGGTCGAGGGCATGGCTCAGCTCGGCACTGATCTGGCGGCTCCAACGCTCGCTGTCGCGGGCGTCGCTCGGGCGTGAACGGAACGCTTCGTCGTCGCTCGGCGCGGCCAGCAGCAGGTGCATCTCGCCCAGGCGCTGGCCGAGCAAGGCGGCAAAACCGGTCAGCTCGGCCAGGGCATCAGTGTGCGCCTCCTGCTCAATGCTGGCGGGTTCCATCTGGTCGCGGATCGCCCGTTCCAGGGTGTTCTGCGTCCAGTCCCAGGCATCGCCCTGGTTGCTCAGGTAGCCTTGGGCGATCATCAGCAGGTGCGGCTGCTCGCTGTCGTCCACGCGGCTGACCCAGGCCAGCAACGGAGAGATATTGGCAAAGCCGGCGGCGGTCAGGTAGGCGCTCATTTCCAGCTCCGGGTGAATGCCCGGATTGACCCGGCGAATCAATTTGAGCACCAGGCTGCCACCGACCACCACCGAGCTGTTGGACTGCTCGGCGCTCAGGTAGCGCACCTCGCTCTGCTCATCGAGCTGCAGCGCGGCCAACTGCTCGGTGCTGTGGAAGCGCAACTCGCCCAGGCCATCGCCACAGGCCAACCGCAGGCCGTCCTGACAGCCCTGGAGCACGGCGCGAATGAAGGGTTCGAGCACGAAGGCATCGGTGATCAGCCCCACCTGGCGGCCACGGCGTACCCGCGACAGCGCCAACTGCTGGGGCAGCGCGGCATTGATCTGCTCCTCCGGCAACAGGCCGAAGGGCAGCTGGTAGTGGGTGACCACGCCCTCGCTGTGCACCTCCAGCTCGCCAAGCAGCACCGGCAACGCCGGGGTGGCCATGCGCACGCCATAGCGCAGGCGGACCTGGTCGATCGGCCCTTCCTTGCCGGCGAACCAGCGGCGCTTGGGCAGGTACTGCGGCAGGATCGCTGCCTGCAACGTCTCGCGCGCCGGCGACTCGAGCAGTTCCTCCATGCGCTTGCGCAACACCAGGGTGCTCAGCTCGGGCAGGCCCTCGCTGGGCTGGATATGCCAGCTGGGCATGCGGTCGTGGCTGGCCAGCAGGAACCAGTAGAAGCCGTAGGGTGGCAACGTCAGCAGGAACGGCAGCTGGCCGATGGGCGGGAAGGCGCTGCCGCCAAGCATCTCCACCGGCACCTTGTCGGCGTACTGCGACAGCTCCAGCTCGGCGGCCTGGGCGGCCCGCGAGACGTTGGCCACGCACAGCACGATCTCGACGTTGCCCTCGGCATCGGTGTATTCGCGGATATAGGCCAGCACCCGCCGGTTGCTCGGCGTGAGCATCTTCAGGCTGCCGCGACCGAAGGCCTTCTGCTGCTTGCGCACCGCCAGCAGGCGACGGTTCCAGTTGAGCAACGAATGCGGGTCGTGGGCCTGGGCCTCGACGTTGATCGTCTGGTAGCCGTACAGCGGATCCATGATCGGCGGCAGCACCAGGCGCTGCGGGTCGGCGCGGGAAAAGCCGCCATTGCGGTCCGGCGACCACTGCATGGGAGTGCGCACGCCATCGCGGTCACCCAGGTAGATGTTGTCGCCCATGCCCAGTTCGTCGCCGTAGTACAGCGTCGGCGTGCCGGGCATCGACAGCAGCAGGCTGGTGAGCAGCTCGATACGCCGCCGGTCGCGTTGCAGCAGCGGCGCCAGGCGCCGGCGAATCCCCAGGTTGATGCGGGCGCGGCGGTCCTCGGCGTAGTAGTTCCACAGGTAGTCGCGCTCACGGTCGGTGACCATCTCCAGGGTCAGCTCATCGTGGTTGCGCAGGAAGATCGCCCATTGGCAGTTGGCCGGGATCTCCGGGGTCTGGCGCAGGATGTCGGTGATCGGGAAGCGGTCTTCCATGGCCAGGGCCATGTACATGCGCGGCATCAGCGGGAAGTGGAAGGCCATGTGGCATTCGTCGCCATCGCCCTCGCCGAAGTACGGGCGGGTGTCCTCGGGCCACTGGTTGGCCTCGGCCAGGAGCATGCGGTCGGGGTAATTGGCGTCGATCTCGGCGCGGATCGCCTTGAGCACCACATGGGTCTCGGGGAGGTTCTCGTTGTTGGTGCCGTCGCGCTCGATCAGGTAGGGGATGGCGTCCAGGCGCAGGCCGTCGACACCGATGTCGAGCCAGAAGCGCATCACCCCGATCACCGCCTTGAGCACCTGCGGGTTGTCGAAGTTGAGGTCCGGCTGGTGCGAGTAGAAGCGGTGCCAGAAGTACTGGCCGGCCACCGGGTCCCAGGTCCAGTTGGACTTCTCGGTGTCGAGGAATATGATCCGCGTGCCGTCGTACTTCTGGTCATCGTCCGACCACACGTAGAAGTCCCGGGCCTTGCTGCCAGGCTTGGCATGCCGGGCGCGCTGGAACCAGGGGTGCTGGTCGGAGGTGTGGTTGATGACCAGCTCGGTGATCACCCGCAGGCCGCGCTTGTGCGCCTCGGCGATGAAGCGCCTGGCGTCGGCCATGCTGCCGTAATCCGGGTGCACGGCCTTGTACTCGGCAATGTCGTAGCCGTCGTCGCGCCGTGGCGAGGGGTAGAACGGCAGCAACCAGAGGGTGTTGACGCCCAGTTCGGCGATGTAGTCGAGCTTGCCGATCAGGCCTGCGAAATCGCCGATGCCGTCGTTGTTCGCGTCGAAGAACGATTTCACGTGCAGTTGGTAGATCACCGCGTCCTTGTACCACAGCGGATCGTCGATGAAGGCTGCCGGGCGGGAACGCTTGGCCATTGGGGACTCCTTTGTGTCCGAGGGTTCAGCTTGAAGCCCATCGCGGGGCTAGCGCGATTTCTCGATGCGCCAGATACCGAACGGCTGGTGCCACGGCTCGATGCGCATCCACTGGGTCTTGCCATGCCAGCTCCAGCGCTGGCCGTTCATCAGGTCCTCGCCCTGGGTGTCGGCGCTGTCGTCCAGCCCCAGCTCCCATAGCGGCAACTCGAAGCTGGCCTCCTGGGCGTTGTGCGGGTCGAGGCTGATGGCCACGAGGATGAAGTTGTCGCGCTCGGGGGTGCGCTTGGCGAAGTAGAGAATGTTGTCGTTCCAGCAGTTGAGGAACACCACCCCCAGGTGAGTCTGCAGGGCGCGGTTCTGTCGGCGGATGCGGTTGAGCTGGGCGATCTCGGCAACGATGTTGCCGGGCTGGGTGAAGTCCCGGGGGCGGATCTCGTACTTCTCCGAGTCCAGGTACTCCTCCTTGCCCGGCAGCGGCGTGCCCTCGCACAGTTCGAAGCCCGAATACATGCCCCACAATCCCGAACCCATGGTCGCCAGCGCCGCACGAATGAGAAAGCCCGCCCGCCCGGAGGTCTGCAGGAAGAAGGGGTTGATGTCCGGAGTATTGACGAAGAAATTGGGTCGGTAGCACTGGCTCCACGGCGGCTGGTTGAGCTCCTCGAAGTATTCGCGCAGCTCCTGCTTGGTATTGCGCCAGGTGAAGTAGGTGTAGCTCTGCGCGTAGCCGACCTTGCCCAGGCGCGCCATCATCGCCGGGCGGGTAAAGGCTTCGGCGAGGAATATCACGTCGGGGTGCTGGCTGCGCACATTGGCGATCAGCCATTGCCAGAACGGCAGCGGCTTGGTGTGCGGATTGTCGACGCGGAAGGTCTTCACCCCCTCCTCGACCCAGCCGACCACCACGTCGCGCAGCGCCAGCCACAGGCTCGGCACCGCCTCGGGGGCGTAGAAGTCGACGTTGACGATGTCCTGGTATTTCTTCGGCGGGTTTTCCGCGTAGCGAATGGTGCCGTCGGGGCGCCAGCTGAACCAGCCGGGGTGCTCCTGCAGCCAGGGGTGGTCCTGGGAGCACTGGATGGCGAAGTCCAGGGCGATTTCCAGGCCGTGCTCGGCGGCGGCGGCGACCAGGCGGCGGAAGTCCTCGCGGCTGCCCAGCTGCGGGTGGATGGCATCGTGCCCGCCTTCGGGGCTGCCGATGGCATAAGGGCTTCCGGGGTCGCCGGGCTCGGCCTGCAAGGCGTTGTTGCGGCCCTTGCGGTGCTTCATGCCGATGGGGTGGATCGGCGGGAAATACAGCACGTCGAAGCCCATGTCGCGGATCATCGGCAGGCGCTGGTGCACGTCGTCGAAGGTGCCGTGGCGTTCGGGGTCGTCGGTGACCGACCGGGGGAACAGCTCATACCAGCTGGCAAACTGGGCCGCCTCGCGGTCCACATCCAGCGGGAATTCACGGCTGCGGGTGAGGTAGCTGCGGTGCTCGGCCTCCCCCATCAGGCGTGCAGCGTCGGGGTGCAGCAACAATTTCACCTGTTCATCCACCGGCAAGCCCGGCAAGCGCTGTTGCAACTGTGCCAGTTGCTCGCGCAGCAGGCCGTCGCTGCGTTCGATGCCCTTGCCCAGCAGCAGGCGGCCCTCCTCCAGCTCCAGCTTCACCTCCACGCCAGCGGCATACTTCTTCTCCAGGTCATGGCAATAGGTGGCCCAGGGGTCGATCCAGGCCTCGATGCTGAATAGATGCAGGCCCAGCTCGGCAGGCGTGAAGTCTGCCAGCCATAGGTCGTTGCCCGGTGAATGCATGGCCACACAGTGCCAGCGCCGGCTGTGGGCCTGGCGCCAGTGCAGGGTCACGGCCAGGCGGTCGTGGCCGTCGGTATAGACCTTGGCGCCCACATCGACCTTGTGACCGCGCACGGCCTTGGCGGCGAAGGTGCCGCCGTCGAGCACCGGGCTTGCGTCCTCGATCACGATACGCGGCGCCAGCAGGGCCTGGGACAGGCTGATGGCCTGGTCCGGGTGATCACCTGCCATCGGCACGCTTTCGAACGGCTCGTTACCAGACATCGACCTTGCTCCCCTGGGCTGGTGGCGGTAAGGGTTCAGAGCCGTGCGCAAGCGCGAGGGTTCAAAAAAAATGAGCGCAGGGCGCAGGCTTGGGTCAAAGCCTGCGACACCTCTTCATTCATCCCGCGAGGCCAGGCCCATGAACATTCCCATTCCACCGGAGACACCCGACCCGAACATCGACGACCCGACCTTGCCGCCGCCGGTGCCCGAGGAGGACCCGGACGAGCTGCCGATCAAGCCGACCGTGCCGCCGACGGTGGGCGACCCGCCGAGCCAGGAGCCGCCGGTGAAAGCTTGAGGATAGACAAGACTGCGCAAATCTGACCGCCTTGGCCGGCCTCGTCGCGGGGCCGGCATTCACAGCACAAACCTGGCTCAACCGCACCTGGCATTTCTACCAGTAGCACCTACCCGCAAAGCCACGTACAGAGAAGGCTCACTCTCTGACGATCCTTCCGGCATGCACTCACGCCTCTACATCGCCTTCCACGTGCAATGGATCCTCGCAAGCTTCCTGGAGCAGAGCCTGCACCAGATCCGCCCCGACATCACCCTGGACGAGCTGGGTGCCGACAGCTTCGACCTCGTGGAGCTGCAGGCGATCATGGAGGAAACCTTCGGCATCTTCATCGCCGAGCCCCTGCGGGCCCACGTCACCTTCGCCGAACTGGTCGACCTGATCTACAAGACCATGGCTAACCCCCCAGCTCCTCCACACTGATCTCGCGCATGCGAAACTTCTGCACCTTCCCTGTCACCGTCATCGGGAATTCTTCGACAAAGCGGAAATGCCGTGGCGCCTTGAAATGTGCCAGCCGCGCCTTGCACCACTGCTGCAGCTCATCCGCCGTGGCGCTGTGTCCCGGATGCAGGCGAATCCACGCCACCACCTCCTCGCCGTACTTGCTGCACGGAATCCCCACCACCTGCGCCTCGGCCACCGCCGGGTGGGTGTGGAAGAACTCCTCCAGCTCGCGCGGATAGATGTTCTCGCCACCGCGAATGATCATGTCCTTGTTGCGCCCGACGATGCGCACGTAACCGGCTTCGTCCATCACCGCCAGGTCGCCGCTGTGCATCCAGCCGGCCGGATCGATGGCGTCATGGGTAGCCTGCAGGTTGTCCCAATAGCCGAGCATCACGCTGTAGCCGCGGGTGCACAGCTCGCCGATCTCGCCTTGTGCGACGATACGGCCGTCGGCATCCACCAGCTTGGTCTCCAGGTGCGGCTGGGTGCGGCCCACGGTGGTCACGCGCAGTTCCAGGCCATCGTCGGGGCCGGTCTGCAGCGACACCGGGCTGGTCTCGGTCATGCCGTAGGCGATCTGCACCTCGGCCATGTGCAACTGGTCGATCACTTTGCGCATCACCTCGATCGGGCAAGTGGCGCCGGCCATGATGCCGCTGCGCAGGGTGGAAAGGTCCATGGCCTGGCGCGACGGGTGGTCGAGCATGGCGATGAACATGGTCGGCACGCCATAGAGGATGCTGGCACGCTCCTCGGCCACGGCGCGCAGGGTCAGCTCCGGGTCGAAGGCGTCGTTGGGGTAGATCATGGTGCTGCCGTGGGTGATGCAGCCGAGGTTGGCCATGACCATGCCGAAGCAGTGGTACAACGGCACCGGGATCACCATGCGGTCACACTCGGTCAGGCCCAGGCTCTGGCCGACCATGTAGCCGTTGTTGAGGATGTTGTAGTGGCTCAGGGTCGCGCCCTTCGGCGCGCCGGTGGTGCCGGAGGTGTACTGGATGTTCACCGGCTGGTCGAACTGCAGGCCCTGCTGTCGCGCCTGATAGGCGTCAACCTCGACCGCCCCTGCCCGCCCGGCCAACGCGGCCCAGGGCAGGAAGCCCGAGGGCGGCTCGGCGGCCAGGCTGATCACGCCGCGCAGGTCGGGCAGGCGTTCGCTGGCCAGTTCGCCCAATGCGTGGGTGGCCAGATCCGGCACCAGTTCCTGCACCATCGCGTGGTAGTCAGAGGTCTTGAAGGCACCGGCGCACACCAGCCAGCGGCAGCCGGACTGGCGCAGCACGTATTCCAGCTCACCCACGCGGTAGGCCGGGTTGATGTTGACCAGAATCGCGCCGACCTTGGCCGTGGCCAGCTGCAGGATGCACCACTGGGCGCAGTTGGGCGCCCAGATACCGACCCGCTCGCCCCCCTCCACCCCAAGCGCCATCAGCGCCCGGGCCTGCACATCGACCTCGGCGGCCAGCTCGCGCCAGCTGTAGCGCAGGCCCTGGTGGCGCACCACCAGCGCCTCGCGCTCGCCGTGGCGGGCGACGGTGGCATCGAAGGCCTGGCCGATGGTCAGGGTCAGCAAGGGGTGGTCCTGACGGCCGCGGGTATAGCTTGGTTGAGGCATGGTGATCCCTTCTTGTGGTTGTTCTGGGCATGACTGAAGCAGGCGGCAAATACTCTGGCGCAGATTTACGTTTACGTAAAGGTGATGATCCGATTGACAGCCCCGGAAGGCAGGTTTACGTTAACGTCAACCACGCATCACGACGACCGGACGGGAGCGCGGTTGTGGGAGCGGGCTTGCCCCGCGATGAGGCCGGACCAGGCAACACAGCTGGCCGTTCTGACGGGCATCGCGGGGCAAGCCCGCTCCCACAACCCCGTTTCCGCAAGGTCGCCGTGGTACCCAAATTTCAAGAACAAGAAGGTGCCCACATGCATTACCCCAGCCTGAACTTCGCCCTGGGCGAGACCATCGACATGCTCCGCGACCAGGTGCGCACCTTCGTTGCCGCCGAACTGGCGCCGCGCGCCGCGCAGATCGACCATGACAACCTGTTCCCTGCCGACATGTGGCGCAAGTTCGGCGACATGGGTCTGCTGGGCATCACAGTGCCGGAAGAATACGGCGGCGCCGGCCTGGGCTACCTGGCCCACGTGGTGTCGATGGAAGAAATCAGCCGGGGCTCGGCATCGGTGGCCCTGTCCTACGGCGCCCACTCCAACCTGTGCGTCAACCAGATCAACCGCAACGGCACTCACGAGCAGAAACTCAAATACCTGCCCAAGCTGATCAGCGGCGAGCACATCGGCGCCCTGGCCATGAGCGAGCCCAACGCCGGCTCCGACGTGGTGTCGATGAAACTGCGCGCCGAAAAGCGCGGCGACCGCTACGTGCTCAACGGCAGCAAGACCTGGATCACCAACGGCCCCGACGCCAACACCTACGTGATCTACGCCAAGACCGACCTGGACAAGGGCCCCCACGGCATCACCGCGTTCATCGTCGAGCGCGACTGGAAAGGCTTCAGCCGCAGCAACAAGTTCGACAAGCTCGGCATGCGCGGCTCCAACACCTGCGAGCTGTTCTTCGATGACGTCGAAGTGCCGCAAGAAAACATCCTCGGCCAGCTCAACGGCGGCGTGCGCGTGCTGATGAGCGGCCTGGACTACGAGCGCGTGGTGCTGTCGGGCGGCCCGACCGGCATCATGCAGAGCTGCATGGACCTGGTCGTCCCGTACATCCACGACCGCAAGCAGTTCGGCCAGAGCATCGGCGAGTTCCAGCTGATCCAGGGCAAGATCGCCGACATGTACACCCAGCTCAATGCCAGCCGCGCCTACCTGTACGCCGTGGCCCAGGCCTGCGACCGCGCCGAGACCACTCGCAAGGACGCCGCCGGGGTCATCCTCTACACCGCTGAACGCGCCACGCAGATGGCCCTGGAAGCGATCCAGATCCTCGGCGGCAACGGCTACATCAATGAATTCCCGGCTGGCCGCCTGTTGCGCGACGCCAAGCTGTACGAGATTGGCGCCGGCACCAGCGAGATCCGCCGGATGCTGATCGGCCGCGAACTGTTCAACGAAACCCGCTGAGCATAAGGAACGGGCGCACATGGCTACCCTGCACACCCAGATCAACCCGCGCTCGGCGGAATTCGCCGCCAACAGCGCGACCATGCTCGAACAGGTCCAGGCCCTGCGCGGCCTGCTCGCCCAGGTCAGTCAGGGCGGCGGGCCGAAGGCCCAGGAGCGGCATACCTCGCGGGGCAAGCTGCTGCCTCGCGAGCGTATCGACCGCCTGCTCGACCCGGGCTCGGCGTTCCTCGAGATCGGCCAGCTGGCCGCCCATGAGGTGTACGGCGAAGACGTGCCGGCCGCCGGCGTGATCGCCGGCATTGGCCGCGTCGAAGGCGTGGAATGCATGATCGTGGCCAACGACGCCACGGTCAAAGGCGGCTCCTACTACCCGCTGACCGTGAAGAAGCACCTGCGCGCCCAGACCATCGCCCTGCAGAACCGTCTGCCATGCATCTACCTGGTGGACTCCGGCGGCGCCAACCTGCCGCGCCAGGACGAGGTGTTCCCCGACCGCGAGCACTTCGGGCGGATCTTCTTCAACCAGGCCAACATGAGTGCCCTGGGCATCCCGCAGATCGCCGTGGTGATGGGTTCGTGCACCGCCGGTGGTGCCTACGTGCCGGCCATGGCCGACGAAGCGATCATGGTGCGCCAGCAGGCGACCATCTTCCTCGCAGGCCCCCCCCTGGTGAAGGCCGCAACCGGTGAAGTGGTCAGCGCCGAGGACCTCGGCGGCGCCGACGTGCACTGCCGCACCAGCGGCGTGGCCGACCACTATGCCGACAACGACGAACACGCCCTGGCCATCGCCCGGCGCAGCGTCGCCAACCTCAACTGGCACAAGCAGGGCAAGCTGCAGTGCCAGGCGCCGATTGCACCGCTGTATGGCGCAGAAGAGCTGTACGGCGTGGTTCCGGCAGACGCCAAGCAACCGTTCGACGTGCGCGAGGTGATCGCCCGTCTGGTTGATGGCTCGGTGTTCGATGAGTTCAAGGCGCTGTTCGGCACTACCCTGGTGTGCGGCTTCGCCCACCTGCACGGCTACCCGGTGGCGATCCTGGCCAACAACGGCATCCTCTTTGCCGAAGCCGCGCAAAAAGGCGCGCACTTCATCGAGCTGGCCTGCCAACGCGGCATCCCGCTGCTGTTCCTGCAGAACATCACCGGTTTCATGGTCGGCAAGAAGTACGAGGAAGGCGGCATCGCCAAGCATGGCGCCAAGCTGGTGACCGCGGTGGCCTGCGCCCAGGTGCCGAAGTTCACGGTGATCATCGGCGGCAGCTTCGGCGCCGGCAACTACGGCATGTGCGGCCGCGCCTACGACCCGCGCTTCCTGTGGATGTGGCCCAACGCCCGCATCGGCGTGATGGGCGCCGAGCAGGCGGCCGGCGTGCTGGCCCAGGTCAAGCGCGAGCAGAGCGAGCGCAGCGGCGAGGTGTTCAGCAGCGAAGACGAGAAGAAGCTCAAGCAGCCGATCCTCGACCAGTACGAGCGCCAGGGTCACCCTTACTACTCCAGCGCCCGGCTGTGGGACGACGGTGTCATCGACCCGGCGCAGACCCGCGACGTGCTCGGCCTGGCGTTGTCCGCCGCGCTGAACGCCCCGATCGAACAGAGCCGCTTCGGCATTTTCCGGATGTGACCCATGAGCGAATTCGCCACCCTTGAACTGGTCAAGGACCCTCGCGGCTTCGCCACCCTGTGGCTGAGCCGGGAAGACAAGAACAACGCCTTCAACGCGCAGATGATCCGCGAGCTGATCGTCGCCATCGACCAGCTGGGCGAGGACGCCAGCCTGCGCTTCGTGGTGCTGCGCGGCCGTGGCCGGCACTTCAGTGCCGGCGCGGACCTTGCCTGGATGCAGCAGTCGGCGCAGCTGGACTTCAACACCAACCTGGACGACGCCCATGAGCTGGGCGAACTGATGTACGCCCTGCACCGGCTCAAAGTGCCGACCCTGGCCGTGGTCCAGGGCGCGGCATTTGGCGGCGCGCTGGGGCTGATCAGTTGCTGCGACATGGCCATCGGTGCCGAAGACGCGCAGCTGTGCCTGTCGGAGGTACGCATCGGCCTGGCGCCGGCGGTGATAAGCCCGTTCGTGGTCAAGGCCATCGGCGAGCGCGCCGCCCGCCGCTACGCCCTCACCGCCGAGCGCTTCAGCGGCGTGCGCGCCCGCGACCTGGGCCTGCTGGCCGAGGTGTACCCGGCCGCCGAACTGGACGCCCAGGTCGAGGCCTGGGTCGACAACCTGCTGCACAACAGCCCGCAGGCGCTGCGCGCCACCAAGGACCTGTTGCGCGAAGTGGATGACGGCGAGCTGAGCCCGGCCCTGCGCCGCTACTGCGAGAACACCATCGCCCGCATCCGCGTCAGCGCCGAAGGCCAGGAGGGCCTGCGCGCCTTCCTGGAAAAACGCCGCCCTGCCTGGCAAGACAACAAGGAACCGCGCCCATGAGCCGACCCACGCTGACTACCCTGCTGGTCGCCAACCGCGGCGAGATCGCCTGCCGGGTGATGCGCACCGCCAAGGCCATGGGCCTGACCACCGTGGCCGTGCACAGCGCCACCGACCGCGACGCGCGCCACAGCCGCGAGGCTGATATCCGCGTCGACCTCGGTGGCAGCAAGGCCGCCGACAGCTACCTGGTGATCGACAAGCTGCTCGCCGCTGCCAAGGCCAGCGGCGCCCAGGCGATCCACCCGGGCTATGGCTTCCTGTCCGAAAACGCCGGTTTCGCCCGCGCCATCGAACAGGCCGGGCTGATCTTCCTCGGCCCGCCGGCCAGCGCCATCGACGCCATGGGCAGCAAGTCGGCGGCCAAGGCGCTGATGGAAGCCGCCGGGGTGCCGCTGGTGCCGGGCTACCACGGTGAGGCCCAGGATCTGGAGACTTTCCGCGCCGCCGCCGAGCGCATCGGCTACCCGGTGCTGCTCAAGGCCAGCGCCGGCGGTGGCGGCAAGGGCATGAAGGTGGTCGAGGAGGAAAGCCAGCTGGCCGACGCCCTGGCCTCGGCGCAGCGCGAGGCGCAGTCGTCGTTCGGCGATGCGCGGATGCTGGTCGAGAAATACGTGCTCAAGCCGCGCCACGTGGAGATCCAGGTGTTCGCCGACCAGCATGGCAACTGCCTGTACCTCAACGAACGCGACTGCTCGATCCAGCGCCGCCATCAGAAAGTGGTCGAGGAAGCCCCGGCGCCGGGCCTGTCCCCCGAGCTGCGCAAGGCCATGGGCGAGGCTGCGGTACGCGCCGCCCAGGCCATCGGATATGTGGGCGCCGGTACCGTGGAGTTCCTGCTCGATGCCCGCGGCGAGTTCTTCTTCATGGAGATGAACACTCGGCTGCAGGTGGAGCATCCGGTCACCGAGGCCATCACCGGGCTTGACCTGGTGGCCTGGCAGATCCGCGTGGCCTGCGGTGAGCCACTGCCTTTGACTCAAGAGCAGGTGCCGCTGATCGGCCATGCCATCGAGGTGCGGCTGTACGCGGAGGATCCGGCCAACGAATTCCTCCCGGCCACCGGCACCCTGGCGCTGTACCGCGAGTCGGCGCCGGGCGAAGGCCGTCGGGTGGACAGCGGTGTCAGCGAGGGCGATGTGGTATCGCCGTTCTACGACCCGATGCTGGGCAAGCTGATCGCCTGGGGACAGGACCGCGAGCAAGCGCGCCTGCGACTGCTGGCGATGCTCGATGAGTTCGCCATTGGCGGGCTGAAGACCAACATTGCCTTCCTGCGCCGCATCCTGGCGCACCCGGCGTTTGCCGAAGCGGAGCTGGACACCGGGTTCATCCCGCGTCACCAGGATGTGTTGCTACCCCCGCCACAGGCGCTGCCGGCGCAATTCTGGGAGGCCGCCGCCGAAGCCTGGCTGCAAGGTGAGCCGGCACAACTGCGCCAGGACGACCCCGCCTCGCCCTGGACCTTGCGCGATGGCCTGCGCCTGGGGCTGCCGGCACGCAGCAGCCTGCACCTGCAATGCGACGGGCATGAGCAGGCGGTGGCGCTGGAGCGTAGTGCGCCTTCGACGTATCGCCTGGAGGGTGAGCAACTGTGCCATGAGCAGGACGGCCTGCGTCGTCGTTACCTGGCGGTTCGCCGGGGCGGCACGCTGTACCTGCAGTGGCAGGGCGAATTGCACGCAGTCGGTGCCCATGATCCGATCGCTGCGGCCGAGGCCAGCCACAGCCACCAGGGCGGGCTGGGTGCGCCGATGAACGGCAGTATCGTGCGGGTGCTGGTGGAGCCGGGGCAGGTGGTCGAGGCCGGTACCGCGCTGGTGGTACTGGAGGCGATGAAGATGGAGCACAGCATCCGGGCGCCACATGATGGGACGGTGAAGGCGCTGTTCTGCCAGGAGGGGGATATGGTCAGCGAGGGGACAGTGCTGGTCGAGCTGGAGGAGGCGTAACGGCGGCAATGTGTTCGCCGAAAGGGTTGTTTCGCCTATGAAATCGAGCGCCGCCCGCGCGGCGCATCGCGGATGAATCCGCTCCTACATTTGTTGCAACGTGGCCATGCCTGATAGGCCATGGTTGTAAGCCTTGTGCGCTCGACGCGATTTCTCGGTGGGCACTGCTGCCGCTCCACCTGTCTCAAGCCCTGCGCCAAGGCTGGCAACCATGGCCTGACAGGTTCGGTACGTTGCAACAAATGTAGGAGCGGATTCATCCGCGATGCGCCGCGCGGGCGGCGCTCGATCTCAAGAGCGCTGCAAGGCTACCGTCTGGCCCCTCTCGGCCCCAACGCGATCTAAAGCACCCCGTGCATCCGCACAACGACCCCGAGAAACTCGCAGCCGTCCTCGCACACCAAGGTCGGATAAGTATTGTTGAGCGCCTTCAAATACCGCTGCCCACCCTCCTCGGTCAGCTGCCGAAAGATCGCGGACTTGCCAGGCAGCCGGGCAATCACCAGACGCCCCGGCTCTACGGCCACGCCGTCATCGACCAGGATTCGAACCCCCTCGGGCACGCTCCTGCCGCTGGCCGCACTCATGGTGTCGTTCTCGACCCTCAGCCAGAACGCCTTGCCTTGGGCCAGGTAGTCGGTCTGTTCGAAGACATCGGATGCCTCCCCCTGCTCCTGACCCAACGCGGCCCAATCACGCACCGGATAGCGGAAACATACGAAGTATTTCGCCAGCCCGTCGTCATCGTCCTCTTCCTCGAGGCCGTAACGCGCCGGCTCCTCACCCACCTGCCCCAACACACGCAGCTGCATGCTGACCTGGTAATGCGGCATGCCCAGCTCGATGAACGTACGGTTCATCGAGTCGACCCGAGGCTGACGGCGCTTCTTCAGCCAATGGCCGATGCTGCCTTGGGAAACCCCAACGCGTTCGGCAAGCTGCTCCTGGGAGATATCGAGCTCCTCGATCCGTTCCCGAACCAGGGCTATCCATTTGTCCATATTCATCGCAGGCACGATACGGACTGACTCCTTGCGTTCAATACACATCAAGTAGTATTTGCCAAAACACATTTAAATACTTTAGGTATTAGAATCGAGCTTCACCTTTCACCTACTGGTATTCGCAGGTAATCAGGATGAACATCTCGAAAGAAACGGAAACAGATCTCGACGAAGAAGCAGCCCGCCGCGCCCTCGATTTCTACCTCAACCCCACCCCCACGCCCCGCGACCTGGAGCGTTCACTGTGGACCCTGCGCGAAGGCGTCAGCGACGCCCAGGCCAGCGAGCACGCCATGGCCCTGCTGCGCTGCGCCTCGGCCACGGCACAGGAAACTGGCAACCATCTGCAGGGCACGACACGGGAAGTGGTGTTTGCGCTGATGCACATGATCAACATGGCCCGCGCCCTGCTGGAGCAGCGCCACGCCACGGAAAAGGCATCGATCTGAAGGGAGAACTGTGAGCAGGCGCTGGATTTGGCACCAACGCGATATTTGGCACTTCTGATAAATCAGAGAAAAATCAATATGTTGTGCTATTTTTCGGTGCCAAAGGCTGCGCTAAGGAAAATGGGGATTTTCTTCATTCTTACGCATTTTTGCAGGCTATTTGGCATTCAAAATCGTCTCTAGCCCGCATGTTTACTGGGGATGCCAAAGACAGCGCTTCACAGTGCCAAATCCACCGCCTCCTCACACCACGGCACAGGAAACCGGCAACCATCTGCAGGGCACGACACGGGAAGTGGTGTTTGCGCTGATGCACATGATCAACATGGCCCGCGCCCTGCTGGAGCAGCACCACGCCACGGAAAAGGCATCGATCTGAAGGGAGAACGTGATAGCCGACGAACGGCAAAAGCCCCGATTGCCGGGGACGAGGAGTGCGTCAGGAATATTTTTTTAGCCGATCGCTGAAAAATCATTTGACTGGCAAATGATAACGATTATTATTGCACTCAGCAGGTCGCGAGACCCGCTGGATAACCTGCAACGTCCTCAGGTCGGACGCTCAGATTATCTCCTCATCAGGCTAATCACGGTTTTTGACCCGGCTTTTTGCCGGGTCATTTTTTTTGGCTCTTCAGGCTAATGAAGATCGTTTAATGGCCGCGATGATAGCAAAAGTGTGTCAGCACGTGAATGCTCATTACAAATCTTTGCGGAATCAGCACTTGAGAATCAATCTCGTTTAACCTAAGCTGGCTCCGCATCAAGGAAGATGCCCCCACCCCTTTCCTTATGAGCAAGGAGCTGTCCATGACCCGCCTGCTGCTGCCCCTCGAGCACGACCCGCGCCCTGCCGAACTGCACGCTGAAGACGCGCTGCTGCATGCACTCAAGCGCTTGCCGCGCCGGGTCCAGCAAGTCTTCCTGCTCAACCGCCTCGACCAGCAGAGCTTCGCCGCCATCGCCGAACGCCTGGACCTGCCACTGATCAGCATCGAGCGCCACATGAACCAGGCCCTGCAGACCGCCCGCGCCCCCGGCGACGCGCTGGCCAGCATCGCCGGCCAATGGTATGTGCGCCTGCAAAGCCCGCAGGTGACCTCCAGCGAACGCATCGATTTCCGCCGCTGGCTGGATGCTGACCCCGACCACCTGCGCGCCTTCCACGAAACCGAACTGCGCTGGCGCAGCCTGCTCGCCCCGGCGCGGCAATTAGGCCATGACGGCTGGTACCGGCAAGGGCGCGCGGCGCTGTCGCTGGGCGGCTGTTCGATTGCCGTCGGGCTTGGTGTTGCTGCGCTTGTGGCGCTGGGGCTGTTGACCTGATTCACAGGGGTGGACTGATCCACGACTGCGTCAATTAACCTGCGCACCCGCACCACCAGGCGGTGTAGAGTACGGTCACAACAACGCCAACAGGAGGCTGGCAATGACCGTGACGCTCTCCCCGCTGCACATCGACTGCGATTTCGACTCCGGCAACATCCTGGTCCTGGACGCCAGCGACCCTGCGCACGTCCACCTGAACATCCGCAAGGACAGTCACAGCGACCACTTCCAGTGGTTCCATTTCAAGGCCAGCGGCCTGACTCCGGGCCAGGTCCATCGCTTCAGCCTGGACAACGCCCACCAGTCCTCCTACAAGAACGCCTGGACCGGCTACCACGCCGTGGCCTCGTACGACCAGCAGACCTGGTTCCGCGTGCCCAGCCAGTTCGACGGCAAGGCCCTGAACTTCGACTTCAAGGCCGAACAGCCACAAGCCTGGTTCGCCTACTTCGAGCCTTACCCCCGTGCGCGCCACAACCAGTTGATCGAGCGTGCCAAACAGATCCCCGGCGTCGAACTGCTGGCCAGCGGGCGCAGCGTGCAGGGGCGGGATATCCCGCTGCTGCGCGCAGGCAACGGCACGGATGGCAAGCGCAAGCTGTGGATCATCGCCCAGCAGCACCCGGGCGAGCACATGGCCGAATGGTTCATGGAAGGTGTGATCGACGCCCTCGAAGCCAATGGCCCGGTCATCCAGCAACTGCTGGCCAAGGCCGACCTGTACCTGATCCCGAACATGAACCCGGACGGTGCCTTCCTCGGACACCTGCGCACCAACTTCAAGGGCAAGGACCTCAACCGCGCCTGGCAGGACGCCAGCGTCGAGCTGAGCCCCGAGGTGTTCTTCGCCCAGAGCCAGATGAAGCTGCATGGCGTGGACGCGTTCATCGATGCCCATGGCGACGAGGAGATCCCCCATGTGTTCACTGCGGCCTGCGAGGGCAACCCCGGCTACACGCCGCGCATCGCCAAACTGGAAGAGCAGTTCCGCAGCACCCTGTGCAGCCTGACACCAGACTTCCAGACGAAGTACGGCTATACCCGCGACGAACCGGGCCAGGCCAACATGACCCTGGCCTGCAATGCCGTGGGCCAGGCTCACGACTGCCTGTCGCTGACCCTGGAGATGCCGTTCAAGGACCACGACGATGCGCCGAATCAGCGCACCGGGTGGTCGGGTGAGCGCTCCAAGGCGCTGGCCGGGGCGGTGCTTGAGACGTTGCTGAAGATGGTCGGCGATCTGCGCTGAGCTACGCCAGCACTCAGAACTGCACATCCAGGATCACGCTGTCGGTGTAGGTCGCCGCTGGCGGCGTGGCCTGGTCGGTGTACACCTTGGCGTTGTAGTTGAACACCTGGCTGCCCGTGCCGGTCCCCGCCCCGGGGTTCACCTCGGCATCGCTGCTCGAACGCCGCGCCGCGCCCACCGAGCCCCAGCGCACCACGCCTGCGCTCTTGAAGATGTCGTAGGCCAGGTAGTTGTTGGCACTGGACTTCATCCGCCGCCGCCCGCCCGACACATTCTGCCCGTCGTCCAGCCCCACCGTGTAGTTGCTGCCCTTGGTGCACGACACGCTCAGGCTCTGGTTCACCGTGCCGAACCCGGCCACCACCGGTGCGCTGGCGAAGCTGATATTGGGCGTGGTGATCTGGCAGTCGTTGCTTACCGTCAGGCTGACGTTCAGGGTCTTGCTGCCACTGCCGATATCGCGCCCCAGGCAGATATTGCCGATGCCGATGCCCGAGCAGTAGTTCCAGCTCCAGGCGACGGTCAGCGTTTCCTGGTACAGGCCAGCGGCGACGTTGCTGCCGATTTGTGTACGCAGATAGATCGGTACCGCCTTGGGCGTCGGACCATTGAGCAGGCCGAGCAGGTCGATGATGCCATTGCGAGCAAAGTCGAAGGCAACGCCCCGAGTGATCGGGTAATTGACACTGTTGTCGGCATACAGGGTGTAGTTGATGACATCGCCGGTCGGGCCGACCAGGCCACCGGAGGCGGGCGTGATGGTTGCGTAGAAGTGGTCATTGCTGGACAGCAGGCTGAGCAGCGAGCCGGTGCACTGCAAGCCGGAATTGGTGGTCGAGGCAGTCTGCACGGTGGTACGTACCAGCGTCGAGTTGACGGTGCCGAACGCCGCTGGCGTGGTGGCCACCGACGAGCACAGTGCCCAGGCCGGGCATGGCGCCAGCAACAGGCCAAACAGCAGGCCGTGCCGTCGAACATTCACTGGCACACCAACGGACCGATCAACGGAATCGGCCCCTCCCCTTCAGGCAGGTCGAACGCCACCTGGCACTGCCCGCCATCGGCCTTGTCCACCTGCAGGCGATTGTGCGGCGCCAGGTTTTCCAGGTAGACCAGCCCATCCCAGCCCACCACCGCCTCGGCGCCGCTTTCCTGGTGGCGTACCCGGCTGCCCAACTTGAGTTCCTGCTGATTGCCGTCGACCAACACCAGGCTCGCCGCCAGCACACGCTTGAGCGGGAACTCCAGCAGGTAACCGCTGCCACGGCGCACGGCAACGCGCTGCTCCACCTGCGGCGCCAGCACATCGGCGGGCAGGTCCATGGGGTCGATCTCGTATTTACCGCGGTAATAGCCGCTGCTGTAGGGCACCAGCAAGTGGCCATTGCGGTCGGTGCGGCCGATTTGCTGGTTCTCGTAGCGCACCGGCACGTCGGCGTAGCCGCTGGTGCTGACCACCACAAAGGCGTCGTCGATGCGGTTGGCGGCGAACAGCCCCGCATCCATCAGCACCAGCGAACCGCTGGCGTCGGCCCAGCGGGTCATCTCGCCGCTGCTGCCGTAGGCGCCCACCTGCAACTGCACCGATTGCAGGCGCCAGGTCAGGTCGGCCTGACGGTAGTCGTCGCGGTTGCCGCCAGTGGCGTAGCCCAGGTTGTAGCCCACACCACCGCCCACCGGCACCGCCTGGCTGTAGTTGACCCGCTGCAGGTCCTGGCCGTCCTTGCTGCGCTCGGCGCTGAAGGCCAGGGTGCCGCGCAGGTCGAAGGGGATCACCAGTTGCGCCTGCACCGCCCACTGGCTGTCACCGACCTCGCGGTTGGCCGACAGGTACAGGCTGCTGTTGCGCCACAGCGGCTTGCTCCAGCTGAGGTTGATCAGCCGCGTGCGCGTGCCGTCACCAGCGCGCACATCGAAGTAGCCGGCGCCGAGGCTGCCGTAACTGTCCAGGTTCAGGCTCAGGGTCGCCTGCTCGCTGCGCTGGCTCAGGCGCGTGTAGGGGCTGTCGACCCGCGAGAGGTCGGCGTAGTCGCCATGGCGCTGCACACGCTGGTAGTTGAAGCCGATGCGCCGACTGTTGTACTGGTAGCCCAGCGCCAGCTGCTGGCCTGTATCGCCCTCGAAGCGGCTCTGGGTCACGGCCGCATTGAGCACACCGAAGGTCCCCAGGCGCAGGTTGCCGCCCAGGCCGCCGAGCATCAGCGACTCGGCGCTCTCGGCATGGGTTTCCACGGTGAAATAATCGGACAACCCATGGCGCAGGGTCGCCGAGGCCACACCCGGGCCGTAGGCGAAATCGCGCACGGCGTAGTCGCGGCGCAGGCTGCCGGCGGCCACCGAGAAGTCCGACAGGCCCTTGGCCAACAGGCTGCTGGTGACATAGAACGGCAAGGTGGTCGACACCTGCCGGCCCAGGGCATCGGTGGTGACCACCACCGCTTCGCCGGCGCCATTGATGAACGGCACGTTGGTCAGGGTGTAGGGCCCCGGTTGCAGCTCGGTGCTGCTGCTCTTGTAGCCGTTGATGAACAAGTCCAGTGAAGTCGGCACGGCGGCTTCGCCGGCAAAGGCCGGCAGCGGATAGGTGACCAGGTCGGGACGGGCGCCGAAGTCGCGGGACAGTTGCAGGCCGCCCACGCGCACCGAGGTGGTCCAGGGCAGCGCGCCGGTCACCAGGTCGCCGGCCTCATAGGTAAGCAGGCGCTGCTCGTCGGTGTAGCGGAAGGTGGTGTCGTAGCGCAGGAAGCCCTGCCGGCCCTGGGCCTGGGCGCCATTGAACGACTGGCGCCATTGCCCGGTGGTGGAAAAGGTGCCCCAGTCGTCGAACAGGCGCAGTTCGTTCCAGGCGGCCAGGTAGCTGCCGCCCTCATCGGTGTCGTTGAGGTAGGCGTCGTAGTTGAGCAAGGCGCCGAAGCTGCTGCGGGCGTCGCTGGCCGGGTACAGGTTGCGCTCACCGACCTGCTGGTCGGGCAGCCAGGCCGGCGGCACCTGCAGCAGCAGGCGCTGGTTCTGGCTGTCGTAGTCGCTGTGCAGGCCAGAGATATCGTCCAGGGCCACCTCGCCTTGAGGCTCGCCCGGCAGCCTGACGCCCGCCTCGCGCAGCACCTCGCTGGCCAGGTACAGGCGCCCGGCGCGCTGCTGCACCGGCACCAGCTCAGCCTTGGCCACCTGGTTCACCAGCAGGTCGAGGTACAGCGTGGCGTCGGCGATGCCGGCATGTTCCGAGGGCGGCGGCGGCAGCTCGTCGGCCACGCCCAGGCCGGGTCCCAGCACCGCCAGGCCCAGCCACAACCGGTGCGTTGCCACCCGCACCCAGCTCACACACGATTTCCAACCATTGCCGGGTCCTCCCTGGCCCCTGTGATCCGTTCAAGCGTGGGTCATTGCCCCTGTTTGATGGCCTGCGCCACCTCCTGGCCGTTGACCCGCCCTTTCAGCACGCTGGCAGCACCCGGCGTGGCCGGTGCCGGCCAGCGCATGCTGGCGCCGGGCAACACATAGCCGAGCAGCCCTTCGACCAATGGCCTGTCCTGGCCAGCCTGCTGCAGCACCACGTCGGTCAGGCGCGCATGCACCGGCCCCGTGTTGCGCAGCTCGACATAGGGCTTGCCCTGTACCGTCACCGCGCGCCAGCTCAACTGCGGCTTGCCCACGCCTTCGGCGCTGCGCTTGCCCTCTGGGTCGGGCTTGCCCCACAGCCCTTCGCCGTAGACGAACAGCGGTACCGAATAGCGCATCTGCAGGCGGATCGCTGCCTTCGGCCCTTCGCTGGCGGCATCAGCCGGCAGTGGTGACGGTATTTCGTCGATGATGATGCGGTACGCCTGCTCCTGGCCCGCAGGCGAACTGCCCGTGCGGGTCAGGCGGATAAGTTGCTTCTGGCCCGCCGGAATATTGGCCACCGGCGGGCTGCCAATGATCTCGCGCTGGGCCTGGAACTGCTCCTGGTACTCGCCCTGGCGCCAGGCGAACACCCGCACCTGCAGGCTGGCCGGCGCCGTGCCACGGTTTTCCAGCCACAGCGCGCCGGCCTTCTGGTCAGCCTCCAGCACCGGGTCAATCGGCCAGATCAACACCGAAGTGGCCGCGAAAGCCGGTGCACTGGCCAACAGCAGCAGCCCGATGATCCCACGCGCCCAGTTAGCGCCTGCCCCCATGCCCCTCTCCTTCTCTGTTATCCGCAGTGGCCTTTCACCAGGTCACCGTCACTTGCACGACATCGGTGTAGGTCCCTGCCGGCAAGGTGCCGGTCAGGGTGGTACGGCCATAGACCGGCAGTTTGATTGCGGTCGGGTCGCTGTAGCTCACCGCCACGCTGCTGCCAATGCCCAGGCTCTGGCTGAAACCGGCGTCGCGGTAAAGCTGATAGGCCAGCAATTGTGTACCGCCCGAGCGCTTGAGATTGCGGGTGCCGCTGGCGCTGTTCTGGCCACCGTCCAGGCTCATGCTCAAGGCCACGCCGGGGGTGCACTGGAAAGTCACCGTGCTGCCGCCAAGCGAGGTGCTCAGGGTGGCCGTGGACAGTGCCGAGCTGGTGCCGTAGTCGAGCACGCCATAGGCCGTCACGCCGCCCACCACCAGGCAGCCGGCGACGATCTGTGCCGTCACCTGGAAGGTGCTGGTGGTGACCGCGTGGGCGCCCTGGGTCAACGCTAGGCACAAGCCGACCGCCAGTAGCCGCGCAGTGCCTGGCATGGCTCAGAAACTCAGCTCGACCGCCACCGTGTCGGTGTACACCCCGGCCGGCAGACCGGCCTTGCCGCGGGCCTGGCCGTACAGGTTGACGGTCTGCGCCACGCCGGTACTGGTCGGCAGGGTGATGGTGCCGTCGATCGCCAGCAGCTGGGTATGGCCGGCATCGGTGTAGAAGTCGTAGGGCACGAAATTGCCCGCGCCATCGGCCAAGGCCCGGGTCCCGCCGGCGGACTGCGAGTCATGGGCGCCGGCACGCACCTTGATCGTCGGCACCGTGCCTGCCGAGCAGAGAATGCTCATGGCCCCGCCGCCACCGCCGAGCACCTGGCCATTGGCGGTGGTGAACAGTGAATCCTGGGTGCCGAAGTTGAGGCTGCCGAAGTTGAGCCCCGAGGTGCCACCGCTGCCGTTGACCTGGCAGGCGGCGGTCAGGGTCAGGGTCGAGCTGATGGTGCCGGTCACGGTGGCGGCCTGGGCCTGGGCCGTCAGGGCGAGGCCAAGGCCGGCGAGGATGCAGCGGGTGAGGTGCTTGGGCATTGCAATCTCCTTGCGTGTTACCAGTCCAGGGTCACCCTGAGGGTGTCGCGATACAGCCCGGCGGGCAGCGCGCGGGGTTGCGCGACCACCACGCCGTAGATGGGCACGGGCACTTGCTGGGTACTGCTGATGGTGAAGGTACGGGCCTGGCCGATGCCGTAGCGGCTGTTGCCGCCCGGGTCGATGGCCAGCTGGTAGGGAATCAGTTCGCGGCCATTGCTCAGGCGGCGCACGCCGTCGCTGCCGTTCTGCCCACCATTGATGCGCACGCTGAACGCGCGTACCTGGGGCGAACAGCTGATCTGCAGGCTGCCCTCGCCGCCGGCCTCGTCGACCCGACTGGTCAGAGGTTGATCCCAGGTCGGCCCCCGCGCACCGAAGTCCATCAAGCCCGGGTTGCCCAGGGTAGCCGGTTGCGGGTCGCTGCTGATCTGGCAGGCGGCGCTGATCACCAGGCGCGCCTGGATGAAACCGGTGGTGGTGCCGTGGGCCGCGCCACTGGGCAACAGCAGCGGGCCAAGGGTGAGCAGCAGGATCGAACCACGGTGCAGCGCGTCCATGAGCATGAAGCCTCCCTACCAGGTGACCGTGACTTTGAGCAGATCGGCATACAGGCCAGCGCGGGGCACCCAGGCCAGCTTGTCGATCCGTGCGTAGAGGGGAAGCTCCACCGAGCCGCTGTCCGGCACCCGCGCCGATTGCGCAACGTCCACCGCCAGCGGCTGGCGCCAGGCGGCGTCGCGGTAGAGGCGATAGGGAATCGGCCGGGCCTGGACATCGCGGCTTGCCAGGTAGCGCAGTTCGCCGACACCGCCGTGCTGGCCGCCATCGACACGCACCTGGTACGGGGTATCGGGGTTACACTCCAGTCGCGGCGGGCGCTGGGCCAGCAGCACGCCACTCAACGGTGCACCAGGGCCATCCAGGCGCGCCGCGCTGCCCAGGTCGATGCGCCCCAGCGCCTGCGGGCCGGCATCGCGTTGCTGGTTGACCAGCATGCACCCGCGCTGCACGCGCACCTGCACTTCGACAAGAAAATCCGCTGCCATGGCGTTGCCACTCAACCACAGGCCCAACAGCATGGCCACAAAGCGCTCCGTCACCTGTCAGTCCTTCCTGTATAGGTTGAACTTGAGCGTAGCAGCGCGATTGGATCCGGGCCGGGCAAGCCCTACCCCTCTTTGGCATTAATGAAAATGGTGGGACCGAGGGCTATGCAGCCCTTTACGAGCGCGACAAGCGCGACACGATAGAATTTTCTTGCCTGGCAACGAAACCCCAGCGCCTGGCGCCTTTCAAAACAAGCAGATCCGGCAAAGTAGCCGGCATTCTGATACCGTTCACCAGCAACATCCTGTGCAATACGCATGCACCATGCGTGGACGGACCCTACAGGAGAGTCCCGTGACGACCGAACAGACCTCGCTCGAGCAGGCCATCGAGCGCTGTGCCCAGGAACCGATCCAGGTTCCGGGCAGCATTCAGCCACAGGGTTTCCTGTTGGTGCTGGACGAGACCGACCTGCGTATTCTCCAGGCCAGCGAGAATGCCGAGCGCTGGCTGGGCGTACCTGCCCGCGCGCTGGCGGGCCAGGCCTTCGCCGAGCTGGTCAGCGCCAGCTTCGACCTGCGCGCCCGCCTGGCCAACCTGCCCGGCGACGAGATCTTCCCGTTTCACATCGGCGACACACGCCTGCACGACGGTGCGCCTTGGCAAGCGCCGCTGCGGGTCCTGGCCCACCGCCACGACCAGGTGCTGATCCTCGAACTGGAACCGCACCGCGGTACTGCGCAGGGTAGCGAGAAGGACAACTACTACCCGCTGGTCCGCGCCTTCGTCAGCACCCTGCACCAGGTCACCAGCATCGACGAGTTGCTGCTGCAGTCCGTGCGCCAGATCAAACGCATCACCGGCTTTGGCCGGGTCAAGGCCTACCGCTTCGACAGCGAGGGCACCGGCACGGTCCTGGCCGAGGACGCCGACCCGGGCTACCCGAGCTACCTGGGGCTGTGCTTCCCGGCTTCGGACATCCCGCGCCAGGCCCGCGAGCTGTATCGGATCAACCGCATCCGGGTGATCGAAGACGCCAACTACCAGCCCTCGCCCCTGGTGCCGGCCAGCAATCCGCGTACCGGCAAGGCCCTGGACATGAGCTTCGCCTCGCTGCGCAGCGTATCGCCGGTGCACCTGCAGTACATGCGCAACATGGGCACCCTGGCGTCGATGTCGCTGTCTATCGTGGTCGATGACCAGCTATGGGGCCTGGTGTCCTGTCACCATGACCAGCCAAGGCCGGTGGATTTCCAGACCCGCACGGCCTGCGAACTGCTGGCCAATGTGCTGTCGTTGCAGATCGAGGCCATCGAGTCCCACGACAGCACACGCCAGCTGCTCGACTTGCGCCAGCGCATCGTGCGCATGCTCGGCTCGATGGCCGACCACGACAGTGTCAGCGATGGCCTGCTCGCCCAACCCGAAGTGATGCTGCAGTTCGCCGGGGCCTCGGGGGCGGCGATCATCAGCGCCGAGCGCTGCGACCTGATCGGCGCCACGCCGCCGGCGGCGCTGGTCAATGCCCTCGCGCACTGGCTGGCGCGGCGTGACGGCGAGGCGGTGTTCCATACCGACAACGTTCACCGTGACATCGAAGAGCTGCCCGAGCTGGCCCGGCATGCCGCCGGGGTAATGGCAGTCGCGATCTCGCAGATTCATTCGCACTATCTTGTCTGGTTCCGGCCCGAGCAGGCCCACACGGTGAACTGGGCGGGCCGGCCGGAGAAGTCCGTAGGTTTGCAAGGCAATCTCAATCCACGGCACAGCTTCGAGCGCTGGCAGCAGGAAGTGCGCGGTTTCAGTGCGCCTTGGCACCCGCTGATCGTCGAAGGCGTATTGGAGCTGCGCGGCGCGGTGCTCGGCATCGTCTTGCGCAAGGCCGAAGAACTGGCACAGCTGGCCGGCGAGCTGAAGCGCTCGAACAAGGAACTCGAAGCCTTTTCCTACAGCGTGTCCCACGACCTGCGTGCTCCGCTGCGGCACATCGCCGGCTACAGCGAACTGCTCGGCGAAATAGAGGGGGAGCAGCTCTCCGAGCGCGGCAAGCGCTTCCTCGGCCATATCGAGGATGCCGCGCAGTTCGCCGGCACCTTGGTGGACAACCTGCTCAACTTCTCGCAGATGGGCCGTTCGGCGCTGCGCCTGTCCGACGTCGACCTCAATACCCTGGCCGACACCATCCGCACGGAACTGGTGCCGGACTATGCCGGGCGCGACATCGTCTGGGAAATCGCCGACCTGCCCAAGGTGATCGCCGACCCGGCATTCATCAACATGGTCCTGCACAACCTGATCGCCAATGCCATCAAGTACACCCGTGGCCGCGCGCCCGCGCGCATCGAGATCGGCGCGGTGCGTCACCGGCACGAGCTCGAGTTCTATGTGCGCGACAATGGCGTGGGCTTCGACATGGCCTATGTCGACAAGCTGTTCGGCGTGTTCCAGCGCCTGCACCGCATGGAAGAGTTCGAAGGCACCGGGATCGGCCTGGCCAGCGTGCGCCGCATCATCGAGCGCCACGATGGCCGGGTGTGGGCCGAGGGCCGCATCAACCAGGGCGCCAGCTTCCACTTCACCCTGCCACTCAACCCAAAGTCTGCCTGAGGCCGGACATCATGCTCAAACCTATCCTGCTGGTCGAAGACAACCCCAGAGACCTCGAACTGACCCTGCTCGCCCTCGAGCGCAGCCAACTGGCCAACGAGGTGGTCGTGGTGCGCGACGGCGCCGATGCACTGGACTACCTGCTGCGGCGCAACGCCTTTGCCGGACGCGACGGCGGCAACCCGGCAGTGATGCTGCTGGACCTGAAGCTGCCCAAGATCGATGGCCTGGAAGTACTCAAGGTGGTGCGCGAAACCGCCGAGTTGCGCAGCATCCCCATCGTCATGCTGACGTCCTCGCGCGAGGGGCCGGACCTGAGCCGGGCCTATGAGCTCGGGGTCAATGCCTATGTGGTCAAGCCTGTGGAGTTCAAGGAGTTCGTCACCGCCATCTCCGACCTGGGCATGTTCTGGGCGGTGCTCAACGAGCCACCACCCGGCTCGCTGCGCCTGAACCGTCGCGGCAGCAACTGAGGCGGACACGATGCAGCTTACTCCGCTGAAACTGCTGATGGTCGAAGACAGCGCCATGGATGCCGAACTGATCCTGGTGCGCCTCGAGCGCAGCGGGTTTCAGGTGCAATCACGGTTGGTGTTCGACCATGTCGGTGCCGAGCACGCCCTGGGCGAGTCCTCGTACGACCTGATCCTGTGCGATTGCGTGCTGCCGAGCTCCTCCGGCACCGATGTGCTGGCCATCGCCCAACGCCTGGCGCCACACATCCCGTTCATCTTCCTCTCCGGCATCTACGGCGAAGAGCACGCGGTGGAGATGATCCGCCTCGGCGCCACCGACTACGTCCTGAAGAAGAACCTGCCACTGCTGCCCAAGGCCGTGCGCCGGGCGCTGACCGAAGTGCAGGAACGCCAGCGTCGACGCCGTGCCGAAGAAGCCCTGGCCGAGGCGGAGGCGCGTGCCCGCATCGCCATCGATGCCGCCGGCATGGGCACCTGGGACTACCGCCCGCAGGACGAGCAGCTGGTCTGGGACGACCGCTGCAAGATGCTGTTCGGCCTGCCCAGCGACACCCGGATGACAATCGAGGTGTTCTACGCCGGCATCCACCCCGACGACCAATCCCGTGTGCGTAACGCCGTCGAGCAGGCCATGCGCCCTGACAGCGATGGCCATTACCGGGCCGAGTTCCGTATCGCGCAACCCGGCGCACTGGAACCGCGCTGGCTGCTCTCCACCGGCCAGACCCAACTCGTCGACGGCCTGTGCGTACGTTTTTCCGGGGTGCTGCAGGACATCCACCAGCAGCGCCAGGCCACCCGAGCGCTGGAGCAACTCAACGAGATGCTCGGCGAGCGGGTCGAGCGCCGCACCCGCGAGCGCGACCGCGCCTGGGAACTGTCCCAGGACCTGCTGGCGGTACTCAACAAGGACCTGACCCCGGTAGCCCTCAACCCGGCCTGGGAAGCCGCGTTGGGCTTTCCCCGTGAGCGGTTGGCGCAGATCTCGCTGCTGCAGCTGCTGCCGGAAGCCGACCAGGAAACCTTCCTCACCGAGCTGGCCGCGCTCTCCCAGGGGCGCACCAGCGCCCGCTTCGTCGGCCGCATCCTGCATGCCGAAGGCCAGCAGCGCTGGCTGTCGTGGGTGGTGGTGCCGGACGACAACCTGCTGCATGTGGTTGCCCGCGACATCTCCAGCGAACGCGAGGCGGTGCTGGACCTGGCCGAGGCCAACGAACGCCTGCGTGAACAGATCGCCGAACGCGAACGCATCGAGGCCGCGCTGCAGCAGATGCAGCGCCTGGAAGCGGTGGGCCAGCTCACCGCCGGAGTGGCGCACGACTTCAACAACCTGCTGACGGTGATCCTCACCGGTGCCAGCTTCCTGCAGAACGACCTGGACAAAGGCCTGCTGGACAAGGCACACAAGCGCCTGCAGCACATTCGCGAGGCGGGCGAGCGCGGGGCCAAGCTGACCAGCCAGTTGCTGGCGTTTTCGCGCAAGCAACGCCTGGAGCCGGTGCCGTTGAACCTCAACCGCACGCTGGCGGGGCTGGAGGAACTGCTGCGCCGCACGCTGGGTGGCAGCGTCGCAGTGCGCCTGGAGCTCGATGCTGGGCTATGGCAAGCCCTGACCGACCCGACCCAGACCGAAATGATCATCCTCAACCTGGCGATCAACGCCCGCGACGCCATGCCCGAGGGCGGCCAGCTGACCCTGGCCACGCGCAACACCCGGGTCAACACCCACCCACAACGCCCGGAGGACCCGGAGCCCGGGGAGTATGTGGTGCTGAGCATCCGCGACAGTGGCTGCGGCATGAGCGAGGAAGTGCTGGCCAAAGCCTTCGAGCCGTTCTTCACCACCAAGGACATCGGCAAGGGTTCGGGCCTGGGGCTGGCGCAGGTGTTCGGCTTCGCCAAACAGATCGGCGGTGGCGTGCGCATTGATACAACGCCAGGCCGCGGCACGTTGGTCAGTGTCTACCTGCCAGCGGTGAAGGCCCGTGCCGATGCGCTCACGGCAGGCGAGGACGATGTGCGCCCGCTTTTCGCCCGAGGGACCGAGCGTCACATCCTGCTGGTTGACGACGACCATCTGGTGCGCGAGATGATCGGTGACCTGCTGCAGCGCCAGGGCTACGAGGTACACCAGGCGCACAACGGTAAGCAGGCCATGGCCCTGCTCGATGAACGCATAGACCTGCTGCTCACCGACTTCGCCATGCCGGAGTTCAATGGTGCTCAACTGGCGCTGGCGGCCCGCGAGCGCTTTCCGCGCCTGCCCGTGGTGTTCCTCACCGGGTACGCCCAGCTGCAAGGGCTGGAATTGCCGGGATGCCAGGTGGTGCAGAAACCGGTGCACGAACACATCCTCGCCCAGGTGCTGGCCGAGTCGCTGGAAAACAGGTAGGCAGAAACGAAAAAATCGCCGAAAGGCGATTGAGGAGAGAATACAGCTTGGAAATGGCAGGGGCGGCTGGATTCGAACCAACGCATGGCAGGATCAAAACCTGCTGCCTTACCGCTTGGCGACGCCCCTGTATCGGATCTGGCGAATGACTGATCACCGCCTCACTGACAACCCCTGACAGCTCCGTGTGTTGCTGCTCGGGAATGGCCGGCACTTTAACAACCTTTTTTCGAGGTGGGAAGCTTTTTTTTAAAAAAAACGCAGAAAAACAGCAGGTTAGTTGTATCAGCCAGCTTTCGAGAGGGTTCTCGCGGCGCATCCGACAACCGCTCGTCGCAATTCCACCGCCTCGCTTCAACACAATCGCATTCCTCCATTCCAATCAGATAGAGCCCATCGGCGCATCACAAGGAGGACGCCATGCCCGTTTCCCATGACCTCTACCAGGACCTGCACTACCCACGCGAAATCGTCCAGCAACGCCGCCAGCAAGACCCGCAGCTCGACCGCCTGCTGGACGAGTACATGGACATCGACAACCAGGTGCTGGCCGCCGAGTCGATCTCAGCAGGCAACTTTGTGGACGAAGACCTGCGCCATCTCAAGGAGCGCCGTCTGGCGGTCAAGTACATGATCGAACGCCGACTCGAGCACAGGACCTGACCCTATCGCTTTTCGCGATCATTAGGTGCTGGTGATGGCCAGGCCGGCCCTGGGCAAGAGCCTGGACGGCGCCATCGCCTATCTGATGCGTACGCGCAGCCGGACAGTTGCATCAGTACGGGTCAGCCTGAGCCCGCTCGATGAGGCCACTATTGTCTAGAGTGAAATCGGAGCAACGCCGAGATCACCCATGAACAGTGTTCCGCACTCGCGCCGCCGCCACAGCCTCGCCCTCATCCCCCGCAGCGTCTGGGCCCTGGGTTTTGTCTCGCTCCTGATGGACATCTCTTCGGAGATGATCCATGCCCTCCTCCCGCTGTACATGGTCAGCGTGCTCGGCACATCGGTGCTGGCCGTCGGCCTGATCGAAGGTATCGCCGAGGCGACGGCGGCGTTTACCAAGGTGTTCTCCGGCACCCTCAGCGACCGCCTGGGCAAGCGCAAGCTGCTGACGGTGATCGGCTACGGCCTGGCCGCCGTGACCAAGCCGGTGTTCCCGTTGGCCCCAGGGCTGGAATGGCTGACCGCTGCGCGTTTTCTCGACCGTGTCGGCAAGGGCATCCGTGGCGCGCCGAGGGATGCGCTGATTGCCGATGTCACTCCCGCCGAACTGCGCGGCGCAGCATTCGGCCTGCGCCAGGCGCTGGATACGGTCGGGGCCTTTTTCGGGCCATTGCTGGCGATCCTGTTGATGTGGTTGACCGCGAGCCACTTCCAGACGGTGTTCTGGGTGGCGGTAGTCCCCGCATTTATGGCGCTCTATGTGCTGGTCGCCTTCGTTCGCGAGCCCGACAAGCCCGCAGCGACAAGTGCGCGCGCCGCTCCCCTGGCATTGCGTGAGCTGGCCCGGCTGGGCAACCGTTACTGGCGCCTGGTCATGTTGGCCACGCTGTTCACCCTGGCACGCTTCAGCGAGGCCTTTCTGCTGCTGCGCGGTCAGGCGCTTGGCCTTGCGGCACTGTGGGCGCCAGCCGTGCTGGTGCTGATGTCGCTGGCATATGCACTGTCGGCCTACCCCGCCGGCGCACTCTCCGACCGGATCGGGAGACAGGGTGTGTTGATGGCCGGGCTGGCCCTGCTGGTAATGGCCGATCTGCTGCTGGCCTGGTTGCCGGGCCTACCCGGCCTGGTGCTGGGAGTTACCCTGTGGGGACTGCACATGGGCTTTACCCAGGGCGTGTTCAGCGCCCTGATCGCCGACAGCGCGCCCGAGGCGCTGCGCGGGACTGCGTTCGGCGTGTTCTACCTGGTGACCGGGGTGGCGTTGCTGGTAGCCAGTGTGCTGGCCGGTGGTTTGTGGGACTGGGCGGGGTACCGGGCGACGTTCATGGTGGGGGGCGGGTTCGCTCTGATCACGCTGGCCGGGCTGTGGTTTACCCGACGCTAAAACTGGCAGGACCAATCTCATTGCCTGGACTGCGCCATAGCGGGGCAAGCCCGCTCAAGGATGCGGGCGTCCTGGAATCACGGGGTCATGGCTGACGGCTGCGGCTCCAGGAGCGACCAGCCCCCCTGCCCGTCCACCTCCAGGCGATGGGAATGGAACGCCGCCAGGGTGCTGCGGTGCCCGACGCTGACCAGCAGCGTCGCCGGCAACTGCTCACGCAGCAGCGAATACAACGCATGTTCCAGCCCTTCGTCCATCGCCGAGGTGGACTCGTCGAGGAACACCACCTGCGGCCGGTTGAACAGCACCCGGGAAAACGCCAGGCGCTGCTGTTCGCCCAACGACAGGATGCGCGACCAGTCACGCGGCTCGTCCAGTCGCTCGGCCAGGTGGGCAAGATTGACCTGGCGCAAGGCCTGTTGCATGCGCGCATCGTCCCCAGGCGCGCCCTGCGCCGGATAGGCGATGGCAGTACGCAGGTCACCCAACGGCAGGTACGGACGCTGCGAGAGGAACAGCGCCTGCGTCCCCAACGGCCGCCTGACCTCACCGTCGGCATGGGGCCACAGGCCCGCCAGGGCGCGCAGCAAGGTGGTCTTGCCGCTGCCCGATGGCCCCTTGATCAACAGCGCCTGGCCGCTGTGCAGGTCCAGGTCGAGATCGGTGATCAGCGCGTGACCGTCGGGCCGACGCACCTGCAAGCCATGGATGCCCAGCGCATGCGCCTGGTCCACGGTGGTCACCCGTGGCAACTCACTGGCCTGCTGGTTGGCATCGAGAAACCCGGTCAGACGGTCGAGGGTGGCACGATACTGGGCGAAGGTGTCGTAAGACTCACGGAAGAACGACAGTGAATCCTGCACCTGGCCAAAGGCCTGGGCGGTCTGCATCACGTCGCCGAGCTTGATCGCACCACTGAAAAAGCGCGGCGCCTGGAGGATGAACGGGAACACCACCGCCACCTGGCTGACGCCCAGGTTGAACCCGCTGAACTTGAGGTTCCGGAATACCAGGGCCCAGGCGTTGCCGATCAAGGCGAAGAAACGCCCGAGCAAGGTGCCGCGCTCCACCTGCGCGCCCTGGTAGAAGGCGATGTTCTCGGCGTTCTCGCGCAAGCGCATGAGCGCGTAGCGGAAGTTGGCGGTGAGTTTTTCGTTGAGGAAATTCAGGCGGATCAGCGGCTGGCCGAGGCGAAAGGCGATCCAGGTGGCGATCAGCACATAGATGTAGACAGCAAACACCATCGCCCGGGGGATTTCGACGCCGGCCACGGCCAGTGGCGCGGACAGGCCCCAGAGAATGCCGGTGAACGCCACCAGCGACACCACCGCGCCAACCGCCCCCAGCGCCAGGGAAAGGGAACCGGTGACAAAGTTGTTCACGTCCAGCTCGATACGCTGGTCGGGGTTGTCCACGGGCTCTGCGAGAAACTGCCCACGGTAGTAGGCATCGCCGTGCATCCAGTCGGCGGTCAGGCGCTCGGTGAGCCACACCCGCCAGCGGATGTTGAAGGCCTGGGTCACATAGAAGGTGAACAGCGAACGCAGTACATGGATGGTCGCCAGCACCGCGAACACCCCGAGCATGTACCAGAACGCCGTCTGGTCCAGGGCCTGCAAGGCACTGTAGAAACCGTTGTACCAGAACGAGAACAGCACGTTCAGGCGCACCGCGAACAACGTCAGCACCAGCAGCAGGGCGAAGGCCAGCAGCGGGCGCCAGCTGCGGCGCCAACTGAAATAAGGTCCGGCCAGGTGCCAGAACTGAGCGCCCCAGCGAGTGCAGCGCACCGCCAGGAAGGCGGCGGTGATGAAGCAGCCAAGGGTGACCAACGAGGCGATCGCCAGCCAGCTCAGGCTCGCTTGCAGGGCCTGGTGCCAGTTCATGTCCATGGTGGGCTTCCGTCAGGGTGTTTTTGCGAGCGTAGCACCGGCTATTCGTTAACCCTGCGAACATGACGGACATTTCATCCAGGCCATGCGCTGCGCCAACATCTGTGCATGACGTGTCCGGGCGCGGATAATCGCGGCACAGCCACTGCAGAACCAAGCCATGAACATTCGTCTTGCTTCGACCAATCGCTCCAATGAGCCGATGCGCCGCTTGCTGAAGCGCCAGGGCTTCGTCGCAAGCGGCGTAGTCGAAAACCTCGACCAAGGGGATCCGGAGCGGGTCTATTTCTGGATATCAGAATAAGCCGGGGCGCCTTGCGCCCTATCGCCGGCAAGCCGGCTCCCACAGGGTAGCGCATGATCTCGAGCTGACGCGGTCGGTGTGGGAGCCGGCTTGCCGGCGATGGGCCGGTCCTGCCCTACATCAAATCATCGGGTGCACCGCCTCTCGCACCAGCGCATCCAACTCCAGGCCCCCATCAGCCTGCACCCTCTCGGTCAACTGCCGACGCATGCCAGGCGTCCAGAAGCTCTGCAAATGCTGCTTCACCCCCTGCACCGCCTTGGCATGATCCGGCTCACTGTCGAAGTAATGGGCGATCTGGTTGGCCATCTTCACCAGGTTGTCACTGCTCATCGGCGCACCTCCGCCTTTTCCGCCTGACGCCGCTCCTTGAGCAAGCGCCGCTGCTCGTCGCTGAAGCTCTGGTAGCGCTTCTGCCATTCCGACGGCTGGAACACCTTCACCACCTCCACTGCGGTGACCTTGTATTCCGGGCAGTTGGTGGCCCAGTCGGAGTTGTCGGTGGTGATCACGTTGGCCCCCGACTCGGGGAAGTGGAAGGTGGTGTACACCACCCCCGGCGCCACTCGGCTGCTGACCCTGGCGCGGAGTACGCTCTGCCCGGCGCGGCTGCCCACGCCCACCCAATCGCCATCGGCGATGCCGCGGCTCTCGGCGTCGCTGGGGTGGATCTCCAGGCGGTCCTCGTCGTGCCAGGCGACATTGCTGGTGCGCCGGGTCTGCGCGCCGACGTTGTACTGGCTGAGGATGCGCCCGGTTGTCAGCAACAGCGGGTAGCGGCTGTTGACCCTCTCGTCGGTGGGCACATAACCGGTGAGCATGAAGCGCCCCTTGCCGCGCACGAACTGCTCGATGTGCATGGTCGGCGTGCCGTCGGGGGCGGCGTCGTTGCATGGCCACTGCAGGCTGCCGTGGCGGTCGAGCTCGGCATAGCTGACCCGGCGGAAGGTCGGGGTCAGGCGGGCGATCTCGTCCATGATCTGCGACGGATGCTGGTAGTCCATGTGATAGCCCAGGGCGTCGGCCAAGGCCAGGGTCGCCTCCCAGTCGGCCTTGCCGGCCAGCGGTTCCATCACCTTGCGCACCCGCGAAATGCGCCGCTCGGCATTGGTGAAGGTGCCATCCTTTTCAAGGAACGAGCTGCCCGGCAGGAACACATGGGCGAACTTGGCTGTCTCGTTGAGGAAGATGTCCTGCACCACCACGCATTCCATCGCCAACAGCGCGGCGGTGACGTGCTGGGTGTTGGGGTCGCTCTGGGCAATATCCTCACCCTGGCAGTACAGCGCCTTGAAGCTGCCGTCCAGCGCAGCTTCGAACATGTTGGGTATGCGCAGGCCCGGGTCAGGTTGCAGGGTCACGCCCCAGGCCTGCTCGAACTCGGCGCGCACGCTTTCGTTGGAGATATGCCGGTAGCCGGGCAACTCGTGGGGGAACGAGCCCATGTCGCACGAGCCCTGCACGTTGTTCTGCCCGCGCAGCGGGTTCACCCCCACCCCTTCCCGGCCAATGTTGCCGGTGGCCATGGCCAGGTTGGCGATACCCATTACCGCAGTGCTGCCCTGGCTGTGCTCGGTCACGCCCAGGCCATAGTAGATCGCCGCATTGCCGCCGGTGGCGTACAGCCGGGCGGCGGCGCGGATCTGCTCGGCGGGCACGCCGCACACCGGGCCGAGCACCTCAGGGGCGTTGTCGGGCTGGGCGACGAAATCGCGCCAGCGCGCGAAGTCCTCGGTTTCGCAGCGGGCATTGATGAAGCGCTGGTCGAGCAGGCCCTCGCTGACGATCACATGGGCCAGGGCGTTGAGCATGGCCACGTTGGTACCCGGACGCAGTTGCAGGTGCAGTTCGGCGCGGGCATGGGGCGCATCGACCAGGTCGATACGCCGCGGGTCGATGACGATCAATCTCGCGCCCTGGCGCAGGCGGCGCTTGAGTTGCGAGCCAAACACCGGATGGGCGTCGGTGGGGTTGGCGCCGATCACCAGCACCACGTCGGCCTGCATCACCGAGTCGAAGCTCTGGGTGCCGGCGGACTCGCCCAAAGTCTGCTTGAGGCCGTAGCCGGTGGGCGAATGGCAAACCCGCGCACAGGTGTCGACGTTGTTGTTGCCGAAGGCCGTGCGCACCAGTTTCTGCACCAGGTACGCCTCTTCGTTGGTGCAGCGGCTGGAGGTGATCCCACCGATCGAATCTCGTCCGTACTTGAGCTGGATGCGCCGCAACTCGCTGGCGGCATAGGTGACCGCCTCGTCCCAGCTGACCTCTTGCCACGGGTCCTCCAGGCGCTTGCGAATCATCGGTTTGGTGATGCGATCCGGGTGCGTGGCGTAGCCCCAGGCGAAGCGGCCCTTGACGCAGGCATGGCCGTGGTTGGCGCCGCCATTCTTGTCCGGGACCATGCGCACCAGCTGGTCGCCCTTCATCTCGGCGCGGAACGAGCAGCCCACGCCGCAATAGGCACAGGTGGTGATCACCGCGCGCTCGGGCTGGCCGAGCTGGATCAGGCTTTTCTCGCTCAGGGTCGCCGTCGGGCAGGCCTGCACGCAGGCGCCGCAGGACACGCATTCGGAGCTGAGGAAATCGTCACCGCCGGCCGCCGCCACCCGCGAGTCGAAACCGCGCCCGGTGATGGTCAGGGCGAAGGTGCCCTGGATGTCTTCGCAGGCACGCACGCAGCGGCTGCAGACGATGCACTTGCTCGGTTCGTAGTCGAAGTACGGGTTGGAAACGTCCTTGCCTTCGTCCAGGTGATTGGCGCCGTCATAGCCATAACGCACCTCGCGCAGGCCGACCTGGCCGGCGACGGTCTGCAACTCGCAGTTGCCGTTGGCCGAACAGGTCAGGCAGTCCAGCGGATGGTCTGAGATATACAGTTCCATCACGTTGCGGCGCAGGTCGGCCAGGCGTGGCGTCTGCGTGCGCACCACCATGCCCTCGCCCACAGGCGTGGTGCAGGACGCCGGGTAGCCGCGCATGCCATCGATCTCGACCATGCACATGCGGCACGAGCCGAAGGCCTCGAGGCTGTCGGTGGCGCACAGTTTGGGGATGCTGGTGCCGAGCATGGCCGCGGCGCGCATCACCGAGGTGCCGGCGGGCACGCTGATCGAACGGCCGTCGATGACCAGGCTGACCTGCGCCTCGCTGATGCGTTGCGGGGTACCCAGGTCGAGGTCGCTGCTGGGGTCGAAGTAATTGATCATTGCGCGGCCTCCAGGCCGAAATCGGCGGGGAAGTGCTTGAGGGCGCTGACCACCGGGTACGGGGTCATCCCGCCCATGGCGCACAGCGAGCCGTATTGCATCGTGTCGCACAGGTCGCGCAGCAACCCCGCCTGGCTTTCGCGGTAGGCCGGGTCGGTGCTGGCGATCAGTCGGTCGACCACTTCCACGCCGCGGGTCGAACCGATCCGGCACGGCGTGCACTTGCCGCAGGATTCTTCGGCGCAGAACTGCAGGGCGAAGCGGGCCATGCCGGCCATGTTCAGGGTGTCGTCGGCCAGTACCACGCCGCCATGACCGAGCATCGCGCCAATGGCGGCGAAGGCCTCGTAGTCCAGCGGCGTGTCGAACTGTTCAGGCGGCACCCAGGCACCCAGCGGGCCGCCGACCTGCGCCGCCTTGATCGGCCGGCCACTGGCGGTGCCGCCACCGTAGCCTTCCACCAGCTCGCGCAAGGTCAGGCCGAAAGCGCGCTCCACCAACCCACCCTGGCGGATATTGCCGGCCAACTGGAACGGCAAGGTGCCGAGCGAGCGGCCCATGCCGAAGTCGCGGTAATAGGCCGCGCCCTTGGCCAGGATGATCGGCACCGAGGCCAGGGTGAGCACGTTGTGCACCAGCGTCGGTTGGCCGAACAGGCCCTCCAGCGCCGGCAACGGCGGCTTGGCGCGGACGATGCCACGCTTGCCCTCCAGGGACTCGAGCAACGCGGTTTCCTCGCCACAGATATAGGCACCCGCGCCGACCCGCACCTCGAGGTCGAAGGCCACGCCGCTGCCGGCGACATCCAGGTAACCGGCCTCGCGAGCCAGCAGGATCGCCTCGTTGAGCGCGCGCACGGCATCGGGGTACTCCGAGCGCACATAGATGTAGCCCTTGCTCGCCCCCACGGCTAGGCCGGCAATGATCATGCCCTCGATCAACAGGAACGGGTCGCCCTCCATCAGCATGCGGTCGGCGAAGGTACCGGAGTCGCCCTCGTCGGCGTTGCACACCACGTACTTCTGCGTGGCCGGCGCCTGGCGCACGGTGCGCCACTTGATACCCGCCGGGAAGGCCGCGCCACCTCGGCCACGCAGGCCAGAATCGAGCACCGCGGCGACCACTTCGTCGCCGTCCAGCAAGGTGGCCTGGCGCAGCCCCTCGAAGCCACCGTTGGCGTGGTAGTCATCCAGCGACAGTGGCCGGGTGATGCCGGCGCGGGCGAACAACAGGCGCTGCTGGGTTTTCAGGTAGGGAATGTCCTCGACCGGCCCCAGCGCCAGCGCATGGCCGGCGTGCTCGCCCGCCAGGGCATCGAGCAGGCCCGGGACATCCTCAGGTGTGACCGGCCCGAAGCCCAGCCGGCCTTGCGCAGTGTCCAGTTCTACCAGCGGCTCTAGCCAATACAAGCCACGGGAGCTGGTGCGCTTGATGCGTACCGGCAGGTTGCGCTGCGCCGCCTCGCGGGCCACCGCATCGGCCACCTGGTCGGCACCGACTGCACGGGCCAGCGAATCACAGGAGATGCACAGGTTCAACATGCCTTCACCTCCTCTCGGCAGCTCGCCACCAGCGCCCGTAGGCGCTCCGGGGTAACGCGGGCGTGGAGCTGGCCATCGAGCTCCAACGCCGGCGAGCAGGCACAGGCACCCAGGCAGTACACCGGGCGCAGGTCGAGCGCACCGTCTTCGCTGCGGCCGTGATCATCCAGCCCGAGCTGCTCGCGCAATTGCGCGGCCAGCGCCTCGGCGCCACGGCTCTGGCAGGACTCGGCGCGGCACAGGCGCAGGGTATGGCGGGCCGGCGGCGTGGTACGGAAATCGTGGTAGAAGCTGAGCACCCCGCGCACCTCGGCCTGGCTGAGGTTGAGGGCATGGGCGATCTCGGCGACGGCGATGCCGGGGATGTAGCCGGCGCCGGCCTGGATGGCGTGGAGAATCGGCAACAAGGCGCCGGGGGTGTCCTTTTCACGGGCCAGGACACGCTGGATCAACGGCAGGTGGTTCAACTCATCAGGCATACAGCAGACCTCGGCAACCCGGCCCGGCCCTGATCGCGGGCCAATGTCCGGCGGTGTTCAGCTGCGGTGCGCCGGCCGCGTCACGGTGGCGGCAGGCCAGGCACCCTCCTTGCCTGTGGCCATGCGTCTTGCTGCGCGCGGTCCACGGGCATCCTCAGAGCATGGCAGCTATTGCGCGAAGAGGTTGTGCGCGGGCGACCCGGCGCGTCCTGAAACCGACCATTGGAGGGCCCCCGCATAGGCAGCCCTGACACTCAGTCCACGACCACATGCGGCACGAACCGCGAGCTGTCCTTGGTGATCAGGGTGTCGTCTTCACGAATGCCGATCCCCGAGGCCAGATCACCGACCACCCACGAGCCGATCAGGGTGTAGCTGTCACCGAACTTCGGCAAAGGCGCGAAACCTTGCAGGATATACGGCGCATCATCGTAGGGCCCATCCTCGAACACCCGCTGGTTATCGGTGGTGCGAATGTCCACATTCGCTCCCTCGCGGGAGAAATACGGCTTGCGCACCCAGCCCTTGGGCACTGGCCGCCGGGGGTCTTCGTCGAGGAAGGCCGGCAACAGGTTCGGGTGGCCCTCATGCCATTCCCACAACAACGGCAGGATGCCCTTGTTGGAGATCAGCGACTTCCACGCTGGCTCGACGAACTGGGTATCGCAACCGGCGATGGCCTGGCCGAAGTCCTCGTGGAAGATATGCTCCCAGGCGTGCAGCTTGAACAGGCGAGGGATCGGTCGGCCTTCGAGGTCGACAAAACGCCCCTCGTCGTTCAGGCCGATATCCTCCAGGTCGATATGCCGGGTGCTGATACCCACGTGCCCGGCCATCTTGCGCAGGAAATCCGTGGTGCCGCGGTCCTCGATCGAGCCGCCGATGGCCGAGAAGTAGAACGGGCTTTCACGTTCGAAGGCGGCAAAGGCCCGCACCAGGTCTTCAGCCAGGGTGTTGAACTGGCTGGCATGGGCCGGCAGCACGCCGCGCTCGATCTGCTGCTCAAGCCAGATCAACTGGAACGCCGCAGCTTCGTACAGCGATGTCGGCGTGTCGTAGTTGGCCTCGATCAGCTTGGCCGGGCCCGTGCCGTCGTAGCTGAAGTCGAAACGCCCGTAGAGGTGCGGATGCCCCTCCTTCCACGAACGACGCACCAGGTCGAAGAACGCCGGTGGAATCGCCAGGCGGGTCATCAGCGCTTCGCTGTCGACGATGCGCGCCACCGCGTCCAGGCACATCGCGTGCAGCTCCTGGGTGGGCGCCTCCAGGTCGCGGCTGACCTGGGCCTCGCTGAACTGGTAATAGCCCCGCTCGTCCCAGTAGCGTTCGCCATCGATGGTGTGGAAGGCGAAGCCCTCACGCTCGGCGGTTGTGCGCCAATCCGGGCGTTCGTCGCAGTGGACCTTGCGCATGCTCAACCGCCGAAACTGAAGCCGCCGCTGCTCTTGCCGCCCCAGCCGCTGCGCGCAGTGGCCTGGCTGCCGAAGCCGCCACGGGAGATCGACGAGGACACGCTGGAGCGGGTCGAGGTTCTGGACTTGTAGCTGCTACCGCTGGAACTGCCGGAGTAATAGCTGCTGTAGCTGCCGCCGCTCTGCTGGGCCTGGTCGGAGCGCTCGAAGCGCTTGCCTTGGTCGATCTGCTGGCCGAGGGTGGTAGTGCGGTAGCCACCGCTACTGTCACGGTACTGGTAGACCGGCTGCGAGTAGTACTGGCGATTGCCGCCGCTGAGCACCTGGCCAAGCAGCAGGCCGGTGAGCAGGCCATTGAAGTTGCTGCCACCGCTGGCAGCCTGGCCGCTGTTCTCGACCTGGGCGCGGGCCGCATCGACCTGGGACTGGCTGACTTCGCCCGACACCGCCAGCTCGAAACCGCCGAGGCGCGGCATGTAGCGGTTGTCGCTGGTGACCTGGCAGTAGTCCGGCACGAAATCGGCCTCGCACGCCGCCTTGTCGCCATAGGTCGGCGCGACCCGACGGTGATCGGCCAACGCCTCCATATAGGCATCGGAACACACGTCCACCGGCATCTTGTCATCGACACAGGCCTGGACGGTGGTGTAGTTGCTGCGCTTGCTGACCGTGTAGGTCTCCTCGGGCGCGCTGCACGCGGTGAGCGCCAGCGGCAGGGAACTGGCCAGCACCAGCTTGACGGAACTGCGTCTCATGTATGGCTCCTTGCGCGCAAACGGCTCAGACCGACGGGGTCATGCAGGCCGAATTGAGGAAGCCCACGCTGATCGCCACGGCGGCGGCGTAGATCGCGGCGGCCATTTCGCCCTTGGCGATGCGGCTGGCCAACCCCTTGAGCACCAGGCTGGTGATGGCGAAGGCGAGCAGTTGCACCACGGCGGCGATCACCACCCAGACCACGAAGTCGAGCAGGCTGACGCTGTAGGCGATGATGTTGCTGGCCGGCAGCGAGAAGCCGATCAGCGCGCCGCCCAGGGCGATGGCCGCAGCGCTGTTGTTGTCGCGGATCAGGGCGAATTCGCGGTGCGGGGTGAGGTGCGTGTAGATGAACTGGAACAGCCAGAACAGCACCAGCGCCACGCTGATGTAGAGAATGAAGCCGATCACTGCCTGGGCGTTGAGCGACATGCGAAGTGCGTCGAGCATGGTGAATCCTTGTCAGATGACGTTGAAGTCCGTTGATTGCAGGGTGACACCCACCGAAGTGGTCAGGCTGACATTGCCGTCCTCGTCTTCCTCCACCGACAGCAGGAGGAATTCGCGGCGATCGGTCAGGCCGGTTTCGCGGGCATACAGCATCGACAGGTGCTGGATGCGGTAGCTGGTCTCGGGGCTGGTGACCCACTCGCTGATCGGCGTGAGCTCGGTCTGCCCCTCTTCACTGCCCCATTGGCGAACGAACTCGTAGCCTTCGTGCTCATAGTACGGCAGGCCGATGTTCGACTCGGGGCCGACCAGGCGCTTGAGCTCCGCGTCGCTGGTGACCGGCACCACGCTGTAGTAGCCGAACAGGATGATGTCACGGACATCGTCAGCGGACGCGCCGTTCATCACCACCTGCAGCCAGTAGTCCTCGTCTTCCATATAGAAGCGCGCCAGGCGCACCGACTGGCCGAGGTCGACTTCACCGACCGCCCAGACCACTTCCTGCTCGGGGACCTCCAGCTCGGAATGCCCGTCGAGCAGCAGTTTGAGCGAGCGATCGAGCTTGAGCATGCGCCCGCTGCCCAGGCCGAATGGCAGGTTGCCTTGGGCCTGGCTGCCGGCGGCAGGTTTGGGGGCTTCGAAGCCCATGAAGCGTTTCAACCAACCCACGGGGCATCTCCTGGGTGAGAGGGTGACGGAACAGGAGCCAGTACTGGAGCTGTAGCGAACAGGCTGGGCCTGTTGGAAGAAGGCGACATTGAAAATCCCTTGGGTCGCGGCAGTCCTTTGGCGGGGGCGACACGATACTGCTTTTCGTGTGCCCCGCCAACGGGTCTGCAGCAGGGTTTTGCGGCAGCCGGGCCGGCTCCATCGCGGGGCAAGCCCGCTCCCACGGGCCCACGAAAGGCCGGCCCGCTCAACGCATCACTCCGCTGGCTTGGCCGCCTTGGCCTTCAAGCGTGCCAGCACATCGTCGGCACCACTGTTGCTGGCGCCGATCCCGGCCGACTTCAGGCGTGCTTCCAGATCGCTGCCATCGGCCTTGCCGGCCAGCTCCGCCGCCGCTTCCAGCTCGGCCGCGCGCTCGGTCTGGCGCTTCTTGATGCGGTCCAGCGAGCCGACCGCCGTTTCCAGGCTGCCATTGGCGCCGCCGGTGGCCGACGCCGCACTCACCTGGGCACGCTGCACGCTCTCGCGGGCCTTGACCAGGTCTACCTGCTGCTTGAGGCCCTTGATCTGCGCCTCGGTCTTGCTCACGGTGGCAGTGAGGGTAGTCACCGACGCACCGAACTGGTCGGCCAACGCCTGCTCGCTGTCACGCTGGTTGGTCAGGTCGGCGATGCGCGCCGCGCATTCGTGGGCCAGGCCCTCCTCGCCCTTGTCCAGCGCGGCAATGGCTTTCTGCTCCCAGTCGCCGATGGTCTTGTCGAACTCGGTGATGCGCTGCTGCGCGGTCTTGTGCTTGGCCATGATCTTGACCAGCTGGTTGCGCGCATCGATCAGGTTGTTGTCCGCGTCGCGGATCTCCTGGTCGAGGATGCGCAGGGCCTGGGAGTCGACGATCGCCTCACCGACTTCCGAAGCGCCGCCACGCAGGGCGGTGACGATCTTTCTCAACAAACTCATGGTGCAATCTCCGGAATCAGTGGGTGAAGTAGTCTTCGAAATCTTCGGCGGCGGTGATGACGTTGTCGGCCAGGGTGTGGATCTCCTGGACGATATTGTCCAGCGACGAGGCCGCGCTCAGGGCGCCGAACATGGTGTACACCGACTCGCCCGAAGGCAGTGTGTGCAGGCCGATGGACGACAGCGGGAACACGTCGCGGGTGCGCAGCACCGCATCGTTGAATGCAGCGCGGTCTTTCACCTGGCTGGCTTCCACTAGCAGCGTGTCGACCAGGATCTGCTCACCGGCTACGGCGATGTACAACGGCAGGCCGTCCAGTTCGTTCATCACCAGCTTGAGGCTGGGCTCGGCGCCCTGTTGCAGGGACAGGCCGATCGACCCGTCGCGCACCTCGTCCAGGCCTTGCAAGGCGCCGTGCAGCGTTTCGATCGTCCAATGGGTGTGCTCGGTCATGAAATCCTCCGTTCTGACCTGTTTGCCCGCGTGGGGCTGACGTAAAGCCTTCTCGATACCGCGCAGGGCGGCGGCGTGCTCGGGCAGGATCCACAGCTCACGCTTGACCAGGCCCGCGGCCTTGAGCCGGGCGCGCATGTCACGCATGTAGTCGGTGGAGCTTTTCTTGCCTGCCATCGAAGGGGGGTGTCCTTGTCTCACATGTGATGCACGTTACGCCTGGATCATGAGCTGCGCAAGCCTCACATGTGAGGAGCAATGTCCACACTGTGCGCCCGCGCCAACCTACCCCGCCACCCGCGTCAGCCGCTGCAGCGCCTCGATCACCTGCGGATCACGCACCTCGAGCACATCCATCTGGATTCTTGCGATCACCGCCTTGAGCAGCTCGGTCTGACTCATCCGGGTTTGCCCCAGCAGCGTCAGGAAATCCTCGGCCATGTGCGCGTTGACCTTCATCGACAACCGCCGCGTGGCTCCGGACGCCGGCAACCCCCTCTGACGCCGCTGCGCGTCGAGTGCCTGGACGAAGGCCTCGTGGCCGGGCTGCAGACCCGCCCCCTGGCGGGCCTGCACCAGCCAATGGAAATAATGGGCGAGGAACAGCTTGCGCAGGTGTGCCCCCGCCTCGCTGCTGACCGCTTGCATCGCCGCGTCTAGCACATCGAGATACACCGCCGGAAGCCGCGCCTCGATGGACTTGAGCTGCTGCTTGCGCGCCTCGCGGATTGCCGGAGTGGACTGCGGCGGGATGGCCACCACCGTATCGCAGCCATCGCACACGCCCACCAGGATGTCCCGCGCCACGCCCAGGCCGTCACTGAAAGGCACGTCGCGCCGGGTGTAATGCATGGCGACCAATGCCTGGCAACGCTCGCACAGGGCCTGGCCGGTGTCGCCCTCGAACAGGATATTCATGCTTGGGTTACTCATTCGTGAACACTGATGAACCACGTCTGCGGCTCGATGAAATAGAACTTGATGTACCAGCCGGAGCGCCTGAGCACATGGACTTCGATGGCTGGCACGGCATGGTGTGGGCTGCAGCTGTAGTGAGTGCCATTGCAAGCACGGATGACCTCGATGACATCGCCCGCACTGACCGCGCCAAGGGCCAACAGGTTCTTTACCTCGATATCGCCCCGCGCTGCATGCAGGTACCTCCCGGATTCGAGCGCGGCAATCACCGCGCTCCTGGCTGCCTTGAAGCCTTTTGGCATGACCCCTCCCTGGCATTACGAAAATCATCGTACATTTTTCTGGCCGAATCCAGCTTGCGCTTCGACTCAGCCGACCAACGGCGCTGTCGCGCACCGATGAAGCCTGGGCATGAACTATGGCCGCGGGCACGCAAGTGTGTGGCCTGGATGTGTAACCAGCGCTTTCGGGGATTTACAGCGTGTTTCGCGCGATCCTTGCCGACTCGATGATGACCCGCTGATCCGTGCGCCTCGATTGCCAGGTAATGCGCTGCGATAGCTGGGGCTGGCTGTCAGGTAGCGATCCCGGAAACAGCATTGACGCCTTCCAGCGTCGCGAAGGACATATCCTTTGCCGTGAGCAGGAAGTCGCTTACATAAGGCACTTCGAGCATGTCGCTGCGGACCGCCGCATACAGTTTTGCCTGCAGCCCCTTCTCCCCCAGTCGCTTGGTGGTCACGTAACCGCGCGAGCTGTATTCATGCACGGCCCAGTTCGGCAGGCAGCACACACCACGGCCGCTGGCCACCAGCTGCATCATCATGATCGTCAGCTCCGAAGTACGTACTTGCGCCGGCTCGATGTCGGCCGGATCAAGGAAGCGGGTGAAGATGTCCAGCCTGTTGCGTTCGATCGGGTAGGTGATCAGCGTCTGGCTGGCGATATCGGCGGGTTCGAGGTACGGCCTTGCGCACAAGGCGTGATGATTGTCGATGGCCAGCAATGCCTCATAGCCGAACAGTGGCACGTAGCTGATCCCCGGCAGTTTCATCGGGTCGGACGTTACCACCAGGTCCAGGTCGCCCCGCTCCAGAGCCGGCAGTGGCGCGAACGAGAACCCCGACGCCAGGTCCAGCTCGACCTCCGGCCAGGCACCGCGAAATTCATCCACCGACGGCATTAGCCATTGATAGCAGCTGTGGCACTCGATCGCGATGTGCAGCCGCCCGGCGGTGCCACCCGCCAGCTTGCCCAGGTCCCGCTCGGTGGCGCGGATCTGCGGCAGCACCTGCTCGGCCAGCTCCAGCAGCTTGAGCCCGGCGCTGGTAAAACGTACCGGCTTGGACTTGCGCACGAACAGCGGCATGCCAATCCGGTCTTCCAGCTCGCGGAACTGATGCGACAGCGCCGATTGCGTCAGGTGCAGCCGCTCAGCGGCTTCGTACAGGCTGTCGGTTTCGCGCAAGGCATGGATGGTGCGCAGGTGCCTCAGATCGATCATGAGAAAAACTACACTTGCATGCAAAAAAAATGAGTTTGTCTCATGACGAGCCAATCTTTGACAATCCCCTCATCGAATTTGCGTGAGCGAGAAAGGCAGCCTGGCTTGGCGCGGCCGCCATGATCTCAACCCTGGCCTTTCTTGCCTCGCTTCAGACATCAGGGCACACGACCACCATGAATAACGAGTTTGCATTCACCCTCAAACGTATTTGTTTCGATGAGCACTACCAGCCTTCGGACAAGACCCGCACCACCACCAACTTTGCCAACCTGGCCAGGGGCAACAGCCGCCAGGAGAATCTGCGCAATACCTTGAGGATGATCGACAACCGCTTCAATGCCCTGGCGCACTGGGATAACCCCAAAGGCGATCGCTACACAGTCGAGCTCGACATCATTTCAGTGGAAATGGATATCGGCCTCTCGGGCGCCGCCCCTGCACTGCCCTTGATTGAAATATTGAAAACGACAGTGGTCGATCGGGAAACCAACGAGCGTATCGACGGCATGGTCGGCAATAATTTTTCATCGTACGTGCGCGATTACGATTTCAGCGTGCTGCTGCTGGGCCACAACAAGGATCGGCAAACCTTCAGCACACCCGATGATTTCGGAGACCTGCACGGAAAGCTGTTCAAGTGCTTCGTGAATTCGAGCGCCTACAAGGAGCATTTCAGCAAGCCCCCGGTCATCTGCCTGAGCGTTTCGAGCAGCAAGGTTTATCACCGCACGGAAAACCGGCACCCGGTCCTGGGCGTGGAATACCTGCAGGCTGAATACTCACTGACCGATGAGTACTTCAAGAAGATGGGTTTGAAGGTGCGCTACTTCATGCCGCCCAACAGCGCCGCGCCGCTGGCGTTCTATTTTGCCGGCGATTTGCTGGGCGACTACAGCAACCTGGAACTGATCAGCACCATCAGCACGATGGACACCTTCCAGAAAATCTACCGGCCTGAAATCTACAACGCGAACTCCGCCGCCGGCAAAACCTACCAACCCAGTTTGCAGCACCAGGACTACTCGTTGACGCGCATCGTTTACGACCGCGAAGAGCGCGGCCGCCTGGCTGTCGAACAGGGGAAGTTCGCGCAAGAGCATTTCATCAAGCCCTACCAGGCCATTCTCGAGCAGTGGTCCGCCCGTTGCGCGCTTTGACTCAACCAGACACAAGGTTTTCCAGTATGAAAAAGCTGTTACCCACCTCCACTGCCGGCAGCCTGCCCAAACCCGCCTGGCTCGCCGAGCCTGAGAAGCTCTGGTCGCCATGGAAGCTGGAGGGTGATGAACTGACCGAGGGCAAGCAAGACGCGCTGCGCTTGTCCTTGCAAGAGCAACAGCACGCCGGTATCGATATCGTCAGCGATGGCGAACAGACACGTCAGCATTTCGTCACGACCTTTATCGAACACCTCGACGGTGTCGATTTCGAGAAGCGCGAGACCGTCAGAATCCGTGATCGCTACGATGCGAGCGTGCCGACAGTCGTAGGCGCTGTTGCTCGCCGCAAGCCTGTGTTCGTCGATGACGCCAGGTTCTTGCGTCAACAAACCTCGCAACCCATCAAGTGGGCGTTGCCAGGCCCCATGACGATGATCGACACACTGTATGACGCCCACTACAAGAGCCGCGAAAAACTGGCCTGGGAGTTCGCCAAGATCCTCAACCAGGAGGCTCGCGAACTCGAAGCGGCGGGTGTCGATATCATCCAGTTCGACGAACCGGCCTTCAACGTGTTCTTCGACGAGGTCAATGACTGGGGTGTGGCCACCCTGGAGCGCGCCATCGAAGGGCTCAAGTGCGAAACCGCCGTGCATATCTGCTACGGCTACGGCATCAAGGCCAACACCGACTGGAAAAAGACCCTGGGCTCGGAATGGCGGCAATACGAAGAAGCCTTCCCCAAGCTGCAGAAATCCAGCATCGACATCGTCTCGCTGGAGTGCCACAACTCCCACGTGCCGATGGACTTGATCGAGCTTATCCGTGGCAAGAAAGTGATGGTTGGCGCCATCGATGTCGCCAACCACGCCATTGAAACCCCAGAGGAAGTCGCCAATACCCTGCGCAAGGCCCTGCAGTTCGTCGACGCCGACAAGCTCTACCCTTGCACCAACTGCGGGATGGCGCCCCTGCCGCGCCAGGTGGCAAGAGGCAAGCTCAATGCGTTGAGCGCGGGCGCGGAGATTGTTCGCAGAGAGCTGGCAAACAAGCGCTGAGCCCAGGTCGGAGGCAACAGGTGGAGGCCCGGACAGATGCGGGCCTTCCCACACCTCCGAGCGGTACCCACACCCAGGATCTACTATGTCACTCCCTATCGAGCCATCGAGCTTTCGCGAAGCGCTCGGGCACTACGCCTCCGGTATCACGGTCATTACATCGCACACCGATGACGAGCCGATCGGCTTCACTTGCCAGTCGTTCTACAGCGTGTCGATGAACCCGCCACTGGTGTCATTCAGCGTGATGTCCAGTTCGGCCAGCTACCCAAGGATTCGCCAGGCCGGTCGCTTCGCGGTCAACATCCTGGCGGGTGAACAGGTCGAGATTTCCAACCAGTTCGCGCGGCGCGGCACGGACAAGTGGCACAAGGTGCAATGGCAACCGTCACCGTTGGGCAACCCGATCATTGCCGGCAGCCTGCACTGGATCGATTGCGAGATTCACGCTGAACACGCCGCGGGCGATCACCTGATCGTCATCGGTGAAGTGAAGGCGTTGAACCTGCAGCAAACCACGTCCTCGCAGCCCTTGCTGTATTTCAAGGGGCAGTATTGCAACCTCGCGGCGCAGGGTGCCACGAGCGCCTGATGCGATCGCAGGTCATCAGAACAGCCCGCCCATGGTCAACGTCAGGCCACCGCCCGCCTGCACGCCGATGTTGAACCCGGCGGAGAGGATCACGCCCTTCGCCGAGCGCAGCAGGCGCGGCAAGGTTTCCTGCGGCAAAAACGCGCCACCCGCCCCTATCGCGGCGGTACCCAGGACCAACAGCTTGGGATCCAGGCCGAACAGCACGCCCGAGCCGCTGCCACCGCCAACCAGGCCCAGCCCGCCTTCGAGGAACACGCACCCGCCCTTGAAGTCGTCGCGCACCAGGCCCCGGGCCGCGACCGATTCAGCCACCAGTACCTTACCGATCGCCGGGAGGTCTGCGCTGGTGCCCACCGCGCCGACGCTTTTGCCGCGCACCAGCAGGTTGATCTTGCCTACCCGTGGCAACCGCGCGCCTGCGCCAACGCCGACCCCGAGCGAACCGTAGCGAAACTGCTGCTCGGCCTTGTTCGGATCGGTCAGGGTCAGCAAGCCACCGCTGGCGGCGGCAAACATCACCGTCAACCCACCCCCGCTGGCACTCTTGTATTCCCAGTCGCTGACACTCAGCGGCAATGTGATCTGCATGTGCACCTCCGTGTAGTGGCAGCGCCATTCGACGCTGGCCAATCCCTGTGTCCAGATCGACAGCAGCATAGCAACCCGCGCCTTGCCAGCCCCATAGCCCCAATGAGCTATTGCCAAACTGTCACAAGGCGCCAGCCCATACGGATGACGAGCCGATCGGCGTCACTCGCCAGTGGTGAAGCTTGTCTAAAGTAGTTCCCATCACACACCCCGCCCATGGAATGGAGAAGCAAAGATGCCGGCTTGCCCGATCCCCACCGACGAAGCGCTGCGCCAGCACGCCCTCGATGAGATGAACCTGGTCGATACACCCGCCGAGCATTACCTCGATACCCTGGTGCGGCTCACCCAGGACCTGGCGCACGTGGACACCGTGCTGATCAGCCTGATCGACCAGGACCGCCAGTGGTTCAAGGCCAGGATCGGGCTGGACGCCAGCGAGACCCCGCGCGACGTGTCCTTCTGCGGGTACGCCATTCTCGATGACGGCACCTTGCTGGTGCCGGATGCCACGCGCGACCCGCGATTCGTCGACAATCCGCTGGTGCTGAATCCGCCCTATATCCGCTTCTACGCCGGACATCCACTGCGCGCCGGAAACGGCAAGGCCATCGGTACGTTGTGCATGTTCGACCCGCAACCGCGCCTGCTGAACGAGATCCAGCAGGCGAATTTCAAGGACCTGGCCACACTTGCGGAGGGCTATCTGCAACTGCGCAGCCTGATCCAGACCAACCGCGACTTGCGCCTGGAGATGGACCGCGAACAGCGCAAAGCGCTGCTCGACCCCCTGACCCAGCTGTGGAACCGCGGAGCGTTGGCCGCCTTCCATGACCGTGAGCGGCGCCTGGCCCACGAGCGCGGTTTGCAGCTGGGGGCGATTTATGCGGACCTGGACCACTTCAAGGCCGTCAACGACCAGCATGGCCACGCGGCCGGCGACCAGGTGCTGTGCGAGTGCGCCCGCCGCCTGCGCGCCGCGCTTCGCCCCGATGACCTGCTGGTGCGCCAGGGTGGCGAGGAATTCGTCGCCTTGCTGCCGGTCAAGGACAGCGCGGAACTGAACGGGATCGCGCAACGGGTACGTCAGCTGATTGGCACCCAACCGGTGCAGTTGGCCAGCGGCCCGCTGCGGGTAAGCCTCAGCGCAGGGTGCACTCTGTTCGCCGAGGGGGAAGCACTCGAAGACGCGCTGAGTCGCGCCGACAGCGGGCTGTATGCCGCGAAGCAAGGGGGGCGGGATCAGGTGGTCTATGTGCCGGGCGCGTTTTGAGCGGGGTGGAGTGCGCGAAGGCCAGAGTGCCCGTTGTTATGCATCAAGCCCGCTACTCCTTGCCGGCATGCACGCGCCCAACGTTTCGGAGTTGATAGGCTGCGTGCGCGACCTGACTAGCAGCAGGCTCAGAGAAACACGTAGATGCCTCAGTCAGAACCCCGAGCGCTGCCATCGAGCGCCGAAGCCGCGAGCCTCGCCAACGCCAACCTGCCCTCCGGCTCAGCGCCGTCCTCGATCATCCAGGTTGCCGACAACCCTGCCCACGCCAGCACCCACTGCAACAGCCTGTGACGCTCAATACCGGCTGCCTGCGAAATGATCGCTATACGCCGTGGGAAGCGCCCCGGCGCCTGCGCGCTGGCTTCGTCCGGGTTGCAGAGGATGTTGGCAAAATCGAAGCCCCGCTCGCCGTACAACCCCTTGGGATCGATGGCGAGCCAACCGGCCGGCCCGAAATCCAGCACATTGCCGTGATGGATGTCGCCATGCAGTACCGCAGCGTCCTGGGGAGCTGCGAAAAGCGCCCTCGCCGCCTTTGCGCTGTGCTCCAGCACCCCACCGTGCGTCGCCGCCGCGCTCCACAATGCGTCGAACCATTGCTCCAGCGGCACCAACGCAGGCCTCGGCGTAGACCGTGGCGCATGCAGGCGCGCCGCCACGGCACAGAGAATGCGCGTGGCCTCGTCATCCCTGCCATCTGCGACCATCTGCGCAAGTGACGCCGAACCTTGCGCCCGCTTCATCAGTAATGCCTCGCCCGCGTGGGCCAGTACAGGGGCTGCACCGTCGCCTGCCCACCAGGCCATCAGCTGGCTGCCGGCCTGCTCCTCCGGCGCCTGCGAGACTTTCAGCATCGCCGGTGTATCGCCTTGGCGAACGGGCAATAGATGGCCATTGAGTGAAACGAAAGCCTCCCCATCGATGGTCAGCCCCCACTGCTTCAGGTATTGGTCGAACATAGGCTCGCTGGTACTCACGCTTTCCATTTAATATCGCCGTTTGCCCCTGTGGACCCAGGGTTGCCAGGTACGGCCAGTGAAACATAGTCCCAAGGCGGTGACGGAGCACGATGAACAATATCCCGGGAATGAATGTGGTAGTGGTGGGAGCAGGTATCGTGGGGGCCTCCGTTGCCTACCACCTTTCTTGCCAAGGCGCGCAGGTGACCATCGTGGAGGCTGGCCATGTAGCGTCTGGCGTGACCTCCACTTCCTTTGCATGGATCAATACCACCTACAGTGACGCAGATCCTGTCGCCGCACTGCGGGCCGCAGCCGTATCGGACTATCGTCGCCTCGAAGCGCAACTGCCAGACCTACTCATACAATGGACCGGTTCGCTGACCTATGGCCTCCCGGAAGTACCGGCCGCCCCTGCGACGGGTACAGGGATATCAACGGTATCCCGCGCTCAGATCCTCACCCTGGAACCTAATCTGAAACACCCTCCTACCCAGGCCAACCATGCTCCAGAGGAAGGCGCGCTGAACGCAGTAGCGGCCACCCGGGCCTTGATCAAAGGCGCTCAAGCCCGAGGCGCCAGGTTGCTGGAGCAGACACAGGTGGAAGGGTTCACGGGTAGCGCAGATAAAGTCTCAGGTGTGAAAACCACCCAAGGGGTAATCGATGCGGACCTGGTGGTGCTTGCGGCGGGGACGGGTACCACGCTATTGACGGAGGTGTTGGGCTACCCACTTCCGCTCGAAGCCTCTCCTGCCATCTATATCCGCTACCACTCGCCTCCCCACCTTGTCCGAGGGATCATTTCCAACGCAGCCATGGAGGTGCGACATGCTGATGACGGCAGCCTGTTGGCGGCGGAGGATTATCTGGACAATGCCGCAGATAACCAACCAGGCGCCATTGCGCTGAGAACCGCAGAGGCCATCAGAGCAGAGTTGCATGGCGCCGTTTCACTCAACATTGAAAACGCGTGTGTGGGTTTCAGGCCGATACCCAGCGATGGCGCACCGCTGGTTGGTTATCTGCCGGGTATCAGCGACGTCTACGTCTGTGTCATGCATCCTGGTGTCACCCTGGCCGCTACCGTGGGCCGCCTCGTGAGCATGGAAATCGCCAGTGGCAAGCCATCGCCCAATTTGGAGCCGTGCAGGCTTGGTCGCTTCAGCCAGTGAATAGGGGACCTGTCCCCTGCCTATTGTAACTTGATACCTAGGCTCACTAATGCGGCCAACTCCAGTGGGTTAAACTGGTTGAGGCTGGTGCTACGATCCGTGATGCTACGATCACCAGTGACTTTGAACTGCATATTAATATCGGGCATTTCAAGTTTCGCGCGAAGTAAACTGATCAGCTTGTCAGCCACGACCTCAGCGCGGGCCAGACGGCACAGGAGCTGATTATCATCATCGGCCTCTCCCACTAGCATGATAGCCGCCCCCACAACCTCATGTACCCGCTGACCGAAATGACCTTCTAGTTGCTCAAGAATCTTGTATGCCTCGTCAGCACCCAATTTATTTATATGCTCCTGAAACCCTTCGACAATGAAGCAACTTTGCGCTTCAGCATCCATCACCAGCTTGGAATTACTGGCTTTTTCGAACCAACGGCTTTCCTGCTCGTGTATGAATGCCACCAGTCCACCTAGAAAAACGCTTGTATTTGGACGCTGACTGGCCAAGTTCGCCAGTGTTGCCTTGATTGAAGGCTGATGGGAGTCAGTATCATGAGTCAAGCTCAACGCGAGGGTTCGCACCAACTGCAAGTCCCCACGGGTCTTCACCAACATCTCAATTTCTTTAAAATTTGCACTACCCTTGATAATCGCACCTTGCAAGTTATTAACCTGCTCGGCTTTCAGGGTTACATCGAAGCGGTTGTGATCAACTTGTGAGGCAGTAGTGAGCAGACTTACCGCATCCAGCACAGTCTTGAAGCCATTGCCAAAACCACGAGCGAAATGTGCTGCGTGGTCAGTCGGTTCGGCGTGCTGCATGCGGCGATCCTCCGACAACCCCTGAGCATCACCATCTCGACAGAGACGACTGAGCAACCGTTGGAGTAACTCCTTCAGCGGCTCTGTTATGGATACATTCAGGTGGTGGAGCAACCCCCTACCTGGGCTGTATTCGATTCGCTTGGCCAAACGATTGGCCTCTGGCGAGGTAGTGACCAATCGCACCTGCGCCTCAGCAACAGTACCGGAACGAGTCTGCTCGCCGATTTGGCTGGGCAGGTACTGGAAGCTCTGATAACCATTGATCAGCATAGGTAACTCCTTGGTTTAACCTAGCCATCACTGTATGACCCTAGGCAACGCACGGGCTATCAATGCTGATCGGTTTGTTTTAGGTGGTGCCTGTCCCCACACCCTGTTCCCGAAATGCGTCGATGTAGATCATCAACAATCAGATTTTATCCCTTCCTTGTAGTCCATTTCCCAAACATACTGCTGCCGCCTGTTTTCCGTTGCGGCTGCTCTGTGGGCGCTCTAGTCTCGGCCTGTCGTTGCACATCAACGACGCAGCTTTGACAGGCTGTAACGGTAGAATCACGCAGGCAGTCCCAGTCAATGGTGGTTGTACGTGTGGGCACGCTTGCGTGCGCCGGAACTTTTGCGTGATTTACCGCCGGTCTGTCAACCCACGTACAGCTGCCGCCTTTCTGTTTGACAGCAGGCTGGTGGTGGCACCAGGAAAATTACCGCCTAATAATAAAAGAGCCGCGCGGTGCGCGACTCTTTTATTTTAACTGATCGCCCTTCTAAAGTGACTGCAGAGAAATACTGGCGCTCGTAGAGTCTTGCTGACTATCAGCATCCATCCAGACCCACTGCGTGCCGTCGCCTTGCAAGTTATTACTGACACTTTGAATCTGAGTCGCAACGATGGTGACAGCGCCTTGTTCCGAAGCCGTAGGCCCAATATTGGTGACTTGACCTGACAGCAGACCATTGGAGGTTTCATTAACAACAAACACAGTAGCAGCCGCTTCTCGGAACTGGCACGAGATAAACTGGGTAATTTTGCTAACGATGGTCAAATTCATCCATTTTGACGGAGGCACCGAATAATAGCGATTATATTTGTTGAACGGATACTGCTCACCATTAGCCTGCAGCTGATTATTGTTCAGCCCGCTTGTATTGGTCGGCATGCTGGTACTGCCCAGCCACAGCTCGACCTGTGCGATGCCACTGTTGCTGGGCAGCGAAACCGAAATGGTCTGGGTATCGGTACCCGAAACAAAGCCCAGTGAGGCCAAGCCGGCATTGGCAGTGGTACCTGGAACAGTAATGCGTGCAGGGGGTTGGCTATTGCTCCATACCACATTGACAGTGGCATTGTTGTCACTACCTGCAGAGTTATAGATGAAAATCCCGTAAATCTGGCCAGGGCGCAACGTCGTACAGGTAGCCGTATCACCCGGAGTCAAAGTAATCCGTTGGCCACCGTTCCAGTTTATTTGTGAGGCTGCGATAGCGAAGCTTTCCATGGGATAGTCCTTTAGTAGATGCAGCATGATAGACGCGCGTACGTCCCTAACATCCGTTGCGCGTCTACGAGCTTAGTCATCACAAAAAAATATGCTACGGAGCAATTAGAACCATTGGCGATTAGCGAATAGTGGCTAAAAGCCATTTATCTTTCAGCGCAAACCTGAACACCACCTATACTAAAGTGAGTACTGGAATAGTACTTTCTACAACAGGCTGACACCCATTACTTTTTCAGCGCTCGTTGAAACACCAGACCATTTGGCTTTCACGATAGAAATATATGCGATAACGGTTGATCGTTTTATTCAGACCATCGTCCCGCCATAGATATCGCTTGGCGCTGTACGAAATCCCGAGAACGCCAATCGTCGTCCCTCGGCCGCTGAGATACTGTCAATTCCGTGCACGCCCTCACCTGGGCTGATAATTTTTGAAGGAAAACGGGGACAGACTTGTTTTTCTGCTATGCGCTTCAAACCTACAAGCGCAGGCACAACCAACGGTTGCCTGCCCCCAAGAGTCAAGCTCTCCTGCAAAGCGAACAGCCTGAAAAAGAGTCGATGAAGGTCATCAACAATCAGCTTTTACCCCTTCCTTGTAGTCCATTTCCCAAACATACTGCTGCCGCCTGTTTTCTGCGGCTGCTCTGTGGTCACTCTAGTCTCGGCCTGTCGTTGCACATCAACGACACAGCTTTGACAGGCTGTGACGAAAAATCGTGTATGGCTTGCCGTTTATGGCGGCTGTACGTGCGGGCACGCTTGCGTGCGCCGGAATTTTACGATTTTCGCCGGTCTGTCAACCCACGTACAGCTGCCACCCTTCTGAAGCCCAAGTCACCCGCCTCGATTCTGATGCTGGCCTCCATGCATGAGACGGAGGCACTCCGCGTGCTGCTTGAGTCGGCATTGATTCAGGTGCAGATGCCGAACGCGCAGCTGCGTACGTTGCACTAGGTCATACGGTATGTGGTGCCTGAGCTGACGTCATCGCGGGGCAAGCCCGCTCCCACGCCATTGCGTCCTGACGTGGGAGCGGGCTTGCCCCGCGATAGCGCCAGACCAGGCAGCAGAACACTTCAGGGAGATTCAACGATGACCACAGATACCACCCCGCCCCACACCACCGTGGGCAAGACCAAGTTCTACCAGACCGACCCGCTGTTCTGCATCGAACCCGGGATCCCTTGCCAGCATGCGCGGGACCAGGCTTCGGAATTGATGGGCTGCGTACGCGACCTGACCGTCACCGGCATCATGGAGGAAAAGCCTCAGCTGCTCTGGGCGTCGTATTACCTGAGCGCGCTGGCCAAGGCATTGATGGATGATGCGGAGTTGGGGATGAGTCGCTAGACAAAACGGCTGATTGGCCGGTGCCAGAAGCCAAGGCACCGGCTACCAGCAAGCCAGTTCCCACAGTTGCTGGGGAATGGTTTGCACAGGATGTTTGGTCTGGCGGACAAGCCCGCCTTGCCTTGCTGGCTAGACCAGTTCCTGGCGCACGTAGCGGGCAATGGCCTCCACGGTCGGGTGGATCCATATGAGCGCAGGCGGGGGCGGCAAACGCACAGCCAAACAATCAAATGAGTCACATTTGTCTCATTTGATTGATTTTAGATTCTTCGCCTTTTATCCTTGCGCCTCGACGCTGTTAACGCATGCCAGGCTGCGCGCTCCAAGCCGCCGCACTGCCTGCTGAAGTCCTTGAAACCCACATCACCCGCTCCGAGGAAATGGATATGCTGTTGCGCACTGTTGTCGCACTCCTGGCTTTTTGCAGCTTGCCGCTGATCGCCGCTGAAAGTGAAATGCCCACGGGCAAGGAGGTCATGAAACAGAACCAGGCGCTGATTCAAAACAATCTGGACGACGCTGACTACAAGCGTAAACAGATCGTCAAGGCCCACATGGACCTGGCGGGCGCGGAGAACGAAAAGTTCTGGCCGATCTACAACACCTATCGCGCCGAAGCGCTGAAGATCAACAAGGGCATTCTCGAAACCATGATCGACTACGGTCAGGCCTACAGCAAAGGCTATGTCACCGACGACCTGGCAACCGACCTGCTCAATCGCATTTACACCCTTCAGGAAGACCACATCCAACTGCGGGAAAAATACACGCGTCGCCTCGCCGATGAGATCTCCCCTAAGCGCGCCATGCGCTTCCTGCAGATCGAAACACAATTGGATGCCATGCTGGAAATAGATATCAGCCGGCAGGTCCCGCTGGCGGAATAGCCCCTCTCCTGGGCACGGCCCATGGCCAGAAAGACTCGCGCAACGCGCCCAGCCCTCATTTAGTTCCGAACGCGCACTTGTACTCGATGGCGGTGCCCGCTCGTAGCGCATCGTGCGCCCTTGGGTAACCTCTCGATGTCCACCAAGTCGCCATGGGCCGAGTGGATACCCGATCCTGCGGACAGATCAAAAGCCCAGCACGCAGCTGGGCTCGGCCTGACAACTCGCTCACTCAGGCCTGCGCGCCGGGTCGTCTGGATTGCGCTGCTGTCCCATGCCCTCGCCTTCCTCTTCCTCATCCATGAGCGGATCGTCCTCCACTGGGTCAGGCGTCGTGGGATCGTCTGGGTTGGTGCCACCCTGCTCTCTCGGATCGGTGCTCATCGCTGCATACCTCGGAAGGAATTGCTGGATACCACACCTGATTTGAAAAAGAGGCTCACGGGCTCGTTCGATTTTCCGTCGCGCCGCCGGTCGTCTTGGCGTCAGGCCCCGAAGTCGTAGGATTTTTTTCTTTGCCCCACCCATTGGTCATCATTGGCAAGAGGAAGAGCTGCCCATGCGACCGGTGGCGCGAAATACCGGTGTACACGTTCAGCGTAAGGCACCGGCCAGCACCTGATTGCCGATCAAACCGGACGAATCTCGCCATGCTTGGTAAACTGGCAGCCATTCATTCTTCACATTGCCTGCCAGCGCCCCTGCCGTCTGGCTTCGCTGAGTTCGTGCCCCTCACTTATGCATTCTCAAGCCGCTACCTCCACTGCACCACGCCCCGAGCCCTCCCGCCGCTTCTCCGTGGCGCCGATGATGGATTGGGCAGGTTTTTCCTGAAAGCCTTGATTCATGAGGCCTAGCGAACCTCTAACACGCAGGCGTACCAATTTTGTACCAACGACACCCTTAAGGTCTTCGCTGTGCGGTCCAGCAACCTACCCTCCACGCTCATCCCGATACGCTCTCCTCTTGATCATAAACGGCTGCTAGGTGACCATTGCCACCGAAAAGCGGGACGGGCCCACTGATGGGCTGGTGCCTGCAGCCAACAAGGAAAAGCGATGGCTGGACTTCAAGATATTGAAAGGAGCTAAAGTTGAAGCATATCGAGGCAATCGAGCGCTCACTTCGGGAAAGTGTTCCCTCGAATCTGATTGCCAGGAAAATCTTTTTAAGCTATCCCACAGCAGCATTCAAAGATGGCGAAGATCTCGAATTTGAGATTCTAAACAAAATCAAGGATTTTTTTGACATCCCATTTTCTGCCATCCAGATTGTAGGCTCCTCAAAAACTGAAAAGAGCCTTCACAAAGAAAACACTTTCACACCAAAAGTTTCAGATCTTGACGTAGCAATCATAGACCCCAGCCTTTTCCTCAAGTATGTTGACATTTCATACAAAGCAACAAATGGCTACTCCGACCTTACCAAGTTCAGGCGCGACTCAAACCAACGCCCAACATACCATTCATTTTTTAAATACACCACAAAAGGGATATTCAGGCCGGATCTAATGCCGCAGTGCAAGGAAGCGAGAGAGTGGCGAAAATTTTTTTCCAAAATCAGCGCCGACTACAGAAACACATTCAAATCAATAAATGCTGGACTCTACGCCTCGGAATACATTTTTGAGTCGAAGCACTCGCAACTTATTGAAGACTACAGAACATCAAAGGGAATTTAAATGATCGAATATCGAGTTCGCTCAGTATCATTGGTCACTCTCGTAAACGAAATCAAAGCAAAACGATTAATTCCAGATGCTTACTTTCAACGCAACCTAGTATGGCGAGAGATTCATAAAAAAGACTTTATCAAAACCATACTTCTGGGGTTACCCTTCCCTCAGATATTCATTTCAAAGGGAAAGGTTGACGTAGATACAATGCAGGCCACAGCATGCATTGTGGACGGCCAGCAGCGCACCAATGCGATCCTAGACTTCATCAATGGATTCTTTGAGGTGAGTGGCAAATATTATCAGGACCTCACAAATGAAGAAAAATCTGAATTTCTGAAATATGAAGTGGCTGTCATTGAACTCGACCTGGAAAATGACAACCCCAAAATCATCGAAATCTTCCAAAGAATCAACAGAACATCTAACTCGCTTACAACCATTGAAAAAGCCGCAACTCAATACGCTTCATCAGAGTACATGTGTGTCGCGAAGCTAATGACGGACGAACTGTACTTTCCTGAAGCTGTTGAATCTGAGCTTCACATAGACCCTAACGTTCCTTCCGAGTTTATAGACTGGGCAAAAAAACAAAAAGTACAAAAAATTCAGAAGCTGATGCTGGAAAAGGGAGTATTCACCCCTAGAGAACTTTCCAGGAAAGTCCATCTAATGCACGTACTAAACATAATGTCCGCCATTATCTCCGGATACTTCAACAGGAACGAAAAGACGAACGACCTGCTAGACGACTACGCATTTGAATTCGATGAAAAAGAAAGCATCGTCCAACTAATGAACAAGTCTGCAGAGATAATTCTGAGTACCAAATGGAATGCCAAATCCTACTGGCTCAATAAAGCTAACATTTTCACATTGATGGTTATTCTCTCTAATGCAATCAATGACGGTTTGAAAATCTCCCCGACAAAGCTTGTGGAAAACTTGAAAGACCTTGAAGAGAAGCTCCCCGACGATTACAAACTTGCGGCTTCAGAAGCCGTGAACAGCACGAGAGCTAGAAGCCTCAGGGCGCAATATCTCCAGCCGATTGTTAACGATTCGATTGCCTAAACTTAACTGACGACACCACGACTTTCTAGCGGAGTTCTAGACCTGGCCCAGGGCCAATACCCCAACACACCCCGATTGTGCTGGAGTATTGACGAGAAAATGCGCCCAAGCCCCATACGCAAAGGGCTTAGGCGCTTTTCTCTATCTGCCGATGAAGAGCCCAAAGGGCATAGAGGAGCATGGAATGGCGCTCAGTTGCCCCATTTTTGCCCCATGATCTGGACTGCCTTTCTACCGGACTCGCCATAACTGATCGATCCGCGTGGTGTACGAACGACTCATCATCTCGCGCCGCATCCCCCAGTCAGGGGTGTCGGGGACGCTGGCCGTGCGCATCGTTCCTCGGCCGTACTTGCCGTTGATTTCGTCCAGCATCGACATCAACCGATCACAAGCCGCCGGCTGCGTCACGGCGAACAGATCACCGCTAAACTCCCCCGGCTGCCGCAGATCCATCAGCAGAACCTCAGCCTTGCTATAGCGGAACCCCGAGCGGTAGACCTGCCCTGCCGCTTCGGTGGCGGCCCTGGTAAGCAGCAGCGTGTCATTGGTTGGGTATGGCAGCTCGACCAATGCGCCCTTGGCATACTTGGCTTCGTCCGGGTTGAACATCCCAGTACGGATGCTGACCCGCATGCGCTTGCATACCGATCCCTGGGCGCGCAGCTTTTCCGCCGCTCGCGCCGCGTAGGTGGCCACCGCCTGCTTGATCGGTGCCAGCTCCGTCAGCCGCTTGCCAAACATCCGACTGCAACAGATCTCCTGCTTCGGCGGGTCAGCCTCATCCAGCTCGAGGCACGGTGTGCCGGCGAGCTCGCGCGCGGTCTTCTCCACCACCACGCTGAATTTGTCGCGCAGCATCCGTGGGTCGGCCTTCGCCAGGTCCATGGCCATGCGGATGCCCATCGCCTCGAGGTGCGCAGTCATTCGCCGGCCGATGCCCCACACCTCTTTCACCTCCGTGTTGCGTAATACCCAATCGCGCTTGAAGTCATCGGTGATATCGACCACCCCACCCGTGTGTGCCTGCAGGCGCTTCGCGGTGTGGTTGGCGAGCTTTGCCAGGGTCTTGGTGCGGGCGATCCCCACACCCACTGGGATGCCGGTACAGCGCAGCACCTTGGCGCGCACCTCCCGGCCGAACTGGGTCAGGCTTCCCTGCATGCCGGTGAGATCAGCGAAGCATTCGTCGATCGAGTACACCTCGGCCGCCGGCACCATCGACTCGATCAACGACATGACCCGCTCGCTCATGTCGCCATACAGTGCATAGTTGGACGAGAACGCCACGATGCCATGCCGCCGCAGCTTCTCCTTGGCCTGGAAGTAGGGCTCGCCCATCTTCACGTAGGGCTTGGCGTCGTATGACCTGGCGATCACACAGCCGTCGTTGTTGCTCAGCACCACGATGGGTGTCTTGGCCAGATCCGGCCGGAACACCCGCTCGCAGCTCGCGTAGAACGAGTTGCAGTCGATCAGCGCGAACACTTGGTCACTGGGCATGGTCGCGCACGCTGTAGCGAACCACACCCCAGATGACCAGGTCGTCGCCCTCCATGACGTGCCGCGGAGGGTACGCGGGATTCTCCGACTGCAGGATCAGCACTCCGTCACGCCGGTACAGGCGTTTGCACACAGGCTCGGCGTTGATCGCGGCGATCACGATGTCGCCGTGCTCGGCCTCCTTGCTGCGGTCTACGATGAGAAGATCGCCCGAGAAGATCCCGGCCCCCTGCATGCTGTCGCCCTCCACCTGCACCAGGTACACGTGAGGAGCACGTAGGTCGAACAGCTCGTCAAGGGAGATATGGCGCTCCAAGTGATCCGCTGCCGGTGAAGGGAATCCGGCCGGTACACGGAACGAATAAACCGGCAGCAGCACAGGGCCGCCCGTCGGCGCGCCGAGGAAGGTGATGGTCATGGCAGATCAACTCGAATGAATAGCTGTATATTAATACAGTAAACTGTCAGACCTTTCCTGCGTCAATGCGCGGACACAATGTAGCCGACAAACGAGCGAGGTAGGTTATGTGTGGGAGGCTAAGCCAGTACCGCGGTATCCATGATTTCGTCGACACCCTGAGCATGCCGGAGGCCTGGAGGAACAACGTAGGTGACGCCCCCCTCGGCCGATACAACGTCGCGCCGACCACTCAAGTCGCCGTGCTTCGGGTAGATGACGCAGGCCCTAGGGTGGACCTGGTGAGATGGGGGTGGCGTCCCCACTGGGCGAAAGACCGAGCTGAACCAATCAATGCCCGGGTTGAGAAAGTGGCCCACGGCCCCTTCTTCCGTGCGATCTGGCCGCACCGGGCAATCACCCCGGTGGACGGCTGGTATGAATGGGTGGACGAAGGAGGACCGAAGAAGCAACCCTACTACATCCGTCGGCGAGATGGACGACCTTCCCTATGCGCCTCCATCGGCCAATTCTCCGGCAACGAGCACAACGGGTTCGTGATCATCACCGCGGACGCGCAGGGCGGGATGGTCGACGTACATGATCGACGGCCGGTCGTACTGTCACCCGACCTGGCTGTTGAATGGATCGCGGCCGCCATGCCCAGCGAGCACGCCGAACAGATAGCACTCAACCTTGGCGAACCAGCTCAAACCTTCGAGTGGTATCGGGTAAGCACAGCAGTAGGAAACGTACGGAACCAAGGCCCGCAATTAATTTTACCCATAACTGCCAGGGATACCTAACCAGTATCCTTCGAGTACTAAAAGGCTACCAAACTAGTACCCTTTGAATACTAGAAAGATATCCTTTAGGTATCTTCCGATAGCTAAAGATAACAAAAGATATCTAGAACCATGCTAAGCCATGCCCCTTGCAAAACTTACGCAAGTGAAGCAAGGTGCGCAGCCCACTTAAGTCACTCAGACTGCGTAACTTATACACCCCGCGATAGGTAACAGCATCGCTAACCTTTCGGCGAATAACCCCTTGACACCCATGGACTGCGGCTTAGAGACACACCCAATAAAATCAACGCGAGCAAGCATTGACAACTACTCGGAGCTGTAGCTTTAATCATCGAGCAGCACTAATTAACCTTCCACCCGGCGACTATAAACTGCCGGGCGGACCAACTCACCCAGGAGAATGCATATGACTATCGACCTCGCCCTAATCCTAGCCATCGAGATCGTAAAGTTACTTCAGATGTTAGTTCGTGATTAGAACAGCCCTCCCAATGATTCCGGGACCCAATTCAAAATCACCAGTTCACCGGTGACCTCGGCCTTGCCCTGCCGCTGGTTGGTGTTGCTGTAGCGGATATCCAGGTACTCGAAGTGGAAGCCGTCGAAGGCTCGACGGATGTCCGGGTGATCGTTGATGCTGACCATCACCCTGCCCTTACAGCGCCGCATGAAGTCGGCCATGCGCTCGTACTCCTCGAACGGGAAGTCGACGCCATAGCCGGCGGTCTGCCAGTAAGGCGGGTCCATGTAGAAGAACGTGTGCGCTCGATCGTAGCGCTCAGCGCAGTCGAACCAGGGCAGGTTTTCGACGTAGGTGCCGGCGAGACGCTGCCAGGCGGCCGAGAGGTTCTCCTCGATGCGCAGCAGGTTGATGGCCGGTCCCGTGGTGGCGGTACCGAACGTCTGCCCGGTGACCTTGCCGCCGAAGGCGTGTTGCTGCAGGTAGAAGAACCGGGCGGCGCGCTGGATATCGGTCAGCGTCTCGGGGCGGGTCATCTTCTGCCACTCGAAGATCTGCCGCGAACTGAGCGCCCACTTGAACTGGCGGACGAACTCCTCGAGGTGGTTCTGCACCACCCGGTAGAGCGTCACCAGGTCGCCGTTGAGGTCGTTGAGCACCTCGACCGGGGCGGCCTGGGGACGCATGAAGTACAACGCGGCACCGCCGGCGAAGACTTCGACATAGCATTCATGAGGGGGAAAGAGAGGGATCAAGCGGTCGGCCAAGCGGCGCTTGCCGCCCATCCAGGGAATGATTGGAGAGGTCATTGATTGCAAGTCTTTACTGTATGGATAGACAGGTGTTAGGCTCGCCGCGCTTTGTGCACAAGGCAGGGGCCACGGCTGGACTTGCAGGAAGGGTCTGCGGGTTCGGCGGGCCGGGCTGGATGTTGACGCATCCGCCCGGCTCGCCTCTTTACTACCTGATAACTTCGCGCACGTAGGCCTGACAGGCCTTCAGCGCAATCAGTCCTCGATCGCCTTCGTCGGTGATGGCGATAATTCGTCGAGCATGCGCTGGGTCAAGTTGGGCGCGTAGGGCTCCATCCACCACGCTTCCGGTGCCGGCGGGCGCTCGCCTCCTACCGTCACAACTCTGGGCGGCAACGGATCCGGCGTCGACCAGGACTGACAGCCGCAGATCAGCAGTAGCAAGCCGGTCGCGCAGGCGAGCCTGAGCTTGTTGAGCATCGTTCATCTCCTTCCAGTGGGTTTTATCTTGGGCCTGCAGGCGATCCTCCAGGGCACGCCTTGCCTTCTGCATCTGCTCGAGCTGGTCGAGCGCTGCCACCGCAGCCCCCTCCCGCTCTCGGCTATGCTCCAGATCCTTTGCCGCAAGCTGCTGCTCATAGCCCGCCGCCTGCGTGGTCAGCTCGTTGGCCTGCCACAACCAGGCAAGCCGTGCACCGATAACGGCCCCGAACACCAGGGCTAGCAGGGCGAGCCGCGATTCGAGGCCCATCAGATCAGCACCTGCTCGGCACGCCTGTAGATCGCCAAGCGATCCTCCAGGCCATTCAGGCCGCCGTTGATGCGCCGCGTGATGGCCTCGAACGCCGACGGCCCCTTGTCGGCCAGCGAGTTAAGCCCCGCCTGGTGCCAGAACCACCCGGCCGAGTCTGCGGCATGCTCAGGGCGCTCGAGGAGTTCGGGGTGGGCCAGCAGGTCCAGGCCCAGCGCCTCGCCACAGCGCTTGTAGTTGGCGCGCCCGGTGATCTGAATCAGGCCACGGCCACAGTACTTTTGGCCGTCGCCGTCGGCCTCGGGCGTGTTACCCAGGCGTGCAGCGAGCTTGCCGGTGTCGTACTTGCTCAGGTACTGGTAGCCGCCCAGCTCGCGAACGTAGCGCAGCTGGCCCGATTCATGGCCAACCTGGGCGAGCCACGCACGCTTGCGAAAGGGAGTGACGATCCCCCACTTCACCATCGCCGCGTTCAAGACAGGAAGAAAAACGCCGGCTTGGGTGCCGGCGTTGGGGAGGATCTGCTGCAGCTGCTTGAGTGTGACGGTCATCTTGAATCTCCTGTTGTGGCCGCTCAGGCCGGGTTCACCGCTACCACCCTCAGTGGCTGGTCGGATTTCTTTTTCTTGCCCTTACCTTTGGCCTTGGCCTTGCCCTTCTTCCCGCCGTTGCACTCCACCGCGGTCGACCAGCCAGAGGCATCGAACGTCTGCTCGACGCTGTCGACCAGGTACTGCCCATCCAGCCCATCCTTGAAGCCCTGGGCGGTGATCACCCGCTCAGCGAAGAGATCAGTTCGCCCGGGCATCTGCAGGCGCACGCTCGCCGTGCTGCGGTTGAATGCCGCGAGCTTGGCTTTGGCCGCCTGCTGGGCTGCCGACTTGTTCGGGTAGATGTGGCGATCGGTATGCACACCCGGCAAGCCGGAGGGGGCGTCGTCGTTGCTCAGCTCGATGACGGCCAACTCTCCAGTCTTCTTGTCCTGATGCGTGGTCTTCACGGCCGCCTGCGCGCTGCGATCGCCGAGTCGGAACTGCCACCGGCTCACATCCGCCGGGGTGACCGTGACCGTGCCAAAGGCCTTGCCGCTGGCACTCAGGCTGGCTTCACGGGGCATGACCAGCAGCTTTCCGTCGGCCACTTTCGCCGTGCAGTCGTACTGCTTGGCCAGGCGGGTGATGAAGTTGAAGTCGGATTCGTTGCGCTGGTCGACGCGATCGACCTTCGTCTGCACCGGGCAGACCGGCGTCCAGCCGTTGCGCGCGGCGAGGTCGCGGACGATCTGCGACAGAGGCACGCCCTCCCAGCTGCCACTGCGTGTGGTCTTGCCGGTGCCACGCATGTCGCTGGCCTTGCCACGGATCACCATGGTGCGGGGCGGCGCCGAGACCTCGATCTCGTCGACGGTGTATCGGCCCAAGCGAGCCAACGGCTGGCCAACGTAGCCCAGGTGAACCTCGATCCGCGCACCTCGAGCAGGCAAAGCCACCACTGCGTCGCGGTCATCGATTCGCAGCTCGAACTCGTCAGAGTCCATGCCGGGCTTGTCGGTGGTTCTCAGCAGGATCAGCCGGTCGTTGATCAGCATCGTGATGTCCCTGCCATCAGCGACGATGCGGAAAGTGGGTTGCATAGGCCCTCCAGAATGAAAAAGCCCCGCACTGGGCGGGGCTCGGAGTGTGGCGGTGGGTCATCCCCACAGCTCGATTGTCTCGATCGACGGTGCTGCCAGTTCGGGCAGCACGATGATCACCCCGGCGCGGTAGGGCTGTGGCTCATCCGCCAACCCAGGGTTCTCCTGCAGCACCAGCTCGACCGTGCCGTTGAGGTGCCCGTAATGCTGGTAGCACAGCGTGTCCAGCAGATCCCCGTCAGACGTTCTGCATGTCGTTGCCATACTTCACAAACTCCAGTGAGAAACCCTGCTTGCGCGGGATGCCGCCGGCCAGCAGCGCGCCCTGTTCTTCGTCCAGGTTGGTCAAACACCAGGTGCCCAGCACGTCGCCGTAACCGGTCACCAGGCTGACCGGTTGCAGTCGGCGGACGATGGTGCGCAGCGCATCCAGCTGCTTGATCCCGCCCCTGCTGGTGAAGATCACCCCCTTAAGCGTGATCTTGTCCTCGCCCTGCCCGACCGCCTGCTGCGCAATGGTTCGCGTCAGGCGCTCCTGGCCGGCCCAGCGCGCCGAGGTCTGCCGTCGCAGTTGGTCGAAGGCCGCGGTATCCAGGTTGAAGTAGTAAGGCTGCTGCTTGGCATCGAGCGGCTGCAGGATCAGCAGGTGTGGGAATGGCTTGATGGCATCGGCAGCCGGCGTGGCCAGCGGCGCGAGCGCACTGGTCGGCAGGATGTTGGCCAGCGTAGGGCTTGCCTGCCCAGCGATGCGGCTGATCGCCGCCGAGGCCCTGCCGGCCTGCTCCTTCAGCGAGCCGATGCGGTCTTGCACCGCTGCCGCTCCGCTAACCACCTGACTGTAGACTGATGCCACCTGCCCCACCGTGGACTGGGCCGCGTTGATGGCTCGCATCGTGCGCTGCAGCTTCTGGCCGAGGGCCGGGCCAAGGACTGGCAGGCTCTCAAGCTCCGAAGCGGCGCCGGTCATATCGCCAACGGCACCGGTCAGCGGGCCGAGCATACCGTCAAGGCTGGTACGGCCAGCCTCCCCCGCCGCAATCAACGACGACAGCGTCGATTGCATGGACGCCATGTAGGCCATGGCACCTCCTTAAACATGAGGTTGATCGAAGAGCTGACCAGCGGCCTGGCGAGCCAGGCTTTCCCGTGACCAGGTTTCCCAGCTGTTGCGGATCATCCCCTCAAGCGAGCGGAACACCTGCTGCGGGTCCTTGACGTCACCTTGCACCGTGATCGGCATGTTGGGCATGTAGGAGAACTGCTGGTCGACCTTGGGCGGGTCCGCTTTCGGCTTGGCCTGCTCGAGCGCCTGGGCCACGACGGGCGCCGTGGGAGCGGGCGCTGCGGCGGCGATCGATCGCGCGACATCCCCTGGCGCGGCTTTGTCCTTGTCGGACTTCGCCACCTGCTCGTCCTCGCCGAACAGCTTCTTGCCCAGCCAGCCGCCCAGGCCCTCACCGCCGAGGCCACCGATCGCAGCACCGATGGCTCCACCAATCGCCGTACCCAAGACCGGCACAACCGAACCGAGCGCCGCACCTGCAGCACCGCCCGCCAGCGCTCCGGCCAACCCGCCTGCCGCACTGCCGTAGCCCTCGGCCTTCTCGTCCTGGGTTTTCGCGTTCATGGCGGTCTCGACCACGGTCATACCCGCATCGAGCACCTTCCCGCCTGGGAGCCTGCCGACCACCTTCGACACTTTGCCGACGGCACCCAGCATTCGGCCCATCCGACCAACCTCGGAAACCGCCGACGCTGCAGCTATCCCGGTCGAGGTACCCGCGCGCGCCACTCGCCCGACTGCACTCGTAGGAGCGGACCGACGCGGCGCAAGCCCGCCACGCCCCTTGCGCTGCTGCCGGCGTCGGCGCCGACCGCCCGGTTCGCCGCCTCCCGTTGAGGATCCGAACCCGCCGAGGTCCTTGGCGTTGACGACAAATACACGCTGCGGCTCGCTCCCGAGGCCAACACGATCATCGTTCGCAGCACCCGCACCGAACACCTTGCCTAAGGCGCCGAGGCCTGCATCGACCATCGGGTTGCCCGTCTCCGGCAGCTCTCCCTCGCCACCGGCGCCACGCCCCATCCTGCGGCCCCGTGCGAGGTTGATCACCCCACGCCCAACCTTGATCGCACTGCGTGCCGTGAGGAACGCCATGGCCGCCGCAGCACCCCCCGAAATGCCCAACACCAGCCCAGGCAGCTTGTCCGACAGATAGGTGATGCCATGAGCGATCTTGGTCAACCCCGTCGCCAGCAGGTCAGTGGCCGGGCGGATCGCATCGCCGATGCTACGCATCGAGTCATCCACGGCCTGGCCCAACTCGCTCCACTGCTGCTTGGACGTTTCTCGACGCTCGGCCAGGTTCTTGTCGAGGATGCCCCCTACCTTTTTCGCATCAGCCGAATCGGCCTTGAGGGTGTTGTACAGCCCCCGGTTCTGCGCGTAGGCCGTAAGGGCTGCCTTGACTTGCATGTCGGCGAACACATCACCGGTGCGCAGGCTTCTTTCCAGCGCCTCGAGCGACGCCTTGACCTTCTCCGGGTTAGCCTCCTTATCGATGTTGGCCTGGGCGTCCTTCATCGCCTGGGCCTTCTTGGGGTCGGTCTTCTCGACGTACTGCATGGCCAGGCCCATGGACGCCTCGAAGACGTTCATGCCCTTTTGCAAACCGGTGTTCAGCGACTTCTGGTAGTCGATCCCCACCTTCTCGTAGTTCTTCTGGATGTCACCGGCGCCGATCTTCTCCATCCAGTTCTTGAAGTTGTTCGCCGCCTCGTCGGAGCTGCCGGCAGTCTTCATCTGCACCTGAAGCATTGCACCCAGCGAAGTGACCGCATCCAACCCCGTGACACCGCCCTTCTCCATGCCCGCCAACAGCTGCGGAAACCAGCGCGCCATGTCGCTGGCTTCAAAGCTACCGGCCTGGCCCTGGTAAGCGATGGCCTCGAGCGCCTGCTGCATAACCTTCGGATCGGTGATCTTGGCGTTCTGCTGCAGCGCCTGAATCATCGCCGCCGTGTCAACGCCCGAGGAGCCTTGGCCCACCGCGAATTTCGCCGCCGTCGGTGCATAGGCCATGGCCTTGTCCACCTCCATACCGGCGCCGACCAGCTGGTTGATCAGGTCCGCCACGTCGTTGCGCGACATTCCGGTATCACGCGCGGTATCGATTACCGCCCTGCTGAGCTGGGCCTCTTGCGGCTTGTTGACGATGTCCGACTTGATCGCGATGTCACGGATGATCGCTTGATAGTCCGCACTGATCTTCGTCGGGATCGCCGCCAGACCGGCGCCGACGACGGTGGCACCGATGTTGGACTTGAGCGACGACTTGCCCGCATCGATCTGTTGCCGGCCTTTCTGCTGCAGATCTGCAGCTTTCGCTTCACGCCCGAGTCGCTGGTACTCCTTGGACAGCCGGCCAACCTCGACGCCCTGTTTCTTCAGCGCATCGAGATTGCCCTCCAGGCGCCGCAGCAACCCGGAGGCCGCCGCCGCGCCGCTGTCGTGCGCTTTCTTCCATTCCTCCCGGAGCTTGATCGTTTCGCCGATGGTGTTCTTCAACACCTTCGCGCGGCTGCCGCTCTCTTCGAGCTTTTTGATATGACCCTTGGCGGTACCGAATGCCGAACCAAGCGATGCGGCAACGGCCCCGCCGATTTCCAGCGCGATCGCTAGCTTTGCCATGCGCTACCCTCCTGCAGGCTCAATCCGTGAGCCACCAGACGATGTCCATCCAGGGCATCGCAGAGATCTCTGCCGCCGAGAAACCCAACTCCTTCGCCAGCCGCTTGGCCAGCTGCTTCTGAGATCGCGGGTCAAAGCTCGTCGTCTTGCACCAGGCGAAAATAGCCGGCCTGCAAACGGCTGTAGTCCTTCAGGGTCAGGCCTTCGAGGTCCTTCAGGCCGACCTCGGCCAGCGAGGCGAACAGGTTCAGTTCGCGTTGTTCATCGTCACCATTGGTGAGCTGCTGTGCAGCACGGATGTCGCGCACCGTCGGCGCCCGCAGGTTCAGCTTGTCCACCTGCACGCCATTGCACTCGGCGGGCCTGCTCAAGGTGACGATGACGCGGTCGGTTTCAAGCTGCAGGTAAGCGGGGATCTTCTTGCTCATGAGGTGTTGTCCTTATCTGTGAGTACGTTAAAGGCCCAGGGCCTGGCGTTGCTGGGCGAGCTGGTCGACGCCGTCGATCACGCGCTTCATGCCCAGGGCATCAATCTCGTAGATCAGGCGCCCGTCGACCTCGAGCTTGTAGTAGGTCACCGCAACGTTGTGCTTGATCTCGGCCTTGTCGCCCGCCTTCCAGTCGCCCATGTCGACCTCCTTCAACGCGCCGCGCAGGGTAACGATCACTGGGGTGACCTTGCCCTTGAGGCCCTTGAAGGCGCCGCGGAAGGTGCCGTTGAAGGCGGTGCCATCGGCCAGGCCGAAGAACTTCAGCGACTCCCGGCGAACGCCGGTGGTGGTGAAGGCGGCCTCTTGCTTCTCCATGCCCTGCTCCATCTCGATGGGCATGTCCATGCCGCCCGGGCGGTGCTCTTCCATCTTCAGAGTGAGCTTGGGCAGGGTCAGGCTGGGCACATCGCCCTGGAAGCTGACGCCGTCGACGAACAGGTTCAGGTTGGCCAGTGTTTCGGGAATCATCGCCATGGGGTTCGCTCCTTATGCGTTGGCGTCGAGGACTTCGGTCAGCCATTGGTTGGTGACCTCGACGCGGAAGTTGGGGTTTTCTGCCGGCGGGACATCGGTGAAGCGGATGTTCCAGTACACCTTGCCCTGCTCCAGCTGGCTGGCGGTGTTCAGCTCAGGGTCAGCGAACACCTCGAAGTTGATGATCGCGCCCTGGTTCTTCAGGTCGCGCATGAAGGCCTGCAGGCCCTCGGTGACGTCCTTGACGTAGGTGGCCGTGATCGAGCGGTCGACGGCCCACTTGTGGCCGTAGAGGATCGCGTCCATGACGATGTCCATGGTCCGCACGCGGGTAACGAAGGCCCACTTCGGATCGCTGGACAGGGTGCGGTTGCCCCACAGGCGGTAGCCGTCGTCGCGGATGATGGTGGCGATGTTGGCGTTGTTCAGCAGGTTGGCCCGGCAGGTCTCATCGCCGTCGAGGAACTCGATCGGCCGCGAGGTCCCGGTGATGCCGACGAACTCCTTGTTTGACGGCGAGGCCCAGAACCCATACTCGCGGTCGGTCCAGGCAAACAGGCCGGCGACCCAGGCCGAGCTGGGGGCATTCACCGTCGTGCTTGCGTCGGTGTCCCAATACTGCATGCCGGGATCGACCAGGAACGCGCGCTTGGCGCCGAACTCGCCGGCATAGGCCGTAGCCGCTTCGTCAGTGGTGTTCGGCCCGTCGATGATGGCAATGCCACGCAGCTTGTCGGCCAGGGCCACCAGGGCGGTACCGACAGCCTGGGTGGCACTGTGCTTGGGCGCGACCAGCAGCCGCGGCTGAGCGTTGAACCGGCTCTTGCCGTCCAACAGTGCTTGCAGGCCGGTGCGCTTGCCGTCGGCCAGGGTGCCGCCGATGATCGCCGAGGTTTGCTCAGGGAGCGTTTCCAGCTTGGCCACGCCGCAGGCGACAATGACCGCCTTGGCGCGGGTGTAGATCGCCCGGCAGGCCTTGGTGATTGCCGCATTCGGGCCGAACGCGGCCACCGCCTCGCGCTCGCTGGTGATCATCACCAGGTCATTCGCCTTGGCCGTTGCGTCGGGGCCGGGGGTGAAGGTGTCGACCAGGCCGATGATCGAGGACGACGGCAGCGCGATGGTACGCGCACCGGTGTCGACGTTCGTTACGGTAACGCCGTGGAAAAAGCCACTCATGCAAAGTCTCCAGATGCGAAAAGGCCCCGCGCTTGCGAGGCCTGGGAAAGGTGCCGCCGGCAACTGCCGACACGCGCACAAAGAAAAGCCCCGGCAGTGCGGGGCTTCATCAGGTTTGTTCAGCGATCCAGGACGGCGCGACGGGACGGCGCTCGATCTCGGGAAACTGCGCTGACTGGGGCCAGTCGCGCAGGGACTGCAGGTAGGTGAGCAGCTCGGTGAATCGCTCGCCTGAAAGCGTGGTGCTGCGCTGCAGGTCCTGTTCGTCACGGTGACGCTCACGCAGCCAAAGCACCGTAGCCACAGCCGTATCGCGCCAAGCCCGCTCGGCGGCCTCTATCTGCTCCCGAGTCAGCGCCGGCTGACTCAAATGCGCTTCCACCTCGGCAGGATTCATGGGCACCAGATCCAGCCCGATGAACTCATCTTGGGAGCCGTCCGGTTCGAACGCAAAAACCTCACCCGTTACAAGGTTCCGAAAGTATTTCATCACCGAAGCTCCGACCACGCAGAAATAGTGATCCCCCCTGTGCCGTTAACCGAATAGGCATGGCCTGGGGGGACAATGAAAGCCAGAAAAGGAGGGGTGGCGTAGCCGGCGTTTGTAAAGTGCATCGCCGCAACAACGCCATTCACCACTGCCGTCAACGACACGCCGGCCGCGATGCTGCCCGTCACCGTGACCGCTATAGGCCTACCGGTGCTGTTGGTGTACGTCGTGCTAAGCGCTCGCCACGCCTTAACGTCTTGCCAGCTCTGACCCATCCCGAGCGTGAGCAACGCCGTATTGCGCACTGTGCCCTGCACAAACGCCGTCGTCGCGAGCCGTGTCGATTCGTCGCCACCGGGTGGAGTATCGGCACGGGGTAAGCCGGTAAAGATCGGGCTATCAAGCGTTGCCAAGGGCCTGCCCTGCCATTTCAGGACGCCAGTGACATCCATATGCAGCTTGCCGCCGTACTTGCCGGCCCAGTGGAACGCTATAGCGGGCCCCCATTGCTCGCCAGTCTGGTCTGGAGCCCACTCCCCCACTTGCTGCACTTCTCGAATTTCGAGCGCCGTAGAGTCCCAGTTTCCTGTATTAGTCGGCGAGGCCATCCGGGGGCGCTGCTGGCTGACCCCACCAACAAGCAACCGCTTACTCAGCTCGTCAGCCATGAGCTGGCCGTCAGCCTTGGTCGACAGGGCATCCGAAATGACCTTGATAGCCGCATCGACAACAGCCTTGGACGGTTGCTCGTCCCAGGTCGAGTACACGCCCGCCGTCGAAAAGCGCCGCCATGCTTTCGACCCGCTATAGAACTTCTGGATGGCCTCATTGCCTGAATTCGGCAAAACGTCCAAGTACCCGTAGGCCGTGCCAGGTGGTAGCCCGGTGCAGCCCGAGCCGATAAAAAACTGGCCACCAGTAAACATGGTTTTCAGGTCGGTATTAACCACGTCCGGCATGTTGTCAGTGCCGATCCCCCACCGGGACAGCTCTTGCGCCACCCACAACGCGGAAACGGCCTGAGCATCACGCGCGCCGGCTGGTGGCATCGGCACCACGGGCTTACCACTAAAGGCAGGGCTATCCAACGGCGCTTTCTTCGCCAGCTCGCTCAGCACCGTGGTCGAAAAGTTCGGGTCATTGCCTAGGGCCGCCGCCAATTCTTTCAGCGTATCGAGCGCCCCCGGCGCCGAATCGACCAACCCCAGGACCTCGGACAACACAAACGCGGTGGTCGCCAGCTGGCTGGTGTTCGTGCCCTTGGCCGGGGTCGGGGCCGTCGGGACGCCGGTCAGGGCCGGGCTCGCCAACGGCGCCTTAAAGGCCAGCGCCGCGTCGACCTGGGTCTTGGTGTACACGTCGGTCAACCCGTAGCCGGCGACTGTCGTCGGGTTGGTACCGGCCAGCACGCGACCATTAGCGTCCACCTGCACACTGCGATAAGTGCCAACGGCTACCCCAGTTCGGCCGAAAGCCATTTCGAAGGCCAAGCCCGTAACGCCCAGGGTGATCGGGGCGTCTGTGACCAACTGCCAAGCGCTGTCGGCATTGACAGTGCCGCGCTCGACCAGCACCAGCAAGCCGGGCGTGACCTTCGCGGCGGAGTCGGCATCGGTGCAGCGCGTCCAGGCGCTACCGGCGACCACGGTGTACAAGCCGTTATCCTTCGCGGCGTCCTGATTCTTGACCAGCACCCGCGCCCCGGCCGTCAGAGCCACCCCGTCGACCGTCTGCAGGCCGCTCAGGTTGATGGCAGCCGTCGTCGCAGCCAGCACCGTGTGCTTGAAGTCCTGGCGGGCCAGCTCCTCCAGCACAAACTCACGGGTGGCCAGCACGACACTGGGGTCAACTTTGAGCTGCACATTGCTGGAACTGCTCACCACCAGGTTCATGCGCACCACCTGGGTGCGCCCCGAGCCCTGCGACAGCAGGGGCTTATAGGTCGGCGCACAGTTGGCCACTGCCACCATGTCGCCGTCGGCGTCGTACAGGGCAATTTCGCGAATCCAGTGGCCGCCCACGTCCGCCGGAATCACCTGCTCCGCAACAATAATCGCGGGGTCTTTGTCGTCCACCTTCAACTGGTTCAGCGGCGCCCGGCGCCACTCATTGAGCAGGCTGGTTTGGGTCGCGTTCGGCGTTGGGTCGGTGCCGTTGGCATCGCCGACCGCCATCTGCGTGATTTTCCACGGCACGCCCAGGGCGTCCGCGTTCGCTTGCTTCGCCGCGCCCACATTCGTGAGGATCGCGTAGAACTGGGAATTTTGATCAACCATGTGCAATGTCCAGGGTGTCGATAGTGGTTTCACGGCCACCGCGCCCAATCGCGCCTGTGACCTCAATGTCCAACTGCACGGGCGGGTAAACGTCCAACACGTCGCCCTCGCTCAGTGCCCCGGCCAAGAAGAAAGCGCCGTTGCTCTCGAGACTGATCTGGAGGGCGGTAAGGTGTCGGCTTACAGGACGAGCGTCATCCAGCAGCGCGGCCAGCTCCCGGTAGGTTTCCTCATCGATGCCCCCATCCGAAACGCCGATCTTTAACCCGAAGGTGCCCGGCGTGGCCGGGGGCAGTTGCTCCCACCACTCGTTGATTTCGATCAGGTAGCCGAATGGCTCCACGACGCGGCGAAGCGCGCCAATCGTGCCCTTGTGCGCATGCACGAAGAACGCGGAGCGGATCACTGACCGCTTGACCGACTCCGGCCAGGTGTCGTCCCAACGGTCCACCGACCAGGCCCAGGCCAGCTGGTACAACAGATGCGCCGGACAGGTGTCGGGGTTGTACAAAGTCCGCAAGGGGATGTCGGTCAGCTCGTCCGTGGCGACCTCGACGGCGCGTTCCAGCTGGGTGCTGTTCACGGGGAGCAGGCTTTTCATGTCAGCCACCCCATGCCACGTCGATCGCCTCGCACCAGGCTGCCTGTTCCTTCGTGGGGCGGATGTCCATCCAACCCACCAGCTCCACGCGGCTCACGCCGTCAATGTGCAACTGGGCATCGATCCCCGACCGCGAAACCTCAAGGCCCAAGCGGCGCCGGGGGTTAACCCACGCCTGCAGCCGAGCCCGGCACGCCGCCAGGATGGCCTCGTTCTCCGGCCCCGCACCAGCCTTGTACAGCACGGCCTCGACTCGATACGGCAGGATCTCGGCCGCCTGGACGGTGAGACGGTCCGCCACCGGCCGCACATCGTCGTCGCTCAAGTGTGCGCGCACCGTCTCCAGCAACTCCGGCGGCGGCACGCCCATGCCCTCCAGATCCAGCACCGTGACCACCACCTCGGCCGGGGCCGGGCTTTCGGCTGTCGCGTCTGCTACCCGGCCGGAGGCATTGCGCGCGTGCAGGATGTAGCTGTTACGCGGGCCGGCAGTAGTCAGCCCCTCATAGACCAGCTGCACGCGCTCACGCAGCGCATCGTCCGCCTCAAGCACACGCTCAACCGGAGGCACCGCATTCAGGTCCTCGGCCTGCACCACGAGCCGCTGCAGGTTCACATTGGCGGCCAGCTGGTCAAGGTCAGCGCCGCGTGCATAGGCCAGCATCAAGGCCTTGGCCGCGTCGTTAACCCGCGCCCGGTTCTGCATACGCCGGTAGGCGCCCAGCTCGAGGAGCTTGGTGACCGGGTCACTCTCGAGCAGCGCGTCCCATTTGTCCCCCATGTACTGGCGAAAGCGCTGCAGCTCTTCGTCGTACACCCCTTCGAAATCGAGGCTCTCCAGCACCTGCGGCGCCGGGAGCTGCGACAGATCCACTACGCTCATGCACTCACCTCCAATACTGCACTGTCGCCCAGGTACATGCCGGTCAGTTGCAGGTCGATCCTGCCGTCGATGACCGCAAGCACCCGCACCCGCTCCAGCTGCAGCCGCGGTTCCCAACGGCCCAGGGCACGGGCGACCTCGGCTTGCACCGCACTTTTCCAGCCTTCGTTCACCGGCAGGTCGACGTAGCGGCGCAACTGGCAACCGTACTCAGGGCGCATCCGGCGGCTGCCTACCGTGGTAGTGAGGATGTCCTCGATGGACTGCCGCAGATGCCCCAGGCCGGAGACTGGCTGGCCCGTTCGACGATCCATGCCGATCACGATCAGGCTTCCTTGAAGTCGGACCGGTTGCGCATGTAGGCCAGGCCCACCGCGTCATCGCCGCTGATCGTGACCTGGCCCTGCACCACCTCAAGCTCCACCCAGTCGGGCAGGATCAACTTGCGGCGGGTGTACTCCTGATCGATGAAGGTCACCGGGCCGCGCGGCACCAGCGCTGCTTCGCCGCCTTCATCAGGCATTTGCTGTGTTCTGGCCATGCTTTCCTCCAGGCATGAAAAAGCCCGCACTCGGCGGGCTATAGTCAGTGTTTGTGGTTTGCCGTGTTGCCGGCGGTGTCGATGATGCGGCCCCCGCCGTTGATGTCGCCCGTGACCATCAGTGTTCCGTTGATCGTGACCGCGCCGCTAAGCGTGATCGTGTCACCCTGGGCGGTGATGCTCGAGGACTGTGCCGTGATGGCGTCGTCCGTCAGCACTGCCCGGGAAGCCCCGACCTTCACCGCAACCGTGCCGCTGGGCAGCTCGATCGTGTAGCTGTTGGCCTGCCAGTCGTAGACCAGAGAACCACCGTCGTCGAAACGCCAGACCTCGACATGGTCGCGGTTGTCCGGCGCCGGACCGGCGTTGCCGTACAACCCTGGAACGAACGTGCCCTGGGCAGGCTCACCACTGGGACTGATCAGTGCGCCCTGCTCGTCCAGGCTTGGCGCCCGCCAGTGGCGTGCCTTGCCGGCGGCCTGGCTGTGCCAGCGTACCCAGGCGCTGGTCCAGCCGCTGCCGTCCGACACCCGCACCATCGCGGCGACCAAGTCGACGGCGACCACCCGGCAGGGGATCACCAGACTGGCCAGCATGCGGTCGTGCATCGCGCTTGCGTAGCTCATTCCATGGCCTCCGGCGGCTGGTAGTTGCCTTCGCTGCCTGGCCCGGTGTCGGGGACGAAGCCCCAGACGATCGAGCCAGGCGGCTGATTCGGCCAGGGCCATTCCTCCTCGCCGAGGTAGATGACTTGGGTCCACTCGACCACCCAGACGGCGTATCCGTCCAGCTCCGGCCGGGTCCAGTCCTGGGCAGCCCGGACAAACTTGGCCGGTTCGACTTCGATGCCCCATGTCTGCATACGCAGCAACACGGTCAACTGAGCCGCCGAGAACGCGGCGATACGGAGGCTAAAGTCTTCCTCCCCCGCGACAATAACTCGCGCCTCGAATCTCGCCTCCACCCCAACCTCGCCAGTACCAGGGTCCGGCCCCGGCTCCCACTCGACCAACTCGATCACCACTGCGGGGATCGCAATCCGATCAAGCCGGTCAGGCATGGTGCCGACGTATTCCAATGCAGGCAGCGCCTCGGCGATGTGCGCCTCGATCGCGGCGTACAAACGATCAAGTGGGATCGGATCCTCAGCCATTACCAACCCTCCCCAACAGTTTCTGCAGCTCGTAGTTGAGCTCTTGCCTCATGACCTCCAGCAGCCGCTGGTGAGCCTTCTGTGTCCACGACTCGAAGTGCGGCTTCACGTCTTCCAGGGAGATCATCGCCTTGGCCAACGGGAAGCGACTGCCGTTCTCGGCGATCCAGCCGGAGCTGGCCCCACCGGCCCCTGATACTTCGCTGGCCGGGTAGTCGCTCGCCTTGAAATGCTTGCTGGCCGTGCGGATCCAGATATCGGGGTTGCTCCCGTAGACCGCTTTGAAGAACGCGCCCTGGTAGCGGCGCCCAGCCACCGAGACCCCGTTGCGGGTTTGCCGTGGCCGACCCGCGCGACTTGCCGCGATCGGATCAAGGCCGAACCACAGCTTGCCGCGACCATCACCGCCCACCGGATAGGCCCGCAGGCGCTGACGAACCGAGGCCACAGCGATCCGCTCCTGCACAGCGACCGCCCTGCCCACGTGGGTGCGCAGCCAGCGCAGGGTCTTGTTGATCGCTCGACGCTGAGCTTTGGCGATGGCCTTGGGAGCCAAGGCCACAAACTCATCGAACCGTGCGACCTGCTGGGGCACCGCCTGCAGGGTGATCATCCCGGTGCTGGAGGACACCTTGTGATAGCTGCCGACGCTCATGGCGTCTTCCTCAGCACCAGGGCAACCAGTCCGTCACCGCCTGGCTCGACGCTAGCGATCGTGTACGAGCCGCCGCCGTCCTCCGCCGACAGGTCGATTTCTACCCGCTGCCGGGCTTCGACCCCGGCGTTGTCCTTCACACGGATAACCAGATGCGGCTCCCGCAGCGACGTAGTGATGCGGCCGAGCTTCGGCTGCAGCCACGGTGCAGAGAACATCCCCTGCACTTCGCGCCCATCGATCAGGGCGCGATCGCCCAGGACATCGAACACCGTATCGTCCACTTCATCAATCAGGTCCCGGAAGGCCATGATCAGAGCGTCAGCCGGATTACTGCACGGGGACGAGTGCAGATGTGCAGCGGGTTGGACTGCGCCTCGCCGTCGACACCTTTGCCGAACGGCATCTCCTCGATCTTGCTGTAGTACGGCAGGCCTTCGGTGTTAACCGTCTCGATGTAATCCGCCGGTGCGTAGATCGAAAGGAACAGATCCGAGACGCCCTCGGGCACCAGGCGGGCTTCGTCGTCGGCAACGTAGGCCTTGCCACCCACCTTGCCGCGATAGCGCTCCCAGCTGATGCCGCCAAATTCGAACGACGCACGCCCGTCACCCCGCAGGGATGCGGCCTGCTCGCTGCCCTTGTAGGTCTCAACCACCGAATTGTGAGCGATCAACTTCTTCCAGAACGTCTTGCCGCAGAAGGCACGTGCACCAGTGGTGGTGACGTTGCCGAGCGCGTCTTCCTGCATGTCCAGCGCATCGACGCACTGGGCCTGGACGTTGGCGTTCTGATCGTTGAGGCCCATCGACATCGTCTGCCGGGAAACACCAAAGGTTTTGTAGATGTCCAGCAGCACCGAGGTGCCGTCGGCGTCCAGCACCTGGCCATTCACAGCACCCATGCGGTGATACTCATGGGTGGCATCCAGCTGGCTGCGCACCTTGCTCAGGCGTTTGTTCACCACTGCCTGAACGGCCTGGAGCTCGGTGGTGGTACCAAACGCACGAATGCCCTGAATCTCGTCAGCCTTGATCGAGAAGCGCTGCGGCAGGTGGATGGTATTGAACGGGATCAGCTTGCGCTTGCTGCCGCCGACCACAAGGCCAGAGGTCCCACGTTCACCTGCAGGAACCAAGGCCAGCGTATCGCCGTCCTTTTCGATCTGAACGGTCAGGGTCGGTACCCCCTCCTCGCGGAACAGGCCGAGGGCGGCCAGACGGCCCGGCACGTACTCCTGCTCGTTGATGGCGGCGGTCAGGGCCGCAACGCTGAAGGCATCGTCTTGAAAAATGGCAATCTCAGCCATGGGGTACTCCAGAAAGTAAGAACCCCGCACAAGGCGGGGCTGGGAGAAAGAGAGGGTTGGGTCAGCGCAGGATGATGAACTGCTTAGCCAGGGACTTTTCGGCATCAGCATCGACGCCCGTCAGCAACGCCTCGGTAACCTCGGCCAGCCGCACGACAGCGCGCCCCCGGCGCGAGATGTCCGACTCACCGAGCGGGGCGAAGAGGATGCAAACGGCGTTTTCAGTACCGTCTTCAGCCGCAGGGGCGTAGGGCGCGAACTCGCCGGTTGCAGTGATCAGGCCGAGCAACTGCCCAGCGACCAGGGCCGGGCCAGCGGCAATGTTGATGGCTTCGCGGGAGATCTTCCCCGCGCCCTCGGAAAGCAGGAACTCACCCGCGTGGACTGGTTCCTCTTGAATGCTGCTCATGGTCGTGCTCCTTTGTTGGCGGCCTGCCGACGGGCAGCCCAGATGCTGGATGGGTTGGGGAGTTGCGCCTTGACCTTCTCCGGCTCGTCGTCGGCCGGTGGCAGGCTGTTGTCGATCTCAAATCCTTTGCCGGAGCTGACCAGCTTTTCGAACAGGCGCGCTCGCACCGCATCAGGCTCCAGGCCGGTGTTGACGTACTCCGCTGTAAGCTCGGGCAAACGCGCCGCGACGCAGAGGTCGTGAACACCCTTGGCCCGTGTCAGCGCGGCCTGCACCGTGGCCTGGTCGATCAGTTTGGTGGAGGCGATCAGGGTCTCGGCCAGGTTGCTGATACCGGCCTTGGCGCAGCCCTGGGTGATCATCAGCGCCAGCGCCGTGGAGGCTGCTGGATCTGGCGGGGTTACTTCAGGTGGAGTTGCTGGGTCATCGTCCGGCGCCTGACCGGCCAGTTGATCCAGCAGCGCCTGCGGCGTCTGGCGGTACCGCTTCATCGCTGCGCCCTGCGCGAGGCAGGCTTTGACCTCGACCCCGTTGCCCACCTCATCAGCCAGGCCCAGCGCCAGGGCTTCCTGAGCCGTCAGCCAGGTCTCATCGTTGACCATGCGGCGCAGCTCGACGTCGTCGATGTCTGGGGCCTTGGCCCGGTATGCCGCGATGATGGCTTCGAAGGTCTGGTCGAGGACGTCAGCGACGCGGCGCAGGTCCTCGGCATCACCGCTGGTCCAGGTCCAAGGGTTGTGCACCATCAGCATGGCGTTGGAAGCCATGACCAGGCGGTGGGCGCCACAGGCCGCGACACTGCCGGCACTGGCGGCCAGCGCATCAATACGCGCGGTGCAGCGCTCACCGAGGCGATTCAGCGCGTTGTGAATGGCCAGGCCGTCAAACAGATCACCACCAATGGTGTTGAACGCCACCACGACTGGCGATACACCGTCGTCGATCGCCTTCAAGTCCTTGATGAACTCGTTCGCGGTGATGCCCCACCCACCGATCTCTCCATAGATGTAGATCTCGATTGGGGCAGGCTCGGTGTTGGCTGTGCCTTCGCCTTCGGCCGCTGCGCTGATCTTGTACCAATGCTGGTCTTCGACCTTCGGCGCTGAGGGCACCTTGTTGAAGATGCGGAATGGCATCAACGGTTTCATGATTTCTCCTTCTCGTCGGGATCGTCATCGATCGCCGACAACGCGCTGTAGGTGAGGCCCAAGGACTTCGCCCGGGCGAGATCGGCGGCGTTCTCTTCGTCCACCACCTCGGCATCGGTACCGCCTCGCAGGCAAACCTCGCTGCGTGACGCGAAGCCCGCGGCGATTTCCATGGTGCGCGACTGGACGTCCTGCACCGGGTGGATGTAAGCCCAGCCCTGCGGAACCCAACGGGTGCGCTGGTAATCGCGGCGGCGCTGCGAGTAGTTCGGCAGGTCGAGCGCACCGGCGAGTACCGACATGTCCATCCAGGCCTTACGCACCGGCCGACACAGCTGATGGACGTAGACCTGGAACTGCAGTTGCTCCAGCCTGCGACGGAACTCAGTCAGCACCACGCGGATCGCGCGATCGTTCACGCCCTGCATGTCACCGGTCATCAGCTCGTAAGGCAGCCCCGAGCCGGCGGCAGCGGCCATCAGCTGCTGCCGCATGAAGTCGGGGTAGTTGTTGCCGGCATCGGGCGGGTCCGAGAACTCGACCTGCTCACCGGGTAACAGCTCCTGCATCGTGCCGGGCTCCAGCCCCACCATCGGTGTGAAACCGTCACGGTCGTATTTCACCGGTGCGCCAGTGAGCGGGTCTATCTGCGGCGGACCGTCCGGGGTGGGTTTGCGAACGAAGCCTGCGAAGAGGTTGGCCACTTCTTGGCGGAACAGCACCGCATCGTCGAAGTTGTCCAGGCTGCGCAGACGCTTCAGCACCGGCGCCAGGCGCGGTACGCCACGCAGTTGCCCCGGCTCCAGCGGCTCGAAGACATGCAGCATCTGCTCGGCTGGTATGCGCACCAGCTGGTTGTAGCCGACGTTCAGCGCCGACTTGTCGCTGGGATGGTTGCGGTAGCACCAGTACGCTACCCGCCGCCCCATGCCGTTGAACTCGATCCCGGCGCGGATAACGTTGCCAAAGCGTGTCAACTCGAACTTGTCGTGGGGGACGAATTCAGGCGCCAGGCACTGCAGCTGGAGCGGCACCGCGTAGCCATCCTCCAGCCGGCGTGGGCGCAGGCGGATGAAGCATTCGCCCGACTGCTCGACCGTCCGCGCCACCAGCGCCTGCAGGCCGTAGAAGTCGGTGAGCTGATCGGCGTCAGCTTCGTCCACCCAATCCTCCCACAGCACCTGCATCGCCTTGCGCACCGCCTTGTCGAGTAGCTGCGGATGCGGCGTGATGCCGGTGCCGATCAAGTTGCTTACGCGCTTGTCGATGACGTTGGCGGCGTAGGGATCGTTGCGGACCGCGCTGCGGGAGCGAGAACGCAGGTTGCGCAAGGCCGGCATGATCAAGCTGTTCACGCCGGTGTCCGGCGCATCCCAGTTCGATGAGCGCCGTCCCTCAGCGGCGCCTTCATAGCTGGCCTTGATCCGCTCGGGCACAAGAATGCCGGAGCGGCCAAGGGTCAGATAACGTCCGCTCACAGGCCTTTGCCCCCGTGGTAGACGCGCACGACGCGCGAGCGCGGCCCGGAGGCCTTCACCAGTTCGGACTTGATCAGGTCGCGGGCCTTGATCAACTCGTCGACGGTTCGATACTCGACGGTACGGTCCGAGTAACGGACGATCTTTTCTCCGCGCGCGATCGCCCGCTCGACGGTGGCGAGGTCTGCTTTTGTATAAGCCATGTCAGCGTCTCTTCAGATAGCCGCTGCTGGAGCTGCGGCGTTGCATAGGTTGAGGCGCGGCTCGCGGAGCCGGCGGTGTTGACGGATCGGGGCGCCTAATCGGTGCCGATGTCGGCTGCTCGACCTCTTCGTTCTGGTCGTCGCCGTCTGGCTCGCTGGCCTGGGGCCGGGCTGGCTGCTGCTCGCCCTGGTCGAACAGGCTGGCCTGCGCAAGCGCCTGCCGCAGCTTGTCCCAGTCCTGTTCGCCGTAACGGTGCAGGCCGAGGAAGTTGGCCATGGCCAGGTTGTACACCATGAGGTCCAGCGCCTCGTTGCGCTCGGCCTTGCTCTTGACCCACTCGATCCGCTTGTAGCCTTTCACGTAGCGGGCGATCTTGCGTTCGGCCACGCACTGCTGGAAGAACTCGTCCGGCAGGTCCTTGGCGAAGTGCAACGCGCCCGGCCCCGTCTCGAAGCTGTAGCGGTTGTAGATCCAGTCCTTGGCCGTGTCGGTACCAACGATCCACAGCTCGGCGCCGTTGCGCTCGGTCTGGCCCTTCCAAGTGACGTCCACCTGCGACGGGCGCTGGGCGATCACTGGCCGGCCCGGCTTGCTTGCTCCCTTGAGCGCAAAGACGTTGCGCCAGCGGCGCACGCGGGTGAACTGGTAGACCTCATGCGTGTGGTGGCCGCCGGAGTCGATGCCGGTAGCCAGGATCCCCAGGCTGACGCCGCAAGGGTGCCGGTAGCGGATCTTGAGGCGGTCATCCAGTAGAGCCCAGGTACGCTCGTCGGCCGGGTCGCCAGGGATCACCTGGTGATCGACCACCCAGCGCTCCATGCCGGTGCCCCAAGCCATGACCATCAGCTCAAGGCGGTTGGCCTGGACGTCGACGGAGGCCGTCAGCGCAAGCGCCCCCACGGGCAAGGTGCCCAGCACGTAGTCTTCCTGAAGCGCACGGGCCTGGAGCACCTCGGCCTTGGTCTGCTCGATCGCGCTATCCCAGACCTCGGCCAGACGGGTGTTGTAGAACACCTGCATGGGTTCAAGGTCGCCGCGGTCCTGGGCGCGCTTGGCCTCCTCGAACTCGCGGGCCAGCATGGCCCAAGAGTGCCAGCCGAGCGGGGCGTACAGTGCATTGAGGTGGAAGCTCACCGTTTCGCCGTCGCCCTGGGCGTGGGCACGCCACTCGCCCTTCGCCAGCATATCGGCCTTGTGATGCTCTTCGATCAGCACGTCGCAGTCGGCGCCTTCGCACTGGTAGTGCACGCGGCTGAAGTCAGGCGAGTACAACAGGCGATCCCACTTCAAGACCTGCATCGTCCCGCACGTTGGGCAAGGCACGTAGTAGTGCCGCTGATCCCCCATCAGGAACAGGTCGTCGATCCTCGAGGCGCCTTTGATGAGCGGCGAACTGGAGAAATAGAACTTGGCGTTGCGGCCGAAGGTACTACCCCGCGCCTCGGCCAGCTTGATCGGGTCGCCCTCTTGATCGACATCGACATCCCAGCGGTCGACCTCATCGCCATACACGTAGCGGGCGGACAGCTCCGACAGGTTGGCAGCCGAGCCAGCGGTGGTGGCGTACAGCGTGCCGCCCTCGAACTCTTTGGTGTCCATCGTGTTGCGGGCATCCCTGGAACGGTTAGCCGCCACGCGCGCCTTGAGTTCTGGCGTTGCGTCGATCGTCTTGCCAATCCGCGAGGACACCCGCTTGGCCAGGGCCAGGCTGGGCAGCAAGGTCAGGATGTTGGAAGGCGCCATGTGGATCAGTGCGCCGATCCAGTTCAGGGCGATCTGGGTTTTCATCAGCTGCGATGCAACCTTGGTCACAACCCGTTTGCAGGGGTGGGCAGGCGACAGGCAGCGCATGGGTTCGCGGGCATACGGTGTACGCGCGGTGCGGTACTTGCCGGGCTCGGCGGCGCCGGTATCACGCGGGATCCGCATGTACTCGTCCGCCCACTCGTCTACCCACAGCTCGGGGTCAGGCGTCAGCCCTCGGCAATACGCTTCGCGGTACACCTTGGCACCGTCTGCGTATCCGGTGGGCATAGGCTCAGCTCTGTGTGATGGCTCGGTCGAGATCGGCACTGCTCATCTTGTCGACCTCGGTGAAAACGCGGCGGAACGCGGTGGCAAGGTGCTTCTCGATGTCCCATGGATCGTCCATCCCCACCAGCTCGGCAGCGAGCTGGGGTGCAAGGCCGAAGAACTGGTCGCGAAGCATCCGGCCTGCGGCGTAGGCCGCGTCTACCACCGCCTTGCGCTCGACCAAGTCGCCCTGGACCTTGTGGAACTCGGCCTCGGCCAGCTGCGCCAGGTAAAACTCGCGATGAGCTTTCGACCGCTGGAAGTTGTGGCCACTGCCCGGCGCCGGATCCGGCTGCTGCACCGCAGGTGTGTCGCGGCCTGGCTGGAGCTGGCTACGCACGTCGCGTTCTATCCGGGCTTCTTCATGCCGGGCCGCGACCGGCGCCTTGGCCGGGTCCGCCGATTCGGCCAGCAGTACCTCGGTGGCTTCGACGTCGACCTTGCCGTCGGCAGTCAGCACCAGGCGTTCTTGCTTGGCCAGTTTGGAAACGTAGGATTTCGACCATCCATTGCGGGCGGCGAACTCCGATTTCGTCAGATGGGTCATTTCGAAAAGTCCAGTTCACCCAATGAATTCGAGGGGTTAACCAGTTCACCGCAGTTCACTAAGCGGGTGAACCGTCCGCTAACAAAGAATCGCGGGTTCCCGGTCCCGTACCCCGCCCATATCGCCAGGGTCCCCGGCCCCACCCAGGATTCCGGCCGGGTCACTGCCCCGCCTCGGTGCCAGCTGGCGGCACCTGCGCCAGACCCAGCCGCTTGGCGGCCCAGCGCTCGTAGAGGTTGATCGCCACATCGGCGCCGGCCATCGCGGTCAAGCAACCGACCGCCGCCGCCATCCACACCGATGCGCCGAGGGCGTACAGCAGCATGTTGGCAGAGAGCCCGCAGGTAACGCAGGCACCCGAGCGCAGAGCGAGCCTGCGAACCAGCCCCCAACCTCGAGCACCCGCCTTGTCGGCCCGCCACATTTCACCCGACACCCCGCCGACCAGGGACAGTACGATCACCATCCAGATCGGCATCTCGACTAACGCTTGTTGCTCGCTGTTCATGCAGGCCTCAATTGGCAAAGCACGGCGCCGGAAAAAGAAAACCCCGCCAGTTGGCAGGGTTTTCGATGCGCCGACAGGTCGGAGCGGGTTGCACAGCACAGTGCTTGTTGGGGAAGCGCCTAAGCGCACTTTTGATATCGTGGCGCCTTTTTACATGCCACCGGAAAAACCGAAAAGAGGTGATTTTCGGTTCGTCAGAATGTGGTCGCTATGTAGCCTCAATGTTGCCAGAAAGTTGCATTCTTACCCGACGAACGGTCTGTTGGCGAACCCGGCCAGAACGCGCCGCCAGGATGGCCAGCACCTGCAGGTGCAGCGCTTTCACCCAGTTGCGGTAGGTCCGGTCGGCATGCTCGGCCAGCCCTATTTCACGCATCTGCTCCCTAATCGTGGCGCGATGGAGGTAGCGCAGCTCGGCGAGCTTGGCCAGCGTCACACCGCGGTCATTGCGCCGGGCAAGCTCGGCGACCGCCGCGTCGACCTCGGCGGCTGCGTGATCGAGCCCGGCACCGGAGATCAGAATGCGCGAACCCGATGCACCCGTGCGCGGTGCCGACCCCTTCCATTCCATGATTGTGCCCATCTGGCTGCCCAGGCTCGCATCCAACCCCAGCTGTCCACGTTGATCCCCCCAATGCTGCATCAGGTCACCAACCAGGCGCAGGCGCTCGACCGGGTCGATCAGTGGCGCCATGTCGCTCTGGTGCTGGGCCAGTTGCGCCAGGAGCTGAAGGCGCAATCCCGTGTCCATCGTCATCGCAACCCCTCCAAATTCGATACCCAACACACATTCAGCCAACCCGACACAAACCCAACACAGATAAAAACCAGTAAATTCAATGGATTGAATGACAACGTGTTGAGTGTGTTGGGTGTGTTGGGTTTATCGAGCCTCGCATAGGAAATAATCGCCCGTTCGGAATCATCGTTAAAAAAAGCGCGCCTGCGCGCGCGTGCGCGCAAACCCAACACACCCAACACACATGCCCGCCACATCACAGAATCCGGGGCCTGAACCTGTGTTGGCTTGCCAAAACCAACCCGACACCAACCCAACACACCCAACACACCTGCCGATAGAGTCATGCTGCAGCCCTCTTGATCTTGATGTGGTCCCAGGCTTCCACCGCCCAGCCCGCGAGCCTCGCTCGCTCGCGCCACTCTTGAACGTTCTTGCCCAGCACGGCCGCATTAGAGGATGGGGGCAGGGAAGGGTCACCATCGCCGGGCATGAAGAACGCAGCAAAACGCCGGATGTCCTTCTCCGTAGAGAAGTCCGTCCAGGGGATAGCCTTCGTCTTCTCCACCTTCGCGCTCAGCATTAGCGAGAACTTGGTCTGGCTCATCGCGTGCTCTTTGTTATGGGCACACCACTCGATGAACATGGCGTACACATCCGAAGTCAGGCAGCAGCCCCACAGGCCGTACCCAAGTTCACCGCTCCGCCAAAGGTGGAAGAAGGTCTGCCAGGCCGTGCGGCTCAGCTCCACCAGGCGCTGGCGAGCCTCGGTTTCGGGCGGGCGCGTGCGCTGGTCGAACTCGCCCAGTTCAACGTCCAGCAGCCAGCCGTACAACGCCGCCACGCCACCGTTGGCCAGCTCACGGGCAATCGCTTTCTGCCGCTCGGGCGGCAACGTCTCCAGTGGCCACATCACCAACATTCGCCGGTCACTCTCGCTGATCGGCCAGGGCATGATCTCGTTGCTCAGAAACACCGAGTTCATGTGGTTGGCCTCCTCCCAGCCGTTGATGAACTTCGACTCCATGCGCACCGTCTTGCCCGTGATCATGTGCTTGATTTTTCCCACTTGGTTGTAGCGCTGGTCGCGGCTCACAACCTCTTCGAACACCGCCCACAGCTTGCCGCTCTGCCAGGCGTTGAAGTTGCCTTCGAGCTGGGTCTGCCCGACCGTGGCGCCGTAGCGGCCGTACAGCTCGCCCATGATGTCGGCGAACAACAGACTCTTGCCCGAGCCTTCCATCGTGGAGTGGAACAGCACCGCCGTGTCCATCTTGGCGCCCATGTGCTGCAGCGGGTAGGCCAGCCATTTGACCAGCCATTCCAAGGCCACCGCGTCGTGGTTGCACAGGAACGAGATCAGCCACCGCAGGTTCTCGCAGGCAGCATCATTTCGCACAGGCTCCAGTGGTAGGCCCTCGAAAGTGTTGATGTAGATCGCTGGGTCCTTGGTCATCGTCGGGTCGAACACGATGTGGTCGACATCGACCACCCGCCGGCTTGGGCTGTTCAGCCACAGCTGATAAGCGTCGCCCATGGCCATCTTGACGCTGCCCTCGGGCAGGCGCCGCTTCTTCTCCCGGTCCCAGGCCTCCTTGGTACCGTCGATGTAGACATAGCGATCAAGCGGATCGAGGTTCAGCGCACCGCCCTTCTTGCTCGACATCTTGCGGGCCTGCTCGAGTTCCTTGACCTGCTCAGACGAGACCAGCTTCTTGTCAGTGCTTTCCATCCACTGCTTTGCAAGGGGCTTGCCGACCAGGGCCTCAAAGCCTGACCGCTTCATCGACTGCCCCTTGTCCATGTCCCACACGTTCGTGGTCCCTTCGACCAGGGCGAAGCGGCGCTTGGCACTCTTCAGGACCAAGCCCTCTCCCCCCTCCCCCCCGTTGGCCGAGGAGGCGGCCGGGCTGGGCTCGATTGGATTTGGGTCAGCGGCTGCAGGTTCGTCAGGGTTAGCGTCCACTCCGGCATGCTCGGCCTGCTTGACGGCAGATGGGGTGCGGGGAAGCTCACCCAGAGGCGGGGGCGCCGGTGGGCGTGACTTTGCGTCGATACCAAGGATCTGCGCTGCCGCTCTGGTCGCCGCCTTCTGATCGCCGTCGTGCATCAGAATGCAGAACACGTCGAAGGCATCATTCTTGTGTCCGTTCGCCAGCGGGTCCGACGTGTGATGGGAAAAGAGCTTGCCGTCGGTGATCGTCACCCCAGGCATGCCGGAGCTGCTGTGCGGGCTCAGCCACTTCCCGTCGATGCGCTTGTAGCCATGCGCCTCGATCATCGTGGCGATGTCATGGATACGATTGAATTCCGGGATGACCTCGGGAAGCTTGTCACCAGATCGAGCAGCAGCTGGAGATGGCCTTGGCAAGGGCCGAGCTGCGGGCATAGCCGGCTTCGGCCTCCATGGGCAAACGGCCTCCCCTTTGGGCTTGAACTCGTCCCAGCCCTGCCAGATCGCCAGCAGTTCGGGCGGAAGCACCGGCAAGCCGCTGGCGACTGGTGCAGTGCGCCATGTGTAGGGCTTGCCCGTACCTGGGTGAATAGAAGGCGGCAGCACGTCCTGCACCAGGCCACCCCGCAACTCGAAGACGGTCACTTTCTTGAAGGGCTCAGCCGCCATGCGGAAAGCCGCTTCGCGGTCGGCATCTTCCTGGTCTACAGCTGCTTGGACCTGCGCCATGAGCCCCTTGTAGATGGTGCCATCGGGGTCGTTCTTGTTGGGCCACACCAAGGCGTGACGGCTCAACTCCACACCCTCGGGAACGCGGAACATCACACGGAAACGTTCAGGGTTACCCACGGAGGTCGGGTATGCGTCTGCAAGGGCGTCAACGTCGAGTCCAAGCGTCTGCTGCAGGACCTGCCGCGTCAGCTCGACATCATCAACGTCCAGCGAACAGACACGACTAGGCCCGAGCACCACCCCTAGGTTGTGACTCGGGCGCTTCATCCAGAACGCTTCGGCATCAGCGGCGACAGTGAAGTAGCGACCGGGCTGGTTCCAACCTTTACCCTTCGGCCCCTTCTCGCCTGGCTCGATGGGAACCAGGGCTAGGTTGAAGGTTTCAATGTAACGCCGCGCCCAATCAGCTGTGGTAGGAGTTGGGCGCCCGATCATCTCCGGCGCTCCCGCAACCCCTGGCAGTCGACGCAGGTTTCGCAACCCGCGACCGACTGCTGACGGGCCAACGGAATCGGCTCGTCGCAATCCTCACAGAACTGTGCGCTCGGCTTTTCAGGAAGGCGCGCAAGGCGCTGCAACGACAGCTGCAGGAAGTACTCAGCATGATCGTTGGCGAAATCAACGGCGTCAGCCATGAGCTTCGTCCTCCATGGCCTGGCGAGCGCCCGCCATGATCGCGAGCACCTGGCGGATCACGTCCATCCCACGCTTCTCAAGATCCACCACCTCGGCAAGCGTCCATACATTGTCGGCTGCACCGTCGTGCAGACTGCCCACGAACTGACTGGACTCATCCAAGAGTTTGGCTACAGCTTGCAGTGCTTCGTTGGTGGCAGGCACTGGCTCTGGCCGGTACCAGACCGCCCCCGCCGGACGAACTAGGGCATCGAGCAGCCGCGGGTCTGAGGTCCACTGCACGATTTCTTCCAGCTCATCAGGGGTCGGCCAGCGGCGCTCCTCGTTGTGGTGGAGCTTCTTCTGCAGCGTGTCCACCTCAAGGCCCATGTCGAAGGCCAACTTGGTGATACCACCGTGATAGTCACGACCTGCGCGGTAGAGCGCCTGCCGCAATGTAAGGACCGGACCTGCGCCCGGCAATAGATCAACTCGACTCATAACCGTAAATCCTCGGTTTACGGCCTAGTCACAGGGTTAGGTAAGACCTATCCTACGACCACGACCTGTGTGCTGTGCCTTGCGTGCTGTGCGGGCATGGCATGCGGTAATAGTCGTCCGGCTGTACTTGTGAGAGAGGGTGCCGGACGACGAGAGTGACGGTGCTTTGTACTGTCATAGCTGGGCCGGGAGGTCAGAGTCCTGGCTCAGCGTTCTTTACTGCCTTGTGTCTTTGTTTGATTGCCTTAAGTAGGCCCAATCGATATCCGGCCTAAGCTCTTCGCACGCGACCTGCCCCCCCGTTTCCCGCTCAAGATTGATAGCCAACCCGGCATTTGCCCGACGATTGCCGTAGGCGATCTGTTTCAGTTGCCCTGCAGTTGTCTGGCAACGCCTGGCCAGATCATCCAGTGCTGCCCTGTCCAACGCCTTGATGTATGCGTGCAAGCTCATATGCACCTCCAATTTGGGCGAGAGACTAGCAGCCGCTAACGCGACAGACAATAGCCGGGCGTAATTTACAAAACGCTAACCGCCCCTAAGATAGACGGATGAACATCAGCCAACTCCGTGTCGAAGCCCTAAGGGCCCTCATTGGCGACCTCCGAACTAAAGAGTTTGCCGACCGCTACAACCTAGATGCCTCCTACCTGTCGCAGTTGCTCAACGGGCATCGCCCCCTGGGCGATAAAGCGGCAAAAAACCTGGAGGACAAAATTGGCCTACCTGGCGGAACTCTGTTGATGCCCGCGCACGCAGCCCAGGAAGGCACATCGCTCGAAATCAAGCCAGGACCAAGCTTGAGTACACCGTTCCGGTGGGCGCATATCCAAGGAATTGCCCAATTGAAACAGGACGGCAGCTGGGACGAGCTCACCCCGATGACTGGGTGGGTAGAGACCCCCTCAACAGATGCGAGCGTGTACTCGCTTCGGATTAAAGGGGACGCCTTGGCACCAGCAATTCGTAATGGATGGGTGGTGTGGTGCGAACCGCACCACAGGCTGGTACCAGGGGAATACGTAGTGGTGAAGCTCGCGTCAGGTGAAAGCTTGATCAAGGAACTTCTTTATGAAAATGCCGAAGAAGTAAGCCTAATGTCGGTCAATGACACTTTCGGACGTACCACCCTCCACCGCTCCGAGATCTCCACCATCCACTACGTTGGGGGGATTGTCCCTCCAAGCCAGATCAAGGCCTGAAGTCTCCCGATTCAAGAAACCGCCTCCATGGCGGTTTTTTTTCGGCCCCACTTCGAAGAAAAATAGCCGAAGCTATTGTCAATTCAGTTAGCCATTGCTAACGTTTTGCTCCGTACCCCCTCTCACATGAGTACGAAGCATGAACAACGCAAAGCACTCACCGATTTGCAAAATCTACTTGCACCCCGTCACCAGTAGCCGCCGAGCCACGGTCGTCGCGTTTCAACGTCAAACCGGCCTCAGAGTTGTGGTTACCCCCGAAGGAGCCGCGCAAGCCATTCCGTCTGGAGGTGCCGCATGAGCGAGTTTTGCATTCCCCTGACTCGTGTCATGGGCCTGGAGCGCACCTTTGAAGCCGGGGGCATCACTAAGTGCACTCTGCGCCGACCCGAGACCACCCTGGACGCACGGATCACTGTCGAGAACGACGACGCAATCCACTACATCAAGGTGGAAATCGGAGAGCTGATCAGCTCGATGACCCTCCCCCGGAAGTTGGTGACCAAGTGGCAATCGTTGCGGGACTTCCTGCAGGACCTGGCCAACGGCCGGGCTGACAGCGGCGCCATGCCTGAAGAAGCCCTTGCTCTCTTGGAGGCCCAGGACAGCATTGACCAAGTGCTGCTGGACGGCCAAATCGCCTATGTCATCAACACCGTCAACCGAGACTTCCCTCTGGGCGCAGTCGTGACCAACGACCATGGCGAGATCTGCGCTGCAGTTATCGGATCCAGCAAAGAACACCTTGTGGGCGCCCTACGCGCGAAGCTCCAGCCCGGCCAAGAGGGGCTTGGGGAGTGCGCATGAGCACGCTGGATCAACTTTACAGAGAGTGGCCGACGCTCTGCCCGACATTGACCGAGGTTAGAGAGCGCTACTTCCCTCATATCGGCTCGGACCGTTACTTCAAAGCACTAGTCCGCAAGGGTCGCATTGATCTTCAACTGAGCAAGATCGAACCCTCAGGGAAGGCTCAGATCGTGGTTTACCTGCACAACTTGGCGGCCTACCTCGACCGCCAACAAGAACGCAGCACCCAAAACGCTTGAACTAGGCCGCCCCGGCCACCAGGGGCAACAAGCCCGCCACCGACTCTGACATTTACCGGTGGCGGGCCTTCTCGGAGCACAGCACATGCAACCGCATCAACAAGTCCTCGCCATGGGCATCATTTGGCTTGCCACCTTGATCGTCGCGTCATACCTGTTCTCGAAGGCCCGCAGCCGCGCCTTCAGTCGTGGCGTGGAGATCGGCAAGGAACATCATAGAGCTGACCTAAAGCTGCAGCTCAAGACGCTCCGAGAGGAACTGGACGAAGCGCGCGTCCAGACCGAGGCAGACCAGCGTAGGCACCATCTGGCTGTAGCGTCCCTCAAGCGAACCATCACGGAGCTTGAAGAACGGATCATGTCCTACACAGGCATGCCGGTGACCAGAGCAGACTACGACAAGCTACTCGGCACGGCTGAGATGCTACGCCTGGCCCAACGCACGATGAGCGCCTTGATGGCGGCCCCGCAAGCCGCCCGCGCTGCCGAACAAGCCACCGCCATAGACAACCTCGCCAAGCGAGTTCATTCCCACCTGCGTGCAACACCGGCAGCCACCACGGAGGCCGCAGCATGAGCACCAAAAGCGTACTCGTGATTGGCCCCCAAGGGTGCGGTAAGACCACTCAAGCCCCCGCGATCGCCAAGGCCCTGGGCCTCAGCAACATCCACGACAACTGGGAGCCCGGAGCAGCAGTTGCACTTCTGGACACCCTGGTACTAACCACCGCACGCGAGACTAATTGGCACTTCAAAGGGCGGACGATGACTTTCGACCAGGCCATGCAGATCGTCCAGCACGGAGGTGACGCAGCATGAAGACCCTATGCATCTATCACGGTAACTGCGCCGACGGATTCGGCGCTGCCTGGGCTGTGCGTCACTGCTTGGGCGCAGAGGATGTCGAGTTCCTCGCTGCTCACCACGGCATGGCCCCACCTGAAGTAACTGGCCGCGCCGTGATCATCGTCGATTTCTCCTTCCCTCTGGAAACGCTTCAGGTGATGGCCCAGCACGCCCAAGCCGTACTGATCCTCGACCACCACAAAACCGCTGCCGAGGCCCTGGCCGACGTGGAGACCGCCCCAATCCACTATCATGCCTGGACAGAAACCCTGCCTAAGCTCAGCGCCTTGTTAGACATGAACCGCAGCGGCGCCGGCCTCACCTGGGACTTTTTCTTCCCCTACAACCAGCGCCCGGCCCTAATTAACCACATCGAGGACCGTGACCTCTGGCGCTTCAAGCTGGCAGGCACCAGCGAGATCCTGGCCAACCTGTTCAGCTACCCACAGGACTTCGAGGCCTGGGACAAGCTGATGCAGCAGCCAATGAATGCTGCCATCGCTGCTGGGACGGCCATTAACCGAAAGCACCACAAGGACGTAGCCGACCTGGTGGCCAGCAGTAAGCGCCGGATGATCATCGCCGGTCATGATGTGCCAGTGGCGAACCTGCCCCATATCCATGCCAGTGACGCCGGTCACCTGATGGCACAAGGCGAGAAGTTTGCTGCCTGCTACCAGGACAGAACCGACCACCGCTACTTCTCCCTCCGCAGCAGCGATGAGGGAATGGATGTAAGCGAGATCGCCAAGCAGTACGGCGGTGGCGGACACCGCAATGCGGCGGGCTTCAAGGTGCCGTTAGACCATGAACTGGTACAAGGCGGCAAAGCCAATGATGCCCTAGCGCTGGACGTAGTTAACAGCGCAGTCGCTTGGCTCGGCCAGGCCGGGCTGTATCGCACTCGCCTGGAAGCCTTGCAGAACGGCGAACAGCACCTCGAACCAGTTTCCGCCGACGAGCTATTCGAACTTGCTCGTAGCCACGTTCGCGAGGGCCACATCCATGCCTAATCCAACCCGCACCTGGCAGCTGGTCAGCCTGATCTTGGCCTGCGCCCTGATCTCTGCGCTGATCCAATTGCACCAGCCAGCCCCTGTTAACGCACAGAAAGGCACGTCACCGACTGTAAACAAAATCACCGGCTACGAGCACTTAGCCCTGAGCCCGAACGCCCGCCGCGCCCATGAGAGGTATTCGCTGTGATCACAACACAGGCCTACACCCCGAACACTCGCGACGCAAAGGGCGTGCAGACCTTCATGCGTCCCGCCATGGGCGTGTTCTGCGACGTCTGCGCCATCCCACGCACACGTGGCAACCATGAACGCTGCAGCAAGATCCGCCAGGCGGCAGGCTTCACCACCCTACAGGAGCGCCAGGCATGAATGTAGACCTCTCAGAACTGAAGGCCCTCGCCACCGTAGCAAAACGCGCCCCGTATGATCACGTCGCCGCGAACGACTACGGCATGGCGATGCCGCCAGCGGTAACCCTGGAGCTGATCGCCGAGATTGAGCGCCAACGCCTGATAAACGCCGAGGGCTGTAAGCCCGACAGCACCATCCAGCCCTTCGGCATGACCTCCGCCAGGGCAACGTCTTGCCACAGCCTCGACACAGCGGAGGGCTGCAAGCCCGACTTCATTCTCTTTCCCCCCACCCTCCCAAGCTTCGTGGCATCGAGCATTCGCAAAGCCATGGAGCACAGCGCTGCCGGCGGGATTGATGCGGAGATAAGCATTGGCACCACGCGGTTACGGGTGACTTACCACGGGATCAAGTGGTACCACGACCTCCGACACTGCAATCAATGGGAGCCGCTGGCCATCGAGGAGTTCGACAATCACCTCAGCGCCGCACTGAACTACCACCAAGCCTTCGACGTGGATCATGACTGAAATGCTCACTCGGCCTCGTCTAACCACCCACAGCCTCGACCTACCTGCCATCTGTGATGTCTGCGGCAATAGCAGGTCAACCCGGCGCCACGTCAACTGCAGTCAGATTCGCCAACAGCGTGAGAGCGAAAAGTGGTCAGCGTACATGGCCAACGTAGCTGCAAAACGAGCACTAAGGGGGCGAGCATGAACACAGCTTTCGTGCTGATGGCGCAATATAACAGCCAAGCAATTATCCCACTGGAGATAGTATGTAAAGACTATTTCAGGCACCTAACACCTGAGATGCTCCAACGAAAGGTACTTGCTGGAAAAATCAAACTCCCCATCACTCGCATCGAAAACAGTCAGAAAAGTGCAAAAGGAATACACTTGGGCGATCTAGCTGACTACTTGGACGAACAGCGGCGCATTGCCAACCGCGAATTGCAACAGCTAACCCGCTAACTAGTGCCCGGCGCATGATTTGCCGGGCACACCTCACTTGATCACGCCAACATCATCCCAACCCAAATTATATCCATCATATTTATACGGCAAGCGCTCGCCAGACTTCGCTTCGTCAAGGTACGAAAAAAATCGATTAAAATTATCTAGCCCTAAAGTCAAGTGAAGCTCAGCAAGCAGCCAAGCCACAGTACGATCCTTATCTCTATATAGCTCCCCCGTACTTGCAACCCTGGCAAAACGACCATCCTGGCTATACCAACCCAGGCCCGTTCGAGTGAAGTCTTGATCGCCACCAACTCCAGTTGGGAAATAGCAAAGCTTTATCAGTGACTCATTATAAATCATCATGCTATTAAGCAAGGGGAAGTGATCCAACTCTTCTACCGTAACTGCCTCACTGTAACGTTTGGCAATTGCTGCGCGAATTTTCGCAGGATTAGTTACCGCCCGCCCATCACGCTCATAAATACTCCACCCCATCGCAAGAAGAGTAGGAGATTCTACTTTTCCGGGCACATGATGGGACTTATAAAACTTCTGAGTTTCCTTCCACTTTCTAGCGAAATCTATAAATCCATCTACAACACCATTAACCTCCGGAATAGTCAGGCTTCCTTTGACCTCAATTACAGCTCTGACAGACTCCGGCCTTAAAACAACAAAATCTTTATCCCTAAATACGGGGGGATACATATTCGCATCGAAAATCAGAATGTCACACTGTCTAGATATCGCGAAAGCACTTTGATTCAAAGGATCAAAATATTCATGAGGCTGATCATCTTCGTGCGGAAACAGGACGAAACCTGTCCCCACCTCAAGCGATCTAGGCAAATAGTTCCGGATAGTCTCTGAGAGAATTCGCTCTTTATAGCTTCCCAAGCTTGGGTAGTGTGCACCCTTAATTATTTGAGCAAGCAGATCAATACGAGAAGAAAAGCTTTCCCCTAAAAGGGCAGCAAAACCCGTTAGGTCACTTCGTCTGAGCATTTTTGCATTCATACTCATCTCACCCGCGCCCCCAAGACGACCTGACTTTTGACTATTCTGTGTAGCCACTCCCACCCCTCATATCGATCTCCGCGACCACGTAAGTGAGTATATCGTCGCAATGAATTCCAGTCGCGATGACCGGAAACACTAGACACCCTCGGAATGTCCCAGTCCATCTCAAACAGCCGACTCACTCCCTCGTGGCGCAAGTCATGGAAGTGCAGATCCTCAATGCCAGTCATCTTGCATGCTTTGGACCAGGCAGTGCCGATTGAATCCGTGTTGTACGGAAATATTTCTGCGCACTCTCGCGGCATACTCTGCACGATAATCCAAGCCTCATCTGGCAAATAACACCACACGTCGTTGCCGATCTTCTGACCAGGGTTCTTCATATCCCGGACTTTCACTGCCTGCCGGTGCTCATCCAGATCCTCCCACAGGATGCGGGTGATCTCATCCATCCGCCGGGTTGAATAAATCGCGAACGCCACCACCTTCGGCATGTGGATCACGCTGGGCCGGCGCTCCAGCATCTTGAAGAAGTGCTCCAGCACTTTATCGATCTCATCCAACGTCGGGCGCCGATCTCGCTCACGGCTTCTCATGTTGTAGCCGAACTTCTTCAACACCAGGCGGGCATCAGACATTGCCTGGGGATCGATCTCAGCCCCCCACGCCGCCCTGGCCAGGGACAACACCGATCCCAGATGTGCCAGGTCATTGCCCACCGTCTGCGGCTTGACTTCTCCCCCTTCTAAACCCATGCGCCACAGCGCATAGTCCACCAGTACCTGCTGGGTGATATCGGAGTCCACGATCTCACCCAGGTAGCTGTTCTTGATGGCATTCAGCGTGCGCCGCTTCGTCTCACCCAGCGGCCGGGCTTTCTCGGCCTCGACCAGGTAGCGGTCGATCATCTGCTTAACCGTATGCCCTACCCGGCTCGCCCGCTCGATTGCACCAGGTTCAGCCAGCTCCGTCTCCCGTCGCTTCGCCCAGGCTACTGCCGCCTGTTTGCGGGCGAACGTCTGGCTCTCTTGGTAGACTGTCACCTTGTCGCGGTTGATGCGGATCTGAGCTGTGTAGCTGATGGTGCCGTCTGCCTTCTTACGGGGTCTGATCGTTGCCATGAGAATTGGTACACGTCCTGATTCGATTGGTACATTGTACCAAGCGCTTGGTAAAAACGCCCCAAAACCCCCGAAAATCGGTACGAAATACGTTGAACGAAAACACCGTAAAATCAGTCGCCAAGCCAGATATCACGCGCCCTGAACCGTCCCGTCGCTTCTCCGTTGCGCCCATGATGGATTGGACAGACCGCCACTGCCGCTTCTTCCTGCGCCTGCTCTCCCGGCACGCCCTGCTCTACACCGAAATGGTCACCACCGGCGCCCTGCTGCACAACGACGCCCAGCGTTTCCTGCGCCATGACGACTCCGAGCACCCGCTGGCCCTGCAACTGGGCGGCAGCGTGCCGGCGGACCTGGCCGCCTGCGCGCGCCTGGCCGAGGATGCCGGCTACGACGAGGTCAACCTCAACGTCGGCTGCCCCAGCGACCGGGTGCAGAACAACATGATCGGCGCCTGCCTGATGGGCCACCCGGCGCTGGTGGCCGATTGCGTCAAGGCCATGCAGGACGCGGTCAGCATTCCGGTCACGGTCAAGCACCGCATCGGCATCAATGGCCGCGACAGCTACGCCGAGCTGTGCGACTTCGTCGGCCAGGTGCGCGACGCCGGGTGCCGCAGCTTCACCGTGCACGCGCGCATCGCCATCCTCGAAGGCCTGTCGCCCAAGGAAAACCGAGAGATCCCGCCACTGCGCTACGACGTGGCGGCGCAACTGAAGGCCGACTTCCCGGACCTGGAGCTGGTGCTCAATGGCGGCATCAAGACCCTCGACGAATGCCGCACCCACCTGCAGACCTTCGATGGCGTGATGCTGGGGCGCGAGGCGTACCACAACCCGTACCTGCTGGCCGAGGTCGACCAGCAGCTGTTCGGCAGCGCGGCGCCGGTGGTCAGCCGGGCCGAGGCCATTGAAAAGCTGCGCCCGTACATCGTCGCGCATATGGAAGGCGGCGGCGCGATGCACCATATCACCCGGCATATCCTCGGGCTGGGCCAGGGTTTCCCGGGGGCGCGGCGCTTCCGCCAGCTGCTGTCGGCGGACATTCACAAGGCCAGCGAGCCGCTGAAAGTGCTGGACCAGGCCGCCGAGCTGCTGCAGGGGCGCTGAGGGAACCTGCGGCGGGGTTGGCACTCGAAGGCAATGCCTTTTACCGCAGGCCCGGTGTGAGCCGGGGCTGCTATGCAGCCTGATGCGGGCAAGCGCGCGCCGACTGAAGGATCGCGTTGCCTGCGAAGGCTTTCCCGATACGCCTGCGACGGGCCTTGAGTGGCTGTCGGGGCTCGGGTAATGTCGAGTCATTGCACAGGACAGAGCACGCCCATGACCTCCAAGCTGGAACAACTCAAGCAGTTCACCACCGTGGTCGCCGACACCGGCGACCTGGACGCCATCACCCGCCTCAAGCCGGTCGACGCCACCACCAACCCGTCGCTGCTGCTCAAGGCCGCAGCCATCCCGGGCTACGCCGACCTGCTCAAGCAGGTCAAGGCCGACGCCAAGGGCAATGTCGACCTGGCCTGCGACAAGTTCGCCGTGTCGGTGGGCTCGGGCATTCTCAAGGTCATTCCGGGGCGCATCTCCACCGAGGTGGACGCGCGGCTGTCGTTCGACGAGCCGGCGCTGCTGAAAAAGGCCCGTCAGTTGATCGAGCTGTATGAAGCGGCCGGTGTGCCCAAAGACCGCGTGCTGATCAAGCTGGCCTCCACCTGGGAAGGCATCCGCGCCGCCGAGAAGCTGGAGAAGGAAGGCATCCAGACCAACCTCACCCTGCTGTTCTCCTTCGCCCAGGCCCAGGCCTGCGCCGATGCCGGGGTGTTCCTGATCTCGCCGTTCGTGGGGCGCATCTACGACTGGTACAAGAAGAGCACCGGCAAGGAATACGTGGGCGCCGAGGATCCGGGCGTGGTATCGGTCACGCGCATCTACGACTACTACAAGACCAATGGCTACAACACCGTGGTCATGGGCGCGAGCTTCCGTAATATCGGCCAGATCGAACAGCTGGCCGGCTGCGATCGCCTGACCATCAGCCCCGAGCTGCTGCAGCAGCTGTCGGACGACCAAGGCGATCTGCCGCGCATCCTCAAGCCGGGCAATGCCGGCGAGGCCAGGCAGCAGTTGAACGAGAGCCAGTTCCGCTGGGCAATGAACGAGGACGCCATGGCCACCGAGAAGCTGGCCGAAGGCATCCGCCAGTTCGCCCGCGACCAGGAGAAGCTGGAAGCGCTGATGGCTGGCTGACAAAGCCTGATACATCTTCGGCTTGATCGACGGGCGGTTAATGCAGAGCATTTCCGCCCGTTTTCGCTGCGGCCGCATTCCCCATAACCTGTGGGGGCGGGCTTGGCCCGCGATAGCGTCATACCAGACAAAGCCGAGCCATAGATGATCCCCAGCACCACCCTCCCCCTCGTCCTTGCCGGCCCGGTACTGCGCCGCCTGGAGCCGCAACGCCTGGCGATATGGCTGGTCGGCTCGCAACCGCTGCAAGCCGAATTTGTCCTTGAACAGGCCGGCATCAGTGCCACTGCGCATTGCGAGGTGATCGCGGTCGGTACGCACGCCTTCATCCACCTGCTGGATATCCACTTCGATCAGCCGCTACCCAGCGACGTGGCGCTCGAATACGACCTGCGCCTGGCCAACGGCCAGGGCATCGCCGACTGGGCCCCGCACCTGCTCTATCCCGGCGCCAGCCGCCCCAGCTTCGTGCTGCGCGAGCGCCTCGACCAGGTGCTCCACGGCTCGTGCCGCAAGCCCCATCATCCGGCTGCCGACGGCCTGCTGTGCGCCGACCGCCTGCTGGCCGCCGGCCCGCGCCCCGAGGAGCGCCCTGCCGTGTTGCTGATGAGCGGCGACCAGGTCTATGCCGACGATGTCGCCGGCCCCATGCTGCGCGCCATCCACGGGTTGATCGAGCGCCTGGGCCTGTTCGACGAGGCGCTGGACGGCGCCTTGGTCGACAGCGGCGCCGCGCTCTACCAGCACCCGGCCTGCTATTACCACCGCGCCGACCTGTTGCCGGCCCAGGAAGGCAACGAGACCCTGCGTGAACGCTTCTTCGGCGGCAAGCGCAAGCCGATCTTCTCCTCCAGCAATGCCGACAACCACCTGGTGACCTTCGCCGAAGTCATGGCCATGTACCTGCTGGTCTGGTCGCCGCTGCCGTGGTCGCTGGTGGGCATGCAGATGCCATCCGGCCTCACCGACAAGCGCCAGGCGCGCTACCGCCACGAGCTGCCGCTGATCGAGGCCTTCCGCAACGGCCTCGGCCAGGTGGCGCGGGTCATGGCCCACCTGCCCTGCCTGATGATCTTCGACGACCACGACATCACCGACGACTGGAACCTGTCGGCGCAGTGGGAACAGACCGCCTACGGCCACCCGTTCTCGCGGCGGATAATCGGCAACGCGCTGCTCGGCTACCTGCTGTGCCAGGGCTGGGGCAACGACCCGGACGGCTGCGCGGCGCTGGTCCAACAGTGCCGCCAGTTGCACGAGGCGCGGGATGAACTGATCGGCGAACTGCTGCGCTTCCAGGGCTGGCAATACGCGCTGCCGAGCAACCCGCCGCTGCTGGTGCTGGACACCCGCACCCGGCGTTGGCGCAGCGAAAGCAACCTGGCCAAGCCTTCAGGCCTGCTCGACTGGGAGGCGCTGAGTGAACTGCAGCAGGCGCTGCTCGATCACCCCTCGGCGATCATCGTGTCGCCGGCGCCGATCTTCGGGGTCAAGCTGATCGAGACCGTGCAACGGGTGTTCAGCGCACTGGGCTACCCGTTGCTGGTCGATGCCGAGAACTGGATGGCGCACCGCGGCGCGGCGCAGGTGGTGCTCAATATCTTCCGCCACTCGCGCACGCCGGGGCATTACGTGGTGCTGTCGGGCGATGTGCACTACTCATTCGTCTACGAAGTACTGATCCGCCATCGCCAGCGCAGCCCGCACTTGTGGCAGGTGACCAGCAGCGGGATCAAGAACGAGTTCCCCCGGCGCCTGCTGGATGTGCTCGACCGGCTCAACCGCTGGCTGTATTCGCCACGCTCGCCACTCAACTGGTTTACCAAGCGTCGGCAGATGGAAGTAGTGCCGCGCACGCCCAGCCGGAGCAAGGCCGGCGAGCGGCTGTGGAACAGCGCGGGGCTGGGGCAGGTGTTCTTCGATGACCAGGGGCGGCCGGCGCGGGTGTATCAGTTGAATGCCGATGGCTCGCCAGCCACGGCGTTCATCAAGGACTGAAGCCATCGCGGGGCAAGCCCGCTCGCACTCAGCCCCCTCGCACTGCTTGTGGGTGGGCTGAGCGGGAGCGGCGGTGCGCCGATGCGACTTGCCCCGCGATAGGTCAGGATCTTTCCAGCGCGCTCACCAGGTCATGGAACGCCTCGCGGTTGGAGTCATTCAAGCCCATGAGGATCTTGTGCGCCTCCAGCACCTTGGAGCGCACCACGCTTTCGTCCTGGTCCTGGGACGGCAGGTCGGTCAGGCACTCCGGGCACGGCACCGGGCGGTCGACGATGTTGAACACCTGGTCGAAGCCCATGGACTGCAGCAGCCGGGAAATGTCCGGGTTGGTGGTGACCACGGTCGGCAGCAGGCCGACCTTTTGCCGGGACAGGATCGACAGCTTGGCCAGCAGGCCCAGGGTGGTGCTGTCGATGCTTTCGGTTTCGGTCAGGTCGATGACGATGGCCGAGAAGTTCAGCGCGGTGAAGATCTTCTCGATCGTCGCATCCAGTGCCGAACACAGGGTCAGGCGCACTTCACCGACAAATTTCAGAACGAAGGTCCCGCTTTGCTCGGCGAACTGGATTCTACCAGTACTCATTCAAGGTTCCTGCTCAACACCAATAGGGCGATATCATCCGGCATCTCCCCAAGCGTAGCCAATTCGAATCGTTGGCGCAGCCCCTCCAGGCTGCCACCCGCCGCCTTGACGATTTCCGGCAAGGCAGCTTCCTTATCTTTGAGTGTGTCCCCGGGCAAAAGGTCCAGAATGCCATCGGACATCAGGGTGAGGCTGAACTGCTCTGGCAGCTCCAGCACCAGGTCCTGGTAGCTGGCCTCGTCGAACAAGCCCACCGGCAGGCCGCGGCCTTCGAGGTAGCGGGCCTGCCCTGGGGTATACAGCACCGGCAGCGGCAAGTGGCCGCCGACGCTGTAGGTGAGCAGGCCGGTGTCCTCGTCGATGACCCCACCGACCATGGTCACATGCTTGCCCAGCTTGCAGTTGATCAGGCCACGGTTGATGTGGCTGAGCACCTGCGAAGGCTTGAACTCGCGCATCTTGCCGCCACGCTTGAATTCGAACAGCAGGCGCGTGGTCATGAACTTGAGCAGCACCGTGACGAACGCCGACGAGGCGCCGTGCCCGGACACGTCCGCCAGGTAGAAGGCAATGCGCCGGTCGTCCACGCGGAAGTAGTCGGCGAAATCCCCCGACAGGTACAGCGACGGGATGATCTGGTGCTCGAACGCGAAATCGCCGGCCACCCAGGGGTTTTCCGGCAGCATGTTCATCTGCACCTGGCGCCCGGCGGTCTGGTCCTCCTGCAACAGGTGCAGGCTGGCCTCCAGTTCGCGGTTGGCGGCTTCGAGCTTCTCACGGTAGCGCTGGTTCTCCAGCACCAGGCGCGAGCGGTCGAGCGCGCGGCGCACCGAGTGCTCGAGCACGGCCAGGTCTTCCAGGGGCTTGATCAGGTAATCCGCCGCGCCCAGGCGCAAGGCTTCGACCGCGTCGCTCATCACGCCGGCACCGGACACCACGATCACCGGCAACTGCGGCGCGCGCTCGCTGATCCGGCGAATCAGTTCGAGGCCGCCCATCTGCGGCATGCGCAGATCGCAGATCACGAGGTCGGGCTGGTGTGCTTCGAAGACCTGGAGGCTCTGCTGGCCATTGCCGGCCTGGAGGACGCTGAAGCCGCTGTCTTCCAGATAGGCGGCGAGGCTGGCACGGACCACCTCGTCGTCATCGATGATCAGCAGCGTTGCACTGGGTTTCTGCATGTGGGCGAACGGCGCCAGATTTGGGTTGGCGTAGCGACTGTGGAGAACCGACAGACGGCTACTGGAATGCTCTCTAGCCACTCTCTACTTGAGTTGTAGGACAAGAAGACTGGTCCGGCAAATAGCGAGGTGCCCTGTAAGGCGCTGACGGTACTCCCATCCGCCTGGCGTTTCAAGCATGGGTAGGTAGACTTCCCTGCACTTTACAGGGCAAATCACCCGGCGTTATAAGAATGTCGAGCAGCGCAACCTGACGAAAGGATGCAAGCATGTCCCAGCACCCCGTGGATTACAGCGAAAAACGTGATTTCATTCGCATGCGTATCGATGCCGATGTCCAGCTGCTGCAGGCCGACCAGGTGATCAGCGCTGTGTGCATCGACCTCTCCAGCACCGGCATGCAGGTGCAGGCGCCGCAGCGCTTCCAGGTGGGTGACCGCCTCGAGGTGCGCATCGACTCCGACCACACCGCCCTCGCCGGGCTGCATGCCAGCACCGAAGTGGTATGGATCGCCGACCAGCCAGGCGGTGCGCAGCGCTTCGGCTTGCGCATCCTGGCGATGCATTGAACCGTTACATATTCGCGTAATGCAAAAGGGGCCGCCCTGCGGCCCATCGCCGGCAAGCCGGCTCCCACAGGGTTATGCGATCCCCTGTGGGAGCCGGCTTGCCGGCGATGGGCTGCAAAGCAGCCCCATTACCTGACCGAAGCGGTCAGAAGTCGTCTTCGACCTGCCCGTCCTTGACCTTGAACTCGCGGTTCTGCAGGTAGGCGTTGCGCAGGAAGATGTACTTGTCTCCCTGCATCAGTTTCTCCGCCGACAGCAGGCTGGCGCGGGTGTCGATCACGTCCAGGGCGAAGATCGAGTTGCGCGTCGGCACATGGTCGATGTAGCGGTAGGGTTCGGTGTAGGTGTCCGGGTACTTGGCCAGGCCGTCACGCACGGTGCTTGGACCAAGGAACGGGATGACCACGTACGGTCCGCTGGGCACGCCCCAGTAGCCGAGGGTCTGGCCGAAATCTTCGTCATTGCGCTGCAGGCCCATCTTGGTGCCGACGTCGAAGAAACCACCCAGGCCGAAGGTGGTGTTGACGATCAGCCGCGCCGTGTCAACGCCCGCCGCACGGGGCTTGAGCTGCAACACGTTGTTGGCCAGGTTGGTGACGTCGCCCAGGTTGCGGAAGACGTTGTGGATGCCATCTTCGAGGAACTGCGGGGTGACGAACTGATAACCCTGCGCCAACGGCTTGAGGGCATAGGTGTCGAGGACGTCGTTGAACCGGAAGATTGGCCGGTTCACCGCTTCCCAGGGATCCTCCTCGGTGGCCGCCTGGGTGGCTGCCACGGGCGCCAGCAGCAAGCTGGCGCAGACACAGGCCTGGGTGACTCGCTCGATCACTCCGGCACCGATCCTACGCATAGATGTTTCTCCATCGGATTTCACGGCGGCAACGGCCTTTGGCACGCTGCTCGATAGGGCGCAAGTATACTGGCTTGCTGCCCGAACGATAGTTTTACATATCGGCGTCAAGAATTTGTGAACAACTGTAGGCTCTGTACGAAATGTATCTGCACTCGCCCATACTGCGTTGAAACGGGGCTCGGAATGCTCATGTACTCCAGTACAGTCGGGCGCGACCCCGGCCGTTCCTCCCCCCGTTTCGCCTTGTCTGGCCGTCGCGCAGACACATTTCGTACAGACCCTGGCCGTCATCCGTCGGTAACAATCGCTGGATAGCCTGCGGGTTATTTAGGGACGTTGCCATGCAAGACGCACCCGCCTTCACCGCTGTGCTGTTCGGCCTGCGCGGCTGCCTGGTCCAAGCGACCGACGGCAGCCCCCTACCCGCCCCCGGCGCCCTGGATTCCCTGCTTCGCCTGCGCTCGCAGCAGGTGCCGTGCATCTGGCTCGACGAACTCAGCGCCACCCTGGGCAAACGCCTGAGCAGCGTGCTGCCCGACTGGCTGCCGGGCCACTGCGCCAATGGCAGCAAATGGCCGACCCCCAATGCCTGCTGGCAGGCGCTGATGAACTTGCAGAGCCAGCGCCTGGACGGCTGCGTGCTGGTCAGTGGCGAGCCGCTGCTGTTGCAGTCGGGGCTCAACGCCGGCCTGTGGACGGTGGGGCTGGCGGCCTGCGATCAGGGCTCGGCGCAATGGCAGGCGCTGAGCCGGCAGGAACAGGAGCTGGCCCGCGGCAAGGCCACCCTGGCGCTGTTCGGCCTGGGTGTGCATTCGGTGATCGACCACCTCGAATCCCTCGATGCCTGCCTCGCGGATATCGCCCAGCGCCGGCACAAAGGCGAGAAACCCTGATACATCCCCGTTGATACGGGTCATGCAAAGCGCCGGCAGGTGGATTACGCTAGAGGACAGGCCCGAACCTTTGCCGCTTCGCTGAGGTCCATGCCTTGCCAAGTCATTGATGGAGTAAGAACAATGCCTGCCCGCGAACTGCAAGAGCGCCTGAATAGCCTGCGCGAGCAACTGGATCGCAATGTGCCGCTTTCGGAAGAGGAGCTGGCCAGCCTGCATGAAGAAGCCAGGCAGATCGAGGCCCAGCTGAAGCTTGAGGAAGCCACCCCGGACAACAACCTCGTCGACGGCGTGAACCTTGCCATCGAACGCTTCGAGGCCGAACATCCCGACCTTACCGCCACCCTGCGCAGCATTGCCAACTCGCTGCACAGCATGGGGATCTGAACCCAACGGGGCTGCGTTGCAGCCCATCGCCGGCAAGCCGGCTCCCACAGGGATTGCGCCAATCTGCTCTCTGTAGGAGCCGGCTTGCCGGCGATGGGCCGCTTCGCGGCCCCGTTACATTACTGCCGCACCAACCGCAGGTTCTGCGGATTGATCGCCCCGGTGCTGCGGTACGGGTTGATATCCAGCCCACCCCGGCGCACATACCGTGCATACACCGTCAGGTGCTCAGGCTTGAGCAGGTTCTTCAGGTCCAGGTAGATCCGTTCCACGCACTGCTCGTGGAAGTCAGCATGCTGGCGGAAGCTGATCAGGTAGGTCAGCAGGCTGGCATGGTCCAGCGCCCGCCCCTTGTATTCAACCACCACGCTGCCCCAGTCCGGTTGGCCGGTAACCGGGCAGTTGGATTTGAGCAGGTGGCTGTGCACGGTCTCTTCCACCACGCGATCCGCCGCGCAGCGCAGCAGTTCAGGCTGCGGTTGCTCGTAGTTGCTGATGCTCACATCCAGCGCATCGATGCACTGCCCCGGCAGGGCAGTCACGCCTTGGCCTTCGACTTCGGCCAGGGTGCTGACCTTGACCGCGACCGGCTTGCCCGCGGCGGCGGACAGGTCTTTCACCAGGCAGGCCTGCAACTCGGCCACCGAGGCGAACACGGTCTGGTTCAGCGAGTTGAGGTACAGCTTGAAGGACTTGGACTCGATGATGTTCGGCGAGTCGCAAGGGATGGCGAACTCGCCGATGGCCACCACCGGCTTGCCTGAAGGCAGCAGCCAGGACAGCTCGAAGCAGTTCCAGAAATCCACGCCCTGCCACGGCAGCGCGTCGCCACTGAGACCTAGCTCGGCCCACTTGGCCAAGCGCGGGATGGGGAACAGCAGCGAGGGGGTGTAGGTGGCGACGTATTCGCTGGACTTGCCCAGCGGGGAGTGTTCGGCGGCGGGATGCATGGAAACTGACCTGAAGGTTCGAAATTGCCCCTAGTCTACCGGTTTTGCACCCCGCCTTGGAGCCGATGTCACTCGATGGTCAACGGCCCGACCATGCCGGCCTGGTAATGGCCCGGCACGTTGCAGGCGAACTCGATGGGTGCCGATTTGCGGAAGGTCCAGGTCAGCTCCGCGCGCTGGCCAGGCTGCACCAGCACGGTGTTGCCAGTGTCGTGGCCATGATCGCCGTCCATCATCTGGCTGTGGTCCATCTGCCCATGATCCATGCCTTCGTGATTCATGCCGGCGGTAAAGATCTTGCCTTGCATGGCGATCATTTCCTTTTGATGCTCGGCGTGCATGGCCTTGTCGCCCAGGTTGAACTCGTGGGGCAGCTTGCCTTCGTTGACCAGCACGAAACGTACGGTTTCGCCGGCCTTGACCTTGATGCTCTTGGGTTCGAAGGCGATGTCCTTGAGCACCACCTCGACAGTGCGGGTGGCCTTGGCTGCCGGCGCCGGCTCGCCGAAGGCGAAGGGTTTGGCTTCGCCAGCGAAGGTAGGCAGGCTAGTCAGGGCAAGCGCGGCGGTGAAGAACAGGTGTTTCATGGGTGACTCCAGATCAATGCAGCAAAGATGGCGCCATTGTCGAAAAGGCTGGCTGGCAGCTGGCTGACGGGAAGATTACAACTTTGTCAGCTTGGGCAGGCCGCCAGATCGTCACGTATCATTTCGGCATCACGTTGGCCCGAACCGTTGGTAAACACATGAAACTGCTGATCGTCGAAGACCAGGCCAAGACCGGCCAGTACCTGAGCCAGGGCTTGAGCGAGGCCGGCTTCGCCACCGAACTGGCCAGCGACGGCGACACCGGCCAGCACCTGGCCCTGAGCGGCGACCACGACCTGCTGATCCTCGACGTGATGCTGCCGGGGCGCAACGGCTGGCAGATCCTCCAGGCGGTGCGCCAGGCCGGGCTGGACACCCCGGTGCTGTTCCTCACCGCCCGCGACGCCGTCGAGGACCGCGTGCACGGCCTGGAGCTGGGCGCCGACGACTACCTGGTCAAACCCTTCGCCTTCTCCGAGCTGCTGGCCCGCGTGCGCAGCCTGCTGCGCCGTGGCGCCAGTGCCAGCCAGGATACCTGCCTGGCCCTGGCCGACCTGCGCCTGGACCTGATCCGCCGCCGCGCCGAGCGCGCCGGCCAGCGCATCGACTTGACCGCCAAGGAGTTCGCCCTGCTCGAACTGCTGCTGCGCCGCCAGGGCGAGGTGCTGCCCAAGTCGCTGATCGCCTCGCAGGTGTGGGACATGAATTTCGACAGCGATACCAACGTCATCGAGGTGGCCATCCGTCGCCTGCGCCTGAAGATCGACGACAGCCATGCCACCAAGCTGATCCACACCGTGCGCGGCATGGGCTACGTGCTCGAAGAGCGCCACGACTGATGCGCCGCCTGTCCCTGGGCAGCCGCCTGGCGCTGCTGTTCGCCGCCTGCACCGCCGCCGTGTCGCTGGGCGCCGGCCTGCTGTTCAGCCGCGCCAGCGAGCAGCATTTCGTCGAGCTCGACCAGCAATTGCTCAGCGGCCGGCTTTCGCTGATGAGCAGCCTGCTCGCCGGCGTCGCCACCCAGGAGCAACTGGCCATGCGCCTGCCGGCGCTGCTCAACGAGCTGAGTCACCAGTCCGACCTGGCCTTGCGTGTGCGCGGCGCCGACGGCACGCTCTGGTTCGCCAGCCGCGGCGAGCTGCCGCAAGCCCCCGCCCCCACCGGCCTGGCCACGCTACACAGCCACGGGGTCGATTATCGCAGCCTCAGCGCGCCACTGATCGACGGCCAGCCCGCTGCGCCACAACTGACCCTGTTCCTCGACATCACCCACCACCAGCATTTCCTGCAAGGCATGCAGCGGCTGATCTGGTTCACCGTCGGCCTGTCGGCGCTGGCCACCGCGCTGCTCGGCGCCTGGGCCGTACGCCGTGGCCTGAAACCGCTGCGGCAGATGGGCAAGGTGGCCGCCAGCGTCACCGCCGGCTCGCTGACCACGCGCTTGCCGGCCGCCGAGATGCCCGAGGAACTGGCCGAGCTGGCCGGCACCGTCAACGCCATGCTGCAGCGCCTGGACGATGCCTTCCAGCGCCTGTCGGCGTTCTCCGCCGACATCGCCCATGAGCTGCGCACGCCGCTGTCCAACCTGCTGACCCACACCCAGGTCACCCTCACCCGCCCGCGCAGCCTGGAGGAGTACCGCGAGGCCCTGCACGGCAACCTCGAGGAGCTGCAATGGATGGCCCAGCTGGTCAACGACATGCTCTACCTGGCCAAGGCCGACCACGGCCTGCTGATGCCCAGCCGCCAGCCGCTGGACCTGGCGACGGAGGTCGATGCGTTGCTGGAGTACTACGCACCGCTGGCCGAGGACGCTGAGGTACGCTTGCTGCGTGAGGGCCAAGCCCACACCCAGGGCGACCGGCACATGTTGCGCCGGGCGCTCTCCAACTTGTTGGACAACGCCCTGCGCTTCACCCCTGCCGGTGGGGAGATCCGGGTAAGCCTGGAGCCTGGGCTGCGCATCGTGGTGGCCAACACCGGGCCGGCGATTGCGCCGCAACTGCTTGAGCGATTGTTCGACCGCTTCTACAGGGCGGATCCGGCGCGCCAGGAAGGCAGCAGCGAGCATGCGGGGTTGGGGCTGGCGATCACCCGCTCGATCGTGCAGGCACACGGTGGGAAAATTCGGGCGGAGTGTGAAGATGGCTGGACGCGGTTCGTGATCGAGTTGCCCGCGTAGGGGCGCAAAGCGCCCCCGGTGTTGCAATGTCTTACTCGTAACGCAACGCCATCGCCGGTTCGATCTGCGAGGCGCGGTAGGCCGGGTAGATCGTCGCCAGGAAGCTCATCACCAGCCCCGCGATGCAGATGATCGCCACATCGCCCCATTGCAGCTCCGACGGCAGGCTGCTGATGAAGTAGATGTCGGAGGTGAAGATATGCTGGCCGCTGACTCGCTCGAGCCAACCGACCACCGCGCTGACGTTCAGCGCCAGGATCACCCCCAGCACTCCGCCAAGCAAGGTGCCGACGATACCGATCAAGCTGCCCTGGACCATGAAGGTGCCCATGATCTGCGCCGGCGTGGCGCCGATGGTACGCAGGATGGCGATATCCGCGCCCTTGTCGTTCACCACCATCACCAGGGTGGCGATGATGTTGAACGCGGCCACGGCGATGATCATCATCAGCAGCAGGCCGATCATGGTCTTTTCCATCTTCATCGCGCTGAACAGGCTGCCCTGGGTGTGCGACCAGTCATCGGCGCGGTAGCCTTCGCCCAGGCCCGCGGCGATGGCCTTGGACACTGGCGGCGCGGCATACAGGTCATGCAGCTTCAGGCGCACGCCCTGCACCTGGCCCGGGGCCCAGCGCTGCATTTCGCCGGCATCGGCGACGTGGATGTAGGCCTGCGAGCCATCCAGCTCGGCACCGACCTTGAAGATGCCGACCACGGTCAGGCGCTGCATGCGCGGGGTGATGCCGCCCGGCTCCTTGCTGATCTCCGGGACGATCAGGGTCAGCTTGTCGCCGGTGTTCAGGCGAAAACGCCGCGCGGTCAATTCACCGATGACCACGCCATACTCGCCCGGCACCAGGTCCTGCAGGCTGCCCTGGACGATGTGCTGGGTGACGATGGAGACCTTGCCTTCCTCGGCCGGGTCGATGCCGGCGACCTGGATCGGCTGCATCGCCCCCTTGTACGAGAGCATGCCTTCCATTTCGGTGATAGGCGCGGCGGCCATCACCGCCGGGTTGCCTTCGGCAGCGGTGGCGACCTTGCGCCAGTCATCCAGCGGCTGCGCGCCAAGGATCGCAGCGTGTGGCACCAGGCCAAGCACCCGCGAACTCATTTCGCGCTGGAAGCCGTTCATCACCGACAACACCGTGATCATGGCCAGCACGCCGAGCGACAGGCCGATCATCGAGGTCATCGAGATGAACGAGATGAAGTGATTGCGGCGCTTGGCACGGGTGTAGCGGGCACCGATGAACAAGGACAAGGGTCTGAACATGAACGGGAACACCCAAGTAGAAAAAGAACCGGGGCCGCCTCACGGGGCCCCGCGCAAGCGACTCAGATCGCCACCAGGTGCCCGTCTTCCAGGCTCAGCACACGGTCCATCTGGCGCGCCAGGTTGAGGTCGTGGGTCACCACCAGGAAGGCGGTCTGCGAGTGGGTAGACAACTCGCGCATCAGCTCCTGGATGCCCTGGGCGGTATGGTGGTCGAGGTTGCCGGTGGGCTCGTCGAGCATCACCAGGCCCGGGCGGTTGACCAGGGCGCGGGCAATCGCCACGCGCTGGCGCTCACCACCGGACAGCTCGGCCGGCTTGTGATTGAGGCGGTGGCCCAGGCCAACGCGCTTGAGCAGCGCCTCGGCGCGCTCGCGAGCCTCGCTGATCGGGGTCTTGCCGATCAGCAGCGGCATGCAGGCGTTCTCCAGGGCGGTGAACTCTGCCAGCAGGTGGTGGAACTGGTAGACGAAGCCCAGCGCGCGGTTGCGCAGCAGGCCGCGGGCCCGCTCGCCCAGTGCCGACAGCTCTTCGCCGGCCAGCCAGACACTGCCCTGGGTCGGCGTGTCGAGGCCGCCCAGCAGGTTGAGCAGGGTACTCTTGCCCGAACCCGAGCTGCCGACGATGGCCACCCGCTCGCCCGGGTGCAGTTCGAGGTTCAACCCCGACAACACCTGCACCGACTCCGGGCCTTCCTCGTAGCTCTTGCCCAGGTTGCGGCAGCTCAACACGGCTTTATCACTCATGCGCGACTCACTCATAACGTAGCGCCTCTGCAGGCTGGGTGCGCGAGGCGCGCCAGGCCGGGTACAGGGTGGCGAAGAAACTCAGGACCAGCGCCGCACCGCAGACCATGTACACGTCCTGGGCCTGGATCTGCGACGGCAGGTAATCGATGAAGTACACGTCGGCATTGAGGAACTTGTGCCCGATCAGGGCTTCGATGCCGGCGATGGCCGCGCTCACGTTGAGCGCGCCAAGGATGCCCAGCACCGCGCCGATCAGCGTGCCGACCACGCCGATCACCGTGCCCTGGACCATGAAGATGGCCATGATCTGCCCGGGCGTGGCACCCAGGGTGCGCAGGATGGCGATGTCGCCGCGCTTGTCGTTGACCACCATTACCAGGGTGGAAATGATGTTGAACGCCGCCACCGCGACGATCAGCAACAGCAGCAGGCCGATCATGGATTTCTCCATGCGGATTGCCTGGTACAGGTTGCCGTGGGTACGGGTCCAGTCCCGCGGGTAGTACTCCTGCTCGCCCAGCTGCTGGGCGATGGCCCAGGTGGCACGCGGCGCCTGGAACAGGTCGTCGAACTTCAGGCGCACGCCCTGCACCTGGTCGGCCTTCCAGCGATGCAGGCGCGACAGGTCGGCGATGTTGGTCAGGCCGAGGTAGCCGTCGATCTCGCCGGCGCCGACATGGAAGGTGCCGACCACGGTGAAGCGCTTCATGCGCGGGAACATGCCCGCCGGGGTCACGCTGACCTCGGGGGCGACGAAGGTCAGCTTGTCGCCTATGGCCACGCCCAGCTTCTGCGCGGCCTTGTCGCCGATCATGATGCCCCACTCGCCCGGCGCCAGCTTGTCGAGGCTGCCGTCGAGGACGAACTTGTCGATGATCGACACCTCGCGCTCGCGGGCCGGATCGATGCCGTTGAGCAGCACCTTCTGCACCTTGCCCTCATGGGTCAGCAGGCCCTGCATCTGGGTGAAGGGCGCGACCGCCAGCACCTGCGGATTCTGCTTTACTTTAGAGGCGAGGGCCTGCCAGTCGTCGATCGGCTGGCCGGTCTCCAGCGTGGCGTGGGGGATCATCCCCAGCACGCGGGTACGCATCTCGTGGTCGAACCCGTTCATCACCGACAGCACCACGATCATCACCACCACGCCCAGGGCGAGGCCGATCATCGAGGTGAGCGAAATGAACGAGACGAAGTGATTGCGGCGCTTGGCACGGGTGTAGCGCGTACCAATGAATACGAATAGAGGTCTGAACATGTCGGGGCTTGTTCGGATGAAAGGGAACGTCCTTGTGGCGAGGCGCCTACGGCGGCTTTACACTCGGACCACCGCCGTAACCTTGGGTTCGCCATGACGACATTAGACGAAGAAGATCGCCGCGAATACTACCGCATCGAAGATCGGATCGCACTTCAAATCAGCCCCCTCAGCGCGGCCGAAGCCCTTGAGACAGAACTGTTGCAGGATGATTCTGAGCTGTTCAACCTGCTCAGCGAACTGCACCTGTCGGACTTCGAGTCGCAACACCTTCTGCGCCAGTTGAGCGAGAAGGACCGCACCCTGGCCGCCTTCCTGCGCGCCCAGAACAAACGCCTCGACCTGCTCAGCGCCGTGGTCGCGCAAACCCTGATCGGCGAAATCGGCCAGCCGACGCCGGTGATCATTTCCGAAGGCGGCATCGAGTTCGCCCAGGCGCAGAAGATCGCGCCCGGCACCCGGGTCAAGGTGAAGATGGTGCTGATGCCCCGTGCCCATGGCCTGCTGCTGCGCGGCCGGGTCACCCATTGCGACCCGCGCCCGGACGGCGACTTCGAGGTCGGCACCGAATTCATCGACATGACCGACGCCCAGCGCCAGCTCCTGGCCCGCTACATCCTGCAGCGCCAGCAACAGCAACGGCGCCAGGCGCTGGAGCAGAACGAGCCGGACGCATAAGCCCTTTTTCTCTGATTTGAAGGAACGAACGTGACCCTGATCTATGGCCACCGCGGCGCCAAGGGCGAAGCACCCGAGAACACCCTGCAGAGTTTCCGTCAGTGCCTGTCCCATGGCGTGGACCGCTGCGAACTCGACCTGCACCTGTCGGCTGACAACGAGCTGATGGTGATCCACGACCCGACCCTCAAGCGCACCACCGGCCGGCGCGGCAAGGTGGTCGAGCACACCGCCGCCGAGCTGGTGACCTACGATGCCCGCAAGGGCGGGCCGGGCCATGTGCAGCCCTGCCCCATCCCACGGCTCGAGGAACTGTTCGCGAAGTGCCCGTTCGAGCATTGGCAGCTGGAGGTCAAGAGCGCCTCGCGCACCCGCGCCGCCAGCACGGTGCTGGCGATCCGCGAACTGGCCCTGCAGCACGGCCTGCTGGACAAGGTGACCATCACCTCGAGCTCACGGGAAGTGCTCGGCGCCGCGCAGGAACTGGTGCCGGACGTGAAGCGCGGGCTGGTCGCCGAGTATGCCTGGCTCGACCCGTTGAAGGTCGCGCAGAACTACGGCTGCGAGATGTTGGCGTTGAACTGGACGCTGTGCACCCCCGAGCGCCTGATCAAGGCTCAGCGCCAGGGTTTGCACGTGTCGGTGTGGACGGTCAACGAACCGGCACTGATGCGCCGGCTCGCTGACTTTGGCGTGGACAGCCTGATTACAGACTTTCCCGGTTTGGCCAGGACCACCCTCGGGTAGGGCTGAAATCGGTCTCCCCGACCGGCTCAGGCCACCGGTCGGAGCCGCTCAAAAAAGCCGGTTCAGACCATCATAGGCAGCTACCCGATAGGCCTCGGCCATGGTCGGGTAGTTGAAGGTGGTGTTGACGAAGTATTTCAGGTTGTTCTGCTCGCCCGGCTGGTTCATCACCGCCTGGCCGATGTGGACGATCTCCGAAGCCTGGTAGCCGAAGCAGTGCACGCCCAGGACCTCCAGGGTCTCGCGGTGGAACAGGATCTTCAGCATGCCTTGCGGCTCGCCGGCGATCTGCGCGCGGGCCATGCTCTTGAAGAAGGCCTTGCCCACTTCGTAGGGCACCTTGGCCTGGGTCAGCTCCTGCTCGTTCTTGCCGATCGAGCTGATCTCCGGAATGGTGTAGATGCCGGTCGGCACGTCGTTGACGAAGCGCCAGCTGCCGTTGTCGACGATGCTGCCGGCCGCCGAGCGGCCCTGGTCGTGGGCGGCGCTGGCCAGGCTCGGCCAGCCGATCACGTCACCGGCACCGTAGATGTTCGGCACGCTGGTGCGGTAGGTCTCGTCGACCTCGATCTGGCCACGGCTGTTGACCTTGATACCGATGTTCTCCAGGCCCAGCTTGTCGGTGTTGCCGGTACGCCCGTTGCACCACAGCAAGGCGTCGGCCTTGATCTTCTTGCCCGACTTCAGGTGCAGGATCACCCCGTTGTCCAGGCCTTCGACACGGTCGTACTCCTCGTTGTGGCGCACGGTGATGTTGTTGTTGCTGAAGTGGTAGCTCAGCGCCTGGGAAATCTCCGAATCCAGGAAGCTCAGCAACTGGCCGCGGTTGTCGACCAGTTCCACCAGCACACCCAGGCCGCTGAAGATCGAGGCGTATTCGCAACCGATCACCCCGGCGCCGTAGACGATCAGCTTGCGCGGGGTATGGCTGAGGCTGAGGATCGTGTCGCTGTCATAGACGCGCGGGTGGTGGAAGTCGATGTCGGCCGGACGGTACGGGCGCGAGCCAGTGGCGATGATGATGTGCTTGGCGTTGAGCTTCTCGACCACACCGTTGGGGCAGACCACTTCGACGGTCTGCTCGTCGGCGAAGCTGCCGGTGCCGACGAACACATCGACGCGGTTGCGCGCGTAGTAGCCGGTGCGCGAGGCGACCTGCTTGCTGATGACCTTCTCGGCGCTCTTGAGCACGTCGGGGAAGGAGAACCAGCGCGGCTCGCCGATGGCGCGGAACATCGGGTTGGTGTTGAACTGCATGATCTGCCGCACGGAGTGACGCAGTGCCTTGGACGGGATGGTGCCCAGGTGGGTGCAGTTGCCACCGACCTGGCGACGGCTGTCGACCATGGCCACCTTGCGTCCTGCTTTGGCGGCGTTCATTGCCGCGCCCTCACCGGCCGGGCCGGAACCCAGCACCACTACGTCGTAGTTGTAGACAGCCATGCGTACTCCTTCAGAACTGGCCCGCCGGCCGGGTGGCCGCGGGGCGCGATCATGTCGCCGGGGCGCCATGAGAAAATTCGGGTGCAGTCTAATCAAGCGTGAACGCCGCGCACATTAACCCTTGGTCGCGTCGTAGGCCATTATTGCCTGCACTACATGTCGTTTCACCGTTTCCCTGGCTTCGATCATCCGTGGCTTGCCTTTCACTCGCCTTTCACCCGCCGCTCGAAGGCCGGCGTGGAACGGGAGACGAAACCACCCTCGACCCGGGTCACCAGCACCGCGGCGATACCGTGGACGATGGCGAAATCCCAGCCTTGCTGCGGCCCGAGGATCAACAGCAGGGTCGAGTAGCCGTCGGCCAGCAGCGCCGAGGCGTCGAGCACCGTCACCGCCGCCAGGTCGTGGGCGACCGGGCGCCCGAGGCGGGCATCGAAGGTGTGCGAATAGCGCCGGCCATTGTCCTCGAAATAATGCCGATAGTCACCCGAGGTCGATACGGCCAGGTCCTGCACGTCGATGACCTGGCGGGCGATCTGGCGATCCTCGCGCGGCAGCTCCAGCGCCACCCGCCAGGCACTGCCGTCGGGCTTGCGGCCCACGGCCTTGAGTTCACCGGTGGCCTCGGCGAGGAAGTTGTCGATGCCCATGGCGCGCAGGCGCTGGGCGATCAGGTCGACGGCGTGGCCGGCGGCGATGCTGTTGAAATCCAGTTCGATGGCGGCGTCCTTGCACAGGGCCTCGCCCTCGAGGCGCAGGTGGCGGTAACCCACGCGCAGGCGCGCCCTGGCCAGCGCCTGCGGCTCCGGCACCTGCATTTCGCGGGCCTGCGGGCCGAAGCCCCAGAGGTCGAGTAGCGGTTCGACGGTAAGGTCAAAGGCACCCTGGCTCTGTTCGGCCAGGTGCTGGCCGAAAGTAACCAGTTCCAGCATGTCGGCATCGATGGGCAGACACTGGTTGGCCGGCAACTGGTTGAAACGACTGACGATGGAGTCGCCGCGGTAGGTGGAGTAATGCGCGTCGATGGCCTGCAGGATGCCTTCGACCGCCGCCTGCACCTGCTCCGGCGCCGGGCCGCCGGGCTGGCGCACGTACTGGATGCTGTAGCTGCTGCCCATGGTCGGGCCGCCGAAGCGCTCGAGGGTCGGGGTTGGCTCGCAGGCTGAAAGCAGCGTAAGGATGGACAACAGTAGTATCGCGCGCAAACGAGAGCTCTCAGGAGACTGCACTGGCCTCATCGCCGGCAAGCCGGCTCCCACAAAAGGCTTGGCGCCAGCGCCTCTGTGGGAGCCGGCTTGCCGGCGATGAGGCCGGTACAGGCACAGCAGTTATCAGGCAAAAAAAACGGGAACCCGAAGGCTCCCGTTTTCTCAACGCATTACAAGCGGATCAGCGTGGAAACGCTGGCGGGTTCACACCGGCCATGTCTTCCATCACGCGCACCACCTGGCAGCTGTAACCGAATTCGTTGTCGTACCAGACGTACAGGACAACGCGGTTGTCGTTGCAGATGGTCGCCTCGGCGTCGACCACACCTGCGTGGCGCGAACCGACGAAGTCGGTCGATACCACTTCCTGGGAGCTGACGTAGTCGATCTGCTTGTGCAGCTCGGAGTGCATGGCGGTCTGGCGCAGGTACTCGTTCAGCTCTTCGCGGTTCGTGGCCTTCTCGAGGTTCAGGTTGAGAATGGCCATCGACACGTTCGGCGTCGGAACACGGATCGCGTTACCGGTCAGCTTGCCCTTGAGCACTGGCAGCGCCTTGGCGGCGGCAGTGGCGGCACCGGTCTCGGTGATGACCATGTTCAGCGGCGCGGCGCGGCCACGGCGGCTGCCCTTGTGGAAGTTGTCGATCAGGTTCTGGTCGTTGGTGAACGAGTGAACGGTTTCGACGTGGCCGTTGACGATGCCGTACTGGTCGTTGATGGCCTTGAGCACCGGCACGATGGCGTTGGTGGTGCAGGACGCCGCCGAGATGATCTTGTCGTCGGCGCTGATGTCGCCGTGGTTGATGCCGTGCACGATGTTCTTCAGCGCGCCCTTGCCAGGTGCGGTGAGGATCACGCGGGCGGCGCCCGGGCAGGCCAGGTGCTGGCCGAGGCCGTCGGCGTCACGCCAGACACCGGTGTTGTCGACGATCAGCGCATCGTTGATGCCGTACTGGGTGTAGTCGACTTCGCTCGGGCTCTTGGCGTAGATCACCTGGATCAGGTTGCCGTTGGCGGTGATGGTGTTGTTGGCTTCATCAATGACGATGGTGCCGTCGAACGGACCGTGCACCGAGTCGCGACGCAGCAGGCTGGCGCGCTTGACCAGGTCGTTCTCGGCACCCTTGCGCACGACAATGGCGCGCAGGCGCAGGCCGTCGCCGCCACCGGTCTTCTCGATCAGGATGCGCGCCAGCAGGCGGCCGATGCGGCCGAAGCCGTACAGCACGACGTCGGTGCCCTTGCGTGCGGAAGCGTTCTGCTGACCCACGACGTCGGCCAGTTCGTCACGGACGAACTGCTCGGCGCTGCGGCCATTGCCTTCAACCTTGAACTTGTTGGCCAGCTTGCCCAGGTCCACCGAGGCGGCGCCCAGCTTCAGCTCGCTCATGGCCTTGAGCAGGGGGAATGTCTCGTGGACGGACAGCTCGGTCTCGTCGGTCTGACGGTGACGGGCAAAGCGATGGGCTTTGAGGATCGAGATAACCGAACGGTTGATCAGGCTGCGGCCATAGATCGAGCTCACCACGTTGTTGTTGCGGTAGAGCTGACCGATAAGCGGGATCATCGCTTCAGCCAGGGCTTCACGATCGATCCACTCACCAAGACACTGGTCGGGCTTCTGAGTCACGGTAACCTTCCACATGTAGGGGAACAAAAAAGGGGCTACATTATGACGCCCCGCGGCGTATCGGGCAATGAGCGCCTGTCGCCGGCGCCAACCCCCGTCGCCAAGCCCTTTCGAACCTGACAGCGCGCCTCGTCACCGGTACAATCGACCTCTTTGCCGCAACGCTTGGAGTCCGATCTCCCGTGTCAGTTCTGCGCCTACCGCAAATGTCGGCCACGGCCGGCAAACAAACCTGGGGCAACCTGCCCGGCGCGGCCTTGAGCCTGGCCGTCGCCGAGGCTGCCAGTACCGCCGGTCGCTTCACCTTGCTGCTGACCGCCGACAGCCAGGCGGCCGACCGCCTGGAGCAGGAGCTGCGCTTCTTCGCGCCTGAACTGCCGGTGCTGCCTTTCCCCGACTGGGAAACCCTGCCCTACGACCTGTTCTCGCCGCACCAGGACATCATCTCCCAGCGTATCGCCAGCCTCTACCGGCTGCCGGAGCTGGACCACGGCATCCTCGTCGTGCCGATCACCACCGCCCTGCACCGCCTGGCCCCCACGCGCTTCCTGCTGGGCAGCAGCCTGGTGCTGGACGTGGGCCAGAAGGTCGACGTCGAGCAGATGCGCGCGCGCCTGGAAGCCAGCGGCTACCGCTGCGTAGACACGGTCTACGAGCACGGCGAGTTCGCCGTGCGCGGCGCGCTGATCGACCTGTTCCCCATGGGCAGCAAGCAGCCGTACCGCATCGACCTGTTCGACGACGAGATCGAGACCCTGCGCACCTTCGACCCGGAGAGCCAGCGCTCGATCGACAAGGTCGACTCGATCCGCCTGCTGCCGGCGCGCGAGTTTCCCATGCAGAAGGACGAGGTGACGCGCTTCAAGGCGCGCTTCCGTGAACGCTTCGACGTCGACTTCCGCCGCAGCGCGATCTTCCAGGACCTCACCAGCGGCATCATCCCCGCCGGCATCGAGTACTACCTGCCGCTGTTCTTCGAAGAAACCGCCACCCTGTTCGACTATCTGCCGGCCGACACCCAGGTTTTCTCGCTGCCGGGCGTGGAACAGGCCGCAGAACACTTCTGGAACGATGTGCGCGGGCGCTATGAAGAGCGCCGCGGCGACATGACCCGGCCACTGCTGCCGCCGGCGGAACTGTTCCTGCCGGTGGAGGATTGCTTCGCCCGCCTCAAGCAATGGCCACGGGTGGTGGTCAGCGCCGAGGACCTCGACGCCGGCGCGGGGCGCGAGCGCTTCCCCGCCCGCGCCCTGCCCAACCTGGCCATCGAGGCCAAGGCCCACCAGCCGCTGGCGGAACTGGCCAACTTCCTCGACCAGTTCAGCGGCCGCGTGCTGTTCACCGCCGAGTCCGCGGGCCGGCGCGAAGTGCTGCTGGAGCTGCTCGAACGCCTCAAGCTGCGCCCGCAGACCGTCGACGGCTGGGCCGACTTCGTCACCGGCGGCGAACGCCTGGCGATCACCATCGCCCCCCTGGACGACGGCCTGTTGCTGGACGACCCGGCCATTGCCCTGGTAGCGGAAAGCCCGCTGTTCGGCCAGCGCGTGATGCAGCGCAGACGCCGCGAGAAACGCGGCGAGGCGGCCAACGACGCGGTGATCAAGAACCTCACCGAGCTGCGCGAAGGCGCGCCGGTGGTGCACATCGACCATGGCGTGGGCCGCTACCTGGGCCTGGCCACCCTGGAAATCGACGGCCAGGCCGCCGAGTTCCTCACCCTCGAATACGCCGAGGGCGCCAAGCTCTACGTGCCGGTGGCCAACCTGCACCTGATCGCCCGCTACACCGGCAGCGACGACGCCCTGGCCCCACTGCACCGGCTGGGCTCCGAAGCCTGGCAGAAAGCCAAGCGCAAGGCCGCCGAGCAGGTGCGCGACGTCGCCGCCGAGCTGCTCGACATCTATGCCCGCCGCGCCGCGCGCAAAGGCTATGCCTTCGCCGACCCGGCCGCCGACTACGCCACCTTCAGCGCCGGCTTCCCGTTCGAGGAAACCCCCGACCAGCAGACCGCCATCGAGGCCGTGCGTGCCGACATGCTCGCCGGCCAGCCCATGGACCGCCTGGTGTGCGGCGACGTCGGCTTCGGCAAGACCGAGGTAGCCATGCGCGCCGCCTTCATCGCCGTGCACAGCGGCCGCCAGGTGGCGGTGCTGGTGCCCACCACCCTGCTCGCCCAGCAGCACTACAACAGCTTCCGCGACCGCTTCGCCGACTGGCCGGTGAAGGTCGAGGTGATGAGCCGCTTCAAGTCGGCCAAGGAAGTCGCCAGCGCCGCCGCGGAGCTGGCCGAAGGCAAGATCGACATCCTCATCGGCACCCACAAGCTGCTGCAGGACGATGTGCGCTTCAAGGACCTGGGCCTGGCCATCATCGACGAAGAACACCGCTTCGGCGTGCGCCAGAAGGAACAGCTCAAGGCGCTGCGCAGCGAGGTGGACATCCTCACCCTGACCGCAACGCCGATTCCGCGCACGCTGAACATGGCGGTGTCGGGCATGCGCGACCTGTCGATCATCGCCACGCCCCCGGCGCGGCGCCTGTCGGTGCGCACCTTCGTCATGGAGCAGAACAAGAGCACGGTGAAGGAAGCGCTGCTGCGCGAACTGCTGCGCGGCGGCCAGGTGTACTACCTGCACAACGATGTGAAGAGCATCGAGAAGTGCGCCGCCGAGCTGGCCGAGCTGGTGCCCGAGGCACGTATCGGCATCGGCCATGGGCAGATGCGCGAACGCGAGCTCGAGCAGGTGATGAGCGACTTCTATCACAAGCGTTTCAACGTGCTGATCGCCTCGACCATCATCGAGACCGGCATCGACGTGCCGAGCGCCAACACCATCGTCATCGAGCGCGCCGACAAGTTCGGCCTGGCGCAATTGCACCAGTTGCGTGGTCGGGTCGGGCGCAGCCACCACCAGGCCTATGCCTACCTGCTGACGCCACCGCGCCAGCAGATCAGCGCCGACGCCGAGAAACGCCTGGAGGCCATCGCCAACACCCAGGACCTCGGCGCGGGCTTCGTCCTGGCCACCAACGACCTGGAGATCCGCGGCGCCGGCGAACTGCTCGGCGAAGGCCAGAGCGGGCAGATCCAGGCGGTCGGCTTCACCCTGTACATGGAGATGCTCGAACGCGCGGTCAAGGCCATCCGCAAGGGCACCCAACCTAACCTCGAACAGCCGCTGGGCGGCGGCCCGGAGATCAACCTGCGCCTGCCGGCGCTGATCCCCGAGGACTACCTGCCCGACGTGCATGCGCGCCTGATCCTCTACAAGCGCATCGCCTCGGCGGCCGACGAAGAGGGCCTCAAGGACCTGCAGGTGGAGATGATCGACCGCTTCGGCCTGCTGCCGGAGCCGACCAAGAACCTGATGCGCCTGACCCTGCTCAAGCTGCAGGCGGAAAAGCTCGGCATCAAGAAAGTCGATGCCGGCCCCAACGGCGGCAAGCTCGAGTTCGAGGCCGAAACCCCGGTCGACCCGCTGACCCTGATCAAGCTGATCCAGGGCCAGCCCAAACGCTACAAGTTCGAAGGCGCGACCCAGTTCCGCTTCCTGGTGCCGATGGAACGCCCCGAAGAACGTTTCAACACCCTGGAAGCGCTGTTCGAGCGCCTCACCCCACAAAATCCATAAGGAAGCTTCATGCGTGCCATCCGTTGCCTGACCCTGCTGCTGGCCCTGCTCGCGCCAGCTGCCTTCGCCGCAGGCCCCTACCAGGTGGAAATGATCCTGGTGCGGCAGAACGCCGTACCGGCCATCACCAGCCCGTTCGCCCCGGAAGACTGGAGCGCCGGCGCGCCGCGCCTGGAAAAAGGCGCCGAACGCCCGACCGGCCTGGGTGACGAAGTCACCCGCCTGCAGGCCACCGCCGACTACACCGTGCTGCTGCACAAGGCCTGGCAGCAGGATGGCGAAACCGTTGCCCTGAGTGCCGGTGACGAACAGTTCGGCCACTTCCCGATCGAGGGCAACCTGAGCATCCAGGAAAGCCGCTTCATCGCCGTGGACGCCAACCTCTGGGTCAACCAGCTCGACAGCAATGGCAGCGTGCTGCGCAGCGAGCAGTTCAAGCAGAGCAACAGCAACATGAAGGCCGGCCAACTGACCTTCCTCGATGGCGGCCACCTGGCCGTGCTGCTCAAGGTTTCACCGGCCGGCATGCGCAAGATGCCGCTGCCCGACCCGGAAATGATGGAGCAGTGAAACCGTGAACGCCGATGTGCAGAAGCTGGCAGCCGAGAATCCGAGCTGGAAGCGCGATTTTTCCGCGGCCACCCTGCAACGTGGCGAGCGCTACGCCGAACAGGGCCTGGTGCAGATCCAGTCCCACGGCGATTCACGCATCGAGTCCACCTGCCGCGGCAGCGGCGGCAATGTCTACCGCCAGCGGATCATCATCACCACAGGGCCATCCGGGCAATGCCACGTGCGCGGCAACTGCTCCTGCCCGGTCGGCGAGAACTGCAAGCACTGCGCCGCCGCGCTCTACACCCTGGCCAGCAGCTACGGACGCGGCGCGGCCAGCGGCGAGCAACTGCCCCATCACCTGCAGCATTGGTTGCAAGGCCTGGAGCAGCCCGTCCCCAGGCAAGACGGCGCTGAAGACCGGCGCGGGCGCATGGTCTGCTACCAACTCATGCTCAAGGACGACAAGAGCTGCGCCTTGCGCGTACGCAAAGGCACCCGCGAAGAGCATGGCATTCGCTTCAGCCGCATCCATTCGCTGTACGAACTGCTCTACGAGCCGCCGAAATACGTCAAGGAAGAAGACCTGCGCATCCTGCGCCAACTGTCGGCGCAGAACGCGCCCTTCGGCCAGGAGCGCGGTTTCGCGCTGAAGGGGCACGAGGGCGGCGAACTGCTGCAGCGGGCGCTGGATACCGGGCGCCTGATGTTCATCGAAGACTTTCCCTTGCTGGTTCAGGGCGCCCCGCGCCAGGCGCAATTCCGCTGGGTACGCCTGAACAGCGGTGACTATCGGGGCATGTGGTACAACGGCGAGGAACCGCTCAATTGCGTGCTGCCGCTGGTGCCGCTGTTCTACTTCGATGTCGACAACCAGGAAGTCGGCACCGTCACCCACACCCTCGACCCGCACACCGCCCTGCAGCTGTCCCTTGCCCCCGATGTACCGGAACACCTTATCGTGCCCCTCAGCCACAAGCTCAACGCGCTCAACCATGGCCTGCCGACCCCCACCGCCGTGCAGGAAGAACAGCTCGACGGCATCGAGCCAACCCCGCACCTGACCCTCGGCAGCCTCGAATTCAGCGCCTACACGCCCAAGACCGGGCGCATGCAACGCCAGATGCAGCACCGCGCCGCGCTGGCGTTCGACTACGACGGCCTGCGCGCCAGCGGCAGCGACGACAAGTCACTCAGCCGCCTGGTGGGCACCACCAGCCAGCGCATCCAGCGCCTGCCACAGGCCGAGCAGGCCCTGCGCAAGGCCCTGCGCGACCACGGCTTCAAGGTGGCCACCCGCCAGAGCAAGGCCCTGCCCGACAGCGCCGGCGAAATGTACCAGCTGCCCGACGACGAAGCCTGGCTGCGCTTCGCCCGCGAGGGCCTGCCGCGCCTGCGCGAGGCAGGCTGGGTGATCGACGTGCACCGCGACTTCGCGTTCAACCTGCACGAGGTCGACGACTGGTATGCGACCATCGAGGAAGCGCCAGGCCACGAATGGTTCGACCTCGAACTGGGTATCGTGGTCGACGGCCAGCGCCACAGCCTGCTGCCGATTGTCCTGCAGTTGCTGCGTACCAGCCCGGAACTGCTGCGGCCCAGCGAGCTGGCGCGGCGCAATGACGACGAGCACCTGCTGATCGACCTCAACCGCGCCCGCCATGACGGCCCGGCGTTGCGGGTCGCCCTGCCCTACGGGCGCATCAAGGCGGTGATGGGCACCCTGGGCGAACTGTACCTGCACGACGACGCCGTGGGCCCGAGCCTGCGCCTGGACCGCACCGATGCCGCGCGCCTCAACGACATCGACCACCTGCCGCTGCAATGGGAAGGTGGCAGCCATGTGCGCGACCTGGGCCGGCGCCTGCGCGACGCCCGCGACCTGCAGGTGGCGCCGCCCGAAGGCCTGAACGCCACATTGCGCCCCTACCAGCAACAAGGTCTGAACTGGCTGCAAGCCCTGCGCGAAATGGGCACCGGCGGCATCCTCGGCGACGACATGGGCCTGGGCAAGACCCTGCAGACCCTGGCCCACCTGCTGCTGGAGAAGGAAAGCGGGCGACTGGTACATCCGGCGCTGGCGGTGATGCCCACCAGCCTGGTGCCCAACTGGCTCGACGAAGCCCGGCGCTTCGCCCCCGGCCTGCGCGTGCTGGCCTTGCATGGCCCGGGCCGCAACAAGCACTTCGCCAACCTGGCCGACCATGACCTGGTGCTGACCACCTACGCCCTCGTCCCCCGCGACCTGGAGCCACTCAAGGCGCAGCCCTGGCACCTGCTGGTGCTGGACGAGGCGCAGTACATCAAGAGCAGCACCAGCAAGGCCGCCCAGGCCGTGCGCGAGCTGCAGGCCAACCAGCGCCTGTGCCTGACCGGCACGCCGATGGAGAACAACCTCGGCGAGCTATGGTCGATCTTCCACTTCCTGATGCCCGGCTGGCTGGGCGACAGCAAGCGCTTCACCCAGGACTACCGTACCCCGATCGAGCGCCACGGCGACGCTGAGCGCATGGCCCACCTGGCCAGCCGCATCCGCCCGTTCCTGCTGCGCCGCACCAAGGAACAGGTGGCCACCGAGCTGCCGGCCAAGACCGAGATGATCCACTGGGTCGAGCTCAGCGACGCCCAACGCGACACCTACGAGGCGCTGCGGGTGGCAATGGACAAGAAGGTCCGCGACGAGATCGCCCGCAACGGCGCCGCGCGCAGCCAGATCGTCATCCTCGATGCGCTGCTCAAGTTGCGCCAGGTGTGCTGCGACCTGCGCCTGGTCAAGGGCACCGAGGCCAAGGGTTCGTTCGCCGACAAGGGCAAGCTGGGCAGCCTGCTCGAGATGCTCGAGGAGTTGCTCAGCGAGGGGCGCAAGGTGCTGCTGTTCTCGCAGTTCACCTCGATGCTGGCACTGATCGAGTTCGAGCTGGAGAAGCGCGGCATCCGCTATAGCCTGCTGACCGGCGATACCCGCGACCGTCGCGCCCCCGTGCAGCAGTTCCAGAATGGCGACAGCGAGGTATTCCTGATCAGCCTCAAGGCCGGCGGCACGGGGCTTAACCTGACCGCCGCCGACACCGTGATCCACTATGACCCGTGGTGGAACCCGGCCAGTGAAAACCAGGCCACCGACCGCGCCTACCGCATCGGCCAGGACAAGCCGGTGTTCGTGTTCAAGCTGATCACCCGGGGAACGGTGGAAGAGAAGATCCAGCAATTGCAGCAAGAGAAGGCGGCACTGGCAGCCGGACTGCTCGATGGCGGGCAGGCCGGGCAATGGCGGTTGGGGGATGAAGAGATCGAGGCGCTGTTCGCGCCACTGCCGGGCAAACGAAGTAAGTAAAAGCCCGCTGCCACGAACCCTCAGGGCTTCGTGGCAGCGGGCTTGCCCCGCGACAAGGCCAGCGAGGTCAGTCGACCAGCTGGGCTTCCTTCAACGCCCCCAACGCCTCCAGCCAACGCGGCTGCTGGCGGTAATCGGTACGCGCAAAGCCCTGCCCGCGCATCCGTGCAATCCGCGGCGACGGCTTGACCTTCATGCGCTGCGCCGCGCTCAGCGCCAGCTCGGCCGAAGCCCGGTCATTGCACACCAGGCCCATGTCGCAGCCCGCGCTCAGTGCAGCCTCGATGCGGCTGGCGGCATCGCCCACCACGTGGGCGCCAGCCATGGACAGGTCGTCGCTGAAGATCACCCCGTCGAAGCCCAGCTCGCCGCGCAGGATGTCCTGCAGCCAGCGCCGGGAGAAGCCGGCCGGCTGGTTGTCGACCTGCGGGTAGATCACGTGAGCCGGCATCACCGCCGCCAGCTGGCCGCTCAGGCGGGTGAACGGCACCAGGTCGGCCGCGCGCAGCTGTTCCAGGCTGCGCTCATCGACCGGGATCGCCACATGGGAATCGGCCTCGGCCCAGCCGTGACCGGGGAAATGCTTGCCACAGGCGGCCATGCCGGCGGCATTCATGCCACGGATGAAGGCGCCGGCCAGTTCGGTAGCCCGCTGCGGATTGCCTTCGAAGGCGCGGCTGCCGACCACCGCACTGCGCTGATGGTCGAGGTCCAGCACCGGCGCAAAGCTCAGGTCCAGGCCTACCGCCAGCACCTCGGTGGCCATCAGCCAGCCGCACTGCTCGGCCAGGTATTCGGCATTGGCGTTGTCGGCGATGGCGCGCATGGCCGGCAGGCGCACGAAGCCCTGGCGCAGGCGCTGGACCCGCCCGCCTTCCTGGTCCACGGCGAGAATCAGCTCGGGACGGATGGCGCGGATCGAGGCACACAACTCGCGCACCTGGCGCGGGCTGTCGATGTTGCGGGCAAAGATGATCAGGCCGGCCACTTCGGGCTGGCGCAGCAGATGGCGGTCTTCGGCGGTCAGCCATTTACCGGCGATGTCCACCATCAGGGAGCCTTGCAGGCTGGCAGTCATTGGGAATCCTTCATTGGAGATCCGGAGGTCGCGCAGACGCACGCACACATCGGACAACGTGGTGTCCGATGGTTCAGTGGCGAAGTTGCCGTGCTGACGGGAATTGCGGCGGGGGCGAGTTCAGGCATGGGCGCTAGCTTAGCGCAAGCGCCCTGCCCCGCCCAGTGCTCAGGCCTTGGCGGGCGCGCCGGACTTGCTGCGTGGGCGCAATTGCGCCGCGGCCATGGCCTGGTCGGTGACACCGCTGTCGGCACGCATGCCGGCGGCCAGGAACGGCACCATCAGGCGCATCACCTGCTCGATCGAGGTGTTGATGCCGAAGTCGGTTTCGGCGATGGCGCGCAGGGCCTTGATACCCGACATGCTGAACGCCGCGGCGCCGAGCATGAAGTGCACGCGCCAGAACAGCTCCAGTGGCGGAATGCGCGGCGCGGCCTCGTTGACCAGCAGCATGTAGCGGCGGAACACCTTGCCGTACATGTCTTCCAGGTAACGGCGCAGGTGCCCCTGGCTCTGGCTGAAGGCCAGGCCCAGCAGGCGCATGAAGATCGACAGGTCGTTGTTGCTGCGTGGTTGCACGACCAGGGCCTGCTCCACCAGCATTTCCAGCAGTTCCTCGAGCGAGGCCTTCTGCTCGGGACGCGCCTGGTGACGGTCGAGCTCACGCTCCAGGCTGGCGCAGAACGGGCCCAGGAAGCGGGAAAAGACCGCCTGGATCAGGGCTTTCTTCGAACCGAAATGGTAGTTCACCGCCGCCAGGTTGACCCCGGCCTTGCTGGTGATCAGCCGCAATGAGGTTTCCGCGAACCCGCGCTCCGCGAACAGCTGCTCCGCCGCATCGAGGATGCGCTCAACGGTTTCCGATTGGGCCATGACTACTCCGCCTGACAAACAGTTGTTTGAAACATACGTTTCAAGCCTGATTATGTCAAGGCTCAGTGACTGGGTGGTCGCTCATTTAAACACAGCCACAAGGCATTGAATGCGCACGCTTTGCAGCGGTTGTGCGGCAAGGGTGCTTGCAGCTTGCCAGCCACTGTATATAATTCCAGTCACTGTATATAAAGACAGAGCCCTCGCCCATGCTGAAACTGACGCCACGCCAAGCCGAGATTCTGGCTTTCATCAAACGCTGCCTCGAAGACAACGGCTTCCCGCCGACCCGCGCCGAAATCGCGCAGGAGCTGGGCTTCAAGTCGCCCAACGCCGCCGAGGAGCACCTGAAAGCCCTGGCCCGCAAGGGCGCCATCGAGATGACCCCTGGCGCTTCCCGCGGCATCCGCATCCCCGGCCTCGAACCCAAGCAGGAGGACAGCGGCCTGCCCATCATCGGCCGCGTCGCCGCCGGTGCACCGATCCTCGCCGAGCAGCACATCGAGGACTCCTGCAGCATCAACCCGGCCTTCTTCCATCCGCGCGCCGATTACCTGCTGCGGGTGCACGGCATGAGCATGAAGGACATCGGCATCTTCGACGGCGACCTGCTCGCCGTGCACACCACCCGCGAAGCCCGCAACGGCCAGGTGGTGGTAGCCCGTATCGGTGACGAAGTGACCGTCAAGCGCTTCAAGCGCGAAGGCAGCAAGGTCTGGCTGATCGCCGAGAACCCCGAATTCGCCCCCATCGAAGTCGACCTGAAGGAACAGGAGCTGGTGATCGAGGGCTTGAGCGTCGGCGTCCTGCGCCGCTGAACCAGGAGGCGTCATGCAGCCGTTCACCCATGCACCCCAGCAAGCCCAGTTGCCGCTGTTCGAGGCCTTCCTTGCCCAGCCGGTGCTGCCAGGCCTCAAGCCCAGCGAGGCGCCGCGCAAGAGCAGCCAGCCAGAGCTGTTCAGCGAGCTGGCCCTGCGCGGCGCGCCAGGGCACTGCCAGAGCCTGCTGGCGCCGATCCTGCGCGAACTCAGCGAAGAAGACGACAGCCGCTGGCTGACGCTCATCGCCCCACCCGGCAGCCTCACCCAGGCCTGGTTGCGTGATGCCGGCCTGAACCGCGAACGCATCCTGTTGCTACAACCCGGCGGCAGGCAGACGGCCCTGCAACTGGCCTGCGAGGCGCTGCGCCTGGGGCACAGCCATACCGTGGTCAGCTGGCTGGGCACCATCAACAGCAACGCCCGCCAACAGCTGCAGCGCGCAGCGGCCAGCGGAAACGCACAAAGCCTGAACATCCGCCTCGGCTGATGTTCAGGCTTTGCCTGTCAAACGCTTGAAACCCTGGGCCGCTACCTTGGCTCAGTGAAGGACGCGCGGCCCCTCTTCACGCTCGAAGTCGCCTTCAACCAGGCGGCCGGCCATTTGCACGCCAACGCTGAGCATGGCCTTGGCCACTTCCACATGCTGTCCTTGCAGGAATGCCTTGGCATCCTCGGAAAAATCCAGGGTTACCAGGGAGCCTTCATCTTCGGCGCGGCGCAGCTCGATCCGGCCATCAGGCAACTCGACAATTTCTAGAAAGGACGTTGACATAAAGGGCCTGCTTTTCACGAAAGGCCGTTAGTGTACCAGCCATGGAAGCGCTCAGCACTCACTCAGCGCATCGCGGAATCGTCTCACCAGGCTTTTCAGGTTCTGCCGCCAGGCCTCCAGCTCCTCCCGGGAAAGCTCGACCGGCTCAGGCTCGTCCAGATTGACGGCCTGGATCAGCGGCTGGGTAACGTCACCCTTCACGGTTTTCTTCGCGACCGGTGGTCGGAACAAATCGGCATAAGCCGCCAGCAGACGCGCCAGCCAGGTTTCCGGTTGGCGGGCCAGCTCCAGCAGCTCGGCCATTTCCGGGATCGCCACGCTCTGCAGCACCTCGTCGCTGAACAGCAATTCCGCCCGTGCCGCCGAGGCCTGGGGCAGGCGGTAGAAGCCGGCGATCTCGTGGCACAGCCCAAGCAGCGCGCCATATAGGTGGAACAGCGCCGACTCGCGCTCGGCCTGGAGCAGCCCCTGGGCATTCAGCGCCTGGCTGTCCGCGGCCTTGGCCATGGACTCCAGCGCGAGGCCGGCGAAGAACAGTTTCTGGTTGGTGCGGGTGTAGAGTTCCTGGGCCATTTCGACTGACTCCTGAAGGCTGCAAGGCGATTGCCTGCAGTTTCAGGGATTGCGCTTTGCTTGTCATCAAATGACTGGGGCGCGGAGCGGCCCCAGTCTCGCCTTCAGATCAGCGCTTGTCTTCGACCTTCCACGCCTTGCCGTCGTAGAACGCCTTCCAGCCGGTAGGCTTGCCGTCAACCTCGGACTGCACGTACTGCTCCTTGGTCTTGCGGCTGTAGCGGATCACCGTTGGGCGCCCTTCCGGGTCCTTCTGTGGCGCTTCGCAGAGGAAGTGATACTTCGGATCGATCTCGTGCTTGTGCGGGACGATCTCCAGCACCAGCGGCGCACGGGTTTCGCGGTTTTTCGGGAACTGGCTGGCAGCCAGGAACAAGCCCGAGGCGCCGTCACGCAGCACGTAGGTATCGTCGACCTTCTCGCACTTGAGCTCTGGCATGTCCACCTTGTCCATCTTCGGTGGCGCCGCCTCGCCGCTCTTGAGCAGCTTGCGGGTGTTCTTGCAGCTTGGGTTGGTGCAGCCGAAGAACTTGCCGAAACGGCCGGTCTTGAGCTGCATTTCGCTGCCGCACTTGTCGCATTCCAGGCTCGGGCCTTCGTAGCCCTTGATGCGGTAGTTGCCTTCCTCGATTTCGTAGCCAGCGCAATCCGGGTTGTTACCGCAGATGTGCAGCTTGCGCTTCTCGTCGAGCAGGTAGGCATCCATCGCCGTCGAACAGATCGGGCAGCGGTGCTTGCCGCGCAGCACCAGCGACTCGGACTCGCCCTCGTCGTCGGCGGCGATTTCGTCGCCCGGCACCAGGTTGACCGTCGCCTTGCAACGCTCCTTCGGCGGCAGGCTGTAACCCGAGCAGCCGAGGAACACGCCGGTGGACGCGGTACGGATCATCATCGGCCGGCCACATTCCTTGCACGGAATGTTGGTCAGGGTCGGCTGGTTGGCGCGCATGCCGTGCTCGCTGGACTCGGCGGTCTGCAACTTCTTGTTGAAGTCGCCATAGAACTCGTCGAGGACGTTCTTCCAGTCACGCTCGCCCTGGGCCACGTCGTCGAGGTTCTCCTCCATGCCGGCGGTGAAGCCGTAGTCCATCAGGTTGGCGAAGCTCTCGGACAGGCGCTCGGTGACGATGTCGCCCATCTTCTCGGAATAGAAACGGCGGTTGTGCAGCGTGACGTAGCCGCGATCCTGGATGGTGGAAATGATCGCCGCGTAGGTGGATGGGCGGCCGATACCGCGCTTTTCCATTTCCTTGACCAGGCTGGCTTCGGTGAAGCGCGCCGGCGGCTTGGTGAAGTGCTGGCTGGGATCGAGCTGGATCAGCTTGAGCGCTTCACCCTGGGCCATTTCCGGCAGCACGTCGTCTTCGCCCGGCTTGCTCTGCTGCGGCAGGACACGGGTGTAACCATCGAACTTGAGGATACGGCCCTTGGCGCGCAGCTCGAACTCGCCCGCCACCACGGTGACGCTGGTGGACAGGTACTGCGCCGGCGGCATCTGGCAAGCCAGGAACTGGCGCCAGATCAGCTCGTACAGGCGCTCGGCGTCACGCTCCATGCCACTGAGCTTGGTCGGATGGGTGCTGACGTCGGACGGGCGGATCGCTTCGTGCGCCTCCTGGGCCCCTTCCTTGCTGCCATAGACGATGGGCGCGGCAGGCAGGTACTGCTTGCCGAACTCCTTCTCGATGTAGCTGCGCGCCATTTCGACAGCGTCGGTCGACAGGTTGGTCGAGTCGGTACGCATGTAGGTGATGTAGCCGGCTTCGTACAGACGCTGGGCCATCATCATGGTCTTCTTCACCCCGAAGCCCAGGCGGTTGCTTGCGGCCTGCTGCAGGGTGGAGGTAATGAACGGTGCCGAAGGCTTGCTGCTGGTCGGCCGGTCTTCGCGCTTGCTCACGCTGTAGCTGGAGGCCTTGAGCTTCTCCAGCGCGGCCATGGCCTGGGCTTCGTTGAGCGGCTTGAATGCCTCGCCCTTCTCGCGGGCCACTTCGAAGCGCACCTTGGCGTTCTTGGCAGTGCCCAGGTCGGCGTGGACTTCCCAGTATTCTTCCGGGTTGAAGGCACGGATCTCGCGCTCGCGCTCGACCACCAGCTTCACCGCCACCGACTGCACGCGGCCGGCGGACAGGCCACGGGCGATCTTCGCCCACAGCAGCGGCGAGACCATGTAGCCGACCACGCGGTCGAGGAAACGCCGCGCCTGCTGGGCATTGACCCGATCGATATCGAGCTCGCCCGGCTGGGAGAAGGCTTCCTGGATGGCTTTCTTGGTGATCTCGTTGAACACCACGCGCTTGTAGCGGCTGTCATCGCCGCCGATGGCCTCGCGCAGGTGCCAGGCGATGGCTTCCCCCTCGCGATCCAAGTCGGTTGCGAGATAGATGGTGTCGGCATCCTTGGCCAGGCGGCGCAGTTCCTCGATGACCTTCTCCTTGCCGGGAAGGATCTCGTACTTGGCCTTCCAGCCCGCCTCGGGGTCGACGCCCATGCGTGCGACCAGGGTGCGGCGCGCCTTCTCCTTCGGCGACAAGGCCGGAGCCTCGGCCGCGGCCTTGCCGCGCTTGGCCGCCGGTTCCTTGCTCGCACTGGCGGAACCGCTGGTGGGAAGGTCACGGATGTGGCCGATACTCGACTTCACCACGTACTGGCTGCCCAGGTACTTGTTGATGGTCTTGGCCTTGGCCGGGGATTCCACAATGACCAGCGATTTGCCCATGGATCGGAGTATTCCTGAATCTGAAGATGAAAAACGCGTCAGGTGCCGGACGCGGCACCGCTATATATAGTGGCAAAAGAGTGAGGTCAAGCGCGGTCTATCACTCGTGCGCCTTGCCCAGCTGCTCACCAAGGCCCTCTTCGGCCTTGACCAAAGCAAAGCGTGGCACCTGCTCGCCGTCAACCTCGACGGACTCCTGGAACATCGAAAGTGGCCTGACCCAGAAGCTGTAGTCACCATACAGGCACTGGTAGAACACCATCCACTCCTCGCTCTCGGAGTGTCGCGCAGCGCTGAAAACACGGTACTCAGGGCCTTTGTAATGCCGGTACACACCAGGTTGTATCTGCATGTCGCTCGCCCTCTTGAACAAATCCTGTAAAAAACAAAAGCCGGGGCACATGGCCCCGGCTGCTGTCCTGCGCCGCGATCAGACGCGTTCGAAGACAGTGGTGATGCCTTGGCCCAGGCCGACACACATGGTGGCGACGCCCAGGGTACCGCCATTCTGCTTCATGACGTTGAGCAGGGTGCCGGAAATCCGCGCCCCCGAGCAACCGAACGGGTGACCCAGGGCGATAGCGCCGCCGTGCAGGTTAACCTTCTCATTCATCTTGTCGAGCACTTTCAGATCTTTCAGCACCGGCAGGGCCTGTGCGGCGAAAGCTTCGTTGAGCTCGAAGAAGTCGATGTCGGCGATGGTCAGACCAGCGCGCTTGAGGGCTTTCTGCGTCGACGGGACCGGGCCGTAGCCCATGATCGCCGGATCCACACCGGCGACCGCCATCGAACGGATGACCGCCAGTGGCTGGATCCCCAGGTCCATGGCGCGCTGGCCGGACATGACGATCATGCACGAGGCGCCGTCGGTGATCTGCGACGAGGTGCCCGCGGTGACGGTGCCACCTTTCGGGTTGAACGCCGGCTTGAGCGACGCCAGGCCTTCGAGGGTGGTTTCCGGGCGAATGGTCTCGTCGTAGTCGAAGACCTTCAGGAAGCCGTTCTCGTCGTAACCCTGCATCGGGATGATCTCGTCCTTGAACTTGCCTTCGACCGTCGCCTTGTGGGCGAGCTGGTGCGAACGCACACCGAACAGATCCTGTTGTTCACGGGTGATGCCGTGCATCTTGCCCAGCATCTCGGCGGTCAGACCCATCATCCCGGAAGCCTTGGCAGCGTGCAAGGACAGGTGCGGGTTGGGGTCGACGCCATGCATCATGCTGACGTGGCCCATGTGCTCGACACCACCGATGACGAACACGTCGCCGTTGCCGGTCATGATCGCCTGGGCGGCGGTGTGCAGCGCGCTCATCGACGAGCCGCACAGGCGGCTGACGGTTTGCGCGGCGGAGGTGTGCGGGATCTGGGTCATCAGCGACGCCATGCGGGCGATGTTCCAGCCCTGCTCCAGGGTCTGGTTGACGCAGCCCCAGATCACGTCCTCGACTTCTTTCGGGTCGACCTTGTCGTTGCGCTCCAGCAGCTTGCTGATCAGGTGCGCGGACATGTCTTCGGCACGGGTGTTGCGGTGCATGCCACCCTTGGAGCGGCCCATCGGCGTGCGACCGAAGTCGACAATCACCACGTCTCTTGGATTCAGGCTCATATCAATATTCTCGCTCTAGCTCGTGGGCGCTCAGTTGAAGAAGCGCTGGCCGTTCTTGGCCATTTCGCGCAGCTTCGCAGTGGGGTGGTACAGCGGCCCCAGGTCGGCGTACTTGTCGGCCAGTGCGACGAACTCGGCGACCCCGATCGAATCGATGTAGCGCAGCGCGCCACCGCGGAACGGAGGGAAACCGATGCCGTAGACCAGGCCCATGTCGGCTTCGGCGGCGGTGGCGACGATGCCGTCTTCCAGGCAGCGCACGGTTTCCAGGCACAGCGGCACCATCATCCAGTTGATGATGTCTTCGTCGGTGACTTCACGCTGCTCGAAGATGACCGGCTTGAGCACGTCGAGCACGCTGGCATCGGCGACTTTCTTCGGCTTGCCGCGCTTGTCGGTCTCGTAGGCGTAGAAGCCCTTGCCGTTCTTCTGGCCCAGGCGGTTGGCTTCGTACAGGGCGTCGACGGCGGAGCGACGATCGTCCTTCATGCGGTCCGGGAAGCCTTCGGCCATCACGTCGCGGCCGTGGTGGCCGGTGTCGATGCCGACCACGTCCATCAGGTAGGCCGGGCCCATCGGCCAGCCGAACTTCTCCATCACCTTGTCGATGCGCACGAAGTCGACGCCAGCGCTGACCAGCTTGGCGAAGCCGCCGAAGTACGGGAACAGCACGCGGTTGACCAGGAAGCCCGGGCAGTCGTTGACCACGATCGGGTTCTTGCCCATCTTCTTGGCGTAGGCCACGGTGGTGGCCACGGCCACGTCGCTGGACTTCTCGCCACGGATGACTTCCACCAGCGGCATCATGTGCACCGGGTTGAAGAAGTGCATGCCGACGAAGTTTTCCGGACGCTTGAGCGCCTTGGCCAGCAGGTTGATGGAGATGGTCGAGGTGTTGGAGGCGAGGATCGCATCCTCTTTCACCTGGCCTTCCACTTCAGCCAGCACGGCTTGCTTGACCTTCGGGTTCTCGACCACGGCCTCGACGATGATGTCGACGTTGCCGAAGTCACCGTAGGACAGGGTCGGGCGAATGGCGTTGAGGGCCTCGGCCATCTTGGCCGGGGTCAGGCGCCCCTTCTCGACGCGCTTGCCGAGCAGCTTGGAGGCCTCGTTCAGGCCGAGCTGGATGGCTTCCTCGCGGATATCCTTCATCAGGATCGGGGTGCCCTTGACCGCCGACTGGTAGGCGATGCCGCCACCCATGATACCGGCGCCGAGCACGGCGGCCTGCTTCACGTCGTGAGCGATCTCGTCGTGGGCCTTGGCCTTGCGCTTGAGCTCCTGGTCGTTCAGGAACAGGCCGATCAGGCTCTCGGCGACCGAGGTCTTGGCCAGCTTGGCGAAGCCTGCGGCCTCGACTTCCAGTGCCTTGTCACGGCCGAAGTTGGCGGCTTTCTGGATGGTCTTGATGGCCTCGACCGGCGCCGGGTAGTTCGGGCCGGCCTGGCCGGCAACGAAGCCCTTGGCAGTCTCGAAGGCCATCATCTGCTCGATGGCGTTGAGCTTGAGCTTTTCCAGCTTGGGCTGGCGCTTGGCCTTGTAGTCCAGCTCGCCGCTGATGGCGCGCTTGACCAGGTCCAGGGCACCGGCCTGCAGCAGCTCGGGAGCGACCACGGCATCGACGGCGCCGACTTTCAGGGCGTCCTCGGCGCGGTTTTCCTTGCCCGAGGCGATCCACTCGATGGCGTTGTCCGAGCCGATCAGGCGCGGCAGGCGCACGGTGCCGCCAAAGCCTGGGTAGATGCCCAGCTTGACTTCCGGCAGGCCGATCTTGGCGCTGCTGGCCATGACCCGGTAGTCGGCGGCCAGGCACATCTCCAGGCCGCCGCCCAGGGCGATGCCGTTGATGGCGACCACGGTCGGCACCTGCAGGTCTTCGAAGTCACTGAAAATGCGATTGGCTTCCAGGTTGCCGGCGACCAGTTCAGCCTCGGGCAGCTTGAAGTTGTCGACGAACTCGGTGATGTCGGCGCCGACGATGAACACGTCCTTGCCACTGCTGACGATCACGCCCTTGACCGAGGCATCGGCCTTGATCACGTCCACGGCCTGACGCAGCTCGTTCAGAGTGAGACGGTTGAACTTGTTGACGGACTCACCCTTGAGGTCGAACTTCAGTTCGACGATGCCGCTTTCAAGAGCCTTAACCGTGATGGCTTTACCTTCGTAAATCATCAACTGATCTCCACGATATGGAAGCTGAACAGTACACGTCGATCGCTGGCAGCGAGAGCCGGTCTACCGGTCCCTCGCCCCAGGCACACCCGTCGACGCGCTAATCGGGATTCTGTAAGAGCCGTCTGACATACAAACGCTCAATTCATACGCCCGTTTGACTTGGGTGTGCACACATTCCCCGAAAAGAACCGCGTTGTCAAATACTCGCGAAGGCCGTGAAAACGCGACTTTCCAGTCATCTTCTACCCTCTGGGTACGAAACATGATGACAGTGATCGCCCTCCATTCATGTCAGCGATAGGCCACCCCCGACGGCACACGTGCTTTTTTTCTAAACACATCCGGCCAGGATGGCTACACTGCGACTGATTGAAAGTATTTCCGGCCTGCCTGGCCCTGTGCTTGCACGCACAAACGCAAAACGGCGCACAGGAGCATCTTTGCTCCTGTGCGCCGTTTTGCGTCACACGGGCTCAGGCGAGGGTTTCGAGGGTCTGGGCAATATCCTGCAAAACAGATTTGTCGCCCCGCTCGCTCCAGTACAGGGCAATCATGCGACTGTCGGCCTCGACCTTGTAGACCGTTGCCGGCAGGCGGGCGAAGGCCTCGGCCAGGCGCTGATCCTCGCAGGGCTCGCGCCACTGGTTCCACCACACGCCCGGAGTGATCTGCCAGTAGCACCAGCTGTCCGCGCGCCCTTTGCGCCGCGCCCGATGGTACTGCGGGCAGGGGCTGGGCGGCTCGTTTACCAGCCAGTGCGGCCACTGTTGCGGCGCCAGTTGCATGGCCAGCCCCATGCGCCGCCCCTCCAGGCGCAGGCTCATCTGCTCGCTCTGTTTGCGCGAGGGGCGCAACCAGGCCAACGGGCTGAGAATCAGCGCAAGGATTGACACCACCAGCCATACCGTCATATCTGTAGACCTTATAAAGCGTTGCAAATGAGCGGGTTAGTCAGGTTTCACGGAAGATCCGCGCGAAAGCGACCATACTTCTACTATCGCGATTGTCAGGAGTACTGCACATGTCCTATGAACATCTTCTGGTCGCTGTCGACCTGACCGAAGAATGCGACCCGGTGATCAAGCGGGCCAAGGCCATCGCCCTGGCCAGCGGCGCCAAGGTCTCCCTGGTGCATATCGTCGAGCCCATGGCCATGGCCTTCGGCGGCGACGTGCCGATGGACCTGTCGCAGTTGCAGCAGCAACAGTTCGACCAGGCCAAGGAACGCATGGAGCGCCTGTACAACAAGTACCCGGATATCAATCGCGGCGACTCGCACCTGGTCTACGGCCAACCGCGCCAGGAAATCCACCAGTTGGCGAAGGATCAGAAGTGCGACCTGATCGTGGTCGGCAGCCATGGCCGCCACGGCCTGGCCCTGCTGCTGGGCTCCACCGCCAACGACGTGCTGCACGGCGCGCCGTGCGATGTATTGGCGGTGCGGTTGCAGAAGAAGGCCGAGTAATACTTTCATCGCGAGGCAAGCCCGCCCCCACAAAGCCCGTCAAACAGGGCTGCGTGGGGGCGGGCTTGCCCCGCGATGGCTTCAGCCTTCCAGCTCGGCCCAGCGCTCCACCAGCACGTCCAGCTCGCCCTGCAGCTTCTCGATCTTGGCCAGCACCGCCGCAGTCTCGGCAATCGGCCGCTGATAGAAGCCCGCCGCACTCACTTCTTCCTGTGCCTCGGCCATCCGCTGCTCCAGCGCATCGATCTGCCCCGGCAGCATCTCCAGCTCACGCTGCAGCTTGTAGCTGAGCTTCTTCTTGCTGGCATCGACCGCAGGCGCAGCGGCGGCAACAGGCGCCACCTCCTCCACCGGCGCCTGCACCACGGCGCTGTTGAGCTCGGACTTGCCGCCCTTGCTTTCGGTCACGCCGAGCAGCTTCGGCGAACCGCCCTGGCGGATCCAGTCCTCGTAGCCGCCGACGTACTCGCGCACGCGCCCCTCACCTTCGAACACCAGGGTGCTGGTCACCACGTTGTCGAGGAAGGCCCGGTCGTGGCTGACCATCAGCACCGTGCCCTTGTAGTTGGACAGCACCTCTTCGAGCAACTCGAGGGTCTCGACGTCGAGGTCGTTGGTCGGTTCGTCCAGCACCAGCAGGTTGGCCGGCTTGCTGAACAGCTTGGCCAGCAGCAGGCGCGCGCGCTCGCCCCCGGACAGCGCCTTGACCGGCGTGCGCGCACGCTGCGGGCTGAACAGGAAGTCGCCGAGGTAGCTGAGCACATGGCGGTTCTGGCCATCGATCTCGATGAAATCGCGGCCTTCGGCCAGGTTGTCGATGACGGTCTTTTCCAGGTCCAGCTGATGGCGCATCTGGTCGAAGTAGGCCACTTCCAGCTTGGTGCCACGCTCGACCTTGCCACTGGTGGGCTCCAGGTCGCCCAGCATCAGCTTGAGCAGGGTCGTCTTGCCGGTGCCGTTGGCACCCAGCAGGCCGATACGGTCCTGGCGCTGCAGCACCATGGAGAAGTCCTTGACCAGCTTCGGTCCATTCTGGTGGGCGAAGCTGACGTCCTCCAGCACCATCACCTGCTTGCCGGACTTGTCCGCCACCTCGATCTGGATATTGGCCTTGCCCTGGCGTTCGCGACGCTCGCCGCGCTCCACGCGCAGCGCCTTGAGCGCGCGCACGCGGCCTTCGTTGCGGGTACGTCGGGCCTTGATGCCCTGGCGGATCCACACTTCTTCCTGGGCCAGGCGCTTGTCGAACAGCGCGTTGGCAGTGGCCTCGGCGGCCAGCTCGGCCTCCTTGTGCACCAGGAAGCTGGCGTAGTCGCCGTTCCAGTCGATCAGCCCGCCACGGTCCAGCTCGAGGATGCGCGTGGCCAGGTTCTGCAGGAAGGAACGGTCGTGGGTGATGAACAGCACCGCGCCACCGAAGCCTTTGAGCGCCTCTTCCAGCCAGGCGATGGCGCCGATGTCCAGGTGGTTGGTCGGTTCGTCCAGCAGCAACAGGTCGGGCTCGGACACCAGCGCCTGGGCCAGCAGCACGCGCCGGCGCCAGCCGCCGGACAGCTCGGCCAGGGTCTTGTCGGCCGGCAACTGCAGGCGGCTCAGGGTACTTTCGACCACCTGCTGCAGGCGCCAGCCGTCACGGGCTTCGAGCTCGTGCTGGACGTGCATGAGCTTTTCCAGATCCTCGTCGCCGTGGATGTTCTGGCTCAGGTGATGGAACTGCGCCAGCAGCTCGCCGACGCCGTCAAGGCCAGCGGCTACCACATCGAATACGCTACGCTCGTCGGCCACCGGCAGCTCTTGCGGCAGCTCGCCGATCTTCAGGCCGGGGGCGCGCCAGATATCACCGTCATCGCCCTTCTGCTCGCCCTTGACCAGGCGCAGCATGCTCGACTTGCCCGTGCCGTTGCGGCCGATGATGCACACCCGCTCGCCACGGGCGATCTGCCAGGACACTTTGTCCAACAGCGGCATGGCGCCGAACGCGAGGGACACATCGCTGAATTTGAGCAGGGTCATGATCATCTCCAAAAACCGGGCGCGCATTCTACCTGACTTACCCCTTCAGGGCATCAAAAGCCCGTCGCCGCGACAGGGCGTCGGATAACAACTCGATACAAGCACAGTGCTTTCGCCGGCCACCGGCAAACGGCTAAGCTAAGCAGTAATACCCAACAGTGCTGGCTCCGCCGTCACTTTCCATGGTTCCACTGCCCGGACGTATCATGCGCAGCCGCCTGTTACAAATTGCTTCCTGCCTGTTGCTGACCACCCTCGCCGCGAGCGTCGCACAGGCCGCCGACATCACCCAGCAACGTCAATACTACGACGAGGCCAAGCGCGCCCTGGCCAAGGGCGACAAGGGCCCCTACCTGCGCTACGCGCAGGCGCTGCGCGATTACCCGCTCACGCCCTACCTCACCTACGACGAGCTGACCGCCCGCCTCAAGAGCGCCAGCAACGAAGAGATCGAGGGCTTCCTCAAGGCCCATGGCGACCTGCCCCAGGCCAACTGGATGAAATTGCGCTGGTTGCGCTGGCTGGCCGAGCGCGGTGAATGGAACACCTTCACCCGCTATTACGACCCCAAGCTGAACTTCACCGAACTGGACTGCCTCAACGGCCAGTACCAGCTCTCCCACGGCCAGCGCGCCGAAGGCTTCGCCAGCGCCGAAAAATTGTGGAACGTCGGCAAATCCCAGCCCACCGCCTGCGACACCCTGTTCGCCATGTGGGCCGCCGAAGGCCAGCTGACCGAGGCCAAGCGCTGGCAGCGCGCGAAGCTTGCGGCACAGGCGCGCAACTACGGCCTGGCCAACAACCTGGTGAAAACCCTCACCACCCTCGCCCCCCAGGGCAAGCTGCTGATCGACGTGGCGCAGAAGCCCGAGCTGCTCAACCAGCCTTCGCGCTTCACACCGGTCAACGAGGCCATGTCCGACGTGGTCAGCCTGGGCCTTCGTCGCCTGGCCCGGCAAAATCCGGAACAGGCGATGGCCCTGCTCGACGATTATGCCCAGCGCATGCACTTCTCCCGTGACGAGAAGGTCGCCATCGCCCGCGAGATCGGCCTGACCCTGGCCCGCCGCTACGACCCGCGCGCCCTCGACCTGATGACCCGCTACGACCCGGAACTGCGCGACAACACCGTCAGCGAATGGCGCCTGCGCCTGCTGCTGCGCCTGGCCCGCTGGGAAGAAGCCTACGAACTGACCAAGCGCCTGCCCCAGGACCTGGCCAGCAGCAACCGCTGGAAGTACTGGCAGGCGCGCAGCCTGGAGCTGGCCCAGCCGAACAACCCGCAGGTCCCGCTGCTGTACAAGACCGTCGCCCGCGAGCGTGATTTCTATGGCTTCCTCGCCGCCGACCGGGCGCAGACGCCCTATCAGCTGAACAACAAGCCGCTGGCGCTGAGCCAGGCGGTGACCAACAAGGTCCGCAACACCCCCGGCATCCGTCGCGCACTGGAGTTCCACGCCCGTGGCCAGATCGTCGAAGGGCGCCGCGAGTGGTACCACGTCAGCCGCCACTTCAACCGTGACGAAATGGTCGCCCAGGCCCGCCTGGCCTACGACATGCGCTGGTACTTCCCCGCCATCCGCACCATCAGCCAGGCCCAGTACTGGGACGACCTGGACATCCGCTTCCCGATGGCCCACCGCGACACCCTGGTGCGCGAAGCCAAGGTTCGCGGCCTGCATTCGAGCTGGGTGTTCGCCATCACCCGCCAGGAGAGCGCCTTCATGGAGGACGCCCGCTCCAGCGTCGGCGCCAGTGGCCTGATGCAGCTGATGCCGGGCACCGCCAAGGAAACCGCGCGCAAGTTCAGCATCCCGCTGGCTTCGCCGGCCCAGGTGTTCAATCCGGACAAGAACATCCAGCTCGGTGCTGCCTACCTGAGCCAGGTGCACAGTCAGTTCAACGGCAACCGCGTGCTGGCCTCGGCCGCCTACAACGCCGGCCCCGGGCGTGTACGCCAGTGGCTCAAGGGCGCCAAGCACCTGAGTTTCGATGTGTGGGTCGAATCGATTCCGTTCGATGAGACGCGCCAGTACGTGCAGAACGTGCTGTCGTATTCGGTCATCTACGGGCAGAAACTCAATTCACCGCAGCCGCTGGTGGATTGGCATGAGCGGTATTTCGACGATATGTGATCATTCGCCGAGGGTGCTGCAGCGCCTACGAGACCGAGCGCCGCCCGCGCGGCGCATCGCTGGCAAGCCAGCTCCCACATTTTTTTCGGTCCAATTACGTCTGCGCCGACGCGGCTGTACGCCTTGTTTGTACGACGCGGTTTCAGCGTGGGCACCACTGCCGCCCCACCTATCTCAAGACATGCGCCAAGGCGGGCAGCGATAACATCACAGGAGTGATTGGCCCGAAATAGATGTGGGAGCTGGCTTGCCAGCGATGCGCCGCGCGGGCGGCGCTCGATTTCGAAAACGCTGCAAGACTATCGCCCAGCACCTTGCAGCCCTCACACAATCACACTCGCCCTGCCTTACTCGATAACCTCAACCGCCATCCCCACCTTCAGCTCCCCCTCGCCATCCACCGCCAGGTTCTGGCCAAACAGCACATCGCCTTCCTTCTCGCGGAACGTCTTGAGCGTGGTCAACGGCTCACGGTCCGGGCTGCGTTCGCCCGTGGCGGGATCGAGGGTGGTGAGGATGCAGCGCACGCTCGGCTTGAGCACGCGGAAGGTCATGTCGCCAATACGGATGCGCTTCCAACGGTCCTCGGCAAAGGCCTCGGCCCCCTCTACCACAAGGTTCGGGCGAAAACGCAGCATCTCCATGGGGCGCCCCACCCGACGGCTCAACTCATCCAGCGAGGCCTGGCCGATCAGCAGCAGTGGAAAACCATCGGGAAAGGCGGCCCGGTCACTGTTGAGGCCGTAGCCGCTGGGCAGGTAGCGGGCCCGCTGCTCGGGGCAGTACACCAGCCTTACCGCCTTGCCCAGCAGCTCGCTGAGCCAGGCCGCAGCGGCATCGCCGGCATCGGGCACGCGCAAGGTGTCGCGCCAGATGGTGATGCCGCGCAGGGCCTCGTCGGCGGGCGGTACCGGCACCTCCAAGGGTGCCTGTCCCGGCGTCTGGAGCAGCAGTTGGCCCTGCTCGCCGTAACTGGCGCCAACCTGCCCCAGCCGGGGCCAGGCGCGCTGGGTCAGGAAGCGGCCGTTCTCCTCCTCCACCACCAGCCAGCGCCGGTCACCGTCCAGGCCCATATGGCCGACCACAGACGCCTGCAGGCACTGGGCCTGGGCCGATTTCACCGGGTACCGATACAACGCACTCAGAAACATCCCTGCCACCTTGCGCCAGTCGAAACACCAAGCTTATACCGGACCGGTACCGCCGTTACACCGTGGCGTGGTCCAGGGTCAGGCGTTGACGTACCACATCCACCAGGCGATCGGGCTGGAACTTGGAAAGGAAGTTGTCGCAACCGACTTTCTTGACCATGGATTCGTTGAAGCTGCCCGACAGCGAGGTGTGCAGTACCACGTAGAGGCCACGCAGGCGCGGGTCGTTGCGGATTTCGGTGGTCAGCCGGTAACCATCCATCTCGGGCATCTCGGCATCGGTGAAGACCATCAGCAACTTCTCGCAGACATTCTCCCCTGCGTCCGCCCAGCCCTTGAGCAGACGCAGGGCCTTGAGGCCGTCGCTGGCCACGTGCAGCTTCACTCCCAGCTGCGAGAGGGTATCGCGCAATTGCGCCAGGGCCACGGTGGAGTCGTCCACCAGCAGCACCTCGCGGCCACGGGCGCGGGCCAATACCGGGTCTTCGAGCTTGTCGCGGGAGACCTTGGCGTTGTAGGGGACGATCTCGGCCAGCACTTTCTCCACATCGATGACCTCCACCAGCTGCTCGTCGACCTTGGTGATCGCCGTGAGGTAGTGTTGGCGACCAGCGCTGGCCGGCGGCGGCATGATGGCTTCCCAGTTCATGTTGACGATACGATCCACGCCACCCACCAGGAACGCCTGCACCGAGCGGTTGTACTCGGTGACGATGATGGTGCTGTTCGGCCCCGGCTGCAGCGCACGCATGCCGATCGCCTGGGACAGGTCGATGACCGGCAGCGTCTGGCCGCGCAGGTTGACCACGCCGCAGACGAAGGAATGGCGTTGCGGCATGAGGGTCAGCTTGGGCAACTGCAGCACCTCCTGGACCTTGAACACGTTGATGGCGAACAACTGCCGGCCGGCCAGCCGGAACATGAGGATTTCCAGGCGGTTCTCACCCACCAGTTGCGTGCGTTGGTCTACCGTGTCGAGAATGCCAGCCATTGAAAGCCCCCAGGCGTGAGTCGGGAAAAAGTGAATGCATCCCCCTGTATCGGCGGACACGGGCACAGCTTGACCCCTGATGGAAAAAGCCATGCGGGGTGATTGATATCACTTTACCATCATGCTTTACTGCTGCCACATCCCGCCACGTCCGTCGCTCGCAACGAACGACCCGCCTGAAACCGCATCAGGGAAACCCCTAGTAGCAATCGGGTGCAACCTGATGTTCGCAATATCCATTAGCCATTAATGTGACGCCATTCTCACTGCATGAACGGAGTCAGGCTTTTGCGAGCGATCATCTTGGTACGGCCAATCCCTGAAGACGGGGCGCCATGATGGATAGCACTCCACTGCACAACGCCGCCGTGGCGGCCTTTTTGCAGGATGCGCAGGTCCTGCTGGCCAGGTCCCAGGAATGCCTGCAGCACCTGGAGCTGATCACCAACGATCCGGATGCCTGCCATAGCCTCAATGCCGCGCTCGACACCCTCGCCCGGCGAGCGGTCGCGCTCGACCTGCTCGAAGTGGCCCACCATGCCCTGGCCCTGCAACGACTGCTCGCGCCCGCGTGCGCCCAGCAGCATCTGCACGGTACCAGCCTGCCCGCGCTTGCGGCCTGCCTGACCCTGCTGGACTGGCAACTGGAGCTGCTCGACCCGCAGACCGGCCGCCTGGACATGGACACCGAGGAGCAACGACGACTGCTGGCCGAGCTTGCCACCACCCTGGGCCAACCGACAGCGCAACTGTGCGCCGATTGCCAGGAAACCGGCACGTTCTGCGACCACCCCCACGCCCAGGATGCACTTGCGGAGCAAAGCCTCGGCGCAGCCGACCGCCAACATTAACCTGACTAATTGCGCGGCAACTAAACCCACTCAGGGTTTAACTTGCAAAGTTTGGCAAGTTTTTCCAAATGTTTTTGCCCGCTGGGTTTTTTAGTTGATCGAGGCGTACTGGAAACATCTTTTAATAATGGCACTCTGCTAGCCAGCGCCTCGCCCGCCAGACCCGCCACAGCCCGGAAAATCCGAGGTTTCAAGCAGTTATCCCCCCGCGACCAAATTCAATCAAAGTGATAACATGTGCACATTCGAACATGCGCACCCAGATTATCGGGTGATTGGATACGTGCCCGGTGCTTGATTGAATGCACGGCACCAGCACCTCTGGCCAGGCATGTGCAATACCCTCAACTGCAATAACTCAGTGGCTTCCCTATCTATGCTCCCACGCTTGAAGTTCCTCCAGCGTTGCCGCTCCAGAGTTGCCCTGCTCCGCTGGACGACCACGCTGCTGTGCATTGCATCGCTGGCGGCAAACCTGGTGGTGTACCTGCGCACCCTGCCATTGTCGGCCAGCCTGCTGTTGCTCCAGTTGCTGGCGATGATCGGCGTCGGCTGGCACCTGCGCCACTGGGCGCGCTCGATCAACCTGCGCCCGGCGGAACTGGCCACGCGCATGCTCAAGGTGCAAGAGAGCGAGCGTCAGCGCCTGAGCCGTGAACTGCATGACGATATCGGCCAACTGCTGACCGCCGCCAAGCTGCAGGTCGACTGGCTGCAACGCCGGGTGCCGGCGGACCTGCAGGAGCACTGCGCTACCTTGCGCAGCACCCTGGACCATACGCTGGGCAACGTGCGCGACGTTTCCACCATTCTCAACCCTCGACAACTGGCCAGCCTGGGCCTGGAGGCGAGCCTGCGCGCGCATTTGCTGCGCACCCTGGAAAATACCGAGGTGCACTGGAGCCTTGAATGCAACCAACGCCTGGGCGGCATCAGCGAAGAAGTGACCATGGCGGCCTTTCGCATCACCCAGGAGGCGGTCACCAACATGCTCCGCCATGCACACGCACGCAACCTGGTGGTCCGCCTGCAGCGCACCTCGGCCGGCCTGGCGCTGTCGATCCAGGATGACGGCGGCGGCTTCGTGCCGGCGCAGACGCCAGCAGAAAGCGGCCTGCGCGGCATGGCTGGCATGCAGGAACGGGTGACAGCGCTGCAGGGCAGCCTGAGCATCACCAGCCAGCCCGGCCAGGGCACCCGCATCGACGCCCTCTTCCCATGGCCACCCCGCAACCAAGAACGTGCCAGGACTCCCGCTCCCGATGACCTGTAGATTATTGCTGGTGGACGACCATTCCCTGATTCGCGCTGGCGTCAGGGCACTGGTAACGGATATTCCCGGCTATACCGTGATTGGCGAAGCCGACGATGGCAGCCAACTGCTGGAGCAGGTCCGGCGTCTCGCGCCGGACATCGTCCTGCTGGATATTTCCATGCGCTCGACCAGCGGCCTGGACGCCCTCACGCAGCTGCGCGCAAGCGGCTGCACCTGCAAGGTGCTGATCCTGTCGATGCACACCGACCCGGAGCTGATCATGCGCGCCCTGGAGAGCGGCGCCCATGGCTACCTGCTCAAGGACACCACGGCCACCGAACTGGAGCAGGCACTGACCGCCCTGCGCAACGACGAACGCTACCTCAGCCCGGCCATCGCCCACACCGTGATCAACCAGGCGTTGTTGCGCGCCCAGAGCGGCCGCCAAGCGAACAACGAAGGCCATCACAACCTGACCGCCCGCCAGCTGGAGATCCTGCGCCTGATCGTGCGCGGCAAATCCACCCGGGAGATCGCCGGCGGCCTGGGCCTGTCGATCAAGACCGTGGAAACCCACCGCTCGCAGATCATGAAGCGCCTGCAGATCTACGATGTGGCGGGCCTGGTGCTGTTCGCCGTGCGCGAGAAAATCATCAGCCTGGACGACTGAGCAACGGCGAATCCGCCGGCAGGTGCACGCGCAGCGCCTTGGGTACGGCCTCGAACCGCAGGCTGGCCGCTTGCAGGGGCTCGCCGTCGAGATTCATGTCCAACCCCTGGGCGCTCTTGATCTCCACCCACGGCAAGCGGGCGCGCACGAACAGCCCCTCACCGGCCAACAGATCGCGCAAGGCCCCGGCCATCTCCTGGGGCGCCGGCAGGATGCCGACGTCCAGCAAACCATCGTCCACGCTCGCCTCGGGGCATAGCACGTGCCCGCCGCCGGCCTGACGACCATTGCCGATGCCCAGCGCCAGCAACTCGCCCTGCCACTGGAACCCCGGACCCTGCAGCTCGACCGAGGCCGCCTGCAGCTCACTGAAGCGCGACAGCCCGGTGAACAGGTAGGCCGCGGCGCCCAGCACTTTCTTGAGGTCTTCAGAGGTACTGGCGGTGACCTGGGTGCCGAATCCGCCGGTAGCCATGTTCAGGAACAGCTGGTCACCCACCCGGCCCAGATCGATCGGCCGTGCCGGTACGTCCAGCAGGTCTAGGGCCGCTTGCGGCTCAAGCGGCACACCGGCCGCCTTGGCAAAGTCGTTGGCCGTACCCAGCGGCAGCAGCGCCAGGCTGGCCTGGGTAGCCGCCAAGCCCATGGCCTCGGCCACGTCGCGCAACGTGCCATCACCGCCGCCGGCCACCACGTGAGGATAGCCCGCCGCCAGTGCTTCCCCGACCAGGCGCTGGGCATCACCGCCCTCCCAGGTCAGGCGCACGTCCAACTCCCAGCCACGCTCACGCACCTGGCCTACCGCGGCCCGCACGTCTTCGTTGGTGGCCTGCTTGCCATGCAGGATCAGCAATGCCTTGCGCTCGCTCATGTCGCCCTCCCGGAAAAATGCACAGAAATGCCCTACTGCAATCTCGACCATGAACGCGCACGGATTGCTGCATGCCCCGCCCAAAAACCGCCGTTTCCCGTAATTGCCATTGAAAGCCGCTCGCGACAGGCGCATCATTCGACAAATATTTGGCCTTCATGGAAGATGACGCCCGAAAAAGTCATTTTATTGACTTTGCGCCGCCAGACGCCTGACAGGTCGTGATTTCCTTGTATTGCGCTGCCCGCAGCGCACCGATTCGAGGCTGTGACTATGAGCGTTCTGATCCCTTGCATCATCGCTGGCGGCGCCGGCACCCGATTGTGGCCGGTCTCGCGCGAAGCGATGCCCAAGCCCTTCATGCGCCTGCCCGACGGCATGAGCCTGTTGCAGAAGACCTTCAGCCGCGCCAGCAGCCTGCCCGGGGTCGAGCGGGTGCTCACGGTGACCAACCGCGAAGTGGTGTTCCGCACCCAGGACGAATATCGCCAGGTCGGCGCTGCACGGGTAGCCCTCGATTTCATTCTCGAACCCCTGGGCCGCAACACCGCACCCGCCATCGCCGCCGCGGCGCTGCACTGCGCCCGCCTGCACGGCGAGGACAGCCTGCTGCTGGTGCTGCCCGCCGACCACTTGATCCAGGACCAGGGCGCTTTCGAGGCGGCCGTCCGGCAGGCCATGCCGCTGGCCGGGCAAGGCTGGCTGACCACCTTCGGCCTGCAACCGACCCGTGCCGAAACGGGGTTCGGCTATATCGAGCAGGGCCAGCCGATCGCTGACGGCGGCTACCAGGTCGCCCGCTTCGTCGAAAAGCCCGACGCCGACACCGCCCAAGCCTACCTCGACGGTGGCCGGCACCTGTGGAACGCCGGCATGTTCTGCCTGCGCGTCGGCACGGTGCTACAGGAGCTGCAGGCCCATGCCCCTGAGGTCCTGCGCAACGTGGCCGACTGTCTGGAACAGAGCCATGTCAAGGAAGGCGCGGGCGGCCTGCAGGTGGAACTCGACCCCGAACGCTTCGCCCTGGTGCCGGATATCTCCATCGACTATGCCCTCATGGAACCGTCCGCCCAGGTGGCCGTGGTGCCATGCGACATCGGCTGGAGCGACATCGGCTGCTGGGAAGCGGTACGTGAGCTGCGCCCGGCCGACGGCCAGGGCAACCACTGCAACGGCGAAACCGTGCTGCTAGACGTGCGCAACTGCTACATCGACTCGCCTCGGCGCCTGGTCGGCGCGGTCGGCCTGGACAACCTGATCGTCATCGACACCCCCGACGCCCTGCTGATCGCCGATGCCGCGCGCAGCCAGGAAGTCAAGGTGATCGCCCAGCAGCTCAAGCGCCAGGGCCATGACGCCTACCGCCTGCACCGCACCGTGACCCGCCCCTGGGGCCTGTACACGGTGCTCGAGGAAGGGCCGCGGTTCAAGATCAAGCGCATCATGGTCCGCCCCGGCGAATCGCTGTCGCTGCAGATGCACCATCATCGCAGCGAGCACTGGATCGTGGTCAGCGGCATGGCCTGCGTGACCAATGGCCAGGAAGAGTTCCTGCTCGACACCAACGAGTCCACCTTCATCAAGCCCGGGCGCAGCCACCGCCTGACCAACCCCGGGGTCATCGACCTGGTGATGATCGAGGTGCAGAGCGGCGAATACCTGGGCGAAGACGACATCGTACGCTTTACTGATATCTATGGACGCGCCCCGGCGGCAGCAGCACCTGCCTGACTGCCAGAGGGCGCGTTTTTTCATCCAGGGCCGACACCCGGCCAACCGCGAGGATTCGGGCTCATGCGCATACTCTGGACCCTGCCCTACCTGCCCTGGCCCACCACCAGCGGCAGCAAGACCCGGCAATACCACCTGCTGCGCGCCCTGGCGCAGCATGGCCACCGGATCACCTTGCTGGTGCAGTCGAAGGTCCCCTTGAGCGACACCGCGCGCGAAGCCCTGGAGCCCCTGGTGGAGCGCCTGATCGTACTGCCCAGGCGAGCCCTGAACAGCCCGCTCAACCTGCTCGCCTCACCCATCATCGACTATCCCATGCGGGCCATCATCAACGGCCTGGCGCCTTGTTTGCGGCATCGCTTCGAGCAACTGCTGGACGAACCCTGGGATGTGATCCAGATCGAGCACAGCTACAGCTTCCAGCCATTCGAGCGGGCCCTGCAGGCCCGGGGCTTGCCCTACATGCTCAGCGAGCATTACCTGGAGTCGGTGATGGGCGCCGCCTGCCATGACCGCCTGCCCTTGTGGCTGCGCCCGCTGAACGCCTTCGACCGCTGGCGCTATCGGCGCTGGGAACAACGGGTACTGCGCCAGCCCACCGAGGTAGTGGCAGTCAGCGCCCAGGATGCCGAGCTGATCGGCCAGATCAGCGGCCGCCCGGTGAATGTGGTGGTCAATGGCGTGGACTGCGACCACTACCAGGACGTGCGCCCTACCGCGCACAGCCAACGCCTGCTTTTTGTCGGCAACTTCGAGTATGGCGCCAACCTGGAGGCAATCGAGTGGGCGCTGGAGGAAATCCTGCCGCAGGTATGGATGAGCAATCCGGCGGTGCGCCTGGCCATTGCCGGGCACGCGTTGCCGGCCAGCTGGAAGCTGCACTGGAACGACCCACGTATCGAGTGGGTAGGTTACCGTCCCGACCTGCGCGAGCTGCAGCGCCGCTCGGCGCTGTTCTTCGCGCCACTGCGCCATGCCGGTGGCTCCAAGGTGAAGATCCTCGAGGCCATGGCCGCCGGGCTACCGGTCATCACCACCAGCAAGGGCGCCTCGGGCCTGGCCATGAACAACGGCGAACACTACCTGGGCAGCGACGACAGCGGCCAGCTGGCGCTGTTGGTCACGCAACTGCTCAACCAGCCGTGGCGCATGTGCCAGCTCAGCGAGGCCGGGCGCCAGTTCGCCCGCCAGCGCCATGACTGGAGCGTTGCCGCCCAGCAACTGGAGAACGTGCACATGCGCCTGACCCAGCTGGCACCGGCAGGCGCAGGCGCCCCCGGCGGCGTGCTAGCCAAGTAGCTCGCTGAACGGGATGAATGCCACGGGGTCGTCCTGCCGTGGCGTGCTGCCCTCAAGCACCTCCACCACCCCGTCGGCCCAGGCCGCGCTGCGCAGCACACCGGAGCTCTGGTTCTTGTAGATGCGCACCCGGCCATCCTCGATGCGCGCGCGCAGGAATTCGCGCCGCGTCCCGGCCTTGGGCCAATCGAAACCCGCCGGCACGCTGAAACGCAGCGGCGCGACATCGTGCACACCCAACCGGCGCAGCAGGTAGGGCCGCGCCAGCAGGCCGAAAGTGACCAATGTCGAGGCCGGGTTGCCCGGCAGGCCGATCACCGGCACACCTTGGTAATGGCCGAAGGTCAGCGGCTTGCCCGGCTTGATCGCCAGCTTCCACAGCGCCAGCTCGCCCGCTTCGCGCAGGGCCAGGCCAAGAAAATCGGCCTCGCCCACCGACACGCCACCGGTAGACAGGATCAGGTCGACATCGCCCAGCCCGGCCAGGCACTGGCGGGTGCGCTCGAGGTCGTCGGGCAGGATCCCGGCATCCACCACCTCGCAGCCCAGGCGTTGCAGCCAACTGACCAGCAGGCGCCGGTTGCTGTTGTAGATCTGCCCGGGCCCCAGCGGCAATCCCGGCTCGACCAGTTCGTCACCGGTCGACAGCACCGCCACCCGTGGCCGGCGCCGTACTTGCAGGGTGCCGAAACCCAGGGTCGCGGCCAGCCCGAGCTGGATCGGACCCAACCGCGTGCCGGCGCTCATCACCTGTTCGCCGACACGGGTTTCCTGGCCTTTGGGGCGAACGTTCTGTGACAGTGCCAGGGGTTCGAGGAACCGTACCCGGCCATCCTCGAGCACTTCGGTGTTTTCCTGCATCTCGACGCAATCGGCGCCTTCGGGCAGCGGCGCGCCGGTGAAGATCCGTGCGCAGGTGCCAGGCTCCAGGGGTTGTGGCGCATGGCCGGCGAAGATGCGCTGGGTCACCCGCAGCGGCTCGCCCTGCCAGTCGGCCAGGCGCAGGGCGTAGCCGTCCATGGCGCTGTTGGGCCACGGCGGCAGGTCGAGGCCGGCCACCAGTTCATGGGCCAGGACGCGCCCTTCGGCTTCGGCCAGCACGACGTGTTCGGTCTCGGCGATGGGTGCCTTCTCGGCCAGCGCCAGCAGGCGCTCCAAGGCCTCTTCCACCGGCATCAACGGCCGGGCCACGTCAACCACGGCTGTCACAGGCCGCTGCCTGCTTCAGGTGCGGCACGAAGTTGCACGGCCGGTGACGGGCATCGAGCTGCTCGGCGAGGATGCCGTCCCAACCGGTGCGCACGGCATTGGTCGAGCCCGGCAGGCAGCAGACCAGGGTGCCGTTGGCAAGGCCTGCCAGGGCGCGGGACTGCACGGTGGAGGTGCCGATGTCGGCCACCGAGATCTGCCGGAACAGCTCGCCAAAACCCTCGACCTGCTTGTCCAGCAGGCACGCCACGGCCTCCGGGGTGCTGTCGCGCCCGGTAAAGCCGGTGCCACCGGTGATCAGCACCACCTGCACCTGGTCATCGGCGATCCAGGTCGCGACCTGGGCGCGGATCTTGTACAGGTCGTCCTTGAGCAGCACGCGCTCGGCCAAGCGGTGGCCGGCGGCGCTCAGGCGATCGACGAACAGCTGGCCGGAGGTATCGGTGTCGAAGGTACGGGTATCGCTGACCGTCAGCACGGCGATGTTCAGCGCTACAAAAGGGGTATCTGCCTTGGCTTTCATGGGAGTCCGTCGCAGGGGAACAGGGAATGTGCGCTGTTATATCACAGGCCACGGCGCCCCGACCGCGACGTTGTTCTTGGTCAATGCCGGTGCGATGGCGCTATGCTGCACTGTGCAAGGAACTTGCGTGGACGCCCTGCGTCTTAATGACATCTAGCACCATCGCACTGGAGAAACACGATGATCCAACGGACCCTTCCCGCCTTCCTGCTTGCCCTGGGCCTGGGCGCCCTCGCCGGCTGCGCCTCGCCAACCGTCATCACCCTGAACGACGGCCGCGAGATCCAGGCGGTGGACACCCCGTCGTATGACGACGACTCCGGCTTCTACGAATTCGAACAGCTCGACGGCAAGCGCACACGCATCAACAAAGACCAGATCCGTACCGTCAAGGAGCTGTGATCCAGCCCTGCGTTTTTGGCGCAACTCCTTTTTGCAACAAGGGGTTGCGTTGAAAAAATCGATGCAGTAGCATTTCGGACATCGGAGTGTAGCGCAGCCAGGTAGCGCGTCTCGTTCGGGACGAGAAGGCCGCAGGTTCGAATCCTGTCTCTCCGACCAAATCCTGCAAAAAACCCGCCTTGCGCGGGTTTTTTGTTGTCTGCGAAAAAAGCCAGTCACCGGTGGGAGCAGGCCAGCCCGCTCCCACGCTTGTGCGCTTACTCCGGCAACACCGGCACATGCAGCAGTTGCAGGCGCGCACTGCTCCATTCGCGGGTCTTGTTGGTCAACTCAAGGTCGTTGTTCAGCTTCTGGCCGTAGGTCGGCACGATTTCCTTGAGCTTGGCCTGCCACTCGGCGCTCTTGATCCGATCCTTGAAGGTCTTCTCGAGCACGGTCAGCATGATCGGCGCGGCGGTCGAGGCACCAGGGGAGGCACCCAGCAGCGCGGCGATGCTGCCATCCTCGGCGGCCACCACTTCGGTACCGAACTGCAGCACGCCACCGTGCTCGGCATCCTTCTTGATCACCTGCACGCGCTGGCCGGCCTGGAGCAGCTGCCAGTCTTCGTTCTTGGCGTTGGGGAAGTATTCGCGCAGGGCCGCCATGCGGTCGTCGAAACTGAGCATCAGCTGACCCATCAGGTAGGTGCTCAGGTCGATGTTGTCGATGCCGGCATGCATCATCGGGCTGATGTTGTGGGTGGTCAGCGAACTGAGCATATCCAGCAACGAGCCGTGCTTGAGGTACTTGGTGGAGAAGGTCGCGAACGGACCGAACAACAGAACCTCCTTGCCATCGATCACCCGGGTGTCCAGATGCGGCACCGACATGGGCGGCGCGCCGACCGAGGCCTTGCCGTACAGCTTGGCCTTGTGGCGGGCGACCAGGTCGGCATTGTCGGTCATCAGGAACTGGCCACCGACCGGGAAGCCGGCATAGCCCTCGGCCTCCGGGATGCCGGACTTCTGCAGCAGCTTGAGCGCGCCGCCACCGGCGCCGATGAAGACGAACTTGGCTTTGACCGCAGTCTCCTTGCCACCTTTGGCCAGGTCGGCTACCACCACGCTCCAGCTGCCGTCGTCGTTGCGCACGATGTCGCGCACTTCATGGCCCAGGTGCAGTTGCACGTTCGGGTTACGGGTCATGGCGGCGAACAGCTGCCGGGTGATCTCGCCGAAGTTCACGTCGGTACCGATGCCCATGCGGGTCGCGGCCACCTTCTGCCCTGGGTCACGGCCTTCCATCACCAGCGGCACCCACTGGCGGATCTGCTCGTGGTCCTCGGTGATCTCCATGCCGCGGAACAGCGAGCTGTGCCGCAGGGCCTCGACGCGCTTGTGCAGGAAGGCGACGTTCTCGTCACCCCAGACGAAGCTCATGTGCGCCACGTTGTTGATGAACGAACGCGGGTTGCTCAGCACGCCCTGCTCGACTTGGTAGGCCCAGAACTGCTTGGACACCTCGAACTGTTCGTTGACGTTGACCGCCTTGCTGATGTCGATGCTGCCGTCCTTGCCGACGCTGGTGTAGTTCAGCTCGCAGAACGCCGAGTGGCCAGTACCGGCATTGTTCCAGGCATTGGAACTCTCTTCGGCGACCTGGTCCATGCGCTCGTAGACGTCGACTTTCCAGCTCGGTTCCAGTTCGGTTAGGTAGGTCCCGAGGCTTGCGCTCATGATGCCGCCGCCGATCAGCAGGACATCGACGGACTTTTGGGGCTCCGCGGGCTTGGAGCAGCCGATGACACTCAGGCACAGGAGCGTCAGCAGGATTTTTTTCATTAGCTCAATCCAATTGAAGTGAAGGATTGGCAGTCGTTGCCCCCGGTGTGCACGCCCGGTTGTTGTTGTGGTTGGCAGGAGTTTCGCGAAATCGGGGCACGATCGCCTCGGGCCTTGGCCCGGGGCGCCGTAAAGCAGGGAGTGTGCCAGCATGGCCTGGGCCAGGGCTGATGCCGCCCACAGCGTCCTCGGCCACCCAGTGGATGGCGACAATCCGCCACAGGTAACTGATGCGACATGCGAAAATGGCGGATTTCCCCACCCTCAAAAGCATCGCGGTGCGAGTCGCATCGGCGCACCGCGATGGCGATTCAAGCGGTCAATCGGGAAGTCACTTCGCCCAACTGACCCGACAGTCCGTGCAGGCGCTGTCCGGCCTGCTCGGTGTGCTGCACCGCCTGCTGGTTGGCGGTGGCGATGCGGGTGATCTCGACCAGGTTGCGCGAGATGTCCTCGGCGACGCTGGTCTGCTCCTCCGCGGCGGTGGCGATCTGGCGGTTCATGTCGCGGATCGCCTCCACCGCCGTGGTGATGCGCTGCAGCATCTGCCCGGCCTGCTGCACCTGCTCGGCGCCCTCCTCGCTGCGCTGCTGGCCACTCTCGATGGCCTTGACCGCCTCCACCGCGCCCGACTGCACCGCCTCGATGATCTGGTGGATCTCGGCAATCGATGCCGCGGTGCGCTGGGCCAGGCTGCGTACCTCGTCGGCTACCACCGCGAAACCCCGCCCGGCCTCGCCGGCACGGGCGGCTTCGATGGCGGCGTTAAGCGCCAGCAGGTTGGTCTGTTCGGCGATGCCGCGAATCACTTCAAGCACCTTGCCGATGCGCGTGCTGTCGTTTTCCAGGTGGCGAATCACCGCTGCGGTGCCGGCGATCTCGCGGTTGACCACGGCAATGGTGTCGATGGTGCGCTGCATGACCTGCTCGCCCGCCTGGGCGCTGTGGTCGGCCTCGTCCGCCGCGCGGGCGGCATCGGCGGCATGGCGGGCCACTTCCTGGGCAGTGGCGGACATCTCGTGCATGGCCGTGGCGACCTGGTCGGTACGCTGGAACTGATCATGGGTGCCGTGAGCCATGTCGCCGGCGATACGGCTGAGCTGGCCGCTGGCGCTCTCCAGCTCCTCGGCGTTGTCCTTGAGCCGGCCGACGGTGTCGGCAAGAAAATCACGCAGGGTGTTGGCCGCCAGCGCCAGGCGCCCGAGTTCATCCTCGCGACGGCTGTCGACCCGGGCGGCGAAACGCCCCTGGCTGAGCTGGGCGACGTAGTCGATCAACTGGCGGATCGGCTCGACCAGGCTGCGGTTGACCAACCACAGGCTGAATAGCCCGACCAGCACGGCCGAGGCCAGCATCACCAGCACGCCCAACCACACCGTGCGCTCGGCGCTGGCGCTGATGGCGTCGGCACGCCCGTGGGCATCGAGGCGCAGTTGCTCCACCAGTGCACTCATCTGGTCGCTGGTGGCGCGGTCCACGCCCTTGACCGCCAGGTCGCCGGCCACCGGGTCGCCACCGGCAGCCAGGAATGCCTGGCGCCCTTGCTCGTAGGCCGAACCCAGCTGGCGGTGGCTGGCCTTGAGTTGCTCCAGGCGCGCCTTGAGCGCAGGATCGCTGCTGTCGATCAATTGCCCCAGCAATTGCTGCACCTGCTGCTCGCGAGCCTGGAACTGCTGCCAGTATTTGTCCAGCTCCGCCGGCTGGCGACCACGCAGCAGCACGTTCTTCCATTCCTGCACCTGGATCTTGAACTGCAGGTTGGCTTCGTCGATCAGCTGCGAGGCACGCAACGGTCCGTCCACCAGTTCGGCGTAGCCGCGCACACTGGAGGACAGGAACTGGAAGCACACCAGGGCGATCAACAGGATCGCCACCAGGCTGCCACCGAGCAGGGAGAGAATTTGCACTCTGAGGGATTTACGCAAGATTGCGGATCTCGGAACAAGGAAGAGGGAAACGGCGCACGCCGGCACCGCCGACAGAGGCGTCCTTGTCCTCGTTCGCTGCCCCATCAACGCCGCCATCGGGCGATGGCAACCAGGGCAAGCACCTGCGCAACAGCCGAGGCAGATAGTCTCAGGCAATTGCTACAGATTTGTTACAAAACAGCGACAGCAAGACACTCAGCCCGAGTTGAATTGCAGTGCTGCCAGGCGGGCGTAGAGTGGGCTTTGCTCGATCAGTTGTCGATGGGGCCCGACTGCCGCCAGTCGGCCTTTGTCGATCACCGCGATACGGTCGGCATGCTGCACCGTCGCCAGGCGGTGGGCGATGACCAGTGTGGTGCGCCCGGCCATCAGTTGTGGCAATGCCTGCTGGATCAGATACTCGCTTTGCGCGTCCAGCGCGCTGGTGGCTTCATCCAGCAGCAGGATCGGCGCATCCACCAGCAGAGCCCGGGCAATCGCCAGGCGCTGGCGCTGGCCACCGGACAAGCCTACGCCACCCTCGCCCAAGGGTGTCTGGTAGCCCTGGGGCAGCTGGATGATGAATTCATGGGCATGGGCACCGCGCGCCGCCGCCTCGACCTCGGCCAGGCTGGCCTCGGGGCGACCGTAGCGGATATTGGCCTCGACCGTGCCGCGAAACAGCGCCGGCTGCTGGGCCACCAGGGCAAACTGGCGACGCAGGTCGACAGGCGTCAGCCCGGTGATCGGCTGGCCATCGAGCAGAATCGCGCCAGATTGCGGGTCGTAGAACCGCAGCAGCAGGTCGAACAGGGTCGACTTGCCGGCCCCCGACGGCCCGACCAGCGCCACGGTTTCGCCGGGGCGGATATGCAGGCTCAGGCCGTCGACGGCCGCCACCGCGGGCCGTGACGGGTAGGCGAAGCGCACCTCGCGCAGTTCGATGTCGCCACTGGCGCGCCCGTCCACCAACCCCGCCGGCTGTGTCGGCGCCAGGATCGCCGTCTGCGCCGCCAGCAGCTCGGCGATGCGCTCGGCGGCACCGGCGGCCCGTTGCAATTCGCCGATCACCTCGCTCAGGGTGCCGAAGGCGCTGCCGACGATCAGGCTGTAGAACACGAACGCGGCGAGCTCACCGCCCGAGATGCGCCCGGCGATCACATCCATGCCGCCGACCCACAGCATCACCCCCACCGCACCGAGCACCAGCACGATCACCAGGGTAATCAGCCAGGCACGCTGGGCGATGCGCCGCCGCGCCACGTCGAACGCCGCCTCCACGGTGTCGCCAAACAGTGCCTGGTCACGCGCCTGGTGGTTGTAGGCCTGCACCGTCTTGATCTGGCCAAGGGTCTCGGCGACATAGCTGCCCACATCGGCCACCCGGTCCTGGCTCTGCCGCGACAGGCTGCGCACGCGCCGGCCGAACAGCAGGATCGGCGCCAGCACCAGGGGCAGGGCCAGCACCACGATGCTGGTCAGCTTGGGGTTGGTGACGAACAGCAGGATCACCCCGCCGACCACCATCAGCGCATTGCGCAGAAACAGCGACAGCGACGAGCCGATGACGGACTGCAGCAAGGTGGTGTCGGCGGTCAGCCGCGACTGGATCTCCGAACTGCGGTTGTCCTCGAAGAACCCCGGATGCAGCCAGACCAGGTGGTCGAACACTGCCCGGCGGATATCGGCCACGCAGCGCTCGCCGATCCACGACACCAGGTAGAAACGGGCGAAGGTCCCCACCGCCAGCGCCACCACCAGCAGCATGAACAGGCCGATGGTCTGGTTGAGCTGGTGCGCCGAACCGGTCATGAAGCCCTGGTCGACCAGCAGGCGGATGCCCTGCCCCATGGACAGGGTGATGGCGGCGGTGACCACCAGCGCCAGCAAGGCCAGCAGCGCCTGGCAGCGATAGGGGCGCACGAACTGCCAGCCCAGGTGCAGGGCACGGCGTTGGCGGGGGGAGATCGGATCGGGCATGGCAAAGGTCGTTCCACAGGGGATTGGTAGCAGACTACCACTCGTCGGCGCTGTGCAACGCTCGGGAATGCGAGGCCGTCCCATGCTCGGACGGAGCGGCAGTGGCTATGCCCATTCGTTCTAAAGCGTGACTGGAGCTTTGCCGCGCTTTCTGGTGGACTGATCCAGCATGAAGCCGAAAAGCTGTCACAGACCAGTCACGGCGAAGCGATACCTTGAGCTTGAACCTGAAAGAGGAGACAGGACATGAGCTTGCAGCACACCGATACGCCCAAGAATCAGAACCGCTCGCAACCTCAGGTCTGCGGCTCGATCATCGATGCCCAGGGTCGCGAGGTCCCGATCACCGAGCAGATGATCCAGAAGGCCTGCAAGGACCTGGAAGAGAGCCGAGTCAAGAAGATCGGCAAGGCCTGACCCCCGAATTGCGTGCAACCCGGCGCCCGCGCCGGTTTTTTATTTTTGCCCGCGAAGCTCACCCTCACCTGTGGTTTGCCCCGCGCTACCCCCTCAGACCAACACCGCGCCTAACGCACTGACCACCTGCGCCAACTGCGGTGCCTCCCCCCGCACCCGCACCGCCAACCCTTCGATCTCGCGGCGTACCGGATAATGCTTGCGCAGCAGGTCGAACGCGGCGCGTTGCTCGGCCGGGTCGTCGCTGAGGCTGCGACGAAAATCCGCATCGTCGCGACGCGGGTCGTACACCGCGCGGCACAGGGTGGCCAACGTCCACGCCGGCTCCGCGCTGGCGTCGAACTCGATCTGCGCCAAGCCCGTTGCCGGCAACAGGTCGGCCAGTCGCACCTGCTCGGGCAAGCCCTGCCAGCGGCAGAACGCCTGGTAGATCTGCGCCGTGCCACGCTGCTTGCCATCCAGGCTGTAGCCGGCGATATGCGGCGTGGCCAGGGTGCACAGGTCGGCCAGCGCCAGGTCCACCTGCGGCTCGCCCTCCCACACGTCGAGCACCGCATGCACATCCTCTCGGTCCAACAGCAGTTCACGCAGGGCAGCGTTGTCCACCACAGGCCCACGGCTGGCGTTGATCAGCCAGGCGCCTGCGCGCATGCGGGCCAGGCGCGGCTGGTCGAGCAGGTGCCAGGTCGGGTGCTCGCCGCCGCGTTGCAGCGGCGTGTGCAGGCTGATCACATCGCATTGCTCGAGGATCGTCTCGAGATCGACAAAGTCGCCGCCCTCGCTGGCCTGGCGCACCGGATCGCACACCAGCACCTTCCAACCGAGACCGCGCAGCACCCGCACCAGCCGCCCGCCGACCTCACCCGCGCCTACCACGCCATAGACGCGCTTGCCCAGGTCTGCACCCTCGAGTTCGGCCAGGGTCAGCAGGCTGCCCAGCACGTAGTCCACCACGCCACGGGCGTTGCAGCCCGGCGCGCTGCTCCAGTGGATACCGGCTTCGGCGAAGTGTTCGAGGTCGAGGTGATCGGTACCGATGGTGCAGGTGCCAACGAAGCGTATCCGACTGCCCTCGAGCAGTTGCCGATCGACGCGAGTCACCGAGCGTACCAGCAGCACGTCGGCGTCCTTGACGCAGGCGGCGTCGATGGCCCGGCCGGGATAACGGCGGATTTCACCGAAACCGGCAAAGAAGGCATCGAGCAGCGGGATATTCTCGTCGGCAACTATCAGCATGGCGCTCTCCTGTCAGGGGAGCGCAGTGTAGCGCGATCGCGGCGGGCTCAGTCGGCCTTCTTGCGGATCCAGTACAGGTAGGTTCCGGCGTCTTCTTCCTGGCCGAGCAGCTCGTGGCCGAGGAAGATGCAGAACTTGGGGATGTCGCGGCGGGTCGACGGGTCGGTGGCGATGACCTTGAGCACGCCGCCGGATACCAGCTCGCGCACATGCTTGTGCAGCATCATCACCGGTTCCGGGCAGTTCAGGCCGGTGGCGTCGAGGATCGCGTCGTGGGTGAAATCGGTCATGAAAGGCTCCGCAAAATGCTCGTCATTGTGGCGTATCGGCCGAAGGGCGCCAAGCCCACTCCCACAAGGGCCGGGTACCGTGGGAGCGGGCTTGCCCCGCGATGGCCTCAGCGCGGCTTCAGGTCCAGCCGGCGCAGGTGGCAGGTGACTTCCTCACGGTCGTGATACAGCTGCTTGCAGGCGATCGACACCTTCACCTTGCGCGCCTTGAACCCAGCCTCGATACGGTCCAGCAGCTTGCGAACCTCGGCATGGCGTTGCTTCATCGGCAGCTTCAGGTTGACCACCGCTTCGCGGCACAGCCCTTCGCCCAGCCAGGTCTCGATCAGCGAAGCGGTGCGCGCCGGCTTCTCGACGATATCGCAGACCATCCAGTCCACCGTCTGCTTCGGCTGCCAGGTGAAACCGTCGGCCATCAGATGGGTGACCAGGCCAGTATCCATCAGGCTCTCGGCCATCGGCCCGTTGTCGATGGCGGTCACCAGCATGCCACGCTTGACCAACTGGTAGGTCCAGCCGCCGGGCGAGGCACCCAGGTCGACACCGGTCATGTCGTCGTTCAGGCGCGCGTCCCATTGCTCGCGCGGGATGAACTGGTGCCAGGCTTCCTCGAGCTTGAGGGTCGAGCGGCTCGGGGCCTCGCGGGGGAACTTCAGGCGTGGGATGCCCATCGGCCACAGCGCCGAGTTGTCGGCATCGGCCAGGCCGAGGAACACCCGGCGGCCGCTGATGAAAGTCAGCAGCAGGCGCGGACGGCGGGCGTCGTCGACCAGGCGGCCGGCCTTCTCCAGGGCCTTGCGCAGCGGCACCTCGAACTTGCGGCAGAAGGTCGACAGCTCCTTGCCCTCGTTGCTGTCGAGTACCTCCAGCCACAGGCTGCCGCACACCGGCAGCGCGGCCAGGTGCTCGAGCAGCACGCTGATGCGGTCGGTCTCCGGCAGCTCGACGTACGTGCCGCGGGCCCACTGGCGCGGGAAGATCAGCTGCGAGAAGCGCAGCGCCTGCATCATGCGTTCGGCGCCACCGGGCTCGGTGCAGACGAACTCGGCGCAGGCACTCTGCGGCTTGCCCTTGGCATAGCCGGGCACGCCCAGATGGGCGGCGTGTTCGCTGATTTCGGCGCAGACCTCGCCCTCGAAGCCGGGCCGGCAATGCATGAACAGGGTATTCATTTCTCACTCCACATCACTGACGCAGACGGCGCCAGGGCGGCGAATGATAAAGGAAGTCGGGAACCAGCGACACGCCCCATCGGTCCAGAAAAGGGTCGGGACCGGCAAACCGGTCTAACCTGACTGTTCAGCCAGGTCCGTGCCGTGCGGACCGGTCCAGAGCGGTGACACCGGCGAGCGACCCGCAGTCGCCGGGCACCGGAGCACAAGGAGTTGTAAATGCCCTCGCTCGATAGCCTGAAAACCCTCAAGACCCTCCAGGTGGCCGACCGCGCCTACCACTATTTCAGCTTGCCCGACGCCGCCCGCCAGCTCGGCGACCTGCAGCGCCTGCCCATGTCGCTCAAGGTGCTGCTGGAGAACCTGCTGCGCTGGGAAGACGGCAAGACCGTCACCGGCGACGACCTCAAGGCCCTGGCCGCCTGGCTGCAGGAGCGCCGCTCCGACCGCGAGATCCAGTACCGCCCGGCGCGGGTGCTGATGCAGGACTTCACCGGCGTGCCGGCGGTGGTCGACCTGGCCGCCATGCGCGCGGCCATGGCCAAGGCCGGCGGCGACCCGCAGCGGATCAACCCGTTGTCGCCGGTGGACCTGGTGATCGACCACTCGGTGATGGTCGACCGTTATGCCACCCCGGCCGCATTCGCCCAGAACGTCGACATCGAAATGCAGCGCAACGGCGAACGCTACGCCTTCCTGCGCTGGGGCCAGAGCGCCTTCGACAACTTCCGTGTGGTGCCGCCGGGCACCGGCATCTGCCACCAGGTCAACCTTGAATACCTGGGCCGCACGGTATGGACCCGCGAGGAGGAAGGCCGCACCTACGCCTTCCCCGACACCCTGGTCGGCACCGACTCGCACACCACCATGATCAATGGCCTCGGCGTGCTCGGCTGGGGCGTGGGTGGCATCGAGGCCGAGGCGGCCATGCTCGGCCAGCCGGTATCGATGCTGATCCCCGAGGTGATCGGCTTCAAGCTCACCGGCAAGCTGCGCGAAGGCATCACCGCCACCGACCTGGTCCTGACGGTCACGCAGATGCTGCGCAAGAAGGGCGTGGTGGGCAAGTTCGTCGAGTTCTATGGCGACGGCCTGGCCGACCTGCCGCTGGCCGATCGCGCCACCATCGCCAACATGGCCCCCGAGTACGGCGCCACCTGTGGCTTTTTCCCGGTCGACCAGGTGACCCTCGACTACCTGCGCCTTTCCGGCCGCCCCGAGGACACCGTGCAACTGGTCGAGGCCTACTGCAAGGCCCAGGGCCTGTGGCGCCTGCCCGGCCAGGAGCCGCTGTTCAGCGACACCCTGGCGTTGGACATGAACGATGTGGAAGCCAGCCTGGCCGGGCCCAAGCGCCCGCAGGACCGCGTCGCCCTGGGCCAGGTGCGCCAGGCCTTCGACCACTTCATCGAGTTGCAGCCCAAACCGCTGGCCAAGGAAGTCGGCCGCCTGGAAAGCGAAGGTGGCGGTGGCGTGGCAGTGGGCAATGCCGACCAGGCTGGCGAGATCGACTACACCCACGAAAACCAGACTCACACCCTGCGCGACGGCGCGGTGGTGATCGCCGCCATCACCTCCTGCACCAACACCTCCAACCCCAGCGTGATGATGGCCGCCGGGCTGGTGGCGAAGAAAGCCGTGGAGAAAGGCCTGCAACGCAAGCCCTGGGTGAAGAGTTCGCTCGCCCCCGGCTCCAAGGTGGTCACCGACTACTACAAGGCCGCAGGCCTGACACCCTACCTCGACCAGCTCGGTTTCGACCTGGTCGGCTATGGCTGCACCACCTGTATCGGCAACTCGGGCCCCCTGGACGAGGCCATCGAGCAAGCCATCGGCAGCGCCGACCTCACCGTCGCCTCGGTGCTGTCGGGCAACCGCAACTTCGAAGGCCGGGTGCACCCGCTGGTCAAGACCAACTGGCTGGCTTCGCCACCGCTGGTGGTGGCCTACGCCCTGGCCGGCAGCGTGCGCGTCGACCTCAGCCAGGACCCGCTCGGCACCGGCAAGGACGGCAAGCCCGTGTACCTGCGCGACATCTGGCCAAGCCAGCAGGAAATCGCCGAGGCGGTCAGCAATGTCGACACCCGCATGTTCCACAAGGAATATGCCGAGGTGTTCGCCGGCGACGCCCAATGGCAGGCGATCGAAGTGCCCCAGGCCGCGACCTATGTCTGGCAGGACGATTCCACCTATATCCAGCACCCACCCTTCTTCGATGACATCGGCGGCCCGCTGCCGGAGATCGGTGATGTGCGCGACGCACGCATCCTCGCCCTGCTCGGCGACTCGGTGACCACCGACCACATCTCCCCGGCCGGCAACATCAAGGCCGACAGCCCGGCCGGGCGCTACCTGCGCGGCAAGGGCGTGGAACCGCGCGACTTCAACTCCTACGGCTCACGGCGCGGCAACCACGAAGTGATGATGCGCGGCACCTTCGCCAACATCCGCATCCGCAACGAAATGCTCGGTGGCGAGGAAGGCGGCAACACCTTGTATGTACCCACGGGCGAGAAACTGTCGATCTACGACGCCGCCATGCGCTACCAGCAGGATGGCACGCCGCTGGTGGTGATCGCCGGGCAGGAATACGGCACCGGCTCCAGCCGCGACTGGGCGGCCAAGGGCACCAACCTGCTGGGGGTCAAGGCGGTGCTGGCGGAAAGTTTCGAACGCATCCACCGCTCCAACCTGGTGGGCATGGGCGTGCTGCCGCTGCAGTTCAAGGCGGGGGACGACCGCAAGCGCCTGGGGTTGACCGGCAGCGAGCGCATCGATGTGCTTGGGCTGACCGATGCGCAGATCCGCCCGGGCATGAGCCTGCCGCTGCGCATTACCCGCGAGGATGGGCGCCAGGAGCAGATCGAGGTGCTGTGCCGGATCGATACGCTCAATGAAGTGGAATACTTCAAATCGGGGGGGATCCTGCATTATGTGCTGCGGCAATTGATCGCAGGGTAGGAATTCACTGCTCGCGCCCGCGCCTTTGGTGCGGGCTGTCGTGGGACCGGGGTTGCCCCGCACCCACGCCTGCGCCTTCATATCGTTGTTCCTGCAAAGCATGGTGTCCTGAAGCCGCTTGGCTGAGTCCTACCCTCCATGGACCCACCGGCACAAGGAAACCCAATGCCCCGTCTCCACTGGATCGCCCTGCTCTTGCTTGGCCTCGGCTACACCCTCGCACTGACCCACGGCAGTATCGGCCTGATCGCACTGCCCGCTTTGCTCGCGCTGTTCTGCAGCGGCCTACTGGCGCGCCGCCAGGTCCGCTGGCAACAGACCCTCGGTCACCTGCTCTTCGTCGTTCTCGCCGTCGCCTTGGCGCTGCACTGGCTGCCCGGCTTCCATGGCGCCCGCGTCATCGACAAGACCGTCCTCAGCGAAGGCGCGGTGCCCTTCTCCATGTACCTGAACCTCGACAAACCGCTGATCGGCCTATGGCTGCTGCTGGCCTGCCCTTGGCTGGTAATGCTGCGCGCTCGCGGCCTGGCCATGAGCCTGGCGCTGATCCTGCCCCTTACCCTGCTCGCCTGCCTAGGCGGCGCCTGGACTCTGGGCCTGGTGGCCTGGGCACCGAAATGGCCGGACCAGGCCTGGCTATGGCTGGCCAACAACCTGCTGCTGGTGAGCCTGACCGAGGAACTGCTGTTCCGCGGCTACATCCAGGGCGGCCTGCAACGTCTGTTCAAGCATGAGGGGCTGGCGCTGCTGGTGGCCGCGCTGTTGTTCGGCCTTGCGCACCTGGCCGGTGGTTGGCAGTGGTTCTACCTGGCCACCCTGGCCGGGGTGGGATATGGTCTGGCCTATCGTCACGGCGGGTTGGCAGCGGCGGTGCTGTGCCACACCTGCGTCAACCTGGCGCACTTCGCCCTGTTCAGCTACCCGATGCTGGCCCCGAGTTGAACAATCGGTCATGATCAGACCTATTCGTCATCATTTATAAAGAAAACTGCAATATTGGCGGCAATGGCTGCGATCAGGTCGGCTGCGATAGCTCAACCACACTGATGGCACCTTGCCCCAGATCAAGGCAGTCAAATATTCATTCAATAAAACCAGAGGCTTGCCGATACCCGTCGAAAGCCTTGCGGATTGAACAGCCAATGCGTAACAACCAGCCGATTACCCAGAGAGAACGGACTTTCCCTGCCCAGCAGCGGTTGATCTCCACCACCAACGCCAAAGGCGTGATCACTTACTGCAACGATGCCTTCATCGAAATCAGCGGATTCTCCCGCGATGAGCTGATGGGCGCGCCGCACAACCTGGTGCGCCACCCCGACGTCCCGCCAGCCGTGTTCGCCCATATGTGGCAGACCCTGAAGCAGGGCCTGCCGTGGATGGGCATCGTCAAGAACCGCTGCAAGTCGGGCGACCACTACTGGGTCAATGCCTACGTCACGCCAATCTTCGACAGCAACCAGGTGGTCGGCTACGAGTCGGTGCGGGTCAAGCCCACCGCCGAGCAGATCCGCCGCGCCGAGGCGCTGTACCAGCGCATCAACCAGGGCAGGTCGGCCATCCCGAAACGTGACAAGTGGCTACCGGTGCTGCAGGACTGGCTGCCGTTCATCCTGGTCAGCCAGGTCGGCTTCCTGATCGGCAACTGGCTCGGCCACTCCTGGGGCTTCGCCCTGGCCGCCGGTCTGTCGGTGCCGCTCGGCCTGCTCGGCCTGAGCTGGCAGCAACGCGGCCTCAAGCGCCTGCTGCGCCTGGCCGAACAGACCACTTCCGACCCGCTGATCGCGCAGATGTACACCGACAGCCGCGGCGTCCAGGCACGCCTGGAAATGGCCATGCTCAGCCAGGACGCACGGATGAAGACCTGCCTGACCCGCCTGCAGGACAGCGCCGAGCAGCTCAGCGACCAGGCCCGCCAGTCCGACACCCTCGCCCACCAGAGCTCCTCGGGCCTGGAGCGCCAGCGCGTGGAAACCGAGCAGGTGGCCGCCGCCGTCAACCAGATGGCCGCCACCACCCAGGAAGTGGCCAACCATGTCCAGCGCACCGCCGACGCGACGCAGGAGGCCAATCGCCTGACCAGCCAGGGCCGCAATATCGCCGGCGAAACCCGCGACGCGATCGAGCGGCTGTCGGCGGCCGTGGGCGAAACCGGGCTGACCGTCACCCAGCTGGCCAAGGACAGCGACGAGATCGGCGGCGTGGTCGATGTGATCAAGGGCATCGCCGACCAGACCAACCTGCTGGCGCTCAACGCCGCCATCGAAGCGGCGCGTGCCGGTGAGATGGGCCGCGGCTTTGCCGTGGTCGCAGACGAAGTCCGCCAGCTGGCCCAGCGCACCGCCGAATCCACCGGGCAGATCCACACCCTGATCGCCAAGCTGCAACAGACCGCCAACAACGCGGTGCAGACCATGGAAACCGGCCATCGCCAGGCCCAGGAAGGTGTCGAGCGGGTCATGCAGGCCGACGAGGCATTGGTGGGCATCAGCGAGGCCGTGGCCAACATCACCGACATGGCGACGCAGATCGCCGCGGCCACCGAAGAGCAGAGCGCGGTAGCCGAGGAGATCAGCCGCAACATCAGCACCATCGCCGACCTGGCCGACCAGACCGCCGGCCAGGCACAGCGCTCGGCGCTGCTCAGCGAAGAGCTGACCAGCACGGCGGGTACCCAGTACTCGCTGGTGGAACGTTTCAACCGCTGATGACAAAAGGCGCCGCCTAAGCGGCGCATCGCCGGCAAGCCAGCTCCCACACTGACCGCGCCGCCCTCAGGCCAAGCGCCATTTCTGTGGTAGCCGACTTGCCGGCGATGTTTTTACCAGTCGAGCGCCAGCCGGCTCTCGAAGTAACGCACCTCACCCGTCAACGGATCCTCGAAGCGCAGGCTATGGGCCAGCAGCTTCAGTGGCCGTGCGTAATCATCCTGCTCGTTGACCAGTTGCGGATAGAATGGATCGTTGCAGATCCCCGCGCCCAGCGCCGCCATATGCACGCGCAGCTGGTGGGTCTTGCCGGTGACCGGTGACAGGCCATAGCGCCACAGATCGCCATTTTTCTCCAGCACACAGGCGTGGGTTTCACTGTTGTCGACCCCTTCCACCTCATGCATGCGAAAGAACGGCTCGCCGTGCACCAGACGGCTGCGGTGCACCAGCGGGTAATCATGCTGCGGCATGGCCGCGGCGATGGCCTGGTAGTGCTTGTCGATACGCCGCTCGGGGAACAGACGCTGATAGGCGCCACGGCTCTGCGGGTTGGCAGAGAACAGCACCAGCCCGGCAGTGTGTCGGTCGATGCGATGCAGCGGCACCAGATGCGGGTTGTCCAGGCGCCGGATCAGCCGACGCAGCAGCGTCTGCTCGACGTACTCGCCGGTGGGTGTCACGGGCAGGAAATGCGGCTTGTCCGCTACCACCAGGTGCTCATCCACATGCAGGATTTCTTCCTGCACCGGGATCACCTTTTCATTGGGTACTTCACGAAAATAGTGCAGGCGCATGCCCCGACGATAGCGGGTGTCCGCTGCAATGGGCTGGCCTTCGGCATTCAACACCCGCCCTCGGGCGAAGCGGTCGAGCCATTGCTCACGGCTGATGCCCTTGAAATGCTCGCACAGGCAATCGAGCACCGTAGCCCAGGGCCCTGGAGGCAGACAGACAGTGCTGGCTTGTTGCTGGGCGGGGTCGAAAGGCGTGGTCATCATCAGGCTCGGTCAAGCAGGGGGCGGGCATTATCCCCTACCCGGCGTACGTCAACCAGCCTCGCAGGCCGGCTCGCAGCGCGCCTTGAGCCAGCGCAGCACCTGCACCGCGTCCCAGCGCCCTGGATCGTAGAGGGCATAGCTCAGCCCCTGGTAGCCCACGACATCCAACGGGCGGTGGAACCCGGCGCGCTGGAACAGCGCCTCGATCTCGGCGAAGCAGGTATTGAAATGGACCTTGCCGAACGGTGTGCGCTCGTCGGTGACGATGCCATCGAGGCGCAGTTCCAGCACCGCCTCGCACACACGCTCAGGGGCCATGTGATTGATGCTGTACTTGAGTTGCTCGACATTGAGCATGGCTTACCTCGGGATACTGTATTTATATACAGCATACGAAGCGAAGCCAGGGCCGTCAATGCGCGACTCAGCCGAGGAAGGCCACTACCTGCTCGGCATCGAACGGCCAGCCCAGCTCGGCCCCGGTATCGCAACGGCGCAATACCGGAATGATCAGCCCGTAACGTTCGAACAGCGCCTCACTATCGGCGATGTCGACCAGCTCGACCAGCAAGCCGTGCTCGACGAACGGCATCAGCACGGCTTCGGCCACTTCGCACAGATGGCACCCGAGGGTGCCGAACAATTGGGTTTCAGGCAGCATGCGTCTATCCGCAAAATCGCAGGAAGGGATGCTCATTCTAGGTCCGCCTGCGCCTGCGTGCACCTGACCTGCCTCAATCCTGGCTGGTGGCGCCGATGCGATGCACCGCCAGGTCCGCGCCCTGGAATTCCTGTTCATGGTTCAAGCGCAAGCCATGCAGCGCCTTGAGCAGACCGTACACGGCAAAGCCGCCGACCAGTGCCACCAGTACACCCGCCAGGCTGCCCAGCAGTTGGCTGGCCAGGCTGACACCGCCCAGCCCACCCAGGGCCACCTGCCCGAATACGCCGCAGGCGATGCCGCCCCACACGCCGCACAGGCCATGCAGCGGCCATACCCCCAGCACGTCGTCGATCTTCCAGCGGTTCTGCGCGGCAGTGAAGCACCAGACGAACAGCCCGCCTGCCACCAGGCCGGTGGCCAGCGCCCCCACCGGGTGCATCAGGTCGGAACCCGCGCACACCGCCACCAGGCCGGCCAACGGGCCGTTGTGCAGGAAGCCGGGGTCGTTGCGCCCGGCCAGCAGGGCCGACAGGGTGCCACCGACCATGGCCATCAGCGAGTTGATCGCCACGAGCCCGCTCACCCCTTGCAGGGTCTGCGCGCTCATGACGTTGAAGCCGAACCAGCCGATGATCAGGATCCACGACCCCAGCGCCAGGAACGGAATGCTCGAGGGGGCGAACGCCACCAGCCGGCCATCGCGATAACGGCCGCGGCGCGCGCCCAGCAGCAGCACCGCCGCCAGCGCCAGCCAGCCCCCCATGGCGTGCACCACCACGGAGCCGGCGAAGTCGTGGAACGGCGCACCGAAGCGCGCTTGCAACCAGGCCTGCAGGCCGAAGTTGCCGTTCCACACGATGCCTTCGAAAAACGGGTAGATGAACGCCACGATCAACGCCGTTGCGCACAGTTGCGGCGCAAAGCGCGCCCGTTCGGCGATACCGCCGGAAATGATTGCCGGAATCGCCGCGGCGAAGGTCAGCAGGAAGAAACATTTGACCAGCGCGTAGCCATGGTCGCTGGCCAGCACCGCCGCCGGCTGCAGGAAGCTCACGCCATAGGCGATCCAGTAACCGACGAAGAAGTACACCAGCGCCGAGATGGCGAAGTCGCTGAGAATCTTCGACAAGGCGTTGACCTGATTCTTGTACCGCACAGTGCCGACTTCGAGAAAGGCGAACCCCGCATGCATGGCCAGGACCAGTATCGCGCCCATGAGGATAAACAAAGTGTTGGAGCCGTGGACCAGGGAGTCCATCGCGCTGTGGGTGTTTTCCATGTAGTGGCAGACCTGCAAAAAGGCACCAGGACAGTTCAAGAACCGGCATCCATGCACCGCATCGGTGCCAGGCCCCTGCCCCGTTTCGGTGACCCGGGCGGTGCCTGCGTGGTTTTTTCTTGGGTTTGTCGTGGATTGGGTTAAGGTTTAGCGGTATCCGCATCAAGCGCGCATGATTTCGGCGCAGGCCTCGGCGGACACGCACCGCTTTTTAGCAAGCGCTGTACCAACACATCCCGCTGAACCTTCCGCGCCACCGATCACTCGAAATAGCCACACACATCCACAGGGAGAGGCCCACTCATGGCCAGCAAATCGGCAAAGACTGCACAAGACATACTGATGGCTGACTTCCAGGCCCTGGTTCGCGACACCGAAAAACTGCTGGCCGACACGGCCAACCTGGCCGGCGACCAGGCCGATGAACTGCGCGAGCAGATCCATGATCGCCTGGTTCAGGCTCGTGAAACCCTGCAACTGACCCAGGACTCGGTGCGCGCCCGTGGCCAGGCGGCCCTGGGCAGCGCCGAGCAGTACGTGCAGGAGAACCCGTGGCAGGCTATCGGCATCGCCGCCGGCGTCGGCCTGCTGATCGGCCTGCTGGCCAAGCGCTGAGGAACCTTCATGGACAACGAAGCCATCGGCACGGGCGCCTCCGGCAGGCGCCTGGGCGCGGCCGTGCTGGGCTTGCTGCACAGCCATATCGAGCTGTTCGGGATCGAGTTGCAGGAGCAGAAGGCCCGTACCTTGAGCCTGCTGTTGTTCGCCGGCCTGGCGCTGGTGTTCGCCCTGCTGCTGCTGACCGCCCTGTCGGGGCTGGTGCTGGTGCTGCTGTGGGACAGCTACCGCCTGGCCGGGATCATCGGCCTGTGCATGTTCTACGGGGTCGCCGCGCTGTACTGCGGCCTGCGCCTGAAGGCCGCGGTGTTCGACGAGTCCTCTCCGTTCAATGCCACCCTCGAGGAGTTGGCCAAGGATCGGGAGCGCCTGCTGCCATGAGCCTGCCAGAACTACCCAACACGCGTAATCCACGGGAGCTGCGCAAGGCGCTGCTGCGCCTGCGCATGGAAATGCACCGCCAGGAAATCCGCCACGAATCCGGGCAACTGCTCGAACCGGTCCGCCGCCTGCGCGGGATGGGCGGCTCGTTCGGTGAAGGCCTGGGGGTCAAGCACGGCTCGCTGTGGGGCATTGGCGCCGTGGTCGCCCTGGGCTTTCTCACCGGCAAGGGCGTACGCAGCGGCAACCTGACGCGTCTGGTACGCCTGGGCGCCAACCTGGCTCCCTTGATCCGCCTGTTCCTCGGCAGCCGCCGCCGCTGAAGCCCGAGCGCGCCCGGCCCTTGCGCGGGCGCGCCGGACACAGGAAGCTATCCCGACTCTACGATGGGAGAACACGCCTTGGACTGGCAAACCCTGCTGACCCGCGAACGACTGGGCAAGGCCCTCTACAGCCCCGAGGAGCTCGGGCGCAGCCCTTTCCACAAGGATCACGACCGCATCATCTTCTCCGGCGCCTTCCGCCGCCTGGGGCGCAAGACCCAGGTGCATCCGGTGTCCAGCAACGACCATATCCACACCCGCCTCACCCACTCCCTGGAAGTCAGCTGCGTCGGCCGCTCGCTGGGCATGCGTGTCGGCGAGACCCTGCGCGGCCAACTGCCGGACTGGTGCGAACCCAGCGACCTGGGAATGATCGTGCAGTCGGCCTGCCTGGCCCACGACATCGGCAACCCGCCGTTCGGCCACTCGGGCGAGGACGCCATTCGCCACTGGTTCCAGCAGGCTGCCGGGCGTGGCTGGCTGGACGACATGAGCGACGAGCAGCGCGGCGACTTCCTCAATTTCGAAGGCAACGCCCAGGGGTTTCGCGTGCTCACGCAGCTCGAATACCACCAGTTCGACGGTGGCATGCGCCTGACCTACGCGACCCTCGGCGCCTACCTCAAGTACCCCTGGGCCGCGCGCCACGCCGATGCCCTGGGCTACAAGAAGCACAAGTTCGGCTGCTACCAGAGCGAACTGGGGCTGCTCGAGCAGATCGCCGGCAAGCTCGGCCTGCCCCAGCTCGAACACCAGCGCTGGGCGCGCCATCCCCTGGTGTACCTGATGGAGGCCGCAGACGACATCTGCTACGCCTTGATCGACCTCGAGGACGGGCTGGAGATGGACCTGCTGCAGTACGCCGAGGTCGAGGCGCTGCTGCTGGACCTGGTGGGTGACGACCTGCCGGAAACCTACCGCCTGCTGGGCCCGGGCGAGTCACGCCGGCGCAAGCTGGCGATCCTGCGCGGCAAGGCCATCGAGCACCTGACCAATGCTGCCGCCCAGGCCTTCGTCGAACAACAGCAAGCCCTGCTTGCCGGCCGCCTGGCCGGTGACCTGGTGGAGCACATGCACGGCCCGGCGCAACGCTGCGTGCTCCAGGCCAAGGACATGGCACGCAAGAAGATCTTCCAGGACAAGCGCAAGACCCTGCACGAGATCGGCGCCTACACGACCCTGGAGATCCTGCTCAACACCTTCTGTGGCGCGGCCCTTGAGCAGCACGGTGGGCGCACGCCATCGTTCAAGAGCCGCCGTGTGCTGGACCTGATCGGCAACAATGCCCCCGACCCGCACGGCTCGCTGCATGGCGCATTCCTGCGCATGATCGACTTCATCGCCGGCATGACCGACAGCTACGCCAGTGAAATGGCCCAGGAAATGACCGGGCGCTCCAGCCCGAAGTAGGAAAACCTAGGGTGGCAGACGAATGTTTGCCACCCATGTTTAATTTGTATGAAATTTCCTATGCTATTTTTTTGTAAATAAACTTTCCAGCCTCCTGCCCCCGCAAAAGTTATCAACTCCTGATAAAACCCCGCCGACATCTACATCTCTCGTAGCAAAGTTTCGCGGGTGCTGTAAGTTAATTCCTATATCCCGCATTTGGCACCTACTTCCCTGCCCGTCGCCATGCAACTGAGCTAATGTGCCGGCTGCCTTCACCTGCAGCCTGGAATGTTGAATATGCACTCAGTCTTTATTGTTGATGACCATCCCGTTATACGCCTGGCGATACGGATGTTGCTGGAAAACCAGGGATACCGGGTGGTCGGTGAATCGGACAATGGCGTTGACGCCATGCAGCTTATCCGCGAAACCCCACCCGACCTGGTCATACTGGACATCAGCATCCCCAAGCTCGATGGCCTGGAAATGCTCTCACGCCTGCAGGCCATGGCCATCCCGCTGAAGGTCCTGGTGTTGACCGCGCAATCGCCGGCGCTGTTTGCTGTGCGCTGCATGCACTCCGGCGCGGCCGGGTATGTGTGCAAGCAGGAAGACCTCAGTGAGCTGCTCAGCGCCATCAAGGCCGTGCTGTCCGGCTACAACTACTTCCCCAGCCAGGCACTCAATCCACCGCCGACAGGCAGCAACCAGGAGCTGGAACTGTTCCGCCAGGTCAACGACCGGGAACTGATGGTCCTGCAACTTTTTGCCCAGGGCCGCAGCAACAAGGAAATTGCCAAGGGCATGTTCCTCAGCAACAAGACCGTCAGCACCTACAAGAAGCGCCTCATGCACAAGTTGCGCGCCAGTACATTGGTAGAGTTGATCGACGTCGCCAAGCGCAACGCACTGGTCTGAAATGATGACGTGGAGGTACATCGCTGTAATGCTGCTCTGCCTGGGCACGCCGCTGCAAGGTGGCGGCGTGACTGTCGATCTGGGCCGCACCTACACCTTGCTCAGCCGCTCGGCACCGACGTCGGTCCGGCCGCCCCTGACAGCAGCCCAGCGCGACTGGCTCGCAGAGCGCAAAGAGCTGGTGCTGGGCACCTCGGCGCCCGACTATCCCCCTTTCGACATCGCCACGGGCGGGCGCGAATACCAAGGGCTGACCGCCGACTACGCCGGCTTGATCGGCAGTGCCCTGGGGCTGCCTGTCCGCGTGCAGCGCTTTCCCAGCCGCCCGGCGGCGGTCGCGGCGCTCAAGAGCAGCCATATCGACCTGCTGGGCAGCGCCAACGGTTATGAAGCCGTCACCCAGGGCCTGGCGCTGTCACGCCCCTATGCCATTGACCAACCCGTGCTGGTGACCCGCGAGGACGAGAGCCGCGCGCTGGACACCGGCCTGCCGGGCATGCGTCTGAGCATGCTGTATCACTACCTGCCGCCCGGGGAAATCCACGCCAACTACCCCAAGGCCGAGCTGCTGACCTTCGAGTCTTCCACCCAGGCCCTGAATGCGGTGGCCTTCGAACAGGCCGACGTGTTCATTGGCGACACCATCTCCACTCACTACCTGATCAGCCAGGGTCACCTGCCGCATGTGCGCATGGCCAACTTCGGCAAGCACGAGGCCGTGGGCTTCAGCTTTGCCATGCGCGAGGGCGAGCCTACCCTCCAGTCCCTGGTAGATGCCGCGCTTGACGCGCAGTCCAGCGCCACCCGCAACGATATCTTCAAACGCTGGAGCGCCAGCAGCGGCAGCTTGCTGACCGACCGCAAGCTGCAGTTGTCGACACGCGAGGAGCAATGGCTGAGCCAACACCCGATCATGCGCGTGGTGGTCAACGATACGGCGGCGCCACTGACGTTCTTCGACAGCAATGATCGCCTGCGAGGGATAGTCGCCGACCTGCTTGAGCTCATCCGCCTGCGTACCGGCCTGCGCTTCGAGATCCGCCGCGCCAGTGGCGACGGCGACATGATCGACCAGCTCGAGTCCGGGCGTGCCGACATCATCGCCAGCCTGTCCACCGAGGCCCGCCGGGGCAACCCGCTGCAGGTCAGCCGCCCCTATCTGGAGAGCGCCTATGTGCTGGTCACCCATACCGGCACCGACCAACCCAACAGCCTCAAGCAACTCAAGGGCAAGCGGGTCGCGGTGCCCCGCGACAGCACCGTGGCCGCCCTGCTTGCCACTCGCCACCCGCGGATCCACCAGGTCGCCACCGAAAGCACCTACTACTCCATGATGCTGCTCGGCAGTGGCGCGGTGGATGCGGCGATCGCCACCCTGATCGACGCCAACCACATGCTCGCCACCAGCAACAACCTGGTCATCCGCAGCACGGTCGGCACGGAACCCGCTGCCTTTTCCATGGCCACCGCCCCCGACGCCAGCGAGCTGGGCTCGATCCTCGACAAGGCGTTGCTGAGCATCTCGCCGGAGGAACTGGGGGTGATAAACAGCCGCTGGCGCGACCACGGCCTGCGTGACGACGCCTACTGGCGCAGCTACCGCCGGGTGATCCTGCAGGTGGTCGGGGTGATCGCCGTCCTGCTGGTGCTCGCACTGGTATGGAATGCCCGGCTGCGTCGTCAGATCAAGCAACGTCAGCGGGCCGAACGGGCGCTGAACGACCAGCTGGAATTCATGGGCGCCCTGCTCAATGGCACGCCCCACCCCATGTATGTGCGCGACCGCGAGGGACGCCTGCAAAGCTGCAACGACAGCTATCTGCAAGCCGTCGGCGCCAGCCGCGAACAGGTGCTGGGCAAACGCCTGGAAGACGCTCCCTACAGTGACTGTGACTATACCCAGCAGGTGCAGGACGACTACCAGCGGGTGATGGCGCAGGGAACACCCTTGATTCTCGATCGCCCCTTGCACCTGAAAGACCGCGACCTGACGATCTATCACTGGATCCTGCCGTACCGCGACTCGGTGGGCGAAATGCAAGGAATCATCGGCGGCTGGATCGACATCAGCGAACGCCGCAACCTGGTCCAGGACCTGCGCCTGGCCAAGCAGCAGGCCGATGACGCCAACCGCGCCAAGAGCACGTTCCTGGCGACCATCAGCCATGAAATCCGCACGCCGATGAACGCCCTCATCGGCATGCTGGAGCTGGCCTTGAAGCGCGCAGAGCAGGGCAAGCTGGACCGTCCAGCGCTGGAAGTCGCCCACCATTCGGCCAACGATCTGCTGGGCTTGATCGGCGACATCCTGGATATCGCCCGGATCGAATCCGGGCAGATGTCCCTGGCCCCCGAACCCGTCGACCTCGGGGCGCTGGTCGAGTCGGTCGGGCGGGTTTTCGACGGCCTGGCCCGGCACAAGGGCCTGGTGCTGGATGTGGTGATTGCCCGGGAGGCACGCTGCCATGCGCTCCTCGACCCGCTGCGCTTCAAGCAGGTCCTGTCGAACCTGGTCAGCAATGCGATCAAGTTCACCGAACAGGGCCAGGTGCGCATCACCGTCAAGCTGTGCAACGACGACGAATCGGAGTTGCCGGCGCTCGATCTGGAAGTGCGCGACAGCGGCATCGGGATTCACGAGCATGACCTGCAGCGCCTGTTCTCCCCGTTCGTGCAGGCCAACCCCTACAGCGACGGCGCCCGGGCCGGCACCGGGCTGGGGCTGGTCATCAGCCGTGACCTGTGCGCGATGATGGGTGGCGAGCTGACCTTGCAGAGCCTGCAAGGTGTCGGCACCCGCGTGCGCCTGGTGATGCCGCTGCAGTGCGTCGAGCCGGTCGCGGCCCTGCCGCGGCCCATCGCGCAAATCCTGCCACCGGATGAGCAACTGAGGATTCTGGTGATCGACGACCACCCGGCAAACCTGCTGCTGATGGCCCAGCAGTTGAACTACCTGGGGCTGAGACAGGAAAGCGCCGAGGAAGGTGGTGAAGGACTGCGCATATGGCGCGAGGGCTGTTTCGATGTGCTGATCGTCGACTGCAACATGCCACAGATGAATGGCTACCAGCTGGCGCGGACCGTACGCATGGAGGAACGCCTGCATGACAGGCCGCGCTGCACCATTCTTGGTTACACCGCCAACGCCCAGCCCGAGGTTCGCCAGCAATGCCTCGATGCTGGCATGGATGACTGCCTGCTCAAGCCCATCGGCCTGCAGGTACTGGGGCAACGCCTGAGGGCCATCACACCCATTGCCCGGCAGTGCGACGACCACCCTGGCCCGGCACCACGTTTCGACCTCAAAGGCCTGTCCACGATCGTCGGCGACAACCTCGCCGACCGCGACCGTATCCTCGAAACCCTGCTCCTGAGCCTGCGCCAGGACCTGAAGATCCTCATGGCCATCGATCCGCGGCACGAAGGTGACGAGCTGGCGCTGCAGGCACACAAGATCCTCAGCGCGGGAAGGATGCTGAATGCGCGGTCGTTGATCGAGGCTTGCCAGGCGCTGGAGGGAACGGACGTACCCCAGGCCGAACTGCTAAGGCGCCGTCAGGCATTGGCGCGGCACATGCGCCGCGTGGAGAAAGCCCTGGCCAGGCAGCTGAAGCACCTGGCCGAGGCGGGATGAGAGCGGTACAGGGCGTACCGCCGACATCGATCAGGAAGCCGGGTTGATCGGCTTTTCCGGGTACCAGGCATCCAGCAACGGGCTGACTTCGATGCTGGTCAGTTCGCTACGGCCCTTGAGCCAGGCTTCGACAGCGGCGCGCTGCTCTTCGCTGACCGAGCCACGCTTGACGGAGCAGACCAGACCGAAGTCATCGCCGCCGACATAGTCCAGGCCGTTGGCATCCATGGCATCAGCCAGGAAAGCATCGAGGAAGGCATCGATGGCTTCATCGGACAGGTCTTCCTTGAAGCCCAGGTTCAGTTCGAAACCCAGCTCCTGGAATTCATCCACGCACAGTTTCTTGCGCAGGCGACGGGAACGGTTGGTAGCCATGAAACAATCCTCTCAATTAATTACGCGCGGCACTTTACCAGTTTCCGGCGCACAACGGCGCTTTTCCGTCGAACGAGGCCCATGCCGGGCACGCTTGGGGCATAATGCGCACTATATTCGTCTTGGGGCCATCACTTCATACAGCCCCAGTGTCTTTTTCCCTCGCCCGCAGGGTTTGTCCATTTATGATCAAGACGCTCCGCCCACTGTTGTTCGCCGGCCTGTTCCTGCCCTTGTCGCTGTCCGTGCAGGCCGCCACCGTAAACACCAATCTGCCACCGAAAGTGCAACAGGCGCTCAAGACCAACAAGCTGCAGGACTCTGCCCTGTCGCTGGTCATGCTGCCGCTGGACGGACCAGGCGCGGCGACCGTGTTCAACGCCGACGTGTCGGTCAACCCGGCCTCGACCATGAAGCTGGTCACCACCTATGCCGCGCTTGAGCTGCTGGGGCCCACCTTCCAGTGGAAAACCGAGTTCTACACCGACGGCACCCTGAGCAACGGCGTGCTCAATGGCAACCTGTACCTCAAGGGCGGTGGCGACCCCAAGCTGAACATGGAAAAGCTCTGGTTGCTGATGCGCGACCTGCGCGCCAACGGTGTGCGCACCGTGACCGGCGACCTGATCCTGGATCGCAGCCACTTCGTGCAACCCAACCTGCCGCAGTTCAACGACGACGGCGGCGACGACAACAAGCCGTTCCTGGTCAAGCCGGACTCGCTGCTGGTCAACCTCAAGGCCTTGCGCTTCGTCGCCCGTAACGACGGCGGCAAGGTCAACGTGTCGGTCGAACCACCGATCGCCAGCATCCGCATCGACAACCAGGTCAAGGCCGTGGCGGGCAAGCAGTGCACTGGCGAAGTGCGCTACAACCCGGTAGTGCAGCCCGATGGTGTCAGCGTCACGGTCAGTGGCCAGCTCGCCGATGGCTGCAACTCGCAGACCTACCTGGCGCTGCTGGATCACCCGACCTATGCCGCCGGTGCCGTACGGGCCATCTGGAACGAGCTGGGCGGCAGCATCCAGGGCCGCGACCGCATCGAGAACGTGCCCAAGAGCGCACGCCTGCTGGCTCGGGCCTTCTCGCCAGACCTCGTGGAAGTGATCCGCGACATCAACAAGTACAGCAACAACACCATGGCCCAGCAGTTGTTCCTCAGCCTTGGCGCGCAGTTCCGCACCGACGCTGACGGCGACGACGCCCGCGCCGCTCAACGTGTGGTGCGTCAGTGGATGGCCAAGAAAGGCATCACCGCGCCGCACCTGGTGATGGAGAACGGCTCGGGCCTGTCCCGTGCCGAGCGGGTCAGCACCCGCGAGATGGCCGCGCTGCTGCAGGCGGCCTGGAAGAGCCCGTACGCGGCCGAGTTCATCAGTTCGATGCCGCTGGTGGGCATGGACGGCACCATGCGCAAGCGACTCAAGCGCACCGCCATGACGGGCGAAGGGCATATCAAGACCGGGACCCTGAATACCGTGCGGGCGATTGCCGGGTTCAGCCGGGACAGCAACGGGCACACCTGGGCGGTGGCGGCCATTCTCAATGACCCCAAGCCTTGGGGGGCTTCACAGGTGCTGGATCAGGTGTTGCTGGATCTTTATCGGCAGCCGAAGGTGGGGAATGGGACTGTTGGGGTGATGCCCTGATTTGAATGGGTTGGGCTTTCAGGGTGTGGGTTTTGAAGGCTGTAAGCACATTCATTGGCGAGGGCGACGCATAGTCACCTTTTCGCCTTTACGGCGACCTTCTTTTGCGCGGGCAAAAGAAGGCAAAAACCGCTGGCTCCATTCATCCGACCCCTACGCTTCGCTCCGGGGTCCCCTCACTCCGGGCTCGCTCCGGGAGGACGCGCCGACGGGCCATCCATGGCCTGATCGGCGCTTGGCGGGCATCCATGCCCGTCACCTCCCTGCGCAATCCCTGCGTTCGGCCTCCTGAAGTCGCAATTTGTGTCGCCTGAACTATCGCGCACTTAGAGGCAAGAGCAGGAGCAAGATACATGGAGCATATGAAGACTACTCGCAGTGTTTCTTCAGCTACAACTACTCGCTGACAAGCCAACTCCAAAAGGAAAGGTGTATCGCCACCTCACCTGTGAAAGCTGGCTCATCACCAGCTCAAACAATTACAACTCGGCCGCCAATCTCGACCCTTGGTTAATCGCCCGCTTGGCATCAAGCTCAGCCGCCACATCAGCGCCACCGATCAAGTGCACCGATAGCCCGGCCGCCACAAGGCCATCATGCAACTCACGTAGCGGCTCCTGCCCCGCGCAGACAATGATGTTGTCCACCGCCAGCACCTGCGGCTCGCCCTCGCCGAGGCGCACATGCAGGCCGGCATCGTCGACGCCGAGGTACTCGACGCTGTTGAGCATCTGCACCTGCTTGTTCTTCAGCCCCGTGCGGTGGATCCAGCCTGTGGTCTTGCCCAGGCCGTCGCCAACCTTGGTCTTCTTGCGCTGCAGCAGGTAGACCTGGCGCGCCGGCGCATGAGGCTCTGCCTTCACCCCGGCCACACCACCACGGGCCTCCAGCTGCGTATCGATGCCCCACTCCTTCCAGAACGCCTCACGGTCCTGGCTGGTGGCCACGCCCTTGTGCACCAGGTACTCGGACACATCGAAACCGATACCACCAGCACCGATCACCGCCACCCGCTCGCCCACCGGCTTGCGCTCGAGCAATACGTCCAGGTAGTTCAGCACCTTGCCATTGTCGATGCCGGGAATGGCCGGCGTGCGCGGTGCGATACCGGTGGCCAGGATGACTTCGTCGTATTCGCCGGCCACCAGTGCGGCTACGTCGACACGGGTATTCAGGCGCAGTTCGACCCCCGTGGACTTCACCTTGTTACGGAAGTAGCGCAGGGTCTCGTAGAACTCCTCCTTGCCCGGCACCCGCTTGGCCACATTGAACTGCCCGCCGATCTCGCCGGCAGCATCGAACAGCGTCACTGCATGGCCACGCTCGGCAGCCACGGTGGCGGCCGCCAGGCCCGCCGGTCCGGCGCCGACCACGGCGATGCGCTTGACCGCCTGCACAGGCAGGTAGTTGAGCTCCGTCTCATGGCAGGCACGCGGGTTGACCAGGCAGCTGGTCAGCTTGCCGCCGAAAGTGTGGTCCAGGCACGCCTGGTTGCAGCCGATGCAGGTGTTGATCTCGTCGCCACGGCCTTCGGCGGCCTTGTTGACGAAATCGGGGTCCGCCAGGAACGGCCGGGCCATGGAGACCATGTCGGCATCGCCCTCGGCCAGCACGGCCTCGGCCACTTCCGGGGTATTGATGCGGTTGGTGGTGATCAACGGGATCTTCACCACGCCACGCAGCTTGGCGGTGACCTTGCTGAACGCCGCGCGCGGCACCTTGGTGGCGATGGTCGGGATGCGCGCCTCGTGCCAGCCGATGCCAGTGTTGATCAGCGTGGCACCGGCCTGCTCGATGGCCTTGGCCAGCAGCTCGATCTCGTCCCAGGTGCTGCCGCCCTCGACCAGGTCGAGCATCGACAGGCGGAAGATGATGATGAAGTTCGGCCCCACCGCCTCGCGCACCCGCTGCACGATTTCCACGGCCAGGCGCATGCGGTTCTCATAGCTGCCACCCCAGCGGTCAGTGCGGTGGTTGGTGTGGGCGGCGAGGAACTGGTTGATGAAGTAGCCTTCCGAACCCATGATCTCGACGCCGTCATAGCCGGCGCGCTGGGCCAGGCTTGCGCAGGTGACGAAGTCGCGGATCTGCTTCTCGATGCCTTCCTCGTCCAGCTCCTTGGGCTTGAACGGGTTGATCGGTGCCTGGATGGCGCTGGGCGCCACTTGCTTCGGGCTGTAGGCATAGCGCCCGGCGTGGAGGATCTGCAGGCAGATCTTGCCACCGGCGGCATGCACGGCCTCGGTGACGACCCGGTGCTTGGCGGCCTCTTCCTCGGTGCTGAGCTTGGCCGCGCCGGAGTACACGCCGCCTTCATCGTTGGGCGCGATGCCACCGGTGACCATCAGGCCGACGCCACCACGGGCACGCTCGGCGAAATATGCGGCCATGCGTTCGAAGCCGCCGGGGCGCTCTTCGAGGCCTGTGTGCATCGAACCCATCAGGGTGCGGTTGCGCAAGGTGGTGAAGCCCAGGTCGAGGGGGGCCAGCAGGTGTGGGTAACGGTCGGTAGCCATGGATGGACTCCACAGTTGGCATGATCACGGAATGCGGGCGCCTCTGCCGTTGTCTACACAAGGTCGCGGGGCCCGTCGGTTGTCTGAGGCCGACATTAAACAGGCGTTTGAACTCGCTCAATGATCGAAACTGACAACTTATTGATCCTGCTGCACAGCAGGTCTACCCTAAGGCACCTCTACCGCACAATGCTGGACCGTTCCATGCGCAAACTGCTAGCCGGCGCCCTGGCGCTGGTCACCCTCGCCGCCCTCTGTGGCTACGGCTTCTGGACCCTGCAGCGTCCGGAAGGCCATTACCTGTCCGACCTGCGCATCGAGCTGGCCCTCAACCAGGGCGTGCCAGGCGAGCACGGCAACCTGCTGGGGGTCGAGCCGCTGTTGTATCCGGGCGACTACCAGAACCTGACGCGCCTGCACCGCAAGCTCTCGGCCTACCTGGAGCAGGCCCGTGCCCAGGGGCTGGTCAACTCGCGCACCGTGGTGGTACTGCCCGAGCATATCGGCACCTGGCTGTGGGCCCGTGGCGAAAAGCGCGAGCTGTATCAGGTGACCCAGCGTAGCGAGGCCTGGCAGTGGCTGGAGTTGAGCAACCCGCTGCGCTACGGCCTGGCGATGCTCGCCGCCAGCGGCGACGACCGCCGCTCGGACGCCCACCTGCGCATGAAGGCCGCACAGATGGCCGCCGACTACCAGCAGCTGTTCGGCAACCTGGCCCGCGAGTTCGGCGTCACCCTGGTGGCTGGCTCCATCGTCCTGCCCGCGCCCTACGTCGAGAACGGCGTGCTGCGCACCGGCAACGGCCCGCTTTACAACAGCAGCCTGGTGTTCGCCAGCGACGGCTCGGTGCTCGGCCAGCCACAGCACCAGCAGTACCCCGACAGCGAAAGCCGGCGCTACATCCAAGGTGGCCAGCAACACCCCCTGCAAGTGCTGGAGACCCCCGCCGGGCGCCTGGGCGTGCTGATCGGCAGCGACAGCTGGTACCCGGCCAACCACCGGCAACTGGCCGCGCAGTCGGTGCAGCTGATTGCCAACCCGGTGTTCCTCAGCGGCAAACAGAGCTGGCAGGCGCCCTGGCGCGGCAACCGCCACCAGGCACAGGCCGCCGACCTGCCGCTGCAACGCGGCGAGGTCAGTGAGCAGCGTGCCTGGCAGCAACTACCCTTGGCCGCCAATGACAGCACCCCGAGCATAAGCGTGTTCATGCGTGGCCAGTTCTGGGAGCTGGGCAGCGACGGCCAGGGCTTTGCCAGCCAAAGCGGCACACTGTGGGTCGGCAACGACAGCCACGGTGCGCGCCTGCTCAACCTGTGGCTGTGACACCATGCCCCGCCCCCGCGTGCGCCTGGGTGATCTGTCGGTAGGTTTCGTCCAGCCCCTGGCCGAAGCACTGGCCATGCTCGGCCACGACCCGCAGCCGCTGCTGCTGCGCTACGGCCTCGACGCCAGGCGCCTGGCCGAGCCAGGCGCGCGCCTGTCGATTCCGCGCTACATGCACCTGGGCCATGCGGCGATCGCCTTGTCCGCCGAACCTGCCCTGGGCCTGCACATGGGGCGCCTGAGCCGCCTGGCCCAGGCCGGGCTTGCCGGGGTGACTGCCGCCCAGGCACCCACCCTCGGCGAAGCCGCCCGCACCCTGCTGCGCTTCGAACCGTTGTATGCCGCCAACTACCGGGGCCGGTCGAGTTTCCACGAAGACACCCAGGGCGCTTGGCTGAGGTTCTATTCCATCAGCCCCTACAACAGCTACAACCACTTCGTGGTCGACTCGATGCTCGCGGGCTGGCTGGCGCAGCTCGGCGCCCTCACCGCCAGGCCGGTGCAAGCCGAACGTCTTGAAATCGAATTCGACACTCCCGCCTACGCCGCGCAGTACCAAGGCCTGTGTACGGGCACCGTGCATTTCGCTGCTGCGGCCAACCAGTTGCGCCTGAGCCGGGCCACCCTGGACCTGCCCAACCTGCAGCACTGCCCCAGTACCTGGCAGCACTTGCTGCAGCTGTGCGAAGCGGAACTGGCCCAGCGCACCCGTGTGCGCAGCCTGGGCGAGCGCATCACCCATCTGCTGGGCCCGCTGCTCAATGGCGGACACGAACCGGACCTGGAAGAAGTGGCGCGACACCTGCAACTGCCGACCTGGACGCTGCGCCGCAAGCTGGCCGAGGAAGGCACGCGCTTTCGCAACCTGCTCAACGACACACGGCGCGACCTGGCCGAGACCTATATCCGTGACACCGAACTGGCCTTCGGCGAGATCGCCTATCTGCTGGGATTCGCCTCGGCAGAGGCGTTCCAGCGCGCATTCAAGCGCTGGACGGGGCTGACCCCGGGGGAATTTCGCCGCCATCAGCGGCAAGTCGGCTAGAGCTCGGTGGCATCGTCGGCCGGCTCCGGCAGGTCCAACTCATAGGCCTGGAACTCGAGCAGTTCTTCCTGGTAATCGTCCATCTTCACGCCCCTCATTCGTCGTTCTTCTGTCATTGCGCCAACCTAAGCCAGCGTAATGACAGAATGATTACAGCCCTATGAACGATAAACGTAGCAGGCACCCAGGAAGTTATCGACGAGTCAGAGTGGCGCCGGCGCCTGCTCGGCCGCCGGGGCTTCCTGCTGGACCTGGATCGGCGCTGGCTCGACAGGCGGCGCAATGGGTTGCGAACCCTTGCTGTCATCCACCACCGGCGCGGCCGGGGCCTCGCTGGACGGCACGGGAGGCGCTGGGGCGGCAACGGGCGCAGGCGCTGCGGCAGGGGCAGCGGCAACCGGTGTCGTAACCGGGGCCGGTGTCTCTGCCACGCTTTCGGCTACCGGCGTAGCCGGCTGCGGTACGGGCGCGAGGGCTGCGGGCGCAGGCTCCGGCAGGCCCAGGTCGGCGGCAGGTTTTTCCACCTTCGGCTCGGCGGCAGGCTCGGACTTCTCCGGCTTCTTCGGTTTCGGCAGGTAGCTCTCCACCAGGGCGAAGTAACGATCGTAGAACTGCGCAGCGGTGACCGTCTCGCTGGCTACCTTGACCATGGAGTCGTCGGTTGAGCCAATCGGCATCGACACCGAGCCCAGCACGCCCACGCCGAGGCTGGCGGAAGTGTTGGACTTTTTCAGGGCATAGCGGTCCTGCAGGGCGTTGGCGAACATGGTCGAGCGATGTTTGTCGCTCATGTCCGAAACGCAGGTGATGTTGAAGCTGATCTGCAGGTGGTTCTCGGCGTTCTGCTGGAAGCTCTTGTTGCCGGCCACCTGGTTGGCATCGCTGCTGGTGATGATGTAGCCCTGGCTGAGCAGCGCACGACGCGCCGCCTCGCAGGAGCCCGCCTCACTGGTGGCGAAGGTGCGGGAAAAGGTGCCCGAGTCATCGAAGTTCTCATGCTCGTAGACGGCGGCCTTTTTCGAGGAACAGCCGGACACGCCCGCCAGCACGAGGGCCAGCCCGAGCGCGCCATAGACGGTTGATCTAGACATTGCCAATTCCGGGAAGAAACGAATGGGGCGTATTGTGCATCACATCGATCAGCGGCTGAAACCTTTGATCGGTGAAGAGTCTGTCAGCTTTGTTGGAAATTCTTGCCCATGGTCGGGCAAGTTGCTGAAACGAAAAAAGCGACCCTAAGGTCGCTTTTCCGTTGCTTCGAGGTGTTCAAAGGGCCTCGAGGCGAAGATGGCGCAGCGGACGGGACTCGAACCCGCGACCCCCGGCGTGACAGGCCGGTATTCTAACCGACTGAACTACCGCTGCGTATCGTTCGGGCTTGCACCCGATTGAAACTGGGATCTGAGCTTTCAAGCGCTACAGCGCGAAAGCCAGGAACAAAAAAGGCGACTTATAATCGCCTTTTCTGCTTGCCTCGAGCGTTCATGGGGCTCTTGGCGAAAGATGGCGCAGCGGACGGGACTCGAACCCGCGACCCCCGGCGTGACAGGCCGGTATTCTAACCGACTGAACTACCGCTGCGTATCGTTCAGGCTTGCGCCTGATTGAAACTGGGATCTGGCCTTTCGGCCTCAGACCGGTGCAAGCACCCATCTGGAATAAAATGGCGCGGCGGACGGGACTCGAACCCGCGACCCCCGGCGTGACAGGCCGGTATTCTAACCGACTGAACTACCGCCGCGCAGTGCTGGACTTGCGTCCTGTTTCTCTCTGCCAGAGCGCTTCTTGCAAAGCACCTTGGACCAGAAACGCTCTCAGGAAGTGGTGGGTGATGACGGGATCGAACCGCCGACCCTCTGCTTGTAAGGCAGATGCTCTCCCGGCTGAGCTAATCACCCCCGCGATGTTGCTTGTTGCGTTTGCTTCGCTGAGGCCGCGAAATTTACGCAGGTACCGATGCTAAGTCAATACCCCCATTGAAGTTTTTTTCAAAAAGGGCAAAAAAGGCAGCCTGATCGCGGGGCAAGCACGCCCCCCCACAATCCAGACGCCCACAGCGTGGGAGCGGGCTTGCCCCGCGACAGAGCCGGGCCAACCGACAAAAAAGGGGCTCTCGGCCCCTTTCTCTTTAATCTCAACAGGTTACAGCTCAGGCGTAGATCATCTTGCGGGTCATCCCGCCATCGACCACGAACTCCTGGCCGGTGACAAACCCCGCCTGGCGCGACAGCAGCCACGCCACCAGCGCCGCGACGTCCTCCACCGTCCCTACCCGGCCAGCCGGATGCTGGGCATGGTCGGCATCGCTCAGCGGCTCGGCACGTCGCTGCGAGGGATCACGGGCATCGATCCAGCCCGGGCTCACGGCATTCACGCGGATCTCCGGCGCCAGGCTCATGGCCAGGGCGTGGGTCAAGGCGACCAGCCCGCCCTTGCTGGCGGCATAGGCCTCGGTGTCCGGCTCGGATTGCCGGGCACGGGTCGAAGCCAGGTTGACGATCGCCCCACCATGGGCGCGCAGGTAAGGTGCGCAATGCTTGGCCAGCAGCATCGGGCCATTGAGGTTGACCGCCAGCACCCGGTTCCATTGGGCCAGGGACAGGCTCTCCAAGGTCTGGTTGTGCGGGTTGGCGATCGCCGCGTTGCATACCAGCGCATCCAGCCGGCCAAACTGCCCGAGCACCTCGGACACTCCGGCACTGACCTGGGCCTCGTCGGCCACATCCATGGTAATGAACCAGGCATTGTCACCCAGGGCCTTGGCGACCTTGGCGCCACGTGGGCGGTCCAGGTCGCTGAGCACCACCTGCCAGCCCTCGCAGATCAACCACGCGGCGATGCCCAGGCCGATGCCGCGGGCGGCACCGGTCACCAGGGCCACCCGACCATTATGGCCGGGCTCGCCACCCTTCCAGTCGATCACAGCGCCGCCAGGCCGCGGGCCAGGTCGGCTTGCAGGTCGGCCACATCCTCCAGCCCGACCGCCACGCGCACCAGGCTGTCGCGGATACCCGCCGCTTCACGCTCCTGCGGCGTCAGACGGCCGTGGGAGGTGGTGGCCGGGTGGGCGATGGTGGTCTTGCTGTCACCGAGGTTGGTGGTGATCGAGATCACCCGGGTGGCGTCGATGAAGCGCCAGGCGCCTTCCTTGCCGCCCTTCACCTCGAAGCTGACCACCGCGCCGAAGCCGCTCATCTGGCGCTTGGCCAGTTCATGCTGCGGATGGCTCGGCAGGCCGGCATAGTGGACCTTCTCGATACCGTCCTGCTGCTCGAGCCACTCGGCCAGCGCCTGGGCGCTCTCGCAGTGGGCGCGCATGCGCAGCTTGAGGGTCTCCAGGCCCTTGGTGAAGACCCAGGCGTTGAACGGGCTGAGGGCCGGGCCGGCGGTGCGCAGGAAGCCCACGACTTCCTTCATCTGCTCGCTGCGACCGGCCACCACACCGCCCATGCAACGGCCCTGGCCGTCGATGAACTTGGTCGCCGAGTGGAACACGATATCGGCACCGAGCTTGAGCGGTTGCTGCAAGGCCGGGGTGCTGAAGCAGTTGTCCACCACCAGCAGCGCGCCACGGGCGTGGGCGATTTCGGCCAGGGCGCTGATATCGACCAGCTCGGCCAGCGGGTTGGACGGCGACTCGACGACCAGCAGCTTGGTGTTGGCCTTGATGGCCTTTTCCCAGCCGTTCAGGTCGACCAGCGGCACGTAGTCCACCTGCACGCCGAAACGCTTGAAGTACTTCTCGAACAGGCTGATGGTCGAGCCGAACACGCTCTGCGACACCAGCACGTGATCGCCGGCGCTGCACAGCGACATGACCACGGCGAGGATCGCCGCCATGCCGGTGGAGGTGGCCACGGCCTGCTCGGCGCCTTCCATGGCCGCCAGGCGCTCCTCGAAGGCACGCACGGTCGGGTTGGTGTAGCGTGAATAGACGTTGCCCGGCGTTTCACCGGCAAAGCGCGCGGCAGCGTCGGCGGCCGTGCGGAAGACATAGCTGGAGGTCAGGAACAGCGCTTCGCTGTGCTCGGCCTCCGGTGTACGGTTCTGACCGGCGCGCACCGCCAGGGTGTCGAAACCGACACCCTCGAGGTCACTGTCCAGTCGACCGGCATCCCATTGTTCGGTCATGCCGTCGCTCCCAAATCAGTTGTTGTACAGGTCGATGATCGCGCTGACCGCCTGGGTCTTCACCTTGGCCAGGTCATTACGGGCCTGCTCGATGCGGTCGAGGTAGGCTTCGTCGATATCGCCGGTGACATACTCACCGTTGAACACCGCGCAATCGAAATGCTCGATCTTGATCTTGCCGCCACCGACCGATTCGATCAGGTCCGGCAGGTCCTGATAGATCAGCCAGTCGGCGCCGATCAACTCGGCCACCTGTTCGGTGGTACGGTTGTGGGCGATCAGTTCGTGAGCGCTCGGCATGTCGATGCCGTAGACGTTGGGGTAGCGTACCGCAGGGGCCGCGGAGCAGAAGTAGACGTTCTTGGCGCCGGCTTCGCGGGCCATCTGGATGATCTGCTTGCAGGTGGTGCCGCGCACGATCGAGTCGTCCACCAGCATCACGTTCTTGCCGCGGAATTCCAGCTCGATGGCGTTGAGCTTCTGGCGCACCGACTTCTTGCGCGCGGCCTGGCCGGGCATGATGAAGGTACGGCCGATGTAGCGGTTCTTGACGAAGCCTTCGCGGAACTTGACGCCCAGGTGGTTGGCCAGTTCCAGCGCCGCGGTGCGGCTGGTGTCGGGAATCGGGATGACCACGTCGATGTCGTGATCCGGGCGCTCGCGCTGGATCTTCTCGGCCAGCTTCTCGCCCATGCGCAGGCGCGCCTTGTACACCGAGACACCGTCGATGATCGAATCCGGACGAGCCAGGTAGACGTGCTCGAAGATGCACGGCTGGAGTTTCGGGTTTTCGGCACACTGCTTGGTGAACATCTGGCCGCCTTCGGTGATGTACACCGCCTCGCCCGGCGCCAGGTCGCGGATCAGGGTGAAGCCGAGCACGTCCAGGGCCACGCTTTCCGAGGCGATCATGTATTCGACGCCTTCGTCGGTGTGGCGCTGGCCGAACACCACCGGACGGATGCCGTTGGGGTCACGGAAGCCGACGATGCCGTAGCCGGTGATCATCGCCACCACCGCGTAGCCACCGACGCAGCGGCTGTGCACGTGGGAAACGGCGGCGAACACGTCTTCTTCGGTCGGCTGCAGCTTGCCGCGCACGGCCAGCTCGTGAGCAAACACGTTCAGCAGCACCTCGGAGTCGGAGTTGGTGTTGACGTGGCGCAGGTCGGACTCGTAGATCTCCTTGGCCAACTGCTCGACGTTGGTCAGGTTGCCGTTGTGCGCCAGGGTGATGCCGTACGGCGAGTTGACGTAGAACGGCTGGGCCTCGGCCGAGGTGGAGCTGCCGGCGGTCGGGTAGCGCACATGGCCGATGCCGATGCTGCCCACCAGGCGCTGCATGTGGCGCTGCTGGAAGACGTCGCGCACCAGGCCGTTATCCTTGCGCAGGAACAACCGGCCGTCGTGGCTGGTCACGATACCGGCAGCGTCCTGGCCGCGGTGCTGAAGCACGGTTAGCGCGTCATACAGCGCCTGATTGACGTTCGACTTACCGACGATACCGACGATGCCACACATGCGACGCAACCCCTACTTTGATGAAACTTGAGTGAAGCGCGCTCAGGGCTTGGTCGGCCCGAGCAACTGCTCCTTGAACGGAAGGTCAACGGGTGCGCTGACCCCACTGGACATCCACTGGCCGCTGAACCCGAGTATGAGGTTCTTCGACCAATCGGCTACCAATAGAAATTGTGGTATCAGGCGCGATTCCTGCCACCACGGATCCTGTTGCACCGGCCCCAGGCTCAACAGCCCGACCGCCACTACCACCAGCAGGCCCCCGCGCGCGGCGCCGAAGGCCATGCCGAGGAAGCGATCGGTGCCGGACAGCCCGGTCACGCGAATCAGCTCGCCGATGAGGAAATTGAGCATCGCCCCGACCAGCAGCGTGGCGACGAAAAGAATGGCGCAGCCGGCAATGACCCGTGCGGACGGCATCTGGATATAGCTTTCAAGATACTGCGCAAGCGAGCCGCCGAACATCCAGGCCACCGCGCCGGCGACAATCCAGATGAGCAGGGACAAGGCTTCCTTGACGAAGCCGCGCTTGAGACTGATCAGTGAGGAAATGGCGATGATCGCGATGATCGCCCAATCAACCCAGGTAAATGCCACGGTGTTGCCTGCCGACGTTTGAGGCGGCGCATTTTACCAGAGCAAGGGGGCTTGAGGTAAGCGGAATGTCAGGTGTTTGAAGGGCTGCAGGCTGACTCTGGGGACAGCTTTACAGGCTTGAAACCATCGCGGGGCAAGCCCACGCCCACGCGACAGGCGGGAGCCGGTTTGCCCCGCAATGGATGTCAACCACGCTCCGGCTGGAAACGCACGACGATACCTTTCAGGTTCTGCTGACGATTGATCACGTCACGCAGGCGCTCGGCTTCTGCCCGCTCGATCAACGGCCCGACGAACACCCGGTTCATGCCATCCGCCGAACGGATATAGGCGTTGTAGCCCTGGCTGCGCAGGGTCTTCTGCAGGTTCTCGGCACCGGCCCGGTTTGACAGGCTGGCCAGCTGGATCGACCAGCTCACCGGCAGGCCGTTGACGTCGATCTTCGAAGGCGCAGCGGGCTTGGCCGCAGGAGCGGCAGGCGCCACGCTCGGCGCAGGCGCCGGACGCGCCTCCACCTTGGCGACCGGCGGCGTCGGCACTGGTGTCTGCGGCTTGGGCTGCGCCACGGTCGTTACCGGCGCGATGGGCTGGCTTGGCGCCGTCACCGGCGACGTGGACTCGTCGACCACCACTACCGGCTGGTCATTCTGCTCCGGCAGCGGTTGTGGCTCCGGTACCTGCACAGGCTCCACCTGCACCTGGGGCAGATTGGGCATGGCCGGCGCTTCGGGCGCCTCGACACGCACCTGGCGCATCTCGTCCTCGCGGGTGAACAACATCGGCAGGAAGATCACCGCCAGCGCCACCAGCACCAGCGCACCGACCATGCGCTGCTTCATCCCTTTATCCAGCACTGCCATCTACTCCATTCTCGGAAACCTGCCGCTCAAGCCAGGCCAGGGCCTCGCCGACGCAGAAAAACGAACCGAACAGCAGGATCTGGTCATCCGCCGTCGCCTGGGCGCACTGCCCTTCGAGGGCCGCCGCAACACTGGCGTAAGACTTCACCGTCGCACCGAGGTTCGTCAAGGCATCCGCCAGCTCCGCAGCCGGGCGGCTGCGCGGTGTGTCCAGCGGCGCCACCGCCCAATCTGCGACCTGACCGCGCAGCGGCGCAAGCACGCCGGCCAGGTCCTTGTCGGCCAACAGGCCGAAGACCGCCAGGCGTCGCCCCCTCACCGGGCGTGCCGCCAGGCGGCGGGCCAGGTACTCGGCGGCGTGCGGATTGTGACCGACATCCAGCAACAGCTCGACACGCTTACCCTGGAATGACAGCCCACGCCGGTCAAGGCGACCGGTGATACGGGTATCCAGCAAAGCCTGACGAACCTTGCCGGCATCCCACGGCAGCCCCATCAGCAGGAAGGCCTGCAAGGCCAGGGCGGCATTCTCCATGGGCAGGTCGAGCAACGGCAGGTCACGCAGTTCAACGGGCGAACCGTCGAGCTGGCGACCACGCCAATGCCAGTGGTCAACGCTGCTATCCAGGTCGAAATCACGTCCACGCAGGAAGAACGGGCAATCCAGCTCGCGCACCTTGTCCAGCAAAGGCTGCGGCGGATCAAGGTCACCGCACAGCGCCGGTTTACCCCGACGGAAGATTCCCGCCTTCTCGAAGGCTACCGACTCGCGGCTATCGCCCAGGTAATCGACGTGGTCGACGCCAATGCTGGTGACCAGCGACACGTCGGCATCCACCAGGTTGACTGCATCCAGCCGGCCACCCAGGCCGACCTCAAGCACCACCGCGTCCAACGCGGAGTGCTTGAACAACCAGAACGCCGCCAGGGTGCCCATCTCGAAATAGGTCAGCGAGATGTCGCCACGTGCCGCCTCCACCGCAGCGAAGGCTTCGCACAGGCGCTCATCGCTGGCCTCCTGGCCGTCGATCAGCACCCGTTCGTTGTAACGCAGCAGATGCGGCGAACTGTACACCCCGACCCTTAGCCCCTGCGAGCGCAGCAACGCGGCCATGAAGGCGCAGGTCGAGCCCTTGCCGTTGGTGCCGGTCACCGTGACCACACGGGGCGCCAGCGTGCCCAGCCCCAGGCGCGCAAGCACCTGTTGCGAGCGCTCCAGGCCCATGTCGATGGCCGAGGGGTGCAACTGTTCGAGGTAGGCGAGCCAGTCGCCCAGGCTGCGCTGGTTCATCACGCGACCGCGGCGACCTCTTTGGCCGCTTCCGGGGTCGGCTGGCCGGTCATCTGCGCCAGCAGGCGGGCCAGGCGCGGACGCAGCTCGTCACGGGAAATGATCAGGTCGATGGCACCGTGTTCCAGCAGGAACTCGCTGCGCTGGAAGCCTTCCGGCAGCTTCTCGCGCACGGTCTGCTCGATAACCCGCGGGCCGGCAAAGCCGATCAGCGCCTTCGGCTCGCCGACGATCACGTCGCCAAGCATCGCCAGGCTGGCGGAAACGCCGCCGTAGACCGGATCGGTCAGCACCGAGATGAACGGGATGCCTTCTTCGCGCAGGCGCGCCAGCACGGCGGAAGTCTTGGCCATCTGCATCAGCGAGATCAGCGCTTCCTGCATGCGCGCGCCGCCGGAAGCGGAGAAGCAGACCATCGGGCAGCGGTTTTCCAGGGCGTAGTTGGCGGCGCGCACGAAACGCTCGCCGACGATGGCGCCCATCGAGCCGCCCATGAAGGAGAACTCGAAGGCGCTGACCACGATCGGCATGCCCATCAGGGTGCCGCTCATGGAGATCAGCGCGTCCTTCTCGCCGGTCTGCTTCTGCGCGGCGGTCAAGCGGTCCTTGTACTTCTTGCCGTCACGGAACTTCAGGCGGTCGACCGGCTCCAGGTCGGCGCCCAGTTCGGCGCGACCTTCTGGATCGAGGAAGATATCGATGCGCGCGCGGGCGCCGATACGCATGTGGTGGTTGCACTTAGGGCAGACGTCGAGGGTCTTTTCCAGCTCCGGGCGATACAGCACGGCTTCGCAGGACGGGCACTTGTGCCACAGCCCTTCCGGTACCGAGCTCTTCTTCACCTCGGAACGCATGATCGAAGGGATCAGTTTGTCTACCAACCAGTTGCTCATGCTTGCTTTCTCCAGTATTGGCCGGGGAGACCTTTGCGGCCCCGCCCTGCCCTTGAGCTCAAATTCTTCTGTAAAGCGACGATGGGCCGACCTTGGGCCGCCCCACCTCCAATTCTTCCCCGGCTTGCCCCGCGCTTTGGCGCGGCCTGGCAGCACCGGGCTGCGAAAGCTATGGACGATGGCGCGCGGCCAGCCGTCACATCCGCGTTCACGCGTGCTTGACCGCCTGCATGAAGGCTTCGATCTTTGCCGCATCCTTGATGCCCTTGGCCTGCTCCACACCGCCGCTGACATCCACCGCGTACGGGCGCACCTGGCGAATGGCCTCGGCGACGTTGTCGGCCGACAGGCCACCGGCAAGGATGATCGGCTTGCTCAGGCGTTGCGGAATCAGTGACCAGTCGAACGCCTCGCCGGTTCCTCCCGGCACGCCCGGCACATAGGCATCCAACAGGATGCCGCGAGCGCCAGCGTAGTGCCGGCAGGCGGCCTCCAGGTCATCCCCCGGGCGCACCCGCAGGGCCTTGATCCAGGGGCGGTGGTAGCCCTCGCAATCGGCCGGGGTTTCATCGCCGTGGAACTGTAGCAGGTCCAGGGAAACCACTTCGAGGATCTCGTTGAGCTCGCAGCGCGAGGCGTTGACGAACAGCCCCACGGTGGTCACGAACGGCGGCAGCGCGTCGATGATCGCCCGCGCCTGACGCACATCCACCGCCCGCGGGCTTTTCGCATAGAAGACGAAACCGAGGGCGTCGGCGCCGGCCTCGACTGCGGCCAGGGCATCCTCGATGCGGGTAATCCCGCAGATCTTGCTGCGAACATTGCTCATGGACAGCGAACCTTGAGTGATCGGGAAAGCGTCGATGGTAGCAAATGACCTGTGCCCCGTCAGTCCGCCAGCGCCTCGTAGCCAGTAAGAAAGTGTGGGCCGATGTAACGCTGCGGCAGCGCGTATTCTTCCGGGTACTCCACCTGCACCAGATAAAGACCGTAAGGGTGCGCGGTTACCCCGCCGTCACGGCGGTTACGCCCCTCCAGCACCTCACGGGCCCACTCCGCCGGACGCTCGCCAGCACCGATGGTCATCAGCACGCCGGCAATGTTGCGCACCATGTGGTGCAGGAACGCGGTGGCACGCACATCCAGCACGATCATCCGCCCATGCCGGGTCACACGCAGGTGGTGGATGTGCTTGATCGGCGACTTGGCCTGGCACTGGCTGGCGCGGAAGGCGCTGAAGTCATGGGTGCCCAGCAGGTACTGCGCGGCCTCGGCCATGCGCTCGACGTCCAGCGGGCGGTGGTTCCAGGTGACTTCCTCGGCCAGGTGCGCCGGGCGGATCGGGTCGTTGTAGATCACGTAGCGGTAGCGCCGCGCGGTAGCCTTGAAGCGGGCATGGAAATGCGCAGGCATGGGCGCCGACCATACCACGCTGATGTCGTGGGGCAGGTTGAAGTTGGTGCCCAGGGTCCAGGCGCGCTCGTCGCGCACGGCACGGGTGTCGAAATGCACGATCTGCCCGCAGCCATGTACGCCGGCATCGGTACGCCCGGCGCAGATCACCGAGATAGGTTCGTTGGCCACCGTCGACAGCGCCTGTTCCAGGGCCTGCTGGACACTCGGCACGCCGCTGGCCTGGCGTTGCCAGCCGCGATAGCGCGAACCTTTGTATTCCACGCCCAAAGCGATGCGGGTGTAGCCTTCGGCAGCCGATTCGGCGGCGGCGGTGTCGATGATGTCCAAGAGCGGCAAACCTGATGATGAAACGAAAGGCGGGAGTATACCGGCAAACCGTGCAAGGGCCGAAATGATCGCGGGGCAAGCCCGCCCCCACGTCTTGCGTGAAAGCAGGCTTGCCCCGCGATGTACAGCTTTGCGTCAGACCAGGCGCGAGAGCATCTCGTTGGCTTCCTGGCGTTGGCTGTCGTCACCGTCCTTGACCACTTCGTCGAGGATGTCACGGGCGCCCTGATGGTCGCCCATGTCGATGTAGGCGCGGGCCAGGTCGAGCTTGGTGGCTACCTCGTCGGCGCCGGAGAAGAAGTCGAAGTCCAGGTCGTCCAGCGGCTCGGGCTCCAGCGCCGCATCCTCGGCGGTGAACGATGGCTGCGCCACCGATGGGGTCTCGAGGTTCTGCGACAGCTTGTCGAGCTCGGCGTTGACGTCGTCCAGCTCCGAGGCGAAGTTCTTCGCCGCCGGCGAGTCGTCGTCCAGCGACAGCGACAGGTCGAAGTCCTCGGGCAGCTCCAGCTCGGAAATCGGATCGAACTCCGGAATCGCCTCGAAGGCCGCCAGCTCGGCCGCTACGTCCACCGGGGCTTCCTCGCTGCCGGTCGGAGCCGCCGGTTCTTCGGCGACATCCAGGTCGAATTCGGCCAAGTCGTCGACATTTTGCGGTGTCGCCTGCGCCTGGGCGAGCAATGCCTCGAAGTCGTCGTCGGCATCGGTTTCGGCAACGGCGGGCGCAGCCTCGGCCTCGGGCGCCTCGACAACCAGGTCCTCGAGACCGGCCAGGTCGAGGTGGTCATCTACCGGCAGGTCATCGCCCAGACTCAGGTCGAAGGCGCTGTCCAGGTCGGCCTCTTCGACCACAGGCTCTGGTTCTGGCTCTGGTTCGGCCGCCACGACCGGCTCCACGACGAGTTCCGGCGCGCTTTCACCCAGCTCCAGCTCCTTGTCCTGCAGCAGGTCCTGGACATACTGCTCATCCAGCTCGGCGGCCAGGGCCGCGGCCCCGGCAGCGCCTGCCACCACCGCCGCGACACCCAGCATGGCCGGGAAGCGCTCCTTGAGCGCGGCGACCTCGGTCTGGTTCGCGTCGTTGACCGGCAGCTTGCGCTCCTGGCCGGCAAAGGCGTCCTGGTCGCCCTGACGGGCATAGACTTCCATCAGCTTGAGGCGCAGATCGCTGCGCTGCGGCTCGGAGGCCACCGCCGCTTCCAGCAGGTCGGCGGCGTGGTTGAGGCGACCACGGGCCAGGCTTTCATCTACCTCAGCCAGCAACGCCGCGCGCGGATCAGCCACTGGGGCGACGACGTCGGCAGGCGTCGCAGGTTTTTCCGCCGCAACGGCCGCAGCGGCCGAGGCCGCCACTACCGCAGGCGACAGGGTCACGCTGGGCGCCGACACATCCAGGCCTTCAAAACTGCTCGGCGGCAGGTCCAGGTCCGGGCCACGCTCGCCATCCTCGGCCAGGGCACGGGCCATGCGCAGGTGTTTTTCAGCTTCCTGCTGGGCCTTGCGCTTGCGGGCCAGAAGCAGCAGCAACAACAGCAGCACCAGGAATGCGGAACCGGCAATCAAGCCCAACAGCAGCGGGTTGCCCAGCAGCTGGTCGAGCATGCCGGGCTCTTCGCTGGCCGGCACCTCGGCTGCCGCGTCCTGTGGCGCGGTCTCCTGTGGTGCGGTGTCGGCCGCGGCAGGCGCCGGGGCGACCACGGGCTCGGCAGGGGTCAATTGCGCGTTTACCGCAGGTTGCGCCGGAGCCGGCTCGCCCGGCAGCGCCGCTGCCGGTGGCTGTGGCGCCGCGGCGCCCTGGGCCTCCAGACGCGCCAATTGGTCGTTCTTCAGCTCGATCAGGCGCTGCAGCTTGTCCAGCTGGCTCTGCAGGTCGACCATGCGGCTCTTGAGTTCATCGTTGTCGCGACGGCTGGTGTCGAGGCTTTCCTGGGCCACGGCCAGCTTGTCGCCCAGCGCCTTGGCCTCGCCGGCCGCGCCTTTGCCGCCCGGCGCCACCAGGCGCAGGTTATCACCCTGGGCGATGCGCGCGGGGGCCGCGCCAGCCTCGCCACGGCGGGTGGCATCCAGCTGCCGTGCACGCGGGCCGAGGCGGCGCCCTTCGCGCCAGGCGGCGTACTGCTCGGCGACTTCGCGGTTGGCCTGGGCCTGGGGAATGCTCTGCACCTGCTGCTGATCGGGCAGGCGCAGCACCTGGCCGGTCTTGAGCTGGTTGATGTTGTTGCCGATGAAGGCATCCGGGTTCAGCGCCTGGATGGCCAGCATGGTCTGCTGGATCGAGCCGCCGTTGGTGTTGCGCGCGGCGATCTGCCAGAGGGTGTCACGGCGCTTGGTGGTGTAGCTGCCCGCACTGACAGCCGGGTTGATGCCCGCCGGGGCCGGTTGGCTGCCTTGGGCCTGGGCCTGGTCGAGCAGCACGCTGTAGTCGCGCAGCAGGCGGCCCTGGGGCCACATGACCTGGACCAGGAACTTGACCACCGGCTCCGGCAGCGCCTTGCTGGAGGTAACCCGCAGCACGCTCTTGCCGTTGGGGTTGATCACCGGCGTGAAGGTGAGGTCTTCGAGGTAAGGCGGGAAGGCCACCCCGGCCTTGGCGAACTCTTCCGGCGACGCCAGGCTTGGCGCCATTTCCGCCGCGGAGAGGTCGCGCACGTCGAGCAGTTCGATCTCGGCATCCAGCGGCTGGTTCTGCGCTGACTTGAGGGTCAGCTCACCCAACCCCAGAGCGTTCGCCACCCCGGACGACAGCGCCGAGGCTGCCGCGATGGCCAGAACCAGTTTGCGAATTCGAAGCATGAACTCTTCCCTTGTATGAAACGTCCCGAAAACCCTTGTGCGGTGCAGGACAAAATAGCTCGCAGTATCTTTTACGCCATGTGTTTTATCAACAATTGTGCCGCCTGCACGGCGTTCAGCGCCGCGCCCTTGCGCACATTGTCGGTGGTCAGCCAGAGATTGAGCTGCTGGTCTTCATCGACACCGTGGCGTACACGTCCAACATAGACCACGTCCTGGCCCACCGCGTCACCTACAGGCGTCGGATAATCACCCGGCTCGACCAACTCGATGCCGTCGGCAGCCTCCAGCGCGGCGTTGACGGCCACCAGGTCGACCGGATTACGGCTTTGCACGGCGACACTGAAGCTATCGCCGAAAAACACCGGGACTTGAATGCAGGTCACGGAAATCTTCAGTTGCGGCAGGTCCAATACCTGACGCAGTTCATTTACCAGGCGGCGTTCTACATTGGTATGACCCTGTTCATCGGGTGTACCGACCTGGGGGAGCAGGTTGAAGGCGACCTGGCGATCGAAGAAGCGCGGCTCCAGAGGACGTGCATTGAGCAGTTCGGCGGTCTGCCGGGCGAGCTCGCTGACGGCCTCCCTGCCCTGCTCCGAAACTGCCAGGCAGGCATTGACCTGCACGCGCTCGATATCGAGCAGCCCCTTGAGCGGCGCCAGCGCCACGGCCAGGGCCACTGCGCCGGCGCTCGGGCTGTTGATAAGTGCGGGCTGCGACAGTTCGGCAATGCGCTCGCCGTTGGCTTCCGGGACCAGCGCGGTGGCGCCGTCCAGGGCGCCGGACAGATCGATCACCGCGCAACCGGCGGCGATGGCCTTGGGCGCGAAACTGCGGCTTACAGCGGGGCTGGCGGCGAAGAAGACCAGCCTGACCTGGGAGAAATCGAAGCTGTCCACTTCGCGGACCTTCAGTTTCTTGCCCGCGAACATGACGCTGCTGCCGGCGGATTCCATGCTGGCCAGCAGGTGCAGGGTGGAGACCGGGAAGGCCACTTCCTCGAGGATCTGGACGAGGGATTCACCTACTGTGCCGGTGGCGCCGATTACGGCTATGTCCAGGGCGTTGGGGGTCATGAGATCGGTTCCTTTTCCAGGGGGTACGGCGGGGGAGCGGCACTTTACTTGGATTGTGGGGTGGGAGGTAGGGGCGGGTCCGGGTTCAAGAGTGTGGGTTTTGATTTATTTATGCGCATTCATTGCCGATGTCGACGCATTATCACCCTTCCGCCATTACGGCGGCCTACTTTTCTCGTGGGCAAAAGAAGGCAAAAACCGCTGGTTCCATTCATCCGGCCCCTACGCTTCGCTTCGGGGTCCCCTCACTCCGGGCTCACTCCGGGAGGACGCGCCGACGGGCCATCCATGGCCTGATCGGCGCTTGGACTATTGCGCGCTTTGAAGCAGAGCAAGAGCAAGACGAAAAAGCACAAATGCTTGTTTGGCAGCTGATCATTGATTGGCTGTCGCATCGGTGCGCCGATGCGACGTGCTCGTGATCGAAGAGGCGGGGCTCAGCGTGCGGGGGCGAGCTTGCCCTTGTCGTCGGAGAAGACGATCTCCACCCGACGATTCTGTGCCCTGCCCCGCTCCGAGGCATTGGCTTCCACCGGGTACTGGTCACCATAGCCCTCGACCTGGATGCGCTTTTCATCCACGCCCAGGTCAACCAGCATGTCGGCGACCGACTGGGCACGATCACGGGACAGCTTCAGGTTCTCTTCCGCCGCGCCGGTGCTGTCGGTATAACCCTCGATCCGCACCACTCGACGCGGATTGAGCTGGAGGAACTGCACCAGCTTGAGCACGGTGCGGCTGGCCGAATTCTTGAGGTCGGCCTGGCCTGTGTCGAACAGCACGTCACCCAGGGTCATCACCAGGCCGCGGTCAGTCTGCTCGGACGCCAGCGCGACAATCTGCGCCTCGACGAACTTGCCTTGCTGCTGCACGCTCGCCAGCTTGGCTTCGCGCAGGGCCAACTGCAGGCGCTGGCGCTCCAGATCGAGCTTGGTCAGTCGCTCCTGATTCAACGCCAGCTTGGCATGCTCACTGGCGATCTCGCTGTAGCGTTGGCTGAGGTAAGCGTAATGGCGTACATCGCTGCCGGTGCCGACATAACCGGCCAGGCGCTCCGCGCGCCCCAGCGACTCGCCGGCCCGGATCACGTCACGGGGCGCGCTGCGCAGCACGTCGGAATTGTCCTTGACCTTCTGGAACGCGGCACTGGCGTCGTCCAGCGCCGACTCGCTGCGCTGGCTGGCGCAGCCCTGCAACCCCACCAGGGCCAGCAAGGCCAATGCGGCCATGGGCTTGAAGCGGCTCATGGCTGCACCTCCAGCTGTTTACGCAGACGCTTGATACGCGATTGCATCACCTGCAACTGCTCCTCGCTTTTCTGGTTCAGCACCCGCGCCTCGGCCAGGCGGGCATCGAGCTCGGCCTGCTCGGCGCGCATGCGTGCGTCGCGATAGCTTTCACCGAGCATGTTGCTCTTGGCGCGGGCCAGTTTTTCTTCGGCCAACTTGAACTCCGGCACCTGCTCGGTGGCACCGACCGCCTTGGCCTGCTCGAGCGCCTGCTCAGACAAGCGCAGCTGTTCATTGGGTGCCGGGTCATTGGCACAGCCGGCCAGGCCAAGCACGGCCAGGGCGAGCATCAAGGGTTGGATTCTCACACACGCTTCCTACTGTTTGGGGGCACCCTGCGACGCCTGCATCTGCGCCTTCCAACGCTCGACATTGCGCTGCAACACAGCCTCGCTCGCCCCGGAGATCGGCAATTCTGTCAGCTTTTTCGCCAGTTGTCCGCGCAACCAGCTGTCGTTGCAGGCCGAGTTGTGCGACACCGTCAGGTACAACCCCGGCCGGTCCACCGGCAAGCCCCGCGCGATGAGGTCGTTACCCACCCCCAGGCTCTGGGCCATGGCCATGCCCGAGTAACGCCCGGCCAGCACATAGTCGACCTGGCCAAGCACCAGTTTCTGGAAGGCCTGCGTCAGGTTCTGCGCCGGTTCCAGCTTGAGCTGGGCCTTGGCGAACGCCTCGAAGGCCGGGGTCAGGCGGGCCTTCTCCGACAGGGCGCCCTGGTAGCGGGCGAGGTCGGCCGGGCCGTCGAACACCAGGGGCGCGTCGTGACGGGTCCAGACCAGGTATTCATTGAGCTGCAAGGCCGGGTGGATATAGTCCAGGCTGGTCAGCTGGGTTACCTGCATCGGCGTGTCGAGCAGCAGGTCCATGCGCCCGCTGCGCACTTCCTCCAGCGCCTGTTCGCGCTTGCCGGCGTGCAGCACCTCGACCTTCACCCCAAGTTCAGCGGCGACTTGGCGAAGCAGGTCGACATTGGCGCCGATCAGGTGCTTGGGGTCCTGCGGATCCTGCCAGGAATACGGCGGCGCATCCGGGCTGCCGGTGGCCACCAGGCGCTCGCATTTACCCACCGCCAAGGCCTGAGTCGACAGCAACGCCAGCACACAGGCCAGCCCTCCCTTGCTCCAGCGAAACGCCATGCACCCTCTCCCGGCCCTGAAAAAAAATCATGAAAAAACCCGGACCGCCAGGGGCGGTCCGGGTTCTTTATAAGTGAAGCAGTCGGATCAGACCAGCTTTTCGAGCTCTGGAACCGCTTCGAACAGGTCGGCGACCAGGCCGTAGTCGGCCACCTGGAAGATCGGCGCCTCTTCGTCCTTGTTGATCGCGACGATCACCTTGGAGTCCTTCATGCCAGCCAGGTGCTGGATCGCGCCGGAGATACCGACGGCGATGTACAGCTGTGGCGCAACGATCTTGCCGGTCTGGCCGACCTGCATGTCGTTCGGCACGAAGCCGGCGTCGACCGCGGCGCGCGAGGCGCCCACAGCGGCACCGAGCTTGTCGGCCAGGGCGTACAGGTGCTTGAAGTTGTCACCGTTGCCCATGCCACGGCCGCCGGAGACGACGATCTTGGCAGCGGTCAGCTCTGGGCGGTCGGACTTGGCCAGCTCTTCGCCGACGAAGGCCGACTTGCCAGCGTCGTGGGCGGCAGCGACGGCTTCGACGGCAGCCGAACCACCTTCGGCGGCCACGGCGTCAAAGCCGGTGGTACGCACGGTGATAACCTTGACAGCGGCGCTCGACTGCACGGTGGCAATGGCGTTACCCGCGTAGATCGGGCGCTTGAAGGTATCGGCCGATTCCACCGAGATGATCTCGGAGATCTGGTCGACGTCCAGCAGCGCGGCAACGCGTGGCAGGATGTTCTTGCCGTTGGTGGTGGCCGGGGCCAACACATGGCTGTAACCCTTGGCCAGCTCGACTACCAGCGGCGCGACGTTTTCCGGCAGGGCATGGGCGTAGGCGGCGTTATCCGCGACCAGCACCTTGGCGACACCTGCGATCTTGGCGGCGGACTCGGCGACGCCACCGACGTTCTGGCCGGCGAGCAGTACATGGATATCACCACCGATCTTGGCGGCGGCAGCGACAGTGTTCAGGGTGGCCGGAGCTACGGCACCGTTTTCGTGTTCAGCGACAACCAGGATAGTCATTTAGATTACCTTCGCTTCGTTCTTCAGCTTCTCGACCAGTTCGGCCACCGACTTGACCTTGATACCCGCGCTGCGGGCGGCAGGCGCTTCGACCTTGAGGGTCTTGTTGGTGGAGGCGATGGACACGCCCAGCGCGTCTGGAGTAACGGTCTCCAGCGGCTTTTTCTTGGCCTTCATGATGTTCGGCAGCGACGCGTAGCGCGGCTCGTTCAGGCGCAGGTCGGTGGTGACGATGGCTGGCAGGTTCAGCGCAACGGTCTGCAGGCCACCGTCGATTTCACGGGTGACGTTGACCTTGTCGCCGGCAACTTCAACCTTGGAGGCGAAGGTACCTTGGGCGAAGCCGGTCAGCGCGGCCAGCATCTGGCCGGTCTGGTTGTTGTCGCTGTCGATCGCCTGCTTGCCGAGGATGACCAGCTGCGGCTGCTCTTTATCGACTACGGCTTTCAGTGCCTTGGCCACGGCCAGGGAGTTCAGCTCGTCGGCGGCTTCGACCAGGATGGCGCGATCGGCACCCAGGGCCAGGGCGGTACGCAGTTGCTCCTGGGCGCTGGCCGGGCCTACGGAAACAACCACGATCTCGCTCGCCACGCCTTTCTCTTTCAGGCGCACGGCTTCTTCCACGGCGATTTCGCAGAAGGGGTTCATGGACATCTTGACGTTTGCAAGGTCGACGCCGGAGTTGTCCGCCTTGACGCGAACCTTGACGTTGTAGTCGACCACTCGTTTGACAGCTACAAGAACCTTCATGGATTCCTCGTTACTCTCCGGTGAAAAGAATGTCGCCTGGGGGCTGCCCGGCGAATGCGCGTGGGTACAAGGGCACCTCTAAAAACGTGTCGACGGCAGTAAAGTTCAGTTGACCGATCAGTCCTGTTACGACCCTGAAGGTCCAAAACCCGCGGGTCATTTCCTGTGGTGCCGTGTAGACTCCACTACAACACCTGATTCGGCCCGCAAACCCTGCTCTACGCCCGGTCTTTAGGGGTGCACCTGCGCCCGACGGTCAGCCTACGGCGAACGCGAAAGCGCTCGTATCTTGACCGTAACACCCAATCCGGTCAATACGGCAAATTGGCCAGCCCTCAGCCGCCTACCTGTGATTTTACGGGCCTCCGGCAAATTCAAACAAACGTTTGTATTGGACCCGCCAAGTGGTGTAGATATAATGCGCGGCCAAGACAAAACGGTGTAGTCCATCACCTGCGAAGCTACAGCACCTGAACGCCGCACGTGACCGTGAACACCCATAAAAGACAAGCAACGCGATGAGCCTTGAGTAGGAGAGAACCTGTGGAACGCGAATACATGGAATTCGACGTGGTCATCGTCGGCGCAGGCCCGGCGGGCCTGTCCGCCGCCTGCCGCCTGAAGCAGAAGGCCGCCGAAGCCGGTAGCGAGATCAGCGTCTGCGTGGTCGAGAAAGGCTCCGAAGTCGGCGCCCATATTCTCTCCGGCGCGGTGTTCGAACCGCGCGCCCTGAACGAACTGTTCCCCGACTGGAAAGAACTGGGCGCGCCGCTGAACACCGAAGTGAAGCGTGACGACATCTATGTGCTCAAGGATGCCGGCAGCTCGACAAAAGTGCCTGACCTGTTCGTGCCCAAGACCATGCACAACCAGGGCAACTACATCATCTCGCTGGGCAACCTGTGCCGCTGGCTGGCCCAGCAGGCCGAGAACCTCGGCGTCGAGATCTACCCGGGCTTCGCCGCCCAGGAAGCGTTGTTCGACGAAAACGGCGTGGTCCGCGGCATCATTACCGGTGACCTCGGTGTCGACCGCGAAGGCAACCCGAAGGACGGCCTGTACACCCCGGGCATGGAACTGCGCGCCAAGTACACCCTGTTCGCCGAAGGCTGCCGTGGCCACATCGGCAAGCAACTGATCAAGCGCTTCGACCTGGACAACGAGTCCGACGTCCAGCACTACGGCATCGGCCTCAAGGAAATCTGGGAGATCGACCCGGCCAAGCACGAGCAGGGCCTGGTGGTACACACCGCCGGCTGGCCACTGGACGTGATGGCCAAGGACAATACCGGTGGTTCGTTCCTCTACCACCTGGAGAACAACCAGGTGGTGGTCGGCCTGATCGTCGACTTGTCCTACGCCAACCCGTACCTGTCGCCGTTCGACGAGTTCCAGCGCCTCAAGCACCACCCGGTGATCAGCCAGTACCTCGAAGGCGGCAAACGCATCAGCTACGGCGCCCGCGCCATCTGCAAAGGCGGCTTCAACTCGCTGCCGAAGATGGTGTTCAACGGCGGCGCGCTGATCGGCTGCGACCTCGGCACCCTGAACTTCGCCAAGATCAAGGGCAGCCACACCGCGATGAAGTCCGGCATGCTCGCCGCCGAAGCGGTGGCCGACGCACTGATCGCCGGCAGCGAGGGCGGTGACCAGCTCAACAGCTACGTCAGCGCGTTCAAGGCCAGCTGGCTGCATGAAGAACTGTTCGCCAGCCGCAACTTCGGCCCGGCCATGCACAAGTTCGGCCCGATCCTGGGCGCTGCGTTCAACTACGTCGACCAGAACTGGTTCGGCGGCAAGCTGCCGTTCACCCTGCACGACACCAAGCCGGACTACGCCTGCCTGAAGCTCGCGGCGGATTCGAAAAAGATCGACTACCCGAAACCCGACGGCAAGCTCAGCTTCGACAAGCTCAGCTCGGTATTCCTCTCCAGCACCAACCACGAAGAGGAACAACCCTGCCACCTGAAGCTGGCCGATCCGAGCATCCCGATCGCCAGCAACCTGCCGCTTTACGACGAACCGGCGCAGCGCTACTGCCCGGCAGGCGTTTATGAAGTGATCACCCAGGAAGACGGTAACAAGCGCTTCCAGATCAACGCGCAGAACTGCGTGCACTGCAAGACCTGCGACATCAAGGACCCGGCCCAGAACATCACCTGGGTCACCCCTGAAGGCGCCGGCGGGCCGACCTACCCGAACATGTAGGCCCTGCCCCGCATCAAAAAGCCCCCGAGCCGTTTGGCCAGGGGGCTTTTTCGTATCAGGCGGTACGGACTTTCTTAAACAGCTCTGGGCGTCGGTCGAGCAGCTTGACCTGCGCGACCTGAGGTTGAGCCTTGCCGTTCTAAAGCCCAGCGCTCACTGGCTCAGTTGTCACCACACATGAGCGGCACTGGCTCGGCATCGAACGCCAGTAGCTCGCGACGCCCGAAATAGAGCGCCGTCAGCAACCCGACCATGCCCATGACCAAACAAAAACCGACACACACCCAGGGGCTCCACGGCATCAGCGCGATCAGCGCCAGCGGTGTGGTGCTCGCCCATAGGGCGTAGGCGATGTTGTAGGTGAAGGAGATGCCCGACACGCGGATGTCGGCCGGGAACAGCCCGACCATCACCGACGGCACCACCCCCACCACGCCACAGCACAGGCCGGCCAGGGCATAAGCCAGCCAGGTCATGCCCCATTGCCCTACCAGACTGGCGTACAACGCGCCGATGCCCAGTGGCAGCAGCAGGCTGTAGATCATCAATGCCCGCCACGCCCCCATACGGTCCACCAGCAAACCGGCCAGCACACAGCCGATATTGAGGAAGACGATACCCACGCTGCTCAGCGCGAAGGTATGCCCGGCGCTCATGCCGAAGCGCTGCTGCATCACCGTCGGGGTGATCACCACCAGTACCACCACCGCCGAGGTCAGCACGCAGGTCAGCAGCGCCGCCGGAATCAACGCCCGACGGTGTCGGCTCAGCACGCTGCGCAGCGGAAATGCCACAGGTTGCTCGCGCTGCTCGCGCAACGCCAGGAATACCGGCGTTTCACTCAACCAGCGGCGCAACCAGACCCCGATCACACCGAACACCCCACCCAACAGGAAGGGATAGCGCCAGGCGTAGTCGAGAATTTCCTGGGGCGTGAACAGCTGCGCCAGCAAGGTCGCGGTCAGCGCCCCGAGCAGATAGCCGAAGGTCAGCCCGGCCTGCAGAAAGCCCAGCGCATAGCCACGACGCCCGACTGGCGCGTGCTCGGCAACGAACGTCCAGGCACTGGGCACCTCGCCGCCCACCGCCGCCCCTTGCAGGATGCGCAGCGCCAGCAGGATCAGCGGCGCGGCGTAGCCGATGTCGGCGTAGGTCGGCATCACCCCGATCAGCAGGCACGGCAGCGCCATCATCAGGATGCTCAGGCTGAACACCCGCTTGCGCCCCAGGTGATCGGCGAAATGGGCCATGAGGATGCCGCCCAGTGGCCTGGCCAGGTAACCGGTGACGAAGATCCCGAAGCTCTGCAGCAGGCGCAGCCACTCCGGCATCTCGGGCGGGAAGAACAGCTGGCTGAGCGTCAGGGCAAAGAAAACGAAGATGATGAAGTCGTAGATTTCCAAGGCACCACCCAGCGCGGCCAGCCCCAGGGTCCGGTGGTCGCTACGGCTGAACCGTGGCGGGCGGGTGGTATCGAGCGCAGTCATGGCAGCTTCCGCAACGTGGCAAAAGGCCAAGAGGATAGCAAAAGCCTTGGGCCTGTGGCCGCCCGTGCTTCAGGAGTTGCGGCAGAACACCGTCTGCGCGAGGTTGGTGCGCCGCCGGGAATAGTTCGAGGCCCCCGCCAGCCCCGGCGGCAGGGGCAACTGCCCGACCAGCACCGGCAGGTCGATGATCGCCATGAACGACTCCAGCGCCTCGCTGTCCGGCGCATGAGGCAGGCTGATGCTGACCGCATGCCGGTCACTCGGCGGCACCGCCGGCACCTTCAGGTGCGGCGAGTGGTACAGCAGCGCGTGCTGGATCTGCGAACTCACCCGGCAGAAGCGCGCCAGGTCGACCCCCGCATGGCTGGCCAGCTCGATGTTGCCCACCAGCAGGTTGAATGGTTGCAAGGCACTGTGCACCAGGCGCTGCAGGTCATCGAAGCTCTCGACCGGGGCGATCCGGTAATAACCCAGGCCATTGAGCATCCTTTCCAGTTGCAGGCGCTGGGCGGGATGCTCGTCGGCGATGAGGATGCGCATGGATTTGTTAGGCATCGTCCGGACCTGGGCAGTGGGGTAATGACGGTGGCTCCATGACCATACTGCGCCGGGAACGGCAACGTCAGGCGCAACGCCTGGACGGGGGGTCTTTATTGATAGTTGTCGTGAACCCGGGAGAAATCAAGTCGCCGGCTCACGGAATTTTCACATTCGTCGACAGTGCGGTCAGGACTCCCACTGGCGCATGCGCACGCGACAGTGCTTCATCGCGTTGACGATGTGCTTTTCCACCACGCTGCGGGAAATATCCAGGCGCTCGGCGATCTGCTGGTGCGACAGGCCCTCGAGCTTGCGCAGCAGGAAACTGTCACGGCAAGGCGCGCTCAGCTCGCCCAAGGCCTGCTGCATCAGCGCCAGGCGCTGGTCGAGTTGCATGCTGTGCGTCGGGGCAGGGCTGTGCCAGCGTTCGTCGCTGTCGAGCACCTCGAGCGGCTCGGCCTGACGCACCTGGTGGCGCCGGTGATGATCGACCACCAGGTTCATCGCCGTGCGATAAAGAAACGCGCGCGGGTGTTCGATCCGCTCGCCTTCCGTGCGCTCCAGCACCCGGATATAGGCATCATGGGCGACGTCTTCGGCCGCCTGGCGATTGCCAAGCCGGGCGGACAGGAAGCTCACCAACTCGCGATAGTAATGTTCCACGACGGCACCTGTCGTCTCCCTGCTCAAGCGCTGGTAGGCAGGCGCAGCGGGTCTGGATAATATCAGTGTGCGATCTTACAAATTATAATTATTCGCAGCAACACGCAGACCACCCCCTTCCCGCGTTAAATCGCCAACTATCACATTCGTTTAACTGGGACCCCCGAGCGCATGCCCCGTGCGGCACTCGGCCACTACCTCCGGCTGGAAGCCCGCATGACACGCACATCCAATACCCGCCGCCGAGTGCTGTTCGGCGCCCTGGGCCTGGCCGGCCTCGGCAGCCTGGTAGCCTGGCAGGTCCTGCCGCTCGGTGGCGCACCGGTCAGCACCGTGCCGGTGCTGCGCGCCGACATCGAAAGCAGCGTCACAGCGCTGGGCACCCTGCAACCGCGACGCTACGTCGACGTCGGCGCCCAGGCCTCGGGGCAGATTCGCAAGCTGCATGTGGAGGCTGGTGACGAAGTGCGCCAGGGCCAGTTGCTGGTGGAGATCGACCCGTCCACGCAACAAGCCAAGCTCGATGCCGGCCGTTACTCGATCGAGAACCTCAAGGCCCAGCTGGCCGAACAGCGTGCGCAATACCAGCTTGCCCAGCAGCAGTACCAGCGTCAGAACGGCCTGGCCGCCGCCGGCGCCACCCGCCAGGAAGACCTGCAGACGGCGCAGGCGCAATTGAAGGTGACCCAGGCCCGCATCGACATGTACCTGGCGCAGATCCGCCAGGCCCAGGCCAGCCTGCGCAGCGACGAGGCCGAACTGGGCTACACGCGCATCTATGCGCCAATGAGTGGCACCGTGGTGGCGGTGGATGCCCGCGAAGGCCAGACCCTCAATGCCCAGCAGCAGACCCCGCTGATCCTGCGGATCGCCAAGCTCTCGCCGATGACCGTCTGGGCCCAGGTGTCCGAAGCCGACATCGGCAAGGTCAAGCCGGGCATGACCGCCTATTTCAACACCCTGGCCGGCGGCAAGCGCCGCTGGACCAGCACCGTGCGCCAGATCCTGCCGGTACCGCCCAAGCCGCTGGACCAGACCAGCCAGGGCGGTGGCAGCCCGGCCAGCGCCACCGCCGGCACCACCGGCAGCAAGGTGGTGCAGTACACCGTACTGCTGGACGTGGACAATCCCGACGGCGCCCTGATGGCGGAGATGACCACCCAGGTGTTCTTCGTCGCCGGGCAAGCCAGCCAGGTGCTCAGCGTGCCCCTGGCCGCGCTGGACGACACCCCCGGCGACGGCGTGCGCCTGGCGCAGGTGCTGAACAGCAAGGGCCAGGTCGAGGCACGCCAGGTGCGCACCGGCTTGAGCGACCGCCTGCGGGTGCAGGTGCTCGAAGGCCTGAACGAAGGCGAGCGCCTGGTCATCGGCCTGCCTGCCGCCAGTGGGGGTTGAGATGGCCACCCCCCTGATCGAGCTGTGCGACATCCGCAAGGTCTACGGCGGTGTCGATTCGCCCAGGGTCGAGGTGTTGCGCGGCATCAGCCTGAGCATCCACCCCGGCGAGTTCGTCGCCATCGTCGGCGCCTCGGGCTCCGGCAAATCGACCTTGATGAACATCCTCGGCTGCCTCGACCGCCCCACCTCGGGCAGCTACCGCTTCGCAGGCCGGGACGTGGCCGAACTGGACAGCGACGAGCTGGCCTGGCTGCGTCGCGAAGCGTTCGGCTTCGTGTTCCAGGGCTATCACTTGATCCCTTCGGGCTCGGCCCAGGAGAACGTCGAGATGCCGGCCATCTACGCCGGCACCCCGCCCGCCGAGCGCCATGCCCGCGCCCACGCCCTGCTCGAGCGGCTGGGCCTGGCCAGCCGTACCGGCAACCGCCCGCACCAGTTGTCCGGCGGCCAGCAGCAACGAGTGTCGATCGCCCGGGCGCTGATGAACGGTGGGCACATCATCCTTGCCGACGAGCCCACCGGCGCCCTCGACAGCCACAGCGGCGCCGAGGTGATGAGCCTGCTCGACGAACTGGCCAGCCAGGGCCATGTGATCATCCTCATCACCCACGACCGTGAAGTCGCGGCCCGCGCCCAGCGCATCATCGAAGTGCGCGACGGCGAAGTGGTCAGCGACTCGCCCAGCCAGCCATCGGCCGACATCCCCCGGCAATTGCAGGCCGACGACCTGCGCCAGCGCCTGGACCGCGGCGCCACCCAGCGCGGCGCCTGGAAAGGCGAACTGGTCGAGTCCCTGCAGGCTGCCTGGCGGGTAATGTGGATCAACCGCTTCCGCACCGCGCTGACCCTGCTCGGCATCATCATCGGGGTCGCCTCGGTGGTGGTCATGCTCGCGGTCGGCGAAGGCAGCAAGCGCCAGGTCATGGCGCAGATGGCCGCATTCGGCTCGAACATCCTCTACCTCAACGGCAAGCACTCCTCCGAGGAACTGATGGGCATCGTCACCCTCGACGATGTCGATGCCATCGGCGAACTGCCCCAGGTCAAACGGGTCATGCCGGTGATCGGCGACAAGCTCATGGTGCGCCACGGCAACAAGGGCGAGCAGTTCTACGTTGGCGGCAACAACACCTGGTTCCCCGAGATATTCAACTGGCCCGTGGTCGAGGGCAGCTTCTACAGCGAGGCCGACGAAGCCAACGGCGCCGCCGTGGCCGTGATCGGGCAGAAGGTGCGTGACAAGATGTTCGGCCCGGGCAGCAATCCGCTCGGGCAGTACCTGCTGATCGGCAACGTACCGTTCCAGGTGATCGGCGTGCTCCAGGGCAAAGGTGCCAGCTCCGGCAGCGAGGACAGCGACGAGCGCGTGGTGGTGCCCTACTCCGCCGCATCCATCCGCCTGTTCGGCAGCCGCGACCCGGAATACGTCACCATCGCCGCCCTGGACTCCAGCCGGGTGAAAGAGACCGAGCAGGCGATCGAGCGCCTGATGCTGCAGCGCCACCAGGGCAAGAATGACTTCGTCCTGACCAACGACGCCGCGTTGATCCAGGCCGAGGCCCGCACGCAGAACAGCCTGTCGCTGATGCTCGGCGCGATTGCCGCGATCTCCCTGCTGGTGGGTGGCATCGGCGTGATGAACATCATGCTCATGACCGTGCGCGAACGCACCCGCGAGATCGGCATCCGCATGGCCACCGGCGCGCGCCAGCGCGACATCCTGCGCCAGTTCCTCACCGAGGCGGTGATGCTGTCGATGGTCGGCGGCGTGACCGGCATCGTCCTGGCCCTGGCCATCGGCGGCAGCCTGTTGCTGGCCGACATCGCCGTGGCCTTCGCCCTGCCCGCCATCCTCGGCGCCTTTGCCTGCGCCGTGATCACCGGCGTGGTATTCGGTTTCATGCCGGCCCGCAAGGCCGCCCGCCTCGACCCGGTCAAGGCCCTTACCAGCGAATAACCCATGACGATCCCCTGCCGTATCAGCTTGCTGGCCCTGAGCCTTGGCCTGGCCGCCTGCAGCACCCCGCCGCCACCTGCGGCGAACATCGACGTCCCGCCGGCCTGGCAAGGGCCGACCAGCGCCAACCAGGCCCTGCCGGACAACCAGTGGTGGCGCGCCTTTGCCAGCCAGGAACTGGACCGGCTGGTCGAGCGCGCGCGCTCGAACAGCCACGACCTGGCGGCGGCCGCGGCGCGGGTGCGCAAGGCCCAGGCCATCGCGGTGATCGCCGGCGCGCCCTTGCTGCCAGAAGTACAGCTCGGCCTGGATGGCAGCCGCCAGCGCCTGTTGCGCGGTGAAGGCAACAGCCAGCTCGACGCCAGCAGCAGCGAGCGCACCAGCACCTCGTTCGGCACCCGCCTGAGCGCCAGCTACGAGATCGATTTCTGGGGCGGCCTGCGCGCCACCCGCGACAGCGCGCTGCGCAGCCTGGATGCCAGCCGTTTCGATCGCCAGACCGTCGAGCTGACCCTGGTCAGCGCCGTGGCCGACAGCTACCTGCAAGGCCTGGCACTCGACGAGCAACTGCGCATCGCCCGGCTCAACCTGGACAATGCCCGCGACGTGCTGGGCCTGGTCGAAGCCCGCGAACGTTCTGGCTCGGCCACCCGCCTGGAACTGGCCCAGCAGCGCAGCCTGGTGGCGGCCCAGGAACGCCAGCTGCCATTGCTCGAACAGCGTCGCCAGGACAACCGCATCGTCCTCGCCACCCTGCTCGGCGACCCGGTGCAGGCCCTGCCCGACAATCGCGAAATGATCGGCAACGTACAGTGGCCCAGCATCGGCAGCGGCGTGCCCAGCGAACTGCTCGGCCGGCGGCCGGACATCGCCGCCGCCGAGGCGCGCCTGGCGGCGGCCAGCGCCAACATCCAGGTGGCCCGGGCGGCCATGCTGCCTCGCCTGATACTCGGCGCGAACCTGGGCAGCGGTGCGCGCACCCTGCCCAATGTCTTCGACAGCCCCTACTACACCCTGACTGCCGGCCTCGCCGCGCCGATCTTCAACAACGGTCGCCTCAGCGCCGCACGGGACCAGGCCAGCGCCGAACAGGAGGAATTGCTGGAGCTGTACCGCGGCAGCATCCTGGCGGGCTTCGCGGATGTGGAGAAAGCCTTGAACGCCATCGCCGGTGTTGAACGCCAGCGCCGCTGGCAGGACCAGGAGGTGGAACAGGCACGCATCGCCTTCGACCTGGCCCAGCAACGTTACGCCGCCGGCGCCGAGACCCTGCTGACAGTGCTCGAAACCCAGCGCACGCTGTACCTGGCCCAGGACCAGCAGGCGCAGCTGCGCCTGGAGCAGTTGCAGGGCAGCGTAGCGCTGTACAAGGCATTGGGAGGGGGCTGGCAGGCGTCGGTCAAGCTGTAGGGCGCGCGACAAGCCCCTGCAGGCGCGGGTTTGCCTGTGCTTGCAGGGACATGGGGTGATCAGGGCACGATGTTCTTCAGTGACAGGTGGCGCGCATACCAGGGGCGTTGCGGCACCTTGCGCAGTAGGCTATCCAGCTTTTCTTCGTTACCGAAGGTGATACGCAGGGCCAGCTTCATGGTCTCCACGTCCATCTCCACCGACTTGCCCAGGCGCATGCCTGGCTGCGTGCTGCAGCCATGGGTGTCCGGCCCCAGCCACGGGTCGCCGGCTTCGACCCAGCGGCCCGGGGCGAACCAGGGCACGCCATTGACCTCCAGGCGCCGTACCTGGCCGGGGTGATAGCGTTCATGGGCACGGAACCAGTCGTCGATGCGGTCGTCGATCCAGCCATGGAAACCCCAGAACACCGGATTGACATGGGACGAGAACGGATCGCCGAGAAAATCGTTTTCGGGCTCGAACCAGCGCGCGGCAAAGTCGGCCTGGTCACGGGCGAACGGCACCGGCGCGCCATTGTTCGGATCACGCGGCACCGACGCCCAGCACATGTGCAGCCAGTCGTGCAGGTTCATCTCCAGTTCCGAACCGAAGGCCCCCAGGGTCAGTTTCGACAGGTACAACGGGTCCTGGTACTGCGACTCCCACACCTGGAAGTTGCTGCAATAGGTTTCGCCGGCCTTGATCGCCCCGACCCACTGGCCATAGGCCTCGTCTCCCGGCGCCTGCCAGGTCGGCGGCACACAGTAGCCGTCGTGGTTGTCGAAATAACGGGCAAAACCTGCGCGGTCGAACTCGACGCTCGGCTGCGGCAGCGGGAAGCGCTGCCAGGAGGGCAAGTCCTGCAAGGTGCGTGCATACATCAGCATGTGCCGGTGCATGAACAGAAAATCGATACCCGAGCCATTGCGGTGCTTGCGCGGGCCACGGGCATCGCGCTCATGGTCCCTGGGCCCGGGCTGCCAGCCCAGGCCACGCAGGGCGTCCTGCTTGTTCTGCGGCAACTTGTGCCACTGGTCACGGGTGGCATGCCAAAGCTGGTGGAACAAACGGTGTTCGGCACCGACCACCCAGGCCAGCATCTCGGGGGTGTACGGCAGGCGCTCACGGGCCTCGGGGAACAACCGCTTGACCGCGACGAAGCGGCTGTCGGGCACCGGCAGGGTCAGCGGCCGATCCAGACGCTGCACGCGCCCGGTCAGCGTGCCGCTGCCGGCATTGGCGAACTCGGCCCAGACTTCGTCCAGACTGGCCACGCACTCATAGCCCGGCCCGCCATGCTGGTTGACCAGGCGCCAGCGCACCTGCGCGCTGCTGGCGCCGACCAGGTCGCCCAGCACCCGGTAGGCCGGCTCGCCAGCCCCACGCAAGCGCTCGCCGGTATCGACGAAACCGCGCAGGCCACGCCCCTTGGTGGCGACGTCGAGGAACATCTCGACACCTTGCTGGGGCAGCCCATCCAGGCCGCGCTCGGCACCCTCGAAGCGGATTTCCCAGACGCCGCGCAGTTGGTCCGCGAGCATCTGGCCTGCGTAGTCGGCCAGCTCGACGCTGGCTTCCCCAGGCGTGACGATGTCGTCCTCGGGATCATGGGTCAGTTGCTTGTGCGCGTAATAGGCCGCCGTGCCTGTGGCGCCCGCCACAGCCAGGCCGGCGATGAATCCTCGTCGGGAAATTGTCATTGCGCCTCAATCCGTCTTCGCGTGCCGCGACTGCTATCCAAGCTAGAACGTAGGCGGGCCAGGGAAATTTAGGCGCGGCACACCCCGGCTAATTAACCGCGCAGTGCGCTCGTCTGATGGGTATCTCCCGCTGACAGAGGCATGCCCATGACCTCCCCGCTTGCCCGCCTGGCACCTGCTGCCCAGGCCACGCCCTACCGGCTCTTCGACCTCGACCTCAAGGCCATCGAACCCCTGAGCCCCTCACTGACGCGCTTCGTCTTCACCGGCGAGGACGTCGCGCAGATGACCACCCTGGCCCCCGACCAGCGCGTGAAGTTGCTGTTTCCGACACCCGCCGGCGCGCCATCCGACCTGCCCAAGCACGCACAATGGCAGCAGGCGCGGCGCGAACTGCCGGCGCAAGACATGCCGCCCATGCGCACCTACACCATCCGCGCGCTGCGCCGCGAGGCGCTGGAGGTGGATGTGGACTTTGTCCTGCACGGTGTCAATGGCCCCGCCTCGGCCTGGGCCACCCATGCCCGCGTCGGCGACCGCCTGCAGATGGTCGCCCCCAACCTGGCGTATGCCGACGACCCCGGCGGCTATGAATGGAAACCGCCACGCAGCGCCCGGCGCATTCTGCTGATCGGCGACGAAACCGCCCTGCCGGCGATTGCCGGCATCCTCGAACAGCTGGCCACGACCGCGCCGGAGCTGGCAGTCGAAGCCTTCATCGAAGTCCCGTTGGAAGCCGACTGTCTCGACCTGCGCCAGAGCCCGGCCACCCGCCTGCACTGGCTGCCACGCGACCTGCTGCGCAGCGAGCACGGCCAAGGCATGCAGCACGCCGTGCGCGAGCTGGCCAGCCTGCCGGCGCTGCGTGGCGCGTCGACGGTCGAGCTGGAAGACGTGGATATCGACGAAAGCATCCTGTGGGAACAGGCCTGCGGCGAACACGGCGACTTCCATGCCTGGATCGCCGGGGAGTCGGGGACTGTCATGGATATCCGCCGCTACCTGATCAAGGAGCGCGGACTGCCGCGAGAAAGCCTGACGCTGATGGGCTACTGGCGCGCCGGGCGCGTGTTCGACTGAACATGAGCAGGGGCGCCTTGCGCCCCATCGCCGGCTTGCCGGCGATGGGGCCCTGACCAGCAATAGACAAAGGGGCTGAACGCAGCCCCGGAACATCAACCGGCCTTGACCGCCGCCGCGACGGCTTCGGCAAATCTGGCGGCCACTTCATCGATCTGCTCGGCACTGATGATCAACGGCGGCAGGAAGCGCACCACAGCACCATGGCGGCCACCCAGCTCGAGAATCAGGCCGCGGCGCAGGCACTCGCGCTGTACCTTCGGCGCCAGGCTGCGGCATGCCGGCGGATGCCCCTGCGCGTCGCGCTTGCCCGCCGGGTCCACCAGCTCCACGCCCAGCATCAAGCCACGGCCACGAATATCGCCAAGCTGCGGATAGTCCTGCTGCAACCGCTGCAGGTGCCCGCGCAGGCGCTGGCCCATGGCCTCGGCGTGCTCGCACAGGCGGTGCTCGACCAGGTACTTCATCACCGCAGAGCCCGCCGCCATGGCCATCTGATTGCCACGGAAGGTGCCGGCATGGGCGCCCGGCGACCACTGGTCGAGCCAGTCGCGGTAGACCATCACCGCCAGCGGCAGGCTGCCGCCGATGGCCTTGGACAGGGTGACCACGTCAGGCACGATGCCGGCGTGCTCGAAGGCGAACATCTTGCCGGTGCGGGCGAAGCCGCTCTGGATCTCGTCGACGATCAGCGCCACCCCGGCCTGCTCGGTGATCCGGCGCAGCCCGCGCAACCACTCGATATCGGCAGGGATCACACCACCCTCGCCCTGCACCACCTCGACGATCACCGCCGCCGGCAGCGCCACCCCGGCTTCGGGGTCGTTCAGCAGGTTTTCCAGGTAGTGCAGGTTGGCGCGCACGCCCGCCTCGCCACCCAGGCCGAACGGGCAGCGGTAGTCATAGGGGTAAGGCAGGAACTGCACGCCATTGTTCAGCAGCGCGCCAAGTGGCTTTTTCGGCCCCAGGCTGCCCATCAGGCTCAGGGCGCCCTGGGTCATGCCATGGTAGGCGCCCTGGAACGCCAGCACGGTGCTGCGCCCGGTCACGGTACGCACCAGCTTGAGCGCGGCCTCCACCGCATCGGTGCCGGTCGGGCCGCAGAACTGGATCTTGGCTTCGCCGCGCAGGCCCTCGGGCAACAGACCGAACAGGTCCTGGACGAACTGGTCCTTGACCGGCGTGGTCAGGTCCAGGGTATGCAGTGGCAGCTCGTCGGCCAGCACGCGCTGGATGGCGTCGATCACCACCGGATGGTTGTGGCCCAGGGCCAGCGTGCCGGCACCGGCCAGGCAGTCGATGAACTGGCGGCCCTCGACGTCCTCGACGTACAGGCCACGGGCGCGCTTGAGCGCCAGAGGGATGCGCCGCGGGTAGCTACGGGCGTTGGACTCCTGCTGTTGCTGGCGCAGCAGCAGGGGTGAGTCCTCGAATTCATACAGCGGGCGCGGCGTGGTGGCCGGCAGCACCTGGGCAAGGCTGGAAGCGGTCGACATCGGAAAATCCCTCGCAAGCAAGCGAATGTGCCCGCCACGCGCCCTGTAACCGGATGTGTGTCGGGTTCTTATCGCTTGAAAAACGCTTCAGCGAGGTGCGGATTTAGCGGTTGCCGTCGGATTTGTTGCGGATCAACCCCCTGAGCGCGCCGGCACCTGCAGGCGCACCCGCAAGCCATCGGCCTGGCTGTCGAAACGCAGGCTGCCGGCACAGCGCTGGACGATGGCCTGGACGATCGCCAGCCCCAGGCCGCAGCCGCCGCTCTGGCCGTTGCGCCAGAAGCGCTCGGTGAGGTGTTCGAGATCGCCCTGCGCGATACCTGGACCATGGTCGCGGACGAGGAAATCCACCTGGCCGTCCTGCGCCTGCACATCCAGCTCCACGGCGGCATCGCCGCCATGGCGCAAGGCGTTGTCCAGCAGGTTGCGCAGTGCCGCCACCGCTAGCGGAGCCGGCATGCTCAAGTAGACCTTGGCCGCCTCCTCGGGTAGATGCAGGTGAATGCGCCGGTTGTCGCCGCCACCGGCATCCTCGATGGCCTGCCGGGCAACCTGGGCGGCACTGCACTGCACGCCGTCATCGAACGACAGGCTGCCCTCGACCCGCGCCAGCATCAGCAACTGCTCCAGCGTGCGGTGCATGCGGTCGGTACCCTGCTCGGCGTGTTCCAGGGCCTGTTCGCGCACCGCGCCGTCGGTCATGCGCGCCACCTGCAGGTGGGTCTTGATCGCGGTCAACGGGCTGCGCAATTCGTGGGCGGCGTCGTCGGTCAGGCGGCGTTCGCGCTCGAGGGTCTGGGCGATGCGCAGGAACAGCTGGTTCTGGGTATCGAGCAACGGTTGCAGCTCGCTGGGCAACCCGGCCACCTGCAAGGGTTCGACACTGTCGGCGCGGCGCCTGCGCAAGGCGTCGCGCATCCGATTGAGCGGTTCCAGGCCTTTGCCCAGGCCGATCCACAACAACCCCAGGCTACCCAGCAGGGCCATCAGCACCGGAGCCGAGGCCGCCAGCAGGATCGACTGGTTCAGCGCCTCGCGCTCCTGGTGACGGTCGGCGGTGGTGATGCGCACGTCGCCATGGTTGTAGGTGAAGGTACGCCATGAGGCGCCATCGATGGTCTGGTCACGGAACCCGCTGCGCTCGTCGTCCATGGCGCCATCGTGCTTGTGGTTGCTGGCGAGGATCTCGCCGCGCAACGAGCTGACCTGGCAGGCCATGCCATCCGGCACGCTGAACTGGTCGGCGGAGAAATGCGCGTCCTGGCCCTTGGCGGTCAGCGGCTGCGGCAATTGGTCGATCAGCCCCGCGACCATGCGTGCCGAGGCCACCAGCCGCTGGTCGAGGGAGAACATCATCTGCTGGCGCAGGTCACGCAGCATCCACGCTGCCGCCAGCACCCAGATGACGATGAACACGCTGCCGAGGATCAGCGACAGGCGTACCCGCAGGCTCATGATGCGGCCTCCTCCGGCGCCTGGGCCGGGCCCAGGCGGTAACCCAGGCCGCGCACGGTCTCGACGATGCTGTTGCCCAGCTTGCGCCGCAGGTGGTGGATATGCACGTTCAGCGCATTGCTCTCGACTTCGTCGCCGAAGCCATAGACGCAGTCCTTGAGCTGCTCGCTGGAGAGCACGCGCCCCGGGTTCTGCAGCAACGCCTGGAGCAGCGCCTGCTCGCGCCGCGACAGGTCCAGTGGCCGGCCAGCCAGGCTCGCCTCGCAACTGCTGGGGTCGTAGCGCAGCGGACCATGCTCGATCACGTTCACCGCCCGCCCGGCCACCCGGCGCAGCAGGGTGTGCAAGCGGGCGGCCAGTTCGCGCAGGTCGAAGGGTTTGAGCAGGTAATCGTCGGCGCCGGCCTGCAGGCCATCGACCCGGTCGGTGACCGCGTCACGGGCGGTGAGCACCAGCACCGGCAGGATCTCGCCCTGCTGGCGCAGGCGGCGCAGCAACTTCAGGCCGTCTTCGTCGGGCAGGCCCAGGTCGAGGATCATCACGTCGAACTTGGCGGTCTGCAGCATCTGCCGGGCCTGCGAGGCGCTGGCCACCCGGTCCACGGTCAGGCCTTGGGCCGAGAGGCCGGCGCAGATGCCGCTGGCGATCAGATCGTCGTCCTCGCAGAGCAGAACGTGCATGGGGGGGCTCCTGGGTAGGGAAGATGGCATTGCACAGGTTCATCATTAAGGGGGGATTATGAACCGGTTTGGCGACGTTCGTCGGGCTGATAGCATCGGGCGCTGCAACGCTCGCTGCCAGTCTTAGGACCAGCTTAACCTTCAGTTAATAACCCAAGGCCAGCATGGCCTCCTTCAAAGTTCTGCCAAGGCGTCGACATGCGTGTTCTCCTGCTTTTCCTGACATTCCTGCTCGCCGGCCCTCTACAGGCCAACCCGTTCGCGGTCAAACCGGACTTCCTGCCGGTGAGCGAAGCCTTCGTGCTGACCCACGACCGTCTGGAAAACGGCCAGATGCGCCTGCATTTCCAGATCAAGGACGGCTACTACCTTTACCAGAAACGCCTGAAGTTCGACGGCCTGCCCCCCGAGCAGCACCCACCCCTGCCCCAGGCCGAGAACCACCACGACGAGTTCTTCGGTGACAGCGCGGTCTACCGCACCGAACTCGAGCTGCTGCTGCCGGCCAGCGCCAGCGGTGAACTGCGCCTGGGCTGGCAAGGCTGCGCGGACGCAGGGCTATGTTATCCGCCGCAGACCACGCCGATCGCCCTTGGCGGGGCGGCTGCGGCAACGCCGGCTGCCGACCAGGCCAGCGACCAAGCCCTGGCCGGCACCCTGCAGCACGACAGCCTGGCCTGGAGCCTGCTGGCCTTCTTCGGCCTGGGCCTGTTGCTGGCCTTCACCCCCTGCTCGCTGCCGATGCTGCCGATCCTCGCCGGGCTGGTCCTGGGCAATGGCGCCAGCGCTCGCCGTGGCTGGTGGCTGGCCGGCGTCTATGTGTTGAGCATGGCCCTGGTGTACGCCGCACTCGGCGTGATCGCCGCGCTGCTGGGCGCCAGCCTGCAGGCCTGGCTGCAACAACCCTGGCTGCTGGGTAGCCTGGCAGGGCTGTTCGTGCTGCTCGCCCTGCCGATGTTCGGTGCCTTCGAACTGCAACTGCCAGCCGCCCTGCGTGACAGCCTGGACCGCGCCGGGCAAGGCACCCGTGGCGGCAACCTGTATGGCGCGGCGCTGCTGGGCGCCCTGTCGGGCTTGCTGCTGGGCCCCTGCATGACCGCACCACTGGCCGGCGCGCTGCTGTTCATCGCCCAGAGCGGCGACGTGCTGCAAGGGGCACTGGTGCTGTTCGCCCTCGGCCTGGGCATGGGTGTCCCGCTGTTGCTGCTGGTCACCCTGGGCAATCGCTACCTGCCACGCCCGGGCGCCTGGATGAACCTGGTCAAGGGCTTGTTCGGCTTCGTGTTCCTGGCCATGGCCCTGTACACCGTGCGCGGCCTGCTGCCGGAAACGCTGGTACTGGCCCTCGCCGGCGCCTGGTTGATCGCCCTGGGGTGGGCCGCCTGGCCTGCCCTGCAGCGCCTGCCCGCCTTGCGTGCGATCCCCCTGCTGGGCGCGCTGTGGGGTGGCCTGCTGCTGGTGGGCGCCGCAGCCGGTGGCAACGATGTGTGGCAGCCGTTGCAGCCTTTTGCCGGCAAGAGCACGGCCGCGGCCCCCGCCAGCGGCCACGACGCCTTTGTCACCGTCAGCGCACCGGCCGAGCTGCAACGTGAACTCGATGCCGCCAAAGCCCGTGGCCAATGGGTACTGGTGGACTATTACGCCGACTGGTGCGTGTCATGCAAAGTCATGGAGAAGCAGGTGTTCGCCCGTGCCGATGTCCAGGCCAGCCTTGACGATGTGCACCTGCTGCGCCTGGATGTGACCGCCGACTCCCCGGCCAGCCGCGAGCTGCTGCAACGCTACCAGGTCCCGGGCCCGCCCAGCCTGATCTGGGTCGGCCCGGAGGGCGAGGAACGCCGCGCCCGCCGCATCACCGGTGAAATCGACGCCGCCGGATTCCTCCAGCACTGGGCCCAGACCAGGAGCCAAGGCTGATGCTCACCATCACCCTCGGGCCGCTGACCATGGCCCTCAACCACCTGCTGCTGCTTGCCGCACTGGGTATCGCCAGCCTGGTCGGCTGGCGGGTCGCCAGGCGCGGCGGCGAAAACCCCGAGTCGGCGCTGTTCAACCTGTTCCTGCTGGGCTTGCTGTTCGCCCGCCTGGGTTTCGTCCTCGCCTACTGGCCGATGTACCGTGACGACCTGCTGCAAATCATCGACATCCGCGACGGCGGCTTCCTGCTCTGGGGCGGGCTGCTGGGCATCGTCCTCGGCACCCTGTGGCAAGGCTGGCGCCGCCCGGGCCTGCGCCGCCCGCTGGGCTGGGCGCTGTTCAGCGGCGCCCTGTTCTGGGGGTTGGCCAGCCTGGCCAGCCACCTCTACAGCAAAGGCACCGAGCTGCCCGACATGAGCCTGCGCGACAGCCGCGGCCAGGCGGTGGCCCTGCACGACTACCGCGGCCGGCCGCTGGTGATCAACATCTGGGCTACCTGGTGCCCACCCTGCCGTCGCGAGATGCCGGTGCTGCAACAGGCTGAGGACGACTATCCCCACGTGACCTTCCTGTTCGTCAACCAGGGGGAGACCCCCGAGAACGTCAGCACCTTCATGGCCACCACCGGCCTGACCCTCTCCAACGTGCTGTTCGACGGCACCGGCGAGCTGGCCCGCAAGGTCGGCTCCATGGCCCTGCCCACTACCCTGTTCTATAACGCCGAAGGGCGGCTGGTCGGCAGCCATCTGGGTGAACTGTCGCGCGCCAGCCTGCGCCACGCCCTGGAACCCTTCGAACGCGCCAATGCGCCCGCCCCACAAGGAAACTGACATGCGATTGAATGCGCTGCTGCCCCTGACCCTCGCCCTGCTCGCCGCCCCCACGCTGCAAGCCGAGGAGCTGCCCAAGGCGATCCAGCAACTGCAGGCCAAGGGCGCCGTGATCAAGGGCAGCTTCGACGCCCCCAACGGGCTGCGCGGCTATGCCGCCGAGTACCACAACAACGGTATTGCCCTGTACCTCACCCCCGACGGCAAGCACGTCCTGGTCGGCAGCCTGTTCGACGAACAAGGCAAGGACCTCAGCGCCGAGCCGCTGGAAAAACTGGTGTACGCACCGATGAGCAAGGCCGTGTGGGCGAAGATGGAAAAGACCGCCTGGATCCAGGACGGCAAGGTCGACGCGCCGCGTACCGTCTACCTGTTCAGCGACCCCAACTGCCCCTACTGCAACATGTTCTGGCAACAGGCCCGGCCTTGGGTCGAATCGGGCAAGGTGCAGCTGCGCCACATCATGGTCGGCATCATCCGCGAGGACAGCCCGGGCAAGTCCGCCGCGCTGCTCGCAGCCAAGGACCCGGCCAAGGCCCTGCAGGAACACGAGAAGGCCGGCAAGGCCAGCACGCTCAAGGCACTGGACAAGGTGCCGGAGGCGGTACAGAAGAAGCTCGAGGCGAACCTGGCGCTGATGGAAGAACTGGGCCTGGCGGCAACCCCGGCGATCTTCTATCAGGACGAGCAGGGGCAGCTGCAAAGCCAGCAGGGCGCGCCGCGGCCGGAGATGCTCGGGAAGATACTCGGCAAACGCTGAAAACCATCGCGGGGCAAGGCTCACCGCCGCTCCCACGTGGGAGCGGCGGTGAGCCTTGCCCCGCGATGACCGTTACAACGCCTCCAGCTCCGCCATCAGGTCGCTCAGCCGATCGACCTTGGCGTCATCCAGCGCGCTGTCCTGCAGCCCGCGCACATAGTCCGCCAGCTCTTCCACAGTGCTGCACTCGAACATCGCCCGCAACGGCACGTTCAACTGCAGGGCCTTCTGCACCCGCGAGGCGATCTGCGTTGCCAGCAGCGAATGCCCGCCCAGCTCGAAGAAGTTGTCGCGCACACCCACCCGCTCGGCCTTGAGCACATCGGCCCAGATCCCGGCGAGGGTCTCTTCAAGCTCGTTGCGCGGTGCCAGGTAGTCCTGGCTGTGCTGGCCACCGATATCGATGGCCGGCAGCGCCTTGCGGTCAAGCTTGCCGTTGGCGTTGTGCGGCAGGCTGTCGAACCAGCCCCAGTGCAGCGGCACCATGTACTCCGGCAACTCGGCGCGCAGGCGCTGCTTGAGCTGGTCGAGCAGCGCGGCGTCGGCACTGACGCCCTGGTGCGCCACCAGGTAGCCGACCAGATGCTTGCCGTTGACGCCCTCCTGCACGCCCACCGCGGCATCGCGCAGCTCCGGCTGTTCGTGCAGGCGCGCCTCGATCTCGCCCAGTTCGATGCGGTAGCCGCGGATCTTCACCTGATGGTCGATGCGCCCAACGTACTCCAGCACGCCATCCGGACGGCGCCGCGCCAGGTCGCCGGTGCGGTACAGGCGCTCACCGGGCGCACCGTACGGATGCGGAATGAAGGCCTGGGCGGTGCGCAGCGGATCTCCGACATAGCCACGGCCCACACCGGTACCGGCGACGCACAGCTCGCCCACCGCGCCCAGCGGCACCAGGGTCTGGTCTTCGCCGAGGAGGTACAGGCGGTTGTTGTCGGTCGGCGTGCCGATCGGCAAGTAGCTGCCCTGGGTCGAGGCGGCATCGACGCGGAAGAACGCCACGTCGTCCGAGCACTCCGCCGGGCCGTAGGCGTTGACCAGGCCGATGGCCGGGTAGCGCTGCAGCCACTGGGCGGCCAGCTCGGGCGGCATGGCCTCGCCGGTCGGCAGCATCCAGCGCAGCCCATCGAGGGCCTGGTGATCGTTGGCCAGCATGCCCTGGATCAGCGACGGCACACTCTCCAGCACGGTGATGCCGGTGGCCTGCACATGGCTCAGCAGGCCTTGCGGATCATGGGCGATGGCGTTTGGCACGATCTCCACACGGGCCCCGAACAGCGGCGCGGCGAGGAACTGCCACACCGAGATGTCGAAGCTCTGTGAGGCGGTCTGGGCGATCACGTCCTGCTCGTCCAGGGCCAGGTACGGCACCTTGCTCAGCTGGTTGTTGAGCATGCCGCGCTGCTCGACCATCACGCCCTTGGGCAAGCCGGTGGAGCCGGAGGTGTAGATCACGTAGGCAAGGTTGTCCGGCGCGCTGTGGATGCCAAGGTTGTGGCTGGCCACGTTGCTTGCCTGCACGTCTTCCCAGACCAGCAGCTTCGGCCGCGCCGCGCCCGCTACTTCATCGAGCAGCTGGCGCGCCTGCTCGGCGCAGGCCGCGCTGCACACCAGCACCGGCGTGCGGCTCAGCTCGACGATGCGTTGCAGGCGCGCCGCCGGCAGGCCCGGATCCAGCGGCAGGTAGCCAGCGCCGGCCTTGAAGCTGCCGACGATCATGCCCAGCAGCGCCAGGCCACGCTCGGCCAGCAGCGCCACCGGTTGGTCGATGGCCACGCCGGCCGCAACCAAGGCATGACCCAGCCGGTTGGCCGCCACGTTCAGGCCCGCATAGTCGTAAGCGGCCGCCTCGCAACGGGCGACGGTGCGCTGCGGATGCGCGGCCACCCGCGCCTCGAACAGCTCGACGTAGCTCTGCTCCAGCGCATAGGCATGCTCGGTGCGGTTGCAGTCCACGAGCAGGAAACGTTGTTCGTCGGCCCCCAGCAGCGGCAGCTCGCCGACCTCGCCTTCGAAGCCCTCGACCAGCGCCAGCAGCAAGCGCTTGAATTCGGCGAGCAGGCGCTCGACGGTCGGGAAGTCGAAGTAGCGCTGGTCGAACGACAGGTGTAGCCCCAGGTCATCGCCCGGGTAGCACACCGCGGTCAGCGGGAAGTTGGTGTGGGTCCGGCCCGAGTCGGAGCTGGCGTCCAGGTGCTGGGCGTGGTCGAGCACCGCCGTTTCCACCGGGGCGTTCTCGAATACGAACAGGCTGTCGAACAGCGGCTGGCCCTTGGGCAGTTCGCTGCATTCCTGGATCGCCACCAGCGGCAGGTACTCGTATTCACGCAACTGCATGTTGCGATCGAGCAAGCCCTGCAGCCACTGGCGCACGCTGCTGCGCTCGCCCGGCTGCGGCAACTGCACGCGCAGGGCGATGCTGTTGATGAACAGGCCGACCGTGCGCTGCATCTGCGGCATGCTCACCGGACGCCCGGCCACGGTGACGCCGAACACCACGTCGCGATCGCCGCTGTAGCGCGCCAGGGTCAGGGCCCAGGCCGCCTGGGCGAAGGTGTTGACCGTCAGTTGGTGGGCCTGGGCCAGTTCACGCAGGCGGGCGCCCTCGCTCACTTGCAGGCGGGTGTAGCAGTCACCCACGACCATGCCGTCACCGGCGTGGTCATGGCGCAGCGGACGGTCGCTGGGGATCGCCGTGGCGCGCTCGAAGCCGGCCAGGTTGGCCTGCCACCACTGGCGCGCCTCGTCGAGGTCCTGGCGCTGCAGCCAGCCGATGTAGTCGCGGTAGCGCGGCGGCACCGCCAACTGGGCCTGGCGCCCTTCGCCCAGGGCCTGGTAGATCTCGAAGAAGTCGTTCATCAGCAGCGAGCGGCACCAGGCATCGATGAGGATGTGGTGGTTGCTCATCATGAACCAGTAACGCGCATCGTCCACGCGCACCAGGCGCAGGTGGAACGGTGCTTCGCGCAGCAGCTCGAAGCCGGCCTCGCGCTCCTCCTTGTGCAGCGTTTGCAGGCGCGCTTCCTGGGCGTGCTCGTCAAGGCCGCGCCAGTCCTGGTAGTCCACCGCGGTCTTGCCGGGTTTGTGGATGATCTGCAGCATCGCTTCGCCGGCGTTCCAGCTGAACGAGGCGCGCAATGCCTCGTGGCGCGCCACCACTGCCTGCCAGGCCTGGGCGAAGCGCTCGGGGTCGAGGGCGCTGTTGATGCGGTAGCGGTCCTGCATGTAGTAGATGCCGGTGCCCGGCTCGAGCAGGGTGTGCAGCAACAGGCCTTCCTGCATCGGCGTCAGCGGGTAGACGTCCTCGATCTCGGCGGCCGGGATCGGCAGCGTGTCGATCTGCTCTTGGGTCAGTTGCGCCAGGGGGAAGTCCGAGGGGGTGAAGCTGCCGTTGCCGTCCGCCAGGCAGTGGGCGACCAACGCCAGCAGCTCCTGGCGATAGGCCTCGGCCAAGCGGGCGATGGTCGCCTCGTCATAGCGCTCGGCACTGAAGCTCCAGCGCAGTTGCAGCGCGCCGCCATAGACCTGGCCATCGACGCTCAGCCAGTTCGGCAGCGGCGCATCCAGGTCATGGGCCAGGCCCGCCGGTGCATCCAGCGGCTGGAACAGTGCCGCCTGGTCGAACTGCTGGTCGAACTGGCCGAGGTAGTTGAAGGTGATCCGGGCCTGGGGCAAGGCGGCCATGCGCTCACGCCCGGCCTCGTCGGCCAGGTAGCGCAGCACACCGTAGCCCTGGCCTTTGTGCGGCACCTGGCGCAGTTGTTCCTTGATGCGCTTGATCGACGCGGCGCGGCCAACTTCGCCCTCGGCCATTACGGGGCTCAGGCTCAGAGGGTAGGCGTTGGTGAACCAGCCGACGCTGCGGGTCAGGTCCATGTCCTCGAACAGACCATCGCGGCCATGGCCTTCCAGCTGCACCAGCACCTGCTCGTCGCCGCTCCAGTGGCACAGTGTGCGCGCCAGGGCAGTCAGCAGCAGATCGTTGACCTGGGTGTGGTAGGCCGCCGGCGCCTGTTGCAGCAGTTGGCGGGTCTGTTCCACGTTCAGGTCGATGGCAAGGCTGCGGGCATGGCGGTGCAGGTTGCCGCCCTGGGGATGATCGCAGGGCAGTTCGCGACGGGCGTTGCCCAGTTGCGCTTCCCACCAGCTCAGCTCGTCGCGCAGCGAATCGCTGCCGGCATAGCTGGCCAGGCGCGCCGCCCAGTCGCCCATGGCATGGGTCTTGGCGGCCAGGGTTTCACCGCGGTACAGCGCCTGCAGATCTTCCAGCAGGACGCGCCAGGACACGCCATCGACCACCAGGTGGTGGATCGCCAGCAGCAGGCGCTGGACGCCCTGGTCATCGCTGACCAGCAAGGCGCGCAGCAGCGGCCCCTCGGCCAGGTCCAAGCTGCGCTGCACATCGATATACAGCGCCTGGCAGTCGTCGAAATCGCTCACCGTCGCGGTCCACAGCAACGGCTGGGTGCTCGGCTGGGCGTACTCGGCCTGCCAGCGGCCGTTGGCCTGGCCAAAGCGCAGGCGCAGGCTGTCGTGGTGTTGCACCAGCGCGGCCAAAGCCCGCTCCAGCGCCTCGGCCTGCAACGGCTGGCGCGCCTGCAGCAGCACCGCCTGGTTCCAGTGCTGCGGCTGCGGCACTTCGCTGTCGAAGAACCAGTGCTGGATCGGCGTCAGGCCGGCGCTGCCCTGACGTGCGCCCTGCTCGATCGCGCTCGGCGCCTCGCTGCGGGTCACCACTGCCGCCAGGGTCTGGATGGTCTGGTGCTGGAACAGGTCACGCGGGGTGAACTGCAGCCCCAGCTGACGGGCACGGCTGACCACCTGGATCGACAGGATCGAGTCGCCGCCCAGTTCGAAGAAGTTGTCCTGCACGCCGATGCGCGGCAGGTTGAGCACCTCGCGCCAGATCTGCGCCAGCTGGCTTTCCAGCTCGTTGGCCGGAGCCTGGTAGTGCTGACGCGCGTGCTCCAAATCCGGGGCCGGCAACGCGCGGCGGTCAAGCTTGCCGTTGCCCATCAGTGGCAGGCTGTCGAGCAGCACCAGGTGCGCCGGCACCATGTAGTCGGGCAGGTGCTGGCGGGCATCGGCCTTGACCGCCTCGCGCAGCAGGGCCTGGGCCTCGCCGTCGGCGCTGGCCTGTGGGCACACCAGGTAACCCACCAGTTGCTTGCCACCCGGCAGGTCGAGGGCCAGGACCACCGCCTCCTCGACGTCGGCGTGCTCCTGCAGGCGACTCTCGATCTCGCCCAGCTCGATACGGAAGCCACGGATCTTCACCTGCTGGTCGGCCCGCCCGACATACTCCACCAGGCCATCGGCGCGCAGGCGCACCAGGTCGCCGGTACGGTACAGGCGACCGCCGGCATGGCTGAACGGGTCGGCGACGAAACGTTCGGCGCTCAGGCCCGGACGGTCGTGATACCCCTGGGCCAGGCCGGCACCGCCGACGTAAAGCTCACCGATGCCACCTTGCGGCAGCAGCGCCAGGTCCTCGTCAAGGATATAGGCGGTGCGGGCACCGATGACCCGGCCGATCGGCACGCTGCCGGCGTCGACCGGTATCTGCTCCGGCGCCAGGCAGGCCAGTGGCATCACCACCGTTTCGGTCGGGCCGTAGGCGTTGAAGAACTGTTGCGGCGCAAAGGCCTGGCGGATGCGTTGCAGGTGCTCGCCGGTCAAGGCCTCGCCACCGGTGATCACCAGGCGCACCGGCAATTGCTCGCCCTGCCCGGCCAGGTACTGGGCCAACTGGCTGCCGTAGCTCGGGGTGAAACCGAGCACGCTGACTTGCTGCTCGCGCACCAGCTGGCAGATTTCCTCGGCGCCCCACTGCCCTTGGGCACGCAGCACCACGCGGGCACCGCACAGCAGCGGCACCAGCAGGCGCTCGCTGGCGGCGTCGAAGTTGATCGAATAGAAATGCAGCTCGCAGTCGTCGCTGCGCATGCCGAACTCGGCGATCACCGCCTTGCAGTGCATGGCGATTTCACCGTGGCTGACCACCACGCCCTTGGGCTTGCCGGTGGAGCCGGAGGTGTAGATCAGGTAGGCCTGGTGCTGCGGCAGGTTGAGGTTGTCCAGGGCAGCGTCGCTGTAGGCGGACAGGTTCGCGGCATCGTCCTCCAGGCTCCAGCGGGCAACGCCCGGCGGCAGTTCGCCCAGGGTGTCGAGCAACGCCCGCTGGCCGATCAGAAGGCCCAGGCGGCTGTCCTCGATCATGTAGCGCAGGCGGTCGAGCGGGTATTCCGGGTCCAGCGGCACGTAGGCGCCGCCGGCCTTGAGGATGGCCAGCAGGCCGACCACCATCTCCAGCGATCGCTCCAGCGCGAGGCCCACCCGCACCTGCGGGCCGACGCCGCGCTCGCGCAGGGCGCGGGCCAGGCGGTTGGCCTGCTGGTCGAGCTCGGCGTAGCTCAGGTGCTGGCCGGCGAAGGTCAGGGCCGGGGCCTGCGGAGTGCGTTCAGCCTGGGCGGCGAACAGCCCGTGCAGCGTCTGGTCCAGCGCGAAATCCTGCTCGCCCTGCAACTGGCCGATCAGCACCTGCTGCTCGGCGTCAGCCAGCATCGGCAGTTCGCACAGGCGCTGCTGCGGATCGTCGATCAGCGCCACCAGCAACTGCTGCCAGTGCTCGGCCATGCGCGCGATGCGCGGCTCATCGAACAGGTCGCGGCTGTAGGTGAAGCAGCAGCCCAGGCGGCCGTCGAGGTCGGTGACCTCCAGGTACAGGTCGAACTTGGTGGCGCTGGCATCGTTGACCAGGTAATCCACCTGCATGCCCACCAGCTCACGGCTTTGCTGGAAGGCCCAGCGCTGCACGTTGCACATCACCTGGAACAGCGGGTTGTAGGCGCTCGAGCGCGGCGGCTGCAGGGCTTCGACCAGTTGCTCGAACGGCAGGTCCTGGTGCGACTGGCCATCGATGATGGTCTGGCGCACTTGGTCGAGCAACGCGCCGGCGCTCATCTGCCCGTCCAGTTCGCAACGCAGCACCTGGGTGTTGAGGAAGGCGCCGATCAGCCCCTCGCTTTCCGGGCGAATGCGGTTGGCCACCGGCGCGCCGATGCGCAGGTCGCGCTGGCCGCTGTAGCGGTGCAGCAACGCGGCCAGGGTGGCGGTCATGGTCATGAACAGGGTCAGGCCGCGCTGGCTGTTGAAGGCGTGCACGCGCTTGACCAGCGCCGGATCCAGGTCGAAGCGGTACAGCTCGCCGCGGTGGCTCTGCACCGCCGGGCGTGGGCGATCGGCGGGCAGCGCCAGCACCGGATGCTCGTCGCCCAGGCGGTCCTTCCAATAGGCCAGCTGGCGATCGCCCTCGCCGCTTTCCAGCCACTGGCGCTGCCACACGCTGTAATCGAGGTACTGCACCGGCAGCGGCGCCAGCGGCGACTCGCGCTCGTCAACGAAGGCCTCGTACAGCTCGCCCAGTTCGCGGGCAAAGATGTCCATGGCCCAGCCTTCGGTGACGATATGGTGCAGGGTCAGGACGAAGTAGTGCTCGCGCTCGCCGGCCTTGACCAGACAGGCGCGCAACAGCGGCCCGCGCTCCAGGTCGAACGGCTGGTGCGCCTGGTCATCGGCCAGTTGCTGCAGGCGTTGCTGGCGGGCCTCGTCGGCCAGGGTGCTGAAGTCATGCCAGTGCAGTTGCACGTGGCTGTCATCGGCCACGCACTGGTACGGCTTGCCGTCGATGCTGGGGAAGGTGGTGCGCAGGGTTTCGTGACGCACGATCAGTGCCTGCAGGGCGCGCTCGAAGGCGTCCACATGCAGCAGGCCCTGGAAGCGCGCCATGCCGCCGACGTTGTAGGCGGGGCTGTGCGGATCCATCTGCCAGAGGAACCACATGCGCTGCTGCGAGTACGACAGCGGCACCGCCTGGCGGCGGTCGACACGGGCGATGGCACCTTGCAGGTTGCGTGCGCCGCAACCCTGCAGACGGGCAATCTCGGCGCAGAACGCGCCCAACTCGCTGGCCTCGAACAAGGCCTTGAGCGGCAACTCGACATCCAGCGCCTGGCGGGTGCGCGAGACGATCTGGGTGGCCAGCAACGAGTGGCCACCGAGGGCGAAGAAGTCATCCTGCAAGCCGACCTGCGGCCGGCCCAGCACCTCGCGCCAGATCGCCGCGACCTGTTGTTGCAACGCGCTTTGCGGCTCGACATGTTCACGTTGCTGCCAGACCGGTGCCGGCAGCGCCTTGCGATCGACCTTGCCGCTCGGCCCCAGGGGCATCTGCGCAAGATGGATGAGTTGTGCCGGCACCATGTAGGCCGGCAGGCGCTCGGCCAGAGCGGCCAGCAGCGCCTCGGTCTGCTCGACACCGCTGTAATAGCCCACCAGCTGGGCACCGACAGCATCCTTGTGGATCAGCACCAGTGCCTGGGCGACACCCGGCTCGGCCAGCAGCACCGCCTGCACCTCCTCCGGCTCGACGCGGAAGCCGCGCACCTTGACCTGCTGGTCGAGGCGCCCGAGGTACTCCAGGGCCTGGCTCGGCATGTGCCAGCGGGCGCGGTCGCCGCTGCGGTACAGCCGTGCGCCGTCGCCATCGGGCTGCGGCACGAAGCGCTCGGCAGTCAGCCCCGGGCGACCGAGGTAGCCACGGGCCAGGCCCGCGCCCCCCAGGCACAGCTCGCCGGGCACGCCCGGCGCGGTCAACTCGAACTCATCGTCCAGCACCCGGCACAGCACGTTGCCCAGCGGGCGGCCGATGGGCGAGCGCTCGCCGTCATTCGCCTGGCAGTGCCAGTGGGTGACGTTGATCGCGGTTTCGGTCGGGCCGTAGCGGTTGTGCAGTTGCACCTGTGGCAGCAATTGCAGCACGCGGTCACGCAAGGCGACGGACAAAGCCTCGCCACCGGAGAACAACCGGCGCAGGCTGGTGCAGCCGGCGGCCAACGGCTCCTGGACGAACACCTGCAGCAACGGCGGCACGAAGTGCAGCGTGGTCACCGCGTGTTGCTGGATCAGCTGGGCGATGCGTTGCGGATCGCGATGTTCGCCGGGGCCGGCCAGGACCAGCTTGCAACCGGTGACCAGCGGCCAGAAGCACTCCCACACCGACACGTCGAAGCTGATCGGCGCCTTCTGCATCAGCACGTCGCTGTCATCCAGCGCATAGCTGGCCTGCATCCACTGCAGGCGCTCGGCCAGCGCGGCATGGGTGTTGCCCACGCCCTTGGGCTGGCCGGTGGAGCCAGAGGTGTAGATCACATAGGCGAGGTTGTCGCCGTGCAGGTGCAGGCCGGGGGCCTGGCTTGGCCAGCTGTCCAGGTGCAACTGGTCGAGGGCGATGGCGCTCACGCCTTCGACCTGCGGCAGTTTGTCGAGCAGGCTGCTGTGGCTGAGCAGCAGGCCAGCCTGGCAATCACCGAGCATGTAGGCCAGGCGCTCGGCAGGGTAGTCGGTGTCCAGCGGCACGTAGGCGCCACCGGCCTTGAGAATGGCCAGCAGGCCGACCAGCAGCTGCGGCGAACGCTCCAGGGCAATCGCCACGCAAGTGTCCGGGCCGACGCCCTTGTCGCGCAGGTAGTGCGCCAGGCGGTTGGCCTGCTGGTGCAGTTCGGCATAGCCAAGCTGACCGCCCTCCCACACCAGCGCGGTGCGCTCGGGGCTCAGGCGCGCCTGTTCGTTGAGTTGCTCGACCAGCAGGCGCGGCGCGCTCGCCATGGGCGCCTGGCCCCACTCGAGCAGTTGCGTCTGGCTGTGCTCGTCGAGCAGGCGCACCTCACCAATGGCCAGCTGCGGTTCGGCGCAGACCTGTTCGAGCAAGGCCAGCAGATGGCTGGCCAGGCGCTTGACGGTGGCCGCCTCGAACAACCCGGCGGCGTAGTCGAAGGCCAGCGTCAGGCGGCCCTGGTGGTCTTCCTCGCTGTGCAACTGCAGGTCGAACTTGGCCTCGCGGCTGTGCCACGGCAGCTCTTCGGCGAGCAGGCCGGGCAGGCGACGCAAGGCCGACAGGTCGCGTTGCTGGTGGTTGAACATGACCTGGAACAGGCCTTGTTCCCGGGCCTGCGGCAGCGCCTCGAGCAGTTGCTCGAAGGGCAGGTCCTGATGGGCCTGGGCCTCCAGGGTGGCCTGGCGCGCCTGGGCCAGCAGCCCGGCGAACGGCAGGCGGCCGTCGAGCTCGGCGCGCAGCACCTGGGTGTTGATGAAGAAGCCGACCATGCCCTGGGTTTCCAGGCGCGGGCGGTTGGCGTTGGGCACGCCGACGCGGATGTCGCCCTGGCCGCTGTAGCGGTGCAGCACGGCCTGCCAGCCGGCCAGCAGGACCATGAACAGGCTGGCCTGCTGCTCGCGGGCCAAGTCCTTGAGGGCGCTGGTCAGTGCCGCAGGTACCTTGAGGCTGTGGCGCGCGGCGCGGCTGTGCTGCTGGCTGGCGCGGGGCTGGTCGGTGCACAGGTCGAGCACCGGCCGTTCGTCACCCAGCTTGTTCTTCCAGTAGTCGAGCTGGCGGGCGCTTTCGCCATCGGCCAGCCACTGACGCTGCCACTGGCCGTAGTCGGCGTAGCCCAGCGTCAGTTCGGGCAGTTGCACGGCCTGGCCCTGGGCGGCATACAGACGGGCGAACTCATCCAGCAAGATGTTCAGCGACCAGCCGTCGGCGACGATGTGGTGCAGGGTCACCCACAGCTGGTGCTCTTCGTCGTCCAGGCGGGCCAGGGTCACCCGCAGGAGCGGGCCCTGGCGCAGATCGAACGGTTGCTGCGCCTCATCCTCGCGGCGCGCGGCCACCTCGGCGGGAGACTGCCCTTCGAGGTCCAGATGACGCAGGGTGAACGCCTGGCTCGGCAGGATGCGTTGCACGGCCTGGCCGTCGACTTCGTCGAACAACGTGCGCAGGGATTCATGACGTGCCACCAGGGCCTGGAAGCTGGCCTGCAGCGCCGCGACATCCAGCTCGCCGCGCAGGTACAGGCCGGCGGGGATGTTGTAGGCGGCGGACTGCGGCTCCAGCTGCCACAACAGCCACAGACGGTTCTGTGCCAGTGACTGCGGCAGGGCCTGGTCGCGAGCCTGGGTTTCGATGGTGCCGGCGGCACTGCCACCTTCGGCAAGGACGGCCGCCACGGCGGCGCTGTATTCGGCCAGGGTCGGTGCTTCGAACAGGGTGCGCAGGCTGAGCTGGATGCCCAGTTCGTCGCGCAGGCGCGCGGTCACCTGGGTGGCGGCGATGGAGTTGCCACCCAGCAGCAGGAAGTGGTCGTCCGCCGCCACCGCCTCGACCTTGAGCAGCTCACGCCAGATACCCGCGATCCGTGCCTGCAGGTCGTCACCGGCCACGCCATTGCCCTGCGCCGTTTGCGCCGTCGGGAACCGCGCATAGATATCCAGGCTGCCGTCGTTCATGCGCAGGCGGCAGGCCGAGCGCTGCAGCTTGCCGCTGGAGGTCTTGGGCAAGGCGCCCGGGTTGAGCAGCAACACCACGGCCGGCGCCTGGCGACAGGCATCGGCAATGACCCGGCGCAGGGTATTGATCAGCGCCTCGGGCGTGTGCGCCTTCTGCACATTGCGGCTGATCTCCACCGCCACGCCGATGCCCTCCTCGCCCTGGTCGTCGACGGCGAACACCGCCACCCGGCCCTTGCGCAGCACATCGACCTCACGCTCCAGGGTCTTTTCCAGGTCCTGCGGGTAGATATTCTGGCCACGGACGATAAGCATGTCCTTCAAGCGCCCGGTGACGAACACTTCGCCATCGCGCATGAAGCCGAGATCGCCGGTGCGCAGCCAGGTCTGGCCGTCACGCTCGACAAAGGTCCGCGCGCTGGCCTCGGGGTTGCGCCAGTAGCCCAGGGCGATGCTCGGGCCGCCGGCCCAGATCTCGCCGACCCGGTTGTCTTCCAGCACCTCCAGGCGCTGCGGGTCGACGATGCACACCGCGTGGCCCGGCTGCGGGTAGCCGCAGCTCATCAGCACGCTGCCCTGGCCGGGCTCGGCGCGGTTGGCGGCAAAGGCCTCGGCATCCAGTTCCAGCGCGCCGATACCCTGGCCACGGCGGCTGCCGCTGACGAACAGGGTGGCCTCGGCCAGGCCATAGCTGGCGAAGAAGCTGCTGGCGGTGAAGCCGCAGGCGGCAAACTTTTCAGCGAAGGTATCGAGACTGTCCTGGCGGATCGGCTCGGACCCCGAATAGGCCACGCGCCAGCGGCTCAGGTCCAGGCCGGCGAGCGCGGCCTCGCTGACCCGCTCGCTGCACAGCCGGTAGGCGAAGTCCGGGCCGCCACTGATGGTGCCGCCGTACTCACTGATCGCCTGCAGCCAACGCAACGGTCGGGCGAGGAAATAGCCCGGCGACATCAGCACGCAAGGCACACCACTGAAGATCGGCTGCAGCAGGCCACCGATCAGGCCCATGTCGTGGTACAGCGGCAGCCAGCTGACGATCACGTCGTCCGGGTTCAGGTCGATGCCGAAACCGTGGCGGATCAGCTGTTCGTTGGCCACCAGGTTGCCGTGGCTGACCTGCACGCCCTTGGGCAGCGCGGTGGAGCCGGAGGTGTATTGCAGGAAGGCGATGTCGCTGCCTTCCAGCACCGGCTCGCGCCACTGCGCGGCCAGCTGCGGATCCAGACGATCCACCGCCAGCAGGCCCGGGGCGTTGGCGCCAGCCAGGGCTTCGAGGCCCTGCAAACTGTCACACAGCGCCTCTACCGTCAGCAGCAGGCGCGGCTCGGCGTCGTCGATGATCGACAGCAGGCGTTCCTGATGGTGCTGGCGCGAAGACTCCGGCGGGTAGGCCGGCACGGCGATCACCCCGGCGTACAGGCAACCGAAGAATGCCGCGACATAGTCCGGCCCACTGGGAAACAACAGGATGGCACGCTCGCCAAACCCGGCCCTGGCCTGCAACGCCGCGGCAATGGTCCGGGCGCGCTGGTCGAGGTCTCGGTAACTGAGCACCGCCTGCTCGCCGGGCGCATCAGCGAGGAAGCGCAAGGCGATGCGCTCCGGGGTCTGGGCGGCGCGTTGCGCCAGGGCCTGGACCAGCGAGTGCGGGAGTTCGAAGGCGTCCGTCATGGAATGTTCCTGCCAGTGTCTGGGTGAGTCGCGCCTGACTGGCCCGCGCACGACAGGCGGGCAGTGTTCGGCAGCCGAGATGTACACAGGGGAACGGATGGGCGGGGGAAGAAATTAGGGCCGCCGGGAAGGCCGCAAAGGCCTGACGCAGAGGCAAATGTTGAAGCGTTTCACAGGCTGAAGCTTAGAACCAAAATGGATAGAAACTCATTAACTTTCGTATTTGACAATCATTATCATTACGAATAGTTTGTCGCACGTCGTAGGAAGCCTCCTTTAGAGGTGCGCTCCCTCTCCTCTCTGAGACAAGGTGATTTCCATGGCGGAACAACTATCCACAAGTAAGTGCGATTCACCATTACTCCAGGCATTCGTCGACAACCGCAGCATCCTGGTCAAGATCGCAGCCCGCATCACCGGCTGCCGCTCGCGCGCCGAGGATGTGGTGCAGGACGCCTTCTTCAGGCTCAGCGCCGCCCCGCAGATCACCTCATCGTTCAAGGCCCAGCTCAGCTACCTGTTCCAGATCGTGCGTAACCTGGCCATCGATCACTACCGCAAGCAGGCCATGGAACTCAGGTACTCCGGCAGCGAGGAGGAAGGGATGAACGTGGTCATCCAGAACGCCTCGCCCGAGGCCACCCACATCAACCTCGCCACCCTGGAACACATCGCCGACGCCCTCGACGAACTGCCCAAACGCACCCGCTACGCCTTCGAGATGTACCGCCTGCATGGCGTGCCGCAGAAGGACATTGCCAAGGAGCTCGGGGTCTCGCCGACGCTGGTCAACTTCATGATCCGCGATGCGCTGATCCATTGCCGCAAGAGCAGCCGCCTGGGCTGAGGCGCCCCCTGTAGGAGCGACTTCAGCCGCGAAGCAGGCAACGCGGTTCTGGCACCCGCTTCGCGGGCGATCGCGGCTGAAGCCGCTCCTACACAGGTACAACCTTCACCTGAGAGAACGCGACGGCTGTGCTGAAATTTAGTCGTGCGGCGCTTCGACGGTGATCTGGTAAGGCTGGAAGATCCGCAGCAGTTCGCCGTTTTCCCGCAGCTGGCGCAACAGGCTGGCGAACGCCTCGGGGCTGATGGACGCCCCTGGGCGCAGTAGCGCGTAGTGATGGTAGACCTGGTCGACCCGTTGCGAGGCCAGCAACTGGCCGGCACTGTCCGGGTTGCGCTTGAGGAAATCGCTGAGGTACGAACGGGTGACCAAGGCGATGTCGGCACGCCCACGCTCGACCATGTTCAGGTTGCTGTCGTGGGAATAGGTCAGCGTCGCCCTGAAGCGTTTCTTCAACCAGGCCGGGTCCGGATTGAAATCGGCGAAAGCGTAGTGGTAGCCATTGAACAGCGCCAGGCGCTTACCTTCGAGGTCGTCGAAGTAGTGCTGGTCACGCCCGGCCTGCTGACGGCTGACGAACACCTCGGCATCTTCCAGCCCCATGTCCACGGTCTTGTGGGCAATCTCCTGCCAGCCCCACTGCGGGTTCTCGAAGATCGCCATGTCGGTGCGGCCTTGCTGGAAGTCGCCAAAGCGCCGAGGAATCGAGGTGGGTACCAGGACGAAACGGTGCCGCGACTGCAAACGGTTCAACGCCTCGACCAATTGCGGCAGCAAACCGGTGTCGGCGCCCTGCTCGGGGCGCACGGTATACGGAGGAAAGTGCGCCGCCCCGATCTTCACTTCCAGCACCTCGTCGGCCCGCGCCGCACCACCCAGCGCTACCGCAACGAACAACAGCAGGGAAGAGGAAATCTTGACGCTGGGCAGTGGGATCAAGTCGAGACACTCATCACGGGTAGGGGCCTGAATGCGCCTAAACTAGGCGTTTTCCCACATGGGCACAACCGCCGAATATGCCAAAGTGCCAGGGGATGCCGTGGCTCTCGACTTTGGCTACGCTCTACCGGCCGGCCCGCTCAGATCAGCGCGCCGGCCTTTGTGCATTGAAGGGGAGCCTGGCATGGGCCACTGGTTGGTGATCGACCTGGAAGCCACCACCGACGACGGCGGCTGGCCGGTCACGGAGATGGAAATCATTGAAATCGGCGCAAGCCTGGTCACCCGCGAAGGGCGCGAGGTCGATCACTTCCAGCGTTTCGTGCGCCCCAGGCGGCGGCCGCAATTGACGCCTTTCTGCTGCGAACTGACCCACATCACCCAGGCCGACGTCGATGGCGCGGAGAAATTCGACCTCGTCTGGCGCCAGTTCGAACAATGGCTGCAGCCGCACCAGGCGCAGTTGCAGGCGTGGGTCAGCTGGGGCGACTACGACCGCAAGCAACTGCTGCAGGAGTGGCAACTGCACCATGTGCGCAGCCTGCTGGAGCAACTGCCGCATATCAACCTCAAGCAACGTTTCGCCAAGGCCCGCCACCTGCAGCGCCCGGCGGGGCTGAACAGTGCCCTGCAACTGGCCGGCCTGCAGTTTTCCGGGCAGCAGCACCGAGCCCTGGAAGATGCCCGCAACACCGCCCGCCTGCTGCCCTTGAGCCTGCCGCCGGGCACGGCCTGAAACAGATGACGCTGGGGCGGGCCTTGGGCATACTGGCCAGCCTTTTTTCATTGCTTTTTCAGGAGTCGCCCGATGTTCAAGGTCAATGAGTACTTCGATGGCACCGTCAAGTCGATCGCCTTCGAAGGCAAGGAAGGTCCGGCCACCGTGGGCGTGATGGCCCCGGGCGAGTACGAGTTCGGCACCGCCAAGCGCGAGATCATGCATGTGGTTTCCGGCGCCCTGAGCGTGAAGCTGCCAGGTAGCGACAACTGGGAAACCTTCAACGCTGGCGACAAGTTCAACGTGGCCGCCGACAGCAAGTTCCAACTGAAGGTGGCCGTGGACACTGCCTACCTGTGCGAGTACCGCGACTAAGCAAGCCGGCCCCTACGCCATTTCCGGGTAGGAGCGGCTTTAGCCGCGATGCAGGCAACGCGATGCCTGGCACCCGCTTCGCGGGTGATCGCGGCTAAAGCCGCTCCTACAGGGGTTTCTCTTCATGAGAGAAACCTGGCCACCCGCTCCGCCGCCGCCTGCATATGCTGCTCGTGGCTGAACCCCGACGCCTTCAGCGGCTTCAGGTCATGGTCCGCCGCCGCCAGCCAGCTCACCTCGATCGCCGGCGATAACGCATACCCCTCGACCGCCTCGCGATTGCCCAGGGCATCCCGCTCGCCCTGCACGATCAGCGTGCGTGTGCGCAGGCCTGCAAGATGCTCCACGCGAGGTTTCTCCGGCTTGCCAACGGCATAGAACGGATACCCCAGGCACACCAGCGCATCGGCGCCCAGTTCATCAGCCAACAGGCTGGCCATGCGCCCTCCCATGGACTTGCCACCTATGGCCAACGACCCTGCGACTAAACGCCGCACCTGTTCGTATACAGTCCGCCAGGAGTCCAGCAACACCTTCTGCGGATTGGGCGGCCGCTTGCCGCCATTCAACCGCCGTTCGGCCATGTAGGGAAACTCGAAGCGCACCACCCCTACCCCTTGCCCCGCCAGCCTTTGCGCCATGTCCTCCATGAACCCGCTGTCCATAGGCGCACCGGCGCCGTGGGCCAGGATCAGGCAGCCGCAAACGCCGCGATCCGCCGGAATTTGCGGAGGATCGCAGCGCAAGCCTGGGACATTTCCGATCTTCGCCCATTGATCCCCGTCAATACCGGCACTTTGCCCATTAATCATGCTTGCCTCGCTGTCTAGCCTGCCTATAACCGTGGATGGGAACCCATACATGAACACAACCAGCAGTACCGCCTACAACTACCAGGTGGTCCGCCAATTCGCCATCATGACGGTGGTGTGGGGCATCGTCGGGATGGGGCTCGGCGTCTTCATTGCCGCCCAGCTCGCCTGGCCCGCCTTCAACCTTGACCTGCCGTGGACCAGCTTCGGCCGCCTGCGACCCTTGCACACCAACGCGGTGATCTTCGCCTTCGGCGGCTGTGCCCTGTTCGCCACCTCGTATTATTCGGTGCAACGCACCTGCCAGACCACCCTGTTCGCGCCGCGCCTGGCCGCGTTCACCTTCTGGGGCTGGCAACTGGTGATCCTGCTGGCGGCGATCAGCCTGCCGCTGGGCTACACCAGCACCAAGGAATACGCCGAACTGGAGTGGCCGATCGACATCCTGATCACCATCGTCTGGGTCGCCTATGCCGTGGTGTTCTTCGGTACGCTGATGAAGCGCAACACCAAGCACATCTATGTCGGCAACTGGTTCTTCGGCGCCTTCATCCTGACCGTGGCGATCCTGCATATCGTCAACAACCTGGAAGTGCCGGTCAGCCTGACCAAGTCCTACTCGCTGTACGCCGGCGCCACCGATGCCATGGTGCAGTGGTGGTACGGCCACAACGCCGTGGGCTTCTTCCTGACCGCCGGCTTCCTGGGGATGATGTACTACTACGTGCCCAAGCAGGCCGAACGTCCGGTGTATTCGTATCGCCTGTCGATCGTGCACTTCTGGGCGCTGATCACCCTGTACATCTGGGCAGGCCCGCACCACCTGCACTACACCGCCCTGCCGGACTGGGCGCAGTCGCTGGGCATGATCATGTCGCTGATTCTCCTGGCACCGAGCTGGGGCGGCATGATCAACGGCATGATGACCCTCTCGGGCGCCTGGCATAAGCTGCGCAGCGACCCGATCCTGCGCTTCCTGGTCGTCTCGCTGGCGTTCTACGGCATGTCCACCTTCGAAGGCCCGATGATGGCCATCAAGACGGTCAACGCCCTGTCCCACTACACCGACTGGACCATCGGCCACGTCCACGCCGGCGCGCTCGGCTGGGTGGCGATGATCTCCATCGGCGCGCTGTACCACACCATTCCGAAAGTGTTCGGCAAGGAGCGCATGTACAGCCTCGGGCTGATCAACGCGCACTTCTGGCTGGCCACCATCGGCACCGTGCTCTACATCGCCTCGATGTGGGTCAACGGCATCGCCCAGGGCCTGATGTGGCGCGCGGTCAACAGCGACGGCACGCTGACCTACTCGTTCGTCGAAACCCTGGTGGCCAGCCACCCAGGCTTCGTCGTGCGCTTCGTCGGCGGCGTGATCTTCCTCAGCGGCATGTTCCTGATGGCCTGGAACACCTGGCGCACCGTGCGTGCCCCGGCTGTCGAGCAAGCCACCGCCAATGCCCAGCTGGCTTGAGGAGTAGAGCCTGATGAAACACGAAGTCGTTGAGAAAAACATAGGCCTGATGGCCCTGCTGATGGTGTTCGCCGTCAGCATCGGCGGCCTGACCCAGATCGTCCCGCTGTTCTTCCAGGACGTCACCAACAAGCCGGTCGAAGGCATGAAGCCCTACACCGCCCTGCAGCTCGAAGGCCGCGACATCTACATCCGCGAAGGCTGCGTCGGCTGCCACTCGCAGATGGTGCGGCCGTTCCGCGCCGAAACCGAGCGCTACGGACACTACTCGGTGGCCGGCGAAAGCGTCTGGGACCACCCGTTCCTGTGGGGCTCCAAGCGTACCGGCCCGGACCTGGCCCGGGTCGGCGGGCGCTACTCGGACGACTGGCACCGCGCGCATCTGTACAACCCCCGCAACGTGGTGCCTGAGTCGAAGATGCCGTCCTACCCGTGGCTGGTGTCCTCGCAGGTCGACAACAGCCACACCGACGTCAAGATGCGCGTGCTGCGCAATCTGGGCGTGCCGTACACCGACGATGACATCGCCGGGGCCAAGGACGCCGTCAAGGGCAAGACCGAGATGGACGCGCTGGTCGCCTACCTGCAGGTGCTCGGCACCGCGATCAAGAACAAGAGGTGAGTGCGATGGAAATGGACATCGGCATGATCCGCGGCCTGGGCACCCTGTTGGTGATGATCGCCTTCATCGGCTTGTCGCTCTGGGTGTTCAACCGCCGCCGCGACCGTGATTTCGCCGAAGCGCGCCTGCTGCCCTTCGTCGACGACCGCCTGCCCCCTGCCGGGCAGGAACCTGCTGCAATGAGGAGTACCCGGCAATGACCACCTTCTGGAGTACGTACATCAGCGTACTGACCATCGGCAGCCTGATCGGCCTGACCTGGCTGCTGCTCGGCACCCGCAAGGGCCAGAGCAGCGACACCACCGACCAGACCATGGGCCACAGCTTCGATGGCATCGAGGAGTACGACAACCCGCTGCCGAAATGGTGGTTCTGGCTGTTCGTCGGCACCCTGGTGTTCTCGGTCGGTTACCTGATCCTCTACCCGGGCCTTGGCAACTGGAAAGGCATCCTGCCCGGCTACGAGAACGGCTGGACCCAGGTGGACGAGTGGCAGAAAGAAATGGACAAGGCTGACGCCAAGTTCGGCCCGATCTTCGCCAAGTACGCCGCCATGCCGGTGGAGGAAGTGGCCAAGGATCCGCAGGCGCTAAAAATGGGTAGCCGGCTGTTCGCCTCCAACTGCTCGGTGTGCCACGGCTCCGATGCCAAGGGCTCGTACGGCTTCCCCAACCTGACCGACAAGGACTGGCGCTGGGGCGGCGAGCCGGAGACCATCAAGGCCTCGATCATGAACGGCCGCCACGGCGTGATGCCGGGCTGGGCCACGGTGATCGGCGAGCAGGGCGTGGCGGATGTCGCCGCGTTCGTGCTGACCAACCTCGATGGCCGCAGCCTGCCGGAAGGCGTCAAGGCCGACCCGGCCAAGGGCCAGGAGATCTTCGCCAGCAACTGCGTGGCCTGCCACGGCCCCACCGGCAAGGGCACCCCAGCCATGGGCGCACCCGACCTGACCCACCCGCAGGCGTTCATCTACGGCTCGAGCTTCGCCCAGCTGCAGCAGACCATCCGTTACGGCCGCCAGGGCCAGATGCCGGCGCAGCAGGATATCCAGGGCAATGACAAGGTCCACCTGCTGGCGGCCTATGTCTACAGCCTGTCGCAGGATGCGCCCGCTGAAACGGTGACTGCTCAGTGAGTTCGCCGGGAGAGATTCAGCGCCTGTGAAATCGAGCGCCGCCCGCGCGGCGCATCGCGGATGAATCCGCTTCTACATTTTTTGCAACGTGGCCATGCCTGTGAGGCCATAGTTGTCAGCCCTGCTTGTAAGGCTCAAGGCCTGCGCCAAAGCCGGCAACCATGGCCTGACAGGTTCGGCACGTTGCAGCAAATGTAGGAGCGGATTCATCCGCGATGCGCCGCGCGGGCGGCGCTCGATATCCGCCCCACCACATCACACCAGCCTCACCCCCGCTCACCCCCTCCCTTGCACCCCCTCCGAACAGAACTAAGCTTGTTGCCACAGTGGGCTTCGCTCCGAAAGGACCGAAGCAGACGCGGCACACAGCCTGATGCCGTCCCCGATTAAAAGCTTGACCGATCGATCAGAAAAACATGGAAAACGGTACACATTACAAATATTTATTTGTGTACAATCGTTCAGCCCCCAACGCCACGGGACGGTGGCGAAAAGGGTCCGGACACGGGTCGGCGTACATGACTTGCGTTGCCATAACCCTGGTGGTTATCAATACTGGCGCCGATTTACCAACCAACAAGAACACCCAAACCGTGGAACCTTAGAATGAGCACTGCAATCAGTCCGACTGCTTATAACTATAAGGTCGTCCGCCAGTTCGCCATCATGACGGTGGTCTGGGGGATCCTTGGCATGGGGCTCGGCGTCTTCATCGCCTCGCAACTGGTATGGCCCCAGCTCAACCTGGACCTGCCATGGACGAGCTTCGGCCGCCTGCGCCCGCTGCACACCAACCTGGTGATCTTCGCCTTCGGTGGCTGTGCCCTGTTCGGCACCAGCTACTACGTGGTGCAGCGCACCTGCCAGACCCGCCTGATCTCCGACAGCATGGCCGCCTTCACCTTCTGGGGCTGGCAGGCGGTGATCGTCGGCGCGCTGATCACCCTGCCGATGGGCTTCACCACCACCAAGGAATACGCCGAGCTCGAATGGCCGCTGGCGATCCTGCTGGCCATCGTCTGGGTCACCTACGCCCTGGTGTTCTTCGGCACCATCGTCAAGCGCAAGACCAAGCACATCTACGTCGGCAACTGGTTCTACGGCGCCTTCATCGTGGTCACCGCGATGCTGCACATCGTCAACCACATCTCGCTGCCGGTGAGCCTGTTCAAGTCCTACTCGGCCTACGCCGGGGCCACCGACGCGATGATCCAGTGGTGGTACGGCCACAACGCCGTGGGCTTCTTCCTCACCACCGGCTTCCTGGGGATGATGTACTACTTCGTGCCCAAGCAGGCCGAACGCCCGATCTACTCCTATCGCCTGTCGATCGTGCACTTCTGGGCGCTGATCACCCTGTACATCTGGGCCGGCCCCCACCACCTGCACTACACCGCGCTGCCGGACTGGGCGCAGTCGCTGGGCATGGTGATGTCGATCATCCTCCTGGCGCCAAGCTGGGGCGGCATGATCAACGGCATGATGACCCTGTCCGGCGCCTGGCATAAGCTGCGCACCGACCCGATCCTGCGCTTCCTCGTGGTGTCGCTGGCGTTCTACGGCATGTCCACCTTCGAAGGCCCGATGATGGCCATCAAGACGGTCAACTCGCTGTCGCACTACACCGACTGGACCATCGGCCACGTCCATGCCGGCGCCCTCGGCTGGGTGGCGATGATCTCGATCGGCGCGGTCTACCACATGATCCCGAAACTCTACGGCCGCCAGCAGATGCACAGTGTCGGGCTGATCAACGCGCACTTCTGGCTGGCGACCATCGGCACCGTGCTGTACATCGCCTCGATGTGGGTCAACGGCATCACCCAGGGCCTGATGTGGCGCGCCATCAACGACGACGGCACCCTCACCTACTCCTTCGTCGAAGCCCTGCAGGCCAGCCACCCGGGCTTCATCGTTCGCGCCCTGGGCGGTGCGTTCTTCGCCTCCGGCATGCTGCTGATGGCCTACAACGTGTACCGCACCGTGCGCGCCGCCAACCCGGTGGAGGCTGAGGAAGCCACCAAGATCGTCGTCGTGGGAGCCCACTGATGAAGCATGAAGCAGTCGAGAAGAACATTGGCCTGATGGCCTTCTTCATGGTCATCGCCGTCAGCGTCGGCGGCCTGACCCAGATCGTCCCGCTGTTCTTCCAGGACGTCACCAACAAGCCGGTCGAGGGCATGAAGCCACGCACCGCGCTGGAGCTCGAAGGCCGCGACATCTACATCCGCGAAGGCTGCGTCGGTTGCCACTCGCAGATGATCCGCCCGTTCCGCGCCGAGACCGAGCGCTACGGCCACTACTCGGTGGCCGGCGAAAGCGTGTGGGACCACCCGTTCCTGTGGGGCTCCAAGCGCACCGGCCCGGACCTGGCCCGGGTCGGCGGGCGCTATTCGGACGACTGGCACCGCGCGCACCTGTACAACCCGCGCAACGTGGTGCCCGAGTCGAAGATGCCGTCCTATCCGTGGCTGGTCGAGCACAAGCTCGACGGCAAGGACACCGCCAAGAAGATGGAAGTGCTGCGCACCCTGGGCACCCCCTACACCGATGAAGACATCGCCGGCGCCGCCGACGCGGTCAAGGGCAAGACCGAGATGGACGCCCTGGTCGCGTACCTGCAAGGCCTTGGCACCCTCATCAAGAGCAAACGGTGACCGTGATGGATATCGGGATGATTCGCGGCCTGGGCACCGTCGTGGTGCTGGTGGCCTTCGTGGGCCTTGCGCTGTGGGTGTTCAGCCCACGGCGCAAGCGGGAATTCGACGAGGCAACGCAATTGCCGTTCGCGGACGACCCCGAAGCCACCCGTCACGTCGAGCAAGCACAAGCTTCTAGGAGCAAAAAACAATGACAACCTTCTGGAGTCTGTACGTCACCGTCCTGACCCTGGGCACCATCTTCGCCTTGACCTGGCTGCTGCTGTCGACCCGCCGGGGCCAGCGCGAGGAGATCACCGACGAAGTCGTCGGCCATGCCTTCGACGGCATCGAGGAGTACGACAACCCCCTGCCGAAATGGTGGTTCTGGCTGTTCGTCGGCACCGTCGTCTTCGCCCTCGGTTACCTGGTGCTCTACCCGGGCCTGGGCAACTGGAAAGGCATCCTGCCGGGCTACGCATACGTCGACAACGAAAAGAAGACCGAGTTTTCCAACGGCCAGGCCGGCTGGACCGGCGTGCACGAATGGGAAAAGGAGATGGCCAAGGCCGACGCCCGCTTCGGGCCGATCTTCGCCAAGTTCGCCGCCATGCCGGTGGAGGAAGTGGCCAAGGATCCGCAGGCACTGAAGATGGGCGCGCGCCTGTTCGCCTCCAACTGCTCGGTGTGCCACGGCTCCGATGCCCGCGGCGCCTACGGTTTCCCCAACCTGACCGACAACGACTGGCGCTGGGGCGGTGAGCCGGAGACCATCAAGACCACCATCATGAACGGTCGCCATGGCGTGATGCCAGGCTGGGCCACGGTGATCGGCGAACAGGGCGTGGCCGATGTGGCGGCCTTCGTGCTGACCAACCTCGACGGCCGCAAGCTGCCCGAGGACGCCAAGGCCGACCCGGCCAAGGGCAAGGAAATCTTCGCCACCAACTGCGTGGCCTGCCACGGCCCCGAAGGCAAGGGCACCCCGGCGATGGGCGCGCCCAACCTGACCCACCCGCAGGCGTTCATCTACGGTTCGAGCTTCGCCCAGTTGCAACAGACCATCCGCTATGGTCGCCAGGGCCAGATGCCGGCCCAGGCGCAGATGCAAGGCAATGACAAGGTGCACCTGCTGGCGGCGTACGTGTATAGCCTGTCGCATCAGGCGGAACCGGCCGCAACCGAGTAAGACAGGCCCGACCCCTCGCGGATGAATCCGCTCCTACGCGCCCCCTGTAGGAGCGGATTCATCCGCGATGAGGCCCGCAAACTCAGCACAAGCTGACCTGAATCAATTGACACCCGCCATAACACGTTTCACACCACGAACCCAACGCGACTAAGTGTCGCAGTGCGCCCCGCATGCGCCAGCACAGGCGTATCATGGGCCGCAGAGCGCTAGCAGAACGCGCGAGACTGCGGCCGGCACGCACTGGCCGCGGCATTTCTCCACTGCCGTGGGACTTGATGATGAGCAAGCAAATTCCGGTACATGACGTCACCCCGCCTGCCAGCAAAGGGAAGGATTCCGTCGACCTCTACGCCTCGCGCGAAAAAATCTACACCCGCGCCTTCACCGGCATTTTCCGCAGGCTGCGGATGGTCGGTGGCGCGGTGTTGTTCCTGCTGTATTTCGGCACCGTCTGGCTGAACTGGGGCGGTCACCAGGCCGTGTGGTGGAACCTGCCCGAGCGCAAGTTCTACATCTTCGGCGCCACCATCTGGCCCCAGGACTTCATCCTGCTCTCGGGCATCCTCATCGTCGCCGCCTTCGGCCTGTTCTTCATCACCGTGTACGCCGGCCGCGTCTGGTGCGGCTACACGTGCCCGCAGAGCGTGTGGACCTGGGTGTTCATGTGGTGCGAGAAAGTCACCGAAGGCGACCGCAACCAGCGCATGAAGCTGGACAAGGCGCCCATGAGCGCCAACAAGTTCCTGCGCAAGCTGGCCAAGCACAGCCTGTGGCTGTTGATCGGCTTCGTCACCGGCATGACCTTCGTCGGCTACTTCGCGCCGATCCGCGAACTGGCCATCGAGTTCTTTACCGGCCAGGCCGATGGCTGGGCCTACTTCTGGGTCGGTTTCTTCACCCTGGCCACCTATGGCAACGCCGGCTGGCTGCGCGAGCAGGTGTGCATCTACATGTGCCCGTACGCGCGCTTCCAGAGCGTGATGTTCGACAAGGACACCCTGATCGTTTCCTATGACCCGCGCCGCGGTGAAACACGCGGCCCGCGCAAGAAGGACATCGACTACAAGGCCAAGGGTTTGGGCGACTGCATCGACTGCACCATGTGCGTGCAGGTCTGCCCCACCGGCATCGACATCCGTGACGGCCTGCAGATCGAGTGCATCGGCTGCGCCGCCTGCATTGACGCCTGCGACAGCATCATGGACAAGATGAACTACCCCAAGGGCCTTATCAGCTATACCACCGAGCACAACCTGTCCGGGCAGAAGACCCACATGCTGCGCCCGCGCCTGATCGGCTATGCCCTGGTGCTGCTGGTGATGATCGGCGCCCTGGTCACCGCCTTCGCCACCCGTTCGCTGGTGGGCTTCGACGTGGCCAAGGACCGCGTGCTGTACCGCGAGAACGCCCAAGGACGTATCGAGAACGTCTACAGCCTCAAGGTGATGAACAAGGACCAGCGCGACCACGTCTACGTGCTCGACGCCGCCGGCCTGCCCGACCTCAAGCTCGAAGGCCAGCGCGAAATCCGCGTAGCCGCCGGCGATATCGTCAACCTGCCTGTGCAGTTGTCGGTCGCACCGGAACAGCTGCCCTCGACCACCAACGAAATTACCTTCATCCTCAAGGACGCCGACGACAGCGCCAGCCAGGTTGAAGCCAAGAGCCGCTTCATCGGCCCACAGATCCGCTGAGAGAGAACCTAGACAATGCCTGCCGCCACCGCCGCCAGCCCCTGGTACAAGCACCTCTGGCCCTGGATCATCATCGGTATCCTGGCCACCTCGGTGTGCCTGAGCCTGACCATGGTCAGCATCGCCGTGCGCAACCCGGACAACCTGGTCAACGACAACTACTACGAGGCCGGCAAGGGCATCAACCGCTCGCTGGACCGCGAGCTGCTGGCCCAGACCCTCAACCTCAAGGCCAGCGTGCACCTGGACGAGCTGACCGGCGAAGTCGAAGTGCGCCTGACCGGCAACAGCGACCCGCAGGCGCTGGAGTTGAACCTGATCTCGCCGACGCAGTCGGCCAAGGACCGCAAGGTGCAGCTGGCACGCACCGAGCCAGGCCGCTATGTCGGCCAGCTGGACGACAAGGTCGACGGCCGACGCTTCGTCGAGCTGCTCGGCAGCCAGGACGACCATGTGTGGCGGTTGTTCGAGGAGGAGAAGGTCGAGCATGGGGTGACCTTGCAGCTGGGCGATGAAGCGCTGCAAGGTGCCGAACGTCAGTAATACCCTGTTGGCGGGGCTACCTCGCCAGCATTGAACCTTCTGTAGGAGCGGCTTCAGCCGCGATACAGGCGACGCGGTGTATGGCACCCGCCAAGCGGGTGATCGCGGCTGAAGCCGCTCCTACAAGGTCCGCGCCAGCCGGAAGAGATGTCGATGAGCCAACCCACCCCCTGCTACCACTGCGCCCTGCCCGTCCCCGCCGGCAGCCGCTTCACCGCCGTGGTGCTTGGCGAGCCCCGGGCATTCTGCTGCCCCGGCTGCCAGGCAGTGGCAGAGTCCATCGTCGCCGGGGGCCTGGAGCACTACTACCAGCACCGCAGCGACACCAGCGCCAACCCCGAAGCATTGCCCCGTCAACTCCAGGACGAGCTGGCCCTGTACGACCGCAGCGACGTGCAGCAAACGTTCGTGCGCCATGAGGGCCAATTGGCCGAGGCAACCCTGCTGGTCGAGGGCATCAGTTGCGCCGCCTGTGGCTGGCTGATCGAAAAGCACCTGCGCACCCTGCCCGGCGTCGCCGATGCCCGGCTGAACCTGTCCAACCATCGCCTGCTGGTCAACTGGGACGACCAGCAACTGCCACTGTCGCAGTTGCTGGCCGGGCTGCGCCGCATCGGCTATGCCGCCCACCCCTACCAGCCCGACCAGGCCGCCGAACAGCTGGCCCGGGAGAATCGCAGCGCGCTGCGCCGCCTGGGCGTGGCCGGGCTGCTGTGGTTCCAGGCGATGATGGCGACCATGGCCACCTGGCCGGAATTCAACATCGACCTGTCGCCCGAGCTGCACACCATCCTGCGCTGGGTCGCGTTGTTCCTCACCACGCCCATCGTGTTCTACAGCTGCGCACCGTTCTTCAAGGGCGCGGCCCGCGACCTGCGCACCCGCCACCTGACCATGGACCTTTCGGTGTCGCTGGCCATCGCCCTGGCCTACTGCGCCGGGATCTGGACCGCCATCACCGGCCACGGCGAGCTGTATTTCGACACCGTGGGCATGTTCGCCCTGTTCCTGCTCACCGGCCGCTACCTGGAGCGCCGCGCCCGCGAACGCACCGCGGCGGCCACCGCGCAGCTGGTCAACCTGCTGCCAGCGTCGTGCCTGCGCCTGGACGCCAACGGCCAGGGCGAGCGCATCCTGCTCGGCGAACTGCAGTGCGGCGACCGTGTGCAGGTGCTGCCTGGGGCCGTCATCCCGGCCGACGGGCTCATCGTCGACGGTCGCTCCAGCGTCGACGAATCACTGCTGACCGGTGAATATCTGCCCCTGTCCCGCCGCGTCGGCGACCGGGTGACCGGTGGTACCCTCAACGTCGAAAGCACGCTGACGGTCGAGGTCCAGGCCCTGGGCCAGGATTCGCGCCTGTCGGCCATCGTCCGCCTGCTGGAGCGCGCCCAGTCGGAGAAACCGCGCCTGGCGGAGATCGCCGACCGCGCCTCGCAATGGTTCCTGCTGTTCACCCTGGTCGCCGCCGCGGTGATCGGTATCGTCTGGTGGCAGCTCGATGCACCCCGGGCGTTCTGGATCGTCCTGGCCATGCTGGTCGCCACCTGCCCCTGCGCCCTGTCGCTGGCCACCCCTACCGCCCTCACCGCCGCCACCGGCAGCCTGCACAAGCTCGGCCTGCTGGTGACCCGCGGGCATGTGCTCGAAGGCCTCAACCAGATCGACACGGTGATCTTCGACAAGACCGGCACCCTCACCGAAGGCCGCCTGGCCCTGCGCAGCATCCGCCCGCTGGGCCGACTGGACGCTGACCAGTGCCTGGCGCTGGCGGCGGCGCTGGAGAACCGCTCCGAACACCCCATCGCCCGCGCCTTCGGTCGTGCCGCGCAGGCGGCCGAAACCGTCACCGCCGTGCCGGGGCTGGGCCTGGAAGGCATGCTGGCAAGCCAGCGCCTGCGTATCGGCCAGGCCACCTTCGTCTGCGCACTCAGCGGCGCCGAGGTACCCACCGTGCCGGAGCCACACGGGCAATGGCTGCTGCTCGGGGACCGGCAAGGGCCACTGGCCTGGTTCGGCCTGGATGACCGCCTGCGCGACGACGCCCAGGACCTGGTGACGGCCTGCAAGGCACGCGGCTGGAACACGCTGCTGCTGTCCGGCGACAGTTCGCCGATGGTCGCGCAGGTGGCCGCGCAACTGGGCATCGACCAGGCCGTCGGCGGCCTGCGTCCGGACGACAAGCTCGCCCGCCTGAAAACACTGCAAGGCGAAGGGCGCAAGGTGCTGATGCTTGGCGACGGCGTCAACGATGTACCGGTGCTGGCCGCCGCCGACATCAGCATCGCCATGGGCAGCGCCACGGACCTGGCCAAAACCAGCGCCGACGCGGTGCTGCTGTCCAACCGCCTGCAGGCGCTGGTGCAGGCCTTCGACCTGGCCCGCCGGACCCGTCGCAACATTATCGAGAACCTGCTTTGGGCGACGCTGTACAATGGCCTCATGCTGCCGTTCGCCGCGCTCGGCTGGATCACCCCGGTGTGGGCGGCGATCGGCATGTCGGTCAGCTCGCTGATCGTGGTGCTCAACGCCCTGCGCCTGACCCGGCTGCCCAGCGGCGAGACACCGCCCGGGCGCGAGCCCGTGTCGCTCGAAAGGAAACCGCTATGCCCGCCCTCTACGTGATGATCCCCGCCGCCCTGCTGCTGGTCGGTGTCGCCGTGTACATCTTCTTCTGGGCGGTGGACAGCGGCCAGTACGACGACCTGGAAGGCCCGGCCCACAGCATCCTGTTCGATGACCAGGACCCTTGCCACCAGGCGGCCGTGAAGCCTGAGGGCGAAAAGCCCAAAGACCAGGACACGACCCCGCGTGCCTGAACTGATCCCCCTGCTGGGCTCGGCGCTGGTCCTGGGCCTGCTCGGCGGCGGCCATTGCCTGGGCATGTGCGGCGGCCTGATGGGCGCGCTGACCCTGGCCATCCCCCCCGAACAACGCAGCCGGCGCCTGCGCCTGCTGCTGGCCTACAACCTCGGGCGTATCCTCAGCTATGCCGCCGCCGGCTTGCTGCTGGGCCTGGCTGGCGTGGCCCTGGCCAGCAGCCCGCTGGCGACCGGTTTGCGGGTCGCGGCCGCGTTGCTGCTGATCGCCATGGGCCTGTACCTGGCCGGCTGGTGGAGCGGCCTGACCCGTATCGAGGCACTCGGGCGCGGACTTTGGCGCCATGTGCAGCCGCTGGCCACGCGCCTGCTGCCGGTATCCAGCCTGCCCCGGGCCTTGCTGCTGGGCGCCTTGTGGGGCTGGTTGCCGTGCGGCCTGGTGTACAGCACCCTGCTGTGGGCGGCGAGCCAGGGCGATGCACTGCACAGCGCGGCGCTGATGCTGGCGTTCGGCCTGGGTACCTGGCCGGTGCTGCTGGCCACGGGGCTCGCCGCGGAGCGCGTCGGTGCCCTGTTGCGCAATCGCGGGGTACGCATGGCCGGTGGCGTACTGGTGATCCTCTTTGGCCTGTGGACCCTGCCCGGGCCTCACCAACACTGGCTCATGGGGCATTGAGAGGCTGCTGCGACCGCCAGATCTCCTGATACAAATCAACATGACTTCTTACAAGCGCCCCTAGACTCCGGACACTGCAGCTCTATCCGGGGACTACCCACATGCTCGACGACCTACACTGGGACGCCGACCTGATTCGTCGCTACGATCTGGCCGGACCACGCTACACCTCCTATCCGACCGCTGTGCAACTGCACGGCGAAGTGGGCTCGTTCGACCTGCTCCACGCCCTGCGCGAGAGCCGCCGCGCCGCCCGCCCACTGTCGCTGTACGTGCACGTGCCGTTCTGCGCCAACATCTGCTACTACTGCGCCTGCAACAAGGTCATCACCAAGGACCGCGGTCGCGCCGCGCCCTACCTGCAACGCCTGGAGCAGGAAATCCAGCTGATCGCCTGCCACCTCGACCCCAAGCAAGTCGTCGAGCAGCTGCATTTCGGTGGCGGCACGCCGACCTTCCTCAGCCATGTGGAACTGCGCCAGCTGATGGCCACCCTGCGCCAGCACTTCCACCTGCTGGACGACGACTCCGGCGACTACGGCATCGAGATCGACCCGCGCGAAGCCGACTGGTCGACCATGGGCCTGCTGCGCGAGCTGGGCTTCAACCGTGTCAGCCTCGGCGTGCAGGATCTGGACCCCGCCGTGCAGCGCGCGGTCAACCGCCTGCAGAGCCTGGAGCAGACCCGCACCCTGATCGAAGCGGCGCGCACCCTGCAGTTCCGCTCGATCAACCTGGACCTGATCTACGGCCTGCCCAAGCAGACACCGGAAGGTTTCGCCCGTACCGTCGAAGAAGTGATCCGCCTGCAGCCCGACCGCCTGTCGGTGTTCAACTACGCGCACCTGCCCGAACGCTTCATGCCCCAGCGGCGCATCGACAGCAGTGACCTGCCGGCCCCAGCGGCGAAGCTGGAGATGCTGCACGCCACCATCGACCAACTGACCGCTGCCGGCTACCGCTACATCGGCATGGACCACTTCGCCCTGCCCGACGACGAGCTGGCCATCGCCCAGGAAGAAGGCACCCTGCAACGCAACTTCCAGGGCTACACCACCCACGGCCACTGCGACCTGATCGGCCTGGGCGTGTCGGCGATCAGCCAGATCGGCGACCTCTACTGCCAGAACAGCAGCGACCTCAACACTTACCAGGACACCCTCTCCACCGCGCAGCTGGCGACCCAGCGCGGCCTGGTGTGCAACCAGGACGATCGCCTGCGCCGGGCGGTGATCCAGCAATTGATCTGCCACTTCGAACTGGATTTCGAAGTGATCGAACAGGCCTTCACCATCGATTTTCGCGGCTACTTCAAGGAGCAGTGGCCGCAACTGCAGGCCATGCAACGCGACGGCCTGATCAGCCTGGACGCCAAGGGCATCCGCATCCTGCCGGCCGGCCGCCTGCTGGCGCGCTCGGTGTGCATGGTGTTCGACGCTTACCTCGCGCAGCAGAATCGCCAGCGTTTCTCGCGGGTGATCTGAGGCGATTGAGGCGTTTCACCGCATGGACAGACCGCCTTTCGAGGCACACTATGGACAGTTGAACGGTGTCGGGACACACCTTCCACACCGCTGCTAGCGTGCACCAAAAATGCGCACACTGGCCTACAGCCCATGCCGCGGGTTATCCTTACGGCTTATGTGTGCTTTCCCACAAGGATCGAAAGAAATGTCCGAGCCAGTAAAACTGCGCCCACACAACCAGGCCCACTGCAAGGATTGCAGCCTGGCCCCCCTGTGCCTGCCCCTGTCCCTGAACCTGGAAGACATGGACGCACTGGATGAAATCGTCAAACGCGGCCGCCCGCTGAAGAAAGGCGAGTTCCTGTTCCGCCAGGGTGACAATTTCGGCTCGGTCTACGCAGTACGTTCCGGCGCCCTCAAGACGTTCAGCCTCAGCGACAGCGGCGAGGAACAGATCACCGGCTTCCACCTGCCCAGCGAGCTGGTCGGCCTGTCCGGCATGGACACCGAGGCCTACCCGGTATCGGCCCAGGCCCAGGAAACCACCTCGGTGTGCGAGATCCCCTTCGAGCGCCTCGATGAACTCTCGGTACAGCTGCCGCAGCTGCGCCGCCAGCTGATGCGGGTGATGAGCCGCGAGATCCGCGACGACCAGCAGATGATGCTGCTGTTGTCGAAGAAGACCGCCGACGAGCGCATCGCCACCTTCCTGGTCAACCTGTCGGCGCGCTTCCGCGCCCGTGGTTACTCGGCCAACCAGTTCCGCCTGAGCATGTCGCGCAACGAGATCGGCAACTACCTGGGCCTGGCGGTGGAAACCGTGTCGCGCGTGTTCACCCGCTTCCAGCAGAACGGCCTGCTCAAGGCCGAGGGCAAGGAAGTGCACATTCTCGACCCGATCCAGTTGTGCGCGCTGGCCGGTGGTGCACTCGAGGTCTGATCGCCGCGCTAACAGGGTATACTGACGCCGAGTTTTTCCAGGATACCCGCCCCATGCACAGCGACACCTTCGACCTCAAAGCCCTGATCCGCCCGGTAGTGGACTTTCCCAAGCCGGGCGTGATCTTCCGCGACATCACCCCGCTGTTCCAGTCGCCGCGCGGGCTGCGCTATGTCGCCGACCAGTTCATCGAGCGCTATGTCGAGGCCGAGTTCAGCCATATCGGCGCCATGGACGCGCGAGGCTTCCTGATCGGCTCGATCATCGCCCACCAGTTGAACAAGCCGCTGATCCTGTTCCGCAAGCAGGGCAAGCTGCCAGCCGACGTGCTGTCCGAGGGCTACCAGACCGAATACGGCGAGGCCTTCCTGGAAGTGCATGCCGATAGTCTGTGTGATGGCGACTCGGTATTGATCTTCGATGACCTGATTGCCACCGGCGGCACCCTGCTGGCCGCGGCCAACCTGGTGCGCCGCACCGGCGCCCAGGTCTTCGAGGCGGCGGCGATCATCGACCTGCCGGAGCTGGAAGGCTCGCGTCGCCTGCAGGCGGCCGGCGTGCCGACCTTCTGCCTTACCGAGTTTTCCCTGAGCGAATACTGAGTTCGCCTTCAAAACGATCGCGGTGCGCCGATGCGACTGGCCCCGCGATGCGTTTACAGGTTTACAACGTGATCGGCCTGCGCCCGGCAAATGCATGGGCCAGCGTCCCGCCATCCACCAGTTCCAGCTCGCCACCCAACGGCACGCCATGAGCGATGCGCGTGGCAGTCAGGCCCTTCTCGGCCAGCAGCTGGGCAATGTAGTGCGCCGTCGCCTCCCCTTCCACCGTGGGGTTGGTGGCCAGGATCACCTCACTGAAGGTGCCCTGCTCCTCAATCCGCGCCATCAGCTGTGGAATGCCGATGGCATCCGGCCCCAGCCCGTCCAGCGGCGAGAGATGCCCCTTGAGCACGAAGTAGCGACCGCGATAGCCGGTCTGCTCCACTGCGTACACATCCACCGGCCCCTCGACCACGCACAGTTGCGTGTCGTCACGGCGTGGATCGGCGCACTGCGGGCACAGTTCCTGTTCGGTCAAGGTCCGGCACAGGCGGCAATGACCGACGCCTTCCATGGCCTGGCTCAGGGCCTGGGCCAGGCGCGTGCCGCCACTGCGGTCGCGTTCGAGCAGTTGCAGGGCCATGCGTTGGGCGGTTTTCTGACCAACGCCGGGCAGGATGCGCAGGGCGTCGATCAGTTGGCGGATCAGGGGGCTGAAGCTCATGTGTGCAGGCCTGCCAATTCAGGAAACAGAATGAACAAGGGAGCAACGACCGTCGGGCCGTTGCTCCCCATTTGACGCCAGAAGCCGATCAGAACGGCATCTTGAAACCAGGCGGCAGCTGCATGCCAGCGGTCATGCCACCCATCTTTTCCTGGCTGCTCTGCTCGATCTTGCGCACGGCGTCGTTCAGCGCGGCGGCGATCAGGTCCTCGAGCACTTCCTTGTCGTCAGCGTCGGTCGACATCAGGCTCTGGTCGATGCTGACGCGCTTGACGTCGTGACGACCGGTCATCACCACACTGACCAGGCCGCCACCGGACTGGCCGGTGACTTCCGCATTGGCCAGCTCTTCCTGCATCTTCTGCATCTTTTCCTGCATCTGCTGGGCCTGCTTCATCAGGCCGGCCATGCCACCTTTCATCATGGGGGTATACCTCGATTGGGTCATGTGATGCGGCCCGGCACAGGCCGGCCGCATGGTTATCCGTTCATTGGCCCTGGCTGGCCAGGGCGTCTACAGGCTCAATAGTATCCTGCCTGACTGTCGCGCCGAACTGCCGGATCATCTGCTGGATGAGCGGGTCCTGTTCGATCGACACCACGGCGTCATGCTGGCGCTCGGCGCGCTTGCGCGAGGCGGCCTGGGCCGGGGTTTCCTGCTCGGGGCGGATCAGCTCGATCTTCAGGCGGATCTCGCGGCCCAGCTGCTGGTTCAGCGCATCGTTCAGCCTGCGCTGCTGCGTCGAGTTGAACAGCGCGCCCTGCCCCGGGTCCAGGTGCAACAGCCAGTCATCACCCTCGGCGGCGATCAGCGTACAGTTTGCGGCGATGTTGCCTGTCATACCGGAGACAGGCAACTGTGGGAATAATTCCAGCCATTGCAGGGCCAGGCCGGTCGCGGGCATGGCCGCCGGCAGTGGCTCCGGCGCCTGGGCAGGCGCCTCCTCCTGCACGTGCTCGGCCAGCTCGTCCAGGTAGCTGAAGCCGACCGGGTCGCTGTCGGGCGCGTAGTAGTCCTCGTCCGCCGGCGGCTCGTCGTCGCGCTCCATGCCCGCCGGGCTGTAGGCCGACGGATCGAACGGCGGTTCGTCGTAGTCCGGCTGTGGGTTGGCGGCTTCGACCGCAAGTGCAGGCTCGGGCTCAACCGGCGCCGGCGCGGCAACGGGCTCCTCCCACGGCAGGTCGATGACCTCCTCGACGGGCTGCGGCTCAGGCTCGGGCTCTGGTTCCGATTGCGGAGCCTCGACAACCTCGGCAACGACCGGCACTTCGACGACTGGCGGCTCGGGCTGTACGGGTGGCTCAGCCACGGGCTCCGGCGCGACCGCTTCAGCGACAGGGCTGGCGGCAACGGGCGGCGCCACGGCCACAGCCGCCGCTGCCACCGGTTGGGCCGGATCAGCTGTGGCCTGGCTGATCCCCGTCGGCTTTAGTACCGGCCTCGGTGCGTCGTCGCTATCGGCCGGGCGGAACGCCAGCATCCGCAGCAGGACCATCTCAAAACCGCCGCGAGGGTCCGGCGCCAATGGCAGGTCACGACGGCCGATCAAGCCCATCTGATAGTAGAACTGCACGTCTTCGGCCGGCAGGGCCTGGGCCAACGCCAGCACGCGGTCACGGTCGCCCTGGCCGTTGTCCACCGCTTCCGGCAGGGCCTGGGCGATGGCCACGCGGTGCAGCACATTGAGCATTTCCGACAGTACGCCGTTCCAGTCCGGGCCTTGCTCGGCCAGGTCACGCACCGCGGCCAGCAGCGCCCGGGCATCGCCTTCGAGCAGGGCCTGGAGCACGCCATACACCTGGCCGTGATCGAGGGTGCCGAGCATCGCCCGCACGTCGGCGGCCAGCACCCGCCCCTCGCCAAAGGCGATGGCCTGGTCGGTCAGGCTCATGGCATCGCGCATGGAGCCGTCGGCGGCGCGGCCGAGCAGCCACAGGGCATCCTCCTCGAACGGCACGTTCTCGGCGCCCAGCACGTGGGTCAGGTGCTCGACCACGCGCTCCGGGCTCATGTTCTTCAGCGAGAACTGCAGGCAGCGCGACAGGATGGTCGCCGGCAGTTTCTGCGGGTCGGTGGTGGCGAGGATGAACTTGACGTAGGGCGGCGGCTCTTCCAGCGTCTTCAACAGGGCGTTGAACGAGTGGGTGGAGAGCATGTGCACTTCGTCGATCAGGTAGACCTTGAAGCGCCCGCGGCTCGGCGCATACTGCACGTTGTCGAGCAGCTCGCGGGTGTCCTCGACCTTGGTGCGGCTGGCGGCGTCGATCTCGATCAGGTCGACGAAACGGCCCTCGTCGATCTCCCGGCATACCGAGCAGGTACCGCACGGCGTCGAGGTGATGCCGGTCTCGCAGTTCAGGCACTTGGCGATGATCCGCGCAATGGTGGTCTTGCCCACGCCCCGGGTCCCGGTGAACAGGTAGGCATGGTGCAGGCGCTGGTTGTCCAGGGCGTTGATCAAAGCCTTGAGCACATGGGTCTGGCCGACCATTTCGCGGAACGAGCGCGGACGCCATTTACGTGCAAGAACCTGATAACTCATCAAAAAACCATCGTGACCGGAGCGGGCGGAAAGAGCGCTAATGCTAGCGGAGCGGGGCCGAAATTGCACCCTGCCGATCTCGTCTAAGCTCAGTGACGGGCACACGGACGACGGATCAGGGAGGATGAGGCGTGCGGCGAGTCCTGGCCATCCTGTTGTTGTGGGTATTGTTGTGGGCCACCCACGGCCTGGCGCAACCGCCGGTGTTGCGCTTCTCCATCGCCGAAAGCTGGAGCATGCCGCTGATGCGCATCGAGGACCAGCAGCCGGCGGAAGGCATCCTCCTGGAGCTGATGCAGGCCATCGCCAGGGAGGTCGATGCCCGCCCCCAGTACCATGTGCTTGCGCGCCTGCGCCTGCAGGAGGCGATGCAGGCCGGCGAAATCGACGTACGCTGCTACGTTTCCACGCAATGGCTGACCGATCGGCCCGGCGACTATCTCTGGAGCATCCCGCTCATCGAGCAGCGCGACCTGCTGGTCGGCCGCCCCGGCGACAGCGGCCCCGTCAGCCCGGACGCACTGCCACCCCAGGCCATCGGCACCGTGCTCGGCTACACCTACCCCACGCTCGAACCGCTGTTCAGCCAGGCCCGCCTGCAGCGCGAAGATAGCCGCAATCAGTTGCTAGTCCTGCAGAAGCTCCAGGTCGGGCGCTTGCGCCATGCCGTGAGCAACCAGCTGTCGCTGCAGTGGTACAACCGCTCCCTGCCGCCGGCTCAACACCTGCAGCCCCTGGCCGTGCTTGAAGAACAGGCGCTGGGCTGCATGGTGCGCAACGCCCCCCAACTGCCGACCCAAGGCGTGCTCAGGGCGTTGGTGCGGATCAAGCAGTCGGGGGAGATGCAGCGGATCGTCGAGCGTTATACCGAGCCCCATCCGTTCGCAGGTGACGACAGCCCTCAGTTACCCGCAGCCGCGACACCCAGTGCCGCCAGGTAGAGGCCCAAACCGAACACGCAGTGCGTCGCCAGGCTGCGCAGGCAGCTCTTCAAGGGCGCGGGTGTGTTCGTCGCGAAGTACCCTGCCCCCAACGCAGGCTGCACCACGCACAACGGCACGAGCACCGAGACCACCCCGAACAGCAAGGCTGGCCACAGTGTCGGCCCTTGCAACCACCCCTCCCCGGCGATAGCCACCAGCAGCGCCGCAAACACCAGCCCCGTGGCGTAGTGAAGCAACCAACCCCACACCAGCTCCCCCCTGACCGGCGCAGCCTTGCCAATCGCCGCATGCCGCCAGCGCCCCGCGAACAGGTGGCCCGCCCAGCGCCCGACCATCGCGTAGTTCAGGGTGGTGACACCCAGGCGCCTGAGCAGCAAGGTCCACAGGTCCATGACCAGGGTGGCGCCGATGCCGACAAGCAAAATGGAAAATGCGAGAGAAGAAACGGTCATGACGAAAGCCCTTGGCAGATTGACGGAGAGGTCGATGCCAAGCAGCATGCAAGTTGAAGTCAACTTCAAGTCAAGAGGGGTTGCAATGGACATTGCCGATGTCGCCAGGCGCACCGGAGTGCCGGCGTCGACATTGCGTTACTACGCGAACAAGGGGTTGCTCAGATCACTGGCCGGCCATGGGCAGCGTCGCCAGTTCCCGCCAGACACCCCCGAGCGCCTGGCGCTGATCGCGCTGGGACAGGCGGCTGGCTTTTCGCTGGACGAAGTAGCCGCCATGCTTGACGAGCAACGGGTCGACCGCGAGTTGCTGCTGGCCAAGGCCGACGAGATCGACCGACGGATCAAACGGCTGCAGGCGATGAGCAAGGGGTTGCGGCATGCGGCGCAGTGCCCCGAGGAGAACCATCTGCAATGCCCGACCTTTCAGCGGCTGATGCAGGTGTCGGCCAGCCAGGGCAGGCGTGGAGACCTCAGTAGCCGTGCAACTCGCGGAACGGCTGGCCCTTGTGGTAGTTGATCCACTCCTCCACGTCATACGGCAGGTACAGCTGCCGACGCGCCCGCGACAGGGCGATATACACGGCGCAGATCCGGGCATCGAAGGCGTAGGCGTCCTTGAAGCGGTCGGTGGTCATCAGTTCCGGTGTCAGCAGCACCTGATCGAACTCCAGGCCGCCGGCCTCCTCGGCCATCAACAGCGTCAGGCTGTCGGGCCGCGCAGCGATGCGCGCGTCCAGCAGCGTCAGGTCCGCTAGCTTGAAACCCGCCTCAAGGCGCGCCTCGACCCAGAGGAACGCGGCATCGAAACGCTCGGACTCACGCACCTGCTGCCAGTCGATCAGGTGCGCGAAGTATGGATGCGGCCCTTCGGCATCCTGCCCCGGCGCATAGAACGCGGCCCTGAACAGCCCGATCGCCGTGGCCATGAAGCGGCGCATCTGCGGCCAATCGGGGAAATTCAACAAGCAGTTGGACTCGGCCAACTCCATGGCCCAGCGCATCGTGTCCCAGCGCGAGGCGGTCAGCACCACGCAGCCCTCGGGCGGGACGAACCCTTCGGGGAAGTGCTCGATGCCGACATCGACATGGCGCGCAGCCTCGAAGGCAACCTTGGACTTCTTCGAATGCACGCCGATCAACGGGTTGATCAGGCGTTCCACCTTGGGCCCGCTACGCACGGCAAAGGCCATGTCCTTCTGGCGCACCTGACGCTCGCGCCTGACCACCTCGCCGGAGGCCTTCTGATATTCGTCGCCCAGGGTGATCAGCACCTGGCGGCCCCGTTCGATAACCTGCAGCAGCGAGGCCGGCACGTCCTGGCTCTCGTCGATGATCACGTGGCTGAAACGCCCCGGCACGCTGCAACCAGCCAGGCTCGCTCGCTTGAGCAGCAGCAACGCCTCGAACCCGGTTTGCGCGCCCCAGGCCGGTTGCGCCTCCAGGTAGCGCCATAGCCGGCTGGCGTACTCGAGCAGGACCTGGGCATCGACGGCGGAGAGTGCTTGCCGAAAATACGGCAGATGACGATTCGACAGGCTGTAATCCCGAGAATCGCAGTAGTTGCGCAGCACTTCCAGGCAGATATCCAGGGCATGCTCGGCGTCGTACTGGCGCAAGCCGACAATCCCCAGTTCCTCGGCCAGCCTGCGCTTGCCGGGACCGCGCTGCGCCGTCCGGGCGGAAACTGCCCGGGTATCCTTCAGCAGGGCCCGGGCGAACTGGCCGAAGGTCATGCCGACCTTGGCCTGCTCATCCAGCCCCATGCGTCGACGCAAGGTGCCGAGCTTGGCCGGCGTGCGTGCCAGGGCCAGCACCCGGCCACGGGGCAGGCAGTCCATCAGCGCGCCAAGCAGGTAGCTCTTGCCGATCCCGGCATAGCCCTGCACGTGGATGTCTTCGTCGAGGTTGGCCTGGATGACCTTGAGCAGCTTGTCCTGCTCGACGGTCAGCCAGCGCTCGCTGTCGAAACCGGTGGTCACCCGCTGGCTGAACGGGTTGTCACTGTGATGCAGGCGAATGCGGTAGTCGAAATCCCACTTGCCATCGGCCAGCAGGTATTCCCGCGCCTGGACCTGCTCAGCGTCGAGCAGACGCAGCTTCGAACCCTTGATCACCTCAAGGCCGAAATAGAGCTTGCGCGCATCGAACAGCCTACGGGCCTCGGACAACAATCCCACGCCAGGCGAGTGCGCGCCATCTACCGCCCATGCCAACAGCTTACCCAGCACCTTTTCCGCCGCTCGCGCATCGACCTGCCCCTGTGCCTGGGCCAGGTTCTGGATCACCAGCACTGCCGCCAACTCCGGCTCGCCCAGGGTGTCGAGCGCCAGCGCGCCGTCGGCCAGCAAGGCCTGGCACACCTCTGCGGTGAGCGGCAGGTACACCGGATGGGAAAAGTCGAAGTGCTCGGGCTGCATGTCGGTACGGGTCCGGGGATCACTCAAGGTTTGTCGGATTCAGCGGCCTGCCCCACCACCAGGTCGAAGCGGTAGGCACCCAACGACCCAGACATGTCGCCGGGATGGCTGACATCCGCCTGCGGTGCATCGAGCACGCCATCGAGCTCATGCAGGGCCAGCTCCAGCAGCTTGCGCAAGTCACGCACCGAGCGGGCCGACACCTGCAGCTCCAAGGCCACCGCGTCAGCCTTCACCGCCACTGGCGCAGCCGCTTCCTCGAGGATGCGCTCGTGCTCTTCTTCCATCTGGTCGAGCACCTGGGACAACTCCAGCACGCGCTCGGGACTGGCGGCCATCTGGTCCTTGATTTCCAGGCGGCGCATTTGCCACTCGCGGATCTTCTGGCGGGTGAGGTCGTCGACATGTTCCACGGTCGCTATCTCCTGGCCGAATGGGCCGACACGATGGGATGCATGATAAGGCGCTGCGCGGGATCGTGCAGGCGGAAAACAGTGCGAGGGTTTAAAGAAACGCGTCTGATGTGCGACGCCTGACAGGTACGCCGGAAAAACCCTGCGCCCAAAATGGAGGCGGCCCCACCAGCCACACCCCGGCACTCGATGTTCCCGCTATGGCTGCTCCCTTCCGGGCCTGACCAGGTTAACGGGTAATCAATGCGGGGGGACCGATGGGGCCACCACGACGGCTCGCCAGCTGACGAGCCGCGCCATTGTACAACGCCAGGGCGAAGTTACAACCTTTGATCGTGAAAAAACCATCATTTCTCAAGGACTTGTGGCAAATCTATCGCGAGGCGAACCCGCCCCCACGTGCGATCACCCGTGGGAGCGGGCTTGCACCGCGACAAGGCCACCGGCCTCAGACGTCGATTCCGCGCTCCGCAAGGAAGGCCACGAAGGCATCCTCGTCCATCACCGCCACGCCCAGCTCGCTGGCCTTGGCCAGCTTCGAGCCCGCGCCGGGCCCGGCCACCACGCAATGGGTCTTGCCGGACACTGAACCCGCCACCTTGGCCCCCAGGTTTTCCAGCTTTTCCTTGGCGATATCGCGGCTCATGCGCTCCAGGGTACCGGTCAGCACCCAGGTCTGGCCGGCCAGCGGCAAACCCTCGGCGGATTTCTTCTCGCACGACCAGTGCATGCCGAAGTCCAGCAACTGGGCTTCGATGGCGCGGGCCAACTGCTGGTTGGCCTCGACCTTGAAGAACTCGCGCACCCCGTCGGCGGCCTTGGTGTTCAGGGCCTGGCGCAAGTCGATGCCATCGGCGGCGATGATCTTGTCCAGGGTGCCCAGCTTGTCCACCAGCTTCTCGGCACCGGTCGGGCCGACCGACGGGATATCGAGCTTGGCGAGCATCCCGGCGAGGGTGGTGCTGGCGGCGAACTCGGCGCCCAGCTCACCTTCATCCTGCAGTTGCATACCGCTGTCCAACAGCTGCTTGATCACCGCACGGTTGTGTTCGTCCTCGAAGAAATTATGGATCTCGTAAGCGACTTCCAGGCCGATGTCCGGCAGGTAGGTCAGCACCTGTGGCAGCGCCACCTGCACCCGCGCCAGGCTGCCCAAGGAGCGGGCCAGGACCTTGGCGGTCTCCTCGCCGACATCGGGGATGCCAAGGGCGTAGATGAAACGCGCCAGGCTCGGGCGCTTGCTGGCCTCGATGGCTTCGAGCAGCTTGCGGCTGGAGACCTCGGCAAAGCCTTCAAGGGCGACCACTTGCTCGAATTCCAGTTTGTAGAGGTCGGCCGGCGAGCGGATCAGGTTTTCATCGACCAGTTGCTCGACGCTCTTTTCGCCCAGGCCATCGATGTCCATGGCCCGGCGCGACACATAATGAATGATCGCCTGCTTGAGCTGGGCGGCGCAGCTCAGGCGCCCCACGCAGCGGTACACCGCGCCTTCGCTGGTGGTTTCCTTGCCCTTGCTGCGCTTGACCAGCTGGGTGCGCTCGACCTGCGAGCCGCACACCGGGCATTGGTTCGGCACCTGCACCGCCCGAGCGCCTTGCGGACGGCGCTCGAGCACCACCTGCATGACTTGCGGGATCACGTCGCCGGCACGGCGGATGATCACCGTGTCGCCAATGCGCAGGCCCAGGCGTGCGATCTCGTCCATGTTGTGCAGGGTGGCGTTGGAGACGGTCACACCGGCCACCTTGACCGGCTTGAGACGGGCCACTGGAGTCACCGCGCCAGTTCGCCCGACCTGGAACTCGACATCGAGCACCTCGGTGAGCTCTTCCATGGCCGGGAACTTGTGGGCAATCGCCCAGCGCGGTTCACGGGCACGGAAACCCAGCTCGCGCTGGGAGGCCAGGGCATTGACCTTGAACACCACCCCATCGATCTCGTAGGGCAGGCTGTTGCGGCGCGCACCGATGTCCCGGTAATAGGCCAGGCACTCGTCGATACCGGCGGCGTGCCTGAGCTCGCGGCTGATCGGCAGCCCCCAGGTCTTGAGTTTCTCCAGGATACCGATATGGCTGTCGCCAAACGGCTCGGACACCTGGCCGACGCCATAGCAGCAGAATTCCAGCGGGCGGCTGGCGGTGATCTTCGAGTCCAGTTGGCGCAGGCTGCCGGCGGCGGCGTTGCGCGGGTTGGCAAAGGTCTTGCCGCCGGCCTCGGCCTGGGCCGCATTGAGCCGGTCGAAACCAGCCTTGCTCATGTACACCTCGCCGCGCACTTCCAGCACCGCCGGCCAGCCCTCGCCCTGCAGCTTGAGCGGGATGTTGCGCACGGTGCGCACGTTGGCGCTGATGTCCTCACCGGTAGTGCCGTCGCCGCGGGTGGCGCCCTGCACCAGCTGGCCGTCGCGGTACAGCAGGCTCACCGCCAGCCCGTCGAGCTTGGGCTCGCAGCTGTAGTCCACGGCCGCCTGATCGCCGCCCGGCAGGTCCAGGCCTTCGACCACGCGGCGACCGAAGTCGCGCAGGTCGTCTTCCTCGAAGGCGTTGCCCAGGCTGAGCATCGGTATCTCGTGACGCACCTGGCTGAAGGCCGCCAACGCCGCGCCGCCGACGCGCTGGGTCGGCGAATCCGGTGTCACCAGGTGCGGGTGCTCGGTTTCCAGCGCCTTGAGCTCATTGAACAGGCGGTCGTATTCGGCATCGGGCACGCTGGGTTCGTCGAGCACGTAGTAGCGGTAGTTGTGCTGGTCGAGTTCGGCGCGCAGTTCGTGGATTCGGGATTCGGCGTTCATTTCTGGTCTTCTCTTGCAAAGCAAAAGAGCAGCCCCTGGCTGCTCTTTCGTTTCAATCATCGCGGCGCGGACCGAGGCAGGGTCCGCCCGCTCGGGTGTATCAGCGTTTCTGCGTCAGGGCGCGGCGCTCGAACTCGACGATGCGCTGGCGGTAGTGCTCGATGGTCTGGGCGGTCAGCACGCTGCGCTGGTCATCCTTGAGCTCGCCATTGAGCTCGTGGGCCAACTTGCGGGCGGCGGCGACCATCACGTCGAAGGCCTGTTTGGGGTGACGCGGGCCTGGCAGGCCGAGGAAGAAGCTCACCGCACGGGTGCTGAAATGGTCGATGTCGTCCAGATCGAACACGCCGGGCTTGACCGCATTGGCCATGGAGAACAGCACTTCGCCGTGGCCGGCCATGCTCTCGTGGCGATGGAAGATGTCCATCTCGCCGAAGCGCAGGCCGCTTTCCAGGATGTTCTGCAACAGCGCCGGGCCCTTGAAACCGCCTTCGTCGCGGGAGATGACACTGATCACCAGCACTTCTTCGGCCGGCGGCAGCTCTTTGGCCGGCGTGGACGCGGCAGTAAAACCGCTGTTGCGGGTGTTGTCGGCGGCGAAGTCGTCGTCGCCAGTATCGAACAGGTCCGGCTCACGCGGCTCGGCGGCCAGCTTCAGGTCGCCCTGTTGCTGCTCGCTGTTGTTGCGCTTGCCGCGCTTGGCCTTGGCCGGTTTGGCTTCACGCTCGCGTTCGCGCTCACGCACCGGGGCGCTGACCGATGGCAGGTCGCTCTCATCCAGCTCGGGCTCTTTATGGGTTTCCAGCACACGCGAAGGGCCGAGCACCTCGGCGCCGCCGCTGTCGTCGTCCGGGGCGTTGGCGTAGCTACGGTCCAGACGGAACTTCAACTTGCCCTTGCCGCCGCGCATGCGGCGCCAGCCGTCGAAAAGAATACCGGCGATGACAATGATGCCGATGACGATCAGCCACTCGCGCAGACCGATTTCCATGTAATCCCGTGCCTCTATAAAAAATATGCTTGAAAACAAAGGCTTCAAAGGCCTTTAACACGTGGCGCCAACTCTATGTTCTGACAGGCGTTTTACCCACGCAAAAAACAAGTGACATTAAGCTAGCACGACCAAAGGCAACTTTACACCGTCTGTCGCGTCTGCTGAGGCTTTTGCCTACATGTTCACACCCTTTCTTTACCCCTTATGCGTCAACCATGGCCATCGCTTCTTCCACATCAACTGCTACAAGACGTGAACAACCCGGCTCGTGCATGGTCACCCCCATCAGCTGGTCGGCCATTTCCATGGCGATCTTGTTGTGGGTGATGTAGATGAACTGCACGGTTTCGCTCATTTCCTTGACCAGGCGCGCATAGCGCCCGACGTTGGCATCGTCCAAGGGCGCGTCGACCTCGTCGAGCATGCAGAACGGCGCCGGGTTCAGCTTGAAGATGGCGAACACCAGGGCCAGGGCCGTCAGTGCCTTCTCGCCGCCGGACAGCAGATGGATGGTGCTGTTCTTCTTGCCCGGCGGGCGCGCCATGATCGTCACCCCTGTATCGAGTAGATCTTCGCCCGTCAGTTCCAGATAAGCGCTGCCGCCACCGAAAACTTTTGGGAAAAGTGCCTGTAATCCGGCATTTATCTGATCAAAGGTATCCTTGAAGCGGTTGCGGGTTTCCTTGTCGATCTTGCGGATGACGTTTTCCAGGGTCTCCAGTGCCTCGACCAGGTCGGCGTCCTGGGCATCCAGGTAGCGCTTGCGCTCGGACTGCTGCTCGTACTCTTCGATGGCCGCCAGGTTGATCGCGCCCAGACGCTGGATCCGCGCCTCGACTTGCTCCAGTGCCTGCTCGGTCCCCTGCTCGCTGGCCTCGATCTCGAGCGTGGCGAGCACGCCCTGCAGATCGTAGCCGTCGGCGAGCAGCTGCTCCTGCAAGGTCTTGCGCCGCACGTCCAGCCCCTGGGACTCCAGGCGCTGCTGCTCCAGCTGGCCGCGCAGCAACTGGGCCTGCTGCTCGGCCTGGGTGCGGCGGCGCTCGGCATCGCGCAGTTCGCGGTCTGCCTCGTCCATGTGCAGCCGCGCCTGGCGCATTTCTTCGTCGACACTCATGCGGCGCTCGAGCAGCTCTTCGAGCTTCAGGCGCAACTCTTCGAGCGGCGCCTCGCCCTCCTCAAGATTCAGGTTCAGTTGCTCCTGACGCTCGTTCAGGCGCGCGGCCTGCTGCTCCAGGCGCTCGAGCGCCTGGCGGGTCGAGTCGTGCTGGGCGCGCAACGAGCCCAGGCGCACGGCCAGTTGATGGGCATGATCCTTGTGCTGGCGGGCCTCCTGGCGGACCCGGTCGAGGCCTTCGCGCAGGGTGTCGCGGCGCGCCATCAGTTGCTCGCGCTGCTCGGTGTCCTGGGCCATCAGGTCGAGGGATTCCTGCAACAGCAGGCGTGCCTCGCCCAACTGCTCATGCTCCAGGGCGCGCTGTTCCTGGAGCTCGGCCAGTTCTTCGTGCAAGCGTCGGCGGCGCAGTTCGAGCTGTTCGGCGCGGGCCCGGCCAGCGGACAGGCGCGCCTTGAGCTCACCGTGCTGGCGGCTCTCGTCCTGGCTGCGACGGCGCAACTGCTCGCGCTGCTCCTCCAGGTCGAGCTGATGTTCACGCAGGCGCTGCAGTTGCTCGTCAAGCAGTTCGAGCGACGCCTCCTGCTCCAGTTGCTCCTGGGCCAGGCGTTCGATTTCCTGGCCCCTGGCCAGCACGCCGCCCTGGGCTTCACCACCGCGGCTGATCCGCAGGAAATGCCGCCCGACCCAGTATCCGTCGCGGCTGACCAGGCTTTGCCCAGCAGCCAGCGACGCTCGCTGCGCCAACGCCTGCTCCAGCGTTTCAACCGGCCTGACCTGCCCCAGCCAGGCCGACAGATCGGCCCGTCCCTCGACCTTGTCGAGCAGGCTGCCGGCAACACGCGAGCCCTCGCCCCCGGCCAGCAGCAGGCGCAGATCGCCCTGCTCCAGCGCGGCGAAGTCGAGGCCGGCGAAGTCGTCCAGCAGCACTGCCTGCAAGTCGGCGCCAAGCACGGTTTCCACCGCCAGCTCCCAGCCGGGCTCGACCCGCAGCCCCTCGGCCAGGCGCGGGCGCTGCTCCAGGCCCTGGGCGCGCAGCCAGTCGGCGGCCCCCACACCGGGCTCCAGCGCAGCCTGCTGCAAGGCCTCCAGCGAGGCCAGGCGCCCGCCCAGACGCTGCAGATCACCCTGCTGCTGCTGTTGCGCCTGGCTGGTCTGCTGCAATTGTTCGCGCAACCCTTCCAGGCGCTCGACCACCTGCTGCTCTTGCAGGTGCAGCTCTTCGAGCAGCAACTCGCTGCTGGCCACTTGCTCGCCCAGATCGGACGTCTCGGTGTCCTGGGTATCACCACCGAGCTGCTCGCCCTCCTCGCCCAGCTTGCGCTGGCGCTCGGCCAGGCGCTCCAGGCTGGATTCGAGCTGCGCCAGGCGCGCCTGCTGCACCTCGGCCTGACGGCGCGGCTCGGCGGAGCGGGTGTTGAAGCCGTCCCACTGCTCCTGCCAGCCGTGCATGCCAAGCTCAGCTTCCTCAAGGGTCGCGGCGGCTTCCTCGGCCGCGGCCAGGGTCAGCTCCTGCTCCGGTTCGAGCATCGCCAATTCTTCGCCGAGGGTCGCCAGCAAGGTGCGGTCGTGCCCCAGGTGCGATTCGGTTTCCAGGCGGCTGCGTTCGGCTTCCTTGAGGTCGTCCTGCAACTGGCGCAAGCGCTGCTGGCCATGCTGGATGCTCTGCTCGACGCGAGCGATATCGCCGGCCACCGAATAGAAGCGGCCCTGCACCTGGTTGAAGCGTTCGGACAACTCATGGTGACCGTCGCGCAGTCGCTCGATGCTGGCGTCGGCGTTGCGCTGTTCGGCCACCAGCGCCTCGAAGGCGACCTCCTGGTCGCCGATCACCGTCTCGCGCTGGCGCACCCGATCATCCAGGTCGCGCCAGCGCAGGGCTGCCAGGCGTGCCTTGAGCTGCCGTTCCTCGGCCTTGTACTCGCGGTACTTCTCGGCAGCCTGGGCCTGGCGGTGCAGGCGCTCGATCTGGCGTTCCAGCTCTTCGCGCAGATCGGTCAGGCGCGCGAGGTTTTCCTGGGTGCGGCGAATGCGGCTCTCGGTCTCGCGGCGACGCTCCTTGTACTTGGAGATGCCCGCCGCTTCCTCGATGAAGTTGCGCAACTCCTCGGGCTTGGCCTCGATCAGCTTGCTGATCATGCCCTGCTCGATGATCGAATAGCTGCGCGGCCCCAGACCGGTGCCGAGGAAGATATCGGTGATATCGCGGCGCCGGCACTTGGTGCCGTTCAGGTAATAGGTGTTCTGCCCGTCGCGGGTGACCTTGCGGCGGATCGAGATCTCGGCGTAGGCGGCGTACTCGCCCACCAGGCTGTTGTCGCTGTTGTCGAACACCAGCTCGATGCTGGCCTGACTGACCGGCTTACGGCTGGTGGAGCCGTTGAAGATGACATCGGTCATCGACTCGCCCCGCAGGTTCTTCGCCGAACTCTCGCCCATCACCCAGCGCACCGCGTCGATGATGTTGGATTTACCGCAGCCGTTGGGGCCGACCACGGCGGCCATGTTGCTGGGGAAGTTGACCGTGGTCGGGTCGACGAACGACTTGAACCCGGCCAGGCGGGTGCACTTCAGGCGCACCGGTCAGACCCGCGCCAGCGCCGCCAGCACCAGTTCGCAACTGCGCTGGCAATAGGCGGTAAGCACCTCGCGGATGCGCGGCAGGTCGCGGGCGACCACGGCTTCGAGCAGGCGGGCGAACAGCTCCAGGTAATCGACCATGTTGGCCTGGCGCTGGTCCAGGGCCAGGTAGTAGGCGCGGCTCATGGCCGGCTGCAGGTTCTCGACGGTTTCCTGCAGGTACGGGTTGTTGGCGAACGGATAGGCGGCGCGCATCACCGCGAAGCTGTCGCCGACGAAGGCCTTGATGTCCTTGCCGGCATGGGCCTGCTTGAGGCGCTGCTGGATGTCCAGGAACGGGCGCAGGTCGCCCTCGGTGCGCCAATGCTGGGCAACGGCGTTGCCCAGCAGGATGTAGAACTCGCCCATCAGGGCGCACAGGCTGCGTACGCTGTTCTCGTCGAGTTCGGTCACATGGGCGCCACGGCGCGGCAGAATGGCCACCAGGTGCCGGCGTTCGAGGATGAGCAGCGCCTCGCGTACCGAACCGCGGCTGACGTTGAGGGCCTGGGTGACCTTCTGCTCCTGGATGCGCTCGCCGGGTGCGAGTTCGCCGCGGATGATCCGCTCGGCCAGGTAGTGGGCAATTTGCTCGGAGAGGCTGTCCGGCGCCTTGAACGTCATGGTTTTCCTTCGCAATCTGGGTAGCTGTGCACAAGGGCGCGATTGTAGCGCACTTGCCAGGCGCTCGCGCAGCGGGACTGCGTGCTTTGTGCGACTGGCGGGTCAACTTTCCTGCACGGCGCGAACTATGCTTTGGAAAAGGCTCGATGAGGCGGTCCGGAAGGCCTTCGTGCAAATTCTTGACCTTTGAGTCAGAAAATTATTGACCCAGAGGTCAGCCCTTGCTTAGAGTCCGCCGGAACAACAATAAAACCATTGCGAGGCCCTCCCCCGTGATCCAGTTTCTCGTCAACCAGGAGCTGCGCAGCGAGCACGCCCTGGACCCGAACATGACGGTGCTGCAATACCTGCGCGAGCACCTGGGCAAACCCGGCACCAAGGAAGGCTGCGCCAGTGGCGACTGCGGTGCCTGCACCGTGGCTGTCGGCGAACTTGTGCAGGACGACAAGGGCGGCGACAGCATCCGCTACCGCAGCCTCAACTCGTGCCTGACGTTTGTCTCTTCCCTGCATGGCAAGCAACTGATCAGCGTCGAGGGTCTCAAGCACCAGGGCGAACTGCACAGCGTGCAAAAGGCCATGGCCGACTGCCATGGCTCGCAGTGCGGTTTCTGCACGCCCGGTTTCGTCATGTCGCTGTTCGCCCTGCAGAAGAACAGCCAAGGCCACGACCTGCACCAGGCCCAGGAGGCCCTGGCCGGCAACCTGTGCCGCTGCACCGGCTACCGGCCGATCCTCGAGGCCGCCGAGCAGAGCTGCGCACGCCCCTGCCGCGACCAGTTCGACGCCCAGCAGGCGCAGACCATCGCCCGCCTCAAGGCCATCGCCCCACAACAAACCGGCGAGCTCAACAGCGGCGACAAGCGCTGCCTGGTGCCGCTGACCGTGGCCGATCTGGCCGACCTGTACAGCTCGCACCCCGAGGCGCGGCTGCTGGCCGGCGGTACCGACCTGGCACTGGAAGTCACCCAGTTCCACCGCACCCTGCCGGTGATGATCTATGTCGGCCACGTCGCCGAGCTCAAGCGCATCGACAAGACCGCCAGCCACCTGGAGATCGGCGCCGCGACCCCGCTGACTGACTGCTATACCGCGCTCAACGAGGAATACCCCGACTTCGGCGACCTGCTGCACCGCTTCGCCTCGCTGCAGATCCGCAACCAGGGCACCTTGGGCGGCAATATCGGCAACGCCTCGCCGATCGGTGACTCGCCACCTCTGTTGATCGCCCTCGACGCGCAGATCGTCCTGCGCCAGGGCGAGCGCCAGCGCACCCTGGCGCTGGAAGACTACTTCATCGACTACCGCATCACTGCGCGCCAGGACAGCGAGTTCATCGAGAAGATCATCGTGCCGCGCGCCAGCAACGACTGGGCCTTCCGCGCCTACAAGGTGTCCAAGCGCCTGGACGACGATATTTCCGCGGTGTGCGCGGCATTCAACCTGAGCATCGAGAACGGTGTGGTCAGCGGCGTGCGCATCGCCTTTGGCGGCATGGCGGCAATCCCGAAACGCGCCCGCGCCTGCGAAGCCGCGCTGCGCGGCAAGCCCTGGAACCAGGCCAGCGTCGAACGCGCCTGCCAGGCCCTGGCCGAGGACTTCACCCCGCTCAGCGACTTCCGCGCCAGCCGCGAGTACCGCCTGCTGACCGCGCAGAACCTGCTGCGCAAGTACTTCATCGAACTGCAAACGCCGCATATCGAAACCCGGGTGACCGCTTATGTCTAACCATCACGCCGTCAAGAGCCAGGCCGAGATGGCCGCACTGTTCAGCCAGGACCTGACCACCGGGGTCGGCCGCAGCCTAAAGCACGACAGCGCCGACAAGCACGTGGCCGGCGAGGCGGTGTACATCGACGACCGCCTGGAATTCCCCAACCAGCTGCACGTCTATGCACGCACCGCCGACCGCGCCCATGCGCGCATCCTGCGCATCGACACCACGCCCTGCTACCAGTTCGAAGGGGTGCGCATCGCCATCACCCATGAGGACATCCCGGGGCTCAAGGATATCGGCCCAGTGGTGGCTGGCGACCCGTTGCTGGCCATCGACAAGGTCGAGTTCTTCGGCCAGCCGGTGCTCGCCGTGGCCGCCTGCGATCTCGAGACTGCAAGACGCGCCGCCATGGCGGCAATCGTCGAGTACGAAGACCTGGAACCGGTGCTCGACGTGGTCGAGGCCCTGCGCAAGAAGCACTTCGTGCTCGACAGCCACACCCACCAGCGCGGCGACTCGGCCGCTGCATTGGCCAGTGCCCCGCACCGTATCCAGGGCACCCTGCACATCGGCGGCCAGGAACACTTCTACCTGGAGACCCAGATCAGCTCGGTGATGCCCGGCGAAGATGGCGGCATGATCGTCTACTGCTCGACGCAGAACCCCACCGAGGTGCAGAAGCTGGTGGCCGAGGTGCTCGACGTGCCGATGCACAAGATCGTCGTCGACATGCGCCGCATGGGTGGCGGTTTCGGCGGCAAGGAAACCCAGGCCGCCAGCCCCGCGTGCCTGTGCGCGGTGATCGCGCGCCTGACCGGCCAGCCGACCAAGATGCGCCTGCCGCGGGTCGAAGACATGACCATGACCGGCAAGCGCCACCCGTTCTACGTCGAATACGACGTCGGCTTCGACGACAACGGCCGCCTGCACGGGATCAACTTCGACCTGGCCGGCAACTGCGGCTACTCGCCGGACCTGTCCGGCTCGATCGTCGACCGCGCCATGTTCCACTCCGACAACGCCTACTATCTGGGCGATGCCACGGTGCACGGCCACCGCTGCAAGACCAACACCGCCTCCAACACCGCCTACCGCGGCTTCGGTGGCCCGCAGGGGATGGTCGCCATCGAGCAGGTGATGGACCATATCGCCCGTCACCTGGCCCTCGACCCGCTGGCGGTGCGCAAGGCCAACTACTACGGCAAGACCGAACGCAACGTCACCCACTACTACCAGACCGTCGAGCACAACATGCTCGAGGAGATGACCGCCGAGCTCGAGGCCAGCAGCGACTACCATGAGCGCCGCGAGTCGATCCGCCGCTTCAACGCCAACAGCCCGGTGCTGAAGAAGGGCCTGGCGCTGACCCCGGTGAAGTTCGGCATCTCGTTCACCGCCACCTTCCTCAACCAGGCAGGTGCCTTGATTCACATCTACACCGACGGCAGCATCCACCTCAACCACGGTGGCACCGAGATGGGCCAGGGCCTGAACACCAAGGTCGCCCAGGTGGTGGCGCAAGTGTTCCAGGTGGATTTCAACCGCATCCAGATCACCGCCACCAATACCGACAAGGTGCCCAACACCTCGCCCACCGCCGCCTCCAGCGGTGCCGACCTGAACGGCAAGGCCGCGCAGAACGCCGCCGAGATCCTCAAGAAGCGCCTGACCGAGTTCGCCGCCCGGCACTACAACGTCACCGAGGAAGACGTCGAGTTCCGCAACGGCCATGTGCGCGTGCGCGAGCAGATCGTCAGCTTCGAGCAGTTGGTGCAGCAGGCTTACTTCGCCCAGGTATCGCTGTCGACCACCGGTTTCTACCGTACGCCGAAGATTTTCTACGACCGCAACCAGGCCCGTGGCCGCCCGTTCTACTACTTCGCCTTCGGCGCCGCCTGCGTGGAGGTGATCGTCGATACCCTCACCGGTGAATACAAGATGCTGCGCGCCGACATCCTGCACGACGTGGGCGACTCACTGAACCCGGCCATCGACATCGGCCAGGTGGAGGGTGGCTTCGTCCAGGGCATGGGCTGGCTGACCACCGAGGAGCTGGTGTGGAACGCCAAGGGCAAGCTGATGACCAACGGCCCGGCCAGCTACAAGATCCCGGCAGTGGCCGACATGCCGATCGACATGCGCGTCAAGCTGGTGGAGAACCGCAAGAACCCCGAGGACACCGTGTTCCATTCCAAGGCCGTGGGCGAGCCGCCGTTCATGCTCGGCATTGCCGCCTGGTGCGCGATCAAGGACGCGGTGGCGAGCATCGCCGACTACCGCGTACAACCGAACATCGATGCGCCATCGACGCCGGAGCGGGTGTTGTGGGGTTGCGAGCAGATGCGCAAGGCGGTGGCCGTGCAGCATCCAGCCGAGCAAGAACTGGAAACCGTGAATCACTGAGGTTGGGTGGGCGCCTGTACGGGCCTCATCGCCGGCAAGCCGGCTCCCACAAAGGCCTGCAGTACAGCGCAGCATCTGTGGGAGCCGGCTTGCCGGCGATGAGGCCCGTACAGACCACCAGAAATGAGGATCTGTCTATGCACCAATGGATCAACGCCCTCGCCGACCACCAAGCCCGTGGCGAACCCTGCGTGCTGGTGACCATCATCGAGGAGCGCGGCTCCACTCCGCGCAACGCCGGCTCGAAAATGGTGGTCAGCGTCAACGCGCTGTACGACACCATAGGCGGCGGCCACCTGGAGTTCAAGGCCCTGCACATCGCCCGGCAGATGCTCGCGGAACACCGCAGCACCCCGCACCTGGAGCGCTTCAGCCTCGGCGCCAGCCTCGGCCAGTGCTGCGGCGGCGCCACCGTGCTGCTGTTCGAGCCGATGAGTGGCGTGCAGGCCGAGATCGCCGTGTTCGGCGCGGGCCATGTCGGCCGCGCTCTGGTACCCTTGCTCGCCGCGCTGCCCTGCCGGGTGCGCTGGATCGATTCGCGCGAGCAGGAGTTTCCCGCGCTCATCCCCGACGGGGTGAGCAAGATCGTCAGCGAAGAGCCGGTCGACGAAGTCGCCGACCTGCCCGCCGGCAGCTACTGCATCGTCATGACCCATAACCACCAGCTGGACCTGGAGCTGACCGCCGCGATCCTCAAGCGCAACGACTTCACCTGGTTCGGCCTGATCGGTTCGAAGACCAAGCGTGTCAAGTTCGAGCACCGCCTGCGCGAGCGCGGCTTCGAAGACGCGCTGATGGCGCGCATGCGCTGCCCGATGGGCCTGGCCGAGGTCAAGGGCAAGCTGCCGATCGAGATCGCCGTGTCCATCGCCGCCGAAATCATTGCCACCTACAACGCCTGCTTCGGCCAGCACGACGCTGCCGCCAATTCAGGCCCCATCGCCCAGTTGCTGCCGTCCTCGCGACGCAGCCAGACCCTTTGACGAGAGCCCCATGAGCGCAACCCGCAAAGCCTACCGAGCCGCCATCCTGCACAGCATCGCCGACCCCGCCGAGGTCGGCCTGGAGGCGTCCTGCGAATACTATGAAGACGGCCTGCTGGTGGTCGACGACGGCCGCATCAGCGCCCTGGGCCATGCCAGCGAGCTGCTGCCGACCCTCGATGCCGCCATCCCGGTGCAACACTACCAGGACGCCCTGATCACCCCGGGCTTCATCGACACCCATATCCACTTCCCGCAGACCGGCATGATCGGCTCCTACGGCGAGCAGCTGCTGGACTGGCTGAACACCTACACCTTCCCCTGCGAGAAGCAGTTCGCCGACAAGGCCCATGCCGACCAGGTGGCGAAGATCTTCCTCGCCGAACTGCTGCGCAACGGCACCACCACCGCGCTGGTGTTCGGCAGCGTGCACCCCGAGTCGGTCAACGCCCTGTTCGAGGAGGCCGAGCGCCTGGACCTGCGCATGATCGCCGGCAAGGTGATGATGGACCGCAACGCCCCCGACTACCTCACCGACACCGCCGAGTCCAGCTATCGCGACAGCAAGATGCTGATCGAGCGCTGGCACGGCAAGGGGCGCCTGCACTACGCGGTGACCCCGCGCTTCGCGCCGACCAGCACGCCGGAACAGTTGAGCGTGGCCGGTCAGTTGCTCAAGGAGCACCCGGGCGTGTACATGCACACCCACCTGTCGGAGAACCTCAAGGAAATCGATTGGGTCAAGGAGCTGTTCCCCGAGCAGAAAGGCTACCTGGACGTCTATGACCACTTCGAGCTGCTCGGCGAGCGCTCGGTATTCGCCCACGGCGTGCACCTGTGCGACGACGAGTGCCAGCGCCTGGCCGAAACCGGTTCGGCCATCGCCTTCTGCCCGACCTCCAACCTGTTCCTCGGCAGCGGCCTGTTCAACCTGCCCCAAGCCGAGCGCTTCAAGGTCAATGTCGGCCTGGGCACCGATGTCGGCGCCGGCACCAGCTTCTCGCTGCTCAACACCCTGAACGAGGCGTACAAGGTGATGCAGCTGCAAGGCGCGCGCCTGCACCCGTACAAGTCGCTGTACCTGGCCACCCTCGGCGGTGCCCGCGCCCTGCGCCTGGACGACCGCATCGGCAGCCTGCGCCCGGGCAATGATGCCGACTTCGTGGTGCTCGACTACAAGGCCACCCCGCTGCTGGACTACCGCCTGCAGCAGTCCAGGAGCATCGAGGAGACCTTGTTCGTGCTCACCACCCTGGGCGACGACCGCACCGTGCGCGAGACCTACGCCGCCGGGCGTTGCGTGCACCAGCGCTAGGGTTTGTTTGAAAAGTCTTGAGACGAAGGTCAGGCAAGGCGAAAACAGCCGAGGAAGCGGAGTTTACGGGTTGTAAATGAGCATTCCGAGGCTGTTTTCAACGCAGCATCACCGAGTATCAAGGCTTTTCATACAGAGCCTAAGGTTGCTTGGCCAGGCCTCTATACAGCGCACCGCCGATCGCCGCGCCGATCAGCGGTGCCAGCCAGAACAGCCAAAGTTGCTGCAAGGCCCAGCCACCGACGAACAGCGCAGGCCCGGTGCTGCGCGCCGGGTTCACCGAGGTGTTGGTGACCGGGATCGAGATCAGGTGGATCAAGGTCAGCGCCAGGCCAATGGCGATCGGCGCAAACCCGGCCGGTGCCCGGGCGTCCGTGGCGCCCATGATGATCATCAGGAACATCGCGGTCATCACCACTTCGCTGACAAAACCTGCGGCCAGGGTGTAGCCGCCGGGCGAGTGTTCGCCATAACCATTCGAGGCCATGCCGTTACCCACCTCGAAACCGGCCTTGCCGGTGGCGATGAAGTAGATCACCGCGGCGGCGAGGATCGCGCCGACCACCTGGGCAATCACATAGGGCAGCAACTCTTTTGCCGGGAATCGTCCCCCCACCACCAGCCCGAACGACACGGCGGGATTGAGGTGGCAACCGGAGATATGGCCGATGGCGAATGCCATGGTCAGGACGGTAAGGCCGAAAGCGAAGGCGACACCCAGGACACCGATGCCGACAGGCGAGCTGGCGGCCAGCACCGCACTGCCACAACCACCCAGGACCAACCAGAAGGTGCCGACCAGCTCGGCACCCATGCGCACACCCAGGGATGAACTCATGGACCATTCCTCAAGTAATTGGACGCAACGACTGCGCAAGCCCAACTGCTTGATGAAGGTTTGCTGAGGAAAATCTAGCAGAGCTTTGGCCAGTAGCCAGAAACGACCAGGGGCCGCTTCGCGCCCCATCGCCGGCAAGCCGGCTCCCACCTCGATCGCGTAGTTCTCAAGACGTGCGCTTTATCTGTGGGAGCCGGCTTGCCGGCGATGGGCCGCAAAGCGGCCCCTGGTTCATGCAGGCAAACGATCAACCCTTGGCGGTAGCCTTGGGCTTTTTCAGCAGGTGGGAGAACACCGCGTGCAGGTCGTCCGAAGCGCTCTCCTCGTCGAGGTTGAGCTTGCTGTCGATATGGTCCATGTGATGCATCATCAGGCTTACCGCCTGCTCGGCATCACGGGCCTCGATCGCATCGATCAGCTGCATGTGCTCATCGTACGAGCAGTGCGAGCGGTTACCGCTTTCGTACTGGGCGATGATCAGCGAAGTCTGCGACACCAGGCTGCGCTGGAAGCTCACCAGTGGCGCATTGCCAGCGGCTTCGGCCAGCTTGAGGTGGAACTCGCCGGACAGGCGGATACCGGCGCCACGGTCACCACGGGAGAAGCTGTCACGCTCCTCGCGGACCATCTGGCGCAGTTCGTTGAGCTGTTCGAGGGTGGCGTGCTGCACGGCCAGCTCGGTGATCGCGCGCTCGACCATGCGCCGCGAGAAGAACACCTGCCGCGCCTCCTCGACCGTGGGGCTGGCCACCACCGCACCACGGTTGGGCCGCAACAGCACCACGCTTTCATGGGCCAGGCGCGACAGGGCGCGGCGGATGATGGTGCGGCTGACGCCGAAGATCTCGCCCAGTGCTTCCTCGCTCAACTTGGTGCCCGGTGCCAGACGCTGCTCGAGGATCGCCTCGAAGATATGCGCATAGACGATGTCGTCCTGGGTACCGCTGCGGCCGGCCTTGCCAGTGCGCACAGGTTTTTTCAGAGGTTGCAGCTGTTCGTTCATGGGCTCTCGAGCACAAAGGATCTGCCAGTCGGACCGTGACTGTAATACCGGTCAGCGGGGGGATGGCAAGTCCTGGAAGAAGAAAAGGGGCCAAGGTATGGCGCCATTGTACACAGGCTGACCCGTTTCTGCAGGTGGCCTTTTACCCTTATAGCCGTTGTACGGCAGTTTGTGAGCACAAAAGATAAAACATTATTTGCATTCTTTGTACACAAACGCATAATTCTGCGAGCAACTTCCTGACCCAAAAGTCAACAAAATGGTCGGACGTCTGCCACACCCCCTCGCGAAGCCCCCCAGTGCATGGCTCAGGACCAGGCTTCGAACAACAAGAAAGACTTGAGGAGTACTCGCTGTGGAAAGCCGCAAATCCGAAGCACCTACGCTGGATCTCGCCCCACCGCTCGAAACGGGCTGGCTGGAGCGGATTTTCAAACTCAAGCAGCATGGCAGCACTGTCCGCACCGAGCTGATCGCCGGGGTGACCACCTTCATCACCATGGCCTACATCATCTTCGTCAACCCCAACATCATGGCCGACGCCGGTATCGACCACGGCGCGGCATTCGTCGCCACCTGCATCGCCGCCGCCCTCGGCTGCCTGCTGATGGGCCTGTACGCCAACTGGCCGGTCGGCCTGGCACCGGGCATGGGGCTCAATGCCTTCTTCACCTACACCGTGGTCGGCACCATGGGCTACAACTGGGAAACGGCGCTGGGGGCGGTGTTCGTCTCGGGCGTGCTGTTCATGTTCCTGACCGTTTCGCGCGTGCGTGAGTGGCTGCTCAACAGCATCCCGCTGAGCCTGCGCCATGCCATGGGGGCCGGCGTCGGCCTGTTCCTCGGGCTGATCGGCCTGAAAACCGCCGGCATCATCGTCGACAGCCCGGCAACCCTGGTCAAGCTGGGCTCGCTGCATGAGCCCGGCCCGCTACTGGCGGCCGTGTGCTTCCTGCTGATCGCCATCCTCAGCTACAAGCGGGTGTTCGGCGCGATCCTCATCAGCATCATCGGCGTCACCCTGGCCGGCTGGGGCCTGGGCCTGGTCAAGTTCGGCGGGGTGGTGTCGATGCCGCCGAGCCTGGCTCCGACCTGGATGGCCATGGACGTGGTCGGCGTGTTCAACGTCAGCATGATCAGCGTGGTGCTGGCGTTCCTGTTCGTGCACATGTTCGACACCGCCGGCACGCTGATGGGCGTGGCCCAGCGGGCCAACCTGGTGGCACCGGACGGGCGTATCGAGAACCTGTCGCGGGCGCTGAAGGCCGACAGCACCTCCAGCGTGTTCGGCGCGGTGGTCGGCGTGCCGCCGGTGACCAGCTACGTGGAAAGTGCCGCGGGTGTCGCGGCAGGTGGACGCACCGGCCTGACCGCCGTGGTGGTTGGCGTGCTGTTCATCGCCGCGATGTTCTTCGCCCCGCTGGCCGGGATGATTCCGGCCTATGCCACCGCCGGCGCGCTGATCTACGTGGCGATGCTGATGATGGGCAGCATGGCGCATATCGAGTGGGACGAAGCCACCGACAGCATTCCGGCGATCGTCACCGTGATCATGATGCCGCTGACCTTCTCGGTGGCGGACGGCATCGCCCTTGGCTTCATCAGCTACGTGGCGCTCAAGGCGGGTACCGGCAAGTTCAAGGAGATCTCGGCCAGCCTGTGGGTGCTGTGCGCGATCTTTATCGCTAAGTTTGTGTTCCTCTGAACCCCTCGTATCTACAAGGGGCGCTTCGGCGTCCCTTGTCAGATTCCCACCCTTACACTGATCCTTCCGTGGGTCCGTAGAACGACGCGCCCCTGCTACCGCTCACATGTCGAAATCAATATTTATTGGGGCGAGTTTTACTGAAACCCCAACTCTCCTCACGCGCTCAGCCATGATGTGCAGGCGCGCCAAGTCAGGATGAAAGTGACCAGATTGGTTAGTCAAAGTATAAACACGCGTTCCATCAGTTTCTTTGCTTATGGTCAGCTCCCCAGCGCTCATCAGTTCTTCGCCATTACCTTTTACGCCATAACCATGTCCTGATAGCTCACCGGCGGCGGCGTGACTAGGAATAGTCTCGTTAGTTTGGCCGCTGAGAGCAACCAATTCGTCATTTTTCGTGACGACAAGCTTATGAACTTGATTTTCATCGAGCTGCGCAAAGCTATTTGGGGTATTCATAATGCGTAAGGAAGCTCTGGCAGCTTTAATTTCTGCCTGCGCGTACATCACTTCCGGCCCGAGTAGGTGGGACTGATTATTCTTTAGCAATTTTAATGGAGCAGCAGGTGATTGATAGGCATTGGCTACCCACCTCATTGTAGGGCGGGCTAATTTATACATAAATTCTACCACTTTTCCGCTAGGGTCCCGTGCATTAACAGGATCATTCAGGCAGTAAGCGTAGGCATTGATGCCGCCCTTATGAAAAGGGCTCAGGGCGTCTGGGCTGGCAAAACGCATCAGCCTAGGGCTGTAAATTCGATGCCCGTTTCCGAGCGCATAGCATTCCAATTCAGCATGAAAAAACTGGCCATTGAAACCTAATGCCCCAGTGGACGCCGGCTGGGTGCCTCGGTAACCATAGGGCGAATATGCATTTCTTGCACTCATCAGCCAGGCTCCTCAAGTGCCAAACGAAACTTGATCATGCAGCACGACTCTCTGAGTGACTACTGACAAAAATGTCAGTCAGACAGTTGATTCCACCTGAGAGTATATAAACAGCAGACGAAAAAAAGCCCGCCAGTGTGAGAGCGGGCCAAGGACCTACGAAGATTCTTCTAGCGACCAACTAGCTTCCACGATAGGTCGAATAGCTGTACGGCGAGATCAGCAGCGGCACGTGATAGTGCTCCTGCTGCTCGTCGATGCCGAAGCGCAGCACGACCACGTCGAGGAACGCGGTGTCCGGCAGCTTCACACCCTTGGCGCGGTAGTAGTCACCCGCGCTGAACTGCAATTGATAGACGCCGGTGCGGTAATCGTCGCCCTGCAGCAGCGGCGCATCGACGCGGCCATCGCTGTTGGTCAGGGCGGTGTTCACCAGTTCCAGCTGCTGGCCTTCGACGCGGTACAGCTCGACCTTGATCGAGCTGCCCGGGCAGCCATGCGCGGCGTCCAGTACGTGTGTGGTCAAACGTCCCATTTGCTTGTCGCCTCTTGTCATCTACGTGGGCAAAAAATACACGGCAACAGGCTGGCACCGTGCGGGAATGCAGCCATTAAGACAGTTTAGCGATAGATTGTACACAATTTTTTCTGCATCCTCGGTCAACACCCCGCGAACACTCCATCAGTCGCAAAGACACGCCCGATGCCGACCCTCACGGCATTAGCTGACCAATCAGGCAGGTTTCTTGCAAGCCATTCTCAGGCGACAAATGGGAAGAAATGCGGAAAAACAGGCTTACAAAGTATTTAAGAAGTTGTATACAATCAGCCCATCCGGTGGTGCGACATCCCGACGCGGCCCGCCCACCACCCGCACATACGTACAAGAAGGAAGACTGCAGTGAGCGCTGACTACCCTCGCGACCTGATCGGTTACGGCAACAACCCACCTCACCCGCAATGGCCGGGGAATGCCCGCATTGCACTGTCCTTCGTGCTCAACTACGAAGAAGGTGGCGAGCGCAACATCCTGCATGGCGACAAAGAGTCCGAAGCGTTCCTCTCCGAAATGGTCGCCGCCCAGCCGCTGCAAGGCGCGCGCAACATGAGCATGGAATCGCTCTACGAATATGGCAGCCGCGCCGGCGTATGGCGCCTGCTCAAGCTGTTCAAGGACAGCGGCGTGCCGCTGACCATCTTCGCCGTGGCCATGGCCGCCCAGCGCCACCCCGACGTGATCCGCGCCATGGTCGAGGCCGGCCACGAGATCTGCAGCCACGGCTACCGCTGGATCGACTACCAGTACATGGATGAAGCGCAAGAGCGCGAGCACATGCTCGAAGCCATCCGCATCCTCACCGAGCTTACCGGCGAACGCCCGCAAGGCTGGTACACCGGCCGCACCGGCCCGAACACCCGGCGCCTGGTGATGGAAGAAGGCGGCTTCCTCTACGACAGCGACACCTACGACGACGACCTGCCCTACTGGGAACCGAACAACCCGACCGGCAAGCCGCACCTGGTGATCCCCTACACCCTCGACACCAACGACATGCGCTTCACCCAGGTGCAGGGTTTCAACTGCGGCGAGCAGTTCTTCCAGTACCTGAAGGACGCCTTCGACGTGCTCTACGAGGAAGGCGCCGAGGCACCGAAGATGCTCTCCATCGGCCTGCACTGCCGCCTGGTCGGCCGCCCGGCGCGCCTGGCCGCGCTCAAGCGCTTCGTCGACTACGCCAAGAGCCACGAGCAGGTCTGGTTCGCCCGTCGCGTGGACATCGCCCGCCACTGGCACGCCACCCACCCGTACAAGAAAGAGAACGCCTGATGACTGCCTTCAAGACCCTCAAGCCCTCCACCCTGGACCGCGCCGCCTTCGTCGCGGCCTTCGCCGACATCTACGAGCACTCGCCGTGGGTCGCCGAGAAAGCCTACGACCTGGGGCAACTGGCCGAGCTGGACGAGATCGAGGCGCTGCATCAACGCATGAGCGACATCCTGCTCAGCGCCAGCCATGCTGAGCAGCTGGCACTGATCAACGCTCACCCGGACCTGGCCGGCAAGGCCGCCATCCAGGGCGAGCTGACCGAATCGAGCACCAACGAGCAGGCCGGCGCCGGCATCCACCAGTGCACCGCCGAAGAGTTCGCCCGCTTCACCGAGCTGAACGACGCCTACAAGGCCAAGTTCCAGTTCCCGTTCATCATGGCGGTCAAGGGCAGCAACCGCCACCAGATCCTCGCCGCCTTCGAAAAACGCATCCACAACGACACGGATGCCGAGTTCAAGGAAGCCCTGGCGCAGATCAACCTGATCGCCCTGTTCCGCCTGCTGCAGCTGTAAGGCACTGGCAGCGCCCTGGCCCGAGTGCGTGACGCGTCCGCACCCAGGGCCCCGGCCCGCCAGGCCACCAAAATCCAGAACAACGAATAGAAGAGATAACCGCATGCGCACCCTGATGATCGAGCCCCTGACCAAAGAAGCCTTCGCCCCCTTCGGTGACGTGATCGAAACCGACGGCAGCGACCACTTCATGATCAACAACGGCTCGACCATGCGCTTCCACAAGCTCGCCACGGTCGAGACCGCCGAGCCCGAAGACAAGGCGATCATCAGCATCTTCCGCGCCGACGCGCTGGAGATGCCGCTGACCGTGCGCATGCTGGAACGCCATCCGCTGGGCAGCCAGGCTTTCATCCCGCTGCTCGGCAACCCCTTTCTGATCGTGGTCGCGCCAGTTGGCGATGCACCTGTATCAGGCTTGGTCCGCGCCTTCCGCAGTAATGGCAGGCAGGGCATCAATTACCATCGCGGCGTCTGGCACCACCCGGTGCTGACGATCGAAAAGCGGGATGACTTCCTGGTGGTTGATCGCAGTGGTTCCGGCAACAACTGCGATGAGCATTACTTCCCCGAGGAACAGATGTTGATCCTCAATCCCCACCAATAAGAAAAGGTCGGTCACCCAGGTCCGCCTGAACCGTGACCGGCGAGAGGTACATACTGTGGAAGCACACCTTCACGAATGGCTGAACCTGAGCATTCGCTGGGTTCACATGATCACCGGTGTCGCCTGGATCGGTGCATCGTTCTACTTCGTCTGGCTGGAGAACCACCTGAACCGAAGCAACCCGCGCGATGGGTTGTCGGGTGACCTCTGGGCCATCCACGGTGGTGGCATCTACCACCTGGAAAAATACAAGCTGGCCCCGCCGAAGATGCCCGAGAACCTGCACTGGTTCAAATGGGAAGCCTACTTCACCTGGATGTCCGGGATCGCCCTGCTGTGCGTGGTGTTCTACTGGAACCCGACCCTGTACCTGCTGGCACCCGGCAGCACCCTCAGCGGTGCCGAAGGCGTGGCCATCGGTATCGGCTCGCTGATCGCCGGCTGGTTCATCTACGACTTCCTCTGCGACTCGCCCCTGGGCAAGAAGCCGGCGCTGCTCGGTGCCGTGCTGTTCGTGCTGATCATCGCCGCCTGCTGGGGCTTCAGCCTGGTGTTCAGCGGCCGTGGCGCGTACCTGCACACCGGCGCGATCATCGGCACCATCATGGTCGGTAACGTGTTCCGCATCATCATGCCGGCGCAGCGCCAGCTGGTGGCGGCCATCGAGAACAACCAGACCCCCGACCCGGTCCTGCCGGCCAAGGGCCTGCTGCGCTCGCGCCACAACAACTACTTCACCCTGCCGGTGCTGTTCATCATGATCAGCAACCACTTCCCGAGCACCTACGGCAGCCAGTACAACTGGCTGATCCTGGCCGGGATCGCGGTGGCCGCGGTATTGATCCGTCACTACTTCAACACCCGCCACGACAGCAACAAGTACGCCTGGACCCTGCCTGTCGGCGCCCTGGCGATGATCTGCCTGGCCTACGTGACCGGCCCGAAACCACTGCCGAGCGCACCTGAGCAGGCCGCCGCCAAGGTCGAGTACCAACCGCTGCCGGCCACTGCCGTAGGCGGCAAGACCGCCGCCGAACTGCGCGCCGAGGAAGCCGCCAAACCTGCGGCACCCGCCGAGGCTCCGGCCCAGGCCACAGCCCAGGCTGGCGGTGAAACCTTCGACAAGATCCACACCGTCATCCAGGAACGCTGCACCGTGTGCCACTCGGCCAAGCCGACCAGCCCGCTGTTCAGCGCCGCACCTGGCGGCGTGATGTTCGACACCCCGCAGCAGATCCAGGCCCAGGCCGCGCGCATTCAGGCGCAGGCCGTCGCCAGCCAGATCATGCCGCTGGGCAACATCACCCAGATGACCGTCGAGGAACGCAAGCTGGTCGGCGACTGGATCGCCAAAGGCGCGCAGGTCAACTGAGACACCCCACGACTGCGTGGGAGCGGGCTTGCCCCGCGATGAGGCCGGTACTCCCGGCCTCGCTTCCAAGCTCTACGTAACAAGCAAGCATCGAGCGTTCGGCTTCACGCGCGAACCCCAGCCTCCTTTACCGGAGCCTGCCACGTGAAGCCGCCCGCTTGGATCCGAGAATAAAAACAAAACTCGAGGTGCTGCATGTCCGAGTCACCCAAGGCGTACATCCCTGTTGCGCCGCCACGACAGCCCCTGCCTTTGTTCCAGCTGATCCTGGTGGGTCTGCAACACGTTCTGCTGATGTACGGCGGCGCCATCGCGGTGCCGCTGATCATTGGCCAGGCGGCGGGCCTGTCCCGCGAAGAAGTCGCCTTCCTGATCAACGCCGACCTGCTGGTCGCCGGCGTTGCCACCATCATCCAATCCTTCGGTATCGGCCCAGTCGGCATTCGCATGCCGGTCATGATGGGCGCCAGCTTCGCCGCCGTCGGCAGCATGGTGGCCATGGCCGGCATGCCCGGTGTCGGCCTGCAGGGGATCTTCGGCGCGACCATCGCCGCCGGCTTCTTCGGCATGCTGATCGCGCCGTTCATGTCCAAGGTCGTGCGCTTCTTCCCGCCGCTGGTAACCGGCACGGTCATCACCTCCATCGGCCTGTCGCTGTTCCCGGTGGCGGTCAACTGGGCCGGCGGCGGCCATGACGCCGAAGCCTTCGGCGCGCCGATCTACCTGATGGTCGCCGGCCTGGTGCTGGCGGTGATCCTGCTGATCAATCGCTTCATGCGCGGGTTCTGGGTCAACGTGTCGGTACTGGTGGGCATGGGCCTGGGCTACGTGCTCGCCGGATCCATCGGCATGGTCGACCTGTCGGGCCTGAGCGAGGCGCCGTGGCTGCAGGTGGTCACCCCCCTGCACTTCGGCATGCCGACCTTCAGCCTGGCGCCGATCCTGTCGATGTGCCTGGTGGTGGTGATCATCTTCGTCGAGTCCACGGGCATGTTCCTCGCCCTGGGCAAGGTGACCGACCGTGAAGTAACGCCGGGCATGCTGCGGCGCGGCCTGCTGTGCGATGCCGGCGCGTCGTTCATCGCCGGCTTCTTCAACACCTTCACCCACTCCTCGTTCGCCCAGAACATCGGCCTGGTGCAGATGACCGGGGTGCGCTGCCGCTACGTCACGGTGATGGCCGGCGCGCTGCTGATCCTGCTCAGCCTGCTGCCCAAGGCGGCGTTCCTGATCGCCTCGATCCCGCCCGCGGTACTGGGCGGCGCGTCCATCGCCATGTTCGGCATGGTCACCGCCACCGGGATCAAGATCCTCCAGGAAGCGGACATCTCCGACCGACGCAACCAGTTGCTGGTCGCGGTCAGCGTCGGCTTTGGCCTGATCCCGGTGGTGCGGCCGGAGTTCTTCGCGCAGATGCCGCAGTGGATGGAACCCATCACCCACAGTGGCATCGCCATGGCCACCCTCAGTGCCCTGGTGCTGAACCTGCTGTTCAACATCCTCGGCGGCGCCGACCGCGCCGCGCACAACGATGCCTGTCACCAGCATTGAGTGACCAGGGGCGGCGCCGTCCTGGCCGCCCCGCTTCAACCCTGTGGTAACGCAGTACCGTCGGCCCGCCGGAATGGGCCGTCCGGGGCGCCTGCGCGCCGAAAAAGCCCTTACAAAAACAATAAGTCCGGGAATCACAACATGAAGCGCATCACCACCTCCGTCCTGCTGGGCAGCAGCCTGCTGGCCACCCTCCCCGCCCATGCCGGCGAATGGCTGCAGTGGCACGGCGAAAGCCTGTCCTACCTCTACGGCAAGGACTTCAAGGTCAACCCCGACATCCAGCAGACCATCACCTTCGAGCACGCCAACAAGTGGAAGTACGGCGACACCTTCCTGTTCGTCGACAAGATCTTCTACAACGGCAAGGCCGACCCCGGCAAAGGCGTGACCACCTACTACGGTGAGTTCAGCCCGCGCCTGTCGTTCGGCAAGATCTTCGAGCGCAACCTGGCCTTCGGCCCGGTCAAGGACGTGCTGCTGGCCATGACCTACGAGCGTGGCGAGGGCGACAACGAGGCCTACCTGATCGGCCCCGGCTTCGATCTGAACGTGCCCGGCTTCAACTATTTCACCCTGAACTTCTACCTGCGCAACACCGAAGGCAGCCGCCCCGGCGACAACGTCTGGCAGATCACCCCGGCCTGGTCCTACACCATCCCGGTAGGCAAGTCCGACATCCTGATCGACGGCTATATCGACTGGGTGGTCGACAACGACCAGACCCGTCGCGGCACCTACCACGCCAACCTGCAGTTCAATCCACAGGTCAAATACGACCTGGGCAAGGCCCTGAACCTGGGCGCCAAGCAGCTCTACGTCGGCTTCGAATACAGCTACTGGAAGGACAAGTACGGCATCGACAGCCACGGCAACGTGGACAGCAACCAGAGCGTCGCCAGCGCCTTGGTGAAGGTGCATTTCTAAGCGAAGGGGCGTACGCCCCTCTGTGTGACAGAGTGCTCCAGGACGGAGCACTTGAGGCCCGGCGCGCAAGTGAGTAATCTGCGCGCCCCCTCGATCGGGGCGGGAAGGATCCCGCCCGCGTTTGCTGACCGCCCAGTCAATGTTTCCGGGCGGTTGGCCAACGTGTTGCCAGCGTGAAATACCTATTTCATCCGTTCAGAAAGACGTCGAGCAGGATGGTTGTGCCCAACGTGGAAAAGTTGGCGCAGCTCTTGCCAAACAGCTGTGGCCAATTGAAAAAAGCTGACCCAAAAGACAAGAACAGCGCCCGAGCGCTGACAACAGATCCAATAAAGGGAGCGACACACGCAATGCGTACCATCAATAGCCTGATCCTCGCCGGCGGCCTGCTGGCCTGCGGCGCCAGCCAAGCCGGTGACCTGCTGCAATGGCAGAACAACAGCCTGACCTACCTGTGGGGCAAGAACTTCAAGGTCAACCCCGAGATCCAGCAGACCGTGACCTTCGAGCACGCCGATGCGTGGAAGTACGGCGACAACTTCTTCTTCTTCGACAAGATCTTCTACCAGGGCAAGAAGGACGCCAGCAACGGCCCGAACACCTACTACGGCGAGTTCAGCCCACGCCTGTCGTTCGGCAAGATCTTCGACCAGAAGCTCGAGTTCGGCCCGGTCAAGGACGTGCTGCTGGCCATGACCTACGAGTTCGGCGAGGGTGACACCGAGTCCTACCTGATCGGCCCCGGCTTCGACCTGGCGATCCCAGGCTTCGACTACTTCCAGCTGAACTTCTACCAGCGCACCACCGACGGCAGCCGCCCAGGCGACAACGTCTGGCAGATCACCCCGGTCTGGTCCTACACCATCCCCGTGGGTTCGTCCGACATTCTCATCGACGGCTTCATGGACTGGGTGGTGGACAACGACGAGAACCGTCGCGGCACCTACCAGGCGAACCTGCACTTCAACCCGCAGGTCAAGTACGACCTGGGCAAAGCGCTGCACCTGGGCGAGAAGCAGTTGTACGTGGGTATCGAGTACGACTACTGGAAGAACAAGTACGGCATCAAGGACAGCGATGCCTTCACTACCGATCAGAACACCATGAGCTTCCTGGTGAAAGTGCACTTCTGATCACACAGCGCTCAGGCGCTGTCTGACGTGGGAGCGGGCTTGCCCCGCCCCCACGTCCCCGCGCTACTCAGTGAGCAGGGCGCAGCGCCTGCCACAGCTTGCCGACGACGCTCACCACCGCCAGCACCACAGCCCCCGCAATCACCCCCGCCACACCATTGAGCAGTGCCCCGGTCAACGCCCCGCCCCGTCCTTCGCTGAACGCCTCGATGGCGTGATGCAGCGGCGCGATGCCGTGCACCAGGATGCCGCCACCGACCAGGAACATCGCCGCGGTGCCGATCACCGACAGGCTTTTCATCATGTACGGCGCAGCGCGCAGGATGCCGTTGCCCACCGCCTGGCTCAGCGCCGAGGCTTTCTTGGTCATCCACAGCCCCAGGTCATCGAGCTTGACGATGCCTGCCACCAGGCCATACACCCCCAGGGTCATGACGATGGCGATCCCCGACAGCACGATGATCTGCTGGCTCAGCGGCGCATCGGCCACGGTGCCCAGGGTGATGGCGATGATCTCGGCGGAGAGGATGAAGTCGGTGCGCACCGCGCCCTTGATCTTGCTCTTCTCAAAGGCCACCAGGTCGACCTGCTCGTCGGCCACGGCCGCCTTGCGCGCCTCGTGCTGCGCGTCGTCCTCGGCCTTGCTGTGCAGGAACTTGTGCGCCAGCTTCTCGAAGCCCTCGAAGCACAGGTAGGCGCCACCGACCATCAGCAACGGAATCACCGCCCAGGGAATGAACGCACTGATCAGCAGCGCCGCCGGCACCAGGATCGCCTTGTTCACCAGCGAGCCCTTGGCCACCGCCCACACCACCGGGATCTCGCGTTCGGCGCGCACACCGGTGACCTGCTGGGCATTGAGCGCCAGGTCGTCGCCCAGCACCCCGGCGGTCTTCTTCGCCGCGACCTTGGTCATCAACGAGACATCGTCGAGGACCGTGGCGATATCGTCGATCAGTACCAGTAAGCTGCTTCCTGCCATGTCAAAATGTTTCCAGTAGGTTCGAATGGCCGGGATTCTAGCCCAAAGACGCTGCCTTGAGCGCCCGTCCGAGCGGGTGCTACCATGCCGGACCCCTCTTGGAGGGGCCAGACCCGAGGAAGATTCCCGACAATGAGCACCATTCGCGAGCGCAACAAGGAACTGATCCTGCGCGCAGCCAGTGAAGAATTCGCCGACAAGGGCTTCGCCGCCACCAAGACCAGCGATATCGCGGCCAAGGCCGGCCTGCCCAAGCCGAACGTGTATTACTACTTCAAGTCGAAGGAAAACCTCTACCGCGAGGTGCTCGAGAGCATCATCGCGCCGATCATGCAGGCCTCGACGCCGTTCAACGCCGACGGCGATCCGAAAGAAGTGCTCAGCGCGTACATCCGCTCGAAGATCCGCATCTCCCGCGACCTGCCCCACGCCTCCAAGGTGTTCGCCAGCGAAATCATGCATGGCGCGCCGCACCTGTCGCCGCGCCAGGTGGAGCAGCTCAACGAGCAGGCCCGCCACAACATCGAGTGCATCCAGCGCTGGATCGAGCGCGGCCAGATCGCCCACGTCGACCCGCACCATTTGATGTTCAGCATCTGGGCGGCGACGCAAACCTACGCGGATTTCGACTGGCAGATCGCCGTGGTGACCGGCAAGGCCAAGCTAGCCGACAGCGACTACGATGCGGCGGCAGAGACCATCATCCGCCTGGTGCTGAAGGGCTGCGAACCCGAGGCAGCCTGACAGGGCCAATGGGGCTGCTGCGCAGCCCTTATCGCCGGCAAGCCGGCTCCTACAGGCCCTGCACAATTCCTGTGGGAGCCGGCTTGCCGTGGCGACGAACCGCGGCGATGGGCCGCACAGCGGCCCCAGAGAAGTTGAACCTTAAGCCGCCACCCCGGCATCCGCCGTCAGCCCGACTTCTTCGATCGCACTGATCGCGCACTGCTCGTCGATATCCGACGTATCGCCGCTGATTCCCACCGCCCCCAGCACCTTGCCCTCCTGATCGCGGATCAGCACGCCCCCTGGCACCGGCACCACAGGTCGCTCGCCGAGCCCGTTCAAAGCCGCATAAAAGGCGGGGCGCTGCTGCGAGTCCAGCGCCAGCAGGCGCGAACCCTTGCCCAGCGCCACCGCGCCCCAGGCCTTGCCGATGGCCACCTCGGGGCGCAGCAGGCTGGCGCCGTCCTCGCGCTGCAACGCCAGCAGATGCCCGCCGGCGTCGAGCACCGCCACGGTCAAGGGCGCGGCGTTGATCTTACGGCCTGCGGCCAACGCGGCATTTACCACGCCCACGGCCTGTTTGAGGGTCAATGCGTTCATGAAAAGGTCCTCTTCTTGTTGTGAGAAGCCCTGAGGGCAGTTGAAAACCAATAGACACGATAGAACACAACAAAGACACTGTTTGTATACAATTTTCTGATCCAATGTCTCTCACTGCGACGAAATGCCGCCCTTTTTCGCCATGACCAGCAAGTCAAAGCCGCCGACGAAAATGGATTGACCTTTTGCGCCGACCATGAATACACTCTGCCGCAACGCAAGTTGTATACAATTACAAAATCGATGAGGCACAAACCATGAGCAAAATGAGAGCAATCGATGCAGCCGTTCTGGTCATGCGCCGTGAAGGTGTAGATACCGCGTTCGGCATTCCCGGCGCCGCGATCAACCCGCTGTACTCGGCGCTGAAAAAAGTCGGTGGCATCGATCACGTCCTCGCTCGCCACGTCGAAGGCGCCTCGCACATGGCCGAGGGCTACACCCGCGCCAACCCGGGCAACATCGGCGTGTGCATCGGCACCTCCGGCCCTGCCGGCACCGACATGGTCACCGGCCTGTACAGCGCCTCGGCCGACTCCATCCCGATCCTCTGCATCACCGGCCAGGCCCCGCGTGCCCGCCTGCACAAGGAAGACTTCCAGGCCGTCGATATCACCAGCATCGTCAAGCCGGTGACCAAGTGGGCGACCACCGTGCTGGAGCCGGGCCAAGTACCCTACGCGTTCCAGAAGGCCTTCTTTGAAATGCGCACCGGCCGCCCAGGCCCGGTGCTGATCGACCTGCCGTTCGACGTGCAGATGGCCGAGATCGAGTTCGACATCGATGCCTACGAGCCACTGGCGATCAACAAGCCAGCCGCCACCCGTGTACAGGCCGAAAAAGCCCTGGCCCTGCTCAATGACGCCGAACGCCCGCTGCTGGTAGCCGGCGGCGGCATCATCAACGCCGACGCCAGCGACAAGCTGGTCGAGTTCGCCGAACTGACCGGCGTACCGGTAGTGCCAACCCTGATGGGCTGGGGCACCATCCCGGACGATCACGAATTGATGGTCGGCATGGTCGGCCTGCAGACCTCGCACCGCTACGGCAACGCGACCATGCTCAAGTCCGACCTGGTATTCGGTATCGGCAACCGCTGGGCCAACCGCCACACCGGCTCCGTCGACGTCTACACCGAAGGCCGCAAGTTCGTGCACGTGGACATCGAACCGACCCAGATCGGCCGCGTGTTCACCCCGGACTTGGGCATTGTCTCGGACGCCGGCAAGGCCCTGGACGTGTTCCTCGAAGTGGCCCGCGAATGGAAAGCCGCAGGCCTGCTCAAGTGCCGCAAGGCCTGGCTGGAAGACTGCCAGGAACGCAAGGCTACCCTGCAGCGCAAGACCAACTTCGACAACGTCCCGGTCAAGCCGCAGCGCGTGTACCAGGAAATGAACGAAGTGTTCGGCAAGGACACCACCTACGTCAGCACCATCGGCCTGTCGCAGATCGCCGGCGCGCAGTTCCTGCATGTGTACAAGCCACGCCACTGGATCAACTGCGGCCAGGCCGGCCCGCTGGGCTGGACCATCCCTGCCGCGCTCGGCGTGGTCAAGGCCGACCCGAAACGCAAGGTGGTCGCGCTGTCCGGTGACTACGACTTCCAGTTCATGATCGAAGAGCTGGCGGTGGGCGCGCAGTTCAACCTGCCATACGTCCACGTGCTGGTGAACAACGCCTACCTCGGCCTGATCCGCCAGGCGCAGCGTGGTTTCGACATGGATTACTGTGTACAACTGGCGTTCGAGAACATCAATTCCACCGACGCCGCCACCTACGGTGTCGACCACGTCGCCGTGGTCGAGGGCCTGGGCTGCAAGGCCATCCGCGTGTTCCAACCGGCCGAGATCGCCCCTGCCCTGCTCAAGGCGCAGAAGATGGCCGAAGAGTTCCGCGTGCCGGTGGTGGTCGAAGTGATTCTCGAGCGTGTGACCAACATTTCCATGGGCACCGAGATCAACGCGGTCAATGAGTTCGAAGACCTCGCCCTGGTCGGCAACGACGCGCCGACCGCCATCTCGCTGCTGGACTGATCGCCTGACGCCCCCGCGCCGCGCGCGGGGGCAATCAACGCAAGGAGACGACTTATGCCTCGCTTCGCCGCCAACCTGTCCATGCTGTTCACCGAACAGGACTTCCTGGCTCGCTTCAAGGCCGCCGCCGACGCTGGTTTCAGCGGCGTCGAATACCTCTTCCCGTACGATTTCAGCGCCGCCGAGATCAAGCAGCAGCTCGACGCCCATGGCCTGACCCAGGTGCTGTTCAACCTGCCGGCCGGCGACTGGTCGAAAGGTGAGCGCGGCATCACCTGCCACCCCGACCGCGTCGAAGAGTTCCGCGCCGGTGTCGACAAGGCCATCGAGTACGCCAAGGTGCTGGGCAACACCCAGGTCAACGCCCTGGCCGGCATCCGCCCGCAAGGCCCGGACTGCGCCACCGTGCGCAAGACCTTCGTGGAAAACCTGCGCTACGCCGCCGACAAGCTCAAGGCCGCCGGCATCCGCCTGGTCATGGAAATGATCAACACCCGCGACATCCCGGGCTTCTACCTGAACACCACGAAACAGGCCTTGGAAATCCAGGCCGAGGTGGGCAGCGACAACCTGTTCCTGCAGTACGACATCTACCACATGCAGATCATGGAAGGTGACCTGGCGCGCACCCTGGAAACCAACCTCAAGCTGATCAACCACGTGCAGCTGGCCGACAACCCGGGCCGCCACGAGCCGGGTACCGGCGAGATCAACTACCGCTTCCTGTTCGAGCACCTGGACCGCATCGGCTACCAGGGCTGGGTGGGCGCGGAGTACAAGCCCAAGACCACCACCGAAGCCGGCCTGGGCTGGCTCAAAACTCACAACGCTATCTAAGGATTCGCTCGAAGGGGCTGCCCTGATTGGCCCCTGTGGGAGCTGGCTTGCCAGCGATAGCGTCAACACGGCCAACATCGTTTGCAGATCGATCGCAATCGCTGGCAAGCCAGCTCCCACAAGGTTCGCACCGCCTGCTCCATCGAGATTCAACAATTACAACGAGGTAATCTCTCATGGCTAAAATCGGTTTCATCGGCACCGGCATCATGGGCAACCCCATGGCCCAGAACCTGCAAAAAGCAGGTCACAGCATCTTCGTTTCGACCCACCACGACGCAGCTCCGGCCAACCTGATCGCCGCTGGCGGCGTGGCCCTGGCCAACCCGAAGGAAGTGGCCCAGGAAGCTGAGTTCATCATCGTCATGGTGCCCGACACCCCACAGGTCGAAAGCGTGCTGTTCGGTGAAAACGGCGTCGCCGAAGGCGTGGGCCCGAACAAGGTGGTGATCGACATGAGCTCGATCTCGCCTACCGCCACCAAAGCCTTCGCCGAGAAGATCAAGGCCACCGGCGCCGCCTACCTGGACGCCCCGGTGTCCGGCGGCGAAGTCGGTGCCAAGGCCGCGACCCTGAGCATCATGGTCGGCGGTTGCCCGAAAGCCTTCGAGCGCGCCCTGCCGCTGTTCGAAGCCATGGGCAAGAACATCACCCGCGTCGGTGGTAACGGCGACGGCCAGACCGCCAAGGTGGCCAACCAGATCATCGTCGCCCTGAACATCCAGGCCGTTGCCGAAGCCCTGCTGTTCGCCGCCAAGAACGGCGCCGACCCGGCCAAGGTGCGTGAAGCCCTGATGGGCGGCTTCGCTTCCTCGAAGATCCTCGAAGTGCATGCCGAGCGCATGATCAAGGGCACCTTCGACCCAGGCTTCCGCATCAACCTGCACCAGAAGGACCTGAACCTGGCCCTGCAAGGCGCCAAGGAGCTGGGCATCAACCTGCCCAACACCTCCAATGCCCAGCAAGTGTTCAACACCTGCCAGGCCCTGGGCGGCGGCAACTGGGACCACTCGGCGCTGATCAAGGGCCTGGAGCACATGGCCAACTTCTCGATCCGCGACGACAAGTAAACCTGTACCTGCCCTTCGCGGATAAATCCGCTCCTACAGGTTGATTCGATCACAACGAATGGACTGATCGTCCTGTAGGAGCGGATTTATCCGCGATGCGGCCAACACCGATGAACCTGTAACCACAGGTCCATGAGGTGACCCCGAGCAACACCCGCCCCTGGTTCGGCCTGCACGGAGGCAGTTCCAGGGGCGTTTTCGATTTTGCAGAACAACAAGAATCTGGGAGCCTGCCATGTCGGTCGATCCACAAAAATTTCTGCGCGAGCTGTTCGACACAGCCATCGCCGCCGCCCACCCCCGTCAGGTCCTCGAACCCCACCTGCCCGCCGACCGTAGCGGCCGGGTTATCGTCATCGGCGCCGGCAAGGCCGCCGCCGCCATGGCTGAAGTGGTCGAAAAGAGCTGGCAGGGCGAGGTCTCGGGCCTGGTCGTGACCCGCTACGGCCACGGCGCCAGCTGCCAGAAGATCGAAGTGGTCGAAGCCGCCCACCCGGTCCCTGATGCCGCTGGCCTGGCCGTGGCCAAGCGCGTGCTCGCGCTAGTCAGCAACCTCAGCGAAGACGACCGCGTCATCTTCCTGCTCTCTGGCGGCGGTTCCGCACTGCTGGCCCTACCCGCCGAAGGCCTGACCCTGGCCGACAAACAGCAGATCAACAAGGCACTGCTGAAATCCGGCGCCACCATCGGCGAGATGAACTGCGTGCGCAAGCACCTCTCGGCGATCAAGGGCGGGCGCCTGGCCAAGGCCTGCTGGCCGGCCACCGTCTACACCTACGCGATTTCCGATGTACCGGGCGACCTGGCCACGGTCATCGCCTCCGGCCCCACCGTGGCCGACCCCAGCACCTCGGCCGACGCCCTCGCGATACTCAAGCGCTACAACATCGAAGCGCCCAAGGCCGTCATCGACTGGCTCAACAATCCGGCGTCGGAAACCGTCAAGGCCGACGACCCAGCGTTGGCACGCAGCCACTTCCAGCTGATCGCCCGGCCCCAGCAGTCGCTCGAAGCCGCCGCGGTGAAAGCCCGCCAGGCCGGCTTCAGCCCGCTGATCCTCGGTGACCTGGAAGGCGAGTCGCGCGAGGTGGCCAAGGTGCATGCCGGCATCGCCCGCCAGGTCGTCCTGCACGGCCAGCCGCTGAAGGCGCCCTGCGTGATCCTCTCCGGCGGCGAGACCACCGTCACCGTGCGCGGCAATGGCCGTGGCGGGCGCAACGCCGAGTTCCTGCTCAGCCTTACCGAAAGCCTCAAGGGCCTGCCGGGGGTGTACGCATTGGCCGGTGATACCGACGGCATCGACGGCTCCGAGGACAACGCCGGCGCCTTCATGACCCCGGACAGCCACGCCCGCGCCGAGGCCCTGGGCCTGTCGGCCAGCGATGAGCTGGACAACAACAACGGCTATGGCTACTTCGCCGCGCTCGACGCGCTGATCGTCACCGAGCCGACCCGCACCAACGTCAATGACTTCCGCGCCATCCTGATCCTCGAGACCGACCCTCATGACGCCTGATAAAAAAGTAAAAATCCTCGCCACCCTCGGGCCTGCGATCAAGGGCATCGATGACATCCGCCAGCTGGTCGAAGCCGGAGTGAACATCTTCCGCCTCAACTTCAGCCACGGCGAACACGCCGACCACGCCCTGCGCTACCAGTGGATCCGCGAAGTCGAGCAGCAGCTCAACTACCCGCTGGGCATCCTCATGGACCTGCAGGGGCCGAAGCTGCGCGTCGGTCGCTTCGCCGACGGCAAGGTGCAACTGCAACGCGGCCAGGCCCTGCGCCTGGACCTGGACAAGACCCCGGGCGACAGCCGCCGCGTGAACCTGCCACACCCGGAGATCATCGCCGCGCTGGAGCCCGGCATGGACCTGCTGCTCGATGACGGCAAGCTGCGCCTGCGGGTGACCGCCAAGCACAGCGACGCCATCGACACCGAAGTGCTGGCCGGCGGCGAGCTGTCCGACCGCAAGGGCGTCAACGTGCCGCAAGCCGTGCTCGAGCTCTCCCCGCTTACCGAAAAGGACCGCCGCGACCTCACCTTCGGCCTCGAGCTGGGCGTGGACTGGGTGGCCCTGTCGTTCGTGCAGCGCCCGCAGGACATCCTCGAAGCACGCGAGCTGATCGGCGACCGCGCCTACCTGATGGCCAAGATCGAGAAGCCTTCGGCGGTCGAGCAGTTGCAGGCCATCGCCGAGCTGTCCGACGCGATCATGGTCGCCCGTGGCGACCTGGGCGTGGAAGTGCCGGCCGAGAGCGTGCCGCAGATCCAGAAGGGCATCATCAATACCTGCCGCCAGCTGGGCAAGCCGGTGGTGGTGGCCACGCAGATGCTCGAATCCATGCGTTTCTCCCCGGCACCGACCCGCGCCGAGGTCACCGACGTGGCCAACGCCGTGGCCGAAGGCGCCGACGCGGTGATGCTGTCGGCCGAGACCGCCTCGGGCGACTACCCGCTGGAGGCCGTGCAGATGATGAGCAAGATCATCCGCCAGGTGGAGAACGGCCCGGACTACCAGGCCCAGCTCGACGTTGGCCGGCCCAAGGCCGAAGCCACGGTGTCCGATGCCATCAGCTGCGCGATCCGCCGCATCAGCGGCATCCTGCCGGTGGCGGTGCTGGTCAACTACAGCGAGTCGGGGAACTCCACCCTGCGCGCCGCCCGCGAGCGGCCACGGGCGCCAATCCTCAACCTGACGCCGAACCTGAACACCGCCCGCCGCCTGAGCGTGGCCTGGGGCGTGCACTCGGTGGTCAACGACCGCCTGCGCCAGGTCGACGAGGTGGTCTCCACGGCGCTGGAAATCGCCCAGGCCCAAGGCATGGCCAGCCGTGGCGACACGCTGCTGATCACCGCCGGTGTGCCTTTCGGCAAGCCGGGTTCGACTAATACGCTGCGGATCGAGACCTTGGTCTGAGATCGCCGGGGGCGCTGCGCGCCCCTTTCGCCGGCAAGCCGGCTCCCACAGGAATCATGCATGCCTTTGTGGGAGCCGGCTTGCCGGCGAAAGGAGGGCAAAGCCCTCCCGACACACCGAACCTGCGGAAAACCGAGGCCCGAAGAGGCCCACCGCTCCCCCACTCACCTTACCGACTGCCCATGTACACCAAGAATTTCGTCAACCCGTGCCCCGACTGGGCCACGGCCTTGCTCAACGGTTTCAGCCAGGTGCTGCTGCTGCGCAACCCCCTGTGCGGCCTGTGCTGCCTGCTGGCCATCCTGCTGACCGCGCCGAACCTGGTCGGCGGCGCCCTGCTCGGCGCCCTGGCCGGCCTGCTTACCGCCCAACGCCGCGGCTACGACCGCGCCGACCGCCAGGCCGGGCTGTACTGCTACAACGGCGTGCTGATCGGCATCCTGATCAGCGCCGTATTGCCCTGGTCGGCGATCCTACCACCGCTGATCATCGCCGCCGGCGGCCTGTCGAGCATGCTCACCCACCAATGGCGCAAGCGCGGCGGCAAGCTGCTGATCGCCTACACCGCGCCGTTCGTGCTGCTGGGCTGGGCCGCGTTGCTGCTGACCGAGCCGTCTTCCAACGGCTATGTCGAAGCGGACCCTGTATATGCCCTGCTGCGCGGCGTGGGGCAGATCTTTTTGCTCGACAAGCCCATGGCCGGCCTGCTGATCGTCATCGGCATGTACTTCGCCAACCCCTATGCCGCCACCTGGGCGCTGATCGGCTCGGCCATCGGCGGTGGTGTCGCGCTGCTGGCTGGAGAAACGCAGGCCGCGTGGCTGGGGCTGTATGGCTTCAATGCGGCATTGGCCGCGCTGGCCTTCAGCCGTCAAGGCGAGAGGCCGTGGATGACGTTGCTGGCCATTGCCCTCGCATTGCTGCTGCAACCCCTATTCAACCTGCTGCCAATCCCTGGGCTCACAGCCCCCTTTGTGATGGCCTGCTGGTTGATGCACCTGGGCGATCATTTAGGACAATGGGTAAAACGAAGCGACACCAGCAATTTGCACAGCTGAAACCGCAAACCATCGAAACTGTTCAGTTTCCAGGCCGCCCTTTGCGAATTGCATCCGCGAGACCTGGCAGATTCAGGTCTCGTTGAGAATAGTCCGTCATGCCAGACTCATTGATGGTAATGGTCTTGCTATCAAAGACCGGTTTACCTTTCGCGATACGAACGTGAGTGGGATTGACATCCATCAAGGTGAAGCCCCGTGCGGCGAACTGGGTATCAAAAGGCTTCAATGACAGCATGCCGATTTCGTTATTGAGAACGAGATTCTCGCTAATGAACAAGCGCCGGTCTTTACTCACGTAAAACCGCCCACTGAGCTCTACAGTATCGTCAGGACGCTCCAACACCTTGCCATGATCGGTTTTCGCCCTGAATGTCGTTACGCGTTGCCCTTCAGCACCTGCAGGATCATAAGCAAAGCCCTGAAGTCGGTAGTCTTTTCGATCAGGGCTCGCCAAGTAGGTGAAAAGTGGTTCGAATAGCGCACTGTACTTGGCAAAGCGGTTGCTACCTGCGGGATCGCTGAAGTTGACAGGATCCCCACCACAGTAGGTGTAGGCATTGATACCTCCGCGCCCGAACGGGCTCAACGAATCAGGGCTGTTGAAGCGCATCAGCAACGGGTTGTACAGCCGGTGGCCATTACCTAGCAGATAGCCCTGCACACCGCACTCCAGCAACTGCCCATTGAACGCCAACTGCCCGTTACGCGTCACTCGCGGCAATAAGCCATAGGCCGTATAACCCAGGTGCTCATGCTCGGCACCGCGCGTGCCTATCACACACCCGGCGACATCGGTCTGCAGCAGCACAGTCCGTAGCGCGCCAAGGTTGCGCAATTGGTGAGCCATGTCGCTCCTCCTTGGGGATCATAGAAGCACTCTTGCCCATGCTGGCGCAGACAAAGTCCACCGCGAAACTGGCATTTCTATCAGGTCGTCCACTGCACCTGAGATTGCAAGTACGGCCTCCATCCTTCTAGGCTTGGCATTCAAGTCCTTGGAAACAGCTCCCATGCCCAACCCGCCATCCCTGCGCGAGCGGCTCTACGTCATCGTCTTCCAGACCGACACCACGGCTGGCAGACGCTTCGACAAGATTCTCCTGCTGATCATCCTGGCCAGCCTGGTGACGGTGATCCTCGACAGCATCGACGACGTTCACCAGAACTACGCCGGGCTGCTGGCCGGGATCGAGTGGGGCTTCACCGCGATCTTTCTCGCCGAATACATCACCCGCCTGTACTGCTCGCCCAAGCCACTGCGCTATGCCTTCAGCTTCTACGGGCTGGTCGACCTGCTGGCGATCGTGCCGGGGATCATCGCCCTGTACTACAGCGACGCCCAGTACCTGCTGATCATCCGCGTGGTGCGCATGCTGCGGATCTTCCGCGTGCTCAAGCTCAGCCCCTACCTCAAGCAGGCCCACTACCTGCTGGCGGCGCTGCAGGGCAGCAAGCAGAAGATCATCGTGTTCCTGGTCAGCGTGTCGACCCTGGTGACCGTGTTCGGCACGTTGATGTACGTGATCGAAGGGCCGGAGCATGGCTTCACCAGCATCCCCAAAGGCATCTACTGGGCCATCGTCACCCTCACCACCGTGGGCTTCGGCGATATCGTGCCGACCACGCCGCTGGGGCAGGTGCTGTCATCGCTGGTGATGATCACCGGTTACTCGATCATCGCCGTGCCCACCGGCATCTTCACCGCCGAACTGGCCAATGCCATGCGCGGCGAACAGTTGCAGCATGACTGCCCGACCTGTGCCAAGCACCACCACGAGCATGGCGCGGCGTTCTGTTCGCGCTGTGGGAATGCGTTGTTTCCCAAGCGTTGAGGTTGACGGTGCTGAGGCCATCGCGGCTGAAGCCGCTCCTACAGGTCCTGCGCAAAGTTGTAGGAGCGGCTTCAGCCGCGATAGGCCGGCACTGACAACGACATAACCAAAGACCGTTTTGTTCTTTAACCCACGCAAAGCCACCCGCTATAGTCGCTGGCAAAGCGCCAACCCTTTGAACCAGAACAAGGAATGCCCCCAGTGAAAAAACTCTTCAGCGCCTCGCTGCTCGCCGCGGGCCTGGCCCTGGGCAACCTCGCCCAGGCCGCCCCTACCCTGCTCAACGTGTCCTACGACGTGATGCGCGACTTCTACAAGGACTACAACCCGGCGTTCCAGAAGCACTGGGAAAAGGAGCACAACGAGAAGGTCAACCTGCAGATGTCCTTCGGCGGCTCGAGCAAGCAGGCGCGCGCAGTGATCGATGGCCTGCCGGCCGACGTGATCACCATGAACATGGCCACCGACATCAACGCCCTGGCCGACAACGGCAAGCTGGTGCCGGACAACTGGGTAACACGCCTGCCGAACAACAGCGCGCCGTTCACCTCGGCCACCGTGTTCATCGTGCGCAAGGGCAACCCCAAGGCGCTGAAGGACTGGCCGGACCTGCTCAAGGACGGCGTGCAGGTGATCGTGCCCAACCCGAAAACCTCGGGTAACGGCCGCTACACCTACCTCTCGGCCTGGGGCTACGTGCTCAAGCAGGGCGGTGACGAAAGCAAGGCCCGCGACTTCGTCGGCAAGCTGTTCAAGCAGGCGCCGGTGCTCGATACCGGTGGCCGCGCCGCCACCACCACCTTCATGACCAACCAGATCGGCGATGTGCTGGTGACCTTCGAGAACGAGGCCGAGATGATTGCCCGCGAGTTCGGCCGCGACCAGTTCGAAGTGGTCTACCCGAGCGTCTCGGCCGAGGCCGAGCCGCCGGTGAGCGTGGTCGACAAGGTGGTGGCCAAGAAAGGTACCCAGGCCGTGGCCGAGGAATACCTGAAGTACCTGTGGTCGCCGGAGGCCCAGGAGATCGCCGCGAACAACTACCTGCGTCCGCGTGACGCCACTGTGCTGGCCAAGTACACCGACCGTTTCCCGAAAGTCGACTTCCTGTCGGTGGAGAAGACCTTCGGCGACTGGCGCACCGTGCAGAAGACCCACTTCAATGACGGTGGCGTGTTCGACCAGATCTATACCAACCATTGATCACTGACCTGTACCGGCCTATCGCCGGCAAGCCGGCTCCCACACCGACCGCGCAAACCTCAACCCTTGCGCTATCCCTGTGGGAGCTGGCTTGCCAGCGATGAGGCCACTACAAGCAACACAAGACAGTTGCTCCGACGGGGAACGCGATCTCCTGTGGAGCCGGCTTGCCGGCGATAGGCCGGTAAGGGCTACTGATCACCCCTGGCGAAACACCAGCGCTTTCAGCCCACCCTCCGGATCCGCATCCGGAAACTCCGGCGGATTCTCCAGCCGCTCGACGAACGCCAGCCCTGGCGCCTGCTCGGCCATCCCCTCGATGAGAAACTGCGGCCCGATCCCCGGATCGTTGACGCAGGCCAATACCGTGCCGCCTTCAGTCAACAACTCCGGCAAACGCCGAAGGATCTTGGCGTAGTCCTGGGTCAGCACGAAGCTGCCGCGCTGGAAGGTCGGCGGATCGATGATGATCAGGTCGTACGGCCCGTACTTGCGCACCTTGCCCCACGACTTGAACAGCTCATGCCCCAGGTACGCGACCCGCGAGGCGTCATGGCCATTGAGCCGGTGATTGTCGCGGCCCCGGGACAGCGCCGACTTGGCCATGTCCAGGTTGACCACCTGCTCGGCGCCGCCGGCGATCGCCGCCACCGAGAAACCACAGGTATAGGCGAACAGGTTGAGCACGCGCTTGCCGCCCGCCTGCTCGCGCACCCAGCGCCGGCCGTAGCGCATGTCCAGGAACAGGCCGTTGTTCTGTCGCACGCCGAGGTCGAGCAGGTATTTCAGGCCATCCTCGACCACCTCGCGCTGCTGGCACGGCGCGCCCCACAGCCACTGCCCGGGGCTGTCGGGCAGGTAGCGGTGCTGCAGCAGGATGGCCTGGCCGCTCCACTGCGGGCGCTCGGCCAGCGCCATCAGCATTGCTTCAAGCTCCTCCAACTGGCCCTCGGGCGGCTCACGGAACAGCGCCACCAGCAACACGCCGTCGAGCCAGTCGACGGTGATCTGTTCAAGCCCCGGCCAGCAGCGGCCACGGCCATGGAACAGGCGGCGAGTCTCCTGGGGGGCGGGGTCGAGGGCGGCGAGCAGGTGCTGCTCGAGGGTGGCAATGGCTGGGCTCATGTCGGCTACGGTCAGGCAAAAGCGCCATTCTACCCGCTCGCGGCCGGGCCGGGCGGCCATCGATGAAGGGGATGAGAGGGTTTGCGGCACTTTTGTCGCTTTTTTCTTGCCGGGGCGCTGTGGATAGTGCGGCCATCCCTCCCTGAAACCGGATCACTGCCATGTCACCCCTGAAAGTCGAATTCTTCCACGATGTCGTCTGCGGCTGGTGCTTCGTCCTCGCCCCGCGCCTGAAGCAGTTGCAGGACGAACTGAACCTGGACGTGCAGCACCGCAGCTTCATCCTGCAGACCAGCCGCGAGGCGATGGTCGAGCGCTTCGGCTCGATGCCCAAGGCCAAGGAGACCATCCTCAGCCACTGGCTGTCGTGCTCGCGCGCCGAGGACGTCAAGCGCATCAACATCGAAGCCATGCGCCAGCAGGACTTCGAGTACCCCACCGGCCTGCTCGCGGGCCTGGCCTGCCAGACCGCCAAGGCCCTGGGCGGCAACGAAGGCCACGAGCGCATGTTCGACCGCCTGCAGGAAGCCCACCTGGTGCAGGCCCGCAACATCGGTGACCGCGCCACCGTGCTGGCGGTGGCCGCCGAAGCCGGTTTCGACCCGCAGGCCTTCGCCACGGCATTTGACCAGCAGGCCCCGCAGATGCTCGAGGAAGAACTGGCCCAGGGCCGGCGCCTGGGCATCAGTTCGGTGCCCAGCCTGGTGATCGACGGCCGCTACCTGGTCCCCGGCGCGCTGAGCCTCGAGCAACTGCGCCAGACCTTCATCCAGGTCCGTGCCAACCAGAACCAGGCACAAGGAGCCGCCCAATGAAAAACCGTTACTGGATCGCCGCCGGCACTTCCCTGTCGCTGCTGGCCATGGCCCTGCTGCCCGCCCCGGCGGTAGTGGCCAACGACGCCCCCGCCGCCCAGGCCAACGCCACCCCGGTGGCAATCGCCCGCGTGCAGTCGGGCCCGATGCCGCAGGTGCTCAGCGCCGTCGGCACCCTGGAGGCGGTACACCAGGTCAATGTCTCGCCCGAGGTCGGCGGGCGCATCACCGCGCTGGAGTTCACCGCCGGCAAGGCCGTGGCCGCAGGCCAGGTGCTGGTCAAGCTCAACGACGCGCCCGAACGCGGCGAGCTGGCCAAGCTGCAGGCCCAGGCCAAGAACGCCAAGCTGGCCCTGGAGCGTACGCGCAAGGTGCTGCCGCTGGCCTCCACCCAGGCCCAGCTCGACCAGGCCCAGGCCAACTATGATCAGTTGCTCGGCGAGATCGCCCAGGTCCAGGCGCAGATCGCGCAGAAGACCATCCGCGCCCCGTTCGCCGGCGTGCTGGGTATCCGCAAGGTCAACCTCGGCCAGTACGTCAGCCCTGGCGACAGCCTGGTAACCCTCACCGAGCTGTCGCGCCTGCACGTCAACTTCCCGCTGCCCGAGCAGTCCGCCGCCGCCCTGCAGGCGGGCCAGGCCATCACCCTCAAGGTCGACGCCTGGCCGCAGCAGCGCTTTGTCGCCGCGGTCACTACCCTGGAGCCGCAGATCGACCCGGGCGCCCGCTCCATGCTGGTGCAGGCAACCCTGGACAACCCCGGCCAGCAACTCAAGCCGGGCATGTTCGCCAACGTCAGCATCGAGCTGCCGAGCCACGCCGATGTGCTGAGCGTGCCGGAGACGGCGATCAGCTACAGCGCCTACGGCAACTCGCTGTACGTGCTGCGCGAGAAGGACGGCGCCCTGCGCGTGGAGCAGGTGTTCGTCAAGCTCGGCGCCCGCCGCGACGACCGCGTGGTGGTGCTCGACGCGCTGACCCCGGGCGACCGCGTGGTGGTCTCGGGGCAGATCCGCCTGAGCAACGGCATGCCGGTGCGGGTCACCGACGACACCCTGGCCGCCAGCACCACGCGCAAGCCGGACCTGGCCCAGCAGTAATGGGTTTGCGTGCCACTGAAAAGGACCTGTAGCACCATGAAATTCACCGACCTGTTCATCCGCCGCCCGGTACTGACCCTGGTGGTCTGCGCGATGATCGTCATGCTTGGCCTGTTGGCGCTGCTGAACCTGCCGATCCGCCAGTACCCGCAGCTGGAAAGCGCGACCATCACCATCACCACCGAATACCCCGGCGCCCGCTCGCAGCTGATGCAGGGTTTCGTCACCCAGCCCATTTCGCAGGCCGTGGCCTCGGTCGACGGCGTCGACTACCTGAGCTCGACCTCGACCCAGGGCAAGAGCGTCATCACCGTGCGCCTGAAGCTCAACGCCGACTCCAACAAGGCCCTCACCGAGATCATGGCCGCCGTCAACCAGGTCAAGTACCGCCTGCCCGAAGGCGCCTACGACTCGGTGGTGGCCAAGTCTTCCGGCGAAGGCACGGCGGTGATCTACGTCGGCTTCTCGAGCAAGGACATCGGCCTGCCGGCGATCACCGACTACATCTCCCGCGTGGTGCAGCCGCGCCTGGCAGCCATCGACGGCGTGGCCGAGGCGCAGATCCTCGGCGGCCAGAAACTGGCCATGCGCCTGTGGCTGGACCCGGCGCGCATGGCCGCGCGCAACCTGTCGGCCAGCGACGTGGCCGAGGCCATCCGCCAGAACAACTTCCAGGCCGCCCCCGGGCAGACCAAGGGCCAGTACGTCTCGGCCAACATCAACATCAACACCGACCTGACCAGCGTCGACCAGTTCCGCCAGATGGTGGTGCGCCGTGACGGCGAGACGCTGATCCGCCTGAGCGACATCGGCACCGCCGAGCTCGGCGCCACCTCCTACGACACCAGCGGCATCATGGACGGCGAGCCTGCGGTGTTCATCGGCCTGCACGCCACCCCCGCCGGCAACCCGCTGACCATCGTCGGTTCAGTGCAGGAAATGATGCCGCAGATCCGCGAGACCATGCCGCCGGGCATGACCGCCAATATCGTGTTCGAAGTGGCGCGCTTCATCCAGGCGTCCATCGATGAAGTGGTCAAGACACTGGTCGAGGCGGTGGTGATCGTCGCCGTGGTGATCTTCCTGTTCCTCGGCTCGCTGCGCAGCGTGCTGATCCCGCTGGTGACCATCCCGCTGTCGCTGATCGGCGCGGCGGCGATCATGAGCCTGTTCGGGTTCAGCATCAACCTGCTGACCCTGCTGTCGATGGTCCTGGCCATCGGCCTGGTGGTGGACGACGCCATCGTCGTGGTGGAGAACGTCCACCGGCATATCGAGGAAGGCAAGTCACCGTTGCAGGCGGCCTTGGTCGGCGCCCGCGAGATCGCCGGCCCGGTGATCGCCATGACCCTGACCCTGGCCGCGGTGTACGCCCCCATCGGCCTGATGGGTGGGCTGACCGGCGCGCTGTTCAAGGAGTTCGCCTTCACCCTCGCCGGCGCCGTGGTGGTATCCGGCGTGGTGGCGCTGACCCTGTCGCCGGTGATGAGCGCCTTCCTGCTCAACCGCCAGGCCAGCGAAGGCCCGATGGCGCGTGGCGCCGAGCGCTTCTTCCAGTGGCTGGGCAAGGGCTATGGCCGTTTGCTTGACGTGTCCCTGCACCACCGCTGGCTGACCCTGGCGATTGCCGCGGCGGTGTTCGTCAGCCTGCCGATCCTCTACCTCGGCGCCCAGCGCGAACTGGCGCCGGTCGAGGACCAGGCCCAGGTGCTGGCGGTGGCCAAGGCGCCGCAGTACGCCAACATCGATTACACCCAGATGTACGCGCACCGCATGGACCGCCTGTTCGCCACCTTCCCGGAAACCGACATCACCTGGGTGGTCAACGGCAACGACGGCCCGCGCACCGCGTTCGGCGGCGCCAACCTGAGCACCTGGGAAAAGCGCCAGCGCAGCGCCGACCAGCTGCAGGCCGAGATCCAGAAAGCCGTGGGCGAGATCGAGGGCGTGGCCATCTTCGCCTTCCAGCTGCCGCCGCTGCCCGGCTCCACCGGCGGTCTGCCGGTGCAGATGGTGATCCAGAGCTCCCAGGACCACCGCGTGGTGTTCGACGCCATGGACAAGATCAAGCAGGCGGCCATGGCCAGCGGCTTGTTCGCCGTGGTCGACAGCGACCTGGACTTCAACAGCCCGCTGGTCAACATCAACATCGACCGCAGCAAGGCCAACGACCTGGGCATCAGCATGCAGGCCATCGGCGATGCCCTGGCGGTGCTGGTGGGCGAGAACTACGTCAACCGCTTCGCCCTCGACGGCCGTTCCTACGACGTGATCCCACAGGTGGCACGGGCCCAGCGCCTGTCGGCCGAGATGCTGGTGGGCCAGTATGTCAAGGCCGCCAACGGCGCCCAGGTGCCGCTGTCGACCCTGGTCAGCTTCGACATGTCGATCGAGCCGAACAAGCTGACCCAGTTCAACCAGCTCAACTCGGCCACCCTGCAGGCGGTGCCGGCGCCGGGCGTGAGCATCGGCGACGCGGTGCAGTTCCTTGCAGCCCAGGCCAATGCCCTGCCCACCGGCTTCAGCCATGACTGGCTGTCGGATGCCCGCCAGTTCGTCCAGGAAGGCAGCGCCCTGGTGGTGACGTTCATCTTCGCCATCCTGGTCATCTACCTGGTGCTGGCCGCGCAGTTCGAAAGCCTGCGCGACCCGCTGGTGATCCTGGTCAGCGTGCCGATGTCGGTGTGCGGCGCGCTGATCCCGCTGTACCTGGGCTACGCCACGGTGAACATCTACACGCAGATCGGCCTGGTAACCCTGGTCGGCCTGATCAGCAAGCACGGCATCCTCATGGTCGAGTTCGCCAACGAACTGCAGCAGGCCGACCAGCTCGACCGCCGCACGGCCATCGAACGCGCCGCGCAGATCCGTCTGCGGCCGATCCTGATGACTACCGCGGCCATGGTCGTGGGCCTGGTGCCATTGCTGCTGGCCAGCGGCGCCGGCGCCCACAGCCGCTTCAGCCTGGGCCTGGTGATCGTCATCGGCATGCTGGTCGGCACCCTGTTCACCCTGTTCATCCTGCCCACCGTGTACTCGCTGCTGGCCAAGGACCACCGTGCCAGCGAAGACCCACGCCTGCAGGAACTGGCCGCCTACACCCAGCCGGCCTGACCCCTTAGCCCGCCCTCCCCTGTGGCAGCCATGACCGGCTGCCCCTGGGCGCGGCCGGCCCGAATAAAGAGAAACGACATGCTACGTAAGACCCTTCTGCCCCTGCTGCTGCTGGCGCCCCTGGCCCAGGCCGTTGCCGCCGACCGTGCGACGCTGATGTCGGTGTACGCCCAGGTGGTCGAGCACAACAGCGACATGGCCGCCGCCCGCGAGAACTACCTGGCCCGCCGCGAGGCCGTGCCCCTGGCCCGCGCCCGACTGCTGCCGCAGGTGGCCCTGGATGCCGAGGCCGGCGATGTGCGCAGCGACCGCCGCCAGGTCGAGCAGCGCAGCGGCAGCCTGTACCGCCTGAGCCTCGACCAGCCGTTGTTCGACCTCAGCCGCTGGTTCGACTACAAGGCCGCGCAGTCCGAAAACGAACAGGCCGAACTGGACTTCTCGGCGTTCCAGCAGCAATTGATCCTCGACACCGCCAGCAGCTACTTCGACACCCTGCTGGCCGAGGACAACCTGGCCACCGCCAAGGCCGAGCTGCGCGCCTTCGACCGCCAGTTGCAGCAGACCCGGCTGAGCTACGACGCCGGTCTGTCCGACCAGAACGACATGCTCTCGGCCCAGGCCAGCTTCGACCGCGCCAGCGCCAACCTGATCGACAGCCAGCGCCGCAGCGAGGACGCCTACCAGGCACTGATGCGCCTGACCGGCCAGGCCCAGCCGGCATTGGCCGGGATCCGCCACAGCCTGCCGGTGCAGGCGCCGGTGCCCGAGCGCGCCGAGGCCTGGGTCGAACAGGCCATGGCGCAGAACCTGCGCCTGCGCGCCAGCCAGGCCGCCGTCAGCCAGGCCGGCCAGACCCTGCGCAGCAGCAAGGCCGATCACCTGCCGACCTTCAACCTGGCCATGGGCTACACCGAGGGTGACAGCGACCTGATGGACTCCAGCGCGCACTTCGGCCAGCGCCCCGGCAACCAGCGCGACAGCTCGGTGATGGTGCAGATGAAGCTGCCGCTGTTCAGCGGCGGCGGCACCAGCGCGCGGGTACGCCAGGCCACCCATGAGCTGGCGCGTACCGAGTACGGCCGCACCAGCCTCGAACGCGAGGTGCTGGAAGGGTCGCGCAACGCCTTCCGCGCGGTGGTCAGCGATGTCGAGCAGGTGCGGGCGCGGCGCCAGAGCATCATCTCCAGCCAGGGCTCGTTGCGGGCCACCGAGGCGGGGTATGAGGTGGGCAGCCGCAACATCGTCGATATCCTCGATGCCCAGCGCGACCTGTACAACGCGGTGCGTGACTACAACGTCTCGCGCTATGCGTACATCGTCGACAGCCTGCGGCTCAAGCAGCAGGCCGGCAGCCTGAGCCCGGAGGACCTGCGCGAATTGGCGGGGTATCTGAAGCTGGATTACGAGCCGGAGCGGGATTTCCTGCCGAGTGATCTGCGGGGGTGAGTTTTTGAGTATGACGGGAGTGTTGTTGCGCCCTTGAGATCGAGCGCCGCCCGCGCGGCGCATCGCGGATGAATCCGCTCCTACATTTGTTGCAACGTGGCCATGCCTGATAGGCCATGGTTGTTAGCCTTGTGTGCACGACGCGGTTTTTCGGTGGGCATTGCTGCCGCCCCACCTGTCTCAAGACCTGCGCCAAAGCTGGCAACCATGGCCTGACAGGTTCGGTACGTTGCAACAAATGTAGGAGCGGATTCATCCGCGATGCGCCGCGCGGGCGGCGCTCGATCTCATAGGCGCTGCAAGGCCATAGCCCTACACATCGCAGCCAACTTGATCCCTTCGGGCTTGCCCGCCACCGACTCAACCGGAGCAGTTCATCCCCAACTCCATATCATCAATCAACGCCTTGGCCATGGCGCTCAACATGCGCGCTGCGCTGCCCGCCATCAGGTCGCCTTCCATCTCGGCCTCGCAGGTGAGGTGGCGAATGCAGCCAAGCAGCACCGACAACTCGCTGAAGGCATCCGCGAAGGGAATGCCCGGCTCGACCTTGAACAGGTCCATGCAACGGGTCCGGCCTGCGGTACGTGCGTTGGTCATGGCCGCACCTCCGGCTTGTGCTCGAGCAAGGCACAGGCAAGTTGGCCAAGGTAGTCGCTGGCGGTGAACAGACGGTCTTGCGTTTCGCCAGGTTCGGTCTTGAAGTAGATATCGAGGACATCGGAAATGGCGGTGGCCACTTCGACGGCGGCGGTCATGGCTTCTTCGCGGGTGAGGGTCGGGCGGATAGCGATGAAGGGGGCTAGACGCGGTGGGTCTGGGACGATCTTTTTCATGGTCAACACTCCTGCGCAGTTCAAGAATGCTGCCCTCCGGCGCCTTTCTCACGGGACAAAGGGTGGCAGCCGTGCACGGGGTGAGAAACCGAGGCGCAAGAGAAACTCGGCCAGACCGAAGTCTGCCCGGGCACGGCTGCCATAACTGGATTGCCGATACTTTACGCCTCGGGTTCTCACACCCGGTCACCTGATGTGGCGACCCCGTGAAGTTATCCGTGGGGTATTTCCCCGACAACGCAGCAGCTTCCGGCAAGCGCGTAGGATAGTTCCCAAGCTTTGCTGGCTGAAGCATTTGGTTTCAGGTTCGGAAAGATCCGACATGAGATTCTGGGGGATCTGGGGTGTTCGCCGAGAGAGATTCTGCGCCTGGGAGATCGAGCGCCGCCCGCGCGGCGCATCGCGGATGAATCCGCTCCTACATTTGTTGCAACGTGACCATGCCTGATAGGCCATGGTTGTTAGCCTCGTGTGCATGACGCGGTTTTCCGGTGGGCGCTTCTGCCGCCCCACCTGCCTCAAGCCCTGCGCCAAGGCGGGCAACCATGGCCTGACAGGTTCGGTACGTTGCAACAAATGTAGGAGCGGATTCATCCGCGATGCGCCGCGCGGGCGGCGCTCGGTCTCGTAGGCGCTGCACCACTACCGGCGAACACCTCGAATAGCGTGCGCGCAAGCCATCACCCCGGCCGATACTCCCGACACCGCTCCCGCAGTATCTGCGCCAGCAACCGCACCTCGGGACTGTGCCGGTACTCCTCGGGATACCCCATGTACATCGGCACCTCCCGCTCCCGCTGATGCTGCAGGTTGACCCGCACCAACCGCCCTTGCGCCAGCCCCTGCTGCACCCGATGCTCCGGCAACCAGGCAAAGCCCATCCCCCGCTCGACGAAGCTCTCGGCCGCCGCCAGGCTGCTCACCGTCCAGCGCTGCGAGGTCCCTAGCCAGCCGCTGTTCTGCGAATTGCGCGTGCCGGAATCGCGGATCACCACCTGCCGGTGGTTCTTCATGTCGTCCAGGCTCAACTCGCCCTGCGCCTCGCTGAGCGGGTGGCTGGCTCCCACCACGCAGATCAACGAGACATTGAGCAGGAACTCCTGCAAGTAGCCGGAAGGCAGGCTGCTGGCGATGCCCAGCTCAACCTTGCCGTCCTCGAGCAACTCGCGCGCCCCGGACAACGCCGTCTCGTACAGGCGGATACGGTGATCCTTGTACTCCAGGGCAAACTCCTGCAATGCCTGTTGCAGCAGCTCGATGGGGAACAGCACATCCACCGCCAGCGCCTGCTCGGTGAACAACCCGGGCTGGTACTGGTTGGCCAGGTGCTCGAGCTTCTGCGCAGCGCCCAGCAGGTGCTTGGCCTGGGGCAATAGCGCCTTGCCCAGCGAGGTGAGCACGGCCTTGCGCCCTTCGATGATGAACAGCTCCTGGCCCAGGAGCATTTCCATGCGGTTGACCGAATGGCTGATCGCCGACTGCGACTTGTACATGTGCTCGCCGGCCTGCTGGAAACCGCCGCACTCGACCGTGCAGACGAACGCGCGCCACTGATCGAGACTGATCTTGGAAAACACCACTACCTCCTTGTGTGCCCGAAAACCGGGCGACGAATCCTTTGTCCTGCGGCGTTGTACCACAGCTGCCGCCAACACATGAAGACCGTACCGCGATGCACGCACTTTTTGTCACTATTCGCCCAGCCCGCTTCGTGCGACAACAACGTCCCGCACAGTGCCTGGCACTATTGGATGAATAATGGACAAGGAAGTCCCGACCATGCAGATATGCACAAGCGATACGGCATAAATATATAGCCAAAACAACAGGCCAATCCGGCGATAACACCGCCATAAAATTTTCATATTAAAACAATTGAAAATTTTAATTGCCCTATTGTTCGACAATCCGTTCATCACCCCTTTGCACAAGCCGCGTGGAATCACGGGGCGCACGCCTGCGCGCGATAAATAAAACGCAAACTTTCCGCCCCCGGAAAACCATGAACAGGCGTCATCAATCCCATCGGAATTATTCGCTTTTTTTGGCAAAAGCTTCAGCCGCAATAATTAAATGGCCAGCAGGGACTGGCACCGGAACAACAAGACCGGTTGTGTATTTTGGGATTTTTTCAACAGTGAAAAATAATTGGGCATACACATGAAAATCGGCATTGATGATATTGGGCTGTCTGTACCGCAACACTTTTTCGCACTGGAAGAACTTGCCGAACGGCACGGTATCGACCCGCAGAAATACCTGGTCGGCATCGGCCAGGAGTTCATGGCCGTGCCGGCCCCGGACGAAGACATCGTGACCCTGGCGGCCAACGCCGCCCTGCCGCTGCTCGATGACGCCAGCCGCGCCTCGATCGCCACGGTGATCCTCGCCACCGAGAGCGGCATCGACCAGTCCAAGGCCGCCGGCCTGTTCGTCCACAGCCTGCTCGGCCTGCGTGCCGACTGCCGCGTGGTGGAGTTCAAGCAGGCCTGCTACGGCGCCACCGCCGGCTTGCAGATGGCCCGCGCACTGGTCGCCCAGCGCCCCCACGAGAAGGTGCTGGTAATCGCCACCGACATCGCCCGCTACGAGCAGAACTCCGAGGGCGAATGCACCCAGGGCGCCGGCGCCGTGGCCATGATCGTGGCCGAGAACCCGCGCCTGCTGGAGCTGCACCCGCACCAGGGCCGCTACAGCCTGGACGTCTCGGACTTCTGGCGGCCGAACCTGCGCAGCACCGCGCTGGTCGATGGCAAGCTGTCGATCGAGGTCTACCTGGAGTCGCTGCGCAACGCCTGGCAGAGCTACCGCGCCGACGGCGGCCTGGGCCTGGAAGACATGAGCTTCCTGTGCTTCCACCAGCCGTTCACCAAGATGGCGAAAAAGGCCTTCTCGGTGTTCGAGGCGATCGAACCCGAAGCGGCCAAGGCCCTGGGCGAGCAGGCCTACGCCACCAGCCAGCTGTACGGCAAGGCCATCGGCAACTGCTACACCGCCTCGCTGTACATTGCCCTGCTGTCGCTGCTGGACAACAGCGACGAGGACCTGACCGGGCGCAACATCGGCCTGTTCAGCTACGGTTCGGGCAGCGTCGGCGAGTTCTTCAGCGCCACCGTGGTGCCGGGCTACCAGGCCCATTCGCGGCGCAAGGCGCATGCACGCATGCTGGCCAGCCGCACCCGCCTGGGCCATGAGCAGTACAGCAGCTGGTTCTACGGCGACAACCACCCGGCCGTGGCCGACTACAGCACCCCGTACGTCACCGGCGGCGCGTTCCGCTACGGCGGTTGCGAGGGCTATCGCCGTCAGTACGAGAGCACCGCCCTGTCCCTGAAGATGGCGAGCTGACGACCATGAGCGACGTGCTGCTGAGCTGGCCGCAACCCGCGGTCGCCTGCCTGACCCTGAACCGTCCGCATGCCGGCAACGCCCTCGACGAGGCCCTGCTCGGGGCCTTGCACGAGCAGTTGCAGGCCCTCGCCGAGCACCCCGGGCTGCGCGCCCTGGTGCTCGACGGCGCCGGCGAGCACCTGTGCACTGGAGCAGACCTGGAGTGGATGCGCCGCAGCCGCGAGTTCGACCATGCGCGCAACCTGGAGGACGCCAGCCTGCTGGCCAACGTCCTGCAGCGCCTGGACGACTTCCCGGTGCCGGTGCTGATGCTGGCCCGCGGCGCGGTGTTCGGCGGGGCCTTGGGCCTCTTGTGCTGCGCCGACCACGTGCTGGCCGCCGAGGATGCGCGTTTCTGCTTCAGCGAGGCGCGCCTGGGCCTGGCCCCGGCCTTGATCAGCCCCTACGTGGTGCGCGCCATGGGCGTGCGCCAGGCACGGCGCTACATGCTCTCGGCCGAGGTGTTCGGCACCGAGGACGCGCTGCGCCTGCAGCTGGTCCACCGCCTGGTGCCCGCCGCCGAGCTGGAGCAGGCCCGTGACCGCTGGCTGGCCACCCTGCTGCAGACCGGCCCCCAGGCCAGTCGCGAGATCAAGCAGATGCTGGCGCGCCTGGCAGGCCGCGACCACCTGCTCGACGAGCAGGGTTGCAACCTGCAGCTGATCGCCCGCCTGCGCACCTCCAGCGAGGGCCAGCACGGTCTTGCCGCCTTCTTCGAACGCAGCCGCCCCGACTGGGCGCAATGAACCCTGGGTGCGCGGACCACGAAGCCCGCGCCGTTCCGGCGTCGCCGACGACGCCCGACCTATGAGAAAAGGATTTTGCCATGTGTGGTTTCATCGGTGTCTACCAGTCCAAACGCAACAGCATCAGCGACCAGTCGATCCTCGACGCCCTGGCCGCCATCAACCACCGCGGCCCGGACGAGCACAGCCTGTGGCGTGACCCGGGCGAGCGCGCCGTGCTTGGCCATACCCGCCTGAGCATCATCGGCCTGGACAACGGCATGCAGCCGATCGTCGCCGACGAAGGCGACCTGACGGTGATCGTCAACGGCGAGTTCTACGACCACGAGCGCATCCGCGCCGAGCTGCAGGCCGAAGGCGCGATCTTCAAGACCGCCTCGGACAGCGAGATCGCCCTGCACCTGTACCGCCGCTCCGGCATGGCCGGGCTCAAGGAGCTGCGCGGCGAGTTCGCCATGGTCCTGTTCGACCGTCGTCGCCGCCTGATGCTGGCGGTGCGCGACCGCCTGGGCATCAAGCCGCTGTTCTACACCCAGCACGAAGGCAACTGGTACTTCGCCTCCGAGATCAAGGCCCTGCTGGCCGCCGGCGTCAACCCGACCTGGGACGAGAACGCCTATGCCAGCCGCGCCTTCTACCTGCGCGACCACACCCTGTTCGAAGGCGTGCGCAGCGTGCAGCCGGGCTGCTGGGTGATGGTCGACCACGGCGGCCTGCACAGCGGCCGTTACTGGGACATGGAATTCGCCCGCCGCGACACCCCGGCGCCGAGCGACGAGGCCGGCATGATCGAGGCCGTTCGTGCCTCCATCGAAGAAGCCGTGCGCCTGCGCCTGCGCGCCGACGTGCCGATGGGCGTGTACCTGAGCGGCGGCATCGACTCCTCGGCGATGCTGGGCATGGCCACCGCCCTCAAGGGCGAGCCGCTGGACGCCTTCAACCTGTCGTTCACCGATATGGACGACTACGACGAGAACCGTTTCGCGCGCATGGCCGCCGAGCACAACGGCGCGCGCTTCCACACCATCGAGATCACCCAGGACGACCTGGCGGATAACTTCGAGCAAGCGGTGTGGCACAACGAGACGCCGTTCTTCAACGCCCACGGCGTGGCCAAGTACATCCTCAGCAAGGAAGTGCGCAAGGCCGGCCTGAAGGTGGTGCTGACCGGCGAAGGCGCCGACGAAGTGTTCGCCGGCTACCCGCACTTCCGCCGCGACATGCTGCTGTACAACAACGAACAACAAGACCCGAAAGTCATCGACCTGCTGCGCCAGCGCATCCAGGCCAACGAGCAGGGTTACACCAACGCGCACATGCCCCACGACATCCACTGGATGGTCGACCAGCTCAAGCACGGCGTGTCGTGGCTGGACAACCAGGCCGGCTGGTTCAAGGCCCTGGAGAGCCTGTACCGCGGCGACTTCCGCGACCACTTCACCGGCGTCGACCCGTACCGCCAGTTCTTCGACCGCCTCGACCACGGCAAGCTCGCCGACCGCGACCCGGTGCACAACTCCATGTACCTGTGGGCCAAGTCGTACCTGCCGAACTTCGTCCTCACCACCCTGGGCGACCGCATGGAGATGGCCAACAGCATCGAAGGCCGCGTGCCGCTGCTCGACCACCACGTGGTCGAACTGGCCTGCCAGCTGCCGGTGTGGATGAAGGTGCGCGGCGCCACCGAGAAGTACGTGTTCCGCGAAGCCATGCGCCCTTACCTGCCCAAGGCCCTGTACGAGCGCAAGAAGCACTACTTCCGCGCCCCGCCGGCCACCCTGCAGCAGCAAGGCCGCCTGTGGCAGCTGGTGCAGGACACCCTGCACAGCCGTGACCTGGACGCGCTGCCGTTCTTCGACGCGGCCAAGGTACGCAGCCTGCTCAAGCAACTGCCGACCCTCAGCGCCCAGGAGCAAGGCCTGCTCGACCCGATGCTGATGGAGCTGACCAGCCTGTGCCTGCTGCAGCGCCGCTACCGCATGAGCGGCCAGAGCTGGAACACCTTGAGCGAGGTGGCCGCATGAAGATCGCGATCATCGGCGCCGGCCTCAATGGCCTGGCCTGCGCCCTGATTCTCAAGCGCTTCGGCCTCGAGGCCACGGTGTACGAGCGGGCCCATGGCCCGCGCGACTCGGGCACCGGCATCTATGTCTGGCCCCAGGGCGTGCAGGTGCTGCGCTTCCTGTTCAACGACACCGGCTTCATCGGCCGCGGCAAGGCCATCGAGTTCCTCGACACCCATGGCCGCGACGGTCGCCTGATCCACAGCCAGCCGGTGCGCCCGGACGGCCTGGGGATCCCGGCGCCGGCGGTGATGTTCCCGCGCCCCGAGCTGTTCGGCCTGCTGCGCGAACGCCTGGCGCCGGGGCAGATCCGCTACCAGATGGGTTGCGAGAAGGTGGAGAAGGTCGGCGAACAGGCGCGGGTCACCTTCAGCAACGGCGAGCAGGAAGACTTCGACCTGGTGATCGGCAGCGACGGCGTCGGCTCCACCGTGCGCCAGTGCCTGGAGCCGGGCCTGACGCCCTACGACACGGGCCTGGTGGCCAGCCGCGGCATGGTCGAGTTCGACTCGCCGCTGCTGCTGCCCGACCGTTGCCAGATCTTCGCCTCGGAGTTCTCGCGGGTGGTCACCTACCCGCTGGCGGCCGACCGCCCGTACCGCTACTGGTTCGCCGCCTACCAGCACCGCAACCAGCCGCTGCTCGACCGCGACGGCCTGGTACAGCTGTTTGCCGACCTGCCGCCGGATGTGGTGCGGATGATGGAAGCCACCGAGCACGAGCAGATCCTCACCCACAAGATGATGGCGCTGACCGGTGCAGGCTGCTGGCAGAACGGCCGCGTGGTGATGCTCGGCGACAGCATCCACGCCATGCTGCCGACCCTCGGCTACGGCCTGACCCTGGGCCTGGAGAACGCCTTCATGCTGGCCCAGGCCCTGGTCGGCTGCTGCGACGAGCGCCTCGACAGCGCCCTGCAGCGCTACGAGATCCGCGCCGCCGAGCGTTCGCGGGTGATGCTGGAAGTGATGCGCGACATGACCGACCTGTACTACTTCGAGGAAGACAGCGCCATGACCTCGTCGCGGATCCGGCCGATCGTCGAGCGCTTCCACGACCTGGCCCTGACCACGGTGTTCTGAGGAGGCCGCCATGACCGACGCATACCGCCAGCGCCTGCAAGCCTTTGTCCAGGCGCAGATCACGCCGAACATCGATGCCTGGGAACAGCTCGGCGCCTACCCCGCCACGCTCAACCGCGAGGCCGGCGCCGCCGGCCTGCTGGGCCTGGGCCACGACCATCGGCAATTGCCCGACGACCCACGGGCGGTGGCCGTGCTCATCGAGGAACTGACCCGCAGCGGCGCCCAAGGCATCACCATGGGCCTGGGCTCGCACTTCGTCAGCCTCAAGGCGGTGCAGGCCACCGGCCATCCGATCATCCACGACCTGGTGCCGGCGGTGCTCGACGGCCGTCAGAGCATCGCCCTGGCGATCACCGAGCGCCAGGCCGGCTCCGACCTGCGTGCCCTGGAGTGCCGCGCCACACGCCAGGCCGACGGCTACCGGTTGAACGGGCACAAGGCGTTCATCTGCAACGCCACCCGCGCCGACTGGCTGCTGATGGTCGGCCACTGCGAGGACGGCCTGGCGCTGTTCCTGGTGGAGGGTTCGGCCGCCGGTATCCGCCATACGCCGCGCCGCGCCCTGGGCTGGCGCTGCCTGCCGCTGGCAGACCTGGAGCTGGAAAACGTGCCGGCCATCCGCCTGACCGAGAAAGGCGGTGTCGGCCGCCTGCTGCAGGCCAGCCTGCAGCAGGAGCGGCTGAACCTGGCGGTGATGGCCATCACCAGTGCCGACATGGCCCTGCAAGCCGCCATCGACTGGTGCAAGAGCCGCCAGGTCGGCGGCAAGGCACTGTTCGACAAGTCGGTGATCCGCCAGCGCCTGGCCGAGCACTACGCGCAGCTGACGGTCAGCCGCCAGTTCGTCGACACCTGCGTGGCCCGCCAGGCCGAAGGCACCCTCGACGCGCACCAGGTCGCCATCGCCAAGAACAGCGCCGTGCAGACCCTGGAAACCCTGGCCCGCGACGCCGTGCAACTGCATGGCGCCCACGGCTGCGTCGAGCCCTCGCTGGTCGAACGCATCCACCGCGACGCCCGCCTGCTGGCCATCGGCGGCGGCACCCATGAAATCATGCTGGAAATCATTGCCCGGCACCTGTGAAGGATCACACCATGAGCACCATCAGCGACCACGCCGCCGCGCACTCGCGCGCGCTGCTCGAACACGCCTACCAGCGCTACTGCGGGCTGGAGATGCTGGAACAGTCCCCCGGCCAGTGCACCTGCCGGCTGACCGTCAACGCCGACATCGACAACCTGAGCCAGACCCTGCACGGCGGGGTGATCTACTCGATGCTCGACGTCACCAGCATGCTCGCCACCCTGCCCTTGCTGGGGCCTGACGAGTACGCCCTGACCAACAGCTTCAACACCCTGCTGCTGTCGGCCACGCCGCGCGACACCGAAGTGCTGTTCCACGCCAAGGTGATCCGCGACGGCCGCAACCTGATGTTCACCCAGGCCGAGGCCTGGCGGGTCAATGCCGACGGCAGCCAGACTCGTATCGCCAGCGCGCAGCTGAGCAAGTTCAGGCTCAAGCGGGAGTGGTGAAGGCGTAATCGCACATCACCTTCATTCGCGGGGCAAGCCCGCTCTCACACCCTCTGTGAGAGCGGGCTTGCCCCGCGCTCGTTTCCATGCGCTCTTTTCAACGCAAAGCCCCTGCCGATACATGACAACCTTAAGGGTAAAACCCTGATTATCTGCGCTTTTCACTCCCGCCCGATTGCTCAAGACTGCATGCCACACACATCACAGAAAGGATTCGCGCAATGAATCACAAGGTCCTGGTCATCCGCTCCTCGATCAAGTCCGACGGCGGCTTCTCCGGCCAACTAGTGGACAACTTCCTCAAGCAGCTCAAAGAGGTCAACCCCGAAGCTTCGGTGGCGGTGCGCGACCTGCACGCCCAGCCCATCCCGCACCTCAATGCGGTGACCATGGACGCCCTGTTCGGCGGTGACGCCAGCAGCATCGAGGCGGCCGCGGCGCTGAAACTGTCCAACGAGCTGATCGAAGAGATCCAGGAAGCCGACCGCGTGGTGATCGGCCTGCCGCGCTACAACTTCGGCGCACCGTCGATCCTGCACACCTGGGTCGACTACATCGTGCGTGGCGGCGTTACCTTCACCTATGTCGACGGCGCCCCGGTCGGGCTGCTCGACGACAAGCCGGTGCACGTGCTCAACGCCAGCGGCGGCGTCTACAGCCAGGGCACCGACACCCTGGCCGGCTGGCTGTCGCAGACCCTGGGCTTCGTCGGCCTGAACAGCGTCGAATTCATCTACGCCGAAGGCTTGGGCATGGGCGAAGAGAGCCTGGCCGCGGGCCTGGCCGCCGCCAACCTGAAGATCCAGCACAGCATCGCCGCCCTCGGCGAGCGCCCATGCCCAAGCCTGGCCACCGCCGTAGGGAGGTAAGATGACCCGCAGCCAAGACAACCCGTCGGTCCAGGAGCTGTTCCTCAGCGAACTGGTGGCCGAGCCCAACCGCTACCACCTGTACATCTCCCACGCCTGCCCGTTCTCGCACCGGGTGCACCTGGTGCAGAGCCTGCTGGGCCTGGAAGATGCACTGGACGTCACCTCGGTGGCGGCGCGCCGCCACGACCAGGGCTGGGAGTTCGACGAGCACGACCAGGATCCGCTGCACAAGGACGTCACCCTGTTGTCGAGCCTGTACGAGCGTTCGCGTCCGGGCTTTGCCGGCAACCAGTCGGTGCCGGTGCTCTGGGACCGCCAGCAGAACCGCATCGTGCACAACGATTCGGCCGAGCTGGCGCTGCAGATGGCCACCCGCCTGCTGCCCCTGGCCAAGACCCCGATCGACCTGGTGCCCGACCGCTCCAGCTGCGACATCGTCGAGCTCAACCAGTGGCTGCACACCAACATCAACCGCATGGTCTACCACATGGGCTTCGCCCCGGACCAGGCGAGCTACGACGAGGCCTACAAGCAGTTCTTCGCGGCCATGGACACCCTCGAGCACCGGCTGCGCAAGCAGCCGTACCTGGTGGGCGGCAAGCTGAGCCTGTCGGACCTGTTCCTGCTGCCCACGCTGATCCGCTACGAGGCGGTGTACTACGTGCACTTCAAGGCCAACCACAAGACCCTGGCCGAGTACCCGGCGCTGTATCAGTACCTGGTGCGCCTGACGCAGATCCCGGCGATCTACCGCACAATCGACATGGCGCATATCAAGCTGCATTACTACTACTCGCACAACCACATCAACCCGACGCGGATCGTGCCGCAGGGGCCGGCGTTGAGCTGGTTGAACTGATCCATCGCCTCACTCCGGCCTGGCCACGCCACGCGCGCTGGCAGGCCGGAACCACCACCCCTGCTGCATGCCGGCAGCAGCGAGCAGAATCAGCCCCACCCCCAGCCACTGCAACGGCGCCAGGCGATGGTCGAAGGCCACCCAATCGACCAGGATCGCGGCGATCGGGTAGATGAACGACAACGCTCCGGTCAACGCCGTGGGCAGGCGCTGGATAGCGCTGTACAGCAACACATACATCAACCCCGTGTGCACGATGCCCAGCGTGACCAGGCTGCCGAGCGCCGGCAGTTCACCCGGCAGCCCGCCCAGCTTCACCCAGGGCGCCAGCAGCAAGACGCCGGTACTCACCTGGATCAGGGCGATCAGGTGCGGCGGCGTGCCGGTCAGGCGCTTGATGATCAGCGCCGCCACGGCGTACAGGAAGGCCGCACCCAGCGCCAGGGCGATGCCCTGCAGGTACTCGCCACCACTGGCCTGCCCCGCGCCATGAGCGCTGACGATGGCCAGCATGCCGAGGAACGCCACGCTCAGCCAGGTCAGCTTGGCCAGGGTGATCTTCTCGCCCAGGAACAGCGCCGCCAGCCCCACCAGCATGAACGGCTGGACGTTGTACACCGCAGTGCCGATGGCGATCGATGCCCGCGAATAAGAGGCGAACAGCAGTACCCAGTTACCGACGATCGCCACCCCGCTGACCACCGCCAGCAGGAAAGTGGCACGGGTCAGCACGCCCGGTTTGAGGAAGCCCATGGCCGCGCAGATCAGCAGCAAGGTGCCGGCACCGAACACGCAGCGCCAGAACACCACCTCCAGCACCGGTTGCCCGGACACCAGCACGAACCAGCCGATGGTTCCGGAGATCAGCATGGCGGCGATCATTTCCAGCGAACCACGGCGCAACGAATTGTCCATCTCACACCTCCTGTCGACGATGGGCACAGTATGCGGAGGGTTGAGGCTGACCTTCCAGCGGATAACCAAGGCAGATCAGTAACTGCACCTTTACTATCAAGGCAAATTTGGAAAATCACCTAACGAGGTAGCCATGACCGATGACATTGACCAGTTGCTGATCAACGCCCTGATGGAGGACTCGCGCCGCTCGCTCAAGGCACTGGCGCAGATCAGCGGCCTGTCGGCGCCCAGCGTCAGCGAGCGCCTGCGCCGCCTGGAGGAGCGCGGCGTGCTGCGCGGCTACACGGTAGAGGTGGACCCGCGCTGTTTCGGCTACCAGTTGCAGGCGATCGTGCGCATTCGCCCGCTGCCGGGGCAGCTGCAGGAGGTGGAACGGCAGATCGTCGCTATCCCCGAGTTCACCGAGTGCGACAAGGTGACCGGCGAGGACTGCTTCATCGCCCGCCTGCATGTGCGCTCGATGGAACAGCTGGACACCCTCCTCGATCGCCTGAATGTGCTGGCCGAGACCAATACCGCGATCATCAAGAAGACGCCGGTGAAGCGGCGCTTGCCGCCGATGGCGTGAGTGAGGTTTTGCAGTTGCAGGCCCTATCGCGGGGCAAGCCCGCTCCCACGCGACGGGATTGCCAGCCATAAGGCCAAGGGCCGCGAGAAAACATGTACACAAAATTGTCACCATAGGTGCCATTTTTGTGTGCACTTCTCACAGGTAACGCCCCATTAGGTTACACACTTCAATCAACTAAATCTGACCAATCGATCAACTAAAAGACCAAGCAAAAAATATAACCTGTTCATTTGGTCAGTTTATATTTCCTTTATTTCATTCACTTATCTTTCAAATAGATAGATTCAAAATAATAGCAACCTGAAAGCGAGTTGATCGCTGGCATGGAACTGGCTTTTGTGTGTTCGTGTTTTGTATACAAATTCAACAAAACATAAATACACAAGAACTCGCAGCGCCGCCCCATCGGCGGCCGTTGCGCCCAGAACCCAGTGATGCCAACGCCTGCACCGACGAGATGGCGAGCCCGTGCGCCAGCGCCCGCTCATCGCAGTCACGCGCATCAGGAGCCGCCGGAATGAGTAGCAGCCTCCCCCTTGCCCCTGAACTTTCCGTTGCCAGCACCCATCCCTCGACCACCAGCCTCGAAGGCCACCCGGCCGACCTCGAACTGAGCCCACGCCTGCACAACCGCGACCTCGCCCCGACCAAACTTGCGGGCCGCCGCTGGGGCGGCTACAGCATCTTCGCGCTGTGGACCAACGATGTGCACAACATCGCCAACTACTCGTTCGCCATGGGGCTGTTCGCCCTGGGCCTGGGCGGCTGGCAGATCCTGCTGTCGCTGGCGATCGGCGCGGCGCTGGTGTACTTCTTCATGAACCTGTCCGGCTACATGGGGCAGAAGACCGGCGTGCCGTTCCCGGTGATCAGCCGTATCGCCTTCGGCATCCACGGCGCGCAGATCCCGGCGCTGATCCGCGCGGTGATCGCCATCGCCTGGTTCGGCATCCAGACCTACCTGGCCTCGGTGGTGCTGCGTGTGCTGTTGACCGCGGTGTGGCCGCAGGTGGCGGCCTTCGATCACGACAGCATCCTCGGCCTGTCGAGCCTGGGCTGGGTGTGCTTCGTGGCAATCTGGCTGGTGCAGCTGGTGATCCTCGCCTACGGCATGGAAATGGTGCGCCGCTACGAGGCGTTCGCCGGACCGGTGATCCTGCTCACCGTGGCCAGCCTCGCCGTGTTCATGTACTTCAAGGCCGATGCGCGCATCGCCTGGTCGGTGGCCGAGCCCCTGAGCGGCTACGAGATGTGGCGCAACATCTTTGCTGGCGGCGCGCTGTGGCTGGCGATCTACGGCACCCTGGTGCTCAACTTCTGCGACTTCGCCCGCAGCTCGCCATGCCGCAAGACCATCCGCGTCGGCAACTTCTGGGGCCTGCCGGTGAACATCCTGGTGTTCGCGGCGATCACCGTGGTGCTGTGCGGCGCGCAGTTCCAGATCAACGGCCAGATCATCGACAGTCCGACGCAGATCGTCGCCAGCATCCCCAACACCGCGTTCCTGGTGCTCGGTTGCCTGGCCTTCCTGATCGTCACCGTGGCGGTGAACATCATGGCCAACTTCGTTGCCCCGGCCTTCGTGCTCAGCAACCTGGCGCCGCGACACCTGAACTTCCGCCGCGCCGGGCTGATCAGCGCCACCCTGGCGGTGCTGATCCTGCCGTGGAACCTGTACAACAGCCCGCTGGTGATCGTGTACTTCCTCTCCGGCCTCGGCGCCCTGCTCGGTCCGCTGTACGGGGTGATCATGGCCGACTACTGGCTGCTGCGCAGGGGCCGCATCAATGTGCCCGAGCTGTATAGCGAGAACCCCGCCGGCGCGTACCACTACACCAAGGGCATCAACCTGCGCGCCGTGGCGGCATTCATCCCCGCCGCGCTGCTGGCCATCGTCCTGGCCCTGGTGCCCAACTTCCACAGTGTCGCGCCGTTCTCGTGGCTGATCGGTGCCGGCATCGCCGCCGCCGTGTACCTGCTGATCGCGCCGCGCCATGTCCAGTACCACGACGTCAGCGGTGAATGCATCGCCGTCGACCACAGCAGCCACTGAATTCAGGGAGATCCGTCATGCGTATTCTGATCGCCAACGTCAACACCACCGCCGCCATCACCGAAGCCATTGCCGAACAGGCGCGCAGCGTGGCCGCGCCCGGCACCGAGATCGTCGGCCTGACCCCGTGGTTCGGCGCCGAGTCGGTGGAAGGCAATTTCGAAAGCTACCTGGCCGCCATCGCGGTGATGGACCGGGTGCTGGCCTACGACCAGCCCTTCGATGCCGTGATCCAGGCCGGTTACGGCGAGCATGGCCGCGAAGGCCTGCAGGAGCTGCTGGACGTACCGGTGGTGGACATCACCGATGCCGCCGCCAGCACGGCCATGTACCTGGGCCACGCCTACTCGGTGGTGACCACCCTGGACCGCACCGTGCCGCTGATCGAGGACCGCCTGAAACTGTCCGGGCTATACGAGCGCTGCGCCTCGGTGCGCGCCAGCGGCCTGGCGGTGCTGGAGCTGGAAGCCGATCCACGGCGTGCGGTGGAAGCCATTGTCGAGCAGGCCGAGCGCGCCGTGCGCGAGGACAAGGCCGAGGTGATCTGCCTGGGATGCGGCGGCATGGCCGGGCTCGACGAGCAGATTCGCCAGCGCACCGGGGTGCCGGTGGTGGACGGCGTGAGCGCGGCGGTGACCATCGCTGAATCGCTGGTGCGGATGGGGCTGAGCACCTCCAAAGTGCGTACCTATGCCACGCCGAGGGCGAAGACGGTGGTGGGCTGGCCGATGCGCTTCGGGCGCTGAAAGACTCGGCGCCTGCTTAGGCCCTATCGCCGGCAAGCCGGCTCCCACAGGACACTGCAGCCCTTGTGGGAGCCGGCTTGCCGGCGATAGGGTCAGTTTCGTCAGCGCAACAGCCTTGCCAGCCGCTCGCCACTGCCACACGCCAAGGTGAACCCCAGCGCGCCATGCCCCAAGTTGAGCCACAGGTTGCGATACCGCGTGGCCTCGATGATCGGCACCCCGGTCGGCGTCGCCGGCCGCATCCCCGCCCACTCCACCGCCTGCCCGTAATCAGCGGCCTGCGGCAGGGTCTCGCGCGCCAGCCGGCGCATGCTCGCGAGCCTGCCGGCATCCACCGCCTCGTCATAACCGACGATGTCCACCATCGCCGCCACCCGCAGTTGATCGTCCAATCGGGCATAGACAATCTTGCGTTCGTAGTCGGTGATGCTCACCTCGGGCGCCCGGTGCGTGGCACCGACCGGCGCGGTCAGGCTGTAGCCCTTCAGTGGGTAGACCGGCAGTTGCAAGCCGGGCAAGGCCAGGCCGGCGCTACGGTGCCCGGCGCTGAGCACCAGGCGCTGCACCTCCAGCTGCTCACCGCCCAACTCCAGCGCGGCCACACGATCATCGCGCTCTATCAACCGGGTCACCGGCCGCCCCAACAGCAACCGGCACTGCCCTGAGGCCTGCAGGCGCTCGGCCAGGCGCAGGCAGAAGCGGTGACAGTCGGCGACCTCCTCGTCTGCCGTGAACACGCCGCCCACGAAAGGGGCTTCGGCAAGCGCCGGGTCGAGCCCGCGCAGATCGGCGGCATTCAAAACCCGTTGCGTGTCGGGATCCAGCAGGTGTTGGCGGCCGTGCTCGAATGCGCGCTGGGTTCGGAACGCGACCAGCTTGCCATTGCGTCGCCAGGCGAAGCCATCGAGGCCGTCCTCTTCACGCCAGCGGGCGAGAGCGGCCTGGCTTTGCAAGGCCAGATCCAGCAACTGGGCGGCATTGCGCCGATTGATCCGGGTACGGCAGGCCATGACGAAGGCCGCCAGCCAGCGCCACTGCGCGGTATCCAAACGTAGCCGCAGACGTAGCGGCGAATCACCGCGCAACAGCCAGCCCAGCGCTTGCCATGGCACCCCGGCATCGGCCAGCGGCGCCACGTAGCGATATGACAACTGCCCACCATTGGCGAAGCTGGTCGCGCTGGCCAGAGTGTCGCGGGCTTCGACCAGGTCGACCTGCCAGCCTTCGCGCACCAGTGCATAGGCCGTGGCCAGCCCGACCACACCGCCACCGATCACCGTTACCCGCTCCATCGGCACATCCCTGCCCAGCCCAGAAAGCCAGACAGTAACAGCAGGTCAGGTCGGGCAGCCAGGCTCGCCGTTATCCAGGCCCTGGCGCACGTTACGGCTGAGCAGCGTCGCCTTGCCATCGCGCCAGGTCAGCGTGAGCACGTACAGGGAGTCGAAATCGTCGCGGTGCCAGTCCTCGGTGAGCACCCGGTCTTCGCCCAGGGCCTTGCCGGCCACGGTGTTGATCAGCTCCGGCAGATACCCCCGCGACCAGGCCGTGTAGACCGTCGCATTGCGGTACTTGTCACTGAGCAGTTCGTCGGCCAGCGCGGCCGTGTCGTTGGCGCCGTAGTCGATGTTGACCGGCAAACCGAGGCGGATGGCCGCGGGGCTGATGGTCATCAGCGGGCGGATGTAACTGTAGCGCTCGTCCTCGCTGCCCTCCTCGACACCTCGTGAAGGGTTGGCGGCGAAGACGTAGTCGGCATCGCCGAAACGCTCGGGCAACAGGGTGGCCAGGTCCAGGGCGCGGTTCAGGCCCTGGCAGTTCAACTGCCCGAGGCCCTCGCCGGGCTTCTCGGCGTGGCGCAGGAAGACCAGGGTCTGGGTCCCGTCGACCGGCTGCGCCCGGCTCTCGACCACATCCAGAGCCAGCGGCACGGCGGCGGCGACGAGCGTCAGGCTCAACAACAGGTGGCGGCGACGGCGAAGGAAGGCTGGCAGCTTCATACAGGGCGGACTCTATGTGGCACTGGATATCGGGTTGCCCCGCCACATGTCCCTGTCGTGATCGCCATCCTTGGCAGCGAGTGAGGCTCAGAGTGCCTGCGGCCCGTTTGGTTCCTCCATGACTGCACATACCTTCCTTGGACAATCAGCACCTTAGCGCATCGGTGTTGCTGAATTATTGCGCGCGGTTCAATCGTCGCGGGTCAGACGCGAAGACTTGAACCGATCCATTTCAAGAGCAACGTCATAGCGCATCTGTATAGCGGTCTCGAAAAACAACCAGACATATACCCAACACGATAGCGAAGGACTTCCACAACACCACATCAACCCCATTGAGCGTTTCACGATGGAAGAACAGCATACCCAGCGCCCCGGCAGTGAACAGGCTCAAGCCAAGCCATGTACGCAGCCGGGGAGACCTCAGCCAACGATCGATGGCAAAACCTATGAATAGCGACAGGGCTACCTGGACAGGATCCTCGTACATTGGCGGTTCTCACGCAGTGACGATCATTGAGGTCGAGGTGTGTTGAGGGCCAATGCCACCTTTGACCTTTGCACTGATTGAAACCAGGACATCGCCAGAGTGATAAGTGGGCAGGCGGCTTGCCACGAATGCTGCGGTAGCGGTTTTAGCCAGACCACCCGATATAAAACCTCCAGCGAGCACCCCGACCGTCGAACCCACGGCAGCCGATACCAACCCGGTTATGGTCCAACGCTGAGCATTCAGCGCATCGCCCTGAATGCGGTTCAGAGGCAGCGATATTGCGACTGAGATAAAGCAGGAGAATGCCCCCGCATGCATTCGGTCGTAAACCTCCATCACCTTTCTGACGATTTGATAGTTGTGCCGACGCGCGTTCGGAAAACACAGTTCATTGAGCCGACAACGCTCGGAAGGCTTGACGGTGAACTCGAAAATATTGAATGCCACGCCGTGTTGCGCAACGACGTGATAGGTCTTTTCAAATGGCATGCGGAGCATCTCTTGTGTAGGGCTCTGGACAAAGATCCATGAGCACCAGGCACGATAGCTCCGGCAATACCTTTTCAAACACCAGTAAACGTCCGATATGCGGGTGGGAAACTTCCTAAATCAAGCAACTAACATCACAGCGCAAACTCTTCATCAGCCGCTTCCCAGCCATGAGGGGCCTTGAAGGACTTAATGAACTTGATGTTCTGCCATTTGCACACCGAGTAAACGCGCAAGCTGCCCATCAATCGTCGCGGGTCAGCACTTCCAGCAACTCGATCTCGAACGTAAGGTCCGAATTCGGCGGAATCGCACCGACCGAGCGTTCGCCATAACCCAGGTGCGCCGGTACCTGCAGCTTGCGCTTGCCACCCACACGCATGCCCATCAGGCCCTGGTCCCAGCCCTTGATTACCCGGCCGGTACCGATGACGCACTGAAATGGTTTGCCACGCGCCCATGAGGAATCGAACTCGCTGCCGTCGGCCAGGGTGCCGCGGTACTGGGTGGTGATCAGCGCACCCTTGACCACGGCCTTGCCGTCGCCTTCCTGTAGATCGATGACTTGCAGCTCACTGCTCATGGCAGGTTCCTCGAAGCGGTTTTTCGTGGCCGCCGTTTTCTCAGGAATGCGCAGGTTTGGCAAGACGAGCTGTGTCAGGTGGGGGCGAACTGGTCGAAGACCTGTTGGCCGGTGAGGTTCCTGGTCTCGTTCTTGAAGCAATACCAGGCGGGCTGTTCGTCGACGAATATCTGCTCGGTGAAGCTCCAGTCACCCTCGCCATCAAGCAGGCCAACCGGTACGACGTACATGTCGCTCTCTTTCAGGCGGTAGAACAGATGCGTGCCGCACTGGCCGCAGAAGCCGCGCTGGGCCCAGGGAGAGGAGTCATAGGCGATGGGGGTCGGGCCTTCGATGGCTGGGGGCTCGGTGCATTGCACTGCCAGCAGCGGGCCGCCGGTCCATTTGCGGCACATGCTGCAATGGCAAGCGCTGACATGGTTATTCTCGAGTTTGACACTCAGTCGGGTTTTGCCGCAGAGGCAACTGCCTTGCTTTTCCAGTGACATGGCCCGGGCTCCTTGCTGTTGTTCTTGGGGACTTGGAGTATAGGGTCCGGCCGGTCAAGAGCAAGAATGCCCGTCGATGGGGCTGAACTACGCCGACAATGCCATCGTCAGGCAGCACGCCCAATCGGATAGAACGTGCCCCGGCTCCAAACCCCAAGCCACTCCTCCCCGTCGATCTCGCGCGGCACCGCCAGTTCCACCAGCTGGTAGAACACGTTGCGATGGACCAGCGCCTCGAGATTGCCGCGCATCAGCACATAGGGCGAAGGCTCTTGGGTGACTGGATCGAGCTCGACCCGCAGCGGATGGTCCGGCCCGGCCTCGACCAGGTCCTCGACGTTGCTGGTGAAGCGCAATACCTGCTGCTCGCCACTGCCCTGCACGTCGAGCAACACAGCCACGAACGGCGCGTCATCCACCGTGATACCGACCTTCTCCACCGGCGTGACCAGGAAGTAGTCGTCGCCATCGCGGCGAATGATGGTGGAGAACAGCCGCACCATCGGCTTGCGGCCAATCGGCGTGCCCAGGTAGTACCAGGTGCCGTCACGCGCGATGCGCATGTCGATGTCGCCGCAGAAATCCGGGTTCCACAGGTGCACCGGGGGCAGCCCCTTGTGCGCGGGGATCTGCGCCAGCAGATCGCTGGCCTTGCCGGAATCGCTCATGACTCGCTCGCTCAGTTGCTCATGCCCAGGAGGCTACGAGCGTACTCGCGCATTGGCGCGGCAAGCAAATCCTGTGGCGTGTTGTCGTGGAACGTCAACAAACCGCCGCGACTCTTGATCCGGGCCGTGTCGATCAGATAACGGGTGCTGGTCTCGATCAACATCATCTGTACCACGCCACGGTCCCAGCCCAGGCGGTCGACGGCCTGCTCGTCATACCATTCGTCACCGTTGCCGATACGGTCGTCGGTACGGGCGAAACGGGTGTACAGCACGTAATCGGCGCCGACCGAACGGGCTTCGGCGATCGCGTCCTCAAGCCCCAGGGGGCCTTGGGCACGGCGCACCAACGGGAAGTACTCGACGAAGCTCTTGAAGGCCTCCTCGGCCACTGCGTTCTGCCGTGGCACCGGCCCCTTGCCCGGTGGCACGAAAGCGCCCTGGCCGATGAAGATGAACGAGTCCGGCTGCAAGCGGATCGACAGGGTACGGGTGGTGTCGCTGTGATCCAGCAGGCCCGCATCACTCATGTGGTAACGGACGCCCTCGCCCATATCGCTGACATTCATGCAGCCGCCCAACGCCATCAGCGTCAGCAGCAAGACCAGGCTACGCATCTTTCCTCCAGAAACCGGTGACGAAAAACCGGCGAATAGCCGCAGGATGCAGCTTTTGCGCCAGAGTCAGCCACCGATCACCTTCATCACCATCACATCACCGGAAAATGCCACATCCTGCTTGTCCGCCAGGGCCTTAACCAGTAGCCGCTGCAATGCCGGAAGCGCTTGATGACGGGGCTTGTCGAGCAGGTCACCGACAAAATGACGGTTACTCGACGACAGGCAACCATGCAGCCAGCCGGTGGACGACAGGCGCAGGCGCGAGCAACTGCGGCAGAATGGCACGCTCTCGTTGGCGATCACCCCGAAATGACCTTTGCCGGGAATGCGATAGCGCAAGGCCGTGGCATCCAGCGGGCGTGGCGCCTGTTCATAGGCATGGGACTGCCCGATCAGCGCCAGCAGTTGTTCCAGGCCTACGAACTGCTGCAGGAAGGCGTTGCCATCACGCGCCAGGTGGCCCATGCGCATCAGCTCGATGAAACGCAGCTCGTAGCCGCGCTCGAGGCAGTAGTCGAGCAGCGGCAGCACCTGGTCGAGATTCTGCCCACGCATCGGCACCATGTTGACCTTGATCGCCATCCCCGCGTCACTGGCCTGGGCCATGCCCGCCAGCACGCTGACCAGGTCGCCGCCGCGGGCGATGCGGCGAAAGGCCGTGGCATCGAGGGTGTCGAGCGAGACGTTGAGCCGGCGGATACCTGCGTCGCGCAGCAGCGGGAGCTTGCGGGCGAGCAATTGGCCGTTGGTGGTCAGGCTGATGTCTTCGAGCCCCAGCCCGGCCACCGCGCCGAGGAAGGCCTCCAGGCGCGGGCTCACCAGCGGCTCGCCACCGGTGATGCGCAGCCGCTCCACCCCGGCCGCCTCGACCAGGTACGCCACGCCGCGGGCCAGGGCATCCGCCGTGAGCTCGTCCTGCGCCGCCACCAGGCGCTTGCCGTCAGGCACGCAGTAGGTGCAGGCATAGTTGCAGGCAGCAGTCAGGCTGACGCGCAGGTTGCGAAAGCGCCTGCCTTGACGATCGACGATCATGGATGACTCCGGCATGGATGAATCGGGCCGGCAAAACCTGACTCAAAAATCAGGTTTTTGCAAGCCTTCCTGTCGAAGCCTTGAAGCGAGGATGCCTGGCGAAGGTCGACAGGCATCTTGCGAGGGCTTTAGTTCGCGCCTTCCGGATCGCGCTTGCGCTTGTTGCCCATGCGCACGCCGATGTCCATGAGGAACTGGAAGAAGCCCTCCTGGTCCTCGAGCACGTTGCTCCAGAACGGCGAGTGATACAGCGCCACGGCGCCATGGACCAGGGCCCAGGCCGCGCAATAATGGAAGTAAGGCGGCACGTCCTCGAGCTTGCCCTCGCTGATGCGCCCCTTGATCAATTGCGTGAGGCGGTCGAAGTTGGAGGCTCGGATGCTGTGCAACTGCTCGACCATTTCCGGCACCTGGTTGCCCTTGACCACCTTTTCTTCCAGGCGGTCGAACAGCCGGTAACGCTGCGGGTCACGCATGCGGAACTCGAAGTAGGCGCGCGACAGGGCCTCCTTGTCGCGGTCGACGTCAGCCGAGTGCAGCAGCGCGTTCAGGTCGCGCTCGTAGTCGAGCATCAGGCGCAGGTAGATCTCCGCCTTGGACTTGAAGTGCTTGTAGATCGTGCCTTTGCCGATGCCCACGGCGTCGGCGATCATCTCGACGGTGACGCTGTCTTCACCTTGTTCGAGAAACAGCTTGAGCGCCGTGTCGAGGATCTCTTGTTCGCGACGGCGAAACTCACGGACCTTGCGAGGTTCTTTCTGCATAAGAAGGACTGGGATGACAATCGAAGCGGATTATTATGCCTAACTGGCGGCAAAATGCACGGATCTTCCAACCATGTCTGTGTTTCTTGATGAGTTCGAGCAGGCGCCGGGCCTGTGCTACCTGAACCACGCGGCAATCGGCCCCTGGCCACGCCGGGCCGCCGAGGCCGTGGCAAGCTTCGCCCGTGACAATGTACGCCTGGGTGCCAGCGCTTATCCGGCCTGGCTGGCCACCGAGCGACGCCTGCGCGAACGCCTGGCACGCCTGCTCAATGCCCCCACCACCGGCGATATCGCCCTGGTGGGCAACACCTCCCAGGCGCTGTCGCTGGTGGCCTTCGGCCTGGACTGGCAGCCCGGCGACCAGGTCGTCATCAGCGACGAGGAGTTCCCCTCCAACCGCGTGGTCTGGCAAGCGCTGGCCAACCATGGCGTCGAGGTGATCGAGGCGAGCCTGGCCGGCGCCGACCCGGAAGCGGCGTTGCTCGCCGCCTGCGGTCCACGGGCGCGACTGCTCTCGGTCAGCGCCGTGCAGTTCGCCAGCGGCCTGCGCCTGGACCTGGCACGTCTCGGCGCCGCCTGCCGCCGGCGCGGCGTGCTGTTGTGCATCGACGCCATCCAGCAGGTGGGCGCCCTGCCCTTCGATGTACAGCGTTATCAGTGCGACTTCGCCATGGCCGACGGCCACAAGTGGATGCTCGGTCCAGAAGGGCTGGGTGTGTTCTATTGCCGTAGCGAACTGCGCAGACAGTTGAAACTGCACGCCTACGGCTGGCACATGCTGGAACACCTCGGCGACTTCGAGCGCCGCGAGTGGCAACCGGCACGCAGCGCGCGGCGCTTCGAATGCGGCAGCCCGAACATGCTCGGCGCCTGCGCGCTGGAAGCAAGCCTGTCGCTGCTGGAGGATGTGGGCATGGCGGTGGTCGCCGAACAGCTGGGGCTGCGGGTCGAGCAACTGCATCAAGGTTTACTGGCGATCCCCGGCGTGCAGGTGCACAGCCCTGCTGATCCTTCACGGCGGGCAGGGATTGTCAGCTTCAGCATCGATGGCCACGCCAACGCCGACATTTATCGAGCCTTGGGCAGCCAGGGGGTCATTTGCGCCCTGCGCGGCCCGGGCGTGCGGTTTTCCCCACATTTCTATACCGACCAGCGCCTGATCGACGAAGTACTGCGCCAGGTTCGCCAATTGGCAATGCATTGATCGCGCAAGGGGCTGCGCACGTATTCCAAATCTGTTTAAAAAACGATCAACAGCCGCTGGCAGCGCGCCAATCCTGGCCAATACTTGAAGTGTTGGCGCGGCACATCCCCCCCAAGTGGTGCGCCGATAAAGGTGCCCAGGGACCGTGTACCTTTGTTTTACTCCTAATGGTCTTAACCCGGATTCCCCCCCCAGAACCCGGGTTTTTTTTGTCCGGGCCCCAAGCTTTTGGGGGGGCGGAATCCTCAGGCCACCCGCGCCAGCGGGAACAAGCGCTTGAAGTTCTCGGTGGTCTGCCCGGCCAGCTGCTCATAGCTCGCCCCGCGCAACGACGCCACGTACTCGGCTACGTCCCGCACGTATTGCGGCAGGTTCGGCTTGCCGCGGTGCGGGATCGGCGCCAGGTACGGCGAATCGGTCTCCACCAGCAGGCGGTCCACCGGCACCTGCCGGGCCACCTCGCGCAGGGCATCGGCATTGCGGAAGGTGACGATGCCGGACAACGAGATGTAATAGCCCAGGTCCAGCGCGGCCTTGGCCATCGGCCAGTCCTCGGTGAAGCAATGCAGCACGCCGGCCTGGGGCAGGCTGGCCTCGCGCAGCAGCGCCAGGGTGTCCTCGCGGGCCGCACGGGTGTGCACGATGACCGGCTTGCCGGTCTGCCGGGAGGCTTCCAGGTGCAGGCGGAACGAAGCCTGCTGCAACTCGGCGGCTTCCGGCTCGTAGTGGTAGTCCAGGCCCGTTTCGCCAATGGCCACCACGTGCGGGTGGGCCAGCTCGCGCAACAGCCACTCCAGGGCCGGTGTCTCACCGGGCGCCAGGTCGAGCGGGTGCACGCCCACCGAGCAGTCGACATCGGCGTAACGCTCGCTCAACGCCTTGACCGCACCGGCATTCTCGGCACTGACGCCGATGCACAGGAAATGCCCTACCCCACGCTCGCGGGCCGCCTGCAGGGCGGCGTCGAGGGAACCCTGGTGGGCACTGAGATCGAGACGGTCGAGATGGCAATGGGAATCTACAAGCATGGGAACACGACACACATTAGGGGAGCGGTGGAAATCAACGCATGCCCGGCAGCTGCACCCAGTGGGCGAGCAACGCTTCGAGCAGCAGTACACGATTGAGGTTGGCCTTGCCCAGCACCTTCTGGCGCTGCTCGAGAATCCACGCCTGAACCTCGAGCACCTTGGCCTGCCGGCTCTTCTGCGCCAGGTACTGCAACACCTTGCGCATGTCGGGCAAGCCTAAACCCTCTTCGTCCTGGGTCAACTGATAACGCAGGATCAGGTGCGACCAGTCGCAGAACCAGTCGAACAGCAGCAACAGGGGCACCGTGTTCCAGGCTTCGGCCAGCTGGGTAGGCGACTGCTGCTGCTTGAGCAGCTTCTTCACCCCTTCGGTAACCAGCGCCCGCTGCTCACGCACGCCCTGGGCCTGCAGGCTGACCGCCATCAGCGGCGAACCCGCGGCCAGGGTCAGCAGCTCTTCGCGCTCCTGTTCGTCGCTGCCTTCGAGCGCGCCGGCCAGCCAGGCACGGCTCTGCTCCAGGCTTGGCTGCGGGCAGGCGACCTGCTGGCAGCGACTCTTGATGGTCGGCAGCAGGCGGCTGGGCTGGTGGCTGACCAGCAACAGCACGGTATCGCCGGAGGGCTCCTCCAGGCTTTTGAGCAAGGCGTTGGAGGCATTGATGTTCATCGCCTCCACCGGCTCGATCAGCACCACCTTGCGCCCACCCTGCTGGGCGGTCTGCACCACGAACGACACCAGTTCACGGACCTGGTCGATCTTGATCGGCTTGTCGGCCTCCTCCGGCTCCAGCACGAAGTTGTCCGGGTGGCTGCCGGCCTTGAGCAACAGGCACGACTTGCACTGGCCGCAGGCATCCAGGCCCTGTGGCTGCTGGCACAACAGCCGCGCCATCAGGCGCTCGGCCAGGGCCCGTTTGCCGATGCCCTGGGGGCCGTGCAGCAGGTAGGCGTGGGCGTGTTGGGCACGCCCGGCCAGTTGCTGCCAGAGCGCCTGCTGCCAGGGGTAGGCCTCAGCCACGGCAACGCTCCAGGATGCCCGGCACCAGGGCGTCGATGGCCTGTTGCACCGCGCTCAAGGGCTGCGCGGCGTCCAGCAGGCGATAGCGCTGTGGCTGCTGGCCTGCGCGCTGCAGGTAGGCCTGGCGCACCGCCTCGAAGAAGGCCTGGCCCTCCTGCTCGAAGCGATCCAGCCGGCCACGGGCCGCAGCGCGGGCCAGGCCGACCTCCACGGGCAGGTCGAAGACCAGGGTGAGGTCCGGGCGCAGCTCGCCCTGCACAAAGCTCTCCAGGATGGCGATACGCTCTACCGAAAGACCGCGGCCGCCGCCCTGGTAGGCGTAGGTGGCGTCAGTGAACCGATCGCACAGCACCACGGCACCACGGGCCAGCGCCGGGCGGATCACTTCGGCCAGGTGCTGGGCGCGGGCGGCGAACATCAGCAGCAGCTCGGTGTCGACCGCCATGCGCTCCTCGCTCGGCGCCAGCAGCAGTTCGCGGACGCGCTCGGCCAACGGCGTGCCGCCGGGTTCGCGGGTCATGACCACATCGACGCCCTGCTCGCGCAGGCGCGCCGCCAGATACTCACGATTGGTGCTCTTGCCCGCGCCTTCGGGGCCTTCCAGGGTGATAAACAAACCGCTCACGAGCGTTCCTTAGGGTCTTCTGGCACCGACGTATCAGCCGGCGCGGATTCATCGGTGGGGGCCGGCGCGTCGCTTTCAGGTGCGGGCGCAGGGGCCGCGTCAGGAGTCGCCTGCGGTTCGGGCGTCGTCGGTTCGGCCTGCGGCGCAGGGCTCGAACGGTAATCCGCCCGCCGCTTGATCTGGAACTCGCGCACCGCGCTGTTGTGATCGTCCAGGTCATCGGAGAACACATGGCTGCCGTCGCCACGGGCGACGAAGTACAAGCTCGAGCCATCGCTTGGGTTCAGCGCGGCATGGATTGCCTCGCGCCCGACCATGGCGATCGGCGTCGGCGGCAGGCCGGTCATGGTGTAGGTGTTGTAGGGCGTCGGCTCACGCAGGTCGGCGCGGGTGATCTTGCCGTTGTAGCGCTCGCCCATGCCGTAGATCACGGTGGGGTCGGTCTGCAGCATCATGCCCAGGCGCATGCGCCGCACGAACACCCCGGCGATCTGCCCGCGCTCCTGGGGAATGCCGGTTTCCTTCTCCACCAGCGAGGCCATGATCAGCGCCTGGTACGGGTCGCGATATGGCAGGTCAGTGCTGCGCTCGGCCCATTCCTTGGCCAGCACTTCGTCCAGGCGCATGTAGGCCTGCTGCAACAACTCGACATCGCTCATGCCGCGCACGAAGCGATAGGTGTCAGGGAAGAAACGGCCCTCGGGGAACACGCCGGTATGACCAAGCTTGTCCATCACCTCGGTATCGGACAGGCCTTCGAGGGTGTGCTTGAGCTTTTCATGCTTCGCCACCGCGGCGCGCACCTGGCGGAACGTCCAGCCCTCGACCAGGGTGAGGTTGTACTGCACCACATCGCCACGCTTCCAGGCATCGAACAACTGCCCCACGGTCATGCCCGGGGTCAGGCGGTATTCACCGGTGTGCAGCGCCGTGCCGGCCATGTTGAAGCGCCAGTACAGGCGCAGCCACAGCGGGTCATCAAGCAGGCCTTCGCCTTGCATCCGGTAGAACATACGGTTTGGCGTCGTGCCATTGGGCACGTCGAGCATGCGCTCCTGTGCCACTTGCAGCGGCTGCTCCAGGACCGAGTTGACCTTCCAGGCGGCCCAGCCCAGTGCCAGGCCGGCGAGGATCAAGCTCATTTCCAGCAGCAGCAGGAATTTGCGTCTCACGAATCAGGTATCCAGTAACGTACGGGCAACGGCCTGCAGTTTACGGGTGAGCGGCCCTGCCGGCCAGTTCAGCGCGGCGAATTCACGCACGGGCCAGATGCCGTAGACACTGTTGCAGACGAATACCTCGTCGGCCTGCTCCAGCGCCTCCATCGGCAAGTCCCGCACCTGCGTGGGGATACCCAGCAGCGCAGCCTGTTCCAGCAATGCCGCACGCATCACCCCGGCCACACCGCAACGGCTCAGGTCGGCGGTGAACAATACGCCGCCACGCACCAGGAACAGGTTGCTGTACACCCCTTCGATCACCCGCCCTTGGCCGTCACGCATCAAGCCTTCGGCAAACGCGCTGTCCTGCCATTCGGCACGGGCCAGCACCTGCTCGAGGCGGTTGAGGTGTTTGAGCCCGGCCAGCAGCGGTTGTTCCGCAAGGCGCGTCTCACAGGGAAACAACCGCACGCCGACCTCGGCATGCTGTGCCGGGTAGGCCGGCAAGGGGCCGCCTTGCAGGATACGCCGTGCCTGCGCGCCGGCCAGCGGGGCATAGCCGCGCTGGCTGTCGCCACGGGTCAGGATCAGCTTGGCGACGCCTTCGCCCAGTTGCCGGGCGAATTGCAACAGTTCATTGCGAACCAGCGTCAGGTCGGCTTCGATCGCCAGGCGCTGGCACCCCAGCGCCAGGCGGTCGAGATGCTGCGCGAGCAGGCTGGGCCTGCCGTCGCGCACGGCGATGGTCTCGAACAGGCCATCGCCGTAGGCCAGGCCACGGTTCTGCAGATTGACCGCAGCCGCGTCCTGGCCATCGATCCAGCTGAGCATCAGCCGGCGAACCGGCGGAACACCAGCGAACCGTTGGTACCGCCAAAGCCGAAGGAGTTGGACAGCACCACGTCAATTGGCATGCTGCGCGCCTGGTGCGGCACGAAGTCCAGGTCGCAGCCTTCGTCCGGCTCATCCAGGTTGATGGTCGGCGGCGCCATCTGGCTGTTGATCGCCAGGACGCTGAAGATCGCCTCCACCGCACCGGCGGCGCCGAGCAGGTGGCCAGTCATCGACTTGGTCGAACTCACTGCCAGCTTGTAGGCATGCTCGCCGAACACCCGCTTGATCGCAGCCACTTCAGCCACGTCGCCAGCCGGCGTCGAGGTGCCGTGGGCGTTGATATAGCTGACCTCTTGCGGCTGGATACCGGCATCGCGCAGGGCGTTGGCCATGCAACGGGCGGCGCCTTCGCCGGAATCGGGTGGCGAGGTCATGTGGTAGGCGTCACCGCTCATGCCGAAACCAACCAGCTCGGCATAGATGGTCGCGCCGCGGGCCTTGGCGTGCTCCAGCTCTTCGAGCACCAGGGCGCCGGCGCCATCGGACAGCACGAAGCCGTCACGGCCCTTGTCCCAAGGACGGCTGGCACGGGTCGGCTCGTCGTTGCGGGTGGACAGCGCGCGGGACGCGCCAAAGCCGCCCATGCCCAGGCCGCAGGCGGCCATCTCGGCGCCACCGGCGATCATCACGTCGGCTTCGCCGTAGGCAATGTTGCGCGCGGCCATGCCGATGCAGTGGGTGCCCGTGGTGCAGGCAGTGGCGATTGCATAATTCGGACCCTGCAGACCCAGGTGGATCGACAGGAAGCCGGAGATCATGTTGATGATCGATCCCGGCACGAAGAACGGCGAAATCCGCCGCGGCCCCTGCTCATGCAGGGTACGGCTGGTTTCCTCGATGTTGGTCAGGCCGCCGATCCCCGAACCCATGGCCACGCCGATGCGCTCACGGTTGGCATCGGTGACTTCCAGCCCGGCATTGCGCACCGCCTGGAAACCGGCCGCCAGGCCGTACTGAATGAACAGGTCGAGCTTGCGGGCCTCCTTGGCCGACAGGTACTGCTCGACTTCGAAGCCCTTCACCGAGCCGCCAAAACGGGTGGAGTAGGCAGACAGATCCGTATGTTCGATCGGACCAATGCCACTGCGGCCAGCCAGAATGCCCTGCCAGGTGCTCGGTACATCGGTACCCAGTGGCGACAGCATACCCATACCAGTGACCACGACGCGTCTACGCGACACAGTACTCTCCTCATTTCCAAATAACAGAGTCTCTTGCCAGTGCACTTGCCATGGCGAATGGAATGGCAGCAAACCCCGGCTCTCGCAAAGAAAAAACCGCACGCCGGCAAAGGCAGTGCGGTTTTTCCCGACAAGAAGCGTCGACTACAGCGTCTTAGGCCTGGTGGGCGTTGACGTAGTCGATGGCAGCTTGAACGGTAGTGATCTTCTCGGCTTCTTCGTCAGGGATTTCGGTCTCGAATTCCTCTTCCAGAGCCATCACCAGCTCAACAGTGTCAAGCGAATCGGCACCCAGGTCCTCAACGAAGGAAGATTCGTTCTTGACTTCCTCAGCCTTGACGCCCAGTTGCTCGGCGACGATTTTCTTGACGCGTTCTTCGATGGTGCTCATACCTAGTTTTCACTCCTAATGGACATATGTCAGGCAGCTGGCCGGTGACCAAGTTTATAGGAAGACGCCTGCTTTTCAAGCGTAACGCGCCTTCCACCAAGTCACCGGGCCCTCTGCCCGGAATCTGGTTGCAGCTTTATAACGGATTTTAGGCTCGGAGTATGACTCTTTTTTGAAGCAATCCGTCACATTGAGTTGCGGTTTTACATGTACATCCCGCCGTTCACCGGCACGGTGGCGCCGGTGACATAGGCTGCGCCGTCGGAAGCCAGGAAGGAAACCACTTTCGCGATTTCCTCGGCCTGGCCCAGGCGGCCCAGCGGAATTTCCTTCTGCAGGGCCTCGCGCTGCGCTTCTGGCAGCTCACGGGTCATGTCGGTGTCGATGAAGCCTGGGGTCACCGAATTGACGGTGATGCCACGCGAACCCACTTCACGGGCCAGGGCACGGCTGAAGCCTTCCAGGCCGGCCTTGGCGGCAGCATAGTTGGCCTGGCCGGCGTTGCCCATGGCACCCACCACCGAACCGATGCTGATGATACGGCCCCAACGGGCCTTGGTCATGCCGCGCAGCACGCCCTTGGACAGACGGTAGAGGCTGTTGAGGTTGGTGTCGATCACATCGAACCACTCATCGTCCTTCATGCGCAGCATGAGATTGTCGCGGGTGATACCGGCGTTGTTGACCAGGATGGCCGGCGCGCCGAACTGCTCGCCGATGGCGCCCAGCACCGCATCCACGGACTCGGCGCTGGTGACGTTCAGCTCAAGGCCGGTGCCGTTGATGCCGTGCTCTTTCAGGGTAGCGGCGATACGCTCGGCACCGGAAGCGGTGGTGGCGGTACCGATCACGGTCGCGCCCTGGCGGCCCAGTTCGAGGGCGATGGCCTGGCCGATACCACGGCTGGCGCCGGTGACCAGTGCAACTTTACCTTGCAGGCTCATGCAAGCTTCTCCGAATTCAGGCCAGCGCCGCACGGGTGGCGGCGACAGCGTCTGGGGTGTTGAGGTTGTAGGTGGTCACGCCGTCGGCGCAACGCTTGTTCAGGCCAGCCAGGACCTTGCCCGGGCCGCATTCGACCAGGTTCACCGCACCGCGCTCGGCCAGGGCCTGCACGCACTCGACCCAGCGTACCGGCTGGTACAGCTGCGCCAGCAGGTCCTGCTTGAGGGCATCGAGGTCGGCGGCGATCGCCGCGGTGACGTTCTGCACCACCGGGATCTGCGGCGCTTTCCATTCGATGGCGTTGACCGACTCGGCGAAGCGCTCGGCGGCCGGTTTCATCAGGGCGCAGTGCGATGGCACGCTGACCGCCAATGGCAGGGCACGCTTGGCGCCCTTGGCCTTGCACAGCTCGATGGCACGATCGACCGCAGCCTTGTTGCCGGCGATGACCACCTGGCCCGGCGAGTTGAAGTTCACCGCGCTGACCACTTCGTCTTCGGCGGCTTCGGCGCAAATCTCGACCACCACGGCGTCGTCCAGGCCAAGGATGGCGGCCATGGCACCATGACCGGCAGGCACGGCCTCCTGCATCAGCTGGCCACGGCGCTCGACCAGGCGCACGGCATCTTTCAGCGACAGGCTGCCAGCGGCGACCAGGGCGCTGTATTCACCCAGGCTGTGCCCGGCGACGAAGGCCGGCTGCGCGCCACCCTCTTCCAGCCACAGGCGCCACAAGGCGATGGAGGCGGTCAGAATGGCCGGCTGGGTCTTGTCGGTCTGGTTGAGTTGTTCTTCCGGGCCTTCCTGGACCAGTTTCCACAGGTCGTAGCCCAGGGCCTCGGACGCTTCCTTGAAGGTCTCGACGATTACCGGTTTTTCGGCGCCCAGCTCTGCGAGCATGCCCAGCGACTGGGAACCTTGACCAGGAAAGACGAATGCGAGGGATGCAGACATTGAACAAGCCCTTATGATCTTGTCGTCGGATAGGGTGCGCCAGGCCGCGGGCCAGACGCGCAATCTGAAAGCTTGGATGGAACGGCGGACCAAGCGGTCACATTTAAGCACTTCATCGCGGATATGCCTAAGACCTGTTTTGGCCGCATCACGGCAACAGGTCTTCAAGACGCCCGTGCAGACGCTGCGGCAGGTTCTCCTGGATCTCGATCAGCGCCCGCTGGATCGCGCTCTGCAAACCCTGCACACCCGCCGAGCCATGGCTCTTGATGACGATGCCCTGCAACCCCAGGAAGCTTGCGCCATTGTGTCGCGCCGGCGCCAGGTCGGCCTGCAGGCGCTTGAGCAACGGCATGGCCATGGCCCCCGCCGCCCGCGCCAACAGCCCGCCACGGAACAACGCCTCGATGCGCGCACCGATCATGGTCGCCAGGCCTTCGCTGGACTTGAGCAGGATATTGCCGACGAAACCGTCGCACACCACCACGTCCGCCTCGCCACGGTACAGCCCGTCACCCTCGACGAAACCGATGTAGTTCAGCCCCCGGGCGTTCTGCAACAGGCTGGCGGCCAGCTTGACCTGCTGGTTGCCCTTGATGTCCTCGGTACCGATATTGAGCAGCGCCACCCGTGGCCGATGAACGCCCAGGGCCTGGGCGGCCACCGAGCCCATCACGGCGAACTGGTAGAGGTTTTCCGCGCTGCAGTCGACGTTGGCGCCGAGGTCAAGCAGCTGGCAGTAGCCGGCCTGGGTCGGGATCGCCGCCACCATCGCCGGGCGATCGATACCGGGCAAGGTCTTGAGCACGAAACGCGACAAGGCCATGAGCGCGCCGGTATTGCCGGCACTTACGCAGGCCTGGGCCTTGCCATCACGCACCAGTTCGAGGGCAATGCGCATCGACGAGTCCGGCTTGCCCCGCAACGCCTGCGATGGCCGCTCGTCCATGCCGATCACTTCGCTGGCCGCGACAATCTGCAGGCGCGCGCGATCCGCAGCCGCAAGGCCGCCGACAAGATCTTCAAGGAGGGAGGGTTGACCGACGAGGGTCAGGTGCAGCGAGGGGGTAGCCGATAGGCAGGCAATGCTAGCCTGGACAATGCTGCGGGGACCGAAGTCCCCGCCCATTGCGTCGATCGCGATGATCTGAGCGGACAAGGATTACTCGTCAGCGCCCTTGTCGATCACTTTGCGACCACGGTATACGCCTTCTGGCGAAACGTGGTGACGCAGGTGTACTTCACCGGTGCTCTTCTCTACCGACAGAGCTTCTGCCGACAGAGCGTCGTGCGAACGGCGCATGTCACGGGCAGAGCGGGATTTTTTGTTCTGCTGAACAGCCATAATTGATTAACTCCTAAACGTTTGGGTCACGCTTTAACTGCGCCAATACACTGAACGGGTTGGACCGCGATACCTCGTCCTTGCTCGGCTCGGGCTCATCGAGTCCCGCCGGCTGCTGGCATTCTTCCGGATGATGAGCAGGCACGATTGGCAGGGCAAGCAAAAGCTCTTCCTCGACCAGCGCCTGCAGATCCAATGGATCTTCGCCCAGTTCCAGCACGTCATAGCCTTTCGGCAACGACTGGGTGTTCGCACCCTCCTTCACCACGGCGTACGTACATTCGCTGTGGATCGGCAGGGTGACCAGCTCAAGACAACGCTGGCAAACCATCTTGACTTCGACATCCAGCGCGCTGTGGATAACCACCACGTGCTGTTCATCTCGTTCAAAATCGAACTTCGCCTGCACCGTACCGACATTGTCGGAAAGCGGGTCGCAGAGTCTTTCCAAATCAGCGAGTTGCAGCGAACCTTCGAGGGTTACGCCACGATCAGCCAATTTGCGCGGGTCAACGTGAGGTGGAATCGGGTCATTCAACATAGGCGCAGCATTCTAGGGATGCACCCCCTCCCTGTCAAAGGAAATTAGGTGCCATCTCGCATGTTAGAATTCGGGGCAATTGCCCAGGAGTCTACCATGCTTCCCTTGTTACTGGCTTCCAGCTCGCCCTACCGCCGCGAACTGCTCACCCGCCTGCGCCTGCCCTTCACCTGGGCGAGCCCCGACCTTGACGAACGGCGCCTCGATGGCGAGCCCGCCGTCGAGCTGGTCCGCCGCCTGGCCCGACAGAAAGCCGAAGCCCTGGCCGCCAGTCACCCCGACCACCTGATCATCGGCTCCGACCAGGTGGCGGTACTGGGCGAGCAGATCCTCGGCAAGCCCCACACCTTCGAACGCGCCTGCGAGCAGTTGCTGGAGGCCAGCGGACAGCAAGTCACCTTCCTCACCGGGCTGGCACTGCTGAACAGCGCCACAGGCCACTGCCAGGTCGATTGCGTGCCGTTTACCGTGACGATGCGCGAGCTGGATCGGGAGTGCGTGGAGCGCTACGTGACAGCCGAGCAGCCGCTGGACTGCGCCGGCAGCTTCAAGGCGGAGGGCTTGGGGGTCAGCCTGTTCCAGAGCACCCACGGCTGCGACGCCACGAGCCTGATCGGGCTACCGCTTATTCGGCTGGTGGACATGCTGCACAAGGAAGGCGTGCAGGTGCCTTGAAAATGCAATCGCGGGGCAAGCCCGCTCCCACCAGGCCGATGAGCGACCTGTGGGAGCGGGCTTACCCCGCGATGAATGCCACGCCGACTTCAGATCAACGCAGCGAAGGCCCCTGGAAGCCCATGTACAGCGCCATGCGCTCCGCCACACTGGCACCGATGCGCTTGGAGAAACGATCGAACGGCGACTCCTGCACGGTGAAGTCCACCAGCTCCTTCTCACCCACGATTTCGCGGGCGACATAGCTTGCGCTACCCAGCCCGTCCACCAGCCCCAGCTCCTTGGCCTGCTCGCCCGACCAGATCAGCCCGCTGAACAACTCAGGGTGATCCTTGTCTTTCAGGCGCTCGCCACGCCCCTGCTTGACCATGGTGATGAACTGGCGGTGCGTGGTATCCAGCACACCCTGCCAGAACGCGGTTTCTTCCGGCTTCTGTGGCGAGAACGGATCAAGGAAGGCCTTGTGTTCGCCCGCCGTGTAGGTACGCCGCTCCACGCCCAGCTTATCCATGGCCCCGACAAAGCCGTAGCCCGCCGCGGTGACGCCGATGGAGCCGACCAGGCTGGCCTTGTCGGCATAGATCTCGTCGGCCGCGCTGGCAATGTAGTAGGCGCCGGAGGCACCCAGGTCGGCGATCACCGCGTACAGCTTGATGGCCGGATATTCGGCGCGCAGACGACGGATCTCGTCGTACACATAGCCCGCCTGCACCGGGCTGCCGCCCGGGCTGTTGACGCGCATGACCACGGCCTTGGTCTTCGGATCTTTGAACGCCTCGCGCAGGCTTTTGACGATATTGTCGGCGCTGGCAGGCTCCTGATCGGCGATCACCCCGCGCACCTCGACCAGCGCGGTATGGCTGCCGCTACGCGAGGCAGCCTTGTCCACATCCATCAATGGCGTGAACAGGAATAGGATGCCAAACAGGTAAACAAAGGTCAGCAGCTTGAAGAAGATCCCCCAGCGCCGCGCCCGACGCTGCTCCTGGACCCCCGCCAGCAAGGTCTTCTCCAGCAGCTTCCAGCTCTTGCGCTCCTCGCCAGCCTCATCGGCCTCGGGCGCCTTCCACTCGTCAGTCATGCTCACCTACCTTGGAAATTGATCTGCGCAGGCTCAGCCAGCCATTCGCGCAACTGGGAAAAATGCTCGATGCACACCTGCGGGCCAAATTCGGCCAGGGCCTGCAGCGACATGGCGCCATAGCCCACGGCGACCGAATGCATGCCAGCGTTGCTGGCCATCTGCAGGTCGAACGCCGAATCTCCGACCATCAGCGCCCGCCCGGGTTCGACCTGGCAATGAGCGAGAATCTCCTCGAGCATCAGCGGATGCGGCTTGCCGCGGGTTTCGTCGGCCGCCCGGGTAATGTCGAAGTAGCTTTCCCAGCCATTGGCCTTGAGCACCCGATCCAGACCGCGTCGCGCCTTGCCGGTGGCCACCGCCAGACGATACCCCTCGGCACGGAACGCTTCCAGCGACTCGACCACACCGTCGAACAGCGGCGACGGCTGTTGATCCAGCGCCATGTAGACATCGGCGTAATGCTGGCGGAATGTTTCCACCTGCGGCGGCTCAAGATGCGGATACAGGGTGGCGATCGCCTCCCCCAGCGCCAGGCCAATGATGCCCTTGATCGCCTCGTCGCTGCTGGCGGCCTCCCCGGCACGCCCGGCGGCCACGTTCATGGCCTCGACAATGCGCCCGATGGAATCGGCCAGCGTGCCATCCCAGTCAAAGATCAGCAGGTCATAACTTTTATTCATGGCTCAGGACGCCAACCGCGCAATGGTCTTGGCCCACATCTCGTCCACTGGCGCCTCGAGCTTGAGCTCGCCGCCGTCGGGCAGCGGCACGGTCAACTGGTAGGCGTGCAGGAACAGGCGCTTGCCACCCAGGTCGCGAATCTCGCGGCTGAAGTCTTCATCGCCGTACTTGCTGTCGCCGGCGATCATGTGCCCGGCATGCAGGGTGTGCACGCGGATCTGGTGGGTGCGCCCGGTGATCGGCCGCGCCTCGACAATCGTGGCGAATTCGCCGAAGCGGCGCAGCACGCGGAACAGCGTCAGCGCGTCCTTGCCCTCATCATTGACCTCGACCATGCGTTCGCCGGAGCGCAGGTTGCTCTTCTGCAGCGGCGCATTGACCTGCTTTTTCGAGGTCGGCCAATGGCCGCGCACCAGCGCCATGTAGCGCTTGTCCACGCCATCGCCGCGCAGCGCGGCATGCAGGTGGCGCAGCATGCTGCGCTTCTTGGCGATCATCAACAGGCCCGAGGTGTCGCGGTCCAGGCGGTGCACCAGCTCCAGCTCCTTGGCGTCGGGGCGCAACTGGCGCAGCGCCTCGATCACCCCGAAGCTCAGGCCGCTGCCGCCATGCACGGCAATGCCGGCCGGCTTGTTCATCACGATCAGCGCCTTGTCTTCATAGACGATGGCAGCCTCCAGGCGCTGCAACAGCCCCTGGGCCACGGGCGCGGGCTCGTCACGCTCGGGCAGGCGCACCGGCGGCACCCGCACGATGTCGCCGGCCTGCAGCTTGTACTCAGGCTTGATCCGGCCCTTGTTGACCCGCACCTCGCCCTTGCGCAGGATGCGGTAGACCAGCGTCTTGGGCACGCCCTTGAGCGCGGTGATGAGGAAATTGTCGATGCGTTGGCCGGCAAGCTCCGGCGCGACTTCGATCAGCTGAACGCCGGAAGTCGGAGGGGTATTGGTCGTCATGGCGGGATCATAACAATTTTTTATGGAATTGAAGCACTTAATCATAACTGCTATAGTCGCGAACGCCGCCAAAAGCGGCAGGCCAGCGGCATCAGGCTCTACGCCGGCCCTGACCATCGCAATTCCGAGGACGCGAGGCCGTCCTACGGAGCGTTTGCCAGTTTAACTAAATGCCTGGAATCGCCACCAGCGCTGTGTAGAGAAGACCGAAAAAAAACGACAAGTGCGGTGTTTCACCTGCTTACCCGCTTCTTTTCGCCGTACCTCTGCCCGCCACCGTCGTTTCCGCGCATTCGGGCGAATGCTTCGGAAATACCTGCCTTGGATATGTCATGGCGCCAGCCCGGAACCGGGCTGGCGAAAAATGCAACCCGTTGCGGATTCAGCGCGCGGCAGCACCGAATTTTCAGGGATACGTGCAGGGTGGAGATGCACAGCCTTCGGACCGTGTGGCACCGAACCCGACCCACCGCCCCACTCAACGGGCGATGAGCGGGCAAGGTCCTGAACAGACGCCCTTGTGGCATCCACGGACGACCGGTTGATTCCTCCTCCTGACTGAGTGCACCAGGCCCGCTCGATTGATTCGGATAACCTTCGAAAAGCTCGACAGGTCTTTTGGCACCGCAAAACAGGACGCGTCGTCGCGACAACGGCAGGCTGGGCAACCGGCTGGTGCCGAACGTCGTCAGACACGGGGGTGGTTCGCCACCCTTTGCGCACCTTGGCACCGATCATGAAAAGTCGTGTGTGCCGAACGCCGTTTCCGGCAGCCCGGAAACCGACGGTACAACATGAAAAGAATGCTGATTAACGCAACTCAACCCGAAGAGTTGCGTGTAGCCCTGGTGGACGGCCAACGCCTCTACGACCTGGACATCGAGTCCGGTGCCCGTGAGCAGAAAAAGGCCAACATCTACAAAGGCAAGATCACCCGGATCGAGCCCAGCCTTGAAGCCGCCTTCGTCGACTTCGGCTCCGAACGTCACGGCTTCCTGCCGCTGAAGGAAATCTCCCGCGAATACTTCAAGAAAGCCCCTGAAGGCCGGGTCAACATCAAGGAAGTCCTGAGCGAAGGCCAGGAAGTCATCGTCCAGGTCGAGAAGGAAGAGCGCGGCAACAAAGGCGCCGCCCTGACCACCTTCATCAGCCTGGCCGGCCGCTACCTGGTGCTGATGCCAAACAACCCGCGCGCCGGCGGCATCTCCCGCCGCATCGAAGGCGAAGAGCGCAACGAGCTGCGTGAAGCACTGAACGGCCTGACCGTTCCGGGCGACATGGGCCTGATCGTGCGTACCGCTGGCCTTGGCCGCAGCAGCGAAGAAATGCAGTGGGACCTCGACTACCTGCTGCAGCTGTGGACCGCCATCAAGGAAGCCTCGCTGGACCGTACCGCGCCGTTCCTGATCTACCAGGAAAGCAACGTCATCATCCGCGCCATCCGCGACTACCTGCGCCAGGACATCGGCGAAGTGCTGATCGACAGCATCGACGCCCAGGAAGAAGCCCTGACCTTCATCCGCCAGGTGATGCCGCAGTACGCCAGCAAGGTCAAGCTGTACGAAGACAGCGTGCCGCTGTTCAACCGCTTCCAGATCGAAAGCCAGATCGAGACCGCCTTCCAGCGCGTTGTCGACCTGCCGTCCGGCGGCTCGATCGTGATCGACCCGACCGAAGCGCTGGTTTCCATCGACATCAACTCGGCGCGCGCCACCAAGGGCAGCGACATCGAGGAAACCGCCCTGCAGACCAACCTGGAAGCGGCCGAAGAGATCGCCCGCCAGCTGCGCCTGCGTGACATCGGCGGCCTGATCGTCATCGACTTCATCGACATGACCCCGGCGAAGAACCAGCGCGCCGTCGAAGAACGCGTGCGCGAATGCCTCGAGGCCGACCGCGCCCGTGTGCAGGTCGGCCGCATCTCGCGCTTCGGCCTGCTGGAAATGTCCCGCCAGCGCCTGCGCCCATCGCTGGGCGAGAGCAGCGGCATCGTCTGCCCGCGCTGCTCGGGTACCGGCATCATCCGTGACGTCGAGTCGCTGTCGCTGGCAATCCTGCGCCTGATCGAGGAAGAAGCCCTGAAGGACCGCACCGCCGAGGTGCGCGCCCAGGTGCCGATCCCGGTGGCCGCCTTCCTGCTCAACGAGAAACGCAACTCGATCACCAAGATCGAACTGCGCACTCGCGCGCGCATCATCATCCTGCCGAACGATCACCTGGAAACCCCGCACTTCGAAGTTCAGCGCCTGCGCGACGACAACCCGGACGTGCTGAACAACCAGTCCAGCTACGAAATCGCCTCGGCCGAGACCGAAGAAGCCCCGCTGCCGACCGCCACCCGCACCCTGGTACGCCAGGAAGCTGCGGTGAAGACCGCACCAGCCCGCGCCAACGCACCGGTACCGGCCGCCGTCGAAGAGCAGCCAGCCGCACCCGTGACAGCGGCGCCTAGCGTACCGGAGCCAAGCCTGTTCAAGGGCCTGGTCAAGTCGCTGGTCAGCCTGTTCGCCGGCAAGGAAGAACCTGCCGCCGCACCGGCCGTCACCACCGAAAAACCGGCCACCGAGCGTTCGCCACGCAACGAAGAGCGCCGCAACGGTCGCCAGCAGAGCCGCAACCGCAATGGCCGCCGCGAGGAAGACCGCAAGCCGCGTGAAGAACGCAGCGAGCGCGCCCCGCGTGAAGAGCGCCAGCCACGCGAAGAGCGTGCACCGCGTGAAGAACGCGCCCCACGCGAAGAGCGTCAGCGCCAGCCGCGCGAAGACCGCCGTGGCAACCGTGAAGAGCGCGTGCGCGAACTGCGTGAGCCCCTGGATGCCGCACCGGCCCCGGCCGCCCGCGAAGAACGCGCCCCGCGTGAAGAGCGTGCACCACGTGAGGAACGTGTAGCCCGTGAAGAGCGCGCACCACGTGAAGAACGTGCCCCTCGCGAAGAGCGCGCGCCACGTGAAGAACGCGCACCGCGTGAAGAACGTGCACCGCGTGAAGAACGCGCACCACGTGAAGAGCGTGCACCGCGTGAAGAACGCGCCCCTCGTGAAGAGCGTGCGCCACGTGAAGAACGCGCTCCGCGTGAAGAGCGCCAGCTGCGCCCTGAGGCGCAGGCCGTCGAACAGGCCGCCGAGCTCGCCGAAGAGCAACTGCCGAACGACGAACTGCTGCAGGACGAGCAGGAAGGCGCCGATGGCGAGCGTCCGCGCCGCCGCTCCCGTGGCCAGCGTCGTCGCAGCAACCGTCGTGAGCGCCAGCGCAATGCCAATGGCGAGCTGATCGAAGGCGACGAAGACGCCGGCGAAGAGCAGCAGCCACAACAGCACCAGGCCACCGAGCTGGGTGCTGAACTGGCCGCCGGCACTGCCGTCATCGCCGCCGTTGCCACCAGCAACATCAGCGCCGATGCCGAAGCCCAAGCCAACCAGCAGGCCGAGCGCGCCAGCGCCGCTGTCGCCGAAACCCAGGTGGAAATCACCGAGGTCGTGGCCGAGCAGGTCGCCATCGCCCCGGTGGTCGAGCAACCGGTCAGCGAGCCAGTGGTCGCCGTCGAGCCGAGCATCGAACCGGTGGTCGAAGTAGCGCCGCAGCCAGTGGTCGAAGAAGCCCCTGCCGAGCAGCCTGCCGTCGTCGCCGAGGCGGTGCAAGCCCCTGCCGTGGAAGCCGGTGAAATCGAGCAGCCGCAGGTAGTCGAAGCCACCGTGGTCGAAGCCCCGGTAGCCGAGCAGCCTGTAGCGGTCGTCGAGCCAGTGGTCGAGGCCCAGCCGGAAGTGGCTGAAGCACCTGCCGCCGAGCCTGCGCCGATCGTTGCCGAGCAGGCGCCCGAGGAAGCACCGGCCCCGGTCGAAGCGCCTTCGGCGATGCTGGCCAACGGCCGCGCCCCGAACGACCCACGTGAAGTGCGTCGCCGCAAGCGCGAAGCCGAAGCTGCAGCCGCCGCTGCCGCCCAGGCCGCTGCCGAAGCCGCCCCTGCGCAAGCGCTGGAAACCGCCGATGAGCACAAGCCTCATCACGGTTGATAGCCTCGGCTGAATGAAAAAGCCCCGCCAGTGCGAACTGGCGGGGCTTTTTCTTTGCCGGGATGGTAACGGCTCTATTGGTGATCCGGGCTTGCCCCGCGATAGAGTCAGTACAGGTTCGGCTCCATCTCCAGCTCGACCCCAAAGCGCTCAAGGATATCCGCCTGGATCCGCTGCGCCAGCCCATGCAACTGCGCCCCGCTCGCCTGGCCGTAGTTGACCAGCACCAGCGATTGCAAACGGTGCACACCGGCATCGCCATCGCGATACCCCTTCCACCCCGCCAGCTCGATCAACCAGCCGGCCGCCAGCTTCACCTGGCCGTCGGCCTGCGGATACGCCACCACGCCAGGATGCTCGGCACGAATGCGCTCGGCCAACGCAGCAGGCACCACAGGATTCTTGAAGAAGCTCCCGGCGTTACCCAGCTCAGCCGGATCCGGCAGCTTTTCCCGACGAATACTGCAGATCGCATCGCTGATCGCCTGCGCGGTCGGCTGCTCGATACCCTGCTCCGCCAGGCGCTGACGCACCGGGCCGTAGTCCAGGTGCGCCTGCAACGACCGGCTCAGCGCAAAGCGCACGCGCAGGATCAGCCAGCGGCCCGGATTGCGCTTGAACAGGCTGTCGCGATACCCGAAACCGCACGCCTCCAGCGAGAAGTCACGCAGCTCGCCAGTCTCGCGGTCCAGCGCGGTCAAGCCGGCGAACACGTCCTTGATCTCCACGCCATAGGCGCCGACGTTCTGCATCGGCGCAGCGCCGACGGTACCGGGGATCAGGCTGAGGTTCTCCAGCCCGCACAGACCCTGATCGAGGCTCCACTGCACGAACGGATGCCAGGGCTCGCCGGCCTCGGCCTCGACCACCACGTGCTCGCCGTCATCGCTGAGCAGGCGTCGCCCACGGCTGGCCATATGCAGCACCAGGGCGTCGACATCGCGGGACAGCAGCAGGTTGCTGCCACCGCCAATGACCAGCACCGGCACCTGCCGCGCAGCGGCCTGGGCCAGCGCCTGGCGGGCCTCGTTGTCGTCATGGGCCTGGGTGAAATAACGGGCACTGACGTCGATGCCGAAAGTGTTGTAGGGCTTGAGCGATACCCGCTCCTGCCAGTTCGCCGTCATAACCGCCCCTTGATTTCCACGACCAGCTCATGGCACGCCGCCTCGATCAGGTCCAGGACCTGCTCGAAACCTTCGGCACCGCCGTAGTAAGGGTCAGGCACTTCGTCCAGGGCCGCGCCATAACGGCGCAGGAACAGGTCGAGCTCGCCCGTGGCGTTGTGCGGGCGCAGGGCCTGCAGGTTGCCGAGGTTGCTCTTGTCCATGGCCAGGACCAGGTCGTACTCGGCGAAATGCGCCGCCTTGACCTGCTGGGCGCGCTGGCGCGACAGGTCGTAGCCGCGGGCCAGCGCGGCCTTGCAGGTACGGCTGTCGGGCGCCTTGCCGACATGCCAGTCGCCGGTACCGGCGGAGGCGACGTGCACCACGTCACCGAGGCCGGCGGCCTCGAGCTGATGGCGCAGCACGCCTTCGGCAGTCGGCGAGCGGCAGATATTGCCGAGGCAGACGAACAGAACGCGCATCAGGCCTCCAGCAAGCGCCGTACGCGCTCCAGGTCTTCAGGGGTATCCACACCCACGGCCGGGGCCTCGATGGCATCGGCAACGTGGATGCGCACGCCGTGCCACAGGGCACGCAGCTGCTCCAGCGACTCGGTCTGCTCCAGCCAGCATGGGCCCCAGGCGACGAAGTCCTGAAGGAAGCCCACGCGGTAGGCGTACATGCCGATATGGCGGCGATAAGGAACGCCTTCGGGCATGCGCTCACGGTCCTTGGCAAACGCGTCGCGGGCCCATGGCAATGGGGCGCGGCTGAAGGTCAGGGCAAGGCCGTTCTTGTCGCTGACCACTTTCACCGCGTTAGGGTTGAAGATGGTTTCCGGCGCGTGAATCGGCTCGGCCAGGGTGGCGATGCCGGCCTCGGGGTGCGCGGCAAGGTTGGCCGCCACCTGGTCGATGATCACCGGCGGAATCAGCGGCTCGTCACCCTGCACGTTGACCACGATGGCATCGGCGGCCAGGCCCAGCTGGGCAGCCACTTCGGCCAGGCGGTCGGTGCCCGACTCGTGGTCGGCGCGGGTCAGCAGCACTTCGGCGCCGAACGCCTGGCAGGCCTCGACGATGCTGGCATCGTCGGTGGCAATGACCACGCGGCTGGCGCCGCTCTTGCGCGCCTGCTCCCACACATGCTGGACCATCGGCTTGCCGGCGATCGCCAGCAGCGGCTTGCCCGGCAGGCGCGTGGAGCGCAGCCGGGCGGGGATCACCACGGTGAAGTCCAGGCTCATTTGTCCAGGCGCTCGTCGTCGGTCAGGGTGCGCGCCTCGCTTTCCAGCATCACCGGGATGCCATCGCGAATCGGATAGGCCAGGCCCGCGCCCTTGCTGATCAGCTCGGTCTTGTCGGCGCTGAGCTTGAGCGGGCCCTTGGTGATCGGGCAGGCCAGGATATCGAGCAGTTTGGTGTCCATGGGAGCTTCCTTGAAACGGAAATTGAAAAAGGCTCAGGGCCGGGGGCGGCCAGGCAGCAGGCGATCGAGCTCGGCGTCGAACCAGGCGACGAACGCCTGCGAGGGTACGGCGTCGACCGCCAGGTACCACCAGTCGTCGGCAGCGAACGGCCGGCATTTCACCGCATCCTTCTCGGTCATCACCAACGGCAGCGGCGGGCTGAACGACAGCACTTCGCGGCTATACGGCGCATGGTCGGCAAAGGGGTGCGGCACCGGCTGCCAGTTTAGCCCCAGCAGGGTGTTGAAGAAACGTTGCGGGTTGCCGATGCCGGCCACGGCGTGCAGCGCCTGGCCAGCGGGAAACAGGTCGAGCTCGCGGCGCTCACCGCTGTGCAGGTTGATCAGCGCCGACGGCTGCAGGCGGAAGGCAAAGCCGCCGTCGCGGTCAGCCTCGGCGCCATTGAACAGCACCGCGTCGGCCTCGGCCAGGCGCTCGGCGGGCTCGCGCAACGGGCCGGCCGGCAGGCAGCGACGGTTGCCCAGGCCACGGGCGGCGTCGATCAGGACCAGCTCCAGGTCGCGGGCCAGGCGGTAATGCTGCATGCCGTCGTCGCACAGGATCAGGTCTGGCGCGTCGCTTGCCAGCAGCGCCTGTACGGCGCGGGAGCGGTCGGGGTCGATCACCAGCGGCACGCCGGTGCGCTGGACGATCAGCAAAGGCTCGTCGCCGGCCTGATCGGCGAGCTGGTCGGCGGCGACACGCCAGGGATACTGCGGCGGCTTGGCGCCGTAGCCACGGCTGACCACGCCGACCTTCAACCCCTGCCGGCGGCAGTGCTCGATCAGCCAGAGGATCATCGGTGTCTTGCCGGTACCGCCCACGGTGATATTGCCCACCACGATCACGGGCACCGGGGCGCGGTAGCTGGGGCTGATGCCACTGAGGAAGCGCGCACGCTTGCGCGTCACCACACGACGATACAGCGCCTCCAGCGGGCGCAGCAGGGCCAGGGCCGGGTGCCCGGCATACCAGGCGGCGAGCAGACGGTCGGCGAAGGCCATCAGGGATTGCCCTGCGCGGCCTCGACAGTGGTCATGCGCAACTTGCTGAAGCCGAGCTTGCCGGCCGCATCCATTGCGGTGATCACAGCCTGGTGCGGGGTCTTGCCATCGGCGCTGATCGCCAGCGGCAGGGTGATGTCACCGCCGGACTCCTTCTCGATGGCTTCGGTCAGGGTGGCCAGGTCGCTCTTGGGCAGCAGGTGGTTGTTGACCGAATACACGCCGTCGGCACTGATGGTGACTTCGATCAGCTTGCCATCATCGGGCTGCGCGGGCGCGGCACTGCTTGCTTCGGGCAGCTCGACACGCAGCTGGGTCTCGCGGGTGAAGGTGGTGGTGACCACGAAGAACAGCAGCAGCACGAACACCACGTCGATCAACGACGCCAGGTTGATGTCGACGTTCTCGCGCTGGCGATTGCGCCGGAACTTCACGCCTTGCCTCCAGCCACTTCCACTTCGCGGTCGCCCTGCAGCACCTCGACCAGCTTGATCGCCTCCTGCTCCATGCCCACCACCAGCTCATCGATGCGGCGCAGCAGGAAGCGGTGGAAGAACACCGCCGGGATACCGACCATCAGGCCGGCCGCGGTGGTGACCAGGGCCTTGGAAATACCGCCCGCCAGCACCGCGGCATTGGCGGTCATCTGCGAACCCATGAAGGCGCTGAAGATGTCGATCATGCCCAGCACGGTGCCCAGCAGGCCCAGCAGCGGGGCCATGGCGGCGATGGTGCCGAGGGTGCTGATATAGCGCTCCAGCTCGTGGATGACCCGCGAGGCAGCCTCTTCGATGCACTCTTTCATGATCTCGCGGCCATGGCGCGAGTTGGCCAGGCCCGCGGCGAGGATCTCGCCCAGCGGCGAATCGGCGCGCAGCGCCTTGAGCTTGTCACCGGTGAGCTGCTTGTCCTTGATCCACATCCATACCTGGCCCAGCAGGTGTGGCGGGGTGACACGGCTGGCGCGCAAGGTCCACAGGCGCTCGACGACGATCGCCATGGCGACGATGGAGCTCAGGATGATCGGCAGCATCATCCAGCCACCGGACTTGACCAATTCCCACACAGTAAGCATCCCCTCGGAAAAAGGCCGCCACTCTACCATAGGAGCGCCTGGGGCTCATCTGCCGGAGGTCAGGGAAATCGCTGGGCTTGGCTTGGAAGCTGTGGGGTGGCGGATGCCGAGCGCCGCCCGCGCGGCGCATCGCGGATGAATCCGCTCCTACAGTTGTTGCAACGTGGCCATGCCTGATAGGCCATGGTTGTTAGCCTTGTACGCTCGACGCGATGATTCGGCGGGCATTGCTGCCACCCCACTCATCTCAAGACATGCACCAAGGCTGGCAACCATGGCCTGACAGGTTCGGTACGTTGCAACAGATGTAGGAGCGGATTCATCCGCGATGCGCCGCGCGGGTGGCGCTCGATTTGCGCATCAAAGAAAAACTCTCGACATGCCCCCAAAGCCCTTCTTAATCCCGCCAGTACCGCCGCCCCCTCCGCACACCCTCCACCCCGCCATGACTCCCCAACATCAACCGCAACGCCCCCTCCACCGCCGTGTCATGGATGCTGACTCCATGCCGCCGATAGCGCTCGATCACCTGCGCATGCGGATGCCCGAAGCCGTTGCTCCTCCCCCGCGAAATCATCACCCCGCGTGGCGCCAGCGCCTTGATGAACGGTTCGGTGGACGACGTGCGGCTGCCGTGGTGCGGCGCCTGCAGCCAGTCGACACGCGGATCCTCGCTGGCCGCCAGCCAGGCCCGCTCCGCCGCGGCCTCCATGTCGCCGGCCAGCAGCAGGCGCTCGCCGTTGGCCACCACCCGCAGCACGCAGGAACGGTCGTTGCTGGACGTGCCTTGCGGCCAATGCCACAGCTCGAAATCGACCCCGTCCCAGCGCCAGCGCTCACCACTTTCGCACAGCGCGGCAGGCGCAAGCCCGGCAACCTCCCCGGCCAGCACCCGCGTTACCGGCAGCCCCCGGCGCACCGCCGCCGCCCCGCCGGCATGATCGGCGTGACCGTGGCTGACCAGCATCAGGTCGAGGTGCCTGACCCCCAACCTGCGCAAGGTGGGCAGCACCACGCTCTCGCCCAGGTCGCTGTCCCCATGCGCAGGCCCGGCGTCGTACAACAGCGCGTGATGACGGGTACGCAGCAGCACCGCCAGGCCCTGGCCGACATCCAGCTGCCACACCTGCACCTGCCCAAGGGGCACCTGCTCGCGCGGCGCCCACAAGGCCAGCAGCATCACCGCGCCCGGCAAGCGCAACGGCACGCCCCGAGGCAGCAGCAGCAACAGCGCGCCCAGCGCGACCAACAGCCAGGCCCACAGCGGCAACGGTTCGGGCAGCCATGCAGGCCACTGCCCCGCAAGCTGCGCCAGCAGGCGAAACAGCCCATCCAGCGAAAGCCCCGCCAGCCACAGCAGCCCCTCCCCCACCCCGGGCACCGGCAACGTCGCCGTGCCGAGCAAGGCCAGCGGCAACACCGCGAAACTGATCCAGGGCACCGCCAGCAGGTTGGCCAGCGGCGCCGTCAGGCTGACCGGCAGCCCCAGCGCCAGCAGCACCGGCAACAGGCCCACGGCGATTACCCACTGGGCACGGCTCCAGGCCTGCCAGGGCCGCCAGGCGCCGAGCCGGGCAGAGAAGCACAGCATCAGCACGCCAACCGCGGCAAACGACAGCCAGAAACCCGGCAGCAGGCTGGCCAAGGGATTGATCAGCAACACCCCCGACAACGCCAACAGCAACGGCAATGCTGCCCCCAGGTGCCTGAAGCGCAGGCGCCAGAGCAACACCACCGCCAGCATCAGGCAGGCCCGTTGCACCGGTACGCCGAAGCCGGCCAGCCAGCCGTAGCCCAATGCCGCGGCCATGGCCAGGCCACAAGCCCAGGGCAGCCATGGCCAGCGCGATGGCCAGGCGCCCAGCCGCGCCAGGCCCGCGACCAGGCCGTACACCAGCCCGGCCAACAGCCCGATATGCTGGCCGGAGATCACCAGCAGGTGCACCGTGCCGGTGGCCTGCAGGGTCTGCCAGTCCTCGCGGGCCAGCCCGGCGCCGTCGCCCAGCACCAAGGCCGTCAGCGCCGCCTCGCGCCCATGGGCATCCACGTTCATCAGCCGCTGGCGCACGGCATCGCGCCAGTCCGCTGCTGCCTGCCCGACCTGCTCGCCGGCCTTGACTGAGCCGGTGGCGCCGATACCCCGGGCCAACAACAATGCTTCGCGGTCCGGGCCATGGGGGTTCAGCAGCCCGTGGGGCTGGCGCAGGCTCACCGCCAGACGCCAACGCTCACCGGCACGCAATTCAGGCCCGGCGAACCAGCTCAGTTGCAGGCGCCTGGGCAATTGCGCCCGACGCGACTCAGGATGCTCCAGCTCGAAACGCACGCCACGCTCCGTGCGGGTCGGCAGCCCCACCACCCGCCCCTCCAACCACAGCGTGCGGCCATCCAGCGCCGGGGCCAGGCGATCATCCAGCGCCTGCTGCGCCGACCAGCAGGCCCAGCAGCCACCCAGCACAAACCAGCCCAGCGGCCAGGCCCGCGTACGCAGGCAGGCCAAGGCCAGCAACAGCAACGGAATCAGCCACCCGACCGGCGGCAAAACGGGCAAAAAGCGCAGGCTCAACAGCCCGAGCACCAGCGCCAGCATCCCTGTGCGCATGAGATAGAGCTCCAGAAGCGATCACGACCCCTGAGGCTTAGCCGATTGGCGGGGAAACCCTGCTAATCAATTGTCACAAACTCTGAACGAGGCTGCGTTTCAATCAAGGCATACTAACGCCCTTCAACCCTGCCGGGAGCCCACATGCCGCGCCGTCTGTTCAAACGCTACATGCCGGACCCGACCAGCATCCGCGAACATAAATCCTTACGCTTCTTCGGCAAGCTGCTGCACGACCCCAACCTCTGGCACCTGAATCGCCATTCGGTGGCGCGGGCCATGGGCGTCGGCCTGTTCGCCGCGCTCATTCCCATCCCCATGCAGATGCTGCTGGCCGCCGCGCTGGCCATTCCCGTGCGTGGCAACCTGCCGATCGCGGTGAGCCTGGTGTGGCTGACCAACCCGCTGACCATGCCGCCGGTGTTCTTCGTCACCTACATGACCGGGGCCTGGCTGCTGCAGGTGCCGCCACGCACGCTGCCCGAGTCGATCACCGTCGACTGGGTCACCGAGCAGTTGGCGACGATCTGGCAACCGTTCCTGCTGGGCTCGGTGGTGTGCGGGGTGGTGCTGGGCGTGCTCGCCTACTTCACCACCATGGGGTATTGGCGTTGGTGGGTGGGCCGGCAGTGGCGCCGGCGCCAGTGTCGCTGCGCTGCCAGCCCCAACCAGGGCTCAGGCGCGCATGCCGCGGCCGCTGACCAGCAGGCGCACGCACAGCAGGTAGAGCACCGCGGTGGCCACCAGCATGAAGCTGATCGCCGTGCCAATACTGATATCCGACACCCCTAGGATGCCGTAGCGGAACGAGTTGACCATGTGCAGCACCGGGTTTGCCAGCGACACGGTCTGCCAGAACGGCGGCAGCAGGTTGATCGAGTAGAACACTCCGCCCAGGTAGGTCAGCGGTGTCAGCACGAAGGTCGGGATGATCGAGATATCGTCGAAGTTGCGGGCGAACACCGCGTTGACGAAGCCCAGCAGCGAGAAGATGGTCGCGGTCAGCAGCACCACGATGACCGTCACCCCCAGGTGGTGGACCTGCAGATGGGTGAAGAACAGCGACAGGAAGGTCACGATCACCCCCACTGCCAAACCACGCAACACGCCGCCCAGCACATAGCCGACCAGGATGGTGTGCGGCGACACCGGCGACACCATCAGTTCCTCGATGGAGCGCTGGAACTTGCTGCCGAAGAAGCTCGATACCACGTTGCCATAGGAGTTGGTGATCACCGACATCATGATCAGCCCCGGCACGATGTACTCCATGTAGGTGAAGCCACCCATGTCGCCGATCTGCCGGCCGATCAGGTTACCGAAGATCACGAAGTACAGGACCATGGTGATCGCCGGCGGCAGCAGGGTCTGCGGCCAGATGCGCAGGAAGCGCCGCACTTCGCGGTAGACGATGGTGTTCAGGGCGACCCAGTTGGTGCGCAGTTCCACACTCATACGGCCACCTTCGACAGGTTCTTTTCCACCAGGGACACGAACAGCTCCTCGAGTCGGTTGGTCTTGTTGCGCAGGCTCTGCACCTCGATGTTCTTCAGCGCCAGCTGGCCGAACAGCGCGGTGATGCCGATGTCCTTGTCTACCTGCACCTCCAGCGTGTGCGGGGTGATCAGCCGGCACGGGTAGCCCTGCAGCTCAGGCGCGGCGGGCAGGTCGTGGCGCAGGTCAAGGACGAAGGTCTCGACATGCAGCTTGCCCAGCAGCTGGCGCATGCTGGTGTTCTCGACGATGGTGCCGTGGTCGATGATGCCGATGTTGCGGCACAGCTGCTCGGCCTCTTCGAGGTAGTGGGTGGTGAGGATGATGGTGATGCCTTTCTGGTTGAGCTCGGTGAGGAAGCTCCACATGGACCGGCGCAGCTCGATGTCCACCCCCGCAGTCGGCTCGTCGAGGATCAGCAGGCGCGGCTCGTGGATCAGCGCCCGGGCGATCATCAGCCGGCGCTTCATGCCGCCGGACAGCGAGCGCGAAGGCACGTCGCGCTTGTCCCACAGGCCCAACTGCGTGAGGTACTGCTCGGCGCGCTCCTTGGCCACCTTGGGCGGGATGCCGTAGTAGCCGGCCTGGGTAACGACGATGTCGAAGGTCTTCTCGAACTGGTTGAAGTTGAACTCCTGGGGCACCACGCCCAGGCAGCGCTTGAGCGCCGCGGGCGACCGGTCCAGGTCGTTGCCGAACACGTTGACCGTGCCGCTGGTCTTGTTCACCAGGGTCGAGAGAATGCCGATGGTGGTGGACTTGCCGGCGCCGTTGGGGCCGAGCAAGGCGAAGAAGTCGCCTTCGGCAACATCCAGGTCGATGCCCTTGAGGGCCTGGAAGCCGTTGCCGTAGGTCTTGGTCAGCTGTCGAATGGACAGGGCGGAACTCATGGCGGGTCAGGTACCGATGAAAAAGGTTCGGGACACGCCAGGTAAAGACACTGGCGCAGTGAGTGCGGCCATGGTGCAAGGCCCGGCCGCACAAGTACAGTCACATGTATCGATAGTGACTATCGAAGTGGCGTCACGTCAGGGCGGTCATCACCGCCGCCTGGTAGGCCGGGCGTTGCTTGAGCCGCTCGTACCAGGCTTCGAGGTGATACATGGCCGGGCGTTCAATCGGCATTTCGAACCAGGCGTAGATGAAGCTGCCCAGGGGGATGTCGCCCATGCCGATCTGCTCGCCCGAGAGGTACGGCTGCTTGGCCAGGGTCTCGTCGGCGATGGCCAGCAACTGGGCGCATTGCTTGTGCGCGGCGTTGATCGCCACCCAGTCGCGCTGGTCCTCGGGGGTGCGCAGCAGGCCCCAGAACAGCGGGCGGAAGGGGCCGGCGAAGGACGAGGTGGTCCAGTCCATCCACTTGTCCGCCAGGGCGCGCTGGCGCGGGTCGTCCAGGTACCAGCCCTGCTCTGCACCGTACTCGGCGCACAGGTAGCGCACGATGGTATTGGACTCCCACAGCACCAGGTCGCCGTCTTCGAGCATGGGCACCAGGCCATTGGGGTTCAGGGCCCGGTAGTGCGGTTCGTTGACCACGCCGAAGGCGCCGCCGGCATCGATGGACTCGAAGTCCAGGCCCAGCTCGTGGGCGATCCACAACGCCTTGCGCACATTGCTCGAATTCTTGCGGCCCCAGATCTTCAGCATGGCAACGTCCTTATGAATGCGGGAGGTGGGACAGTCTACTTCAAGTTCGACGACAGGTTTGTAGCGTGTTCGAGATCGAGCGCCGCCCGCGCGGCGCATCGCGGATGAATCCGCTCCTACATTTGTTGCAACGTGGCCATGCCTGATAGGCCATGGTTGTTAGCCTTCTGCGCTCGACGCGATGTTTCGATGGGCATTGCCGCCGTCTCATAGCTTTTGAGCCCTGCGCCAAGGCTGGCAACCATGGCCTGACAGGTTCGGTACGTTGCAACAAATGTAGGAGCGGATTCATCCGCGATGCGCCGCGCGGGCGGCGCTCGATCTCCCAGGCGCAGAATCTCTCTCGGCGAACACCCCAGAGTCCCATGTCAGATATTTCCGAACCTGAAACCAAATGCTTCAGCCAGCAAAGCTTGGGAACTATCCTACGCGCTTGCCGGAAGCCGCCGCGTTGTCGGGGAAATACCCCGGGGATACCTTCACCGGGTCGCCACATTTGGTGACCGGGCGTGAGAAACCCGACTACATATGACAACCAGCGGCTTCGTCATGGTGGCCGTGTGCGGGCAGACTTCGGTCTGACCGGGTTTGTCCTATGTCCCGGTTTTCTCACCTCGTACACGGCCGCCACCCTGACCTCGTGAGAAAGGACCTGAATGGCGGTTTCAATGACCGCATAGGACTCTCTACCATGAAAAAAATCGTCCCAGACCCACCCCGCCTCGCCCCCTTCATCAGCATCCGCCCCACCCTCACCCGCGAAGAAGCCATGTCCGCCGCCGTCGAAGTGGCCACCGCCATTTCCGACGTCCTCGACATCTACTTCAAGACCGAGCCCGGCGAAACCCAGGACCGCCTGTTCACCGCCAGCGACTACCTCGGCCAGCTCGCCTGCGCCCTGCTCGAGCACAAGCCACAGGTGCAGCCATGAGCCGCGGCCATACCGCAGGCCGCACCACCTGCCTGGACCTGTTCAAGATCGAGCCGGGCGTTACCTTCGAGGATGCCTTCAGCGAGCTGTCGGTGCTGCTCGGCTGCATTCGCCACCTGACCTGCGAGGCGGAAATGGAGGGCGACCTGCTGGCCGGCAGCTCGGCGCGCATCCTCAGCGCCATGGCCAAGGCGCTGATCGATGACATGGAGCTGGGGTTGAACAGAAGCAAATGATCCCCGGGGCTGCTTTGCGGCCCCGGGATCCATCAACACCACCGAACTCCCGCTACAGAACCCGGTCAGTCTTCTAAGCAGGCCATCCACCCCGGCGCGTCTAAGCTCTGTGGGTTGGCCTAACGCCCGCTTCCAAGGAGGAAGAATCATGTTGCTGTTGTGGTTGCTGGTCCTGGTGCTTGGCGCCGCGTATCTCCTGCACCGGCGCCTGGCGCCCCTGCAGATCCTCGCGGCCATCGCCGCCTATACCCTGCTGATGGGCATCTTCAGCACCGCGCCAGGCTGGCTGCTGACGCTGATCTGGGTGGTGATCGCCGCCAAGGCGGCCTTCTTCGCCTTGCCGGAGCTGCGCCGTAAACTGTTCACCGCGCCGATGTTCAGCTGGTTCCAGCGCACCCTGCCGCCGATGTCGCCCACCGAACGCGAAGCCATCGATGCCGGCACCGTGTGGTGGGACGGCCACCTGTTCAGCGGCCGCCCCGACTGGGACACCCTGCTCGACTACCCCGCGCCCAAGCTCAGCGAGGAAGAACAGGCCTTCATCGACGGCCCCACCGAGCAACTGTGCGCCATGGTCAGCGACTGGCAGATCGGCCAAGACCTCGACCTGCCGCCGCAGGCCTGGGATTTCATCAAGCAGCACGGCTTCTTCGCCCTGATCATCCCCAAGGAATACGGCGGCAAGGGCTTCTCGGCCTACGCCCACTCGCAGGTGGCGATGAAACTGGCCACCCGCAGCGGCGACCTGGCCTCCACGGTGATGGTGCCCAACTCCCTGGGCCCGGCCGAGCTGCTGCTGCACTACGGCACCGAGGCGCAACGCAACCACTACCTGCCGCGCCTGGCCCGCGGCGACGACATCCCCTGCTTCGCCCTCACAGGCCCCCTGGCCGGCTCCGACGCCGGCGCCATGCCCGATACCGGCGTCATCTGCAAAGGCCAGTGGCAAGGCGAGGAAGTCATCGGCCTGCGCCTGAACTGGGAGAAGCGCTACATCACCCTCGGCCCGGTGGCCACCCTGCTGGGCCTGGCCTTCAAGGCCTACGACCCCGAGCACCTGCTGGGTGAGCAGGCCGAGCTGGGCATCAGCCTGGCGTTGATCCCCACCGACCTGCCGGGCGTGGAGATCGGCCAACGCCACCTGCCCCTGGGCGCGGCGTTCATGAACGGGCCCAACAGCGGCAAGGACGTGTTTGTGCCGCTGGACTGCCTGATCGGCGGCCAGGAAATGCTCGGCAAGGGCTGGATGATGTTGATGAACTGCCTGTCGGTGGGCCGCTCCATCTCCCTGCCCGCAGTCGGCACCGGCGCGGCCAAGTACACCAGCCTGGTCACCGGCCAGTACGCCCGCGTGCGCGAACAGTTCAACGTGCCGCTGGCCGCCTTCGAGGGCATCCAGGAGTCGCTGGCGCGCATCGGCGGCAACGCCTGGCTGATGGACAGCGCCCGCCTGCTCACCGCCCAGGCCGTGGACCTGGGCGAAAAACCCTCGGTGTTGTCGGCGATCCTCAAGTACCACCTCACCGAGCGCGGCCGCGAATGCATCCAGCACGCCATGGACGTGCACGGCGGCAAGGGCATCATCATGGGCCCGAACAACTACCTGGGCCGCAACTGGCAAGGCGCGCCGATCTTCATCACCGTCGAGGGCGCCAACATTCTCTCGCGCAACCTGATGATCTTTGGCCAGGGCGCCATCCGCTGCCACCCGTTCGTGCTCAGGGAAATGGCCCTGGCCGGGCGCGAGGACCATGACCAGGCGCTCAAAGAGTTCGACGACCTGCTGATGCAGCACATCCTGTTCGCCGCCGGCAACGCCGCCAGCACCCTGGTGCTGGGTTTGGGCCTGGGGCATTTCGAGAAGGTCCCGGGCGACGCCCTGAGCCAGGGCTATTTCCGCGCCCTCAACCGCCAGGCGGCAGCCTTCGCCCTGCTGGCCGACCTGTCGATGATGCTGCTGGGCGGTGCGCTCAAGCGCCGCGAACGTCTGAGCGCCCGGCTGGGCGATGTGCTCAGCTACCTGTACCTGTCCAGCGCCGCGCTCAAGCGCTACCACGATCTGAGCTCGCCCGAGCACCTGCGCCCGTTGTTGCGCTGGGCGCTGGAGGAAAACCTGGGCCAGGCGGAAAAGGCGCTCGCCGCGCTGCTCGACAACTTCCCCAACCGCTTCATCGGCTGCGCCCTGCGCGTGCTGGTGTTCCCATTTGGCCGCAGGCATACCGGACCAAGCGATGAGCTGGATGCCGAGGTGGCGGCGCTGATCGGCCGGGGCAAAGGCGACCCGGCGCTGGAAGCAGTGCTGGAGGGCTGCTTCAGGCCTCAGGCCGAAGGCGACCCGGTGGCCGCGCTACAGACGGCCTGTGACCTGCTGGACGATGTGGCCCCGCTGCACAAGGCGCTGCATCAGGCGGTCAAGGAAGGCAAGGTGCAGGCGGCAGCCGGACAATCGGTGATCGACGCCGCCATCGAAGCGGGTGTGCTGCAGACGGAGGAAGGCCAGCGCCTGCATCAAGCCGAGCAGGCACGTCGGGTGGTGATCGATGTAGATGCGTTCGACAAGGAAGTGCTATTGCCCGAGGCAGGCAAAGTGCGCTGAGCATTCGCCGACCGCTTCGCGGGGCAAGCCCGCTCCCACAAGGCGTTTAACGTGTGCCTTGCGTGGGAGCGTGCTTGCCCCGCGATAGCGCCAGCACAGGCAGTTGCGCTGCCAGCCCGGGCAAAACCGGCGTATACTCCGCCCCCCGTTTCAACCACCGAGGAGCGCCGCCATGGCCAACCCCCACCTGGAATACCACCTGCAACTGCTCCACCACCTGCGCACCATCCTGGCCGCGCTGGGTGAAGCCGAACAGGTCCCGGAGGAAAGCCACGCCCTGTTCCTCGAGCGCTTCGACGAACTGCTCACCCTGCTGCCGCAGGACCCGTTGGAAAGCCAATACCTGGGTCAGGACCTGATCTGCCAGGTGATCCAGCGCTATCCGCAGATCGCCCATCTGGTGCCACGTGATTTGCTGTGGTTCTTTGCTGGCGACTGCCTGCACTTTATGCCGGATGAAGAGCTGGAGCTTTACCAGACGCTAGAAGAGCGTCGGTACGAAGCAGAGCAGAACGGCGAAGCGTTTGATTGGCACCAAGAAAAGCAACTGCTGGCCAAGCCTGCTCAGGGTGATAGTCACTGATCTGGTGTAGATGCATCCCGGCCTTTTCTGGGCCGGGAACCCCAATTGCAGAGCGGGGCAAGTGAACTCACTCTGACAAATCACGATCTAGCGAGTCAGGGGGAATACTAGTCTTGCCCCCAAAAAAATGATGCGCCGAAGAAAATAAGAACTCGGCTTCCAGTCGAAGTCGCTCTACCTGCGAAGGGGGGCGCTGCCCTTTACTTTCTTCATAACGCCTCCACGCATCGACCGCCCGTTTACATATCTCCAGCTGGACTTCCAAATCCGTCTTTTCGATCGTCACGGTCATTGCTCCTTCCTTGTTAAAGGCAGAACGGAGTGGGATCAGGTGCGCCCAACATTCTCCCCCGACAGAGTAATAACTGATGAAATGAGTACGAACATCGGGCACGTAAAGAGTAGCGCCATGCCGTTGTACTCCCCCAGGCGACATTAGCCAACTAGTAAAATTGATAGGTGTGCTGAGCCAGTTCGCCCCAAAAAACCAACCATGCGAGCAAAAAAAAACGCCACTTCAAACGAAGTGGCGTTTTCAATTTGGAGCGGGAAACGAGACTCGAACTCGCGACCCCGACCTTGGCAAGGTCGTGCTCTACCAACTGAGCTATTCCCGCAGGGTGAAGCTTTACCGCATGTGGCGTGAAGCGCCTTGAAGACCTTCACCACCGGCACCGCCGAAACGATGCGTTGAAACTGGAGCGGGAAACGAGACTCGAACTCGCGACCCCGACCTTGGCAAGGTCGTGCTCTACCAACTGAGCTATTCCCGCAATATGGCGTCCCCTAGGGGACTCGAACCCCTGTTACCGCCGTGAAAGGGCGGTGTCCTAGGCCACTAGACGAAGGGGACTAAGCCGACGCTTTGCAGCGCACCAGCACATGAACCTCACGATTCAGCCTGGATTTTCTTTTCCTGCCCTGCCGAAGCAGTGCCGGAGAAACTGGAGCGGGAAACGAGACTCGAACTCGCGACCCCGACCTTGGCAAGGTCGTGCTCTACCAACTGAGCTATTCCCGCAATGTGGCGTCCCCTAGGGGACTCGAACCCCTGTTACCGCCGTGAAAGGGCGGTGTCCTAGGCCACTAGACGAAGGGGACACGCTGCTCGCACTACCTATTAAAGTACTGCTTGCTTTCACTCCCTGCCGCGTTTCGCTGTGTGCTTTACGCTGCAAGTGGCGCGCATTCTATGGATGCCTCGCAAGGTCGTCAACCCCTTTGTACAAATTTATTTAAATCAATGACTTCCAGTCGTCATAGGCAGTGATGCAGGATGTGTCCGGGGATTGGCGTTGCTTTTCTGACGCCGGCTCGGCAAGCTCGTAGCGATGTGCCAGCATCTGTAGGTTTTGGATTACAGGCCGATACATATAGACAAGGCTTGAGGGCCTGATCGCGGGGCAAGTCGACTTCCATGAATCCACCACAGATTCAATGGAGCGCAGGCTGTTCCGCCGGGCTGCACTGTTCGCTTTCGGGCGGACTCACTACACTCTCGATAGATGCAAAACTTCTTCATGAGGCGTTAACGGTGACACCACTTCTGATCACCCTGCTTATCGTTGCAGGTATCGCGCTGCTGATCGTGATCGGCTACCTGAACAATGTGGTCGAAAACGGCAAGCTCGAGCGTGCACGGCTCAAGGTCGAACTGGCCGACCGCCTGCGCCGCTGCGGCGAGATCACCGAGACCTTCCCCGGGCAGTTCATGACGCCCGCGCTGAAGCTGCTGCTGACCCGCCTCGAACTGAACCTCAACCAGCGCCAGCTGGCCCTGGACAAGCACAGCGGCGACCTCAAGGCGCGCATCGCCGAGCTGGAGGGGCTGATTGGCCTGGGTGAGCGCATCCCGGTAAGCAACCCGCCCGCGCCGATCCACACCGAGGTCAAGGCCAAGGACGTGCGCTTTCTGCTGGAGCTGCTGCACAACCAGATCGTGCGCGCCACCCAGGAAGGCTTCCTGGCGACCAACGAAGGCAAGTACTGGGTCAAGGAGATCCGCCATATCCTGGTGCTGCTGCATATCGAGTTCTTCAACAACCTCGGCCAGCAGGCCCTGCAGCAGAACCAACCGGGCCAGGCCCGCCTGGCCTTCGAGCGTGGCGTGCAGTACCTGCGCAAGCAGCCGGAGCCCAAGCAGTACGAAGAGCAGCTGACCTACATGGAGAAACTGCTGAACCGGGCCAACGCCCAGGTGCTGGACCAGATGGAGCCGGCAGAGAACGACCAGAACGCGCTGACCCAGGGGCTCAAGACCGATGAGGACGAGACCTGGAAGAAGAAGGTGATCTACGACTGACAGTGCCGACCCTGTCGCGGGGCAAGCCCGCTTCCACGCCGTAACATCCAAGAACAAGGGGCCTTCGCAGGCCCCTTGTTCATTTCAGCAGTCGGTCAACTCGAGGAACACCTCGACCAGGCGCTCCAGCCCCGCCTGGTCGGCCGCGCTGAAGCGCGCCAGCTTCGGGCTGTCCAGGTCGAGCACGCCGATCAGCCTGCCCGCCTTGACCAGCGGAATCACCAGCTCGCTGTTCGACGCACTGTCGCAGGCGATATGCCCGGGGAAGGCATGCACGTCCTCCACTCGCTGGGTGCTGCGGGTGGCCGCCGCGGCGCCGCACACACCACGGCTGAACGGAATGCGCACGCAGGCCACCTGGCCCTGGAACGGGCCGAGCACCAGCTCTTCGTTGCGGTTGATATAGAAGCCCGCCCAGTTCAAGTCCTCCACCTGGTTGTAGAGAAACGCCGAGAACTGTGCGGCATTGGCGATGAAGTCACGCTCGTCGGCGAACAGCGCCTGCACTTGCGCGGCCAGCAGGTCGTAGCCATCGAGGCCTTGGCCACTGGCGTTGAGGTCGATCATTTATTTCTGCTCCAGCAATTGCAGCCCGACCCAGTAGCGGGCGAACTGATAGGCACAACGGCCATTACGGTTGCCGCGGCCAGTGGCCCAGCGCACGGCGAGGATGTCCAGCGCTTCGTCACGCTGCCAGCGCAGCCCGGCCGGGCGCGCCAGCTGGCCGATCCAGTGTTCGACCACGTTGAGGAAATGCTCCTGGCTGAACGGGTAGAACGACAGCCACAGGCCGAAGCGGTCGGACAAGGCGATCTTGTCCTCCACCGCTTCGTTGGGGTGCAGCTCGCCGTCGACCATCTTCCAGTTTTCGTTGTCGCTCTGCTTCTCCGGCACCAGGTGGCGGCGGTTGGAGGTGGCGTACAGCAGCACGTTGTCCGGGGCCTGCTCCAGCGAGCCGTCGAGCACGCTCTTGAGCACCCGGTAGTCGCCCTCCCCGGCCTCGAACGAGAGGTCGTCACAGAACAGGATGAAGCGCTGCTCGAGCTTGTGCAGCTGCTCGACCACCCGCGGCAGGTCGGCCAGGTGGTCGCGCTCGATTTCGATCAGGCGCAGGCCCTGGCCTGCGTGCTCGGCCAACAGCGCGCGCACCAGCGACGACTTGCCGGTGCCGCGCGAGCCCCACAGCAGGGCGTGGTTGGCGGGCAGGCCGTTGATGAACTGGTGGGTGTTGCGGCCCAGCTGCTCGCGCTGCTGGTCGACGCCGATCAGGTCGGACAGGCGGATATCGAGGCTGACCTCCAGCGGCATCAGGTAGCCGCTGCGGCCATCGCGCTGCCAGCGGGCGGCGAGTGTGCGGCTCCAGTCGATGTCCGGGCGCGGGGCAGGCAGCAGGGGTTCGAGGCGGGCGAGGACTGATTCGGCGCGGTCGAGAAAAGCGGTAAGGCGGGCGTCCATGGCGACTCCTATTGATTTCAGTTTTTTGGGGCCGCTGCGCGCCCCATCGCCGGCAAGCCGGCTCCCACAGTGAAGAGTGATCACCTGTGGGAGCCGGCTTGCCGGCGATGGGGCGCGCAGCGGCCCTTAATCGACGATCAACTGAAATGAACAGACAGACCCGCCAGCAGCCAGGGCTGATCGGCTATGCTTGCGCAGCGCACGGAGCAAGTAACCGGCTTGGGACCCATGGATATCAAGTTCACCAATCGCCTGTCATACAAGCAAGCCCGGTTGACAGTCCTGGTCGGCTTCATCCTGGGAACATTGCTCAGTCTCATCCAGATCGGCATCGATTATGCCAGCGAAGACGCGTCCATCAACCGTGAAATTCAGGCGCTGCTGAAGATCAGCCACGACACGGCCTCGCGCATCGCCTACAACATCGACACGGAGCTTGCCCAGGAGCTGACCGGCGGGCTGTTGAAATCCCCGGCGCTGATCCGTGCGCGGTTGATCGACAACAACGACACGGTGCTGGCCGACGTGCAGCGGCCGCGCATGGAAAGCCGCTACCGGCCGTTGTCGGACTTCCTGTTCGGCGAGCAGCGGGTGTTCCAGGACCGGCTGTTCCTCGCCCATATGCCCGAGGAATACCTCGGCACCCTGTACCTGGACGTCGACACCTACGCCTTCGGCGGGCGCTTCCTCGACCGCGCCGGGGTCACCCTGGTCAACGGCTTCGCCCGCAGCCTGGTGCTCACCGGTATTCTCCTGGCGCTGTTCTACCTGATGCTGACCAAGCCGCTGGTGACGGTGATCGGCGCGCTCAGCGGCAACGATGCGCGCACGCCCAGGCAGAACCGCGTGGACTGCCCCAAGGGCCACGAGAACGACGAGATCGGCGTGCTGGTACGGGTCGCCAACCAGCAGTTCGTCAGCATGGCCACCGAGATCCAGCAGCGGCGCACCGCCGAGAACCGTCTGACCCAGTACCTCAACGAGCTGGAAGATATCGTCTCGGCTCGCACCAACGAGCTCAAGGCCAGCAACAGCCGCCTGAGCCTGTCCAACCAGGAGCTGGACGAAGCGCGCCAGCGCGCCCTGGACATGGCCCAGGCCCGCGCCGCCTTCCTGGCCAACATGAGCCACGAGATCCGCACGCCGCTCAACGGCATGCTGGGCATGATCGCCCTGGCGCTGGACAGCGGCCTGGCCGCCGAGCAGCGCCAGCAGCTGTCGATCGCCCACGACTCGGGCAAGGTGCTGGTGGAGCTGCTCAACGATATCCTCGACCTGTCGAAGTTCGACGCCGGCCAGTTGGAGCTCGAGCGCATCCCGTTCGACCTCGGCGCGATGGTCGAGGACACCGCGAACCTGCTGTCGCAGAATGCCGCGCCCAGTGTCGAACTGACCTGCCTGATCGCCCCGGACTTTCCCAGCACGGTGCTGGGCGACCCGACGCGGGTACGGCAGATCGTCAGCAACCTGCTGTCCAATGCGCTCAAGTTCACCCGCTTCGGGCGTGTCGATGTACGCCTGAGCAGCATCGTCGGCGGCGTGCGCCTGGAAGTCAGCGACACCGGCATCGGCATCCCCGAGGAGGCCCAGGCACGGATCTTTCAGCCGTTTACCCAGGCCGGCGCCGGTATCACCCGCCAATACGGCGGCACCGGGCTGGGCCTGGCCCTGACCCGCAACCTGTGCAAGGCCATGCAGGGACATCTGCATATTCATTCCGAAACCGGCTTCGGCAGCCGTTTCAGCGCCGACCTGCCACTACCGGCGCATACCGAGGCGATCCCGCCGGCGGCCATAAGTGGACGCGTGGTGGCCCTGGGCAACCCCGGCAGCGGCCTGGCCGAGCTGCTGCAAGGGCTGCTGCCGCGCTGGGGGCTGGAATACGTGCGCCATGAAGACGCCAGCGCACTGGCTGGCCTGCCGGTCGACCTGCTGATCACCGACGACCTGGAACACGTACTGGACCTGCGCCCGGCCATCGCGGCGCCGATCCTGCTGGTGACCGCCTACGGCAACTTCCTGCCTGCCGAACAGGCCGAGCAACTGCAACCCTTGCAGCAGCTGGCCCGGCCCCTGGCGCGCAATGCCCTGTACCAGACGCTACGCCGCACCCTGCAAGGGGAGCCCAACGCGCCGCTGCCCCACGAGGTGCCGGCCTCGCGCGAGTTGCGGGCACGCATCCTGCTGGTAGAGGACAACCCGGTGAACCAACTGGTGGCCAAGGGCATGCTCGGCAAGCTCGGCTGCCAGGTGCAGGTGGCCGCCCACGGCCAGGAGGCCCTCGACTACCTGGAACGGGACAGCTTCGACCTGGTGCTGATGGACTGCAACATGCCGGTGATGGACGGCTACGAGGCCAGCCGGCGCATCCGCCAGAGCAGCCGCTGGCCGGAGCTGCCGATCGTCGCGCTGACTGCCAACGCCATGCCCGAGGAGCGCGAACGCTGCCGCGCCGCGGGCATGAACGGCTACCTGGCCAAGCCGTTCCGGCGCGAGGAACTGCTGGCGCTGATCGAGCACTGGGTGCCGGTCAGCGGTTGAGCAGCGGCTCTATCGCCGCTTTCAACGCTTCGGGCTTGGTGGTCGGGGCAAAGCGGGTGACCTTGCCGCTGCGCGGGTCGACCAGGAACTTGGTGAAGTTCCACTTGATCTTCTGCGTACCCAGCAGGCCCGGCGCACGGCGCTTGAGCTCGGCGAACAGCGGGTGGGCGCCGGGGCCGTTGACTTCGATCTTGCGAAACAGCGGGAAGCTCACGCCGAAGTTGAGCTCGCAGAACTGCGCGATCTCCCGGGCGTCGCCCGGCTCTTGCTTGCCGAACTGGTTGCAGGGGAAGCCCAGCACCACCAGGCCCTGGCGCTGATAGTCCTGCCACAGGCGCTCGAGCCCTTTGTACTGCGGGGTGAAACCGCACTGGCTGGCGGTGTTGACCACCAGCAGCGCCTTGCCGGCGAAGTCGCCCAGCACTTTCTGCTCACCGCCAAGGGTGACGCAGGGGATGTCCAGCAGCGCATCGGCCATGTTCGCTCTCCGTCAATCGCGTGGCTTGAAGTCCAGGCATACCGAGTTGATGCAGTAGCGTAGCCCGGTCGGCGGCGGGCCGTCGGGAAATACATGGCCCAGGTGGGCGTCGCACTGGGCGCAGGTGACTTCGGTGCGGATCATGCCGTGGGAGGTGTCGCGGATCTCGATCATCGCGGCCTCTTCGATCGGCTCGTAGAAGCTCGGCCAGCCGCAGCCGGAATCGAACTTGGCATTGGAGGAGAACAGCGGCAGGTCGCAGCAGATGCAGTGGTAGACGCCGTCGCGGCGCTCGCTGTTGTACTTGCCGCTGAACGGCCGCTCGGTGCCTTTCAGGCGGCACACCTGGTACTGGGCCGGATCGAGCATGGCGCGCCATTCGTCCAGGGTTTTGTCGATCTTTTGCATGGTGGGACCTCGGCAGGCTGAATTTCACCTCGCACCGGCTTTTCCCTGGCGCGGGTGGCACGTATATTAGTTGGCTTCGTGTGCAAGGCAGCCAGTCTGGCACCCGGTTCCCGCCCTTTCAAACCTTTCGAAAGAAGGCGGCGCGTATTCTCACTCGGGATCTCATCATGCAGTTCAGCAAATCGAACAAGCTCGCCAATGTCTGCTACGACATTCGCGGCCCAGTGCTCAAGCACGCCAAACGCCTGGAAGAGGAAGGCCATCGCATCCTCAAGCTGAACATCGGCAACCCGGCGCCGTTTGGTTTCGAGGCGCCGGACGAGATCCTCCAGGACGTCATCCGCAACCTGCCCACCGCCCAGGGCTACAGCGACTCCAAGGGCCTGTTCAGCGCGCGCAAGGCGGTGATGCAGTACTGCCAGCAGAAGGAAATCGAAGGCGTCACCATCGAGGACATCTACCTCGGCAACGGCGTGTCCGAGCTGATCGTCATGTCCATGCAGGCGCTGCTCAACAACGGCGACGAAGTGTTGATCCCGGCGCCCGACTACCCGCTGTGGACCGCCGCGGTGAGCCTGGCCGGCGGCAAGCCGGTGCACTACCTGTGCGACGAGCAGGCCGACTGGTTCCCGGACCTTGACGACATCAAGGCCAAGATCACCCCGAACACCAAGGCATTGGTGATCATCAACCCGAACAACCCGACCGGCGCGGTGTACTCCAAGGAGCTGCTGCTGGGCATGCTGGAGCTGGCGCGCCAGCACAACCTGGTGGTGTTCTCCGACGAGATCTACGACAAGATTCTCTACGACGAGGCCGTGCACATCAGCACCGCGTCGCTGGCCCCGGACCTGCTGTGCCTGACCTTCAACGGCCTGTCCAAGTCGTACCGGGTGGCGGGCTTCCGCTCCGGCTGGCTGATCATCTCCGGGCCCAAGCACCACGCCACGAGCTACATCGAAGGCATCGACATGCTGGCCAACATGCGCCTGTGCGCCAACGTGCCGGCCCAGCACGCCATCCAGACCGCCCTGGGCGGCTACCAGAGCATCAACGACCTGGTGCTGCCGCCGGGCCGCCTGCTGGAGCAGCGCAACCGCACCTACGAGCTGCTCAACGAAATCCCCGGGGTCAGTTGCGTCAAGCCGATGGGCGCGCTGTACGCCTTCCCGCGTATCGACCCGAAGGTCTGCCCGATCCTCAACGACGAGAAATTCGCGCTCGACCTGCTGCTGTCGGAGAAACTGCTGATCGTCCAGGGCACGGCGTTCAACTGGCCGTGGCCGGACCACTTCCGCGTGGTGACCTTGCCGCGGGTGGATGACCTGGAACAGGCGATCGGGCGTATCGGCAACTTCCTGCGCACCTATTCGCAGTAATAGGCTTGGTTTTTGTGGTGGCGCCGAAATCGAGCACCGCCCGCGCGGCGCATCGCGGATGAATCCGCTCCTACATTTGTTGCAACGTACCGAACCTGTCAGGCCATGGTTGCCAGCCTTGGCGCAAGGCTTGAGACAGGTGGGGCGGCAACAATGCCCGCCGAAAAATCGCGTCGTGCGCACAAGGCTTACAACCATGGCCTATCAGGCATGGCCACGTTGCAACGAATGTAGGAGCGGATTCATCCGCGATGCGCCGCGCGGGCGGCGCTCGGTCTCGACCACGACAAAATCAGCACGCCGTACCCAATGAATCTGCTCACATCCTGCAACGCTCTACCCCACAGCCCTCACGGCATCCTCTGCCATACTCCTCGCGTACACAGTTTGAAATAGTCGCCCGGTTGAATAGCAGCGCCCTCCCCCTTATATACCCCGCAGTACGCAACAAACTCATCCGTCAGGAGAACGTAACAACCATGATGCGCATTCTGTTGTTTGTAGCCACCAACCTCGCGGTGGTGCTGGTTGCAAGCATTACCCTGAGCCTGTTCGGCTTCAACGGGTTCATGGCCGCCAACGGGGTTGACCTCAACCTCGGCCAGCTGCTGGTCTTCTGCGCCGTGTTCGGTTTTGCTGGCTCGCTCGTCTCGCTGTTCATCTCCAAGTGGATGGCGAAGATGACCACCGGCACCCAGATCATCACCCAGCCCCGCACCCGTCACGAGCAGTGGCTGCTGCAGACCGTCGAGGAGCTGTCCCGCGAGGCCGGCATCAAGATGCCCGAGGTAGGCATCTTCCCGGCCTACGAGGCCAACGCCTTCGCCACCGGCTGGAACCGCAACGACGCGCTGGTGGCGGTGTCCCAGGGCCTGCTGGAGCGCTTCTCGCCCGATGAAGTGCGCGCGGTGCTGGCCCACGAGATCGGTCACGTGGCCAACGGCGACATGGTCACCATGGCGCTGGTGCAGGGCGTGGTGAACACCTTCGTGATGTTCTTCGCCCGCATCATCGGCAACTTCGTCGACCGGGTGATCTTCAAGAACGAAGAAGGCCACGGTATCGCCTACTTCATCGCGACCATCGTCGCCGAGCTGGTGCTGGGCATCCTCGCCAGCATCATCGTCATGTGGTACTCGCGCCGCCGCGAGTTCCGCGCCGACGAGGCCGGCGCCCACCTGGCCGGCACCGGCGCGATGATCGGCGCGCTGCAGCGCCTGCGCTCCGAGCAGGGCCTGCCGGTGCACATGCCCGACACGATGAAGGCCTTCGGCATCAACGGCGGCCTGAAGCATGGCCTGGCCGGCTTGCTGATGAGCCACCCGCCGCTGGAAGACCGCATCGACGCCCTGCGCCGTCGCGGCTGATCCAGGCAGCAACAAGAAAGGGCGACTTCGGTCGCCCTTTTTCATTGCCCCGCGATGGCTTCAACGCCGAACGCTGTAGACTCGCTCAACCAAACTTTCGACACCAGCTTTGAGAAACTTCGGACTCTCGTCGAGAATCTCCCGCGCCTCGACCTCATCGACCCGCCACCCGGCAAACCCTGCCCGCACCTCGGCGTCCGGCACCGAGAACGGCGGCCCGTCGATCACGGCCTGGTCGTAGTCGAGGGTCACCAGCAGGCCGCGGCAGGCCGCTGGTAACTGCTCGCCCAACAATGCCATGTAGCGCTCGCGCATCGGCTCCGGCAAGGCGATCAACGCCGCCCGGTCGTACACCCCCGCGCAATCAGCCAGATCCTCGGCACGCAGGGCGAACACATCGCCGCACCACAGCTCCAGCTCGTCGCTGCGCCACACCTCGAAGCCCCCGTGCCGCGTCACCTGCGCCAACAGCCCGTGCTCGGCGAAGAAATCCTCCACCGCCCGCCGCGACAGCTCCACCCCCAGCACCCGATACCCTTGCGCGGCCAGCCAGAGCATGTCCAGGCTCTTGCCACACAGCGGCACCAGCACCCGTGCGCCCGGGGCCAGCCCCAACGCCGGCCAGTGCGCCTGCAGGTACGGGTTCACCTGAGCCTGGTGAAAGCCGATCTGGTTGTCCGCCCACCGCTTGTGCCAGAACGCTGGCTCCATGATCCCTCCCGGTTTTTCGATAAAAAACTGTGAAAACTTATATTGGATCTCGATCGAAAGCTGATCGAAGATGGCAGCATCTTACCTGCCAGGACCCCACCATGCTGCCCAGCCTGTTCATTTCCCATGGCTCACCCATGCTCGCCCTGCAACCCGGCGCCAGCGGCCCGGCCCTGGCCGCGCTGGCCCGCGCCCTGCCCCGCCCGAAGGCGATCGTGGTGGTGTCGGCGCACTGGGAAAGCCGCGAACTGCTGGTGATGAGCAACCCACATCCGCAGACCTGGCATGACTTCCATGGTTTTCCGCCGGCCCTGTACGCGGTGCACTACCCGGCTCCCGGCGAACCGGCACTGGCGCAGCGGCTGGCCGGGTTGCTCGGCGCCCGCCTGGATGAGCAGCGGCCTTTCGACCATGGTGCCTGGGTGCCACTGTCGCTGATGTATCCGCAGGCCGACATTCCGCTAGTCCAGGTGTCGCTGCCCAGCCAGGCCGGCCCCGCCCTGCAACTGAAGGTCGGCCAGGCGCTGGCGCAGCTGCGCGAGGAAGGCATCCTGCTGATCGGCTCGGGCAGCATCACCCATAACCTGGGTGAGCTGGACTGGCACGCCGGTCCGGATGCGGTCGAGCCCTGGGCGCTGGCGTTTCGCGACTGGGTGGTGGAGCAGCTGAAGGCGGGAGACGAGGCGGCGCTTGTGGACTATCGGCGCCAGGCACCGTTTGCAGTGCGCAATCATCCCAGTGAAGAGCACCTGCTACCGCTGTTCTTCGCCATGGGCGCTGGCGAGCGGTTTGGCATCGTTCACCAGGGATTCACGCTGGGGGTGCTGGGGATGGATATCTACAGGTTTGATTGAGCTCCGGCAGCGCCTGCACTGACCTTATCGCCGGCAAGCCGGCTCCCACAGGGGGCGTGCCAAAGTCTGCTGAAGTGGAAAACTGGGAAAAAAAATCCCCGACCTAGGCCGGGGATCTTTTATTGCAGCGCCAGGATCAGTCCTCGCGGTAGCGGCGCAGCTTCAGCTGCTTGCCGGCCACGCGGGTGTCCTTGAGCTTGGTCAGCAGACGCTCGAGGCCGTCTTCCGGCAGCTCGATCAGGCTGAAGCTGTCACGCACCTGGATACGACCGATGGCATCACGCGCCAGGCCACCCTCGTTGAGGATAGCGCCCAGCAGATTCTTGGCGGCGATGCCGTCACGGGCACCCAGGGCGGTACGGCAACGCACGCGGCCTTCAGCCAGCGGCATCGGCGCGCGACGCTCGCGGTCACCACGGTCGCTGCGCTCACCACGCTCGGTACGCTCGCCAGTGCTGCGCTCACGCGGAGTGTGGGTCGGCACCAGCGGCTGCTCGCGCTCTACCGAAGCCAGGTCCAGCGCCTGACCATTGGTGGCCTTGCGCAGCAGGGCCGAAGCCAGGGCACGGGCACTGCAACCCAGGTCGGCGGTCAGGCGGTCGAACAGCTCGCCATGGCTGGCCTCGGACTCGGCCACCAGTGGCGCCAGGCTCTTGGTCAGCTTCTTGATGCGTGCGTCCAGCACGGCCTGCGGGTTAGGCAGGCGGGCTTCGGCAACCTTCTGCCCGGTGACACGCTCGATCACCTGCAGCATGCGGCGCTCACGCGGAGTGACCAGCAGCAGCGCACGGCCATCGCGACCGGCACGGCCGGTACGGCCGATACGGTGCACGTAGGACTCCGGATCGTACGGCATGTCGACGTTGAACACGTGGGTGATGCGCGGCACGTCCAGACCACGGGCAGCGACGTCGGTGGCGACGACGATGTCCAGGCGGCCGTCCTTGAGCGAGTCGATCACGCGCTCACGCTGGTTCTGGGCGATGTCGCCGTTCAGCGCGGCAGCCTTGTAGCCTTTGGCTTCCAGGGCGGCGGCCAGGTCCAGGGTGGCTTGCTTGGTACGCACGAAGGCGATCAGCGCGTCGAACTCTTCCACTTCCAGCAGGCGCAGCACGGCCGGGATCTTCTGGTCGGCGTGGACCATCAGGTGGGCCTGCTCGATCGCGGTCACGGTCTGGGTCTTGCTCTGGATCTTGACGTGCTTCGGCTCGCGCAGGTGGCGCTCGGCGATGGCACGGATCGAGGCCGGCAGGGTGGCGGAGAACAGTACGGTCTGGCGGGTTGCAGGGATGGCGTCGAAGATCACTTCGAGGTCGTCCATGAAGCCCAGCTTGAGCATTTCGTCGGCTTCGTCGAGTACCAGGTACTGAACGGTGGACAGGACTTTCTCGTCGCGGCGCAGGTGGTCGCACAGGCGGCCAGGGGTGGCCACGACGATTTGCGCGCCGTTACGAATGGCACGCAGTTGTGGGCCCATCGGGGCACCACCGTAGACAGCCACCACGTTAACGCCCGGCATCTGCTTGGCGTAGGTTTCGAAAGCGGTGGCTACTTGCAGCGCCAACTCACGGGTTGGCGCCAGGATCAGGGCTTGCGGTTCGCGCTTGCTCACGTCGATCTTGTTGAGGATCGGCAGGGCGAAGGCAGCGGTCTTGCCGGTGCCAGTCTGCGCCTGGCCGATCATGTCGTGACCGGCGAGGATGATCGGGATCGACTGATGCTGAATAGCCGAAGGCTCTTCGTAGCCGGTAGCCAGAACAGCAGCAACGATATTCGGATTGAGATCGAGAGCGGCGAATCCGCCGGTTTCCTGGGTCATGGGTCTGCCTCTAGGTGCATCCGCAAAGACCCATGCTCCAAAACTGCACATGCCTTGAAAGACCAAGCGGTCACCCAGGCAGTTTTGGCGGCGGGGATTTGCGAAAACGATTGAAAAAGGAACATCTTGGGAAGGTCCGACTAGCGGACGCGCAGCCGAAGCTGGGTTCGGAGGATTTGCACCACCTGATTCGAGGTCCGCTAAAAGACCGGCGCGTACTATACCCGAATCCGCCATGAACTGTGAGAAATATTTCTAAGCTCAAGGCCAGGATTGGATCCAGGCTGAATCGATTCCCCGTAGGCTCGGCGCTGCCCTCATCCATTCAGGTCGCCGGGCGGATGGCCTTGATCAGATACTCCAGCGAGTACCCCAACTGCGGCGCCAGGGTTGCGGCCCGCGCCCGCACGGCATCGATATCCAGCGTCTGCTCCAGGTCCGCCGGCACCAGCAGGATCACGTTACCCTCCTTCACCGGCAGTTCCCAGTAATGGCGATGGTACAGCCCACGCAACAAGGCCGCGCCCAGTGGCTTGCCATCGTCCCCGGCCCACTGGTTGATCACCAGCCACCCCCCTGGGTTGAGCTGCTTCTGGCAGTTTTCCAGGAACCCCCAGGCCAGATGCCCGACGCCGGGGCCATAGTCGGTATACAGGTCGACGAACAGCAGGTCGGCCTTTTCGGCGCTGGGCAGCAGCTCTAGGGCATCGCCTACCCGCACATACAGCCGCGGATCGTCGTCCAGGCCCATGAACTCCATGGCCAGGCGCGGCACGTCCGGGCGCAGTTCGATGGCCTCGACGTCCTCCAGCGGCAGGAACTTCAGGCAGGCCTGGGTCAGGGTGCCGGCGCCAAGGCCGAGGAACAGCGCGCTTTCCGGCTGTTCGTGGCACAGCGCGCCAACCAGCATGGCGCGGGTGTAGTCGTACTCCAGCCAGCTGGGGTCGGCGGTGAAGGTGCAGCTCTGCTCGATGGCGTCGCCGAACTCGAGGAAGCGATAGTCATCCACCTCGTACACGCTGATGACGCCAAAGGCATCCTCGACCCGTGCCAGCAGCCGCTCTTCCCGCTCCGTCGCCATCCCTACCACCTGCCCGCGCAAAACCGCCATTGTCCGCCAATGCCGGTGGTGCAACAAGCACGCGCGGGCGTACCATGGCTGGCAGGCCTTAACGACACTTATGGATAGAGCTTGCAATGACCCGACAATGGACCCCTGACAGCTGGCGCACCCTGCCGATCCAGCAGCAACCGATCTACCCCGACGCCGCGCACCTGCTGAAGGTGGAGCAGACCCTGGCCAGCTACCCGCCGCTGGTGTTTGCCGGCGAAGCCCGCGAGCTGCGCCGGCAGTTCGCCGAGGTGACCCAGGGCCGGGCGTTCCTGCTGCAGGGTGGCGATTGCGCCGAGAGCTTCGCCGAGTTCTCCGCGGCGAAGATCCGCGACACCTTCAAGGTGCTGCTGCAGATGGCCATTGTCATGACCTTCGCCGCCGGCTGCCCGGTGGTCAAGGTCGGGCGCATGGCCGGGCAGTTCGCCAAGCCACGCTCGGCCAACGACGAAACCATCGGCGACGTCACCCTGCCCGCCTACCGTGGCGACATCGTCAACGGCATCGGCTTCGACGCGAAAAGCCGCATTCCCGACCCCGAGCGCCTGTTGCAGGCCTACCACCAGGCCACCGCCAGCCTCAACCTGCTGCGCGCCTTCGCCCAGGGTGGCTTTGCCGATCTGCACCAGGTGCACAAGTGGAACCTCGATTTCATCGCCAACTCGGCGCTGGCCGACAAGTATCACCAGCTGGCCAACCGCATCGACGAAACCTTGGCCTTCATGCGCGCCTGCGGCCTGGACACGGCGCCGCAACTGCGCGAAACCAGCTTCTTCACCGCCCACGAAGCGCTGCTGCTCAACTATGAAGAAGCCTTCGTGCGCAGCGACAGCCTGACCGGCGACTACTACGACTGCTCGGCGCACATGCTGTGGATCGGCGACCGCACCCGCCAGCTCGACGGCGCCCACGTCGAGTTCCTGCGCGGCGTGCACAACCCGATCGGGGTCAAGGTCGGCCCGAGCATGAACCCCGAGGAGCTGATCCGCCTTATCGACGTGCTCAACCCGGACAACGACCCGGGCCGCCTGAACCTGATCGTGCGCATGGGCGCCGGCAAGGTCGGCGACCATCTGCCGGGGCTGATCCGCACCGTGCAGCGCGAGGGCCGCCAGGTGCTGTGGAGCTCGGACCCGATGCATGGCAACACCATCAAGGCCAGCAGCGGCTACAAGACCCGCGACTTCGCGCAGATCCTCGATGAGGTCAAGCAGTTCTTCCAGGTGCACCAGGCCGAGGGCAGCCACGCCGGTGGCATCCATATCGAGATGACCGGGCAGAACGTCACCGAGTGCATTGGCGGCGCCCGGCCGATCACCGAGGACGCGCTCTCCGACCGGTACCACACCCACTGCGACCCGCGCATGAACGCCGACCAGTCGCTGGAACTGGCCTTCCTGATCGCCGAAACCCTCAAGCAGGTACGCCGCTGAGCAACGCCTGACGCAGCCGGCTGCCCTCGGCGCGGGGGCAGTTGAGCTGCACCTGCGCCAGGCCCAGCCAGTTGGCCAGCTTCTGCAGGCTTAGCGCCAACGCCTGGTAGCCCGCCTCGTCCAGCCCCATCGCCTCTTCGTGCACCGCATGCACTGCCAGGCGTCCGTGGGCACGCTCGGCACGCAGGTCCAGGCGCGCGGCGATGCGCCCGTCGTGTAGGAACGGCAGCACGTAGTAGCCGTACACCCGCTTGTGCGCGGGGGTGTAGATCTCCAGGCGATAGCGGAAATCAAACAGGCGCTCGGTGCGATCCCGCGCCCAGACCAACGAATCGAACGGCGACAGCAAGGCGCTGGCTTCGATACGCCGGGGAATCCGTGGCACGTCCGCGACATAGGCCGGCTGTTTCCAGCCCTGCACGGCGCAGGCCTGCAGGCGCCCGTCCTCGACCAGCACAGCCAGGGCGGCCTTGCTCTGCTGCGGCGAGAGGCGAAAGTAATCACGCAGATCCTGTTCGGTGGCCACGCCCAGGGCGCCGGCCGCGTGCAGCAGCAGGCCCTGGTGCGCTTCAGCCTCGCTGGGCTGGGCCTGATCGAGGATTTCTGCTGGTAGCACCCGCTCGGGCAGGTCGTACAGGCGCTCGAAACCGCGACGCCCGGCCACGGTGACCTCGCCAGCGGCGAACAGCCATTCCAGCGCGTGCTTTTCTTCGCTCCAGTCCCACCAAGGGCCGGCGCGCTCCTCACGGGTCGACAGGCTGCCTGCACCCAAAGCGCCGCGCTCGCGCACGGCGGCCAATACCCGGTCGATGACCTCGCGTCGCTCCCGGCCAAAGGTCGCCAGTTGCCGGTAGATGCCCTTGCCGTCGGCGGCGTGGGCCATGCGCCAGCGCATCAGCGGGTAGAGCTCCAGCGGCAGCAGCGATGCCTCATGCCCCCAGTATTCGAATAGCCGCCGCTGGCGGCGCTTGCCCCAGGCGAGCTGGTCCAGCAGGTCGGCTGGATAGTCGCCAAGGCGCGAGAACAACGGCAGGTAATGGGAGCGCACCAGGGCATTGACCGAGTCGATCTGCACCACGCCCAGGCGCTGGAGCATGCGCTTGAGATTGGCGAGGGTCGGCGGCTGCGCGGGCGACTTGCCAAAGCCCTGGGCGGACAAGGCCAGGCGGCGGGCCTGGGCAAGGGACAAGCTGAAGGACATGAGGTGGCTCCGTCTGGTGTGCAGACAGTAAAGACGCAATCGCGGGGCAAGCCCCGCGATTGTAACCACCTTCATTTACGCAACGGGTCCTCCCAGAAATGCCGGTCGGCCTCCTGCTGGATATCCGCCCGCGACAACCCCAGGTCGTGCAGCGTGGCATCGCTCAGACGCGCCAGCTCGTCGCGCTGGCGGTGCAGTTCGAACCAGCGCAGCACCAGCCCGCTGGCGTCGTGCCACAGATGGCCCAGGGATGCGGCCGGTTGGTGAGCTACGTTGAAATGACCTTTCATCATGACGCCCTCCTTGTGGATGGCTCCAGTCTCGTCCCAGGCCTAAGATCAATCCAACGAATGTTTCTGATGCCATGCATCTCGGAGATTGATGCCATGTCCCAGTATCAGAGTCTCGACGCCGAGGTGCTGCGCACCTTCGTCGCCATTGCCGAGCAAGGCGGCTTCACCCGCGCCGGCGAAGTGGTCAACCGCACCCAGTCGGCGGTGAGCATGCAGATGAAGCGCCTGGAAGAGGACATCCTGCAGCGCCAGCTGTTCGAGCGCGATGGCCGCCAGGTGCGCCTGACCGCCGAGGGCCAGGTGCTGCTGGGCTATGCCCGGCGCATCCTCAAGCTGCATGGCGAGGTGTTCAACACCCTGCGCATGCCGCACATGGTCGGGGTGGTGCGCATCGGCACCCCGGACGACTACGCCATGCGCTACCTGCCGGGCATCCTCACCCGCTTCGCCCAGGCCTACCCGCTGATCCATGTCGAGGTGCATTGCGATTCCTCCAAGCAGTTGATGCTGCGCCAGGACCTGGACCTGACCATCGTCACCCGCGAGCCCGGCAACGAGGTCGGCCAGTTGCTGCGCCAGGAGCGCCTGGTGTGGGCCGCGGCCAAGGGCTTCTGCCCGCAGGAGCAGCGGCCCATGCCGCTGGCGCTGTTCAACACCGACTGTTTTTGCCGCGCCTGGACCTGCAATGCCCTGGAGCGCCACGGCATCGAGTACCGCATCGCCTACACCAGCCCGAGCCTGGCGGCGATCTTCGCCATCGTGCAGGCGGGGCTGGCGGTGACCGCGCAGTTGCACAGCCTGGTCGGCGGCGAACTGCGCATCCTCGGCGAGGACGACGGCCTGCCGCAGCTGCATATGGCCAATGTGATGCTGCTGCGCAATGACCAGCAGCATTCGCCAATTACCGACTGCATGGCCGAGTACATCGTCGAGGGGTTCAAGTAAGCCGAGGGCGCTTCGCGCCCTTTTCGCCGGCAAGCCGGCTCCCACAGCGGGCAATGGGCTCTGCAGCCCCTTGCGCTCAGAGCTCGAACCCGAGCATCACCGCGCACACCACCAGAAACACACAGAACATCGAGCGCAGTACCTTTTCCGGCAACGCATGGGCCAGCTTCACCCCCCAGCTGATGCTCAGCAACCCACCTACCGCCAACGGCACCCCGATGCTCCAGTCCACGCTCTGGTGCAGGCCGTAGGTCAGCAGGGTCACCGCGGTGCTCGGCGCCGCCAATGCCAGCGACAACCCCTGGGCCACCACCTGGGTGGTGCCGAACACGGAGGTCAGTATCGGCGTGGCCACCACCGCGCCGCCCACGCCGAACAACCCGCCCATGGTCCCGGCAAAGCTGCCCAGCACGCCCAGCCATGGCCAGGGGTAGCGCAGCTGGTTGCTCGGCGGCTTCACCGGCAGGAACATGCGCGCCACGTTCCACAACGCCAGGGCCACCAGGAAACCTACGAAATACAGGCGCATCGACTGGGCATCGATGCCCACTGCCCAGATCGACCCCAGCCAGGCGAACAAAAAGCTGCACAACGACAACGGCACGGCGTGGCGCAACTCGATGCGATTGCGCTGGTGATAGCGCCACAACGCAAGCAGCACGTTGGGTACCACCATCACCAGGGCGGTGCCCTGGGCCAGTTGCTGGTCGAGGCCGAACAGCACCCCCAGCGCCGGGATCGCGATCAGCCCGCCACCAATCCCGAACAAGCCACCCAAGGTACCCAGGGCTGCGCCCAAAACGATGTACATCAACCACTCGATCATGCGCGCCTCATCCGCCTGCTCTCAGAGAATGCCGGCATGCTACCCAGTCACGGCTGGCGGGGAAACGCACAGCAGCGCACAATGGCTTTGCGCAATCCGCACAAGCAGAGGCAGCATGAGCCCCGATATCCTCACTGAACAACTGAGTCTGTTCCTCGATGTGCTGGAGACCGGCAGTTTTTCCGCCGCCGCCCGTCGCCATCCGCTCACGCCTTCGGCGGTGGCCAGGCGCATCGACAGCCTGGAAAACGCGGTAGGCAGCCGCCTGTTCTCACGCAGCACCCACGCGGTGCGCGCCACACCCGCCGGCAATGCGTTCGCCGAACGGGCCCGGCGCATCATCGAGGAACTGCGCCTGGCCCGGGCCGAGGCGGTATCCCTGAGCAACGCCCCCGAAGGGCTGATCCGCATCGACGCCCCGGCCGCGTTCGGCCGTCGCCACCTCGCTCCGGCCATCGCCGACTTCCTGGTGGCCTACCCTGGGCTCGACGTGCAACTGCGCCTGATCGACAGTTTCGTCGACCTGCACGGCAGCCACCTGGGCGAAGTCGACCTGGTGCTGCGCGCAGGCCCCCTGGCCGACACCCGCCTGGTGGCCACGCCACTGGCGTATATGGTGCGGATCGCCTGCGCCAGCCCGGCGTACCTGGCCAATCGCGGCGTACCGGCCTGCCCGAGCGAGTTGCCTGGGCATGACGGCCTCGACTGGGACGGCCTGGCGCCACCGTTCGCCTGGCGCTTCGAGGTCGGCGGCCAGACCCGCCTGTACCGCCCGACGCGCATGCGCATGGCCGCCAACAATGCCGAGACGCTGCTGTTCGGTGCCTTGGCCGGGCTGGGCATCGCCCACCTGCCGACCTGGCTGGTCAGCGACTACCTGCTGCGCGGCGAACTGCTCCCCCTGTTCTGCGACAACGGCCTGCCGGCCCCCGAAACCAGCGGGATTTATGCACTGCGCCTTGAACATGAAACGAACTCTCGCAGCCGCTTGCTGCTCGAATTCCTCAAGAGCCGTTTCAGCCCGGTGCCGCCCTGGGACCTGGCGCTGAGAAGCGAGCTGCGCTGGCAATGAGCGCACCAAGCTTTGGCGTGCTAGATTTTATTACTCACCGATTCCAAGGACCTGCATGAACGCCGACACCCAAGCCCCCTGCGACGCGCTGCTGCTGGACAACCAGGTCTGCTTCGCCCTGCACTCGACCTCGTTGTTGATGACCAAGGTCTACAAGCCCCTGCTGCAGGCCCTGGGCCTGACCTACCCGCAGTACCTGGCCATGCTCGTGCTGTGGGAGCAGGACGGCCTGACCGTGGGCGAGATCAGCCAGCGCCTGCTCACCGACCCCGGCTCCCTGACCCCGCTGCTCAAGCGCCTGGAAAGCGAAGGCCTGCTCAAGCGCAGCCGCAGCCGCGAGGACGAACGGGTGGTACTGGTGCAGCTGACCGACAAGGGCCGTACCCTGCAAGCCGAAGCCCAGCGCGTGCCGCAATGCATCCTGCAGGCCAGCGGCCACAGCGCCGAGCAGCTGCGCAAACTGCAGGCCGACCTGCTCGCCCTGCGCGCGCAGCTGCAAGAAAACCTCTGACGTCTAAGCTGTGAGATGGCTGTTCGGATGAATGGTCGAATATTTAACTTGCGCACTAAATAATTGCGCGCTAAGTTAAGCCCATACCCACTCAGCGCCGACGGCGCACAGCACCCAAGCGAGGCTCAAGATGCAAAAGGTCACTCCGCTGTACATCGCAGAAGCCACTTCCACCGGTGGTCGTGATGGCAAATCCCGCTCCAGCGACGGCAAGCTGGAAGTCAAGCTGAGCACCCCGAAAGAGCTGGGCGGCGCCGGGGGTGAAGGCACCAACCCCGAGCAGATGTTCGCCGCGGGTTACTCGGCCTGTTTCATCGGCGCGCTGAAGTTCGTCGCCGGCCAGGAGAAAAAAGCCCTGCCAGCTGACGCCTCGATCACCGCCAAGGTCGGCATCGGCCAGATCCCCGGTGGTTTCGGCCTGGACATCGACCTGCACATCAACCTGCCTGGCCTGGCCCAGGCCGATGCCGAAGGGCTGGTGGAGAAGGCGCACAAGGTCTGCCCGTACTCCAACGCCACCCGCGGCAATGTGGATGTGCGCCTGCATGTGACGGTGTGAATGCCTTCGCGGGGCGAGCCGACTTGCCCCGCGATGAAGGCGCCACGGTTTCACGAGCACAAAAAAACCCGGCCAAGGCCGGGTTTTTCGTGCTCATCGCAAGAAGGATTACTTCTTGGAACGGCCCTTGAAGCTGTTGTCGCGAGTGTCGATGTCGATCCACTCGTCGATCTGGATGAAGTCGGCAACCTGGATCTCGGTACCGTTCTTCAGCTTGGCAGGCTTCATGACCTTGCCCGAGGTGTCGCCACGTGCGGCGTTCTCGGTGTAGGTAACCTGGCGGCTGATGGTGGTCGGCAGTTCTACCGATACCAGGCGGCCTTCGAAGAAGACGGCTTCGCAGATGTCTTCCATGCCTTCTTCGATGTACGGCAGAACGGCGTCGATGTCTTCGGCGTTCAGCTCGTACATGGTGTAGTCGGTGGTGTCCATGAAGGTGTACGAGTCACCGCTGATGAACGACAGGGTCGCTTCTTTGCGATCCAGGATCACGTCGTCCAGCTTGTCGTCCGCACCGTATACGGTTTCGGTCTTGTAGCCGGTCAGCAGGTTCTTCAGCTTGGTCTTCATGATCGCGCTGTTACGGCCCGACTTGGTGAACTCAGCTTTCTGAACCAGCCACGGGTCGTTGTCGATCCGCAGTACGGTACCGGGTTTCAGTTCTTTACCAGTTTTCATTACGAAGTATCCGAATCTGGATGGATTTATAAAAATCGAGGCCGCGTATCATAGCGAATTTCGGTAAAACTGTACCAGCTTCGTGGCAAGGTCCGGCCGAGCGGCCTGCGTAGCCTGCCACTGGCGGGCATGTTCGCGCACTTCCTCCCAGTGTGGCTGCAGCGCCTGCCAGGCCTGCCCCATCGGGCGATCCATGTTCCAGGCCCGCCACAGTTCGCTCAGCGCCTGCCCGGCGGCGGCCGACAGCCCATGGCGATAAAGGGCGAGGAATGCTTCGAGCTTTTCCCAGTGGGCGTTCTCTTCCTGGATGTAGATGTGCCACAGCATCGGCACGCCAGCCCATTGCGCCCGCACGAACGAGTCCTCGCCGCGCACGGCGTTGAAATCGCAGCTCCACAGCAACCGGTCGTAGTCGTCCTGGCTGACGAAAGGCAGCACCTGGACCGTCAAGGCGCCGCGCCGATGCAGCGCCCCCACGGCCAAGTCCGCCTCGCCCAGCCAGTGGCCGAGGTCGCCCAGGATGCGCCCCTGCGGTACCAGCAGGTGGCTGGGCTGCGTGCCTTCGGCCAGTACGTCGAGCCAGTTGCCCAACTGTGGATTCTCATAGGCGAACAGCGAGATCAGCCGCGCCCCGGCCTCGGGGTGGACGCCCAGCCCTGCCAGGAACCTCGCCCGCTCATCCGGCGCCTGACGAAACGCTTGGCAACGGGGCAGCAAGGCAGCTTCGCGCAGCAGGCCACCGGTCTTCTCGGTGAAACCCGGGAAGAAAAAGAACTTGCGCAACCCGTTGGCCTGGGGCGACGGCAGGCCATGGCAGCCATCCACCCAGTCTTCGGCACTGAGGTAGTCCAGGTTCAGCCACAAGGGCGGCGTGGCCTGCTCGCCCATGGCCTCGACATAGGCCTGCGGCAGCTGGCAGGCGAAGGCGCCCACCACCACCTGCGCCGGCTCCGCGCCTTGCCACGTGGCCGGCCAGTGGCGCACCTCGACCCCCTGCCGCCACTGCTGCTCGGCTTGGCTGTCGGCCTCTGGGCACAGGGGCACGAAGGCTTGCAGGTCATCCACCCACAGGCGCACGGCCAGGTCATGCTCGCTCGCCAGCTGGCGCGCCAGGCGCCAGGTGACGCCGATGTCGCCATAGTTGTCGACGACCGTGCAGAAGATGTCCCAGGTGGTTTTCATCGCCACGTTCCGTTACCTGCGGAAAAAAGACCGCGGATTTTGCTGAAAAATACCGGCCAACAAAAGCGCGGCACTGAAAATACCTGCCGCGGCATGCGAGAATGGCGCCCTCGCCCCGCCTGCCAGGAGGCCACCATGCCCCGCCCCCGCGAATTGAAGATAACCTTGAAACCGGTGCAACTGGTGCTGTGCGTCGCCCTCGGCCTGTGGCTCGGCGCATTGGCGATCGCCGTGAGCCTGTGGCTGGCCCTGCACTTGTGGCCACAGCAGGTGCAACCGCTGGTCGAGGCCACCGCCCCCGCGCAGGTCCTGCCTGCGCCAACCGCTCCTCCAGCGCCACCGGCCGATGCCCAGGCGCAGATGTTCGAACATTACAAGGACATCCTGCACAAGCAGGAATTGCAGCAGGCCGCCGAGGCCGCCCAGGGCAACCCGCGCAACCTGAACAGCCCCAAGTGCCAGTTCTGGCTGCAGCAGAACCGTACCGCGCCGACCGACAAGAGCCAGGCCAACGTACTGGAGTTCTGCTACTGACCATGGACAAGGCCACCCTGCTGCAGCGCATCGTCACCACCCTCGAGCACGACATGGAGGTGCTGCGCCGCGCCGCCCAGACCGCCTACGAGGCCGCCACCGCCGAAGAGAATATCGCCGAGAACAAGTACGACACCTTGGGGCTCGAGGCTTCGTACCTGGCCACCGGGCAGGCTCGACGCACCGCTGAGATCCGCCAGGCGCTGCAGACCTATCAGCAACTGGTGCCGCGCGACTATGACCCGGCGCGGGGAATCCAGGTCGGCTGCCTGGTGACCCTGGAGGATGAACAGGGCCTTCGGCGCAGGCTGTTCCTCGGCCCCGAGGGCGCCGGCTTGAAGATTGGCGAGGGAGAGGCGCTGGTGACGGTGATCACGCCTCGCGCACCGCTAGGCCAGCAAATGGTTGGCAAGCGCGTGGATGACGAAGTACGCCTGGTGCTGGCTGGGGTGGCGCAGGTGCAGTTCATCATAGATATCGTCTGATCCGGCGTTATCGCTGCAAGGCGTCGAAGCGCTGTGCCAGCCCCTGCTCGGCAAACTGCTCCACCACGAAATCGATGAAGGCGCGGGTCTTGCCCGGCAATAGCTTGCGCTCGGCGTAGTACAGGCTGATATGCCCATCGTCGACGTACCAGTCCGGCAGCACCCGACACAGGCGGCCTGAGGTCAGGTAAGGCAAGGCGAACGGCAGGCTGACCAGGGCGATGCCCAGGCCCTGCTCGGCCACCGCGCAGGCGGCATCCGAATCGCTCATGGTCATGTGTTGCGGCAGCCGCAAGGGTTGTTGCTCCTGCCAGCGGCTGGTCAGCGGCCAACTGCGCACCCTGCCGGTCTGCGGCGAGCGGATGAGGATGCCGGTGCAAGCCTGCAACTGTTCCGGCCGATCGATCGGCCCGTGCTGCCGCACATAGCCCGGCGAGGCCACCAGTACCCGGTGCGCGGGCGTCAGCTTGCGTGCCACCACCCCGGGCGGCAGCTCGAAACCACCGCCGAGGGCGGCGTCGAAACCTTGGCCGATCAGGTCGACCTGGCGGTTGTCGAAATGCCAGTCCGGCGAGATCGCCGGGTAGCGGCGCAGAAACTCGCCCAACAGCGGCACAACGTACAAGCGCCCGAACACCGTGCCCATGCTCACCCGCAGCAGCCCCGCCGGTTGTCCCTCGGCGCTGGCCAGGTTGGCCATGGCATATTGGATGGTACGCAGGCTGTCGCCGACCTCGCCCAGGAAGCGCTGCCCGGCCTCGGTCAAAGTGAGCTTGCGCGTGCTGCGCTGGAACAACCGCACCCCCAGGCGCGCCTCCAGTTGGGCGACGTTCTTGCCCACCGCCGCAGGGGTCAATGACAAACGCCGGGCCGCCTCGGCGAAACTGCCGACCTCGGCACTGCGCACGAAGCATTCCAGGCTACTGAACGATTCCATACTCATCATTGCCAACTAAAGGTTTACTCTGTAGATCGTGATTACCATCTTATCAGCATGCAATCCACGTTCGATACTGTGTCCATCCAAGGCATCCGGCCTTGCTTGAACGCAGGAGATCAGCATGTCCCAAGTACTTCCTCTCACCGGCAAGGTGGCCCTGGTCCAGGGCGGTTCCCGTGGTATCGGCGCGGCCATCGTCCGCCGCCTGGCCCGCGACGGCGCCAAGGTCGCCTTCACCTATGTCAGCTCGAGCGCCAGCGCCGAGGCCTTGGCAGGCGAGATCAACAGCGGCGGCGGCCAAGCCCTGGCCCTGCGCGCCGACAGCGCCGACACCCAGGCCGTGCAGCAAGCCGTGGCCGACACCGCGAAGGCGTTCGGCGGCCTGGACATCCTGGTCAACAACGCCGGCGTGCTGGCGGTGGCGCCGGTCGCCGAGTTCGACCTGGCCGACTTCGACCGGCTGCTGGCGGTCAATGTGCGCAGCGTGTTCGTGGCCACCCAGGCGGCGGTGAAGTACATGGGCCAGGGTGGACGGGTCATCAACATCGGCAGCACCAACGCCGAGCGCATGCCGTTCGCCGGTGGCGCGCCCTATGCCATGAGCAAGTCGGCGCTGGTCGGCCTGACCAAGGGCCTGGCCCGGGACCTGGGGCCGCAGGGGATCACCGTCAACAATGTGCAGCCTGGGCCGGTGGACACCGACATGAACCCGGCCAGTGGCGAGTTCGCCGAGAGCCTGATCCCGCTGATGGCCATCGGGCGCTATGGCCAGGCGGACGAGATCGCCAGCTTCGTGGCCTACCTGGCGGGGCCTGAAGCGGGGTACATCACCGGGGCGAGCCTGTTGGCCGATGGTGGTTTCGCAGCCTGATTTGTAATTGCCTGTTCCAGCCTCATCGCTGGCAAGCCGGCTCCCACAGGTACAGTGCCGCGTTCAAGATCCGCGCCGCACCTGTAGGAGTCGGCGGCGAAGGGTTATTCACCGGCCGCCAGCAGTTGTTCTTCAAGTACGTCCAGAAACGCCCGCGCCGCCGGCGTGGGGCTGGGCGACCACACCGCGTACAGATGCCGCACCGGCGCATCCACCAGCGGCACCATGGCGACGTTCTTGAAGCCCCGAGCGATACGCTCGGGGACCAGACCCACGGCCATGCTTCGCTGCACGAACTTTTCCACCAGGCGGATATGGCCGATCTCGAACTGCACCCGATGCCGCAACCCTGCCGCCTGGAACGCCTCGTCGGTCTGTCGACGCGCCCCGGTGCCCTCGGGAAAGTCCACCAGCACCTCGTCGGCCAGCTCGGCCAGGGCCAGCTGAGCCCTGCCCGCCAACCGATGGCCAGGTGGCAGCACTGCCACCAACTCCTCCCGCGCCAGCAAGCGATGCTGCACGCCATGCAGTGCCTCGCCCTGCCACAGGCCGATGAAGCCCACGTCCAGGCGCCGCTCGCAGACGTCCGTCACCAGCAACTCGCTCTTGGCGGTCAACCAGCGCACGTCCACATCAGGGTAGCGCTCATGAAACACCGCCAGCAGATCGACCAGGTCCAGCGCGGTGAGCGAGCTGATCTCGCCGATCGACAAACGTCCACGCACCTGCCCGCAGGCGGCGGCAACATCCTCGGCCACCCGCCGCGCCGCCGCCACCGCCGGCCGGGCACTGATGACGAAAGCCTCGCCGGCCGGGGTCAGGCGCACCCGCCGCGAACTGCGCTCGAACAGGCTTACCCCCAACTGTGCCTCCAACCGTGCCACCTGATGGCTGAGGGCCGACTGCACGACGTGGCAGCGCTCGGCGGCGCGGGTGAAACTGCCGGTGTCGGCAACGGCCAAGGCGTATTCGAGCTGTTTGAGGTTCATCGATCTATCTGCTTTCAAGATGGATAAATTGATAACTATACATTGGCGTCATGAAGGACACTTCCTGATACTTGTCGCCACACAACCTTGCCTGCAACGAGACTGCCCATGAACTCCCCGACTCTGAGTCGCGCCCTGATCCTGCTGATGGCCACCGCCACCGGCCTGGCCGTGGCCAGCAACTACTACGCCCAGCCCTTGCTGCACAGCATCGCCGAGCAGTTCGGCCTGAGCACCGCCAGCGCCGGCACCATCGTCATCGCCGCCCAGCTCAGCTACGGCGCCGGGCTGCTGTTGCTCGCGCCACTGGGCGATCTGTTCGAGCAGCGGCGGCTGATCGTCACCATGGTGCTGATCGCCACCGCCGGGCTGGTGATCAGCGCCTGCGCGCCAAGCCTGCCGTGGCTGTTGTTCGGCACGGCGCTGACCGGGCTGTTCTCGGTGGTGGCCCAGGTGCTGGTACCCATGGCCGCCGCGCTCAGTGCTCCGGATCAACGCGGCCGTGCCGTGGGCACGCTGATGAGCGGCCTGTTGCTGGGCATCCTGCTGGCGCGCACCGCCGCAGGCTTCATGGCCGAGCTGGGCGGCTGGCGCAGCATCTACGTGCTGGCCGCAGTGTTGATGGCCATCAGTGCCCTCGCCCTGTACCGCAGCCTGCCGCAACACCACAGCCACGCCGGCTTGAAATACCCGGCGCTGATCGGCTCGGTGTTCCGCCTGTTCGTCGAGGAACCGGTGCTGCGCCTGCGCTCGCTGCTGGGCTTGCTGGCGTTCAGCCTGTTCGCGCTGTTCTGGACACCGCTGGCGTTCCTGTTGAGCGAGGCGCCCTACCATTACTCCGACGCGGTGATCGGCCTGTTCGGCCTGGCCGGGGCGATCGGCGCACTGGCGGCGAACTGGGCCGGGCGCCTGGCCGACCGCGGCAAAGGCTCGCTGGGCACCACCGTGGGGCTGGTGGCGCTATTGCTGTCGTGGGTACCGCTGGGGTTTGCGCAGAGCTCGCTGGTGGCGTTGCTGGTGGGCGTGCTGTTGCTCGACCTGGCGGTGCAGCTGGTGCACGTGAGCAACCAGAATGCGGTGATCGTGCTGCGCCCCGAGGCGCGTACGCGGCTCAATGCCGGCTATATCACCTGCTACTTCATTGGCGGGGCGCTGGGGTCGCTGCTGGGCACGCAACTGTTCGAAGTGCATGGCTGGGATGGGATCGTGGTGGCCGGGCTGGTGATCGGTGCGCTGGCGCTGCTGGTGTGGGGGCTGGCTGAGCGCCGGCGAGGGAAGCTAGTGGTGCCAGCCTGAAAGTATTTTACTGACAACACCGGCCTCATCGCCGGCAGTTGCTCCCACAGGGTATCGCGCAACATCTGTGGGAGCCGGCTTGCCGGCGATGAGGCCCGCGCAGGAGTCAGGGCCTGCCTTCGATGAACGCTTCGTCCACCCGCGCCAGCTGGGTCTCGCTCAACACCCCGGCCTGGTAATGCAGCTTGATCCACGCCAGCAGGTAGTCGTAGCGGGCCTGGGCCAGGTCGCGGCGGGTGGTGGCCAACTGCTGTTCGGCGTTGAGCACGTCCAGGTTGACCCGCTCGCCGCCTTGCACGCTCTTGCGCGTGGACACCACCAGCGCCTCGGCCGCCACCAGCGCCCGCTGGTAGGCACGCAGCTGGCTGGCGCCGGACTGGCAGGCGTTGTACTGCTTGCGCAGCTCGATCAAGGCACTGCGCGTGTTGCCATCGAGCTCGTACTCGGCCTGCTCCAGGTGCCGGCTGGCCTGGCGGGTCGAAGCCAGCACCCCGCCCCCGGCGAAGATCGGCACGCTCACTTCGATGCCCACGGTATTGGTGTCGTAGCGCTGGTTGTAGGTGTTGCCGCTGTCCGACTCCTGGCGCCGCGAAGTAGCGAACGCGGTGACCTTGGGCAGGTGCCCGGCACGATTGCGCTCGACCTCGTAGCGCGCCACTTCCAGGGCCTGGCGCGATGACGCCAGTTGCGGGTTGTTGGCCAGGGCCCGCTCCTGCCAGGCCTCGTAGCCGCTGGGGTCGACCACCGGCAGGGCGAAGCCCAGGCGCAGCGGCGCCAGGTCCTCGACCCGCACCGCCGGCTCGCCGATCAGCGCGCCCAGTTCGCGCAGCGCGGCATCCTGTTCGTTGCGCGCCTTGATCTCCTCGGCATCGGCCAGCTCGTAGCGGGCCTGGGCCTCGAGAATATCGGTGCGCGTGCCCTCGCCGGCGTCGAACAGACGCTGGTTCTGCTGGAACTGCTGGCGGTAGGCCTGCTTGCTGGCGACGCTGATGGCGATCTGGTCCTGGGCGAACAGCGCCTGGGTGTAGCTGGTCATCACCCGCACCAGCAGTTGCTGGCTCTGGTCGCGGAAGCTCTCGTCGGCGAACAGGGCCTGGGCCACGCCCTTGCGATAGCTCGAATAGGCTTCATAGTCGAACAGCGGCTGCTGGAGGATGAAGGTCGAGCCCATGCTGTTGTAGTTGCGGTCTTCCTTTTGCCGACGCGAATCGCCGAGGTAGCGCACCTCGGAATCGTTGCGGCCCTTGTTGTAGCTGTACGACAGGCTGGGCAGCAGGCCGGCGCGGCCGATGGCGCGGTATTCCTGGCCGGCTTCGCGGGCCTTGAACGCCGCGAGGTAGGTCGGGTCGCGGCGCAGGGCCTGCTCGTATACCTGGAACGGCCCCATGGCGGCCTGGGCGGCGGTCGGCAGCCAGGCGCAGGCCAGCAGCAGCCCGATCAGTGGGAACTTCTTCACTGGCGGTCCTTATTGTTCGGTCAAGGCGGTGCCTGCACGGTCGAGCAGGGGTTTGAACAGGTAGTTGAGCAGCGAGCGCTCGCCGGTGCGCACGAACAGCTCGGCGGGCATGCCCGGGCGTATGGCCAGGCCCTGCAGACGCGCCAGCGCTTCTTCGCTGACCGTGCTGCGCAGCACGTAGTACGGCTGGCCGCTGCGCTCGTCGATCAGCTGGTCGGCCGACACCAGCGCCACTTCGCCGGTAACCCGTGGCGTGCGGTTCTGGTTGAAGGCGGTGAACAGGATGTCCACCGGCAACTGCGGCGCCACCTTGTCCACCAGGTTCACCGGCAGACGCCCTTCCACTTCCAGCGCGGTGCCTTGGGGCACGATCTCCAGCAGGGTATCGCCGGCCCGCACCACTGCGCCTTCGGTGTGCACGCCAAGGTTCACCGCGATGCCGTCGGCCGGAGCGATGATCTCGCTGTGCTGTAGCTCGAAGTGCGCGGAGTTGAGCTGCTGCTCCAGGGTCGCGGCCTTGACCTGGGCTTCGGCCAGCTGGCTGCGCACCTCTTTCTGATATTCCTCGCGGCGCTGCTGCAAGTTGAGCCGGGCTTCGACGATCACCTGCTCCAGGCGCGCGCTTTCGCCGGCGTTCTGCGCCAGGTCGCGCTGCACCTGCGACAGCTGGCGCTGGTACTCCAGCACGCGGTTACGCGGGATATAGCCCTCGCCGGCCAGCGGGCGCAGGCTGTCGAGCTGCTCGCGCAACGAGTCGGCCTGGGCCTGCAGGTCGCCGCGCGCTCGGCGCATGCCGGTCAGCTGGGCCTGGGAGCCGTCGATGCTGGCGGCCAGGGCGCCCTGCTCGCGGGCCTGGGCCTGGCGGCGGCTGTCGAACAGCTGGCGCTGGCCTTCGAGGATCAGCGCCAGGCGGGCGTCGGCGTCTTCGAGCAGTTCCGCGGGAAACTGCACCTGGCCGAGGTTGTCACGCTCGCTCTGCCAGCGTGCCAGGGCGGCGCGGGTCATGCGGTACTGGGCCTGCAGCGCATCGACGTCGGCCTGCACCTGGGTGCGGTCGAGGCGGAACAGCGGCTCGCCCTGGCGCACCAGCTGGCCTTCGCTGACCAGGATGCGGCTGACCACGCCCGCGCCCATGGACTGCACCGCCTTGCGCTTGCCCGACACCACCACAGTGCCTTGCACCGGCACGCCCTGGTCGAGCGGGGCGAAGCTGGCCCAGGCCATAAAGCCGCCGAAACCGACCAGGGTCAGCCACCACCCCAGACGAACATGGAAACGTGCATCACGGGTGTGCTGGCTCATGCGCCACCTCCGGCTTGCAGGGGTCGTTGCGCCGGGGCCTGGCCCATGGCGTGGAGGATATCGCGGGCCGGGCCGAAGCCCTGCATGCGCCCTTCGTTCATCACCAGCAGCTTGTCGGCCTGGGCCAGCGCCGCGCTGCGGTGGGTCACCAGCACCACGGTGCGGCCCTGGGCCTTGAGCTGGACGATGGCGTTGGCCAGGGCGGCTTCGCCGTGGCTGTCGAGGTTGGAGTTGGGTTCGTCGAGCACGATCAGCCGGGCATCGCCGTACAGGGCGCGGGCCAGGGCGATGCGCTGCTTCTGGCCGCCGGAGAGGTCCACCCCCTCCTCGCCCAGGCGCGTGTCGTAGCCCTGGGGCAGGCGCAGGATCAGGTCATGCACGCCCGCCAGGCGCGCCGCCTCGACCACCTTGATGCCGTCCAGTTCACCAAAGCGGGCGATGTTCTCGGCGATGCTGCCGCGCAGCAATTCGATGTTCTGCGGCAGATAGCCGATGTGCGGGCCCAACGCGTCGCGGTCCCATTGGCTGAGCTCGGCGCCATCGAGGCGCACATGGCCGCCGAGGGTCGGCCAGACGCCGACCAGCACCTTGGCCAGGGTCGATTTGCCCGACCCCGAAGCGCCCAGCACGCCGAGCAGTTCACCCGGCGCCAGGGCGAAGTTCACCTGTTGCAGGGTGGCCAGGTTGCGCCCGGGCGGGCCAGCGCTGACCTGCTCCACCGCCAGTTGCCCGGTAGGCACCGGCAGGGGCATCGGCGTCGGCGGCTCCGGGTGCTCGCGCAGCAGGCCGTCCAGGCGCTGGTAGGCCAGCTGCGCGCCGCTCCATTGCTTCCACACCGCGATCAGCTGGTCGATCGGCGCAAGCACCCGGCCCATGAGGATGGAGCCGGCGATCATCATGCCCGGGGTCATCTGCCCCTCGATCACCAGCAGCGCGCCCAGCCCCAGCACCAGCGATTGCAGGCACAGGCGCAGGCCCTTGCTGGTGGCGGTGATCACCGCCGAGGTGTCGCTGGCCTTGTTCTGCAGGTCGAGGAAACGTCCGTGCAGGCTGAACCAGCGCTGGCGCAGCGCGCCAAGCATGCCCATGGCCTGGATGCTCTCGGCGCTCTGCAACTGGCTGCCGGCCAGTTGCGTCGACTGCTGCTGGAAGCCACTGGCCTCGGCCAGGGTGTCATGGGTGAGGCGTTCGTTGAGGATCGCCAGGGCGATCAGCAGCAGCGCGCCGACCGTGGCCATCACGCCCAGCCAGACGTTGAAGGCGAAAATCACCGCCAGGTAGATGGGGAACCAGGGGGCATCGAAGAAGGCGAACAGCGCGGGGCCGGTGATGAACTGGCGCAACTGGGTCAGGTCGCCCAGGGCCTGGCCGGCGGCGCCGTCGCGCTGGCGCAGGTTGCGTTCGAAGGCGGCGCGATAGACCTTCAGGTTGAACGTCTTTTCCAACTGGTTGCCGACCCGAATGACAATGAAACTGCGTACGGCCTCGAGCCCGCCGATATAAACGAAGAAGCCGACAACCATCAATGTCAGCACCCACAAAGTTGTCGTGCTCTGCGAACTCAGTACACGGTCGTACACTTGAAGCATATATATCGACGGCACCAGCATGAGCAAGTTGATCAATGCCGTGAAACAGCCAACGCTGATCAAGGTCGACTTATGTTCGCCGAGTGCCGCCCACAAAGGCGCCCCGGGCTTTTTGCTCGGTAGTTTCATGTTTCGCCCTTGCTTGCCTGAAACTTTGAAGTTTCAGGCCGGGTTTATTTGTCCAGGTGCTGGAGCACCAGTTGGGTACCGTCCGGCCGGGTCCAGGCGTAACGCTTGGCCCCCTCGCGGCTGAAGTGCACCACGCTGCTGCCATCGCCGCCCACCAGGGCCAAGGTGTCAGGGGTCACCAACCAGCTGCCGGGGCGCAGGCCCAGCAAGTCCCTGGCGCAATCCAGGTCGCCTTCGATTTCGCCTTCCGTGGCACCCAGGTGCAGGTTGCAGGCTTGCGCCTGCTGCTGTTCGGGGTAAAGCGTCCAATCACCGGCCATTTGCGCGGCGTTGGGGAGTAACAGGCTGCTCGCCATACCTACCTCGGTCATCGACATCAGGGTAATCGCGGCCAGCGCGATCGTTCGCAAGGTTGCTTTCATTCGTCTGCCTCGCCGACAAAAGGGCGACGCGCGAGCGCCGCCCCTTGTTACATCAGACCACGATGTCGGTGACAGCGGCCTGGCCAACGGTGGTCACCAGGAAATCAGCCGAGGCGTTTCCGGTGAAGTCGATGGACAGGCTGCCCAGGTTGGTGGCCTGGTCGTAGGTCAGCAGCGCCTCGCCGGCATGGCCGGTGAAGGCATTGACGAACTGCAGCGGCAGCTTGTTCACGGCGAACGCGGAGATGGCCGACAGGTCGATCTTGTCCACGCCCGAGGTGAAGTCCATGATGCGGTCCGGCGCCGCCTTGGTGGAGTCGCTGACAGCCGCGAACACGAAGGTGTCCGAGCCGCTGCCGCCCCACAGCTGGTCGGCGCCGCCGCCGCCGTAGATGATGTCGTTGCCGGCACCACCCTTGAGCACGTTGGCCAGCGCATTGCCGATCAGCAGGTCGTTGCCCGAGCCGCCGAAGGCGTTTTCGATGGTCACGCCCTTGGCGATGGACACGTTGCCGACCATGCCGCCGACGTCGGAGAACGACGCTTCGTTGAGGTTGATCTTCTGGTTCTGGGTGAAGCCCGAGAAGTCGAAGGTGTCGTTGCCGCCACCGTCCCACACCGAGAACACCAGCTTCGACGAGGCCGAGGTGGCCGAGTAGAAGTCGCGATCAGCGGTGGAGTTGAAGCCGTAGGTGGTGTCGCTGGCACGGGTGGCGTAGTTGGCGCCGTAGAGCTTCTGGATCGCCAGGATGTCGTCCATCAGCGGGGCCGAGGCGTAGTACTGCCCGCCGCCCTTGATGAAGTTCTGCCCGTTGTTGCTTTCGCTCCAGTAGCTCATGACGCTGTAGCCACGGGTGTCCTGGGCGTAGTCGGCGTCGCGGTAGGTCGGATTGCCCTGGCCGGCGTTGTAGTCGCCGGGGTGAGACAGGCCCAGCACGTGGCCGATCTCGTGGGTCAGGGTCTGGCGACCGTAGTTGCCGGTGCCCGGGGTAATGTTGACCTGGTAGCCGCTGTTGATCAGGTACCAGGACTCGCCCTTGTGCGAACCCGGGCCGTCGAACGGCAGGTAGGCGAACGCCGCGCCGCCGTTGCTGGCGCTGAAGTTGCCATAGGTCATGTGGCCATCGCCACCCGATGCCGCCTCGGTAAAGGTGACCTTGGCCACGTCCGACCAGGACTGCATGGCAAGCTTGGCCTGGTCTTTCTGCAGGTCGCTGAACTGGCTGAAGGTGCCCAGCTTGCGCGTGTAGAAATCGGCCGGAGCCTTGGTCAGGAAGGTGTAGGTGAGGCTGATCGTGCCGTCCTTGTTCAGGTCCTTCCAGGCTGCGCCATCACGCAGGAGGTGATCGGCGGCCTGGTCGACCGTGAAGGACTTCTTGCCATTGATGTTCGCGCCGCCGCGATCGTACTGGTGGGCAAAGCTATCGATCAGGCCGAAGGACGAACTTGGTCCTTTCGGCTGCAGTGCGGAAACGGCCGATGCAATAGCGTTTTCTTTGACTTTCGACATGCAGGTTACTTCCTTGTTTACAAAAAAGCAGTTGATGTCAGACAGGATTCTCCCACCTGGCGAGAACTTCCTGTCACTCGCCTTTATGAGGCGCAAAAAAACTGACACATAATGAAACTTGATGTCCAGCGTTTTTTGACGTCATTTTTTCGTTTTCGAAAACTCAACTGCGGCGCACTTATTTGCGCAAACTGCGATGGATCAATGGCGCCAGCTGCAAGCATTAGTTCCAATCATGACCCCAGGACTTTATAGACGACGATTCGAAGTTTACTTTCGAAAATGCGACTTGTGCCTGTGGTTTGCCATCAACGCTTCGTTTAGGCGCTTTACTACGCGACAACCTGCCGCACGACCCTCCGTCGCCTCGGCGTTGACTTGCCAGCGTACGGAGCGCTCAGTAGGCGTTGGTCAAAGGCCCCCTTCCTGACAGGACGACACAATGACAAGACTCACGGTGCAATCCGGCGATTTCTTGCAAGGTGAAGGCGAGTATCGCAATGGAGCGCTCACACTCAAGACCCCGCGCAGCCCTTCGCCCGGCGAGCGCATTTCGCTGGCGCGGATCAAGGATCTGAAGCTGGCCAACCTCGAGTCGACCCGCAGCCTGGGCACCGCCCTGGGTTGGGGGGTGGCCGGCGCCCTGGTGGCCGGCCCGGTCGGCCTGCTCGCCGGCCTGCTGCTGGGCGGCAAGGAAGAGGAAGTCACCTTCCTCGCCACCTTCAAGGATGGCCGCAAGCTGCTGGCCATCACCGACGGCAAGACCTGGTCGAAGATCGACGACAGCTGGCGCCGGCACCAGCGCCCGGCGGCGGCCTGAATCGCGCCACGCTTCGTTCGTATTGACTGTACTGGCGTCATCGCCGGCAAGCCGGCTCCCGCAGGAAACGCGCATGCCTCTGCATTGTGCGGTATCGGTGGGAGCAGCGGCGCGCCGGATCCCACGTCTGCATCCCTGAAAGCCTCGGCAGCCTGCTACCATGGCGCCCTTTTGCCTGCCCGACAGCTGCCGAGCGATAACGGCGCGTCCGCTTTTCAAGGAGCCTTGCATGACCCCGCTTCGCCCCCGCCTGCCCCTGGGCCTGCTTGGCCTCGGCCTTGCCCTGCACAGTGGCCATGGCCTTGCCGACGACAGTGTGGCCCTGGCCCCCGTGCGCATCTCGGATGTTCAGGACAGCGGCTACCAGGCACGCGAAGCCCAGGTCGGCGGCCTGCACAGCGCGCCGCTGCTCGACACCCCGGCAGCGGTCAGCGTGTTCAGCCGCCAGCTGCTGGACGACCGCCAGGTGCGCAAGCTGAGCGAGGTGCTGCAGAGCGATGCCTCGGTGGGCGAAAGCTATGCGCCGATCGGCTACTACGAGAACTTCAACGTGCGCGGCTTCGAGCTCAACGCCGCCAGCAGCTACCGGGTCAACGGCCAGACCATTGCCGGCGAGCAGAACGTGGCGCTGGAGAACAAGCAGCAGGTAGAACTGCTCAAGGGACTGTCCGGGTTGCAGAGCGGCGTTTCGGAGCCCGGCGGGCTGGTCAACTACGTGACCAAGCGCCCGGAGGACGTGCGCAGCATAAGCGTGTCGAGCAACGAACAGGGCGAGCGCTACCTGGCCACCGACCTGGGCGGCTGGTTCGGCGCCGAGCGCCAGCTAGGCCTGCGGGTGAACCTGGCCCATGAGGACATTCGCTCCTATGTCGATCATGCCGACGGCAAGCGCGATTTCGCCTCCATGGCGCTCGACTGGCAGATCAACCCGAATGCCGTCCTGGAGCTGGATGCCGAATACCAGCACCGCGAGCAGTATTCGGTACCCGGCTATCAACTGCTTGGCGGCAACCAGCTGCCCCATGGCGTCGACCCCAAGGATCACCTGGCCTGGCAGTCCTGGGCCAAGCCCGTGCAGAACGACTCGCTGAACCTGGGCGGGCGTTTCAAGTACCAGTTCAACGACAACTGGAACGGTACCCTCAGCGCCTCGCGCAGCAAGGTAGTCATTGATGACTACAGTGCGTTTGCCTGGGGTTCGAGCGAAGGGTCCTACTTCGGCAGCAATGGCGACTACGACATCTACGATTTCCGCAGCCCTGACGATACCCGCCGCATCGATGAAGCCCAGGCCATGCTCGACGGGCGCTTCGATGCCTTGGGCGTGAGCCATGAGCTGACCGTCGGCACCAGTGCGCAACGCCGCACGCTCGACCAGCGACCGGGCTACAACGAGTGGCGAGGCACGGGCAACATCCATACCGGCGCACCAGCGGTGGAGCCGTCGGACAAGCCCATTGGCAGCAGTGAACGCCGCCTGGACAGCCGCCAGTACGGCCTGTTCTTCAGCGACCGCATCACCTTCAACGACAATTGGCAGACCGTGATCGGCGCCCGGGAAGTGCGCCTGGACGAAAAGACCTGGGACCAGAATGGCGTTGCCGGGCGCCACACCCGACAGTACCAACTGCTGCCCAACGCAGCTTTGATCTACAAGCCGCAGCCGGACACCACCTTGTACGCCAGCTATGCGAAAGGCTTGTCCTCGGGTGGCACCGCCCCCTGGTATGCCAGCAACGCGTTCGAAATCCTCGCCCCGACCCTGTCGCGCCAGCTCGAAGTCGGCATCAAACGTGACTGGCAGGGCATGAGTTTCAGCGCGGCCCTGTTCCAGATCCGCCAGGCGTACCAGTACGCCCGCCCCGACGGAACCCCGGCGCCGACCTACGTGCAATCGGGCCAGCAGAAGAACACCGGCCTGGAGCTCGGCGCCAGCGGCTGGGCAACCTCCAACCTGCAAATCCAGGCCAGCGCCGCAGTGATCCGCGCCCGGGTGCAGAACAGCGACACCGCCGCCTACGAAGGCCACCAGGCGATCAACGTGCCGCGCCTGCGCGCCGCGCTGCAGGCCGACTACGCCCTGCCCGTCCCCGGCCTGGCCCTGCTCGGCGGTGCACGCTACAGCGCCAGCAAGTACGCAAGCTCAGAAGGCAATGTCGAAGTCGGCGGCTACACCGTGTTCGACATCGGCAGCCGCTACCGCACGAACATCGGCGGCTACGACACCGTGCTGCGCCTGACCGTGGACAACGTTTTCGACAAGCGCTACTGGCGCGACGTGGGCGACTACCTGGGCGACAACTACCTGTTCCAGGGCGCGCCGCGCACGGCACGGCTGTCGGCCTCAGTAAGTTTCTAAAGGGGCTGCTTCGCAGCCCATCGCCGGCAAGCCGGCTCCCACAGGAGATCGCATTACCTTGTGGGAGCCGGCTTGCCGGCGATGCGATCGCACAGGTAAAAACAAAGCGACAAACAAAAAGCCCCCGAACCTTTCGATTCGGGGGCTTCTCGTAGAATGTGGCGGTGAAGAAGGGATTTGAACCCTTGATACGATTTCTCGTATACACACTTTCCAGGCGTGCTCCTTCGACCACTCGGACACTTCACCGTTTTCTCTTCAAGCTATTCAGCCTGTCGAGGCGCGCTAATTTAGTAGAAGAGCTTTTACTTGGCAAGCATTTTTTTCAGAATTTTCATGCGCTTAAGGCAATCGGCCGAAAACTCTGGCCAATCAGGGCAATGCTGCCATTGTACCCAGCGCTTTTCCCCACCCTCCCAGTGCTGCCCAGATGGCGCAAGGCACGGCGGCGCGGCGCTGACCGACCAGTCAGCCTTGGTGCTTTACCTGGCCGGCGCCGCTGGGTAACGTCGTCGCCACGCCATCCAAAGGACTCTGCCATGAGCGAGCTGATTACCTACCACGCCGAAGACGGCATCGCCACCCTGACCCTGAACAACGGCAAGGTCAATGCCATCTCCCCGGATGTGATCAAAGCCTTCAACGCCGCACTCGATCGCGCCGTCGAGGAACGCGCGGTGGTGATCATCACCGGCCAGCCGGGCATTCTCTCCGGCGGCTACGACCTCAAGGTGATGACCGCCGGCCCCAAGGAGGCCGTTGGCCTGGTAACCGCCGGCTCCACCCTGGCCCGGCGCCTGCTGTCGCACCCCTTCCCGGTGATCGTCGCCTGCCCCGGCAATGCCGTGGCCAAGGGCGCCTTCCTGCTGCTGTCGGGCGACTACCGCATCGGTGTCGAAGGCCCCTACAAGATCTGCCTGAACGAAGTGCAGATCGGCATGACCATGCACCACGCCGGTATCGAGCTGGCCCGTGACCGCCTCGGCCGTGCGGCATTCCAGCGCTCGGTGAACAATGCCGAAGTGTTCGACCCGCAGGGTGCCCGGGAAGCCGGCTTCCTCGACAAGGTGGTGCCAGCTGAACAGCTGCACGAAACCGCCCTGGCCGCCGCCCGCGAAATGAAGAAGCTGAACATGCTGGCGCACAAGAACACCAAGCTGAAGGTGCGCAAGGGCCTGCTGGAGGCACTGGACGAGGCGATCCTCGCGGACCAGAACCACCTGGGCTGAGTCGGTCCAGGGATTCTCCTTTCAGGACTTTGTGGGAGCAGGCCTGCCCCGCGATGCGATCACCCAGGGTGACGCCATCGCCGGGCAAGCCCGCTCCCACTTGACCTGCCACGCTACAGCAACGTTTGCCCCCACCAGTGCACACCCGTACACTGCGCCGCGACTGTCCGGTGTGAGTCGTACCATGCTTTATATGCTCCGCATGCTCCTGTTGGCGCTGCACTTTCTGCTCGTGGGTGTCGTCGGCCTGGTGATTGGCCTGCTGCGTCCGTTCAACCCCGACAACAGCCGCCTGTTCGCCCGCCTGTACAGCGTGCCGGCCGCCTGGTTGCTGCGCATCAAGGTCAAGGCCGAGGTCGGCCCGCTGTGGGACCAGCCCCCCGGCTGCGTGATCATCGCCAACCACCAGTCCAACTATGACCTGTTCATCCTCGGCCAGGTGGTGCCCCGGCGTACCGTGGCCATCGGCAAGAGGAGCCTGGGCTGGATCCCGCTGTTCGGCCAGTTGTTCTGGCTGGGCGGCAATGTGCTGATCGACCGCCAGAACGCCTATCAGGCACGCAAGGCCATGCAGACCACCACCCGGACCCTGCGCGACGATACTTCGATCTGGATCTTCCCCGAGGGCACGCGCAACCCCGGCGAACAGTTGCTGGCGTTCAAGAAAGGCGCTTTCCACATGGCGATCGAAGCCGGCGTGCCGATCGTGCCGGTATGCGTCAGTCGCTATACCAGGCGCCTGAGCCTGAACAGCTGGCGCCAGCGCACGGTGGTCATCCGCTCGCTGGCCCCCATCGCCACCGCGGGCCTGACCCAACAGGACCTGCCCGCGCTGATCGAACAGTGCCGCAACCAGATGCAGCATTGCATCGACCATATGGAAAGCGAAGTCAGCGCGTCCTGACGTGCCTGCGCACTTGCCCCGTGCCGCTACACAGCCCAAGCTGTGTAGCGTGTTCAATCGAATAAGCGGACAACCATGGGTCGAGTCGTTGCGGCGGCGGTCTACAGCGCCGGCAGGAAGGTCACCAACATCAGCCTCGACGAGGGCGCCGAATGGGCGCGCAAGCCCGGGCACTTCGTGTGGATCGGCCTGGAAGAGCCCAACGCCGAGGAACTGGCCAACCTGCAGCGCCAGTTCGGCCTGCACGAGCTGGCCATCGAGGACGCCCTGGAGAAACACAGCCGGCCAAAGCTGGAAACCTTCGGTGACGCGCTGTTCATCGTCACCTATTCGCCGGTGCGGCACGAAGGCCGGCTGGAATTCATCGAAACCCACATCTTCGCCGGCAACGGCTACATCATCACCTGCCGCAACGGCCACTCCAAGTCCTACGCCCTGGTGCGCCAGCGCTGCGAGGCGCGCCCGTTGCTGCTCGAGCACGGCGAGGACTTCGTGCTCTACGCCCTGCTGGATTTCGTCACCGAGAACTACCAGCCGGTGAGCGAGGCCATCCACGGCGAGATCGAAGAGCTGGAGCAAAGCGTGCTCAGCAACTCGCTCAAGGAAGAGGACATCCAGCGCCTGCACAGCCTGCGCCGCGATATCCTGCGCCTGCGCCGCTACGTGGCGCCGATGGTGGAGGTCAGCGAAGAGCTGCAGCGCCTGAGCTTCCCGTTCATCGACAAGAACATGCGCCCGTACTTTCGCGACGTGCAGATCCACGTGACCCGGCAGATGGAAGATTTGGCCGGCATCCGCGACATCGCCAGCCAGACCATCGAAATCGGCATGCTGCTGGAGTCGTCACGGCAAAGCATCACCCAGCGCAAGTTCGCGGCCTGGGCGGCGATCCTGGCGTTTCCCACGGCGATTGCCGGGATCTACGGGATGAATTTCCAGAACATGCCTGAGCTGGGCTGGCACTACGGCTACTTTGCCGTGCTGGGGGTGATCGGCCTTGGGTGTTCGGGGCTGTACTTCAGTTTCAAGCGGTCGGGGTGGCTGTAGGATCGCCGGGAGCGCTTCCAACCCTGTGGGAGCCGACTTGCCGGCGAAAAGGCCGCAAAGCGGCCTCGCTTGATCAGGCAATGCTATCCCCGGCCTTCACCGGCTGCTGGACGAAGCGCAGCATCCACTCGCCCACCAGATCCCCCTGGTGCTCGGTGGCAAGGCTGGCCACCGCCTTGGCATAGACTTCGTCGCCCAACGAGGCCTGGCGCGCGTCGAGCAGCGCCCGGGAATAGTCGTGGACGAACTCCGGGTGGCCCTGGAAGCACAGCACCTGGTCACGGATATGGTAGGCGGCGTTGGGGCAGAAATCGCTCGAGGCGATCACCGTGGCCCCTTCAGGTAGCTTGGTGACCTGGTCCTGGTGGCTGATCAGCAGGGTCAGCTCGGATACCTGCGGGTCCATCCACGGCGCATGGGCCGCCAGGCTGTAGCGGTGGATGCCCACGCCCCAGCCCTTGTCGGCGCGCTCGGCCTTGCCGCCGAGAGTCAACGCCAACAATTGGTGACCGAAACACACCCCCAGCAGCTTCTCGCCCCGCTCATACAGCTTGAGCAGGTAGGCCTTGAGCGTCTGGATCCACGGATCGTCGCCGAACGAGTCGGCCTTGCTGCCGGTCACCAGGTAGGCATCGAAGGTCCGCTCGGCCGGCGGATAATCGCCGTTCATCACGTTGTACACATCAAACTCGGCGGCGATCGGCTGGCGTGAAAACAGCTGCTCGAACATCCTTCCGTAGCCCTGGTACTGCGCGATCAACTCCGGCCGCAGGACATCGGTTTCAAGGATGCAGATGCGTAACGACATAGCGGTAGTCCTGAACGACATGTGGGTGGGATTTGCTGTAAAGACTGACGCGAAAGGGGCGTACAAGCAAGTAGGATGTCCAGACGAACGGTAGGCCCTGTAACCCTTGGTAACCCTTGCCGCGCACTCGTCTAGCGTCAGCGTGCCAGCGGGGTGGCCAGTGGCCTTAAAGCCATGAGGAATCGACATGATTTTTTTTAGAGCAAAGGGTTCTGAAACAGGGATGACGCGGGCCCTAGTGTTGGTTGTATATCCAGAAACACGCGGCAAGCAGTGAGGGCGTTCGATCACGCCACTGCGATCGACCCGAAGCCAGACAAGGAAGCCAAGGGTTATTCAGGAATAACAACAAGAAGGCGGTCCGCCATGTTCAGACAATCCAAAGTACGCCAAGCCGGGCTCATACTCTTCGCCACGACCCTGCTGCTGATCCTGCCCAACCTTACCCGGTTGTTCGGTTGATCGCGGCAGTGGCCTTTTCCAAGCGTGCGTGGGTAACCTGCCGACCTTGATGGTTGGAGATTCCCCATGCGCCTGTGCCTTACCCTGCTCTGCCTGCTGATTCCCCTGCCAGCGCTGGCCGCGCAACTGACCCTCGAACTGGGTAACGGCAGCCGGCACTGGCAGAGCGAGCAACTGCTCACCCATCCCCAGGCACGGGACGTCACTATTGAACAGGACGTTGCCTACAAGCGCACCATGCATTACCGCGCCGTACCGCTGGCAGCATTGCTCGAGGGCGTAAAACCGAGCGACCACCTGCAGGCGGTGGCCCTCGACGGTTTTGCTGCAGAAATGCCCGCCGGCCCGCTGTTGCAGCCAGGCCCGGCACAAGCCTGGCTGGCCATCGAGGACAACGCCCAGCCTTGGCCGCCACTGGGCCAGGGCAAGGCGGGAGCCGGGCCGTTCTATCTGGTATGGACCCAGCCCCAGGCGAGCGGCATCCGCCCGGAGCAATGGCCATTCCAGATCGCCAGCATTCGCAGCCTGGCAGCGGTCGAGGTGCGCTTCCCCGCCCTGTTGCCAGACCCAGCGCTGCCCGACGCGGATCCGGTGCGCCAGGGCTTTGCCCTGTTCCAGCAGAATTGCCTGGCCTGCCACCGCCTCAATGGCGCTGGCGATGCGCACCTGGGCCCTGACCTGAACCTGCCGCACAACCCTACCGAATACTTTCAGCCGGCATTCCTGCGCCAATACATTCGCGACCCGCAGAGCCTGCGGCACTGGCCGCAGGCCAAGATGCCCGGGTTCTCCACCCAGGTGCTGAGCGACCAGGAACTCGATGCATTGCTGGCATACCTGAAACATATGGCCGGGCGCAAACCACGGTAGGACGCATGGAGCCGCTTTGCCTAGGCAATCGGCCGTTCCTGCTTGACGCCCCAACCCTCGACCTCGCCGCCATGGGGCGACACGAGCCGTTCAAAGGCCTGTTCGAAGGCACCGATGCCGCCATGGGTGGCGTACATCACCTTGCTCAGTTCCAGATGCCAGGCACCGTCGTCGCGCTCGCTCACCTGGGCGCTGAGCGACTCGCCACGGAACTGCACGGCCGCCCGGCGTGCGGCGGCCTCGTCGGGAAACACGGCATAGAACTCGATGGGATGAATACGGGTGAAATCGAAACCGCCAGCTTTCATCTGGCGCAGGACACTGCTGCTGATGTCGTCGTATTGGCTGCTCATGAAACGTCCTCCTGCAAAGCAATGGATAGACTTTCAGTGCACAAAGCACCTGCCTGGCAAGCGTGCCATGCCTGGCAATTCGAGCTGATGCAAGACGCGAGTGGAATCGACGCGGACCCGCAGATTTGGCCGGCGCCTGTCTCCAGCGTAGTGCCTGTGCAGGCACTGCGCCAGAGCGTGGCGGCTCAGGGTAGCTGGCGAATGGTGGTGATGGTCACGCCGCTCTGCTCCTTGAGCCAGCGTGCCGTGGGGGAAAAGCTGCGATCCTGGAAGTCATTGAGGTCAAGTTCATCCATGAGCGGGAACAAACGCGAACGGATGGCGCGTGCGGCGTCCTCCTCGCTGGGGCATTGCTCGGCATTGAGCAGCAGCGTCTGCGGCTCGCCCTTCTGGTCGGCAAAGCTGACTTCCCATGCTTTCATCGATCAGCCCTCGCTGGCACAACAGTGAATGGAACTGCGTACTAGCTTGACCATGACACAGCGGCAAATGTTCAGCCGCGTGCATGAAACCGCATGAAAAAAGCCCGCCGGTCAACGGCGGGCTTCCTTGGGCCACTCGGCGCTACTACTTCGGCGTGCCGTGAACGACACCGGCGGTGTTGTCCAGCAGGCTCTTGGTGGCCGTCTGGATGTACGCCTCGAGCTTCTTGAGCATCTCCGGCTGGTCGGGGCTGTCGATCAGCTCGGCCTTGAACTCGCGGCCCAACTGGTAGCGGTACATGCGCGGGGTCATGTCCTTGGACTCGATGAGGATACGGTCGCCCTGCACCAGGCCGACGATCTGCTCGCTGCCCGACGGCTTGATCATGCCCACGCCCTGGTCGCCCTCAGGCAGGTTGAGCAGGTCGCGCCCCCAGCACTGATGGCGAGCCTGGCCACCGAGACGGCCCATGATGGTCGGCACGATGTCGACCTGAGTGCCCACGGTGTGGTTGACCGCGCCGAACTTCTCCTGGATGCCTGGGGCGATCAGCAGCAGCGGCACGTTGAAGCGGCCCAGGTCCAGCTCGGTGACTTGCTGGTGGTTGCCGAAGCCGTGGTCGCCGACGATGACGAACAGGGTGTCCTTGAAGTACGGCTCCTTGCGCGCCTTCTCAAAGAACTGGCCCAGCGCCCAGTCGGAATAGCGCATGGCGGTCAGGTGCTCGTCCAGGCGGCCCTGCCCGGTGACTTTCTCCACCGGCAGGTCCTTGGGCAAGGCATACGGGGTGTGGTTGGAGAGGGTCTGCAGCAGCGCGTAGATCGGCTTCTTGCCGTCATGCTTGGCCAGCTCTTCGTTGCCACGGTCGAACATGTCCTGGTCGGACACGCCCCAGGTCGGGTCGGAGAACACCGGGTCGACGAAGTCATTGCGGCCGATGAAAGTGGTCATCCCCTGGTTGCCGAAGAATCCGGACTGGTTGTCCCAGGCGAAGTCGCCGTTGTAGACGTAGACGTCGTCATAGTCGCGGGCACTGAGCAGCGCCGGCAGGCCGGACAGCTTGTGGCCGCCTTCCGGGGTCTGCATCAGGTATTCGAAGCCCGGCAGGTTGGGGAAGCAGGCCATGGTGGCGAACATGCCCTGGTGGGTATGGGTGCCGTTGGAGAAGAAGCGGTCGAACAGCAGACCCTCCTTGGCCAGCTTGTCGAAGTACGGGGTGATGTTGTTCGGGCTGCCCAGGGCGCCGACCGAGTGACCGGCGAAACTTTCCATGAGGATCACCACGACGTTCTTGACCCCCAGCGTGTTCGCCGCAGGCGGCACGAAGTCACGGCGGATCGCGGCCTCGTCGGCATCGACCAGGGTGTCGTTGGCGGTCAGCAGCTGCTCGCGCACGGTCTGGGTGGCCAGCGGCTGGTCGAGTACGGGCTTCCAGATGTTGGCGCGGTCTTCGCCGAAGCGGCTCTTGGCGGCATCGATCAGGGTCAGGGTGCCGTTCAGGCCCAGCTGGTTGACGAAGTTGGAGTCGGTGGTGAAGGCATCACCCCAGCGCATCGGCGGGCCCTGGCGCAGGGTGCCGCGGGCGGCGACCACGGCCACCAGCAGGACCACCATGAACACCGCCAGGCGACCGTACCAGGGCGCCAGCTTACGGCTGCCCGACAGCTGGGCGCTGCCGTTGCCGCGGGTCAGGCGGTCGATGCCCTTGAACAGCAGGCTCAGCAGCCAGGTACCGACCAGCCAGGCCAACAGGTAGCGGACCACCGGGAAGCCGTACCAGAGCATGCTCATGACGGTCTTGGGGTCTTCCTTGATGTACTGGAACACCAGGCCGTTCAGGCGCTGGTGGAACTCGCGGTAGAAGTCCATCTCCATCAGGCCGAGGAACATCACCACGCTCGAAGCGATGGTCAGCCAGAAGCGGAACAGGCCACGGCGGGCCATCAGCCAGGGGCTGAGCAGCGCCAACAGCAACGGGATGCTGATGTACACCACCACGCGCAGGTCGAAGCGCAGGCCGTTGAAGAAGCCCTCGGCGACTGTCGAGTACGGCGTGTCGCCGATCATGTCGCTGTTGTAGACCAGCAGCGCCAGGCGCACCAGGCTGAGCATCAGCATGATCACCAGGCCACTGAGCAACGTGTAGGCCAGGTGGGATTTCAGGGTCGGCGAGAACGAGCCTCGCACACCCTGTTGCTTCAAGGCGTCCGTGTTAGCCATGAATGGAGAGGTCCTAGGATTGCGGTTTGCGGGAAGGCGAAAGCGCCAATAGCCTGGTGGTCTGGCCCTTGTGGGCAAGGTGAGACCAAGGCCGCATTGTGCGGCGCGGATTTTCAAAAATCGAGTGTGAAAATTTTGTCGAGAGCAGCCTGCCCTTACAAAGTTACACAGTTGGGGGGCGGGGCCTCAGATCCGCACATTGCCCCGTGGCCCGGCGATCGCCCAGATGATCAGCCCCAGCACCGGCAGCAGCAGGATCAGCAAGATCCAGAGCACCTTGATCCCGACCTCGGCGCCGCTCTTGAGCACATTGAGAATGGCCCAGATGTCCAGGGCCAGGATGATCAGGCCGACCAGGCTGTTGAAGGTGGACCCCATGGTGCAGCTCCCGCACGGTGTGTGTGCCCCAGAGCATAGCTGGCTATGGCCCCGATAGAAGGGAATCCTTGGCGGCGAATGCCGGTCAGTGAATAAACTGCTGCCATCCACTGCCCAGAGGTCCGCATGCCCCCCGCCCACACCCAAAGCGCCGCCCCCGACTCACTGTTCAGCGCCTGGCGGCAACAGGCGCTGCAAACCCCTTGGCTCAGCGCCGGCCTGCTGCTGAGCCTGCTGGCCATCGGCGCATTGCTGCTGGCGAGCATCTGGAACGCGGTCAACGGCGATCATGCCGACCACCTGCACCTGGCACTGCTCGGCGGCCTGTCCGGCTTCGGCGCCACCGCCCTGGGCGCGGTGCTGGCGGTGATCCTGCGCGACGTCAGCGCGCGCACCCAGGACGTCATGCTCGGTTTTGCCGCCGGCATGATGCTCGCCGCCAGTTCGTTTTCACTGATCCTGCCGGGCCTGGATGCTGCCCGCGAGATCACCGGCAACGGCCCGGCGGCGGCCTTCACCGTGGTGCTGGGCATGGGCCTTGGGGTGCTGCTGATGCTGGGCCTGGACCGCTTCACCCCGCACGAGCATGAAAGCACCGGCCCCTGCGGCCCGCAGGCCGAGCGGGTAAGCCGGGTTTGGCTGTTCGTGCTGGCAATCACCCTGCATAACCTGCCCGAGGGCATGGCCATCGGCGTGAGTTTCGCCAACGGCGACATGGCCATCGGCCTGCCGCTGACCAGCGCCATCGCCATCCAGGACATCCCCGAAGGCCTGGCCGTGGCCCTGGCCCTGCGTGCCACGGGGCTGTCGAACTTCAAGGCGGCGCTGGTGGCGATCGGCTCGGGGCTGATGGAACCGCTAGGCGCGGTGATCGGCCTGGGCATCTCCACCGGCTTTGCCCTGGCCTACCCGATCAGCATGGGCCTGGCGGCGGGGGCGATGATCTTCGTGGTGTCCCACGAGGTGATCCCGGAAACCCACCGCAACGGGCACCAGACCGCGGCGACGCTGGGGTTGATGGGCGGTTTCGCGGTGATGATGTTCCTCGATACCGCGCTGGGTTGACAGGCCGGTCGCGCAGCCCGCTTCCACGGGCTGCGCGACGGCTACGGCTCAGATGTGCACTGCCACCTTCAGCGCTTCCAGCGCCGGCTCCACCTTGATACCAACGGCTTCGCCCAGCTCCAGCACACGGGCCAGGTCGTGCTGCCCGACCATGATCATCTGCAGCTCATCGTCGAGCAATTGGCTGAAGTTCAGCAGCACGTAGCCACCGGCTTCCTTGTTCAGCGCGCCCATCTGCACCTGGATGCGGTTGAGCGCGGTGAGCGCCTCGGTGCGCGCCAGCTGCTTGGGCTTGAGGGTGAAGGGCACGCTCTTGTCGAACGAGTCGCTGATCTGCTGGAACAGCTCCTGGTAGCTGTCGGCCTGGAACAGCACGGTATCGGGCAGGCTGCCGACCACCACCCATTCACCCAACGGGAACGGGAAGCTGTCGTCGTAGTTGATGTCCGGATTGGCGGCGAGGAAGGCGGCGGGGTCGGCGTAGGCCTCGGCGGCCTCGGCGGCGATGCGCTCGATGTCCTCATCGCGCATGCAACCGGCGCCGATGAGGCTGATGAATTCGAGCAACTGGTCTTTCATGGGGGGGCCTGCGGTTGACGTGAAAGGCGCCAAGGATAGCCGCAAAAGCCCCCGGGCAGTTAGCCGGCCAATGCTTCCAGACGTGCCGCGCTATCCACCGCACCCATGGTGCGGGCCGCCATCAGCGCAGTGGCGCCGGCGGCATCGCGGTGCGCGGGGTCGGCACCCTGGGCCAACAGATAGTCGATGATCTCCAGGCGGTTGAACATCGCCGCCAGCATCAATGCGCTACGACCGTCCGCGGCGGCGGCATCCACCGGCACGCCGTGTTCCAGCAGCAGTCGGATCATCGCCAGGTCGCCCTTGAAGGCGGCGCCGGCTATGGGCAACTGGCCGTTGTCATTGGCGATCAGCGGATCGGCACCATGGGCCAGCAGCACCTGCACGGCGTCATGGTGACCGTGGTAGCTGGCCAGCATCAGCAAGGTGTCGCCCTTGTGGTTGCGCAGGTTGGCGGGCAGGCCGTTATCGAGCAGGCGGCCGAGCATTGTCGCGTCGCCGCGGCGGGCGCGCTCGAAGACCTCCTCGGCGAAGGCCGCGGCTTCTTCCGTGGTCATGGTGGCGGGCTGGTGATCGGACATCGGGAACCTCCTGGCATCTGGCAATGGGCCAAGTGTCCATCAGGCAGCAATGACAGGTCCAAGGTTCAGATTCTATCGGCGGCAGAGAGCCAGGCTATGACCGTGCAAAATGCACTGTGCAAAATGCACGGGCGTGCAGAATGCAATACAGGCACCTGCAAAAACAAATATAAATTATTGATTTATAAGAATTTTATTTTAAGCCCAGGCTGGCACGGTCACTGCAATCATCAACTCAAGTCTGCCAGTACAACAGTCAGGAGTTGATATGGACCTCATCCAGCAAAAATTCGCCTCGCTCTTCGCCGCCTACCAGGTTGCCACCCAGCCGCGCCCCGACGGCGGCGTGCTGCTGACCCTGCGCGCCAGCGACGGCGTGGTGACCCGCCGGGTGCTGTCCTATGCGCAACTGCACAGTGCCGAGCAACTGTCGTGGGCCATCAGCGCCATCCGCCGCGACCTTGCCGAACAAGCCAGCGAGCTGCCGGTGATTTCCATGCTGCAGAGCCAGCAACGCTTCGCCCTGCCGACCTACCGCTAAGCGCGTAACCTGTTCGCGGGGCAGCTTCCGCTCACCCTTGGAGAGTGTGAGCAGAAGCTGCCCCGCGAGTTCATTCAGAGTTCATCGAAACCAGCAAATTGCCGCGCCATGGCATCCCCGGTGAAGCGTGGCTGCACACTCTGCTCGCTGCCGAACAGGCGCAGGGCCAGGCAGAATGGGCTGGCCCCCAGGTCCAGCCAGCGATGCGTGCCGGCCGGCACCAGCAGCACGTCATCTTTCTCGCACAGCACGGCATACACCGCGCCGCCCAGGCGCAGGCTGACCTGTGCACGCCCGCTGATCACCGCGAACACTTCATCGCTGTCATGTACATGCTCATCACGCAGGTCGGCCTGGCTCAAGTCGGCGCCATCGCGGCTGAGCACGCCAAATACCACGCTGCCGTGCTCGGTCATCAGTTGGTCGAGCGGCCCACGGCACGCCGCGACCACTTCATCCTGGCTGCTGCCCGGGCGCAGGCGCGCGCCGGACTGCCAGCGGCCGAAGCGCACGCCCTGCTCGGCCAGGGTCGCGGCGATGTCGTCGTGGTGGGTCAGCACCTTGTGCGGCAGGTCCGGGCTGGACAGATCGAATACGCTGAGGATGCTCATCAGGGGTGGTTCCTGCTTTCTTTGAGTCGGAAGGCAATGATAACGGCTGCCGCGAGCGCCGCGACGCTGGCCATACCAAAGGTGAAGTGTGGGCCCAGCAGTTTCCAGCTGTAGCCCGAGTACAGTGCGCCCAGGGCACCGCCAGTGCCTGACAGCGCCGCATACAGCGCCTGGCCCTGGCCCTGCTGGCGAGCGCCGAAACTGGCCTGGACGAAGGCGATGGCCGCGACATGGAAACAGCCGAACGTGGCCGCGTGCAATACCTGGGCGAACACCAGCACCGCCGGGATATCCGCCAGGTTGCCGAGCAACAACCAACGCAGCGCGGCCAGCAGGAAGCTGGCCAGCAGCACCTTGCGCACCGAGCAGCGGGCGAAGATCCGGCTCATGACCATGAACACCAGCACTTCGGCCACCACGCCAAGCGCCCATAGCACGCCGATGGCGCCGCGGCTGTAGCCCAGGTGCTCCAGGTGCAGGGTGAGGAAGGTGTAGTACGGTCCGTGGCTGAGCTGCATGAGGGCCACGCACACATAGAAGGCCAGTACCCCAGGCGCCCGCACCTGCCTGAGAAAGCCCCCTGCACCGCGCTGCTCGGCCTGCTCGAGGGGTTGCGCATTGGGCACCCAGAGGCTGGCAACGACGATACCGGCCATGATCGCCACCAGCGCCAGCGGGTAGATGTCCAGGCTCAGCCATTCGAACAGGCGCCCGAGGCCTACCACGGCGAGGATGAAGCCGATCGAGCCCCATAGCCGTACCTGGCTGTAACGCGAGGTCTGGCCGTGCAGGTGGGCCAGGGTGATCACTTCGAACTGCGGCAGCACCGCGTGCCAGAAGAAGGCGTGCAACGCCATGACCAGCGCCAGCCAGGCGTAGCTCTTGCCGAAGAAGATCAGCGAGAAGGTCGCCAGGGTCGACAGCGCGCCCAGGCGCACGATCAGCAGGCGCTGGCCGCTGCGGTCACCGAGCCAGCCCCACAGGTTGGGGGCCACGCAGCGCATGAGCATGGGGATGGCCACCAGCTCGCCGATGCGCGCCGGGGAGAAGCCCAGGTGGTCGAAGTACAGGGCCAGGAACGGCGCGGTGGAACCGAGCAGAGCGAAGTAGAAGAGGTAGAAGCTGGAGAGGCGCCAGTAGGGGATGGAGGACATCGTTCGGCCCTTGGTGATGACCTGTTCCTGCCCTATCGCCGGCAAGCCGGCTCCCACAGGATTACCGCAGGCTTGAGCCCTGCAGCGGACCTGTGGGAGCCGGCTTGCCGGCGATAGGGCCAGCGCAGGCGGATCAGAGCTGGCCCAGTACCGGGGTGCCCACCTTCACTTCGGCATTCTGCGCACGATGGCGCAGCAGGTGGTCCATCAGCGCAATGGCCATCATCGCCTCGGCGATCGGCGTGGCGCGGATGCCGACGCAAGGGTCGTGGCGGCCCTTGGTGATCACCTCCACCGGGTTGCCGTCGACGTCGATGGAACGGCCCGGGGTGGTGATGCTCGAGGTCGGTTTGAGCGCCAGGTGGGCGACGATCGGCTGGCCCGAGGAAATGCCGCCAAGGATGCCGCCGGCGTTGTTGCTGAGGAAGCCCTCGGGCGTCATCTCGTCACGGTGCTCGGTGCCGCGCTGGGCGACACTGGCGAAACCGGCGCCGATCTCCACACCCTTGACCGCGTTGATGCTCATCAAGGCATGGGCCAGCTCGGCGTCGAGGCGGTCGAAGATCGGCTCGCCCAGGCCCGGCATCACGCCTTCGGCAACCACGGTGATCTTCGCCCCCACCGAATCCTGGTCGCGGCGCAGCTGGTCCATGTAGGCCTCGAGCTCCGGTACCTTGTCCGGGTCGGGGCTGAAGAAGGCGTTTTGCTCCACCGACTCCCAGGTCTTGAACGGGATCTCGATCGGCCCGAGCTGGCTCATGTAGCCGCGCACGCGGATACCCTGGGTGGCCAGGTACTTCTTGGCGATGGCGCCGGCCGCCACGCGCATGGCGGTTTCGCGCGCCGAGCTGCGGCCACCGCCACGGTAGTCGCGGATGCCGTACTTGTGGTGGTAGGTGTAGTCGGCATGGGCCGGGCGGAACAGGTCCTTGATCGCCGAGTAGTCCTTGGACTTCTGGTCGGTGTTGCGAATCAGCAGGCCAATCGAGCAGCCGGTGGTACGGCCTTCGAACACGCCGGAGAGGATCTCCACTTCGTCCGGTTCCTGGCGTTGGGTGGTGTGCCGGCTGGTGCCGGGCTTGCGCCGGTCGAGGTCGTGCTGCAGGTCGGCAAGGGAGATTTCCAGGCCAGGCGGGCAGCCGTCGACAATGGCGACCAACGCCGGGCCATGGCTTTCGCCAGCGGTGGTGACAGTGAACAGCTTGCCGTAGGTATTGCCGGACATGGACGCTCCGCGAATCAGCCTGAAGTGAACGAAAGCGGCAGTATACGGAAAACCGCGTGGCTGTGGTTGCCCTGCGATGGGGCCCGCGAACCTTCAGGATGACCCACGGTCGAATCAGCAACGTCCCACGTAGTACCCCGCCCATGAAGTCGCGCCTCGCCGCCCTGCTCCTGCTGTTCTGCACCTGCCTCGCCCAGGCCGCCCCCACCGTGCTGCAACGTCCCATCGACCTGGACACCGGCCAGGGCGTGCTGCATGGCAGCCTGCTGTTGCCGCAGCAGGCCACGCCGCCCCCGGTGGTACTGATCATCGCCGGCTCCGGCCCTACCGACCGCGATGGCAACAACCCTGCCGCCGGGCGCATCGACAACCTCAAGCGCCTGGCCCTGCTGCTGGCCGGCGAACACATTGCCAGCGTGCGCTTCGACAAGCGCGGCGTGGCCGCCAGCCAGCCGGCCACCCCCGACGAACGTGACCTCAGCGTCGAGCGCTATGTCGCCGACGTGGTGGCCTGGGGCCGCGCACTCAGGCAGGACCCACGCTTCGGCCCGTTGATCCTGGTCGGCCACAGTGAAGGCGCGCTGATCGCCAGCCTCGCCGCGGAGCAGGCCGGCGCCAGCGCGGTGATCACCCTGGCCGGCAGCGGTCGGCCGGTGGCTGACGTGCTGCGCGAGCAGCTGGCCCAGCGCCTGCCGCCGGCGCAATTGCCCGCCGGCGTGGCGCTGATCGACCGGTTGCAGGCCGGGCAGACCAGCCTCGACGTACCCGCGCCGCTGCGCCAGGTGTTCCGCCCCAGCGTGCAGCCGTACCTGATCACCTTGTTGCACCAGGACCCTGCGGCGGCCTTCGCCCGGCTCAAGGTGCCCGCGCTGATCGTCCAGGGGCGTAACGACATCCAGGTGGAGGTAGCTGATGCCGAGCGCCTCAAGGCGGCCAAACCCGACGCGCAACTGGCGCTGATCGACGGCATGAACCATGTGCTGCGCATCAGCCCCCGGGACATGAGCCAGCAGCGTGACAGCTACCGCAACCCCGAGCTGCCGCTGGCGCGCGAGCTGGGCGAGCGCATCGTCCTGTTCATCCAAGGGTTGCCGCAGGCCTGAGACCTGTCCTCAGGTATTGCCCGGGCCTGCCGATAACGCGGCTGAGAAGGCAGTGATCGCGGCCTACGCGCCCGGCCGCCGTGCACCTGAGGACCCCCTGATGACCGATGCCCCCGCCGCCGAGGCGACCGAAGAACAAGCGCCGGAAAGCGCCCCGCAGCCCTGGGCGGACCTTGCCGCCGAGCACTTCCAGCTGCTGCGCCTGGCGCCGCTGCCGACCGACCGCAACAGCGGCGCCCGCCCGCTGCGCTTTGTCCAGTTCGGCTACGCCGAGCGCCACGACAAGGCCCACAGCCTGTTGCGCATGGAAATCCGCCTGCCTGGGCAGAAGGTCCGCAAGGAACAGAACCAGCTGGACATCCGCGTCGACCACGAAACGCGCACGGTGCGCATCGGCGACCCGGCCGGCCTGCAGCTCGAGCCCCTCAACCGTGGCGTTGGCCGCTACCTGCTGGCACAGGCGGTGCAATGGCTGCAGCACCGCTGCTCGCACTATCGGGTCGAGGGCATGAGCCTGCCGAACAAGGACGCCCTGAACGAAGACACTCGCCTGCGCCGCGACCATGTCCTGAGCAGCGTCGGCATGGCGGTGGAGTACACCGACGGTCAGTTGCTCAAGGGACGCCTGGTGGAGACGCCGGTGGGCCAGCTCAAGGGCGGCTGGAACACCGAGAAGGTGCAGCGCGTGGACAACCTCGAGGCCGCCGGCATGCTGCAGCAGGCCGAGCAGAACCTGATGGAGAAGGAAGCGCAGCTGCGCGAGCGTGACGAACGCGTGGCCAAATACCGCCGCGAAGACAGCGGCTTGCGCTTTACCATCACCTGCCTGGTGGCCTTCGCGGTGTTCCAGGCCGGGCTGCTGATCTGGATCGCCACCCGCTGACAGCTGGGGCCGCCAGGCGGCCCATCGCCGGCAAGCCGGCTCCCACCCCGACCGCGCCGCCTTCAGGCCAAGCGCCATCCTGTGGGAGCCGGCTTGCCGGCGATGGGCTGCGCAGCAGCCCTGGCTACTCAAGAAGGGTCAGACCCGCGCCTTGAACAGCTCCTGATGCTGCCGGCACTGTTCGGCCGTCAGCATGAACACCCCGTGCCCACCGCGCTCGAATTCCAGCCAGGCGAAGTCCACCTCGGGATAGAGCGACTCGACGTGCACCTGGCTGTTGCCTACCTCGACGATCATCAGGCCCTTGTCGGTCAGATGGTCGGCCGCCTCGGCCAGCATGCGCCGCACCAGGTCCAGGCCATCGTTGCCGCAGGCCAGGCCCAGTTCGGGCTCGTGGTGATACTCGGCCGGCATGTCACCGAAGTCCTCGGCATCGACATACGGCGGGTTGGACAGGATCAGGTCGAAACGCTGCCCCGGCAGCCCGGCGAAGCCATCGCCCTGCACGGTGTACACACGCTCTTCCAGGCCATGACGCTCGATGTTCTGGTTGGCCACCGCCAACGCATCGAAGGACAGGTCGGCCAGCACTACTTCGGCGTCCTGGAACACATCGGCGGCGACAATACCGATGCAACCGGAACCGGTGCACAGGTCGAGGATGCGCGCAGGCTCGGCGGCCAGCCAGGGCTCGAAGCGTTTCTCGATCAGCTCGCCGATGGGCGAGCGCGGCACCAGCACACGTTCGTCGACGATGAACGACATGCCGCAGAACCAGGCCTCACCCAGCAGGTAGGCGGTCGGCACACGTTCTTCGATACGGCGCTTGAGCAGGTGCTGCAGGCGTACCCGCTCATCATCCTCGAGTGCGCAGTCCAGATAGCTGTCGGCCACCTCCCAGGGCAGGTGCACCGCGCCGAGCACCAGCAAGCGGGCCTCGTCCCAGGCATTGTCGGCGCCGTGGCCGAAGAACAGTTCATGCTCATGGAAGCGGCTGACCGCCCAGCGGATGTGGTCGCGCAGGGTGCGCAGGCGGGATGTGATCACGGGGTACTCCTTTTCAGACAGGACAAAAGTCTAACAGCCCACACCGCACAAATGTTCGCCCCGATGCCCGAATGGATAGCCACAAGCCAGTAACCACGCCGCCTGCGCTGTCAACCATTCACATTGGCGCCAAGGCAAGGGAGAATAGGTCCACAAAAGCCCTACCCAAGGAGCCCTTGATGTCCGTTCCAACCACGATGTTCCGCCTCACTGGCCGCGACTACCCGCCGGCCAAGCTGAGCCAAGCCAGCCTGATCGTCATCGATGCGCAGAAGGAGTACCTGAGCGGTCCGCTGGCGCTGTCGGGCATGGACGAGGCCGTGGCGAACATTGCCAGGTTGCTCGACGCCGCCCGCAAGGCCGGCCGCCCGATCATCCATGTCCGCCACCTCGGCACCGTTGGCGGTCGCTTCGACCCGCAGGGCCCGGCCGGCGAGTTCATCCCCGGGCTGGAGCCGCGCGAAGGCGAGGTGGTGATCGAGAAACGCATGCCCAACGCCTTCAAGAACACCAAGCTGCACGAGACCTTGCAGGCATTCGGCCCGCTGGACCTGATCGTCTGCGGTTTCATGAGCCACTCCAGCGTCAGCACCACCGTGCGCCGCGCCAAGGACTATGGTTATCGCTGCACCCTGGTCGAAGATGCTTCGGCGACCCGTGACCTGGCCCTGAAGGACACCGTGATCCCCGCCGCGCAGATCCACCAGTGCGAGATGGCCGTGATGGCCGACAACTTCGCCTGCGTCGCCCCCACCGCCAGCCTGGTCTGAGCCACGACCGCCCGGCGGACGGGCGGAACCCCAAGGTGACCCGCAGGTCGAAATCCGGATCAGCACCACCCGATCCTGAGGAATTCGAATGAAGCTCAAAGGCAGTTTCGATGCCAAGCGCCTGCGCCAGCGCGAGCCGAGCAACTGGGGCGCGCGCATCGCCGCGGCACTCTCGGTACTGCTGGCCACCCTGGGCATCCTGCTGGCCATGGCCGGCTTCGCCGGTTTGCTGGGCAACTACGCCGCCCTGGCCGAACTCAATGCCAACCGTCCATTGGCGGCGACACTGACCGTCGTCGGGCTGGCCCTGCTGTACTTCGGCGTGCGCCTGTGGCGGCGCAGCCGTATCCGCCTGCGCCGCGGGCGCGAGCTGAACCTGTCGCCACACCTGATGAAGAAGCACGACTGACGCGCCGAGCGCGGGGCCAGGCTTGCCCCGCGATGACAGTCGCGTAAACTACGCCGCCCACGTGGAGGCACCATGCAAGACGACGACTTTTCCCTCTTCCGCAGCCAAGTGCAGGGCGTCAAGCCGATCAAGCACGATCGCGCCGAAGTCGGCAAACCCAAGGCCGACCGCAAGCAACTGGCAGGCCTGCGCCAGGCGGCGACCATCCGCAGCGACCAGACGCTGGTGATCGACGGCCTGTCCGACCAGTTCGTCATCGACGTCGGCGCCGAGGATGAGCTGATGTGGCGGCGTGACGGCGTGCAGGAAACCCAGCTGCGCAAGCTCAAGCTAGGCCAGATCACCTTCGAGGGCAGCCTCGACCTGCACGGCATGAGCGTCGAAAAGGCCCGCGAGACGCTGTGGGCCTTCATCGCCGAAGCGACCAAGCTGGAAGTGCGCTGCGTGCGGGTCACCCACGGCAAGGCCGCGCGCCTGGACGGCAAGCGCCCGATGATCAAGAGCCACGTCAACACCTGGCTGCGCCAGCACCCGCAGGTGCTCGGTTTCACCTCGTGCCAGGCCCGCCACGGCGGCACCGGCGCGGTCTACGTGATGCTCAAGCGAACCATGCTCGAAGGGCGCGACGAGTGACATCGCGCTTGCAGCGCCGCCGTCGCCGCCGTACCCTTCGCCTTTGCGAAATTTTCCACAGGTAGATCCATGTCCCTGGAACAGAACTACACCGCGATCCTCAGCCAGATCGGCGAGGATGTCTCCCGCGAAGGCCTGCTCGACACGCCCAAGCGGGCAGCGAAGGCCATGAAGTACCTTTGCCGCGGTTATGAGCAAACCCTGGAAGAAGTGACCAACGGCGCGTTGTTCACCTCCGACAACAGCGAAATGGTGCTGGTCCGGGATATCGAGCTGTATTCGATGTGCGAACACCACATGCTGCCGTTCATCGGCAAGGCCCACGTGGCCTACCTGCCCAAGGGCAAGGTGCTGGGCCTTTCGAAGGTGGCGCGGATCGTCGACATGTACGCCCGCCGCCTGCAGATCCAGGAAAACCTCAGCCGCCAGATCGCCGAGGCCGTGCAGCAGGTGACCGGCGCCGCAGGCGTGGCGGTGGTGATCGAGGCCAAGCACATGTGCATGATGATGCGCGGTGTCGAAAAGCAGAACTCGACCATGCTCACCTCGGTGATGCTCGGCGAGTTCCGTGAAAACGCTTCCACCCGCAGCGAGTTCCTCAGCCTGATCAAGTGATCGGCCTGTGTTCCGAGCCGACCCCCTGGGGTCGGCTTTTTCATTTCAGGAGTTGCCCATGATCGTCAAAGCCCTGCGGGTCGGCCTCGGCCAGCTTATCGTGTTCGGCGACTGGATCAGCCGCCCGGCGAAAAAGAAGCGCGATGCCGCGGCCCAGGCCCAGGTCGAACAGCAGGCCAAGGGCCTGGCGCTGTACCAGTTCCATGCCTGCCCCTTCTGCGTGAAGACCCGCCGCGCCCTGCACCGCCTCAATGTGCCGGTGGCGCTGCGCGATGCGAAGAACGATGCGCAGCACCGCCAGGCGCTACTGGAAGGCGGTGGTCGGGTGAAAGTGCCGTGCCTGCGGATCGAGGAACAAGGCGAGGTGACCTGGATGTACGAGTCCAAGGACATCATTGCCTATCTGGACAAACGCTTCGCGGCGGTCTGACAGATCACCATCGCGGGGCCAGCCTGCTCCCACCGGTGCTGGCTGGCGTGGGAGCGGGCTTGCCCCGCGATGAGGCCGGTCAATCCACCATCGGCACATGCCGAGGATGACTGGCCACCCGCGCCAGCCAGGCCTGCACCGCCGGGTAAGGCGCCAGGTCGAAGCCGCCCTGATGCGCCACATGGGTATAGGCGTACAACGCCACGTCGGCGATCGAGTATTGCTCGCCGACCAGGTAGGGCGTCATTTCCAGCTGCTTGTTCATCACCTTGAGCGCCTTGTAGCCGCCCTTGTGCAGCCCCCTGTACTCCTCCAGCCGCTCTTGCGGCAGCCCCAGGTAGAACTGGATGAACCGCGCCACGGCGATGTAGGGTTCATGGCTGTACTGTTCGAAGAACTGCCATTGCAGCACCTGGGTGCGCAGCCGCGGCTCGCTGGGCAGGAACTCGCTGCCATCGGCCAGGTAGTTGAGAATCGCGTTGGACTCCCACAGGCAGGTGCCGTCCTCGAGCTTGAGCACCGGCACCTTGCCGTTGGGGTTCATGGCCAGGAACTCGGGCGTTTCCGTCTCACCCTTGAGAATGTCCACCGGGTGCCACTCATACGGGCGGTCGAGCAGGCTCAGCATCAGCTTGACCTTGTAGCAGTTGCCCGACTGGTAATCCCCATACACCTTGTACATCGCCCCTCCCCTTTCACGCAGTTGCGTAGTAATGCCCCATAGTTGGCGACTGTACGGCTAAATGCAATGCCTGCTGTATGGCAAGGATCACGCCATGGCACGGTAGCCTGAAAAAACTGCTTACACCTGCACAAGGAATTCCCTATGACCGATGCCACCTCAGCGCGCCTGCGGCCGCTGGCGGACAGTTCGCCGTCGGCGATCGTCGCCGGCTTTATCGCCATGCTCACCGGCTACACCAGCTCGCTGGTGCTGATGTTCCAGGCTGGCCAGGCGGCCGGTCTTACCAGCGCGCAGATTTCCTCATGGATCTGGGCCCTGTCGATCGGTATGGCAGTGTGCAGCATCGGCCTGTCGCTGCGCTACCGCACGCCGATCACCGTGGCTTGGTCGACACCCGGCGCGGCACTACTGATCACCAGCCTTGGCGGAGTGAGCTACGGCGAAGCGATCGGCGCCTACATCACCTGCGCCGTGCTGGTATTGATCTGCGGCCTGACCGGCAGTTTCGAGCGCCTGGTGCGGCGCATTCCCGCCTCCCTGGCCTCGGCCCTGCTGGCCGGCATCCTGTTCAAGATCGGCAGCGAGATCTTCGTTGCCGCTCAACACCGCACGTTACTGGTACTGGGCATGTTCTTCAGCTACCTGCTGGTCAAGCGCCTGTCGCCGCGTTACTGCGTGCTGGCCGCGCTACTGGTCGGCACCGCGCTGTCCGGCGCCCTGGGGCTGCTGGACTTCAGCGGCTTCCAGCTGGAAGTCGCAACCCCGGTGTGGACCACGCCGAGCTTCTCGCTGGCGGCGACCATCAGCATCGGCATCCCGCTGTTCGTGGTGGCCATGACCTCGCAGAACATGCCCGGCGTCGCCGTGCTGCGCGCCGACGGCTACCAGGTGCCGGCTTCGCCGCTGATCTCGGCCACCGGCTTCGCCTCGCTGCTGCTGGCGCCGTTTGGCTCCCACGGAGTCAACCTGGCGGCAATCAGCGCGGCGATCTGCACCGGGCCGCATGCCCATGAGGATCCGGCCAAGCGCTATACTGCGGCGGTCTGGTGCGGGATCTTCTACGGTATCGCCGGCATCTTTGGCGCCACCCTGGCGGCGCTGTTCGGCGCCCTGCCCAAGGAGCTGGTGCTGTCGATCGCGGCGCTGGCGCTGTTCGGTTCGATCATGAACGGCTTGAGCGTGGCCATGGGCGAGGTGCGCGAGCGCGAGGCGGCCCTGATCACCTTCATGGTCACGGCATCGGGCTTCACCCTGTTCTCGATCGGCTCGGCGTTCTGGGGGATCGTGGCGGGGGTGCTGACCTTGCTGATCCTCAGTCCGCGCAAGGGCTGACAATGTAATCGTGGGGCAATCACAAGCGGAAATGCCCCACCATCCCCTTCAAGTCATTGCCCAACTGCGCCAGCTCGACGCTTGAGCGGGCATTGTCCTCCATCGCCAGTGCCGCCTGGTCGGCACTACCGCGTATCTGCGTGACGCTGCGGCTGATCTCCTCGGCCACCGAGCTCTGCTGCTCGGCCGCCGCGGCGATCTGCTGGTTCATCTGCTGGATCAACGACACTGCCGCCGCGATGCTGCCCAGGGCGCTCTCGGTCTGCAGCGTGTCGGCCACCGCCAGGCGCACCAGCTCGGTGCTGCCGCGGATCTGCATCACCGACTGCTGGGCATTGCCGCGCAGGCTGGCGACCAGGCGCTCGATCTCCTCGGTGGACTGCCGGGTACGCCGCGCCAGGGCACGTACTTCATCGGCCACCACCGCGAACCCGCGCCCTTGCTCCCCGGCACGCGCCGCCTCGATCGCGGCATTGAGCGCCAGCAGGTTGGTCTGCTCGGCCACGCTCTTGATCACCTCGAGCACGTCACCGATGGTATGGATCTCGGCACTGAGGCTGTCGATGCCGCTGCTGGCGGTTTCGGCGGCCAGCGCCAGTTGCTCGATACGCTGCATGCTCTGACGCACCACCTGCTGCCCGGACTCGACCTTGTCGTCGGCAGCCTGGGCGGCCTGGGCTGCCTGCTCGGCGTTGCGCGCCACATCATGGACGGTCGCAGTCATCTGCTGCATGGCGGTGGCCACCTGCTCGGTCTCGTCCTTCTGGCTACCGACTTCGCGGTTGGTCTGCTCGGTGACCGCCGACAAGGCCTGGGCACTGCCGGCCAACTGGTCGATACCCTGCTGCAAGCCACTGACGATACCAGACAAGCCCTCGGCCATCTGCTGCATGGCCTGCAACAGCTGGCCGACCTCGTCGGCGCGCGGCGGCTCGGCCTCGATACCCAGCTCGCCTGCGGCAATGCGCCGGGCCCGGCTGATCACCCGCTTGAGCGGCGCGACCACGGCGCGGGTGATCAGCCAGGCCGCCAGCACGCCTACCAGCAGCGCCAGCGCCGTGGCCGCAGTAATGGCGACGGCGTTGCGTGCCAGCTCGGCCTGCATGGCCTGCTCCTGATCGGCATACACCTGGTCGACACGCGCGGTAACCTGCTCGGCACGCGCCTGCAACTGGTCCTTGATACCCCGCTCCTGGCCCAGCAGGTCGGTGTACTCGTTGAGCTTTTCGGAGAAACTGCCGATATGCCCGGCCACCTCGCCCAGCACGCTCTGGTAGCCGGCATCGGCGACGGAAGCCTTGAGCTGGTCCACCAGGGTCGCAGCTTCCACAGTCTGGGCGATGCGCCCCTCGGCGCTGGCTTCGCCGCCCTTGCGGCTCTGGTCCAGGCGCACCCGGGCCTCGTCCATGGCCTGCAGCATCAGCCGCGACACCTGCGCCACCTGCCCGGCCTGTTCCAGGAACTCACCGCCCTGCTGGCCCTGGGACTGCTTGAGGGTATAGGTGCCATCGTCGGCCAGGCCGGCCTGCAGCACATCGAGGTTGTTGGCCACGCTCGACACCGACCAGCTGGCCATGTCCAGCGCCAGTTCCTTGGCCTGCACGGCCTGAACGAACTGGTCGAAAGCTTGCCCATAGGCATTCAGATCAGTCTCGGTCGAAGCCAGTGCCGGCACGGCCCGGGCCCGCTCCACCAGCCCCTGCAGCCCCGTGCGCAGGGCGTCGGCCTCCTTGATGTCCGAGCGCAGGGCGAAGGCCTGTTCGTGCTGGCGTAGCTTCAACAGGTCGGTATTGAACTGAGCCATCTGCCGCAGCCCATCGAAGCGCTGGTCGACATTGGCCAGGGCGTACACGCCGATGACAGCCACCACCAGGGTGAGCAGCAACACCAGGGCAAAGCCCAGGCCGAGCTTGCGCGCCATGCCCAGATTGGCCAGTACACCGTGCTTGGTCGCCGCCATCACCAATCCCCTCGCCTTGTCGGACTTTACCGACAGCAAGAGTGACAATGGCGCCGACTCCGTCACAAGAGCCAAACGCGCCAATGGTGTCATTTAGCTATGAGCGTGTCGCTTTCAGACCGCCAGAGGTCGCCCAGCATGCCGGAAGAACGCTTCGGCCCGCGAATCCTGCCCATAGGCGACATTGATACGCAGCCACTCACTGGCCCGGCCCTGCGGATCGAAGGCACTGCCTGGGGTAAGCAGCACCGCATGCTCCAGCGCCAGCCGCTCCAGCTCGGCGAAGTCGCGCCCCGGTACCCGGGCCCAGACGAACATGCCACCGACGGGGTCGCAGAATACCTCCCAGCCGCAGGCCTCCAGCAACCCCAGCGTCCTCGCCCGGTGCTGGCCCAGGCGCAGCCGCAGGCGCTGCAAGCTCTTGCGGTAGCTGCCGTTGGCGAGCATCTGCCCGACCACCTGCTCGGCGAAGCGCGAGGTGCCGATGCCCGCGACCATCTTCAGTTCGGCCAGACGCGCCACCAAGGGCGGATCGGCCACCACATAGCCGACCCGCAGCGAACTGCTGAGGGTCTTGGAGAAGCTGCCCAGGTAGATCACCCGTTGCTCGCTGTCGAGGGTAGCCAGCCGTGTCGCCGGCCCGTCCTGGAAGTCTGCATAGAGGTCATCCTCGACAATCCGCAGGTCATGCCCGCGGGCCAGCTCCAGCAGGCGATAGGCGACCTTGGGCGTCAGGCTGGTGCCGGTCGGGTTCTGGTACAGGCTGTTGATGAACAGGCAGCGCGGCCGGTGTTCGGCGAGCAACTGCTCGAGCACGGCCAGGTCTGGACCACTGGCAGTGCGTGGTACCTCGAGCATGCGCACGCCGTGCAGGCGCAGCAGGTTGTAAAGGTTGTAGTAACCGGGCCGTTCCACCAGCACCGTGTCGCCCGGCGCCAGCAAGGTCCGCACCAGCAGGTCGAGGGCATGGCTGGCACCCTGGGTGGTGACGATACGCTCAGGTTCCGCGGCGATATCCAGCCGCGCCAGCCCCTTGTGCAGTTGCAGGCGCAGGCTAGCCAGGCCTTGGGGCGGGCAGTAGTCGAACAGTGCCTCGGGCGCGCCACGGCTGACCTGGCGGATGGCCTGGGCCAGTTCAGCCTCGGCTCGCCAGGCCACGGGCAACCAGCCGCAGCCGAGCTTGAGCAGTTGCTCATGCCCTTCGCGAAACTGCCGCCAGCTGCCGTCGATCGCCTCGCCCCACGGCTCGCCGGGATCGGGACGCAGGCCCGGCTTGCGCTCGGCAACGAAGAACCCGGCACCGTGCCGTGCCTCCAGCCAGCCGCTGGCCACCAGCCGGTCGTAGGCTTCGATCACGCACGAAGCACTGACCGCCTGGGCCTTGGCCAAGGTGCGGATCGATGGCAGGCGTGCACCCGGGCGCAAGCGCTGCCGAGTAATCCAGGCCTGCAACTGCTCGGTCAGCTGCTGAACCAAGGGTGTGGGGAGACCGCGATCAAGATTGAAGTGCATGGCAAGTGTTCGCTTATTTCAGGCAAACAGTTAAACACAAATCCGTACTGGGTGTACCTTGGCGAACAGCCACCCAGGTCCGATGCTGACGCAATCGATCCTGCGGAAACCACCCATGCCCACTCGCCACGCCCCGGCCCTGCTGGCCTTCGCCCTGTGCCTGATCACCCTTGCGGTGAACCTCCAGGCCCCGCTGTACATCACCTACGCCGACCTCTCCGGGCAAGGCGCCGCGGCGACCGCCGTGGCTTTCTCCGGCTACGTGCTCGGTGTATTGCCAGTGCTGCTGGCCCTCGGCGGCCTGGCCGACCGGGTCGGGCGACGCCCGTTGATCCTGGTCGCACTCGTCCTGTCGATGATCGCCACCTTGATCATGTTGCTGTCCCCCAGCCTGGCCTCCCTGGGTGTGGCGCGCTTGTTCCTGGGCCTGGGCACTGGCCTGGCCTCGGCCACGGCCACCGCCTACATGAGCGAACTGATGACACCCGGTGAAAGTGACCGCGCCGCGACCTGGGTCACCGCCAGCACCTCCCTCGGTTTTGGCCTGGGCGCGGCGCTGACCAGCCTGTTCCTGCTCCGCGGGCCGACACTCACTCCGGGCAGTTTCCATTTGCAGCTGATACTGGCCGCCGTGGCCCTTGCGCTGGTCTGGCGCCTGCCAGACCCTCGCCCGACGCAACGCAGCGCCATGCTGCGCCTGCCCTGCTATCCCAGCGGCAGCCTGGCCTATGGCCTGGCGATCCTGCTGGCCTGGGCCTGTGTCGGGCTGGTCATCGCCCTGCTGCCGGGGATCCTGCGCCAGCACGGCCTGAGCGCCTGGTCGGGGTTCTCGACCTTCTGCGTGATCAGCTGCGGCCTGCTGTTCCAGCCGCTGGCCCGGCGCATGGCCAGTGCCCGGGCGACCTTGCTCGGGCTGCTGATCCTGCCGTGCAGCTACGCGCTGCTGGCCTGGGGCGCCGACAGTGGCAACCTGCCGGGCGTTTTGATGGGAGCCGTGGCCGCCAGCAGCGCCTGCTATGGCTTCATCTACCTGGGCGGGCTGGCGGCGGTGAATCAGTTGGCCGGCCAAGAAAAAACCCGGGCCAGTGCCGGGTTCTTCCTGCTGGCCTACCTGGGGTTCAGCCTGCCGGTGATCTTCACCGGGCTGCTCAGTGACCGGCTGGGGTCACGGCTGGCCTTGATCGTGTTTGGTGGTGTGTTGCTGCTGGGCTGCGCGGCGGTGGCGCTGGCCCTGTGGCTGGCCTCGGTCAGATCGCCAGCGCGCCACCGTCGACCGTCAGGCTGTGCCCCGTCGTGAAGGCCGCGCCATCGCTGCACAGGTACAGCACCGCGCTGGCGATCTCCTCGACCTTGCCGATGCGGCCGACCGGGTGCATCGCCGCAGCGAACTCGGCCTTGCGCGGGTCGGCCTCGTAGGCGCGGCGGAACATGTCAGTATCGATCACTGCCGGGCACACCGCATTGACCCGGATGCCCTTCTTCGCGTACTCGATGGCCGCCGATTTGGTCAGTCCTATAACCGCATGCTTGGAGGCGGCATAGATGCTCATTTTCGGCGCCGCCGACAGGCCGGCCACCGAGGCCGTATTGACGATGGCGCCACCGCCCTGGGCCAGCAGCAAGGGCAGCTGGTACTTCATGCACAGCCAGACGCCCTTGACGTTGACGCCCATGATCGCGTCAAACTCCGCCTCGCTGCCCTCGGCCAATCGCCCCTTCTCGATTTCAATGCCGGCATTGTTGAAGGCGTAGTCCAGGCGCCCGTATGCCTCGACCACCCGCTCGTGCAACTGCCGCACATCTTCGTCGCGGGTAACGTCGCAGGCGATGAACAATGCTTCGCCACCAGCCTGGCGAATCAGTGCCACCGTGGCTTCGCCACCGCTCGCATCACGATCGGCCACCACCACCTTCAGCCCCTCGGCGGCGAATGCCTGGGCCGTCGCCCGGCCGATACCCGCCGCGCCACCGGTGACCAGGGCAACCTGGCCGGAGAAAGTCATGCTCATCACTGGCTCCTGCAAAAGATGGGAAGTCGTGGCTGAGTCTAGTCAGGGCACCGCTGGGCTGGGCAGCATCATCAAGGGCACGGTTGGACTACTATCGTTCGCAGTGATCTTGCGTGACGCGGCCCATTCAACCCGCCGATCATCCCCCCTCACACTCGTTCAGGAGAACTCGCCATGCCCCACACCAACCGCCGTTTCCTGCTGACCAAGCGCCCGGTCGGCGCCGTGCGCCGTGACGACTTCACCTATGAGCAGGCCCCTGCCGACGAGCCAGGCGAAGGCCAGGTGCTGGTGAAAAACCTCTACCTGTCCCTGGACCCTGCCATGCGCGGCTGGATGAACGAAGGCAAGTCGTATATTCCCCCGGTGGGCCTGGGCCAGGTGATGCGCGCACTCGGCGTGGGCGAAGTGGTCAGTTCCAAGCACCCGGACTACAAGCCCGGCGACCATGTCAGCGGCGCCCTGGGCGTGCAGGACTACTTCACCGGTGAACCCCAGGGCCTGCACAAGATCGACCCGCGCCTGGCCCCCCTGCCCCGTTATCTGTCGGCACTGGGCATGACCGGCATGACCGCCTACTTCGCCCTGCTCGATGTCGGCCAGCCCAAAGCCGGCGAAACCGTGGTGATCTCCGGCGCCGCCGGCGCGGTCGGCAGCATTGCCGGGCAGATCGCCAAGCTCAAGGGTTGCCGCGTGGTCGGCATCGCCGGTGGCGCGCAGAAGTGCCAGTACCTGCTGGATGAGCTGGGCTTCGACGGGGTCATCGACTACAAGGCCGAAGACGTGCTCGCCGGGCTCAAGCGCCAATGCCCCAAGGGCGTGGATGTGTACTTCGACAACGTCGGCGGCGATATCCTCGACGCAGTGCTGTCGCGCCTGAACTTCAAGGCCCGGGTGGTGATCTGCGGCGCCATCAGCCAGTACAACAATAAAGAGGCAGTCAAGGGCCCGGCCAACTACCTGGCGCTGCTGGTCAACCGCGCACGCATGGAAGGCTTCGTGGTGATGGACTACGTCAAGGAGTACGGCAAGGCCGCGCAGGAAATGGCCGGCTGGCTGGCCAGCGGCAAGGTCAAGAGCAAGGAGGATGTGGTGGAAGGCTTGGAAACCTTCCCCGAGACGCTGCTCAAGCTGTTCAGCGGGGAGAATTTCGGCAAGTTGGTGCTGAAAGTCTGATCATTGCGGGCTGCGCTCACGCGCAGCCCGCACCCGTAGTCTTTCGGATCAACCGCGAATTTCAGCCACCACAGCAGCTAACGCCTGGGCCGGATCCGCCGCCTGGCTGATAGGGCGCCCGATCACCAGGTAATCAGAACCGGCGTCCAGTGCCTGGCGCGGGGTCAGGATCCGGCGCTGGTCATCCTGGGCGCTGCCCGCCGGGCGGATACCCGGGGTCACCAATTGCAACGATGGGTGCGCAGCCTTGAGTGCCGGCGCCTCCAGTGCCGAACACACCAGCCCATCCATGCCGGCCTTCTGCGCCAGAGCCGCCAGGCGCAGCACCTGCTCCTGCGGGTCGACATCCAGGCCAATCCCGGCCAGGTCCTCGCGCTCCATGCTGGTCAGCACGGTCACGCCAATCAACAACGGTTGCGGGCCGCTGCGCTTGGCCAGTTCCTCACGGCAGGCGGACATCATGCGCAAGCCACCGGAGCAGTGCACGTTGACCATCCACACACCCATCTCGGCCGCCGCCTTGACCGCCATGGCGGTGGTGTTGGGGATATCGTGGAACTTGAGGTCGAGGAACACTTCGAAGCCCTTGCTGCACAGGGTCTCGACGATCCCCGAAGCGCTGCTGGTGAACAGTTCCTTGCCCACCTTGACCCGGCACAGGGCGGGATCGAGCTGGTCGGCCAGCTTCAGGGCGGCGTCACGGGTGGGGAAATCCAGGGCGACGATCAGGGGCGTCTGGCAGGCGGACATGGGCAGGGTCTCTTGGCAAGTCGTAAACGGCGCGCATTGTAAACGAAGTGGGGCGGGGTTTGGGGGCCGCGGGTCATGAGAATTGGCCTGGGCGGGGGTGGCTCCTATAATGGAACCAACGGCTGCGGCAATGGCTCGAATGCCATGTAAGCGCTGCCCTATACGCTTTCAGGAGAATCTCGATGCCTTGGTATGCCTGGTTGATACTGCTTGTTGCGCTTGGGTCGATTGTCGGCGGGTTGATGCTGCTGCGCGATACGGCGAAGAAGTTGCCGTTGACTGAGGAGCAGTTGAAGAAGGTGCATGAGCGTAATGCCGAGGCGGATGCGAAGGATGCGCAGGATCGCTGATTCGCCCCCTCCCTCCACAGCCGGCCACCCTGGGGCTGACCGGCTGCCCCGCGTGTTTAGTCGACGGTCAGTTTGTCGCGGTTGCGGTCCAGCAGCGCCTTGCCGATGCCTTGGATCTCCAGCAACTCATCCACCGATGTAAATGGCCCGTGCTCATCGCGATACATCACGATGGCGTCGGCCTTGGCCTTGCCAATGCCATTGAGCGCCTTTTGCAAGGACGCGGCGTCGGCGGTGTTGAGGTTCAGCGTTTTGGCGGGGATTGCGGTGGCGACCACTGGCACGGCGTTATCAACGGCTGGTGTAGCAGGAGCCGCAGTGGCGGAGAACGCCAGGCTTGCAAATAACGGAAGCAGCAGATGGGAAAGGACGATATTGCGCATCATGTTCACTCCTGTGACTCAATGGGTTGGCAGCGTTTCCGTGGCTGCCTGCTCAAACTAGCAAGGGGTGAATCGGGAGGCGACGTGGTAAGTGTTGCAAAAATTCTGCGTTGGGAGGTGTCGTTCAACCGGAACATTAGGCTGGGTAGGCGCCTGAGCATTTTCTGACAGGCCTGGATCGTACTCACCTACACGGTCAACTTCGTTTGCTACGCCTTTGAACAGAATTAGGAAACGTTAACCTACCTACTTTCAGCATCACCATGACAGCCGCGTCTAGTGTGGTGTTTTGCAAGTACGACCAAAAAGCGCTCGCGAGTTATGGCCATTATTTGTGAAACACCACACTAGGCTCTGTACGAACAGCAATGTCGTAGTCACCGCCGTCAGCAAGCCAGCGGGACCACCGCAGCGAAGCTTTCCGCCCGCTTGCAATAGCGTGCACCCGGCCGGCGGTGCTCCTTCAGCCAACCGAATAGCCGCTCAATACCATTCCGTTGCCGATACTTGGGCCTGTCAAATAGCTGCGGCAAGCGAAGGGCGTCACTGACCGTGTGAGTTTTCGTCGTCAACCCGCCCCGGCTTCGTCCAAGTGCGTGGTCCGTTGGTTCTTCAGCCCCTTTTTTGCCTGCTCTGGCAGAGAAAAGGGTGGCTCTCGTCTTCAGACGGTTGATGCAATGCGCCAGTGGTCAAGTCAACCGGCCCAGTGCATTGAGCTTTAGGTATAACGGTTTGAGCATCTTGTTGACGGTTCCTTGTTTTCGCCAGCCTCGAAATCGTTGATTGACCGTCGACCAAAGTCGAAATTGCTCAGGTCTATCTCCAAGTTGAACCGGAGCACAGCCTCCACTACTCACTGTTGAACATCAAGCGATCTTCGATTGCCGGGCATTTGATACGTCGATGAGAGGTGAAGAGGTCCATGACCATTTCACATTATACGTCGGAAGTATTCATAAACACCCTAATAATAACTACTCAAGCAATAGCACGACTCTATCAGCGAATACCGCCGAACATGGCCATTAACAGACAAAGTACCGCAAATGCCCACTGATCTCGCGGCCGCCTGCGACATGACCTGAACCGAAACGCAAGGCGCACAAGTGACAAACGCGAAGTAAGATCAAGCCGCTCCGACAATCCCGTCTTGCCACTGCCAGTCAATGAGTCGATCAGACAAGCCTGAGCAAACCATCCCCCTAGAGCCACCTGCCTCAACCGGGACATCGCCGAGGCAATCCCAGCATTCACTCCAATCTGGTTTTTCGAGTGCTGACGATAATCCATGCCCGGCACGGGGTCGATAAACCAGTTGAAGCCATTGCTGCGAGCAAACGCATAGCAATACCAATCGTGCATCGCGACTTCCTGCACTTCATCCCATTGCCGTAGGATCGAACGCTTGAACGCCATGGCCAGGGAATTGGAGAGCACATAGGTACATCCCGGCCCAGCAGCTTCGAACAGGTAGTCGCACTGGACCTGTGGCTGCGCCTTGTCCACGAGCATACGCCGACCATCGGGCCAGAAGGCCACGACATTGCTTGAATAGCCATCAACATTATTTATGCACAGCTTTGCCACGGCCTGTTCAAGCTTGTTGGGGTACCAGATATCGTCCTGGTCAGAAAAGCAGACGTAATCGAACGCCGAAATATCGACGTCTCGGATCAGCCGAAAGAAGTTGCGAGCAGCCCCGCCAAAACGGCCGGAGGACGGTAACAGATGAATGTTGGGATAAGTGCGAGCGTACTTGGCGCAGCAAGCTTCAGTACCATCAGTGGAGGGATCGACACTGATATAGATGCTGACTCCAACAAGACGCTGCTCCAGGATAGAGGCAAGCTGCTCCTCTATCCATGACATGCCATTGTACGCGGCCAGCAACACGGCTACCTGACGGAGATGAGTGGGCATGCAGTGAAGGCCTAGGTTTGGGAGTACGGCAAGTCAGAGCCCGTCGTCGGTCACCAGTTTTTGCAGGTACTGGCCATATCCGGTTTTTTTCAGTTTTTCAGCCTGGCACATCACCTGTTCCTTGGTGATCCAGCCATTAGCAAAGCCAATTTCCTCCAGGCATGCCACCTTCCAGCCCTGGCGCTGCTCGATCGTATGAACAAAGTGACTGGCCTCCAGCAGCGACTCGTGAGTGCCGGTATCCAGCCAGGCAAAACCACGCCCCAGCATTTGTACAGTGAGCGCCCTCTTCTCAAGGTAAACGCGGTTTACATCGGTGATCTCAAGCTCGCCGCGTGCAGAGGGTTTGATATTCTTTGCAATCTCGACCACTTCGTTATCGTAGAAATACAATCCCGTCACCGCATAGCTTGATTTCGGAACAGCGGGTTTCTCCTCGATGCTCAACGCTCGGCCGTCCTTGTCGAATTGGACCACTCCAAAGCGCTCAGGGTCATTGACGTGGTAACCGAAGACCGTTGCACCCTCGCGCTGTTCAGCGGCGGCACGCAGATTGTCGGAGAAGTGCTGACCGTAAAAAATGTTGTCGCCCAGAATCAGGCAGCAAGGATCCTTGCCTATGAACGCCTCGCCGATGAGGAATGCCTGAGCCAATCCATCGGGGCTAGGCTGCTCCGCATAGCTCAACTGGATGCCATACTGGCTACCATCCCCCAGTAGCTTGCGAAAAGCCGGCAGGTCATCTGGCGTCGAAATGATCAGGATTTCACGCATACCCGCCAACATCAGTACCGATAGCGGGTAAAAAATCATTGGTTTGTCGTAGATCGGCAACATCTGCTTGGAAACGCCCAGAGTAAGGGGGTGCAGACGCGTTCCTGACCCACCAGCCAGGATAATTCCTTTACGATTAAGGGTATTCATTTATTCAAAATTTCCATGAGCATACGATTTACACCACTTTGCCAATCGGGCAAGTGCAAAGAGAAAGCTGCGCGTATTTTTTTCGTATCAAGCCGCGAGTTCAACGGACGATGAGCCGGAGTTGGATAGTCGGTAGTGGCAATTGGATTGATTTCTGCCACAGCAAGTTGCTCACCGCTCGCGCGTGCAAAATCAATAATGTAGGTTGCGTATTCGTACCACGACGTCTCACCGGTAGGCGCCAGATGATAGATACCGCATAACTGCGGATTCAACTGCGCTTTCTGCAGCGCTTGTACAGTGACATCCGCCAATAGCTCGGCACCAGTTGGCACACCGACTTGGTCGGCAATTACATTGAGCGTTTGCTTGTCCTTTGCCAGGCGGAGCATGGTTTTCGCAAAATTGTTACCACGCGCTGCATATACCCAGCTGGTACGAAAGATCAGGTGCTTGCAACCCGACGCGACAATCCCTTGCTCGCCTTGCAGTTTGGACTCACCATAAAAGTTGACCGGCGCGACGTCATCAGTTTCGTTCCAGGCACGAGTGCCTAGCCCACTGAACACGTAATCCGTAGAGTAGTGCACGAGAAATGCATCTATTCGAGAGGCCTCTTCAGCCATGACCTGGCATGCTTGGGCGTTGATCTTGAGTGCTAGATCACGCTCGCTTTCTGCCTTGTCTACAGCGGTGTAAGCCGCCGCATTCACAATCACGTCCGGCGCAACGAGGCGAATCGTATCACGCAGCCCTTGCAGATTCGTGAGATCCCCGCTGAGTTCGCCGAAGGACGTGGGTACAGGATGGCGGTTCAAGGCGATAACATCCCCCAAGACCGCCAGGGCTCGTTGCAACTCCCAACCCACTTGGCCGTCCTTGCCGAGCAACAGAATTTTCATTGTTCACCAGCACGCGATGCGTAATTTTTATCGATCCACTGCTGATAGCTGCCATTCTTAATGTGAGCCACCCATTCCGCGTTGTCGAGATACCACTGCACGGTCTTGCGAATACCTGATTCAAAGGTTTCCTCTGGGCTCCACCCCAGTTCGCGCTGGATCTTGCTTGCATCTATCGCGTAACGCAGGTCATGGCCTGGACGATCAGTGACATACTTAACGAGATTGAAGTGCGGAACAAATGTAGAGGCAGGACGTAGTTCATCCAGAAGCGCGCAAACCGCTTGAACAACTTCGATATTCTGCTTTTCGTTGTGACCACCGATATTATAGGTTTCTCCAACCTCACCTTCGGTTACGACCTTGTACAGCGCACGCGCGTGGTCTTCGACAAACAGCCAATCACGAATTTGATCACCTTTACCATAAATTGGCAGCGGTTTTCCTTCCAGTGCATTGAGAATGACCAGCGGGATCAGTTTCTCAGGGAAGTGATATGGGCCATAGTTGTTTGAACAGTTGGTAACCAGTGTCGGCAGCCCGTACGTACGTGCCCAGGCACGCACCAAGTGGTCAGAGCTGGCCTTGCTCGCAGAGTATGGGGAGCTTGGCTGATAAGGAGTTGTCTCGGTGAAGAGATCTTCCGGCCCCTCCAAGTCACCATAAACTTCGTCGGTCGAAATATGGTGGAAACGAAATGCAGATTTACGCCCCTCATCCAACCCCGACCAATAGCCACGTGCAGCTTCCAGCAAGGCATAAGTACCGATGATATTGGTCTGGATGAACTCCGATGGGCCGCTGATCGAACGATCGACGTGAGATTCGGCAGCCAGGTGCATCACTGCGTCAGGCTGGTGTTCCTGGAATACTCGGTCCAGCGCTTCGCGATTGCAGATGTCGACGTGTTCGAAGGCATAGCGTGGGTTCTGGTCGACGTCCCGCAATGATTCAAGATTGCCAGCATAGGTGAGCTTGTCGACGTTGACCACGGAGTCGCTTGTATTGGTAATGATGTGCCGAACGACAGCCGAACCAATAAAGCCCGCACCGCCTGTTACTAAAATCTTCACGAAAGTTCTCTACCTTGGGGCCTGAAAATATCTGAAAGGATCCACCCTATCCATGGAGGTAACGGTGAGCTTTGACCGGCAGCGAAGATAAAATTTGCCCTCTCACACTCCAATGGAGCAAGCTTATAAAAGCAATATGCAGGAGTTGATTTTACATAGAAATTCGTCACCTACGAACATTATTTAGACCAGTGCCTCGATACACTGCAGACTAATCAAGCCAGCCCTAAAGAAAAAATTAGATTGCCACCACTAACCCGCCCCTCCACACAACTTCCTGCCTTCAGACAGAAGGTACTCAAGGCAGTTTTGCTTGGACTGAGCGGCAGACTCGAAATCGGAAAAACTCATCTGACTCACGAGATAGTGGATTGCCGAGGCAGTTGAGCACAGGGTCACTCAGTACAGGTGGACCTTGGCGCTTGCTTGATAGAAGCTATCCTGCCACATCAACCCAACGGCCGTGGTTACCATACCCACTTCTAAGCAGGCAAATGGAGCATGCCAAACAGAGCAAATGCTCGACTCACCCAGGCTCTGTACGCAATGTATCAGCACTCGCCCATACTGCATTCAAACGAGGCTCGGAACGCTCAGGTACTCGAGTACACTCCACCTCATCCCCCATTTCGCCTTACCTGGCCTTCGCACAGACACATTTCGTACATACCTTAGGACCATAGCCGCTTGCAGCTTCGCCTGCAAGCGAAAGGGAACAACGACATAATCAGTACTTTCCGTTCGAAGCGACTATCGCCGAGCAGCGATCAAGGCTCCTGCCGACGCTGTTGATGAATCCAGTCAACAATCTCACCATCCGGCGCATACCCACTGACCACTTCCCGCAGCAGTTGCCGAACCTGATTGTAATCGTCCGCAGAGATCGCTTTGAGTAGAGCGGCCAGACGCTCCTTGAGGCGATCCCAGCCCAGGTAGTCCTCCTGCGCGCTCATGATCATCGGATGCCGGGTCGATACCACGTCGTCACCGATCAGCAGCTCTTCAAAGAGCTTCTCCCCCGGCCGCAACCCGCTGAACTCGATGGAGATGTCGCCATGGGGATTGCTGTCCGAACGCACACTCAGGCCCGACAGGTGAATCATCTTCTCCGCCAGCTCGACAATCCGCACAGGCTCGCCCATGTCGAGCACGAACACATCGCCACCCTGCCCCATGGAGCCGGCCTGGATCACCAACTGCGCCGCCTCGGGAATGGTCATGAAATAACGGGTGATCTTCGGATGAGTCACCGTCAATGGCCCACCCGCCTTGATCTGCTGATGGAACCGCGGAATCACCGACCCGGAGGATCCCAGCACGTTGCCGAAGCGCACCATGGTGAAGCGAGTCTTGTTCACCCGGGAGACATTGGCCACATCGTTGAACAGCACCGGCGCCTGCTCACGGCTCAGCGCCTGCAACACCATTTCTGCCAGGCGCTTGGTGCTGCCCATGACATTGGTTGGGCGCACGGCCTTGTCCGTGGAAATCAGCACGAAGTTGGACACACCCGCCTGCAATGCAGCCTGGGCCGAATTCAGGGTGCCCATGACATTGTTCAGCACGCCTTCGGCGATGTTGTGCTCGACCAGCGGCACATGCTTGTAAGCTGCCGCGTGGTAGACCGTATCCACGCGCCAGGTGGACATGACATCCAACAACTGCGCGGGATTACGCACAGAGCCAAGGATCGGCACGATACGGGTTGGCGACGATGTGCGCTGAGCACAAGCCTCCAGCTCCGAGAGGATGCTGTACAGGTTGAATTCCCCGTGGTCGAGCAGCAGCAAGGTGCTGGGCTTGAGCGCGAGGATCTGCCGGCACAGCTCCGAGCCAATCGAGCCGCCTGCACCGGTCACCATTACCGTCTTGCCCTTCACGCAATGCTCGAGAAGATCAGCCTGGGCCGGCACGGCATCGCGCCCCAGCAGGTCGGCGATATCCACTTCCTGCAGGTCATCGACCTTGACCCGACCGCTGGCCAGGTCCATGAAGCCCGGCACGCTGCGCACATGCAGCGGGTAGCCTTCGAGCAGCCCGAGGATCTCTCGGCGACGGGTGCGACTGATCGAGGGCACGGCCAGCAGCAACTCCTGGGCACCTGTTTCTTCGATCATGCGCTGGATCTGTCGGGCTTTGTAGACATGAAGACCGGCGATCACCCGCCCTGCGATGCTGCCGTCGTCGTCGATGAAGGCGACCGGACGCATCACCTTGCCCATGCGCAGAGCAGCCACCAACTGGTTACCCGCCGCACCCGCTCCGTAGATTGCGACCTTGAGCAGACCATCGTCACGATTGCTGAACGGTATATGCTGCGCCGCGGCAAACCAGTCGCCGAGGAAATACTGACGCATGGCCAGTCGCAGCCCGCCGATCAACACCAGGCTCAACCACCAATAGTTGAAAATGACCGAGCGCGGCACGAGGTACTGATGATTGGCGGACCAATAAACGATTAGACCAAGGATCAACGCCGACAAGGTCACCGCCTTGGCGATAACCACGAGCGCATCATTGCCGAAGTAACGCATTACCGCCCGGTACATGCCAAAGCGGATGAACAATGGAATCGAGACCAGTGGTGCGCAGGCGAATAGCCAAAGATGATCCTGGGCCAGCTCAAGGGACTCTTCAAAGCCCAGACGCACCACGAAGGCCAGCCACATGGCCATCCATACCAGCACCACATCGGCCAGTACCTGGATCATTCGCTTCTTGGCCCGCGGCAGCCCTAGCAGAAATGCCCGCATTCTTTCCCAACCCCTTTCGTACACCGTTACTGTCCCTATCTGAGCAGATCTTTTTTGATGGTGAAGGCACACACCTGCGTGCCAACCGCCGACGTTACTCGACACCGCCCGCGTTGTAGGCCACCGCCAGCGCTACCAGCGGTACATAGGCGATGAGCAACCCGACGAAACCATCGATGCCAAACAGCATGACGCAGCCCGCCACCGGCAACAACCAGCACAGCGTGAGCACTGCCACCGCCAGGGTCACCGGGAAATGGCCCCCGACACGCCGCGAAGCGAACTGATAGGCGTGGCTGCGGTGTGCTTCGTAAACCTTGTCGCCGCGAAGCAACCGACGAATCAGCGTGAATGTGGCATCGACCACGAACACACCGAGCAGAATCAACCAGCACCAGAACAGCTGTGACGACGCCCAGGCTGCCTGCAAGGACAGCAGGCCCAGGGCGATGCCGAGGAATCCGCTGCCGGCATCACCCATGAAAATCTTGGCGGGCGGGAAATTCCAATATAGAAAGCCGCCCACCGCCATGATCAGAATCACGGGCAGGGCCATCAGTTGCTCGAAGCCGCTCATCCAGTACAAGACACAAGCGCCCAGGCAGACGCAGATGGCCTCGACGCTTGCGATGCCATCGATCCCATCCATGAAATTGTAGAGATTGAGCAGCCAGACCAGATAAACCGCAGCAAGCACCGCGCCCACCCAGCCGAGGTCGATCTCGACACCGAACACCGTCAGCGGCGGCAAACCACCAAGCCAGAACAGCCCCCATGCCGCAGCGATGAAGTGCCCTAACAGTCGCCAACGGGCGGCGATATGCCCGTGATCATCCATGAAGCCGATGATAGCGATCAGACCTCCCGCACCCGCGATAGCAAACACCGTATGTGAGTCCAGCAATCCCGCGCCACCGAGCGCCACCAATGCCAACAGGAAAGACACCACAATGGCCACGCCTCCACCACGAGGCGTTGGCACCACATGAGAGCTGCGGGCATTGGGGATGTCGATGATGCTTCTGGCCAGCGCATAGCGGCGCAAACCAGCGGTCATGAGCAGGGAGATCAGCAGCACCAGCGGTGCCAGCCACCATTGAGTCATTTGTTCATTTGTTCCTGGTAATGGCGGGCGGCTTTCGCCAACGCCCGGTCCACGCTCACCGGTGGCGTCCAGCCAAGCAGTGAGCGCGTTTTTTCGATATCGACCTGCAGCGACCCGCACAAACGCTGCGAGAGCGCACGCCGTCCTAGCAAGGTAGCGCCCAATGCCAGCAGCGCGGCCGGCACTGGCAGCAATCTTGCCGGTTTGCCAAGGGCCTTTGCCATGCGTCGCATCAGGCTTGTAGTGGACAGGTCTTCGCCATCGCTTACCAGAAAGGTCTGATTGGCGGCGGCAGGATGAGTCGTGCAGATACGCACCAGGTCGACGAGGTTATCCAGAGCGACCAGGCTGCGGCGGTTGTGTATCGCACCGAATGGCAGGGGCACACCTTTGCCCAGCCAACGCATCATCGCCAGGAAGTTGGCCTTTACCCCCGGCCCGTAGACCAGCACAGGGCGGATGATCACCACCTCCAGGCCTGTGTCCCGAGCCAGCGCGCGCAGCCCCTGTTCAGCCTCCATCTTCGAAACGCCATATGGATCGGCCGGCGCAGGCTCATCATCAGCACGATACGGCCGTCCCGGCACGGTCCCTTCGCCATTGACCTTGATCGAGCTGATGAAAACGAAACGCCTTGCCCCCGCCGCTGCTGCCTGCCGGGCAAGATTTAGCGTGCCCTCGACATTGACCTTGCGAAAAGCAGCCAAAGGATCGACTTCGGTGTCGTTCATCACATGCACGCGGGCGGCAGAATGGATGACAACCTCGACACCTTCCAGGACAGCCTGCCAGTCGGTCTCGCCATCGATCGCCTCGATCGTGAAGGCGGCAGCCCCGAAGTCGGCAGGGATAGCACCACGGATCGCAGCACGCACCGCATGCCCTCGCATGGCGAGATCCGCCAGAACCGCCTTGCCGACAAAACCGGTTGCCCCGGTCAACAGCACTGTTGAATTCATCAGCAATTTGTCCTTCGCAGCGACGCGCCCCGCAACAGGGTCTCCAGACGCGACATCAGTTTTTCCTTGGCATAGCGCTGCTCGTAGTACGTCCGCCCTGCCCGCCCCATCGTCGCACGCTCTGTTTCGCTGGCCTCGGCCAGCGAACGAGTGATGGCAGCCAGGCCGTCAGCATCGCCGGAGTTACAGGCAAAACCTGCGCCTGACTCTTCGATCACCCGTGCGGCCTCGCCATTGATCATGCCAAGCAGCGGTCGCCCAGAAGCCAGGTAGGCCTGAACCTTGCCCGGAATGGTCTTTTCGAACACGTCGTTGGTCTTGAGCGACACCAGCAGTGCATCTGCCTGGGCGAACAAACCTGGCATCGCCTCAATTGGATGGCGTCCAAGCAGCAGCACATTGTCGAGCTTGCGTAAGGCGACCTGGGTGGTTAACCACTTGCTCATGCGGCCGTCCCCAACTATGACCCAACGTACCGCCACCTTCCCACGAAGGGCTTCGGCTGCATCGAGCACTGCTGGAAAGTCCTGGGCCTCGCCCAGGTTGCCGGCGAACACTACGGTAAACAGACCGGGCTCGCGCTGGATCAACGCAGGCTCCGAGAGCGACGCCTGTGAAAAGTCGTCCTCCGCCCAGCTCGGAAAATAGACCAGGCGTTCTTCGGCAATCGGACGGCTGCAATATCGACGTACGTTATCGAAGAAACCATGGGACTGGAGTAACAGGTAGTCCGTACGATTGTAGATCCACGAGACCATCCTGCCGACCAATCCCAACAGACGCGGGTGTTTGACCACGCCGACCGCGCGCAGGGTCTCTGGCCACAGATCAAGCACCCAGACGAACACCGGCGCCCGCTTCAGGCGGCCAATCACCAGCGCCGGGATCGCGGCCAGGATGGGAGAGACGGCATACACGAACACCGCATCGAAGCGCTTTCCGCGTAGTTTGAACGCCCCCAGTGTGGAAGCGTTGAGCAGGAACGACAGGTAGTTCAACACCAGGGTGAAGCTACGCTTGCCGCGCGCAACCAACGGCACGCGAATCACTTCGGCACCCTCATAGCGAGCGAACGCCTCCGGATTTCGCCGGAAACGTTCGAACACCTCGCCTTCCGGGTAGTTTGGCAGCCCGGTCAGCACGGTGACCTCGTGTCCCTTGGCCGTCAAGTCGCGAACCAGGTCATTGATCCGCATGTTCTCGGGCCAGAAGTACTGGGACACAACCAGTACCTTGAGTGATGTTTCAGCCATGGTTGCTCAATCGTATTCAGTAGCGCTTCCAGACGACGCGGTTCACGTAGTCGGTGTAACTATGGAGGATCCGCACGACCTTGTCGGAGACGTTCGGCATGCTGTAGTCCTCGACCAGGCGCAAGCTGCGGGCTTCGCCGCGGGCCTGGCTTGCGAGGATACTCAATCCCTGCAGCACGCGCTCGGTTTCCAGCCCGACCATCATGGCGGCCGCCTCTTCCATGCCCTCTGGGCGCTCATGCGCTTCACGAATGTTCAGAGCAGGGAAGTTGAGGATCGAAGCCTCTTCGCTGATGGTCCCGCTGTCGGACAAGACAGCCTTGGCTTCGAGCTGCAGCTTGTTGTAGTCCTTGAAGCCCAACGGCTTGAGCAAGCGCACATTGGCATGGAAGGTGACTCCCATGGCGGTCACGCGCTTCTGGGTACGCGGGTGGGTTGAAACGATCACCGGCAGGTCGAACTGCTCGGCCACGGTATTGAGCACGTCCACCAGCTTGAGGAAGTTGGTATCCGAATCGACGTTTTCCTCGCGATGGGCGCTGACCACAAAGAACTTGCCGGGCTCCAGCCCGAGACGCCCAAGCACATCCGACTTGTCGATACCGTCGCGATAGTGATTGAGCACTTCGAACATCGGGCTGCCGGTCTTGATCACACGGTCGGCAGGCAGCCCTTCGCGCAGCAGATAGTCGCGCGCAATGGTGCTGTAGGTGAGGTTGATATCAGCGGTATGGTCGACAATGCGACGATTGATCTCTTCCGGCACGCGCATGTCGAAACAGCGGTTGCCGGCCTCCATGTGGAAGGTCGGGATCTTGCGGCGCTTGGCCGGCAGCACGGCCATGCAGCTGTTGGTGTCACCCAGCACCAGCAGTGCCTCGGGGTCGATCTCGGCAAGTACGCGATCGACCGCAATAATGACGTTGCCGATGGTTTCAGCGCCGGTAGCCCCCGCCGCGTTGAGGAAATGGTCAGGCTTGCGAATGCCGAGGTCGGTAAAGAAGATCTCGTTCAATTCATAGTCATAGTTCTGGCCGGTGTGAACCAGCACATGGTCGCAGTGCTGGTCGAGCGCGGCCATGACCCGCGAAAGACGGATAATTTCTGGGCGCGTGCCCACGACAGTAACAACTTTCAGCTTCTTCATTTTTGACTTCTACCTTGAAACGCCGACTCAGGCATGGGTACCCACAGGCCGGGCATAAGTATCCGGGTGTTCACGATCGAAAATTTCATTGGCCCAGAGCATCACAACCATCTCATCATCTCCGACGTTGGTGATGTCATGGGTCCAGCCCGGAACCGTTTCGACCACTTGCGGCTGGTCGCCGTTGGTAAACAGCTCGTAGAACTCGCCCGAAACAACATGCCTGAAACGGAAGCACGCCGAACCCTTGATCACCAGAAACTTCTCGGTCTTGCTGTGGTGATAGTGCCCGCCGCGAGTGATGCCAGGATGCGCAGTGAAGTACGAGAACTGACCGGAGTCGCGCGTCTTCAACATTTCGACGAAGACCCCCCGCGGGTCGCCGTACTTGGGCACTTCATAGCTGAATTTTTCCGGTGGTACATAACTCAGGTAGGTCGAATACAGCGCTCGGACCAGACCCGTGCCGACCGGCTCGGTGATCATCGTCTGACGACTGTCGCGAAAAGCCTGCAGCTGCTCGGCCAACTGGCCGACTTTCACCGGGTACTGTGGCTGCACCTCGACGAAAGGTCCTCCATCGACCTGGCCATCCATCAACTCGATGAATTTTCTGACGACGTCGTCGACATACACGAGGGTGATCGACGCATCCGGATCGTTGATGGTGATGGGCAGGTCACGCACGATATTGTGGCAGAAGGTCGCGACCGCCGAGTTGTAGTTCGGCTTGGCCCATTTACCGAACACATTGGGCAGGCGGAAGATCCATACCGGCACCGCAAGTTGGTCGCGCAACGCCAGCAGCTCGTCCTCGGCGTCACGTTTGCTCTTGCCGTAGGGGTTATCAAAAGCGGCCTGCGTTGAAGAGGTATAGATGATCGGCACTGCCCGGCCGGTCGCCCGTACAGCTGCGCACAGCGTGCGGGTCAGGTCGGTGTTGCCGACGTGGAACTCTTTCGGATCTTGCGGCCTGTTCACGCCAGCCAGATGGAAGATGAAGTCGGCCTGCGCGACCATCTCGGGCAACGCATCCAGTGCATGATCACGAGTGAACCCTATTACTTCGACATCACTGCGCTCTGCGAGGTGCACCAACAGGTTCTTACCAACAAAACCATTGCTTCCGGTGATCAGGACACGCATCGCTTACTCCTCGGGCGCAGCGTTTTCGCCACGCTGGATGGCACGCATGAAGTCGAGCTTGAGCAGCAGTTGCTGCATGCCCTCCACGTCCAGGCGCTCGGTGTTGTGCGAGTTGTAGTCTTCCGTGCGAGAGATCTTGGTTTCCCCCTCCTCCACAAACTTGGCGTAGTTCAGGTCGCGCAAGTCTGGCGGAACTCGGAAGTAGTTGCCCATGTCCTCGGCACAGGCCATCTCTTCGCGACTAAGCAGCGCCTCGAACAGTTTTTCACCATGACGGGTGCCGATTACCTGAATCGGGTGATCTGGCTGCCCGACCATGGCAGTCAGTGCCTGGGCCAGCGTCTCAACGGTCGCAGCCGGCGCTTTTTGTACGAACAGGTCGCCATTGTTGCCGTGTTCGAACGCATACAGGACGAGATCCACGGCATCGGCCAGGGTCATCATGAAGCGTGTCATGCTGGGATCGGTAAGGGTCAGCGGTTTGCCGGCACGGATCTGGTCAATGAACAAAGGGATGACCGAGCCACGAGAGGCCATCACGTTTCCGTAGCGCGTGCCACAGATGACCGTTTTCTTCTCATCCACATTACGGGATTTGGCGACCATGACCTTTTCCATCATGGCCTTGGAGATCCCCATGGCATTGATCGGATAGACGGCCTTGTCGGTACTCAGGCAGACCACGCGCTTCACTTCGTTCTGGATTGCCGCTTCCAACACGTTTTCGGTGCCCAGCACGTTGGTCTTCACCGCCTCAAGCGGGTGAAACTCACAGGAAGGGACTTGCTTGAGCGCCGCAGCATGGAAGATGTAGTCAACACCACGGCTGGCAGCCAGGATACTTTGATAGTCACGCACGTCGCCGATATAAAACTTCAGCTTGTCGCTGGTGTAGCGCTTGCGCATGTCATCCTGTTTTTTCTCATCACGACTGAAAATACGGATCTCACCAATATCCGTATCGAGGAAGCCTTTGAGCACGGCATTGCCAAACGACCCGGTACCACCTGTGATCAGGAGGGTTTTACCTTTGAAATTCATACTTTCTCACATGCTGATAAAATGTTGCTGGTAGCAGATTCGACTTTCATTTCCTGCTCGTAATAATGCCGGCCGTTTGACGCGCAGCGCGCCAAAAATACGCTATCTTGGCGCATTTTTTCAAGTGCCTGGCCCAGACTCGCCGGATCGCCTGCCTCTACCCACAAACCTGCCTTCATGTCATCGACCAGAATGCTGCCAAACTCGGTGTACCTGTCGATAGACGCAAGAATCGGTAACCCGACTTTCAGATAGTCAATGGATTTCGAAGGAAAACTCGGCACTGCGTGCTGCCCCGACAAGGAGACAATGCCCACATCACATACAGCCACTACTTTTTCATACTCATCGCGCGGCACATAATCGACAAACAATACATTGTGCAATTGCTCGTCCTGCGCACGCGCCTTGAGCCGGGGCAACTCGCTGCCTCGCCCGATAAAGACGAACTGATGATCCTCGCGCCCTTTCAGACTCGCGGCCAGATTCAGAATATTGTCCAGCCCCTGGACCACAGACATGGCACCACCATAGACGGACACGAAGGCATGCTCTGCAATGCCGTACTGCTCCCGAATGGCTTTGCGCTGCGCAGCGGATATTTCCACCTTGGGCAACTGCTTGGTCCACAGCGGCAGCTGGCTGACCCGCCCGGCATCAACTTCATAGTTCGCCTGTAAAAATTCGGCACTGCCCTTGGTCATGCAACCGATTGCATCGAATTTTTTATACAGGCGGTTCTCCCAACTCACGAAGAAGCTGAAGAGCTTGCTGCGCCCACCCGACCACAGATCACGCATGTAATAGGGGAAAAAATCCCACAAAATCAGATATTTTTTAGCCTTTGGTTTAGTCCAGAAAAAATCCAGCAAACCCCAAATTACAATACAGGGTGTTGTTGCAACGATCAGGTCGGCCTCCATGATTTTCCGCCTGTAGCGCAATCTGACCAGCAGGGAAAACATAAAGATCTTCAGCATGGCACAGATGAAGTTCTTTTTATAAAAAAAGCGCCAAAGCCGCTGGCGATAGACCTTCACCCCATTCAGGTCGATAACCGCGTTACCACCATCGGCATACTCCCAGCTCAGCGCCAGCACAGAAACTCGCTTGCCTTCACGCGAAAAGCACTCAGCCAGCTCATTGGTCAGCCAGCCCTCACCCGCTCCACACGGGTACTTGGTCGTCAACAGCAACACCTTACTCATCCGCGCCTCGCCATAACCTTTGTAACTCCTTGTGCAACTCATCAACCCTTTCAGAACCGGTGCTACGCAACTCTATATCCCTCTGAAACAGGCTCTGATAAGGGAAGTAGACCATTGAAATATGAGTCAATACAAATTTCGCATAGAGCGCAGTGCATACGCCAAAGATGACACACCATAGCACCCCCCTATTCAAGCTTTTGGAAAAGTCGAACACTGGCCACGTGTAACCCAGCAAGAAAAATATAAAAAAAGCCTGGAATCTCGACAAAAATGTTGGATAGGCCCAGAACACTAGACTGATCGAGACTGCGGCGCAGGCCAGAGCAAAATTGAACGCTTGCGCTTGCGTGTACTCGCCTTCACGCAACTGCATACGCCTGCGGTAGCACGCCAGGTAGAACAGCGTGAGAAAAAGCGTCACGAACAGTAATTTGTAAAGAATGCTCGCGCTTGGCGTGTCAAGCCCTTGATAGATCGCATACTTCTGCAATGGCGGCCAGGTTGCCGCCAGTTGGATCAGGCCACCGAGGATGTTGATATTGGCCAAGTAGCTGGCCGCCAGAGCCCCCACCACCGGCACCGCCACCATCGGGCTCACACCGACACAGCGAATGACCAGAAACACCCCGATAGCGAAAGCGCTGGAGATATGGAACAGCATCGCCGATGCGAAAAACAGGCAGGTGAGCCACGGCTTGCGCTCGAAGAAATAGGCCGCCCCACAGAGGAAGAGAGACAGGGCAAGCCCTTGGCGCATCAGTGAAAATGCATTGATCAGGTACAAATCGGGCACTGTGTAATACACCGCTAGCGCGAGCAGTGCCAAACCTTGAAAGAACTTTCGAATGAACAACGCAGTAAACAATACCTGGGCGGCGCTCAAGACAAACTGGAAGGTCGTAAAATCCAGGCGCCAGTATCGAAACAGCTCCACCAACCACCTGAAACCGGGCTCGAACTCATACTTGCCGCTCAGGTTGTCGCCCTGTACATAGAACTCTTCATAGGCCGGCCAATCGTAACCCGTTTGATAACGCGCGGCCGAAAAGACCATGAGCAACAGCGCAAGCCCTATGAAAAGCAACTGTTCGGCACCAGGCGCCGCCCTTCTCAACACCCACGCCCAAACCGCCGCGACCCAGACGGCGACGAGCATCAGGGTATAGATGTCCAGAAAGCGGCTTGCCAATTCCATCAGGCTTCAGTCTTGGGCTTCAACTTGATGGACCTTGTCATCATCAGGACCAGGGCCACAGCCGATAAGACTCCGACAAAGCCAATCACCAACAGCCGCTCAGCAATCCCCCAGTCCTTCACTACGCTGTACACGCCCAGAAGGACAATGACCCCGGCAAACACCATCGTTAGACGCCCCATGAATGGCGCGTCCAACTTGGTGCAGGCAAGGTACATCATGAAAGCTGTGTCGAATACAGCTCTGACCACCCAGGCGTAAGCGGCGCCAAGCACACCAAAGTGAAGAGTAAGGCCCCACAGCACTCCGAGGAAGATCGGTATCTCGATCACCTGCAGCAGGGCAACCGCCCTGGCACTGCCCGTACCTTGCAATAACGTGAGCGGAACGTGAGCCATGCAATTTACAAGAATTGCAAAAGCGAAGATCACGAGCAACATCTGGCCCTCGCGGGCAAATTCTGCACCAACCCACAGCGCCAACACATCGTAGGAAAGCACTGCCAAGGCCAAAGACAGGGGCGCGATGATACCAAAGATGGCCGCACTCGATAAATCAAACAGATGGCGAGTTGCCTTGCGGTCCGAACTGGAGAATCCGCCGGAAAACAATGGGAACAGAACAGCCGTCAGCGCTCCGGGAAGGATCCACAGCTTGGTGACCAGTTCATTAGGTGTGACATAAAAGGCCACTGCATTGGCTGACACCAAGCCACCAAGCACGAAGCGATCCGCATAGGTCATAATCGGCCCCACCACGCTGGCAACCGACAGCCATCCACCACTGGCACAAAGTGATTTTACGTGACGGCGATCCCACGCGAGCTGCCCATGCTCGATCGGCGCCACATGCCGACGCGCAGAATGCCAGTAGACTGCGCAGGCCAGGACCCGACCAAGCACAAGAACAACGGCAATCAAGTCCAGACGCGCTCCGAAAATCATACCCACCAGGACTGGCCCAACGAAGGTATAGACGCCCAGCGGCAATCGCACCGCATTCACTCTGCCGAACGCCTGGCGCGCTTCAAGCACCCCACGAAAACCCGACGCAAGGATGATGAACGGTATGGAGACGGACATCACTTGAAAAGCAGTAACGGTTTCCTGTGGGTCGGTCACCCCCTTCACCAAACTGACTATTTCGCCACTGATCAGGAAAATCAAAACACCCAGCACGATACTGACCGCGGCCATGAGCACATAAGCTGTGCCGATGATCGCGCCAAGTGTCGACAAACAAGCCTGGCGATCGAACATGGCAATCTGCATGGTCAGCGCGCGCCCCAAGCCCAGGTCGAAGATTCCGGCATAGCTGACCACAGCCCACATCAACGCAAGCAGGCCGAACTTCTCGGCACCGAGCAAATGGATAAGGTAGGGAATGGTGAAAACCGCAACGATCATGGGCAGACCCAACCCACCAAGGTTAAGGATCGCGCCTTTAACAACTTTCGACATCGAGCTCATAAGGGTCTATCAATTGTTCATTCATTTCTGCCAATGCCCGCACAGCCCTGGCGCTGCTCTGACGAATGATCTGCAGCACAGCCACCCGATCTAGCCCAACCAGCCATGATACCGTAACAACACCCACCCGGGCGGGTTAAAGATCGGATCGAAAGACACAAAGCTACCGGACCTGGCTACGTCGCGCACGAAAGCCTGGGCAAAGAGTGGTGGAATCCGGCCACTTTGCTCAGGACCGCCTAAGGAACCAACCAGAAGATGAAAGCAACGCGCATCAAAACCAAGACCACCCCGCTTCTTGCCTGGTCAAGCATCCCACTCCCGCCCCAGACCACAACCTGGTCAGCAGACTCGCGCATTTCTTGCTTGAGGGCGGCGACAAGAACCGATGATTTCGCATATTCCACTGCGGCAGGGAATTGCAGGCAAATGCATTACGCCACTCTTTGATGAACGGAAGAGGAATAGCGCCATTAACGCACCATCCCTGACACCAACAAAGGAAAAAAATCTTGAGCCAGCGTAAGACTTTTCTCTAATTCCCCGACAGCGCTGCCTGACGAGCAGAGACACGAATTTTGCGCTTGCCACGCATCAAGGCGTATGCCCCCAACAGAGGACCAATAGCCAGACCGAGCACCAGCGCAAGCAACATCAGCACCGCTACAGGCATGGCCGGCGCCGACCAACCGAACAGCACCAGGGAAACGCCCTGCTGGTTCTCCAGCACAAAGAACAGCACCACGGCCGCCAGCAGCAGTACGAACAACGCCGCCAAAGCGCGCTTGAGATTACGCATCAGATTACTCCTTCACTCAAGTGTGCTCGTGCTCGTCTTCATTGACCCGATCACGCAGCTCCTTGCCGGGCTTGAAGTGTGGCACGTACTTGCCGTCCAAGCTGACCGACTGACCGGTCTTGGGGTTGCGACCTACGCGGGGCGCGCGGTAGTGCAGGGAAAAGCTGCCGAAGCCACGGATCTCGATACGATCCCCGGTCGCCAGGCACTGCGACATCTGCTCAAGCATGGTCTTGATGGCCAACTCGACGTCCTTGGACGAGAGTAGCCCCTGATGGGTGACAATACGTTCGATCAGCTCCGACTTCGTCATATTTTTCCCTTCGTTATCAAGCAGCTAGATCATTGCTTAATCAGTTTGTAGCACGCTCCGAGCGATTTGAACAGGCCGGTTCTTGACTAAACAAAAAAATTCAAGGTAAGGATTTGTTCACAGCCGTGACAAGCCGCCAGGAATCGGGCCAGGGCACCTGAGGCCTCACCCCTGCTGAGAAATCACAAGCACAAAAAAGGGCGACCCGAGGGTCGCCCTTTTTACCGATCAAACAGAACTCAGTTCTGCTTGGCCATAGCTTCGCGCAGCAGCGCGGCCATGGTGGTGTCGGCAGCCGCTTCCGGAGCGTTTTTCAGGCTCTGGATGGCTTCGCGCTCTTCAGCATCGTCCTTCGACTTGATGGACAGGCTGATGACGCGGGACTTGCGGTCGACGCTGATGATCTTGGCTTCGATCTCTTCGCCTTCCTTCAGCACGTTACGAGCGTCTTCAACGCGATCACGGCTGATTTCGGAAGCCTTCAGAGTAGCTTCGATGTCGTCGGCCAGGGTCACGATAGCGCCCTTGGCGTCAACTTCCTTGACGATACCCTTGACGATAGCGCCCTTGTCGTTGACAGCAACGAAGTTGGAGAACGGATCGTCTTCCAGCTGCTTGATGCCCAGGGAGATGCGCTCGCGCTCTGGGTCAACCGACAGGATGACGGTTTCCAGCTCGTCGCCCTTCTTGAAGCGACGCACGGCTTCTTCGCCGGCTTCGTTCCAGGAGATGTCGGACAGGTGAACCAGACCGTCGATGCCGCCGTCCAGGCCGATGAAGATACCGAAGTCGGTGATCGACTTGATGGTACCGGTGATCTTGTCACCCTTGTTGAACTGGCCGGAGAAGTCTTCCCATGGGTTGGACTTGCACTGCTTGATGCCCAGGGAGATACGACGACGCTCTTCGTCGATGTCCAGAACCATGACTTCCACTTCGTCGCCAACCTGAACGACTTTCGACGGGTGGATGTTCTTGTTGGTCCAGTCCATTTCGGAAACGTGTACCAGACCTTCAACGCCTTCTTCCAGCTCAGCGAAGCAGCCGTAGTCGGTCAGGTTGGTAACGCGAGCAGTCACGCGAGTGCTCTCTGGGTAACGGGCTTTGATAGCAACCCATGGGTCTTCGCCCAGTTGCTTCAGGCCCAGCGAAACGCGGTTGCGCTCACGATCGTACTTCAGGACCTTGACGTCGATCTCGTCACCAACGTTGACGATCTCGGACGGGTGCTTGATACGCTTCCAGGCCATGTCGGTGATGTGCAGCAGACCATCAACGCCGCCCAGGTCAACGAACGCACCGTAGTCGGTGAGGTTCTTGACGATACCTTTGACCTGCTGGCCTTCCTGCAGCGATTCCAGCAGAGCTTCGCGCTCGGCGCTGTTTTCGGCTTCCAGGACGCTGCGACGGGAAACGACAACGTTGTTGCGCTTCTGGTCCAGCTTGATGACCTTGAATTCCAGCTCTTTGCCTTCGAGGTGGGTGGTGTCGCGCACTGGGCGGACATCAACCAGGGAGCCCGGCAGGAACGCACGGATGCCGTTAACGTCGACAGTGAAGCCGCCTTTAACCTTACCGTTGATAACGCCCTTGACCACTTCTTCAGCAGCGAAAGCAGCTTCCAGAACAATCCAGCACTCGGCGCGCTTGGCTTTTTCACGGGACAGCTTGGTTTCGCCGAAGCCGTCTTCGACCGCGTCCAGCGCAACGTGAACTTCGTCACCGACCTTGATGGTCAGTTCGCCAGTTTCGTTGTAGAACTGCTCGAGCGGGATGACACCCTCGGACTTCAGGCCAGCGTGTACGGTAACCCAGTCGCCGTCGATGTCGACAACGATACCGGTGATGATTGCACCCGGCTGAAGATTGAGGGTTTTCAGGCTTTCTTCAAAGAGTTCTGCAAAGCTTTCGCTCATTTTAATTCCTGTAGATTCGGGCGAAAAAGACGCCCATAGCCACATTCCAGACAATGTGGGTTTCGTTAAGTTAAGAAGCGCTGGCAGGACGTTGACTGGTGCCCCTGCCGGCTCTCCTCTCCATCAGGCCAGGTCGCGCAGGGCGAGCTCGCTTCTGATGCGTTGCAGCACCTGTTCGATGGACAACTCCGTGGAATCCAGCTGGATTGCATCGGCCGCCGGCTTGAGCGGGGCCACTGCACGCTGGGTGTCGCGCTCATCACGCGCACGGATCTCATCTAGCAGACTCGACAGACTAACATCTTCGCCCTTGCCCTTCAACTGCAGGTAACGGCGACGGGCACGTTCCTCGGCACTGGCGGTAAGGAACACCTTCAACGGCGCGTCCGGGAACACCACGGTACCCATGTCGCGACCGTCGGCGATCAGCCCGGGGGCCTCACGGAAAGCACGCTGGCGCTGCAGCAGCGCCTCGCGCACCGCGGGCAGCGAGGCGACCATCGAGGCCCCGGCACCGACTGTCTCGGTGCGAATGGCATTGCTGACATCCTCACCTTCGAGAATGATCTGCTGCAGCTTGCCCGGCTCCGCCGCGACGAACTGTACGTCCAGATGCGCGGCCAGCGCCTTGAGCAGCTCTTCGTTGGTCAGGTCGACGCCATGGTTGTTGGCGTTGAACGCCAGCAGGCGGTACAGGGCGCCGGAATCGAGCAGGCGCCAGCCCAGCTCGCGGGCCAGGAGCCCCGCCACGGTGCCCTTGCCCGAGCCACTCGGCCCGTCGATGGTGATGACCGGTGCTTGCGAATTCACGACTTGCCCTCTTCGGCGACGCGGATGCCGACTTCCTTGCACAGCGCCAGGAAGTTGGGGAACGACGTGGCGACGTTGGCGCAGTCATGGATCACGATCGGCGCGCTGGCGCGCAGCGAGGCGATGCTGAAGGCCATGGCGATGCGATGGTCGCCGTGGCCGTGCACTTCGCCGCCGCCGATCTGGCCGCCGTCGATGATGATGCCGTCCGGGGTCGGCTCACACTTCACGCCCAGGGCGATCAGGCCGTCGGCCATCACCTGGATGCGGTCCGACTCCTTGACCCGCAGCTCTTCGGCGCCACGCAGCACGGTACGCCCTTCGGCGCAGGCGGCGGCGACGAACAGCACCGGGAACTCGTCGATGGCCAGCGGCACCAGCTCTTCCGGGATGTCGATACCCTTGAGCCTGGCGCCACGCACGCGCAGGTCGGCCACCGGCTCGCCGCCGACTTCACGCTGGTTTTCCAGGGTGATGTCGCCGCCCATCAGGCGCAGGATGTCGATAACGCCAGTGCGGGTCGGGTTGATGCCAACGTGCTCCAGGACCAGCTCGGAACCCTCGGCGATGGACGCTGCCACCAGGAAGAACGCTGAGGAGGAAATATCCGCCGGCACCTCGATGCGGGTGGCGGTGAGCTTGCCACCGGACTGCAGGGAGGCTACCGGACCGTTCGACTCGACCGCGTAGCCGAAGCCGCGCAGCATGCGCTCGGTGTGATCACGGGTCGGCGCAGGCTCGGTGACAGTGGTGGTGCCTTCGGCGTACAGGCCGGCCAGCAGCAGGCACGACTTGACCTGGGCACTGGCCATCGGCAGCGTGTAGTTCAGCGCCTTGAGCTTGTGCCCACCACGGATGGTCAGCGGCGGACGACCTTCGGGGCCGGTCTCGACCACGGCACCCATTTCACGCAGCGGATTGGCCACGCGATTCATCGGGCGCTTGGACAGCGAGGCGTCGCCGGTCATGGTGGTGTCGAACGACTGCGCTGCCAGCAGGCCGGACAGCAGGCGCATCGAGGTGCCGGAGTTACCCACGTACAGCGGGCCGGGCGGCGGCTTCAGGCCGTGCAGGCCAACACCGTGAATGGTCACGCGACCATGGTGCGGCCCTTCGATGACCACGCCCATGTCACGGAAGGCCTGCAAGGTCGCCAGGGCGTCTTCACCCTCGAGGAAACCTTCGACTTCGGTCGTGCCCTCGGCCAGCGAGCCGAGCATGATCGAGCGATGGGAAATCGATTTGTCGCCAGGTACGCGGATCCGTCCGGACACGCGGCCACCCGGTTGGGCCAGGAAAATCAGATCGTTGGCGTTCATAGCGTCCACATAGGCCCGACGGGCAAGGATTTTACTGAAATGCTCGCGGGCAACCCGGGCGCGGGTGAACACGCCCAGCAGTTGGTGCCCGTCCCCAGCATCGACCGCGTCGCGCAGGGCGTCGAGATCGCTGCGAAATGTATCGAGAGTGCGCAGGACCGCCTCGCGGTTGGCGAGGAAGATGTCGTGCCACATGATCGGGTCGCTGCCGGCGATTCTCGTGAAATCGCGGAAGCCTCCCGCAGCGTACCGGAAGATTTCCAGGTTTTCATTGCGTTTGGCCAGCGAGTCGACCAGGCCGAAGGCCAGCAGGTGCGGCAGATGACTGGTGGCGGCTAGCACTTCATCATGGCGCTCCACCGACATATGCTCGACATCGGCATCCAGCGCTCGCCAGAGGCGATCGACCAGGGCGAGCGCGCCCGGCTCGGTTTCCGCCAGCGGAGTGAGGATCACCTTGTGCCGACGGAACAGCGCCGCATTGGAGGCCTCCACCCCGCTCTGCTCCGATCCGGCGATCGGGTGCCCCGGCACGAAACGCGGCAGGCGCTCGGCAAATGCCTCGCGCGCGGCACGCACCACATTGCCCTTGGCACTGCCCACGTCGGTGATCACCGCATTACCCAGGTCGAGCTGGGCCAGGCGAGCCAGGACTTTCTCCATGGCCAGGATCGGCACAGCCAACTGGATGACGTCGGCGCCGACACAAGCGGCCGCAAGGTCTGCCTCGCAGCGATCGACCACGCCCAGCGCCACGGCTTGTTTGCGCGACTCGGCGTCGAGGTCGACGCCGACCACTTCGCGGCACAGGCCACTTTCGCGCAGGCCCTTGGCGAAGGAGCCGCCGATCAGACCGAGGCCGACCACGACCAGGCGACCGACAATCGGTGTGGATTTGTTTGTTACAGCATCAACCACGAGTGCAAACCCTGTTCAAAAACATGCCAGTCATTGAGACCGCAGGGGGCTGCTGCGCAGCCCATCGCTGGCAAGCCAGCTCCCACATGGGCCAGCAACACGCCACTCCCTGTGGGAGCCGGCTTGCCGGCGATGGGCCGCAAAGCGGCCCCAACAAAATCGATCAAAGCACCGCTTTCGGATAAGAGCCCAACACCTTCAGCGCCACAGCCTCTTGGCTGATCTGCTCGAGCACCGCCTTGATCAGCGGATCACGATGATGGCCGACAAAATCGATGAAGAACACGTAGGTCCACTTGCCGCTGCGCGACGGACGGGTCTCAATGCGCGTGAGGTCGATGCCGTTTTCGTGGAACGGCACCAGCAGCTCGTGCAGAGCACCCGGCTTGTTGCTCATGGAGACGATGATCGAAGTCTTGTCGTCGCCGGTCGGCGGTACTTCCTGGTTACCGATCATCAGGAAGCGCGTGGAGTTGTCCGGGCGGTCCTCGATCTTTTCGGCCAGACGGGTCAGACCATACAAGTTGGCCGCCATGTCGCCGGCGATCGCCGCCGAATTCCACTCGCCCTTGACCCGCTTGGCCGCCTCGGCGTTGCTCGACACAGCCACGCGCTCGACGTTCGGGTAATGGGCGTCCAGCCACTTGCGGCACTGGGCCAGCGACTGGGCATGGGAGTAGATGCGAGTGATGCTGTCGGTCTTGGTGTTCTCGCCCACCAGCAGGTGATGGTGGATACGCAGCTCGACCTCGCCGCAGATCACCATGTCATGCTCGAGGAAGCTGTCCAGCGTGTGGCTGACGGCGCCCTCGGTGGAGTTCTCCACCGGCACCACGCCGAAATTGACCGCACCCGCCGCCACTTCGCGGAACACCTCGTCGATGGCCGCCATCGGGCGGCTGACCACGGCATGGCCGAAGTGCTTCATGGCTGCGGCCTGGGTGAAGGTCCCCTCAGGGCCGAGGTAGGCAACTTTCAGCGGCTCTTCGAGCGCCAGGCAGGAGGACATGATCTCGCGGAACAGCCGCGCCATCTCTTCGTTGTCCAGCGGCCCCTGGTTACGCTCCATGACGCGCTTGAGCACCGCGGCCTCGCGCTCGGGACGGTAGAACACCGGCGCCTCGCCTTCAGGCAACGATGCGGTCTTGACCTTGGCCACTTCCTGGGCGCAACGGGCGCGCTCGCTGATCAGCTCGAGGATCTTCTCGTCGAGACTGTCGATGCGCACACGCAGAGCCTTGAGCTCCTGATCGGACATCAGCCGTGCTCCTTCTCGAATTCACCCATGTACTGCACCAGCGCCTCGACAGCCTCCAGGCCCAAGGCGTTGTAGATCGAGGCACGCATGCCACCAACCGAACGATGGCCCTTGAGGTTGAGCAGGCCACGGGCATCGGCGCCAGCCAGGAAGGCTTTGTCCAGACGTTCATCGGCCAGGCGGAACGGCACGTTCATCCACGAACGGGCGTTGACGCTGATCGGGTTGGTGTAGAACTCGCTGGCATCGATGAAGCCGTACAGGCGCTCTTTCTTGGCGCGGTTGCGCTGCTCCATGGCCTCGACGCCGCCCTGCTCCTTGAGCCACTCGAACACCAGGCCCGAGAGGTACCAGGAATAGGTGGCCGGAGTGTTGTACATCGAGCCGTTGTCGGCCGACACCTTGTAGTCGAGCATGGTCGGGCAGCTGCTGCGGGCACGACCCAGCAGGTCTTCACGCACGATCACCACCACCAGGCCACTCGGGCCGATGTTCTTCTGCGCGCCGGCATAGATCAGGCCGTACTGCGACACGTCGATCGGGCGCGACAGGATGTCCGAGGACATGTCGACCACCAGCGGGACGTCACCAGTCTCGGGCACCCAGTCGAACTGTAGGCCACCAATGGTCTCGTTGGACGCATAGTGCACGTAGGCGGCGTTGCGGGTCAGCTGCCACTCGTTCTGGCCCGGGATGGCCAGGTAGTCGTAGGGCTTGGCGCTGGCAGCAACGTTGATAGTGCCGAAGCGGCGCGCTTCCTCGATGGCCTTCTTCGACCAGATACCGGTCTCGACGTAGTCGGCGGTGCCATTTTCCGGCAGCAGGTTCAGTGGAATCTCGGCGAACTGCTGGCTGGCGCCGCCCTGCAGGAACAGCACCTTGTAGTTGGAGGGGACGGACAGCAGGTCGCGCAGGTCCTGCTCGGCCTTTTCGGCGATAGCCACATAGTCGTCGCTGCGATGGCTCATTTCCATCACCGACAGACCCTTGCCGCGCCAGTCCAGCATCTCGGCCTGGGCGCGCTGCAGCACGGCATCAGGAAGCGCGGCAGGGCCTGCGCAGAAGTTAAAGGCTCGTTTGCTCACATCCACTCTCGCTCTGCCAAATAGAACAAAATCGTAATTCGCTGCCGACCAGTCAAGACTGTGTCGCCGGCACCGGGGCTGCCTTGCAGCGCCAATGCCCCACCTTCATCAGTCAAACGGGGCGACCTTGGTCGCCCCGCTCGGGTTGTTGCATCGATTATTCCTGAGGCGCCTCTTCGGTGCCGGCATCGTCGTCACCCACCGCATCGAGCGGGGCGCCCTCCTCGTCCGTCTCGATCAGCTCATCGAGCTCTTCCTCGGAGGGTTCCTGGACGCGCTCAAGCCCCACCAGCGTCTCGTCGGTGGCCAGCTTGATCAGCGTGACACCCTGGGTGTTACGGCCCAGGCTGGACACCTCGCCGACCCGGGTACGCACCAGCGTGCCCTGGTCGGAGATCAGCATGATTTCCTCGCCTTCCTGCACCTGGATAGCGCCGATCAGCAGACCGTTGCGCCCCTTGGTGCCCATGGCGATCACGCCCTGGCCGCCACGGCCGCGACGCGGGAACTTGGACAGCGGGGTGCGCTTGCCAAAACCACGCTCGGAAGCGGTGAGGATCTGCGCGCCGGACTCCGGAATCAGCATGGAAATGATCTGCTGACCCTTGCCCAGCTTCATGCCGCGCACGCCACGGGCGGTACGGCCCATCTCGCGCACCACGCTCTCGGCGAAGCGGATCACCTTGCCGGCGTCGGAGAACATCATGACTTCCTTGGCGCCATCGGTGATGGCGGCGGCGATCAGGGTGTCACCTTCCTTGAGCTTCAGGGCAATCAGGCCGTTGGAACGCGGACGGGCGAACTGCACCAGCGGAGTCTTCTTGACGGTACCGGAAGCAGTGGCCATGAAGATGTAGGCGCCGGTCGCTTCGGCGGCCCACTCAGGGGTGTCGCCGTCTTCCTCGTCGATCTCCTCGGCTTCCACCAGCTCGCCTTCGATCACGCTGTCGTCGCTGTCTTCCAGTTCTTCCTCTGGGTCTGCGTGCTGCTGCAGCGCCTCCAGATCGATCTGCAGCATGGCGGTGATGCGCTCACCTTCTTCCAGCGGCAGCAGGTTGACCAGCGGGCGGCCGCGGGCGGCGCGGGAGGCCTCGGGAATTTCGTAAGTCTTCTTCCAGTACACCTTGCCCTTGCTGGAGAACAACAGCAGGGTGGCGTGGCTGTTGGCGACCAGCAGGTGCTCGATGTAGTCCTCGTCCTTGACGCCTGTGGCCGACTTGCCCTTGCCACCACGGCGCTGGGCCTGGTACGCGGACAATGGCTGGGTCTTGGCGTAGCCACCGTGGGAGATGGTCACCACACGCTCTTCTTCGGGGATCATGTCGCCGTAGTTGAGGTCGTGGCTGGCATTGAGGATTTCGGTGCGACGGGCATCGCCGTACTCGGCGCGGATCGCTTCGAGTTCTTCGCGGATCACTTCCATCAGGCGCTCGGCGCTGCTGAGGATGCGAATCAGCTCGCCGATCTGCTCGAGGATCTCCTGGTACTCGGCCAGCAGCTTCTCGTGCTCCAGGCCGGTCAGGCGGTGCAGGCGCAGCTCCAGGATCGCCTGGGCCTGTTCCGGCGACAGGTAGTACTTGCCTTCGCGCAGGCCGTACTGCTCCGGCAGGTCTTCCGGACGGCACGACTCGGCACCGGCACGCTCGACCATGACCTGTACCGCGCTGGACTCCCAGGCCGTGCTGATCAGCGCTTCCTTGGCTTCGGACGGCGTCGGCGAGGCCTTGATCAGGGCAATGACCGGGTCGATGTTGGACAGCGCGACCGCCTGGCCTTCAAGGATATGGCCACGCTCGCGGGCCTTGCGCAGCTCGAACACGGTGCGGCGGGTGACCACCTCGCGACGGTGGCGAACGAACGCCTCGAGCAGGTCCTTCAGGTTCAGCAGGCGCGGGCGACCGTCGATCAGGGCAACGATGTTGATGCCGAACACGCTCTGCAGTTGGGTCTGCTGGTAGAGGTTGTTGAGCACCACCTCCGGCACCTCGCCGCGACGCAGCTCGATGACGATGCGCATGCCGTCCTTGTCGGACTCATCGCGCAGCTCGGTGATGCCTTCGATCTTCTTCTCTTTGACCAGCTCGGCGATCTTCTCGATCAGGCGCGCCTTGTTCAGCTGGTACGGCAGCTCGGTGACCACGATCTGCTGGCGGCCACCGACCTTGTCGATGTCCTCGATCTCGGAGCGGGCACGCATATAGATGCGGCCACGGCCGGTGCGATAGGCCTCGATGATGCCTTGGCGACCATTGATCAGGCCCGCTGTCGGGAAGTCCGGCCCCGGGATGAACTGCATCAGCTCATCGACCGTGATGTCGGAGTTGTCGATCAGCGCCAAGCAGCCGTCGATCACTTCGCCGAGGTTGTGCGGCGGAATGTTCGTCGCCATGCCCACGGCAATACCGCTGGAGCCATTGACCAGCAGGTTGGGGATCTTGGTCGGCATGACCGCCGGGATCTGCTCGGTACCATCGTAGTTCGGTACCCAGTCGACGGTCTCTTTGTGCAGGTCGGCCAACAGCTCATGGGCCAGCTTGGACATGCGCACTTCGGTGTATCGCATGGCCGCGGCGTTGTCGCCGTCCACCGAACCGAAGTTGCCCTGGCCATCGACCAGCAGGTAGCGCAGCGAGAATGGCTGAGCCATGCGCACGATGGTGTCGTACACGGCGGTGTCGCCGTGCGGGTGGTACTTACCGATCACGTCACCGACCACACGGGCGGATTTCTTGTACGGCTTGTTCCAGTCGTTGCCCAGTTCGCTCATCGCATACAGAACGCGACGATGCACGGGCTTCAAGCCGTCACGCGCATCGGGCAGCGCTCGCCCGACAATAACGCTCATCGCGTAGTCGAGGTAAGACTGTCTCAGTTCGTCTTCGATATTGACCGGGAGGATTTCTTTGGCCAGTTCGCCCATGAGAAGCCTGATTCCTTTTTCTGGTGAAACTTCGCCTGATCCCTCGAAGGACGAACGAAGCTCGCCGCCGCAGCGCAATTGGGGTGCGACGACTTACGACAAATCAATGAGTTGTGCCATGGATCTGCGCAATGAAGGCCGCGGTAAAGAGCGGCCTTGGAAACTGCCGGATGGTATCACAAACGCTGCGCGCATGGGAGATATGGCAGGTTGCCGTACAGTACCATCCGCACGGATGGAAAAACGCCTCAGTGGAGGCGTTTGCGGCACATCAACTGGGCGATTTTTGCGGTATCCGGGCGCTCGACCACGCCCTTCTCGGTGACGATCACGTCGATCAGGTCGGCCGGGGTGACATCGACCACCGGGTTGTAGGCCTCGACATCAGCGGTTACCTGGATCCCGGACACCTCCAGCAACTCTTCCTCGCCGCGGGTCTCCAGCGGGATGTCCTCGCCGGTGGGCAGGTTCAGATCGATGCTGGTGCTCGGCGCCACCACCATGAAACGCAGCCCGTGATGCATGGCCGCCACCGCCATCTGGTAGGTACCGATCTTCGCCGCCACATCGCCATTGGCGGCAATGCAGTCGGCGCCGACCACCACCCAGGTGATGCCCTTGGTCTTCATCAGGTGCCCGGCCGCCGCGTCGGCGACCACGGTCACCGGCACACCGTCGGCGGCCAGCTCCCAGGCGGTCAGGCGCGAACCCTGCAGCCACGGCCGCGACTCGCAGGCATAGACCTGCTCGACCATGCCCTCCAGGGTGGCGGCGCGGATCACCCCCAGGGCGGTACCGAAGCCGCCGGTGGCCAGGGCCCCGGCATTGCCGTGGGTAAGCAGGGCCTGCTCGCTGCCCTGGTGCCTGCGGATCTGCTCGACACCGAACTGGGCCATGGTCAGGTTGGCCTCGCGATCGCTCTGGTGAATCGCCACCGCCTCGGCCTCCATCACCTTCAGCACGTCTTCATCCGGGCGCAGGCGCTGCAGGCGCTCACGCATGCGGTTGAGCGCCCAGAACAGGTTGGCCGGGGTGGGCCGCGCCTCGCCGAGCACCATGAAGTCTTCTTCAAGGCTCTCTTCCCAGCCCTCGCCTTCGGCCAGGCGATGGCGCAGCGCCAGCAGCAGGCCGTAGGCGGCGCAGATGCCGATCGCCGGAGCGCCACGCACGGCCATGTCGCTGATCGCCTCAGCCACCTCGGCCGCCTCGGTGCAGGCCAGCCAGCACTGCTCAAGCGGCAGCAGGCGCTGGTCGAGCAGGTGCAGCACGCCGTCGCGCCACTCGATGCCCGTCACCGTCTCCGCCGCCATCAGTTGCTCGCGCATCGCCTCTCCCCGTCGCCCTGGCATCAAAAGCCGGCGATTATAGCGAGCCTGCGTCGCGGACGCTCGGGTATACTGCGCGTTTAGCCGAACCGATCCAGGTATATATCGCGCATGCCCATCGCCACTCCCATCCTCGACCTGCTGCTTGTGCCGGACTGGCTGGTCCCCGTCGAGCCGGCCGGTGTCGTGCTGGAGGGCCATGCGCTGGGTATCCGCGACGGCCAGATCGCCTGGCTCGGCCCACGCGAGCGGGCGCCACAAGCGCGGGAAGTGCGAACGCTGCCCGACTGCCTGCTGACGCCCGGGCTGGTCAACGCCCACGGCCACGCCGCCATGACCCTGTTCCGCGGCCTGGCCGACGACCTGCCGCTGATGACCTGGCTGCAGGAGCACATCTGGCCCGCCGAGGGTCGCTGGGTGAACGAGGCCTTCGTGGCCGACGGCACCGACCTGGCCATCGCCGAACAGCTCAAGGGCGGCATCACCTGCTTCGCCGACATGTATTTCTATCCCCGCGAGGCCTGCGACCGCGTGCACCGCAGCGGCATCCGCGCGCAGATAGCCGTGCCGCTGCTGGATTTCCCCATCCCCGGCGCACGCACCCCGGACGAGGCCCTGCACCTGGCCATCGAACTGTTCGGCGAGCTGCGCCACCACCCGCGCATCACCATTGCCCTGGGCCCGCACGCCCCCTACACGGTGAGCGACGAGAACCTGGAGAAGATCCGGGTGATCGCCGACCAGCTGGACGCACCGCTGCACATGCACATCCACGAGACTGCCAGCGAAGTCGAGCAGGCGCTCAAGGACAACGGCGAGCGGCCACTGGCGCGCCTCGCGCGCCTGGGCCTGCTGGGCCCGAACCTGCAAGCGGTGCACATGACCCAGATCAGCGACGAAGACCTGGCGCTGCTGGTAGAAAGCAACACCAGCGTGGTTCACTGCCCCGAATCCAACCTCAAGCTGGCCAGCGGTTTCTGCCCGGTGGAGCGCTTGTGGCAGGCTGGGGTGAACGTGGCCGTCGGCACCGATGGCGCCGCCAGCAACAATGACCTCGACCTGCTCGGTGAAACCCGCACCGCCGCGCTGCTGGCCAAGGCCGTCGCCGGCTCGGCCACCGCCCTGGACGCCCACCGGGCGCTGCGCATGGCCACGCTCAATGGCGCCCGGGCCCTCGGACTGGAGGCGATCACTGGCTCGCTCGAAGTGGGCAAGGCCGCCGACCTGGCCGTCTTCGACCTGTCGGGGCTGGCGCAGCAACCGGTGCACGACCCGGTCTCACAACTGATCTACGCCACCGGTCGCGACTGCGTGAAGGATGTCTGGGTCGCCGGGCAGCAACTGGTCGAGGACCGCCGCCTGAGCCAGATGGACGAAGCCGCGCTGGCCGCCAACGCCCGCGCCTGGGGAGCCCGCATCGGCGGGCGCAAAGAATGAACGGCCGGTAGCTGCGGCTGCCGGCCCGCGACACTATTTATCGAAGATTCAGAGGACTGTTCCCATGAGCAACGTCGACCACGCCGAAATCGCCAAGTTCGAAGCCCTGGCCCACCGCTGGTGGGACCGCGAGAGCGAGTTCAAGCCGCTGCACGACATCAACCCGCTGCGGGTCAACTGGATCGACGAGCGTGTCGGCCTGGCCGGCAAGAAGGTGCTGGACGTCGGCTGCGGCGGCGGCATCCTCAGCGAGGCGATGGCCCAGCGTGGCGCCACCGTCACCGGCATCGACATGGGCGAGGCACCGCTGGCGGTAGCCCAGTTGCACCAGCTGGAGTCGGGCGTTGCGGTGGAGTACCGGCAGATCACCGCCGAAGCCCTGGCCGAAGAGATGCCCGGCCAGTTCGACGTGGTCACCTGCCTGGAAATGCTCGAGCACGTACCTGACCCTTCCTCGGTGATTCGCGCCTGCTACCGCATGGTCAAGCCCGGCGGCCAGGTGTTCTTCTCGACCATCAACCGCAACCCCAAGGCCTACCTGCTGGCGATCATCGGCGCCGAATACGTGCTGAAGATGCTGCCGCGCGGCACCCACGACTTCAAGAAGTTCATCCGCCCCTCCGAGCTGGGCGCCTGGAGCCGTGCCGCAGGCCTGGAGGTCAAGGACATCATCGGCCTGACCTACAACCCGCTGACCAAGCACTACAAGCTGTGCAACGACGTCGACGTCAACTACATGATCCAGACCCTGCGCGAGGAATGAGCATGCGCCTGCGAGCAGTACTCTTCGACATGGACGGCACCCTGCTGGACACGGCGCCGGACTTCATCGCCATCTGCCAGGCGATGCTCACCGATCGCGGCCTGCCGGCCATCGACGACGCACGTATCCGCGAGGTGATTTCCGGCGGCGCCCGCGCCATGGTCGCCGCGACCTTCGCCATGGACCCCGAAGCCGATGGCTTCGAAGCCCTGCGCCTGGAGTTCCTCGAACGCTACCAACGCGATTGCGCGGTGCACAGCAAGCTGTTCGACGGCATGCCGGAGCTGCTGGCCGACATCGAGAAAGGCAACCTGCTGTGGGGCGTGGTCACCAACAAACCGGTGCGCTTCGCCGAACCGATCATGCAACGCCTGGGCCTGGCCGAGCGCTCGGCGCTGCTGATCTGCCCGGACCACGTGAAGAACAGCAAGCCCGACCCCGAGCCGCTGATCCTGGCGTGCAAGACGCTTGACCTGGACCCGGCCAGCGTCCTGTTCGTCGGCGACGACCTGCGCGACATCGAGTCCGGCCGCGACGCCGGCACCCGCACCGCAGCGGTGCGCTATGGCTATATTCATCCAGAGGACAACCCCAACAACTGGGGCGCCGACGTGGTGGTGGACCACCCGCTGGAACTGCGCAAGGTGATCGACAGCGCGCTGTGCGGCTGCTGATTTCAAGTCGCAAGCGTCAAGCTTCAAGCCTCAGGAAAGAGCAGCTCCAACACTGATCTGCTTTCTCTTGTAGCTTGCCGCTTAGAGCTTGCAGCTCATATTCAAGGACAGACCTATGTTCGACTACACCGCCCGCCCCGACCTGCTAACGGGCCGGATCATCCTGGTCACCGGCGCCGGTCGCGGTATCGGCGCCGCCGCCGCCAAGGCCTATGCCGCCCTGGGCGCTACCGTGCTGCTGCTGGGCAAGACCGAAGCCAACCTGAACGAAGTCTACGACCAGATCGAAGCCGCGGGCCACCCGCAGCCGGTGGTGATCCCGTTCAACCTGGAAACCGCCCTGCCCCACCAGTACGACGAACTGGCGGTGATGATCGAGGACCAGTTCGGCCGCCTCGACGGCCTGCTCAACAATGCCTCGATCATTGGCCCGCGCACGCCGCTGGAGCAGCTGTCGGGCGACAATTTCATGCGCGTGATGCACATCAACGTCAACGCCACCTTCATGCTGACCAGCACCTTGCTGCCGCTGCTGAAGCTGTCGGAGGACGCCTCGGTGGTGTTCACTTCCAGCAGCGTCGGGCGCAAGGGCCGCGCTTACTGGGGTGCCTACGGGGTGTCTAAATTCGCCACCGAGGGCCTGATGCAGACCCTGGCGGATGAACTGGAAGGCGTAGCGCCAGTGCGCTCCAACAGCATCAACCCGGGCGCCACCCGCACGGCGATGCGCGCCCAGGCCTATCCGAGCGAGAACCCGCAGAACAACCCGCTGCCCGAGGACATCATGCCGGTGTACCTGTACCTGATGGGGCCGGACAGCAAGGATGTGAACGGGCAGGCGCTGAACGCGCAGTAAAACCGACAAGACTGATCGCGGGGCAAGCCCGCCCCACGCCTTGCTGCGTGGGGCAGGCTTGCCCCGCGATGGTTTCAGCCCGCCGCCAAGGCCGGGCGCAGACGCCCTTGCTGACGCCCTTCGAGCTGCATGCAACGCTCCAGGAACAGGAACATGCAGTCGTAGCTCTTGCAGATCGCCCGGCGCAGCTCGGTGCGCAGCCCCAGGGTCGGGCTCTCGCCCGCCAGGGTGCAGATGATTTCCAGCGCTTCCCACGGGTGCGCGTCATCATACTGCGCATGCATCTTCAACCATTTCATGGCGCGCTTGCGGGTGTCTTCGGGGAAGCCCTGGGCGTAGGTATCTTCGGCGCAGACCACCGCCGACCATTCACCGGTGGCCCCTTCGATGGCGTAGTTGGTGGCCGCCATGGCGATGGCCAGCGACTCGGTGGCGCATACCCGCCAACACCAGTCGTTCAAGCCATTGAGCTCGGGCGGCACTTCCTGGGACTGCAGTTCATGCAGGTGGATGCCATGAGCCTGGCACCAGTGCACCCAGTAGTCGGCATGGTTGAGCTCGACGCGGATGTTGCGCATCAGCCAGCGGCGCGCCATGTCCTCGCCGGGGTGCCGGGCGTAACGGGTCTTGGTGAGGTTGTGGGCCATGTAGAGGGAGAACTGCTCGACCACCGGCCAGCCACCGATCAGGTACTGGCGGATGGTCGACTGCTTGAGCTGGCCATCGCGCAGACGCTGGTAGAACTCATGCTCCACCACCCTGCGCTTGCTTTCGCGGCAATCCTCTATCAGTTGTTGGGCCCACTGCGGATAACTGGCCGGATCCATCAATGGTCCGATCCTTACGAACGCGTCGATCACTGTCAGCTCCTTGATTCCCTGTGATTTCCGGGCGTTGTTCAGCGAAAGGTCCCCGGCGCCCGGTGCAGAAGGGGCCTCGCGGCAATCCGTTGGCGCTGCAGGCTGTCGCAGGTGAACACCTGCGGACGTTCGATGAGATATCCCTGGGCGTAGTCCACGCCGATCTCCTGCAAAGCCTGCTCGATCAGTGGCGTCTCGACGAACTCGGCGATGGTCCGCTTACCCATGACGTGGCCAATGTGATTGATCACTTCGACCATCGCCCGGTTGATCGGGTCATCGAGCATGTCCTTGACGAAACTTCCGTCGATCTTCAGGAAGTCTACAGGCAAATGCTTCAAATAGGCGAATGACGACATTCCGGCGCAGAAGTCGTCCAGCGAGAATTTGCAGCCCAATCCTTTCAATTCATTGATGAACCGGATTGCGCTGCCCAGATTGGCGATGGCGCTGGTTTCGGTAATTTCAAAACAGATCAACCGTGGCGGGATGTCGAACTCGCCAAACAGGCGCTGCAGGTACTCGAGGAACTTGTCGTCGCCGATGCTCGAGCCCGAAAGGTTGATGGCACACATGGCCAACGGCCCCTCCCGCCCCTCGTCCAGGCACTGGCGAATCACCTGGAACACACTGCGCACCACCCAGCGATCGAGCGCGGTCATCAGGCCGTAGCGCTCGGCTGCGGGAATGAAGCTGTCGGGCAGGATGGTACGTCCGCTTTCATCATGCAGGCGCAGGAGGATTTCGATATGCCCCGGCCCTTCATGGGGATGCAGCGGGGCGATTTCCTGGGCGTAGAGGCAGAAGCGATTCTCCTCCAGCGCCACGTGCAGGCGCTGGATCCAGGCCATTTCACCGAAGCGCATGGACAGCTCGCTATCGTCGGCGTGATAGACCTGCACCCGGTTGCGCCCTTTCTCCTTGGCCATGTAGCAGGCCATGTCCGCAGCGCGCAACGACGCCTCCAGGGTGCTGGGCACCTGGGCGATATGCACCAGGCCGATGCTGACCGTGGTGACGAAGGGCCTGCCCTTCCACACGAAATGCAGGCTCTGCACGGCCTGGCGCAATTGCTCGGCAATGCGCTCGCCCTGCTCGGGGGGGCAGTTCTCGAGCAGCACGCCGAACTCGTCGCCGCCCAGGCGCGCCAGGGTGTCGCCCTCGCGCAGGCCCGACTGCAGCACTGCGCAGATATGCCGCAACAGCTCGTCGCCAGCGGCATGCCCGCAGGTGTCGTTGACCAACTTGAACTGGTCCAGGTCGAGGAACATCAGCGAATGCCGCCCGGCCTGGCGCGCCAGGCCATTGAGCGCCTGCTCCAGGCGATACTCGAACTCGCGGCGGTTGGCCAGCCCGGTCAGGGCGTCGTGGGTGGCCTGCCAAGACAGGTTGGCGATGTACTGGCGCTCCTGGGTCATGTCATGCAGCACCACCACGATGCCACTGACCTGCCCTTCGGTGAGGATGGGCGAGCCCACCAGGTTGACCGACACCGTGCTGCCGTCCAGACGCTGGATCAGCCGGGCGTGCTCGGCGCCGCCCTTGAGGCTGCCGCTGAGCACCTGCTCGACCAACGTCCGGCTGTCGCCTTCGGCATTCTCGTCGAGCAGGCTGAACAGCGCCGCCAGCGGCAGACCCTGGGCCTGCACCGCCTGCCAGTGAGTCAATTGCTCGGCAGCCGGGTTCATGTAGCTGATGCAACCGTCGACATCGGCGGTGATCACCGCGTCACCGATCGACTCCAGGGTGATCTGCGCCCGCTCCTTCTCCTCCTGCAACGCACTGGCGAATGCCTGGCGCTGGGCCAGCAGCTTGCTCGAGCGCCGCCAGGCCATGGCGATAAGGAACAGCGCAGTGGCCAGGTTGGTGAGCATCAGCACCTTGAGCAGCATCCGCGAACCTTCGCCCAGGGCATCACTGAACGCCTTGGCGGCAGGGGTCACGCCATCGTTGATGGCGACGATGCGCGCCTTCCAGTTGGCCACCTGGTGGGCGTCGGCCTTGCCGCCGGAAAACCCCTCGCGCATCTGCTGGGCCAGCACGTCGAGCTGGCGCAGGTAGTCGTCACCGATGTCCCAGTAATCGATGGCGGTTTCCATGTAGCTGATATGGCGAAAGTTGCGGTAGAACCAGATGATCCGGGCGACGTCCTCGGGATGGTTGCCGCCCTGCAGCACGCCTTGGCGCGCCGCCTCCAGGTCCGGCTCGGGCCGATCCAGGGCCAGGCGCAGGTTGTGATCGCCCTGGGGCACCAGGATGGCCCGACGATAGCGGGCATAGGTCAGCGGATCGCGATCATCGGCATAGAGGTTGAGGTAGTAGATGGCGTCCTTCTGCGCCTTGGACCACAGGCTCTCGCCCGCCACATAGGCGCGCACGGCGGACAATGCATAAAGACTCAGACTGCCCAGCAGTACCTGGAAAACCACAACGGCGACGAAGGGCCAGATGATGCCCAGCAGCCTTGGCGCTTCGAGAGTCCGATTTCCCTTCATGTAATCCCTGTCATGGCGGCAGATAAGGCACGAATCGACCTAGACAAGCACAGCGTAGGCCATTTGCCATGAAGCAGCGACCAGGGAAAAGCGCCAAGCGGCAAGAAAAAGCCTGCTCGTTTCGACTTGCCGCTTGAACCTTGAAGCTTGAGGCGGTTTTTCAGGTTTGCTGCAGGTGGCCGTAGAGCTTGGCGTACAGGCCACCTTCGGCGATCAGCTGCTGGTGGTCGCCATCTTCGGCGACATGACCGCCATCGAACACCAGCACCCGGTCCGCCTGCTTCACCGCCGACAGGCGGTGGGCGATGATCAGCGTGGTGCGCCCGCTGAGGAAGCGCGCCAGGGCCAGGTGCAGGTTGTATTCGGTGGCCGCGTCCAACGCGGAGGTGGCCTCGTCGAGGATGACCACCTTGGGTTCGGCCAACACCATGCGGGCGATCGCCAGGCGCTGGCGCTGGCCACCGGACAGGCGCACGCCGGAACGCCCGACGATGCTGTCCAGGCCCTGGGGCAGCGCGGCGATGGTGGCGTCCAGCTGGGCGATGCGCAGCGCCTGCCAGCAGGCGTCGTCGCTGCAGTCACGACCCATGGTCAGGTTGGCGCGCACGCTGTCGTTGAACAGTGACGGGTGCTGCAGCACCACCGCGACATTTTCGCGCAGGGTCTCCAGGCCGATCTCCTGCAGGCTGGCGCCTGCGAAGCGGATGGTCCCGGCCTGGGCGCTGTACAGCCCAAGAAGCAACTGCACCAGGGTACTCTTGCCGCCGCCGCTGGCACCGACGATGGCGACCTTCTCGCCCGGTGCGATGGTCAGGTTGAGCTGGTCGAGCACCGGCTCGTCGGCATAGGCGAAGCGCAGGTCTCGTACTTCGATACCGACCGTGTCGCGCCCGGCGAACGGGTCGGCGGCCGCCGGGTACTGCGGCTCGTCGGCCCGCGCCAGCAGCTCGTTCAAGCGGCTCAGTGCGCCGCCGGCGGCATAGTAGGCATATTGCAGGTTCAGCAACTGCTCCACCGGCCCGATCATGAACCACAGGTAGCTGAACACCGCCAGCATCTGGCCGATCGACAGGTCGGAGAACAACACCGTGAGCATGGCAGCGGCACGGAAGATATCGATGCCGAACTGGAACAACAGGCCACTGGCGCGGCCGCTGGCGTCGCTCTTCCACTGCGAGGCCACCGCGTAGTCACGCACCTCGCGGGCGCGCAGCCCCAGGCGGCCGAGGAAGTAGCCCTGGCGGTTGCCGGCGCGGATCTCCTGGATCGCGTCGAGGGTCTCGGTCAATGCCTGGGTGAAACGTGCGGTGCTGTCGTTCTCGAGCTTCTTCAGGTGCTTGACGCGCTTGCCCAGCTGCACGGTGAAATAGATCACCAGTGGATTGAACAGCAGGATCAGCAGCGCCAGTTGCCAGTGCATCCAGATCAGGATGGCCGCGGTGCCGGTCAGCGTGAGCACGGCCACCAGGAAGCGGCTCAGGGTCTCGCCGACGAACTTGTCGAGGGTATCCAGGTCGGTGACCAGGTGGGTGGTCACCGTGCCGCTGCCCAGGCTTTCGTATTCCTTGAGCGAAATGCGCTTGAGCCGCTCGATCAGGCGGATGCGCAGGCGGTAGACGATATCCTTGGCCAGGCCGGCGAACAGCTTGGCCTGGACCACGTTGAACGCCAGCGCCGCCAGGCGCAGGCCGAGGGTGGCGCACAGCATCAGCCCGATGTAACCGGCGGCCACCTGCCAGCCCGCGGGCAGGAAATTGTTCATCCAATTCAGCGCCGCGTCGCCATGCCCCAGCAGCACTTCGTCCACCAGCAGCGGCAGCAGCAAGGGAATCGGTACGCTGCACAGGGCGGCGAGCACGGCCACCAGGTTGGCGGTCCACAGGGCTTGCTTGTGGTGCAGGGCCAGGCGGCGGATCTCCGCCCAGCTCAGGCGATCGGGCACAGCGGGGGACTTCCCTGGCACAGGGTCTGGCGACCCTGGCAGGTCAAGCACAGGCGGCCTGCTGCAGCCAGCGGCCGAGCAAGGGTTGCAGGCTTTCCAGCGGCTGGTAGCCATTGGTCAGCAGGGCCAGCTGGCCATTGCGCTCGGCCAGCAGCGTGGGGAAGCCAGCGATGCCCAGGTCCTGCACCCAGGCGAAATCGGCACTGGTGGCGACTCGGGTATCAGGGAGGGTGAAGCGCTGGGAGAACTGCTCGCGGTCGAAGCCGGCCTGCTCGGCCAGCTCCACCAGTTGCGGGGCGCGGGTGACATCCACGCCCTGCTCGTAAAACGACGCCTGGATCAGTTGCAGCAGGCGCCAGGCCCGCTTGTCGTCCAGCTCGCGTGCAGCTACCAGGGCTCGGCACGCCGGCTCCGTGTCGTAGACGAAACCGTCGGGCATCGCGTCGTCGAAACGGAACGGCTGCCCGGTGGCGTCATGCACCGCCTGCCAATGCTCGAGGATGTACTTGCGGGTCGAGGCGTCCAGGGCGCTGCCACCGGTACGCAGGCCGCCCGGCACCAGGCGGGTCTCGACACCCGCCTCATGGGCCTGGGCGATCAGCGCCTCGGCCACCGGGGCAAAGCCCCAGCACCAGGAGCACATCGGGTCCATCACATAGAGCAGGCGTGCGGACATGCATCAGGCCTCGGCTTTGTAGTTGAAACCGATCGGGTGCGGCTGGTTGCGCGCCTTGGCCAGCTCGATCTGCTTCTGGCGGTCGATGGCGCTGCGCCGGGTCTTCTCGCTCAGGCTGTCCCAGCAGTGCGGGCAGCTCACGCCTGGCGAATAGTGCTCCGACTCCCGGTCCTTCACGTCGATCGGGTGGCGGCAGGCATGGCACTGGTCGTACTCGCCCTCGGTCAGGTCGTGGCGCACCGTGACCCGGTTGTCGAAGACGAAGCAGTCGCCGTCCCAGAGGCTTTCTTCCTGGGCTACTTCCTCGAAGTATTTCAGGATGCCGCCCTTAAGATGATAGACCGCTTCGTAGCCCTCACCGAGCATGTAGCTGGAGGCCTTCTCGCAGCGGATGCCGCCGGTGCAGAACATGGCGACCTTCTTGTGCTTGCTCGGGTCGAAGTGGGCCTTGATGTAGTCGGGGAACTCGCGGAAGGTCTCGGTCTTCGGGTCGATGGCGCCCTTGAAGGTGCCGATGGCCACTTCATAGTCGTTGCGGGTGTCGATCAGCAGCACTTCCGGGTCGCTGATCAGGGCGTTCCAGTCTTTCGGATCGACGTAGGTGCCGACCGCCTTGTTCGGGTCCACGCCCGGTACGCCGAGGGTGACGATCTCTTTCTTGAGCTTGACCTTGGTGCGGTAGAACGGCTGCTCGTCGCAGTACGACTCTTTATGGTCGACGTCCACCAGGCGTGGGTCGTTGCGCAGCCAGGCCAGCAGCGCGTCGATGCCTTCGCGGGTGGCCGAGACGGTGCCGTTGATACCTTCGTTGGCCAGCAGCAGGGTGCCTTTTACGCCGTTGTCGAGCATGGCCTTGAGCAGCGGCTCGCGCAGTTCGACGTAGTCTTCGAGGGTGACGAACTTGTACAGCGCCGCCACGACGATCGGTTGGGTCATTGCGTTGAATCTCCAGGTGGTTGCCCTCGTAAGGGGCGGACCGGGTTTGGCAAATGCATGGGGCCGCTGCGCAGCCCATCGCCGGCAAGCCGGCTCCCACACGCTCAGCGCAAGACTCGAAATTTGCGCAGGACCTGTGGGAGCCGGCTTGCCGGCGATGGGCCGCAAAGCGGCCCCGAGGGAATAACGCGAATTGTACCAGAACGACGGAAAGGATTCAGTGCTTGCCGCCGCCGGCGCACACCGGCGAGGCCGGTGCCACACCGACCACGGCCCATTCCTCGGGCGTGTAGGTGTGAATCGCCAGGGCGTGGATCTGGCCCATCAGCTCACCCATGGTGGCGTAGACCTTCTGGTGGCGCTTGACGCTGTTCAGCCCGGCGAACTGCTCGCTGACCAGCACCGCCTTGTAGTGCGTTTCCTGGCCACGGCTGTGCATGTGGCTTTCGTTGTGCACTTCGAGGTGTTGCGTGCCCAGCGGCGCCAGCTGCTGTTCGATGCGTTGCTGCATGCTCATCGCGTCACGCTCACTTCTTCGCCGGGGCCTTGCCGGCGCTTGGGTCGAGTTCCTTGGTCATGTCGTCAAGCAGCTTGTTGACCACAGGTACCGCCGGCTCCAGGCTCTGCTGGGTCAGCTGGGCGGACTGCTGGGTGACCTTGGGCATTTCACGCAGGACTTTCTTGCCCAGCGGCGATTCGTAGAACTTGACCAGGTCGTTCAGCTCGGCCTCGGTGAAGGTCGCGGTGTACAGGTCGACCATCTTCGGCTTGAGCTTCTTCCAGCCGATGGCGTTGTCCAGGGCGGCGTTGGCCTTGGCCTGGTAGCTGTCGAGCACGGTTTTCTTGGAGGCCGGCGCCTTGGTCTGCTCGAAGCGCTGGGCGAACATCTGCTGGACCTGCATGTACACCGGGGTGCCCAGCTTGTCGGCATTGGCCAGGGTCAGGAATTTCTCGGCGGCAGCGTTGTGCGCTGGAGTGGCAGCGAGTACCTGGCCGCTGGCGCAAACCAGGGCAACGGCGGCACAGAGGACACGGAGACGGGTCATTGCATTTCCTTCAAGAAAGGGAGGCGGGTACCTCAGAGTAGAGCATTCTGCGCTGTGATGGCGAAGTGCTCAAGTGGCACGACGAGCGACGGAACCGCTCTGTCGAATCAGGGCCTAAACTGCGATTTCGAACCACAAAGGAGTGAGCGCAGCATGAGCCGTATCGAGACAGACAGCCTGGGCCCGGTCGAAGTTCCGGAGGACGCCTACTGGGGTGCACAGACCCAGCGTTCGCTGATCAACTTCGCCATCGGCAAGGAGCGCATGCCGCTCGCGGTGCTGCACGCCCTGGCGCTGGTCAAGAAAGCCGCTGCCCGGGTCAACGACCGCAACGGCGATCTGCCCGCCGATATCGCCCGCCTGATCGAGCAGGCCGCCGACGAAGTGCTCGACGGCGAGCACGACGAGCAGTTTCCGCTGGTGGTGTGGCAGACCGGCAGCGGCACCCAGAGCAACATGAACGTCAACGAGGTGATCGCCGGGCGCGCCAACGAGCTGGCCGGCAAGGGCCGTGGCGGCAAGGTGCCAGTGCATCCCAACGATCACGTCAACCGCTCGCAGAGTTCCAACGACTGCTTCCCCACCGCCATGCACATCGCCGCGGCCCAGGCCGTGCATGACAAACTGCTGCCGGCGATCGCCGAACTGTCGGCCGGGCTGGCCGAGCTGTCGGCGCGCCACACGCACCTGGTCAAGACCGGGCGCACGCACATGATGGACGCAACGCCCATCACCTTCGGCCAGGAGGTCTCGGCCTTCGTCGCCCAGCTCGACTACGCCCAGCGCGCCATCCGCGCGACCTTGCCGGCGGTTTGCGAACTGGCCCAGGGCGGCACCGCCGTGGGCACCGGGCTCAATGCCCCGCACGGTTTCGCCGAAGCCATCGCCGCTGAGCTGGCGGCCTTGTCCGGCCTGCCGTTCGTCACCGCGCCGAACAAGTTCGCCGCCCTGGCCGGCCATGAGCCGCTGACCAGCCTGGCCGGCGCACTGAAGACCCTGGCCGTGGCCCTGATGAAGATCGCCAACGACTTGCGCCTGCTGGGTTCCGGCCCGCGCGCGGGGATTGCCGAGGTACGCCTGCCAGCCAACGAGCCGGGCAGCTCGATCATGCCCGGCAAGGTCAACCCGACTCAATGCGAGGCGCTGTCGATGTTGGCCTGCCAGGTGCTGGGCAACGATACGGCGATTGGCTTTGCCGCAAGCCAGGGCCACCTGCAACTGAACGTGTTCAAACCGGTAATCATCCACAACCTGCTGCAGTCGATCGAACTGCTGGCCGATGGTTGCAGCAACTTCCAGCAGCACTGCGTGGCCGGCATCGAGCCGGACGCCGAACAGATGGCGGCGCACCTGGAGCGTGGATTGATGCTGGTGACGGCGCTGAACCCGCACATCGGCTACGACAAGGCGGCGGAAATCGCCAAGAAAGCCTACGCAGAGGGCAAGACCCTGCGCGAGGCGGCGCTGGAGCTCAAGTACCTGACCAACGAGCAGTTCGACCAGTGGGTGCGGCCAGAGAACATGCTGGCGCCCGGCGGCAAGGGCTGATCCGGCGGCCTCATCGCGATGCGACTTGCACCGCGATGAGGCCGTCAATCAACCTGCACCCGACGCGCTTTCCAGCCAGCCACCAGCGATGGCCCCAGCGCCACCAGTGCCGAGCCCAGTACCACGGTCACCGCCCCGACATACCCCAGGCCATTGATCTGCTCGGCATGCACGTAGTCCGGCCAGAGCCAGGCCGCCAGCGCGACCGCAACGAACGTCACCAGCGGCGTCAGCGCCAGGGTCGCGCTCACCCGCGAGGCCTCCCAATGCGCCAGTGCCTCGGCGAACGCGCCATAGGCCACCAGTGTGTTCAGGCAGCAGGCCAGCAACAGCCAGCCCTGCAACGGGCTGAGCTGCAACGCCTCCAGCGGATGCACCCAAGGCGTCAGCAGCAGCGCGCAGCAGACGTAGATCACCATCATCACCTGCTGCGAGTTCCACACCGTCAGCAATTGCTTCTGGCTCAGGGCATAGAACACCCAGATGCTGGTCGCCAGGATGATGGTCAGCACACCGGTGGTGTAGGTGCCGAGTGACGTGAGCAGTTCTTCCAGGCGCTGGTTGAAGAACAACGCGAAGCCCAACAGCAGCACCAACAGGCCCAGGCCCTGCCCCAGGCTGAAGCGCTCCTTGAAGACGAATACGCTGGCCACCAGCAACAACACCGGCCCCAATTGCACCACCAGTTGCGCGGTCCCGGGACTGAGCAGGTTGAGCCCAACCAGGTACAGCACGTAGTTGCCGACCAGCCCCGCCACCGCGACGGCCACCAGGCCCTTGCCCTTGACACCGAGGCCACTGAAAGACGGCAGCCGCCGATTGGCCGCCAGCCAGGCGAACAGCAGGCCGCCGGAAACGCTCAGGCGGTACCAGGTGACGGTCACCGGGTCCATCACCTGCAGCACCTGCTTGAGCTTGATCGGCAGGATGCCCCAGAGAAACGCGGTCAGCAGCGCCAGCAGCAGGCCCTGGACCCAGCGTCCGGAAGAAATGTGCATGGCGTCCTCGAATCAGGCCTTGGCGGGGGAAGCTGCAGTCTAAAGGCTTGCCGGGAAGGATGTGGTGGGAAAAGATTTCATCAGGTCATTCCCTGGATGCATGCTCAATGCGTGGGCGGGCTTTCGTGGGAGCGGCGGTGCGCCGATGCGACTTGCCCCGCGAAAGGGCCAAGCCAACACCCATGCACGATCCGCCTACTTCTTGTCCTTGGCGAACGCCGCCTCCAGTGCCTGGTTGATCGTGCGCAGCACCTTCACCCGCGCCCAGCGCTTGTCGTTGGCCTCCACCAGGGTCCACGGCGCGATCTCGGTGCTGGTGCGGTCGACCATGTCGCCCACCGCTTCGGAATAGACATCCCACTTGTCGCGGTTGCGCCAGTCTTCCTCGGTGATCTTGTAGCGCTTGAACGGGATCTGCTCACGCTCCTCGAAACGCTCCAGCTGGGTCTGCTGGTCGATGGCCAGCCAGAACTTGACCACCACCACCCCGGCGTTGCTCAGTTGCTCCTCGAAGTCGTTGATCTCGCCGTAGGCGCGCATCCAGTCCGCCGGGCTGCAGAAGCCCTCGACCCGCTCCACCAGCACGCGGCCATACCAGGAGCGGTCGAAGATGGTGAACTTGCCGCGGGCCGGGATATGGCGCCAGAAGCGCCACAGGTATGGCTGGGCACGTTCTTCCTCGGTGGGCGCGGCAATCGGCACGATGCGGTACTGGCGCGGGTCCAGCGCCGCCGCCACCCGACGGATGGCCCCGCCCTTGCCGGCCGCGTCATTGCCTTCGAACACCGCCACCAGGGCGTGCCGGCGCATGCGTTTGTCGCGCAGCAGGCCGGCCAGGCGTGCCTGTTCGGTGACCAACTGTTCCTGGTAGTCGTGCTTGTCCAGGCGCAGGGTCATGTCCAGGGCGCCGAGCAGGCTCTTCTGGTCGATGCTGCGCCCCAGGGGCGCGACATTGCCCTGGTGCTTGCCCTTGGGATTGTTGGCCAGCGCGGCCTGCAGGCTTTCGAGCAGGATGCGCCCGACCGCCAGACTGCGGTAATGCGGGTCGACGCCCTCGACCACATGCCAGGGCGCATAGTCGCGGCTGGTACGGCGCAGCACCCGCTCGCCGAAGCGCACGAAGCGGTCGTAGGTTTCCGACTGCTGCCAGTCCAGCGGGCTGATACGCCAGTTGTGCAGCGGGTCTTCCTTGAGCGCCTTGAGCCGCGCCTTCATCTGCTTCTTGGACAGGTGGAACCAGAACTTGATGATCAGCGCGCCCTCGTCGCACAGCATCTGCTCCAGGCGCTCTGCTCCGGCGATGGCCTGGTCGAGCACGGCGTCCTTGAACTGGCCGTGCACCCGCCCTTCGAGCATCTGGCTGTACCAGTTGCCGAAGAACACGCCCATGCGCCCCTTCGGTGGCAGCGCCCGCCAGTAGCGCCAGGCCGGCGGGCGGGCCAGCTCTTCGTCGGTCTGCTGGTCGAAGGTGCGTACCTCGATCAGCCGCGGGTCCATCCACTCGTTGAGCAGCTTGACCGTCTCGCCCTTGCCGGCGCCCTCGATGCCGTTGATCAGCACGATCACCGGAAAACGCGCCTGCTGCTTGAGTTCGTACTGGGCTTCGAGCAAGGCCTCGCGCAGGGCGGGCACTTCGGCTTCGTAGGTGTCCTTGTCGATGCTGTGACCGATTTCGGCGGATTCGAACATGGCGGGCTCCTTCAATGGATAAGCAAGATTAGCGGATCGAGCAGGATTTTTGCGCCCTCTGCGCTCAGCATCGCGACACCAGGCCGCTGCCACGAACGACGCAAGCGTCTGCAGATAGCTTAAGATCCACCCTTTGCTGCAACCGAGCCGACCATGTCCGACACCCTCCTCCCTACACAGGCCCAGATCGACTGGGATGACCAGGGCCGCCCCCACTCCCGGCAATACGACGATGTCTACTTCGCCATCAACGAAGGCATCGACGAGACCCTGCATGTGTTCATCGAGCAGAATCACCTGCGCCAGCGCTTCGCCGAGCTGCATCCGCATGCCTGCCTGGTGATCGGTGAAACGGGCTTTGGCACCGGCATGAACTTCTTCTGTGCCTGGCAACTGTTCGCGGAGCTTGCGCCCGCCGACGCGCGCCTGCATTTCGTCAGCGTCGAGAAGTACCCGCTGGCCCGCGAAGACCTGGCCCGCGCCATGCAACTGTGGCCGGAACTGGCAACCTTCACCCAGCCGTTGCTGGAGCAGTACGTGGCGATCCACCCGGGCTTCCAGCAGTTCAGTCTCGACGGTGGCCGCGTCACCCTGACCCTGATGATCGGCGACGCGCTGGAACAGTTGCCTCAGCTCGACGCCCGCATCGACGCCTGGTTCCTCGATGGCTTCGCCCCGGCGAAGAACCCCGACATGTGGACGCCGGAACTGTTCGCCCAGCTGGCGCGGCTGTCGCACCCCGGCACCACCCTGGGCACCTTCACCACCACCGGCTGGGTGCGTCGCTCGCTGATCGAGGCCGGCTTCACCATGAAGAAAGTGCCGGGCATCGGCAAGAAATGGGAAGTGATGCACGGGGTCTACAGCGGTGCGCCCGTCGCTCGCGCAGCGCCCTGGTACGCCCACCCGGCACCCGCATCGGGGCCACGCGAAGCGCTGGTCATCGGCGCCGGCCTGGCCGGCAGCGCCACGGCCCGGAGCCTGGCAGCACGAGGCTGGCAGGTCTGCGTGCTGGAGCGCCACGAGGGCCCGGCCCGGGAGGCCTCGGGCAATCCACAAGGCGTGCTGTACCTCAAGCTTTCCGCCCACGGCACCGCCCTTTCGCAGATGATCCTCGCCGGCTTCGGCTACACCCGCCGCTGGCTCGAGCATCTGCAGCGTGGCCAGGACTGGGATGCCTGCGGCGTGCTGCAACTGGCTTTCGATGATCAGGAAAATGCGCGCCAGGCCAAGCTGGCAGCGGCCTTTGACAACAGCCTGCTGCAGCGCCTGGAGCGCGCCCAGGCCGAAGCGATCGCCGGGGTCGCGCTGCCCAGCGGCGGCCTGTACTACCCCGAAGGTGGCTGGGTGCACCCGCCTGCGCTGTGCCAGGCGCAGCTGGACCACCCGCGTATCCGCCTACTTACCCACGCCGATGTGCTCGAGCTGCGCCGTACCGATGGGCTGTGGCAGGCCTGGGAGGGTGAGCGGCTGCTGGCCAGCGCACCGCTGGTAGTGCTGGCCGGCGCCGCCGATATCCGCCGTTTCCCGGCGTGCGCCGGGCTGCCGCTCAAGCGCATTCGTGGGCAGATCACCCGCCTGCCCGTGACCGAAAGCAGCCGTGCGCTGCGCACCGTGGTCTGTGCCGACGGCTACGTGGCGCCCCCGCGAGGGGACGAGCACACCCTTGGCGCCAGCTTCGACTTCAACAGCGAAGACCTGACGCCAACCGTGGCCGAGCATCAGGGTAACCTGGCGCTGCTCGATGACATCTCCACAGACCTCGCCGCCCGCCTGCGCACCGCCGAGCTGGACCCGGCGCAGTTGCAGGGCCGGGCGGCGTTTCGCTGCACCAGCCCGGATTACCTGCCCATCGTCGGGCCGATGGCCGATGTCGAGGCGTTCAACGAGGCCTACGCCATGTTGGGCAAGGATGCGCGGCAGGTACCGGATGTAACCTGCCCGTGGCTGGAGGGGCTGTACGTGAACAGTGGGCACGGCTCACGGGGCCTGATCACCGCGCCGCTGTCTGGTGAGCTGATTGCGGCGTGGGTCAGTGGTGAGCCGCTGCCGGTGACCAGGGCGGTGGCCGAGGCGTGCCATCCCAACCGCTTCGCGCTACGTCGGCTTATCCGCGGCAAGTAGCACCGGAATTGGGCGCTGCGCTCCCGAAAGCGCGCCCCTTGAACGCAAAAGGCCGCCGCATCGATTGGATGCGGCGGCCTTTTGCCTTGTGGTCAGCGCCGACGCGGCTGGCGCTTGCGCTGTTCTTCGTCGGTCGGGATCGGCACCGGCTGCAACGGTGGCGGAAGCAGGCCCAGGGCGACGGCGAGGTCATGGAGCCAGTTGTACATGCGTTCGTTCATATTGCCCCCTTGACGGGTCAGCCTCACGGTCAATCAATCTTGCGATGCGTCATACAGATCATAGTCCGATGTCTTGTATTGCGCATGCCTCTGTTCTTACAGATATGGGCGATTCTGACCCGGATCAAGCGCAGATGGCAGCTTCCGACGGTCGGTCAATCGTTTCGCTTTGTTGCAAATCGATCCAGGCCTGCAGATTGGCACCGCGTTTGCCCTGGCGCCACATCAACCAGGTCATCGCATGATCGAACGGTGCCTGCAAGCGGTGGGCACGCACCTGATCGCGCCCCGGCAGGCTGTCGAGCATCGATTGCGCCATGAGTGCCACCCCGGCCCCGGCGATCACGCAGGCCAGCATGCTTTGATAGGACTCGATCTCCATCACCCGGCCCATGGGCGTGTGGGCATGGGCATACCAGGCCTCCAGGCGCATGCGGTACGAGCAGCCCTGGCGAAAGGTGAACACCGCCTTGCCGGCAACGTCACTGGCGCTGTGCACCACCGGGTGTTCGGGGCTGGTGATCAGTACCAGCGTTTCCTCGCACAGTGGCACGCCATCCAGCCCGGCCAGGTTGAGCGGGCCGTCGACCAACGCCGCGTCCAGCCGATGGCTGAGCACGCCCTCGAGCAGTTCGGCACTAGGTGCCGCCTGGACCTGCAGGTTCACGGCTGGATAGGCCTGGTGATAACGCGCCAGCAGCGCCGGCAAGTGGATGGCCGCGGTGCTGTACATGGTGCCCAGCACGAAATCCCCCGCTGGCTGGCCGCCCTGCACCGCCGCGAGTGCTTCGTCGCGCAGGTTGGAAAGGCGGTTGGCGTAATCGAGCAGCACCTTGCCGGCCGGCGACAGCTGCAAGCGCTGGCGCTCGCGCAGGAACAACTCCACGCCCAGCTGCTCCTCGAGCTGACGCAGGCGCGTCGACAGGTTCGACGGCACCCGGTGCAAGCGCTCGGCGGCGCGGGTGACCGAGCCCTCCTCGGCCACGGCCTGGAAGATGCGCAGTTGGCTGAACTCCATAAGATTCTCCAAAACAGAACAACTTCATCATCATTATTCAATTTTATTGAAAGTCAATGCGCCCTACCCTGCCATCCATCGCATCCCTTCGTGCAGGAGACTTTCCATGTCGCCCTTCGTGCAACTGCTGGCCAGCGCCGTGGCGCTGATGATGGCCATGGGTATAGGCCGCTTCGCCTTGACCCCGCAACTGCCCCGGCTGATCGCCGAGGGCCAGTTCGACCTGACCGCTGGCGGCCTGGTCGCCGCCGCCAACTACCTGGGCTACTTTCTTGGCGCGGTGGACGGCATGTTCGCCCGCCAGCCACGCCAGGTACGCCTGCGCCTGCATGGCGGGCTGTGGCTGTGCGTATTGCTGACCCTGGCATCGTGGGCGGCCGACGGATTCTGGAGCCATTTGCTGCTGCGCTTCGGCACCGGCGTGGCCAGCGCCTGGGTGCTGGTGATGATCGCCAGCCTCAGCCAGCAACTGGCCAGTGCCCATGGCCGCCAGCGCCTCGGCGCACTGGTGTTCGCCGGACCCGGTGTCGGGATTGCGGCGACAGGCTTGCTGGCCTTGGCCGCGCACCTGCTGGGGCTGGATTCGGCGGCCCTGTGGCTGATTTATGGGGTCGCCGCACTGGTCATGCTGCTCGCGGTGCTGCCGTGGCTACCTCGAGCGCTCGAACCCGTCACCTTGCCCCTTGGCAACGACCGCGGCCCCAACAATGGCATCGGCCGCCTGGGCCTGGTCTACGCGCTCTACGGGATCGGCTACATCCTGCCGGCCACCTTCCTGTCGCAGATGGCCAGCCAGCAGTTCCATGGGCAATGGCTGGCCGACCTGTTCTGGCCGGCGTTCGGCCTGGCCTCGGCGCTGGGTGTGATGATCGTCAGCCTGCTTCGCCCGGGCCGCACCTCGACCTGGCTGAGCATCACCCTGTGGTTGCAAGGGCTGGGTGTACTGGCCTGCCTGCTCGGCGGCGGCGTCGGCCTGACATTGGGCGTGCTGCTGTGCGGCGGGCCGTTCCTGGCCTGCATGCAACTGGTGATGCAGCGCTCGCGGGAGCTGGCGCCCCATGCCACGCAGCGTAATGCCGGGTTGTTGACCGCTTGTTTCGCCCTTGGGCAATTGAGTGGGCCGCTGCTGGCGGCGTTGAGCAGCCATTTCAGTGGGGGATTACAGCCCGCATTGGTACTGGCTGCGGTAGGGATGGGATTGGCCGGGATGTTGGCCGGGGGCTTCTCGGGTCCACCAACCTGTGCCAGCCTGAGACAGGCAGGCTGACCCTGTGATGAGGCAAGCCCTTGTGGGAGCGGGCTTGCCTCGCGATAGGGCCGCAACTGCAGACCGCTTACCCCACCAGTTTGCGCAACTGCTGCCGCACCCACGCCTCGGCGCTGACCATGATCACCCCAAGCAGCACCATCACCGCGCCGATCACGAAGTTCAGGCTTAGCGGCTCGTCCAGCAGCAGCACGCCGAAGGTCACCCCGAACAGCGGCGTGATGAAGGAAAACACCGCCAGGTTCGACGCCAGGTACTTGCGCAGCAACCAGAACCAGGTCAGGTAGCTCACGAACGACACCACGATCCCCTGGAACAGCACGCTGCCCACCGCCAGCGGGGTCAGCGAGAAGTCGGCGATCTGTCCACTCACCAAAGCGATCAGCACCAGCCCGACAAACCCCACGGCCAGCTGGTAGAACAGGGTCAGGGTCGCCGGCGCCTCGGACAACCGCGAGCCGCGCACCACCACCGTGGTAGCGCCCCACGCCAGGCCAGCGAGAATCGCCAACGCGTCGCCAAGCAGCATGCGCCCATCGAGATGTTCGAGGGAAACACCGCCCGCGAAGGCCAGGGCAATCCCCCCGAACGCCAGCAGGATGCCCAGCCACTGCAACAGCCGCAGCCGCTCGCTAGGCATCATGAAATGCAGCCCCAGGGCGGTGAAGATCGGCGCGGTGTAGAGGAACACCGACATATGCGCCGCCGAGGTCAGCTTCAGACCCTCGGCGATGAATAGGAACTCCAGGCCGAACAACGCGCCGGCCAGCAGCCCGGCACGCCAGGTGCTGCCGACCTGCTTCCAACCACCCCGCAAGCACACCAGCAAGCCGACCAGTACCGCCGCGATGCCATTGCGAAACGCCGCCTGCATGACCGGTGCGATATCCACCGCGGCGGATTTGATCAGCACCTGCTGGCAGCCCCAGATCAGGCACAGCCCCAGCATGACCTGGAAAGCAAAAGCGTCGGGGTTCTTGCGGACCGCGGTCATGGGCGGCCCCTCTGCGGGTTGAACGACATGGCAAGGCTCGGCGGTGAGAATGGATCCCGATTATCGGGGGACCGGCCTTGCCGATGCCAGTCTAAATTGACCCGCCGGCGATCTGCGCCTTGGCCGAGACATGCTCGAAGGTGGCTTCGTCCAGGGCATCGGCCTGTTCATCGAGCACCTGGCGCGGATGTTCGAAGCCCGGAATGCTGCTGTCGATCAGGCTGAGCAGGCGCGAGCCGCGCGGGCTGAGGACGAAATTCTCGCCGTTGCCACCTTCCGCTTCAGGCCGGCTCTCGATGAAACCGCGTTCGAAGAGGATCTTTTCGTACTTGCAGGCCTGGGCCTTGAGCTGGTTCAGATCGCCCGGCGCCTCACCATCGGCGGCCAGCGCGGCGGCATGCTGCTCGGCATAGGGGCGCGGCGTGAAACTGTGACCGGCGCCGTTCTGCACTTCGTGCAGCAAGCGTTCGATCAGGTCCCAGTCATATGTGCTCATGGGGTAAGCCTCCTGCTGTGGACAAGTAGGTACACAGCGTGGGACTGACAGAGGTTGCCAGGTGTTCAATCAGAAACCGAAGGGCCACCCCATTGCTCCTCGACGGCTACAAGTCGTTCAGCATTTCACGTATGTACTCGGAAAAACTGTCCGCCACTTGATGCGCTTCACGGCTTACCGGGTCGATATCGACAACCACCCAGCCATTGTTCGTATCGAACCCCGAGCAGTACCCCTGCATGTCATCTCCGAACAGGAGGATGCCGTCCAGGGGGAGTTCATCATCTTCGTCGTAGACCTGGTCTGGGGTCAGCAGGCCCTCATACAACATGTAGGCAGCCTCACCCACTTCACCCCAGCCAAGCTCCTTCATGAAGGCAACATAATCGGCTGGCACTTGCGAATGATCGGCAGTCAGTGCCGCGAGCACCTGCGCATTGGCTGTCTCCAGTTTTGCAAGCAGACCGGATGCCTTGTCCGGCTGCAGATCTTCATACCTGTCCACGACTGCTCCTTCCATGTCACGAATCAGCCGAAACTCGATCACGACAACGCCGGGGTGGCGAACATGCTTTTGGCCCCGGGCTTAGCACCTATACAAATCGTAAAAATACTCGTTGATACATTTCCCACTCAACACTTGTTTCGAATCGAAATCCAAGGTTTGAGAGACAACAACTCCTGATCTCAGGCTCTCTGGAAAATCTTCAATCGATGCATACTCCCCTGGCACCAGAAACCTGAAGTAGTCCCCCATACTCGTAGGGCCATCAAATCCAACGGGGAAGTCCTCTCCCTCCTGGGAACCTTCGACTGCGTGATAAACAAAGAAACCTTTGTTAAAGGCAAGGCTGGCTTCACTGTAGATTCCTCGCTCTTCGAGATCGCGTAACAGCTCATCCAGCACGAAAGCCTTGTCTCTTCCTTGCCAGCGCCATGCCGAATACAAGTCCACCGTAAAGCCACATTTCTTCAAAGGTGGGTACGACCGAAAGACCTGAGACTCCTCCCACATGAACTCACTGAGGGTGTCCAGTATTTCCTCCGCTCCGTTCAGTGCCAGGAGCGCTTTCGGAATATCACCAAAACAATTGTTCACCATGACCGCAATTCGACCAACTCTATCCATGGCCAACCAAGTGTATAGGGTACCGAAGCCAGGTTCCCATTGTTCATCAAGGCTCATTACCGGCTCCCCTTAGGCCATGTCACCGCGCAATTTTCGCAAGTTTTTATGATGGCGCCGGGAGGAACATCGCCTCGTCCCCAGACCCCGATCAAAAGGGCACAGATTTATTATATAAACTCTAACTTCGACGCCTTCGATTCAACGCTCAACGTCCTCTTCGGTAGAGGATTGACAAATAATTCTGTCCCCTTTTCGTCACAAGCCGGTAACCTGGTTATGGCTCGGGGTCACATAGACATCTCGCCGGTGCCGCCCATCCATCTGACTTCCGCCGCTATGCGACGTCGAGGCAGCAGCACAGGCAACTCAGTGCAGATAGCCCGTGCGCTCACCACTCGATTACTACATCCGGAGTGTATTTCTTGGAACTTCATAACATATAACAGCGGCAACTTTGCCCTTTCATACCGGCACCGGGATAGGTACATGGACAGCTTCTACTATCGCACTCTTGCCACTTTCCAAGTCTGGAGCGTAGAGCCCGATCTCGAGACCATCCGTCAGCAATTTCATACCGGAACCATCGTCCTCGAATTCATAATTTACATGTACCCGCTGGAAAAATCGCTCCAGCAAATCGACCGAAACCCCGAGAAGTGCCTGCCCCTGAAAGTCCAGAGATGCTTCAGGATAGTAAAGTTGCACCCCGCTCAAGCTATCGTGCTGGTCATACCATGCCTTCATCAGCGCATCACCAAAGACATCCGTCGAATTCTCGGAGAAAGCAGTCTTGGCAAACACCTTGTAGGGGAGTTTTAACTTGGCCCTGACTTCATCGCGCCCGCGCATCCCAGCAAATACATCAAGCCCATCTTTCGAACTATACGTGAAATTCATGCCATCACCTTTTGATGAAGTCGTTCAACATAAAGGTAACAGATTTATTTTCCAATGACGGCCTGGATGACTCAACGGGAGAACTGCCTTCAACGCCTGACTAATGACTGTTCCGTTCAATAGCATTTACTCAAGCGTGAGTGAACACTTCCACAACCGTCCATCTTGCGAAAACTCCGCACGCAATACAGGGCCTGCCCCCTCATAACGTACCCACGGGCGTATAAAACCGAGCAAACCATCCATCTTGCCCCCCCCCTGACTATCTGGAGGACCAAGCGTTTGCAGGAGGGCGTCTCGCCGCCAGCCTTGTGCATTCTGATCGAGGATGCTCCCTTGGTACGGAGCATAGCCCTCGTGGCTCTGCACGTAGATATGGATGTGATTGAGTCTGTGCGCTCGAAAGCCGAGCTCCAACCCACTATTGAGGTACTTATGATAAAGAGTCCTTCCGTCTGGGTCGTTATACGACAAGGGGGTCTCCTTCACCTGCGGCTGCTCACCAAGCACGGTAGCAAGCTCCTGAAAGTCATTGTCCCCTTGGTCTTTACCGACAAGGCTCAACAGCTTCATCCAGTCCATCAATCAATCACCCCTGTCAGGCGGTTCCGTTCAAAAATCTTTATGATTGCTTCTTCTACGATATCGGCTTGATAGCCCTTTTCCAACAGATTTTTTCGCAGTACATCAGTATCTCGACATACAGCGCCACATAGGTCAGCTGCATCTTGCTCCACCTGTGCTGCCGTGTTTTTGCCACCATGAGTGCGACCAGCGACGTGGATTTCTCGCGGAAGCTCTATCGCAGTGGCATTGTTGTAGAGCAATTTCGTCTCTTCATCTGTAAGCGGGCGGCCCAGCTCCTTCTCCTTGGCCTTACGCAAAGCGGCCATTGATGGAATATGGTCGTGCTCCAATCGATCCCCTACAACCTCCCGACTCTTCAGATCCTTGTAAGAATCCACTTCCAACTCTTTGACTGGATTTTTCGGTGACTTACTGCCTTTGTTCGTCACTACACCAGTAAGGATGGAAGCGGCAAGCTTACCACCACCGATTAAGAACTGATCGTAATCATCCTTCTCATTGAAATTAACCTCCGCGTCACCCTCTTTTTCCATGTATTTGGCGACACGCTCACCGACATAATCCTGAAATTTGTCCAACCGCCTTGCCAACTCTTGGCCCAATGGCGTTTGCTCGGCGGCGCCCCAGGCTGCGGCCTGGATCACGGATTTCGGACCTTGCGTCAGTGCCAGCACCAGTGCGACGGCTTGTGCCGCTTCCGCATTCTGCTGCATGAACCGTTCAATACTTGCCAACGATCGCAGGTTTTCCTGCAACAAAGTGCGCCTGGCCACAACATCCGAGTTGCCCAGTACCAATGCACCGGCAGGATCATTGAGATTGGCCTCTTCCAATACCTGCTTGGCCCCTGCCACGACCTCTGGCTTGATGCTCCACAAATCACTCAATTGCTTGAGCACATTCTGTTGAAACTTCTCGTCGGCCATCATCGCCATGGCCTCACTGCGACTTTTGCCGCTGAGAATCAACTGCTCCAGCGTCTGCTCAGCGAAATCACGGCTGGTAATACTTGATACCCCGGCTGCCATGTCCCGCCCCATTACACGCTCAAGCCGGTTCAGTGCAGCATTGAGGCCGGTGCTGGCCTGCTCAAAGTTCTTCAGAGCCGTCTTGTCGTAGTCGAGCAGCCCATCGCTCCACTTCTGCAGCGTCTCCTTAGGGTTCAGCGCATCGTGCAACGAGCTGTCGGTCACGTAGAGATCAGTACGCGACTCCTTGTCTCGAGTGATCTCATAGGCTTTGTCGAGGTCACGGTTGAGACCGACAGTCGAGTCCTGCCCTGTCTCGGCGTCCTTGCGCACGGTGATATCACCCGCACCCACGGTGGCGCGGACAATCTGCTCGCGATCCTTTTCATACTCCCAGCCACTGACACTCCAGCTGGTCTGGTTTTTCGATCCCTTCTCCCCGTTGCCTGCACCTTCGGTAACCTTGCCATTGGAGGGGTCTTGCTCGGCGTTGGCCGAACCCTTCTTCCAACTGCCCCCCACATTCAGGTAGTAACCGTGTTCCTTGTCCTTGCCGGCGATATCGCTGTATCCAAGGGTACCGGTATCAAGCTTGAGATTGCCGTTGTCGGCGGCGATCAGCGCACCGTCGAGCTGAGTGTGGTTCTCGGTGCGGATATCGACCTTGTCACGACCGGTGATGCGAGTCTGGTCCTCGACCCACTCGGTCTTGCCGGTGGTCTTGCCATAGCCTACCGAGCCACTGATACCCGCCCCGGGACCAATGGTGACCGTGGCATTGATGTCGAACTCCTTGCCCTTTACTTCACCTGTGTCGATGGCCGAGGCCACATTGAGGTCGCCACCGACGCGACCGATCACCTCATCACCACGTACTTGTGCACCCTTGATGTTGGTGTCCTTACCACTGGTGAACTTCAATTGGTCACCGGCGTAGACATAGGCTTGCTCATGGCGCTGAGCTTCACGCTCGAGATGCCCCTTGCCCAGATTGACGCTGGCATACACCCCAACACCCTCCGAGCCGAAGGTCAGCCCCACCTCGCCACCACCGCTGCGGCGATTTTGCTCCTGCTGGCTGTCGTTCTGCGCCGCGCGAATGTTCAGGTCGTTGCCTGCATTCAACTCGACATCGCGCCCGCCTTTGACCTGGCTACCGACAATGTTCAGATCGTTGGCGGACTCGAGCCGAACATCGCGCCCAGCCTCCAACTGCGCTGGCGTCGAAGTGCCCTGCTGGCTGTCGTTGCTGGCAGTACCGTGGCTGCCACCGATACCAACCTTGAAGCCACCACTGGTACCGCCGTGGATGCCCCCCCAACTTTGCGACTGGTTGCTTTCCAGGCTGCTGCTGCCCTTGGCCACATCGATGTTGATGTCACGCCCTTTGACGTCGATATCACGCCCGGCCTGCACCTGACTGCCCTTGATGTTTACGTCGTTGCCCGCCTGCAGTTTCACATCGTTGCCAGCGTCCAACGTCGAGGGACGGTTGTTCTGGTCGACACTTTGCTGGCTGCTGGTCTGCTTGCTGCTGCCGAACTTGCCGTCACCGGTCGGGCCGGCGAAGAACTGACCAATCGCATCCAGGGTCTGCAGGGTGCTGGAGCCCTTGCTCACCCCATTTTCGCCCTTGCCGGTGTTGCTCAGCGCGTCCTTGGTCTTGCCCACATTGTGGTTGACCGAGCCACTGATACCGTGCGATTCGTACTCACGCTCCTGTTCCTGAATACGGGTTTCGCGCCCCGCGTCGATGTTGATATCGCGACCAGCGTCCAGGCTGATGTCATGACCGGCCACCAGGTCGGAGCCCGTTTGGTTGATGTCGCGTCCGGCTTTGACATCCAGATCCTGTCCGGCCTGGATGCGACTACCTGCGCTCAGTTGCTCACGCAAACGGTCCTTGGCCTTCTCCTTTTCGACACCGGCGAAGAAGTTCATGCCGTTGTCATCACTGTCGAAACGCAGGCCCGTCTTGCTCGAGCTCGACCAGTGCGAGTTGTCGCTCTGGTTCTGTGCGGCGCTGATATTGACATCACGCCCGGCGTTGAGGCTGACGTTGCGCCCGGCACTGACGCCGCTGCCCAACACGTTGATATCGCGAGCTGCCTGCAGGGTGGCGTCACGCTCACCGCTCACCTGACTGCCGACACTGGTGCTGCTGCGAGCCTCCTGCCCTGAAGCCTTGGCCGAGCCGATCGACACCGACGGCAGGACCGTGCCCGGTGCAATCGGCATCATCAATGCCGCCGGGTTCAGGATGATGTCGGGAGAAAGCGACAGCTTGAACTTCTTCTTGTATTCCTCCGAGCGGCTATAGGCAGTGTCATTGGCCGACACCAGGTTGATGTCGCCCTCCTTGCCCACCAAGCCTGCACGCAGTTCGACATCGTTGCCGGCGTTCGCCTCGCTGGCCCGCAAACGCAGGTCGCTGCCTGCAGCCAGAACAATGTCGTTTCCGGCATCGAGCTCGCTGCCCACCTGCGTGGCGCGGGTCTGCAGCTGGCTCTTGCCGCTCTTCGACAAACCCAGGAAACCGGACTTGGTCTTCTTGCTGTACTCGCCGTGCTCCTCTACACCAGACAACACCGCCACATCGCCCGTGGCACCGAGCATGACATCGCCGCCGGCCTTGAGTTGGCTGCCGATCACCGTCACATCGCGGCCGCCGTCCAGTGATATGCCGCCATCATCCTTCTTGCTGACGTTGACGGTCAGGTCGCCACCGGCCTCGATCACCGAGGCGACGTTGGTGCTGTGGTAGCTCTCCTGCTGCTTGGAACTACTGCGACCGAACGAGCCCTTGCTCTTCTTCAGGTAGTACGAAGCACTTTCGTTCTGGTCGGAGGCGATGGTCAGGTCGCGCTCGGCGTCGATATCGACATCGCCCTTGCCCTTGACCTGGCTGGCAACGATGGCCATGTCCTGGCCGGCAGACAGCGAGACGTCGCCGCCAGCCTTGAGCGTGGTCGAGACCTGGGTGACCTGGTCCTTGGACTGGGTGACCTTCTTGCTGCGGCTGAAACTGTGCGCTTCGTTGGCAGCGGAGCTCAGGTTCAGGTCTTCTCCCGCAGCCAGGGTGAGGTTGCGGCCCGCGTCGATCTGGCTGGCCACGGCGGTGAGATCGCGGCCGGCGACGAGGCTCAGGTCGCGGCCGGCGGTCACCGTGGCGCCGTGCTGCTGCACCGTGTTGTTGCGCTGCCGGTCGCTGTAGAAGCCTTCGCGCTCCTCGACCGACAGCATGCTGACATCGCGCCCGGCGTTGAGGGACAGGTCGCCGCCGCTCTGGATCACGCTGGCGACGTTCTGGATGTCCTGGCCCGCCTTGAGGCTGAGGCTGTTACCGGCTTCGATGCGTGCGGCGCTGTCCAGGTAGTCCTGGTGCTGGCTGGTACCGCCAAAGTTGGTGACGGCGCGTACCTGGTCGCGCTGGTTGATGATGTCGCCATTGACCGCCGTCAGGCTAACGTCGCGCCCGGTCATGATGCCGCCAGCACTGTTGCTCAGGTTGTTGCCGGCCAGCAGCTCCAGCCGCTCTCCGGCCTGGACCAGGCCGGTGTTGACCAGGTTGTTGCCAGCGGTGGCGGACAGGTTGCGACTGGCCTGCAGGGTCCCGACGTTGGTCAGGTTCTCGCCAGCGATCAGTTGTACGTCCTGGCCGGCAATCAAAGCACCGTTGGGGGCCAGGCGGTTGTTGGCCTGGGCCAGGTAAAGCACCGGGACCAGGACCTCCTCGCCGTTGACCTGGTGTTTTTCCATCCACACAATGTCATGGGTCAGCGCCGCCACCTGGGAGGCCGTCAGGCCCACCCCCAGGCTCAGCTGGAGCTGGTCCTTGCTGCGGATGGCGTTGTCCATCAGGTACTTGAACAGCTGATCGCCAGAGGTCTGGCCATCGATGAACTGCTGGCCTGTACGCGCCACCACCGCTTGCTGGATCAGGCGTTGCTCGTAGAGTCCATCACCCAGGCGCTTCCAACTCTGGTCCGGGTCGTAGCCAAGGTTGCCGAGCAGATAGTCCGAGCTCATGAACTGCTTGAGGTCGGTGAGGACCGGGTTGGTCTCGATCAGGTACTTGTGGGGCTTGTTGTTGTACTGGCTGTCCGGCATCCGAGTGACCCCAGGGATGTCAGGACGAGCACTGATTCCCAAGTTGCCACCGGCAGCCAGCTCGCGAACATCGGCACCGGGATGTCGCTGCGGGAGGGCTACATCAACCGGCGCGCCATTCGGCGCGTTGACACCGATGGCACTGGCATTGCCACCCACAGCACCACTCTGATGGGCGATTCGGTCGATTTGTTGATGGTTCTGTTCTAACGCTCTGGCATCCATGGCCTGCAGCGCCCCTGGCTGGGTGCCGGACACCATTGCCTGACGGCCCTGGATCGTGACGTCTGCGCCGCCTAGCTTCCAGCTCTGGGCCGGGCTACCCGAAGCGCTCCCACCCTGTCCACTCAGGCGGAACAGGCCATTCTGGCCGGTGGGTAACGTAAAGCCGCCCAAGGCAAGCGGATTGACCTGCTGTTGTGCAAGGTCAGGGGGAAGTTGGGCATGGATATTGATAAGCGTACTGCCCGACGCCCCTGGCAATTTCGGATCGAACGCCTTGGCGGTCGGGCCACTGACCGTAAGCCCTTCTTGGATGACACTGTTGGTCAGACTCTTGGTTGCATTGATACTGACCCGGCCACCAGCCTGTACAACAGCATTTGCTGCACCAACTTGTCCGTCGTGCACAATAGTTCGAGTTTCAAAAAACTTGATACCTTGCACAGCCGCTGGAAGGGGTACTGTGGAGTTCGGATTGTAAGCAGGTGCGGCCCCAAAGGCGCTCATATTGAAGCCGCCAAGATACTGCGTCCAACCAACATAAACTATATCGTTGCCATTTCCAGACGGTCCGGCCTGGTGAAATGACGGAGTCGTTCGCGACTCGTTCCAATTAGCATCCCAGAAACGTAAGGTTCCGACATTGTAGCGATTCTTACGGAAACCTGCTGTAACCTGGGTGTACCCGGGATCATGAGCAGCATTATAGGTCGTAACTGCACTCCAGAAAGGCCATGCATTTTTTGCGTTGTAATTAGGAAGTGCGAATGACTTAAGCTCGGAATAAGTACCTAGCGCCTTACCTTCATTAATAAAATCCTGCACACTGACTGCGATGTCGTGCCCAGCCGTTATCACCGAGGCCGAGTTCTCCATGCGAGCGCCCAGTACAGAAAGATCGCGTCCGGCTCTAATTGCGCCCGCAGGGGAATCTATCTCTACTTTTTTCTCGTAATACTCCTCAAGTACCATATGCCCGGCAAGCTGACCGGTCTGTCGCATGCCAATCGCACTCCACTTCGGCGTGCCGGTGGTTTTGAATATTTCTTTCCTGTTCTGAATGTTCGTGGCATTAAGACGCATGTCCCAGGCACTTTCCAAACTGCCAGAAACGTTATCCACCAGATCCGCTAGGCCACCGGCCCCATCCCTCGCCACCGTCAGCCCACCCAGACTGTAAACATCCCCGTAGAAGTTGGTCAGGCTACCGGTAAACAGCTGCATGTCCCCGCCACTGAATAGCAGCCCATGGTCATTGCGCAGGCTGCCGGTGGTCACCCGCACCAACTGGTTGCCACCCAAAGTCCCCAGGTTGTTCACGCTACCGGCGTTGACCAGCAGATCCCCCGCCGAACTCAGCCGCCCCTGGTTGGTCAGCAGGCCTGCCACATTGACCGTGGTGTTGCCCACGCCCGTGATGCTGGCGTTGCCGCCCAGGTTCATCTCCGCTGCGCTCACCCCCAGCGTACCCAGGCTGTTCACCCGTCCATTGGCGCTGCTGTAGGTGCCCCCCAGGTTGAGGCTGAGCGCGCCGTCACTGGCGATCAGACCTTCGTTGCTCCAATTGCCGCCATTGCCCACCAGGCTGTCGAATGCCAGCAACTGGCCGCCAGCGGTCTGGGTGAGGTTGTTGACGTTGACGGTCAGACGCCCGGCCTGGATCAGGCTGCCGTTGGTCCAGCTGTCGGCGGTCAGGGTCAGACCGCCGCGGGTGCTGAGGCTGCCGCCGGCACGGGTAAGGTTGGCGGTATCGATGTCGAACACGCCCTTGCCCACGTGCAGCACCTTGCCACCGACGTTCTGCAGCAGGCCGGCGCCAAGGGTCAGGTCACTGTTGCCGATCTCCACTTGACCGTTGCGGTTGTCGAACAGCCCGCCAATGGCGAACTGGCTCTTGCCGCTGGTGCCCACGGCACGCAGTTGCCCGCCCTGGTTGTCCAGAGTGGCAGCCGTGATGGCGAGGGTACTGGCGCTTTCGATGATGCCGGAGCGGTTGTCCAGGGCGCCGCTCAACCCGATGTCGATACGCTGGCCGACCATTTCGCCGCGCGCGTCGCCGCCGTTGAGCAGGCTGGCGCCGGTAACCTTGAGCAGGCCACTGGCTGAGATGCCGCCATCGCGGTTGTCCAGCTGCCCGGTGCGGATCACGCTATCACCGCCGAGCGCGGCGATGCGCCCGCCGTGGTTGTCGAGGTTGGCGCTCTGCACGTCCAGGCTCAGCGCCTGGAGGATGCCGCGCTGGCCAGTGGCGTCGCTGCCGTTGCGCAGCACGCCGCTGGTGCGCACGCCCAGCGCCTGCTTGAGGCTGGCGAGGATGCCGCCGCGGTTGTCGAGGGTGTCGGCGGTCACGCTCAGCGCGCCATCCTGGGCGATCAGCTTGCCGCCCTGGTTGTCGAGCAGGCCGGTGGCCTGCACGGTGATCGCGCCCTTGGCCTGCACGGTGCCCTTGGCGTTGTTCAGGCTGGCCGCTTGCAGGCCTACGTCGCCCTGCTGGCTGTAGATCAGGCCATCGCCTGAGTTGTTGAGCGCCCCGCGGCTGTCGAGCGTGAGCGGGCCATTGGCGGCCAGGGTGCCGCGCTGGCTGTTGTCGACGCTGGCGGCCAGCACCTTGAGCAGGCCCTGGCTGGCGATCTGGCCAGCCTGGTTGTCCACCAGGCCGGCGCGCTGGATCAGCAGGTCCTTGCCGGCGAACAGCTTGCCCTGGCGGTTGAGCAGCTCGCCGAGCAGGTCGAGGGTCAGCGCCCCTTGGGCGGCGAGGCTGCCGTCGTTGTTGTTCAGGCTCGCGGCGGTCAGGCCCAGGTCCTGGCGGGTGGCCACGCGGCCGCCGTGGTTGTCGAGAGCACCGGCGCTGATGACCAGTTTTTCCCCGGCATCGATCAGGCCGCCGTCATGGTTGTCCAGTGCCGCCGTGATGGTCAGTTGCTGGCCGCTGCCGCTGGAGAGGATGCCCTTGGCGCTGTTGTCCAGGCTGGCGGCCTTGACGTCCAGGCGTTGCTGGGCGACCAGAGCGCCGCCGTCGCTGTTGCGCAGCGCGCCGGTCACGGTCGCCTGCACGGCGCCGGAGCGGCTCGACAGGGTGCCCTGCTGGCGGTTGTCCAGGCTCTGGCCGGTCACGGTCAGGCCCTGCCAGCCCGAGACCAGGCCGTTGCGGTTGTCGATGGCGCCGCTGGTGATGCCCAGCGTCTGTTCGCTGATCAGCTTGCCGTCACGGTTGTCCAGCTCGCTGACGTCCAGCTGCAGGGCCTGGGCGGTGGAAATCTCGCCGCCTTGGTTGTCCAGTTTGGCCAGGTTGACCAGGGTCAGCGGGCCGGCGGTGGTGATCAGGCCCGCGCCGTTGTCCAGGTCGGCGCCGCCCAGGTCCAGCGCGAGGCTGCTGCCGAGCAGCTTGCCGGCGTGGTTGTCCAGGCCCTTGCTGGTGAGGGCGAGCGCGTCCTTGGCTTCGATGCGGCCGCCGTCGCGGTTGCTCAGCGCGCCGGCATGAATCTCCAGCGACTGGGCGCCGATCAGGCCCTTGAGGTTGTCCAGGCGCTGGCTGACCCGCAGCAGCAGGCGCTGGTCGCTGAGCAGGCGGCCGTTGCCGTTGTCCAGTTGCTCGGCAGCGACGGTGAAGGCCTGGGCACTGGACATCTCGCCGCCCTGGTTGGCCACGGTCTTGAGGTTGTCCAGCTGCAGCGACGGCGCATTGATCAGGCCGCCACGGTTGTCCAGGTGGCCGTGGCCCAGGTCGAGGTGGACCGCGGTGTCGCTGAACAGCTTGCCGCCCTGCTGGTCGAGGCCGGTGACCGTGGCGGTGAGTGCTTCGCGGCTGCCCACGCGGCCGCCGTTGCGGTTGTCCAGCTGGCCGGCGTGCACGTCGAGGGTGCGGTTGCTGCTGATGCTGCCCTGGCGGCTGTTGTCCAGGTGGCCGGTGCTGAGGGTCAGCTGGCCCTTGCTGGCCAGCGCGCCCTTGTCGGTGTTGTCCAGGCTGGCGCTGGCCAGGGTGATGTCGCTGTCGCTGAGCAGCTCGCCGCCCTGGTTGAGCAGCGCGCCGCCCGTGGTCAGTTTCAGGCTGCCGGCGCTGTCCAGCTTGCCGGTGCTGTTGTCCAGGCTGTGCGCGGCCAGCACCATCTGGCCCTCGGCGCTGATCAGACCGAGGCGGTTGAGCGCCGCGCCGGTCAAGGTCAGGGTCATGTCACGCTGGCTGGTCAGGCGGCCACCGTCGTTGTCCAGGGTCAGGCCGGTCAGGGTCAGGCCGGTCTGGGCCTCGAGGCGCGCCTTGTTGCGGTTGAGCAGCGATTGCAACGCCAGGGTCATGCCGGTGCCGGCGACCAGCAGGCCGCCGTCGCTGTTGTCCAGCGAGGTACCGGTGACCGCGACAGCGGCCTTGCCGGTGATCTCGCCGCCACGGTTGTCGATGCGGTCGACTTCCAGGGTCAGCGCGCCATTGCTGCCGAGCAGCCCCGCCTCGCGGTTGTCCAGCTCACCGCTCTGGATCCGCAGTTGCTCGAGGCTGACCAGCGAACCGGCGTTGTTGAGCAAGGTATCGGCCTGGATCTCGCCCTGGCCTTTGCCGGAGACCTTGCCCTTGCTGTTGTCCAGCGTCGCGGCAACAAGGTTGAGGGCGGTGTCGCCCACCAGGGTGCCCTGGCGGTTGTCCAGGCGACCGTCGACGGTCAGCACCAGGCCGGCGCGGCTGCTGACGGTGCCCTCGCGGTTGTCGAGGCTGGCGGCATGCAGGTCCAGGCCCTTGGCCGAGACCAGGCCCTTGGTGTTGTCCAGCGCCTGGGCGATACGCACCGTCAAGGCCTGCTCGCTGAGCAGCTTGCCTTGGCGGTTGTCCAGGGTATTGGCCGCCAGGGTGAAGCCTTGCGGGCTGGTGATTTCGCCGTTCTGGTTGTCGACGCTGCCGAGGTTGTTCAGTACCAGCACCGGGGCCTTGATCAGGCCGTGGTTGACCAGCGCGCCCTGGCCCAGGTCGAGGGTGATCGAGGCCTTGCTCAGCATCCGGCCGGCCTGCTGGTCGAAACCGCTGGCGGTCAGGTGCATGGCGCCATCGCTGTCGATGCGGCTGTCGCTGCCCGCGTTGTTGACCTGGCCGGCCTTGAGGGTCAGGCGGTCGTTGCCGACCACATGGCCGCTGTCGCGGTTGTCGAGGGTGCCGGTGACGATGTCCATGGCCCCCTGGGCGCCGACCTCGCCGGCGCGGTTGTCGAGGCTGGCACTGCGCAGGTCGAGGGCGCCGTCGGCGGTGATCGAGCCGCGCTGGTTGTCGACCTTGCCGGTGGTGGCCAGGGTCAGCTTGCCGGCGCTGCTCAGCTCGGCGTCGCTGTTGTCGAGGCTGGCGGCGCCGATGTCGAGGTCACCCTCGCTGCTCAGCAGCCCCTTGCCGTTGTCGAGCGCCTGGCTCAGGCGCAAGCGTGCGCCCTGCTCGGCGGAAACACGCCCGTCGCGGTTGTCCAGGGTCTGGCCGTCGAGGGTCAGTTGGCCCTTGCCGCGCAACAGGCCCTGGGCCTGGTTGATGACCTCGGCCACCGTCAGCGCCAGGTCGGTATCGGCCAGGACCTGGCCACCGGTGTTGTCCAGGCGCTGCCCGGTGAGGCTGAGCGCCTTGGCCGCGGACAGTTCGCCGCCGCGGTTGTCGACGCTGTCCACGGTCAGGTGCATGCCCTGCCCGGCGCCGATCACGGCGCCCTGGCGGTTGACCAGTGTGCTGCCCTTGAGGGTCAGCTTGCCGTCGGCGGACAGCTTGCCGCCCAGCTGCTCCAGGCGCGTGACCTGGCCATCGAGATCGCCGCCGCTGGTCAGGCTGCCGCCACTGTTGTCCAGGTGCGCGGCGACCAGGTCGAGGTTGCCCTTGGCGCCAAGGATGCCGAGCTGGTTGAGCAGCTCGCTGCCGCTGAAACCCAACCCGGCCTGGCCGCTGACCAGGCCCTGGTCGCGGTTGTCGAGGTGGTCGATGGTCAGTGTCAGTGCGCCATCGGCCTCGATCTTGCCGCCGCGGTTGTCCCAGCGCTGGCCCTGCAGGGTCAGCAGGTCCTTGCCCACCAGGCGGCCACCGCGGTTGTCCAGCTGCCCCGCGTCGATGCGGGTGGCGCCCACGCCGTTCACCAGGCCCTTGGCCTGGTTGTCCAGCAGCCCGGTGGTCTTGGCGGTGAGCGTGCCGTCGCTGAGCAGTTTGCCTTGCTCGCGGTTGTCGAGGCTGGCAGCGTTCAACGTCAGCGCCTTGTCGGCAGCCAGCACGCCTTGGCGATTGTCCACCGCCTGGGCGATGGCCAACTCCAGCGCCCCGCCAGTGACCGTACCCTCACGGTTGTCGAGGCTGTCTGCCGTTACCTGGCCGAGGCCGGTGCTGGAAATCTCGCCGTGGCGGTTGTCGATAGCTGCGCTCGTGACCAATGCCAGGTCCGACTTGCTGGTGACCACTCCGCCCTGGTTGTTCAGGGTCAGGGCGCGGATATCCAGGCCGTCGGCCGACACCAGGCCATCGAGGTTGTCGAGCAACTGGTCGAGGCGCACGGTCAGGGCCTGTTCGCTGTAGAACTTGCCGCCCGTATTGTCGAGGCTGCGGCCCGCCAGGGTGAAGGCGCCCTTGCCGAAGATCTCGCCACGCTGGTTGTCAATATCGGCGATCTGGCGCAGGCGCAACTGGTTGGCGGCGATCTTGCCGTCGCGGTTGTCCAGCTGGCCATGGTTCAGGTCCAGGGTCAGCGTGGTGACGCTGCTCAGGTGACCGCCTTGCTGGTCGAGCCGGCCGACATTGACGCCGACTGCCTCGTTGCCGCTGATATGGCCGCCCTGGCCGTTGTTGAGGGCCTGGGCGCTCAGGTCGAGGGTGGCCTGGCTGGCGATCCGGCCACTGCGGTTGTCCACCAGCCCCTGGCTGGTGACGGTGATGCCGCGGTTGGCCAGGACCTTGCCAGTGCGGTTGTCCAGGCTGCCGAGGTTCAGGGCCAGGGTGTCGAGGCTGGACAGTTCGCCGGCCTGGTTGTCCAGATGGGCCCAGGTGGCGTTCAGCGCGCCCTGGCTGGTGATCTGCCCACGGTCGCCGTTGAGCAACTGGCCACCGGTGAGGGTCATGCGCCCGTCGGCGAGCACTTTGCCCTGCTGGCGGTTGTCCAGGGTCGCGGCATTGACGCTGAGGTCGCGCCCGGCGCTGAGGCTGCCGCCCTGGTTGTCCAGGTGGGTGCCGCTGGAGAGCGCAAGGTCGCCGCTGGCGATCAGGCGCTGGTTGCGGTTGTCCACGGCACCGGCGCTGATCTTCAGGTCGGCGCCGGCCACGCGCTCGCCATCGATGTTGATACCCGCCTGGATACCGCCAAGGTTGCTCAGTTGGCCGCCAGCGTTCAACTGTACCTGGCCCGCGGCAGTCAGCCCCTGGCGGTTGACCAGCTCGCCGCGGCTGTCCAGCTGCAGTTGCTGGCCGGCATGCACCGGGCCCTGCGCATCAATACCAGCCGCCTGAATCCGCACATTGCCGTCCGCGCTGGCCTGGGCCATGCGCAACTGGCCGTTGGCCTCGAGCTGGATATCGCCGCCGCTGGCGATCATCCGCCCGTCCAGGCGCACGCCCACCCCGGCCTCGGTACCCACCAGCCTGACCGCGCCGGCATACATGCCGCCCAAGGCGCTGGAGTCGATGGCCAGGCTCGGCTTGGCACTGCCGTCATCCTGGCGCGCCGTGGCCGCCAGGGTGCGCGCATCGACATCGTTGCGCCCGGCGACGATGGCCAGGTTGCGCGCCTGGATCTCGGCGTTGATTTTCGTGCTGCGGGCAATCAGCTCGAAGCTGTCGACGTTGCTCGCGTTGAGCCCCGCCCCTTCGATGGCGATATGGCCCTGGTCGACCTGGTAACGGCTCAGCTGGCCGTTCTCGAGCACCGGCTTGCCGGTGCTGAGCGTGGCCTGTGGCGTGTTGATGAAGCCGCAGCCATCGCAGGTGATGCCGTGGGGGTTGGCAACGATGACATGCGCCCCGCGCCCGGCCACTTCGGTGTAGCCGCGCAGCTGGCTGGCGTTGGCGCCGTTGACCTCGTTGAGGATGACGCTGGCCGCGGTGCCCTGCAGATTCGGGTTGCCGAGGATGATCCCGCCCAGTTGGGTGGCCTGGGTGCGGTCGGTGGCGTTGTTGAGGATCAGCCCCTGCTGGCCGACGTTGTAGTCGCTGAACTGGTTGTGCGACAGGCCGCTGCCGTTGGGCGCGGCGATATTGACGATGGGCACGCCGTTGCCCGCTTGATCCAGGCTGGTGCCCGGCCCGCTGACCACCACGCCTTCGGCGGCCTGTGCCCACAGCGGCTGCCAGAACATGGCGTTGGCCAGCAGCAGCGCCAGGCCTCGCTTGGGCAAGCCGCAGAAGTGCTCACGGGGCTGAATTACGGCCGAGCGTTGGCGGGCCAGGAAGGCAAACAGGCGGACGTCCATGTCAGGTCTCGTAAATCAGGAGGTCAGGTAGTCATGCTTGCCAGCACCCTGGCATGCATCAGCGAAAAGAGCGCGCGATACTATTTCGCCATCATTGAAGCGTCAAATTAATATCGTCAAAAAAACCATATCGATAGAACGACACCTGTTCCGCCAGTCGCTCGCGCTGAACTTCCGGCCAGCCAGCGACCTCCACCGCAGGAATCGACTGACAAGGGAACCAAAGGATGAAACCGCTACCCTGCATCCTCTGCGCGACAGCCCTGCTCTGCGCGCAGCCCATCTGGGCCTGCACGCCGGAAGAGGCCACGCAGAAAAGAGAGCAACTGGCAGGCCTGGTGAGCCAGCTGACCGAGCAGAACGCTCAAAAGGCCAAGGAGATCAATGAGGAGCTCCAGCACATGGACCTCGGCACCGCCAGCAAGGACCTGCCGGACAAGTGCCAGTTGATCGACAAGCGCATCCAGGAGCTGAAGGAAGCGGAAAGGAAAACCTGACCACGCCCGGATCAACGCCGCTGCTGGGCCTGCATGTACTGACGAAGCAACTGGTTGATGCGGGTCTGGTAGCCGGCGCCCTGCTCCTTGAACCAGGCCAGTACATCGGCATCCAGGCGGATGGTCACTGTCTGCTTGGCCGGCACCCGCAGCTCGGCGCGGCGGAAGAAGTCATCGTCGAGTTCGGGGATGTCCGAGGTATCGACCGGGGCTTGGTCTTGCTCACAGCTTCTGGACGGTTTCGACATAGCGCGTTACCTCACGTCGAGTGGCTCTTCTGGCGGAAATGATACGGATCACATCACCCTGCCGTTCGGTGTAGGCGACCACGCTGACCCAGGCATTGATCCAGCCCATGCCGATCCAGCGTGCCTCCGGGTACTCGAATCGCTCATCCCGCAGCGCCAGCATCGGCTGACGGAACATCTCGGGCACATCGTTGAAGTCGATACCGTGCTTGCGGATGTTGAGCTGGTTCTTTTCCTCGTCCCATTCAAATCGCACGGGGCAATCGTATTTACAACTGTACATACGCTACTCCTCCTTGGCTGCACATGCCAGAGGAGTGTGGCGGTCGGGCGACAAAATGCCCGGGCTGGAAGAGGGTTTGGGAAATGGGCTACGCGCCCTGGGGAAAGAGGTGAAGCAACCCGCCACCGTTGCAGTGGCGGGCTCATTGCCGGAGGGGCTTACTCAGCTGCCGGCTTGCGCTTTTTCAGCGGTGCCAGGCCATCGGCGCTGGCCAGCGGCGCATTGGCCTTCGGCTTGGCGGACGGCTTGCGCTTGGCGGCGCCCTTCTTGTCGGCGCCTGCTTTCTTCTCGGTCTTTTTCTTCTTGGTGCCGGCAGCCTTGCCCGACGCCTTGACCTTCTTCGGGCCGTTGTAGGTACCCTTGACCTCTTTGATGACGCGACGCTCGAACTGCTGCTTGAGGTAGCGTTCGATGCTCGACATCAGGTTCCAGTCGTTGTGGGTGATCAGCGAGATCGCCAGGCCTTCGCCGCCGGCACGGCCGGTGCGACCGATACGGTGCACGTACTCGTCGCCGCTGCGCGGCATGTCGAAGTTGATCACCAGGTCGAGGCCGTCGATATCCAGGCCGCGGGCCGCGACGTCAGTGGCCACCAGTACCTTGGAGCCGCCGTCCTTGAAGCGGTCGATGGCCAGCTTGCGGTCCTTCTGGTCCTTTTCGCCGTGCAGGACGAACGCCTTGACCTCCTTGGCCACCAGGTGGCCGTAGATACGGTCGGCCAGGGCGCGGGTGTTGGTGAAGATGATTGCCTTCTTGTAGGTCTCGTTGGCCAGCAGCCACTGCACGATCTGCTCTTTGTGCTGGTCGTGGTCAGCGGTAATGATCTGCTGGCGGGTGCCTTCGGCGAGCTGCGAAACGCTGTTGAGCATCAGGTGCTCAGGGTCTTTGAGCACTTTGCCGATGATGTCGCGCAGGGCAGCGCCGCCAGTGGTGGCCGAGAACAGCAGGGTCTGCTTGCGGTTTTCGCACTCTTTGCACAGGCGTTCCATGTCTTCGGCGAAGCCCATGTCGAGCATGCGGTCGGCTTCGTCGAGGATCAGCACGTCAACGTGGGACAGGTCGAGGTTGCCGGCATTGAGCTGCTCGAGCAGTCGGCCCGGGGTGCCGATCAGCACGTCCGGCACCTTGCGCAGCATCGCCGCCTGTTCCTTGAAGTCTTCACCGCCGGTGACCAGCCCCGACTTGATGTAGGTGAACTGGGAGAACAGCTGCACCTGCTTGAGGGTCTGCTGGGCCAGTTCGCGGGTCGGCAGCAGGATCAGCGCACGGATTTCAACGCTCGGGCCGCTGCGGTCGACCAGGCGGTTGAGCAGTGGCAGCACGAAGGCGGCAGTCTTGCCGCTGCCGGTCTGCGCCGTCACCCGCAGGTCACGCCCTTGCAGGGCCAGGGGAATGGCCGCCGCCTGCACCGGGGTCGGCTCGACAAATTTCAGCTCGGCCACGGCTTTGAGCAGGCGTTCGTGCAGGGCGAATTGGGAAAACACGGGGTAACCTCGGGCAAGTGCGAAAAATTCAGTTGCATAGGGTAACGTTTTCCGTGGCCAGAACCGAATTTCTTTTGGCAACTTTGCGCCGATCCACGCTCTAATAACGCTTCGTACCGCAACACAGACCGTTTCCAAGCCCATGGACATCCAACGCTTCTGGCGTGACGCCCTCGACCTCTGGGGCACGCTCGACCAACACCCGCTGCTGCACGCCGCCCTCGGCCTGGCCGTGCTGCTGCTCGTCTCGCTGCTGATCGGCCGCCTGGCCCGCTTCCTGGTGCTGCACTCCAGCCGCCTGCTGGGGCGCCAACAGGCGCTCAGGTGGCTCGACGACCTGCGCCACAACAAGGTGCTCCATCGTCTGGCCCAGACCACCCCGTCACTGGTGGTGCAGTTCGGCCTGAAGCTGGTACCGGAGCTGTCGGCCGCCGCCCAGCATTTCCTCGGCAACGTTGCCCTGGCCGTGACGCTGCTGTTCATGACCCGCGCCCTGTCCTGCCTGCTCGACGCGCTGCTGGACATCTACGCCCGCACCGAACATGCCCGCACCCGCTCGATCAAGGGCTACATGCAGCTGGCCAAGATGATGCTGTGGATCTTTGCCGCCATCGTCATCGTCGCCACCCTGATCGACCGCTCGCCACTGTTGTTGCTGTCCGGTCTGGGCGCCATGTCGGCGGTGCTGCTGTTGGTGTACAAGGACACCCTGTTGTCGTTCGTCGCCAGCGTGCAACTGACCAGCAACGACATGCTGCATGTCGGCGACTGGATCGAGATGCCCCAGGCCGGCGCCGACGGCGACGTGGTCGACATCACCCTGCACACGGTCAAGGTGCAGAACTTCGACAAGACCATCGTCTCCATCCCCACCTGGCGCCTGATGAGCGAGTCATTCCGCAACTACCGCGGCATGCAGCAGTCCGGCGGGCGGCGGATCAAGCGCAGCTTGTTCATCGATGCCGCAGGCGTACGCTTCCTTACCCAGGAAGAAGAACAGCGCCTGGGCCAGGTGCGTCTGCTCGGCGACTACCTGGCCGGCAAGCGCCAGGAGCTGCGCGAATGGAACGAGGCCCAGGGCCACAATGCCGGGCTGTCGGCCAACCGCCGGCAGTTGACCAATATCGGTACCTTCCGCGCCTTCGCCCTGGCGTACCTGAAGAGCCACCCCAACGTGCACCCGAACATGACCTGCATGGTCCGCCAGATGCAGACCACCGCCGAAGGCGTGCCGCTGGAGATCTACTGCTTCACCACCACCACGGTGTGGGCCGAATACGAGCGCATCCAGGGCGATATCTTCGACTACCTGTTGGCCGTCCTGCCGGAGTTCGGGCTGAGCCTTTATCAGCAGCCCAGTGGTAATGACATGCGTGCAGGGCTGGCGGCCAGGCCGCAGCCTCAGACCCAGCCACGCAGCCTGGACGTATTGAGCGAGGCCTGACGGTCCCATCGGGGCGCCCGACCGGGCGCCCTTTGCATTGCGCCCCCAAGGCGCACTACCCTGGAGCCATCCAGGACGACGTCATCACGGAAGATCGACGGCCCAATCGCCACGCCTATCCCTGACGCTCGACAGACGCCTGCCACAACCTTCGTGAGCGAGCCATGCCTCAGGACATTGCCAGCACTTCACTGCACGACACCCCGCCATCGTCTCGGCGCAAGACCCTCGCCGCCGCCAGCCTCGCCCATGGCGTGCATGACGGCCTGACCGATGTCATCTACGTATTGCTGCCCCTCTGGCAGGTCGCCTTCGGCCTCAGCTACGCCCAGGTCGGGCTGCTGCGTGGTGCCTACGCCGGCATGATGGCGGGTTTTCAGTTGTTGGCCAGCAAAGGTGCCCGGCACTGGGGCCGCGAGGCCCTGTTGATCCGGGGCACGGCGCTGGCCGGGCTGGCCTACCTGATGGCCGCCCAGGCAAGCGACCTGATCCTTCTGCTGATCGCCCTGATGCTCGCCGGCCTCGGTGCCAGTACCCAGCACCCGCTGGCCAGCGCGCTGGTCGCTGATGCCTACGAAGGCAGCGGCAAGGTTAAGCAGGCCCTGGCCCAGTACAATTTCGCCGGAGATATCGGCAAGGCGCTGATCCCGGGCCTGGTCGGCCTGGTGCTGGTATATGTGTCATGGCAGGCTAACGCCACCGCGCTTGGACTGCTAGGCCTGGGGGCGGCAGCGGCACTGTGGTGGCTATTGCGTCAGGCGCCACTCGCAGGGCGATCAACGCGCAAGGCCGTGGCCCAAGATCGAGTTGGCTCAAGGTCAGGGCTTGCGGCGCTGATCGCCACCGGCACCCTCGACAGTGGCGTGCGCATGGGTTTTCTGACCTTCCTGCCGTTCCTGCTGCAGAGCAAGGGCGCGACGACCGCGCAAATAGGCCTGGCCCTGACATTGCTGTTCATTGGCGGCGCCTTCGGCAAGCTGTTCTGCGGCTACTTGGGCGCCCGGCTGGGGCCGGTGCGCACCGTGATCTGCAGCGAGCTGCTGACCGCCGGGCTGATCCTGGTAGCACTGCTGTTGCCCTACCTGCCGTTGATGCTGGTGATGCCTCTGATCGGCGTGGCACTCAACGGCACCTCGTCGGTGCTGACCGGGCTGGTGCCGGACTTCGCCGGCAGCGAGCAGCGCGAGCGGGTGTTCGCCTGCTTCTATACCGGCACCGTCGGCGGCGGCGCGCTGGCACCGGTGCTGATCGGCGCGATATCCGACCACACTGGGGTGGAACAGGGATTGATGGCGCTGGCAGGCACACTGCTGCTGACCCTGCCGTTGTGCCTGATCGTGCACACTGGCCTGCCGCGCCAGCAATGATCCTCAGGCCGCTCCCGGCAGCCTCACGCGCTGGCCGCCCAAGCGGCTCAACCAGACCGACGCCAGGATCACCGTACCGCCAATGGCCAGCCGCCCCAGTGGCTCGTCCTGGTTCCAGATCAGCAGGTTGAGCAGCAAGCCCACCGGCACATGCAGGTTGTTCATTACCGCCAGGGTGCCACCGGAGACCAGGCAGGCGCCCTTGTTCCACCAGTACAACCCCAATGCGGTCGGACACAGGCCGAGGAACAGCAGCACCAGCCACTGGGTATCGGTGCTCGGCAGGTGCTGGGCATTGCCGAAAAGCAGGAAGGCCGGCAATACCACCAGCAACGCGCCCAGGTAGAAATAGCCGAACCGGCGGTAGTGCGGCAGGTCGCTGGGGTGGCGGGCCACCAGATGGCGGTACAGCACCTGCCCGGCGGCGTAGGTGAAGTTGGCCAGTTGCAGCAGCAGGAAGCCGATGAAGAACTCGCCGGTGACCGTGTCGAAGCGGATCACCGCCGCGCCGGCCACTGCCACCAGGGCGGCAAGCAGCGCCCAGGGGTTGAAGCGGCGGTTCAGGGCATCCTCGATCAAGGTCACATGCAGCGGGGTGAGAATGGTGAACAGCAGTACCTCCGGCACCGTCAGCACGCGGAAGCTGAGGTACAGGCAGACATAGGTGATGCCGTACTGCAGCGCGCCGATCAGCAGCATCGAGCGCATGAAGCGTGGTTCGACCTGGCGCCAGCGGGTCAGTGGCAGGAACACCAACCCGGCCAGCAACACCCGCACAAGCACGGCGAAGTAGCTGTCGACATGGCCGGCCAGGTATTCGCCGATCAGGTTGAAAGAGTACGCCTGGATCAGCGCGACGATTATCAGGTAGCCCATGGTTGGCCCTCGTGGATCAAGGCGGGGACCTTAGCGGGTTGGGCCTGGGCAGTTCAACCATGGGGATTGTGGGGCTGCTGCGCAGCCCATCGCCAGCACAGGATGCGCACTTTCTGCGAGCAAAAAAAGCCCGGCCATTTCTATGGCCGGGCAGGCACACCCAAAGGAGCAACAAGGTGTCAGGGTTGGGAATTCGTCGCGGCTCAGGCCACCGCGGCCAGTCTGGCCTTGGCCTGGTTCAGGCCCTTCTCGTGGAACTCGCCGCTCATGTTCAGGCCTTCGGCATGGATGAAGTCCACATCGTGGATGCCGATGAACGCCATCACCTGGCGCAGGTAGGGTTCCTGGTGATCGCTGCTGGCACCGGCATGGATGCCGCCGCGGGCGGTCAGGACGATGGCGCGCTTGCCGTTGAGCAGCCCCTGTGGCCCGGTCGGGGTGTACTTGAAGGTGATGCCGGCGCGCAGCACGTGGTCCAGCCAGGCTTTCAGGGTACTGGGGATGGTGAAGTTGTACATCGGCGCGGCCATCACCAGCACGTCGGCGGCCAGCAACTCGTCGGTCAGCGCATTGGAGCGCTCCAGTGCCTCACGCTCGGTAGCGCTGCGCTGTTCCTCGGGCTTCATCCAGCCGCCGAGCAGGTTGGCGTCCAGGTGCGGCACGGGGTTCACCGCCAGGTCGCGCACCGTGATCTCGTCGGCCGGATGCGCCGCTTGCCATTGCTGGATGAAGTCCAGGGTCAGTTGGCGAGAAACGGAATCCTGCTGGCGGGCGCTGCTTTCGATGATCAGTACGCGGGACATGTGTGCCTCCATCGGCGGTAAGGGGTGGCGATTCGATGGAGGTGAGATTAGAGGTTGACCTATCGATAAAAAAGCGTAAAAAGTGGGATCAACCTATCGATTAACCTGTTTTATTCCGCTTTGCAGTCGAGCACGATGCGCAGCTTGATGATCTGCCGGTTGAACTTGGCAGTGACATCCACGCTTCTGCCTGCAGGCACGTTGACCCGGCGCACCCTCGGCGCCTCGGGGCCGTTGCGGAAGGTGACCTTGCATGCCGCCGGCACCTGCCCATAGTTGTTGAGGCTGATCGAGCCGATGTCATAGGCCGTGTCGTAGGCGGTGTAGTCGACCTTGACCCCGGTCAGTTCCTTCTCCACGTCGATCGGGTAAGCCATGGCCCCGAGGGGCAGGCACAACAGCAAAGCCGCACAACATTTCTTCATACGGGCGCTCTCCTTGGGAAGAGCGCAGCTTAGGACAACAGGAGCCCTGGATGAAAGCACCGCGCGTTACCCTGGATCAGTGGCGGACCCTGCAGGCGGTGGTCGACCACGGCGGGTTCGCCCAGGCCGCCGAGGCCCTGCACCGCTCGCAATCGTCGGTGAGCTACACCGTGGCGCGCATGCAGGAGCAACTGGGCGTGCCGCTGCTGCGCATCGATGGGCGCAAGGCGGTGCTGACCGAGGCCGGCAGCGTGCTGCTGCGCCGTTCGCGGCAACTGGTCAAGCAGGCCAGCCAGCTGGAAGACCTGGCCCACCACATGGAGCAGGGTTGGGAAGCCGAAGTGCGCCTGGTGGTCGACGCCGCCTACCCCAGCGCCCGCCTGGTACGCGCCCTGGCAGCGTTCATGCCGCAGAGCCGCGGCTGCCGGGTGCGCCTGCGTGAAGAGGTGCTGTCCGGAGTCGAGGAAGTGCTGCACGAAGGCATCGCCGACCTTGCCATCAGCAGCTTCAACATCGGCGGTTACCTGGGCACCGAACTGAGCCCGGTAGAGTTCATCGCCGTCGCCCACCCCGAGCATGCCCTGCACCGCATGGGTCGCGAAATCACCTTCCAGGACCTGGAAAGCCAATTGCAGGTGGTAATCCGCGACTCCGGTCGGGCCCAGCCGCGTGATGTCGGCTGGCTAGGCGCCGAGCAGCGCTGGACGGTAGGCAGCCTGGGCACCGCGGCGACCTTCGTCGGCAGCGGCCTGGGCTTTGCCTGGCTGCCCCGGCACATGATCGAGCGCGAGCTGCGCGAAGGCGTGCTCAAGCCCCTGCCGCTGGATCAGGGTGGCAGCCGCCATCCACTGTTCTACCTTTACTCGAGCAAGGAAAAGACCTTGGGCCCGGCCACGCAGATCCTTATCGAACTGCTGCGCAACTTCGACACCGCGCCGCTGGACGTGCCCTTCGCAGCCCCCCCACAAGCCTGAGAGGACCGCGCCCATGGCCGTTTTCGAACACCAAGGATGCCAGTTGCATTACGAGGAATACGGTCAGGGCGAGCCCCTGGTGCTGCTGCACGGGCTGGGTTCGAGCAGCCAGGACTGGGAATTGCAGGTGCCCGAGCTCGCCCGCCAGTACCGGGTAATCCTCATGGATATCCGCGGCCACGGGCAATCGTCCAAGCCTCGCTCGGGCTACCAGATAAAGACCTTCAGCGAGGATCTCCTGGCCCTGCTCCGTCACCTGGACACCGGTCCGGTGCACTTCGTCGGCCTGTCCATGGGCGGCATGCTCGGTTTCCAGTTCGCCGTCGACCACCCCGAGTGGCTGCGCAGCCTGTGCATCGTCAACAGCGCCCCGGAGGTCAAGCGCCGCACCCGCAGCGACTGGATCTGGTGGCTCAAGCGCTGGAGCCTGGCGCGCCTGCTCAGCGTCGAGACCGTCGGCAAGGGCCTGGCCGAACGGCTGTTTCCCAAGCCGGGGCAGGCCGAGCTGCGGCGCAAGATGGCCGAGCGCTGGGCACGCAACGACAAGCGTGCGTACCTGAAAAGCTTCGACGCCATCGTCGACTGGGGCGTACAGGAACGCATCGGCCAGATCCGCTGTCCCACCCTGGTGATCGCCGCCGACCACGATTACACACCAATACAACTCAAGGAGCGTTATGTCGCCCTGATGCCCAACGCCAGACTGGCGGTCATCGACGATTCGCGGCACGCTACGCCCCTGGACCAACCTGAGGTCTTCAACCAGACCCTGCTGCAGTTCCTCGCAGCCGCTTCCACCTCTCAAGGATCATTGAGCCCATGCTGAAACAACTTCTGCTCACCGCCTGCTCGGTCGCCTTCGCCACCAGCGTCATGGCCTCCGACAAGACCCCGCACGTTGAGCTGGTCACCAGCTTCGGCAAGATCGAAATCGAACTGAACGCAGAAAAAGCGCCGATCAGTACCAAGAACTTCCTCCAGTACGTCGACAGCGGTTTCTACAACAACACCATCTTCCACCGTGTGATCCCGGGCTTCATGGTCCAGGGCGGTGGCTTCACCGACCAGATGGTACAGAAGAGCACCCAGGATCCGATCCGCAACGAGGCGAGCAACGGCTTGCAGAACACCCGTGGCACCCTGTCCATGGCGCGTACCTCCGACCCGAACTCGGCCACCAGCCAGTTCTTCATCAACGTCGCCGACAACGACTTCCTCAACCCGGGCCGCGACCGTGGCTACGCGGTGTTCGGCAAGGTCACCAAGGGCATGGAGGTGGTCGACCAGATCGTCAACTCGCCGACCACCGTCAAGAAAGGCATGCGCGATGTGCCGGCGGATCCGGTCTACATCAAGTCGGCCAAACGCATCGATTGATCCCGCGCCGCACAGGGACGTGAGTCGGGTCGAACAGGAGTGTCGTCACCCATGCTGTACCGTCGTTTCGAGCAGTTGATCGACATCTTCCGCGAGGCGCCCAGCGAGGCGCCTCCCGGCAAGGTCTGGCCCTTCTATCTCTATTATTTGCGCCAGGTCTGGCCGAGCTTCGTTGCCCTGCTGATCGTCGGGCTGATCGCCTCGCTGATCGAGGTGGCGCTGTTCAGCTACCTGAGCCGGATCATCGACCTGGCCCAGGGCACGCCCAACGCCAACTTCTTCAGCGAGCACAGTGGCGAGCTGATCTGGATGCTGGTGGTGGTGCTGGTGCTGCGGCCGGTGTTCTTTGGCCTGCACGACCTGCTGGTGCACCAGACCATCAGCCCGGGCATGACCAGCCTGATCCGCTGGCAGAACCACACCTATGTGCTCAAGCAGAGCCTGAACTTCTTCCAGAGCGACTTCGCCGGGCGCATCGCCCAGCGCATCATGCAGACCGGCAACTCCCTGCGCGATTCGGCGGTACAGGCGGTGGACGCGCTGTGGCACGTGCTGATCTATGCCATCAGCGCACTGGTGCTGTTCGCCGAGGCCGACTGGCGGCTGATGCTGCCGCTGCTGGTGTGGATCGCCTGCTATATCGGCGCGCTGTACTACTTCGTGCCGCGGGTGAAGGAACGCTCGGTGATCTCCTCCGATGCCCGCTCCAAGCTGATGGGGCGCATCGTCGATGGCTACACCAACATCGCCACGCTCAAGCTGTTCGCCCACACCGACTACGAGCAGCAGTACGCCCGCGAGGCGATCAGCGAACAGACCGAGAAGACCCAGCTGGCCTCGCGGGTGATCACCAGCATGGACGTGGTCATCACCTCGCTGAACGGCCTGCTGGTGGTCGCAACCACGGGCCTTGCCCTGTGGCTGTGGAGCCAGTCGCTGATCAGCGTCGGTGCCATCGCCCTGGCCACCGGCCTGGTGATCCGCATCGTCAACATGTCCGGCTGGATCATGTGGGTGGTCAACGGCATCTTCGAGAACATCGGCATGGTCCAGGACGGCCTGCAGACCATCGCCCAGCCGGTCACCGTCAGCGACAAGCCCCACGCGCCAGCACTCAAGGTCAGCCGCGGCGCGGTGCGCTTCGACCATGTCGACTTCCACTACGGCAAGGGCGGCAAGGTGATCGATGCCTTGAACCTGGATATCCGCCCCGGCGAGAAGATCGGCCTGATCGGCCCGTCCGGCGCCGGCAAGTCGACCCTGGTCAACCTGTTGCTGCGCCTGTACGACATCGACAGCGGGCGCATCCTCATCGACGGCCAGGATATCGCAGAGGTCAACCAGGCCAGCCTGCGCGCGCAGATCGGCATGATCACCCAGGACACTTCGCTGCTGCACCGCTCGATCCGCGACAACCTGCTGTACGGCCGGCCGGATGCCAGTGACGAGGAGGTCTGGGAGGCTGTACGCCGGGCGCGGGCCGACGAGTTCATCCCGCAGCTGTCCGATGCCCAGGGCCGCACCGGCTTCGACGCCCATGTCGGCGAGCGGGGCGTGAAGCTCTCCGGCGGCCAGCGCCAGCGCATCGCCATTGCCCGGGTGCTGCTGAAGAACGCGCCGATCCTGATCATGGACGAGGCCACCTCAGCGCTGGACTCGGAGGTCGAGGCGGCGATCCAGGAGAGCCTGGAGACGCTGATGCAAGGCAAGACGGTTATCGCCATCGCCCACCGCCTGTCGACCATCGCCCGCATGGACCGGCTGATCGTGCTGGACAAGGGGCATATCGTCGAGAGTGGCAGCCACACTGAGCTATTGGCGCAGCGTGGCCTGTATGCGCGGCTGTGGCATCACCAGACGGGTGGGTTCGTCGGGGTGGATTGATACAGAAAACGGCATGGGAAAATCGGCGTGGGAGCGGGCTTGCCCGCTCCCACCTGCCCCTTGATCTTCATGCCTGGCGATACGGCAACATCCCCCGCGCCTCCTCGGCATAAGCCCGCACCCCGACCCGCTCCTGCCCGAGAAAATCCTCCACCGCCCGGCGCAATCCCGGATGCATCAGGTAATGCCACGACCGCGTGATCACCGGCTCGAAGCCGCGAATCAGCTTGTGCTCACCCTGGGCCCCGGCATCGAAACGCTGCAGCCCTTCGCCAATGGCGAAATCCATGCCCTGGTAGAAACAGGTCTCAAAATGCAGACGGTCGAATTCATCCAGGCACCCCCAGTACCGTCCATACAGGCTGTCACCGCCGATCAGGCTGAGCGCCATGGCCACCTCGCGCCCCTGCTGGCGGGCGATGACCACCCGGATGGCCTCGGGCATGCGCTCGGCGATCAGGCTAAAGAATTCACGGGTAAGGTAGGGCGCGCGTCGGCGCACGGCGTAGGTGTTGGCGTAACACAGGTAGACAAAATCCCACTGCGCCTCGCTTAGCTCGTCGCCCCGATACCAGGCGAAGTCGATCCCCTGCCCCGCCACCTGTTCGCGCTCCTTGCGCATCTGCTTGCGCTTGCGTGAGCTGAGGGTGTCGAGAAAGTCCTGGAAGTCGCGATAACCCCGATTGCGCCAATGGAACTGGCAACCCAAGCGTTCCATCCAGCCTGGCAGACCGGCGAGGGCCTCATCCAGCGCAGTGTCGGTGAAGTTGATATGCGCGCCCGACAGCCCGCCCTTGCCCAGGTACTCGGGGATGGCCTGCAACAGCAACAGGCCATCGCTCGGGTCAGCGGCCAACAGGCGTGGGCCGGTCACCGGGCTGAACGGCACCGCACCCAGCAGCTTGGGGTAGTAGGCGATACCTGCGCGCTCGCAGGCATCGGCCCAGCCGTGGTCGAACACGTACTCGCCGAAGGAATGCCATTTGCGGTACGCAGGCAGCAGCGCCCGCACCTCACCGTCGCGTTCCAGCACCAGGTGTTCGGCGGCCCAGCCAGTGTCAGGCACCACGCTGCCACTGTCCTCCATGGCCGTGAGGAAGGCATGGCGCAGGAACGGCTGGGCGTCAGGCACCAGCGCGTCCCAGGTGGTCGCCGGCAGGTCGCGCAGATGGGCAAGGCTGTGGAGGCTGATCACGTTTGCAACTCGCTGAAAAGAGAGTGCCAGTATTGCCAAGTCGACCGTGACACTCAAATGACGGCCGCTTTACTTAACAACAGTGCCACTGTTTAGACATTATTCTGTCATTCGCCCCCGCAATACTTGCGCCTGTTTTCCGGAACCCCAGAACCTGTCTAGTCAGGCCCTTTCCGAAGACATGCCAACTTGGGGGCGGGCGCTTGAGCCTCCCCACTTTTTCCAACAGGGAGAACCTTATGCGTCTTGTTTCTACACTTACTGGAGTGAGCCTCACCGGCATGATGCTGGCTCTGAGTACTCCGGCCAGTGCTGCTGTCGACGCCAAGCTGCTCGAAATGCTCCGCGCCAATGGCTCGATCAACCAGGCGCAGTACAACGAACTGCAGGGCGACCTGGCAAAGGAAACCAAGGAAAAGGCTGACCAGAAGGCCCAGTCCGAGCGCATGAGCTCGTTCGAACAGAAAGTGGCGTGGGCCGCCAAGACCCAGATCAAGGGTGATGTGCGCCTGCGTTACGAAGACGTCAACGTCGACAACCCGATCTCGCGCAGTGGCAACCAGGACCGTGAGCGCGTCCGCGCCCGTGTCGGCTTCTACAGCGAGATCAACCCGCAAGTGGACGCCGGCGTGCGTGTGGCCACCGGCAGCAGCGCCGATGCCCGCTCGACCAACCAGAGCCTGGACAACTACTTCGAGAAGAAATCGCTGTGGGTCGACCTGGCCTACCTCGACTGGCACCCGACCGCCATCCCCAACCTGCACCTGATCGGCGGCAAGATGGCCCAGCCATGGGTGAGCATGGGCGACATCATCTGGGACAGCGACATCAACCCCGAAGGCGTGGCGGTCACCTACAAGACCAACCTGGGCGCCACCGAGCTGTTCGGCAGTGCCGGCCACTACACCCTCAAGGACAACGTCGACGGCGACGGCGTGCAGTTCAAGCACGACGCGCAGCTGTACCACGGCCAGCTGGGTGCCAAGTTCAACGCGGCCGACACCCTCAAGTTCACCGTGGGCGGCAGCATCTACGGCTACGACAACGACAAGGAGTCGACCGTCCTGCGTGCCTTGGGCAACACCACCAACGAGTTCAACCTGGTGGAAGGTTTCGGCCAGGTGGACTTCACCGGCTTTGCCATCCCGCTCTCGGCCTATGGCCAGTTCGTCAAGAACACCGAAAGCACCGATGGCAAGGACAAGGCTTGGCTGGCGGGCCTGAAAACCAAGGTCGGCGCCTGGAGCCTGGACTACAACTACCGCGACGTGCAGCGTAACGCGGTGGTCAGCGCCTTCACCGATTCCGACTTCGGCAACGGCTTCACCGGTTCGCGTGGCCACAAGTTCAAGGTCGGCTACGAGATCGACAAGAACTTCTCCCTGGGCGCGGCCTACCTGATGGCCAAGACCGACTTCTCCAACCTGCCGAACAGCGATGCTGACGTAGACACCCTGCAGGTGGATCTGGAAGCGAAGTTCTAAGCAACAGGCTCCTTGGCTCCACCCTGAAGCGGGAAATGCTGACCCCATCCAGCATTTCCCGCTTTTTTTGCCTGCAATGAACGTGGGAGCGGGCTTGCCCCGCGATGGCGTCATCAACCTTACCGCTGTGCAAAGGCTGATGACGCAATCGCGGGGCAAGCCCGCTCCCACGAGTCAGGCAAGCATCAATGCTTGCGCAGGATCACGCTGCCAATCGAATAACCCGCGCCGAACGAGCTCAGCACACCCAGCGACCCCTTGGCCAAGTCATCCTGGTACAGGTGGAAGGCGATCACCGACCCTGCCGAGCTGGTGTTGGCATAACGGTCGAGAATCACCGGGGCCTCTTGCTCGTCCACTTCGCGGCCCAGCAGCTTCTTGACGATCAGGTGGTTCATGCTCAGGTTGGCCTGGTGCAGCCAGAAACGCTGGACGTCGCTCGGCTGCTGGCCGTTTTCGTCCAGGTGCTGGCCGATCAGCTCGGCGACCTTCGGGCAGACTTCCTTGAATACCTTGCGGCCTTCCTGCACGAACAGCTTGTCGCGCGAGCCGATACCCTCTTCCGCGGCGCGGTTGAGGAAGCCGAAGTTGTTGCGGATGTTATTGGAGAACGCGGTCCACAACTTGGTGCTGACGATATCGAACTGGTGCGCGGAGGTGGCCAGGTCGGCACGTTCGATCAGTACCGCGGTGGCGGCATCACCAAAAATGAAGTGGCTGTCGCGGTCACGGAAGTTCAAGTGGCCGGTGCAGATTTCCGGGCTGACCACCAGCACCGCGCGGGCCTGGCCCAACTGCACGCTGTTGGCTGCCGTCTGGATGCCGAAGGTGGCCGACGAACAGGCGACGTTCATGTCGAAGGCGAAGCCCTCGATACCGAGCGCCTGCTGCACTTCGATGGCAATGGCCGGGTAGGGGCGCTGCAGGTTGGAGCAGGCGACAATCACCCCGTCGACATCGGCGGCGGTGCGCCCGGCACGTTCCAGCGCCTGACGCGCAGCGGCAACGCCCATTTCGCAGAGGATCGACTGTTCGTCGTTGGAACGCTCCGGCAGGCGCGGTTTCATGCGCTGCGGATCGAGGATGCCGGCCTTGTCCATGACGAAGCGGCTCTTGATGCCCGAGGCCTTTTCGATGAAGGCGGCATCGGACAGCGGCGCCGCCTCGACTTCGCCACGCTCGATGGCGGCGGCATTGTCACGGTTGAAACGCTGTGCCCAGGTGTTGAAGGACTCCACCAGTTCTTCGTTGGAAATGCTCTGGGCCGGGGTATACAGGCCGGTGCCGCTGATGACGACGTTATGCACGGTCGTTCCTCTGGTCAAAGGCCATCGCCATGCGGCGCAGGCCGGGAAAAGGGCAACATAATGGCACCTTGGTACCAATTCGCAGACGAGGGCTGGGCCCTCGATCGCTGGCAAGCCAGCTCCCCTCAGTTCAATGCGTACCCTGTGGGAGCTGGCTTGCCAGCGATGGGCCGCAAAGCGGCCGCAAATTCCGTCAAGTTTGCCACAAGTTGCAACGGTTAGGCTTCCACCTGACTCCACTGCTTGCTCAGTCGCTTGTCGGAAACCGGCACCTTGGTCCCCAACTGCTGGGCAAACAACGACACCCGGTACTCCTCCAGCAGCCAGCGGTACAAGGTCAGTTGCTCATCGCGCTTGCCTTCCTGGGCATGCTTGTCGGCACGGGCCTGGTATTGCGCCCAGCAATTGGCCAGCTCGCCACTCCACACCCGGTCCTTCTGCACCTGCGACCCCAGCTTCTCCAGGCGCAGTTCCACTGCCTTGAGATACCGCGGCAATTCCTTGAACCAGGCCCCCGGCGTCTCGCGCACGAAGCCCGGATACACCAGGTTGGCCAGTTGCTGCTTGATATCGTTGAGTGCCACCGCCTGGCTCAGGTCGATCTTGCCCTTGAAGCGCTTCTGCAAGCCATGCCACAGCTTGAGCACCTCCAAGGTCAGGCGCGCCAGGCGCTCGGCATGCTCGCTCCAATTGCCGCGCTTGCGTTCGGCCAGCGAGGCCAGGGCCGCGCCATCACGGGGCAGCGGGTCTTCGCCTTCGAGCACGCAACTGTCGAGACTGGCCAACAGGATATCCTCCACCAGTGCCTCGACCCGGCCCAATTCGCGATACAGCAAGCCCAATTCGGTCAGCCCCGGCAGCTTGCCGCGCAGGAACTTGGCCGGCTCGGCCAGCTGTTGCAGCAGCAGGCGCTGCAGGGCACGTCGGTGCTGGAACTCGGCCTCAGCCTGGGTCGAGAACCGCCCCTCGCGCACCGTGCCGTTGTCCTCGACCAGTGCCGGGTACACGGTCATCGACAGCCCGGCGATCTTCTGCTGGGCGGTCTGCGCCACTTGCTCGAATACCTTGGCCTGCACCGGCTGCTCGGCCTTGTCGTTGCGCGGCAAGGCCAGGGCGGCCTGGCTGGCGGCGGCAAAACGGGCAGTCAGTTCGGCCAGGTCGCGGCCCTCGCCGAGGAACTTGCCCTGGGCATCGACCACTTCGATGTTCATGCGCAGATGGCCTTCCACCAGCCCGGTCGCTTCCGCCCAGGCCTCGTCGGACACCCGCGCCCCGGTCATGCGCAGCAGCTCATGGCCAAGTGCCTGGGGCAACGCGCCCTGGCCGAAGACCATGCGCGACAGTGCCGCCTTGACGAAGTCCGGCACCGGCACGAAGTTCTTGCGCAGGGCCTTGGGCAGGTTGCGCACCAGGGCGATGCACTTGGCCTCGAGCAGGCCCGGCACCAGCCATTCCAGGCGTTCGCCCGGCAGGTTGGGCAGCAACGGCGCCGGCACCCGCACGGTCACGCCGTCACGTGGATGGTTCGGTTCGAAGTGGTAGCTCAGCGACAGGCGCAGTTCGCCCACCTGCAAGTGATCCGGGTACTGCGCTGCGGTGACCTCGCTGGCCTCGCGGGCCAGTACGTCCTCCTCGCGCATGATCAGCAGGTTGGCGTCCTTCTGGCTGGTCATCCGGTACCAGGCATCGAAGGTCGCGGTCTGGTGGATCTCTGCGGGCAGGCGCGCTTCGTAGAAGGCGTACAGCGTCTCTTCGTCGGCGAGAATGTCGCGTCGACGGGCCTTGGCCTCCAGTTCGTCGAGCTGCTCCAGCAGGCGCTTGTTGGCCGCCAGGCACTTGGCCCGGGACTGAATCTCGCCGCCGACCAGGCCATCGCGGATGAACAGCTCGCGGGAAGTGACGGGGTCGATCGGGCCGAAATGCACCGGGCGGCGTCCGACCAGGATCAACCCGTACAAGGTGATCTGCTCGTAGGCCACCACCTGGCCGCGCTTCTTCTCCCAGTGCGGTTCGAAGTGGTTCTTCTTGATCAGGTGGGTGGCCAGCGGCTCGATCCAGTCCGGCTCGATCTTGGCCACCATGCGCGCATACAGCTTGGTGGTTTCCACCAGTTCGGCAGCCATCACCCATTGCGGCCGCTTGCGGCCAATGCCCGACGACGGGTGAATCCAGAACCGCCGCTGACGCGCACCCTGATAGTCGCCCTCCTCGGTCTTCTGGCCGATCTGGCTGAGCAGGCCGCTGAGAATCGCCTTGTGCATGCGCTGATAGTCGCAGGCATCCTTGTTCATCGTCAGTTGCAGGTCGCGACAGATCAGCGCCAGCTGGCGGTGGGCGTCGCGCCACTCGCGCAAGCGCAAGTAGTTGAGGAAGTTCTTGCGGCACCAGTTGCGCAGCGGGTTGGCGGTCAGCGCCTGGCGCTGCTCCTCGAAACCGCGCCATAGATTGACCAGCGCGGCGAAGTCGGAATCGACATCCTTCCACTGGGCATGGGCCTGGTCGGCGGCCTGCTGGCGCTCCGGTGGGCGCTCGCGCGGGTCCTGCACCGACAATGCGCTGGCGACGATCAGCACTTCCTGCAGGCTGCCCTGGCGGGCACCTTCGAGCAGCATGCGGCCCATACGAGGATCGATCGGCAGACGCGCCAATTGGCGGCCCAGCGGTGTCAGCTGGTTCTCGCGGTTGACCGCCGACAGCTCCTGCAACAGGTTGAAGCCGTCACTGATGGCCTTGCCATCCGGCGGCTCGATGAACGGGAAGGCGTCGATCGCGCCCAGGCGCAGGTGCAGCATCTGCAGGATCACCGCCGCCAGGTTGGTGCGCAGGATCTCCGGATCGGTGAACGCCGGCCGGCCGTTGAAGTCATCCTCGCTGTACAGGCGGATGCAGATACCCGGCTCGACCCGGCCGCAGCGGCCTTTACGCTGGTTGGCGCTGGCCTGCGAAACGGCTTCGATGGGCAGGCGCTGAACCTTGGCGCGGTAGCTGTAGCGGCTGATGCGGGCGGTGCCGCTGTCGATCACGTAGCGGATGCCCGGCACCGTCAGCGAAGTCTCGGCGACGTTGGTCGCCAGCACCACGCGCCGGCCGCTGTGGGACTGGAAGATCCGCTGTTGCTCGGCCGGCGACAACCGCGCATACAGCGGCAGGATCTCGGTGTGGCGCAACTGCGCCTTGCGCAGGATCTCGGCGGCGTCGCGGATCTCGCGCTCGCCGGGCAGGAACACCAGCACGTCGCCCGGGCCCTTGCCCTGGCTGCGCTCGTGCTGGGCGATCTCGTCTAGGCTGGCGAGGATCGCCTGGTCGACCGAGAGGTCTTCCTCGACCTGGTTGCCCTCCTCGTCCTGCTCGCTGGTCAGCGGGCGGTACCAGGTTTCCACCGGGTAGGTACGGCCGGACACCTCGATGATCGGCGCGCCGTCGAAGTGCTTGGAGAAACGCTCCAGATCGATGGTCGCCGAGGTGATGATCAGCTTCAGTTCCGGACGGCGATGCAGCAGGGTCTTGAGGTAGCCGAGCAGGAAGTCGATGTTCAGGCTGCGCTCGTGAGCCTCGTCGACGATGATCGTGTCGTAGCGTTCGAGGAAGCGGTCGTGCTGGGTCTCAGCCAGCAGGATACCGTCGGTCATCAGCTTGACCAGGGTGTTCGAATCGCTCTGGTCCTCGAAGCGCACCTGGTAGCCCACCAGCGCCCCCAACGGCGTGCCCAGCTCCTCGGCGACCCGCGCCGCCACGCTGCGCGCGGCGATCCGCCGAGGCTGGGTGTGGGCGATCAGACCGCGGCTGCCACGGCCCAGCTCCAGGCAGATCTTCGGCAACTGGGTGGTCTTGCCCGAACCTGTCTCGCCAGCGATCACCAGCACCTGGTGCTCGGCCAGGGCCTTCTTGATCTCGTCGCGCTTGGCGGCGATGGGCAGGTTGTCGTCGTAGCGAATGCTCGGCACGCTCTGCTGGCGCGCGGTGACCTGGGCGCAGGACGCCTGGACCTTTTCCACCCACTGCGCGAGCTTGCCCTCGTCGGGGCGCTTGCGCAATTCGTGCAATTGCCGACGCAGCCGATGGCGGTCGGCGATCATGGCGTGGTCGAGGTTGTTCAGCAGTTGGTCGATGGCGTGGTCTGTCATGGGGCTTTTTAATGATGCAGGCGAATGCTGCTTTTTCATGATCGGCAGGCGTAAGAGGCGCGATTGTCGCAGATTTGCGAAATCGATGCTGCCTGTGCCCGCCGTTCAGTCGCGGTCACGCTCGAAATAGCGGGAACGCTTGAAAAGCAGCAGCGTTGCAACTGCATCACACAGAAACCACCAGTACATCCCATCCAGCCGCAAGAATTCACGCTCACCAAGTTGTGTGCACGCCGTTATGCCCGTTGCCATCAAAGCCACGCAGACGCAGCATCTTAGCGTTGGTGAGCGACATGCCCAGTCAAGCAATAGGCCGGCGACCAGCCCATAAAGGGTAAGAAGAAAGATCTCAGTCATGGCTACCCTTCAATCCTGTCGCGGGAGCAGCTCGCTCCCATGGCCAAATCGAAAAGCCTGTGGCAGGGGGCTTGACCCACGAGAGGCCCACGCATCATCAATCTCTATCTCGCTCGAAATAAGATGAGCGTTTATAGAGTAGCGGCGTAGCAACAGAGACAAAAAGTATCATCCACTCAAGTCCATCGAGCAGTAAGAACTGCCGATTAGCCAGTTGCGTACAACTCGTCATGCCAGCGCTCATGCAAACCACATACAGAAAAATCCTGACCCGTGTTGAGCGACATGCCCAATCAACGAAAAGTCCGACGACAATGGCAATGAGCATGAGGAAAATCCACGACATGACCGTTCCTTGTTTAGATAATCCTGATAAGTCCTTTGTGCTTGCATGGCTGTCCCTGTCGCTTGCCTATCCTGCAGAACTTAGCGACTTTCACCTCTGGCCCTGGCCCTGCAAATTAGCCTGGGTCCGATAAAGCTGTGGGAAGCTTCCTAAGCTCCTGCGAAGCGGTAGGCAAACCTTGCCAATGTTTAGCTCCCACCGGAATGAACGTCGCCATTCACTGCTTTAATCAACCTTACAGGCCATGTGAGTATCCTGGGATGCTTCCCGACCCGATGATCGCCCGCCCGCTGCCCTACCCTTCGCTGCCGAAGGCTCGGGCCCGTGCCGGTGAAAATCCGTTGGTCCATATCATCCTGGCGTTCTGGGCGCTGTGGCATTGCCGTCACGCGCGCCCACCGGACACGTCGCTCACGCACTCCTGACCCGACCCGGCCATCCTCTGGCCGATTGACTCAGCCTGACCGCTCGCCTGCGCGGCGGTCCCGTGTGCCCCAGAGCGAATCCACCATGCACTTTGCCCCTGCCGAGCAAGCCAGGCGTTTCCTGGCCGACAACCCCGATATCGACCTGATCGAACTGTTCATCCTCGACGCCAACGGCGTACCCCGCGGCAAGCTGCTGCATCGCGAGGAACTGCTGGCCGTGTTCGAAAGCGGCCGCCCGCTGCCCAGCACCATCCTCGGCCTGACCCTCAACGGCGACGACGTGGAAGACTCCGGTCTGGTCTGGGACGTCGGCGACATCGACTGCCGCGCCTACCCGCTGGATGGCAGCCTGGTGCGCCTGCCCTGGCGCCGGGTGCCGACCGCCGCCGTGCAGGTCAGCATGCACCCCAGCGAAGGCCTGCCGGCCAGCGTGGCGGATCCGCGTCATGTGCTGCTGCGGGTGATCGACGCCCTCAAGGCCGAGGGTTATCACCCAGTGATGGCCTGCGAGCTGGAGTTCTACCTGCTCGACCAGCAGCGCGATAGCCAGGGCCGGCCACAGCCGGCGCTGGACAGCGACGGCGGCCGCCCGCGCGGTACCCAGGTCTATGGCTTGCGCGAGCTGGAGCAGATCGAACCGTTCCTTGCCGATCTGTATGCTGCCTGCAAGGCCCAGGACATCCCTGTGCGCACGGCGATCTCCGAGTACGCCCCGGGGCAGGTGGAAATTACCCTGGAGCACGGCGATGCGCTCCAGGCCATGGACCAGGCCGTGCGCTACAAGCGTCTGGTCAAGGGCACTGCCAATGCCCATGGCATGCAGGCGTGCTTCATGGCCAAGCCGTTCGCGCAACTGGCCGGCACCGGCATGCACATGCACCTGAGCCTGGCGGACGCCGCTGGCAACAACCTATTCGCCAGCGAAGACAAGGCCGGCACCCCACTGTTGCGCCAGGCGGTGGCCGGCATGCTGCGTCACCTGCGTGAGTCGCTGCTGCTGTTCTGCCCCAACGCCAACTCGTTCCGCCGCTTCCAGGCCAACAGCTATGCCCCGCTGGCGCCGACCTGGGGCGTGGACAACCGCACCGTCAGCCTGCGCGTGCCCGGCGGCCCGGCCAACAGCCGGCATGTGGAGCACCGTATCTGCGGCGCCGACGCCAACCCCTACCTGGCCGCCGCCGCGATACTTGCTGCCGCGCACCAGGGCATCCGCGAACAGCTCGATCCCGGCGCGCCGGTCGAAGGCAACGGCTATGCCCAGGCCAGCGAGTACCTGCCCACCGACTGGCTGACTGCCCTGGAAACCCTGGAGCAGTCGGCCTGGGCCCGGGAGGCGCTGGGCGAGGCCTTCCTCGGCGTGTACCTGAAGGTCAAGCGCGCCGAGTACCGCCAGTTCATGGCCGAAGTCGGCGAACAGGACTGGCGCTGGTACCTGCACCAGGCCTGACAGACGAACTACAACAAGGAACACCCATGAACGCAGCAGTCAACAACAGGCCGGCACAGCGTGCGCCGTCCTACTACAGCGCCACCCTCAATGACGCGACCGAATACCCCACGCTCAAGGGCACGGTGCAGGTGGACGTGGCGATCATCGGCGGCGGCTTCACCGGCGTGGCCACTGCGGTGGAGCTGGCCGAGCGTGGCCTGAAGGTAGCCATCGTCGAGACCAACCGCATCGGCTGGGGCGCCAGCGGGCGCAACGGTGGCCAGGTCACCGGCAGCCTGTCGGGCGACGAGGCCATGCGCACGCAGATGCGCGACCGTCTGGGCGCCGAGGTGGACGACTTCATCTGGCACCTCCGCTGGCGCGGCCACCAGATCATCGAACAGCGTGTCGAACGCTACGGCATCCAGTGCGACCTCAAGCACGGCCACCTGCACGCGGCGATGAAACCGTCGCACATGACCGAACTGCGCGCCTTCGAAGCCGAAGCCCAGCGCCGCGGCATGGGCGGCCTGGTGCAATTGCTCGACCGCGAGGCCATGCAGCAGCACCTGCAAAGCCCGCTGTACCTCGGCGCGTTGAAGAACCGCCGCAACCTGCACCTGCATCCGCTCAACCTGTGCCTGGGCGAAGCCCGCGCCGCCCATGGCCTCGGCGCGCTGGTGTTCGAGAATTCCGAAGTGCTGGAGATCATCCACGGCCCCCGCCCGGCCGTGGTTACCGCCAACGGGCGCATCGAGGCACGCCAGGTGATGCTGGCCGGCGACGTCTACCACAAACTGGAAAAACGCCAGCTCAAGGGCAAGATCTTCCCGGCCATGGGCGGCATCGTCACCACCGCGCCACTGGGCGACCTGGCCGACCAGATCAACCCGCAGGATCTGGCCGTGTACGACTGCCGCTTCGTCCTCGACTACTACCGCCTGACCGCCGACAAACGCCTGCTGTTCGGCGGCGGCGCCAACTACTCCGGACGCGATTCGCGAGACATCGAGGGCGAGCTGCGCCCATGCATCGAGCGCACCTTCCCGGCGCTCAAGGGCGTGCCGATCGAGTTCCAGTGGAGCTGCGCCATGGGCATCGTGGTCAACCGCATCCCACAACTGGGCAAGCTGTCGGACAACGTCTGGTACTGCCAGGGGTACTCCGGGCACGGCATCGCCACCAGCCACATCATGGGCGAGATCATGGCCGAGGCCTTGACCGGGACGCTGGAGAAGTTCGATACCTTCGCGGCGTGCAAGCACATCAAGGTGCCGATGGGCGACTTGCTGGGCAATCCGCTGCTGGCGGCGGGAATGTGGTACTACCAGATGCTGGAAAAGCTGCGCTGAGCTTCATAACACAAAACGGGAGCGGCGGTGCGCCGGTGCGACTTGACCCGCGATGGCGTCGACTCGGGCAACAACGTTGCCTGACCTGACGCTATCGCGGGGCAAGTCGCATCGGCGCACCGCCGCTCCCACGTTCCAATCCCAAAGCAGGCTGCAGATCAGGCGATCTTTTTCAGGCCCTGCTTCTTCAGCTCTTCGTCACGCAGCTCGCGGCGAAGGATCTTGCCGACGTTGGTGGTCGGCAGCGCATCGCGGAACTCGATGGCCTTGGGCACCTTGTAGCCGGTGACGTTGGCGCGCATGTGCTCCATGACCTGTTCCTTGGTCAGCGTCATGCCAGGCTTGACCACGATGAACACCTTGATCACTTCGCCGGATTTCTCGTCCGGGATACCGATGGCGGCGCACTGCATCACGCCCGGCAGCGCGGCCAGCACGTCTTCGAGCTCGTTGGGGTACACGTTGAAACCGGACACCAGGATCATGTCTTTCTTGCGGTCGACGATGCGCATGTAGCCGTCCGGCTGGATCAGGGCAATGTCACCGGTTTTCAGCCAGCCGTTGCTGTCGATGATCTCGGCGGTGGCGTCTTCACGCTGCCAGTAGCCCTTCATCACCTGCGGCCCCTTGATGCACAGCTCGCCCACCTCGCCCAGGGGCAGTTCCTGGCCGTTGTCGTCGACGATCTTGCACAGGGTGGACGGCACCGGGATGCCGATGGTGCCCAACTGGTTGGCCGAGGTCGGATTGACCGCCGCCACCGGGCTGGTCTCGGTCATGCCGTAGCCTTCGCAGATGGCGCAACCAGTCACCGCCTTCCAGCGCTCGGCCACGCTCTGCTGCAGAGCCATGCCGCCGGACAGGGTGATCTTCAGCGCCGAGAAATCGAGGTTGCGGAAGGTCTCGTTGTTGCACAGGGCGACGAACAGCGTGTTGAGGCCGATGAAGCCGCTGAACTTCCACTTGCCCAGTTCCTTGACCATCGCCGGCAGGTCGCGCGGGTTGCTGATCAGCACGTTGTGGTTGCCGATCAGCATCATGGCCATGCAATGGAAGGTGAAGGCGTAGATGTGATACAGCGGCAGCGGAGTGATGAGGATCTCGCAACCTTCGTGCAGGTTCGAGCCCATCAGCGCACGGCACTGCAGCATGTTGGCCACCAGGTTGCGATGGGTGAGCATCGCGCCCTTGGCCACGCCGGTGGTGCCGCCGGTGTACTGCAGCACGGCGACGTCGCCGGGCTGCGGGTTGGCCTCGGTGACCGCGCCGCCCTTGCCCAGCGCCAGCGCGTCGTTGAAGCGCACCGCGCCCGGCAGGTGGTAGGCCGGCACCATTTTCTTCACGTACTTGATGACGCTGTTGATCAGCAGGCGCTTGAGTGGTGGCAACAAGTCGGCCACTTCGGTGACAATGACGTGTTTGACCTGGGTCTTGGGCACCACCTTTTCCGCCAGGTGAGCCATGTTGGCCAGGCACACCAGCGCCTTGGCGCCGGAATCGTTGAACTGGTGCTCCAGCTCCCGCGCGGTGTACAGCGGGTTGGTGTTGACCACGATCAGCCCGGCACGCATGGCGCCGAACACGGCGACAGGGTACTGCAGGACGTTGGGCAACTGGACCGCGATGCGGTCACCCGGCTTCAGGTCGGTGTGCTGCTGCAGCCAGGCGGCGAAGGCACCGGACAAGGTGTACAGCTCGCCGTAGGTGATGGTCTTGCCCAGGTTGCTAAAGGCAGGTTTGTCGGCAAAGCGTTGGCAGGATTGCTTGAGTACCGCCTGGATATTGGGGAATTCGTCAGGATTGATGTCCGCCGTGACCCCGGCTGGGTACTTATCCTTCCAAAAATGTTCGATCATGGAAGCCCGCTCCTTCAGCAACAGCGAATTCGGTATGCGTCGATGCGCTTATTATTGATATGAGACGCCGGTTCATTGCAAACCGGATCCTCTGAAAGCGCGCCGAGAGTAACAGCTTTGCAAGGGGTCGCCTAGAGGCCGAAATGGGCCGACGGGTCACAAAAATGACTCAATGAACAATACAGGTCATTTTTAGAGTAATTATACAAAATGTCGCGAATCCGCCTCAAAGCCCGGGCCTAGAGAGGATCTGTGAGAGCGCGCCTGGCCCGCGATGGCGTCATTCATGGCAACACTGTCGCCCAGGCTGACGCAATCGCGGGACAAATCGCACCGCCGCTCCTACCTTCAGGCGATGTCCCGCAATTCCCGACGCAGGATCTTGCCCACCGGGGTCATCGGCAACGACTCGCGCAGCACGATGTGCTTGGGCACCTTGTAACCGGTGAAGTTGCTCTTGCAGAACGCCTTGAGCTCATCGACGCTCACCCCGCCCGCACGCGGCACCACGAACAGCTTCACCGCTTCGCCGGTACGCTCGTCCGGCACGCCGATCACCGCGCAGCTGGCCACCTGCGGATGCCCCATCACCACGTCCTCGATCTCGTTGGGATACACGTTGAAGCCCGAGACGATGATCATGTCTTTCTTGCGGTCGACGATCCGGGTGTAACCATCCGGATCGATGATCGCAATGTCGCCGGTCTTCAGCCAGCCTTCGCTGTCCAGCACCTGGGCGGTAGCCTCCGGCTGCTGCCAATAGCCCTTCATCACCTGCGGCCCCTTGATGCACAACTCGCCGCGCTCGCCCAACGGTTGTTCATGGCCGTCATCGTCGATCACCTTGAACCCCGTGCCAGGCACCGGGATCCCCACCGTTCCCAGGCGCGCCAGCTGGCCATAGGGGTTGGTGCTGGCCGCAGGCGAGGTCTCGGTCAGGCCGTAGCCTTCGACGATGCGGCAACCCGTGAGCGCCTCCCAGCGCTCGGCGGTGGCCTTGACCAGCGCGGTGCCGCCGGAATTGGTGATCTTCAGCGCGGAGAAATCCAGCGACTTGAACCCCGGGTTGTCCATCAGCGCGACGAACAGGGTATTCAGGCCTACCAGCGCCGAGAACCGCCACTTGCCCAGTTCCTTGATGAACCCAGGAATGTCGCGGGGGTTGGTGATCAGCACGTTGTGATTGCCGGTCACCATCATGCACATGCAGTTCGCGGTAAAGGCATAGATGTGGTACAGCGGCAGCGGCGCGATCATCACCTCCTGCCCTTGCTTGATCAGCGGCTGGCCATCGGGCCCGTGCTGGCCGAAACAGGCCAGGACCTGAAGCATGTTGGCCACCAGGTTGCCGTGGGTGAGCATGGCCCCCTTGGCCAGGCCCGTGGTCCCGCCGGTGTACTGCAGCACCGCGACATCATCGAGTGTCTGCACCACCGCCTGGTGACTGATACGTTGCCCCTGGCGCAGGACCTGCTTGAACGACACCGCCTGGGGCAACTGGTAGGCCGGTACCATTTTCTTCAGCTTGTCGACCACGGTGTTGATCAGCCAGCCCTTGGCCGCCGGCAGCAAGTCGCCCATCTTCGCTTCGATCAGGTACTCGATGCCGGTGTCGGGCAGCACCTCCTGCACGCGCTTGCCGAACATGTTCAGGTACACCAGCGCGCGGGCGCCGGAGTCCTTGAACTGATGGCGCATCTCGCGCTCGGTGTACAGCGGGTTGGTGTTGACCACGATCAAGCCGGCACGCATGGCGCCGAACACCGCGATGGGGTATTGCAGGACATTGGGCATCTGCACCGCGATGCGGTCGCCCGGCACCAGGTCGGTGTGCTGCTGCAACCAGCCGGCAAAGGCCGCCGAGTAACGGTCGAGGTCCGCGTAGCTCAGGGTGACGCCGAGGTTGCTGTATGCCGGCCGGTCGGCGAAGCGCTTGCAGGAGCGCTCGAAAACGTCGACGACTGACGTATAGGCATTCATGTCAATGGTGGAAGGCACGCCCGCCGGGCGCTTGTCGTTCCAGAAATCGGCTTGCATTTATTGTTGTTCCTCTACCGGGACGTCCCTGACCTGATCGCCTGATGGCAAAAAGGTGTTCAGCCGACGTTAGCAGCTCTGTCGAGGGTGGCAAATACGCCAAGTGCCGCCATTAACATTGTGAATCTCTTTTCTGCCCTTCCTGCAATCGAGCGCTTTGCGCATACACTGTTGGCGAACCTCCGCGCGCAAGGATCCGCCATGCCCCATGACGCCTTCTGGCTCCCCGCCAGCGAGCATTGCAGCCTCCATGTTCATCAATGGCTGCCCGCCACGCCGGTCAAGGCCGTGGTGTTGCTGGCCCACGGCATGGCCGAGCATGCCGGGCGCTACCAGCGCCTGGGGCATGCCCTCAACGCTGCCGGCTACGCGCTGCTCGCCCCCGACCTGCGCGGCCATGGCCGTACCGCCGAGCTGGGCAGCCTGGGCCTGTTCGCCCGCCATAATGGCTGGAATGCCGTAGTCAACGACCTGGGCCTGTTGGCCCAGCACGTCGGCCAGCAGTTCCCGGGCACCCCGTTGTTCCTGTTCGGCCACAGCATGGGCAGCTACATCGCCCAGGCCTACCTGCTGCACCACAGCGCCAGCCTGCAAGGCGCGATCCTCAGCGGTTCGAACTTCCAGCCAGTGGCACTGTACCGGGCCGCGCGCCTGATCGCCCGCTTCGAAGCGTGGCGCCAAGGCCCCCTGGGCAAGAGCGCGCTGATCGACTGGCTGTCGTTCGGCTCGTTCAACAAGGCCTTCAAACCCAACCGCACGGCGTTCGACTGGCTCAGCCGCGATGCCGGGGAAGTGGACAAGTACATCGCCGACCCCTTGTGCGGCTTCCGTTGCAGCAACCAGCTGTGGCTCGACCTGCTGCAGGGGCTGGCGCAGATCAGCCAGCCCAGGCATCTCGGGCAGATCGACCCGAACCTGCCCATCCTGGTGCTCGGCGGCGAATGTGATCCGGTGAGTGCCGGCAAGCGTCTCATCCATCTGGCCGACGCCCTGCGCGCGACCGGCAACCGTCATGTACAGTTGCGCATCTACCCCGGCGCACGCCACGAAGTGCTCAACGAAACCCATCGCGACGAGGTCACCGCCGAGATCATCGGCTGGCTGGAGCAGGCGCTGGCCCTTGGCCGCCCTGCCCGCAGTGAATGATCGGCCACCTCGCCCGCCCTACAAGGAAGCCTCGATGACCCAGGTCACCAACACCCCTTACGAAGCCCTCGAAGTCGGCCAGAAAGCTGAGTACAAGAAGTCTGTCGAAGAGCGCGACATCCAGCTGTTCGCCGCCATGTCCGGCGACCACAACCCGGTGCACCTGGATGCCGAATTCGCCGCCAAGAGCATGTTCCGCGAACGCATCGCCCATGGCATGTTCAGTGGCGCGCTGATCAGCGCCGCTGTCGCCTGCACCCTGCCTGGCCCGGGCACCATCTACCTGGGCCAGCAGATGAGCTTCCAGAAGCCAGTGAAGATCGGCGATGAGCTGACCGTGCGCCTGGAAATTCTCGAGAAGCTGCCCAAGTTCAAGGTGCGCATCGCCACCAATGTGTACAACCAGAACGATGAGCTGGTCGTCAGTGGCGAGGCCGAGATCCTCGCGCCGCGCAAGCAGCAGACGGTCGAGCTGGTCAGCCCGCCGAACTTTGTCGCCAGCTGATTCACCACGCCGGCCATCGCGGGCACGCTGGCGATAGCTCAGCCCAGTTCGCGTAACCGCCGTTCGATATGCCGCCGTTCCGGCCCCTGGCGGGTAAGCGTCAGCGCTTGCCTCCAGGCATCCCGGGCCTGATCGAGGTTGCCCAGCTGCCGGTGCAGTTCGGCGCGCGCGGCATGGGCCAGGTGGTAATCACCCAGCTCGCCCCGCTGCAGGATTGCCTCCACCGCCTGCAACCCCACCTGGGCGCCGTCCCGCCTGGCCAGCGCCGCCGCCCGGTTCAGCTCCACCACCGCTGATGGCCAGTGGCGCTGCAGCACATCGTACAGGCCGATGATCTCGTCCCAATCCGTGGCCTCGGCGCTGGGTGCTTCGGCATGCACCGCGGCTATGGCCGCCTGCACGGTATACGGCCCGAAGTCGCGACTGCGCAGTGCCTGCTGGACCAGCTGGCTGCCCTCTTCGATCTGCCCGCGATCCCACAGGCTGCGATCCTGCTCATCCAGCAGCACCAGCTCGCCATCGGCGGTGCTGCGCGCCCTCTGCCGCGATGCCTGGAGCAGCATCAGCGCCAGCAGGCCATGCACTTCGGCATCGGGCAGCAACTGGGCCACCAGGCGCCCCAGGCGGATTGCCTCATCGGTCAGCTCGCGGGTGGTGACATCTTCGCCCGCCGAGGCCGAATAGCCTTCGTTGAACACCAGGTAGATGACCCGCAGCACGCTTTCCAGGCGCTCGGGCAGCTCGCTCAGCTCCGGCACCTGATAGGGAATCTTCGCATCGCGGATCTTGGCCTTGGCACGCACGATGCGCTGGGCGATGGTGGCCGGGCTTTGCAGGAAGGCACGGGCGATCTGCTCGGTGGTCAGGTCACACACCTCGCGCAGGGTCAGCGGTACCTGGGCGTCAGAGGCCAGTGCCGGGTGGCAGCAGGTAAAGATCAGCCGCAGACGGTCATCGGCCAGCAACGTCTGCTCGCCCGGATCGTCGGCTTCGCGTTCGAGCAACATGATCAGGTCGGCCTGGGAGCGGTCGAAGCGGGCACTTCGGCGCAGCGCATCGATGGCCTTGAAGCGGCCGACAGACACCAGCCAGGCCCGCGGGTTGTCGGGGATACCATCGCGCTGCCAGCGCTGCACGGCAATGAAGAAGGCATCGTGCATGGCCTCCTCGGCCAGGTCGAAGTCCCCCAGCAGGCGGATGAGGGTCGCCAGGATCCGCCGCGAATCGCGGCGGTAGACAGCCTCCACCTCCTGGCGGACTTGCGCTTCCCCCACCATCAATCGGGCTTTCCCTGCTGACTCATGCGGCTTTTCTCCCGTTGCGTCAGGGTTGCAGTTCACGCACCGGCCGAACCTCGACGCTGCCCACCCGGGCTGCCGGGATGCCCTTGGCGATGTTCAGCGCCTCGTTGAGGTCACGGGCGTCGACCAGGTAGAAACCGGCCAGTTGCTCCTTGGTTTCGGCGAACGGGCCATCGGTCAGGCTCATGCGCCCGGCGCGTACACGTACCGTGGTGGCCGTCTGCACAGGCTTGAGCGCCTCGGCGGCGAGCATCCGCCCGCTGCCCTGGATGGATTCGGCGTAGGCCATGCATTCGGCGTCTTCGGGGCTGTCGGGCAAGCTGTGCAACAGCGCTTCATCACAATAGACCAGGCACAGGTATTTCATGATCGTCTCCAGCAGGTCGGCTCGGTGCGGTGGGCGATGAGCGGTATCAGGGCTTGAGGTCGAACAAGGCTTTTTGCGTTTCCATGTCGAACGGCGCCGACCAATGCTCGTGGATCACTTGCCATTGGCCGCCGCTGCGCCGATAGCCGACCGTGGCGCGCATGAAGCCGCACAGTCTTTCGTCGTCGGCCGGGCCACAGCGGTTGAGCCAATGGGCCAGGGCCAGGTCGCCGTCGGCGTATACCTTCAGCTCTGCCAGTTCGAAGACCATCGGCCCCGTGCACATGCCCATGCACATTTCCCAGTGTGCGCGGTAGGCGGCCTTGCCCTTGAACTGCAGGGCCTGGATGGCATCGAAGGCGAGAATGTCGTCGTCATAGGGTGCCACGATACGGTCCACGTCACGCGCGCGCACGGCCTGCATCCACTGCTCGATCAGTTCACGAAGTTCAGTTTCGGCTGCGCTGTTCATCAGTACTTCCTCCCAGCGTTCAACAATGATTGGCGCCGGTGCATTCCGGCGCCTTCACCCATGGTCGAACGGGAAAATGGAGAATCGACAACCCGATGAGAAAAAACTGTCAGCAGCACAGAACCGCCAGAATGATCAGGCCGGTACTGCCAGGATGAATTCGCGGTAACCGGAGAGCACCACGTAACCTGCGAAATAGCAGAAGATCGCCGCCGACAACAGGTACGACCAGGTCAGCAGGCGATCGCCAAGCAACCGCCCGCCATGACTGGCGATACCGCACAACGAGACACACCAGAGCAGCCCGGCGGCAAAGAAGCCACCGAGGAACAGGCCTGCATCCAGCGCGCTGCCGGCGCCGGAGCGGGAGATCAGCACGCCGCCGACTGCGGCAAACCAGAGAATCGCGCTGGGCGATGACATGGCCAGGAAGATCCCGCGCAGGAATTCGCGCCAGCCCGATTCGACCACTACCTGGCCACGCGACTCCAGGTGCCCGCCGCGCCACGCCGCCAGCAGCATCTTCACCGCGAACCACGCCAATAACGCGGAGCCCCCCAGCCACAACGTCCAGCGCACGCTTTCGAACTGCAGCAAAACGGTCATGCCGGCCAGGGCCGCAATGGCGTAGATGAGATCGCCGACGCAGGTCCCCAGCCCAAGCCAGAAACCCTGAAGAAACCCCCGCTGCATGGCCAGGGTAATCATGGCGATGTTGGCCACGCCGATGTCCAGGCACAGGGACAGGCTGAGGAGGAAACCATTGGAAAAGGGCATGGCAGGCTCGACTGCGGACGAAAGTCAGCGATTGAACCTGAATGCCCCCTGGCGGTACAGGAGGATTTTGCAGGTCAGGCCATCGCCGCCTGCTCGAAGACCTCGTCGGCCCATTGGTTCAGGCTCTTGCCGGCAACCCTGGCGGCAAGGCTGGCGGCAGCGTGCACTTCTGGGCGGATACGCAACATGACCTTGCCCGAGGCCGGTTTTTCGGGAGTGACGCCCTGTTCGGCACAATCGGCCAGGTAGTCGTCGAGTGCCTCACGGAACGCCTCGTGCAACGCAGGCACGGCGCTGGCGTGGAAGCTGATGATGTCCCGCAGGCCGAGCACGCGGCCGACGAAAATATCGTCACGCGCGTCGTACTCGATGCGGGCGGCATACCCTTTGTATCGCATGCAGCTCATGGTCGGACTCCCGCCCGCAGCAGGAACTCGCGGGCCTCTTCTAGCTGATATCGCCTGGCTTCCTTGCCAGGATGGGGGCGGTGGCAGCGCCAGCACTGCTCGCCCAACAGCATCTTGACCCTGGAACCCTGCCGCTCCAGCACCTGGCCGCCAAGATGCAGTACCAGAGCCTCGATTTCGGCGAACGGCAATGTGGGTGTGGTCGGAGCTCTGAAGATGCTGTCCAGAATCTTGCGATATCGAGTGTTCATCGGAAAATGCTATCAAATAAAGATAGCACCTCCTTTCAACACTTTCATACAGGATCTTTCATATCCATCAACACCTGCGCATAGCGCCCGCGATCCACGTTCGCGCCACTGAGCACCACCGCCACCCGCTTACCCGCCTGACGCCCACGCTCCTGCATCAGTGCAGCCAGGGCGGCGGCGCCGGCACCTTCGGCGGTGTTGTGGGTGGTTTCGTGGTAGAGGCGCATGGCTTCGGCGATCTCCTCGTCGCTCACCCGCACGATGCGTGCAGCATGCTCGCGTACCAGGGCAAAGGCCTCGGGATGCGGCACACGGCAGGCCATGCCGTCAGCGAAGGTATCGGCGCTGGCGGTGGTGACGATGCGCCCCAGCTCGAAGCTCTGGGCATAAGCGTCTGCCGCAGTGGATACCACGCCGACGATCTCGGTGGACAACCCCAACAGGTTGCGCGCCTGGATCAACCCACAGATACCCGACCCCATGCCGATCGGCACGTACACGCAATCCAGGTCGGCCACCGCCTCGAACAGCTCCAGGGCATAGGTGGCCACGCCACGCACCAGCTCCGGATGGAACGAGGGAACCATGGCAAAGCCCCGCGCATCGGCCAGGCGCGCCGCCTCTTCCCGGGCCACATCGAAGTCCACGCCATGCTCCACCAGCTCCGCGCCGAGGGCGCGCATGGCGGCGTTCTTCTCCCGTGAATTGCCCTCTGGCACCACGATCACCAGCGGCAAGCCGGCCTGGCGCGCCGCCAGGGCCATGCTCTGGCCGTGATTGCCGCGGGTGGCGGTAACCAGGCCACGGGGGACTGCGCCACTGGCCAACAGCGAGCGGACATAGACCAGCCCGCCGCGCACCTTGAAGGCCCCCGTGGGCGCATGGTTCTCGTGCTTGACCCACAGCTGGCAACCCAGCCGCTCGGCCAGCAGCGGCCAGGCGTGCTGTGGGGTCGGCGGCACGTGCTGGTGAACGAAAGCGGCGGCTTCGCGCAGGGCGGGCAAGTCGAACATGGCGAACGTCCTTCATCGGTATGGGGTTGAACCGATCCTAAGCGCCGGGCATTGTATGGGTCCAAATAAATATTGCATGGGTAGCAATTTCGTGTGGATTCCGAGCCTCCCGGCCAACGACCAGCCGCGCTACCAGGCACTGGTCGAGGCCATCGCCAACGCCATCGAACAGGGTGAACTGAAGGTGGGTGAACGCCTGCCCCCGCAACGCCGCCTCGCCTGGGCGCTGGGCCTGAACCCGAGCACCACGCAGCAGGCCTACCGAGAAGCAGCGGCGCGGCATCTGGTGTCCGGGGAGGTGGGACGCGGCACCTATGTGCTGGCCAGCAGCAAGGAAGCGACGCTGTTTCGCCTCAAGCAACCCAGCCGCCAGCACCCAGTGATCGACCTGTCGACCAATGTGCCGGTGGCCGATCCCTGCAATCTCGACCTCGAGCACAGCCTGCGCAGGCTGCTCGAACAGGGCGATACCGCCCTGCTCGACCATTACCTGGGGCCCGAGCAGTTGCTGCTGGGGCGGATCGAGGGGGCGCGCTGGCTGGGCAACCGCGGTTTGGACCTGGCGCCAGAGGACGTGCTGCTTTGCGGGGGCGCCCAGCAGGCGCTGACGCTTGTGTTGCAGTCGTTGTGCCAGGCGGGCGAGCCGGTGATGGTCGAGGCGTTGACCGCCCCGGGCATCAAGGCGGCCTGTCGCCAGTTGCGCCTGCCCGTGCACGGCGTGGCCCTGGATGAGCAAGGCCTGCTCCCGGACGAACTGGACCGTGTGGTCCGCGCGAGCGGCGCGCGGGTATTGGTCACCACCCCTACCCTGCACAACCCGACCGGAGCGTGCATGGGCGAGGCCCGGCGCCTGGCGCTGGCGCAAGTCGCCAGGCGCCACCAACTGCTGGTCATCGAGGATGACGTGTATGGCGCCTTGACCGACCGGCCACCACTCTACCCCTTGCTCGAAGGCCGTGGCGTGCTGATCAGCAGCCTGTCCAAGACCGTCGCCGCCGGCTTGCGCCTGGGCTGGATCGTGGCCCGGCCAGCGTTGCTGGAGCAGATCGATCCCTATGCCCAGGCCACCCACTGGTCGGTGTCGCCGCTGAACCTGCGCATCGCCTGCCAATGGATCGCGGATGGCACTGCCGCCCGACGGCTGGCCTGGCAACGGGAGGAACTGGGCGAACGCTGGCGCCTGGCGCGGGCGGTGCTTGGCGAGGCGCTGCCCGCCGAGGGCGTGCCGTCGCCGCACATCTGGCTGGCCACGCCTGGAGACGCCCAGGCGCTGGTTGCGCGGTGTCGGGAACACGGGGTGGAGATCGTGCCGGCCAGCGTGTTCGCGGTAGGCACCGACAGCGTCAGGGCCGTGCGGATCAGCCTGTCGGCGGCGCACAGCCGGGCGCAATTGAAGCAAGGATTGGAACTGGTGGGAGCGGGCCTGACCCGCGATTGCACGTGATACTCGGCTGAACGCCATCGCGGGGCAAGCCCGCTCCCACGAGCCTTGTCTCGGCCACGCGGCTCAATTCAGCCGGCAACCCTCACCCAATGCACGGTACTGGAGGGTGTGGACCTGCCCTTGATGATCCTCGTAGGTCATGGTGGCGGGCACCACTTCACAGACGTTGGGGATCGTCGACAGGCTGATCACGCGCTTGATGTCGAGGTTGGTGGAATAGTCGTACTGCTCGACCACGGGCTGGGTGTCTGCGGTCTTGGCCTGGTCCGCGAAGGCGAACGGGGACATACCGACCAATGCAAGAATCAGTAAGGCTTTCATGGGTGTCGACCTTGATGGCTATCAAGCTGATCGCGTGACTTCTGACGCCGTCAATGGCCCGGAGAAGTTGTCATCGACTGCGAAGATGACACGAAGTACCGATCCCGCTTTATCGTACTGCCGGGGGGATGAGTGAAAGTCTACTCCGCGCCTGAAATAGTTGAACCCCGGAGTCGGACATTCACCCTTGCCGCATTTGCAACAATCTGCGACAAAGCACAGATGAATTCCTGCCTGAGATAGCCACACCGCGTGAACCAAGCATGCTCCCCCTGACCTGCACTCGCCTTCCCCCAACCCAGCGCCGCCTGCTGGACCATTTCTACCGCCAGCACGGCTCGCGCATGCGCGCCGCCGGTGAAGGCGAGCAATGGGTGGCGCGTGCCGCAGAAATAATCGGTGGGATGAACCTGACGCCCATTGGTGGCGATCACTGGCTGACCGGCCTGTTCGTCGCCCCGCAGTGGCGCGGCCAGCAGATCGCATCCCGGCTGATAGACGCGGCGCTGGCCGAAAGCAACGCTGCGACCTGGCTGTTCTGCCACCCGGATTTGGCGCCTTTCTACCAGCGCCTGGCCTTCACACCGACAACCACCCTGCCCGAGGCCCTGGCCTCACGCCTGGCCCGCTACCAGCGCAGCAAGGCCCTGCTGGCGATGAGGCGGGGTCAGTCGTCGGCCACGTCGAGCCCGGGGAACAGCACCTCGGTGTAGCCGAACTTGCTGAAGTCCTGGATGCGCGAAGGATACAAACGACCGATCAGGTGATCGCACTCATGCTGCACCACCCGGGCGTGGAAGCCGTCGGCAAAGCGGTTGATCGGGTTGCCCTGCGGATCGATGCCCGAATAGCTGATGTGCTTGTAGCGCGGCACCACGCCACGCAAGCCGGGCACCGACAGGCAACCCTCCCAGCCGTCCTCGACCTCCGTGGCCAGCGGCGTGATCACCGGGTTGAGCAGGATGGTGCGTGGCACCGGCTCGGCGTCCGGGTAACGCTCGCTGCGTTCGAAGCCGAAGATCACCAGTTGCAGGTCGATGCCGATCTGCGGCGCGGCCAGGCCGACACCACCGACATGGGCCATGGTCTCGAACATGTCGTCGATCAGTTGCGCAAGCTCCGGGCTGCCGATCATGTGCTCGGGAACCGGCGGGGCGATGCGCAGCAGGCGTTCATCGCCCATCTTGAGAATGTCGCGGATCATCAGGTATTCGGCTCGCGGGTCTGGGGTTCGGGTGTCACCGGGTGCTCATGGCCGAGCACGGTGATGCTCTGTTGCGGGTTGTCCTGCTCGAATTCCTTTTCGCCGGGGTTCTTGCCCTCGGCCGACATGTGCTCGATCACCGCGTTCATCTCGGCGCCCAACAGCAGCACTGCGGCGGAGATGTAGAAGTACAGCAACAGCACGATGATCGCCCCGATACTGCCATACATGGCGTTGTAGTCGGCAAAGGTCTTCACGTAGTAGGCGAAGCCCAGCGAGGCGACGATCCACACCACCACCGCCAGCACCGAACCTGGGGTGATGAAACGGAATTTCTGCTTCACGTCGGGCATCACGTAGTAGATCAGCGCCACCGCCACCATCATCAGAATGATGATCGCCGGCCAGCGCAGGATGGTCCAGACGATGACGACCGCCTCCTCCAGCCCGACCTGGGAAGCGATCCACTCCATCACCTGCGGCCCCAGCACCATCAGCGCCGCCGCTGCCAGGAGCATGCCGGCGATGCCCACGGTATAGATGACCGACAGCGGAATGCGCTTCCACACCGGCCGCCCCTCGGGCACGTCGTAGGCCGCGTTCATCGCGCTCATCATCAGGCGCACGCCCGCCGAGGCAGTCCACAGGGCAATCACGATACCCACCGACAGCAGCCCGCCCTTGGACTGCTGCAACTGGTCGATCACCGGGTTGACCTGCTCCAGGGCCTGGGGCGGCAGCACCAGTTCCGACTGCAGGCGCAGCCAGGAGAAGAAGTCCGGCAGATGCAGGAAACCGATCAGGGCGATCAGGAACAGCAGGAAGGGGAACAGCGAGAACAGCATCTGGTAGGCCAGCGCGGAGGCATAGGTGGACATCTCGTCATCGAGGAACTCCTTGACGGTGCGCACCAACACGCGGTGCAGGGGCAGGCCGCGCAGGTCGGGGAAAATCATAGCGTCTCCTTTCGCCGCTTGATCGGAATGGCAATGCTGCAAGTCTAATAGACCAGACGGCGGGCGTGCTGTTCGCTTGTACCTTGCGCACAGTACAAAGCAAGCGCGGGGCAAGCCCGCCCCCATCTTGCGGGAGCGGGCTTGCCCCGCGGCCAGGCTGCGGCGATCAAGGTTTCTTCACGGCATCCTTGACCTTGCCCACGGCCTGTTGCGCCTCGCCTTTCAGTTCCTGGGCCTTGCCCTCGGCGCGCAGCTTGTCATTGTCGGTCACCTTGCCGACGCCCTGCTTGATATTGCCCACGGCCTCGTTGGCCAGGCCCTTCGCTTTGTCCTTGGTGCCACTCATGGGATGTCTCCTCGGGGGAAAGACACGGGAAATCGTGTCGACATCTGATCGACCCAAGGCCATTGGCCAGAGTTTCAATTCATTTGCACCCTGTCAGCCAAACGGCAATTGGCTGGGCTCGATACGCTTGCACGGTCCGGGTTCGCTGATTTCGGGGAAGCGGGCTTGCCCCGCGATAAGCCCCACCCCACAATGGCAGGCCTTACTCGCGTCAACCCGCAGGAACCTGCATGAAACTCGACAAACCCACCGCCATCGCTCGCCGTAACGAGGCGCTGGCCAAACCGGTACTCACCAGTGCCAACACCCTGTTCGCCATTCTCGACACCAAGCGCAACCTGTGGTGGTTCGAAGTGCCGGTTGCACTGCTGCGCAAGGGCCAGCCCGACTGGGTCAACCTGCTGCTGCACACCCCCGAGAACGACGGGCTGCAGCACCTCAAGGTGCCCACCAACTTCCTCAAGGCTCATCAGGAGCAGATGGAAGTGCGCAACCCCGGCAAACGCCGTTCGACCATCAGCCTGGCCCTGAGCGCAGACCGCGACTCACTGCTGCGCGACACCCGCCCGGGTGGCGAGCAGCTGGACTTCAGCACCTTCGTGCAGGGCTGATCAGGCCCGCTCGATGCGATCGTCATGGATGACGATGCGGCCCTGCTTGAACAACGCGCCGATGGCTTTCTTGAAGTTGCCCTTGCTCACGTTGAACATCTGGCTGATCAGCGCCGGGTCGCTCTTGTCGCACACCGGCAGCACACCACCGTTGGCCTCCAGGCGCTGCATGATCTGTTCGTGCAGGCTGTCGGCCAAGGCCTGGCCCACCGGCTGCAGGCTCAGGGCGATCTTGCCGTCGGCGCGCACTTCCTTGATGAAGCCCTTCTCGTGCATGCCCGAACGCAGGAACTTGAACACCTCGTTCTTGTGGATCAGGCCCCAGTGGCGGTTGTTGATGATCGCCTTGAAGCCCATCGGCGTCTCGCCGGCCACCAGCAGCTCGACCGGCTGGCCGACGCTGTAGTCCACCGGGGTGCGGTCCAGGTAACGGTCCAGCTTGGCGGTGGCGGTAATACGCCGGGTGCGCTTGTCCAGGTAGGCATGGACCACGCAGTAGTCGCCGATCTTCAGTTGCCGTGACTCTTCCGAGTAAGGCATCAGCAGGTCCTTGGACAGGCCCCAGTCGAGGAAGATGCCCGCGCCGTTGATGTCCTTGACCTTGAGGCTGGCAAACTCGCCCACCTGCATTTTCGGCTTTTCGGTGGTGGCGATCAGCTGGTCTTCGCTGTCCAGGTAGATGAACACGTTGAGCCAATCGTCCAGCTCCAGCTCGGCATCCTTGGGGAAGTAGCGCCGCGGCAGGAGGATTTCGCCATCGGCGCCGCCGTCCAGGTACAGGCCGAACTCCACGTGTTTCACGATTTGCAAACTGTTGTAACGCCCAAGCAGAGCCATTTCCGAAGATCCTCAAGACAAGGCGGCTATTCTAACACCTGACCCGCCCGGCCGCCCGAGCGCACATTCGCCGGAACCGTCGGGCCCACCGTGCGTCTACCGCCTGGCCAGCCCAGCAAGGATTCGCTCATGCCCCTTCGCCTGCCCAAAGCCCTGCTCCTGCTCATCGGCTTCGCCCTGGCACTGACGGCCTGCAGCCGCATCGACCTGGCCTACCGCAACCTCGATCGCCTGGTGCCGTGGTCGCTGGGCGACTACCTGGACATGAACCGCGAGCAGAAGCAGTTGCTCGACGAACGGCTCAAGGCGCACCTGGCCTGGCACTGCAAGACCCAGCTGCCCGGCTACCTCGACTGGCTCGACCGGGTGCAGCTGATGGTCGCCAACGACGCGGTCACCGATGAAAGCCTGCGCCAACGCACGGTCGAGGCGCGCCAGGCCATCGGCCGGGTCACCGAAGCGATAACCCCCTCTGCCGCGGAACTGCTCAAGGGCATGAATGACAGCCAGGTAGCGCAAATGCGCGAGGCTTTTCGCAAGGACATCGACAAACGCCAGAAGGAATACGTCGACACACCATTGGCCAAGCAGGTCGAGAACCGTGCCGCACGCATGCGCAAGCGCCTCGAGCCCTGGCTGGGCGAGCTCGATGCCGAGCAACGACTGCGGGTGATGAGCTGGTCACAGGCCCTGGGTGACCAGAATCGCCAGTGGATCGCCAACCGCGCCCACTGGCAGCAGCAACTGGTGCTGGCAATGGACCAGCGCGCCAGCCCAAGCTTCGAGCCCAGGCTGGCGCAGTTGCTGCAGCGCAAGGAAAGCCTGTGGACACCGGAGTACCGCCAGGCATTCCAGAATACCGAGCGCCAGGCACGCAGCCTGCTGGTGGATCTGCTGAAACAGAGCAGCCCGGCCCAGCGGCAATTCCTGCAGCAGCGGCTGAGCAAGGTGCGTTCGGACTTCAGCGAGCTCAAGTGCCTCAGAGGCTGAAAACCTGAGACCTAGCGCCCTTTGCGCCGATAAGGGAACACATCGATCACCTTCCCCGCCCGGATCGCCTCCTGCAGGCCTTTCCAGTAATCGGCGTCGTACAGCTCGCCATGCAAGCGGCTGAACAAGCGGCGCTGGCCGATATCGGCGAACAGGAATGGCGGAAACTCCTCGGGGAACACGTCATGCGGCCCGATCGAGTACCACGGCTCGCCGGACATCTCGTCCTCCGGATAACGCGGCGGCGGGATATGGCGGAAGTTGACCTCGGTGAGGTAGCTGATCTCGTCGTAGTCGTAGAACACCACCCGGCCATGGCGGGTGACGCCGAAGTTCTTCAGCAGCATGTCGCCGGGGAAGATGTTCGCCGCCGCCAATTGCTTGATCGCCAGCCCATAGTCTTCCAGCGCCTCCAGCACCTGGGCTTCGCTGGCCTGTTCGAGGTACAGGTTGAGCGGGGTCATGCGCCGTTCGGTCCAGCAGTGGCGGATCAGCACCGTGTCGCCCTCGAGCGCCACGGTGGAGGGCGCCACCTCAAGCAGTTCCGCCAGGCAATCGGGGTCGAACTTGCCCTGGGGAAAGCGAAAATCGGCGAACTCCTGGGTATCGGCCATGCGCCCGACGCGGTCGACGCTTTTTACCAGGCGGTATTTCTCGATCACCGTAGCCCGGTCGACAGTCTTCGACGGCGAGAAGCGGTCCTTGATGATCTTGAACACGGTGTTGAAGCCCGGCAGGGTAAATACGCTCATGACCATGCCGCGCACGCCCGGGGCCATGACAAAGCGGTCGTCGCTGTTGGCCAGGTGGTTGATCAGCGCCCGGTAGAACTCCGACTTGCCATGCTTGTAGAACCCGATCGAGGTGTACAGCTCGGCGATGTGCTTGCCCGGCAGGATGCGCTTGAGGAAGTTGACAAACTCCGCCGGCACCGGCACATCGACCATGAAATACGAACGGGTGAAGGAGAAGATGATCGACACCTCCGCCTCGTCGGTAATCAGCGCATCGGCCTCGATGCCATGCCCCTCGCGGTGCAGCAGCGGGATCACCAGTGGCCACTGCTCGTCGGGGGTGTACAGCCGACCGACCAGGTAGGCGCCCTTGTTGCGGTAGAGCACCGGGGTGAACAACTCCACGGCCAGGGCCGGATCCTTGCAGACCCAGTCGGGCAGGCATTCGCGCAATTGATCCTCCAGGCGCGCGATATCGCCTTCCCGGTCGCCATACGGCACGTCGAACGCATAGTCGGCGAAGATCGCTCGCAACAAGCCTTTGAGACCGTCCTGCAGCGTATAGGTGCGCGTCTGCGCCGCCCGCTCATGGCCGCGCATCGACGGCCGGGTGGTGTGGATGAACATGCAGCCGTCACTGATCAGGTCATGGCTGAACAAGCTGCAGAACAACGAGTTGTACCAGGTCTCGGACAGCTCGTCGTCCAGCCGGGGGTCGATCAGGCGGATGTAGGCGTTCTTGACCAGCGGCCACTGTTCGACGTCCAGCAACACCGCAGTGTCGAAGCGCTGCCGCAGCCAGCCGTTGACCTCGGCGACCTTCTCTTCGTACAGGTTGATGCGCGCTGCGGCGGCGTGCTGGATGTCCTGCCAGCGTGCCTGTTCGAAGCGCTCGCGGGCGCCGAGGGTGATACGGCGAAAGTGCTCGCGGTAGTCGTCGAAGCCATCGAGGATCATCCGGGCGATATCGACGGCGGGCCAGGCTGGGGTCATGCGCGTGCCTCTATGCAATGGTCACCGAGAGAGCTTAGTCGGATACGAGCCCTGTGGGAGCCGGCTTGCCGGCGATGAAGCCCGTGAGGCGGCCCCGGATTCACACAGCAAGAAAGCACAAGAATCCCCCACTCGCCCTGACGTACACTCGCGCCCTGCCCTACCGCCGGAGACCACCGTGAGCCCCATCGCCCTCGCCCGCCTGCTGACCCTTGCCGCTGTCTGGGGCGCCAGCTTCCTGTTCATGCGCATCATTGCCCCCGAGCTGGGTACCGTGCCGACCGCCTTCTTCCGCGTGTCGATCGCCTGCCTGGGACTGATCGCCATCCTCGCCGCTGCCCGCGTGCGCTGGAACTTCGAGGGCAAGCTGGGCGCCTGCCTGGTGCTGGGCATGATCAACTCGGGCATTCCGGCCACGTTCTATTCCGTGGCGGCGCAGGTGCTGCCGGCCGGCTATTCGGCGATCTTCAACGCCACCACGCCGCTGATGGGCGTGCTGATCGGCGCCTTGTTCTTCCGCGAAGCCATGACCCTGCCCAAGCTCTGCGGGATCTTCCTCGGGCTGTTCGGTGTCGGCATCCTCAGCGGTGCCGGCCCAGTGGCGCTGGACATGGCCCTGGTGCAAGGCGCACTGGCCTGCCTGGCCGCCACCACCTGCTACGGCTTCGCGGGCTTTCTGGCAAGGCGCTGGGTCGGCACGCTGGACAGCCGTCTGTCGGCGCTGGGCAGCATGCTCGGCGCCACCTTGCTGCTCAGCCCGCTGTTCGCCTGGAGCGCGCTGACCCAGCCGCCGGCCAGCTGGGGCGGCTGGCAGGTATGGCTGTCGCTCCTGGGCCTGGGGCTACTGTGCACGGCGTTCGCCTACATCCTGTACTTCCGCCTGCTGAACGAAATCGGGCCGGTCAAGGCCAGCACCGTGACCTTCCTGATCCCGGTGTTCGGCGTGCTGTGGGGCGCATGGCTGCTGGATGAGCCGCTGTCGATGGCGCACCTGTATGGCGGCCTGCTGATCGGTGCGGCGCTGTGGTTGGTGCTGCGCCCGGCACGGCACTGAAAAAAGGGGAGCGGGCTTGCCCCGCTCCCACCGCTCGTTGACTCAGGCCTCGGCTGTGCGCAACGCAGGTTTACGGAACACGAACAGCAAGCCGATCACGATCAGTCCCATCCCCAGCAGGCTGAGGGGCGCCAGGCGGTTGCCGAAGATGATGAAATCCATCACCGCCGTGACCGCCGGCACCAGGTAGAACAGGCTGGTGACATTGACCAGGTTGCCCCTTGCGATCAGCCGGTACAGCAGCAGCGTGGCCAGCAACGAGACCACCAGCCCCATCCACAGCAGCGCGCCGAGGAAACTGGCGTTCCATTGGACATGCAGCGGCTGCAACGGCGCGAACACCGCGCACATTGCAAAGCCCGCCATGTATTGCAGGGGCAAGGTGCCCATGGGATTGTCGGTAATGCGTTTCTGCAGGATCGAGCCCAAGGTCATGCTGGCCAGCGCCAGCAGGGCGAACAGCATCCCGGCAAGGGATACCCCACCCAGGTTGATACCCTGGTAGACCACCATCACCAGGCCGCCCAGGCCAAGCCCCAGGCCGAACAATCGGCTCCAGGACCGCTGACGCTCCATCAGCACCACGGTCAGGATCGGTTGCACGCCCATGACCGTGGCCATGACACCGGGCGTAACGTGAGTGTTCAGCGCGAGCAGGTAGAAGATCTGGTAGGCACCGAGCAATACGCAGCCGGTCCCCAGGGCGCGAACAATGCCGCCCCGGGTACGCGGCCAACGTAATCCGAGCAACGGACCGATCAACAGCAGACCGAACAGCGCCAGGGCCGAACGCAGCAGCAGGAAGGCGAAGGGGCTGGCTTGGGCCAGGCCAAGCTTGGAGACGATCGCCCCGCTGCTCCACAGCAGGACGAACAGGCTGGTCGTGGCCGCCGAGGCCACGGATGCTTTGTTGAGGACAAACATGTATGCCACCTGTATACGGGCAAATGAGCCGTACGGAGGGCCTATCGCGACTTGCGGGGATAGCCGACCGTGTTCAGTAGGTTGCGAGTGCGGTGGGGAGCGGCCAGCGGCCGGTCAGCCCAGCACCACGACTGCGCAAGGAGGCGGAGCTACGCCGCCTACCACGCCACTGACAGGTGGTGGATAGTGACTGATCATGGCCGGCTGCTGGCTGCCACGCACGACCACGTCCGCGACAGGCGCGAGAACGTAAGCGGTGGTGGAAGGGATGGCTGGCATGAACAGGTCTTCGGGGAAGAGAGTGTTTCGGAATATAGCGGGGGAATCATCGCGGGGCAAGCCTGCTTGCACAAGGTGCGAAAGCAGGCCTGCTCAACCGGATCAGAACAACCAGTGGTACAGGGCGTAGGCGACGACAACCGCCAGCACCGGCCGCAGCACGCGGTAGGCCTTGGGGTTGGCACGCTTGAACTGCTTGACCCGGGTGCTGATGACATTGCTGAAGCGCTTGCTCCAGGCATAGGCCTGGTTGATCCCGCCGACACGCTCGTCATCGGTGTTCTGCGGCGCGGTGGCGCGGCCGAGGAAGGCACTGACCTTGCGGTTGATGCGGGTCATCAGCGGGCTGTTGAGCGGGCGCTCGACGTCGCAGAACAGGATCACGCGGGTGACCTCGGTCTCGTTCTTGACCCAGTGCACGAAGGTCTCGTCGAACATCACGTCCTCGCCGTCGCGCCAGGCGTAGGGCTGGCCATCAACGTAGATGCGGCAGTTGTCGGAGTTCGGCGTGGACAGCCCGAGGTGATAGCGCAGGGAACCGGCGAACGGGTCGCGGTGCGGGTTCAGGTGGCTGCCGCCGGGCAACAGGGCGAACATCGCGCCCTTGACGTTGGGAATGCTGCTGACCAGCTCGACGGTCTTCGGGCACAGCGCTTCGGCCGAAGGCAGCGGTTTGTCGTACCACTTCAGGTAGAAGCGCTTCCAGCCCTTCTTGAAGAACGAACCGAAGCCGGCGTCGTTGTCTTTTTCCGCCGCGCGGATGTAACCCTCGTCGAACAGGCGCATGGCCTCTTCGCGGATCACCTCCCAGTTGTCCTTGAGCACATCCAGCTCGGGGAAGCGCTGGCGGTCCAGGTACGGTTTGGAAGGTACGCCGGAAAACAGGTACATCAGGCTGTTGTAGGGGGCGAACAGCGCCGAATGGTTGACGAACTGGCGCAGCACCGGCAGGCGTGCCTTGCCGCGCAGGTGCACAAACAGCACACTGCCGAAGAACACCAGCAGGACACCGGCCTTGGCGACGAAGGAAAAGGTCATGCAACACTCCTTGGAGGGGAAATCAGGCCATCCCCAGATAGCCGGACATCATAAACCCATCAGGAGCAGCTGCAAGCCAGAAGCTGCAAGCGGCAAGTTCAAGCTGATCCGCGTCAATACCGCCATGCCTTCGACTTGCAGCTTGCAGCGTGTCGCTTACTGCTGGTTCTCCTGCTCGGTGAACAGATCGCTGAACAGCATGCTCGACAGGTAACGCTCGCCCGAATCCGGCAAGATCACCACGATGGTCTTGCCCTGCATCTCCGGTTTCTCGGCCAGGCGCACCGCCGCTGCCATCGCCGCGCCGCAAGAGATGCCGCAGAGGATGCCCTCCTCCTGCATCAGGCGGATGGCCATGGCCTTGGACTCTTCCTCGGTCACCGTCTCGACCTGATCGACGATCGACAGGTCGAGGTTCTTCGGCACGAAGCCGGCGCCGATACCCTGGATCTTGTGCGGGGTGGGCTTGAGCTCCTCGCCGGCCAGGGTCTGGCTGATCAGCGGCGAGTTCACCGGTTCCACCGCCACCGACAGGATCGCCTTGCCCTGGGTGTGCTTGATGTAGCGCGACACGCCGGTGATGGTGCCACCGGTGCCGACGCCGGCAACCAGCACGTCGACCGCGCCATCAGTGTCGTTCCAGATTTCCGGGCCGGTGGTCTTCTCGTGGATGGCCGGGTTGGCCGGGTTGTCGAACTGGCCCGGCAGGAAGTGCTGCGCAGGGTCGGAGGCGACGATCTCGTTGGCCTTCTCGATGGCGCCCTTCATGCCCTTGGCCTTGTCGGTCAGCACCAGCTCGGCGCCCAGCGCTTTGAGTACCTTGCGCCGCTCCAGGCTCATCGAGTCGGGCATGGTCAGCACCAGCTTGTAGCCACGGGCGGCGGCCACGAAGGCCAGGCCAATACCGGTATTACCCGAGGTGGGCTCGACGATGGTCATGCCCGGCTTGAGCTTGCCGCTGCTCTCGGCGTCCCAGATCATGTTCGCGCCGATCCGGCACTTTACCGAGTAGCCAGGGTTGCGCCCTTCGGTCTTGGCCAGGATGGTCACGCCGCGCGGGGCAATACGGTTGATCTGCACCAGCGGCGTGTTGCCGATGGAATGGGCGTTGTCGGCGTAGATACGGCTCATGGCGGCGGTCCTTGAACAGGAAAAAGTGCAGGGAAAACCTTGAGGGTAAGCCTGCAATCGGTGAGCGTAAAGCCCGTTCGAACTCGACGAAACGGCCTGCGGTCAACCGCACATGCTCCCGTGGAGAAACCCGATGAAAGCGCGCTACCGCTGGCCACTGGTCGGCTTCGCCAGCCTGGTCGCACTGCTGGTGGCCCTGCACCTGGCCTTGCCTTACCTGGTGCGTGACTACCTCAACGACAAGCTGGCCGACATGGGCGACTACCGCGGCCAGGTCCGCGACGTCGACCTGGCGTGGTGGCGTGGTGCCTACCAGATCAATGGCCTGAAGATCGTCAAGGTCAGCGGCAAGGTGCCGGTGCCGCTGCTCGAAGCACCGCTGATCGACCTGTCGGTGAGCTGGCACTCGCTGTGGTACGACCGCGCCGTGGTCGCCGAAGTGACCTTCGTACGCCCCGAAATCAATTTCGTCGACGGCGGCAACAAACAGAACTCTCAGACCGGCCAGGGCACCGACTGGCGCCAGCAACTGGAAAAACTGCTGCCGATCACCCTTAACGACGTGCGCATCGAACAAGGCTCCCTCACCTTCCGCAACTTCAATTCCAGCCCGCCGGTGGACCTCAAGGCCACCCGGCTGGACGCAAGCATCCGCAACCTGACCAACGTGCGCGACGAAAAGGGCCGGCGCGACGCCAGCTTCGAAGGGACGGCGCTGCTGCTGGGCGATGCCAAGGTGGAAAGCCGCGCCACCTTCGACCCCTTCAGCGACTTCGACGACTTCCAGTTCCGCCTGCGCGCCACCGGCATCGAACTGCGCCGGCTGAACGACTTCGCCAGTGCCTATGGCAAGTTCGACTTCAATGCCGGGCATGGCGATGTGGTAATCGAGGCCGAGGCCGAGAACGGCCGGCTCAAGGGCTACATCAAGCCGCTGTTGCGCGATGTCGATGTGTTCAATTGGCAGCAGGACGTGGAAGACAAGGACAAGGGCATCTTGCGCTCGATATGGGAAGCCGTCGTGGGCGCCACCGAGACCGTGCTCAAGAACCAGCCGAAAAACCAGTTCGCCACCCGCGTGGAACTCAGCGGCAGCGTGCACCAGCAGGACATCAGCGCCTTCGAGGCGTTCCTGCAGATCCTGCGCAACGGCTTCATCCAGGCGTTCAACGCACGCTACGAGCAGCCCGCGCCCAAATCCGACTGAGCCCTGGGTGACGGACCATTCAGGGACTGAATACCCGGTCTGCGTTTTCACGCGTCGGGCGTGGCGTTATAGTCGTTGGCACATCAATAAACATGTATTGCCTGGGCCGGCCCTATCGCCGGCAAGCCGGCTCCCACAGGGAGCGGGTCTGCCCGCAATGACGCCAGCCAGCCACCCAGAGGATCGGTTAATGAAGTTCGAAGGCACCCGCGACTACGTCGCCACAGATGACCTCAAGCTGGCGGTCAACGCGGCCATCACCCTGGAGCGCCCGTTGCTGGTCAAGGGCGAGCCGGGTACTGGCAAGACCATGCTCGCCGAACAGCTGGCCGCCTCCTTCGGCGCACGCCTGATCACCTGGCACATCAAGTCGACCACCAAGGCCCACCAGGGCCTGTACGAATACGACGCGGTCAGCCGCCTGCGTGATTCGCAGCTGGGCGTGGACAAGGTCCACGATGTGCGCAACTACCTGAAAAAAGGCAAGCTGTGGGAGGCCTTCGAGGCCGACGAGCGGGTAATCCTGCTGATCGACGAAATCGACAAGGCCGATATCGAGTTCCCCAACGACCTGTTGCAGGAACTCGACAAGATGGAGTTCTACGTCTACGAAATCGACGAGACCATCAAGGCCAAGCAGCGCCCGATCATCATCATCACCTCCAACAACGAAAAGGAGCTGCCTGACGCCTTCCTGCGCCGCTGCTTCTTCCACTACATCGCCTTCCCCGACCGCGCCACCCTGCAGCAGATCGTCGATGTGCACTACCCCAACATCAGCCAGTCGCTGGTCAGCGAGGCACTGGACGTGTTCTTCGACGTGCGCAAGGTGCCGGGCCTGAAGAAAAAGCCCTCCACCTCCGAGCTGGTCGACTGGCTCAAGCTGCTGATGGCCGACAACATCGGCGAGGCGGTACTGCGCGAGCGCGACCCGACCAAGGCCATCCCGCCGTTGGCCGGGGCCCTGGTGAAGAACGAACAGGACGTGACGCTGCTCGAGCGCCTGGCCTTCATGAGCCGGCGCGGCAACCGCTGACGGGAGCCGGGCCATGCTGCTCAACCTGTTCAATGAAATGCGCGCGGCCAAGGTGCCGGTGTCGGTGCGCGAGTTGCTCGACCTGCACCATGCCTTGCAAAAAGGTGTGGTGTTCGCCGACATGGACGCCTTCTACTATCTGGCCCGCGCCATCCTGGTAAAGGACGAACGGCACTTCGACAAGTTCGACCGTGCCTTCGCCGCCTACTTCAAGGGCCTGGAAAACCTCGACCGGCATATCGAGGCGTTGATCCCCGACGAGTGGCTGCGCAAGGAGTTCGAGCGCTCGCTCACCGACGAGGAACGGGCGCAGATCCAGTCCCTGGGCGGGCTGGACAAGCTGATCGAGGAGTTCAAGAAGCGCTTGGAGGAGCAGAAGGAACGCCATGCCGGCGGCAACAAATGGATCGGCACGGGTGGCACCAGCCCGTTCGGCTCGGGCGGTTTCAACCCCGAGGGCATCCGCGTCGGCGAGGCCGGCAAGCGCCAGGGCAAGGCAGTGAAGGTCTGGGACCAGCGCGAGTACAAGAACCTCGACGACCAGGTCGAGCTGGGCACGCGCAACATCAAGCTGGCCCTGCGCCGGCTGCGCAAGTTCGCCCGCGAAGGCGCCGCCGAGGAGCTGGACATCGACGGCACCATCGATCACACCGCCCGTGACGCCGGCCTGCTGAACATCCAGATGCGCCCCGAACGGCGCAATACGGTGAAGCTGCTGTTGCTGTTCGACATCGGCGGCTCGATGGACGCCCACATCAAGGTCTGCGAGGAACTGTTCTCGGCCTGCAAGACCGAGTTCAAGCACCTGGAGTACTACTACTTCCACAACTTCGTCTACGAGTCGGTGTGGAAGAACAACCTGCGCCGCACCTCGGAGCGCTTCTCCACCTTCGACCTGCTGCACAAGTACGGCGACGACTACAAAGTGATCTTCGTCGGCGACGCAGCCATGGCACCCTACGAGATCACCCAGCCCGGCGGCAGCGTCGAGCACTGGAACGAAGAGGCCGGGTACGTGTGGATGCAGCGCTTCATGGAGAAGTTCAGGAAGATCATCTGGATCAACCCGTATCCGAAGCAGGCCTGGGACTACACCGCCTCGACCCATCTGGTGCGGGACCTGATCGAGGACAAGATGTATCCGTTGACGTTGCAGGGGTTGGAAGAGGGAATGCGTTACCTGTCCAAGTAATCTATTGACCGAACTGGCATCATCGCGGGGCAAGCCCGCTCCCACGCCAGCCCTGCAAATGCACGAGTGGCGTGGGAGCGGCGGTTCGGCGCCCCGACTTGCCTCGCGATGAAGCCGGCAGACTCAACCCCAGCAGCGCAGGCATGCCTGCTGCTCGCGCCACGCCTCGTCCTGCACCACCGCCCTGAAGCGTATCGTCGCGCCCGGCATGCACTGCGCCAGTTGCGCCAGCGCCAGCGGCGTCAACGCCCCCAGCCGCGGATATCCACCGATGGTCTGCCGGTCATTGAGCAGTACGATAGGCTGCCCGTCCGGCGGCACCTGCACGGCGCCTAGCGGAATTCCCTCGGAGATCATCGGCGCGCCCTGGTAGACCAGTTGCGGCCCGAGCAGGCGAATGCCCATGCGGTCGGCACGGCTGTCCAGCGTCCAGTCACGGTTGAACGCCTCGAACAGGCTGGTGCCGCTGAAATTGCCTATCTGCGCCCCCATCACCAGGTCCAGCACAGGCTTGTCCGCATATACCGGCCGCAACGTTTCGGGAACGTGGGAGCGGCGGTTCGGCGCCCCGACTTGCCCCGCGATGGCAGCAGCATGCAGTACCTCCCCTTTCACCAACGCCCGGCCCTGGCCGTCAACCCCGCCCAGCTCTTCCCGAACCACCGTGGCACAACTCCCCAGCACCGACTTGCCCACAAACCCGCCAGGCACCGCCAGATAAGCACGTACCCCTTGGCGAGGCTGACGCAGCGTCAGCTGCTGGCCCTTGCCGAGGTTGAAGCTGGTCCAGGGCGCCACGGCCTGCCCGTCGACCTGCGCATCCAGGTCGGCCCCGGCCAACGCCAGCATGCAATCTTCCTCGGCAATCACACTGAATCCGCCGAGGGCGATTTCCACCACGGCGCTGTCCAGGGTATTGCCCAGCAACCAGTTGGCCCAGCGCATCGCCACCCAATCCAGTGCGCCGCCCTGGGTCACCCCCAGATGCCGCACGCCGAAGCGGCCACCATCCTGCAATTGGCACAGCGCGGTGCTGGCCTCGATCCTCAACTGGCTCATGCCTGGGCCTCCAGCGGGCTGTCATCACCGCCCAGGTTGATGAACTCGGCGTGCCCGACGGCCACAAAACGTACCCGGTCACCCGGTTGCAGCAGGCTATAGCCCTCGCGCTCACGGTCAAACAGGTGCACCGGAGTCCGTCCGATCAGGTTCCAGCCGCCCGGCGACACCGCCGGATACGCGGCGGTCTGGCGTTCGGCAATGCCGACACTGCCCGCTGCCACACGCTTGCGCGGGGTGCTCAGGCGCGGTGTGGCCAGGCGCTCGTCGACCAGCCCCATGAAGCCGAAACCCGGGGCGAACCCCAGCGCGAACACCGGGTAATCACGGCCACAGTGCACGTCGATCACTTCCGCTTCGCTCAGCCCGCTTCGCGCAGCCAGCACCGGCAACTCGGGGCCGACGCTGGCGTGGTACCAAACCGGGATCTCGTGCCTGCGCCCGGCCTTTCCGTCATCCGGCCGCAGGCCCTCCAGTGCGTGCAGGATGCGCCGGCGCGCTTCGCCCGGCGCCAGGTCGAACTGCACCATCAGCGTGGTGTAGGACGGCACCAGGTCGATCAACTGTTGGCCAAAGACGTCCCGCAAGCGCTGGCTGGCGGCGAGGATCCACGGCATGTTGCCTTCATCGATGGCATCGAACAGCCGCACCATCAGGCTGTCGACGGCCACCACTTCGATACGTGGGGTCATGCCTGCTCCAGCGCGTCGAGTGCCTGGCGGATCTGGCGTACCGCAGCCACGGAACCATCGTTGTCGCCATGCACGCACAGGGTGCTGGCGTTCAACCGCACCTCGCTGCCATCGTCGGCCACCAGGGCCTCGCCCTTGGCCAGGCGCAAGGCCTGCTCGACCACCAGCGCCGGGTCATGGTGCACCGAGTCCGGCAGGCGCCGCGACATCAGGTGCCCGCTGGCGGTGTAGCCACGGTCGGCGAAGGCTTCGAACCACAACGGCACGCCGATCTCATCGCCCAGGGCCTGGGCGGCGCTGTCGTCGGCGGTGGCCATGAGCATCAGCGGCAGGCCGCTGTCGAATGCCGCCACGGCCTCGAGCACGGTGCGCAGGATGGCCGGGTTGGCCATCATGTCGTTGTACAGCGCGCCATGGGGCTTGACGTAGGCCACCCGGCCACCGAGCACCTTGCAGATGCCGTCCAGGGCGCCGATCTGGTAATGCAGCAGGTCGCGGATCTCGTCGCTGCTGCAGGCCATGGAGCGGCGGCCGAAGCCTGCCAGGTCCGGGTAGGCCGGGTGCGCGCCGATGGCCACCCGGTGCTCCAGCGCCAGGGCCACGGTGCGGCGCATGGTGCCAGGGTCGCCGGCGTGATAGCCGCAGGCGATGTTGGCGCAGTCGATGAACGGCATGACCTTGGCATCCTGGCCCATGCGCCAGTTGCCGAAGCTCTCGCCCATGTCGCAATTGAGTAGCAGGCGTTTCACCTGGCGGACCTCCGTATCAATGTTCATGGTGCCTACCTTAGCGCGCCTGGAGCGCTTTGCCGCGGGTTTCCGGCAGGCTCAGCGCGGCCAGGATCACCACACCGTAGGACACCGCGGCGAAGGCGCCAATCCCCAGGCCCAACGGCACTTTCTCGCCGAGCAGGCCGATCAGCAGCGGGAACATGGCCGCGATGACCTTGCCGATGTTGTAGCAGAAGCCCTGCCCCGAGCCACGGATGCGGGTAGGGAACAGCTCGGTAAGGAACGAACCCATGCCGCTGAAGATGCCCGAGGCGAAGAAGCCCAGCGGGAAGCCCAGCCACAGCATCACGTTGTCGCTGACCGGCAGCTGCGTGTAGAGCAGGACGATGACGAACGAGCCCACGGCGAACAGGATGAAGTTCTTCCGCCGCCCCAGCAGGTCGCAGAGGTAGGCACTGACCACATAGCCGATGTAGGAGCCGACGATGACCATCGCCAGGTAGCCGCCGGTACCGAGCACGCTCAGGCCGCGCTCGTTCTTGAGGAAGGTCGGCAGCCACGAGGTGATGGCGTAGTAGCCGCCCAGGGCACCTGTGGTGAGCAGCGAGGCGCGGATCGTGGTCCACAACATGCCGGGGGCGAAGATCTCGTAAAAGTGCGAAGGCGCCGCGACCGTCTCGGCGGCCTTGGCCTCGCGGTAGACCTCCGGGTCCTTGACCAGGCGCCGCACGAAGATCACGAAGATCGCCGGCAGCAACCCGAGCAGGAACAGCGCGCGCCAGGCCTGCTCGGCCGGCAGCCAGGAGAACAGCAGCGCGTAGAGGATGGCGGTCAGGCCCCAGCCGATGGCCCAGCCCGACTGCACCATGCCCACCGCCTTGCCGCGGTCCTGGGCACGGATCACCTCGCCGATCAGCACCGCGCCGGCGGTCCATTCGCCACCGAAACCGAAGCCCATCAGGGTACGGGCGATCAACAGCTGCTCATAGCTCTGGGCGAAACCGCAGAGGAAGGTGAAAAAGGCAAACCACAGCACCGTCAGTTGCAGGGTACGCACCCGCCCGATACGGTCGGAGAGGATGCCGGCGATCCAGCCGCCCAGGGCCGAGGCGATCAGCGTGCTGGTATGGATCAGCCCGGCTTCGGCGGTGCTGATGCCCCACAGCATGATCAGCGTGGGGATGACGAAGCTCAGCATCTGGGTGTCCATGCCGTCCAGGCCGTAGCCGATCTTGCAGCTCCAGAAGGTGCGTCGTTGCTGGGAATCGATGTCGCGGTACCAGGCGAAAGGGCCGCTCGAGGTTCGGGCGGGGGCCTGCTGCTGCACGCCGGTCGGGTTCATGGTTGCCTCGGCTTGTTGGTATTGTTCTATGGGCGACGTCGGGCGTCGCGGCCTGGGCACCATGTTCAGAGGCCGCGCCCGGCACGTCCAACGAGAAAATCCGCCGGTCTGGAACAAGAAAAACTGATCATGAACCTTCGTTTCCTCGAAACCTTCGTCTGGGTCGCCCGGCTCAAGAGCTTCCGCCTCACCGCCGAGAAGCTGTTCACCACCCAGGCCTCGGTGTCCAGCCGCATCGCCGCGCTGGAGGCCGACCTGGGCGTGAAACTGCTGTTGCGCGATTCGCGCGGGGTCAGCCTGACACCCGAGGGCGCCAAAGTGCTGGAATATGCCGAACGCATGCTCGACACCGCCAAGGCCATGAAGCAATCGCTGGACAGCGACCGGGCCAAGACCGGACGCATTCGCCTGGGGGTCATGGACACAGTCATCCATACCTGGATGAGCGCACTGGTGGCGGAGCTGGGCGAACGCTACCCGCAGGTGGAGATCGAGCTGGTGGCCGATACCGCGCTGAACCTGCGCGAGCAGTTGCAGAAGGGCTTTCTCGACGTGATCCTGCAGACCGACCTGCTGCGCGAACAGTCGATCCGCAGCCAGGACCTGGCGCGCTACCCGATGGGCTGGATCGTCGCCGCCGGCTCCCCGCACCACCGCACCTACGCCTCGCTGGCGGAACTGGCCCGCGAACGCATCGTCACCTTCTCGAAAAATTCACGACCGCACCAGGAGGTGCTCAGCCTGTTGCAGGCAGCCGGGGCCGAGGCGCCACGCCTGAACTGCGTGAACTCGGTGGCGGCGATCACCCGCCTGCTGCGCGACGGTTTCGGCATCGGCGCGCTGCCACCGGCACTGGTGGATGGCGAATTGAGCCGGGGCGAGCTGGTGTTGCTGGACGGCTTGCAGCCACCACCGAGCCTGGAGCTGGTGGTGGCCTGGCAGACCGGCGTGGCGTTGGTGGACGAGATCGTCGACGTGTGCCGGCAAGTGCTGGAGCGCTATGCGCGGGATGTGGGCGGGCAGCGGATCGTGCTGGTCTGAACGACGATCAGGGCAGCAACAGCATCACCGCCAGCTTTCCTTCACCACCTTGCGCCGCCCACCGAGGATCACCCAGCCAATCACCAGCAACAGGCTCTCGACCACGAACGCCAGCACGAACCCGCTGCCGATCCCCCAGCCGATCGCCTCGGGCACCAGCAGGATCTGGTAGCTGTAGCCCTTGAGCGTCTCTTCGCGCAGCGTCGGCTCCGGCTGCACCAGCACATGCCAGGTGCGGCTCACCCACGAGCCTTGCAGGGCCTGCCATTCATGCTCCAACGCCTGGTTGCGGATCAGCAGGCTCTCGATGCTGTTGGCATCGCTGTTGAACACCGGATCGTCGCTGCTGCGGTAATGCCGCACCAGCGCCTGCAGGTCGCCGTTGAAGAAGCGCTGCGCGGTCTGGCGGAAGCCGTCCAGGGCCTGACGCGACTCGAGCAGGTGCGCCTCGACGCGCTGGCTGTAGTCCTTGACCAACCCCGGCACCTGGAGACCGGCCAGCAGGCCGAAGGTGAACAACAGCAAACGCAGGTAACTTCTGAACATGGAGCTTCCTTAGCTCTGGCCGTGGGCGACGCACTCGCCATGGCGCCACAGACCCCATTGCCCCGGCTCGTAGCGGTTCCAGGTCTCGTTCTCGGTCAGGGCCTCGGTGGCGATCACCGTGACCACGTCGTTGGGGGTGGTTTGCGTGTGGAAGTCGACGATCAGGTCGACATCCTTCAGCCGCGCCGCACCGAACGGCGCGCGGCGGGTGATGTGCACCAGTTTGGTCGAGCAGAAGCAGAACAGCCAGTCGCCGTCGCTGAGCAAGCAGTTGAACACGCCCTTGCCGCGGTACTCGGCGCAGGCCTCGACCAGCACCGGCAGCAGTTGCTCGGCTTCCACCGGCTCGGGGAAGGCCTCGCGGATACGATTGAGCAGGTCGCAGAAGGCGGCCTCGCTGTCGGTGTCGCCAATTGGTCGGTAGAACGTGCGCTGGCCGGCGAAGTCACCCAGCTGGCCGTTGTGCGCGAAGCACCAGTTGCGGCCCCACAGCTCGCGCACGAACGGGTGGGTGTTGGACAGGCAGACCTTGCCGACGTTGGCCTGGCGGATATGACCGATGACCACTTCGCTCTTGATCGGGTAGCGCTGCACCAGGTTGGCCACTTCCGACTCGCTGCTCGCCGCCGGGTCTTGGAACAGGCGCAGGCCGCGCCCCTCGTAGAAACCGATGCCCCAGCCATCGCGGTGCGGGCCGGTGCGCCCGCCGCGCTGCATCAGGCCGGTGAAGCTGAAGACGATATCGGTGGGGACGTTGGCGCTCATGCCCAGCAGTTCGCACATGTTCGCGGCTCCTGGCTTACAGACGGGGTTCGACGCGGCCCTGCCCGGGGCCGGAGCGGCGCACGGGGGCCGGTGGCGGATCGTCGCGGTAGCGGTCGTGACGATTGGCGGCCAGGGACGCATCGGCCACGACCTCCTCCTCTTCCTTGGCCTGGCGCTGGGCGGCGGCCTCACGCTGGGCGCGGCGTTCGCGGGCACGCTTTTCCAGCGGCCAGCGGATCAGCACGAAGACAAAGTACAGGGCAAAGGCGATCATCCCGTACATGGCAAGGTCCGAGGCTGCGCGCCAGGCGTTGTTGCCGACCTTGAAGGCGAGGTCCAGCGCGGTGATGGCGATGGCCGGGGCGAAGCTTTCCTTGACCGGGTCGACGATGGTCGGGGCGAACAGCAGCACGGCGATGATCACCCGCAGCGGCTCGCGCAGCCAGCGCCACATCCAGCCGGTCAGCTTGAAACCCACCAGCAGGCAGCCCAGGGCGGCAACGGCGTACAGGCCCCAGGCCAGCGTATAGTCGTGTTCGGTCATGGTGTTGGTGCAAGCCAGGCAAAGAGACGCCTATGATAAACACTTTTACCGGCGCAGGCTGCCCCCGCACCGCATGCGACCCGCAGTGGCCCCTCGCGAGGGGCCCATCATCGATGAGATCACCCATGCCCCTGACCCTTCCCGCCCCTATCGCCCATCAAGCCGACGGCAACGACCCCTACGCCTGGCTGCAGGACCGCGACACGCCCGAGGTGCTGGCCTACCTGGCCGAGGAAAACGCCTACCAGGAAGCCTGCCTGGCCGGCCAGGCGCCGCTGCGTGAGCAACTGTTCGAAGAGATCAAGAGCCGCATCCTCGAGACCGACCTGTCGCTGCCCTCGCCCTGGGGTCCGTACCTCTACTACACCCGCACAACCGCCGGCGACGAGTACCCGCGCCACTACCGCTGCCCGCGCCCGGCCGACGACAGCAATACGGTCGATGAAAGCCGCGAGGAACTGCTGCTCGACCCCAATGCGCTGGCGAACGGCGGTTTCCTCTCCCTCGGCGCCTTCAGCATCAGCCCCGACCATCGCCTGCTGGCCTACAGCCTGGATACCAGCGGCGACGAGGTCTACACCCTGTACGTCAAGGACCTGGCCAGCGGCGCGCTGAGCGCCCTGCCCTTCGACGACTGCGACGGCAGCATGACTTGGGCCAACGACAGCCAGACGCTGTTTTTCGCCGAGCTGGACGACACCCACCGCCCCTGGCGCCTGCGCCGCCACACCCTGGGCGAGGCCGCGGCCACCAGCGTATTCGAAGAGCCCGACGGACGTTTCTTCCTGCACTGCTACCGCGCCAGCTCCGAACGCCAACTGGTGCTGCTGCTCAACAGCAAGACCACCAGCGAAGCCTGGGTACTCGATGCGGCCACGCCGCACGCCGACTTCACCTGCCTGGCGCCACGGGTCGAAGGCCATGAGTACTTCCCCGACCATGGCCAGCTCGACGGTCAATGGCGCTGGTTCATCCGCAGCAACCAGGACGGTATCAACTTCGCCCTGTTCCATGCGCCGGCAGACAGCGTCCCGGCCCGCGCGCAATGGCAGGTGCTGGTGCCGCACCGCGACGACATCATGCTCGAAGGCGTCAGCCTCAATGCCTCGGCGCTGTCCCTGAGCCTGCGCGAAGGCGGCCTGCCGATCATCGAAGTGCGCCCGCAAGACCTGCCGGCCTACCGCGTCGAACTGCCGGATGCCGCCTACAGCCTCTACGTGCAGGACAGCCTGGAATTCGCCAGCTCGCGCATCCGCCTGCGCTACGAAGCCCTCAACCGCCCGGCCCAGGTGCGTCAGCTGGAGCTGGCCACAGGCGCCCAGCAGGTGCTCAAGCAAACCCCGGTGCTCGGCGCCTTCGACGCCGACGACTACATCAGCCAGCGCCTGTGGGCGGTGGCCAAGGACGGCACCCGGGTACCGATCAGCCTGGTGCGCCGTCGCGCCGACGAAGGCAAGACGGTGCCGCTCTACCTCTACGGCTATGGTGCCTACGGCGAGAGCCTCGACCCGTGGTTCTCCCATGCCCGCCTGAGCCTGCTGGAACGTGGCGTGGCCTTCGCCATCGCCCATGTGCGCGGTGGTGGCGAGCTGGGTGAAGCCTGGTACCGGGCCGGCAAGCAGGAACACAAGCACAACAGCTTCGACGACTTCATCGCCTGCGCCGAACATCTGGTCGCCGAAGGCGTGACCAGCCGCGAACGCCTGGCCATCAGTGGCGGCAGTGCCGGCGGCCTGCTGATGGGCGCGGTGCTCAACCTGCGCCCCGAGCTGTTCCGCTGCGCCATCGCCGAAGTGCCGTTCGTCGATGTGCTCAACACCATGCTCGACCCCGAGCTGCCGCTGACCGTCACCGAGTACGACGAATGGGGCAACCCGGAAGACCCCGAGGTGTATGCGCGGATCAAGGCCTACGCGCCGTACGAGAACGTCAGGGCCCAGGCCTACCCGGCCATGCTGGTGATCGCCGGCTACAACGACAGCCGAGTGCAGTACTGGGAGGCGGCCAAGTGGGTGGCGCGCCTGCGCACGCGCAAGACCGACGCCAACCTGCTGCTGCTCAAGACCGAGATGGGCGCCGGCCACGGCGGCATGAGCGGCCGCTACCAGGGGCTGCGCGACGTGGCGTTGGAGTATGCGTTCGTCTTCAATGAGCTGGGCGTGGCGTAAAACGCGAATTTCGTTGTCTCACAAGCGCCACGGCCACAGATTGTGCGCACGCGGCGCTTTCCAGACATGCGAAGAAGAACAACACATGCCCGACACCCAGCACCTGAACGCCGAAATCCGCGACATGCTCATGGACTGCGGTCTGTTCGACACCCTGCAGCCCAGCGATTTCGTCACCGCCGCCGGCTATTTCAGCCTCACCGCCGTGAGCGAAGGCCAGACCCTGTTCAGCGAAGGCGACGCCGGCACCTTCATGTGCATCCTCCACCGCGGCGTGGTCTCGGTGCGCAAGACCGACGGCAACGGCACCGAGGTGGAAATCGCCACCCTGCGCAAGGGCCGAGCCTTCGGCGAAATGGCCGTGCTCGACGGCGAGCGCCGCTCGGCCACCTGCGTGGCCGCCAGCGACTGCCAGCTGCTGACCCTGGGCAAGGACTCGCTGGAGAAGATGCTCGCCGACGCGCCGCGCATTGCCGCCCGCATCATTCGCGCCCTGGCCGTGGCGCTTTCACGGCGCCTGCGGATGCAGGATGGCCAGCGCCTGGCACAGCAGGTCTAATCGCGTTTAGGCGGCGGTTTTGGCGGATCCTGGCTCAACCCCGGCAACGGTTGGTCCTTCGGCGGCCCCGGCACCGGCATGGGCGGCAGCAGCGGCGCGCCGGGCCGGTTGGCGCCGGCCTTGGGCGGCGTGCTCGGGGTGATCTGCGGGTAGGGCGTCGGCGTCGGCGTCCCCGGTGCTCCCGGGACGGTCGTGAGCGGCCGCTGCTGACCTGCAGCGTCGGCCAACGGCACTGCGCCAAGCAACAATGCAGCGAGGATCGCATGCAACATCTGCAGCCTCCTGTCAGAAACCTTCCTACAGGCTATGCCCAATGGCGCATTTTTGCCTGTCCGCCCGCCCGACTGGCGCGCTAGACTCAAGGACATAACCGTCATTGCCCTGATTAGAAAAAAGGTAACACCATGAGTTCCACCTCCGACGCCACCGCCCGCCTCGACCGTATCCTCGCCGACGCCAAGCGCGACAAGGAAATGGGCTATCGCGACAAGGCGCTGAAAATGTACCCCCACGTCTGCGGCCGCTGCACCCGCGAGTTCTCCGGCAAACGCCTGTCGGAACTGACCGTGCATCACCGTGACCACAACCACGACAACAATCCCCAGGACGGCTCCAACTGGGAACTGCTGTGCCTGTACTGCCACGACAACGAGCACGCCCGCTACACCGACCAGCAGTATTTCAGCGAAGGTTCGCTGAGCACGCCGAAAGTCGCCGTGGCCACCCACAACCCGTTCGCCGGCCTGGCCGCGCTGATGAAGAAGGACTGACCGTCGATTCCCGCCCCCGCCGTGTCGGCAAGCCCGTATAATCGCGCTCTTTTTTTGCGAAGGGCCCCGACACGTGGCGAACAAACGGTACAGCTGCATCGGCCTGTTCAACCCCAAATCCGCCGAGAACGTCGGTTCGGTGATGCGCGCGGCCGGCTGCTATGGGGTCAATTCGGTGTTCTACACCGGCAAGCGCTATGAGCGCGCCCGGGATTTCGTCACCGATACCAAGCGCGTGCACTACGACATCCCGCTGATCGGCATCGACGACCTGCAGCGCATCATCCCCCTGGGTTGCACGCCGGTGGCGGTAGAACTGGTGGACGGTGCGCGCCCCCTGCCCGAATACACCCACCCGGACCGGGCGATCTACATCTTCGGACCTGAGGATGGCTCGCTGAGCGAAGACGTGCGCGGTTGGTGCGAAGAGACCATCTATATCCCGACCCAGGGCTGCATGAACCTGGCGGCGACGGTGAATGTGGTGCTGTATGACCGCATGGCCAAGGGGTTGAATACGCGGTCGGGGCCCAAGTTCAAGTAACGCCGGAATGAACGCCTGGGGCATGCGTATGCAAGCATCATGTCCATAGGCGCCGCTGACGCGGCGCATCGCCGGCAAGCCGGCTCCCACACTGTCCGAGTTGGCCAGATGTCATGCACAGTACCTGTGGGAGCCGGCTTGCCGGCGATAAGGCCGATCCTGCTGACGCTTACGTAGCGTTGATCCAGATGGTCTTCAGCTCCGTGTACTGGTCATGCGCCCACTGCGATTTGTCGCGGCCACCAAACCCGGACTCCTTGTAGCCGCCGAATGGCGTCGAAGCATCGCCCTCGCCGAAGCAGTTCACCGTCACCACCCCGGCGCGGATCTCCCGCGACAGGCGCAAGGCATTGCGCAGGCTGCCGGTGTAGGCCGACGCGGCCAGGCCGTAGACCGTATCGTTGGCCAGCTCGATGGCTTCGTCGATGGTCGTGAAACTGGTCACGCTGAGCACCGGTCCGAAGATTTCCTCGACGAACAGGCGGCTGTCCCGCGCCACGCCGTCGACGATGGTCGGTTGCACGTACACACCTTCCTGCGTCTCGCCCCCCTGCACCACCTTGAGCGAATGCTCGGCGGCGTACTCCAGGTATGAACGCACCTTCTCGAAGTGGGCTTTGCTGACCATCGCGCCCAGGCGGTTTTCCGGGTCGAGCGGATCACCCAGCTGCCAGTCCTTCAGGTGCTTGGCCATGAGGCCGAGCAACTCGTCCTTCACCGCCTCGTGCACGATCAGCCGCGACGACGCCGAGCAGTTCTCGCCCATGTTCCAGAACGCCCCGGCAGTGACGAACTGCGCGACCTCGTCCAGGTCCTCGCAGTCGTTCATCACCACCGCCGGGTTCTTGCCACCCAACTCCAGCACGATGCGCTTGAGGTTGGACTCGGCGGCATACTTGAGGAACAACCGGCCAGTGTCGGTGGAACCGGTGAAGCTGACCATCGGGATATCCATGTGGCGGCCGATGGCCTCGCCCACCTCACGGCCACCGCCCGGCACCAGGTTGAACACCCCTGCCGGAATGCCGGCCTGGTGCGCCAGTTCGGCCACGCGCAGCGCGCTGAGGGTGGTTTCCTTGGCCGGCTTGACCACGATCGAGCAACCGGCGGCCAGCGACGGGGCGATCTTCCAGGCCAGCATCAGCAGCGGGAAGTTCCACGGCAGCACCAGGCCGACCACGCCGATGGCCTCGCGGACCACCAGGGTCACCGCAGCGTTGCCGGTGGGCGCGGTGTTGTCGTAGAGCTTGTCGATCAGTTCGGCGTGCCAGCGGATCGTGTGGATGGTTTCCGGCACATCGACATTCTGGCACTCGCTTACCGGCTTGCCGCTGTCCAGGCTTTCCAGTACCGCCAGTTCGTGGGCATTGTCCTCCAGCAACTGGGCAAACTTCAGCAGCACCTGCTTGCGCTCGCCCGGCTGGCGCTTCGACCAGGTACCGGCCTCGAACACACGCTTGGCAGCCGCCACCGCGAGGTCCACATCCTGCACGTCGCAGGCGGCCACTTGGGCCAGCAACTGGCCGGTAGCCGGGTTGCTGGTGACGAAGGTGTTACCCGCGACGGCATCGCGGAACTCGCCGTCGATGAACGCCTGGGTACGCGGGTGCAGTTTCGCGGCGATGGCCGCGTATTCGGCCTTGCTGAGCAATTCAGCCATGTTCAGGCACCTCCTGTGATCTGCGCGACATTGCGCTTGAGTTCGCCGACCACCCGCTCGAGTGCCTGCTTTTCGGCCCCGTCAAGGTCCTGCAAAGGCTTGCGTACGCCACCGCTGCGCAAACCGTCGAGGGCACAGCCATACTTGATCGACTGGACGAACTTGCCCCCTTCGAGGAAGTCCATCAGCGGCATCATCGCCGCCATGATGCGGCGCGCCTTGTCGAAGTCTTTCTCCAGCACGCACGCCTCATAAAGCGCCACATGCTCGCGGGGGATGAAGTTGGAGCCGGCGCAGACCCAGCTTTTCGCGCCCCAGGCAAAGAACTCCAGGGCCTGGTCGTCCCAACCGCAGGACAGCTGGATGTGCGGGCGCCGAATGGCCAGGCGGTGCAACTGGGCCATGTCGCCGGAGCTTTCCTTGATGGCGACGATGTTCTGCACATCGGCCACCGCATCGAAGAACTCATCGCCCATGCTCACACCCATGCGGCCGGGATAGTTGTAGAGCATGATCGGCAGGCCGGCGGCGGCGTCCACCGCTTTTACATGCAGGGCAATTTCCTGCTGGGTCGGCAGCGCATAGGGCGGTGTGCCGACCAGCAGCGCATCGGCCTTGATCTCCTTGGCGTGCCTGGCGAAGGCCACGGCGTCCTCGGTGCGGATGCCGCCGGTGCCGACGATCAGCGGCAGGCGACCGTTGAGCACATCCTTGGCCTGGGCCGCCAGCTCGACGCGCTCCTGGGTGGTATGGGCGTAGTATTCGCCGGTGGAGCCGCCGATGATCACACCGTGGATCTTCGCCTCGACCAGGTATTCGAGAACCTCGGCGAAGGCCGCCTTGTCGATCGAGCCGTCAGTGGCCAGGGGGGTGATTGCCGGGGTGTAGATGCCTTCGAATTTCACGATCAGGTACTCCATTGGACACAAGGTTTCAGGCCGCGTCGGGCAACCCCGGCGCGGTGCAAGGGATCAATTCAGGGCGGCTGCCTGCTGCAGGTTGAGCGCACGGGTCTCCGGGGCCAGTGCCCAGGCCACCAGCAAGCCGAGCAAGGTGACTGCGGCTGCCGCGTACATGGTGAAGGCGATGCCATAGCCATCGAGCACCAGCGGCACCAGCCATGTGCCGATCGCAGCGCCAACCCGCGACAGCGAGGTGCCGACGCCCACGGCGTTGGCGCGGATCTCGGTGGGGAACAGTTCGTTGGGGTAGACCAGCTGCAGCACCTGGGCGCCGCCGATGAACAGCGCGTAGGCGCCGAACAGAGCGAGGATCAGCAGTTCCGAACCTGCGTGGAACACACCCAGCCCCAGCAGCGCCAGCCCCGACCAGAAGAAGCTGTGGATCAGCATGCTGCGCCGGCCCATGCTGTTGATCAGCCGCGTGGCGACGATGCAACCGACCACAAACAGCAAGGTGATCGCCACCGAGCCGAACGAGGCCCAGTCGCCCTTGAGGTTGAGCGCGCCAAGCACCTTCGGCGCGAAGGCGTACACGGCGAATACCGGGATCACCGAGCAGGACCAGAACACCGCGACGAACATCATGCGTTTGCCATAGCCCGAATGCAGCAGGCTGAGGAACGACAGCTTCTTCTGCTCCGGCTCCTCGGGCAGGTTGCGCAGGGAGAAGGTGTCGCCGTAGACGCTCTTGATCACCGCCTCCGCTTCACTTGCACGGCCCTTGCTCAGCAGCCAGCGCGGCGACTCCGGCGTCCCCAGGCGGATCAGGAACAGCAGCGCGCCGATCAGCGCCGGGCTGGCCAGCACCAGGCGCCAGGCATCGTCGCCGCCCTGACGCAGGAGGAAGTCGCCGAGGATGTAGGCGAAGGCCGCACCGGCGAACCAGAGAATGGTCAGGGTGGCCAGGCGCGGGCCACGGTTCTTCCTGGGCAGGAACTCCACCAGCAGCGAAGTGGCCACGGGGTATTCGATGCCCACGGCGATACCGAGCGTGAAACGCAGCAGGAACAGCACCAGCCCCGACTCCACCCAGAATTGGCTGAGCGAGGCGAGGATGAACAAGATAGGGCCGACGAAGAACACCCGTTTGCGCCCGAAGCGGTCGGTCAGCCAGCCACCGAGAAAACCGCCGAAGAAAATCCCGATCAACGCCGAAGCGGCGATCATGCCCTGCCAGAAACTGCTCAACGAAAGGCCCGCAGACATCTGCACCAGGGCCACGCCAATGATGCTCAGCACATAACCATCGACGAACGAGCCACCGCCGGAACGCACGGTGAGCAATTGATGAAAGCGATTAAGCGGTACGTCTTCGATTGATACATTGGTATTTGTCATTATTGTCTCCTGCCATCATCAAACGCAGGCCGTTTTGAGGGCGAGCGAACCCGCGAAACCGAAATTCAATTTCAGCTCCGAACGGTCGAAGTTGCACTTCGAACCCAAACAGCACGCAATAGAAACCGCAGGCCGGGCAATCAACGCCCAGCGAATATCAAGTTGTTAATAACGCTTTAAATCACATCAACTTTCTTGCCCGGCGCGGTATTGCCCCCACTTGAGATTAAGGTTAAGGCCCAACGACACCAGCGCGGCCGGTGGATTGGCGCAGGGGCCCGGCGCATTCAGCACGAAATCGATCAGTTCATTGCGTTCGCCCGCCAGCCAGTCGGCCAGCAACTTGCCGGTGGCCGTGCCGCGGGTCACGCCCAGGCCGTTGCAGCACAGGGCGCCATAGACATTGGGCGACAGTTCGCCGAAAAAACCCGTGTGGTTGCGCGACATCGCCAGCGCGCCACCCCAGGTATGCTCGAACGGCAGGCCGGATACCATCGGGAAGCGCCGCTCGAAGGCATCGCGATGGCGCACGGCAAAGCGTTCCAGGTACTTGCGGTTGGCCCGGCCATCGGGGTTGAAGCTGAAGCTGTTGCGGATCAGCAGGCGATTGTCCGGCGTGCGTCGCACGGTGGTGCCGAACGGATCGGCCGGGATCACCCCCCAGTAAGGCTTGCCGCCCAGGCGCAGCTGTTCCTCGGGCGTCATCGGGCGGGTCAGGCTGGCATAGGTGAACACCGGCAGCATGCGGCCCTTGAGGAAACCGAAGCTCATGCCGAAGGCATTGGTGGTGAGGATCAGCTTGTCGGTGGTGATAGAGCCGTTGGCATGCCGCAGCACGGTCTTGGCGCCGTACTCGACCTCGGTGATCGGCGTGTGCTCGTACAGGGTGACATTGGCCGGCAGGCTGTCGGCAAGCCCCTTGACCAGCGCCGAGGGCTGCACCAGCGAAGTGCCCGGCGTGAACAAGGCCTTGCGGTAGAACGTGGTGCCGATGTGTTCGGGCAGCTCGTCTGCCTCGATCATCTCGTAGGGCTGGCCGAGCTTGTCCAGGCCCCGGCGGTAGGCATCGAGCACGGCGACGCCGCGTGGCTCGACGGCGGCCTGGTACTTGCCGCAGTGCTTCATCTGGCAGTCGATCTGGAAGCGCTCCACCAGCTCCTTGAGGAACGCCTGGCCACTGAGGTTGAGCTTGAGCGTCTTGCTCGCCACGCCGATGTCGCCGATGTAGTCATCGGCACCGATGTCATGGGGCAGGTCGATGGCGAACCCGGCGTTGCGCCCGGACGAGCCGAAGCCGACCTCCTGGGCTTCCAGCAGCACGATCTGCTGCTCGGGAAAGTTCAGCGCCAGCTGCCGCGCGGCGGCAAGGCCGGTGAACCCGGCACCGACGATGACCCAGCGCGCCGTGGTATGGCCGGCGTGCGGCGCCCGGGTGCGGCGCCCCTTGCTCAGGTGGTACCAGCCGCAGGTACTGTCGTCGGCGGGCAACGAGGTGATCTTTGTCATTTCAGGAACCAGATATTGTTGTTAGGTCTGTTCCTCATCACGCCCGCCCGTTCCGGCCTCCTGCCGGAAGATTGGGGGGCGGTGAGCATCACGTCACAAGGCCAGTGCCACTTCCATTCCCTGGGGCGCCGCGTATTCGGCCATGCGCCGACGGGACAGCTCGAAGTGCTCGCGCACCAGTTGCCCCGCGGTTTGCGGATCGCGGCGTTCGATCGCCTCGATCATCTGATCGTGTTGCATGCAGGCCAGCTCGAGGTCGCGCTGCATGTCGTCGGTGGTCGGGTGACGGTAGAAGATCTTGCCCAGGCGGGTGTGGTCGATCAGCAGGCGGCGCAGGCTGGGCAGCAGGTAGTCGTTGTGGGCGATCTTGCCGATCTCCAGGTGGAAGGCATCGTTGTAGAGCACGCGGTTTTCCACGTCCTTGCTCTCGATGGCCTGGCGGAACAGTGCCTGGATGGCCTTGAGCCCTTCGATCTCCGCCTCCGTGGCATGGGTGGCCGCCAGTTGCGTGGTGGCGATGTAGATCAGCGGCGCGGCCAGGAAGAAGCTGTGCAGCGAATCGTGGTTCATCGCCGCCACCCGCGGGGCCCGGTTGGCCTCAAGCTCCACATAACCCTCGGCAGCCATCTGCCGCAACAGCTCGCGAACCGGAGGCCGCGACAAGCCGAATTCGTCGCACAGCGCCAGCTCGTCGACCACCGCTCCCGGCGCCAGCTCCATGCTGAGGATGCGCCGGCGCAGGGCCTCGGCAAGCACGCCCTTGCGATCGATGGGCACCTCGTCGGTGGACGGTTGGACATCAGCGTTGGCTTTCATGGCGGCCTTTTTGGTTGTCATATGCTTGTGTCTACAATTTGTATAATGAATATAGAGCGCCGTTAGACAATGTGTCTACAGCTTTTTTGATGAACGGTTCACATGAGGTGGGGCTTAGGGATTACGGGGGTATTTGATCACATCCGGCTCCTGTGCAAGCCAGGCGTCTACGTGGCGAAGTACACGCCACCGTGGGCCGTTGCCGTTGCCGTTGCCGTTGCCGTTGCCGTTGCCGTTGCCGTTGCCGTTGCCGTTGCCGTTGCCGATCAGAAGTCTACCCCCGAAGCCCGCGAGCGACAGCTGCGCCAGCCCAGGCGCCGCCCGTAACTTCGCGACTTCAGGAGGCCGAACGCAGGTCTTGCGGAGGGAGGTGACGGGCATGGATGCCCGTCAAGCGCTGCGCCCCAGGATGGGGCGTTCAGCGCGGTCCTCCCGGGAGCAAGGCCGGAGTGAGGGGACCCGGAGCGAAGCGGAGGGCCGGATGAATGGAGCGCAGCGTTTTTTGGTTACTTTTTGTCGCGTTTGACAAAAAGTGACTCGCCGTAAGGGCGAAAAGGTGACTATGCGTCAGTATAGTAAATGAATGCGCTTACAACTGTGGAAACCCACGCCGATCGCATTTGACTTTGACTTTGACTTTGACTTTGACTTACACAGCGTATGTTTTAAAAGTTATATGCGCATTCATTTGCGATGGTGACGCATAATCACCTTTCCGCCCTTACGGCGGGTCCCTTTTTGAAGGATCAAAAAGGAACCAAAAAATCCTCGCTCCACTCATCCGGCCCCTACGCTTTGCTCCGGGGTCCCCTCACTCCGGCCTTGCTCCCGGGAGGACCGCGCTGAACGCCCCATCCTGGGGCGCAGCGCTTGACGGGCATCCATGCCCGTCACCTCCCTCCGCAAGACCTCCGTTCGGCCTCCTGAAGTCGCAATTTGTGTCGCCTGAACTATCGCGCACTTAGAAGCAAAAGCAAAAAACAACAGCAACGGCAACGGCAAAAGCGAGATTTAGAGATTCTCCATAGTCGTTCAGCCACGGCGACTCTTTCATGTCACAGCGATTAAATACGCTGAGCAAAAGCTTCATTACAACCAACACGCTCGCCAACAGCATCTGCAGCCAATTGCTATAACCCCTCCTGCTCAGGGGAGCATCGAAGTTATCCGGGGCAGCCACGCGGCAAATTACACTGAACGCTTGCACGCTGAGCAAAGTCTGCTGGATATCACCAACCTGAGGAGACCCGGCAATGCACGATACCCATTGGACAACGGACACACCGGAACACAATGTCCACGGCCTGGAGCGCGTCAGCTCCCTGGCTGGGGGCGCGTTGATGATCAGTAAGGGGCTACGCCACGGTGGCCTGCTGGGGATGTTGCAGGTTGCCGTCGGCGGCCTGGCGCTGGCCCGTGGCGTGAGCGGGCATTGCTCGACCAAGGCGTGGTGGCTGCGGCATCGCGCCGAATACCTGCGCCTGCATTGCGACATAGAACGAGGGGCTGCCGAGCTCAAGGCGCTGAAGGCCAGCGCCGAGGCAGCAACCCGTACCGCGACGGTGACTGGCGGTTGAAAGCGTCGCGGGGCAAGCCCGCTCCCACGAGCCGGCGTTCAAAATGATGTCCGGGGTCGTGGGAACGGGCTTGCCCCGCGATAAATCCTGCGCCTAGCGCAATACCTTGCTTTGCAATACTTCGGACTGCCGCCCCAGGACGTTCTCGCTGATCTGCACGAACTCCTCGGTGCTGACGCTCGACAGGCGCATCAGCGCCCGGGCGACATCGTCCAGCGAGCGCTTGTCGTGGTTGTGCAGGCGGATCTCGCGGTCCAGCGCCTGCAACAGCAGCACGCCGCGGGCCACCTGGGCCGGGCTGGCCTTGGCACCCTTGAGGTGATTCACTTTGTCGCCAAGCTTGTGCAAGCGCGCCTGCAATGCCTCGTAACGGTCGTCGCTCATGCCGCCAGCACGCCGCAGCAGCTCGCTGGCGTAATAGTCGGCCAAACTCTCGCCGAGCCAGTCGCTGCCATCGCGGTCGTTGATCTGGGCGAACAATTGCACCAGTTCGCGCAACAGCGGGCTGTTGCCGTTCTCGCTGATCAGCGGCCGGCCACTGTGCAAGTACAGGGAATTGTTGCCTGGCAGCACGCCACGCCACATCTCGTCGCGGGCACCGACCAGCAACAACTTGGGCGGGTTGCGTGGAAACACCGACTGCAACTGCGGCCAGACGAAGGTCAACAGGGTCAAGGTGTCCATGCGGCGCATGCCCTGCCCTTGCGGCGCGGCGACGGTCACCTCGGTATCACCCAGACGCGCACGGCGGCTGCCCAGGTTGCCGGCGAGCATCCAGCCGGTGGGGCGGTCGAACAGGCGCGATACGTCATCGATGCGGAATTTCTGCCGACCGATGCGCGGCCAGGCGGTTTCGACACTCTTCCAGCCGGCCGGCAGGTCGAAAGCCAGGCGCGACACCAGCTCGGTGCCGTCCTGCTGGTCGAGGCGCGCCGGCGGCACCAGCTGATCGCCACGGAACAGCGCCCACTGCGCGGTCATGCGGGCTTCATGGACACCGCCCTTGGGTTGCTGGTCGAGCAGCACGCGGTAGCTGAGGCTGGTCTTGCCTGACGCCGGGTGCCAGACGCCGCGCCCGTTCTGCACCTGCCACTGGCCATCAGCAAGGAAGTCGCTGTAGACGCCGGCCTTGCCCAGGTCGAAGTCCAGGCTGCGCACCACGCTGCCGTCGGCCAGGGTCAGGCGCACCTCGGCCTGGCCGCTCTGCGGCAACAGGCGAACCTGATAGTCCAGATCGACTTTCCTGGCCAGCGCCTGAGTGCTGAGCAGCAGGCCAAGCACCATCAACAACGGGCGACGCATAGCGAAACTCCTTGTAGCCGCGCGGCTCAACCCGCGCGAAAAATCAGGTGGTCTTCCCAGTCGTCTTCATCCACATCGTTCTCGCTGAGCATCCGCCCGGACCGGGAAATGCGTTGCTCATGCACTTGCCCGCGATCGCCGCAGACCAGGTGGTGCCACGACGGCAAGTCCTGGCCTTCGCTGACCAGGCGATAACCGCAGGTGGGCGGCAGCCACTTGAACTGGTCGGCCTTGCCCGGGGTCAGCTGGATGCAATCGGGCACGAAGCGGAAGCGATTGGGATAGTCGCTGCACTGGCAGGTCTGCAGGTCGAGCAGCTTGCAGGCGATGCTCGTGTAGTAGACGCTGTTGTCCTCTTCGTCCTCGAGTTTCTGCAGGCAGCACAGGCCGCAGCCGTCGCACAGCGACTCCCACTCTTGCGCATTGAGCTGGTCGAGGGTCTTGCGCCGCCAGAAGGGCGCGGTATCGGCGATCATCACACGTGTTCCTGCAGTCAACATCAATCCGCGGCGCGCGGCGGCGCCAGTCTAGAGGCAGTCCGGCGGCAACGCCAGACCGCTTGTCAGTGCTCACCGGACGCAGTAGCGTGCGGTCTTTGTCCCAGCCCTTGCAGGAGCACCCCATGAGCGCCACCCCACGCATCGCCGACTACGCCATCAACGAGCAGTTCATCAATCGCTGGTCGCCCCGCGCCTTCACCAACGAGCCGATCAGCCAGGAAACCCTGCTGAGCTTCCTCGAGGCCGCGCGCTGGGCGCCGTCGGCCTACAACTCGCAGCCGTGGCGTTTCCTCTATACCCGCCGCGACACGCCGAGCTGGGCGCGCTACCTGGACATCCTCAACGAGTTCAACCGCAGCTGGGCACAGCATGCCTCGGCGCTGGTACTGATCATCTCCAAGACCACCTTCGCCGCACCCGGCTCCGATGAAGAGAAGCCGGCCCTGTGGCACACCTTCGACACCGGCTCGGCCTGGGGCCATCTGGCGTTGCAGGCCAGCATCAGCGGCTGGCACACCCACGGCATGGCCGGCTTCGACCAGGACCTGGCCCGGCGCGAGCTGAAGATCCCCGAGGGCTACGCACTGCACGCAATGGTGGCAATCGGCAAGCTGGGCGACAAGGCGACCCTGGCCGAAGGCCTGCAGGCCCGTGAAGTGCCGAGCCCGCGCCGACCGTTGAGCGAACTGGCGGCCGAAGGCGACTTCAGCCTGTAAGCCTTCCTTCGCTAGCACCGGCCCATCGCCGGCAAGCCGGCTCCCACAAGGTTGCGCGGTCTCCTGTGGGAGCCGGCTTGCCGGCGATAGGGCCGCAACGGCCGAACTACGATCAATACCCCCGCGCGAAGTCCACTTCCCCCCGCAACCCCTGCCCCGCCACGTACGCCTGCGCATTCCCGACGAACAACCGCACCATCGCCGCCGGCGAGGTCGGCGCCGAGCTGTGCCCGGTCAGCAGCAACCCCCAGGCAGTCCAGAACGGGTGGCGCTGGGGCAACGGCTCCTGGCGGCAGACATCGATCACCGCGCCGGCCAGGTGCCCTTGCTTGAGCGCCTCGACCAGGTCGGCATCGACCACCGCCACGCCACGCCCGGCGTTGATGAACAAGGCACTGGAGCGGAAGCACTTGAACAGTGCCGCATCGTACAGGTCATGGGTGGCCGGTGTGTCGGGCAACAGGTTGAGCACGTAGTCGGCCTCGCCGACCAGGCGAGGCAACTGGTCGAGCCCGGCAACCTCGACGAACGGCGCCTGCTCACGGGCACTGCTGGCTACCCCGTACAAGGTGACGCCAAAGGGCACGAGGAACTCGGCGACTTGCTGGCCGATATCCCCGGTGCCGACGATCAGCACTCGGCGTCCTTCCAGGGTCCGCCCTGGCCGATCGTCCCAGCGCCGCTCGACCTGGCTGACCAGGCGCGACAGCACATCGCGCTCATGGCCAAGCATGTAGGTGAGCATGTACTCGGCCATCACCTGGCCAAAGATCCCCACCGCCCGGGTCAGCCGGTAGTCGCGCGGCAGGCCGTCGGCCAGCAACGGGGTGATGCCGGCCCAGGTCGATTGCATCCACTGGGGTTTGTGGCCCTGGCGCAACAGGCTGGCCAGCAGGTCGGGCTGCCCCAGCCATACCGGGCAGTCGGGGGCCAGGCGGGCCAGTTCGGCGGAATCGCCACTGGTCAGGACCTCCAGGTCCGGCGCCGCCTCGCCCAGCAGGCGGGCATAGTTGGCATGATCCTGTTCAGCGATCAGAACGCGCATGTGACACACAACCTTGGCAAACAACGGAAGCGGCCCGCCAGGCGGGCCGCAGACAGAGAGGAGACCGCGCCCGGATCAGGCCGGGTCGTTGCGACGCAGCAGTTCTTCGGGCAGGTGCTCGATGTAGTCGTCGTCCGGCGGCGGCATCTGCAGGTGGTAGCCCTGGTTGTCGAGGTTTTCCAGCACCTTGGCGATGTCCTCGCGGGCCAGCTTGCGCTCGGGGCTGAGCACCAGGTCGAAGGCGTGCACGGGCGTGCCGAAGAAAGGCAGCAGCCCCTCGGGCACACGCTCCAGGCCATCGGCCTTGAGCACATACAGGTACATTTCGTTCTTGCGGGGGCTCTTGTAGATCGAGCAGATACGTTTCATCGTGAATCTCCGGCACCGGCCAGATCGTCCAGCAGGGCCTGGCCCATGCGCTCGCGACGCCAGCCGCGCAGTGCATCGGGCAGTTGATAGGGACCGTCGGGGTAGCCGCTCTTGAGCAGCGCTTCGAGGGCTTTCTTGCGCAGCATCAGCTCCGGGGCGATGCCCAGGCGCTCGCCTTCGGCCTGGCCGATGGCGCGCAGGCGCTTGAGAATGCCGGCGGCTTCGATCGGCAGCGGCTCGGGCAGCGGCGCGGGCCATTGCTCCTGCGGCAGGCTGGCGGCGCGCTTGATCAGCTGGATCAGCGCCTCGCCGTCCTGGCGGATGGTACGCGGGTGCATTTCGTCGATTTTCGCCAGCGCCGACGGGCTGTCCGGCTGGCTCTTGGCCATGGGCCACAACGAATGTTCCTTGAGGATGCGATTGCGCGGCACATCGCGGCTGCGGGCCTCACGCTCGCGCCAGGCGCACAGCTCGCGCAGCACGGCCAGCTGCTGGCGGCCGAGCTTCCAGGCCAGCTTGACGTCGCGGTAGAGGGTCTCGGGCTCGACTTCACGGCGCAGCGCGGCAACCAGCTCCGCACCGTCCTCGAGCACCCAGGCGTACTTGTCGTCCGACAGCCGCGGGCGCAAGGCGCTGAACAGTTCGGCCAGGTGCACGGCATCTTCGGCGGCGTAGCTGACCTGGGTCTCCGAGAGCGGGCGCTGCAGCCAGTCGGAGCGGGTCTCGCCCTTGGGCAGCTCGAGCCCCAGCACGTCCTGAACCAGACGCGAATAGCCCATCGAGAAGCCGATGTTCAGGTAGCCGGCGGCCAGTTGGGTGTCGAACAAGGGTTGTGGCAACTTGCCGGTCAGGCGCAGCAGGACCTCCAGGTCTTCGCTGCAAGCGTGCAGCACCTTGACCACGCCATTGTCTTCGAGCAGCTCGGCCAGCGGCTGCCAGTCGCGAATCAGCAAAGGGTCGATGAGGAAGGCACGTTTGCCGTCACCGATCTGGATCAACCCGGCTTTCGGGTAGAAGGTGTCGACCCGCATGAATTCGGTGTCGAGGGCCACAAAGGGCAGCTCACGCCAGCTTTGGCAGTGCTGGGCCAGGGTCTGGTCGTCACGGATCCAGTGAATTTCGATGGCCACGAGGCTCTCCCACTAACATTGGCGCGCAGTATATACGGCGCGGGCGCAATGGGTGAAACCTCGCAAGCCACGCCATCCTTGGTGCTGATCGTCGGTACGCTCAGCGATCGGCCGCCAGCCAGGGGCGGCAGCCGGCAAACAGGTCCAGCGAGCGCTGGTAGACCTCGGTGCGTACCTGCAACAGGCCGAGCATCGAGTGGAACAGGTTGTCCTGCGACAACGGCGCATCGCGCAGCTTGCCCAGGCATTCGGTGTCCACGCTGAAGTCCTCGCGGTAGCTGTCGGAGAACCAGGCCAGCAGCGGCACGTGCTTCTGCTGCTCCGGGGCGATCATGTAGGGCGTGCCGTGCAGGAACAGGTTGTACTCGCCCAGCGACTCGCCATGATCTGAAAGATAGATCATCGCGGTGTCGACCTTGTCCTGCTTGCTGCGCAAGGTATCGATCAAGGTCGCCAGCACCTTGTCGGTGTAGGCCAGGGTGTTGTCGTAGCCGTTGACGATCTCCTGCTGGCTGCACTGGTTCAGGGCGTTGCTGCGGCACACCGGGGTGAAGGGTTCGCTGCCGGCCGGGTAGCGCTTGAAGTATTCCGGGCCATGGCTGCCCATCTGGTGCAACACCAGCACGGTGTCCTGGTCGAGGTTGTCGAGCAACTCGGCCAGGCCCTGCAGCAGGATCTCGTCATGGCACTCGCCACTGGCGCACAGCGCCGGGTCCTTGAGGTTGCTCACATCGATGAACCGCACCCGGTCACAGGTGCCCTTGCAGCCGGACTGGTTGTCGCGCCACTGCACCGCCAAACCCGCGCGCTGGAGGATGTCGAGCAGGCCTTCGCGGTTCTTCGCCACGCGGGCGTCGTAGTCCTTGCGCGGCATGCCGGAAAACATGCAGGGCACCGACACGGCAGTCTCGGTGCCACAGGAGTGGACGTCGGTAAAGCTCAGCAGGCCCTGCTCCTTGCTCAATTGCGGGGTGGTGTCGCGGGCATAGCCGAGCAGGCCGAAGTTTTCCGCCCGGGCACTCTCGCCGACCACCAGCACGGTCAGCGACTTGCGCTGGTGCTGCTGCCAGGTCGCATCGCGACGGGCATCCTCGCCATAGCGCTGGAAGGGCCGGGTGGCCGTGCCCACCTGCTCGCTGACATAGCCGATGGAGGCCCCCACGATATTGCTCGGCGTAAGCATCAGGCGCAGTTCATGGTGGTTGCGAAACAACGACGCCAAGCCCTGGTAGTTGACCAGCGCCACCGAGCCCAGGGCCGCGACGCAGGCCCCGCTGACCACCAGCTTGCCCAACAGTTCGCGGTGCCAGGGGCGATAGGCGATCCTGGCCTTCCACACCAGCAGCGAAGGCAGCACACCCAGCAGCAGGATATAGGCGGCGAACTTCAACGAAAGCAGGTCGCGCACTTCCGCAACATTGGTTTCGGCCACATTGCGAAACATGCCGGCGTCAATAAGTACGCCATATTGATTCATGAAGTAAGCGACACTTGCGCCGCTGATGAACAATACAATCAATACTGGTTTCAATACATAACGAAACGCCAACAAGGTGAGGATGAGATTGAAGGCGAACAGCATCAGCACGGCGAATGCCAGGCTCAACCACAGCCCCACCATGCCCGGCGGCACGATGGACTCCAGGTGCTCCCAAAGCAAGGTATTGAAGCCGATCAACAGGTACAGGCTGGCCAGCAACGTGACCCATTCGGTGCGCAGGGATTTGAATTTGAGCATGGCGTTCGCAACAAGAGTTCATCAGCGGCCAACACGCCCGGACGGGCAGGTTGGAAAGTTGGCCGAACTCTAGAAAGCCTAGCATCAATTTTTTGTGAAAAAGACGCCAACAATTGGTGGGCCGGCGTCTTTCATGAATTAAACAACTTTCATTCAGCTGCCATTCAGCCAGGCAGGCGAAGTTTGGCGTACGGCTCGCGGTCGATATCCAGGACTTCCACGCACAGCTGAATGTCCAGCCCAGGCTGGGCCGCAATCGCCTCGCGCAACACCTCGAGCAGGCTGTTCGACAACTGCTGTTTCACCTGCTGCGTACGCCCGCTGAGGATCGCCAGGCGCACATGGGCGAAGGCCCGTTCGCCCGGGGCGGTGCCCACCCGGTACTGGGCAAAGGCCTGGGCGCGGCTCTTGATGTCCAGCTCTTCGGCAAACTGGCCACTGCCGACCAGGGCGTGGTTCAGGCGCAGCAGCAGCACATCGACATTGAGATCGCGCAGGTTGTCGCTGTATTCCAGGTTCAGGTGAGGCATGGCGCAGGTTCCGTTCACGCAGGGGGATGCGACAGCCTAACCCAGTCCCGCAATACGGCAAAGGCGACTATCCTCTTGGTTCAGGCTCGTTTACCAACCCTGAGAGAGGTGAAGAAATGCCAGTTCCGCATGATTTGCTCGCAGACCTGCACGTGACCGCCGAACAGTTCCAGGCCCTGATCGACAAGGATCACGACCTGCACAAGCTGCACAAGGAATACAACGCCAAGGACAAGGAAGTGCTCGCCGCCGAAGGCAATGCCACCGGCGACGACACCGTAAACCGCCTGCGCAAGGAGCGGGTGCTGATCAAGGACAAGATCGAACGCATCGTCCACCCACCCAAATCCTGATTCCCCAACCGACGCTATCGCGGGGCAAGCCCGCTCCCAGGTATCGCGCAAACGCCACGGCATGCGCGGCCATCGTGGGAGCGGGCTTGCCCCGCGATGACGTCGGCAGCCCTTACGCAGAAGCCTTCAGCGCCCCCTCCAGATCCTCGATCAGATCGCGGTAATCCTCGATCCCGATCGACAGCCGCAGCAGGTTCTCACTGATCCCCATCACGCCCTTCTGCTCCGGGCTCAGGGAGTTGTGCGACATGCTCCAGGAGTGGTTGATCATGCTCTCCACACCGCCCAGCGAGTCGGCCAGGACGAAGATCGACAGCGCCTCGACCAGGCGGTTGACCGCGGCCCGATCGCCCTTGATACGCAGCGCCACCACCGCGCCGCCCGTGCGCATCTGACGCTTGCACAGGTCATGCTGCGGGTGGCTTTCCAGGCCAGGGTAGTAGACCTGCTCGACCTGCGGATGCTGTTCGAGGAACTGCGCCACACGCAGGGCGTTGGCGCTCTGGCGCTCCATGCGCACATCGAGGGTCTTCAGCCCGCGCAATGCCAGGTAGCAGTCGAACGGCCCCTGGATCGCGCCGACCGCCATGCTGATCTTGCGCAGGCGCCCCAGCAACTCGTGGTTGGCCGCCACCACCACGCCGCCGGTCAGGTCGGAATGGCCGCCGATGTACTTGCTCGCCGAATGCATCACCAGGTCCACGCCCAAAGTGATCGGCTGCTGGTTCCACGGCGAGCAGAAGGTGTTGTCGATGCAGGTCATCACCCCCCGCTCACGGGCCAGTTCGCAGACCGCCTTGATGTCCACCAGGTGCAGCAGCGGGTTGGTCGGCGATTCGATCCAGATCAGCTGGGTTTCGGGGCGGATGGCCGCGGCCACCGCCTCGACATCGTTGAGGTCGACGTAGGTGGTGGTCAGGCCCGAGGTGCGTCCACGGTAGTCTTCCAGCAGGCGGAAGGTGCCGCCGTAGACGCCGTTCATCACCACCACATGGGCATCCTTGGACAGCAGCTCGAGCACCGTGGCGGTGGCGCTGACGCCCGAGGCGCAGGCGACCGCGCCGACGCCCTCCTCCAGTGCGGCCACGCAGGTCTCGTAGGCATGCCGGGTCGGGTTGCTGACCCGGCTGTAGGCGTATTCGGGGTTGTCGTCCAGACCGCGCTTGATGAACGAGCTGGAAGTGACGATGGCCGGGAAGATGGCGTTGTCGGCGACGCTGGACTGCTCGCCGGCGTGGATGGTGCGGGTGGCGAAATTGCGCGGTTTGTCGGACATGGTCGGGTCCATTGCCTGAGGGTGGAAAACCACCACTATCTCATATCCACCACCCCAAGGCGCCAGCGGAACATTTCCATCGACGCAGCGGCAGAAACGGTTCCAACGTTCCCTGCGAGCGGCTACTCTCGGAAAACTTTTCCCGCAATCGGCGACACGACGTCATGGACAGTTTCGACCAGCACATCCTCACCCTGCTCCAGCGCGACGCCTCGCTGTCCCTCAAGGACCTGGCCGAAGCGGTCAACCTGTCCACCACGCCGTGCTGGAAGCGGGTCAAGCGCCTGGAAGAGGAAGGCTACATTCGCGGCCGCGTCGCCCTGCTCGACCCCGAGCGACTGGGCCTGGGCCTGACGGTGTTCGTCCAGCTCAAGACCCAGCGTCACGACAGCGCCTGGCTGGCGCAGTTCGCCGCCACGGTGACGGCGTTCGAGGAGGTGATGGAGGTGTATCGCATGTCCGGCGACTGGGACTACATGCTGCGGGTGGTGGTGGGCGACATAGCCGCCTACGACCGCTTCTACAAGAAGCTGATCACCAGCACCGACGGCCTGTCGAACATCACCTCGAGTTTTGCCATGGAGCAGATGAAGTACACCACGGCGTATCCGGTTGGGCGCTGAAATGGCGCCTGGCAGGACCGGCCTCATCGCCGGCAAGCCGGCTCCCACCCCGACGGCGTCGACCCCAAGCCAAACGCCATCCCTGTGGGAGCTGGCTTGCCAGCGATGAGGCCGGCCCTGTCAGTCAGCCAGGGTGGCCTCGATCCGGTTCCCCGCCTTGGCCTTCTCCAGCCTGATCGCCACGAACTTCGAGGTTGGTGTATAGGTTCCCTCGCCGTAGCTTTCCAGCGGCACCAATGGATTGGTCTCCGGGTAATACGCCGCCGCCTGCCCTTCAGGCACGTCATAGGACACCAGGCGGAAGCCCGACACTCGCCGCTCGAGGCCGTCCTCCCACAACGACACGATATCCACCTGCTCGCCCGGCTCGAAGCCCAGGCGGCGGATATCGGCCTCGTTGACGAACACCACCTCGCGCAGCCCGAACACGCCACGGTAACGGTCATCGAGCCCATACAGCGTGGTGTTGTACTGGTCGTGGGAGCGCAAGGTCTGCAGGATCAGGTCGGGCTTGTCACCGCGGGCCAGCACAGCCGCGTTGACCAGTTGCTCCGGCAACTGGCTCGGGGTGAAACGCGCCTTGCCGGTGGCCGTGCGGAAGTTGCGGTCCGCAGCGTGGTTGCCCAGGTGGAAGCCGCCCGGATGCTGCAGGCGTGCGTTGAAGTCGGCGAAGCCGGGAATCACGTCGGCGATCATGCCGCGGATACGGCCATAGTCGGCAATCGCATAGTCCCAATCGATGGGCCGATTGCCCAGGGTGGCCTTGGCCATGCCGGCGACGATGGCCGGCTCCGAACGCAGCAGTGCAGAACGCGGTTTCAGCTGGCCATGGGAGATATGCACCATGCTGAAGGTGTCCTCCACGGTGACGCCCTGCGGCCCTTGGGCCTGGATATCGATCTCGGTGCGGCCCAGGCACGGCAGGATCAGCGCATCACGCCCGGTGACCAGGTGCGAACGGTTGAGCTTGGTGGAGATCTGCACGGTCAGCTCACAATTGCGCAGCGCCGCATGGGTACGCGGGGTGTCTGGAGTCGCCTGGGCGAAGTTGCCGCCCAGGGCGACGAACACCTTGGCCCGCCCTTCTTCCATTGCCTGGATCGCCAGCACGGCGTTGTGACCGTGCTCGCGGGGCACCTTGAACTGGAAGCGCTTCTCGATGGCGTCGAGCAGCGCAGCCTTGGGCTTCTCGTCGATGCCCATGGTGCGGTCGCCCTGCACGTTGCTGTGGCCGCGCACCGGCGACAGGCCAGCGCCGGGCTTGCCGACGTTGCCACGCAGCAGCTGCAGGTTGACGATTTCCTGCACGGTGGGCACCGAGTGGCGGTGCTGGGTGACGCCCATGGCCCAGCACATGATCACCCGCTCGGCCTTGCGGTACATGCGCGCGGCCAGCTCGATCTCAGCCTTGTTCAGGCCCGACTGCTCGACGATATGGTCCCAGGGTGTGGCGTCCACCACGGCCAGGTAGCTCTCGACGCCACTGGTGTGCTCGGCGATGAAGGCGTGGTCGAACACCGGCGGCTCGTCGTTCAGCTGCGCCTCGCGCTCCCACTGCAGGAGGAACTTGGCGATGCCGCGCATGGCTGCCATGTCGCCACCCAGCGCCGGACGGAAGTACGCGGTGTTGGTCGGCTCAGAGCCATTGCTGAGCATCTCGAACGGGTGCTGCGGGTGCTGGAAGCGCTCGAGCCCGCGCTCCTTGAGCGGGTTGAAGCAGACCACCTGGGCACCACGCTTGACCGCCTCGCGCAGCGGTTCGAGCATGCGCGGGTGGTTGGTGCCGGGGTTCTGGCCAATCACGAAGATCGCATCGGCCAGTTCCAGGTCATGGAACACCACGGTGCCCTTGCCCACGCCGAGGGTTTCGGCCATGCCCACGCCGCTGGCCTCGTGGCACATGTTCGAGCAGTCGGGGAAATTGTTGGTGCCGTAGGCACGCACGAACAACTGGTAGAGGAACGCCGCCTCGTTGCTGGCCCGGCCCGAGGTGTAGAACTCGGCCTGGTCGGGCGAAGCGAGGCCGTTCAGATGCCGGGCGACCAGGGCAAATGCCTCGTCCCAGCTGATCTCGACGTAATGATCGGTGGCCGCGTCGTAGCGCATCGGGTGGGTGATGCGGCCTTGGTACTCGAGCCAGTAGTCGGTCTGTTCGAGCAAGGCGCTGACGCTATAGCGGGCGAAGAACGCCGGATCCACCGAGCGTCCGGTGGCTTCCCAGTTGACCGCCTTGGCGCCGTTCTCGCAGAACTTGACCATGTCGCTTTCCGGCGATTCGCCCCAGGCGCAACCCGGGCAGTCGAAACCACCGTTCTGGTTGGTCTTGAGCATGGCCCGCAGGTTCTTGAAGGCGTTCTCGCTGCCCAGCCAGCTCTTGGTCACGCTCTTGAGCGCGCCCCAGCCGGCGGCCGGCCCCTTGTAGTCCCTGATGTGTTCGTCCTGGCTCATGCTGCGCTTCTCCGCACGGTGTTTTTTCCAGCCTAAGAAGCGCCCCTTGCTGCGTCCAATCGAAATAAATGACGGCGTGATAAACCGTTTCGATCACCGGACCCAGCCCTTGTACGACGCGGCCTGCAGCCGTGATAGAGGAGACTGATCGAATGGTCGGGCAAAGCAATTTGACGCCAATGGGCGCAGGTTATAGCTTGGACCTTATCCGCGGCCTTTCGCCGCCCCCAGCCACTTCAATGTCGAGCGCGAACGTGGAAAAGAACCCCCAGGCCCTGATCGACGGTTTCAACCGCAAAGTCGATTACCTGCGGATGTCGGTTACCGACCGCTGCGACTTTCGCTGCGTCTATTGCATGGCTGAAGACATGCAGTTCCTGCCGCGCCAGCAGATTCTCAGCCTCGAAGAGCTGTACCAGGTTGCCGAGCGTTTCGTCGCCCTGGGCACCCGCAAGATCCGCCTGACCGGCGGCGAGCCGCTGGTACGCCAAGGCATCGTCGAGCTCTGCGGGCGCATCGCCGCCCTGCCCGGCCTGCGCGAACTGTGCCTGACCAGCAACGGCTCGCAGCTCGGCCGCCTGGCCCAGCCGCTGTTCGATGCCGGCGTGTCGCGCCTGAACATCAGCCTCGACAGCCTCGACCCCGAGCGCTTCCGCGCCCTGACCCGCACCGGCGACCTCGCGCAGGTGATCGCCGGCATCGACGCCGCCCGCGCCGCGGGCTTTCGCCGTACCAAGCTCAACGCGGTGGTGCTCAAGGGCCGCAACGACCACGAGATCGTCGACCTGGTGCGTTTCGCCATCGACCGCGAACTGGACATCTCCTTCATCGAAGAAATGCCCCTGGGCGTGATCAGCGAGCACGAGCGCGGCGAATCGTTCTGCTCCAGCGACGACGTACGCGCGCGCCTGGCCGAGCACTTCACCCTGGTCGAGTCGGCCGAGTCGTCCCAGGGCCCGGCGCGCTACTGGCGCCTGGCCGAGGCGCCCAACACCCGGGTCGGCTTCATCTCGCCCCACAGCCACAACTTCTGCGCCACCTGCAACCGCGTGCGCCTGACCGTCGAAGGCCGCCTGTTGCTGTGCCTGGGCAACGAACACTCGGTGGACCTCAAGCAGGTAATGCGCCAGCACCCCGGCGACAGCGCCCGCCTGGAAAAAGCCATCCGCGACGCCATGCAGCTCAAACCCTACCGTCACCACTTCGAAGTGGGCGGCGAGGTGCAGATCCTGCGCTTCATGAACATGACCGGCGGCTGATCGGCCGCCTCTGGAACCGCCTTGATCGTCCACTCACGCCCCGACATGCTGCGCGTGCTGTTCACCCTCAAAGGCTCGATCGTCCAGCGCATCGCCCTGCGCTGCCTGGCGGTGACCTTGCTCGCGGCGCTGATCGTGCTGGTCGAGCGGCACTACCCGGCGTTGTTCTACCCGGTCAGCGCCACGCCCTTCACCCTGTTGGGGCTGTCGCTGTCGATCTTCATGAGCTTTCGCAACAACGCCTGCTACGACCGCTGGTGGGAAGGCCGCAAGGCCTGGGGGCGGATGATCATCGAGGTGCGCTCGTTCGTGCGCGAAAGCGTGGTGATCAAGGATGACGCGCTGCGCAAGGAACTGCTGCGTAGCCTCTGTGCCTTCGCCCACGCCCTCAATGCCCGGCTGCGCAACGAAGACGAGCTCGGCGCCGCCCGCCCCTGGCTGGGCGAGAAGGCACAAATCGTGACGCACAATGTCTGCGACGGCATCCTGCGCGAGGTGGGCGAACATTGTTCACGGCTGGCGGAGCGTGGAGCGATCAGCGAGTTCCGCTACACCTTGCTGGAGCAGCGCCTGGCCGGCCTGTCGGACGTGCAGGCCACCTGCGAGCGGATCAAGGGCACGCCACTGCCGTTCCCCTATACCCTGCTGCTGCACCGCACCATCTACATCTTCTGCCTGCTGCTGCCGTTCGCCCTGGCCGAACCGCTGGGCTGGCTGGCGCCGCTGTTCACCACCATCGTCAGCTACACCTTCTTCGGCCTGGATGCGATCGGCAACGAGCTGGAGGACCCCTTCGGGCGCGATGAGAACGACCTGCCGACCGATGCGCTGGTGCGCACCATAGAACGCGATGTGCTGTCGGCGCTGGGGCATGAGCCACTGCCACCGGCGTTGGTGCCGGTGGATCATGTGTTGAGTTGAAGTCTCATCGCGGGGCAAGCCCGCTCCCACGCCAGCCTGTGTGTGCTGATATGAGATCGGCGTGGGAGCGGGCTTGCCCCGCGATGGAGCCCTGAGGTCAACCGCGGCTTTCGCAGGCCCCGATTGGTTTGAGGTGCGGGACGAAGTTGCACGGCCGATGCCGCGCATCCAGTTGCTCGGCCAGGATCCCCTCCCATGCCGCGCGGCAGGCGCCGGTCGAGCCCGGCAGGCAGCACACCAGGGTGCCGTTGGCCATGCCGGCCAGGGCCCGGCTCTGCACGGTCGAGGTACCGATATCGAGAATCGACAAGGCGCGGAACAACTCGCCGAACCCGTCGATGCGCTTGTCCAGCAGGCAGTCCACCGCTTCCGGCGTGCTGTCGCGGCCAGTGAAACCGGTGCCACCAGTGATCAGCACCACCTGCACCTGTTCGTCGGCGATCCAGGTGGCGACCTGGGCGCGGATCTTGTACAGGTCGTCCTTGAGCAGCTCGCGCGCCACCAGGCGGTGGCCCACGCCGACGGCGCGGCTGGCCAGCAGCTCGCCGGAAGTGTCGGTCTCGAAGGTGCGGGTGTCGCTGACGGTCAGCACCGCGATGTTCAGCGGTACGAACACCGCGTCCGGTTTCACGCTCATGGCCTTTGCTCCAGGATTGGCTTGGCGGCCACGTTAGAGAGAAGCCCCGGTAGCGTCCAATCGATAGCGCGTACCGGGTGATCGACGGTTTCTATCGCCTGCCCGCGACAGGCCAGCGAATTTGTCAGCAATGATTAGCCAGGTGCTGCACTCTTGGTTAAGGTCTACCCACTCCGCAACCCAGGCCGCACCATGGACATCAAACAGCTCAAGTTCCTCATCGCCCTCGACCAGACCCGCCACTTCGGCCAGGCCGCGGCGCTGTGCCACATCACCCAGCCGACCCTGTCCATGCGCCTGCGCAACCTCGAAGACGAACTCGACCTGGTGCTGGTCAAGCGCGGCCAGCGCTTCGAAGGATTCACCGAAGCCGGCGAACGCATCCTGGCCTGGGCCCGCACCCTGCTCGCCGCCCACGACGGCCTGCAGGCCGAGGCCGCCAGCTGCCGGGGCCAGGTGGTCGGCAGCCTGCGCCTGGGTACCGTGCCGCTGGCCAGCTTCAACCCCATGCAACTGCTGATGCCGTTGCGCGCGAAGTACCCCGAGCTGCACTTCCAGCTGTCGTCGCTGAGCTCCGAGCAGGTGATCGACGGCCTGAGCCGCAACCAGCTCGACCTGGGCATCTGCTACCTCGACCAGGTCAACACCAGCTTCTTCGAAGTAATAGAACTGAGCATCACCACCATGGGCCTGCTGCACGACACCCGGCACTTCCAGTTCGAGGCCAACAGCCTGCACTGGGAAGACCTGGGCGACCTGCCGTTGGGCCTGCTGAGCAAAGGCATGCACTACCGCCAGTCCCTCGACCTGAGCTTCCGCAGCCGCGGCCTCACGCCTAACGCCGTGCTCGAGAGTGACTCGACCTTCCAGCTGATCCAGGCGATCAACACCGGCGTGTGCTGCGCGATCATGCCACTGGATTGCGGCCTGGAAGACCTCAGCCAGCACATGCGCATCATCCCCGTGCAGGAGGCCAGCATCCACAGCCCGGTCGGCCTGCTGTTGCGCCGCAGCGAGCCGCGCTCGGCCATCGCCGAGCAGTGTTTCGACGAGGCCCGCGCCCTGTTTCAAGCTTCCTGAGCCGTCGCCTGGCGGTACTGGCGCGGGGTAAACCCGGTCAGTTGCCTGAACTGCCGGCTGAACGCGCTGTGGTCGGTGTAGCCACAGCGCAGCGCCACCTCGATGATCGGCAGGTCGCTGTGCAGCAGGTGGTGCGCATGTTCCAGACGGGCCTTGTGGATCATCTGCCGGGGTGTGAGGTGGAACACCCGCTTGCAGTAGCGCTCCAGTTGCGCCACCGAGATGCCGGCGATGCGCGTCAGCTCGCCCATGCTGATCGGCTGGTGGAAGTGCGTGCGGATATGCGCGTCCACCGCCGCCAGGCGCTGGTACGCCGGGTGGGTGTCGGCGGCTGACTGCAGGTCGACCGAAATACCCACCAGGCCGATGATCGCCCCCGCCGCGTTATACAGCGGGCGTTTGTGGGTCAGGCACCAGCCCGGTTCGCGGCTGCCGTACAGGTGCAGCTCGAGCTGGTCCTCCAGCACCTGGCCCTGCTCCAGCACCCGGCGATCCTGCTCGGTGTAACCGGGGCCCAGGCGCGCCGGGAACACCTCGGCGCTGGTCTTGCCCAGCAGCGGTTGCAGGTGTTTCAAACCGCAGCGCTGGACCAGCGTGCGGTTGGCCAGCACATAGCGAGCCTGGTCGTCCTTGATGAAGATCGCTGCATTGGCGATGACATCGAGCATCGGCAGCAGCCAGACCACGCCGGTGAGCAAGGCTTCGAGGGATTCGGGGCGGTGCTGGTCGAGGTGCTGGTACAGGGTTGCCAGTGGGGTCTGGGACATGAGGGTTTCTCTAATGGGTTTACCGGCCTTATCGCGGGGCAAGCCCGCTCCCACGCCAACTGCACGGTACTCGTGGGAGCGGGCTTGCCCCGCGATAGGCCGGCAACGCCAACCTAAATCACCCCAAGCCTGCCGCACTAGCCTTTCTGCCTGACTATGCCGATTTCGTCACCCACCTTGCAGAAAACCATCAAGAACCGAGCCCGCGATCGGTCCACTCTATGCCCCACGCAAGCCGCCCCATGACCTACAAGAACGCGGCGCATGCCGCCGCATCGTGACATCAGACCTGCCTATCCAAAACCTACAAGAAGGCGCACCCATGTCAGGCAAATTCAAGAAACAGCTGTCACTGCTGGACCTCACCTTCATCGGCCTCGGTGCCATCTTCGGCTCGGGCTGGCTGTTCGCCGCCAGCCACGTCTCGGCCATCGCCGGGCCGGCCGGCATCCTCTCCTGGTTCCTCGGCGGTTTCGCCGTGCTGCTGCTGGGCATCGTCTACTGCGAGCTCGGCGCCGCCCTGCCACGGGCCGGCGGCGTGGTGCGCTACCCGGTGTACTCCCACGGCCCGCTGCTTGGCTACCTGATGGGTTTCATCACCCTGATCGCCTTCTCCAGCCTGATCGCCATCGAGGTGGTCGCCTCGCGCCAGTACGCCGCGGCCTGGTTCCCGGCGCTGACCAAGAGCGGCTCCAGCGACCCGACGGTGCTCGGTTGGCTGGTGCAGTTCGCCCTGCTGGGGCTGTTCTTCGTGCTCAACTACCGCAGCGTGAAGACCTTCGCCAAGGCCAACAACCTGGTCAGCGTGTTCAAGTTCATCGTGCCGCTGCTGGTGATCGGCGTGCTGTTCACCTTCTTCAAACCGGAGAACTTCGAGGTCCAGGGCTTCGCCCCGTTCGGCCTGTCCGGGGTGGAAATGGCGGTGTCGGCCGGCGGCATCATCTTCGCCTACCTGGGCCTGACCCCGATCATCTCGGTGGCCAGCGAGGTGAAGAACCCGCAGCGCACCATCCCCATCGCGCTGATTCTCTCGGTGCTGCTGTCCACCGCGATCTATGCCCTGCTGCAACTGGCGTTCCTCGGCAGCGTGCCGACCGAGATGATTGCCAACGGCTGGGCCGGGGTGACCAAGGAACTGGCCCTGCCCTACCGTGACATCGCCCTGGCCCTGGGCGTCGGCTGGCTGGCCTACCTGGTGGTGGCCGACGCGGTGATCTCGCCCAGCGGCTGCGGCAACATCTACATGAACGCCACCCCGCGAGTGATCTACGGCTGGGCGCAGACCGGCACCTTCTTCAAGTACTTCACCCGCATCGACGAGCAGTCCGGCATCCCGCGCCCGGCGCTGTGGCTGACCTTCGCCCTGGCGGTGTTCTGGACCCTGCCGTTCCCGTCGTGGGAGGCGCTGATCAACGTGGTTTCCGCCGCCCTGGTGCTGAGCTACGCCGTGGCCCCGGTGTCCGTGGCCGCCCTGCGCCGCAGCGCCCCGGACATGGCCCGGCCGTTCCGGGTCAAGGGCATGGGCGTGCTCGGCCCGCTGTCGTTCATCATCGCCGCGCTGATCGTCTACTGGTCGGGCTGGAACACCGTGTCCTGGCTGCTGGCGCTGCAGATCGTGATGTTCGTGCTGTACCTGCTGTGCCGGCGCTTCGTGCCTACCGAACACCTGTCGCTGGGCCAGCAGGTGCGCTCGTCGGCCTGGCTGATCGGCTTCTACGCCGTGACCATCTTCCTCTCCTGGCTGGGCAGCTTCGGTGGCCTGGGCGTGATAGGCCACCCGCTGGATACCGTGGTCGTGGCTGCCAGTGCCCTGGGCATCTACTACTGGGGCGCCGCCACTGGTGTGCCGGCGCGGCTGGTGCGCCTCGATGGCGACGACGAAAGCGAAGCCAGCAGCGAAACCCATGCCGGCGGGCAACCCGCCGCTGTCGCCTCCTGACCCACTACACAATGGACACGCTGATGAAACAGGTTCATGTCATCGACTCCCACACCGGCGGCGAACCGACCCGCCTGGTGATGAAGGGCTTCCCGCCACTGCACGGCCACAGCATGGCCGAGCAGCGCGACGAACTGCGCGAGCTGCACGACCACTGGCGCCGCGCCTGCCTGCTGGAGCCGCGCGGCAACGATGTGCTGGTGGGCGCGCTTTACTGCCCCCCGGTGTCTGCGGATGCGACCTGCGGGGTGATCTTCTTCAACAACGCCGGCTACCTGAACATGTGCGGTCACGGCACCATCGGCCTGGTCGCTTCGCTGCGCCACCTCGGCCTGATCGAGCCTGGCGTGCACAAGATCGATACACCGGTCGGCCAGGTCAGCGCCACCCTGCATGACGACGGCTCAGTCACTGTCGGCAACGTACCGTCCTACCGCTACCGCCGGCAGGTCGCGGTGCAAGTGCCTGGGCATGGCCAGGTGCGCGGCGACATCGCCTGGGGCGGCAACTGGTTCTTCCTGGTCTCCGACCACGGCCAGCGTATCGAGCTGGACAACCGCGATGCCCTCACCGACTACACCTGGGCCCTGCTCAAGGCCCTCGAAGCACAAGGCATCAGCGGCGAGGACGGCGCCCCGATCGACCATGTCGAGCTGTTCGCCGACGACGCCAACGCCGACAGCCGCAACTTCGTCATGTGCCCCGGCAAGGCCTACGACCGCTCGCCCTGCGGCACCGGCACCAGCGCCAAGCTGGCGTGCCTGGCCGCCGACGGCAAGCTCGCCGAAGGCCAGACCTGGGTCCAGGCCAGCATCACCGGCAGCCGCTTCCAGGGCCGCTACGAGCGCGACGGCGAACGCATTCGCCCGTTCATCACCGGCTGCGCCCACATGACCGCCGACAGCACCCTGCTGATCGACGAACAGGATCCGTTCGCCTGGGGCATCTGACCCCATTCATTTTCCACTGAATACCGCCAGGAGTGACAACAATGACCGACAACATCTTCACCGGCACCATGCCCGCCCTGATGACCCCCTGCACCGCCGAGCGCAAGCCGAACTTCGACGCCCTGGTGCGCAAGGGCCGCGAACTGATCGACGCCGGCATGAGCGCGGTGGTGTACTGCGGCTCGATGGGCGACTGGCCGCTGCTGACCGAGGCCGAGCGCCAGGAAGGCGTGGCGCGCCTGGTGGCCGCCGGCATCCCGACCATCGTCGGCACCGGCGCGGTGAACTCCCGCGAAGCCGTATCCCATGCCGCCCACGCCGCCAAGGTCGGTGCCGCCGGCCTGATGGTCATCCCTCGCGTGCTGTCCCGCGGCGCCTCGCTGATCGCCCAGAAGCACCACTTCTCGGCGATCCTCGCCGCCGCGCCGAAGCTGCCGGCGGTGATCTACAACAGCCCCTACTACGGCTTCGCCACCCGCGCCGACCTGTTCTTCGAACTGCGCCGCGAGTACCCGAACCTGATCGGCTTCAAGGAGTTCGGCGGTGGCGCCGACCTGCGCTACGCCGCCGAGCACATCACCTCCCAGGACGACGCCGTGACCCTGATGGTGGGCGTCGACACGCAAGTGGTGCATGGCTTCGTCAACTGCAACGCCACCGGCGCCATCACCGGCATCGGCAACGCGCTGCCCCGCGAAGTGCTGCAACTGGTCAGCCTGAGCAAGCGCGCCGCCAAGGGCGATGCCAAGGCCCGGCGTCAGGCACGTGAGCTGGAGTCGGCGCTGGCGGTACTGTCGTCGTTCGATGAAGGCTGCGACCTGGTGCTGTACTACAAGCACCTGATGGTGCTCAACGGCGACACCGAGTACCGCCTGCACTTCAACGAAACCGATGCCCTCAGCGACGCCCAGCGCAACTATGCCGAGCAGCAGTACGCGCTGTTCCGCAGCTGGTACGCCAGCTGGTCGGCCGAGCAGAACCAGGCCTGATTCCAGGAGCTGCTTCACCCCCCATCGCCAGCAAGCCAGCGCCCACAAGTTTCAAGCCTTACGCAGTACCTGTGGGAGCCGGCTTGCCGGCGATGGGCCGCGCAGCGGCCCGCTTTCTCCCAAACTCAATCCCAAAGGACGCCCCATGACCCTGACAGGCAACCTGCTGATCGGCCAGCGTGCCGTGCCCGGCAACCGCGAAGCGATCCGCGCCATCGACCCGAGCAGCAACCAGGCCCTGGAACCCGCCTATGCCGGCGCCAGCGGCGAACAGGTGGCTCAGGCCTGCGCCCTGGCCTGGGCGGCATTCGATGCCTACCGCGAAACGCCCCTCGAACAACGCGCGGGTTTTCTCGAAACCATCGCCGAACAGATCGAGGCCCTGGGCGATGCGCTGATCGACCGCGCCCACGCCGAGACCGGCCTGCCCAAGGCCCGCCTGCTGGGTGAACGTGGCCGCACCTGCGCCCAGCTGCGCACCTTCGCCCGGGTGGTACGCGCCGGTGAGTGGCTGGATGTGCGTGTGGACAATGCCCTGCCCGAGCGCCAGCCGCTGGCCCGCCCGGACTTGCGCCAACGCCAGGTGGCCCTGGGCCCGGTGGCGGTGTTCGGCGCCAGCAACTTCCCACTGGCCTTCTCGGTGGCCGGCGGCGACACCGCCTCGGCACTGGCCGCGGGCTGCCCGGTGGTGGTCAAGGCCCACGGCGCCCACCCCGGCACCAGCGAGCTGGTTGGCCAGGCCGTGGCCCGGGCAGTCGCGCAGTGCGAACTGCCCGAAGGCGTGTTTTCCCTGTTGTACGGCGCGGGCCGTGAAGTGGGCATAGGCCTGGTCACTGATCCACGTATCAAGGCGGTCGGCTTCACCGGTTCGCGCAGCGGGGGCCTCGCCCTTTGCCAGGCCGCCCAGGCGCGCCCGGAGCCGATCCCCGTCTATGCCGAAATGAGCGCTATCAACCCGGTGTTCCTGTTCGATGGCGCCTTGCGCTCGCGCAGTGAAGCCCTGGCGCAAGGCTTTGTCACTTCGCTGACCCAAGGTGCCGGCCAGTTCTGCACCAATCCCGGGCTGGTGGTCGCCCGACAGGGCCCGGCCCTCGAACACTTCCTGGTTGCCGCCAGCGCCCATATTCGCCAAGCCGCAGCGCAGACCATGCTCACTCCGGGTATCGCCAATGCCTATGCGGTCGGCGTGGCAGCGCTGAGCGAAAACCAAAACGCCCGGTGCGCGGCGACCGGCCTGCCGGCACAGGGGCCGAACCAGTGCCAGGCTCAATTGTTCGTCACCACCGCGCAGGCGTTTCTTGCCGACCCTACGCTGCAAGCCGAAGTGTTCGGCGCCGCCTCGCTGGTGGTGGCATGCGACAACGATGAGCAAATCCGCGAGGTGGCCGAGCATCTGGAAGGCCAACTGACCGCCACCCTGCACCTCGACGAGGCCGATCTGGACAGCGCCCGCCGCCTGCTGCCAACTCTCGAACGCAAGGCCGGGCGGATCCTGGTCAATGGTTGGCCGACCGGGGTCGAGGTCAGCGACGCCATGGTCCATGGCGGCCCGTTCCCGGCCACCTCGGACGCCCGCAGTACCTCGGTGGGCACTGCGGCGATCCTGCGCTTCCTGCGCCCGGTGTGCTACCAGGACTTCCCCGACGCCCTGCTGCCCGGTACATTGCAGCAGGCCAATCCGCTGCACCTGCGGCGGCTGCTTGATGGCCAGCGGGAAGCCTGAACCATGACCGCCACTGACACGGACATCGCCGTGGTCGGCGCCGGCATCGTCGGCGTCGCCTGCGCCCTGCAGCTGGCACGCCAGGGCCGCCGGGTGCTGCTGATCGATCGCCAGGCACCGGGCCACGGCGCTTCGTATGGCAACGCCGGGCACCTGGCCACCGAGCAGGTGTTTCCCATCGCCGACCTGTCGATCCTCAAGCGCCTGCCGGCGATGTTGCTGGACCCGATGGGCCCGCTGCGCCTGGACTGGAAGTACCTGCCCCGCGCCCTGCCCTGGTTCACCCGGCTGCTGCTGAACCTGCGCCCGGCGCCGTTCCAGCGCAGCGTGGCGGGCATTCGGGCGTTGAATGAAAACAGCCTTGGCGCCTGGCAACGGTTGCTCGCCTCCATCGACCGCAGCCCCTTGCTCAAGGAAGACGGTTCGCTGCTGGTGTTCGAACGCCACGAATCGCGCCAGGCCCTCGCGGCGTTGCGCGCCCGCATGCAGGCACAGGGCGTACCCGTGGACCTGTGGTCGGCAGAGGCGGTGAGCGAAGCTGCGCCGCAGTTGAGCCCGTCGATCCTGGGTGGCCTGTTTTTCCCGCGTACCGGTCACTTCCTCGACCCCTATCAAGTGGTCTGCGAACTGTTCAGCGCCGCAAGGGCCAGCGGCGTACGCTTTCTGCGCGCCGAGGTCAGTGGCGGCCGGGTGCATGGCCAGGGCGTCAGCCTTGTCAGCGACCAGGGCCCCGTCGAGGCCAGCCAGGTGTTGATCAGCGCCGGCGCCCACTCGGCCAAGCTCACCGCCACCCTGACCGGCCGGCGGGTGCCCCTGGATACCGAGCGCGGCTACCACCTGATGCTGCCGGCGGAGCAGCAGCGCCTGCCGTTTGCCGTCACCTCGCTGGAGCGCAAGTTCATCATGACGCCCATGGCCGACGGCCTGCGCCTGGCCGGCACGGTGGAGTTCGCCGGGCTCGAGGCGCCGCCGAGCATGCAGCGGGCGTGGCAACTGCACAGGTTGAGCAAGGGTTTGTTCCGGCGCGAACTGGATGCCGAGGGGGCGACGCCGTGGATGGGGTTCCGGCCTTCGTTGCCGGATTCGCTGCCGGTGATCGACCGGGTGGCCGATGGCAAGGTGTTGCTGGCGTTCGGGCACCAGCACCTGGGGTTGACCCAGGCGGCGGTGACGGCGGAATGGATGGGGCGGTTGGTAAATGGCGAAGACTGCCCGCAAATCAGCGCCTACCGATTGAGCCGATTTTGAAACCGGGGCCGCGTAGCGGCCCCTGCCTCACTCAGCGATAACGCTCGAGCCAGTGCGCATAAGGCGCTGGCAAGGTCCACGACGCCTTGTCCACGCCCAGGGCCTTGGCAGCGGCATACGGCCAGTGCGGGTCAGCCAGGTGCGCACGCCCCACCGACACTAGGTCCAGCTGGTTGGCCTGCAACGCCCCCTCGGCCAGCTCCGGGGTACCAAAGCCCCAGGCCGAGGTCACCGGCAGCTTGGCCTCGCGACGCACACGCTCGGCGATAGGGCCCATGAACGCCGGCCCCCAAGGGATGTTGGTCTCAGGAATGGTAAAGCCAACGCTGACGCTCAGCAGGTCCAGGCCACCGGTCTTGAACCGGCGCGCCAGTTCGATGGATTCCTGCAGGGTCTGCTCGTCACGGCCGTCATACTCCAGCACGCCAAAGCGAGCGGTCAGCGGCAGGTTCTCCGGCCACACCTCGCGCACGGCGGCCAGGGTTTCCAAAAGGAAGCGCGTGCGGTTGTCGAAGCTGCCGCCGTAGGCGTCGGTGCGCTGGTTGGAATGCTCGGAGAAGAAGCTCTGGCCCAGGTAACCATGGGCAAAGTGCAGCTCGATCCATTCGAAACCGGCATCGCGGGCACGGCGCGCGGCATCGACGAAGTCCTGCTTGACCCGGGCGATATCGTCCAGGGTCATGGCCTTCGGCACTTTCGGCAGGTGAGCGCCGAAGGCGATGGCGGACGGGGCGATGGTGTCCCAGCCGCGGGCATCGTCGGCGGCGATGTGGTCGTCACCTTCCCAGGGGCGGTTGGCGCTGGCCTTGCGCCCGGCGTGGGCGATCTGGATGCCCGGCACGGAACCGGCGGCCTTGATCGCCTTGACCACCGGCACGAACGCCTGGGCCTGGGTGTCGTTCCAGATCCCGGCGCAGCCGGGGGTGATGCGCCCTTCCGGGGACACCGCGGTGGCCTCGACCACCACCAGCCCGGCGCCGCCACGGGCCAGGCCCGCGTAATGCACCTGGTGCCAGTCATTGATCAAGCCATCTTCGGCCATGTACTGGCACATCGGCGGAATGGCGATGCGGTTGCGCAGGGTGACGTCTTTGAGGTTGTAGGGTTCGAACAAGGCGGCCATGAGGTAACTCCAGGGACAGGGTGAATACGATTGTTCGATCATATTCGAACTATGGCAATTTGTGAAACCCCCGTTATCATGTCGACCATGCGAGCCTATACCCACCCCAATCCCGAAGACCTGACGCTGGAGCGCCTGCTCTACGCGCTGAGCGACCCTGTGCGCATGGATATCGTGCGCCGCCTGGCGGGTGTCGCCGAAGCCAGCTGCGGCGAGCTGGACGGCGGCCGGCCCAAGTCGAGCATGTCTCATCACTTCCGTGTCTTGCGTGACTCGGGGCTGGTGTACACCCGCAATGTCGGTACCACGCACATGAACTCGTTGCGCAGCGATGAGCTCGAAAGCCGTTTTCCAGGGTTGCTGGGCAGCATTCTCGAGCAGCGTTGAACCCCGGCCTGCCAGCGGCGGGAGCCGTTTCCATCGATAGTCCAGGCACAAAAAAACCACGAGGCCGCCAGGGGCGATCCTCGTGGTTGGTGTTGCCGGGCAAGCCCGGCAAGCATGGGCCTTACAGCGCCATGTCGTTCGCAGGCTTGCTCTCGACCGGTGCGCCTGGGGCGGCGGTGGTCTTGACGCTCTGATCGAGCACCGGCGGCTTCTCCAGCTGCAGCACTTCGGCGGTGTAGTCCCACTCTTTCTGAGTGGCGGCAGCCGATGCGTTCAGCTTGGTACCGTAGCTCGGCACGATTTCCTTGATCTTGGCCTGCCACTCAGGGGTGGCGACCTTCTCCTTGAACACGGTTTCGAGCACGTTGAGCATGATCGGCGCGGCGGTCGAGGCACCTGGCGAGGCGCCCAGCAGGCCGGCGATGGTGCGGTCCTGGGAAGCCACGACCTCGGTGCCCAGCTTCAGCACGCCGCCCTTCTCTTCGTCACGCTTGATGATCTGCACGCGCTGACCGGCCTGCCACAGCTTCCAGTCTTCCTTCTTGGCGTTCGGGAAGTAGGTCTGCAGGGCGGCGAAACGGTCGTCGTCGGACTGCATCAGCTGGCCGGCGAGGTATTCCACCAACGGGTACTGGTCGATGCCGACGCGGGCCATCGGCCAGACGTTGTGGGTGGTGGCGCTGCTCAGCAGGTCCAGGTACGAGCCGTTCTTCAGGAACTTGGTCGAGAAGGTGGCGAATGGCCCGAACAGGATCACGCGCTTGCCGTCCAGCACGCGGGTGTCCAGGTGCGGTACCGACATGGGTGGCGCGCCGGTCGAGGCGATGCCGTAGGCCTTGGCCATGTGCTGCATGGCAACGGTCGGGTTCTCGGTCACCAGGAACGAGCCACCAACCGGGAAGCCTGCGTATTCCTTGGCCTCGGGGATGCCCGACTTCTGCAGCAGCTTCAGCGCGCCGCCGCCGGCACCGATGAACAGGAACTTGGCGTCGGTGGCCGATTCGGTACCGTCCTTCAGGTTCTTGTACTCGACGTGCCAGGAGCCGTCTTCGTTGCGGGTGATGTCCTGCACTTCGGTGGACAGCTTGAGATCGAAGTTCTCTTTGGTCTGCAGGCTCCCAACGAACTGGCGGGTGATCTCGCCGAAGTTGACGTCGGTACCGATCGGAGTCCAGGTGACCGCCAGCTTCTGGTTCGGGTCACGACCTTCCATCATCAGCGGGACCCACTTGGCGATCTGCGCGTGGTCCTCGGAATACTGCATCGGGCGGAACAGCGGGCTGGCCTGCAGGGCGTCGTAGCGCTTCTTCAGGAACTTGATGTTGTCATCGCCCCAGACGAAGCTCATGTGCGGGGTGGTGTTGATGAACGAGTGCGGGTTCTTCAGCACGCCCTGGCGTACTTGCCAGGCCCAGAACTGGCGGGAGATCTGGAACGACTCGTTGATCTCGATGGCCTTGGTGATGTTGACGTTGCCGTCTTTGTCTTCCGGGGTGTAGTTCAGCTCGGCCAGCGCGGAGTGGCCGGTACCGGCGTTGTTCCAGCCGTTGGAGCTTTCTTCGGCGACGCCGTCCAGGCGCTCGACCATCTCCATCGACCAGCTTGGCTCCAGCTCGTTGAGCCAGACAGCCAGGGTGGAGCTCATGATGCCGCCGCCAACCAGCAGCACGTCGACTTTCTTGGTGTCGGCGGCGTGCGCTTGCATGAAGCTCGCCGCGACAGCCAGACCCAGCAAGGTCTTGCCAGCTTTCTTGAACATTGATCGATTCCAGTCAGTAGAACGGAGGGTGGGCCTGTGGCTGGCCCAGGTATTCCATGTTCTTCAGCGCAGGCTTGTTGTGATCATTGTTCAGCAGCCAGAGAGACATTGGACGCGCCAGCCTTTGGTCGGATTGACCGACAAGGCTGAAACGATTTACGGATTGTAACCGAATTGCCAGCACAAACAAACGCGGGCCGGGGCGTCAAGACGACAGGTTGCCACGCGACAAGCCACCACGCCCCGGAAAACAAAAACCCCCGGCCACATCCATGGTCGGGGGTCTTCGATCAGGCCGTGAACGGCCGGATCAGGGTAATCCCAAGATTACTGCTGCTGAGGCAGTTTATCGATCGGGCCGCAGCCGCCGATGATCTTGGAGATGGAAACCGATGGGTGGAACAGGTAGTCGTACGAGCAGTTCTTAGGCTGGTTGTAGACCTGGCCGGTGCAGCCGGACAGCAGGGCAACGCCCGAAACGACAGCAACAGCGACAGTAGCTTTGATCAGCTTTTTCATAAAAATCCTTTAGTCCATGATCCACCATCAAACGGATGGCGCGCGGATCATACGGGAAATGGCGGTGAGAATGAAAGGCATTAGTACAGGTGCACTAGTTGACGGGGGTCAACTAACAAGTTGATGGCACGGTAACTAAGCGAGTTGAACTACTTGCTAAAACGTTACAGGTTGGCGTGGTTCGCACAGATCGCCCTTACCGGAAATAGCTTGAATCCCTGGGACTGACGCGCATCCCGACTGAAAAGCATGGACTTCCCTCTGCCCGTAGTCCTTTTCCGAGTCGGATGTCCCCTTCTTTCAAAGCGTTGCAAACGAGCGGATCGCTCTCTAGCCTCAGGCTCAGCCCTTTAAAGGTCTTAGGATGTGAGTGCATTCGGCCACCAGGTGCCCGACGCAGCCCTTGCAGCGACTGTGCGACCGAGCGCCGCCCGCGCGGCGCATCGCGGATGAATCCGCTCCTACATTTGTTGCAACGTGACCATGCCTGATAGGCCATGGTTGTTAGCCTTGTGCGCTCGACACGATTTTTCGGCAGGCATTGCTGCCGCCCCACCTGTCTCAAGCCTTGAGCCAAGGCTGGCAACCATGGCCTGACAGGTTCGGTACGTTGCAGCAAATGTAGGAGCGGATTCATCCGCGATGCGCCGCGCGGGCGGCGCTCGGTCTCACAGGCGCTACAACTCTCATGCCGAACACTTTGAAAGCTCCGAACATACCGTCACCACTATGAGAAAAGCCTTTCTCTGCCGGCTGACGCTTGATCCTAGCCCCCCAAGACTGGTCAAGACAGAGGCATCAAGCGATGCAAAGAACATTCTCGATGTCCTGCGAGGTAAAAGAAGATGAGTAGAAATATGCCAATCCTTGACCTGGAGCTCAGCAACACCACCCGCTTCGAGGCCTCCCGCTTCCTCGACAACCCCGAAACCATTGCCGCCTTCCTGGCAGAAGCCTTGCACAGCAACGATGCCCAGACGCAGATGCAGGCCATCGGTGAAGTCGCCAAGGCCATCGGTGTAAATCAGTTTGCCCAGGATGCAGGTGTTAACCGCGAGTCGCTCTATAAAACGCTCAAGGGAGGGGACAAGACACGCTTCGCTACCGTCCAGAAGCTGATGCTTGCACTAGGGGTGGAGTTGACGGTCAGGCCGCTCGAGACCGCCAACGCCTGCAACAAGGGAATCCAATAAACAGGCGAGGGCATGAAGTGAAAACGGAGTTGCCTGAAAAGAGTCGAGCCGGCATGGCCAAAGCACTGTCGCAAGATGTTTCCCACGCAGTAACCAACAGCCCCGCTGTTTGATGCAAATAGCCCCGTAGCGCGAACTACGGGGCTTTCAGCAAAGAAATCGATACAGACCTTTATGCATCAACCAACCTGCTCGAATCGCCGTCGCCTCACGAACAGGCCCACGCCCAACCCGGTGGCAAGGACCGACAGCAATCCCAGGTCCAACCCGAACAAACGGGCTTGGCTGACAACAATGCAACCGGCGAAACCAACCACCACCAGCGCCACCCCCAGCCACTTGCGCAGCGGGTAGGGTTTAAGGAACCGATCCAGCAGGCCATAAAGCATCAGGGCGATGACCGCATAGGTAATTTCGGACACAGGCGCCTCCATCAGGTCTTGATGATCAGGGTCGAAGTGGAGTGCTGCGGGCCGATGCCGCCATTGACCTGCGCCTCGATGCTGACCAGCACATCGCCAGCATGGTAGGTGGGCAGGACGTCATTGGCATAGGCACGCACCCCAGCGCCCACCGGCACGCCAACATACGGCGATGCCACAGAACTGGCGGCCGCAGCAAACGCCGAGGCGGCAAGGTTGGCGACCTTGGTGCGCTGGGCATTGAGGGTATCGCCCTGCTGCCGTGTCAGCGGCTTGGAGATGCCGATCTTCATCACGCATGGCAACCCCTTGGCCAACATCCTGTCGTAGGTCTCGACGACCTTGCTGTTGACCTCGTAGTGGGCGCTTTTAGCTTCGCCGAAATGCAGCTCGCGCAAACGCCCGCGCTCGCTGTCGGTCAGGGTGATCTGCGAGACGTTGAAGACGATCCCGTGATTGCCCATGTATTGGAAAGTCCCTTCGAACTTCATTGCACGCATCCTTTCGAGGCAAAGGGTGCGATTCTCTACAAGGCTCGGCAGGTACGCAAACGGTGGCGCTTGGCCATCAAACACCTTGCCCGGTTGCGAGTGGTCCATTTCCGAATCGAGCATCCAGGCCAGCCGAGATACTTCCGAGACGGGAAACTAATCAAGTAATAAGAAGCGTCAGGGCTGCCAATAATGGCATGTGGGCGACGCATATCCGGGATTACAGAAACATTTAGAATTAACTGATCACAAACTCAAACAATCACTGTCTGATTTTTTTAGTGTCGACCGAAACGCTGCTGCATGATCGGCAAGCAAACTCAATCCGGCCAACGTGCTGAAACCGCCCTCTATAGAACACGGATGTCATATGAACAGTCACACCAATTTTTTCTTTGGAAGGCACGCGCTGGGTGAACTCTACGACGTTGCCCTGGATAAGCTCAATGACATCGATAGCCTGACCCAACTGCTCTGTGCAGCAGCGGTCAAGGCTGGGGCAACGGTCTGCGGCACCCTGACCAAACGTTTCGAGCCACAAGGCGCAACGATTTTGGTGCTCCTGGAGGAGTCTCATGCCTCCTTCCATACCTATCCCGAACATGGTGCTTTGTTCCTGGACATCTTCACCTGTGGAACTCGCTGCGATCCCACCAAGGCCTTCGACTTCATTCGTGAACACCTGCAATGTGGCGAAGCTGCAATGAAGATTGTGGAGCGCGGTGCAATCTGATCAAAATGCCGCCTGGTATTAACCAGGCGGCAACGTCGCTTAGGCAGATCGCAATATCATTCAGCCAATGGTGATTGGCGCCGGCCCAAACCGTAGTTGGACAACCGCAGATAGCGCTCATTGAGGTTCATGAACGGTCGTATCAACGGGGCAATGATAAGCAGGAATGCGATCGTACCGATACCAAACGGCCCACCCAATCCCCAACCCAGCAGAAAGATCGAAATTTCCAGGACCATCTTGGCGAGCGTGAAAGACCATCCAAGCTTTCTCATGATGGTGATCACCAGCAGATCGATCACCCGGATGCCAATCCCGCTCATGATGATCAACGCGGAAGCATAAGCACACAGTGCCAAGCCGATCGCGAGCATGACATACGGCGTAAATCTTGCGCTCAACAGTGTATCGAGCTCAAGTAACAACCATAAGTCGATGAACAGCCCTGTCAGGGTCGTGGTCACAAACGGACTGATCGGGGGCCATCGCTTGTTCCACAAGGTCCACCAAGCCAACATGATGATGGAGAAAATCGCTGAACAGGCCCCCAGCCCCCAGCCGAGCTTGCCATTCAGACCGATGACAAACACGTCCAACGGGTCAGTCCCCAAATGGCTGGTTATGAAGAACAGTGCCCCCAATGAAAATACCACTACCCCTGCCAGGTACATGCTTAACCGGTCTATGGTCGACCAGGCCCTGACGCTTTCGATCAATGCCCATCGAACGGTGCCATCTCGGTCACGCCCATGTCTCATACTGCTACGCTCCTTCGTCTAGTTTCTGGTTATGCCAAGGAAGCCCCTCAGCGTGTGCTCATGGAAATGAAGCTCAATCCGTTACCCACATGACGAATGCTGACCTTGCTGTTGCCCTGGCCGCCTTCGCAGATTTCGTTCTGCACGTCATGACTGGCCTCGGCCAGGTACAGCCCCCCCAGCAGAGAGGCCTCGGTGCCTTGTGGGGACTGCATGACCAACGGAGCAGTCAGTGAGGGCTTTAGATAACCGGGTTCACGCAGCAGAACACCGATCATTTGAGGAATCTCTGGAAATCGCCCGAGCAGCCCGCCCCCCAGGCAGACGACTTCGACCCTGAACAGCTCGACCAGATTGGCCACGGCCAGCGCCAGTGCCTGTACCGCTCGCAGGCGCCAATGACTGAGGGTTGCATCGTCGGAAAAGCCCATCGACGCGACGAACTTGTCCAGCGAACGAAATGATGCGTAGGCCTGCAGGCAACCGAATCGACCGCAACTGCACAGTGCCCCGCCCGGCCAGACCAGCAGATGACCCAGTTCCCTGTCAGGGAGGATGCGCCCTTGATACACCACACCGCCGCCCACCCCCGTGCCCAGTGAAAGATGAAGCAGGTTCGAGGCTCGCATGACAGTCGCATCACCATAGGTAGCGGCGGTGCCGTCGTCACACCAGATCACCCGTTCGACCCCGGCGACCCGAAAAGCATGGGCAAGGGCAACCCCTTCCCAGTCGGGCCGATTGGGCCAACGGATGATGCTTCCATCGGCATTGAGTGTCGGCGCGCTGGCAATGACCAGAGTACTGATCGGACCATAGAGCAAGATCTGCGATTCAATCAGCGCCTTCGCCTGCTCCAGAACGACCTGGGGAGGAAGGCCGGGCGGAATCTCGATACGCTCGCGCTGCATGACCCTTCCCGAGAAGCTGAAACACAGGGCGATTTTGCTACCACCCAGATCGACGCTCGCGCAATGCATCAGAAACGCCCTCCGCCGTCGACAGCTATGACCGCCCCATTGATATAGGAGGCATCCGCACCAAGAAGAAAGGCCACCACCGAAGCCACTTCACTGGGTTGCCCGAGACGGCGCAAGCCAATATGCCGGCAGACCTCACTGGCTTCGGCCTCGCTGTAATGGGTCAAGGGACCGGCCATCGCACCAGGGGCGACAACGTTGACAGTGATGCCATGCTCCCCCACCTCGAAGGCCAGCGAGCGGGCATAGACATGCAGCGCAGCCTTGCTCGCGGCATACAAGCTCTGGCCTGGCATGCCGATCTCACCGGCACGGGAGCCGATCACCACCACCCGCCCACTACGTCTTTGCAGCATGGGACGGATGAGTTGGCGCAACAAACGCGTAACACTATCGAAATTGAGTGAAAACAACCGCTCTTGGTCCACCTGGCTACTGAGCAGGGCCGACTTTCGCAGCAAATTCGCCGCGCAACAAACCACCGACGCTATGACCAGTCCCTTGTCGGAACAGGCCGACAGCAGTCGCGTTGTATCCTGCATACAGGTGAGATCGCAGGAGAGGACAATCAAACTGCCTGGCAATGACCCTGCTCTTTCCAGTAGAGCCCTCAAAGGCTGTTCATTGCGGTGAAACAGCGCGATCACGGTGCTCCCTTGGCTGAGCAATCTCTCGCACACAGCGATGCCCAGCGTCCCGGAAGCCCCTGTGACGAGGCACGCCTGTCTATTCAGTTCCTGCATGATTTTCCCTATCAGCTACGGCATTGAGATTGGTGCTTGCACCATCACCTTGAAGGACACCGGGTACTGTCTTGAGCCCGCTGTCACGACGGGCAACTGACGAAATTGCTTGTCCGCGAAACACCTCAGACAGGGAGCGCCATCCTGGTCATAGGCATCGACGGTCGAGAGCCGTAGCAAAGCGGATGTCGGAGAGCGGTGCAGGGGCCAGCGGGCTTCGTCAAGGCCGGCCTGGGTGCAGAGCAGTCGAATCATCAATGGATCGACGACCACCCATTGATCATCGACCCACAGCTCGGCCCAATAATGACCGGTGGCATAGGGCGTGCTGAGTAACAGACCGAAGACCTGACGTGCCGGTAGGCCACGAGCGAGCGCCTGCCGCACCAGAAGCTTGGAAAAGCCGCCGCACTCAGCAACCTTGTGCTCGACCATGTACTCAAGGTTCCAACGCAAAGCGTCATGCAGCATGAAAAAGTGCATGCCAGCGCAGGTCTGCTCGATGAGTTCTTGAATCGGTCCTGGGAGCAGTCGCCGCTGTCCAGCCAGCACCAGTTGCTCGCTGTAAACCAGGGTCTGGTCCTGAGCGTCACACTCTTGTAGCTTGCCATCAGGCAGCAGGATCGTTATGGATTGTCCTGGTGCATGCTCCAAGGCGTAAGCAATCTCGATACACCGGTCACGTTCGCTGTCGCGAAAGGCTGAGCACCAACCGCGCATGGCCAGTTTGTGCAGCGATGGCAACCGCAGGTAAAGGGATAGGTTGTACAAGTCGTCTGGGTCGAAGCATTCGCCGGCTTCATCCTGACGGGAGGCCAGCCCCAGAACTTTGAGCTCATCCAACCACTGCCGTGAAAGTCCATAGAGCGCGGCACCTTGCGCATCCACACAAAAGCGGCGGTGATGGTCAGCCACCTTGCAGAGCTCTGCCAGCACGCGCTTGGCGTCCCACTGGGCCTGTTGCACCAAAGTCATCATACGAAACCCGGCATTTCACATTGCCCTGGAACCTCACAACCGCTCAGTACCGCAATCGAAGGCGCTATCTGTTGAAGCTGCAAGGGTCCCTCGGAGCCCTGAATGCGTGCATGGGGGCTCAGGACGAAGCCTCGATCACGATGCCAGCCTGACTGCGACGTGCGTCGTACATGGCGGGCCCAGCGCGGATCTCCCAACGGTGGACGCCGAGCATCGGCAGGCGTAACAATGAAGGTGGCAGCCCGATCGGTGTAAGGCCCGGTATAGACGGTCTCGCGCGAGCGGACATCGGCGAGAGCCAGACCTCCGTCGACGAAACGAATCTCGCGCAGGCATTGCTCGACATCCCGGCGCAGTGCTGGATCGGAGCGCCCAGGATTGCACAAGTCAGCACAGAGCATCACGCCATGCGAACCTTGCACAGTCTCCAGCGCGACGCTGCGCTCGAGATCTACCTGCCCCTGCTCGTCGAGCACCTGCAAGCCCGCGGCACGCAGATGCTCGTTGATCGAGAAGAACCCATCGAGTGGACCAAACCCCATCTCGGAGAACACCAGCATGGAGTCTGGCGCCAGTGCCTGCAAACGGGCGCAGGCCTGGTCAATGAAATCGTAGGCACGGAGTACATGGGGACGGTATCCGGATCTGGCCTGCTCCACCTCGTGCCAGAGGAAGTGCGAAAGGCGGTCGGCAAGGGTCAGGTTCACGATCATCACATCGGCCTCGGCCCCCAGCGCCAGCGCCGAGTCTAGTTGCAACTGCGCGATTCGATAGGCTTGCTCTGCGAAGTCCTCCAGAGGTTGGCCGGTATAAAACAGCGAGACATCGTGGGCATACCTCACCCCTTGAGCATTCAGATCACGCAACAGACTCCGGGGATAACTGGTGTTCATGGCATTGAGCATCGGATAGCTGATCAAGGTGCCATTTAGCGGCTTGGGCGGGTGAGTCAGTTGCACATTGACCACGGCAAACCGCTGGCCTGCCATCTGCGGCCATTCCCATAGCCTGGGAGCCATCACATCGGTGGTCTCCAGAATCCGAGGCATCTCTCCAGAACTGTGTGCACTCCAATAGGAAAAACAACCATGACGCCCTGGGTTCACGCCGCTGAAAGCCGTTGCCAGATTGCTCGGCTCATAAGGAACCGGCCCACAATCAAGATGGCGATAGTTTTCGTTGCCCATGTATTTGGCAAACCAAGGCAGTCGGCCCTGAGCAACTTCTTTTTCGAGGACAAACGGATCCATGCCCTCGGCAATGACAATCAGAGCTCTCATGTTGCCAACAACCTCTTTTCATCCCTGAAAGAACACCAGGCACAGCAAGATCATCATAGCCTGATGACTTTGATGTGACGGCACCACAAACTTCCAACACACAACAACCTAATGATGGCTTGCCCCAAAAATGAGCAGCGCAAACGTCACGCCCAAACCAACAAGATGATTAATGATAGCTTTCAATAACTTAAATCAAGAAAGCCCACCATCATCAAGACCGTTCGAATAAGAAAACCGAAACCCCGAATATATAAATGCGTTTTTAGCATAGCAGATGATGCATCCACGAGAGGTGCCCACACAGGGTTGTTTCATAATATTACAAATGTTTTCAAAACAATTAATTGCTTTTTAATTCAGTTTGACATGCTATCGTCTGCGCGAAATTCACCTACGCATGACCAAACTATTTTCCACCTGTACAACCCCACTATTAGACCCATATTCAAGCAGCGTTTACGCGCACTTGCCTGGCCAAGGAAGGGAAACCCATGACCCTCGCAATCAACGGCGGTACACCGCTACGACTCACAGACTATCCGCAATGGCCCCACTATGGACCTGAAGAAGAACAGGCCTTGTTACGCAGCCTGCATCAAGGCCAGTGGTGGCGCATGCAGGGTCGCGAAAACCTGGACTTCGAGCGCAGCTTTGCCCATCTACACGGCGGTCATTCGGCGTTCGCAGTGGCAAACGGCACTGTCGCGCTGGAGATCGCCCTTCAGGCCGCCGGAGTGATGCCGGGTGACGAAGTCATCGTTCCCGCCTTCACCTTCATCTCCACATCGATGGCTTGCCAGCGCATTGGCGCGACAGCTATTCCCGTCGACGTCTGTGCCGATACGCTGTGCATCGATCCATCTGCGGTCGAGGCCAACATCAGTCCAAGAACACGCGCCATCATCCCGGTACACATGTCTGGCCACATGAGTGACATGGCCAGCCTGATGCGTATAGCCGATCGGTACCAACTACAGCTTATCCAGGATGCGGCCCATGCCCATGGGGCGCAGGGACTTGGGGGGGCCAACATTGGCGACTACGGTACGTTGGCCTGCTTCAGCTTCCAGAACTTCAAGCTGATGACTGCCGGTGAAGGTGGACTGGTGCTGTGTCCGAACGAGGCCATGCGGGAAAAGGTGTTCCTGTACGGCAACTGTGGGCGCCCGTTTGGTGATCGCAACTACCAGCATACGGTTGTAGGGACCAATGCCCGCTTGAGCGAGTTCAATGCCGCTGTACTCAGCGTCCAGCTTTCCCGCCTGCAGGTACAGAACGAAATCCGTCAGCGCAATGCCCAACTGCTGATGGAGGCACTGGACAACGATGCATTGGTGATCCCGCAGGGCCGGACTGCCGATGCCCACGTGCATCCCTACTACATGGTGCTCTTCATACTGCCCGAAGATGACAGCCTGGGTCACCTGGACCGCAATCAGGTGGTTGAAGCCCTGATCGCCGAAGGCATCCCTGCCTATCGTGCCTATCAAGCCATCTATCGCATCCCCAGTTTCTGGCAGGCTCCGGCCCCCGAACGCCACGACCAGGCACACTACATCGCTCACTGCCCAGTCACCGAGCGTGTTGCCCGCCGTGGGATCTGGATCCATCATCGCGCACTGTTGGGCAACGTGCAGGATACCCTGGACATCGCCCTGGCAATCCGCAAGGTGGTCCAGCACCTGGCCAGCGCGCGATGATGGCTCAGGGCGTTGCGCTAGTCGGCTCGGGCTGGGTGTCCAGAACCATCTGGGCTCCCCTTCTATACCGGCATGGCGCCCGGATCGTATCGATCATCGACCCCGATCCGCAGGCAAGCCAGGCACTCGCGACACTGGCTCCGACGGCTCGCCTGCACGCCTGCATGAGCAATCTGGCACTGCAGGACTGCAACCTGGCCCTGATCTGCTCCCCCAATGCCAACCACACCCGGCAGGCGCTTCGCGCGATGGAGCAGGGGTTGAACGTGATTCTGGAAAAACCGGCGTGTCTGTCACTGTGTCATGCCCAGGACCTGATCGAGTGCAGCCGGCAAACGGGGGGGAGGCTGTCGGTGACCGCCGCGGCCTCCCACCGCAGTGACGTTCGAGCCCTGCTGGACGCCGTAGCCAGCAACACCATCGGCAAGGTGCACTGCATCGATATCGCCTGGCGCCGGCATAACGGTGTACCCCGTCCAGGCTCCTGGTTCACGTGTGCCGATCTTGCCCTGGCCGGATCAGGAGCCGATCTAGGTTGGCATCTGCTCGAGGTGGCCTTGCAGGCACTGGGCTATCCGCTGGTGGACGCCGCGCTGTGCAACCACGTCCCGGCCGACGGTAGCGAAGGTGCACGGCAGGCCAGTTGGCGGGCCGACAGTGGAGGACATGACCACGCGATACTGGAAGTGGAGTCGCAGTCCTACAGCGCACTGCGCACGCAGGCCGGGGCCATGGTCTTCCTACGCACAGCCTGGTCGTCTCACCAACCCCTCGACGAGACCACTATCACCCTCTACGGCAGCGCTGGCGAACTACGACTGCACACAACATTCGGCTTCAGCCAGAACCGTGTGCAGACCCCCAGCCTGATTCTGAGCATAGAGGGCAATCTGCGACACCTGGCGTTCGAGAGTGACGACAATCTGGCCCCATATTCGGCCTACCTGAGCCAAACCCTGGATGACCTGGGCAAGGGTACGACAGACAGCGAGCTGGAATTCTGCAAGTTGCGCTCTCTGGCCAGCGCCATGTCCGCCATGTATCCGAACCTGCCGAACTGACCGGACAAGCCCAGGCGGTTCATCGAGCACTTGCGCAAGGAGCAACAACCATGACCGGTTACAAGGCGCTAACAGAAAAACTGAAGCAATTATCCAAGCTGTCGCTGCCGATCGTCATTTCGCGGATCGGCTTTCTCCTGCTCTCGCTGGTCGACACACTGCTCGTTGGCCGCTACGCCACTGAGGCGTTGGCCGCAGTTTCGATCACCCATGCCATCGCCGATACCTACATGCTCATTGCGGCCGGGCTGCTGTTCGGTATTCTGGTCATGAGCTCGATCGCGATCGGCCAGCAGCAACCCAGAGACGCAGGCCTGGCTCTGCAACGAGGTGTCGTACACGCCCTGGGGCTGGGCCTGGTCTGTGTCATCGCCAGCCTTGCTAGCCTGCCTTTACTGCGCGGGTTTGGCGTGGACGCCCCACTGGCAGCAGCCATCGCCGAACTGATGCAGGTCGTCGCCCTCGGTTTACCAGCCATCCTGCTCTACATCGCCTACTCGTTCTTTCTTGAAGGCATATCGCGCCCCCTGCCGGCGACCTGGGTGATCCTGGCAGCGAATCTGGTCAATGGCGTGCTGTGTTACGCAATGGTCTATGGCAAGTTCGGATTCGATGAGATGGGCGCGCTCGGGTCCGCCTGGTGCACGACCCTCGTCAGGGTTCTGATGGCCGTGGCAATCATCTTCTATGTACACCGCCTGTTTGCCCAACGGCAGGAGTTTGGGATCAACTCGCGATTTTCCTGGGCTTGGTCGCAATGGAAGACACAACGGCACATAGGCTATGGCGGCGGCCTGAGTTTCGGTATCGAGGCGGGTGCGTTCATGCTGATCGCGGTGATGGCCGGCATTGTCTCGCCCCTGATCGCGGCGGCCTGTGCCGTGGTGGTGAATATCCGCTCGATCCTCTTCATGATCCCCATGGGCATCGGCTTCGCCACATCGATCCAGGTAGGCATGGCACATGGTCAAGGAGACGCTCGGGAAATAAACCTGTCCACCTGGTGCGGACTGTGGTTCGGCGTTTTCCTGACAGCCATCTGCGCAGCACTGCTGGCGGTATTTCCCGGGCCATTACTGGCACAGTACAGCAATGATGGTCAAATGCTGCAGATCGCGGTGCCGGCCATGTTGCTCCTGGCTCTGGCACTGCCCCTGGATGCCTGGCAAGGAGTCATGTCCAACGCACTGCGGGGCCGCGAGGATGCCATGGCCCCCACACTGATCCACGCCATCGCCTACCTGCTGGTGATGACCCCGCTAGGGTGGCTGCTGACCGTACACTGGCAGCGCGGTCTGGAGGGTATCGTCGAGGCCATGCTCGTGGCCAACCTGCTGGCAGCTCTGCTGATGACCCTGCGCCATCGCCAACTCAACCTCGGCATGTGTCAGCCAAAATTGGCCTGAATGGCAGGAAGCCCCTATGCAAATGTCCGTCATCATGCCCGTACACGCCAAGCCCGAACGTTTGCGCCTCTGCCTGGCGAGCCTTGGTCGTCAGCATGAGCGTTGTGACTTCGAAACCATTATCGTCGCCGACGCCGCGTGCCCGCAGGTACTGGAGCTGGTCGCCGAAGCCTCCTTCGCGCAACGTTTGAGCGCGCCGGGGCTGGGCCGAGCAGGAGCCAGAAACCTGGGGGCCAGCGCCGCCAAGGGTGATGTACTGTTGTTCATCGACGACGATGTACTGATTTTGGATGGCTTCTTCGAAGCCCACTTGCAAGCCCAGGCCCAGCAACCTGGAATGGTGCACGGGCGGATTCGTGAACTGATCGCGCTGTGCGGCAGGGATGACCCAAGCCAGGGAACGATCGGTTGCCCGCCCATTCTACCCGAGGCACTGCGGCAAGGACGCTGGACCCCTCAAAATTCGCGACTGGTCGCCAGCCCTCTGGAGCAGGCTGCGGAGCATCCGCGCCGTAGCGAATGGCCCTGGCTGGCCAGCGCCGCAGCCAACCTGTCGATACACCGAGAAGATTGGCACAGGGTCGGTGGATTCGATACCGTTTACGGCAAACGTTGGGGTATGGAGGACCTCGATCTGGGTTGGCGTCTATGGCGTGCCGGGGTACCGATCAACCTGCAGACCAAGGCCTGTGCCTACCACCTCTCTCATTACAACCCAAACCGTTGGCGGGAGCACCAGCACAATCTTGCCCACTTCCAGGCCCGAGCCAGCACCCCCGAAGCACTTGCCCTGGACGCCCTGCTTTCGCCCACCGGCTCGTTGACCCGCTACATCGAACGGGTAGACCAGATCCGACAGCAAGCATTTGGGTGACGCACCCGAGCGTGAGCCGTCAGGGCGTCCAGAAAGCGCCCCTGGCTGGCGAACAGCATCATGACCTGACTGCGATACATCAAGGCGGCTTCCCGCCAGCTGTCCCATGAACACTCGAATGTCTGGCTGACGAGCTGTAGCCCGAGGCGCTCGCCGAGGTTCGATATGGCCTGCTCATCCAGTTGCTGCGCGTAGGGGAAATCAGCATAGAAGTACAATGGGTTGTCCAACTGACGGGCCAATCGATGCGTCAGGCAATGATCCACATGCCCCCCGATACCCAACGGCGCACAGACGATATCCGAAGGTCCGAGCATTGCACGGACCGTAGCAAGCTGATTTTGATCCGGCCTGGGCCAGAGCATCGGGTCCACCTCGGAGCCCAGGAACAATGCAGGAGCATCGGCATGGACAAACCGCCCATTGCCGTCCAGCCGCAGCGCGGCATCAATGAACCCGGCTCCTGCTCGCTTGATCCCCAGACACCCTGCGGCCCGAGCATCTTCCTGGCGACGCAGCCGCGCCGAGGCAATCCTGCGCCAGCGTGCATCGCCAACCGCCAGGGCACAGCTCGCTTCTGCCTCGCCGTCGAATAGGGTCAGCAGCAGTACCTCCCGGCCTTGGGCCAAGCTGACCATACCACTGCCCAGCGACCAGACGGCATCGTCAGGGTGTGCAGAAAGCACGACCAATCGTCCTTGGTGCTCGTTACGGCTCGGCGCCCGCATCGCTCAGGCCACCTCGCCGGCGTTCCGTGCATAGAGCTGGCTCAGGTGCAAGAATCGCGACACTTCGCGCGTACCGTCGGAAACCACCCGGCAACGCCCCAGCTTCAGTGGCGACAACTGGATATCCGGGAAACTGCGCATACGTACCCAAGACAGATCGGCAAAACGCTCGGCCAACGCCTTCAGCAGATGCTCACAAGCCAGGGGACGTTGCTTTTCGGATTGCGCGGCGCACTCAAACATCCCATGCAGCATGGCTTGCTCGAAGGACTCGCTGACATGGGTCTCGGCGCAAGGCACGCAGTTATCCATATAGAGGCCGAATCGCAACAACGCCTGGTGAATCTGTGCCTCCATCGCCCGCTGCGAGGCATCCTGCACTTCGTGATTACCGAAGTTCACATACCCCACATCCGCCCCGGTGGCCAACGACTGCACACCACGGCAGATGAACGTGAGCAACCCGCCAAGGTCCTTGAAACCGTTTACCGCAAAGCAGTCGAAGCGGCCTTTGAGCCTCTCTGGCAGCGGTTTGAACACGTCGTACTCGATCACCTCGATTGTGTCGATACCATGCGTCTGGCATGCCCGCTCAATGGTCGACAACAGATCACTGTCGATATCAGCAACCACGATCCTTTGGCGGTGACCATGCAATGCCAAAAACAATGAAAACAGTGCGTCATCACCGAGCAGCAGCAGATTACGATGACTCAGGTCACCCAGGCTCTGCATGATCTTGTAGCGGCGGATCTGGGTTTCAAAGGTTTCAATGGACTGGGCGTAAACGTGCTTCTTGTCACTAAGCAGGTCAGCCATCACCTCCCGGTAGCGGGGCTCGAGACGCAGGCAGGCGTCGTCCACCAGATGCAGCCCCTGGCCAGGCAAGGCTTGCCCTGGCGCGGTCAGCACCAGCCGGATCGCGTGCGGCTCATGAACCGGGCGAAGGTGCTCCTGCGCAAGCAGCTCGACCAGACAATGCATTACCTGGCGAACCGTCAACCGGGAAGACAGCAACTGAAAAAGCCTGCGTGGTCGGGTCAACTTGCTCAATAGATCGTCCAATGCTGCCTGTTCTTGTGCGATCGCCCCCCCACTTGCCGGCAAGCGGGCCTGCAAGCATTCACGTAAGCGTACCGGGTTATGCATGCAACCTCCTGTTATGCGAAAAATGATGCCGTCAAAGCACGGCCTTGAGGATGTTGTTGGCACAACGTCCGTGGAAGAAATTGACACCGACCTCGATGGTCGCCCCCTGCTGATCGGCAAACCCCAGGCCGGTACCGAACAGACCGCGTATCGGTTGCCCGTTCGAGGTCAACTCATGGGTCAGGGGATGCTTGCGGTGATTGTCTTGCCATGTGTCGAGCGCCATCGGCTGTCCAAGCGAATCGCGCAGTTCGGGCATTCGCGGCTCATATCCGGTGGCATTGATCAACAACGGCGCTGCCAGCCGCCATGGTTCAAGATCAGGCTCACCGACATGCAGAACAACAGCTGGCTGGCGACCTGACTCCACTTCCAGCAAGGTCTGCCGCGCTTTTCCTCGCAAACCTCGGAAGCGGTTGACCTCACCCGATACGGTATCCACGACATCGTCGGGCAGAAGCTGGGACGCAGGTGTTCCTGGCACCTGCCAAAGCCCTGGACGCTTGCGACACAGCACATGCAGCGATCGTGGCGCCAACTCGCTACCCAACCGTCTGAGCAGGTACTCGACCGTCGAGAACGCACTGTGACTGCCACCCAGGACGAGTATCTGGCGACCTTGCCCCACGGCATCACGCAGTTGGGCATCGGCCTGTCCTCGCAGTACCCCGTCAGAACACAGTGGCGTTGGCCAGTGTCGCTCGACCGTCTGGCGCAAGTCAGCACAAGTCAGTTGCAAAGGACGCCCACGCGCTCCGCAGGCCAGCACCAGGTAGCGACTGAAGGATCGCCCCCAATTCCCCTGACAGATGAATCCCGAATCACTGGCCTGAACGGCATCGACTCGTCGACCGAACGTCACGGAGGTCGCCGGATGATCCGCGCACACCGCAATCACCACCTGCGCCAATTGTCGTAGAAATGCCGAGATACTCTCGAGCTGCAGAATCCGGGAAGGGTCCTGCAGCCAGTCTCGTACCTCACTCTGGCGCAGGCACTCGGCAAAGGCGCCGTCGGGACGAATACCCTGCAGGAAATCCTGGATCGGCGAGTTGGCCTGGATGTCGTAAGCCAGGCAATCCCATTGGGCCACCGAAGGACTTCGTTCATGCACGTCGATACCGAGCGACAGCAAGGCTGGCAGTTGTCGTTCACGATCTGCGGCAATGAACAGGCCAAGGGCCGCAGGGCCGAAGCCGATGATCTGAAGCAGTCGATCCATGTGCATACCTCTGGCGTGGGTAGCCGGAACAACGTCCGGCCAGCGCGACGCCACATCAGAATGAGTAGGACAGCTCGACGCTGACATGGGAGTCGCCCGAGAGCGCATCCCAGTTGTCATCACTGCCGGAGCTGTCGATGTAGACGGCACTCAGGCCTGCACGCAGGGCATCGCTCAGGCCAAGATCCAGTGTCGCGTTGATCATGTTGTTTTTCGTATCACTGGCTTGAGCTGTAAATCCTAGAAACACAGAAGAGAGGTACCGATCATTGACCTGCAGCCGAGCGCCCAGCAGGAACTTGCGATCGAAAATGCTGATGGGCGCCAGGTCCTGGTCCTGGTCACGGTGGTATTCTCCAATGAGGCTCAGGTCCGACTCTCCCCATACCCGGGTTATCGCGTACTCAACCCCGACCGACAGCTTCATGGAGTTGTATTCGCTATCTGAGACTCGCTGGTCGAGCGCCTCCAACTTGTACAACCACTGCCCATCCACCCAGATGGCATCAAGACCCCATTGACTGACCTCGGTGTACTGCGCGACCAGACTTTCCCCCTGCTGACGAAACGCAGGCGTGCGGTTGGTCCCCTTGAAATAGCTCAGTCCAATATCGAGATCGGAGTACGACATGAAATAACGCGCGGCAAAGTCCAGGCTATGGGGGTTGCCACCGTGAAGGTACTCCGCCGTCGGCAGGACCCGGTATGGCGCGAAACGCGACGGCTCGGCGTAGAACTGCGCCGGTTCGAAACCATCGAGCAGGTACAAGCTCAAGTGCCCTGGCCCCAGCAGGCTGCCCAGTTTCAAGGCCTTCTGCGAAAGCTTGTCCTCCGGTTGCAGGCCATCAAGGTTGTCATAGGTATTGATCACGTCGACCAGCTGGCGAGTCTCCATCACCCCCCAATGCTCCTTGATCCTCCCCAGCTTGGCCTCGCGCCCGTCCTGTTCCAACAACAGGTACAGCTCATCCCAATAGAATGATGGGCGTGGATCCCTGTCGTTGCTCGACAGATAGCGGGGGTTGGCCACCACGCGCACACGCAGGGAATCCAGCCCGGTCACATACTGGTAGTCCATACCGAACTCACGAGTCACCGGCAGCCCGCTCTGCTCGAGCTCGGTGGCCGGATCGGAAGGAAAGTAATACGCCTTTATCGACACCTTCGCGGACAACGAATGCTGCGACTGCTGCGACTGCGCAGCGGCGCTTTGCTCCATCAGGAGCAGCGCCGCGACCGCCAGCCAGACCAATAGGTGGCGGACACCGTCGATCATTGGGTCAGGTTCCCTAACCGGGCAGGCTCGAAAGCTTCCTCCTTGATCCCGGTACGAAATTGCACCTCGGTGCTGACCAGAAGCGTCTGGCGGCCGGTGATATGGTTGATCATGCTCATGTTCAACGCCCGCCAGTACCGCCCCAGAAACAGTTGGTAGCCATCCAGGGTCAGCGTCTTGAACAGCGTTCCTTTGCGGTCGTAGTACTGCGTCTTCATTTGTCGGAAGTCATGCTTGTCGTACCAGACCTCGATCGCGGAATAGCCCGAATAGGGGTAAAGCGGCACCTGCTTGACCACTGCACACTCGGCTTTACCGCACGCCTCGTCACGCAACCACTCATAGTCGTAGTTACCGACCTCCATCGAGCCGATATCCTCATAGGAGAATTCACTGCCGGAGAACGAACCCGATCGATCAGCGGCAGCCACCCGCTTGACCCGACGCAGACTTGGCAGATAGAGCCAGACCTGGTCACCCTCGATGATCTTGGAGTGGATCAACACTCGCGAATTCCTGATGTTCTCGGGGGCTTCGAATGTCAGCAGAACCTTGTCGCCCACTTGCCGGTCCGCCATCTCGAAACTGTTCATACGCATGAACCGATCGCTGCTGGCGCCACCTTTTTCCACCAGGGTCAGACGAATCCTGGCCGAGGTGTCCTGGTACCCCTGATCACTGTCACGCCACTTCTGGGCGTAATGCCGGCCCAGATCCTGCGCCTGTCCCGCCTGAGCAGTGACAGGCGACAGCAGGGTTGCCAGTGACAGACAGGTGATCACGAAAAGAATGCGGTGCATTGCGACTTTCCTTGTGTAATGGTTGGACTGGAAGTACGGCTCACGCCTGACGTGTGGCGAGCCCGGTCGCCGCGCGCCCCCAGAGATAGCGATCGAATGTCAGCAACACCAACGGCAGGCACAACGCATCGAAGATCAAACCCAGGAAGATCGCGATCGCCGCCAACAAGCCAAAATCGGCGTTCATGGAGAACGGCGAGAGGGTCATGACCAGGAAGCCCGAGGCCAGGATCACCGCGTTGGCAAATACCGAAGGCAGCACATGCTGATAGGTCGAGAGCAGTGCCTCACGTGGCGGCTGACCATGCTCAAGGCGCTGGGCCTTGTAGTGACTCATCAGGTGGATGGTGGCCTCGACAATCAGCCCATACGCAACCACGCAGACGTTGATCGCGGCAGTATTGACCTCACCACGCAGCAGGCCCCAGATCCCGAACATGACGAAGAATGGAAATATATTGGGCAACAGGCTGATCAAACCGAGCGGAACGTTGCGCAGGAACAGCGCAACCATCAACGTGATGCTCACCAGTTCGAACAACAGACCACTGACCATGTATTCGATGCTGATGTGAGTGAGATTGGCGAAGACCACCGCCTCGCCCGTCCCCACTCCCGGTACCAGCGTGGTGCGATCGGCGTGCGTGTGCCACCAGTCGTCCGCACGTGCCTTGATGTCACGGATCTGCTGGGTGTCCAGACGCGTCAGGGTAATCACCAGGCGGGTGGCCGATTTGTCGATATTGATCTGGTTGCTCAAGTCCAGGCCGAACGGCAACGACATCTCGTAGACCAGCAGCATCTGCGCCGCGAGTGCCGGATCCTCAGGCAGCTGGTATGCCTCGGGGTGACCACCGGCCATGGTCTGGTTGAGTTTTTTGATCGCATCGCTGAGGGTGGTGACCGAGTCGACCTCCTTCTGGGCACGCAGCCACTGGGCGAAGCGGTCAAGCTCAGCCAGGAAACGGGGATCAGAAATGTCACCTCGGCTGGAGGTGGCCACGTACTCCAGACGGTAGATGCCCGAGAGGTTGTCCATGGCAAACTCGGTCGCGGTGCGCACCGGGATGCTGGTGTCGAAGTTCTCGACGATCCGATCATTGATCTGATTTTCCCGGGCCGAGCCCAGTGCCAGCAGGAACACTGCCACGAAGCCGAACAGCCAAAGCTTGGGCCGACGCAGCAGCGGCCCCAAGTACAAGTAGTAACGCCGACTGGCGGCCCCCTCGAGCGGTTTCAGGCGCAACAACGGGATTAACACCGCCGAGACCGAGACCGTGACAAGCAACGCCATCACCGCACCGATCGCCGCCAGTACGCCAAACTCCTTGTAGGGCGGTGAGGCGGCAAACACCAGAGAATAAAAGCCTACCGCGTTGGTGGCCGTCCCGATGGCGATCGGCTTCAGCGTGTCCCGAATGGCGGCACAGGCCAGGTCAACCCGCCTGTCGCCATACTGGCCGCTCATCTGCCGTGCCGCCGACAGCATGTGCATGATCTCCGCCACCGAGGTGGCCAGCACGATGGTCGGCAACAACCCCGTCAAGGCCGTGGCTTCAAAACCCAGCCAGCCACTGATACCCAGTGTGGCTGCCGTTGCCATGGTGATCGCCACCAGCACGATGAGCAGGGCCCCCACACTACGCAGCATCAGTGCGCTGGCCAGGAGGATTATCAGGTACATCAGCGGAGTGAGAACGGCCATGTCCTGCTGCGACGCTTCCGGGTAGGCCGCCTCGACGGCCGCCAATCCGGTCAGGTGCACCTGCAAGTGGGGATTGGCCTGCCTGAATGCTTCAACCATCGCGCGCGCCCGAGTGGTGGCATCAATGGCCGCATCCAGTGTCTGTGGCGGAAACTGTAGTGTCACCAAAACGCCGGCGGTCTGGCCATCGGCTGACACCAGGCGCTTGACCAGCTCGATATCATGCCGTCCCAGGTGCTCCATCAAGGCGATGTGCCGCTCGGTCAGATCGCCCGGCTCGCGGACCAGCTCATCGACATGAACCGTGTCGCCCTCGGCAAAGACATGCTGGAAATTGGTCACCGAATCGACACGATAGGCATGGGGGATCATCCAGGCCTGTTCGGTGAGCGCGTGCAACTGTTCCAGGTCCCGTCGATTGAACAGGCTGGCCTCGGGATGCTTGATAACAAACAGAAGCGTGTCGGATTTGCCGAACTGCCGATGCAGCGCATCCAGCTGTTCGACGGTTTTCTCGCCCTCGGGAAAGAAGGATCGATAATCCGCGGCAAAGCGTATGTGGGTCATCCCCCAGGACATCGCCAGCACCATCACGGTGACACCGAGGAACAGCGCAAAGCGATAACGCTTGAGCAGATGCTCGAATCTTGAAGCTGGCATCATCACGCCCCCTTTCCTTCGCCCGGATAGCCTGAGCCACCGTATTGCCTGATGATGTCCAGCACCTGTTGGACGCCTTCATCGACCGTACAACGCTCACTCGGCACCACGCATTCGCAGTCCCGTGGCGGTTCGTAGGCACTTTCTATCCCAGTGAAACCCGGCAGGTCACCGCGCCTCGCGCGCTGGTACAGGCCCTTGGGATCACGTGCCTCGCAGACCTCCAGTGGCGTGGCTACGTGCACTTCGATGAAACGCCCAGCGGTGAACAGCGACCGTGCGGCCTGACGGTCCTCGGCAAACGGCGAAATGGCGCTCACCAGAACAATGAATCCGCTGTCATGGAACAGCTTGGCCACTTCGCCCAACCGCCTTACGTTCTCCTTACGATCTTGTGCACGAAAACCCAGGTCACGGTTCAGGCCGACACGCAGATCGTCACCATCGAGGACGCGCGCAAGCACCCCCATGTCTATCAGGCGGCGCTCAAGCCCTCGAGCCAACGTGGTCTTGCCCGACCCGGACAACCCCGTGAACCAGACACACAAGGGCAGAAGACGGTCGTCCTGCACGCCACCGGGAAAAGCTGAAAGGTTGGTGCTCGTGTTCACATTGCCCATTGATATTTCCTCTACCTTCATACATAGGCCGAGCGGATAACCCGGCATGGATTACCCGCAGCGACCACTCCCGGCCCAATGGAACGGGTGACGACACTGCCAGCACCGATCACACTGCCCTCGCCCACCTCGACACCACCGAGCAAGATCACTCCGGCACCGATCCAGACATCGTTGCCGACCTTGATAGGGTCGGCGCGCAGTACGCACTTGCGCTGACCGTCAACCTCGACGGTGCGTTTTGCAGGATGAACGGGGTGAGTCGTAGTGATCATCTGCACGTTGGGTGAGACGTACACCCGGCTGCCGATCTCGATCCGATTGCCATCGAGCAGCGTGCAGTTGACGTTGATGTACACGTCCTCACCGATCTCGATATGCGCCCCGTAATCACACTGAAAGCCGGGTTCGATCCAACTGCCCTTGCCGATGGCTCCGAGCAGTTGAGACAGCAGGGCCTGTCGCTCGTCGAGCGTCATCAAGCCGGACTGGTTGAAACGCTGGAGCAACGCCTGGGCTCGCATGTGCAGACGCGTCAGCTCAAGGCTTGGCGAGTGGAACCACTCGCCGGCCAGCATGCGCTGACGCGTGGTGGTGTGCGCTTGGGGGCTTGCATCGGTTTTGTGCACATCCATGCAGGTGCTTCCTTCTCACTTGACTCGTTCAACGAGTGAATGGTTTTTCGAAAACCGAGACATGCTTGAACGCACCTGCGCTGAACGGGCTCCTGTCCCAGCCGGCCCAGCGATGTGCACACCGCAATCCAGCCAGACGCGCCATCAGGTCGAGCTCCGCGGGCCAGGCATAGCGCAGCTCAACTGGGATCACCTGCGTCCCCTGACCATCCAGGCGGATGAAACGACAACTGATGCGTTGCGTGACGGGTTCGAGGCGGGAGGCCTCGAGTAACACCTCATTGCGCTCCAGGCCGCCGACGTACACCGGCTGATCCTTGCCATAGCGGGTTGGGTCGGGGTTGAACGCTTCGATCACCAGACGTCCACCCGGCTTGAGCAGATTGCTCGCAGCCTGGAAGCAATTGACCTGATCGTCCTGCGACAGCAACAGGAACAACGAGCTGAATGTGCAGAACGCCATCTGGAACGGTCCGCCGCCAACGCCCTCGAGGGTAGAGAAGTCAGCCAGGGTCGTTGGTACATCGCGGCCACCAGGCTTGCGACGCAACTTGTCGAGCATCGATGGCGAGGCATCCACGCCATGCACATCGACACCGCGCTCACGCATCGGCAAGGCGAAGCGTCCGGTGCCGATTCCCAGTTCCAGGACCGGTCCCTGCCCCGTGCAAAGCTCGACCAGCGTATCGATCGCATGCCCCGCCGCCTCGCCATACAACTCGTCGTAGACAGGGGCCAGGGTTTCTCCATAAAAACTTGGATCATTCATTGATTTATTCATGTTTCGGGTTTTCCTGGGCAAAAGCCTCCCCGACGGGGGATTTTCATCCCCCGCTGGGTTCAACGTTCAGTGGTTGTCTAACTCGGCTCGACGCTAGGAAAGCGCCTGCTTCACGTACTCACCGAGGTGCTTGTCCTGCACATCGGCCACGCTGCGAAGCTTGATGTGGCGGCGGTACTTACCCCCACCTTCGAGTACTCCGTGTGGATCCTCGAAGGTGTAGCCCTGTCCAAACTCGACGGACACATGCTCTTGGTAGGCATAAACCCCGCAAAACGGTGTCGCCTGGGAAAAGATGATGCCGCCATACTTGACCATTTCCGAAACGGTCCCGGCGGTTTCCTCCACCACCGTGCGCACGCGCTGGACGATCACCAGCATCAGCTCATGGGTTGTGGCCAGATCCTCCAGCAGTGCCGCGACGGTATCATCGCTGTGACGCGTCATGATCGGTGTCCTTGCATGTCTGGTTCTTCCTTGTCCGCGGAGCTCACTGGCCCACGGGCGTGCACAGTTCGATCAGAGTGCCCATCGGGCAACGTACGTACGAGACCACCTGCCCCCAGGGCTTGCGAGACACTGCGGCATGCTCGCTGGCACCCGCAGCCAAGGCCTTTGCGTGGGCAACAGGAACATCATCGGTCACCAGCGCGATCTCGATGCCCAATGGTTTGTGCCGCGGCTCGCAGAACTGGTAGCCACCGTCGCAATTGGAGTTGGCCAGCTCACGGCTGGCAAAGGCCAGAGTAGTGGTGCCGGTGTCCAGCTCGCCGTAATCGCCCGACTCATCGAGAAAGCGCGTGGCCAGGCCGAATGCCTCGCCGAAAAACGCCAGGGTCGCCGCGACATCAGGCACATATACGATCGTGTATCCAAACTTCACAGTGTCACTCCTTGATTGATGAATCTCATATGGCTCGCATTCCCGTTGTCGAGGTGGTACTCGAGCCACCGTAGATTGTCACGAGATGAGCCGAAGCCCGCCAGGGCCGTATCGACAAATGTGCGCACGCTTATAGCTCGCGGTGACATCCCCGCGATGGCGATTGAATAGCCTTCCAATGAACCGCTCGCAGCCAAGCGCCAGCAGCTTGGTCCATCAAGCCCGGAAGCCGTCCCTTTGCGAACCACCCGCAACTGCCTCCATTGCCAGCCGATCCCTATGCCAGCAGCCTTGACCCAGGCTTCCTTGAGGGTCCACATCCGATAGAAGCAGGCCAACCGCCGGGGACGCGTAGTCCGACTCAACGTCCGCCGCTCGCCTTCGCTGAAAAAACGCTGACACAACGCGAAAACATCTCTGTACCGATGCGCCTCCACATCCACCCCAACCGGGCTCCTGGACACGGCAAGCACCAGCAGTCCCTGAGTATGGGACAGATTGAAATGCAACGAAGATTGCTTCGGCGCAAGCAGCTCGGGTTTGCCGTAACGCCCCTGTCCAAGAATGATTCGCGCCGGATCACATTCCAGATAGCGGGCCAGTACTTCCCTGAGCCAGCCATGACCGATCAGGAACTGTTCACGCCACCCTTGATCGGTGCTGCGCTGATAGCGTGTACGCTCCTGGTGGTCCAACCATTGCAGATAGCTTGCGCAGGCCACACGCTGCCTCCCTTCGGCAACGGACAGGCGCCACAGATCAACACTGCCGGGTGTCGCAAGGGCGTGAGGCATGGATGCCATCAGGCGTGGATCGTTCATGCCGTCAGTTCCTCTCTAGGCGGCGCGATGACGTCGAGCGCCTGACGCAGCGTCGCAATGGCAACCTGCATGGCCGTGCCGCCGAGCATGCCGTAATGGTCCGTGGCGACCACCGTGCAGCCAGCCCCTGGACTCAATTGGGACAAAGGCTGCAGGCCACTGGCGCGGTTCTGTTGGCGTGCCTGCAAATGCCAGGTGTAGCAGCCAACCTGAGTAGGCCGGTAGGCGAGCAGCGCCGCGTAGTGCCGACAGAACAACAGGAAACGCTCCTCCAGCACACGCCCCATCAGCCTATCGTCCTCTTCGGGCGCCAACAGCCATTGTCGAGTCTGCTGCAGATCCTGCTGGAACAGTTGCTGCAGCAGGTTCGGGGGGAATGTCGCCACGTCGCCACCGGGCGCTCCCGCATCAAGCGTAACAACCGCCAGACGCTGTGAAACCTGGGGCATTGCGGTCAACTGGCGGGCCATCTCCACTGCCACCACCCCACCGAAGGACCACCCCGCCAGGACCACTGGTCTCTGCCCCTCGAGCAGTGGGCGCAATTGCCGAAGATAGTCCTCGGCCTGAGACTCGATCGAGATGAAATGCTGCTCACCATCGGCGCACACACCAGCCACATCAAACACACCGCGTACGGCATCCACCAGCGGCAGATAACAGGACAGCGCTCCGCCTACCGGATGGACCAACACGAGTAGCGCCAGGTGGCTGTCGTGATTGAAGCGAACCAGGTTGCGCGAACGTCCATCCGCGCCCTGACGATAACTGAGCAAGTCCGAAACGCACGGGTAGGCGTAAAGATCGGCCAGACTCAGTTGCATGCCCAGTTGCGTGTTCAATATCTGCAGGATGCGCACCGCATGCAGTGATGTGGCGCCAAGCTCGAACCAGTTGCCATGGGCATCGCGCACAGCAGGCAATACCTGACGCACGCAGTGCAATACAAGCTCGTGCAAAGGGCAGAAGCCCTCTTCGGGTATTGCATTGCTCGTCGTTTGGGCAGCAAGGTCGGTCAGGCTCTTGCGATCTAGCTTGCCATTGGCCGTCAGCGGCAATTGCTCAAGCACCAGGAGTCTGGACGGCAGCATGTACTCATTGAGGTGATTGCCGGCAAAACGCAGCATGGCATCGGTATCCGCCGCAGGCCCCTGCTCGCAGATGACAAACAAGGTCAAGCCACCGCTTTGGTCCAGACAGGCCACAGCCTGGCGCACGCCCTGGACCCGGCAGAACACTGCCTCGATCTCCGCCAGCTCGATGCGAAAACCATTGCGTTTGACTTGCAGGTCTTCTCGTCCCAGCAACTCCATCTCTCCATCCATACGCAGGCGCCCAAGATCGCCGGTGCGATACAGGCGCTGCCCCAGTTCCGAATGGTGGACGAACACCTGCGCGGTGCGCTGCTGATCATGAACGTAGCCTGTAGCCAGGCCCTCCCCGGCGATGTACAGCATGCCCTTGACGCCAGGTGGACAGCATCGTCCAAACGAGTCGAGGATATGGAAACGCTGGTTTGCCAAGGGCCGACCATAGGGAATGCTGGTCCACTCCGGGTCAACTGCGTGGACCTCGAAGCTGTTCGACCAGATGGCCGCTTCGGTGGCGCCCCCCAGGGCAACGAAGCATGATTTCGGCGCACTCTGGCGCAACCGATCAGGTAGCCCAAGACCGATCCAGTCGCCACTGGCCATCCACAGCCGCACGCTCGGAACCGGCGCCCCCAGAGCCATGGCCTGAGCATAGTCGCTCAACATCTCCATGATCGCTGGTACCGAGTTCCAAACAGTCACCTGATGTTGGCGCGCCAATGTGATCCAACCTTGCGGATCGACCTGGCGTCCATCCTGCGCGAGCACGACAGCACAGCCGCAGAGCGCCGGCATGAACAGATCAAAGACCGACAGGTCGAAGCTGAACTCACTCACGCCAAACAACCGGTCATCGCAGCCAATCGCCCACCGCGCCTGACAATCCTGGAGGGTATTGATCGCGGAATGATGGGTGATGCTTACGCCCTTTGGCGTTCCGGTGGTGCCGGAGGTGAACATGATGTAGGCCACGCCACTGGCCACGGCAGGATACGTCGGCTCGACAAAATCCCCCAGGGCCTCGCCACTGGCCAGCCAGGTGCGATAGTTGAGGGTCCAGTTGACGGGCGAAGCCAGAATCGCCTCGATATCGTCATCGTCATCCCCCAGTATGGTGGTCGCAGCCGCCTGGCTGACCATCGCCTGCACCCGCTGGACTGGCGAACGCTTGCTGACTGGCACGTAGGTGGCACCGGCCATGAGCGTGGCGTAAATGGCTACAACATTGGCGACATCGTGACTGCCCCGTATCACCACGTGATCGCTGGGCCCCACGCCATTTTCGTTCAGATGGCAAGCCAGGAGGCTGGCCTGGCTCAGCAACTGTGCAAAAGTCAGGCTACCCTGCGCATCGATGACCGCGACTGCATCGGGACGCTCCTGGACCTGACGCCGCAATCCGTCCCAGAGCGTTACCCGGGTAAACGAACGCTCAGTCCGGTTGAACGCCATGAGTCCGTCCCGCACTGCCGCAGACAATGGCATCTCACGCTCGTCCCATGCCGCGCTGTCAACCGCCAGATCCTGTAAATGATCACAATAGGCCTGGAAAGCCTGGCCGATCACCCCATCCTCGAAGATGCCTGCCCGCTCGTCCCAGGACAGGCAGAGTGTCCCCTCCTGTTCGAACGCCTGGGCATCAATCCAGATCTGCGGGGTCATCATGGCGTGATCGACCTGCTCGAGCGCTGGCGGTGCCAGCTGCATGTCCAACAGCGAAGAGAATACATAGGGCATAGGTGGCTCAGCATTGCTGGCGCGGGAGTCGTGCAGCTGTATCCACTCACGCACTGCACTGACCCCGTCGTAGGCGCCGTGCTGTATCGCCGCATGAAGATCCCGCTGCAACAGCCGGGCACGCTCGCCAAACGACAGCTCCGCCACCGGGAGATCGATGAGCACCGTGTCGGCGTGGTTACCCAGGCAGCCCTCCACCGTCTCCCCCAATGTCGCACGATTGCTGTACATGACACTGCAGGTCACCGAAGCCATGCCGGACCACCGCGCCAGCGTCTGCAGGTAGGCGGTGAGCAGTACCGTGTTGACAGAAACCTGATGCATCCGGGCCTGGTTCCTTAGTGCCCGCACCTGATCTGCCTGCAAATCCATCCGATGCTCGATGAAGCGCCCTGGCCTGATCTGCTCCTGCGACGTCTTTCCCCGGCGCCGCGACCTGGGCAAATCAGGGCCGGGAGCGAGCAAAGGGATCTTGTCCTGCCAGTAGTGCCTAGCCTTGAAACGAGCCAGGCGCTGTGCCCGTAAACGAGCCGCAATCACTTCGGACCGATAGCCCAGTGGTACGCCAAGGGGGCGCTCAGGGTTTTCGAGCAGCAACACCAGGTCGTTGATGAAAATCTGTACGCTCGGAGCGTCGAATAAGGCTAGCCGATAGATCACATGCAGACTGCGCTGCCCCTGCCCCTCGACCAACACCAGACGCACCAATGCGCGACCGGCAGACAAGGTCGCCACCGGTGACGCCTCCCCCAACGCCGCGCAGCTGCATGGGGGATGCCCCCCTTGGGCCAGTACGCTTTCCACCACACAGGATGCTGGCGTCATGGGTTTGAAACGCGGTGTCTCGGCATCCAGCGTATAGTCCAGAATCGGGTGCATCCGCTGCAGCCGATGCACGGCTTCTTGCAGGTGTTCAACCAAAGGAAAGTTGCCCGCATACACCAGATGCAGATAGGCCGCGCTGCCCTCGGAAAACGCCGAGTGTTCGCCTAGCCAATATGCCTGGCGCAAACCTGTAAGCTCTGCAGCCAGCGGATCCGGTTGAGCGAGATGCTCGAGCAGCCGTACCTTCTCGCGCCCCGCAGACTCCCGTATGTGCTCAGGCAGCTCGGGTTGTTCGCTGTAGTACCTGAGCGCGCCCGCCTCTTCATAAAGGTGCACGCCACTGGCCTCGCACTGTTCGATCAGGTTGACAATCGACTGGCTCACAACTCGCCCTCCGTCATCGCTTTGACCTGCCGGCTATCGTTGAGCAGGGCGTCGGCGAAACTGTGCAGATCAGTGCTGGTGGAAATGCGCGTCAGTTCGATACCGGTCCCGCGGGCCAGCTGTGGGTAGCGTTGTTCAAGCAAGGCACACAATTGCAGGGCCTTGAGCGAATTGCCGCCCACCTCAAAGAAATTATCCTGTGCCGACAACACCCCACAGGGCAATGTCAGCAACTCGGTACACATGCGCAGCACATCGGCCAACAGCTGCAAATGCTCGGGCAGATCCCCTTGTCGTTCATCCATGACACTTCTCGATCAGCAGCGCAGTCGCCGCCGCATAGGCGTCAGTCCCCATGCCGGCGATGAAGCCGTGGCATAACGGGGCAGTAATCGAGCTATGACGAAACGCCTCACGACCGAACAGGTTGGAAATATGCACCTCCATCCATCGGCCGGGGTAATCCTCCAGAGCATCCCGCAGCGCCCAGCCGGACATCATCAGCGCCCCAGGATTGATCACCATGGCCTCAGTCTCATGATTGGCCTCGATGAAATCGATCAGCTCACCTTCGTGGTTGCTTTGCAGCGCACGCACCTCCCAGCCATGCGCCGCGGCTACCTGGGTGACCTGCTCCGTGATATCTGCAAGGGTGCGATGACCGTAAACCTGTGGCTTGCGCATTCCGAGACGGCCGAGGTTCGGGCCATTAAGCAGTAGCAACGTCGGCATGTCGCCATACCTCCAGCAGGTTCAATAGTTGCCCCGGTTGTCCCAGGCGATAGTTACAGGGATGGCGACGGACTTCATCAACCGGGCTGTCCCAGAGTGCGAGCGCCGTCTGCATGCCGGCACTGTGACCGCACTGCAGATCAGCTACGGCATCACCGACGAAGAGTGTCGTCGCTGGGTTCAGGCCCAGCGCATCAACGATCTTCAACGCCATGTCGGACGCGGGCTTGGGACGGGCAACATCATCACTGCCAACAATGACACCGAAGTATTCAAGCAGTCCCAGACAACCCAGGATCGCCTCGGTACGAGCATGGTCCTTACCCGTGGCAATGGCCATGGGCACTTGGCGCTCATGCAACGTACCAAGCAGTTCTCTGATCCCGTCGAATACCTGGATACGGTGCATACGCGCATTGCTCTCGCGCATGAACACCGGGTGCATCTCCAGTGGCAGTCCCATCTGCCTCATGATCTCCGGGAAGCTGCGTCCCAGGTACCGGCAGTATTCGCTGAACGGAGGGGGTACGGCATCAGCCCCCATGACCTCGGCATGAGCGGCATGGTAGGCCTCGGCAATGACCTGCTTACTGTCGATGAGTGTGCCATCGAGGTCGAAGATCACCGCCTGCACAGGGACGTCAACCATGTGCACGCTCCGACGCCGAAGCCTGGTGGTTCAGCCGAGCGTCCACCGTGGCCAGCATAGGGGCGATCACCAGCGGCACCGGTGCCAGGAAGCGCGCGACAGCCCCAAAGGTAGCCTGGGGATCACGCAACACCTGGTCGTAGTCCACTTCCAGCAGGCGCATGTTCGGTCGCGCCCGAACCCAGCGCAACACATTCGGCACGTGCTCGGCATAGATTCTGGCCAGCGCCTGTCCCTGATCCTCGCTCCAGTCCTGTCCACTGTGGTGCCTGGACATGTCGCCCTGAGAGCGAATCACTGCCTCCAACTGCCGATGCATGAACACTACTCGGTAACCATGTGTGGCCGGCAGATGCTGGAGGAAACGCGACACCAGCTTGACAGCCTTGCCCTTTGCCTGATCCATCCAGTCCTGATAACCATCCCGGTTCTTGACCGCTTCCCACTCGAAGTAACCGTGGGGATTGCGTTCATCCTGAGTACGGACGTTGTCGGTGAGCACCGGCAAGCCTCCGCACCTCAAGGCGCGCATCATCATCGACGTGCCAGAGCGCGGCAGCCCGGAAACAACGGTTACATAACTACCGTCACCGCCGACACAGTCCGGTACATCCATACAGCCAAATTGCTTGAGCATGTCCACTCCTTGCCAGCTCATCATTTGGATCACGCAATGATCAATTGCGCGCCACCAGCCCCAGGCGATTGCCAAACGGGTCCTCGATGATCGCCTTGTAGCTCCCCCAGCCCGTGAGCACCGGCGGCTCAACCACCTCGACCAGTGTGGCCAGGCGCTCGAAGACTTCGCCCAGATCGCCGACTTGCAGGTCGATCATGGTCTTCGTCGAGGGCCTGGCCATCTGGGCATCCTCGATCAACCCAAAGCCCGCTCCGCGATGCTCATCGACATCCAGGCTGAGCCACACCGTCGCCGGATACCGGCGGCTCACGCACAACCCCAGTACTTGTACGTAGAAGGCCTCGGCGACCTCCAGGTCAGCTACAGCCAGTGTGCAGAAACACAATGTTGTGTCATTGCGCACAGGCCACCTCCCGCATTCCAGCCTGCAGGTCATGGCCGATATGGAACTCGAACTGCACCGGCCGGCGGATCAACGCGCACACCTGGGAGTGGGCAATACTCTGGGTCAACGCTCGCTCCAGCTCGTCGATACGTGGCGCGGCCCAAGCTCCCAGGCACACCTGAAGCTCGATGTCCTGCAAATGCACCGGCGTCGGGGCGACGTCACACATACCGCGTATGTCCACCAACGCCCGGGCGTCGAGCGTGGCCGTTTCGTCCAACGGGAAGCGTGAGGCCAATTGCTGCAGTACATCAGCGGCAATCGCCATCAGCAGGTACTCCTGAGGGTTAGGGCCACAGTCGATGCCTGCCAGTTGCTTGGGCTGATCGATCAGGAAACTGCGCGTATCACCAGCGTCCTGACGCTGGAAATCGGCGCGCAATTGGGTGCCATACAACCACTGACAGTCGAGCTCGAGCTGCTGAGCCGGGCACGCCAAGGCTCCGATCTCAACCTGGGTGGGGAAATGTAAATCCAGCAGCGACTCACCTCCTGCCAACACGGTTGCCGAAAGCGGCAGAGGCTGAACGAAACTCTGATGGTTCGGGCTGTGCGACTTCACGGCCTCGATCACCTCCACTACCTCGCTGATGTTCTTGTCGATCAACGAGCGGATCTGGTACCTGACCTGCGGTGCCACACTGCCTCCGTCGGACAGTGATGCCCGAGTCGTCATCGACAGATGAGCGACCGTGGTGCGCCGAGCCGAGAAACCGGAGACCGCGGAAACCAGGAAACAGCCCGACAAGGCGATCAGCGCCAGTTCTTGGGGAGTGGCCGCCGCCAGCATGCCGTGTGCCGCCAGCGGGTCACCTGGTCGCACTGGCACTTCAAAACAACGGGGTGCTTTGAGCGTGCCAATGACTGCGGGATGCACACCTGCCAACATGTCGCCAGCAGGGGAGCAGCGGGCATAGGCGCCATATCGGAACAAAGCCTGCTGCGGCTCTCGCTGGACTTCATGGACGATCTCGCTGAAGCCCGAAATATTCATTCCGTTTCTCATACTTCAGGCTCCTGCCAATAGACTTTTTGCAGTGCTTGTTCGAGATCGGCACATAGGTCTCGCGCATCCTCGATGCCGACCGACAGGCGCACCAAGCCCGGCCTGATTCCTATACGTGCCTGCTGCTCTCGGGTCAGCCCGCTGTGTGAAGTGTTGAATGGCAGGCTGATCAACGACTCGATGCCGCCCAGGCTGGTAGCACTGGTAATCAACCGCAAGTGTTCGAGCAGGGCCAGGGCCGCTGCATCCCCGCCTTCGACCTCGAATCCGAGCATGCCGCTGACCGCATCGTCGGCATAATCGAACAGGTGCCGATGGGCGTAGTCCGGTGCGTAGATCGAGTGCACTGCCTTGACCCGGGGATGCGACGCCAGAAAGTGAGTGACTTGCCTGGCACCTTGAGCATGTGCTTGCATGCGCAGGGCCAGGGTTTTCATGCCACGCTCGAACAGAAAGCACACGAACGGGTCGAGATTGCCACCAAACCGCAGCATCTGCGCCCAGATGCGATCAATCAGCTTGCGACTCCCCGCCACCGCGCCACAGGTGGTATCGCTGTGACCATTGAGATATTTGGTGGCCGAATGTATTACCACATCGGCCCCCCACTCCAAGGGCCGGCAACTGATCGGCGTGAGGAAGGTGTTATCGACGACCAGAAGAATATTATGTGCCTTGCACAACGCAGAGATAGCCCGCAAATCGATGGCTTTCATCAACGGGTTGGACATCAGCTCGAAGAACATCAATTGGGTCTGTGGCCCAATCGCCTGGCGAATCTGCTCCAGATCGAGTGGGTCGACGTAGCTGACCGAGCGGCCAGACTGGCTGATGTCGGCATGAAGCAAGTTGTAACTGCCGCCATAGAGATCATGAGAGGAAATAATATGGCCATTGCGATTGGTCAGCGCATACAGCGTGCATGCGATTGCCGCCATACCCGACGACAGGACAAGCGCACTCTCTGCCCGCTCCAGCGTCGCCACTTTTAGCTGCACCGACCATTGCCCCGGATTGCCATAGCGGCTGTAGGTTGGGATATCACGTACATATCCCTCCAGGAACGACTCGTAGGTCGTTTGGCTGAAGCGGAAGGTCGATGAGGGGAAGATCGGTGTACCGACAGCGCCGGTTACCGGATCCTCGTAAGTGCCAGCATGCACGCACAAGGTGCTCTGGCCTTCCTCCAGTGTCATGCGCCGATTGTTTTCCATAGCCGGGCCCGACAGCCGCTGACGGCTCAATTGGTTGAGCCAGGACAACTGATCGTCGGTACCAGGACGGTTGGCGAACGTCTCCTGCCTCTGTCTCGGGTCTCTCACGCTGAAGCCTCCGCAAGCAGGCACCTTGCATTGAGCCAGGCAGACCCGGCGTCAATCGGAAGGGACACCATCAGGCAGTCCTCACCGGCTGCTTGCCGGCGACAAACGTCTCCAGGCGCTCGAGCGAGTCGACCAGATCGATGGAAAGCTCTTCATCCTCGATGTTGAAGCCGAACTCGGTTTCCACCTGGATCAGCAACTGCAATGCATCGATCGAGTTCAATCCCAGACTGCTGATGAGATTGCCCCCCGTCAGCTCTTCACGGTTCAGCTCCCGACCCACAGTCGTCGAGAACACCTTGATCAAACGGTCGGTATTGCTCATTTTCACAGCTCCTTGGTGAATGAAATCGTGCATTGGAAAATCGTTGAAACACGCCGAGACAACTCGTGCCCGCTGAAGCCCAGGCTGCTCATTAAAGCCATCAGATCACTCAGACGCAGGTAGGCATGCCCTCCATGGGTCAGCCAGTCCAGCCCGACCCCTGCCGAATCCCCGTCCTGTAGAAAGATATCGTCGACGATGACCCTGCCTCCGGGAGCCAAGCACTCCATAAGCCCGGCTAAGCCCTGTGCTACCGAGGCCTGATGCAGGGTGTTGTCAAGGACGATGACATCGAAGTGCGTGCCACCACCGCTCGGCAGGGCAAGGTCGAAAGCCACGGGGATATCGATATCCAGCTGATTGAGGCCGCCCACCAGCACGACCCGACTGGCGGTGCAATCGAGCCCTTCCCGTTCCAGCAGTACCTGGGTATAGGTCGCCCCAGTGGCGCTCACATCCAGCACCCGCAAGGTGTCAGTCGTGGTTCGCGATACACTGCGCCAGGCCAGTTGTGCCAACAGCCGTTTCTGCGGGCCAGCCACGACCCGCTGGTACACGTCAGGCAATTCATCCAGCTGTTCAGCATCCCGTTCGAACGGCCGTTGCCAGGTCCCCTGGGAGAGCACCTCGACCAGACGATCCGGATGGTTGCAACCACGAACATTCAATGCCTCGAGGTCCAGCATCGGGGCCAGATCCTCCAGTTGCTGCGTTTCGTTTACCATTTCACGTGTCTGCGAGACCAACCCGCAGGCTGCGGCGATCTCGAAGGCGGCCGCCAATGTCGAAGCATGAAGCCCCGTCCGCTGAGCAATCTGGTCAACGCTCAGCCCCTGGGCGCTCAACCGCAGCGCACCGCTCTGCCACAGGCCGAGCAGCAGCAGCGAACGCTTGTATGCCTGCGCCGCCGAGACCAGCACCTCACTCGAGGCCGGTCGGTAGTAACGACTCAGCAGCGGTTTTCCGGTGCTGGCGCGTGGTATCGAAACCACTCGTTCGAAGCGATCAGGCACCTTGCCCGCGCCGAGGCGCTCCTGGCAGTAGGCACGAAGCTGCACCTCGTCCCAGGGACGGTGCAGATCCCAGACTACAAACGCGAAGATATGGTCGTTGCCCATCTGCCGCGACACGACCGCACGCACAGTACAGTCGATGACAGAGGTGTGCCCTGCAATCACCGAGGCGATCTCGAATGGCGAAATCCAGCGCTCACCACGGCGGATGGCGCTGCTTTGCCGCCCCATCACGGTATAGCCATCAGCTCCCCGCTGGACGATGTCACCCGTATCGTGAAGCTGGCCATTCTCTAGCAGGACACGCAACACGAAGGGCTCGCCCGCTGGAGGCTCGTCAAAAATCCGGATACCGGGCAGCGCAAAACCGATCGAAAAACCGGGCAACGGAGCCACCCCGCCAAACAGCGCACCGCTCTCGGTGCTGCCGTAGTTGCGCGAAAGCCCTACACCGTAGGCCTGCTCGAATTGCCTATCCAGCGCCTGATCCACAGGTCCCGCCCCAGACATTGCCACCTTGAGCCGGTGGCATTGCCCTCCAACGCCTGCTCGCTGCGCCAACAACCCAGCAAGCATCGGCGTGAGCACGCAGTGTGTGGCCCGTTCGCGCAGCGCATGCTGTGCCGCCCCCAGCTCCATGGGTTTACAGATTTCGACCTCGGTGCCAGCCAGAATCGCCCCCCATAGCCACCCCAGCGCGTATGCATGGTAGATCGGGGCGACGAACAGCACCCGGTCGTCCGGTGAAAGCCGCAACAGGTTGCAATAACGCAGACCTTCGTCGCGCCAACTGGACAGCTCTCTTACCACCAGTGAAGGCTCACCCGTGGTCCCCGAGGTCATCAGGCACAACCCCAACGGTTGATCGACATCCGGCTCTACCGGCATATCGTGCATTTCGCTGACTCGCAGCTCGCCGTCACGAAGCTCAAGTGCCTTGCGAACGCTCCCGCGCAATGCGTAACGCAACAGCTCGTCTGACCGAGTATCACCCGCCACCAGCAGCGGCGAAATGCCGTGAGCCAGCACCAGCAGCATCAAGGCCGCGTGCTCGATACTACTGTCCAAAACCAGCAGAACACGACGCTGCCCCTGCTGTGCCAACTCATCCAATTGCCGCTCCCAGCCACTTCGGCGACTAGCGGCAACGGCATCCAGCACGGGGCCCTCGAGGACATCATCGAACCAGGACTCAAACGCCACGACGGTAATCCTCCTTGGCACGTTCGAGCAGCTCTCTGATGACCTGCGGGGCGTAGGACGGCGCACGACACAATTCATCAAGACTGATGACGTCCTCGAAGTACAAGCTCAGCGTGTCCCAGGGTGTAAAGCAGCCCTTGCATGCATCCAGACGAGGCCGTTCGGCGAGCAGCAACTGGTAGAACGGCGAGCGATTGACCGGTGCCAGCGCCTTTTGCCAGTCACCGCTGACCAGGTTACCCATGTTGTGAAACCAGATATTCGGGCACGGCGTGGCGACCCCGTCGCTGAATGTCGAAAGCACCAGGCGTGGCAAGTGGCAACGCCAGCTGCGGTACCCATCCCGGTAGAACGCGCTCAAACGTTGCAAGTACGCCTTGGGCGGAAGAATCTCGGGATACTGATCGCACAGTTCGAGCAATTGATCGATATGCTGATACTGCTCAGGCCGGACCTTGAAGGCTTCGCTGTCCGGCCCTCGAACCGGGAACGGGAACAATTGCGGTGGGTTGTCCGCGAATCGCGCGCACCACTCGACGAACTCACTCAGGTACGGGGCGCTACGGTCGTTGAGCACACCATAGATTTCCAGCGGCAGCCCAGCCTGCAACACCATCTCGATGCGATCCATGATCATTCGATGAATGCGTGGTGACTGCACACGGTAACTATTGCCTTCTGCATTGCTGCTATCGAGTGAGATCTGAACCACCACGTTACCCAGCTCGACCAGACGTCGGACCTTGTCTTCGGTCAATGGCAGGCCGTTAGTCTGGACCACCAGCACCTCATGCAAGGGGGACATGCGTTCGATGAACGTCATGATGTCCTTGATGATGAAGATCTCGCCTCCGGTCAGTTTGAGCAACGGTGGCCGGAAGCTCTGGTTGACCCGTTCGACGACAGCATGCAGCCTCTGTCCCAGATCGCTTTCTGCACCATAGACATCATGTACCGGGGGCTGGAAGATCAGCTTGCCCTCATGAGACGACTTCATGTTGCTCTGCCCGGTCAGACAATAGGCACACCCCAGGTTGCAGGAGTCCTCATTGATGACCAGGTCGTTGCCAAGCAACTGACGATGGCCAAGGAAATTGACAGGCTCTGCATGGCTCATGGTTCAGGCACCTTTACTGAACTGGATATCACGCAGGCTCAACCCGGCGCGGTGCAGTTGCATACTGATGCCCAATTGCACCTGGCGCAGCTCGCTGAGCTTTTGCCGATAGAACTGCTCGACCTCTGGGCGTTTGGCATGCGCATAGCTGTCGTCGAGTGCCTCACGCTCGGCCAGATCGGTCATCTCGGACACCAGTGCATAATTGAAAGCACTCATTGCCTCACGCAACTCAGTCGCACGGGCTTCACCGGACTCCAGAATTTCAAGACCACGGGGTGATTCGAGAACCGAACGGCGCAGGCGCGACATGAACGTGTGCATGACAATGTCGTATGTCTCGAATTCGAAAACCGCCGGTTCTTTCTCGATGATCCCCTCTTCGGCATATTTTTCGCCGTACAGCAGCGCGCTCACGTTCGACAGTTTGAGCACGCGAGGGTCTTCGAAGTCGTAACTCAAGGCATTGAGCGAGACATCGAAGTCTTCGTGCAATTTGCCTTCGCTGCGCAGGGTCTCGACCGCTTCCGCGCCTGGGTAGAGCTCCAGGCGTACCGTATAACGGCGCAGGTTGTGGCCCATGTATCGACGCAAAAAGTCGTTGTTGTCGCGAATCTCCTGGAAAGAGGACCAGGGGTGATAGGCAATGAAGCCGAAGGCAACATAGATCCCAGCCCCACGCACCAGTTCGATGGCACGCTTGTTGTCCTCGACGGTGGATTTCTTCTTCCACCGGTCCAGGCCGATCTGTGAGCCGGACTCGATACCGATCAGTACTTTTTCCAGGCCCGAGCGGTACAGCAGGTCCAGTAACGGTTTGTCTTCTTCGTGCCAGTTCTTGGCCTGCATGCAGCAGTTGTAATATATCTTCATACCCCGATCGAGAATGCCTTGGGCAATATCGGCGATACGTTGCTTGGCGAACGGCGCTCCCCCCGGATCCTCGAACGTCGAATCGACGAAGTCGAAGGTGTTGAAGTTGTACCGGTGATACAACCGTTCGATTTCATCGACGATGTTGTCCGGTGTCCGAGCGCGCCAGAGCTTGCCGGGATTGACCTTGTTGCCCGCATGAGGCGCATTGCAGAACGTACAGCGGGCAGTGCAGCCACGAGTGGTCGCCAGACGCAGGTAAGGCAGTTTTCCACTGTTGATCTCGAACTGGTCACGGGCCGGCTCCGGCAGCATGTCGAGCTCCGGAACGGGTTTGCCGATCGGGTTGTCGATGACCACACCATTGCTCTCACGCCAACTCAGACTGGGTACTACGGTGTAGTCCTGGTGATCCCAGAAGGCCTCGACATAGCGCACAAGGGGAACATCACCCTCACCGCGCACCAGCGCGTCAAGAAATGCCCAGTTGGGGTTGTCCAGCAGCTTGGAGCCTAGAAAGGTCGCCAATGGCCCACCGGCCAGGAATGCGACCTTCTCAGGCAGCGCCGCACGCAGAGCCGAGCCAAAGGCCGTTGCATGGCTGACCGTCACTGTGGTGAGTGAAAAACCGATCAGATCGGGCGAGAAGGCCACGACTTCGTCGATAGCCTGCTCATCGCCACCGGCCACGGGCTTGACCTCCACAACCCGGCACTCGGCTCCCAGATTGCGCAAGATGGCAACCAGGTAGCTGACCCCCAGATGCTCCGAGCTCATCACCAGATCGCCGTCGAGCAGCACGGGAAAACAAACTCGCATCGGCCTTGGATGGCGGAAGTCGACACTCGAGTGCAATGGATTAGTCGCTGGCGGCTCGACCACTTCGCCCAGGTTGGTCAGGGGAATTAACCCTGCTGCGGCATCCGTAAACTGTGCGCTTTGCATTTAGAAGTACCCGATTTGCTGCAGTTGTCCATCCATGAAATGCTGCTCCTGCTCGCTCATTCGTCTACCGCCGGCAGCCCGTCGTCCAGGTTCACGGCGGAGTTCCCAGGCCGGATCGATCAACCAATGACCCTCCAGGTCCTCAGGAACCGTCAGCCCAAGGTGAGCAAGAATCGTGGGGAAAACATCCTCTATACGGGCCTGAAGAGCGACATTGGCCGGGAAGCTCGCCCCCCGCACGAAGAGCACGCCGTCCGGTCGGTGCACGCCCCCCTGCGCCGGGGCGCTCCAAACCGTCCCGCCGAGCGAAGGTGTTGGCATCACTGTGAAGTTCTTCGGTATGAGCAGGTAATCCGGTGCCTGTTGCAGACAATCACCGGCATACACTTCATCGCGTCTGACCAGGGTGAACCAGGGCTGGCCTTGTTCATCCACCAGCCCCGCCAGCGCAGCTCGCAGGTCTGCCTCGGCCGCAGGCAATTGCGCCTCGCTCAAGAACCCTTGCGCCTCACGCCCCAGAAGGTTGGCATTGATCCCAAAGCAGCCTGGGGTGGGCATATAGAAGCTAGTCCGCGCCCAGTCGACGGTGCGGCGGTACAGCCCCGGCGCATCGAACCAGGAGCGCACGCTCGGATCATCCGCCCCTGCAGTGCTCGCAGGGCTCACCGGTTCATGACGACAGGCAAGCAGGCCATGCTCCAGCAGAAACTCATGCACGCTAAAATCCGCCTCGCATAAGCCAAAGCCATGATCAGAGGCCACAACCACCAACGTTTCGTCATCAACAAGGCGCATGACTTGCCCCAGCGCCCGATCGATTTCGGTGTAACACGCTTCGACCTCCGCCCCAGGTTTTTGCTGATCACCCCAGTAGTAGTGGCTGACGCGATCAACTTCCGTGAACACGACAAATAGTGCGTCCACTGGACGGGTGCTTTGCAGAAAACTACAAGTTTCCGCACGCCCTCTGATAAAATTGGTTGCCTGCGCGCAGTAATCATCCTGCCCACGATACATAGTCACGATATCGGAGTGATAGTGCATACCTGCCTGCATAAGCTCATGCATCAACTCACTCGGAGCGGTATAACGCAAGGTCTTTGCCAAGGGCCAACTGATCATGTAACCACCGGCGGGCTCTACCGGTGGGTGTGTCATGGGTATGTTGTAGACACCGACTTTCAACCCCTGGCGCTCAAGGGCCGACCAACAAGGCTCGCGGTGATAGTCCGCAGCGTTCATGGCACTGAAACGATAGTTCGGCGACTGAGTGGCCCAGAATTGATAGATACCATGTTCCCCAGGCGAAACACCGGTAAACATGGATGCCCAGCCAGGTGCCGTGTGGGGGGGGAAAGTTGCCTGCAGGACACCATGTCCGCCTTGAGCTGCCAACGCACTGAAGTTAGGTAGCACGCCACGCGCCATGAGATCTTTCATGACCGTGTATGAAGCGCCGTCCACCCCAAAGAACAAAAGCTTCAATTTTTGACTGTCCATAGTCCACCCTGACGTCTTGAAACAAGACTATAAAAACCTTGGACTCTGAATTTTCAATCAGAGCCAAAACAACCAATACTTTTTTGCCACCCACTCAGTAAGCCACTGACACCTGACGGCACGCACCTCCAAAAAATAACATCGGGAAGCCTTGCGGACAGAATTTTAATAAATGAAGATGTAACAAATTTATTCCAATCTTTAAGGAAGAATACAAAGCTTTTCACTTCATGTATAAAATTCCCGAACAGGCTTACCAATAACGGCCGAAATTCAGAATAAAGAAACTACCGCTATTCTTCGCCTGTGCGGCATCCTGCCTATACTGGCCAACTATCTGGAGAACGACTTCCAAGGGGCGCCTGAACGAAAAGGACAGATACGACTGCGGCTATACGAAGGGTGAAACCCTTGACGCAGTAACACAAGGACCAATCAAGATACGGTAGCGATGGCAGTACCTGCCCCCGCAAAGAACCGTACGTAGGAACTACCGCATACGGCTCCTGCTTCGGGCTTGTGACGTGAAGCGATCTTCGGGATAAGGAGGTAGATTTCGTACAGAACTAGCGTGCTGTCTCGGAAATTAGCTGTTCACTCTGGGCGACGACCTGAGCGCCCGGCCGGCGCCGCCATTCGCCAAAAGAGACCGTACGTCCGAGACAGGACACTCGTTGTCTTACACCCAGACTTGAGGTAAATGCCCGCACGTCGCTGGATTAGCGGTACTGATGCAGCGCGCCCTACGCCCTGACAGCCCCCTTAAACGACAAAGCCCCCGAAAACTCAACGTTTTCAGGGGCTTCGGCTACTTCGCGTATGGCGGAGAGATAGGGATTTGAACCCTAGGTACTGTTGCCAGTACAACGGATTTCGAATCCGTCCCGTTCGACCACTCCGGCATCTCTCCAATGGCGCGCATCATACCAGTGATTTCGTTTCTGGCAAACCTTTTTTGAAAAAAATTCGCGTGGTATCAGGCGCTTGCGTGAACGCGCCGCTTACAGCGGTACGCCCAGGCGCTTGGCAACTTCTTCGTAGGCTTCGATCACGTCGCCCAGGCCCTGGCGGAAGCGGTCCTTGTCCATCTTCTTGCGGGTCTCTTTGTCCCACAGGCGGCAGCCGTCCGGGCTGAATTCGTCGCCCAGGACGATCTGGCCGTGGAACACGCCGAACTCCAGCTTGAAGTCGACCAGCAGCAGGCCTGCGTCGTCGAACAGCTTGTTCAGCACTTCGTTGACCTTCAACGACAGCTTCTTCATCTCCACCAGTTGCTCGGCGGTGCCCCAGCCGAAGGCGACAACGTGGGATTCGTTGATGAAGGGGTCGCCCTTCTCGTCGTTCTTCAGGAACAGCTCGAAGGTGGACGGCTCCAGCTTGATGCCCTCCTCCACGCCCAGGCGCTTGACCAGGCTACCGGCGGCGTAGTTGCGCACCACGCACTCGACCGGAATCATGTCGAGCTTCTTCACTAGGCACTCGTTGTCGCCCAGCAGCTTGTCGAACTGGGTCGGCACGCCGGCTTCTTCGAGCTTCTGCATGATGAAGGCGTTGAACTTGTTGTTCACCATGCCCTTGCGGTCGAGTTGTTCGATGCGCTTGCCGTCGAACGCCGAGGTGTCGTTACGGAACAGCAGGATCAAGCGGTCGGCGTCGTCGGTCTTGTAAACCGATTTGGCCTTGCCGCGGTAGAGTTCGTCGCGTTTTTCCATGATGGGCTCCGCTTGCTTGAGTAGGTGGGCTAGGCGATTTGGCGCCAGTCGAGCCCTTGATCCTGATTCGCCACCTGGAGCCAGTCCGGGTCGCACCCGAGGGCGTCGACGAAGCACTGGCGGGCCAGATGTGGCAGGTTGTTCTTGCTGCTGAGGTGGGCCAGCACCAGGTGCTGCAGGTTTTGCCAGCCCAACTCGGCCACCAGGCTCGCGGCCTGGTGGTTGTTCAAATGTCCCTGGCTGCCGCCGACCCGCAGCTTGAGAAAGCGCGGGTAATGCCCACGGGCCAGCAGGTCGCGGCAATGGTTGGCTTCGATCAGCAGGGCATCGAGCCCCTGATAGCGCTCCAACAACTGCGCGTCGTAGCTGCCCAGGTCGGTGAGCATGCCGAAGCGGCGGCGACCGTCGCTGATCACGTACTGCAACGGCTCGTAGGCATCATGCTCGACCCGTGCCGCGCTGACCTGCAGATCGCCGATCTGCACGACATCGCCGCAACCGAGAAAACCGGCCACCTCCACCGGCTTGCGCATGCCGCGCAAGGTGCCTTGGCTGAGGTAGACCGGTACATTGTAGCGCCGTGACAGCAACCCCACGCCATGTACGTGGTCGGCATGTTCATGGGTCACCAGCACTGCGCTCAACTGCGTGGCCGAAACCCCGAGCAGCGCCAGGCGCCGCTCGGTCTCGCGCAGGGAAAAGCCGCAGTCGACCAGGATGACCGTGTCACCACTGGCGATGAGCGTGCCGTTTCCCTGGCTACCGCTTCCCAGAACCGCGAAGCGCACTTAGCCCAGGTGGTCCTGGATCGCGCTCAGCACGCGGCGGGCGACATCGGCCGGGGCCACGGTGTTGATGTTCTTCTCGACGGTCACCTGGACGTTATCACCCACCTTGCTCAGGCGTACCTGATAGCGCTCGGCGCGGGCTTCACGCTCTTCCTTGCTCGGCTCGCTGCCGAACAGGCGACTGAAGAAGCCGGGCTCCTTCTGCTTGTCGTCGGGCTTCTCGGACAGGTTGATGTAGTACAGGCCCAGGCTGCGGTTGATGTCCTCGACACGCCACTCGCCCTGCTCCAGGGCGCGGCCGACGCCAGACCAGGCGCGGTCCAGGTCGGAACCCAGGAATAGTACCGGGTTGCCGCTGCCGTCCTCGCTCAGGCTGACCTGGCTCGGGGCATCGAAGTCGCGCGCGGCCAGCAGCGAGACCGACCCGCCCTTCTCGGCGCTGCGGTTCATGCTGGCGAGCATTTCGTCGACCAGCAGGGCGTCGGTGCCGGTGTTGCTGGAGGCAGACGGGAAGTCAGGCTCGGCAGTGCTGCCGGCCGGGCGCTCGACGCTGACCACATACACCTCGGAAGTGTTGCGCTGCACGCCGGGCTCCATGCGCACCCGCACACGGACTTCGCTGTCCGGGCTGCTGGAGGTGCTGGCCAGGCGCTGGCCGAGGGAAGCCGACAGTTCGTCGAAGCGCTGCCAGGTGGTGTTGAATTCGCCGGTCTGCGGGCGCTCTTCAGCGATGCGGAAACCGTTGTCCTCGAAGAACTGGCGGGTCACCGGCCAGACTTCGGCGGGCGAGCGCTGGGCCAGCACCCAACGGCTGTTGCCGCTGCGCTGCAGGCTGAAATCGCTGATGTCGGCGGTGGCCGACAGCGGCTGTGGACGGGGTACCTCGAACTCGCCAGTGGCGCGATCGTCGGCTACGTTGCGCGGGATCGGCAGCAGCGGATCCAGGCGCTTGACGTTGCTGGCGTCCGGCGGCAGCTGCATCGGCGCGGTAGGCTGCGCCTGCAGGTAGTCGCTGCCACGGTCGCGGAAATAGCCATCCTCGCCCCACAGCCAACCGCACCCACTGGTGCTGGAAATGATCAGGGCGAGAGCGGAAAGACCAGCCAGTCGCTTCATGCGGTGTACTTCCTCGATTAAACCAGTACGCCGGACTGGCGCAAGGCAGTACGGACTTTTTCGTGACAGCCTTCGCTCAGCCAGGTCAGCGGCAGGCGGATACCTTGTTGCATCAGGCCCATTTCAACCAGCGCCCATTTCACCGGGATCGGGTTGGCTTCGCAGAACAGGTCTTTGTGCAGCGGCATGAGTTTTTCGTTGATTGCGCGGGCCTTCTCGGCATTGCCCTCAAGGGCGGCCTCGCACAGGTCAGCCATTTCGCGCGGGGCGACGTTGGCGGTGACGGAGATGTTGCCCTTGCCGCCCATCAGGATCAGCTCGACGGCGGTCGGATCGTCGCCGGACAGGACGATGAAGTCCTTGTCGACGCCTTCCAGGATGGCCTTGGCACGGACCAGGTCGCCGGTGGCTTCCTTGATACCGATGATGTTCTTGACCTTCGACAGGCGGATCACGGTGTCGGCCTGCATGTCGCAGGAGGTGCGGCCGGGCACGTTGTACAGGATCTGCGGGATGTCGACGGCTTCGGCGATGTGCTTGAAGTGCTGGTACAGGCCTTCCTGGGTCGGCTTGTTGTAGTAAGGCACGACGAGCAGGCAGGCGTCGGCGCCGGCATTCTTGGCGTTCTGGGTCAGGTGCACGGCTTCGGCAGTGGAGTTGGCACCGGTACCGGCAATTACCGGGATCCGCTTCTTGCTGTGCTTGACGCGCTCGACCACGTGCTTGATGACCAGGATGTGCTCTTCGACGTCCAGGGTGGCGGACTCGCCGGTGGTGCCGACAGCTACGATCGCGTGGGTGCCGTTTTCCAGGTGGAAGTCTACAAGTTTGTCGAGGCTGTCCCAGTCCAGACGCCCTTGTGCATCCATGGGTGTGACCAACGCCACCATACTGCCCGCAATCATGTAATTGCTCCTGCCGGAAAAAGAGAGCGGTAATGGTACTGGCGCCATCGGCCTTGCACAAGCGAAGCAGGCGGGCGGAGCATTCCCCTTCGCGCCGCTTTTCGCTACCCTTGATCCTTTGATCGATACAGCGCGGCCCGTCGGGCCGTCGACAGTGCTCCTCGCCTGCGTCCACAGCCGCCCAAACCGGCCGGGGCCCTGCTGGAAAAGGAGGCTTGCCCCCGTCCTGTACCGACCGCTCATCGCTTTAGGAATGCTGCATGTCCACCCCCACCGTTCGCGAACAATTCCTCGTCATCAGCGCCCTGGGCCCCAACCCCATGGAGCTGGCCAACGTCCTCAGCCGCGCCGCCTTCGACAATCGCTGCGCGGTGGTCACCTCGCGCCTGTCGCGCCACGGCGAAACCAGCGCCCTGGTGCTGCAGGTCGGCGGCAGCTGGGATGCCCTGGCCCGCCTCGAGGCCACCCTGCCGGGCCTGGGCAAGAAGCACGGCCTGACGCTGGACGTGGTCCGCAGCGCCGACCAGGAGGTGCGCCCGCAGGCCTTGCCTTACGTGGCCTACGTCAGCGCCGCCTATCGCCCGGACATCATCAACGAGCTGTGCCAGTTCTTCCTCGACCACCGCGTCGAGCTCGAAGCGATGACCTGCGACACCTACCTCGCCCCGCAGACCGGCAGCAGCATGCTCAACGCCCAGTTCACCGTGATCCTGCCGGCCGGCACCCAGATCAGCTGGCTGCGCGACCAGTTCCTCGACTTCGCCGACGCCCTGAACCTGGACGCGCTGATTGAACCGTGGCGCCCACAGAACCCTGTCTAAGGAGGCTCCCATGGCCGTAGCAATCGACCAACCCGTCGCCGATTTCCAGGTACAGGCCACCAGCGGCCAGACCGTCAGCCTGGCTGAGCTGAAAGGCCAGCAAGTGGTGCTGTACTTCTACCCCAAGGACAGCACTCCGGGCTGCACCACCGAAGGCCAGGGTTTCCGCGACCAGCACGCGGCATTCCAGGCCGCCAACACTGTGGTGTTCGGCGTTTCGCGCGACGGCATCAAGTCGCATGAGAACTTCAAGGCCAAGCAGGCCTTTCCCTTCGAGCTGATCAGCGACAAGGACGAGGCGCTGTGCCAGCTGTTCGACGTGATCAAGCTGAAGAAGCTGTATGGCAAGGAATACCTGGGCGTGGACCGAAGCACCTTCCTGATCGACAAGGACGGTGTGCTGCGCCAGGAATGGCGCGGGGTGAAGGTGCCCGGGCATGTGGATGCCGTGCTTGCGGCGGCGCAGGCCCTGAGCAAGGCGTGAGCCTGACGCCGGACCACCGACGTGGGAGCGGGCTTGCCCCGCGATAGAACTCAATCGCGGGGCAAGCCCGCTCCCACGACAGCCCGCCTCAGACCCAAAAGGCTACAACATCGGCGCCACAGACGTTTCCTGCCGCGGCCAGGCATCCAGCACCGCCTTGAACAGCGTCGCCAGCGGGATCGCGAAGAAGATCCCCCAGAACCCCCACAGCCCGCCGAACAGCAGCACCGCGCAGATGATCGCCACCGGGTGCAGGCTCACCGCCTCGGAGAACAGCAGCGGCACCAGCACGTTGCCATCAAGCGCCTGGATGATCGCGTACACCGCCATCAGGTAGATGAACTGGTCGCCCCAGCCCCACTGGAACAGCGCGATCAGGGTCACCGGCACCGTCACCACCACCGCGCCGACATACGGCACCACCACCGACAGCCCCACCAGCAGCGCCAGCAAGGCGGCATAGTTGAGGCCCAGGCTGATGAAGGCGATATAGGTGGCAATCCCGCAGATCAGGATCTCGATGCCCTTGCCGCGGATATAGTTGGCGATCTGCCGGTTCATCTCGTCGCCCACCCGGTTGAGCAACGTGCGCTCACGCGGCAGGTAGCCACTGACCCAGCGCCCGATCAGCTCGCGATCCTTGAGGAAGAAGAACACCAGGATCGGCACCAGTACCAGGTAGATCATGGCATTGACCAACAACGGCAGGCTCGACAGCGAGAAGGTCAACGCCCACTGGCCGAACTTGCCGATTTCACCGCGGACCGACTCGATAGCGCGCAGCACCTGCTCATCCGACACCAGGTGCGGATAGCGTTCGGGCAACAGCAGCAACAGCGACTGCCACTTGCCGAGCATGCCGGGCAGCTCGTTGAACAAGGTGATCAGCTGATGCCAGAGCAGCGGCACCAGCACCAGCATGAACACCGCCAGCGCGCCCATGAACAGCGCGAACACCAGCCAGACGGCCAGCCGCGTCGGCACCTTCAAGCGCTCCAGGGCATTGACCAGCCCCTGCATGAGAAACGCCAGGACCATGCCCGCCAGCACCGGCGCGAGCATGCCGCCCAGGGTCAGCACCACGGTGAAGGCCAGGAACAGCAGGACCGCAAGCACCACTGCCTCCTCGTCGGAGAAGTAGCGCTGCATCCAGTCGCGAAGCACTTTGAACATTGACGATCCTAGGTTCTGTACGAAACGTCTTGAGACGCAGATCAGGCAAGGCGAAAACAGCCGAGGAAGCGGAGTGTACTAGAGTACATGAGCATTCCGAGGCTGTTTTCAACGCAGCATGAACAAGTATCAAGGCGTTTCGTATAGAGCCTAATGAAGGGAATCAGGCCTTGCGCAGCCAGTAGGTGTAGACCCCGGCCTCGGCCGTTTCATGCAGCAGCGTATGACCTGCCAATTGGGCGAACGTGCGGAAGTCGCGCTGGGAACCGGCGTCGGTGGCGAGCACCTTGAGCACCGCGCCGCTGGCCAGGCGATTGAGCTCCATCTTCGCCTTGAGCAGCGGCAATGGACAGTTGAGACCGCTGGCATCGAGCTCGGCGTCACAAGTCGGGGTGTCACTCATCGGGCAGCGCTCCAGGACCGCATGGGGAAGGCCGCTAGGATACCGCCACTGGTCGGCATCGCGCGACCCGGCTACAGTAAGGCTTTTGACCGACGCGAGCTTCTGCATGAATCTACTGCGCCCCACCCTGTTGACGCTGGCCTGCCTGCTGGCCCTGCCCGGCCACGCCGACGACCTGCCGTCACTGGGCGACGCCAGCTCCGCGATCGTCTCGCCACAACAGGAACACCAGCTCGGCCGCGCCTGGCTGAGCCTGTTGCGCGGCCAGGTGAACCAGCTCAACGACCCGCAGCTCAAGGACTTCGTCGAGACCAGCGTGTACAAGCTGGCCGAGACCAGCCAGCTGCAGGACCGGCGTCTGGAGTTCATCCTTATCGACAGCAAGGAACTCAACGCCTTTGCCGCACCCGGTGGCATCGTCGGGGTCAACGGCGGCCTGTTCCTCAATGCCCAGACCGAAGGCGAGTACGCCTCGGTACTGGCCCACGAACTGGCGCACTTGTCGCAACGCCACTTCGCCCGCGGCGTCGAGGCCCAGCAACGCATGCAGCTGCCGATGATGGCGGCCTTGCTGGCCGGTATCGTGCTGGCGGCGGGCGGCGGCGGCGATGCCGGCATTGGCGTGATCGCCGGCACCCAGGCCGCGGCAATCCAGGAACAGCGGCGCTTTTCCCGGCAGAACGAACAGGAAGCCGACCGTTTCGGCATCCTCAACCTGGAAAAGGCCGGCTACGATCCGCGCAACATGCCCAGCATGTTCGAGCGCCTGGCCCGCCAGTACCGCTACGATGCCAAGCCGCCGGAATTCCTGCTGACCCACCCGGTCACCGAATCGCGTATCGCCGACACCCGCAACCGCGCCGAACAGGCGCCCAAGGGCGGCGTGGAAGACAGCCTGCGCTACCAGTTGATCCGCGCCCGCGTGCAGCTCACCTACGAAGGCACGCCAGGCATGGCCGCCAAGCGTTTCCGCGCCCAGCTCGACGAAACCCCGAACATGGATGCCGCCCGCTACGGCCTGGCCCTGGCGCAGATCAAGGGCGGCCAGCTCAACGAAGCGCGGGAGAACCTCAAGCCACTGCTGGCCAAGGCGCCCAACGACATCACCTACAACCTGGCGCAGATCGACCTGGACATCACCAACAACCGCCTGGCCGACGCCCAGCAGCGCGCCCAGCGCATGCAGGCGCTGTACCCGGGCAACTACCCGTTGAAACAGGTGCGCGCCGACCTGCTGGTCAAGCAGAACAAGCCGGCCGAAGCGGAAAAGGTGCTGGATGACCTGGTCAAGAACCGGCCAGATGATCCGGACGTGTGGTACGACGTGGCCGAAGTGCGCGGGCTGTCGGGCAACACCATCGGCCTGCACCGCGCGCGCGCCGAATACTTCACCCTGGTCGGCGACTTCGACCAGGCGATCCAGCAGCTTGACTACGCCAAGCGCCGCTCAGGCAGCAACTTCCCGCTGGCTTCGCAGATCGACCAGCGCCAGCGCGAGATCATGGAGCAGCAGCGCATGGTCAAGGAGATGATGGGGCGCTGATACACAGCCAGAAACCATCGCGGCGACCCGACTTGCCCCGCGATGGTTTGTGCAACCGGTCAGGCGTTACCGGACAACTTCAACCGCGCCGCCTGGGTGAAGTCGAGCATGCGGTTCAACGGCTTGATCGCCTTGGGGATCAGCGCCGGCTCGACGAAGATCTCGTTGCTGCCATTACGCAGGCAGTCCAGCACCCGCTCCAGGGTGTTCATGGCCATCCACGGGCAGTGCGCGCAGCTGCGGCAGGCCGCGCCGTTGCCAGCGGTCGGCGCCTCGACGAACTCCTTGTCCGGGCACAGCTGCTGCATCTTGTAGAAGATGCCGCGGTCGGTGGCGACGATGAAGGTCTTGTTCGGCAGGGTCTGCGCCGCCTTGATCAGCTGGCTGGTAGAGCCTACCGCGTCGGCCAGTTCGATCACCGCTTCCGGCGACTCCGGGTGCACCAGGATCGCGGCGTCCGGGTACAGCGCCTTCATGTCGGCCAGCTGGCGCGACTTGAACTCTTCATGAACGATACAGGCGCCATCCCACAACAGCATGTCGGCACCAGTCTGCTTCTGGATGTAGCGACCCAGATGCTGGTCGGGGCCCCAGATGATGGTCTCGCCGTTGTCCATCAGGCTTTCGACGATTTCCAGCGCGCAGCTGGAGGTCACCACCCAGTCGGCCCGGGCTTTAACTGCCGCGGAGGTGTTGGCGTAGACCACCACGGTGCGCTCGGGATGCTGGTCGCAGAAGTCCGAGAACTCCTTGACCGGGCAACCCAGGTCGAGGGAGCAGGTCGCTTCCAGGGTCGGCATAAGCACGCGCTTTTCCGGGGTGAGGATCTTCGCCGTCTCGCCCATGAAGCGCACCCCCGCCACCACCACGGTCTCGGCGGGATGATTCTTGCCGAAGCGCGCCATCTCCAGCGAGTCAGACACGCAGCCGCCGGTTTCCTCGGCCAGGGCCTGGATCACCGGATCGCAATAGTAGTGGGCCACCAGCACGGCGTTCTGCTTCTTCAGCTCGGCAGCGATGGCCGCACGGTAATCGGCCTCCTGCGCGGGCGTCAGCGGGTTGGGCTGCTTGGCATCGAGGTGCGCCTGGACCAACAGGCGTTCGGAAATCTGGGTCATGATCGCTGGACCTGCAGGGCGCTTGAGCGCGTCAGTCGAGTGTATCACCCGGCCCTGGCAGATCGGCTAGCGGTGCCGGACGGCCAGCGTCTCGGCCCCTCTGCGGGCGCGGATTATTATCGGACGCGAAGGCTACAGGCAATCGGAAGGATGCAAAAGGGGTTTTTGCAGCCCTCCGTCGCGGGGCAAGTCGGGTCGCCGCATCGCCGCTCCCACGATGATGGGAGCGGGTCTGCCCGAAGGGTCAGCCCTGCGGCTGCAACGCCGCCAGGTGGCCGCTGATCAGCATGGCGAACTCTTCGACGGTCATCTTCTTGCCGTTGAAGTCGACCATGCCATCGGCATACTGCAGGCTCGATACCACATCGGTGCCCTCTACCGTGGCCATGCCGCTCTGCAGCGCCATCATGCCGAGCATCTCGCCAGCCTGGCTGGACTGCTGGGCAATGGCCTGGGCGTCGGTCTCGCCGTCGAGCAGCGCCTGCAACGTGGCCAGGTCACCGACCATCGGCTTGGAGACACTGAGCTTGGCCTTCAGCTGGGTCAGCAGCTGCTTGCCCAGCTGGTCAGGCGGCAGGTCGAACGAGCTCGGGCTGGCGAAGTCCATCGCCAGGTTGAAGTGGCTCTCGCCATTGGCGGTCTTGAACGCCAGCTTCTCCACCGCCACCTGCGGCTTGGCCACCAGCAGCTTCTGCAGGTCGCCCTGGATCTTGGCCTGTTCCTCGGGGGTCATGTCCAGCGACGGGGCCTCGCCCTCGGCCGCCGCTTGCTGCATCTGCGGCAGCTGGGTCTGGTACCACTCCATCAGCGCCTGCATGGCCGCAATGTCGATGGACTTCATGGTCAGGACCATTTCCGCGCTGCCAACCTTGCGCCCGGCATAGCTGATATCGGCAACCTTGTATTCCAGGCGCCCGGCCAGCTTGTCCTTGGCCTCGCCCTCGGCGTTGTACAGGTTGTTCTGCTGCAGGCCCTTGAGCACCAGCACTTCCTGCTTCGGCCCGAAGGTCACCTGGGTGTCGGCCAGGGCCAGGTCGAAGTTGCCGACATAGACCATGTCGTGAGCGGTTTCGTGGAGCTTGCCACCGGCCTTGAAGCCGTTGAGCAGGATCTTCACCGGCGCCTGTTGCTCATCGACGAAATTCAACTCCAGGTGCTCGGCATTGCCGTGGATCTCCACTGCCTTGCCGTCGCGGTCACCGCGCAGTTGCAACTGCAGGCCGGAGAAGTCCAGGACGTTGCCGCCGTCTTCCTTGAGCGTCACCGGCGCCAGGCGGATATCGCTGTCGACACTGCCGTTGTAGCCGAGGCTGACCTGGGCGGTGACCGGTGCCTTGTCGCCGGCGGCGGTGAACCAGCCCGCGGTGAAGTCATCCTTGTCCAAAGCGCTGTTGCTGGTGGCCATGACCGGCATCAGCTTGAACGCCTTGACCCGCGACCAGGGGAACGGACCGTGCTCGATCTGGTCGGTCACGCCAACCTGGAAGTTCAGCGCCTCGGCCTCGCCGAGCTGCACGTTCTCGGCCTTCAGGCGGTAGTGCGCGGTGCTGGTGAAGAAGTGCTGGTCCAGCGAGACCAGCTCGATGGTCATGCTGCCGCCGTTACCGACCAGGGCTTTCTTCAGCTCTTCGTTGCCGCGGGCAACGGAGCGTTCCAGCTCCGCGGGCAGTTGCTTGCCGGTGTACCAGGCGCCAGCGGTGGTTGCGACGGCGATGGCCACGGCCAGACCGGAAAGGATGCCTACTGATTTCTTCATGAATAGAACCGATTGCTGTCCATATAGGGCTGATAGGCCCCCTCGAATGGGGGTATGCAAGACTAGCACTGACCGGCCCGGCGTGAGACGCAAGTTTTCGCATCGTTATCCGCGGTTGCCCAGATCCAGGCTCATGCGCAACTGGTCGGCGAACAGAAAACCGTCGCAACACACCCCCGGTATCTCGCTGTCAACCTGGAAACCATGGGCCCGGTACAAGCGCTGCGCCAGCTGGTTGTCGGCGTCCACATCCAGTTGCAGGCGCCCATGCCCCGCCGCCCGTGCCCGGGCGATGGCGCCTCGCAGCAGCCGCGTGCCAAGCCCCCGCCCGCGCGCCTGGGGCGCCACGGCCAGGTTGTACAGCCACAACGCATCGTGACCAGGCCGCGGATGGCGCGCCACCGACCGCTGCAGGCGGCGGATCACCCGCAACCCGGACAGCCCCGGATAGAAACGCAGTATCGAGGTGAGCAGGGCCAGGTCGAAACGGGTCTTTTCGCGGGCACCAAGCGTAGCCACAACCCCATGGCATTCCCCTGCCTGCACCAGCACCCGATGCCGGGCGTGGCCAAACCAACCCAGGTTGCGGGCAAAGGCGTGCGCCAGGTAAGGCTCCAGATGGCGTGTCCCGTAGATGAACGCCAGGGGTTGCGGCGCGATGCTGGCGACCAGCGGCACGACCTGGCCGACATGCCCGGCATCGGCGAGCTGCCCGCCCATGTCCAGTGTGTCAGTCACCCTTGAGCACTCCCATGCTGCGCAGCAGGCGGATGGCGTTGGTGTTGCGCGAAATGCCGTGGCGCAGCTGATAGTTGAAGCGCAGCACCTGTGCCTCGCCCTCTTCGAAACCTTCTTCGAAGTAGATGTTGCTGCCCAGCCCCTGGAGTTCAGGCGCGGTGGCCAGCGCCACGTTGTGGGTGGTGAGCATGCCCAGTGCCTGATGGGCGCAGAGGGTGCGCAGGATCTCGATGATCGCCAGGTTGCGCTCCTTCTCGTTGGTGCCCTTGAGCAGCTCGTCGAGCAGGTACAGCACCGGCTCCGCTGCCTGGCGCACAGTGTCGATCACCGCCTTGACCTGCATGACCTCGCTCATGAAGTACGACAACCCCTGTTCCAGCGAGTCGCTGACCGAGATCGACGAGACCATGCGCATCCGCCCGAAAGCGAAATGCCGCGCCGCCACCACCGAGCCGGCCTGTGCCAGGCGCAGATTGAGGGCCACGGTACGCATGTAGGTGGTCTTGCCCGACATGTTGGAGCCCGTTATCACCGTGACCCGCCCCGGTACCAGATCGATCGGGTTGGCGACCGCCCGCTCCGGGTGAATCAGCGGATGACTGGCCGCCTCGGCATGAATCTCGGCCTCGCCGATGGCTTCGGCCCGACACCAGCCCGGGTTCTCGTCCGCCAATCCGGCAAAGGCTGCCAGGGCCTCCAGCTCGGCGACCACCTCCAGCCACTCGGGCAAGCGACGACATTGCTCGCGCTTCCAGCGGGCCAGGGCACGGGCGCAATGGAAGTCCCAGAGCAGCAGTGCCTGGGCGAACACGCTGACGGTCGGGTTGTGCCGCAACCGGGCGTAGCCGAGGATGCCGTCAAGCTGGCGAATCGCCGCTGCCGGTGCCCGGCCATCGCCCTGCAGGCGCGCCACCTGGCGGCTCAGGCCCGGGCTGTCGAACCGCTGCGCAACGGCCAGGGCCAACCAGTCCGACAAGCCACCAAGCGCATCGGCGGTATCGTCCGCACCGTCGAACACCTTGTGCCAGGCCTTGGCCCGCCAGCCGTAGAACATCAGATTGACCACGATGCAGGCCAGCAACGCCAACGGCGGTACCACGCCGGCCAGCACCGCCACGACGCCACCGAGGCTGGCGAGCGTGGCAAGCAACCCCAGTACGACCTGCGCCGGCGGGAACACCCCGGCATCCACCCGAACCACCCATGCGGCCAGCCGCCCCAGCCCGTAGCCACGCGCATTGATCTGCAGCGCGTGAGCCGCCAGGGCCTGACGCAGGCTCCGGCGCTCGACCAACTCGGCAATGGCCGCCTGGCGCTCGGCCTGCTGAGCCGTGGTGGCCGGCAGGGTCAGCCAGGCGGCGATGCGTTCGTCACCCAGGCTGGTGGACTGGCTGAACAACAGCTGGCCCAGCGATGCCGGGCCAAACAGGTTGATGTCCAGGTCCTGCTTGTCGAACAGTGGATGCAGGCTGGTTGGACACGCGGGCAGGTCGTCGAAACGCCGGTCCAGCCGTGCCAGGGCCCACTGATTGAGCGTATCCCGGTGCTGTTGGTGGGCGATACGCTCGCGCAGGCCGGCATGACGCCGGACCAGCGCCACGAACAGCGCCAGGCAACCGCCGAAGGCCAACCACAGCCACGGCGCGAAGCCGTTCTCATAGCCATGCCAGGCCAGGGTGGGCATGGCCAGGAACACCAGCAGGCGCGCCCACTCGGTCTTGCGCAGGCGTGCCGACAGCCGGACGACCTGTTGCCGATGACGGCTCGACCTGGCCGTGAAGTCGTCACGCAGGGCCTGCCGGTTCCGCTTCTGACTGGGCGGCGGCGCGGAAGACGCGGCGCTGGCTGGGCTGCTTGATATCGAACATTTCTGCGACATGAGGTCCTAGGATCCTGTTCAGGACGGGGTTCTTCAGCTTCAGGTACAGGCCGCTGCCGCTGAGCTGCGAGCCGAGGTTCTGCTTGACGAAATAGTTGGTGATACCGAGGTCGACCCGCTCCGTGGCCGGCGAGGCAAACCGGCGCAACAGGTCGATGTGCAGCACATAGTAGGCATTAACCGGCAGGTCCACGGCATAGTCACGGCCAAACAGGAACGGGTTGATGACCCGCTCGCCCACACCGCTGAGCACGAATGCCACGGCCCGGTCATTCGGATCAAGTAACACCGAGAACACGGCCTGGTCACTGCCTTGCAGGCGCTGAAGGAAAGCCAGTGGCAATTGCTCGCGCTGGTACTCGGTCGCATGCCGGTGTGTACACACATACAGCTCGTACAGCCGCTCCAGGCCGGGTACCTCGCCCTCATGATGAAGTACCCGGTAACCGGAGGCTTCGAAACTGCTCAGTGCCTTCTTGAGGATCTTGCGGCTGTTTGCCTTGAGCCGGGCGTAATGCCCTGCCCAGTCCAGGCCGTGCAGGTGGATGAGTGCCAGGGGGTAGTTGTGGCAATGACGAAAGCCGCGCCTGTGCAGCAGGCCGTCGAATGCGGCATGACTGGCGTTCTCGCGGTCCAGGTCACGCACCACGTGCACCCGGGCCCGCGGCAGCGCCCGTTCGGCACTGGTCACCAGCAGCGCGAACAGTTCGTCCTGGTCATGCTCAGGCGCTACCCACCAGTGCTGCCCTGCCGTTTCGAAACAGCCCAGCATGGCCACCCTCAGCATGCCGATCCGCGGCACCAGCCGCCGCAGCGGGCCAACGCCACGGCGCAACCAGGCTGGCGCTTCGGCCATCAGGTCCAGGTCCTGCTGGGTGACAAACAGCATCCCGGCGACTTGCGCCGATCCAGGCCGGCGCGCCACCAGGTAGCGGTAGTCACGATCGTGGAAACAAGCCTCGACCACCTGCATGAACGCGTGGCTGCGAAACGGATGATGGAAGGCCAGGGTGCTGTCCCACAGGCTCTGGTCGAGGTCGTCGATGCTGTCGAAAACCTGCACCTGCCAGGTATCCAGGTCGTAGGTTTCAATCAGCATGGTCGAGCAATCCTTGGGCCTTGAGACTGTCCAGGTAGGCATCGTGGTGCTTGAACACATTGCGCAGCGCCGGAATCTGCGGCGCCGGGAACAGTCCGTCGCGCAGCAGGTACAACAGTCGGTTGACCCAGACTCGACGATGGCGGATGTAGAAATACAGCGGTGAGGAAACGGCCCCGATGCTGAACTTGGCCTCGTAGCTGGTCTGGCCCAGCTCGATGTACGGCACGCCACGACGCTCGGCCTCCTCGACGATGCGGTACAGGCAGTTGAAATACAGGCTGCCGGCATCGCGATAGGCGTAATCGATGCCCAGGTACAGCGGATGCAACGCATCGCCCGCGAGGAACAACTCGAACGCCACCAGACGCTGCTCATCGAAGCAGAGCAAGGCGTAGGCCTGGGTACCAAGGCAGTGGCAAACCTCACGGAAGAACGCTTCGGAGAGACGCTCGAATCGGGTGCTGGAGCGTTCGAGCACGTTCAGGTAGAGCCGATGCATTTGTGTTGCATGATCGGCGAAGTTCACTTCGACCACCCAGCGCAAGCCCGCTTCGTCGAACGTCCTGCGGCGCTTCTTCAACACGTTGCGGTACTTGCTGAGCATGTTGTCGACATAACCCATGCCATTCACCGCCGCAGTGCTCACAAAGGTGGTGTCGGGGCTGCGGCACAGCAGGTAGTGCTCGCCGAACGCCGCTGAAAGCCGCCGCTGCAGGGCCTGGTCGAACTCCTTGAGGCAGACGAACCCGATACCCAACGCGTCGGCCTTGGCCTGCAGTTCCTGATGCAGCATCGCAAGCACCGGATCCCAGGCCCCATCCCGTACCCCGGGCAGGCCCAGCAGGTCGGAACAGATCGCCAACGGGCTGCCGATGACGAACAGGCGTGCCTTGAGCAAGCGCCCGTACACCCTGCGCGCCTGCCGTACCACGGCCTGAACCTCCACCGGCGCGAGGTCGGACAGCGAATAGTCCATCACGAAACACGGCACGATGCCGACCAACCGCCCGTCACGTAGCACCCTGAGGTAATGAAAGCTGTCGACGATGCCTGCTCGCTCCAGTGCCTGCTGCAGTTCGTACGAGGCGGTCACCCTGCCGGCGCCGAAGCAGGCCTGCCATTCGCTCCGTCCGATATCACTCAGTTGCCGGGTCCACTCAAACACGACGGCCATCCCGGGCTCCGTGCGCATCGATCAGCCGCAGTGTCCGGCCAACGTCGGTGATGGCCTCGATGCTGTAGTCGAGTTCTTCTCGGGTGAGATTGGCACTGAGGTTGATGCGCACCCGGGCACGCGAACGGCTCACCGCCGGGTGAGCCACCGGATTGACGTAGACGCCGCGCAGGTGCAAGGCCTTGGCCAGCTCGTAGGCCTTGTGCTCTTCGTAGGTCATCAGTGGGATGATGCTGCTGCGTGTGTCGAGCAGGTCGAAGCCACGGGCGCGCAGGGTCGCGACAAAGTACTCGGTCTTGTCGCGCAATTGCTCGATGATCTGTGGCGAAGCCTCCAGCACATCCAGCGCGGCGATGATCGAGGCCAGCACAGGGGGCGGCAGCGACGCCGAGAAAATGTAAGGGTTGGCGCCTGCACGCAAGAGGCTGGCGGTTTCATGGCGAGTGGCGATGAAGCCGCCGACACCCGGCAACCCCTTGCTCAGGCTGCCGGTCAGCACATCGACCTGCCCCGCTACCCCGAACAACGCCGGCGTGCCCCGCCCATGGGGTCCCAGGTGCCCCGTGCCATGGGCATCGTCGACGACCAGGAAGGCGTTGTAGCGCCTGGCGAGTTCGGCGATCCGGTCCAGCGGAGCAAGGTCGCCGTCCATGCTGAACACGCCATCGGTGACGATGAACTTGCGCTGTTGCGCGGGAAGGCGCTGCAGGTGGCTCTCCAGGCTGCGTAGCGAGGCATGGCGGTAAGGCACTACCCGCGCCGCGCTCAGACGCAGGCCATCGACGATCGACTGGTGATTGAGCATGTCGCTGAGCACCACGTCGCCCTCGCGGCACAGGGTGCCCAGGGCTGCCAGGTTGGCGGCGAACCCCGACGAGAAGGTGATCACCGCCTCGACCCCGAGGAACTGCGCCAGGCGCCGCTCCATCTCCAGGTGCAGCTCGCTGGTACCGTTGAGCAGGCGCACGCCGCTGGAGGTGGTGCCGTAATGGCGTATGGCGTCGATGGCCGCCTCGTTGATACGGGGATGGCCATTGAGCCCGGAGTAGTTGTACGACCCCAGGTGCAACACGTCACGGCGCTCGGGGACCCTGGCATGCTCGCTGAAGCTGACCGAGGCATGCTTGGTCGGCATCGAATGGAACACCCGCCCGATGACGTCCATGTAGCCCTGCCCCACCAGACTTTCGAGGCGTTCGAGCAGGCTCTCCAGGGCCTGGTTGTCGCGGGCCAGCCGCTGGGGCTGCGCCCCGTCGTCGGCCGAGCCCCGCAAGACGCTTGTCGGGTTCATCAATCACTCCTTGATCAACAATGGATTGCGCCGCACGGCCAGCAGAGGCAGGCAGCAGCTCAGGATTGCCAACAGCAGCAACCAGGCTCCGCCGGTCGCCTGCCACCACAGGAACAGGCTGGCCAGCGCCAGCCCCAAATACAACGGCCAGCGCAGGTGCGCCAGGCCGGACTCGCGGTGGCCGGCGCTATTGGCCGCCAACAGGAATGCGAGCACCGCCAGGGCCGCCTGCCCCGGCGGCAGGACGGCGTACTGGGTCACCAGGAAAAAACCGAGGAACAAGGCCGGCAGGTAGTCCGGCCAGGCGAACGCGCCCTGCCCCAGGCTGGCGTGTTGCTCGACGACCCGGGTATGCGCCGGACTGCCGAACAGCACCCGCAACTTGCCACACAACCCGCTGGCCTCCCGCGCCGAACGCAGGCAATGCCGATAGAGGAAGAAGTTCAGGTGGCCAGGCGAGCCCGGCTGGCTGATCGGCGTGGTCACCCCGTAACGCACCGGCTCCTGCGGCAGTTCACGCTGGTAGGTACCGAACAGGCGGTCCCAGATCACCAGGAAACAGCCGAAGTTCTTGTCCAGGTAGCGATCGTTGCTGGCGTGATGGACCCGATGCTGGGACGGCGTGACCAGGATTCGCTCCAGCACGCCCAGCTCAGGGATCAGTGGCGAATGGATGAAGAACTGGTAGATCAGCTGCGCGGCCACCACCAGCAGGTAGTGTTGCAGGGGGATGCCCAGCACCGCCATGGGCAGAAAGAACAGCCAGACGGTGAAATTGCCCAGCCAGCCTATGCGCACTGCGGTCGTGAGATTGAAGGCCGTACCGCAGTGGTGGATCAGGTGATTGCACCAGAGCAGCGCGCATTTGTGATGGGCCCAGTGATTGACCCAGTACAGGAAATCATAGACGAGGAAGGCAAAGGCGATGTTCGCCCAGGGGCTGCCCAGGTCCAGCCCCAGCGACCAATGGCTGTGCAGGTAAGCATAAAGCCCGAGGCTGGTCGCGGCGAACAGCACGCCGACCGCAAGGTTGCCGATGCCGAGGACGAAATTGACCAGTCCCTCGGCCGGGTGCCAGTCCGCTGTCCGGCGCCAAGCCAGCCATGCCCCCTCGACCACGATCGAGCCGAGTACCAGCACCAGCAGGTAATCCAGAAACGCCGCGCTCTCCATGCCAGCTCCCTTGCCCAGGGCGTGCCAGGATTGGCGCGCCAGCAGACTCCTGATCCGTGGAGCCCGGCCCGGCCAACCCGTTGCAGGGCCGCCAGGCGAGTACTTTTACTAGAACGAATCACCCTAGAAGGGATAAAGGAAAAATCCATGACAGCCGTCGCAAGCGCGACGTATTTCGTCACAACACATTTCAGGTAAGCGTTAATTTTTATCAACACACATGACGAGGAAAACACTCAAAAAACGACGAAAAAACCAAAATAGCGACTAGTCGTTCAATAAAAATTCACACAAACCCGACATGCTGTCGTGTTTCACTTGACACCCACACCCCCTTCGTCGTTTATTTTTCCCGCTTTGCGTCGCGCCCGATAAACCACAACTACAGGCAAGCGCCCCGATCATGCCGATCCCGTCCTCGAATCATCTTCGCCACCCCCTCGTGCACGTCCGCCATCCACGCCCCGGCCCCTCGATCGGCTGATCCGCGTACCTTCTGCCACGCCCTCGGGCGTTACCTGCCGCTCCAACTACAAATGGTGAATAACATGGAGCCCATCCGCACGTCCTTGCCGCACACCTCCGGCCGCCCGCCAGAGGAGGCACCCCATGCAGCCTGACGCCCAGTTCCGCAAGTCCCTGCGTCTCTGGCATGTGGTGATCATCGGCCTGGCCTACCTCACCCCGATGACCGTGTTCGACACTTTCGGCATCGTCTCCGGCATCACCGCCGGGCATGTGCCCAGCGCCTACATCCTGGCCCTGGCCGGCATCCTGTTCACCGCCGTGAGCTACGGCACCCTGGTGCGGCGCTTCCCGCAGTCGGGTTCGGCGTACACCTACACCCAGCGCGCCATCAACCCGCACGTGGGCTTCCTGGTCGGCTGGTCGTCGCTGCTGGACTACCTGCTGCTGCCCATGGTCAATGCGCTGCTGGCCAAGCTCTACCTGTCGGCAATGTTCCCCGAAGTGCCGGCCTGGGTGTGGGTGGTCGGCTTCGTCACCCTGATCAGCCTGATCAACATGCGCAGCATCAACCTGGTGGCGCACTTCAACCTGCTGTTCGTCGCCGTGCAGGTGGCGATCATCTCGGTGTTCATCTACCTCTGCTGGCGCGGCCTGGACCATGGCGAAGGCCTGGGCACGGCCTGGAGCCTGGTACCGTTCGCCGACGACCAGACCCAGTTCGCCGCCCTGGCCGCCGGCGCGACCATCCTGTGCTTCTCGTTCCTGGGCTTCGATGCGGTGACCTGCCTGTCGGAAGAAACCCGCGACCCAGGCAAGACCATCCCGCGGGCGATCTTCCTCACGGCACTGATCGGCGGCGTGGTGTTCATCGGCGTTTCCTACTTCATCCAGGCCTACTTCCCGACCATGCAACGCTTCCACGACCAGGAAGCAGCCCTGCCGGAAATCGCCCTGTACGTCGGCGGCAAGCTGTTCCAATCGGTGTTCATCGCCTGCACCGTGATCAACACCATCGCCTCGGGCCTGGCATCGCAGACCAGCGTGTCGCGCCTGCTGTACGTGATGGGTCGCGACAACGTGATCCCGGCCGGGGTGTTCGCCCGCCTGCACCCACGCTACAAGACCCCGGTGCTGAACATTGCGGTGGTCGGCCTGATTTCGCTGTCGGCGATCTTCTTCGACCTGGTCACCGCCACCTCTGTGATCAACTTCGGCGCGCTGGTGGCGTTCAGCTTCGTCAACCTCTCGGTGATCAACCACTGCTATATCCGTGAGAAACAGAACAAGGGCCTGACGAACAACCTCAAGTATCTGGTGGCGCCGACGATAGGCTTCTGCATCATCGTCTCGCTGTGGCTGGACCTGAACGAACACTCCTTGCTGTTCGGCGGTGTCTGGGCCCTGCTTGGCGTGCTCTACCTGGCCTGGCTGACCAAGGCCTTCAGGGATGCGCCACCGAACTGCATCGCCGAATGACCCCATCGACGCCCGCCTGACCGCGGGCGTTGTGTTTGCCCGAGAAGGAAAAGCCCATGTCGCAGCGCCGTCTCTCCATCCAGTGGAAGATCACCCTGCTCGCCGGCCTGTGCCTGCTGGCCATCGTCGCCCTGCTGGTGGCCACCTCGCTCACCCAGGCCCGGCGCAGCGCCGAGCAGGTGTTCCAGGCCAACACCGAACTGCTCGACCACAGTGCCCGCCTGCGCCTGCAGGCCCACGGCGAAACCCAGGCCTTGCGCATCCAGCGCTACTTCATGGACGCCTACCAGTACGGCAACGGTTTCGCCCGCCTGGTGCAGGCGCTCAAGGCCCGCGGCGGCGCCGACCTGCGCGCTGAACTCAGCCGCGAAGCCCGCGCCGCGCTGGCCGGCAATGCCGACCTGATTGGCCTGTACCTGGTGTTCCAGCCCAACGCCCTGGACCAGCAGGACGCGCGCTTCGTCGGCCAGGCCGACAATGGCAGCAACGACAGCGGGCGTTTCTCGCTGTACTGGTCGCAGCCCGGCACTGGCAGCCTCGAAGTGGAGGCCATGCCCGAGTCGATGCTTGCCGACACCAGCATCGGCGCCAACGGTTCGCCCTACAACCGCTGGCTGACCTGCCCGCTGGAAACCGCCAAGGCCTGCGTGCTCGACCCGTACTTCGACGAGGTCAACGGCCACCAGGTACTGATGACCAGCATCGCCATGCCACTGCTGGAAAACGGCAAGGTGGTGGGCGTGGTCGGCCTGGACATCGGCCTGGACAACCTGCAGCAACTGAGCCTGGCCGGCCGCCAGGAACTGTTCGACGGCCAGGGCCAGGTCAGCATCGTCAGCCCCGCGGGCCTGCTCGCCGGCCACAGCCAGGATGCCGGCCAGCTGAGCAAGACCGTGCAACAGGCCTTCGGCGCCAGCGCGGCAGCCCTGGCCGCACCATTGCGGGCCGGCCAGGCCGTCGAGCGCCTGGACCAAGGCACCATGCGTATTTCCCGACCCTTTGCGCCAATTCCCGGCGCAGCACCGTGGCAGGTGCTGCTCGAACTGCCCGAGCAGGTACTGCAAGCGCCCGCCGTCACCCTCAACCAACGCCTGGACAGCCAGAACCAGCAGGCCAACCTCGTCAGCCTGCTGATCGGCCTGGGCGCCGCCGTGCTGGGGCTGCTGCTGGTGTGGCTGACCGCCCGCGGCGTGACCCGGCCGATCCTGGCCGTGGCCGCCCGTCTGAAGGACATCGCCAGCGGCGAAGGCGACCTGACCCGGCGCCTGGACTACGCCCGCGACGACGAACTGGGCCAGCTCACCGGTTGGTTCAACCGCTTCCTCGACAAGCTGCAACCAGTGATCGCCCAGCTCAAGGGTTCACTGCAGGAAGCCCGCGGCACTGCCGACCAGTCGGCGCTGATCGCCCGCCAGACCAGCGACGGCATGCAGCAACAGCACCGCGAGATTGAACAGGTTGCCACGGCGGCAAACGAAATGAGCGCCACGGCCCATGACGTTGCCCACAACGCCGCACAGGCTGCCCAGGCCGCACGCGGTGCCGACCAGGCAACCCGCGATGGCCTGGCGCGGGTGGGCGCCACCCGGGAAGCGATCGCCCAGCTTGCCGGCGGCATGGATGCGGCCATGGATGAAGCCCGCGCCCTGGAAAGCCGTGGCGAACAGATCGGCTCGGTACTTGAAGTGATCCGCGCCATCGCCGAGCAGACCAACCTGCTGGCCCTCAACGCCGCCATCGAAGCGGCCCGCGCCGGCGAAGCCGGGCGGGGCTTTGCGGTGGTCGCCGACGAAGTACGCAACCTGGCGCAGCGCACCCAGGTGTCGGTCGAGGAGATCCGCCAGGTCATCGAAGGGTTGCAGCAAGGCACCCAGGACGTGGTCGAGGCAATGCAGGCCGGTCAGCGCCAGGCCCAGGACAGTGCCGCGCAAATGGAACAGACCTTGCCGGCGCTGCAGCGTATCGGCGAGGCGGTGACGGTGATCACCGACATGAACCTGCAGATCGCCTCGGCCGCCGAGGAACAGAGCGCAGTGGCCGAAGAGGTGAACCGCAACGTGGCGGGCATCCGCGACGTTACCGAATCGCTGTCGGGCCAGGCCGACGAGTCGGCGCATATCAGCCAGGCACTGAACCGGCTGGCCAACCAGCAGCAGGCACTGATGGCGCAGTTCCGGGTTTGAGTCCACCCCCGGATGAAACAGCAACAGCGGACTGCCAGCAGCAGCACGGTCCGCCGTGAAAAAGGCTGACAGCTCACGACAACGCTGCCCCTCCAGCAACCCTTCCGCTTGAAGGGATACGACCCTCCCAAACCGATATCTGGCCACGTCAGGTATCGGTTTTTTGTTGCATCAATGATGAATAAATTTCCGCCATATTGTTTCGTACATTTTAAGGAAAATACAAAACGACCATTTCCCACTTCACAATGACGTCGATGCATATCAGCAAATATGGGCAATCCAGATGAATGCGTGCAAATATCAACGTTGTCACATGATCAAAACGACGAAATCACGCATTCCAAAACGGAATGAAGTAACAACTAATTGTCGTTTGTTGCGAACACCTTTCAACGCCAATACTGATTTCAATCAATGCAATCGCGACCGCCGCAGCACTGGAGAAGCTGCTGGCCGACCGGCGCCCATCCGCGCCCGTCACCTGCAACAGGAAGTGGTCAGATCACAACAAGAACAACAACTCACCCGAATGCAGATCAAATAGGTTGCCCATGACCCATTCGAACAACAACGGAAGTTTGACTGCCGCAGCCCCGCCTTCCGGACACCTCAAGCGCACCCTCACCAGCCGCCACCTGAACATGATCGCCATCGGCGGCTCAATCGGCACCGGCCTGTTCGTCTCCTCCGGCGCCACCATCGCCCAGTCCGGCCCCGGCGGCGCATTGTTGGCCTTCGCGGTGATCGGCCTGATGGTCTACTTCCTGATGACCAGCCTCGGCGAAATGGCTGCATGCATGCCGGTCAGCGGCTCGTTCTCCACCTATGCCTCGCGCTACGTGGAAGAAAGCTTCGGCTTCGCCCTGGGCTGGAACTACTGGTACTCCTGGGCCGTGACCATCGCCGTGGACCTGGTGGCCGTGCAGATCATCATGCTCTATTGGTTCCCGGACACCCCCGGGGTGATCTGGAGCGCGGCCTTCCTGGTGCTGCTGTTCGCCCTCAATGTCGCCTCGGTGCGCTTCTTCGGCGAGGCGGAGTTCTGGTTCGCCCTGATCAAGGTCATCACCATCATCATCTTCATCGCCGTGGGCGTGCTGATGCTGCTGGGCATCCTCGAAGGCGGCCAGGACGGTGGCGCCCACCTCTGGCAGATCGGCGACGCGCCCATTGCCGGCGGCCTGCCGGCGCTGATCGGCGTGGCGATGATCGTCGGTTTCTCGTTCCAGGGCACCGAGTTCGTGGGCATCGCCGCTGGCGAAACGGCAAACCCGGGACGCAACATTCCCAAGGCCGTGCGCCAGATCTTCTGGCGCATCCTGCTGTTCTACGTACTCACCATTGTCGTGATCGGCCTGCTGATTCCCTACACCGACCCGCGCCTGCTCAAGGACGGCCTGTCGGACGTCACCATCAGCCCGTTCACCCTGATCTTCACCAAGGCTGACATGCTCGCCGCGGCCGCCGTGATGAACGCGGTGATCCTGACCTCGGTGCTGTCCGCCGGCAACTCGGGCATGTATGCCTCGTCGCGCATGCTCTACAGCCTGGCGCTGGAGCGCAAGGCGCCGGCCATCTTCGCCCGGGTGACCCGCAGTGGCACGCCGGTCTGGGCGCTGCTGGCCACCGCTGCGGTCGCGGGCCTGTGCCTGCTGAGCTTCCTGTTCAGCCCCGGCAAGCTCTACCTGTGGCTGCTGAACACCTCCGGCATGCTCGGTTTCATTGCCTGGCTAGGCATCGCCATCAGCCATTACCGCTTCCGCCGCGGCTACCTGCTCAATGGCAATGACCTGGCGAAACTGCCGTATGTGTCGAAATACTTCCCGTTCGGCCCGCTGTTCGCCTTCGGCCTGTGCATGGTGGTGATGCTCGGGCAGAACTACCAGGCGTTCATCGGTGGGCAGATCGACTGGATCGGCGCCTTCGCCACCTACGTCGGCCTGGTGCTGTTCGTGGTGGTCTGGTTCGGCCACAAGCTGGTCACAGGCTCCAAGGTGGTGCGCTACAGGGAAATGGACTTCTCCAGTATCGAGATTCGCAAAGCCGAATGCAGCAAGGCAGAGCCCGCCGGCGATGCGCTCGCGGCCAGCCAGCAACCCGCCTGAACATTCCATTGGCGGACCCGCCCCGGTCCGCCCATCATTGCTCCGGGACCCTGATGAACAGCACCTTCGACTCCTACTACGAAGCCACCGCCAGCAGAACCTTCTACCCTGCCCAGAGTGGGCGCACCGATACCCGCGTCTGCATCCTCGGTGGCGGCCTGGCCGGCCTGTCGACCGCGATAGGGCTTGCCGAGCGCGGAGTGACCGATGTGACGATCCTCGAATCACAACGTGTCGGCCATGGTGCCTCGGGGCGCAACGGCGGCTTCGTCTTCGGCGGCTACAGCCTCGGCAACGCCGAACTGTTGTCGACCCTGGGCGCCAACGAGGCACGCAAGCTGTATCGACTGACACTCGACGCCGTCGATCTGATCCGCGAGCGCACCCGCCGCTACGCCATCGATTGCGACCTGGTCGACCAGGGCGTGATCCTCGCCAACTGGTTCAACGACCCGTCGCGCCTGGAAAAACCGCGCCAGCTCATGAAGCAGGCCTATGGCGTCGACTGGGAATACATCGCCCCCGGCGAACTGAAGGAACAGCTCAGGACCGAGCGCTATTACGGCGGGTTGCTGGAGCGCAACGCATTCCACTTCCACCCGCTCAAGTATGTCTGCGGCATTGCCCAGGCAGCCGCACAGGCCGGGGTGACGATCTACGAACAGTCGCCGGTGACCAGTATCGAGAAGAAGGCTGACGGCTACATCGTGCGCACCGGCCAGGGCGAAGTCCATGCCGAGCAGGTGGTGTTCAGCGCAGGGGGCTATGCCCGCGGCGTCTACGCCCCGATCGAGCGCGCCGTGCTGCCGATTGCCACCTACGTGGTGACCACCGCGCCACTGGGCGCACGCCTGCAGGACGCCATCGACTGCCAGTCGGCCATCTACGACACACGCTTCGCCTTCGATTACTACCGCCCGCTGAAAGACACCCGGGTCCTCTGGGGCGGACGCATCTCCATTCTCGATCGCGGGCCGCAAGCCATCGCCAAGCTGCTCAAGGCCGATCTGGTGAGCGTCTATCCGCAACTCGAGGACGTGGAGCTGGAATACTCCTGGGGCGGCCTGATGAGCTATGGACGCCACCAGATGGCGCAGATCGGCCAGGACGACAACGGCATCTGGCACGCGGTCGGTTTCGGCGGTCACGGCATGGCCCCGACCACGGTGGCCGGCGAAGTCCTTGCGGACGCCATCGCCCACCGCCTGCCGATCCCGAGTGGTTTCAGTCGGTTCGGCCTCGATCGCACCTTCGGCCTGGCCGGCCTGGTGGCTGCGCAGGCCACCTACACCGCCTACCAGGCACGCGATGCCTTGGATGCACGACGGCTGAATCGTTGAGAGTGGGCCAGGCCACTTTTCGACAGGCATGAAAAAGCCCGCCATGAAGGCGGGCTCTTTCGTACTGCATATGGTGGGTCGTGTAGGATTCGAACCTACGACCAATTGGTTAAAAGCCAACTGCTCTACCAACTGAGCTAACGACCCGTTGGATGGCGCGTATATTACTGATTTCTCAGAAGAATTCAACACCCCATCGCAAATTTTTTTCAAAAATACCGAGTGGGGTCCTCTACACCGGCGGCCTTGAAGCCATCAGCGCGCAGGCGGCAGCTGTCGCATTTGCCACAGGCACGCCCGGCATCATCGGCCTGGTAGCAGGAAACGGTCAGGCTGTAGTCCACGCCACGGGCGATCCCCACCTGGACGATCTGTGCCTTGCTCAGGTTCTGCAGCGGCGCCTGGATACGGAAGCCCTGCCCTTCCACGCCGGCCTTGGTAGCCAGGTTGGCCATGCGCTCGAAGGCCTCGACGAATTCCGGGCGGCAGTCAGGGTAGCCGGAGTAATCCACGGCGTTGACACCAATGAAGATGTCACGGGCTTCGAGCACCTCCGCCCAGCCCAGCGCCAGGGACAGGAACACGGTGTTGCGAGCCGGCACGTAGGTGACCGGAATCCCCTCGCTCGGCGCCTCGGGCACATCGATGCTGCTGTCGGTCAGGGCCGAGCCACCGATGCCATCGAGGTTCAGGCCGATCACCTTGTGCTCGACCACGCCCAGGTCACGGGCCACCCGCGCCGCGGCGTTGAGCTCGGCGCGATGGCGCTGGCCGTAGTCGAAGCTCATGGTGTAGCACTGGTAGCCGTCGGCCTTGGCCATGGCTACCACGGTGGCCGAATCCAGGCCACCGGACAACAGGATTACCGCGCGTTTGTCAGTCATGTCTTTCTCCTCAACGTCCGGGTTCGTCGTTCCACAGCAGCTTGTGCAGCTGCAGCTGGAAGCGTACGGGCAGGTTGTCGGCGACGATCCAGTCGGCCAGATCGGTGGCGCTCACCTGATGGTGGCTGGGCGAAAACAGCACTTCACTGGCGCGCTCGGCCAGGTTGTACTGGATCAGCTTGGAAACCGCCCAATCGTAGTCCTCGCGGGAACAGATGACGAACTTGACCTGGTCGTTGCCGGTCAGCAGCTCGATATTCTCGTAGCGATTGCGGTGAGACTCCTCGGAGCCTGGGGTCTTGAGGTCGACCACGCGGCTGACCCGGGTGTCGACGCCACTGATGTCGAGAGCGCCACTGGTTTCCAGCGACACGTCGTAACCGGCATCGCACAGGCGTTGCAGCAGAGGCAGCGCGTTGGGCTGGGCCAGAGGCTCGCCACCAGTCACGCAGACGTAGCGCGGCTTGAAGCCGGCCACCTGCTCAACAATGGAGTCGAGGGTGCGGATAGTGCCGCCACTGAAGGCATAGGCACTGTCGCAGTACTGGCAGCGCAGGGGGCAACCGGTCAGGCGCACGAAAACCGTGGGCAGCCCGGCCGTTCGCGTTTCACCCTGCAACGAGTAAAACACTTCGGTGATGCGTAATGTGTCTTGCATGATCGCCACGGGCGTGACAGCTGAACAGGCTGTCCGCCTCCGTCAGGCACTGTCGCGGACTCGACAAAGCGTTATCCGCAGCAGCGTGTTTACGAAAAAAGGGCCGTGATTCTAACGAAAAAACCCGCGACAAGCGCGGGTTTCTTCTTCAACGGGTCGTTCAGAGCTTTTGCAGGTCGCGTTGCGCCAGTTGCGCGGCGGAAGTGCCGGGGTACTGGGTGATGACCTGCTGCAGGATACCCTTGACCTTGTCGGTGTGGCCCATGCGGCGCTCGACGTCGGCCAGCTTGTACAGCGAATCCGGCACCTTGCTGTGTTTCGGGTACTTCTGGCCGACCTCGGCGAATGCCTGGCTGGCACCCTGCAGGTCGCCCTTGGCCAGGTTGACCTCGCCGAGCCAGTACTGGGCATTGCCGGCGTACTGGCTGTTGGGGTACTTGCGCAGGAAGGCGTTGAAGGCCTGGCTGGCCTTGTCGAAGTCCTTCTGCTTGATCAGGTCGAAAGCGGCGTCGTAATACAGCTTCTCTTTCGCCGGATCGCCCGGCTCGCTGCTCGCGGCCGGTGGCTGCGCGGCATTGGCGCCGGCGGCCGCACCCGTGGCTGCGTTGTTCGCGCCACCGGTGGAAGAATTGTCTGGAGTCGCGGCAGGCGCGGCACCGCTGCTGATGCGGCGGTCGAGATCCTGGTAGCGCTCGAGGTTTTCCTGCTTCATGCGCGACACATCGTTCTGCAGCTCTTCGATGATGCCTTGCTGGCGGGAAATCTGGTCCTGCATCTGCTGCAGCTGCATGAACAGCTGGCCATTTGCAGAAGCAGGGGCCGAAGCCCCTGCTCCGGCATAGGCGCCGCTCGTGCCATAACCCGCGGGTGGATAGCCACCCGCGTTGTCATCTACTACGGGAACCGCAGCCCACGCCGAAAGGGGCAGGCTGAGTGCGAGGACGGTTACAGCACGACGGCACATACGCATAGGAACTTACTTACGCAGTTCTACGCGACGGTTCTGAGCCCAGGACTGCTCGTCGTTGCCGGTGGCAACTGGACGCTCTTCGCCGTAGGAAACCAGTTCCAGCTGAGCAGGGGAAACGCCCTGCAGAACCAGGTAGCGCTGAACGGCCTTGGCACGACGCTCACCCAGAGCCATGTTGTACTCGCGGGTGCCGCGCTCGTCGGTGTTGCCTTCCAGGACAACGCGGTTGCCGTTGGACTTCAGGTCCTTGGCGTGAACGTCCAGAGCGCGCATGGCTTCTGGCTTCAGGTCCGAGCTGTCGTATTCGAAGTAGAAGGTGGTGATTGCGCGCAGGGCGGCTTCTTCGCTCAGGGAACCGTCAACAGCGCCAGTGTTGGCACCGTAGCCAGCGTTCGGATCAACAGCGCCTTCACCAGCGTTGTCGCCGCCTTTCGAGGAGCAACCTACAGCTACAGCCATGGCCAGAGCCAGCGCAGCGAATTTACCAAACTTCAGCATTTCCATCGTGAAACTCCTAATGAAACCCCAGTGTGTTAAGCAAAACGTGTTACGCCGCAATCAGTTCAGGTAAGGGGACCAGGACGGTTCTCTGACTTCGCCTTGAGCGGTAGGAAGTGGGAGCCTCACGCGGCCGTTAAGCGACACGAGCATCAAGACTCCCCGGCCCTGCTGGCGGGTGGCGTAGATTAGCATGGTGCCGTTTGGCGCAACAGTGGGAGACTCATCAAGACTGGTCTCGGAGAGAATCTTTACACTTCCACGTTGCAGGTCCTGCGCGGCCACCTTGAAGTTGGTGAAACCCTGCTGGCGATGGATCATCACCAGGGTCTTTTCATCCGCCGACAGTTTCGGGTTGGCGTTGTAGTTGCCCACGAACGTCACGCGCTCGGCACCACCGCCACCGACCGACTGTTTGTAGATCTGCGGCTTGCCGCCACGGTCGGAGGTGAAGTACAGGGTGTTGCCATCCTTGCCCCAGAACGGCTCGGTATTGATACCGGGGCCGGCGGTGACACGGGTGATCTGGCGCGAGGCCACGTTCATCACATAGATGTCCGGGTTGCCGTCTTTCGACAGCACGAACGCCAGGCGCGAACCGTCAGGCGACCAGGCAGGCGCGCCGTTCAGGCCTTCGAAGTTGGTGATCTGCTCGCGGCGACCGGTATCGATGTGCTGGATGAAGATGCGCGGGCGCTTCTGCTCGAACGAGACATAGGCGATACGCTTGCCATCCGGCGCGAAACGCGGCGACAGGATCGGTTCACGCGACTGCAGCAGGGTCACCGCACGGGCACCGTCGTAGTCCGAACGCTGCAGGGTGTAACGGGTGTTGTTGGTCGAGAAGCGCTCGGCGGTCACGTACAGCATGCGGGTGGAGAACGCACCCTTGATGCCGGTGAGCTTCTCGAACGACTGGTCGGCGATGTAGTGGGACATGTCGCGCAGTTGGTCGACGCCGCCGGCCACGCTGCCGGTCAACACCTGCTGCTCGGTGGCGACGTTGAACAGGGCGTACTGCACCTGCAGGCGACCACCGGCCGGCACGATGCTGCCGACCATGACGTACTGGGCGCCCAGCGCTTTCCAGTCACGGAAGATCACTTCGCTGGCCTGGCTTGGCTGGCTGATCATGTTCTGCCGCGGGATCGGCGCGTAGTAGCCGGAGTTGCGCAGGTCGTTGCCGATGATATCGGCCATGTCTTCCGGCAGCACGCTGCCGCCCTGGACACCGAACGGCACTACCGCAATGGGAGTTGCCCGGTCGCTACCGCTGGTGACCAGGATGTTCTTTTCCTCTGCCATCGCCATGCCTGCCACGCAGCAGAGCAAGACCAGGAGTCCTCTCAGACGTTTAATCACAACGCTAGATCCTCAGGTGTAAATGTCATCTTGAATGAACGATACGGATTGAACTCGTTCGGCTTCAAGCCCTGCATTTCGGTCAACCGACCAATGTTCTTCACCGCGGCCACGGCCGAGCTGTCGAACGGACCGTCGCCACTGGACTTGGCCACACTCACGTTGGTGAGGGTGCCGTCCGGCAGCATGTTGATCTGCAGAACTACCGTCATGCCCTTGCGCGCGGATGGCGGACGCGCCCAACCTTCGGCCGCGCGCATGCGGATCAGGTCGTCGAAGTCGCCGGCCACCTGGTCACCCTGCTCGTCGGCCAGCGCCTGCTGCCGTTCGGTGGTGTCGGACAACAGCTCGGCGAGTGCCTGGGCCTTCTTGTCTTCCGCCGCCTTGCGGGCCGCTTCCTGTGCCTTTTTCTTCTGGGCGTCTGCCGCGGCCTTTTTCTTGGCCTCTTCAGCTGCCTTCTTCTTCGCATCCTCGGCCGCCGCTTTCTTCTTGGCGTCCTCGGCTGCTTTTTTCTTCGCGTCTTCGGCGGCTTTCTTCTTCGCCTCTTCCGCGGCCTGTTTCTTGGCTTCTTCCTCGGCCTTCTTCTTGGCCTCGTCCTCAGCCTTCTTCTTGGCGATGTCGGCCTGCTGCTTCTCGGCGGCCTTTTTCGCTTCCTCGGCTTTCTTGGCCTCGGCGGCTTTCTTCTGCTCGGCGGCCTTGGCGGCGTCTTCGGCTTTCTTCGCCTCGGCGGCTTCGCGAGCCTCCTCGGCCTTTTGAGCGGCGTCGGCTTTCTTTTGTTCCGCGGCCTTCACGGCCTCTTGCTCGACCTTCTTCTGCTCCAGCTGTTCGACCTCGGTCTGGCGCGAGGCGGTTTTCTTCGCCTCCCCGGCAATCTTCTGATTGGTCTGGGTGGTCGCCTGGCTCTTGGACTTGAGCTGGTACAGCGTGGCCTGGACGATAGGCTTGGAGGGCGGCAGCTCGGGCGTCATGGCGAAGCTGACGAACAGCATGCCGAACACCAGCACGTGCAGCGCAATGGCCCAGACACTGGGCCAGAAGTAGCTTTCCGAGGCGGATGGCTCTCGCTGTTGCATCAGGGCGCCTCGGTAATCAGGCCAACGTTACCGACACCGGCCTTCTGCAACCCGCCCATGGCGCCCATCACCGCACCGTAGTCGACAGCCTTGTCACCACGGATGAAGACCTGGGTCTGCTTGCCCTGGTCACGACCGGCGGCGATGATCTTGGTCACCGCGCTGGTCATGTCCGGCAAGGTCATGGCCTTGTCCATCTGCTTGTCGGTGTCGACTTCGCTGCCGAGGTTCCAATAGTAGGTCTTGTCGGCCTTGATCGAGATGGTCAGGACCTGGACGTTGTTGTCCTGCGGCAGGGCTTCGCTGGAAACCTTGGGCAGGTCCACCTTCACGCCCTGGTTGAGCATCGGGGCGGTCACCATGAAGATAACCAGTAGCACCAGCATCACGTCGATGTAGGGCACCACGTTCATCTCGGCGACCGGCTTGCGTTTGTGGCGAACTCGGGCCATGGGTTTCTACCTGATCACTCTTCGCTGGTGTGTACTTTGCGGTGCAGGATCGCCTGGAACTCGTCGGCGAACGTGTAGTAGCGCCCGATCAGCACTTCACTGCGCGCGGCAAAACGGTTGTAGGCGATAACCGCCGGGATCGCGGCGAACAGGCCGATCGCAGTGGCGATCAGGGCCTCGGCAATACCCGGGGCCACGGTGGCCAGGGTGGCCTGCTGGGCGCTGGCCAGGCCGCGGAAGGAGTTCATGATGCCCCACACGGTACCGAACAGACCGATGTACGGGCTGGTGGAACCGACGGTGGCCAGGAACGGCAGGCTCTGCTCGAGCTTTTCTTCCTCGCGGGAGATGGCCACGCGCATGGCACGCCCTACCCCTTCCATGACCGCGTCCGGGTCGACACCTGGTTGCTGGCGCAGGCGCGAGAATTCCTTGAAGCCGGCACGGAAGACCTGCTCGACACCCGAGTCCGGGTCAGGGTTGCTGCCCGCCTGGCGGTACAGCTTGGACAGGTCGATGCCCGACCAGAAGCGCTCTTCGAAAGCGTCCAGTGCACGACGACCGGCGCGCAGCATGGTGCTGCGCTGGAAGATCATGATCCAAGAGGTCACCGAGGCTGCCACGAGGGTCAGCATTACCAGCTGAACCACGACACTGGCATTGGCGACCAGGCTCCACATGGAGGTATGGTCGACGACGTTTGCTTCCACGCTTATTCTCCTGCGTTCGATTGAGTACCCGTGCCGTCCGCCAGGAAGGCGTCGCGCAGTTCTGGGGGAATGGCCCGGGGTTTGAAAGTGTCGGCGCGCACGGCAGCCACCAGGAACTGCCCCTCGCAGAGCAGCACTTCATCCTTTGCTCGCCACACCTGCTGCACGAAGCGCAGGCTGGCACGATTCAATTCAAGTACTTGCGCGGTTACCCGCAACTCGTCGTCCAGGCGGGCCGGCGCGTGATAGCGCGCCTCGCTGGAATGGACCACGAACAACAAATTGTCCTGCGCCAGCTGGGCCTGGGAGAACCCCAGGTGACGCAGCCGCTCGGTGCGTGCGCGCTCCATGAATTTGAGGTAGTTGACGTAATACACCACGCCACCGGCGTCGGTATCCTCGTAATAGACGCGACAGCGGTGTGCGAACGGTTCCAGCCCATTTTGCGCGCGCATACTCTAGTGCTTACTCCTGTGCTTGCCAATCCGCTGCGGCAACTGTTTTTGCATCGATAATGTCGTATTGCCAGCGAGCCCAGGGCATGCCAGCGGTAGGACCACGAAAATGCCGATTCGATCTGTCATTCGTCGTCTTGCGCGGCATATTCCCCGCCCTCGCAAAAACGCCCGGGAATGTTCAGGCCGAAATGCAGGTAGGCGTGCCGGGTGACCACACGGCCCCGGGGGGTACGCATGATATAGCCCTGCTGGATGAGATAGGGCTCGAGCACGTCCTCGATGGTGTGGCGCTCCTCGCCGATCGCCGCGGCAATATTGTCGAGCCCCACCGGACCACCGTCGAACTTCTCGATCATGGTCAGCAGCAGACGCCGGTCGGAGTGATCGAAGCCACGCTCGTCGACATCCAGCAGGTTCAGCGCCATGTCCGCGACCGCCTTGGTGATCTCGCCCTTGCCGCGCACTTCGGCAAAGTCGCGCACCCGCCGCAGCAGGCGATTGGCGATCCGCGGGGTGCCACGCGCCCGGCGGGCGATCTCGAATGCGCCCTTGTCGTCCATGGGCAAGCCGAGGATGCCGGCCGAACGGCTGACGATGGTCGCCAGGTCCCTGTCGCTGTAGAACTCCAGGCGCTGGACAATACCGAAGCGGTCACGCAGCGGGTTGGTCAGCATGCCGGCGCGGGTGGTGGCGCCGACCAGGGTGAACGGCGGCAGGTCGAGCTTGATCGAGCGCGCGGCCGGGCCCTCGCCGATCATGATGTCCAGCTGGAAATCTTCCATCGCGGGATAGAGCACTTCCTCGACCACCGGCGACAAACGGTGGATCTCGTCGATGAACAGCACGTCATGCGGCTCGAGATTGGTCAGCATCGCCGCCAGGTCACCGGGCCGTTCGAGAATCGGGCCGGACGTGCTCTTGACCGACACGCCCATCTCGTGGGCGATGATGTTGGCCAACGTGGTCTTGCCCAGGCCCGGCGGACCGAAGATCAGGGTGTGATCAAGCGACTCGCTGCGCCCGCGCGCGGCCTGGATGAACAGCGACATCTGCTCGCGCACCACCGGCTGGCCGATGTACTCGTCCAGGCTCAGCGGGCGGATCGCACGATCCTGGACCTCTTCGCGGTCGCGTCCGGAGGCGGCGATCAGGCGGTCGGTCTCGATCACTTGGTAATCATCCCTTTGAGGCTGCGACGGATCAGTTCCTCACTGCTGAGGTTGGCCTTGCCCTCGATGGCGGCAATCGCCTTGCTGGCTTCCTGCGGCTTGTAGCCCAGCGACACCAGGGCGCTGACCGCGTCGGCCTCGGCGTTGGAGACACTGGCCACCGGCACCGGCCCGTCGGACACCAGGGCGAACATGGCCGGCGAGGTTTCCCAGGCCTTGAAGCGATCCTTGAGCTCGACCAGCAGGCGCTCGGCAGTCTTCTTGCCGACACCGGGCACACGCACCAGAGCGGAGGCATCCTGGGCCTGGACGCAACGCACCAGCTCATCGGCCTCGAGCCCCGACATCAGCGCCAGCGCCAGTTTCGGGCCAACGCCATTGAGGCGGATCAACTCACGGAACAGCTCGCGCTCACGTTTTTCGAAGAAGCCGTACAGCAGATGGGCGTCTTCACGCACCACCAGATGAGTGTGCAGGGTGACGGTCTCGCCCAGCTTGGGCAGACGGTACAGCGTGGTCATCGGCACTTCGAGCTCATAGCCCAGGCCGTTGACGTCGATAATCAGGTGCGGCGGCTGTTTTTCCGCCAGGGTGCCACGCAAACGTCCAATCACGTTCCGATCCTTCCTCTCGGGCGCCGGTCGAAAACCGGTCCACCCTATCAGCAAATGCGCCGGGAGAGTGCTTCACCCGGACAAAATGTGTATCACCGCATGAAGCGGTTACAGACGCAAGCGTCCGCCACGGCGCCGGGCTGTCGCCAACCCGTGGGGGATGAGGCTGGAGCGGGTATGGGCATGGCACAAGGCGATGGCCAGGGCGTCGGAGGCGTCGATCTGCGGCTTCTGGGTCAGCTTGAGCAGGTGCATGACCATCATCATCACCTGTTCCTTGTTGGCGCCGCCGGTGCCGGCCACGGCCTGCTTGACCTGGCTGGCGGTGTATTCGGCGATCTCAAGGCCCGCCTCGGCGGCGGCGACGATGGCTGCCCCCCGGGCCTGGCCAAGCTTGAGCGCCGAATCGGCGTTGCGCGCCATGAACACCCGCTCGATGCCCATGGTCACCGGCTCATGTTGGCGGATGATCTCGCTGACACCGCGAAAGACGATCTGCAGACGCTCGTGCAGCTCACCGCCGCCAGTGCGTATACAGCCCGACGCCACGTACTCGCAGCCACGGGCAGTCTGGCGGACCACGCCAAAACCGGTGATGCGCGAGCCGGGGTCGATACCAAGAATGAGAGTCATAGCGCCTACAAAGGTGTGCGAATTTGCCGGCCTTATCGCGGGACAAGCCCGCCCCCACAAAGACTACACCGCAAACTGGCGCAGGCCTTGTGGGAGCGGGCTTGCCCCGCGCTACAGCCGATAGCCGAAACGATCAGCCCAGCGTTTCCATGATCTCATCGGAGATCTGTGCGTTGGAGTAGACGTTCTGCACGTCATCCAGGTCCTCGAGCATGTCGATCAGCTTGAGCACCTTCTCCGCACCGTCCTGGTCCAACTCGGCGCTGGTGGTCGGCTGCATCACGATCTCGGCGTCGGACGCCTTGAAGCCGGCCTCTTCCAGGGCGTTGCGCACGGCATAGAAGCTGTTGAACGAGGTGAAAACGTCAAAGGAGCCGTCGTCGTTGACCACCACATCGTCGGCATCGGCCTCCATCGCGGCTTCCATCAGCGCATCCTCGTCCACGTTCAGCTCGGCAGCGAAGCTGATCTGCCCCTTGCGCTCGAACAGGTAGGCCACCGAGCCGTCGGTGCCCAGGTTGCCACCGCACTTGGTGAAGGCATGACGCACGGCCGCGGCAGTACGGTTGCGGTTGTCGGTCATGGCTTCGACCATGATCGCCACGCCGCCCGGGCCGTAACCCTCGTAGCTGAGCTCTTCGACGTTGTCGCTTTCGTTGGTGCCGGCACCGCGGGCCACGGCACGATCGATGATGTCGCGGCTCATGTTGGCACCCAGGGCCTTGTCCAGCGCCAGGCGCAGGCGCGGGTTGGACGCCGGATCACCACCACCTTGCTTGGCAGCGACGGTCAGTTCGCGGATCCACTTGGTGAAGATCTTGCCTCTCTTGGCATCCTGGCGTTCTTTGCGGTGCTTGATGTTCGCCCACTTGGAATGACCGGCCATAACGACTCCAAATCCTTGAAACAGAAACAGGTTCCGCCCCGAAGGGCGGAACGTGAAGAATCCTGCGCCTCAACCGCGGGGGCACCCCGTTACCGGGGCGCCCCGATCGATCACTCGACCTTGGTCTGCTCGCGCAGACGGATGTGCAGCTCACGCAGGGCCTTGGCGTCGACCATGCCCGGGGCCTGGGTCATGACGCACGCGGCGCTCTGGGTTTTCGGGAAGGCGATCACTTCACGGATCGACTGCGCGCCGGTCATCAGCATGACCAGGCGGTCCAGGCCGAAGGCCAGGCCACCGTGAGGCGGTGCGCCGAACTTCAGGGCGTCGAGCAGGAAGCCGAACTTCTCTTCCTGTTCCGCCGCCTCGATACCCAGCAGGCGGAACACCGCCTGTTGCATCTCTTTGCGGTGGATACGGATCGAACCGCCACCCAGCTCGGTGCCGTTGAGCACCATGTCGTAGGCACGCGACAGCGCGGTGGCCGGATTGGCCTCCAGCTCCTCGGGGGTGCACTTCGGCGCGGTGAACGGGTGGTGCAGCGCGGTGAAGCTGCCGTCTTCGTTCTCTTCGAACATCGGGAAGTCGACGACCCACATCGGTGCCCACTGGCAGGTCAGCAGCTCGAAGTCATGACCCAGGCGGATACGCAGCGCGCCCAGGGCTTCGCTGACGATCTTGGCCTTGTCGGCGCCGAAGAACACGATGTCGCCATCGACTGCGCCAACGCGGTCGAGGATGGTGTTGAGGTTGGCCTCGGGGATGTTCTTGACGATCGGCGACTGCAGACCCTCGACACCCTTGGCGCGCTCGTTGACCTTGATGTAGGCCAGGCCCTTGGCACCGTAGATGCCGACGAACTTGGTGTACTCGTCGATCTTGCTGCGCGGCATGCTGGCGCCGCCCGGCAGGCGCAGCGCGGTGACGCGGCACTTCGGATCGTTGGCGGGGCCGGCGAAGACCTTGAAGTCGACATCCTTGAGCTGGTCGGCAACGTCGATCAGTTCCAGCGGGATACGCAGGTCCGGCTTGTCGGAGCCGTAGCGGCGCATGGCCTCTTCGTAGGTCATGTGCGGGAAGTCACCGAACTCCAGGTCCAGGACTTCCTTGAACAGCTTGCGGATCATGCTCTCGGTGAGGCCCATGATCTCGGACTCGTCGAGGAAGCTGGTCTCGATGTCGATCTGGGTGAATTCCGGCTGGCGGTCGGCACGCAGGTCTTCGTCGCGGAAGCACTTGGCGATCTGGTAGTAGCGGTCGAAGCCGGCGACCATCAGCAGCTGCTTGAACAGCTGTGGCGACTGCGGCAGTGCAAAGAAGCTGCCGGCGTGGGTACGGCTTGGCACCAGGTAGTCACGGGCGCCTTCCGGCGTGGCGCGGGTGAGGATCGGCGTCTCGACGTCGAGGAAGCCGTTCTCGTCGAGGAAGCGACGGATGCTGCTGGTGATGCGCGAGCGCAGGCGCAGCTTGTCGGCCATTTCCGGGCGACGCAGGTCGATGAAGCGGTAGCGCAGGCGGGTTTCTTCGCCCACGTCGGAGTATTCGTTCAGCGGGAACGGCGGCGTTTCGGCTTCGTTGAGCACGGTCAGCTGGTAACCGAGGATCTCGATGGCGCCGGAGGCCATGTTGGCGTTCACTGCGCCATCCGGGCGCTTGCGTACCTTGCCGGTGATCTGCACGACGTATTCGCTGCGCACGCGGTCGGCGGCGGCGAAGGTTTCTGCGCGATCCGGATCGAACACGACCTGGGCCATGCCTTCGCGGTCACGGATGTCGAGGAAAATCACCCCGCCGTGGTCGCGGCGACGATGGACCCAGCCGCAAAGGGTGACTTCCTGGCCGTCCAGGGACTCGTTCAGTTGGCCGCAATAATGGCTGCGCATCATGGTCGTGGTTTCGCTTCTCGTGATTCGTATGTTCGGTGGAGGTCTTGGCCGCCCAAGGGGCTAATACTGCAAGACCTGGTCGGTGCAATTCAACTCAGTCGGCCTTGTCGCCGCCTGCCAGATTCTTTTTCGCCCCGGTCTTGAAGTCGGTCTCGTACCAGCCGTTGCCGCTCAGGCGGAAGCCGGGGACCGACAGCTGCTTCTTCAATGCCGGCGCCTGGCATGCCGGGCAATCGGTCAGCGGCGCGGCACTGATCTTCTGCAACACCTCCATGCGGTGTTCGCAGGATGCACATTGATAGTCGTAAAGGGGCATGGCGTCTCTCGTCAACCACATCGCACGCTGCCCAAGGCAGCAAAGAGCGGGATTATATATGGTTAAGGAGTGCTGTGCAGCCCGGCGATCAGTGTACGTCCCGCGCCTCCTGCAACCAGGTGACGCAGATCACCCGGACCAGCCCGCTGAAATTCCTCACCCCGCCATGGCGAAGGTGCACTTCGCGGTCCACATAGGACAGCACCGCGCTCACCGAACAGCGGTTGGCCTGGGCGATGCGCTCCAGGATGCGCCAGTACACCACCTCCAGACGCAGGCAGGTGGCAAAACCGTTGAGCCGCACCGAGCGTGACACAGGCCCCGCCTGCGCCATGTCGAAGTCCCGCCTGAACGGATCGACCCGGGGGCTGCCCACGCCCTGCCTGTGCCTCGCATTGCCGTCGATACCACGCATCGGATTGTCCACCGCACCGCTCCATCATCTCGAAACCACACCCCCGCCCGCCTTGCGAACGGATCCATGTGTTTCATGAAGCGCCACCCGATCATGCCGGTAGCAGCGGCAAAGCCTTCCCCGCAAACGCGCAGGCCCGATACCTGCGAAGGCATCGGGCCTGGTTTGACTGGGTCAAACGACGGTCAAGCGGTAATCAGTTCCCGTCGAGCAAGACGCGCAGCATCCATGCCGTTTTTTCGTGCACCTGCATGCGCTGGGTCAGCAGGTCAGCGGTCGGCTCGTCGCTGACCTTGTCCACCACCGGGAAGATGCTGCGAGCGGTACGCACCACGGCCTCCTGCCCCTGCACCAGCTGGCGGATCATCTCTTCGGCAGGCGGTACGCCCTCCTCTTCCTTGATCGAAGAGTGGCGGGCATAAAAGGCATAGGAACCCGGCGCCGGGAAGCCCAGGGCACGGATACGCTCGGCGATCGAATCGACCGCCAGGGCCAGCTCGTTGTATTGCTCCTCGAACATCAGGTGCAGGGTGCGGAACGACGGACCGGTGACGTTCCAATGGAAGTTATGGGTTTTCAGATACAACACATAGGTATCCGACAACAGGCGGGACAACCCATCGACGATGGACTTGCGATCTTCTTCACTGATACCGATATCGATTGCCATGAAGCTCCCCTTTCCATAAGGCTTGATCATCAAGCAGGCAGCAAACACTCTAACAAGAGTTGGTTACCGGCGCATGCGGCACAAGGCTGCACTGACAGCCGTCGGCGCCAATCGGTTTGAGAAGCCCCCGCCTTTGCTGTTAAATAGGCAGTGTGCCACCCGTGCGGATTGTCAGTGCCGGGTGCATAGGCTGGCCCGTCACGTTTTCGCGCCTACAGTTCACGCGCACCGTGCGACCAGCTCATCCTGTGATCGGCCTTATCAACGTGAGCCAAACCCAATGTTCAAGATCGTCCATCTGGTGACGGGCGTGGCGGCTTTGCTGCTATCGCTCATACCCACCTTGAAAACTGACGCAACACCCTTCCTGCAGCAACCCGAGGCCGTCTACCTGGCGCTGCTCGGCCTGCTCAACCTGGTGATTGCCCCGGTACTGCCACAGTACTACAAAGGCATGCGCCAACAGCTGCAACACGCCACCAGCATCCTGCTGGTCGTGGCCGTGGTCCTGCAGACCCTCACCCTGCTGGCCCGGCCGGAGCTTGGCAACCTGCCAGCACTGGCCTGCGCCTTCCTCGCCAGCGTGCTGCACCTGGTGGCCGGCTTCGTTCGCGGCACGCGAAAGGCCCGCGCCAGCCAGGGAAATCCGCAGGAGGCCGGCCTGCGCGATACCGGCACCGTGAAGTGGTTCAACACCTCCAAGGGCTTCGGGTTCATCTCCCGCGACTCCGGTGACGATATCTTCGTGCACTTTCGCGCCATCCGTGGCGAGGGCCACCGTGTACTGGTCGAAGGCCAGCGCGTGGAGTTCTCGGTGATGCACCGCGACAAAGGCCTGCAGGCCGAAGACGTGGTCGCCGTCGCGCGCCGCTGAACCTGTGCCGCCGCCGTGCTCAATAGTGAGGCGGCGGCGCTTCTTCTTCCCCGCCACCCTGCTGGCCGGCCATCTCCTCGTAGCGTTTGATCAGCTCCGCCATCTGCAATTGCAGGCGCTCGATCACCCGACTCTGCTCGACAATCACATCATTGAGCGCTTGCAAGCTGTCATCCTGAAACGCCTGGCGGGTCTCCAGCTCGATCATGCGCATTTCCAGTTCCTGCGACATCCTCAAGCCTCCTTGAAGCTCTCACCCAGCAGCGCACGCACTTGCTGGCGAATACCGTCGAGCTGCTCCTGGGTGTAGCCGATGGCCGCCACCTTGCCCCAGACCGGGGCGGGCCAGGCGGCATCATCACGGTGGCGCACGATCACATGCATGTGCAGCTGGCTGACCACATTGCCCAGGGCCGCGACGTTCATCTTGTCGGCGGCAAAGGCATCCTTCAACGCCTCGGCCAGGGCGCTCGTCTCGACCCACAACTGCTGCTGGTCCGCTTCCTCGAGCTCGAACACCTCAGTGATATCGGCGCGACGCGGCACCAGGATGAACCACGGGTAGTTGGCATCCTTGCTCAGCAGCAGGCGGCACAGCGGCAGGTCGCCCAGCACCAGGGAATCTTCCTGCAGACGCGAATCGAGGGTGAACACGGCAAACCTCCTTACTAGCGATACAGCCCTTCCAACCGGCCGGGCACAGGGGCGCAAGGATACTCTGCTTCGGCATTTGCCACACCCGCCGACGTCGATTCGAGCCTTTTGTAGCACGCGAATGACAACATCGACGCCCCGCTTCGGTAACACAGCGCTACTTTTCGCACCAAAATGATGCCGCTCGTCAGACCTCCACCACACATCCGTCACATAAAACAGCCAGGATAAACAATCGTCGGTAACACCTTGACTTGGAAGGCAGCTTCACGTGCATACGCCAGAGATCACCGTGAACCGCCACCAAACCGGTCGCAGCCCGTGTTTTCGGAGGTTTTCCGGCTACAGGCAGGGCTTTTGTGAAAATTTCATCAAAGGTTCGTGATTTTGAGCATGCTTGTTGCATTCGTTACTCGCCAAGTCGGCATGCTCCCTGCATTGCAGGGTGAATGCGACAAATAACAACAGCGGCATCGGATAAACCAGGGAGTTTCACAAGCCGTACTTTGTATTTATACAAAAATGACGGTTTCGAGACAGCGCTGGCGTTGTACGCCTCTATAAAACGGGCGTGATTTGCGACATGGAGACAACTGACAGCGACATGGCCATAAAGTTACCGAAAGGTTGTTTCTGCCCATATCGCCAAGAATAGTCCGCGTGATATACATTTTCGCCGACATAACAAGAAAGAGCCGGCCCTATAACTAAAACACTTGGGTGCGGCGGTACTCTTCCTAAAAACCAAAGGAGCAAATCACGATGCGCGTGATGAAGTGGAGCATGATCGCCCTGGCCGTAGCGGCAGGGACTTCGCAGATGGCTGTCGCCTCTTCGCAGGATGAGTCCAAGGGCTTTGTCGAAGACAGCAAGCTCAGCGTCAAGACCCGGATGCTGTATTTCAGCCGTGACTTCCGCAACAACGACCGGGACGAAAACGGCAATCGCCAGAGCCGCCGCGAAGAAACCGGCCTGGGCTTCCTGGGTACTTATGAATCCGGCTTCACCCAAGGCACCGTCGGCGTGGGCGTCGACGCCATCGGCATGCTCGGCCTGAAACTCGACAGCGGCAAGGGCCGCGCCGGTACCGGCCTGTTCCCGACCGGCTCCGATGGTCGCTCGCAGGACGACTACTCGAAAGGGGGCGCAGCCGCCAAATTCCGTATCTCCGACACCGTGCTCAAAGTCGGTGACCAGTTCACCGCGCTGCCTGTCTTTGCTACTGACGACAGCCGCCTGCTGCCGGAAATCGCCCAGGGCGCCTTGATCACCAGCAACGAGATCAAGGGCCTGACCGTACACGCCGGTCGCTTCACCAGCCTGACCGCCCAAGAGCAGACCAACCGCGACAGCTTCCGTCTCAAGGAAGCCGACGTGTTCGGCGGCACCTATGCCTTCACCGACAGCCTGTCCACCAGCCTGTACTACTCCAAGGTCGAAGACTACTGGCGCAAGTACTACGCCAACGTCAACTGGGCACTGCCGATCTCCGATAAGCAAGGCCTGGTGTTCGACTTCAACATCTATGACACCAAGAGCGATGGCCGCGGCCTGGTACGTGCCGACAAAGACGGCACCACCAAGCTCGACAACCGCGCGTTCAGCCTGTCCGGCGCCTACAACATCGGCGCCCACACCTTCACCCTGGCCTTCCAGCGCGTGACCGGTGACGGCCAATATGGCTATGGCGTCGACGGCGGCGGTACCGTGTTCCTCGCCAACTCCATCGCCCGCTCCGACTTCAACGCCGAAGACGAGAAGTCCTGGCAGGCTCGCTACGACCTGAACTTCGCCGAATACGGCATCCCGGGCCTGACCTTCATGACCCGCTATGCCCACGGCACCGGTGCCAATACCAACCTGACCAACAACGGCAAGGAATGGGAACGCGACATCGACATCAAGTACGTGTTGCAGGAAGGACCGGCCAAGGACTTGAGCCTGCGCGTGCGCCAGGCGACCTACCGCTCCTCCGACAATGTGTATGGTTCGCCATCGCTGGATGAACTGCGCCTGATCGTCGAGTACCCGCTGAGCATCCTGTAAACCCAGGTTTGCGACGCCCCAAGATGAAGAAGCCCGGCGATCGCCGGGCTTTTTCTTGGCTGACAGAACCGCGCCAGTGCTGCATTCTGTACGCTTTCGTTTCGCCCCCGTACAATGCGGGGTCATTTCACATTCAGGCAATCGACACGGCTCACCATGCGCACCAGTCAATATTTGCTCGCCACCCAGAAAGAAACCCCGGCCGATGCAGTGGTCATCAGCCACCAGCTCATGCTGCGCGCCGGCATGATCCGCAAGCTGGCCTCCGGCCTGTACACCTGGCTGCCGATGGGCCTGCGGGTAATGCGCAAGGTCGAAGCCGTGGTACGCGAGGAAATGACCGCCGCCGGCGCCCTCGAGGTGCTGATGCCGAGCATCCAGCCAGCTGAACTGTGGCAGGAATCCGGCCGCTGGGAGCAGTACGGCCCCGAGCTGTTGCGCCTGAAAGACCGCCACCAGCGCGAATTCTGCGTCGGCCCGACCCACGAAGAGGTCATCACCGACCTGGCGCGCAACGAGCTGTCCAGCTACAAGCAGCTGCCGCTGAACATGTTCCAGATCCAGACCAAGTTCCGCGACGAGATCCGTCCGCGCTTCGGCCTGATGCGCGGCCGCGAGTTCATCATGAAGGACGCCTACTCCTTCCATGCCGACCAGGCTTCCCTGCAGGAAACCTACGACCGCATGCACCTGGCGTACTCCAACATCTTCACCCGCCTGGGCCTGGACTTCCGTCCGGTGCAGGCCGACACCGGTTCGATCGGTGGCAGCTACTCCCACGAATTCCATGTGCTCGCCTCCTCCGGTGAAGACGACGTGATCTTCAGCGACAGCTCCGATTACGCCGCCAACATCGAGAAGGCCGAGGCCATTCCGCGCGAAACCGTGCGCCCGGCGCCGACCGAAGAGCTGCGCCTGGTCGATACCCCGGACGCCAAGACCATCGCGCAACTGGTGGAAAACTTCGGCCTGGCGATCGAGAAGACCGTCAAGACCCTGATCGTGCACGGTGCCGAGGAAGGCAAGCTGGTCGCGCTGATCGTCCGTGGCGACCACGAGCTCAACGAAATCAAGGCCACCAAGCTGGAGCAGGTCGCCGACCCGCTGGTGATGGCCACCGACGCCGAGCTGCGTGCCGCCATCGGTGCCGGCGCAGGCTCCCTCGGCCCGCTGAACCTGCCGCTGGAGTGCATCATCGACCGTTCGGTCGCCCTGATGAGCGACTTCGGCATCGGCGCCAACATCGACGACAAGCACTACTTCGGCGTGAACTGGGAACGCGACCTGCCGGTTCCACAGGTCGCTGACCTGCGCAACGTGGTCGAGGGCGACCCGAGCCCGGACGGCCAGGGTACCCTGGTGATCAAGCGCGGCATCGAAGTCGGCCACATCTTCCAGCTCGGCACCAAGTACAGCGAAGCACTCAAGTGCCAGGTGCTGGGTGAGAACGGCAAGCCTGTAGTCCTGTCGATGGGCTGCTACGGTATCGGCGTGTCCCGTGTGGTCGCCGCCGCCATCGAGCAGAACCACGACGACAAGGGCATCATCTGGAATGACGCCCTGGCCCCGTTCCAGATCGCCCTGGTGCCGCTGCGCTACGAAACCGATGTGGTCCGTGAGGCTACCGACAAGCTGTACGCCGAACTGACCGCCGCAGGTTTCGAAGTCCTGCTGGACGACCGCGACAAGAAGACCAGCCCCGGCATCAAGTTCGCCGACATGGAGCTGATCGGCATCCCGCACCGCATCGTCGTCAGCGACCGCGGCCTGGCCGATGGCAACCTGGAGTACAAGCACCGCACCGAGTCGGAGGCCCAGGCACTGCCGCTCAATGAAGTGCTGACCTTCCTGCAGGCCCGCATCCGCCGCTGATAACCCGTTACGCGAGTGATCATGTCCAAGCGAAGTACCTACACCCTGGGGGGCGCCGCACTGTGCGGCGCCCTGCTCCTCGGCGGCTGCGCCAACCAGATGTCCCAGCGCAGCGACCATGAGGAGCGCGTCGAGCGCAAACTGCTCGAGCACAGTCTGCAGATCGATGTCGGCGAGCCGAAGGTGATGGAGCTTCCGCAGCGGCGCGTGCGCATTCATGAGCTCAAGCGATTCGAAGTCACCGAGTTCGAAGTGACCCGCCGCTACGACCGCTACACCCCCTACCAACCCTGGCGGGAGATCTACGAGATCCCGCTGGGCGCGGTGGCCGTGGTGGCGGGCATCGGCGCCAACGTGGCCAATGTGTTCGCCTTGGGCAACCTGCCGGACAGCGTCACCCACGACTGGCTGAGCTATGGCGTGGCGGGCGTCAACCCGTTCATGAACGTACCGTCCAACGGCCGTGCCCAGCAGAACCTGGCGGGCATCGACGAGGTCGAGAAAGGCAAGCGCGAAGAGTCCATCAGCCTGCCGTGGAACGAGCGTCTGGTCGAGGTCAAGGCTGGCAAGATGACCCACGAGCTGACCACCGACAAGCATGGCGTACTGCGCCTGAACCTGCTCGACAGCCCGTTCTCCGAGCAGAACCTCAACCATATCGGCACCCTGCACCTGCAGGTGGTGGATGAGGAAAACCAGGTACGAGGCGATGCCAGCTTGCTGGTCAGCGGCAATTTGCGCGGCAAGTTGCTCGAGGCCCACGAGCTCATTTTCGATGACCTCGAGGACGACGATGTCGGCCAGTGGGTACATCGGGTCAAGCGCCTGTCGGAACTGGGCCTGGAAGAAGAGGCCAGCGAACTCGAACAGAGCCTGATCGAACTGACGCGCAACGATCCTGAGCTGCAGCAGGAGTTTCTGCAGGCACTGACCAAGGCCACCGGACGACTGGTTGCCGATCCGGGCGTGCAGTAAAACGAGAAGGGGCCGCTTGTGCGGCCCCTTCTTCTTTATATGTCCCGAAACAACTCCAACTGCTCAAGCGCCCCACGCAGATCCCGCAGCCTCACCCCTACCCCCAGCAACCGCACCGGCTTGCCACCTCGGGCAAACGCCTGGCTAAGCAACTGCCGATAGCTCTCCAGGTCTCGCCCCGCGCCAGCCTGCTCCAGCGTGGTCTGGCTGAAGTCATGGAACTTGACCTTGACGAAAGGCTTGTCGGGCCGGTAGCTGCTATCCATGCGCGCAATCCGCTCATTCAAACTGGCGAGCAGGTCAGGCAGCTTCTCCAGGCAACTGCCAAGGTCGGGCAAGTCATGATCGTAGGTGTTCTCGACGCTGACCGACTGCCGCCGACTGTCGTTGTGCACCGCACGCTCGTCGATCCCTCGCGCCAGACCCCACAAGCGCTCGCCGAAGCTGCCAAATTCGCGCACCAGCGCCAGCCTCGACCAGTCGCGCAATGACAGGCAAGTATCGATCCCCAATCGCGAAAGCTTATCCGCCGTCACCTTGCCCACGCCATGCAAGCGGGCAACCGGCAAAGCCGCGACGAATTCCTCCACTTGGTCCGGGGTAATGACGAACAACCCATTGGGCTTGCGCCAATCGCTGGCGATCTTGGCCAGGAACTTGTTCGGCGCCACGCCTGCGGACACCGTGATATGCAGTTGCTGGGCGACCCGCCGGCGAATGTCCTCGGCAATCCGCGTGGCGCTGCCGGCGAACCATTGGCTGTCACTGACATCCAGGTAAGCCTCGTCCAGCGACAGCGGTTCGATCAACTCGGTGTAGTCCCGGAAGATCGCGTGAATCTCGCGGGACGCCTCACGGTAAGCCTCGAAACGCGGCTTGACGATCTCCAGGTCGGGGCACAGCTTCATGGCATGCCCCGATGCCATCGCCGAACGCACGCCATAGGCGCGCGCCTCGTAGTTACAGGTGGCGATCACGCCACGCTGACCTGGCTGCCCACCCACCGCCATGGGACGACCGACCAGGCGCGGGTCATCGCGCATCTCGATGGCGGCGTAGAAGCAGTCACAATCAATGTGGATGATCTTGCGCAAGGACATGGATGACAGTCACTACTGTAAATTCATACAGATATTACCGTATGGCCAACGGACGAGACAGCCTGGACCGGACAATCGGCCTGCAAGCCCCGTCGCCACTGAGCTGCGGCGCGATCTGGCACGCTAAGGGTTTGAACGAAAAAGGTTTTTCTTGAGGAAATGCTTGACAGGCAAGGGAAAATCCGTAGAATTCGATCTCACAGGCGCGGGATGGAGCAGCCTGGTAGCTCGTCGGGCTCATAACCCGAAGGTCGTCGGTTCAAATCCGGCTCCCGCAACCAGATTCAAGAAAAGGCCACTGTTCATACAGTGGCCTTTTTTATTGCCTCTATATTTACACAGAACGAAAAACCCACGAAAAATCAAGCAGTAACGCTTGACAGCGGTTGGGAAATCCGTAGAATTCGATCCCACAGGCGCGGGATGGAGCAGCCTGGTAGCTCGTCGGGCTCATAACCCGAAGGTCGTCGGTTCAAATCCGGCTCCCGCAACCAGATTCAAGAAAAGGCCACTGTTCACGCAGTGGCCTTTTTTATTGGCCGCAGTTTTTCCAATCGCAACCAATGTCATATCAAGCCTTGACAAGCGATGGCAAATGCGTAGAATGCGCCCCTCTGACGCGGGATGGAGCAGCCTGGTAGCTCGTCGGGCTCATAACCCGAAGGTCGTCGGTTCAAATCCGGCTCCCGCAACCATATTCGTCAGAACAAACCCCGCCTGTCGCAAGACAGTGCGGGGTTTGTTGCATTCAGCCCCTACCCTTTCGATTCCTCCTCGCCAAGCCCTGGTTCCAGCCCTTGCAGACGGCTGAATGAACTATCTTTAACTATCCTGAAACAGATTAAGCCGCCGGCGCGGAGTAATATTCGGATACGTTTTTCCAAAGGGACTTTCACTTGGCCGTACCTTGCCTTCACCTCGCGCGTTGCGCACGAGGCACTCCATGACCGCCCCCACTCCCGAGCCCCAGGCACCGTTGACCACGGCCTTGCCGGCGGCGGCGCAGCGCCTGCCCTGGCTGGAGCGCTTGAGCAAGTACCGTCAGCCGCTGGGTTTGGCGCTGACATTGCTGCTGTTCGCCATGGGCCTGATTGCCTGCCGCCATCTGTTGAGCGAACTGGATATCTACGCCCTGCATGATGCGATGCTCAGCGTACCGACCCAGTCGCTGCTCGGCGCGCTGCTGGCCACGTTGGCCGGCTTCGTGATCCTGCTCGGTTACGAATGGTCAGCCAGCCGCTATGCCGCCGTGCAACTGCCACCCCGCACCCTGGTGCTCGGGGGTTTCAGCGCCTTCGCCATTGGCAACGCGATAGGCCTGTCGATGCTGTCGGGTGGCTCGGTGCGTTATCGCCTCTATGCCCGTCAAGGTTTGGGGGCCGCAGAGGTCGCGCGCATGACGGTGTTCGCCAGCCTTTCGCTGGGCTGCGCGCTGCCGCCGCTGGCGGCACTGGCCACCCTGAGCGACCTGCCGGCAGCGGCAACGGCGCTGCGCTTGCCTGCACCGCTGCTGGGCGGGATCGCCGTCGCCGTGCTGGTCGCGGCGGTAGCCCTGGTCATGGGCCTGTACCGCCGTCGCCTGCCTGAACAGCCACTGGCCGACAACCTGCTGGTGCAGTTCGGGCGCCGCACCCTGCGCCTGCCAGGCGCACGCCTGACTGCGTTGCAACTGCTGATCACCGCCCTGGATGTCGCCGCCGCGGCCACCGTGCTTTATTTGCTGCTGCCCGAAGCCCCGCCCTTTGGCGCGTTCGTGCTGGTCTACCTGCTTGCCCTCGCCGCCGGAGTGCTCAGCCATGTGCCGGGTGGCGTCGGGGTGTTCGAGGCGATCCTGCTGGCCGCGTTCGCCAACCAGCTGGGCGCGGCGCCACTGGCGGCCGCCCTGCTGCTGTACCGGCTGATCTACGTGGTGATGCCGTTGCTGGTGGCCTGCGTACTGCTGCTGGCCAACGAAGCCCGCCGGCTGATGGTCACCCAGCAGGCGATCCGCGCAGCCTCGGGCCTGGCCGCGCCGGTGCTGGCGATCCTGGTGTTCCTTTCCGGCGTGGTGCTGCTGTTCTCCGGCGCTACCCCGGAGATCGACAGCCGTCTGGAGCACATGGGCTTTCTGATCCCACACCGCCTGATCGATGCCTCGCACTTCGGTGCCAGCCTGATCGGCGTGCTCTGCCTGCTGCTCGCCCAGGGCCTGCGCCGGCGCCTGTCGGCCGCCTGGTTGCTGACCACCGTGCTGCTGCTGGTGGGCGCGGTGCTGTCGCTGCTCAAGGGCTTCGACTGGGAAGAAGCCAGCCTGATGTGCTTCACCGCTGCCCTGCTCGCCCTGTTCCGCCGCTCGTTCTACCGCCCCAGCCGCCTGCTGGAGCTGCCGTTCTCGCCGGTATACCTGGTGGCCAGCGCCTGCGTGGTCGGCGCCTCGGTATGGCTGCTGCTGTTCGCCTACCAGGACGTGCCCTACACCCACAAGCTGTGGTGGCAGTTCACCCTTGATGCCGATGCGCCACGGGGCTTGCGCGCCGCGCTGGGCAGCGCCGTGCTGCTGGTGATCGTCGCCCTGACCTGGCTGCTGCGCACCGCCCGGCCAGTGATCCATCTGCCCAGCGAAGACGAACTGCAGCGCGCCAACCGCATCCTGCTCGCCTCCGACCAGCCCGATGGCGGCCTGGCCCTGACCGGTGACAAGGCGCTGCTGTTCCACCCCAACGACAATGCCTTCCTGATGTATGCCCGTCGTGGCCGCAGCCTGGTAGCCCTGTACGACCCGATCGGCCCGGCCCAGGAACGCGCCGAAATGATCTGGCAGTTCCGCGACCTGTGCGACCTGCACCATGCGCGCCCGGTGTTCTACCAGGTGCGCGCGGAGAACCTGCCGTTCTACATGGACATCGGCCTGACCGCGATCAAGCTCGGCGAGGAAGCGCGAGTCGACTTGCGCCGCTTCGATATCGATGCCAAGGGCAAGGAGATGAAGGACCTGCGCTACACCTGGAACCGCGGCGGCCGCGACGGCCTGGCCCTGGAGATCCATGAGCCTGGCCACGCCCCGCTGGAGGCACTCAAGGAGATCTCCGACGCTTGGCTGAGCGGCAAGAACGTGCGCGAAAAAGGCTTCTCCCTCGGCCGCTTCAGCCCCGAGTACCTGCAGCATTTCCGCATCGCGCTGATCCGTTTCCAGGGCCGCCCGGTGGCCTTCGCCAACCTGCTGGAGACGCACAGCAACGAGCTGGCCAGCCTCGACCTGATGCGCGCGCATCCAGAAGCACCGAAGCTGACCATGGAGTTCATGATGGTCGGTCTGATCCTGCACTACAAAAGCCACGACTACGGCCGCTTCAGCCTGGGAATGGTCCCCCTTTCCGGCTTGCAGCCGCGGCGTGGCGCCCCCTTGACCCAGCGCCTGGGCTCGATGGTGTTCCAGCGCGGCGAACAGCTCTACAACTTCCAGGGCCTGCGGCGCTTCAAGGACAAGTTCCAGCCGGACTGGGAACCCCGCTACATGGCCGTGCCGGCCGGGCTCGACCCGCTGGTGGCACTGGCTGACACCGCCGCCCTGATCGCTGGCGGCCTGACTGGATTGGTGAAACGTTGATGATCCGACGCTATTGGCTGTACGTACTGATTCCCCTGTTGCTCGCCGTGCTGGCCGGTGGCGCGGCCTTCTGGCTGTGGACCCGCCCGGCCCCCGAGGCACGCCTGGAGCACCTCACGCTCGACGACGGCAGCGCCCTGACTCGCGCCACTCCCGGCGTGCATGCCAAGGCCCGGGTGGCCATCGGCGTGCCCCAGGACCAGGCCCTGACCGACAAGCAACTGCTCGACCTGAGCCAGGCCGGCGAGGCCCAGCTGGTGCAGGTGGTCCTGCCGCCGGCCGACTGCGCCAAGCAGCAGGCCGCGATGGACCAGGCCCTGACTCGACTGGCCGACAAACCGACCCTGGTTGCCGGTATCGGCCCAGGCGCCGCCCAGGCCTGGCGCTGGCTGGCCGCGCAAGGCGATGACAAGGCGCGAGCCATCTCGGTGGATTTCACCGTCGAGCAGCCCGGCTGCCAGGTCGCGCTGCCCAAGTCCGCCGCCCATGGCCACTGGAACGTGGCCTGGAACGACAACCCGGATGACGCCAGCGCCGCCTTCGTGCGCGACCAGGCCAACGCCGAGACCAGCATCGCCGACTACGACATCCACCTGCCCCAGGTACTCAAGGCGCAGTTGACCCAGGCCCTGGTCGGTCATGATGGCAACGCCCTGGCCATCCCGGTGGTCGAAGTTCCGGCCGGGCAGACCACCGACACCGTCACCCTGTTCCTTTCCGGCGACGGCGGCTGGCGCGACCTGGACCGCGATGTGGCCGGCGAGATGGCCAAGCTTGGCTACCCGGTGGTCGGCATCGACACCCTGCGCTATTACTGGCAGCACAAGACCCCGGAGCAGAGCGCCGCCGACCTCTCCGAGCTGATGCAGCACTACCGCCAGAAATGGGGCACCAAGCGCTTCGTGCTGACCGGCTACTCGTTCGGCGCCGACGTGCTGCCGGCTATCTATAACCGCCTGTCCGCAGACGACCAGAAGCGCATCGATGCGGTGATCCTGCTGGCGTTCGCCCGCAGTGGCAGTTTCGAGATCGAGGTGGAGGGCTGGCTCGGCAAGGAGGGCCAGGAAGCCCCAACCGGGCCGGAGATGGCCAGGTTGCCGGCGGCGAAGGTGGTATGCATCTATGGGGTGGAAGAAACCGACGAAAGCGGCTGCACCGACAAGACCGCCGTGGGTGAGCGCATGAAACTGCCTGGCGGCCACCACTTCGACGAAAACTACCCGGCGCTGGCCAAGCGTTTGATCGGTGAGATCGAGACTCGCCAGGGAAAGGCCAACGTCGCTGAGAAATGATAGGGAAAGGGGCCGCTTTACGGCCCATCGCGGGGCAAGCCCGCTCCCACAATGATCACACAAGCCTTGTGGGAGCGGGCTTGCCCCGCGTTGTTTGTACCATCAGATCTCGACCTGCGTCCCCAACTCGATCACCCGATTGAGCGGCAGGTTGAAGAACCGCAGGTTGCCGTTGGCATTCTTCAGCAGGAACGCGAACAGGTTCCCGCGCCAGCGCGACATCCCCTCCAGGCGGGAGGCGATCACCGTCTCCCGGCTGAGGAAATAGGTAGTACGCATCGGGCTGAAGTCCAGTTCGTCCAAGTGGCAAAGCTTCAGCGCCGCCGGTACGTCCGGCTCGTCCATGAAGCCAAAGTGCAGCAGCACCCGGAAGAACCCGTCACCATAGGCTTCCACCTCGAAGCGCTCATGCTCCGGCACTCGCGGCCGGTCCTCGCTGACCACCGTCAGCAGCACCACCTGGCTGTGCAGCACCTGGTTATGCAGCATGTTGTGCAGCAGCGCGTGGGGAACAGCATCGGAGCGCGCGGTCAGGAACACCGCGGTGCCCTCGACCCGATGCGGCGGCTGCACGCGAATGCTGCTGATGAACAGCGGCAACGGCAACGCGCCTTCATCGATGCGATCGACCAGGATCTGCTTGCCGCGCTTCCAGGTACTCATCAACACGAACAGCACGATACCCGCCAGCACCGGGAAAGCGCCGCCCTGCACGATCTTCGGCACGTTGGCGGCGAAGAACAGGCCGTCGACGAACAGGAAGCCCAGCAGCAACGGTACCGCCAACACCGGCGGCCACTTCCACAGCAGCAGCATCACCGCAGAGACCAGGATGGTGGTCATCAGCATGGTGCCGGTCACTGCCACGCCGTAGGCCGCCGCCAGGGCGCCGGAGGACTCGAAGCCGATCACCAGCAGCACCACGCCGACCATCAACGCCCAGTTCACCGCACCGATATAGATCTGCCCCTGCTCGTCGCTGGAGGTGTGCTGGATCTGCATGCGCGGCACATAGCCCAACTGGATGGCCTGGCGAGTCAACGAGAAGGCCCCCGAAATCACCGCCTGGGAGGCGATCACCGTGGCCATCGTCGCCAGGCCCACCAGCGGCAGCAACGCCCAGGACGGCGCCAGCAGGTAGAACGGGTTGCGTGCCGCCTCGGGGTTCTGCAGCAGCATGGCGCCCTGGCCGAAGTAGTTGAGCACCAGCGCCGGCAGCACCAGGGCGAACCAGGCGCGGGCAATGGGTTTGCGGCCGAAGTGCCCCATATCGGCGTACAGGGCCTCGGCGCCGGTCAGCGCCAGCACCACCGCACCAAGGATGGCCACGCCCATGCCGGGGTGGACGATGAAGAAGTTCAAGGCCCAACCCGGGTTGAACGCCTTCAGCACCTCCGGGCTCTGCAAGATCCCATGCACGCCCAGCGCCGCCAGCACAAGGAACCAGGCGACCATGATCGGGCCGAAGGCCTTGCCGATCTTCTCGGTGCCATGTTTCTGCACCAGGAACAGCGCCACCAGCACTACCAGCGCAATCGGCACCACCCAGTGATCGATCCCCTCGAACGCCAGGCCCATGCCCTCCACCGCCGACAGCACCGACACCGCCGGGGTGATCATGCTGTCGCCGTAGAACAGCGAGGCGCCGATCAGGCCACAGCCGACCATCAGCATGCGCAGCCGCGGATACTGCGCCGTGGCCCGCCGCGCCAGCGCGGTCAGGGCCATGGTGCCGCCCTCGCCCTGGTTGTCGGCGCGCAGGATGAACATCACGTACTTGAACGAAACCACCCACAGCAGCGACCAGAGGATCAACGACAGGATGCCCAGCACCCCGTCATGGTTGACCTGTACGCCATAACCGCCGGTAAAGACCTCTTTGAGGGTGTACAGCGGGCTGGTGCCGATATCGCCATAGACCACCCCAACGGCCGCCACGAGCAGGCCCAGCGGCCGTGCCGCCCCCTGCTTCCCCGCGTGCCCGCCTTCGGCATGACTGCTTGCCTGAACCATCGACCACTCCCGCAGACGGCCTGTTAGACCGGTTGAATGCCTACCCGCGCCGAGCCCTCCCGGATACCCCGGCGCAACGGCGCGAAGCATAGCGCAGCGTTCGTCGTATTTCTGCTGGTAAAGCGACCTTGTGCTCGCTAGAATTGCGCACTTTTTGATCAGAGGCGCCGAAAGCGCCCGCCAGGATCGCCCCCGTTACCGGCCGGGCGACCTGTATTCAATACCGAGGTTAGCCATGTCCACCACTCCCGCCACCCCGAAGGTCGGCTTTGTCTCACTGGGTTGCCCCAAGGCCCTGGTCGATTCCGAGCGCATCCTGACCCAGCTGCGCATGGAAGGCTATGAAGTCGTGCCTACCTACGAGGATGCCGACGTGGTGGTGGTCAACACCTGCGGCTTCATCGACAGCGCCAAGGCCGAGTCGCTGGAAGTGATCGGCGAAGCCATCAAGGAAAACGGCAAGGTCATCGTCACCGGCTGCATGGGTGTCGAGGAAGGCAGCATCCGTGACGTGCACCCCAGCGTGCTGTCGGTCACCGGCCCGCAGCAGTACGAGCAAGTGGTCAATGCCGTGCACGAAGTGGTGCCACCGCGCCAGGACCACAACCCGCTGATCGACCTGGTGCCGCCCCAGGGCGTCAAGCTGACCCCGCGTCACTACGCCTACCTGAAGATTTCCGAAGGCTGCAACCACAGCTGCAGCTTCTGCATCATCCCGTCGATGCGCGGCAAGCTGGTCAGCCGCCCGGTCGGCGAAGTCCTGAGCGAAGCCGAGCGCCTGGTCAAGGCCGGCGTCAAGGAGATCCTGGTGATCTCCCAGGACACCAGCGCCTACGGCGTGGACGTCAAGTACAAGACCGACTTCTGGAACGGCCGCCCGGTCAAGACCCGCATGCTCGAGCTGTGCGAAGCGCTGAGCAGCCTGGGTGCCTGGGTGCGTCTGCACTATGTCTACCCGTACCCGAACGTCGACGACGTGATTCCGCTGATGGCCGCCGGCAAGATCCTGCCTTACCTGGACATCCCGTTCCAGCACGCCAGCCCCAAGGTGCTCAAATCAATGAAGCGCCCGGCCTTCGAAGACCGCACCCTGGCGCGCATCAAGAACTGGCGTGAACAGTGCCCTGAGCTGGTGATCCGCTCGACCTTCATCGTCGGTTTCCCCGGCGAAACCGAGGAAGACTTCCAGTACCTGCTCGACTGGCTGACCGAAGCCCAGCTCGACCGCGTTGGCTGCTTCCAGTACTCGCCGGTCGAAGGCGCCCCGGCCAACGACCTGGGCCTGGAAGAGGTGCCGGACGACGTCAAGCAGGATCGCTGGGACCGCTTCATGGCCCACCAGCAGGCCATCAGCACCGCCCGCCTGCAACTGCGTATCGGCAAGGAAATCGAAGTGCTGATCGACGAAGTCGAAGAGCAGGGCTCGGTGGGCCGCAGCTTCTTCGACGCGCCGGAGATCGACGGCAGCGTGTTCATCGACGGCGACCACGGCTTCAAGCCGGGCGACAAGGTCCGCTGCCGTATCGTCGACGCCGACGAGTACGACATGTGGGCCGAGCCCATCTGAGCGAAACTCGCCTGAAAATACCCCGCCAGCTGGCGGGGTATTTTTTTGCATCTATGTTTTCCTCAATGGCACCGAGGATCACAGGATGTCGCCCACCGTCACGCTGCACACACCTCATCTGAGCGATTATCCCGAGCTGGTCCGGGTGTGGGAGGCGTCGGTGCGGGCCACCCACGACTTCCTGCCCGAGGGCTACATCGTGCTGCTGCGCGAACACGTGCTGCGCAAGTATCTGGATGCCGTGATGCTGGTCTGCTGCAAGGACAGCAAGCGGCACATCCTCGGCTTTGCCGGGGTGGCTAACGGCCGGGTGGACATGCTCTTCGTCGCGCCCGAACACCGTGGCCAGGGCATCGGGCGGCGCCTGCTGCGCCACGCGGTGCACGAATTGAACGCCGAGCGCCTGGACGTCAACGAACAGAACCCGCAAGCCCTGGGTTTCTACCTGCATGAAGGCTTCGAGATCTATGGCCGCTCGGAAACCGACGGCCTAGGGCAGCCCTATCCCCTACTACATTTGAGACTTGTTCGTACAACGTCCTAGTACGCAAGCTCAGGAAACCACTACCCCGCTCCGAAATGGCGCAAATGACATCGATTTGCAGCCGCTACCTCGCCCAGGCAGGTACAATGAAGGCTTTCCCTACCGCGTGATGCCCGTGTCCATGTCCGAACCCATTCGTCTCTCCAAACGCCTCATCGAACAGCTTGGCTGCTCCCGCCGCGAGGCCGAACTGTACATCGAGGGTGGCTGGGTCACGGTCGATGGCGTGGTGGTCGAACAACCCCAGTTCAAAGTCGCCGAACAGCAGGTCGAGCTGCTGCCGGGCGCTCGTGCCGATTCACTCGAACCGGTCACCCTGCTGCTCAACCAGCAGGCCGGCCAAAACAGCGCAAGCGCCCTGGCCAGCATCAGCATGGCCAGCCTCAGCGAAGCGCACCGCGAGGGCGTGCGCCCGTTGCATGGGCATTTCGCCCGCCAGGCCTGCATCGTCCCGCTGCTGCCCGGCGCCAGTGGCCTGCAGCTGTTCACCCAGGACTGGCGGGTAACCCGCAAGCTCGAGGCCGACCTGCGCCGCATGGAGCAGGAATACATCGTCCAGGTCAGTGGTGAAGCCAAACCCGGCGCCCTCGAGCGCCTGGCCCGCGGCGTGGAACGCAAGGGTGTCGAACTGCCGAAGGCCAAGGCCAGCTGGCAGAACGAGCAACACCTGCGCATCGTGCTGAAGAACCCGCAACCGGGCTTGATCGAACAGCTTTGCGAAACCGCCGGCCTCAAGGTGCTGGGGATGCGCCGTATTCGCCTTGGCGGGGTGTCGATGGGCAAGCTGCCGCTGGGCCAATGGCGCTACGTGGCCGCTACAGAACGCTTCTAGCATTACCGCCGCGCAACGACTGACGCGGCAACAGAACAGGATTCGCTGCAATGAACCACAACGATGTACTGCGCAGCCTGCGCTACATGCTCAAGGCCAACGACCAGAAAATGGCCGAGATCATCAAGCTCTCGGGCCTCGAGGTTTCCGCCGAGGCCATCGCCACCTATGTAAAAAAGGAAGAGGAACCCGGCTTCGTGCGTTGCCCGGAAAAGGTCATGGCGCATTTCCTCGACGGCCTGGTGATTCACCGTCGCGGCCGCGACGACAGCCGCCCGCCGCAACCGATCGAAGTGCCGGTGACCAACAACACCGTGCTCAAGAAGCTGCGGGTGGCCTTCGAGCTGAAGGAGGACGACCTGCACGCGGTGCTCAAGTCCGTCGACTTCCCGGTGTCCAAACCGGAGCTGAGCGCGCTGTTCCGCAAGGTTGGCCACGACAACTACCGCCCCTGCGGCGACCAGTTGCTGCGCAACTTCCTCAAGGGCCTGACCCTTCGCGTGCGCGGCTGAGCCAAGATGCAGCATACCGTCTCGCCGGTCGGCATCGTTCGCTCCTGCTTCAAGGAGAAGTTCGCCATCCCGCGCCAGCCCCAGCTGGCGCCGGCCGCCCGTGGTGTGTTGGAGCTGCTGCCGCCCTTTGACCAGGGCGATGCCGTCGAAGGCCTGGAACAGGTCAGCCATGTGTGGTTGCTGTTTCTGTTCCACCAGGCACTGGAAGACAAGCCACGCCTGAAGGTGCGCCCACCGCGCCTGGGCGGCAACAAGAGCATGGGGGTATTCGCCACCCGGGCAACCCATCGGCCCAACGGCATCGGCCAGTCGGTGGTACGCCTGGAGGGCGTCGAACCAGGGCGACTGCTGCTGTCGGGGATCGATCTGCTGGACGGCACCCCGGTGCTGGATATCAAGCCTTATGTGCCATATGCGGACAGCGTCGCCGAGGCATCGAACCTGATGGCCAGTGATGCACCGGAGCCGATCAGTGTGCAATGGAGCGAGGGCGCACTGCCTCAGGCCCACACCCACGCACTGCGCCTGGGCGAACCGCTGGTCGAGCTGATCGAACAGTGCCTGGCCCAAGACCCACGCCCTGCCTACCAGGTGCCATCGCCCGAGCGGGTATATGGGGTGAAGTTCTGGGATGTGCAGGTGCGCTGGCATTATCCGCAACCGGATGTGATCCGGGTGCTGGAAGTGACGCCGGAGTGATGTAGCGTCGATAAGACGCAATGCCAGGCATAAAAAAACGCAGGCCAAGCCTGCGTTTTTTCATTCATGCCGCTGGCTTTACTTCTCGACGAACGCTCGCTCGATCAGGTAATCGCCCGGCTCACGCATGCGCGCGGAGATCTTCAGACCGAAGCTGTCCAGCACTTCGCTGGTTTCATCGAGCATGCTCGGGCTGCCGCAGATCATGGCACGGTCGTCCTGCGGGTTGATCGGTGGCAGGCCGATATCGCTGAACAGCTTGCCGCTGCGCATCAGGTCGGTCAGGCGGCCCTGGTTTTCGAAAGGCTCGCGGGTCACGGTCGGGTAGTAGATCAGTTTGTCGCGCACCGACTCACCGAAGAATTCGTTCTGCGGCAGGTGCTCGGTGATGAACTCGCGGTAGGCCACTTCGTTCACGTAGCGAACGCCGTGTACCAGGATCACTTTCTCGAAGCGCTCGTAGGTCTCCGGGTCCTGGATGACGCTCATGAACGGCGCAAGGCCGGTACCGGTGCTCAGCAGGTACAGGTGCTTGCCCGGGTTCAGGTCGTCCAGCACCAGGGTGCCGGTGGGCTTCTTGCTGATGATGATCTCGTCGCCTTCCTTCAGGTGCTGCAGCTGGGAGGTCAGCGGACCATCCGGCACCTTGATGCTGAAGAACTCCAGGTGCTCTTCCCAGTTCGGCGAGGCGATGGAGTAGGCGCGCATGAGCGGACGGCCGCTGTCCTGCTGCAGGCCGATCATCACGAACTGACCGTTCTCGAAGCGCAGGCCCGGATCACGGGTGCACTTGAAGCTGAACAGAGTGTCGTTCCAGTGGTGCACACTGAGGACACGTTCGTGGTTCATGTTGCTCATCGATGGGGCTCCTGAAGGAAAACGCGGCGCGCGCAAGACGCGCAGTTGCGCGATAGTTTAGGGGCAGCGACAATATCTGTTAACTGAATTATCAAGATATGTGTTATCGGTTATATAGATATGCGATTCACACTTCGTCAGCTCCAGGTCTTTGTCGCCGTCGCCCAGCACCAGAGTGTGTCCAGGGCCGCGGGCGTACTGGCCTTGTCGCAATCGGCAGCGAGCACCTCGATCACCGAACTGGAGCGCCAGTCCAGCTGCCAGCTGTTCGACCGTGCCGGTAAACGCCTGAGCCTGAACGCCTTGGGTCACCAGTTGCTGCCTCAGGCCGTGGCCCTGCTCGACCAGGCCAAGGAAATCGAAGACCTGCTCAACGGCAAGTCGGGATTCGGCTCGCTGGCGGTCGGCGCTACCCTGACCATCGGCAACTACCTGGCCACCTTGCTGATCGGCAGCTTCATGCAGGTGCACCCGGAAAGCCAGGTCAAGCTGCACGTACAGAACACTGCGCATATCGTGCAACAGGTTGCCCATTACGAAATTGACCTGGGTCTAATCGAAGGCGACTGCAACCACCCCGATCTGGAGGTGCAGCCCTGGGTGGAGGATGAGCTGGTGGTGTTCTGCGCGCCGCAGCATCCGCTGGCCAAGGCCGGCCATGCCGATATCGAGCAACTTTCCCATGAAGCCTGGATCCTGCGCGAACAGGGCTCGGGCACGCGCCTGACCTTCGACCAGGCCATGCGTCATCATCGCGCCAACCTGAACATCCGCCTGGAGCTGGAACACACCGAAGCAATCAAGCGGGCGGTGGAGTCGGGCCTCGGTATCGGCTGTATCTCGCGCCTGGCGCTGCGCGACGCCTTCCGCCGCGGCAGCCTGGTGCCGGTGGAGACGCCAGCGCTGGATCTGTCGCGGCAGTTCTATTTCATCTGGCACAAGCAGAAGTACCAGACCTCGGCCATGCGCGAGTTCCTTGAGCTGTGCCGCAGTTTCACCGCTGGGGTGCAGCGCAGCGACGAAATCGTGCTGCCGCCGATCGCCTGAACGTCAGCCGAGCAGGATCACGCCCCACACCAGCGCGACCATGCTCATGGCCACCAGTTGCGCGGCACTGCCCATGTCCTTGGCGTTCTTCGACAGTGGGTGACGATCGAGGGAAATGCGATCGATCGCCGCCTCCACCGCCGAATTGAGCAGCTCGACGATCAGCCCCAGCAGGCACACGGCGATGAGGATCGCCCGTTCGGCGCGGCTCACCGGCAGCCAGAAGGCCGTGGGGATCAACAGCACGTTGACCAGCACCAGCTGGCGAAACGCGGCCTCACCCTTGAACGCGGCGCGCAGGCCGTCCAGCGAGTAGCCAGCGGCATTGAAGATACGTTTGAGGCCGGTCTGGCCCTTGAATGGCGACATGTGTGTCAGTCACTTCACCGAAAAAGGCCAGCAGGCTAGTTCAACCGCAGTCAAAAAAGCGTGAAGGCGCAGGGATTTAGCTGGCCGAAACCGATTCAAGTTGTTGCAACAACAGCGCGGCCTGGGTCCGGGTGCGTACGCCGAGCTTGCGGAAGATCGCCGTGACGTGGGCCTTGATGGTCGCTTCCGAGACACTCAGCTCATAGGCGATCTGCTTGTTCAGCAACCCTTCGCAGACCATGGTCAGCACGCGGAACTGCTGCGGGGTGAGGCTGGCCAGCCCTTCGCTGGCGGCCTTTGCCTCGGCAGACACGTCGACCTTCTCGAACGCCTGCGGCGGCCACCAGACATCACCGTCGAGCACATTGCGCACGGCTTCCTGGATCTTGCTCAGCTCGCTGGATTTGGGGATGAAACCGCTGGCGCCGAATTCGCGGGACTTTACCACGACGGCCGCCTCTTCCTGCGCCGAAACCATCACCACCGGGATCTGCGGGTATTGGCCACGCAGCAGCACCAGCCCGGAGAAACCATAGGCACCAGGCATGTTCAGGTCCAGCAGGACCAGGTCCCAGTCGGCTTTTTCAGTCAGGCTGGTTTCCAGTTCGGCGATGCTCGCCACCTCGACCAAGCGCACATCCGGGCCCAGGCCGAGGGTAACGGCCTGGCGCAGTGCGCTGCGAAACAGCGGGTGGTCATCGGCAATCAGGATTTCGTATGTGGCCATCGATCTAGGGATCCTGTTCTGTACCAGGCGCAGGGGGTACGGGAGACGCCTGGCGGGCAACTCATGGCGCGAACGGCAGGGCCGCCGGCCGGGATGGCACGGCGAAGTCCGGGGTAACAGCAGCTTCGTCGTGCCCGAAGCGGCGCCAAGGATGCCGAGCACGCCCCGGGTGGTCAAGCCAATTGCCCGGTCGTCCCCGCCTACCCTGGCTGCCAGCCCCGACAGTATGTACCAATCCGCCGCGCCTGCCCCTTGGACTATAGGAAGGTATGCAAACGCTGGTGGACCTCGTCCTGCTCATCCAGCGCCAGGCGCCGCTTGCCGCTGAGGTAGTGCAGGCTGAACACATCCAGGTAGGCATCCAGGGCCTGCGAGGCCTGGCTGTCGCCGGCCAGTTCCAGACACATGGCGGCGACTTCGGCGGTACAGAAGTGGTCGTCACGCTTGGAGCGGCGCAGGCGGTAGCGCGACATCTGCTCGGCCTGCAGGCTCAACACCGGGAAACGGTCGAGGTAGGGGCTCTTGCGGAACATCTTGCGCGCCTCGGTCCAGGTGGCGTCGAGCAGGATGAACAGCGGGCGCTTGCCCGGTTCACGCACCACCTCGCTGACTACACGGTCCTCTTTGACGAACTCGCCGGGGAAGACGATATAAGGCTGCCAGCGCGGATCGTCCAGCAATGCCAGCAGGCCTTCGTCCACCGAAGTACGCAGCCAGCCGAAGGCTGAAGTGTCCTCGATCACGTCGGCAATCAGCCACCCCGTGTTGGTCGGCTTCAGTGGCTCAGTGTCATGCATCAGCAGGCACATGCCAGCTTCTGCCGGCACCCGCGGTTTCCACGCGCACAGGCAGTGCGTGGCGATCACCCGGCAATCCGGGCAGCGCTCGGCTCGCGAGCCGCGGGCGACAAAGGGTTTGATGCTGCGCGCCAGGCGCTCGGCGCGCAGCCGCGCTACCGCGTGGCTCATGGCTGCAGGCCTTGGCAGGAAGATGGAAGGGGCACGACGACGACTCGGTAAAAACAAAATGCGAGTCTACCAGAGCGTACGTCATTTGCCGTGCAGCCCTTACGGCCGCTCCTTTATAATCAGCGGCTCAGGCGGCCGGGGAACCCCAGCAGTTTCATGGAACGCCGCCCGCCGGCGCAGGTCAAAGCGCCAGTCATCGAACCAGGAGAGATTCATGCTGCGTCTTATCGTCCCGACCCTGAGCCTGTTGCTCGCCCTGCCCCTGGCCGCCCAGGCTGCCTCCAAGCAGGAATACGAGTTGACCCAGATGCTGCAGAAGGTCGCCAAGGAAAGCAGCGTCGGTACCCCCCGGGCCATCAACGAAGACATCCTCGACCAGGGCTATACCGTCGAAGGCAAGGCGCTGGTCAATCACCTGAGCGTGCGCCAGGAGCATGCGCAGGGCATGCAGGCCAACCCCGCACAGGTGCGCAGCCAGCTGGGTGACAGCGTTTGCCGTAACAATGGTTACCGTCAGCTGATGTCCAAGGGCGCGGTGATGGTCTACCGCTTCACCGTGTACAAGACCAACCAACCGGTCATGGACCAGGCGTTCGACGCTGCCAGCTGCGCGGCTGGCAACAAGAAAAAGTGATTCAGGCCAGCTGATCGCTGTCTCTGGCGCGACGCTGCTCATCATCGGCGCGCAACTCGGCCAACAGGGCCAGCAGGTAAGGCGAGTGCCCCTCGCCCCCCTGCAGCCGACGCAAGCACTCCCCCTCCAGGCTCAGGTGATGAACCTTCGCCTCGCGCTCGAGCAACTGCAACAGTTGCCCGTCCACCTCGATCACCAGCCGGTGCATACCGCCACCTCGCTGCATCACTCTTCCGCCTCCAGTTAACCAAAGCGCTGCCATCATCGGATCCAGTCTGACAGGCGGTATCGCACGCCTGTGGCGGCACGAGTGCGCCCCAGCGTCTAGATTGATAACGAGTACCCATAACAACGACAACGCGATGGAACTGCCACTGCAACAATGGCCTTGAAGGCCTACTGCAACGCTCGGGGGGCACACTCGAGCCACAGCAGCCAGCGACACACGCAGTGTCGCGGCCGGGACCTGCCATCGACCCGGTCAGAGGTTTTGCTGCAGAAGGAGACGTTGAATGCCTTACCAATCGAACGAGCTGCTGTTCAACCATTTCAGGGACCACGGCATCGACCTGAGCAAGATCGACGAGCAACTGCAACTGGTTGCCCCGAACAGCCCCAACCTGCCGCTGTACCGCGACATGCTGCTGACCGTGCTGCGCATGGCCCACGACGACCGCAACCGCTGGAACGCCAAGATCACCCTGCAGGCCCTGCGTGAACTCGACCATTCGTTCCGCACCCTCGAGCATTACAAGGGGCGACGCAAAGTTACCGTGTTCGGTTCGGCACGAACGCCGTTGGAGCACCCCATGTATGCGCTGGCCCGGGAGCTCGGCGCAACGCTGGCACGTTCCGACCTGATGGTAATCACCGGCGCCGGCGGTGGCATCATGGCCGCCGCCCACGAAGGCGCCGGCAGCGATCACAGCCTGGGCTTCAACATCACCTTACCCTTCGAGCAGCATGCCAATGCCACCGTCAATGGCACCGACAAGCTGCTGCCGTTCCATTTCTTCTTCATTCGCAAGCTGTTCTTCGTCAAGGAGGCCGATGCGCTGGTGCTCTGCCCGGGAGGCTTCGGCACCCTCGACGAGGCGCTGGAAGTGCTGACCCTGATCCAGACCGGCAAGAGCCCGCTGGTTCCGATGGTGCTGCTCGACTCGCCCGGTGGCAGTTTCTGGCAGGACGCCCTGGCCTTCATCAGCCGCCAACTGGAAGAAAACCGCTACATCCTGCCCAGCGACCTCAAGCTGGTGCGCCTGGTGCACAGTGCCGACGAGGCGGTGGAGGAAATCAACCAGTTCTACAGCAACTACCACTCCAGCCGATGGCTGAAGAACCAGTTCGTCATCCGCATGCATCACCCCTTGAGCGAGGCCGCGCTGCATGACGTGGAGGAAGGCTTTGCCGACCTGCGCCTGAGCGGCAGGTATCACCAGCAGCCTGACAGTGGCGCGGAGCACGAAGAAGGCAACTTCAGCCACCTGACACGCCTGACCTTCGCCTTCAACGGCCGTGACCAGGGTCGCCTGCGCGAACTGGTGGACTTCATCAACCTGTCGGAGAACTGGGCCAAACCCCAGCCAATGCACACCACCCAACGAGCCCGGGAAGCCCTGCGGGTGAACTGAACGCAAAATGGCCCACATGGCTGGCCCCGGTCGGGGTCAGCCATGTGGGCCATCAATGCTGGTTACGCTTCAATAATCGTCAAGATCGCGCCCGCTGAGCAGCCGGCCGATCATTTCCATGGAAAACCCACGGTAGGCGAGAAAGCGCGTTTGCTGTGCACGGCTGCGTGGATCATGGGGAAGTTGCCCTGAGAACTTGCGCTGCCACACCTCTTTCAACCGCAACGCCCAGTCCACTTCGCTGTCACGCAGTGCCTGGTCGATATCGCCTCGGTCCAGACCTCGCTGGCCAAGTTCCTCACGGATACGCCCAGGGCCATAGCCTGAGCCGGAACGATAGCGTATGAAGCTTTCAAGGTAGCGGGCCTCGCTGAGCAGACCCTCCTCGGCAAGCCGATCAAGCTCGGGCTCGATCAACTCATCGGTAGCGCCGCGTTGACGCAACTTGCGGGTCAGCTCCACGCGACCATGCTCGCGGCGCGCGAGCAGGTCCATGGCTGTCCGCCGAACGGCGACGGGGGTGTCGAGTACGACGGACATGGAGGCAGATCAATAACCGGCGTCGGCGTCAGCCAGATCATCGGCATCGGCTTCGGCGGCACCGGCCTTGGCGGCCGCTGCTGCAGCGGCGGCGGCACCGGCGGTCAGCAGCTTGTCGCGAATCTGCTTCTCGATCTCGCTACCAATGGCCGGGTTCTCTTGCAGGTACTTGGCGGCGTTGGCCTTGCCCTGACCGATCTTGTTGCCCTGGTAGCTGTACCAGGCACCGGACTTTTCAACCAGGCCCTGGGAAACACCCAGGTCGATGATTTCGCCGTTGCGGTAGATGCCCTTGCCGTAGAGGATCTGGAACTCGGCCTGACGGAACGGCGGCGAGACCTTGTTCTTGACGATCTTGACGCGGGTTTCGCTACCGACCACCTCATCGCCTTCCTTGACCGCGCCGGTACGGCGAATGTCCAGGCGCACGGAGGCGTAGAACTTCAAGGCGTTACCGCCGGTGGTGGTTTCCGGGCTACCGAACATCACGCCGATCTTCATACGGATCTGGTTGATGAAGATGACCAGGCAGTTGGCGTTCTTGATGTTACCGGTGATCTTGCGCAGCGCCTGGGACATCAGACGGGCCTGCAGGCCGACGTGCATGTCGCCCATCTCGCCTTCGATCTCGGCCTTGGGCACCAGCGCGGCCACGGAGTCGACGATGATCACGTCGACGGCGTTGGAGCGCACCAGCATGTCGGTGATTTCCAGGGCCTGCTCGCCGGTGTCCGGCTGCGAGACCAGCAGGTCGTCGACGTTGACGCCCAGCTTGCCGGCGTACTCAGGGTCAAGGGCGTGCTCGGCGTCGACGAAGGCGCAGGTGGCGCCGTTCTTCTGGGCTTCGGCGATGACCGACAGGGTCAGCGTGGTTTTACCCGAGGATTCCGGGCCGTAGATCTCGACGATACGGCCCTTGGGCAGGCCGCCAATGCCCAGGGCGATGTCCAGGCCCAGCGAACCGGTGGAGATGGCGGGGATCGCCTGGCGCTCGTGGTCGCCCATGCGCATGACCGCGCCTTTGCCGAATTGGCGTTCGATCTGACCCAGGGCCGCAGCCAAGGCGCGCTTCTTGTTGTCGTCCATTGAAATCCTCACGTGTTCGACGTGGCCCTGACGGCCGGAATAACTGTATAAGTAGCCAGTATTATTCCACAGCGATTCGTTTCCGCAAACCCCCGTCGGGCGAATTACTCCGCGCCAAGCTGTAACAAGCCGTCTAACGCGGCGATCACCGTCTGTCGGCGCACCGCTTCGCGGTCACCTTCGAAGTGGCGGCGCTCGCTGCTCAGGTGGTCGCCGTCGGCCCAGGCCAGCCACACCGTGCCCACCGGCTTGGCCGCTGAACCGCCGTCGGGGCCAGCCACGCCGCTGACCGCGACCGCAAAGCGCGCACCACTGGCAGCCTGGGCGCCGCGTACCATGGCCTCGACCACCTCCTGGCTGACCGCGCCCACCTCGGCGAACAACACCTCGGGTACACCTAGCTGGCGGGTTTTCTGGGTATTCGAGTAGGTGACGTAGCCGGCCTCGAACCAGGCCGAACTGCCGGGGATACGGGTGATGGCCTCGGCGATGCCGCCGCCGGTGCAGGACTCGGCGGTGGTCACCTGGGCATTGAAGCGCCGCAGATGTTCGCCCAGGCGGGTGGAGAGAACAGTGATCGGGTCCATGATGGGCTCCTGGCAAGACTGCGCCCTACCCTACCACTCCCACCCCTTCTGGCAAGCGCTCAGGGGGCCAGGGCACGGATATAGGCCTGGCACGCCCGCAAGGCGATCAGTCCACGGTCGCCGTCGTCGGTGATGGCGATAATTCGTCGAGCATGCGCCGGGTCAAGTCGGGCGCGTACGGGGCCATGATCCACGCCGCCGGGGCGGGTGGCGGCAGGCACTGGGGCACAGGCGGTGTCGCGCTCGACCAGGACCGACAGGCGCAGATCGGCAGTAGCAAGGCGGTCACGCAGGCGAGCCTGAGTGTGCTGGGCATCGGTCAACTCCTGGAAATGTTTCGCTTCAGTGTCCTGCAGGCGCTGCTCCAGGCCCTGGCGCTGCTCGCGCTCGGCCAGCAGCATGCCGTGCAGCGCCTCGGCCTGGTCCAGCCGCTGCTGCACCAGCGCTTGTTCCTGTGCGGCCAGCTGGCGACCAAGGCGCCAGCCCTGCGCCTGCCAGGCCCCGGCAGCGGACAACACCATCAGCCCGACGCAAGCCGCCAGTTGCAGGCGGCTCAGCACAGCACCTCCCGCGCCCGCGCCCACAGTTCGAGGCGTTCGGACAAGCCGTTCAGGCCGCCATTGATATGCCGGGTGATGCGGTTGAACTCACCCTGGTCGGCCAGGGCGTTGAGCCCACGCGAGTGCCAGAACCAAGCCGCCGATTCGCACGCCCAGCGCGGCTGCTCGAGCATCTGCGGTTGCGCCAGCAGGCGCTCGTCACCGAACAACGCACGGCTGCAAGCCTGGTAGTTGTTGCGCCCGGTCACCTGGATCAGGCCACGGCCGCAATAGCGCTGGCCGTCACCGTCGGCTTCGGGCGTATTGCCCAGGCGCAGGGCCAGGCTGCCGGTATCGTAGCGGGCCAGGTACTTGTCGCTGCCCAGTTCCTTCACATAGCGCAATTGGCCGGACTCATGACCGACCTGAGCCAGGAACGCGGCAACACGCTTGGGGTGGTCGATCTCCCAGTTGGCCATGGCCGTGTTCAGCGCCGGCAGAAACGCGGCGACGCGTTGGCCGGCGAGCGGGTAGATCTGCTTGAGTTGCTGTTCAGTGAGCGACATCGGCGCATTCTCCATTGCGATCGGATCGAACGGCGGCCAGTGCCGCCAGTGGCTCGCTCATGGGCGATGGCTCGAAGCGCGCGGCTTTCACATGATTCAAGGTACGGCAGCGGCCGCACTTGATCTGGAGCTCGGAAACCGGGGTGATGCGGGCCAGCAGCTTGCGGCACTGGCCACAGCGAAGGTCGATGAACATATGACGGTGATCCTGAAGCGGATTGAGTAGCAAGAAGCGACTATAGGAAGCGCGTTTGCCCGCAGGCACCGGGAAACCGTCTCCACCTAGCCTCAGGCCTTGAGCATCCCCGCCCGTCTGGGCGCGGAGCCCTTGGCCCTGGCCTTGCCCTGGCGCCCACCATTGCATTGCACGGTGGTGCGCCAGCCACTGCTGCTGAACACCTGCTCGACCGACTCGATCAGGTAAAGGCCATCGAGCCCGGCGAGGAAGCCCTGGACATCGATGGCGCGCTCGGCGAACAGGTCGGTGCGCCCAGGCATGTCCAGGCGTACGCTGGCAGTGTCGCGGTTGAAGCTGGCCAGCCGGGCACGGGCGGCCTGTTCCGCCGCCGCGCGGTTGGGGTACAGGTGACGGTCGGTGTAGACCGGCTGCAGGCCGTCCGGGGCATCGCCATTGACCAGTTCCACCGCCTGCAGGCGGCCGCTGGCGCTGTCCTGGTGACGGGTCCTGACGGCCTTGTGGGTGCTCTTGTCGGCCAGGCGGAACTGCCACTGGCTGACCTGGTTGCGTGTAATACCCACCACATCCAGAGGCTTGCCACTGGCGCTGTGCCCGCCCTGGCGCGGCAGCACCAGCAGTTGCCCATTGGCGAGCTTGGCGGTGCAGTCGTGCTGGCGCGCCAGGCGGGTGACGAAGTTGAAGTCCGACTCGCTGTATTGATCGACCCGCGGCACCTGCACGGCCACCGGGCACACCGCCTGCCAACCGTTGCGGGCGCCGATCTCGGCGACGATGCGCTGCAGCGTCGTATTCTCCCAGCTGCCGCTGCGGATGGTCTTGCCGCTGCCGCGCAGGTCGCTGGCCTTGCCACGGATCACCAGGGTGTCTGGCGGGCCCGACAGCTCGACCTCATCGACGGTGTAGCGGCCCAGGCGGCTCAAAGGCTGGCCGGCGTAGCCCAGGTGCACCTCCAGCAACGCGCCCCTGGCCGGCAGCGCCACGTTGCCGTCACGGGCATCGATGCGCAGTTCGAATTCGTCCGACTCGAGGCCAGGTTTATCGGTGGTTCGCAGCAGCAGCAGACGGTCGTTGATCAGGTTGGTGATGTCGTTGCCGTCGGCGGTGATACGGAATTGGGGTTGCACGATTGAGGCTCCGATTTCAGTCCCACAGTTGCAAGGTTTCGCTCGCCGTCATCGGCAGTTCCGGCAACAGGATCCTCACCCCGGCGCGAAACGGCTGCGCCTCGTTCGCCAGCCCCTGGTTGGCATCCAGCACGGCCTCGACCGTGCCGGTAAGATGGCCGTAATAGTGCTGGCAGAGGGTGTCGAGCAGGTCGCCCTCAGACGTTGTGCAGGTCTTGGCCATAGCTCACGAACTCCAGTGAAAAACCTTGTTTGCGCGGAATACCGCCGGCCAGCAGGACACTTTGCTCCTCCTCGATGCTGGTCAGGCACCAGGTGCCGAGCACCTCGCCGTAGCCAGTGGTCAACGACAGCGGCAGCAGCTGGCGGCCAATGCTGCGCAGCGCCTGCAACTGGCCGAGGCCACCCTTGAAACCCGGGAAGATCGCCCCGCGAATGCTGATGGTCTCTTCACCCAGGCTCACCGCCTGCTGCGCGGTGTCGCGGCTCAGCCGTTCCTGGCCGGCCCAGCGGAAGCGGGTCTGCCGGCGCAACTGGTCGAAGGCGGCGGTGTCGAGGTTGAAGTAGTACGGCGCTGAACCGGCCTTGAGTGGTTGCATCACCAACAGGTGGGGGAATGGCTTGACCGCTTCGGCCGCTGGCGTCGCCTCGGGCGCGAAGCCCAGCGTCGACAGCACGCCGCTCACGGTCGAACGCACCTCCCCCACCACCCGGCGGATCGCTGCCCCGGCCTTGGCGGCATGGGCGGCGAAACCGTCGATGCGATCACGCACCTGGCGTACCACCGCCACCGCCTGGTCGTACTTGGCCACCACCTTGGCGACCCTGGCCTGGGCATTGTTGATCGCACGCATCGTGCGCTGGAGCTTGGCACCGATGACCGGACCAACCACCGGCAAACCTTCCAGTTCACCCACGGCGCCTTGTATATGGCCGATCGCGTCGTTCATCGGATCGAGCATGGCGTCGGCACGCCGACGCCCTGCCTCTCCCGCCTTGACCAGGGCGTGCAGCGTGGCTTGCAGCTGCTCCAGATAGGTCATGGATCCTCCTTAAAGTGCGATGTGTGGGGTGTCGGCCAACTGCGCAGAACGGGCCTGGCGCATCAGCTCTTCCAGCTGACGACGGGCGATGGCCTCCAGCTGTTGCAACACGGAAGGGTCATCGAGGCTGTTGCTGAAGGTGACCGGCATGTTGGCGGTGAAGGTGAACTGCTGGTTGATTGGCGCGGGTGGGACCGCTGGCGTTGCCGTCGCTACCGGCGGCGCGGGTAACGGCGGCTGTGCTGCAGGGCTATCCATTGCCCGTACTGCCTCCCCCAGGCTCGGCTTGGCGGCAGGCTCTTCCTTGCCCGAACCCAGCGCCTTGCCCAGCCAGCCGCCAATACTTTCACCTCCCATGCTGCCCAGCACGCCACCGATCAGGCCACCGATCGCGGTGCCAATCACCGGTACCACCGAGCCGATGGCAGCACCTGCCGCAGCACCGGCCAAACCGCCTCCCAGGCCACCAGCGGCGGTGCCATAACCCTCAAGTTTCTGCTCGGGCGAGGCATCGCTGTTGTAGGTCTCGGCAAGTTGCAGGCCGGTGTCGAGCAAGGCGGCACCTGGGATGCGCCTGAACACTCGCCTTGCCACCGAGGCGCTGGCATTACCGGCCCCTGCCCTGCCCGTCAGGCCGGTGAACGCAGTCCCGGCGAGCCCGACCGCGCTGGCTGGCGATGCAGCGGCTGGAGGGCTGTCCGGGACAGCTTCCTGGGCCTCGAAGAAGGCTGCCTCGTCCTCAGCTTCGTCGACCTCTTCTTCCTCCTCCTCTTCCTCCGGTTCCTCGACATCGTCACTGGCTTTAGGCATGCGAGTGACAGCGGCAGGAATCTTGGTCTTATCGGCAGAAGCATCGTTGGCGGCTGGCTTGTCGGAGAACAAGCCATGGAGCGTCTTGCCAGCCAGGCCGCCGAGACCTTCGCCGATCATCTCGCCGATCTCACCGCCGTACTTCTGGATCTGCTTGTTCTTGGTCAGGCCGCCCAGGAGCTCCGCTCCCAGATTGCCGAGTACGCCTCCAAGGGCTGCACCTGCGGCCTCGGCCTTGTCCTCGCCCTTATCCTTGAGCATGGCCAGGCCAAGCTTGGTGGCACCCTTGGCGGCGGCCTTGCCACCGTTCTCCCGCAGACCGCTAGTGATCTCGGTGCGTCGCTCGGGAGATTGCCCTTGGTAGGTCCGCGCGCCCCAGGCGGCAAACGCGGTGCCACCCAGCGCACCTGCCGCGATCAATCCGCCCTTCATGATCTCCCGAGCACCATTGGCGGAGCCCTCGGGGGGGAGCTCTTGAGCTGCAGCAACGCTCTCGAGTGCGGCGCTTCGGGCCTCTCCTGGCGGTGTGGCGGTACCCTCGGGCGTATCGACAGAACGTTGCGCTGAAGCATCGGCCCCAGCCTGTTCCGTGCCTGAGGCATCGTTGGCGGCGGGCGTATCGGAGAACCAGCCGAAAACCGTCTTGCCGATCAACCCACCGACGCCTTCGCCGATCATTTCGCCGATCTCACCGCCGTACTTCTGGATCTGCTTGTTTCTGGTCAGGCCGCCCAGCAGCTCCGCTCCCAGATTGCCGAGTACGCCTCCAAGGGCTGCACCTGCGGCCTCGGCCTTGTCCTCGCCCTTATCCTTGAGCATGGCCAAGCCAAGCTTGGTGACGCCCTTGGCCGCCGCCTTGCCACCGTTCTCCTTCAGGCCCTTGGTGATCTCGCTGCGTCTTTCCGGCGTTCGGCTTTGATAGTACGAACGTGCTCCCCAGGCAGCGCCAGCGGCGACACCGACAGTACCGGCACCTACCGCTCCAGCCTTGAGCACCGTCAAACCCGCATTCGCCGACTCCAGAGGCACACGCCCCTGCTCCGCACTGCGCGCCTCGGGCGGATCACCCCGGGCCGGCCTTGGCGTGGGGCTCGTCCCCTCCAGCAAGGCTGCCTTGCGCTGCGCCAATGTGGGAACTGCTGATTCCTTGGTGACGACCGCACTCGAGGCCACCACCATCGCACGCAGTTCCAACGGTTTGCGTCCAAGTGACAGATACAGCCTGCGCAAGCGCTCGACCTCATTCCCCTCACGACGCAATCGCTCGATCTGCGCCTCATGGGCTCCTGCCTGGTCGTTATCCAGCCGCCTTTCGGCCTGGTCCACCTTGTCCAGTTCGAGCCCCAGGCGGATGACCTCGCCGATCAACCGCCCGAGCCGGGTACCATCCACTTGCCTGCGCAGGTGCTCGACCTGAACACGCAAGCGCTCGGCGGACCTGCCCAACGCCTGGTTGCTGGTGACGCCGAGGGTGAACAGCTGTGTGTTCGCCATGGGTTCCTCCTTGTCACTCCGCCAGCCACCAGACCATGTCGCTGTACGACATGGTCATGATCTCGCTGGCGGAAAAGTTCAGCTCCTTGGCCAGCCGCCTGGCGGCGGCCTTCTGCCGGGCAGGGTCAAACCTCGTCGTCCTGCACCAGGCGAAAATAGCCGGTCTGCAGGCGGCTGTAGTCCTTCAGGGCAAGGCCTTCGAGGTCCTTGACGCCGACTTCGGCGAGCGAGGCGAACAGGTTCAGTTCGCGCTGCTCGTCGTCAACTGCGCCGCCAGCTTGGGCGTTGCGGATATCACGCACCGTCGGTGCACGCAGCGACAGGCTGTCGACCTGCACGCCATTGGCTTCGCTGGGGCGCGACAGGCGCACGGTCACACGCTCGGCGTTGACGGTCAGCCATTGCGGCAGTTTCTTCGCTTGAGCCATCGAGCGTTCTCCTTAAAGACCCAGGGCGGCGCGCTGGGCGGCCAGTTGGTCGACACCGTCGATCACCCGCTTCATGCCCAAGGCGTCGATTTCGTAGACCAGGCGGCCATCGACTTCGAGCTTGTAGTAGGTGACGGCGACGCTGTGCTTGATCTCGGCCTTGTCGCCGGACTTCCAGTCGCCCATGTCGATCTCTTTCAGCGAACCGCGCAGGGTGACGATGACCGGGTTGATCTTGCCCTTGAGGCCCTTGAAGGCACCGCGGAAGGTGCCGTTGAAGGCGGTGCCGTCGGCCAGACCGAAGAACTTCAGCGACTCGCGACGCACGCCGGTGGTGGTGAAGGCGGCTTCCTGCTTCTCCATGCCCTGGTCCATCTCGACGGGCATGTCCATGCCGCCGGGGCGGTGCTCTTCCATCTTCAGGGTGAGCTTGGGCAGGGTCAGGCTAGGCACATCGCCTTGGAAGCTGACGCCATCGACGAACAGGTTCAGGTTGGCCAGTGTTTCGGGAATCATTGCCATGTAGGTGCGCTCCTTAAGCGGCGGAATCGAGGACTTCGGTCAGCCACTGGTTGGTGACTTCGACGCGGAAATTGGGGTTTTCGGCAGGCGGCACATCGGTGAAGCGGATGTTCCAGTACACCTTGCCCTGCTCCAGCTGGCTGGCGGTGTTCAGTTCCGGGTCGGCGAAGACCTCGAAGTTGATGATCGCGCCCTGGTTCTTCAGATCGCGCATGAAGGCCTGCAGGCCCTCGGTGACGTCCTTGACGTAGGTGGCGGTGATGGAGCGGTCGACGGCCCACTTGTGGCCGTAGAGAATCGCGTCCATGACGATGTCCATGGTCCGCACGCGGGTGACGAAGGCCCATTTCGGGTCGCTCGACAGGGTGCGGTTGCCCCACAGGCGGAAGCCGTCGTCGCGGATGATGGTGGCGATGTTGGCGTTGTTCAGCAGGTTGGCGCGGCAGGTATCGTCGCCATCGAGGAACTCCACGGCACGGGTGGTGCCGGTGATGCCGACGAACTCCTTGTTCGACGGCGACGCCCAGAAGCCGTACTCGCGGTCGGTATAGGCGAACAGGCCGGCGACCCAGGCCGAGCCCGGCGCGTCGACGGTGGCCTCTGCGGCGTTGTCCCAGTAGCGCACACCCGGATCGACCAGGAAGGCACGCTTGGCGCCAAAATTCTTGGCGTAGGCGATGGCCGCTTCGTCGGTGGTGTTGGGGCCGTCGATGATGGCAATGGCGCGCAGCTTGTCGGCCAGGGCTACCAGGGCGGTACCGACAGCCTGGGTGGCGCTGTGCTTGGGGGTGACCAGCAGGCGCGGCTGGGCGTTGAAACGGCTCTTGCCGTCGAGCAGCGCTTGCAGGCCGGTGCGCTTGCCGTCGGCCAGCACGTTGCCGATGATCGCCGAGGTCTGCTCGGCGGCGTCTTCGAGCTTGGCCACGCCGCAGGCGACGATAACCGCCTTGGCGCGGCTGTAGATGGCGCGGCAGGCCTTGGTGATCGCCGCGTCCTGGCCGAACGCCGCGACCGCTTCGCGCTCGCTGGTGATCAGCACCAGGTCATTGGCCTTGGCGGTGACGCCCGGGCCTTCGGTGAAAGTGTCGACCAGGCCGATGATCGAGGACGACGGCAGCGCGATGCTGCGGGCGCCGGTGTCGACGTTGGTAACGGTTACGCCGTGGAAGAATCCACTCATAAAGACTCCTGATATGAAAAAGCCCCGCTTAGCGGGGCTGAAATTAGTACTGCAGAAAACGTCTTGAGAGGCAGGACGTTAAGAAAATGCGCTGGATAACCAGCCCGGTACGAGAGGACGATGCTCAATCAGTGGAAACTGAACAGACTCTGGCCAATTGCGAAGCGTTCTACGATAAGCCTGAAGTTCAGAGTACTGGGAAGGGGACAGAGTAGTTTCCATGTGATCATCCAGTTCGTCCCGATGCCGGGATACCAGACCATCAGTCAATGCGAGTTGCGCGTCACGCCATTCTCGCTCTGCCGATGCCAACGTCCCTGAAGGTATTTCAGGTTCCGCTATCACTGGAAAGCCGTTGCTATCAGAAATTAGCACTTTCCCATCCGCCGCCGCAGATATCAAAGCCGAATAATTATCCTCGCTGATTTCCATGGCATCCGCCGGCATGCTCGTACCATTGACGTCATGAACATACAACCCGCCAGTTGCTGCTGAATAGAAAAACATTATTCCTCCTATCTCCCGATGGCAAACCAATAGATTGTTTGATACCCACCAACCCCCACAGGCACGGCACTTTCAACCCGAATTGTTGAAGTATTCAAATATCCCGCACCACAGCGACCTGCTGCCCCCCCAAGGCCATAGGTATAAGAACAGACAACTGCTATACCTTGGTTTGGAAAAGTTACCGGAAGGGTTACATCCAAAGTTCCGACTGCCGGAACCACGGCAACCCCCCATTGCTGAATCATCCCATTAGGATTTTTAGCCCAGCCATTAGCTGAAAGCTGTGAACTGTAGTCGGCGGTATTTGATAGCCCACCAGCAATCACCGCGTAGGTGTGGTCGGCATTGCAAATCAACATCAAAGGAGGTTCGTTGGAACGAATCGTGACGTTGTCATAGGACCGGGAACCGATGGCTATATAGCCTCCGGCCACAGCTGGTTTATGAACGGTAATGGTGCCATTCCCCGACCCCACGGAGAGACAGAACACAGACCCCTTTGGAATGCCCGAGGATGGGAGCACTAAGCTGGCATTCCATGTCGGGGCACCTCCACCATCCATGTAAACCATTCGCCCGACCTCGGCTATGGTCAAGGTGGAGCCCGAGGGTAAGCCCACAGAAGTGGAAGGGAATGTCAGTCCCATTTCCTTGACGAATTGGGTAGTTGCCAACTGAGTCGAGATGTTTCCACGCGCAGGCGTCGGCGCAGTGGGATTTCCAGTAAACATTGGATTATCGGTGGGAGCGAGGATTCGCCAAGCTGACCACTTCGACTCGTTGGACATGGACCTGATGGCGCGCAACACGGGGTCATCCGCGAGACCTGACTGTCCTGATGTCAAAGTTTGAGTCAGATAGTTCTTATCGTTGTAGCCATCCACGACCAGAGAAAAGCGTCGCGAGCCACTGATCCATCCAGCCGGAAGGTTTAGCACTCCTGCCATTGGTGTAAGGTAGTTGCCAGGCACGGTGTACCTGTTCAAGTCCACCTCATTATTGGCAATGGCCATACCTAAGCCATAAGCACCAGATGTGACCATACGCCCTGGTGTACGGTCCATCTGCGAATCAAGTTTTGGTGTATTAAGTCCGTCCCACAGTTGGCCCCAGGCACTCCATTTGCCGTTGGCCAAACGCGATCGCTTAAAGGTCAGTCCACCCGGTGTTTCGCCGACTCCACTGGTAACAGTCTCCCAAAGTTGTAAAGCTGACTTCTCAGCATCGCGTTCGAAATGAAACAGCATGCCACCCACCAACGCCTCTCCCGCGTATACCGGAAAAGCTCCCGAGGTGACAGTGGTCGATATGTAAAGCCCTGTTTCGATAATCTCATCGATACTGCCTGCCCATACGGACGCAACACTGGTCGCCAGCCCATACCGCGCAAGTACATTGCGTACGAACGCAGTAGTAGCGATAGAAGTATCGTTATCATTTGTCGCCGGTGTAGGTGCCTTTGGATCACCGCTGAACGAGGGGCTTGCTTGCGGCGCTTTTAGCGCGAGCGCATTATCTAGCTGAGATTTGGTATATACATCGGTCAACCCGTATCCCGCTACCGTGGTCGGGTTGGTCGCGGCAATCACTCGTCCGTACTTGTCTACTGTGACACTACGATAAGTTCCCACCGACACACCGCTACGGCCAAAGGCCATTTCATAACTCTGGGCACTGACACCCAACGTAGTCGGCCCATCACTGACCAACTGCCAAGCGCTGTCGCTGTTAACCGTACCTTTCTCGACCAGCACCAGCAGGCCTGCCGTAACCTTGGCATCGCTGTCGGCATCGTTGCAGCGCGTCCAAGCACCTGCAGCCACCAGGTAGAGACCATTGTCCTTGGCCGCCGTCTGATCCTTGACCAGCACCCGGGTCCCCGCCTGCAGTGCAACTCCATCGATGGTCTGCAGCCCACTCAAGGTAATCGCCGCTGTGGTCGCTACCTGCACCGAATGCTTGAAGTCCTGCCGCGCCAGCTCTTCGGTGACCCATTCACGGGTGGCCAGCACCACCGCCGGATCGATCTTCAGTTGCACATTGCTGGCACTGCTGACGATCAGGTTCATACGCACCACCTGGGTACGCCCCGAGCCCTGGCTGAGCAACGGCTTATAGGTCGGCGCGCAGTTGGCCACGGCGACCATGTCGCCATCGGCGTCGTACAACGCGATCTCGCGGATCCACTTGCCGCCGACATCCGCCGGGATGACCTGCTCGGCGACGATGATCGCGCTGTTCTTGTCGTCCACCTTCAGCTGGTTCAGCGGCGCGCGGCGCCATTCATTGATCAGGCTGGTCTGGGTGGCGTTGGGGGTGGGGTCGGCGCCGTTGGCGTCGCCCACGCCCATCTGGGTGATTTTCCACGGGATGCCCAAGGCATCCGCGTTGGCCTGTTTCGCCGCGCCCACGTTGGTGAGGATGGCGTAGAACTGGGAATTCTGGTCAACCATGTGCAATGTCCAAGGTATCGATTGTGTGTTCCCGGCCGCCGCGGCCGATGGCGCCACTGACGATCAGGTCAGGCGGTGCCGGCGGGTAGACGTCGAGTTCGTCGCCGTCCTGCAGCGTGCAGCCGAAGTAGAGGGCGCCACGGCTCTCGAGGCTGATCGCCAGCCCCGTCATGTGGCGGCTGACCGGCCGGGCGTCGTCGATCAGCGACGACAGTTCGTTGTAGGTTTCCTCGCTGATGCCGGTGTCGGTCACCCCGACCTTCAGCGCAAAGGTCCCCGGCACCCCGGCCGGCTGGGTCTGCCACCATTCCTGCACCTCGATCAGGTAGCCGAACGGTTCGACCACCCGCCGCAGGGCGCCGAGGGTGCCCTTGTGGGCGTGGACGAAGAACGCCGAGCGGATCACCGAGCGCTTGATCGCCTCGCTCCAGCTATCGTCCCAGCGGTCCACCGACCAGGCCCAGGCCAGTTGGTAGAGCAGGTGCGCCGGGCAGGTGTCGGGGTTGTAGAGGGTGCGCAGGGCAGCCTTGAGGTCTTCGTCGGCAGCCACCTCGATGGCCCGTTCCAGCGGCGTGCGGTTGAGCGGCAGAAGACTCTGCATGTCAGCCACCCCGCCGCAGTTCGATTTCGGTGCACCAGGCCGCCTGGGCCTTGCTCGGGCGGATATCGCTCCAACCGACCAGCTCGACGCGGCTCACGCCGTCGATATGCAGTTGCGCGTCGATCCCCGAACGGGCGACCTCGACGCCCAGGCGTCGGCGCGGGTTGACCCAAGCCTGGAGACGGCGTCGGCATTCGCTGAGGATCGCTTCGAACTCCGGGCCGTTGTCGGCCATGTGCAGCACCGCCTCGACCCGGTACGGCAACACCTCGGCGCTGCGCACGTTGACCCGGTCGGCGACCGGGCGGATATCGTCGTCGTTGAGGTAGGCGTTGACCTGCGCCAGCAGCTCGGGGCTGGCCACGCCATCGTTGTCCAGGCTCAGCACGGTGACGTCCACCACGGCCGGCGACGGGCTTTCGGCGGTCGCGTCGGCGACCCGCCCCGAAGCGTTGCGGGCATGGAGGATGTAGCTGTTGCGCGGGCCGGCGGTGGTCAGGCCTTCGTAGACCAGCTGCACCCGTTCGCGCAGGGCGTCGTCGGATTCGAGCAAGGCCTCGGTCGGTGGGATCGTGCTCGGGTCGGCGGCCTGGATCACCAGGCGCTGCAGGCTGACGTTGGCCGCCAATTGGTCGAGGTCGCTGCCCTGGGCGTAGGCCAGCAGCAGCGCCTTGGCCGCGTCGTTGATGCGCGCCCGGTTGAGCAGCTTGCGGTAGGCGCCCACCTCGAGCAGCTTGGTCACCGGGTCGCTTTCCAGGTTGGCGGTCCAGCCCTCACCCATCTGGGTGCGGAAGCTGGTCAGGTCCTCCTGGTAGAGCACCTCGAAATCGAGGTCTTCGAGCAGTTGTGGCGCGGGCAGTTTCGACAGGTCGACCTGGCTCATACAGTCACCTCCACCAGGGCGTCATCGCCCAAATAACGGCCGCTCAGGGCCAGGCTGACCTGGCCGTCGAGCACGGCCACGACCTTGACCCGGTCGAGCTTCAGGCGCGGTTCCCAGCGCCCGAGGGCCCGGGCCACTTCAGCTTGCACCGCGCTCTTCCAACCTTCATTGACCGGCAGGTCGACGTAGCGGCGCAGCTGGCTGCCGTACTCGGGGCGCATGCGCCGGCTGCCCAGCGGCGTGGTGAGGATGTCTTCGATGGATTGACGCAGGTGGGCGATGCCGCCCAGTGGTTGTCCGGTACGGCGGTCCATGCCGATCATGGGGCACCGCCTGCTACGGGCAACTCCGGTTCGATGGTCTTCATTGGATTGTCCATGCATGAAAAAGCCCGCCAAGGCGGGCCATAGGTAAGAAAGGTCGGAGCTCAACCATAAGGCAGGGGGAGGTATCGGGTATCTGCTGCCATTACCAACAAGGGTGCATCGTTCGATATCACGCTCGGGAGCGGACCGTAACCGGTGCTGTCAATGTCGATCATCATCCAGTTGACCTTGATCATGCCCGCCTCGACATAGGCGCAGTCCATCAATACCCATCCCTGGAAATCTCCACGCCCCGTCAGGCTGGCTTGCCGTGGCGCGGCCAAACCCACAGCAAAAGAGTCCGCTGGCAGTTCAGGATTGATGACATAGGACGGCGAATTGGACACCGTCAACGCAGGCTGCCCTTGTGGGCAAATCATCACCTTGCGGATGTACAGGTTCGGCCAAGTGGCATCGAAATTCAGCTCGCCTGTCGGCCCCAGCAACTGCATGCCGTAGGTGTTTGGCGGATGGCGATACTGCGCAAAAATGAAGTACTCAACCGGCGCGCCAAGCGGAATGTTCCACCACTTGAAAAAATCGATGGCATAGCGGTCGACCCACCCCTGGCCTGTCACGTACTCGGGCCTGATCCTGCAGGCCAGCCTTGAGTTGGCACCCCTGGCTTTGAAAAACACAATCGGAGAATGGAAGCCACTGCCCAGGTCGATACTGAACGAACACACGGCGCTGACGGGCAGCGATGGAAAATTCGCATTGGTGATCAGGCCGGATTTCACCAAGGTGAAAGACAGTTGCTCGGCACTCAACTGTGCCTGCCCGGAATCGAGATAGCTCTCGAAGCCTGCTGGCATTTCAATAGACTCCGTAATACACGCGAATACCGCCGAATCCCCACCAGACCACATCGCCTACCGGAACGATATGCTTCCAGTCGTAGCGCCATGTGATGGAGGCATCGCTGAAAATGAAGTTGGGCAACACGAAGTTGCTGTTGACCGAGTAACCCCGCGGTGTCGCGGCCCACAGCGCCGCATCCGCGACCGGCACCACGAATGGCGTGCCCTGGGCCAGGTCGGCGTTGCCGATGGTCCCGGTCCATGGGCCTGGGTAACCGGCGGGCACCGCGCCGAACTTCGAGACATCCCAGTAATACACAGGTACCTGGAACGAGCCGAGGATACGGGCGAGACGCGTGGTGCCATCCATGATGCGGTGGCCGGATGGATCGTAGAATTCAATACCTTGTGCAGCCATGGCAGCCCTGACTCCTTGGACTCCATTGGGATTTACCGATACACGCACGCCTCAGGCAGGTGCCATGGGCCAGGCGACATCGTTGGGATAGCCGGCCTGCTCGGGTAATCGTGCCAAGGCCAGCCGATAGGTTTTCCAGGCTTGCAGAGCCGCAAGGTCGTTATCGCTTGCCACTCCGATATCGAAGGCATCCTGCAAGGGCGTAATGGCCTGGTCAGCCAAGTTGCGTAGATGCGCCAAAGCCTCGATGGCATCCTGGCCACTGGCAAATGCCTGCGGTGAGTCGGCCTCGGGTAGCACTGGCGGCATCGTGGGCGATGCCTTTACCGGCATGGTCAGGCGCACATCGATCCAGCTGTCCGATGGCACATCGAGGGGTTCGCCTTTGCTCAAATGCAGCTCGCCCTGCGCGTCCAGTACCCAGCGCTGACGAAACAGGCGAATGTGCAACGTACCGTCTTCGTCCTGCTCACCTTCGGCAAGGCCAAGCGGTCTGCCACCATCAGGGGAGCAGGGGTCCTGGATTCGCCAGCCTTCGCTAGCCAGACCGAGGCTGCCCTGTACCCGGTAGACGCCGGTTGCAATACGCTCGACCGTGACCCCACGTGCCTCGTCGTTGGCCGCGCCCCAGTGTCCGGCTGGCTCGAAGCTATGCTCCAGCAGATCTGCCCGGGCGCTGCGCGCCACCTCGCTGATGCGCACGATGGGCGATGCCGCCGAGAGCATGCCGCCCGACCCGCGAGTGGTATTGCCGGTGTGATAGAACTCTGCCCAGGGCGTACCGCCCTCAACTTCAGGTATCACCGAGCGGAAGTACGCACGGTTGGCCGAAATGCCAAGGGCCAACTGGGATTGCCAGCGTTGGTCGGGGCCCCACTCAGTGGACAAGACCTGAATGGCGGAAAACGGCGCATTCAGCCCGTTGTAGCTGCCATACAAGCCCGTCTTGCGCCGCAGTCGCAGGTCGCGGATGTCACTGATCGAGGGTGCCAACCAGCCACCTGGCGCCACGACCATGAGTTGGCCTGGCTGATCGCCAGTACTGGCAATGGCCCCGGTGCCCAGGCCAAGCGCGGCGCGTGCACCTTCGACGGTCTGCGCGCCCGTGCCTCCGCGCGCCACCGGTAGTGCCGCTGGCAAGGCATCGCCGCCTAGCGCGGCATAAATTTCATTGAAGTTCTCCTGCACCCTGGCAAAGGCACCCCGCTGGGTATCGCCTCCGGCCCCTGTCGGCTCACTGCCTAGATTGATTGTCTGTTTGGCCATCCCGGCCCTCCCTCTGGCCTAGCGCACATTAATGCGCTGGGTATCGATACGTGTGATTGGCGGTGCTGCGTTAAGGTTGGCGTGGCACGCAAGCATCTTTACTGGCTAGGGCCAGGAGCCTCGGGCCAGCTAGTACCCTGTTACGTCCAGGACCAATCCATTGTTGTAGGCGCCAACCGAGCCCTGGTTACTACCCAACCCTGGCCCTGCGAAGACGGTGATGAGTTTGTTGCTGATCAGATAGGCGCCACCAGCAGCAGGGGTCTGGCACTGGCCTTGCCACATCCGGACCGCGAGCCCCATCTGAGCATTGGTACCGATCCGCTCGGACAGGTAGCCCACGCTCTGCACCCCTGGCGCCACGGCAAGCTTGATGCCGCCGGGCGCCGACCCGGTATAGGTCGTATCGTGGGCGATATCGATCGAGTACGCGCCGACCACCCGCATGTAGCGGTTCTTGCTGTGAAAGACTTCGGCGCCCTGCCCGTTCCACACTTGCAGGCCAAAGGTGTCGAGCGCCTGGGCGTACTGCGGCCGGTCGAAGATGAAGTACTCGACCACCATCGGGGCTTGGCTCCCCCCAGAGTTCGGCATGCCGAACACCTTGAAGCCGCTATCGTCAACCAGGTAGCACGCCCAGTCCTGGGTGTTGAAGGCGATGATCGGTTGGCGGCCGGCCACGGGATAGTCGATGCGGGCGAAGCGCGCCCACGGATACGGGGGCTGGTTGCCGCTGGTGCTGCTGACGGTGCCTTTGGCGACCAGGCACAGATTCTGGAAACTGCCATCAATCTGCAACGTGGCCTTGTCGTTGAAGACCTGTAGCCCCGCGGACATCAGTACACCCCATAGACGATGATGCCTGGTTGTACGGCCCATCCCGCCAGCCCGGTCAGGTCCCAAGACAAGGTCGTGCCATTGGCCGTGGCCCTGATACAGCGGAATGGATTGAAGCCACCGCTGGTATTGCGCTGGAGAACGGCCGTCCAAGGGGTACCCTGGGCGAACTCCGGTACGCTGATGGCTCCTGCCGCGGCCACCGGACCAACCTGGCCGATGATCCGGGTGATCCGGTCGGTGACTCGGGTGTTCAGTGAGCCATCGACGTTGTAGCTTTCAAAACCTTGTGGCATCTCGGCCCTCTGCTTCATGGCCTTTGAGCGGCCATGTATGGGTATCAATGCTTGTGATTGGGGGTGTTGCCGGCGGTATCGATGATCCGCCCGCCACCATTGATGTCACCGCTGACCAGCAGCGGGCCGTTGACCGTGACCTTGCCGGTCAGGGTGATGGCGCTGGCATCGAGGGTGATGGCGCCGTCGTTGACCACCAGCGTGCTACCGCCGACCTTGAAAGTGGCGTTGCCCGTAGGCAGCTGGATGTCATAGCGCTTGGCTTGCCAGTCGTAGCTCAACGAGCCGCCATCCTCGAAGCGCCAGACTTCAACGTGGTCGCGGTTGTCCGGTGCGCTGCCGGCATTGCCATACAAGCCGGGCACAAAGGTGCCTTGCGCCGGCTCGCCGCTGGGGCTGAGCAGCACACCCTGCTCGCCCAGGCTCGGCGCCCGCCAATGCCGTGCCTTGCCGGCGGCCTGGCTATGCCAGCGTACCCAGGCGCTGGTCCAGTCGCCGTCGCTTACCCGCACCCGGGCCGCGGCCAGGTCCACCGCCACCACCGAGCAGGGAATCACCAGGCAAGCCAGCATGCGGTCATGCATCGCCGTGGCGTAGCTCATGCCAAGTCCTCCGGGGCTACATACTTGTGCTGGTTGCCATGCCCGGTGTCCGGGTCGACGCCCAGCAGCAGACTGCCAGCGGGCTGATCGGGCCAGGCCCATTGCGGCTCGCCAAACAGGATCGGCTGCTCCCAGCGCACCTTCCAGGCAGTGCCTTCGTACTGTGCCTGCACGTTGCGGCTGGCTTCGACGAAGTCCAACCCCCATACCTGCTGACGCAGCAGGTCCATCAGTTGCGCCGCCAGCTCACTGCCCAGCAAGCGCGCCTCGGGTTGCGTGGCATCCAGGGTGATGTCGGCCTCGAAGGTGGCAATCAGCACCGAACGACCATCGCGGGGTGCGCCGTCGGCTGTCATGCGCAGGATGCCGTGGCGCAAGGCCGGCAGGGCGGGCGTGGCGTCGGTACGGTCATGGCTGTCGACCGAGGCCAGTGTCGGCACCGCTTCACGGATCCTGGCGGTGAGTGCGGCGCTGAGTGTGGAGAGTTCGCTCATGGGCGATTCCTCATGCATGGGGGTAGCAATCATTGCGGAGCGGGCGGCCACTCGAGGGCTTCCGGGAACCCGTGCTGATCAGGCAGCCGATTCAGCGCGACGCGATAGCGCTTCCAGGCCCTGAGGTTTTCCTGCTCCAGGGCACTGGCCTCTTCCAGGTCGACGGCATCCTGCAGTGGCGCGATCGCCCTGTCGGCCTGTGCACGCCGCTGGGCAATCTCGCGCAAGGCAGCGGCCAGTGGATCGGGCTGGGGTTCCGGTAGCGGCTCGAGCGGTAAAGCCTCGACAGCCACGTGCAAGGTCAGGCTGTGCTGCAGATCGCTGGCGACACCGTCGCGGCTGACGCTGATCTCCAGGATTGGCGCGACATGTCGGATACGCACCTCGACACCGGCATCCAGCGGGTTGATCACATAGCCCCAGCCCTCAGGCGGCGGCGCCATGCCGAGGGTGCCTTGCACCCGGTATTCACCGATGCCGGCCTTGTGGCTGCTGATCGTGTTGCGCCCCAGGGAAGTCACGTCTATGACCTCGCCGGTCGGGCCGTTGAGATTGATTGCGGCTCGGGTCATGGTCAGATCGCCTTGAGGGTGCCGTCGGCGGCACGGGTGGTATTGCCGGTGTGGTAGATGACGTTGAACGTGGCCGTGGCGAAGCTGCCCGATCGCAGCACCAGGCGAGCCTCCGGAGACTGGCCGAAGAACAGCTGCGCCCCGCGGAACTCGGCCTCGCTGTAGGGCACCGTCAACACCGAGCCGTAGCCGATGCCGGTGGCGCCGACATACTGGGTGTTGGGTGTGATCAGGGAGAAACCACCCTCCATCCGGTTGATCGAGTCGCTGTAGGGAGACGATTTGCCACCCACGCCAAACGCCCCGACCTCCAGCAGGTTGCCTGCCGCCTGCCCGACATTGCGAGTCGCGGCGGTGCCCAGGCCCAAGGCCGCGCGAGCCTCGACGGCACTCTTGCCGCCAGTGCCTCCCTGGGCGAGGGTCAAGGGGGTGACAAGGCCAGTCAATGCCTTGATATCAGCGTTATTGCCTGCCGCGGCCTTGGTGGTCTGCAGGTTGGCGTCGGCTTGGTAGAGTTCGTCGAAATTGGCGACGGCCTTGACCCAGGCGGAGCGCTGGGTGTCGCCGCCGGTACCGCCGGGGGCGGTACCGAGGTTGATAGTCTGCTTGGCCATGTGTATTTCCATGCTGGGCCGTTCGCCAGCCGCTGGCTGGCGCTACGGGTAGGAGAAAGGTTGCCGCCGGGGAACGCACGCCGTCGTCAGTAGCCAGAAACGCTTGCGATGATCAGGGGCGCCATGGGGCCGGGTTCAGGGTCTGGCATGCTCGCATTGGGCTCCAGGAACAGTTCGTCGGACCAGTTGCTGTCCTCGATGACCGCCAGGCGACGTCCCAGGCTGACCCTGCCGTGATCGACACGGATCATGTCGCGCTGGACAAACGTCGTGGTGTGGAATGGCGGGACCAGGTAGTAACGGCGGTAATACGCCAGCCCGGCGGCATAGGTGTTGCCAGGCACCACCGGGAAATCCAACCCGGCCTTGGTCACCGGCCCGGCATAGGCGATGCGCAAGGTCTTGTGGCTGGAGTCATAGAGCAATTCACCGGTTGCCGAATAACTCTGCAACCCCCACTTGCTAGGCATGATCGGCGCCTTGGCGAACACATAGATCGTGATCACCGTGGGGTTGAAGCAGGCGAACCGCACTACATCCTTGTGCCCCAGCCCGTACTCCACCGAGATGTACTGGCCCTGGGTATCCCCCAGCAACAGCACGCCGTGAGCAGGCAAGGTCACATCGGCGCCGGCCATCAAGGTTCGGTTGAACGGATCGAACCCCTCGACCAGCGCGACCGTGCGCTTGTGCACCAGGCTGAGCACCGGATTGTTGCCCGTCAGTTGAATGTGATTGCCCTCGGCAAAGACTTCCAGCCCCATCAGAACACCCCATAGATAATTTTCACCGAAACGCTGTAGCCGTACTGCGCATAGCCGCCCGTGAAGCGGAACGCCGGAAAGCTCCAGCTGAGCGTTTGCCCCTGGAGCTTGACCACCGGATAGATCAGCTCGTAGGGCAACTGAAAGTTCGGTGGCCGTGACGGCAACACCTCGGGGTGGAAGAAATAGAACGGCTCGCCACGCGCCAGCTCCGGCACGATCAGGCTGCCTGCACGGGTCCCGGTCACCACCGAGCCGAGCAGGGTGCCCAGTCGGTTGCTGGTGTCCAGGTTCGGGCTTGCGTCTTCATTCCAGGTTTGCAACCCGAGCTTCATCCATCACCCCCAGATACCCATGCGTACACGCAGGGTGTTGTTGGCATCGAAGATCTGGATCAGCTGGTTGGTGATCACCAGGCGACCCTGGCCATCCACCGAGCCGTTGATCTCGAACGCGCCGCTCTTGTCCAGGCGCCAGCCGGTACGGCCGGCGACGTAATTGTTCGACTGGATCACGTTGCCGATCTTGGCACTGGAAATCGTGCCGTCCTGAATCAGCGCCGAGTTCATGAAGACCTGGCCGTTGTTCACCGAGAACGGCGTGAACAGCTGGCCACCGGCCTGGGTGCCGACCACCGAGAAGTTGTCGGCGCGCACCAGGAAGCGGCTCTGTTTGTCCTCGATGCCCAGCGACACGCCAGCGGCCACGTACTGGCCGTCGTTGGTCACCTCCATCTTCACCGACCACATCGTCGACAGTTTCTTGTCGATCCCGACCTGGGCCTGGCTGATCTGCTGCACCGAGGCGTTGGTCTGGCCCTGCTGCACCTGCACGGTGTCGAGCTTGCGCGCCATGGCAAGGCCGTCCTCGATACGCGCCGACTGCTCGGACCACACACCGACGAAGGTCTGGCTGGAACCGGCCAAGTCGCTGCCGCTTCCCGCCAACGGCGGGTTGACCTGAGCGTAGATACCATCCAGGCGCGTGCCTTGGGCGGTGACCTTGCCGTCGAGCTGGGTCGCCTGGGTCTGCAGGGTACTGATGGCCTTGGCCTGGCCTGCCGCCTGGCCCGCCACATCACCGACGCGACTGGTCAGGTCGGTGATGGACGATCCCTGGGCGACCAGGGTCTGGCCCTGTTGGCTGACCGTCGCTCCCAGTTCGCTGATCGCGCCGGCATTGGCATTGTCGGCCTGGGTGACCCGTCGCGCGACAATGTTGCACCACAGCGAGCGACCGGTACCGTTGGCCGGCTCGGTGCGGATGAGAATACGCCCCTTGACGGTGCCGGCCGGTGCCTTGATCCGCCCGCTCAGTTTGCGGAAGCCCTTGGCGCTGGCGGCCGGGAAGCTGAAAGCCGCCAGGTAGCCCAGGTTCTTGTTGTCCTTGTCGTAGAACTGCATCTGCAACTGGGCTGTCTGCCCGGCAGACATTTCATCGGCACTGACCTCGGCCGCCAGGTCGAACTGTTCTTCCGAGCCGCAGAGGATGTTGTTGGTGGTGCCGCAGAAGCTGTTGCCATAAAAGGCGATAGCTTTGCCATAACGGGTGCCGGCCAGGTTGGCCGGGACGACAACCGCAGGCGCCGGATACAGCTTGGCGTCGAAGGTCCAGGGCTGGGCGTCGCCATCCTCGAAGTCGCCCTTGATCACCAGATTGTCCGGCTGCTGGCCCAGCGCTGCCTTGAGGCCCGTGATCGCCGAAGCCTGGCTGTCGAGCTTGCCCTGAGTTTCGCTGACCTTGTTGCTCAGCGTGGTCAGGGCCGCGGCGTCCGCCTTGCCCGACAAGGCACTTTGCAAGCCGGTGAGCTGGGTGTTCTGCACCGTGTTGACGCCTTCGGCGGCGGTGATCTGGCTTTCCGCCTTGCTCATCCGCGCCGCCAGGCCGTTGCTGTCCTTGACCACCTGGCCGACATCCAGCCAGTAGCCGGCACTGGGCGGCGGCATCTTGACCGGCACCGCCTTGAGGGCCTGATACAGCCCCTGGGCCTGGCGCACGATATCGCCTGTGACATAGGCCTTTGCCGAGTCGTAGCTCAGCGCATTGGCGGCGCGGGCGACATCGTCCAGGCGCGTTTGTACGTCACTGTTCAGGTTCTGCAGACGCTGGTTCACCGAGCCATTGCCCGTGCCATCGATCAGCTCGATACGCTCGAACAGGTGCTTGCCCAGCGCCGACTCGCTGATCTTGCCGGAGAAGTAGCGGTCATAGTCGCTCTGCTCGGCGCTGGACTGCCCACGCACGCCGATGCCCTCCGGGTACCACTTGCCGACGTTGCCGCTGCGGTCCACCAGGCGCGCCCAGAAGAACAGCTGCGCGCCGGCGGCCAGGCCCTGCAGCTCATGCTCGGCCTGCGGGTAGGCAAAGTCGCCGAGCTTCTTCGCATCGACCCGATTGGCGCTGCTGCCATACCAGATTTCCGTGCGCTGGGTATCGCCAGTACCTTCGGGGAACCGCCAGTCCAGAGCGATGGCGAACACCTTGCTGGTGGCCAGCAACTGGGCCACTGCCGGTGGCGTGCCGAGTTTGCCTTTGAGCGGGGTCAGCTCGGACAGTTTCCAGATCGAAGTGATCTCGCCGACGCTGATCGAACGGACCCGCGCCAGGTAGTCACCGGCGTAGATCCCGGTGACATCGACGCTGGTGGCACCGCTGCGCGGCAGGCTGATCCAGTTGCCGTCGTCCTTGCGCCATTCCACCTCGTAGGCCACCGCGCCGGGCACCGCAGGCCAGGCAATGGTCAGGGTGCTGACCGCCAGACCCTGGCTGACCGCGTGGTTGCTGCTGAGGCTGACGCTGTTCGGCGGCGGCACCAGGTTGATCGGCGTGACACTGATTGGCCGTTCCTCCAGCCGCGCGCCGCTGTCGATGTGGGCAAACTTGCTCGGCTCGTACTGCACCGCGCTGATCTCGTAGATCCCTGGCTCGGGTCGCGACACGCTGGTCACGCGGTACAACGGCACGCTCAGGTCCGGCGCGTCCAGCGCCCAGACCAATTCCGCCTCGGGGGCGACGCTGTAGGCGGTGGTCAACGTCAGGCGACGACCTGCGACCGCCTCAACCGTTCGCGCCTCGCAGGTGCCGTCGGGCAGGTTGAGAATCAGGCGGTCACCCGCCTTGGCCTGGGTATCGCGGTCGAGGGTGACCTGGCGGCCACTTGCTGCGGCGATCCGGCCGCCGATGGCGCGCCCGGCCAGCAGCTCGTCGGCCACCGGAATGACGAAGCCCGGCAACGGGATGCGCCCGTCCATGCCGACCCGGAAGCTGATGCCACGGTCACGGGCATTGGTCGCCAGCGCCCACTTGCCACGGCGTTGAGCTTCGGATTCGCGGGTGCAGCCGATGGCGCTGATCTCGAGCGGATTGTCGCCGTAGCGGCGCTGCAACTTCTCGTCGGTGACCACCGTGACATCGGTGTCGTAGCTGTTCAACGGGTTGTCGTAGCTGATCAGCGCGCGGCTGTAGCGGCTACGCTCCGAACCACTGGAATAATTGAACTTGCCGCCGATGACATTGGCCCGGGTATAGGCGAAGTCGAAGTCGGTGGCCCGTGGCATGTCGGCCAGGCTGTAAAGCTGGCCCTGGGCCCAGTAGGTCATGCCGCGGTAGATGCCGGCGATGTCACGCAGCAGCGACCAGGCCTCGGCCTTGCTCTGCAGGTTGAGGTTGCAGATGAAGCGCGGTTCCTGGCCGCCCTTGCCATCGGGCACCAGCTGGTCGCAGTACTGGGCGATGCGGTACAGCTCCCACTTGTCGACCATCCACGGCTTGATCCGGCGGCCGAGGCCGAAGCGGTCGTTGGTGCAGATACCGTACGTAACCCAGGCCGGGTTGTCGGTCCAGGCCTCCTTGAAGGTGCCGTCCCACACGCCGATATAGGCACGGGTGTCCGGATCGTAGTTGCTCGGCACCGGCCACTTGCGCCCCCGGCACTCCACGGTCACCGCCGGAATGTTGCGGAACTGCTCGGCGGAGAACTCGATGTACAGCAGCGCGGTGTTGGGGTAACGCAGCTTGGCGTCGATCACCTCGGTCAGGCCGGCGAGCTGCATGGTGTCGGCGACCTTGTTGTTGTTCTGGTTCGGCGTCAGCCGGCGCACGCGCAGGGTCCAGCCGGTCAAGGCCTTGGGCAGGTCTATGCGCCGGGTGCGCTCATAGGCGCTGGTGGTCTTGCCGTGCACCGCGTCCTTGAGAACTTCCTGGTAGGTGCCGCCATCGGTGGCCACCTCGACCACGTACTCGATACGATGCCCGTTGATATTGCCGGCACTGTCCATGGCTTGCAGCGCCGGCCAGGCGAAGCGCAGGCGCACCGCCGAAAGCCGAGTGTCGTTGATGGCATGAACCCAGGGCTTGTCACTGCGCAGTTCGATGCCCTGGCTGATCTCGTTGTCCACCGACGGGATACCGGGGATGTGTGGCTGCTCCACCGAGCCGGTGCGCCACTCCCATTTGACGCCAGGGAAATTGTAGTTGCCCTGGTCGTCCATCAACGGTGTGCCGTCAAGGTAGATGTCGCGGGCAGTCGGGGTGCCGGCGAACTCGCCTTCACCAATGGCCAGGAGCATCTTGGCCACCGCGACCGAGCGCAGGCTATCCGGTGCCTCGACCGGCGTCTTGGGCTTCTTCTGACCACCTTTGCGACCGGTGATCACGGGTCTGTTGGTTTCGCCCATGTATTCCTCCAGGCGTAAAAAAACCGCCTCCGAGGCGGTTGGCTGAATAGAGCCGGGGATGCAGGCCCGCTATGGCGCTGTACCTGGCGTTATGACCCTGACGCTCAGAGCCGGTCCTCGGCATAGATCGCCGCGCTGATGATGGCGCCGCCCCAGCGCCGCTTGCCCACGCACAGCGGCACCGGGTTGCCGGACGCCGTGGTGTTGCGCGCCGCGCCAAAGGCGTAGCCGGGGGTATTCTCCGGCGCCTGGCTCATGCTCAGCCCCTTGGGCTGTGGGCTGAGCAGCTGCATCACGCCGCCAAGCGCCATCGCCGCGCCCATGTGGGCGACGAACCCGGCGGTTCCCTCCGAAGCGAAGGCGGCGCCGACACCACCGCTATAGATGGCGGCTGCGGCAATCATGACGATACCGACGATGGTCTGCAGGGTGCCCGCCCGCTTGCTGCCGATGACCACCGGCACAATGCGGATTTCTTCCCGAGCCTGGAAACCCAGCTCCGACTCGCCGACGTTGCGGCGGTCGTTGAACACGGCAAACTCCAGGCCACGCGAGCGGGCATTGGCGAGAAACCGCTCGAAACCAGGCACCAGCACGCACAGGGCCTTGATCGCCTCGCGTGGTGTGTTCACCGCCAGCTCGAAGGTCTTGCCGAACTGGCGCAATTGGCCACCGAGCCTGACGCGGGTCAACGGCGAATCAATGGTGGTTGCTGACATGGCAACTCCTTCTGCGAAAAGCGGCTGCCCGGGGCAGCCGTATTGACCGAGCCATGCCCTGGCCTCACAGGCGATCCTCGGCGTAGATAGCGGCGCTGACGATCGCCCCGCCCCAACGACGCTTACCGATGCACAGCGGAACCGGCAGGCCGGTGGTGACGGTGTTGCGGGCATTGCCAAAGGCATAGCCCGGCGTGTTCGAAGGGCTGGCGCTGAGCTTGAGGCCCTTGGGCTGCGGGCTGAGCATCTGCATCACGCCGCCGGCCATGAGGCCGGCGCCCATCTGCACCGCCCATGTCTGCCCGAAGTACATCCCGCCGACGATCATCACCGCCCCGACGATGGTCTGCAGGATGCCGCCACGCTTGCTGCCGGCCAGTACCGGAACGATACGGAGCTCGCTGGTGCCGCCCAGCGCGAAGGCCTTGCTGTCGACGTTGCGGCGATTGCGGAAGATCGCGAAACGCATGCCAAGACGGTCAAGCCGGCGGATCTCCTCCTCGAAACCTTCCAGGGTATTGCGCAGGGCCCGGAACACTTCCCAGGCCTGGCCGCTGTCCAGGCGACGCCGGTGTTCCCGGCCAAACTTGCGTGCCAGGACACCGGACAACTTGATGGTGGTCAGGGCTGGCACATTGATCACGGATACAGCCATCTAGGGCCTCCTGTGCGAATCTGCATGAATCGAAAGCCGCTCATTGGCCAACCTCGGCATCGCGGTGGCGCAACACCAGCCGGGTGCGATCCAGCCACGGCCCACCGAACACGATCACTTCGCTGGGGCGCCCGTACAGATGGTGCAGCAGGAACGGGCCGGCACCAGTGGGCGTCCATTGCTCACCAGGCAGGCGCGGATCATTGCCCAGATAGATACCGGCATGGTTGGGGTGCGCGGTACGACCGATAGCCATGACCAGCATGTCGCCACGTCGCGGGGTGTCGACGGCGACGAAGCCGGCATCGACATAGGCCTGCTCGTACAGGCTCGGACCCTGGGCATCCTCCCACCAGCCATCCTCGCGGGCATAGGGAGCAAAGGTCAGGCCCCATTCGCGTTGATACCAGTCGGCGCATACCTGCCAGCAGTCCCACAGGCCATGCACAAAGGGACGCCCCAGCAACGGAGTGTCGCCCTTGGGCAGGATCGTGCGCAGGTCGCCTTCCGGCCAGGACAGGATATGCCAAGGCAGCCCCGTGGCCTCGCACATGGCCAGATCGCGAGTGGACGGCAGGCTGCTGGCGTCAGGATGCGAATGCACCACCGCGACAACCTCCCCGAGGTCTTCCGCCGCCGCGTAGTCGTGCGGATCGATGCGGAACTCTTCGCCGGGTTCGTTGGCGGTATTGCGACAGCGTTGATAGACCAGCCGCCCGGCCCGGTCGATGACCAGCCCACAAGCTTCGCGGGGGTAGTCCTCGGCAGCATGGACGCGAATCGCTTCGAGCAGGTCAGGTGCCATGTTTCAGCTCCGGGCGATCAGCGAGACGGCCGGGAAGCCGCCGTGGGGCAGTTCGGCCGCCTCGCCGAAGCGCAGCTTGCATGAGCGCAGGCCCCCCTTGCAGCGATCCTTGGCCGGATCGTCGGTGGGACGGTCCTCGTCATCGAAACGCAGGCTGCCGGTATAGCCGCAGTTCGGGCCACGGTAGCCATTGGTCATCGCCCAATGGCAATAGGCGGTCATCTGTCGGCCTGGCAGGCCGTGGCTGTCGATCTCGCCGGGCGAGGACAGTTCCCACTGCACCTGCTCGTCGTCCTCCTGGGTCTTCTGGTCGAGAAACCAGATCTCCAAGGCCTCCTGGGTTGGATCGGCCTGGCTGTTGCCAGTCGCGAAGTTACGCGCGTCCAGGTACTGACCGAGGGTCTGGCGCACGGTCAGCTTGAACTTGAGCAGGTCCTCGAAGGCCAGGCACAACGCCGTGACCCGGCCATCTACGTTGCCGGCGGTGAACTTCGGGCGGGTGGCCCTGCCATTGCTGTTGGCACCGATGCCGTCGATCTGCACCGGCCAGGCGGCATACTCATTGCCCTGCCACCAGATCGAACGAGCCGGCAGGTCAGCCGCGTCCAGCACATCGGGTTCATGGGTGATGGCATGACCGTGAAAGCGCAGGGTATCAGCACCAAACTCGCTGCCGTCGATCTCGAACAGAACGATTTCCGCGCCCGGTTCGAGTTTCTGGATGTCATTGATCAGCGCCATGGCGGCTCTCCTCGGTCATGGGTGAAAGGCCTGCTCGAACGTCGCGCTGATGCTGTACAAGCCACCACCCTTGGCGGTGGGCTGGTAGCCCTTGCAGCGATACAGGCCCGGCTTGCCCAGTGGCGCGGTCCAGCGGAACGCGCGGCTGCCAGCGTGACGGTCGAGGAACTCGGCGATCGCGCGGATCTTGATTTCGTCGCCGATAAACACCAACGGCCAGGACTGGCTGCGGTTGTTGATCCCGTCGGCCACCGCCTGTTGGTAGCCGTCGCCGAACTGCACCGTGCGCACGCGGTACTCCACGGTCCCGGTCGGTTCGGTCTTCGGGCTCCAGGTAAAGGTTTCCATGTGATGTTCTCCTTGCTCAGCGGCCGTGAATCGCCGACCAGATCTGTCCGCCCGGCATCAGCTCGCGGGAAATCTGTTCGCTGGCGCCCTGGCGGGCGGCACCGGCATAGGCGTTGGCCAGGCGCTGGGTATTGCCCTCACCCGCCGCGGCATTACCGTCGCCAGCGGCTACATTGATGGTCTGCTGGATCACTACTTCGCTGCTGTGGCTGGCACCGGAGCCACCGCCCAGCGCGCGAACGCCCAGCGCGCCATCGGCGCCGCGGGTCAGTGGCATGATCGCTTCAGGGCCGGCCTCGCCGAACAGCGCCATCGGCGCCAGGGTCGGCGTGGTCGCGACGCCGTTGGTGAAGGCGCCACCCTTGGCGAATGCGGAGCCGCCGTAGGTCACACCTGAGGCGTTGAGTTGCGGGGTGAAGGTGGTGCTGGTGCCACCCACGGACATGCTGGTGGCGGTTGGCGCGGCACCACCGCTGAACCACGAACCGACCAGGTTCATGCCGAACCCGAGCAGACTGCTCAGAGCCTTGGAGGCCGCGGTCTTGGCCGCCAGCGCGGCCATGTCGGCGATCACCGACTTGGCGAAGTCGGAGAACGACAGCTTGCCGGTAGTGGCAAAAGTCTGCACCGCATTGCCCATGCGATCGAAGACGCTGGCAAAGACAGCTTGCGATTGCGCCGCGACGTTGCTGGAGGTCTCCAGATACTCCTCCCAAGCCGCAGAGGCGCCAACCATCCAGTCGCCACGCGCCTGACTCATCATGTCGTAGTCGTTGAGTACCTGGTTGGTCATGTCGGCATGCCGGGCACGCATGTCCTCCAACTGCTGCTGGTAGTTCGCGCCATCGGGGCCTGCGGCGCCCAACGGGTTGGCCTGCTCGAACTGAGCCCGTTCGGCGTAGTAGCCTTCGTCCACCTTGAACAGCTGGTCGGCCAACCCGCCCTGGCGCTTGCTCATGCTCATCTTCGCCACCTCGAGCTCGGCACTGGCGTGCTGCTTGCGCAGCGACTCGCTGTAGGGCCGCTCGGGGGCATCCTGCACGGCCTGCTCCCAGCTCGGTGGCGCGTAGGCGGACTGGAAGCGATCCAGCGCTCTCCTCGAGATGTCCAGGCTCGAATCGGCGACCGCGCCTACGCTCTTGAGGTACTTGGTGTTGAAAGCCTCGACGTTCTTCTGCATCTCGCGCAGGGTGCGGTCACTGAGGGCCGAGGCCCTGGACAGTGCCCGTTCGAGGCTGGAGAGGTCGATCGTCGGGCTGAAACTGGCAAGGTTGGTTGCCATGGGCCTACTCCCTGATCATGGTGAAACCCGCCGTGGCGGGTTTCGTGAAGAAGGTGGTGCCGATCATCAGCACCACTGCTGCATGGCACTCTCGAGCGACACCCCTTGGCGCCGCTCGTGAGGCATGAAATCGATCAACTCGGCGCTGCCGCCGGCTTGATGGTTGGCCTGCAGCGCCAACATGGCGATGCTGGCCTCCAGCCGGCGACCGCCGTGCAACGAGCCATGGCGCTGGATGTACTGCGCCCAGTCCCTGGCTTCTGCGTAGCTCAGCCGTTCCTTGGCTTCGCTGATCGTGCGGCCGCCGATGCCATTGAGCACCAGCTCATGCCAGAACTCATCGGCGGCCGTCAGTTCTTTGCCGGGGTATTACCGGTGCCATTGACTTCGTTGATGGCGTTGAGCAGCACGAAGCCCAGCGAGGGTTCGAGGTTGAACGCGTCCTCGACGCCCAATGGTTCGTCCCCCTCCTCGCCGAGGCTGATGGACGCGGCCAGGTAATGCGCGTTGCGGCTATGGGACGACGCCTGTTCAGCGAACAGACGCTCGATCACCCCGAACGAATGACGGCGCACATGCACCACCAGGGTCTGGGCCAGCATTTCCCCGGTCTGCGGATCAGGCCGGTTCCAGACCACTTCCTTGCGTACCCGCTGGCTGTCGACGATGCCGCCCAGGGCCTTGAGTTGATTGATGTTCATTCAGTCCTCCGGGCTCAGGCCTTTTTCGCCCAGGTGGAGCCGCCGGTGCGCTGGATGCTCACCGAGGTGGTAACCACCGAATTGAGCGCAAAGTTGAACGGGAAGTCGGCCACGTAGCCTTCGAAGGCGAACCAGGTACGGGTGGCCGGCAGCTCGAAGCCATCGCCCTTGCTGTTGACCGTCGGTGCCACGCCCTTGCCGTCCGACCAGCCCACCACCCATTTGACGGTGGTGTTGCCCTTGGCTTCGGACAACTGATGCAGGCGGATGTGGCTGGCGTTGGTCGGGTCGGCGTTAAGGCCCAGAGTGGCGGTGCCAGGGGTACGTAGACCTTTCTTGTAGGTGCGTTCGGCGGCGTCGAGGGTCGTGTCCTCGATCTGCTCGGCCGGGGCGCCGCCCGGCTCGAACGAGGTCACGTGGTCGACTTCCAGCACGCTGAGCGGCCCGGTGCCGGAGAGCGGTGGGACCAGTGCATAGATCTGGGTGCCTTGAGTAAGAATCGACATAGAGGTGTTCTCCTTGAACATGATGAAAGCCGCCACGGGAATCCCGGGCGGTCGGACGGGTGTTGCAGGTAAAGGGGGAAAAACTCAGGCAGGCTTCGAACCATCGAGATAAGGCGGTGCATCGGGGTCCGGTTCACGGCTCCTCAGATAGGCCACCAGTTGCTCGTTGCTTGATGCCAGCCGCTCGATCGACTGCCCCAGGGCGGTCTGCACCGACGCCTGGTTGCTCAGGGCTGCCAGGAGTGCTTCCAGCTGTGTTTCGTTCATGCAGGGCTCCCGTTTCAGCGGCCACGATCGTCGGCGTCGACGCTGGCCGATGGTTGCTCGATGCCCAGGCGGCGAGCCGCCCAGCGTTCATAGAGGCCGATGGCGACATCGGCCCCAGCCATGGCGGTGAGGCAGCCAAAGGCGCTGGCGCTCCAGATCGACATGCCGCTGGCGTACAGCAGCATCACCGTCGACACACCGCAGACCATGCAAGCGCCGGAGCGCAGCACCAGCCGCCGCACCAGCGCCCAGCCCCGGGCGCCGGCCTTGTCGGCACGCCACATTTCGCCTGACAGACCGCCCAGCAGGGCCAGAACGATCACCAGCCAGAGCGGCATGTCGAGCAATGCCTGTTGTTCACTTGTCAAAGTCCTGTCTCCTTGAAATAAAGCCACGCTCAACCCTCCATCGACTGGATGATCGGCACGACGGGAAGATCCTCGGCCAGGACATGCAGCATCAACGTGCTGACCAGCCGATAAGGCTGGCCGTCGCGGGTCACGGTCACCAGCAGGTCGCCGGAGACCTCATCATGTTCAACCGCCACGTCAGCCTTGCTGTCCATCTGGCTGAGCGAGTAGCCCCAGCCCACGCTCACGGGGGGGAAAGGCACCAGGCCGAGGCTGCCGGTGATCTTGAACCGCCCCTCACCGAGTGCCAGCGAAGCCAGCTGCGCCTGCGGGGGAGTGATGTCGTAGGTGCTGCCATCGTTTAACAGCGTGATGATTGCGCGCATTCAGGCCACCTTGATCGTGCCGTCGTTGCCGACCTTGCAGTTGGATGTGTTGAGCGTGGTGACGACGGTGAACGGCATCTGCTGCAAATTGGCGGCTGGTGGCGGGCCGTCGACCACGATGCCCCAGTCGGACTCCTGTCCACCTGGCATGACCAATGCCCCGGTGTTCAGGCAACTGACCGCGAAGCGTGGGTAATAGGCCCTGGTCGGGAACTTCAGGTACAGGTTGGCCAGGCCGTTTTCCTCGTACAGGATGATCTGCAAGCCGTTGTTGGCGGCCAGGGTGCCCATCTCCCGCGAGGACGTGTTGACCAGCGCGGTCGCTGCAACGATCTTGCCGTCATAGAAGTACCAGCTCAGGTCGATGGTGATCGGCGAGGTGTAGGTCGCCAGACAGCCGTGTAGTCGCACCATTGGCGCGATGCCACCGGCGCTGGGCACCTTGGTCTTGAGCGTGAACGAATTCACGTAGTTCGAGACCGCCATCACCCCAACCTCGCGGTACAGCTGCCCGGACAGCGTCGAGTAATCCGGCTGAAGGGCACGGTCCTTCAGCTGCGCCAGGTTGCGGTTGACCTTGTCGAAGCCGGTGCGCACCGTGTCGCCGCCGACGCCCGTGGGCGCCGTGCCCATGTTGATGATTTCGAAACCCATTTCATCTCCGTTTCGATGAATTTCGTAGGAATGAAGCTGGCGGGATGTTGGCCCGCGCATTGCCTCGGCATTCCAAAAAGCCCGCTTCGCAGGCTTTTCAGTAATGCGTTGATCAACCGCCGGCCACGACTGGTGACGCCGTGCGGTTGCGCTTCAAATTGGTGACTCCGACCGCGGCCGCCTGCCCGCCGGATAACTGATCGTGGTGCTTTACGCTGCACACCCGGGCCAGTTGCCAACCCTCTGAACAGTCGAGGCCTGTTCATCGCTGCCTGTGTAACAACCGGTTGCTGACCGGCTTGAGACACAGGTTATGCATGTATGCATATGCAGTCAATGCATTTTTAGAAATATTTATGCACAGGTATTTGCCGAAATGCATGAAGGCCTTATCGGATGCGGTGTGTAGGGTTTTTCTGAAGGCGAAAAAAAACCCGCCAAGGCGGGTTTTTATCGAGGGCTGGGGATCAACGGGCGTACATGCCCCACCAGAAAACGTGACCGAGGAGGCTGATCTGTTCTTCCTGCATCTGCTGGAAGCTGTAGTCCTCGTCGGGGTGCTCGTCGCGGTTGAAGCTGCGCAGGCGAATGCCGGTAGGCAGGCGGTACACCTGTTTCACCCGCAGCTGGCCGTTGTGGTTGATGGCATAAAGGTCACCGTCGATGATGTCACCGATAGTGCATTTGCCGGTGTTGACCCCGACCGTGGCGCCGTCGCGCAGCACCGGCAACATGCTGTTGCCACGCACCGTCACGCACTTGGCATGGTCGAACTGCACGCCATTGTGGCGCAGGCTGCGTTTGCCGAAGCGCAAGCGAGCATTCTCGCTTTCCTCGATGACGAATCTTCCTGATCCTGCTGCCAACTCGACCTCACGAAGAAAAGGCACGGACACCTCGTCGTCCTCGACGGGTGTTTCATCGTCCCACAAGCTGATGTCGCTCAGGGCCGCATGGCCTTGAGTGAGAGGGGCCGCGTCACGGGATTCGCCCAGTTCGACGCGGCCGCGCAACTGGTCGGTGCTCACGCCGAAGTACTCGGCGATCTTCGAGACGTGCTTGTCCGAAGGATCGACGATCTTCTCGCTGAGAATCCGCGACAGGGTGGATTGAGGTACACCCGTGCGCCGATGCAGCTCTGTGGGGGACAGGCCGTGGCGGGCGAGCAGTTCTCTGAGTACGGAGGCTACGTTGCGTTTTTGCATAATGCGCATAATGCATCCGTGGCAGCGCAAATGCAATGGCCAGGCAAGCGCAAAACAAAGGTTGCCCCTCCCCCCGGGCCATCGCTATCGTCGCGCTTTCTCACCATGGATCGGAAAACGGCATGGACCTTTCGCCGCGACGCCGCTGGCCCACCTACCTGCTTGTCGGGTTGATCATTGCGTTGATGGCGGCCCTGAACATCCAGGACTGGCCGTCCCTTGAACGGCCACGACGGGTCTTTAGCCGAGGCTTCGTGATGTTCTGCGTGCTGGTGGTGATCATGGAACTGATCCTCCTCAACCAGTTGTTCGGCCACCCGGGCTGAGGCCAACGCCTGACAGCCCGCGCAGATTTGCCCACCCATCCAACCTGCGCCCACCGAAAAAAGCCTGTACCATTGACGGTTTCGAAATTTGCCACCAGACCACCCGCTGTAAGGCCCTGAATGTCTGATCTCTCCGCACACACCCCGATGATGCAGCAGTACTGGAAGCTGAAAAACCAGCACCCGGACCAGCTGATGTTCTACCGCATGGGCGACTTCTACGAGATCTTCTACGAAGATGCGAAGAAAGCCGCGAAACTGCTGGATATCACCCTGACCGCCCGCGGGCAGTCGGCGGGCCAGTCGATTCCCATGTGCGGGATTCCGTTCCACTCGCTCGAAGGCTACCTGGCCAAGCTGGTCAAGCTCGGCGAGTCGGTGGTGATCTGCGAGCAGATCGGCGACCCGGCTACCAGCAAGGGCCCGGTGGAGCGCCAGGTGGTGCGCATCATCACCCCGGGCACGATCAGCGACGAGGCGTTGCTCGACGAGCGTCGCGACAACCTGATTGCCGCCTTGCTCGGCGACGAGCGGCTGTTCGGCCTGGCGGTGCTGGACATCACCAGCGGCAATTTCACCGTGCAGGAGATCAAGGGCTGGGAGAACCTGCTGGCCGAGCTCGAGCGCATCAACCCGGTGGAGCTGCTGATCCCGGATGACTGGCCGCAGGGCCTGCCAGCGGAGAAGCGCCGTGGCGCCCGGCGCCGCGCCCCGTGGGACTTCGACCGTGATTCGGCACGCAAGAGCCTTTGCCAGCAGTTCGCCACCCAGGACCTCAAGGGCTTTGGCTGCGACAAGCTGACCCTGGCCATTGGCGCCGCCGGCTGCCTGCTGAGCTACGCCAAGGAAACCCAGCGCACCGCCCTGCCCCACCTGCGCAGCCTGCGCCACGAGCGCCTGGACGACACCGTCATCCTCGATGCCGCCAGCCGCCGCAACCTGGAGCTGGACATCAACCTGGCCGGTGGCCGCGACAACACCCTGCAATCGGTCATCGACCGCTGCCAGACCGCCATGGCCAGCCGCTTGCTGACCCGCTGGCTGAACCGTCCGCTGCGCGACTTGAAGGTGCTCAAGGCACGCCAGGACTCGATCCGCTGCCTGCTCGACGGCTACCGCTTCGAAAAGCTGCAGCCGCAGCTCAAGGAAATCGGCGACATCGAGCGGATCCTCGCGCGTATCGGCCTGCGCAACGCCCGCCCGCGTGACCTGGCGCGCCTGCGCGACGCCCTCGGCGCCCTGCCCGAGCTGCAGAACGCCATGGCCGAGCTGGAGGCACCGCATCTGGCGCGCCTGGCCGCGATCACCGGCACCTATCCGGAGCTGGCCGGCCTGCTGGAGCGGGCGATCATCGACAACCCGCCGGCGGTGATCCGCGACGGTGGCGTGCTCAAGACCGGCTACGACAGCGAACTGGACGAACTGCTGTCGATCAGCGAGAACGCCGGCCAGTTCCTCATCGACCTGGAAGCCCGCGAGAAGGCCCGCACGGGCCTTGCCAACCTCAAGGTCGGCTACAACCGCGTGCATGGCTATTTCATCGAGCTGCCGACCAAGCAGGCCGAGCAGGCACCCGCCGACTACATCCGTCGGCAGACGCTCAAGGGCGCCGAACGTTTCATCACCCCCGAACTGAAGACGTTCGAGGACAAGGCGCTGTCGGCCAAGAGCCGTGCCCTGGCCCGCGAGAAGATGCTCTACGATGCCTTGCTCGAAACGTTGATCGGGCACCTGGCGCCACTGCAGGACAGCGCCGCGGCGCTGGCCGAGCTGGATGTGCTGAGCAACCTGGGCGAACGCGCCCTGAACCTGGACCTGAACTGCCCAAGCTTCGTCGACGAGCCGTGCCTGCGCATCGAGCAGGGCCGCCACCCGGTGGTCGAGCAAGTATTGACCACGCCGTTCGTGGCCAACGACCTGGGCCTGGACGACAGCACGCGCATGCTGATCATCACCGGCCCGAACATGGGCGGTAAGTCCACCTACATGCGCCAGACCGCGCTGATCGTGCTGCTGGCGCATATCGGCAGCTTCGTCCCGGCAGCCGCCTGCGAGCTGTCGCCGGTGGACCGTATCTTCACCCGTATCGGCTCCAGCGATGACCTGGCCGGCGGGCGCTCGACCTTCATGGTCGAGATGAGCGAAACCGCGAACATCCTGCACAACGCTACCGACCGCAGCCTGGTGCTGATGGACGAAGTCGGCCGCGGCACCAGTACCTTCGACGGTCTGTCGCTGGCCTGGGCCGCCGCCGAGCGCCTGGCCCAGCTGCGCGCCTACACATTGTTCGCCACCCACTACTTCGAACTGACCGTGCTGCCGGACAGCGAGCCGCTGGTGGCCAACGTGCACCTGAACGCCACCGAGCACAATGAACGCATCGTGTTCCTGCACCATGTGCTGCCGGGCCCCGCGAGCCAGAGCTACGGCCTGGCCGTGGCGCAACTGGCGGGCGTGCCGGCGGCGGTGATCCAGCGTGCCCGCGAGCATCTGGGCCGGCTGGAGACCACCAGCCTGCCCCATGAAGCGCCGCTTGCAACGCCGCGCGACAATACGCCTCACGTGCCGCACCAGAGCGACCTGTTCGCCAGCCTGCCACACCCGGCCATCGAGAAGCTGGGCAAGCTGGACCTGGATGACATGACGCCGCGCCAAGCTATCGAAATGCTATATCAACTGAAAAACCTGTTATAACGGCCCACCGCGCAAGCTGGTAGAATCCGGCGCGGTTTGCGAGGGCTGCAGGTTATTAGCCTGGTCTGCAGCCAGCACCGTGAACCGCGCTGCCCTGGAAGGAAGGGCAAGCTGCCGTCGCCTGAGGAGAGAATTAGAAATGACCTTCGTCGTCACCGACAACTGCATCAAATGCAAGTACACCGACTGCGTGGAAGTCTGTCCGGTGGACTGCTTCTACGAAGGCCCGAACTTCCTGGTGATTCACCCGGACGAATGCATCGACTGTGCGCTGTGCGAGCCTGAGTGCCCGGCCCAGGCGATTTTCTCGGAAGACGAAGTGCCGTCCGGCATGGAGAACTTCATCGAGCTGAACGCCGAGCTGGCCGAGATCTGGCCGAACATCACCGAGAAGAAAGACGCCCTGGCGGACGCCGAAGAGTGGGATGGCAAGCCTGGCAAGATCGCCGATCTGGAGCGCTGACAGCGCCCAGGTACGAAAAAGGCCCGCGAGGGCCTTTTTTCATTTTCAGCAGGCAAAAAAAAGGGGCGGTTTGACCCGCCCACATTTTTTCCGTAGTCCCTGTATGTCCCAATCATCGTCCTGATGAATCGCGTCCCGCGATGTCCTTGGCCATCATCCTTGAGAGCCTGTGTCAGTCCGTAGACACAGTTCGAATACTAGTGATTCCCCGCCTTGGTACAAGCGGCGAATATCTCAGGATGATTCAGGCGAAATATCTTCTGATAATTATAAAAATAATATATTTCATGCACTTAGAAAAAATACGCCACTGGAAACGACATTGATTTACTGATCCCTACAGCGATCACTTACATGATGAGTAAGCGAATGCTTACACGCGATACTACGAGGGTGGCGAAATAAACACTTTGCTGAGGGTGCCATGAACTCCTCCCGCCTCAATGCCGCCCTCGCCAACGGTCAAGCCCCAGCAGTACTAGCCCGATGGCCCAGAACCCTGCCAGCACTCCCACTGCATTCATCAACACCTGCCCATGGCCAAGCCGCGCCACATCGACGAACGGATAGGGATAGACGCCGATCTCATGCCCACGCAGCAGCACGAAGGCAAAATACAGCATCGGATACAGCGCCCAGGCTGCCAGATGCCAGAGCCGCAGCTGCCCCTTGGGTACCTCGAACCACCAGTACAGGATGAACAGCAGCGGCATCACGTCGTGCAGCAGCTCGTCCGCCAGCCACTGCCAGCCCTGGGGTTGCCATAGGTGTCGCAGCAACAGGCTGTAGGCCAGCGCCACCAGCACGATACTGGCTGCAACGCACGAGCTGATCGCCGGGGAAAGAAACCAGCGCCTGGCCGCCGACTCACGACCAAACGCGGCATGGCTCAGCACCGTGGCCCCCAGCGTGTTGCTGAGCACGGTGAAATAGCAGAACAGGTTGACCAGCCCGCCGATCAGGCTGGCGTGTTCCTGCCAACGCGCCAGCAGTACCAGGTACAGCTGGATCGCCAATCCCGCCCAGCCAAGAACGGCCGCCAGGGCAAGCCAAGGCCGGCGCGGCATCAGCCTTTGCGCTGCAGCTTCACGTACAGCTGCTCGACCTTCTCCCGGGCCCAGGGGGTCTTGCGCAGGAAGGTCAGGCTCGACTTGATCGTCGGGTCGCTTTTGAAGCAGCGGATATCGATGCGTTCGGCCAGGCCCTGCCACTGATAGTGCGCCACCAGCTCGGTGAGGATCTGTTCGAGGGTCTTGCCGTGCAGCGCGTTATGGTTGGCCGTGCTCATGCAGTGCTCCAGGTTCGGGAAGGTGCGCACCTTACATGAGTGTAGGAGCGGATTCATCCGCGATGCGTTCGTCGACAAAACTGCGGCGTCCGGACAATCGAGCGCCGCCCACGCGGCGCATCGCGGATGAATCCGCTCCTACATTCGTTGCAACGTGCCGAACCTGATGGGCCATGGTTGCCCGCCGCGATTCAGAGGCTCCCAAGCGGCACGACCGGAGCACTGGACAAAAACCACTGGCAAGCACGGGAAGCCTTGTGCTGAAATAGTGATGTTATATTGTAACAACACAAAGAATCTGCCAAGGAACGCCACATCCCCATGCGTCACATGCCGCTGCACCTCTCCCCCCTTGCCGTCGCGCTCTGGCTGGCCTCGACTTCCAGCCAGGCCGTGGAACTGCAACCCCAGGTGATTACCGCCAACCCATTGGGCAACGCCCAGCTGGCTGCCCCCAGCACCGTCCTTGAAGGCGACAACCTGCTGCAGCAGCAACAGGGCAGCCTCGGCGAGACCCTCAACAAACAGCCTGGTGTTGCCTCCACCTGGTTCGGCCCCGGCGCCAGCCGACCGGTGATCCGCGGCCTGGACGGTGACCGCATTCGCATCCTGCGCAACGGCGTCGGCGCCCTGGATGCCTCGTCGCTGTCCTACGACCACGCCGTGCCGCTGGACCCGGTGACCGTCGAGCGGGTCGAGATCGTCCGCGGCCCGGCCGCCCTGCTCTACGGCGGCAACGCCATCGGTGGGGTGGTCAACACCTTCGACAACCGCATCCCCGACACGCCCATCGACGGCATCCATGGCGCCGGCGAGCTGCGCTACGGCGGTGCCGACACCACACGCAGCAGTGCGGGCAAACTGGAGGCCGGCAACGGCACCTTCGCCCTGCACCTGGATGCCAACAGCCGCCAGTTCAACGACCTGCGCATCCCCGGCTATGCCCGCAGCTCGAAGGTGCGCGACGCCGACGAGCCCGGCAGCAAGCACCGCCTGAAGAACAGCGACGGACGCCAGGACGGCGGTGCGATCGGCGGTTCCTATCATTGGGATCACGGCTATACCGGCCTGTCCTACAGCCGTTATGACAGCAACTATGGCTCGGTAGCCGAGCCCGGCGTGCGCCTGGACATGCAGCAGGACCACTACGGCTTCGCCTCGGAGCTGCGCGATCTCGACGGACCATTCAGCTCGGTGAAGGTCGATGCCGGCTACACCGACTACCAGCACCGTGAAATCGAAAGCGGTGAAGTGCACACCACCTTCAAGAACAAGGGTTACGAGGCACGCATCGAGGCCCGCCACCAGCCGCTGGGGCCGGTCGAGGGCGTGATCGGTGCACAGGTCAGCCGCAACGAGTTCTCCGCACTGGGCGAGGAAGCCTTTGTCCCGCACACCGATACCGACAGCCTGGCGCTGTTCCTGCTCGAGCAATGGCAGGCCACCGAGCGCCTGAACCTGAGCCTGGGCGCGCGCATGGAACACACCCGGGTCGCTCCGGATGCCAAGGGCAACGAAACCTTTGCCGGAGCCGACAGCGCCAGCAGCTTCAATGCCTTCAGCCTGTCATCGGGCGCGGTGTACCAGCTCGACCCGATCTGGTCGCTGGCCGCCAACCTCGGCTACACCGAGCGCGCGCCGACTTTCTATGAGCTGTATGCCAACGGCGCCCACGTGGCGACCGGCGCCTACGAGATCGGTGACCCGAACCTGAACAAGGAAAAGGCCATCTCCGGCGACCTGGCCCTGCGCTTCGACAACGGCACCCACAAGGGCAGCGTCGGTGTGTTCTATAGCCATTTTCGCAACTACATCGGCCTGATCGGTACCGGCAACCTGCGTGAAGGGCATGATCACGGCCATGGCGACGATCATGACCATGACCATGACCACGACCATGATCACGATCACGGTGATATCCCCGAGTATGCCTACCAGGGTGTGCGCGCACGCTTCTACGGTATCGAGGCCCAGGACCGCTGGAAGTTGCTGGAAAATCGCTACGGCAGCTTCGCCCTGGAACTGTCCGGCGACTACACCCGGGCCAAGAACCTCGACAGCGGCGAGCCGCTGCCGCGTATCGCACCGCTGCGCCTGAACAGCGGCCTGGTCTGGGAACTGGATCGCTGGCAGGCCCGGGTCGATGTGCAGCATGCCGCGTCGCAACGGCGCAAACCGGCCAACGAAACCGGCACCGACGGCTACACCACCCTCGGTGCAAGCGTGGGGTATCGCTTCGACATCGGCCAGAGTGAATGGCTGGCGTTCGTGCGCGGCGAGAACCTCACCGACCAGACCGTGCGCTATGCCAGCTCGATCCTGCGCGATATCGCGCCGGCGCCGGGGCGTAGTGTGCAGGTTGGCTTGCGCACCTCGTTCTGACGTCATCGCAGGTGTAGCCCTCTCCCGCAGTGGGTGGGCTACCCCTCGATGGGCGACTGTTACCCCATCGGCAACAATCCCCTGCGACATTTTGTCTTTTTTTCTTACAACTTCCCCTATATCCTCCCTGCCGCAAGCTGAATCGCTTCACTCGATACCCATCGCAGCCATTTCCCTTCGAAGACCTCGCACTTCGTTGCGCTTGCCGTTTCCTCAACAATCAAAAGATAGCGCTATCTCATGTTCCAGCTGCCCAATACCTGCTACTCCGGCCTCGCTCTCGCCACCCTGCTCGGTGCCCTTTCCCCTACCACCAGTGCTGGCGAAATGTTCGCCAAGGACTCGAAGTGGATGCTCGGCGACTGGGGTGGTACCCGCAGTGAACTGCTGGAAAAGGGCTACGACTTCACCCTTGGCTACACCGGCGAGATGGGCAGCAACCTGCACGGCGGCTACAGCCACGACCGCGCCGCACGCTACAGCGACCAGTTCACCTTCGGCGTGAACATGGACCTGCAGAAGATCCTCGGCTGGCACGACACCGAGGTGCAGCTGACCGTCACCGAACGTCACGGCAACAACATCAGCAACGACCGCATCAACGACCCGCGCGTCGGCGGCTTCACCTCGGCCCAGGAAGTCTGGGGCCGTGGCCAGACCTGGCGCCTGACCCAGATGTGGATCAAGCAGAAATACTTCGATGGCGCGCTGGACGTGAAATTCGGCCGCTTCGGCGAGGGCGAGGACTTCAACAGCTTCCCCTGCGACTTCCAGAACCTGGCGTTCTGCGGCTCGCAGGTGGGCAACTGGGTAGGCGGCATCTGGTACAACTGGCCGGTCAGCCAGTGGGCCCTGCGCGTGCGCTACAACCTCAATGACGCGCTCTACGCCCAGGTCGGGGTGTTCGAGCAGAACCCCTCGAACCTCGAGAGCGGCAACGGCTTCAAGCTCAGCGGCAGCGGCACCCAGGGCGCGGTGATGCCAATCGAACTGGTCTGGAGCCCGCGGGTCAATGGCCTGAAAGGGGAATATCGCGCCGGCTACTACTACAGTAATGCCAAGGCACAGGATGTACTCAAGGACAGCAACGGTACGCCCGCCGCCATCAGCGGCGCCGCCTATCGCAGCAGCTCGAGCAAGCACGGCCTGTGGCTCGGCGCCCAGCAGCAGGTGACCGCGCTGGCCTCCGACCAGTCGCGCGGCCTGAGCCTGTTCGCCAACGCCACGGTGCACGACAAGAAGACCAATGCCATCGACAACTATGTGCAGGCAGGTGTGGTTTACAAAGGGCCGTTCGATGCCCGCGCCAAGGACGACATCGGTTTCGCCCTGGCTCGCGTGCACGTCAACCCTGGCTATCGCAAGAACGCCCGCCTCATCAACCAGGCCAACGGCCTGGACGACTACGACAACCCCGGCTTCCTGCCCGTGCAGGACACCGAGTACAGCGCTGAACTCTATTACGGCATCCACCTGGCCGACTGGCTCACCGTACGCCCGAACCTGCAGTACATCCGCCATCCGGGCGGGGTGTCGCGGGTCGACGACGCGTTGATCGGCGGCCTGAAGATCCAGAGCAGTTTCTAACCCGACCCTTTCACACTACGGAGAACAGACGATGAGCACTGACGGTGCCAAGAATGGAACCCGCTGGCTACCGCGCCTGATGGGCGTGCTGCTGCTGCTGATGGGCCTGGCCCTGCTGGCCGGCGGCATCAAGCTGAGCCAGCTGGGCGGCTCGCTTTACTACCTGATTGCCGGTATCGGCTTCGCCCTGTCCGGCATCCTGCTGCTGGCCAAGCGTCGCATCGCCCTGGGCCTGTATGGCCTGGTACTGCTGGGCAGCACCGCGTGGGCGCTGCTGGAAGTGGGCCTGGACTGGTGGCAGCTGGTGCCACGCCTGGCCATCTGGTTCGCCATCGGCGTGGTCCTGCTGCTGCCGTGGGCGCGCCGCCCGCTGGTCGGCCCCGCGTCGAAGGTCAACACCGCCCTGCTCAGCGTCGCCGTGGTCGCCTCCGGCGCCACTGCGGTGGCCAGCCAGTTCACTCACCCGGGCGAAATCCGTGGCGAGTTCACCCGCGACAACAGCGAGATGGGCAGCGCCGCCCCGGCCATGCCCGACGGTGAATGGCAGGCCTATGGCCGCACCGAGCACGGTGACCGCTACTCGCCGCTGCGCCAGATCACCCCGCAGAACGCCTACCGCCTGGAAGAGGCTTGGCGTATCCGCACCGGCGACCTGCCGACCGAGAACGACCCGGTGGAGCTGACTAACCAGAACACGCCGCTGAAGGTCAACGGCATGCTCTACGCCTGCACCGCCCACAGCCGTCTGCTGGCGCTGGACCCGGACACCGGCGCCGAGATCTGGCGCTTTGATCCGCAGGTCAAGAGCCCCACCGGTACTTTCAAGGGCTTCGCCCACATGACCTGCCGCGGCGTCTCGTACTATGACGAGAACAGCTACGTCAGCCGTGACGGCAGCCCCGCGCCGAAGATCACCGACGCAGGCCAGGCCGTGGCCCAGGCCTGCCCGCGCCGCCTCTACCTGCCCACCGCCGACGCCCGCCTGATCGCCATCAACGCCGACACCGGCAAGGTCTGCGAAGGCTTCGCCAACCAGGGCGTGATCGACCTGACCCGTGGCATCGGCCCGTTCACCGCCGGTGGCTACTACTCCACCTCGCCGGCCGCGATCACCCGCAGCCTGGTGATCATCGGTGGCCACGTCACCGACAACGAGTCGACCAACGAGCCGTCTGGCGTGATCCGCGCCTACGACGTGCACGACGGCCACTTGGTATGGAACTGGGACAGCAACAACCCGGACGACACCAAGCCCCTGGCCGACGGCAAGTTCTACAGCCGCAACTCGGCCAACATGTGGTCGATCGCCAGCGTCGACGAAGACCTCGGCATGATCTACCTGCCGCTGGGCAACCAGACCCCTGACCAGTGGGGCGCCGACCGCACCCCGGGCGCCGAGAAGTACAGCGCCGGCATCGTCGCCCTGGACCTGGCCACCGGCAAGGCGCGCTGGAACTACCAGTTCACCCATCACGACCTGTGGGACATGGACGTCGGCAGCCAGCCCACCCTGGTGCACCTGAAGACCGACGACGGCGTCAAGCCGGCGGTCATCGTGCCGACCAAGCAAGGCAGCCTGTACGTGCTCGACCGCCGCGACGGCACGCCGATCGTGCCGATCCGCGAGATCCCGGTCCCCCAAGGCGCGGTCAAGGGCGACCACACTGCGCCAACCCAGGCCCGTTCCGACCTCAACCTGCTCGGCCCTGACCTGACCGAACAGGCCATGTGGGGCGCCACGCCGTTCGACCAGATGCTCTGCCGCATCCAGTTCCGCAGCCTGCGCTACGAAGGCCAGTACACCCCGCCGTCCGAGCAGGGCAGCCTGGTCTACCCAGGCAACGTGGGCGTGTTCAACTGGGGCAGCGTCTCGGTCGACCCGGTGCGCCAGATCCTCTTCACCTCGCCGAACTACATGGCTTTCGTGTCGAAGATGGTCCCACGCGAGCAGGTCGCCGAAGGCAGCAAACGCGAAAGCGAGACCAGCGGCGTGCAGCCGAACACCGGTGCGCCGTACGCCGTGACCATGCACCCGTTCATGTCGCCACTGGGCATTCCGTGCCAGGCGCCGGCCTGGGGCTACGTAGCGGCCATCGACCTGTTCACCAACAAAGTGGTGTGGAAGCACAAGAACGGCACCACCCGTGACAGCACCCCGGTGCCGATCGGCATGCCGGTGGGCGTGCCAAGCATGGGTGGCTCGATCGTCACTGCCGGCGGCGTCGGCTTCCTCAGCGGCACCCTGGACCAGTACCTGCGCGCCTACGACGTGAAGAACGGCCAGGAGCTGTGGAAGGCTCGCCTACCGGCAGGCGGCCAGGCGACGCCGATGAGCTACACCGGCAAGGATGGCAAGCAGTACGTGCTGGTGACCGCGGGCGGCCATGGCTCGCTCGGCACGAAAATGGGCGACTACATCATCGCTTACAAATTGGCTGAGTAAGCGTCACGCCTGTCGCGGGGCAAGCCCGCTCCCATCGAGGGAGCGGGCTTGCCCCGCTATTGTTTCCCCCCGCAGTTCTCCCCCCTTCGTCTACCATTGAAACCTGCCAACCACCGCCCCATCTAAGCACCATAGCCATTCACGCAGGTGCCCCATGAGCGACCAGCAGGATTTCCCGGAACACCCCGACGAACACAGCGAAGTCGAACATCTCGATCCCGCGACCGCACCCGGTCACCATCTCGCCCTGCCCGGCCAGCAGCTGCCGGACAAGGTGTACGTGATCCCGATCCACAACCGCCCGTTCTTCCCCGCGCAAGTGCTGCCGGTGATCGTCAATGAAGAACCTTGGGCCGAAACCCTCGACCTGGTCGCCAAGACCCCGCACCACTCCCTGGCGCTGTTCTTCATGGACACCCCGCCGGAAGACCACCGCCACTTCGACACCAAGGCCCTGCCCGAATACGGCACCCTGGTGAAGGTGCACCACGCCAGCCGCGAAGGCGGCAAGCTGCAGTTCGTCGCCCAGGGCCTGACCCGCGTGCGCATCCGCACCTGGCTCAAGCACCACCGCCCGCCCTACCTGGTGGAGGTCGAATACCCACGTCAGCCGGCGGAGCCCACCGACGAGGTGAAGGCCTACGGCATGGCCCTGATCAACGCGATCAAGGAATTGTTGCCGCTCAACCCGCTGTACAGCGAAGAGCTGAAGAACTACCTCAACCGCTTCAGCCCCAATGATCCATCGCCACTGACCGACTTCGCCGCCGCCCTCACCTCGGCCACCGGCAACCAGTTGCAGGAAGTGCTCGACTGCGTGCCCATGCTCAAGCGCATGGAAAAGGTCCTGCCGATGCTGCGCAAGGAGGTCGAGGTCGCCCGCCTGCAGAATGAGATCTCCGCCGAGGTGAACCGCCAGATCGGCGAGCACCAACGCGAATTCTTCCTAAAGGAACAGCTCAAGGTCATCCAGCAGGAGCTGGGCCTGACCAAGGACGACCGCAGCGCCGACGTGGAGCAGTTCCAGCAGCGCCTGGCGGGCAAGACCCTGCCCGAGCAGGCGAAAAAACGTATCGACGAAGAGATGGGCAAGCTGGCGATCCTCGAGACCGGCTCGCCGGAGTATGCCGTCACCCGCAACTACCTGGAGTGGGCCACCGCGCTGCCCTGGGGTGTGTACGGCAAGGACAAGCTCGACCTCAAGCACGCGCGCAAGGTACTCGACCGCCACCACGCCGGGCTCGACGACATCAAGGAACGCATTCTCGAGTTCCTTGCCGTCGGCGCCTGGAAGGGTGAGATCAGCGGCTCCATCGTGCTGCTGGTGGGCCCGCCCGGAGTGGGCAAGACCAGCATCGGCAAGTCCATCGCCGAATCCCTGGGCCGGCCGTTCTACCGTTTCAGCGTCGGCGGCATGCGTGACGAGGCCGAGATCAAGGGCCACCGCCGCACCTACATCGGCGCCCAGCCGGGCAAGCTGGTGCAGGCGCTGAAGGAGGTCGAGGTGATGAACCCGGTGATCATGCTCGACGAGATCGACAAGATGGGCCAGAGCTACCAGGGCGACCCCGCCTCGGCGCTGCTGGAAACCCTCGACCCGGAACAGAACGTCGACTTCCTCGACCACTACCTGGACCTGCGCCTGGACCTGTCCAAGGTGCTGTTCGTCTGCACCGCCAACACCCTGGACTCGATCCCTGGCCCCTTGCTCGACCGCATGGAAGTGATCCGCCTGTCCGGCTATATCACCGAAGAAAAGCTGGCCATCGCCAAGCGGCACTTGTGGCCCAAGCAGCTGGACAAGGCCGGCGTGGCCAAGACCAGCCTGAGCATCAACGACGCCGCGCTGCGTGCGGTGATCGAGGGCTATGCCCGCGAAGCCGGTGTGCGTCAGCTGGAGAAACAGCTGGGCAAGCTGGTGCGCAAGTCGGTGGTCAAACTGCTGGAAGACCCGGACGCCAAGCTCAAGATCGCCGCCAAGGACCTCGAGCCCGCCCTGGGCATGCCGGTGTTCCGCAGCGAGCAGGTGCTGGCCGGCAAGGGTGTTATCACCGGCCTTGCCTGGACCAGCATGGGCGGCGCCACCCTGCCGATCGAGGCCACGCATATCCACAGCCTCAACCGCGGCCTCAAGCTCACCGGGCAGTTGGGTGACGTGATGAAGGAATCGGCAGAGATCGCCTATAGCTACATCAGCTCGAACCTCAAGCAGTTCGGTGGCACCCCCGGCTACTTCAACGAGGCGTTCATCCACCTGCACGTGCCCGAGGGCGCCACGCCCAAGGACGGCCCCAGCGCCGGCGTGACCATGGCCAGCGCCTTGCTGTCGCTGGCCCGCGACCAGGCGCCGAAGAAAGGCGTGGCCATGACCGGCGAGCTGACCCTGACCGGCCAGGTGCTGCCGATCGGCGGGGTGCGCGAGAAAGTGATCGCCGCGCGGCGCCAGAAGATCTTCGAGCTGATCCTGCCGGAGGCCAACCGTGGCGATTTCGAAGAGCTGCCTGACTACCTGAAGGAAGGGCTGAGCGTGCACTTCGCCAAGCGCTTTGCCGACGTGGCGAAAGTATTGTTCTAAAGAGGACGGGGCCGCGTTGCGGCCCTATCGCCGGCAAGCCGGCTCCCACAAAGTGCGGCATGTATCCTACTTGTGGGGCCGGCTTGCCGGCGATAGGGCCCACGCAGACCACACAAACTTGCGACAGCTTCGGTTATCCTCAGGCCATTCCAGCTTCAGGAGCCAACATGTCCCTCCCTCGCCTGCTCGTTCCCGCCGCCCTGGCCCTGCTCACCGCCTGCGCCCAGCAACCGCAACGCACCGTCGAACTGGACGGAGAAAGCGAATGTCCCAAGCGCCTGCAGGTCGGCCAGACCCTGACCCTCACCCTGCCCAGCAACCCCACCACCGGCTACCGCTGGCTGGTGCAGAACCCGGCTTCGGAGATCCTGCGCAGCCTCGGCCCCGAGGTATACAGCTCTCCGGAGCAAGCCGGCATCGTCGGCAGCGGCGGCCTGTCCAGCTGGCGCTTCCAGGCCAAGGCCGCCGGCGAGGGCCACCTGATCCTGGTCTACCAGCAGCCCTGGGCCCCGGAAGTACGTCCGGTACAGACCTTCGATTGCGCCATTCGGGTCAACTGAGCGAACGGCGCCGGTCAGCCAGTCATGCAAGCTTGCCGTGGTTTGGCTAGAATGCCGCCCCTGTAGATTGCCAGCCGCCTGGACCCACCGTGAGCAAACAACCCGACCGCCTATTCGCCCAACCCCTGGAGCAGGTGCCCGACTTCGTCTTCAACGAAGACGTGGTGCAGGTGTTCCCGGACATGATCAAGCGCTCGGTGCCCGGTTACCCGACCATCGTCGAGAACCTCGGCGTGCTGGCCGCGCGCTTCGCCCAGCCGGGCTCCGCACTGTACGACCTCGGCACCTCGCTGGGCGCGGTGACCCAGGCGCTGCGTCGCCACGTGCGCACGGACGGCTGCCGGGTGATCGCGGTGGACAACTCCGCGGCCATGGTCGAGCGCTGCCGCCAATACCTCACCGCCCAGGACTCGATGTTCCAGGAGCTGCTGCCGGTGCAGGTGCTGGAGGCCGATATTCTCGCCCTGCCCTTCGAGCCGGCCTCGGTGGTGGCGATGAACTTCACCCTGCAGTTCGTCGCTCCCGAGCAGCGCCTGGAACTGCTTGCGCGCATCCGCCAGGCACTTTTGCCGGGCGGCGCGCTGATTCTCTCGGAGAAACTGCGTTTCACTGACGCCCAGGAGCAGGAGCTGCTCAACGAGCTGCACCTGGACTTCAAGCGTGCCAATGGCTACAGCGAACTGGAAATCGCCCAGAAGCGCAGCGCCATCGAGAACGTGATGAAACCCGACACCCTGGAAACCCATGAAGCGCGCCTGCGCGCCGCCGGCTTCTCCAAGGTCGTGCCCTGGTTCCAATGCCTCAACTTCGCCTCGCTGATAGCCCTGCCATGATCGATCTGTCTCCCCTTGTCCGCCGCCTGGCGGGCACCCCCCTTGCCACCTGGTCCCAAGGCCTGCAGGCGCAACTCGAGAGCAAGCTGGAAAAAGGCCACGGCGACCTCGATCGCTGGCGCGGCGCCCTCGACGCACTGCCGCAGCTGACCCCGAGCGAAGTCGACCTGGTCGACGGCCTGCGCCTGGACTGCGACTGCGACGACGCCACTCGGGCGCAGATGCGCCAGGCGCTGATGGGCCTGTCGCCCTGGCGCAAGGGCCCGTTCGACCTGTTCGGCGTGCATGTCGATACCGAATGGCGCTCGGACTGGAAATGGTCGCGGGTCGGCCCGCACCTGGACCTCAAGGGCAAGCGCGTGCTCGACGTGGGTTGCGGTAACGGCTACTACCAGTGGCGCATGCTCGGCGCCGGCGCCGACATGGTCATCGGCGTCGACCCCAACTGGTTGTTCTTCTGCCAGTTCCAGGCCGTGCAGCAATACCTGCCGGACTTGCCGGCGTGGCACCTGCCGTTCGCCCTCGAAGAGCTGCCGGCCAACCTCGAAGGTTTCGACACCGTGTTCTCCATGGGCGTGTTCTACCACCGCCGCTCGCCCATCGAGCACCTGCTGGCGCTCAAGGATTGCCTGGTCAAGGGTGGCGAGCTGGTGCTGGAAACCCTGGTGATCGAGGGCGACGAAAATCAGGTGCTGGTGCCCGAGGACCGCTACGCGCAGATGCGCAACGTATGGTTCCTGCCGTCGGTGCCGGCCCTGGAGCGCTGGCTGCGTCGCGCCGGTTTCAGCGATGTGCGCTGTGTCGATGTCAGCGTCACCAGCGTCGAGGAACAACGCAGCACCGAGTGGATGCGCTACCAGTCCCTGGGCGACTTCCTCGACCCGAACGACCACGGCAAGACCATCGAAGGCCTGCCGGCGCCACGCCGCGCCACATTGCTGGCGCGCAAATAAAAAAGGCGCCCGTTCGGGCGCCGAGGCTCACCTGCGCCGAGGAGCTGTGGCGGCGCAGGCGTGTGGTGCTCAATCCTTGGCCAGCTCGCGGGCCTTCTCTTCGGCCTTGCGCTCACGCTCGGCCACGGCCTGCTGCTTGTCGCCATGCAGACGCGCCTGGTCCTCGCGGAAGGCTTGCCAGAATTGCTTGGAACGCTCCGCGCCACCCTCGGCGAAAACACTGGTGCTGCCCAGGGCGAGGATTGCCAGCAGCAGGTACTTGGTCAGGTTCATCGTGCTTGCCTCGTGATAACCGTTTCGACAGGGCCATCATCGCAAGCGGGAGCTAACGCCAAGGTGAGGCGGACATTACAGTCCTGAAATCCCCGCAGAACCACGTGGGAGCGGGCTTGCCCCGATTGCGACAAGCCTGTCGCCCATATGACCCACAGATTACAAATCAGCAATCCTCCTCTTATCGCCATTCGCATCCAGTAACATCCTTGCCGCTTGACCCTGATGTCACTACAGGGTCGAGAATCGCCCCCTTTCCACACAGAGCCCGACCATGCGCCTACTGATCATCGAGGACGAACCCCGCACCGCCGACTACCTGCAACAGGGCCTGCGCGAGAACGGCTATGTGGTCGACTGCGCCTACACCGGTACCGACGGTCTGCACCTGGCCCGCCAGCAGCCCTACGACCTGGTGATCCTCGACGTCAACCTGCCCGGGCTCGATGGTTGGGGCGTACTGCAGCGCCTGCGCGCCGAATCCTCCACACGGATCATGATGCTCACCGCCCACGGTCGTCTCGCCGATCGGGTCAAGGGACTGGACCTGGGCGCCGACGACTACCTGCTAAAGCCGTTCGAATTCCCCGAGCTGCTGGCGCGTATCCGCAGCCTGCTCCGGCGCAACGACCAGCGCCTGCAGCCAAGCACATTGAAGGTCGCCGACCTCGAACTCGACCCAGGCCGCCACCGCGCCTGGCGCGGCGGCCAGCGCATCGACCTGACCGCCAAGGAGTTCGCCCTGCTGCATCTGTTGATGCGCCAGAGCGGCGAGGTGCTGTCACGCACCCAGATCATCTCGCTGGTGTGGGACATGAACTTCGACTGCGACACCAACGTGGTGGAGGTATCGATCCGCCGCCTGCGGGCGAAGATCGACGACCCCTTCGACGACAAGCTGATCCACACCCTGCGCGGCGTCGGCTACGTGCTCGAGGCGCGGGCGTGAAGCGCCCCAGCCTGTCGCTGCGCCTGGGCCTGGGCGTCACCCTGCTGGTCGCGGCGCTGGTGCTGCTGCTGGCGTGCCTGGCGGTATTTGCCCTCGATCACGAACTGGACAGCCGGGCACGCAAGGACCTGGCGCGCAAGATGCAGCAGGTCGAGCATAACCTGCGGGTGGACCTGCGCAGCGACGACCTCAGTGCCCGCGCCCATCCCCTGCTCGACCTGGTCATGGGCCACGACAACCTCAGCCTCAGCGTGCTGGCCGTCAATGGCCGCCATCCGGCGCTGCTCAGCCTTGGCCCGGCCATGCAGTCCCAGCATTTGCTGAACCTGGAAGCGGACGAGCGGCTGACCTTCCATGCCTGGCGCGACGACGGCGACAATCAGATCCTCACCGCCAGCCGCTTGATGCGCCTGCGCGACGACACCCCGGTAAAAGTGTTGATGTCGCTCAACCGCAGCGACGACAACAGCCTGCTGCAAGCCTATCTGCACTCGACGCTACTGGCCCTGCCGTTGCTGCTGGTGCTGATCGGCATCGCCGCCTGGAAGCTGGTGCAGCGCGGCCTGCGTCCGTTGCGGCACTTCCGCCGGATCGCCGGGCAGGTTTCGGCCCAGGACCTTACTCACCGGCTGCCCGACGAGGGCTTGCCGAGCGAGCTGGCCAATCTCGCGGGCGCCATCAACATCATGCTCGACCGGCTCGACCAAGGCGTGCGTCAGCTATCGCAGTTCTCCGACGACCTCGCCCACGAGCTGCGCACGCCGATCGGCAACCTGATGGGCAAGGCCCAGGTGACCCTGGCCCGCGAGCGTGACGGCGACAAGTACCGCGAAGCCCTCGAAGACAGCGTCGAGGAACTGACCCGCCTCAACCGCATCATCAACGACATGCTGTTCCTCGCCCAGGTCAGCCAGCCGCAGACCCAGGTTGCCCTGGCGCCCCTGACGTTGGCGGACGAAGTGGCCCGGGTGAGTGAACTGTTCGCCTTCAGTGCCGAGCTCAAGGGCATCTCCCTGCACCTGCAAGGCTGGGGCACGGCCCTGGCGGACCGGTTGATGTTCCAGCGGGCGCTGTCAAACCTGCTGAGCAATGCGATTCGCCATGCTCCGGAGGGCAAGCCGGTCGCCGTGGGCATCGAGCGGCTGGGCAACGAGATTGCCGTGTGGGTGCAGAACCAGGGCACGGGGATTGAAGAGGCGCACCTGCCGCACCTGTTCGAACGCTTTTACCGGGCAGGTGCCGGGCGTTCACGGCTGGAGGGCGGAACCGGGCTGGGGTTGGCGATCGTCAAGTCGATCATGCAATTGCATGGGGGGCGGGTCGAGGTGAGGAGCAGCCCTTTGGGCCCTACCCGCTTCACCCTGGTGTTTCGAGCGGAGTAAGTGGTTGATGCCAACGGCCTCATCGCCGGCAAGCCGGCTCTCACATGGATCGCACTGGCCTTGAGTGCTGCGCAGTACCTGTGGGAGCCGGCTTGCCGGCGATGAGGCCGGTGCAGACGGTTAGAAAATCAACGCGAAGCGGCGACGATCAGCGCTTTCATCTCGGCCACTGCGGCCTTGAAGCCGACGAACAGTGCATGGGCCACCAGCGCATGGCCGATGTTCAGCTCGTTGATGCCCTTGATCGCGGCCACTGCCTCGACGTTGTGGTAATGCAGGCCATGACCGGCATTGACGATCAGGCCCTGGCCAACACCAAACGCCACGCCATCGACGATGCGCTTGAGCTCCTCGGCGACTTCGGTCGGCGTCTCGGCATCGGCGTAACGGCCGGTGTGCAACTCGACGGCCGGGGCGCCAACACGGCGCGAGGCCTCGATCTGCCGCTCGTCGGCATCGATGAACAGCGACACCTCGGCACCGGTACGCGACAGGCGTTCGACCGCTGCCTTGATTCGCGCCTCCTGGCCAGCGACGTCGAGGCCGCCTTCGGTGGTCAGTTCCTGGCGGGTTTCCGGCACCAGGCAGATATGCGCCGGGCGGATCTTCTCGGCGAAGGCCATCATCTCTTCGGTGACGCCCATCTCGAAGTTCATGCGGGTCTGCAGCACGTCCTTGAGCAGCAGCACGTCGCGCTCCTGGATGTGCCGGCGGTCTTCGCGCAGGTGCACGGTGATGCCGTCGGCACCCGCTTCCTCGGCGTCCAGGGCGGCCTTGACCGGATCCGGATAGCGGGTGCCCCGAGCCTGGCGCAGGGTCGCCACGTGGTCGATATTGACACCGAGAAGCATGCGGTTGCTGTGAGTCACGAAGGGGCACTCCTGAAAGTTGAGGGCCACAGCATACGTGCTGCTCAGCGCTTGCGAAACAGTTCCCGGCTGACCAATGGCTTGGGCCCCAGGTGGACCGCCAGTGCCTGGCGCATCAGGCGCTTGGCGGCGAGCAAGGCGCCGGGCGCCTCCCAGTCGGCCTGGGCCAGGGCCAGCAGTTCGCCGCCCTTGAACAACCCAGGCTGGAACAGTTCGACCCGCTCGAGGCCGGCGTCCACCTGGAGGCGATAAAGGCCTTCGGCGACCACAGGGCTGTCGTTGACGTCATGTTCCAGCGAAAAGGCGTAACCCAGCTCATCAAGCAGGCGCCATTCGAAGGAGCGCAACAGCGGCTCCAGCGCACGCCCGGCGGCCAGGGCCTGCAAGGTCAGGGTGTAGTGCTCGAACAGCGCCGGGTGCGGCGCCTCGGCGGGCAGCAGGCGCATCAGCAGCTCGTTGAGGTACAGCCCGCTGAACAGCGCATCACCGTGCAACCAGGAAGCAATGCCGACAGCATCCAGGCGGCCGACGTTCTTCAACTCGCCGCGCCCGCGCAGCTCCACCTCCAGCGGCACGAACGGCCGCACCAGGCTGCCGCCCTTGCCCCGCGCCCGGCGCAGCACGGCGCGTACCTTGCCTTGCGGGGTAAGAAAGTCCACCAGCGCACTGGTTTCCTTGTAGGCACGGCTGTGCAGCACGTAGGCCGGCTGGGGGGTGGGTTGATCCATCAGCGATTTCTCGACGTCATAAATGACTGTGGGAGCGGCGATGCGGCGGCCCGACTTTCCCCGCGATGGCTTTCGCGGGACAAGTCGGGCCGCCGCACCGCCGCTCCCACAAGAGGCACGGGCCCGGTCGGCGTATTACAGGTCGCCGTAGCCCAGCGAGCGCAGGGCGCGCTCGTCATCGGACCAGCCGCCTTTGACCTTGACCCAAAGGTTGAGCATGACCTTGGAGTCGAACAGCACTTCCATGTCCTTGCGCGCCTCGGAGCCGATGCGCTTGATGCGCTCGCCCTTGTCGCCAATGATGATCTTCTTCTGGCCGTCGCGTTCAACCAGGATCAGCGCATGGATGTGCAGCACATGGCCCTGCTGCTTGAACTCCTCGATCTCCACGGTGATCTGGTACGGCAGCTCGGCACCGAGCTGACGCATGATCTTCTCGCGCACCAGCTCGGCGGCGAGGAAGCGGCTGCTACGGTCGGTGATCTGGTCTTCCGGGAAGAAGTGATCGTTCTCGGGCAGGTGCTTGGCGATCTGTGCTTCCAGCGCTTCGAGGTTGTGCCCCTGCTGCGCGGAAATCGGCATCACCTCGGCGTTCGGCAGTTGCTCTTGCAGCCACTGCAGGTGCGGAATCAGCTCGGCCTTCTCTTCCATGCGGTCGGTTTTGTTGACCGCGATGATCAGCGGGCCGGTCACGTACTGCACGCGCTCCAGCACCAACTGGTCTTCGTCGGTCCACTTGGTGCGGTCGACCACGAAGATCACCACGTCGACATCCTTCAGGGCCGCCGAGGCGTTGCGGTTCATGTAGCGGTTCAGCGCCTTGTCATTGGCCTTGTGCATGCCGGGGGTGTCGACGTAGATCGCCTGCACGTCACCCTCGGTCTTGATGCCGAGCATGTTGTGGCGGGTGGTCTGCGGCTTGCGCGAGGTGATCGCCAGCTTCTGGCCGAGGATATGGTTGAGCAGCGTGGACTTGCCCACGTTGGGGCGACCGACGATGGCCACATAGCCGCAGCGGGTCGAAGTATTCTCAGTCATTGCCATTCTCCACGCCCAGGGCGATCAATGCGGCGGCGGCGGCGACCTGCTCGGCGATACGCCGGCTCACGCCCTGGCCGCGGCTTTTCTTGTTCAGCAGGACCACTTCGCATTCGACGAAGAAGGTCCGGCAGTGCGGTTCGCCCTGGATATCCACCACTTCGTAACGTGGCAACTCGCAGGCACGCGACTGCAGGAACTCCTGCAGGCGCGTCTTGGGGTCCTTGTTGGTGTCGACCAGGGTCAGGCCATCGAACTCGTCGGTCAGCCAGGCGAGGATTCGCTCGCGCGCGGTCTGCATGTCGGCGTCCTGGTAGATCGCACCGATCAGGGCTTCGAGGGCGTCGGCAAGAATCGACTCACGACGAAAACCACCGCTTTTCAGCTCACCCGAGCCCAGGCGCAGGTATTCGCCCAGGTCGAAGCCGCGGGCCAGCCGCGCCAGGGTCTCGCCCTTGACCAGACGGGCGCGAAGACGCGACAACTGGCCTTCACGCGCTTGCGGGAAGCGCTCGAACAGCGCCTCGCCGACCACGAAGTTGAGGATGGCATCGCCAAGGAACTCCAGGCGCTCGTTATTGCGCCCGGCGTAGCTGCGATGGGTCAGGGCCAGCAGCATCTGGTCCTGGTTCTTGAAGGTGTAGCCGAGCTTGCGCTCCAGGCGTGCAAGGGAACCACTCATGGGGCGACCCCGGCAATGTTCAACGCGTTGTTCAAATCAACATCCTGAAAGACGGTTTGACTGCGGTCTGACGCCAGCAACGGCGAAAGCCTCGTTCCCTGAGAACACAGCCTATGTCAGAAATGCAATCGGCGCCGTCCGTGGACAGCGCCGTCGTTACTCAATGGATCAGCCCGACCCGCGACAGGTTCGGGAAGTGGCTGAGTTTCGGCTCTGGCCAGCTCATCCAGACCGCGAAGGCCTTGCCGACGATGTTCCGGTCCGGAACCATGCCGTGCAGTTCCTTGGGAATGTTCGGATCATCCCAGAAACGACTGTCGTTGGAGTTGTCGCGGTTGTCACCCATCATGAAGTAGTGACCGGCCGGCACGGTCCATTGCTGGTCCGGCGGCATGCGATAGCGGGTCATTTCCTTGCGGATCAGGTGCTCGGCTTCACCGAGCTTCTCCTTGTACAGCTCGGCGCTGCCCAGGGTGCCCGGCTCGCTGCCGACCAGCTGCTCGGCAATCGCCTGGCCATTGACGAACAGGCGCTTGTCGGCGGTGTAGCGGATCACGTCGCCCGGCAGGCCAACCACACGCTTGATGTAGTTGACGTTGGGGTCGCTCGGATAGCGGAACACCATCACATCCCCGCGCTGCGGATCACCCACTTCGATGACCTTCTTGTCGATCACCGGCAGGCGAATGCCGTAGGAGAACTTGTTCACCAGGATGAAGTCGCCCACTTCCAGCGTCGGCTTCATCGACCCCGACGGGATCTGGAACGGCTCTACCAAGAACGAGCGCAGCACCAGCACGATGAACAGCACCGGGAAGAACGACTTGCCGTACTCAACCAGCAACGGCTCCTTGTTCAGGCGTTCGACCACGGCCATTTCGGGCTGGCTGACGCTGCCCTGGTAGTTGGCGATCGCCGCCCGCCGGCGCGGGGCCAGGAACAGCAGGTCGATCAGACCCAACAGACCGCAGACGGCAACGGCGATGACGAGCAACAGCGGGAAATTTAGCGACATAGGACCTAGCTATCCAACCTGAGCACAGCGAGGAAGGCTTCCTGTGGAATCTCCACGTTACCCACCTGCTTCATGCGTTTCTTACCGGCCTTCTGCTTCTCCAGCAGCTTCTTCTTACGGCTGACGTCACCACCGTAGCACTTGGCCAGTACGTTCTTTCTGAGCGCCTTGACGGTTGTCCGCGCAATGATCTGGCCGCCGATAGCTGCCTGGATCGCCACGTCGAACATCTGCCGAGGGATCAGTTCCTTCATCTTTTCGGTCAACGCACGGCCTTTGTAGGCGGCGTTGTCGCGGTGCACGATCAGGGCCAGGGCATCGACCTTGTCGCCGTTGATCAGCACGTCCAGCTTGACCAGGTTGGCCGACTGGTAGCGGTCGAAATGGTAGTCCAGCGACGCGTAGCCGCGGCTGGTGGACTTGAGCCGGTCGAAGAAGTCCAGGACCACTTCGTTCATCGGCATGTCGTAGCGCACCTGCACCTGGCTGCCGAGGAACTGCATGTCGCGCTGCACGCCACGCTTCTCGATGCACAGGGTGATGACGTTGCCCAGGTGCTCCTGCGGCACCAGGATGGTCGCGGTGACGATCGGCTCGCGGAAGTCGGTAACGGACGAGACGTCCGGCAGCTTCGATGGGTTGTCGACGACGATGGTCTCGCCGGTCTTGAGCTCGAGCTCGTAGATCACGCTTGGCGCGGTGGTGATCAGGTCCAGGTCGTATTCGCGCTCCAGGCGCTCCTGGATGATCTCCATGTGCAGCATGCCGAGGAAGCCGCAACGGAAGCCGAAGCCCAGGGCGTCGGAGCTTTCCGGCATGTATTGCAGCGACGAGTCGTTCAGGGTCAGCTTCTGCAGGGCGTCGCGGAAGTCTTCGAAATCGTCGGAGCTGACCGGGAACAGGCCGGCGTAAACCTGTGGCTGGATCTTCTTGAAGCCCGCCAGCATTTCGACTTCCGGGGTGCTGGACAGGGTCAGGGTATCGCCCACCGGCGCGCCGTGAATGTCCTTGATGCTGGCGATGATGAAGCCCACTTCACCGGCTTTCAGATCAGCGGTCTGGGTGTGCTTGGGCGTGAACACGCCGACGCTGTCGACCAGGTGCACCTTGCCGGTGGACTTGACCAGGATCTTGTCGCCCTTCTTGACCCGGCCCTGGCGCACACGCACCAGCGAGACCACGCCCAGGTAGTTGTCGAACCAGGAGTCGATGATCAGCGCCTGCAGCGGGGCATCGATCTCACCGGTCGGCGCGGGGATGGTGTGCACCAGGCGCTCGAGCACCTCGTCGACGCCCATGCCGCTCTTGGCACTGCAAGCCACGGCGTCGGTGGCGTCGATGCCGATGATCTTCTCGATCTCGTCCTTGACGCGGTCCGGGTCAGCCTGGGGCAGGTCCATCTTGTTCAGCACGGGCATGACTTCCAGCCCCTGCTCGATGGCGGTGTAGCAGTTGGCCACCGACTGCGCCTCGACGCCCTGGCCGGCATCGACCACCAGCAGCGCGCCCTCGCACGCCGCCAGCGAGCGCGAGACTTCATAGGTGAAGTCGACGTGGCCGGGGGTGTCGATGAAGTTCAGCTGGTAGGTTTTACCATCCTGCGCCTTGTAGTGCAGCGTGACGCTGTGGGCCTTGATGGTGATACCGCGTTCGCGCTCCAGGTCCATGGAGTCGAGGACCTGGGCTTCCATTTCGCGCGCCGACAGGCCACCGCACATCTGGATGAAACGGTCGGCCAGCGTCGACTTGCCATGGTCGATGTGGGCGATGATGGAGAAATTGCGGATATGACTCAAATCACTCACGGGTCAACACTCGAAAAGGCTGCGAGCCGGACGCCCGCCGAAAAATAGCCGGGAATTGTACCTCAAGCGACGGGCCATCGCCATGCCCGCTCGTTGCCTGGGTGAGGCAGGAGGTTACCTGATATTTTTGCCAGTATCGTGGGGGATCGAGTGAGCATAGCTTTGAAGCTCTCACACTCGCGAGGTAACGGCAATGGCAACGTCCTATGTGCTCGACAATGAATTCAACGGGAGCGGAATTGCAATACTCCCCATGTATGACAACTCTACTGACCGACATGTAATCGATTTCGTTCGCTACGGTCAAAAGTTACTGGCAGCCGCCGTGACAGAAAAGATACAGGACAGTGGATCGCTTACCCACTATTACGCGGTCACTCGCTTTCACGAGAACGGAAGCATTGATACGACGTTCGGAAACCCCAAGCAAAAGGGCGTCGTATTCGGGTTATTCAAGGCCAGCAGTGATTCCGGCTGTGTATCAATTGCCACCGATGGCACGGACAGCTCGCCAATCTGGATGCTCGGCTGGAGCAGTGAGCGACGAGACTCCCCAAAAAGATTGCTCATTGCCAAATTTGATAGCGATGCAACAGCAGCGCCAGAGCAACGTTACCTTCTCCAACCAACTGACTCAAGCTTGCAAGTAGAGGCGTCACGAGCAAGAAAAGAACCTGAAACAACTCTTCGCCTACAGGACGGCCGTTCAAGCCTACTCACACACGAAGACCACCTTATTGCAACTGCAAACTTTGAAGGCCAAGAAACTCCACCTCGCCTCTACCGTCAAAGTTTCGACGGCAAGCCTGGATTCGGTGACTCGTCCTTTATCGAGGTTACCCATCCAGACGGTAAAGTCACTCTCACCGGATTGGCCATCAGCAAAGGGGCTCTGCTGATCTGCGGCTACGTGTCCAAGGTCACTGAAAAAGGTTTCATCTCACGTTATCGGACTGACGGAACGCTGGACACCACATTTGGCGAAGGCGGCACTCTCACCTTCCAGATTGATCATGATTCCAAACACGCGGCCATGTACAACACGAGAGTACAGCAACTTTGCATTCGCTCCACAGGGGAGATATTGGCAGCTGGCAGTCGCCGAAACGGGCTAGATGGCGTACCCGATGGCTGGGTCTGGCAGCTCTCGGAAGCGGGAAGACCAGACGATACGTTCAACGCCGGTAATGTGCAGATTGCACAACGCGAAAAAGGTGGAGTCGAATGGAAGACTGGGGTCATCGAGCAGGATGGCGGAGCAATCTTTTTTGGTGCCGGTTCGTCTAATAAGTTGCACTTGCAGCGTTATGATCACACTGGGACGGCTGACCCTATCGCGTCCCATCCTGATGAAATCAGAGATGCAGCCAACGCGATGATTTCATTCGAGCAAAACTCCAAGATACTACTTGCGGCCAACACTAGCGGTATCGGTGGATACACTGGCCGGGTGATTCGTCTTTTGAAAAATTGACAAATGAGCTCGCGCCTCACTATCAACTAGTCCAACCGGGCTCAATCTACAGCCTGTAAAGGACAAATTTGCACCCGCAAGCCTTGTGACAAAGTCGATGATAAAGGGCAGCCGAAGCTGCCCTTTATCTATCACTCAACTCGCTTACTCAGCCAGCTTGAACGTGATGAAGCTCGCACGCCCCTGGCGCAGCACGCGCATGGATACCGAACGATTCTTCGGCAGTTCCTTGGCAATCTCGGTGAACTGCTTGGCCGAGGCAATGGCCTGGTTGTTCAGGTGGCTGATGACATCGCCCGGACGCAGGCCGATCATGGCCGCCGGACCATCCTGGACTTCCTTGATGACCACGCCGCCCTTGAGTTCCAGCGACTTCTTCTGCTCGGTGGTCAGGTCGGACACGGACACGCCCAGGCGGTTGCTGCTGCGCTCGGCGCTGCCATCGGTACCCGCGCCAAGACCGATGTCGGCGTCATCTTCGGGCAATGCGCCGATGGTGACATCCAGGTTCTGGCGCTTGCCATTACGGATGATCTCCAGCTTGGCCTTCTCGCCGTCCTTGAGGCTACCGACCAGGTGCGGCAGGTCGGCGGACATGACGATCGGCTGACCATTCATGCTCAGGATCACGTCGCCTACCTGCAGGCCACCCTTGGCTGCCGGGCCGTTTTCCAGGACCTGGGCCACCAGGGCGCCGGCCGGCTTGTCCAGGCCGAACGACTCGGCCAGGTCCTTGTTGACCTCCTGGATCACCACGCCCAGCCAGCCGCGGCTGACCTTGCCGTCTTTCTTCAGCTGGTTTGACACATCGATCGCCACGTCGATCGGGATGGCGAACGACAGGCCCATGAAGCCACCGGAACGGGTGAAGATCTGCGAGTTGATACCCACCACCTCGCCTTTCATGTTGAACAGCGGCCCACCGGAGTTACCCGGATTGATGGCCACGTCGGTCTGGATGAACGGCACGTAGGTATCGTTGGGCAGCGTGCGGCCCTTGGCGCTGACGATACCCTTGGTCACCGAGTGGTCGAAGCCGAACGGCGAACCGATCGCCAGCACCCATTCACCAACCTTGAGCTTTTCCGAATCACCCAGTTTGACGGTCGGCAAGTTCTTGCCGTCGACCTTGAGCAAGGCCACGTCGGTGCGTGGGTCGGTGCCTACCAGCTTGGCCTGCAGCTCGCTGCGGTCGGACAGGCGGACGATGATCTCGTCGGCGTCGGCCACCACATGGTTGTTGGTCAGCACGTAGCCGTCGTTGGAAATGATGAAGCCCGACCCCAGCGACTGCGCTTCACGCTGGCGATCACCGCGCGGCGAACGCGGCTGCTGCGGCATGTTGCGTTCGAAGAACTCGCGGAACATCGGCGGCAGGCCTTCCAGGTCCGGCATCTGCCCGGCGGCCACGCGGCGATCCGGCAGCTTCTGCTTGGTACTGATGTTGACCACCGCCGGCGAGGCCTGCTCGACCAGGGTGGTGAAGTCCGGCAGGGACTCCTCGGCCTGGGCGCTGAGCACCTGGCCGAGCATCAGCACGGCAGCGAACATCGATAGGTAGGTTTTCAAGCGTGGTATTGACATACGGCTCCCGTCACAACGAGCGTAGTTAGCAGTAAGGTTCCCGCAGACGCAGGAAAGGCCAGACTCCGAGAAGCCTGACCTATAGAAAATTTGCGGCAGGATTGCAAATGACAATGCCTTAATTTCATGTCAGCTCTGTGTAACAAGAGCTGTCAGGGCACTGTGCCGTCATTGACGCGCCTGGGCATCCTGAGCCCGCATCGACAAGGCGACACGCTCGGCAGTGCCCAGCGGAATCTCGCCGACCACCGTGACCATCACCTTGCCCTTGGGCGTGGTCAGACGCCGCGACACGGCGACGGTAGGGCCGAGCTGGGCACGGGTATCGATACCGGACTCGTTGCCGATCGGCTCGAGGAACACCGAAAAACGGGCCAGGCCATCGTCATACATCAGGCTGCTGACGGTACTCTTGCGCTCGGGGTCGCGTCGTACCGAGCTGTTGACCAGCTCGAAACCCGGCGGCAGCCAGTCGGAACGCCATCCGGCAACGCTTTCGGAGGTGCCGGAGGCAATCTGTTCGACCGGCCGGCAGGCAGCGCCGGCGCTGAGGTCGGCGTCGGTCGGCACGCCGTCAGTGTCGAGGCGGGTCATCTGGAAGCGTTCGAGCAACTGACCCTTGTCGTTGAGCATCAAAGAGCGCAGGGGCAGGCCGGTACGGCGATCCAGGTGCAGTTCGAAAGCATAGCGATGCTGGTCACGGGGGGTGAGCGAGACAACCACGGCGTCGCGCCCGGCGACGCGTGACTTGCCTGCCACGCTCAGGTCATACCAGCTCATCAGTTTCAGAGGATCGAGCACCCGCGCGGCATTGTCCGGCGGGGCGCTCACACTACTGACCAGGTTGCCACTGACGCACTGCACTTTGCCGTCGACCCGCACGATTTCCTGGGCCGAGCCGTCGAGCTGCAACAGCCGCTCGCTGACCTTGCCATCCTGGACGCGATGCCAGATATCGTGGGATGAGAAGCTGCCGTTACGTTCGTAGACGAAGGAACCCTGGTAACTCTGCTGTTGCTCGGCCCTTGCCAGTTTGTTCAGCCACTCGCTCGCCTCGGGCGAGGAATTGGCGGCCAGGGCCTGCACCGTCAGGCTGCTGCCAAGCAGCAGCGACAGGAGAGGTAGCGCGCGCATGATCCTCCTTACTTAGCGGTTTTCCAGGCTGGCGGCGCGGGCGTAAGGCAGCGCGGTTTCGTTGCCCTTCAGCGCGGACTCCTGGGCGTGCTGGCGCAGGTAGCCTGGCAGGCGTTGATCCCAGCCGGCCTGGTTCTGCAGCACACCGTTGGCCATCGGCCCGGTCGGTTGCTCGTTGCTTTCACTATAGCCTGCCAATACGGCCGGGCCTTGCACCTGCGGCATGCTCAGGCCCTGCTGGGCTGGCTGCTGGGCGGCCAACTGGGCGCCGCTGATCTCGTCCTGGTTGTAGAAACGCACGCCAGCGAGCACGGCAACGGTCACCGAAGCGGCCACGGCCAGGCGGCCGATGCTGCGCCACGGGCCCTGCTTGACCTTGGCCGGCACGGCCTCGTCGGCCAGCGCCGCGGAAACCGCCGAGGCGATGTCCAGCTTGGGCAGCAGCAGCTCCTTGTGCATGGCTGCACGGGCGACCTGGTAACGCGACCAGGTGGCACGGGTTTCGGCATCGTCGACGGCGTTCAGCACGCGACGCAGTTCCAGTTCGTCCGCTTCGTTATCCATCACCGCGGACAGCGATTCCTGCAAAGCTTCACGACTCATGGCGGTTCCTCTCTTGGCTGTCGCCGCTGTCTCAGGTTTCCTGCAACAAAGGTTGCAGGGCTTTGTCTATGGCCTCCCGAGCGCGGAAAATTCGAGAGCGCACGGTACCCACCGGACATTGCATGACACTGGCAATGTCTTCGTAACTCAGTCCATCGAACTCGCGCAGGGTCAGCGCCGTACGCAAATCTTCCGGCAGTTGCTGGATGGTTCGATGGACGGTGCCTTCGATTTCATCCCGCAACAACGCGCGCTCTGGGGACTCGAGATCCTTGAGACCATGATCGCCGTCGTAGAACTCCGCATCCTCGGAGCTCACATCGCTGTCTGGTGGCCGTCTTCCACGGGATACCAGGTAGTTCTTCGCCGTGTTGATGGCGATGCGGTACAGCCAGGTATAGAACGCACTGTCACCGCGAAAATTCCCAAGCGCACGGTATGCCTTGATGAAGGCTTCCTGCGCCACGTCCTGCGCTTCATGGGTGTCGTGTACGAAACGCACGATCAACCCGAGAATCTTGTGCTGATACTTCAGCACCAACAGATCGAACGCTCGCCTGTCGCCACGCTGCACGCGCTCGACAAGCTGCTGATCCTCTTCCTGGGTTAGCATGAACACTCCTCAGTGATCTCGAAGGAGCGTTGCAACAGCCATCGTTCAGGCTTGCAACCATAGACTCGGGCTTTTCGCAAAAGTTCTCCCCTCCAAGCAAGTTTCCTGCGGCCCTTGGTCGGCTCGCACGGAAGACGCAACGCGGTCACGGCCGGCTGCGTCGATAATCAGTTTTCGTTACGCAGGTGCCAGCCCAGAACAGGGCCGGCGCCTTGCGTCGCCGCATCAATCTGTGACGTACGGGCAGCCTGTATAGGATTTCCAGGGGTGTCGGAAAGTTCCCACAAAGATCGCCACCCTCACGCAAGTGCCATTGGAAATCAGGCGCCCGGGACTGCTATAAAGGCACCCCGACCCGGTTTCACGATAGTTTCACAATGCCATCGGCGCCCGACTATTGTGCCGTGCCCCCTCCAAAGATTACTAGTGTCCCGACATGAGCCAACAATTCCAACATGATGTCCTGGTGATCGGTAGCGGTGCCGCCGGTCTCAGCCTGGCACTGAACCTTCCCGGCCACCTGCGCATTGCCGTGCTGAGCAAGGGTGACCTGGCCAACGGTTCGACCTTCTGGGCCCAGGGCGGTGTCGCCGCGGTGCTCGATGACACCGATACCGTGCAGTCGCATGTCGAGGACACGCTCAACGCCGGTGGCGGCCTGTGCCATGAAGACGCCGTGCGCTTCACCGTCGAGCACAGCCGCGAAGCCATCCAGTGGTTGATCGAGCAAGGCGTGCCCTTTACCCGCGACGAGCACTACAGCGTCGACGACGGCGGTTTCGAGTTCCACCTGACCCGCGAAGGCGGCCATAGCCACCGGCGCATCATCCATGCCGCCGACGCCACCGGCGCCGCGATCTTCACCACCTTGCTCGAGCAGGCGCGCAAGCGGCCGAACATCCAGTTGCTGGAACAGCGCGTGGCCGTCGACCTGATCACCGAGCGGCGCCTGGGCCTGGACGGAGATCGCTGCCTGGGCGCCTACGTCCTGGACCGCAACACCGGTGAGGTGGACACCTTCGGCGCCCGCTTCACCGTGCTGGCCACCGGCGGCGCGGCCAAGGTCTACCTCTATACCAGCAATCCCGACGGTGCTTGCGGCGACGGCATCGCCATGGCCTGGCGCGCTGGCTGCCGGGTAGCCAACCTTGAGTTCAACCAGTTCCACCCGACCTGCCTGTACCATCCGCAGGCCAAGAGTTTCCTGATCACCGAGGCCCTGCGCGGCGAGGGTGCGCTGCTGCGCCTGCCCAACGGCGAGCGCTTCATGCCGCGCTTCGACCCACGTGAAGAGCTGGCGCCACGGGATATCGTCGCCCGCGCCATCGACCACGAGATGAAGCGCCTCGGGGTCGACTGCGTCTACCTGGACATCAGCCACAAGCCGGCCGACTTCATCAAGAGCCATTTCCCCACCGTGTACGAGCGCTGCCTGACCTTCGGCATCGATATCACCCGCCAGCCGATCCCGGTGGTGCCTGCGGCCCACTACACCTGTGGCGGGGTAATGATCGACGAGCATGGCCACAGCGACGTGCCCGGCCTGTACGCCATCGGCGAAACCAGCTTCACCGGCCTGCATGGCGCCAACCGCATGGCCAGCAACTCGCTGCTCGAATGCTTCGTCTACGGCCGCGCCGCCGCCGCCGACATCGAGGCGCGCCTGGACCAGGTCGCCATGCCCCGCGCCCTGCCCTGCTGGGACGCCAGCCAGGTCACCGATTCGGACGAGGACGTGATCATCGCGCACAACTGGGACGAACTGCGGCGCTTCATGTGGGACTATGTCGGCATCGTGCGCACCAGCAAGCGCCTGCAACGGGCCGAGCACCGGGTGCGCATGCTGTTGGACGAAATCGACGAGTTCTACAGCAACTACAAGGTCAGTCGCGACCTGATCGAGCTGCGCAACCTGGCGCAGGTGGCCGAGCTGATGATCCGCTCGGCCATGCAGCGCAAGGAAAGCCGGGGCCTGCATTACACCCTGGATTATCCAGGGATGCTGCCTGAGGCCAGGGACACGATCCTGGTGCCACCGAACCACGAGTAAGGCCTGGACAGGCGTGGGAGCGCGCTAGCTCGCGCCCACGAACCGCCATCAAACCAGTGCTGGATCGATCACCAGCACCAGCTTCCCGGAAACCTGGTTGCTTGCCAGCTCCGCATACGCAGCTTCGGCAAATTCGACCGGATAGGTATCGACCAGCTGTGGCGACAGTCGCCCCTCGGTGAACAACGGCCACACTTGCTGGCGCAATTCGCACAACAATTCGGCCTTGAACCCGTCATCACGGTTGCGCAGCGTGGAGCCGGTGATTTCCAGGCGTTTGCCCAACACCAACGCCAGGTCCAGCTCGACCTTGCGCCCGCCCATCAGGCCAATGATCACCCAACGCCCGTCACGGGCCAGCAGTTGGAGATTGAGCGGCGCATAGCTGGCGCCTACCGGGTCCAGGATCACATCGAATGGACCGAGTTGCTCGAGGTCATCGAGATTGCCATTGCGCACCACGCCACCTGCGGCTCCCAGCGACTCACAGTAGGCCAGGCGCTCCGGCGAGCCGACGCTGACCCACACCGGGTTGCCGAATGCCTTGCACAGCTGGATGGCCGCCGAGCCCACGCCACTGGCTCCGGCATGCACCAGTACCTTCTCGCCAGCCTTCAATGCCCCCAGCTGGAAGATGTTCAGCCAGGCCGTGGCATACACCTCGGGAATCGCAGCGGCCTCGTGCAGGCTCAGCCCTTCGGGCACCGGCAGCACATGACGGGCGTCGACCACAACCTCCTCGGCCATGCCGCCACCGGCGAGCAATGCACAGACGCGGTCGCCCACACGCCAATCGGCACCCGCCCCGACTTCCTCGACGACACCGGCGCATTCCAGGCCCATATAAGGGCTGGCACCAGGAGGCGGCGGGTACAGCCCCGCGCGCTGCAGCAGGTCGGCGCGGTTCAGGCCCGCGGCGGCCACACGGATACGGACCTGCCCGGCATCGCAGGCCGGGCGCTCGGCCTCGACCCACGCCACATGTCCGTCAACGCCTTGCAATGCCTTCACAGTGCCTCCATAGTTGAATCATATGACCGAGCCTGGGCACGCCAAGTCCCAGGCTTTTTGCAGTATGCGTCCGGCTCCGATGGAACCGGCGAACGGATAAGACGGCCTACTATGCGTGATCAATTGCCTCCACGTCGAATCAGCATGAAGCATTTCCTCCCCAGCACCGCCCTCGCCCTCATGATCGGCCTGGGCAGCCTCACGCTCGGTGGCAATGCGGCCGCCGCCAACAAGTGGGACAGCCTGCAGCCGGACCGCGACGAAGTGGTCGCCAGCCTCAACATCGTCGAGCTGCTCAAGCGCCACCACTACAGCAAGCCGCCGCTGGACGACGCCCGTTCGGTCATCATCTATGACAGCTACATCAAGCTGCTCGACCCTTCGCGCAGCTACTTCACCGCCGCCGACATCGCCGAATTCGACAAATGGAAGACCCAGTTCGACGACTTCCTGAAAAGCGGCAACCTCGAGCCGGGCTTCACCATCTACAAGCGCTACCTTGACCGCGTGAAATCGCGCCTGGACTTCGCCCTGGCGGAGCTGGCCAAGGGTGCCGACAAGATCGACTTCACGGTGAAGGAAGACCTGCTGGTCGACCGCAAAGACGCTCCGTGGATGAAGAACCAGGCCGAGCTCGACGACCTCTGGCGCAAGCGCGTCAAGGACGAAGTGCTGCGTCAGAAGATCGCCGGCAAGGATCCCAAGCAGATCCAGGAAACCCTGACCAAGCGCTACAAGAACCAGCTGGCGCGCCTGGACCAGACCCGCGCGGAAGACATCTTCCAGGCCTACATCAACACCTTCGCCCAGTCCTACGACCCGCATACCAACTACCTGTCGCCGGACAACGCCGAGAACTTCGACATCAACATGAGCCTGTCGCTCGAAGGCATCGGCGCGGTGCTGCAGAGCGACAACGACCAGGTCAAGATCGTACGCTTGGTGCCGGCCGGCCCTGCCGCCAAGACCAAGCAGGTGGCACCGGCCGACAAGATCATCGGCGTCGCCCAGGGCAACAAGGAAATGGTCGACGTGGTCGGCTGGCGTCTTGACGAAGTGGTCAAGCTGATCCGTGGCCCGAAAGGCTCGGTGGTGCGCCTGGAGGTCATCCCGGCCAGCAACGCGCCGAACGACCAGACCAGCAAGATCGTCTCGATCACCCGCGAAGCGGTCAAGCTCGAGGAGCAGGCGGCGAAGAAGTCGGTGCTCAAGCTCAAGCAGGATGGCCGCGACTACAAGCTCGGCATCATCGAGATCCCGGCCTTCTATCTGGACTTCAAGGCCTACCGCGCTGGTGATCCGGATTACAAGAGCACCACCCGCGATGTGAAGAAGCTGCTCACCGAGCTGCAGAAAGAGAAAGTCGACGGCGTGGTCATCGACCTGCGCAACAACGGTGGCGGCTCGCTGCAGGAAGCCACCGAGCTGACCAGCCTGTTCATCGAGAAGGGCCCGACCGTGCTGGTGCGCAACAGCGACGGGCGCGTCGACGTGCTCGAGGACGAGAACCCCGGCGCCTTCTACAAAGGCCCGCTGGCACTGCTGGTCAACCGCCTGTCGGCGTCCGCCTCAGAGATTTTCGCCGGCGCCATGCAGGACTACCACCGTGCGCTGATCATCGGTGGCCAGACCTTCGGCAAAGGCACCGTGCAGACCATCCAGCCGCTCAACCATGGCGAACTCAAACTGACGCTGGCCAAGTTCTACCGGGTCTCCGGGCAGAGCACCCAGCACCAGGGCGTGCTGCCGGACATCGCCTACCCGTCGATCATCGACACCAAGGAAATCGGCGAAAGCGCGCTGCCTGAAGCCATGCCGTGGGACACCATCCGCCCAGTGGTCAAGCCTGCCTCCGATCCGTTCAAGCCGTTCCTGGCCCAGCTCAAGGCGCAGCATGAAGCACGCAGCGACAAGGATGCCGAGTTCGTCTACATCCGCGACCGCCTGGCACTGACCCAGAAGCTGATGAACGAGAAGACCGTCAGCCTCAACGAGCAGCAACGTCGCGCCCGCCACGACGAGATCGAAGCCAAGCAGCTGGCGCTGGAGAACATCCGGCGCAAGGCCAAGGGCGAAGAGCCGCTCAAGGAACTCAAGAAAGAGGACGAGGACGCCCTGCCTGCCGAGCCGGACGACACCAAGCCCGAGGACGATGCCTACCTGTCCGAGACCGGTCGCATCCTGCTCGACTACCTGAGCCTCAGCACTTCGGTGGCCAAGCACTGAAGTGATGGCAAAATAATGTGAGCTGTCATCAAACAGTCACCGGACTGTCGTGAAATGGAAGGGCCGAACGTGCAAGCGTCCGGCCCTTTTCAATTCAGGAAGCAGTCCATGACCGTCACCGAACAGCTCAGCGCATTGAGTGCCATCCTGGCTCAACGCAGCATCCACTGTCTGTTCCAACCCATCGTCTGCCTCTCCGAACGGCGCATCCTCGGTTATGAGGCCCTGAGTCGCGGCCCCTCCAACAGCCCTCTGCACTCGCCCCTGAATCTGTTCGCCATCGCCCGCCAGGCCGGTCGCCTGGGTGAACTGGAGGTGCTGTGCCGGGAAACCGCCTGCCGACGCTTCAGCGAGCTGAACCTTGCGGGCCAGCTGTTTCTCAACGTCTCGCCCGAGTCCCTGGTGGAACCCAACTACCCTTCCGGGCGCACCCTGCAGATGCTCGAACAGGTCGGCCTGGCCCCCAGTCGGGTGGTCATCGAACTGACCGAGCAGACGCCCACCGAAGACTTCCAGCTGCTGTACAACGCCCTGCACCACTACCGCGACATGGGTTTTTCCATCGCCCTGGATGACCTGGGTGCCGGTTACTCGAGCCTGCGCCTGTGGTCGGAACTGCGCCCGGACTATGTGAAGATCGACCGCCATTTCATCGATGGTATCCACCTGGACCCACTCAAGCGTGAGTTCGTCGGATCGATCCTGCAGATCGCACGCGCTTCGCGCGCCCAGGTGATCGCCGAAGGTATCGAACTGGCCGAGGAACTGGCCATACTGGGCGACATGGGCGTGGATCTGGTCCAGGGCTACCTGCTCGGGCGCCCCCAGGAGTTCCCCCCAGGCGACAGCCTCGGCCTGCTGCCCCCGGCGCCGGATACAGCCGTGGCGCTGGACGAGGACAGCAGCGATCTCAGCGCCCTGCTCATCCTGCAACCCTCGGTCACGCGCGATACCCCCATCCAGCAGGTGCTCGAGGCGTTCCACCGCCAGGCCAACCTCAATTCGCTCGCGGTGCTGGATGAGCGTGGCAAACCCTGTGGCATCGTCCACCGCCATTCACTTGCCGACGCCCTGCTCAAGCCTTTTGGTACCGACCTGTTCGCCCGCAAGCCAATCAGCCGGTTGATGAGCCAGGACTTTCTCGCCGTCGAGCGCAGCCAGTCGCTGCAGCAGGTCAGCCGGCTGCTTACCAGCCGCGCCCGCCAGCGTATCGAGGAAGATTTCATCATCACCCAGAGTGGACGTTACCTGGGCCTGGGGCGAGTGATCGACGTACTCAAGCTGATCACCGAACAGAAGATCCAGCAGGCCAGGCACGCCAACCCACTCACCCTGCTGCCCGGCAACGTACCGATCCAGCAGTGCCTGGCGCGCCTGCTGCTGCAACGGCGCGAGGCCGCCATATGCTACGTGGACATCGACAACTTCAAACCCTTCAACGATATCTATGGCTATGCCCGTGGCGACGAAGTGCTGTTGTGCCTGGCGCAGTGCCTGAGCGACTGCGTCGACCCCAGCAGGGATTTCGTCGGCCATATCGGAGGGGATGATTTCATGCTGGTACTGGGATCGGCAGACTGGCGAGCGCGGCTTGAACTGCTGCTGGAGGCCTTCGTCCGGCAATGTCGACGCTTCTATCGCGGTGAACACCTGGAGGCCGGCTGCTTTATTGCCCATAACCGTCAGGGTCAACGGGAAACCTTCGAACTGCTTTCGCTGTCGATCGGGGTGGTCTGGCTCGCGCCTGGAAGCTGCGCAGGGCTGGATGCCGGCCAGTTGGCCGAGCTCGCCTCACAGGCGAAAAGAAAGGCCAAGGAAACCGACGGGGCGAGCCTGAGCCTGATCGATACAACGGTACTGGAATAAACCCTGGCAGGCTCCAGCAACCGCCACCGCGTCAGGTAGACCCTCCCCCGGTTTCAGGCCTCTTCCGGGTAACGGTACTCGAACACCCGCACCACTTCCGAGGCATGCCAGGACGCCGCCTCCATGCCGTCCACCGGCCCGGAAAACCGTCCCAGGCGCTCGACACACTCGAAAAACCCGGTGCGTGGCAGGCGGCTGGCGCCTTGGCTGATCACCAGCGAACTGCGCAGCGGCTGCTCGGCGCGGGCGTCGAGCACCGCCAGGTACTCAAGGGCCGCGGTCAAGGTCTGCATGGCCGGGCTGGGCAATTGCAAACGCTCGAGCAGTGCCCGGTAGGTCAGCAGATGGCGTTGCCGGCGGGCCAGGTCGAGCTCGCTCAGCAGGCCCTGCCATTGCTGACGGCTGATCCTGACCTGACTCATGACGGCTCGCTCCAGCCGGCCACGTCCAGGTGCCACGCCAGGCTGCGCAGAATGGCCGCGTCGGGGCGGCGCTCGCCGGACTCGATCATGGCCAGGTATGCCGGGCTGATGCCGACACTGCGGGCCAGCTGCTCCGGCGCCAGCCCCTTGGCCTGACGCAAGGACGCCAGCTCATCCAGTGAGGACAGGCTGGCGCTTGGTTGAGTACTGGCAACATTGCTGTCGGTGACGGGTGCGCTGGCCGGTGCCTGGCCTGCGGCCGCGAGCAACGCCTGATACTGCTCCCAGGGAACCACTGCGTACTCGGGCTGACCGTCCCGGCTGATGACCTGAATACCCATACAACCCCCTTGACGTTGGATTACGGCATGTAATCCGTAGGCATAACCCTTATGCCAATTATATTACCAACCTCGGGGGTCTGTGCGGAATCAGCTACCGGGCCTTTCCAGGCGCAGCGCTTCGGGGGTCTCCGGCAGCCGTTCGACCACGCGCAGCCGCTCCGGCGCCTGGCTGTCGCGCCAGGCCTTGAAGCGGCCCAGCTCATCAGCCACGGTCTTGAGCACCCAGCCCAGCACGGCGATGTCATCGAGCAGGCCGACACCCAGCAGCCAGTCGGGGATGGCATCCAGTGGGCTGACGAAATAGAGCAGCCCGGCGACGATGGTCACCAGTGCCTTGGGGCTGACAGCGCGGTACTCGCCACGCCACCAGGCCAGGCAAAGCGCCTGCATCAGGCGCAGGTCCTCGCGCAGCTGGCCCAGCTTCGGCCCTTTGCGGGCCACTGCGAACAGCAATGCCGGCAGCCGGCCGCGGCTGAGCAAGCGCTCGGCAAGGGGCAGGAAGCGGGCGAAATTCCAGGGTGCGCTCATGGGGCCTCCAGGGGAGCCGGAGGTTATCCACATTTATTGTGGATAACCTTGTGAACAGGGCGGCATTGACGCCGCGTGGTGCCCACCGGGCAAGGGCCGGGTACGAATCGGGCGTTTTTTACACAACCGTTTTCAACCGCGCAAACGTTTTGCGACAAAGGTACCTGTATTTAGGCCGGGCACTGCTTGCGACAGTGAATGACGCCAACGGTTCGCGTCAAGCACTGCTGAAAACGACGACGCCCCGTCGAAACGGGGCGTCTTCATGCAACACGACGGCTATTACTTGGCCGGTGCTTCGCCAGCCTTGGCCGGGTCTTTGATGGCCAGCAGTTCCAGGTCGAACACCAGGACCGAGTTGGCCGGAATCAGCGGGCTCGGGCTCTGGGCGCCGTAGGCCAGTTCAGCCGGGATGTACAGCTTGTACTTCTCGCCGACATGCATCAGTTGCAGGCCTTCGACCCAACCCGGGATCACGCCGCTGACCGGCAGGTCGATGGGGCTGCCGCGCTCGACGGAGCTGTCGAATACCTTGCCGTCGGTCAGCTTGCCCTCGTAGTGGACGGTGACGACGTCGGTCGGCTTGGGTTGCGGGCCATCGGCCTTCTTCACCACTTCATACTGCAGGCCCGAGGCGGTGGTGATCACGCCAGGTTTCTTGCCGTTTTCCTCGAGGAACTTCTTGCCGGCGGCGGCTGCTTCCTCGCTGGCCTTGGTCAGGCGCTCTTCGGCGCGCTTCTGCAAGGCGGTGAAGGCTTCGACCAGCTCTTCGTCCTTGATGCGCTGTTCCTTCTTGCCAACAGCGTCCTCGATGCCCTGGGCGACGGCTTTCGAGTCGAGGTCGTCCATGCCTTCCTGGGCCAGGCTCTTGCCCATGTTCAGGCCGATACCGTAGGAGGCCTTCTGTGCTGGGGTCTTCAGCTCGACGCTGCTGGTCTGGGCGTCGCAACCGGCGAGGACCAGGCCTACCAGGGCAACCGCGGCCGCCAAACGATGCTGTTTCATGTAATTTCCTTGTTCATGCGCCATGAGGGCAATCAGGGTAAAGCCGCGAGCTTAGCAGGCGGCCGCGACCAATGGCTACCGGCATAAGAGCGGGTTGGGGGCTGGAAGTTCCTGGGTGAAAGGTTGTTCATGGTCGCACAGGCAGCCTTTGGCCAGTATTAATGCTGTTTCATGAGTCGTAGCACGCTTTTGCAGGTGAGGCTCCAGTCTTGCAAATGCTGTCGCGGCCTCTCGCCGGCAAGCCGGCTCCCACAGAAAACACCGTTGCCCTTTCAGGAACTGACTCAGGCGATCCCGACCTGATTGCGCCCACTGTTCTTGGCCAGGTACAGCCCCTTGTCCGCCGCCGAGATCAGCTGTCGGCAATGGCTGCCGACACTCGGGGTCAGGGTCGCCAGGCCAATGCTCACGGTCAGGTGCGACGCCGCCTCGGGCACGGTATGGGCGATCTTCAGGCCCATGATGGTCTGGCGCAGCTTTTCGGCCACCAGGCGCGCGCCGCCGGGCGAGGTGTTGGGCAGCACCAGGGCGAACTCCTCGCCGCCATAACGCGCCGGCAGGTCGGTGGGGCGCGAGCAGCAGCCACGGATGGCCTCGGCCACCTGGCGCAGGGCCTCGTCGCCGGCCAGGTGGCCGAAACTGTCGTTGAACGCCTTGAAATAGTCGACATCGATCATCAACAGCGACAACTGCTGCTGCTCGCGAATCGCCCGGCGCCATTCCAGTTCCAGGTATTCGTCGAAGTGACGGCGGTTGGACAACCCGGTCAGGCCGTCCGAGTTCATCAGCCGCTGCAGCATCAGGTTGGTGTCGAGCAACTGCTGCTGGCTCACGCGCAGCGCACGGTAGGCCTCGTCGCGCTGCAACAGGGTGAGGTAGGAGCGCGAGTGATAGCGGATACGCGCCACCAGCTCGATGGTGTCCGGCAACTTGACCAGGTAGTCGTTGGCCCCGGCGGCGAAGGCGGCGCTCTTGACCAGCGGATCCTCCTTGGTCGACAGGACGATGATCGGAATGTCCTGGGTGGCCGGGTTGTTGCGGTATTCGCGTACCAGGGTCAGGCCATCGAGGCCCGGCATGATCAGGTCCTGGAGGATCACCGTGGGCTTGATGCGCATGGCCTGGGCCACCGCCTGGTGCGGATCGGCGCAGAAGTGGAAGTCGATGTTCTCTTCGTGGGCGAGGCCACGGCGCACCGCTTCGCCGATCATGGCCTGATCGTCGACCAGCAGGACCATCGCCGCACTTTCGTTGATGGTCGTGAAACCTTCGATCGGTAGATCATTCATGCGTAATCACCCGTCCACTGCCGGCCACGCGGCGCGACTCAATACATATCGTCATTTCGGAAAGATTTCCATCAGTCGTCCGGCGATTCGCTCCAGCGGACGTATTTCCACCGCAGCGTCGATCGCCGCGGCGGCCTTGGGCATGCCGTACACCGCACTGCTCTGCTGGTCCTGGGCGATGGTCAGGAAGCCCTGCTGGCGCATCAGTTTCAGGCCTTGGGCGCCGTCACGCCCCATGCCGGTGAGCAACACGCCCACCGCATCGCCGGACCAGCAACGCGCCACGCTCTCGAAGAACACATCGATCGAGGGCCGGTAGATTTCGTTGACGGGCTCGGCAGTGTAGGCCAGCTCGCCATTCTTAAGGAGGCGGATATGGTGGTTGGTGCCGGCCAGCAGCACCTGCCCCGGCTGCGGCGGCTCACCCTCGCGGGCCAGGCGCACCGGCAGGCCGGAGGCGCTGCTGAGCCACTCGGCCATGCCAGCGGCGAATACCTGGTCAACATGCTGGACCAGCACGATGGCCGCCGGAAAACTGCGCGGCAGCCCCTTGAGCAGTACTTCCAGGGCGGCCGGCCCGCCCGCGGACGAGCCGATGGCCACCAGTGCGCGGCGCTGCGAGGCCTCGCGCAGCGGCACGCTAACCGCCCGAGGCGCGCTGGGCCGCTGCTGGCCGATCAGCCAGCCGATGTTGAGGATCTTGCGCAGCAGTGGCGCGGCCGCCTCGCGTGCATCGCCCGCGCCCAATGCCGGGGTGTCGACCACATCCAGCGCGCCATGGCCCATGGCCTCGAACACCCGGTGCACGTTCTGCTTGCGATCCACGGTGACGATGACGATGGCGCAGGGGGTTTCGGCCATGATGCGCCGGGTCGCCTCCACGCCGTCCATGACCGGCATGATCAGGTCCATGAGGATCAGATCCGGCGTCTGCTCGGCGCACAGGCGCACCGCCTCGGCGCCGTTGCCGGCGACCCAGATCACCTGGTGCGCGGGCTCGAATGCCAACGCCCGGCGCAGGGCCTCGACGGCCATGGGCATGTCGTTGACAATGGCGATTCTCATCCCTGGGCACCTCCGATCAGCTCCTCGACCGCATCCAGCAACGCATCGTCATGGAAGCTGGCCTTGGCCAAATAATAGTCGGCACCGGCATCCAGTCCACGACGCCGGTCTTCTTCGCGATCCTTGTAGGACACCACCATCACCGGCAGCGATTGCAAGCGGTTGTCGCGCCGCACCAGGGTGACCAGCTCGATCCCGTCCATGCGCGGCATGTCGATGTCGGTGATCAACAGGTCGAAATCATCGCTGCGCAGCGCGTTCCAGCCGTCCATGCCGTCCACGGCCACCGCCACTTCGTAGCCGCGGTGGCCCAGCAGCTTGCGTTGCAGCTCGCGCACGGTGAGCGAGTCGTCGACCACCAGGATGCGCTTGCGCACCGCCCCCTTGGCGCCGCGCCCACCGCGCTCGATACGCTCCAGGCGGCCGGTGCTGAGCAGCTTGTCCACCGAGCGCAGCAAGTCCTCGACATCGACGATGAGCACCACCGAACCGTCGTCGAGCAAGGCCCCGGCGGAGATGTCCTGGACTTTGCCCAGGCGCGGGTCCAGCGGCATCACCACCAGCACCCGCTCGCCGATCAGCCGCTCGACGGCCACCCCATAGAGCTGCTCACGCTCGCGAATCACCACCACCCGCAGGCTATGTTCGTTGCCCTGGGCCGCCGGCCGGTTGAGAAGCTGGCTGGCGGCCACCAGGCCGATGTGTCGCCCTTCGTGCCAGAAGTGCTGCCGCCCTTCGATCTGCACGATGGCCTCGGCCGCCACATCGACGGTGCGCTCGATATGCGCCAGCGGGAAGGCGTAGGCCTCGCCGCCCACCTCGACGACCAGGCTGCGAACCACCGACAAGGTCAACGGCACTTCCACATGAAAGCAACATCCCTGGCCGGCCACCTGGGTCAACTCGATGGAGCCGCGCAGCTCACGGACCATGTGCTGCACCGCATCCAGGCCGACACCGCGCCCGGACACTTCGGTGACCGTGTCGCGCAAGCTGAACCCCGGCAGGAACAGGAAGGTCAGCAGCTCGGCCTCGCTCATCTGCGCCACCGTCTCGGCCGGCGACAATGCGCGCTCGACGATACTCTCGCGCAAGCGCTGCAGATCGATGCCGGCACCGTCGTCGGACAGTTCCAGGATCAGCAGCCCGGCCTGGTGCGAGGCGCGCAGGCGCACGGTGCCCTCGCTCGGTTTGCCGGCCAGCAGGCGCTGCTCGGGCAGTTCGATGCCATGATCGACCGCGTTGCGCAGCAGGTGTGTCAGCGGTGCCTCGAGCTTTTCCAGCACGTCACGGTCGACCTGGGTCTTCTCGCCTTCGATCAACAGACGCACCGGCTTGTCCAGCGAGCGCCCGAGGTCGCGGACCATCCGGCTCTGGCCGGTGAGCACATCGGCGAACGGACGCATGCGACAGGCCAGCGCCGTGTCGTACAGCAGTTGCGCGCGCTGGCTGGCCTGCCAACCGAATTCGTCGAGATCGGCCGCCTGCTGCAACAGGATCTGCTGGGTTTCAGCCAGCAACTGCTGGGTCTGGGCCAGCGCTTCCAGCACCTCCGGCCCCTGCCCGCTCTCTTCCAGCTGGGCCTTCAGGCCATCGAGGCCGCGCATGCCCTGGCCATGCATGCGCTTCAGGCGCTGCAGGGTGGCCAGGTAGGGTTTCAGCCGCTGGGTCTCGACCAGCGACTTGCTCGACAGGTCCAGCAGGCTGTTCAGACGGTCGGCGGTCACCCGCAATACCCGCTCTCCCCCCTCGCCACCGCGCTTGCCGGCCTTGCGGGCTGGCACGGGCTCAGTTTCGGGTTCAGGCTCCGGCGGGGCCTGGAGCGTTGGCTCGGGTTCCGGCCGCGCCGGCAAGGCAGCCGGTGGTGCGCTTGGAACGCCAGCCTGCGCGATCACCGGCACGGGCGCCGAAGGGTCGAGCAGTGTTGTCATCTGTGCCAGGAACACCGCCACGGCGGCGTCGCCACCCTGATCTCCAGGGGTCGCGATGCGCATCAACAGGTCAGTGCCCTGCAACAAGGCGTCGATATGCTCCGGGCGCAGCAGCAGGCGACCTTCCTGGGCGGCCACCAGGCAGTCTTCCATGACGTGGGCGACGCTGACCCCGGCATCGATACCGACAATCCGCGCCGCCCCCTTGAGCGAGTGCGCCGCACGCATGCAGGCCTCGAGCTGATCGGGTTGCGCAGGGTTGCGCTCCAGCGCCATCAGGCCGGCGCTGAGCACCTGGGTCTGGGCCTCGGCCTCCAGGCTGAACAGCTCGAGCAGCGACGCATCGCGCATTTGCTCCGGGGTCATGACAGGCTCCGCTTCACGGCTGACATCAGGTGTTGTTCATCCAGCACTCGCACGCTGCGCCCTCGCCACTGCAAAACGGCGGCGGTGAAATGCGCCGCATCGCGGCCGTTGTCCTGGCCCGCAAGGTCGAGACGATGGATGCCGTCGATCTCGTCCACCGGCACCACCACCGGCCCGCCCTCGGCCGCCAGGATCAGCATGCGCGGCATGCTCCGCCCGGTGCGCTCCGCGCCCGCCTGCGTCGGCACGCCCAGCAGGTCGGCGAGCGACAGGCAAGGCACCAGCGCACCGCGCACATTGGCGACGCCCTGCAGCACCCGCGAACGCTGGTGCGGCAACGAGTGCACCGGCTGCGCCGGGGCGATCTCGGCCAGGCAGGCGGTGGCCAGGGCCAGCCACTCCTCGCCCAGACGGAACAGCAGCATCGAACGGCCGACCGCGCATTCCTCCACGAGGGCCGTTTCGACCTGCTCGTCCTGGACCAGCGCATAGCGATCCAGCAGGCGCGTGGCCGCGTCGGCATACACCTCGCAATTGCGGCAGTGCACATGCCGCTCCAGCAACGGACACTGCTTGTCGCCATGCACGCCGATGCGGTTCCAGCAATCATCGATGGGCTGGTCGTCATTGGCGATCAGTTGCATATGGTATCCGCCGCTCATCGTTCAGACTCCCTGCCGGCCCGGGCGGCACGCTCCTGCAGGCGCCGGGCACCGGCCTCGTCCCCCTGCGCGGCCAGCAGCATGGCCAGGTGCATCAGTGCCTCAGGGTGCTGCGGCTCGAGGTAGAGCGCCTTGCGATAATGGGTGATGGCCTGCGCGGCATCGCCTTCGGTGTCACTGAGCAACCCCAGCCAGTAATAGACCTGCGCCTTGGGGGCGAACTGGCGCAGATAGCGTTCGCAGTCCGCCCTGGCCTGCTGGTTTTCACCGGCATTGGCCTGCCGGGCAATGAGGGCCAGCAACTGCGCTTCGTCTTGCGCCGGTACCGGCGCCGCTGGCACGGCGCTGGACCTGGTGACTCGGGGCGGCAGTGCCACGACACGTGGCGGCAGCGGCGCAGCGACCGGCTGGCGCGCAACCGGCAACGGCTTGGCAACAGGCGGTGGGGCATCATCCTGGCGCACGTAGGCGAATGACTGGGCAATCCCCAGTGGGCGCATGCCCAGGCGCGCCAGCAGGCTGCCCTCGGCGGGGCCGATGAACAGCACGCCCTGGGCGTGGATCAGGCGCTTGAGTACCTCGAACACCCGCTGCTGGGTCGGAACATCGAAGTAGATCAGCAAGTTGCGACAGAACACGAAATCGTACAGCCCTTCACGCGCCTTGAGCGCCGGGTCGAGCACATTGCCCGCCTGCAGGCTGACTTGCTGACGCACCCGCTCATCCAGGCGATGGGTATCGCCGCTTGGGCTGAAGTGCCGCTCGCGAAAGGCCAGCTCGCTGCCGCGGAAGGAGTTGCGGCCGTACAGCGCCTGCTCGCCCTTGGCCACCGAACTGGGGCTGATATCAATGCCATCGACGCGGAAAGCGCCCGGGCTCAGGCCACCGTCGAGCAAGGCCATGGCGATCGAGTAGGGTTCCTCACCCGTCGAGCACGGCAGGCTGAGGATGCGCAGGGGCCGTGCGCCGGCAAGTTCTGCCGCACGCTTGTGCGCCAGCCCCGCCAGCGCGGTGAAGGATTCGGGGTAGCGGAAGAACCAGGTCTCCGGAACGATGACCGCTTCGATCAGGGCCTGCTGCTCATCGCTGGACTGCTGCAAACGCAGCCAGTAGTCGTCGAGATCCGCAGCCTGCACGAGCGTGCAGCGCTGGCGCAGGGCGCGCTCGACCATCGCTGTGCCGACCGACTCCACGTCCAGCCCGATACGTTCCTGCAGGAAACGGAAGAAACGTTGCTCGCTCATGCTGGCTCCTGCCCGGGCTCGACGGGGTACAGCAGCTCACGCACCGCGTCCGACAACAGGTCGTTCACCTGGATGCGCTGCAACAACCCGCGGGCGTCCTGGCGCACCGGCCCGAGGTAGCGCGCGTCGGCATTGTCCAGGCCGTAGGGCTGGAATTCCTCGGGGGCACAGCGCAGCGTATCGGTGGCCTGCTCCAGGACAAGCCCCAGCTGCAGGTCAGGACGGCGCGAGTCAGCGCGGTAGTGCACCAGTACCATCCGCGTACTGCTGCGCGACTGTGCTGGCACACCGAAGCTCAGCGCCGACAGGTCGATCACCGGTACCAGCACACCACGGTGGGCGAGCACGCCGGCCACCCAGCCCGGCGCCTGGGCGATGGGCTTGAGGGTACGGCACGGCAGCACTTCGATCACTTCGCGCACGTCCAGGGCAAAGCGCTGGTCGGCGATGCGAAATTGCAGGTACAGCACGCCCTTGCCGGCTGATTCGCGATCCTCGCGAGGGGACGGTTCGTTCATCGTCGTCAGACTTTGAACCGCGAAACACCGCCACGCAGCCCGGCGGCTACCTGGCTCAGTTCGTCGATGGCGAAGCTGGCCTGGCGCAGCGATTCCACGGTCTGGGTACTGGCATCGCTGAGCTGGGCCAGTGCCTGGTTGATCTGCTCTGCGCCGGTGGCCTGGGCCTGCATGCCCTCGTTGACCATCAGCACCCGCGGCGCCAGCGCCTGCACCTGATGGATGATCTGGCTGAGCTGCTCGCCCACCTGCTGCACCTCGAACATGCCGCGGCGCACCTCCTCGGAGAACTTGTCCATGCCCATCACCCCGGCCGACACCGCCGACTGGATCTCGCGCACCATCTGTTCGATGTCGTAGGTGGCCACGGCGGTCTGGTCGGCCAGGCGGCGTACTTCGGTGGCGACCACGGCGAAACCGCGACCGTACTCACCGGCCTTCTCCGCCTCGATGGCGGCGTTGAGCGACAGCAGGTTGGTCTGGTCGGCGACCTTGACGATGGTCACCACCATCTGCGTGATGTTGCTGGCCTTCTCGTTGAGGATCGCCAGCTTGGCGTTGACCAGGTCGGCGGCGCCCATCACCTGGTGCATGGTCTCCTCCATGCGCGCCAGGCCCTGCTGGCCAGCACCGGCAAGGCTCGAGGCCTGGTCGGCCGACGAGGTGACTTCGGTCATGGTGCGCACCAGGTCACGCGAGGTCGCGGCGATTTCCCGCGAGGTGGCGCCGATCTCGGTGGTGGTGGCGGCCGTCTCGGTGGCGGTGGCCTGCTGCTGCTTGGAGGTGGCGGCGATCTCGGTGACCGAGGTGGTCACCTGCACCGACGAACGCTGGGCCTGCGACACCAGGTTGGCCAGGGACTCGGCCATTTCGTTGAAGCCGCCCTCGATCGCGCCGAACTCATCCTTGCGGTCCAGGCTCAGGCGCATGCTCAGGTCGCCCGAACGCAGGCCGTCGAGGGCGTGCACGATGCGTTGCATGGGGGCGGTGATCGCACGCATCAGCAGCAGGCCGCAAACGCCGGCAGCGACGATTGCCAGCAGCAGCGAGACGATCATGCTGCCTTTGGCGGTGGCCACGGCGCTGACGATTTCATTGGTGGCGTTGTCGGCCGACTCCCGGTTGCGCTCGATCACTTCGTTCAGGTGCAGGCGCCCTTCTCTCCAGGCGGGCGTCAGCACCTCGGCGATCAAGCGCTGGGCTTCGGCATAGTTCTTCTGGCGATAGGTTTCCAGGACCTGATCGACGATCTTGACGTAAGCCTCTTCCTGGCGCGTGAAATCGTCGAACGCGGCCTGGTCGGCCGGATCACGGATGGTGCCCTGGTAACTGGCCATATGCTGCTTGAGCCGGTCGTCGAAGCTCTTGAACAGTTCGGCATCAGTCGTGGTGAACTCGCGGTGGTTCGACAGGCCGACCAGTTGCTGGCTGGTCACGTAGCTGTCGACCCAGGCGCTGCGGATCATCGAGCTGTAGTAGAGCCCGGGAATGCTGTCGGACCCTACCGCCTCCTCGCTGGACTCGATCGCCACCAGCCGCGAGTAGGCGGCCACGATCATCAGCAGCATGATGGCGATGATCACGGCGAAACTTGCCAGGATCCGTTGGCGCAAGGTCCAGTTCTTCACATTCAGCCCTCAGGAATTCGATACGAGCGGGAAAAATCGCCGAAGTATAGCCCAGGCTTCCTACGTATTTGCGGCTGAATGCTGCTGTATTCAGGCCTCCGTGCCCATTGATATGGCCAATTGCAGGCTCATTGATCCGCGGCAAGCCTGACCTGGTTCTCCAACTCCAGGCGCAAGGCAGGGTCCAGGCGCAGCTGGCGCGCCAGTTCGTCGAGGTAGGCGCGCTCCATGAAGTTCTCCTGGTCGACCATCATCACGCTGGCCAGGTACATCTCGGCAGCCATTTCCGGCGTCTGCGCGGCGCGGGCCACTTCGGCCGGATCCAGCGGCTTGTTCAGTTCGGCGTGCAGCCAGTGCTGCAACTCGCGGTCGCTGTCCAGGCGAGTGAACTCGCCTTCGATCAAGGCCCGCTCACGGTCATCGATATGGCCGTCGGACTTGGCTGCCGCCACCAGCGCCCGCAACACGGCCTGGCTGTGCTGCTCGACCTGGGCCGGGGGCAGGCGATCCAGCGTCTGCGGCTGCTGATCGCCGGCGCCCTGGCGGGCCTGCCAGTTGCCATAGGCCTTGTAGGCCAGCACCCCGAGCGCAGCCAGGCCGCCATAGGTGAGTGCCTTGCCGCCGTACTTGCGGGCCTTCTTGTTACCCAGCAGCAAGCCCATGGCGCCGGCCGCCAGCGCGCCGCCACCGGCGCCCGAGAGCAGGCTGCCGAGGCCGCCACTGCCTCCGGGCTTGGGCCCCGCGCCTTTGCCAGCCTGGTTGCCGAGCAGTTCCTGGCCGGACTTGAGCAGTTGATCGAGCAGACCACGGGTGTTCATCTGACGTGCCTCCATGGGTACGAAAAAGAGGCCACCAGAGTAGGACGGCGCACGGGTTTCGCCACCCATGCAAATGCTTCCAGATGTTGCATCAACGATCGATAAAAGCGATCTAGACTCGATTCAGTCGCTGAAACTTCCAGGCAGTCCGCCGCATGGCTGCCCTGCGCCGCGCATATGCGCTCCACTGCTTTGCTTGACGTCTGCCCCCGACCACAACTTCCAAAAAAGAGGGAACACCATGTCAGTGCACAAGACCCTTCTGCTCGGTGCCCTGCTGGCCACTGCCGGCGCCCAGGCCGCCGGGCTGCCCCAGCAGCTCGGTGCCGGTGAAGGCCAGCTGGATATCGTCGCCTGGCCCGGCTATATCGAACGCGGTGAAAGCGACAAGGCCTATGACTGGGTCACCGGCTTCGAGAATGAGACTGGCTGCAAGGTCAGCGTCAAGACGGCCGCCACCTCCGACGAAATGGTCAGCCTGATGACCAAGGGTGGCTATGACCTGGTAACGGCCTCGGGTGATGCCTCGCTGCGGCTGATCGCCGGCAAGCGTGTGCAGCCGATCAACACCGCGTTGATCCCCAACTGGAAAAACCTCGACCCGCGCCTGCGCAACGGCGCCTGGTACGTGGTCAAGGACCAGGTCTACGGCACACCCTACCAGTGGGGGCCGAACGTGCTGCTGTACAACACCGACGTGTTCAAGCAGCCGCCGAGCAGCTGGAGCGTGGTGTTCGAGCCGCAGGACCTGCCGGACGGCAAGCCTAACAAGGGCCGCGTGCAGGCGTACGATGGGCCGATCTACATCGCCGACGCGGCGCTCTACCTCAAGGCCGCCAAGCCCGAACTGGGCATCCAGAACCCTTATGAACTGAACGAGGCGCAGTACAAGGCGGTGCTCGACCTCCTGCGCCAGCAACAGCCGTTGATCCACCGCTACTGGCACGACGCGACCGTACAGATGAGCGACGTGAAGAACGAAGGCGTGGTGGCCACCAGCTCCTGGGGCTACATGGTCAACGGCCTGAAGGCCGACAAGCAGCCGGTGGCCTCGGTGGTACCGAAGGAAGGCGCCACCGGCTGGGCCGACACCACCATGCTGCACAGCGAGGCCAAGCACCCCAATTGCGCCTACAAGTGGATGGACTGGTCGCTGCAACCCAAGGTGCAAGGCGATGTGGCGGCCTGGTTCGGCTCGTTGCCGGCGGTGCCCGCGGCCTGCACCGGCAACGCGCTGCTGGGTGACGAGGGCTGCAAGACCAACGGCTTCGACAACTTCGACAAGATCGCCTTCTGGAAGACCCCGCAGGCCGAGGGCGGCAAGTTCGTGCCGTACAGCCGCTGGACCCAGGACTACATCGCGATCATGGGCGGGCGGTAAGAGCCATCGCGGGCAAGTCGCACCGGTGCGACTTGCCCGCGATCAGCAGTAACCCAAGTGGAGCCCCGGTATGCCCCCAGCAGTCCAGTTCACCCAGGTTTCCCGTACCTTCGGCGAGGTCAAGGCCGTCGACCAGATCAGCATCGACATCGAGGATGGCGAGTTTTTCTCCATGCTCGGCCCCTCTGGCTCGGGCAAGACTACCTGCCTGCGCCTGATCGCCGGCTTCGAGCAACCCAGCAGCGGCTCGATCCGTATTCACGGCAGCGAGGCGGCCGGCCTGCCGCCGTACCAGCGCGACGTCAACACGGTGTTCCAGGACTACGCGCTGTTCCCGCACATGAACGTGCGCGACAACGTCGCCTATGGCCTGAAAGTCAAAGGCGTGGCCAAGGCCGAACGCCATGCCCGCGCCGCCGAGGCCCTGGCCATGGTCGCGCTTGACGGCTATGGCGAACGCAAGCCGGCGCAATTGTCCGGCGGTCAGCGCCAGCGCGTGGCCCTGGCCCGCGCCCTGGTCAACCGGCCGCGGGTGCTGCTGCTCGACGAGCCCCTGGGAGCCCTGGACCTCAAGCTGCGCGAGCAGATGCAGGGCGAGCTGAAAAAGCTGCAACGCCAACTGGGCATCACCTTCATCTTCGTCACCCACGACCAGACCGAGGCGCTGTCGATGTCCGACCGGGTGGCGGTGTTCAACCGTGGGCGCATCGAGCAGGTCGACTCACCCCGCAACCTGTACATGCAGCCGGCAACCACCTTCGTCGCCGAGTTCGTCGGCACCTCCAACGTGGTGCGTGGCGAACTGGCGCAACAGCTCAGCGGCAGCGCAGCCCCGTTCTCCATTCGCCCCGAGCACATCCGCCTGGACGGCCAGCCCGCCAGCGGCGAGGTGCAGGTCGGCGGCGTGCTGCACGACATCCAGTACCAGGGCAGCGCCACGCGCCTGGAGGTACAGCTGGACAACGGCCAACTGCTCGCGGTGACCCAGGCCAACGACCGCTGGCAGGCACAGGCGCAGCCCTGGCAGACCGGCCAGCGCGTACAAGCCAGTTGGCCACGTGAGGCGATGACGGTGCTGCGGGAAACCCAGCCATGAGCCTTGCCGTGAAGCGCACGGCCGGCAGTTCGGCGCTGCGGCGCATCAGCGACCTGTTGTACCGGCGCCCCAACCTGTACCTGCTGATGCTGCTGATCCCGCCGCTGCTGTGGTTCGGCGCAATCTACCTGGGCTCTTTGCTCAACCTGTTATGGCAGGGCTTCTACACCTTCGACGACTTCACCATGGCGGTGACGCCCGAGCTGACCCTGGGCAATTTCGCGGCGCTGTTCAACCCGGCCAACTTCGACATCATCCTGCGCACCTTGTGCATGGCTCTCGCGGTGTCGCTGGCCAGTGCCGTGCTGGCATTTCCCATCGCCTACTACATGGCACGCTACACCAGCGGGCGCACCAAGGCATTTTTCTATATCGCCGTGATGATGCCGATGTGGGCCAGCTACATCGTCAAGACCTACGCCTGGACCCTGCTGCTGGCCAAGGGCGGCGTCGCCCAGTGGTTCATCCAGCAGTTGCACCTGGAGGCCCTGCTGCAGGTGGTGCTGCAAATCCCGGGGGTCGGCGGCAGCACCCTGTCGACTTCGCACCTGGGCCGCTTCCTGGTGTTCGTGTACATCTGGCTGCCGTTCATGATCCTGCCGATCCAGGCCGCGCTGGAGCGCCTGCCGCCATCGCTGCTGCAGGCCTCGGCGGACCTGGGCGCCACGCCGGGGCAGACCTTGCTTCAGGTGATACTGCCGCTGTCGATCCCCGGCATCGCCGCCGGCTCGATCTTCACCTTCTCGCTCACCCTGGGCGACTTCATCGTGCCGCAACTGGTCGGCCCGCCCGGCTACTTCATCGGCAGCATGGTCTACGCCCAGCAAGGCGCCATCGGCAACATGCCCATGGCGGCGGCCTTCACCCTGGTGCCGATCATGCTGATCGCCGTTTACCTGTCCATCGTCAAACGCCTGGGGGCCTTCGATGCACTCTGAAAAAGCCTCGACCGGGCTGCGCCTGGCGGCATGGGGCGGGTTGCTGTTCCTGCACTTCCCGATCCTGATCATCCTGCTCTACGCCTTCAATACCGAGGACGCGGCGTTCAGCTTCCCGCCCAGGGGCTTCACCCTGAAATGGTTCGGCGTGACCCTCGCCCGCCCCGACGTGCTCGAGGCGATCAAGCTGTCACTGCAGGTGGCCTGCCTGGCCACCCTGATCGCCCTGGTGCTTGGTACCCTGGCCGCGGCGGCGCTGTACCGGCGCAGCTTCTTCGGCAAGGACGCCATCTCGCTGATGCTGATCCTGCCCATCGCCCTGCCCGGCATCATCACCGGCATCGCCTTGCTCTCGGCGTTCAAGCGCCTGGGTGTGGAGCCGGGGTTGTTCAGCATCGTCGTCGGGCATGCGACCTTCTGCGTGGTGATCGTCTACAACAACGTCATCGCCCGTCTGCGACGCACCTCGGCGAGCCTGATCGAGGCGTCCATGGACCTGGGCGCCGATGGCTGGCAGACGTTCCGCTACATCATCCTGCCCAACCTGGGCTCGGCGCTGCTGGCCGGCGGCATGCTGGCGTTCGCCCTGTCCTTCGACGAAATCATCGTCACCACATTCACCGCCGGCAACCAGCGCACCCTGCCGATCTGGCTGCTGAACCAGCTCAGCCGCCCGCGTGACGTGCCGGTGACCAACGTGGTCGCCATGCTGGTGATGCTGGTGACCATGCTGCCGATACTCGGTGCCTATTACCTTACCCGCGGTGGAGAAAGCGTCGCCGGCGCAGGCAAATGACCCTGGAGGAGTCCCCCATGCAAACCCGAATGCTGATCAACGGTCATCTGGTGAACGGCGAAGGCCCGGCCTGGACCGTGCTCGACCCGGCCAAGGGCAGCGCCCTGGCGCAGATCAACGAAGCCACCGAAGCCCAGGTAGACACCGCCGTGCGTGCCGCCGACCAAGCCTTCCAGCACTGGTCGCAGACCACCCCGAAGGAACGCGCCAGCGCATTGCTGGCGATTGCCGAGGTCATCGAACGACACGCCGAGGAACTGGCCCGGCTGGAGTCGGACAACTGCGGCAAACCCTATGCCGCGGCGCTCGGCGACGAGATCCCGGCCATTGCCGACGTGTTCCGCTACTTCGCCGGCGCGGCACGCTGCCTGGGTGGCCTGGCGGCGGGCGAGTACCTGCCCGGACACACCTCGATGATCCGCCGCGACCCGCTGGGCGTGGTCGCCTCCATCGCGCCGTGGAACTACCCGCTGATGATGCTGGCCTGGAAGATCGCCCCCGCGTTGGCTGCCGGCAACACCGTGGTCATCAAGCCATCGGAGTTGACCCCGCTGACGGCCCTGCGCCTTGGCGAACTGGTTCGTGAGCTGCTGCCGGCTGGCGTGCTCAATATCCTTTTCGGCCGTGGCCAGACCGTCGGCAACCCATTGGTCACCCATGCCAAGGTGCGCATGGTGTCGCTGACCGGCTCCATCCCCACCGGCGCGCACATCATTGGCGCCACCGCCGACAGCGTGAAACGCATGCACATGGAATTGGGCGGCAAGGCGCCGGTGCTGGTATTCGACGACGCCGACCTCGACGCGGCCATCGACGGCATCCGCACCTTCGGCTTCTATAACGCCGGGCAGGACTGCACCGCCGCCTGCCGGCTGTACGTGCAGGACGGCATCTACGAACGCTTCGTCGAACGCCTGGGCGCGGCGGTGGCGAGCATCAAGCCAGGCCCACAGCAGGCGGCCGACACCGAACTCGGCCCGTTGATCAGCGCCCAGCATCGCGACAAGGTCGCCGGCCTGGTGAACCGTGCCATCGCCCAGCCGCACATCCGCCTGGTCACCGGTGGCAAGGCACTGCCCGGCGATGGCTTCTTCTTCGCCCCGACCGTGCTGGCCGATGCGCTGCAGGACGACGAAATCGTCCGCCACGAGGTGTTCGGCCCGGTGGTGTCGGTCACCCGCTTCAGCGATGAAGCCCAGGCTCTGGAATGGGCCAACGACTCGGAGTATGGCCTGGCTTCGTCGGTGTGGACCCGTGACAGCGGACGCGCCCACCGCCTGGCCGCACGGCTGCAATATGGCTGCACCTGGGTCAACACGCATTTCATGCTGGTCAGCGAGATGCCGCACGGCGGGCAAAAACATTCCGGCTATGGCAAGGACCTGTCGATGTACGGGCTGGAGGACTACACCTGTGTGCGCCATGTGATGTTCAAGCACTGATGCACGACTAGCCGGTGGGGGAAACACTCACCGGCTTTTTTCCTGCAAAGCAACGCGATTTTTCCTGCCTATCGCCTGAGCTACACCCTACCGCCGATCTATTGAGTTCAATGGCGCTGGTATCACAGACTGATACCATGAATAATCGTCAACGTGCGTTACTCGAACTTGTCTTCAACAAGCCCGTTCCCCGAACGCTGGACTGGTCGCGCCTGGAATCCCTGCTGATCTCGCTCGGTGCCCGGGTTGTCGAGGGTAGAGGCTCACGTGTGCGCTTCGAACTCAACGGTGAGGTTGCGACCTTTCATCGCCCTCACCCCGATCGGCACGCCAAACCCTATCAGGTGCGCGATGCCCGCCAGTTCCTGGAGCAGGCAGGAGTTACACCATGAATGTGATGAATTACCGCGGCTACTCGGCGCGCATCGAATACAGCGACGAAGACCAGTTGCTGATCGGCCATGTCGCCGGGATCCGCGACGTGATCGGCTTCCATGGCGAGTCGATCAGTGAATTGCGCCAGGCGTTCGAGGAAGCTGTCGACGACTACCTCGAAACCTGTCGGCGCCTGGGGCGTGAACCGCAGAAAACCTACTCCGGCAAACTCAGCCTGCGCCTGGAGCCTACTCTCCACGCCAGCGTGGCGGCCAAGGCCGAGCTGGCGCAGAAGAGCATCAACCAGTGGGTCAGCGACATCCTCAGCCAAGCCGCCTGCAGCTGAGTCAGTCGCGCAAGTCCGATTCGTGGATCGGGTTGGCCCGGCTTGTCGCGCGTTGGTATTGCGCCGGCCAGGTCGCCTTGTTGCCGCCCAGGTCGTCGTCGGCGTGCAGTGGCCAGTAAGGGTCGCGCAACAGTTCGCGGGCGAGGAAGATCACATCGGCCTGGCCGGTACGCAGGATATGCTCGGCCTGGGCTGGCTCGGTGATCATGCCGACGGTGCCGGTGGCGATCTCCGACTCCTTGCGCACCCGCTCGGCGAAACGGGTCTGGTAGCCGGGGCCGGTGGGGATCTCTGCATTGACCGAGGTCCCTCCCGACGACACGTCGATCAGGTCGACGCCCAGGGCGCGCAGCCGGCGGGCCAGCTCCACGGTCTCGTCCGGGTTCCAGCCATCCTCCACCCAGTCAGTGGCCGACACCCGTACCAACAGCGGCAGTTCCTGTGGCCAGGCCTGGCGCACCGCCTCGACGACCTGCAGGGTCAGGCGGATACGGTTTTCAAAGCAGCTGCCGTACTCGTCGCGGCGCTGGTTGCTCAGCGGCGAGAGGAACTGGTGCAGCAGGTAGCCGTGGGCGGCGTGAATCTCGACCACCTTGAAGCCGGCCTTCAAGGCTCGCTCGGTGGCGGCGACGAACGCGTTGACGACCTCCTGGATCTCGTCCTTGCTCAGTTCATGGGGGACGGTGTGCTCGGGGTCGAAGGCAATCCTGGAGGGTCCTACCGGCTGCCAGCCGCCGTCTTCGAGCTTGACGCTGCCGTGCTTGCCCAGCCACGGCCTGTGGGTGCTGGCCTTGCGTCCGGCGTGGGCCAGCTGGATGCCGGGGACGGCGCCCTGGGCGGTGATGAAGCGGGTGATGCGCTGCAGCGCGGGGATCTGCTCGTCGCTCCACAGGCCGAGGTCTTCTGCAGTGATGCGCCCATCGGCGGTGACCGCGACCGCTTCACTGATCACCAGGCCGGCGCCACCGACAGCGCGGCTGCCCAGGTGCACCAGGTGCCAGTCATTGGCCAGGCCGTCGACGGCGGAGTACTGGCACATGGGGGAAACGGCGATACGGTTGGGCAGGGTCAGCTGACGCAGGGTGTAGGGTTCGAGCAGCAGGCTCATGGCGCACCTCCCAGGGACTCCAATGGTTGCCGGGCCGGCATTTGTAGTGGGGCGTGGGCCGGTACCGGTAGGTTTCAGCCTAGACCATGGCTCCGAGGGGCGTTCGCCCATCGCCCTGCGCCACGCGTTCCTCCTCGCGCAAGGTCAGCACCTCGACGCCGCTCTGCGTCACTGCCACGGTGTGCTCCCATTGCGCCGACAGGCTCCGGTCACGGGTAATCACCGTCCAGCCATCGCGCAAACCGCGGGTCCCGCGCCCTCCCTGGTTGATCATCGGTTCGATGGTGAACACCATCCCCGGTTGCAGCTGCATGCCCGTGCCACGCTGGCCGTAGTGCAGCACCTCCGGCGCCTCATGCATCTGCGTGCCGATGCCGTGCCCGCAATACTCGCGCACCACGCTGTAGCCAGCGGCCTCGGCATGAGCCTGGATGGCGTGGCCGATATCACCGAGGGTCGCGCCGGGGCGCACCTGCTCGATGCCCTTCCACAGCGCCGCATAGGTGGTGTCCACCAGCCGCTGGGCCTCTTCGCCGATCTGGCCGATGCTGTACATCTTCGACGAATCGGCGATATAGCCGCCCTGCTCCAGGGTGATGTCGACGTTGACGATCGAACCCTCCTTCAGCACCTCGTCGGCCTTGGGCATGCCATGGCAGACCACATGGTCCACCGAGGTGTTCAGGGCAAAGGGAAAACCATACTGGCCCTTGCTCGCCGGCCGCGCCTTGAGGGTCTGGACGATGAAGGCCTCGGCGCGGTCGTTGATCTGCATGGTCGTCACGCCGGGGCGGATGAAACCGTCGAGGTCGGCGAATACCCGCGCCAGCAACTGGCCGGCACGGCGCATCAATTCGAGCTGGGCGGGGTCCTTGAGGATGACCTTGCTCATTGCAGCAGCTCCTTGAGATTGGCCTGCTCCTGGCGCAGCAACTGGCGCAGCAGTTCCTGGTAGGTGGCCTGCGGGTGCAACTCGGCCAGCATGCCGATGCGGATCCAGTGCTCGGCCTGGGCGTTGATCGAGCGCGACAGCGCGGCGCTGGCCACGCGCAGGTCTTCGTGGAGGTCGTCGGCGATCTTGACGATGCCCATGTGCGGTTACCTATATATGAAACGTATGCGAATCATATATCCATAAGTCGACCGGCGCCATCCACTGGTGCACCGCTCCCCATATCGGTGCGCGCCCCTCGCCGGGCGAGCCCACTCACACCGCACAGACGCGCCCCACCGTGATATGGCCCGGGATTTGCTGCCGGCAAGGCATCGAGGCCATCAACGCCGATGGTCCTCCCTCCACGACAAAGGCGCCGTGTTGCCCCGCTTGCCACTTGCAGGCCGGGCAGCCGGCGCCTTTGTCGTTTCGTCAGCAGGAGATCGTGATGAGCGGCAGTGAAGTGCGCAGTGTTTGCCCGTATTGCGGGGTCGGATGCGGCATCGTCATGCACGTGAGCGAAGGCAAGATCGTCAAGGTCAGCGGCGACAAGCAGCACCCCAGCAACTTCGGGCGCCTGTGCACCAAGGGGCTGACCGCCCATGTACCGCTGGAGGCCGGGCGCATGGCCCACGCGTTCGTCCGTGACCAGCGCAGCCAGCAACCAGCCCGTCGCCCGCTGGAGACCGCCATCGCCGAGACGGCCAGGCGCCTGCGCACGATCATCGATACCCATGGCGCCGACGCCGTGGCCCTCTATGTCTCCGGGCAGATGTCGCTGGAGGCCCAGTACCTGGCCAACAAGCTGGCCAAGGGTTTCATCCGCACCCGCCATATCGAGTCCAACTCACGCCTGTGCATGGCCAGTGCCGGCAGCGGCTACAAGCAATCGCTGGGCGCCGACGGCCCACCCGGCAGCTACCAGGATTTCGAGCGCGCCGAGGTGTTCCTGGTGATCGGCGCGAACATGGCCGACTGCCACCCGATCCTGTTCCTGCGCCTGCTCGACCGGCTCAAGGCCGGCGCCAGGCTGATCGTCGTCGACCCTCGGCGTAGCGCCACTGCCGACAAGGCCGACCTGTTCCTGCAACTGCGCCCGGGTACCGACCTGGCCCTGCTCAATGGCCTGCTGCACCTGCTGCACGCCAATGGCCATACCGACGCGGATTTCATCGCCCACCACACCGAAGGCTGGGAGGCACTGCCGGCGTTTCTCGAGGACTACACCCCCGCACGCGTCGCGGCCATCACCGGGCTGGCCGAGGCCGACATCCGCGAAGCCGCCCGTCTGATCGGCGAGGCGGGCGAATGGATGAGCTGCTGGACCATGGGCCTGAACCAGAGCATCCACGGTACCTGGCACAGCAATGCCCTGTGCAACCTGCACCTGGCCACCGGCGCCATCTGCCGCCCCGGCAGCGGGCCGTTCTCGCTGACCGGCCAACCCAATGCCATGGGCGGCCGCGAAATGGGTTACATGGGGCCGGGCCTGCCCGGCCAGCGTTCGGCGCAGGTGGCGGCCGACCGCGCCTTCGTCGAAGCGCAATGGCAACTGCCCCCCGGCACCCTGCACAGTGAAGGGGGCGAAGGCACCGTGGCACTGTTCGAGCAACTCAAGCTTGGCGAGGTGAAAGCCTGCTGGATCATCTGCAGCAACCCGGTGGCCAGCGTCGCCAACCGCCAGCAGGTGATCGACGGCCTGCGCCAGGCACAACTGGTGATCAGCCAGGACGCCTTCCTCGACACCGAGACCAACCGCTACGCCGACATCCTGCTGCCGGCGGCACTGTGGGCCGAGGGCGAGGGGGTGATGATCAACAGCGAGCGCAACCTGACCTTGATGCCCCGCGCCGTCGAGGCGCCCGGCGAAAGCCTCGAGGACTGGCGCCTGATCGCGCGCATCGCCTGTGCCCTGGGTTATGCGCACGCCTTCGACTACCGCGACGCCGAAGCGGTGTTCGATGAGATCCGCCGCTTCCACAACCCGCACACCGGTTACGACCTGCGCGGCATCGACTATAGCGACCTGCGCCAGGGCCCGCGGCAGTGGCCAAGCGCGCCGGGGCGCAAGGATGCTCGCAGCCCGCTGCGCTATGTCGCGCCAGACGCCCCACAGACGCCGGTGTTTCCGACGCCCACCGGCAAGGCCCGATTCTTCGCCCGCCCCTGGCTGCCGCCGGCGGAGCTGCCCGACGATGCCTACCCCTTCGTGCTCAACACCGGCCGCGTCCAGCACCAGTGGCACACGCTGACCAAGACCGGCCAGGTACCCAGCCTGAACAAGCTGGAGCCCGGCCCCTTCGTCGAGATCCATCCCGACGACGCCCGGCGCCTGGGTATCGCACCCAAGGACCAGGTGGCGATCCGCTCGCGCCGTGGCCAGGCCGTGCTGCCGGCGCGGCTCAGCGAGCGGGTACTGCCAGGCAACTGTTTCGCCCCGTTTCACTGGAACGATCTGTACGGCGAGCAACTGGCAATCAACGCGGTGACCTGCGACGCGGTGGACCCAACCTCGCTGCAACCGGCCTTCAAGCATTGTGCCGTGGCCCTGGAGCGGGTCGCCGGCGAGCGCATCGAAGCCCTCGAACTGACGCTTCCCCCGGAGCCCATCGCCATGCCCACCGCCACCCTGTCCCGCCTTCTCGGCCTGGAGGCTTTGCCGGCTCCGGTCCTGGCCGAGGAAGAGCGCCATTACCTGCAAGGTTTCCTGCTCGGCCTGAGCCAGGCCAGCACCGAGAACGTGCCTTGCCTGCCGCCCGGTGCGCCCCTGGCGCCGGAACGACGCCTGTTCGTCGACGGCCTGCTGGCCGGCCTGTTCGCCCGGCCCGCGCCGGCGCCGCAAGCAGCGCTGGAAAGCCCTCGCCACCACGTGCTGTGGGCCTCGCAGACCGGCAATGGCGAGCACCTCGCCGAACGCTGCGCCCAACGCCTGCGCGAGGCGGGGCTGATGGTCGTGCTCAGTTGCATGGAGACGGTCCGTCCATCCCAACTGCGAGGAGCCGCCAGCCTGCTGCTGATCGCCAGCACCTTCGGCGACGGTGATGCGCCGGACAGCGGCACCGCGTTCTGGCGGGCGCTGCAGGACGACGAAGGCGCCAGTTGCGCCACCCTCCCTTACGCCGTGCTGGCCCTGGGCGATTCAAGCTACGATCAGTTCTGCGGCTTCGGCCGCAAGCTCGACCAACGCCTGGCCGACCTGGGCGCCCGGCGCCTGCTGGACCGGGTCGACTGCGAGCCGGATTGCGAGGCGGCCTTCGGCGCTTGGCTCGATGCCCTGTTGTCCGAGCTTGGCGGTGGCCCGGTAGCCCCTGCCGCGCCGGTCGCCGCCCACGGCAAACATCAGCCCTGGCCTGCCACCTTGCGGGAGAACCGCCTGCTCAGCGGGCCCGGTTCAACCAAGGAGACTCGCCAACTGGTTTTCGACCTGTCCGGTAGCGACCTGCGCTATCAACCTGGCGATGCCCTGGGCGTATGGCCGCGCAATTGCCCGGATCTGGTCGACGAGCTGCTCACGCTGATGCAGCTGGAAGGCCAAATCGAGATCGAACTCGAGGGCCATGCCCCAATGCCCCTGCGAACCGCGCTGGAGCGGCACCTGGACATCACCCAGGTCAGCCGCCAGCAGCTAGAAACCTTCAGCCAGCACGCTCCCGACCTGCAACGCCTGCTGCTGCCAGAATGCAAGGACGAACTCAAGGAATGGCTGTGGGGCCGCCAGCTGGCCGACGTGCTGCGCGAACACCCCCAGGCCTTGCCGCTGGGCAACTGGTTGTCGCTGCTCAAACCCTTGCAGCCGCGCCTGTACTCGATCAGCTCCAGCCCCCGGGCTCATCCCGGCCAGGTGCACCTGACCGTGTCCATCGTGCGCCATGGCGAGCGCAAGGGCGTCTGTTCGAGCTTCCTCGCGGACCGGGCAGCGGCGCTGGAGGTCGGGATATTTGCCCAGCCATCGAAACACTTCCGCCTGCCCGAGGACGACGGGGTGCCCATCGTCATGATCGGCCCTGGTACCGGTATCGCCCCCTTCCGCGCCTTCCTTGAAGAGCGCGAGATACGTGGGGCCAAGGGGCGCAACTGGCTGTTCTTCGGTGAGCAGCATGCCGCCTGCGACTTCTATTACCGCGAACAATTGCAGGCCTGGGAGGCCAGCGGGCATGTGCGTCTGAGCACTGCGTTCTCGCGTGACCAGCCGCAAAAGGTCTATGTGCAGCACCGCCTGCTGGAGCACGGCGCCGAGCTGTGGCGCTGGTTGCAGGACGGCGCGCATGTGTATGTCTGTGGCGATGCCCGGTTTATGGCCCGGGATGTGGACGCGGCTTTGCGTCAGCTCGTGGCGCGGCACGGCGGCCTGGACGAGGGCGCGGCAGCGGCGTTCGTCGAGGGGTTGGCGCGGGACAAGCGCTACCGACGGGATGTGTATTGATGCACCAGGCTGGTGAGGCTTGCACCTTCGTTGTGCCCGTAACGGCCTCATCGCCGGCAAGCCGGCTCCCACAAGGGTACGCCGCAAATGGGTCCGCAGCCCTGTGGGAGCCGGCTTGCCGGCGATGAGGCCCGTGAGGACTGCCGTTGAGTGGCCGCTTGGCACACTCCCTGCTTTTCAACGAAGTACAACAGCCCCAACGACCAACGGCGGTCGACAGGGGCCTCACACTGATGAGTACAGGCAAAGGCGCCTGGAGCTTCGGCTCCAGGCGCCTTTTTCGTTTTTCCGTGATCGAGGATCGGCTATGCAGGCAACAGCGAACGAAGCACAACGAGCGCGACTGGTCATCGTCGGCAACGGCATGGTCGGCCATCACTGCGTCGAGCAACTGATCGAGCGCGGCGCCTTGGCGCGCTTCGAACTGCACGTATTCGCCGAGGAGCGTCAGCGCGCCTATGACCGAGTGCACCTCTCGGAATATTTCACCGGCAGTTGCGCCGAAACCCTGGCCCTGTGCGACCGCGACTACTATGCGAGCAACGGCGTGCACCTGCACCTGGGCGAGGCGGTACTGGACATCGATCGCGAACGCCAGGAAGTGATCACCGCCGAAGGCCGCCTCGGCTACGACCAGTTGATCCTGGCCACCGGTTCCTACCCGTTCGTGCCGCCCATCGAAGGGTCCAGCGGCAATGCGCGCCTGGTCTATCGCACCCTCGAAGACCTCGATGCGATCCGCGCCGCCGCCGGCAGCGCCCGCCGTGGCGTGGTGGTCGGCGGCGGCCTGCTCGGCCTCGAAGCCGCCAACGCCCTCAAGTCGCTAGGCCTGCAAGCGCATGTGGTGGAGTTCGCGCCGCGCCTGATGCCGGTCCAGCTGGATGGCGAGGGCGGCGCGGCGCTCAAGGCGCGCATCGAGGCGCTGGGCGTGGGCGTGCACCTGGCCCGCGCCACCCAGTCGATCAGCGCTGGCGAACACTACCGCTACCGCATGAACTTCGATGGCGGCGAACACTTGGAAACCGACCTGATCGTGTTCTCCGCCGGCATTCGCCCGCAGGATGCCCTGGGCCGCGCCTGCGGCCTGGAGATCGCCCCTCGCGGCGGCGTGGTGATCGACAGTCAGTGCCGCTCCAGCGACCCACGCATCTTCGCCATTGGCGAATGCGCTTCGTGGAACGGCAGTGTGTTCGGCCTGGTCGCCCCGGGCTACGCCATGGCGCGTAACCTGGCTGCCCTGGTGATGGGCGAATCGGCGGGCGAATTCAGCGGCGCCGACATGTCGACCAAGCTCAAGCTGCTGGGGGTGGACGTCGGCTCCATCGGCGATGCCCAGGGCGTCACGCCGGGCGCGCGCAGCTACCGCTTCATCGACGAGGCCACGGCTTCGTACCGGCGCCTGGTGGTCGATGCCAGCGGCAAGCGTGTGCTTGGCGCGGTACTGGTGGGTGACAACAGCTACTACGACACCCTGCTGCAATACGCCCAGAACGGCATCAAGCTACCGGCCGACCCGGCCGCGCTGATTCTGCCCCAGGGCAGCGGCGCACCGGCGCTGGGCGCCGATGCCTTGCCCGACAGCGCAACCATCTGCTCGTGCCACAACGTCAGCAAGGGCGCGGTGTGCGCTGCCATCGACAGTGGCTGCGGCGACCTCGCCGCCGTCAAGTCCTGCACCAGGGCGGCCAGCGGTTGCGGCGGTTGCGCGGCGCTGCTCAAGCAAGTGTTCGAGCACGAACTGACTGCCCGCGGCGTGACCGTCGACAAGAGCCTGTGCGAACACTTCGCCTACACCCGCCAGGAGCTTTACGGGCTGGTGCGTGTGGAGGGCATCCAGACCTTCAGCGAGCTGCTCGAACGCCATGGCAAAGGCCAAGTGGGGTGCGCCATCTGCAAACCGGCGGTGGGCAACATCCTCGCCTCGTGCTGGAACCAGCCGATCATGGACCCGGCGCTGGTGCCGCTGCAGGACACCAACGACACCTTCATGGCCAACATGCAGAAGAACGGCACCTACTCGGTGGTGCCGCGCATTCCCGGCGGCGAGATCACCCCGGAAAAACTCATCGTGATCGGCCAGGTGGCAAAGAAGTACGACCTCTATACCAAGATCACCGGCGGCCAGCGCATCGACCTGTTCGGTGCCCAGTTGCACGAGCTGCCGCTGATCTGGGGCGAGCTGATCGACGCCGGCTTCGAGACCGGGCACGCCTACGGCAAGTCGACGCGCACGGTGAAATCCTGCGTCGGCAGCACCTGGTGCCGCTATGGCGTGCAGGACAGCGTGGCCATGGCCTTGCGCCTGGAGGACCGCTACAAGGGCCTGCGCGCGCCGCACAAGCTCAAGTTCGCAGTGTCTGGCTGCACTCGCGAATGCGCCGAGGCGCAAAGCAAGGACATCGGCGTGATCGCCACCGACAAGGGCTGGAACCTGTACGTGTGCGGCAATGGCGGCATGCGCCCGCGCCACGCCGAACTGTTCGCCACCGACCTGGACGACGAGACCCTGGTGCGCCTGATCGACCGCGTACTGATGTTCTACATCCGCACCGCCGACAAACTGCAGCGCACCTCGGTGTGGCGCGAGGGCCTCGAAGGCGGGCTCGACTACCTCAAGCAGGTGGTGATCGACGACAGCCTGGGCCTGGCCCGCGAACTCGAGACGCAGATGCAGCAGGTGGTCGACCGCTACGAATGCGAATGGGCCAACGCCTTGGGCGACCCGGAAAAGCTCAAGCGCTTCCGCACCTTCGTCAATGACCAACGCGCCGATCCGGATGTGCACTTCGTGCGCGAGCGAGGCCAACGCCGGCCGGCGGCGCCCCTGCAGCTGATTCCCACCCATGAGGAGACAATGTGATGAACCTGTCCAACACGGCTGTAGCAAGTGAAACCCGCTGGCAGGCGGTGTGCCAGGCCAGTGACCTGGTCGCCGACTCCGGGGTGGTGGTGTGGCATGAAGGCGAGCAGGTCGCGTTGTTCTACCTGCCGGGGCGGGATCGACAGGTCTACGCGCTGGAAAACCGCGATCCGCGCTCCGGCGCCAATATCATCGGGCGCGGGCTGCTGGCCAGCCTGCAGGGCGAACTGGTAGTCGCGGCGCCACTCTACAAGCAGCATTTTTGCCTGCACGACGGGCGCTGCCTGGAGGACCCGACACAAGCCTTGCGGGTGTGGACGGCGCGCCTGCGCGGCGCCGAAGTCGAACTGGCCCGTAGCTGATGCTCGCACGGAGCAACCAGACGTTGCAGGTCTGGCCTGCGCGGATACACTGCCGGGCATGAACCTCGATACCCGCATCAAGTTCCGCCATCTGCTGTGCTTCCTGGAGATTGCCCGGCAGGGCAGCCTGGCCAGGGCCGCCGACGTGCTGGCGATCAGCCAGCCAGCGATCTCCAAGACCCTCAAGGAGTTGGAGGATCTGCTGGAAGCTCGCCTGTTCGAGCGCAGCCACCAGGGCGTCGCCCTGACCCCGGCCGGTACCCGTTTCATGCGCTATGCCGGCCCCAGCGTGCAGGCACTGCGTGACGGGGTCGGCAGTGTGCGCGGTGAGGCTCGAGCGCCGTCGCAGGTGCGTATCGGCGTGCTGTCGACAGTCGAAGGGCTGCTGATGCCCGAGGTGCTGTGCCGCCTGCACCAGCAGCACGAGGCATTGGTAATCAGCGTGGTGACCGGGGCCAGCGCCCAGCTGCTTGGGCAGTTGCACCTTGGCGAGCTGGAACTGGTGATCGGTCGCATGACCGACAGCCCGCAGATCCAGGGGCTGTCGTTCGAGCACCTGTATAGCGAGTCGATGACGCTGGTGGTGCGCCCCGGGCATCCACTGCTGGCGGCCCAGCCCATTGACCACAGGCAGGTCGGTGCCTATCCACTGGTGCTGCCGCCACCCGGCACGACCATTCGCCAGCACGCCGACAGCTTGTTCGTGCAATGCGCCATCCCGCTGCCGGCACAACGCCTGGAAACCCTGTCGCTAGCCTTGAGCAGGCGCTACGTGCTGGGCAGCGAGGCGGTCTGGGTGGCCCCGCGCGACGCCGTGCTGATCGACCTCGGGCGGGGCGAACTGGCCGAACTCGACCTGGGCGTGCGCGAACCAGGCGGCTCGGTGGGGATCTGCCGCAATGCCGCCCTGGCACAGAGCCTGCCGGCGCAGTGGGTGTGCGAGGTGCTCCGGGAGGTGGCCGAAGCTTATCGGCTCGGGGCATACCCCTGACAACCCAGCCCGCGGATTCCTATACAATCCACGCCAGTTCCCAGCGCCTCCAGGACCCCTTTCATGGACGAAACCGCGCAGCACTGGCTGCATGCCCTCTCCGCCCCCATGGCCGCCCTCAACGGCGCCAGCTACACCGCCCCCGACTACTTCGAAGGCGAAGACCAGACCGATCTGGAGCGCTGGTGGGGGATCAGCGACCGCGCCCAGTTGCTGGACATGCTGAACATGGCCGACAACGGCCACGCCACCGAAATGAGCGAAGCCTACTGGCAGTACCAGCGCTGCCTGCCCAGCCAGTGGCAGGCCCTGCTCGACACCCTGCCCCCACGCGAACGCATCCGCCACGAATATGCCGCCCGCACCTTCCCCGACTGCGGCCCGGGCGGCACCCGCGCCTGGGACCTGGGGCGCATGAGCTTCCTGCTGCGCGCCGGGGTCAAGAAAGGCCTGATCGATCGCGACGAAAGCCTTTACCTGCACTACCGCCTGGCGCTGCGCGCCCGCCACTACTACAACCGCTGGGATTGCTACCTGGCCGGCTACCTGTTCGGCAAGGCGCTGTGGAATGTCAGCGACAGCAGCGACGAGACCCTGGCTGCCGATCTCGAGCGCCAAGGCAGCGAACACTGGAACCGCTGCATCCTGCTTAACCTGCGCCTCGGCGCCCATGAGCTGCTGGCCGGGCTGCCCTGGGACATGGACCTGCCGGAGCCGGCGCGCCCCACCACCCTGGAAGAGGACTGCTGGTCATGAGTTGCTGGATTCGCCTGGGGATCGAACCGACCCAGGACCTGGACGCCATCCGCCTGGCCTACCGCGGCCGCCTGCCCGCGCACCATCCGGAAACCGATCCGGAAGGTTTCCAGGCCCTGCGTGCGGCATACGAGGAAGCGCTGCGCCTGGCCCGCGAGCAGGAAACCCACGAGGCCGAGCCAAGGGTCGCCGAGGACACTCCCCATCCGGCGCTGCAGCACTTCCATCGCCTGCTCGAGGAGCCGTCCCTGCGCTTCGACCCACAAGCCTGGCAGGGCTACATCGCCGAGCTGGACGAACTGCCACTGGACGAACTGGACGATCTCGGCTGGCAACTGTTGCACACCTTGCGCGACTGCGGGCCGCTGTCCCATCACTGCGCGGGTCTGCTGGCCCGGCGCCTGGGCTGGGCCGAGCAATTGCTGCGCCTGGACAACCCCCACGAAGTGGAAGCCTTCCTCGACCGTCTCGCGCAGCCGGATCCCTTCGATACCGCCTGCGTGCGCGACTGGCCAGCCCCGGCGCAGATGGAGAGCCTGTGGTATTTCCGCAGCCTCGAGTACTGTTACCAGCACCGCCCATTGTTCGAGTACGAGCAGTTCGCCAGCGTGCATACCTGCCTGGCGATCCCGGACGACCCGGCACTGGTACAGCGCCTGCTGGTGCAGTTCAGCCAGGCCGGCATCGCCAGCCGGACCTTCCACGGACTGCTCCAGGCACAACAGGGGCAAACCCCGGACGATGCCGACCTGCTCTACCTGCTGGCCCGCCAGGCCGATGCCCTGGGGGCCGAGCAACAAGCCCTGGACTGCTGGTTGCGGCTGTACCGCCAACACCAGCATCCACAGGCCGAGCGCTGGCTGATCGACCTCTGTGCCCGCCATCAGCCCCAGCGCCTGCCCCTGCTGATCCAGGCCTTCGACCGCCTGCACACGCCAGCCGGCTGGCCCCAAGACCTTGGCGACCCGGCCCAGGCATGGGGCAGCCCGGGGCAGTCAGCGCAGACCTTGGCGCGCTGGTCCGAAGCCTCGCGCCTGGGGCTGGACGGCATCGCCAGCACCTTCGTCGACTGGCATCTGGACGGCGACGACGAACTGCCGCTGCTGGCCTGGCTGCTGCAGGAGCAGCCGGAGCAGAATCTGCACCGCTTGTATTGGCATGCCTGGGCCCTGCAGCGCGGCGAGGCCGGTTTGCTGCGCCTGGTCCTCGCCCAGCCACCGGCCGAGGACGCCCTCGACGCGCTGATCCTCGAAGGCTTCCAACGCCAGGCGAACCAGCAGTTGCATTGGCTCGACCAGGCTCCTGTGGTCCAGGCGCTGACGCAGCTCAGCGCCAGCGATGATCCGGCGGCTACCTTGCCCGAGGCCCTGACCGAAGATGCCATTCGCCCGGTCTGCCGTGAATGGCTGCGCCGCATGCGGGTCTACCCGGCCCATGCCCTGCACACGCTCAACCGTCAGTTCGACATGCGCCGCCTGTTCACCACGCCATTCGCCCTGCAACTGCAGGACCGCCTGGCCGAAGCCGGGGTCCTGTTACCCCCGATGCCCGAAGGGGAGGCACTGTGGCAGTGGCACCGCCAGCAGCTGTTCATGCTGGCGCTGCTGGAGCAACCTTCACGTTGGCTGGCAATGATCGAGCCGGCCTTGCCCGGGCAGTTGCACTACCCGGCCGAGCATCCGTTCGCTCCGACACACGCCCTGCTCGGTCAACTGCTGACCAGCCCCGAAGGCGCCAGCGGGCTGCTCGGCAGCCTGGATATCCGCGACCCGGTACAAGCCCTGATCTCGGCACGCCTGCTGACCTTGCAGCAGGCGCTCAACAGCACGCGCCTGCCAAACGCCGCGCAACTGCTGGCTTGCCTGGACAACGACGACGGCGGGCTACGTACCGATTATGCGCTGGGCTACCTGCTGTTCTGCGCAGTGCTGCACCACGATCCGTCGCTGGATGAACCACAACGCTGCGCGTTGCGCGACCGCATGCAGGCGTTGGACCTGCAAGACGACTGGTTCGAAGCACTGCGCCGGGGGCTGCTGGACGGCCAGGCCAAGCACCCGCCGGCTGCCGCGATACGCGCGCAAGGTCTCGACAGCCGCACGGTCGACGAGGTACTGGATGCGCTGCACAGCCTGCTGAACACTTGCACCCCACCCAAGACCCGGGTTCTGCGCGCCCTGCAAAAGATCAAGGACGACCCGGAACAGGACCCCGGCCTGCGCTGCGCGATCATGGCCGTGCTGTCATGGAGCGAACGCCTGCTGCTGGACATGGTCAAGGAGCCGCCGGCGCCGATGTGGGCGTTCTGGAAGCTCAAGAGTCGACTGAACCGCACGGGCCTGGCGGTGCACGTGGCAATCATCGCCTTGGGCGCCAGCCTGATGCTGCATATCCCGGCGATGTTGGTGGCGATCAGCATCCTTTCGATCAGCGGCTTCCTGCGCCGCCTGCGCGACCTCGGCCACGGCGTGCCGGCACTGCTGCTGATGATGGTGCTGACCCGCGTGCTGCCGTTCTCGTCACTGGTGCTGCTGGGCCTGCCCGGCGACAAGCTGCCAAACCGTTACGGCCCGGTACCGGGCAAAGGGCAGCCGCTGGAGGGCGGCCTACAGGCCACCCTGCGCCGGCTCAACGCTCAGTAACGCAGCTCGTCGAGCGCCTGGCTCAATGCCAGGCGCTCACGGCTGATCTCGCCGGCCTGCTGCCCGGCCAGCACGGCATTGAAGGCGTCCAGCCAGCTGCCGATCAGCTCGCGCTCGTCGCCCAGGCTCTGCATCCAGGCTCGCTCCAGGCGGGCCAGCAAGGTGCGGTTGGGCAGCGTGTCACGTGGGTGGATCTTCAATTTTGCCAGGCGCTCCTCACTGGCCTGGCGTGCCTGCGCATCCAGCCCGGTGGGGCTGCGGTCGATACTGTGGCTGTGCTTCTGGCCGCTCTCGAGGAAGGTCACGTCCACTTCCAGCAGGCCGTTGATGTCGTAGCTGAAGCGCACGTCCAGCGACTGGATCTCGCCGGTCGGCTGCAACGGAATCTCGAAACTGTCCACCAGGATGTTGTCCCGCACCCATGGCCGCTCGCCCTGGTACACGGCGATGCGCACGAACTTCTGTTCCGGGTGGCTGCTGTAGAAACGCTGCACCTTGGAGGTGGGGATGATCGTATTGCGCTCGATGATCGGCGAGAAGGCGCCGGTGACATCTTCGCCCCGGGACGAGGCCACGCCGAGGGTATAGGGACAGACATCGGTCAGGATCAGTTCGTCGATGGCCGCGTCGCGGGCCTTGCACGCTGCCTGGCTGGCGGCGCCTAGGGCGACGATGGTATCCGGGTCCAGGTGCCGGTACGGCAGGCGACCAAACAGCTTGGCCACCAGTTGCTGCACCTGCGGCATGCGCGTGGCACCGCCGACCAGCACCAGGCTGTCCAGCTCGCGCGGGCTCAAGCGGGCATCGCGCAGGGCCTGTTCGATGGGGGTGCGTACCCGTGCCAGCAAGGGTGCCCAGATCGCCTGCAGCTTCTGGTCGTCCAACTGCCACTCGCGGGGCTGGCCATCCATGCTCCAGGCAAAGGTGCGACTGCCCTCGCCCACTTCGCACTTGAGCTGCTCGATGGCGTCGTGCAGGCTGGCCAGGGCCTGGGGCTCCAGGTCTTCGGCCTTGAGGTTCCAGTCACGCAGGCAGGCCTGCAGCAGCGCCTCGGTGAAATCCTCGCCGCCCAGGTAGTTGTCGCCGGTAGAGGCATGCACCTCGATCAACGGCAGGGCGTACTCCAGCACCGTGACGTCGAAGGTGCCACCGCCCAGGTCGAACACCAGGGTGCGCTCGAACTTCTGCTCATGCAGGCCGTAGGCCATGGCGGCGGCGGTGGGCTCGTTGATCAGCCGCTGGACCTTGAGCCCGGCCAGTTCAGCCGCGAACACCGTGCGTTTGCGCTGCTCGTCGCTGAAATAGGCCGGCACCGAGATCACCGCTTCGCTCACCGGGCAGCCCAGATAGGCCTCGGCGTCCTGCTTGAGCGAACCCAGTACCAGCGCCGACAGTTCTTCAGGGGTGAAGCGGTGTTCGCCCAGGGCATAACGCTTGTCGCTGCCCATGAAGCGCTTGAACGCCGCGGCGCTGCGTTGCGGGTGGGTGGTCAGGCGCGCCCGGGCGGCCTGGCCGACGAGGATGCTGCCATCGTCATCGACGCTGACCACCGACGGCGTCAGCACCTCGCCCAGGGAATTGGCGATCAGCCGCGCTTCGCCATCCTGCCAGACGGCGATCAGGCTGTTGGTGGTACCCAGGTCGATTCCCAGCAAGGGAGTGGCGTGTGGCGGAGCGGGAGAGAGGCTGGCATCCTGCATGGTCGGTCTCTTGCTTGCGGTAGGAACCGGCGCAAGGCCTGCTGGCCACTTGCGGCGGACAGGGGGATTCTGACGCAACGCCAGAAACAAAAAAAGCGACCCTAAGGTCGCTTTCTCTGTTGCTTCCGGGTGTTCAGTGGGCCCTGGAAGCTTAATATGGCGCGGCGGACGGGACTCGAACCCGCGACCCCCGGCGTGACAGGCCGGTATTCTAACCGACTGAACTACCGCCGCGCTATACATCGAGTGGTGGGTGATGACGGGATCGAACCGCCGACCCTCTGCTTGTAAGGCAGATGCTCTCCCGGCTGAGCTAATCACCCTTCGTCTCGGTGTGGCGCGCATTCTACGGAGGACCTCCTACCCTGGCAAGCACTTTTTTCAAAAATTTTGAAAAAAATTTCCAGGCCTTTCAAAGACCTAGCCGCGCCGCGATTTTCTTCCTCTATATAGGACTGCTGGCCCTCTGACAGGGTTGGCCTGGAACCGTCGCTCGGAGAATAATGCCCGCCTTATGTATTAAGGAGAGATTCCCCCTCATGTGGTTCAAGAACCTGCTGTCCTATCGCCTGACCCAGGAAGTACCGTTCGAGGCCGAGGCTCTGGAGGCCGCCCTGGCCAGCAAGCCGGCCCGCCCCTGCGCCAGCCAGGAACTGACCACCTACGGTTTCGTCGCACCGTTCGGCAAGGGCGAGGATGCCCCCCTGGTTCACGTCAGTGGCGAATTCATGCTGATCGCCGCACGTAAAGAAGAGCGCATCCTGCCCAGCAGCGTGGTCAACGACGCGGTCAAGGAGAAGGTCGAGGAGATCGAGGCCGAGCAGATGCGCAAGGTCTACAAGAAGGAACGCGACCAGATCAAGGACGAGATCATCCAGGCCTTCCTGCCGCGCGCTTTCATTCGTCGTTCGATGATCTTCGCCGCCATCGCCCCGCGCCTGGGCATGATCCTGGTCAACTCGGCCAGCGCCAAGCGCGCCGAGGACCTGCTGTCGACCCTGCGTGAAGTGATCGGTTCGCTGCCGGTGCGCCCGGCCACCGTGAAGATCGCGCCAAGCGCGACCATGACCGACTGGGTCAAGTCGCAACAGGCCGCCGAAGGCTTCTACGTCCTCGACGAGTGCGAACTGCGTGACACCGCCGAAGACGGTGGCATCGTGCGCTGCAAGCGTCAGGACCTGACCGGCGAGGAAATCCAGCTGCACCTGAGCACCGGCAAGGTGGTCACCCAGCTGGCCCTGGCCTGGCAGGACAAACTGTCGTTCGTGCTCGACGACAAGATGGTGATCAAACGCCTGAAGTTCGAGGAGCTGCTGCAAGAGCAGGCCGAGCAGGATGGTGGCGACGAGGCCCAGCAACAGTTCGACGCCAGCTTCCTGCTGATGATGATGACCTTCACCGAGTTCCTGCCGGTGCTGTTCGAAGCACTCGGCGGCGAAGAGATCCCGCAGGGGGTCTGACCCTTCAGGCCGGCGCGGCCCAGCGGCGCCGGCTGAACTTCAGCCGCACCCGCAGCCTTCTATGCTGCTCCTGCGCCAGGGCGTCCTTGGGGATGCACTGGCTCTGGCTGAACCATTGCCCCTTGCGCACGAAGCGCAGCACTACCACTGCGGGCAAGGCAACGCTGTCACGGCACAGGCGCGCCGGCTGCCACCCCCGGGCACGGCTGTATATATGCCAGCCACGCGGCTCACGACGCAGGCCGGTGACGGCGCCAGGGTGGGACAGCAGGATTCGGCGGGGGATGGCCCAGCAGGCGTGGGCAAGGCAGGCAATGACCAGCAGGCCCTTTAGCCAACCGGGCAACGCGACCACAACGCCGGCGATGAGCGCCAGCGCCAGGCAGGCGAGGTAGGCCGCCAGCAACAGGCGTGAGCCCTGCCAACGGCACTCGAAACAATCACTTGGGCTGGACACGATCCAGGATGATGCGGACCATGCGCTGCAGCTCCGGATCTTCGGACTCGGTACGCTCCATGAACCAGCCGAACATGTCCTGGTCCTCGCAGGTCAGCAGGCGACGGTACAGCTCGCGGTCCGCTTCGCTCAGGCTCGGGTAGACTTCCTGGGTGAACGGTACCAGCAGCACGTCCAGTTCCAGCATGCCGCGACGGCTGTGCCAGAAAAGCCGATTGAGTTCAGTTTGTTCGACCATGGGGCCCTCCTCGAATGGTCGCGCAGTATACCGCGCAGCGAATGAAGCGGCACAAGGCGTTGGTCTACTCACCTACCTATTTTGTTACCGGCGTTCTATGATGGCCGCCAGTCTTTTAGCTACCGCGATGACCCATGGCCGATTCCGCTTTCTTCTGTTCCCTCTCCCATGAGGGCATCCTCGCCGTCCGCGGCTCCGACGCCGGCAAGTTCCTGCAGGGTCAACTGACCTGCAACATCAGCTACCTCAGCGAAGCCCATGCGAGCCTTGGTGCCCGCTGCATGGTCAAGGGCCGCATGCAGTCGAGCTTCCGTATCCTGCCCGAGGGCAACGGCTACCTGCTGGCCATGGCCAGCGAGCTGCTCGAGGCGCAGTTGGCCGACCTGAAGAAGTACGCGGTGTTCTCCAAGGCCACGCTGAGCGACGACAGCGCCGCCTGGGCGCGCTTCGGCTTGCAGGACGGCGACGCGGCCCTGCAGGCGCTGAGCCTGAGCGTGGCGGACGAGGCTGGCGCGACCGCGCGTCATGATGGCCTGATCGCCATCCGCGCCTCGGCTGGCCGGGTCGAACTGTGGGCGCCTGCCGATCGGGCCAGCGCCGTGCGCGAGACGCTCGTCGCCGCGCTCCCGGAGGGCACCCTCAACGACTGGCTGCTCGGCCAGGTGCGCGCCGGCATCGGCCAGGTCATGGGCCCCACCCGCGAGCTGTTCATCCCGCAGATGATCAACCTGCAGGCCGTCGATGGCGTGAGCTTCAAGAAGGGCTGCTACACCGGCCAGGAGATCGTCGCCCGCATGCAGTACCTGGGCAAGCTCAAACGCCGCCAGTATCGCCTGGCGCTGGCCGAGACAGCGGTACCTGAGCCGGGCGCCGAGATCTTCTCGCCAACCCACGGCTCGTCGGTCGGCGAAGTGGTGATCGCTGCCAGCAGCGGCAGCGCCGTCGAACTGCTGGCCGTGCTCAGCGCCGATGCGGTGGTGGACGACAACCTGCACCTGGGCAGCCTCGAAGGCCCGCGCCTGACGCTGCTCGACCTGCCTTACGAACTGGACCGCGACCGGGAAATCCAGCGCTGACCAGCCCGCCCCGGCTTCACGCCGGGGCTGCACCACCTTTGCCGTAGAGAAGTCCATGAACAAGCTGGCCGAGAAGGTCCAAGCGCAATTGCTCGCCGCCATCGACCGGGACGACCTGGTCCTGCCGACGCTTCCGGAAGTTGCCCTGAGCATTCGCGAAGCCGCCGAAGACAGCGAGATCAGCGTGTCCGCCTTGAGCAAGGTGATCGGCCGCGACGCCGCGCTGTCGGCACGCCTGATCAAGGTGGTCAACAGCCCGTTGCTGCGCGCCGCCGTCGAAGTCACCGACCTGCACACCGCGATCACCCGCCTGGGCATCAACTACAGCTGCAACCTGGCCATCGGCCTGGTGATCGAACAGATCTTCCATGCCCGGGCCCCGGCGGTCGAACACAAATTGCGCGATATCTGGGCCAACAGCCTGGATGTGGCGGGCATCAGCTATGAACTGTGCCGACGCTACACCCAACTCAAGCCCGACCAGGCTACCCTCGGCGGCCTGGTGCACCAGATCGGCGCGTTACCGGTGCTGATCTATGCCGAAGAGCACAACGAACTGCTGTCCGACCCGATCTGCCTGCATTTCGTGATCGAGCAGATCCAGCCGGTGCTGGGCGACAAGATCCTCAGTGCCTGGGAGTTCCCCGAGCAGCTGGTCAACCTGCCCAGCCAGGTGCAGGACCTTGACCGGCGCACCGACCAGATCGACTACATCGACATCGTCCAGATCGCCCGCTGCATCAGCCAGCGCGAGCGCAGCCGGCCACTGGCCGCCCTGCCCGCCTACCGGCACCTGGGGCTGCCCTATGGCACCGAACTGGATATCGCCGAACTGCTGGATGCGCGGAGCATGTTGCGCTGAATCGACAGGGCTGATCGCGGGGCAAGCCCCGCGATTGCCGACATCAATCCGCGATAAAACTCACCCGCACCTTCAACCCGCCGCGCTCGCCGTCATGCAGGCTGATCTGCGCCAGGTGCGCCCGGCAGATCTCGCCGACGATGGCCAGCCCCAGCCCGCTGCCCTGGGCGCTGCGCCGGTAGAAGCGCTCGAACACCCGCTCACGCTCGTCCTGCGGGATCCCCGGCCCGTCGTCCTCGACTTCGAGCACGGCCGGCGCCAGTACCCGCAGGACCACATCACCGCCGGGTGGGGTGTGGGCCAGGGCGTTGTCCACCAGGTTGCTGAGCAGCTCGTTGAGCAAGGTTGGTTCGCCTTTGAGCCATACCGGCGCCTCGGCCTCCAGCGCCAGGGCAACGCCGCGGGCATGGGCCAGCGGCGCCATGGCCATGCCCAGCTCGCGGGCCAGCTGGCTCAGGTCCAGGCGCTGGGCACCGCCCTCGGCGATGGCCCGGGCGCCGTTCTCCACCCGCGCCAACGACAACAGCTGGTTGGCCAGGTGGGTGAGCCGGTCCGTGCCCAGGGCTGCCGCCTCCAGGGTCTTGCGCCACTCCTCCGGCTCCCGTGAACGCAGGCCCAGCTCGACCCGCGCCTTGAGCGCCGCCAACGGCGTGCGCAGCTCGTGGGCGGCATCAGCGATGAACTGCGCCTGGCGCTCGAACTGGCCACGCAGCCGCTCGGTGAAATGGTTGAGGGCACGCACCAGCGGCCCCAGTTCGCGCTGCACCTGCACCACCGGCAAGGCGCGCAGGTCGTCCGGCTGGCGCTCTTCCACCGCCGTGCGCAAGCGCTCCAGGGGACGCAGGGCGGCGCTCACCGCGAACCACACCATCACCAGCGCGCCGAAGGCCAGCATCCCCAGGCGCAGCAGGGTGTCGGCCATCAGCCCGCGGGCCATGCGCACCCGAGCTTCCTCCGTCTCGGCCACGCGGATCTCAGCCATGCCGTTCATGTTCGGTTCGCTCACCGCCTTGAGCAGGCTGACCACGCGCACATCCTGGCCCAGGTAGGTGGCATTGTAGAAACGCGCCAGCGCCGGGTAGTCGTCGGTGCGCGGCGTGCCCGGCGGTGGCGGCGGCAGGTGCTCGTAGCCGGAGATGAGCTTCTGCTGGATGTCCAGCACCTGGTAGTAGATACGCCCGGCGCTGTCATAGGCGAAGGTGTCCAGGGCCACGTAGGGCACATCGGCGCTGAGGGTGCCGTCGCGCTGCGACAGGCCGGCGGCGATGGTCCGCGCCGACGCCAGCAAGGTCCGGTCATAGGCGGTGTCGGCGGCTTCGCGGCCATTCCAGTAAGCGCTCAGGCCGCTGGCCAGCATCAGCACCACCAGCAGCAGCGCCAGGTTGCCCAGCAGGCGCCCGCGCAGGCTGACGTTGTCACGCATCGCGGTGCTCGAGCAGGTAGCCCAGGCCACGGAAGGTGACGATGGCCACCGGGTGGCCGTCGAGCTTCTTGCGCAGGCGGTGGATGTAGATCTCGATGGCGTCGGGGCTGGCCTCCTCGTCGAGGCCGAACACCTGCGCCGCCAGCTGCTCCTTGCTCATCACCCTACCGGGGCGGGCAATCAGTGCCTCGAGCACGCTCTGTTCGCGCTGGGTCAAGGTCAGCGGCTCGCCGTCCAGGCCGAAGCGCCGGGTATCCAGGTCATAGACCAGCGGGCCGCAACGCTGCTGGCGCTCGCCGCCGAGCACGCTGCGCCGCAGCAAGGCCTTGACCCTTGCTTCCAGCTCGGTCAGCTCGAAGGGTTTGGCCAGGTAGTCGTCGGCGCCGAGGTTCAGTCCGTGCACCCGGTCCTTTACATCGCTGCGGGCGGTGAGCATCAGCACCGGCAAGGTCTTGCCGCGACTGCGCAGGCGCGCCAGCACTTCGAAGCCGTCCATGCGCGGCAGGCCGACATCCAGCACCGCCACGGCATAGTCCTCGCTGGCCAGGGCCAGGTCGGCGGCCACGCCGTCATGCAGCACGTCCACGGTCAGGCCCTGGCTCTTGAGGGCCTGGGCCACGCTTTCGGCCAGTTGCAGATGGTCTTCGACCAGCAGCACACGCATCGGATTCTCCCTGTTCGGCTGGGCTTTTTGCGCGGAGTGTACCGCCGTGGCGAGTGCTGTGAAGCCCTCGCAACAAACCTTTCACGCTGAAAGGTTAGCGAAAGGTTGGTTACCTAGCATCGCACCACGGCTGCCCCGCGCGCCGCAAAAAGCACCAGCAAGGTGCAAACACATAAGAACAATAAATGGAGTCACCGACGATGCTGTCCACGCAGCCGCAGGCGTACGCGCCTATCCGTTCCCTCGCCGCCCGACCTTCCGCCCTCGCCAGCGCCTTCGCCCTTGCCGGTGTCGCGCCCATGAGCCAGGCCGCCTTCTTCGAAGACAGCACGGCCACCTTCGAAACCCGCAACATGTACTTCAACCGCGACTTCCGCGACGGCACCAGCGCGCAGCAATCCAAGCGCGACGAATGGGCCCAGGGTTTCATGCTCAACTTCGAGTCCGGCTATACCGAAGGCACCGTGGGCTTCGGCCTGGACGCGCTGGGCATGCTCGGGGTCAAGCTCGACTCCAGCAAGGACCGCACCGACACCGGCCTGCTGCCGACCCACGACAACGGCAAGGCTGCCGACGAATACTCCAAGCTCGGCCTGACCGGCAAGGTCAAGGTCTCGCAGACCGAACTGAAGGTCGGCACGCTGATCCCCGAGCTGCCAACGCTGCAGCCCAACGACGGGCGCATCCTGCCGCAGACCTTCGAAGGCGGCCTGGTCACCTCGAAGGAGATCAAAGGCCTGACCTTCACCGGCGCCCGCCTGGAAAAAGCCAAGGACCGCAACGACACCAACTGGGAAGACCTGGCCCTCAACAACAAGAACAGTCGCTTCGGCGGCACTTTCAGCGCCGACCATTTCGACACCGGCGGCCTGGACTACCAGTTCACCGACCGCATCACCGGCAGCTACCACTTCGCCCAGCTCGACGACATCTACCGCCAGCACTTCCTCGGCATGCTCGCCACCCAGCCGTGGGGCCCGGGCACCCTGGGCGCCGACCTGCGCCTGGCGATCAGCGACGATGCCGGCGCGGCCAAGGCCGGCAAGATCGACAACACCACCGTCAACAGCATGCTCAGCTACACCCTGGGCGGGCACAAGGTCAGCGGCGCCTGGCAGCAGCTCTCCGGCGACAGCGCCTTCCCCTACGTCGATGGCGCCGACCCCTACCTGGTCAACTTCGTCCAGATCAATGACTTCGCAGGCGCCGACGAGCGCTCCTGGCAGGCACGCTACGACTACAACTTCGCCGCCCTCGGCATCCCCGGCCTGACATTCATGACCCGCTACATCAGCGGCGACAACGTCAGCCGTGCCGCCGGCGGCGAGGGCAAGGAGTGGGAACGCAATACCGAACTGAAGTACGTGGTACAAAGCGGCCCGTTGAAGAACGTCGCCGTGCGCCTGCGCAACGCCACCTTCCGCTCCAACTTCGCCCGCGACGCGGACGAGGTGCGGCTGCTGGTGAGCTACAGCGTGGCTCTGTGGTAACCCATAACAACAACGCTCACGGAGATAGACGATGACTTTTTCACTGCGCCGCCTCGTCCTGGCCACCGGCTGCCTGCTGCTGGCCGGCAACGCCCTGGCCGCCGAACCCAAACGCCCCGAATGCATCGCCCCGGCCTCGCCCGGCGGCGGTTTCGACCTGACCTGCAAGCTGGTGCAAAGCGCCCTGGTCAACGAGAAGATCCTCAGCAAGCCCATGCGCGTGACCTACATGCCCGGCGGCGTCGGCGCGGTAGCCTACAACGCCGTGGTTGCCCAGCGGCCAGGCGATGCCGGCACTCTGGTGGCCTGGTCCAGCGGTTCGCTGCTGAACCTGGCCCAGGGCAAGTTCGGCCGCTTCGACGAGAACGCAGTGAAATGGCTGGCGGCGGTCGGCACCAGCTATGGCGCCATCGCGGTGAAGAGCGACTCGCCCTACAAGACCCTCGATGACCTGGTCGCGGCCCTGAAGAAGGACCCGAGCAAGGTGGTGATCGGCTCCGGCGGCACCGTCGGCAGCCAGGACTGGATGCAGACCGCGCTGATCGCCAAGGCCGCCGGCATCAACCCGCGCGACCTGCGCTACGTGGCCCTGGAAGGCGGCGGCGAGATCGCCACCGCGCTGCTCGGCGGGCACATCCAGGTGGGTTCCACCGATATTTCCGACTCCATGCCGCACATCCAGAGCGGCAACATGCGCATCCTCGCGGTGTTCTCCGAGAACCGCCTGGACGAGCCGGAGATGAAAGACATCCCCACCGCCAAGGAGCAGGGCTACGACATCGTCTGGCCGGTGGTGCGCGGGTTCTACCTCGGGCCGAAGGTCAGCGACGAGGACTACGCCTGGTGGAAGGCCTCGTTCGACAAGCTGCTGGCCTCGGAGGAATTCGCCAAGTTGCGTGACCAGCGCGAACTGTTCCCGTTCGCCATGACCGGCGAAGAGCTGGACGGCTATGTGAAGAAGCAGGTGGCGGACTACAAGGCGCTGGCCCGGGAATTCGGCCTGATCCAGTAAGCCATGCAGCCTGTACTGGCCCCATCGCCGGCAAGCCGGCTCCCACAGGGCCTGCGCGAGGTTCTGAAGCGACGGATGTCCTGTGGGAGCTGGCTTGCCAGCGATACGGCCAGCACAGATCCCGAGTTGTGCTTCGGCAATCCTTTTCGAGGATTTCTACATGATCCTGCAACGCCTCTTCGCCCTCGTCCTGCTGGCGCTGTGCGCCGTGCTGGCCGTGATGGCCTGGCCCTACCAGGCTGCCTTCTCCTATGAACCGGTGGGCCCACGCGCCTACCCGCTGCTGATGCTTGGCCTGATGAGCCTGGGCCTGCTGTACCTGGCCATTCGCCCTACGCCGATCGTGCGCAAGGACGACGAACCGGAGCTGGACCGCGAGACCCTGATCAAGATCGCCGCCTGCGTCGGCCTGCTGATCGTCTTCGCCGCCACCTTCGAAGCGCTGGGCTTCATCCTCAGCGCCATCCTGGTCGGCCTGCCCATGGCCCGCCTGTACGGTGGCCGCTGGCTGCACAGCGCCATCGTGGTGGTGGGCATGAGCATCTTCCTCTACTGGCTGTTCGACCGGGTGATGGACGTCCCCCTGCCCCTCGGCCTGCTCGACGTACTGGAGAACTGACACATGGATACCTTGAGCTACCTGGGCCAGGGCTTCGGCGTCGCCCTGAGCCCGTACAACCTGGTCACCGCCCTGACCGGCACCCTGATCGGCACCGTGGTCGGCCTGCTGCCGGGCCTGGGCCCGATCAACGGCGTGGCCCTGCTGATCCCTATCGCCTTCGCCCTCGGCCTGCCGCCGGAGTCGGCGCTGATCCTGCTGGCCGCCGTGTACCTGGGCTGCGAGTACGGCGGGCGGATCAGTTCGATCCTGCTGAACATCCCGGGCGAAGCCTCCACCGTGATGACCACCCTCGACGGCTACCCCATGGCCCGCCAGGGCCTGGCCGGCGTGGCCCTGTCGCTGTCGGCCTGGAGCTCGTTCATCGGTGCCTTCATCGCCACCTGCGGCATGGTGCTGTTCGCCCCGCTGCTGGCGAAATGGGCAATCGCCTTCGGTCCGGCGGAGTACTTCGTGCTGATGGTGTTCGCCATCGTCGCCCTCGGCGGCATGGCCGGCGACAAACCACTGAAGACGTTCATTGCCGCGCTGATCGGCCTGTTCCTCTCGGCGGTGGGTATCGACGCCAACAGCGGCGTGTACCGCTTCACCGGTGACAGCGTGCACCTGGCCGACGGCATCCAGTTCGTGGTGCTGGTGCTGGGGCTGTTCTCGATCAGCGAGATCCTCCTGCTGCTGGAGAAGACCCACCATGGCCATGTGGCGGTCAAGGCCACCGGGCGCATGCTGTTCAACCTCAAGGAAGCGGCGTCGGTGTTCGCCGTCAACATCCGCTGCGGCCTGCTTGGCTTCTTCATGGGTGTGCTGCCGGGCGCTGGCGCGACCCTGGCCAGTGCCGTGGCCTACATGACCGAGAAGCGCATCGCCGGCGAAAAAGGCAAGTTCGGCAAGGGCGACGCCCGCGGCCTGGCTGCCCCGGAAACCGCCATCGGCGCCTCCTGCTGCGGCGCCCTGGTGCCGATGCTGACCCTGGGCGTGCCAGGCTCGGGCACCACCGCGGTGATGATCGGCGCCCTGACGCTGTACAACATCACCCCCGGCCCGCTGTTGTTCGAACAGCAACCGGACATCGTCTGGGGCCTGATCGCCTCGTTGTTCATCGCCAACATCATGCTGGTGATCCTGAACATCCCGATGATCCGCATCTTCACCCGCATCCTTGCCGTGCCGAACTGGGCACTGGTGCCGGTGATCGCGATCATCACCGCGATCGGCGTGTACGCGGTGCATGCCACCACCTTCGACCTGTTCCTGATGGTCGGCATCGGCATCATGGGCTACATCCTGCGCAAGCTGGACTTCCCGCTGTCGCCGATCCTGCTGGGCTTCATCCTCGGCGGGCTGATGGAGCAGAACCTGCGTCGCGCGCTGTCAATCTCCAATGGCGAGCTGGGCATCCTCTGGTCGAGCCCGATCAGCATGGGCGTGTGGGTGCTGGTGGTCTGCATGTTGAGCCTGCCGCTGCTGCGCATCTGGCGCAAACGTGCCCTGCAGCGCCGGGCCATGGCCGATGCCTGACCGGTCGTTGCCACTGTTCTGGGCCACCGGGCTGGTCGGCCTTGCGGGCGGTTTTGCCGCCAGCAAGGTCGGCTGGCCCTTGCCGTGGATGGTCGGCTCGTTGCTGGCGATCATCCTGGTGCGCTGCCTGACCCCCTGGCAGCTCAGTGAAATCCCCAATGGCCGCAAGTGCGGGCAGTGGATCATCGGCATCGGCATCGGCCTGCACTTCACCCCGGCGGTGATCGAACAGGTGGCCAGCCACTTCGCGCTGATCTTTTTCGGCGCGCTGTTCACCACCGTCTCCAGCGTGATCAGCGTGTGGCTGCTGCGGCGCACCGGTGAAGACCGGGCAACGGCGTTCTTCGCCAGCATGCCGGGCGGCTCGGGCGAGATGGTCAACCTCGGCGCGCGCAATGGCGCGGTGCTCAGCCAGGTGGCCGCGGCGCAGAGCCTGCGGGTGCTGGCGGTGGTGCTGTGCGTGCCGGCGCTGTTCAAACTGCTGCTGGGCGATGGCGTGCCGCTGAACCATGCCGGCAGCGTGAGCTGGGGCTGGCTGGCGTTGATTGCGCCGCTTGGGGTGCTCATGGCACTGCTGTGGCAACGCCTGCGCCAACCCAACCCCTGGCTGTTCGGGCCGTTGCTGGTGGCTGCCGGCATAAGCCTGGCGGGTAACCTGCAGATCGGCCTGCCCAACGGCGCCAGCCAGATCGGCCAGTGGTTGATCGGCAGTGGCCTGGCCTGCCACTTCAACCGGGCGTTCTTCCGCCGGGCGCCATCGTTCCTGGGGCGCACCCTGCTGGCCACGGCGTTGTGCATGCTGATCGCCGCCGGCGCGGCCTGGGCGCTGAGCCTGCTGACGCACCTGGACCTGCGCTCGCTGACCCTGGGCATGATGCCCGGGGGCATCGCCGAGATGAGCCTGACGGCCGAGACCTTGCAACTGTCGGTGCCGCTGGTGACGGCGCTGCAGGTGATGCGCTTGCTGTTCGTGCTGTTCCTGGCCGAGCCGTTGTTCCGGCAGTGGGCCAGGCACTGAGCAAGATGGGCCGCTTCGCGGCCCTCTTTTCAGGTCACAACGGTGGCAACGCCCAATTGATCGGCGCCATGCCGCGCTGCTCGAGGAAGCTGTTGGTGCGGCTGAAATGCCCGCAACCAAAGAACCCGCGGTAGGCCGACAACGGCGACGGGTGCACCGACTTGAGCACCAGGTGCTTGCTGGCATCGATCAGCTTCTGCTTGCTCTGCGCATGCGCGCCCCATAGCAGGAACACCACGTTCGGGCACTGCTCGCTGACCACCTGGATGATCCGGTCGGTGAAGAATTCCCACCCCTTCTTCGCATGCGAAGCCGCATTGGCCCGCTCCACGGTCATGGTGGTGTTGAGCAGCAACACGCCCTGCTCCGCCCAGCTCTGCAAGTAGCCGTGGCTGGGGATCGGCAGGTTGAGGTCGCGCTGCAGCTCCTTGTAGATATTGACCAGCGACGGCGGCGTGGCGATGCCCGGCTGCACCGAGAAACACAGGCCATGGGCCTGGCCCGGGCCGTGGTACGGGTCCTGGCCGAGGATGACCACCTTGACCTGCTCCAGCGGCGTGGAGTTCAGGGCGTTGAAGATCAGCGGCCCGGGCGGGTAGATCTCCTTGCCGGCGGCGTATTCGCCGCGCAGGAACTCGCGTAGCTGATGCATGTAGGGCTGGTCGAACTCGGCACGCAGCGCGGCTTTCCAGCTGGGCTCGAGTTTGATGCGATCGTCGTCGGTCATGGGGGCATCCAAAAGCAAAGTGCCGCGACACTAGGAAAGCCTGGCCGGCTTGTCAATCGATCCGACCGACGACCGGCAGCTTCGGCGCGGCAGGCCATACTGAGGGGATGATTTGCGCGAGGTAGCCCATGTCCATTCAATGCGAGGTATTGACCGGTGCCGACGGCGCCCGTATCGGCATCGCCACCCTTGACGCGCCCAAGGCGCTCAATGCCCTGACGTTGCCCATGATCGAAGTGCTCGACGAACGGCTGCGCGCCTGGGCCAGCGACCCCGGGATCGTCTGCGTGCTGCTGCGCGGCAACGGGCCGAAGGCCTTCTGTGCCGGCGGCGACGTGCGGGCGCTGGTCCAGGCGTGCCGCGAACACCCCGGTAGCGTACCGCCGCTTGCGGCCACCTTCTTCGCCAGTGAGTACCGTCTCGACCATCACCTGCACACCTACCCCAAGCCCCTGCTGTGCTGGGGCCATGGCCACGTGCTGGGCGGCGGCATGGGCCTGCTGCAAGGCGCCGCGGTGCGCATCGTCACCCCCAGCAGTCGCCTGGCCATGCCCGAGATCAGCATCGGCCTGTATCCCGACGTCGGCGCCAGCTGGTTCCTGGCCCGCCTGCCCGGCAAGCTTGGCCTGTTCCTGGGGCTGACCGGCGCGCCCCTCAATGCCCGCGACGCGCTGGACCTGGGCCTCGCCGACCGCTTCCTGGGCGAGCACCAGCAGGAGGCGCTGATCGAAGAGCTGCTGCAGTTGAACTGGCAGGAGCAGACCGCCCTGCAGCTCAACAGCCTGCTCAAGGCCGAACAGCACCGTGCCTGCGTGGAGCTGCCCGATGGGCAATGGCTGGCACGTCGGGCCGTGATCGACGAAGTGCTCGACGTGGCCGACCCCGTCGCGGCCTGGCGGGCATTGGCCGGCCTGGCCCGGCATGCCGATCCGTTGCTGGCGGCGGCGGGTCAGCGCCTGCATGAGGGCTGCCCGCTGACGGCGCACCTGGTATGGGAACAGATCCGCCGGGCACGGCACCTTTCGCTGGCCCAGGTGTTCCAGATGGAGTACACGATGAGCCTGAACTGCTGCCGTCACCCGGAGTTCAGCGAAGGGGTGCGCGCCCGCCTGCTGGACAAGGACAACACCCCGCACTGGCACTGGCCGGATGTGGCGCAGGTGCCAGCGGCGGTGGTGGAGGCACATTTCAGCAAGGTCTGGGAGGGGCGGCACCCGCTGGCGGAACTGGGATGACGCATCGCGGGGCCTGTCCGCACGCGGTCAACGCGACCAGCCCCGCTCGCCACCTCGTCCGCCGTCTGGTCGACGGTCGCGATTGCCCTGCCCGTTCGAATGCCAGCGATCACCTCCTCGGCGATCGTCATTGCGATAGTCGTGGCGGTCGCGATCGCGCCCATAGTCGTAGCGCTGGCGGTTGCCATAGTCGTAGCGCGGGTTGCCTTGCCAGCGCGGCTGCACGCCGGGCGCCGGATAAGGGCGGTACTGCGGCACCGGTGCGGGCCGGTAGTAACGCGGCGCGGGCTGGTAGTAACGCGGCGCGGGCTGGTAGTAATAGCGTGGCTGCGGCGCCACATAGTAGCGATCCTGGCGGTAGTAGCCAGGGTAAACGTAGCGATCGCTGGTGTAGTAGTCACGGCGGTAGTAGCCGTTGTCCGCATAGTAAGGGGCGCAGGCGGATGTCAGCAGTCCGAGCAGGACGATGAGCAGGATTCGTGGGTACATGGCGGCCTCCTGGACCGCAGGGGTGCCCGGCACAGCGGCGCTGGCGGGCGTCGACGGCAATGCGTTCATCGACACTGGATAAGACAGTCGCGCCAGGGTTCGGTGCCATTTCTGCAACAAATTGAAACAGGTCGTATAACCCTGAAAAACATGCAGTCATTTTTCGGTCATCTCACTAGAATGTGGCCACCGGCACACTTCACGGGAAGATCATGCCTTCGCCCTCCGCCCTGTTCTCGCAACGCTCGCTGATCCTTGCCCTGCTGCTGTTGCTGGCCTGCGGCTTCCTGGCCACCTCGCTGTTGAGCTACTACGCCTCGCGCGGGGCGATCCGCGACGGGATCGTCAACACCGAACTGCCGCTGACCTCCGACACGGTCTATTCGGAAATCCAGAAAGACCTGATTCGCCCGGTGCTGATCTCATCGATGATGGCCCAGGACACCTTCCTGCGGGACTGGGTGCTGGGCGGCGAGCAGGACACCACGCGCGTCACCCGCTACCTCGGCGAAGTGATGGGCAGCCAGGTCACCTGCACCAGCTTCTTCGTTTCCGACCGCAGCCTCACCTACTACCAGGCCAAGGGCGTGCTCAAGCAGGTACGCCCCGATGCCTGGCGCGACGCCTGGTACTTCCGCCTGCGCCAGTCGAACAAACCCTACGAGATCAATGTCGACCTGGACATGGCCAACCAGGACAAGCTCACCGTGTTCATCAACCACCGCGTGCTCGACTACCAGCAACGCTTCATCGGCGCCGCCGGGGTGGGCCTGAGCGTGGAGTCGGTGGTGCGCCTGATCGACGACTATCAACGCAGGTACCAGCGTTCGGTGCTGTTCACCGATGCCCAGGGCAAGGTCCTGCTGACCGGCTCCGACGGTGGCCCCCACGGCCTGCGCGCCGGCCAGCAACTGGCCGACAGCAACCAGTGGCAGGCGTTGCTGGCGCGCATGCCGACACCCACCACCGGCAGCCATGAGTACACCGACAACGACGGCCACAGCCACTTCCTCAACGTGCGCCTGCTGCCGGAGCTGGGCTGGTACCTGCTGGTGGACAAGCGCGAGACCGGCGCCCTGGAGCGCATCCGCCAGTCGCTGTACCTGAACCTGGCGATCTGCGCGATGATCACCCTGGTCGTGCTGTCGCTGCTCAACGCCATGGTCAAGCGCCACCAGGACAACGCCGAGGCGCTGGCCACCCTCGACAGCCTCACCGGCCTGCCCAACCGCCGCAGCTTCGACCTGCTGGCCGGCCAGGCGCTGGTCGAGGCCCAGCGCGACAGCGCGCCGCTGGTCGCCCTGCTGATCGACCTCGATCATTTCAAGGCCCTCAACGATACCCACGGCCACCTGGCCGGCGACGAAGTGCTGCGCCAGTTCGCCAATGTGCTGCAGAGCAGCCTGCGCCAGTCCGATATACTCTGCCGCTGGGGCGGCGAGGAGTTCATCGTGCTGCTGCGTGAAGCCGAAGGCCGCCAGGCCATCGAAGTGGCGGAGAAGATCCGTCGGCGCACCGAGCAGCTGACCTTCAGCTATGCCGACCAGCCACTGCGCCTGACCGCGAGCATCGGCCTGTCCGCCCTGCAGCGCGGCGACAGCCTGCACAATCTGCTGACCCGCGCCGACCACGCCCTCTATCGTGCCAAACAAGGTGGACGCAACCGCGTCTGCAGCGAGATGCCCGGAACCGACCATGCCTGACCCCCAACGCTGCCCCGCCTGCGGCGCCCTCAACCAATGCGGCCTGGCCGATCCGCGCAACGCCACGCAAGGCTGCTGGTGCTTCGAGGTGGTCATCGACTCGGCAGTCATCGAAGCCCTGCCCGCCGAACTGCGCGACAAGGCCTGCCTGTGTCCGCGCTGCGCACAGGTGGACGCGCAGCTCAAGGCAGCGCAGGCGCGCACTATCCGTTAGACTGCGCGCCGATTTCCCGCAAACGACCCTCCATGCGCCTCGACCGATTCCTCGGCAACCTGCCCTGCTACAACCGCCAGCAAGTGCGCTTGCTGCTGGCGCAAGGGCGTGTGCGCGTGGACGGCATGACGACCGCCGACCCGCTGCTGGAAGTGCGTGAATTCAGCCGCGTCGAAGTGGACGAGCAGGTCCACCAGGCCGGGCGCCCGGCACGCTACCTGATGCTGCACAAGCCAAGCGGTTGCGTCAGCGCCACCCAGGACCCGCAGCACCGCACCGTGCTCGACCTGCTGCCGGCGGCGCTGCGCGATGAGCTGCACATCGCCGGGCGCCTGGACTACAACACCACCGGGCTGATGATCCTGACCAACGATGGCCAGTGGTCGCGGCGCCTGACCCAGCCCCTGACCAAGCAGCCCAAGACCTATCTGGTGCACACCGAGGACGAGATTGGTGCGCACTACGTCGACAGGTTCCGTGAAGGCTTCTACTTCGCCTTCGAAGACCTCACCACCCTGCCCGCGCAGCTGGATATCCTCGGCCCGCGCAGCGCGCGCCTGACCATCGTCGAGGGCCGCTATCACCAGGTGAAGCGGATGTTCGGACACTTCCAGAACAAGGTGGTGGCGCTGCATCGGGAAAGCATGGGGTCGATCACACTGGACCCGATATTGCATCCCGGAGAGTTCAGGGCGCTGACCGACGCGGAAATCGCCTCGGTCTGAGCCGATCACCATTCGGCGGTTTCCCACGAAAGATTGTCCCGACGGCACTTGCGCGATCCTGCCCGCGCTGCTTGACTGCTAACTCGTCGGTCTGCATGTGACCAACCAGTCACAACCGTAGTCCAAGACGCCCTTTACCGGCCACCCGGGGTCTCGATGCCCTGGGGCACGGTAATCGCCCGCCACAACAATACCGTCGACACCAGCGTCAAGGATCGACACAAGGGCCCACCGGTTTTCAGTTCCAGGCGAATGCCTACCTGTCATAAAGCACGTGCACCCTGATGGCCATTCCGGTCGGTTCGGCGCCAGCCCGCCAAGCGACCACGCAGGCCACAAGGTGACGCGAATACCCTTTTTGCGCCAGGAGTCGATGACATGAGGCCAGAAATCGCTGTACTTGATATCCAAGGGCAGTACCGGGTTTACACGGAGTTCCATCGCGCGCAGGGCGCCGAGAAGACGATCATCCTGATCAATGGCTCGTTGGCCACGACGGCGTCCTTTGCACAGACAGTGCGCAACCTGCACCCGCAGTTCAACGTGGTGCTGTACGACCAGCCATACGCCGGCAAGTCGAAACCCCACAACCGCCATGAACGGTTGCTGACCAAGGAGACCGAGGCGCACATTCTGCTCGAACTGATCGAGCACTTCCGTGCCGATCACGTGATGTCGTTCTCCTGGGGCGGCGCCTGCACCCTGCTGGCCCTGGCGCACCAGCCGCGGCTGGTGAAGAAGGCCATCGTCAGCTCGTTCTCGCCGGTGATCAACGAACCGATGCGCGACTACCTGGACCGCGGTTGCCAGTACCTCGCCGCCTGCGACCGCTACCAGGTGGGCAACCTGGTCAACGACACCATCGGCAAGTACCTGCCGTCGTTGTTCAAGCGCTTCAACTACCGGCACGTCAGCAGCCTGGACAGCCATGAGTACGCGCAGATGCACTTCCACATCAACCAGGTACTCGACCACGACCTGGAGCGGGCACTGAAGGCCGCGCGCAACATCGACATCCCGGTGCTGTTCATCAACGGCGACCGCGACGAGTACACCACTGTCGAGGATGCGCGCCAGTTCAGCCGCCATGTGGGGCGCAGCCAGTTCAGCGTGATCCGCGGGGCCGGCCACTTCCTGGACATGGAGCACAAGAGCGCCTGCGAGGATACCCGCGATGCCATGCTCGGTTTCCTCAAGCCGGCCTTGCGTGAATCCCGCCAACGCTACGCACAGGAACCGGGGCAGCATGCACTGGCGATCTGAACGCATCGGCGTCCTGTAGCCCTCGCCACCCGCAGGCTACGGGCCGCCGACAGGCTTTTTTACAAGCTTGGGGCTTCTCATTCGAGGAGGGTTCTGGTAAAAAGTCTGGCTTCGAAGCGGGTATAGTTTATTGGTAAAACTATAGCTTCCCAAGCTATTGAGGAGGGTTCGATTCCCTCTACCCGCTCCATCTCGCATTCCCCGCACGACGTTCCAATAACGTCGTCGCTGTCAAAAGGAGCCTCGGCTCCTTTTTTCGTTTCTGCGCTTGAAATTCAAAGCACCGCTGAGAATGCCAAGGTCAATCCTCATTGCCCTTCTCGGTCTTCAAACGCCGACCGAACGGCATCCACAATTCGCGCTGCGAGGCGCTCGTCGTCGAGCTGCGGATATTGCTTCTTGAGCTTGCCTGAAACATTCCAGCCATTCTCCTTCACCGCGCGAATGATGCGGCTTGCATCCTGGTCTGGCATCTCCACAACATCTTTTAAACGCTCTTGGGCGAGCTGGAAGATGACAAGGATCCTGGCTTCTTCCGCCATCTGCGTTCGAATCGTGTGTTCCACGACGCGCGCGGTATAGAGAACATGTGCGGTCAGATCCGGATAGCGCCAGGCGAAGCGCGCATCTTCGTAATCGTCGAACTCGAAGTTGCTCGGCGTACCGTCTTCGTAGGCCACAAGCGTGCCAAAGCGACAGGATGCCGCATAACGCCGCATGAATGGTCGGGAGAACTGCTCCAGTGTCGCATCATAGCCGGCACGGAACTCGGTCGAGCTGGTAATGGTTGCTGAAACAGGCAATATCACGCCATTCGGAACCGCCTGGTCCCGAACCAGAGTGTCGTTGATCAGGAAACGGTGGATTCGCCCATTTCCGTCTCTCATCGGATGGATGTAGACGAAGCCGAACGCCAATGCCGCGGCGCGCGCAAGCGACTCGGCGCCCCGGGTGGCCATCTCGAATTCGTTGAGGCCAGCAAGCATCGGGGCAAGGTCGTCAAAATGAGGGGCGACGTAGTGCACGATGTTCTCGCGCATCGTGGATTGCCCGACAAAAACGGGGGAGCGCCGCAACCCCAGGCCAAATGCATCGTGCCCCAGGATACCTACCTGCAAGAGACGCAGACTTCGGTCACTCAATGGTTCATCGATATGGCCGCAGTGTTGCGCGATGACATGTGCAAAGCGCTGGATGCGGCCAGCTTGGCCTTCCTCTTTCTCAATCAGAAAGCTGGCGCGCGACTCTTTCAACGTCAACCAACTCGCCGTCCGCATCAGGATGTCGGGGCCGAAGGTCTGATCGAGCTCTCCCAAAGCGGCTCTCAGGTCAAACTGCAAGGCTTGCTGCACGGTGTCGGTTCGCCGGATAAGCGGGCAAAACCCAGGCGTGCCTGGCAGATTGTCGTTGACCCGCCAGCGGCGAGATCGAAGCGGCGCCGTGCGGATCAGGTAGTGGGCGGGCGGCACGGCATCGATATAGGCGCCATTGGTCACATCAGGCACATCCAGATGTTGCCCCGTCAGCCACTCGTATAGAAAACCGGTGCGCCGAGCGTACTGGCCAAAAGGGGAACGCCGGCACCAAGCTTCGATTGGCTCGGGTCCTACGACGGCAAACAGGCGGGCGAAGAACTCAAGGTGAATCTCCTCGTATTTGAGCCCGAACTCGAAGTGGCCTGCAAAATCATCGTCGGGCCGGTAGTTGGGCGGAAACCTGTTTTCTACTTGACTACCGGTGTCGCGGCTTGCTCGCACTGTGCCGATGGCCGAATCGACGCGCAGAGGTTGTACCGGATTAACTCCGTACCGAGTGGCTAACGCCTTGAAACCGACCTGCATGGAAAAACCTCTACCGGAAGCCCAAAAACGCTAATATTTTTTGACCGTAACCGCAAAACGATACCGTCAGCCGTCAGACGCAAAAATACTACGGAACACTCAAATTCGCTACCGATCCAGATGGTTTACTCAAAAACGATAATGAAAGCGCTCCTCGCGAATTCCTTGGCCGCTCATCTCCCCTGCCCGAAGTTTGTCCTATAACCGTTCGATTCACTCTCCCGCTCCAACTCGTATTCCGTCCACGTCGTCTCTGTCAAAAGGAGCGTCGACTGTTTTTTCGTTTCCAACGTGCCTTTGTTGATCTGGCCCATAGCCATCGCCGCGCCAATTGGCTTGAATGCCCAGTCGTTCGTGGCGCCTGACCGCTACGCTTTGTGAAACACCTCCAAAGGACTGCGCATGTTTCTCTCCCGCTGGCTACCGGGCCTGGCCAACCTGCTGCACTACCGCCGCGAGTGGTTCCATGCTGACCTGCAGGCCGGCCTGTCGGTGGCCGCGATCCAGATCCCCATCGCCATCGCCTATGCGCAGATCGTAGGCCTGCCGCCACAGTACGGCTTGTATGCCTGCGTGCTGCCGATGATGGTCTATGCCCTGGTCGGCAGTTCACGGCAATTGATGGTCGGCCCCGACGCCGCCACCTGCGCCATGATCGGCGGCGCCGTGGCACCGCTGGCCATGGGCGACCCGCAACGCATCGCCGAGCTGTCGGTGATCGTCACCGTGCTGGTGGGCGCGATGCTGATCGCCGCCGGGGTGGCGCGAGCCGGCTTTATCGCCAGCTTCTTCTCGCGGCCGATCCTCATCGGCTACCTCAATGGCATCGGCCTGAGCCTGCTCGCCGGGCAGTTGTCGAAGGTGGTGGGTTTCAAGATCGAAGGCGACGGTTTCATCCTCAGCCTGATCAACTTCTTCCAGCGCCTGGGCGAGATTCACTGGCTGACGCTGGCCATTGGCCTGGCCGGCCTGGGCCTGCTGATCTGGCTGCCACGGCGCTATCCGCGGCTGCCGGCGGCGCTGGTGACAGTGGTGGTATTCACCGCCCTTGCCGGACTGTTCGGCCTGGACCGTTTCGGCGTGGCGATCCTCGGCCCGGTGCCGGCGGGCATTCCCGAGCTGGCCTGGCCACAGAGCTCCCTGGCGGAAACCAAGAGCCTGCTGCGCGACGCCCTGGGTATCGCCACCATCAGTTTCTGCAGCGCCATGCTCACCGCCCGCAGCTTCGCCGCCCGCCACGGCTACGCGATCAACGCCAACCATGAGTTCCTCGCGCTGGGCGTGAGCAACCTGGCCGCCGGTATTTCCCAGGGCTTCGCCATCAGCGGCGCCGACTCGCGCACCGCAGTCAACGACATGGTCGGCGGCAAGAGCCAACTGGTGGGCATTATTGCCGCACTGGTGATCGCCTTGATCCTGCTGTTCTTCACCGCGCCAATGGCCTGGATTCCCCAGGCTGCGCTGGGCGCGGTGCTGCTCATGGCCGGCTGGGGGTTGATCGACGTGAAGTCGCTCAAGACCATCCGCAAGCTCAGCCGTTTCGAGTTCTGGCTGTGCCTGCTGACCACGGTCGGCGTACTCGGCCTGGGCGTGTTGCCGGGCATCGTGTTCGCCGTGACCCTGGCCATCCTGCGCCTGCTCTACAGCATCTACCAGCCCACCGACGCGGTGCTTGGCTGGGTGCCGGGCATCGAGGGCCAGGTGGACGTGCGCCAACACAAGGATGCCCGTACCGTACCCGGCCTGCTGGTGTACCGCTTCGACGACGCGATCCTGTTCTTCAACGCCGACTACTTCAAGATGCGCCTGCTCGAAGCCGTGCAGAACGTGGAGAAAACCCAGGTGGTGCTGTTCGATGCGGAAGCTGTGACCAGCATCGACGTCAGCGGCATCGCCGCCCTGCGCGAGGTGCGCGACACCCTCGCCGCCCAGGGCATCCACTTCGCCATCGCCCGCGCCCGCGGCACCTTCCTGCGCATGCTGGTGCGTTCCGGGATGGCGCGGGAGATGGAGGAGAAACTGCTGTTCGGCTCGGTACGGGCGGGGATTCGGGCGTATCGGGTATGGCGCAACAGGGCTCGGCGGGAGGGTGCTGCGGATTGAGGGAGGGGGACTACATTGCTAACAGAAGCGAATGACATATCCACGCACGCAATGATCAGTAGGCTTCGGGGAACGCCATCAAATCTAAAATAGAAGCGCGGTAGTCATATGAACCACCTGTTCGACAAACTGATGGAAAGCGTTGAACAAATGGATGAGATCATCCAAGGTCAACGCCCTCCCTCCCGTCAGTTCGAAATCGACGCCCTCCAGGTAAAGAGCATCCGCAAGGCGACCGGGCTATCACAGCTACGCTTTGCCGAGATGATCGACGTGCAGGTGGCCACCTTGCGTAACTGGGAACAGGGACGTCGAGAACCTACAGGGCCCGCCAAAGCCCTGTTGAGGGCCATCCACAACGATCCTGACCACGTTCTGAAAGCACTTTCCCACTGATCACGCACGACGTCCCTTGAACTGGACGTGGGCTCGGTATTACGGCACACAAGCCCGCGCAACAGCCTGTGTCCCCTGCCCAAGCAAGCTGATCAACCCACAGGGCAGGCTCCCCCGCCACTGCAGATAGTCATGCCCAGCCGGAAACTCCACCTGTTCCACACGGTACCCTTTGGCCAGCAACACATCGCGCAAGTGGCGGTTGGTGTCGAGAATTTTCGGTCCTTCGAACAGACCCGACTGCATGTAGAACCGCAACGGCTGGCGTGGTGCCTTGACGTACTCGCGGGTTAGCCAGCCAGATTCGTCACCGGCCATCGGCCACCAGTAGGAACCGGACATGCTCAGCACATTGCCGAACAACTCCGGGTGCCTGAGGCCCAGGTAGGCCGACCCCAGGCCGCCGTAGCTGGACCCTGCCACCACGGTGCGCGAGGCTGGTGCCGCGAGCCCCTGGTGGCTGGCCCAAGGCATCAGTTCCTCGGCCATGAACCTTGCGAACAGTGGGTTGGGCGGCAACTCCCGCTCACGGCTTTCGCTGCTGGGGTTGGCGATGATCAGCGCTGCGGTGGGCGGGATCAGGCCGTCAGCAATCAGGTTGTCGAGTATCGTCGGCGTCGGCACCTGGCGGGTATAGGCATGGGCATCGAACAGCACCAGCAAGGCCTGGTCGGCCTTGCCCGGGCGCCAACCTGCCGGGCGGTAGAGGTAGATATCGCGCTCGTTGCCCAGCACCTCGCTGGCCAGGCGCCTGCGCTCCAGGCTGCCACGGGCCACCCCGGCACGCTCGGCCACCCACGGCTGGGGTGGGGCATCCGCAAGTTCCAGCCGTGAGCGCGACAACCAGGCGTCGCCACTGCCGTCGGCGAAGGTATTCGGGTTCAACGGATCGCGCCGGGTACTGGCCAGGATCACCCGGCGGTCGTCGGACACCGGCACATCCGGCGCCATCTGATAACTCAGGCGGGTCGTCGCAGGTACCTCGAAACTGTGGAACCAGACATCGCTCGTGCCCAGCCGGGACAGCGGTTCGTGATTGCCTGTGGGGGCGCCGAACATCCTCACGTTGTCCCGTGCCCCGCGCCAGAGGAAGGTGACCAGGCGCTTGGCGGGTTGCCCAGCAATGGCCTCGACCAATGGCGTTCCCTCAACGGCACGGGCCTGCCAGAAGGCCTCGCTGGCGCCACCCGTTGCCAGGTGCTGCTGCAGGGCGCGCAGGGTCGGGCTGAGCAGCGCCGCCGGTGTACGGCGTTGCTCGCCGGCAGGCAGGACCTGCTCCAGGCTCAGGCTGAAACGCGCTGCCGGGCGGATCGCCAGGGGTTCGGCGCGCACCGCGTAGCGACCGTCCTGCGCCGCGACGAACAGGAACTCGCGGGGCTGGTCCAAGCCGTCGATCAGCAGGCGCAACGGACGCCCTTCGGCGTCCAGCAGGCGCAGGCTGACGTCACCGTCGAGCCGACCACGCACCAGGTCCCCAGCCTTGAGCGCCACTTGCCAGGCTGGCGGATGCGCTGCGCCGACCTGGCCGGCAACCGGTTTTCCAACCTCGAGATCGGCGTACGTGCTCGCCAGGGCCAGGTTCGAATAGAGCGTGGCCAGCAGGCATGCTCCGCCCAAGCGCTTCAATCGCTGCATGTTCACCTCAGAAGTCGACGCTGGCGGAGAGTTTGAGCGTGCGCGGTTCGCTGACCGTCGCATAACCATCGTTGAACACACCGGCCCAGTAGGCGCGGTTCTCGACGTTCTCCAGGCTGGCGCGCAGGGTCACGTCCTTGCTCAGCACCTTGGTCGCATAGCGTGCGCCCAGGTCATAACGAGTCCACTGCGGGATCTTCAGCTGGTTGGCGGAATCGAGGTACTGGGAGCTGCTGTGAATACCCAGGGCGGTCAGGGTCAGGCCCTCGACCCCAGGCAGGTCCCACTCGGCGCCGAGGTTGGCCGACCAGGCCGGCACGCCGCGGGCGGTGTTGCCGTCCATGGCGCCATTGGCGGTCTTGCTCAGCACCGCGCGGGTGTAGGTCACGCCACCGAGCAGGCGTACGCTGGGGACGACTTCGCCGAACATCGTCCACTCCACGCCACGGTTGCGCTGCTCGCCGTCATCGTTGTAACGATTGCTGGGCTTGTCGTAGATCATGCTGGGCTTGTCGATCTGGAACACCGCCAGCGTGTGGGTGAAGTCGCCCAGGTCCCACTTCACCCCGGCCTCCATCTGCTTGGCGACATAGGGCGCGAACTGCTCGCCGTAGTTGGCGGCCTTCTGGTCGGTGACCATGCCTCCCTGGGTCAGCCCCTCGATGTAGTTGGCATACAGCGATACCGGTGCCTCCCAGGGCTTGAGCACGATACCCACGGCGGGGGTCAGCTTGCGTTCGTCGTACGAAGGGTTGCTCATCTTCTGTCGCACGCGCTGGGAACGCACGCCGAGGGTGAGCAGCACACGCTCGTCCATGAAGCCCAGGGTATCTGCCACGGCAAAGCTCGACAGGGTGTTGTCGCCGGTCTTGTCGCTGCTGCCGTGGTCACCCGCAATGATCGCCTTGCCCGGGTGGTAGATATTGGTGGGGTACTTGGCGCCGGTGACCGTCGGCGCACGGCCGATGTCCTGGTGCAGCAAGGTGGTGCTGAGCACCAGTTGGTGGCTGACCGGACCGGTCATGAAGTTGCCGCGCAGGCCGGCCTCGGTGGAAAGACTGTGGGTGTAGCCGGCCTGGTTGTAGGTTTCCCCCGTGGCCGTGCCGTCGGCCTTGTTCACCACCACCCGGGTGCCGTTGAGGAAGCCGTCGTATCGGGTGCGGGCACCACCGACGCTGGCGTAGGCGGTCCAGCTGTCATCGAGCTGGTACTCGCCACGCACCACCACGGCCTTGCTGATCTGCCGGGCGTGGATGCCTTCGAGGATGTTGGTGTCTGGCTTGGGTGCGCGGGTTACGTGATTGAGGCCACTGAAGCCGGCCATCATCGGGCTGCCGTTCTCCAGTTTCTCGTGGCTTTCGTAGGCATCCAGCTCGAGCTTGAAGTCGTCCCCTCGGTAATCCAGTGCCAACGCCGCCAAGGTGCGGTCCTTGGACTGCTCGTCGACGCCGGTGTCGCCGCTGCCATAGACCCCATTGAAGCGAATGCCGAAGCGCCCCTCGGCAAAGCGCCGCCCGACATCGACATGCTCGGCGACATAGCCATCGGACACATAGCTGCTGGTCAGCCGGGTCAGCGGCGTATCGCCGGCGCGCTTGGGTACCAGGTTGACCACCCCGCCCACGCCACCGTTGGGCGCCATGCCATTGAGCAGCGCGCCCGGCCCCTTGAGCACTTCGACGCGCTCGAGGAATTCGGTCGGCACATGGCCATCGGGCGCCAGGCCGTAAAGGCCACCCAGCGCCAGCTCGGTGGAGTCCAGCGCATAGCCGCGGATCATGAAGTTCTCGTAGGCATGCCCTTCGCCGGTGCTGAAGCGGATCGACGGGTCGTTGCGCAGTACCGCGCCGACCGTGCCGCTTTGCTGGTTCTCGATGGTCTTGGCGGTGTAGGCGGTGACGCTGAAGGGGGTGTCCATCAGGTCGCGATTGCCCAGCATGCCGATGCGCGCGCCGCGGGCCACCTGGCCGCCACTGTAGCTTTCCGGCAGGTCACTGTTGAAGCCAGAGGCGTTGACCGTGGTCGCCCCCAAGGTCAGGGCACCTTGGTCGGTCGGGCCGCGCAGGATGATCACGCCGTTTTCCTCCACCGCCACCAGGTCGCTGCCGGCCAGCAGCTGGCGCAGCGCCTGCAGCACGGTGTAGCACCCCTGCAAGGCAGGCGTGCTGCGCCCGGCCAATACACGGCTGTCGGCGGCGATCGCCACTCCCGAGGCATGGGCCAGGGCATGCACCGTGGCCTCCAGCGACTGGCCCGGCAAGTCGAGGTTCAGCGGCTGGCTATCGGCCAGGGCCAGGCCGCTGCCACCCAGGGCGCAGGCCAGTGCCAGGCGCCGCAGGGTGCCGGGGAAGCGGGAGGTGAAAAGCGACATGATCAGTCCTTGCAGGAGGTGGGTTCACAGCTGATGACGCGGCAGCGGCGGTTTACCCCTCAAACGTTTTTCAGAGGATCAGCGCGGCACGATCAGACGTTGCCCGCCCAGCGCCTGCACGCTGACCGGCAGGATGCCCGGCAAGGCATCGAGCAATACCTCAGGCTGGTCACTGGGGAAACTCCCGGTCAATCGCAGGTTGACCAGCCCGGGGTCGACCTTGACGGCCTGCGCTGCATAAGCGTTCAGCTCACCGATCACCTCGACAAGCGGCTGGTCGGTGAACGACCACCAACCGCGCTGCCAATGCGCCTGGTCTGGCCCGTACTGGCCACCGGCGCGCAGGCTGCCCAACCGCCCTTCGCCCTCCAGGCAGATGCGCTCGCCAGCCTGCAGCACCTGTTCGCCACCCTGCAGGTCGCGTACCTGCACCCGCCCCCTGGCTACGGCCACCTGGACCTGACCACCCCGGTCGCTGACCGTGAACGCGGTACCCAGCACCTGTACCACGCCCAGGCGGGTACTGATCAGGAATGGCCGCCACAGCTCATGAGCCACATCGAAGAAGACATTGCCGTGCAGCAGCAGGACCTGGCGCTGGCCGTGATCGAAGCGCACCCGCAGGTTGCTTTCGGCCGCCACCAGCAGCTGGCTGCCATCGGGCAGTGCCAAGGCCTGCGGCGCTTGCGCGTGGGCCGTCTGCAGGTCCTGGCCGAACGCTGCGGTGCGCTTGTACATCCAGCCCAGCCAACCACCTGCGGCCAGCAGCAAGGCCAGCGCGCCGCCCTGGCGCAGCACCCGCCGACGCCCCACATCACAAGCCTGCGGTTGCAAGGCGCCACGCAGTTGCGGGGCGAGGCGGTGAACCAGTTGCCAGCGCTGCTCGGCCTCCAGCCAGGCGCGCTCATGCTCGGCGCTGCGACCGCGCCAGCGCTGCGCCAGGCCATGGGTCTTGCGCACGCGTTCGGGATCATCCCCTTGCAGCGCCGCCAGGTAGACCAGCGCCTGCTGCACCTTGCGTGGCGCGGCCGGCTCAGTCATGACGGCTCGCCAGACGCAGCTCGGACAGGTCGAAGACCGCCCGGGCGATATGCAACTCGACCGACTTGGCCGACAGCCCCAGGGCCTCGCACACTTCACGGTGGCTGTGGCCGTGCAGACGCACGCGCACGAACACTTCGCGGCGCAGTTTGGGCATGCGTTCAATGCGTGCGATCAGGTGCTGCAACTGTTCGCGCGCGATCATGATTTCTTCAACGCTGGGGCTGAGCCAGTCAGCCCGTGCCAGCCAGTCTTCCAGCGCCGCCAGTTCGGTGCTGCGCCGCCGGTACTGATCGATGCACAGGTTGCGCGCCGCCTGGAACAGCAAGGCCCGGGCATTGATTACCGGTGCGTTGAGCGCATGGGCGTAGGCCTGGGCGAAGCTGGATTGGGCGATATCAGCGGCGTCGTCAGGGTTGCGCAGCCGCCCGCAGAGGTAGCGGCGCAGATCACTGTAATGGGCAAGCAGGTCGTCGACGGCTGCCTGGAGGGCTGGCCGGGCCTGCCAACTGGAAAGGGAGGTCATTGCGGATGTGGCGAGGGCCTTTAATAGGAATTCCTATCATTCTCACACATGTCATTCGGCCATCGCCAGCATCATGTTGCCGATCAGTAACCCAGCTTGCGCAGCAACTGGCCTTCGTTCTGTGGCATCGGTCGTTTATAGAAACGCATCAGCTCACCGGCACGGTTGGTGAAGATGCCGTCGACGCCGGCTTTCATCGCCTTGTCGAAGTCCACCGCCTCGTCGAGGGTGTACACGTGCACCAGCAGCCCCTTGTCGTGGCTGGCCTGGTTCATCCACGGCTGGATCAGGTCGGAGTAGCTCTGCTCGCCGAGGTGAGTGCGGATTGCCGAAGGGCCGGTACCAATGGCGCCGCCGGCCTTGGCATAGTCGAGCCAGCGCTGGAACTCGGCACGGTCCTTGGGTTGCTGACGGGCGTAGAAGGCCGACTTGTCCTGCTCACCGGACTCGGCGAAGTCCTGCCCCGAGGCCGGCTCGATGCTGCCCTTGGCCACCCACAGCAAGAGGATCTTCGGCACCTGCGGCATGGCCTCGTGCAGCAGCTTGAGGCTGTTGCGATCGAAGGTCTGCAAGATCACCTTGCCCGGCTTGTCGAGCCAGCCACGGGCTTCGAGGCGCTTTTTCAGGTCCTGCTCGATACCGGGAAACTGCGCCGGCTCCTTGGTCTCGATGTACAGGCCCGGGTGACGCTCGGGGTTGCCTTCGGCGATATCGATCACTTCGTCCAGGGTCAGGATACGCTGGCCCTTGAACGCTTCGCGGGCACGCTGTGGATAGGCCTTGTTGAACCAGCTGCCGGCGTCCAGCGCCTTGAGTTCGGCCAAGGTGAAGGCGCTGACCGGGCTCGCCTTGCGCTCGGGGTAACGTTCGGCGACGTCGCTGGTGCGGGCCAGCACATCGTCGTGGAGCACCACCAGCACGCCATCGCGGGTGCGTTGCAAGTCCATTTCCAGGTAGTCGGCGCCCAGTTCACGGGCCAGCAGATAGGCGGGGGTGGTGGACTCGGGCGCGTCGAACGAGGCGCCACGATGGGCGATCACGGCCGGATGCGGGATGTCCTGGGCCTTGGCGAGGGCCTTGCCGTCGGAGGCATGGGCCGCGGTACTTGCCAGCAAGGTGGCCAGGAGAAGGGTCTTGTACATGGGTAGTCCTTTGCAGATCGGGGCCGGCCTCTGGAAGACGCCGGCAAGGTCAACGGTGCAGTCCTTGAGGGCGCAAGCCTCGCACACTCTGCATGACATGCTAAAGTCCCCGGCGTTTTCCGCCACACCCAATGGACCGCCCATGCCCGCACTCGACGCCCACTTGCCCACCTGGGCCGACCTCAACCAGCGCCACCCCAGCACCGCCCTGCTGCTGGGCAATGGTGCCAGCCGCGCGCTGTGGAAACCGTTCGGCTACTTCTCGCTGTTCGAGGAAGCCCAGCGGGTGCGGCACAAGGCATTGGGGGTGAGCGACCAGGCATTGTTCAAGGCCTTGGGCAGTGAGCTGTTCGAGCCGCTGCTCAGCACCCTGAACACCACGGTGCGGGCCAACGCCGCGCTGGCGATCAACTCCACCGCGCCGCTGAACCGCTACTACTCGATCAAGGAAGCGCTGATCCACGCGGTGCGTGCCGTGCATCTGCCCTGGCCGCGCTTCCCCGGCGCGACGCGCACGGCCATCAACCGGGCGCTGCGCCAGTACCGCAACATCTACACCAGCAACTACGACCTGATCCTGCCCTGGGCCGTGGCCGAGGATACGCAAGGTTTCGCCAACCTGTTCGACGAACAGGGTTTCTTCGACGTGCGCCGCAGCCAGGCCGACGGTATCCGCATCCTCCACCTGCACGGCGGCATGCACCTGCTCAAGTTGCCCGACGGCAGTACCCGCCGACGCAGCGCGGAACAGGCCGAACTGCTCGAAGGCTTCGCCGTGAACATTCCCGGCGAAGTACCGCTGTTCGTCAACGAAAGCCGCAGCGAAGACAAGCTGCGCGCCATCCGCAACTCCGACTACCTGTCCTGGAGCCTGGGACAGCTGGCCCGCGAACACGACGGATTATGCTTGTTCGGCCAGCACCTGGACGCCAGCGACCAGCACCTGCTCGACGCCATTCGCCAGGCGCGGCCCAAGCACCTGGCCATCGCGATCCGGCCGCTGAGCGAGGCATCGGTCATCAATCAGAAGCAGCACTTCATTGATCGCTTTGGCGATCTTTCGCAGGTTCCGCTGCACTTTTTCGATGCTTCCAGCCACCCCCTGGGCTTGGCTGAACTGGCCATCCCCGTTCCGGCCGCACAGGATCGACGGCGCTGAGCCGCACACTTTGCAAATGTAAATAATTCTCGATAAGATCCGCACCCTTTCCTCTCCGCCAGCCCCGGAAAGCGTGCATGCAGCGCCCCAAACCCGACCCCGTCGCCCACGGTTTCTATGCCGACATCCTGCATTTCCTGCGCAAGCGCATGGACAATGCCAGTGACGCCGCGGACATGACCCAGGATGTCTTCGCCCAATGGCTGGGTTACCGGGATCGGGCCAAGGTGGAGCAGCCGCGCGCGTTCCTGTTCCAGGTGGCGCGCAACCTGCTGAGCGACCATTGGCGCAGGCAGAAAGTGCGCCATGCGGCGCTGGCCGACGACACCCTGCCCGAGCAGCAGAGCGCGCCTGCCAACGACCCGCTGGACCACGCCCAACAGCAACAACGGCTGAATCAATTGCGTCAGGTGCTCGCAGAACTCTCGCCGCGACGCCGCGAAGCCCTTATGCTGCACCGTTTCGAAGGCCTGACCCAGGCCCAGATCGCCGAACGCATGAACATTTCCGTCAGCATGGTCGAAAAGCACATCGCCGCCGCCCTGCTGCAATGCAAGCAACGCCTGGACAGTGACAACGGCACGGAGCAGTTCCCATGACCCCCACCGACGAGCTCGACCCGCGCCCGATCGACGCCCAGGCGGCGAGCTGGTTCAGCCGCAACCGCAACCAGCCTTCACGGCAGGACCGCAAGGCGTTCGCTCGGTGGATGCAGACGCCCGAGCACACCCGCGCCTATCGCCAGTTCGAACAGCTGTGGGATGACCTGGCCGCACTCAAGCAAGCCAATCGCCCCGTGCCCTTGCCGGTACGCCGGGCGCCACGCTGGCGTCCGGCCCTGGCAACGGCGGCGGCCCTGCTCTGCGCGGTGCTGGCCGGCAACCTGGGGGCGGGCAGCGAAGCCCTCAGCCAACGCATCAGCGCCAGCCAGGCCGTGCAGGTGCTGCAACTGCCCGATGGCAGCCAGCTGCATGTCAACGCCCAGACCCGCCTGCGCCTGGACTTCAGCGCCGAACAGCGACTGATCCAGCTCGAACATGGCCAGCTGTATATCGAGGTGGCACCCGACAAGGAGCGACCGCTGTTCGTCGATGCGGGCAGCGGCCGCGTGCGCGTGGTCGGCACCGGCTTCGATGTGCGCCGGGGCGACCGCGAACTGGCGGTGGCGGTCGCCCACGGCCAGGTAGCGTTCGACACGCCCGGCGAACGACAACCGCCGTTGTTGCTCGGTGCCCGCCAAGGCGCCACCTACGACCTGGCACGCGGCACCCTGACCCGCCGTGAACTGGGCGAGCAACAGGTGGCCGACTGGCGCGAGGGCCACGTGAGCTTTCGCAACCGCGAACTGGCCAGCCTGATCGACGAGCTCGGCCTGTATCGCCAGCAGCCGGTGGTGCTGGCCGACCCGACGCTTGGCCGCTACAAGGTGTCCGGCAACCTCGACGTCCACGATCCGGACGCCCTGCTCAATGCCCTGCCCGCCCTGTTGCCGGTCAAGACTACCTTGCTGGCCGACGGCCGCCTGCGCATCGAGCGACGCTAAAAAAATAATTTGAGAATTTTTATCATTCGCAGGTGAGGTTTTGTCGCAACATCGCGTCTTCCTCCCCGCCTGCCGCGTGATGGCGGGCTTTTTCCGGCCTTTTGCCGTTTGGGGGAAACCATGTTGTCCGCGTTGCGTCCATTGCACTGCCTGCCTGTCCGACCCACATTGCTGGCCCTGTGCCTGGCCATGAGCCTGGCCGCCGAAGCCGCACCGGTACCGTTCGACCTGCCGGCGCAACCGCTGGCGCGCTCGCTGAGCCAACTGGCCCAGCAGGCCAAGGTCCAGCTGCTGTTCGACGAGGCCCTGCTCGGCAGTGCCCAGGCTCCGGCGCTCAAGGGCGACTTCGAAGCCGAAACGGCCATCAGCCGCCTGCTGGTGGGCAGCCGCTTCAGCGTGGTGCGCATGGGCAACACCTATGTGGTACGCCTGCGCGAGGACGACCCGACTGCCGACAACAGCCTGCAACTCGGTGCCGTGAGCATCGTTGGTGACGGGCAGCAGGTCGATGCCAGCAACGTCGGCCGCTCGACCCTCAACCAGGAACAGATCGACCGCTACCAGCCCAGCAACATCCCCAGCGTGCTGGCCACCCTGCCTGGCGTGAACATGGGCGGCTCCTCCAAGCCAGGCGGCCAGACCATCAACATCTGGGGCATGGGCGATGCCGAGGACGTGCCGATGACCGTCGACGGCGCGCCCAAGAGCGGTTTCGAACGCTACCAGCAAGGCACCATCTTCATCGAACCCGAGCTGATCAAGTACATCGAGGTCGAGAAAGGCCCGCACTCGGTCAAGACCGGTAACGGCGGCCTGGGCGGCAGCGTGCACATGGAAACCAAGGATGCCACCGACCTGCTGCAGGAGGGCCGCAACAGCGGTGCCATGCTCAAGTACGGCTACGGCAGCAATGACCATCAGCAAGTCTACAGCTCGGCCGTGTTTGGCCGCACCGATGACGGCCGCATCGATGGCCTGGCGTACTTCACCAAGCGCGATGGCGGCGACCTGAAGATGGCCGACCGCTTGCCCGACCCGACCAACCAGTGGCCAATCAATCCACAGCGCCTGCCCAATAGTGCTCTGGACCTGGAAGGTACGCTGCTCAAGACCAATATCCATTTCACCGACGAGCACAGCCTGGGGTTTTCCTGGTCGCGCTCGGAAAGCGAGCGTTGGGCCACCTTCGCCGCCACCGCCTTCTCGTCGCCACCCTCGGCGGCGGACATCAAGAAGTATGGTTATGCCGACGCCCTCAAGCGCTTCCTGGCCCACCGCACGACTATCGACACCACGTGGTCGACCACCTACAAGTACCAGCCAATCGAAAACCCGTGGGTCGATCTACAGGTCAAATATTCCGAGTCGGACACCAAACAGACCGACAAGCGCAATGCCAACGCGGTGACCCAGCCTTCCACCGGCGGGCGGCAGATGGATACCGAATACCAGGACCGCATGCTCGACGTACGCAACATCAGCACCTTCCTCACCGGCCCGCTGGAGCACGCGCTCACTGCCGGCGTGCAGATCCGGCGCCATGACCGCGACACCCAGATGTGGATGCCCGGCAAGAGCTACGAGATTCCTCGCTACAACTATGGCCACTACCAGCCGTATTTCATGCCCAGCGGCCAGGTCGACAGCCAGGGCTACTACCTGCAGGACGCCATCACCCTGGGCGATCTGACCATCACGCCGTCGTTGCGCTATGACCACGTCACCAACGAAGGCAAGCCCAACCAGGCGCCCTACTACAACAACCCGGCAGCCGGCCACGACTACAGCGCCAAGACCTACACCGGCTGGTCGCCACGCCTGTCGCTGTACTGGAAGATGACCGAACAGACCGCACTGTACGCCGACTACAGCAAGACCTGGCGCGCGCCGGTGCTGGACGAGCAGTTCGAAGTGCAGGGAATCGGCAGCCGCACCGCCACCAGCCGCAACCTCGACCCCGAACGTATCACCGGCTTGCGCGCAGGCAGCATCAGCAGCTTCTCCGATGTGTTCGCCCGGGGCGACAGCGCGCAGGTGCGCACCACGCTGTTTCGCAACAAGGTCACCGATGAAATCTTCAAGGCCACCGGCGTTGGCTGCCAGGAGCAGTTGGTCACCGGCGGCAACATCGCCGATACCTGCGGTGGCGGGCTGATGGGCAACTACCGAAACATCGGCGAGGTGGTCTACAAAGGCTTCGAGATCGAAACCTTCTACGATTCCACCTATCTGTTCGGTGCACTGTCTTACTCGTGGATGGAAGGTCGCCACGAGGGCGCGTACACCAACCCCTGGGGGCCGGATGTCTGGGCCAAGGATGTACCGGCACCGAAATGGATCACCACCCTTGGCGTGAAGATCCCGGCCTGGGACGCCCGGGTCGGCTGGACCGCGCAGTTCGTCGGCGCCACCCACCACCTGCCCAGCGACAAGTACTTCGAGGGCCCCGCGAGTGCGCTCGGTGACCGTTACTACGACAACTTCGGCAACGAGAAGTACCAGATCCACGGCCTGTTCGCCAACTGGAAACCGCAGCAACCCTACCTCAAGGGCACCGAGGTCAACCTGACCGTGGACAACCTGTTCAACAAGGCCATCCGGCCAGAGCTGTCGGGCGAGAACGCCTATACCCAGGGGCGTAATGCCAAGATCAGCGTGACCCGGTTCTTCTGAGCCCGCTGGCAGGCAATGATGCAACGGAGTGCATCACCTGCCGTTCGCCACCCGCTCCTGGGCCCTGGCGACATTCACCTGCATCGCCACGATGGCCAGCTCATGGACTGCCTGGGCAACGGCATGCGTGCCGCGCGCCTGCATCCACGACAGGATGTCGGCGAGGTGCCAGAGCGAGAGCGTGCCGTCATGCACCGGGGCCGGAAAGCTGCGGTGATGGGTGAGCATGAGCTTGCGCATGTTCTGCCGGGAAACCCCCACCAGCTCCGCCACATCGGTCAGGCCGACCAGGTCGGGGCTGGCCTCGATCAGCCGGGCATCCGGCAACACTTGCCGCACATCCGCCAGGGCGCTGTGCAGTGCCTCCCGCGCCGTGCCGCCCTCGCGGGCGAAGGCAAGGGCCAGACGGCCCGGTTGGCCGCTACCGACCACTGCATCATCGCATCCGGCCTTCCCCAGGCGCTCGATCAGCGCATCGACGTCCATGTCCTCGGTCAATTGGTATTTGAGGGTGAACTCGTACTCCATCACTTTCGCTCCACTGACTGATTGGCTATCGCGCTTGTATTGGCTTCGGGGATCGACTGCGCGCTAGTATGGGCGAGAGGACATGGTTGTCAAATGACAACCAAAGAATAACGACCGGCGACCCTCGGAACAGACCGACTCCATTACATCCCGGAGCCATGAGAGCCATCGTATGAGGGCTGCCAGGTGCTTGGCGACAGCCTTTCACCGCCTATCAGATCGAGCGCCGCCCGCGCGGCGCATCGCGGATGAATCCGCTCCTACATTTGTTGCAACGTGACCATGCCTGATAGGCCATGGTTGTTAGCCTTGTGCGCTCGACACGATTTTTCGGCGGGCATTGCTGCCGCCCCACCTGTCTCAAGCCCTGCGCCAAGGCTGGCAACCATGGCGTGACAGGTTCGGTACGTTGCAACAAATGTAGGAGCGGATTCATCCGCGATGCGCCGCGCGGGCGGCGCTCGGTATCCCAGGCGCTGCATCTTTCCAGTCAACCGACCGGTAGCCCACGCAAAGCATGAATGAACCTTAACCAGCGATCAGCCCATCCGCCTTCAGCAACGTCTCCAGGCAATGCTCGCGCACCCCATAAAACGCCTTGAGCTCGGCTATTTTCTCCAGCAGACCCGCATTGTCCTGGGGCTGGCGGCGCTTGACCGCAAGGATCATCTTGTTCTTGTTGGTGTGCTCGAGCGAGATGAACTCGAACACCTTGGTCTCGTAGCCGCAAGCTTCCAGGTAAAGGGCGCGCAGGCTGTCGGTGAGCATCTCGGCCTGCTGGCCCAGGTGCAGCCCGTACTGCAGCATCGGTTGCAACAAACCCGGGCTGTGCAACTGCGGGCGGATCTGCTTGTGGCAGCACGGCGAACACATGATGATCGCGGCGTTGCAGCGAATACCGGTGTGGATGGCATAGTCGGTGGCGATGTCGCAGGCATGCAAGGCGATCATCACATCGATGGCCTCAGGCACCACGCTGCGCACATCGCCGCATTCGAACACCAGTCCCGGATGCTCCAGGCGCGCGGCGGCGGCGTTGCACAACTCGACCATGTCCGGGCGCAGCTCGACACCAGTAACCAGCGCCTCACGGGCGAGGGTGTTGCGCAGGTAGTCGTGCATGGCGAAGGTCAGGTAGCCCTTGCCCGAACCGAAGTCGGCAACCTTCAGGCTCTGCTGGGCGTCCACGGGCGCGTCGCTCAAGGCATGGTCGAAGACCTCGATGAACTTGTTGATCTGCTTCCATTTGCGCGACATGGACGGGATCAGCGCGCCCTGCGCATCGGTCACCCCCAGGTCACGCAGGAACGGCCGCGACAGCTCCAGATAACGCTTCTTCTGCCGATCATGGCCACCCGCGCCCGCCTCGCGGGGCGCCTGCTGGGCCAAGTGCCGGCGCAGCATCGGCTTGCCCTTCTTGCTGAACTCCAGTTGCACCTCGCCGGCAGCGGTAAACAGGTGCGCGTTGCGAAAACCCTCGGGCAGCAGTTCGGCCACCAGCGTCTGCGCCTCGTCCAACCCCAGGTTTCGGGTGATATCGCGAGTCTGATGGCGGTAGACCAACGACAGGCAGACCTGGCCCTTGATCTGCACCGGCTTGGCGATGATCCGCTGCAGGGTCTGGTCGGCGCCGACATGGCGGGCCAGCACCAGCTTGCTCAGGCTGCCGTCGCCCAGGGCATCGGCGAGCAGGCTCAGGAACTGGGCGCGCGCGTCCGGCGCGCCAGGGACGGAGGAAGGGGAAGACATGGGAACGGGTGCCTCGAAATACGGGGAGCGCGATGCGCAATGCCGGGCATTCTACGTCGATGGTGCCCATGGCGAAACATACCCTCGCTCGCCAACGGTCAGTCGAGAATCACCAGGCGGTTGGGCAGTTCGTTGCGCGCATGGGTCGGGGGGACATGTTCGCTGAGCAGCTCGCCGCAGGCCTCGATGCATTCGACGAAGCCCTGCAAGGTATGGCCCTGGCGCACCTGGTCGGTGAAACGGGCGACGATCGCCTCGCGCGCCTGCTCGGGCAGGTGCCGGGCGATGCCCTCGTCGACCAGAATCTCGACATGGCGCTCGGCTTCGCTGACGAAGATCAGCACGCCCGTGGCCCCGGCGGTACGCTGCAGGTTGAGCTCGAGAAACTGCTGGCGGGCCAGGCCCGAAGCGCGCCGGCGGCGCAACATCGACGGCACCACCCAGGCAGCCAGGCGCGGGTGGCGCAACACCAGGCACAGGCTGATGAAAGTCAGCATCTGCGCCAGCAACAGGCCATTGACGCCGATACCACCCAGCCACAGGTGCAACACGCCGGGTACCAGCAACGCCAGCAAGGCGGCCCAGAGCAACGGCAGATAGGGGAAGTCATCGGCGCGGCGGGCCAGCACGGTCACCAGCTCCGCATCGGTGCGCCGCTCGGCGCGGGCGATCGCCTCGGCGATCTGGCGCTGTTCGTATTCGGTCATGCCATCGTCTCTCGAGCGTTCTTATCGTTGTTATCCCGGCAATCGGGTGGGCGAGAGTGTATCTCAACAAGTGCTTCATATAAGGCATAATCCGCGACTGCGTCGGATCATGGATGAATGATCCACAAAACGGCCAGCGGACACGACAACAACAGGCGTACGAAACGTCTCGGCCCCCCGCTATCACTCGACAACGGAATTGATGATGAAACTGTCTTTGCTGGGCCTGGCCATGGGCCTTGCCAGTCAGGCGGCCCTTGCCGCCCCTATCGCCCCGCCCCTGCAGGACAAGCAGGCGTTCGTCGACCATCTGATCAGCCAGATGACCGAGGCCGAGAAGATCGGCCAGCTACGCCTGATCAGCATCGGCCCCGAAATGCCGCACGCGAAGATCCGCGAGGAAATCGCCGCCGGACGCATCGGCGGCACCTTCAACTCGCGCACAGCCCCCGAGAACCGTCCGATGCAGGACGCGGCCATGCGCAGCCGCCTGAAGATCCCGATGTTCTTTGCCTACGACACCATCCACGGCGAGCGCACCATCTTCCCGATCGGCCTGGGCCTGGCCTCGTCGTGGGACATGGACGCCATCGCCAAGGTCGGCCGCACCTCGGCCATCGAGGCCGCCGCCGACTCGCTGGACATGACCTTCGCACCGATGGTCGATATCGCCCGTGACCCGCGCTGGGGCCGCACCAGCGAAGGCTTCGGCGAGGACACCTACCTGACCTCGAAGATCGGCCAGGTGATGGTCAAGTCGTTCCAGGGGTCGAGCCCGGCCTACGCCGACAGCATCATGGCCATCGTCAAGCACTTCGCCCTCTACGGCGCGGTCGAGGGCGGACGCGACTACAACACGGTCGATATGAGCCTGCCGAAGATGTACAACGATTACCTTCCGCCGTACCGCGCCGCGCTCGACGCCGGTGCCGGCGGGGTGATGGTGGCGCTGAACTCGATCAACGGCGTGCCGGCCACCTCCAACACCTGGCTGATGAACGACCTGCTGCGCAAGGAATGGGGCTTCAAGGGCGTGACCATCAGCGACCACGGCGCCATCCAGGAACTGATCCGCCATGGCGTGGCCCGTGACGGCCGCGAAGCCGCCAAGCTGGCGATCAAGGCCGGCATCGACATGAGCATGAACGACACCCTCTACGGCGAAGAACTGCCCGGGTTGTTGAAGTCCGGCGAAGTCAGCCAGGCCGAACTGGACCAGGCGGTGCGTGAAGTGTTGGGTGCCAAGTACGACATGGGGCTGTTCAAAGACCCCTACGTGCGCATTCCCAAGCCTGAAACCGACCTGAAGGACTACTACGCCGAGAACCGCCTGCACCGCGAAGCCGCGCGTGATGTGGCACGTCGCGGCCTGGTGCTGCTGGAAAACCGCGAGCAGACCCTGCCCCTGAAAAAGGCCGGCACCATCGCCCTGGTCGGCCCACTGGCCGATGCGCCGATCGACATGATGGGCAGCTGGGCCGCCGACGGTAAACCACAGCATTCGGTCACCGTGCGCGAAGGCCTGCGCCGCGCCGTGGAAGGCAAGGCCAAGCTGGTGTACGCCAAAGGCTCGAACGTCACTGGTGACAAGGCGATGTTCGACTACCTGAACTTCCTCAACTTCGACGCCCCGGAAATCGTCGACGATCCGCGCCCGGCCGCGGTGCTGATCGACGAAGCGGTCAAGGCCGCCAGGCAGTCGGACGTGGTCGTGGCCGTGGTCGGCGAATCCCGTGGCATGTCCCACGAATCCTCGAGCCGCACCACACTGGAAATCCCGGCGGTGCAACGCGACCTGATCAAGGCGCTGAAAGCCACCGGCAAGCCCCTGGTGCTGGTGCTGATGAACGGCCGTCCGCTGTCGATCGCCTGGGAGCGCGAGCAGGCCGACGCCATCCTCGAAACCTGGTTCAGCGGCACCGAGGGCGGCAACGCCATCGCCGACGTGCTGTTCGGCGACTACAACCCGTCCGGGCGCCTGGCCATCACCTTCCCGCGTTCGGTCGGGCAGATCCCGATGTACTACAACCACATGCGCATCGGCCGACCGTTCACCCCAGGCAAGCCGGGCAACTACACCTCGCAGTACTTCGAAGAGCCCAACGGCCCGCTGTATCCGTTCGGCTACGGCCTGAGCTACACCAACTTCGAGCTGTCGGACCTGACCTTGTCGCAGACCGAGCTGAAGCGTGGCGCGACCCTCAAGGCCAAGGTCGTCGTGAAGAACACCGGCAAGCGCGACGGCGAGACCGTGGTGCAGCTGTATATCCAGGACCAGAGCGCATCAATGAGCCGCCCGGTGAAGGAGCTGAAGAACTTCCAGAAGCTGATGCTCAAGGCCGGCGAGTCGCGAACCTTGACCTTCGACATCAGCGAGCAGGACCTGAAGTTCTACAATGGCCAACTGCAGCACGTTGCCGAAGCTGGCCAGTTCAACGTGCAGGTCGGCCTCGATTCCGAGGCGGTGCAGCAGCAGAGCTTCGAGCTGCTGTAAGCCAGACCCGGCCCCATCGCGGGGCAAGTCCGCACCCACGCATCACGCTGTGGAAGCGCGCTTGCCCCGCGATGAGGTCGGCACAGACAACCGCAACCCCGGATCCGCCCCATGCCCTCATCCTTCCGCGCCCTGCGCCTGGGTTTGATCATCCTGTTGATCCTGGTCGGCACCACGCTCAGCGCTGGCTGGGCCATGCACCAGGCCAAGCGCGAGGCGATGGCAACCGACGCCCGCCGGGCCAGCCAGCAACTGGGCCTGTATGCCAACGCCCTGCATACCCTGATCGAGCGCTACCGTGCATTGCCTGCGGTACTGGCGCTGGACCCGGAGCTGATCGCCGCCCTGCGCGGCCCGGTTAACGAACAGGTGCAGGACGCCCTGAACCGCAAGCTCGAACGCATCAACGGCGCCGCCAACTCCTCCACCTTGGAGTTGCTGGACCGCACTGGCCTGGCCATCGCCGCCAGCAACTGGCGCCTGCCGACCACCTATGTGGGTTCCAACTACGGTTTTCGCCCCTATTTCAAACAGACCCGCAGCCAGGGCAGTGGCCGCTTCTACGCCGTCGGCGTGACCAGCGGCGTGCCAGGCTACTTCCTGGCGAGCGCGGTGAACGATGAACACGGCCGCTTCCTCGGCGCCATGGTGGTCAAGCTGGAGTTCCCGGAGCTCGAGCGCGAGTGGCGCCAGGGCAGTGACATCCTGCTGGTCAGCGATGCCCGCGGCATCACCTTCATCGCCAACCAGGACGGCTGGCGTTACCGCGAGTTGCAACCACTGTCCGGTGCCGACCGCGCCGAGCTGGCCGAGACGCGCCAGTACGACAAGCAGCCGCTGGTGCCCCTGCAGCACCAGGCCCTGACCCGCTTCACCGACACCAGCCACCTGACCCGCGTGCAAGGCCCGGATGGCACCGCCGAGTACCTGTGGGAGCGCCTGCCGCTGGAGGCCGAAGGCTGGACCCTGCACCTGCTGCGCAAGCCGCAGGTCGCCGAGGATGGGCGCAACGCCGCCCTCGCCGCCGCGGCGATCTGGCTGAGCCTGGTGTTCGCCGCTCTGTTCGTCAGCCAGCGCCTGCGCCTGGCCCGGCTGCGCCAGCGCAGCCGCGAGGAGCTCAAGCGCCAGGTCGAGGAACGTACCCGCGAGCTGCGCACGGCCCAGGAAGGCCTGGTGCAATCTGCCAAGCTGGCGGCGCTGGGGCAGATGTCGGCCGCGCTGGCCCACGAGATCAACCAGCCGCTGACCACCCAGCGCATGCAACTGGAAACCTTGCGCCTGCTGCTTGATCATGGCCGTCATGACGAAGCCCGCCAGGCCCTGGAACCGCTCGAGCAGATGCTCAGCCGCATGGCCGCGCTCACCGGCCACCTGAAGACCTTCGCCCGCAACAGCCCCGGAGGCCTGCGCGAACGCCTGGACCTGGCCACTGTGGTCGACCAGGCACTGCACCTGCTGGACACCCGCATCCGCGCCGAAAGCGTCGAGGTGGCGCTGTACCTCGCCCGCCCGGCGTGGGTCCGTGGCGATGCGATCCGCCTGGAGCAAGTGCTGATCAACCTACTGCGCAACGCCCTCGACGCCATGGCCGACAAGCGCTACAAACGCCTGGAGATCCGTATCGAGGCGGACGATGCGCAGTGGCGTTTGAGCGTGCTCGACTCCGGTGGCGGCATCCTCGACACCGACCTTTGCCGGGTCTTCGACCCGTTCTTCACCACCAAGCCGGTCGGCGAGGGGCTGGGCCTGGGCCTGGCGATCTCCTACGGCATCGTCATCGATGCCGGCGGCCACCTGCAGGTCGAGAACCTGCCGGGGGGCGCGCGCTTCAGCCTCACCCTGCCCCGCGACCTGGAGACGGTATGTTGAATTCAGTGATCGTCGTCGATGACGAAGCCAGCATCCGCGCGGCGGTGGAACAATGGCTGAGTCTGTCGGGCTTCAACGTGCAACTGTTCGAGCGTGCCGAGGAGTGCCTGGCGCAACTTCCCGCGCACTTTCCCGGCGTGATCCTCAGTGACGTGCGCATGCCCGGCATGTCCGGCCTGCAGCTGCTCGACCGATTACAGCAGGCCGACCCTGATCTACCGGTGATCCTGCTCACCGGCCATGGCGATGTACCCATGGCGGTGGAAGCGATGCGCAACGGTGCCTACGATTTCCTGGAAAAACCCTTCACCCCGCAGCACCTGATGGGCAGCCTGCGCCGGGCCCTGGAAAAACGCCAGCTGGTCCTGGAAAACCGCCGCCTGCATGAGCAGGCCGACCTCAAGGCACAGCTGGAGAACACCTTGCTGGGCATGTCCCAGGGGCTGCAGCAGCTGCGTCGCCAGGTGCTCGAGCTGGCCAGCCTGCCGGTCAACGTGCTGATCCGGGGTGAAACCGGCAGTGGCAAGGAGCGCGTGGCCCGTTGCCTGCACGACTTCGGCCCGCGCGCCGACAAACCCTTCGTCGCGCTCAACTGCGCGGCCATTCCAGAAACACTGTTCGAGGCCGAGCTGTTCGGCCATGAGAGCGGCGCCTTCACTGGCGCCCAGGGCAAGCGCATCGGCAAGCTGGAGTACGCCAATGGCGGTACGGTATTCCTCGACGAGATCGAGAGCATGCCCCTGGCCCAGCAAGCCAAGCTGCTGCGGGTGATCCAGGAGCAGAAGCTCGAGCGCCTGGGGGCCAACCAGAGCATCGCCGTCGACCTGCGCATCATCGCCGCGACCAAACCGGACCTGCTTGAAGAGGCCCGTGCAGGGCGCTTCCGCGAGGACCTGGCGTACCGCCTCAACGTTGCCGAGCTGCGCCTGGCGCCGCTGCGCGAGCGCCGTGAAGACATCCCCCTGCTGTTCGACCACTTCGCTCGCACTGCCGCCGAACGCCTGGGCCGCCATGCCCCAGCGGTCACTGGAGGACGATTGGCGCAGCTGCTGGCCCACGAATGGCCGGGCAATGTGCGTGAGCTGGCCAATGCTGCCGAACGTCATGCCTTGGGGCTGGACTCGCCGAACCTTGAGAGCCTGCCAGGCGGGCAGTCGCTGGGCGAACAGATGGAAGCGTTCGAAGCCCAATGTCTGCGTGCGGCGCTGCGCCAGCACAAGGGCGAGATCAAGGGTGTGATGGAGGCGCTGCAACTGCCACGGCGTACGTTGAACGAAAAGATGCAGCGGCATGGCCTGGTGCGTGAGGACTTTCTCGACAACGAGTAGGCGGATTTCCGCTTATCGATTCAGGCAAATGAGCGGAAGTTCGCTCACTGCATGCTAAATCGCCGGGGCTGCCTGGCAGCCCATCGCTGGCAAGCCAGCTCCCACAAAGCACCATGCAAGCCAGATCCGGTGGGAGCTGGCTTGCCAGCGACAGGGCACAAGACGCCCCCAAATGGATCACCCAGCACCCATTTGGCACACCTCCTGCAAAACCCTTCTCAAGCTGCGCCCCGAGCGCGCTCCACAAAAACAACGAGAAGGTATCCCTGATGGATAACGCCAGCACTCTGCCCACCGGGGCGGCCGTTGCGCCCGCCGCGGAAAAGTCCACCGCCAGCCGCCTCAAATCGATCTTCAGTGGTTCCATCGGCAACATGGTCGAATGGTACGACTGGTACGTCTACGCCGCATTCTCGCTGTACTTCGCCAAGGCGTTCTTCCCCGCCGGCGACACCACCGCCCAACTGCTCAACACCGCCGCAATCTTTGCCGTGGGCTTCCTCATGCGCCCGATCGGTGGCTGGCTGATGGGCCTGTACGCCGACCGCAAGGGCCGCAAGGCGGCGCTGATGGCCTCGGTGCTGCTGATGTGCGCAGGCTCGCTGGTCATCGCGCTGACGCCTGGATACGAAACCATCGGCGTCGCAGCACCGGTCCTGCTGGTCATCGCCCGCCTGATGCAGGGCCTCTCGGTAGGTGGTGAATACGGCACCTCGGCCACCTACCTGAGTGAGATGGCCAGCAAGGAACGCCGCGGCTTCTTCTCCAGCTTCCAGTACGTCACCCTGATCTCCGGCCAGCTCATCGCCCTGGCGGTGCTGATCGTCCTGCAGAACACGCTGACCACCGAGGAGCTGTACGCCTGGGGCTGGCGTGTGCCGTTCGTGATCGGCGCGCTGTGCGCGGTGGTCGCCCTGTACCTGCGCCGCGGCATGGAAGAGACCGCCTCTTTCACCAAGAAGGAAAAGTCCAAAGAGAACCTGATGCGCACCCTGATGCGTCATCCCAAGGAACTGATGACCGTGGTCGGCCTGACCATGGGCGGTACCCTGGCCTTCTACACCTACACCACCTACATGCAGAAGTACCTGGTCAACACCGTGGGCATGAGCATCAGCGACTCGACCACCATCTCGGCGGCCACGCTGTTCCTGTTCATGTGCCTGCAGCCGATCATCGGCGGGCTGTCCGACAAGATCGGCCGACGCCCGATCCTGATCGCCTTCGGCGTGCTCGGCACCCTGTTCACCGTGCCGATCCTCAGCACCCTGCACACCATCCAGACCTGGTGGGGCGCGTTCTTCCTGATCATGGCCGCATTGATCATCGTCAGCGGCTACACCTCGATCAACGCCGTGGTGAAAGCCGAGCTGTTCCCCACCGAGATCCGTGCCCTGGGCGTCGGCCTGCCGTACGCGCTGACCGTGTCGATCTTCGGCGGCACCGCCGAGTACGTGGCCCTGTGGTTCAAGAGCATCGGCATGGAGACCGGCTTCTACTGGTACGTCACCGCCTGCATCGCCTGTTCGCTGCTGGTGTACGCAACCATGAAGGACACCAAGCAATATTCGCGGATCACCACTGACTGATCCCTGCTCGCGAACGTGAAAAAGGGGCGCTGCGGATGACGGAGCGCCCCTTTTTTAATAAGCGCGAGCCGAATAACAGCACTATTCGGCTCACATAATGAGCTGAATAGCGCTATTATTCGGCTCATGAAGCCAAAAGAGCACACCGCTGCGGACGCCTTCTGGGTGTGGCAGCAGGCCGACTGGCCCGGCTTTCGCTGGGACGAGTCGCAACTCGCACCCTTGCTCAGAGACTGTGTCCAGGCGCAGGGCTGCCTGCTGGGCAGAGCGGGAGCGGTGACCGAGGCCAATGCCAACCTGGACACGCTCGATACCCTGCTGCAGAACATCGTCACGTCCTCGGCCATCGAGGGTGAACAGCTCAACGTGGAGTCCGTTCGCTCGTCCCTGGCCCGACGGCTTGGCATTGCCGAGCCGGGGACAACCACGACGCGCAGCGAGGGCCTGGCCGAGCTGATGGTGGACGCGACCATGGGCTATGTTCGTCCGCTGGATCAACCGCGCCTGTTCCTCTGGCACCGCTGGCTGTTCCCGGAAACTGGCGACTCGCTCGCACCGGCCATGCCCATTGGCCAATGGCGCGACAGTGCACTCATGCAGGTGATATCGGGGCGTATCGACAAACCCAGGGTGCATTTCGAAGCACCGCCACGTACCGGCCTCGAGCAGCAGGTGCAGCAGTTTCTCGACTGGTTCGAGAGCAGCCGCCATGATCGGCAACTCGATCCCCTGCTGCGTGCCGGCCTGGCCCATTTCTGGTTCGTCACCCTGCACCCCTTCGCCGACGGCAATGGTCGCCTGACCCGCGCCATCACAGACCTGGCATTGGCCCAGGGCGAGCAGCGAGCGGTGCGTTTCTACGCCATGTCCAGCAGCATCCTGGAAGATCGCTCCGGCTACTACGCAGCCCTTGAAAACAGCCAGCGCGGCGACCTGGACATCACCCACTGGCTGGCCTGGTTCCTTGCCACCTTGCTGCGCAGCCTCCAGCAAGCGCTGGTGCGCATTGACCGGGTGCTGGCCAAGTCGCGCTTCTGGCTGATCCATCGGGGCGATGGTTTGTTGCCCGAGCAGGTCAAGGTGCTCAATCGACTGCTCGATGGCGGGCCTCGCGGCTTCGAGGACGGCATCAGCGCCAGCCAGTACCAGGCCGTGGCCAAGGTCTCCAAGGCCACGGCCACCCGGCACCTGGCCGACTTGCTGGAAAAGAATTGCCTGATGCGTCTGCCTGGCGGTGGGCGAAGCACCCGCTACAGGATCGATACCCGACAGGTCTGAGCAAGGCCGGCCAACCCACGGTCAAGACAGCTCGGCCAACCGCTGCGGCTCGCGACGCTGGTAATAGGTGGCCATCAGCACCAGTACCAGCAGCAGGCCGCCAAGCACCAGCGATGAACCTACCGTACCGAAGTCCAGCCCCCCTTTTTCGTGCGACTTGGTCAGCACGTCGCCCAGCGTGGCACCGAACGGACGGGTGAGGACGAAGGCGATCCAGAACAGCACCACGCCGGAGATTTTCGTCCAGTAGCGGGCCGCTGCCACCAGTGTGATCGCCGAACCGATCAGCAGCGCGCCACCGGCGAAGCCCAGGCCGGAATCGTCGGCCAGGTAATCGCCCAGGGCAGTGCCCAGGGTGTTGGAAAACAGGATCGCCACCCAATAGAACATCTCGCCAGAACGATTGCGAATGCGGCTGACGTCCAGCGGGTTGCCGCTCAGACGCCACAGGGCGAAGGTCAGCAGAAGAATGCCGATCAGCAGTGCCGAGCCCATGGCATAACCCAGGCCCAAGGTCCGGTCCATGAAATCGGACATGGTAGTACCGGCGGTACTGGTGGAGAGGATCACCAGCCAGTACAGCATCGGGTGATAACGGCGCGAACAGAGCTGGGTGACCAAGGTCAGCAGGAACACGCTGATGAGCAACAGCGAACTCATGGCGTAGCCGATGTCCAGGGTCATCGACAGCAGGTCGCCGGCCGTCTCGCCGAGCGTGGTGGCGCAGATCTTCATGACCCAAAAGGCCAAGGTGATTTGCGGGAGTTTGTTCATGAGTGTGCGGCTCCAGGGATTCAAGTGCGGCGATGTTGGCGAGCGAAGCCTGAAAAATCGGTTTGAGCCGCATGAAAAATCCGTTGTTGGCTTAACCCCTAGGCTCGCGCGCCCTTACTTAATTCCCCATTAATTTCCAGCTTTCATCTTTGCCGAACTGGAATTACTCATCGGCGGTCGTGCTGCTCGCCACACGCGATGCTCACTGCCACTGAGGCGTAGCCACACCCAATTCAATCGAATTTATGAATTCATTAGCGCTATTTTTTGCGCTTTTTAATCGATTTTATAGGCGTAACATTGAACCCATGGACACAACAACCCCTAGCAACTCACCGGAGCAACGACCATGAAAAACAAACTGATCCTCACCCTCGCACTCTCTGTTCTGACCACTGCTGCCTTTGCCGAAGACGGCTTCGACCGTACCGGCGCCCACACCTTCGCTACCGTGCAGAGTCAGTCGGCCACCTACGCAGAAGATGGCTTTGATCGTACCGGCGGCCAGCGCTTCGCTGAAGACGGCTTCGACCGTACCGGCGGCCAGCGCTTCGCTGAAGACGGCTTCGACCGTACTGGCGGCCAGCGCTTCGCAGAGGATGGTTTCGACCGCACCAACGGCCACCGCATCAGTTGATCACTGATGCGCGCTACCAGCCCGGCTTCGGCCGGGCTTGATCATTTGCAGTTGAGCCAAGCCTTGGCACACTAGGCGCCTCGTCCCCCACCAGGAAGGGCCTCACGGCCTTGCGCAGATGTACTACTACGAACCCGCCAAAGGCCACGGCCTGCCTCACGACCCGTTCAACGCCATCGTCGGCCCACGGCCCATCGGCTGGATCTCCAGCCACGATCGCGAAGGCCGCCTGAACCTGGCGCCCTACAGCTTCTTCAACGCCTTCAACTACATCCCACCGATCATCGGTTTCTGCAGCGTCGGGCGCAAAGACAGCCTGAACAACATCGAGCAGACCGGCGAGTTCGTCTGGAACCTGGCTACCCGGCCGCTGGCCGAGCAGATGAACCAGAGCTGTGCCGCGGTGGCGGCAGATATCGACGAGTTCGCGCTCAGTGGCCTGACCCCGGCCATGTCCAACGTGGTCAAGGTACCGCGCGTGGGCGAGAGCCCGGTGAGCTTCGAATGCAAGGTCAGCCAGATCGTCCAGCTCAAGCGCGCCGACCAGGAACTTGTGCCCAGCTGGCTGATCCTCGGAGAGGTAGTGGCGGTGCACATTGCCGAGCACCTGCTCAAGGACGGCATCTACGACACCGCCGCCGCCGAGCCGATCCTGCGTGGCGGTGGCCCGGCCGACTACTTTGCGCTGGGCGAGCTGTTCAAGATGGCCCGTCCACAGGTCTGATCAGAAGACCAATTCACCTTCCTCGTCCACGCCCTGCAGGCGTTCGAGTTCAGCACAAGCGGCCGCGTCGGCCGCGATCGCCGACTGGAACACCTGCCCATCGAGCACTTTGTGAAAGCGCGGCGCACCGCCCATGCCCAGGGCCTTCACGGCGATCGCCGCGTGGTAGCCGCCGCCTTGCACCGGGACCATCGCCGAGACCGCTTCGAAGTGGGGGAATTCTCTACGTGCCATGCTGCACTCCGCCTGAATGATGTAGGGGCGGCATTCTACACATCAGGCGAAGGTATGCAGGTCCAGGCTGCTGACCACCTGCGCCTGGACCAGCTCGCCGAACACCTCCAGGGTGGGCGAGGCAAAATAGCCGCTCATCGCCTGCTGGTCGCTCCAGCTGCCGCTGAGCAGCCACAGATCGGCATCGACCTGCGAACGCTGCACACTGAAACTCAGGCAGCCGGGCGCCCGCAGCGACGGCTCCAGCAGGTCGCGCAGGCGCATGCCGAGTTCCGCCGAACGACCGTTGCTGGCGCGGATGAAAGCCAGGTGAGTGACCGGTTGAGGCTGGGTCATGAACGATCTCCTTGAAGCGCTACGGACGGGAAAACAGGCTGCCAAGATTAGGGCCCCGCCCTCGCGCGACGTTAGGCCATTACTGCCGAGCGATTGCCTGATCCTGCCGCGCGACAGGATCAGGCAATCGAACGACAGCATTCGACTAGCGCCCGACATTGCCCATACCTATGCTGGCCCGGTCAGTAGAGGAACCATGCCATGACCACGCTCCCGCCACCCGACTCGACCCTTGAGCTGCAGCGCCAGGAACTGGCCGCGCTGATCCAGCGCCACGCCGGCCAGCCCCATGGCCCGGCGTCGGCCATCGAAGACCTTTACCTCACGTGCTACCAAGAGGAAATCCGCGGCATGCCCGCGCTGGCCCAGCCGGCGTTGTGCATTCTTGCCCAAGGCAGCAAGACCCTGATCCTCGGCGACGAACATTACGCCTATGATCCGCTGCACTACATGGTGGTGTCGGTCACCTTGCCGATCAGCGGCGCCCTGCTCAAGGCCAGCCCCGAGCATCCCGCATTGGGCTTGCGCCTGGACATCGACCCGGCGCAACTGAGCCAGCTGATCGCCGAAAGCAGCCCGATGGTGGTGCCCAACCGGCCATCAGGTCTGGGCCTGTACGTGGAGAAAAGCGATCCGCAGCTTCTGGATGCGTTGATCCGCCTGATCAAACTGCTGGACTCGCCACGCGACATTGCCATCCTCGCGCCGATGATCCGCCGGGAAATCTTCTACCGCCTGTTGCGCGGCCCACAGGGTTACCGGCTGTACGAAATCGCCCTGGCCAACAGCCAGACCCATCGGGTCTGCCAGGCGATTACCTGGCTCAACAACCATTACCACCAGCCATTGCGTATCGAGGACCTCGCCCGGGAAGTGAACCTCAGCGTCTCCACCTTGCATCACCGCTTCAAGTCGGTGACGTCGATGAGCCCCTTGCAGTACCAGAAGCAACTGCGCCTGCAGGAGGCCCGACGCCTGATGTTCAACGAGGGTTTGGAGGCTGCCGTGGCCGGCTACCGGGTGGGCTACGAGAGCCCATCCCAGTTCAGCCGCGAATACAGCCGGCTGTACGGCGCGCCGCCGATCCGTGACGTGGCAAGGTTGCGCGCCAGCGCCAGCTGAGTGACCAACCACACCTGGGGGAGCAACAATCTTGTGTGGTTTGTAATGGCCTCATCGCTGGCAAGCCAGCTCCCACAGGGATGGCGCTTAACCTGAGGGCGGCGCGATAGGGGGGAGCCGGCCTGCCGGCGAATCGAGGGCATAGCCCCCGTGGCGCAGTCAGCCTTGCACCGCCAACTGCCATTGCCCCTGATCCACCTGGATCAAGGTCGGCCCCAGGCGCTCCACCGCTCGGCCCAGCGCCGCCTGCAACTGCGCCACGTCAGCCACCGACTCGGCATCGGCCCCAAGCGCCCGTGCCACACCGATGAAGTCCGGGGTGTGGATGTCCACACCGACCGGCTCGATCGCCCGGTTGACCATGTATTTCTTGATTTCCTCGTACCCCTGGTTGTTCCACAGCAGCACGATCAGCGGCACCTGCGCCTCGACGGCACTGGCCAGTTCGGGCAGCGTGAACTGCAACCCGCCATCACCGATCAGGCATACCGTGGGCACACGTGCGGCGCGCGCTTCGGCACTGCCGAGCCAGGCCCCCATGGCCGCCGGCAACGCATAGCCCAGCGTGCCGTAGCCGGTCGAGGCATTGAACCAGCGACGCGGTCGGGTCATGTCCAGGGTCAGGTTGCCGGTGTAGACCGGCTGGGTCGAATCACCCACCAGCACAGCGTCCGGCAGGGTTTCCAGGATGCTGTTCAGCAAACGGGTCTGGCTCAAGGTCGGCTGGTCCCAGGTTGCAGCATTGTCCTGGCGAAGCCGGGCGGCCCGAGCAGCGCCCCAGTGATCATCACGCGGGGGTTGCGCCTGCATGTGCAAGGCTACCAGAAGGGCCTCGGTCGCCTGTGCGGCATCGGCCACCAGGGCCAGCTCGGGCAGATAGTTGCGCACCGTCTGGTCCGGGTCGATATCGATCCGCAGCAGGCTGCCGGGGATCTCGAAACCGCCCTTGAACGTCACGTCGTAGTCGGTCTCGGCCAGTTCGGTACCGATGGCCAGCACCACGTCGGCCTCGGCGACCAACGCACGGGTGGCCGGCAAAGTCTGGGTCGAGCCGATCTGCAGCGGATGGTTGGCCGGCAGCAGCCCCTTGGCATTGATGGTCAGCGCTACCGGCGCCTGCAGGTGCTCGGCCAGCCTGGCCAACCCGGCGGCGGCTTCCAGGGCACCACCGCCGGCGAGGATCAACGGTCGGCGCGCCTTGGCCAGGCGCATGGCCATCTGCTGCACGGTCTGCGGCGCCGCACCCGCGCGCGCTGTGCGCACCGGGCGGCCCGGCAGCAGGTGATCGGCGGGCTCCACCAGCACATCCAACGGGATCTCGATATGCACCGGACGCGGGCGGCCACCGTCGAACACGGCAAAGGCACGGGCCAATACCTCGGGCAGGTCATCGGCACTCATAAGGGTGTGCGAAAACGCCGCCACCCCCGCCACCAGCCCAGCCTGGTTGGGCAGTTCGTGCAACTTGCCGCGCCCGCCACCCAGCTGGCTGCGCGACTGCACGCTGGAAATCACCAGCATCGGGATCGAGTCGGCGTAGGCCTGGCCCATGGCGGTGGTGATGTTGGTCATGCCCGGGCCGGTGATGATGAAGCACACCCCAGGCTTGCCCCGGGTACGCGAGTAGCCATCGGCCATGAACCCGGCGCCCTGCTCGTGGCGCGGGGTGATGTGGCGGATCGAGGAGGCAGCCAGGCCGCGGTAGAGTTCCACGGTATGCACGCCGGGAATGCCGAAGACATGATCGACACCATAGCCTTCGAGGAGTTTGACCAGCACTTCACCACAGGTTGCCATCATCGAGTACCCGATTCTTGTTGAGACTTGTGCTCATGGAAACAAGCGCCGACTACCGCCACAATGCAAAAAAACACATACTAGCCATGATCCCATATCATGGCTTGTCACGATGAAACGTCTGCCGCCCCTCCCCGCCCTGCACACCTTCCTGGTGACCGCCCAGCACTGCAACTTCACCCGCGCCGCGCAGCAGCTGCATATCACCCAGGGCGCGGTCAGTCGGCAGATCGCCGGGCTCGAGGAGCACCTGGGCTACGCGCTGTTCCAGCGCCAGGCCCGAGGCCTGGCGCTGACCCGCGAAGGGCAGGACTGGCTGCCCCGAGTGCAGCAGGTCTTTGCCCTGATCGAGCAAGGCGTGCGCGAGGTCGGCGGACGCAGCACGACGCTGCAGCTCAAGGCGCCGACCTGCGTGATGCGCTGGCTGCTGCCGCGGCTGTTGGAATGGCAGGCGCTGCGCCCGGACGTGCCGGTGGAGTTGACCACCACGGTGCAGCATGGCGTGGATTTTCGCCGCGAGGGCTTCGATGCGGCCGTTGTGTATGGCGCGGTGCCGAACCATGGACTGCAGGTACGCAAGCTGTTCGATGAACAACTGACACCAGTCTGCGCACCATCGCTATCTAGCGTCCCCTTGCAGTTGCAGGACCTGGCGCGACAGATGCTGCTGCACCCCTCTCGGGACGAGCACGACTGGCGGTTGTGGTTGCAGGCGGCCAATGCCGGCGTCGAACCCCAGGGGCCGAAGCAGCACTTCGAGACACTGGACATGGCGATGGCCATGGCCTCCCAGGGGACCGGGATCGCCATCGGCGACTTTTCGCTGATTGGCGACGACCTGCGCGCCGGGCGTTTGTGCATGCCATTCGAGCTGAAGGTGACGACCGGGAAGGGGTATTACCTGGTCAGCCCGTCGAAGAGCATGCCCACGGGGCTGGTCGAGTTGATGGAGTGGCTGCAGGCGCGTGCCCGCACATGACATCAATCGCGACCCGACTCGCCCCGTGGTGCAGACGACTCAGTAGCCGACCGTGAACCGTGCCCGTGAATGCGCCGGTTTTTCCAGTTCATCTAGCATGGCGATGGCATAGTCGGCAAAGGTGATCCAGCTTTTGCCATCGGCACCGATCAGCAGGTGATCCTTGCCCAGGGTATAGTGCCCGCTGCGCTGACCTTCGACGAACTCCGCCGACGGCGACAGGAAGGTCCAGTCCAGGGTCGGCTCCTGGCGCAGCGTATCGAGGAAGCGCACACCGGCATTGGCCTCGGCCTTGTAGGCTTCCGGGAAATCCGGGCTGTCGATCACCCGGTGCCCGGACGGTAGCAGCAGGCTGCCGGCCCCGCCCACCACCAGCAGGCGCTTGACCCCGGCACGCTTGACCGGCTCGATGATCGCTTCAGGCTCGATGGTCGAGAAATGCGCCGCGCTCAGCACCGCATCACAGCCTGTCACGGCCGCCTGCAGGGCGGCACTGTCCTTGGCATCCAGCGCCTTGACCGTCACGCCGTCACGGCCTTGCAGCGCACTCGGATTGCGGGCGATGGCCACCACACTGTGACCCCGACGCAGGGCCTCTTCCAGCAACTGGCTGCCGGCGCGCCCGGTGGCGCCGATGATTGCGATCTTGCTCATGGGAAACACTCCAACAGGTTGAAAGGGGTTACCACTTCATCTCGCCCTTGGCGACCTTGGCACCCAATTCAAGGGAGCTCTCGTCACCCAGGTTCGGGTAGCGCTGCTTCATCGCCGCGATCAGCGCGGCGGCATTGGCCGCCTTGGCGGCCTCGGTATCGAAGTCACGAATGTAGCCGGCGGTGAAGCGCACCGCGTCCAGCGAACGGCTGCTGTCGCCCAGGTAGTGCCCCGGGATCACCGTGCGCGGTGCGAGCTGTTCGATCTTCGCCAGGGTCTTCAGCCAGTCGGCGTGGGATTGCGCGGTCTGGGTGTCGGCCATCCACACATGGATGCCTTCGGAAACCACCACGCCACCGACCACTGCCTTGATCGAGGGAATCCACACGAAGCTGCGGTCCGGCTGCGGACCGTCCAGGCCGACGACCTGCAGTGCCTGGCCTTCCAGTTCCAGGCGATCACCCTGCAGTACCTGGGGCACCACCAGGCGTGCCGGCTTGTCCGCGCCCATCTGCGGGCCCCAGTAGGCCAGCTTGGCGTCCATGGTCTTGCGGATGTGCTCGACCGTGGCGGCCGAGGCGACTACGCGGGCCTTGGGGAACGCCTGGGTGATGGTGTCCAGGCCGAAGTAGTAGTCCGGGTCGCCATGGCTGACGTAGATGGTGGTCAGCTGCTTGCCGCTGGCACGCAAGCGCTCGACTACCTGCTCGGCCTGGGCCTTGCCGAACTGGGCGTCGACCAGGATGGCGTCGTGGGCACCACTGACGATCACCGAGCTGACCGGAAAGATCGCCGCGTGACCGGGGTTGTAGGCGTCCAGTTTGAGCGGTTCGGCAGCCATGGCCTGGCCGCCGAGGGTAAGGCAGGCCAGCAGCAGGCCGCGAAGGGGCGTGAAGAGAGACATTGCAAGATCCTGTGAGTGGGACGATGGGTGCAAGCTTAGTTGCCCGAACCGATACAAAAAATGCGATGCTTCGACATAGTTTGTTTCTGAAATCGGACAGATCATGGATCGGCTCAACGCCATGCGCGTATTCGTCACCGTCGTCGACCTGGGCAGCCAGTCGGCCGCCGCGGACCATCTGGAACTCTCCAGGCCCGTGGTTTCCCGCTACCTGGCGGAGCTGGAGGACTGGGTCGGGGCACGCCTGATGCAACGCACCACCCGCAAGCTCAGCCTGACCGCGGCAGGCCTCGAAACCCTGCCACGCTGTCGGCAGATGCTGGAGCTGGCCGGCGACCTGCAAAGCGCCGTGCGCCAACCGGACGACGCGCCCCGTGGCGAGCTGCGCATCAGCGTCAGCACCTCGTTCGGCCAGGCCCAGCTGGTGGAAGCGTTGGCGGCCTACGTCAAACGCTACCCCGGGGTGAAGGTTGAGCTGCAGATGCTCGACCGCACCGTCAACCTGGTGGACGAGCGCATCGACCTGGCGATCCGCACCAGCAACGATGTCGACCCCAACCTCATTGCCCGGCGCCTGAGCGTGTGCCGCTCGGTGGTCTGCGCCAGCCCCGCCTACCTGCGCGAGCACGGTACGCCGGACCGGGTCGAGGCGTTGAGCCAGCACAACTGCCTGACCCACGCCTACTTCGGTCACAGCCTGTGGCACTTCGAGGTGGACGGGCAGAACGTCGCCGTGCCGGTGCAGGGCAACATCAGCGCCAACGAGGCCATGACCCTGCAGAAAGCCGCCCTGGCCAATGCCGGCATCGCCATGCTGCCCACCTACCAGGCAGCTGCCGCGCTGCGCAGTGGCGAGCTGGTGCGATTGCTGCCGCAAGCCAAGCCACGGGAACTGACCCTGAATGCGGTGTACACCTCGCGCAAGCACATGCCAGCGACGTTGCGCAGCATGCTCGACTTTCTCGCGCAGCGGTTTGGCGACGAACCGGAGTGGGACAAGGGATTGAGTTGAGTCAAGACGGTGCAGTTACGCGCATTGGGCCTATGCTTGTAGGTATCACCTGTTGCATCAACAGGAGGTCCGCACCATGAGTATCAAATCCAGGCGTTGCGCCCTCGTCTTCGCCCTGGTCGCAGTGGCCGGGCTCTACGGCTCGGCCTGCTGGCGGGTGGAGCTGCTGCGCAGCCAGCCCAACACGGCCAACAGTTGCGTACATGAGCATTGCGTTCCCCACAGCGCCACGCTGAGCGCCGTCAGGTAGGTCGGATCACTCCTCGACGCTCATGTACTCTTTCGCCCAGCGGATGTAGTCCTCGGGCTGGGTGTAGGTGTGCGAAAGCTCGGTGGCGCCGAGGCTGTCCGACTTGTGCTGCAGGCCACGCTGCTGGCGCAGGCAGTCGTAGGTGGCCTTGATCGCGGCGAAGTAGGCGGCATGGCCGTCGACCACGATACGCACGCCCAGGCGCGCCAGACGCTCGTCGTCGCGCAGGTTGGGGTTGGCGTAGGTCACCAGCATCAACGGCACGCTCAGGTGCTCGGCGATCTGCTCGAGCTGCTCGAAGTCCTTGACCCCCACCATGCAGATGCCATCGGCGCCGGCCTTCTGGTAGCTCTGGGTGCGCACGATGATTTCCTCGGTGGTCAGCACGCCGGCATTGGTGCGGGCAATGATCGCCAGGGCCGAATCGACCCGCGCCTCCAGCGCCGCGCGAATCTTGCCCACGCCCTCTTCCACCGAGATCAGGTCGGTGGACTTGCGACCGAACTGGGCCGGCAGCAGGGTATCCTCGATGGTAAGCGCGGCAACGCCGGCGCGTTCCAGTTCGATCACCGTGCGCATCACGTTGAGCGCATTGCCGTAGCCGTGGTCGGCGTCGGCAAGTACCGGCAACTGGGCGACACGGCCGATACGGGTAGCCTGCTCGACGAACTCGCTCAGGGTGATCAGGGCGAAATCCGGCGCGGCCAGGACCTGCAGCGAGGCGACCGAACCGCCGAGAATGCCGACTTCAAAACCAAGGTCGGCGGCAATACGGGCTGACATCGGGTCGAAGACCGAAGCGGTGTGATAGCACGAACCTGAAGCAAGCAGTTCGCGGAAGGCAAAACGCAGATCGTGGTGGGAAGCCTTGGGCATGATCACTCCGCTTGTAATGAGAAATTGTGAACGGCTGACAACCGACCCCTGTATCGGGTCTACCTGACTGTTCCAACCGTCGCCATCAGGGCGGTCATGCTCGACATGCAGGCAGAGGAATAGAAGGTGTGGACATACAGCAACGCGAAATCCTCTGGAAAATACTTGCACCAAGCTGGTGCAGGCCCCGGATTTCAGCCTCTGCGGCCAAGCCACGATATCACGCGGCCATGCAGCACTGGATGAATGCGCCAATGCCGATCTTGCATAGGGGATGCACGGAGTACATAGGTAGCTATGTAACTCAGCGTACAATGCCCTACCATGAATGAGCCCATCGCGGGGCACGCCCGCTCCCACGATGCCTCGCGATCGCGCCAGCTCTGACCACAAGGTACCCACCGTGACCGCCGCCCTGCCCCCCACCGTCCTGCGCAGCGTCCTCACCGCCCTGATGCTGGCGATATTCCTTGGTGCCCTCGACCAGACCATTGTCGCCGTGTCCATGCCGGCGATTTCCGCGCAGTTCAACGATGTCGGCCTGCTCGCCTGGGTCATCTCCGGCTACATGGTCGCCATGACCATCGCCGTGCCGATCTACGGCAAGCTCGGTGACCTGTACGGGCGGCGGCGCATGATCCTCACCGGCACCGCCCTGTTCACCCTGGCCTCGGTGGCCTGCGGCCTGGCCCAGGACATGCCGCAACTGGTGCTGGCCCGAGTGCTTCAGGGTATCGGCGCAGGCGGCATGGTGTCGGTCAGCCAGGCAATCATCGGCGACTTCGTGCCACCTCGTGAACGCGGTCGCTACCAGGGCTACTTCAGCAGCATGTACGCACTGGCCAGCGTCGCCGGGCCGGTGCTGGGCGGCTGGCTGACCGAGTACCTGTCCTGGCGCTGGGTGTTCTGGATCAACCTGCCGCTGGGGCTGACCGCGCTGTGGGTGATCCACCGGGCGCTGGACGGGCTGCCGGTCAAACATCGCCAGGCCCAGGTCGACTACCTCGGCGCGGTGCTGATGATCCTCGGCCTGGGCAGCCTGCTGCTGGGCATCACCCTAGTCGGCCAGGGACATGCCTGGCAGTCGTCCGAGGTCCTGGTGTTGCTGGCCTGCGCGCTGCTGGGGCTGGCGGCGTTCGTAGTCCACGAGCGGCGCTGCCGCGAGCCATTGCTGCCTCTGGGCCTGTTCGGCAACCGGGTCGCGGTGCTGTGCTGGTGCGTGATCTTCTTCGCCAGTTTCCAGTCCATTTCGCTGACCATGCTGATGCCCCTGCGCTATCAGGGCATCACCGGCGCCGGCGCCGACAGCGCGGCGCTGCACCTGCTGCCACTGGCCATGGGGTTGCCCATCGGCGCCTTCACCGGTGGACGCATGACCAGCCGTACCGGGCGCTTCAAGCCACAGATCCTCACAGGCGCGCTGTTGATGCCAATGGCCATCGCAGCCATGGCGCTGACGCCGCCGCAAGCCTGGTTACAGAGCGCGCTGTTCATGCTGCTGACAGGCATTGCCTGCGGCCTGCAATTTCCCACCTCGCTGGTGGGCACGCAAAGCGCGGTGGACAGCCAGGACATCGGCGTGGCGACCAGCACCACCAACCTGTTCCGCTCGCTGGGTGGGGCAATAGGGGTGGCGTGCATGTCCAGCCTGTTGCTGGCGTGGTTGCACCAGGGTGGCTTCGAAGTGCTGGGCAACCCGCTGCTGGGCAGCCTCAAGGCGGGCGAGGCGGATCCGCACACCCAGGCGCGTTTGCTGGAAACCTTCCGCGACCTCTTGCTGGTCAGTGCCGGAGCTTCGCTGATCGGCCTGTTGGCGGCGCTGGCCTTGCCGGACAGACAGTTGCGCGGGCGCTGAAAGTCGTGGGAGCGGGCTGGCTCCGCGATAGCTCCGCCCAGGCGACATCACGGCCTGAAGGTTGTCATCACCGGGCAAGCCCGCTCCCGCGCTATTAATCCTGCGTTAACCGAAAAGGGATAACACTTCCTCACAATCGTTAACAAAGTGTCATTTGCGCAAGCCAGGGCTCAAGCGCAGCATATCCAGCCCGGTGTCGACCCATTTCTCGACATCGCCCAGCAGGTCGAAGCTCTCCGGGAGCAGCAGCCAGCGGCCAATCAGGCCATCCACATAGGCAAACATGGCCACCGCAGCCCGGTCGATCTCGAGCTCGGCGGGCAACTGGCCACGACGTACTGCATTGCCCAAGGCCAGGGCAATGCTTTGATGGCAGTCCAGCACCGCGCCCTGACGCTGCTGGCGAATCTCACACATGTCGTCGGTGAACTCGCACTTGTGATGCAGGATTTCATTGATACGCCGGGTTCGGGCATCGAGCACCAACTCGTTGAATACTTGCAGCAACAGCTTGCGCATGCAGCCGAGCGGGTCGAGCTCATCCTCGCTTTCACTGGCGCGGGCCAGGTGGTCATGGGTCTCGTGCAGGCTGTCGAGCAGCGCCTGCACCAACTCGGCCTTGTTGCTGAAGTGCCAGTAGATCGCCCCGCGAGTGACGCCGGCGAGCTCAGCGATGTCGGCCAGGGTGGTACGCGCTACCCCGCGCTTGTAGAAGGCCTTCTCCGCCGCCTCGATGATCTGGGCACGGGTTTCCTGGGCTTCTTCTTTGGTTCGACGGACCATGGCAGTACAACCTCATCAGGCCCCGCGCGCTCGATCTGGCGAGCGGGAATCAGGCCGGGGCAGGCTCTTTCAGGGCCGCTCCCGGGTGGATTTGGGCGATCAGCGGTGGTCACTCACGACGCACCGGCACTATTTACAAACAACCATGAATGTAAGTATATTCCTTAGCAAGCTATTTATCCACCGGATAGCGTTTTTCTGACAAAGCACTTCCACTATATTCTTGAGCTCCCCTGCTCCTGCGACCCGAGGATCCTCATGCAATTCAAGCCAGCCGTAACCGCCCTGGTTTCCGCCGTGGCCCTGGCAACCCTGCTCAGTGGCTGTAAGAAAGAGGAAGCAGCGCCTGCGCCGCAGGCTCCTCAGGTCGGCGTCGTGACCGTACAACCGCAAGCCTTCACCCTGACCTCGGAACTGCCGGGGCGCACCAGCGCCTACCGTGTGGCCGAGGTCCGCCCACAGGTGAACGGCATCATTCTCAAGCGCCTGTTCAAGGAAGGCAGCGACGTCAAGGAAGGGCAACAGCTCTACCAGATCGACCCAGCCGTCTACGAGGCGAACCTGGCCAACGCCCAGGCCAACCTGCAGGCTACCCGCTCGCTGGCCGAGCGTTACAAGCAACTGATCGACGAGCAGGCCGTTTCCAAGCAGGAATACGATGACGCCAATGCCAAACGATTGCAGGCCGAGGCGTCTCTCAAGAGCGCCCAGATCGACCTGCGCTACACCAAGGTGCTGGCCCCGATCAGTGGCCGCGTCGGCCGCTCCTCGGTCACCGAAGGCGCCCTGGTGAACAACGGCCAGACCAACGCCATGGCCACCATCCAGCAGCTCGACCCGATCTACGTCGACGTCACCCAGTCCACCGCCGAGCTGCTCAAGCTGCGCCGTGACCTGGAAAGCGGCCAGCTGCAGAAGGCCGGCGACAATGCCGCCCAGGTTCAGCTGGTGCTGGAAGACGGCAGCCTGTTCAAGCAACAGGGCCGCCTGGAGTTCTCCGAAGTCGCGGTCGACGAGACCACCGGTTCCGTCACCCTGCGCGCGATCTTCCCCAACCCCGACCACACCCTGCTGCCCGGCATGTTCGTGCATGCGCGGCTCAAGGCCGGGGTCAACGCCAACGCCATCCTGGCCCCGCAACAAGGCGTGACCCGTGACCTCAAGGGTGCACCGACCGCGCTGGTGGTCAACCAGGAAAACAAGGTCGAACTGCGCCAGCTCAAGGCCAGCCGTACCCTGGGCAGCGACTGGCTGATCGAGGAAGGCCTGAACCCGGGCGACCGCCTGATCACCGAAGGGCTGCAGTTCGTGCGACCCGGCGTCGAGGTCAAGGTCAGCGAAGCCACCAACGTCAAGAAGCCGGCCGGCCCTGCTCAGGCCAACACGGCCAAAGCTGACGCCAAAGCGGAGTAAACCATGTCGAAGTTCTTTATCGATCGCCCGATCTTCGCCTGGGTGATCGCCCTGGTGATCATGCTGGTCGGCGCCCTGTCGATCCTGAAGCTGCCGATCAACCAGTACCCGAGCATCGCCCCACCGGCCATCGCCATCTCCGTGACCTACCCGGGCGCCTCGGCGCAGACGGTGCAGGACACCGTGGTACAGGTGATCGAGCAGCAGCTCAACGGTATCGACAACCTGCGTTATGTGTCGTCGGAAAGTAACTCCGACGGCAGCATGACCATCACTGCCACCTTCGAGCAGGGCACCAACTCGGACACCGCGCAGGTCCAGGTACAGAACAAGCTGAACCTGGCCACCCCGCTGTTGCCGCAGGAAGTGCAGCAGCAAGGTATCCGCGTCACCAAGGCAGTGAAGAACTTCCTGCTGGTGATCGGCCTGGTGTCCGAAGACGGCACCATGACCAAGGACGACCTGGCCAACTACATCGTCTCCAACATGCAGGACCCGATCTCGCGGACCGCAGGCGTGGGCGACTTCCAGGTGTTCGGTGCGCAGTACGCCATGCGTATCTGGCTGGATCCGGCCAAGCTGAACAAGTTCCAGCTGACCCCGGTCGACGTGCGCACCGCGGTCGCCGCGCAGAACGTGCAGGTATCCTCCGGCCAGCTCGGCGGCCTGCCGGCACTGCCAGGTACCCAGCTCAACGCCACCATCATCGGCAAGACCCGTCTGCAGACCGCCGAGCAGTTCGAGAAGATCCTGCTCAAGGTCAATGCCGACGGCTCCCAGGTACGCCTGGGCGACGTGGCCCAGGTTGGCCTGGGCGGCGAAAACTACGCCATCAGCGCCCAGTACAACGGCAAGCCGGCCTCGGGCCTGGCGGTCAAGCTGGCCACCGGCGCCAACGCCCTGGATACCGCCAAGGCGCTGCGCACGACCATCAGCGATCTGGAGCCGTTCTTCCCGCCGGGGGTGAAGGCCGTATTCCCGTATGACACCACCCCGGTGGTCACCGAATCGATCAGCGGGGTAATCCACACCCTGATCGAAGCCGTGGTCCTGGTGTTCCTGGTGATGTACCTGTTCCTGCAGAACTTCCGCGCCACCATCATCACCACCATGACCGTACCGGTGGTATTGCTGGGTACCTTCGGCATCCTCGCCGCCGCCGGCTTCAGCATCAACACCCTGACCATGTTCGCCATGGTCCTGGCCATCGGCCTGCTGGTGGACGATGCCATCGTCGTGGTGGAGAACGTCGAGCGGGTGATGTCCGAGGAAGGGTTGCCGCCCAAGGAAGCGACCAAGCGCTCCATGGAGCAGATCCAGGGAGCCCTGGTGGGTATCGCCCTGGTACTGTCGGCGGTACTGCTGCCGATGGCCTTCTTCGGCGGTTCCACCGGTGTGATCTATCGCCAGTTCTCCATCACCATCGTCTCGGCCATGGGCCTGTCGGTGCTGGTCGCGCTGATCTTCACCCCGGCCCTGTGCGCCACCATGCTCAAGCCGCTGAAGAAGGGCGAGCACCATGTGGCCAAGCGCGGCTTCTTCGGCTGGTTCAACCGCAACTTCGACCGTAGCGTCGTCGGCTATGAGCGTAGCGTCGGCACCATCCTGCGCAACAAGATCCCGTTCCTGCTGGCCTACGCGCTGATCGTGGTCGGCATGATCTGGCTGTTCGCACGCATCCCGACCGCATTCCTGCCGGAAGAAGACCAGGGCGTGCTGTTCGCCCAGGTACAGACCCCGGCCGGCTCCAGCGCCGAGCGCACCCAGGTGGTGGTCGACCAGATGCGTGAGTACCTGCTCGACAAGGAAGCCGACACAGTGGCGTCCGTGTTCACCGTCAACGGCTTCAACTTCGCCGGCCGCGGCCAGAGCTCGGGCATGGCATTCATCATGCTCAAGCCTTGGGGCGAGCGCTCGAAGGAGAACAGCGTGTTCGCCCTCGCCCAGCGCGCGCAGATGCACTTCTTCAGCTTCCGCGACGCGATGGTGTTCGCCTTCGCCCCGCCGGCGGTACTCGAACTGGGTAACGCCACAGGCTTCGACGTGTTCCTCCAGGACCGCGCCGGGGTCGGCCACGAGAAGCTGATGGAAGCGCGCAACCAGTTCCTGGCCAAGGCCGCGCAGAGCAAGATCCTCAGCGCCGTGCGTCCGAACGGCCTGAACGACGAGCCGCAGTACCAGCTGACCATCGACGACGAACGCGCCAGTGCCCTGGGCGTGACCATCGCCGATATCAACAACACCCTGTCGATCGCCCTCGGCGGTAGCTACGTCAACGACTTCATCGACCGTGGCCGGGTCAAGAAGGTCTACATCCAGGGTGCGCCAAACGCCCGGATGAGCCCGGAAGACCTGCAGAAGTGGTACGTGCGCAACGGCAAGGGCGAGATGGTGCCGTTCTCCTCCTTCGCCAAGGGCGAGTGGAGCTATGGCTCGCCGAAACTGTCGCGCTACAACGGCGTGGAAGCGGTCGAGATCCTCGGTACCCCGGCCCCGGGCTACAGTACCGGTGAGGCCATGGCCGAAGTCGAGCGTATCGCCGGCGAACTGCCAACCGGCATCGGCTACTCCTGGACCGGCATGTCCTACGAGGAAAAACTCTCCGGCTCGCAGATGCCGGCGCTGTTCGCCCTCTCGGTGCTGTTCGTGTTCCTCTGCCTGGCGGCGCTGTACGAAAGCTGGTCAATCCCGATCGCGGTCGTGCTGGTAGTGCCACTGGGTATCATCGGTGCCCTGCTCGCCACCAGCCTGCGCGGCCTGTCCAACGACGTGTACTTCCTGGTCGGCCTGCTGACCACCATCGGCCTGGCGGCGAAGAACGCCATCCTGATCGTCGAGTTCGCCAAGGAGCTGCACGAACAGGGCAAAAGCCTGTACGACGCAGCCATCGAGGCCTGCCGCATGCGTCTGCGCCCGATCATCATGACCTCGCTGGCGTTCATCCTCGGCGTGGTACCGTTGACCATCGCCAGCGGCGCTGGCGCCGGCAGCCAGCACGCCATCGGCACCGGTGTGATCGGCGGCATGATCAGCGCCACCGTGCTGGCCATCTTCTGGGTACCGCTATTCTTCGTCGCAGTGTCGTCGCTGTTCGGCAGCAAAGAGCCGAAAGAACACGCCACCCCTGAAACTCCACGTTATGAGGCTGGGCAATGACCAAGTCTTTGTTGTCCCTGGCGGTAACCGCCTTCATCCTCGGCGGTTGCTCGCTGATCCCCGACTACCAGACGCCAGAGGCGCCGGTGGCCGCGCAGTGGCCGCAAGGCCCTGCGTACTCGCCGACCCAATCGGCCGACGTCGCCGCGGCCGAACAGGGCTGGCGCCAGTTCTTCCACGACCCGGCGCTGCAGCAACTGATCCAGACGTCGCTGGAAAACAACCGCGACCTGCGGGTCGCGGCGTTGAACATCGACGCCTACCGCGCGCAGTACCGCATCCAGCGCGCCGACCTGCTGCCGGCGGTTTCCGCCAATGGCAGCGGCAGCCGCCAGCGGATGCCGGCGAACATGTCGCAGACCGGCGAATCCACCATCAGCAGCCAGTACTCGGCTACCCTGGGTGTCAGCGCCTATGAGCTGGACCTGTTCGGCCGGGTGCGCAGCCTGACCCAGCAGGCCCTGGAAACCTACCTGTCCAGCGAACAGGCGCGCCGCTCCACGCAGATCAGCCTGGTGGCCAGCGTGGCCAACGCCTACTACACCTGGCAGGCCGACCAGGCGCTGCTGAAGCTGACCGAAGAAACGCTCAAGACGTACGAAGAGAGCTACAACCTGACCCGCCGCAGCAATGAGGTGGGCGTGGCCTCGGCCCTGGACCTGAGCCAGGCGCGCACTGCCGTCGAAGGCGCTCGCGTCAAGCTGTCGCAGTACCAGCGCCTGGTCGCCCAGGACCTGAACAGCCTCACCGTGCTGGTAGGTACCGGCGTGCCGGCCAACCTGCCCAAGCCGCTGGAGCTCAATGCCGACCAGCTGGCCGAAGTGCCGGCCGGCCTGCCGTCCGACATCCTGCAGCGCCGCCCCGACATCCAGGAGGCCGAGCACCTGCTCAAGGCCGCCAACGCCAACATCGGCGCGGCGCGGGCCGCGTTCTTCCCGAGCATCAGCCTGACCGCCAACGCCGGTACCCTGAGCCCGGATATGGGCGGGCTGTTCAAGGGCGGTTCGGGCACCTGGCTGTTCCAGCCGCAGATCAACCTGCCGATTTTCAACGCCGGCAGCCTGCGCGCCAGCCTGGACTACTCGAAGATCCAGAAGGACATCAACGTCGCCAAGTACGAAAAGACCATCCAGACTGCCTTCCAGGAAGTCGCCGATGGCCTGGCCGCACGCAAGACGTTCGAAGAGCAGCTGCAGGCGCAACGCGACCTGGTCGCGGCCAACCAGGACTACTACCGCCTGGCCGAGCGCCGCTACCGCATCGGTATCGACAGCAACCTGACCTTCCTCGATGCCCAGCGCAACCTGTTCAGCGCCCAGCAGTCGCTGATCGGTGATCGCCTGTCGCAGTTGGTCAGCGAGGTCAACCTGTACAAGGCCCTCGGCGGCGGCTGGTACGAGCAGACCCAGCAGCAGGCTTCGATCCAGACACCGAAAGGCTGACTGGCCCGCTGACAGCATCAAGCCCACCCTTGCGGTGGGCTTTTTGTTGCGCGGTCACATTGCGTTCGATAACCGCCCCGTTCCGCTTGCAACGAATTGCCTAGCCCCCACCCTCCCCCGCACCATCGCCCCCGCAACGTTGCACAAGTTCTCTCTAAAGATGCCCATCCCTGCGGCCGCACCCGCAGCGACCCGGCTCGCCCAATAAAAACAAGAGATCCACGACAGATGAGCACTTTGCAACCCGCACGCCAGCTGCTGCCCGGCCTGTTGGCCCTGTCCTGCGCCCTGCCCGGCGTGGCCGCCGAAGGTGGCTTCCTGGAAGACGCCAAGGCCAGCCTCAACCTGCGCAACTTCTACATCAACCGCAACTTCGTCGACCCGGCCAACCCCCAGGGCAAGGCCGAGGAATGGACCCAGAGCTTCATTCTCGATGCCCGCTCCGGCTTCACCCAGGGCACCGTCGGTTTCGGCATCGATGTGCTGGGGCTGTACTCGGTCAAGCTCGATGGCGGCAAGGGCACAGCCGGCACCCACCTGCTGCCGGTACATGACGACGGCCGCCCGGCGGACGATTTCGGCCGCCTGGGGGTGGCGTTCAAGACGCGCCTGTCGCAGACCGAAATCAAAGTCGGCGAGTGGATGCCGGTGCTGCCGATCCTGCGTTCGGACGATGGCCGCTCGCTCCCGCAGACATTTCGTGGCGGTCAGCTCACCTCGAAGGAGATCGACGGCCTGACCCTGTACGCGGGCCAGTTCCGCGGCAACAGCCCGCGCAACGATGCGAGCATGGAAGACATGTTCATGCAGGGCCGCGCCGGTATCACCTCCGACCGCTTCAACTTCGCCGGCAGCGAATACAGCTTCAACGACAAACGCACGATGCTCGGTCTGTGGGATGCCCGGCTGAAAGACATCTATCGCCAGCAGTATCTGAACCTGGTGCACAGCCAGCCGTTGGGCGACTGGACCCTGGGCGCCAACCTGGGCTACTTCCTCGGCAAGGAGGATGGCAGCGCCCGCGCTGGCGACCTGGACAACCGCACCGCCTCGGCCATGCTCTCGGCACGCTACCAGGGCCACACCTTCTATATCGGCCTGCAGAAGGTCAGTGGCGACGACGCCTGGATGCGGGTCAACGGCACCAGTGGCGGCACACTGGCCAACGACAGTTACAACGCCAGCTTCGACAACGCCAAGGAGCGCTCCTGGCAACTGCGTCACGACTTCAATTTCGTCACCGTCGGCATCCCCGGCCTGACCTTGATGAACCGCTACATCAAAGGCGACAACGTGCATGCCGGAGGAGTGGACGATGGCAAGGAATGGGCCCGGGAGACCGAGCTGGCCTACGTGGTGCAGGCCGGGACCTTCAAGGACCTGTCGGTGAAGTGGCGTAACTCGACCATGCGCAGGGATTTCAGCAGCAACGCGTTCGATGAGAACCGCTTGATTGTCAGCTACCCGTTCAATCTTCTTTGAAGCCAAAGCGGGGCAAGTCGGGTCGCCGCATCGCCGCTCCCACGCCGCCCGCACAACGCAGGAGCGGCGTGGGAGCGGCGATGCGGCGACCCGACTTGCCCCGCGATTGGACCTGCCGCCCGGTAAATAACTAGAAGGCATATTTAAATCAAATAACATTCTTTGACGCTATATGTAACAAGCCGCTAAAACCAAGCTCCGATCCCCGCACCAGAGCCCGAGCATGGACCTCCGCCAACTGCGCTATTTCATCGCCCTCACCGAATACCGCAGTTTCGTCCGCGCCGCCGACGCCATGGGCATCACCCAACCCGCCTTCAGCCGCGCAATCCAGAACCTCGAACATACCTTTGGCTGCTCTCTGGTCGATCGCGCCAGCAAGGCATTGCCCCCCACCCCCGAGGGCCAAGTGGTGTTGCAACATGCCCGTCGCCTGGTCCAGGGCGCCGCGCAACTGAACAACGACGTCCTGCAGATGACCAAACTCGATGCCGGAGAGCTGCACTTCGGCAGCGGCCCGGCCCTGGCCGTGCGCCTGGTGCCCCAGGCCCTGCAATATTTCATCAGCACTCATCCCGGTATCCGCACCGACCTGCTGGTGGACAATGCCGAGCGCCTGGGCCAGGCCCTGCGTCGCGAGCAGATCGAGTTTTTCGTCGATGATGTGCGGCCCTTCGAGGCCGATCCCAACTTCCACACCGAGGCACTGTCCCCGCGTCCCGGCCTGTTCTTCTGCCGCCCCGGGCACCCATTGCTGGCCAAGGACAGCCTGTCGACCAACGATCTGTTCGCCTACCCGCTGGCCAGCGCCCTGCTGGCCCCCGGCGTGCGCAAACGCCTGGCCAATCTCAGCGGACGCACCGACTTCACCCCGCACCTGCAGACCGAGCACCTGGCGGTGCTGCGCAGCGTGGTGCTGGCCAGCGACGCCATCGGCACGGCCAGCGAAGAGGCGGTGGTCGAGGACCTGGCCGCCGGCCATCTGGTGCGTCTGCACTGGCGCAACCTGCCGCCAGGTCTGGAAGTACTCAGCGTGCGCTGTGGAGTGATCAGTCGCAGTGGCCAGCGCCTGTCACCGGCGGCGCGGGCAATGATCGACACCCTGGTCAGCCTGGATGCTGCCCCATAGCCCGCAGACGTGGCGCATCGACAATCTCCACCTCGCCATAGCCCAGGCGCACCACGCCGGCCTGTTCGAGGCTCCTGAGGATCTGGTTGATGGTCTGGCGCGATAGCGACAGCATCAAGGCCAGCTGTTCCTGGGACACCTGCAGCCGCCATTGGGCGACATCGCGCTCACCGTAGCCCTCGGCCATCTGCACCAGCCGTTGCGCCACCCGCGGCGCGGCGGCCAGCAGGCTCTGCTGCTCGAGGGCGACGAACACCCAGCGCAACTTGTGGCTCATCAGCAGGGCCAGGTCGCGCCAGTGCTCTGGCTGGCAGGCCAACCATTCCAGCAACGGCGCCTGGGGAATCCACAGCAGGCGTGTCGACCCCTCGGCATAGGCGTCATGGGTGCGCGGCTGGCCATCGAACAGGCTGATCTCGCCGAACCAATGGGGTGACTCGACCAGCGTCAGCAACGCCTCCTTGCCTGCGCTGCTGACCGCCCCGACCCGCATCGCCCCTTCGAGTACCGCATACAGGCCACACGGCGCATCGCCGCGCTGGAACAGACGCTGCCCTGCTGCCAGCTCACGCGGACGGCCCAGGGCCAGCAGACTATCCTGAACGGTAACGGGCAACTGCCGGAACCATTGGCCATGCAGCAGCTGAGTACGCGGATCGTGCATGGCACCTCGCAAAGCGAACTCTGTCGGCCAGGCGACAGACGACGATGAATGAACAGGGGCAAGCTGTGCTTACCCCTGATGGAGGAACAACAATGAAAAACCTCGTCGAGCACCTGAGTCAATATGCGGCCTACCACCGCGATCCACGCAACATCGCCACCCACTTCATCGGCATTCCGCTGATCGTGCTGGCCGTGGCCGTGCTGCTGTCACGCCCGGGCTGGGACGTGGCGGGCCTCTGGCTGTCGCCGGCACTGCTGCTGGCGATCTGGTCGGTGTGGTTCTACCTGCGCCTGGACCTGCGCTTCGGCCTGGTGATGGGCCTGCTGCTGGGCTTGTGCCTGTGGGCCGGCCAGGTGCTGGCCGTGCAGAGTACCGGGCTGTGGTTGAGTGCCGGGCTGGGTGCGTTCGTGGTGGGCTGGATCATCCAGTTCGTCGGACATGCCTACGAAGGGCGCAAGCCGGCATTCGTCGATGACCTGAGCGGGCTGATCGTCGGGCCGCTGTTCGTGGTGGCGGAGCTGGCGTTCATGGCTGGGCTGTGCGGCGAGCTGAAAAAGGCCGTGGAGGCCAATGCCGGGCCTGTCGCCGTTCGCCAGAAGAAAGCAGTCATCTGAAGTAATCGCGGGGCAAGTCGCATCGGCGCACCGCCGCTCCCACGCGCCAATTCCAGAGGCGTGGGAGCGATGCGTTACTGCCTGGACTCCACCCCGAGTTCATCCCACACCGACTCGGCCAGGTGGAACGTGGCGTTGGCCGCCGGGATCCCGCAGTAGATCGCGCTCTGCATGATCACTTCCTTGATTTCCTCCCGGGTCACACCATTGTTGGCGGCCGCGCGCAGGTGCAGCTTGAGTTCGTCGTTGCGGTTCATGCCGATCAGCATGGCGATGGTGATCAGGCTGCGGGTGTGCCGGGGCAGGCCGGGGCGGGTCCAGATATCGCCCCAGGCGTGCCGGGTGATCATCTCCTGGAACTCGCCGTTGAAATCATTGAGCTTTTCCAGGCTGCGGTCCACGTGGGCATCGCCGAGCACCGCGCGACGCACCTGCATGCCGGCTTCGTAACGTTGTTTCTCATCCATGGCAGGTTCCTCAGCGGGCCAGCAGGAAATCGAGCACACGGGCGGTGAAGGCCGCGCCGATCTCGACGTTGGACAGGTGCGCCGCCGGGAACTCGGCATAGGTCGCGTTGACGATGCGGCTGTGCATGAAGCGGCCATGCTCAGGCGTGGTGACCACGTCTGCGGTGCCCGCCACCACCAGCGTCGGCACCTGGATGCGCCCCAGCTGTTCGCGGTAATCGGCATCACGTACCGCCGCGCAGTTGGCGGCATAGCCTTCTGGGCTGGTGTGCGCGAGCATCTGGCAGATGCGCTGGGCCTCGGCCGGCTGGGCCTGGGCGAAGGCCGGGGTGAACCAACGGGCGATGGAGCCGTCGCGCAGGTCCGCCATGGCTTGCTGCCCCCCCTTGAGCACCGTGTCGATGCGAGAGTTCCAAACCTCGTCGTTGGCGATCTTCGCCGCGGTGTTGCACAGGGTCAGGCTGTGCAGGCGGTGGCCGGCGTTGATGCCCAGCCACTGGCCGATCAGGCCGCCCATGGACAGGCCGACGAAGTGCGCATGCTCGATGTCCAGCGCATCGAGCAGGGCCAACACGTCGCCCCCCAGCTGTGCGATGCTGTAGGGGCCTTGAGTGACCAGCGAGCCGCCATGGCCACGGGTGTCGTAACGCAGCACGCGAAAGTGTTCGCTCCAGGCGGGAATCTGCTCATCCCACATGCCCAGGTCGGTGCCCAGGGAGTTGGACAGCACCAGCACCTGCGCATCGGCCGGGCCATCGAGTTGGTAGTTCAGTACGCCATCGGCCAGTTGCAAATGCGCCACAGCGGTCTCCTATCAGGCAGTGAAACGTTGATGTTCGGCCACGGCGCGCGCCACCCAGACGCGGGCCTGGCCCAGGTAATGGGTGGGGTCGAGCAGGCGGTCGAGCTCTTCGCCGGACAACTCGGCGTTGACCTGCGGCTCATCACCGAGCACTGCACGCAGATGGCGCCCTTCGGCCACGGCGCGCTGGCAGCACTGCTCCAGCAGGTGATGGGCACGGTCGCGGCCCAGGCGTTGGGCGAGGACGATACTGACCGCCTCGGCCAGCACCAGGCCCTGGGTGAGGTCGAGGTTGCGGCGCATGCGTTCGGCGTCCACCTCCATGCCTTCGGCGATTAGCTGGGCCTGGCGCAGGGCTCCGGAGACCAGGCAGCAGATCTCCGGCAGGGTTTCCCACTCGGCGTGCCACAGGCCGAGGCTGCGTTCGTGCTCCTGAGGCATCGCGCTGAACAAGGTCGAGAGCAGCCCGGGCACGCGGGTAGCGGCGCCGATCAGCACCGCCGCCCCGACCGGATTGCGTTTATGCGGCATGGTCGAGGACCCGCCCTTGCCCGGTGCGGTGGGTTCGAACAACTCGCCCGCCTCGGTCTGCATCAGCAGGCTGACGTCACGGCCGAACTTGCCCAGGCTGCCGGCGACCAGGCCCAGCACCGAGGCGAACTCCACCAGGCGATCGCGCTGGGTGTGCCACGGCTGTTCGGGCAAGGCCAGCTTCAGTTGCGCGGCCAGGGCCTCGGCCACCGGCAGCGCTTTGCTGCCCAGCGCCGCCAGGCTGCCGGAAGCGCCACCGAACTGCAGCACCAGCAGGCGCGGGCGCAGTTCCTTGAGGCGTTGCCGATGTCGAGTCAGGGCGCCGAGCACACCGGCCAGCTTCATGCCCAGCGTCACCGGCGTGGCATGCTGCAGCCAGGTCCGCCCCACCAGCGGCGTGTCGGCATGCTGCAATGCCTGATGCGCCAGGGTGTCGGCCAGCTTGCCGAGATCGTTTTCGAGCAATCCCAGGGCCTCGCGCAGTTGCAGCACCAGGCCGCTGTCCATCGCATCCTGGCTGGTGGCGCCCAGGTGCACGTAGCGCTCGGCCTCGGGTACGCCACTGGCGACCACCTTGCCCAGGGCCTTGACCAGCGGGATCGCCGAATTGCCGGCCACCGCGATGGCGTCTGCCAGCGCCCGGGCATCGTAGCGCTCGGCCTTGCAGGCCGCCTCGATGGCAGTCACCGCCGTGTGCGGCACCAGCCCGGCGGCCGCTTCGGCGCGGGCCAGGGCCGCCTCGAAGTCGAGCATGCCCTGTAACCGGCCCCGGTCCGAGAAAACCTCGCGCATGGCCGGGGCGGTGAAGTAGGCGTCGAACAGTTGGTTGCTCATGCAACGTCCTTAGTGATCGTGGTGCAGGTACGCCGCCTGCTTTGGCAGGCGCAGGCTGAACAGGAAAGCCACCGCCATCATGGCGGTCACGTACCAGTAGAAGGTGTTCTCCATCCCCAAGGTTTTCAAGCCCAGTGCCACGTATTCGGCCGAGCCGCCGAACACCGCGTTGGCCACGGCGTAGGCCAGCCCCACGCCCAATGCGCGAACCTGTGGCGGGAACATCTCGGCCTTCACCAGGCCGCTGATGGAGGTGTAGAAGCTGACGATGCACAAGGCCAGGGTCACCAGCACGAAGGCCATGAACGGGCTGGTCACGGTCTTCAGCGCCATCAGCAAGGGGACGGTGAATAGCGTCCCCAGGGCGCCGAACAGCAGCATCGAATTACGCCGACCGATGCGGTCGGAGAGCATGCCGAACAGCGGCTGCAGGATCATGAACAGGAACAGCGCGCCGGTCATGACGAAACTCGCGCTCTTGGCGTTCATGCCGGCGGTGTTGACCAGGTACTTCTGCATGTAGGTGGTGAAGGTATAGAAGATCAGCGAACCACCGGCGGTATAGCCCAGCACCGTGATGAACGCGGCAGCGTGATTGCGGAACAGCCCGCTGATGCTGCCGGCATCCTTGTCCTGGCGGGTCTCGGCGCTGCTGGTCTCCTTCAGCGAACGGCGCAGCATCAGCGAGATCAACGCGGCAATGGCACCGACCACGAACGGGATGCGCCAGCCATAGGCGCGCAGTTCGTCCTCGGTGAGCAGTTGCTGCAGGATCACCACCACCAGCACCGCCAGCAACTGGCCGCCAATCAGGGTGACGTACTGGAACGAGGCAAAGAAACCGCGTTGGCCACGCAGCGCCACTTCGCTCATGTAGGTGGCGGTAGTGCCGTACTCGCCGCCCACCGACAGCCCCTGGATCAACCGCGCCAGCAACAGCAGCGCTGGCGCCCAGGTGCCGATGCTGGCGTAGGTGGGCAGGCAGGCGATGATCAGCGAGCCGCCACACATCATCAGCACCGAGATCATCAGCGAGTTCTTGCGCCCGTGACGGTCGGCCAGGCGGCCGAAGATCCAGCCGCCGATGGGGCGCATCAAGAAGCCTGCTGCGAACACACCGGCGGTGTTGAGCAACTGCACCGTGGGGTCGTCGGAGGGGAAGAAGGCCGGGGCGAAGTAGATGGCGCAGAAGGCGTAGACATAGAAGTCGAACCACTCCACCAGGTTGCCCGACGAGGCGCCGACGATGGCGAAGATACGCTTGCTGCGTTCTTCACCGGTGTAATAGGTTGAGGTCATGGTGCGTTTGCTCCTGGAGGGTCACAGGTAATTCTAGACATACCTGGTTACACACTCGTTCCGCCTTGCCCGTGCGTCATGGCTACCGGCCTCTTCGCGGGAGCGCTGGGTTCCAAAGGATCAGATCCTTTCAATAGCCAACGCCAAGCCCTGCCCAACGCCCACACACATGGTCGCCAACCCCTTGCGCCCGCCGCTCTTCTCCAGCTGATGCAACGCCGTCAGCACCAGACGTGCCCCGCTCATGCCCAGCGGATGCCCCAGGGCGATGGCGCCACCGTTGGGGTTCACCTGCGGTGCGTCGTCTGCCACACCCAGCTCGCGCAACACCGCCAGGCCCTGGCTGGCAAAGGCTTCATTGAGCTCGATGACATCGAAGTCGGCCACGGCAATGCCAAGGCGCTCGGTCAGCTTGCGCACCGCGGGTACCGGGCCGACGCCCATCACCCGTGGCGCCACACCGGCGCTGGCCATGCCCAGTACCCGAGCACGCGGGGTCAGACCGTGCGTCTTCACCGCCTCGGCCGACGCCAGAATCAGCGCGGCGGCACCGTCGTTGACACCCGAGGCGTTGCCAGCGGTAACGGTCTTCGCCGGGCCGTTGACCGGTTTGAGCTTGGCCAGGGCCTCCAGCGTGGTCTGCGGGCGCAGATGTTCGTCGTGCTCGACCACCGTCTCACCCTTGCGGTGCTGGATACGCACCTGCACGATTTCCTCGGCGAAAAAGCCGGCGGCCTGGGCGGCGGCAGCCTTCTGCTGGCTGCGCAGGGCGAAGGCATCCTGGTCGGCACGCGATACCTGGTAATCATCGGCGACGTTGTCGGCGGTCTCGGGCATCGAGTCCACACCGAACTCAGCTTTCATCAACGGATTGACGAAGCGCCAGCCGATGGTGGTGTCCTCGAGCTTCATGTTGCGCGAGTAGCCGCTCTCGGCCTTGCCCATCACGAACGGTGCGCGGGACATCGACTCGACGCCACCGGCAATGGCCAGCTCCATCTCGCCGCTGGCGATGGCCCGGAAGGCGCTGCCGACGGCGTCCATGCCCGAGGCGCACAGGCGGTTGAGGGTCACGCCCGGGACGCTGTGTGGCAAGCCGGCCAGCAACAGCGCCATGCGCGCCACGTTACGGTTGTCCTCGCCAGCCTGGTTGGCGCAGCCGAAGAACACTTCGTCGAGCCGGTCCCATTGCACACCCGGGTTACGCTCGATCAATGCCTTGAGCGGCACTGCCGCCAGGTCATCGGCGCGTACGCCGGCCAGGGCCCCGCCGAAACGGCCGATAGGGGTACGAACAGCGTCGCAGATGAAGACGTCACGCATCAGGCTTCTCCTGCCGTCTGGCCATGGGCGGCGGCGGTACGCGCTTCAAGATCGCGCAAAGCGGACAGCTCTACCTCGCTTGGTGCCGCGGTTTGCTGCACGTCCTCGGCAAAGCGGATCGCCCAGCCAGTGGCTTTGATGATCTGCTCGCGGGTCACGCCTGGGTGGATCGAGGTGACCACGAACTCGTGGGTCCCCGCCTCCGGCTCCATGATGCACAGGTCGGTAATGATGCCGACCGGCCCCTCACCCCGCAGGCCCAGGCGCTGGCGCGAATCGCCGCCTTCGCCATGGCCGACCGAGGTGATGAAGTCGAGCTTGTCGACGAAGGCCCGCGGCGACTGCTTGAGGATGATCAGCACCTGCTTGGCGGAACCGGCGATCTCCGGCGCGCCGCCTGCACCCGGCAGACGGGTCTTCGGTGCGTGGTAGTCACCGACCACGGTGGTGTTGATGTTACCGAAGCGGTCAACCTGGGCGGCGCCGAGAAAGCCGACGTCGATGCGCCCGCCTTGCAGCCAGTAGCGGAAGATCTCGCCGGTCGGCACCACGGTGTCGGCGGTCTCGGCCAGCTCGCCGTCCCCGATGGACAGCGGCAGCACGCTGGGTTTGGCACCGATCGGGCCGGACTCGTAGATCAGCACCACGTCAGGCGACGAGGTCAGGCGCGCCAGGTTGGCGGCCTTGGACGGCAGGCCGATACCAACGAAGCAGACAGCGCCGTTGCGCAGGCGACGGGCGGCGGCGACGGTCATCATTTCGGAAGTGGAATAGCTCATTGCGCGGCCTCCGCGGTGCTGGCCATCCTGGCCTGGAATTCGGTGAAATCGGCGGTGCCACGGATATAGGTGTCGATCCAGGCAGTGAACGACTCACGGTTACGGGCAATCGGGTCCCAGGCCTGGTAGAAGCGGTTGTCGCGCTCGTAGTAGCCGTGGGCGTAGGACGGGTGGGCGCCGCCGGGCACCAGGCACACCGCGCTGAGGGCCCAGGTCGGCAACACACAGGCATTCATCGGTGCCTGCAGGTCATCGACGATCTCCTCCACGGTGACAATGCAGCGCTTGGCTGCCAGCGCCGCTTCCTTCTGCACGCCGAGAATGCCCCACAGCAGCACGTTGCCCTTGCGGTCGGCCTTCTGCGCATGGATCACGGTGACGTCCGGGCGCACCGACGGCACGGCGGCGAGCACTTCGCCAGTGAACGGGCAAGTAACAGACTTGATCAGCGGGTTGACCTTCGGCAGGTCGGAGCCGGCGTAGGCGCGCAGCACCGCGAACGGCAGGCCGGAGGCGCCGGCGACATAGGCGTTGGCCAGGTCGGCGTGGCTGTGCTCCTCGATCTCGATGGCGTGGGGCCACTGTTTCTCCACCGCGTCGCGCAGGCGGTGCAGCGAACCGACGCCGGGGTTGCCGCCCCAGGAGAAGATCAATTTGCGCGCGCAGCCGGCGCCGATCAGTTGGTCGTAGATCAGGTCCGGGGTCATGCGCACCAGGGTCAGGTCGCGCTTGCCCTGGCGAATGATCTCGTGGCCGGCGGCGGTCGGGATCAGGTGGGTGAAACCTTCGAGGGCGACACTGTCGCCATCCTGGATGAACTGCTTCACGGCCTCGTGAAGCGAGAGGATTGCTGCCATTGGAGACTCCTGGTCAGGTCGAGTCGGGTCAGTGAGCAGCGGACCGATGCATCGCTGCGATGGGCCCAGATTAAGGAGACTGAGGGGGTTATCTCAATCCGATAATCGCACTTTTGTGCGATTATCGAACCATTTGTTACCCTGCTATTTATACGCTCCTGCAGGAGCGAGCCACCCAGACCTCAGGTCGCATCCGCGTGGCTGACCAACCCTTTCACCACGACAGCCACCGCGGCCAATGCCGCTGGCACCAGCAGTGCCGTCAGCACCTGCTCGAAATTCCACCCCAACCCCAGCAGCGTAGCCCCGCTCCAGGCGCCGAGAATCGCGCCGAAGCGACCGATCCCGAGCATCCAGGAAACGCCTGTGGCACGGCCTTGGGTCGGATAGAAGCGCGCCGCCAGCGAGGGCATGGCCGATTGCGCGCCGTTCACGCACATGCCGGCAACCAGCACCAGGGTCGCCAGCAAGGTGATGTTGCCCAGGCTTTGCCCAACGGCGTAGGCGAACACACCTGCGAGCAAATAGAAGATGCCGATCACCTTGTGCGGGTTGAAGCGGTCCATGGCCCAACCCACTGCCACCGCGCTCAGCACCCCGCCAAACTGGAACAATGCGCCGATGAAGGCGGCCTGCTCCATGCTTGCGCCGCTGTCGCGCATCAGTGTCGGCAGCCAGCTGGTCAGCAGGTAGACGATCACCAGGCCCATGAAATAGGTCAGCCACAGCAATACGGTGCCCAGGCCATAGGTACCCGAGAAGATCACCGCAAACACGTTGCGCGCCGCCACCGCCTTCTGTTCCGGCACACTGAAGCTCGATGCCTGGGCCACCTGTTCAGGATTGATCGGCGCCAGGGTCTTGCGCACCTTGTCGGCGCCGCGATTGCGCACCACCAGAAAGCGCGCCGACTCCGGCAACCAGGCCAACAGCACCACTGCCAGCAGCAGCGGCAGCACGCCACCGATCACCAGCAGGCTGTGCCAGCCGTAGGCCGGGATCAGCTTGGCCGAGATGAAACCACCGCCGGCCATGCCCAGGTTGAAACCACAGAACATGCTGGTCACCAGCAACGACTTGAGGCGCTCCGGGGTGTATTCCGACAACAAGGTGGTGGCGTTGGGCATGCCAGCTCCAAGGCCCAGACCGGTCAGAAAGCGCAACACCAGCAATTGGTCGACATTGCTCGCGTAGGCCGAGGCCAGGCTGAAGCCACCGAACACCAGTACCGCGCCCACCAGCACGCCCTTGCGTCCGAAGCGGTCGGCCAGCGGGCCGGAGCCGAGGGCGCCGAACACCATGCCGATCAGCGCGGCGCTCATCACCGGGCCGAGACTGGCTCGGTCGATGCCCCACTCCTGGGACAGCGCCGGGGCGATGAAACCCATGGCGGCGGTGTCCAGACCATCGAGAAAGACGATCAGGAAGCACAGGATCACCACCCGCCACTGATAACGGGACAGCGGCTGGGCATTGATGAAGGACTGGACGTCGAGGCAGTTGCCGACAGCGGATTGTGGCTTGTTCATTATTGTTATCCGGGAGTTGGGCGCAGGCAGGCTACCGCGCAGGGCGGATGCACTGGAACAGGAAACAGCGGATACGACGGCCGAGGCTCAGCCGGAGTGCAGCAGCACCGTGCGCGGGTGTGACCGCGACAGCGAAGGGACAGTGGTCATGGGGATGCCCTCGGGCCTGTTGTTATTATCCGGTCGGCGCAGCCGACACGTGCGACAGACATTAATCAGCGGGCGTGGGCGGCGCAATTCGTCGAGAGCGACACTGTGCGTTTATCGAACAGGAAACGGCGAAGGCATGCTCAACGTTCCTACGGATGAGCGACTGTCGTTGGCCTCATCGCTGGCAAGCCAGCTCCCACAGGGATGACACTTAGTTTGAGATCAGTGCCGGCGATGGGGCGCAACGCGCCCCCGCCGGGCCTCAGCCAAACAGCTGATGGCACAGGTCCCTGCTGGCCGCCAGCAGGATCGGCAGGAACCGTTGCTCCAGCTCCCCACGGCTGACGCGGCCGACATGGGTGCTGACATTCAGCGCCGCCAGCACCTGGCCGGAGGCGTCATAGATTGGTACCGCAATCGATCGCAAGCCCTGCTCCAGCTCCTGGTCGACCACGCACCAGCCCTGCTCACGCACCTGCTGGATACAGGCGAACAACGAGGCCGGGTCGTGCAGGGTACGGCTGGTACGGGCCTTGAGGTCGGCGCGCTCCAGGTATTCGTGCAGGCTGGCATCGTCCAGCGCTGCCAGGAGGATGCGGCCCATCGAGGTGCAATAGGCCGGCAATCGTCCGCCGACCGAAAGGTCCACCGAGATCAGCCGTTCGACGGTGGCGGAGCGCGCTATATAAAGGATGTCATCGCCTTCCAATGTGGCCATGTTGGCCGCTTCATGGAGCTGGTCGCTGATGCGATCCAGGTAAGGCTGGGCCGACACCGCCAATGGCGTGGATGACAGGTAGGCATGACCAAGGGTCAACACTTTGGGCAACAGCGAATAGGTACGCCCGTCAGTGGTCGCGTAACCCAGCTTCATCAGGGTATGCAGGCAGCGCCGCACCGCGGCCCGCGGGATCTCCGTCCGGTGGCTGATCTGGGCGATGGTCAGGTGGCGCTTGCGCTCCTGGAAGGCCTGGATCACTGCCAGGCCACGGGCCAGGGAGGTCATGAAGTCGGGGTCGCCGGTGAACGCCTGGATACGCTTGGCCGCCGATGCCACGATCGGCGGGGCCAGGGTGGGGCTGCTACTGCGTGCGGACTCGTTGGCTGACTGGCCGCTGGTTTCTTCGCTCATGGACATGCCTCAAAAAAATCGCTACCTCGTGCGATTATCGAACGAACGGCCGATAATCGCAATTGACCGCTGACACTTTTGCTTATACCTTTCCCCTGCCACATGTGGCTTCTTTGGAGAGACTGGTCAGGTACCCACCGTAGAAGTCCCAGGCAACGGCCTCGCCCCTCAGCGAGGCCGTTTTCATTTCTGACAGTGGCCGGCGAACTTTGCTGGCACATCGGCTTGAACCTTTTGAATGCCTGCACGACAAAGGGCTTATAGGCTGCACAACAAACTTCAGGTCTATTGTCAGTTGCAGGTAAAGAACGATAGCCTTCAACCGGGCGATTGCTATAATTGCCGGTGTTGATTGCAAGCACCGTTTAACGGATCCAATCGACGCACTTTCGTTGCCTTTAGACTGCCAGTCCCTGCCTTTGCAGTGGCTCGCCGTGTGCTGCACCGCAGCTTGCCAACTCATACATTGCCATTTCGCTGCAATGAATTGTTCGGCTTGCCGACATATCCGCATTCTGCGTGTGTATTTAAAGGCTGACGCCCAACTTCAACCTAATCAGGTATTACTGTGACGAAAGAAGAACTGCGCGCGGAACTCGAGCGCCAGGCTGAACGTTACAAGGATGTTTACGGTGGTGAAGTCACCACCTATGCCGCGCAACCCGATCCGGAACGCAAGCCCTGGCGTAAACGTGCCAGCGTTCTCGACCAGGCGTTCGCCCAGGAAATCGAGAAGATCGAAAAGGAACTGCGCAGCGACGACAACTGAAGCCGATCAATGCCAATGCGCTATCACCCAGGAAGGGTCTGAGGCCAGGCGGATGAGCAAAAACCTGTGATATGAAATGGAATCACACAAATTTCATACAGTCGTTTTAATTGCGCAAGCCCAGTAAAAATCACCTCAAATAGCTGATTTTTCTGAATTTTATCGTTTTTTTACGGCGTTTTTTTGCGATTACCCGGCACCTGGCTGCTTGTGCCATGTCGGCATTTGCCTGCCATCGGTCAGCCGCAGGTGCATCGATTGCCATCGTTTTCTGGCATAATCCGCCCCCCCTAAGACCGCCAGACAACCTTCATGATCGATTTATTCAGCGGACTGGATGCCTGGGTTATCGTGAGCCTGACGCTCGCTCTGACCTTCGTGCTCGCCTTCGAGTTCATCAATGGCTTTCATGACACCGCCAACGCGGTAGCCACCGTCATCTATACCAAGGCCATGCCACCGCACCTCGCCGTGTTCTTCTCTGGCGTGTTCAACTTCCTCGGCGTTCTGCTCGGTGGTGTCGGGGTGGCCTATGCCATCGTCCACCTGCTGCCGGTCGAGCTGCTGATCAATGTGAACACCGGCCACGGCCTGGCCATGGTCTTCTCGTTGCTGGCCGCCGCCATCACCTGGAACCTGGGCACCTGGTACTTCGGCATTCCGGCGTCCAGCTCGCACACCCTGATCGGCTCGATCCTCGGCGTCGGCCTGGCCAACGCCCTGCTCAGCGACATTCCGCTGGGTGACGGCGTCAACTGGCAGAAGGCCATTGATATCGCCATGTCCCTGGTGCTCTCGCCAATGGCCGGCTTTGCTGTCGCAGCCCTGGTGCTGATCGGCCTGAAATGGTGGCGCCCGCTGTCGAAGATGCACAAAACCCCTGACCAGCGCCGCAAGCTTGACGACAAGAAGCACCCGCCGTTCTGGAACCGCCTGGTGCTGGTGATCTCGGCCATGGGCGTGAGCTTCGTGCACGGCTCCAACGATGGCCAGAAAGGCATCGGCCTGATCATGCTGGTACTGATCGGTATCGTCCCGGCCAAGTTCGTCCTCGACCTGAACAGCACCACCTACCAGATCGAGCGCACCCGTGACGCCACCTTGCACCTGAGCCAGTTCTACCAGCGCAACGCCGCCACCCTGGGCGAGTTCCTGGCGCTGGGCAAGGCGCAGGCAAGCGACCTGCCGGAGCAGTTCAGCTGCAATCCACAGCAGACCGAGCCGACCATCGCCGCGCTGCAATCGTCGCTCGCCGGTGTGACCGACTATCGCGCCCTGAGCGCCGAGAAGCGCGTCGAAGTGCGCCGCTACCTGCTGTGCCTGGACGATACGGCGAAGAAGGTCGGCAAGCTGCCAGGCCTGGAGCCTCGTGAAAAGGCTGACCTGGATAAACTGCGCAAGGACCTGACCGCCACCACCGAATACGCCCCGTTCTGGGTGATCGTCGCCGTCGCCCTGGCCTTGGGCCTGGGCACCATGGTCGGCTGGAAACGCGTGGTACTGACCGTCGGCGAGAAGATCGGCAAGCAGGGCATGACCTATGCCCAGGGCATGTCGGCCCAGATCACCGCGGCCTGCGCCATCGGCATGGCCAACGTGTTCAGCCTGCCGGTGTCCACCACCCACGTACTGTCGTCCGGCGTGGCCGGTACCATGGTTGCCAACAAAAGCGGCCTGCAAGGCGGCACCGTGAAAACCATCCTGCTGGCCTGGGTGCTCACCCTGCCGGCGTCGATGGGCCTGGCGGCCGGCCTGTTCTGGCTGGCCACCAAGGCCATTAGCTGAGTGCTGATGCCGTACTGAAAAAGGCGCCCCTTGCAGGGCGCCTTTTTCGTGGGAGCGGCGGTGCGTCGATGCGACTTGCCCCGCGTTTGGCCCAATAAGGTTTAACGTTTCTTCCCACCCAGCAGTGATCCCATCAACCCCCGCACCAACTGGCGCCCCAACTGATTGGCCGCCTGGCGCACCGCCGACTTGATCGCCTGCCCCGCCGCGCTCTGCAGGAACTCGCCGGCCTTGTCGGCGAAGCTGTCTTCCCCGGCCTTGGCCTGGGGAACCGGCTCCACCGGCGCGCCCTTGCGCTGCGTGAGCATTTCATAGGCCGACTCCCGGTCGATCGGCTTGTCATAACGCCCTGCCAACGGCGACGCCGCGATCAGCGCACTGCGCTCAGCCGCGCTCAAGGGTCCGATCCGCGACTGTGGTGGCGCGATCAACACCCGCTGAACCATGGCTGGCGTGCCCTTCTCTTCCAGAGTGCCGACCAGGGCTTCGCCGATACCGAGCTCAGTGAGCACCGCCAAGCTGTCGAACGCCGGGTTCGGCCGGAAACCATCAGCCACTGCACGCAATGATTTCTGCTCCTTGGCGGTGAAGGCGCGCAGGCCATGCTGGATGCGCAAGCCCAACTGGGCCAACACCGCATCCGGCAGATCCCCCGGCGACTGAGTGACGAAATACACCCCCACGCCCTTGGAGCGGATCAGCCGCACCACTTGCTCCAGGCGATCCTGCAACGCTTTGGGCGTGCTGTTGAACAGCAGGTGCGCCTCATCGAAGAACAACGCCAGCACAGGTTTGTCGGCATCGCCGCGCTCCGGTAGCTGCTCGAACAGTTCTGCCAGCAGCCACAGCAGGAACGTCGCATAGACCTTGGGGGCATCGTGTACCAGGCGGCTGGCATCGAGCAGGTGGATGCGGCCGCGCCCGTCGCCCTCGGGGCGCAGCAGGTCTTCGAGCTGCAGCGCCGGTTCGCCGAACAGCGCCTCGGCCCCTTGTTGCTCCAGGGTCGCCAGCCGGCGCAAGAGCGCCTGCGTGGATGCACTGGTCATCAACGCGCTGTCCTCGCCCAGCAATTGCGGGTTGTCCTTGAGGTGCGCGAGCAGGGCCTTGAGGTCCTTCAGATCGAGCAGCAGCAGGCCCTCACGGTCAGCCACCTTGAACGCCGCATACAAGGCAGCCTGCTGGCTGTCGGTAAGCTCCAGCAGGTTGCCCAACAGCAGCGGCCCCATTTCACTCATCGTGGTGCGCAGGGGATGCCCCGATTGCCCCGCGACATCCCACAGGCTTACCGGGTAGCCCCGGGGCGTGTGGTTCAGCCACGGCATGCCGGCGATCCGCTCGGCCACCTTGCCCTGCGGCGCGCCCGCGGCACCGAGGCCACACAGGTCGCCCTTCACATCCGCCGCGAATACCGCCACCCCGGCGTCACTGAACAGCTCGGCGAGGTGCTGCAGGGTAACCGTCTTGCCGGTGCCCGTGGCTCCGGCCACCAGGCCATGCCGGTTGGCCAGGCGCATGGCCTGGGATACCGGCTGACCATCCGGCCCCGCTCCTACAACCATTCGTAAGGAATCTCCCATCTTCTTTCATCCCCTGCTCAAGTTCTGCCGCGTGACAGCCGATATTTCAAAATGATTCCAACCAGAAAGACAGTAACAACCCGAAAAGGACCCACGGGAATTGTTGCACTGTTTTCCAGCCGTGCTTTGTGCGAACGACCCGATAAAAAACCTTAGCGGACACGATCACGTTATGAATAAAAGCCTTCGTTTCAGCCACAAGATTCTTCTGGCGGCATCACTGATCGTGATCCTCGCCTTCAGTCTGTTCACCCTGTACAACGACTACCTCCAGCGTAACGCCATTCGCGAAGACCTGGAGAACTACCTGGCCGAGATGGGCGAGTCCACCTCCACCAACATCCGCAACCTGTTCGAAGGGCGCATCAAGCTGGTCGACAACGTTGCCCAGAACCTCGCCCAATACCCGCAGAACACCGGCACCCTGCTGGGCCAGAACGCCCTTACCTCAAGCTTCCTGACCATCTACCTGGGCCAGCCCGACGGCACCTTCACCGTGCGCCCGGACACCAAGATGCCTGACGGCTACGACCCGCGCGTGCGCCCCTGGTACAAGGACGGCCTGAACGCCAGCGGCCCTATCCTCACCGAGCCCTACATCGACATGGCCACCAACAAGATGGTCATCTCGATCATCAGCACCGCCTCGCGCTCGGTCGGCGTGGTCGGCGGCGACCTGGCCCTCGACGGCCTGGTGGAGATCATCAACTCGCTGAACTTCGGCGGCATGGGCTACGCCTTCCTGGTCAATGACCAGGGCAAGATCCTGATTCACCCGGACAAGAACCTGGTGATGAAGTCGCTGTCGGACCTGTTCCCGCAGAACACCCCCCGCCTGTCCGGCGACCTGACCGAAGTCACCCTCAACGGCGAAACCCGCCTGCTGACCTTCGCCCCGGTCAAAGGCCTGCCGTCGGCCAACTGGTACATCGGCCTGTCGGTGGACAAGGACAAGGCCTTCTCGATGCTCAGCACCTTCCGCACCTCGGCGGTGATCGCCACAGTGGTGGCGGTGGTGATAATCATCGCCCTGCTCGGGCTGCTGATCCGCGTGCTGATGCAGCCGCTGCACACCATGACCCGGGCCATGTCGAACATCGCCGAAGGCGAAGGCGACCTGACCCGCCGCCTGGAAATCCACAACCACGACGAATTCGGCACCCTCGGCACCGCCTTCAACCGCTTCGTCGAGCGCATCCACGGCTCGATCCGCGAGGTGTCCTCGGCGACTGAACAGGTCAACGAAGTGGCGCTGCGGGTGATCAGCGCCTCGAACTCGTCGATGGCCAACTCCGACGAGCAGTCCAACCGCACCAACAGCGTCGCCGCCGCCATCAACCAGCTCGGCGCCGCCGCTCAGGAGATCGCCGGCAATGCAGCCCAGGCCTCGCAACATGCCAGCTCCGCGCGGCTGCTGGCCGAGGAAGGCCAGCAGGTGGTGCAGCGCAACATCGATGCGATGAACCGCCTCTCGGACCTGATCGTCACCTCCAGCGAGCATATCGAGACGCTGAACAACAAGACCGTGAACATCGGCCAGATCCTCGAGGTGATCACCAGCATTTCCCAGCAGACCAACCTGCTCGCCCTCAACGCCGCAATCGAGGCGGCCCGCGCTGGCGAGGCCGGCCGTGGCTTCGCCGTGGTCGCCGACGAGGTGCGCAACCTGGCGCACCGCACCCAGGAATCGGCGCAACAGGTGCAGACCATGATCGAGGAGCTGCAGGTCGGCGCCCGCGAGTCGGTCGACACCATGGGCCAGAGCCAGCGCCACAGCCAGGACAGCATGGACATCGCCAACCAGGCCGGTGAGCGCCTGGGCAGCGTCACCCAGCGCATCGGCGAGATCGACGGCATGAACCAGTCGGTGGCCACCGCCACCGAAGAACAGACTGCCGTGGTCGACTCGATCAACATGGACATCAACGAGATCAACATGCTCAACCAGGAAGGCGTCGAGAACCTGCAGGCCACCCTGCGTGCCTGTTCGGACCTGGAGCAGCAGGCCGGTCGCCTCAAGCATCTGGTCGGCAGCTTCCGCATCTGACCCCCACCCGCTCCCACCTCTGCGTGGGAGCGGGCCCCGCCAAACCCTGATCGAACAAACTATCCTTCAACAAGGTCAACCCTAAGGCGCGTCATCGCCGGTCCATTACCGCCTGATGACACACCCGAGGACGATCCCGGAGGGATGCTGATCGTGCACATCGCCGACATCACCATGTTCTATGCCCCGGCCAGCGGCGGCGTACGAACCTATCTTGATGCCAAACACCGCCGCCTCGACGCCATGCCCGGCGTTCGCCACAGCCTGCTGATCCCCGGCGCCAGCGCCAGCCAGGTCAACGGCGTCTATCATGTTCCCGCGCCGCCACTGCCCTTCGGCAACGGCTACCGTTTCCCGGTACGCCTGGCCCCCTGGTGCAAGGAACTGCGCCGCCTGCAACCCGACCTGATCGAGGTCGGCGACCCCTATCTCACCGCCTGGGCGGCTCTGGAAGCGCGGCGCAAGCTCGATGTGCCGGTGATCGGCTTCTATCACTCCGATCTGCCGCTGCTGGTGAGCAACCGCATGGGCAATTGGTTCACCCCCAATGTCGAGGCCTATGTCAGCAAGCTCTACGGGCACTTCGACCGGGTACTGGCGCCCAGCCAGGTGATGGCCGACAAGCTGCGCAGGCTGGGGGTCGAGAATGTGCACGTGCAACGCCTGGGCGTGGACCTGGTGCAATTTCACCCCGACAAGCGCGACCCAGGCCTGCGTCGCGAACTGGGCATCGCCGATACCAGCCGACTGCTGGTATTCGCCGGCCGCGGCTCGCGGGAGAAGAACCTGCCGGTACTGCTCGATTGCATGCAGGCACTCGGACAGCCCTATCACCTGCTTCTGATCGGATCGAACATGCCGATCGGCGTACCGGACAATGTCAGCGTGATCGACCACTTCTGCCCACCCGAGGAGGTCGCCAGGCTACTGGCCAGCGCCGACCTGCTGGTGCATGCCGGCGACCAGGAAACCTTCGGTCTGGTCATTCTCGAGGCGATGGCCAGTGCCACGCCCGTGGTGGCCGTGCACGCTGGCGCCTTCGGCGAAATCGTCAACGAGCAATACGGTCGCCTGTGCCCACCTAACGATGGCCGCGCCATGGCCGCCGCCGTGCGCGAAGTCTTCGATCACGGTGTACGCCAGCTTGGCAGCCAGGCACGTCGCCACGTGGAACGCCATTACAGCTGGGACAACGTGGTCAGTGGCCTGCTCCAGCATTACCAGGCGGTGCTGGGTCACGCGTTGCCGGTGCGCGCTCATGGCTGAGCCCGCCGCCACCCGACGCAGCCTGATGCTGGTGCTGCACGATGTCGCGCCGGAGACCTGGCCGGACTACCAACCCTTCGTCCAGGCGATCGACGACATAGGTGGCGTGCCCATGACCTGGCTGGTGGTGCCGGACTTTCACCACCGCAATCCACTCACGCGTTCGCCCACCTTCTGCCGCCTGCTCGAACGGCGCCTGGCCCGTGGCGACGAACTGGCCCTGCACGGCTACTACCATGCCGATGACGGTCCCCCGCCACGCGGGCCGGGCGAGTATTTCATGCGCCGCATCTACACCCACGAAGGCGAGTTCCACGGCCTGGACCAGGCCAGCGCGCTGCAGCGTCTGCATGCCGGGCTGGCGTTGTTCGGGCAACAGGGCTGGCCAGTGGCGGGTTTCGTCGCCCCCGCCTGGCTGATGAGCGATGGCACGCGCCAGGCGCTGCGCCAGCTGCCGCTACGGTACACCAGCACACCACGGCACCTGTACCGGCTGCCGGACTTCACTGCCTTCGATGCCCCTGGGCTGGTGTGGAGCGCTCGCAGCGCATTGCGCCGCGGGCTGTCGAGAGTGGTCAGCGACTGGCAGTTCCGGCGCTGGCGTGAGGCCGACACCCTGCGCCTGGGCCTGCATCCGGTGGACATGCGCCACGCCAGCGCGCGCAACTACTGGCTCGAGACCCTGCGGCAACTGCTGGCGCAAGGCCGCGAGCCACTGACCAAGTCGGCCTGGCTGGAGCGCCAGGCAGCGCCATGAATCGACTGGGCTGGCTGGGCCTGGCATTGCTGCTGGCAGTGTCGGTGCCCGCACTGCTTGGCGGCCGCGATTTGCTCCCACGCCTGCAATCCTTCGCCCCCGGCCTGATGGCGCTGCTGCTGGGCATGATCCTGCTGTGCTGGACGCTCAATGCCCTGCGCCTGCGCTTGCTGCTCGGCGACCAGGGCGCCCGCGTGGGCCGTATCCGCAGCCTGGGAGTGGTCATGGCCACCGAGTTCGCCATCTGTACCACCCCAGGCGGCACGGGCGGCCCGCTGACGCTGATGACCCTGCTGGCACGCGAGCGTATCGCGCCTTCGCGCAGCGGCGCGGTGTTCGCCATGGATCAATTGAACGACCTGCTGTTCTTCTTCTGCGCCATGCTGGCGATCGCCGGGTACGCCTTGTTCCACAGGCTCGGCCATAGCCAGGCGCAGATGTTGCTGGGCAGCGCCTTGCTGTTGTGCACCGCGCTGGCGGGAATCTTCCTGCTGCTACGTTATCGACGCGGGGTAATGCGCGGCAATGGCCGGCTGCTGCGGCACCTGGGCATGTCACCGGCACGGCGGCGGCGCTGGGCACGCAAAGTGCTGCGCTTCGTCCATGCCCTGGCCGATACCTGGCGCATGCCACGGCGTACATTGGCGCTGGTGTTCATCCTGACCTGCGCGCACTGGTGCCTGCGCTACAGCGTGCTGTACCTGGTGCTGCGCGGGTTGGGCGTCGACCTGGCGTGGATTCCGAGCTTCCTGGTGCAGATGCTGTCGCTCAGTGCGGCGCAGTTCAGCCTGCTGCCAGGCGGCGCGGGGGCGGCGGAGCTGACCTCGGCGGCCCTGCTGTCACCGCTGGTGGGGAGTTCGACGGCAGCCGCGGCGATCCTCATATGGCGCGCGGTTACCTACTACTTCTACCTGCTGGCCGGGGGGCCGGTGTTCCTTTGTCTGCTGGCGCGTCCATTGCTGGAACGTCGCCGTCGACAGACGGGTTGAGCCGCCTCCAGAGTTCGGCGGCACCCGCAAACTCGGTGCCGTCCTCATCGCTCAACGCATCGGGGTCGAAACGGGCCAGGCAGCCCTCGCCCAAGGTCGGTGGCGCCGAAGCGCCGGCCTTGTCACGTGGATCCGCCATATGCCGACCCTCGACTCAGTTGAACACCACGGTCTTGTTGCCATGCACCAGGACGCGGTCTTCGAGGTGATAGCGCAGGCCACGGGCCAGGACCATCTTCTCCACGTCACGACCGAAGCGGACCATGTCCTCGATGCTGTCGGCATGGCTGACACGCACCACGTCCTGCTCGATGATGGGGCCGGCGTCGAGCTCCTCGGTCACGTAGTGGCAGGTCGCGCCGATCAGTTTCACGCCACGCAGCGCCGCCTGGTGGTAAGGCTTGGCGCCCACGAACGACGGCAGGAAGCTGTGGTGGATGTTGATGACCTTTTCCGCGTATGCCTGGCACAGCTGCGGCGGCAGGATCTGCATGTAGCGCGCCAGCACCACGGCATCGGCGCCGCACTCCTCGACCAGACGCGAGACTTCGGCAAACGCCGGCTGCTTGTCCTTCGGATCGACCGGCACATGGTGGAACGGAATACCGTGCCATTCGACCATGCTGCGCAGGTCGTTGTGGTTGGAGATCACGCATGGGATCTCGCAGTCCAGCTCGTCGGTGTGCCAACGGTGCAGCAGGTCTGCCAGGCAGTGCGACTCGCGGCTGGCCATCAACACCACGCGCTTCTTCTGTGCCGAATCGGTGATCCGCCAGGTCATGGAGAACTCTTCGGCGATCGGCGCGAAGGCCTCGCGGAAAGCCTCGATACCGAACGGCAGGGACTCGGCACGGATCTCATGACGCATGAAGAACCAACCGCTCTGCTCGTCGGAATGATGGCTGGCTTCGTTGATCCAGCCATTGTAGAGGGCCAGGAAATTACTGACTTTCGCCACGATGCCGACGCGGTCGGGGCAGGCAATCACCAGTCGATAGGTGCGCATGAGAGAGACTCCAGAACTTCGCAAAGGCGCATATTCTAGCGGCCTGCCGGGGAAAACGCAGTAATCATCTTTACCAGACCCCCTTGCCTGGAGGGCTTGATCGCACAGGGCCATTCCCTTTTTCTCAAGGGGGTAATCGGCATTGCCCCAGGAAATTTGTAAATTTTTCTTAACCTAATGACCGTGAAGTCATGCCCTACAATTAATTGAGTCTTCAATTTTAAATTGTTTACTTGAGAGTATCGTCTGTCTATTATTGCCCCACTGTCTCTCTCTCTGAACATGTACTAAGGAACACACCATGTCCCTGATCAACGAGTACCGCGCCACCGAAGAAGCTATCAAGGAACTTCAGGCCCGTCTGGCCAACCTGTCGCAAGACGGCAAACTGCAAAAAGAGCTGGAGTTCGAAAAGAAGCTGCGCGAGCTGATGGCCGAAAACGGCAAGTCGCTGCGTGACGTGATCGCCCTGCTCGATCCGGAAAGCAAACTGAGCAAAGCACCGCGCGGTGCAGTGAAGACCACCGGCACCAAGCGTGCACGCAAGGTCAAGCAATACAAGAACCCGCACAACGGCGAGGTTATTGAAACCAAGGGTGGCAACCACAAAACCCTGAAAGAGTGGAAAGCCAAGTGGGGCGGCGACGTCGTCGAAAGCTGGGCAACCCTGCTGGACTGATACCCTTAACGGGCGTATTGGTTTCAACATGAAAACGCCGGCACTTGCCGGCGTTTTTGTTTATCTGCACATTTCAAAGCTGGTATTGCACTTTCAGTTGTCGGATATGGCCCTGCCAGGCTTCCAGTACCTGGCGCCCTGCCTCGCTGGCGTCTGCCAGGCTGGCTTGGCATGCCTGCTCGAAATTGGCCAGGGTGTTCGGCGCACCAAAGGTAGGGTCTGTAAGACGTTGCTGACAGAATGCATGCCAACGTGCGCGCTCTTGTTCATCAAGGGTGTCGGAAAAGTTTCGCGCCCGATAGCGGAACAACAATTCCGGCATGCGCGGATCATCGAACATCCACTGCCCCTTGGCCAATTGCGCCGGATCGGAACAGCGCACTTGCTCGCTCAGGCGTTTGTCCCGCTCACCGAGGAAACCGTCATACAACTGTTGTTCCGGGTCTTCGCTGGCTGCAAAGCCCTCTTCCTGATAGATGATGTCCAGCTTGTCTCGCCAAACAGTTTGCTGGTTGGCCAACTGCTCCGCCTGTGCCTGCAGCACCGGCAACTCGAGCCCCAACCGTTGTTGATCGGCTGGGCGCAGTACCGATAGCGGCGCCAGCACCGGGCAGCGATTGATATGCACCAACTTCAGCGGCACCGGTAGTTCGCCCTGGGCCATCTCTTCATGCCGCGTGTACAAACGCTGACGCAATGCTTGCGCACTCTCCTGGAGCAGAGGCGAATTATCCTGTTGCAAGTCGCAGACTATCAGCGCGTTGCGATTACGCGGGTGCCAGGCCAATGGTAACACCACACCGATATAGTTGCGCTGGGCCGAGAAACGTCCGGATACATGTACCAGAGGCTGCAATAGACGGATCTGCTCCATGACCTTGTGCTTGCTGCGCAACTGGAACAACCAGTCATACAACCTGGGCTGCCGGTCACGAATCAACCGGGCCAGGGCAATGGTCGCCCGCACGTCGGAAAGCGCTTCGTGGGCATGGCCATGGTCGATGCCATTGGCCTTGCTCAACAGCTCCAGGCGCAAGCTGGTGCGCCCCTCCTGCTGTGGCCAGACGATGCCCTCCGGGCGCAGCGCATAGGCCGTACGCACCACATCAATCAAGTCCCAGCGGCTGTTGCCACCCTGCCATTCACGGGCATAGGGGTCGAAGAAGTTGCGGTAGAGGCTGTAACGGGTGACCTCATCGTCGAAGCGCAACGTGTTGTAGCCGGCGCCACAAGTGCCGGGCCGGGCCAACTGCTCATGGATCCGTGTCATGAATTCGGCCTCGCACAGCCCCTGGCTGGCCAGCTGCTGCGGAGTGATGCCGGTCACCAGGCAGGCCGCCGGGTGCGGAAGGATATCGTCGGAGGGGCGGCAATAGAGGCTGATAGGCGCCTCGATCTCGTTGAGGTCGAGGTCGGTGCGCACGCCGGCCACCTGCAGCGGGCGGTCGCAGCGTGGATTGATGCCGGTGGTTTCGTAGTCGTGCCAGAAGATGCTGGAGCTCACGGGGTCTTCCTGTAACAAGGTCGACCAGAGTCTAACGGCACGCGTGAGGGCTGGGCCAGCCTCACGCAGAGGCGTTCATGGGCCGGAAGCTGAAGAAATCGCGCAGCGAGCGAACAAAGCCGTCGTATTCCTGCGGCGCCTGCAACAGCATGAAACCGGCATCGAAATGCCCGGGCGTCTCATCTTCGCGGCACCACAGGCAACTGGCGGTCAGGTTGATGAACTGCAGGCCACCGCCGGCAAGGGGTACACGCAGTTGCAGCTCGAAGTCCGGCCCCACCAGCACCGGCAACTGGCTGATCAGCATCAGGCCGTCTTCGGAAGCGTTGCCCAGGTAGCCGATCTGCTGGTCGGTGCAGCGGTTGAAGACCTTGAGCACGCAAGGCAGTTGATGACGTTCTATATGTCGCTCGATAAACATGATCGAAGTGAAGTCCTGTACCTGGAGCCAGGAAGACAAGGTACTGGCGATGATCGTTACAACTCTCCAACAGATTAGCCCAGTCCGACGGACGGACTACATGAAATCATCGACACCTTGGGATTAACGCCAAGGTGTAGTGTTCACCGGGCTGGCCACCGCCGCTTCGCTGCCGCGCAGGTGGCCGAGCTTCTCCAGTGTCTGCAGGCGTGCCTGGGCGCGGTAGGCGTATTCGTTGCGCGGGTACTGCTGGATCAGGTACTGGTAGGTCTGCGCCGCGTCGACGTAGAGCTTCTGGCGCTCCAGGCACTGGCCACGCAGCAGCGACACTTCCGGGTGGATGAACGGCCGGGCACGGCTGGTGCGGTCGACCTGCGACAGCTCCAGCATCACCTTGGCGCAGTCGCCACGGTCATAGGCGCGATAGGCATTGTTCAGGTGGTGGTCCATGGACCAGCGGGTGCAGCCGACGACACTGGCCGCCATGGTCAAAACGATCAGGGTGCGCATGGGAACTCTCCTTTGATGGGCACTGTATCGGCCTTTCACGACAAATCTTCACAGGCTTTTGCAAGCATACCGCGACCGTTCAAACGCCACCCTCGCGACCGTACAGGTAGTGCAACGGAACAATGACTACAGCGCAATTGAGGAGTAGCCTTTCGCTGCGCTTCACTATAGGAGTCTGTGCATGACCATCCGCCGTACCAAAATCGTCGCCACCCTTGGCCCCGCCAGCAATTCGCCGGAAGTGATCGAACAGCTGATCCTCGCCGGCCTGGACGTGGCACGCCTGAACTTCTCCCACGGCACCCCGGACGAGCACAAGGCCCGCGCCCGCCTGATCCGTGACATCGCCGCCAAGAACGGCCGCCATGTCGCGCTGCTGGGCGACCTGCAGGGTCCGAAGATCCGCATCGCCAAATTCGCCAACAAGCGCATCGAACTGAAAGTCGGTGACAAGTTCACCTTCTCCACCGCTCACCCGCTGACCGAAGGCAACCAGGATATCGTCGGCATCGACTACCCCGACCTGGTCAAGGACTGCGGCGTCGGTGACGAACTGCTGCTCGACGACGGCCGCGTGGTCATGCGCGTCGAAACGGCCACCGCAGACGCCCTGCACTGCGTGGTGATCATCGGCGGCCCGCTGTCGGACCACAAAGGCATCAACCGCAAAGGTGGCGGCCTGACCGCACCGGCCCTGACCGAGAAGGACAAGGCCGACATCAAGCTGGCCGCGGAAATGGACCTGGACTACCTGGCCGTGTCGTTCCCGCGCGACGCCAGCGACATGGAATACGCCCGCAAGCTGCGTGACGAAGCCGGCGGCAGCGCCTGGCTGGTGGCCAAGATCGAACGCGCCGAAGCAGTGGCCGACGACGAGACCCTCGACCAGCTGATTCTCGCCTCCGACGCTGTCATGGTGGCCCGTGGCGACCTGGGCGTTGAAATCGGCGACGCCGAACTGATCGCGATCCAGAAGAAGATCATCCAGCACGCCCGCCGCAACAACAAGGCGGTGATCGTGGCGACCCAGATGATGGAGTCGATGATCCAGAACCCGATGCCGACCCGCGCCGAAGTGTCCGACGTGGCCAACGCCGTGCTCGACAACACCGACGCGGTGATGCTTTCGGCCGAGAGCGCCGCCGGCAGCTACCCGATCGAGGCGGTCCAGGCCATGGCCCGCATCTGCTCGGGCGCCGAGAAGCACCCGACCAGCCAGAAGTCCAGCCACCGCCTGCACACCACCTTCGAACGCTGCGACGAGAGCATCGCCCTGGCGGCCATGTACACCGCCAACCACTTCCCCGGCGTCAAGGCGATCATCGCCCTCACCGAAAGTGGCTACACCCCGCTGATCATGTCGCGCCTGCGTTCGCACGTGCCGATCTTCGCCCTGTCGCCGCACCGCGCCACCCAGGCCCGTGCCAACATGTTCCGCGGCGTCTACCCGATCGCCTTCGACCCGGCTTCGCTGCCGGCCGACAAGGTCAGTCAGGCGGCGGTCGACGAGCTGCTCAAGCGCGGCCTGGTGGAGCAAGGCGACTGGGTCATCTTGACCAAGGGTGACAGCTACCACACCATCGGTGGCACCAACGGCATGAAGATCCTGCATGTCGGTGATCCGCTGGTCGGCTGATCTGCCAGCAAAAGCCATCGCCGGGCAAGTCGGGTCGCCGCATCGCCGCTCCCACAGATATCGAGTGGGAGCAGCGATGCGGCGACCCGACTTGCCCCGCGATGCGTTCAGGCCTCAGGCGTGTTCGCTGAAAACATCCGCCAACACCTGATTCCGCGGTACCCCGGCAATGAACAGTCGACGGGCGAACCGCTCGACACTCCCCGGCGCCCCGCACAGCAATGCCATGGTCTGGCGCGACGCCAGGCGCAAACCGGCCAGCGCCTCATCCAACTGCTCGGCCAGCACCAACTCCACGCTCACCCCTTCCAACGCCTGCAACGCCTCCGCCAGGTAGTGCCCGGCTGGCGTGCGCGCCACATGCAGCAGCCGAATCTCGCCCTGATGCCCCTGGCGCAGCGCCTCGCGCAGGATGCCCCACAAGGGTGCCAGCCCGGTGCCCGCCGCCAGCAGCCACAAAGGCCGCGCCTGCCAGTCAGGGTCATAGTGCAGCGCCCCACCGCGCAGCTCGCCCAGCCTCAACGCATCGCCTGCGTGCAACTGCCGGGCCCTGTCGCAAAACGCGCCGGGGCGGCTGCAATCCAGGTGAAACTCCAGCGCCTCATCCTCTCCCGGCAGGCTCGCCAGCGAGTAGGGTCGGGCCACGTCGCCGCACCACAGCACCAGGTGCTGGCCAGCCTGGTAGCGCAGCGTCCGGCCTGGGCGCAGGCGCAGGCGCAGCACGTCGCCGAACCAATCCAGTGCAACCACCGTGGCCGGCAGGCCATCCTGCAGCGGATCGAACAGCGCCACCCGCAGGTCGCCGGCCACCGAGCACTGGCAGGCCAGGCGCCAGCCCTCGTCGCGCTGGGCCGCACTCAGGGCCTCGGGCCTGGCATCCACGGGCAGGCCATCGAGGCAACGCACCATGCAGGCGTGGCAGCTGCCGGCGCGGCAGCTATAGGGCACATTCAGGCCTGCCTCGTTGAGGGCATCGAGTAGATTACTGCCGCTTGGCACTGCCCATTGGCGCTCGCCCACGCAAAGTTCGGGCATTGTCAGGTTTCTCATTCGATTCAAGGTTTTCCAGGGGCGCTTTGCGCCCCATCGCCGGCAAGCCGGCTCCCACAGGGGCTGTGCGTTGCCGGCGAAACGCTCCCGATACAACAGCATCGCATGTCATCAGCAAAAAGGATGCCCCTTCCCTGCCGACCTTGGTCCAGACCACGTGCAGGTGTTTCCGCAGGCGGGGCACGGTATACTGCCGCGCCTTTTTGTGCCGGCCCGACCAGCCGGCGCCTTGCCAGGCGTTCCTGACATACAGGTGTGCACTGTCGGAATGCCTTTTCGAATGTTCCCGTCTTTAAGAGGAGCGCGCTGCATGACCGTGATCAAGCAAGACGACCTGATTCAGAGCGTCGCCGACGCCCTGCAATTCATCTCGTACTACCACCCCGTCGACTTCATCCAGGCGATGCACGAGGCCTACCTGCGTGAAGAGTCGCCTGCCGCGCGTGACTCGATCGCCCAGATCCTGATCAACTCGCGCATGTGCGCCACCGGCCACCGCCCGATCTGCCAGGACACCGGCATCGTCACCGTGTTCATCCGCGTCGGCATGGACGTGCGCTGGGACGGCGCCACCCTGAGCGTCGACGACATGATCAACGAAGGTGTGCGCCGCGCCTACAACCTGCCCGAGAACGTCCTGCGCGCCTCGATCCTGGCCGACCCGGCCGGTGCCCGCAAGAACACCAAGGACAACACCCCAGCCGTCATCCACTACTCAATCGTCCCAGGCGACAAGGTCGAGGTGGATGTCGCGGCCAAGGGCGGTGGTTCGGAAAACAAGTCGAAGATGGCCATGCTCAACCCGTCCGACTCGATCGTCGACTGGGTGCTCAAGACCGTCCCGACCATGGGCGCTGGCTGGTGCCCGCCTGGCATGCTCGGCATCGGCATCGGCGGCACCGCCGAGAAGGCCGCGGTGATGGCCAAGGAAGTGTTGATGGAATCCATCGACATCCATGAGCTGAAAGCCCGTGGCCCGCAGAACCGCCTCGAAGAGATCCGCCTGGAGCTGTTCGACAAGGTCAACCAGCTGGGCATCGGCGCCCAAGGCCTGGGCGGCCTGACCACCGTGCTCGACGTCAAGATCATGGACTACCCGACCCACGCGGCCTCCTTGCCGGTGTGCATGATCCCCAACTGCGCCGCCACCCGTCACGCCCACTTCGTGCTCGACGGCTCCGGCCCGGCCGAGCTGGAAGCGCCGTCGCTGGACGCCTACCCGGAAATCGTCTGGGAAGCCGGCCCAAGCGCTCGCCGCGTGAACCTCGACGCGATCACCCCGGAAGAAGTCGCCAGCTGGCAGCCGGGCGAGACCATCCTGCTCAACGGCAAGATGCTCACCGGCCGCGACGCCGCGCACAAGCGCATGGTCGAGATGCTCAACCGTGGCGAAGAGCTGCCGGTGGACCTCAAAGGCCGCTTCATCTACTACGTCGGCCCGGTCGACCCGGTCGGTGACGAAGTAGTCGGCCCGGCCGGCCCGACCACCGCCACGCGGATGGACAAGTTCACCCGCCAGATCCTCGAGCAGACCGGCCTGCTGGGCATGATCGGCAAGTCCGAACGTGGCCCGACCGCCATCGAGGCGATCAAGGACAACAAGGCCGTGTACCTGATGGCCGTCGGCGGCGCTGCCTACCTGGTGGCCCAGGCCATCCGCAAGTCGAAGGTGCTGGCCTTCGCCGAGCTGGGTATGGAAGCGATCTACGAGTTCGAAGTGAAGGACATGCCGGTCACCGTCGCGGTGGACAGCAAGGGTGAATCGGTGCACATCACCGGCCCTGCGCTGTGGCAGAGCAAGATCGCCGAAAGCCTGGCGGTGGAAGTGAAGTAAAGCACCGCTCACTGTCAACGGAACGCCCGGCCCACGCCGGGCGTTTTCGTTTACGGCGCTCGCTTGAGCGACTCAGCAAAGATCATGCAGGCAGCGCCTTGAGCCAGAACGACATGATCTTGGCCGACTGCGCCTGCTCGTCGAGATCCCGCCAACGGTAGGCAGTACGCAACGACGGTTCATGCAGAAAGCCACGGTTGCGCCAGAAACCTTGCAATGGCTTGTAGTCCGCCGGGCGCCGCGGGTGCCCGGAGGGGCGCTCCACCGCACAAAACGCACAGGCATCGAACTCGGCCAGCTTGTGCGCATAGGACTCGCGCTCGATGAAAAAACGTACGCCCAGCCCCCGCCCACGGTAAGCCGGCAGCAGCACCGATTCACCGAAGTAATAGATCGAGGCCGGATCGCGCCCCTGGGCAAGGAAGGGTTGCTGCAACTCGGGATCGGCATCCACCAACGGCAAGCCGGTGGCGGCGCCGACCACCTGACTGCCGTCGAGTGCCAGCACCACCAGGCTGCGCCCGGATTCGGCGTAGCTGGCCAGGTAATCCGCCTGGTGGCTCAAGGAGCTGTCCAGCAGATAGGGAAACTCACGAAACAGCGTCAGGCGTAGGCACGCGAGGTCATCGATGTAAGGCGCTATGGCGGCGCCATGGAGCAAACGTATTTCCATGCGGGGCGGTCCTCCTGTCGATGGCCATGACTGAGACCCACCCTAGCATCCCCCCTGCCCTGCGGCCTTTCCCCTACGCGACAGGTATTTCTCCATGACCGCTACCGAGTGGCTGCGCGCCCGCCACGTGACCGCTCGCACAGCGTTACGTCCGTCTTATTGAATCCGCGTTCCCAACACCTTGAGAAACGCCGCCAGCCACGTCGGATGCGCGGGCCAGGCCGGCGCCGTCACCAAGTTGCCGTCCACATGCGCCTGGTCCACCGCGATATCGATGAACTGCCCACCCGCCAGACGCACTTCAGGTGCGCACGCCGGGTAGGCACTGCACTCGCGCCCTTCCAGTACCCCGGCCGCAGCCAGCAACTGCGCGCCATGACACACCGCGGCGATAGGCTTGCCCGCATGATCGAACGCCCTGACCAGTTCCAGTACCTTGTCGTTCAGGCGCAAGTATTCCGGCGCCCGCCCGCCCGGGATCAGCAAGGCGTCGTAGCTCTCGGCGCGCACCTGGACGAAGTCGTAGTTCAGGGCGAAGTTGTGTCCGGGCTTCTCGCTGTAGGTCTGCTCGCCCTCGAAGTCGTGGATCGCCGTGCGCACCGTCTGCCCGGCGATCTTCTCCGGGCACACGGCATGGACGGTATGGCCGACCATGGCCAGGGCCTGGAACGGCACCATCACTTCGTAGTCCTCTACATAGTCGCCCACCAGCATGAGAATTTTCTTCGCCGTCATCGCATCCACTCCATCGGTTGTCTGGGAACAGTTCCAGCACGATAGTCTGCTTTGCGTGACGGCGATATACGTCGCTAGTGTCCTGTCTCGGAAATAAGCTGTTCACTTTTGGCGGCGTCTTGGGCGCCCGGCCCGCGTTGCCACTTCTCGCCATAGCCCTGCTATGACTCGTCGCGGCGCCTTGGCCGAACACCCAAGCCACTCGCCAAAAGAGAACGTATTTCCGAGACAGGACACTAGTCGCGGCGATCCAGCAGATTGGCCACCAGCCGGTCCAGCCAGCCCCACAGGCGCTGTTGCACCCGACGCCACAGTGGACGAGCATGCCAGCGCGCCAGGTCGACCTCCAGGCTCTGGGCGAAATCGCGCTCGAAGCTGGCGGCGACAGCAGCACTGAGCGGCGGATCGATGGCTTCTACGTTGGCCTCGAGGTTGAAGCGCAGGTTCCAGTGATCGAAGTTGCACGAGCCAACGCTGACCCAGTCGTCCACCAGCACCATTTTCAGGTGCAGGAAGCACGGCTGGTACTCGAAGATCCGCACCCCGGCACGCAGCAGCCTTGGGTAATAGCGGTGCCCGGCATAGCGCACCGCCGGGTGGTCGGTGCGCGGGCCGGTGAGCAGCAGGCGCACGTCGATCCCTTTCTGCGCGGCACGGCGTAGCGAGCGCCGCACGCTGAAGGTCGGCAGGAAGTACGGCGTGGCCAGCCAGATGCGCCGCTGGCCGCTGTTCAGGGCGCGCACCAGCGCATGCAGGATGTCCTTGTGCTGGCGGGCGTCGGCATAGGCTACCCGGCCCATGCCCTGGCCCTGCGCCGGCACCTGGGGCAGGCGCGGCAGGCCGAAGCCCTCGGGCGGGCGCCAGGCGGTACGGCGCTGGTTGGCGTGCCACTGGCGGTCGAACAAGAGTTGCCAGTCGGTGACGACCGGCCCCTCCATGCGCACCATCACTTCGTGCCACTCGCTGGTGTCGGCTTCGGGTGTCCAGAACTCATCGGTAACCCCGGTACCGCCGACCACCGCCCAGCGCTCGTCCACCAGCAACAGCTTGCGATGATCGCGATAGAGGTTGCGCAGGCCCCGGCGCCAGCGCAGGCGGTTGTACCAGCGCAGCTGGACACCCGCCGCCAGCAGGCGCTCACGCAAGGAGGAGGTAAAGGCCAGCGAGCCATAGTCGTCGAACAGGCAACGCACCCGCACGCCGCGCCGCGCGGCCTGCTCCAGGGCCTCGACCACCGCCTCGGCGCACGCCCCGGCCTCGACCAGGTAAAGTTCCAGGTCGACCTGGTACTCGGCACGCACGATCGCCAGGAGCATGCGCGGGAAGAACTCGGGGCCGTCGATCAGCAGTTCGAACTGGTTGCCATCCCGCCAGGGGAAGACCGGCCCCGGCATTTCAGCGGGCGGTGAAGATCAGCACCGCGCTCACCGGCACCGAGGGGTTGATCGACTTGAGCCCGGCCAGCTTGCGCAGGTTCTCCAGGCCCGGCAGCAGGCCGAACTCCGAGGCGCGCAGGATCAGCGGCTCCAGGGTCACCACCTGGAAACGCCGTTCGTCCAGACGCGTGGCCAGCAGCAGGGTGTTGTAACTGCGGGTCTGGCCGTGCAGGGTCACGCTCACCGGCAAGCGCAGCTCCAGCTGCGCGCCGTTGGCCAGGTCGTTGATCGGGCGCAGGTCGATCTGTGCCTGCACCGTGGCCTCGGGGAACTGCTCGAAGGCGAACAGGCCGTCGCGCATGCGCTCGTCACGCAGCGGGATGCCACTGCTGATCGAGTCCATCTCGATGCTGACCTCGGCCGCGCCTTTGCGGTCGACCTTGCCATGCAGCACCAGGAAACGGTTGACCTCGGCGATATTGCCATTCTTGCCGGTGACAAAGGACAGGCGCGAGGACTCGCCATCCAGGTGCCAGTTGGCATGGGCGGGCAGGCACAGGGCGAGCAGGAGGGCGGGCAGCAGACGGGACGGCTTGAACATGTGAAATCCTGTGAATCAAGGCCGTCAACCTTACCCGCACGGTTTCACGGCAGCAAGCGGCAGCCTTCGCGGTTACCCTGCCAGGCCGCCTGGTTGCGCCGGCCAAGGCCCTCGGCGGTGACCAGGCGCCGGGGGCTGTCCTCTTCCAGCAGGCCCAAGGGCAGGTACTGGCGCACATAGCCCCGGCAATAGGTCTCAGGGAAACCCATCACGAACCGGCACGAGCAGTACTCCTTCGCCGAGTAGGCCGAAAGGATACCCGGGAAGTCCACCAACGCCTGGCGCTCGTGCCATACCCAGGCAGACAGGGCCAGTAGCAGCAGGAGCACTACCCGCTTCATGCGCCCTCCCCGGCCACGGCGGCCAGCACCCGCTTGAGCAGTTCGTTGTGGCTGAAGCTGCCATCGCGGTCATCGGCGTAGCGCACGATCACCAGCTTTTGCGTGGGTAGCACATAGAGCGCCTGGCCCCAGTGGCCGAGTGCGGCGAACGTGTTGCTCGGCGCATCCGGCCACGGCACCGGCTGGCCGGGCAATGGCTGGTTGAGCCACCAGTGCCCGCCGGGGTTGGCTTCGCCCGGCACAGGCTGCGCGGCGCTGAACAAGGTGCGGTTGAACGCCACCCACTCGGCCGGCAGCAACTGTTGTTCGCGCCAGCGCCCGTCACGCTGCATGAGCAGGCCGATGCGCGCCAGATCGCGAGCACTGAGATAGAGGTACGAGGAGCCCACATAAGTGCCCGCGCCATCACGCTCCCAGACAGCGCTGTCGATCCCCAGCGGGGTGAACAGGGCTTGCCAGGGATAGTCGGCATAGCGCTCAGGCGCGAGCATGCCGCGCAGGCTGGAGGCCAGCAGGTTGCTGTCGCCGCTGGAGTAGACGAACTGTGTGCCGGGTGCACTGGCGGCGGGCCTGGCCGCAGTGTAGGCAGCCATGTCGGTGCGGCCACGGGTGTAGAGCATGGCCACCACCGACGACTTCAACGGCGCGTATTCGTAATCTTCCTGCCAGGCCAGGCCGCTGGCCCAATGCAGCAGGTCGGCCAGGCGCAACGTTGGGTGCGCCTGCAAGGCCGGGTAATAGCGGGAAGCCGGATCTTCGAGCTGGAAGCGCCTTTCGCCGTAGGCAACGCCCATAACCGTGGCCAGCACGCTCTTGCTCACCGACCAGGTCAGGTGCGCAGTGTCGGCACGGGTTGGCTCGGCGTAGCGTTCATGGAGAATGCGCCCGTCGCGGATGATCAACAACGCATCGGTGCGAATGCCGCCGCGCTCGGTATCGCTTGGTGCGAAGGCGTAGGTGTCTACGGCTTGCCAGTTGATGAGCGTGTTGTCGACCGGCCACTGCGCCGCAGGCCAGTCTTCGGCCCAGGCCGGGGCGGTGGTCATGGCCAGGGCAAGCATCACTGCCTTCATGGAGAGTCCTGCAAGGGGCTGCTTTGCAGCCCATCGCGGCTGAAGCCGCTCCTACAGAGGTTGCGCATGACCTGTAGGAGCGGCTTCAGCCGCGATGGGGCGCACAGCGGCCCAGGTTCAAAGGTACCCCCAGCCTCTCAGGCTTTCATGACAGTCCGGCGGCACTCCAGGCCTTGGCCAGGCGTTTGTCACGGGCCGCGCCGGCCAGCGCCAGCAGGCCCTGGTCGCGTTGCCACAATTGCGCCCAGTGCTCCGGCCCTGCGGCCAACGCCTGGTCGATCTCGCCTCGCAAGTCCTGGAACTGGGCAAACAGGCCACCCAGCAGCAGGTGGCAGGCCACGCTGTCCGGGCATTGCCGACTGCCCTCGGCGCACCCGGCGAGCAGGCCGATCAGCTTCAGGCGCAGGGCCTGCGGCCAGGCGCACTCCTGGGCAACGCCATGCAGCCAGGCCAACAGCGCGGCGAGCACATACAGGTCCTCGAGGGAGCGGAACGGCTTGACGTAGGCATCCCAGCCATCGCCGGCCAGCAACTCGCACGCGGCGTCCTTGAGCTGCAGGCGGCCATGGCCGACTTCAGGCATCAACGGCAGGGTCGGCAAGGCTTCGAGGCTGACCCCCGGCTCGCCCGGATAGACCACCGCCAGTTGCAAGCGCGGCGCCTCGCCCGCGCCTTCGTGGCGCGCGGCCACCAGCAGCCATTCGGCGTCCAGCCCGGCGGTGACGAAGTCCTTGTTGCCGGTCAGGCGCAGGCCGTCCAGCCGAGTGTGCATGTCCGCCGGGCGCACGCTGCGCCGCTCGGTGGCACACAACGCGCCCAGGCTGGCCGGCGCGCTGGGCCACAGCACCCGCAGCGCTGCCTGGTAGCCGAGCAAGAAGGCCAGGCCAGGCGTGGCCATGGCGCGCCCGCCCAGCACCGCCAGCTCGAACGGCATTACCGCGCCCAAGCGCTCGAGCACCGCCGCATAGGTTTCCCCCAGGGTCGCCGCCAGCGGGTGGCGCAGGGGATCGTTGAGTCGTTGCAACCAGGCCATCGCAAGCTCCTTTCAGGGGTGTCACGCAAGCATCACCAAAGATTCACGGGGGTGACACCGGGCGTACCTAGGCTGACTTTGCACAACAAAGCCGACCGGCCGCAACCCTTTGGCTGGCTTATGGAGACTCACGATGACCCGGATCGCTCGCTCTGGCGACACCAGTACTGAACGCCGTCTGCAAGCCGAACGCCTGGTCGGCGCCGCGGCCCTGCAGGAAGCACAGGCCCTGCGTTTCAAGGTGTTCAGCGCCGAATTCAAGGCCAAGCTCAAGGGCGCCGAACACGGCCTGGACATGGACGACTACGACATCCACTGCCGCCACATCGGCGTGCGCGACCTGGCCACCGGCCAGCTGGTCGCCACCACCCGCCTGCTGGATCACCAGGCCGCCAGCAGTCTCGGCCGCTTCTACAGCGAAGAGGAGTTCAGCCTGCACGGTCTGTTGCAGTTGCAGGGCCCGATCCTCGAACTGGGCCGTACCTGCGTCGACCCGGCCTACCGCAACGGCGGCACCATCGCCGTGCTCTGGAGCGAACTGGCCGAAGTGCTCAACGAGGGCCGCTACAGCTACCTGATGGGCTGCGCCAGCATCCCCATGCAGGACGGCGGCGTGCAGGCCCACGCAATCATGCAGCGCCTGCGCGACCGCTACCTGTGCACCGAGCACCTGCGTGCCGAACCGAAGAACCCGCTGCCCAGCCTGCCGCTGCCGAACAACGTCATCGCCGAGATGCCGCCGCTGCTCAAGGCCTACATGCGCCTGGGCGCGAAGATCTGCGGCGAGCCGTGCTGGGACGAGGACTTCCAGGTCGCCGACGTGTTCATCCTGCTCAAGCGCGACGACCTCTGCCCACGCTACGCCCGTCACTTCAAGGCGGCGGTCTGATGCCGCGCCTGCGGGCCGCTGCCCGCCTGCTGCGGCTGTTCCTGGTGCTGGCACTGGGGCTGGCCATGGCCAGTGTCATCGCACTGGGCGAGCGTCTTGGGCGGAATGCCTCGATAGAACAGCGCCAACGCTGGACTCGGATGTTCATGGGGCGCCTGGTCGCCGCGCTGCCCTTCGAGGTGGAGGTCAGGGGCGAGCTGCCGCAACAGCCGATGCTGTGGGTCTGCAACCATGTGTCGTGGACCGACATCCCACTGCTGGGCATGCTCACCCCGCTGTCGTTCCTGTCCAAGGCCGAGGTGCGCCACTGGCCGCTGGCCGGCTGGCTGGCCGAGAAAGCCGGTACCCTGTTCATTCGTCGCGGCGGCGGCGATGCACAGCGCCTGCGCGAGCAGATCAGCGAACAATTGGGCGAGCAACGCCCCCTGTTGATCTTCCCCGAAGGCACCACCACGGACGGTCGCAGCCTGCGTACCTTCCATGGGCGCCTGCTGGCCGGGGCGATCGACCAGGCCACGCCAGTGCAGCCGGTGGCAATCCAGTACCTGCGCGCGGGCCAGACCGATCCGATCGCGCCGTTCATTGGCGAGGACGACCTGGTTTCCCATTTGATGCGGCTGTTCGCGCAGGACCGCGGACAAGTGCTGATCCACCTGTTGCCGCCAATCGGCAGTGCAGGCAAGGAACGCGCGGTACTGGCTTTCGAAGCGCAACAGGCGGTCCATCTGGCGCTGTTCGGCGCAGAGAACGTCGAGTTGGCACCGAGGCGACAGGCTCGGGCAGCTTGAGTCCGCGATTGCGGACTCAAGCCGATTGGTGTCCCCGGGCAAATGCCTGCAGTTGCGGATAGAACTCGCGAAAGTCCGCCAGCAACGGCTCGTACAACCGCTCCAGTTCCACCATCACCCCCGCCATCCCCTCAGGTCGCGACAGGCGCCGGGCAATCCCGGCAAACACCTGCTCCAGGGTGGCGAAATCGCCATACGCTCCCAGCCAGTCGCCCGCCGCCATCAACGGCGCGATGCGCGCCAACCGCCCCGGCAACTCCGGTTCGGCGAGCAATACCTTGTAGAAATCATCGGTGAATTGCGCCAGCGGTTGCTCGGCATATGCCGCCCAGTGCCGCGCCAGGCAGTGGTCGAAGAACACATCCACGACGATCCCGGCGAACCGCCGCCGCTCGCGCGGGAAACGCGCCAGCGCCGCCAGCACCAGTGGGTGGCTGTCGGTGTAGCGATCGATGTGTCGGTGCAGCCGAATAGAAGCCTCCAGCGCAGGCGGGAAGCGCCCCGCAAGCTCGCCCTTGACGAAATCGCCATACAGGCTGCCAAGCAGTTGCTGCGGCGCGGGGCCGCCCAGATGAAGGTGCGCGAGATAATTCATGGCGCCAGTCTAGCACCGCTGGCAACTATATCGTCACAAGACGATATAGCTATCAAGACTTGCCTTATGACCACTTCATATTTGTATATCGCGATGCGGCGATTTATATTTCGCCCCATCGCGATATACCGCTACACACCACGAGCCCCACCATGCCCATCGATCTCGACGAAATAATAAAAGCCCTGGCCCACCCGGTCCGGCGAGACATCCTCAACTGGCTGAAAGACCCGGCCGCGCAGTTCCCCGAGCAGCACCACAGCACCGAACACGGTGTGTGTGCCGGGCAGATCGATCAACGCTGCGGCCTGTCGCAGTCGACCGTGTCCGCTCACCTGGCCACCCTGCAGCGCGCCGGCCTGATCAGCAGCCAGAAGATCGGCCAATGGAATTTCTTCAAACGCAACGAGGCGACCATCAAGGCGTTCCTCGAGCAAATGAGCCAAGAGCTCTGACCTGATCCAAGCGAGGCTTCGCACATGACTACGTTGTTCGACCCGATCACCCTGGGCGACCTGGAACTGCCCAACCGCATCATCATGGCCCCGCTGACCCGTTGCCGCGCCGACGAAGGCCGCGTGCCCAACGCGCTGATGGCCGAGTACTACGTGCAGCGCGCCAGCGCCGGGCTGATCCTCAGCGAAGCGACCTCGGTCACGCCGATGGGCGTCGGCTACCCCGACACCCCCGGCATCTGGAACGACCAACAGGTGCGCGGCTGGCACAACGTGACCAAGGCCATCCACGGCGCGGGCGGGCGCATCCTCCTGCAACTGTGGCACGTCGGGCGCATCTCCCACCCGTCGTACCTCAACGGCGAACTGCCAGTGGCCCCCAGCGCGATCCAGCCCAAGGGTCATGTCAGCCTGGTGCGCCCACTCAGTGACTACCCGACCCCGCGCGCGCTGGAAACCGAAGAGATCGCCGACATCGTCGAGGCCTACCGCAGCGGCGCCGAGAACGCCAAGGCCGCAGGTTTCGACGGTGTGGAGATCCACGGCGCCAACGGCTACCTGCTCGACCAGTTCCTGCAGAGCAGCACCAACCAGCGCACCGACCGTTATGGTGGCTCGCTGGAGAACCGCGCGCGGTTGCTGCTGGAAGTAACCGATGCCGCCATCGAGGTATGGGGCCCGGGCCGCGTGGGCGTGCATTTGGCACCACGCGCCGATGCCCACGACATGGGCGACGCCGACCGTGCCGAAACCTTCACCTATGTTGCCCGGGAGCTGGGCAAACGCGGCATCGCCTTCATCTGCTCGCGGGAGAAAGAGGCTGACGACAGCATCGGTCCGCTGATCAAGGCAGCGTTCGGCGGCCCCTACATCGTCAACGAGCGCTTTGACAAGGCCGGTGCCAACGCTGCCCTGGCCAGCGGTAAAGCCGATGCGGTAGCGTTCGGCATTCCGTTCATCGCCAACCCCGACCTGCCGGCGCGCCTGGCCGCCGATGCACCGCTCAATGCGCCGCATCCGGAGACGTTCTATGGCAAAGGCCCGGTTGGGTACATCGACTACCCACGGATGTAAGCGTACGCTGGGCCTGTAGGAACAGGCTCCAGCAAGTGGATGCCTACGGGCGATCAGAAGTTGTAGCGCAACCCCAGGTTGACCCCGTACGGCTGCTCGATATGCTCGCCGTTGCTGTACTGGAACTCGCCGTGCAGCTGCAGCACTTCCGAGACCTGCGCCACCAGGCCCACCGCCACCTCGCCACGGGTGCCGGACAGGTCGTTGGTGAAGTGGTTATCGTTGATCTTCACCTTGTTGCTGTTGATGAACTCGTGGGCCGCCGCGACCTTGAGGTACGGTTGCAGGATGCTGCCGTTGTCCAGCGCCAGGCTGCGCCCGACCTGCGCACCGACCTTGCCGAGCACCGAGTTGGCGCCATCGCTCTCGGCCCGCAGGCCGTTGTCCAGGGTGTAGCTGTCGCCATCGACCCACAAAGCGGACAGCTGGGTGAACGGCTCGACATACCAGCCATCGTCCAGCTTGAAGTGCCGGCCAACCTCAACCGAAGCCCCGAGGCCGTCGTTGTGATACTCGCCCTTGGTCTTGCGACCATCGCTCATCACCACATCGTTGCGGTTACGCAAGCGGTTGTACTTGAGCACGGCGTCGATGTAGTAACCACTGTCGGCCATCCAGGTGCTGTAGGCGCCAACATAGTAGCTTTTGATCTTGCCGGAAGAACCAAGGCTGTAATCCAGGTCTGACTCGCTGTAGCCGCCCATCACCCCGAGCAACCAGCGGCCATCGTAGCCAGGCAAGGCGCCGTCGGCGCCGAAGCTCACACCACTCTGGTCCTGCTGGTAGGCCACGGCGCTGCCCGCCGACAGGTTGTAGCGGTTGCCATAGCTGCGCATCCACAAGCCCTGACCCTGACCCAGGCGCAGTTCGCCCATGCGGCTGCGCAGCGACGACAGTTCGCCATACCACACGGTCGGCGCGGCGCTGAACATGCCCAGCACCGCATGGGCACTCGGGGTCAGCACGTTGCCGGGCTTCTGCTTCAGGTACCAGTTGTCCTCGCCGTCGCCTTTTTCCAGGGTGTAGAGGAAGGTTCCGAAATCAATATCGTGCAACAGGCCAAAAGTGGCATCGCCGCCACCGGTCTCGACGATACGATGCGGCGCCTGCCCCTCCACCGGGTCGACACCGGTGCTGGCGATGCTCAGTTGATGATTGCCCTCTGCCGTGCCCGTGATCTTCAGCAGGTCGCCGGTACCGCTGGCCAGGTCGATGCCCATCACGAACACGCCCGAGCCTTCGAGGCTGCCGAGCGTCAGCGTCTTGAAACCGGGCGTGGTGTCCCGATCGGTGAGATCGACGGTGCCGTCGTCCAGCGAGAGGTCTCCCACCTGGGCATCCTGAGTCAGGGTCCAGCGGCCACCGCTCTGCAGGGCCAGGCTCTGGACATTGACCAGGTTGCCCCTGAGCGAGGCATTGTTACGCAGGATCAGGTTGGCGCTGCTGCTGTCATCGACTACCACGTCACCGGACAACTGGCTGTTATCGGCGGTGAAATCGGCGGTCATGCCGCCGGTGACTTCGAGAATCTTGCCGTTGCCACCGATCACCTGACTTTTGTTGTTCACCTCGATAGTTGCCGTGCCGATGGTCCCGTCAGTGGCGGCCCGAACCAGTATGGCGCTTCCGGTCTCGCTCATGACCGTGGAGCCATCCAGCCTCACCTGCGAGCCGCCACCTCCGTCGGCGGCCAGGTCCTGAGTGACATTCAGGCCATTGGTCTTGCCACTGATGACAGTACCGCCGGAGGCGATCAGGGTTGAGCCATTGAGGTAGGCGCCCATCTGCCGGGTGCCGGTCAATGTGCTGCCTATGAGCTCGAGCACGCTGCCGTGGCTGAGTGCCGTGCCGCTACCGCCACTGATGGTGCTGCCCTTCGCGACAAGGGTGGAGGCGTTGATCCCACTGACCCCGTAGCCGGACGCTCCGGCGGTGACCGTCGCTCCGTCGAGTGACGCCTGAGTGCCTTCGCGCATTGCAATGCCCGCCGCCGCACCGGAGGCCGTTACCTGCCCACCGTTCACTGTAACCGTCGAACCGCTCTCAGCGATAATCGCCTCGGTACTACCACTGGCCGTGATCACCAGGTTCGATCCATTTATCAGGGTGTAATTGTCAGAGACCGGCGTGCTGACCGTTTCGTCCTGGCCATCGAGGTCCTTCGCCTCGGCCAGCCCCGTCCCGGCCATGGCACTGAACAGGCCCACCGCAACACTCAACGGCATCGCTGAAATCATCGATTTCACATTGCTCTCCTGTTGACATCGTTAACCGAGCGGTGAGCGATCGGTCGACCTCGGCACCGCGAAAAAGAGCGCGCAGTGTCGGCAAGAAGCCAAGGAACTTCTGTAGGACTTTTCTTCAATTGAGCGAAATACGCCGAATTTTCCTAGTCGGGCTGGAAGCTCGAGGCTGGCGAAAACTGTCTGGTTTCAGGTTTGCTCGGGTCCACGAGGATGGAGTAGTTGGCGAATACGGTTTTCCTGCGGTCGGCCTCGGCCCATGCCTTGTCGACGAGGATCAGGAAATACCGACCGTCCTGGTAGACCTCAACGGTTGCTTTCCTGTACTCACCACCTTCAGCCTGCCAATGGACGTCGACCTTGTCGTTGGCCTTGATGCCGTCGTAGCGCAGTGAGAACTTGGGCACATCACCGCCGAACGACATGTACTGCGGCGCCTGCAGATCGTCGCGAGCTTGCGGCAATACGTTGAGAGCGAGCACATCAGAGGGGTCTTCGTCTCCACCTCCTGCCGGTTTGACCAGGTAACTGACCGACACGGTCTTGCCGATGAAAGCCATCAGTACGCCGATGGGTACCTCGAAAACCAGGTCACCCGGTGTTACGACCCTCTTCCACGGTGATTGGTACGTGAAGTCCGTGCGTTTGAGGCCCCCCTTGCGCGCCCACCTGACGACGCGTGCCCAAACGCCGCTCTCTTCCTCCTCACCCACCCAGCGAACGGCAACCTCTTCGTTCTCCTTCATTCCGGGGTACCGGGCCACGGTGACCTTCACATGGGTTGCGTCGATAAAGTCCTGATGAAAATCCAGCTGGTCCTTGTCGTCACCGAATGCCTTCTCGACTTCCGGTCGGCGCAGTACATTGGGCACTCGCCAGCCACGCGAAGGTGAAAGCGAGACTGCACCGCCCTTGGAGGTCAAGGCATAGGACAATTCAAGCGACCCGCCCCGCAGTGCTTCTACCTTGTCCTTGCCGACAATCTGGTCGAACGGCCCGCCGTCCTTCACCTCCAGCGGCCATTGATCATTGATGGGTTTGTTATCTGCATTGCACCCGTGCCACTTCAGCAGGAGCTGGTCGCCGACCTTTATGTGCTTGCCAGGCAGGATACGTAACGTTGCGACCTGCTCAGGCAAGGCCTCGGGGTCAAGCCACTGATCGGGGGCCTCGACGATCTCGGGCGCCTCGAGTACGAAGGTTCCGGTCACCTTGACCGTATAGGTATCGGAAGTGCGCCAGGGCGCGCCGCTGATGCGATAGAGCACCGTGGCGCTGCCCTGCAGCGCCTGTGCCGCGTGGCTGTTGTCCAGCTCGAACTCCAGGTCAGCAGCGAGATCTTCCTCCGTCAGCGTTTCGATTCCGTCAAAGACCGGAGGCAGTGAGGTGTCATTGGCGGTAAGACCAACCCAGATCAGCTCCAGCGTCTTGCCGAGCCAGGCGGAGTCGGGCGTGACGATGACCTTGACGGGGGCATCGCCCAGCACATTGAAGTCGAGTTCATCGCGTTCATTGACGCCCTCTACCCTGGGCGCAAGCAGCGTCTCAGTCAGGCGCAGGGTCAGTGAATCATGGGCAAGCGAGACCACGGACACATTGCCTGTCAGGTCTTTCACCTGATAGGTGAAGCTGATCGGTATGCTGTCGAACAAGGCCTGCAATTTCTTCAACGATAGAGTGACCTCGGTGGGAGCAGTCTCGCTCTCGACCTTGAACGGGCCTTCGGAAACCGACTCGACGCCGTCGGCCATGGTAAGGGTGATCTGATCACCCAACTGCCGCCCAACGTAACCACTGACACTGATCCTGAGCACGCCATCAATGAAGTCGGACTCAAGGATATGTCCTCGCGCCTCCACTTCGTCAGGGAACACCACCTTGCCCAGAGCCCCCTCCGAGCCACCTGGTACCTGCCGGTCGATACGCACGTAAAAGGAGTTCTCGGCGAACTCCCAGTCATCACTACCAGCCTGCCGGGCCCCGTAGCCAAGCAAGAATCGCTTGTCCTCGCCTTCGGCGACGCTATCCCAGTAACTGGCAGGGATAGCGAGCGTGAAATCAGGGCCCGGCTCAATAGGAGGATTCGCTTCCTCCGGAGTGACAACATGGTAGGCCCCCGCGACACCTTCAAAGACTTGACCATCCCATCTCAATGCGATGACGTTGCCAGCGCCGACATGCTCCCACCAAGGCACTTTCACCGTGAGGGCCTCGTCCTGCCGTTCGACAGGCAAGAGTTCGGCGTTTCCATGACCGTCGTCCCGCAAATCGACAACCAGATCCGGGAGTGCAAGCGTCCCGTTTTCGCTAGATCCTGCCATGCGCTCACCCTCCACGGATCGTGGTCTCTTGGCTTGTCGAGGTGGCAATCAACTGCCGCTTCAGCGTCGCTTCCGGGCGCTGGAACGCAGCTCAGGGAACGGGCAGGAGGGTTCGCTTGGTTTTCTGATCGCTACAAAGATGCGCGCGTGGCCGGATCGTTTGGTCCCAATCGAGTTGTCCGCCGTGTATTCAACCGTCGCGGTGCCCAGACAGACCCTGTAGGCCCACTCCTCATCGATCGTGGCAGTGATCTGCCCAAGAATCACATCATCGCTACTGAGCTCACGCACAGGGAGATTCTGTGTAGCCGCTTCGATCGGATTGCCAGGGACATCCTTCGTCCCGTCATCCGCCTTGAGATGGATCTGGATCGTGTCGCCCTGCTTTGCTCCGCTAAACAGTCGGATGCTAATCGGCAGGCCATTCTTGGCAACGGTTCGATCGATGTTGAGTTGACTATTGAGGCGAGTGAATTCGAGGAAATCAAGTTCAGCACCATCACCTGGCAGATCTCCGGGGCGAACGACCTTGACAGGTTTGAAGGGCGCGAACGCAGGGTTGTTGTCAGCGTCCGGATCCGGGTTGAACTGCCGGGTGACAGTGATGGTCATCGGCACCTCGCCACTCGGTTGAGTCTCCAACGATTCCGGCAATACATCACGGGTAATATCTGCCGCTGCGTTTGCTTCGTCCTCGCTCACCGAATCAAGAGCAAAGACGTTGCGGAAGTTGTTATCGTCATCAACCTCATCTCCCCAGACAAACTGCAGTGCATCGCCCGTCTGAAGCAGATCGTTGCCATCCTGGTCGGTCCAGGGAATTGTCAACACCGCCCCCTGCTCGACATCCTCGGGCGTCAGATCATCGATCTGGTTTGATGCATTACCTTTGATGGTCGCCTGCTTCAGCTTACCGTGCCCCGGAATCTCCGGATCAGGGTCAGGCCCACCAGGCAGTCGCAGGTCCACATTGACCACGTTCGGGGTTGTCGTTTCGGCGATCTTGGAGTCGGCGCGCCACAGCTGATAGTCGACCTTGACCGCATCGTTCTCCGGGCCACCACTGGTAAGCGCATACAACAACGTGATCTCCATCAGATCACCTGAAGGTGGTGGAAACGGCACAGTGTGTTCGTCGGATGGTTTTCCCTCCCACAGCACGACAATCTTGTCGTTGGCGTGAATGCCGGTAATCTCCGGGATCACAACTTTAACCCCTGCCCAGGCATCCTTGTCGAGCAACACCTGAGGCGTTGCCTCCTCATCGCCAAACTTCGGCACCTTCAATTTATCAAGCGTGACCGGGATATCCTTCAGCAAGAGTTTCAAAGTATCGTGCGACACTGAAGTAACTGAAGAATTACCGGCCCGATCAGTCACAATATATGAGAAGGTGATGGCCACTTCATCTGCCAACGTAGCAAATGCCGCCAATGGCAACTGCACGACCGTCGCATCACTACTACTAACAACCTTGGCTGACTGTGGCGGACTGGTATTGGTGCCGTCAGTGATGGTCACGACAATTGCGTCATATTGACGCTGCTCCGTATATCCCGGAACGGTTGCCTCCAGCACACCTGCAACAAAGTCCTGCTGCAGAATGTATCCCTTGGCCTCAATTGCATCAGAGAATTTTATCTTCGCCAGGGTACCCTCGCTGCCTCCCGGGGCATGCTTGTCGATCCGCACGGGCCGAACGGGGCCATCGGACCAATCATCGGAGCCCACTTGCCTGACTGAATACCCCAGCATGACCGTTTTCTCCGTTCCTGGGGGAATTGCATTCAGGTACTTGACAGGCACTGAGAGTTGGAACTTGAAGGTACTATCTTCGGCCTCTACCGGAAGTACATCGTGCCAGGCGATGTCCTCCTCATCATCCTCCAACAACAGCTCCCCATCTAACATAAGAGCGATAGTCTGACCAGCCAGGGCGTTTTCCCAGATAAGGACCGCCGTTGCCAGATTAGTGCCCTGTGCTGTTACGGGCAGAACTACACCGGGTGTTCCTGGAGCGGCATCGGGATCTTCCGGGATCAGGCTAGCAACTTCCAACGGATGATAGGCATCCACCAAGAACACACCGCGGTGATAAACAGCCGTGGAGCGTTTAGGGAGTGCCTTTGAAGATTGAAAAAGTTGTTTACTACCCTGAGCGGACACTGGCTTATTCATGAAGATCTCCCGAATCGATACATTCCAAGAAACAAATATCCACGCCTTTATCATTGGCCATCAGGCTAGTACGGCTGCCCAATCGACTATATAAACTTTCACACTCGACCCTTACCTGCAGCTCTGTCGACGTTCGGCAATAGATTTAACAAACTTGGAAAAATTCGGCACCTGGCAAAAATGCTAGGTGGCAGGCTACGCGTGTCTGTAGTTGAGAAGAGGCACGCATTGAGGGGGGCTATTCGGTCCGCTGCATGTCTGAACACTCCACTCAAACATATCGTGGCGTTCGTGAGCGCAGCGCAGATAACTTGTGGGAGCAGGCTTGTGCGAACGCCGCACTGCGGCGCAAGCCCGCTCCCACGCTGGTGATGCTTGCAACGCTGCGCCCTTTGCGACAGCGCAGTCCGGAAGGCTGAGCAGTCTGCTATGGAGGTCCGTCACATCAGAAAAAAACGTACCGGCAGGCAAACAGCTACCTGGCTCACGGGCGTGTATTGATCTGCTGCTGCAGGTTCTGGATCTGGCTCTGCAGCGTGCTGATATTGCGCGTTACCTGCCCGCGGAAGGCATCGAACTCCTGCACCGAGGCGCCGCCGGCCGTGGGCGTCGGGCGATTGTCCACCTGGCTCTTGAGCACCAGCATATCCTGCTCCAGGCTCTCGATGGCGGCACTCAGGTTGCCCTGTTTCTTCAAAGCCGCCACGTCGTTGCTCAGGCTCTTGAGCTGGCCATCGAGCTTACCGCCATCCACCTGCCCCGACTTGAGTGCGGCCAGCTCGGCATTGACGGCCTTGAGTTGCGCCTGCAACTGGCTTTGCAGTTCGGTGACCGCCTTCTGCTGTTCACGGGTATCGGCCAGCACCTGTTCAAGGCGCTTGCCCAGGTCTCCCGCCTGTCCGGCGACGCCCAGCTGCTGCTTGCCCTGCTCGGCCAGGGAAGCCTGCAACTGGCGAATCTGCAACTTCAATGCCTCGCTGCCGGTGTTGCTGCTGGACTCACTGGCATCGACCTTGCCGCTGATCACCTGCAGGCGCCCGGCGGCCTCTTCACTGATACGGGCAAAGCTTTCCTGGGTCGCGACCAGTTGCTGCTCCATCAGGGTGATCTGCTGGAAGCTCCACCAGCCAAGCCCGGCCAGGGCGATGAACGAGGCGCCCAGCAATGTCCACAGCGGGCCATTGCTACGCGGCCGCACCGCCTTTTGGCGGCTACGGGCCACATGGGCAGGCAGCAATTCATCGTCATCAGGGGTGCCGGCACGAAGGGTCGGCACATCATCGAAATCATCGTGGGCGTCGTTACGCATGGGTGCATTCAACCGCGGTAGTAGCAAAGAGGCATGAGTATAAACCGCCTGGGCGGCGCACTGATGACCATCATCCCACGCACAGGTTCAGCGTTGCCCAGGTTGCGCCTGCCACCAGCTGCAGAATTCATCCAGCGCCGCCCACACATCGGTGCCGGGCCGGTAGTCCAGATACTGGCGCGCGCGGTTGATATCGAGGGTGAAATCCGTGCTCATCACCTGCACCGCGGTGCGGCTCAGGGTCGGTTGCGGGCGCCCGGGCCAGAGCAGGCAGGCGCCTTCGTTGAGCGCCGCCAGGCTGTAGGCCAGGCCGGGTGAGCGATAGCGGGTGACCTGGGGCAGTTGCATACGGCGCATCACGTAGTTGACCACATCCCACAGCGGCAGTGGCTGGCCGTTGCTGATGTTGTAGGCCTGGCCCAGGGCCTGGTCCTCGACGAACAGTGCGCTGAGCAGTGCCTCGTTGAGATTGTGCACACTGGTGAAATCGACCTTGTTCAGGCCATTGCCGATGATCGCCACGCGCCCCTTGGCCTGCATGCGCATCAGTCGTGGGAAGATGCTCGCGTCGCCGGCACCGGTGACGAAGCGCGGGCGCAGCGCCAGCACCTCCAGGCCGAACTCCTGGGCGCCGAACACTTTCTGCTCGGCCAGGTGCTTGGTCAGCGCGTAATGGTCATGGAAGCGACGCGGTACCTGGTCTTCGCGGATGTCCATACGCGAGCGACCGGTGAAGTAGATCGACGGCGACGACAGGTGTACCAGGCGCCGCACATGCTCCTTGATGCAGCCTTCGACCACGTTCTCGGTGAGCACCACGTTGCCTTGGTGGAAGTCCTGATAGCGGCCCCAGGTGCCCACGGCGCCGGCGCAGTGCACCACCGCGTCCATGCCCTGGCACAGGCGCCGGGCAAGTTCGGCGTCGCCCAGGTCGCCGGGGATGAACTGCGCCCCACGCTTGACCAGATGCTCCACACCCTCTGCCCGCCGGCCATTGACCCGCACATCCAGGCCCTGCTCCAGGGCAAAACGCGCAAAGCGCCCGCCGATGAAGCCGCTCGCGCCGGTGACCAGAATTCGCATGTAAGACTCCGCCTTGCTCTATTTCAGATGCAGCTGACGCTTGAAGTGCCTACAAGGGCACCAGCCAGTTCTGCGCCGAATGGCGCAGGTGGTCGGTCAACTGGGCGAGCAACTGCCCGCCGTTGCGCCAATGATGCCAGTACAGCGGCACATCGATGGGGGTATCGGCACAGATTTCCACCAGCTCGCCACGTGCCAGCTGCTTGGCCACCTGCCGCTCCGGCACCAGCCCCCAGCCGAGGCCGGCCTCGGTCATGCGCATGAAACCTTCGGACGAGGGGCACAGGTGATGCAGGAAACCCTCCTGTACACCCAACGACGCCAGGTAGCGATGCTGCAGGAAATCGTCCGGCCCGAACACGATTGCCGGGGCACGGGCCAAGCGCTCGACCGCGAACCCGGTGGGAAAGTAACGCGCCATGAACATGGGGCTGGCCAGCGCCCGATAGCGCATCGAGCCCAACGGCAGACTGCGCGCTCCGGCCACCGGCCGTTCGCTGCCACACAGGCAGGCCGCGACTTCACCGGCGCGCATGCGTTTCAGGCCGACGTCCTGGTCCTCGACCACCAAATCGAGCAGCACCTGCTGCTCGGCACAGAACGGCCCCACCGCACCGGCCCACCAGGTTGCCAGACTGTCGGCGTTGAGGGCGATGCGCAGGCGCTCGGGCGTGCCTTCCTCGTCCAGTGCCGGCACCTGGCGTTGCAGGTCGCGCTCGAGCAGGCGCACCTGCTGCACATGGTTGAGCAACTGGCGCCCGACTTCCGTCGGGCTTGGTGGCGTGGCGCGCACCAGCACCGGCTGGCCAACCCGTGCCTCGAGCAGCTTTATGCGTTGCGAAACGGCCGATTGCGACAACCCCAGCACCTGGGCCGCGCGCTCGAAACCACCTTGCTCGATCACTGCGGCGAGGGCAGCGAGCAGTTTGTAATCGAACATCTATTTCTCTAATGACTGATCAGCTCTATTTGTTTTTCTTATAGCGCCACAGCAGCCACAATAGCCACATCTTTCTTGGCAACCCGCGCCGATCTCGCATCGGCGCCAGTGGAGTGTTCCCGCTATGTGGCAAAGCTATCTCAACGGCATGCTGGTGGCCTTCGGCCTGATCATGGCCATCGGCGCGCAGAACGCCTTCGTCCTGGCACAAAGCCTGCGCCGTGAACACCACCTGCCAGTGGCGGCACTGTGCATCGTCTGCGATGCGCTGCTGGTCGCCGCCGGGGTGTTCGGCCTGGCCACGGTGCTGGCGCACAACCCGACACTGCTGGCCGTGGCCCGCTGGGGCGGTGCGCTGTTCCTGATCTGGTACGGCGCCAAGGCCCTGCGCAGCGCCTGCTCGAAACAGAGCCTGCAGCATCAGGAAGGCCAGGGCATGCGTTCGCGCCGCGCGGTGCTGCTCAGCGCCCTGGCGGTGACCCTGCTCAATCCGCACGTCTACCTCGATACCGTGTTGCTGATCGGCTCCTTGGGCGCCCAGCAGACCGTGCCCGGCGCCTACGTGGCCGGCGCCGCCAGTGCCTCGCTGGTATGGTTCTCGACCTTGGCGATCGGCGCCGCCTGGCTGGCGCCATGGCTGGCACGTCCGGCGACCTGGCGCATGCTGGACCTGATGGTGGCGGTGATGATGTTCGCGGTGGCGGCGCAGTTGATCTTCAACTGACTCCGCGAAAAAACCGGGTATCCCACGCTGAGCCGCGACAGTCACGCAGCCCACCTGTCGGCCCCAGCCAACCGCTCTGGAACCTCTATTCCCTATAGATGTTGCGTGGTTAAGCGCCGAGGCCGGTGCTATGATCCAGCCCTTGCGTCGCAAAGAGTACAAACTCGCCGACGCTCACCGGGCCGCCCGTGATCGGCCTTGCGCATACCGCGAACAGACCTGAATCAGGAGATCCACCATGGCTTTTGAATTGCCGCCGCTGCCATACGCCCACGATGCCCTGCAGCCGCACATCTCCAAGGAAACCCTGGAGTATCACCACGACAAGCACCACAACACCTATGTCGTGAACCTGAACAACCTGGTCCCAGGCACCGAATTCGAAGGCAAGACCCTGGAAGAGATCGTCAAGAGCTCTTCGGGCGGCATCTTCAACAACGCCGCTCAGATCTGGAACCACTCCTTCTACTGGGAATGCCTGTCGCCAAACGGCGGCGGCCAGCCGACCGGTGCCCTGGCTGACGCCATCACCGCTGCTTTCGGCTCCTTCGACAAGTTCAAGGAAGAGTTCACCAAGACTTCGGTCGGCACCTTCGGTTCCGGCTGGGGCTGGCTGGTGAAGAAGGCCGACGGCTCCCTGGCCCTGGCCAGCACCATCGGCGCCGGCTGCCCGCTGACCAGCGGCGACACCCCGCTGCTGACCTGCGACGTCTGGGAACACGCCTACTACATCGACTACCGCAACCTGCGTCCGAAGTACGTCGAGGCGTTCTGGAACCTGGTCAACTGGAAGTTCGTTGCCGAGCAGTTCGAAGGCAAGGTCTTCACGGCCTGATTGTTCGCCAAGCCTGCAAAAAGACCCGGCCTCGTGCCGGGTTTTTTGTTGCCTGGCATGACGCTAGCGCCAAGCAAGCTCGCTGCCACCAGGGCCAACCTGACAGAATTGCCTGCAACCCATCCGCGCGCTCTTGCTCAGCCCGCATAGCGCGCTAACATCAACCTTCTGGAAAGTTGACGCAGCGCACTCAAGTCGCATGACCGCTCAACCGATATAGAGCCAAGGGCAGATCCGTCGACGGACGTGTTGCCTGCCGGGGCATTCGGTCGATAGTCTGTCGCCATGGTTGATGGCAAAATAATGGCATGCGCATGGATTAAGGAAACCCCATTGAAGCTGGAATTCCGAAACAGCTTATCGGTCAAGTTGCTGCGGGTCGTACTGCTCTCGGCATTGGCTGTCGGCGTCGTACTCAGCTGTGCGCAGATCGTCTATGACGCCTACAAGACCCGCCAGTCGGTGAACAACGACGCCCAGCGCATCCTCGACATGTTCCGCGACCCCTCGACGCAGGCGGTGTACAGCCTCGACCGGGAAATGGGCATGCAGGTGATGGAAGGCCTGTTCCAGGACGGCTCAGTACGCATGGCCTCCATCGGCCACCCCAACGAAACCATGCTCGCGGAAAAGTCCCGGCCACTGCAGGACATGTCCATGCGCTGGCTGACCGACCTGATCCTCGGCCAGGAGCGCACCTACACCACGCAACTGGTTGGCCGCGGCCCCTACAGTGAATATTACGGCGACCTGAGCATCACCCTCGACACCTCCGCCTATGGCGAGGGTTTCCTGGTCAACGCGGTGATCATCTTCATCTCCGGCGTGCTGCGCGCCCTGGCCATGGGCCTGGTGCTGTACCTGGTGTACCACTGGCTGCTGACCAAGCCGCTGTCGAAGATCATCGAGCACCTGACGCAAATCAACCCCGACCGCCCCAGCCAGCACCAGATCCCCTTGCTCAAGGGGCACGAGCGCAACGAACTGGGCATCTGGGTCAACACCGCCAACCAGTTGCTGGCCTCCATCGAACGCAACACCCACCTGCGCCACGAGGCCGAGAACAGCCTGCAGCGCATGGCCCAGTACGACTTCCTCACCGGCCTGCCCAACCGCCAGCAACTGCAACAGCAACTGGACAAGATCCTCGTCGACGGTGGCCGCCTGCAACGCCGTGTCGCCGTGCTGTGCGTGGGCCTCGACGACTTCAAGGGCATCAACGAGCAGTTCAGCTACCAGGTCGGCGACCAACTGCTGCTGGCCCTGGCCGACCGCCTGCGCGCCCACAGCGGCCGCCTCGGCGCCTTGGCCCGATTGGGCGGCGACCAGTTCGCCCTGGTCCAGGCCAATATCGAGCAACCCTACGAAGCCGCCGAGCTGGCCCAGAGCATCCTCGACGACCTCGAGGCGCCCTTCGACCTCGACCACCAGCAGATCCGCCTGCGCGCCACCATCGGCATCACCCTGTTCCCCGAGGACGGCGACAGCACCGAGAAGCTGCTGCAAAAGGCCGAGCAGACCATGACCCTGGCCAAGGCACGCTCGCGCAACCGCTACCAGTTCTACATCGCCAGCGTCGACAGCGAGATGCGCCGCCGTCGCGAACTGGAAAAAGACCTGCGCGAAGCCCTGCCGCGCAACCAGCTGTACCTGGTGTACCAACCGCAGATCAGCTACCGCGACCACCGCGTGGTCGGCGTCGAAGCCTTGCTGCGCTGGCAGCACCCGGAGCTGGGCATGGTCCCGCCCGACCAGTTCATCCCCCTGGCCGAGCAGAACGGCAGCATCATCAGCATCGGCGAGTGGGTGCTCGACCAGGCCTGCCGGCAATTGCGCGAATGGCATGATCAGGGCTTCAGCGAACTGCGCATGGCGGTCAACCTGTCCACCGTGCAACTGCACCACAACGAGCTGCCACGGGTGGTCAACAACCTGCTGCAGGCCTACCGCCTGCCACCGCGCAGCCTGGAGCTGGAAGTCACCGAGACCGGCCTGATGGAAGATATCAGCACCGCCGCCCAGCATTTGCTGAGCCTGCGCCGCTCCGGGGCGTTGATCGCCATCGACGACTTCGGCACCGGTTACTCCTCGCTCAGCTACCTGAAGTCGCTGCCGCTGGACAAGATCAAGATCGACAAGAGCTTCGTCCAGGACCTGCTTGACGACGATGACGACGCCACCATCGTTCGCGCCATCATCCAGCTGGGCAAGAGCCTGGGCATGCAGGTGATCGCCGAAGGCGTGGAAACCGCCGAACAGGAGACCTACATCATCGCCCAGGGCTGCCATGAAGGTCAGGGCTACCACTACAGCAAACCGTTGTCCGCACGCGAACTGACCAACTTCCTCAAGCAGGCCCAACGCAACCAGGTTTCCGCGCTGTAACCCCACGCCAACCTGGCCAAGCAGCGCAAACGGGCGTTTGCATGAAATGCGCGCCCGCCCCTTTACAGCAAATGCAAATCTTTCGCATGATGTTGCGGTTTCGCGTGCCACGGCGCACGGTCCACCCATGGTCCAACCACACGACGCAGGAAACCAACAATGATTCGAATGCCTCTGGCCTCCGCCAGTCTGCTGGCCATCGCCATCGCCCTCGCCGGTTGCGGCGAAGGCAAGGACGACAAGGCCGCCGCACCGCAAGCCCAGGCACCTGCCGCTGCCACCACCACCGCGGCACCAGGGGCTGTCGATGAAGCCGCCGCCAAGGCCGTGGTCAAGCACTACGCCGAGATGGTCCATGCCGTGTACAGCGACTCGCTGAGCACCGCCAAGCAGTTGCAGACCGCCGTCGACGCCTTCCTCGCCAAGCCCGATGACCAGACGCTCAAAGCCGCCCGGGACGCCTGGGTCGCCTCGCGCGTACCGTACCTGCAGAGCGAAGTCTTCCGCTTCGGCAACACCATCATCGACGACTGGGAAGGCCAGGTGAACGCCTGGCCCCTGGACGAAGGCCTGATCGACTACGTCGACAAGAGCTATGAGCACGCCCTGGGCAACCCGGCGGCCAACGCCAACATCATCGCCAACACCGAGATCCAGGTGGGCGAAGACAAGATCGACGTCAAGGACATCACCCCCGAGAAGCTGGCCAGCCTGAACGAGCTGGGCGGTTCCGAAGCCAACGTCGCCACCGGCTACCACGCCATCGAATTCCTGCTCTGGGGCCAGGACCTCAACGGCACCGGCCCAGGCGCGGGCAACCGCCCGGCCTCCGACTACCTCGAAGGCAAAGGTGCCACCGGCGGGCACAACGACCGTCGCCGTGCCTACCTGAAGGCGGCCACCGACCTGCTGGTCAAGGACCTTGAGGAAATGGTCGGCAACTGGGCGCCGAACGTCGCCGACAACTACCGCGCCAGCCTGGAAAAAGAGCCGGCCAACGATGGCCTGCGCAAGATGCTGTTCGGCATGGGCAGCCTGTCGCTGGGCGAACTGGCGGGCGAGCGCATGAAGGTCTCGCTGGAGGCCAACTCGCCGGAAGACGAACATGACTGCTTCAGCGACAACACCCACTACTCGCACTTCTACGACGCCAAGGGCATCCGCAACGTCTACCTGGGCGAGTACACCCGTGTCGACGGCAGCAAGCTGAGCGGCCCGAGCCTGTCGTCGCTGGTGGCCAAGGCCGACCCGGCCACCGACGCCACCCTCAAGGCCGACCTGGAAGCCACCGAAGCCAAGATCCAGGTGATCGTCGACCACGCTCTCAAGGGCGAGCACTACGACCAGCTGATCGCCGCCGACAACGCCGCCGGCAACCAGATCGTGCGTGATGCCATCGCCTCCCTGGTCAAGCAGACCGGCGCGATCGAGCAGGCCGCGGGCAAGCTGGGCATCGACAACCTGAACCCGGACACCGCCGATCACGAATTCTGATCAGCGTTGCGGTTCAGCAGAGGCGGCCTTCGGGCCGCCTTTTTCATTTCCGTGTCATGCCTTCGGGAGCGCAATGGGTGGGCGCGGACATTTCCAGGTAAAGCCAATTTCATCTGGCAATTGCAAATTGCTCTTATTCAATCACCCCCGGCCTGATAAGCTTGCACGCCGGTTTTTCGCCCATGCCCAGGATTGTCGATGTCCTTGCTCCGCCTAAGCCCCCTGCTGCTGGCCTTCGCCCTCGCCGCCTGTGACGACGCCCCGCGTTTCACCCAGGCCGAGCCCGGCGAGGCGCTCTCCGGCGGCAAGGCGACGGTGCAGCGCAGCGATCGCAACGCCTACTCGCTGCCCTCGGCCAATCTCACGCCCGAACGACGCCTGGACTTCGCCGTGGGCAACAGCTTCTTCCGCAACCCCTGGGTGATCGCCCCCTCCACCACCACTGCCCGCGATGGCCTCGGCCCGTTGTTCAACACCAACGCCTGCCAGAACTGCCACGTGCGCGATGGTCGCGGCCATCCGCCGGAGCCAGACGACAGCAACGCGGTGTCGATGCTGGTGCGCCTGTCGATCCCTGACCAGCCGTACTACGCCCAGGTGATCGAGCGCCTGGGCGTGGTCCCAGAGCCCGTCTACGGTACCCAGTTGCAGGACATGGCCATCCCCGGCGTGGCCCCGGAAGGCAAGGTCCGCGTGACCTACGACAACCACAGCGTCGCCTTCGCGGACGGCCACCAGGTCGAGCTGCGCCGCCCGACCCTGCAGATCAGCCAGCTCGGCTACGGCCCGCTGCACCCGGACACCCGCTTTTCCGCCCGGGTCGCCCCGCCGATGATCGGCCTGGGCCTGCTCGAGGCCATCCCCGAAGCCGACCTGCTGGCCAACGAGGACCCGGACGACCACAACCGCGACGGCATCCGTGGCCGCGCCAACCGAGTGTGGGACGATGCCCAGGGCAAGACCGTGGTCGGCCGCTTCGGCTGGAAGGCAGGACAGCCCAACGTCAACCAGCAGAACGTGCACGCCTTCGCCGGCGACATGGGCCTGACCACCACCCTGTTGCCCAAGGACGACTGCACCGCAGCGCAGGTCGACTGCCTGGCCGCGCCCAATGGCGATGGCCAGGGCGGCGAAAAGGAGGTCAGTGACAATATCCTGCGCCTGGTCACCTTCTACACCCGCAACCTTGCCGTACCGGCCCGGCGCAACGTCGATGCGCCGCAGGTACTGGCCGGCAAGAACCTGTTCTACCAGGCCGGTTGCCAGGGCTGCCACACCCCGCAATTCACCACCGCCGCCAATGCGGCCGAGCCGGAACTGGCCAACCAGGTGATCCGCCCCTACAGCGACCTGCTGCTGCACGACATGGGCCCGGGCCTGAGTGACGAGCGCACCGAATTTGCCGCCAACGGCCAGGATTGGCGCACCCCACCGCTGTGGGGCATCGGCCTGAGCGAAACCGTCAGCGGCCACAGCCAGTTCCTGCATGACGGCCGCGCCCGCAACCTGCTCGAGGCCGTGCTCTGGCACGGCGGCGAAGCCCAGGCGGCGCGCGACCATGTACTGACCTTCAATGCCGAGCAGCGCGCCGCGCTGCTGGCGTTCCTGAATTCACTTTAAACGCACAAGGAGCCGGGCATGTTCCGACCCAAACTGTTGTTCACCAGCCTCGCCGCACTCGCCTTGGGCGCCTGCTCGCCGCAGGACCCACAGGCAGTGACCTCCGCGGCCATCGCCAAGCAGGTGATCCTGCCGACCTACAGCCGCTGGGTCGAGGCTGACCGACAACTGGCCGCCAGCGCCCTGGCCTACTGTGAGGGCAAGCAGGACCTCGAGACCGCCCGCGCCGACTTCCTCAGCGCGCAAAAAGCCTGGGCCGAATTGCAGCCATTGCTGGTCGGCCCGCTGGCCGAAGGCAACCGTGCCTGGCAGGTGCAGTTCTGGCCAGACAAGAAAAACCTGGTCGGCCGCCAGGTCGAGCAACTGGTCAACGGCGAGCAGGCGGTCACCGTCGAGTCGCTGGGCAAGGCCAGCGTCGTGGTCCGTGGCCTGTCCGCCTACGAATACATCCTGTTCGACAGCAAGCCGGACATCGCCAGCGCCGAACAGAAGGCCCGCTACTGCCCGCTGCTGGTCGCCATCGGCGAACACCAGAAGGCCTTGGCCGAAGAGATCCTCAAAGGCTGGAACAGCACCGACGGCATGCTGTCGCAGATGACCAAGTTCCCCAACCAGCGCTACGCCGACTCCCACGAGGCGATCGCCGACGTACTGCGTGCCCAGGTCACCGCCCTGGATAGCCTGAAGAAAAAGCTCGGCGCGCCGATGGGCCGGCAGAGCAAGGGCATTGCGCAACCGCTGCAGGCCGAGGCCTGGCGCAGCCACTCCTCGATCAAGAGCCTGGAAGCCTCGCTCAAGGCCGCCCAGACCGTCTGGGTCGGGGTCGACAACCAAGGCCTGCGCGGACTGCTGGGCAAGGACCAGGCGGCACTGGCACAGAAGATCGACGACGCCTATGCTGCTGCGCTCAAGCTGCTGGCCGACAACCAGAAGACCCTCGGCGAACTGCTGGCCGATGACGCTGGCAAGCAGACCCTCAACCAGATCTACGATGCCCTCAACGTCGTCCACCGCCTGCACGAAGGCGAGCTGGCCAAGGCGCTGAACATCCAGCTGGGCTTCAACGCCAACGACGGTGACTGATCATGCTGCGACGCCAGGCCCTGAAACTCGGTAGCGTTCTGCTCAGCGCCCTGACCTTGGGCGGCTGGAGCCTGTTCCGCGGCAAAGGCAGCGAACCCTTGCTGCTTTCGGCCCGCGACGACGGCGACGGCAAGCACTACGCCGTCGGCTTTCGCCTGGACGGCAGCCAGGTGTTCAGCACCCAGGTGGCCCAGCGTTGCCATGCGATCATCAACCACCCGACGCTGCCGATCGCGCTGTTCGTCGCCCGCCGGCCCGGCACCGAGAGCTATCTGGTCGACCTGCGTGACGGGCGCCTGCTGCAGACCCTCGCCTCACAGCCCAGCCGGCACTTCTACGGCCACGCAGTGATCCACAAGGGTGGCGAGTGGCTGTATGCGACCGAGAACGACACCAGCGACCCGGGCCGCGGCGTATTGGGCGTCTACCGCTTCGAGGGCGAGCGCCTGGTGCACAGCGGCGAGATCCCCACCCACGGCATCGGGCCCCACGAAGTGGCCTGGCTGCCCGACGGCGAGACCCTGGTGGTGGCCAACGGCGGCATCCGCACCGAGGCCGAGAGCCGCGTGGAGATGAACCTCGACGCCATGGAGCCGAGCCTGGTGCTGATGCAGCGTAACGGAACACTGCTGAGCAAGGAGACCCTGGCCCAGCAGATGAACAGCGTGCGTCACCTGGCAGTTGGCGAAGATGGCACCATCGCCGCCTGCCAGCAGTTCATGGGTGGCTCGGAAGAAACCGCCGAACTGCTGGCGATCAAGCGCCCGGGCGAGCCGTTCCAGGCCTTCCCGGTGCCGGAGCGTCAGCTGCAATCGATGGCCCAGTACACCGCCAGCGTCGCCATCCACAGCGACCTGCGCCTGGTGGCGCTGACCGCGCCGCGGGCCAACCGCCTGTTCATCTGGGACCTGGACAGCGGCGCAGTCAAACTTGATGCGCCGATGCCCGATTGCGCCGGGGTCGGAGCGGTGAAGGATGGTTTCGTCGTCACCTCCGGGCAAGGCCGCTGCCGCTTCTATGATTGCCGCCAGGCGCAGTTGATCGGGCAACCGATGGACCTGCCTTCAGGCTTCTGGGATAACCATCTGCACCTGGTCTGATCGTTCTATTGCCTGCACCGGCCCCATCGCCGGCAAGCCGGCTCCCACACCAGCAACACCCTCCTGTGGGAGCCGGCTTGCCGGCGATGAGGCCACAACAGGCAATCTATCTCCTCCCCTTTTCCAGAAAACCGACAATACTTGCCCCATCGCACGTGGGCCGGATCGCCCGTGGTCGTGCCCGACGAACAACAAAATCCACTTCCAGGGAACCGGACCATGTTGCGCCGCCGCATGCTGATCATGTTGGCCGTCGTCCTGCTGATCGTGTTGATCCTGGGGGGCATCAAGGCCTTTTCCATCTACCGGCAAGTGCAGATGTTCTCGCAGCCCAGGCCCCCGGTCAGCGTTGCCGCGGCCCAGGCCGAGCTACGCCAGTGGCAGGAGCGCCTGCCGGCGGTCGGTAGCCTCAAGGCCTACCAGGGCGTTGAGTTGAGCCTGGAAGTGGCCGGCACGGTGAAGTCACTGCATTTCGAGTCCGGGCAGCAGGTCAAGGCTGGCCAGTTGCTGCTGCAGCTGGACAGCGACCAGGAAACCGCACTGCTCGGCACCGCCCAGGCTGACCTGGGACTGGCCAAGGTCGACTTCGGCCGTGGCAGCCAACTGGTCGGCGACTCGGCGATCTCCCGTGGCGAGTACGACCGCCTGACCAGCCAGTACCGGCGCAACCAGGCCGTGGTCGACCAGCTCAAGGCATCGCTGGCGAAAAAGAGCATCAGCGCTCCGTTCAGCGGCACCATCGGCATCCGCCAAGTGGACGTCGGCGCCTACCTGCCCAGCGGCACGGTGATCGCCACCCTGCAGGATCTGTCCAGCCTCTACGTCGATTTCAATGTGCCCGAGCAGGCCCTACCGCACCTGAGCCTGGGCCAGCGGGTGCTGGCCCAGGTGGCCGCCTACCCTGACCAGACCTTCCCCGCCAGCCTCAGCGCGATCAACCCCAAGGTCGAGGAAAGCACGCGTAACCTGCTGGTCCGCGCCACCCTGGCCAACCCCGAGGGCAAGCTGCTACCGGGCATGTTCGCCAGCCTGCAACTGTTGCTGCCCGACCCGCAACCGCAGGTCGTGGTGCCGGAAAACGCCATCACCTACACCCTCTATGGCAACTCGGTGTATCGCGTCAGCCCGAAAAAGGGCGAGGACGGCCAGCCGCTGCGCGATGCCAACGATCAGCCGCAACTGATCGCCGAACAACTCACCGTGCAGACCGGCGAACGCCGCGAGGGTTGGGTCGTGGTGCTCAAGGGCCTGCAGGCCGGCGACCAGGTCGTCACCGCCGGCCAGCTCAAGCTGAACCCGGGCGCGGCGATCCGCATCAGCGCCGATTCGGCCCTGAAGCCCGCCGCGCCTGGCGTGCAGTGAACGGGAGGCGCCTATGGCATTCACCGACCCGTTCATCCGCCGCCCAGTGCTGGCCTGCGTGGTCAGCCTGTTGATCCTGCTGCTGGGCCTGCAGGCCTGGAGCAAGCTGCAGATCCGCCAGTACCCGCAGATGGAAAACGCCCTGATCACGGTGACCACCGCCTACCCCGGGGCCAACGCCGAGACCATCCAGGGCTACATCACCCAGCCGCTGCAGCAGAGCCTGGCCAGCGCCGACGGCATCGACTACATGACCTCGGTGAGCCGGCAGAACTTCTCGATCATTTCGGTCTACGCGCGGATCGGCGCCGACACCGACCGCCTGTTCACCCAGTTGCTGGCCAAGGCCAACGAGGTGCGCAACAAGCTGCCCCAGGACTCCGAGGATCCGGTACTGAGCAAGGAGGCCGCTGACGCCTCGGCGCTGATGTACATCAGCTTCTACAGCAAGGAAATGAGCAACCCGCAGATCACCGACTACCTGTCACGGGTCATCCAGCCCAAGCTGGCCACGTTGCCGGGCATGGCCGAGGCCGAGATCCTCGGCAACCAGGTGTTCGCCATGCGTATCTGGATCGACCCGGTGAAGCTGGCCGGCTTCGGCCTGTCGGCGGTGGACGTGACCAACGCCGTGCGCCGCTACAACTTCCTCTCCGCGGCCGGCGAAGTGAAGGGCGAGTACGTGGTCACCAGCATCAACGCCACCACCGAGCTCAAGTCCGCCGAGGCCTTCGCCGCCCTGCCGGTGAAGACCAGCGGTGACAGCCGGGTGCTGCTGGGTGACGTGGCCCGGGTGGAAATGGGTGCGGAAAACTACGACACGGTCAGTTCGTTCGACGGCACGCCCTCGGTGTACATCGGCATCAAGGCCACGCCGGCGGCCAACCCGCTGGAGGTGATCAAGGAAGTGCGGCGGATCATGCCGCAGCTCGAAGAAGAACTGCCCTCCAGTCTGAAGGTGTCCATTGCCTACGACGCCACCCTGTTCATCCAGGCCTCCATCGACGAAGTGATCAAGACCCTCGGCGAAGCGGTGCTGATCGTCATCGTCGTGGTGTTCCTGTTCCTCGGCGCCCTGCGTTCGGTGGTGATCCCAGTGGTGACCATCCCGCTGTCGATGATCGGCGTACTGTTTTTCATGCAGATGATGGGCTATTCGCTGAATCTGCTGACCTTGCTGGCGATGGTACTGGCCATCGGCCTGGTGGTGGATGACGCCATCGTCGTGGTGGAAAACATCCACCGCCATATCGAAGAAGGCAAGACGCCCTTCGAAGCGGCCCTGGAGGGTGCCCGCGAGATCGCCCTGCCGGTCGTGTCGATGACTATCACCTTGGCTGCTGTGTACGCTCCCATCGGCTTTCTTACCGGGCTGACCGGCGCCCTGTTCAAGGAGTTCGCCTTGACCCTGGCCGGTGCCGTGGTCATCTCCGGGATCGTCGCCCTCACCCTCTCCCCCATGATGTGCGCCGTACTGCTGCGCCACGAACAGAACCCCAGCGGCCTGGCCCACCGCCTGGACCTGATCTTCGAATCGCTCAAGGTCCGCTACCAGCGCCTGCTGCACGGCACGCTGAACAGCCGCCCGGTGGTGCTGGTGTTCGCCGTGCTGATCCTGTGCCTGATCCCGGTGCTGCTGATGTTCACCCGCAACGAGCTGGCGCCGGAGGAGGACCAGGGGGTTATCTTCATGATGAGCAGTTCGCCGCAAACCGCGAACCTGGACTACCTCAACGCCTATACCGACCAGTTCACGCCAATCTTCAAGGGCTTCCCCGAGTACTACTCGTCATTCCAGATCAATGGCTTCAACGGCGTGCAGAGCGGTATCGGCGGCTTCCTGCTCAAACCCTGGAGCGAACGCGAGCGCACGCAGATGCAGCTGCTGCCACTGGTGCAGGCCGAACTCGAACAGATTGGCGGCCTACAGATCTTCGGCTTCAACCTGCCATCGCTGCCCGGCACTGGCGAGGGCCTGCCGTTCCAGCTGGTGATCAACACCGCCGGTGACTACCCGGCGCTACTGGAAGTGGCGCAACGGGTCAAGGAGCGCGCCCAGGCCTCGGGCAAATTCGCCTTCCTCGACATCGACCTGGCCTTCGACAAACCCGAGGTGGTGATCGACATCGACCGCGCCAAGGCGGCGCAGATGGGCGTGTCGATGGACACCCTGGGCAGCACCCTGGCGACCTTGCTGGGCGAGGCCGAGATCAACCGCTTCACGCTGGAGGGTCGCAGCTACAAGGTCATCGCCCAGGTCGAACGGCCCTACCGCGCCAACCCCGGTTGGCTGAACAACTATTACGTGAAGAACGAGCAAGGCCAGCTGTTGCCATTATCGACCTTGATCACCCTGAGCGACCGGGCCCGGCCGCGACAGCTCAACCAGTTCCAGCAGCTGAACTCGGCGATCATCCAGGGCGTTCCGCTGGTGAGCATGGGTGAAGCGCTGGAAACCGTGCGCGCCATTGCCCGCGAAGAGGCGCCGGAAGGCTTTTCGCTGGACTATGCGGGGACAGCGCGGCAGTTCGTCCAGGAGGGCAGCGCGTTGTGGGTGACCTTCGGCCTGGCACTGGCGATCATCTTCCTGGTGCTGGCGGCGCAGTTCGAGAGTTTCCGCGATCCGCTGGTGATTCTGGTGACCGTGCCGTTGTCCATCTGCGGGGCGCTCTTGCCGCTGTTCCTTGGGGTCTCGAGCATGAACATCTATACCCAGGTGGGGTTGGTGACACTGATCGGGTTGATTACCAAGCATGGGATTCTCATTGTCGAGTTTGCCAATCAGCTACGGGACGAGCGGGGGCTTGGGGTACGTGAGGCGATCGAAGAAGCCGCTGCGATTCGCCTGCGGCCGGTGCTGATGACCACGGCGGCCATGGTGTTTGGCATGGTGCCTTTAATTCTGGCTACCGGGGCCGGGGCGGTCAGCCGGTTTGATATCGGGATGGTGATTGCTACCGGGATGTCGGTGGGGACTTTGTTTACCTTGTTTGTTTTGCCTTGTATTTATAGTGTTTTGGCGCATAAAAGTGTTGCTGGGGCTTGAGGGTGATTGTTTTTGGTTTTGTGTGCGTATTCGTAGACGATATCGACATTTAGTCACCTTTCCGCCCTTACGGCGGCCGACTTTTGTCTTGGCAAAAGTCGGCAAAACCGTTCGGCTCCGTTCATCCGGCCCCTACGCTTCGCTCCGGGGTTCCCTCGCTCCGTTCTTGCTCCCGTGGGTACCGCGCTGTACGCCCCATCCTGGGGCGCAGCGCTCGACGGCCATCCATGGCCGTCGCCCCACTACGCAAGAACTCCGCTCGGCCTCCTGAAGTCGCAATTGGCGGCGCCTGAACTGTCGCGCGCTTAGAAGCAACAGCAACAGCAAGAGCAAGAGCAAGAGCAAGAGCAAGAGCAGGAAATGCGAAGTTTACTGTTTCAAAGTAAGTTATATATTGGCTGTTCCGGCCTATCGCGGGGCAAGCCCGCGAAACAATCGAGAGATTAATTGCGCTCCAACTAGCGACAGCTGCGCCAGTCCAGGCGCCGCCCGTAACTTCGCGACTTCAGGAGGCCGAACGGAGGTCTTGCGGAGGGAGGTGACGGGCATGGATGCCCGTCAAGCGCTGCGCCCCAGGATGGGGCGTTCAGCGCGGTCCTCCCGGGAGCAAGACCGGAGTGAGGGAACCCGGAGCGAAGCGGAGGGCCGGATGAATGGAGCGCAACGGCTTTGCTTACTTTGGCCAAGACCAAAGTAAGCCGCCGTAAGGGCGGAAAGGTGAATAAGCGTCGACATCACAAATGAATGCGCATACAACTCCCAAAACCACCAAACAACAACAACAACAACAACAACAACAACAACAAGGGGCGAATCAGAAGTCAGAACAACCACCCCCAATCCGCCCCCCTGTCAAACCCCTGATATCAATTCAAAGCATCAAGCAAAGCCTGATTCATCTCCGGCGTCCCAATGGTAATCCGCAGGAACTGCGCAATCCGCTCCTGCTTGAAGTGCCGAACAATCACCCCCTGCTCACGAAGCCGCGCCGCGATCCCGGCAGCATCCTGCCCGGGATGCCGGGCAAAGATAAAGTTCGCCGCCGAAGGCAGCACTTCGAACCCACGCGCCACCAACTCAGAAACCAGCACTTCCCGGCTGTCGATAACCTTGCGGCAGGTCTCATCGAAATACTCCCGGTCGTCGAACGCCGCCGCGGCCCCGACAATCGCCATACGATCCAACGGATAGGAGTTGAAGCTGTTCTTGATCCGCTCCAACGCCTCGATCAGGTCAGGATGCCCCACCGCCAGCCCGACTCGCAGCCCGGCAAGCGAACGCGACTTGGACAAGGTCTGGGTCACCAGCAGGTTGTCGTAGCGATCAACCAGGCTGATGGCCGTTTCGCCACCGAAATCGATGTAGGCCTCATCGACCACCACCACCGAATCCCGGTTGGCCTGCAGCAGTTGCTCGACCGCCTCAAGCGGCAACAGGCAGCCGGTCGGCGCATTGGGGTTGGGGAAAATGACCCCGGCATTAGGCTTGCTGTAGTCCGAAACACGGATCTGGAACTGCTCATCCAGCGCCACCTGGTCGAACGCGATACCGTACAAGCCGCAATACACCGGATAGAAGCTGTAGCTCACGTCCGGGAACAGCAGCGGCCCGCGGTCATGCTGGAACAGACCGTGGAAAATGTGCGCCAGCACCTCGTCCGAGCCATTACCGACGAACACCTGGGCCGGCGTCACTCCGTAGTACTCGGCCACCGCCTGCTTGAGCCGGTCACCGTTCGGGTCCGGATACAGCCGCAGGTTATCGTTGAGCTCACCGCGCATGGCTTCCAGCGCCTTGGGCGACGGGCCATAGGGGTTCTCGTTGGTGTTGAGCTTGACCAGCCGCGCCAGCTTTGGCTGCTCACCCGGCACGTAAGGCACCAGGCCCTTGACGAAGGGACTCCAGAATCGACTCATGCTCAGTTCCCCTTCTCGTTGAGGATGCGGTATTCGGCGCTGCGCGCGTGGGCGGTCAGCGATTCGCCTCGGGCCAGCACGGAAGCGGTATGACCCAGCTCGGACGCGCCCTGCTCGGAGCAGAAGATGATCGACGAACGCTTCTGGAAGTCATACACGCCCAGTGGCGAAGAGAAGCGCGCGGTGCCGGAGGTCGGCAGCACGTGGTTGGGGCCGGCGCAGTAGTCGCCCAGCGCCTCGCTGGTGTGGCGGCCCATGAAGATCGCGCCGGCATGGCGGATCTGCGGTAACCAGGCCTGCGGGTCGGCCACCGACAGCTCCAGGTGCTCAGGGGCAATGCGGTTGGCCACCTCGATGGCCTGCTGCATGTCACGCACCTGGATCAGCGCGCCACGGCCATTGATCGACTTCTCGATGATCTCGGCACGCTCCATGGTCGGCAGCAGCTTGTCGATGCTGGCAGCGACGCGATCGAGGAAAGCGGCGTCCGGGCTGACCAGAATCGCCTGGGCATCCTCGTCGTGCTCGGCCTGGGAGAACAGGTCCATGGCGATCCAGTCCGGGTCGGTCTGGCCGTCGCAGACCACCAGGATCTCCGAAGGTCCGGCGATCATGTCGATGCCGACCTGGCCGAACACATGGCGCTTGGCGGTCGCCACATAGATGTTGCCCGGGCCGACGATCTTGTCCACCTGCGGCACGCTCTCGGTACCGTAGGCCAGGGCTGCCACGGCCTGGGCGCCACCGACGGTGAACACACGGTCGACCCCGGCGATGCAGGCCGCGGCAAGTACCAGTTCGTTGACCTCGCCACGCGGGGTCGGCACTACCATCACCACTTCGCTGACGCCCGCGACCTTGGCCGGAATGGCATTCATCAGCACCGACGACGGGTACGACGCCTTGCCACCAGGCACATACAGCCCGGCGCGGTCCAGCGGCGTGACCTTCTGGCCGAGGACAGTGCCGTCAGCCTCGGTGTACTGCCACGAGTCCTGCTTCTGCCGCTCATGGTAGATGCGCACGCGGTTGGCGGCCTTTTCCAGGGCCTCGCGCTGTACCGGGGTAATGCGCGTCAGTGCCAGCTCCAGGCGCTCGCGATCGAGGATCAAGTCGTCGATCGTCTTGGCATCAACACCATCGAAACGCTGGGTGAACTCCACCAGTGCCTGGTCACCGCGCTCACGCACGGCCTTGATGATGTCGAGCACGCGCTGGTTGACCGCGTCATCGGACACACTTTCCCAGCTCAGCAGATGATCCAGATGTCGGGCGAAATCCTGGTCAGCGGCGTTGAGACGGGCAATTGCAGTGGACACGGTCATGGCGAGGGCCTCGTTATTAGCGGATGTTCAGGCGCCCTAAAGCTACCACTCCATCCGCGCGGGCACCTGAGAAAAAAGGCTATGACGCGGATAGACGGGCGCGACAGCGGAGGTCGCGCGCAGAGGTCAGCCGCGGTGTCGCGATTCGACGGCGTTGCGCAGGGTGTCGATCAGGCTCTGGATACGGGCGTGCTGCATCTTCATGGAGGCCTTGTTGACCACCAGGCGCGAGCTGATCGTGGCGATCAGGTCCTGGGGCTCGAGGCCGTTGGCGCGCAGGGTATTGCCGGTGTCGACCACGTCGATGATCTTGTCGGCAAGGTTGATCAGTGGCGCCAGCTCCATGGAGCCGTACAGCTTGATGATGTCGACCTGGCGGCCCTGTTCGGCATAGTAGCGCTTGGCTACATTGACGAACTTGGTAGCCACGCGCAGGCGGCCTTTGGGCTCTGGTGCGCCGGTTACGCCAGCGGTCATCAGCTTGCACTGGGCGATCTGCAGGTCCAGGGGTTCGTACAGGCCCTGGCCACCGTATTCCATCAGCACGTCCTTGCCGGCCACACCGAGGTCGGCGGCGCCATGCTCGACATAGGTCGGCACATCGGTGGCACGCACGATGAGCAGGCGCACATCATCCTGCGTGGTGGGGATGATCAGCTTGCGGCTCTTGTCCGGATTCTCGGTCGGCACGATACCGGCCTCGGCCAGCAGTGGCAGGGTATCGTCGAGAATACGGCCTTTGGATAGCGCGATGGTCAACATTGGAACGTCGGTCCTTAAGCGTCTACTGCCGGCCGGGCTCAGCAGCCCGACCGCATAGGATTCGGCTGGCGCGTCCCTGCGCCACGATGACTGCTAGCCCGGTACGCGACGGATCTTCGCGCCCAGCATCTGCAGTTTCTCCTCGATGCACTCGTAGCCACGGTCGATGTGGTAGATGCGATCGATCAGGGTGTCGCCTTCGGCGACCAGCGCCGACAGCACCAGGCTGGCGGAAGCACGCAGGTCGGTGGCCATTACCGGCGCACCTTTGAGCGCCTTGACGCCAGTGACGATGGCGGTGTTGCCCTCGACCTGGATCTGCGCGCCCATGCGGTGCATTTCATACACGTGCATGAAGCGGTTTTCGAAGATGGTCTCGATCACCGCGCCAGTGCCTTCGGCGATGGCGTTGAGCGAAATGAACTGCGCCTGCATGTCGGTCGGGAATGCCGGGTACGGAGCGGTACGCAGGTTAACGGCCTTCGGCCGCTTGCCGTGCATGTCCAGCTCGATCCAGTCTTCGCCGGTGGTGATGTCGGCGCCGGCTTCCTTGAGCTTCTCGAGGACAGCTTCGAGGATGGTCGGGTCGGTATCCTTGACCTTGACGCGGCCACCGGTCACGGCAGCGGCGACCAGGTAGGTGCCGGTCTCGATACGGTCGGGCATGACACGGTAGTTGGCCGAGTGCAGGCGCTCGACGCCATCGATAGTGATGGTGTCGGTACCGGCGCCCTGGATCTTCGCACCCATGGCGATCAGGAAGTTGGCCAGGTCGACCACCTCCGGCTCACGGGCGGCGTTCTGCAGCACGCTGCGGCCCTTGGCCAGGGCGGCGGCCATCATGATGTTCTCGGTGCCGGTGACGCTGACGGTATCGAAGAAGAAATGCGCGCCGCGCAGGCCGCCTTCGGGGGCCTTGGCCTTGATGTAGCCGCCTTCGACGTCGATCTTCGCGCCCATGGCCTCGAGGCCGCGGATGTGCAGGTCGACCGGACGCGAACCGATGGCGCAGCCACCCGGCAGGGCCACTTCGGCCTCACCGAAGCGGGCTACCATGGGGCCGAGCACCAGGATCGAGGCGCGCATGGTCTTGACCAGCTCGTAGGGGGCGACCAGGGTCTTGATGGTACGCGGGTCGATCTCCACCGAGAGCTTTTCGTCGATCACAGGCTCGATGCCCATGCGGCCGAACAGCTCGATCATGGTGGTGATGTCGTGCAGGTGCGGCAGGTTGCCGACCGTGACCGGGCCATCGCACAGCAGGGTGGCCGAAAGGATCGGCAGGGCGGAGTTCTTTGCGCCGGAAATGCGGATCTCGCCATCGAGACGCGCGCCACCAGTGATAATCAGTTTGTCCATACGTATCTCGCCGCCAAGTAGGCTCAGGTGCGCTCAGCCCAGGCTGCGCTGCTGAAGAATTTCATGGTTACCGCGTGAATGCTGCCGTTGGCGATCCACGGATTGAGGTGAGCATAGATCGCCTGCTGACGCTTGACCGGGCTCTGGCCGGCCAGCTCGTCGCTGATCACGTTCAACTGGAAGTTGCAGCCTTCGCCTTCAACTTCGACCTGGGTTCCCGGCAATTTCTCTTCCAGAAAGCTTTTAACTTCTACGGCCTGCATGCTCAACCTCGATCGGCGCCCAACGCGCGCGGGTCGGCCATCATACAAAAAAGCCCCTCGCCTGCGAAGCCCATGAAGGGGCGCACTGACCGAGGGGCCTTTCCCGAACGGCAGGGCATCAGCCCGCCAATACCTCATCGAGGTCATAGACCCCGGCAATTTCCTGCATGTTCTCGGGGATACCGCGCAACTCCCAGGTTTTTCCGGCCGTCTGGGCATCGCGCATGAACCCCAGCAGCAACGACAGGCCAACGCTGCTCGACTTGACCACCGCAGTGCAATCGAACACCAGGCGCGACTCGCCACTGGCGGCGATCAACGCCTTGCCCTGTTTGCGCAGGGCCGGGCCGCTGCGGTAATCCAGCACGCCGGCCAGGGCAAGAACGCCCGGCGCGGCCATGCTCACGGCGGCGTCGCTCATTTGACTTCCTTATCCGGCGAGCTGTCGGCCGTTTCCTTGGCCTTGGCCACTTCACCAGCCCAACCGTCGATGGTCTTGTCCAGGTTGTTGCCGTTACGCTGCATGGCATCCTGGAACTGGTCGCGGAACAGCTTGCCGATATTGATGCCGTTGACGATGACGTTACGCACCTTCCACTCGCCGTCCAGCTTGACCATGGTGTACTGCACCGGATAGACCGCGCCGTTGGTGCCGGTGATCTTCATGCCGACGCTGGTGCGATCATCACCCTCGGCCTTGGCCGGATCGACGGTGATGCCCTGGTTGTTGTACTCCAGCAAGGCGTTGCCATAGAACTGCATCAGGCTGCGCTTGAAGTTCTCCTGGAAGCGCTGCATCTGCTCGGGCGAGGCCTTGCGCGAATACTTGACCGTCATGATGCTCTTGGAGATGCCGTCGGCATCGACCACCGGGCCAAGGTTGGCGTTGAGCGCGTTGTAGAACGCATTGGGGTCGGCCTTGTACTGCTCCTTGTTGCTCTTCAGGTCGCTGAGCAACTGGGTGGTGGTGCCCTGGATCACATCACGGGCAGACTGCCCAGGCGCCGCCAGGGCCAGCAGGGGGAAAGCCGCCAGCAGAACCAGCAGGCCACGTCGCAGGATCGAAATCATGGAAACTCCTTAATTAGCCGGTTGAGCTTCTTTCGGTTCCTTGCCCACCGAGTTGAGCAGGAACTTGCCGATCAGATCTTCCAGCACCAGCGCCGACTGCGTGTCGTGGATGGTGCCGCCATCCTTGAGAACCACGTCCTCGCCACCCACGCTGATGCCGATGTACTTCTCGCCCAGCAGGCCGGCGGTCAGGATCGAGGCAGTGGAGTCGGTCGGCAGGTTGTCGACATGCTTGTCCAGCTGCAGCGTCACCCGACCGGTATACGAGTCGCGGTCCAGATCGATGGCCGTGACCTTGCCGATGGTCACACCGGCCATGGTCACTTTAGCTCTGACCGTCAAACCGGCGATATTGTCGAAGTACGCATAAACTTTATATGTGTCGCTGCTCGGGCTGGCCGACAGCCCGCTGACACGCAGGGCCAGCAGCAGCAGCGCCAGGATCCCGGCCAGGAGGAACAGGCCGACACCGATTTCCAGGGTGCGGTTTTGCATCAGAAATCTCCAAACATCAAGGCGGTCAGAATAAAGTCCAGACCCAGGACTGCCAACGAGGCATAGACCACGGTCTTGGTGGTGGCACGGCTGATCCCTTCTGAAGTGGGCTCACAGTCGTACCCCTGGAATACGGCGATCCAGGTGACGACGAAGGCGAACACCAGGCTCTTGATCAGCCCGTTGAGCACGTCGTCGCTGAAAGAGACGCTGTTCTGCATGTTGCCCCAGAACGAGCCTTCGTAGACGCCCAGCCAGTCCACGGCGACCCACGAGCCGCCCCAGATGCCCACCACACTGAAGATCAGCGCCAGCAGCGGCAGCGAAATGAAGCCGGCCCACAGGCGTGGCGCCACGATGTACTTGAGCGGGTCGACGCCGATCATTTCCAGGCTCGACAGCTGCTCGGTGGATTTCATGTTGCCGATTTCGGCGGTCAACGCGGAACCCGCGCGACCGGCGAACAGCAAGGCAGTGACCACCGGCCCAAGCTCGCGCAGCAGGGTCAGGGCGACCATCTGCCCCACCGCCTGTTCCGAGCCGTACTTGTTGAGAATGCTGTAGCCCTGCAGGGCCAGCACCATGCCGATGAACACGCCGGACACGACGATGATCGCCAGCGACAGCACGCCCACCGAATACAGCTGCTTGACCAGCAGCTGGAAACCGCCGCCGATACCACTGCGCCCGCCCAGCGAATGGCCGAGGAACAGGCACGAGCGTCCCAGCACGGCCAGCACATCGATGGCCGAACGACCGAACAGACGGATACGTTCGAGTAAGGATTTTCTGCGCATCAACGCGTCCCCAGCAGATCGGCGCGGTAGTCAGGCGCAGGGAAGTGGAAGGGTACCGGGCCATCCGGGTCGCCTTTCATGAACTGGCGGATGCGCGGGTTGTCCGAGCCCATCAGTTCGTCCGGCGTGCCCTGCCCCAGCACCTGGCCATCGCCGACCACATAGATGTAGTCGGCAATGCTCGCGGTTTCCGCAAGGTCATGGGACACCACGATGCTGGTGATGCCCAGGGCATCGTTGAGCAGGCGGATCAGGCGCACCAGCACGCCCATGGCGATCGGGTCCTGGCCGACGAACGGCTCGTCGTACATGAGGATCTGCGGGTCCAGGGCGATCGCGCGGGCCAGCGCCACACGGCGCTTCATGCCACCGGACAGCTCGTCGGGCATCAGGTCGATGGCGCCGCGCAGGCCCACGGCCTGCAGCTTCATCAGCACGATGTCGCGGATCATCTCGTCCGACAGCTGCGTATGCACCCGCAGCGGGAAGGCCACGTTCTCGAACACATCCAGGTCGGTGAACAGCGCACCGCTCTGGAACAGCACGCCCATCTGCTTGCGCGCATCGAACAGGTCGCCCCGCGACAGCGCGGGCAGGTTCTGCCCATTGACCCAGACTTCGCCGCCGGCCGGGCGCAACTGTGCGCCCATCAGGCGCAGCAAGGTGGTCTTGCCGCACCCCGAAGGCCCCATGATGCCGGTGACCTTGCCGCGGGGAATGCGTATGTCCACGTTGCTGAAAATGCTGCGCGAACCGCGCTTGAAGGTGACGCCCTTCAACTCGACCGCGTAGGCGCTATCCACACTCATCTAGACTCCTTGCTAGTGCAGCCTCGTCATAGTGGACGCCTGCCTTCATCTTGAAGGCACACAGGTCCCCGGCGGGCCGAATAGCGGCGAACTATAGCACCGCTGATAGGCCCGCCCCAAGGCCGTCACCCCACTCGTTCAGGGCGCAGACAGGCAGGCGCGGCATCCATATGACATTCGAAGGATGAGCCTTTCACACATTGCGGCTATAATCGCCGCCTTTTCATCAGGCATTGCGTTTCGACATGACCCAATCCAGCGAGCTGATCCAATCCGCCCAGCGCACCCTGCGCCTCGAACTCGAGGCCGTGGAGGCCCTGCTGGCCCGCATCGACGGGGACTTCGTCAAGGCCTGCGAACTGATCCTGGCCAGCAAGGGACGGGTCGTGGTGGTAGGCATGGGCAAGTCGGGGCACATCGGCAACAAGATCGCCGCCACCCTGGCCAGCACCGGCACCCCGGCGTTCTTCGTGCACCCGGCCGAGGCCAGCCATGGCGACATGGGCATGATCACCCGTGACGATGTCATTCTTGCCCTGTCCAACTCCGGCAGCACCGCCGAGATCGTCACCCTGCTGCCCTTGATCAAGCGCCTGGGCATCCAGATGATCAGCCTCACCGGCAAACCGGACTCGCCCCTGGCCCAGGCCGCCGAGGTCAACCTCGACGCCAGCGTCGCCCAGGAAGCCTGCCCGCTCAACCTGGCACCGACCTCCTCCACCACCGCGGCGCTGGCGCTGGGCGACGCCCTGGCCATTGCCCTGCTGGAGGCTCGTGGCTTCACCGCCGAAGACTTCGCCTTCTCCCACCCGGGCGGCGCGCTGGGCCGTCGCCTGCTGCTGAAGGTCGAGAACGTCATGCATGCCGGCGAAGAGCTGCCCGTGGTAAAGAGCGGCACCCTGCTCAAGGACGCGCTGTTTGAAATGTCTCGCAAAGGTTTGGGCATGACCGTGGTGCTGGGTAACGACGGCAAGCTGGCCGGAGTCTTCACCGACGGTGACCTGCGCCGCAGCCTGGACCGCAACATCGACGTGCACAAGACGCTCATCGACGAAGTCATGACCGTGCACGGCAAGACCGCCCGCGCCGAGATGCTCGCCGCCGAGGCACTGAAAATCATGGAAGACCACAAGATCAGCGCGCTGGTGGTTGTCGACCAGGACGACCGCCCGACCGGCGCCCTGAACATGCACGACCTGCTGCGCGCCGGAGTGATGTAAATGACCCAGGACCTGATGCAACGCGCCAAGGCCATCAAGCTGGCGGTGTTCGACGTCGACGGCGTGCTCACCGATGGCCGCCTGTACTTCCTCGAGGACGGCAGCGAGTTCAAGACCTTCAACACCCTCGACGGCCACGGCATCAAGATGCTCATGGCCTCGGGCGTGACCACCGCGATCATCAGCGGGCGCAAGACCCCCGTGGTCGAGCGCCGGGCGAAGAACCTCGGTATCCCGCACCTGTTCCAGGGCCGCGAGGACAAACTGGTGGTGCTGGACGGCCTGCTCGCCGAACTCAATCTAAGCTATGAACAGGTCGCCTACCTCGGCGACGATCTGCCCGACCTGCCGGTGATCCGCCGCGTCGGCCTGGGCATGGCGGTGCAGAATGCCGCGGCCTTCGTTCGCCAGCACGCCCACGGCGTTACCCAGGCCCGCGGCGGCGAAGGCGCCGCCCGCGAGTTCTGTGAACTGATCATGCAGGCCCAGGGCACCCTGGACGCTGCCAACGCCCATTACCTGTAAGGCTGCCCATGCTCAGCAAGAAGATCAGAAATGTCGCGCTGCTAGGCGGGATTGCCGCCGTGCTGGTTGCTGTTGGCTATTGGAACATCAGCCCGGAAAGCTTCCTCGAACAGCCCCAGGCCCAGGTCGACCAGAGCGCCATCGACTACTACGCGATCAACGCCCACAGCCTGCAGTTCCTGCCCGACGGCAAGCTGCAGTACGAGATGACCGCCGCCAAGGTCGAGCACCTCAAGGCCAGCGAGGTCACCCTGGTGACCACCCCCGACCTGCACATGTACCGTGGCACCGAGTACCCCTGGCATGTGCAGAGCAAGCGCGCCGAGGTCAACCCGGACGGCACCGAGGTGGAGCTGATCGACGAAGTGCGCGTGGCGCGCACCGACGAGAAGCAACGCGAAACCATCATCACCAGCACACGCATGACCGTGTTCCCGCAGAAGCAATATGCGCAGACCGAGCAAGCCGTTAGAATCGACGGCGCCGGTGGCACGACTACGGGCAAAGGAATGAAAGCGTATTTGAAAGAAGGCAGGATGGACCTGCTCTCTAACGTAAGAGGACAGTATGAGGCTCGTTAAAACCATCCCCCTTCTGCTCAGCCTGGGCGTAGCACTGGGAAGCGCGAGCGCCTTCGCCCTGCCGAACGACCGTGACCAGCCGATCCGCATCCAGGCGGACAACGCCCACCTGGACGACAAGCAGGGCGTCGCCACCTACACGGGCGACGTGATCATCACCCAGGGTTCGATGATGATCAAAGGCAACACCGTGACCATGACCCGCGCCGCCAACGGCGATATCGACGTGGTCACCTCGGTGGGCAACCTGGCCTACTTCGAGCAGCAGCAGAGCGCCGCCAAGCCCGACAAGATGAAAGGCTGGGCCGTGACCATCCAGTACCAGGCGCAGAAAGACGTGGTGATCCTCACCGACCGCGCCAAGGTCGAGAACGAAGGCAACACCACCGAAGGCGAGAAGATCGTCTACAACACCAAGACCCAGGTGGCTACCGCCGGGCGCGGTGGCAACGTGACTGCACCGCGTCAGCGTATCGACATGGTCATTCAACCGAAGAAAAAGGCCGAGTAAATGGCAACCCTCAAAGCCCAGCACCTGGCCAAGAGCTACAAGGGCAGGCAAGTCGTGCGCGACGTCAGCCTGTCCATCGACAGCGGCCAGATCGTCGGCCTGCTCGGCCCCAACGGCGCCGGCAAGACCACCTGTTTCTACATGATTGTCGGCCTGGTCCAGGCCGACCAGGGCCGTGTACTGATCGACAGCCTCGACGTCAGCCACCAGCCGATGCACGGGCGCGCCCAGGCCGGTATCGGCTACCTGCCGCAGGAAGCCTCGATCTTCCGCAAGCTGTCGGTGGCCGACAACATCATGGCCATTCTCGAGACCCGCAAGGACCTCGACCGCGAAGGCCGACGCAAGGAGCTGGAAAGCCTGCTGCAGGAATTCCACATCAGCCACATCCGCGACAACCTGGGCATGAGCCTGTCCGGTGGTGAGCGTCGCCGGGTCGAGATCGCCCGCGCCCTGGCTACCGCACCCAAGTTCATCTTGCTGGACGAACCGTTCGCCGGTGTCGACCCAATTTCCGTCGGCGACATCAAGCAGATCATCCACCACCTCAAGAACAAGGGCATCGGTGTACTGATCACCGACCACAACGTTCGCGAGACCCTGGACATCTGCGAGACGGCCTACATCGTCAACGATGGCCAACTGATCGCCGAAGGCGATGCCGAGACCATCCTGGCCAACCAGTTGGTCAAGGAAGTTTACCTGGGGCATGAGTTCCGACTCTGACCGCAGGCCTGCCCGGAGCACTGGCGAATGCGCCTGATCGGGGCTTAAGTTGTTACAGTGCTCTAGGCAAACGCTGCAATTTCAGGCATATAACTTGCTTAAAGTCGGCGCCCAAGCGCCCTACGTGTAGTGGATGGCGCATGCGCGCCGGCAACAAGGTATTAAGCCCCAGCCATGAAACCATCGCTCGTCCTAAAAATGGGCCAGCAACTGACGATGACACCTCAGTTGCAACAGGCCATCCGCCTGCTTCAGCTCTCCACCCTGGACCTCCAGCAGGAAATCCAGGAAGCGCTGGAGTCCAACCCGATGCTCGAACGTCAGGAAGACGGCGAGGACTTCGACAACAGCGACCCGATGGCGGACAACGCCGAGAACAAGCCGGTCGCCGAAGCCCAGGACAACAGTTTCCAGGAAACCTCCAGCAGTAACACGGAAAACCTCGAGGACGGCGAGTGGGCCGAGCGGATCCCCAACGAATTGCCGGTCGATACCGCCTGGGAAGACATCTACCAGACCAGCGCCAGCAGCCTGCCCAGCAACGATGACGACGAATGGGACTTCACCACTCGCACATCGGTGGGCGAGAGCCTGCAAAGCCACCTGCTATGGCAGCTCAACCTGGCGCCGATGTCCGACACCGACCGCCTGATCGCCGTTACCCTGATCGACAGCATCAACGCCCAGGGCTACCTGGAAGACACCCTCGAAGAAATCTGCGCCGGTTTTGACCCCGAGCTGGACATCGAGCTGGACGAGGTCGAGGCGGTACTGCACCGCATCCAGCAGTTCGAGCCTGCCGGCATCGGCGCCCGCACCCTCGGCGAATGCCTGTTGTTGCAACTGCGCCAGCTGCCGGCCTCGACACCCTGGATGAGCGAGGCACAGCGCCTGGTCACCGACTTCATCGACCTGCTCGGCAGCCGCGACTACAGCCAGCTGATGCGCCGCATGAAGCTCAAGGAAGACGAGCTGCGCCAGATCATCGAACTGGTGCAGAGCCTCAACCCGCGCCCAGGCTCGCAGATCGAGTCCAGTGAACCCGAGTACGTCGTGCCCGACGTCATCGTGCGCAAGGACAGCGAGCGCTGGCTGGTCGAGCTCAACCAGGAGGCAGTGCCGAAGCTGCGCGTCAATCCGCAGTACGCCGGCTTCGTCCGGCGCGCCGACACCAGCGCCGACAACACCTTCATGCGCAACCAGTTGCAGGAAGCGCGCTGGTTCATCAAGAGCCTGCAGAGCCGCAACGAGACGCTGATGAAAGTGGCGACGCAGATCGTCGAACACCAGCGTGGCTTCCTCGACCATGGCGACGAGGCCATGAAGCCGCTGGTCCTGCATGACATCGCCGAGGCGGTGGGCATGCACGAATCGACCATCTCCCGGGTGACCACGCAGAAATACATGCATACCCCGCGCGGCATCTACGAACTGAAATACTTTTTCTCGAGCCACGTGAGCACCGCCGAAGGCGGCGAATGCTCGTCCACGGCAATCCGCGCGATCATCAAGAAACTGGTGGCTGCGGAAAATCAGAAAAAGCCATTGAGTGACAGCAAGATCGCTGGTTTACTGGAGGCACAAGGCATCCAGGTAGCCCGTCGCACCGTCGCCAAGTATCGCGAGTCGTTGGGGATCGCCCCCTCGAGCGAGCGCAAGCGGCTGATGTAGCCCCCGGATGTGCCACAGCGTTTCAGTGGCAGGTGCAACACCTGCCTCTTTATGCACGGGCAACAAAGGAGAAGCTGTATGCAAGTCAACATCAGTGGACAGCATGTAGAAGTCACCCAACCACTGCGCGATTACGTGCTCGAGAAGCTCGCCCGGGTGGAGGGTCATTTCGACAAGATCACCAACGTGACGGTGATCATGAAAGTCGAGAAGCTTCAGCAGAAGATCGAAGCCACGCTCCAGATTCCCGGCGGTGAGGTGGTTGCAAACGCCGAACACCAAGACATGTATGCAGCCATCGATGCCCTGGCCGACAAGCTCGACCGCCAACTGAAAAAACACAAGGAAAAACAGCAAAGCCTGCTGCAAGGCGCAGCCGCCCGCTGATCCCCCTCATCCATGATCCGACTTGAAACCATCCTGACCCCCGGCCGTTCCCTCGTGAACGTGCCGGGCGGCAGTAAGAAGCGCGCCCTGGAAAAGGTCGCCAACCTGATCGCCGAGCAAGTACCCGAGCTGGAGATGCAAGACGTCTTCGACAGCCTGTGGGCTCGCGAAAAACTGGGCTCCACCGGTTTTGGCAATGGCATCGCCATTCCCCACTGCCGCCTGGCAGGTTGCAGCGCGCCTGTCAGCGCCCTGCTGCACCTGGACGCCCCCATCGATTACGATGCCATCGACGGCGCCCCGGTCGACCTGCTGTTTGTCCTGCTGGTCCCGGAAGCCGCCACCGACGCCCACCTTGAACTGCTGCGCCAGATCGCCAGCATGCTCGATCGCAAGGAGGTCCGCGATCGCCTGCGTGCCGCCGACAGCAGCGAGACCCTCTACCAGGTCGTCCTGGACGTACAGAACGAGCACTGAACATGCGCCTGATCATCGTCAGCGGTCGCTCCGGCTCCGGTAAGAGCACCGCCCTCGACGTACTGGAAGACAACGGCTACTACTGCATCGACAACCTGCCCGCCGGGCTGTTGCCGCAGCTGGCTGAAAACGCCTTGATCAATACCGAGCTGCTGCAGCCCAAGGTTGCGGTCTCGATCGATGCACGCAACCTGCCCAGCCATCTTTCGCGCTTCCCGCAGTTGCTGGAGGAGGCACGTTCCCGGCATATCCAGTGCGACGTGCTGTATCTGGATGCCGACGAAGACACGCTGCTCAAGCGCTTCTCGGAAACCCGCCGCCGCCACCCACTGACCAACGACAGCCGTTCGCTGGCTGAGGCAATCCGGGTGGAGAGCGAGCTGCTGGGGCCGATTGCCGACCTTGCCGACCTGAAGATCGACACCACCAACCTGAACCTGTACCAGTTGCGTGACTCGATCAAGCTGCGCCTGCTCAACCAGCCCGAGCCCGGCACTGCGTTTCTCGTCGAGTCATTCGGTTTCAAGCGTGGCATGCCGGTGGACGCCGACCTGGTGTTCGACGTGCGCTGCCTGCCCAATCCGTACTGGAAGCCGGAACTTCGCGAACATTCCGGCCTCGAACAGCCGGTGATCGACTACCTGGCCGCGCAGCCGGACGTCGAGGAGATGTTCCAGGACATTTCCAGCTACCTGCTCAAATGGCTGCCGCGCTTCGCCGCCAGCAACCGTGCCTACGTCACCATCGCCATCGGCTGTACCGGCGGCCACCACCGCTCGGTGTACATTACCGAACGGCTTGGCCAACTGCTCCAGCAATCCCTGAAAAACGTCCAGGTCCGCCACCGCGACCTCTAGCCACAGGATCCGCCCCACGATGCCCGCCCGCGAAATCACCATCATCAACAAGCTGGGCCTGCATGCGCGGGCGGCCGCCAAGTTCGTCGGCGTGGCCGGGCGTTTCCCCTGCCAGGTACGGGTCGGACGCGCGCCGGACAAGCTGGTGGACGGCAAGAGCATCATGGCGGTGATGATGCTCGCCGCCGGCAAGGGCACTCAGGTGCACCTGCTCACCGAGGGCGAGCAGGACACCGACGCCATGGAAGCGTTGGTCGCGTTGATCGAGAACTTCTTCGACGAAGGCGAATGAGCCAGGCGAGGACAGCCAACGGATAACTGGAGCGTGGGAGCGGGCTTGCCCCGCGATGCCATTATCGCCGGTGCAATGCATCGCGGGGCAAGCCCGCTCCCACGCCAATACTGCGATGACTGCTTCGCCAGCAAGGCTGGCTCCGGCAGTTTCTGAGCTGCAGCGTCAGGACATCGCCGTGTCCATCACCATCATCAGACAGAACCCGACACACAACCCCAGGCTCGCCAGGCGGTGATGCCCGTTGCTGCGTGACTCTGGAATGATCTCCTGGGTCACCACCAGCAGCATCGCCCCCGCCGCACAGGCCAGGCCCAGCGGCAGCAACAGTTCGGCGATGTTCACCAGCCAGGCACAGATCACCGCGGCCAGCGGCTCGACCAGCCCCGATGCCGCACCGATCAGGAACGCCTTGAAACGCGGCATGCCCGCCCCGGCCAGCACCAGCGCGATCACCAGGCCCTCCGGCACATCCTGCAGCGCGATGCCCATGGCCAGGCTATCGGCATCAGGCATCCCGCCTCCGGCGGAAACCCCGATGGCCATGCCCTCGGGGATGTTGTGGGCAATGATGGCAATGACGAACAGCCAGATCCGCGCGGCGATTACCGGTTGCTGCTCACTGCCGACCAGAGCCTCCGGCGAAGCGCCGGAGACCTTAAGGTCGACCAGGAACAGGCACAACGCGCCGAACAACAGGCCGCTGCTGATCACACCACCGGCGCCCCATGGGCTGAAGCCGATGGCCTGGGCCGCATCCAGCCCGGGAATGATCAGCGAGAATGCGGTGGCCGCCAACATCACCCCGGCCCCAAAACCGAGCAAGGTGTCGGCCACGGCCACTGGCATGTTGCGGATTACCAGCACCGGCACTGCGCCCAAGGCCGTCCCCAATGCGCACAGTGCTCCGCCCTCCAGGGCTCGCAACATGCGCGGTTCCAGGTCCAGCCAGGCGATGCCACGCGACACCAGCAATGCGGTGCCGACCAGCAACAGCACGGTCCCAAGCGCCAAGCGGAACAGGCGCACACTGCTGACAGACATCACCTCGGAGCGCATACCGGTCAGACTCACTTCAGGGCTTCAAGGTAGCGGCGTTCCACTTCGGTCCAGTCGACCACGTTGTAGAAGGCGCCAATGTACTCAGGACGACGGTTCTGGTACTTCAGGTAATAGGCGTGCTCCCACACATCCAGGCCGAGGATCGGTGTATTGCCGTGCATCAGCGGGCTGTCCTGGTTACCGCTGCTCTCCACCACCAGAATTTTCTGCGGGGTCACGCTGAGCCAGGCCCAGCCACTGCCGAAGCGGGTCAACGCGGCCTTGGTGAAGGCCTCCTTGAACGCCTCGAAACCACCGAGCTGCTGGTCAATGGCCTTGGCTACCTGACCCTCGGGTTGGCCACCGCCCTTGGGCGACATGACGGTCCAGAACAACGTGTGGTTGGCATGGCCACCGCCCTGGTTGACCACCGCCCCTTGCAGTTTCTCGGGCAGTTGCTTGACCGCGCCCACCAGTCGCTCCACCGGCCATTCGGCCCATTCGGTGCCCTCGATGGCGGCGTTGAGGTTGTTGATGTAGGTCTGATGGTGCTTGCTGTGGTGGATCTCCATGGTCTGGGTGTCGATGTGCGGTTCCAGCGCATCGTAGGCGTAGGGCAACGCAGGCAAGGTATGTGGCATATCAATGGATTCCGTAGGCAGGTTTGCGATCCGTGATGTCCGCGTGCGCGACCAGCTCGCTGGCTGCGGGCGCCTGGCGGTTCAGCAGGCGCTCGGTACGCGGGTATTGGCCGTACTCGGCGATGAAACTCAGCAGTTCGGTGTAGGTACGCCCGCTGTGGCGCAAGGCCGCGTCGCGCAGAGCCTGGGGCAGGCGCGGATCCTGGCTGGCCTGGAGCAGCCGCTGGTGCGCCGCGCACAGGTAGTCGGCGCTTTCGTGCGGCTGGTTCAGGCGCAGGTGCAGGTCGGCCAAGTTGTGGTGGGCGATGACTAGTGCGGCCACCGCCTCGTCGACGTCATGCCAGCGCTCGAACAGCACCTGGGCCAAGGCCAGTGCTTGCAGGTAGTGCTCCCGGGCGTCGACCAGCTCGCCCTGCTCGAACAGGCGGTTTGCATCTTGGGTGGTGCGTTTCCAATGCTGCATGACGTGCCTCCTGGGCGGCCCGGGTTCAGATGCCGCCAGCGGTGAGTTTTTCCGGGTCCAGCAGCGCTTCGAGCTGATCACGCGACAGGTCGGTGTGCTCCAGCGCCACATCGATGATCGGACGCCCTTGCTTGTAGGCGGTCTTGGCGATCTCGGCGGCCTTCAGGTAGCCGATGATCGGATTCAGCGCGGTGACCAGGATCGGGTTGCGCGACAGCGCCTCCTTGAGCTTGGCCTCGTTGACCTTGAAGCTGGCAATCGCCTTGTCGGCCAGCAAACGGCTGACGTTGGCCATCAGCTCGATGCTCTCCAGCAGGTTGCGGGCAATTACCGGCAACATCACGTTGAGCTCGAAGTTGCCCGACTGGCCGGCCACGGCGATGGTCGCGTCGTTGCCGATCACCTGGGCGGCGACCATCGCGGTGGCCTCCGGGATCACCGGGTTGACCTTGCCCGGCATGATCGAAGAGCCTGGTTGCAGGCCTTGCAGCTCGATTTCACCAAGGCCGGCGAGCGGGCCGGAGTTCATCCAGCGCAGGTCGTTGGCGATCTTCATCAGCGCCACGGCAGCCGTCTTGAGCTGGCCCGACAGCGCCACGGCGGTGTCCTGGGAGCCGATCAGGGCAAACAGGTTCTCGCCGGGGGTGAACTCGACCTGGGTCAGGCCACTCAACTGGCGGGCAAAGCCTGCGGCGAACTGTGGGTGGGCATTGATCCCGGTGCCCACGGCCGTGCCGCCCTGGGCCAGCGCTTGCAGGCTCGGCAACGTGGCTTCGATATGCGCCTGGGCACCCTTGATCTGGGCGGCCCAGCCACCGAGCACCTGGCTCATGCGTACCGGCATCGCGTCCATCAAATGGGTGCGGCCAGTCTTCACGTGCTTGTGCACCTCGACTGCCTTGGCCTCGATCACCTGGGTGAGGTGGCGCAAGGCCGGCAGCAGCTGTTCGTGCAGGGCCAGGGCGGCGCTTACGTGAATGGTGGTGGGGATGATGTCGTTGCTGCTCTGGCCACAGTTGACGTGGTCATTGGCATTGACCGGCTCGCCCAGCACATGGCTGGCCAGGGTCGCGATGACCTCGTTGGCGTTCATGTTCGAGCTGGTGCCGGAGCCGGTCTGGAACACGTCCACCGGGAAGTGCTGGATGAAATCCTCGGCCAGCAGCTGTTCCACCGCCTTGACGATGGCCGCGCCCTGCCCTGCGCTGAGCTGTTCCAGCTCGACGTTGGCCTTGGCCGCAGCGGCTTTGGCCAGCAGCAAGGCACGGATGAACTGGGCCGGCATCGGCTTGCCGCTGACCGGGAAGTTGTCGACCGCGCGCTGGGTCTGGGCACCGTACAGGGCCTGGGCCGGCACCTGCAGTTCACCCATGCTGTCGCGCTCGATACGGGTATCACTCATCTTCAAGTCCTTGCATCAGTTCTTCGGGAGAAATCGACGGCAGCAGCACGCAATTGGCGAGCTGCATCGCGTAGGGCTGCCAACGCTGGTTCTGTTCGAGGCGGTCGAGATTGCGCAGGTCGAGCAGCGGGCGCCAGGCCTGGTCCAGGCACAGGCAGCGCCAGTGCCAGGGCAACATACGATCGTTGGCGGTATCGAGCAGCAGACGCAAGGCGGTCAAGGCCACCGTCCACGGCGAGGTCTCGGTGCAGCACACCAGATAGCGGCCTTCGGCGAGGTAGTGCTCGATCAGGCGTGGCTCGTCGGGTTCCAGCGCGCAACGGATGCGCCGGCTGAGCCAGCGCCAGTTTTCCAGGTAGGGCAGTTCGTGGAGGACGGTTTTCATGAACATCATCGCCGGGTTACTGGATAATGATATTCATTATTAAGTGATAAATAGAATCAGTTCAAGCTAGACGATAGGCAAAATAAACCCGGCGCGATGGCCGGGTTGTTCGTCACCAAAAATACTGATGCGTGGGAGCGGGCTTGCCCCGCGATAGCTGCAATGGCCAATCGCGGGGCAAGCCCGCTCCCACCCGCCGCGCTGTCAGCTACCTGCGACCGTCATGCGCTCGATCAGCACCGAGCCGCTGTGGATATTGCTACGCGTCTCGATATCGCTGCCAATGGCGACGATCTGCTGGAACATGTCCTTCATGTTGCCGGCAATGGTCACTTCTTGCACGGCGTGCTGGATCTCGCCGTTTTCCACCCAGAAGCCCGCCGCACCCCGCGAGTAGTCGCCGGTCACCATGTTCAGCCCATGGCCCATCAGCTCGGTTACCAGCAGGCCACGACCCATGCGCCGGATCAGCGCGGCCTGGTCCTCGACGCCGTGAGTGACGAACAGATTGTGCACGCCTCCTGAGTTGGCGGTGCTCGGCAAACCCAGCTTGCGCCCCGAATAGGTGCCCAGGATGTACGAAACCAGCTCGCCTTTGTCGACGAACGGCTTGGCGTAGGTGGCCAGGCCATCACCATCGAACGCTGCACTGCCCAGCGCACGCGGGATGTGTGGCCGCTCGTCGAGGGTCAGCCAGGTGGGGAACAGGCGCTGGCCAAGGGTACCCTCGAGGAACGACGACTTGCGGTACAGGTTGCCGCCGGAAATGGCCGACAGGAAGCTGCCGAACAGGCCGCCGGCGAGCTCGGCCGAGAACAGCACCGGCACCTCGCAGGTGGGTACCGGACGGGCACCCAGGCGGCTTGCCGCGCGCTGCGCGGCACGCAGGCCGATGCTACGCGGGTCGGCCAGCAGCTGGCCCTGGCGATTGACGTCGTACCAGTAGTCACGCTGCATCTGCCCATCGGCTTCGGCGATCATCACGCAGCTCAGGCTGTGACGGGTTGAGGCGTAGCCACCGATAAAACCATGGCTGTTGCCGTACACCCGCACACCCTGATGGGTATTGAGCGTGGTGCCGTCGGCGTTGCTGATGCGCTTGTCGGCATCGAACGCCGCCGCCTCGCAGGCCAGCGCCATCTCGATGGCTTTCTCCGGTTCGATGTCCCAGTCATGGTAGAGGTCCAGGTCGGGGATCTCACGGGCCATCAACGCGGCATCGGCCAGCCCCGAGCAAGTGTCCTCGGAGGTATGTTTCGCGATTGCCAGCGCGGCGGCGACCGTCTCGCGGATCGCCTCAGGGCCGCTGGCCGAAGTGCTGGCCGAACCCTTGCGCTGGCCTACGTAAAGGGTGATGCCGAACCCCTGGTCGCGATTGAACTCGACCGTCTCGACTTCGCGCTGGCGCACCGTGGTGGACAGCCCTTGCTCCAGCGACACCGCCACTTCGCAGGCGCTGGCGCCCTGGCGGCGCGCCTCGGCGACAATCGCCTCGACCTGCTCCTGCAACGCCGGCAGGTCCTTGGGGCCTACGCTCTGGACTGCACTCATGGTTTTCTCCACTGAAAATTCTGCGTACGGCTTGGGTCATTCTACGACCGGGCCGGACAAGCGGCCCCCGACTGGTTATCATGGCGGCGATTTCTTGCGGACGGCCCCCATGGTTGATTCTTACGACGACGCCTTCGATGGCGAAAAAAGCAAAACCCAGATCAAGCGCGAGCTGCATGCGCTGGTCGAACTCGGTGAGCGCCTCACCACCCTCAAGGCCGACACCCTGGCCCGCCTGCCGCTGACCGACGAGCTGCGCAAGGCGCTGGACGAAGCCAGCAAACACACCGCCCACGGCGCCCGCAAACGCCACATGTCGTTCGTCGGCAAGCTGATGCGCGTGCAGGACCTGGACGCCATCCATGCCGTGCTCGAGCAGATCGACAGCTCCAGCCGCCAGTACAACGAGCGCTTCCACGGCCTCGAGCGCTGGCGCGATCGCCTGATCGACGGTAACGACGAAGACCTCGAGCGCTTCGTCAACGAGTTCCCCGACACCGATCGCCAGCACCTGCGCTCGCTGATCCGTCATGCCCAGCATGAAAAGGCGCGGAACAAGCCGCCTGCCGCTGCGCGTAAAGTGTTCAAGTACATCCGCGACCTCGACGAGACCCAACGCGGGTTGCGTTAAGGCCATCGCGGGGCAAGTCGCATCGGCGCACCGCCGCTCCCACGCTCGAAACCGTGGGGGCGGCGGTGCGCCGATGCGACTTGCTCCGCGATTGAACATCACCCGCCGGTACCACCGACGGTGATCGCATCCAGCTTCAGGGTCGGCTGGCCAACGCCCACCGGCACCGACTGCCCATCCTTGCCGCAAGTGCCCACACCGCTGTCCAGCGCCAGGTCGTTGCCGACCATCGACACACCGCGCATCGCTTCCGGACCATTGCCGATCAAGGTCGCGCCTTTTACTGGCGCGGTGATCTTGCCGTCCTCGATCAGATAGGCCTCGCTAGTGGAGAACACGAACTTGCCGCTGGTGATGTCCACCTGGCCACCGCCAAGGTTGGCGCAGTAGATGCCCTTCTTCACCGACCGGATGATTTCCTCGGGATCGCTGTCGCCAGCACGCATGTAGGTGTTGGTCATGCGCGGCATCGGCAGGTGCGCGTAGGATTCGCGCCGGCCGTTGCCAGTCACCGCCATGCCCATCAGGCGGGCATTGAGCTTGTCCTGCATGTAGCCCTTGAGGATGCCTTTCTCGATCAGCGTGGTGCACTCGGTCGGCGTGCCTTCGTCATCGACGCTGAGCGAGCCGCGACGGCCTTCGAGGGTGCCGTCGTCAACGATGGTGCACAGGCTCGAAGCCACCTTTTCACCGATACGACCACTGAACGCCGAGCTGCCCTTGCGGTTGAAGTCGCCTTCCAGGCCGTGGCCGACGGCCTCGTGCAGCAGCACGCCGGACCAACCCGGGCCGAGCACCACCGGCAGCGTGCCGGCCGGAGCGGGAATCGCCTCGAGGTTGACCAGCGCCTGGCGCAGAGCCTCACGGGCGTAGCCCATCACCCGCTCTTCACTGAAATAGCGATAGTCGGTGCGCCCACCGCCGCCCTGCCCACCACGTTCGCGACGTCCGTTGTGCTCGACGATCACGCTGACGTTGAAGCGCACCAGCGGACGCACGTCGGCGGCCAGGCTGCCATCGGCGGCGGCCACCAGGATGCGCTCCCACACCCCGGCCATGCTCACGCTGACCTGCTGGATGCGCGGATCGAGGGCACGGGTGGCGGCATCGACGCGCTTGAGCAGCTCGACCTTCTCGGCGCGGGTCAGTACATCCAGGGGGTTGTCAGGCGCGTACAGGGCGGTCACGTCCTGGCTGCGGAAGGCTTGCACAGTGCCGTTCTGCCCGGCGCGGGAGATCGAGCGGGCGGCGCGCGCCGCCGACGTCAGGGCTTCGAGGTTGATCGCATTGCTGTAGGCAAAGCCGGTCTTCTCGCCGGACTGGGCACGCACGCCCACGCCCTGGTCGAGGTTGAAGCTGCCCTCTTTGACGATGCCGTCCTCCAGTGCCCAGGTTTCCGAGATCTGGCCCTGGAAATACAGGTCGGCGGCATCGATGCCGGGACCGGCCAACTCGCCCAGCACCGTCTGCAGGCTATCGAGGGTCAACCCGCCCGGGGCCAGGAGCTGCTCACTGACGGTGGATAACATCTGGCTCATAGTCACTCCGAGGTATGCGCAGGCCGCAAGGCGTCCTGCGAGAAAAAGCGCCGGTGCGTAGTTACCGGCATGCGCGCCCGGATGGACGCCTGTTCTTCGATATCGCGCGTGGCGAGCAACACCGCCTCGCCCCGCGCCTGTTGCGCGACGATCCGCCCCCAGGGGTCGACGATCGCCGCCTGGCCGTGGGTTTCCCGCGGCCCCGGATGCAGGCCGCCCTGGGCGGCCGCCAGTACATAGCACTGGGTCTCGATGGCCCGTGCGCGAATCAGCACTTCCCAGTGCGCAGCGCCGGTCACCGCGGTGAACGCCGCCGGCGCGCTGATCAGTTCGGCCCCGGCGGCGCGCAAGGCGCTGTACAGCTCGGGGAAGCGCAGGTCGTAGCACACTGACAGGCCCAGGCGGCCCACCGGTGTGTCGGCCACCACCACCCGGCTGCCGTGGGCATAATCATCCGACTCGCGGTAGCGGCCACGATTGTCGGCCACGTCTACATCGAACAGATGCAGCTTGTCGTAGCGAGCGGCGAGCTCGCCGTGCTCGTCGACCAGCAACGAGCAGGCATGGGCCTTGGCCTCCGGTTGGCCGACCGGCGGCAGCGGCAGGGTACCTGCGACTATCCATAACCTGAGGTCGCGGGCGGTGCGTTTCAACCATGGCAGGATCGGCCCCTCGCCCAGCGCCTCTGCCCTGCCGATGGCGGCGGCGTCGCGACGGCCCATGGCAGCGAAGTTCTCCGGCAACACCGCCAGGCGCGCGCCTCCGGCGGCGGCCTGCTCGAGCAGCACCGTGGCACGTTGCAGGTTGGCCAGCACATCGTCCTGGCTGACCATCTGGATCACTGCTGACGTCATGACCACCCCGGGATTATTTGTCGAAAGGTTTCACAAAGGTGATTTTAGGCTCTTTGACCGGACCTTCGACGCGATAGTGCACGCTGGCGAACCGCGCCACCCGGTCACCGATCAGGCGATCGACGAGGAACAGCGCGCCCCCGACTGCCGGCGCGCCGACAATCAAGGCGGCCAATGGCAGGTTGTTGGTGACCGGCAACGTCACCAGCAGCTTGGCGTCGACCCGATCACGGACGAAGTCCATGGTGCCGTCGAGTTCGAAATTGCTCGACGGGCCGGTGACGGTGATCGGCTCCCGCGTCACATAGACCCCTTCGCTGGCCACCAGCAAGCCTTTGACCCGATCGTAGGCCAGGCCCTTGCTGAACAGGTCGGAGAAGTCCAGGCGCAGGCGCCGGCCAATGGAGTTGAAGTTGAGCAGCCCGAACACCCGCAAGGCCTGGGCGCTGCCCTCGACCTCGACGAACTGGCCGCTGCGCAGCGCCGCGTCGAGGCTGCCGGAGTACCGGTTGAGGCTTACCCAGGCCGGCGAGCCCGGCCAGCGGCCATCCACGTCCATGCGGAAGTCGCGGCTGGTGACGGTGGGGGCAAAACCCCAGGCCTTGAGCACATTCCCCAGGTCCTTGCCGTCCACGCGGCCTTTGTACCAGCTGGACGTGCTGCCGGGCTCGCCTTCCCAGCCACCACTGCCGTCGATATGCAGCCCCTTGAGGTCCAGGTCGATATCGCTCATGGCCATGCCCCGTGGGGTCTGGCGCAGCTTCAGGGTGGCACTGCCGAACAGGTCGTCGCCGCGGTACAGCTTGTCGATGGTCAGGTCCAGCGGCGGCGCCTTGCGCGGGTCGAACCCGGCCAATGGATCCGGCGCATTCTCGACCTGGGCCTCATTCGGATCGGCTGGCGGCAGGCGCAGGCTCTGCAGGCGGACGGTCATGGGCGTGGCCTTGGCATCGGGAATGCGCGCATTGCCGATGACTTCCTGGCTGTCCAGGCGCAGGTCCCAGGCCGGGCCACCACGCATCAGGCGGATCACCGCCTGGTTGAGGTCCAGGCCGAACGCCTTGAGCTGGCCGATGCTGAGGTCAACGCTCTGCAGGTTCTGCCGGGCACTGCCGCCCGGATCCTTGCCGGCCAGGCGCTCCATCTGTTGCTGCCAGGGGGCCAGGTCCAGCGTCTCCAGCCGGCCACGCACCCGCAGGCCCTGGCCAGACGGCAAGCTGGCCTCGCCCGTACCCAGCAACAGCTCGCCACGCCCTTGGCCCAGCTTGTCGGCCGGCGCGGCATAAGCAAAGCGGGCCAGGTCCGCGTAGCTGCCATCGATGCGCCGTTCCGGGCCCTGCAGGGTCAGGCCGAAGCGGCTATCACGGGTCTCTGCGGCTGCCTTGCCAAAAGGCGCCGGCAGATCGATGGCCAGGCCCTTGAGCGACGAATTGACGGTCAAGCGGTTGTCGCGGCTGCCCAGTGTCACTTGCAACTGATAGGGCAGCTCACCCGAGGCTGGCAGCGGCTGCGTGAACTGCAACCAGTCGGTCAGGGCCTTGAGGCCGACCTGGCCATTGGCATTGATCCGGGTCTGGATCTGCCCACCCTGCCCTTCGGCGCTGATCTGGGCGCTGACCGGCTTGCCAAAGGCGTGCAGGCTGATGTCCTTGCCGCTCAGGCCCTTGTCGAGATCGAAGCTGAAGTCGCCCTTCAGCTGGCTCAGTTCCAGGGCCGGTGGCGCCACTTTCAAGGTAGCGTCGGCGGTCGCGAAGTTCACCAGCACCTTGGGCCGCTGCCCGTGGGCCAGGGGTACATCGAGCTTGACCTTGCCCTTGAGCGGCCCCTCGCCTTCCCAACCGGCGAAGATCTCCCCCGTGCCGATGGGCGCTTCCTTGAGGATCTTCAAGCCATCGCCGAGGCTGCCGTCGAAATCACCGTCGAGGATCAGGTGGCTGTGCTGGTCGCCTTCGACATGGGGAATGTCGACGCTGACATCACTGACCTTGGTGTCCAGCAGCAGCCCATGATGGGCCTGGATGCGCACACCGGTGTCTTCGATATACACATTGCCGTCGACCTGCTGCACCTGTGGCCAGCCTGGCTGGAAATCCAGCGCCGCGTCATGCACTTTGAAGAAAAGGCTGATATCGCGAGCATGGGGCGGCGCGTTGTGGTGCAGCGACCCCTGGTACTGGAAGTAGCCCTCGTCGACATTGCCCTTGACGATGGCGCTGCGCAGCCATTCGTCCAGGGCGGGGCTGAGCACCTCGGGCAGGTACTTGGCGGTGTAGCGCCCATCGCCTTCGGTAAGGCCGACGCGCAGGTCCATGTAGTCTTCGTGGCCCGGCTGCAGGTGGATGCGGATAAGGAAGTCCGCCGCGATCTTGCCCTCGTCGCCCAGTACCTTGATGTAGGGGGCGACCAGGGTGAAAGCCTCCTTGTCCAGGGTCCAGGTCAGGCGGGCATTGGCTTTCGGGTAATGCCAGGGTTTGCCGAAGATCGGGTACAGGTGCAGCATGAACGCCTGGGTATCCAGGCGCAGCTCGCCGTGCCCAAGGTCACCGCTGATCGCCCCGGAGACATTGCCCGCCGCCGGCGCGCCGTGATAGGCATCGAAGCCGACCTTCTCCAGGTTGGCGGCGAACTGCAGCCGTTGGTCGCCCTCGGCCTTGGGTCGGATGTCCAGGCGCACGTTGCGCAGGGCGCCGGTGACCTTGAGCGCATCGACCACGGTCATCAGCTTGTCCGGCAATGGCGCCAGGGCGTCGATCAAGGGCGTCAGCGGAGTCAGGTCGAGGCGGTCCGCCTGCACCTGCCAGCTTTCCTCGGCCGGGTTCTGGCCCGGACGCTGTGCCAGTTGCAGGTGCGACTCCCAACGGTTCTTGCCAAGGCTCATGGCCAGCGAGTCGACGGCGACGTCGAAGCCCTGGTCCCGGCGCTGGAACCAGGCCGACAGGGCCAGATTATCCACGGTGATGGCCTTGCGCCCGGTGTAGGCGCCCTTGAGCTGCGGGGCATTGAGGCGAACCATCGCCTGCTGCAACTGCCCTTGCCGCCAGTCGATCCACAGCTCACCACCAGCGCGCAGCGCGCCGGCCTGCCACTGGCCCAGCAACTGCGGCGGCAGCCAGCGTGCCCAGTCGCTTTGCGGCAGGCTCAGGTAAGCCTGCACGCGCCCGTCGCGCCAGGCCTTGGCCGTGGCGCGGCTGTTCAGGCTCAAGGCCAGGGGCTGGCCGTCGGGCAGCGTGGCACGCAGGTCGAGGCTCTGGCGCGAGGCGCCTGCCTGCAAGCCAAGGCTGACGTAGGTGAGGGTCAGGGGGTCTCGTTGCCAGGGATGCAAGGTGACCTGGCTGTCGAAGGCATCGATTCGACCGAGTTGGCGCAGACGCTTGAGCGCATCCGCAGGATCCAGCGGCGCATCATCCTTGTGCGGCAGGCCTTCCAGAGCCCAGTCGCCCTGCTCGTTCTCGCGCAGGATCAATTGCAGCCCACTGAGCTGGATGCGCGCCAGGCGCACTTCACGCGCCTTGAGGCTGGCCCACAGGTCAGGCACCAGCTTGACGTCGTCCAGGCGCAGCGCCGAGGCGCCTTCGCCCAGTTGCAGGTCACGTACACGCAGTACCGGCGCCAAGCCGCTCCAGCGCCCCTCGAGCGCCCCGACGTGCACGGGCATGCCCAAGGCCTGTTCGGCCTTGAGTTCGGCGTCTGCACGGTATTCGGCGACCAGAGGCACCAGTTGCCGACCGAGGCTGACATACAGCGCCACCAGCACCGCCAGCAGGGCGCAGATAACCAGCCCCCAGCGGGTCAAGGCGCTTAGAACGCGGGTCAGACGTTCCATGGCCGAGGCCCTCCAAGTCGTCCCTTAACTATGGCCGGTGTATAGCGCTTTGCCAGCCCGTCCATGGGGCGACCGCTGTTAGAAGGGGTCAGAGCAGCACCACATCGTATTGTTCCTGGGAATACATGGACTCCACCTGAAAGCGGATGGTTCGCCCGATGAACGCTTCAAGTTCAGCGACGTTACCCGACTCTTCATCGAGCAACCGATCCACCACCTTCTGGTTGGCCAGCACGCGATAGCCCTCGGCCTGGTAGGCACGGGCTTCACGAAGGATCTCGCGGAAAATTTCGTAACAGATCGTCTCGGGGGTCTTCAGCTTGCCGCGCCCCTGGCACGCCGCACAGGGCTCACAGAGCACCTGCTCAAGGCTTTCGCGGGTGCGTTTGCGGGTCATCTGCACCAGGCCCAGCTCGGTGATGCCGATGATGTTGGTCTTGGCGTGATCACGCTCGAGCTGCTTCTCCAGGGTACGCAGGACCTGGCGCTGGTGCTCCTCGTCCTCCATGTCGATGAAGTCGATGATGATGATCCCGCCGATGTTGCGCAGGCGCAGTTGCCGGGCAATGGCGGTGGCCGCCTCGAGGTTGGTCTTGAAGATGGTCTCTTCGAGGTTGCGATGGCCGACGAACGCACCGGTGTTGACGTCGATGGTGGTCATTGCCTCCGCCGGATCGACCACCAGGTAGCCGCCGGACTTGAGCGGCACCTTGCGCTCCAGGGCGCGCTGGATTTCGTCCTCCACCCCATACAGGTCGAAGATCGGCCGCTCGCCAGGGTAGTGCTCCAGGCGATCGGCGATCTCCGGCATCAATTCGGCCACGAACTGGGTGGTCTTCTGGAAGGTCTCCCGCGAGTCGATGCGGATCTTCTCGATCTTGGGGTTGACCAGATCACGCAAGGTCCGCAGCGCCAGGCCAAGGTCCTCGTAGATCACCACGGGCGCGCCGCAGGTCTTGATCTGCGAGCCGATCTGCTCCCACAGGCGGCGCAGGTAGCGGATGTCCTGGAGGATATCCTCCGCGCGGGCGCCCTCTGCGGCGGTGCGCAGGATGAACCCACCGGCATCCTTCATGTCTTCCTGGGCCATGCAGTCGGTGACCACCTGCTTGAGGCGATCGCGCTCGGCTTCTTCCTCGATCTTGAGCGAGATGCCGACATGACTGCTGCGCGGCATGTACACCAGGTAACGCGACGGAATCGACAGCTGGGTAGTCAGGCGTGCGCCCTTGCTGCCGATGGGATCCTTGGTGACCTGGACCACCAGTGCCTGGCCTTCGTGGACCAGTGCGGTGATGGTCTCCACGGCCGAGCCTTCGCGCTGGGAGATCTCCGAGGCATGGATGAACGCCGCCCGCTCCAGGCCGATATCGACGAATGCCGCCTGCATGCCCGGCAATACCCGCACTACCTTGCCTTTGTAGATGTTGCCGACGATGCCACGGCGCTGGGTGCGCTCTACATGCACCTCCTGCAGGACTCCGTTCTCCACCACCGCCACGCGTGATTCCATCGGGGTGATGTTGATCAGGATCTCTTCACTCATGGCGCGCTCTCGTCAGTGGTCTGGGGTAATGATGGATTGCTGCGGCGTGGCTGGCTAGCGCTGTGCGGAACCCTCTTGCAGTTGCCAACATGGCACGCCGAATTGCTCGAGCAGTTCGGCGGTTTCACTCAGGGGCAGCCCGACCACGGCCGAGTAGCTGCCTTCGATGCCGCTGACGAACACCGCGCCCAGGCCCTGGATGGCATAGCCGCCGGCCTTGTCGACAGGTTCGCCGCTGTCCCAGTAGCGCAGCGCTTCCTCGAAGGAGATGGTGCGAAAACGCACGGTGGTGCTGACGCAGCGGCTGATACTGCGCTGGCCATCGGTCAGCGCCACGGCGGTAAGCACCTGGTGTTCGCGCTTGGAAAGGTCGCCGAGCATGGCCAACGCCTGCTCGCGATTCTCCGGCTTGCCAAGGATCTGGCCATCGAGCACCACGGTGGTATCGGCGCCCAGTACCACCCCTGCGCCATCGGTGTGGGCGAAGCCCGCAACGGCCTTGGCCTGGGCCAGGCGCTCGACGTAGGCCGACGGCGCTTCGCCCGGCAACGGGGCTTCATCGATGGGTGCGCTGACGACTGTGAACGGCACCCCGATCTGGGTCAGCAGTTCACGGCGGCGTGGCGAGCCGGAGGCCAGGTACAGCTGGGTCATGTGGACATCTCCCTGTCAGTGGCGGCGCGTCAGTGGATATGCAGGCGACGGCGCAGGCCGCGCAGGGCAAAGCTGACCCACGGCCAGAGCAAGGCGCTGATCACCGCCGACCAGACCAGGGCCAGGGTCGGCAGTCGATTGCCGGTCAGCGCGCTGAGCCACAGCTGGATCAGCTGGGCGATACCGAAGATCACCAGGATCACCAGGCTCTGCTGCCACATGGGGAACATGCGCAGGCGCTGCTGCAACGAAAGCACCAGGAAGGTGATCAGGGTAAGGATCAGGGCGTTCTGGCCAAGCAGCGTGCCGTACAGCACATCCTCGGCCAGGCCAAGCAGGAACGCGGTGGTCATGCCGACCTTGCCTGGCACCGCAAGGGTCCAGAAGGCCAGCAGCAGGGCCAGCCACATGGGCCGGAACACTTCCATGAACTGCGGCATGGGCGAGACGCTGAGCAACAGGCCGATGGCGAAGGTCAGCCAGATGGCCCAGCCGTTTCTGCTACGGGTGCTGGCCATTATTGTCTCCGGGGTTGGGCGGTCGCAGGCGCCGGGTGCACCGCTGCCGGGCTTGCCGCTGGCGTCGCAGTCGCTGGGGCTGCGCCGGGCACAGGCTGAACCGCGCTACCCGCCGCAGATGCGGCCGGGGTGGCCGGTGCCTGGCCGTGGCCAGCGCCCTGACGGTCGGCCTCCTCCTGGGCGATCGCCGCCTCGGTGGCGCGCTCCTCGGGCGTGCGCCGGTCGCTGAACACCAGCAGCATGTAGCGGCTGCGGTTGAGCGCGGCAGTCGGGATGGCACGGACGATGGCGAACGGCTGGCCGGAGTCATGGATCACTTCGTTGACCGTGGCCACCGGGTAGCCCGCCGGGAAACGCTGGCCCATGCCCGAACTGACCAGCAGGTCGCCTTCCTTGATGTCGGCGGTGTCGGCCACGTGGCGCAGCTCCAGGCGCTCCGGGTTGCCAGTGCCGCTGGCAATGGCGCGCAGGCCGTTGCGATTGACCTGCACCGGAATGCTGTGGGTGGTGTCGGTAAGCAGCAGTACCCGCGCGGTGTACGGCATCAGCTCGACCACCTGGCCCATCAGGCCGCGGGCATCGAGCACAGGCTGGCCGAGGAACACGCCATCGCGCTCGCCCTTGTTGATCAGAATACGGTGGGTGAACGGATTGGGGTCGACACCGATCAGCTCGGCAACTTCGACCTTCTCGTTGACCAGCGCCGAAGAGTTGAGCAGCTCACGCAGGCGCACGTTCTGCTCGGTCAGGGCGGCCAGCTTCTGCAGGCGCCCCTGCAGCAGCAGGGCCTCGGTCTTGAGCTTCTCGTTCTCGGCGATCAGTTCGGTGCGGCTGCCGAACTGGCCAGCCACGCCCTGCCACGTACGCTGCGGCAGGTCGGTGATCCAGTAGGATTCCATCAGCACCAGACCCATCTGGCTGCGCACCGGCTTGAGCAGGTCGAAGCGCGAGTCGACCACCATCAGCGCGACCGACAGCACGACCAGCACGAGCAGGCGAACGCCCAGCGAGGGGCCCTTGGAGAAAAGCGGTTTAATGGGCCGTTCCTCGTGGACGACTCAGGAGGTCATTGGACATGGGGCAATGCACCGGCCTGCTGCGGATTGACGGAAAAGGCGCCCGGGCGGGCGCCAGCACAGCGCTTACAGGTAGCACTGTGCGTGCCACCTGTAAACCTGGACATACACTACTGCATCAGCGATCACTCGCTGGAGAGCAGGTCCATGGCGTGCTTGTCCATCATCTCCAGGGCACGGCCACCGCCGCGGGCGACGCAGGTCAGCGGGTCTTCGGCGACGATCACCGGCAGGCCGGTTTCCTGGGCCAGCAGCTTGTCCAGGTCGCGCAGCAGCGCGCCACCACCGGTCAGCACCAGGCCGCGCTCGGCGATATCCGAGGCCAGCTCCGGCGGCGACTGCTCCAGGGCGCTCTTGACCGCCTGGACGATGGTTGCCAGCGATTCCTGCAGCGCCTCGAGCACTTCGTTGGAGTTCAGGGTGAAGGCACGCGGCACGCCTTCGGCCAGGTTGCGGCCACGGACGTCGACTTCGCGCACTTCGCCGCCCGGGTAGGCGGTACCGATTTCCTGCTTGATGCGCTCGGCGGTGGATTCGCCGATCAGGCTGCCGTAGTTGCGGCGCACGTAGGTGACGATGGCTTCGTCGAAGCGGTCGCCGCCGACGCGCACAGATTCGGCGTAGACCACGCCGTTGAGCGAGATCAGGGCGATCTCGGTGGTACCGCCACCGATATCGACGACCATCGAGCCGCGGGCCTCTTCGACCGGCAGGCCGGCACCGATGGCGGCGGCCATGGGCTCTTCGATCAGGAATACTTCACGGGCACCGGCACCGAGGGCCGATTCACGGATGGCGCGGCGCTCGACCTGGGTCGACTTGCACGGCACGCAGATCAGCACGCGTGGGCTGGGCTGCAGGAAGCTGTTCTCATGCACCTTGTTGATGAAGTACTGCAGCATTTTTTCGCAAACGCTGAAGTCGGCGATCACGCCGTCCTTCATCGGACGAATGGCAGCAATGTTGCCGGGGGTGCGGCCCAGCATGCGCTTGGCTTCGGTACCGACTGCGACGACGCTTTTCTGGTTGCCGTGGGTACGGATGGCAACAACCGAGGGCTCATTCAGGACGATACCGCGCTCACGCACGTAGATAAGGGTGTTGGCAGTACCCAGGTCGATGGACAGATCGCTGGAAAACATGCCACGCAGTTTCTTGAACATGGGAAAGTGACCCTGGGGAAAGCGTGGGTAAAAAAGTGCGGCAAACTCTAACAATGGCAGGGATTTTGGGCAAGGAGCCAATATGTTAAATTGGTTGTTTTTCCGAGCATGCCTGCCGATGTTCGCGGCCCTTTGACCGCCAGAATGCCGGCATGTTCCTCATCTGCGGACCCATTCCGTTTTTCGTTTCCCTGGAGATCCCCATGGCGCTTCAACGCTCCGACGTGGAAAAGATCGCCCATCTGGCCCGCCTGGGCCTGAATGAAGGCGAATTGCCACGCATCACCGATGCCTTGAACAGTATTCTCGGGCTGGTCGACCAGATGCAAGCCGTCGACACCTCTGGCATCGAGCCCCTCGCCCACCCGCTGGAAGCCACCCAGCGCCTGCGCCCCGACCAGGTCACCGAAAGCAACCAGCGCGACCGCTACCAGGCCGTCGCCCCGTCGACCGAGAACGGTCTGTACCTGGTTCCGAAAGTCATCGATTAAGGGATAGCGCCTGCCATGCATCAACTCACTCTGGCCGAAATCGCCCGCGGCCTCGCCGACAAGTCGTTCTCCTCGGAAGAACTGACCGGCGCCCTGCTGTCGCGCATCAAGCAGCTCGACCCGCAGCTCAACAGCTTCATCACCGTCACCGAAGCACAGGCCCTGGACCAGGCGCGCGCCGCCGACGCCCGCCGTGCCTCTGGTGAGACCGGCGCGCTGCTGGGTGCGCCGATCGCCCACAAGGACCTGTTCTGCACCAACGGCGTGCGCACCAGCTGCGGCTCGAAGATGCTCGACAGCTTCACCGCCCCGTACGACGCCACCGTGGTCGCCAAGCTGGCCGAAGCCGGCATGGTCACCCTGGGCAAGACCAACATGGACGAATTCGCCATGGGCTCGGCCAACGAGTCCAGCCACTACGGCGCGGTGAAGAACCCGTGGAACCTCGAGCACGTGCCCGGCGGGTCCTCCGGCGGCTCGGCCGCCGCCGTGGCCGCGCGCCTGCTACCGGCCACCACCGGCACCGACACCGGCGGCTCGATCCGCCAGCCGGCAGCCTTCACCAACCTGACCGGCCTCAAGCCGACCTATGGCCGCGTATCGCGCTGGGGCATGATTGCCTACGCCTCGAGCCTCGACCAGGGCGGCCCGCTGGCCCGTACCGCCGAAGACTGCGCCCTGCTGCTGCAAGGCATGGCCGGCTTCGACGCCAAGGACTCGACCTCGGTCGACGAGCCAGTACCGGACTTCAGCGCCAACCTGAACGCCTCGCTGCAAGGCCTGCGCATCGGCCTGCCGAAGGAATACTTCGGCGCCGGCCTCGACCCGCGCATCGCCGACCTGGTCCAGGCCAGCGTCAAGGAGCTGGAAAAGCTCGGCGCGGTGGTCAAGGAAATCAGCCTGCCGAACATGCAGCATGCCATCCCGGCGTACTACGTGATCGCCCCGGCGGAAGCGTCCTCCAACCTGTCGCGCTTCGACGGCGTGCGCTTTGGTCATCGCTGTGAAGATCCGAAAGATCTGACCGACCTGTACAAGCGTTCCCGTGGCGAAGGCTTCGGCGCGGAAGTGCAGCGGCGCATCATGGTCGGTACCTACGCCCTGTCGGCCGGCTACTACGACGCCTACTACGTCAAGGCGCAACAGATCCGCCGCCTGATCAAGAACGACTTCATGGCCGCGTTCGCCGACGTCGACGTGATTCTCGGCCCGACCACGCCGAACCCGGCCTGGAAACTTGGCGCCAAGAGCAGCGATCCGGTCGCCGCCTACCTGGAAGACGTCTACACCATCACCGCCAACCTGGCCGGCCTGCCGGGCCTGTCGATGCCGGCCGGCTTCGTCGACGGCCTGCCGGTGGGCGTGCAACTGCTGGCCCCGTACTTCCAGGAAGGCCGCCTGCTCAACATCGCGCACCGTTACCAGCAAGTCACCGACTGGCACACCCGCGCCCCCAACGGCTTCTGAGGAGTTCACACATGCAATGGGAAGTTGTGATCGGGCTGGAGATTCATACCCAGCTCGCCACCCAGTCGAAGATCTTCTCCGGCAGCGCCACCACCTTCGGCTCCGAGCCGAACACCCAGGCCAGCCTGGTCGACCTGGGGATGCCCGGCGTGCTGCCGGTGCTCAACCAGGAGGCCGTGCGCATGGCGTGCATGTTCGGCCTGGCGATCGATGCCGAGATCGGGCCGCGCAACGTGTTCGCGCGCAAGAACTACTTCTACCCCGACCTGCCCAAAGGCTACCAGATCAGCCAGATGGACCTGCCGATCGTCGGCAAGGGCCACCTGGACATCGCCCTGGAAGACGGCACCATCAAGCGCATCGGCGTGACCCGCGCGCACCTTGAAGAAGATGCCGGCAAGAGCCTGCATGAAGACTTCAACGGCGCCACCGGTATCGACCTGAACCGCGCCGGCACCCCGCTGCTGGAGATCGTCTCCGAGCCGGACATGCGCAGCGCCAAGGAAGCCGTGGCCTACGTCAAGGCCATCCACGCTCTGGTACGCTACCTGGGCATCTGCGACGGCAACATGGCCGAAGGTTCGCTGCGCTGCGACTGCAACGTGTCGATCCGCCCGAAGGGCCAGACCGAGTTCGGCACCCGCTGCGAGATCAAGAACGTCAACTCGTTCCGTTTCATCGAGCGTGCGATCAACAGCGAGATCCAGCGCCAGATCGACCTGATCGAGGACGGCGGCAAGGTGGTGCAGGAAACCCGCCTGTACGACCCGAACAAGGACGAGACCCGCTCCATGCGCAGCAAGGAGGAAGCCAACGACTACCGTTACTTCCCCGACCCGGACCTGCTGCCGGTGGTCATCGAGCCAGGCTTCCTCGACAGCGTGCGCGCCGCCCTGCCGGAGCTGCCACCACAGAAGGTCGAGCGCTTCCAGAGCCAGTACGGCCTGTCGGCCTATGACGCCAACGTGCTGGCCTCCAGCCGCGAGCAGGCCGACTACTTCGAACAGGTGGTGAAGATCGGCGGCGACGCCAAGCTGGCCGCCAACTGGGTGATGGTGGAACTGGGCAGCCTGCTGAACAAGCTCGGCGTCGAGATCGACCAGTCGCCGGTCAGTGCCGAACACCTCGGCGGCATGCTGCTGCGCATCCGTGACAACACCATCAGCGGCAAGATCGCCAAGACCGTGTTCGAGGCCATGGCCGCTGGCGAAGGCGATGCCGACAGCATCATCGAAAGCCGCGGCCTCAAGCAGGTCACCGATACCGGCGCGATCGACAAGATGCTCGACGAGATGCTCGCCGCCAACGCCGAACAGGTCGAACAGTACCGCGCCGCTGATGAAGCCAAGCGCGGCAAGATGTTCGGCTTCTTCGTCGGCCAGGCGATGAAGGCGTCGAAAGGCAAGGCCAACCCGGGGCAAGTGAACCAATTGCTCAAGGCCAAGCTCGAAGGGTGATCTGAATGAAGCGGCGAGGGCTTCGCCCTCGATCGCGGATGAATCCGCTCCTACAGGCATGTGTAGGAGCGGATTCATCCGCGATGGGCCGCACAGCGGCCCCATTTGCGGAGCTTCCGAATTGCTCAAGCGTTCCCTCACCACCCTCGCCCTCTTTACCCTCCTGGCCGGCTGCGCCAGCCATGACATCGACCCTCGCGGCTACGACCAAAGCGGCACCGCCTCCTATTACGGCTCACGCCACCATGGCAAACGCACTGCCAGCGGCGAGCCCTTCAACCAGCATGGCCTCACCGCCGCCCACCGCAGCCTGCCCTTTGGCAGCCGTGTGCTGGTCACCAACCTGGCCAACCAGCGCAGCGTGGTGGTACGCATCAACGACCGTGGCCCGCACACCCGCGGCCGGCTGATCGACCTGTCACGCGCCGCCGCAGAAAAAATCGGCATGCTCCGTAGCGGAACCGCGCGAGTCCGGGTACAAGGTCTGAGCGATTGACCTGACTGGAGCCCTCGCCATTTTCGACCTGGCCACCCTCCCCGCCTTCAGCCTGCTGCAACTGGGCCTGGGCTTGCTACTGATGATCTTCGGTGCCGAGCTGCTGGTACGCGCCGCCCTGCGCCTGGCCAGCCGCCTGCACGTGCGTCCGCTGATCATCGGCCTGAGCCTGGTCGCCTTCGGCAGCACCGCGCCACAGCTGACCGTGAGCCTGCAAGCCGCCTACCAGGGCGCGCCGGATGTCGCGGTGGGCAGTGTCGTGGGCAGCAACATCTTCAACGTGCTGGTGATCCTCGGCCTTGCCGCACTGATCATTCCGCTGCGTGTGTCACGCCAGCTGGTGCGCCTGGATATCCCCCTGATGATCCTCGCCAGCGCCCTGGTCTACCTGCTCGCGCTCAACGGCGAACTGGGGCGGCTGGAAGGCGGCCTGCTGCTGCTCGGCCTGGCCGGTTACCTGGCCATGCTCTGGCATCAGTCGCGCCACTATGCCCGCACCTACCCGGCGCCACGCACCGAGCACGCCAGCCCGCTGCGCTTCTGGAGCGGGGCGCTGCTGCAGATTCTCATGGGCCTGGGGCTGCTGAGCCTGGCGGGTCACCTGGTACTGGAGGCAGCCGTCGAGGTGGCGACCGACCTGGGCCTGTCCGAACGCATCATCGGCCTGACAGTGGTCGCGGTATGCACTTCGCTGCCGGAACTGGCCGCCGCGCTGATTGCGGCCCTGCGCGGCGAACGGGAGATCGCCGTGGGCACGGTGATCGGCAGCAACCTGTTCAACCTGCTGGCGGTGCTGGGGCTGACGGCAGTGACCACCCCCGCCCCTTTGTCGATTTCACCGAACGCACTGGACTTCGACCTGCCGGTGATGCTCGGCGTCGCCGCGCTGTGCCTGCCTGTGTTCTATTCCGGCTACCGGGTCACCCGCGCCGAAGGCCTGGTGTTCCTGTGTCTTTACCTGGCCTACGGCCTGCACGTGGTGACCTTCACCACCGGCCTGCCATTGGCCGGACGCCTCGAACAACTGATGCTGTTCTATGTAATGCCGGTGCTCGGGGTCGTGCTGCTGTACACGACAGTGCGCGCCTGGCGCCGCCAACACTAAGGAAAACAACATGGCTGACAACAAACAGACCGGTGAAAGCATTCGTCGCCAGGTAATGGGCGATGCCTTCGTCGATCGAGCCCTGGGCAATGCAACGGCGTTCACCCAACCGCTGCAGGACTTCGTCAACGAACATGCATGGGGCAGCGTCTGGGCGCGCGACGGGTTGCCGCTGAAGACCCGCAGCCTGATCACCCTGGCCACGCTGACCGCGCTCAAGTGCCCGCAGGAACTCAAGGGCCACGTGCGTGGGGCGTTGAACAATGGCTGCACGGTCGAGGAGATTCGCGAGGCGTTGCTGCATTGCGCGGTGTATGCCGGGGTGCCGGCGGCGATCGATGCGTTTCGCGCGGCGCAGGAAGTGATCGACAGCTATCAGGCGAGTACCGCGGATTAAACGGCAAAACGCCAGAGGCTCATTGAGATCCCCTGGCGCCCGTCAAGACGACCTGCCTCAACCAACCGGCCGCAGGCCCTGACTCATCCCGAACAGAAACAGTAAAAGATCATGATCCGGCTGAGCCTGCGCCTGGTCAGCCTTCACCACACGAGGCAACGGGCACTGCCCACCCTCCCCGGCCTTGCTGAACACCATGGGCCGCGGCTGCTCCCAGGCTGCCGCCGCAGCGGTGGTCACCGCCAACGCCGCAACCAGGAACAAAGCTCGAGCGATTTCTAGTTTCATTGCTCTAAACCTTTGACAGCGCTGCCAAACGCCATTTGGTAAAAGTAGAGCAAGGTCTGCCACTCCGCCTCGTTGAACGACGAGTGGCGGCGCAATTGACGCAGGTCGTTGTACGCCGCTCGCTGGCAACTGATCCGTCGCCGACATTTCTCCAGATCCAGCAACGCGACTTCCACCCGCGCCTGCTCCCCCTCGCCCAGCACCTTGACGAACACATGCTTGCCGTACAGGCAGCCATGCTGCCAATGCCCCAGGTGCATGCGCGCCAGGTTGTCGGCCAGATCCTTGAGCATGCGCTCGTGCACCGCCTGCGGATAATGCTCGCGAGCTCCCGAGGCATGCCAGGCATCAAGATCGACAAAGCCATCGAGTGCCTCGCTGACCAGCAATGCACGCCACTGGTGATCGGCGTCACGCTCGGCACCGGCATAGACGATACGCGGCACCCGCACGCCCAACTGCTCGAAACTGTGCAATGCGTCGAGTTCGCGCAACACCGTGGGGCGCCCGAAAGGATGCAGGAGGCTGCGGTAGATATGCCCGACCTGGCGTTTGGCATACAGCATGTGGCCATGGTCATCGCTCAGCCGCTGCACACCGCTTTCGCCGCCACGCCGCTGGTTGGGTTCCTCGACCCATTCCCCTTGCTGCTGCCAGTAATAATCGAACTGCCTGGAATGATGCTGGGCTACCGCCATGACTCTTTACCCCTTGCGCAATACGTACACTCGCCACATGGCATAGAACGGCAGAAAGTCGAGACGTTCCTGAATTCTGAAGCCTGCTGAGGAAAACTCTTCTTCCACTGTAGCCGCAGGTAACACAAATCGGTTCTGGTAGCTGTCCTGCGTGGCCTTGGCACTGCGCCGCGCTTCGAGCTTGCGCCGGCGCCAGGCCTTGAAATTGCCATCCACCCACAGCGACAGGATCACACTGTCGCGGCTAACCCTTTGAAATTCAGAGAGAATTGTCTTGCGATGCGCCGGGTCGCCAATGTGATGGAACAAGCGCATGCAGAAAATGCTGTCCACCGAGTTGTCCGGCAGATCAATGGCAAAGGCGGAAGTCTGCAAGGGCCGTACCCGTGCGACGACTTCTGGCGGTTGTGCCGCACAGGCTGTCTCGATCATCGCGGCGGAATTGTCTGCACCGATGATCACCCGGTTGGCTTTTTCCGCCAGCAACGGCCAGAAACGCCCTGCGCCACAAGGCAGGTCGAGCACCAGCCCAGGCTCGCCGGCCAACGCCAGAGCGCGTCGGGCCAGCTGCTCGTCGCGCTGGTGGGAAAGGCGTCGAGCCAGGCCATCCTGGTGCTTGAGGAAGTACTGGCGGGCATGATCCCGATCGTACTTGTCCGAGAATTCGAGTTTGATGGGGCTACGCATTGAGCATCTCCTGACTCCAGTGCACCCACCTTAGGCAGGTGGGCGTTGGCGTCAGGTCATGCCGATGTGAAAAATCTGTAGGAAAGGTCCACAGGTGTTACCGGAAGTTAACCCGGATCCAATATCCCGCCACGCCCTTCGCCGTGCTGCGCCGTCGGACTGCCCTGGCTCAGATCGACCTGGAAACGACAGCCGTGGGGCAGCGTCGCCGTCAGGGTCACGCGCCAACCCTGGTCGTCGCAGATGCGCTGGACCAGCGACAGGCCCAACCCCAACCCCTCGCCCCGACGCTCGTCACCGCGCACGAACGGCCGGAACATCGCCTCGCGCTGTTCTTCGGGAATTCCCACGCCACTGTCTTCCACACTGAAGCCATTGGCTTCCAGGCTGAGGCGGATGTAGCCGCTGTCGGTATAGTGGGCGGCATTGCGCAGCAGGTTGCCCATCACCGATTGCAGGAAGGTGGCGTTGTACAGCACCGGGCTGGCACTGACCTGGCCATCGTAGTAAAGCGCCAGGCCTTTCTGCTCGATGGTATCGCGCCATACCCCGATCAAATCGTCACCCACCTCGCGCAGGGTCGCCCGCGAAGCGATTGCACCTTCATCGCGCTGGGCCCGGGCAAGCATCAGGAAGGTTTTCACCAACTCACGCATCTCCTCGGTCGCCCGGGCGATACGTTCGACCTGGCTGCGAGCGCGGCTCTCGAGGTTGGGGTTTTCCATCAGCAGCTCGCACGAGGTGGCCAGGACCATCAGCGGCGTACGTAGCTCGTGGCTGACATCGCTGGTGAACAAGCGCTCACGGGTCAAGGCATCACGCAGGCGCCCCAAGGTATCGTCGAAGGCGACGGCCAACTGGCCGACCTCATCCGCGGCATAATCCGGTGCCAATGGCGGTGCCAATCCCAACAGCTGGTCACGGTGACGGACCTGGCGCGCCAGGCGGATCACCGGTGCCATCACCCGTCGCGCCAGCAACCAGCCGAGAATCACCGCAAGGGCCAGGCTGAGCACGAAGCCGACCACGACAACGGCGAACAACACCCGCTCGCGCTCCTCGAAATCGCTCTGGTCCTGCAACAGCACATAACGTCGGCCGTCGACGATCTCGACCATGGCGTGGTACGAGAGCTGGTCGCGAAACACTTCGTGGAAGCCGGCGTCCAGGTGGCGCAGGTCCTTGGGCAACTCGAAATCGTCTCGCCCGCCACTGAAGTAGAACAACTGGTCGGGGCGTGGCCGGTGGCTCCAGTCGCTGACGCTGTCCATGCGCAACAGGCGCTGCAGGTCGCCGCCAAGCACCGAAGAAATCAACCGCTCTTCGACCAGGTGCACCGTGGCGACAATGCCAAAGGCAAAGGCCCCGGCCACCAGCGCGCTCATCAGCGCAAAGGCGATGATGATGCGCTGGGCAAGGCTCTGCTTAAACTCCATCGCGGCCCTCGGCGAGGCGATAGCCGACGCCATGGACGGTATGCAACAGCGGTCTTTCGAAGGGTTTGTCGATGACCTGGCGCAGCTGGTGGACATGGCTGCGCAGGCTGTCGCTGTCCGGGCAGTCGTCACCCCACAGCGCCTCTTCCAGCACCTCGCGACGCAGGACGTGGGGGCTCTTCTGCATCAGCACGGCCAGCAGCTTGAGGCCGACGGGGTTGAGCTTGAGCAGGCGGCCCTGGCGGGTCACCTCCAGGGTGTCGAGGTCGTAGCTCAGGTCGGCGACCTGCAACGAGCGCCGGCCGCCCCCTTGCGCACGCCGCAGCACCGCCTCGATACGCGCGGCCAGCTCCGACAGCGCGAACGGCTTGAGCAGGTAGTCGTCGGCCCCCGAGCGGAAGCCTTGCAGGCGGTCGTCCAGCTGGTCGCGGGCGGTAAGCATGATCACCGGCGTGTCGCGGCGGGCATCCTCGCGCAGGCGCTTGCACAGCGTGTAGCCGTCGATGCCCGGCAACATGATGTCGAGCACGATCAGGTCGTAGTGTTCGGTCGCGGCCAGGTGCAGGCCGGACAGGCCATCCTGGGCACAATCGACGGTGTAGCCCTTCATGCCGAGGTAGTCGGCCAGGTTGGCCAGAATATCGCGGTTGTCTTCAACCAAAAGAATGCGCATCGAGATCTCCTGTGCGGCGCTTCGCCGGGCGCGGCAGGCGCAGCTTACGGCCATTTGCCCGCATGGTGCCATGCCCTGGGTCGAAATCACCGGACTTGACAGTTTTTTCACCGATCATTCACGAACACAGGATAGCGGCCCAACGACAATGCCCCGTCTCTTACACTCTCTGGAGTCACCATGCAGGCTAGCGTCCCCCCTCGCCCGATCAATTTATGGCTGTACCTGGGCATCCCATTCATCACTGTCGTGACCCTGGTCCTGCTGGAATGGACCTCGCTGGACATGGACCTGGCCAACCTGTTTTACGACCCGGCCGCCGGCGGGTTCATCGGCCGCCATAGCTATGTGCTGGAAAACATCCTGCATGACCGCGTCAAGCAGGGTGTGATCCTGTTCGGTCTACTGGCAGTGGCCGGGTTCGCCCTGAGCTTCTTCTGGAGCCGGCTGCTGGGCTGGCGCCGCGAGTTGGGTTGCCTGGTACTGGCGCTAGCGCTGTCGACGGCCTTCGTCACGCCGCTGAAGAAGGTGACCCAGGTGCAATGCCCGTGGAGCCTGACGCAGTTCGGTGGCAAGGAAACCTACAGCAAGTTGCTCGAAGCCCGCCCGGCTACCGACAAGCCTGGCCTGTGCTGGCCCGGTGGGCATGCGGCGACCGGGTTCTGCCTGTTCGGCCTGTTCTTCATGCTGCGTGACCGCAAGCCACGCCTGGCCCGAGTCGCGCTGGCAGTGGCCTTCGTCGCCGGCTCGGTGCTGTCGATCGGGCGGATGATGCAGGGTGCGCACTTCCTGTCGCACAACATATGGACGGCGGTGTTCTGCTGGCTGATCGGGCTGGGATCGTACTACCTGATTCTGTATCGCCACGCGACGGCCAAGCTACCTGCCGTCGAGCGCAGCGCAGCCTGATCCCTGGCAGGGACAGGAAAACGAAGAAGCCCCGGTTCTCACGAACCGGGGCTTCTTCTTGGTACCGGGGGTAAGGCTGGCTTACATCATGCCGCCCATGCCACCCATGCCGCCCATGTCAGGCATGCCAGCAGCTGGCTTGTCTTCCGGCAGGTCGGCAACCATGGCTTCGGTGGTGATCATCAGACCACCGATCGAAGCTGCGGCTTGCAGGGCCGAACGGGTGACCTTGGCTGGGTCCAGGATGCCCATCTCGATCATGTCGCCGTACTCGCCGGTAGCGGCGTTGTAACCGAAGTTACCCGAACCTTGCTTGACCTTGTCAGCGACAACGCTTGGCTCGTCGCCGGCGTTGGCAGTGATCTGGCGCAGCGGCGCTTCGACAGCGCGACGCAGCAAGGCGATACCGACGTTCTGGTCTTCGTTGTCGCCTTTGAGGTCAACGATGGCAGCCAGGGCGCGAACCAGGGCAACACCACCGCCAGGCACCACGCCTTCTTCAACGGCTGCACGGGTAGCGTGCAGGGCGTCTTCGACGCGGGCTTTCTTCTCTTTCATCTCGACTTCGGTGCCTGCACCGACCTTGATCACGGCAACACCGCCAGCCAGCTTGGCCAGGCGCTCTTGCAGCTTCTCACGGTCGTAGTCCGAAGTGGTGTCGGCAACCTGGGCGCGGATCTGGGTGACGCGAGCCTGGATGTCGGACTCTTCGCCTGCACCGTCGATGATGGTGGTGTTTTCCTTGGACAGGATGACGCGCTTGGCGTTACCCAGGTGCTCCAGGGTGGCGGTTTCCAGGGACAGGCCGATCTCTTCGGAGATCACGGTGCCGCCGGTCAGGACAGCGATGTCCTGCAGCATGGCCTTGCGGCGATCGCCGAAGCCTGGCGCCTTGACCGCGGCGACCTTGACGATGCCGCGCATGTTGTTGACCACCAGGGTGGCCAGGGCTTCGCCTTCGACGTCCTCGGCAACGATCAGCAGCGGACGGCCGGCCTTGGCAACGGCTTCCAGAACTGGCAGCAGCTCACGGATGTTGGAGATCTTCTTGTCGACCAGCAGCAGCAGGGCGCCTTCCAGCTCGGCAACCATGGTGTCCGGCTTGTTGACGAAGTACGGCGACAGGTAGCCGCGGTCGAACTGCATGCCTTCGACGACGGACAGTTCGTTTTCCAGGCCCGAGCCTTCTTCAACGGTGATCACGCCTTCCTTGCCGACTTTTTCCATGGCTTCGGCGATGATTTCACCGATGGAGTTGTCGGAGTTGGCGGAGATGGTGCCTACCTGGGCGATGGCCTTGGAGTCGGCGCACGGCTTGGACAGGTTCTTCAGCTCGGCGACGACGGCGGCGGTGGCCTTGTCGATGCCGCGCTTCAGGTCCATCGGGTTCATGCCGGCAGCGACGGCTTTCAGGCCTTCGTTGACGATGGCCTGGGCCAGAACGGTAGCGGTGGTGGTGCCGTCACCGGCAGCGTCGTTGGCCTTGGAAGCGACTTCCTTGACCAGCTGGGCGCCCATGTTCTCGAAAGCGTCTTTCAGCTCGATTTCTTTGGCGACGGAAACGCCGTCCTTGGTGATGGTCGGCGCGCCGAAGCTCTTGGCCAGGACCACGTTGCGGCCTTTCGGGCCGAGGGTCGCTTTTACCGCGTCAGCCAGAACGTTGACACCAACCAGCATTTTCTTACGGGCGGAATCGCCGAATTTTACGTCTTTAGCAGCCATGATCGTTTAATCCTTGGAATTCTTTGGAGTAACGGGAAGTCGGGGAAATCAGCCTTCGATAACGGCCAGGATTTCGTTCTCGGCCATGACCAGCAGGTCTTCGCCGTCGACTTTCACGGTGTTGCTGCCCGAGTAAGGGCCGAAAACCACTTTGTCACCCACTTTCACGGCCAGCGCACGTACTTCGCCGTTGTCCAGGATACGACCGGTACCGACGGCAACGACTTCACCGCGGTTTGGTTTTTCAGCGGCCGAACCCGGCAGGACGATACCGCCAGCGGTTTTCGATTCTTCTTCGCTGCGACGGATAACGACGCGGTCATGCAGAGGACGAAGCTTCATTGTCGATCTCTCCCAAATTGTGGTTTTCATCGGCCGGTGTCAGCACCGGCGGGTTGATTCGATCCGGCGTTGCCGGGGGTGGCCCGCAATGGGCGAACCACCTGTGTCATGTCTGGTGTCGCCACCAGAAACCTTGCGGTGACCACATACATGAGGCCGGGATATTCGATTACAAGGCTTGCTACAGAAAAATTTTCATAAGGTATGAGAGTCATCGTGGGAACGGGCTTGCCCTGCGATCAAGGCGACAGGCCCCATCGCGGGGCAAGCCCGCTCCCACGCATGAACACGTCTTACTTGTCGCGACGCTCGTACTCGCCCTCGATCACGTTCGGGCGGTGCCCGGCGTCACGCGGCTGGGACTGGAACGGATCATCCTGGAACGCCCGCTGACGCAGGGCCTGCTCTTCGGCGCGGCGGCGCAGGCGGCCGGCCACCAGGCGGCGGGTGAACGGCAGCAGGCACAGCAGGCCCAGCACGTCACTGATGAAGCCCGGCAGCAGCAACAGGCCACCACCGACGGTGAGCATCAAGCCCTGGAACATGTCCTCGGCCGGCAGTTCGCCGCGCTGCAGGCTCTCCCGGGCACGCAGGGCGGTGGCAAGGCCCGCCACGCGCATCACCAGCACACCCAGGGCGGAGCCGGCGATGATCAGCAGCAGCGCCGGGAAGAAACCGATGGCCGCGCTGACCTTGACGAAGACGAACAGCTCCAGCACGGGGAAAAGCAGAAACAACAATAGAAAAGCACGCATCAAGGGTTCCTCGACGGAAGAGAATCTTCCTGTAAGACCATCAGATGGATGCCTCTACGCCGGTTTTCAACCCTCGACGCTTTCCACAACCGGCCACTGGTCAGCGCGAGCCAGTAATACCAAGGCTTCGCGGACTTGTGTCGGCGTATTGCAAATGCTCGGGAAAGCCAGCCAGTACACCCCCTGGCCAATACGCAGGTGCATGCCTTCGCTGTCGATGCCGACCAGCTCGGCGGGCGCGCCGCGCGGCAGCCCGGTCAGCTCGACGTAGTGGGCGATGGCGTTGGCATGGTCGCTGTTCATGTGCTCGATCATGCTGGTCTCGGCCTTGCCCGCGAAGGGGTTGGCCAGCGTGACCTGGTCGAGCCAGTGGATCGCGCCGAAGCCGCCGATGTAGCGGTGACGTACCGGTTCGAGTACCCAGAAGTCGAAATCGTGGGCCTTGTGGTAGTTGGCCGACTCGGGGAAGTACCGGTAGTAACGGCTCGCGGCGGCTTCGATGGCCGCTTCGTCGGTAAGCTTGCGGGCCTCGGCCATTACCGTCAGCCGCCCCACCGCCTGGACATCCTCGGCCTCGCGCTCGCCAACCAGCATCGAGCACTTGGGATCCTTCTGCAGGTTATGGGTGTGCTGGGCGATGCGGCTGATGAGGATCAGCGGATGGCCATCGGCGTCGAGGCAGTACGGCACCACCGAGCCGAAGGGGAACCCGGGCATCGATTTGGAATGGGTGGAGAGGACGCCGCGGTACTCCTTGAGCAGCAGTTCCCGGGCGGGGCGAAGGGCGTTGGTACTCACTGTAGGGCTCCTGGCGGCGGACTGGATGGGTGACAAGATAAGCATTATCACCCACCGCTGCCACTGGGTCTGCTGCGCAGACCATCGCCGGCTCCCACAGGAGTCGAGGTGCCCCTGTGGGAGCCGGCTTGCCGGCGATGGGGCGCGCAGCGCCCCTGCGATCTACCAGGTAACGCCGAACCCGGCGGTATAGCGGGTCTTGTCCAGGTCGCTGTCGCGGGTGCCCTTGATCAGGTCCTTCTCCGCCTTGAGGTTGAGCGAGGCCCACTCGGTCACCTTGTAGCGCAGGCCCATCTCGGCATCCAGCGAGTAGTCGGCCACGCCGCCCAGCGGCTTGCCGAATTCGCCATTGGTGAAGAACTCGACCTTCTTGCCGATCAGGTAACGGTTGTAGTCCCACTTCACCGCTGCGGAATAGAAGTTGTCCTTGCCACCGTCGCGGTATTCGAAGTCGGTGCGGTTGATCAGCGAACCCAGCGAGAACGCGCCGAGCTCGTCATCCCAGAATTGGTAGCCCGGGCCGGTACCGACGGTACGCTGGCGGGCCAGATCCTCGATATGGTCGCGCTTGTATTCCACGCGTCCCTGCCAGAACCACTTCTCGGTGATGAAGCGGTCCAGCGCGTACTCGGCGCTCCAGTTGTTGGTGGTGGTGACGTCGTCCTTGGTCTCGCGGTTGTATTCGCCCTCGGCGTTGTGCCGCCAGCGGCCATGGCGGGCAGTGGTCTTGAAGCTGACGTCATAGTCGTCGGTGTTGTTCTCGGCGCGCTTGTAGTCCATCGCCACATCGACGTTGCCCTTCCACAGGAAGTCCTCGAGCACCGGACGCGGCTTCATGATCTGCTCGATGCTGGCCAGCTCGACGGTCTTCGGCGCGTCGCCGTTGGCCAGGGTCACCTTGCCAGGTTCGGCGGCCTTCAGCGCCTTGGCCTTCTCGCCGCTGTAGGCATCTTGCTTGACCAGCAGTTCCTGATCGCTTTCCAGCGTCTTTACCTGCTTCCAGTCGAGGGCGATCGAACCGCCATAGGGGGTCTCCAGCAGCAGCTTGCCGCCGTCGAAGACCTTGATCTTGCCGCTCAGGCGGTCACCGTTCTTCATCCACACGGTGTCGGCGAGCACGGGCGTGCAAAGGGACGCAGCGATGAGGCACAGCAGGGTTCTAGAAGACATAAGCGCAATATGGGTTCGATTCGACGAAAAAGCCGGGCATTATCCAGATACCGACAACCTGAGCAAGGACAGACACAGCCCATGCCGATGAGTTCCACTCGCATTTGCCGCAACCTTCTGTCCGGTTTCATCTGCAGCACAGGGATCCTCTGATGTCCACCCTCGATCCGCCCGCTACGCAAGATGCACAAGCCCGACGAATGGCACTGTATTCCGTCCTCGGCCAGGTACCGCCGGGGAAGGTCGTCAGCTACGGACAACTCGCCGAGCTTGCAGGCCTTGGCCGCGCGGCGCGGTGGGTCGGGCGCACACTTTCGCAGCTACCCCAGGACACCCGCCTGCCCTGGCACCGGGTACTGGGCGCGGGTGGCAGGCTGAGCTTGGCCCTGGGCACGCCGTCGGGCGACGAACAACGCGCCCGGCTGCGCGCAGAAGGCGTGAATGTGGCCAATAATCGTGTGGATATGGCGCGCCATGGCTGGCGTCCGATGGAGCACAGCGGTTAGAGTGCGCGCTTTGTTTTCGCAAACCTTGAGGCAGATGTTGGCCCATGCCCCGTAAAACCTGGCGCGCTGCGCTCGCTGCCTATGCCAGCCCGTCAACTCTGGTGCTTTTGCTGCTCGGATTCGCCGCCGGCCTGCCGTACATGCTGGTGTTCTCGACGCTGTCGGTGTGGCTGCGCGAAGCCGGCGTGGCTCGCGAGACCATCGGCTATGCCAGCCTGATCGGCCTCGCCTACGCGTTCAAATGGGTCTGGTCGCCGCTGCTCGACCAGTGGCGCCTGCCGCTGCTCGGCGGCATGGGCCGGCGCCGTTCCTGGCTGCTGCTGTCGCAGCTGCTGGTAGTGCTCGGGCTGGTCGGCATGGGCTTCTGCGACCCGCAGAAACACCTGTCGTGGCTGGTCGCCCTGGCGGTACTGGTGGCCTTCGCCTCGGCGACCCAGGACATCGCCGTCGACGCCTACCGCCTGGAAATCGCCGATGACCAGCGCCAGGCTGCCCTGGCTGCCAGCTACATGGCCGGCTACCGGGTCGCCGCCCTGCTTGCCACCGCCGGTGCGCTGTTCTTCGCCGAGTGGTTTGGCTCCACCGGTTTCAGCTACCTGCACGAAGCCTGGACCGGCACCTACGTACTGTTCGGCGTGCTGATGCTGCCTGCGGTGTTCACCACCCTGGTGATGCGTGAGCCACCGGTACCACTGCGCACCCAGCTGTCGGCCGCGCGCTATGGCTTGATGCACCAGCTGGCGTCGGTGTTCGTGCTGATCATCCTGCTGGTCTCGGTACCGGCCAGTTTCACCCAGATGTTCAACACCGACTGGGGCAGCGTGGCGTTCGGCGACGCGACCATGCTCGACCTGCTGCTCGAAGACCGCGCCTTCCTGCGCCTGATCCTCTATGTGCTGCTGACCTGGGCGTGCCTGTCGTCCCTCGGTCGTCGCGGCCTGGCGCCGGTGCTCACGCCGGTCAACGACTTCATCGTGCGCTATCGCTGGCAGGCCCTGCTGCTGCTCGGGCTGATCGCCACCTACCGCATGTCCGATACGGTGATGGGCGTGATGGCCAACGTGTTCTACATCGACATGGGCTTCACCAAGGACCAGATCGCCAGCGTCAGCAAGATCTTCGGCCTGATCATGACCCTGGTCGGCGCCGGCGCCGGCGGCTTGCTGATCGTGCGCTTCGGCATCCTGCCGATCCTGTTCATCGGCGGCGCGGCCTCGGCAGCCACCAACATCCTGTTCCTGATGCTGGCCGACATGGGCCCGAACCTGGAAATGCTGGTGGTCACCATCTCGCTGGACAACTTCAGTTCGGGGCTTGCCACCTCGGCCTTCGTCGCCTACCTGTCGAGCCTGACCAACCTGAAGTTCTCGGCCACCCAGTACGCCCTGCTCAGCTCGATCATGCTGTTGCTGCCACGCCTGATCGGCGGCTATTCCGGGGTCATGGTGGAGAAGTTCGGCTATCACGACTTCTTCCTGGTCACCGCGCTGCTGGGCGTGCCGACGCTGGTGCTGATCGCGCTGCACTGGCGCCAGGAAGTCGGTCGGGGAAAGCCGGCGCCGGTGGAGAGCCCGGCGGCTGAACAACACTAGGTCATCATCGGCCTTATCGTGGGGCAAGTCGGATCGGCGCATCGCCGCTCCGACTTGCCCCGCAATGTTTCTACTGCGTCACAGCGCCTTCCCCGGAGCACCCGCCCACGACGAACCACAACGGCCACAGCGCCAACGCACCCGCCAGGCCGGCGGCCAGGGCAAAATGCATCAGGCTGGCACCGGCACCCAGCATCGCCAACACCGCACCGCCCAGGCCCAGCAAGGCGATGGTGATCATCCCCAGCATCGCCGACACCAGGCCCTTGCTCTGCTCGCTGGAGAACAGCGTCATGCGGTACAGCACCGCGTTGGCCACGCCGAGGCCCAGCGCGTACAGCGACATGCCGGCCACCACACTGGTCACCGTCGGCCAGAGCCAGGTGGCCACGGCCATCAGCGACAAGCCCGCCAGGTAAGGCCACAGGGCGCCACGCACCAAGGCCGGCAGCGGGTAGCGATCGGCGATGCGGTTGATGATCAGGTTGCCCAGGATCAGCCCACCGAACACCGGCAATTGCCACAGCGCGTATTCCATCGTGCTCAGGCCTTCATCATGGATCAGCAGCACAGGTGACAGGCCGATCCAGCCGATAAGAGGCAACCCCACCAGCCCCAGCGCCGCGCTACCGGCCACGAAACGACGGTTGCCCAGCAACTGCCCGTAGCCCGCCAGCAATGGCAGCAGGTGAATGGGCGTGAACGGCAGGCGCGAACCGTCGCGGCGCTCCACGCCCAGGGTTTCCGGCATCAGCCGGTAGAGCAGCAGCCAGCACAGCACCGCGCCCGCGGCGAAGACCACGAACAGCCAGCGCCAGTCCAGCCACTGCAGCATCAGGGTGCCTACCAGTGGGCCAAGCAACGGCGACAGCAGCGCGATGTTGGCCAGCAGGGCCATCATGCGCACCGCGTCAGCTTCGCTGAATGCCTCGTTGAGCGCCGGGTAGCTGACCGTGACCACGAAACCCAGGCCGATGCCCTGCAATAGCCGCAACAGGTTGAACACACCGATATCCTGGGCCCAGAAGGTCGCCAGGCACGCCAGCCCGAAAAACACGCAGCCCCCCAGCAACAGCGGGCGCCGGCCATAGCGGTCGGCCAACGGGCCGATCAGCCATTGCAGCAGCACGCCACCCAGCAGGTAGAGGTTGAGGGCGTGGGGAATGTATTCGGGGCTGGCCTGGAGATCTCCGACCACGACCGGCATGGCGGGCATGACCGCGTCGCTGGCCAGGTAGGTCAACAGTTCGAACAGCGCCAGGGTCAGACCGAACAGCAGGGCGCGCAGGGGGGTGATATACAGCAGAGGTTTCATGGCGGACATCGGGTTGGTAGGCAGGATCAGGGTGTATGCCAGATATGGCAGCACCTGGCTGTGAACAAGTGTAAAAAACAGGGCCGCTTCGCGCCCCATCGCCGGCAAGCCGGCTCCCACAGGGTCAGCGGTCAACCTGTGGGAGCCGGCTTGCCGGCGATGGGGCGCGAAGCGGCCCCGATTTTCGCGGACGCTTATGTTACGCCACGGTCTCCTGCACCACACGGATCACCCGCTGCGGAAACGGAATATCGATCCCTTCGGCCTTGAGCCGGTCGCGGGCATGCTCGTTGAGCATGAACATCACGTCCCAGTAGTCGGCGGTCTTGGTCCAGATGCGCAGCGACACGGTGATCGAGCTGTCGCCCAGGGTCGAAATCACCGCCTGCGGCGCCGGGTCCTGCAGTACACGCGGATCCTGGGCCAGCTCCAGCAGTACATTGCGCGCCTTCTGCAGGTCGGCGTCGTAGTCCACGCCCACGTCGAACACCACCTTGCGGGTCGGCTGGCGGTTGGTGTTGGTGATGATGCCGTTGGACAGGCTGCCGTTAGGCATGATCACGGTCTTGTTGTCGCCAGTGCGCAGCACGGTGTGGAAGATCTGGATGCTGTCCACGGTGCCACTGACACCTTGGGCCTCGATCCAGTCACCGATACGGAACGGGCGGAACATCAGGATCAGCACACCGCCGGCGAAGTTCGCCAGGCTGCCTTGCAAGGCCAGGCCGATGGCCAGGCCGGCGGCACCGATGGCGGCGACGAACGAGGTGGTCTCGATACCGATCATCGACGCCACGCTGACCATCAGCAGCACCTTCAACACGATGTTGGCCAGGGTGCTGATGAAGCCCTGCAGCGCGGCGTCGGCACGCAGGCCCACCAGCTTGCCAAGACGGGCACTGAGCTTGTTGATGATCCACCAGCCGATGGCCAGTGTCAGCAGCGCCAGCAACAGGCGGCTGCCGTACTCCATGATCAAGGGAACCCAGGTCTGCGATTGGCGAACCAGCTGATCGACTTCAGCGTTCAAATCCATGTTTATCTCCTGATGCCGAACGGCAAGTACACAGTGAAGCGGGCAGCGCAAAGCCAGCGGCCCGGACCCCGATGGACATCAATGCGCCATCAAGGTTCCGGGCCGCCGAGCGATCAGTCGCGGAAGTTGTTGAACTGCAGCGGCATGTCGAATTCCTTGGTGCGCAGCAAGGCAATGGCCTCCTGCAGGTCATCGCGCTTCTTGCCGGTGACGCGGACCTGCTCGCCCTGGATGGCCGCCTGGACCTTGAGCTTGCCGTCCTTGATGGTGGCGACGATTTTCTTGGCCAGGTCCTTGTCGATGCCTTCGCGGAACTTGGCTTCCTGCTTCTTCTCCTTGCCCGAAGCGTAGGGATCCTTGGTTTCCAGGCATTTGACGTCGATCTTGCGCTTGACCAGCGCCAGGCGCAGGATTTCCAGCATGGCCTCGAGCTGGAACTCCTCCTCGGCGGTCAGCAGCACGGTCTGCTCCTTGTCCTTGAACTCGAAGGTGCCCTTGCCCTTCAAGTCGTAGCGACGGTCGAGGTCCTTGATGGCGTTGTCGACAGCGTTCTGCACTTCGTGCTTGTCCAGTTCCGATACCACGTCGAACGAAGGCATGGTTGATCTCCAGAAAAAAAAGCGCGCTCGGCCTGAAGATGGAGCGCGTCGGGTTTGATGGTTAAAATGCGGACTCATTATAACGGGTTGCGAAACGCAGATGAGCAGCACCTGGCATATTCTCGGCGCCGGCAGCCTCGGCAGCCTCTGGGCCTGCCGCCTGGCCCGCGCCGGCAAGGCAGTCCGCCTGATCCTGCGCGACCAGCAGCGCCTGGCCGCCTATGAACGCAAGGGCGGGCTGACCCTGATGGAGCAGGATACCCAGCACGACTATGCGATCCCCGCGGAGAGCTTCGACGCGCCCGGCCCGATCCATCGCCTGCTGGTCGCCTGCAAGGCCTACGACGCCGCGCCTGCCGTGGCGCGCCTGGCCCCCAGGCTGGCCCATGGCGCCGAGCTGATACTGCTGCAGAACGGCCTGGGCAGCCAGGACGAGGTTGCCGAGCAGGTGCCCCACGCCCGCTGCATCTTTGCCTCCAGCACCGAGGGCGCGTTCCGCGAAGCCGACTGGCAGGTTCGCTTTGCCGGCCACGGCTTCAACTGGCTGGGTGATCCGGCCAGCCCGGGCATGCCGTCCTGGTTCGACGACCTGCACGACGCCGGCATACCGGCCCAGTGGGCGCTCGACATCCCTGCTCGCCTGTGGCGCAAACTGGCGCTCAACTGTGCGATCAACCCGCTGACGGTACTGCACGACTGCCAGAATGGCGGCCTGCTCGGTCACCTGACCGAAGTCGACCCGCTGTGCGACGAACTGGTCAACCTGCTGCACCGTTGCGGCCAGCCCGAAGCGGCCAGCGACCTGCACGAGGAAGTACAGCGGGTGATCCTGGCCACCGCGGCCAACTACTCTTCCATGTACCAGGATGTCCGCCATGGCCGGCGCACCGAGGTCCACTACCTGCTCGGCCACGCCTGTCGTGCCGCCGGCCGGCACGGCCTGGCAGTGCCGCAACTGGAACACCTGCACCGGCGCCTGGTCGATAACCTGCAGGCCCGTGGCCTGCGCAGCGACTGATCCTGCCCATTCATCGGAAACGGACACCCTCAGACCCATGACCTTGCGTCAACGCCTGGAAAACCTCCCGGTCGGGCAGAAACTGCTGGCGGCCTTGCTGGTGCTGCTGGTGACCATCCTGCTGGTGGCCAACCTCGCCTTCATCAGCGCCGCTTACTGGATCACCCAGGAGAGCATGGCGCCCCAGGCCCTGCAGACCATCGGCAAGCTGGTGTCCAACCCGCAGCTGTCCTCGCGGGCCGGCGACTCGCCGGAAGCCGCCACGGCGCTACTGAAGGAGCTCGACAGCTACTCGCCATTGCGCGCCGCGGCCATCTACGGCGGCGACGGGCGCCTGCTGGCGCAACTGCAACATGGCGAGCCGCTGAGCCTGCCCAAGCGCTACCGCAACATCGATGGCTGGCGCCTGATGGAGTTCCGCAGCACCCAGCTGATCCGCCTGCCACGCAACGCCGCGCCCCCCGCACACCTGCTGCTGGTGGCCAGCAGTGAACTGCCCACGGCGTTCTACACCGGCACCCTCTCCGCCAGCCTGGCGATCCTGGTGTTCAGTGTGCTGCTGTGGCTGCTCATCGCCCGGCAGATCAAGCGCCTGATCACCCTGCCGATCAATCGCCTCGAAGAGCTGACCCGCCAGGTTACCCGCGAGGAAAGCTATGCCCTGCGCGCCCAGCGCGGCAACGACGACGAGATCGGCGGCCTGGCCGAAGCGTTCAACACCATGTTGTCGCGCATCGAAGCCCGCGAACAGCAGCTCAAGCGCACCCGTGACGAGTTCCAGGATGCCTACGACCAGGCCCAGGGCCTGGCCGAGGAAACCCGCCATACCAACCGCAAGCTGGAACTGGAAGTCCAGGTGCGCAGCAAGATCGAGAAAAAGCTCACCGGTTTCCAGAACTACCTCAACAGCATCATCGACTCGATGCCATCGGCACTGATCGCCCTCGACGAACAGCTCTACGTCACCCAGTGGAACCATGAGGCCACGGTGCTCTCCGGGACCCCGCTAGACGAAGCGCTGAACCAGCCGATCTTCCTTGCCTTCGAGCCGCTCAAGCCGTTCCTGCCGCAGCTCAAGGAAAGCGTGGAGAAGCACCGGGTCGCCAAGATCGAGCGCGTCACCTGGCCCAAGGGCGAAGACCTGCGCCACTACGCGCTGACCTTCTACCCGCTGATGGGCGGTGGCGGACGCGGGGTGGTGATCCGTATCGACGACATCACCCAGCGCCTGTCGCTGGAAGAAATGATGGTGCAGTCCGAGAAGATGCTCTCGGTCGGCGGCCTGGCCGCCGGGATGGCGCACGAGATCAACAACCCGCTGGGCGCGATCCTGCACAACGTGCAGAACATCCGCCGCCGCCTGTCGCCGGACCTGCCGCGCAACCAGGAGCAGGCCAGCGAGCTGGGTATCGACCTGCCGGCCGTCAATCGCTACCTGGACAGCCGCGAGGTGCCACAGTTGCTCGACGGCATCCAGCAAGCCGGCGCACGGGCCGCCAAGATCGTCACCCACATGCTCAGCTTCAGCCGCCGCAGCAACCGTCAGCTCGCCCCTTGCGACCTGCCGGCGTTGATCGACCAGGCGGTGGAGATCGCCGGCAACGACTTCGACCTGGCCATCGGCTTCGACTTCAAGGGCCAGGCCATCGTCCGCCAGTTCGACCCACAGCTGGGGCCGGTGCCCTGCACCGCCAACGAACTGGAGCAGGTGCTGCTGAACCTGCTGAAGAACGCCGCCCAGGCCATCCACCAGCGCCCGCAACCCAGCGAGCCCGGGCGTATCACCTTGCGCACCCGGCTCAATCCGCCCTGGGCGGAAATCCAGGTCGAGGACAACGGCGTCGGCATGCCCGAGACGGTGCGCAAGCGCACCTTCGAGCCGTTCTTCACCACCAAGGAGATCGGCCAGGGCACCGGCCTGGGCCTGTCAGTGTCGTACTTCATCATCACCAACAACCACAAGGGGCAGATGGAAGTACAGTCCACCCCGGGCCAGGGCACCTGCTTCACCCTGCGCCTGCCCCTGAACCAGGCCCAACCGGCCCCCCTGAACACGGAGACATGACATGGGCTATCGCCTGTCGAAGATCTATACGCGCACCGGCGACAAAGGTGAAACCGGCCTGGGCGATGGGCGCCGGGTGCCCAAGGACCACCCGCGCGTCGAGGCGATCGGCGAGGTCGACAGCCTCAACAGCCAGCTCGGCGTGTTGCTGGCAGGTCTGGCCGAGGCCGGGTTGGGCGAGCTGATCGAGGTGCTGGCGCCTTGTCAGCATCGGCTGTTCGACCTGGGGGGTGAGTTGGCGATGCCCACTTACCAGGCGCTGAACAGCGTTGAAGTGGAGCGCCTGGAGGCTGCGATAGACCGCTGGAACGACGAGTTGGGGCCCCTGAAGAACTTCATCCTCCCCGGGGGCTCGATGCTGGTGGCCCAGGCCCATGTATGTCGCAGCGCGGCACGCGCGGCTGAGCGGCGGTGTCAGCAGTTGAATGCTGTGGAACCGCTGGAGGGGGTTGGATTGGCTTACATCAACCGGCTTTCGGATCTGCTGTTCGTGGCGGCGCGGATCATCGGGCGACGGCAAGCTGTTGCTGAAGTGCTTTGGCAGCCGCGCGAAACCTGACGATCAAAGCAAATAGAGAATTTTCCTACGATTCTTTAAGGAGTTTCACGGTAAATTCTTCGCAACACCATCAGTAAGCTCTTTGTCTCATACCAGAGTTACCACCCTTAACCCAGGTGGTAACGGGACAAGGAGCCCCCATGCCGAATAGCCACACGGTTTCCCGTGCCGTCTCTCGCCCTGCCTGCAGCGCCCGAATTCCCATTCTGCCGATTCGCTACGCCGTAGTGCCCAAGGCAGTCGATGCGCCTTACTTTCGCTATGCCGACGCCGGCTTCGCCCTGGAGCAAGGCTTCCCCGCACTGCATCAAAGCGCCTACACCCTCCGCGCCCTGCGCGCCGGGTATGTCTATGTCTTCATGGCAGGCCCTTGCGGCGAGAAGTTGGTCATCCACGAACATAACGGCGCGGGGCGCTATAAAGAGCTGCGTTACAACGGCCTGGAGCACTATCACCGACGAGACAGGTACATCAGCGGCGCATCCTCAGGTTGGGTCTGGGCAGATACCTATCAGGATACCGCCGGAGAAGTGTGGATCGGCTACAGCTCCCATTTGTGGAGCAACGCGATGACTGCCCGGATCATGGCTTCTGCGGCGGTACGCCGGCGCCATATGCAGGCGCTGGACATCCCTGAGCTTATTGCCGGCGAGCCAACAAACTCCAGTCAGGCCCATGTGCTGCCTGTCAGCGCCCTGCGAACCTGGGTCGAGGACTTCAAGCCCGATGCGCTGCGCATGAGCCTGGACTGGAGCAGCCACCCATGCCCGGAAATAATGCCCTGCGGCACTCTAGCTGGCATGGCACGTCATTACCCCGCCACACAACCGCGCATCCCTGCCGTCGTCGCACTATATGACGCTGAAGGCATCTCGATGGACCTGGGGCTATCGGCTAATGCCTATCAGCACGCCATCCGCGACCCCGCAGCACCCGACCCAAGTCGCCATGCGTTCGGCGGCCCGCCGGAGAGCCAGGAGAAGGTGCCCGTTTGTTACCGATACGATGTGGAGCGCATCTGCAAGCAAAGCAAGGACTACCACCACAAGAGCATCGTGGCCGCACTGCTGGAAAAAACCCTGCATACGCTCTACCCAGCCAACGCGCCGGATGTGGAGTACGAGGCAAGAGTACGCGCGGCAAATAGTCATCAATCGATCGGCTTGGCACGCTACGAAGCCCTGACTGACGAGCAGCACTCACCACAAGGTGCCCGGCTGGGGCAACGCATCGACAGCGTCCTTTTCCACGCCTTCATCGCCGAGCGCGAAGCGCAGCAACAAGTACTGGCCGATTTGCAGATGCAGGCATTGCTGGCCAGCGTGGACCATGACGCCTGGCTGGCGTCCGCCGAAGGCCAACATGCTGACGACCCGCGATCACTGGCCGCCGTTATTGCCAGTTACGATCGCGACAACTACTCCAGCGCCCTTGGGCTGGAGATGAGCCTGGCGTTGATGCTCGGCAGCATGAGCCAAGCTGTTCCCGGCGCCGAAGACCAGGATCTGCGGTTTGAGCGGCTGGAGAAATGGCTCGATCAACATGACAGCCCTTTGTACCTGGCGCTCGCTCCGTTCAACCCGTTCAAAGACAGGGCCGATGCTGCCGGTACGCTGATCGGGGCTTCGGACAGCACCATCGAAGTGTTGGCGGGACGCTTCCCGGCAATCGCTGACATAACCGACCTCACGGCCCAGGCGGTGCATACGGTGGTGCTCAAGCGCTTGAACGGCAAGACCCGCTGGGATGCGAGTCATTCCTTTCAGCAGCGGATACTGGCTGCCGCGCAGGAGGCCAATGCTGAAAAGGCGCTAGGCCTGCTGAGCACGCGCTACAAAATTACCGGCCAAGCCGTACGGGAAAGCGAGCTTAGCCAAGCAGTGAAGGAATTTATCGACACAGGCATGGCGCAGATAGAAGAGTCGAAGAAGTTGCGCATCAGTGGCAGCCGCACGGTGACGCTGGAAATGACCACGACGCAGACGGTGAAACCCAAGATTGCGTCGATAGTGCGTTCGGTTGCAGGCGCTGGAGCGAACGCTGGGATGCTCTGGCTGAACATAGTCAATTTGAAAGTCGCTTACGCGAATGTGCTGAAGAGTTCGGCAGCGGAATACACAACGGGGTTTGCGTCTGCACTCTTTGGGGTAATTGGCTCGCTGGCAGCGACACTGGTAACGACCCGGGCTGCGCAGAAGTCAGTTACAGTCAAGCTCAGCAGCGTGGCGCCTGGAATGGCGTTCGGCAACGGGCTTATGAATTTTCTATCCAGCAATTCCTTTGCGCGAGCAGTTGGGTATCCAGCCATATTATTAGGCCTTGCTTCAGACATATTAAAAGCCAAGCGACAGGCCGATTATGGCAACGAATCTGCTGCGGAAGACACCGCAATCTCAGGCATAGTTATCTCCATTGGTTCCGCTGTGATCCTGGAAGGCACCTTAGCTATAGCAAGCGCAGCAGCCTTGATGTCTTTAGCGGGACTGGTGGCAATTTCCACAATTGCAGCTGGGGCAGCCGTCCTTACAATTGGCCTATTCTTACAGAAAAAGGCATCTGAGCACTTACACGGCCCAATGGAACTTTGGGCTGCTCGATCGAAATTTGGAACACTTCAAAACGACGGTGAAAATCGCCCCCATCTCAAGCTTGACGCTTCAATGAAGCTGCCCCCATTCTTAACGCTCGTAGATGAAGTGAAAAATTGGTATTTAACCTTCTATACACCAATTAAAACTTCCAAAGAACAGGCGCAAACGCTAGGGGTAGGGATAGGGAACTTCGATAGCTCCATTAACAACACCACCTACTGGTCGCACCCTGATTGGGGTACGATTGTCCAAACTGGTATCGAACACTCATATAATCGAGGACAAATCACAGTACTTCTTCGCGGCTTCTTGCTGGGCATAAGCACGTGGACGGCGAGTTTTAGCCGTGAAGATACTATTGCCAAAAAGTCTTTTCTGCTTAATACCACCCCAACTACCTTACTGGTTCCCGAAGGGCTAATCCTTAATTTCAGCACAGAAATCCCACAGGGGAACTCGCTTAGCTTGTCGATCGATTACTTCCCCCGACAAGGAATTGACGAAGACGGCAAATCTACTATTACATTATCGGTGAGTCCAAACGAATGAGAATCACATGGACATTTAAGAAATCCAGCCAATCCTCGATCGCCCCTGCAATTCGCGACCAATTAGTAGAAATCAACAAAAAATATCTATGCCTTAGAAACCCATGGATATCTGATTCAATTTTCATGGGCAAAATGTACACCGCAACCACTCTACTTTTAATTATTTTTGAAGCTTACGTATGGAGTGATTCACACATATGGTACGCCGACGACCTCAATGTCACCCTTGCCGCCCTGGTTATCATCGCCCCCTTCTTTGCCACCCCGTTCCTTTGGTACCGTATATTTTTAATTAAAAGGCTCTCACATCTTTACTTCGACCGGAGCTCCAAAACAATTTTTTACAAACGGAACAAAAAAAATCTGACAATTGACTGGAGGAAATGCGTTGGCGGCTATTTTGTAAAAACCGAATTCAGCGGCAGTTCATTCACTATAGACTACGGATTAGCGATCGCTCAGCGTCCAGAAGACGGAAAGATGAGACAAAAGGATGCAATATGGTTCCCCAGCAACAACCCTAGCGAAGACAATCCACTCTATGCACAAGAATTGTGGGAGTATATCTGCCGATTCATGGACCACGGCCCCGATAAACTACCTCCTCCCAAGGAACCGGATTGGTGGCGCATCCCTCTGAACACAATTTGCCTATCGCCAAAACAGGCGTGGCGTCACTACGCCCCCTGGCGCACAGGCGAGCCTGGTGAAATGCAGGGCAAGAAAAATTGGATGCTGCCCTTCTGGCTGGTGCTATTCCCTTACAATATGTTTTCAGCGCTGTGCTGGTGTGCAGCTTGCTGGATGTTCAACGTCAAGAGCCCGCCCCCACCGGTTTGAAAGCCACCACTTGCAGCACAAGCCTGACAGCCCAGCGCCGCTGTCAGGCTAATGAGCTAGTCAGGCCTGAGGCCAGAACGCCCGAATCCCGGCAACGCCCTGCGCCCCTGCTTCCCAGGCCTGCTCACGCTCACCCGGCCCTACCCCACCCAGTAAGAACACCGGATGACTGAAACCTGCAATCAACCGCTGCGCCTCATCCCATCCCAGCGGGGCAGCCTCAGGATGCGTCTGAGTCGCCTGCACCGGCGACAGGGTGACGAAATCCACGCCCATCTGCTCAGCCAGCGCCAGCTCTTCTGCGTTATGACAGGAGGCCGCCAGCCACCGCTCTTTCGGAAATGGCCGGCCCTTGGCTGCGTATTTGCGCAATTGCGCCGCTGTCAGGTGCCAACCAGCGGACGGGAAGTCTCCCAGCCACTCCAGCGGCCCTTTGAGCATCAACTGCGCCTTGCCGCCACACAGGCCTACCGCATCCACCGCGACGTCACGGTACTTGGGGTCGTACATGTCCGGGGCACGCAGCTGAATCAGGCGAATACCGCTGGCCACAGCCCTTTGAATGCCTTTGAGCATCTCCGGCACTTCCAGACCATCCGGGGTAATCAGGTACTGATCCGGCAGGCGCGCCGCAGCCACGATCGGTTTGTTGGCCTCGGGGAACTCGTATTGCGCCAACTCCCGTGGCGTAACCCAGGCGAGCGGCTGGCCTTCGGCGCCGTGGGGTTCGCCAGTGAACGCCTGGACCTCGCGGACATCCAGCAACACCTGTTTGTCCGGGTAGTCATGGCTGACTTTGATCAGCGCCCGCGAACGGGTCACGTCGATACCCAGTTCCTCGCGAAGCTCTCGGGCCAGCGCCGCTTCGACGCTTTCGCCCTCCTCCACCTTACCGCCAGGGAATTCCCACAAACCGCCCTGGTGCTGGCTGTCGGCACGTCGAGCAATGAGAATACGGCCATCGTTACCGCGAATGACCGCTGCTGCTACATGAATCCGTTTCACCCTACACGCTCCGCCAGGCCAGCTTGCTGCCAGGCCTGGAAGGCTGGCCACTGGTAAATGGTCTCGATATAAGTGGCCGCCTCCGCTGGCACCTCCACCCGGTAACTGCGCAGACGCACGGCCACTGGCGCGAAGAAGGCATCGGCCAGGGTCGGCTTGCCGAACAGGAACGGCCCGCTGTCCTTGGCCACCAGACGGCATTCGGACCACAGCGCGACGATACGGTCGATGTCCACTTGCACGTCCAGCGGGGTGTTTTCCAATGCTGCATCGCGCGACAGGTCGAACGGCATTGCCTCGCGCAGGGCGAAAAAGCCACTGTGCATCTGGGCGCACGCGGAGCGCGCCTGGGCACGGGCGGCTACGTCAACGGGCCACAGCTGGGCCTCGGGGTGGCGTTCGTTGAGGTATTCGGCGATGGCCAGGGAGTCGGCGATCACACCGTGCTCGGTCTTGAGCAACGGCACCTTGCCGGAGGAGGAGAATGCGAGGATGCGTTGGCGGGTGTCGGGCTGGCGGAGTTTGATCAGGGTTTCTTCGTAGGGTACGCCGGCCAGTTCAAGGGCCAGGGCGCCGCGTAGCGACCAGGAAGAATACAGCTTGTCGCCGATGATCAGGTGATAGCTCATGGGTCGGCTCCATGTGTCTGAAATTTGGGGGCTGCTTTGCAGCCCTTCGCGGGGCAAGCCCGCGAAAGGGCCCTCGAATCAGGTGCGGTATTCGGCGTTGATCTTCACGTACTCGTGGGACAGGTCGGTGGTCCAGATGGTTTCGCTGCACTGGCCACGGCCAAGGTCGATGCGGATGGTGATCTCTTCCTGGGCCATCACCGCCGAGCCTTGCGCCTCGGTGTAGCTCGGGCTGCGCCCGCCTTTGCTGGCGATGCACACGTTGTCCAGATACACGTCGATCAGGCTGACATCCAGCTCGGGCACGCCGGCGCGACCGACAGCTGCGAGAATGCGGCCCCAGTTCGGATCAGAGGCGAACAGCGCGGTCTTGATCAACGGCGAGTGAGCCACGGCGTAGCCGACGTCCAGGCACTCCTGGTGGTTGCCACCACCGTTGACCTGCACGGTGACGAACTTGGTGGCGCCTTCGCCGTCACGGACGATGGCCTGCGCCACCTCCATGCACACTTCGAACACCGCTTGCTTCAGTGCTTCGAACAGCGCGCCGCTGGCCTCGGTCACTTCCGGCACATCGGCCTTGCCGGTGGCGATCAGCATGCAGCAGTCGTTGGTCGAGGTGTCGCCGTCGATGGTGATGCGGTTGAACGACTTGTTGGCGCCGTCGAGCATCAGGTCCTTCAACACCGCCGGGGCGACCTTGGCGTCGGTGGCGATGTAGCCGAGCATGGTGGCCATGTTCGGGCGGATCATCCCCGCGCCCTTGCTGATACCGGTGACGGTAATGGTCTTGCCGTCGAACTGGAACTGACGGCTGGCGCCCTTGGGCAGGGTGTCGGTGGTCATGATGCCGGTGGCGGCTTCGGCCCAGTTGTTTTCCGACAGGTTATCCAGGGCGGCCTGCAGCGCGCCTTCGATCTTCTCGACCGGCAGCGGCTCGCCGATCACGCCGGTGGAGAACGGCAGGACCGACTCGGCTGGCACGCCGGCCAGTTCGGCCAGCTTGGCGCAGGTGCGCTCGGCGGCGGCCAGGCCTGGTGCGCCGGTGCCGGCGTTGGCGTTGCCGGTGTTGGTCAGCAGGTAACGCACGGTACCCTGCACGCGCTGCTTGGAGAGAATCACCGGTGCCGCGCAGAAGGCGTTGAGGGTGAACACGCCGGCGACGCTGGAGCCTTCGGCGCAGCGCATCACCACCACATCCTTGCGCCCTGGGCGCTTGATGCCCGCCGAGGCGATACCGAGTTCGAAACCGGGAACCGGGTGCAGGGTGGGCAGGGGACCAAGACCAACAGCCATTAGAGCGCTCCTAGATAAATCGGTTGAGAACAAAAAGCGGGGCCGCAAAGCGGCCCCGGATGTGTCACGTTACTGCAGGTGGTTCAGATCATTCAATCTGACCATGGCAATGCTTGAATTTCTTGCCCGAGCCACACCAGCAAGGCTCGTTGCGGCCGAGCTTCATGTCGTTGCGCACAGGGGCCGATGCAACGGCGACTTCAGCGCCCTCCTCGGCCAGTTGCTCGCCTTCCAGGCCAGGTGCGGCGGCGTGCTGGAACTGCATGCGGCTGGCCAGTTCCTCGGCCTCGCGGCGCAGACGGGCTTCTTCCTCGACCGGGTCTTCGCGACGGACCTGAACGTGCGACAGCACGCGGATGGTGTCGCGCTTGATCGACTCGAGCAGCTCCTGGAACAGGGTGAAGGATTCGCGCTTGTACTCCTGCTTGGGGTTCTTCTGCGCATAGCCGCGCAGGTGGATACCGTGGCGCAGGTGGTCCATGGTCGACAGGTGGTCTTTCCACAGGTCGTCCAGCACGCGCAGCAGGATCTGCTTCTCGAAGGTACGCAGGGCGTCGATGCCGGCCTGGTCTTCCTTCTCGTTGTAGGCGTCGGTGATTTCCTTGAGCAGCTTCTCGCGCAGGGTCTCCTCGTAGAGGTGATCGTCCTCGTCGAGCCACTGCTGGATCGGCAGCTTCATGGCGAAGTCGCTGGACAGCGAGGCCTCGAGGCCAGCCACGTCCCACTGCTCGGGCAGCGACTGCGGCGGGATGTGCTGGCTGATGGTGGCATCGAGCACTTCCAGGCGGAACTCGGCGATGGTGTCGCCGATGTTCTCGGCCGCCAGCAGGCTGTTGCGCATGTGGTAGATCACCTTGCGCTGTTCGTTGGCCACGTCGTCGTATTCGAGCAGTTGCTTGCGGATATCGAAGTTGCGACCCTCGACCTTGCGCTGCGCTTTCTCGATGGCGTTGGTCACCATGCGGTGCTCGATGGCCTCGCCGGACTGCATGCCCAGGGCCTTCATGAAGTTCTTCACCCGGTCGGAGGCGAAGATGCGCATCAGGCTGTCTTCCAGCGACAGGTAGAAGCGGCTCGAACCGGCATCGCCCTGACGGCCGGCACGGCCACGCAGCTGGTTGTCGATACGGCGAGATTCGTGGCGCTCGGAGGCGATCACGTGCAGGCCACCGGCCTCCAGCACTTGCTGATGACGCTTCTGCCAGTCGGCCTTGATCTGGGCGATCTGCTCGGCGGTCGGGTTGTCCAGGGCGGCGACTTCGGCCTCCCAGTTACCGCCCAGCAGGATGTCGGTACCACGGCCGGCCATGTTGGTGGCGATGGTCAGGGCACCCGGCGCACCCGCTTGCGCGATGATCTCGGCTTCTTTCTCGTGGTACTTGGCGTTCAGGACCTTGTGGTCGATACCTTCCTTCTTGAGCAGGTTGGACATGTGCTCGGAGGTTTCGATGGTCGCGGTGCCGACCAGGACAGGACGGCCCTGGGCCATGCTTTCCTTGATGTCGGCGATGATCGCCGCGTACTTCTCGTCGGCGGTCAGGTACACCAGGTCGTTGAAGTCCTTGCGCGCCAACGGCTTGTTCGGCGGGATGACCATCACGTTGAGCGCGTAGATCTGCGCGAACTCGAACGCCTCGGTGTCGGCGGTACCGGTCATGCCGGACAGCTTGGTGTACAGACGGAAGTAGTTCTGGAAGGTGGTCGAGGCCAGGGTCTGGCTCTCGGCCTGGATGTTCAGGTTTTCCTTGGCCTCGATGGCCTGGTGCAGGCCCTCGGACAGGCGGCGGCCCGGCATGGTGCGGCCGGTGTGCTCGTCGATCAGGAGGATCTGGCCGTCCTGGACGATGTACTCGACGTTGCGATGGAACAGCTTGTGCGCGCGCAGGCCGGCGTAGACGTGGGTCAGCAGGCCCAGGTTGTGCGCGGAGTACAGGCTCTCGCCCTCGGCCAGCAGGCCGGATTGGGTGAGCATGTCCTCGATGAACTGGTGGCCGGCCTCGTTCAGTTCGACCTGGCGGCTCTTCTCGTCGATGCTGTAGTGACCCTCTTGGGTCACCTGGCCTTCGACTTCCTCGATGTGCTGGGTCAGGCGCGGGATCAGGCGGTTGATCTCGATGTACAGCTTGGAGCTGTCCTCGGCCTGGCCGGAGATGATCAGCGGGGTACGCGCTTCGTCGATGAGGATCGAGTCGACTTCGTCGATCACCGCGAAGTTCAGTTCACGCTGGAACTTCTCGTCCTGGCTGAACGCCATGTTGTCGCGCAGGTAGTCGAAACCGAATTCGTTGTTGGTGCCGTAGGTGATGTCCGCGGCGTAGGCGGCGCGTTTCTCTTCCGGCGGCTGGAAGGCCGAGACGATGCCCACGGTCAGGCCGAGGAACTCGTACAGCGGGCGCATCCAGTTGGCGTCGCGGCGGGCCAGGTAGTCGTTGACCGTGACCACGTGCACGCCCTTGCCGGACAGCGCATTGAGGTAGACGGCCAGGGTACCGACCAAGGTCTTGCCTTCACCGGTACGCATTTCTGCGATCATGCCTTCGTGCAAGGTCATGCCGCCGATCAGCTGGACATCGAAGTGACGCATGCCCATCACGCGCTTGCCAGCCTCACGGGCCACGGCAAAGGCTTCGGGCAACAGTTGATCAAGCGTTTCGCCTTTGGCCAGGCGTTCCTTGAACTCTGCGGTCTTGCCCCGCAGCTGCTCGTCGGAGAGGGCCACCATCTTCTCTTCGAAGGCATTGACGGTGCTCACCGTCTTGAGCATGCGTTTGATTTCACGCTCGTTCTTGCTTCCAAAAAGTTTTTTTAACAAAGGCGCAAACATATCGGCAGGATCTTCCACACGTAGGGATGGAGGGCGGCCCCATGAGTCGCCCGTGCAGCCCAGAGGCCGCATGCGAACGAGCATTCTACCCGGAAACGATGGTGAGGAAAGTGGTGGATTTCCACGATGCTGGCACAGCGCTTTTAGGGGGCCTGACTAACATAGGGGCTTTTTGCGCAAGTTCAAGGTGCGCGCAGATGAAACGTATCGCGAATGACTTGCATCAAGATCCCAGCCCGCATGGCTGTTTCGCACATTGCGTTGGAGCGGGCTTGCCCCGCGATCAGGCGGCGCCTGTTAAACTGCCGGTCTAGCAACCCGCCGCGAACCTCCATGGCCTACAAACCCTCCTCCGCCCACCTGCCCTCGGCCCTGCTGCGCAAGGCGCGCCCGCTGCGCCTGCTGCTGAACCAGGCCGAACGCCTGGAGCACCTGCAGCGCCTGCTGGAAAGCCAGCTGCAGCCAGCCGCCCGCGAGCATTGCCACGTGGCTTCCTGGAAGGAAGGGACATTGTTGCTGGTAGTTACCGACGGCCATTGGGCGACCCGCCTGCGCTACCAGCAGAAACGCCTGCAGCGTCAGCTCCTGGGCATGGAAGCCTTCGCCAACCTGACGCGCATACTGTTCAAGGTGCAACCGCCGCTGGTGGCAGCCAAACGCGAAGGGCAAGGACCTGAGCTGTCGGAGAACGCTGCCGAGAGCATTCGTGGTTCGGCCCAGGGCATCAGTGATCCGAAGCTGCGCGCCGCGCTGGAACGCCTGGCCGCGCATGCGCAGGGCAAAGCCTGATAGACGATCGCCGCTCCCACGCGCCATCTTCTGGCCATAAAAAAGGCCACCCGAAGGTGGCCTTAATCACTAGAGAGAGTGTTCGAACTTACACAGCCGCAACAGGGCGCATGTACGAGATCGGTGCCGTGCTGGCATCTTCGAAGGTGACCACTTCCCAAGCGTCGGTTTCTGCGATCAGCTTGCGCAGCAGCTGGTTGTTCAGCGCGTGTCCGGACTTGTAGCCCTTGAACTCGCCGATCAGGCTGTTGCCCAGCAGGTACAGATCGCCGATGGCGTCGAGGATCTTGTGCTTGACGAATTCGTCATCGGAACGAAGGCCGTCTTCGTTGAGCACACCGGTTTCGTCGACGACGATGGCGTTCTCGACACTGCCACCCAGCGCAAGGTTGTGCTTGCGCAGGTACTCGATGTCACGCATGAAACCGAAGGTACGGGCACGGCTGACTTCCTTCACGAACGAGGTGCTCGAGAAGTCGACGACCGCGCTTTGGGTCTGGCCCTTGAGGACCGGGTGATCGAAGTCGATCTCGAAGCTCACCTTGAACCCGTCGAAGGGCAGGAAAGTGGCGCGCTTGTCGCCCTCTTCCACTGTCACTTCACGCAGGATGCGGATGAACTTCTTCGGTGCGTCCTGTTCTTCCAGGCCGGCCGATTGGATCAGGAATACGAAGGGTCCGGCGCTGCCATCCATGATCGGCACTTCCGAGGCGGAGAGCTCGACGTAGGCGTTATCGATGCCCAGGCCCGCCATGGCGGAGAGCAGGTGCTCGACCGTATCGACTTTGACGTCACCGTTGACCAGCGTGGTGGACATGGTGGTCTCGCCGACGTTGGCCGCGCGCGCCGGGATTTCGACCACAGGGTCGAGGTCGGCGCGACGGAAGACGATGCCGCTGTCGACAGGCGCAGGCTTGAGGGTCAGGTAGACCTTCTCCCCGGAGTGCAGGCCGACGCCTGTGGCACGGATGGTATTCTTCAGGGTGCGTTGTCTAATCATGGCATTGGCCGCTTCAGCGCAAATTGCGAACAGGTATCAACAAAGGCTGGGGATGATAACAGACCCGGCCTTTGCTGAACACCAATCACCCTTATACCCCTGATAAATTCCATTAATCGGCCTGACGACGCAGGAACGCCGGGATATCCAGGTAGTCCAGATCATCCTGAGGGTTGAGTTTAGCGGCTGCCGCGGCACCTGCATGGGCCTGGTTGCGCATCACGGTCGGACGCTCCAGGTCACGGTAGTTGACGGCCGACTGCTCCTGGCGAACCGGGGCCGGGTTGGAAGCCTCGTACGCCTGCTGGGCGGTCTGCAGGGTGTTGTCGACCACCTTGACCGGTTTCTCGATGCGCGCGCCCAGGCCAGTGGCCACGACGGTCACGTGCAGCTCGTCGCGCATGTCCGGGTCGATCACGGTGCCGACCTTGACCATCGCGTGGTCGGAGGCGAAGGCCTCGATGATGCTACCCACGTCGGAGTACTCGCCCAGCGACAGGTCAGGCCCTGCGGTGATGTTCACCAGGATGCCGCGGGCGCCCTGCAGGTTGACGTCTTCGAGCAACGGGTTGCGGATCGCCGCCTCGGTGGCTTCGCGAGCACGGTTCGGGCCGCTGGCGCAGCCGGTACCCATCATCGCCATGCCCATCTCGCCCATCACGGTGCGTACGTCGGCGAAGTCGACGTTGATCATGCCCGGACGCTTGATGATGTCCGAGATGCCGCGCACGGCGCCGGCCAGCACGTCGTCAGCCTTGGCGAAGGCGGACAAGAGGCTTGCATCCTTGCCCAGGATGGTCAGCAGCTTCTCGTTGGGGATGGTGATCAGCGAGTCGACGCTTTCAGCCAGCATGCGGATGCCTTCGTCGGCGATCTGCATGCGCTTGCGGCCTTCGAACGGGAACGGACGGGTCACCACCGCGACGGTGAGGATGCCCATTTCCTTGGCCACTTCGGCGATGATCGGCGCCGCGCCGGTACCGGTACCGCCACCCATGCCGGTGGTGATGAACACCATGTTGGTGCCCTGCAGCACTTCGGCGATGCGCTCACGGTCTTCCAGCGCGGCCTGGCGGCCGACTTCCGGATTGGCGCCAGCACCCAGGCCCTTGGTCACACCGGTGCCCAATTGCAGGATGGTGCGCGCGCCGATGTTTTTCAGCGCCTGAGCATCGGTGTTGGCGCAGATGAATTCCACGCCCTCGATGCTGCTCTTGACCATGTGGTTGACGGCGTTGCCGCCGCCACCGCCGACGCCGATCACCTTGATGACCGGACTTTGCGGGACGTTGTCTACGAGCTCGAACATTTTCCCTCTCCTTACAGTTCTCTAGTTGTCGCGCCTACCACTACTGCTTTGAAACTCAGAAGTTGCTCTGGACCCAACGCTTGAGTCGCTCAAGCACTGGACCCTTGGGTTCATCGCCATAGCTGTTGTTGCTGCTGTTGCTGTTGCTGATACCGGTCAGGGACGGGTCCTCGGACTGCTTCTGCAGGCCGTAGGTGAGCAGGCCCACGCCGGTGGAATAGATCGGGTTGCGCACCACGTCGCTGAGGCCCCGAACGCTGTGCGGCACGCCCAGGCGTACCGGCATGTGGAAGATTTCCTCGGCCAGTTCCACGGCGCCTTCCATCTTCGCGGTGCCGCCGGTGAGGACGATGCCAGCCGGCACCAGGTCCTCGAAGCCGCTGCGACGCAGTTCGGCCTGGATCAGGGTGAACAGCTCGTCGTAACGCGGCTCCACCACTTCGGCCAGGGCCTGGCGCGACAGCTCGCGCGGCGGGCGATCACCCACGCTCGGCACCTTGATGGTCTCGCCGGCACCGGCCAGCTTGGCCAGGGCGCAGGCGTAGCGGATCTTGATTTCCTCGGCGTACTGCGTAGGCGTACGCAGGGCCATGGCGATGTCGTTGGTGACCTGGTCGCCGGCGATCGGGATCACCGCAGTGTGGCGGATCGCGCCTTCGGTGAAGATGGCGATGTCGGTGGTGCCGCCACCGATGTCCACCAGGCACACGCCCAGCTCTTTCTCGTCGTCGGTCAGCACCGAGTAGGCCGAGGCCAGTTGCTCAAGGATGATGTCGTCGATTTCCAGACCGCAGCGACGCACGCATTTTTCGATGTTCTGCGCCGCGTTCACCGCGCAGGTAACCACGTGGACCTTGGCTTCCAAGCGCACGCCCGACATGCCCAGGGGCTCGCGCACGCCTTCCTGGTTGTCGATCACGTAGTCCTGCGGCAGGGTGTGCAGCACCCGCTGGTCAGCCGGGATGGCCACGGCCTGGGCGGCATCGAGCACGCGCTCGAGGTCAGCGGTGCTGACTTCGCGGTCGCGGATGGCGACGATGCCGTGGGAGTTCAGGCTGCGGATATGGTTGCCAGCAACACCGACGAACGCCGAATGGATGCGGCAGCCGGCCATCAGCTGGGCCTCTTCGACGGCGCGCTGGATCGACTGCACGGTCGATTCGATATTCACCACCACGCCCTTCTTCAGGCCGCGTGACGGGTGGGTGCCGATCCCGACGATCTCCAGGGTGCCGTCCTCGCCGACTTCCCCCACCAGCGCCACCACCTTGGAGGTGCCGATGTCCAGCCCGACGATCATTTTGCCGCTATGCGCGTTTGCCATGGTCCTGCCTCTCTCTAATTCTTCGCAACGGCGGGTTGGGCCGTCGTCGGTGCATTCGGTTCCCGCCAACCAACGGCAAGTCCGTTGGAATAACGCAGATCGATGCGGGCGATATTGGTGATCTGGTCTTTAAGCGATTTGTCGTAAATGGCAATGAAACGGCGCATCTTCTCCACCAAATGGTCGCGCCCCAGCAGCAGCTCGATGCCTGGGCCGGCGCTACCCGCGCCAGTGGTCAGGAACCAGCTGCCTCGCTCGCGCAGCTCCAGGCGAGCGATGGAAAAGCCCATGGGGCGCAGCATCTGGCTCAATACCTGATACTGCTGCATGACTTGTTGCTGAGCGCGCTGCGGCCCGAACAGCTGCGGCAGGTGCTCGTAGTTGGCCAGCTCGCGCGGGGTGAAGGCCTGGCCCTGGTTGTTGAGCAAGGCCTCGTCGCCCCAGCGCGCCACCGGCAACTGTTCTTCCAGGCGGATCACCACCTCGTCCGGCCACACCCGGCGCACTTCGGCGTGGGCGATCCAGGGCATCTGCTCGAGCTCGACGCGCATCGCCGCGAGGTCGACGGTGAAGAAGCTCGCCGCCACGTAGGGCGCGATCCGCTGCTGCACCGCCTGCTGGCTGATGTAGCTGAGGTCGCCCTGCACGGCGATCTTGGTGATCGGCCGGTCGGCGTAGGGCATCAGGCGAATGGCACCCTCATAGGCACCAAAACCGGCGGCCACCAGCAATATCGGCCACAGCAGGTGCTTGAGGCCGCCGAAGCTTGGCCGCGGCAGGCGCGCCGATACGGGCTCGTCGGCCACCAGTCGGCTGGCACCACGCGGCACCGGCTTGCTACGGCCGGTAACGGGTGGCTGCTGACGTATCATCGCGCCTTGCATGGCTATTAACCTCTCGTCGCTACGCTGTCGGCCAGGATCGCCAGCACCAGTTGCTGGAAGTCCAGGCCGGCGGCACGGGCCGCCATGGGCACCAGGCTATGGTCGGTCATGCCCGGTGCGGTGTTGACCTCGAGCAGCCAGAAACGGCCCTGCTCGTCCTGCATCACGTCCAGACGGCCCCAGCCCTCGATGCCAACGGCATCGCAGGCGCGCGCGGTAAGGTCGATCAGCTCTTGCTCCTTGACGCTGTCCAGGCCGCACGGGATGCGGTACTGGGTGTCATTGGCGATGTACTTGGCGTCGTAGTCGTAGAACACGTGCGGGGTGCCCAGCGCGATCGGCGGCAGCACCTGGCCACGCAGCACGGCGATGGTGAATTCCGGGCCGTGGATCCATTGCTCGACCAGTACCTGCGAATCGTAGTTGGCGGCGTCTTTCCAGGCGGCGACCAGCTCTTGCTCGCTGTTCACCTTGGCCATGCCGATGCTCGAACCTTCATGGGCGGGTTTGACGATCAACGGGAAGCCCAGTTCCGCACTGGCGGCCACGCAATCCTGCTCGCTGGCCAGCACGGCGTGACGCGGCGTGGGGATACCCAGGCTCTGCCACACCTGCTTGGTGCGCAGCTTGTCCATGGCCAGCGCCGAGGCGAGGATGCCACTGCCGGTGTAGGGAATCCCCAGGCACTCGAGCAGGCCCTGCATGCTGCCGTCTTCACCGCCACGGCCGTGGAGAATGATGAAGGCGCGGTCGATCTTCTCGCTCTGCAGGCGGGTCAGCAGGTCGTCGCCGACGTCGATGGCGACTACGTCGACACCAGCGTTGGTCAGCGCCTCGATCACTGCCTTGCCCGACTTCAGGGAAACCTCACGCTCGGCACTCTTGCCACCGTACAGCACGGCGACGCGGCCAAAGGCCTTGACGTCCAGGGTCGAATGCAACTTGTCGTAGGCGCTGGTCATTTCGACTTCTCCTGCTTGGCGCCTGCGAACAGCGGGCTTTTCATCAATTGCGGGGCCAGGCCGCCGACATCGCCGGCACCCTGGCAGATCAGGATGTCGCCGGCACGCAGCAGCGGCTTGACCAGCGGCGCGAGCTCGGCGCCGCGTTCGATATAGATCGGGTCGAGCTTGCCGCGCTGGCGGATGCTGTGGCACAGCTGGCGGCTGTCGGCGCCGGGGATCGGCTCTTCGCCGGCCGGGTAGACCTCCATCAGCAGCAGCACGTTGGCATCGCCCAGCACCTGCACGAAATCGTCGTACAGGTCGCGGGTGCGGCTATAGCGGTGCGGCTGGTAGACAATCACCAGGCGGCGGCTCGGCCAGCCACCACGCACGGCCTTGATCACCGCGGCGACCTCGGTCGGGTGGTGGCCATAGTCGTCGACCAGCATCACGCTGCCACCGTCGACCGGCAGCTCGCCGTAGACCTGGAAGCGTCGACCGACGCCCTGGAAGCCCGACAGGCCCTGGACGATGGCCTCGTCGCTGATGCCTTCGTCGGTGGCGATGGCGATGGTCGCCAAAGCGTTGAGCACGTTGTGGTTGCCCGGCATGTTCACCGACACTTCCAGCGGCTCGCAGTCACGGCGCAGCACGGTGAAGTGGGTCTGCATGCCCTGCTGACGCACATTGATGGCGCGGATGTCGGCCTCTTCGCTGAAGCCGTAGGTAACCGTCGGGCGCTTGACCTGCGGCAGAATCTCGCGCACCACCGGGTCGTCCAGGCACATCACCGCCAGCCCATAGAATGGCAGGTTGTGCAGGAACTCGACGAAGGTCTTCTTCAGCTTGTTGAAGTCGCCTTCGTAGGTGGCCATGTGGTCGGCGTCGATGTTGGTGACCACGGCCACCATGGGCTGCAGGTGCAGGAAGCTGGCGTCGCTCTCGTCGGCTTCGGCGATCAGGTAGCGGCTGGTGCCCAACTGCGCGTTGGTCCCGGCCGCGGTCAGGCGACCACCGATGACAAAGGTCGGGTCCAGGCCACCGGCGGCGAACACCGAGGCCAGCAGGCTGGTGGTGGTGGTCTTGCCGTGGGTGCCGGCCACCGCCACGCCATGGCGATAGCGCATCAGCTCGGCGAGCATCTCGGCACGCGGCACCACAGGGATGCGGCGCTCCAGTGCGGTGGCGACTTCCGGGTTGGCCGGATTGATCGCGCTGGACACCACCAGCACATCGGCGTTGGCGGCGTTCTCGGCGCGGTGGCCGACGAAGATCTCGGCGCCGAACGACTCAAGGCGCTCGGTGACCGGCGACACCTTGAGGTCGGAGCCGGACACTTCATAGCCGAGGTTCAGCAGCACTTCGGCGATGCCGCACATGCCCACGCCGCCGATACCGACGAAGTGAATGCGACGGATACGGCCCATCTTCGGATGCGGCATGGCTTTCTGGCTCTCAACCATGGGCCACCTCCAGGCAGATATCCACCACGGTGCTGGTTGCGGCAGGTTTGGCCAGGCGGCGGGCGGTGCCGGCCATGGCATTGAGTTTCTCGGGTTGCATCAGCACCTCGTTCAGGCGTTCAGCGAGCTGCGCTGCGCCAGTAGTCGCTTGTGGCATCAGGAAGGCGGCGCCTTCACGTGCCAGGTATTGGGCGTTGTGGGTCTGGTGGTCGTCGATGGCATGGGGCAAGGGCACCAGCATCGAGGGCAGGCCCGCCGCCGCGAGTTCGCTGACGGTCAGGGCACCGGCCCGGCACACCACCATATCGGCCCAGCCATAGGCATGGGCCATGTCCTTGATGAACGGTTCGACCTGGGCCTCGACCCCCGCCTCGTGATAACGCTCGGCGGTGACGGGCGCGTGGTTCCTGCCCGCCTGGTGGAAGACTTCGGGGCGCAGGTTCGCCGGCACCTCGGACAGGGCCTTAGGCAACAATTTGTTCAATGGTTCCGCACCCAGGCTGCCGCCCATGACCAACAGGCGCGCACGGCGCTCGGCCAGGGGGGCGCGCAGGGCGTCCATGAACAGCTCCGGGCGCACCGGATTGCCGGTGGTGCGCAGCTTGTCGCTGGCGGCAAAGGTGTCCGGGAATGCTTCGCAGACACGCGCGGCCAGCGGCAGCAGCAAACGATTGGTGGTACCGGCGCGGGCATTCTGCTCGTGGATCACCAGTGGCACGCCACACAACCGCGCGGCTACGCCACCGGGGCCGGTCACATAGCCACCGAAGCCGACCACGCAGACCGGCTTGAGCTCACGGACGATGCGCCGCGCCTGCAGCACGGCCTTGACCAGGGTGAACGGCGCCTTGAGCAGCGACAGCTTGCCCTTGCCGCGCAGGCCGGTGACCTGGATCAGGTGCAGCGGCAGGCCGGCCTGGGGCACCAGTTCGTTCTCGATGCCACGCGGGGTACCCAGCCAGTGCACGCTGTAGCCGCGGGCCTGGAACTCGCGGGCACAGGCCAGGGCCGGGAACACGTGGCCCCCGGTGCCACCGGCCATGATCAGGACATTCTTGCCGTCAGCGGCCATGACTGGTCTCCTCGGCAAAATCGCTCTCCTTGAACTCGTGTTCCTCGCTGCCCAGATGGGTGCGACTCTCCCACTCGATGCGTAAAAGCAGGCCGACACAGGCGCAACAGATCACCAGGGAACTGCCCCCGTAGCTGAGGAACGGCAGGGTCAGGCCCTTGGTCGGCAACAGGCCGACGTTCACGCCGATGTTGATCAAAAACTGGCCGATCCACAGGAACGACAGGCCGAAGGCCATGTAGGCGGCGAAGTACTGCTTGGCCTTCTCGGCCCACAGGCCGATGTACAGGGCACGCACGGTGATGAACACGAACAGTGCGATGGTCAGCAGCGAGCCGATCACCCCCAGCTCTTCGGCCAGCACCGAGAACACGAAGTCGGTGTGCGCCTCGGGCAGGTAGAACTGCTTCTGCACGCTATTGCCCAAGCCCACGCCCAACCATTCGCCGCGCCCGAAAGCGATCAACGCCTGGGTCAGCTGGTAGCCGGAGCCGAACTGATCGCTCCAGGGGTCGGTGAAGGTGATCAGGCGCGCCATCCGGTAAGGCTGGGCCTGGACCAGCACCACCACCGATATGACCGCCAGCACCACCATCAGCGAGAAGCGGAACAGCCCCACCCCACCGAGGAACAGCATGGCCGCCGCAGCGCCCATCATCACCACCGTGGCACCGAAGTCCGGCTCCATCAGCAGCAGGCCGGCCATTGGCAGCAGCACGATGAACGGTTTGAAGAAGCCCATCCAGCTCTCGCGCACCTCGGTCTGGCGACGCACCAGGTAGCCAGCGAGATAAATGACCACGAAGACCTTGGCGATCTCCGACGGCTGGACGTTGAAGAAGCTGAAGCCGATCCAACGCATCGAACCGTTCACCTCACGGCCGATACCGGGCACCAGCACCAGCACCAGCAGGCCGAAGGCGCCGATCAGCATCATGAAGCCCATGCGCTGCCAGGTGGCGATCGGCACCAGCATGGTCATCAACCCGGCGCCCAGGCCCAGAGTGACGTACACCAGGTGGCGGAACATGTGGTACAGCGGGTTGCCCGACTGCACCGCGGCCACTTCGGAGGAAGCCGAGGTAATCATCACCAGGCCCAGGCCGAGCAGCGCCAGGCAACCGGCCAGCAGCGGGAAGTCGAGGTCGATGCCACGGCCGCTGATCAGCGGCGACGGGTACGGCTTGAGGATGCCGAAGATCATGCCAGCCCCTCCGCTGCCTGGGCGAACAGGCGCCCGCGTTCTTCAAAGTTCTTGAACATGTCGAGGCTGGCGCAGGCCGGCGACAGCAGCACGGCGTCACCGGCGCGGGCCAGCTCGGCGCAACGCTGCACGGCCTCATCGAGGGTCTGCACGGGCACCAGTTGCACGGCATCCTTCAGGGTTTCGGCCAGGCGTGCGGCATCGCGGCCGATCAGCACCACGGCGCGGCAATGCTGCGCCACCGGGGTGCGCAAGGCCGCAAAATCGGCGCCCTTGCCATCGCCGCCGGCGATCAGCACCAGTTTGCCCTCGATATCGGCACCCAGGCCTTCGATGGCCGCCAGCGCGGCACCGACGTTGGTGGCCTTGGAATCGTCGTACCAGTTCACGCCGTTGCGCTCGCGCACCCACTGGCAACGATGGGCCAGGCCCTTGAATTCGCGCAGCGCTTCGAGCATCGGCTCGAACGGCAGGCCGACGGCGTGGCCGAGGGCCAGGGCAGCCAGGGCGTTGCTGTGATTGTGGGCGCCGCGGATCTTCAGCTCACGCACTGGCATGAGGGTCTGGAACTCGAACGCCAGGTATTTCTCGCCATCCACTTCACGCAGGCCGAAGGCCTTGAAGTCCGGTGCGTTGAGGCCAAAGGTCCAGCACGGACGGCCTTCGACCGGCAACGGACGGCTCAGGGCATCCTGGCGGTTGACCACCACCTGGCGGGCGCCGCGGAAGATCCGGTGCTTGGCCAGGTGATAGGCCGGCAGGCCGCTGTAGCGGTCCATATGGTCTTCGCTGATGTTCAGCACGGTGGCTACTTCGGCGTTGAGCTGGTCGGTGGTCTCCAGCTGGAAGCTCGACAGCTCCAGCACGTACAGCTCGACGTCATCAGCCAGCAGGTCCAGGGCCGGGGTGCCGAGGTTGCCGCCGACCGCCACACGTTTGCCTGCCTTGGCGGCCATCTCGCCGACCAGGGTGGTCACGGTGCTCTTGGCGTTGGAGCCGCTGATGGCCACGATCGGCGCCTTGGCGTGATGGGCGAACAGCTCGATGTCCCCGGACAGCTTGACGCCACGCGCGGCAGCCTGTTGCAGCGCAGGCGTAGCCAGGGCCAGGCCCGGGCTGACATACAGCTCGCTGGCCCGGCACAGGAAGTCCACGTCCAGCTCGCCACAGCGCACTTCCACCTGCGGGTATTCACGGCGCAGGGTGTCCAGTTCCGGCGGTTGCTCGCGGGTGTCGGCGACCGCAAAGGCAATGCCCCGGCTCGCCAGGAAGCGAACCAGGGACATGCCGCTCTTGCCGAGGCCGACAACGATGCGGAATTGGTCGGAAGCGATCAGTGACACGCTCGTTTACCTCAGTTTCAGGGTGGCAAGGCCAATCAGCACGAGAATCACGGTGATGATCCAGAAGCGGACGATCACCCGTGGCTCGGGCCAACCCTTGAGTTCAAAGTGGTGGTGGATCGGCGCCATGCGGAACACGCGCTTGCCGGTGAGCTTGAACGAGGCCACCTGGATGACCACCGACAGGGTTTCCATCACGAACACGCCGCCCATGATGAACAGGACGACTTCCTGGCGCACGATCACCGCGATGGTGCCCAGCGCAGCGCCCAGGGCCAGCGCGCCGACGTCGCCCATGAATACCTGGGCCGGGTAGGTGTTGAACCACAGGAAGCCCAGGCCCGCGCCGATCAGCGCGCCGCAGAACACGATCAGTTCGCCCGCGCCCGGCACGTACGGGATCAGCAGGTATTCGGCGAACTTCACGTTGCCCGACAGGTAGCAGAAGATGCCCAGCGCGCCGCCGACCATCACCGTCGGCATGATCGCCAGGCCATCGAGGCCGTCGGTCAGGTTGACCGCGTTGCTCGAGCCGACGATGACGAAATAGGTCAGCACGATGAAGCCGGCGCCCAGCGGGATGGCCAGGTCCTTGAGCATCGGGATGATCAGCGTGGTCTCGACGCTGGTCGGCGCGGTCTTATACAGGAAGATCGCCGCAGCCAGGCCGAACACCGACTGCCAGAAATACTTCCAGCGGCTCGGCAGGCCGCGTGAATTCTTCTCGATGACCTTGCGGTAGTCGTCGACCCAGCCGATGGCGCCGAACGCAAGGGTGACGATCAGCACCACCCATACATAGCGGTTGGTCAGGTCAGCCCACAGCAGGGTGCTGATGGCGATGGCGGAGAGGATCAGCGCACCGCCCATGGTCGGGGTGCCGGACTTGGACAGGTGCGATTGCGGGCCGTCGTTACGCACGGCCTGACCGATCTGGCGGATCTGCAGGGTACGGATCATCCACGGGCCCAGCCACAGGGCCAGGGACAGCGCGGTCAGTACACCCAGGATCCCGCGCAGGGTCAGGTACTGGAAGACCGCGAAGCCCTTGTGGAACTGTTGCAGATACTCAGCCAACAGCAGCAGCATTAATGTTTCTCCCCGCTGGCGCCGCACAGTGCGGCCACGACGTTTTCCATCGCAGCGCTGCGCGAGCCCTTGATCAAGATAGTGGTGTCGCTGGCGGTCTCGGCCTTGACGGCTTCGATCAGCTCAGCTTGAGTGGCGAAATGGCGGCCATTGGTACCGAATGCCTTAACGGCGTAGGCCATGTTGGTGCCCACCGCGTACAGCGCATTGACCTTGCCACGTGCGTAGTCACCCACCTGGCGATGACCTTCCTCGGCCCATTGCCCCAGTTCGCCGATATCCCCGAGCACCAGGACGGTGCGGCCGGAAAAGCCGGCGAGTATATCAATGGCGGCACACATCGAGGTGGGATTTGCGTTGTAGCTGTCGTCGATCACCCGCACACCATTCGGCGCAATCTGCGCAACGGTACGGCCCTTGACCGGTTGCACGGCGCCAAGGCCGGCGGCGATGCCGCTCAGGCTCAGACCAACGGCATAGGCTGCAGCGGCGGCGGCCAGGGCGTTGCTGACGTTATGGGTGCCGAGCAGGTTCAGTTGCACCGGGACGCTGCCGTCCGGGCCATGCAGGGTGAACGAGGGGCAACCACGGGCGTCGCGGCCAATATCGCTGGCGTGGAAGTCGGCCTGCGGATTGTCCAGCGCGAAGCTGATAACGCGATGATTGCCCGCGCGCTGGCGCCAGATGTCGAACGCCTTGTCGGCCAGGTTGAGGATGGCCGTGCCACCCTCGCCCAGGCCTTCGAGGATCTCGCCCTTGGCCTCGACGATCTTCTCCGGGCCGCCGAACTCACCGACGTGGGCGGTACCGGCGTTGTTGATGATGACCACCTGCGGCCGGGTCAGGCCGACGGTGTAGCGGATCTCGCCGATGCGCGAGGCCCCCAGTTCGATCACCGCGGCGCTGTGCTCCGGAGCGATTTCCAGCAGGGTCAGCGGTGCGCCGAGGTCGTTGTTGAGGTTGCCACGGGTGGCATGCACCGGCCCGCGGGTACGCAGGATCGCGGCGAGCATTTCCTTGACCGTGGTCTTGCCGCTGGAGCCAGTAATGGCCACCACCGGCTTGTCGAAGGCAGCACGATTCAGCGCGCCGAGCTGGCCAAGCGCTACACGGCAGTCGGCAACCACCAGTTGCGGCAGATCGACATCGGTGATTTCGCGCTCGACCAGCGCGGCGACGGCCCCCTTGGCCTTCACATCGGCCAGGTAGTCATGGCCATCGAAGCGCGGCCCGCTGAGGGCGACGAACAGTTGACCGGCAGCGACGCTGCGGCTGTCAATGCTGACGCCGGTGAAACTGGCGTCGGCGCCTGCCAGGCATGCGTTCAAAGCAGCAGTCAGCTGGCTGAGCATCATGGGCTTAAGCATGTGGAGCCTCCCAGGCGGCTAGGGCCTTCTCGGCTTCGACCAGATCGGAGAAGTCATGGCGCTCGCCATTGATCTCCTGGTAATCCTCGTGGCCCTTGCCGGCCAGGACGATCACATCCTCGGCAGCAGCAGTGGCGACCAGATGGGCAATGGCCAGGCCACGGCCGGCGACGAACTCCACGCCGTCGGGCTGGGCAAAGCCGGGGCGAATGTCATCGAAGATACGCTGCGGGTCTTCAGTGCGCGGATTGTCATCAGTCACCAACACACGATCGGCCAGGCGCTCGGCCACCGCCGCCATCAGCGGGCGCTTGCCGGCGTCACGATCACCACCACAGCCGAACAGGCACAGCAACTTGCCGTGGGCGTGCGGGCGCAATGCCTCGAGCACCTTTTCCAGGGCATCCGGGGTGTGGGCGTAGTCGACCACCACCAACGGCTTTTTACCGCCACCCAGGCGCTGCATGCGGCCGACCGGGCCCTGCAGCTGCGGAGTGACTTTCAGGATCTCGTCCAGCGAATAGTCCAGCGCCAGCAGGGTAGCCACCGCCGCCAGCATGTTGCTCAGGTTGAAGCGCCCCAGCAGCTGGCTGCGCAGGCTGCGCTCGCCCTGTGCGGTGACGAGGGTGGCACGTACGCCATCATCGTCGAACGTGGCCTCGCGGCAGAACAGCGAAGCGTCCGGGTTTTCCAGGCTGTAGCTGAGCAACCGGGTCTCGATATGATCGGTACTCGGGCGGCGGGCGAAATCGGCAGCCAGGCGGCGTCCGAACTCATCATCCAGGTTGACCACCTGGCAACGCAGGCTCGGCCAGGCGAACAGCTTGGCCTTGGCGGCCTCATAGGCCTCCATGCTGCCGTGATAGTCCAGGTGATCGCGCGACAGGTTGGTCATCACCGCGATATCGAACTCCAGCGCGGCGACCCGCCCCTGCTCGAGGGCGTGAGAGGACACTTCCATGGCCACGGCCCTGGCACCCGCTTTTTTCAGGTCGTTCAGGGTCGACTGCACGGCGATGGGGTCCGGCGTGGTCAGGCGGCCGCTCTGCAATTCACCGTAGAAGCCGGTGCCCAGGGTGCCGATCAGCCCGCAACGCTGACCAAGGGCGTCGAGCGCCTGGGCCACCAGCTGGGTGACGCTGGTCTTGCCGTTGGTACCGGTGACACCCACCAGGTTCAACTGGCGGCTGGGTTCGCCATAGAAGCGTCCGGCGATCTGCGACAGCTGGCCGATCAGCCCCTTGACCGGGATCAGCGGTGCGTCGGTAAGCGGCAACACGCAGGTGCCCTGCTCTTCATAGGCGACCGCGGCGGCGCCACGGGCCAGCGCGTCGGCAATATGCTCACGGCCGTCGACCTTGGCGCCCGGCACGGCGAGGAACAGATCGCCCTGGCGCACCTGGCGGCTGTCCAGGGTCAGCTCACGGATCAACGGATCGCGGCTGGCATGGGCGAACAGTTTGCTCAATGGCATCGTCATCAACCTCGCCCTCCCTTGGCGGGTACTGCGCTGGCTTGCTGCGTCGAGGGCGGCAGGTTGTCCGGCGGTACATTCATCAGGCGCAGGGTGCCCGACATCACTTTGCTGAATACGGGGGCCGAGACCAGGCCGCCGAAGTAGCCGCCCTTGCTCGGCTCGTCGATGACCACGACGATGGCATAGCGCGGGTCGCTCATCGGGCCGAAGCCGGCGAACAGCGAACGGTAGGCGTTCTCGGTGTAGCCCTTGGAACCGACGGTGGCTTTACGCGCCGTACCGGACTTGCCACCCACGTGGTAGAACGGCACCTGGGCACGGAATACCCCGCGCGGTGCTTCGATTACCTGCTGCAGCATGCCCTGCACGGTTTCGGCGGTTTCCTTGGGGATCGCCTGGACCGATTCCGGGGCCTTGTCGACCTTGAGGATCGACAGCGGCACCATCTTGCCGTCGTTGGCCAGTGCGGCGTAGGCATGCACCAGTTGCAGGGCTGTCACCGACACGCCGTAGCCATACGACAAGGTCGCGGTCTCGGCCTTGCGCCACTCGCGGTGGTTGGGCAGGTTGCCGACACGCTCGCCGGGGAAGCCAAGGCCGGTGTACTGGCCCAGGCCTACCTGGGACATGACCCGGTAGATGGCCTCGCCACCGATATCGAAGGCGATCTTGCTCATGCCGACGTTGGACGAGTTGATCAGGATGCCGGTCAGGTCGAGAATCGGGCCCTCGCTGCGCGACACGTCCTTGATGGTGTAGCGGCCGATTTGCAGGCTGCCCGGATAGACCTCGACCTTGTCGGTGACCTTCCAGCGGCCACTCTGCAAGGCTGCGCTCATCGAAATCGGCTTGACCGTCGAGCCCGGCTCGAACACATCGATGATCGCCCGGTTGCGCATCGCGGCCGGGAACATGCTGCGGCGGTTGTTCGGGTTGTAGGTCGGCTGGTTGACCATGGCCAGGACCTCGCCGGTCTTGACGTCCATGATCACCAGGCTGCCGGCCTTGGCTTCCTGTTCGGCAATGGCGTTGCGCAGCTCGCGGGTGGCCAGGTATTGCAGACGCAGGTCTATCGACAACGCCAAGGTCTTGCCGGCCTTGGCGTTCTTGGTTACCTGGATGTCCTTGATCAGCCGGCCACGCCGGTCCTTGATCACCTGCCGCTTGCCGGGCACCCCGGCGAGCCATTCGTCGTAGGCGAGTTCGACGCCTTCACGACCATGGTCATCCAGGTCGGTGAAGCCGACCATGTGTGCGGTGACGTCGCCGGCCGGATAGAAACGGCGGAACTCTTCGAGGCCATAGACGCCTGGAACCTTCAGGTCGAGGACGTGCTGGCCCTGCTCCGGGGTCAGGCCGCGGACCAGGTAGATGAACTCCTTGCTCGCCTGCTGGGTGAGGCGCTCGCTCAGCTGCTGCGGATTCTGCCCAAGCGCGGCGGCCAGCTGTGGCCAGCGATCCTTGGCCGCTTGCATTTCCTTGGGGTTGGCCCACAAGGTGGTGACGGGCGTACTGACAGCCAGCGGCTCGCCGTTGCGATCGGTGATCAGGCCGCGGTGCGCGGGGATGGGAATATGACGCAGGCTGCGGGCGTCGCCCTGCCCCTTGAGGAAGTCGCGGTCGACAACCTGCAGGTCGATGATGCGCCAGCAGATGGCACCGACCATCAGCGCCAGCAAACCGATCACTACCCGGAAGCGCCAGGGGTAGAGTGCGCCTTCGAGCTTCATCATGGCGCCACCATCCGCACTTCGTCGGCGGCGGGCACGCGCATCCTGAGCTGCTCCGAGGCCAGGCTCTCGATACGGCTGGAGGCAGTCCAGGTGCTTTGCTCGAGGATCAACCGGCCCCACTCGGCCTGGGCCTTGTCGCGCTCGTTCAGTTCACCGTACAGGGTGTTGAGCAACTGACGGTTCCAGTGGGCGCTGTAGGAAACGGCGATCGACGAAATCAGGACGGCGACGAACAGCAGAAGCATCAGGAAGCTTCCGCCTGGCAGCGGCTTGGCAAACAGCCTGCTCACCGCAACTTCTCCGCTACCCGCATCACGGCGCTGCGCGACCGCGGGTTGGCCTTGAGTTCGGCTTCGGAGGCGAACTGCGCCTTGCCGATCAATTTGATCTTCGGCTCGAAGGCCTTGTGCTGGACCGGCAGGTTGCGCGGCAGATTGTCTGCCTCGCCCTTGACCAGCTTGCGCATGAACAGTTTGACGATACGGTCTTCCAACGAGTGGAAGCTGATCACTGCCAGGCGGCCACCCACCTCAAGGGCGTCGAGCGCGGCTTCAAGGCCGGTCTCGAGGTCGCCAAGCTCGTTGTTGACATGGATACGCAGCCCCTGGAAGGCGCGGGTCGCAGGGTTCTTGCCCTTTTCCCAGGCAGGGTTGGCGACCTTGAGCACTTCCGCCAGGTCGGCGGTACGGGTGAACGGCTGCTTCTCGCGGCGCTCGACCACGGCGCGCGCCATGCGACCGGCGAAGCGCTCCTCGCCGTACTCCTTGAACACGCGGGCAATTTCTTCGACGGGGGCGGTGGCGACGAACTCGGCGGCGCTGATGCCCTGGCCCGGGTTCATGCGCATGTCCAGCGGGCCGTCGTTAAGGAAGCTGAAGCCGCGCTCGGGGTCGTCCAGCTGCGGCGAGGATACGCCCAGGTCGAGCAGAATGCCGCTGACCTTGCCGTCCAGGCCGCGAGCGCGCACTTCGTCGCCGAGTTCGGCAAAGCTGCGCTGCACAATGACAAAGCGGCCGTCTTCGGCCGCCAGCGCTTGCCCGGTGGCAATCGCCTGAGGATCCTTGTCGAACCCCAGCAACCGCCCTTGCGGCCCGAGCTTGCTGAGGATCAGGCGGCTGTGGCCGCCACGCCCGAAGGTGCCGTCCAGATAGCAACCGTCGGCGCGCAGGGCCAATGCCTCGACGGCTTCGTCGAGGAGGACGGTGATGTGGTTGAAGCCGCTATCTATGGTCACAGGATCAGGTCACGCAAATCATCGGGCATGGCGCCCGGTTGTTGAATAGCTGCAAGGTCGGCTGCCGAAACCGCGTTCCAGGCATCCTCATCCCACAGCTGGAATTTGTTCAGCTGCCCCACCAGCATCGCCTTCTTGTCCAGCTTGGCGTACTCACGCAGGCGGGGCGGTACCAGGAAACGCCCACTGCCATCGAGCTCCAGGTCCACCGCATTGCCGATCAGCAAACGCTGCAGGCGACGGTTTTCCTCACGCAACGACGGCAAGGCACGCAACTTGGCTTCTATCTGCTCCCACTCATCGAGGGGATAAACACACAAGCAGGGGTCAACGGCGTCGATGGTCACGATCAATTGACCATTGCAACGCGAATCGAGCTCGTCACGGTACCGGCTCGGCATGGCGAGACGGCCCTTTGCATCGAGGCTGACGGCGTTGGCTCCGCGGAACACGGCTGCGATTCCCCACAATGTTAGCTTTTTTGTGCCAGAAAACCCACTTCATCCCACTTTCTGCCACTTGCGCACACTATAGGAATCCGCCCGCCACACCGTCAAGGCACGTTCATAAGGAAATCCCTTACAGGACGGCGATTTAGCGCAACAAAGGAAGGTGGAAGGATTACAGGAGGGAAAAACTGACGGAAAAAATCAAACACACTCAAGCGGATAGAGTGAGAAGTTAAAGTAATTTATTAAGAGTAAGATTTTTTCGGTATTACCAGGACGCATCTGCTATCGATTCAAGCAGGAAAGGAGAGGTGGAGAGTCGATCTGTAAGCCGGGTTTTGTCGAGGACAGTCATTCCTCTACGACGGCCATCACTGGACGCCTCTAGCAACCTACCCGGTTCCGACGCGGGCCACGCCGTATGGAACCCTATTTGGTCTTGCTCCGAGTGGGGTTTACCTAGCCACGGACTGTTGCCAGCCGTGCGGTGCGCTCTTACCGCACCTTTTCACCCTTACCGGCACCGAAGTGCTTAGGCGGTTATTTTCTGTGGCACTTTCCGTAGGCTCGCGCCTCCCAGGCGTTACCTGGCACTCTGCCCTATGGAGCCCGGACTTTCCTCCCCCGCCTTTTGCGGAACAAAAGACGGCAGCGACTGTCCGATCGACTCTCCGCCGCCAAGGTTACCGGTAGCAGCGCTCAAGAACAAGCGATGTGACAAATTGTCATTACGCCACTATCGGCGGCGCCATTGAGATCGAGCGCCGCCCGCGCGGCGCATCGCGGATGAATCCGCTCCTACACTTATTGCAACGTAGCCATGCCTGAGAGGCCAAGGTTGCCAGCCCTGCGCCGCCCCTCTCCTATCAAGGCATGCGCCAAAGCTGGCAACCATGGCCTTGTAGGAGCGGATTCATCCGCGATGTGCCGCGCGGGCGGCGCTTGGCCGCACAGGCGCTGCGACTTCAACGTCGAACACCTTGAAGGCTATCTACTAATCGGCTTTCTGCTTTTCCAGGGCCAACTGGTAGAGCAGATTCTTGCGCACCCCGGTGATCTCGGCCGCTAGCGCCGCTGCTTTCTTCAACGGCAGTTCGGCCAGCAGCAGATCCAGCACCCGCTGCGCCTCGGCGCTGATCGCCTGTTCGCCCTCCGGCGCGCTCCAACCGGCCACCAGCACCACACACTCACCACGCTGCTGATTGCTGTCACCCTGTACGAATGCGCGCAACTCGGCCAACGGCAAGCCTTTGAGGGTTTCGAAAGTCTTGGTGATCTCGCGCCCCAGCAGCGCCGGACGCTCGCCACCGAACACCGCCTCCATGTCTTCAAGGCACTCGAGGATCCGGTGTGGTGCCTCGTAGAAAATCAGGGTGCGCGGCTCTTCCTTGACCTGCTCCAGACGCGCACGGCGCCCGGCGGCCTTGGCCGGCAGGAAGCCTTCGAAGATGAAGCGGTCCGACGGCAACCCCGCCGCCGACAGCGCGGCGATCAACGCACAGGCGCCGGGCACCGGCACCACCTGCACGCCCGCTGCACGCGCCTGGCGCACCAGGTGATAGCCCGGATCGGAAATCAGCGGCGTGCCGGCATCGGACACCAGCGCCACATCGTCGCCGGCCAGCAGGCGGGTGATGAAGCGCCCGCCCTCGTCACGCTCGTTGTGCTCATGACAGGCGGCCAGCGGCGTGTCGATGCCGAAGTGTTGCAGCAGGCGCACCGAGTGGCGGGTGTCCTCGGCGGCGATCAGGCTGACATCCGCCAGCACCTTCAGCGCCCGGGCGCTCATGTCGTCGAGGTTGCCGATGGGCGTGGCAACGACGTAAAGCTTGCCCAACGTGGATTTCGAAACCCCTGCAACATCAGTCACTGCGCACACCTGCTTTCCGGATCAAAGGTCGCCATTGTAGCCCGAGCACCGGTAACAGGGCGCAAAGAACTTCGCCCCGGGCACACCACGGGCCACCTATAGTGAAGGTTCAGTGTCGGCGAGATCGCGCCGTGCCCCCCGCTTGGGTACAATTGCCGGCCAACTTGATCGAGTAACAGGACCTTTACATGATCGCTTGTCTGCGGCTGCTCACAGCCCTCTGCCTCGCTGCCCTGCTGGCAGCCTGCGCCAGCTCGCCCTCATCCAGCCTGGGCGAACTGCCACGCACCCCGGACGCCAGCATCGAGCAACTGCTCGAGAAGGCGGCCTCCAGCAAGTCCGCCGAGGATGCGGCCCTGCTGCGCTTGAGCGCTGCGGACCTGGCATACAAGCAAAAGGATTTCCCGCGCGCCGCGCGGATTCTCGAGCAAGTCCCGCTGGAGCCGCTCAAGCCCGCCCAGCAGGTGTTCGCCTCCACCCTGGCCGCCGAGCTCGCCATGAGCCGCAACCAGCCCAAGGCCGCCCTGACCGCCCTCGCCCACCCGAGCCTGCAGCGCGTCGGCGAACTGCCGACCGAGCAGCAGGCCCGCACCTACAGCGTTCATGCCGCAGCCCTTGAAGCCGACGGCCAGGCCCTGGCCGCCGCCCAGCAGCGCGTACTGCTGGCCCCCCTGCTCAGCGGCCAGGCCGCCAGCGCCAACAATGACGCGATCTGGGCCCTGGTCGCCTCGCTGCCCGCCGAACATCTGCAGCAGCCGGGCGCCGATGAGACCCTGGCCGGCTGGACCAGCCTGGCCCTGGCCGTGAAGCGCGCTGGCACCCTGGAACAGCAACAGGCCGCCATTGACACCTGGCGTCAGCAGCACTCCGAACATCCGGCAGCCAAGCAATTGCCGACAGCCCTGGTCAAGCTCAAGGAGCTGGCCAGCCAGCCACTGACCAAGATCGCCCTGCTGCTGCCCCAGGAAGGTCCGCTGGCCGGTGTCGCCCGCGCCCTGCGCGATGGCTTCATGGCCGCCCATTTCCAGGCCCAGCAAGGTGGCCAGCCCGCCCCTGCGGTACAAGTGTTCGACAGCTCGCGCATCACCTCGCTCGACGACTTCTACCGCCAAGCCCAGGCTGCCGGCGTGCAACTGGTGGTCGGCCCGCTGGAAAAGCCGCTGGTCAAGAAGCTCGCCGCTTACCCGCAACTGCCTATCACCACCCTGGCCCTGAACTACGCCGACGCCGGCCAGAAAGCGCCGCCACAGCTGTTCCAGTTCGGCCTGGCCGCCGAGGACGAAGCCCGCGAAGTGGCACGCCGTGCCCGCGCCGACGGCATGGTCCGCGCCGTGGCCCTGGTACCGAGCGGTGAATGGGGCGACCGCGTGCTCGCCGCCTTCCGCCAGGACTGGGAAGGCAATGGCGGCACCCTGATCACCGCGCAGCGTATCGCCCAGCCCGTCGCCCTCGCCCAGCAGATCGCCGATCTGTTCCAGCTGCGCCAGAGCGAAGGCCGCGCCAAGAGCCTGCAGAGCACCGTTGGCGGCACCATCGCCGCGCAGCCTTCGCGCCGCCAGGACATCGACTTCATCTTCCTCGCCTCGACGCCGCAGCAGGCCCAGCAGATCAAGCCGACGCTGAACTTCCAGTACGCCGGCGACGTGCCGGTCTACGCCACCTCCAACCTGTACAGTGCCAGCGGTGACGTGAACCAGTACAACGACATGAACGGCATCCGCTTCTGCGAAACGCCTTGGCTGCTGGACACCACCAACAGCCTGCGTCAGCAAGTCGTGCAGCAGTGGCCCCAGGCCGCCGGCAGCCTCGGCCGCCTGTACGCCATGGGCGTCGACGCCTACAGCCTGGCTCCGCGCCTGGGCCAGCTCAAGGCGCTGCCGGACAACCGCGTCGAAGGCCTGTCCGGTAGCCTGAGCATGAACCCCAGCCAGCGCATCGAACGCCAGCTGCCATGGGCCGAATTCGCCGGCGGCCAGGTCAAGCGCCTGCCGGACACCCCTCGCTGATGCCCGGCGCATCGCCCAGCCTTGCCGGCCAGGCAGCCGAAGATCACGCCCTTGAATACCTTCAAGGGCAAGGTCTGCGGCTGCTGGAGCGCAACTGGCGATGCAAGGGGGGCGAGCTCGATCTGGTCATGCTCGATGCCGATACAGTAGTATTCGTCGAAGTCCGCTACCGGTTGCATGCGGAGTTCGGCGGAGCGCTCGCCAGTATCGATGGGCGCAAGCAGCAACGACTGGCGCTTGCCGCCAACCTCTTCCTGCAGCACGAACCCCGCTGGGCCACCCGCCCCTGCCGCTTCGACGTTATCGCCCTGCAGGGCCGGGGGCATGCGGGGCAACCGCTTCAATGGCTGAAAAATGCCTTCGAATGCTGAACCCAATTCGATTTTCTAGCTCTATGTTTCGCGGGCTGGTCACTGTTGCGCGTAGCAAAGGCCACCGCCCCTCTTAAGGTCACCCAGATGGACATGCAATCCCGAATTCGCCGGCTGTTTCAGGCCAGCATCGACACCAAGCAACAGGCAATGGACATCCTGGCACCCCACATCGAGCAGGCCAGCCTGGTCATGGTCAACGCCCTGCTCAACGACGGCAAGATGCTCGCGTGCGGCAACGGCGGCTCGGCCGGCGATGCCCAGCACTTCTCCTCGGAGTTGCTCAACCGCTTCGAGCGCGAGCGCCCGAGCCTGCCGGCTATCGCCCTGACCACCGACAGCTCCACACTGACCTCGATCGCCAACGACTACAGCTACAACGAAGTCTTCTCCAAGCAGATCCGCGCCCTGGGCCAGCCCGGCGACGTGCTGCTGGCGATCTCCACCAGCGGTAATTCGGCCAACGTGATCCAGGCGATCCAGGCCGCCCATGACCGCGAAATGATTGTCGTCGCCCTGACCGGGCGCGATGGCGGCGGCATGGCCTCGCTGCTGCTGCCCGAGGACGTCGAGATCCGCGTCCCCGCCACGGTCACCGCGCGCATCCAGGAAGTCCACCTGCTGGCGATCCACTGTCTGTGCGACCTGATCGACAGCCAACTGTTCGGGAGTGAAGAATGATCTCCAAGCGTATCGGCCTGATGGCCCTGACCCTGTGCCTCGGCGTATCGGGCTGCAGTTCCGTGCTCACCTCGGCGCGCAACTCGCCTATCGAGGATGACCGCGGCACCCGCACCATCGGCAGCAAGATCGATGACTCGCTGATCGAGACCAAGGTCTCGGTCAACATCGCCAAGGCCAACCCGGAGCTGGACAAGGGCTCGCACATCGTCGTCAGCAGCTACAACGGTGTCGTGCTGCTTGCCGGCCAGACACCACGCGCCGATCTCAAGTCCCTCGCTGAGCAGACCGCCGGCCAGGTGCAGCGGGTCAAGAAGGTGCACAACGAGCTGCAAGTCATTCAGCCGTCGTCGATCCTGGCGCGCAACAACGACGCCTGGCTGACCACCAAGATCAAGACCCAGATGCTGACCGACGAGAGCGTGCCCAGCTCGCGCATCAAGGTGATCACCGAAAACGGCATCGTCTACCTGCTCGGCCTGGTCAGGCAGCAAGAGGCCAACGCCGCCACCAATGTGGTGCAAGGCGTGTCGGGCGTGCAGAAGATCGTCAAGCTGTTCGAGTACATCGACTGACAACCCCTCGGCGAGCGTCGGGACGCTCGCCTTTTTCACTCTGATCCAGGAAGTACCCCATGAAAAAGCTGCTGCTGCCCGCCCTGCTGATCGGCACCTTCGCCACCCTGGCCGGCTGCTCCACCCCGAGCGTGATCACCCTCAACGATGGCCGCGAACTGCAGACCACCGACACGCCGCACTTCGACCGCAACTCCGGCTTCTACGAGTTCAAGCAACTGGATGGCAAGCCGACCCGCATCAACAAGGACCAGGTGCAGAGCATCAAGGACCTGTAATTGCGGCAGTAATGAAAAAGGCGATCCCTGCGGATCGCCTTTTTTGTCCCTGCCTGTTACTTCACGACTTTCAGGCTCGGACGACCACTTGGACGCGGCGGCTCGGGCGGGCCGTCGTCATCCGGCTCGACACCGTCGTCCTCAAGGTCATCCTCGTCCGCGAGCGGCGGCTCCAGCTCGAAGACCATGCCCTGGCCATTCTCCCGGGCGTAGATCCCCAGGATGGCGCCAATCGGCACATACAGCGTGTGCGCCACGCCACCGAAGCGCCCTTCGAAGCTCACCGCCTCGTTGTCCATGTGCAGGCTGCGCACGGCACTGGGGGAGATGTTCAGGACGATCTGGCCATCGCTGGCGAAACCTTGTGGCACCTGGACCGCCGGGTATTCGGCATTGACCAGCATATGGGGCGTGCAATCGTTGTCGACGATCCACTCGTACAGCGCGCGAACCAGATAGGGGCGACTGGAGTTCATCAACGGCTCCTCTTTAAACCTTGCGCATTTCACGTTCGGTAGCAGACAGGCTCGCCTGGAAAGGCTCGCGGGCGAACTGTCGCTCCATGTAATCCAGCAGCGGCTTGGCCTGCCGCGGCAATTCGATACCCATCACCGGCAAGCGCCAGAGTATGGGCAGTAGACAGCAATCGACCAGACTCTGCTCCTCGCTCATGAAGCAGGCCATTTCAGCGAACAGCGGGGCCACGCCCGTCAGGCTCTCGCGCAACTCCTTGCGCGCCTGGGTACGTGCCGGCTCGCTGCTGCGCGGGTCCAGCACGGTGTCGGCCAGGCTGCACCAGTCGCGCTGGATGCGGTGCATCAGCAGACGACTGTTGCCGCGGGCCACCGGATAGACCGGCATCAGCGGCGGATGCGGGTAACGCTCCTCGAGGTACTCCATCACCACGCTCGACTCGTACAGCGCCAGATCGCGATCGACCAGGGTCGGCAGGCTGCCGTAAGGGTTCACTTCAACCAGCTTGGGCGGCAGGCGATTGCGGTCGACATCGATGATCTGCACCGTGACGCCTTTCTCCGCGAGCACCAGGCGTACCCGATGGGAGTAATGGTCAGCAGGGTCGGAATAGCAGGCTAACCTGTTGGTTGCGCCCATGTAGCGCCTCCTCGTACGGGATGCTTGTAATACTGCAAATGAAAACGCGCCCGGGGTGCCCCAGCGACATGGCTGGGGCACCCCGGGCGCGTTCAACTACCAGAAACTACTGCGTGATCAGTGCACGTCCTTCCAGTATTCGCGCTTGAGCAAGTAGGCGAACACGAAGAAGAAAGCCAGGTACAGCAACACGTAGGTACCGATGCGCTGGCTTTCCAGTTTGACCGGGTTGGCCGAATAGGCCAGGAAGGTCACCAGGTTCTTGACCTTCTCGTCGAACTGCTCGGTCGTCAGGGTACCGGATTTCTCCTCGACGGTCAGCTGGTCGCACGCTTCATGGGTCAATGGGCTGCCGGTCAGCGGGTCATATTGCTTCTTGCCGTCGACCACACTCTGCACCTGTTTGCAGCCAATCACCTGGTTGCCCTGCAGGCCAACCAGCACGTTTGGCATGCCGACGTTGGGGAAGACCTTGTTGTTCACCCCGTATGGCCGCGTCTTGTCTTCATAGAAACTGCGCAGGTAGGTGTACAACCAGTCGTTGCCACGCACCCGGGCAACCAGGGTGAGGTCGGGCGGCGCGGCGCCGAACCAGGTCTTGGCATCGTTGGGCTGCATGCCGATCTTCATGTGATCGCCGATCTTGGCGCCGGTGAACACCAGGTTTTCGAGCATCAGCTCGTGGGGGATCCCCAGGTCATCGGCGACACGCTCGTAACGCTGGAACTTGGCGCTGTGGCACCCCATGCAATAGTTGGCGAAGGTACGCGCGCCATCCTGCATCGCGGCCTTGTCGGTCAGGTCGATATCGACCTTGTCCAGCTCCAGGCCGTGCTCGGCGGCGAACGAAAGGCCAGGCATCAATGCCAGCAAGCATACTGCAATAAACTTTTTCATCAGCCAGTCACCCTTTCCGGAACCGGTTTGGTCTTCTCGAGCCTTGTGTAGAACGGCATCAGCAGGAAGTAGGCGAAGTACAACACCGTGCACACCTGCGACAGCAAGGTACGCCCCGGGGTCGGCGCCAGCACGCCCAGCACGCCAAGGATGACGAAGGACACGCAGAACACCAGCAACCAGATCTTGCTCAGCCAGCCCTTGTAGCGCATCGAGCGTACGGGGCTGCGGTCGAGCCAGGGCAACACGAACAGCACAGCAATGGCGGCGCCCATGGCGATGACCCCGAACAGTTTGTCGGGCACCGCGCGCAGGATCGCGTAGAACGGTGTGAAGTACCACACAGGCGCGATGTGCTCAGGCGTCTTGAACGCGTTGGCCTGCTCGAAGTTCGGTTTTTCCAGGAAGTAGCCACCCATTTCCGGGAAGAAGAACACCACGGCACAGAACACGAAGAGGAACACCACGACCCCGGCGATATCCTTGACGGTGTAGTACGGGTGGAACGGGATGCCATCCAGCGGGATGCCGTTCTCGTCCTTCTTCTTCTTGATGTCCACGCCATCGGGGTTGTTCGAACCCACTTCGTGCAGCGCCAGGATGTGCAGCACCACCAGGCCCAGGATCACGATCGGCAGGGCCACCACGTGCAAGGCGAAGAAGCGGTTCAGGGTAATGCCGGAGATCAGGTAGTCACCACGGATCCACTGGGTCAGGTCATCACCGATCACCGGGATCGCGCCGAACAGCGAGATGATCACCTGGGCACCCCAGTACGACATCTGCCCCCAGGGCAGCAGGTAGCCCATGAACGCCTCGGCCATCAGCGCCAGGTAGATCAGCATGCCGAACAGCCAGACCAGCTCGCGCGGCTTCTGGTAGGAGCCGTAGAGCAAGCCGCGGAACATGTGCAGGTAGACCACGATGAAGAACGCCGAGGCGCCGGTGGAGTGCAGGTAGCGCAGGATCCAGCCGTACTCGACGTCGCGCATGATGTACTCGACCGAGGCGAAGGCCTCTTCCGCCGAGGGGGTGAAACTCATGGTCAGCCACACGCCGGTGACGATCTGGTTGACCAGCACCAGCAATGCCAGCGAGCCGAAGAAGTACAGGAAGTTGAAGTTCTTGGGCGCGTAATACTTGCTTAGATGGTCTTCCCACATCTTCGTCGCGGGGAAGCGCGCATCGATCCACTCCATGAACTTGCTCATCATGCGTTCTCCTGATCGACGCCGATGACGATGATTTCGTCCGACTCGTACGAGTGCGGTGGCACTGGCAGGTTGAGAGGCGCCGGCTGGGATTTGTAGACACGCCCGGCAAGGTCGTAGTGCGAACCGTGGCAGGGGCAGAAATAGCCACCGACCCACTTCGGCCCCAGGTCAGCCGGGGCGACTTCAGGGCGGAAGGTCGGCGAGCAACCCAGGTGCGTGCACAGGCCTACCAGGATGAGAATCTCGGGCTTGATCGAGCGGACTTGCGGGTCGACGTAGGTGGGCTGCACCGACGCCTTGGATTCAGGATCGGATAGCTCGCCGGTGATCTTTTTCAGATTACCGAGGATCTCCTCCGTTCGCCGCACGATGAATACAGGTTGCCCACGCCATTCAGCTACCATCTGCTGACCGGGCTCGACCTTGGCGATATTGACCTTCACCGGTGCCCCTGCGGCTTTCGCCTTGGCACTGGGAAACCATGACCCCACGAACGGTACCGCTGCCCCCACTGCCCCCGCTGCCCCGACCACGGATGTCGCGGCTACGAGGAAGCGGCGCCGGCCTGCGTTGACGCCGTCATTGCTCATTCAGTCCTCTCCCATCAGCTTGCTTGGCCTGTTTGAACAGGCATCTACTTAGGTACGTCTGTGGCACTAAAAATTGGCCGCAATGGTAAGGAACAAATCCACACGCTGACAAGGTGATTACCCGCTCGTCGGGCCACTACCCTCGCTTTGCTTGATCTGCGTCTATGCGACAAACGGCCACGGACTAGCAGACAGGTTAGTTGAAGACATAAAAAAAGCCCGGTTCCAAAAAGGAACCGGGCTTTTTTCGACTGCCGAAGCGGTATTAACGCTTGGAGTACTGAGGACGCTTACGCGCTTTACGCAGACCCACTTTCTTACGCTCAACTTCACGAGCGTCGCGGGTGACGTAGCCAGCACGACGCAGAGCGCCACGCAGGGTTTCGTCGTATTCCATCAGGGCGCGGGTGATGCCGTGGCGGATTGCACCGGCCTGACCGCTGACACCACCACCGGAAACGGTGACGTAGATGTCGAACTTCTCAACGGTTTCGGTCAGTTCCAGCGGCTGGCGAACAACCATGCGAGCGGTTTCGCGGCCGAAGAACACGTCCAGAGAACGGTTGTTGATGGAGATGTTACCGGTACCTGGACGCAGGAAAACGCGAGCGGTTGCGGTCTTGCGACGGCCAGTGCCGTAGTTTTGAGTCGCCGACATAATGAACTATCCCGTTAGATCTTCAGTTCTTGAGGCTGCTGAGCAGTGTGTGGGTGAGCAGCACCCGCGTACACTTTCAGCTTGCGGTACATGTCGCGACCCAGCGGGTTCTTCGGCAGCATGCCTTTGACCGCGGTTTCGATAACACGCTCAGGGGCCTTGGCGATCAACTTCTCGAAGTTGATTTCCTTGATACCGCCCGGGAAGCCGGAGTGGGAGTAGTACATCTTGTCGGAAGACTTGGCACCAGTCACACGGATTTGCTCGGCGTTGATGACGACGATGTAGTCGCCGGTGTCAACGTGAGGGGTGTATTCTGGCTTGTGCTTGCCACGCAGGCGGCTGGCGATTTCGGTAGCCAGACGACCCAGGGTCTGACCAGCGGCGTCGACTACGAACCACTCGCGCTTTACTGTTTCCGGTTTAGCAGTAAAAGTTTTCATTCTCTAAAGCCTCAGAGGCCGCCCAGCGAAAAATAGACGGCGAATCTTACTGGATAGTGCACAGCTTGCCAAGGGCAAGCGCGCAGCCGAACGCTGACGCTTTTGGGGGCTCGGGTCGGGCACGCCAATGTTCGACAAGGGTTCCCTGCGTGGTGGTGCATCACTTCCGCCACACGGAGAGGGGCAGAATTATCCAGATTGCAGGAAAAATTTCAACCTGCTTTTATGGTCATCTTTGCCATGGAGCGTCTACCCGATGGAATACCGCAAGCTCGGCCGTACCGACCTCGACGTCAGCGCCCTGTGCCTGGGCACCATGACCTGGGGCGAACAGAACACCCAGGAGCAGGCCTTCGCCCAGATTGCCCTGGCCAAGGCCAGCGGCATCAACTTCATCGACACCGCCGAGATGTACCCGGTGCCACCGCGCCCAGAGACCTACGCCGCCACCGAACGCATCATCGGCAACTGGTTCGCCGCCAACGGCGACCGTGACGACTGGATCCTTGCCAGCAAGGTCGCCGGCCCCGGCAACGGCATCAGCCACATCCGCGACGGCCAGCTCAAGCACAACCGCCAGCACATCGTCGCCGCGCTGGACGAGAGCCTCAAGCGCCTGCAGACCGACCGCATCGACCTCTACCAGTTGCACTGGCCCGAGCGCAGCACCAACTTCTTCGGCAAGCTCGGCTACCAGCACCTGCCCCAGGACATCTTCACCCCGCTGGAGGAAACCCTGGAGGTGCTCGATGAACAGGTGCGCGCCGGCAAGATCCGCCACATCGGCCTGTCCAACGAAACCCCGTGGGGCACCCTGAAATTCCTGCACCTGGCCGAAACCCGCAGCTGGCCCCGCGCGGTGTCGATCCAGAACCCCTACAACCTGCTCAACCGCAGCTTCGAGGTGGGCCTGGCAGAGGTGGCAATCCGCGAGCAGTGCGGTTTGCTGGCCTATTCGCCGCTAGCCTTCGGCATGCTGTCGGGCAAGTACGAAAACGGCGCCCGCCCCGAACACGCCCGCCTGACCCTGTTCAGCCGCTTTGCCCGCTATTCCAATCCGCAGACCGTGGCCGCCTGCGGCCGCTATGTGCAGCTGGCCCGCGAACACGGGCTGGATCCGGCGCAGATGGCACTGGCGTTCGTGACCCGGCAGCCGTTCGTGACCAGCAACATCATCGGCGCGACGAACCTCGAGCAACTGCGCGGCAATATCGGCAGCCAGGCGTTGAACCTGGGCGATGAACTGCTGGCGGCGATCGAGGCGGTGCATCAGGAGCAGCCGAACCCCGCACCTTGATGTAACAGAGACGCTGCACTGCTCTTTCGTGGGGTAGACACAATCGCCAAAAAATAAGACGATCCAGCCGGTGATTGACCACTCTACCCTATAAGAACAATGACAATGATGTTTACCCAACCCCCGGCGTCGCTGCGGCGCGTCAGCATCCTGGCCGTTGATAAAGTGTTCGCTTCGACACTGATGCAGGCCAAGGACTTCTTCCACCTGGCCAGCCTGCGCTACAGCAAGCAGCTGGGCCTGGGCCTGCAACCGATGTTCGAGATCGGCCTGGTGAGCCCGGACGGTTTGCCCGTGGACAGCTTCAGCAACGTGCAGTTGCCGGTCGACAGCGGCCTCAACGATGCCGACGTGATCATCCTGCCGGCCTTCTGGGACGACTTCGACAACCTGCTGCAACGCTATCCGCAGGTACTACCCTGGCTGCGCGCGCAGCATGCCCGTGGCGCGGTGCTGTGCGCCGAGGCCAGCGGCGTGTTCTGGCTGGCCGAGTCGGGGCTGCTCGACGGCAAGGAGGCGACCACCTACTGGCGCTTCTTCAGCAGCTTCGCCGAGCGTTTCCCGAAGATCCGCCTGAACCAGGACAAGCACCTGACCGACGCCGACAATCTCTACTGCGCCGGCGGCACCACCTCGGCCTGCGACCTGTACATCTACCTGATCGAGCGCTTCTGCGGCGCCAACGTGGCCCGCGCGGTGGCCCGCGATATCCTCTACGAGGTGCAGCGCAGCTATACCCCAGGGCGTATGGGCTTCGGCGGCCAGAAGCTGCACCAGGACCTGATCATCCTGCAGATCCAGCACTGGCTCGAAGAACACTTCGCCGACAAGTTCCGCTTCGAGGATGTGGCGCGCAACCACGGCATGAGCATCCGCAACTTCATGCGCCGCTTCCAGAGCGCCACCGGCGACAAGCCCCTGCACTACCTGCAGCGCCTGCGCATCGAGACTGCCAAGGGCCTGCTGTCGAGCACGCGCAAGAGCATCAAGACCATCAGCTACGAGGTGGGCTACGACGACGCGAGTTTCTTCGCCCGGCTGTTCCGCCAGCATACGGAGTTGTCGCCGAACCAGTATCGGCAGCAGTTCATGCAAGAGGCCTGAAAACCATCGCGGGGCAATCCCGCGCCCACTGGAGCGTGGGAGCGGGATTGCCCCGCGATGGCTTGCCGCGTTGGTTTACGGCTTGTGCGCCCGCGACAGGAACTCGTGGGACTGCATCTCCAGCAGACGGCTGAGCGTGCGCTGGAACTCGAAGCTCAGGCGCCCGCCGGTGTACAGGTCCTTGAGCTCCACCTCGGCCGAGATGATCAGCTTCACGTTGCGGTCGTAGAACTCGTCGACCATGTTGATGAAGCGCCGGGCGATGTCGTCGGTGGTCACGCCCATCTGCTCGACGTTGCTCAGCAGCACGGCATGGAAGATCTTGCCCAGCTCGATGTAGTCGTTCTGGCTGCGCGGCCCGTCGCACAGGGCGCGGAAGTCGAACCAGGCGACGTCATCGCAGGTGCGCAGGGCGTGGATCTCGCGGTTCTCGATCATCAGCACGTCGTTCTCGACGGCCTGGGTGCACTCTGGGGTCAACGCCTTGAAGCTGGCGCGCAGGCTTTCATGCGCCGCGTCGTCGAGCGGGAAGTGGAACAGCTCGGCCTGTTCCAGGTGGCGCAGACGGTAGTCCACGCCGCTGTCGACGTTCACCACATCGGTGTACTGCTTGATCATGGCGATGGCCGGCAGGAAGCGCGCGCGCTGCAGGCCGTCCTTGTACAGGCCGTCCGGGACGATGTTGGAAGTGGCCACCAGCGACACGCCGTTCTTGAACAGCTCTTCCATCAGGGTGCCGAGGATCATGGCATCGGTGATATCGGAGACGAAGAACTCGTCGAAACAGATCACCTTGGCTTCGTCGCTGAAGCGCTTGGCGATGATGGTCAGCGGGTTCTTCTCGCCCTTGAGGGTCTTCATCTCCTCGTGGACGCGCTTCATGAAGCGGTGGAAGTGCGTGCGCATCTTCTGCTTGAACGGCAGCGCTTCATAGAAGGTGTCGACCAGGTAGGTCTTGCCCCGGCCCACGCCGCCCCAGAAGTACAGGCCCTTGACCGGCGTCTGCTCCTTCTTGCCGAACAGCTTGCCGAACACGCCCGGCTTGTTGTTCTGCGCGTGTACCAGGTCGTCGTACAGGCGCTGCAGGTGACGCACCGCAGTTTCCTGCGCCGCGTCATGGAAGAAGTCGGGGCGTTTCAGATCGGCTTGGTATCGTTCTAGGGGCGTCATGATTTCGTTAGCGAGGCAACAAAAAACGGGCCGTCACTGTAGCGACCGGCCCGCTTAATGGCAATCAGACTTGCGTCAAAGTGACTCAGTCCGCCTGTGGCGCCAGGGCCTCGCGCAGGCTGGTGATGGCCGCGTCACGGGCCTCGGCGGCCTCGAACTGCGGCCCGTCGGCAACTTGCTCACCGTTCAGCCAGAGCGAGAAGCCCAGGCCCTCGACTCGCACATCGGCCTCGCCGCCCTGTTGCAGTTGCTTGCTCACCGCCCCCGCGCTCTTGCCATCGGCGAAGCTGCGCGACAGCAGCAATTGCTCGCCATCGGCGGCCAGCAGGCGGAAGCGGAAGCTGCCATCCTCGTCACGGAAGCTGACGAAGCGGGCGCTCTTGGCAGCCTTCTTCTTCACCTCGGTGCTGGCCTGCACGGTGGTGCGGAACGAACGCAGGCCAACTGCCTCGCGCAGTTGCTCGAGGAACGGCGTGGCGATCTTGCGGGCCTTGGCGGCGCCGGCCAGGAGGATGTCCTCGAGGTCCGACGGGCGCGAGATCAGCTGGTGATAGTGCTCGCGCTTTTCGGCCAACTGACCATCGAGCAGCTGGAACAGGCGCTGCTTGGCATCGCCCCAGCCCAGGCCCTGCAGCAGCTCTTCGCGGAACTCGGCGCATTGCGCCGGTGTGGAGAAGGCCTGGAACAGGGTGAACAGGTGCGAATTGTCCGGATCCTTGGCCTCGCCGGGGGCCTTGGAGTCGGTGACGATGCGCGAGATCGCATCCTTCATGTCCTTGGCGCTGGTGAACAGCGGGATGGTGTTGTCATAACTCTTGGACATCTTGCGACCGTCCAGGCCCGGGAGCGTGGCCACGCTCTCCTCGATCACCGCCTCGGGCAGGGCGAAGAAGTCCTTGCCCTGGCCGAACAGGTGGTTGAAACGCTGGCCGATGTCACGCGCCATCTCCACGTGCTGGATCTGGTCGCGGCCAACCGGCACCTTGTTGGCATTGAACATCAGGATGTCGGCGGCCATCAGCACCGGGTAGCTGAACAGGCCCATGGTCACGCCGGCGTCCGGGTCTTCGCCGGCCTCGACATTCTTGTCCACCGACGCCTTGTAGGCGTGGGCGCGGTTGAGCAGGCCCTTGGCGGCGACGCAGGTCAGCAGCCAGGTCAGCTCCGGAATCTCGGGGATGTCCGACTGGCGATAGAAGGTCACCTTGGCCGGGTCCAGGCCACCGGCGAGCCAGGTGGCGGCGATCTCCAGGCGCGAACGCTGGATGCGCTGCGGGTCGTCGCACTTGATCAGGGCGTGGTAATCGGCCAGGAAGTAGAACGAGTCGACGCCGGGCTGCTGGCTGGCGAGGATGGCCGGACGGATGGCGCCGGCGTAGTTGCCCAGGTGCGGGGTGCCGGTGGTGGTGATACCGGTAAGGATGCGCGTGGTCATGGGGGTTCGCTTATTCAGGCTTGGCTCAGTTCGAAAGGCGCGGCAGCAGCAGATCCTTCAGATCGGTCAGCTTGCCATGGAAAAAGTGTCCGCATTCTGCCACTTTCAGCAGCTCGTGGGGGCGCGACAGGGCGGCGGACCAATCGTAGACCAGTTGCGGATCGACCACTTCGTCAGTGTCCGGTTGCACGACGGTGAGCGCGACGCGCTCGGGCAGCGGGAACTGCGCGTTCAGGCGCATCACCGCCGGGGCGATCATGAACAGCTGTTGCAGCTCGACATCCGCCGCCTCCAGGCGACCGGCCAGGCTGGCGGCAACGAAACCGCCGAAGGAGAAGCCCATCAGCACCAGTGGCAGTTCGGGGTGCTGCTGGCGCAACCAGGCTGCGGCAGCCTCGGCATCCGCCACCTCGCCGGCGCCCATGTCGTGGCTGCCGGCGCTCTGGCCAACGCCGCGGTAGTTGAAGCGCAGGGTGACGTAACCTGCATCACGGGCGGTACGCTGCAGGGTCGAGACCACCTTGTTGAGCATGGTGCCGCCCTGGACCGGGTTGGGGTGGCAAATAAGCACCGCGCCACGGGCATCGGCCACGTCCAGGTACAAAGCCTCGAGCTGGCCGGTCGGGCCATCGATGAACAAGGGGGTTTCGCGGATAAGCAAGGTACTACTCCGTGACCTCGTGAAGGGTCGACTCGTCTAGCAAAGGAATTCTGTTCTGATTTGCGATCGCTCGCGGTATACAGCGCAGGTCTGAGCCGTTAACGTAAAGCAAAGCCGTTTATAGAGGAAGGACTCGTGGAACACTCGCTCCTTGTTTGGTTGCTGCCGACCCTGGCCCTGGTTGTCGGTGTCGTCGTCGGTTTCGCGCTGGCCCGCCTGCTGCCCAACGCGGCACCGAGCAATACCCAACGCCAGCTGGATGACATCCAGCAGCGCTTCGACAATTACCAGAACGAAGTGGTAACCCACTTCAACAGCACTGCCTCGCTGGTCAAGAAACTGACCCAGAGCTACCAGGACGTGCAGGATCACCTGGCCGACGGCGCCAACCGCCTGGCTCTGGACGAGCTGACCCGCCAACGCCTGCTGGCCGCGCTGCACTCCGAAGCCGCGCAAGGCCCGCGTGATCGCCTGACGCCGCCGAAGGATACCGCCGAAGTGCCACGCGACTACGCACCGAAGTCGCCGAACTCGCCGGGCATGCTCGATGAGAGCTACGGCCTCAAGCGCTGAATCAATGACATGAAGAAGGCCTCGCAAGAGGCCTTTTTTGTGGGCGCTGAGTCGCAAACGGGACCTGCGTGGGAGCGGGCTTGCCCCGCGATCACCGGCGAAGCCGGTGCCATACACCGCATCGCGGGGCAAGCCCGCTCCCACGCAGTTCCATTTAACCAACAGCGTAATCTTTGCCCCGCGATTGAGCCGGCCCAGAGCACCTCAGCGATACCAGGCAGCCCCCTCCTCGCCGATACCATAAAGCGCCCGCGCCTGCCCCAGCACATCCCTCGACAACACGCCCTGGCACACCAGCCCATGCAAGGCCGCCAGCACCACGGCATACCGATCCACCTCGAAAAACCGTCGCAACTGCTGGCGCGTATCGCTGCGCCCGAAACCATCGGTGCCCAGGGTGGTATAGGGCGCCTGCACATACTCGGCGATCAACTGCGGCCAGGCGCGCACATAGTCGCTGGCCGCGATCACCGGGGCGTCGCCGGGCAGGCAACGACGCACATGGCAATCCGCATGCTCCCCGGTCATCGCCAGGCGTTGCGCATCCCTGGCCCCACGCGCCAGTTCGCTGAAGCTGGTGACGCTGAACACCTCGCTGTCGACCTGCCAGTCACTGGCCAGCAACTCGCCGGCGGCAATCACCTCGCGCAGGATGGTGCCCGAACCCAACAAGCGCACCTGGCCACGGGGAGCGGCCGAGGAATGCCGGGCAAACCGGTACATGCCCCGCAGTACATCGTCGTGCATGTCCTCGGGCAACGACGGCTGCGGGTAGTTTTCATTCATCACCGCCACATAGTGGAACTCATCCTGCTGCTCCACCAGCATGCGCCGCGCGGCATGGTCGAGGATCACCGCCAGCTCGCCGGCAAAGCATGGATCCCAGGCCCGGCAGTTGGGCACCATTGATGCCATGACCAGGCTCGATCCGTCCTGGTGCTGCAAGCCCTCGCCGCCCAACGTGGTGCGCCCCGCTGTGGCACCCAGCAACAGGCCTCGGGCGCGCTGGTCGGCGGCGGCCCAGATCAGGTCGCCGACCCGCTGGAAGCCGAACATCGAGTAGTAGATATATACCGGCAGCATCGGCTCGCCATGCACCGCGTAGGCGGTCGCTGCCGCGACCCATGAAGAGATCGCCCCGGCCTCGGTGATGCCCTCCTCCAACAGCTGGCCGTCCCGCGCCTCCTTGTAGACCAGCAACGAGCCGGCGTCCTCCGGCTCGTAGCGTTGCCCGTGGGGCGAGTAGATGCCGATCTGGCGGAACAGGCTGGCCATGCCGAAGGTGCGCGCCTCGTCGGCGACGATCGGCACCACTCGTGGCCCCAACCCCGGCGCCTTGAGCCAGTTTCCCAGCAGGCGCACCGCGGCCATGGTGGTGGACATCTCCTTGCCTTCGGCATGCAGGGCGAAACCGCCGAACGCCTCCAGCTCCGGCACGGGCAAGGTGGCGCAGTCGTTGCGTCGCAGCGGCAACGGCCCACCCAGTGCTTGGCGGCGCTGGCGCAGATAGACCATCTCCGGGCTGTCTTCGGCCGGGCGATAGAAACGCAGTTGCTCCACCGCCTCATCCGACAACGGCAAATGGAAACGGTCGCGGAAGGCCAGCAGCGCCTGCACGTCGAGTTTCTTGGCCTGGTGCGCGGTCATCCGCGACTCGCCGGCACTGCTCATGCCATAGCCTTTCTTGGTCTTGGCCAGGATCACCGTTGGCCGGCCCTTGCAGGCCCTGGCGGCGGCATAGGCGGCATGCAGCTTGCGAAAATCATGGCCACCGCGCTTGAGGGCGTTGATCTCTTCGGCGCTCATGTGTGCCACCAGGCGCTGCAAGGCCGGGTTCTGCTTGAAGAAGTGCTCGAGGTTGTAGCTGCCGTCCTTGGCGCCGAGGGTCTGGAACTGACCGTCGGGCGTCGCCGCCAACTGGCGCAGCAGCGCATGCTCGTGATCGCGGGCGAACAGTGCGTCCCACTCCGAGCCCCACAGCACCTTGATCACGTTCCAGCCGGCACCGCTGAACAACGCTTCGAGCTCCTGGATGATCTGGCCATTGCCGCGTACCGGGCCGTCCAGGCGCTGCAGGTTGCAGTTGACGATGAAGGTCAGGTTATCCAAGCCTTCACGGGCAGCCAGGGTCAGGCCGGCGGTCGACTCCGGCTCGTCCATCTCGCCATCGCCGAACACGCCCCAGACATGCCGGGCAGAGGTGTCGAGCAGCCCGCGATGCTGCAGGTAGCGCATGAAGCGCGCCTGATAGATCGCATTGAGCGGGCCGATGCCCATGGAACCTGTGGGAAACTGCCAGAAGTCCGGCATCAGCCAAGGGTGCGGATAGGAGCACAGCCCGTTGCCGCCGACCTCCTGCCGGTAGTTGGCCAGCTGTTCCTCGCTCAGGCGCCCTTCAAGAAATGCGCGGGCATAGATGCCAGGCGCCGAGTGCGGCTGGAAGAACACCAGGTCGCCGCTGCGCTGCACACCACCGCCCTCGCCGCGAAAGAAATGCTGGAAGCCGACCTCGAAGATTTCCGCCGCCGAGGCGTAGCTGGCGATATGCCCGCCCAGCTCGCCATAGGCGTGGTTGGCCCGTACCACCATGGCCAGGGCGTTCCAGCGCAGGATGCCGGTAATACGCTCGTCCAGCTCGAGATCGCCGGGATAAGCGCCCTGCTGTTCCACCGGCACGGTGTTGCGGTAGGCCGAAAAGGCCTGGGCCTCGCGTTCCAGGCCCAGCTCGAGGGCATGGGCCTGCAAGCGCTGCAGCAGGTAGCGGGCCCGCGCCGGGCCGCAGTGGGCCAGGGTCGAGGCCAGCGCCTCGCACCACTCGGCGGTTTCCGCTGGGTCGCTGTCCAGGGCGGCATCAAGGGCCGTCAACGGCTCGTTCGGGTTCATCATCGCTACCATCGCGCAGGCCTCGTCCGTGGCGATTCAGGCGCAGGCCTTCAGGGCCTGGGCAATGTCGGCAAGCAGGTCGTCGATGTCTTCCAGCCCCACCGACAGACGCACCAGCCCTTCCGAGATGCCATGCTCGGCACGCTCCTGCTGGGTATAGCTGGAGTGAGTCATGCTCGCCGGGTGCTGGGCCAGCGACTCGGCATCGCCCAGGCTCACCGCGCGGCTGAACAGCTGCAGGGCGTTCATGAAACGGCGCCCGGCTTCGATCCCGCCCTTCAGCTCGAAGGCGATCATCCCGCCCGGCAGGCGCATCTGCCGTTGGGCCAGCGCGTACTGCGGGAAGGATGGCAGGCCTGGGTAGTGCAGCAGCTCAACCTGTGATTGTTCGGCGAGAAACTCGGCGACCTGCTGGGCATTGGCGCAGTGGCGGTCCATGCGCAGGGCCAGGGTCTTGATGCCGCGCATCAACAGCGAGGCATCGTGAGGCGAGAGCACGGCGCCGGTCATGTCCTTGAGCCCTTCCAGGCGGATGCGGTCGACCAGCGCCTTGCGCCCGACGACCAGCCCGGCGGTAATATCACCATGCCCGGACAGGTACTTGGTGGCCGAATGCACCACCAGGTCGACGCCCAGTTCCAGCGGGCGCTGCAGGTAGGGTGTGCAGTAAGTGTTGTCGACCACGATGCTCAGGTCATGGCCCTGTGCAGCCTCGACGACGGCAGCGATATCCACCAGCTGCATGTTGGGGTTAGCCGGCGACTCGAAGTAGATCATCCGCGTCTTGGCGGTGATCGCGGCCTTAAGTGCCGGGATGTCGTTGAGGTCGACATGGCGAATCTTCACGCCAAACTCGCCGATGCCGTGGTGCAGGTAGGCGAAAGTGCAACCATACAGGGTGCTGCCGACGATCAGCTCGTCACCCGGGCGTAGCAGGGTCCATAGCGTGGCGGTGATGGCGCCCATCCCGGAGGCCAGCGCCAGCCCGGCCTCGCCGCCTTCGAGCGAGGCCATGCGTTGCTCCAGCAGGGCCAGCGTCGGGTTGGAAATACGGCTGTAGAAGTGCCCCGGCTCTTCGCCGGCGAAGCAGGCGGCGCCGTACTCGACAGTCGGGAACGCGTAGGTAGCGGTCTGGTAGACCGGCGGCACCAGGGCGCCGCCGTGGGACATCGGGTCATAGCCATGGTGGATGGCCCGGGTGGAGAAACCGGCGTTGTTATTGGAGTCGCGCATGGCAACAGTCTCTTGTGGTTTGTTATAAGCTTATGCCACCAAGCTGCCGCGCTTTTTCCAAACTTGCCCACGCAATTGGGCATGTTTTGAAAGAAAAACAACAAAAATAGAACCAGGAGGGCAAGATATGCCTTCAGCTCTCGACCGTACCGACCGCGCCCTGCTCGCCGCCCTGCAGGACAACGCCCGCCTGACCGTTTCCGAACTCGCCGACCAGGTCGCCCTGACCACCTCGCCCTGCTGGCGGCGGGTCAAGTTGCTCGAGGACAACGGCTACATCACCGGCTACCAGGCCATTCTTTCACCCAAGTCGCTGGGCTTCGGGGTGACCGCGTTCGTCAGCATCATGATGGACTCGCACACCAAGGAAATGGCCCTGGCGTTCGAGAAACGGCTGATGGAGATCCCCGAGATCGTTGCCTGCCACAACATTTCCGGGCGCTATGATTTTTTGCTGGAGATCCTGGCACGGGACCTGGAATCGTTTGGCGAATTCACCCGGGAGGTGCTGCAGCGGTTACCGGGGGTGAAGGAGATCTATTCGAGCTTTTCGTACAAGGCGGTGAAAGAGCGACGGGTGATTCCGGTGTCGGAGAAGCATATCTAGAGCCGCAAAGCAGACCCAAATCCTGCCAACAGACGACATACAAATGAAAAACCCCGCCGAAGCGGGGTTTTCCACATCAGGCAATCAATCAGATCGCCCCACGCTGACGCAGCACATCCAGCACCAGCTTCACGCCTTCATCGACGCTGACCGACTGGGTGTCGATCACCAGGTCCGCATCCAGTGGCACATCGAACGGGAAGCTCTCGCCCGGGATGTTGTCGCCACCGGCTGCATACAGGCCCTGCGGGTCACGCTCACGGCATACCAGCGGCGACGCCTGTACATAGACGGTCACCAGGCGCTCCTTGCCGATCAGCGCCCTGGCCTGCTCACGGCCCTCGGCATCCGGGGCGACGAAGGCGGCCAGGGCCAGCAGGCCGGCTTCGTTGAACTGGCGCGCCACATGGGCGGCGCGGCGCCAGTTCTCGGTGCGCCCGGCGCGGTCCTGCGGCAGGCCCTTGTTCAGGTCGTGGCGCAGGTTCTGGCCATCGAGCACATAGACTGCACGGCCCATGTCGAACAGCTTGCGCTCCACGGCGTAGGCCAGGGTGCTCTTGCCGGCGCCCGACAGGCCACTGAACAGCACGGTGGCTGGCTGCTGGCCGAAGCGCAGGGCACGCTCTTCGGTGGACACATGGGCCAGCTTGCCGTGTTGGCCAGTGCCGCCGTGTGGCAGGACCGGCGGGGCGATGATCATGCCAGCGCCGACGGTGCCGTTGGTCAGGCGATCGATGACGATGAACGCGCCGGTGGTGCGGTTGCTCTCGTAACCGTCCAGGGCGATGGCGCTGTCCAGGGCGACCTTGACCCGGCCGATTTCATTGAGTTGCAGCGCGCTGGCGGCGCCCTGCTCCAGGGTGTTCACATCGACCTTGTGGGTGATGCTGGCGATCGAGCCCGGCACATAGCTGGTGGCGCGCTTGATGTCATACTTCTTGCCCGGGAGCATCGGCTCCTCGGCCATCCACACCAGCATGGCGTCGAACTGGTCGGCCACCGTTGGAACATTGTCGGCATGCACCAGCAGGTCGCCACGGGAGATGTCGATCTCGTCTTCCATGGTAAGGGTCACCGCCTGGCCAGGCCCGGCGTTCTCCAGTTCACCTTCGTAGGTGACGATGGACTTGACCCGGCTGCTCTTGCCCGACGGCAGCACGACGATCTCGTCGCCCTTGTGCACCACGCCACCGGCGATGGTGCCGGCGAAGCCGCGGAAGTTGAGGTTCGGGCGGTTGACGTACTGCACCGGGAAACGCAGGTCGGTGACATTGCGGTCGGCGGCGATCTCGACAGTCTCGAGGATCTCCATCAACGCCGGGCCCGTGTACCACGGCGAACGCTCGCTGCGGTTGACCACGTTGTCGCCCTTGAGCGCCGACATAGGCACGAAGTGCAGGCTGCTCGGCTTGAGGTCGATGCCCTCGGCGAACTTCAGGTAGTCGGTCTTGATCGACTCGAAGACCTGCTCGTCGAAGCCCTTGAGGTCCATCTTGTTGACCGCGACGACGATGTGCTTGATGCCCAGCAGGGATGCGATGTAGCTGTGCCGGCGGGTCTGGGTCTGCACGCCGTAGCGGGCGTCGACCAGGATGATCGCCAGGTCGCAAGTCGAGGCGCCGGTGGCCATGTTGCGGGTATACTGCTCGTGGCCCGGGGTGTCGGCGATGATGAACTTGCGCTTGGCGGTGGAGAAGTAGCGGTAGGCGACATCGATGGTGATGCCCTGCTCGCGCTCGGCTTGCAGGCCGTCGACCAGCAGCGCCAGGTCGACTTCCTCGCCGGTGGTGCCGGACTTCTTCGAGTCACGGGTGATGGCCTCGAGGTGGTCCTCGTAGATCATCTTCGAGTCGTGCAGCAGGCGCCCGATCAGGGTGCTCTTGCCGTCGTCCACGTTGCCGCAGGTGAGGAAGCGCAGCAGTTCCTTGCGCTCGTGCTGGGCCAGGTAGGCGAGGATGTCCTCGCTGATCAGATCAGATTGGTGCGACATGCTGGAACCCTGAAATTAGAAGTAGCCTTGGCGTTTTTTGTCTTCCATGGAGCCGGCGCCATCGTGGTCGATGACACGGCCCTGGCGTTCGGACGTCCGGGTCAGGAGCATTTCCTGGATGATGTCCGTCAGGGTCTCGGCTTCGGACTCGACCGCACCCGTCAACGGGTAGCAGCCCAGGGTACGGAAACGCACCTTCTTCTTGACGATACGCGCCTTCTCTTCCTCGGAGAGGTGCTCGAGGATGCGCTCGTCGTCGATCATGATCAGGGTGCCGTTCTTCTCGATCACTTCACGCTCGGCGGCGAAGTACAGCGGCACGATCGGGATGCCCTCGAGGTAGATGTACTGCCAGATGTCCAGCTCGGTCCAGTTCGACAGCGGGAACACGCGGATCGACTCGCCCTTGTTGACCTTGCCGTTGTAGATGTTCCACAGCTCCGGGCGCTGGTTCTTCGGATCCCAGCGGTGCTTGCTGTCACGGAACGAGTAGACGCGTTCCTTGGCCCGCGACTTCTCTTCATCGCGGCGCGCGCCACCGAAGGCGGCGTCGAAGCCGTGCTTGTCCAGCGCCTGCTTCAGGCCCTGGGTCTTCATGATATCGGTGTGCTTGGAGCTGCCATGGGTGAACGGGTTGATGCCCTGCGCCACACCCTCCGGGTTGACGTGGGTGATCAGCTCCAGGCCCATCTCTTCGACCATCTTGTCGCGGAAGCGGTACATCTCCTGGAACTTCCACTGGGTGTCGACGTGCATCACCGGGAACGGCAGCTTGCCCGGGAAGAACGCCTTGCGCGCCAGGTGCAGCATGACCGCGGAATCCTTGCCGATCGAGTACAGCATCACCGGGTTGTCGAACTCGGCGGCCACCTCGCGGATGATGTGGATGCTCTCCGCCTCCAGCTGTTTCAAGTGCGTCAGATTGTCGACCATGGCTACTCACGAAAAACGATCTTATGGACGGCCTGCGGGCCGTGTTCGAGCGAGCCACTTTATCACAGCACCTGATTCTATTTAGGCGGGTGGCTAGATCGAAAAGGTCTAATGATATGACTGGGGGTTTGGGCAAAAAAGCATCGCGGGGCACGCCCGCGATGCGGCCGTCAGATCGGATTCGGGCAATCGATGAACAGGTGCTCCAGGGCAAAGCGACGCGCCAGGTAATCGCCCAGCGCCTGCACGCCATAACGCTCCGTGGCGTGGTGGCCGGCGGCGATGAAGCTGACGCCGTTCTCGCGGGCACTGTGGAAGGTCTGCTCCGACGCCTCGCCACTGATGAACAGGTCGACCCCGGCGGCGATGGCGGTGTCGATGTAGCCCTGCCCGCCCCCGGTGCACCAGCCGACCCGACGGATCATCTGCTCACCCTCGATGAGCAGCGGCTCACGCCCCAGCGCCTCCTGCACACGGCGGGCGAAATCCCGCGCCGATACCGGTTCGGCCAGCGAGCCGACCAGGCCCACCACCTTGGGATTGTTGGGGTCCAACGGACCTTCGACAGTGATGTCCAGCTGGCGCGCCAACTGCACGTTGTTGCCCACCTCCGGGTGCACGTCCAGCGGCAGGTGGAAGGCCAGCAGGCTGATGTCGTGCTTGAGCAGGGTCTTCAAGCGTCGCTGCTTGATACCGGTGATGCAGGGGTTTTCACCCTTCCAGAAATAGCCATGGTGTACCAGCACCAGGTCGGCCTCGGCCTCGACCGCCGCGTCCAGCAGCGCCTGGCTGGCGGTCACGCCGCTGACGATGCGGCTGACCTGGGGACGGCCCTCGACCTGCAGGCCGTTGGGGCAGTAATCCTGGATCCTGGCACTGGCCAGGTAGCGCTCGGCTTCCTCGACCAGGGTATTGAGGGCGACGGCCATGAAAAATCTCCTCGAATTCGGCGTTGCGACGGGCGTCAGGCCCTATAATGGCCGCCATTATGGGCCGTCGCTGGCGTGGGGGAAACCGCTGGCAGGCGCTCGGGGTGTCCAGCCATCGCCGTTCGGTTTCTTCAGGTGTATGATCGCGCCCGCTCGCGCCCCGGGCCCCATAGACACGGCCCCCGCCCCACTCCCAGGATCGATTCATGCTCAAGGCTCTGCGTTACTTCGGCTGGCCCCTGCTCACCGGTGTGCTGATCGCCATGCTGGTCATCCAGCGCTTCCCTGAATGGGTCGGCCTGCCCAGCCAGGACGTCAACCTGCAACAAGCCCCGCAAACCACCAAGCTCATGCAGGGGCCGGTCTCCTATGCCGATGCCGTGACCCTGGCTGCGCCCGCAGTGGTCAACCTCTACACCACCAAGGTGGTGAACAAGAGCGCCCACCCGCTGTTCGAGGACCCGCAGTTCCGCCGTTTCTTCGGCGACAACCTGCCCAAGCAGCGGCGCTGGGAGTCGAGCCTGGGTTCGGCGGTAATCATGAGCCCGGAAGGCTACCTGCTGACCAACAACCACGTCACCAGCGGCGCCGACCAGATCGTCGTGGCCCTCAAGGATGGCCGCGAGACCCTCGCCCGAGTGATCGGCAGCGACCCGGAAACCGACCTGGCGGTACTGAAGATCGACCTCAAGAGCCTGCCGGCGATCACCATCGGCCGCTCCGACAGTATCCATATCGGTGACGTGACCCTGGCCATCGGCAACCCCTTCGGTGTCGGCCAGACCGTGACCATGGGCATCATCAGCGCCACCGGCCGCAACCAGCTGGGCCTGAACAACTACGAAGACTTCATCCAGACCGACGCTGCGATCAACCCGGGCAACTCCGGAGGCGCGCTGGTGGATGCCAACGGCAACCTGGTGGGTATCAATACCGCGATCTTCTCCAAGTCCGGCGGCTCCCAGGGCATCGGCTTCGCCATCCCGGTCAAGCTGGCGCTGGAGGTGATGAAGTCGATCGTCGAGCATGGCCAGGTGATTCGTGGCTGGCTGGGCATCGAAGTGCAGCCGTTGAGCCAGGAGCTGGCCGACTCGTTCGGCATGCAGGGCCGTCCCGGTATCGTCGTGGCGGGAATCTTCCGCGATGGCCCGGCGGCACGTGCCGGCCTGCAACTGGGTGACGTGATCCTGAGCATCAATGGCGAGCCGGCCGGCGACGGGCGCAAGTCGATGAACCAGGTGGCGCGGATCAAGCCCAACGAGAAGATCACCATCGAGGTGATGCGCAATGGTCAGCAGCTCAAGCTGGTGGCCGAGGTGGGGTTGCGGCCACCACCAGCGCCGGTGGCCGCAAAAGAAGAGAAGTAAGGCTACAGGAGTGGGAGCAACTGCCCTGTGTCGTTTGCAAGGGCCTCATCGCTGGCAAGCCAGCTCCCACAGGAACCGCGCTTGACTCGAGGGCAGCGCGGTCGGAGTGGGAGCCGGCTTGTCGTGGCGACGAACCGCGGCGAAAGGGCCGCGAAGCGGCCCCTGGTACATCAATGCAGGATCTGGCTCAGGAACAGCCTGGTCCGGTCACTGCGCGGCCGGTCGAAGAAGTCATCCGGCGCCGCCTGCTCGACGATCTCGCCCTTGTCCATGAAGATCACCCGGTTCGCCACGGTGCGGGCAAAGCCCATCTCGTGGGTCACGCAGAGCATGGTCATGCCATCCTCGGCCAGGCTGACCATGGTGTCGAGCACCTCCTTGACCATCTCCGGGTCCAGCGCCGAAGTCGGTTCGTCGAACAGCATGATCTTCGGCTTCATGCACAGCGCCCGGGCAATCGCCACCCGCTGCTGCTGACCGCCGGACAACTGCCCGGGGTACTTGTGCGCCTGCTCCGGAATGCGCACGCGCTCGAGGAAGTGCATGGCGATTTCCTCGGCCTTGCGCCGCGGCAGCTTGCGCACCCACATGGGCGCCAGGGTGCAGTTCTCGAGGATGGTCAGGTGCGGGAACAGGTTGAAGTGCTGAAACACCATGCCCACCTCGCGGCGGATCGCTTCGATCTGCTTGAGGTCGTTGGTCAGCTCGACGCCGTCGACGACGATACGCCCCTGCTGGTGTTCCTCCAGCCGGTTGAGGCAGCGGATGGTGGTCGACTTGCCCGAGCCCGACGGCCCGCACAGCACGATACGCTCGCCCTGGCGCACGTTCAGGTTGATGTCCTTGAGCACATGGAACTGGCCGTACCACTTGTTCACGCCCTGCATCTGGATGATGCCTTCGGGGCCGGCAGGCTGCTTGATCGCTTCACTCATTTCGAAACTCCTAACGCTTGTGGCCAGTGTCCAGCTTGCGCTCCAGATGCATGGAGTAGCGGGACATACCGAAACAGAAAATCCAGAACACCAGGGCGGCGAACACATAGCCCTCGGTCGCCATGCCCAGCCAGGCCGGATCGGCCGCGGCCTGCTTGACGCTGTTGAGCAGGTCGAACAGGCCGATGATGATCACCAGGCTGGTGTCCTTGAACAGGGCAATGAAGGTGTTGACGATGCCGGGGATCACCAGCTTGAGCGCCTGGGGCAGGATCACCAGGCCCATCGCCCGCCAGTAGCCCAGGCCCATGGCCGCGGCGGCTTCATACTGGCCCTTGGGGATGGCCTGCAGGCCGCCGCGCACCACCTCGGCGATGTACGCCGACTGGAACAGGATCACGCCGATCATCGCCCGCAGCAGCTTGTCGAAGCTCATGCCTTCGGGCAGGAACAGCGGCAGCATCACCGAGGACATGAACAGCACGGTGATCAGCGGCACGCCGCGCCAGAACTCGATGAAGGTCACGCAGACCACCTTCACCGCCGGCATGTTCGAGCGCCGCCCCAACGCCAGCAGGATGCCCAGCGGCAACGCGCCGACAATGCCGACCGTGGCGATCACCAGGGTCAGCATCAGGCCGCCCCATTGGCTGGTGGGCACCGTTTCCAGGCCCAGCGTGCCACCGTGCAGCAGGATGTAGGCCAGGATCGGGTACAGCACCAGGAAGCCCAGGCCGTATACCGCCTTGCGTGGGAAGCGCTTGATGAACAGCGGGGCCGCGCCGAGCACGGCGAGCCACACCGTCAGGTCGACGCGCCAGCGCAGTTCCGTCGGGTAGTAGCCATACATGAACTGGCCGAAGCGCTGCTGGATGAACACCCAGCAGGCGCCCTCCTTGGTGCAGTCAGCGCGGGTGGTGCCGACCCAGTTGGCGTCGATGAACGCCCACTGCACCAGCGGCGGCACGATCAGCCACACCAGGTACAGGGCGAACAGCGTCAGCAAGGTGTTGAGCCAGCTGGAGAACAGGTTGGCCCGCATCCAGGCGAGCACGCCAACGGTCTTCACCGGTGGCGGCATGTCGGGTTTGAAAACATGGGCTGTCACGGAAGGACCCTCACCGTTCGATCAGCGCAATGCGCTTGTTGTACCAGTTCATCAACAGCGAAATGCTGATGCTGATGGCGAGATAGACGCTCATGGTGATGGCGATCACCTCGATGGCCTGGCCGGTCTGGTTGAGCACGGTACCGGCGAACAGCGAGACCATCTCCGGATAGCCGATACCGGCGGCCAGCGACGAGTTCTTCGCCAGGTTCAGGTACTGGCTGGTCAGCGGCGGGATGATCACCCGCAACGCCTGGGGAATGATCACCTTGCGCAGCGTCGGGCCTTCGCGCAGGCCCAGCGAGCGGGCTGCCTCGGTCTGGCCATGGCTGACCGAACGGATACCCGAGCGCACGATCTCGGCGATGAACGCCGCGGTATAGATGGTCAGCGCCAGGGTCAGCGCCAGCAGCTCGGGGATCAGCACCCAGCCACCGACGAAATTGAAGCCCTTGAGCTGCGGCACTTCCCAGTGCACCGGGCTGCCGAACAGCAACGCGCACACGCCGGGGATGCCGATCAGCAGCAGCAGGCCCACCCAGAACTTGTGGAATGGCTGGCCGGTTTCATCGAAACGCTTGTTGGCCAGGCGCACCATCAACACGATGGCGACGATTGCCAGCAGCAATGCGATCACGAACGGCCAGAAGCCTTCGGCCATCGAGGCGCCGGGCATGTTCAGGCCACGGTTGCTGATGAAGAAGGTGTCGTCGATATTGATGCTGCCCCGCGGCCCTGGCAGGGTCAGGAACACGGCGAAGTACCAGAACAGGATCTGCAGCAGCGGTGGAATGTTGCGGAAGGTCTCCACGTACACCGTCGCCAGCTTGTTGATCATCCAGTTCGGCGACAGCCGCGCCACGCCGATGATGAAGCCCAGCAAGGTAGCCAGGATGATGCCGATGAAGGTCACCAGCAGGGTGTTGAGCAGGCCGATGACGAACACCCGGGCGTAGCTGTCCGATTCCACGTAGGGGATCAGGTGCTGGGCAATGCCGAAGCCGGCACTGCGCTCGAGGAAATCGAAACCGGAGGTGATGCCCCGGTGCTGCAGGTTGGTCTGGGTGTTATGGAACAGGTACCAGCCCAGGCCCACCACGAAGACCACGGTGAGGATCTGGAACAGCCACGCGCGCACACGTGGATCACTAAGGGAAAACCCTTTCCGTGCGCCGATTTGATTTTGCATGAAGTGCCCCGAAAAGAAGGGATTCGAACGACCCGCGGCGGCAGGATGCCGCCGCGGGGTGCAGCCATCAGCGCACAGGTGGCGCGTACTGGATGCCGCCGTTGTTCCACAGGGCATTCATGCCACGGTCGATCTTCAGGTCGGTGCTCTGGCCCAGGTTCTTCTCGAACACTTCGCCATAGTTGCCGACTTGCTTGACGATCTGCACTACCCAGTCCTTGGGCAGCTTGAGGTCCTTGCCGTACTCGCCATCGGCGCCCAGCAGGCGGGCGACGTCAGGGTTCTTGGTGGACTTGGCCTCGGCCTCGACGTTCTTCGAAGTGACCCCTGCTTCTTCCGCGTTGAGCATGGCGAACAGGGTCCACTTGACGATGCTGAACCATTCCTCGTCGCCCTTGCGCACGACAGGGCCCAGGGGCTCCTTGGAGATGGTTTCCGGCAGCACCACGTACTCGGTCGGTGCGGCCAGCTTGGAGCGCTGGGCGAACAGCTGCGACTTGTCCGAGGTCAGCACGTCGCAACGGCCGGACTCCAGCGACTTGGCGCTCTCGTCGGAGGTGTCGAAGGTGATCGGGGTGTACTTCAAGCCATTGGCACGGAAGTAGTCGGAGACGTTCAGTTCGGTAGTGGTACCGGCCTGGATGCAGATGGTGGCGCCGTCGAGCTCCTTGGCGCTGGAGACACCGAGCTTCTTGTTGGCGAGGAAACCGACGCCGTCGTAGTAGGTGACACCGGCGAACACCAGGCCCATGCCGGCATCGCGCGAGCTGGTCCAGGTGGTGTTGCGCGACAGCACGTCGACCTCGCCGGACTGCAGCGCGGTGAAGCGCTCCTTGGCGTTGAGCTGGCTGAACTTGACCTTGGTCGCATCGCCGAACACGGCGGCGGCCACTGCGCGGCACACATCGGCGTCGATGCCGACGATCTTGCCCTGTGCGTCAGGTACGGAGAAGCCAGGAAGACCATCGCTCACGCCACACTGGACGAAGCCCTTCTTCTTCACCGCGTCGAGGGTGGCGCCGGCCTGGGCGAAGCTGGTGGCGCCCAGCGCGGCGGCGGCGGTCAGGACTGCCAGGGTGGTTTTCAACATCTTCATCAACAACCTCCAAATCGCTCTTGTTGTATGAGCCGGAATTGCACCGCACCCTTATGAGGCGCATCCGACCCCTTGTTGGCTTGTTTTTGGGTCAATTGGCGCAATGGGCTGTTCTATGACAGCCTTCGATCCACACGAGGGGTGTTACCGGGACCGGCCCACCTCTTCGCATGACAAGGACATAGCAAAGGGCGTACCACAGTCCACGGCTTAAGCGATAAAGCGGTAGTCAAGTAGGAAAAGTTGTAGAGTTGCGACAATCTTTTTCTGGCATTAGCCGCCAATGCCTTCTTTTTACGCACTACATCAGTACGCCAGCACTCTTTCGGAGCAGTCATGACCCAACCGCTGATTCTCGAACCGCAGAAAACCGCCGACGCCTGTGTGATCTGGTTGCACGGCCTGGGGGCCGACCGTTACGACTTCCTACCGGTAGCGGAATTCATGCAGGAACGCCTGCTCAGCACCCGCTTCATCATGCCCCAGGCGCCAACCCGCCCGGTAACCATCAACGGCGGCTACCAGATGCCCAGCTGGTACGACATCAAGGCCATGACCCCGGCGCGGGCCATCGACGAGGCGCAACTGGAAGAGTCGGCCGACCAGGTGATCGCCCTGATCAAGGCCGAACAGGCCAAGGGCATCAACCTGTCACGCATCTTCCTCGCCGGGTTTTCCCAAGGCGGTGCGGTGGTGCTGCACACTGCCTATATAAAGTGGCAGGAAGCGCTGGGCGGCGTGATCGCCCTCTCCACCTACGCGCCGACCTTCAGCGACGCGCAGCAACTGAGCGCCTGTCAGCAGCGCACGCCGGCGCTGTGCCTGCACGGTGTGCACGACCCGGTGGTGATCCCGTCGATGGGCCGCACGGCGTTCGAGTACCTCAATACCTGGGGTGTGGCCGCCCAGTGGCATGAGTACCCGATGGAGCACGAAGTGGTGGTCGAGGAGCTGAAGGACATCCACGACTGGCTGAGCCGCCAGTTGCAGTGATTCTGTAGCCCAGCCCGCATTGCACTACGCCGCGCCCGATTCTTGCATTACACTGCCCGGCGTACATTCCTTAACCAGTTGACGAGACGACCGTGCTCAAGGCACTCAAGAAAATATTCGCCAAAGGTGACGCCGCACCGCCCATCGCCGCGTCCCAACCCGAGCCGGCTCCTCAGCCGGCCGCCGCCCAGGCGCCAGAGTGCCAGGCCGGCAAACCCAGGCCAAAGCCTGCGCCCAAGGCCAAGGCCGAGCCACAAGCCGCCGTCCAGGTCGCCCAGCCGCCGCGCGCCGAGTCCCCCGCCAAGGACAAACCACGCCGCGAACGCAAGCCCAAGCCGCAGGCCAGCCTGTGGAAGCCGGAGGACTTCGTGGTCGAGCCGCAGGAAGGCAAGACGCGTTTCCACGACTTCAAGCTCTCCAATGAGCTGATGCATGCCATCCACGACCTCGGCTTCCCCTATTGCACGCCGATCCAGGCCCAGGTCCTGGGTTACACCCTGCGCGGCCAGGACGCCATCGGTCGGGCCCAGACCGGCACCGGCAAGACCGCCGCGTTCCTGATCTCGATCATCTCGCAGCTGCAGCAGACCCCACCGCCCAAAGAGCGCTACATGGGCGAGCCGCGGGCGCTGATCATCGCCCCGACCCGCGAGCTGGTGGTGCAGATCGCCAAGGATGCCCAGGCCCTGACCAAGTACACCGGCCTGAATGTGATGAGCTTTGTCGGCGGCATGGACTTCGACAAGCAGCTCAAGTCACTGGAAGCACGCCATTGCGACATCCTGGTGGCCACCCCGGGCCGCCTGCTGGACTTCAACCAGCGCGGCGAGGTGCACCTGGACATGGTCGAGGTGATGGTACTGGACGAGGCCGACCGCATGCTCGACATGGGCTTCATCCCCCAGGTCCGCCAGATCATCCGCCAGACCCCGCCCAAGAGCGAACGCCAGACCCTGCTGTTCTCCGCCACCTTCACCGACGACGTGATGAACCTGGCCAAGCAGTGGACCACCAACCCGGCCATCGTCGAGATCGAGCCGGAGAACGTCGCCAGCGAGACCGTCGAACAGCACGTCTACGCCGTGGCCGGCAGCGACAAGTACAAGCTGCTGTACAACCTGGTCACGCAGAACAAGTGGGAACGGGTGATGGTGTTCGCCAACCGCAAGGACGAGGTGCGTCGCATCGAGGAAAAACTGGTGCGCGACGGCATCAACGCCGCCCAACTGTCGGGCGACGTGCCGCAGCACAAGCGTATCCGCACCCTGGAGAGCTTCCGTGAAGGGCGCATCACCGTGCTGGTGGCCACCGACGTGGCCGGCCGTGGCATCCACATCGACGGCATCAGCCATGTGATCAACTTCACCCTGCCGGAAGACCCGGACGACTACGTGCACCGCATCGGCCGCACCGGTCGCGCCGGCACCAGCGGCGTGTCGATCAGCTTTGCCGGCGAGGACGATTCGTACCAGTTGCCGGCGATCGAAGAGTTGCTGGGGCGCAAGATCAAGTGCGAGATGCCGCCGGACGAGCTGTTGAAGCCCGTGCCGCGCAAGCATCACTGACAGGCCTCTGTAGGAGCGGGCTTGCCCGCTCCCACGATCACCCTCTCATTCAGTCCCAGCGCCCTGCCGCATCCTGGTCGCTCTGCTTGCCTTCCACCCAGCGCGTCCCTTCCTGGGTATTCTCCTTCTTCCAGAACGGCGCCCGGGTCTTCAGGTAGTCCATGATGAAGTTGCAGGCATCGAACGCCGCCTGCCGATGCGCGCTGGCCACGCCGACAAAGACGATCGGCTCGCCCGGTTCCAGGGCGCCGATACGGTGCAGCACCTCGACCTTGAGCAGCGGCCAGCGCCCTTCGGCCTCGACCACGATCTTGGCCAGGGCCTTCTCGGTCATGCCCGGGTAGTGCTCGAGGAACATCCCCGCCACCTCCCGGCCATCGTTGAAGTCACGCACATAGCCGACAAATCCGACCACCGCGCCCACGCCGACATTCGCAGCGTGCATGGCGTTGACTTCGGCGCCCGGGTCGAAGGCCGCCTCCTGAACGCGCACGGCCATGGTCAACCTCCGGTCACGGGTGGGAAGAACGCGATCTCGTCACCCTCTTCCAATGGCTCATCGAGCCGGCACAGCTCTTCGTTGCGGGCACACATCAGGTTCTGCTCGGCCAGCACCGCGTAGTGCCCACCCTTGCCCGCCAAGGCCTGGCGCACATCGTCCAGCACCTTGAAGTCGCCTTCCAGGCGCTCGGCGTCGATGCCCAGCAACTCACGGTAGCGGGCGAAATACATGACCTTGACCTTCATCACCCCTCCACCTTGTAGTGCCCGCTCTTGCCACCGGTCTTCTCCAGCAGGCGCACCTGCTCGATGACCATGCCTTTGTCCACAGCCTTGCACATGTCGTAGATCGTCAGCGCGGCGACGCTGGCGGCGGTGAGCGCCTCCATTTCGACGCCGGTCTGCCCGGCCAGCTTGCAGCGGGCGACAATGTGCACCACGTCCTCGCCCTCGGCGGCCAGCTCGACCTTGACGCCGGTGAGCATCAGCGGATGGCACAGCGGGATCAGGTCGCTGGTCTTCTTCGCCGCCTGGATGCCGGCGATGCGCGCCACCGCGAACACATCGCCCTTGGGGTGTTGGCCATCGACGATCATGCGCAGGGTGTCCGGCAACATGCGCACCCGTGCCTCGGCAATCGCCTCGCGGGCGGTCACGGCCTTTTCAGTGACGTCGACCATGTTGGCGCGCCCCTGGGAATCAAGATGAGTCAGCACTGCTCTGCTCCTGGGAAGGGATAACAGAGTGTAAACCTGCCGGTCAGCTTTGAGCAGAGGGCAGAACAGCGCATCGCGGGGCAACCCCGCTCCCATGAAGGGAACGGGGTTGCCCCGCGACAGGTTACAGGTGCGACTCGGCGTACTCGGCCAGTACCGAGCGTGGCACGCCCTGCAGGGTGATATGAACGCCGTGGGGGAAGTCCTTGAAGCGCTCGGTGAGGTAGGTCAGCCCGGAACTGGTGGCCGACAGGTAGGGGGTGTCGATCTGCGCCAGGTTGCCCAGGCAGACCACCTTCGAGCCGGTCCCGGCACGGGTGATGATGGTCTTGATCTGGTGCGGCGTGAGGTTCTGGCACTCGTCGATGAGGATCAGGCTCTGCTGGAAGCTGCGCCCACGGATGTAGTTCAGCGACTTGAACTGCAGCGGCACCCGCTCGAGGATGTACTCGACACTGCCGTGGGTGCTCTCGTCATCCATGTGCAAGGCTTCGAGGTTGTCGGTGATGGCGCCCAGCCAAGGCTCCATCTTCTCCGCCTCGGTGCCCGGCAGGAAGCCGATCTCCTGGTCCAGCCCCTGCACGCTGCGGGTGGCGATGATGCGCCGGTAGCGCTTGCTGACCATGGTCTGCTCGATGGCCGCGGCCAGCGCCAGGATGGTCTTGCCCGAGCCCGCCGCGCCGGTCAGGTTGACCAGGTGGATATCCGGGTCGAGCAAGGCGAACAGCGCCAGGCTCTGGTGGATGTCCCGTGGCTTGAGGCCCCAGGCTTCCTGGTGCAGCAGCGGTTCCTGGTGCAGGTCGAGCAGCAGCAGCTCGTCGTTGCGGATGCCCTTGATCCAGCCGACGAAGCCCTGTTCGTCGATGATGAACTCGTTGACGTGCACGGCGGGCAAGTTGTCCGTCAACTGCACCCGATGCCAGGTACGGCCCCGCTCCTGACGCGTGTCGACCTTGCTCACGCGGTCCCAGAACGACCCTGTGACCGAGTGGTAGCCCTTGGACAGCAAGGACACATCGTCGACCAACTGGTCGGTGCTGTAGTCCTCGGCGGCGATCCCGCAGGCACGCGCCTTCAGGCGCATGTTGATGTCCTTGGTCACCAGCACTACGTCGAGGTCCTTGCGCTTGGCGCGCAGGTCAAGCAGCTGGTTGATGATGATGTTGTCGGCGAGGTTCTCGGGGAGCAGGCGGTTGGGCTCGTTGCGCGTGCTCATGAGGATGGACAGGAAGCCCTTGGGCCCGCTCTTGCCGCGCTGGATCGGCACGCCCTGCTCGACATCGCTGGGCGAGGCGTCGCCGAGGGTCTGGTCGATCAGGCGGATGGCCTGGCGACATTCGGCGGCGATGGTCTGTTTACCGGTCTTGAGCTTGTCGAGTTCCTCCAGCACCGTCATCGGTATGGCGACGTGGTGCTCCTCGAAGTTGAGCAGGGCGTTGGGGTCGTGAATCAGGACGTTGGTATCGAGCACATACAGGATTGGCTGGTTGGAGGAAGGGTTGCGTCCTTGGTCATCCATACTCGTTCACCTTATGTGAAAGCCACACGGCGCGAACGGCTGCGCCGCAAAGTGACTGCCGTTCTCCCCGTATCCGCGTCGTTACGGGCGGGAAGCTCACCTGGCAAGGAGGGCGTGGATGACGCCACCTGTGCTGCAGGGTTCGGCTGTCTGGTTCCTTGATACCGCAAAAACCATGACCGAAAAAAGTCTTTTTACGCTCAGGTGAAGTTTATTTTTCGGATTGACGAACAGGGCTTGGCGCGGGCCCGGAGCAGGACTACAGTCAAGGATCAGGTGCCGCGAAATGTCCTCAGGCGCGCACGAAACGCTGGCGCAACACATCACTCAGGGCATCCACCAGCAACACCAGCACCAGCATGGCGATGATCACCGTGCTGGCCTGGGCCTCCTGGAACAGGCTCAGGGTCGCGTAGAGCATCTGCCCCAGCCCACCCGCCCCCACGAAACCCAGCACGCTGGCCATGCGGATGTTGTTCTCCCAGCGATACAGGCTGTAAGCCAGCAACTGCGGCCACAGGTTGGGCAAGGTGCCGAAACAGAAGGCCGCCACCTGGCTGCCGCCCTGCAGGCGAATCGCCGCCGCAGGCTCGGGCGGTGCATTCTCCAGTGCCTCGGCAAACAACCGCCCCAACACCCCGGCGGTATGCAGCGCCAACGCCAGGGTGCCGGCATTCGGTCCCAGGCCCGCGGCCAGCACGGTCAACGCCGCCCAGACCAGCTCCGGAATCGCCCGCAGCGCATTGAGCAACAGGCGCGCCGCGCCCTGCAACGGCAAGCCGAAACGCCCGGCGGCCGGCAGCGCCAGCAACAGGCCGAGCAGCATCGCCAGCAGCGTCCCCATCCCCGACATCGCCAGTGTTTCCAAGGCGCCCTGCCCTACCGCGCGCAGGTGTGCCAGCGACAGGTCCGGGTGCAGGAAACGCGCCGCGTATTCGCCCATCTGCGCCGGCCCGCCACTGCCGACGACCGCTGCCAGGTCCAGCTCCAGATAGGCGAACGATGCCAGCACTGCCGCCAGGATCGCGACGACCACCAGCCCATTGATCATCCGGTTCATGCCAGCCTCCCGCGCAGGAAACGGCTGAGCAAGTCGGCCAGCACGACCAGCAGCAGGAAAGTCAGCAGCATGCTCGCCACCTCGGCACCGGCGAACATGCGCATCGACAGATCGATCTGCTGGCCCAGTCCACCGGCACCGACGAAGCCCATCACCACCGAAGCGCGCACCGCGCACTCCCAGCGGTACACGGTGTAGGACACCACTTCGCTCGCGGCCTCGGGCAGGGTGCCGTAGAGAAACGCCGACAGGCGGCTGCTGCCGGCCTGCAGCAAGGCATGGGCCGGGCGCTGGTCCACCGACTCGAAGATCTCCGCGTAGACCTTGCCGAGCATGCCGCTGTAGGTGATGGCGATGGCCAGTACACCGGCAGTCGGGCCCAGGCCCACGGCGCGGACGAACAGCAGCGCCCAGACGATCTCGGGCACGCTGCGCAGGAAGATCAGCAGGCCGCGCACCGGCAGGCGCGCAGCCCGGGACCATGGCCCCAGGCGCCCAGCACTGGAAGCGGCCCGCAACGACAACGCCCGGCTGGCCAGCAAGCTGGCCGGTACCGCCAGCAGCAGTGCCAGGCTCATGCCTGCGGTGGCCACGGCCAGGGTCTGCACCGTGGCGGTAAGCAGCAAATCGAGAAACCCGGCATCGTGGGCCGGGGGCCAGAACGCGCTGACGAAGCCGGCCATCTGTTGACGGTTCTCGGCCTGCAACAGCACGCCGGGGTCAAGCTCGCTCAAGTGCAAGCCCGGCCACAGCAGCGCCAGGCACAGCAAGGTCAGCAGCAAACGAGGCAAGGCAGCGGGATCGCGCTGGTCAGTGCTCAGCATCGCGGGATCTGCACCTGCAGGCTCGCCGTCGCGGCGACAGGCGATGTCAGTTGCTCATTGGCGTACAAGGCGTCGAGCATCGCTTCGCTGACCGCTTGCGCCGGGCAATCGAACGCCACCTGCCCGGCGCGAATGCCGACGATGCGCGGAAAGTGCGCGAGGGCGAGCTCCACCGCGTGCAGGCTGGCGACCAGCGTCACGCCATGGGCCAGGGCATGACGATTGAGCAACGCCAGGCTGTGATCGGCAAGCACCGGGTCCATGGCCGAGACCGGCTCGTCGGTCAGCAGCACTTCAGGTCGCTGGTACAAGGCGCGGGCGATGCCGACCCGTTGCAACTGTCCCCCCGACAACTGCCCGCACTGGGCGAACAGCTTGTCAGCCATGCCCAGCTCGGCCAGTGCCGCGCGGGCACCGGGTACATCTCCGGGGTGAATCAGGTTGAGCAGCCCGCGCAATGTGCCCCACTGCCCCAGCCGCCCCGCCAGCACGGCGGTGACCACCCGCTGGCGCGGCGGCAGGGGCGGTGCCTGGTGCACCAGGCCGACCCGTGCGCGCAAGCGCTGGCGGGCGCGGGCAGACAGTGCCCAGGGCTGCTCGCCCAACAACTCCAGGCGCCCGCCACTGGGCGGCACGGCAGTGGCCATCAGGTGCAGCAGGCTGGACTTGCCAGCTCCGGACGGACCGATGATCGCCACCCGCTCGCCTTGGCCGATGTGCAGGTCCAGCGCGCTCAAGGCCTGGACCTGGCCATGGCGCACGCTGGCGCCCTGAACACGAATACTCACTTGAGCAGGCCGGCCTCGCGCGCGGCTTGCTCGGTGCCCTGGTAATTCTCCGGCCTGGTTTCGATGAAGCGGCTGGCGGCCTGCAGGTCGAGGATCGCCTTGTCCGCAGGCTTGGCCGGATCCAGGGCGAGGAAGGCCTGCTTGATCTTTTCTTTCAGCGCCGGGTCCATGTTGCCGCGCACGGTCCAGTTGTAGTCGAAGTACTCCGGCGTGGTGGCAAACACCCGCACCTTGCTGGTGTCGACCTTGCCGGCGGCGACCAGCTTGTCCCAGACGCTGGCGTTGAGCACGCCGGCATCGGCCTTGCCGGCCTGGACCCAGGCGGCGGTGGCATCGTGGGCGCCGGAATAGGCGACGCGGCTGAAGTATTCCTCAGGCTTGATGTTGTCGTTCTTGAGCATGAAGTAACGCGGCATCAGGCTGCCCGAGGTGGACGAAATCGAACCGAAGGCGAAGGTCTTGCCTTTGAGGTCCTTGAGGCTCTTCACGTCCGGATTTGCGGTGATGAACTTGCTGGTGAACTTGGCATCCTGCTCACGCTGCACCAGCGGCGTGGCCTTTGGGTCCTTCAGGTGCACCTGGACGAAGGTGAAGCCCCCCAGCCAGGCCAGGTCCAGGCGATCGCTGGCCAGCGACTCGACCACCGCCGGGTAGTCGGCCACCGGTACGAACTGCACCTTCATGCCCAGTTGCTGCTCGAGGTATTCGCCCAGTGGCTTGAACTTGCGCAGCAGTTCGGTCGGTGCCTCGTCGGGGATGGCGCTAACGCGCAGCACATCGGCGGCCTGGGCGACCACGGCGCAGCAGGACAGCGCGAGACCGGCAAACAGTGCCAGGGGGCGTTTGAGCATGGGGGGTTCTCCGGTTCAATAGCGGGGCATGGGTCGGTGTCGCATCGCGGGAAGTATAAGAGCCGCAGGCACAAAGGCCAGCTTTGCTACAATCGCGCATCACGAAAAGTCGAGGTGCACATGAGCGAGCCGATTCGTCTGACACAGTACAGCCACGGCGCTGGTTGTGGCTGCAAGATTTCTCCCAAGGTGCTGGATGTAATCCTCGCCGAGAGCGGCACCCAGGCCCTCGACCCGAACCTCTGGGTCGGCAACGCCTCGCGCGACGACGCTGCCGTCTACGCCCTGGACGACGAACGTGGCGTGGTCTCGACCACCGACTTCTTCATGCCCATCGTCGACGACCCGTACGACTTCGGCCGCATCGCCGCCACCAACGCCATCAGCGACATCTACGCCATGGGCGGCGACCCGCTGATGGCCATCGCCATCCTCGGCTGGCCGATCAACGTATTGCCGCCGGAGGTCGCCCGCGAAGTGATCCGCGGTGGCCGCGCGGTCTGCGCAGAGGCCGGCATCCCATTGGCCGGTGGCCACTCCATCGACGCCCCGGAACCAATCTTCGGCCTGGCCGTCACCGGCGTGGTAAGCAAGCGCCACCTCAAGCGCAACGACACCGCCAGCGTCGGCAGCCGCCTGTACCTGACCAAGCCGCTGGGCATCGGCATCCTCACCACCGCCGAGAAGAAGGCCAAGCTGCGCGAACAGGACCAGGGCCTGGCCCGCGACTGGATGTGCACCCTGAACACCCCCGGCAGCCGCTTCGGCAAGCTCGACGGCGTGCAGGCCATGACCGACGTCACCGGCTTCGGCCTGCTCGGCCACCTGGTCGAAGTCGCCGAAGGCAGCGGCCTCACCGCACGCCTGCAGTTCGCCGCCGTGCCGCGCCTGCCCAGCGTCGATTACTACCTGGCCGAGGGTTGCATCCCCGGCGGCACCTTGCGCAACTTCGACAGCTACGGCCACAAGATCGGCGCGCTGAGCGACGAACAGAAGCACCTGCTGTGCGATCCGCAGACCAGCGGTGGCCTGCTGGTGGCAGTCAGCCCACAGGGCGAGGCAGAATTCCTCGCCGTGGCACGGGAGCTCGGGCTCGAACTGGCGCCAATCGGCGAGCTGGTCGAGCGACAGAGCCACGCAGTCGAGGTGATCTGATGCGCCCCGACTGCACCGATCTGAAACGGCTGTTCCTCGACAACGTGCCGCTGATGGACATGCGCGCGCCGATAGAATTCACCAAGGGCGCCTTCCCCGGTACGGTCAACCTCCCCCTGATGACCGACCAGGAGCGGCAGAAAGTCGGCACCTGCTACAAACAGCAGGGCCAGGCCGCCGCCATCGCCCTGGGCCACCAGCTGGTCAACGGTGCGGTGAAGCAGCAACGCCTCGACGCCTGGGCGGCCTTTACCCAGGCTCACCCCGACGGCTACCTCTACTGCTTCCGTGGCGGGTTGCGCTCACAGATCGTCCAGGGCTGGCTCAAAGAAGCCGGCATCCAGTATCCGAAGGTGGTGGGCGGCTACAAGGCCATGCGCACCCTGCTGCTGGAGACCACCCAACAAGCGGTGCAACACTGCGACTTCGTGCTGGTGGGCGGCCTGACCGGCACCGGCAAGACCGACGTGCTGCTCCAGCTGGACAACGTGCTGGACCTGGAAGGCCATGCCAACCACCGCGGCTCCAGCTTCGGCAAGCGCGCCACCGCGCAGCCGGCGCAGATCGATTTCGAGAACGCGCTGGCCATCGACATTCTGAAAAAACGTGACCGGGGCATCGGCCAGTTCGTGCTCGAGGACGAAGGTCGCGTGGTCGGCAGCTGCGCGGTGCCGCTGGAGTTGTACCAGGGCATGCAGCGCTATCCGCTGGTGTGGCTTGAAGACAGCTTCGAGCATCGCGTGGAACGCATCCTGCGCGACTACGTGATCAACCTGTGCGCCGAGTTCATCGCCGTGCACGGTGCACAGGCCGGCGGCCCGCTGTTCGCCGAACGCATGCGCCAGAGCATGACCAACATCTACAAACGCCTGGGTGGCGAGCGCTTCCAGCGGCTGTCGACGTTGCTCGACCAGGCGCTGGAGGAGCAGTTGCGCAGCGGCGACGTGAGCCTGCACCGAGGGTGGATAGAAGGGCTGCTCAAGGAATACTACGACCCGATGTACGCCTACCAGCGTGCGGCCAAGGCGCAACGGATCGAATTCGCCGGAGACGGGGTGGAAGTGCGTGAGTACCTGAAGGCCCGGGCGCTGCGTGAGCAACGCGGCGCCTGAATCGCAAGCCCGCTCCTACTCCCCTGTTGGAGCGGGCTTGCCCGCCCAACCAAAGGGGTCACTGTACTCCGCGTCAATGCTTGTACAACTTGAACTCACGATCTATCCAGATCACATGAAAAATCCGCCCACTGCGGTACCCCACCATCGCCACCAGGTCGAAAGCCCTGAACGCCAGCAGCCGAACATCTTCAGTGAGGAATGAAGGCAATACAGCCCTGATACTGCCGCGCGAAATCGTCTCCGTACCATAGCCGTGGCGATCGAGCTGGCGGATCTCTCGCCACGTGCGCTGACTGATCTGACGCAAGCGCTCGAGCATCCTGGCGCGCTCTGCCTGCTGGCAGTCCTGAATGCACCAACCTGATTGCAGATACTCCAGTGAGAACACCGGGGGGCGCAGGTCCGATTCGTCAGCCTCGCCTGCCATGTGGCGTGCCCTTACCTGATTTCCCTGAGCATCTCGCTCCTTGAGCCGCTTACGTACCATCGCTCAGTTCACCAGGTGATTCCTGAAATACCGTTGCATTTCATCCCGGGGAATCTCCCGGCTGAAAGCGCCCTCCTGATAGTTGTCCCGCCAAGGGTCTTCTTCATGGGTCAGTTGACGGAGCTTCCACGCCGAATACTGCCCATAGACCTCAAAGACCTCCTTGATCAGGCGGGTCTGATCCCTGGAAAAACAGGTCGGCTCGAACACTGCAGGCATCGGGATCGGGTTCGAGCCATGCTGGCTGAACCGACGGTAGAGATCGGCCACGACCGGGCCATGCATCCAGGCCTCGATACGCTCTTCGAACAACGGCGCGCCCAGCAAGGCCAGGCTAAAGCCCTGCGCGTAGTAGACGAGCTTCTGCAGCTTCAGGTTCGAGATCTCACCCGTCTCGCCTTCTAGGGTGAGGAAGTAATTGGCGACATCGATGCTTTCAGGCATGTGCTCCTCCCTTGGTGAACGTGCTGTCCATGAGCTGTACAAAAATACAGCCATCAGGGTCGCGGCGATACCCTCCAGCCGACCAGTTCACCCGCCAATCTGTAAGCTGATGCTGCGCTACTGCCCCGGGCTGAGCACCCGTTCCAGCTCCGCCGCCCGGTCCTTGCTCATGTCCATCTCGCACATCGCGCCTTCGATGCGGTAGATGCTGCCGTTGCTCAACTTGCCGTGGAACGCGCAGTTGCCGTCGCGGTACTTCATCCAGGTGCGCTGGACCTCGCGCAGGTCCTTCTGCTGCTGGCTGTCGAGCTTGGCCATCAGCTGCTTGTAGACCCGGTTCAGCCGGTCATCCTGCAACCGGGTCTCGGCCTGGATGCAGGCGCCCATGGCCAGGGTGCTGGAGGCCTTGTCCATGCACTGGGTGTAGGTGGGCGAATAGTCCTCGGCCTGGGCGCCGGCAACGATCAGCAGGGCAGCGGCGCCGACCAGGCAATGCTTGAACATGGGTTTTCCTTTTCGCAAATGAATGCGGCACAGCCTAGCACCCTGCCGCGTCGTCGTTCACGCACAGCGCCTGGATTTGCGCCCGCAGCCAGCGGTGCCCGGCATCGCCATCGCGCCGCGAGTGCCAGGCCTGGGCGAAGGCGAACGGTAAGATCGCCAGCGGCGGCGCGAACTGGCGCAGGGCGGGGTCCAGGCGAGCACCGGCGAGGCTGCGCCGAGCCACGGTGAGCACCAGGTCGGTCCCGGCAATGACACTTTGGGCCACGCCCCAATGCGGCAGGGTCAAGGCGATGCGCCGACGCGCGCCCAAGGTGGCCAAGGCCTGGTCGATCTCATTGTCGATGCCGGGGCGCACCGCCACCAGCACATGGGGCCGCGCCAGCCACGAGTCCAGCGCCAGGCCGCCGCGGGGCGGCAGGCTGGCGCGGTCGGCCAGGCAGACGAAGGACTCCTCGAACAACACCTGCTGGGCCATTTCCGTCGGCAGCTCGGGAAACACACCCAGCGCCAGGTCCGCCTCGCCGTCGATCAACTGGCCGAGCATCGCCTCGCGGCTACCCTGGGACACCACCAGGTCGATGCCCGGCGCTTCTTGCCGCAACAGGCGCATCAGCGACGGCAACACCACGCGGGCGCCGTAGTCGGACATGGCCAGGCGAAAGGTACGCCGAGCCCGCGCCGGCTCGAAGCCCGGCGTGCCGAGCAATCCGTCGAGTTGCTGCAAAGCCTCCTGCAACGGCGCGTGCAGGGCTTCGGCGCGGGCCGTCAGTTGCAGGCGGCCACCGCGTCGCACCAGCAGCGGATCGGCGAAGATCTCGCGCAACTGCGCCAACGCATGGCTGACCGCCGGCTGGCTGCGGTGCAGGCGCAATGCCGCACGCGAGACATGCTGCTCGCTGAGCAGGGCGTGCAGAGTCAGCAATAGATTGAGGTCGATACGGCGCAAATCATCCATGCTACGAATACAGCCTGTGCAAAGTTCGAATTTCCATCATTGAAGTGCATAGCGAAGACTGAGGCCAGTGTTTTGATCAGGAGTAGACACCATGCCCGCCAGCCTCTTCGCCGCCCTTCCCTTGCTCATCGCCCTTCTCGCCGGGGCGGCCGTGCCGTTTCAGGCGGGCAGCAACGCCGCGCTCGGGCGCCTGCTCGGCCATCCGTTGTGGGCGGCCGGGGTGTCGTTGCTGGTCAGTCTGCTGATGCTGGTGCCGGCCCTGCTGCTGATGCGCGCGCCGCTGCCACAGGTGCAGCAACTGGCCCATGCGCCCTGGTGGGCCTGGTTCGGCGGGGTTGCCGGGGTGCTCTACATCACCGCCGCGCTGGTGCTGACGCCACGGCTAGGCGCGGCGGGGTTCATCGTCTGCGTGGTGGCCGGGCAGGTGCTGTCGTCGCTGCTGATCGACCAGTTCGGCCTCATGGGCCTGCCGGAGCGACCGGTGAACCTGCTGCGGCTCGCGGGAGTGGGAATGATCGTGCTTGGGATGATCGCGGTGCAGTGGGGCACGGCGCGTTAAGGCCATCACAAGGTGCGCGGCTGCTCCGGCGGCACGATCACCTTGTGCGGCTCGAAGCGCAGCGATGGCATCTGCGTACCGGCATACAGCGCCACGCTCAGGGCCGCGATCAGCGCCACATCGAGCCAGCCCCAGCCTGGTACATCCGCTGCTGAACGCGCCTTCCAGCACCACCATAGCTGCCCCATGCAAAACACCAGGATCGCCAGCAACCACAGGTAGAAGCCCGCGCCAAAACCGGTCACATCCTGGAAGGCGTAGCTCTGGTTGTCCGGCAAGCGGGTGATCGCAAAGCTGCTGGCCGCCAGATACAGCGCCAGCAGGCCGCACCCCAGCGCCAGGCGGCGGAACCGTCGGTGGGCAAGGATCGCCAACGCCAGCAATGGGTTGGCGAACCACTGGTACAGGCCAAAGGCGATACCCCATGGGCCGTAGAGCAGCATCTGCAATGCCGGTACATGTCGCCCTGCACCTGTCAGGGCACCATCGAAGGCCAGGCTCAGCAGGTACAGGGCGAGGCTTGTGGTCAGGTAGAAAGCGGGCAAGTCAGGCACCTGGTAAAAGCGGACGAGCTGCGACCTTAACCCAGCCCCTGCCGTCTTTCCAAACCCAAGGCGCGTCTGGCCCCGACAAAAAGGCCGCGCAGCAAATCCGGAGTGTTCAGCCTGCCTGTACCTGCTCCATTGGCTCGTCGGAACTGCGAATCTGCACGCCCAGGCTGGGCATCTGAGTCGCCAGGTAGATGGTGCTCGTCAGCACCGCGATCAGCAGCACATCGAACCAGCGCCAGCGCGGCATATCCTGCGCCGTCTGCGCCTTGCGGCACCACCATCCCTGCCCCAGGCAGAACAGCAGGATTGCCAGTGACCACAGGTAGTAGCCGGGGCCGAAGCCGGTAAGCGGCAGGAAATCATAGCTGCGGTTGTCCGGCAGCCGCTCGATGCCCAGGCAACTGAGCGCCAGGCCCAGGGCGATCAGGCCCGCGCCAAGCGCCACCCAGCGAAAACGCCGGCGGGCGAGGATCGCCAGCCCCAACAACGGATTGGCAAACCACTGGTACAACCCGAAGGCAATGCCCCATGGGCCCATGACCAGTATCTGCAGCGCCGGCATATGCCCGTCGACGCCCATCAGCAGGCCATCGAAACACAGGCAAAGAAGGAACAGCACAAGGGTGAACATCACATAAAAAGCAGGCACGCGCAGGCTCCATCCAGCAGCGAAAGGCGCGACCATAGCGCAAGCGGGCGTCAGGCGACAGGCGGTTCGAGCAGCAGACCGTAAAGCCCCGAGTCAGACAGCTCGCCGGCCACGCACCAGCGCGCGCGCAGGGTGCCCTCCAGGACGAAGCCCTGGCGCTCCAGGGTACGTGCCGAGCCCTGGTTACGCGGGTCGATTTCCGCCTCCAGGCGGCGCAGGTGCAGGGTGTGGGCCAGGTAGTCGATGAAGCAGGTCAGCGCTTCGTCCATGTAGCCCCGGCCCTGGGCGGACTTGGCCAGGCAGTAGCCGATTTCGCCCCGGCGCGAGACCTCTTCGAGATTGAACAGCTGGACCATGCCGATCAGTTCGCCGTTGTCACGACGGTACATGCCCAGCTTGAGCAACTGGCCGGCGGCATAAGCCTCGCGGTCGGCAGCCAGGGCGCTCTCGGCCTCGGCCAGGGTCTGCCAGGGGGCGTGGTACCAGTAACGCATGACCTCGGGGTCGGCCATGATGGTCAGCCACTGCTGCGCGTCGCCATGACGCATGGGACGCAACTGCAGGCGTGGGCTGTCGAGGCACAGGTCGCTGGGGAAACTGCGGGGGTCGGGCACGCCGGGACTCCTGTCCGGTGGTGAGGAGATGACAGTCTAACGACAGTGGCTCGGTCTGGCATCCCTGGGGCCGCTTTGCGGCCCTTTCGCCGGCAAGCCGGCTCCCACAGGCATTACACAAAACCCGGTGGGAGCCGGCTTGCCGGCGAAAGGGCTGCGCAGCAGCTCCCATTCACCGCGCTCGATTCAACCCCAATTCCATGTCATCGATCAGCCCCTTGGCCAGCCCACTGAGAATCCGTGCGGCACTGCCGGCCATGAGGTCCCCTTCCATCTCCGCCTCGGTGGTGAAATGCGCCACGCAGCCGAGCAGCACCGACAGGTCGCTGAAGGCGTGGTCGAACGGGATGCCGGGCTGGATACAGAAGATCTCGAGGCAGGTGGTCTTGCCCTGGGTCGGGCCGGGCTTGAAGTCGTCGCTCATACCGGCGCCCCCTTGGCCCGGGCGTGGCGGACCAGCGAGATGACCAGTTGGCCGAGGATTTCGACGCTGTCCATCATCACGTCAAGGCGCGCGTCGCGCTGGCAGACGGTGTAGGCGTGGACGGTGTCGCTGAGGGTGTGCATCAGCTTGTTGGCGTGGGCCATGGCTTCCTCGGGGTCGAGGTCGCTGATGATGGTGACGAAGGGGATTGGATAGGGTGGGTCGGGTACAAGTTTTTTCATGGTTACTCCTCGAAATTGAAATTCAGGAACAACCACCTCGATCCTTCTCACAGATTAGGGTGGCAGTCGTACGCATGGTGAGAAGCCCGTGTGTAACCATGAATCCACGGTCAGGCCAAAGCCTGCACGCGCACGACCGCCATTGACGAAATCGACATGGTTCACACAACGGGCTTCTCACACCCGGTCGCCAAATGTGACGACCCAGTGACGGTACCCCTGATGTATTTCCCGGCCAATTCAGAGCCTTCCGGCTGGCGCGTAGGATAGGTCCGAAGCGCTGGCTGGCTGAAGGATTTGGTTTCAAATTCGGAAATGTCTTACGGGCTTGGGTCGAGGTTTTGATCGCGTTATGGCGGACAGGTGTTCGCCGCAATCCTTGCAGCGCCTATGAGATCGAGCGCCGCCCGCGCGGCGCATCGCTGGCAAGCCAGCTCCCACATCTGTTTCGGGCCAGTTACGCCTGCGCCGCCGCGGCTGTACGCCTTGTTGGTACGACGCGGTTTCAGCGTGGGCACCACTGCCGCTCCACCTGTCTCAAGACATGCGCCAAGGCGGACAGCGATAACCTCACAGGACAGACTGGCCCGAAACAGATGTGGGAGCTGGCTTGCCAGCGATGCGCCGCGCGGGCGGCGCTCAATCTTGTAGGCGCTGCAAGATTTGCGGCGAGCACCTGGTGGCCCTGATGCGGTCAACAGCCCTCACGGCCAAAAACCAGGAAAAGGCCGAACTTGAGGTCGCCGGGGACTACAAAGCAGCCCCCCGCAAACTACCTCAGAACCCCATGCTGAAGCTCACCACCACGCCATGGTCGCGGTTCTCGCTGGACAGCTGCCCGGAATACCCGACCCCGAGCTTGCCGCTCGCGCCCACCGACAGGTCCACCCCGGCCTCGACCACCGCCGCGTCCTTGGCAATCGGCACACCCTCGGTGCTGAAACCGTCGCCACCACCGATGAAGCGCAGATCGGCATCGGGCTTGTCGTCGCCGAAGGCATGGCGCCAGCCCACCGACAACCGCGGCGTGATGGTGCTGCCGTTGTCGAGCAGGATGCGCTTGCCAGCCCGCACGCCCAGGGTGGAGAAGGTCACATCCTGGTCGACCTTGCCCTCCAGCCGCCCTGCCCCGCCCTTCTCATGGGCGGTATCGCTGTCGTAGTTGACATACGCCAGCCCGGCGAACGGCTCCAGGGCAATGCCGCCGGCATCGATGGCGTAACCCACCTCACCGAACACCTGGGCGCTGCGCGCCTTGTACTTGGCCTTGAGACGGTCGTCATAGCTGCCCACGGTGACATCGCGCTTGGTGTCGATGTCGTGCCAGCTGTAGGCCACGCCCAGGCGAGCGGCGAAGGCATCGAGCTGGTAGCCGAGGTAGGTGGTCAGGTGGTAGCTGTCCACCGTGGCGTCGGAGCGGCGACGGTGCGCGTCGATGCTCGAGCGGGTGTAGCCGGCGGCGGCACCCACTTTCCACTCATCGTCCAGCGCGCGGTCCACACCGAGCATGAAGCCCGACAGGTCGCGATCAACGCTGGCATGGCTGCTGCTGCCGTCGTAGGTGCCCCAGCCGCCGATGGCGCGGATCCAGCCCACGGCCTGGCCCTGGCAGCCTTCGCTGGTCAGTTGCTGGTTGGCGGTCGGCGCCAGGGTGCGACGCGGGTCGTCCTGGTTGGTGCAGTCGGCCTGGCGCAGGCGGTCATTGACCGCGTCGCGGACGTAGCGCGAGTCCTCGATCAGCACGGTCGCGGTGCTGGCGTGGATCTCGCCGGACAGGCTGTCGAACGCGGCCTGGGCGCCCTGGCGGTCCAGCGGCAGCAGGTTGTTGACCAGCTCGGCCGGCGCCCCGGCACTGGCCAGCGCGGTGGCCACGCCACGCTGGTTGCCAGTGGCGGCGACATCGGCGAAGGAGTTGCCGTTGCGGCTGACCGACAGGGTCACCTGGTTGGCGCCGTAGTTCAGCGAGCTGTTGAGGAACGCCGAGTTGGCCAGGTTGGTGGTGGCGAAGGTGCCATTCACCCCACCCGCTGCGCTGACCACGGTGTACTGGCCATTGCCGCTGGCCAGGTTGGCGACCATCAGGCTGCCGCCGAGGTTGGCAGTGCCGCCCACATTCAGGTAGTTCACCGGCGAGGTGCCGAGGTCGATCACCAAGGTGCCGGTGGCGCCGTTGGTGAAGTTGCCCGACACGTTCAGGTTACCGGCAGGCCCTGGCAGCACGGTGCCGTTGTTGGTCAGCCCGGCGACGGTGCCGTTGCCGGTCAGTGCGGCGCCATTGGCCACTGTGACCTGGGCTGCGAGGTTGCTGCCCGGATTGGCCGCATCGCCCACCTGCAACACGCCTTGGTTGACGTTGAAGGCGCCACTGAACGGCTGGTTGCCAGTCAGCAGCAAGGTACCACCGCCCTGCTTGGTGGTGGTGCCAGTACCGCTGAGAGTGCCGTTGAAGGTGCCATTGCTGCCTTGGGCGAAGACCAGGTTGGCGTTGTTGAGGATGTTGCCCTGCAGGCTGGTGGTGTTGCCGACCAGGGTACCGCCACTGACGGTGGTGCCACCGCTGTAGGTGTTGGCGCCCGAGAGGATCAGAGTGCCAGCGTCGAGTTTCTCGATGCCGCCGGTACCGACCAGCGGTGCGCTGACGGTGGCGGTGCCGCCTGCGTTGACACGCACCGGCGCCAGGCTGCCATCGGCACCATTGACCGGCGTCAGGCTACCGCCAGCGCCCGGAACGACCTGGTAGCCGTTGCTGAGGAACTGCAAGCCCTCGAACGACTGGTTGCCGACCACGGTGATGGTGCCCGGGGTACCGCCGAAGACCGCGTAGCCACCACTCCAACCTTCGTTGCTGGTGCCACCGGCGTTGGTCCAACCGGTGTTCGGCCCCCAGGTTCCGCTGCCGCCGCCGATGCTGCCATCGGGGTTGGTCTTGCCGCCATTCCAGAACTGCAGCTCTTCGCCGTAGTTCTGCACCACCAGGTTGATCTGGTTGGCGATGGCGGTCTGCAGGGTCAGGTCACCCAGCACCACGCTGCCCGGAATCGCACCGAACACCAGGCCGTTGTCGGTGAGCGTGCCGCCGTAGCTGAACAGTTGGTAGACACCGGTGCCGAAGCCGCCGGCATCGGTGATGTTCAGCGTGCCGTCCAGCACCAGGTTACCGTTGACCTTGACCACGGTGGTGGAGGCCGCCGGGGCGCCGAGGCTGAAGTCCAGGGCGCTGCCCGACGCCAGGTCGAGGCTGCCGACGGTGAGCGGCGTGGCGCTCTGGCCGGCAGCCAGGGTGGCGCCATTGGCGATCTGCACCGCGCCGCCGTAGGTACCGCTGCCGCCCAGGCGGGCGCCGGTGGCGACCTGCACGCTGGCACTGTCGAGGCGGCCATTGACCAGCAGGCTGCCGGCGTTGACCTGGGTCGCGCCGGTCAGGCCATTGATGCCGGTCAGCAGCAGTTCGCCAGTGCCGTTCTTGGTCAGGGTGCCAGTACCGGTGAGGTTGCCGGTGTAGCTGCCATTGGCGTTCTGCTCGAAGGTCAGGGCCGCGTTGTTGAGGATCGCGCCTTGCAGGCTGGTGGTATTGCCCACCACGCCGCCTGCGTTGATCTGGGTGCCGCCGCTGTAGGTGTTGGCACCGTTCAGGGTCAGCAGGCCGGCGCCATTCTTGATCAGCCCACCGGTGCCGCTTACCACCCCGCTGAGGGTCAGGGCGTTGCTGCCGGCAATGGCCAGGGCGCCGTTGAGCACGGCATTGTTGGCCAGGCTCACGGCGGTGTTGCTGTCCAGCGTGGTGCCGCCCGCGGCCGTCAGGGCGCCACTGCCCAGCGCGCTATCGTTGCCTAGCACCAGGGTGCCGCCGTTGAGGGCGGTACCGCCGCTGTAGCCATTGGCAGCGTTGAGCACCAGGGTGCCGCCGTCTTGCTTGGCGACGCTGCCGGTGCCGTTGAGGGCAACGTCGAGGGTGGCGGTGACGCCGCTGTCGACCCGCAGGTTGGTGGTGCCGTTGCCCAGCAGTTCACCGGCCGTCCCCGTATTGAGCACATAGCCGTCGGTGACGAACTGCAGGCCGGTGATGCTGTGGCTACCGTTCACGGTGACGGTGCCGGGGGCGCCCTGGAACACGGCGAAGGTATCGTTCCAGGTGCCGTTGAGCACGCCGTTGGCGTCGGTCCAGTTGGTGTTGGTGGCATCCCAGACGCCGCTGCCGCCCTCGATCACACCGTTGGCCACGGTCTGGCTGCCGTCCCAGAACAACACGTTGCTGGCACCACCGACCACCAGGTTGACCTGGTTGGCCACGGCGGTCTGCACCGTCAGGTCGGTGATCGGCACCGGCGTGGTGCCGAAGCTCATGCCGTTGTTGGTGAGGCTGCCGCCGTAGGCGAACAGGCGGTACACGCCGGCGCCGAAGCCGCCGATGTCGGTGACATTGAGGGTGCCGCCCAGGGTCAGGTCGTTGGCCACGTTGACCAGCGGTGTGCCGCCAGCCGACGGCGCGCCCAGCGAAGCGTTGAAGTTGGCGCCGCTGTCGAGCACCAGGCTGCCGGCATTCAGGGTGCTGCCGCCGATGGCCGCCAGGTTGCCGCCATTGGCCACGGTCACCGAGCCACCGAGGCTGCCGGCGCCGCTGAGGCTGGCGCCGCTGGCCACGTTGACCGTGCCGCTGGCCAGGGACCCATCCACCTTCAGCCCGCCGCCTTGCACGTTGGTGATGCCGGTGTGGCTGTTGGCGCTGCGCAGCGCCAGGGTGCCAGCGCCGAGTTTGTTCAGGGTGCCAGTGCCACCGATATTGCCATCGAAGGTGCCGCCTTCGACGTTCAGGCTGTTGCCAGCGGCGATGGCGATCGCACCAGTGCCTCCTATGTCACCCAGTGTGGTGTTGCCGTCGAGGTTGAGGCTGGCGCCACTGCTGACGTTCAGCTCGCTCTGGGTGCCGAGGGCGGTGGTGCCGACGGTGCTCAGGCTGCCTGAAAGAATGTTGAGGATGCCGCTGAAGGTGTTGTTGCCCGACAACGTCAGGTCAGCCAGGCCGCTCTTGTTCAAGGTACCTGCACCACTGAGCACACCGGCCAGATGCAGGTCATTGCTGCCCAGCACGTTGAGCACGTCGCTGACATTGACCGAATTGGCCAGGGTGACGGCACTGGCGCTGTCGAGGCTGGCATTACCGGTGACATCCAGCCCGCCGCTGCCAAGGGCCGCATCGTTGCCCACTACCAAGGTGCCGGCCTGCAGCTCGGTACCACCGCTGTAGGTGTTGGCGCCCATCAGTGCGAAGCGGGCGAGGCCGGCCTTGAGCAGGCGGCCGCTGCCGCCGACGGTGCCGCCGAGGGTCAGGTCGTTGCTGCCCAGGATCGTCAGGTCGCCGGTGGCGTTGACGTTGTTGGCCAAGGTCACGGCCTGGCTGCTGTCCAGGCTGGTGCCGGCCACGGTGTTCAGGCTGCCGCTGCCCAGCGCGGTATTGGAGCCCAGCACCAGGGTGCCGCCGTTGAGCGCGGTGTTGCCGGCATAGGTGTTGTTGCCGGCCAGCGCCAGCCTGGCGCTGCCAGCCTTGACCAGGCCACCGGCACCGCCGATGTTGCCGCCCAGCGCCAGGTCGTTGCTGCCAGCGATGTTCAGCGGCCCCGCCAGGGTGATGGCATTGCCCAGTGCGACCGAGGCATTGCTGTCGAGGGTGGTACCCGCCGCGGCTTCAAGTGCGCCGCTACCCAGGGCCGTGTTGCTGCCGACGATCAAAGTGCCGCCACTGAGCACGGTACCGCCGCTGTAGCTGTTGCTGCCGTTGAGCACCAGGGTACCGCTGTCGAGCTTGTTGAGCTTGCCGACGCCGGTCAGGCCGACATCGAGGGTCGCCGTGGCGCCCGGATCGACCCGCACGCTGGTGTCGCCACTCGCGCTGTTGATCAGGTCGAGCGCACCGGCGGTGCCGGCCAGCAGGCGGTAGCCATCGCTGACGAACTGCAGGCCGTTGACCGTCTGGCTGCCGTCGACGGTGACATCGCCGGCAGTGCCCTGGAACACCGCGAAGGTGCTGCCCCAGGTGGTGTTGGTCAGGCCGTTGAGGTCGGTCCAGTTGGTATTGCCGGCGTTCCACACGCCGGCACCGCCGTCGACCTGACCGTTGGCCACGTTCTGGCTGCCATCCCAGAACTGGATATTGAGCCCCGCAGCGCTGACCAGCAGGTTGACCTGATTGGCCAGGGCGGTCTGCAAGCTCACGTCGCCCAGGCCCACGCCCAGCGGCAGGCTGCCGAAGTCCAGACCGTTGTCGGTGAGGGCGCCGGTGTAGTCGAAGACGCGGTACACACCGTTGCCGAAGCCGCCGATACTGCTCACGTTGAGCGTGCCGTCGAGGGTCAGGTTGCCACCGACGTTGAACAGCGCAGTGCCGCCAGTGGACGGCGAGCCGAGGCCGATATCGACGATCGAACCGCTGTTGAGCACCAGGCTGCCGAGGCCCAGGGTCGCGCCGCTCTGCCCGGCCAGGTGGCCACCGTTGTCGATCACCACCGAGGAATTGGCGGTGCCGCTGCCGGTGAGGGTCGCACCACTGGCCACGGTCAGCAGGTTGCTGCCCAAGGTGCCATCGACCTTCAAGGTACCGGCGTTGACCAGCGTGTTGTCGGCCAGGTTGCTGGTGCCGGTCAGGGTCAGGGTGCCGCTGCCGACCTTGGTCAGGCCGCCCAGGCCGTTGAGACCACCGGCGAAGGTGCTGCTGAGGTTGTTGCCGCCCAGGCTCAGGACGCTGCCGACCCCAACATCGACCAGGCCGCTGCCGGTCAGGCTGCCGAGGCTGGCGTTGCCGTTGAGGTTGAGCTGGCCGCTGGCGCCGACGTTGAGGGTGTCGACGTTGGCCAGCACACCGCTGCCAAGGGTGGTGAGGGAGCCCGCCTGGATGTCGACGTTGCCGGTGAAGGTCTTGACGCCGACCAGGGTGAGGTCGGCGACGCCGGTCTTGACCAGGTTGCCACTGCCGCCAAGGTCGCCGCTGAGGATCAGTGCATTGGCGGTTTCGACAGTCAGGTTGGCGCCGTTGCTCAGGGCGATGGTGTTGCCCAGGGCCATGGGTGAGCTGTTGGCCAGGGTGGCGTCGGCGGTGACCGCCAGGGTGCCGGTGCCCAGCGCGCCACTGCTGCCAAGGGTCAGGCGCCCGGCGTTGAGCTGGGTGCCGCCCTGGTAGCCGTTGTTGCCATTGAGGGTCAGGTTGCCGCTGCCGTTCTTGGTCAGGCCTGCCGTGCCGTTGATCACGCCGTTGAGGGTCAGGTCATTGCTGCCATCGACTGTCAGGCCAGCGTTGAGGGTGACGTTGTTGGCCAGCGTGGTGCTGGCGCCGCTGCTGAGGGACGAGGCCCCGGCGACGGTCAGGGCACCCTGCCCCAGCGCGTTGTCGTTGCCGACCACCAGCCGGCCGGCACCGAGGGTGGTGCCGCCCAGGTAGCTGTTGGCGCCGTTGAGGGTCAGGGTACTGGCACCGGCCTTGTTCAGGCCGCCGACGCCATCCACCACGCCGGTGAGGGTCAGGTCGGCGCTGCCGGGCAGGTTGAGGGTGCCGCCCAGGTGCACGTTGTTGGCCAGGGTAGCGCCCGCGCCGCCGGCATCGAGGCTGGTGTTGGCGCCGGTGCTGAGGTCGCCGCTACCCAGCGCGGTGTTGCTGCCGACCACCAAGGTGCCGGCGTTGAGGGTGGTGCCGCCGCTGTAGGTGTTGTTGCCGTTGAGGGTCAGGCTGGCGGTGCCGTTCTTGACCAGGCCATTGCTGCCGGCGATCACGCCGTTGAGAGTCAGCGCCTGGCTGCCGCCAAGGGTCAGGTTGCCACCGGCGAGGTTGACGGCATTGGCCAGTACCAGCGCCTGGCTGGCGTCGAGGCCGGCGGCGCCGTTGACGGTCAAGGCCCCGCTGCCCAAGGCGCCGGCATTGCCCAGCAGCAGGCTGCCGGCCTGCAGCGAGGTGCCGCCGGCATAGGTGTTGCTGCCATTGAGTACCAGCTGCCCGGCGCCCAGTTTGTTCAGCGCCCCGGCACCGCTGATGACACCGTCGAGGGTCAGGGCCTGGGTGTTGTTGACGCCGAGAGTGGTACCTGCGCCGAGGCCGATGGCACTGGCCACCTGCAGCACGCCGATAGTGGCCAGGGTGCTGTTGCCGGTCACCGACAGGCTGCCCGTGCCCAGCGCGCTGTTGTTGCCCAGCGTCAGGGTGCCAGCGCCAAGCGTGGTACTGCCTTGGTAGGTGTTGGCGGCGCCGAGGGTGAGGTTTCCGGTACCGGTCTTGGTCAGGCCGCCGGTACCGCTGATCACGCCGTTCAATGTCAGGTCGTTGGTGCCGGTCAGGCTCAGGGTGTCGTTCAGCGCCACCTGGTTGGCCAGGGTCAAGGCACCCGTGGTGGCCAGGTTGCTGGCGCCGCCGACGACAAGGTTGCCGGTACCCAGGGCCTGGTTGTTGCCCAGGGTGAGCGTGCCGGCATTGAGGGTCACGCCACCAACCAAGGTGTTGGCGCCACTGAGGGTGAGGTTGCCGGCACCGTTCTTGGTCAGGCTGCCGGCCCCCGTGACCAGCCCGCCCAGGCCCAGGTCGTTGCTGCCGGCGATGGTGAGGTTGCCCCCCAGGTTGACGGTGTTGCCGATAGTGATCGCCGAGGCGCTGTCCAGCGTGGTCCCGGCAGCCGCGTTGAGCTGGCCGAGGCCGAGGGCGCTGGAGCTGCCGAGCACCAGGGTGCCGGCATTGAGATTGGTGTTGCCCAGATTGCCATTGGTGCCGTTCAGGGTCAGGGTGCCGCTGCCGGTCTTGGTCAAACCGCCGACGCCGGTGACGTTGCCGCCCAAGGTCAGGTTCTGCGCCCCGGCGACGGTCAGGTTACCGGCCAGGTTGATCAGGTTGGCCAGGGTGACGTTGGCATTGCTGCTCAGGGTAGTGCCGCCGGCTGCGTTCAGGGCACCCGTGCCCAGCGCCGTGTTGCTGCCGACCACAAGGGTGCCGCCGTTCAAGCTGGTAATGCCCTGCTGGCTGTTGCTGCCGTTTAGGGTGAGCGTGCCGGCACCGCCCTTGATCACGCCACCGGTGCCGCTGAGCGCACCGTTGAGGGTGAGGTCGTTGCTCCCCGGCAGGGTCAGGTTGGCGTTCAGGGCGATGGTATTGCCCAGCGCCAGGTTGCCGGTGGTGGCCAGGCTGGCGGCGCCGGTCACGGTCAGGCCGCCAGTACCCAGTGCCTGGGCGTTGCCCAGGGTCAGGGTACCGGCACCCAGGCTGGTGCCGCCGCTGTAGGTGTTGGCATTGCCCAGGGTCAGGTTGGCGCCGCCGTTCTTGATCAGGCTGCCAACCCCCGAGACCACACCGGACAGGCCCAGATCGGCGGAACCGGCGACGGTCAGGGCACCGCTGAGGCTGAAGGCGTTGCCGAGGGTGACAGCCGTATTGCTGTCCAGGGTAGTGCCGTTGGCGGTGCTGACCGTGCCGGTACCGAAGGCAGTGTTGTTGCCGACCACCACCGTGCCGCCATTGAACAGGGTGCCGCCGGTATAGCTGTTGGCGCCATTGAGCACCAGCGTGCCGCTGTCGAGCTTGGCCAGTTGGCCGCTGCCAGAGAGGCCGACGTTGAGGGTCGCGGTGACACCCGGGTCGACGCGCAAGGCGAAGGCGCCGTTGCTGCCGTTGACCAGGTCCAGGCCACCGGTGCCGATCAGGCGATAGCCGTTGGTGACGAACTGCAGGCCGGTGGCGGCCTGGGTGCCGACCACGGTGACATCGCCCGCGGTGCCCTGGAATACCGCGAAGTCGCTGGCCCAGCTGCCATTGAGCACGCCGTTGACATCGGTCCAGTTGGTGTTGCCACCGTTCCAGGTACCGGTACCGCCGTCGATCACGCCATTGGGCACGCTTTGCGCGCCATCCCAGAACTGCACGGTGCCGCTGGCGCCGCCGACCAGCAGGTTGATCTGACTGCCGATGGAGGTCTGCACCTGGAGGTCGCCGGGCAACATGACTCCCGGCACGTTGCCGATCAGCAGGCCGTTGTCGACCAGCGCGCCGGTGTAGTCGAACAGCCGGTAGATACCGGTGCCGAAGCCGCCGAGGTCGGTGACGTTGAGGGTACCGTCCAGGGTCAGGTTGCCATTGACGCTGACCACTGCGGTGCCGCCGGTGGCCGGCGATGCCAGGCCGAAATCGAGGATCGAGCCGCTGTGCAGGGTCAGCGCACCGGTGCTGAGGGTCGCGCCGCTGTTGGCCAGCAGGTGCGCGCCATTGGCAATGTCGACTGCGCCGAGCAGGCTGCCGGTGCCCCCGAGGCTGGCGCCGCTGTTGACCTGTACGCTGGGGCTGGCCAGCGAGCCGGTGACGTTGAGCAGGCCGGCATTGACCGTGGTATTGCCGCCAAGCGCGTTGGCGCCGGACAGCTCGAAGCTGCCGGTACCGGTCTTGATCAGCCCGCCACTGCCGGCCAGGGCACCGCTGAACACGCTGTTGAGGTTGTTGCCGCCCAGGGTCAGGGCACCGCCGCCGGCGATGTTCACCGTGCCGGCCCCGCTCAGGCCACCAATGGTGGCGCTGGCGCCGAGATTGAGACTGGTGCCGGCGCCGACGCTGACCGCCGAGGTGTTGCCCAGGGCCGTGTTGCCGACCGTGGTGATGCTGCCGCCAAGCAGGTCGATGGCGCCGCTGAAGGTGTTGTTGCCGCTGAGCGTCAGGTCGGACACGCCGTTCTTGATCAACCCGCCGGTACCACTGAGCACACCGCCCAGGGTCAGGTTGTTGCTGCCACCAAGGGTCAGGTTGGCGCCGAGGTTGACGTTGTTGCCCAGGGTCATTGCCACGCTGTTGGCCAGCGTCGAGGCGCCGCCGACGTTCAATGCGCCGGTGCCCAGCGCGGCGGCGTTGGCCAAGGTCAGGGTGCCGGCATTGAGGTTCAGGCCACCGCTGAAGGTGTTGGCGCCGCTCAGGGTCAGATTGCTGCTGCCGTCCTTGGTCAAGGCCCCGGCACCGCTGATCACGCCGCCCAAGGTCGTGGTGTTGTTGCCTGGCAGGGTCAGGGTAGCGCCGTTGCCAAGGGCGATGGCGTTGCCAAGGTTGAGGGTGGCGCTGGAGTCGAGGCTGGCATTGCCGCCCACGCTCAGGGCGCCGCCGCCGATGGCGTTGTTGTTGCCCAGGACCAGGGTGCCGGCATTGAGGGTGGTGCCGCCGCTGTAGGTATTGTTGCCGTTGAGGGTCAGCACGGCGCTGCCGTTCTTGACCAGCGCACCGCTGCCGCTGATGAGACCGCCGAGGGTGGTGGCGTTGCTGCCCAGTACGGTCAGGGTATTGGCACCGAGGTTGATGCCGTTGGTCACGGCGACGGCGGTACTGGCGTCGAGATTGGCGTTGCCGCCCACGGTCAGGGCGCCGATACCCAGCGCGGTGTTGCTGCCCAGGGTCAGGGTGCCGGCATTGAGCTGGGTGCCGTTGGTGTAGAGGTTGTTGCCGCTCAGGGTCAGGTTGGCGTTGCCATTCTTGACCAGCGAACCGATGCCGCTGACCACGCCGCTCAGGCCCAGGTCGGCGCTGCCATCGATGGTCAACGGGCCGGCGATGTTCACATCATTGGCCAGGCTCACCGCCGTATTGGCATCCAGGTGGGTACCGGCCAGGGTGTTGAGGGTACCGGTACCCAGCGCAGTGTTGCTGCCGACCACCAGGGTACCGGCGTTCAGGCGGGTGATGCCGCTGTTGCTGTTGTTGCCGGTCAGGGTCAGGGTGGTGGCGCCATTCTTGGTGATGCCGCCGGCACCGGCGATGACGCCGCTCAGGGTCAAATCGTTGCTGCCGGGCAGGATGAAGTTGCCCGCCAGGTTGAGCGCGTTGCCAAGGTTCAGCCCGGCCGCACTGGTGTCCAGCGTGGTGTTGTTGGCCGCGTTGAGCGCGCCGCTGCCCAGTGCCGTGTTGCTGCCGACCACCAGAGTGCCGGCGTTGAGCGTGGTGGCGCCGCTGTGGGTGTTGTTGCCGCTCAGGGTCAGGGTGGCGCTGCCGTTCTTGACCAGGCCGCCAGTGCCGCTGAGGGTGCCGGCCAGAGTGAGGTTGCTGGTGGTCGGCAGGGTCAGGTCGGCACCGAGGTTGACGGCGTTGTTCAGGGTCATTGCCGTCGAGTTGGCCAGGGTCGACGCGCCACCGACAGTCAACGCGCCGGTCCCCAATGCGGCGGCGCTGGCCAGGGTCAAGGTACCGGCATTGAGCGTGAGGCCGCCGCTGAAGGTGTTGGCGCCGCTCAGGGTCAGGTTGGTGGCGCCATTCTTGACCAGTGCGCCGGTGCCGCTGATCACCCCGCCCAAGGTGGTGGTGTTGCTGCCTGGCAGGGTCAGGGTGTTGCCGGCCAGGTTGATGGCATTGCCCAGGTTCAGGGTGCCGCTGCCGTCGAGGCTGGCATTGCCGCCCAGGGTCAGGCCGCCAGTGCCGAGGGCATTGCTGTTGCCCAGGGTCAGCAGCCCCGCGTTCAGGGTGGTGCCGCCACTGAAGGTGTTGTTGCCATTGAGCGTCAGGCCGGCACTGCCGCTCTTGACCAGGGCACCGGTGCCGCTGATCTGCCCGGTCAGGGTGGTGGCGTTGCTGCCCAGCACGGTCAAGGTGTTGCCGCCCAGGCTGATGCTGTTGGTCGCCGAGACGGCGGTACTGGTGTCCAGGTTGGCGTTGCCGCCCAAGGTCAGTCCGCCGATGCCCAGTGCGGTGTTGCTGCCGAGAATCAAGGTACCGGCATTGAGCTGGGTGCCATTGGTGAAGGTGTTGCTGCCACTCAGGGTCAGGCTGGCGTTGCCGTTCTTGACCAGCGAGCCGATGCCGCTGATCACGCCGCTCAGCCCGAGGTTGGCAGTGCCGTCGATGGTCAGGGGGCCGGCGGCGATGACGTCGTTGGCCAGGCTGACCGCAGTGCTGGCGTCCAGGTGCGTTCCCACGGCGGTGTTGAGGATGCCGGTACCGAGCGCCGTATTGTTGCCGACCACCAGGGTGCCGCCGTTGAGGAAAGTGGAACCGCTGTTGGTATTGGCGCCGGTCAGGGTCAGCGTGGTGTTGCCGGCCTTGGTCAGGCCGCCACTGCCGGCGATGACACCACTCAAGGTCAGGTCGTTGCTGCCGGGCAGGTTGAGGTTGCCGGCCAGGTTCAGGCCGTTGCCGATGTTCAGCCCGGCGACGCTGGTGTCCAGGCTGGTGTTGGCCGCGGCGTTGAGCACGCCGGTGCCCAGCGCGGTGTTGCTGCCCAGCACCAGGGTGCCGGCGTTGAGCGTGGTGGCGCCACTGTGGGTGTTGTTGCCGCTGAGGGTCAGGCTGGCGCTGCCGTTCTTGACCAGGCCGCTGGTGCCGCTGAGGGTCCCGGCCAGGTTGAGGTTGTTGGCGCCTGTCAGGGTCAGGTTGCCGCCCAGGTTGACCGCGTTGCCCAGGGTCAGCGCCGCCGTGTTGGCCAACGTCGATGCGCCGCCCACGGTCAGGGCACCGGTACCGAGCGCCGTGGCACTGGCCAGGGTCAGGGTGCCGGCGTTGAGGGTGAGGCCACCGCTGAAGGTATTGGCGCCGCCCAGGGTGAGGTTGGTGCTGCCGTTCTTGACCAGCGCGCCGGTGCCGCTGATCACACCACCCAGGGTGGTTGCGCTGGTGCCAGGCAAGGTCAGGGTGTTGCCAGCCAGGTCGATGGCGTTGCCCAGGTTCACCGCCACGCCAGCGTCGAGGCTCGCGTTGCCGCCCAAGGTGAGGCCGCCGGTGCCCAGGGCGTTGTTGTTGCCCACGGTGAGGACCCCGCTGTTGAGGGTCGTGCCGCCGCTGAAGGTGTTGCTGCCGTTCAGGGTCAACCCGGCGCTGCCGTTCTTGACCAGCGCGCCGGTACCGCTGATCACGCCGCCCAGCGTGGTGCTGCTGGTGCCCAGCAGGTTCAGGGTATTGGCGCCGAGGTTGACAGCGTTGCCCAGGCTCACCGCCGTGCTGGCGTCCAGGCTGGCGTTGCCGCCGAGGGTAAGGGCGCCGGTGCCCAGGGCGTTGCTGTTGCCGACAGTGAGCTTGCTGGCATTCAGGGTGAGGCCGCCACTGAAGGTGTTGTTGCCGTTCAGCGCCAGGTCCCCTGCCCCGCTCTTGACCAGCGTACCGGTACCGCTGATCACGCCACCCAGGGTGGTGGCGCTGGTGCCGAGCAGGTTCAGGGTGTTGGCGCCAAGGCTGATGGCGTTGCCCAGGCTCACTGCGCTGCTGGCATCGAGGCTGGCGTTGCCACCCAGGGCCAGCGCGCCAGTGCCCAGCGCACTGCTGTTGCCGACGGTAAGCTTGCCACCCGCCAGGCTGGTACCGCCGCTGTAGGTATTTACGCCGTTGAGGGTGAGGTCGGCGGTGCCCCCCTTGGCCAGCGCACCGGTGCCACTGATGATGCCACCCAAGGTGGTGGCATTGTTGCCAGCGAGGGTGAGCGTGCCTGCGCTCAGGGCGATCGCGTTGCCCAGATTGAGCGCCGAGGCACTGTCCAGGATGCTGCTGGCGGTCACCGTCAGCGCGCCGCTACCCAACGCCGTGTCGCTACCCAAGGTAAGCGTTCCGCCGCCCAGGGAGGTGCCGCCACTGAAGGTATTGGGCCCATTGAGCGTCAGGCTGCCGGTGCCGCTCTTGACCAGTGAGCCGGTGCCGCTGAGTACGCCGCCAAGGGTCAGTGCGTTGCTGCCGGGCAGCGTCAAGGCTGCGTTCAGCGCCACCGCATTGTTCAACACCAGCGGCACGCTGCCTTGCAGGCTGCCGGCGCCACTGACGGTCAGCCCGCCGCTGCCGAGTGCCGCGGCGCTGGTCAGGTTGAGGCCGCCGGCGGCCAGGGTGGTACCGCCACTGTAGGTATTGCTGGCGCCAAGGGTGAGCAGTCCGGCACCGGTCTTGGTCAAGCCGCCGACACCCGAGACCACACCGTTGAGGGCCATGTCGGTGGCACCGCCCACGTTCAGGCCGGCATTCAAGGTCAGCGCATTGTTCAGGCCCAGGCCTGCCACCGTGCCCGCGAGCCCACCGCCGTTCACCGTGATGCCACCGGTACCGAAGGCGCTGGCGTTGTCGAAGTTGAGCAAGCCACCGTTGAGGGTGGTCTGGGTGGTGCCGTTGAGCAATTGCCCGATCAGCGACCAGGTACCGCTGTCGACGATCAGGCGGTTGAAGTTGATGTAGTTCGAGGCGTTGATGGTGCCGCTGCCGCTGGTGCCGCTGCCGCCACCGATGGCGTTCTGCAGCGCCAGGGTATTGGTGCCGCCGGCACCGCCGTCGACCACGCCGGCAGGCGCGAAGCCCAGGTTGGGGTTACTGGTGACCAACAGCGACACACCGACACCCGCCCCCGCGCTGAGGCTGGAGCCGGTAATGGCGTTGAAGCGGTTGGTACTGCCGGCGCCCATGGACAGGCTGCCGGTCAGGCTCCCGGCGTTGGTGAAGGTGTTGCCGGCTGCGGACGCCTGAAATGCCGTGCGACCCAGCACGGTGCCGGTGTTGGTGAAGTTTACTGTTCCGCCCCCGCTCACGGCGATGACCGGGGTGTCCTCGCTGATTATCGTCAGACTGGCCAATGCCGTGGAGCCGATGCTGCCGGCGTTGTTGATGGTAGTGACGCCGCCGGCAGCGTTACGCACGTCCATTGCCATGCCGGTAAGGTTCAACAGGCTCGCGCCCAGCACCGCCCCGGTTCCTCGAATCACACCCGTGGCATTGTTGGTGATGTTGATGGTACTGGCAGTGCTGGTGTTGCCGATCACGGCGCCGGTGGATTGGATGCTCAGGATCCCCAGCAACGACGGGTTGACGGTACCGGAGTTGTTCAACGTGATGTTGTTGCCGGTGAGCGACAGCGCGGTGCCGCCCACGCCCAGCAGCACGCCCAGCGAGGCACCGGTGTTGACGTTGACGGTGAGGCCGCTGCCACTGTTGGAATAGCTCGGCGCGAGCGGGTTGGCCGCGCCGCTGCAGGTCACCGTGGAACCGGCCAGGCTGCAGGCGGCCAGCGCCTGTTCACCGTGCAGACCAAAGGCCATGGCAGTCACGGCCAAGCTGACGGCCAGCGACAGTTGGGAGAAACGGGCGGGCGAACGGGGGGCGGCGCGACTGTCCACGGAGAGCTCCTTCGTGGATCAGGCGATTCAGTCCTTGAAAGCGTGCACAGCGGGGTGGGCAGGAGCAGTGACACACGCGACGGCCGAAACGCCTGATCTATGGCTACGAATATCCTTTGAAGGAATGTGTAGCCGCTCAGGGCTGGGCGGTTTGGCGTCGGGGCCGGTCAAATGGTGTTAATACTTTGTCGAGGCGGCACGTGTTTCGCGGGTTTCAGCGATGCATTCATTGGATCCAACCGACGAACGGTAGTGCCACTTTGCCAAAGCGTGAACAGGTTAGACGTTGTAGCGGCTTCAGCCGCGATGCAGGCGCCGTGGTAACTGGCACCCGCTGTGCGGGTGATCGCGGCTGAAGCCGCTCCTACAGAAAATGCATCCGCGGGTCAGGCCACCTCGGCGCCGTCATCCGGCCAATGCGGCTCGTTGGCGCCCGGCGGCGTCAGCGGTGGCAGGCCATAGGCTGCCCGAGCGTCGTCACAGCTCGGATTGTGCACGCCGTTTTCCCACGACGCCTCGAACTCGCGGCAGGGGCTGGAGCGATTCTCGTAGATGGAGCACGCCACCTGCGTGCCGATCTCGCCACCGAGGCTGACGCAACGGCAGGGCTTGGCGTCGGTGCCAATCATGGCGACGCGGGTCGGGTTGATCTGCACGACCAGGTCGTCGGGCACCACGCCACCGGCGGACTGGCACTCACCCCAGAAGAAAGACACACGAAAGTAGCCGCAGCAGGCGCCGCAGGTCAGGCAAGGGTTCTGTTCGGACATGATGGCCAGGGAGGGAGGTTGTTGTTATCGGGGCGGGCGCCCGCGGCGCTATTTGTAATCCAGGCGAGGGCGGCTGAGAAGAGGGGGAATGCAAAAAAAGATCGCCGCTGATCGGCGATCTGAAAGTCGTGATCGATATCGCCTGTATCGGCCCATCGCCGGCAAGCCGGCTCCCACAAGGTCCGGTGCCATCCTGTGGGAGCCGGCTTGCCGGCGATGAGGTCGGACCTGTTTACTTGCTGGTCAAACCGTCGGCGCGGAACATCTGGCGGATCCCGCGAATAGCCTGGCGGATACGGTCCTGGTTCTCGATCAGGGCAAAACGCACATGATCATCGCCGTAGTCGCCAAAGCCGATCCCCGGCGACACGCAAACCTTGGCCTCGGCCAGCAGCTTCTTGGAAAACTCCAGCGACCCCAGGTGAGCGTACTGCTCAGGGATCTTCGCCCACACGTACATCGAGGCCTTGGGGTTCTCGACCATCCAGCCCAGCTCGTGCAGGCCCTTCACCAGCAGGTTGCGGCGCTGGCGGTACTGCTCGGCGATATCGCGCACGCACTGCTGGTCGCCTTCCAGGGCGGCGATGGCGGCCACCTGCAGCGGAGTGAAGGTGCCGTAGTCGTGGTAGCTCTTGATCCGCGCCAGGGCACTGACCAGCTCAGGGTTGCCGACCATGAAGCCGATCCGCCAGCCGGCCATGTTGTAGCTCTTGGACAGGGTAAAAAACTCGACCGCGATGTCCTTGGCCCCAGGCACCTGCATGATCGACGGCGCCTTCCAGCCGTCGTAGACGATGTCGGCGTAGGCCAGGTCGTGCACCACCAGCACATCGTACTGCTTGGCCAGGGCCACCACGCGCTCGAAGAAGTCCAGCTCCACGCACTGCGCGGTGGGGTTGGACGGGAAGCCGAGGATCATCATCTTCGGCTTGGGGATCGATTCGCGGATCGCCCGTTCCAGCTCGTTGAAGAAGTCCACGCCCGGTACCAGCGGCACCGAGCGTACCTGGGCGCCGGCGATCACCGCGCCGTAGATGTGGATCGGGTAGCTGGGGTTGGGCACCAGGACCGTATCGCCGTGGTCGAGGGTGCCGAGCATCAGGTGCGCCAGGCCTTCCTTCGAGCCGATGGTGACAATGGCTTCGCTTTCCGGGTCGATGTCGACCTCGTAGCGTTCCTTGTACCAGTTGGAGATCGCGCGGCGCAGGCGCGGGATGCCACGGGAGGTGGAATAGCCATGGGTGTCTTCGCGCTGGGCGACCTGCACCAGCTTCTCGACGATGTGCGGCGGCGTGGCGCCATCGGGGTTGCCCATGCTCAGGTCAATGATGTCCTCGCCACGGCGGCGGGCGGCCATCTTGAGCTCGGCAGTAATGTTGAAGACGTAAGGGGGGAGACGATCGATGCGCGCAAAGCGGCGCGGCGAACCTGGGTTGGCCATGTGTTCCTCGAGAGACGTATGCGCCCGGAACCGTCCGAGCGACGCTGGCCGCTGCGGCGGCCGACAAACAACATAATCCCGCCACGACCACTTCGTAAAGGATAATTTCCTGTTTTATTAGATTTTTTCAGCCACTTCGTTTGAAAAAATCGTAATTACAGAATCAGCCTCAGCAGGCGGTGCTTGCCGAAACACCGGCAAGCACCGCCGTCAAAGGGCTCAGTAGACCTGCACCCGCCACAGTTCGCGCGCGGCCGAGGCCGCGCTCATCGGCAGGCGCCCGTGCAAGGTCTGGTAGTTGTCGATCAGCACCAGGTCACCCGCCTGCCACTCATGGGCAATCAGGCATTCGGGGTCGTAGACCAGTTCGTCGAGCTGGCTGATCAATGCCTGCTGGAAGTCATCGTCGTGCCCCTGCACCTTCTGTTCGAGGGTCTGCAACGACGACTGGCAGCCCTCCTGGTAGCGCAGTACCCGCTCGCCGCTGCGCGGATCGAGGTCGACCAGCGAGTAGCTGCGCGGCGAACCGCCGAAATAGGTCATGCGCGTGTAGTAGGTCAAATCGATGCCCTGCCACTGACGGGCGGTGCGCAGGCCCACCTTGCGCAAGGCGTTGCGGCTGTCGACGACCGTGGTCTGCCCTTCCCCCGGCTGCGGCGGCGTCTTGCAATACAGCATGAAGGTGTGGGCACAGAACTTGGGATCGCGCTGCACCAGCGGATCGCTGTCGGGCAGCATGTTGAGGTCCCAGTGCAAGGGTGTCTTCTCCAGCGAATGCACCACGCCTTGGGGCTGGTCGGCCGGCTTGACCACATGCACCTCGCCAAAGGACCAACGGTAGATGGTGCCGAAACGCTCGCAGTCGGTGGCGAATGCCTGCTGGTCGGTGAATTCACAGCCTCTGAGGCAGACAAAACCGAAACTGCGCACCAGGGCCTGCAAGGTCTCGGTGGACAGTCGCTGGAAACCCAGCCCCAGCGGGTCGCTGACCAGCAACCCGAACAGGGGGAGCTTCTGCAATGTGAAGTTGAAGCCCTCGAGCGCCTCGCCCGCTGTTTCATGGAACAGCCATGGCTGCCCCTGCCAGGTCACCAGCACATGCCGCGCGGGGTCGATCTGCGCGCGGCCGCGCAGGGTCTGGTGACCGTCAAGCTGGCGCACCGGCACTGCATGCCAGGGGCTGGCTACATGATCGAGCCCCTCGGCCAGGGCCACGGTGAACTTGGGGCCGGCGTTGTCGTACTGGTGCACCGACAGGCGCACGTGCCCGGGGAAAAACCGCTCGACCGCCGCATTCAAGGCCTGGCCGCGCAGCATCATCTGGTAGGCCTTGTAGCTGATCTGGCGCAGGTGCTCGTCTTCGTCCTGCCCGGCCTGGCGGCACAGGCGCAGGTCGTTGTAGAGGTGGCTGCACAACTTGTCGTGGGTCCGGCCCAGGGCCTCGTCGTGCTGGCACTGCTCGATCAGTGCCTCGACATTCTTCCACGGCAGGCGGGCCTGCTTGACCAGGGTGGCGCGCAGGGCCTCGGCACTGCTGGCCTGGGGGAACAGGTCTTCCATGCTCACCCAGCGGATGCAATGGGTGGTGCACAGAGTGCGCAGCGCCTGGTTGTAGGCGCGGCGCACGTCGTCCGGCACGCCGACGATATCGTTGAAGGTGGTGCCGTCGCTGAGGATCGCTATCTCGCAGCCAGGGGCGTGGAGCTCGGCGAGCTCCTGGGCGAGGCGGTCGAGGCGCTCGATGGCGATCACCTCGCCATGGTCGGGCAGCACGCCGAAGGTCTTGTCGTGATCATTCGGCGACTTGCACGGGAAACCCGGCAGCACCATGCGCAGCGGCTCGCCACTGTCGAAGCAGCGCGCCAGGTCGTGGGCCAGGTGCGCCCTGCCCGCTTGGTCGAAGCGGTCGTCCTGGGCCTTGAGCAGGTAAGCGTCCAGCACCTGGCCGACGGCCTCCATCCAGCTGTCTTTGTCTTGCATGTCGTGTCTTCCTTGAGAACGGCTACAGCGAACCGATTGGCGTTGCGGATTGGCTTGCACAGTGGCGCACTTGCTCAGGGCGCAGGGCCCGGAGCAGCTGCAAGGGTTGCTGGCAATGGAACTGTGGCCGCTGCTCGAGCAAGGCTTGCCACTCGCCGTAGCCCCAACCGACGGCGGCGGCGGGCATGCCGGCGGCCTTGGCGGTCAACAGGTCGACGGGGGTATCGCCGACAAACAGGCAGTGGCCTGGGTCGATGCCCAGCCGTTCGGCAGCCTGCAGCGCGATGTCCGGTGCCGGCTTGAGCCGCTCGCCGGGGCGATGACCGAGCACCGCGGCAAATTGCTGCGCGGGCAGCAGCCCTTGCACGACACGCTCGGCGAGGGTGTGGGCCTTGTTGGTGACGACAGCCATGGGCAGCCCTTTGTCGGCAATCCTCTCGATCAGGCCGATACAACCTGGGAAGACTCGGGAACGCCGGACCAGGTTGTCGTGATAGCAGCTGCTGTAGTCGTCATGCAGGCGTTGACGTTGCTCGGCGTCGAGGCCGACGGCGGCCCTTTCGAGCATCGCCGCCACACCGCCGCCGATCATGCCGCGCACCTCATCCGGCTGCAGCGTGCGCAGCCCGTGCAGGCTCAGCACATGATTCAGGCACCAGGCGATATCCGGCAGGGTATCGACCAGGGTGCCGTCCAGGTCGAACAGAACCGCGCGTATGTCCATTGGCGCCACCCTCACTGCGCGCTGGCGTAGTGGCAAGGCCGGCCACGGCGGAATACCAGCCGGCTGTAACGCTCATCGACATTGCTGCGCCGGTCGAGGGTCACCACGCCACGACGCTTGATCGCCACCGAATGCCAGGGGGTGCGCCACAGGTCGCTGGTCGGCACCAGGCGGATGCCGATCTTGCTCGATACCGCCAACTGCGGGTGGATCGACAGGCGCAGGCAATGCGGATAGCGCGCTTGCAGCAACGCACTCCAGGCCTCGCTACGCTGGATCACCCGCTGGGAGGCGGGCTTGGCGGCCTTCTTCACCGCGTTCATGCTCATGCCTTCGAACTCCACCAGCCCGGCGTAGTCCTCGGCGAGGAAACGATGGATGCCGCAGTACATCAGCCGCATATGCTCCTCGTCCTCGAAGCGCTGCTGCAGGGCGCGCAGCGACTGGCCATGCTCGATCATCAGCTCTTCGCGCATGGAGTCCAGGCAGCCCAGCTGCGGATAGGCATCCTTGAGGTCGAACAAGGTGAAGCGGCCGGGATAGTGCTGGCTGGCATAGCGCTGGATATCGTCGGTGTAGGCCTGGACATGGGCATCGGGCACCCGCACCAGGTCGGCGAAGACATAGCCGTCCGAGCAGATGTGAATGACCGCACCGGGGGCATGCAATGCACGGATTTCCTCCGCCAGGCGGTTCAGCTCGTCGATGGCATGGTGCTCTGCCAGGTCCGGGAGCGGGCCGAGGGTCTTCTGGCGGTTGGGCGACTTGCCGGGGAAGGCCGGGAGGACCATCTCCACCGGCAGCCCGCGCTCGACGGCCTGCAGCACCTTGGGCAGGTGCGGGGCGAGCACGGCATCATCCAGCGCGTCATCCTGCCCGGGGGCCAGGCTGCGTCGACGAAACAGGCATTCGAGGATGGCCAGCGCGGTAGCGGTGCTGGCAGAGGCATGGCGTTGGCGCAGCGAAGCCGCGCACGCCGAAGGAGCGGAGCTCGATTCGGTCATGGAACAGTCCTTGTCATGTGGATCGATCCGAATGGATCGCGGCCTACCCTGGCCTGCAGGTCGTCCTGACCTGCGGCGCATAACATCCGGCAAAGGGCATGGCGCTGTCAACTGCCCTTCGAATGAATTTTCCGAGGCAAAAAAAACGCCCCGGCAAGCCGGGGCGTCTTGAGCAGCTGGGGTGTTTCAGCGTGCGTAGGTCATCAGCACGTCGGCCGCGGTCTGGCTGTCCACGCCCATCATCACGCTCAGGGCAGTGACGGTGAGGATGGAGAAGCCGAATACCTTGCGCGCCCACTTGCTGTCGTCCTCGGCCTTGTAGCCGCCCCAGGCCATGTACAGCCAGTACAGGCCCATGGCGGCCGCCACGGCGAGGTAACCCAGGCCGGCGTAGCCGCCGAGGGTCAGCATCAGGGTGGCGAGGACGAAGGCCAGCACGTACAGCACGATCTGCTTCTTCGCCGCGAGGATACCGCGCGCCACCGGCAGGACCGGGATGTTGGCGGCGCTGTAGTCCTTGAAGCGGAAGATGGCGATGGCAAAGCTGTGCGGCATCTGCCACAGGCTGAACATCACCAGCAGGGTGAACGCGGCCAGGTCGAAGCTGTTGCTCACCGCGCAGTAGCCGATCACCGGAGGCATGGCACCGGACAGGCTGCCGACCAGGGTGCCGTGCACCGATTTGCGCTTGAGCCACAGGCTGTAGAAGCCGACGTAGACCACGAAGCCAACCAGGGCGCAGAACGCCGACAGCGGGTTGGCCTGGACATACAGCAAGCTGAAACCCGCCACCCCGAGCAGGGTGGCGTAGATCAGCGCCAGGGGCAGCGACATGCCGCCCTGGACCATGACGCGGTTCTTGGTGCGCTCCATCTTGTGGTCGATGTCACGGTCGATGCAGTTGTTGAACACGCATCCGGACGCGACCACCAGGGACGTACCGATCACCACCGCCAGGAACAGGGCGAAATCCACATGCCCCTTGGCGGCAAGGAAGAAACCGCCTGCCACGGAAAGCACGTTACCGAAAATGATCCCCGGTTTGGTGATTTGGATAAAGTGCTTCACGGACATGCAGTCTTACCTCACTTGGCCAGCATTTCGAAGTGGATGCTGAACATGATCCACAGCGACAGGCCGACCAGCAGTGCAATTACCAGAACGGTGAACAGGAACGTCGACACGTTGGAGCGCTGCTCTTTCGAGCGGTCCATGTGCAGGAAGTACACGAGGTGCACCACCACCTGGATGACGGCCATGGCCACCACGATCAGGACGGTCAGGTTCTTCGGCAGGCTTGGGTACATCACCAGGCCGAACGGGATCGCGGTCAGGATGATCGACAGTACAAAGCCGATCATGTAGGACTTCACGCTACCGTGATTGCCTTCGTGATGAGTGTCGTGTGCGCTAGCCATTACAGAACCCCCAGCAGGTAGACGACGGTGAACACGCAGATCCAGACCACGTCGAGGAAGTGCCAGAACAGGCTCAGGCAGCTCATGCGGGTCTTGGCGGTCGGGGTGATGCCGTGCTTGTTGATCTGGTACATCATGATTGCCATCCAGATCAGACCGGCAGTCACGTGCAGGCCGTGGGTACCGACCAGCGCGAAGAACGCCGACAGGAAGCCACTGCGCTGCGGGCCGTAGCCTTCGGCGATCAGGTGATGGAACTCATAGATTTCCATCGCGATGAAGCCTGCACCGAACAGGAAGGTCACAGCCAACCAGCCCAATACACCTGCCTTGTTGCCGGCGAACATCTTCAGCATGGCGAAGCCGAAGGTGATCGAGGACAGCAGCAGGAACGCGGTTTCGACCAGCACGAAGTCGAGCTGGAAGATGTCGTGACCCGACGGGCCGCCGGCGAAACCGCCGGACAGCACCGCGTAGGTGGCGAAGAGCGACGCAAACAGGATGCAGTCGGTCATCAGGTACAGCCAGAAACCGAGTACGGTCATCTGGCCCGAGTCGTGGTGGTGGTCATCGTGCGCATGGTCATGACCATGCGCGCCACCGTGGATTACTTGACTGGACATTGATTACACCCGTTCAAACGATTCGACACGTGCGCCGCCAGCAGGCAGTGCACCAGCGTTGGCCAGCGCTTTCATGCGCTCGCCTTCGATGCGCGCCACTTCTTCGGCCGGCACCATGTAGCCCTGGTCGTCACGCGCGGCGTGGCGAACGAAGACAGCGATGGTCGCAACCAGGCTCGCACCCACCAGCCACCAGATGTGCCAGATGAAGGCGAAGCCGAACACGGTCAGCAACAGACCCATGAACAGACCGGTGGAAGTGTTGCTCGGCATGTGGATCGCTTCGTACTTGGCCGGAGCCTTGTAGGCGGCGCCGGCTTGCTTGGCTTCGTGCCAGGCGTCCAGGCCAACGTGCTCAGGCATGTGGGCGAAGTTGTAGAACGGAGGTGGCGACGAAGTCGACCATTCCAGGGTACGGCCGCCCCATGGGTCGCCGGTGACGTCCATGTTGTCCTTGCGATCGCGAACCGAGACGTAGATCTGGATCAGCTGGCAGGCGATACCGAACAGGATCAGCACGGCGCCGACCACGGCTACGTACAGGTAGGGTTCCCACAGCGGGTTGTCGGAGTGGTTCAGACGACGGGTCATGCCCATGAAGCCCAGGGCGTACAGCGGCATGAACGCTACGTAGAAGCCGGAGATCCAGAACCAGAAGGCAGCCTTGCCCCACTTCTCGTTCAGGGTGAAACCGAAGGCTTTCGGGAACCAGAAGGCGAAGCCGGCGATGTAGCCGAATACCGCGCCACCGATGATCACGTTGTGGAAGTGGGCGATCACGAACAGGCTGTTGTGCAGAACGAAGTCGGCACCTGGAACAGCCAGCAGGACGCCGGTCATGCCACCGATGGAGAAGGTGACCATGAAGCCCAGGGTCCACATGATCGGCGCGGTGAAGCGCAGACGGCCCTGGTAGATGGTGAACAGCCAGTTGAACAGCTTCACACCGGTCGGAATGGAGATCAGCATCGTCGCCAGGCCGAAGAAGGTGTTGACGCTGGCGCCGGCACCCATGGTGAAGAAGTGGTGCAGCCAGACCGCAAAGCCGAGGATGGCGATCGCGCCCGATGCGTAGATCATCGAGTGGTGACCGAACAGACGCTTGCCTGCGAAGGTAGAGGTAACTTCCGAGAACACGCCGAAGGCCGGCAGGATCAGGATGTAGACCTCAGGGTGACCCCACGCCCAGAACAGGTTGACGTACATCATCGGGTTCCCACCAAGCTCGTTGGTGAAGATGTGGAAGTCCAGATAACGGTCAACAGTCAGCAGTGCGAGTGCGGCGGTCAGGATCGGGAAGGAAGCGACGATCAGCACGTTGGCCCAGGTGCAGGTCCAGGTGAAGATCGGCATGTCCATCAGCTTCATGCCAGGGGCGCGCATCTTCATCACGGTGACGAGGAAGTTCACGCCGGTAAGCGTCGTACCCAGACCTGATAGCTGTAGCGCCCAGATGTAGTAGTCGACACCCACCCCAGGGCTGTACTGGATACCCGCGAGCGGCGGATAGGCAACCCAGCCGGTCTTGGCGAATTCACCAACGCCCAGCGAGATGTTGACCAGCAGCACGCCTGCCAGCAGCAGGTAGAAGCTCAGGGAGTTCAGGAACGGGAAGGCAACGTCACGTGCACCGATCTGCAGAGGAACCGCAAGGTTCATCAGGCCGGTGAAGAACGGCATCGCCATGAAGATGATCATGATCACACCGTGGGCGGTGAAGATCTGGTCATAGTGTTCAGGCGGCAGGTAGCCTTCGGAGCCACCGGTGGCGGCGGCCAACTGGGTACGCATCATGATGGCGTCGGCGAAGCCGCGCAGCAGCATGACCATAGCGACGATGATGTACATCACGCCGATTTTCTTGTGGTCGACCGTGGTCAGCCACTCGGTCCACAAGTAGGTCCACTTGCGGAAATAGGTGATGGCACCAACGACAGCGATACCACCGAGCGCGATCATGGCAAGCGTCACCATGACTATCGGCTCGTGATACGGTATCGCCTCCAGAGTTAATTTACCGAACATCTCTTACTCCTCTGCACCGGCAGCTGGTTGCATACTCGATTCCACACCCTTGGTAGTGGCCAGGTCTTTGCTGCCTGCTTCTTCGTGGTTCGGACGACCGCGGTTCATGCCTTCGTACTTGTCGACGATGCGCTGGAACTGGTCAGCCTGAGCCTCGCTGTACAGCGCGACTGGGTTGTTTTCGCTTGCTTTGGCCAAGGCGTCATATTCGGCCTGGTCCAGTTTCTTCGGCGAAGCCTTCACCTCGGCGACCCATGCATCGAAGTCGGCCTGGGAGGTGGCAACAGCCTTGAATTTCATACCGGTGAAGCCGGCGCCGCTGTAGTTGGCGGAGATACCGTCGAACTCACCGTTCTCGTTGGCGATCAGGTGCAGTTTGGTGGTCATGCCAGCCATGGCGTAGATCTGGCCACCCAGGCCCGGGATGAAGAAGGAGTTCATCACGGCGTCGGAGGTCACGCGGAAGTTGACCGGGGTGTTAGCCGGGAAGACGATCTTGTTGACCGTGGCAATGCCCTGTTCCGGGTAGATGAACAGCCATTTCCAGTCCAGCGCGACCACGTCGATCTGCACCGGCTTCACATCGGAATCCAGTGGACGGTACGGGTCCAGCTTGTGGGTGGAGTGGTAGGTGAAGTAACCCAGGGCGATGATGATCAGGATCGGGATGATCCACACCGCGGCCTCGATCTTGGTCGAGTGCGACCAGTCGGGGGTGTAGGTGGCGGCCTTGTTGGACGCGCGATACTTCCAGGCGAACGCCAGGGTCATGATGATCACGGGCACGACCACCAGCAGCATCAGGCCGGTGGCGATCAGGATCAGGTTCTTCTGCTCAATGCCGACCTGGCCCTTCGGATCGAGCAGGGTCCAGTTGCACCCACTGAGTAAAAGCATGCCTAAAAAGGGCAATATGCCAAACAGTCTGGGGTAACGCTTTTTACTCATCTCACGACCTCTAGATCAGCTTGCTTCAATGCAATTTGTGTTTTGGTAGCCAACACTTCGTCCTGCCAAGTGCGGCAATTGGCGCCCGTACTCGCCCCTGCCAGGGATCCGACTGCTGGATCTTGGCGTCAAGCGGGTTGGCGGTGCTTATGGTTTCGTAGGCAACAGGCCTGTACTTCAGACCAAGTCCATTTGGTGCGGGAAAACGCGGAGGGGTGTCCGCCCGGTATCGCCGTTGGGCGAAACTTGTCGAAGTCAGCAAATGGAAAGCGCTGCGGCTCCCATCAATCCTGCGACTCGCAAGCAGTGCCGAACGGAAATTGGGGGCGATTGTAGATAGGTCGCCCCACGATGACTATGACTTATTGAGCAACAGTCTTTTACAGAATGCGTAACAATACTGGTCAAAAAATCAACTTCGCGACAGTTTGTCGCACCCCGCGCAGTAGCCCTGAAACCCTTGCCGCGCAAGGGTTGGTGGCTGACCTGGATCAATCATCGGGGGCCATTTGCAGCTTATCTCGCCGCGCAATAGACCCAGGTCAATTCGGGACTTTGGTCTAAGCGCGGCGACGGTTTCGGTAGATGCCCAGGGGCACCAGCACCGCCGTCAGCACGAACGCCACCAGCGCCCATTGCGCGAGGGACAGGCCGAGGATCGGTGGGTAGGGCGTGGAGCAGAACCCATCGACCTGGAACGCCAGCGGCCAGAGCTTGGCCAGCGGCAGGTCGTCGACGATGGGCTGCAAGGTGTCGATACCGCAGCTGACCATGGGGTTGGCGAGTATATACACATGGTTGCCGGCGGCAACGATGCCACCGATGGCGCTGAGCACCACCAACGCCTCGAAGAAGGTCAGGCTGCGGCGCCCGGGCATGGCGGCGGCGATGAAGGCGAAGATCGCGATGAACAGCAGGGCATAGCGCTGCAGGATGCACAGCGGGCAAGGTGCCTCGCCCAGCACCACCTGCATGTACAGGGCGCCGCCGATCAGCGCCAGGCAGATCACGCCGAGGAGCACCAGAAAGCGCCGTTCCCGATTCAGGCGCGATGAGAGTTCGTTCATTGCCGATTCCTTCGATGGAGAGTGACAGCGCGGGCTGCCCGAGGGGCGCCCAGTCTACACGCTGGAGATGACCTTTGAATGCATCGAGCGGGGGCGTGCGCGGCTATCCACTGATGACCTAGGACCGAGCGGGTCGGTTTCGGTTCACTGACGCACGTGAAAAATGCGCCAGCCCAGGTGCCGGGCAGGAGCAGGCCCCTCGACACCTGGGAGTGAAGGATACAGTGATTAAAGGAGGATTAAAGATGAAAGCGGGTGTAACCGCGTTCACCTCTTCCTTATATAGAAGATCGGTTAGGCCCAATCGCTGCGGTTCGGCGCTCGGCCAGGCCGACAGCGTCGAATGACATCGTCCGCTTCGTTCTCGATTACCCACGGCCGGGAGCATCCGTGTGCTGGCGGCCCGACTGAACGCCGAACCGCAGCGATTGGGATGAAGTCCATCGCGGGGCAAGCCCGCTCCCACGCCGCCATCCTCGGCTTCGTGGGAGCGGGCTTGCCCCGCGATGGGCTCAGCGCTTCACTCCAAAGCCGCCGCAGGCCCGAAGAACTCGTAGCGGCTCTGCCCTTCCGGCACACCCAGGCCCTTGAGCTGACGCTTGATCGCCGCCATGAAGCCCTTGGGTCCGAGGAAGTAGGCGTCGATATCACGTTCACGCGGCAGCCACTCAGCCAGCAGGTCTTGGTCCAGCAGGCCCACTGCGTCGGCAGCCTGGCTGCCATCTTCTTCTGCGTAGCAGTAGAAGCGCTTGAGTTGCGGGTGGCGCGCCGCCAGGCCATCGATCCAGTCGCGGAAGGCATGCACCGCGCCGTTGCGCGCGCAATGGATGAAGTGCACCGGGCGTTCGGTCTCGAGGGCCGCCTCAAGCATGGCCAGGGTCGGGGTGATGCCCACGCCGCCGCTGATCAGCACCAGCGGCTTGTCGCTGGCGACCAGGGTGAAATCACCGGAAGGCGGGAACAGTTGCAGGGTATCGCCGACCATCAAGCCATCATGCAGGTAGTTGGAGACCTTGCCGCCCGCCTCGCGCTTGACGCTGATGCGGTACTGCTCACCGTCGCACAGGGCCGACAGCGAATAGTTGCGACGCTGCTCCTGACCATCGATTTCCAGCTTCAGGCCGATGTACTGGCCCGGCTCGGCCTTGAGCACCGGCTTGCCATCGACCGGAGCGAAGTAGAACGAGACGATCTCGCGGCTTTCCTGCTCGCGGCGCACCAGGCGGAATTCGCGGGTGCCACGCCAGCCGCCGGCAGCCTCTTCCTTCTGTTTGTACAGGTTCTCCTCGGCGCCAATGAGGATGTCGGCAAGCTGGCCGTAGGCCGCCGCCCAGGCAGCGATCACCTCGGCGGTAGCGATCTCCTTGCCCAGCACTTCCTCGATGGCGCGCAGCAGGCAGCTGCCGACGATCGGGTAGTGTTCAGGGAGAATCTGCAGGGCGACGTGCTTGTTGATGATCTGGCCTACCAGATCGCCCAGCTGCTCGAGCTGGTCGATGTGCCGGGCGTACATCAGCACGCCGTTGGCCAGGGCACGCGGCTGGTCGCCGCTGGCCTGGTGGGCCTGGTTGAACAGCGGGCGTACCTCGGGGTACTCGCTGAGCATCATCTTGTAGAAGTGGGTGGTCAGGGCCTCGCCACCACTTTCCAGCAGGGGCACGGTGGCTTTGATGATTGCACGTTGTTCGGCATTGAGCATTACGACAACTCCTGAGCCTGTGGCTTCGAATGGTTGCGTAGACCATTTCAGCAATCGTGCCAACTTTGATCGTCAGTAAAACCGGGGGTTTTCATTGATCGATGTCAAAAGGACACACTCAGGCGTATAGTCATTCCGACCAACAGGAGTCCATATGACTGCAAAGCCCCTGCTCACCGCCCTCCTCCCCTTGGTGAGCGACTTGTCCCGCGACCTCCCCGACCAGGAACGCTACCGCCGGCTGCTGCAGGCCATGCGCGGTCTGCTGCCGTGCGATGCCGCGGCGCTGCTGCGCCTGGATGGCGAGTGGCTGGTGCCGCTGGCGGTGGATGGCTTGTCGGCGGACACCCTGGGCCGACGCTTCCGGGTCAGCGAGCACCCGCGCTTCCAGGCCCTGCTCAGCCGCTCCGAGCCCACCCGCTTCCCTAGCGACAGCCCGCTGCCCGACCCTTACGACGGCCTGGTCGACGCCGCCCATGTGGATCTCGAGGTGCACGACTGCATGGGTTGCCCGCTGATGGTCGACGAACGCCCGTGGGGTCTGCTGACCCTCGACGCGCTCACCGCCGGCCAGTTCCAGAGCCTCGAACTCGACGCCCTGCAGGCCTTCGCCAGCCTGGCCGCCGCCACGGTGACCGTGGCCGAGCGCATCGAGCACCTGGCCCTGCGCGCCGAGGATGAACACCAGCGCGCCGAGGTGTATCGCCAGGCCAGCGGCCAGGACCGCGAACTGATCGGCCAGAGCAAGGCGCACAAGCGCCTGGTCGAGGAGATCCGACTGGTCGGTGGCAGCGACCTGACCGTGCTGATCACCGGCGAGACCGGCGTCGGCAAGGAACTGGTGGCCCAGGCCCTGCACCATGCCAGCCAGCGTGCCGGCAAGCCGATGGTCAGCCTCAACTGCGCCGCCCTGCCCGACACCTTGGTGGAGAGCGAACTGTTCGGTCATGTGCGCGGCGCCTTTACCGGCGCCCATGGTGAACGCCGCGGCAAGTTCGAGCTGGCCAACGGCGGCACGCTGTTCCTCGACGAGGTCGGCGAGCTGCCGCTGGCGGTGCAGGCCAAACTGTTGCGGGTACTGCAGAGCGGGCAGCTGCAACGCCTGGGTTCGGACCGCGACCATCAGGTCGATGTACGCCTGATCGCCGCGACCAACCGCGACCTGGCCGAAGAGGTGCGCAATGGTAACTTCCGGGCCGACTTCTACCACCGGCTGAGCGTCTACCCGCTGCAAGTTCCGCCCCTGCGCGAGCGAGGCCGCGACGTGCTGTTGCTGGCGGGCTTTTTCCTCGAACAGAACCGCGCGCGCCTGGGGCTGGGGAGCCTGCGGCTGTCCACCGACGCTCAGACCGCCCTGCTGGCGTACGGCTGGCCGGGCAACGTGCGCGAACTGGAGCACCTGATCGGTCGCTCGGCGCTCAAGGCATTGGGGCAGCACGGACGGCGGCCGAAGATCCTCACCTTGGAAGCGGCTGACCTCGATCTGCGCAACGTGGCGCCGAGCATACTGGCAGAAACCGAGGCACCCTCGGCTGACGCGCCGCTACCCGAGGGGGGGCTGCGCGAGGCGGTGGATGATTATCAACGGCAGATCGTCGAAGCGTGCCTGGATCGTCACCAGGACAACTGGGCAGCCGCAGCCCGGGAGCTGGGCCTGGATCGGGCCAACCTGAGCCGGTTGGCCAAGCGCTTGGGGCTGCGCTGATGGGGCGGCGAAGCAGCCCCATACAGAGCGAATAGCAAACTAAGCTAAAGCCTGGCGCCAGAAAGCCGATAACCCGGCATCCTCCCCCTCATTCATAGCGAAGGTTGTCCATGGCCACGCAAAAAGCCCGCGCGGACTCGCTGTCCCTGCTGCTGTTCACCCTGCGCAGCGGCAAGCTGATGGCTATCAACCTGCTCAAGGTCAGCGAGATCATCCCCTGCCCGCCGCTGACCAAGCTGCCGGAGTCCCACCCGCACGTCAAAGGCGTCGCCACCCTGCGCGGCAACTCGCTGTCGGTGATCGACCTCTCCCGCGCCATCGGTGAAATGCCCCTGACCGACCCCGACGGCGGCTGCCTGATCGTCACCGAGATCAGCCGCTCGCGCCAGGGCCTGCACGTGCAAGCGGTGAGCCGTATCGTCCATTGCCTGAGCACCGACATCAAACCGCCACCCTATGGCTCGGGCAATCGCTCGTTCATTACCGGCGTCACCCGGGTCGACAACACCCTGGTGCAGGTGCTGGATATCGAAAAGGTCATCCACGGCATCGCCCCACCGCCCCACGAACCGCACCCGGGTGAAGTCAGCGAAGAGGACGCCAGCCTGCTGGCCGCCGCCAATATTTTGGTGGTAGACGACAGCCAGGTCGCGTTGCAGCAGTCGGTACACACCCTGCGCAACCTTGGCATCGAGTGCCATACAGCGCGCAGCGCCAAGGATGCGATCAATGTGCTGCTGGAGCTGCAAGGCACCGAAAGGGAGATCAACATCATCGTCTCGGACATCGAGATGTCCGAGATGGACGGTTTCGCCTTCACCCGCACCCTGCGCGAAACCCCGGACTTCCAGCACCTGTACATCCTGCTGCACACCTCGCTGGACAGCGCGATGAGCGGTGACAAGGCCAAGCTGGCCGGGGCCAATGCCATTCTCACCAAGTTCTCCTCGCCGGAGCTGACCAACTGCCTGGTGACGGCGGCGCGGGCGGTGGTGTTCGAGGAGCGCTGACACATCAAGTCAGGATTTTCCTGACTTGATGAAGGAAAACGTTCGGGCATAATTCGCGCCCTTCGCAGGTTCATTGCCGGTGTCGCGTATGAAATTTCTCAATTCGTTCCTGATTCTCTGCGCCCTCGCCAGCGGCGCAGTCCACGCTTCGAGCAACCAAGCCTGGAGCGACCAACGCCAGCACATGCTCAAGGCCTGCCTGGGCGCCAGCCAGTTCAAGGATGCCCACGCCCTGGGCAAGCCCGCCGAGTTTGACGACCAGGTCGGTTACAGCGCGCTGCTGATCGAGGGCACCTACCCGCAGAAGCACATGCAGAACCGCACCGGTACCGAGCTGTGCCTCTACGACCGCCAACGCCAGCAAGCCTTCACCACGGAATGGGAAGCCAGCAAGCGATGAGCGACAATATTCGCTTCGCCTGCACCGGCTGCGGCAAATGCTGCACGGGCCATCATGTGCCTTTGACCCTGGCCGAGGCCCGGCAGTGGGCGATCTCCGGCGGCCAGGTGGTGGTGCTGATCGAAGGTTTTCTCGTCGATGGCCCTGGCATGCCGGCAGACCAGCGCGAGCATGTGCTGCGCCGGTCGCACCCGGTGCCATGCGGTGACGCGCAGTTGCAGGTTTCGGTGACCTTCGCCGCGTTCAATCCGGGGCGCTGCCGCAACCTCGATGACAACGACCTGTGCGGCATCTATGAAAGCCGCCCGCTGGTCTGTCGGATCTACCCGGCAGAGATCAACCCGCACCTGCCGCTACGCCCGGAAAACAAGGACTGCCCGCCCGAGGCCTGGACGCAAGGGCCGGAACTGATTCACGGCAACCTGCCAGTGGATGAGGCGCTGCGTGCCCTGATCGAAGCCTCACGCCAGGCCGACCGCGATGACATCGCGGCCAAGGTGGCGATCTGTCAGGCGCTGGGGATGACCACCAGTGCGTTGAAGGGCAACGGGTTTACGGCGTGGCTGCCGGACATGGCGGCGTTTGCCTCGGTGCTGGAGCTGGCGCCACAGGCGGTCGATGGACCGTGGGCGGTGCATGTGCAGGACGAGGCGCTTGCCTCCGAGCTGACGGAACATCATTTGCAGGTGACGGGCGAAGCACCGGTCTACTACGCATTCATCGGTTTCTAAGCCATTTGTAGGAGCGGCTTCAGCCGCGATCACCCGCGAAGCGGGTGCCACAACGGCGTTGCCCGCATCGCGGCTAAAGCCGCTCCTACAAGCGCCGCCAGAACTCATCCGCCAGCCGCCGCAGGTCCTTGGCCAGGTCCGCCACGTCACTGGCGCTGCTGTGGCTGCGCTGCCCGACGCTGACCGTCGCCTCGCTGGCCTGGCGGATGCTGGTGATGTTGCGGTTGATGTTCTCGCTGACCTGGCTCTGCTGCTCCACTGCCGCGGCGATCTGCAAGCTCATTTCGTTTATCTGGTTGACCCGCACGCTTATGCTGTCCAGCGCGTCGCTGGCCAGTTGCGCCTGCTCGACGCTGTGCCCGGCATGGGCACTGCTCTGCTGCATCACCTGCACCGCCGCGCGGGCGCCGTCCTGCAGGGCACCGATCATGCGCTGGATATCGTGGGTCGACTGCGCGGTGCGCTGGGCCAGGCCACGCACCTCGTCGGCGACCACCGCGAACCCCCGCCCCTGGTCGCCCGCACGCGCCGCCTCGATGGCGGCGTTGAGCGCCAGCAGGTTGGTCTGCTCGGCGATGCCACGGATCACGTCGAGCACTCCGGAAATCTCGCTGCTGTGGTTCTCCAGTTGCTGGATCACCTCGCTGGCCTCCACCAGCGAGCCGGCCAGGTCCTGGATCGCGCAGCGGTTGCGATCGACCAGCTGGTGGCCTGACTGGGTCTCGTCCTCGGCCTGGTCGGCCGCCATCGCCGCCATCTGCGCGCTGCTGGCCACCTGGGCGACACTGGCGCTCATCTGCTGGATCGCCGTGGCCACCTGGTCGGCTTCGCTCTGCTGCTCGAGGCTGTTGGCGTGGCTGCTGTGCAAAGCCTCGACCAGCGAGCCAGAATGCCCGGCCAGGCGCGAGGAGGTGTCGCCGATGCGCCCGACCACCGCCCCCAGCTGCGCCTTGAGCATGCGCATGGCGAACTCGATCTGCCCCAGGCCGTCACGCCTGCCGGTGTACAGGTGCTGGCTGAGCGGATTGTCGGCAATCGCCTGGGCCTGCCGACGCAGCCGCTCGTATGGGCGCAGCAACACCAGGATCGCCAGGCTGCTCAAGCCCGCCGCCGCCACCATCTCCAGCAGCGATTCCAGCAGCGGCGCCCCCAGCCACCATTGACCCGCGCCGATCACCAGCGCCAGCACCACACCGACCGCCAGCGACAAGCGCGTGCCCAGCTGCAGCACCGGCAAGCGCTCGCGCCAGCCACGCCGGCCTTCGCGCAACCTTGCATAACACCGCTCTGCCGCCGCGACCTGCTCGACCCCAGGCTTGGTCCGCACCGACTGGTACTCCAGCACCTGCCCGCCGCTGCTGATCGGCGAAACGAACGCACTTACCCAATAGTGGTCGCCGTTCTTGCAACGGTTCTTCACCAGCCCCATCCACGAGCGTCCGGCCTTGAGCGCCTGCCACATCTGGGCGAAGGCCTGGGGCGGCATGTCGGGGTGGCGGACAATGTGGTGGGGATTGCCCAGCAGCTCCTCGCGCGGGAACCCGCTGACCCGCAGGAAATCTTCATTGGCATAGGTGATGCGGCTGTCCAGGTCGGTGGTGGACAGGATGTTGGCGTCGCCGGGGTAATCCACTTCGCGACCGGTAACAGGCATATTGCACTTCATCGGAGGCACTCGTTGTTGTACGGGAAATCGGCAGGGCGTACGACTCTAGGGGCAAACGCCGGCGTAACATTGATCCATGGCAGGGTATTGGCACTTGGCCATCAACGCGCCGAAACTGACAGCCGTGACAGCCTGGCGTCACGCTGCCGACCCGCTCGGCGCGCTATAACCCTGCAAAAGCCCAATCCATTTCCCAGCCCCTTGGCCAAGGTGCCCGCCCCGATGCGACGTCCGTCCCGCTCCCTCGTACTCGCCGCCCTGGCCCTCGCCCTGCTGGTCGCCATCGGCGCCTGGCAGGGATTGCGCCGCGAAGCCCCGGTCAACCGCGCCGCCAGCGCGATACCGGTGCGCGTGGTCGCCGTGGCCCAGCAGGACGTGCCGCGCTACCTGAGCGCCATAGGCTCGGTGCTGTCGCTGCACAGCGTCGAGGTGCGCCCGCAGGTCGAGGGCGTGCTGACCCAGGTGCTGGTCAAGGAAGGCCAGTGGGTCAAGCAGGGCGACCTGCTGGCCACCCTCGATGACCGGGCGATCCGCGCCAACCTCGACCAGGCCCGCGCCCAGCTCGGCCAGACCCAGGCGCAGTTGCAGGTGGGCAACGTCAACCTCAAGCGCTACCAGTTGCTCAGCAGCGACGACGGCGTGTCGAAGCAGACCCTCGACCAGCAGCAGGCGCTGGTGAACCAGTTGCAGGCGACGATCAAGGGCAACCAGGCGGCCATCGACAATGCCGCGGTGCAGCTCAGCTACACGCAGATCCGCTCGCCGGTGAGCGGTCGCGTCGGCATTCGCAACGTCGACCCTGGCAACCTGGTACGCACCAGCGACACCCAGAGCCTGTTCAGCGTCACCCAGATCGATCCGATCGCCGTGGAGTTCGCCCTGCCCCAACAGCAGCTGCCAGTGCTGCAGGGCCTGCTCAACTCGGCCACGCCCGCCGAAGTGGAGACCTACCTGGACGCCGACGGCGAACGCAGCCTGCTCGCCAGGGGGCACTTGATGCTGATCGACAACCAGGTCTCGGCCACCACCGGCACGGTGCGGGTCAAGGCCGAGTTCGACAACAAGGACGGCCGCCTGTGGCCGGGCCAGTTGGTTACCGTGCGCCTGCGCACGGCGGTGGACGAGGATGCGCTGGTGGTACCGCCACCGGTGGTGCAGCGCAGCATCGACGGCCATTTTGTCTACCGCCTGGACGGCGACAAGGTCAGCGCCGTACCGGTCAAGGTGGTGTACCAGGACAGCACGCTGAACGTCATTGCCGGGGTCAAGGCCGGCGATCGCCTGGTGCTGGACGGCCAGTCGCGGCTCAAGCCCGGCAGCACCGTGGAAGTCACCCCCGACACCCCTGCCCCGGCGCAAATGGCCGAAAGCAGGAGCCAGCCATGAACACCCGCAACGGCGTCTCGGCCTGGTGCATCGACCACCCCATCGCCACCCTGCTGCTGACCTTCGCCCTGGTACTGCTCGGTGCCATCGCCTTCCCGCGCCTGCCGGTGGCGCCGTTGCCCGAGGCCGACTTCCCGACCATCCAGGTTACCGCCCAGTTGCCCGGTGCCAGCCCGGAAACCATGGCCTCGTCGGTCGCCACGCCCCTGGAGGTGCAGTTCAGCGCCATCCCCGGCATGACCCAGATGACCAGCAGCAGCGCGCTGGGTTCGACCAACCTGATCCTGCAGTTCACCCTCGACAAGAACATCGACACCGCCGCCCAGGAGGTCCAGGCGGCGATCAACACCGCCACCGCGCGCCTGCCTCAGGACCTGCCCAGCCCGCCCACCTGGCGCAAGGTCAACCCGGCCGACAGCCCGGTGCTGATCCTCACCGTCAGCTCGGCGCAGATGCCCGGCAACCAACTGAGTGACTACGCCGAGACCTTGCTGGCCCGCCAGCTCAGCCAGATCGACGGCGTCGGCCTGATCAACATCACCGGGCAACTGCGCCCGGCCATCCGCGTGCAGGCCCAGCCCGAAAAGCTCGCGGCCATCGGCCTGACCCTGGCCGACATCCGCCAGGCCATCCAGCAGACCAGCCTCAACCTGGCCAAGGGCGCGCTGTACGGCGAGCACAGCGTGTCGACCCTCGCCGCCAACGACCAGCTGTTCCACCCCGAGGACTACGCGAAGCTGATCGTCAGCTACCGCAATGGCGCCCCGGTGCACCTGGCCGACGTCGCCAAGGTGATCGACGGCGCCGAGAACGCCTACGTCAGGGCCTGGTCCGGCGAACAGCCGGGGTTGAACCTGGTGATCTTCCGCCAACCCGGGGCGAACATCGTCGACACCGTGGACCGGGTGATGGCTGCCCTGCCCCGCCTGCAGGAAATGCTGCCGGCGGCGGTCGAGGTGTCGGTGTTGCAGGACCGCACGCAGACCATCCGCGCCTCGCTGCACGAGGTCGAGCTGACCCTGCTGATCGCCGTGGCCCTGGTGATCGGGGTGATGGCGCTGTTCCTGCGCCAGTGGTCGGCGACCTTCATCGTTTCCAGCGTGCTCGGCGTGTCGCTGATCGCCAGTTGCGCATTGATGTACGTGTTCGGCTTCAGCCTCAACAACCTCACCCTGGTGGCCATCGTCATCGCCGTGGGCTTCGTGGTGGACGATGCCATCGTCGTGGTAGAGAACATCCACCGCCACCTGGAGGCCGGCGACGACAGCCGCACGGCCGCGCTCAAGGGCGCCGGCGAGATCGGCTTCACCGTGGTGTCGATCAGCTTCTCGCTGATCGCCGCGTTCATTCCGCTGCTGTTCATGGGCGGCGTGGTCGGCCGGCTGTTCAAGGAATTCGCCCTGACCGCCACCGCGACCATCCTGATTTCGGTGGTGGTCTCGCTGACCCTGGCGCCGACCCTCGCCGCGCTGTGCATGCGCCGCCCGCCCGAGACGCAGCATGACGGTTTCGGCCAGCGCCTGGTGCGCTGGTACGAGAAGGGCCTGGACCGGGCCCTGGCGCACCAGCGCGTCACCCTCGGCGTGTTCGGCCTGACCCTGGCACTGGCGGTGGTCGGCTACGTGGCCATCCCCAAGGGCTTCTTCCCGCTGCAGGACACCGGTTTCATCCTCGGCACCAGCGAGGCGGCGGCCGATGTGTCCTACCCCGCGATGATCGAGAAGCACAAGGCCCTGGCGAAGATCATCGAAGCCGACCCGGCGGTGCGCGCCTTCTCCCATTCGGTCGGTGTCACCGGCAGCAACCAGACCATCGCCAACGGGCGCTTCTGGATCTCCCTCAAGCCCCGTGGCGAGCGCGACGTGTCGGCCAGCGAATGGATCGACCGCATGCGCGCGAAACTGGCGCAGGTTCCCGGCATCGTCCTGTACCTGCGCGCAGGGCAAGACATCAACCTCAGTTCCGGGCCGTCGCGCACCCAGTACCAGTACGTACTCAAGAGCAACGACGGCGTCGCGCTGAACCTGTGGACCCAGCGCCTGACCGAACGCCTGCGCGAGAATCCGGCGTTCCGCGACCTGTCCAACGACCTGCAACTGGGCGCCAGCGTCACCCGCATCGACATCGACCGCCAGGCCGCGGCGCGCTTCGGCCTGACCACCACCGACGTCGACCAGGCGCTGTACGATGCCTTCGGCCAGCGGCAGATCAGCGAGTTCCAGACCGAGACCAACCAGTACAAGGTGATCCTCGAACTGGACGCCCGCCAGCGCGGCAAGGCCGAGAGCCTCAACTACTTCTACCTGCGCTCGCCGCTGTCCGGCGAGATGGTGCCGCTGTCGGCCCTGGCCCATGTCGCGCCGCCCAGCACCGGGCCGCTGTCGATCAGCCACGACGGCCTGTTCCCGGCGGCCAACCTGTCGTTCAACCTGGCCCCCGGCGTGGCCCTGGGCGATGCGGTGCAGATCCTCGAACGCACCCAGCGCGAACTGGGCATGCCCGACTCCATCGCCGGCAACTTCCAGGGCGCCGCCCAGGCGTTCCAGAGTTCACTGTCGAGCCAGCCCTACCTGATCCTCGCCGCGCTGGTGGCGGTGTACATCATCCTCGGCGTGCTCTACGAGAGCTTCGTGCACCCGCTGACCATCATCTCCACCCTGCCCTCGGCGGGCCTGGGCGCGCTGATCCTGCTCTGGGCCATGGGCCAGGACTTCACCATCATGGGCCTGATCGGCGTGGTGCTGCTGATCGGGATCGTCAAGAAGAACGGCATCCTGCTCATCGACTTCGCCCTCGAAGCCCAGCGCAACCACGGCATGACGCCCGAGCAGGCGATCCACCAGGCGTGCCTGGTGCGCTTCCGCCCGATCATCATGACCACCCTGGCCGCACTGCTCGGCGCGCTGCCGCTGATGTTCGGCTTCGGCGCCGGCGCCGAACTGCGCCAGCCACTGGGCATCGCCGTGGTCGGCGGCCTGCTGGTGAGCCAGGCCCTGACGCTGTTCACCACCCCGGTCATATACTTGGCCCTGGAGCGTCTGTTCCACCGCCGCCAGGCCACCGTCGCCCCCGCGCCGACCGCCAGTTGAGACAAGACCATGCGTGTGCTGATCATCGAAGACGAAGAAAAAACCGCCGACTACCTGCATCGTGGCCTCACCGAGCAGGGCTTCACTGTCGACCTGGCGCGCGACGGCATCGACGGCCTGCACCTGGCGCTCGAAGGCGACTATGCGGTGATCGTGCTCGACGTGATGCTGCCTGGCCTGGATGGTTATGGCGTGCTGCGCGCGCTGCGGGCGCGCAAGCAGACGCCGGTGATCATGCTCACCGCCCGCGAGCGGGTCGAGGACCGCATCCACGGTTTGCGCGAAGGCGCCGACGACTACCTGGGCAAACCGTTCTCGTTCCTCGAACTGGTGGCCAGGCTGCAAGCCCTGACCCGGCGCAGCGCCATTCATGAGCCGCTGCAGATCCAGGTGGCGGACCTGTGGATCGACCTGATGGCACGCAAGGCCAGCCGTGCCGGCCAGCGCCTGGACCTGACCGCCAAGGAGTTCTCGCTGCTCAGCGTGCTGGCCCGGCGCCAGGGCGAGATCCTGTCCAAGACCGCCATCGCCGAGCTGGTCTGGGACATCAATTTCGACAGTGACGCCAATGTCGTCGAGGTGGCGATCAAGCGCCTGCGCGCCAAGCTCGACGGGCCGTTCGACAACAAGCTGCTGCATACCATTCGAGGCATGGGCTATGTCCTGGAACATCGTGGCTGAAGCCTGCAATACCCGCCCCCGTGAATCGGCCGCAGGTAGCGCCCCATGAATGCTTGGCGCAACTCCATCGCCCTGCGCCTGGCGGCGCTCTTCGCCCTGGTGGCGCTGGCCGTGTTCGTGCTGATCGGCAGCGCGCTGTACCGCCAGGTCGACCACAGCCTTGACCTGCTGCCAGCAGCCGAACTGGACGCACGCTTCAGCGTGCTCGAATCCACCCTCAACCGCTTCGGCACCGCCGAGCACTGGGCCAAGATCAACAACAAACTCAACCTGCTGAGCGAAGAAGACCGGCGCATCCGCTTCTGGGTGGTGAGCGGCGCCCCGGCCTTCGAGTACGGCCAGCCCAGCGAACAGGTGCGCGGCTTCGCCAAGGGCCCTGTGGGCATGCGCGAGCTGCGCCTGTCCGACAGCCCCTATCCCTACAAGGTGCTGGTCAGCGAGCTGCCCGCGCAGGGTGAGCGCCCGCCCCTGCGTTTTCTGATCGGCATCGACACTGAAACCTTCTGGCAGGCCCAGCACAGCCTGCTGGTGGCCATCGTTGGCCTGGCGGTTTTCGGCGTGCTGCTGGCTTCGCTGCTTGGTTACTGGGTCGCGCATATTGGTCTGCGGCCCCTGCTCGCCCTCTCCGAAGAAGCCCAGGCCCTGGCGCCGCCACGCCTGGACGGTCGCCTGCAGACCCGCGACCTGCCGCCGGAACTGGCGCGCTTCGCCGGCACCTTCAATGCCACCCTTGACCGGGTCAGTCAGGCCTATTCGCAACTGGAAGCCTTCAACGCCGACGTCGCCCACGAACTGCGCTCGCCGCTGACCAACCTGATCGGCCAGACCCAGGTCGCCCTCACCCGCGGGCGCAGCGCCGAGCACTACTTCGAGGTACTGCAATCGAACCTCGAAGAACTCGAGCGTTTGCGCAGCATCATCAACGACATGCTGTTCCTGGCCAGCGCCGACCAGGGCAGCAAGGCCACCGCCCTTACCCAGGCCTCGCTGGCCGAGGAAGTGGCCACTACCCTCGACTACCTCGACTACATCCTCGAAGACGCCCACGTCAGCGTCACCGTCAGCGGCGATGCCCAGGCCTGCATCGAAAAGGCCCAGTTGCGCCGGGCGCTGATCAACCTGCTGAACAACGCCGTGCAGCACACCGCGCCGCACCAGGCGATCCAGGTGCGCATCGAGGCGGATGACGAACTAGTCAGCATCGCGGTGAGCAACCCAGGGCCGGCGATAGATGAAGAACACCTGCCGATGCTGTTCGAGCGCTTCTATCGGGTGGATGCGGCCCGCGCCAACAGCGGCGGCGGCAACCACGGACTGGGCCTGGCCATCGTCAAGGCAATCGCCCTGATGCACGGCGGCAGTGTTTTCGTGCACAGCGAGGCCGGGGCCAATACCTTCGGTATCAACTTGCCGAGCGCTCAACTACGCGGGTTTGCGGTAAAAGTCTGAGTGTTTTTGCCGCGATCATTACTTTTTGCGCAACAGTGCTTATCTGAACAGCCTCTGTTTCCACGCTGTTTACAGGACTAACTTTAGCCCTGTCTCCATTAGCACTTGCCCCGCAAGAAGGTTGTTCCAAATGTCCAACAGTATGGGTATTGCCAGCGTTTTCGTCCTGTCTTCCCTGTTGTTGTCGCCCCTGGCCATGGCGGAAGAATCCCCGGCCTTCGTCGCCCGCAACGCCGAACTCGCCGCGGTTCACCAGGAGGCGCGTGACGCCTACGCCGCGCAGCAGTCCGCTGCGGCTAAAGACGCACAGCAGACCGCTTCCAAGGTATCTGTCGATACCGATGCCGATAGTTGACCGACCACGCCAACTGTTTCCAGTTTTCCCTGGGCTACACCATGGGCACTGCCTGTGACGATATGTTAGCCTTTCAAAGCCGCTGCCTTTCAGCGGCTTTTTTTATGCGTCGAAAATCTCAGCCTGGCTGTTACGTCTCTAATAAGAACTTGCAGACACGACAATAAAAAACTGCCCCATCGCTTGACCAAAGGAGTTTGTACCGGTGTCTTTCGCGTTTCGTTTCACCCCGTTGTTCGTTGCATTGGCCGCAACGATGCCCGTGGCCGCACAGGCCGATGAAGACAAGGCTGATGGCTTCATCGAGGGTTCCACGCTGAACCTGCATTTCCGTAATGCCTACTTCAACCGTAACCAGCTCAACCGCGAGCAGCGTGACAATCGCGAATGGGGCCAGGGCGCCGTGGCGCGCTTCGAGTCCGGCTACACCCCCGGCGTGATCGGCTTCGGCCTGGACGCCCACGCCATCCTGGGCCTGAAGCTGGACGGTGGTGGCGGCCACGCCGGCACCTCGATCCTGCCAAGTCACGTCAAGGACGATGGCAGCCTGGGCGCGGCGCCGCATTCGTTCTCCACCGCCGGCGGCGCGATCAAGCTCAAGGGCTTCGACACCGAGTTCAAGGCCGGTGACCTGTTCCTCACCAACCCGGTGATCGCCGGTGGCGAAAGCCGCATGCTGCCGCAGACCTTCCGCGGCGTCGCGCTGACCAACAACAGCATCGACGGGCTGATGCTCGAAGGCGGCAAGGTCAGCTTCACCAAGCCGTACAACCAGAGCGGCCACCGCCGCATCAACACCTACTACAGCAACCAGACGCCCGAGCAGGACAGCCAGAACCTGAGCTGGGCCGGCGCGTCGTGGAGCGGCACCGAGGGCGTCACCGCCAACCTCTACGCCGCCGAGCTGAAGGACATCTGGAACCAGTACTACGCCGACTTCGACTACACCTACGCGGTCAACGACCTGGTCAGCCTGAACCCGGGCGTGCACTTCTATCACACCCAGGACACCGGCCAGTCGAAGCTGGGCAGCATCGACAACAACACCTGGAGCGTGCACTTCACCGTCGCCGCCGGGTACCACAGCGTCACCGCCGCCTACCAGCGGGTCAATGGCGACACGCCGTTCGACTACATCAACCTGGGCGACAGCATCTTCCTCGACAACTCGCGCATGTATTCGGACTTCAACGCGCCGAACGAGCGCTCGTGGAAGCTGCAGTACGACTATGACTTCGCCGGCCTCGGCATCCCAGGCCTGAGCACCTCGCTGTCGTACTCGCGCGGCAAGGCCGACCTGACCAAGGCCAGCCAGGACACCCAGTACTATGATTTCTACAACGCCGACGGCAAGAACGCCCGGCACTGGGAGCGCGACTTCGACGTGAAGTATGTGTTCCAGGAGGGTCAGATGAAGGACCTGTCGGTGCTGCTGCGCTATGCCACGCATCGGGCCAACGCGGCGTACTCGGGTGAGCAGGACAACAACGAATTCCGCGTGATCGTGGATTACCCGCTGAACGTGTTCTGATCCATCATCGCGGGCGAGGGCTACGCCCTCGTTTCGCCGGCAAGCCGGCTCCCACAGGTACAGCGCTATTTTTTGTGGGAGCCGGCTTGCCGGCGATGCTCTGCTTCAACTGTTTCTTTTCAGTCCTGTTTCCAGGTCATTGATCAGCGCCTTGGCCATGGCACTGAGCATCCGCGCCGCACTCCCTGCTTTCAGGTCCCCCTCCATTTCCGCCTCGGTGGTCAGGTGCAGGATGCAATCTTGCAATACCGACAGCTCATCGAATGCCCGGCTCAAGGGCACACCCGGCAGCACGCGATAACACTCCAGGAAGGTCTCGTCGCCAGCGGTGACAGACATATCGGGCTGCTCGCTCATGGCTGCACCTCCAGCGACCTGGCGTGGGCCATCAGGCAGCTCAGCAGCCGGCTGAGGATGGAAATGTTCTCCACCAGGATCTCCGGACGCTCATCCACGGGAAAGGCCATGTAGACATCGCAGGTGCGGGTCATCATGGTCATCAGGACTGCGGCATGCTCCCAGACTTCGGCGAGGGGCAGATGGTCGATGATGGAGATGTAGGGGATGGGTGGATCAGGTACCAGCTTTTTCATAAGCAATTTCCAATGTCGTTAAAGGAAACCGCCAGCTCATCCTTTCTCACCAGATAAGGGTGGCAGCCGTACATGGGGTGAGAAAACCGAGGACATTGGAACCCGGCCAGACCTAGGTCTGCCCATGCACGGCTGCCGTGACAGAATGCGGAACCAACATCGTTCGGGTTTCTCACGCCCGGTCACCAAATTTGGCGACCCGACGACGTTAGCCCTGATGCATTTCCCGGCCTATCCAGACCCTTCCGGCAAGCGCGTAGGATAGGTCCCAAGCACAGCCCAACTGAAGCATTTGGTTTCAGATTCGGAAATGTCGTACATCCCATCGCAGGCCTACTGAATCAATTCCGTCGGGCAAAACACCTTTGATCTTGTCCGACAATCGTGCCTTGCCTAAAATACCGCCGCCGCTTTCCGGCCCACTCCCCATGGATCCCGGGGCTTATGCAGTTGCGAGCATGACGTTGCCCACCCGATCACCACGATCCGCCCTGTACAAGTCACACCCCGAGCTGGTCCTCAACCTGGGCAGCTGCCTCGCCGTGCTCGCCATCGTGGCCATCGTCGGCTACCTGCTGGCCCGCGAGCGCGACAGCGTCGAGCAATCGGAAATGCGCTCGTCGAGCAACATCGTGCAGTTGATCGAAAGCGATATCCTGCGCAACGTCGAACTCTACGACCAGTCGCTCAAGGGCCTGATCTGGGCCGTGCAGCACCCCGAACTGCTCAACGTGCCGACCAAGCTGCGCCAGCAGATCCTGTTCAACCAGGCCTTCTCCGCGCCGGTGCGCGGCGACATTCTCTGGCTCGACGCCAAGGGCGACGTGCTCGGCGACTCCACCAGCGCGGTGCCGCGCCAGGCCAACTTCGCCGACACCGTGGCCTTCCAGGCGCACCGAGACCGGCCGGGCCTGGGCCTGCTGATCAGCCCGCCGTTCAAGGCGCGGCTGGGCAACCTGGACTGGTGCATCAGCTTCAGCCGGCGCATCTCCGGCGCCAACGGCGAGTTCCAGGGCCTGGCCGCCGGGGCCCTGCGCCTGTCCTATTTCAACGAACTGTTCCAACGCCTGGACATCGGCGTGGACAGCAGCATCAACCTGCTCAACACCGACGGCCAGCTGCTGGCGCGCCAGCCGACCCGGCCGCAGGATCCACTGATCGGCACCAGCTTCAGCGAGCGCCCCAACTTCAAGCGCATCCTCAGCGAGCGCAGCGGCAGCTTCACCGCCCGCTCGACGGCCTATGAGGGCCAGCGCCTCTACACCTTCGCCCGGGTCGCCGACCTGCCGTTGATCGTGCTGGTGGCCCACTCGGCCGATGAAGTGTTCCAGTCGTGGCGGCGTACCGCGATCGTGGTCAGCGTGGCCACCGGCGTGTTGTGCATTGGCATCCTCTGGCTGACCTTGCTGCTGGGCCGCGAGCTACGTCGGCGCCACGATGCCGAACTGGGTCTGGCCACCCTCGCCGCCACCGACAGCCTTACCGGCCTTGCCAACCGCCGCCGCCTCGACCAGGTGCTGCGCCAGGAATGGGCGCGCGCCCAGCGCAACCGCAAGCCGCTGGCGGTGCTGATGGTGGATGTGGATCACTTCAAGGCCTTCAACCAGCGCCATGGCCATGCCGGTGGCGACCATGTACTGCGCGAGGTGGCCACCACCATCGAGCTGTGCATCCGGCGCCCTGCGGACCTGGCGGCGCGTTATGGCGGGGAGGAGTTCCAGGTAGTATTGCCGGAGACTGAATTGGCTGGTGCTCGGCTACTGGCCGAGCGCGTTCGCGCCAGCGTCGAGGCGATGCCGCCATTCGGCGATGACGAGCGGTCGGTGACGGTCAGTGTGGGGATCGGCTTGCATGTACCGGGCACCGCGCAGGATCTGTCGGCGCTGTTGGCCGATGCGGACGAGGCGCTGTATCGCGCCAAGGCCAATGGTCGGAATCGGGTGGAAGGACCTGAGGCTTGAGTCGCTGGGGCCGCTATGCGGCCTTTCGCCGGCAAGCCGGCTCCCACAACGAGCGCGTCAAAGTTAAGCCATGCGCCATTCTGTGGGAGCCGGCTCGCCGGCGAAAGGGCTGCAAAGCAGCCCCTAAAACTCAAGACCGAGCGCGAGCCGCGTTACGCAGAGCCTTCACCTGGTCATGATTGCGCTGCACGCCCTGCAGCTGTTTCTCCACCAAGGCATACGAAGTGTCATTGGCCGAGCGCCCCAGTTTGACCAGCTTCTCGCGGGCTTCCTTGTAGGCCTTCAGCGCATGGTCTTCACCACGCTCCACTTCATTGAGCACCGCCTCTTCATCCTTGCCGGTGACCATCGACTTGAGGTTGACCCAGCCACGGTGCAGGTCGCCGCTGATGCTGGTGCTGGTTTCCGGATCACCGCCCAGCCTGCGCACTTCACTTTGCAGCTCGGCCGCGGCACTGGCGCACTCGCTGGCACGCTGCACGAAGAATGCTTTCAGTTCAGGGTTCTTCACATCCTCGGCAGAGGTCTTGAAGCCTTTCTCACCATCCTTGCTGTACTCGATCAGGTCGTTGAGTACGTCGATCGTGTCTTTGTTGGGATTACTCATGGCAACAACTCCTTGGCAGGTGATAGTCACCTTGATCGGAGCAGGCTTCGTGCCAGGCCTATGAAATAAAAATAATTCATGTAAATCAGTAACTTGAAGATTTCACAAACATGCCGTTCAAAGGCGTTCTGCATGATCGCCGCTTGGGTCGTCGTGCAGTTTGCAGTAAGGTCGCGCTTCAACCGCCACAGGCCACCGCCCGATGAAACCCGAAACCCTGCAACTGCTGGTCACCCGCACCATGCCTTTTGGCAAGTACCAGGGGCGGATCATCGCCGACCTGCCCGGGGACTACCTGGCATGGTTTGCCCGTAAAGGCTTCCCGCCCGGGGAGCTGGGCGGGTTGCTGGCGCTGATGCACGAGATCGACCACAACGGGTTGGGCGATCTGCTGAAACCGTTACGGGGCAAGACCAGGGGTTGAAGCATTTGATGGAGCAATCGCCGGCCTAGCCCTTGGCCGGCGCCACGACCATCTCCACCTGCTCGCCCTTCTTGATCAGCGCGTACACCACCGCCGTCAGCAGGCTGCCGGCGACGATGGCCAGCAGGTACAACAGCGCATGGTTGATCGCGTTGGGGATCAGCAGCACGAACAACCCGCCATGGGGCGCCATCAGCTTGCAGCCAAAATACATCGACAAGGCCCCGGTCAGCGCGCCCCCGGCGATGCTCGCCGGAATCACCCGCAGCGGGTCCTTGGCGGCGAACGGGATCGCGCCCTCGGAGATGAAGCACAGGCCCAGCGCCAGCGCCGCCTTGCCGGCCTCGCGCTCACTCTGGGCGAACTTGCGCCGGGCCAGGAAGGTGGCGATGCCCAGGCCGATCGGCGGCACCATGCCAGCGGCCATGGTCGCGGCCATCGGCGCGTAGCTCGACGAGGCCAGCAGCCCCACCGAGAAGGCATAGGCGGCCTTGTTGATCGGCCCGCCGAGGTCGACGCACATCATGCCGCCGAGCAGCAGCCCGAGCAGGATGGCGTTGGTGGTGCCCATGCTGTCGAGGAAATGGGTCAGTCCCTCAAGCATAGCCGCCACGGGTTGGCCGACCACGTAGATCATCACCAGGCCGGTGAACAGGCTGGCCAGCAGCGGGATGATGAGGATCGGCTTGAGCGCGTCGAGGCTGCTGGGCAGGCGCACCCAGCGGGCGATGGCCTTGGCGCTGTAGCCGGCCAGGAAGCCGGCGACGATGCCGCCGATGAACCCCGCCCCAAGCGTGCTCGCCAACAGGCCGCCGATCATCCCGGGCGCCAGGCCCGGGCGGTCGGCAATGGACCAGGCGATATAACCGGCAAGCAGCGGCACCATCAGCTTGAACGCCGCCTCGCCGCCGATCTGCATCAAGGCGGCGGGCAGCGTGCCGGGTTCCTTGTAGGCCTCGATGCCGAACACGAACGACAAGGCGATCAGCAAACCGCCAGCCACCACCATCGGCAGCATGAACGACACCCCGGTCAGCAGGTGCTTGTAGACGCCGGTCTTCTCGGCCGGCGGCACTACGCCGGTCGTCCCCGTCGCCTCCACCTTGCCCTCGGCCAGGGCCTTGTCCAGCGTGGCGCGGGCCTGCTTGAGGGCAATGCCGGTGCCGCAGCGGTAGATGCGCTTGCCGGCGAAGCGCGCAGCCGGTACTTCGATATCGGCAGCCAGCAACACCACATCGGCTGCGGCGATGGCCTCGGCCGGCAGCGGATTGCGCGCGCCGACCGAGCCCTGGGTTTCCACGGTGAGCTGGTAGCCCATGGCCTGCGCCGCCTGTTGCAGGGCTTCGGCGGCCATGAAGGTGTGGGCCACGCCGGTCGGGCAGGCGGTTACCGCGACAATCTTCGGCGCCCCCTGCACCGGGGTTTGCGCCACTTGCACCTGGGCGCCGGCAGCGGCCTCGTCGAGGAAGCCTTCACGGTCGGCCAGGGCCTGGGCCGGCGTGCTCTGGTACAGGCGTTTGCCGGCGAAGCGCGCCAGGTCCACCGGCCCGGTGCTGACCACCAGCACCCAGTCGGCCTCGGCGATCTGCGTTGGCGTCAGGCGCAGCTCCGGGTGTTCGGCGTCGTGCACCTCGACGCAGGTTTTCCAACCCCGACGCTGGGCAGCGGCGGCCAACAGGCGGGCGCTGAGCACGCTGGACACCTGGCCGTTGGGGCAGGCGGTGACAATGGCAATGTTCATCAGCAGCCCTCTTCTTGTTGTTCTGTAAGGCGCACGGCGGCTTCCAGGCGCTCCAGTTGCTCACGGTCGTGAATGCCGAAGCCGACCTGGGTGACTGCCTGGGCGGCGATGGCGGTGGCGCGACGCAAGGTAGCGGCGGGCGCTTCGGCCTGGAGCAGGCCATGGACCATGCCGGCGACCAGCGAATCACCGGCGCCAACGGTACTGGCGATGCGCACTTTCGACGGTTGCGCATGCAGCGCCAGGCCAGCGGCGAACCAGTTCACGCCCTGCTCGCCCTGGGACACCACCACATGCTCGACGCCAGTGGCGAGCAGCCGCCGTGCGGCCGCGCGTTGCTCGTCCGCGGCCTGCACCGGCAGCCCGAGGACTTCACCCAGCTCCTCGGTGTTGGGCTTGACCAGCCAGGGCGCGGCCTGCAGGCCTGCGCGCAAGGCTTCGCCGCTGCTGTCCAGGGCCACCTTCAGGCCCTGCGCCTTGAGCATCAGCAGCAGCTCGCGCAACCACTCGGGGCTGATCCCCCGTGGCAGGCTGCCGGCCACCACCACGGCGTCATGCCCTGGGGCCACGTGTGCCAGACGTTGCAGCAAGGCGTCGCGGGCGGCCTCGTCGACCTGCGGCCCTGGCCCGTTGATATCGGTGACCTGGCCATCGGCCTCGACCAGCTTGATGTTGCTGCGGGTCTCGCCCGGCACGCGGACGAAGCAATCGGCGAACCCGCGCCAGGCAATCAGCGCCTCGAACGGCGCCAGGTTGTCCTGCCCCAGGAAACCGCCGACGGTGACGCTGTGGCCCAGGTCGGCCAGCACCTGGGCGACGTTCAGCCCCTTGCCGGCGGCATGGCTGTGCTGGGCCTGGCTGCGGTTGACCGCGCCGGCTCGCAGGCGGTCGAGGCTGATGGTGATATCCAGCGCCGGGTTGAGGGTGAGGGTGAGGATCTTGGCCATCAATAACGCTCCACCAGCGCCCGGACTGCCTCGGCGCTGTCTTGTTGCAGGGCCTCGCGCGCCAGGGCGCGGGCCGTCGAAAGGTCGGCCTGGCGCACCAGGGCCTTGACTTCAGGAATGCTGCGGGCGGCGACGCTCAGTTCGTCCACCTCCAGGCCCAGCAGCACGGCGACCGCCTGCGGGTCGGCCGCCAGCTCGCCGCACACGCCCACCCACTTGCCCTGTTCATGGGCGGCGCGCACGGTCATGTCGATCAGGTTGAGCACCGCCGGGTGCAGGCCGTCGGCCTGTGTCGACAGGCTCGGGTGACCGCGGTCGATGGCCAGGGTGTACTGGGTCAGGTCGTTGGTGCCGATGCTGAAGAAGTCCACTTCACGTGCCAGCTGCGGTGCCAGCAAGGCGGCCGACGGTACCTCGACCATGATGCCCACCTGCAAGTCGGCCACCGGGATCTCCTGGCGCAGGCGCTCGACCATGGCCTTGGCGGCGCGCCATTCATGGAGCTGGCCGACCATGGGGAACATGATGCGCAGCGGGCGGTTGTCCGCTGCACGCAGCAAGGCGCGCAGCTGGTCTTCCATCACCTGCGGGCGTTGCAGGGTCAGGCGCACGCCGCGCACGCCGAGGAAGGGGTTTTCCTCAGCCGCGATCGGCCAGTACGGCAAGGGCTTGTCGCCCCCGACGTCGAGCGTGCGCACCACCAGTGGCCGTCCGTCCAGGCCATCGAGCACCCGACGGTACTCGGCTTCCTGGGTCGCCACGTCGGGCAACTGCGGATGGGCCATGAAGATCAGTTCGGTGCGCAACAGGCCGATGCCTTCGGCACCTTGCTCCACCACCTTGTCGATGCCGTTGCTCTGGCCAATGTTGGCGAACACTTCGACGGCATGGCCGTCGCGCGTCCGCGCGGGCTCATGGCGGTTGGCCCAGGCGATCTGCAGCCGACGCTCGCGGGCGTCACGCTCTGCCAGGGCTCGTTGCAACTCGGCCTCGGCTGGCGCAACCACGACCCGCCCGCGCTGACCATCGAGCAGCAGCGGCGTGCCGCTATCCAGCAACAGCACGGCCGCCCCGGCCCCGACCACCGACGGGATGCCCAGGGCGCGGGCGACGATGGCGCTGTGCGCGGTGGCGCCGCCCTGGGCGGTGACGATGCCGGCGACCCGCGCCGGGTCCAGGCGCGCCACGTCCGAAGGGCCGACTTCGGCCATCACCAGCACATAGGGCTGCTCTGGCTCGGCGCTGTCCTTGACGCCGCACAGTTGCGCCAGCACCCGACGACCGATATCGCGCAGATCGGCGGCCCGCTCGGCCAGCAGCGCATCGTGCAGGGCCTCCTGCTGACGGGCGGCGGCTTCGATCACCGCCATCCACGCAGCGGCGGCGCTTTCGCCCTGGGCCAGGCGCAGCTCGACGTCGTCGGTCAGGGCCGGGTCGGCGAGCATTTCCTGATGGGTGACGAAAATTTCGCCGATGGCCTTGTCGCTGCGTTGCAACAGGGCCTGAAGATCGGCGTGCACCGTGTCGATGGCCTGGCGCAGCCTGGCCCGTTCCTGGGCAGGCGACTCGCCGCGCAGCGGGTAGTCGATATCGCGTTCGACGCAGACATGGGCCGGACCACTGGCGATACCCGGCGCGGCCGCGACACCCTGCAGGGTGCTGCCGGGCGGCGGGGCCTGGAGGGTTTCGACCTGCGGCTGCTCCACTGCCGCCGTTTGCGGCAAGGGCTCGACCTCCTCGCCGAGGCCCTGCTCGATAGCCGCCAGCAACGCCGGCAAGGCATCGGCGGCGATGCCAGGTTCAGCGATCAATTCTAGAACTTGGCCACGACGGATGCCGAGGCTCAGCAGCTTGCTCAGGCTCTTCACCGAGACGGCGGGCTGGCCGCTGTCGTGCAGCCGTATGCGGATCTCGCCCTCGAAACCCTTGGCCAGCTGCGCCAGTACCTTTGCAGGGCGAGCATGCAGGCCATGGGCGTTGGCCAATACTATCCGGGCGCTGGGCCAGTCGGCGGGCGCCTCGCCGCCGAGCACTTCGAGCACGGCGCGGCTGCTGGTGGCCTGGTAGAGCATCTGCCCACGTCCCTCGATCAGCACCTCGCACAGGCGCTCGAGCAGGGCTTGATGCGCCGCTCCGAGGCTGGCCAGGCAGAACAGGCCATTGAGCGGTTGATCGCGGTAACGCAACGGTTGCTGCGGGGTGACGAAGGCCAGCCCCGGTTGGCGCACCTCACGTTCGCTGTGCAGCCACCACAGGCCTTCACCCAGCGGCAGCGGCTCGGTCTGCTGCAGCACGGCGGCAAAGCCGCTGTCGGCACAACCGGCGCGTTGCAACAGGCGAGCGCCGCGCCAGGCCAGTTCGTCGAAGTCTTCCGCAGCCAGGTTGAGGCCGACCAGCTGGGCATCCAGCGCCAGCTCGCGTGGCGCGCCTTGCAGTAACTTGAGCAGTGCCTCGGCGCTGCCGGAGCGACGCAGCGCCTCGGCCAGGTCGGTTTCACCGAGGGCGCGGGTCAGCAGTTGAAGCAGGCGCAAATGTTCATCGGAGCGGGCAGCGATGCCGATGGCCAGGTAGACGATCTGGCCGTCGCCCCAGTCCACGCCGTCGGGAAACTGCAGCAAGCGCACGCCCGTGGCGAACACCAGCTCGCGGGTCTGCGGCGTGCCGTGGGGGATGGCGATGCCCTGGCCGAGAAAGGTCGAGCCTTGCGCCTCCCGGGCCTGCAGCCCCGCCAGGTAACCCTCGGCGACCAGACCATCGGCAACCAGTCGATCGGCCAGCAGCGCCAGTGCCTCGCCCTTGTCGGCGGCACGCTGGCCCATGGCAATCTGCTCAACGGCAAGCTCGAGCATGACCCTCTCCTTTTGCGGCAGCCCCATCGGCTACCGAGGTATTGTTGTGGAATTCGACGGCAAAAGCCGCCAAAACGATCAGCACAACCGGCGAAGACTGATTTTCAGGCAGGAAAATTCGCTTTGCTGAAACGTTTAATCTGACCAAGCGGCCACGTTACTCGATAATCTGCCAACGAAAAAGCCCCATCCTGTCGGACAATTGCGACAATGGTCGTCTGCGCGCGGGCCCGTCGATGGGTGAAACTAGCCGGTCAAGCCCCGCAGGCAGTCCCGGAAACAACAAGGAAAATTCGGTGAAACTCAGCGATATCGCCCGTCTGGCCGGTGTGTCCGTGACCACCGCCAGCTACGTCATCAATGGCAAGGCCGAACAGCAGCGCATCAGCAGCAGCACCGTCGAGCGCGTGCGTGCGGTGGTCGAGGCCCACGGCTTCACCCCGAACCCCCAGGCCGCCGGCCTGCGCAGCCGCCACACCCGCACCCTGGGCTTCATTCTCCCGGATCTGGAGAACCCCAGCTACGCCCGCATTGCCAAGCAACTGGAGCAAGGCGCCCGTGCCCGTGGCTACCAGCTGCTGATCGCCAGCAGTGACGACCAGCCCGACAGCGAACGCCAGTTGCAGCAGCTGTTCCGTGCCCGGCGCTGCGACGCGCTGTTCGTCGCCAGTTGCCTGCCGCCGGAAGACGAGAGCTACCGCGAGCTGCAGGCCAAGGGCCTGCCGGTGATCGCCATCGACCGGCGCCTGGACCCGGCGCACTTCTGTTCGGTGATCAGCGATGACCGCGACGCCAGCCGCCAGCTGGCCCAGAGCCTGTTGAAAACCCGCCCGCGCAGCATCGCCCTGATCGGCGCCCGCCCCGAGCTGTCGGTGAGCCAGGCCCGTGCCGGGGGCTTCGACGAAGCCCTGCAAGGTTTCGACGGCGAAGTGCGCCGCTGCCAGGGCGAAGCCTTCAGCCGCGAGTGCGGCCAACGCCTGATGCAACAGCTGATCGATGAACTGGGTGGCCTGCCGGATGCATTGGTGACCACGTCCTACGTGCTGCTGCAAGGCGTGTTCGACACGCTTCAGGCGCGCCCCGAGGACTCACGCCAGCTGCAGTTGGGCACCTTCGGCGACAACCAGTTGCTCGACTTCCTGCCGCTGCCGGTCAACGCCATGGCCCAGCAGCACGGCCTGATTGCCGCCACCGCGCTGGAACTGGCCCTGGCCGCCATCGAGGACAAGCGCTACGAGCCCGGCGTGCACGCCATCGGTCGCACCTTCAAGCAGCGGATCGCCAAGGCCTGACCATGCGCCTGATCGACACCCACACCCACCTCGACTTCGCCGATTTCGACGCCGACCGCCCGCGCCTGCTGGCCAACGCGGCGGCGCGCGGGGTGGAGCGCATGGTGGTGCTGGGGGTGTACCAGGACAACTTCCAGCGAGTCTGGGACCTGGCCTGCGCCAACGAAGGCGTGTACGCGGCGCTGGGGCTGCACCCGATCTACCTTGAGCAGCACCGTCCTGAGCACCTGGCGCAGTTGCGCGACTGGCTCGAACGCCTGCGCGGCAATCCACGGCTGTGCGCGGTGGGTGAGTTCGGCCTGGACTTCTACCTGCCCGAACTGGACCCGACGCGCCAGCAGGCGTTGTTCGAGGCCCAACTGCAACTGGCCTGCGACTTCGAGCTGCCGTCACTGCTGCACGTGCGCCGCAGCCACGCCCAGGTGATCGCCACGCTCAAGCGTTACAAGCCGGCGAAGGCGGGGATCATCCATGCCTTTGCCGGCAGCTACGAAGAGGCGCGCGAGTACATCAAGCTCGGCTTCAAGCTGGGACTCGGCGGCGCCGGCACCTGGCCCCAGGCATTGCGCCTGCGCAAGACCCTGCCGCGGCTGCCGCTGGACAGCGTGGTGCTGGAGACCGACGCGCCGGACATGGCGCCGGCGATGTTCCCGGGGCAGCGCAACAGCCCGGAATATTTACCAGAGATTGCACAGGCACTGGCTGAAGTAATAGGTGTCGATGTCGAGCAACTGGCGAAGACCAGCACCCACAATGCCTGCGCACTGTTTGGCTGGTAAATCACCGCTGTTCCAGCCGGCCCTTTGGCAACACCCAGAAGCTACTGTCCTATTTCCGACACGTCGACCGTCCAACTAAATTGATGCCCCGAACGCGCTTGGGTGAATCTTGCTCAAGTACGCCTACGAGCTGGTCACAAGGACATCGAGGTTGGCAATGGACCGTCTGAATGCAACCCCTCCACACCTGAACACCCAGAGCGATCTGGGACAAGCCCTGATTTCCATGTTCAAGTCAGTGGAAGCGGAAATGGTGCAAGAGCAAGCAGGGTCAGGTGCATTGAAAATCATCATATTCGGAGGGTGTGCTGTCCACCTGTATACTCATCATCGCGTTTCCGTGGATGTCGATGCCGAATGTTACGAGAACAGCCTCGCCGAGCCGTTCGACTTGCAAGCTCTACTCGCCGAAGTCCCTCAAGCCTTCTTCGATGCCCAATCCGGACGCATGCTGGAGTTGCACTACGACCTGCATTACACCACAACTTTCGGGCCGATCCACGAAGACTATCTGGAGCGCAGCCTGCCATTGGCAGAGTTCCCGGAAACCTCCCCCTTGCATATTCGTATCGCAGCGCCGGTCGACATCGCCATATCGAAGCTGGCCAGGGCAAGCGAACAAGACTTGAGTGACATTCACGCTTTGCTCCGTTCGGGTCTCATCCTGACCACTGACTTACGGCGGCTGGCACTGGAGGCAATCGATGTGTATGTTGGGTCCAAGGAACCACCGACCACCGTACTGACCAATCTCTTGCAAGACTTCCTGGAGCCCGAAGATGGCGAAGCGTCTTGACGGCAACCTCTTCACATCCGCGCTGGACAAGCTAGCCAGATCTCCCTTGAATCAAGCGGATGACTCAACTCTTGTCCACGTAGCGCAGGCTGTCTGGTATTCGGATGTCGACCTGGTCAGCGCTGCGCGAGCGTTTCTGAGGTGTCATCCCGATGAACTTCAGGTCCGTCGAGTGGGTTACTTGTTGGAGAAATTGACGCGCTTCTCCTGTGCTTCGGTCCACCGTGTCATGGATACCCGCCACGCACTTGAGCTGTTTCCCCACGCCATGCCAATTGCCCAGTCACCGACCGCTGTACGCAAGCGCCGTGATGAACTGGCAGCATCCTGGGGGCTTGATGAAGGGCTCGGTTTGAAAGCGCAAGCCCTGCTGCCTTACCAGACCCGCCATTACGAAGCCAGGCAAACCAACTCCTGAAACCGCGGCCCCAACAATCGAATCGCCTCGTCTATTCAACCCCGCAACACTAGACCCGAAACGCCCCGATCAGCCGCTTAAGCTCCACCACCTGCGCCGACAATGCGCGGCTCGCATCCTCGGTCTGACAAGCGCCTTCGGTGGTGTCCTGCGCCGCACGGTTGATCGCCACGATGTTCTGGTCGATGTCGTGGGCCACGGCGGTCTGCTGCTCGACGGCGGCGGCGATCTGCTGGTTCTGCTCGACGATCCCGCCGACCGCGCCAAGGATATTGCCCAGCGCCTGCTGCACCTGGCGCGCTTCGTCCACGGTGCCGGCGGCCATCTGGTGGCTGCTGCCCATCACCCGCACCGCCGCACCCACGCCTTCGCGCAGGCGCTGGATCATCTGCGCGATCTCCTCGGTGGAATCCTGGGTGCGCCTGGCCAGGGTGCGTACCTCATCGGCAACCACGGCAAACCCCCTGCCCTGCTCGCCGGCTCGGGCTGCTTCGATGGCCGCGTTGAGGGCCAGCAGGTTGGTCTGCTCGGCGATGCTGCGGATCACCTCCAATACCCGGCCGATGGCCTGGCTGTCGCCCGCCAGCTGGTTCACCGCCGCCACACTCTGGTCGATCTCGCCGGCCAGGCGGGCGATGCTGCCCTGCTGGCTTTCCACCAGGTCGCGGCCCGAGGCGCTCTCATGGTTGACCCGCTGCGCGCCTTCGGCGGCCAGGGCCGCGCTGCGGGCGACCTCCAGCGCGGTGGCGCTCATCTGGTTCATGGCCGTGGCCACCTGCTCGATCTGTTCGCGCTGGCCACTGACCGCCTGGTTGCTGCGGCTCGACACCGACAGCACCTGGCCGGCCTGTTCCTCGACCGTGGTCACGGTCTTGCCGACCTGCTCGATCAGCCCGCGAATGCGCCGCACGGTCTCGTTGAAACCACGCCCCAGCTCGCCCAGCTCGTCCCGGCTGCTGGCCTGGAAGCTGATGGTCATGTCGCCTGCGGCCACCTTGTCCATGGCGGTGCCGAGGTTGCCGAGGGTTTCCCGGGTGGAGACGTAGAAGCCGCTGTAGAGGTAGATGATCAACGCGAAGACGCTGGCCAAGGCCGCCACCAGCGCGGCCGTGCGCAGGCGGTGCTGGCCGAGGCGCTCTTCCAGTTGCCCATGCAGATGGGCAAGCACGGCATCGTTCAAGCGGTAGGTCTGCGCCATCAGGTCGCTGGTCTGCTGGTAGAAACCGGCCCACGGCGCGTCCAGGCTCTCGGCCACCACCACCTGGTCCTCGAACAGGGTCGCCGCCTGCTTGACGGTGGCCTGGCTGGCCTGGGCGCTGCTGGCGAGCGCGAGCTTGAGCCCGGCATCGGTTGCCAGGGCGTCATCCAGGCGAATGGCGTAATCGGCGGACAAGCGCTCCAGGCGCTGCAGCAGGTCTTCGAAACGCGCGCTGCCCGAGGAGTCCATGAAGCCACGGCCCAGGGCCACCGCGCCCATTGCCCGGCCCTCACCGATGGCCTGGGTCACCTGGGCCGTGGCATTGCCGAGCAGCTCGCTCAACTGACGCACCGAGGCCTGGCTGTCCTGGCTGAGGCCCGACTGGCTGGCCACCAGCTTGCCCAGCACCTGGGCCTGGGCCAGCAACTTGTCGAACAGCGCCGCCTTGTTCTGCAGCGAACTTTCGTCACGGGCACTGGCGAAGGCCTCGGCCAGCTCGGCACGCTTGGCCTCGAACGCAGGGTCGCTACCCTTGAGGCCATCGAGCCGGGCCTGGACCTTGTCCTGCAGCGCCGCGATACGGCTTTCCACATCGCCGGCCTGGCCCGACTGGCCCAGCACGGCATTGATCTGCAGCAGGTTGCCGAGGGTCTCCAGATCGCCACGCAACGTCAGGCTCTCGGACAACGGCGCCAGCCCCTGCAATTCGCCACGGGTGGCCTGGAGCTGGTTGTAGGCGTCGCGTACCAGATAAAAGCTGGTGACCAGCATGGGCAGGAAGAACAGGACGCTGATCAGGCTGAACTTCATGCCGAAGCTCAGCCGGTTCATCAGTGCGATGGCCGGATAGAGCAGACGCTTCACAGGTCACCTCCTTGAATTCTTGTTGTTCTGCGGGGTAGCACTAGGCCATCTAGGGCCAGTGGCTTTGTATAGCGCAGATTGGAATCAAGGTTTGTAACTTATGGTTAAGCGATCGAACTCAGTAGCAAACGGTTCAGACCAGCACGGTCCACAGGGCGAAGCAGGCATACCACAGCACCGCGCAGCGCAGCAGCAGCTCCCAAAGGCTGTCCAGCCGCTCCAGGCCGCGCTGGCGGTCCTCCTCCTCAGGGATGTCGTCGGCTACCCGGCCAACCTTGGCCACCAGGTGTCCGGCGCTGACGTGCCAGTCGAGCAGTTCGTGCAGCATCACGCGGGTCACCGCGACGAAGTTGCCGACCAAGGCGAAACTCACCGTCATCACCCGTACCGGCAGCCAGTCCATGGCGTGGCGCAGTTGCCCGGCCAGGCTCTGCAAGGCCGGCTGGCGGCTGTTGTCCATGGTCAGCGCCAGCAGGCGGTAGGCCAGCGCCGCCGCCGGACCGAGCAGGAAGTACCAGAAGATCACCGCGAAGAAGCTTTGGTAGGCCTGCCACAGCAGGTGGCCCTGAACCCGCTTGATCAAGCTCTGGGCATCGTCGGCGGCCAGCCCCAGGTCGCGCTCGGCCACATGCAGCGCGGCCTGTTCGTCACCCCGGCGCCAGGCGTCGCGAAACGGCCCCAGCGCCGCCTTCACATCGCCGCGCCCCAGGCTATAGACCAACACCAGCAAATGCACCGGCAGCGCCAGCAAGCCGTAGGCCACCGGTTCCAGCACATGCAAAAGCAGCACGAGCAGCGCCACCGGCGCCAGGATCAAGATACTCAGCGTCCACCACGGGTGGACCTTGCCGCTGCGCTCCAGGCGCACCAGTTCGCCCAGGTAGAAGCCGTCGCGCTGCAACCGCTGGCGCAGGGCCGAGAACTTCTCGACCCACAGCGCCAGCACCAACACCAGAAAACTCATGCCTTGTCCTCGTTGCGTTGCAGCGCGGCCCGGTAGCGCGGCCAGTCGAAGGCCGGGCCCGGGTCGGTCTTGCGCTGCGGGGCGATATCGTTGTGGCCACAGATGCGCTGGGCGTCGATCACCGGCCAAGCCGCGCGGATCTCGCGGGTCAGCCGCTCCAGGGTGGCGTACTGGGCATCGGTATAGGGCAGCTCGTCGGTGCCCTCCAGCTCGATGCCGATGGAAAAATCGTTGCAGCCCTCGCGCTCGCCGAAGCGCGACACACCGGCATGCCAGGCACGGTCGAGCAACGAGACGAACTGGGTCACCGCGCCATCGCGCTCGACGAACAGGTGCGCCGAGACGGTCAGGTGGTTGATGGTCGCGAAATACGGGTGCTCGTCCGGGTCCAGGCGGTTCTGGAAGAACTGTTGCACCTTGCCGGTGCCGAAACAGGCCGGAGGCAGGCTGATGTTGTGGATGACCAGCAGCGCAATGGCCTCACCTTCGGGGCGGGCGTTGAAGTTCGGCGAGGGGCAGTGGCTGACGCCGGTGAACCAGCCGGTCGCGCGGTCCAATTGCATGGTGCAGATCCTGAAATGACGCCCGAGACAGATGGTCAGTATGCCGTGGGCGGCCAGTGCTTGCATGTAAATGATTGTGCAGGAAGCTTCAGCTTTGCTGCGCCTGCTGCCCACGCAACTGCTCCAGCACCGCCTCCAGCGCCCGCTCGAACAGCAGGCCATCGTCCAGCAGGCGTACCTCGCCACGACGCAGGGCCATGGCCAGGCCCATGCGGTTCCATTCGCGCACCTTCATGCCGGTGCGGTTGCTGAAGACCAGCCGGTCGTTGCTGTCGATACGTGCCACCAGCTTGCAGCGCAGCGCCTCGTCGTCGTCCATCACCTCGACCCAGGTGCCGACCTGCAACCGCTGTACCTGATGAACGGCAGGGTCATGCTCGTCGAGCGGCAGGCCAGCGTCCAACTCGGACTCATCGCTGACGACCAGCACGATATCGTCCTCCACCCACACTTCGTCCAGCGCGGCATCCGCCTCCGGCGTGCTGCCACAGGCGCGCTGGTGCAGCTTCTCCAGTTGCAGGAAGAAATCACGGGTGGCGGCGGAGTCCAGCGCCACCCCCGCCAGACCATCGCGCAGCGCCTTGAGCAGGCCCGGCACCTGCTCCAGCAGGCGTTGCGGCTCACGGTAAGGGGCAATGCTGACCAACAGGTCGTCCACCGTCGCCAGGGCCTCGGCCCAGGCTGGCGAAGCCTCACCCTGCTTCAGCCAGGCCAGCAGCAGCACCTGGCTCCAGGATTGCACCAGCATCTGCACCACCACCTGCGGCAGCACCCGGCCATGCAGGCGGTCGTTCAGCTCCTGCTGCACACGCTGGCGGGCCAGCAGTGTACGGGCGCGGCCCTCCTCGGCGTCACGGGTGCGCTGCTCGAGCAGTTCGTTTCGCCGACGTTCATCCTGGCTGAAAGCGAGAAACTCATCGAGCAGCTCGTCGAACAGGGCGCAATCGTCGGAAAAGTCATTGAGCAGGCGCTGCACGATACGTTCGACGCGCAGGTGCAGGCTGTCGCGCAGCCCCTCGGCCTCGGTCTCCCAGCCAATGGCCGCGGCGGCGATTTCGTTGAGCAGGCGGCGCGCCGGGTGGCTGCCACGGCTGAACATGCCCTTGTCGATCAGCGCCACCTTGAGCACCGGGATATGCAGGCGCACGATCAACGCGCGCAGGCTGGACGGCAGGTTGTGGTCACCCTGGATGAAGGTGAACAGCAAGTCGACCAGGTTGATCGTGTCTTCGTCGTCGGTGGCAATGCGCCGCCGCGTGCCGCTGCGCACGCTGACCCGCAACAGCAGTTGCTCCAGCTGCTGGCCAAGGTTGAAGTCATCCGGCTCGCCAGGGGCTGGCACATAGTGCTGCAAGTGGGTGAGCAGGCGCAGCAGGTCGCCGGTACTGGTCGGCTGGGCCGCACCGGCCGCCTGCAAACGTGGCGTGACCCGCCCACGCACCGGCGCCAGCAGCGCCTGCACCGAGGCAAAGAACGCCTGCCCGGCGGAGTCGGGCAGGCCGCCCGGCATGACGCTGGCCGTCACGCGCCTGGCAATGCCGCGCCGGTCCTCGGCACGGCGCCGTGGCGCGGGCAGCAGCTCCGGCAGCACGCCGGCACTGGCGAGCAGCTGGCTAGCCTCGCCGTAGAGCAGGTCGAGGTCACGTAGCACATAACGCTCGTACAGCTTGAGCAGCACCATCTTGACGTTGGCGCCAACCCCCAGGTTGCGCCCGGCATCCAGGAAGTAACCGCAGAGGTTGCCTGGGCCGAGTGGGTTGTGCGCGGTTTCCAGCGGCAGTTCCAGCAACGTGGTGAAGCGCAGGTTCAGTTGATCGAGCAGAAACCCGTCGCGCGACAGCACCCGATCGACCATGGCCTGCACGGCCACGGTGCGCTCCAGCGCCGACCTGTCCTGGGTCTGTGACCTGACCAGAGCCTCGAGCCCACCGCCCTGGCCGATACGGGCAAAGGCGTCGTAGAAGGTGTCGAGGAACCCGCGCTCGATGCTCTTGCGTTTCAGGCGCAGGTCACGCATGGCCTCGAAGTACAGGTTCTGGTCGAGGCGGCCACTGGCCTTGTCGGCCATTTCGAAAAGGGTGTCGTCGGCATTGTCGAACAGCGCCTGCAAGCCCTGGCGCAATTGCAGCGCGGCCTTGTCGCGCACCTGCAGGAGCAGGACTGGAAGGCATGGCGAGGGCGCGCGCGCACCCCGGTCGATGGCAGCCGCCAAGGGCACCACCTTGCCTTCATCATGCATCCCGGACTCCTTGCTGGATGTTGCGTTGTTCGACTGGAAGAGAAATCGTCAAAGCTATGACGCCAATTACAAGGCGCTATTATCGGTGAAAATTCTGACAGCTGCTAGCACGCCTTTCGCACGCCTCAACGGACAATGCTTTTGCACAATTGCTCAAACCGCCTGACCAAAGGTCATCGGCACGGCAGCTGTACACGCCGCCCCCCTGCCCTATAATCGCCGGCACCTAGCTTGTGGAGCCGACCATGCCGAACCTACGCCTCGCCGACCTGACCGCCGAAATCGAAGCCAACGTGCGCCGCGCGCTGCTCGAGGACATCGGCAGCGGCGACATCACCGCCCAGCTGATCCCGGCAGAGCGCCTGGCCAAGGCGACCATCATCACCCGCGAGGACTGCGTGATCGCAGGCACCGCCTGGGTCGATGCGGTGTTCCGCCAGCTCGACCCGCGGGTGGCGGTGCACTGGCAGGTGGCCGATGGCGAGCGCGCCACCGCCAACCAGGCGCTGTTCCACCTCGAAGGCCCGGCACGCTCGCTGCTCAGTGGTGAACGCTCGGCCTTGAACTTCCTGCAACTGCTCTCGGGGGTGGCAACCCGCGCACGCTTCCTGGCCGACCTGGTCGAGGGCACCCAGGTGCGCCTGCTCGATACCCGCAAGACCCTGCCGGGCCTGCGCCTGGCGCAGAAGTACGCGGTTACCTGCGGCGGCTGCCACAACCACCGCATCGGCCTGTACGACGCGTTCCTGATCAAGGAAAACCACATCGCCGCCAGTGGCGGCGTGGCCGAGGCCGTGGCGGCGGCGCACCGCATCGCCCCGGGCAAGCCGGTGGAGATCGAGGTGGAAAGCCTGGACGAGCTGCGCCAGGCGCTGGCGGCGGGCGCCGATATCGTCATGCTCGACGAACTGAGCCTGGATGAAATGCGCGAAGCGGTACGCATCACCGCGGGCAAGGCCAAGCTCGAGGCCAGCGGCGGGGTCAACGAGACCACCCTGCGGGTGATCGCCGACACCGGTGTGGACTACATCTCGATCGGTGCGATGACCAAGGATGTGAAGGCGGTGGACCTGTCGATGCGGCTGAGTCTGTGAGCTGAATCGCAGGTATAAAAAAACCGGCCAGATGGCCGGTTTTTTTATCGCGGGGCCAGCCCGCTCCCACGTTCTGTGCAGGAGCGGGCCGGCCCGCAAAGGCTGGATCAGTGCGCGGCGTTGGCCAGGCCGTCCAGGTAACGCTCGACGTCCAGGGCCGCCATGCAGCCGGCGCCGGCCGAAGTGATGGCCTGACGGTAGACGTGGTCGGCCACGTCGCCGGCGGCGAACACGCCCTCGACGTTGGTGGCGGTGGCGTTGCCTTCACGGCCGCCGTGGACCACCAGATAGCCGTCCTTCAGGGTCAGCTGGCCTTCGAACAGCGAGGTGTTCGGGGTGTGGCCGATGGCGATGAACACACCGTCGACCTTGATTTCGTCGAAGCTGCCATCGTTGTTCTTCAGGCGCGCACCGGTCACGCCCATGTTGTCGCCCAGCACTTCGTCCAGGGTGGCGTTGAGCTTGAGTTCGATCTTGCCTTCGGCGACACGGGCGTTCAGCTTGTCGATCAGGATCTTCTCGGCGCGGAAGGTGTCGCGACGGTGTACCAGAGTCACCTTGCTGGCGATGTTGGCCAGGTACAGCGCCTCTTCCACGGCGGTGTTGCCGCCGCCGACGACCGCCACCGGCTTGTTGCGGTAGAAGAAGCCGTCGCAGGTGGCGCAGGCCGACACGCCCTTGCCCATGAAGGTTTCTTCCGACGGCAGGCCCAGGTAGCGGGCGCTGGCGCCAGTGGCAATGATCAGCGCGTCGCAGGTGTAGGTGCCGCTGTCACCGCGCAGGGTGAACGGCTTGTTGGCCAGGTCGACGGCGTTGATGTGGTCGAAGACGATCTCGGTCTCGAAGCGCTCGGCGTGCTCCTGCATGCGCTGCATCAGGGCCGGGCCGGTCAGGCCGTGAGGGTCGCCCGGCCAGTTGTCGACTTCGGTGGTGGTGGTCAGCTGGCCGCCCGCCTGCATGCCGGTGATCAGCAGCGGCTTGAGGTTGGCGCGCGCGGCATACACCGCGGCGCTGTAACCGGCAGGGCCGGAACCGAGAATGATGACGCGCGAATGACGTACTTCGGACATGTCGAACTCCTGTCGAGCGGGCCGCACGGGGCCGGCGTCGGTGCGCCGGTTGCGCCAGCTGGAATTAAAAGGGACCCACGCAGCACTTGGGGAAGGCTACAACGCGTTGGTCCAAAACCAAAAAAGTTGAGCGCACTGTAGCGAGGCCGCAGAGATTAAGGAAATATCCTTCGACAATCCACCTTATAGACAGTCTCTATCCGCTGAGGAAACCGACAGGCATTGTGCCTGCGCTTTGTTACACGCCGTTTCCCGAAGGCGCGGCGCCTTTCGTCGGCGCGCCAAACTCGGTAAGGTCAGCGCGTTTTCCTCAAGCGGAGCATTCCGATGCAAGCCCCCGTCCTGTCCGGCCCGCAGTACCTGCGCGAAGGCCTGAAACTGGTCCTGAGCCCCAGCCTGCGCCTGTTCGTGCTGTTGCCCCTGGCGGTCAACCTGCTGCTGTTCGGCGGCCTGATCTACTTCGCCGGCCACCAGTTCAGCCTGTGGGTCGATGCGCTGATGCCCACCCTGCCCGACTGGCTGGGCTTTCTCACCTACATCCTGTGGCCGCTGTTCGTCGCCCTGGTGCTGTTGATGGTGTTCTTCACCTTCACCTTGCTGGCCAACGTCATCGCCGCGCCGTTCAACGGCTTCCTGGCGGAAAAGGTCGAAGTGGTGGTACGCGGCCAGGACAACTTCCCGCCCTTCAGCTGGAGCGAGCTGATGGCCATGGTGCCACGTACCCTGAGCCGCGAGATGCGCAAGCTCGGCTACTTCCTGCCGCGGGCCATTGGCCTGTTCATCCTGTCGCTCATCCCGGTGGTGAACGTGATCGCCGCGCCGCTGTGGCTGGTGTTCGGTATCTGGATGATGGCCATCCAGTACATTGACTACCCGGCGGACAACAACAAGATGAGCTGGCAGGACATGCTCGCCTGGCTGCGCGCCAAGCGCTGGCAATCGATGGGCTTTGGCGGGATCACCTACCTGGCGCTGATGATTCCGGGGGTCAACGTGCTGATGATGCCGGCGGCGGTGGCCGGGGCAACGTTGTTCTGGGTGCGTGAACGCACTTGAAAGGACCGGGGGCGCGTTGCGCCCCTTTCGCCGGCAAGCCGGCTCCCACAGGCACAGCGCAACCCTCTGTAGCAGCCGTCTCGCCGCAGCAGCTAAAGCAAGACGCTGAACGGATCAGTGGCTTAACTGGCTGGAAAACTGCCCCACCGCATCCACCACCTTCTTCGCCCCCTCCTGGATCTCGACGATCACCCCGCCGGTATCGGCGGCCAAGGCCAGGCCCTGCTCGGCCTGGCGCTTGCTGGTGTCGATGATGTCCACTGCGGCCTGGGCCAGCTGTTCGTTCTGCTGCACCACCTTGGCGATTTCCTCGGTGGCGCTGCTGGTGCGCGAGGCCAGTTGGCGCACTTCGTCGGCGACCACGGCGAAACCACGGCCCTGTTCGCCGGCGCGGGCGGCTTCGATGGCGGCGTTGAGCGCCAGCAGGTTGGTCTGCCCGGCGATGTCGCTGATGGTCTTGATGATCGCGCCGATCACCTTCGACTGCTTGTCCAACGCCTGGATACCCTCGGCGGCGTCCTGCATCGAGCCCTCCAGCCCACGCATCACCTCGACGGTCTGGGTTACCACGTCGGTGGCCTTGCGCGCGCTGTCGTCGGTTTCCAGCGAGGTGGTGTAGGCGATGTCGGCGGCCTGGGCCACGGCCAGTTCCTGGTTGACCTGGTCGGTGATCACGGTGGCGAACTTGACCACTTTGTAGAGCACGTCATGGGCGTCGATGATCGGGTTGTACGAGGCCTCCAGCCACACCACGCGGCCATGGGCATCGATGCGCTTGAAGCGCTCGGCAACGAATTCGCCGCGGCGCAGCCTGTTCCAGAACTCCTGGTAGCCCGCCGAGTTGGCCTCTTCCGGCTCGCAGAACATGCGGTGCGACTTGCCACGGATCTGTTCGAGGGTGTAGCCCATGGTCTGCAGGAAGCGGTCGTTGGCGGTCAGCACCTGGCCTTCGAGGTTGAACTCGATCACCGCGGTGGAGCGCATCAGGGCCTTGATCAGGCTCTCATGCTCGCGGGACGTCTCGATGGTGCGGGTCAGGTCGCTGGAGTGCAGGGAGAAGTACTTGATGCGCCCGTCGCTGTCCTTGACCGGTTGCAGGATCGAGCGCAGCCAGGCCTCTTCGCCGTTGCCACGCAGCAGGCGGAAGGCGCCGTTGAGGTGCTCGCCCCGGGTGATGGCGTGTTTCATGCGCTGATAGAAATCGAGCTTCTTCACATGGGCCGGGACGATCTCCTCGATATTGCGCCCGATGAGCTGCTCGGCGCGGTAGCCCATTTCGGCCTCGAAGTTGCCGTTGACCGACTCGATGCGCCCCTGTGGGTCGAGCTGGAGCACCAGCATCTCGCTGTCGAGGCTGTTCTTGACCTGCTCGATGGACATCAGTTCTTCGCGCAGTTGCTGGATTTCTTTCTTCAGTTTGCTGTTGAACATGGCCGCTCTCCCGGAGCGAATTCCCGTAGTCGAATGCATCTGCATCGGCTGCGTCCCGAGAGTTCTTGAGTGCGTTGCAAGGAAATATTCAAACGGATGAAACTGCCGGAAATCAGGCGTCATCCGCACGTCACAAAGGCGTCATATGGCCGCAATGGGGGCGTCGGACACTTTTTGCCATGAACACACCGTCCTTGCGCATCACCCTGGTCAGCGAAACCTTCCCACCCGAGATCAATGGCGTGGCCAACACCCTCGGCCGCCTCAGCGAGGGACTGCGCCAGCGCGGGCATCAGGTCGAGCTGATCCGCCCGCGGCAGGCCGCCGACAGCGCAACGGGCAACAATGACGAACTGCTGCTGTGCCGTGGCTGGCCATTGCCCGGCTACCCCGGCCTGCAGTGGGGCGAAGTGTCGATGCACAAGCTTTGGCGCCGCTGGCGCCGGCAGCGTCCGGACGTGCTGTACATCGCCACCGAAGGTCCATTGGGCCTGAGCGCCCTGCGCGCCGCCCGGCGCCTGGGCGTGGCGGTGGTCAGTGGCTTTCATACCAACTTTGCGCAGTATTCTGGGCAGTATGGCCTGGGGCTGCTGTCGCGGCTGCTGACCCACTACCTGCGCTGGTTCCATCGGCGTACCGCCATCACCCTGGTGCCCAGCATCAGCCAGCGCCTGGAACTGGAACGCCGCGGCTTCGAACGTCTTGGCCTGATGGCCCGCGGGGTCGATGCCGGCCTGTTCAACCCGGCAAGGCGCAGCCAGGCCCTGCGCGAGCAGTGGGGGCTGGGCGTGGATGACCTGGCCGTGCTGCACGTCGGGCGCCTGGCCGCGGAGAAGAACCTGGCCTTGTTGCGCCCCTGCATGGAAGCCCTGCGCAGGGCCTACCCGCACCGGCGGCTGCGCCTGGTGATCGTCGGCGATGGCCCACTGCGCGGCCAGCTCGAACAGCAGTTGCCCGATGCGGTGTTCTGCGGTGCGCAGCGCGGCGAGGTACTGGCCGAGCACTATGCCAGCGGCGACCTGTTCCTGTTCCCGAGCCTGACCGAGACCTTTGGCAACGTGGTGCTCGAGGCGCTTGCCTCGGGCCTTGCCGTGGTCGCCTACGATGAAGCCGCCGCCGCCCAGCACATCCGCCACGGCCACAGCGGCGCGCTGGCCATGCCGGGTGATCAGGCGGCGTTCATCGACGCCGCCTGCTGGTTGCTGGAGGAAAGCGAAACCCTGCGCCGGGTGCGCCTCAATGCCCGCCAGCATGCCAGCCGCCAGGGCTGGCCGGCGATCATCGAGCAGTTCGAGGGTTACCTGTACGATGCCTGCCGCGTGTTGCAGGCTACCCGCGAACAGGCGCCGCCCCTGGTGATCAAGCCAGGGTCGTCAGCGCCTCACGGCTGAACGGCAGCACGTCCGCCTCACGCCCCTCGCGAACCTTGCGCGCCCATTCGGCATCCACCAGCAAGGCACGGCCCACGGCCACCAGGTCGAACTCCTGGTCCTGCAAGCGTTGCAGCAAGCCTTCGAGGCTGGCCGGCTTGGCCACCTTGTCGGTGGCGACCATGAACTGCAGGAACTCGCCATCCAGGCCGACACTGCCCACGGTGATGGTCGGCTTGCCGGTGAGCTGGCGGGTCCAGCCGGCCAGGTTCAGCTCGCTGCCCTCGAATTCTGGCTCCCAGAAGCGCCGGGTAGAGCAGTGGAAGATATCCACACCCGCGTCGCACAAGGGCTTGAGGAATGCCGCCAGGGCCTCTGGGGTCTGTACCAGGCGTGCGTTGTAGTCCTGCTGCTTCCACTGCGAAAAGCGCAGGATGATCGGGAAGTCCGGGCCGACGGCTGCGCGCACGGCCTGGATAAGCTCGATGGCGAAACGCGAGCGTCCGGCCAGGTCACCGCCGTATTCGTCGTCGCGACGGTTGCTGGCCTCCCAAAAGAACTGGTCGATCAGGTAGCCGTGGGCACCGTGGATTTCCACGCCGTCCATGCCGATGGCCTGGGCATCGCGCGCGGCCTGGGCGAAGGCGGCGATCACCTCGCGAATGTCGTCGTGGCTCATCTCCTGGACCAGTACCTGGCCATCCTTCTCCTTGCCGCTCGGGCCATAGCCCGGCACCTCGGCATCCGGCTCGGTGCCCAGGCGGCGCACACTGCCCACGTGCCACAGTTGCGGCACGATGCGCCCGCCTTCGGCATGGACCGCGTCGACCACACGCTTCCAACCGGCCAGGGCATCTTCGCCATGGAAGCGCGGCACATTGGGGTAGCCATTGGCGGCCTTGTGCCCGACCGTGGTGCCTTCGGTGATGATCAATCCAACACCGGCGGCGGCGCGGCGACGGTAATAGTCGACCACTGCGTCATGGGGTACGCCACCGGGGCAGAAGGTACGGGTCATCGGCGCCATGACCACGCGAGTCGGCAGATCGAGGGTGCCAAGGGTGAAGGGCTGGAACAGAGGGTTGCTAGACATGCGGCGCTCCCGACGGGTGAGGAAATGCGCCTGAGCTTAGGGGCCGCCTGGCGGATGGCCCAGCATTATTGATTGCAGTGATCGGCCGTCATCGTTGTGAGCGGAGCGAATTGCAACAGGAAATTTATTTTCAGAAAGGGCTTGAATTCGTCCGCCGCTTGTCTGACTTTAGAGTCAAGAGGCGCAGGAAAACCAACGTCCTCAGTGGCCTAGGCGCGCCTCTCGCGAGCAAGCTGAATAAGGATTGAATCATGCAAATCCAGGTCAACAGCAGCAACCATATCGAAGGCAACATCCGTCTCGACCAATGGGTCCGCAGTACCCTGCAAAGCAGCCTCGAACGTTACGAGGACGACCTCACCCGCATTGAAGTCCACCTGCGTGACGAAAACGGCGCCAAGCCCGGTCCCCACGACAAACGCTGCCAGATGGAGGCTCGCCCGAAGGGTCATCAACCGATTTCCGTGACCCACACCGCCACTTCGCTGGAACATGCCGTCGATGGCGCCGCCAGCAAACTGAACCACGCCCTGGAACACTTCTACGGCAAGCTGCGCAGCAAGCGCGGCGCCCTGGAACTGAGTGATCCAGACGCCTGACCGGCAACGGGTCAGACAAGAACGCCCGGCCTTGCGCCGGGCGTTTTCGTTGTTCACCGATCAGCGGGCCTGAACCAACCTCGGCCGAGCCCGGTCAACTTCTGCAATCATTCACTGCAGAACCCGACCATGAACAATCCCTTCGATCAGATCAGCGCCGCCTTCGCCCCGGAGTACCGGGTCAACCTGAGCATCGAGCGCCTGGACGGCAGCATCATGCTGACCCTCTCCGACGACAGCGGCGTGGTTGCCAAGCGCCTGATCAGCCAGGCCCAGCGCAACGACCCGGTGCGCCTGCAACGGGTCATCGACAGCATCCGCCTGGGCCTGGCCATCGAGCTGGGGCAGAACCCGCTGGAAGTGCTTGCCGCCCTGACCCGCCCCGCGCAGGGCGAGCGCCGCTTCCCTGCCGCCGGCCTGGCCAACTGAGGGCTATTTGCCCTCGTCCACTTCCTTGCCGCTGGCATCCAGCGCCTTGGTCGACGGGTAGCGGTACGACGCATAGCGCACCACCAGGATGGCGAAGGCCAGCAGCAGGATACCGCCACACACGTACAGCAAGCCGACATCCGGTGCCTTGTGGTGCGAGACATCACCGATCAGCAAACGCGTGAGCGCGGTGATCGCCACGTAGAGCAGGAAGCGGATCGGCATGTGGTTGGTCTTGAAGTAGATCCCCACCATCGCCCCCAGCTCCAGGTAGATGAACAGCAGCAGGATGTCATCGACGCTCACCCCACCCTTGCCCAGCATGTCCAGGAAGGTCACCACCGCCGCATAGGCGGTGATCGCGCCGATACCGAACAGCGCCAGGTAGTGGAAGGCCTCCACACACAGGTTGCCCAGCGAGTCGGCGGAGCCGTGCAGGCCCTTGCGCAGCTTTTCTGCCCATTTGATGTTCACGATGTTCGATTCCTGATACTGAAGGTCTGGTGCCATGCAGTTAAAGGGCCATGGCTCCTGTCTTGGAAGGCGGTCGATTGCCGCAGGGCACCTGTGGGCTACGCTGATTTTCAGTTTGCCTGGCCATCATTGCGGTTGCACGGTGATGGCCTGGCGATGTACTGTATAAAAATACAGTTGTCCGCAACCCAATCAGCAAAAAGGCACAGAGGTGATGAATGGCCGTCGAAGTGGTGTACCGCAGCAGCCGCGACCCGGAGCGCTTGTTCATGGATAAGGCCGAAGCAGACCGTCACGACAAGATGCTCGAGCTGGCCGAACGCCTGGCCGAGGTACTGCACAAGGCCGTGCCTTCGATGAGCGAGCAGCAGGTAGAGGAAGCCGGCATCTACATGGCCAAGAACCGCGATGTGTTCGCCCGGGCATTCAAGAGCCAGCCCGATGCACTGGCGGAGCTGCTCGAAGGCGGCGCGGTGGAATGACGCCATCGCGGGGCAAGCCCGCACGGCCCGCATCCATGGAAAATCTCGTGGGAGCGGGCTTGCCCCGCGAAATGGCTTTCAGCCGTACAGCAATCTTTCCGCCAGCATCTGCGCCACCCGTGCCGGCGAACGTTTCTCCGCCTGGGCATGGGCGAACACTTCGGTCAGCCGCGACGGTATCCGCGCCAGGTGCGCGGTAATGGTCCCCAGCCCCTCGCCCCGATGGGTCAGCGCCACATAGATCAGCCCACCGGCATTGATCACGTAGTCCGGCGCATACAGGATGCCCCGGTTCTCCAACTGGTCGGCCACCTGCAGCGTGGTCAACTGGTTGTTCGCCGACCCCGCCACTGCCGCGCAACGCAGTTGCATCACGCTCTGCCCGTTCAACACCGGCCCAACGCCACACGGCGCAAAGATGTCGCACGGCGTGCTGATCAAGGCTTCATGGGCCACCGGGTGCGCATTGAGCTGCTCCACGGCCAAGCGCACCTTGCCGGCATCCAGATCGCTGACCAGCAATTCGGCACCCGCCGCATGCAGTTGCTCGGCCAGCGCATAGCCGACGTTGCCCAACCCTTGCACCGCCACTCGCAGCCCCTCCAGGTTGTCACTGCCAAGCCTGGCCATGGAGGTGGCGCGGATGCCGGCAAACACGCCCAGCGCCGCATGGGGCGAAGGATCGCCCGAGGCGGTGGTACTGGTGACGTAGGGAGTGGCCTGGGCAATGCAGTCCATGTCGAGGGTCGAGGTGCCGCTGTCCACCGCGGTGATGAAACGTCCCTGAAGCGTGTCGACGAAGCGCCCGAACGCCTCGAACAGCGCTGCACGGTTTTCCACATGCGGATTGCGCACGATCACCGCCTTGCCGCCGCCCATCGGCAGGCCAGCCAAGGCCGCCTTGTAGCTCATGCCCTGGGCCAGGCGGATGGCATCGGTCATGGCGCTCTCGTCGTCGGCATAGGGCAGGTAGCGACAGCCGCCCATGGCCGGGCCCAGTTGTTCGCTGTGAATCGCCACCACGGCCTTCAAACCCGTGGGCGGGTCGATGAACAGGTGCAGTGACTGGGTGCGGGTGCTTTGCATGAGCGCGAACATCGACGGGCTCCCCCGAGAGGTGCTCCTACCAGTATAAACAGGTCAAGGCCGCACACCGCGCCGGCGGACCACTGGACGAAAAGCCGCGCCAGGGCTACAAGTTAAGCGTGATGGAGAAGCCCCATGAACCCACGCCAAGCCTGCCTGGCCTGCCTGGAACGCGAGCCGGTCGCCCTGCTGGAAGCCGCCCTGTGGATCGCCGCCGAGCATGACCGCACTGTCGAGCCCGCGACCAGTCTTGCCAGGCTGCACGAGCTGCAACGCGAAGTCAGCACCAGCCTGCCGATGCTGCCGGTCAACGAACTGGCCCAGCCCTTGCTGCGTCAGCTCAACGCACTGGGCTACCAGCAGGACGAGTACCACCCGTTGCGCCCGCACGTGGCCTTGATGGACAAAGTGCTGCAACGCCGACGTGGCCAACCGCTGCTGCTGGCGATCCTTGCCCTGGAGCTGGCCCGCCGCCTGTCGATCCCCCTGGAGGGCGTGAACTTTCCCGGCCACTTCCTGCTGCGGGTGCCCGGTGCCGATCACCTGCTCGACCCTTGCGGCGGCCGGCGTCTGTACCCCAACGACTGCCGCGAGCTGCTCGCCCGCCAGTTCGGCCCACAGCTGCCGCTGACCGCCGAGCACCTGCGCAGCGCCTCGCCGATGCAGATGCTCCAGCGCCTGTCGCGCAACCTTCGCCAGTTGCATATCAGCAACGACAACGACCTCGCGGCGCTTATCGACGCCGAGCGGGTCATGCAACTGGGCCCGGTGCAGGTCGGCGACTACCTGGCGCGGGCCACGTTGTACCAGCACCTGGACTGCCCCCAGGCAGAGCGCTTCGACCTGGAGCACGCCCTGCTGCTGACCGACGACCCGGTGGAGCGCCTGAAACTCACGGAACGCCTCGGCCAGTTGCCCAACGGCAAACGCTCAATCCACTAATGCCTCGCCCTTCACCGTCGCTTCGCGCGGCTGCGGTGCGCGTACCCGGCTGATCAGCAGCGCGCCGAGCAGCGCCGGCACGGCGCAGAAGAAGAAGATCTGCTCCACAGGCATGTGCAAGGTCAGCAGCAGGCTGCCAAGCAACGGTCCGAGGATCGAGCCGAAACGCCCGACGCCCAGGGCCCAGCCGGTACCGGTGGCGCGCACCTGGGCCGGGTAGAAGTTGCTGACGAAGGCATTGAGCGTCAACTGCCCGCCAATGATGCAGAACCCGGCGGCGAACACACTGGGCACCAGCCAGCGCGGGTCGTCATGGTTGAGGCCGACCAGCACGCTGAACAGCGCCGCCCCCAGCAGCACGCCCGCCAACAAGTGGGCCTTGTTGGCCATGCGGTCGGCGCACCAGGCCAGGCACACCGCGCCGAAGGTGCCGGCGAACAGGAACAGCGAAGTCACCAGGTTGGCCTGGTTCAGCGCCAGCCCGCTTTCCTGCAGCAGCGACGGCAGCCAGCTGATCATGAAGTACAACAGGATCAGGCTGACAAAGAAGGTGCTCCACAGCAGCAGCGTGGGCCGGGCGAACCCCTCGCGAAACAGCGCCACCACGGTGAGCTTGCTGTCCGCCGGTTCGTCGATGGCGATGCGCGCCGCCGGTACCTGCCAGCCCGGCAGCAGGCGAGCGGTGACCCGCTGCAGCCGCGCATAGGGCGGAGCGTCACGCAGCAGGCGCGGCAGTGACTCGGGCAGGAACAGCGCCAGGAACGGGAACAGCAGCAAGGGCGCCACGCCGCCGGCAAGGAACACTGCCTGCCAGCCGTAATGATCGATGAAGCCCGCGGCGACGAAGCCCCCCGCAGCGCCACCCAGCGAGAAACCGCAGGCCGCCAGGGTGACCATCAAGGTGCGCAGTCGGGGCGGCGCGTAGTCGGCCATCAGCGCCATGGCGCTGGGCATCGCGCCGCCCATGCCGATACCGCAGAGAAAGCGCGCCAGCATCAGGCTGTCGAGGGAAGAGGCGAACACCATCAGCAGCGTCAGGCTGGCATACAGCACCACGCAGCACAGCAGCACCCTGCGCACGCCGAAGCGGTCGGCCAGTGGCGTCACCGCCAGCGAACCGACCGTCAGCCCCAGCAGGTTGGCGCTGAACACCGGCCCGAAAGCGGCCTTTTCCAGGCCCCAGTCCTGGGCCAGCGCGGGGATCACATAGCCCAGCACCTGGGCGTCATAACCATCGGTGACCAACAGCAGGATCAACAGCAGCAGCAGGCGCCACTGGTAGGGTGACACCGGGCGCGCGTCGAGCGCCGCGCGAAAGCTGGCTATCTGGTTGTGCATCGCAAGGTCCCTGTCTTTTGTTGTTATGAGTGCAGGTGCGGGCGGTGGCGATCAGTCGGGCGTGTCGGGCTGCCTCGCCGGGTGGGCCTGATGGAAGGCCGGATGCTGCTCGGCCAGGGCGGCCACCCGGCGAATGCGCGGGTAGCCACCGAGGTCGATGTTGAAACGCTCGGCCGCGTACAACTGCGGGATCAGGTAGACGTCGGCCAGGCCGGGCGTCGCCCCGAAGCAGAAGCCGTCATCGCCGATCAGTTGCTCCACCGCCGCCAGCCCCTGGCTGATCCAGTGGCCGATCCACTGGTTGACCTGGCCCTCGTCGTGCCCCAACTGACGCAGCTGATTGAGCACGCTGACGTTGTGCAGCGGGTGGATATCGCAACCGATGATCGCCGCCACGCCGCGCACCCTGGCCCGGGCTTCGGGCGCACGGGGCAGCAGTGGCGTTTGCGGGAAGGCTTCCTCCAGGTATTCGATGATCGCCGGCGACTGCACCAGCAACTCGCCAGCGTCAGTGCGCAGGGCCGGCACCCGCCCTTGCGGATTGAGCGCCAGGTAGTCCGCGCCGCGCTGCTCGCCCTTGAGCAGGTTCACAGGCTCGGCCTGGTAATCCAGGCCCTTGAGCGCCAGGGCGATACGCACCCGATACGAAGAGGTGGAGCGGTAGTAGGTGAACAGTTCCATCGCCCTGCCCTCCTCAGCCGGCCGCGACGATGGTGCCACGGCATTCGCCGAAGCCGATGCTGGCCACGCCATCGCGCACGCAACGGGCGCGCAGGATGATCTCGTCGCCGTCCTCGAGGAACTTGCGCACTTCGCCGCTGGCCAGTTCAACTGGGTGCTTGCCGCCTTCGGTGATCTCCAGCAGGCTGCCGAACGAGCCTGGCGCCGCGCCCGACAGGGTGCCCGAGCCGAACAGGTCGCCCGGTTGCAGCTGGCAGCCGTTGACGCTGTGGTGGGCGACCATCTGTGCCACGGTCCAGTACATGCTGCGGGTGCTGCTCAACGTGAGGCGATGCGCCGGCAGGTTCTGCTCGCGCATGCGTTCGGTCAGCAGCAGTACTTCCAGTTCGATATCAAAGGCGCCGGCGGCCTGGTCGCGCTTGTCCAGCAGGTACGACAGCGGCTGCGGGTCACCCTCCGGACGGGCCGGCTGGGCGCAGCGGAACGGCTCCAGGGCCTCGGCGGTGACCACCCACGGCGACACCGTGGTGATGAAGCTCTTGGACAGGAACGGGCCCAGCGGCTGGTATTCCCAGGCCTGGATATCGCGCGCCGACCAGTCGTTGAGCAGGCAGAAGCCGGCCACGTGTTCGGCGGCGTCTCCAATCGGGATCGGCTGGCCCATGTCGTTGCCCTGGCCAATCCAGATGCCCAGTTCCAGCTCGTAGTCCAGGCGCGCGCAAGGGCCGAAGCTCGGCTCGGTCTGGCCCGCCGGCAGGGTCTGGCCCTTGGGCCGGCGCACGTCGGTGCCGGACGGGCGGATGGTCGAGGCGCGGCCGTGGTAGCCGATCGGCACGTGCTTGTAGTTGGGCAGCAGCGGATTGTCCGGGCGGAACAGCTTGCCGACGTTCTTGGCGTGCTCGATGCCGACGTAGAAGTCGGTGTAGTCACCGATCTTCGCCGGCAGGTGCAGCTGGCATTCATCAGCCGGGTACAGCGCGGCCTTCAGGGCCGCCTGGTGTTCGCTGCCCTCGCCCAGCAGTGCCAGCAGGCGCTCGCGCAAGGCGACACGGGCCTCGCGGCCAAGGGCGAAGAAGTCATTCAGCGCACCACCGACGGTGGCTTCGACGGCAGCCTTGGCCGCCCCCTCGAACAACCCGGCGGCCAGCACGGCCTCGAGGTCGAGGATCGCGTCGCCGATGGCCACGCCGCAACGTGGCGCCTGCCCTGGGCGGCTGAAGATGCCCAGGGGCAGGTTCTGCAACGGGAAGTCGCGGTGCCCGTTGGCGTGCTCGACCCAGCTACGGGCAATGGCGGTGTGGTTCATCGGTTATCTCCGGTTCGGGTTGAAGGTGCTCGGCAAGGTGGCCCAGCAACTATCGTAGTCGGCCTGCAACTGCGGGCTTTCGAGGGCCTGGCGGCTCGGGCGCAGCACCTGGCTGGTCTCGAACATGAAGGCCATGGTGTTGTCGATCTTGTGCGGCGCCAGGTCCACCGAGATGGCCTTGTCGCAGGTCTCGGCGTCGGGGCCGTGAGCGCTCATCACCCCATGCAGCGAAGCGCCGCCGGGCAGGAAGCCTTCGGCCTTGGCGTCGTAGGCGCCCTGGATCAGGCCCATGAACTCGTTCATCAGGTTGCGGTGGAACCATGGTGGACGGAAGGTGTTCTCGGCCACCATCCAGCGCGGCGGGAAGATCACGAAGTCCATGTTGGCCAGGCCGTGCACACTGGTGGGCGAGGTCAGCACGGTGAAGATCGACGGGTCGGGGTGGTCGAAGCTGACCGTGCCGATGGTGTTGAAGCGGCGCAGGTCGTATTTGTACGGCACGTTGCTGCCGTGCCAGGCGACCACGTCCAGGGGCGAGTGCTGCAGCTCACAGGCCCAATGTTCGCCGAGGAACTTCTGCACCAATTGCACAGGGCCGGTGCGCTCTTCGTAATGGGCGACCGGGGTGAGGAAGTCACGCGGGTTGGCCAGGCCATTGCTGCCGATCGGGCCAAGGTCCGGGATGCGCAGCGGCGCGCCGTGGTTCTCGGCAATGTAGCCACGGGCCTGGGCATCGAGCAGTTCGACCCGGAACTTCATGCCCCGCGGGATCACCGCAATCTCCAGCGGCTCGACCTCAAGCACGCCCAGTTCGGTGGCGATGCGCAGGCGGCCTTGCTCGGGCACCAGCAGCAACTCGCCGTCGGCGTTGAAGAACACCCGCTCCATGGAACGGTTGGCGCGGTAGATGTAAATGCTCACGCCGGCCGGTTTTTCCGATGCCGAGTTGGCCACCATCGGCAGCCAGCCGTCGATGAAGTCGGTCGGTTCGGACGGGATCGGTTGCGGGCTCCAACGCAGGCGGTTGGGGTTGATGGCGCCCAGCGCGCCGGTCAGCGGCTGGCGCTCCAGGCGCTCGAAGCGCGGGTGCAGGGCCGAGGGGCGAATGCGGTACAGCCAGGTACGGCGCAGTTCGCTGCGGGTCATGGTGAACGCGGTGCCCGACAGCAGCTCGGCGTACAGGCCATAGGGAGCCTTCTGCGGCGAGTTCTGCCCGACCGGCAGGGCGCCGGGCAGGGCTTCGCTGGCGAATTCGTTGCCGAAGCCGCTCAGGTACTCGAGTTCAGGGGATGTGTCGCGGGTCATCGGTGCCTCCGGGCTGCTGGGAGCCGTTTCGGGCAGCTGGCTGCGGAGCCCGATCCTGAAACCGGCACCAAGGGCGGCAGCGCGTCTGCATTGTTTTTATCGTAATCAGATTACGAATAACGTAATTTGCCCGCGCGCAGGCGTCAAGCTATAAAGGCGCCACCCCATGAAATCTGCATAGAAGCCCCCCATGGCCAAAGCCAGCAGCACCGACAACGGCAAACAGAAGGTCCGCTCGGCGGAAGTCGGCACCGACATCCTCAAGGCCCTGGCCGAACTTTCCCCCTCCACCTCGCTGTCGCGCCTGGCCGAACATGTCGACATGCCGGCGAGCAAGGTGCACCGCTACCTGCAGGCGCTGATCGCCAGCGGCTTCGCCGAACAGGACCCGGCCACCAACCACTACGGGCTGGGGCGCGAGGCGTTGCGGGTGGGCATGGCGGCCCTGGGTAGCATCGATGTGCTGAAGGTGGCGGCGCTGCCACTGTCGCAATTGCGCGACGAGCTCAACGAAAGCTGCTTTATCGCCGTGTGGGGCAATCAGGGCGCGACCGTGGTGAGCATCGAGCCGGCGGTGCGGGCGGTGACGGTGGTGACCCAGATCGGCTCGGTGCTGCCGTTGCTCAGCTCGTCCACCGGGCTGGTGTTCGCCGCGCACCTGCCCGAGCGCGAGACCGTGGAGCTGCGCGACCGGGAACTGGCAGCGCTCGGTCAGACGGCGGACGACTATGCCGCCTTGCTCGAACAGATCCGCCAGCGCGGCCTGCACCATGTGCACGGTTTGCTGATGCCGGGGGTGGACGCGCTGTCCGCGCCGGTGTTCAACGCCATGGGCCAGGTCGCCGCAGTGATGACCGTGGTCGGTCCGACCTCGATCTTCCATGCCGACGAGCACGGCCCGGCCGCCCGGCGCCTGCTCGCCGCCGCCCAGGCCACCAGCTGGCGAATGGGGTACGGCGCGAATCAGTGAAAGGGCTTACAAAGCATTACGGACTTTTCCCGCGAGAGCGGCCTATAGTCTGCCTCGCACTTTTACTCGAAACGTAAAGGTGAATGTCATAAGCGGCTATTTTTCCCACGGGATCATGCGCTTATTCTGATCTTACTGGCCGGCACGAAGGGCTCTCCCCCCTGCTTTTCGCGCCCGCCCAGGTTCACCGACGTTGATTTTGAAGCTCCTTGATCTAACGTCTCGATTGGCCGCTGCGATTGCAGCGGCCTTTTTTATTTCTGCAAGAATCGCAAGGTCGGCGCCAGGCTCATCACCAGCAAGCCGACCACAAGCTGGTGCGATCCCTGTGGGAGCCGGCTTGCCGGCGAAAGGGCCGCAGCGCGGCCCCGGCATTGTTCAACCCAACGGATACTTCTGCAGGTTCGCCATCATCTGCTGCAACGCCTGCAGGCTGTCCTGTGGGTGCTGCGCGGCCTCGAAATCACCGATCCGCGCCCAGTTGTCCGCCACCTGCTCGGGGGTGAACCCTTCACGCGGATCGAAGCCCACGCCCTGGCTACGCTCCCAGCGCACCTTGCCCACCCAGCCGCCGCCTACCTCGAACAGTTCGCCGCTGTCCTGGCACTGCTCGCTGCCCAGGTACACCACTAACGGGCTGATCAGCTCGGGCTGCAGACGTTCGAACACCTGTGGCGGAATCAGCCCCTCGGTCATGCGCGTGCCACCGGTCGGGGCGATGGCGTTGACCAGGATGCCGTGCTTGCGGCCCTCGATGGCCAGGGTCCGGGTCAGCCCGTAGAGGCCAAGCTTGGCCATGCCGTAGTTGGCCTGGCCGAAATTGCCGTAGATGCCCGAGGTGGACGAAGTGAAGATCACCCGCCCCCAGTTCTGCGCCCGCAGATGCGGCCAGGCCGCGTGGGTAACCTTGTAGGCGCCTTCGACGTGCACGCGGTAGACCAGCTCCCAGTCGCTGTCTTCCATCTTGTGGAAGGTCTTGTCGCGCAGGATGCCGGCGTTGTTGACCAGCACATCGACCCGGCCGAAGGTGTCCAGGGCCTGCTCGACGATGCGCGCGCCATCGGTGACCGAGTCATGGTTGGCGATCGCCGAGCCGCCCGCGGCTCGGATCTCCTCCACCACGCGGTCGGCCGCCGAGGCGTTGGCGCCCTCACCATGTGTAGACCCACCCAGGTCGTTGACCACCACGTGGGCGCCGCGCGCGGCGAACAGCAGCGCATGGGCCCGGCCCAGGCCGCCACCGGCCCCCGTGACGATCACCACTCGATCCTGCAGACGTACTGGTTCGCTCATGCTCAAGGCTCCTGGCAATGAAGGGATGCAACGCAGTCTCCGCCAGCCGCCGGGGCCGGGCAATCAAGCGCACCGTGGCGAATGCCGCTTGATAACGCCCGGCGATGATCGCCCGGTCAGGACCAGGCAACCTTCAGTGGTACATAGCTCATCGGTTGTTCACGAAAGGCCAGGTAGTGGCGCAGCACCTGCACCGGCGCCTCGGTGTGCGGGTAATGGCCGATGCCCTGCAGCACCACGGTGTCCGGATCCGGGACGATTTCCCGGTAGCGCTCGACCATGTGCGCGCCGGACAAAGGATCGACCGCGCCATTGATGAAGCGCAGCGGCACGCCCGGGCGTTGCAGCGCGGCGACCCAGCGTTCGCGCTGGGCCCGGCGCTCCGGCAGGAAGCTGACCAGTTTATGCAGGATCCGTGGGCCACGGTTGGAAGCGATCAGGCTCCAGTAGTCATCCAGGGCGCTCTCGCTGGGATGGGTGCACGGGCCATAGACCTGGGTGACGTTGCGCACCAGGTCGTCGCGCCCGAACGAGCGCCCGACCAGCCAGCCCAGGCGGCTGAGCAGCAGCTTCTGGACCAGCAGCACCCGGCAGCTCTCGGGGAACAGCCCGCTGTTGAGGAATACGCAACTGGCCACCTGGAGCCGCTGTTCGTGGTGCCGGGCCAGCAACTCCTGGGCAACGCTGCCACCATAGTCGTGGGCCAGCAGGTGCACCGGCTGGTCGATATGCAGGTGCGCCAGCAAGGCCTGCTGCAGGTCGGCCTGTTCGAGCAGGCTGTAGTCGTGGTCCGCAGGCTTGGCCGAATCGCCGAAGCCAAGCATGTCGCAGGCCACCACGCGAAAGCGCTGGGTAAGAGGTGCCCACAGGTAGTGCCAATCCCAGCTGGCCGTGGGGAAACCGTGAAGCAATAGCAGGGGCTCTCCTTGCCCTGCCGTCCAGTAGCGGATGCTCTGGCCCCGGAAAGTGAAACCCTGGCTCCGGGTGCGCCAGACGCACAATGGAATTTCGGCCAGTGGCATCACGGTCGTCCCGGTGGATAAGTGTCGGAAGAGGGCAAGGCTGCGTTCATTGCATGTCACCTCGGCACATACATGTGCTCTCTATGTCGAGGCTCAGTCTAGAGGCCTATACGAAGGTGATAAGTCGCCTTGGCAGCCAGCCTGATGACCGTGCGAGTCAGTGGCACGAACGGTCAGACCAGCATCACCAGCAACGGCGCGGCCAACAGGTTGAGCAGCCCGGTCAGGACCATGACCAGGCCAGCCACCGAGCCTTCCTCGCGCCCGACTTCCTGGGCGCGGCTCACTCCCGCGCCATGGGCGCCGACACCGAACAGAGCACCCCGTGCCAGCGGTGTGCGCAAGGGCAGCCAACGCAGGAGAATGCCGCCGAACATCGCCCCGAGCACCCCGGTAAACATCACGAACACTGCTGTCAGCTCCGGCACGCCGCCCAGGTCCTGGGCCACGGGCATAGCGAACGGTGTGGTGATCGAGCGCGGCAGCAACGACAGGCTGACTGCATCGTCCAGCGCAAGCAGGTGCGCCAGCGCCCAGGAGCTGCCGATGGAAGCCACGCTGCCGGCGAGCATGCCGACCAGCAGCGCTGGCCAGTGCCGCGCCAGCAGTGCCCGTTGTTGCCAGATTGGCACCGCAAAGGCGACGGTGACCGGGCCGAGGACGCCCATCAGCCAATGCGTGTTGCGTGCGTACTCGGCGTAGGCGGTGTGCAGCGGCACGGCCACCGCCAGCAGCAAGGCCGGCACCAGGATCAGCGGCGACAGCAGGTAGCGTCCGCTGCGCCGGTACAGCCAGCGGCTGCCCAGGTAGGCGCCCAGGGTCAGGGCCAGCCAGAACAGCGGCATGGGTTCAAGGCTCATGGCGCAACCTCCAACGGCACACCAGCTCGACCGTGACCGCGGTGACCACCATCACCAGCAGGGTGCTCAACGCGATCACCAGCAGGATGCGCCAGCCCTCGCTGCGCAGCAGGCTGCCGTAGTCCAGCAGGCTCATCAGCGCCGGGATGAAGAACAGCAGCATCTCGGCCATCAGCCAGCCGGCACCCAGTTGCAGCGCGGCCGGTTTGAGCAGGCCGGTGGCGAACAGTGCCAGCAGTAGCGCCAGGCCCATCACGCCACCAGGAATCGGCCAGCCAAGCCAGGCGGCCAACTGGCCACCGATCAGGAACAACACCAGCAACACCGTCAGCTCGGCGAGCAGGCGCAAGGTCTTTTTCAATAATGCAGGATTCATGGGCGGGAGTTCCTCGACAACGAGCCCATTGTAAAAGTCGGCCCCCTAGGCCAGAAGCGAATTGTTAGACTGGTAGCCATTCCAAAACGGAATCCGGCATACATGGAATTCAAACAGCTGCGCAGTTTCATCGAAGTCGTCCACAAAGGCGGTTTCACCCAGGCTGCGGGTACCCTGCACATCAGCCAGTCGGCGGTGAGCAAGCAGGTCGCCCAGCTGGAACAGGACATCGGCCAGCCGCTGCTGGAACGCCAGGGCTCACAGTTACTGCTGACTGCCGCCGGGCGCATCGTCCTGGAACGCGGCGAAGCGCTGTTGCGCCAGCGCCAGGAACTGCTGAGCGAACTGGACGACCTCAGCCAGATGGCCCGCGGCGAATTGCGCCTCGGCCTGCCGCTGCTGGGCAGTGATGCGCTGTTCGCCGGATTGTTCGCCGAGTACCGGCGGCGCCATCCGAATATCTCGATCCAGCTGCTCGAAGGTGGCAGCCGCATGGTCGAGCAAGCCGTCAAGAGTGGCGAGTTAGAGTTGGGCGGCAGCCTGACGCCGAACGATCCGGCGTTCGACTACCAGCCGTTCTGCAATGAACCACTGGAAGCCTTGCTGCCCGCCGGCCACCCGCTGGCCGGGCAGGTCGACGTCGCCCTGGCACAGCTGGCCGACACGCCGTTTCTGCTGTACCAGCGCAGTTTCGTGCTCAACGATCGATTGCTCAGCGCCTGCCAGCAGGAAGGCTTCACGCCCAAGGAGGGTGGGCGTAGCGGCCAGGCAGACTTTCTTGCCGCATTGGTGGCGGCCGGGCAAGGCGTGGTGCTGCTACCGGCGATCGTCGCACGGGCGCTGGAACGGCCCGGGGTGGTGCGCTTGCCGTTGCGGGCGCCGGAGTACCTGCGTTGGGACATCGCCTTCATCTGGCGACGCGGGGCGTATCTGTCGCGGGCGGCGCAGGCGTGGCTGGCATTGTTGCGCGAGGACTCAGCCATGCATTGAGGCGACCGGCCCTGTCGTGGGGCCGGCCCAGGCAACATCAGCCTTTCAGCACAGCCGCAAATTCCGCCAGCCACGGCTCGGCATCGGCCTCGGGTGTCACGGTCTCACTGGCATCGAGTCGCAGCATCGGAAGCACTTCGTTCACCCCCAGCTCGGCAAACAACTCGCGCATCTGCTCGCCGCCGCCGCAATAGGTATCGCCGTAACTCGAATCGCCCAGGCCGATCACCGCCCCTGGCAAGCCGCGCCAGGCCGCCGGCAGTACATCGCGGATCGTGCTGTACAGCGGCATCAGGCTGTCAGGCAGCTCGCCCATGCCGGTGGTCGAGGTCACCGCCAGCAACGCATCGGGGCCAAAACCCTCGATGTCCTGCAGGGTGGCGCGTGCCGCGTGCCAGGCTTCAAGGCCGGCAGCCTTGAGCAGCGACTCGGCGTGGCGGGCGACTTCGTCGGCGGTGCCGTACACCGAACCGGAAATAATGGCGACTTTCATCGGGTGAGGATTCCGAAACTGAGTGAAAACGTAGGATACTAGCACTCGACAGTGGCAAAAGGCCGCCTCCGGCTAAAGTCACAGGCTTCAGGATTATCCGACGAATGACCGGAACGAAGCGGATTGACCACTGTCCACCGCCGTGAAGAAATCGCCGTTACCGATCGCCCCTTCGAGTCAGACCATGCAAGCAGACGCCCTACTCTCCCAGGACGAACTGGATTTCATCCAGGACATGCAGCATTCGCCCCAACTGAACCTGGCCGACCCCATGTCGAGCCTGCTGGTCAATGGCGACCGTCGTCTCAAGGACCTGCTCACCCGCCTGGTAGCCAACGAGCAGGTGACGCTGCAGGCCAGCTTCAACAACCAGCAGTTGAGCTTCCCCCTGCAACTGGTCGAGGATGAATTCCACGCCCTGCACCTGCAACTGGGCTCGCCGGACATCTACGAGGACGGCCCCATGCTGAGGCCCTGGCGCCTTTCGCTGCAGCAGCCGACAGCGTTGCTGGACGATCACGGCCAGGCCAGCGACCTGTGGGTACGCGACATTTCCTTCAAGGGTGTGCTGCTGGAAGTGCGCGGTGGGGCTGAAGCCCCTGCGCAATTCAACCTGCGCTTCGCCGCCGAGGACATCCCGCCGATCGGCCTGCACGGCGCGCTGCGCCGGCGCATCGGCCCGCGCCTCGCCGCTTACGACCTGACACACACTCCGGCCGAAGAGGTCGAGCGCCTGCGCGAGTACATCCTCCAGGCCCACCGCAAGGCCCACCCCGAGCTGCACGCCCAGGCACCCAACACGTTCTGACGACCGTCCAGCCATTGAAACTGACCGGTCATGATTGATCGGCGATAATCCGTGCCCGATTCTTGCAAGCCCGCCTGCGCCGCCCATCACCCCGGGCCGCAAGCCAGGGGCCGGCTACCCGCCAGCCCCGTCGCCAGGAGATACACGATGTCTACCCCACCCGTCACCTTGATGGTGTCGCGCCGCGCCGCCTGCGGCCGCTACCAGGACCTGCTGGCCTGGCTGCACGAAGGCGAACAGTTGGCCACCGACTTTCCCGGCTACCTGGGTTCGGGCATCCTTGCCCCGCCGAGCGAGGGCGACGAATTCCAGATCATCTTCCGCTTCGCCAGCGAACAGACCATGCACGCCTGGGAGCATTCCGCCTCGCGCAGGGCCTGGCTGGAGCGCGGCAACGGCCTGTTCGAGCGCCCCAAAGAGAGGCGCGTGAGCGGTATCGACGACTGGTTCGGCACCAATACAGTGCAAAAACCACCACGCTGGAAGCAGGCAACGGCCATCTGGCTGGCGTTCTTTCCGGTTTCGCTACTGTTCAACCTGCTGTTCGGCCACTGGCTGGCGCCACTCGACCTGCTGCCTCGAGTGCTGCTCAGTACCCTGGCCCTGACGCCATTGATGGTGTACCTGTTCATCCCGTTGTCCACCCGGTTGCTGGCCGGCTGGCTCAACGCCACGCCACGCGCTGCCACCGAACGTTCCCAGGGGCTGCGCAGCCGCTGAGGCACGGGCTCGCAAGGCCGCGCAGTTCGGGTATGCTGGGGCATCACGCACGGACAGACGAACAGACCGCCCGAACATGAACAGCCCAATCCTCATCACCGGCGCCAGCCAGCGCGTCGGCCTGGCCCTGGCCATGGAGCTAGCCCAGGCCGGCCATACGGTGGTCAGCGCCAGCCGCACCTTGCAGGGGCAGGCTGCCCACCCGAACATCCGGCAGTTCCAGGCCGACCTGACCCGCAGCGAAGACCGCCAGGCCCTGATCGAGTACCTGCAACGTGAGTACGACGGCCTGCGTGCGATCATCCATAACGCCTCGCTGTGGCTCGACGATGGCCTGGACAACCTCGACACCATGTTCCGCCTGCACGTCGAGGCGCCCTACCACCTCAACCTCGCCCTCGGCGAGCTGCTGAACAAGGTGGACAAGGCCGACATCATCCACATCTGCGACGAGACCTCCTCGCGCGGCAGCAAGAGCCACATCGGCTATGCCGCGACCAAGGCCGCGCTGCAGAACATGGTGCTGTCGTTCGCCGAAAAGTACGCGCCCAAGGTGCGGGTCAACGGTATCCTGCCTGGCCTGCTGATCCTCAAGGAAGGCGGCGACGAGCAGTACCGCGAGCAGACCCTGAAAAAGGCCCTGCTCGAATTCGAACCCGGCGCCCGCCCACTGATCGACGCCGTGCTGTTCCTGCTGCAAAGCCAGTACAGCACCGGCAGCCAGGTGGTCATCAACGGTGGCCGCCATCTGAAGAACCGCATGACCTGAAGAGATCGCCCATGACCCCGCAACAACAGCTCGAACTCGAAGCCGCCGCGTTCCGGCGCCTGGTCGACCACCTGCAAAAACGTACCGACGTGCAGAACATCGACCTGATGAACCTTTCCGGCTTCTGCCGCAACTGCCTGTCCAAGTGGCTCAAGGCCGCCGCCGATGATCGCCAGATCGAGCTGAGCCTGGACGATGCCCGTGAGCAGGTGTACGGCATGCCCTATGCCGATTGGAAAGCCCAATACCAGAACGAAGCCAGCGCCGAGCAGAAAGCGGCGTTCGAACAAGGAAAACCGCGTGACTGACCTGAATACCCTGCGCAGTAGCCTCGCCAGCGGCGAACACGTTTTTGCCGACACCCTGGCCTTCATCGCCGCGAACTACAGCTACCAGCCCCAGGCCTTCGACAATGGCGACGTGCACAACGCCGCCGGGCAGAACGAAGGTTCGTGCAAGACCCTGGGCCTGGCGCTGCTCGAAGGGTTGAGCGACCAGGAGGCACTGCTGGCCTTCGGTGAGCACTACCGTAGCGTGGTCGCCACGCCCGAGGGCAGCGACCATGGCAATATCCGTGCGCTGATCAAGCATGGGCTGGCCGGGGTGAAGTTCACCACCCAGGCACTTGCGCGCCTGGGCTGATAGCAGATGGGGCCGCTGTGCGGCCCCAACCGGACATCAACTGATGAGCCGGCCTGGTGTTCCTGCCTCAAGGCGCCCCTTCTGCAACCACTCCAGCGCAATCGGCCACAGACTTTCACGAAACCGATCGTGAAAGAACGCGAAGTGCCCGATCTCCCCGACCGAGATATCCACAGGCGCCACCCGCAGATGCCGCCGCTCGCCCGTTTGCAGGTACCCCAACAATCGTTCAGTGGCCGCCACCGTGCCGAACGGATCGTCAGTCAGGCTGATGGCCAGGGTCGCCGCCTGTACCTGGGCAAATGGCATCGCCGACAGTAGACGCCCACTGGGCCGCTGCTCGTAACGCGGCGTACGGGCAACCCAATCGCGCACCACGCCGGCCGGGGTGTCTTCCAGCCAGCCCAGGCGCTTGCCGGGGAAATAGCCGAACATCCGCGTCAACAGCGGCATCACCACGTGCCATTTGCCGAACAGCTGCCAACGCTGCTCCGGCGCATAGTCGCGCCAGTAGGCGAACTGCGCGCCCACCAGCAGCGCATGGCGCACCTGCCCCGCCGACGGCGCCAGCCCGAGCGCCCAGCCGCCGAAGCTGTGGCCGACCACATGCATCGGCTGGCCCGGATGCTCGGCGGCGGCCAGTTGCAACATCGCTTCGAAGTCCAGCCGGCCCCAATCGCTCCAGGACGCCTGGAAACCGCGCAGCGTGGCCGGGCGCGACTCGCCGATGCCGCGATAATCGTAGGTGAGCACGTCAAAGCCCTGGGCGAACAGGTAGTCGGCGAAACGCGAGTAGTAGCGGCAACGTACCGAGGTGGCGGCGTTGATGATCACTAGGGGACGCAGGGGGTCGGGCTCGGCGTGGCGCCAGCGAAATCCGCCGAGGCCATAGCCGTCGGCGGCGACATGACGAAAGGCACAGGCGGGTTGGGTAAGGCTGCTCATGGCGCGCTCCCTGCGGCGTCGCGCCATGCTGGCGGACGGGCTGTTGTCGTGCGCCAACGCTAGCAAAAAAATGCCCGAACAGCTCAAGTTCCTTGTAGGAGCGGCTTCAGCCGCGATCACCAGCGAAGCTGGTGCCATACACCACGTTGGCTTCATCGCGGCTGAAGCCGCTCCTACAAATCCTGTGCCCTCAGGTAGTGGGCAGCGCCCGCGCCACGCCCGGCTTGCGCAGCACCGCCAGGCGCGAGCCGTGGTAGCGGGTTTCGCGGAACAGCTTCCAGCGACCGAACAGGCCGTACACATGCATCACCCGGCCCTGCTCGTGGTAGCCCATGCGCAGGTGCAGTTTCATTGCTGGCACGTTGTGCGTCTCCACCACGTCCACCACCTTGTGGCAGCCCTTCTCGCGCATGGTGTTCCACAGCTCGACCTGGGCCGTCACCGACAACTCGCTGCCAAAGTACGGCCGGGTCATCTCGCCGCCGAACTCGAAGAACTCGCCGGGTTTCACCGGGAAGGTGCAACCGTAGTAATGCTTGTCGTGGTAATCCACCACGCTGGCCCAGATGAATGCCACGGCATCGCCCTGCTCATCCAGGTACATGTGCCCGGTATGGCCCTCGGCGGCCAGCTCGCGCATGGTCTCGACACGGTCGCCGAAATGTCGGGCGAAGGCATCGGCATTGGCCGTGGTGATCTGCGCCAGGGTGACCGGCGCATGCGCCTTGAGGCTGTGCGGCGGCACCGGACTGATCAGGTCGCGCTCCATCCACAGCAGTTCCCAATGGAAAAACACGTAGCGCTCGAAAAAAGTCTTGAAGGTGCGCTTGAGGCCCTTCTGGCGGATGCGTTCTTGTAGTTTTTGCAGTACGCCCATTGCTCCCTCCTCGGCGCCAGCGAAATTGCCAGGCCAATAGCTGGGGTATAGATCAGGCGGAGGGTGGCCATGGCAAAGGGCCAGCGAGGGATTTGTTTCAGAATATTAACAAGTCGTCGGCGGGAACCGCGCAGCCGTCATGAACGGCTGCGCGGTCAAGGACTTGCTTACAGCTCGACGCAGTCGAACCGTACGTCGGTGGCCACGTCTTCGTCGTAGTTGACGTCAGCGCGCTCGAAGCCGAACAGGTTGAGGAACTGCTTCTTGTAACCGGCGTAGTCGGTCAGCTCGAACAGGTTCTCGGTGGTCACTTTAGGCCACATCTCACGGCAGGCGTTCTGCACGTCATCACGCAGCTCCCAGTCGTCCAGACGCAGACGGCCTTCGTCGTCCAGGGCAGCCGGCTCACCGTCCGCACGGTACATGCGGTCACGGAACATGCGATCCAGCTGGTGCTGGGTACCTTCGTGGATACCCTTCTCCTGCATGATCTTGAACACCATCGACAGGTACAGCGGCATCACCGGGATGGCCGAGCTGGCCTGGGTAACCACGGACTTGAGCACGGCCACGTTGGCACTGCCACCCACTTTGCCGGCCAGGCGCTGGGCGGTTTCGTCCAGGTCCTGCTTGGCCTTGCCCAGCGCGCCGTCCCAATAGATCGGCCAGGTGATATCGGAGCCGATGTAGCTGAAGGCCACGGTACGGGCCTGTGGCGCCAGAACACCGGCGGCATTCAGGGCGTCGATCCACAGTTCCCAGTCCTGGCCCCCCATCACGGTGACGGTATCGGCGATTTCCTGCTCGGTGGCCGGCTCGATGCTGGCCTCGATGATGGTGTCCTTGTTGGTGTCGATGGCGGTCGACTTGTACGGCTGGCCGATCGGCTTCAGGGCCGAGCGGATCACTTCACCGGTCTGCGGCAGCTTGCGCACCGGCGAGGCCAGGGAGTAGATGACCAGGTCGACCTGGCCGCCCATTTCGTTCTTGATCAGCTCGATGACCTTGGCGCGGGCTTCGTCGGAGAAGGCGTCACCGTTGATCGACTTGCTGTACAGGCCTTCGGCCTTGGCGAACTTGTCGAAGGCGGCGGCGTTGTACCAGCCAGCGGTGCCGGCCTTGGTCTCGGTGCCCGGTTTTTCGAAGAACACGCCCAGGGTGTCGGCCTTGAAGCCGAACGCCGCAGTGATGCGGGCGGCCAGACCGTAGCCGCTGGAGGCACCGATCACCAGGACTTTCTTCGGACCATCCTCGCGCACGCCCAGCTTGCGGGTGGCTTCGATCTGGTCACGGACGTTGAGCTCGCAGCCCTTGGGGTGAGTCGTGGTGCAGATGAAACCGCGAACCTTGGGATGAATGATGGCCAATGTCTGTACCTCGTCAGGTTTAGGCTGGGGCAGCGCCCGGATTCGGGGTGCTGCCGTTTGATCTAGAGGGTGAGACTACCCTCGCAAGTCATCCGACACATATTACGGGGTGATCGGAGCAATGAAAAATCGCAGCGGCTCTGACAAACGCTATGCCTGCGCCAGCGCCGCCTTCAACCACCCCAGGAACTGCCGCGCCAACGGATCCTCCTGGCTTTCCCAATGTACCAGGCAGCTCCACACGGGTCCGCGCACACGCTGCTCAGACAAGGGCCGCAAGCGCCCCTCATCGACCATCCGCTGCGCCAGCAACTGGCTGACCAAGGCAATCCCCAGCCCCTCGCCCGCCGCCTCCAGCAGCAACCCCAGGTCAGAGAAATTCAGCCCCTTGCCCTGCTGCCCCACCTCCTCGCCGCCCTCCAGCTGCCAGTGACTCCAGTCCATCTCGCGCTCACCGTGCAAGGTCGTGCGCCCGGTCTCGGGCAACGTCGGGTGACAGGCCGGATACAGCGTGTCTTGGTGTAGCACAGTGAAGCTGCATTCAGCCTGCGGCCCGATATCGTCGCGGATCGCCAGGTCGATGGTCTCGCTGGCCATGTCCGGCACCTCGAAGCTGGTGAACAGCCACAGGTCCACTTCCGGGCAGCGTTGGTGGAAGTCCGCCAGGCGCGGCAGCAACCAGTGCCGGGCGAACGCCGGGGTGGTGTTGACCACCAGTTGGTTGGGCTTGCGGTACTGCTCCAGGCGGCGGATGCCCACCGCCAGTTGCTGCAACAAGGCCTGAGTGGTGCTGAGCAGATCGTGCCCGGCGTCGGTCAGGCTGACGCTGCGGCCACTGCGGTGGAACAGCGGCTGTTCCAGGTAGCCCTCCAGGCTGCGGATCTGCTGGCTGATTGCCGACTGGGTGAGGTTCAGGGCCTCGGCGGCCTTGTGGAAGCTGCCCAGCCGGGCAGCGGCTTCGAAGCCGCGCAGGGCGTTGAGCGGGGGCCAATGCTTGAGCATGCTGATAAGCCTGACTGATCAGAAATACGCTAAATCTATCGTTTGTCGCTCCGGATTCCCAGTCATAACATGGACGACAACACCCGCGACGGCGGGCTTCGTTGATAACAATCCCTAATAGATCGGAGTTCACTATGACCCTGTCCCGCGACAGCGGCTGGCGCATGCCCGCCGAATGGGCCCGCCACGCCGCCACCTGGATGATCTGGCCGCACAACCAACCGCTGTGGGAGTCGGGCTGGGGCGTGACCCTGGCCGACGTGCAGCGCGACTACGCCCGAGTGGCCGCCGCCATCGCCCGCTTCGAGCCGGTGAAGATGGTGGTCGATCCGTCGGCCATGGCCATCGCCCGCGAGCTGTGCGGCGCCGGTATCGAGCTGGTCGAGCTGGCCGTGGACGACAGCTGGTGCCGCGACAGCGGCCCGACCTTCCTGACCCACCCGCAACACGGCGTGGCGGGCCTGAGCTGGCGCTTCAACGCCTGGGGCGGCAAGTCCGAGCACGGCAAGGACCGCAGCCTGGCCCGGCGCATCCTCGATCACCTTGGCCTGGAAGGCCTGAGCACTCCGCTGTGCAACGAAGGCGGCGCCATCCATGTCGACGGTGAAGGCACCCTGATCACCACCGAATCGGTGCTGCTCAACCCCAACCGCAACCCGGGCCTGAGCAAGGCTGACTTCGAGGATTGCTTCGCCCGCCTGCTGGGCATCCGCAAGACCATCTGGCTGCCGGGCGACCCGCAGTACGTCACCGGCGACATGACCGACGGCCATGTCGATGGCGTGTGCGCCTTCGCCCGCCCCGGCGTGCTGCTGGTGGACGCCACCCACGACCAGGGCTCGGTGTATGCCGAAGTGGCCCGCGAAAACCGCCGCGCGCTGGAACTGGCCACGGACGCCCAGGGCCGTTCGTTCGAACTGCTCGACCTGTTCGAGGCCACCGCGGCCGTGGACACCGAAGCCGAAGTGTTCTGCGCCTCGTACACCAACTTCTACCTGGCCAACGGCGCAGTAATCATGCCGGCCTATGGCATCGACGCCGACCAGGCCGCCGCGCAGCAACTGGCCCTGGCCTTCCCCGGTCGCGAAGTGGTACCGGTGCGCATCGACCATATCGCCCACGGCGGTGGCGGCATCCATTGCATCACCCAACAGCAGCCGGCCTGGCAAGGAGCGCGCCCATGAGCACGCTGCGCATCGCCACCACGCAGATGGCCTGCAGCTGGGACCTGCCCGCCAACCTCGACCACGCCGAACAACTGGTGCGCCAGGCCGCTGCCAAGGGTGCCCAGGTGATCCTGTTGCAGGAGCTGTTCGCCACCCCGTACTTCTGCATCGAGCAGTGCCACAGCCACCAGGCCCTGGCCCAGGACTACCACGACAGCCCGCTGCTCAAGCGCTTCGCCGCGCTGGCCAAGGAACTGGGCGTGGTCTTGCCGCTCAGCTGGTATGAACGGGCCGGCAACGCCTTCTTCAACTCGCTGACCGTGGCCGATGCCGACGGGCGCCTGCTGGGTGTGTATCGCAAGACCCACATCCCCAACGCCATCGGCTACCAGGAAAAGGAATACTTCAGCCCCGGCGACACCGGCTTCAAGGTCTGGGACACCGCCTTCGGTCGCCTGGGCATCGGCATCTGCTGGGACCAGTGGTTCCCCGAGACCGCCCGCTGCCTGGCGCTGATGGGCGCCGAAGTGCTGCTGTTCCCCACTGCCATCGGCTCGGAGCCTGGCGCCGCCGAACTGGATTCACGCGACCATTGGCAGATGGCCATGCGTGGCCATGCCGCCGCCAACCTGCTGCCAGTGGTGGCCGCCAACCGCGTCGGCCATGAAGTGGCGCGCAGCGACGACAGCCTGAGCATGCGCTTCTACGGCTCATCGTTCATCTGCGACCACAAGGGCGCGATGCTGCAAGAGGCCGACCGTGACAGCAGCGGCGTCTGGCTGCACGACCTGGACCTGGCGCGTATGCGCGAAGACCGCCTGAGCTGGGGCATCTACCGCGACCGCCGCCCCGGCATGTATGCGCCGCTGCTGACCCTTGACGGCCGTACCCCACAGACCGCGAGGGCCTGAACCATGCCAAGCCGTCCATCGAAACTGCTCGCCATCGCCGCCCTGCTGGCCTGCGCCGGTGTTGCCCAGGCCGAACAGGACGCCCTGCGCCTGTACAACTGGACCGACTATTTTGCCGAGGACACCCTCAAGCGCTTTACCGCCGAAACCGGCATCCCGGTAATCTACGACGTCATGGACGGCAGCGAGGTGCTCGAGGCCAAGCTGATGTCCGGGCGCAGCGGCTACGACCTGGTCTTCCCTGGCGACACCGTGGCCGAACGGCTGATGCGCGCCGGCAGCCTGCGGACACTGGATCGCAAGCAGCTGACCGCGCTCGACGATATCGAGCCCGGCCTGCGCCAGTTGCACGACCGCTACCCCAAGGCCAGCCAGGCCACCGTGCCCTACACCTGGGGCACCATCGGCCTGACCATGGACGCGAAGAAGATCCGCGAGCGCATGCCCGACGCCCCGCTGGACAGCCTCGACCTGCTGTTTAAGCCGGAGCTGGCGGCCAAGTTCGCCGACTGCGGCATCTCGATGATCGACTCGCCCGACGAAGTGCTGGCCGTGGTGCTTCACTACCTGGGCCGCGAACCGCGCAGCGCCAAACGGGAAGACCTGGCCGCCGCCAGCGAGCTGCTCAAGGGCATCCGCCCGTACGTGCGCAAGCTGCAGTCGCAACCGGTCACCGAGCTGGTCAATGGCAACACCTGCCTGTCGCTGGGCTACAGCGGCGACGTGATCCAGGCCCAGCGCACCGCCGAAGCCGCGGGCAAGGCCATCGACTTCCAGTACCGCGTGCCTCGCGAAGGCACCACGGTGTGGATGGACACCGTGGCCATCCCCGCCGATGCCAAGCACCCGGAGTACGCCTATCGTTTCATCAACTTCGTCATGCGCCCGGAGAACATGGCCGCGATCAGCAACTTCACCGGCTACCCCACTGCCAGTGCCAAGGCCCGGTCGCAGGTGGACGCGCGCCTGCGTGACAACCCGGACATCTACCTCAGCGATGCCACCTTCACCCGCTTGATCCCGGGCAAGGACATCCCCCAGGCCGACATGCGCGCGCGCATGCGTGTCTGGACCCGTTTCAAGACCGCACAGGACTGACCCCATGCCCACTCGCCGCACTTTCCTCCAACACATGAGCGTCGTCGCCGGCCTCGGTGCCGCCGCCGGCTTCGGCCTGCCCTTCGCCAGCGGCAGCGGCAGCGCTCGCGCCAGCGAAGCAGGCCGCTGGTTCATGCCCGACGAGGGTGAGCCGCACCAACGCGCCTACATCGCCTTCGGCGCCCAGGACGCCATCTGGGAAGACTTCACCGAAGACGTCCAGGCCGCCCTCGGGCGCATCGCCCGCGCCATCGCTGCCTACCAGCCGGTGACAGTATTCTGCCGCGCCAGCGAACGCGACATTGCCGAGGAGGAATGCGGCAGCCACAACATCACCTACGTCGAGACCGAGCTGGACGACATCTGGATGCGCGACATTGGCGCCAACTTCGTGGTCGACGACGACGGCGTGCTGGGCGCCGTGGACTTCAACTTCAATGGCTGGGGCGGCAAGCAGCAACACCGCCATGACGCCAAGCTCGCGGCCCGCGTTGCAAAGTTGGCTGGCGCCCAGTACCAGCAGAGCGAGCTGGTGGGCGAAGGCGGCGGTATCGAAGTGGACGGTCATGGCACCGGGATCATGACCGAGAGCAGCTGGATCAACAGCAACCGCAACCCCAGCTGGAGCAAGGCCCAGGTCGAGGCGGAACTGAAGGAGCGGCTGGGGCTGCGCAAGATCATCTGGCTGCCGGGCATCAAGGGCAAGGACATCACTGATGCCCACGTGGACTTCTATGCCCGCTTTGCCGCGCCCGGCGTGGTGGTGGCGAACCTGGACAACGATCCGGACTCCTACGACCACGAGGTGACACTCAAGCACCTCGAGATCCTGCGCAACGCCACCGATGCCGACGGGCGCAAGCTACAGGTGCATACGATGTCGCCGCCCTTGAAACCAAGGCGCAGCAAGTTCAACGAGGACAATCCGGATTTCGCGGCGGGGTACATCAATTACTTCGTGATCAACGGAGCGGTGATCGCCCCGCAGTTCGGCGACCGCAGTGCCGATGAGCAGGCGCGGGCGTTGCTGGTGAAGCTGTACCCGGGGCGCAAGGTGGTGCAGTTGGACATCGACGCCATTGCGGCGGGAGGGGGCGGGATTCACTGCGTGACCAACCAGTGCCCGGCGATCTAGCGCAATTGCCAGGGCTGGCGTGCAGCCCCGGCATCTTCAACCCGGCGCTTACGGGTACTGCTGCACGGTCCCTTGCTGGTCATACTGCTGGCCAGGGATCGGCTTCAGGTTGACCTCGACGCGACGGTTCTGCGCACGGCCGTTGGCGTCGGCGTTGCTGGCGATCGGCTGGTCCGGGCCCATGCCACGCACGCTGACCCGCGACGAATCCACGCCCTGGGAGGTCAGGTAGGTGCTGACCGACTGGGCGCGGCGCTGCGACAGGTCCATGTTGTGCTGGCGGCTGCCGGTGCTGTCGGTGAAGCCCACCACTTCGATGGTGTTCTGGTTGAACTGCTTGAACGAGTTGGCCAGGTTGTTCAGCGGCGAGTAGAAGCTTGGGGCAATGTTCGCCGAATCGGTGGCGAAGGTGATGTTGCCCGGCATGATCAGTTTGATCTGGTCACCCTGGCGCTGCACCTCGACGCCGGTATTGGCCATCTGCGCCCGCAGCTCGGCTTCCTGCTTGTCGGCGTAGTAGCCGTAACCGGCAGCGGCGGCACCGACCGCGGCGGCGCCGATCAACGCCCCCTTGCCACGGTTGTTGTGGTCGATGGCGGCACCGGCGATGGCGCCGGCCAGCGCGCCCAGGCCACCATATTTGGCGGTCTTGCTCATCCCTGTGGAGCCCTGCGCCTGGCCCTGGCTGTCATACGGGTTGGGGCTGGCACAACCAGACATCAGCGCGGCGGCGGTAGCGACGATAATCAGACGACGCATGGTGAACATGGACAAGCTCCTACTGAAATTCGAAAGTGCAGCGGATCGACTACGGATCTATGCCAGCCTTGGATTGCAGCGCAGCGGAAAAATTCCATGAAACCTCAGGCGCGCACGAAGGGGTTCTCGCGCATCTCGTCGCCGAGGCGGGTGTCCGGGCCATGGCCGGTCACCACGATGGCGTCCTCATCCAGGCGGTACAGCCGTTCCTTGATGGAACGAACGATAGCCCGCTGATCGCCTCCCCACAAATCGGTGCGCCCGACACCACGGCGGAACAAGGTATCGCCGGCGATCAGCAACTTGTGCTCGGCGAACCAGAAACTCATCGAGCCCGGCGTGTGCCCGGGGGTGTGCAACGCCACGCCGCAGCCGCAGGCCAGCGCCTCGTCGTCGCTCAGCCAGCGGTCCGGCGACGGTACCGGCGTATAGGGCACGCCGAACATCTGGCACTGCATTTCCAGGTTTTCCCACAGCGGCTGGTCGGCCTTGTGCAGGTGCAGCGTGGCGCCGGTCAGCTCCTTGAGCCTGCCCGAGGCGAGGAAATGGTCGAAGTGCGCGTGAGTGTGGATGATGCTCACCAGGGTCAGGCCATGATGCTGCAGGCGGGCGAGGATCTTCTGCTCGTCCCCGCCCGGGTCGACGACGATGGCGTGCTTGCTGACCGGGTCACCGATCAAGGTGCAGTTGCACTGCAAGGGGCCGACGGGGAAGGTTTCGCGGATGAGGCTAACGGGCAATGGGTTCATCGTTCTGGAACTCGGTACAGTCGATAGAGGGAGCGAATATGACCATGGTCCAGCTTGCCTCTCACCAAATCAAGGCAGATACAACCGGAACAACCCGCCCCCCAGCGTCCCGCCATTGGCGATCTCGATCCGCCCGCGCACGCCATTGCGCTCGTGCAACGCGGCAATCCGCGCCGCGAAATACAGCCCCAATCCGGTACTGCCACTCTGCGAATCGATGCCCTGCACGTAGTCATGCTGGCGTTCGAGCATGCGCTGTGGATAACCGGCGCCGTCGTCGTTGACGCTGATCACCAGCTGCTCGCCCTCTTCCTCGATGCTGATCAACAAGGCGTGGCCGGCATAGCGGATGGCGTTGGTAAGGACGTTGGCCACCACCGAGGCGACCAGTTCACGGTCGAAGAAGCCCAACGGGCTTTCGGTCTCGATGCGCCAGGTGGCGAGGATGTCGCGATGCTTGATCACATCTTCCTGGGCCGCCAGCTGGGCCTCGATGAAGTCGTCCAGCTCGTGGTAGTCCGGGCAGATGGGCAACTGGTTGACGCCCAGCTTGTACAGCCCCAGCAACTGCACCAGCATGCCGTTCAGGTGGCTGAGTTCGTGTTCCACCACGCCCTGCTCGGTACCGCCGCGCAGCTCTTCGGGGAGGCGCGCCAGCCATTGGCTGTGGGCGTGGGTCAGCGCCGAGAGGGAGTTCTTCAGGTCGTGCACGGTGGAGGCGATCACCGTGGAAAAATCCAGCCCCTGGTTGTCCTGGTTCATGCGCCAAAGACCCGGATGTGCAGTTTGCGGTAACGGTCATAGCGGCTGTCGCTGGCGGGAATGCCGGCCACGCTGGTAAGGCAGTCGCGGCACTCCTGCATCAACGCCGGCGGTGGCGTCTCGCCGCCGATGCGCAGCAGCGCCTGGGCGGTGTTCAGGGCGATACTGATGTTCTTCGGCTGCAGCGACAGCGCCTTGCGGAACATGCCCAGCGCCTCGTTGAGCTGGCCACCCTGGTAGCTGCGCACGCCCTGGCGGTTGAGGTCCACGGCTTCGGTCACCGCCCCCAGCACCAGCGGGTCGTCGGTGAGTTTGGCGACGCTCTGCATGACCTTGGGATCGTCCCCGTAGGTTTCCACGCAGCCCTTGAGGATAGAGGTGCCCGCCGCGTCCTGACCAAGTTGCTGCAATTGCTTGGCCACCGTCAGCGCCGCCTCGACGGAGAAGAACTGATCCATCTTATCCAGGCGAAGCATCGCCTGCTCGGTGAGCTTGGCGGCGGTGTCCGGGTCACCGGCCTGCTGCAGGCTGGCAGCCTTCATCAGGCGGGCGCGCACCTGCAGGCCCTGGTCCTCGACGTTTTCCTTGGCCACCTCGCTGAGCACGGTGTTGATTTCCACCCGGGTGCGCGCATCGAGACCGTTGCCGATGTTCTTGCTCATCAGCGCCTGGACCAGGCCGAGATTGCTTTCGGCGTCCTTGTAGCGCGAGCTCTGCCCTTGGTTGACCGCATGGCGATAGGCCTTGGACGCGCTTTCGAAGTCGGCGTTGTCCAGCGCCAGCTTGCCCAGCGCAGCCTGGCGGCGCACAGCGAGCGGCGACAGGCGCACAGCCTCTTCGAGCATGTGCTGGGCGCGCTTGGTTTCGCCCTGGGCCACCAGCACGTCGGCCATGCCATCGTACAGGTTGGGCATGATCGGGAAGGCCTTGAGGGCCTGCTCGTAGACGCCCTGGGCCTGGGCGTTCTGGCCGCGCTTGTGCAACAGGCTGCCGAGCGCCGCGTAGGCCCATGGTTGCGGGCGGCTGGCCAGGATGTTCTTGAGGAACTTCTCCAGCTCGTCGAAACGATTGAGGTCGCGCAAGGCATCGGCGCGATAGCGCAGGCACAACGGGGCGAACCGCGGGTCTTTCTTGCACAGCTCGGCGCAGGCGGCGAGCACCTCGGCCGGGCGGCTGCGGTCCAGGGCCTGGAGGATGGGCTTGAGCAAGGTCTTGCGCTGGGTCAGCTTCTCCAGACGCTGGGCCAGGCCCACGCGGTTGAAGGGCTTGGTCAGGTAGGCGTCGGGTTCGTGCTCGATGGCGCTGAGCACGATGGCCTGGCTGCTCTCGGCGGTGACCATGATGAACACGCATTCATGGCTGATGAGCTTGTCGAGAATCAGGTCCTCGAGCACCTGCTGGCCATTCTTCTTGCCATCGCCCAGGTGGAAATCCTGGAGGATGAAGTCGTAGCGTTTCTGCCCGCACATGCGCAGCGCCTGTTCGCCACTGTCGGCGGTGTCCACGTCACGTACGCCCAGCTCGCGAAGCATCGAGCGGGTCGAGGTGCGGAAGTCGGTAAAGTCGTCGACGATCAGAAAGCTTTTTTGCCCGTACTGCAGCATCAACACGACCTGTATTGGAAGAAGTGGGGAAGTGGCGCACGGCGATGCGTATCGCCGAAAAGTGTATCGGCAGCGGATCGGGAAAGATGAGCCCGGAACGGCGATAGCCTTGTGCCGCTATCTTAACGGCCGCCCCTGCTGTAAACCACTAGACGAGCAACCCGAGGGACTTGGCCCTGGCCACCGCCTGGGTACGCCGCTCCACGCCCAGCTTGCTGTTGATATGACTGGCGTGGGTCTTGACCGTATGCAGGGAAATGAACAGCCGCTCGCTGATCTGCTGGTTCGAACAACCCTGGGCAATAAGTTCGAGCACAGCGAACTCGCGGCTGCTCAGGGCCTCGGTGGTGCAGGTGCTGGCGACGAGGGTCTGCGGTAGGTACGTCAGCAGATCGCGCTGCACGGGGCAGGCGGCACGGCCGGCCAACTGCTCACGCAGCCATTGCGGCTGCTCCTCGATCAAGCGCTGGAATGCCTGCAAGGCACCTCCCTGCGCGGCCTCCAGTGCCTGCGCAAGCAGCTTGGCCGCCTCGGGTTCACGCCCCTGGGCCAACAGCAACGCGATCAACTGGCATTGCGCGCTGACCATCAGCGTCATGCCAGCGCTGGCCTGCCCGCGCTCGATCAGCCTGTGCAGCCTCGCTTCGGCATCGTCGACACGGGCCAGCACCCGCTCCAGCAATGCTTGCTGCAACTCGATATGCAGCGGCAACAAGGGGTGGAACTCCGGCGCGGCGGCAGGCTGCTCGCCACCGTAGGTCTGCCCCAGGCGCAACAGCCACGACTCCGCCAGGTCCGTACGGCCCTGGGCCAACCAGAGCTCGCATTTCACCAGGGTAATCATGGCCAGGTAGAAGATCGGCGGCACATCCCAGATATGCATCAGCCGCTCGGCCTCGGCCAGCTCGGAGAATGCCTCGGCGAACCGCCCTTCGCGCCCATCGAGCGAAGCGATCACGCAGTGCCCGATCAGGACACTGATATCGCGACAGCTCCGCGCCTCGCTGAGCCCGGCGCGCAAACGCGCACGGCCCGGGGCACAGTGCAGGCGGGTAGCCAACAGATACCCCTCGTACAAGGTGAGGCGGGCGCGTACCGCATACAGGCGTTGGCCCGACAGGCCCTGCAGCCGTTGCAGCCCCTGGCGCACTTCATCCAGTGCCCGCAGTATCTCGCCTCGAGCGTGCAGCACCCGCGCCCGGTCGTAATGGGCCAGTGCCTCGAACAGCGGGTTGCCGACCCGTTGCGCCAGCTCGAGCGCCTCTCGGTTCCAGCCCCGCGCGCGCCAGAAATCGCCATCGGCGATGGCCAGGTTCGACAAGGTCGACAGGCACACCAGGCGCTGCCCATAACGTTTGCTCGGCAAGCTCTGCAGCGCCTCGCCACAATAGGCGAGGGTTCGCTCGCGATCACCACGGCCGCGGGCGATGACCCCGCTCAAGGCCAGCCACTGGGCGAGCATCGATTTTTGCGCCGTGGCCGAAGGCGCGGGCAGGAAACGGCTCAGGTAGGCCGCCAGCTCCTCGGCGGCGTCCAACTGGCAGGCAAGCCCCAGGGCCCAGCTGTACAGGACAATCAACCTGGGCGTACTGATCAGCAGGCTGTCGGGCAAATCCATTTTCCAGCGCAGCAGCATGCCCACATTCTGCTCGGCGAGCAGTTGCTCCTCCGACAGGCTTTGCACCAGGTCCGCCGCCACATCCAGGTGGCCGGCCCGCAGGGCCTGCTCCACCGCCTCATCCAGCAGGCCCTGCCCCTCGAACCAGCGGCAGGCACGCAAGTGCAACCCCGCCTGGGGGCCACTGGCCTGCCGGCTGCGCAACAGATCGGAAAACAGATGGTGATAGCGGAACCACAGCCCATGCTCATCCAGCGGCACCAGGAACACCTGGTGGGCCTGCAGGTAGCGCAGGATCTCGGCACTGTCGTGCCGCTCGCGCAAGGCATCGCACAGTTCGGCGCAGAAACGCTCCTGACAGGCGGTGTCGTAGAGAAACGCCTGCACGGGCGCTGGCAGGATTTCGATCACTTCCTCGAGCAGGTAGTCGCGAATCAGTCCCTCGCCGCCATGCAGTGCCTGGGGCAAGGCGTTGTCATCGCCGGATTCGCTGGCCGCCAGCTGCCAGAAGCGCAGCCCGGCCACCCAGCCGTCGCTGCGCTGGATCAGGTTGTCCAGGGCCTGGCCGCGCAGGCCGGTGGGCTGACGACCAATCACCGCCAACGCTTCATCGGCAGTCAGGCGCAAGTCCTGCTCGTTGAGCTCGACCAGCTGGCGCGACAGGCGCAGGCGTGCCAAATGCCAGTCGGGACGCTGACGGCTGGTGACCAGCAGGACCAGCCCGGCAGGCAGGTGATTGAGGAAGAACTGCAGGCATCGATCGAGCACCGGGCCCTGGGCCAGATGGTAGTCATCCAGGACCAGCAGCAGGGGGGTGTCCGGCTGCAGATAGAGCGCGAGCTCATCGAGCAGCCCATCGAGCCATTCCTCGAAGGCGAAGGGCTGATGACGCTGGCGCATCTTCAACAAGCCCATGGCCTGCCCGCCGAGCGCCGGGCAGAACTGCTGCAGCCCTTCGAGCAGGCGCTCGAGAAAGCGGCCCGGGTCGGCATCGCGCTGGCTCAACCCTAGCCAGAGGCTGCGCCAATGGCCGGGCAACTCCTGGCAGAACTCGATGGCGAGCGAACTCTTGCCGAACCCGGCCGGGGCGTTCACCAACAGCAGACGCCCGCCCAGCCCGCCTTGCAAGCGCTGGCACAAGCGCGCCCGGGGGACGTGAGCCTCCGGCAGGGGTGGACGGAAGAAACGCCCGTCCAGCAGGCCCAGGGCCTGGCTGGCGACTCCATGCGTACGGGACAAATCTGTCATGGCCGGCTCGTTCTGATTGGAGTAATGCGGCAGTACGGATGGTTGCGAGACTAGCGGCAAACGCGGCGCATTTGAAGATGATGGAAACGCATCGAGCGAAAAAGACTACAACAAAAAGAAACAATGCTGATCGGCGGACACCTCTGGAACAGAAACGCCCCGGCAAGCCGGGGCGTTCTGGGAGATCAAACGGAGTTTGCGTTCAACGGTTCAACGGACACCTGACTGACGCAGTGCTGCCGGCTGGAACTCAGCCTTGCTGGCGCTGAAGCCGAAGTTGTAGGCACTTTTCTCTTCGTTCTTCATGCCCAGCGCCAGGTAGCGACCCGACTGCAGGTCGTAGATGGCTTCCAGGGTGTACCACGGCACCTGCACGTTGTAGTACGGCTGGGCGTGAGCCTCGGAAACACGCCACAACTGGTTGCGACCGTCATACTGGTCGATCACCGCGGCCTGCCAGGTGTCCTCGTCGATATAGAAGTCACGCTTGGCATAGATATGACGCTGGCCCGGCTTGAGCGTGGCGACCACGTGCCAGACGCGACGCAGCTCGTAGCGCGACAGGTCCTGGTTGATATGCCCGGCCTTGATGATGTCGCTGTACTTGAGTTTCGGATCGTCCAGCTTGTAGGCGTTGGAGGCGATGTACATCTCCTTCTTGCCTTCGAGCTTCCAGTCGTAGCGGTCTGGCGCACCGTTGTACATGTCCAGGTTGTCAGAGGTGCGCAGGCCGTCGGCGGCGGTACCCGGACCGTCGTACGACACTTGCGGCGCCTGGCGCACACGGCGCTGGCCGGCGTTGTAGATCCAGGCCTTGCGCGGTTCCTTGACCTGGTCGAGGGTTTCGTGGACGAGCAGCACGGTCCCGGCCAGACGGGCCGGAGCGGTCACTTCCTGCTTGAAGTAGAACAGGATGTTGCCGGGGTTGGCCGGATCGTAGTCCTTCATCTTGTCGCGGAAGACGAACTGGTCCTGGAAGTACACCAGGCTGTAGGAGCCGTTCTGCTGCGGGGTGGCCTGGGTCACCAGGCGGGTCACGCTGCCGCCACGGTAGCGGGTGATGTGGTTCCAGATCACCTCCACGCCATCCTTGGGAATCGGGAACGGCACGGCGGTCTTGAAGTTCTCCAGGCCGTTGCCACCTCCGACCAGGGTGGTCTTGGTGGCGTTTTCCTTGATGGCGGCGAAGACATCGTCCGGCACCGTGGAGCCGCGGTGGGTCTTGTACACCGGAATCTTGTAGCTATCCGGGTAACGCTTGAACATCGCCACCTGGCCAGGCGAAAGCTTGTCCTTGTACTGGTCGACGTTCTGCGCGGTGATGGTGAACAGCGGTTTTTCGCTGGCGTAAGGGTCGGAGAGGAAGCCCTTGGCGTCGGCACTGCCGGCGCTCTTGGACAGCGGCTCCCACGGGCCGATGGAACCATCGGCGTTACCGGCCTTCTCGGCGCCCATCGGGGTGAGCGACGCGCCCAGCTTGGCGGCCTCATCAGCGGAAACCGCAGCCATGACGCTGGTTGCCAGCAGGGACATGCCCAGTACACCGGCTTGCAGCAGACGTGTGGTCATTTTCATTCTTTGTCGTCCTGGATCAATGTTCTTAGAAGTTCACGCCGAAGCTGAGCGCGACGAAGTCGCGGTCATCCACGGTGGTGTACTTGCCATCGAAGAAGTTGGTGTACGACAGGCTCGCCGTGTAGGTGTTCTGGTACTCGGCGTCCAGACCCAGGCTGACCGCCTTGCGACCTTCCTCGAAGTTGCCGCCAGGGCCCGGGGAGTAGCCGTCGACGTCGTGGGACCAGGCCACGCTCGGGCGCAGGTTCACACCGGCGAAGACGTTGTTGTAGTCCCAGATGGCGCGAACGCGATAACCCCAGGAGTCGGAGGTAGTGAAACCGTCGTTTTCGCAGTAGCGCGACAGGTTGTTCTGCTCGACACCCGCCAGCGTCGTGGCGTTGAGGCTCTGGCAGCGGCCGTTGGGCAGCGGGCCTGGGCCGTAGACCGGGTCGCGGCCATAGCGGGCCTTGGAGGTGCTTTCCAGGCCACCGACGTGGGTCCAGCCTACCTCGCCGACCATGGTCAGACGCTCGGCGCCCATGACTTGGTCGAAGAAGTGGGTGAACGTGGTTTGCAGCTGGGTGATTTCCTTGCGGCGATAGCCTGGCTGGTCGGCATCCGGCGTGCCGCGCAGGACCGAGGCGTTGGGATCCAGCGGAGTCAGCCCCGAATACAGGATGTCGGTGGTGTTCAATTGTACCGGCGCATTCGGCCGGTAGCTGATCTCACCGCTCCAGGCCGTGCCGGTGGGCAAGGTGGTGGAGAAGCTCAGGCCGTAGAGGCGGATGTCCTCGGGGTATTCGACGTAGTAGCTGGAGTTACCCGCTACATACAGTGGCATGAGCTGCTGGAGCAAGGCCGGACTGATCGCGCCCCCCGGGACACCTGCGCCGACCAGCGCAGCTGCCAGGTTGTTCGGGTTGTAGAAGCGGGCATTCGCGCCGCGGCCACTGAAGATCGGCGCACGGCTGTGATAGTTCATGAAGTAACCACCGAACTCGGTGTTCAGCGGCTCGTACATGTAGCGCAGAGCGAGGCCGAACTGACCACCGTCGCGGGCATCACGATCGGGGCCTCGACGTACTATCACACCTTCGTCAGGCGAACCCCAGCTCACGCCTTGCGCGGCCAGTGCCCGCATGGTCGGAGCCGAGATCGGGCCGAGCCGCCCCGCCACGGCCGACTGCTTGGCCAGCACCGCCAGGTTGTTGTTGCAACCATCGGCAATCACGTCAGGCTGGGAGAAGAAGGTACCGCAGTTGTCGACGACGGTCTGGTCCCACTCGATCTGGTAGAAGCCCTCGGCGGTGAGGTTGTCGGTCACGCTCTGCGACAAATAGAACATGTTGACGGGGATCAGGCCTTCCTTGATCTCCGCGCCAGGGCGACGGAACGCCGAGACATCGATGGGGTTGATGGCGTTGATACCGCCGCCGATGAAGGTACTCTCACCCCAGCTCACCACCTGCTTGCCCAAGCGTACGTTGCCTGGCAGGTCGCCGATGCTGTAGTTGTGGTAGACGAAGGCGTCGAGCAGTTCCGCGCCCGAGGACTTGGCGCCCTCCTTGCGGTTCGAATCGCTGATGTCCTTGAACTGGCGGTTTTCATCCTTGAGCTCGAAGTCGTACCAGTACTTGCCGCGGACGAACACGCCCGTGTCGCCGTACTTGAGCTCCAGGTCGTGGATGCCCTTGAAGATCTTCGAGAAGGTCTCGCCTTTCTTGAAGTTCAGGTGGCCATCGTCGGAGGTCTGCGACAGCCCCCTGCCGCCGTTGTTGGCCCCGATGAGGTTCTTGTTGGGGTTGGCCGTCGACCAGCTGGCGCCAACGGAGAGCGACGAGTCGAACTGGCCTTCGATTTCACCGATGTTGAAGCTGACCGCGAAAGCAGGACTTGCGAGCGTGGAAGCGAGGCTGACGGCCAGGGGCAGTTTCGCCCGGCGCCAGAACGGGTTTGCAGATGTCATCGACGCTACTCCATGTACTTTTTTGTTATGGCAGTGAGTCCTTTCAGAAACGGCTCGAGCGCCTGGTGAAGCAGGCTCCTGCCCGTGACGCCGCGCGTTGCCGTGCGGCGCCCTCCCCCATTCCTGAAAATCCCCTGACCCGACTATAGCCAGCGGTCACAGGTGCTTGATCCCTCTAAAGTGTGATTTGCGCGTCCTGCTTGCGGCCCACCCCGATCGGCCGGCCTGCGCGCTGGCAGTGCTCAAGCATGGCTCAATTCTGCTGTTTGACAAGGCGGCATACTGTCTAGTCTGCGGGGTCGCGCTGAAAGGAGCACGACCCGCGCCTGGGTTACAGGGTGGAAAGGAATGCGCTGTTACTGGCCTGCCACTGGCTGATATCCACGCGGATGCGCTTCTTGTCGAGCTTGCCGACGCTGGTCTTGGGAATTTCAGTAACAAGGGCGATCTGGCTGGGAATCGCCCACTTGTTGATGTGCCCCTGCTCGACGAAAGGCTTGAGGTGCTCCTTGAGCGCACGTGCATCGATACTCTGCCCCTCGCGCACCACCAGCAACGCGAACGGGCGCTCGCCCCACTGCGGATCGGGCACCCCGACCACCGCGACCTCGCGCACCGCCGGGTGGCGACTGACCAGGTCTTCCAGGTCGAGCGACGAGATCCATTCGCCACCGGTCTTGATCACGTCCTTGATACGGTCGCGAATATCGATGAAGCCCATGCCATCGAGCGTGGCGACGTCACCAGTGTGCAGCCAGCCGCCCTGCCAGAGTTCCTCGCCCTTCTCCGGCTCGCGGAAGTAGCCCATGGTCAGCCAGGGTGCGCGCAGCACCAGCTCGCCCTGGGTTTCGCCATCGGCGGGCAGGAAATTGCCATTGCCATCGACGATGGCGGCTTCGACCAGGGGCACCGGCACGCCAGCCTTGATCCGGTAGCTGGTACGCTCATCCTCGCTTCCGGCCTGCAACTCGTCATTCAGGTGCGCGGCGCTGATCAGCGGGCAGGTTTCGGACATGCCGTAGGCGGCGGTGAGCTGGATACCACGGGCCAGTGCGGCCTGGTACAGGGCGCGGTTGAGCGCGCTGCCGCCGATGATGATCTTCCAGCCACCGAAATCCTGGCCGGCTGCCGACGGGCAGTTGAGCAGCATCTGCAGGATGGTCGGCACGCAGTGGGAGAAGGTCACCTTCTCCTCACGCCACAGCCTGATCAGCATGTCCGGCTCATAACGCCCGGGGTAGACCTGCTTGATGCCCATCATGGTCGCCGCGTAGGGGATGCCCCAGGCATGCACATGGAACATCGGCGTGATCGGCATGTAGACATCGTTGCTGCTCAGCAGCCTCACGCTGTCCAGGCTGCCGAGGACCGAGGTTTCGGCCAAGGTATGCAACACCAGCTGGCGATGGGTGAAGTAGACGCCCTTGGGGTTGCCCGTGGTGCCGGTGGTGTAGAAGGTGGTGGCCACCGAGTTTTCATCGAAATCGGGGAAGTCATAATGCGGGCTCGCCGCCGCCAGAAGCTGCTCGTACTCGCCTTGCAGGCCCGGCAGGTCGGCAGACTTGTCCGGCCCGTCGGTCAGCAACACGGTACCTTGCACCGTGGTCAGCTGCCCGGCGATGGCCTGGTAGAGGCCGATGAAATCACTGTTGACCAGCACGAAGCGGTCTTCGGCGTGGTTCATGGTGTAGAGGATCTGCTCCGGCGACAGGCGCACGTTGATGGTGTGCACCACGGCGCCGATCATCGGGATGGCGAACATGCATTCCAGGTAGCGGTGGCTGTCCCAGTCCATCACCGCCACGGTGTCGCCGGCCTTCACCCCGGCCTCGGTCAGCACGTTGGCCAGGCGGGCGATACGTTCGTTCAACTGCGGGTAAGTGAGGCGGATCTGGTCGCGGTAGACGATCTCGCGGGTCTTTTCGTAGCGGCTGCCGGACATCAGCAGGCGCTTGATCAGCAGTGGGTACTGGTAGGCGCCCTCGGCGGGCTTGATGATGCGCGTCTGCAACATGGGTATCCCTTTTCTTCAAAGCGGGCAGGACAGTTCAGGCAACAACTGTAGTTCGGTGACGCAGCGGTCAAATCAGCCGAAGGAATGATTTGTGCCGTGCGGGTATGAGCGCAGGCGCTACCGTTGACGAGCGGCGGCGCCGGGCCGGACACTGCGCCGAGCCCATCCTGCCCTGCCACCGGAGCCCCTGATGTCCAGCCCACGTCGCGCCGTGTTTCTCGATCACCAGTCACTGGACCTGGGTGACCTCGACCTTTCACCCTTGCATGCCCAGTTCGACACGTTGCAACTGCATGCCACGACCCGCCCGGAGCAGGTCGCCGAACGCCTGCAAGGTGCCGTGGCCGTCATCAGCAACAAAGTGATGCTCGATGCCGCCACACTGGCCGCCAACCCGCAACTCAAGCTGATCCTGGTGGCCGCCACCGGCACCAACAATGTCGACCTGGCCGCCGCCCGTGCCCAGGGCATCACCGTGAGCAACTGCCAGGGCTACGGCACGCCGTCGGTGGCCCAGCACACCCTGGCCCTGCTGCTGGCCCTGGCCACGCGCCTGTGCGACTACGACCAGGCGGTGAAGGCCGGGCAATGGGCCAAGGCCAGCCAGTTCTGCCTGCTGGATTTCCCCATCGTCGAACTGGAAGGCAAGACCCTCGGCCTGCTCGGCCATGGCGAACTGGGCGGCGCGGTGGCGCGCCTGGCCGAGGCCTTCGGCATGCGCGTGCTGAGCGGGCAGATCCCCGGCCGGCCACCCCGGGCCGATCGCCTGCCACTGCACGAATTGCTGCCACAGGTCGATGCCCTGACCCTGCACTGCCCGCTCAACGAGCAGACCCGGCACATGATCGGTGCCCGCGAGTTGGCGCTGCTCAAGCCCGGCGCGCTGGTGGTCAACACCGCCCGCGGCGGGCTGATCGACGAACAGGCCCTGGCCGACGCCCTGCGCGGCGGCCACCTGGGCGGCGCAGCCAGCGATGTGCTGAGTGTCGAACCGCCGGTCAACGGCAACCCGCTGCTGGCGGCGGATATCCCCCGCCTGATCATCACCCCGCACAGTGCCTGGGGCGCGGTGGAGTCGCGCCAGCGCATCGTCGGCCAGCTGGCCGAGAACGCCCAGGCCTACTTCGCCGGGCAGCCGCGGCGCGTGGTCGGCTGACCCGCCTCTGGTACACTGCGCCACTTTTTCAGGAGGCGTCGTCCATGGACCCGCGCAGTGAAGTGTTGCTCCGCCAGGCAGAGCTGTTCCAAGGCCCGCTGCTGGTCGCAGGCGCCCAGGCCGATGGCCTGCTCGGCCAGTTGCCTGGGGCCCACGGCTGGACCTGGCATGCCGGCGACCAGGCCGTGCTCGAGAGCCGCTTCGCCGGGCGCAGTCACTACGGTGTCGAGGTTCCCGAGGTAGCCTTCGACGCCGCTGTGCTGTTCCTGCCCAAGTCACGCGAGCTGGCGGCCTACCTGCTCAACGCCCTGGCCTCGCGCCTTGCCGGTCGCACGCTGTACCTGGTGGGGGAGAAACGCGGTGGCGTCGAGGGCGCGGCCAAGCAATTGCAGGCCTTCGGCCGGCCACGCAAGCTCGACAGCGCCCGCCACTGCCAGCTATGGCAGGTGACCGTGGACAACGCGCCCGAGGCCAAGCCTCTGGAAAGCCTGGCCGAACGCTTCGAACTGCCACTCGAAGATGGCCCGCTGCAGGTGATCAGCCTGCCCGGCGTGTTCAGCCACGGGCGCCTGGACAAAGGCACGGCCCTGCTCCTGGAACACCTCGACGGCCTGCCGAACGGCCATGTCCTGGACTTCGGCTGTGGTGCCGGGGTGCTCGGGGCCACGATCAAGCGTCGCTATCCACAGAGCCAGGTGACCTTGCTCGATGTCGACGCCTTCGCGGTCGCGGCCAGTCGCCTGACCCTGGCCGCCAATGGTCTGGAAGGCGAGGTGATCAGCGGTGACGGGATCGATGCGGCCCCCACCGGTCTGGACGTCATCCTTAGCAATCCTCCGTTCCATACCGGTGTACACACCGACTATCACGCGTCGGAGAATTTGCTGAAAAAATCCAGGGAACATCTGCGAAAAGGCGGTGAAATTCGTTTGGTAGCCAACAGCTTCCTTCGTTACCAGCCGCTCATCGAAGGTGCCCTGGGCAACTGTGAGATCCGTGCCGAAGCACAAGGTTTTCGCATCTACCGCGCAACACATGGATAAAAACAGGGCTTGCCGAAAGCGATTCGCCTAGGCAGAATCCGCTCCGTCCTAGGGGAGTAGTCTCCCGCGAGCACCCAGCTCGCCCGGTACGCGTCAACACACTTGGCCCACAGGCCATGGCGCGTGCGACCCACGATCTGCGCAGACAGGTCCAGGGTTTGACAAGACCTATGACACGCACACCTTACCCGGGGCGGGGAGGTCGTACGTGTCATAGCCGTGTCGACCCGCCCCCGTAGGAATCCTGATGCTGGAATCATTGCTCGTCCCTACCGCGATCGTCGCGCTTGCCGAAATCGGCGACAAGACGCAATTGCTCGCGCTCATCCTCGCCGCCCGTTTCCGCAAGCCCTGGCCGATCATTGCCGGGATCGTCGCCGCGACGCTGGCCAACCATGCCGCCGCTGGCGCGGTCGGCGCCTGGGTCAGCAGCTTCTTCACCGAGTCGGTATTGCACTGGATCCTCGCCGCGAGCTTCACCGCCACCGCGTTGTGGACCCTGGTGCCGGACAAGATGGACGATGAGGAAACCAGCAATGCACGACGGTTCGGGCCATTCGTGACCACGCTGATCGCGTTCTTCCTCGCCGAAATCGGCGACAAGACGCAGGTGGCCACGGTGATGCTGGCCGCCCAGTATCCGCACCTGATCATGGTGATCATCGGCACCACCCTGGGCATGCTGATCGCCAACGTGCCGGTGGTGCTGGCGGGCAACTTCGCGGCGGAGAAACTGCCGCTGACGCTGATCCGTCGCCTGGCGGCGACCGCATTCATCGTGCTGGCCATCGTCGCGGTGTATTCGGCGATGAAGACCAGTGGCTGGATAGGGTGACCGTAGATGCGGGCTTGCTTTCGCTCTGAAGATGCTGGGCTTTACACCTTCATCGCGGGGCAAGCCCGCTCCCACGCCTTGCATATTCCCGAAGGATTACTTCTTGGCCGCCTGATACAGCGGCATCACCTTCGGAATCGCCGCCTGCAACGAGGCGATACGGCTGCTCGAAGCCGGGTGGGTGCTCATGAACTCTGGCGGCGCGCCTTCGGACGCCTTGCTCATCTTGTTCCACAGGGTGATCGCGGCGTTCGGGTCATAGCCGGCACGGGCCGACAGTTCGAGGCCGATCAGGTCGGCCTCGTTCTCGTTGGAACGGCTGTTGGGCAGGGTCATGGCGTAGTTCACCACGGTGTCGGCCATGGCCATGCTGTCCTGGCCCAGGCCGAAGATCGCGCCGGCACCCTGGCGGGCCATTTCCACGCCGTAGGCCTTGGACATCGCTTCACGGCTGTGCTCGCGCAGGGCGTGGGCGATTTCATGGCCCACCACCGCTGCGATCTCGGCGTCGGTCAGCTGCAGCTGATCGATCAGCCCGGTGTAGACGATGATCTTGCCGCCCGGGCCGCAATTGGCGTTGAGCTCGTCGCTCTTGATCACGTTGACTTCCCAGTTCCACTGCGCGGCATCCGGCCGGAACTGTGGCGCCTGGGCGATCAGGCGCTTGGCGATGGCCTGCACGCGCTTGGCATCATTGCTGCTCTTGTCCAGCACGCCCTTGCTCGACGCCTCGCCGAGAGTCTGCTGATAGGACTGGGCGTACATCTTGTTGACCTCATCGGTCGAAAGCATGCTGAACATGTATTGCTGGCGCTGGACGCCCACGGCACCACCACTGGTGGTATTGACCGCCTGGCAGCCGCCGAGCAGGACGCCGACCGTCAGCATGCTGACAACGAATGACTTACGCATGAAAACACTCCCTTTTTACGTGCCGCGTATCCTAGGCCCAGACGCCCGCCCCTGCCAGAGCCGCAGGTAAGATTTCTGACAAGGTCCTCATGCTTTGGTATTAGCCCGCCGATAACACTCGGTAACGACCTCCTTGCGCGCGGAGCTTTGCCATGAAGTTCAAGTCGATCCAGTTTTCCGTGGCCGCCCTGGCCGGTGCCATCGTGCTGAGCATTGTCGCGGCCCTGGTGCTGTACGCCGTCTACTCCGGGCAACGCACCCAGGCCCTGGTGCAACAGCGCACCCAGCAACAGTTCGAAAACGTCATCGAACAGCGCCTCACCGCCCTGGCGCGCACCCAGGTCAGCGAGATCCAGCGCGGCCTCGAAGCCCCGCTGTCGATCGCCCGCAGCCTGGCCACCGGCAACGCCATGCTCGGCATGCAGGGAAGCGACGGCCAAGCGCTGATGCGGGTCGACCGCGAGCACCTGATCAACCAGCTCAAGCGCACCGTGGAGGTCAACCCGAGCGTGCTCGGCGCTTACCTTGGCTGGGAGCCGAACGCCCTCGACCATGCCGATGCCCGCTACGTCGGCAGCAGCCTGGTGGGTATCGACAGCGCCAACGGCCGCTTCCTGCCCTGGTGGTTCCGCAATGGCGACGGCAGCCTTGGCCAGGACAAGCTGGCCGATGTCGACGACCGCACGGTGCTCGCCACCGGCGTGCGCGCCAGCGAGTACTACCTGTGCCCCAAGGAGTCGAAGAAGGCCTGCGTGATCGACCCCGCGCCTTATAAAGTGGGCGACAAGATGGTCATGCTGGCGTCGTTCGTCGAACCGATCATGGTCGATGGCCAGTTCCAGGGCATGGCCGGTGCCGACCTGTCGGTGAACTTCATCCAGGACCTGCTCAATGCCGCCGATCGCCAGCTGTACGACGGCGCCGGCGAGCTGGCGCTGGTTTCCAGCAACGGCCGCCTGGTGGCCTATACCCGTGACCCGGCGAAATTCGGCGAAAAGGCCAGCGATGTGCTGGACAGCGACGAAGCCGGCACCCTCAATAGCCTGAGCGGCGAAACCCTGCACTACGAAGTGGACGCCGGCAAGGATCGCATCGAGCTGTACCTGCCATTCAAGGTCGCCAACACCGACGCGCGCTGGACACTGCTGCTGGAACTGCCGCTGAGCGCCGTGATGGCTGAGGTCAACCAGCTGCAGAAGGACTTGGCCGAACAACGTCGTACCGATATCACCGGCATGACCCTCGTTGGCCTCGGCATCGCCGCCCTTGGCCTGCTGGTGATCTGGCTGCTGGCCCTGGGCATCGCCCGCCCGCTCAAGCAGATGGTGGCGATGCTCGACGACATCGCCCAGGGCGAAGGCGACCTGACCCGTCGCCTGCACAGCGACCGCGCCGACGAGCTGGGTGCCATCGCCAAGGGCTTCAATACCTTCCTGGCCAAGTTGCAGGCCATGATCAGCCAGGTAGTGGGTTCGGTGCAGAAGGTCAGCGACTCGTCCGAGCACACCGCCGACATCGCCATCCGAACCAACCAGGGCGTGCACAAGCAGATGGCCGAGATCGACCAGGTGGCCACCGCCGTGCATGAAATGACCGCTACCGCCCAGGATGTCGCGCGCAACGCCACGCAAGCGGCCCAGGCCGCCAGCGCGGCCGACCGCGCCGCCAACCAGGGCCTGGAAATCGTGCGCGACACCTCCAGCGCCATCAGCGCCCTGGCCAGCGAGATCGGTCGCGCAGTCACCGTGGTCCAGGACCTGGCCCGCGACAGCGAAAACATCAATGCCATCCTCGTGGCCATCCGCGCCATTGCCGAGCAGACCAACCTGCTGGCGCTCAACGCCGCCATCGAGGCGGCCCGCGCCGGCGAGCAGGGCCGTGGCTTCGCCGTGGTCGCCGACGAGGTACGCAACCTGGCGCAGAAGACCCAGCAGGCCACCGAAGAAATCCAGCAGATGATCCAGCAACTGCAGCAGGGCACCCGCGAAGTGGTCAAGGTGATGGAAGACAGCCAGGGCAAGACCGACGACAGCGTGCTGCAGGCCAGCCGCGCCGCCGAGGCGCTGGAAAGCATCACCCAGGCGGTGTCGGTGATCAACGACATGAACACCCAGATCGCCAGTGCCGCCGAGGAACAGAGTGCCGTGGCCGAGGACATCAACCGCAACGTGATCAACATCGGTCAAGTGGCCGGCGAAGTGGCCGGCGGTGCCGACGAGTCGAGCCAGGCCAGCGCCGAACTGACCAAGCTGGCGGAGCAGCAGCGCCGCCTGATCAATCAATTCAGGGTGTAGGTATCAAAAGGGGCGGGGATGTGGGAGCGGGCTTGCCCCGCGATACGATCCTCGCCTCACCACCGCTATCGCGGGGCAAGCCCGCTCCTACCAGAAAGCGGTTTGCTCAAGCCGGGGTCAGGCACTCCGGCCCATCGAGCTTCGGGTCGTTGACGAAGTGCGCCAGCGCCCGCTCACGCAGTGCCGTCGGCGGCTTGGCCAGCAGCTCGTGCAGTTTTGCCATCGACGTGTCGGGGTCCAGCCACAGCGCCTGCTCGGCCTCGTCCAGAATCAGCGGCCGACGCTGGTTCATCGCCGCTTGCGTGACCACCGCACAACTCAGCCACTCTTGTTCCTGCACCGGGTAGACCTCCCACACCGCGGCGAAGAACAGCGACGCGCCCTCCCCCGGCGTTACCCAGTACGGGCGCTTGCGCGCCGTGCCGCGCCACTCGTAGAAACCGTTGGCGGGCATCAGGCAACGGCGCTGGCGCAGGGGCTCGCGGAACATCGGCTGCTCGGCCAGGGTTTCGGCACGGGCCTGTGCCGGTGTGCGGGAAAGGTCGGTGAGCCAGGCCGGGGTCAGCCCCCAGCGAGCGCTGGCCAGCTGCAGCTGGCCGTCGATCTGGCGCTGAATCAGTACCGAGGCGCCGGGCGCAATGTTCCATTGGGCCTTCTGGCCCGGGGGGAAGCCCGGCAGGCCGGCGAAGCTCTGGGACCAGCGAAACAGGGCGTAGCGTCCACACATGGGCGAAATCAAAACCTAGCAGATCAGGGTTCCGGGATAACTCTCCGGTTCGTCACCGGCAAGCGGCTGGGCGGCATTGTACTCATCGATCAGCTGCCGTGCGTACCCGGCCTGCTCGTCGGGCACCGCCAGGCCGAGCAAGCCGTGCATCGGCAACTCGCCCACGGCGCCCATCAGGTCGCGCCCGACCAGGTGCACCTCGATGCCTTCGCTGGCCAGCATGCCCACCAGTACCTGGGCCTCCATCAGGCTTTCCGGTTCATAGATTCGCCGCATCAGTCGTCCTCACGGTAGACATCCAGCATCCACTCCTCGCCATGGACCTGCAGCACGAAGCGAATAGGCCTGCAGCACACCTGGCAGTCCTCGATGTATTGCTGGTCGCCGCCGGACAAGTCCACCGTGGTTTCGACTTCCTCGCCACAGTAAGGGCAATCGTAGATCGCAGTTTCCAGCATCGCGGCCTCCGGAGTGACTTGTGCGTATAATTGCCGGTCTGTTTACAGGGCCTGTGTGCGTCCGAGCCGTTTTTCGGAGCCCGCCCCTACCTAATTACCCTAGCCGTTTCCAACAAGAGAGCATGATGGGCGAATTCGATGCCATCCGACCGTACGACGACGCTGAGGTCCCTGCTGTGCTGGCACGCCTGCTCAGCGACCCGGCATTCCTCGATATCCTCACCCACTTCCGCTTTCCGCGCGCGGCGGGTGCCTTCGGCTGGCTGCTCAAACCACTGATCGCCCGGCGCCTGCGCAAGGAATTTGCCGGCGTGACCTGCGTGTCCACGCTGCAGGACAAGGTCGAGTACTACGTCGACCGCACCATCGACCGCGCCACCGACGGCGTCACCTACAGCGGCGTCGAACAGCTAAAGTCCGGTACCGCCTACCTGTTCCTGGCCAACCACCGTGACATCGTGATGGACCCGGCCTTCGTCAACTACGCGGTGTACCACGCCGGCCTGCCGACACCGCGCATCGCCATCGGCGACAACCTGCTGCAAAAGCCGTTCGTCAGCGACATGATGCGCCTGAACAAGAGTTTCATCGTGCACCGTTCGATCAGCGGCCGCCGCGAGAAACTGGCCGCCTATCAACTGCTCTCGGCCTACATCAACCACTCGATCCGCAACGATGGCGCGTCGATCTGGATCGCCCAGGCCGAAGGCCGCGCCAAGGACGGTGACGACCGCACCGATTCGGCGATCCTGAAAATGTTCCACATGAGCCGCAAGGACGAACCGTTCGGCGCGGTGATCCAGAGCCTGAACCTGATCCCCGTGTCGATCAGCTACGAGTACGACCCCTGCGACCAGGCCAAGGCCCGCGAGCTGTACATCCGCGCCACCACCGGCACCTACAAGAAGGCACCCGGCGAGGACGACAACAGCATCGCCCAGGGCATCACCGGCTACAAAGGGCGGGTACACATCAACTTCGCCCCCCCGGTGACCGAGTACCACGAGGACACCAAGCAGCTGGCGCAGGCCATCGACCGGCAGATCCTCGGCGGCTACCGGCTGTTCCCGGTGCATTACCTGGCCTATGCGATGTGGGCGGAGAAGGATGCGGCACTCGAAGTGCCGAGCGCGGAAAAGCTGTTCCCCGCCGATGAACTGGCCAAGGCCAAGGAAGAATGGCAGCGCCGGCTGGATGCCTGCCCGGTCGAGCAGCAGCCGTACCTGGTGCAGCAGTACGCGACGCCGGTGCGCAATCAGTATCAGGTGAAGCGTCAGCCCACTTCAGCCTGACAATACACCTGTAGGAGCGGCTTTAGCCGCGATCACCCGCAAAGCGGGTGCCAGGCACCGCGTTGCCTGGATCGCGGCTGAAGCCGCTCCTACAGGGTCGACATCAGCGATTCAGATCCAGGTACTGAACCAGGACAGCAGCAACGCCATCGCCAGGCAGCAGAAACCGAGGATGTAGTAATAACGCGGCACACGCTGCTCGAGCACGTCCACCACCCCTTCATCCATCGCCAGGCTTTCCCTGGCAAGCGCCTCGCGGCGCCGGGCGCCGTGCAGCAGCAAGCCGCCCGGGCAGGTGATCAGCAAAGCCAGCAGATTGATCAGCTTGGCCGGATGGGCGGCCAGGAAGCCCCAGAGCACTTGCAACGACATTACGCGACCTCGGTATCACGTGTGGCAAAGCCCGGCATTCTACCCAAGCCCACTTCAACCACCGCCACTTTGCGACCAGCTGTCATCTAGGCTCTGTACGAAATGTATCTGCACTCGCCCATACTGCGTTGAAACGGGGCTCGGAATGCTCATGTACTCCAGTACACTGCGCTTCCTCTCCCCGTTTCGCCTTGTCTGGCCTTCGCGCAGACACATTTCGTACAGACCCTAATTTCATCTGTCACACGCTCGTCATCAAGACAGGCCACCCTGTCGGCCTTCAACTGACCGGAGCTTGTCATGCTGCACGCCGAAAACCAGGACCGCCTCTACCTCGTGGCCCAGAGCGACGAACAACAGGCGCTGATCGACGGCTTCGCGATCAACGTCCAGGACCGTCAGTGGCTGGTGTACTGCGCCCTGGGCGGACATGCCCACGACGACCTGCCGGAGATCGACCCGCACACTGGCATCAGCCTGCTGGACTTTCACGTCCAGGCCGCCTGATCGGTCTTTCGCAGCCATGAAAAAGCCCGCTGCCTGATCCCAGGCAGCGGGCTTTTTTACGCGGTATCGGCGTGCTTACTCGCCCAGTACCTGACCGACGGTCGGGTCCTTGAACAGGCGGGTCAGGGCATCGCTGAGCACGTCGCTCACCAGCTTGGTGTTGGTTTCCTGGTTCGGCGCCATGCCGAAGCGCTGGTCCAGCGACGCACCGTAACGGCCGCTGTAGCGACGGTTGGCGTTCGACACATCAGCGCGGAAGGTGGCACCGATGGTCGCCTCGGTCACGTACATCTTGTCCTTGGGCGACTGGTACTTGAGCTCGGCCAGGGTCACGGTCAACTGCGGGGCATTGCCGGCATTCGGCGTCGGGGTGAAGCCCAGCAGGCGCACCGCCGCCTCGGCCTGGGCCTGCAGCTTGGGCACCACGTCATTGCCATTGACGGTGATGGTGCTGGTCTCGGGGTACATGCCACCACGGGTGCCGAGCGACTGCGAGGCGCGCCCGTCGACGACCCTGACTACCACCGGCTGGCCGTGGCCGACCGGGGCCAACTGCTGGGTGAGCTTGGGTTGCGGGCTGAGTTGCTGCGGGCTGTGGGCACATCCGGCCAGGCTCAGGCTGGCCACCGCGAACAAACCGACCAACAGACGTTGCAACATGCGCATTTCTCCAGAAAAAGCGGCAAAGGCCCACAGTATACCTAGCGCGCCACACGCCAGCCATCGCCCGGCCCGCTTGTCACAATCGTTTCATGCCCCTGCGTTTATCCTTGCGCCAGCCCTCACTCACAGGACGCCACGTCATGGCCTCGCTCTGGACCTTGCTCTTCCACCGCCCGCGCCACGCCACCTATGCCCGCCTCGACAGCGATGGCACCTGCCTGGCCTTCAAGCACTGCGCCACGCCGCCGGGCAACGGCACCTGGGTGCAGGTCAGCGAAGCGCGACTGGCCTGGCTGGGCCGCCCGCTACCGGCCAGCGCCCGGGTTTGCGACGGTGCAACGCGCCGTTGGCAGCAACGCACCCTCGCAGCCTGACAAACGCTGCAATAAAAACCCAACAAGTACGCCCTTTCCGCCCGCGACATCGTTATAATCTCCCCCCGATTATAAGGACGTCTCCTGATCGGGCCCCGCATTCGCCGCTTCAACCCGGCACCCTCGACGCTTCGCCCACAGAGAGCCTTCCACTCAGGTCTTGCATTGGCTGTCGTGCCTGCTGTTTCCGGCCGTCCGCTGCGCATGAACCTGCGGGTTGCCATCGCGCAGTCCACTTTTGAGGTTCACGACTCCAAAAGAGCGTGAAAAAACGGTTTTTCACAACTTCACGAGAGTGTGGCGAGCAAATGAACAGTCTGGCATGTGCAAGAGCGGCAGATGTGTACCGAACAGCCCTGAACAGACGGCAAAAGCGCTCATCCCTGATGAACGCCTGAGGCCGGTCCATAACGCACGACGGACCACTTGACCATAAGTCGAATTGCCGCACCCGTGGCAATGGGCGTTCAATAGCCGAACACCCAAGACTGATTGGCGGTGTCCGCGGAAGTTGCAAGAACTGCGAAGAGTCGGACATGGCGATCCTGGCCAACCCAGGGATCCTATGCTGTCAATTAGGTGCTGTAGATTGTGGAGACGCGTTAATGGCGCAGAACGAATCGGTTGATGTGGTACTGGTAGGCGCGGGCATCATGAGTGCCACCCTGGCCGTACTGCTCAAGGAGCTCGACCCGACCCTGAAGCTCGAGGTCGTCGAGGCGATGGACTCCGGAGCCGCGGAGAGTTCCAACCCCTGGAACAACGCCGGTACCGGCCATGCCGGCCTGTGCGAGCTCAATTACACCCCGCAGGCCGCCGATGGCAGCATCGACATCAAGAAGGCCGTGCACATCAACACCCAGTTCGAGGTTTCGCGCCAGTTCTGGGCCTACCTGAGCCGCAAAGGCAACTTCGGCTCGCCGCGCGCCTTCATCAACCCGGTGCCGCACCTGAGCTACGTCGAAGGTGACAAGGGCGTTTCGTTCCTCAAGAAGCGTTTCGAGCTGCTCAAGCAGCACCATGCCTTCGCCGAGATGGAATACACCGAAGACAAGGCCGTGATGAAGGACTGGATGCCGCTGATGATGCCAGGCCGCCCGGCCGACCAGCACATCGCCGCCACCCGCGTGATGAAAGGTACCGACGTCAACTTCGGCGCCCTCACCAACAAGCTCCTCAAGCTGCTTGGCGACTCGCCCGATGCCCAGGTCAAGTACAGCAAGAAGGTCGTCGGCCTTCGCCGCAACGGCAGCGGCTGGACCGTGAGCATCAAGGACGTCAACAGCGGCGGCAGCCGTGAAGTGGACGCCCGCTTCGTCTTCCTCGGTGCCGGTGGCGCCGCCCTGCCCCTGCTGCAGGTGTCCGGCATCCCGGAAAGCAAGGGCTTCGGCGGCTTCCCGGTCAGCGGCCAGTGGCTGCGTTGCGACAACCCGGAGATCGTCAAGCAGCACCAGGCCAAGGTCTACAGCCAGGCCGCGGTCGGCGCCCCGCCGATGTCGGTGCCGCACCTGGACACCCGCGTGGTCGACGGCAAGAAATCGCTGCTGTTCGGGCCATACGCCGGCTTCACCACCAAGTTCCTCAAGCACGGCTCGTTCATGGACCTGCCGCTGTCGGTGCGCATGGGTAACATCGGCCCGATGCTGGCCGTGGCCCGTGACAACATGGACCTGACCAAGTACCTGGTCAGCGAAGTGATGCAGTCGATGGAGCAGCGCCTGGAATCGCTGCGCCGCTTCTACCCGGAGGCGAAAGCCGAGGACTGGCGCCTGGAAGTGGCCGGCCAGCGGGTGCAGATCATCAAGAAGGATCCGAAGAAAGGCGGCATCCTGCAGTTCGGCACCGAGCTGGTCTCCGCCGAGGACGGCAGCCTGGCTGCCCTGCTGGGCGCATCGCCGGGCGCTTCGGTGACCGTGTCGATCATGCTCGAGCTGATCGAGCGCTGCTTCCCAGAGCAGGCCAAGGGCGCCTGGGCCGCCAAGCTCAAGGAAATCTTCCCCGCCCGTGAGAAGACCCTGGCCACCGACGCGGCCCTGTACCACAAGATCAGCGCTGAAAACGATGTGGCGCTGGAGCTGGTGGAAAGCAGCCCGGCCAAGCATTACGCCTGATCCGGCTGAAACGAAAAAACGCCCTTCGGGGCGTTTTTTTGTGCCTGGGCCGAGCCCGCAAAGCGGGCCAGCCAGATCAGCTGCGGGCGTTGTCGATGATCTCGATGTACTCCGGCGCATTGCGCTGGTCGGCGATCGCCTCTGCGAAGGTCTTGCCATGTTCGTCCTTGCCGTCCAGGTCGTAGCCGACTGCCACGAAGAAGCCGACGTAACGCTCGAAGTCGTCGACGCGCAGACCACGGTAACCTTTGATCAGCTTGTGATGCGAAGGCGAGGTCAGGCCGTCGGCCGGCTCGAATTGCAGGAACGTCTTGATGTACTCGTCACTGATCTCGTCACCAATCACTTGTTTCTTGTCTTTACGCATCGCCGACTCCAACTGGACCATCACGGACATTTTCGAAGGCCGGCAGTTTACCCCCCGGCGACGGCGAGCCTCAACGCGTACGTACGGTGCCGGTGTGCAGGTCGGCCCAGATATGGCCGTTGGCATAGGTGAGGAACTGCACGTAGAGGGTCTCGTTGCGCAGCAGGTCCATGATCACCCGATAGTCGGCCAACGGGTAGTTGAGCGTCAGCGTGCGGGTCTTGTCGTCGTACACCGGCTTCTTCAGGCTCTTGCCACCCTCGCCGTCGAAATTGAGCAGGACCTGACCGATGGTCGAGCCCTTGCTCAGCGGCTTGCCCTTCAGGCGCACCTGCAAGGAAGAGGTAATCGGGATCGGCTGCTGGTCGGACTGGCGCTGGGTGCCGACCACCACGCTGTAGTCGGTTACCTGCAGCAGTTGCTGGCTGGCCGGTGCTTCCTGGCGCAGTGAGAGGTCGTCGGGCGGGAGGAACTGGCTGTGCAGCGGCGCGGCGGCAAGCGGCAGGCTCACCGCCAGCAGGAGGGGGACGATCGCACGCATGTGGGGCTCCTTGGCATGAGCAGGCACTCTACGCACAGGCCCTGTCGCGGAGCAAGCCCGGTCCTGAGGTGAGCGAGCGGGCTCAAGATTGGCGCAGGTTTAATCGAACTGCGCGCGCATCCAGGCGTGATACTCGGCAACGGCCGCTTCACCTTCACGCGGCGCCCAATGAGCGTGCTCCCCCTCGCCCACCGGCCGGTACGGCCCGGCCTTGCACTCGAACATGACGCTGTCGGCCTCGAGCACCACCAGGCCATGGTAGGTGCCAGGCACCAGGTCGACCCCAAGACACTCGCCGCCCGCTTGCAGCACACGTTTGTCGGTGACCTGTCCCAGGTCATCGAAGATCAGCAAACCCAAGCGCCCTTTCAGGACGATCAAGACCTCGGCCTTGTCATCACTCAGGTGCCTGTGCGGTGGAATGTAGGTAGTTGGCTGCAAACCCACCGCCATGCGGTGGCAGGGCTCTTCCATCTGGTGGAAGTTGTGGTGCTGGCGGCCACGCGGACTCTCGGCGGCCTTTTGTGCCAGCCCGACGAACAACGACTGATCGAGGAACGCAGGCTGGCGCATGCTCACATCCCCTTGACGGCGAAGAGGCCGTTGGCGTTGCGCCAGTAACCCTTGTAGTCCATGCCGTAGCCGAAGACATAGCGATCGACGCACGACAAGCCGGTGTAGGTGGCCTTCAGGTCCGGACTGGCCTTGCGGTCGTGGTCCTTGTCGATCAGCACCGCGGTGTGCACGGCGCGGGCGCCGGCGTGCTTGCAGAACTCGATGATGGCGCTGAGGGTGTGCCCTTCGTCGAGGATATCGTCGACGATCAGCACGTCGCGGTCGATGAACGACACTTCCGGCTTGGCCTTCCAGAACAGCTCGCCACCGCTGGTAGTGTTGCGGTAGCGGGTGGCGTGCAGGTACGAGGCTTCAAGCGGGAACTGCAGGTGGGTCAGCAGCTTGCCGGAGAAGATCAGGCCACCGTTCATCACGCAGAAGACCACCGGGTTCTTGTCGTGCAGGTCCTTGCAGATCTGTTTGCCGACCTCGGCGATGGCGGCCTCGACCTCGGCTTCGTTGTACAGGCAATCAGCCTCGCGCATCACTTGACGGATATGCTCGAGATCGGCGGACATGGCGCTCTCCAGGGGGTGCGTTTTGGAAAAGCGGGCAAAGGTACGCATCCGCTCGTCCCAGATCAAGCCTTTATGGACTAACGTGCACAATGACTGCACGACATCAAGGACTGAATAGATTAATCTAGCGCGGTTTTTTTGCCCGCCTCCCGGAGCCCTCCCCCTATGCCTACTCGTGAGATCCGCCATCCGCTGATCCGCCACAAGCTCGGCCTGATGCGCCGTGCCGATATCAGCACCAAGAATTTTCGCGAACTCGCCCAGGAAGTCGGTGCACTGCTGACCTATGAAGCCACCCAGGACCTGCCGCTCGAAACCTACGAGATCGACGGCTGGTGCGGCAAGGTGCAAGTCGAGAAAATCGCCGGCAAGAAGATCACCGTAGTGCCGATCCTGCGCGCCGGCATCGGCATGCTCGACGGCGTGCTCAGCCTGATCCCCGGCGCCAAAGTCAGCGCCGTGGGCGTGGCCCGCAACGAAGAAACCCTCGAGGCCCATACCTACCTCGAGAAGCTCGCGCCGGACATCAACCAGCGCCTGGCCCTGATCATCGACCCGATGCTGGCCACCGGCAACTCGATGGTCGCCACCATCGACCTGCTGAAAAAAGCCGGCTGCAAGGAAATCCGCGCCATGGTCCTGGTCGCGGCGCCCGAAGGCATCGAAGTGGTGGAAAAAGCCCACCCGGACGTGCAGATCTACACCGCCTCGATCGACCAGCGCCTCAACGAGCACGGCTACATCGTGCCGGGCCTGGGTGATGCCGGTGACAAGATCTTCGGCACCAAGCAGAAGGACGCCTGACCATGCAGGACGGCTTCAACGACCCGCTCTGGCGCCAGGTCGTTTCGGGCGCGCAGATGCTCTTCGTGGCATTCGGCGCGCTGGTGCTGATGCCGCTGATCACCGGCCTCGACCCCAACGTGGCACTGTTCACCGCCGGCATCGGCACGCTGCTGTTCCAGCTGGTCACGGGCCGTCAGGTCCCGGTTTTCCTGGCCTCGAGCTTCGCATTCATCACCCCGATCATCCTCGCCAAGGGCCAGTTCGGCCTGGCCGAGACCATGGGCGGCGTCATGGCGGCAGGCTTCGTGTACACCTTCATGGGCCTGATGGTGAAGATCAAGGGCACCGGCTTCATCGACCGCATGTTGCCGCCGGTGGTCATCGGCCCGGTGATCATTTCCATCGGCCTGGCCATGGCGCCGATCGCCGCCAACATGGCGATGGGCAAGGGTGGTGACGGTGCTGCGCTGATGCCGTACAAGACCGCCATGCTGATCTCCATGCCGGCACTGCTGACCACGCTGATCGTGGCCGTGTTCGGCAAAGGCATATTCCGCCTGGTACCGATCATCTCCGGCGTGCTGGTGGGCTTCGCCCTGTCGTTCGCCTTCGGCGTGGTCGACACTGCCAAGATCGCCGCGGCCCCATGGCTGGAACTGCCCAACTTCACTGCGCCAGCCTTCAACTGGCAGGCCATTCTGTTCATCGTGCCCGTGGCCCTGGCCCCGGCGATCGAACACATCGGCGGGGTGATTGCGGTGGGCAGCGTGACCGGCCGCGACTACCTGAAAAAACCCGGCCTGCACCGCACGCTGCTGGGTGACGGCCTGGCCACCACGGCAGCCGGCCTGTTCGGCGGCCCGCCCAACACCACCTACGCCGAAGTGACCGGCGCGGTGATGCTGACCAAGAACTACAACCCGAAGATCATGACCTGGGCGGCGGTATTCGCCATCACCCTGGCCTTCATCGGCAAGTTCGGCGCATTGCTGCAGAGTATTCCGGTGCCGGTGATGGGCGGCATTCTCTGCCTGTTGTTCGGCTCGATCGCCGCGGTGGGCATGAACACCATGATCCGCCACAAGATCGACCTGGCCGAGGCCCGCAACCTGGTGATCGTGTCGGTGACCCTGGTGTTCGGTATCGGCGGCGTACTGATCGGCAGCGGTGACGGCCCGGACGATTGGGGCCTGAAGGGCATCGCCCTGTGCGCCGTGGTGGCCATTGCCCTGAACCTGATCCTGCCGGGCAATGATGGCTGGAAGAACAAGAAGCTGGATGATCAGTTGCCCTGATCGGGCCGCTGCGTTCGTGGGAGCGGGCTAACCTGCTCCCACGAATACTTGGTCAGGCCTTCTCGCACATCTCCGCCAGCACCCTCACCCACTCCGGGTGGTCATTCAGGCACGGCACCAGCACCAGCTCCTTGCCGCCGGCCTCGACGAACTGCTCACTGCCGCGCATGCCGATCTCTTCCAGTGTCTCGATGCAATCGGCGACAAACGCCGGACACATCACCAGCAACTTCTTCACTCCCGCCTTGCCCAGTTCGTCCAGACGCGTTTCGGTGTAGGGCTCGATCCACTTGGCCCGCCCCAGACGCGACTGGAACGATACTGACCACTTGCCCTCCGGGATACCCATCTTCGCAGCGAACGCCCTGGCCGTGGCCAGGCACTGGCCGCGATAACACACCGCGCGCATCTCGGCGCTGGCGTCCTTGCAGCAGTCGGCAGCCTGGAAGTCATGGTTGCCGGTGGGGTCGAGCTTTTTCAGGTGCCGCTCGGGCAAACCGTGGAAGCTAAGCAGCAGGTGATCGTAGTCCTGCTTCAGGTACGGGCGGGCACTGGCGGCCAATGCCTCGATATAGTCGGGATGCTCGTAGAACGGTTGGAGCACGCGGGTCTGCAAGGGCAGCCGACGCTCGGCGATGGTCTGCTTCGCCAGCTCCACCACCGTGGTCACGGTACTGTCGGCGAACTGTGGATAAAGCGGTGCCAACGTCACCTTGCGCACACCTTGCGCGGCCAGGCGCTCGAGCACGTCAGGCAGTGCCGGCTCGCCATAGCGCATGGCGATCTCCACCGGGCCATGGGGCCAATGCTCGAGCATCGCCTGGCGCAGGCGGCGGGTCAGTACCACCAGGGGCGAGCCTTCATCCCACCAGATCGACCCGTAGGCATGGGCCGACTGCTCTGGCCGCTTGATCAGGATCAGCGACACCAGCAACCGCCGCACCGGCCAGGGCAGATCGATCACGTACGGGTCCATCAGGAACTGGTTGAGGTAACGGCGCACGTCGGCCACCGAGGTGGAAGCCGGCGAACCCAGGTTGACCAGCAGCAGGGCATGATCGGTCATGCAGCGTCCTATGTCAGAGGCGGCTGGACAGGTTGTCCAACGCCGATTGCAGATCGTTGAAACGGAACGTGAAGCCCGCCGCCAGCAGACGCACAGGGCGGGCGCGCTGGCCACCGAGCAGTAGCGTCGACAGCTCGCCGAGCCCGGCCTTGAGCAGCAGCGCCGGCATCGGCATGAACGCCGGACGATGCAAGGTACGCCCCAGGCGCTTGGCGAACTCGCGATTGCGCACCGGCTCCGGCGCGCAGGCATTATAGGGACCGCTGGCTTCCTTGTGCTGCATGAGAAAATCAATCAAGGCGATTTGATCATCGATATGCACCCAGGGCATCCACTGCCGGCCATCGCCCAGAGGCCCGCCCAAGCCCAGTTTGTAGGGCAGGCGCAGGCGCGACAAAAAGCCGCCATCGGCTGCCAGCACCAGGCCGGTGCGCACCAGCACCACGCGGATCCCCAATGCCTGGGCACGCAGGGCAGTCTCCTCCCAGGCGATGCACAGCTGGCTGGCGAAGTCCTCCTTCACCGGGGCCGAGCTCTCCGTGAGTTCGCGCTCACCGCCGTCGCCGTACCAGCCTACCGCAGAGCCGGAGATCAGCACCGGCGGGCGCTGTTCGCGGCGCTCCAACCAGGCCAACAGCTGCTCGGTGAGCGCCACCCGGCTGGCCCAGAGCAGGGTCCGCCGCGCCGCAGTCCAGGGTCGATCGGCGATGGGCGCTCCGGCCAGGTTGATGACCGCATCCACTGGGTCGTCCTCGGCGATATCGTCCAGCCGCGCGACGCCACGCACTCCCGTGCCACAGATTTTCGCCACCTGTTCCGGCCTGCGGCTCCAGACCGTCAGGCGATGGCCCTCGCCTAGCCACCGTTGGCACAGGTGTTGGCCGATAAGGCCGGTACCGCCGGTCAGCAATATATGCATGGCTGTGTCCTCACACTTGGCGGCCGTGGTCTATTTTTAAGATCAAGGCACTTTTTTGACCGATCGCTCTCGGATAAACATAGGCCACCTGCCTATCGAGCGGAATAACCTTATACAAACATTGTGCATTGTACAGGTTTGCCTGGCAGCGTACGCTGCGTAAAGCTAGGTTCGAAGAGGCCATCATGACAGTACCCATCGCCATCATCGGAGCCGGTATCGCCGGCCTGTCCGCAGCCCAGGCCCTGCAGAAGGCCGGGCAGACCGTCCACCTGTTCGACAAGGGCCATGGCAGCGGAGGCCGCATGGCCAGCAAGCGCAGCGAGGCCGGGGCCCTCGACCTGGGCGCGCAGTACTTCACCGCTCGTGACCGGCGCTTCGTCGAACAGGTCCAGCACTGGGTCGCCTCGGGCTGGGCCGAACAGTGGAAACCGCAGCTGTACAACTACCGCGATGGCGAACTGACGCCCTCCCCCGACGAACAGCTGCGCTGGGTCGGCGTGCCGCGCATGAGCGCCATCACCCGTGGCCTGCTCAAGGATGTCACGGTCAACTTCGGCTGCCGCATCGCCGAGGTATTTCGCGGCAAGCAGTACTGGCACCTGCAGGACACCGAAGGCTGCAGCCATGGGCCGTTCAGCCGCGTGGTGATCGCCGTGCCGGCCCCTCAGGCCACACCGTTGCTGGCGGCCGCGCCGAAACTCGCGGCGGTTGCCGCCGGGGTGCAGATGGAGCCGACCTGGGCCATCGCCCTGGGCTTCGAGACACCACTCGACACCCCGATGCAGGGCTGCTTCGTCCAGGACAACCCGCTCGACTGGCTGGCGCGCAACCGCAGCAAGCCAGGCCGTGACGAGCAACTCGACACCTGGGTGTTGCATGCCACCTCCAGCTGGAGCAGGCAGCATATCGACCTGGCCAAGGAAGAAGTGATCGAGCAGCTGCGGGGTGAGTTCGCCGAACTGGTCGGGTGCGTGGTACCCGCGCCAACCTTTGCCCTCGCCCACCGCTGGCTCTACGCTCGCCCCACCAGCAACCATGAGTGGGGCACGCTGGCCGATGCCGACCTGGGCCTGTACGCCTGTGGCGACTGGTGCCTGTCCGGGCGCGTCGAGGGCGCCTGGCTCAGCGGCCAGGAAGCCGCCAGGCGCTTGCTGGAGCATCTGGATTAGTCGCTCATAAAACCTGTACAAAAAATTTTGCTTGTATAAGTTTGCATCTGTGCTGAAATTGCCTTGTACAAATCGTGCTGCCTGTACAAGTCATTCGGAGACAGTGATGAACGCTCCCTCGCCCAACGGCAAGCCGCGCCTGGCCATCAGCGCCTGCCTGACCGGCCTCAACGTGCGCTACAACGCCGGCCACAAGGCCTCCAGCCTGTGCCTCGACCTGCTCGACAAGCACTTTGACTGGGTGCCATTGTGCCCCGAAGTCGCCATCGGCCTGGGCACCCCGCGCGAACCCATCCGCCTGGTGGGGGACCCTGAACATCCGGCAGTCACCGGCACGCGCAACAGCACCACCGACCTTGCCGGCCCACTGCGCGCCTACGGTGAGCAGATGGCCGGCGAACTGGACGATATCTGCGGCTATATCTTCATGCAGAAGTCACCGTCCTGTGGCCTCGAACGAGTCAAGGTGTACCAGGAAGACGGCCACCCGGCTCATCATGGTCGCGGTGTCTATGCCGCGGCCTTCTGCGCCCTGCGCCCGGACCTGCCGGTCGAGGAAGAAGGTCGCCTGCACGACCCGGTACTGCGGGAAAATTTCATCGCCCGCGTGTATGCCTATGCCGACTGGCAGCAACAGCTGCGCCAGGGCCTGAGCCGCGGCGCCCTGATTCGCTTCCATGCCCGCTACAAGTACCTGCTCATGGCCCACAATCCCCAGGCGTACCGCACCCTTGGCCGCCTGCTTGGCAACATGCGCCGCGACGACGATCCGCAGCAGCTCGGCCCGCGCTACTTCAGCCAGTTGATGCAGGCCCTGCGCCGATGCGCCAGCCGCGGCACCCACGGCAATGTGCTGCAGCACCTGAGCGGCTATCTGCGCAACGACCTGGGCCAGGGCGACAAGGCCGAGCTGCAGCAGGTCATTGGCCAGTACCAGAGAGGCGTGGTGCCGCTGGTGGTCCCATTGACCCTGCTCAAGCACCATTTGCGCTGCCATCCCGACCCTTACCTGCTGCAACAGGCCTACCTGCAACCCCACCCGGAAGACCTTGGACTACGCAATGCCATCTGACGAGTTGCTGCCCATCGGCGAGGTAGCCCGGCTCACCGGCGTCAACCCGGTCACCTTGCGCGCCTGGGAACGTCGCTACGGCCTGATCAAGCCTCAGCGCACACCCAAGGGCCATCGCCTCTATCCACAAGACCAGGTGCAACGGGTCCAGGCCGCGCTGCGCTGGCTGGAGCGCGGCGCTGCAATCAGCCAAGTGCGCGAGCTGCTGGACAACACGCAGAGCACTGCGCCACCCCTCCAGGGCGAATGGGGCGAACGTATCGAGCAACTGATCACGGCAATCGCTCGCCTTGCCCAGCGCCCCCTGGACCAACTGTTGAATCAGGTGATGGCCCTCTACCCTGCCGTAACCGTGTGCGAGCGCCTGCTCTTGCCGCTGTTGGAGTCCCTCACCTTGCGCTGGCAAACCCATTTCGACGCACGCCTGGAGCAGGTGTTCTTCCAGACCTGGCTGCGCAGCAAGCTAGGAGCGCGGGTCTATCACGACGGTCACTCGCTAACCGGGTCCTGCGTATTGCTTGCCCGAACCGACGATACCCCCTTCGACCCCGAGTTCTGGCTCTGTGCCTGGCTGCTGAGCAGCAATGGTCACCCCTTGGAAATTCTCGAGTGGTCGGTCGAGCCTCGCCAGTTGCGCCTGGCCGTGGAGCGGCTTCAGCCCCAAGCGCTGCTGCTGCACCTCGGGCGCCGCCCCGACCTCGCCGCACTGGGCCGCTTGCTGAAGGGAATCTCTGTGAGGAAACTCCTGGGCGGCGGCCCGGTTACTCTCCATGAGGCCGAGCTACGCGCATTGTCGCTTACCGACCTGTACCTGTTCGACAGCCCGCAAGCCGCCTTGCGCGGCCTACAACAACCCTGACCAACCTTGGGCTCGTATTCCATGCAATTGATATGGCTACGCAGTGACCTGCGTGTGGACGATAACACCGCTCTCGCGGCCGCCTGCCAGCGCGGCCCGACCGTGGCCCTGTGGGTCGCCAGCCCTGGCCAGTGGCTGGCTCATGACGACGCACCCTGCAAAGTCGACTTCTGGCTGCGCAACCTGCGGTTGCTGCGCCAGTCACTCGCGGCGCTGAATATTCCGCTATTGATTCGCCAAGTCGATACGTGGGCAGACGCCCCGCAATGCGTGCTCGATGTCTGCCGCCAGCACAGCATCGAGGCCGTGCACTGGAACGAGGAATACGGCATCAACGAGACCCGGCGCGACGAAGCGACTCGGAACCTGCTGCAACAGGCAGGAATCGGCGCTACCGCCCACCTCGACCAGTTGCTGTTCAGGCCCGGTAGCGTAATGACCCGCGGTGGCCAGTATTTCCAGGTCTTCAGCCAGTTCAAACGGGTCTGCCTGGAACATCTGCACCGCAGCCTCCCCTCTCTCCTTCCACCTGTACTTCGCCAAGAGGCGCTGGGTATTCACGGCGACGTCATACCCGAGCATATCGACGGCTTCGAGGCACCTTCCGACGCACTGCGCCAGCACTGGCCCGCCGGTGAGGATGAAGCACGGCAGCGGTTGCAACACTTCATCGACGAAACCGTCGAGGACTACGCGCAACTGCGCGACCTGCCCGCCCGGGCCGGTACCAGCCAGCTTTCGCCTTACCTGGCTGCGGGTGTGGTCTCGCCACGTCAGTGCCTGCACGCGGCCCTTGGGAGCAACCGGGGTGAATTCGACAGTGGCAGCGTCGGCGTGCAGACCTGGGTCAACGAGCTGCTGTGGCGCGAGTTCTACAAACACACGCTGGTGGGCTATCCCCGGGTCTCGCGGCATCGCGCCTTCCGTCCGCACACCGAGGCGCTACCCTGGCGCAATGCGCCTGCCGACCTGCAGGCCTGGGAGGAAGGCCGCACCGGCTTCCCTATCATCGATGCCGCCATGCGTCAGTTGCTGGACACCGGCTGGATGCACAACCGGTTGCGCATGATCGTCGCCATGTTTCTCAGCAAGAACCTGCTGATCGACTGGCGGCATGGCGAGCGGCATTTCATGCGCCACCTGATAGACGGCGATCTGGCCGCCAACAACGGCGGCTGGCAGTGGAGTGCCTCTACAGGCACTGACGCAGTGCCCTATTTCCGCATTTTCAATCCTGTTACCCAGTCACAGCGCTTCGACCCGAAGGGTGTGTTCATTCGTCGATGGCTGCCGGAATTGAAGGACAGGGACGATAAATCGATTCACTACCCGGTGAAATCTGCCGATCTATTTGCTACTAATAATTACTCGGGCCCGATAGTCGATCTCGATAGCAGTCGCCAACGCGCATTGGAAGCCTTCAAAAGCTTGTCCAGCTGGCAGGATCAGGGGGCATAGAGCATGACACGTCGTTTCTGGATTACGGGTGCCAGCCACGGACTTGGCCTGGCCTTGGTGGAACAGTTGCTCGCGAGTGGGCAACAGGTTGCCGCCAGTGGCAGGGATAGCCAGGAACTGGACAACTTGAGCCAGCGCCACGGTGGGCACCTGATGCGCCTTGGGGACGACTTGGCGGGCGCCGCCCAGCGCCTATCGAGCCGCTGGAGCGCGCTGGATTGCCTGATCATCAATGCCGGGACCTGCGATTACCTGCCGGCCGATGTGGCGGATGCGCAACTGTTCGAACAGATCGTCAGCAGCAACCTGCGCGCCACCGAACAGTGTCTGGTCGGCGCATTGGCGCATCTGGCCAAAGGTGACCAACCCCAGGTCATGGCCGTTCTCAGCCGTTACTCGGCATTGCAGTTGTACGAGCCGAACCAGCCAGCCAATGGCAGCAACAGCCTGCCACAGTGGCTCCGCCTGCAGCGTCCCGCCCTGAAGGCGCTGGGTATCGACCTGACCGTCGCGGCGCCACAGTCGCTGAAAGGTCCGGTGACCTCGGCACAGGTCATTCCGGAGCCCTGGACGGCGCAAAGTGCTGCGCAGGAGTTGCTGGCACGCCTGGGTCAGCGTCAACCCGAACTGGTGCTTGAGGTTCTCGAGCCAGGCGAGTTGTGGCCGCTACCGAAGCACAGCTGATACATGCAAGTGCGGGCTTGCCCGCTCCTGCATGGGGTAGCTCAAGGCAGGAAGCGCTGCACGTTGCCAGGCTGATGCCATAACAGCGGCAAGACCTTCTGCAGGCGGTCGGGCTCCCCACTGCTCCAGAATGCGGTCGCCTGCGCCGGGCCCTCGCCGAGCAGCCCGCGCGCGTCCAGCAACCTATGCAGTTGGCGCGCCACGGCAGCCCCGGTGTCGATGATCGCCACCTGAGCAGGCACCATTTCGGCCAGCATTGGCCGCAGGAAGGGGTAGTGGGTGCAGCCCAGGATCAAAGTGTCACAGCCAGCCGCCAGTAACGGTTTCACATAGCCCGAGAGCAATTGGCGCAGTTGTTCGCTGAACAGATCGCCCGCCTCGATACGCTCGACCAGCCCGGGGCAAGGCTGGGTGACCACCCGCACATCATTGGCGAAACGGTCGAGCAAGGCGGCGAACTTGGCGCTCTGCAGGGTGCCGGTGGTCGCCAGCACACCGACCACGCCGGAACGGGTCGCCGCCGCCGCCGGCTTGACTGCCGGCTCCATGCCCACCAGAGGCCAGTCCGGATACAACTCACGCAGGTCGGCCACCGCTGCCACGGTGGCGGTGTTGCACGCCAGCACCATGGCCTTGGCGCCCTGTTCGTGGAAAAAACCGGCGATATGCCGCAGGCGCTGGCGAATGTAGTCCGGCGATTTCTCGCCATACGGCACATGGCCGCTGTCGGCCACGTACAACAAGGACTCGCTGGGCAGCAGGCGCTGGATTTCGGCCAGCACCGACAAGCCGCCGACGCCGGAGTCCATCACGCCCACCGGCGCCGTGCGCTCAGCCATGGCGCGTGGCGCACACGGCGCAGGCCGGATCACGCTTGACCCGCAGCTCGCGCATGCGCGTGCTCAAGGCGTCGATCAGCAACAGGCGACCCACCAGTGGCTCGCCAAAACCTGCCAGCAGCTTCAGGGCCTCCAGTGCCTGCAGGCTACCGACCAGCCCTACCAACGGGCCGATCACCCCGGCCTCGCTGCAAGTCAGTTCGGCTTCGCTGCCATGGCCATACAGGCAGTGGTAGCAGGGGCTGGTGTCGCGCCGTGTGTCGAATACCGACAACTGGCCCTCAAGGCGGATCGCCGCGCCGCTGACCAGCGGTTTGCCAGCGGCGACGCAGGCGGCGTTGACCGCCTCGCGGGTGCCGAAGTTGTCGGAGCAGTCCAGCACCACGTCGACTGCCGCCACTGCGGCAGCCAGCGAATCCTCGTCCAGCGCCTGCCGATGGGCAATCAGGCTGACTTGCGGGTTGATCGCCTGCAGACGCCTGATAGCCGAATCGACCTTGCTCATGCCGACGCTGTCGCTGTCGTGGATCACCTGGCGCTGCAGGTTGGTCAGGTCGACGGTGTCGAAATCGGCCAGGTGCAGCTCACCGACACCCGCCGCGGCGAGGTACAGCGCCACCGGCGAGCCCAGCCCGCCGAGGCCGATGACCAGGGCCTTACCGTGTTTCAGGCGCAACTGGCCGTCGATATCCACCTGCGACAGCAGGATCTGTCGGCTGTAGCGCAACAGTTCCTGGTCGCTCAGCATGGCAGGCGCCCCAGGCTGATGCGTTCATGGCCACCCAGGTCAACGCGGCTGACCACCTCGGTGAAGCCGCCGATCACCAGCAATTCACGAACCGCGGCGGCTTGATCGTAGCCATGTTCGAGCAGCAGCCAGCCACCAGGCAACAGATGCCCTGGCGCCTGGGCGACGATCACGCGCAGATCGTCCAGCCCGTCTTCACCGGCCACCAACGCGCTACTGGGCTCGAAACGCACGTCACCGGCCACCAGATGCGGATCGGCGGCGCGGATATAGGGCGGGTTGCTGAGGATCAGGTCAAAGCGCTCACCGGCGAGGGCGTCGAACCAGTGGCTGGCACGCACCTGGACATTGCCCAGGCCCAGGCGCTGGCGGTTGCGCTCGGCCAGGGCCACGGCCTCGTCGATACGGTCCACCGCCACCACCTGCCAACCAGGACACTCGCTGGCCAGGGCCAGGGCGATAGCCCCGGTGCCGGTGCCCAGGTCGAGTACTCGGGCGGGCTTGGGCGAAACCAGCTCCAGGGCGGTTTCCACCAGCAGTTCGGTGTCCGGCCGCGGGATCAGCGTGTGCGGCGCCACCTCCAGGTCCAGCTTCCAGAACCCCTGCTGGCCGAGGATATAGGCCACCGGTTCACCGGCGCGACGGCGCTCGAGGTAGCCGGCGAAGGCGGCTGCCGCCTCGCTGCTGACGATGCGCTCGGGCCAGGTGTGCAGGTAGCTGCGCGACTTGCCCAGGGCCGCGGCCAGGAGCAACTCGGCGTCCAGCCGTTCGGTCGGCGAGTCGGGCAACTGTGCATTGCGCAACAAGCTGGCGATGATGGTCATCTCAGTCCCCCAGGGCAGCCAGCTGATCGGCCTGGTATTCGGCCAGCAACGGTTCGATCACCGCGTCCACGCCACCGGCGAGAATATCGTCGAGCGAGTAAAGGGTGAGGTTGATGCGGTGGTCGGTGACCCGGCCCTGAGGATAATTGTAGGTACGGATGCGTTCAGAGCGGTCGCCCGAGCCGACCAGCAGCTTGCGCTCGCTGGCGATGGCGTTCTGCGCGGCGCTGGTCTGCATGTCGTTGAGCTTGGCCGAGAGCCAGGACATGGCGCGGGCACGGTTCTTGTGCTGCGAACGTTCTTCCTGGCACTCGACCACGATGCCGGTGGGCAAGTGGGTGATACGGATCGCCGAATCGGTCTTGTTGACGTGCTGGCCGCCGGCACCGGATGCGCGGTAGGTGTCCACGCGCAGGTCGGCCGGGTTGATCTCGATCGCCACCTGCTCGTCGGGCTCGGGCAACACCGCCACGGTGCAGGCGGAGGTATGGATACGGCCTTGCGACTCGGTTTCCGGCACACGCTGCACACGGTGCGCGCCGGACTCGAACTTCAGCTTGCCGTAGACGCTGTCCCCTTCGACCCGGGCAATGATCTCCTTGTAGCCACCGTGCTCGCCTTCGTTCTCGGAGAGGATCTCCAGGCGCCAGCCGCGCTTTTCGGCATAGCGCGAATACATGCGGAACAGGTCGCCGGAGAAGATCGCCGCCTCGTCGCCACCGGTGCCGGCACGGATTTCCAGGAACACGTTGCGCCCGTCGTTGGGGTCCTTGGGCAGCAGCATGCGCTGCAGCGTCGACTCAAGACCGATCAATTGCTCCTTCGCCTCGCGCACCTCCTCGACCGCCATCTCGCGCAGATCGGGGTCGGCGTCCTTGAGCAGCGCCTGGGCACCTTCAAGGTCGTCCTGGACCTTGCGCCACTCTTTATAGGCCCCGATGACCGGTTCCACTTCGGCATATTCGCGGGAATAGGCGCGAAAGCGCGTCTGGTCGGAAATGACTTCGGCATCACCGAGCAGCGCGGTGAGTTCCTCGAAGCGGTCCTGGAGCGTGTCCAGTTTGTTCAGCAGCGACGCTTTCATTGCGGGGTTTTGTCCGTCGAGCCCTCGTCGAGGGCGAAGAGTTCCTGGGCCATGGCCAGCGCATCGAGGCGGCCTTCGGCGGAGAGCTTTTTCAGTTGCACGCTGGGTGCATGCAACAGCTTGTTGGTCAGGCCCCGGGCCAGCTGCATGAGCACGTCCTCGGGGTTGCCGCCGTTGGCCAGCAGGCGCTGGGCCTTTTGCAGTTCCTCGTCGCGCAGGCGCTCGCTCTGCTGGCGGTAGGCCTTGAGCACGTCCACCGCCGCCAGCTCGCGCAGGCGCACCATGAAATCGTCCGCGCCCGCCGATACCAGTTCCTCGGCGGCCTGGGCCGCGCCCTGGCGGCTCTTGAGGTTTTCCGCGACCACTTCATGCAAGTCGTCGACGGTATAGAGGTAGACGTCATCCAGCTCGCCGACCTGCGGCTCGATGTCTCGCGGCACGGCGATGTCGACCATGAAGATCGGCTTGTGCCGGCGCTGTTTCAGCGCACTCTCCACCGCGCCCTTGCCCAGGATCGGCAACTGGCTGGCGGTGGAACTGATGACGATGTCGCTGTTGGCCAGCTCCTGCGGGATGTCCGCCAGCAGCACCGCATGGGCACCGAACTGCTCGGCGAGGATACTGGCGCGCTCCAGGGTACGGTTGGCCACGACGATACGCCGCACACCCTGCTCGTGCAGGTGGCGGGCGACCAGGGTGATGGTCTCGCCGGCGCCGATCAGCAACGCCTGGCTGCGGCCCAGGTCGGAGAAGATCTGTTTGGCCAGGCTGACCGCGGCAAACGCCACTGACACCGGGTTCTCGCCGATGGCGGTATCGGTGCGCACCTGCTTGGCGGCACTGAAGGTGGCCTGGAACAGGCGCCCAAGCAGCGGCCCGACAGTGCCGGCCTCGCGCGCCACGGCGTAGGCCGACTTCATCTGGCCGAGGATCTGCGGCTCGCCGAGCACCAGCGAATCGAGGCCGGAGGCCACGCGCATCATGTGCCGGACCGCGTCGTGCTCCTCGTGGACATAGGCGCTGGCGCGCAGCTCGTCGAGGCTCAGCTGATGATAGTCGGCCAGCCATTGCAGCACGGCATCGGCGGCAAGGTGGTCCTGTTCTATATAGAGTTCGCTACGGTTGCAGGTCGACAGGATCGCCGCTTCGCGGCTGGCGGTCAGTCGGCACAGCTGCTGCAGGGCATCGACCAGCTGCTCGGGCGTAAACGCCACGCGCTCGCGTACGTCTACCGAGGCAGTCTTATGGTTGATACCAAGGGCAAGAAAGGCCATGCAAGATCGCTGGTTGGGACGTGAAGCCGATAATTGTCCTACTTCGCAGGTTTTAGAACAACCACCGTTCGCTATTGTGCCAATGCGGCGTGCCTATCACCCGGCACCGCTACCCATCCCTGCCGTTGCCGTTGCCGTTGCCGTTGCCGTTGCCGTTGCCGTTGCCGTTGCCGATCGAGAGTTTATCCCATAGTCCACTAGCGACAGCTGCGTCAGCCCAGGCGCCGCCCGTAACTTCGCGACTTCAGGAGGCCGAACGCAGGCCTTGCGGAGGGAGGTGACGGGCATGGATGCCCGTCAAGCGCTGCGCCCCAGGATGGGGCGTTCAGCGCGGTCCTCCCGGGAGCAAGGCCGGAGTGAGGGAACCCGGAGCGAAGCGGAGGGCCGGATGAATGGAGCGCAGCGTTTTTTGGTTACTTTTTGTCGCGTTTGACAAAAAGTGACTCGCCGTAAGGGCGAAAAGGTGACTATGCGTCGACATCGTAAATGAATGCGCTTGCACCTGTAGAAACCCGCGCCGACCGATTTTGACTTTGACTTTGACTTTGACTTTGACTTTCAGAGCGTGGGTTTTGAAAGTTATACGCTCATTCATTGGCGATGGCGACGCATAGTCACCTTTCCGCCCTTACGGCGGGTTACTTTGGACGGCCAAAGTAACCAAAGCCGCCCGGCTCCATTCATCCGGCCCCTACGCTTCGCTCCGGGGTCCCCTCACTCCGGCCTTGCTCCCGGGAGGACCGCGCTGAACGCCCCATCCTGGGGCGCAGCGCTTGACGGGCATCCATGCCCGTCACCTCCCTCCGCAAGACCTGCGTTCGGCCTCCTGAAGTCGCATTTTGCGTTGCCTGAACTACCGCGCACCTAGAAGCAAAAGCAAAAGCAAAAACAAGGGCAAGGGCAAGGGCAAGGGCAAGGGCAAGGGCAAGGGCAAGGGCAAGGGCAAGGGCAAGGGCAAGGGCAAGGGCAAGGGCAAGGGCAAGGGCAAGGGCAAGGGCAGGATGCCGCAAGGCCGTTACGAACCACCACGGCCATACATTGTCCCTATACTCCGAAGCGCCGCTTCACACCACGACCTTCGCAGGTGGGTTTGCCATCGCGCTTGTGTCATCATGCTCCGACCGCCGGTTTAGCCTCTTTATAAGCCCCTATGAACAAATCCTACGCATTGCTGCTTGCCCTCGCCCTGCTTCAAGGCTGCCAGAGCCTGGCCCCGAAGACGGACGTTCAGACGCCCGCCGCCGACGCCGGCAAGAGCGCGGAAAAGCCCGTGGTGTACGGATCGTTCAAGCAGGACACCCTGTACAGCCTGCTGGTGGCGGAACTGGCTGGCCAGCGCAACCGCTTCGACATCGCCCTGGCCAACTACGTTGATCAGGCCGAGAAGACCCAGGACCCGGCTGTCTCCGAACGCGCCTATCGCATCGCCGAGTACCTGGGCGCCGACGAACCGGCCCTGGACACCGCGCTGATCTGGGCCCGCAACGACCCGCAGAACCTCGACGCCCAGCGCGCCGCCGCCATCCAGTTGGCACGCGCCGGGCGTTACGACGACTCCATGACTTATATGGAGAAGGTGCTGCAAGGCCAGGGCGATACCCATTTCGACTTCCTCGCCCTGTCGGCCGCCGAGACCGACCAGCATACCCGCGACGGCTTGATGCAAAGCTTCGACCGCCTGCTGGTGAAGTACCCCGAGAACAGCCAGCTGGTGTTTGGCAAGGCCTTGCTGCTGAACCAGGATGACAAGCCGCAACAGGCACTCGACCTGCTCGAGGCCCACCCGCCACAGAATGGCGAGATCGCCCCGGTGCTGCTGCGCGCCCGCCTGCTGCAGGCCCTGGACCGCGGTCCGGAGGCCCTGCCGCTGCTGCGCGGCGCGATCCGCGACAACCCCGAAGACAAGCGCCTGCGCCTGACCTACGCGCGCACCCTGGTCGAGCAGGACCGCATCGACGACGCCAAGGCCGAGTTCGAGAGCCTGCTCCAGCAATACCCGGAAGACGACGAGATCCGCTACTCGCTGGCCCTGGTATGCCTGGAGACCAAGCACTGGGACGAGGCCGAAGGCTATCTGCAGGAACTGGTCGAGCGTGACGCCAATGTCGATGCCGCCCACCTCAACCTCGGCCGTATCCGTGAAGAACGCAGCCAGCCGGCCGCCGCCCTGCGCGAGTACGCCCTGGTCGGCCCCGGCCCGGACTACCTGCCGGCACAACTGCGCCAGGCCGATATCCTGATTGCCAACGGCCGCAGCGCCGAAGCCTCGAAACTGCTCGCCGAGGCCCGCGAGGCGCAGCCGGACTACGCCATCCAGCTGTACCTGATCGAGGCCGAGAGCCTGGGCAACAACGGCAAGGAAGCCCAGGCTTCCCAAGTGCTGGAGCAGGCGATAAAGCGCTACCCCGACGACCTCAACCTGCTCTACACCCGGGCCATGCTGGCCGAGAAGCGCAACGACCTGGCGCAGATGGAAAAAGACCTGCGCGCCATCATCGCCCGCGAGCCGGAAAACGCCATGGCCCTCAACGCCCTGGGCTACACCCTGGCCGACCGCACCACCCGCTACGGCGAAGCCAAGGCGCTGATCGAAAAAGCCCACCAGCTCACCCCAGACGACCCGGCCGTGCTCGACAGCCTGGGCTGGATCGCCTATCGCACGGGCAACCTCGAGGAAGCCGAGCGCCAGCTGCGCCTGGCCTTCGAACGCTTCCCCGATCATGAAGTCGCCGCCCACCTGGGCGAAGTCCTCTGGGCCAACGGCAAACGCCGCGAAGCCCGCCAAGTCTGGGCCAAGGGCTTCGAAGCCCAGGCCGACAGCCCCATCCTGCGCAAGACCCTCCTGCGCCTGACCGGATCCGAGAGCCTGTAAACCATGTTCCTGCGTCATTGCATCACCTTCACCCTCATCGCCCTGCTCGCCGGCTGCGCCGGTTTCGGCAGCAAGGAAGCCGTGCAGGGCCAGGGCAACCCGCAGCTGTGGCGCGAGCACAAACAGCAGCTGGGCAGCCTCGACGGCTGGCAGATCAACGGCAAGGTCGGCATCCGTGCCCCCCGTGATTCGGGCAGCGGCACGCTGTTCTGGCTGCAACGCCAGGACTACTACGACATCCGCCTGGCCGGCCCCCTGGGCCGCGGCGCGGCACGCCTGACCGGGCGCCCCGGCGGCGTGGTGCTGGAAGTCGCCAACCAGGGCCGCTACGAGGCGGCCAACCCCGAGGCCCTGCTGGAAGAACAACTGGGCTGGCGCCTGCCGGTGTCGCACCTGGTCTGGTGGGTGCGCGGCCTGCCCGCCCCAGACAGCAAGAGCCAGCTGACCCTCGACGGCGACAGCCGCCTGGCCAGCCTCGCCCAGGACGGCTGGAAGGTCGAATACCTGAGCTATGTGGAGCAGAACGGCTACTGGCTGCCCGAGCGCCTGAAGCTGCACGGCGAGAACATCGACGTGACCCTGGTGGTCAAGGACTGGCAGCCACGCCAGCTGGGGCACTGATTCGATGCAAAAGCTGACACTGCCTGCGCCGGCCAAGCTCAACCTCTGGCTGCACATTACCGGGCGCCGCGCCGATGGTTATCACGAGCTGGAAACCGTGTTCCAGTTTCTCGAGCATGGCGACGAACTGAGCTTCGCCCTGCGCGACGATGGCCAGATCTGCCTGCGGACTGAAATTGCCGGCGTGCCCCACGACAGCAACCTGATCGTTCGCGCGGCGCGCATGCTGCAGACCCAGTCCGGCACCCAGCTCGGTGCCGACATCTGGCTAAACAAGGTACTGCCCATGGGCGGCGGCATCGGTGGCGGCAGCTCTGACGCGGCGACCACCCTGCTGGCACTTGCGCACTTGTGGCAACTGGACTGGGACGAAGATCGCCTGGCGACCCTGGGCCTTTCGCTCGGCGCGGACGTACCTGTGTTCGTCCGTGGCCATGCTGCCTTTGCCCAGGGTGTCGGCGAGCAACTGACCCCGGTCGACCCCGCCGAACCCTGGTATGTCGTGCTGGTGCCGCAAGTGTCTGTCAGTACAGCGGAAATTTTTTCGCATCCAGAGTTGACACGTGATTCCCTCCCCCTTAAGATGCGCCCCGTTCCCGAGGGAAACAGTCGAAATGACTGCCAACCGGTAGTAGAGCAACGTTATCCTGAAGTTCGCAATGCGCTGATTTCATTGGGTAAATTTACCGAAGCTCGAATGACCGGCACTGGAAGTTGTGTGTTTGGGGCCTTCCCAAGCAAAGCCGAAGCTGATAAAGTTCTGGCCCTTCTTTCAGAGACCCAAACAGGGTTTGTGGCGAAAGGAAGCAATGTTTCGATGTTGCATCGCAAGCTGCAAAGTCTGATCAAGAAGTCGAGTTCATAAGAATTCGCAGCAACAGATACAGGGGCGTCGCCAAGCGGTAAGGCAGCAGGTTTTGATCCTGCCATGCGTTGGTTCGAATCCAGCCGCCCCTGCCATTTCTTATACTCATCCAGGTTACCCTCAGCCTTCAGGTACTGCGCGTGTCCAAGATGATGGTCTTCACGGGGAATGCAAACCCCGATCTGGCTCGGCGTGTCGTACGTCAGCTGCATATTCCACTGGGTGATGTTTCTGTCGGTAAGTTCTCCGACGGCGAAATCAGTGCTGAAATCAACGAAAATGTCCGCGGTAAAGACGTCTTCATCATTCAGCCCACCTGTGCCCCTACCAACGACAATCTGATGGAACTGGTAGTGATGGCCGACGCCTTCCGCCGCTCCTCAGCGTCGCGAATCACCGCCGTGATTCCTTACTTCGGATACGCCCGCCAGGACCGCCGTCCGCGTTCGGCACGTGTAGCCATCAGCGCCAAAGTCGTCGCTGACATGCTCACTGTCGTAGGTATCGACCGTGTACTCACCGTCGACCTGCACGCTGACCAGATCCAGGGTTTCTTCGATATCCCCGTCGACAACATCTACGGCTCGCCCGTACTGGTCGACGACATCGAAGACCAGCGTTTCGAGAACCTGATGATCGTTTCCCCGGACATCGGTGGTGTGGTGCGTGCTCGCGCCGTCGCCAAGTCCCTGGGCGTCGATCTCGGGATCATCGACAAGCGCCGCGAAAAGGCTAACCACTCCGAGGTTATGCACATCATCGGCGACGTCGAAGGACGCACCTGCATCCTGGTAGACGACATGGTCGACACCGCCGGCACCCTGTGCCACGCGGCCAAGGCCCTGAAAGAACACGGCGCTGCCAAGGTTTACGCCTACTGCACGCACCCTGTCCTGTCGGGCCGCGCGATCGAGAACATCGAGAAGTCGGTACTGGACGAGCTGGTGGTGACCAACACCGTTCCGCTGTCCGCCGCTGCTCAAGCCTGTGACCGTATCCGCCAGCTGGATATCGCACCGGTTGTCGCTGAAGCGGTACGCCGCATCAGCAACGAAGAATCGATCAGCGCGATGTTCCGCTAAGCGGAACACGTGTTGATATGAAGCGCCCCGCCCCAGCATTCGTTGGGGCGGGGCTTTTTTGCCATCCCCGTTGGCGCTGGTCGCAAACGCCCTCGGGGGGCTATTTTGGAGAAGCAAAATGACTGATTTCATCCTGAACGCCCAAGCGCGTACTGACCTGGGGAAAGGTGCGAGCCGCCGCCTGCGTCACTCCGCCAACATCCCTGCCGTTGTCTACGGTGGCGATAAAGAAGCCCAGTCCCTGACCATCGTGGCCAAGGAAATCGCCAAGCTGTTCGAAAACGAAGCTGCCTTCAGCCACGTTATCGAACTGAATGTCGACGGCGCCAAGCAGAACGTCGTGGTCAAGGCCATGCAGCGTCACCCGGCCAAAGGCTTCATCATGCACGCCGACTTCGTTCGCGTTGTTGCTGGTCAGAAGCTGACCGCCAAGGTCCCGGTTCACTTCGTCGGCGAAGAAGCCCCGATCAAGAAAGGCGGCGAAATCTCGCACGTCGTTTCCGAGATCGAAGTTTCCTGCGAAGCCAAAGACCTGCCTGAGTTCATCGAAGTCGACCTGGCCAACGCCGAAGTCGGCACCATCATCCACCTGTCGGACCTGAAAGCTCCGAAAGGCGTAGAGTTCGTTGCTCTGGCCCACGGTGATGACAAAGCTGTTGCCAACGTCCACGCCCCGCGCGTTGCCGCTGAAGCTGCTGAAGGCGCTGCCGAGTAATCCACTCGCACGCCGGCGTTGATCGGGTTACAGTGCCGCGCGCACCGTAACCCACCAACTCCAAGGAAGAGCCCCTGACGTGACCGCCATCCAGTTGATCGTCGGCCTGGGTAACCCCGGCCCCGAATACGAACAGACCCGGCATAACGCAGGGGCTCTTTTCGTTGAACGCCTCGCCAGCGCCCAGCGCGTCTCGCTGTCCGCTGACAAAAAGTATTTCGGTCTGACGGCTAAGTTCAGCCATCAGGGCAACGATGTTCGTTTGCTGATCCCCACCACCTACATGAACCGTAGCGGCCAATCCGTGGCGGCTCTGGCGAATTTCTTCCGCATCAAGCCGGAAGCGATCCTGGTGGCGCACGACGAACTCGACCTGCCCCCCGGCGTCGCCAAGCTCAAGAGAGGCGGCGGCCATGGTGGGCACAACGGCCTGCGCGACATCATCGCGCAGCTCGGCAACCAGAACGACTTCCACCGCCTGCGGCTTGGCATCGGCCACCCGGGTGACGCCAAACTGGTCTCCAACTTCGTCCTGGGCCGCGCGCCGCGCGCCGAGCAGGAGAAGCTCGACGCCAGCATCGATTTTGCCCTCGGCGTGATGCCCGACGTGCTTGCCGGCGACTTCGCCAAGGCGATGCGCGAACTGCACAGCCAGAAGGCCTGACACTTTTAGATAGGGGAATACCCATGGGTTTCAATTGCGGCATCGTCGGCCTGCCCAACGTCGGCAAGTCCACCCTGTTCAACGCCCTGACCAAGTCCGGCATCGCGGCGGAGAACTTCCCCTTCTGCACCATCGAGCCGAACAGCGGCATCGTGCCGATGCCCGACGCACGCCTGGCCGCGCTGGCGGAGATCGTCAAGCCGAACCGCATCCTGCCGACCACCATGGAATTCGTCGACATCGCGGGCCTGGTCGCTGGCGCCTCGAAAGGTGAAGGCCTGGGCAACAAGTTCCTCGCCAACATCCGCGAGACCGACGCCATCGCCCACGTGGTGCGCTGCTTCGAAGACGAGAACGTGATCCACGTTTCCAACAGCGTCGACCCCAAGCGCGACATCGAGATCATCGACCTCGAACTGATCTTCGCCGACCTCGACAGCTGCGAGAAGCAACTGCAGAAGGTCGCCCGCAACGCCAAGGGCGGCGACAAGGATGCCCTGGCGCAAAAGGCCATCCTGGAAAAACTGATCCCGCACTTCACCGAAGGCAAGCCGGCACGCAGCCTGATGAAGAACATGGCTGACGACGAGAAAGCCGTCATCCGCGGTTTCCACCTGCTGACCAGCAAGCCGGTGATGTACATCGCCAACGTTGCCGAAGATGGCTTCGACAACAACCCGCACCTGGACGTGGTCAAGGCCATCGCCGAGGAAGAAGGCGCGGTCGTGGTACCGGTGTGCAACAAGATCGAAGCCGAGATCGCCGAGCTCGACGACGGTGAGGAGAAGGACATGTTCCTCGAGGCCCTGGGCCTGGAAGAGCCTGGCCTGAACCGCGTGATCCGCGCCGGCTACGAGCTGCTCAACCTGCAGACCTACTTCACTGCCGGCGTGCAGGAAGTGCGTGCCTGGACCGTGCGCGTGGGCGCCACCGCGCCGCAGGCGGCCGGCGTTATCCACACCGACTTCGAGAAAGGCTTCATCCGCGCCGAAGTGGTGGCCTATGACGACTTCATCCAGTTCAAGGGTGAGAGCGGTGCCAAGGAAGCCGGTAAATGGCGCCTTGAAGGCAAGGACTACATCGTCAAGGACGGCGACGTGATGCACTTCCGCTTCAACGTCTGATGCAGCGCCCCTGAAAAAACCCGCTTCGGCGGGTTTTTTTTCGCCCACAGAAAAGCCCTACAACCCCCGCCCGCAAAGACCGACATGCATATCGGCAATTCTCTATGCATAAATATTTCCATCCTTGCATTGACTGCATATGCATTGCTGCATAACCTGTATCTCGAACCGGACAGCAACCGGTTGTTACACAGGCAGCGATGAACAGGCCTCGACTGTTCAAAGGGTTGGCAACTGGCCCGGGTGTGCAGCGTAAAGCACCACGATCAGTTATCCGGCGGGCACACGGCCGCGGTCGGAGTCACCAATTCGAAGCGCAACCGCATGGCGTCACCAGTCGTGGCCAGCGGTGACCACGCGCATTACTGAAAAGCCTGCACGGCGGGCTTTTTGGAATGCCGCTCCCCAGGGCCAGAAACTCTCACACGAGTACCCAACGATGATTTATTCAGGCAACCCCGCCCCGAGGTCAGCCCCATGAACCAGTTGAAAGCACTGACCAGCTATCTGCTCGAACGCAAGCTGGTGCCCGCTGAACAACTGCATGCCGGGGCGCAGCAACTCGACCTGCAACTGGCCTGGACACAGACCGAACTGGGTCTGCACATGGGCAACCTGCGCTACCGCGCCCTGTTCGATCTCGACGACTACAGCGGCCATCCCGGACGCCTGATGGCCCTCGCCGGGAGTTGGTTGGAAGCCAAAGACCCCGGGCGCCATCTATTCGCCCTTCCGGCCCCGACCCTCACCGTCAAACAGAAGGTCCCAGGCAGCGACTTGCTGGATGTGTCGCTGGCTCTGGAGTTCGTCGAGCCCCTTTACCTGACCGAGGACGCAGCCGGAGAAATCGAGGTCTTCGGCAAGACCTGGTCATTCCAGCCCCACGACCTGTGGGTCGCCGAACAAGGCGATGTGGTCGTGCAGGGCAGCACCCTCCCCTGACCTGTTACCAGGGCCCAGCGCCCGTCCCGCCGGCAACCTGATTGGCAGGCTCCGGCACAACCCTTCAATCACCCCGCTAACGAGGCAACCTATGGCACTCGGTAAAATCAGCGTGAACAATCTCAACCTCGGCCAGGGCGCCGTGACCGAGATCGAACGCTACTTCCTTTTCATCGGCCCCGCCGCCAAGAACGTCGGCAAGCTGTTGGCCCTGAACACTGACAGCGACCTGGACAACGAACTGGGCGTGGCCGCCAGCGACCTGAAGACCCAACTGATCGCCGCCCGCGCCAACGGCGGCGGCCGCTGGGCCTGCCTGGCCGCGCCGATCGGCGCCGAAGGCGACTGGGCCAGCGCGCTGGAGTACGCCCAGCAACACGGCTACTCGGTCGAAGGCATCGTCGTCACCAAGCCGGTGACCGTCGGCGCGGAACTGCTGGCCTTGCATACTGCCGCCGAACAGCTGAACGCTCGCCATGGCCGGCGTTCGTTCGTCCTGGCCGCGTCCGCCGGCATCCTGCCGACTGTAACCTGGTCGGACTACCTGCTCGAGCAGAAGGCGCTCACCGACGGTATCGCCGCGCCACGTGTCGTGGTAGTGCCGCAGCTGCACGGCAACGACCTGGGCGTGCTCGCCGGTCGCCTGGCCAATGCCGCCTGGAGCATCGCCGATACCCCGATGCGCGTCGCCAGTGGTCCTGTCCTGGGCCTGGGCGCGGTACCCACGGACAAGGACGGCGTGCCGCTGCCCTCGGCAGTACGCAGCGAGCTGGACAAGGCACGCTTCTCCGTATCCCAGACCTACCCGGACTACGAGGGTGTGTACTGGGGCGACGCCAACATGCTCGACACTGCTGGCAGCGACTTCCAGGTCCTGGAATACCTGCGCCTGGCCGACAAGGCCGCCCGCCAGGTGCGTCCGCTGCTGATCCGCCGTATCGGCGACCGCCGCCTGAACAACAGCCCCGCCAGCATGGCCGCCAACACCAGCGCATTGATGGCGCCGCTGCGCCGCATGGCCAAGGCAGTGAAATTCGCAGGCGAAGTATTCCCGGGCGAAATCCAGCCACCCCGCGACGGCGACCTGGTCATCGTCTGGAAGAGCCACACCCAGGTGGAAGTGTTCATCCGCATCCGCCCGCACAACTGCCCCAAGGACATCACCGCGAACATCGCGCTGGACCTTTCCCAGGACAACCAGGAGTAACCCATGGCCAAGATCAGTGGCTTGAACTTCGACATCAACGTGGGCGACCTGAAGATTCACGTTGAAAGTGCAACCCTCGACATCACCGACAACAGCGCCGTGGCCCACACCAAGGGCGTGCCGGACGGCTGGGTCGCCGGCGACGTGGCCGCCAGCGGCGAGCTGGAAGTGGACACCAGCAACTTCAACCTGATCATCGAAGCCGCCGCCAAGGCCGGCAGCTTCCGCCAGCTGGGCACCTTCGACCAGCTGTTCTACGCCAAGACCCCCACCGACGAGATCCGCGTCGAGGCCTTCGGCTGCCGCTTCAAGATCTCCAGCCTGCTCAACATCGACGCCAAGGGCGGTGAGAAGACCAAGCACAAGCTGCCGTTCGACGTCACCAGCCCCGACTTCATCCATGTCAACGGCGTGCCGTACCTGTCCTTCGCCGAGGTCGAGGGCCTGAGCTGATGGTGTGCCCATTCGACCGCGCCCAGGCCCTGGAACAGCTCAGGCGTGATCTGGCGATCGCCGCTGTGCGTGACCGACGGGCGGCGACTGGGCCGAGCCTCACCGATTGCGCGGACTGCGGCGACGAGATCCCCGAAGCGCGCCGCGCCTTGGGTGGCATGCGCCGCTGCGTTCCCTGCCAGCACCGCCACGAGCGCAGCGCAGCGCTCACCCCTTCGTTTTGATTCCCGTATTTCATTGGAGTACTACCCCATGACCCAACGCACCGAAATCACCCTGGAAGTCGGCGACCTGTCCCTGGACTTCGCCGTCGATCCGGCGCTGATGACCAAGTACATCAACGCCCTGACCCCGTCCAACAAGGTCGCCCCGGCCAACAACCTGCTGGTCACCGCCGTGAAGCCCGAGCACAAGGACCAGCTCAAGCCGCTGCTGGCCAACCCGATGACCGTCATCCAGCTGGCCGGCGCCCTGGTCGAGGAATACGCGCCGACCGTCGAGGTCACCGTAAAAAAGCGCTCGGCCACGCAGAGCGACTGACCGAGGACGGCCTGGGCCAGTTGCTGGCCCTGGCCGAACGCTGGCTGCCCGGTGCATCCGCCACGCCCGAGAACCTGGGCACAGCCAAGTGGCTGGAGGACGAGCACTGGCGGCGAATGGAAATCGCCATCGCCAACGGCATCGCACGTGCATTCAACGGAAGCTGACATCCCATGAGCACAGTTAACGCAACCAGCCGGCTGGACTACATCCTGCAACTGACCGACAAGGTCAGCGCGCCTCTGGAAAAGATGACCAAAGGCATCAGCGACCTGGGCGACGCAACGAAAAAGTTGCAAGGCTCGCTTAGCGGAATCGGTACCTCGCTGGCCCCAGCACTGGAAATGAACCGCGCCCTGGCGGACCTCCGTTCGCTTGGCGTGGCCGAAGACGCCCTGGACGCCCTCGACAAAAAGGCCCTGAAGTTCTCCATCGCCTATGGCGAGAACTCCCGCGGCTTCGTCGCCTCCGCGTACAAGATCGAAGGCGCGATCAAGGGCCTGGCCGGCTCCCAGTTGGCCACGTTCACCTACACCAGCAGCGTGCTGGCCAAGGCCACCAAGTCCGACCAGGGCGTGATGGCCGAGTACGTCGGCACCCTGTACAACCTGCAGAAACAGCAGGCCGACGCCATGGGCAAGGGCCTGTGGGTCAAGACCCTGGGCGGACAGACTGCCCTGGCGGTCCAGCTGTTCCGCACCAGCGGCGAACAGATAAAGGACGGCTTCAAGGCGGCAGGCGCGAGTGCCTCCGCAGCCGGCATCGGCCTGGCCGAACAGATGGCAGTGATCGGCAGCCTCTCCAGCACCATGCAAGGCAGCGATGCCGGTGGGCTGTACAAGGCGTTTTTCGACAACATCGACAACGCGTCGAGCAAGCTCGGTATGAAGTTCACCGACGCCGACGGCCAGCTCCTGCCGATGCTGGATATCCTCGGCAAGCTTCAGGGCAAGTTCGGCGATCTCAAGGGCGCGGCGGCCAATGCCAAGATCAGCAAAGCCTTCGGCGGCGACGCTGCCCGCCTGATCGGCGCGCTGTCCATGGACACCGGGCGCTTGCGCAGCAGCCTGGACAAGCTGGGCAAGGTTCGCGGGCTTGAAGAGGCCGAGCGGATGGCCAAAGACATGGTCGACCCGTGGCAGCAACTCGACGCCTCGGTGACGGCAGTGCGCAGGACCTTCGGCCAGGCCCTGATTCCCATCCTCCAGCCGCTGATGACCCGCCTGGTCGATATCGCCAGTACCCTGGTCCGCTGGATCAAGCTGTTCCCCAATATCACCCGGATCGTCGGAATTGCCACGCTGACTATCGCCGGCATGGGCGCGGCCCTGAGCGCACTCGTGGTCGCCGTCGGTATCGCCCGGGTCGCCATGCTGGGGCTGCAGACCGTCTGGGCACTGCTCAACCTGACCGGTTTGCGAAGCCTGGCCATGTTCATCCTGCACTCCATTCAATGCGTGCTCCTGGTCGGCAGGGTACTGCTCATGATCGCGGTGCTCGGCACCCTGCGCCTGGCGATGCTCGCCTGGCAAACAGTGACCTGGCTGGTCAACGCGGCCATGTACGCCAACCCGATTGGCCTCGTTGTCGCCGGCATCGCCGCATTGATCACGATCGTCGCCCTGGTCGTCAGGTACTGGGACGATTTCAAGGCGGCCCTGCTCGAAAGCACGGCGTTCCAGTGGGTCAGCGCGCAATTCACCGCACTGGGCAAAATGTTCGGCTCGATGAGTGGCTGGGCGGACTTCGCGAAAAGCGCCTGGGACGGCATCAGCAGGATATTCCGCAGCGCGGTGGACAGCCTGATCGAGATGCTCAACAAGATCCCGGGCGTGAACATCGAGGCACGTTTCGGCGATCTGCCAAAGGCGCCCGAGGTGCCTCAGTTGCCTGGCCAGGTCGCGCCGATCGGCATCCTGCCCATCACCAGCCAACCACCGTCCATCAAGCACCTGATGCAGGTGCCTGCACCCACCCCGCTGATGACGCCGATCGAGCAACTCGACCAACAGCGCCAGCGCATGACCCAGACCGCACTCAACCTCTCGCCGGCCAGCCCGACGAGCGTTCCCCAGGGAGGGCTGATGACCCAGATCCAGAGCAGCACCCAGACCCAGGATCGGCGCATGCACGTCGAGAGGATCGAGATCAACACCAGCAAGGCCATGAACCCGCTGGAGCTCGAGCAGATGATGGAAATGGCGGTGGGCTGATGAGCGACTACATCGATCTGCTGATCCACGACAACGACCTGGTACTGGACCCTTCCCATCAACCGCTGCTGATCGAGGACCGCGCCAGCATCGCCCAGGACATCGCCCACATGATCCGCGACAGCGGCCTGCTGGTCACCCTGGTGGCCGAGCGCAGCCGCCAGCGCCAGGCCGACTGCATCCTGCAGCTGGAACTGCTGGTAGAGGACGACGAGCGCCTGCTGCCCGGTACCGCCCGCATCCTGCAAGAGCGGCCGGGCGTGTACCGGGTCACGGCGAAAACCCTGAAATTCGGTGACATCGAGGTATACCTGTGAGCGACTTGGACTTTCGCAAGGTGCTGGCCGACGCCGGCATTCCCACCACCGAGGCGGCGCTGCACAAGGCCTGGGAGGCCGAAGTGGCCGCCCAGGGCAGCAAGCTGAGCAACACCAGCGCCTACTCGCCGTTCTGGCGGGTGGTGACGGCGCTGGTGACCAAGCCGGTGCTCTGGCTGGTCGGCTTCATCAGCGACACCGTGCTGCCCAACTTCTTCGTCAAGACCGCCAGCGGCGCCTGGTTGGACAGCCTGGCCTGGGCGGTGAACATCGAGCGCAAGGGCGCGACCAAGGCCCAGGGCCAGCTGTTGTTCACCCGTGAAAACAGCGCCGGCGAGTTGCTGATGCGCGCCGGCGTCGTGGTGCAGTCCGCTGCGATCAACGGACACGTCTATCAACTGGTGACCGTCGAGGACGCGGTGTTCCCGGACGGCCGCCTGCAACAATCGGTCAAGGTCCAGGCACAGCAGGTCGGCAGCGGCTACAACCTGGCGCCCGGCTACTACGCCATCCTGCCCGAGCCAGTGGCGGGGATCGTTCAGGTGGTCAATGACGACGGCTGGATGACCTCGCCCGGGGCCGACCCCGAGCCCGACGAGCAACTGCGCCTGCGCACCCGCAACCAGTTCAGCGCGGTCAACCAATGGCACACCGACGCGGTCTATCGCGCCATGATCGCCGCTTTCCCGGGCGTGCGCCCCGACGGCGTGTACTTCCTCCACGACGCGCCGCGCGGTCCGGGCAGCGCCAACGCCTACGTGCTGTTCGACGCCGACGTGCCAGCGGAATCGTACCTGACGCAGATCAACGCCCACGTGCGCGACGAGGGCAACCACGGCCACGGCGACGACCTGCTGGTGATGGTCATGCCCGAGACGCGGCACGACATCGCGCTGACGGTCTGGCCACAGGCGAACCTGACGACGAAGCGTCGCGAGGCATTGCAGCAAGGCATTGCCCAGTTCATCCGCGCGGCGTTCCGTGAAAGCACGGCCAGCGACTACCGCCCGACGCTGACCTACCCACAATCGCGATTCTCCTTCAGCCGCCTGGCCGAAGAACTGCACCAGGCCTTCGACGACATCGAATCGCTGCACTTCGCCAACGAAGACATCGTCTCGCCGCTGAGCATCGCGCGCATCGCCAACCTGCGGGTGGACCTGGTATGAGCCCGCTGAAACTGCCGTTCTGGCTCTCCGGCAGCGAACTGACCAAGCTCAAGGATGCCGCCCAGGCCTGGTGGGCCAGGGTGACCGAGTGGCTGCGCTGGCCGCTGCTGCAGATGGATGCCGAGACCTGCCACCTCACCGTGCTGGACCTGCTCGCCTGGCAGCGCGATATCACCCGCTTCAAGGACGAGCCGGAAAGCCTGTACCGGCTGCGGGTGAAGTTCGCCGTCATCAACGCGGTCGATGCCGGCAGCACTGCTGGGCTCAAACGCATCCTGCGCCGGCTCGGCGTCGGCTATGTCGAGATCGACGAACGTATGCCGGACCGCGACTGGGATGTGGTCCTGCTGCGCCTTTCCGACTCGCAGCTGTCGGAAAACCCCGAGCTGCTGCGGGTGCTGATCCAGCAGTACGGCCGGACCTGCCGCCGCTACGACTTCGTCAGCATCACCCCCGTGACCCTGCGCATTGCCGCAGTCCAATTCAACGACGACCAGCAGACGCTGGTCGCCACGCTCTAGGAGCCCGCCGTGGCCAGAATCACTTTCGCCGGCGAAAGCCTGATCGCCCAGAAGCAGGGGGCCAAGGAAGTCCTGCAGATCACCCGCTTCATCTACGCCAATGTGCCCGGGCTCGACCCGAACACGCCAGTCGACCGCGCCGCGACCAAGCCGCCGGCCAGCCAGATCGTGCACAGCTACGACATCCCGGCGGGCAACAGCGGCTACGTGAACCCCAACCAGGTCGTCTACAGCTCGATGCTGGGCAGCGACATCGGCGACTTCGACTGGAACTGGATGGGCCTGGAAAGCGCAGAGGGCGTGCTGTTCGCCGTGGCCTACCTGCCGCTGCAGCAGAAACGGCGCAACATCCCGCCGCTGCAAATCGGCAACAACGTCACCCGCAATATCCTGGTGGAGTACAGCGGCGCCCAGGAACTGACCGGCATCACCATCGATGCCAGCACCTGGCAGCATGACTTTACCGTGCGCCTGAAAGGCATCGACGAGCGCGAGCGCCTGAGCAATCGCGACGTGTATGGGCGAGCGTGCTTCTTCGGTGATGGCCTGCAAGTAGAAAAGGTTGGCACCGACTACAAAGTCAAACCTGGTCTGGCTTATATCGAGGGGATTCGGATTCATAACCCTTCATCCGTAACCATACCCGGCACCACCGTGCCGACCACCATCTGGATAGACGTGGTCCTGGAACGGAAATTGAACGACGTTGTGGCACGTTATAGCTTCACTAATGGGGTTACCAAAAACGACTACACCGACAACCTAGGCACCCGTCATTACTGCATCGCCTTGGCCGAAGTGACAACACAGGGCATTCATGACCGTCGCCCAGTCGAAGCGATCACCAGCTCATTAGTGGAACACTTCGCCAGTCGTACCTGGGTGAATAGCGAAATGGACAAGAAAGCCGACATTGGTACCACGCTAAGCAGCTACGGCATTACCGATGCGCTCCCGAACCTGAACCCACTCCCTTCGGGAAGCTATGACCTACACGGAGCCGACTATGCGTTCGTCTCAGCCAAGGTCGAACCACACCTGTGTCAGAACTGCTATTGGAATGGCATCAACTGGTTGCGGCACGACATTACCAAGCCTGCAGTCGTACTTTTTGCCAGCGCAGGAACCCTCTTGGTCAGGCGAGTCGAAGCCGGGGCTAACCCCATCGCCTGGACAGCCACATACGAGGTGAGAGACAGCAGTAATACCTACAGCTCAGCCGACATCGACCAATTACTTTCAACCGTCAATAAGGCCATAAGCAAAAAGGTCGACAAAGCAACGTCGCTGAGTGGGTATGGCATCACTGACGCACTGCCCAATCTAAACCCACTGCCGGGCGGCAGCTATGACCTTCACGGTGCCAACTATGCATTTGTGTCTGCCCAGCTCGAATCGCACCTGTGCCAAAACTGCTACTGGAATGGCACCCAGTGGATGCGGCATGACACCACACGCCCTGCGGTTGCACTTGTAGCGGGTAACGGTGGTTTGCGTGTACAGCATGTCCCACCTGGCCCAAATCCCATTGTCTTTAGTTCCGCTGCGCAAGTGGTCGACACCGAAAGGCGAGCGACCACTCAAAGTGCGGGGATCGCACCAATAGCCACACTGGAACAACTGGACGCTGGGGTAGACGACAGCGTGATCGTACCCCCTCAAAAACTACGGTGGGGCTTTTCCATCAGCCTATCGGCAAATGGCTACATAGCCTTTCCGCGTTGGTTGGGCGGGCTGGTCGTTCAATGGGGCAATGCCTACATCTCGGAAAACAACACGCAGTTCCTTTTTCCAATCGCCTTCCCCAACAACTGCTTCGTCCTGAATGTAGGGACAGGCGAGAACACGACAGGGGCGGCAGAGGTGATGAACATCAAGCCCGGTTCGCTCAGCAAAACTGGCTTCATCGGACTGGCCACCGCCACCTCGACCTACCCCTATATCGCGATCGGTCACTGAGGTCCCTAATGAGCAACTTCTACTACTGCCCGTCGCTTCATACTTTCCTGGTGCAAGGTCTGCATCCCAAGATCCCAGCCGATTCAGTAAAGATCAGCCATACCGACTATCTCAGTCTCCTGGAGAAACAGTCGCAAGGCCTGCACATCATTTTCGACCCAAGTATCAACAGACCGGTAGCACGTCCGGCATCAGGGCCACCAGAGCCAGAGCTACTGGATAACCTGTATCGACAAAAAGTAGCCGAGATCAACTCTGCCTGCGAAGCCACAATCATCGCAGGCTTTTGGTCCAGCGCCCTTGGAGAGCCTCATCAGTACCCCAGCAAGTTGGACGACCAACTGAACCTCACTGGGGTGATTCTTCAGGGCTTCGACAGTCGCTACGGCTGCCGAGACAAGCAAGGCGTCAAGGAGCTGAGACTACACACAGCCAAACAATTGCGTCAGGTCAGCGATGACTTCACCACGTACAAACTCGAACTACTGCAGCGGTATAACGTGCTTAAGCAGCAACTGGCACAGGCCCTGAGCAACGGTGAAATGAACGCTATGCAAGTTGTTACGTGGGAGAGTCTGCAGCCATGAGCTGGTCCCTCATGACCCTGCGCTGGCCCGCCGAGGCGACCCTCTGGATGGGCCAACTCGACGCCGCCAAGGCCCTGGCCAGTAACGAGCTGGCCAGTACCATCCAGCGCCTGAGCGGCCTGCGGGGACTGGCCAGCACCAACCCCGGCCCGGTGGGCGCTGCGGCCAAGGGTGCGATCGAGGCCGGGCGCCAAGCACTGGCCGAGCAACTGGGCGAAGTGCCCAGGTGTCTGGTGGTAACGCCGTTCCAGAGCGGTATCGGCCAGGGGCGTGGCTACCAGCGCTTCCTGTCTGCGCCGAACCTTCTGCAACTGATGGCCAACAAACTGACCGACGCCACCGACGACGGTAGCCCCCAGGGTGAGCAGCATGCGCTGTGCCTGCTGTTCCTGGGTACCCGCCACGATCAGCTGGCCGCCGGCCTGGGCCGCTTCAACGCCCTGATGCCGATCCCCGAGCTGGTGCGCGCACAACGCCGCGCCGAGCACCTGACCCGGCTCGAAACCGAGAAATGGCAGATTCCCCAGGCCTCCGCCCTGCCGCGCTGGGAAGCCTTGCCGCTGGAGCGTTGCACGGTGCTCAAGGCCGCGCAGCAATCGATCGCCGGGCAGATCGCGGTGCTGGAAAGCTACGCCGCCGACAGCTCACCCATGAGCGACCTCGCCGGGCTGGCGGCACTCAAGGCCAACCAGCAGCAGGTCCGCGACCAGCGCCTGGCCGACCTGCGCCAGCTGCTGGAGGGCGGCCAGGCTGACAGCTTGGTACGCGCCCGCCTGCTCGGCCCGGGCAACAACACACAACTGCGGCGCATGCTGCTCGAAGGCGATGCCCCGGGGCATGAGTGGGTGATGAGCGCCGGCGTGATCCTGGTCGGCTCGGCAAGAGGCCTGAGCTTCGTTCGTGAAATGGTGGGTTTATGACACTGCTACTGTTGGACGGCCAGCCCGTCGAAGGCAAGACCCTGAAAGTCACCGGCAACCTGCGCATCGAAGCCGAGGACCTGTCCGGCCAGACCAGCAATACCGACACCGCGCACAAAGGCTTCAAACCCAAGACCCTCACCGTCACCCTGACCATCCCCTACGTCAACAGCGTCTGGCTGCGCAACCTGATGCGCCTGGCCGAAGCCACCCAGAGTGGCGGCCAGCTCAAGACCTACCGCATCGTCAACGACACGGCCGAGGCCTTCGGCATCCGCCAGGTGTGCTTCGCCGACAACGTCAACGTCCGGGAGGACGATGCGCTGGCCTGCTGGCGGGTGCAGTTCGGCCTGGCCGAGAAGACCTCCAACCCGGAAAAGGTCGAGAAGCGCCGCGCCAAAAAGCGCGTCAAGGCACAGGCCGCACCCGGCGCCCCGGCAGGGGCGGAGGACGATGAGGATGACAAGGATCCGGAGCTGACCAGTTTCGAAAAGCTGTTGAAGAAAGTGGACGACTGGCTGGGGGAGAAACCATGAAACTGCATCAGGTTCTCAGCGTGGCAGGCGAACGCCACGACTTGATCAGGGCGGACGTGCGCCTTGAGCTGCGCAACCCTGGGCGGGCGACCTTCATCGTCCAGGCCGAGGCGCCCCTCAAGGGCCTGGTCACCCTCGACATCGGCTACAACGAAGGCCCATTGCAGCGGCATTTCATCGGCTACGTCGAGCGCTGCACCACAGCCAACGCCAAGCAGCAGGTGCTGTTCTGCCGCGAGCTGGCGGCGATCCTGGCCAGGCCGCTGCCGATGAACCTGCGCCATGTCGACCTGCACGGCGTGCTCGACCAGGTCGGCCAGCAGACCGGCCTGCGCTTTCACGTGCCCGAGCGGCCCTACGCCTCGGTGCGCGCACCGTTCTTCTACAGCCTGGCCGCCGGCTTCCAGGCCATGGAGAGCCTGGCCCAGGTGTTCGACATCCCCGACTTCATCTGGCAGCAGCAAGGCAATGGCGAGGTGTACGTGGGCAGCTGGGCCGACAGCTACTTCGGCGCCCGCCCCGCGCTGCAACTGCCCACGGAGCTGTTCGACAACTACCAAGGCAACCAGAGCGCCACGATTGCCGCCCTGCCAGGGCTGCGTCCAGGCGCACCGATCAACCACGGCGAGCGCGTGACCCATGTCGCGCTCGCCGGCAACCAGATGGCCATCCGATGGAAGACGCAATCCGCCGCGCCGTAGCGCGCCAGTTCCCCGAGATCACCGGCGGCTACCACCTGCCGCGCTTCGGCCGGGTGGTCGCGGTACCCGATGCGCCGGCGACGCCCGGGCTGTGCGACGACTTCCGCCCGCGCTTCGGTGTCGATGTCCAGGTGCTGCTACCAGATGGCGAGCCCGACCCGGCGCTGCCGGTGTTCACCAGCCTGCCGCTGCCGGCGCCCATGGGCGGCCAGGAGCGCGGCATGTTCGGTTTCCCCGAAGAAGGCACCACCGTGGTGGTGTCGTTTGCCTACGGCCTGCCCCACAAACCGTTCATCCAGCAGATCCTGCCCCATGGGCTCAGCCTGCCCAGGGTGCCGAAGGGTGATCTGGTATGGCAACACAGCGAGGCCTGCCAGCAGCGCGCCGACGCCGATGGCAACTGGCTGCGCCAGACCGATGGCCGGATCCGCGACAAGGCGATCGAGCGCGAGGTCGAGGCACTGGCCAACACCGAGCAGTTCCAGAGCCATGCGCGGACGGTGGACGACCACTCGACCGAAACGGTGGGCGGGGTGAAGAAGATCGAGGCCCTCGGCGCGCTCAAGCTGCTGTCCGGCGGCTCCGCCAGCCTGGCCGCCCTCGACGACCTGCACCAGGCCACCGGGCGCGACCTGAACCTGGCAGTGGGGCAAAAGCTCAACGCGGCAATCGGCGGCGACGTCCAGGAGCGGATCGAGGGCCTGCGCGACAGCGTGGTGAAGATCAGCCAGCGCCTGCAGGCGCCGAAGACCTGGCTGGGCTCCGAGGCGGTGAACGTGCTGCAGGTGCTCTGCGACCTGCTCGAGCTGGTCCAGGCGATGAACACCGAACTGGCCACGCATGTGCACGGCCCCACGCCACCACCCAGCAATGCGGCAGCCTTCAGCGGCGCGGCAGTGCAGGCCCAGACCATGGGGCTCAAGTTGAAGCCGATCACGCTGTAGTTTTCAGGGCGTTTCGTATCGCGGGGCCAGCCCGCTCCCCCAGGCTCAACCTTGAGCTTGGGGGAGCGGGCTGGCCCCGCGTTCGTTTGCGCCGGAAAAAGTTGAGCGTTCACACGACTGACTGCCAGCAGACTTGGATTTAAACCACCGAGCAAGCGGTCCAGGCTGGACGCTTTTCCGTGAACAGGCCTACCCCATGACGCAGAAGCCCCAACGCCCCAAAGCCGTACCCACCGTTCAGGCGAACACCGAAGAAGTGATCGTCACCGAATGGCGCTTCGCCCCAGGTGCCGAGACCGGCCGGCACCTGCACGGCCATGACTACGTGGTGGTGCCGATGACCGATGGCACGTTGTTGCTGGAGACCCCGGAAGGCGACAAACATGCACCTCTGGTCGCAGGCCAGAGCTACTTTCGCAAGGCCGGTGTGGAGCACAACGTGGTCAATGCCAGCGATCACGAGATTATCTTCATCGAGACCGAATTAAAGTAAAAGAGTGGAGCCGGGCTCATCGAGACCCGGACTCTATTTAGCGCCGGAAACATCCAGCACAAAGATCTTGATGCGTGCGCGATCGGACGTTTCCAGAGTGGACTCGAGTTGCTCCAGCATCTCCTTGGCATTGCCTGGCACTCGACCGTCCGGCCCCGCTTTCACCCCCTGCATACCAAACCAGAACACACCGTATATCCCATAGCCTTGGGCCCCTGGATCGCAGGTGTAAAGCGCTTTCAACTGGTTCTCTATGGCCTTCCAGACATCGGCATGCAAGTTCCGTTTCAACTCGACGACCAGCTTGGTGGATCCTTTTTGGACGGCGATATCGACGCGCTTGTCATCATGCATATGCGCTTCCGGCTCGGCAGAGAATCCCCGTGGCTCCAGGCGAGGACGTAGGAAACTCAACAAGACGTCCCGACAGCTTTCCTCCCACTTTGGGGAATCGATTTTTCCATCGATTTCATTCCAAAAGAGCTTATGGAGGTCCAGATTGCCCCTCAAGCTATCTGCTACATCGATCAGTTCCTCCATGACCAGAAGTTGCAGGCTGGCAATATCCTCGGCTACCCCACCCTCCAAAAGACAGACTATCTCCTTCCAGCCCCTGCGAATGTGGTGCGAGTCACGCTGCCGCGCGGCATGAATTGCCAGGGCATGCTTGATATTGTCTTGCCATGGAGCAAAGCTGGAGTCCAACTGCAACTCAAGCAGGCCAGTTTTCGCATCGGGGCAATTTTTCAATGCCACATGCCCGATCAGACTTGCCATGAAGTAACCGGCATCCTCGGCCCGGGTATTGATAGGTGAAAATATCGCCGACTCCACCTGAGCGGGGTATTGCTGGGCAACCAATCGACAAAAATCGAAAAACTGCTGGGTGGTCAGGTTCATTGGCCCCGCAAATCCACGTGCCAGGCCACTCAGGTCACGTAAGAACCAGACCACTTCGTTCCGTTCCTGTTCATTCAAGTCTTTCAACGCCGGCATGAAGCGTTCGAACGACATCAACAGACCCAAGGCAATCAGCAGTGTCTTGTTCTGACCCAGCCCTCCCTCACAGAACAACGCCCACATCGACCTCCACATCGACGGACTGTCAAGCTCTCGGTAATAAGGACGAACCATGTGATAAAACAAATTGCCGCCCAAGGATATGACCGACGGCATCAGCCTTGTGACAACGTCGAGCTTGTCTGAATGGGGGATGTCTGTTGCGAGCTCAAGCACCTTCGCCCCCGAGTTCAGGCCCTCGGCAAAATCACAAAAAAGGCGAAATGCCATACACTCGATGTAAACATCATACTGTCGCTCACGAAACGCCTTGAACCATGGGCGCTCGCCTAAGCGTCTCCGTTCCATCAACCTGAAGATCAACATTTCCAATAAAGCTGGATCGAGTTCCTCAGGCATCATCCCCTGCTCGAAGCAGAGCTCCATTTGCGCCACGAGCTCATCCAGCATCTCTACTCTGAAACTCAAAGGTTCCTCGTCCACGACTGACTCGGTGACGGTCTTAACCGCAGGCACCGCAAACGGAAAGTTCTCCAGCCCTTCGAAACTGGCTGCACGGTCTCGTATCCCCTCCCACGCCAGATCTGAGCCTTCTCGCGAAACCAAGGCGTTGCGCAAGGCTTCACATTGTGCCGGGCTGAACCAGACAGACATCGCGTTTACGTGGTTTAACCAGGCAAACAGTCGGAGTTCACACAGATCAGGGGCAGTTTCAACATAACGGATGATCAACGACATCATGAAGTCCACCAGTTCATGCGTCGCTTCTTTATTCGCGGGTTTTGCAAGAAGCATCACCCCCCCGTCAAGGACGGCAGGAATGTCTTCACCGCTGATCAATTCGTGAAGCTGCCAGGACCTCAAACTCGAAGGCTGCTGCGTTTCTTCCGTCAACGAATGGCCATAAAGCTCAAGAATGTCTTCGGCTTTCCATCCAATCATTGGGGCACGACGCAGGATTTGCGCACGCAGTCGCGTGCCTCGACGCTCACGGGATAAAACCTGCATCGCCTCGCGCATTGCAGCCACGCCGCTCGCTCCGATTTTCAGTAACGCTTCGAGCGCGTAGAAACGCTCATCCAATCTCCTGTCACTACTGATCATCAGCTCGTATAGGGCATTGCACAGATCAGGCATCGGGCAGCCAACTCGCAAAGTATCCAGCACGAGCAGACGCAGGGTGTACGGAGTCGACGAGTCGGCCATGAGCACTTCGAAGCATGGCGCCAATGAAGGCTCGGCGACCCCGACCAACGCTTGAGTCGAGCGATCATAGCCTCGAAATCCAGGGTCTATTACCGCCAGCTGAGCCAGCGCGGCGAAAAGCTGCTGTTTGCTCTGCGAAGAGAACGACGCCGCATCGCCATAACTGAGAACGCCGTAGGGATCCTGGTCGATAAACAGTTGAACATGGGCTGGAAGGAAATTGCACAACCAGGCATGCACACCACGCAAATGGGAAACAGGCTGCCCCTCGGGCCCCAGTAACTGTCGCAGCCGGGTGAGTGGCACGCCATTGAAGAACAACTTCGCCAGGTAGCGTGCAGCCAGGAATTCGGCAATGACCTTATGGCTTTGATGAAACGCCCCAGAGTCGTGATCAGCCAAGAACACACGGCTGCGCAAAGCAGCTCGTATAGACAGCTCACTGCACAGCGGCAGATTTTTTATCAAGGGGAGTCGCGGTTCCCGTATCTCCTGGGCACTGACCCCATCGATATCAGCCAACAACTGCAACGCGCAGAGACCACCGGCAGCCAACAATAGTTGTTCATCAGACAGCTCACTCAACTTGCCGAGCAAATGCTCCTCATTGTGCTCGTTCAATAAAATCGCGCAGGCGTGTTCGAAAAGTGCCGTCCGTGTTTTTGGCCATTGAGCGTTGTTGGCCACCTCAGCCAGCAGGCGTAATGTCAGCGGATTCCCCAGCCCTTCGTCGAAGCCATGGCTACTGGCTTGCTGCAGAAAAACCACCGGATCATCAACATTGCACTGCCTGGCCACTTCAAGCTGCTCGTCCTCGCCAAGTGGCTGCAAGCGAAGTACAGTTATCTCTTCTTCGCCATAGCACGTCGAAAGCACATTGATATCGGACTTCCCCAACCAGTCAGCACTGCGGCAGGAAAGGCGTATCCGGCATTGCTCGAGGAGGCCGATCCTCTCGACAAGCTTGTCGATCGCGGGCATGTCTCCATAATGGCAGCGGTACTCGTCCAACGCATCGATGAACAATAAGCTGCCCGAAACGATCTTGGCTGGATTGAGCGCCAGAAACTGGCGTACCGACAGGTACTGTCCTCCCAAGCGGCGGGCAGTCGTCTGGAACAGGTGGCTCTTCCCTGCCCCCGGGTCACCAAGCAGAACTACACAGGCCTGCTCTTGGAACGATGAGAACGGGGCGATTTGCCCACCCAAAGTACGAACATTGCGATCATCCACTGCCTGCCTCTCCTCCTCCGACCAGCTTGCTCATGCCAATCTGCCATGACCTGTCATACAGCCCCCCTGCGCGGGCTGGCAAGCAAACTCAGCACTATATACCGCTGCCCTGCCAGCAGGGCATATGTCCATCAAGGACCATCGCGCGCCGCCAAAGACCTTGTAGCGACTCTTCTCAGGCGGTGACCTAAACCCGATCACCATGACGTTGCGAAACCGGCAGAGACTTTATGACCGGCACACAACTCGCTACACTCTCCAATGCTTGAACCGGGATAACCGAAGCACTGCCTCGAAACCCGATGGACCTGACCCTTGCCGGTCAACCGTCGGGACAAATGGGTCCGGACCTTGGCCGGCCTGTTTATCGGAGGCAACACAATGAGCCCGCGTATCTGGCTGCTGGCCCTGGCGACGTTCGTCACAGGCATGGCAGAAAACATCACGGTCGGCATCCTGCCGGCCCTGGCCGATGGCCTGCAGGTCCCGCTCGGTATCGCCGGGCAGCTGACCACGGTGTTCTCCCTGAGCTTCGCCCTCGCCGCGCCCTTCTCTCCCCTGCTGACCACACGCCTGCCATTGCGCCGCCTGCTGTGCGCCACCCTGGCGATCTTTGCCCTGTGCAACCTGGCAGCAGCCCTGGCGCCTGGCTATACCGCGTTGCTGATGGCGCGCATAGGCATGGCCGCGACCAGCGCCCTGACCTGCCTGACCTGCACACTTATGGCCACGCGCATGGTGCCCGAGGCCCTGCGTGGCCGCGCCATCGGGGTGATCTTCATGGGCATCTGCAGCTCACTGGTGCTGGGGGTGCCGGCCGGGATGCTGCTGTGCGACGTGCTGGGCTGGCGCGGCGTATTCACCGGGCTGAGCGTGCTGGCGATGGCGGTGCTGCTGATGGCCTGGCAAGGATTGCCGCAGCTGCAGAGCAGCGAACGCATCGCCCTGCGCAGCTATGTCCGCCATCTGCGCGACAGCCGCCTGATGGCAGCACAGGGCGTGTCGTTGCTGATGATCGCCGGGCACTTCACGGTCTTCGCCTACCTGGCCCCCTATGCCCACCAGGTCGCCGACATTCCGCTGCAATGGCTGGCGGCAGTGTTCGCCGCCTTCGGCATCGCCGGTGTTTCGGGCGGCTATATCGGCGGCTGGATGGCGGACCGGCTTGGCGCAGGCCGCTCCATCACGCTGGCGCCATTGCTCTATCTCGCCAGCTTACTGGTACTGCCCTTGAGCGTGGGCACGCCATGGTTGTTCCTGGCGACCATGATGCTCTGGGGCGGGCTGAGCTGGACCACCTCACCGGTGGTGCAGAGCTACCTGGCGGCCCGTGGCCCGGACACCTTCCCAGCCGGCATGAGCCTGAACATGTCGGCCATGCACCTGGGCGTCGGGCTGGGTTCGGCCATCGGCGGCGTGGTGATCACCGGGGCGACGCTGGCGGCCACCCCCTGGGCCGGCGCCGCGCTGACCGCCTTGGCGGCAGGCCTGGCGTTCTGGTCGGCCCGCCCTCCTGCCGAGCCAGGCTTCAGCGAGCGCGAACCGGCGTAGCGGCCTGCTGCTCCTGCTCGAAGGCGTCGGCCAGGTAGTCGATCAGCTTGCGCACCGCGGGCATCAACCCGCGTCGGGAAGGGAACAGCGCCACCACCTCCCCTTCCCGTGGCGCCCAGTCGTCGAGAGCATGCACCAGCCGTCCGTCAGCCAGATCAGCACGCACCGCTTCCTCGGGCAGCAGCACCGCGCCCACGCCGGCCAGCGCGGCCTCGCGCAGTACCGCGAGGTCGTCCGACACCACACGGGGGCGATGGCGCACGGCAGCCTCGGCGCCAGCAGGCCCGACCAGCATCCAGGTGGCGTCCTGCACATTGGTGCCCCAGTTCAGGCTCGGCAGGAGCTGGAGCCCTTCCGGCGACACGGGCCGCCCGTGTTCGGCCAGCAGGCCCGGCGCAGCCACCAGGCACTGACGGCTCGGGGCCAGGCGACGCATCACCAGCTCGCTGCTTTCCAGTGGCTGGTGCTGCACGCTCAGCACCAGGTCGAAACCCTCGCCGATCACATCCACCCGGCGGTTGTAGCTCTTGACCAGCAACTCGACCACCGGGCATTGCGCCATGAAGCGCGCCAGCATCGGTGCCAGGCGCGAGTCGAGCAGCGCGGTGCTGCTGGCCAGGCGCACGATGCCACGGGGCTCGGCGCGGTTGCGCTCGACGGCATCCTCGGCGGCGACGGCCTGCTCGAGCATGCCCAGGCAATGGCGGTAATACTCCAGGCCCACCTCGGTCACCTGGAACTGCCGCGTGGAGCGCTGGATCAGGCGCACGCCCAGGCGCTCCTCGAGCTTGGCCACGCGCCGGCTGAGGCGTGACTTGGGCAGGCCAAGGATGCGCCCGGCGGGCGCAAAGCCGCCGTGCTCCACCACCTTGGCATAGAGATAAAGGTCGTTCAGGTCGAACATCGGCAACACTCGTCCACGGCTCACCGCTGCATCATCCGCCATTCTCCAGGGATCGTCACAGGGGCCGTGGGTGTCACCAGGCCCGGGCCCCGGCAACGGGGCCCGGGCTGGCGGTCACTTGGCCAGCTTGCTGTAGCTGGTCATCAGGTTGCGGTAGTCGGGGATGTGGTTGGAGAACAGCGTGCCCAACCCTTCGATGTCGTTGCGCCAGTCACGGTGCAGCTCGCAGGCCACGCCGAACCAGGTCATCAGCTGGGCGCCGGCGGCTTCCATGCGGCGCCAGGCCGAGTCGCGGGTCAATTCATTGAAGGTGCCGGAAGCGTCGGTGACCACGAACACCTCGAAGCCCTCCTCCAGCGCCGACAGCGCCGGGAAGGCCACGCACACCTCGGTGACCACGCCGGCGATGATCAGCTGCTTCTTGCCGGTGGCCTTCACCGCCTTGACGAAGTCCTCGTTGTCCCAGGCGTTGATGTTACCGGGGCGGGCGACGTAGGGCGCCTCGGGGAACTGCTCCTTGAGCTCAGGCACCAGCGGGCCGTTGGGGCCGGTCTCGAAGCTGGTGGTGAGGATGGTCGGCAGCTTGAAGTACTTGGCCAGGTCAGCCAGCGCCAGCACGTTGTTCTTGAACCGGTCCGGGTCGATGTCGCGCACCAGCGACAGCAGCCCGGTCTGGTGATCGACCAGCAGTACCGCGGCGTTGTTCTTGTCCAGACGCTTGTATTGGAATGCCATGGTGGATCTCCTTGCTTGGATGGGAAACAGCCAGGTTCAGTTGCGCTGCGAGTCCAGTTGCTCATGGCCGGTGACCACGGCCTGGGCCTTGGCGTAGCTCTCGATCAGCAGTTGATAGTGCGGAAACACCGCGCTGTAGGCCTCGGCCCACTGGGCGGCGTCCGGACGGTTCCAGGTGCGCTGCACCTCGGAGCAGACGGCGGCGGTGTCCATTGGCACCACGCCAGCCTGGACCACCCGCGCCAGGGTCACTTCCTGGGCCATCTTGGAGTAGGTGCCTGACGCATCGATGACAGCGAACACCTGATAGCCGGCGGCCACCGCGCTGATGCTGGGAAAAGCCATGCACACGCTGGTGATGGTGCCGGCGATGATCAGTTGCTTGCGCCCGGTGGCCTTCACCGCAGCGACGAACTCGGGGTTGTCCCAGGCGTTGATCTCACCTTTGCGGGCCACGTATTGCGCATGCGGCGCAGCCTCATGGATTTCCGGGATCAACGGGCCGTTGGGGCCCTGGGGTACCGAGGCGGTGGTGATGACCGGGATCTTCGCCAGGCGGGCGACCTTGGCCAAGGTGATGGCATTGGCCCGCAGCTCGGTCATGGGCATGTCCTTGACCGTCTGGAACAGGCCACTCTGGTGGTCGATCAGCAGCATCGCGACGTTGTCGGGGTCGATGCGTGGTACCTGGCCTTCGAAGTTGGCGGCTTGCGAGAAATTGCTCATCGTTCTCTCCTCTTGGTGTGAGAACTGGCCGTCCTGGCCGCTGCGGTCGGGCCGCGCCCCACACATCCACAGTGGGGACTATGAGAGTAGGCAACGCAGGCTGAACGAAGCGACCGTCAGTCGGCGGGCCGTGGAATATGCCCGTGCGGCCTGTGGCCAAGCGGGCGGCAGGGCTAACGGTAGAGAGGAGAGATGCGGGCCGGTAGGCCCATGGGTGAACCCTCAGAGTTGCGCTGGGGGAACGATGACGAAATGCCTGCCCCAATCACCGATCCGATGGATCGGCAATTTTCAGCAGCGCTACTTGGTCGGTTACTTGGTCGGTCAGCCCATTGGTTCACAGTTTCCTGAACTGATTATTTGTCCACAGCGATTCTTCCCCTCGCCGGCCCCCACCAGAATCGCTTCACCAACAATCACAAAAAACCGTGAGGCCACTCCCGTGGACCAGACACTCCAGGTACGGCAGGCCGCCGCCGACCTCGTCGCCGCCTTCGCCAGCAACGACACCGCTCGCTACTTCGCCTGCTTCAGCGAAGACGCCACCTTCCTCTTCCACACCGTGCCGCAACCGCTGCTGTCGCGCCGTGCCTATGAAGAACTCTGGGCCAGCTGGCAAGCGGACGGTTTTGCCGTGCTCGGCTGCGAGTCGAGCAATGCCCAGGTGAGCCTGCAGGGCGACGTGGCGATCTTCATGCACGACGTGGCCACGCGCCTGCGCGTCGCCGGCGAGACCCTCGACCTGAACGAGCGCGAGACCATTGTCTTCCGCCTGCACGGCGACCGCTGGCTGGCCTGTCACGAGCACTTGTCGGTCGTCTCGCCGGCCTGATCCCCTTTCAAGCGGCCCTGCCGCACTGCCATCGCACCCACAACAAGGCCGCCCGACGGCCGACAACATTCGCGCTGGAGCATCACCATGAGCCACTCGACCGGTATCGAGACCAATGGCGTCGAACAGATCCCCGACGATCAACGCGACGCCGCCCCGCTGGACCTGTTCCGCCTGATCTTCGGCGGTGCCAATACCTTCGCCACCGCCGTGCTGGGCAGCTTCCCGGTGCTGTTCGGGCTGTCGTTCCAGGCCGGGGTCTGGGCGATCCTGCTAGGCGTCGGCGTGGGCGCGCTGATCCTCGCGCCGATGGGCCTGTTCGGCGCGCTCAACGGCACCAACAACGCGGTATCGTCCGGCGCGCACTTCGGCGTGCACGGGCGTATCGTCGGCTCGTTCCTGTCACTGCTGACCGCCGTGGCGTTCTTCTCGCTGTCGGTATGGAGCTCCGGCGATGCCCTGGTCGGGGGCGCCAAGCGCCTGGTCGGCCTGCCGGAAACCGACCTGACCCTGGGCTTGGCCTATGGCCTGTTCGCGATACTGGTGCTGGTGGTGTGCATCTTCGGCTTCCGCTTCATGCTGTGGGTCAACAAGATTGCGGTGTGGGCCTCGAGCCTGCTGTTCCTGCTGGGCATCTTCGCTTTCGCCGGGCCCTTCGATGCGGGCTACGCCGGCAGCGTCAACCTCGGCCAGGCCGGCTTCTGGGCGGCGTTCGTCGGCGCGGCGATCCTGGCCATGAGCAACCCGGTGTCGTTCGGCGCCTTCCTCGGCGACTGGTCGCGCTACATCCCGCGGCAAACGCCCAAGTCGCGCATCATGCTGGCGGTGATCCTCGCCCAGGCCGCCACGCTGATCCCGTTCCTGTTCGGCCTGTGCACCGCCACCCTGGTGGCCAGCCAGGCACCGGACTACATCGCCGCCAACAACTATGTCGGCGGCCTGCTGGCGATCTCGCCGGGCTGGTTCTTCCTGCCGGTGTGCCTGATCGCGGTGATCGGCGGCATGTCCACCGGCACCACGGCGCTGTACGGCACCGGCCTGGACATGTCCAGCGTGTTCCCGCGCCTGCTCAGCCGCGCCGCCGCCACATTGCTGATCGGCGTGCTGGCCATCGGCTTCATCTTCGTCGGCCGCTTCACCTTCAACCTGGTGCAGAGCGTGTCGACCTTCGCCGTGCTGATCATCACCTGCACAAGCCCCTGGATGGTGATCATGATCCTCGGCCTGATCACCCGCCGCGGCTTCTACCATGCCGACGACCTGCAAGTGTTCACCCGTGGCCAGCAAGGCGGCCACTACTGGTTCGACCACGGCTGGAACTGGCGCGGCATGGGCGCGTGGATCCCCAGCGCGGTGGTTGGCCTGTGCTTCGTCAACCTGCCCGGGCAGTTCGTCGGCCCGCTGGGCGAGCTCGCCGGCGGCATCGACCTGAGCCTGCCGGTGACCCTCGGCATCGCCGCCGTGCTGTACCTGATCCTGCTCAACCTGTTCCCCGAACCTGCTGGCGTGTATGGCCCCCGTGGCCCGCGCTGGGTGCGCTGCAAAAGCACGCCCGTGAAGCCCGTGACCACTGCCGAAATGGCCTGACTGGAATCCGACCATGACCACACCTCACTACATCGACGGCCGCTGGGTCGAAGGCCAGGGCAGCGACTGCATCGTTGTCCACAACCCGTCCGACGGCCAGCCGTTCGCCGAACTGATGGCCGCCAGCAGCGCCCAGGTCGACCAGGCCGTAGCCGCCGCGCGCCGTGCCCTGGCGTCCTGGAAGACGGTCAGCGCCGCCGAGCGCGCCACCTACCTGCGCGGCTTCGCCGAACAGCTGGGCCAGCGCCGCGACGAACTGATCGCCCTGCAGATGCGCAACAACGGCAAGCCGCGCCATGAGGCCGAGATCGACCTCGATGACGCCATCGCCACCTTCGCCTACTACGCCGACCTGGCCGAGCAGTTACCGGCGAAAAACCGTGACGTGCCCCTGGCGGCGCCGGGCTTCACCGCCCGCACCCGCCTGGAGCCAGTGGGCGTGGTCGGCCTGATCGTGCCGTGGAACTTCCCGCTGGTGACCAGCGCCTGGAAACTCGCCCCGGCCCTCGCGGCCGGCTGCACCGTGGTGCTCAAGCCCTCCGAAATCACCCCGCTGATCGAGCAGGCCTACGGCCAGATCGCCGAGGTGCTCGGCCTGCCGGCTGGCGTGTTGAACATCGTGGGCGGCAAAGCCGAGACCGGCGCTGCGCTGAGCGGCCACAACGGCCTGGACAAGCTGTCATTCACCGGCAGCAACGGCGTCGGCAGCCAGGTGATGCGCGCCGCCGCGGCCCAGTGCCGGCCAGTGACGTTGGAGCTGGGCGGCAAGTCGGCCATCGTGGTGTTCGACGATTGCGACGTCGACCAGGCGGTGGAGTGGATCGTCGCCGGCATTACCTGGAACGCCGGGCAGATGTGCTCGGCCACTTCGCGCCTGCTGGTGCAGGACGGCATCGCCGACGCCCTGCTGCCGCGCTTGCAGGCGGCGCTGGCGGCGTTGCGCGTGGGCAACCCGCTCACTGAAGAAGTGGATATGGGGCCGCTGACCAGCCAGGCGCAGTGGCTCAAGGTCGCCGGCTATTTCGCCACCGCCCGCGAAGAGGGCCTGAAGTGCCTGGCCGGCGGCACCGCGCTGGACCGCGACGGCTGGTTCGTCAGCCCGACGTTGTATGTGGATGTACCGGTAAGCAGTCGCCTGTGGGGCGAAGAAATCTTCGGCCCGGTGCTGTGCGCGCGACGCTTCGGCAGCGAGGCCGAGGCCATCGCCCAGGCCAACGACAGCCGCTTCGGCCTGGTCGCCACCGTGTGCTCCGCCGACCTGGAACGCGCCGAGCGCGTGGCCGATGCGCTGGAGGTGGGGCATGTGTGGATCAACTCGGTGCAGGCGGTGTTCGTCGAAACCTCGTGGGGCGGGACCAAGGGCAGCGGAATCGGGCGTGAGCTCGGGCCTTGGGGGCTTTCGGGGTATCAGTCGGTGAAGCATGTGACGCGGTGCTTGGGGTGATTTTTTAGGCGTCCCTTTCAAGGAAATGGGGAGGCAGGCAGGTGTTCGACGACTGCCTTGCAGCGCCTGTCAGATCGAGCGCCGTCCACACGGCGCATCGCTGGCAAGCCAGCTCCCACATTTGTTTCGGGCCAGTCTCTCCTGTGAGGTTATCGCTGCCCGCCTTGGTGCATGTCTTGAGAAAGGTGGAGCGCCGTGGTGCCCACACTGAAACCGCGTCGTACTCACAAGGCGTACAGCCGCGGCGGCGCAGGCATAACTGGCCCGAAACAAATGTGGGAGCTGGCTTGCCAGCGATGCGCCGCGCGGGCGGCGCTCGATCTCATAAGCGCTGCAAGGCTATTGGCGAACACATGGTCGCCTTTTCGCGATATCACTTAGAACACTATCGCGGGGCCAGTCACATCGGCACGCCGATACGACTGGCCCCGCGATTGGCCTTATGCCGGTTCGTCGGCCTGGCGCCCGTTCTCCTGCACCAGCACCATGCTCGCCGGCGACGACAGGGCGATGCCTTCCTCACGCAAGCGCCCGAGGATAGTGAACAACAGGTCGCTGCGCGTGCCCGATACCTGTCGAGGCGAAGCGACATAGCCACTCACCCCGATGACCATGCCACTGCTGGTCAGGTCCTTGAAGGTCACCGAGGTGGCCGGTGCGTCGAGGATCGACTCGTGCTCCTTGTACGCCGCCAGCAACACCTCGCGCACTTTCGCAGGGTCGGTCTCCAGCGGCAGCGTCAGGGTGATGCCCACCACCCCCAGGGCATTGGCCATGGTCACGTTGCGCACGTTCTGCGAGATGAACTGCGAATTGGGCACGATCACCGTCGAGCGGTCGGACATCTGGATTTCCGTGGCGCGCACGTTGATCCGGCGAATATCACCCTCGACACCCGCCAGGCTCACCCAGTCACCCACCTTCACCGGGCGCTCGGTGAGCAGGATCAGGCCGGAGATGAAGTTCTGCACGATCTGCTGCAGGCCGAAACCGATACCCACCGACAGCGCACTGACTACCCAGGTCAGACTGGTCAGGTTGATGTGCAGGGTGGACATCACCAGCATGGCCAGGAACAGGAAGCCCAAGTAGCCCACCAGGGTCACCAGCGAGGCGCGCATGCCGGCGTCCATGTCGGTTTCCGGCAGCAGGCGTTCGCTCAGCCAGCGCTTGACCACGCGAATGGCGAACCAGCCACCGAGGAAGATCGCCACGGCCAGGAAGATGTCCTGGGGCACGATGTTCAGGTTGCCCAGCACCTTGCCACCGGTGCCGTCCCAGTCCGCCAGGCTCAGCAGCAGCTCGCCGGGGCTGGTGCCCGATGGCATGAATATCAGCAACGCGGCGGCAAACAGCAGCAGTGTGCGGCCGATGCCCGCCAGCACCGTGCTGGCCTGGGCCTGGTGGCGTTGCTGCAGGCCCAGCGCCGAGGCCAGCGCCAAGCCGCCAGGCTGGCGCGGTGACAGCAGGGTTTCGCACAAGTCGCCGAACACGGTCACCAGCAGGTAGGCGCAGGTCACCACCACACTGACCCACAGCAGCTTGGCGGTGAGGAAGTAGGCAAGCGTCAGGTAACCCGCGAGCAGGGTCAGCAGGACCGCCGCCACCCACACCACGATCACGAACGGTATCAGCCCGGCCAGGCCCTTGGGACGCTCCAGGTCGTGCAGGCGGTGGGCGCGGCGATAGCGCAGCAGCGCCACGACGAACAGCAGCGACACCACCAGCGCGGTCACGCCGTTGGTAGCCAGGGTCAGCGCCAGGCTGGTGCCAATCACGCTGTTGATACGCTCCTGGGTCAGCAGCACCATCAACGCCAGGGCCAGCACCTTGGGGAACCAGCCCAGCGCGCTGGCCACCTCGTCGGCGATCGGCGGCAGGCGCCAGGACGGGCGCTGCAGCATCAGCATGGCGCGCCCCAGGCCCGAAATGAAGGCACTGAAGATCACCAGCGCAAGGATATGGTTGGTCAGGCTGGCGACGTCGGTACCCAGGTCGGCGCTGCTCTCCAGGCCCCAACGCAACAGCGACACCGAGCCGGAGATGGTGCCCAGCGTGGCCAGGCTCACGCTCAGGGCCAGGGCGCTGCGGCGCAGGCGGCCTTCAGGCAGCCAGCGGATCATCGCATCGGCCAGCAGGCGCTCCAGCAGCCGCCGTACCAGGGTCCAGACCAGCACCGCCGCCACCAGCGCGGTGATGAACAACCAGCGGTGTTCGGCGCTGAAGGCGCTGGCCATGGCGTCCGAGACTTCGCCGCGCAGGTCGCGCAGGCGCGCCACGTCGTCGTCGGTGGGGCGGATCAGGCTCGACCAGAACGCCGGGCTCAACGGGCTGGCGGCGCGGCTGGTGATCTGCGAGTTGAACAGGCTGCGGCGCAGGTTGACGATCTGCGTGGACAGGTCACGGGCCGACTGGGTCAGCGTGGTGGCGTCCTTCTGCTCGGCGACCACCTTGTTCTTTTCGTCAGTGAGCTGCTTGCGCTGCCGCGTCAGGCTCTCGGCCTCTTCCGCCATGGGAGGGCCGAGCACATTCAGCTGGTCGTCCAGGCGCTGCACGTCGGCGGTACGCTGGGTGGCCAGAACATCGGCCTGGCGCTGCACCTGCAGGGCCGACTGGCGCAACTGCGCGAGCAGGTCGTCATTGGCGTTGCTGGTGACGCCCTGGCGGATCTGGTCGAGTCGTTCGCTCAACTCTTCCAGGCTGGCGTTCTCGTCCAGCACCTGCTGCTCGGCCACGGCCAGGCGCGATGCCGGCGTGGCCGGGGCAGCCCAGGCCGGGACGGCCAGGCACAACAGCAGGGCGAAAATCCCCGCATAGAATCGGTCAAGGCTGACACGCCTCATCGAATGTTCCTCTACGCAACTCGACAGGGCGTGAATTCTACTCGGTCCGCGCGCTCAGGAGAGTGCCGTCTCTCGGTCCAGCAACTGACGCTTGCGCTCGATGCCCCAGCGGTAGCCACTGAGGTCGCCGTCACGGCGCACCACCCGGTGACAGGGAATGGCCACGGCGATCGTGTTGGCCGCGCAGGCCTGGGCCACCGCCCGCACGGCCTTGGGCGCGCCGATACGCTCGGCGATGTCGGTGTAGCTGACCGTGGTCCCGGGCGGCACCTCGCGCAGCGCTTGCCAGACCCGCTCCTGGAACGCCGTGCCCTGCACATCCAGGGGCAACGCCAGGCCCAGCGCCGGCGCCTCGACGAAGCCGATCACCTCGGCCACCAGCCGCTCGAAGGCGTCATCGCCGCCGATCAGCCGGGCCTTGGGGAATTTGTCCTGCAGGTCCTTGAGCAAGGGCTCGGGCTCGTCACCCAGCAGGATCGCGCAGATGCCCCGCTCGCTCTGGGCCACCAGGATCGCCCCCAGCGAGCATTGGGCCACGGCAAAATGGATGGTGGCACCCTGGCCGCCGGCACGGTACTCCCGCGGGCGCATGCCCAACCGCTCGGCGGCGCTCTCGTAAAACCGGCTGTTGGAGTTGTAGCCCGCGTCGTAGATGGCCTCGGTGACGCTGTCGGCGGCATCCAGGCGCTGGCGCAGACGTTGGGCGCGGAAGGCTGAGGCATAGGCCTTGGGGGTCAGGCCGGTCTCGGCCTTGAACAGGCGATGCAGATGGAACGGGCTGACGTTCAGCTCGCTGCCGAGCTGGTCGAGGTTGGGCGCGGTTTCACTGGCTTCGATCAGGCGGCAGGCGCGGGCAACCAGGTCAGTGCGCCGGCTGCCCTGCCCGGCCTTGCAGCGCTTGCAAGCGCGGTAGCCAGCTGCCTCGGCCTGGCCGGGGTCGGCAAAGAACTCGACGTTCTCGCGCTTGGCCAGGCGCGACTTGCAGGCGGGCTGACAGTAGACGCCGGTGGTGCGCACGGCGTAGACAAAGTGGCCGGTCGCGGCGGTGTCGCGGGACTGCACGGCGTGCCAGCGTTCAGCGTCGGTGGTGTAGGTGGTCGGGGCGGGGGTCATGGCGCCTCTCCTTGGTTCGATGCGCTGAGCTTGACGGCTTGGCCGAAAGTGAACACTCCGAATCTTGCGTTATCTTCAACGGCCCAATCACGGGTCAAGCCCGCCACAGGTACCAGGCCGCCACGGTCCGGTACGGGCTCCACGCCCCGCCCAAAACCCTCATCTGCGCGGGCGTCGGTGCCTTTTCCAGCGCCTTCATGCGCCGATACCCCTCGCGCACGCCAAAATCATCCACCGGCAGGATATCCGATCGCTCCAGGCTATAGATCAACAGCATCTCCACCGTCCAACGCCCGACTCCTCGCAGCGCCACCAGGCGTTCGACCAGTGCGGCATCCGACATATGCAGCGCCTCTTCCCGGCTGGGCACCACACCCTCCACACGCGCCTGGGCGATCCCGTGAACCGTGGCGATCTTGCTCGCGGAGAGCCCACAGGCGCGCATCGCCTCCGGCGTCACCGCCAGCAACTGTTTGGGCGAGGGAAACGCTCCATCCGGGAACAACGCCAGCAACCGCCCGAGGATCGCCTCGGCCGCCCGCGCATGCAACTGCTGGTAGGCGATGGCCCGCACCAGCGCTTCGTACGGCTCGCGCCCGGGCGTGGCCCGATGCAAACAGGGGCCCACGGCGGCAATATGCCGCGCCCAGTCCGCATCCTGCACGGCCAACCAGGCAGCGGCATCGTCAAAGGCCTGCGGGGAAAGGTCTGCAAGGATCATTGTTGGCGTTCCCATGGACACAGCCTCCCAGCCTAACCCAACCGTTCATCGGTGAAACGCTCAATCTTGCGCATCTAATCGCTGGCATACCATTGATCCGCCCGTGGCGCCCCGCATAGAATTGAGAACCATTAACAATCACATTATCCGGGCAGGCTCTCCAGACGATGCAGATCGAAGACACGCTGAAACCGGCCGAGGTCGATCTGCTCTATCAGGCCCATCACCGCTGGCTGCGCGGCTGGCTCGGCGCCCGGGTGGGTTGCCGGGAGAACGCCGCCGACCTGGCCCAGGACACCTTCGTGCGCCTGCTCAAGGCGCGCCAGGCCTCCCCACTCAAAGAGCCACGCGCCTACCTGAGCAGCATCGCCCGTGGCCTGATGATCGACCAGTTCCGCCGTCGCGCCCTGGAAAAAGCCTACCTGGAAAGCCTGGCCAACCTGCCGGAACAAGAGGCGCCCAGCGAGGAGCAACGCCTGTTGATCCTCGATACCCTCGAGCGCCTCGACCTTGCCCTGCAACGCCTCAAGCCCCGGGCCCGGCAGGCCTTCCTTCTGGCCCAGCTCGACGGCCTCAGCCTGGCGCAGATCGCCCAGCGCCTGGACGTTTCCCGGGCCACCGTGGAACGCGACCTGGCCAAGGCCCTGGGCGTCTGCTATCGGATGCGCTATGCCGACGCCTGAACAGGTACCGACCCAGGCCCAGGTCGACCAGGCCATCGAATGGCTGGTCAAACTGCGCTACGACAGCCCCGGCCCACGTACCGAACAGCAGTTCCAGCGCTGGCTGGCCAGCCACCCGCAGCATGCCCAGGCCTGGCAGCGGGTCAGCAGCCTCGGTGACGAACTGGCCAGCCTGCCCGCCGAGCTGAGTCGGCAGACCCTCGCCGGTACCGAGCGCCGACGCATGAGCCGGCGCGACCATCTCAAGCTGCTGTCGGTATTGGCACTGGGCGGCGCCGCTGGCTGGGCGGCGCGTGAACCGCTGGGCCTGTCGGCCTGGATGGCCGACAGCCGCACCGCCACCGGCGAGCGCCGTGAACTGCTCGGCAGCGACGGCAGCCTGATCCGCCTGAACACCGCCAGTGCCATCGACCTGCGCTACAGCGCCGACCTACGCCGGCTGACCCTGCTGCGTGGCGAAATCAGCCTGGACAGCAACGTCAACGACAACCGCCCGTTCAGCATCGACACCCCGGTTGGCACCCTCGGCACCCAAGGCGGCCAACTGCTGCTGCGCGAGAACGACCAGGGCCTGCTGCTGGCCGTGCGCCGCGGCGAGGTGACGTTGTTCCCCGCCTCCAGCGCCGCGCATTCGGTCAAGCCTGGCGAGGTGCTGCAGGTGTTCGCCCAGGGCGACTACCGGCCTGCCACCGTGCATGGCGACCCCTGGGGCTGGACCGACGGCGTGCTCAGCGTGCAGCAGATGCCCCTCGGCGAGTTCATCGACGAGCTGTCGCGCTACCGCCCCGGCGTGTTGCGCTGCGCGCCGGAGGTGGCCGGGCTGAAAGTTTCCGGCACCTACCAGCTGGCCGACACCGACCAGGTCCTGCTGCTGGTCGCCCGTAGCCTGCCGGTGCGCGTCGACTACCGCACACGCTATTGGGTGAGCATCGGCGCCGCCTGAACAATTGATGAAAATAAATGAGGTGGAATCTCATTCTCGTCCGGCCTGAAGGAAAACAAGCCCGAACAGTGGTCTGACAACCTTCAGGAGCGCTTCATGATTCGCCCGTGTTCCCCTCGCAACGCCACCCTGCGCCATGCCATCCACGCTGCCGCCCTCGGCCTGGGCATGGCCTGCGCAGGCGTGCTGCCGCCAGTCGCCGTCGCCGCGCCCGCCAGCCATAGCCAGCAGCGCGACTGGAACATCCCGGCCGGCCCGTTGGCCGCCGCGCTGGACCAGCTGGCGCGCCAGGGTGGGCTGAACCTGTCGTTCGACGCCGGCAGCCTGCAGGGCAAGACCACCCAAGGCGTGCAGGGCCGGCATGACAGCGCGCAGGCGTTGCAGATCCTGCTGCAGGGCAGCGATGTGCAGATCCAGCAGGAAAGCGACAAGAGCTTTCTGCTGATACCCGCCCTGGAGGTGGGCGATGCCCTGCAACTGGGCGCCACCAGCATCTCCAGCAACCGCCTGGGCGAGACCACCGAGCACAGCGGCTCCTACACCACCGGGGCAGTCACCATCGGCAAGACACCGCAGAGCATCCGCCACACGCCGCAATCGGTGACCGTGGTCACCCGCCAGCGGATCGACGACCAGAACATCACCAACCTCACCAACCTGCTCGAGCAGACCCCAGGCGTGGTGGTCAACCTGACCGACAGTGAGCGGGTGCAGTACTACTCGCGCGGCTACCAGATCGACGCCATCCAGTACGACGGCGCCACCGTGGTGCAGAGCAGCGGCGGTGGTTCGTTCATCCAGAGCGATTCGGCAATCCTCGACCGCGCCGAGATCCTGCGCGGCGCCACCGGCATGCTGCGCGGTGCCGGCAATCCTTCCGGCACCGTCAACCTGGTGCGCAAGCGCCCCACCTATGAATTCCAGGGCGAAGGCAGCGTCACCCTTGGTACCTGGGATGCCCAGCGCTACGTCGCCGACCTTTCCGGCCCCTTGACCGAGACTGGCAACGTGCGTGGCCGGGTGATCGCGGTGCATGACGAGAAGGACCATTTCCAGCAATCGCGCCAGGAGCGCAAGGATGTGTTGTACGGGGTCATGGCCTTCGATCTCGACGACAGCACCACCCTGACCACTGGCCTCGAGTGGACCCAGCTCGACGCCACCGGCGCCTGGGGCAACCTGCCGGCCGACTACGACGGCTCGCCACTGCCGTTCGGCCGCAGCACCTACCTGGGCGCCGACTGGAACCGCTGGAACCGCAGCAACCTGCAGACCTTCGCCGAGCTCGAGCATCGTTTCGACAACGACTGGACGCTCAAGCTGATGGCCCAGCGCACCCACTTCGAACTGGACGACAACGGCTTCAAGCAGACCTACTTCAGCCGTGCCACCGGCACCGCCAACCCGACCCGCAACCCTTACCTGATGAGCTACCAGGTCACCGAAGGCGATGGCGGCGAGAGCCTGCAGAACAACCTCAGTGCCACCCTCAACGGCCCGTTCGACCTGCTCGGCCGCAGCCACGAGCTGATGCTGGGCGTCGAGCGCATCCGCAACGACTCCTACGCCTCGGCCACCAACAATGTGCAATCGGGCGTGTTCGACATCCGCACCTGGGACCCGAAGACCAGCCTGGCCAACCCGAGCATCGACATCACCGCCCACCCGGTGCGCACCCGCACTACCCAGGAAGGCGCCTATGCCACCTGGCGCATCTCCCTGGCCGATCCGCTCACCGCGATCATCGGCGCCCGCGCCAACTGGTACGACTACGAGCAGGAAAACAACACCAAGGCCAACGGCAAGTTCAGCGTCGACAACGAGATCGTGCCCTACGCCGCGCTGATCTACGACCTCAACGAGAACTTCAGCACCTACGCCAGCTACACCGAGATCTTCAACCCGCAGACCAACACCGATGCCGCAGGCTCCGTGCTCGAGCCGGTCACCGGCGAAGCCTACGAGACCGGGATCAAGGGTGAGTTCTACGAGGGCCGGCTGAACACCTCGCTGGCGTTCTTCCGCATCTACCAGGTCGGCAACGCACTGGACGACCTCAGCGGGCCGAACCCGTGCCTGCCCAACTACACCAGCGGCTATTGCAAGGTCGCCGCGGGCAAGAACCGCAGCCAGGGCTTCGAGCTGGAGATTTCCGGCGAAGTGCTGCCGGGCTGGAACGTGACCGGCGGCTACACCTACAACACCACCGAATACCTCAAGGACACCACCGGCAACAACGGCAACCCGATCCGCACCACCGACCCCAAGCGCATGCTGCGCCTGTTCACCAGCTATCGCCTGCCGGGCGAGCTGCAGGCCTGGACCGTGGGCGGCGGCGTGCAGGCGCAGAGCGCCATCTACAACCGCAGCGGCACAGCCGAAGCTTCGCAGTCGGGGTATGCGGTGTACAACGCGATGGTGAACTACCGCTTCAACGACAACTATTCGTTGCAGTTGAACGCCAACAACCTGTTCGACAAGAAGTACTACCGCCAGGTGGCGCCGACGCCGACCGGGTACTACTGGGGCGATCCGCGCAATGTGTCGGTGACCTTGCGCGGAACGTTCTGACCTGCCGTTCGATGGCTGGGGGTCAGTCCGCCACCGCCTGAAGCTTGCCCGCCCGGCGATAGGCCTGGCGGGCGAAGCACACGAACAGCCCCGCCATCAGCGCCAGCGCCATGGGCAGGCCATGGGGCGCCACGTCCATTGCCGCGCCGCTGACCAGCGGCCCGACCAGGCTGCCGACGCCCCACAGCAAGCCGACGCTGGCGTTCGCCGTGACCAGGTCCTGGCCTTTGAAGCGCTGCCCGATCAGTACCAGCGCCAAGGTATAGATGCCCCCCGCCACCGCGCCGAGCACCACCAGCAGCGGCCACAGCAGCCAGGTCATCTGCAGCAGCCAGGGCAAGGCGATGCCGATAATCATTGCCACCAACCCGCATACCAGGTGCAACCCGGTGCGCTCGACCCGGTCGGCGAGCCAGCCCAGCGGCAGCTGGAAGAGCATGTCGCCGGCGAACACCACGGTCACCATCAGCGCCGCCACGCCCACGGCGAAACCATGGCTGGTGGCGTACACCGGCAGCAGCGACAGCACCACGGCATCGAAGAACGAGAAGAACAGCACCGCCACGCACAAGGCCGGGGCCACACGGAAGAAGCCGGCCAGGCCGAAGCTCTTGGCGTCTTCCTCATGCTCGACATGATCGTTGGGCACGGTGAACAGGATGCACAGCAAGGCCAGGCCATAACAGAGGGTGACCACACCGGTCAGCCATGGGCTATTGGCGCCCAGCAACGCGAGCAGCGCCGGGCCGAGTACCTGGAAGCCGGTGAAGCTGGTGGCGTATAGGGCCATGATCTTGCCGCGGTTGTGCTCCGGGCACAGCTCGTTGACCCACGACTCGCCGAGTATGATCGCGATGCCCATGCCGATGCCAAGTCCCAGGCGCAGCAGCGCCAGCCACAGCATCGAGTCGAAGGCCCACTCGAGCAAGGCGATGCTAAGGGTGCACAGGCTGAAGCTCAGCAAGTAGATGACGCGGCGGGTCAGGTGCCGGCAACAAGCGTCGACCATGAACGCCGAGAGCATCATGCCCGCCGCCGGGATCGCCGAGATGATGCCGATCTCCAGCGTCCCCGCTCCCGCCTCGTGCAGGCGCAACGACACCAGCGGCAGGCTCGCCCCGAGGCTGAAACCGACCACCGACACGGCGAACAACAGGCCCGCCAGCAAACGCATGTTCATGTACCACTCCTTGCAAGCCGGCGCGCAGGGGCTCTGGCGCTGGCCGACTGGAAAATCCGCTGAAAGATGTTCGAACGCAGGCGCCCGCAATCACGCCGCAATGGCGCGCTACGCAGGGGCGCGGATCAGTTCAGGGCAAGGTGTGGCGAGAAGGTGAAGGCGAACAGCACGCTGCGTCGACGCTTGAGCACCGTGTCGCTCGGCCACGCGCGGCGAGCTGTCGGGGCGACAGGCTGGCGGTGTGGGCTGAGGCTACGGGTACGGCGCATTGCATCGGCTACGCAGGTATTGAGGAGGCGGCACTCTAGGCCAAGGTGATTCGGACCGTCAATCGCCACAGTGGCTTCGCCCTCTCTGTGGGTGCCGCCGCGTTACAACGCCCGCTGAAAGTCTTGAGCGGAGAAGTGGTGATGTTTTAAGACTTTCCCCATTCCCTGTAGTCCATTTCCCAAACATACTCCCAAGCCCTTTCAAGCCATTGCGGTGCTCTGGGTTGGCCTCTAGTCTCGGGCGGTCGCTGCAAAATCAGCGACCGGCTTTGACAGGCCGCTCTGAACAAACCGCATGGCGCTGCTTTATGGCGGCTGTGCGTGGGGCACCTCGTGTGCGCCGGTTTCTGGTCTTGTTCACCGGTCTGTCAACCCATGTACAGCTGCCACTTTGCAGATGCCGGTACAGGCGCCGACGCTGCATTAAGCCCGCTTCACGCAGCTAAGTACTGAGAAGTCCTGGCGTGGGAGCGGGCTTGCCCCGCGATGGCGCCCGCACAGGCACCGACCATTTCAGGGAGAACAACCATGACATCACCGGGATCATGGAGGAAAAGCCCCAGCTGCTCTGGGCGTCGTATTACCTGAGCGCGCTGACCAAGGCGCTGATGGATGATGCCGAGCTAGGCATGAAGCGCTGACACCTCAAAAGCATCGCGCAGGCAAGACACCTGAGCGCAAACGTCTGGACGCCGGCTTGTCGCGGCGGCGAAAGGGGCGCACAGCGCCCCTACCCTCTCAGCGCTTGCCGGTGGAAGGCAAGAACACCGCCAGCAACCCGAACAATGGCAGGAACGAGCAAACCCCGTACACATACTCGATCCCACGCAGGTCGGCCACATACCCCAGCAGCGCCGCGCCGATCCCGCCAAACCCGAACATCAGCCCGAAGAAGATCCCGGCGATCATCCCCACATTGCCCGGCACCAGTTCCTGGGCATACACCACGATCGCCGAGAACGCCGAAGCCAGGACGAAGCCGATCACCACGCTGAGCACGGTGGTCCAGAACAGGTCGGCATAGGGCAGCGCCAGGGTGAACGGTGCCACACCCAGGATCGAGAACCAGATCACCGCCTTACGCCCAATGCGGTCACCGATGGGCCCGCCAAAGAAGGTGCCCGCCGCCACCGCGCCGAGGAACAGGAACAGATGCAGCTGCGAACTGGCCACCGACAGCTGGAACTTCTCGATCAGGTAGAAGGTGAAGTAGCTGGTGAAGCTGGCCATGTAGAAGTACTTGGAAAACACCAGCAGGCCCAGCACCACCAAGGCCATGATCACCCGCTGGCGCGAGATGCCGTGGGTGGCCTGCACCGCCCTGCGCGCCTTGGCCTGGTTCAGGTGCTCCTTGTACCAGCGGCGCAGCATCAGGGTCACGGCAAAGAAGAACAGCCCGGCCACGCCGAACCAGGCCACGTGGGTCTGGCCGAAGGGAATGACGATTGCCGCCGCCAACAACGGGCCAAGGGCGGAGCCTGCGTTGCCGCCGACCTGGAAGCTCGACTGGGCCAGGCCGAAGCGCCCGCCCGAGGCCAGCCGGGCGATACGCGAGGTCTCCGGGTGGAAGGTCGAGGAGCCGATACCCACCAAAGCCGAGGCCAGCAGGATCATCGGGAAGCTGCCAACGAAGGCCAGCATCACGATCCCCACCAGGGTGCACAGGGTGCCCAGCGGCAACAGGTTCGGCGTGGGCCGCTTGTCGGTGAAGAAGCCCACCCACGGCTGCAGCAGCGACGCAGTGATCTGGAAGGTCAGGGTGATCAGGCCGATCTGGGCGAAGCTCAGGTTGTAGTTGGCCTTGAGCATCGGGTAGATCGCCGGCAGCACGGCCTGGATCAGGTCGTTGATCAGGTGCGCCAGGGCACAGAAACCAATGATGCTCATCACCAGCGGCGTGGCCGGGTTTGCCGGGCTGCTGGCGCTGGAAGTCGGGGTGCTGCTGATGGCCATGGGCTGGATGTCCGTCTGCGGATTGGGATCCGATTATCGTGAAACAAATAGATACGAAGCTACCTTTTTATTTGCGCGAGCCTTCCATCCGACACGTACTTGTAAATAATTCTCAATATATTTAGCATCCTTTCTCCTCTTCCCTGTGAACGCTGGGCAAAACCGCCCGCCCTCTGCGAGCAGACCGATCCCATGAGCCCGATGCCCGCCTTGCAGCCCACGCCCGACCCCGAGCAGGAAGCCCTGGACTGGTTCTCGCGCCTGCGCCAACCCGGCTGTGACGAGGCCCTGCGCCAGGCATTCGCCAGCTGGTGCCAGGACCCGCTCAACGCCAGGGCGTATGCCCAGCTCGAAGCTTACTGGCAGCAGTTGCAGGTGCCGGCCGCCCGGCCACGACCACGGGTCGCCAAGGTACGCCGCAGCCGTGCCGGACTGTGCCTGGCGCTGCTGTTCCTGATGCTGGTGGCGGCACTGGCCTGGCTCTACTGGCCACTGATGCAGCGCCTGGGCAGCGAATTGCACACCGACAGCGGCGAACGCCGCAGCGTGCGCCTGGCCGACGGCTCGACCCTGCACCTGGACAGCGCCAGCGCGATGAATGTCGACCTGCGTGGCCGCACCCGCCAACTGCATCTGGTGCAGGGCCAGGTCTACCTGGAGGTGATGCTCGATGGCCGGGCCATGGAGGTGCAGGTCGATGACACCCGGATCCAGGTGTTCGGCACTCGCCTGCAGATCGCCCGCCATGCCGACCACGACGAACTGGTGGTGCTCAGCGGCAAGGCCGCAGTCCTGCAGGGTGGCGACCAGCGCCTGGTGAATGCCGGCGAACGCGTGACGTTCAGCGAAAGCCGCATCAATCCGGTCGAAAAGATTGATGCCAAATTGGCCGATGCCTGGCGCAACGGCCAATTGAAGGCCAGGAACCTGCCGTTGAGCGAAGTGCTGGAGCGCCTGGCCGATTACCGTGGCCAGCGTGTCTGGATGATGAACGAGCAAGCAGCCTATCAGCGGGTCAGCGGTGACTTCGACCTCGACCACCCGGCGCAGAGCCTCGAGCGCCTGGCCGCCGATCAGCAATTGCGCCTGCACAGCCTGCTCGGCCACTGGCTGATCGTGCGCTGAGGCGCCCTTCCGGGCTAAGCGTTTGAAAGGTTGGAAAATTTTTTTGAAAACGTTGTTGACAGGATCGCGATTCGAGCTAATAATGCGCGCCAAGTTGGCTACATAGCTCAGTTGGTTAGAGCATAGCATTCATAATGCTGGGGTCCGGGGTTCAAGTCCCTGTGTAGCCACCACCTTCTAAAAGGGCTTATCGAAAGATAAGCCCTTTTTTTATGCTAAAAATTTCTTGCTCGTGCGCAACAACCAGGCACGACTCGGAAGCACTCGGCTTCACCACCGTGCCGGCCCACACTTCAAACCGGCTCGTAAGACGCCATAAACTGATCCGCCGTGGCGATCACGCGCTTGAGTCCGAACAACGAAATGAGCACGTCATCGCCCGGTGCCTCCGAGGGCGACACATGGATGGCCGTACGCTCGCCGCGCTCACCAAGTAGCTGCTGAACATTGCTGTCTCGCAGTGAATGGCCGATGACCACAAGCTCATGCCTCTTGACCAGTTCCCGGATACTTTCGAAGACAGGCGTGCGCATACTGGAGGGTAGATCCGCACTGGTGATAATCAGCGAAGAGGGATCGGATGCGCTTCCCACGATCTTGTAGAGCGTTAACCCCTCGAAATCATCGTCTGGCAGCGCATCGTGAGGCTGAACAACACGGTAAGGGATCCGCAGAAACTCACAGGCCCTCTCGAACAGAAGGTCGTAATTAGTAGTGACAATAACCGGAAAACTCACAACTGCACGCAGGTGCGCCAGGGTTGGCAGCACTGTCTGCGGCGTGTTCAGAAAATCCAGTACGCGCTGCTGCAAACGCGACGCACCAAATTTGGCTTGGTAGTAACCTGCCAATTCACTGAAGCTATATCGAACCTCGCTCACCTCTCCCTCCCAGAGGTCTCTTGCAAACGCCTCCATCAGCAACTGGGCAGTGGGGTAACCGGCCGCGACCGACATCCCGGCACCGGCAATCAGCACGCGTCCCGAGCGCTGAAGCGGCCGGATAGCGACAGCCGGCAAAGGAGTGCTGGACGGGCGGCGTGCTTCAGCCTCTTGGATGAGCTGCCTGGCCAAGGCATTTGTCCACAGCTCAGTGATCGACTCACCAACATGGGCAGCAAGATCATCTGCCCACTCGAACTCTCGTCTGAAAACCCCACCATTCCAGTGCGCCACCTCTTCTCGAAAGTCATCACGCTGCTTGTTTGCTGGATCGTAGGAGCTGGCGTAAGGCAGACGCTTGGTGAAAACCAGCATCGGCTTGTTCGCTGCCTTTGCGGCCTCAAACTCCAGATGCGTCACCGACTTTCCTGACTCGGCACCATACCCCGAGTCAGGAACCCAACCGTAGCGATCACCAAGAATCAAGATAAACAGGTGAGACTCTTCAATCGCCTGGCGCAGCGTCGCCCAACTCGTAGTGGTACTCGATGGCATTGTCTCTGCGTGGACAGGCTCTAGCCCCATTTCAGCGAGACGCTTGACGACGGCACGCCGCTCGTTGCCGAGGTCCTGCATGGTGCTGCTGATGAATGCGCGAAGTTTGCTTGCCACGTTCAACCACTCCCTGGAAAAACTCGCCGAGATGAAATCAACGCAGATTACCAGAGCGCCATCACTGCGCCACCTCGAAGTATCTAGTGGACTGCGGTCCACGCCACGCTAAAGCCCAGGCCAATGAGTGCCATGCCGATCGTTCGATCAATCACCACCTGCCGCTCGATCATCGCCCGACGCAGCAGGTGATTGGAAAAGAACACCGCCACCAGGCTGAACCAGACCCAATGGGCAAATGACATGAACGCGCCATAGGCGAAGTCCAGCGCCAGCGGGCTGCCGGGCTGCACCACCTGGGTGTAGGCACTGACCACGAAGAGCATGGTCTTGGGGTTCAGCGCGTTGGTCAAAAAGCCCGTGCGCAACGCGCTCGCCACGCTGGCCTTGCTGTGCGCGAGGCCGTCGAGGCTGATGCGCGTGGTGTTGGTCAGCGATTTATAGCCCAGGTACACCAGGTAGCCTACCCCCACCACCTTCATGGCCAGGAACAGGGTCGGGCTCTGGCTGATGATCACGGCGATGCCGAGCACGGTGTACAGCACATGCACTTGCACGCCCAGGGCGATGCCTGCCGCTGCCGCGAGACCGGCCTTGCGGCCCTGTGCATAACTGCTGCGGGTGACCATGGCGAAGTCGGCGCCAGGGCTGATGACGGCCAGGAGGGTGAACAGGGCTACGGCGATGAGTTCGTTCACAAACAGGGATCCTCGATGAAAATTCACGGAAGATGGGATTATCCTGTTGCCTTGAACGAGTAAAAATCGATTTATAGTCTGACTAACCTGCTAGTTTTACTCACCTATCTGCATTGAATCGACTTGCCCCGCCGACAAAGCCGAAACAGGCCAGCACATGAAACTGCCTCCCCTTACCGCCTTTCGCTACTTCGACATCGCCGCCCGCACTGAAAGCTTCGTGCGCGCTGCCGAGCACCTGCATGTCACCCACGGCGCCGTCAGCCGCCAGGTGCGCCTGCTCGAGGAAAGCCTCGGCGTGGCACTGTTCGAACGGCGCAACCGGGCAATCTTTCTCACCCCCGCCGGTCGCGAGCTGCACAGCACCACCCAGTCGATCTTCGAGCAATTGGAGGGCGCCGTGCAGCGCCTGCAACAGCAGCCTGAAGACAACGTACTGGTGGTCTCCTGCGAGCCGACCATCGCCATGCGCTGGCTGATCCCGCGCCTGCCGCGCTTTCACGCCGCACACCCCGACCTGCAGCTGCACCTAGTGGCGGCCGGCGGGCCGGTGGACTTCGCCCGTGGCGGCATCGACCTGGCACTGCGCCGCGATGACTTCCATTGGGATCGCCAGTTGCACAGCCTGAAGATCTGCGATGAGTGGATCGGCCCGGTCGCAAGGCCAGACTTCAAGGGCCAACGCCTGCTGCACAGCGCCACCCGCCCCGATGCCTGGGCCACCTGGCTACGCCTGAGCGGCCAAGGCATCCGGCACACGGCGCGCAGCGACTTCGAGCACTTCTACTTGTCAATCCAGGCCGCCAGCGCGGGCATGGGGCTGGCCATCGCCTCGGCGCTGATGGTTCGCGACGAACTGGACAATGGCCAGCTACAGGCGCCGTACAGCTTCCTGCGCGATGGCTCCGGCTACCACCTGCTCAGCCCGCAGCCGCTGGACGACGGCAGCAAGCGCCAGCGCTTCGCGCAGTGGGTCGGCGACGAATGCCGGGCCTGCCTGGCTCACCTGGGCTTGCTGCAGAACGACGACCCGGCCCCGCCGTCACCGCCCCAGGTGCGATAGCCGGCCGTGTCGATATGGATACGCCCCGAAGGGTAACGGCCAAGCCCCATGTTCCAGGCCTGGCCGTGCTGCTGCCAGAAGCGGCACAGCGGGTTCGGGTCGGCCCAGGGTGGCAGCAGCAGGTCGACGGCGAAGGCGCGCATGTGCGCGCTGCTCGGCGCGCCGCCGGCACAGGCATTGAGCCGGGGATCACGGTAGGCCGACACCACTTCGAACTGACGCAGGATGCCCTGCTGGTCCAGGGTCTTGATCAATGCCAGGGTCGAACGCACCGCCGGCCAGTGGCTCGCCGGCGGCACCGCGAAGGGTGAAGCCTTGCACAGGCGCCAGTCCGAGGCCGAACGCAGCAACTGATGGATCGGCACCACACCATACAGCCGGGCGTCCACCAGCATTTCACGAAACCTGCGGTTCTCGTGATCCCCGGCCCACTGGGCAAACATCCACACATCGCGTTCATCGGCCTGCACCGCACCCAGCCCGACCAGCGCGCTAGCCAATAGCCATATCCTGGCGCTTTTCATTCCCCCACCTCTTCATCCACCATGGGCGGTCCGCCGTCCTGGCGGCCACTGACAAGGAGTTAAGCATGCACAAGATTGCTGTATCGGGCCTGGCCGCCCTCGCCTTCAGCGGCCTGGCCATGGCCGACGCGCAGATCGACCTGGGCGATGCCCAGCGGGTCACCCGGCTGTTCGCCTACCCCAACAACTGCAACGTGATCTGCTACCGCGACTGGACACTCGAACAGACCGTCGAGCACTACCTCACCCAGAGCGTGCAGCGCGACGGCTATGTCAATGCCAAGGTCACGGTGAACCGCGACAACGACAAGCTGCACGCCAGCATCAGCGACGTACCGGCGAGCTACGCCGACCCCTTGCGCAAGCTGCTCGACAGCGGCGAGCTGGCCTACCAGGGCGCCACCCGCCTCAACCAGAAAGGCGGCTGGGACTATAGCTGGTACCTGTTCCTGCCCCTGGGCATGGCCCTGGAGAACCGCCGCAGCATCGAGCTGCTGCACTTCCCGCCGGACTACTCGCTGACCCGCTACCAGGACTACCTGAAGTCCAACACCACCGACCGTTGGGCGCAGCTTCTGACCTTCAATGGTGTCGAGGCGACCCAGACCCCGGCCTACCAGACCATCGTCGACATCGCCCCGATCGCCGCGCCGGCCAGCGCCGGCAAGGACCTGGAGGGGGTCTACAGCTACTTCAACGATTACCAGGTGCGCATGGTCAAGGAAGTGGCCCTGACCCACGACGGCAAAGGCGCCTTGCCGATGGTCGCGTTCGGCGCGCCGGTACGGGCCTGGATCCAGCAGCAGTATGGGCCGAAGGTCAACGTGCTCGGCCTGGTGAACATCAGCCCCGAGGCCAACAGCGCCAAGGTGCCCGTGCTCGGCGCCAACCACCCGAGCGCGATCTGGTACGCCGCCGACCCGAAAAGCTACGACGGCGACCAGGACAAGGCCGACGCCGCAGGCCTGAAGATGATGGGCCAGGACCTCTCCGCCGCCTGCTGGCAGGCCGGCATGGGGCGCAACCCGCAGGCCGACGCCAAGCTCACCCTGGATGCCTGCACCAGCAAGTGGCAGGTAACCCAGAAGAAGCAGACCTGCGAATTGTTCTACCGCACCATCCGCGAGATGACCCCGGAGCAGGCGGCAGCCAAGTGCAATACCGGAACGGTGACGCGCAGCTTGCGCGACCTGCGTAAACCTTTGGAAACGAATGGCTCGGATCAGGCGCTTTGATGGGCATTTTGCGCACGGCATAATCTGTCCACCGCTCAACCCCGAAACAATGACTCTGTTCATTGGCTATCAGGGTGAAGAAACCGGCCTCGTGCCGGTTTTTTCGTTTTGGGACACGACAGGAAGTCGGCCATGCGCAAGAACCCTACCCCACTAGGCGACGAGAGCCTTGCCGAGGCATTCAGCCGATTGCTGCACCAGGCAATCGCCCTGCAAGATGTAGCGCGGGAGGCAAAACGTACTTGGCCCCCGTTACGGCGTATCACGCAACGGAGGCCAAGATTCGGAATATTTCATGACTACGGAGGAAGGACGGCCTCGAAGGCAGGTCTCCCGCACCGAAGCGGAACAACCCATGCGCCTGCGAACTCCCTTCATATGACCTCGGTTGCCCAGAGCCTACGCAGCACCGCCGACAAATTTTCTGCTGTCTACGTAGTCGGAGTCCATCCTAGAAGGGGGCGACCGGATTTGCAAACCCGTCTGGCGGAACGCGAAGCCCCCAGGCCCCGATCAGTCTTCCAGTAACGTACAGGCCATCACCAGCGCATCTTCCCGCCCGCCCGCCATCGGGTAGTAGTCACGGCGCCGGCCGACTTCATTGAAGCCATAGCGCTCGTACAGGCGATACGCCGACTGGTTGCTGGCACGCACTTCCAGGAAACACTCCCGGCCATTGAGCTGGTAGGCCCGGGCCATCAGGTGTTCGAGCAGGCGCAGGCCGAGGCCACAGCCCTGGTTCTCCGGCTTGACGGTGATGTTGAGCAGGTGCGCCTCGTCGATGATCACGTTGATCACGCCATGGCCAACCTGCTGCTGGCCGTCGAACATCAGCCACACTTCGTAGGACTTCAGCGCATCCTGGAAGATGCCGCGGGTCCAGGGATGGCTGAAGGCGGCATATTCGATCTTCAGCAGGGTATCCAGATCCGCCTCGGTTGCCGGGCGGAAACTGATTGAGTCACTCATTCAACGCGTTTCCAGCGCGCCATCAGCTGGCGCATGGCTTTCCAGACGTCCGCCTTGCGCTGCGGCTCGTCCATCAACAGTTCAAGGCCGGGCAAGGCCCAGGCATCGCCGAGCAGGTCGACCTTGAGTTCTTGGTAATAAGCTTCGCCGTCTGCCTGGCCGGCGAAGCGAATGGCCGGCAGGCCGATCAGCCACAGGCAGGCGCACGGCGCCTCTTCCAGGCGCGCGGCGATAAAGCCCTGGACAAAGTCCCGGGCGGCATCCGGCCCCTGGTCCATGTTGCCGCGCATCAGTAGCGGCCAACGCACCGGCTCGCCAATGATCTGCGGGGCGTCCGGCAGACCGGCGGCGCGCAGCATGTCCTTGAGCAGCAGGTAGGACGGGTCGCGGCTCTGGAACGGCTGGCCGGTGGCCAGTTCCACCAGCAGCAGACAGTCGCCGGCACGCAGCAACTGCAGGGCGAAGCGCGGTGGTGGCACGGGCACCGGGCGCGGCGCGGGAGGCTCTGTCTCTGCCTCGACCGGCTTGGCGGCGACTTTCGGCGCGCTGCCCGGGCGCGGGATCTCGATCTTCGGCCGCTCGGCACGCGCCTGAGGGGCTGCCGGAGTGGCGCTCGGCACAGGCGCGGGAGCGGCCGGACGCACCTCGAAGTCGACCTCATCGACCGGTGCCACCGGCAACAGCAGCTCTGGCCGCGAGGGCGCGGCGAACGGCAGTTCGGCGCGCGGCAGCCAGTGCACCACTTGCATGGCGGACAGGTAGGCGCGGCGGCGGGACTCGATCAGCAAGGCGCGGGTATCCGGGAGAAATCAGTCGGGCATTCTAACGCCGTTGGGGAGATCGCGCTGCAACAGGCTGGCGGAATTTATCGCCTGTACCGGCCTCATCGCTGGCAAGCCAGCTCCCACGAAAGCAGCGCGGACCTTGTGGGAGCTGGCTTGCCAGCGATAGGGCCAGTGAAAACCCCACAAAACCTCAGGCAATCCCCCATTACAGACCAAGGGGTGAAATCCTCCCCCCCGGATGCAGTACAATCGCCGCTTTTATTTGGCAACGAGTCGACCCGCCAATGATCGAACCCAAGCGCGTCCTGCGCGCCCTAGCCGAACACTGGGCCTTGATCGAGCCGCTGTGCGAGCGCTTCGACCAGGGCACCCTGAGCCTGGTCGAGCTGCGCCAGCAACTGGCCCGCCAGCAGGTGGAAAGCACCCCGCAGGACATCACCCAGCTGCTCGACGTGTGGATCCGCCTGGACATCCTGGTCCCGGTGGCCAAGAGCCCGAACCGTTTCGAGCTCAACGCGCAGATCCACGACTTCCTCGCCTACCTGCGCCGCGAGCACCGGCTGGGCCTGTGCCTGGAGATCGAGGCCTACCTGCGCCACCTGGAGCGCCTGGCCGGGCATATCCAGGACGCCTTCGACAACCGCGACAGCGACGACCTGGCGCGCCAGCTGCGCCTGCTCGACATGCGCGTGCGCGATGTACTGAAGAAGCTCGACAACGACGAGCAGGCGCTGGTGGCCGTGGCCGAGCGGGCCAAGACCAGCAACCGCCAGATCCCTCTGCGCCAGCGCTATGCCGAAGTACTGGCGACCTGGGACGAGTACGTCGAGCCGATGATCCAGCTGGTCAATGCCGACGGCGCCTTCGAGCAGGGCGTGCGCAAGGTCGAGACCGTGCTGCTGCGCCTGCTGGGTGAGCAGGCGCGCCTGGGCCACCTGGTCGACGACGACATGCTGCTGCGCACCCACGCGCGCATCCTCGAGATGCAGACCAGCGCCCAGCTGACCTTGCGCCACGCCCGCGAGCTGCTGCTGCCGCTGCGTGAAGAAGCGCGCCGGCACAACGCCGTGACCCGCGGCGCCGCGCTGGCCCTGTCGGTGATCCGCAAGAAGGGCATCGACGCCGTACCGCAGGCGGCCATGCCGATGTTCACCCGCCCGCAGAGCACCTTCCTCGGCAGCGCCAGCCAGGTCGAGGCCTACGTCTACGCCCTGGCCCGCTTCGAGCCCAAACCCGCGCGCTTCCCCAAGGCGCACAAGACGCAGAAGGGCCCGCTGCCCCGCGCCCCGCGCACGGTCAAGGAAATGCTCGAGCGTTGCGAAGACGCCCTGCCGCTGCCGGACCTGATGGTCTGGCTGCTGGAGCAGGAGCCTGAAGGCGCCACCGACGAACTGCTGTACTGGTTCTCGCGCCTGTCGCGCGAGAAGCGCTTCAGCCGCGAGCGCCTCGATCGCCAGCAGTACCTCACCCGCGAACACCTGGTCAGCTTGCGCTCCTTCGCCCTGACCTCCAGCCGTGACAAGCCGGCGACCACGACCGAATCCACCGCGAGCCCCACCCATGCATCTTGATCTTTCCGAACTGTCCCAGCTCGCGCCGATCTTCCGCGAGCTGTTCAAGGGCTTCCACGTCAGCCGCCGCGACCCGGAGCTGTACGCCCAGCTGTCGAACTTCCAGGACCAGTACCGCACCCTGTTCAAGGCCCTGGGCTTCGAGCTGGTGTGCGATACCCGCGGCTTCTACTATTTCGTCCCCGAGCAGGCCGCCGCGCAGGTCAACAAGACCGCCCAGCGCCTGTCGCTGTTCACCTTCATCCTGGTCGAGCACCTCGCCGACCAGGGGCGCGACCCGATGGCCGTGCTCGACGGTGGCAGCATCGGCCGTGACGAACTGCCGTCGCTGCTGGACAAGTACCGCGACCTGTTCCTGCAGGCCGAAGTGCAGACCGTCGACGAGCTTGAAGAAAAGATCATGCGCCGCATGAGCCAGCTCGGCTTTGCCCATGAGGAAGGCGGCATCTACCGTTTCCTGCCGCCGATGCACCGCTTCCTCGACGTCTGCCTGTCGGTCCAGCAGGACCGCGACCTGGCCGCGACCCTGCACAGCGACCTGCCGCTGCCGGTACCCGTGCTGGTGGTGGAAGAGACGCCCGAAGAACTCAACCGCACCGACGACCCGCTCGACCTCACCCCGTTCGACGGCGAGGAAAGCGAAGAGGATGCCCTGGCCCGGGCGATCCGCGAAGAGCAACAGGAGATTGACGCATGAGCCAGGAACGCTACGGCATCCGCCGCTTCGCACTGCTCAACACCGCCGGCTACAGCCTCGGCCTGTTCCCCCTGGAACACCCGCTGTCGGTCTATGGCGCCAACAACCTGGGTAAATCGGCGTCGATCAACGCCCTGCAGTTCCCAATCCTGGCACGCATGTCCGACATGAGCTTCGGCAAGTACAGCCTGGAGCAGTCGCGGCGCTTCTACTTCGCCAGCGACACCAGCTACATCCTCACCGAACTGAACCTGCCCCACGGCCCGCACGTGATCGGCGTGGTCGGCCGCGGGCCAGGCGGCGGCTTCGGCCACCAGTTCTTCGCCTACCAGGGCGAGCTGGACCTGGCCCACTACCAGAAAGACGACACCTGCCTGCGCCAGAAAGAGCTGTTCACCAACCTGGAGCGCCATGGCCTCAAGGCCTACGAGCTCAAGCCTGACGAACTGCGTCGGCTGCTGGTCGGCGGCCACACCTCGGTGCCGCTGGACCTGACCCTGATCCCGCTGCGCTCGACCAGCGAGCAGAGCCTGAAGACCTTCCGCGCGCTGTTCATCAACCTGCTGCACATGCGCGAAATCACCGCCGCCAAGCTCAAGCAGCTGTTCCTCGACGCCTTCGAACACAGCCTGCGTTCAGGTAGCGTCGACTACATCGCCGCCTGCGAAGAGGCCTTCCGCGACGTGCGCCGCATGGAGGGCGACTACAACGCCCTGGTGGCTGCCGGCCCGTTGGTCGAGGCCCTGGCCGGCGGCGTGGCCCAGCGCGACATCCTGCGCGGCAAGCTGCACCGCATCTCGCCCTTGCTCGACAACCTGCTGGGCACCTGGCAGGAATACGCCATGGCGCGCAAGGAAGAGCTGGTAATCCAATCCGAGCACTACCGTGGCGAGCAGGACCGCCTGCAGAACGACCAGCGCGGCGGTACCCAGGAGCTGATGCGTCTGGAGCGCGAGATCACCGGTATCCAGCGCTGGCTGGGTGAGCTGTCGGTGCTCAAGCACCGCTTCGCCCTGGTCACCGACGTCAAGACCCTGGAACAGCAACTGCTGGCCGCCAAGGACGCCCACGACGAACTGGCCGGCGCCCTGGCCCAGTCGCGACAGTTCTCCGCCGAAGACCTCGACGAGCGCGTGCGCGACCTTGAGAAGCGTGTGAAGGCAGTCAAGCAGCAGCTCGACCACGCCGACAACAACAGCTATGCCCGCCTGCGCGAGGAGTTCTCGCAGCAGGACGTGGACCGCCTGATGCGCCTGTTCAACGGCGCACTGTTCAGCCTGCCGATGGGTGACCGCGGCATCGAGCTGGACGACAGCGACGTCTGGGTGAAGACCCTGGAAGGCGTGCTCGACCGCTTCAAGGGCGAGCGCTTCGAAGTGCCGGGCCTGTCCATCGACATCTCGCACATCGACCCACCCGCGCTGCAGGCACTGGCCGACCGCGCCGCCCTGCGCGACCAGAAGGAGCGCCTGGAAAAGGAGCTCAAGCAGCTCAAGACCCAGCAGGCCGTGGCCCTCGACCGCGCCGCGAGCAAGGCGCAGACCGAGGCGTTGTACCAGCAGGTGCTGGATGCGCAGAAGGCCCTGGAAGACTTCCGCCGCACCGAGACCCTGGCCGCCGAAGAGCCGGAAAAAATGGAGCAGCTGGGCCAGCTGGAAGCCGCCCAGGACGAGCTCAAGCGCTCCAGTGACGCCTTCACCGAGCGCGTCCAGCAGCTGTCGGCCAAGCTGCAACTGGTGGGCCGGCAGATCGCCGACCTGGAAGCCAAGCAGCGCACCCTGGAAGACGCCCTGCGCCGTCGCCAGCTGCTGCCGGCCGACCTGCCGTTCGGCACGCCATTCATGGAAGCCATCGACGATTCCATGGACAACCTGCTGCCGCTGCTCAACGACTATCAGGACAGCTGGCAGGCCCTGCAGCGCGTGGACAACCAGATCGAGGCGCTGTACGCCCAGGTGCGCCTGAAGGGGGTGGCCAAGTTCGACAGCGAAGACGACATGGAGCGCCGCCTGCAGCTGCTGATCAACGCCTACTCGCACCGCACCGAGGAAGCGCTGACCCTGGCCAAGGCCCGCCGCGCCGCAGTCACCGACATCGCCCGGACCCTGCGCAACATCCGTAGCGACTACGACAGCCTCGAGCACCAGCTGGCGCTGTTCAACCGCGAGATCAACAAGCGCCAGGTGTCGAACCTGGAGAGCTTCCGCGTGGTACTGGCACCGAACAAGGAAGCGCTCAAGCACATCGACCAGATCATCCACAGCGCCGGCCAGTACGAGGAAGGCGAGACCCTGTCGGTATTCGACCTGACCCAGAGCGCCGAGCAGGATCACAAGAACGAAGAGGCCAAGGAGTACCTGGCGCGGCTGGTGGCGGCCAACCACAACCAGCTGGGCCTCAAGGACCTGTTCGAACTGGCCTTCGAGATCACCAAGATCAACAGCCAGCCGGTGATCCATGCCGACATCGATGGCGCCGCGTCCAACGGCACCACCATGACCATCAAGGCGCTGACCAACATGTATTTGTTGCTGCACCTGATGGACCGCGACCTGGCCGGGCGCATTCGCCTGCCGTACTACCTCGACGAGGCAGCGGACATCGACGAACGCAACCAGGCGGCGCTCCTGGAAACCAGCCAGCAGCTGGGCTTCGTGCCAATCCTGGCGAGCGTGAAGCCGCAGGTGTCGGCGCGGGTGGCAATCGACCTGGAAGGTGGCAGCGGGCCGAATGGCATCTACATCGACGAGGCAGACTGGAAGTACATCAGCCGTCGCGACGAGGTGAAGGCGATCGTGCGTGAGGATGAGGCCGAAGAGCTGGCCTGATCAGGAGTATTGGGGCCGCTTTGCGGCCCATCGCGGATGAATCCGCTCCTACAGACAGCGCAATGTCTGTAGGAGCGGATTCATCCGCGATGGGAGGCCGAAGGCCTCCCCAAATTCAGGAGTTCACTGCTGCGCCCAAGGCACAATCGGAATCGCCGTCACCGCATTCTGCGGGCTGCCCTCGATCACCCTATCGCTGTACACCAGGTACACCAGCGTGTTGCGCTTCTTGTCGAGAAAACGCACTACCTGCATGGTCTTGAACACCAGCGAGGTGCGTTCCTTGAACACCTCCTCGCCATCCTTGAGTTCACCCTTGAAGTGGATCGGCCCGACCTGACGGCAGGCAATCGACGCCTCGGCACGGTCCTCGGCCAGACCCAACCCACCTTTCAGGCCACCGGTCTTGGCCCGCGACAGGTAACAAGTCACGCCATCGACCTTCGGGTCGTCGAACGCCTCGACGACGATGCGATCATTCGGCCCGACGAACTTGAACACGGTGGATACCTGGCCGATTTCCTCGGCCCCGGCCAGCATCGGCAGCGCCAGCGCGGCGGCGGCAATCAATCCTTTAAGCACTTGCATCTCCTTCAGACCAACACCAGGTTGTCGCGGTGCACCAGCTCAGGTTCGGCGCTGTAGCCCAACAGGCTCTCGATGGCATCGGATGGCTGGCCGATGATCTTCTGCGCTTCCAGGGCGCTGTAGTTGGCCAGGCCACGGGCCACTTCCAGGCCGTCTGGGCCGACGCAGACCACCATCTCGCCACGGCGGAAGCTGCCCTGCACGGTCTTCACGCCGACCGGCAGCAGGCTCTTGTTCGATTCGCGCAGGGCCTTCACGGCACCGTTGTCGAGCACCAGGGTGCCGCGGGTCTGCAGGTGGCCGGCCAGCCACTGCTTGCGCGCAGCGAGCATGCCGCGCTCGGGCGACAGCAGGGTGCCCAGGCGCTCACCGGCCTTGAGGCGGTCGAGCACGCGCTCGATACGGCCACCGATGATGATGGTGTGCGCACCGGAACGGGCGGCCAGCCGCGCGGCGCGCAGCTTGGTCTGCATGCCGCCACGACCCAAGGCGCCGCCAGTGCCGCCGGCCACGGCGTCCAGCGCCGGGTCATCGGCGCGGGCCTCGTAGATCAGCTGGGCCTCGGGGTTGTTGCGCGGGTCGGCGTCGAACATGCCGTCGCGGTCGGTGAGGATCACCAGCAGGTCGGCTTCAACCAGGTTCGCCACCAGCGCCGCCAGGGTGTCGTTGTCGCCGAAGCGGATCTCGTCGGTGACCACGGTGTCGTTCTCATTGATCACCGGCACCACGCCCAGGTCGACCAGGGTGCGCAGGGTGCTGCGGGCGTTGAGGTAACGCTTGCGGTCGGAGAGGTCGTCGTGGGTCAGCAGGATCTGCGCGGTGTGCTTGCCGTGCTCGCCGAAGCTCGACTCCCAGGCCTGCACCAGGCGCATCTGGCCAAGCGAGGCGGCGGCCTGCAGCTCGTTCATCGCGCTCGGTCGCGTGGTCCAGCCCAGCTGGCTCATGCCCGCCGCCACGGCCCCGGAGGAGACCAGCACCAGTTCCACGCCCGCTTCACGCAGGGCCACCATCTGCTCGACCCAGACCGCCATGGCGCCCCGGTCGAGGCCCTTGCCGTCGGCGGTCAGCAGCGCGCTGCCGATCTTCACGACCCAGCGCTTGGCGCCAGTCACCTTGCTTCGCATCTTCTCTTCCAACCTATGTCGAATCTGTAGATACCTTGGATACAAAAACGCCGCTCCAGAGAGCGGCGTTTAGTGTACTGCAACAGATCAGTCGCGCACGTAAATGATTTCCGGGCCGTCTTCGTCGTCCTCGAAATCATCCCAATCGTCATCGTCGCCGATGTCGTGCACGCTCTTGACGCCGGTGCGACGCAAGGTGCGGGCGTCGTCCAGGGCCTGCAGCTGGGCGCGGGCTTCGTCTTCGATGCGCTGGTCGAGCTCGGCCAGTTCCTCGGCGTAGGCCGGGTCGTTGGCCAGGCGGTCGGCGCGGTCTTCCAGATAACGCATCAGGTCATGGCTGAGCTTCTCGGTGCCCTGCTTGGCGATAGCCGAGATCACGTACACCGGGCCATCCCAGTTCAGGCGCTCGACCACTTCCTTGACGCGCTCATCCTTCTCGTCGTCCATGATCATGTCGGCCTTGTTCAGCACCAGCCAGCGCTCACGGTCGACCAGCGCCGGGCTGAACTGCGCCAGCTCGTTGATGATCACCTCGGCGGCGTCGGCCGGGCTGCTGTCGTCCAGCGGCGCCAGGTCGACCAGGTGCAGCAGCACGCGGGTACGGGCCAGGTGCTTGAGGAAACGGATGCCCAGGCCGGCACCTTCGGAGGCGCCTTCGATCAGGCCGGGGATGTCGGCGATGACGAAGCTCTTCCAACGGTCGACGCTGACCACGCCCAGGTTCGGCACCAGGGTGGTGAACGGGTAGTCGGCGACCTTCGGCTTGGCTGCCGAAACCGAGCGGATGAAAGTGCTCTTGCCGGCGTTCGGCAGGCCCAGCAGACCGACGTCGGCCAGGACTTTCATTTCCATCTTCAGGTCGCGCTGATCGCCAGGCTTGCCTGGGGTGGTCTGGCGCGGCGCACGGTTGGTGCTCGACTTGAAACGGGTGTTGCCCAGGCCGTGCCAGCCGCCCTGGGCGACCATCAGCTTCTGGCCCGGAGTGACCAGGTCACCGATCACTTCCTGGGTGGAGGCGTCGATCACGGTGGTGCCGACCGGCACGCGCAGGAACAGGTCCTCGCCTTTCTTGCCGGTGCAATCGGTGCTGCCGCCGTTCTGGCCGCGCTGGGCCTCGTGGTGGCGGGTATAGCGATAGTCGACGAGGGTGTTGAGGTTCTCGTCGGCCACCATGTACACCGAGCCGCCGTCACCGCCGTCGCCACCGTTGGGGCCACCGTTCTCGATGAATTTCTCGCGGCGGAAGCTCATGCAACCGTTGCCGCCGTCACCGGCTTTTACCCGGATCGATACTTCGTCTACAAACTTCATTCAAAACCGCCTCTCGTCGGACGACGAGTCGAAAACCAGAAAACCATGAGGCTCTTGCAAAGATGAGCGCGGCGGCCCCGTACGAACCAGAAACCAACGCCGGCAGCCCATTCAAACAGCTTTGCAAGAGGCTCACCACAAACGAAAAAGCCCCGTCGCATGACGGGGCTTCTGGAGCGACGTCGCGATTAAGCGGCGACGATGCTCACGTAACGGCGCATGAACTCGCCTTTCTTCTCGAACTTGATCACGCCTTCGATCTTGGCGAACAGGGTGTGATCCTTGCCCATGCCAACGCCGTAGCCAGCGTGGAATTCGGTGCCGCGCTGACGGACGATGATGTTGCCAGGCTTGATGACCTGACCGCCATACATCTTCACGCCAAGGCGTTTCGATTCTGAGTCGCGACCGTTACGAGTACTACCACCAGCCTTCTTGTGAGCCATGGTTCAATTCTCCAATAAATTCAGGGGATCGGGGCGATTAAGCCTGGATACCGGTGATTTTGATTTCGGTGAACCACTGGCGGTGGCCCATGCGCTTCATGTGGTGCTTACGACGACGGAACTTGATGATGCGAACCTTGTCGTGGCGGCCTTGCGAAACGACTTCGGCCACTACTTTAGCACCAGCAACAACTGGAGCACCGATGGTGACTTCTTCACCGTTGGCGACCAGCAGAACGCGATCGAAGGTCACGGATTCGCCAGTGGCGACTTCCAGTTTTTCGATCTTGAGGAATTCACCTTCAGCGACTTTGTACTGCTTGCCGCCGGTAACGATTACTGCGTAAGACATGGTATTTCTCCGATAATCCTGCTCACCCAGCGCTTTATATGATGAGTATTGGCTGGCATGGCTGCACAGGGCTGGAACGGCCCGGTGCAATTGCGTAAGGCAGGTGCTGCCCAGGAAGTTAGGGTGCGCGATTGTACGCAACCCCATAAATGCTTGCAAGTACCGGCCCGGGGCCACGGCCACCGCGCCTTGACACACCGATACCTGCGACCTAGCATGCCGCGCAACCTCAATGGAGCAGCCGATGCAACCCCAAACCTTCTACCGCGCGGTAGCTGATGACTTCAGCGCCGTCGACGAGATCATCAAGAAGCAGCTGACCTCGCGCGTGCCGCTGGTATCGAAGATCGGCGACTATATCACGTCCGCCGGAGGCAAACGCCTGCGCCCCCTGCTGGTGCTGCTGTGCGGCAAGGCCCTGGGCCGCGAGGGCGACGACCTGCGCCTGCTGGCGGCGACCATCGAGTTCCTGCACACCGCCACCCTGCTGCACGACGACGTGGTCGACATGTCCGGCATGCGCCGTGGCCGCTCCACCGCCAACGCCCTGTGGGGCAACGCGCCGAGCGTGCTGGTGGGCGACTTCCTCTATTCGCGCTCGTTCGAGATGATGGTCGAGCTGGGCTCGATGCCGGTCATGCAGATCCTCTCCAAGGCCACCCGGGTGATCGCCGAAGGTGAAGTGCTGCAGCTGTCGCGCGTGCGTGATGCCAGCACCACCGAGGAAATCTACATGGACGTCATCCGCGGCAAGACCGCGATGCTGTTCGAAGCCTCGACCCACAGCGCCGCGGCCCTGGCCGGCGCCACGGACACGCAGCGCGAAGCCCTGCGCACCTTCGGCGACCACCTGGGCGTGGCCTTCCAGCTGGTCGACGACCTGCTCGACTACAAGGGCGACTCCGAGACCCTGGGCAAGAACGTCGGCGACGACCTGGCCGAAGGCAAGCCGACCCTGCCACTGATCTACACCATGCGCGAAGGCACCGCGGAGCAGGCCGCGCTGGTGCGCCAGGCGATCCAGAAGGGTGGCCTGGAGGACCTGGAGCAGATCCGCATCGCCGTCGAGGCATCCGGCGCCCTGGACTACACCGCGCAGATGGCCCGCGACTACGTCGCCCGCGCCATTGCCTGCCTGGAAGTGCTGCCGGCCAGCGAGTACCGGGACGCCCTGGTAGAGCTGAGCGAGTTCGCGGTCGCACGTACCCACTGATTCATCGCGTCATCTCCATCGCGGGGCAAGCCCGCTCCCACGCCAGCACATCATGGCGTGGGAGCGGGCTTGCCCCGCGATGCTTTTGTGCAGGAAATCACTAAACCCTATACAATGTGCGCCTTTAACCGCCTGTACTTGAAAGGAAACGCCGTGAGCACTCTGCCACCCTGCCCCCAATGCAACTCCGAATACACCTATGAGGATGGCACCCAACTGATCTGCCCCGAATGCGCCCACGAGTGGTCGGCCAACGGCGAAGCCGAAGCCGCCAGCGACGACGTGGTGAAAAAGGATTCGGTCGGCAACGTCCTGCAGGACGGCGACACCGTCACCGTGATCAAGGACCTCAAGGTCAAGGGTTCGTCCCTGGTGGTCAAGGTCGGCACCAAGGTCAAGAACATCCGTCTGTGCGACGGCGACCACGACATCGACTGCAAGATCGACGGCATCGGCGCGATGAAACTCAAGTCCGAGTTCGTGCGCAAGGTCTGATCGCCTGCCCCTCGGGGCTGCCCAACGGGCGGCCCTGACAGATCCTGCAACAGGATCGCCGGGACCATTCGGAAGAATTCTTCCAATAGTCTCTTGCTATTTTGATAATAAGAATTATTCTCATTGGAACCGCTATCCAAGGAGAGTAGCCATGACCTATCTGATCGACGCCTGGCTCGACCGCCCCCACCCTTACCTGCGCATCCTGCACCGCGAGACTGGCGAAGTCTGCGCCGTGCTCGAGGAAGACGCGCTCGATGAACTGCGCGACCAGGGCGACCTGGACCTCATGGGGCTGAATTCGAGTGAACCGGGAGTGCTCAAGGAGCTGGTGAGGAACCTGTTCCTGTTCTGCTATGCGCGGGCATTGCGCCCGGGGGGAACGGATTGGAACTGAATTTAGCAGACCTGCCCTCATCGCCGGCAAGCCGGCTCCCACACTGATCGCAACGACCTAAGGTCTTGTGCTGTTCCTGTGGGAGCGGGCTTGCCCGCGAATGGGCCGCAAAGCGGCCCCGACGGTATTACAGAACGTCGAGCAGCTCGACGTCGAACACCAGGGTGCTGTGCGGCGGGATGCTGCCGACGCCCTGGGCGCCGTAGGCCAGCTCGCTCGGCACGTACAGGCGCCATTTGCTGCCGGCGTTCATCAGTTGCAGGGCCTCGGTCCAGCCGGCGATCACGCCGCCAACCGGGAATTCGGCAGGCTGGCCACGATCGTAGGAGCTGTCGAACACGGTGCCGTCGATCAGGGTGCCGTGGTAGTGAGTACGCACGTTGTCTTCGCGGGACGGCTTGGCGCCTTCGCCTGCGGTCAGCACTTCGTACTGCAGGCCCGAGGCCAGGGTGACGATGCCTTCACGCTTGGCGTTGTCAGCCAGGAATTCCTTGCCGGCGGCAGCGGCGGCTTCGGCCTTGGCAGCAGCTTCGGCCTGCATCACTTCACGGATGACCTTGAAGGCCGCCGACAGGTCTTCTTCGCTGACGCGGCTGTCGGCGCCGTTGAAGGCGTCGGTCAGGCCGGCGACGATGGCGTTCAGGTTGACGCCCGGTGGCGGGTTGTCGCGCAGCTGGCCACCCAGCTGACGGCCGATGCCGTAGCTGACGCGGGATTCGTCGGTGGACAGGTTGAGTTCGGACATTGGCGTGCTCCGCTTGAGGGCGCACTGCATCCGCGCCCTGATGAAAAGGGCGAGCAGCCTAGCACACTGGCGCCGCGCGAAGCAGCTACCAGGCCGAACGCTGGGAAATCGGTACTTTGAGGTCTTCTTCCGGGTGCGTGCCCATGCCGCACATCTCGTCCTGCACGGACCAGTGCACCAGGTTCAGCGACAGCAGGGGGATCGATTGCAGAAGCAGGCGCGCATCCTCGACCGAATGCACGCGCAAGCGTTGACCACGCGGGTCGTCGAGTGGATGGGCGCGGCCCTTGACCCGGGCCTCGAGCAGGTAATCACCGCCTTCGATGGCGATCAGGTTGAGTTCGTCGACATGGCCAGCCCTGGCCTCGGTATTGAGCTGATGCAGGTTCATGGGCGTACCTCGCTGCGGGAACCACGCATGAGTGCTCATTTTTTGTACAGACCTGCTGAAAGTACAAGCCACCATCCGTCAGGAGCTGAAAAGCATCGCGGGGCAAGCCCGCGATGAGAACAGACGGATCAGTGCTTGGTGATGCGATCCAGGTAACCCATGACGAATGCCGAAATGACGAAGGTCATGTGGATGATCACGTACCACATCAGGTAGTCGGTGGAGATGTTCTGCGCATCCATGAACACCCGCAGCAGGTGGATCGAGGAAATGGCGACGATCGATGCGGCGACCTTCATCTTCAGCGACGAGGAATCCATCTTGCCCAGCCAGTTGAGCTTTTCCTTGCTCTCGTCGATGTCCAGTTGCGAGACGAAGTTCTCGTAACCGGAGATCATCACCATCACCAGCAGGCCGCCAACCAGCGACATGTCGATCAGCGACAGGATCACCAGGATCAGGTCGGCTTCGGCGAGGGTGAAGACGTTGGGCAGGACATGGATGATTTCCTGGAAGAACTTCAGGGCCAGTGCCAGCAGGCCCAGCGAGAGGCCGAAGTAGATCGGGGCGAGCAGCCAGCGCGAGGCATACATCGCGTTTTCGAGGATACGTTCCATGGACAATAAGGGACTCTGAAGTGACTGGAAAAGCGAGCGCGAGTATATCCAGCCACCTGTGACAGCAAAAGCCTGCGGTCAGTTGCCGCAGGCCCTATACATCCTCGATACCCTATCGCCGGCAAGCCGGCTCCCACAGGTCAGGTGTGTGGCAGCTTGCTGGCGATGCGATCATTGGATCAGGTTTCGGGATGGAACTGATAATCCCCAAGGTTCCGGCAACGTTCACCATTGATCCGACGCAACTGCGCCTGCAGGTGCAGACACCAGATCTGCGGATCTTCAGCGACCTGATAGCCATGGAGGGTGAGGCTGTCGACGATGGCGTTCATCACCGATTCGGCCACCATCGGCCCGTGGAACGGGCCCTGGGCCTTGATCGCCGAGGGTTGTTCACCGGCCATGCCGGCGGCGAACAGCAAGGTCCACATGCCATTGTCCCCGGCCAGTGGGCGGATGCTGCATTCGATGCGGGTCACCAGGCCCAGGCACTGGCGGGTGAGGCTGAGGTTGCGCATGGCGGCGTCCCCTCTGTAAAGCCCTGTTCAGCCTGAAACCATCAGGCTGTTTCCATCCTGAACCCTGATAACGTCCTTAAGTTCCACTGTAGCCGACCTAAGGAAAAAGTTGGAAAACTGGCGCTGAACGGTAGCACTTCGCCGCTAACGCCAGTTTATTGACTTACGCAGGTTTGGCCTGGGCGATGACCTCCTCCAGGCGCTCTTTCTCGGCTTCCTTGATTTCTTCCTCGCTGATCATCTCGGCGATCACTCGCAGGCGCTCGACCACCCGGGCGTTGACACTGCCCTCGGCGAATTCGCCCTTGTCATCCATCTCGCCGGCCTCCTCGCCAACCAGCAGGCTCAAGGCTTCGTCGGCCTGGCTGACGGCATAGACATGGAAGCGACCGGCCTCGACGGCCTGCACCACCCGCTCGTCGAGCATCAGCGTGGCGACGTTGGCACGCGGGATGATCACCCCTTGTTCACCGGTCAGGCCACGGGCTTCGCAAAGACGGAAGAAGCCTTCGATCTTCTCGTTGACCCCACCGACCGCCTGTACCTCGCCAAACTGGTTGATCGAGCCGGTAATGGCGAAACACTGCTTGAGCGGAGTACGCGACAACGCCGAGATCAGCGTGCACGCCTCCCCCAGCGAGGCGCTGTCGCCGTCGACGTAGCCGTAGGACTGCTCCAGCGCGATGCTCGCCGAGATCGCCAGGGGGAACTCCTGGGCATAGCGGCTGCCCAGGTAGCCGGTGAGGATCATCACCCCCTTGGAGTGGATCGGCTGCCCCAGGTTGACCTCGCGCTCGATGTCGACGATGCCGCTGCCGCCCGGGTAGACGGTGGCAGAGATGCGCGCCGGCATGCCGAACGCCGAATCGCCTACTTCAAGGACGGTCAGACCGTTGCATTTGCCGATCGCCGCGCCTTCGGTGTCGATCAGGATGATCCCGGCGAGCATGTCGTCGAGCACCCGCTGCGACACCCGCCCGGTGCGCTGGGCCTTGGCCTTGAGCGCCCGCTCGATATGGCCGGCGTCGGTCATGCTCTCGCTGGCCAGCTGGCGGATGAAGTCGGCCTCGCTGACCAGCTGGAACAGGTCGCCGATACGCGCCGACAGGCGCGACTGGTTCTCGGCCAGGCGCGCGCTGTAGGTGGCCAGGCGCGCCACCGCGTCGCTGGTCAGCGGCGCCATGCCTTCCTCGTTGGTGCGGGTGCGCAGCAACTGGGCGAACTGCTCCAGGTTCTCGTCGACCATGGGCATGTCTTCATCGAAGTCCACCAGCACCCGGAACATCTCCTGGAAGTCCGAGTCATGGTCCTGCAACGCGTAGTACAGCTGGCGCGAGCCGATGATCACCAGCTTGACGCTGAGCGGGATCACCTGCGGCGTCAGGCTCACGGTGGCGACACGGCCCAGTTCGCCCAGCGGCGACTCCATCTTCAGCTTGCGCGACTGCAAGGCACGCTTCAGGGCGTCCCAGACGAAGGGCTCGCCGAGCATCTTCTCGGCTTCGAGAATCAGGAAGCCGCCATTGGCGCGGTGCAACGCACCGGCGCGAAGCTGGCGGTAGGAGGTGTACAGCGCGCCCTGGTCGGTGCTGTATTCGATGCGACCGAACAGGTTGTCGTAGGTCGGGTGTGGTTCGAACACCACCGGCGCCCCGCCTTTGCCAGGGTGGCCGACCACCAGGTTGGGGGCGTACTGCTCCTCGAGCATCTTGCGCGCCACCGCGTCGGTCTTGCTGTCATCGACCAGTTGCTCGACCACGGTGCGCAGCAGGTTCAATTGCAGCGACTGCAGGTAGGCGCACACCGCGGCGTTTTCCGCGTACTTTTCCGACAGCGGCGCCAGCAGCGGCTGCAGGGCAAGGGTGATGGTTTCCTCGTTGAGCTGGCGCAACTGGTTGTTCGATTCACGTTTCCATTGCGGCAGGCTGGAGAGTTCCTCGTTCAGGCGCTCCTCGAGCTCGGCAATGTCCTCGTGGAAGCGCTCGCGCAATTCCTCAGGCAGTTGGGCGAATTCGGCTTCGTCCAGCGCCTTGCCATCGGCCATGGGGGTAAAGGCGACATTGCTGCTGTCGCGGTACAGCGCCACGTCCTTCTCCAGCGAGGCGCGTTCGATCACGTCCAGCGCCCGGTCATAGCGCTGGTTGAAGGCGCGATCGATGGCGCTTTTCTTCTGCTGGTAGGAAGGGTGCTCGAACACCGCCGGGAACGTGGCCAACAGGTTGTCGATCAGGCCGTTCATGTCGCTGAGGAACGCTTGCGCGCTGCCGGCCGGCAGCTCCAGCGCGCGCGGCTCGCGGGAGTCCTCGAAATTATTGACGTACAGCCAGTCGGCCGGGGTGTGCTGGCGCTTGCCTTCGGCCTTGAGGTAACGCTTGACGAAGGAGAAGCGGCCCGTACCGGGCTCGCCCATCACATACACGTTGTAACCGGGGCGCGGCATCGCCACGCCGAACTGCAGGGCCTCGACGGCACGCTCCTGGCCCAGCACACCACGAAACGGCTCCAGATCGTCGGTATTGGAAAAAGCAAACTGTTCAGCGGAGAAACGCCGGGTCAGGGCTTCTGGCGCGAGACGCAGGCGCGAGGCGACAGGATCGGGCATTGGGTTTCCTTACTTCGGCGGGGCGGATGAAAGGCATTCTGGCGCTGCCAGCGCGCAGCGGCAAGGCTCCGTGGGACTTTATGTCACAGCCCAAGCCAAGCAATCACGCAAGCAATTTTTCGCAATAAACAACGCAACCTTTGGATCGTGCCTAAACTCCAAGCTGCGCAGGGGGATGGAAATCCTCCCGCCCTGGCAACCGCGTTGCCAGAAACCTGACCATTGGTACGTCACTTGAGAAAGAGAACAACGCTATGAAACGGATTCTTCTGGGTACTCTGTTCGCCGCTGTCTCGATCAACGCCATGGCCGAAGCGCCAGGCGGCCCGAACTGCGGCTGGGGCAACCTGCTGTTCGAGGGCCAGCGCGGCACGCCGGCCCACTTCCTGGCCTCCACCACCAACGGCACCTCCGGCAACGCAACCTTCGGCATGACCTCGGGCACCAACGGCTGCTCGACCAAGGCCGCACTCACCTATGGCGGCAAATCCTGGTTCGCCATGAACGGCATGATGAACGAGCTCTCCGAAGACATGGCCCAGGGCCAGGGCGAAGCCCTGACCACCTATGCCGTGGTCCTCGGTGTGGCGCCTGAAGACCGCGCGCATTTCGCCGCTGTCACCCACGAGCACTTCCAGCAGATCTTCAGCAGCGCCGACGTGACTGCCGAGACTGTCCATTCCAACACCCTGGCGGTGCTCAAGAGCGACCCGCAACTGGCCAAGTACGCCACCGAGGCTTGAGTACCACGCCTCCCGCCCCGGCAGCGGGGCGGGATTGGCGCTTCACCTTCCGGCATCATCAGGATGTAGTTGCCCGACATGCTCAAACGCCTCGTTCCCCTGGCGCTGATTATCAGCGCACCGCTTCATGCCGCCCCACAACCAGACCCGGCCCGCGTCCAGCAGTTGGCGGCCACGCCCTACTGGATCGCCCTCGGACACTACGAGACTGCCAAGCTTGGCGGTTGGCGCAGCTATGTGGACGACCCGCGCTTCTTTCTCGCCGAGGATGGCGCGCATCACCCGGACCAGGAGCTGCAGGCCACGGTCGCCGCGCTGTACGCCCCTGCCAGCCTGGGCGACAAGCACGCCCAGTGCGTGTTCCCGGCACGGACCCGCTGGCTGCGCGAACAGCTGGCCCTCACCGATCTGCCGAGCCCGGCCTGCCAGGAGTTCGATACCTGGTACAAGTCGATCGACCCGCACAGCGCGGCGCTGATCTTCCCGGCGGCCTATCTCAACAGCCCGTCGTCGATGTTCGGCCATACGCTGCTGCGCATCGACCAGTCCAATACCCGGCGTGACGACACCACGCTGCTGAGCTACGCGATCAATTTCGGCGCCTACATCGAGGGCAGCGACAACAGCATCCTCTATGCCTGGAAAGGCCTGATGGGCGGCTATCCCGGGCTGTTCGCGATGATGCCCTACCAGGAAAAGCTGTCCGAGTACCGCAGCCTGGAAAACCGCGACCTGTGGGAGTACCAGCTGGACCTGACCCCGGAAGAGACCGGGCGCATGGTCGAGCACGTGTGGGAACTCAAGCAGATCAAGTTCGACTATTTCTTCTTCGACGAGAACTGCTCCTATCGCCTGCTGGAGCTGCTGCAGGTGGCACGCCCCAGCCTGGACCTGACCTCGCAGTTCCCGCTGACCGCCATCCCTACCGACACCGTGAAGGCGGTGAAACAGTCCGGGCTGGTGGCGGACGTGCGCTACCGCCCGTCCCGCGAGCGTGAACTGCTGGCCCGTGCCGAGCCGCTGGACCACGAGGAAAAACAGCAGGTGCTGGCCATCAGCGCCGACACCGCGCAGCTGCAAAGCCCCTCCTTCACCGCCCTGCCCCGCGACCGCCAGGCGCTGGTACAGGACGCCGCCTACCGGTTGGAGCGCTACCGCGCCAATGGCCAGGAACGCGACCCGGCCCAGGCCGGTCGCAGCTATGAACTGCTCAGGGCGATCAACCGCAACCCGCCGCCGCCACTACAGATCGAGCGGCCCGGCCTGCCGGAGGACGGCCACCAGTCGCGCACCTGGCAACTGGGGGTGGGTACCCGCGAGGACCGCGCCTACGCCGAGTATGGCCTGCGCATGGCGTACCACGACCTCAACGACAACATGGACAGCTTCCCCCTCGGCGCGCAGATCGAGATCCTGCAGCTCAAGCTGCGTCAGTACGAGGGCAACGACTGGCAGGTACAGCGCCTGGACCTGGCCACCATCCGCTCGCTGACACCGCGCAACGAACTGCTCAAGCCTTGGTCGTGGCAGGTCGCGGGCGGCCTGGAACGCGTGCCGGGCAAGCATGACGACGAGGTGCTGGTCAGCCATGTCAACGGCGGCGCCGGTGGTACCTGGCAACTGGGTGACGACTTGCTGGGCTTTGCCCTGGGCACGGTGCGGGTCGAGCATCACAACGATTTCGCCGAATTCATCTCGCCAGCCGCCGGGTTCAACGGCGGGCTGTTGTGGCGCAACCCGCTGGGCAACCTGACGCTTGAGGCCAAGGGTGATTATTTCACCAACGGCGAAGTGCGGCGCAGCGTGAGCCTGAACCAGCAGTGGGAAATCAGCCGCGACCTGGGCTTGCGATTGAGTGCTTCACGCCAGTTCAGCCACCTGGCCACGGCGCGGAACGAGGTGATGCTGGAGTTGAAGTGGTATCAGTACTGAGCACCTGGGCCGCTTTGCGGTCCCAGTCCCGGTGCAATCCTTCGACAGCGTTTTGACATCGTGCCAACAATTCCCGACCTAGACTTTGCGGTATCCATCCGAGGGTCCTGTGGTCATGTCGCGGTACTGGTTAGGCTTGTGTTTCTTGCTGCTGGCGGGTTGCGAAACCACCCATGAACAGATGGTCAGCCAGGGCTACCCGCCCGCCTACGCCGACGGCTTCCAGGACGGCTGCAGCAGCGGTCGCCAGGCCGCCGGGCTGATGGCCGGCGACTTTCGCAAGGATGTCCCGCGCTACCTGCATAACCGCCAGTACGAAAGCGGCTGGGACGATGGCTTTCGCCAGTGCCACGCCATGCAGTCCAACGAAGACCTGCGCGAGTATCGCGAACGCTATTGGGACGAGCGTGACCGCGACTGGCAGCAGGAGAAAGACCAAGGTGCGGCCCGTGCCTACCGCCGCAACTGACGTCGTAAATGGACAACTGTTGAAACCCGCAGCCTGCCAACATGGTCTCCAGCACAAGGAGGCCAACCATGAGCCGAGCATTCGTCAATGAAGACCAGGCCGCCGCCCAGGCCAGCCAGCCGGTCGAGCGCCTGGTCAGCGACCAGCCCAACTATGTCACCGCCAGCGGCCTGGCGCAGTTGCAGCAGCGAGTGGCCGCGCTCAATGCATTGCGCGCCGAGCTGCTGGCCGAGGGCGATGCCGACAAGCAGCGTCTGGCCGATACCGAGCGTGACCTGCGCTATTTCACCGCCCGGGTACAGAGCGCGCAGGTGGTACCTGCTGCAACGTCCACGGAGAAAGTGCAGATCGGCAGCCTGGTGCGGTTCGTCGATGAGCATGACCAGGAGCATCAGGTGCAACTGGTGGGCGAGGATCAGGCCGATGCCGCCCAAGGCTTGATCAACTGGGGCTCGCCGCTGGGGCGGGCGCTTTTGGGGGCCGGGCCTGGGGATGAAGTGTTGTGGCGAAGGCCAGCGGGGGACCAGATGATCGAGGTGCTGGCCATTCTGGGTGAGTGCTGAAATCACCGCGGCCGCTTCGCGCCCCTTTCGGCGCGAAGCGGCCGCAAGTTATCGAATCAGACCACGCCCTGGGCCAGCATCGCGTCAGCCACCTTCACGAAGCCGGCGATATTGGCGCCCTTGACGTAGTTGATGCTGCCATCGGCCTCTTCGCCGTAGTGCACGCAGGCATGGTGGATCGACTGCATGATGTGGTGCAGCTTGCTGTCCACCTCCCCGGCCGTCCACAGCAGGCGCATGGCGTTCTGCGACATCTCCAGGCCCGACACGGCCACGCCACCGGCATTGGATGCCTTGCCAGGCGCGTAGAGGATGCCGGCCTCGATGAAGATATCCACAGCCTCCAGGGTGGTCGGCATGTTGGCCCCTTCGGCCACGCAGATACAGCCATTGCGCAACAGGGTACGAGCGTCTTCGGCGCCCAGTTCGTTCTGCGTCGCGCACGGCAGCGCGATATCGCATGCCAGGCTCCAGGGCGTCTGGCCTTTGCGGAATTCCAGGCCGAACTGCTCGGCCAGCTCGCTGATGCGGCCGCGCTTGACGTTCTTCAGCTCCATCACCGCGTCCCACTGGGCATCGGTAAGGCCGGCTTCGGCATACAAGGTGCCTTCGGAGTCGGACAGCGAGATCACCTTGCCGCCCAGGTCCATGACCTTGCGCGCAGCGTACTGGGCAACGTTGCCGGAACCGGAGATCGCCACACGGCGACCGTCGATGCGCTGGTCGCGGCGCTTGAGCATCTCTTCGGCGAAGTACACGCAGCCGTAGCCGGTGGCCTCCGGGCGGATCAGGCTGCCGCCATAGGTCATGCCCTTGCCGGTCAGCACCGAAGTGAACTGGTTGGCCAGGCGCTTGTACTGACCGAACAGGAAGCCGATCTCGCGGGCACCGACGCCGATGTCACCCGCAGGCACATCCAGGTCGGCGCCAATGTGGCGGTACAGCTCGCTCATGAAGGCCTGGCAGAAGCGCATCACTTCGGCGTCGCTCTTGCCCTTCGGGTCGAAGTCCGAGCCGCCTTTGCCGCCGCCCATGGGCAGCGAGGTCAGCGAGTTCTTGAACACCTGCTCGAAGGCCAGGAACTTGAGCACGCCCAGGTTGACCGACGGGTGGAAGCGCAGGCCGCCCTTGTACGGGCCGATAGCGCTGCTCATCTGGATGCGGTAGCCGCGGTTGACCTGGACCTTGCCCTGGTCATCGACCCACGACACACGGAACAGCACGGCGCGCTCGGGTTCGACCATGCGTTCGAGAATGCCTGCCTGCAGGTAGTGAGGGTTGGCTTCGAGGAAAGGCCACAGGCTGCGCAGCACCTCCTCCACGGCCTGGTGAAATTCGGGCTGGGCCGGGTCGCGTTGTTGCAGTCGGGCCAGGAAATCGTCGACAGATTCGATCATGGTAGACATCTCACCAAGAGAGGGATTGTTTTTGGTTTTTTCGGGAATGTACCAAGAACCAATCGCACTGGAACAGGGCGCAATGTCGTTTTTATGAAATTAATTGGTGCGTTTTCTATAACTGTATACAAGTTTTTCGCTGTACTCGTGAGAGAGCGCTTGTTCCCTGCTCGCCTGTAACACAGCGATCGCGGGGCAAGCCCGCTCCCACGCCAGCCATCCCAACGCCTGTACGGCGGGCACAAAAATGGGGCCCCTGAGGGCCCCATCGTTGTGCAGCGAAAACCGGCTTACTGGGCCAGTTTCTTGTGACGCACGCGGTGCGGCTGGGCAGCGGCGTCGCCCAGGCGCTTCTTGCGATCGGCTTCGTACTCGGTGTAGTTGCCTTCGAAGAACACCACGCTGGAGTCGTCTTCGTACGCCAGGATGTGGGTGGCCACACGGTCCAGGAACCAACGGTCGTGGGAAATCACGATGGCGGCGCCCGGGAAGTCCAGCAGGGCTTCCTCCAGCGAACGCAGGGTTTCGACGTCGAGGTCGTTGGACGGTTCGTCGAGCAGCAGGACGTTGCCGCCCTCCTTCAGGGTCAGGGCCAGGTGCAGGCGGCCACGCTCACCACCGGAGAGGTCCTTGACGAACTTCTGCTGGTCGCCGCCCTTGAAGTTGAAGCGGCCGACGTAGGTACGCGACGGGATCTCGTAGCTGCCGATGCGGATCTGGTCGGAGCCGTCGGAGATCTGCTGGAACACGGTCTTGCTGCCGTCCAGGTCTTCGCGGCTCTGGTCGACGCAGGCCAGCTGCACGGTTTCACCGATCTCGATGCTGCCCGAGTCCGGCTGCTCCTTGCCCATCAGCATGCGGAACAGGGTCGATTTACCGGCACCGTTACCACCGATCACGCCGACGATGGCGCCCTTGGGCATGGCGAACGACAGGTTGTCGATCAGCACGCGATCGCCGTAGCCCTTGGTGACGTTCTTGAACTCGATGACCTTGTCGCCCAGGCGCGGACCTGCCGGGATGTAGATCTCGTTGGTCTCGCTGCGCTTCTGGAACTCCTGCGACTGCATTTCTTCGAAGCGCTGCAGACGGGCCTTGGACTTGGACTGACGGGCCTTGGCGCCTTTGCGCACCCACTCCAGTTCCTCTTTCATGGCCTTCTCGTGGGCGCTCTGCTGCTTGGATTCCTGCGCCAGACGGTCCGACTTGGCTTCCAGCCAGCCCGAGTAGTTGCCTTCGTACGGAATGCCGGCGCCGCGGTCCAGCTCGAGGATCCAGCCGGCGACGTTGTCGAGGAAGTAACGGTCGTGGGTGATTGCCACCACGGTGCCGGGGAAGTCGTGCAGGAAGCGCTCCAGCCAGGCTACCGAGTCGGCGTCCAGGTGGTTGGTCGGTTCGTCGAGCAGCAGCATGTCGGGGGCCGACAGCAGCAGGCGGCACAGGGCCACGCGGCGCTTCTCGCCACCGGACAGGTGCTCGATCTTCGCCTCCCAGGCCGGCAGGCGCAGGGCATCGGCGGCGACGTCCAGCTGGCGCTCCAGGTTGTGGCCGTCGGCGGCCTGCAGGATGGCCTCGAGCCTGGCCTGTTCGGCGGCCAGCTTGTCGAAGTCGGCATCCGGGTCGGCGTAGGCGGCGTAGACCTCGTCCAGGCGAGCCTGGGCGTCCTTGATCACGCTGACCGCTTCCTCGACCACTTCACGCACGGTCTTGCTCGGGTCCAGCTGCGGCTCCTGGGGCAGGTAGCCGACGTTGATGTCGGGCATCGGACGGGCTTCGCCGTCGAATTCCTTGTCGACGCCCGCCATGATCCGCAGCAGGGTCGATTTACCAGCGCCGTTCAGGCCCAGCACGCCGATCTTGGCACCCGGGAAGAACGACAGGGAAATGTTCTTGAGAATTTCCCGCTTCGGCGGCACGACCTTGCTCAGCCGATGCATGGTGTAGACGTATTGAGCCAAAACCAAGCCCTCTATCAGATAGGTAAAGACACGCGCCCCGGCATTGGCCAGGGGATGTGATTACGGGGTCATTGAACAAAGTGGGCCATTCTACGCCAAGTCGCGGCGTTGCACAGATGGGGTAGATGGCGGGGCCGCTCGGCGGCCTTCGCGGGGCAAGCCCGCGCCCACGCCGGCATGGGTGGGGCGGGCTTGGCGCGGGCTCAGACGTGCGACTGCCTGGCCTTGCCACGCGGCAGGCGGCAGCGGTCCGATTGCTCGGCCAGGCGCGCGGCCCAGGCGGACTTGACGCTGAAGCCACCACTGCGGGCAGGTTTGCCAGCCGGCTTGCTCACGGCCTTGGCAGGCGCGGCAGTGGGCTTGGCGGTGGGTTGTGCGGCAACCTGGGCGACCGGCTCGGCGGCAGCCTTGGCCGACTTGCGCAGCTCGGCCAGCGACGGCGTCTTGTTGGCACTGGCGGCAGCCGCGTCCGGCTTGGCCAGCGAGCGCTGGCAGGTCTTGCAGGATACGTCCTCGGCCACGGCAGTGCTGACCAGCGTCTGACTGCTACGCCCGCAGGCGGAATCGAGGCCATTGGTGGAATAGTGGGTAACCAAAACCGTACATCTCCGATGCGTTGACTATGAAGCGGGCGGCATTCTCGCACAGGTTGCAGGGACTTGCCGAACCGGCATGACCAACTGCGGGCCGGCATCGGACATGCGGACTGGCACTTTGCCATATTTGAAGGCATGCTAGTCGGCTTCCCGCGTGCGCCTTATAGTGCGCCCAGCAGCCACGGCACGGGCCGTGCATGCCGCGAGAACGCAACCCCTGCCATCGTCAGCCCAATCGCAGGACCCAACGCTTGACCAATCTCACGCAACCGTCATCCCTGCGTCCTGCCGATTCCACGGCCGGCACGCACCTGCGTGGCTCGCTCAAGGGGGCGCTGGCCCTGCTCGCCCTGGTTCTGCTGGGTCTGCTGCTGTGGCAACTGTTCGCCCAGTACCGCCATACCCAGGCCGACCTGCGCCAGCAGAGCCTGGCCACCAGTGCCGAACTGGCCGACCACCTGAGCCTGAACATGGCGCTGAAGGCCCAGCAATCGCTGAACCTGGTCCAGCCCTACGTCAAACCTCCGGCGCCTGTCGCCCTGCCCAGCCTGCTCGCCACCTTGCAGGCCCGCCTGCCGGCCCTGCGCGACCTGGCCTGGCTTGACGCCACCGGGCAGGTGCGCAGCGACACCCTCGCCGGCTCACCCGACCGTCAGCTGATTGACGACCTGCTGCAATTGAACCAGGGCCGGGCGTTCTTCTATGGCAACGATGCCGACAATCAGCGGCTCTACCTGCTGCTGCGCCAGCCGACCGAGCAAGACCGCGGTTACTGGCTGCTGCGCCTGAGCCGCGACTACTACCAGGAGCTGACCCGTCACCTTGACGGCCCCACCCATCCCCTGTGGCTGCTGGAAAACAGCCGCAGCGGCGAGGTCATCGAGCGCCACGGGCGCCGGCAGACCAGCGAAGAGCCTCTGCAAAGCGTGATGCTTGCCTTCATCGACAACAGCACCTGGCAACTGCGTGGCCTGTTCGATGCCGGCCTGGCCCGCGACAGGTTGCTGCCGGCGCTGCTCGGCAAATGCGTGCTGGTGCTGTTCTGCGCGCTGCTGCCGGTGCTGGCGCTGATCAACATGCGCCGCCGTCAACGCGCCTTGCAGGAAGACCGTCGGCGCTACCAGGAAATCTTCGAGGGCACCGGCGTGGCCCTGTGCGTGCTCGATCTCTCCAGCCTGCCGGGACAGCTCGACCGCTACCACCTGCGCAACCGCGCCGCGCTCAAGCAGAGCCTGGCCCTGGACACCAAGCTGCGCCGCTCGCTGCTCACCGAACTGAAGATCACCGAGATCAACCAGGTGGCCCGCCAACTGCTCAACGTCGACTGCCACGAAGGCGCCTGGCAGCGCCTGATCGATGGCAGCGGCGACGGCCGCGACAGTGTCGGCATGCAGTTGATCGATGCGTTGATCGAAGAGCGCCCGCAACTTGAGCTGGAGGTGCGCCTGCCGGCACCGCTGGGCGGCGAACTGCACCTGTGGCTGATGGCCCGCCTGCCACAGCAGCGCCGCGACTACCAGGCAGTGATCCTGAGTATCAGCGACATCACCAGCCGCAAGCAGGTGGAGCTGTCGCTGCTCGAACGCGAGGGCTTCTGGTCGGACGTGGTGCGTACCGTGCCCGACCAGCTTTACGTGCAGGACGTTGACAGCCAGCGGATGATCTTCAGCAACCGCCACCTTGGCCAGACCCTGGGCTACGACCGCGCGGAGCTGGCGCAGATGGGCGACCGCTTCTGGGAGATGCTCCTGCACCCCGGCGACGCCGAGCACTACCGCGCCCTGCGCCAGCAGCAGCGTGACACCGGCTACGGCCAGTCGCTGCACTGCCAGTTGCGCTTCCGCCACCGCGACGGCGGCTGGCGTTGCTACGACATCCGCGAGCAGGTGCTGACCCGCGACAGCGAAGGCCTGGTCACACGCATCATCGGCGTGGGCAAGGACGTCACCGTGCAGATCGAAGCCAGCGAATCGCTGCGCGACAGCGAACAGCGCTACCGCATGCTCGCCGAGAGCATCAGCGACGTGATCTTCTCCACCGACAGCCAGCTGCAGCTCAACTATGTCAGCCCCTCGGTCCAGGCGGTGCTGGGCTACCAGGCCGACTGGATCTTTGCCAACGGCTGGCAGTCGATCATTGCCAACCCGGCCCAGCTCAGCGGTGTCTACAACCTCCTCGAGCGCGTCAGCCAGGTGCTGGACGACAGCACGCAACTGGCCCAGTTGCGCAGTACCCTGCCCACGCAGTTGTTCCTGTTCGACTGCCTGCGCGCCGACGGCCGCAAGATCCCCATCGAGCTGCGCCTGGTGCTGGTGTGGGACGAACACGAGCGCTTCGAGGGGGTGCTCGGCGTGGGCCGCGACATCAGCCAGCAACGCCGCGCCGAAAAAGACCTGCGCATGGCCGCGACCGTGTTCGAGCACTCCACCTCGGCGATCCTCATTACCGACCCGGCCGGCTATATCGTCCAGGCCAACGAAGCATTCACCCGTGTCAGCGGCTATGCCGTGGCCGAAGTGCTCGACCAGCTCCCCGGCATGCTAACCGTCGAGCAGCAACAGAACGCCCAGCAAGGCTACGTGCTCAAGCAACTGAGCCAGCGCGGCAGCTGGGAAGGCGAGGTCTGGCTGAAGCGGCGCAACGGCGAGCACTACCCGGCGTGGGTAGGCATCACTGCGGTGCTCGACGATGAAGGCGACCTGGCCAGCTATGTGTGCTTCTTCACCGACATCAGCGAACGCAAGGCCAGCGAGCAGCGCATCCACCGCCTGGCGTACTACGACGCCCTGACCCACCTGCCCAACCGCACGTTGTTCCAGGACCGCCTGTACACCGCCCTGCAACAGGCCGAGCGGCAGAAGGCCTGGGTGGTGCTGATGTTCCTCGACCTCGACCGCTTCAAGCCGATCAACGACTCCCTTGGCCATGCGGCGGGCGATCGCATGCTCAAGGACATGGCCGAGCGCCTGCTGGCCTGCGTCGACGACGACGACACCGTGGCGCGCATGGGCGGCGACGAGTTCACCCTGCTGCTGCAGCCCAAGGCCAGCCGCGAACAGGCGCTCAACCGCGCCATCCATGTTGCCGAGCACATCCTCGACGGGCTGGTCACCCCGTTCGTCCTGGAAAACCGCGAATTCTTCGTCACCGCTAGTATCGGCATCGCCCTGAGCCCGCAGGATGGCAGCGAGCTCAGCCAACTGATGAAGAACGCCGACACGGCCATGTACCACGCCAAGGAGCGCGGCAAGAACAACTTCCAGTTCTACCAGGCGGACATGAACGCCAGCGCCCTGGAGCGCCTTGAGCTGGAGAGCGACCTGCGCCATGCCCTGGAGCAGAACGAGTTCATCCTCTACTACCAGCCGCAGTTCAGCGGCGACGGCAAGCGCCTGACCGGTGCCGAGGCACTGTTGCGCTGGCGCCACCCGACCCGCGGCCTGGTGCCGCCGGGCGACTTCATCCCGGTGATCGAGGAACTGGGCCTGGTGGTCGACGTCGGCGACTGGGTATTGCGCGAAGCCTGCCGTCAGCTCAAGGCCTGGCACCAGCAGAAAGTGCGTGTGCCCAAGGTGTCGGTGAACATTTCCGCCCGGCAGTTCTCCGACGGCCAGCTGGGCACGCGCATCGCCACCATCCTCGACGAAACGGGGCTGCCACCGGCGTGCCTGGAGCTGGAGCTGACCGAAAGCATCCTGATGCGCGAGGTCAACGAGGCCATGCAGATCCTCGACAGCCTGAAGAACCTGGGCCTGAGCATCGCGGTCGACGACTTCGGCACCGGCTACTCGTCGCTCAACTACCTCAAGCAGTTCCCCATCGACGTGCTGAAGATCGACCGCACCTTCGTCGATGGCCTGCCCGAAGGCGAGCAGGATGCGCAGATCGCCCGGGCGATCATCGCCATGGCCCACAGCCTCAACCTGGCGGTGATCGCCGAAGGCGTGGAGACCCATGAGCAGCTGGAGTTCCTCCGCGAACACGGCTGTGACGAGGTGCAGGGCTACCTGTTCGGCCGGCCGATGCCGGCCAACCAGTTCGAGGCCCAGTTCAGCAACGAGACGTTGTTCATGTTCCAGTGACCGCCAATTCTTCATGGGCGCCGTGGGAGCGGCGATGCGGCGACCCGACTTGCCCCGCGATGGCCCGGCCCCTGGGACATCATTGCACGGCCAAATCGCGGGGCAAGCCCGCTCCCACGCAGACCTCGTAAAGCCAGGGAAAACCGGACCCCGAAGTCAACTCAAGCCCAGACACGGCGCGGCCTGCAACATGAAGTCCATTGGTCCGCGACTTGATGCCACTTCATATGCCAGCGGCGAATCAATCGGTTAGAATGCTCCCCCAATTCTGCCCGATCCTTGAGGACCGCCATGTTCAGCCGTGATTTGACCATTGCCAAGTACGACGCCGAGCTCTTCGAAGCCATGCAGCAAGAAGCCCTGCGCCAGGAAGAGCATATCGAGCTGATCGCTTCGGAAAACTACACCAGCCCGGCGGTCATGGAGGCCCAGGGTTCGGTTCTGACCAACAAGTACGCCGAAGGCTACCCAGGCAAGCGCTACTACGGTGGTTGCGAGTACGTCGACGTCGTCGAGCAGCTGGCCATCGACCGCGCCAAGGAGCTGTTCGGCGCCGACTACGCCAACGTCCAGCCGCACGCCGGCTCCCAGGCCAACGCCGCTGTCTACCTGGCCCTGCTGTCGGCCGGTGACACCATCCTGGGCATGAGCCTGGCCCACGGCGGCCACCTGACCCACGGTGCCAGCGTTTCCTCCTCGGGCAAGCTGTACAACGCCATCCAGTACGGCATCGACGCCAACGGCCTGATCGACTACGACGAAGTCGAAGCGCTGGCCCTGGAACACAAGCCGAAGATGATCGTTGCCGGCTTCTCCGCCTACTCGCAAGTGCTGGATTTCCCACGCTTCCGCGAAATCGCCGACAAGGTCGGTGCCTACCTGTTCGTCGACATGGCCCACGTCGCCGGCCTGGTCGCCGCTGGCGTGTACCCGAACCCTGTACCGTTCGCCGATGTGGTCACCACCACCACCCACAAGACCCTGCGCGGTCCACGTGGCGGCCTGATCCTGGCCCGTGCCAACGCCGACATCGAGAAGAAGCTGAACTCCGCCGTCTTCCCGGGCGCCCAGGGCGGCCCGCTGGAGCACGTCATCGCCGCCAAGGCGATCTGCTTCAAGGAAGCCCTGCAGCCTGAGTTCAAGGCCTACCAGCAGCAGGTCGTGAAAAACGCCCAGGCCATGGCCAGCGTGTTCATCGAGCGTGGCTTCGACGTCGTCTCCGGCGGCACCGAGAACCACCTGTTCCTGCTGTCGCTGATCAAGCAGGAAATCTCCGGTAAGGACGCCGATGCCGCCTTGGGCAAGGCCTTCATCACCGTCAACAAGAACTCGGTACCGAACGACCCACGTTCGCCGTTCGTCACTTCGGGCCTGCGCTTCGGCACCCCAGCCGTTACCACCCGTGGCTTCAAGGAAGCCGAGTGCCGTGAACTGGCCGGCTGGATCTGCGACATCCTGGCCGACCTGAACAACGAAGCGGTGATCGACGCCGTACGTGAGAAGGTCAAGGCCATCTGCAAGAAGCTGCCGGTGTACGGCAACTGATTGGCAGACGCCTGAAATGAAGAAGCCCGGCTTGATGCCGGGCTTTTTTGTGGGTGCATGGCGAGCGTCATGCGGCGCTCGATCCCATAGGCAAAACAACTGTCACGACACACAGCTAGTGGTCTCCACGCCAATCCCGGTCAACAACTCCGCGAGTCGAGGCGTTGTGAGGCTACGTCGGGTATTGATGCATGACAGCGCTTGATGGTTTGTATCAGCTGCCAGATGAGCACCCGTTTCAACGCTGGCCCCAACACCGCCTCAGCCAAACCCTCTTCCAAAAGGAAGTCATCGAAATTTGACCCAATGTGACGATTCATTTGTCCCACTCTCACTAAGAAATTGAGGTGGGAAAAATGCCGCCATAAGGCGGCATTAACAAGTCAGACGCTTCTGACTGCCCCATCACTCAAAGCCTCAAACCCTGCCCGAATCTTTTCCTCCGGCAGTTCATCGCCGATGAACACCATCACGCTTTCCCGCAGCTCGCCTTCCTTCCACTCGGCGTCCCAGTCGAAGCCGTACAGCTTCAGCACGCCCTGGAACACCAAACGGCGATCTTCACCCGCGATATTCAACACGCCCTTGTAGCGCAACAGCTGTTTGCCGTGCTCCTCCAGCAGCTCGTTCATGAAGTCGCTGAGCCGATCGATATCCAACGGCGTTTCGGTGCGCAGCACCAGCGTCGAAATGCGATCCGGGGTGGCGGGCTTGAGGACCGGGCGCAAGCTGGGCCCGGGGCTGATGCCCAGGTCCGGGTTGAGGTTGAACCCCCGCACATCGAGCAGCTCGGCCAGGTCGATGCGGCCGTGCTCGACCACGCGGATCGCCGCCCGGCCATTGATGCGCGCCAGACGCTCGCGCAGGGCATCGACCACCTGCGGCTCGACCAGATCGGTCTTGCTCAGCAGAAGGCGGTCGGCAAAGCCGACCTGGGCCTGGGCGATGGCCTGGGTCAGGTGCAGTTCGGCGTGGGCGGTGTCGACCAGGGTGATGATGCCATCGAGGATATAGCGCTCGCGCAGCTCTTCGTCGATGAAGAAGGTCTGTGCCACGGGTGCAGGGTCGGCGAGGCCTGTGCACTCGATCACCAGGCGATCGAAGGCGATCTCGCCGGCGTCCAGGCGTTCGAGCAGCAGGTACAGGGCGCGGGTCAGGTCGCCATGGATGCTGCAGCACACACAGCCGTTGGCCAGGGTCACCACCTGCACCGGCTCATCGCCCAGCAGTTGGCTGTCGATGCCAGCCTCGCTGAACTCGTTCTCGATCACGGCGAGCCTCAGGCCGTGCTCGGCCTTGAGCATGTGCTTGAGCAGTGTGGTCTTGCCGGCACCAAGAAAGCCGGTCAGCACGGTAACGGGAATCGGCGTTTGCACGCGGTTGTCTCCTGCAGCTGAAAATGAAAGTGGGAGCCCGGTTGCCCGGGCTCCCACTGGTTCATGCGTGTCGCGGGTTCAACAGCACTTGGGCCCGGACTTGCCACCATAACGCGCTTCCTGGCGCTCGCGGAAGAACGCCTCGTAGCTCATCACGGGCTTGTCCGGGTGCTTGGTCTGCATGTGCTCGACATAGTTGTCGTAATCAGGCATGCCGACCATCAGGCGGGCGGCCTGCCCCAGGTACTTGCCCAGTCGACCCAGGTCGTTGAACATCGCGGCATTCCTCTCAAGCGTCAGGCAAAGCCTGGAACGGGGTTTCCTTGTCGCTGCGCTCCTTGCGGCCCCAGGCGGCATAGCCGACCTTGAGGGCGAAGAACAGGATGCTGAACACCACCACCAGGAACAGGATCGTCAGGCCAGCGTTGGTGTAGGCGTTGAAGATCACGTGCTGCATCTGGCCGATGTCCTTGGCAGGTGCCAGCACCTGGCCGGCGTCCAGCGCGGTGCTGTACTTCTTGGCCAGGGCCAGGAAGCCCACAGCCGGGTTCGGGTCGAACAGCTTGATCAGGCCCGCGGCGGTGGTGCAGATCAGCAGCCATACCGCAGGTACCAGGGTGACCCAGATGTAGCGCTGGCGCTTCATCTTGATCAGTACCACGGTGCCAAGCATCAGGGCGATACCGGCCAGCATCTGGTTGGAGATACCGAACAGCGGCCACAAGGTGTTGATACCCCCCAGCGGATCGATCACGCCTTGATACAGCAGGTAGCCCCACATCGCCACGCAACCGGCGGTCGCGAGCAGGTTGGCCCCCCACGACTCGGTGCGCTTGAGCGCCGGGACGAAGCTGCCCAGCAGGTCCTGCAGCATGAAGCGCCCGGCACGGGTACCGGCGTCCACCGCGGTGAGGATGAACAGTGCCTCGAACAGAATGGCGAAGTGGTACCAGAACGCCATGGTGTTCTCGCCCGGCAGCACCTGGTGCAGGATCTGCGCGATACCGACCGCCAGGGTCGGCGCGCCACCGGCACGGGCGAGGATGGTGTGCTCGCCGATGTCGCGGGCCGTGGCCTCCAGCTGCTCGGGAGTAATCATGAAGCCCCAGCTGCTGACGGTCTGCGCCACCGAAGCGACGTCGGCGCCGACCACAGCGGCCGGGCTGTTCATGGCGAAGTACACGCCCGGCTCGATCACCGAAGCGGCGACCATGGCCATGATGGCGACGAACGACTCCATCAGCATGCCGCCGTAGCCGATGTAACGGGCGTTGGTTTCGTTGTCCAGCAACTTCGGCGTGGTCCCCGAGGAGATCAGCGCGTGGAAACCGGACACCGCGCCGCAGGCGATGGTGATGAACAGGAACGGGAACAGCGTGCCCTTCCACACCGGGCCGGTACCGTCGGTGAACTGGGTCAGCGCCGGCATCTTCAGCTCGGGCGCGATGATCAGGATACCGATGGCCAGGCCGACGATGGTGCCGATCTTGAGGAAGGTCGACAGGTAGTCGCGCGGCGCCAGTACCAGCCATACCGGCAGCACGGCGGCGACGAAACCGTAGCCCACGAGCATCCAGGTGATCTGCACGCCGGTGAAGGTGAACGCCGGGCCCCACACCGGATCCGCGGCGATCTGGCCCCCCAGCCAGATCGACAGCAGCAGCAGGACCACGCCGACGATGGAGATTTCACCGATGCGGCCCGGGCGGATGTAGCGCATGTAGATGCCCATGAACATCGCGATCGGGATGGTCGCGATCACCGTGAACATGCCCCACGGGCTCTCGGCCAGGGCCTTGACCACGATCAGCGCGAGCACCGCGAGGATGATGATCATGATCAGGAAGCAACCGAACAGGGCGATGGTGCCCGGTATGCGGCCCATCTCTTCACGGACCATGTCGCCCAGCGAACGGCCGTTGCGGCGTGTGGACAGGAACAGGACCATGAAGTCCTGTACCGCGCCAGCCAGCACCACGCCGGCGATCAGCCACAGCGTGCCGGGCAGGTAGCCCATCTGCGCCGCGAGCACAGGGCCCACGAGCGGGCCGGCGCCAGCAATGGCGGCGAAGTGGTGGCCGAAAAGGATGTGCTTGTTGGTCGGGACGTAGTCCAGGCCATCGTTGTTGAGTACCGCCGGCGTGGCCCGGCGGGGGTCGAGCTGCATCACCTTGGTGGCGATGAACAGGCTGTAGTAACGGTAGGCAACCAGGTAGATGGCCACTGCCGCGACGACGATCCACAAGGCATTGATCGCCTCACCGCGACGCAGGGCGACCACACCCAGCGCGCAGGCCCCTATGACTGCCAGCGCCAGCCACGGAATGTGGCGTAGCAGGCTATTATTGTTGTTCATGGTTTACTTCCAGCTGGTGGATTGGAAAGACCGCCCACCGAGTCTAGGGCCAGTCAAGACGCATTGCCACACTTGCTTTGGTCTAGAGCCTCTGCGGCCAGATTGCAGTACCTGATGCACATACCAAACTCACTATAGTCAGGATGTCACCCGGAGAAACCGCCATGAGCGCCCACGACGAACGCCGCCGTTTCCAGCGCATCGCCTTCGATGCCCCTACCGAACTGCGCCAGGGCGAACGTCGCTGGCCGGTGAAGCTCCTCGACCTGTCGCTGAAGGGCTTGCTGGTAGAGCGCCCGGAACCCTGGGATGCCGACTCCACCCAGGACTTCGACGCGGTCATCCATCTCAACGACAAGAAAACCCAGGTCAGGATGCAGGTCGAACTGCGCCACGACGAGTCCGCCCGGCTGGGCTTTATCTGCCTGTTCATCGATGTCGATTCGATGACCCACCTGCACCGTCTTGTGGAACTCAACCTGGCAGACAGCACCGAAATGATGCGCGAGCTGCGCGAACTCATCGAAGATTGATATCTCTTAGCCTGCTAACAATCTGGCTGTGACAGCTTTCTTGTCCAGCCAGACAGCTTTCCTGCCTTTCCCAGCCCCTTTGTACACACCCCTCTGGAACAGCCTCTCGCAGGTTGGAACGCAACGTGCATCCAGGTTTCAGGCACCCTGGACGCACCCGTTACGGCGCTACGATCAAAACTTTGTATACAATTTTAGTGGCAATTATTTGCGCTAGTTGTCTACAGTAGCGGCACAACAATAAACAGAGAGCCTGCTCCAATGACCACGTCCCCCAGCACGTCTCCCGCCCCGCGCCCCGAGGACGAAAACCTCGGCCTCGGCGCCAACCTGGCCTACGGGCTGCAGCATGTCCTGACCATGTATGGAGGGATCGTCGCCGTACCCCTGATCCTCGGCCAGGCCGCCGGCCTGGCGCCAGCGGAGATCGGCCTGCTGATTGCTGCCTCGTTGTTCGCCGGTGGCCTGGCGACATTGCTGCAGACCCTTGGGCTGCCGTTCTTCGGCTGCCAGTTGCCACTGGTCCAGGGCGTGTCGTTCGCAGGCGTGGCGACCATGGGCGCGATTCTTGGCAGCCAGGGCGGCGGTGGCCTGCCGGCGGTGCTGGGCGCGGTAATGGCAGCTTCATTGATCGGCTTCCTGATTACCCCGGTGTTCTCGCGTATCACCAAGTTCTTCCCGCCCCTGGTGACCGGCATCGTCATCACCACCATCGGCCTGACCCTGATGCCCGTCGCGGCCCGCTGGGTGATGGGCGGCAACAGCGCCTCGCCAGAGTTCGGCAGCATGGCCAACATCGGCCTGGCGGCGCTGACCTTCGCCATCGTCCTGCTGCTGAGCAAGCTGGGCAGCGCGAGCATTTCGCGCCTGTCGATCCTGCTGGCGATGGTCGCCGGCACATTGATCGCCTGGTCGCTGGGCATGGCCGACTTCAGCAAGGTCACCGAAGGCCCGATCTTCGCCTTCCCAACTCCGTTCCACTTTGGCATGCCGACCTTCCACATCGCCGCGATCCTGTCGATGTGCATCGTGATCATGGTGACCCTGGTGGAAACCTCGGCGGATATCCTGGCGGTCGGTGAGATCATCGACACCAAGGTCGACTCCAAGCGCCTGGGCAACGGCCTGCGCGCCGACATGGCATCGAGCATCCTGGCGCCGATCTTCGGCTCGTTCACCCAGAGCGCCTTCGCCCAGAACGTGGGCCTGGTGGCAGTGACCGGCGTGAAGAGCCGCTATGTGGTGGCCACCGGCGGCGTGATCCTGGTGGTGCTCGGCCTGCTGCCGATCATGGGCCGGGTGATTGCGGCAGTGCCTACCCCGGTACTCGGCGGCGCCGGTATCGTACTGTTTGGCACCGTGGCCGCCAGCGGCATCCGCACCCTGTCGAAAGTCAGCTACAAGAACAACGTCAACCTGATCATCGTCGCCGCCTCACTGGGCTTCGGCATGATCCCGATCGCGGCGCCGAACTTCTACCACAGCTTCCCCAGCTGGTTCGAAACCATCTTCCACTCCGGTATCAGCTCGGCGGCGATCATGGCAATCCTGCTGAACCTGATGTTCAACCACTTCACCACCGGCAACTCGGAAAACCAGTCGGTGTTCGCCGCGGCCTACGAGCGCACCATCCAGTACTCCGACATCTCGGCCCTGCGTGATGGCGACTACTTCAAGGATGGCAAGCTGTTCGACGCCGAGGGCAACGAGGTACCGGTGCTGGAACTGGACGAACACGGCAACGAGACGCCCAGGCGCAAGGCGGTTGCCGAACACTGATCGCTGACCAGGACGGTCATCGAGGGGAGCCGACGCGCATCGTCGGCTCCCTTTTTTGTCTGGGCAGATGCATGGGAACAAACCCGCTCCCAATCGCCCTAGCCGTGCGCCACGAAGTACCGATTCAACACATTCAGGTCCCCGGCCTCCAGCACCCCCGCCAGATAGCGCAGCTGCAACCACGCCCGCAGGTACTCATGCCGCGCCTGGGCCAGGTCGCGCCGGGCACCGAACAGCTGTTGCTCGGCATCCAGCACATCGAGGTTGACCCGCTCACCGCCCTGCACGCTCTTGCGCGTGGCCTGCACCAGGGCTGTAGCTGCCTTGACCGCCAGGTCGTAGGCGCGAATCTTCGCCGTGCCGCTGGCGCACAGGTTGAACTGCCGACGCAACTGGTTGACCGTGTCGCGCAGTTGCGCATCCAGTTCGAAGCCCGCGGCATCCCGTTGGGCCCGAGCCTGGCGCACCGACGCCGACACGCCGCCACCGGCGAACAGCGGCACGTTCAACTGCACGCCGATGCTGTCGGTGTCGTAGCGCTGGTTATAGCTGCTCTCGGAGCTGGAGCTGGATATACCCTTGCTGGCATAGGCACTCAACGAGGGCAGATGACCGGCCCGCTGACTCTCGATGTTCTGCTCGGCGACCTCCAGCCCATGGCGCTGGCTGGCCAGCTCGGCGTTGCGGGCAACAGCCAGGTCGCGCCAGGGCTCGAAACGCGCGGGCGTCAGTGGCTGGACGCGGAAATCACCGGTCATCGGCGCCAGGTCATCGACCTCTACCGGCTCGCCGATGATCGCCTGCAAGGCCCGCAACGCCGCATCGAGATTGTCGCCTGCCTCGATCTCCTGGGCCTGGGCCAACTCGTAGCGGGCCCGGGTCTCGAGCACATCGGTGCGGGTACCCTCGCCACCTTTGAGCAGACGTTCGTTGAGCGTCAGTTGTTCGGCAAAGGTACGCCGCTGGGCCTGGGCCAGGGCGATCTGTTCATTGGCGAACAGCGCTTCGCTGTAGGCGCCGAACAGCCGCACCATCAGTTCCTGGCCACGACCACGATAGCGTTCGTCGGCCAGCGCGGCCTGGGCCACGCCACGGCGGTAGTCGCTCCAGGCGGCATAGTCGAACAGGGGCTGCTCGAGGGTCAGGGTCGAGCTGTAGCTGCGGTAATCGCGTTGGGTGGTCACGTCGCCGAACTGGCTGCGCTGGGTTACCTCCGAGTCGTTGCGGGCACGGTTGTAGCGGTACGACAGCTTCGGCAGCAGACCAGCGCGGCCGATCGCCCGGTTTTCGAGCCCGGCCTCACGCTCGGCGATGGAGCCCTGCCAGGTCGGGTCGTTGCGCAGGGCCAGGGCATAGGCATCGCCCAGGTCCAGGGCGCGAACGGGAAGGCTCAGGCCCAGCAACACGATGGGCAGCAGCAGTCGCATCGACATCACTCCTCCGCCAGGGCGACATGCACCCGGTCCAGAAGCGGCTTGAACAGGTAGTTGAGCAGCGAACGCTCGCCCGTACGCACAAAGGCCTCCACCGGCATGCCCGGCCGGATATCGAGACCGGCGAGCTGTCGCAGGCCTTCTTCGCCAACTTTGATACGCACCTGGTAATAGGGCTGCTGGGTCTTGTCGTCGAGCAGGCGGTCGGCCGACACCAGCGTTACCTCGCCCGGCACCCGCGGCGTGGTGCTCTGGTTGAAAGCGGCAAACAGCAGCTCGACCGGCAGTCCGGGCCTGAGCCGGTCGATCAGCTCGACGGAGGCGCGGGCGTCGACCAACAGGGGCGCATCGCTGGGCACGACCTCCATCAGTTGCTGGCCTCGCGCGATCACGCCGCCATTGGTGAACACGCTCATTCCCACCACGATGCCGCTCACCGGGGCGCGCACTTGGGTATGGGCCAGCTCGAATCCGGCGCTGCGAAGGCGGTTGTCGAGGTCCTCGGCGCTGGCCTGCAGTTCGCTCAGTTGCTGGCGCACATCGTTCTGAAATTCCTGGCGGCGCTGTTCGATACGCAGCTTCAACTCCTGCACCTGTCGTCGGGTACGGCCGATACTGCCCATGTCCTCGGCGATGGAGCCGTTGACCTGGGCCAGCAGACGCTCGCTGTCTAGCAGCCGATTGCGCGGTATGTAGCCATCGCGAGCCAACTCACGCAGGCCGCCGAGCTGCTCATCGAGCGCATCACGCTGGGCCTGTTTGCTTGCCAGCGAACCTTGCAGCCCGAGCAACGAAGCCTCGGCCCCGGCAATGCTCTCGCCCAGGCCGTCCAACTCCATGCGCAAGGCCTGCCTGCGGCTGGCCAGCAATTGTCGCTGCGCCTCAAGCGCCGTGGCCACCCAAGGTGTCGCGGCCTGCTCACGCAACTCGGCCGGGAAGTCGATCACCGATCTGGCATCTCGCTCGGCGAGCAATCGTGCCTCCCCGGCCCGGACATTGACGTACTGCACACGGAGCGACCCTTGCTGCGCCTCGGCCTGGGTGGCATCCATGCGCAGCAAAACCTGCCCGGCATGAACCTGATCGCCATCGCGCACCAGCAACTGCTTGATCACTCCGCCCGTGGGGTGTTGCACGGCCTGGCGGCTGCCGGCCACCACCACGTTGCCGCTGACCGGCACCCCCTTGTCCAATGGTGCCAGCGCGCCCCAAAGCAGAAAGCTGCCAAGACCGACGATGACCAGCCAGCGCCCCGCCCGTGCCGGCCCTCCGGCGTCATCGCGCAATGGGTGGACGTTGCGTGCCTGGCTGGCAGTCTCGTGGGAAAACAATGGATGCACGCTCATGCTCAGGATCTCTGGCTGCCTTGGTTGAAGCTGTAGCTGATACCGCCGCCGCGCCCGACAGGCGCCGCCACAGGGCGCGCCGTGCCTTGCAGCACGCGCGCGGTCGGCCCGAAGTTCTGCATCTGGCCACTTTGCAGCACCAGCAGCTTGTCCAGGCCCGCCAGCAGGCTGGACTTATGGCTGATCATCACCACTGTGCGCGCTTGCGCCTTGAGTTCGGCGAGGGCGCTCAACAAAGCCCGCTCACCGGCTTCATCGAGGTTCGAGTTGGGTTCGTCCAGCACCACCAGGGCCGGCATTGCGTAAAGCGCCCGTGCCAGCCCGATACGCTGGCGCTGTCCACCCGAAAGACCGGCGCCCCCCTCGCCCAGCAGCGTGTCGTAACCCTGAGGCAGCTTGAGGATCAGCTCGTGCACGCCGGCCAGTTGCGCCGCCGCCACCACCTGCTCAGCATCCACCGGCCCAAGACGGGCGATGTTCTCGGCGATGCTGCCGGCGAACAGCTGGACATCCTGGGGCAGGTAGCCGATGTGCCGGCCCAGCAGCTCGCGATCCCACTGCCCCAGCGCCGCGCCATCCAGGCAGACCTTGCCCGTCGCCGGGCTGGCCGCGCCCACCAGCAGCCGGGCCAGGGTGGTCTTGCCAGAGCCGGAAGCACCGATCAACCCCAGCGACTCGCCAGCCGCGAGATCAAAACCGATACCGGACAGACACGGACGTTGGCCGCCCGGTACCAGCGCCACCAACTGCTCGACCCGCACATGCCCCTTTGGCGTCGGCAGCGGCATGCCTCGCGTCTGCGGTGGATAGGCCCGCAACAAGGCATCGAGGCGCTCGTAGGACTGACGCGCGCTCCCCCACTGACGCCAAACGGCGATCAACTGGTCGATCGGCGCCAGTACCCGGGCCATGAGAATCGATCCGGCGATCATCATGCCCGGCGTAATCAGGTGCTCCAGCGCCAGCCAGGCGCCCAATCCCAGCACCAGCGACTGCAGGGCCAGGCGCACCACCTTGGACAGCGCGGTGACGGCCGCGGTGCGCTCGCTGCCCAGGTTCTGCAGGCTCAGGAAGCCATGCTGCAACAGGCTCCAGCGTTGACGAACGGCGTCGAGCATACCCATGGCGGCGATGGCCTCGGCGTTGCGCAGGTTGCCCGCCGCCTGTTGCCCGGCCTGGTGCGACAGGCGTCCGGCCTCGGCGAACGGTACCCGGGTCAAGCGCTCATTGAGCCACGCCAGCCCGGCCAACAGCAGCGCCCCGACCAGCGCCAGCAGGCCGAGCCACGGGCTGAACAGGAAGATCACCAGCAAGTACAACGGGAACCAGGGTGCATCGAAGAAAGCGAACAGCGCCTGGCCGGTGGCAAACTGGCGCAAGCCGGTCAGGTCGCCCAGGGCCTGTTGGGCGCCATCGCGATGGCCGGCAAGGCTGGCCTGGCTGGCGGCCTCGAAGACCCGGGGCGCCAGCGTGAGGTCCAGGCGCGTGCCGAGGCGGATGACCACCTGGCTGCGCAGCCATTCCAGCGCGCCCATGAAGGCGAACAAACCCAGCACCATGAGGCTGAGCATCAGCAGGGTCATCTCGTTGCCCGATGACAGTACCCGGTCGTAGACCTGCAGCATGTACAGCGCCGGCGCCAGCATCAGCAGATTGATCACGGCGCTGAACAGGGCGACGTTGCCCAGGCCGGCGCGGCAGCCCAGCAGGGCCTGCCACAGTTCGCCAGGGGCCATGTTGCGGTTGGTCTTCATCGATGATCCCGGAGAGTGGACGGCGCCCCCATTGACCGACGGGGCGCCGCCTCGCAGAATTCGGTGTCGCCACACCCGAGCCCGGCCAGGACAGCGGGGTGGCGACGGCTGGACAGCGATTGGAGGAGTGATCTTCCAATCGCTTTTTTGTCCCCGGCTGTCAGGCGGCCAGGGCGACCTCTTCCAAAGCGACCGGCACGCCTACGACTTGTGCGCAAGCGGCGGCGTGAGGGCCTGCGGCAAGCGCCAGCCCCACGGCCTCGAAGGTATCGTCGGTGGACACACCGTAATCGGCCAGGAGCCGATCCAGCACGGTTTCCAACGCGCTCGTGTCCCCACGCAGCAAGCCTTCGGCGACCTGGTGAACCTGATTGTCTGCCAGTGCCGATTGCGCGGTCGCGCTCAGGTCCAGGCCAGAGAAACGCACGCCATAGTCCATGAAGGTCAATGGCGAGCCGTTACCCCCAGTCACGGTTGCGCCCAGCGTCACGCTGTCCAGCTGCCCGTAGGCGCGGAACGCCTCGGGAGTGGAGAACGAGAGCTGCGTGCCCTGGCCTTCACCATGCAGCAGGACGCCGTACTCGCTACCCGGATTACCGTGGGCGAACCAGGTCGTGCCGGCGCCGGCACCACTGACATACGCAGGAATACTGATGCCGCCGTTTCCCTGCGGATCGAAGCCCTGGCGCCAGAACGCCAGGTAATCGTCCAGGGTCGCGGGGGCGAAGTACGGCTCGAAACTGATCGTCAGGCTCATGGCATCTCCTGTTCAAGGCCTGGTGGAACGAACACGCTGGCGGTCATGCTCAAGCAGCCAGCGCCAGGTCTTCCGGCAGCGCTTGCACACCCACGGCCTCGGCGGCATTGACCGGGCCTGCGGCCAGGTGCGCGGCGACGCTTTCGAAGGTGTCGTTGGTCGAGGTGCCATAGGCGGCCAGCAGGCTGTCCAGGGCGCTCTCCAGGGCGCTGGTGTTGCCCTGCATCAGGCCATAGATCACGCTCTGCACTTCGTTACCGGCACGGCCGGCACCCAACGCGGCATCCAGGTCCAGGCCGTTGAAGCTGACCACGTAGTTGCTCAGGCTGAAGTCGCTACCGCCACCGCCAACCAGCACTTCACCCAGCGAGACGTTGTCCAGCGAGCCCCACAGGTAGTGGTTGAGGTTGTCGCCTGGGGCCTTGGACGGGTCGAATACATAGTGCAGGCCATTGGCGGTATTGCTGTCGGCGATGAACGCGTAGTCCGAGCCACTGGCGCCATGGGTGGCGTACTGGTCGCCATTGAAGGTGCCGTTGCTGAAGCCGCCGGTGTTGCTGTAGCCGTGGCCGGCGGTGACGAAGCCGGTAGTCCAGAAGGCCAGGTAGTCGTCGATGGTGGATCCGGCGAAGGCGGCGTCGTAGGTAACGGAAAGAGTCATTGACGGTTCCTCGATGTTGCACAGTTAAGACAAAGGCGCGATGGTGGCCTTCGTGTCGCCCGGAATGGGCAAACCCGGTTGTTCAGAAGCGGTACTCGAGTATCCCGGAAAGGGTGCGGCCACGAGCCAGTGACAGGTTGTTGCCATCGCCCATGGCGACGAAATAGGCCTCATCGGTCGCGTTCTCCAGGGACAGCGCAACGTTGAGCTGCGGCGTCATCCAGTAGCTGGCGTAAAGGTCATAGACCAGGTACTTGGGCCATAGGGCCTGGTCGATCTGGCTGTAGGTGTGGGTGTTGAGGTTTTCACCATTGCCCTCGCTGTAGCGGGCCCGCATGCCCACGTCGAGGGTGCGCTCGAGAAAGCGCATGCCCAGGGTCAAGGCACCACGGTCGGCCGGCATGTAGGCGGCATTGCCCATGATCTCGCCACAGCTGGTGACAGCGTTCTGGCTATCCGCCCATTCGGCGCGGGATACCCGCACCGGCAACATGATGATCCGGTTGCCCACCTGCACCGGACGCCTCACCGTGCCGGCATTGACCAGGCGCTGGGCACCGCCGAGGTAGTACTGCTTGGAGCAGAAGTCGTTGCTGCCGATCATGTGGGTGTAGCTGAGCTGGCCGTAGTAGGCGCCGGCGTCATAGTCCAGGCTGTACTCGACACCCCGAAAACGCGTGGTCCTGAGGTTGTTCTCGTACACCGAGCGACCCAGCGAGATACCGCTGATGCTCGAACCAGGCAGGGTGGCGTTGATATCGAGGAACGAGAAGTTGTCGATACGCGTGTCGAAGTAGGCGACCTTGGCGGCGAAGCGATCGCCGTCGCGAAACAGCGACTCGCGGAAGATGTTTACCCCCAGCTCCCAGTTGTGCGACTCCTCGGCCTTGAGGAACGGGTTGGGATAGACCATCTCCGAACCGCCGCCATGCGGGCGGCCAGTCATGAACGCCTCGGTGACCTGTGGCGGACGCCAGCCACGGCCCCAGCGGGTATAGACCTGCAACCACTCGGGGCCCGGCTTGACGGCGATGCCGAAGGTCGGCGAGAAACGCCCTTCCTCGCGATCGACATCGAACAGCATGTGGGTCTCCTGGCGGCGCAGGTTGGGCTCGGTGACGCCCATCGGGTACATCCAGGTGGTCACCCCGGTGTCGCCGGTCAGGCGAAAACGGTCGTAGCGCAGGCCGGCGTCAAGCGTCAGCCAGTCGCCATGGTCGTAGCGCAGGTTGCCGAACAGGCTGGCCATGATCCGCTTGCCCTTGGGCGTCAGCCCTTCGACATAGGGCAGCGCGTCGATCTCGTTGGGGGCGGCGACGCGGTTGGTACTTGGGCGGAACGTGTCCTGGAAGGCTTCGCTGCCGTAATTGAAGGCCAACGCGCCGACACTGCCCACCTGCCAGCGCGAGGTGTTCTCAAGCTGCAGGCCCCAGGTGTCAGTCTGGTAGCGGTCGGTATAGGCCTCGACGTGGTTGCCGGTTTCCAGCGACGACAGGTTGTCGGCGTTCCAGCGGTCCTGCCGGGTGGTGACGTAATAAAGCTTGGCCTTGAAGTCGATGAGATTGTTGTCAGGCTTGTAGCTGTAGTCCAGCGCGGCGTTCTTGGCGTTGATGTCGTTGGTGCTGGTGACCCGGTAGTAGTAGCGGTTGGTCACCGAGTCGCTATAGGTCCAGGCGTCCTTGCTGTCGGTGTCGGTTTCGAAGTAGCTGAACTGCAGGCGCTGGTCATCGGCGAAGTTCAGTCCCAGCTTGAACAGCTGCGAGCGGGTCACACTATCCATGGCGCCGACTTCGCCATTGAGCCAGCCCTTCCAGGCCTCTCGGTTGTCCAGCTTGCCACGGATCTGGGTGCCCAGATTGTCGGCGTTCTGTGTGCCGCTTCGATAGTCGCCGTAGTGCCGCTCGCTGTGCCCGACGAGAATGTCGCCGATTTCGTTACCGGCGGCAAACAGGGCGCTGCCATTGAAATAGGTGCCGTTGCCCAGTTCGCCGATGCCGTGCCCGGCTCGCAGCCGGCCTCCGACTTCCTTGCCTGGACCGAGCAGGTCGCTGGCCTGGATGGTGTTGAAACTGGCGATACCGCCGATCACCCCGGCGCCCCCCATGCCGGCCGAGGTCCCCTTGTCGATCTCAATGCCCTGCACGAACTCGGGGTCGATGAACATCACGCCGTTGCGCTGCTGGTGGCCGTTGACGTTGAAGTTCTGGCGCATGCCATCGATGTTCATGTTGACTCGACCATAGTCCTGCACGCCGCGAATGTTCACCGACAGCCCAGGGTCGCGCTGGTTGACCGCGGTGTAGACCCCGGCGGTCTGCTCGAGCATGTCGGCGGCATGGCGTGGTGGGCGCTGGTCGATCTGCCCGCGGGTGATCACGCTGACCGAACGCGGGGTCTGGTACACCCAGTCGCCATCGCGCTGCGAATCGACATGGGTCGCGCCAAGCTCCAGGGCCTCGCCGTCCTGGACGACTCGTTCCAGCCCGACCTGCCCGGCTGCGCTGAAGTGGTAGCGTACCGGCGTGCCGCGCAGCAACTGCCGCAGGCCCTCTTCGGCCGGGTAGTTGCCGTGCAGCCCTTCGCTGCGCAGGCCGGCCAGCTTGCGGCTGTCGAAGAACACCTGCACACCGGACTGCTCGGCGTAGGCCAGCACCGCGCTGTCGAGCGACTGGGCCGGAATGTCGAAACGCACCTGGTTGCGGCTGGCAGTGCTTGACGAGTCGGCGGCGTGTGCCTGGCCGATCCCGATCGGCAATACACAGCTGCCCAAGACCAGGCTACCAGCCAGGGCGAGGCGGCCCAGAGGGCGCAAGGGTTGTTGTCGTGGCGTGCTCACTGCGGTTGCTCGTCCGTTGTTGGCGTTTTCTAGTAATGAAAATCAATCTCAACAATCAGACGAGCAACGTGGAAAAAGTCAGTAAATAAAATCGAAAGTTTTTTGCTGAGCCCGCCTTCAGTAGAGCACGGCCAAGCCTGGAAGCTCGATCAGACGGGCCTTGAGCTCGTCACCAAGCACGACTGGCGCGGTACTGAGTTGATCCAGACGGAATACCCCGCTGACCTCACGTCGGGCCAGTACGTCACTGGCGACCACCAGCTGGCCTGCACGGTAGCGATTGAGCCGGGCGACCACCTCGGCGAGTGGCTGGCGTTCGAACACCAGCACGCCGCGCTGCCAGTCCGTGGCTCGCCGCAGGTCGAGACTCGGCCATGGTCGCACCCCCTTGCGCTGGTCATAGCGCAGGCTATCGCCCTGCTCCAGCACCTGGCCGGCCTGCCCCTGCAACGGCGGTGCCTGCAGCTCGACCGCGACACTGTGCTCCAGCATGCCGACCCAGCCCCCCTCACCCGCCGCGCCGACCACGAAGCGTGTACCAAGGGCGCGGCTGGTAGCCCCGGCGTATTCAACCACGAACGGGCGTGTGTCCTGGGCCGTGACCGGTGCGGCGGTGAAGATGGCTTCACCGGACAGCAGGCGTACGCGGCGTTCCCGAGCGTCGAAGGCGAGCTGGAGGGCGCTGCGGCTGTCAAGCTCCACCTGGCTGCCATCGGGCAAGGTCACCCGCCGCACCTCGCCGATGCCCGTGAGGTAGTCAGCGCGCCAGCCCAGCCAGACCTGTGGTCCCTGCTGCACGACCAGCACGGCCAGCAGTAGTGCCGCTGCGCTGGCGACTACCCGTCGCAAGCGCGGTCGCCGTTTGCGCACCGAGCTGCCCTGGCGGGAAATCGTGGCGCGAACGGTCGAGACGGCGGGCAGGCTTGCCAATTGCCCGAGGTCGGCCCAGGTGGTCTGGGCGAAACCATAAGCCCGGGCGTGCCGAGGGTCGCTGGCGCACCACTGGTCCAAGGCGTGCTGCTGCGCCGGACTCAGGGGACCGGCCTGCTGCAGCACCACCCACTCGGCGGCCTGCTCGCGGATGGCTTGCTCGTTCTGGCTGCTCACACGGTTCTCTCGCGATCTGGTTATGTCTGGGCTGACGTCTGAAGCGGCATTAGTCAGTAAACCGTTGGTCATTCGGTTTCCTGCAGGCACTGCATCACATAGGCCAGGGCCTTGGCCAGATGCTTTTGCACCGAGCTGTCGGAGATCCCCAGGTGCCGGGCAACCTCGGCATGGGTCATCCCTTCCAGGCGGTTGAGGCGGAAGATTTCCCGGGTGCGCTCGGGCAATTCGCCGAGGATCATCTGCAGGCGACGCAGGTGCTGCTCGCGCACGGCTTGCTCCTCAAGCCCAGGGCCGTCCTCGACGAGCGCCTCGAAAGCCTCGTGGGGCACCGTGTCGGTCTTGCGCCTTTGCTGCTGACGCACATGATCGATCATCAGGTTGTGCGCGGTGCGATAGAGGTACGCCTGGGCGTTGTCGATGGTCTCGGTACGCTGCTGCTCGGCCAGGCGCAGGAAACTGTCCTGCACAAGGTCAGCGGCCAGCTGTGGGTCGCGCACCTTGCGCGAGAGCAGGCCTTGAAGGTTTTTCGCGTGCTTGAGAAACAGCCGCTTGAGGTCTAACTCCGCCACACGCGCTCCATGAGGTGGTCGCAAGGTGGCGGTATGCTACTCGCTATTGAGAATCACTTACAAGAAAATGACCTACTCGAACAATGCATCCAGCGCCTGTTCCAGACGGGTCACGGCAATCACCTGCAACCCGGCGGGCGCCTCTTTCGGCGCGTTGCCCTTGGGCACGATGGCCCGCTTGAAGCCATGTTTTGCCGCTTCTTTCAAACGCTCCTGGCCACTGGGCACCGGGCGCACCTCGCCCGACAGGCCGATCTCGCCGAACACCAGCAGGCCATGGGCCAGCGGACGATTGCGCAGGCTGGACATCACCGCAGCCAGCAATGCGAGGTCGGAGGCAGTCTCGAGCACCTTCACCCCGCCGACGACGTTGAGGAACACGTCCTGGTCATGGGTGGGGATGCCACCGTGTCGGTGCAGCACCGCCAGCAGCATGGCCAGGCGGTTCTGGTCCAGACCCAGGGTCACCCGTCGCGGGTTGGCCAGGTGGCTGTCGTCGACCAGCGCCTGGACCTCCACCAGCATCGGCCGGGTGCCCTCCCAGGTGGCCATGACCACGCTGCCGGGCACCTCTTCCTGGGTGCGATTGAGGAAGATCGCCGACGGATTGGAGACTTCCTTGAGGCCGCGGTCGGTCATGCCGAACACGCCCAGCTCGTTGACCGCGCCAAAGCGGTTCTTCACTGCGCGCAGCAGGCGCAGGCGGCCATCGGACTCGCCCTCGAAATACAGCACCGTGTCGACCATGTGCTCGAGCACCCGAGGACCTGCCAACGAGCCTTCCTTGGTGACATGACCGACCAGGAAGATCGCCGTGCCGCTCTGCTTGGCATAGCGCACCAGCAATGCCGTGCTCTCGCGCACCTGGGCCACGCCACCCGGCGCCGACTGCAGTTGTTCGGTGAAGATGGTCTGGATCGAGTCGATCACCATCACCCGCGGCTTTTCCTGGCGCGCGGTGGCGATGATGGTCTCGATGCAGGTCTCAGTCATGACCTTGAGCTGGTCCTGGGGCAGGCCCAGGCGCCGGGAGCGCATGGCCACCTGCTGCTGCGACTCCTCGCCGGTGACATACAGCGCCGGCATCTGCACGGCGATGTTGCACAGGGTCTGCAAGAGGATGGTCGATTTGCCGATACCCGGATCGCCCCCGATCAGCACCACCGATCCATCCACCAGGCCGCCGCCCAGCACGCGGTCGAGTTCGGTGCTGCTGGTGGTGAAGCGCGGGATCTCCTCGACGCTCACTTCGGCCAGGGTCTTGATCTGCGCCTGCTGCCCGGTCCAGCCGGTACGCCCGCTCGGTGCCGCGGCGCCGCCGCTTTCGATCATGCTCTCGACCAGGGTGTTCCAGGCCCCGCACTCGCCACACTGCCCGGCCCACTTGGGGAAGGTCGCGCCGCACTCGGTGCAGCCATACAAACGCTTGGCCTTGGCCATGGGCTGGGTCTCCTGGAAAAAACCGCCATGATAGCCGAACACGGACGTGCCCCGGAGGCCTCGGCGGGCGACAAAACTATTCGCTCTATAAACAGTCTGTAGCTGCGAACGTCACGCATGAAGCGTTTTAGTGGCTTACACTGCGTTTACCTCTCCATTCGTAACAAAGGAATACAGCATGGGCATGCTCAGTGAATTCAAGGCCTTCGCGGTCAAGGGAAATGTCGTCGACATGGCGGTGGGTATCATCATCGGCGCGGCGTTCGGCAAGATCGTTTCGTCCTTTGTCGGTGACGTGATCATGCCCCCCATCGGCCTGCTGATCGGCGGCGTCGACTTCAGTGACCTGGCCATCACGCTCAAGGCGGCCGAAGGTGATGTGCCGGCCGTGATGCTGGCCTACGGCAAGTTCATCCAGACCGTGCTCGACTTCATCATCGTCGCTTTCGCCATCTTCATGGGCGTGAAGGTGATCAACCGCCTCAAGCGCGAAGAAGCCGTGGCCCCGACCGCACCGCCGGTGCCCAGCGCCGAGGAAACCCTGCTGACCGAGATTCGCGACCTGCTCAAGGCGCAGAATCGCCAGCCCTGAAGCACAAAACGACTGGGGCCGCTTTGCAGCGGCCCCAGTGACGGCGTTCCAAAAGGCGCCATCGTTCCTTACCAGTAGTTCTCCACCGCCACCTGTCCCGGCCGCTTGCTCAGGCTCAGTTGCAAGTCCCGCGCCTTGAGCACCTTGCGCGTCTCGTCGATCATCTCCGGGTTGCCGCACAGCATGATCCGTGAATGCTCTGGCGACAGCGCCAGCCCCGCCGCCTTTTCCAGTTCACCGTTCTCGATCAACGTGGTAATCCGCGCATTCAACGCCCCCGGATGCTGCTCTCGGGTGACCACCGGAATGAACTGCAGCTTGCCCGCGTACTCCGCCAGGTAGTCGCGCTGTTCCAGCGCGGCGATGTCATCGACATACGCCAGCTCCTTCGCCTCGCGCACCGAGTACACCAGCTTGATGTTGTCGAAGCGCTCCCAGGCCTCGAAGTCCTGCAGGATCGACATGAACGGTGCGATGCCGGTGCCGGTGGCCAGCAGCCACAAGTCACGGCCGCCGACGAAGCGGTCAAGGGTCAGGTAGCCGAAGGCCTGGCGGTCGATCAGCAGGGTGTCGCCTTCGCCAAGCCGGCTGAGCTCGCTGGTGAACTCGCCCCCGGGCACCACGATGGAGAAGAAGTCGAGAAACTCGTCATGGGGCGCGCTGACCATGGAATAGGCACGCCAGACGACGCTGCCATCGGCCTTGTTCACGCCCAGCCGGGCGAACTGACCGGCACGAAAGCGAAAGCCTGCATCGCGGGTCACGCGCAGGGAAAAAAGGTTGGGTGTAAGGGGCTGGACGCCGAGCAGGGTCTGGCGGGTGAATTTGTCGGCGCTGGCGGTCATGACGGGCTCCACGAATCAAGTGCGCACAGTGTCGCGCAAAGCAGCAGAGATAAACACCGTCGGTTTGTAAGGTATCGCCAGGAACCAAGCACAATCTGCTTAAGAATGCGTGACAGCTATAGCAAAAAAACCCAGCACACCATTAGGAGATTTCCTACACTACTGCCCGTACAACGCTGACTTTGGATCCACCGCGACACAAAGGGAGCTTCACCGATGCCACATTGGAAGAGTGAGCAACTCCAGCAGATGCTGGAGGAGCGAGAGCCGCAGCAGCTGTTCGGCCAGGCCGTGAAACTGGTCCAGGCACTGGACATGGAGTTCGTCGGCCTGACCCTGCACCTGCATGTCGCTGCCCGTGGCCCCCAGGTGATCCTCTACAACAATTACCCAGGCGCCTGGAATGCGCGCTACCAGGCTGAAGACTTCATCAAGATAGATCCGACAGTAGCAAAATGCCACAACACGACGTTACCGCTGGTCTGGAGCGACGAACTGTTCCACGAGGTGCCTCAGCTGCGTGAGGCTGCCACTGCCTTCGGCATGACCCATGGCTGGAGCCAGTCGGTGCACGACCAGCAGCACAACGAAAGCCAGCTAAGTGTCACCAGGGCTCAGGGCGTGGTCTCACGTGACGAACTGTTCGAGAAGAGCGCCCAGGTGATGTGGCTGTGCAACACCTTGCACGCCGCGCTCAGTGCGCACCATCTGGCGAAGTACAGCCCACTGCCGCAATTGAGCGAGCGCGAGCTCGAAGTGCTCAAGTGGTCGGCCGCCGGCAAGACCGCAGCCGACGTGGCGATGATTCTTTCACTGTCGACCAGCACCGTGAATTTTCATATTCGCAGTGTGATCAGCAAGACCAACGCCTCCAACAAAGCCGGCGCCATCGCCATTGCCGCCCTGCGCGGCCTGCTCTGACAGCGCGTCCCCCACCCAAGCGCAAAGCCCTGTAGAATCCCCCGCCGCAAGCCCGCCGCACCCGCGCGCCGGGCAGATACGCAGCAGAGCCCCACGTCATGCCCCTGTTCAACAGCCCCTTCGCCGACCTCGACCTGATCCGCCAGCCGGAGCAAGCCAACGACCCGCTGCTGGCGTTCGATGCCGCCGACCAGTACCTGCTGGAACACCTGGCCGCCCAGGCACCGGGCTCAGGCTGCAAGGTGCTGGTGCTCAACGACAGCTTCGGCGCCCTGGCCGCCAGCTTGGCCGGGCACCTGGACGTGACCAGCAGCGGCGACTCGCACCTGGCGCACCTGGCCCTGGAGAAGAATCTGGCGGGCAACGGCAAGCCGTTCGACAGCGTGCCCTTCATCCCGGCCAGCGAGCCCTTCCAGGGCCCGTTCGACCGCGTGCTGGTGCGCGTACCCAAGACCCTGGCCCTGCTCGAGGAGCAACTGATCCGCCTGCAGGGCCAATTGGCGCCTGGCGCCCAGGTGATCGCCGGGGCGATGATCAAGCACCTGCCCCGAGCCGCCGGCGACCTTATGGAGAAGTACCTCGGCCCGGTGCAGGCGTCGCTGGCGCAGAAGAAAGCGCGCCTGCTGACTGCCACCGTCGCCGAACGCCCGGCCGCCCGCTCCCCCTACCCCAGCCGCTATCGTCTGGAGACGCCGGCCCTGGAGCTGGTCAACCACGCCAACGTGTTCTGCCGCGAAGGCCTGGACATCGGTACCCGTGCCTTCCTGCCGCACCTGCCACGGGACCTGGGCCGCGCCCGGGTCGCTGATCTGGGCTGTGGCAATGGCGTGCTGGCGATCGCCTGCGCCCTGGCCAACCCGGATGCGCAGTTCACCCTGGTCGACGAGTCGTACATGGCGGTGCAATCGGCGCGGGAGAACTGGCAGGCGGCACTGGGCGAACGCGAAGTGACGATCAGGGCCGCGGACGGCCTGGCGGGGCAGGAGAAACAATCGCTGGACGTGGTGCTGTGCAATCCACCGTTCCACCAGCAGCAGGTGGTCGGCGACTTCCTCGCCTGGCGCATGTTCCAGCAGGCCCGCGAGGCGCTGGAAGTCGGTGGCGCGCTGTACATCGTCGGCAACCGCCACCTGGGCTACCACAGCAAGCTGGCGCGTTTGTTCCGGGGTGTCGAGCAGGTAGCGGCAACGCCGAAGTTCGTGGTGCTCAAGGCCCGGAAATAAAAGCATCGCGGGGCAAGTCGCATCGGTACGACTTGCCCCGCGCTGACTCAATGGCTTAGTGAGTACTCAGGCCTGCCGCGTTCATGAACATGCGCATGCCATAAGCCACCACGCCAAGTGCTGCCACGCTCAGCCCCCAGATCAGCACCAGCCAACCCAGGCGTTGCCACAGCGGTTTCTTCTCTTCGACATTCATCGCCCGGCGCTCCTAGTGATAGCCGTCTTCATGGGTCACCTTGCCGCGGAACACGTAGTAGCTCCAGTAGGTGTAACCAAGGATGAACGGCAGGATGAACAGCGTGCCCACCAGCATGAAGCCCTGGCTCTGCGGCGGCGCCGCAGCATCCCAGATGCTGATCGACGGTGGGATGATGTTCGGCCACAGGCTGATGCCCAACCCGCTGTAACCGAGGAAGATCAGCACCAGGGTCAGCAGGAACGGGGTGTAGTGGGCATTGCGTGCCACCGCCCGCAGCAACCCGTAGAAGGTCACCAGCACCAGGATCGGCACCGGCATGAACCAGACCAGGTTGGGCATGCTGAACCAGCGCTCGGCGATCTGCGGATAGGCGATCGGCGTCCACAGGCTGACGATACCGATCACCACCAGCAGCACCAGCGCCAGGGGACGGGCCATGTCGTGCATCTTCTGCTGCAGCGGCCCTTCGGTCTTCATGATCAACCAGGTGCAGCCCAGCAGCGTGTAGGCGACGATCAGACCTAGACCCGAGAACACCGTGAACGGCGTCAGCCAATCAAGTGTGCCACCGACGAACTTGCGGTCGACCACCTTGAAGCCCTCGATGAAGGCGCCCAGGGCCACGCCCTGGAAGAAGGTCGCCACCAGCGAACCCCAGATGAAGGCCTTGTCCCAGATATGACGCCTGTTGGCCCTGGCCTTGAAACGGAACTCGAAGGCCACGCCCCGGAAGATCAGGCCCACCAGCATCAGGATCAGTGGCAGGTACAGCGCCTCCAACACCACCGAATAGGCCAGTGGGAAAGCCCCGAACAGCGCCGCCCCGCCCAGTACCAGCCAGGTCTCGTTGCCGTCCCATACCGGAGCGACCGTGTTCATCATCACATCGCGGTCACGCTCGTCCTGGACGAAGGGGAAGAGCATGCCGATGCCCAGGTCGAAACCATCCATCACCACGTACATCATGACGCCGAAGATGATGATCACGGCCCAGATCAGCGGAAGATCGATACCCATCTCAGTTCCCCTTGCTCAGGCTGCTGGAGTCGGCCTCATGGCCTTCATCGGCGGCGGACAGCGGCCGCGCCGGCGTACGTTTCTGGCCAGGGCCTCCGGGGGTGTGCTCATCGCCTTCACCGGTCTTCGGCCCTTTGCGCACCAGGCGCATCATGTAGCCGATGCCGGTGCCGAACAGGGCGAAGTAGACCACCACGAACATCACCAGGGTGAAGCCCAACTGCGCGTAGCTATGGTTGGACACCCCATCGGCGGTGCGCATCAGCCCGTAGACCACCCACGGCTGGCGGCCGATCTCGGTGGTGAACCAGCCGGCGAGGATGGCGATCAACCCCGACGGGCCCATCCACAGGGTCAGGTAGAGGAACGGGCGCGAACTGTACAGGGTGCCGCGCTTGCGCAGCCACACACTCCACAGGCCGACGAAGATCATCAGCATGCCCAGGCCGACCATGACCCGGAACGACCAGAACACAATGGTCGAGTTGGGTCGGTCCTCAGGCGGGAACTCCTTCATCGCCGGCACTTGCTTGTCCAGGCTATGGGTCAGGATCAGGCTGCCCAAGGCCGGGATCTCGACCTTGAAGCGCGTGGTTTCGGCCTGCATGTCGGGAATGCCGAACAGGATCAGCGGCGTCGGCTCGCCGGGTTTGTTCTCCCAGTGGCCTTCGATGGCGGCGATCTTCACCGGTTGGTGCTTGAGCGTGTTCAAACCATGGAAGTCGCCGATCACGGCCTGGATAGGCGCCACCACCAGGGCCATCCACATGGCCATCGACAGCATCTTGCGCACCGCCGGGTTGTCCCGCCCGCGCAGCAGGTGCCAGGCCGCCGAGGCGCCGACGAAGAACGCGGTGGCGACGAAGGCCGCAGTGGCCATGTGCATCAGGCGATAGGGGAAGGACGGGTTGAAGATCACCGCGAACCAGTCCACCGGAATCACCTGGCCGTTGACGATCTCGTAGCCCTGGGGAGTCTGCATCCAGCTGTTGGAGGCGAGGATCCAGAAGGTCGACACCAGCGTGCCGAGCGCCACCATGCAGGTGGCGAAGAAGTGCAGGCCACGACCGACACGGTTCCAGCCGAACAGCATGACGCCGAGGAAACCGGCCTCGAGGAAGAAGGCGGTCAAGACCTCGTAAGTGAGCAAGGGACCAGTGATGGATCCGGCAAAATCGGAGAACTGGCTCCAGTTGGTGCCGAATTGATAGGCCATGACCAGGCCCGAGACCACGCCCATGCCGAAGTTCACGGCGAAGATCTTCGACCAGAAGTGGTAGAGGTCACGGTAGGTGTTGTCGCCGGTCTTCAGCCAAAGGCCTTCGAGGACCGCCAGGTAGCTCGCCAGGCCAATGGTGATGGCCGGGAACAGGATGTGAAAGGACACGGTAAAGGCAAACTGGATTCGGGCGAGCTCTAGGGCTTCCAATCCGAACATGGTGCTTCCTCTTCAGGTAATCCGGCGACCGGGCTCATGGCCTGTCGCCCACTGCCCCCACGGGTATCGAGTGCGGCGCGTTGGAATTGTTCTGTTCGATCGCGGGGATTCCGGCCCGAAGGCCAAGATCGTTGCATCTGGAACGATTGATCCAGATCAACGACTGAATGGAAGCATAGTCCTGAATGACCCATCCGGATGTGTGGTTGATTGCCGCGTGACCGGTTGCCTCACCCTCTTTTGCGAAGTCGCGGGAGTTGATCCACACGACTTTCAGCAACTATTTGTTACAAACAGATGTTACTCTGCAGGCCCCTCTATCTCCGAGGCTGCAGCCCCCCGATGTCCGATTCCGCCCCGCAATTGCTGCGTCATCACCGCCCTTTCCTGGCCTTCTGGCTGGCCCGCGTGTTCACCGCCAGCGGCTTCCAGATGCTCACCGTGGCCATTGGCTGGCACCTCTACCAACTGACCGGGAATGTCCTCGACCTGGGCCTGGTCGGGCTGGTCGAGTTCGCGCCCCGGGTGCTGTTCATGCTGCACACAGGCCATGTCGCCGACCGCTACGACCGACGCAAGGTGGCCGCCCTGTGCCAGACCCTGCAGGCGCTGATCGCCCTGGCGCTGGCGCTGGGCAGCGTCACCGACAACGTCAGCCGCGAGCTGATCTTCATCCTCGCCTTCCTGCTCGGCGCCACCCGTTCGTTCGAAATGCCGGCGACCCAGGCGCTGCTGCCCAACGTGGTGCCGCCCGGGCTGTTCCCACGGGCCGTGGCGGCGTCGGCGTCGGCCACCCAGTCGGCGACCATCGTCGCCCCGGCGGTCGGCGGCTTTCTCTACGCCTTCGGCAGTACCTGGGTGTACGGCCCGACCGTGGCCCTCTACCTCATCGCCTGCCTGCTGACCCTGAGCCTCGACGCGCGCCAGCAACTACCCCAGCGCGGTCGGGCCAACCTGGAATCGCTGCTGGCCGGGGTGCGCTTCATCCGCAGCCGCCCGGACATCTTCGGCGCCATCTCCCTGGACCTGTTCGCCGTGCTGCTGGGCGGGGCCACCGCGCTGCTGCCAGTGTTCGCCAAGGACATCCTGCTCACCGGCGCCTGGGGCCTGGGCCTGCTGCGCTCGGCGCCGGCAGTGGGCGCGCTGCTGATGTCGCTGTGGCTGGCGCGCTTCCCGGTGGAGCGCAAGGTGGGCCTGATCATGTTCGCCTCGGTCGGCGTGTTCGGCGTGGCGACCATCGCCTTCGGCCTCTCGACCTCGTTCTGGTTCTCCCTGGCGGTGCTGGTGGTGCTCGGCGCGGCGGACATGATCAGCATGGTCATCCGCGGCGCCTTCGTGCAGCTGGAGACGCCGGACGAGATGCGCGGCCGGGTAAGCGCGGTGAACGGGCTGTTCATCGGTGCCTCGAACCAGCTCGGCGAGTTCGAGTCGGGGCTGACCGCGCACTGGTTTGGCACAGTCCCGGCGGTGGTGCTCGGCGGCGTGGGCACGCTGCTGGTGACCGGGGTATGGATGAAGCTGTTCCCGACGTTGACCCATCGCGACCGTATGCATAACGGTTGATCGACCTGCTGGCACCCAGAGATTAGGCAATCTCGCGCGGGGGCAGCATGCTGGTTTGTCCTGCACCGGCCTCTCGCCGGCAAGCCGGCTCCCACACCGACCGTGCCGCGTTCAAGCCAAGCGCCATCCCTGTGGGAGCTGGCTTGCCAGCGATGAGGCCAGTGCAGGAAGACAACACCGTTGCCCGATTGCCTTCCCCAATGGCCATAGGCCCCCGCCATCCTTGCTGGTATGATGCGCGGCTTTTTTCCACCCCACACAAAACCACGGCACCCGGTACGGTCTGTGCTTTGCTGTTGGGGTCGATACATTCACGGCGCGAGGGCGCCCGGGGAGCAGGCATGCTGGAAAGGCTGTTTCAACTAAAAGCACACAACACCAACGTGCGCACCGAGATTCTCGCGGGCGTCACCACCTTCCTGGCCATGGCCTACATCCTGTTCGTCAACCCGAGCATCCTCGGCGAGACCGGCATGGACAAGGGCGCGCTCTTCGTCGCCACCTGCCTGGCCGCGGCCATCGGCTCGGTGACCATGGGCATCATCGCCAACTACCCGATCGCCCTGGCGCCGGGCATGGGCCTGAACGCCTTCTTCACCTACACCGTGGTCCTGCACATGGGCCACACCTGGCAGGTGGCGCTGGGCGCGGTGTTCCTCTCTGCGGTGCTGTTCTTCCTGTTGTCGATCTTCCGCATCCGCGAATGGATCGTGAACAGCATTCCACTGCCGCTGCGTTCGGCCATTGCTGCCGGCATCGGCCTGTTCCTGGCGCTGATCGCCCTGCATAACGCCGGCATCGTCGTCGATAACCCGGCCACCCTGGTGGGCCTGGGCGACCTCAGCAAACCCGCGCCGATCCTCGCCACCCTGGGCTTCTTCCTGATCGTCGCCCTCGAATCGCTGAAGGTTCGCGGCGCCGTGCTGATCGGTATCCTGGCGGTGACCGTGGCCGCGATCGCGCTGGGCGTCACGCCGTTCGGCGGGGTGGTCTCGATGCCGCCGTCGCTGGCCCCGACCTTCCTGCAACTGGATATCGCTGGCGCCCTGGACGTCGGCCTGATCAGCGTGATCTTCGCCTTCCTGTTCGTCGACCTGTTCGACAACTCCGGCACCCTGATCGGCGTGGCCAAGCGCGCCGGCCTGATGGGCAAGGACGGCCACATGCCGAAGATGGGCCGCGCCCTGATCGCCGACAGTACCGCCGCCATGGCCGGTTCGCTGCTGGGCACCTCGACCACCACCAGCTACATCGAGTCGGCGGCGGGCGTGAGCGCCGGCGGGCGCACGGGCCTGACCGCCATCGTGGTCGCCATCCTGTTCCTGCTGGCGCTGTTCTTCGCCCCGCTGGCCGGCAGCGTGCCGGCCTTCGCCACCGCCCCGGCGCTGCTGTTCGTCGCCGTGCTGATGGCTTCGGGCCTGGCCGAGATCAACTGGGACGACGTCACCGAAGCCGCGCCGGTGGTGGTGACCGCCCTGGCCATGCCGCTGACCTACTCGATCGCCAACGGCATCGCCTTCGGCTTCATCGCCTGGACCGCCATCAAGCTGATCTCCGGCCGTCGCCATGACCTGAACCCGGCGCTGGTGATCCTGTCCATCCTGTTCGTCATCAAGCTGGGTTGGTTCCCCGCATGAGTGCTGCCTACGATCCCGCGCAATACGACGCGCAACTGGCGGCCAAGGCCGCCCGCCTGCGCGACCTGCTGGCCCCGTTCGACGCGCCGGAGCCGGCCGTGTTCGACTCGCCGCGCGGGCACTACCGCCTGCGCGCCGAGTTCCGTCTGTGGCGCGAAGGCGGCCAACGCCACTATGCGATGTTCGCTCCCGGCGAGAAGCACAAGGCCATCCTGATCGACGACTTCCCGATCGCCAGCGAGCGCATCAATGCGTTGATGCCGCGCCTGAAAGCCGCCTGGCAGGCCAATGAAGACCTCGACAACCGGCTGTTCCAGGTGGAGTTCCTCACCACCCTGGCCGGTGATGCGATGATCACCCTGTGCTACCACCGCCCGCTGGACGAGGCCTGGGAGGCCGCCGCGCAGCAGTTGGCCGCCGACCTCGGTGTCAGCGTGGTCGGCCGCTCGAAAGGCAAGCGTGTGGTGATCGGCCGCGACTACGCGGTGGAGAAGCTCGACATCGCCGGGCGCACCTTCAGCTATCGCCAGCCCGAAGGTGCCTTCACCCAGCCCAACGGCGCGGTGAACCAGAAGATGCTCGGCTGGGCCTTCGAGGCCATGGGCGAGCGCCAGGACGACCTGCTCGAGCTGTATTGCGGCAACGGCAACTTCACCTTGCCGCTGGCCACCCGCGCCCGCCAGGTACTGGCCACCGAGATCAGCAAGACCTCGGTCAACGCCGCCCTGCACAACCTCGACGAGAACGGCGTGGACAACGTGCGCCTGGTGCGCCTGTCGGCCGAAGAGCTGACCCAGGCCCTGAACGAGGTCCGCCCGTTCCGCCGGCTGGAAGGCATCGACCTGAAGAGCTACGACTTCGGCACGGTGTTCGTCGACCCGCCGCGCGCGGGCATGGACCCGGACACCTGCGAGCTGACCCGTCGTTTCGAGCGCATCCTGTACATCTCCTGCAACCCGGAAACCCTGGCGCAGAACATCGCCCAGCTGCACGATACCCACCGTATCGAACGCTGTGCGCTGTTCGACCAGTTCCCCTACACCCACCATATGGAAAGCGGGGTGCTGCTGGTTCGGCGCTGACCCGCGACGACGCGGGGCCGCCAGGGCCCCGCCGTTCGCTGCAAGGAGTGATGTGCCATTGGACCAGTTGAGCGCCATGCAGACCTTCCGCCGGGTCGTCGACCTCGGCAGCTTCAGCGCCGCCGCCCACCAGGCGGGCGTTTCCCACACCGTGCTGTCGCGCCAGGTGAAGCACCTCGAACGCCATCTCGGCACGCAACTGCTCAACCGCACCACCCGTCGCCTGCAAGTGACCGAAGCCGGGGCGCTGTTCTATCGCCACTGCACACGGATTCTCGAGCAGATGCAGGCCATGAACCTTGAGCTGTCCGAGCATCAACAACAGCCCAGCGGCACGCTGCGCCTGGGTGTGGCCACTGCCTTTGGCGAGCTGGAACTCGGACACTGGCTACCCGACTTCGTCGGACGTCACGAGCGATTGCAGGTCGAACTGCATTGCAGCGACCGCTTCATCGACCTGCTGGAAGAAGACATCGATGTCTGCCTGAGGGTCACCGACCACCTGCCCGACTCCAGCCTGGTGGCCCGCAGGCTGGCAGACAGCGAGGTGGTGCTGGTGGCCGCTCCCGGCTACCTGGAGCGCCACGGCACGCCGACCACCCCCGACGCCCTGGCTGCCCACCCGCTGCTCGGCTACAGCCGCTTGCCGCATCCGCAGCGCCTGCAACTGACTGGCCCCGCCGGCGAGCGCCGTGAGTTGCTGATGCCCCAGCGTCTGAGCGCCAATTCGCCGATGGCCCTGCGCGCAGCAGCGATCGGTGGGTTGGGGATCGCCAGCTTCGACCGCTTCATCGCCCATGACGCCTTGCGCGACGGGCGCCTGGTGCCGGTGCTGGCAGATTGGTCGCTGCCCTCGCGCACCTTGTACGCGGTCTACCCGCAGAGCCGCTATGTGGCGCCCAAGGTACGGGCACTGCTCGACTACGTGCAGGCGTACTACGCAGAGCCGAGATGGCAAAATTGATTTGTGCTTAAAACGCACAGGACATGGCACTCTGATGAAGTATTTGTGCGTAACTTGATTGTTTAACCTTCGCCCATTGTCACTTGGCGAAGGAGCCTCCCCATGAAAACACTGCACACGATATTCGCCGGCCTCACCCTGGCCACTATTACCGCCACCGCCAGCGCCGCAGGCGACACCCTGAGTTCGGTCCCTGACAGCGCCTCGCTGAAATGGCAGCAGGTGCCCGGCACCCACGGCGCGGTGAGCTACGCCAATGTCGAAGGCGACCTGTTCGGCAAGGGACCGTACTCGGCCTACGTAAAATTCCGCAAAGGCACCGACAATGGCCTGCACACCCACAGCCAGACCCTGCCGACCGTGGTGTTGAGCGGAACCTTCTACGCGGTGATCGATGGCAAGCGGGTGGAGTACCCGGCAGGCGCCTACTACAAACTGCCCGCCAACCTCGTGCATGAAAGTGGCTGCACCGCGGCGGCCGATTGCCTGCTGTTCCAGTACCAGGCCGGTGCCTTCGACCTGAACCCGGTCAAAGGCTGAGCCTGGGCAACGTGCTCACTCGCTGACCTGGAACTCCACCCGCGCCGTCTCGCCGCTTTCATCCAAAGCACTCAACTCGATGCGCCCGGCCTGCTCGAAACTTACCTGCAGGCTGTCCTGCCCTTGGGTCTCGCCCAAGGGCTGGCCATTGAGGAACCACCAGCGTCGCCCCGCCCCACCCAATGCCGACACTCGCACCTGCAGCGGCTCATGGCTGGTGGCCGGGCGACGCAGGCTGTCGCCGGCCCGCACCCCGACGATCGACAGCGGTGGCGCGCTGGCCGCCATCCGAGGTGGGCAGGCGGGGTCGACTGTCGGCAGTCGCGCTGCCCGGCGTTCGGCGCTGGGCAACCACGGTTCGAGCGGGGCCGGCCACAGCGCGACATCCTGGGCCTTGGCACCGGGACAGGAGGCATCGACACGCAAGCCACGCTCGTTGAGCCACACCGTTTCGCGCAAACCCAGCCCCAGCGGCTGATCGGCAGCCTGCAAGGTCGGTGGCGTGGTGGCGTCGAGGGTCCAGGCGAAACGTTGCCGACGGCAGTTCGAATCCTGACGATTCATCGGCTGGCCCAGCGGCCAGCAGATCGCCGCCACACCGACCGAATCGGGCACAGGCTCGACCGGCACTTCGATACCGCGTTGGCTGTCGCGGTTGCTCAGCAGGTCATGCACCTGCAGCATCAATGGCGCCGCCGAGGCCAGGCCGAACTGGCCCGGCACCGGGGTGCCGTCGGGGCGGCCGATCCACACGCCGATCAGGTAGCGCGGGCCGACGCCCACCGACCAGGCATCGCGAAAGCCGTAGCTGGTGCCGGTCTTCCAGGCCAATTGCGGACGCTGCACCAGCTCGGCGTGAGGGTCTCGGTCCGGCCGCGCCAGGCCGCTGAGAATGCGTCGGGTGATCCAGGCCGCCCCCGGCGACAGCAAGCGGCGCTCCACCAGCGGGTCCTGCGGTTGCAGGCGCACCTGCGCGCTCAGCCCACCACGAGCCAGCGCGGCATAGCCACCGACCAGGTCCTCCAGCCGGCTGCCTGCACCACCAAGAATCAGCGACAGGTTCGGCTCGGCCAGCGGCGGCAGCACCAGCGGCATCCCGCCCATGCGCATCTGCGCAGCGAAGCGTTTCGGGCCGTAGGCCTCGAGCAGTTGCACCGCCGGCAGATTGAGCGACAGCGCCAACGCCGAACTGGCCGACACCGGGCCGCTGAAGCCCATGGAGAAGTTGCCGGGGCGGTAGTCGCCGTAGCGCCGTGGCACATCCTGCAACAGCGATTCGGAGTGGATCAGGCCGTCGTCCATGGCCATGGCGTAGAGGAACGGCTTGAGGGTCGAGCCGGGCGAACGCAGGGCGTGGATCATGTCCACGTGACCGAAGCGGCGCTCATCGTTCAAGTCGATGGAGCCGAGATACGCGCGCACGGCCATGCTCTGGGTCTCGACCACCAGCAACGCCGCCGAGGTGCGCTCGGGCAGGCGGGCACGCCAGCCCAGCAGCAGGTCTTCGAGGCGCCGCTGCAAGGCGGCGTCGAGGGTGGTGCGGATCAGTGGCGGGCTGTTCGGGGTATTCAGACGCCGGGCCAGCAGCGGCGCCAGCGCCGGCTCCTGACGTGGCGCCAGCAACAGCGGCTCCTCACGCGCCTCGTCGATGCGCTGGGCTGGCCACACCTGGTACTCGGCCAGGCGCTGCAGCACCTTGTCCCGGGCACGCTGGGCGCGCTCAGGGTGGCGGTCCGGACGCAGCCGGCTCGGCGCCTGGGGCAGCACCGCGAGCAACGCGGCTTCGGCCGGAGTGAGGTGTTTCGGCGACTTGCCCAGGTACGCCCAACTGGCCGCTGCCACGCCCTGCAAGGTGCCGCCGAACGGCGCCCGGTTGAGGTACAGCTGCAGGATCTCGTTCTTGGACAGGTGCCACTCCAGCTGCGCCGTGCGCCACAGCTGGCGCAGCTTGCCGGGCAAGGTGCGGTCGTGCGGGTCGAGCAGGCGCGCCACCTGCATCGACAAGGTGCTGCCGCCGGACACCACCCGCCCGCCACGCAGGTTGAGCCAGGCAGCCCGGGCCAGGGCCATGGGGTTGACGCCGGGGTGGTGATAGAACCAACGGTCCTCGTAGGCGAGCAGGGCTTCAAGGTACAACGGCGAGACTTCCTGCGGGCTGACCGGATAGCGCCACACGCCGTCGGCGTCGGCGAAGCGCCACAACGGTGTGCCATCCTCGGCCAGCACCACCCGCGCCAGGTCGTCGCCCGGCATGGGCAATGGCCAGATCCGGTCGGCCAGCCACAGCAGGGCCATGCCCAGCAGCACGCCGACGGCGACACGCCGCAGCAGCCTGGTCAGGCGCGGGCGCGCTAAGCTTGGCATCGGGAACCGACCGGGCCAGGTGATGGCCAAAGGCTGGGAATCGCCGATTCGTTGATCAGGAAGCGACTATGCATGTAGAAGGTTTTTTCGAATGGCTGGGCCAGGCACTGGGTTCGGTGATCCGGTTCATCGTCGATGGCTTGAGCGGGTTGTTCAACCTGCTGGCCAACGCCGGTGGCAATTTCATCGATGGCCTGGCGCGCACGCTGGGGATGGATACCTCGCTGGTGAGCATCCTGGCGCTTATCGTCGGCCTGATGTTGCTGTACTCGGCGGTCCGCGCATTCATGCGCGCATCGATCATCCTCGGGATCATCTGGGCGTTGCTGGGGTTGTGGGTGTTGAGCTGGGTGGTGCATTGAAAGCAGCTGCAAGCCTGGAGCTGCAAGCGGCAAGTTGAAAGCAGCCTGCATCGACTGCTTTCTTTTGTAGCTTGCAGCTCACAGCTTGAGGGTCAGCGAGCTCTTACAATCATCTCGCCCTGGCTATCACCAATCGCCTGCAGGTTGGGCCGGTACATCGACTCCACCTGCGGTGGCGGAATGCGGTAGCTGCCCGGCGTCACCGCACGGGCCAGGTACAGCAGGTGGGTGGTGCCGTAGCTGTCGAGCTTGAGCGCGGCCACGTAGCGGTCGTCACGGTACTCCTGGTGCACCACGCTGGCGTTCTGCATCGATTCGCGCCACTGCTTCACCGCGCTGCTGGCATTGTCCAGGCTGGCGGCGCTCTGCGCCAGGTTCTGGTTCTCCAGCTCCAGGCCTGCCGGCAGCAGGTCCACCACCAGGGCGTCGGGCACCTGGTCCTGGGCCTTGAGCGCCAGGTGCACCAGCACCAGGTCACCGCTGCGCAGGTTGCGCACATCCAGCGTCTGGCCATTCATGCCCAGGTACTCGCGGCGGATTTCCATGCCATTGCCGCTGGCGGCCGGAGCCTGGCGCGGGTAGCCGGACAGGGTCAGCTGCTGGTACAGGGTGTCGCCACCCTGGTTCTGCACGGTCAATGGCGAGGCCAGCAGCGGGCCCTCGAGCTTCATGCCCGAGTCATTGTTGTCGAACTCGCGGATCTCTCCGGCGCTGTCCAGGCGGGCCTTCCAGTTGCCTTCCGGCTTGCCCAGCAGGCCCCGACCGGCAAGGAACAGCGCGTTGCGCTCCTGGGTGGACAGCCAACGGTTGGCGGCCAGCTCGTCGGACAGACCGAACAGGCGCTGATCGACCTGATTGGCGGCCAGGTTGTTCTCCTGCAGCAGGGACAGGATCAACGCCTGGTCACGCAGGGCGCTGCCGTAGTCGGCCAGCCAGCCTTTGCCACGGGTGACCGCCAGGCCCGCCTGCAGCGCCTGCTGCGAACGCTGCTTGTCGCCCATCTTGTCCAGCGCTACCGCCAGTTGCACCAGCGGCAAACCGGAGCGGGCGTCGGCGCGACGCTCGAACAGGCTGCGCAAGGCGCCCAGCGGCGCCTGTTGGCTGCGCGCCAGCACCAGGCCGGCGTAGGCCTGCACGGCGAAGCGGGTGTGGTCGGCGTTCTGGCTGTAGTCGACTTCGATCAGGTTGCGCTCCTGCACATAGCGCAGCAGGCGCTCGCTGGCCTTCTTCAGCGCCTCGGCCGGTACGCCGTAGCCTTGTTCGCGGGCGCGCAGCAGGAAGTCGGTGACGTAGGCGGTCAGCCAGTATTCCTCCTCGCTGTCCGAACTCCACAGGCCGAAGCTGCCGTTGTAGCGCTGCATGCCCAGCAGGTGCTCGATGCCCATCTCGATCTTGCGCTTGCGCACATCGGCCGGCTCACCCTTGATGCCCAGGCGCTTGAGGCTTTCGGCATCGGCATACAGCGACGGGTACAGGCCACTGGTGGTCTGCTCCAGGCAGCCGTAGGGGTAGGCTTCCAGGGCGCGGATCTGCTCGGCAAGGTTCAGCGGTGGGCGGCTCGACAACGCCAGGCTGGCCTCCAGGCCCGCAGGCTCGAACTCGGCCAGGTCGCTGTCGGGCAGGCTCCAGGGCTGGTCCTTGAGGGCCACGCGGTAGTGCTTGAGCATCGCCGGGTAGGCCGGGCGAATACCCAGGGTCCATTCACGCTCGAAGGTACTGGCCGGCTCACCCGGCAGCTGCAGGCCGTTGACCTGCACGCGGACCTTGCCCTGGCCCAGGCCACCCTGGGCCTGCACCGGGATCATCAGGGTGGTGCGCTGGCCCTCGGCGAGGGTGAAGTTCTGCTGCGCGCCACCGACCAGGCTCAGTTGACCTTCGCTGGACACCTGCACGCTCAGTTGCTGGTCGCGGCCGGACAGGTTGGCCAGGTCCAGCGCCAGGCGGGTCTGGTCGCCACCGGCGAGGAAGCGCGGCGCGGACAGCTCGGCAATCAGCGGCGCGGCGACCACGGTCTTGCCTTCGGCCATGCCGAAGTGTTCCTCGGTCCAGGCCTGGGCCATCAGGCGCAGCTCACCGTTGAAATCGGGAATATCGACGCTGGCCTGGCCCTCGCCTTTTTCATCGAGGGTGACCGGCAGGCTCTGCTGGGCAACGATGGTCACCGTGGTGTTCGGGCGCTTGCCGCCCTTGGCCATAGCGGCGTCACCGCCGAAGGCCAGGCTGGCCAGACGGCCCTGGCCGGCTTCGATCAACTGGCCATAGATGTCCAGCTGGTCGGCGCCGTAGGCCTTGCGGCCGAACAGGCTGGCGAACGGATCGGGGGTCTTGAAGTCGGTGATGTTGAGGATGCCCACGTCCACCGCCGACAACAATACATGCACCTGCTTGGGCACGCTGCCATCGGCGTTGACCGCCTTGACCTTGACGGTCAGCGGTTGCTTGGGCCGCATTTTCTCCGGCGCCTGCAGCGACACGGCCAGCTTGCGCTCGGCGCGGTCCAGCGGCAGGTGCAGCACGCCCACGGCACGCTTCGGCGTGGCGTTGGCCTTGCGCTCGCCCGGGCGGATCACCAGGGCGCTGATGTACAGGTCGTGGCGCGCCCACTTCTTGTCCAGTTCGACATCGAAGGTCTTGCCCTCGGCCGGCACCTCGATTTCCTGCCACCACAGCGGGCCGTCGGCGGACTCGATCATCAGGTAGCCGCTGCCGGCGGCCGGCGGGGTGACGGTGACCTTGGCGGTGCCGCCTTCCTTGTAGGCTGGCTTGTCCAGGGCGATCTTCACCTGGTCAGGGCGCACGGCGCCGCCCTCGGCGTTGTCCTGGGCGCGGTAGCCGGCCCAGAAGCGGGCGCTGGAGACCAGGCCGGTCTGCGGGTCTTCCACCTCGACGCGGTACGGGCCCCACTCCACCTGGAAGTTCAGCTTGGCGGTGGAACCTGCCTTCACGCTGACGGTTTCTTCAGCCTGGGTGAGGAACTTCTCGTTGTAGTTGTAGCTCCAGCCATCGCTCTGCGAATAGTTCCAGTAGTAGTCGCGGCGCTCGCGGATCAGCCGGACCTTCAGGTTGTCGGCGGCCAGTTTCTTGCCGTCGCGGTCAGCCACCAGGAACTCGAACTCCACCGGGCCGTCGCCGTCGGTTTCTTCGCCGTCGAACAGGCCGCGCAGGCCCGGCAGGCGCTCGGCTGGCCAGATCGGCTGCTCCAGGCGCCGAGTGATCGGCCGACCACCGGACTCCTGCAGGCTGGCCTGCACGGTCAGTTGCAGCGGCGAGCGGGCTTCAACCCAGCGACTTTCGATGTCAATGCGGGCCTTGCCGTTCTGGTCGAGGGTGACTTCGTCCAGTTCCAGGTCCTGGTTCAGCTCGGTCTCGGTGACCGCGCCGAACTGATAGCCCGGCAGCGCCTTCACCGCTTCACGCAACGGACGCACGTAGGCCTGGCCACTGAGGCGGTTGCCGGCGGCGGGCGCTCCATAGAGGTAACGGCCATTGACCTGGATCGTGGCGGTTTGCTCCGGCGCCAGCGGCGCGGCACTGCCTTTGAGCTCCAGCGCCAGGCGCTCGGGGAGGAAGTCCTCGACAAGGAATTCGTAGACCTGCTTGCGTCCACCGCCCATGTCGAGCAGCAACTGCCAACGGCCGGTCGGCGCTTCGCTGGCCAGTTGCAGCTGGTACTGGAACAGGCCGTTCTGGTCGGCCTCCCAGACGAACTTGCGGCTGACCTGCTCATCGGGGCGGCGTACTTCCACGTTCACCGGCTGGGCCTTGACCGGCTTGCCGTCCTGGTCGCGCAGCAGGCCGTTGAGCAGCACGGTCTCGCCTGGGCGATAGAGGTCACGGGGGCCAAAGATGAAGAACTGCAGCGGGTTGGCCTGGGGCCCGGTGATGTCGAACTCGGCCAGGTCCAGCGCCGCGGTGTTCAGACGCAGCAGGGTGGTGTGCACGCCCTGGGTGGCGATCAGCGTATCGGCCTTGGCGGTGATCGGCAGCTGCGCATGGCCGTCGCCGTCGGTCTTGGCCTGGGCCAGCAGCTTGCCCTTGTCGTCGTGCAGTTCGAGGGTGACGTCCTTGAGCGCCTTGCCGCCCTCGAGGGCCTGGGTGAACACGTCCAGGCGATCGCGATAGCGGTGCGCCGAGACGCCGATGTCACTCAGGGTGAACAGGGTCGCTGGTTGCGAGTAGTCATAGGTGCCCGAGGCACGCATCACCGCCAGGTACACGCCTGGCTCCTGCAGTGGCTTGATCCCGGCGATCGGCAACAGCACGGTTTCGCGGGTATTGCGCGCCGGGTTGAGGTCGAAACGGCCGCTGTAGACCAGCTCGGCCATCTCCAGGGTTTCCTTGGACTGGTAGTAGTACAGGCTGCTGTTGCGCCCCCAGTTGACCAGGAAACTCGAGAGCATGTCCGGCTTGATGCGGAAGAACTCGACATCGACCTTGTCGACGTTCAGGGCGATGACCGGCAGGCCTTCGGCCAGGCGCGTGGGCAGCAGCGAACCGCGGCTGGCGAAGCCCACCGTGGCCTGCATGTCACGGGTCTCGAAGCGGCTGACCGATTCGGCCTGCAGCTGGTTGCCGTTGACCGAGAGCAGGCCCTTGTCGATGGTCAGGACCATCTTGCGCTGCGGCTCCAGGTGGCGCAGGCGCAGTTCCATCTGGTTGTCGGAGAGTTCCCAGGCGCCGTCGACCTTGCCCTTGACGGTGTCGACCAGGTGCAACTTGCCGGCGAAGTCCTGGTTGGCATCCAGCGGCGCGGAGACGCTGACCGACAGGGTGCTGGCGCCGTCGAGCTGCACTTCCGAAACGTCCAGCACGGTCAACTCGCGGCCGGCATAGCGCTTGGCGAGCACTGCCGGATCTTCGCGCTTGGCCGTCCGGGTTTCGACGGGCGCGACCGCAGCGGCATCAGCGGCAGGCGCCGATGGCTTGTCCGGGGTGGAAGAATCACAGGCACTGAGCAGGGCCAGCGCGCAGGCCAGCAACAATCCTTTGTTGAGCATTTGAGAGAGAACTCTTCGGCAGCGTGTACTTGAGGGGGGCAACTATAGCGCAACGGCTCGAGGCTTTCCTGGCGATGCGCGGCAAGTGAGACCGTGTTCGCGCCAATAGGTTGCCGGGCCGGTACAATGAGCGCATTTGATCTTGCAAGGGGCGCGCTTCGCGCCCCATCGCCGGCAAGCCGGCTCCCACAGGGACCAAGGCCGCCTTGTGGGAGCCGGCTTGCCGGCGATGGGGCGCGAAGCGGTCCTGATATGAAGGATGTGCATGTCTTCACTGTCCACCGCCTGGCGCAACCGCCCCACCCACCACAAGGTCTGGGCCCTGGCCGCGCCGATGATCCTGTCCAACATCTCGGTGCCGCTGGTGGCGCTGGTCGACAGCACGGTGATCGGTCACCTGCCCCATGCCCATCAGTTGGGCGCGGTGGCCGTCGGTGCCACGCTGTTCACCTTCATGGTCGGCCTGCTGGGCTTTCTGCGCATGGGCTCCACCGGCTTCGCCGCCCAGGCCGCCGGCCGCGCCGACGGCGCCGCGCTGCGCCAGGTGCTGGTGCAGGGGCTGCTGTTGGCGCTGGCTTTCGCCGTGCTGATCGGCCTGCTGGCCCTGCCCTTCAGCCAACTGGCACTGCAGGCGATGCAGCCCAGCGAGGCGCTGCATGCCTCGACCGAAGCCTTCTTCCACACCCGTCTGCTCGGCCTGCCGGCAGCACTGGCCAGCTATGCCCTGGTCGGCTGGTTCCTCGGCACCCAGAACGCCCGGGCGCCACTGGCGATCCTGCTGACCACCAACCTGCTCAACATCGCCCTGAACCTGTGGTTCGTGCTTGGCCTGGACTGGGGGGTGGTCGGCTCGGCGCGGGCCTCGGTGATCGCCGAATGGAGCGCTGCCCTGCTCGGCCTGGCCCTCACCCGCCCGGCCTTGCGCGCCTACCCCGGGCAGGTCGCCTGGGCCGCGTTGAAACGCTGGCATAGCTGGCGGCCGCTGCTGGCGGTCAACCGGGACATCTTCCTGCGCAGCCTGGCCCTGCAACTGGTGTTCCTGCTGCTCACCGTGCAGGGTGCGCGCCTGGGCGAGGCGACGGTGGCGGCCAATGCCCTGCTGCTCAATGGGCTGATGCTCACCGCCTATGCCCTCGATGGCCTGGCCCATGCGGTCGAGGCCCTGTGCGGCCATGCCATCGGCGCCCGTGACCGCAGTGCCCTGAAGCAGGCACTGGTGGTAGCCTGCGGCTGGTCACTGATCGTCAGCCTGGTGTTCGCCGTGCTGTTTTTGCTCGGCGGGCACCTGTTCATCGACCTGCAGACCGACATCGCCAGTGTGCGCGAAGCCGCGTATCCCTATCTGCCCTATCTGGCGGTGCTGCCGTTGGTAGCCGTGTGGAGCTACCTGCTCGATGGCCTGTTCATCGGCGCGACGCGGGCACGCGAGATGCGCAATGCGATGCTGCTGTCGGTGGCGGTCGCGCTGCCCCTGGCGCTTGCCATGCGCGGGTTCGGCAACCATGGGCTGTGGTGGGCGTTCCTCGGCTTCATGGTGCTGCGGGCGGTGACGCTGGGGTGGCTGGGGTGGCGTTTGCAGCAGCGCGACCGCTGGATTCGCTGAGAGCGGCGCCGCTTTGCAGCGCTGCGTCACGAAACCAGGAGAAAGCCCTCGCCTGCCCCCTTGCCTGCGCCCGGCCTGATTCCCCACAATCGCGGCCATGCCGCACCATGACAGGGAATTCGCCGTGCCATCCATCTACCAGCTCAAACCCCGCTTCCAGGCGCTGTTGCGCCCTTCGGTGCAACGCCTGTACGAGCGTGGCGTCACCGCCAACCAGGTCACCGTCGCCGCCGCGGCGGTCTCCATCGTCCTTGGCCTGCTGCTCGCCTGGCAGCACCAGGTCACCTCGCTGTTCATCCTGATACCGCTGTGGATGTTGCTGCGCATGGCGCTGAACGCGGTCGACGGCATGCTCGCCCGCGAGTTCGGCCAGCAGTCCAGGCTCGGCGCCTACCTCAATGAACTGTGCGACGTGATCGCCGACACCGCGCTATACCTGCCGTTCGCCCTGTTGCCGGGCGTTTCGCCGACACTGGTGGTGCTGGTGGTGGTGTTCGCCGTGATCAGCGAATACGCCGGGGTAATGGGCCCGCTGGCCGGCGCGTCACGCCGCTACGACGGGCCGATGGGCAAGAGCGACCGGGCCTTCGCCTTCGGCGTGCTGGGCACCGGCGTGGCGTTCGGGCTGCTGGCCGCGAGCTGGATCAATGGCCTGCTGCTGGTGATCCTGCTGCTCTCGCTCTATACCCTGTACAACCGGGTTCGCCACGGCCTGGCCGAAACCCGCTGAGCCCCTCGCTGCCGGACAAGGATATTCGCCATGCGCCAAGCGCAATCGCTGCATTTCTGCACCCATGACGGCGTCGAGCTGCACTATCGCCACTGGCCCGCCACGCGCAACGAGCATCAACCACGCCGCGCCGTGGTGATGTTCCACCGCGGCCACGAGCACGGCGGGCGCATGGCCCACCTGGCCGACGAACTGAACATGCCCGGTTATGATTTCTTCGCCTGGGACGCCCGCGGCCATGGCCAATCGCCAGGAGCACGCGGCGACAGCCCAGGCTTCGCCACAAGCGTGCGCGACGTGCAGACCTTCATCGAGCACCTCCAGGCCCAGCATGGCATCGCAGAACCCGACATGGTGGTGCTGGCGCAAAGCGTCGGCGCGGTGCTGATCGCCACCTGGGCCCATGACTATGCGCCCAGGGTGCGCTGCCTGGTGCTCGCCTCGCCGGCGTTCAAGGTCAAGCTCTACGTGCCCTTCGCCCGCCCTGGGCTGAAGCTGATGAAGGCCCTGCGCGGCAACTTCTTCGTCAACAGCTACGTCAAGCCGCGCCTGTTGACCCATGACCCGGAACGGGTCATGTCGTATGTCGCCGACCCGCTGATCAGCCGGCCCATTTCGGTCACCATGCTGCTGGGCCTGTATGACGCCGCCGACCGCGTGGTGGCCGACGCGCAGGCGATCCAGGTGCCGACGCAACTGCTGATCTCCGGCTCGGACCTGGTGGTCGAGCGCAAGCCGCAGGAGCAGTTCTTTGATCGCCTGGGCAGCGCACGCAAGGAAAAGCACATCCTGCCCGGCTTCTTCCATGACACCCTTGGCGAGCGCGACCGCGCCCACGCCCTGGCGCGGATCGAACGCTTCGTCGAGCACTGCTTCGACGCGCCGCCAGCGCGCCCTTCCTTGTTGGACGCCGACAGGAGCGGCGCCAGCTGCGCCGAGGCCGAGAGCCTGGCTGCGCCGTTGCCACGCCATTCGCCACGCGACCTCTACTGGCGCGCCACCCGCGCCGGCCTACGGCTGGGCAAGGGCCTTTCCGAGGGGGTGAAACTGGGCTTCGACACCGGTTTCGACTCCGGCTCGACCCTCGACTACGTCTACCGCAATACGCCGACCGGCAAAGGCCGGTTGGGCGAGCTGGTTGACCGGAACTACCTGGACGCCATCGGCTGGCGCGGTATCCGCCAGCGCAAGCTGAACGTCGAGGAGCTGTTGCGCCTGGCCATCGGCCAGTTGCGCGAGCAGCAGCGCCCGGTCCACATCGTCGATATCGCCGCCGGCCATGGCCGCTATATCCTCGAGGCCTTGCAAGGCCTGCAGCAACTGCCTGACTCGATCCTGCTGCGCGACTACAGCGAGCTGAACGTGCAACAGGGCAACGCACTGATCAGCGAAAAAGGCCTCGGCGAGATCGCCCGCTTCGTCCAGGGTGATGCCTTCGATCGGCAAAGCCTGGCCAGCCTCACCCCACGCCCCACCCTCGCGGTGGTCTCGGGCCTCTACGAGCTGTTCGCCAGCAACGAGCTGGTCGGCAATTCGCTGGCGGGCCTGGCCGATGCCGTCGAGGACGACGGCTACCTGGTCTACACCGGCCAGCCCTGGCATCCGCAGCTGGAGATGATCGCTCGCGCCCTGACCAGCCACCGCGGCGGCCAGGCCTGGGTGATGCGTCGACGCAGCCAGGCAGAGATGGATCAGTTGGTCGAGGCCGCAGGGTTCCGCAAGATCACCCAGCGCATCGATGAATGGGGCATCTTCAGCGTCAGCCTGGCGCAGCGGGTGCGCTGATGGCCCGTGAAACCGGGCTGATCCGCCGCGGCGTGCTCTGGCTGTTGCTGCTCGGGCCGTTGTTTTTCCTCAGCTACGGCCTGGCCAACTCCTACACGGCCGGACGCGACGATATCGGCAGCCTGGTGTTCGCCTGGGAACGGCACATGCCGCTGTGGCCGTGGACGATCATCCCGTACTGGTCGATCGACCTGCTGTACGGGTTGTCGTTCCTGCTGCCACGTACACGTCGCGAGATGGACCGACACGCCCTGGCATTGCTCACGGCACAGGTGATCTGCGTGGCCTGCTTCCTGCTCTGGCCGCTACGCTTCACTTTCGAGCGCCCCGAGCTGTCGGGGCTGTTCGGCTGGCTGTTCGATGTGCTGATGGGCTTCGACAAGCCCTACAACCAAGCGCCTTCGCTGCATATCGCGCTGTTGGTGATCATCTGGACGATGTTCGCCCGCCATACGCGGCATCCAGCCTGGCGCTGGCTGGTGCACGGCTGGATGGGGCTGATCGGGTTGTCGGTCCTGAGCACCTGGCAGCATCACTTCATCGATGTACCGACCGGGGCGTTGGCCGGGTTCGTCTGCCTGTGGCTGCGGCCGCAACAAGGGCCGCTGCCCTGGCAGCAGGCGCGCCTGGCACGCGATCCCAAACGCTGGCGGCTGGCGTTGCGTTATGGACTGGGCGCGCTGCTGCTGGCGGTGCTCGGGTTCAAGCTGGGGCACACCGCCTTGTGGCTGCTCTGGCCTGCGTTTTCACTGCTGCTGGTAGCGTTGAACTATGCGCTGTTCGGGGCGCAAGGTTTCCAGAAAGGCAGCGATGGCCGGCTGTCGGTCGCGGCGACGGCATTGCTGGCGCCTTACCTGATTGGGGCCTGGATCAATTCAAGGCTGTGGACCTGGCGCCACCCGCAGGCGGATGAGGTGTGCGAGGGGGTGTACCTCGGGCGTGTGCCGGGCGCAGGTGATGCGGTGCAGTTCCCGGCGGTGATCGACCTCAGCGCGGAGCTGGCCTGCAGGGTCCTCATCGCGGGGCAAGCGCGCTCCCACGAGCAGACACCACAGGCTTCGCAGTCCTACCTGAATCTGCCGTCACTGGACCTGGTCGCCCCTGACACGCAGACCTTGCAGCAAGCTGCCGAGGCTATCGAACATCTGCGCCGGCACGGCCCGGTACTTGTCTGCTGCGCACTCGGCTACTCACGCAGCGCCAGCGCGGTCGCCGCCTGGCTGGTGGTCAGCGGCCGCTGCAAGGCAATCGCGCATGCCGAAACACTGATCCGCCAGGCGCGCCCCGGCGTGGTATTGCATCCAGCCCACCGCCAGGCCCTGCAGCCGCTGGAGACACGGCCATGAACCTGCTCGTCGTCGCCAGCCTGCTCGCCCGTGGTCGCCAACTGGAGCGCTGGTCGGACGGCATCACCTTGCTGGCCCTGGCCTGCAGCCTGGCGCCCATGCTGGGCGCGCCGTTGCCAGCTCTGCCTCGGGTGTTCTGCGCAGCGTTGCTGGCGCTTGGCCTGGTGCACAAGTACTGGGCCATACGCGTTGCCCTGGATGCCGAGCTGTTCGCCCGGCTCGCCACCCGCGATGACCTGCCCGCCGATACCCTGGCCCTGGACCGTGCCCTGTTCGAACTGCGCCTGAAACCGACCGCCGACGACCCACGCGGCTGGCCTGCGCGCAGCGAGGCCGCCCTGGCCCTGCTGCGCCGTCAGGCCTTGTGCCTGGCCGCGCAGGTGTTGCTCGCCGTCACCCTCCCTTTCACCGGATAACCCCGATGCTCGCCAGCCTGACTGCCTTCGTCATCACCTCCGCCGCCCGCCTGATCACCGGTGCCCGCGCCCTGTGGCTGGGCTGCACGCCGCAACCGGTGCAGCGCCTGTACTTCGCCAATCACAGCAGCCACGGCGACTTCGTGCTGCTCTGGGCCGCGCTGCCCGAGCCGCTACGCCGCCGTACCCGGCCAGTGGCGGGCGCCGACTACTGGTGCAAACCGGGCATCCGCGACTTCCTGATCCGCCAGGTGTTCAACGGAGTGCTGATCGATCGCCAGCAGGCCAGCGAGGGCAACCCGCTGCAACCGGTGCTCGATGCCTTTGCCCAGGGTGACTCGCTGATCTTCTTCCCGGAAGGCACGCGCAACCTCACCGATGACCCGCTGCTGCCGTTCAAGAGCGGCCTGTTCCACCTGGCCTCGGCCAACCCGCAGGTGGAGCTGGTGCCGGTGTGGATCGCCAACCTCAACCGTGTCATGCCCAAGGGGCGCGCCCTGCCGCTGCCGCTGTTGTGCACCCTGAGTTTTGGCGAGCCGCTGCACCTGCAGCCGGACGAAGCCAAGCATGCCTTTCTCGAGCGGGCCCGCCAGGCCCTGCTGAACCTGGCCCCGAAGGAAGCCTGAGATGGATCACAACACCCTGTCGCTGTTCGCCGGTATCGGCGCCCTGCTGCTGCTCGCCAGCCTCGTCGGCCGCCTGCTGAAGTGGCGTGCCGGCCCCGCGCCACATGCGGTGATCGACAACCTCAACGCGCGCATCAATGCCTGGTGGGTGATGGTGCTGGTGATCGGCATCGCCTTCCTGTTCGGCAAGTACGGCGTCATCGTGCTGTTCTACGGCGTCTCGTTCTACGCCCTGCGCGAGTTCATGACTCTCACCCCGACCCGACGCAGCGACTACCCCGCCCTGGTGGCGGCGTTCTACGTGGCGTTGCCGGTGCAGTACCTGCTGATCGCCATGGACTGGTACGGCCTGTTCAGCATCTTCATCCCGGTGTACCTGTTCCTGCTGCTGCCGATCCTCGCCAGCTTCGGCGGCGACACCACGCGCTTCCTCGAGCGCGCTTCGAAGGTGCAGTGGGGCCTGATGATCGCGGTGTACTGCGTGTCCTCGGTGCCGGCGCTGATGACCCTGGACATCCCCGGCTACGAAGGCCGCAACCTGCTGCTGATCGCCTGGCTGATCCTGGTGGTACAGATCAGCGACGTGCTGCAGTACGTCTGCGGCAAGCTGTTTGGCAAGCGCAAGGTGGCGCCCAACCTGTCGCCGTCGAAGACCGTCGAAGGCCTGGCCGGCGGCGTGGCCTTGGCTACCCTGGTCGGCGCGCTGCTGTGCTGGATCACCCCGTTCACCTTCTGGCAGGCGGCGCTGATGGCGCTAACGGTCAATGCCATGGGCTTCTTCGGTGGGCTGGTGATGTCGGCGATCAAGCGCGACCGTGGGGTGAAGGACTGGGGCCACATGATCGAAGGCCACGGCGGCATGCTCGACCGCATGGACTCGGTGTGCTTCGCCGCGCCGGTGTTCTTCCATTTCGTGCGTTACTGGTGGGCGTGAGGTACTGGGGTTTGGCGAAAGCCTTGCAGTGTCGGTGAGATCGAGCGCCGCCCGCGCGGCGCATCGCGGATGAATCCGCTCCTACATTTGTTGCAACGTACCGAACCTGTCAGGCCATGGTTGCCAGCCTTGGCGCAGGGCTTGAGATAGGTGGAGCGGCGGCAATGCCCACCGAAAAATCGCGTCGAGCGCACAAGGCTTACAACCGTGGCCAATCAGGCATGGCCACGTTGCAACAGATGTAGGAGCGGATTCATCCGCGATGCGCCGCGCGGGCGGCGCTCGATCTCATAGGCGCTGCAAGGCATCCGGCAAACACCTGAGCATAGCGCGCTCTGACAGCTGGGCGTCGAGCCCAGGCAACTGCCCGTACGTCGATGGCCCTATGGTGACGCGTCATCTCACCTGCTATCTGGAGCCACGCCATGTCCGATTTCATCACCGTCCTGCGCGAAACCTGCCCGACCCCGGTGGTCGACGCGACCAAATGGAAGCGCATCGGCGGCGACCCGCACACCGTCAACCTAAACGCCTACCTGTCCGCCGACGGCAGCAAGATCATGGGCACCTGGATCTGCACGCCGGGCAAGTTCGAGGTCAACTACGAAAAGTGGGAGTACTGCCATTTCCTCGATGGCTACTGCATCGTCACCCCGGAAGGCGAGGAGCCGAAGCATCTGAAGGCGGGGGATGTGTTCGTGATCGAGCCGGGGATGAAAGGGACCTGGGAAGTGGTCGAGACGGTGCGCAAGTACTTCGTGTTTGCCTGATAGCTCGAAGCAAAAAAATCGCGGAGCGCATGCCCCTCCCCCAAGGTGCGCAGTTACAAGGGGGAAGACCATGCGATCCGCGATCAAGTCCACTCGCGGGTCAATCCTTCTTGCGGTACCCCTCGACGATCGCCGAGAAATCCTTGCCACCCTCGCCGCGCAGGCTCATGGCCTGGTACAGCTGCTGGGCCACGGCCCCCAGGATCACCGGCTGGTGCGCCTGGCGCGCGGCCTCGGTGGCCAGCCCCAGGTCCTTGAGCATCAGTTCGGCGCCGAAGCCGCCGGTGTAACCCCGTGAAGCCGGGGCAGTCTCGATGATGCCTGGCCAAGGGTTGTAGGTGTCCGAACTCCAGCAACGTCCGGTCGAGCTGTTGATGATCCCGGCCAGCACCTTGGTGTCGATGCCCAACGCATTGCCCAGGGCCATGGCCTCGGACACGCCGATCATCGAGATACCCAGCAGCAGGTTGTTGCAGATCTTGGCGATCTGCCCGGTGCCGACTTCGCCGCAATGCACGATATTGCGGCCCATCTGCTCCAGCACCGGCTTGAGCGTGGCGAACAGCTCGGCGCTGGCGCCGACCATGAAGGTCAGGGTGCCGGCCGCCGCGCCGCCGGTGCCGCCGGAGACCGGCGCATCACCCATGTCGATGCCCTTGGCCGCCGCGGCCTTAGAGACCTCACGGGCGGTCTGCGGATCGATGGTGCTGCAGTCCACAGTCGGAGTGCCGGGACGAATGCCGGCCAGCACGCCGGTTTCTTCGTCCAGGTACACGCCACGCACATGAGCGGCGGCCGGCAGCATGGTGATCACCAGCTCGCTGTTGGCGGCGGCGTCCTTGGGCGAGGTGCTGACCTGCCCGCCCAGCTCGGCGAGTTCGGCCAGCACGGTCTTGTTCAGGTCGAACAGGTTGAGCTGGTGCCCGGCCTTGATCAGGTTGCGGGCCATGGGCGCGCCCATGTTGCCCAGGCCGATGAATGCGATACGCATGACGAGCTCCTTAGCGCAGGCTGATGGTGGTGTTCACACCGTCATTGACGCTGTCATCGTCGAACCAGCGGGCGGTGACGGTCTTGGTCTGAGTGTAGAACTGCACCACCTGCTTGCCGTACGGGCCGAGGTCGCCGAGCTTGGAACCGCGGGAACCTGTGAAGCTGAAGAACGGCACCGGTACCGGGATCGGGATGTTGATGCCGACCTGGCCGATGTCGATCTCGCTCTGGAACTTGCGCGCCGCCGCGCCGCTCTGGGTGAACAGGCCGGTACCGTTGCCGAACGGGTTGGCGTTGACCAGGGCGATGGCCTCGTCGAGGGTATCCACCTCCAAAGTCACCAGCACCGGGCCGAAGATTTCCTGGGTGTAGACCTGCATGTCGGTCTTCACCCCGGAGAACAGGGTCGGGCCGACGAAGTTGCCTTGCTCGTAGCCCGGCACCTTCACGTCGCGGCCGTCCAGTTCGAGCTTGGCGCCCTCCTTGATGCCGCTTTCGATCAGGCCCAGCACACGCTCCTTGGCGCGCTTGGAGACCACCGGGCCGACATCGGTGCCCGGCTCGTTGCCGGCATTGACCTTGAGCTTGCTCGCCGCGTCCTTGATATCCGGCAGCCATTCGCGGGCCTTGCCCACCAGCACCGCTACCGAGGTGGCCATGCAGCGCTGGCCGGCCGCGCCGAAGGCGGCGCCGACCAGGGCGTTGATGGTCTGGGTGCGATTGGCGTCGGGCAGCACCACGGCGTGGTTCTTGGCGCCCATCATCGACTGCACGCGCTTGCCGTGCTGGCTGCCCAGGTTGTAGACGTGGGTGCCGACCTCGGTCGAGCCGACGAACGAGATCGCCTTGATGTCCGGGTGGGTGCAGATGCCATCGACCACTTGCTTGCCGCCATGCACCACGTTGAGCACACCGGCCGGCACGCCAGCCTCCAGCGCCAGCTCGACCAGCATCATGGTCGACAACGGATCCTGCTCGGACGGCTTGAGCACGAAGGTGTTGCCGCAGACGATGGCCATCGGGAACATCCACAGCGGGATCATCGCCGGGAAGTTGAACGGGGTGATGCCGGCGCACACGCCGATCGGCTGGCGCAGGGTGTAGGTGTCGACGCCGCCGGCGACGTTCTCGGCAAACTCACCCATCTGCAGGGTGCCGATGGAGGCGGCGTGCTCGACCACTTCCAGGCCACGGAATATATCGCCCTCGGCGTCGGCAATGGTCTTGCCCTGCTCGGCGCTGAGGGTCACGGCGATGCGCTTGCTGTGTTCGCGGATCAGCGCCTGCAGCTTGAGCATGATGCGCATGCGCGCGCCGATGGGAGTGTCGCGCCAGGTCTTGAAGGCACGCTCGGCGGCGGCCACCGCGGCGTTCACTTCCTCGACGGTGGCGAACGGCACACGCGCCAGCACTTGCTGGGTGGCCGGGTTGACGATGTCGCGCCACTCGGTGGTTTTCGACTCGACCCATTGGCCGTCGATCAGCAGCTTGACCTGCTCGACCTTGGTCTGGTCGGGCGTCTGGGGTGCGTTCATCTGCGCTCTCCTTGGAATTATTGTCGGAACGAAGACGCCTACGCCGGCATGGACACGGGGTGGCGTACAGGGGCTGAGATCGAGTATAGATGTGCAAACATCCAACAAGAATGCACAAAAAAACCGGATCATCATGCAAAAAGACCTCACCTCCCTGAGCGCGCTGAACTGGGACGACCTCAAGTTCTTTCTTGAGGTAGCGCGCACCCGCAAGGCCAGCAGTGCGGCCAAGCGCCTGGCCGTGGACTACACCACGGTGTCGCGGCGCATCGGTTCACTGGAAGGGGCGCTGGGCACTTTGCTGTTCGAAAAATCGCGGACCAACGGCTTCGTCCTCACCGCCGAGGGCCAGCGTCTGCTGGGCTATGCCGAGTCGATCGAGAGCACCCTGCACATGGCTTGCGAGCAAGTCTCGGGCTCGGGCGTGGCATTGTCGGGGCATGTGCGCATGGGCTGCACCGAAGGCTTCGGCAGCTTCTTCGTCACCCCGCAGCTGAGCCACTTCGTCGATGCCTGGCCGGCGATCTCGGTGGACATCCTGCCGCTGCCGCACTTCATCAGCCTGTCCAAGCGCGAAGCCGATATCGTCATCGCCCTGGAGCGCCCGGAACACGGCCCTTACGTGTGCTGCAAGCTGTGCGACTACCGCCTGCGCCTGTATGCCACCCAGGATTACCTGGACAGCCATGAACCCATCCGCGAGATCGCCGACCTGGGGCGCCACCCGTTCATCAGCTACGTGGACGACCTGGCCTTCAGCTCGGAGCTGTTGTACCTGGCCAACCTGATCCCCAACGCCAACGCGCACCTGCGCAGCACCAGCGTGATCGCCCAGTACACGGCAGCGTTGCAGGGGCGTGGGCTGGCGATCCTGCCGTGCTTCCTGGCGGCGCAGGACCCACGGCTGGTGACGGTGCTGCCGGAGCAGATCGAGGTGACGCGGCAGTTCTGGATGTACTGCCGGGAGGACCTGCGCAAGTTGAAGCGGATCACCCTGCTGTGGGATTACATCCGTGAGGTGACCGAGGCCAATGCGCCGTTGTTGATGGGGGAGACGCGGGAGATGAAGTTCGCTCGGGATTGAGGGTAGGCATCATCGCGGGGCAAGCCCCGCGATGTCGGTATCACTCCGACCCCACCACGATCGACACGCGGCGGTTCTCCATGCGCCCTGCGGCAGTGCGGTTGTCCGCCACCGGCTGGCTGCTGCCCATGCCGCGGGTCTGGATGTTCTGCGGCTGCATGCCGATGCCGGCCAAGGCCTTGGCCACGCTCTGCGCGCGGCGCTCGGACAACTGCTGGTTGTAGGCGGCCTTGCCCGAGGCGTCGGCGTGGCCGTCGATGCGCACGCGCTGGATATCCACCGACAGCAACGCCTTGCCGATGCGCTCGACGATCGACTCGCTCTGGCTGTTGAGGCTGTCCAGGTCGCTGCCGAACAGCACCTTGCCGGACAGGTCGAACGCCCAACCGTCATCGGTCGGGGCGAAGCCCTCGCGCTTGAGCACGGCAACCTGCTCGGGAGTCAGCCCCTTGGGCGGCACGCTCTGGCAGCCGGTGAGGGCGAACAGCGCCAGCAGCAGGGTGAATAACGGGAAACGCAGTACGGAAAAACGCTTGGTCACGGTTCAGCTCCTGTTCTTTGCATCGTTGGCACAGCGTTCCGTCTGTGCCACTTGCCAATGGCCGCGGCGATTGCGCTTGGCCTGGTACATCGCCGCATCGGCGGCATTGAGCAGACTGGCCGGGTCGCGGCCGTCGTCCGGGTAATAGGCGATACCGACGCTCAGCGAGGTGGTCAGACTGGTACCATCCTCCAGCTGCACCGGCAGCTTCATGCTGGCGACGATTTTCTCGGCGATACGCTTGGCATCCTCACGCGAGTGCAGCGGCGTCAGCAGCACGGCAAACTCGTCGCCGCCCAGACGCGCCACCAAATCATGCTCGCGTAACTGTGCGCGTACGCGGCTGGCCACGCTGATCAGCACTTCGTCACCCACCGCATGGCCGAGGCTGTCGTTGATCTGCTTGAAATGGTCGCTGTCGAGGAACAACAGGGCCAGGTGATCTTCAGTGCGTGCGGCGTTGCGCAAGCTGCGACTCAGCCGCCCTTCGAAGAAGGCGCGGTTGGGCAGGCCGGTCAGGCTGTCGTGGCTGGCCTGGTGGGCGAGGGTTTCGTTCTCGCTTTGCAGGTGGCTCTGCCACACCTCCAGCTCATCGAGCAGGGCATTGAAGTCGTTGCCCAGCTCGTTGAGCTCGGCGATCTGGGTTTCCGGCACGCGGCGGTCGAAACTGCGCTCGCGCCGCGCCGCATGGGCGACGCTGGCCAGGTTGCGCAGGGGCCGGATGATGTCGCCGAACAGACGCCGTGACAGGTACAACGCCAACACCGCACTGAGCACCGTGCACACCAGGATCCCGACCAGGCCGCTGAGCAGGAAGCGCACCAGGCTGCCACCCTGCCCGGTCAACTCGATATGCCCGACGCGCTGGCCCATGTGTTGCACCGGCATGTTGATCGGCTCTTCCAGCAGGCTGCGCGCCACCTGGGTCTGCAACTGCGCCATCACGCCGGGCGTATCACGCTGCCAATGGGCGAGCAGTTCGCCGTCGTTGTCATAGACCTTGGCGTCGGCGACCTCCTCGGTGGAGGCGATCAATGCCAGCGCTTCGTTGGCCGCGGCACTGTCGTCGAACACCACGGCGGCCTCGACGGTGTAGTTGATGGAGCGGGCGATCAGGTGCAGGTTGTGATTGGCATAGACGCGCAACGCCGCCACGCCGAGCAGGGTCACCAGCACACCGGCCAGGCCCGCGGCGAGCAGCGCCACGCTCAGGTGACGACGGCCGAGCACGGCACGCAGGGTCGGCCGGCTGAAGCGCTTGGCTGAACGTTTCATGGCTGCCCTGCCCGCCGTCGCGACAGCTGCAGCACGCTGGGGTGGATGCGCACACCGCTGCGCGCCACCGAGTCGAGGTTGACGTCGAACGCCACCTGCTGGTCGCTGACCCGCAGGCAGAACAGGCTGCCCACCGTGCACGGGTCATCGGCTTCGCTGATGCTCAGCAGCGGATGACCATTGACCCTCTGGAACAACCGCTCACGTTCCAGCTTGTCGAGCTTGCCGATATAGATGGCATCACAGGCATTGGCCACGCTCGGGTCGTCGGCCAGCAGACGGCGCACCTGCAGGGGTTGCCCGGAGTTCTGCACGTTGCCCTTGATCAGGTCGTCGGCGTACTCGGTGGGGCCGACCAGGCACAGGCGCAAGGGGTTGGGGTCGGCAGGCCAGCGTGCGTAGCTGAGGATCCCCAGTACCACCTGGGTCACGGCCTTGGCCCGTTGCTGCGCCTGCGCATCCGACGCGGCAGTGCCCGCCCAGGCGGAAGCGCCGGTCGACAACAGCGTGGCCATCAGCAGCGAGAGCGCACAACCCGTCACTCGTCTCAAGACCGAGACAGCCACAGTCATGGGGGAAAATCTCACAAAATGTTTGCGGATAATGCCGCAACGATAGCATATCGGCGGCGAACTCCAGAGTCAGACTTGCTCCAGCATCAGCCCCGAGACACGCCTGACCTTGCGCTCCACCGCTTCCTCGAACACCCCGGCGCGCGGCTCGATAAGGCTGAAGCAATGCTTGGCGCGGGTGATGCCGGTGTACACCAGTTCCTTGGTCAGCACCGGGTTCAAGGCATCGGGCAGCACCAGCGCGGTATGGCTGAATTCCGAGCCCTGGGACTTGTGCACGGTCATGGCGAACACGGTTTCCACTTCGCTGAGCCGGCTGGGCAGGACGAAGCGCACCCCGCCGCTGCCATCGTTGCGCGGGAAGGCCACGCGCAGCAACGCCTCGCCCTGCTCGTCCGGCAGGCGCAGGGCAATGCCGATATCACCGTTCATCAGGCCGAGGCCGTAGTCATTGCGGGTGACCAGTACCGGGCGCCCCTCGTACCAGGGTTGCTGGCTATCGATCAGCCCGGCATTGTGCAGCACCCGGGCCACGCGTTCGTTCAGGCCTTCGACGCCCCAGGCGCCCCTGCGCACGGCGCAAAGCAACTGGAAGGCTTCGAAGCTCTGCAGTACCTCGGCCGCCCAGCGCTCCCAGCGCGGATCGTCGCCCGGCGTGCCAGGTGGCGGGCGCAAGCGGCCGATGGTGCGCAGGTAGCCACGGTAACCCTGCGGCCCTTCGCCGCCCTGGCCGAGGCCGTCGAGCAGCAGGCGATCGAAGCGCTTGTCGTGTTCGCCGCCCAGGGTCAGGCAATGAACGTCCGCAGGCCGGGTCGCCAGCAGCGCCCGCGCCTCTAGCGCCTGCTGGCGATTGACCAGGCGCGCCAGCTGGCCGATGCCGCTGCCTTCGCCGAAACGCCGCGAATGACGCAGCATCACGATCTGCTGGGCCAGCGGATTGCGCTGGCCATCGCCCGGTTTCAGGCCGATGCCCGCCAGCGACTGCCCGCCCACCTGCTCCAGCCAGGCCAGGGTCTGCGGCCAGTAGCAGCCTTCCTCGGCGTCGCGACACAGGTCACCCAGCACCGCCCCGGCTTCCACCGAGGCCAGCTGGTCCTTGTCGCCCAGCAGCACCAACCGTGCAGTGGACGGCAGGGCATCGAGCAGGTTGGCCATCATCTCCAGGTCGATCATCGAGGCTTCGTCGATCACCAGCACGTCCAGCGGCAACGGGTTGCCGGCATGATGGCGGAAATGCCGCGAGCCTGGGCGGCTGCCCAGCAGGCGGTGCACGGTGCTGACCTCGGTGGGGATCTGCGCCCGTACCTCAACGTCCACCTGCAGGCGCTCGACCTGCTGGCCGATGGACTCGGTCAGGCGCGCCGCGGCCTTGCCGGTCGGTGCCGCCAGGCGGATACGCAGCGGTCGGCCCTGCTCGACCGCCGGCCCCTGCAACAACGCCAGCAGGCGCACCACGGTGGTGGTCTTGCCGGTGCCGGGGCCGCCGGTGATCACACTGAAACCCGCTCGGGTGGCCAGGGCGCAGGCCAGTTTCTGCCAGTCCACCTCGCCGGCCGCCGAGCCGCCGTCGAACAGTTGCGCCAGACGCTGGGCCAGATCGGCGGGCTGAGGCTGACGGCGTGCCAGGCGCTCATGCAGGGCGCCGTCGATCCGCCGCTCGTAGGCCCAGTAGCGGCGCAGGTACAAACGCTCGGCGCTGAGCACCAGTGGCCGGGCGCGCTGTTCGACGCTATCGCCCGCCGCGACCAGCGGGCTCTCGGCAATCCGTTGCAGCCAGGTACCCAGGTCAAGGCTGGCCAGCAGTTGCGAAGGCAGCAGCAGCGGCCCGGCCAGGGCATCGCCTTCCGGAGGCAGCGACAGGGCGAAGTCTGGTTCAGCGAGGGTCTGGCGCAGATCCAGGCAGACATGCCCATGCCCCAGCTGGTGGCTGGCCAGCGCCGCGGCGAGCAGGACCAAAGGGTCACTGCCTGGCGCCCGCTCCTCGAGAAAACTCACGAAGGCCCGATCCAGGGCACGCAACCACCCGCGCTCGACCCAGCGATCGAGCAACGCCAGCAGGTCGTGGCTGGCGCTCAGCGGCGCCAGGGCGCTCAGATGCTCCGCCTGCAATGGCGTGGGCAGCAGGTCATCGAGGTTGCGGCTCATGGCGCGGCTCCGGCAAACAGGTCCTGTTGTTCAGGTTCTTGCTCACCCCGGAACATCGCGTCGAGCTGTTCGATCAGCGCCCGGGGTGGGCGCGCATGATACAGCCCGTGACCTGCCGACGTGACGCCGCGCAGGAAGATGAACACGGCGCCACCGACATGCCGATCGTAATCGTAGTCAGGCAGGCGGGCGCGCAACTGGCGATGCAGAGCCAGCAGGTAGAGCACGTACTGCAGGTCGTAGCGGTGTTCGAGGATCGCCTGCTCCATCGCCAGGTCGCCATAGGCCTCGGCGTCGGGGCCAAGCCAGTTGGACTTGTAGTCGGCCACGTAGTAACGCCCATCGAGCTCGAACGCCAGGTCGATGAAGCCCTTGAACATGCCATTGAGCAAGGTCGGCTGCGCGGCCGGGCGCGCCGCGCCGCCATGGGTATGGCGCGCCACCTGGTAGTCGAGGCGCAGGGCATCGACCTGGTGGCTGGCGAACCAGAACTCCATTTCGATCTGGTAATGGTTCAGTTGCGCCAGGGTAGGGGTGGCCCCCTGCAGCGGCATGGGTTGCAGCAGCAATTGCTGCAGCCACTGCGTCAGCGTGGGGATCCAGCCGGTCCAGTCGCGTCGATTGCAGCGCCGCCCCACGGTGCGCTCGATCACCTCGGCCTGGCTGCTGATCTCGGCGAAACCTTCGCGCCCCGCCCATTCGAGCAGGCCATGGAGGAAGGTCCCCGGGTTCGGCCCACGGGGGAAGCGGTGGATATCGCCCGCCTCGGCCGGGACCTCGCGCAGCAGCTGGCTGTCCAGCACCTCGTCGTCCAGCAGTTGCTGGGCCTGGGAGCTGTCGGCGATCAGCGTCTGGTCGCCCACCCGCAGGGCACTGTAGGAGGCAATCCACCAGTGTTCCGCGGCGGCACGCCGTGGCTTGCGCGGCGGCAGGAGTTCGCGCTGGCTGTCCGGCGTGCGATAGCTCTGTGCCTGCACTTCGGGCAGCGCCTCCCGGCTGATGGCCGGGTTGCTCGCTGCCAGTGCCTGGAGCCACTCGCCCAGCTGGCTGGAGGCGGGCAACGACAGCCCGCCGCCGAGCAGGTAACCCAGTGCCGAACGGTGCAGTTGCGAGCTGCGCTGGGTGCCGCGCTTGAGGTCGGCGACGCCCAGCCAGCAGGCGTATTGGGCACGGGTCAGGGCGACGTAGAGCAGGCGCAGGTCCTCGGCCAGGCGCTCGTCGTCGGCGCGCTCGATCTGCTCGGCATTCGGTGTCAGGGTCAGGTGCGCCACGCCTTGATCATCGTGCCAGCCCAAGGGCAGGCGCTGGCCATCCACCGGTTTGCTGGTGCAGATGAACGGCAGGTACACCAGTGGGTATTCCAGGCCCTTGGACTTGTGGATGGTCACCACCTTGACCAGTTGCTCGTCGCTTTCCAGGCGCAGGATCTGCTCCTCGCCCGCCTGCCCGGCGTTGGCCAGGTGCTCGGTGAGGTGGCGGATCAGCGCTTGCTCGCCATCCAGTTCGCCCGCCGCCTGCTGCAACAGCTCGGCCAGGTGCAGCAGGTTGGTCAGCACGCGTTCGCCGTCACTGCGGCCCATCAACGCGCGGGGCAGTTGGAAGTCATGCAGCAGGCGGCGCAGCATCGGCAGCACGCCCTGGCGTTGCCAGATGTCGCGGTAGCGGCGAAAACGCATCACCCAGCCCTCCCAGACCCGTTCGTCCTGGTTCAGGCGCTCCAGTTCGACCAGCGGCAGGTCGAGGGTCAGGCTGGCCAGGGCGGCCTTGAGCAGGCGCTCCGAGTCCGGTTCGGCGCAGGCCTTGAGCCAGGCCAGCAGGTCGTGGGCCTCCTGGGCGGCAAACACCGAGTCCTTGTCCGACAGGTACACGCTGCGCACATCGCGGGCGGCCAGCTCGGCGCGGATCAGCTGGGCCTCGCGGCCGTCGCGCACCAGGATGGCGATATCGGAGGGCAGGCAGGGGCGCAACTTGCCAGCGGCGTCGGCGAAACCACTGATGCCTTGCTGCCCGCCATTGAGCAGCTCGACGATATGGCTCGCGCAACTGGCCGCCAGCTGCTGGCGATACAAGGTACTGGATACCGGCTCATCGCTATCCAGCTGCCAGCAACAAAGGGCCGCGCTCGGCTGACCGGCCACCAGCAATTGCTCGCCACGGCCCTTGGCGCGTACCTCGACGAAGGGCAGCGGGTTATCGCCATGGGCCCGAAACAGGAATGCCCCACGGCCCTCGGCACGCTCCTCGGCCTGGAGGAATACCCGGTTCACCGCCGCGACCATGGCCTGGCTGGAGCGGTAGTTGGTGTCCAGGCTGTGCAGGCGCCCGGCGGTGGCGCGGCGTGCGGCCAGGTAGGTGAAGATGTCGGCGCCACGGAAGGCATAGATCGCCTGCTTGGGGTCGCCGATCATGAACAGGCCGGTGTCCGGGTTGTTCTCGCTGATACGGTAGATACGTTCGAAGATGCCGTACTGGACGGGGTCGGTGTCCTGGAACTCGTCGATCAACGCGACCGGGAACTGCTCGCGGATCAACGCGGCCAGGCGCTCGCCGGCATCGCTGCCCAGGGCATGCTCAAGGCGCAAAAGCATGTCGTCGAAGCCCATTTCAGCGCGTCGACGCTTCTCCACCTCGAAGCGCGCCGAAACCCAAGCGGCGGCATGCTCCAGCAGGCGCGCATCGGGACTGGCCAGCCCCTGCAACTGTTCACGCAGGGCCGCCATGGCGTGCAGCGCCGGGTGCTGCGGTGGCTCGCCGGCCTTCCACGCCTCGGCCATGCCGGCCGGGGTCAGCCGGGTAAAGCCGGTACCCAGGTCCAGCTCCATGGCCTGCTCATCACCGGCCCAGGCGCGCAGCTTGTCGAACCAGGGCTCGAAGTAGCGTGCCTGCAACTTGCGCCCGTCCGCCTGCTTGGCGGCCACGGCATCGCGGCAGATCTGCTGCAGCTCATCGGCCCAGGCGGCCCAAGGGGCCTTGAGCTGGGCCAGCTGCTCGGTGCGCTGGCGCAGGGTCGCCTCGATCAAGGCTTGCGGCTCCTGATCGTCCACCTGGCCACGCACTCGGCCGAACAATGGCCTGATCCTTGGCAACAAGGCATCGGGGCTGCCCCAGTTGCCGCGCACCCAGGCCAGCGACTCGCCACGCATGCCGTAGCAGAAGCGCCGCCAGTAGTCGCGCATGACCTGGCCCAGCAACTCGCTGTGATCGGTTTCCAGGCTCTGGGTGAACAGGCTGCCACTGTCGAACGCATGCTCGCGCAACATGCGCTGGCACCAGCCGTGGATGGTCGACACCGCCGCTTCGTCCATCCACTGCACGGCGATTTCCAGGCGGTTGGCACAGCGTGGCCAGTGCGCCTGTGGATAATCCTCGCGCAACAGGTGCAGCAAGGGATCGGCATCCTCGAGTTCGCCGCGGAAAAAGCGCGCCGCTTCAGCCAGGCGCGCACGGATACGCTCACGCAGTTCCTTGGTTGCCGCATCGGTGAAGGTCACCACCAGGATCTGCGGCGGCAGCAGCTCGCGGGCAAAGCCCTGCTCGCCGCCATGCCCGAGGATCAGGCGCAGGTACAGGGCCGAGATGGTGAAGGTCTTGCCGGTGCCGGCGCTGGCCTCGATCAGTTGGCTGCCGTGCAAAGGAAAGCTCAGCGCTAGGGGGCGGGCTTGGGTCATTGGGCGCTCTCCGGGTTACCCAGGGTTTGCCAGGGCGCCGCGAACAAGGGGCGATACAGGGTTTCGCACCACCCCTCGAAGGTTTCCTCGAGGGCCAGTGCGGCGAAGTCACGGTATTGACGGGCCAGGGCCAGGCTCTCGCTGCGCTCGCCAAAGCTGTTCTGGCCGTCACCTTCGTAGGCCCGGGCTGCGGCAGCCAGGGCCTTGTCCGGGTCCTCCTGGGCCAGCCAGGCGAAGGCGGTCTTGGCCGCGACGGGCAAGGGCGCGTTCATTCCCGCCTGGCGTGCCACCAGCAACTCGCCCAGGCGCTGCGTCGCATCGGCCTGCGGCAGCGGTGCCAGCAGCAAGGTCAGGTCGCTGGCCACCAACGCGCTGTGCAGCGGATAGCCCGAGGCGCAGGCGGCAAGGTGCATGACCCAGGCCGGGATCAGGCGATGCCATTTCAGGCTGTTGCGCCCGGCACTGAGGGTATTGGGCACGGTGGCGATGCTCAGCAGGCTTTGGTCTTCGCCCTGGTACACACGGCCGAGCCAGCCTTCCAGGCGCTGCGCGCCCTGTTCGAAGTGAATCGGCAGGGCACCCTCGACCAGCGTCGGCCAACGCTGCAGCAACTGTCGATGGCGTTGCAGCAAGTCCGGCAGCGGCTGGATCAGCTCCGCCTGCAAGGCCTCACCGAACCCGGCCAACGGTAGCAGCCCACAGGCCTGCAGCCTCCGGGCCTGGGCTTGCAGGGCTCGCTCGGCGTTGTCGGGGTCGGCCAGCGCGGCGCCGAGCAGGCTTTCACTCAGGCCATAGCGTTGCAGGGCATCGAGGACAAAGGGTTCTTCGTCCGGCGTCGGCGCTTCCAACGTTTCGAAGAACACTTTCAGGCGCTGGCTGAAGAAATGCCGTACCGGGTGGCGCAGGAAATCCTGAAGCTGCACCAGATTCAGCGGTTCATCGCTGACGTAGGGCGACAGCCCGATAGCGGCGGTCGCTGCGCCGTCCTCGGTCTGATGCAAGGCCAGCCACTCATGGGCAAAGCTGAACAGCGGGCTGCCTTTCTGGAAATAGCGCTGGCTGAACGGCTGCAGCGGATGCTCCTGGGTCAACGCATGCAGCAACTGCTGTCCAGCGTCATCGCGCAACCCGGCCTTGGCCCCGGCGAGCTGCCAGCCGGCAGCCAGGTGATCGCGCAGTTGTCCGATCAGCACCGAGGCCGGACGCTCGCTGTTGTCGCGGATACTGCGCCCGACCCAGCTGACATAGAGCTGGTCACGTGCCGACAGCAGGGCTTCGAGCAACAGGTAACGGTCATCCTCTCGCCGGGAGCGATCGCCCGGGCGATAGTCGCTGGCCATCAGGTCGAAGTCCAGGGGCGGCTGGGCGCGTGGATAGTCACCATCGTTCATGCCCAGCAGGCAGACCACACGGAACGGAATGGCGCGCATGGGCATCAGGGTGCAGAAGTTCACGGAACCGGCAAGGAAGCGTTGCGACAACTTGCCCTGGTCCAACCCCGACAGCCAGGCCTCGCGCACCACCGTTAGCGGCAGGAGATCTTGCAGGCCAACCGCCTCGCAAGTCTCCAGCCAGGTGTCGCGCAGATCCTGCAGTTGCACCAGGAGCAGCTCGTCGTGTTCGTTCTCGGCCAGGAAGAAGATCTGCAGCAGGGCGTGCAGCCGTGCGCCCCAGTCTGGCGCCGAGGCCGGCTGGGTCAGGGCCTGGCAAGCGACCTCCAGGGCATCGAGCAAGGCCACCAGCGGCCCGATCAATGCGGCATCGAGGCCGCCAATCTCATCATAAGGCTCGATGCCGTCACAGCTTTCGCCCACCCCGACCGCGTACCCCAGCAACATCCGGCGCAGGCCAAACCGCCAGCTGTTCTGCTCCAGCCCTTCCGGCAGCCCCAGGCTGGCGCGCTGTTCGGCACTCAGCCCCCAGCGGATGCCCGCCCCTTCGATCCAGCGATGCAGCGTCGGCAGGTCGCCTTCCTGGATGGCGAAACGGGCGCGCACGGCCGGTACGTCCAGCAGGTCGAGCACTTCACTCACGGCAAAGCGGCTGTCGGGTAGCTTGAGCAGATGCTCCAGCGCAATCAGCAGTGGGTCACGACCACGCTGGCCCTGGTCGGTCAGGGTGAAGGGGATGTAGCGCGGGTCGTTGCGATCGAGCTGGCCAAACACGGCACGGATATGCGGCGCGTAGGTGTCGATAGCCGGCAGCATGACGATGACGTCGCGGGGGCGCAGCGTCGGGTCGGCGCTGAAGCGGGCGAGTAACTGGTCGTGGAGGATCTCGACTTCGCGCTGCGGGCTATGGGCCAGGTGGAAGCGCACGGAGCGGTCCTTGGCCGGATCGACTGCGGGCCATTGCGTACGCGTCTCGGCCAAAGGGCGCAGCTCGAGGATATCGTCCTGCAGCTGGTTGAGCAGGGTCTCGGGTTGGGCGTCACTGAACAGGTCGATACGGCCTTCGCTGAAGACATTCTGGTAGCTGCCTGGGTCGTCATAGCTGTCGAGCAGGTTGATGTAGTCTCGTCCCTGCTTGCCCCAGGCCGCCAACAGCGGATGGGCGTGTTGATGCAGCAGTTCGTCGTCCAGCTGCAAAGGCATGCCCTGCTTGCGTTGCTGGCGTTTGTACTGGTGCCGCAGCAGATCCTTGTCGGCGACGATGTCGCCCCAGTGGTGACGACAGGGGTTGTGCACGCACAACAGCACCTGGCTGAAACGGGCAAGACCTGCCAAGGCTTCCAGGATCTGTGCCGGCAGCGACGAAATACCAAACACGATCAACCGCGCCGGCAGCCCTGGGGGCGCCTGCTCCAGGCTGTTGATCCGCTCGATGAAACGCTGGTGCACACCGGCTCGGCTCTGGGCCATGCCCTCCTCGCCCACGTCCTCGAGCAGGAGCCGCCACAGCTCGGCCTGCCAGCGGTTGCCAGCAGCCAAGGGCTTGCGCTCGCCACGGGCGGTATTGAGTACATGGGCACCGTCTGCCCAGTCCTTCAACCAGTCGGCGCGGTAGACCTGGTACTGGTCGAACAGGTCGGCGAGGCGCTCGGCCAGCTGGTAGCGCTTGCGCAGGTCGCTGTCGTCGGTGAGGAAGCGGCGCAGTGGTTCGAAGTGCGGGCGCTCGATCACTTCCGGGAGCAGGCGCATCAGGCGCCAGGTCAGGGGGGCCTTGTCGAGCAGCGAAACCTCGGGGATTTCATCACGGCCCAACACGCGGCGGTACAGCTGCCACATGAAGCTGCCCGGGAGCTGCACATCAATGGCAGCGGCGATGCCGCAACCGCCCTGATCGTCGTCTTGCGGGTCTTCGGCCAGCGCCAGTTTCAGCCATTGGGCGATACCGTTGCTCTGTACCAGCGCAATCTCGTTCTCCAGCGGCGCCAGGGGGTAGCGGCGCATCACGCTCACCACCAGATTGCGCAGCTCGTCCAGGCGATTGCCCTGGACGATCATGAAACCTGGGTGGAGTGAGGTGGTCTGCGGCATAGGAGCTCTCGGGAATGCGGTTGATGCTGACGGGAAACCTTATCACGGAGACAGCAGGCGGGGTCTCGCGATGCTGCCCGGTCAGGCCATGAGTTTTCCGGGCACAAAGACAAAACCCCTACCTGCTCGCGCAGATAGGGGTTTTGCGAAATGAATCTTGACGATGACCTACTCTCACATGGGGAAACCCCACACTACCATCGGCGATGCATCGTTTCACTACTGAGTTCGGGATGGGATCAGGTGGTTCCAATGCTCTATGGTCGTCAAGAAATTCGGTTGCCAGTACGTCCTTGCAGACATGCCAGCCAATTCGGATATGCGATATTTGTGGTTCGTCGCGAACTTTCGGTTCGTTTCGTCTTCACCACCACAATTTGGCCTCAGCGCAAATTGCTTGGGTGTTATATGGTCAAGCCTCACGGGCAATTAGTATTGGTTAGCTCAACGCCTCACAGCGCTTACACACCCAACCTATCAACGTCGTAGTCTTCGACGGCCCTTCAGGGAGCTCAAGGCTCCAGTGAGATCTCATCTTGAGGCAAGTTTCCCGCTTAGATGCTTTCAGCGGTTATCTCTTCCGAACATAGCTACCCGGCAATGCCACTGGCGTGACAACCGGAACACCAGAGGTTCGTCCACTCCGGTCCTCTCGTACTAGGAGCAGCCCCTCTCAAATCTCAAACGTCCACGGCAGATAGGGACCGAACTGTCTCACGACGTTCTAAACCCAGCTCGCGTACCACTTTAAATGGCGAACAGCCATACCCTTGGGACCGGCTTCAGCCCCAGGATGTGATGAGCCGACATCGAGGTGCCAAACACCGCCGTCGATATGAACTCTTGGGCGGTATCAGCCTGTTATCCCCGGAGTACCTTTTATCCGTTGAGCGATGGCCCTTCCATACAGAACCACCGGATCACTAAGACCTACTTTCGTACCTGCTCGACGTGTGTGTCTCGCAGTCAAGCGCGCTTTTGCCTTTATACTCTACGACCGATTTCCGACCGGTCTGAGCGCACCTTCGTACTCCTCCGTTACTCTTTGGGAGGAGACCGCCCCAGTCAAACTACCCACCATACACTGTCCTCGATCCGGATAACGGACCTGAGTTAGAACCTCAAGGTTGCCAGGGTGGTATTTCAAGGATGGCTCCATGAGAACTGGCGTCCCCACTTCAAAGCCTCCCACCTATCCTACACAAGCAAGCTCAAAGTCCAGTGCAAAGCTATAGTAAAGGTTCACGGGGTCTTTCCGTCTAGCCGCGGATACACTGCATCTTCACAGCGATTTCAATTTCACTGAGTCTCGGGTGGAGACAGCGCCGCCATCGTTACGCCATTCGTGCAGGTCGGAACTTACCCGACAAGGAATTTCGCTACCTTAGGACCGTTATAGTTACGGCCGCCGTTTACCGGGGCTTCGATCAAGAGCTTCGCTTGCGCTAACCCCATCAATTAACCTTCCGGCACCGGGCAGGCGTCACACCCTATACGTCCACTTTCGTGTTTGCAGAGTGCTGTGTTTTTAATAAACAGTCGCAGCGGCCTGGTATCTTCGACCGGCGTGGGCTTACGCAGCAAGTGCTTCACCCTCACCGGCGCACCTTCTCCCGAAGTTACGGTGCCATTTTGCCTAGTTCCTTCACCCGAGTTCTCTCAAGCGCCTTGGTATTCTCTACCTAACCACCTGTGTCGGTTTGGGGTACGGTTCCCAGTTATCTGAAGCTTAGGAGCTTTTCTTGGAAGCATGGCATCAACCACTTCGCGCTCTAATGAGCACTCGTCATCAGCTCTCGGCCTTGAGATCCCGGATTTGCCTAAGATCTCAGCCTACCACCTTAAACTTGGACAACCAACGCCAAGCTGGCCTAGCCTTCTCCGTCCCTCCATCGCAATAACTGGAAGTACAGGAATATTAACCTGTTTTCCATCGACTACGCTTTTCAGCCTCGCCTTAGGGACCGACTAACCCTGCGTCGATTAACGTTGCGCAGGAAACCTTGGTCTTTCGGCGTGCGAGTTTTTCACTCGCATTGTCGTTACTCATGTCAGCATTCGCACTTCTGATACCTCCAGCAAGCTTCTCAACTCACCTTCACAGGCTTACAGAACGCTCCTCTACCGCATCACCAAAAGGTGATACCCGTAGCTTCGGTGCATGGTTTGAGCCCCGTTACATCTTCCGCGCAGGCCGACTCGACTAGTGAGCTATTACGCTTTCTTTAAAGGGTGGCTGCTTCTAAGCCAACCTCCTAGCTGTCTAAGCCTTCCCACATCGTTTCCCACTTAACCATGACTTTGGGACCTTAGCTGACGGTCTGGGTTGTTTCCCTTTTCACGACGGACGTTAGCACCCGCCGTGTGTCTCCCATGCTCGGCACTTGTAGGT
>NZ_LN847264.1:5302500-5505000 GCF_001007005.1 Pseudomonas sp. CCOS 191
CATGGCAAGGCTCCATTATAGAGAGCAGGCAGGTCGTCGCCGCTTTACCGCCACGACGCCAGCCTTGTAGTGTTGCCTCAACCATAACGCCGCAGGGCGCCCGGCTTGTTAGCCAGCACGTCCCGCGTCATTAGCGCCTGGCTAACGAGGCCCCATGGAGATACGTCACTTCCGCTACTTCCTTGCCGTCGCCCGCCACGGCCACTTCACCCGCGCCGCCGAACAACTGGGTATCGCCCCGCCGACCCTGAGCCGGCAGATCCAGGACATGGAGCGTGAGCTGGGCGTGCGGCTGTTCGAGCGCAGCCAGCGCGAGGTAAGCCTCACCGCTGCTGGCCAGGCCTTGCTCACCGAGGCAGAACAGGCGGTGCAGCAGTTCGACGCCGCACAGTTGGGTGCGCAGCGTGCAGGTCGCGGCGACAGTGGGCGGATCGAGCTCGGCTACGTTGCCTCGGCGGCTTACTCCGGCACCCTGCAGCAACAGGTCAGTCGGTTTGCCCAGGCTTATCCCGGCATACAGATGAACATTCGCGAAGTGCCCATGCTCGAGCTCCCCTCTCTTGTCGACGAGGGCCAACTCGACCTCGCCTACTTGCGCTCGCCGATGGAGCTGCCGCAGACCCTGAATGCCATCGCCCTGCATCAGGAAGGTTTCGTCCTGGCGCTGCCGGCCAACTCGCGCCTCAACGAACTGAAGACCATCCCGGCCTCACGCCTGGCCGACGAAACCTTCATCTTGCCCGAGCAGATCTCCGGCACCCTGGCAATTGCCAGCCAGGGCAGTTTCACCCCCCGCCTGGGGCCGCAACCGGGCAGCCTGGTGGCGGTGCTCACCCTGGTGTCACTGGGCCAGGGCGTGGCCGTGGTACCGGCGTCGGTGGTCCAGCGCATCAGTTTGCCCCAGGTCAACTACCGGCCCATCGCCGACGCCCAGGCAAGTTCATGGCTGAGCCTGGTGCACCGCCGCTTCGAAAAGTCGCCCGCAGTGCTGCGCTATATAGAAGGAGTGCGCCAAGGTGCCGAATGATCACCTACGTGCCGGCTATCGGGCGCTGCTGGTGGTGCTCGCCTGCCTGGCCTGGCCCGCGTGGGCCGGCGACACCATGCAGACGATGACGCTGGGCAAGCCTGCGCCCTACCCTTTCTTCACCTATGCCAATGCCAGGCTCGACACCCGCCTGCCGGTCCAGCACGCAGTGATCGTGCTCCATGGCGTGCACCGTGATGCCGACCACTACTATCGCAGCGGCCTGACCCTGCTCGGCAATGCGGGACTCACCCAGGACGACACGCTGCTGCTGGCCCCCCGTTTCTTCAGCGAAGACGATCCCCAGGCAACGCCCACTCCGCCCTTGTGGGTGAAAAGCCAATGGCTGCAGGGCCACGAGTCCGTGGCCGGACGCTCCGGCATCTCGGCATTCGCCGTGCTCGACGACCTTCTCGCCTACCTTGCCGATCGTCATCGATTTCCACACCTTGAAGACATCACCTTAATTGGCCATTCCGCCGGCGGCCAACTGTTGCAGCGCTACACGCTGCTCGGCACGGGCGACCAGACGTTGCGCGCCCTTGGCATCCATGTGCGCTACATTGTCGCCAGCCCCTCCACCTACCTGTACCTGGATGCCAACCGCCCCCTTGGCGAAGGCTTCGCCCCTTTACCTGCCGCGCAGTGCGCCGACTACGACCGTTACCGCTATGGCCTGCCAGGCGCACCGGACTACTTCGTCACGCAGCATCTCGATGCCCGCCAGGTGCTAAGCCGCTACGCCGCGCGCGACGTGACCTACCTGGTCGGCGAGCGCGACCGCCACCCGCACAGCCGGATCATGGACCGCAGCTGTGCAGCCCAGGCCCAGGGCAGTGACCGGGTCGAGCGGCAACTCAACTACCTGCGCTACGAGGCTTTTCTGGCCCAGCGCTGGTCGATAGCGTTCTCACATCGTCAGTACGTACTGCCGGGTATCGGCCATGACCCCGCCCGCCTGCTGACCGATCCAGGCGTTGCCCAGCTGCTGTACCCCGGCCACTGACATACCACCACGCCGCGCATACACTCGAGCCCTCCCCCTTTCGGAGACGTCCAAGGTGCATCACGCAGGAAGCGATGAACATCCACCGTCACGTGCCCGAGCTGGCGCGGTCATCTGGCTTACCGGACTCTCAGGCGCGGGAAAGTCGACACTGGCCCAGGCCCTGGCCCGAGAGCTCCATGAGCTTGGACATGGCTGCTACGTGCTCGACGGTGATGTACTGCGCACAGGGCTGAATGCCGACTTGGGTTTCTCGCCCGAGGATCGCCACGAAAACATCCGCCGCACAGCCGAGGTGGCGGCGCTGTTCGCCGATGCCGGGCTGATCTGCATTGCCGCGTTGATCTCGCCCTATCGCGCCGGACGCGCCACCGCGCGCCAGGCCTGTAAGGCGGGCTTCCACGAAGTGCACGTCAAGGCTGATCTGGCCACTTGCGAGGCCCGCGACCCCAAGGGTTTGTATCGCCGCGCCCGGGCGGGAGAGTTGCCGGCCTTCACCGGTATCGATGCGCCCTACGAAGTGCCGGAGCGACCGGAGCTGGTGGTGAAGACGGCACAAGTGCCGCTGCCGATAGCAACGGCGCAACTGTTGGCGTACGTACAGCAGCGGGTACTGCACCAACCGCAGTAGGCGCGGGCTGACCCCGCGCCTGCTGGTGGCACTCAACTGCCCGGGGCGATATCGCCACGCTGCCAACGTGCCTCGTTGTTGCCCAGGGCCTGGGCAATGTCGGCGAGTTCGCCGGACGGCAGGGTCTGCGGCAACGGGTCGAGCCCGGCGCTGGCGAACACCTGGCCATAGCTGTTGCGCAGCTCGGCATAGGCCAGGTCGCGGCGCAGGTCGGCCTGCAGCGCATTCAGTTCCCCCTGGATCAGCTCCAGCTCGCCAATGCCCTGCGCCTGGTGGCGATTGCGCAGTTGCTCGACGATCTGCTGGTCGAGGGCGACCAGTTGCTGGCTGGTGGCGAACTGGCGACGAGCTTCGTTGTAATTGGCATTGGCCACGTAGAGCTGGGCCAGGATGGCCATCGACATCGCCTGGCGACGCGCCTCGACCACCTGCTCTCCAGCCTTGGCCACATCGATGGACGCCGGCCCCGACAGCACGTTGAACAGGTTCCAGGTGACCTTGACGCCGTAATCGGCCCAGTGCTGATTGGTCAGGAAGCTGTTGCTGTCGTAGTGCCCGCCCGCCGAGAACTCCAGCCCCGGCAGCATGCGCAGCATCGACTTGCGTACCTCGGCGGCGCTGATGCGGGCCTGGTAGTCCTGTTCGCGCAACTCGGGGCGCGTGGCCAGGGCCTGCTGCTCCAGCGCTTCGAGGCCTACCTTGAGCTCCGGCACGCTGTAGTCGTCGGTGGCGGCGAGGGTCAGCTCGCTACCCGGCGGCAGGTTGATCAGCGCCCCCAGTTCAGTCTTGGCCAGCGACAGCGCGCGACGCTGTTCCTCCAACTGGCGGGTGGCCTCGATCAACGAGCGCTGGTAGTTGAGCGCCTGGATCGGGTCGCCGATGCGCTGGTCACCCATGCGCTGGCTGTTGTCCCGGGCCTGCTCGACCCGCACCATCAGCGCGTCGATCTGCTTGAGCAGGCGCTCGGCGGCGACCGCCCGCCAGTAGGCCGAGCGCACGTCCTGGATGATGGTCTGCACCACCTTGCGCCGGCGTTCCTGGACGATCAGGCGCTGATCGCCCTGTTGCTTGGCGCTGACATAGCTGACACCGAAGTCGAGCACGTTCCACACCATGGTCAGGTCGGCCACGTCGCGGTCGCGGTCCTGGGAGGTCGACGGCTCCAGGGACTGGGTATTGGTCAGCACGCTCTGGCTGCTCGAAGCACTGACATTGCTGCGCCCGGCGTAACCGGCCGACAGGGCCATGCGCGGCAGCATGTCGAAGGTGGCCAGGTCGACCTGGCGCTGGGCCAGGGCTTCTTCCATGATCTTGAGGCGTGCCTCCAGGTTGTACTTGACCGCACGGGCCATGGCCTGGTGCAGGGTCAGCGGCCCTTGCAAGGCCTCCTGGCCCTTGAACATGCTGGCAAGGTCCGCCCGCGCCCGCTGCTCGCTGACGCTGCGGTCGATGGGTTGGGTCTTGACCGCGCACCCTGTTACCGCCAGTGCCAGTACGCTTACCGCAAAAATCCTCGATGCTCTGCTCATCCCTGTCCGCCCCCTTGGTACGGCACTGCTTTTCTTCTAATTGGATTGCTCGCGTGCGCCGGCTCAGGCCTGCGGCACGGGTACCTCGACCTGCCCCAACGCCTGCGCCAGTTGCCTGGCCTGGTGTTGCTCCCCCTCCCGGAAGGCCTGCAACTGCTGCCCGAGGGTCGGCGCCCCGGTCAGGCCCTTGCCCGCCCCCGCCTCTGCCCCCTGGCGGAATGGCTTGCCACCGCTCAGTTCATACTGGCCACCGTCATCCAGCAGCGTCTTGTCGAAGATGTTGGCCAGGCTGCTGGCCCCGAATACATTGGCGTCACCACCACCAAAGCCGAGGAAACCGGCTCCCGAACCATTGCCGATACCGCTGTCGGCGTGCTGGCCGGCGAATACCTGGGCCAGGTAGCTGGGCGCCAGCGCACCGTTCTGGATGAACAGATTGCCCAAGGTCGGCAGCCCGCCGCCCGTTGTCGGCACCTCGAACAGCGGCTGTGGCAGCAGCGGCGACTGGAACGGCGCCGTTACCGGCAACGGTGCGATCACCACCGGCGTGCCTGGGCTGGCCTGGCCCGGGCGCGCCGGTGGGTAGGCGCGGAATTCCGGATCACCGTCGGTCGACTGCAATGTCACGCTTTGCCCGGCGAAGCCGCCGACCAGGGCGTTGCCTGCGCCATCGCGAATGCCCGTGCCACTGGCCTTGAGCCCAAGGGCCAGGCCACCACTGCCTGCCACCCCTGCAACATTGACCTGCCAGGTATGGCCGTCGAGGCGTACCAGCGACTGCAGCGTGCCGCTGGCGTTGCCACTGGCCAGCAGTTCGAAGTCGCCCAGGCCCACACCGCTGACGTCCTCGCTGAAGGTCACGGTGAAGGACTGGCTGCCCGGCGTCGGCGACGGATTCGCCACGATCGAGACCACACTGGGTGGTGTGCCGTCGACAATGACCCCGTGGCTGTCGCCAATATTGTTCAGCCCCGGTGTCAGTTGATTGCCGGCCGCATCGTGCAGGCTCGCGCCATTGGCCGACAGGCCGAGCACCTGGATGCCATCGGCATCGTTGTCGCCGGCCTGGATCTGGTACTGGAACACCAGCGTCGGCGTGCCTGAACCGGCCACGAAATCGGCGTAAACCGTGCGCCCGCCGACATCCAGGGCAAGCCGTGGCACGCCGTCGACCAGCACCGCTTCGCTGGTGTTGACCACGAAGGTGAGCACATCGCCCGTGTTATAGGGGACGCCGACCGGCACGCCGACACTGCTCACCGTGGGGGCGTCGCGGTCGATGTTGTATGTGGCGCCGGTCAGGCCACCGACCAGTGCGTTACCGGCCACATCAGTGATACCCGTGGCACTGCCATTGAGGTTCAGGCCCAGGGTGCCGGTGCCGTGCACGCCACTGACGGTGATCACATAGACTCCACCGCCCAGCGCTTGCAGGCCGCTGAGCGTGCCGCTGGCCGAGCCGGTGCCGACCAGGCTGAAATCGCCGAGGTCGACGCCATTGACCTGCTCGTTGAAGGTCACGGTGAAGCGCACGCTCTGGGCGTTGCTCGGCGACGGGTCGAGGGTGACGATGCCGACCGCGCTCGGCGCCTGGGTATCGACCAGCACCTGGTGGGTATCGGCCACGCCATTCAGGGTCAGGTCCATGGCGTTGCCCGCGGCGTCGACAAGGGTCGCGCCATTGGCGGCAAGACCGGTCACGGTGATGCCATCAGCGTCGTTGTCACCGGCCTGGACGAGGTACTGGAACACAAGGGTCGAGGTGCCGGCGCCCGCCACCAGCTCGGCAAACACCGTGTGTCCACCGATGTCCAGGGCCAGGCGCGGCGCCCCGGTGACCTGGACCGCTTCGCTGGCGTTGACCACGAACACCAGCGCGTCACCGGCGTTGTAGGAAACCCCCGCTGGGCCACCGACGCTGGTCACGCTGGGAACGCGGGTATCGATGGCATAGTTGTTGGAATCGGTACTGCCCACGCCGGCGTTGCCGGAAGACGCCGCGACCACGCCGCTGTTGTCCAGGGTGATCAGGTTGCTGGTGTCCTCGACCCCGTTGCCGGGTGTCAGGGTCGCGGTCCAGGTGATGCCACCATCGCTGCTGCTCAACCCGCTCAAGGTGCCGTTGGCCACCATCAGGTCGGCCAGGGTGAAGCCGCTCACCGCCTCGCTGAAAGTGATGGTCACCAGGCTCGACTCGCCCGCGCGCAGGGCCGTATCGGCAACCACGACGGTGGCGGTTGGGACGACGGTGCTGACCGTATAGTTGGCCGATGAAGTGGTGCCGGTTCCGCTGTTGCCGGCCAGGTCGGTGTAGCCCGTGTTGTTCAGTACGATCAGGTTGGTGCCGTCCTGCACACCGTTGCTCGGCGTGAAGATGGCGGTCCAGGTGATACCGCCGTCGGCGCTGGAGAGCGCGCTCAAGGTGCCGTTGGCCACGCTCAGGTCGGCGTTGCTGAAGCCGGTTACCGCCTCGCTGAACGTGATGGTCACCAACGAGGTTTCACCGACACGCAGATCGCTGTCGGCCATGACGATGGTGGCGGTTGGCCGCTGGCTGTCGACAGCGTAGTTGTTCGAGTCGGTGGTGCCGGAGCCGGCATTGCCAGCCGCGTCCGTAACCCCGCTGTTGTCCAGGGTGATCAGGTTGGAGGTGTCGGTGATGCCCGCAGTCGGCGTCAGGGTCGCGGTCCAGGTGATACCGCCATCGCTGCTGCTCAGCCCGCTCAGGGTGCCGTTGGCCACGGTCAGGTCGGCGGTGGTGAAGCCGCTCACCGCCTCGCTGAAGGTGATGGTCACCAGCGACGTCTCGCCAATCGCGAGGCTGCTGTCGGCCACCACGATGGTTGCGGTCGGGCGTTGGGTGTCGATGGCGTAGTTGTTCGAGTCAGTGGTGCCGACCCCGGCATTGCCACTGCTCGCGCCGACCACGCCGCTGTTGTCGAGGGTGATCAGGTTGCTGCTGTCGGTGATGTTGCTGGTGGGGGTGAAGGTCGCGGTCCAGGTGATGCCGCCATCGCTGCTGGAGACAGCGCTCAAGGTGCCATTGCCCAAGGTCAGGTCGGCATTGCTGAAGCCAGTCACCGCCTCGCTGAAGGTGATGGTCACCAGCGACGTTTCGCCGACCCGCAAGGCGCTGTCGGCGACCACGATGGTGGCAGTGGGGACCACGGTGTCGACTGTGTAGTTGGCCGACGAGGTGGTGCCGACGCCAGCGTTGCCGGCCAGATCGCTGATACCGGTGTTGTTCAAGGTGATCAGGTTGCTGAGGTCGCGCACCCCGGCGTTCGGGGTGAAGGTCGCGGTCCAGGTGATGCCGCCGTCGCTGCTGCTCACAGCGCTCAGGGTGCCGTTGGCAATGGTCAGGTCGGCGTTGCTGAAACCGGTCACCGCCTCGCTGAAGGTGAAGGTCACCGTGGTGGTTTCACCCGCGGTCAGGGTGGGGTCGGCAATCACGATGGTGGCGGTCGGGCGCTGGCTGTCGATGGCGTAGTTGTTCGAGTCGGTGCTGCCGGAACCGGCGTTGCCGGCGGTGTCCGTCACCCCGCTGTTGTCCAGGGTGATCAGGTTGGAGGTGTCGGTGATGCCGGCGGTCGGCGTCAGGGTCGCGGTCCAGGTGATACCGCCATCGGCGCTGGACACTGCGCTCAAGGTGCCGTTGGCCACCGTCAGGTCGGCACTGCTGAAGCCAGTCACCGCCTCGCTGAAGGTAATGGTCACCAGCGACGTCTCGCCGATCGCGAGGCTGCTATCGGCCACCACGATGGTTGCGGTCGGGCGTTGGGTGTCGATGGCGTAGTTGTTCGAATCGGTGGTGCCGGAGCCGGCGTTGCCGCTGCTGGCCCCGACCACGCCACTGTTGTCCAGGGTGATCAGGTTGGTCGCATCCTGGATATTGCTGGTTGGCGTGAAGGTGGCGGTCCAGGTGATACCGCCGTCGGCGCTGGATACCGCGCTCAGGGTGCCGTTGGCCACCGTCAGGTCGGCATTGGTGAAACCGGTCACCGCCTCGCTGAAGGTGATGGTCACCAGCGAGGTTTCACCGATACGCAGCGCCGCATCGCTTACCACCACGGTGGCCGTGGGTTGCAAGGTGCTGACGCCGTAGTTGTTGGAGTTTGTGGTACCGCTGCCGGCGTTGCCGGCCAGGTCGGCCACCCCGCTGTTGCTCAGGGCGATCACGTTGGTGGCGTCCTGCACGTTCACCGAAGGGGTGAAGGTCGCCGTCCAGGTGATGCCGCCGTCACTGCTGGAAAGCCCGCTCAAGTTGCCGTTCGGCGCCGTCAGATCGGCCAGGGTGAAGCCGGTGACCGCCTCGCTGAAGGTAATGGTCACCGTGGTGGTCTCACCGACAGTGAGATTGTTGTCGGCGACCACGATGGTGGCCGTCGGCCGCTGGGTGTCGATGGTGTAGTTGTTAGAGTCGGTGGTGCCGCTACCGGCGTTGCCGGCCAGGTCGGCCACCCCGCTGTTGTCCAGGGTGATGAGGTTGCTGGTGTCGGTGATGTTGCTCGACGGGGTGAAGGTGGCCGTCCAGGTGATCCCGCCGTCGCTGCTGGACACCGCGCTCAAGTTGCCGTTGGCCACGGTCACGTCGGCATTGCTGAAGCCAATGACCGCCTCGCTGAAGGTGAACGTAACCAGCGACGTCTGCCCGATGGCCAGGGTGGGGTTGGCCACCACGATGGTCGCGGTCGGGCGCACGGTGTCGATAGCGTAGTTGTTCGAGTTGGTGGTGCCGCTGCCTGCGTTGCCAGCGGCATCGCTCACCCCGGTGTTGTCCAGGGTGATGACATTGGTCGCATCGGTGATGGAGCTGTTCGGGGTGAACGTCGCGGTCCAGGTGATCCCGCCGTCGCTGCTGGAGACAGCGCCCAGGGTGCCGTTGGCCACCGTCAGATCGGCATTGGTGAAGCCGGTCACGGCCTCGCTGAAGGTGATGGTCACCTGCGACGTTTCACCGATGCTCAGGTTGCTGTCGGCCACCACGATGGTCGCCGTCGGGCGCTGGGTGTCGATGGCATAGTTGTTCGAGTTGGTGGTGCCGCTGCCGGCGTTGCCGGCGGCATCGCTCACCCCGGTGTTGTCCAGGGTGATGAGGTTGGTCGCGTCGGTGATAGCGCTGGTCGGGGTGAACGTCGCGGTCCAGGTCATCCCGCCATCGCTGCTGGTCACGGCGCTCAAGGTGCCATTGGCCACCGTCAAGTCGGCACTGGTGAAGCCGGTCACGGCCTCGCTGAACGTGATGGTTACCTGGGACGTCTCACCGATGCTCAGGTTGCTGTCGGCCACCACGATGGTCGCCGTCGGGCGCTGTGTGTCGATACTGTAGTTGGCCGAACTGGTGGTGCCTGCGCCAGCGTTACCGGCCAGGTCGGTGACGCCGGCGTTGTTCAGGGTGATGACGTTGCTGGCGCTGGTGATGTTGCTGGTCGGAGTGAAGGTGGCGGTCCAGGTCTTGCCACCATCGCTGCTGGACACCGCGCTCAGGGTGCCGTTGGTCACCGTCAGGTCGGTATTGGTGAAGCCGCTCACCACCTCGCTGAAGGTGATGGTTACCGTCGCCGTCTCGCCCACTTTCAGGGCCGTGTCGCTGAGGCTGATGGTGGCTGTTGGCGGTACGGTCTCGTGGATGGCCACCGTGACCGACGCCGCGCTGGAAGTGGCGCCGTCGCCATCGTTGATGGTGACCGACAGGGTACGGGTGGCCTGACCGATGCTGTTGGCGGCATTGCTGTTGTCGTAGGTAAGGTTGCGCACCACCGCCTGGACCGCTGCGGCCGTGGCATTGCCGTTGAACGTCAGCACCAGGTTGGCGCCGCCCGTGCCGCCGGTGTAAGTGCCGATGGCCACTCCGCCATAGCTGACCGTATTGCCGCTGACGCCGATCTGCCCGGCGCCGGTGCCTTGGTTGCGGATACCCAGCAGATCTTCGCCGGCCACGCCGTTGCCGCTGACCGCCACGGTCAGGTTACCGCCGGCAAAGTCGGCCGAGTCGCTGTCGGTGACCGTGGCGTTGCTGCCGCTGTCGAGCAGCACGGCGCCACTGCCTTGGGTGAAGGTCTGGCTGTCGCCGTTGAGGTTGGCGATCACCGGCGCGGCATTGGGCGGCTGGACCACCACCGAGGCGGTGCGGGTGGTGCTGCCCATGTCGTCATTGATGCTGACGGTCACGCTGCGCGTGCCACTGGTGTAGGCCCCCGCAGCATTGCCATAGGTTACTGCGGCGAGCACCGCACGATACTGGGCCAGGGTGGCCACGCCGCTGAGCGATAGCACCGCAGTGCCTGAACCGCCGATGGTGATGCCGAAGCTGGCCGCCGTGGCGATCTGCCCGGCGGTGAGCGACAGCGTCTCGCTGCCGCCATCGAGCACACCGCCCAGGGTCAGGGTGGCCCCGCTGACCTGGGTGTCGCCGTCGGATTGGCTGATGCTGATGTTCGGCACGATCACCACTGGGGAGCCGGCGAAGTTGACTGTGCTGTCGTTACCCCCGGTGCCGGTGTCCAGGTCGACCAGCGGTGGCGCGGAATACAGCACCTCGTAGGCACCGATGTCGACACCGCCGCCACGGGGTCGGTCGAAGCCGCGCAGGTCGGTGGCCGGCGCACCCGCCTGGGTGCCCTGGTCGATGGCGTTGCTGGCAGTGCTGGCCAGGCGGTAATCGCCGCCGGCGGCATTGACGAAGTTGACCGTCGTGCCGATCAGGTTGGTGGTGCTGGTGTAGCCACCACCACTGCCGCTGTTGGTGGCGGCATCGAGGGCAGCGCCATTGACGGTGTTGCCACTGATGATGCTGTTCAACACCGTCACCGTGCCGGCGCCGCCGGTGGCCCAGCCCAGGCCGGCGGAGTTGATGGTGCCACTGCTGGTGTTGAGGTAGGTGTTGTTGGCGATGGTGCTGTTGACGATGGTCACCGACCCACCGCTATTGCTCAGCACGATGACCGAAGCACCAGCGACCGTGGCGGTGGCGGCGTAGGTCCCACTGTTGTTGTATATCGCCACGTTCTCCAGGACGTGGTTGTTGTTGCCGCCCAGGCGCACCAGCGACGACATGCCGGTGGCGCCGACAATGCTGGCGTTGTTGTCATGAATCGTGGTGTTGCGGATCACCACCGTGGAGCCAGTGGTGGTCGCCGAGTTGATCACGGTGCCGGCGTTGTCCTGGAAGTTGGAGTCCTCCACGGTGATCGAGCCGCCGTTGGCGCGGATGGCGCCACCGGTGATGTTGCTGGAAAAATGCCGCATGTCCAGGTTGCGCACCGTCAGCACACCGCTGCCGTTGCTTTGCAGGCCCGAGGCCTCGCCGGCATCGCGGATGTTGTTGCTGTTGACGTCGCCACTGAGGATGATGTCGCTCTTGCCGTCGCCGTCGACATCACCGTTGATGGTGATGTTGCTGGTCACCACCAGCGCCGTGGCCGACGACCAGCGGATGATCTCGCCTTTCAGGTTCTGGTGGAACACGATGATGTCGTTGCCGCTGCCCGCGGCGGAGCCATCCACCGAAGTGTCGGTGTTCGCGGCCTGGATGGCTTCGGCCAGGGATACCTGGCCATCGTTGGTGATGAGCGAAGCATTTTTGCTGGTGACGGTAATGGTCGCCAGCGAGGTGTTGAACGCCGACAGGTCACCGCGCTGCACGCCCACGCCAGTGGCCACGGCGCCAGAGATGGTCTCCAGCTCCCAGTCCTCGCCTGCGCGGTTGCCGGTCGAATCGGACGAGGCGCCCACATCGGCGCCACTGAGCCGCGCCACCTCATTGACGAACAACTGGCCATCGCTGCCGGCGCCGGTGTTGCAGGCAAAGAAGCGGATATCGCCGCCCGGGGCCAGGCTCGCGCCGATGCGCGCCAGATCGGCGCCATGGCTGGCCAGTTGGTTGGCCCAGATGGCATTGCCGGCCAGATACACATAGCCGCTGTCGCCGTGGCTGATGATATCGACCGAAGTGACGTCGCTACGGCCATTGAGGTAGTCGGCGATCTGCTTGAAGCCATCCTTGCCGTTATCCAGCACCACCACCTCGACCCCGGCAGGCAGGCCGGCGATGAGTTTCTGGTAATCACTTACCGCAGAGTCGACGAATACCACTTCATGATTGCCCGGAGCCTGGGAAATCGGCGCGGTGGCCGGTGTGGCCTGATGGGCCGGTTCGTGGGCGGTGTTGTCGCGGGTACTGGCCGCATCACTGGCGGCGCTGGTGTCCTTGCCCCCGGTGGCGGCTGCGGCGGCTTCGACCGCCTGAGCCCCCTGATCGGCGACCACGCCTACCGAGGCGTCGAACATCATGCGCGGTTCCAAGGCCTGGATGAGGCTGGGCCGGCTCGCGGAAACGTTGGGTGTGTGGGTGTCTTTACCGCGTTTCCAGAATGCCATGATGCCCTCGCTCAGCCCTGCGGCTGCTTATGCCTGCCGTCCCTGCAGATGAGGGCGGCCTGTCCTTGTCTGGTAATCCTGAACGGACGACGGGGCGCCGATGCGCGCCCCGCTGCCCTGCCTGCCGAAATCCTGGCCTCAGTTACGGGATGGGAAGATCCCTTCGGTCGCAATGATGAAGTTGATGCCCAGGTAAGGGCTCTGGTTCGAGAACGGCTGGTTGCCTGGTGCGGTCGCGCCCGTCGTGGCAGGGATGGTGAGGTTGAAGGGCTTGAGCGTGGTATTGCTGGCGGTGGAGGCGTAGATGTCGATCGACACACCCGATCCGGACGAGTCCTTCGGTTTGGCCAGTACGCCGGTGGTCGAAGGGGCCGGCAGGTCGGCGTCACCTTCTGCGGCAGGGATGGCGACCGATACGGTCTGGGCGGGAATGTTCACGGCCTGCGACGCCATGTTCAGCGATGTCAGCGTGGTAGTCGGCGTGCCGGCTGCCTCGCCCAGCACGACACTCGGCAAGCCTGGCCCCTGCCCCTGCTGGACAGGTGCGCGACCACGCAGGTCGGGCAGGGCGAATGTAGTCTGGCCATTACCACCGTAGGTCGTACCCAGAATCGAGAACAACGCGGTGTTCGTGGCGATGCTCAACAGCTGCCCTTGGCAAAACATCCAGCCCCGTGGCGCGAAGTTTCCCGCGAACAATGTGATCTGACCGATGAATGGCTCACTCATTTACTGCACTCCTTTGACAACGCGGCAAGGACGGGCCTCAAGGCCCGCAGGTAATCACGTTCGTGACAGGCACGCTCAGAGCTGCCGATCGGCGTGGAAAATGGTCTGGAGCTCCGGCCCCCTTGGGTATCGGGGCTCACCGGTTGCAATCGCGGCAATGGACGCTGGCCGACTCATCTTCAGCGACAAGCCGTTTTCGCCGACCACCTGGAACCCACAGCGCTGATAGAGCCGCAAGGCCGGGTTGTGGGAGGTCACATGCAGGCCGGCGCTGAGCCCCCGTTCATCGGCACGTGCCAGCCACTGGCCGAGCAGCCGGCTGCCGATGCCTCGGCCGCACCAGGCGGGTAGCAGGGCCATGTCGATGAATTGCACGTGGCTGTCGGCCCACAGCAGGTAGGCACGGCCAATGGGCTCGCCCGCCATTTCGATGACAAGGAAGTCGGCGTCGGCGAACTGGGCCTGATAGTGGTCGTGCTGGGCCTGGAACTGCTGGTCGAGGAAAGCATCGATGGCGGCCTGCGGCCACGGCAGCAGGGCCATTTCGGCGGCACGCGTGGTGCCATAGAGCTCGCGCAGGAACGCCCGGTCGGCGTCCACCGTGGGACGGAGGTTCACCTCGAGGATGGACATCGGGTCTGGCTTCCCTGCGTAAGGTTACCCCATGGTGAGGGGCGCACATCCAAGTGAATTGTCCTACACGATCATTCGCAGCGTAGCCGAAGAACAAGGCATATAGCCACTACCCGAGCGTGGTCTTTATGTTTATTTTCTCAAACACCCGTTCGAGGTACTTTGACGCCACTTTCTAGGCATTTCGCAACCGTATGGATTCCAAAGCGTTGTACGGCTGCAGGGCCCATCGGGCGACTGCCGCGCGCACCTCGTCGCTGGCCTCGTCACGCTTGCGCTGGCCATCGGCGCTGAAGCTCATGGCCGGCTGCTTGGCGTCGAAGGCCGCGACCGCCTGCAAATCCGCTACTGCGCCTGGCAGGATGCCGAACAGTGGCGCCAGGCGCCCCCAGACAGCATCGGGCAACTCACTGTAGTTCACCGCGATGGCGCCTTCGCGTTCGCACAACGCTAGGCCAGCCGCAAGGATTTCGCCAATCATCCGGCAGGTGTATTGCACCGCGCCCATGCCCTGGGCATCGGTCAGCACACTGTCGAGCCCAGAGCCGCCGAGCAGGCCCGGCACCCGGTGCATGCCCGGCTGGCGCAGTTGGGAAACGACGATCTCCAGCGGGTCACGGTAGAGGAACACTCGTGGCACCTGGGGATACAGCGCCGTCAGCAATGGTGCGTCGAAGATGTTCCAGGCATCGAGCTTGATCAGCAGCTGGCGCTCGTCGCCCCGACGACGCTGACCGTAGGCCGAACACAGCGCCCGCAATGCATCGGCCTGCCAGGCGGCGGCGGACGGGTCCTGGCGCGCGGCACGCAACAGGTTGTCCAACGGCGGCGGCTCGGACAGCACGATATTTCGCACTTGGCTGACCAGCAATTGGGCGATCAGCGTCGAACCACAGCGTGAAGCATGGAACACCAAGGCCGAGGGCGTCAGCCCCGGGCTACGGGCGTGCCAATCGAGCAAAGCCGAGACATCGGTGTCGCGGCGCATAGCCTGGTTGAACGGCAGGCGTAACGCCTGGTCGACGTCGTCGCGGAAAAACGGCCGGGCCAGGCGCCTCTCGCCGAACCAGCACCAGTCCACCCGCCACCCGGCGTCGCCTTGCCAGAGGCGGATGGGCAGCCAGCCGTGAAAATCCATCGGGGTATTCACACTCGCCATTGATCGCTCCATGCCTGCTTGCCCCGACGCATGGCGCCCAGGACCTCTGCCTCGGAAAACGCCAGCCCTAGCTCGGCACCAAGGCGCACCGCCTCGGCCACGAAGGCCCGGGGCTCCTCCAACGCCTGTAGTTGCGCGGCCAATGCCGGCGCCTCACTCACCTGCTGGCGAAACCGTTCGAATGCCTGCCCGGCCCTGCCGGGCTGCAATGCCGGCGTCTGTGCCAGGCCTTCGCCGATCAGCGCCAGCAGCCAAGGGTCGGCCGCGCAGTCGAGTACCAGGTGGATGCGCTCACCGGGTCCGGGGTTGTTGACCCGGTGGGGGCGCGACAGGTCGATGAACCAGCACTCGCCCGGGCGCATCGGCACTTGCAGGCCATCCACAAGGAACTCCACGCCCGGGGGGCTCAGCAGCGGTATGTGCAAGCGCAGGCAGCCGCCTGGGCGCCCGAGGTCAGGGTCTCGATGCTCGTGAATCCTCGCCCCCGCCCCCAGGCGTAACAGGCGGGCGGCGCGCAGCGATGCCTGGAAGGGAGCGAGTGCTTGCTGCCAGGCCGGCTCGCCTTGCCACCAGGCCAGGTTTGTCGGCGCGCCTGTGCCTGGGGCCAGCGGCAACGGCGCGTCCTCGGCGGCGACCAGCGCCACACCGCTCCAGTCACCCTCGTGGTAGCCCCGGTTGAAGTGCGCCTGCCAGACGTGAGTGTCCAGCCGGGTCAGGGCCTGCAGCAACGCGGGCAGGTTCGTGGGCAAGGTAAGGCGGGAACACAGTGGCAGAGCGGTCTCGGTCATGCGGGCTCCTTGCGTTGGCATTGTCTTGAACGGTGTTCCTGGCATGGACAGCCTAAAGACGACGGGTCCCTGGAGGGGAAAGGCCGCCTAAAAACCACTCTCACGAACCCCCAACGCCGCCAACCGTCGCCAGGCGGCCCCCAGCAACGACTCGCGCGCGCCCTCCAGTACCGCCACCCCACGCAGCGGCTGGGCCACATCGGGCACTTCGCCCAACGGGCTCAAACGCACGCCGTACTGGGCCTGCACCGGCTCCGCACGCTGCTGGCCATCACGCCGCACGGCTACCGGGCCATGGCGGTCGGAGGCCAGCGCTTCGAGCTCCAGCACGGCAACGCCAGTGGCATCCACCTGCTCCACGCGCACCGGCAATGCCGGGCGCGCCGGGTCATCGGCGATGAAGCGCCCTTCGCTGCCGGCCGCCACCCGCCACAGGTCGGCCTCGGCCAGGTAGCCGCGCAAACGCAGCCCCGGCTCGACCACCCGGCCCAAGGTCTGTGCCGGGCTGACCCATTGCCCCGCTGCCAGGCCGGCCGGCAGGTCACGCAGCACACCGTCGCGGGGCGCGCGCAGCTGCAGGCGCTCGCGCTGGGCGGCCAGGCCGCGGTACTCGGCCACGGCTTCGGCCAGTTGCTGCTCGAGCACGCCGGCGTCCGCCGCCGTCTCGCTGCGCCCGGCCTGGCGGCGCAACAGCAGCTGCAGGATGTCGATCTCGCGGCGCACGATGGACTGGCGCGACGTCAGGTCGGGCGATTCCAGCTCCACCAGCAGCTCGCCCTGGTGAACCGCCTGCCCTTCGCCCACTGGCAAGCTTTTCACCCGTGCCGCCACTGGCGCATGCAGTGCGCTGACGCGGGACGCCTCGAGCATCGCCGGCACGTCCACCGCGCCACGCCAGGGCAGCACCAGCACGGCCAACAGCAAACCCAGCCCGGCCGCCACCCGCAAGGTCTTGCCCGGCGCCGCCTGACCACGGTGCAGCCACCATTGCCGCAACTCCTTGTACACCGGCAAACCGATGAACCAAGCCAGCTCCACCAGCATCAGGAAGATGCCCAGCACCTTGAAGAACAGGTGATACACCGCGAGGGCAATACCGAAGAACAGCACCGCGCGCCACAGCCAGGCGCCATAGCCCCACACCAGCAAACGACGGCGCATGGTCGGCGACCAGGCTTCCGGGGCCGGCTCGCCATAGCCGAACAGCGCCTCGCGCAGTCGCCAGCGACACAGGGCAAAGGCGCGGTTCTGCAGGTTCTCGACCCGCCACAGGTCGCTGATCAGGAAGTAGCCGTCAAAACGCATGAAGGGGTTGAGGTTGACCAGCAAGGTGGTGATCCAGGTGGCGCTGGCCAGCATGAACGCCGCCGTGCGCGCCGGGCCGTCAGGCAGCAGCGACCAGGCCAGCAGCGCCAGCACCGCCAGCAGCAGCTCGGCGAACACCCCACCGGCATCGATCAGCAACCGCGCACGGCGGTCGCTGACGCGCCAGGCATCGCTGACATCGGTATAGAACATCGGCAACAGCACCATGAACGCCAGGCCCATGCTCTGCACCCGGCACCCGGCCCGCTTGGCCATGAAGGCGTGGCCGAATTCATGGCAGAGCTTGGCGAACCCCAACGCCACGCCAAAGGCGAGGATGCCGCCGAGGCTGAACAAGTGCGGGAACGTGGCGATGAAGCGCGACCAGTCGCGGATCACCAGGAACACACCCAACGCCAGCACCAACGGCAGGGCGTAGCGCAAGATCCAGCCGCCATGGCGTTCAAGCACCGGCCATGCGCGGTTGAGGAAGGCATCCGGGCGCCACAGCGGAATCCGGAAGAACAGGTACTGGTGCAGCACACGGGTCCACAGGCTCTGCCGGGTGGCGGCGGCCTTGGTCGCATAGCTTTCGCGCTGGCGAGCATCTTCGGCGCCGATCAGGTCGTGCTGGCCGAGAAACAGCAAGAGCTCTTCCAATGCCTGCTCGTCGACTGCCAGGCCAGGCTCGGCATTGGCGGCAGCCAGCACACGCTGCGGGTCACCCAGGCGCCAGTGCTGCAACAGCCGCACGGCGCCACCGCCCAGCTTGAAGTAACGCCCGCGCAGCGGGTCGGCCAGGGTCCACTGTGGCGCGCCGTCATGCCCGGCCGCCGCCGGCGACAGTTGCAGGTCGGCGCGCAGCGCCGGCAGGGTCACAGCCCCAGCCCCTGACGCAACGCAGCCAGCGGGCGACGCAGCAGGTAGTAGACCAGCGGAGCGCGCTCGCCATATACCTTGGCGGTACCACGCAAACCGATGCGCGGCGGTGCCTCGTCGAAACCGGCATCCAACCGATAGGCCAGTTGCCCGGCTGCGGTGGCCTGGGCCTCGTAGGCCGCGCGTTCCAGGCGAGCGCCATGACGGTGCAGTGGGTCGCTGTCGAGGAACAACGCTACTTCGGCGCCAGGCTGCAAGGCGATGGCATCGCCCACCGGCAGCTCCAGGCGCAGTTCGGCCTGCTGCGGATCGGCCAGTTGCATCAGGCGTTCGCCGGTCTGCACGGGCTTGCCGGTCCAGCGCTCGGCGTCGGCGAACACCGCGATTCCCGCACGCTCAGCGCGAATTTCGCTGCGGCCGAGGAGCTGGCGGGCGTAGTCGAGTTCGGCGCGTTTCTGTTCCACACGGGCGGCCAGCAGGTCGAGGCGGGCATTGGATTCGGCATCGCTGAAGGCGCGCTGGGTGCTGGCCTTGAGCTCGGCCTCGGCGACCCCGAGGGCGCGCTCGGCGACATCGACCTGGGCCTTGAGGGTGGTGGCGTCGAAGCGCACCAGCAGGTCACCGACAGCGACCGTCTGGTTGGGCTTGACCAGAAACTCGGCGATCACCCCGTCCAGCGGCGCGGCAACCACCCGCCCTGCCCGCGGCACGACTTCGGCCGGGGCCAGCACCGACTGGCGCACCGGCACCAGCAGCACCAATAGCGACAGTCCCAAGGCCACCAGCAGGCGCCGCCGTGGCCAACGCAATCGCCAGGGTTTGGCCGGGCCCAAAGCCAGCCAGGCATGGGCGTAAGTCTCCCCCAACTGAGTGAGCAGGGCTTGCTCGGCGGGGTTGAACGCCTGGTCGCGGGCCAGCCACAGCCCGCCGAACACTTTGCCCTGGCGATCAAGCAAGGGCAGCCAGAATGCGTGGGCGGCGGATAGCGAGCGCCAGTCTGCCTGGGCCTGGATGTCCAGCGTCGTCGGATCCACGGCCCCGGCCTGGGCCGCGACGCCGGCTGCCTGGAGTGTGTGAGCGGCGCGTTCGACAAACGCCACGAACGGCGCATGGGCCTCGACCACACTGATGCCGGTCAGTGCCCGAACCTTGCCGGCGATCAGCAGGGCGGCATGGCGAAAACCGAACAGGGTTTGGCCATCGTTGACCATGTTGTAGGCCAGTTGCTCGGGACCAGTCGCCTGGCGGGCCTGGCGCTGCAGGCCGAGAAACAGCGCGAAGGCGTGCTCGGCCACACCCGTGGCGGCGGCCGTCATGGTTGCGCGGCGAAGTGGGCGGTGCCGCTCATGCCGGCCAGCAGCCCCTGGCTGTCACGGGGCAGTTCGCCGATCAGCAGCAACGTCTGGCTGCCCTCGTCGATCCGGGCGCCGACGCGCTTGACCTGTGCCTGCAGCGGCTTGCCGGTCTCATCGGGAACGAACTCGAACGGCTGGCCTTGCTTGAGCTGCCCCAGCCACCGCGAGGGCACCAGCAAGTGGATTTCCAGCGAGCGGTTGTCCACCACCTCGAGCAGCGGCGAGCCACTGGCGACGCTTTCATGGGGCTGGGCCCGGCGCTGCACCACCCGGCCATCGAACGGCGCGCTGACCACGCAGCGCCGGACCTGCACCTGGTACACCTGGGCCTCGGCCTGGGCCTGGGCCTGCTTGGCCTCGGCCAGCGACACCTCGAACTGACCGACCGACTTCAGCGCGGCCAGTTGGCGGTTGTGGTTGAGTTCTTCGCGAGCAGCGCGAACGGCGGCCTGGGCGGCGTTGAGCTGGGCCTGGTAGGCGCTGCAATCGAAGCGCGCCAGGGTGCTGCCCTGCTTGAAGTCCTGGCCATCGGCATAGGGCATCTCGACGATGCGCCCGGCCAGCTCACTGGACAGCACGGCCTGGTCGCGGGCACGCAGTACGCCTCGGGGATTCTGTCCGGCGCTGGACGCTGCGGGGGTATCGAGCAAGGGGTCGGCGGGCGGATCGCCGGCCTGCGCCAGTGGCAGGTGCAACAGACCCAGGGTCAAAGCCAGACGGAAACCGCGAAGCATGTTGCGCACTCCCTTGCGAGCTGATGGCCGGAGTGTAAGACAAAAAATGATGGCACGGATATATCACGCCGATGAAGATCCGGGATGCTCACAGTGCGCAAGGAGCAGGCCTTGGAACGGCGTGGGAGCGGGCTTGCCCCGCGATGAGGCCAGCCAATGCGACCACGCCACCAGGCACGGGCGTCGCCAGTGTTCGCGGGGCAAGCCCGCTCCCACAGAAACCGCGCAGGCTTACAGAGTCCGGGTCAGCCCGGCGACCGCGCGGCCACCGCCCGACGCACATGCCCTCGGGTGGTGATGATGCCGAGGAACGAGATCACGATCGCCAGGCTCAAGGTGGCGGTGACCTCGGCGCGGTGTTCCTCGGTGAACATCATCACGGTCAATGCGCCACTGATGAACAGGATCACCGCCCAGGTCAGCCAGGGGAACAACCACATGCGGAACTTGAGGTTGGCGTTCTCGCGCTCCAACCGCCCACGCATGCGCAGTTGCGAAATGGCAATCACCAGGTACACCAGCAAGGCAATGGCACCGGAGCTGGCCAGCAGGAACTCGAACACGCCCTTGGGCGCGAAGTAGTTCAGGATGGCGATGGCCGCGCCGATCAAAGTACTGCCGAACACCGCAGCACGCGGCACGCCAACCCGTGAAGTGTTCTTCAGCAGCGCCGGCGCATCGCCGCGCTTGGCCAGCGAGTACATCATCCGCGAGGCGATGTAGATCGACGAGTTCATGCAACTGGTCACCGCGATCAGCACCACGAAGTCGACCATCAGCGCGGCATTGGGGATGTTCATGATTTCCAGCGCGCGCTGGTAGGAGCCCACCACCGCCAACTGCGGGTCGTTCCAGGGCACCACCGAGATGATCACGAAGATCGACAGGATATAGAACGTACTGATGCGCCAGATCACCGAACGGGTGGCCTTGGCGATGTTGCGCGCCGGATCGCTGGACTCGGAGGCAGCGATGGTCACCGCCTCGGTGCCGATGAAACTGAACATCACGGTGATGAAGGCTCCGACCACCGCCGACCAGCCCTTGGGAGCGAAGCCGCCATGCTCGTCGACCAGCGTGCTCAACCCGCTGACCTCGCGCTCCGGCAACCAGCCTGCCAGTGCGGCAAAACCCAGGCCGATGAAGCCGAGAATCGCGGTGACCTTGAGAATGGCGAACCAGAATTCGAACTCGCCGTACTTGGCCACGCTGAACAGGTTGGTGCAGGCCAGCAACAGCACCGAGGCCAGGGCGAAGATCCAGCTGTCTACCTGGGGGAACCAGGCGTTGAGCACATGCCCCGCGGCCAGCGCCTCGATGGGGATCACCAGCACCCAGAACCACCAGTACAGCCAGCCGATGGTGTAGCCGGCCCAACGGCCGATGGCCTGGTCGGCATAGGTGGAGAACGAGCCAGTGTCGGGGTGAGCCACGGCCATTTCGCCGAGCATGCGCATGACCAGCACCACCAGGGTGCCGGCCACGAAATAGGAAAGAATGGTGGCGGGCCCGGCAGCCGCGATGGCATGCCCGGAGCCGACGAAAAGTCCCGCGCCGATGATGCCAGCGATGGACAGCATCGTTACGTGACGTGGCTTGAAACCTTGAGCAAGGTTGCCATCAGTTCCCACGGTGTTCATTGGTCTTGTTCTCTTTTTACTGACACAAGGAAGGGACGGGCAGGCGTAGGCGAAACGGTCTCCTCGGCTAAGGGCGGAGTACGTTGCGCACGCTCTGTTACGGCCTTCTCATGCGCCCGGGGCAACGCACCATGGGGATGCGGGCTCCACTTTAAGCTGGGCGCGGCGCGAGCAAAATGCTCGAAAACGTCAGACAACTGTTCGATCACGACACCGCGTGCCCATGCACGTCAGTCAAGCCCCCGGACATGCCTGATTGCGTCAGTCGCGGTCACGCAGGTAATCCAAGTAGAAGTTCACCAACGCGAACACCACGATCACCGTGACGATCATCAGGCCGATCTGCAGGTTGCTCATGGCGTTCTCCAATTGGCGATACCAGGGAAAGAAGGGGTCGGCCGCACATCGGGACGTTTGGATTGCGCAGGCACCACCATGGGACGACGCCCCCGGGCCAGGCGCTTGAGCGCCAGCACCATGAGCACGCCCAGCAACAGCATCGCCAGCACCAGCACGGCATAGGCCAGCCACCAGGGAACACCCGCGGTCATCATGCTGAACTCGGACATGCCACCAATGCTGGCGATCAGGTTCAGTGGCAGGAACACCACGTTGATCAGGGTCAGCTTGCGCAGGGTTTCGTTCATCGCGTTGTTGGCCAGGTTGCCGCGAGCGTCCATCAAGCCGGCGAACACCGTCGAGTAGATCTCGGCCTGCTTGTGGCACTGGTTGTTCTCGATGACCAGGTCGTCGATCAGCGCCAGCACCTCAGGGTTGAAATGGCGCTTCTCGCCATGGGCGCGCAAGCGCGAGAGCACCGCGCCATTGCTGTGGATGGCGTTGATGTAGTGGATCAGGCTCTCGCTGAGGTTGAACATCTGCATCAGGTGATGGTTCTCCAGCGATTGCTCGAAGCGCTGCTGCAGTTCGCGGGCGACCATCTTGATCACCTTCAGGTGCCCCAGGTAGTGGTGCAGGTTGTCCAGCAGGATGGCCAACAGCACATCCATCGGATCGTGCAGCGCATGGCGCTGCCCAAGGCCATCGAGCAGGGAGGCGTCCGGGGCGATCAGCACCAGGTGGCCGTCGACCATCAACATGCCGAACGAGGACACCTGGAAGGCGAAACTGTCGCCCCCGGTGTAGCTCTCCGGGCGTTTCCAGATCAGGAACAGGCCATCGCGGTGCAGTTCGAGGCGCGACACCTCGTCCGGGTCGAGTGCCGAAGCCAGGGCATGGGCGTCCAGGTGGAACCACGCCTGCAACAGTTCACGCTCGGCGCTGTCCGGTTCAACGAACAGCAGCACCTCGCAATCGAGCCCCTTGCGCTTGCGCAACTGGCCATGGGTCAGGCTGTAGCTTTCGATCATGCCAGCACCTCGTTACCAGGCTTGCCCCCGACGCTTCTGCTCCAGGCGGCGGATGAATTCCTCGAGCACCAGGGTGTAGAGGTCGTCGTGCAGGTAGGCATCCTCTATGCCAGCGTCGAGGTTGGGGTTGTCGTTGACCTCGATCACCACCACCCGGTCACCGACCTGCTTGAGGTCGACGCCGTACAGGCCATCGCCGATCAGGTTGGCCGCCTTCACTGCCAGCTCCACCACCGCCCGCGGCGCCTCGTGCACGGCCAGGGTGCGGCACTCGCCGTTGACCTCGTCGCGCTGGGCCTGATGGTTGAAGATCTGCCAGTGGCCCTTGGACATGAAGTACTGGCAAGCGAAGATCGGCTTGCGGTTGAGCACTCCGATACGCCAGTCGTACTCGGTGTAGAGGTATTCCTGGGCGAGCAGCAGTACCGAATGCTCGAACAGTTCGGCGGTGGCGGCCTGGAGTTCGCCGGGGTCCTTGACCTTGATCACCCCCCGGGAGAAACAGCCGTCGGGAATCTTCAGCACCAGCGGAAAGCCCAACCGCTCGCCGATGCCTTCCAGGGCCTGAGGGTTGTCGCGGTAGAGGATCTCGCTGGCCGGCATGGCCAGGCGATGGCTGCGCAGCAGGTCGGTCAGGTAGACCTTGTTGGTGCAGCGCAGGATCGATGCCGGGTCGTCCATTACCACCAGCCCTTCGCTCTCGGCCTTCTTGGCGAAGCGGTAGGTGTGGTTATCGACGCTGGTGGTCTCGCGGATCAGCAACGCGTCGTATTCGGCCAGTCGGGCGTAGTCCTTCTTGCCGATCAGCTCGACGTCGACCCCCAGCTGCCGCCCGGCGCGGATGAAGTGTTCCAGTGCCTTGGGGTTGGAAGGCGGCAACGCTTCGTCAGGGTCGTGGAGGATCGCCAGGTCGTAGCGCGCCACCCGGCGCGAGCGTGGCTGGCGCCAGATCCTGCGGCTGAAGCCATCGAGGGCGTTGGCGAACGGGTCCTGCTGGTCTTCACGCAACTTGTGCAGCGCACCGGCCTTGACCCCGGCGATATGCCAGGTACTGGTCTTGCGGAACTCCACCAACAGAATCGGACACGGGAAACTTTCGAACAGCTGGCGGGCGATGTCCTGCAGCGGTTCCAGATCGGTACGGCCGAAATACAGGGTCAGGGTGAACCCTTCGGTTTCTCCGTAGGGGTGATTGGCCAAGGCACTCTCGAGGCTGCGCGCCATGTCGTCGAGGGCCAATCCGTATAACGACTTTCGGGTTAACTCACTGATACTTCTGACCGAGGGAATAACTTTATGCCCGCGCGCCTCGGCCAACAACGAACAATAATAACCGTGACCTAGATACTTGTAATTACGGCATAGGTTAATCACTTGTACACGCTTTCCGCTGTCAGCCTCGCGCGGTTCTTCCAGGTACTCCTGGGCCGTCACGACGTCCTCGCTGGGCAGGTAGGAAGCCCAGTCTTCACGCCGCTCAACGATGATTACCAGCTGACTTGACTTGTTATCCAAGGTCAGAGGATAAATAACACCAGTCGTACTTGAGTGTGAACTTTCCCCGGGCCAGCCAGGCAAGGGTTCCTGAAACGATGACATTGTTGAAGCCCTGTGTTGGGTAGACACGGTTTCTATTAAGCACGAAGTTTTTCGAATGTCCCGTTTCATTACGCAACTTTTACGGCGGCCCTATGCACATCGAATTTCGCCTGGCAACTGTTGACGACCTGCCGGCCCTGCTGGCGCTGGAGAACCAGTGCTTCGCCCTCGACCGGCTGACCCCGCGCAGCTTCCGCTGGATGTTGTCCCACGCCAACGCCAGCCTGCTGGTGGCGCAACGCGATGGCCAGCTGATGGGCTATGCGTTGCTGCTGTTCCACCGCGGCACCTCGCTGGCCCGGCTGTACTCCATCGCCATTGCCGAACAGGCGCGTGGCCATGGCCTTGGCGCGCGCCTGCTGGAACAGGCCGAACGCTGCGCCCTGGAACACGAGCGCGCCTACCTGCGTCTTGAGGTGCGCACCGACAACCCCAAGGCCATCGCCCTGTACGAACGCCATGGCTACCGGCGCTTCGCCCAGGTCGACGACTATTACCAAGACCACACCAGCGCCCTGCGCTACGAAAAGCGCATCCTTCAGCACCCGACGGACGAAACGCGACCGGTCCCCTACTACGCCCAGACCACCGACTTCACCTGCGGCCCGGCCTGCCTGCTGATGGCCATGGCCGCGCTGCGATCGCAGCGCCCGCCAAGCCGCCGCGAGGAACTGCGCCTGTGGCGCGAAGCAACCACCGTGTTCATGACCTCCGGCCACGGCGGCTGCAGCCCTCACGGGCTGGCACTGGCCGCATGGCGTCGGGGCTTTCGCGTGCGCCTGCTGCTCAACACCGAAGGGCCGCTGTTTCTCGATGGCGTGCGCCAGCCCGGCAAGAAGGAGGTCATGCGCCTGGTTCATGAGGACTTCTGCGCCGAGCTGCAGGACAGCGACGTGGTGATCGCCCGGCAGGCCCTCGACCTGCGCCGGGTACTGGCCGAAGGCGGCCTGGCGCTGGTGCTGATCAGCAACTACCGGCTGACCGGCAGCAAGGCGCCACATTGGGTGCTGGTCACCGCCTGCGACGACGACTTCGTCTACCTGCACGACCCCGACACCGACCACGCTCGCCACCGGCAGGCCCTGGACTGCCAGCACCTGCCGGTCAGCCACCAGGAGTTCCAGCGCATGAGCCTGTTCGGCGGGCGCAAGTTGCGGGCGGCGGTGGTGCTGTTTGAACGGGAGGTAAGTTGGGCGTAAAGCCATCCGAGCTTCGATGGCCGTCACCTCGGCCGGTCGTCATGGGGAGGTGGCTCGGGCAACTGTCATATTTACCAGTTTCACGGGCTTTTAAGCACTGATAGTTTGGCTGGCATCAGCTTGAGCACCACAGGTCGCTTTCACCCAGGCTTTCCCACTACCAGTGGTACTCGCCATGACAAACACCCTGCTGGCCACAGACCGCCTGCAAAGCCCGCTCTTGATGCGGCAAGCGAAAAAGCCCACCGGCATAAGCTATGGTCCCTACGGTGATCGCACCCCGCGAGCCAAAACGCCTGTATCGGGTTTTACTGGACAGCCCTGTGAACAGCATCTGAGTTGGTACGTGCTAGGTAATGGGCACAGAACCTACAACCCCATGATCATGCGGTTCCACTCGCCCGACGGCCTGAGCCCTTTTGGTCGTGGCGGAGTGAACGCTTATGCCTACTGTCACGGAGACCCTATCAACTTCCATGATCGAAGCGGACGCTCCAAGTGGTTCGCAGCCTGGACATTTGCAAAAGACTACCTGTTACCAGAGTGGATCTCACCCATGTTCACCAACATTGTAAATGCATTTGGCGCTTCTCAACCTCTGTTCACTATTGGTGGCACGGCTATCGCTGACTGGAAAAATGGCACTAATAATGTTGACCTGAACGATCGCAACACACAAATCGCTCTAGCGGGCTCAGCTATCGCTACCACCGGGGCAATCGGAGAAGCTGCCGGACTGCCAACGCAACTTGTTACTGCTACAGGGAATGCCATAGTGATTGGTGTGGGTTACTCTGATTTTGTAAGCACCATCGATGCATCTCACCAAGCAGGGGCTTTGCGGCAGACTCCCGAGGCAATGCCCATGACCAGCTCAGAGCATACAGTAGTTAATAATTTAGACACTGTTAATAGTAGCCATCCAAGCGCCGCTCGCTCTATTAACATTGGCGGTCGACGCTTAACCACACCACTGGGCAGGGCGGAACAAAGAGCAATATCGCTTGAAATTAAAAATAATGCTCTACAACAAGAAAATCTACGTTTGCGCCAACGATTATAAAATCAGCCTACTGACGACGCCCGTAACGTGCAAGCGGGAGCGCACAGTATCTGCCAGCACAAACAATTACAATGCTTGCTCATTGTAATGGCTAGTATCAGTTCCTTGCTCACCACTGCAGGAAAGACCATGGCGATCTCCCTGAGCGAGCCTACCTACAAACTAGTTGAACACTACCGCGACGACCCGCTTCTACGCGCCGAGCTAAACGCCCTCACCCGCCAGACTTACGGCTTCGACTTCGAAGCCTGGTACCAGGCCGGCTTCTGGCAAGCCGACAACCAGCCGTGCTCACTGGTTCGCGACGGAAAGATGCTGGCCAACGCCTCGGCCAACCTGCTCGACTTCACCTTCGGTGGCCAACATCTGCGCTGCGTTCAGATCGGCACGGTGATGACTGCGCCCGAAGCACGAGGCCGTGGCTACAGCCGTTATCTGATGGAAGTGCTGGTGGAGCGCTGGGCAGGCCAATGCGACCTGCTGTACCTGTTCGCCAACAGCACCGTACTCGATCTGTATCCCAAGTTCGGTTTTCGCCGAGTGATCGAACACGAGTACTACCAACCCTGGTCGGCGCAGCAACGGGCCACGACCTTCCACCCGGTGAATCTGGATGATGGCGAACAACGTCAACGCTTCATCGATGCGCTGGAAAAGAGTTGTCCACAGGCACGACTGAGCCTGGTGCCGAATGTGCCGCTGACGATGTTCTATTGCGATGGGCCATACCGGGAGGCCGTGTTCCATTCCTCAGTGCACGAGGCCTATGTGGTGATCGAACATGATGGCGAGCGGATGGTGCTGGTGGACGTGTTCTGCGAACGCGAACTGGTGCTGGCCGATGTGCTGGCTGAACTGGTCACGGCAACGACCCGGGAGGTGGTGCTGGGGTTTGCGCCGCTACATGGCGATGGCTTCGCGACCCGAGTTGTGGATAGCGATGATGCGCTGTTCGTCTGGGGCGCGGCACCCACCAGTGTCGATGGACAGGCGCTGATGTTTCCATTGCTGTCCCATACCTGACTGGGTCTCCCGCCAAACAGCGCACCGTCTCCTCACAGGGCCCTCAGACCTTCACCAGGTCAGGCAGATCTTGCCGAAATGCCGGTTGCTCTCCTGGTACCGGAACGCCTCGACCATCTGCTCCAGTTCGAAATGCTTGTCCACCACCGGCCGCAGGCCGTTGGCGTCGATGGCGCGGACCATCGCCTGCTGCTGGGCGCGGCTGCCCACCAACACGCCCTGCAGGCGGATCTGCCGCACCAGCGCCTGCACCAACGGCAACTGCCCGGCCACGCCGGTGAGAATGCCGATCAACGACACGTGGCCACCGATGCGCGCCGCGATCATCGACTGCTCCAGGGTGGCCGGGCCGCCGACTTCGATCACATGGTCCACGCCACGGCCGCCGGTGAGTTCACGGACCTTTTCGCCCCAGGCAGGCGTGGCCTTGTAGTTGATCAGGTGATCCGCGCCCAGTGCCTTGAGGCGCTCGAGCTTGACATCGCTGGACGAGGTGGCAATCACCGTGGCGCCGGCCAGCTTGGCGAACTGCAGGGCAAAGATCGAAACGCCACCGGTGCCCTGCACCAGCACGCTGTCACCGGGCTTGAGGTGGTCGTCGCTCATCAACGCGCGCCAGGCGGTGAGGCCGGCGGTGGTCAGCGTCGCCGACTCGGCATGGCTGTAGCCTTTGGGCGCAAGGGTGAAGGAGGTGGCCCGGGCAGTCACCTGTTCGCGGGCGTAGCCGTCGATGCCATCCCCCGGCACGCTGGCGAAGCCCTCGACCTGGGCCTGGCCGTCGAGCCAGTCGGGGAAGAACGTGCTGACCACGGCATCGCCAACCTGGAACTCACTGACCCCTGCTCCTACCGCGATCACTTCACCGGCGCCGTCGGCCATCGGGATGCGCCGCTCGCTCGGCCCCCACATGCCACTGACCACGGCAAAGTCGTGGTAGTTGAGGGAGCTGGCGTGCAGGCGCACGGTGATCTCGCCGGCTGCGGGCGCGGCGGTTTCGCAGGTGCCGACCTGGACCTTGTCGTAGCCGCCGCCGGGCAGGACATAGAGGGCCTTGGTGCTCATGGGATGGGTCTCCATCGTGGGAAAAGGTGCAGTGCAGCTTAGACAGGTCTGGATGATCGCGGGGCCGTCAGCCGAGCAACGCCCTCAACGCCCGGCAATCGGCCGCGTGCCAGTCGGCCAACTGCGGCCAGGGATTGTCCGGCAAGTTGACCAGCACGGTGCGGGTGCCTGCGGCCCGGCCGCAGTCGAGGTCGAAGCGGTAGTCACCGACCATCACCATTGCACCGGGGCTCACACCCCAGGCCCGGGCGATCTGCAACAACCCGTCCGGGCTGGGCTTGGGGGCCGCCTCGTCGCGACCGAGGATATGCTCAACCGGGAAGCAGTCAGCCAGGCCGATGGCCTCGAGGGTCACGTGGGCAAGCTCGCGGGCATTGCGCGTGAGAATGGCCAGGCGGCAGTCGCGGCGAGCCAGTTCGCGCACCAGCTCCACGGCGCCGTCGGCGGCCTTGGAGGCGATTGCCAGGTCACGCTCATGCTCCAGCAGCCAGGCATGCTTGGCCGCCGCCTCCGCTGCCGGCAAGGCTGCCAGGTGGGTGAGGATGTCGTGCTCGGACGGGATATCGAGCGCTCCGCGGATGGCCGCGAAGTCATGCACGGCGACCGTGAGGGTGCCGTCCATGTCGAACACCCAGTGGCGGATGTCGCCCAGGCTCATGCCCAGTCCTTGCGATGGCGAATCAGACCTTCCTGGGTCGACGAGGCCACCAGTTGCCCGGCGCGGTTGAAGATGCTGCCCCGGCAGAAGCCACGGGCATTGCCGGCCCAGGGGCTGTCGGTGGCGTACAGCAGCCAGTCGTCGGCGCGCAGGTCACGGTGGAACCACAGCGAGTGGTCGAGGCTGGCGATCTGCATGTCCTTCTGCCACACCGACTTGCCATGGGGCAGCAAGGCCGTGGTCAGCAGGCCGAAGTCCGAGGCGTACGCCAGCAGGTACTTGTGCAGCGCCGGAATGTCCGGGAGGTTGCCGTCGGCACGGAACCAGGCGTACTTGACCGGATCGCCGGGCTTGGGATTGAACGGGTCGCGCTCGGTGACCGGGCGGATCTCGATGGGCTTGGCGCACAGCACCTTCTCGCGGATGCGCTCGGGCAGCTTGTCAGCCATGGCGCTGGCCAGCTCGACCTCGCTGGGCAGGTTCTCCGGGCCGACCACATCGGGCATCGACGCCTGGTGCTCGAAGCCTTCCTCGTCGTACTGGAACGAGGCGCTGCAGGTGAAGATCGGCTGGCCCTTCTGGATCGCCGTGACCCGCCGGGTGCTGAAACTGCCACCGTCACGCACACGGTCCACCGAGTACACCACTGGCATGCTGGCGTCACCCGGGCGCAGGAAGTAGCCATGCAGCGAATGCACATGGCGCGCGTCCTCGACCGTCTGGCTGGCCGCCGACAACGACTGGCCGAGCACCTGGCCACCGTACAGCTGGCGGAAGCCCAGGTCCTGGCTGCGTCCGCGGAACAGGTTCTCCTCGATGGACTCGAGGCTCAGCAAGTCGACCAGATCGTCGAGTACGTGGCTCATGGGGTTCTCCTGGTAAGGCAATACGGCGCTGTTATGGCGGTAAATGATACAGGGTTTGTCTGTAGTCCCGCCGTACGAATGGCCACCTATTCAGCCGCGCAGATTCTGTTGCCAGCGGGCGCGGTCGATGCGGTAGAGCACATGAGCGCGCAGCGGATCGCCCGGTGGCAGGCGCGGGTGCTCGAAGCTGCCCTCGAGGTCCTGGACCATGCCGATGGCCTGCATCACCTTCTGCGACGGCAAATTGCCCTCGGTGGTGAACGACACCACCTCGTCCAGATGCAGCTGGGCGAAGGCACAGCGCAGGCAGGCCCAGGCCGCCTCGCTGGCGAAGCCCAGCCCCCAGTGCCGGCGGGCCAGGCGCCAGCCGATTTCCACCGCCGGGCCGAAGGGCGCGTCGAAATTGACGTTGAGCAGGCCGGTCATGCCGACGAAGGCGCCGCTGTCCTTGCGCTCCAGGGCCCAGAGGCCGAAACCGTATTCATTGAAATGACCGCGCACCCGGCCGATCAGCGCGGCCGCCTCGACCCGGGTCATCGGTGCGGGGAAGTAACGCATCACCTGGGGGTCGGCGCACAAGGCGGCGAACTCGCGCAGGTCGTCGTCCTGCCATTGGCGCAGCACCAGGCGCGGGCTTTCCAGTTCGAGGATGGGGGTCATCGGCGCGGCTCCGAAATCACGGTCTGCCAGTGTACAGCGTAGGCCGCGTGCATCGGCCAGCCGATGCTTTTTTCACATCGGCTTCACCGCCCCCCGACAGCCCCCTTCGCACAATGTCGGCACCTACCGCGCACGGCATTGGAGTGACGCATGCCCCCCAGCAACACCCTGCACAACCCGGCCCTGCTGGCCCGCCCCGAACGCCGCCGTTCACGCACCGCGCTCGGCGCCGCCCTAGGCCTGCTTCTGGCACTGGCCGGGGCCAGCATCTGGCTAGCGACGAGGACGCACATCGTGAACCTTGGCAACGAGCAACAACTGAGCGACAGCGGCCTGCTGCAGGACTGGAAGGAAGGCGCGGTGATCGTGATGATCCGCCACGCCGAACGCTGTGACAGCGCCCCAGGCCCCTGCCTGGACGATGCGACCGGCATCACCGTGGCCGGCAGCCAGGCGGCGCAGCGGGTAGGCCAGGGCCTGCGGCAACTGGGGCTGAGCGGTACCGATCTGCTCAGCAGCCCAAAGCTGCGAACCCGCCAGACCGCGCATTTCATCCTTGGCCAGGCCGTGTCCAGCGAAGACTGGCTGGAGCGTTGCGACCGTCCGTTCCCCGCCGAGGCCATGGCCCGCAAGCGGCCCGGGCACAACCTGGTACTGGTGACCCACAATGGTTGCATCGATCACTTCGCCCGCCAGCAGCATGTGCCGGGCGGCGAGCGTGAGAGCGGCTACGCCAGTGCGCTGTTCGTGTCGGTGGATGGCAATGGCAAGGCACGGATTCTTGGGCGGATGAACGAGCCGGACTGGCAAAGGGTGCTGGCATCGGCAGGCCAATGAGCGCCACAAGATAACCTCAGCTCCGTGGGAGCGGCGATGCGGCGACCCGACTTGCCCCGCGATTGCGTTGGCGCCGGCGCCACCAATACTGGCAAGATCGGTGTTCGCCCCCAACGCGCCGACACCATGCCCCTGCCGCTGATCTACCACGACGACTACAGCCCCGAATTCCCGCCGGACCATCGCTTCCCGATGGACAAGTTCCGCCTGCTGCGCGATCACCTGGTAGACAGCGGCCTGACCACCGACGCCGCCCTGCTGCGCCCTGAAATCTGCCCCAACGACATCCTCGCCCTGGCCCATGACCGCGCCTACATCGAGCGCTACATGAACGGCGAACTGTCCCGCGAGGACCAGCGCCGCCTGGGCCTGCCCTGGAGCGAAGCCCTGGCCCGACGCACGGTGCGCGCAGTGGGCGGTTCGCTGTTGGCCGCCGAGCAGGCGCTGCAGCATGGCATCGCCTGCCACCTGGCCGGCGGCACCCATCATGCCCACTACGACCACCCGGCCGGCTTCTGCATCTTCAACGACCTGGCAGTGATCAGCCGTTACCTGCTGGAAGCCGGACGCGTACACCGGGTGCTGATCTTCGACTGCGACGTGCATCAGGGCGACGGCACCGCGCGCATTCTCCACGACACGCCGGAGGCGATCACCGTATCGCTGCACTGCGAGCAGAACTTCCCGGCGCGCAAGGCCCAGAGCGACTGGGACATCCCCCTGCCCCGCGGCATGCACGACAGCGCCTACCTCAAGGTGGTCGAGGATGCGCTGAACTACCTGCTGCCGCTGTACCAGCCAGACCTGGTGCTGTATGACGCCGGCGTCGATGTGCACAAGGACGACGCCCTGGGCTACCTGCAACTGACCGACGCAGGCCTCGCTGCCCGCGACGAGCATGTGCTGCGTCAATGCCTGGGCCGCGACATCCCGGTGGTAGGGGTGATCGGTGGCGGCTACAGCAAGGACCGCCAGGCCCTGGCCCGGCGCCACGGCATCCTCCACCACAGCGCGGCGCGGGTGCTCGGTTGTGCACAATGACTGTGGAACCGCCTGTGGATAACCTGCGGGAAAGCCGCTCCAGCCCTTTAACTGCCTGAGCTGCAAAGAGTTGGTTGTTTTTTGAGCAGTGCCGCGAGCCGTCCCGCTGGGGTAGAATGCGCGCTCTTTTCCACAGCCTGCCGCCCGCCATGAACGATCCTCGCCCCGCCTCCCGCCCCCTTGTCGCCGTGATCGGTGGCGGCCCTGCTGGCCTGATGGCCGCCGAAGCCCTGGCCAGGCGCGGGATGGCGGTTGAAGTGTTCGACGCCATGCCTTCGGTGGGTCGCAAGTTCCTGCTGGCCGGTGTCGGTGGCATGAACATCACCCATTCCGAGCCCTACCCGGCCTTTGTCGGCCGCTACGGTAAACGCCACGGCGAGATCGACACGCTGCTGCGCGACTTCTACGCCGATGCCCTGCGCCAGTGGATTCACGGCCTGGGCATCGAAACCTTCGTCGGCACCTCGGGCCGCGTATTTCCCCGCGACATGAAGGCCGCGCCGCTGCTGCGTGCCTGGCTCAAGCGCCTGCGCGAGGCCGGGGTGGTTATCCACACCCGCCACCGTTGGCTGGGCTGGACCGACGCTGGCGCCTTGCGGATCAGTTATCCACAGGGCGAACGACACGTGCAGGCAGACGCCGTGGTACTGGCGCTGGGTGGCGGTAGTTGGGCGCGCCTGGGTTCGGACGGCGCCTGGGTGCCGCTGCTGGTCGAGCGGGGTGTGGATATCTCAGCGCTGCAACCGAGCAACTGCGGCTTCGAAGTCGAAGGCTGGAGCACGCTGCTCAAGGACAAGTTCGCCGGTGCCCCGCTGAAGAATATTGCCTTGAGCGTCCCCGGCGCCGCGCCGCGCAAGGGCGAGTTCATCCTCACCGCCCAGGGAGTGGAGGGCAGCCTGGTGTATGCCTGGTCGGCGGCGCTGCGCGAGGCGATCAACCGCGACGGGCAGGCGACCCTGCTGCTGGACCTGCTGCCGGACCGGCCTGTGGACAAGATTGCCCAGGCCCTGGCCAGACCGCGTGGATCGCGCTCGATGGCCAAGCATCTGCACGGTCAGCTGGGCATCGACGGGGTGAAAGCGGCGTTGCTGCGCGAACTGACCGACCAGGCGACCTTTGCCGACCCAGCGTGCCTGGCGGCGGCGATCAAGGCGCTGCCGATCGTGCTGGTGCGGACCCGGCCGCTGGACGAGGCGATCAGCAGTGCCGGCGGGGTGCGGTTCGAAGGGTTGGACGACGGACTGATGGTGCGCAACCTGCCCGGGGTGTTCTGCGCGGGGGAGATGCTGGATTGGGAAGCGCCGACGGGTGGGTACCTGCTAACGGCGTGCTTCGCTAGTGGGTTGCGGGCGGGAAATGCGGCAGCTGATTGGCTGACGCGCCTGACCTGAGGAATGCCGGGGCTGCTAGGCAGCCCCGAGGATCTCAAGGCTTGGGCTTGCGCGGCTTGCCACCGAACGCCGGTACCTTGCGCACCGCCTTGACCGACGGTGCCGCAGCCCCCGCCCCCTCGCTGTCCATCCAGCGCCCCAGGCCTCGCTTGGCGCTGTTCTCCTTCGGCTTCTTGGGCTTCTTCGGTTTCTTCAGCACCTGGCCACTGGCATCGGTCACCGGCACCCGGTGATCGGGGATGAAATCCGGCTCCTCGTGCCGTGGCAACACCTGGCGGATCAGGGTCTCGATCGTGGCCAGCAATTGCACCTCGTCGGCGCACACCAGCGAAATCGCCTCGCCCTTGTTCCCCGCGCGGCCGGTACGGCCGATGCGGTGCACGTAGTCTTCGGCGACGATTGGCAGGTCGAGGTTGACCACTAGCGGCAGATCGTCGATGTCCAGGCCGCGAGCGGCCACATCGGTGGCCACCAGTACCTGGATCTCACGGGTCTTGAAGCTGTCCAGGGCACGCTGGCGGGTGGCCTGCGGGCGGTCGCCGTGGATGCCGTCGGCATTCACGCCCTCGGCCAACAGGCGCTCGACCAGTTGATCGACACCGTTGCGAGTCTTGGCGAACACCAGCACCTGCTTCCAGCGCTGCTTGCGCATCAGGTGGATGAACAGGTCGGCCTTGCGCTTTTTATCCACAGGCACCAGCCACTGCTTGACCGTGGTCGCGGCGGCGTTGCGCGGGCTCACTTCGATGCTCAGCGGATCGTTCAGCGCCAGGCCCGCGAGCAGGCGAATCTGCTCGGAGAAGGTGGCGGAGAACAGCAGTGTCTGGCGCTTGCGCGGCAACGCCGCGTACACCGATTGCAGCTCCTCGGCAAAGCCCAGGTCGAGCATGCGATCGGCTTCGTCGAGCACCAGCGTCTGCACCTGGTTGAACTTCACTGCGTTCTGGCGGAAGAGATCGAGCAAGCGGCCTGGGGTCGCCACCAGCAGGTCGACGCCACGACGCAGGCGCATCATCTGCGGGTTGATGCTGACCCCGCCGTACACCGCGTAGGTGCTCAGCGGCAGGTTTTCGGCGTACTCGCGCACGTTGTTGTGCACCTGCTCGGCCAGCTCGCGAGTCGGCACCAGCACCAGTGCGCGGATCGAGTTGCTGGCGACCTTCTCCCCCTCCAGGGCCAGGCGCTGCAGCACCGGCAGGGCGAAGCCGGCGGTCTTGCCGGTGCCGGTCTGGGCGGCGGCCATCAGGTCACGGCCAGCAAGCACGGCGGGGATGGCCTTGGCCTGGATCGGGGTGGGCGTGGTGTAGTCCAGCGTCTGCAAGGTGCGCAGCAGCGGTTCGATCAGGCCGAGTTGGGCGAAATTCATGGCAATACCGTCAGGGGGTTCAGCGAAGGCGGCAAGTTTACCGCAACGCCCTGCCCTACTTGCACATTTCGCCTTTCAGCGGCACCGGCTGCTGCGGCGCCTTGCGCCATTGCGGCAGGCCGATCAGCACCACCGCGCCAATGATCACCGCCATGGCCACGCACTCCTCGGCGCCGATCTGCTCGCCGGCGAAAACGATCCCCAACAGCACCGCCACCGCCGGGTTGACGTAGGCGTAGCTGGTCGCTGCCGCCGGGCGCACGTGCTTGAGCAGGTACATGTAGGAACTGAACGCCAGGATCGAACCGAAGAACACCAGGTAGGCCAGCGCCCCCCAACCGGCGGCCGTGGGCATCTCGGTCAGGCGCTCGCCGCTCACGGCGCTGCCGATCAGCAAGGCGGCGCCGCCCACGAGCATTTCCGCGGCGCTGGCCATGGCGCCCTGGGGCAGCGGCAGGCTCTTGCTCCACACCGAGCCGAAGGCCCAGGCCGCCGCGGCGAACAGGATCAGCGCCGCGCCCATGGGGCTGGCCTGCAGGTTCGAGCCCAGGTTAAGCATGCCGATGCCGACCAGCCCGAGGACGATCCCCGCCCATTCCAGGCGCGAATTGCGATGGCCGAAGAACAGCCCGAACACCAGGGTGAACAGCGGCACCGTGGCCACCGCCAGCGCCGCCACGCCCGAGGCGACCCCGGCGTGTTCGGCCAGGGTCACGCCACCGTTGCCGCAACTGAGCAGGAGAAAGCCGATGGCGCCGGCGGCGCGCCACTGCGGCCAGGTCGGCGCCGGCGCGCCGCGCCAGCGCAGGAAGCCATACAGCAGGCTGCCGGCAATCACGAAACGCACCCCGGCCATCAGCATCGGCGGCCAGGACTCCACGCCTATACGAATGAACAGGTAGGTCGAGCCCCACACCAGGTACAAGGCAAGGAAGGCTCCGATGAGCAACAGCGGGAAGCGGCGGGCGGTGGACATGGCAGGGCTCGAAATCCGTTTACGGGTGGATTAGTTTAGAAAGGCCTTCGCGCAAACTTAAGTTACAAAACACGTTTAAAACACCGAAACACTTTGTAATACACGGTTATGCAGACGCTTCACCGTCGATTGCAAGGTCACCTGGAATCGCCATGGACAAGTACGATCGCATGCTTCTTGCCGCGCTGCTGGAAAACGGCCGGGCCACCTACGCGCAGCTGGCGCGCCAGGTCAATCTCTCCGCCCCGGCGGTGGCCGAGCGGGTGGCCAAGCTGGAGGCCAGCGGCGTGATCAGCGGCTACACGGCCAAGGTCGACCTGGAGAAGATCGGCCTGCCGATCCAGTGCGTGATGGAACTGCGCCTGGCCAGCCATGGCAACCAGCAGGCCTACGAGGCCTTGGAGAAGATCCCTGAACTCACCGAGTGCCACCGGGTGACCGGTGACCCGTGCGTGATCATGCAAGCGGCCGTCACGTCCATGGGCGAGCTGGAGGCGCTGATCAACCGCGTATCGCAGCTGGGCTTCACCAAGACCTCGATCATCCTGTCCAGCGCGGTGGCGCGAAGGGTGCCGCTGGGGCATCTGGGGGGCAACGGCAAAAAAGCCTGAGCCTGGGTTCAGTGACGCAGCAGCAGCCTGCCCTCGATCGGCACGTAGCGACTTGCGGCGCGGATTACCGACAATGCCGTCAACCCCGGCACGCCGTACACGACGGTTTCCACGCCATGGCGTTGCATTGCCCGCTCCAGCAGCAGGTCGAAATCACCGTCGCCGGAGGCCAGCACCACCTGGTCGACCCGTGCTGCTGCCTCGATCACATCGAGGGTGATGCCCACGTCCCAGTCACCCTTGGCCGAACCGTCGGCACGTTGGATGAACGGCTTGAGGCGCACCTCGAAACCGAGGTTGCGCAGGATCTGCTGGAACTGTTGCTGCTTGCTGTCGCCGCGGTCGATGGCATAGGCCACCGCTTCGACGATCTGGCCCTCGCGGCTGACGTCGGCCCACAGGGCGGCGTAGTTGAAATGGCAGCCATGGCCTTGGCGAACCGTGTAGTAGAGGTTCTGTACATCGGCGAACAGCGCGATTTTCTTCACCGGTAGCCTCTCTCTGGCGGTGGCAGACAAGCGCGGGGCAATCCCGCTCCCACGCTTGCGTAGGAGCGGGATTGCCCCGCGATCAGACACTGCAGTATGCCAGAGCCCTCAGACGTAGTCGTCGTCCGAGAAGAAGCCGCCATCGTCGCCGCCGCTGTAGTCGCTATCGGCGAACCCGCCCTGGTCATTGCCCCAGCCACCGTTGTCGGCCACCTGACGCTGACTGTCCTGATCGTTCCAGCCGCCAGCATCGCTGGCCGGCGCCGGCTCTTCCTTGATCACCTCGACGATTTCTTCAGGCTGCGAGTTGTGGTTGAACAGGCTGCTGATACCTTGGGCCAGCAGCACGCCACCAGCCACCCCCGCAGCAGTCTGCATTGCCCCGCCGAGGAAGCTGCTGGCACCGCTGCGCGCCGGAGCAGGCGTCGCACCGAAACCCTGTTGCGGTGGCGGCGGGGTATAAGCCTGTGGCGCCGGCTCACGCCAGCCTCCTGTGGAAGTCGAAGCCGCTGCAACCGGCCGCTGCGGCTCCGGGCTGCGCGCCCCCGCGCCGAAGATGCTGGAAAGAAAACCGCCGCCGCTGCCACTGGGGCGGCTTGCCTCCAGTTGCGCCCGCGCTTGCTTGAGCTCGGCCTCGAGCTGCTTGTTCTGTTCGTCCAGGCGCTTGATCGCCGCTTCCTGCACCAGGATCGCCTGGGCCATGTAGTACGGCGCCGCCGGCTGCTGGCGCAGGTGCTCCTCGATGCGCGCCTGGGCCTGGGCATCGCGCGGCTGGGCCGGGTCTTCGGCTTGCTTGAGACGGCCGAACAGGCCATCGATCAGGGTTTGTTCTTCAGTGTTCATCGGGGCAACCTCGTGCGCTGAACAGGGCATCGGACAGCGTCAAAGATGGGGGGCCGGGCGCGACGATTCAATTGCCCCGGCCATGAAACTTTTTTCAGCAAGCAGGCGGTCTGGGCTAAAGTTACGCCCTGCTTTTTCCGCCATGCGATGTTGACCGATGAATCCGTTGAGCGTTCTGCGCGACTCCCTGTACTTCTTCCGCCGTCACCTGACGAGCATCCTCCAGCTGTGCCTGCCGTTGGTGGTACTCGAGGCCCTCGGCACCCAGTTGCTCTACAACCAGCTGGGCGAACAGGCCTCGCCGGCCTACGGCATGCTGGTCAGCCTGCTGTTCTATCCGCTGTACAGCGCCGCGCTGATCCTCTACCTCGACACCCGCAGCAATGGCCAGGACATCGCCAAGCGCGACCTGTTTGCCCGCGCCCTGCAGCTGTGGCCGATGCTGGCCCTGCTGATCGTGATCAGCTCGCTGCTGATCATGGCGGGCCTGGCGCTGTTCATCTTCCCCGGCGTGTGGATCATGGTGAACCTGGTGTTCGCCGAGTACCTGCTGGTGCTGCGCGGCCTGCCGGTGATCGAGGCGATGCGCACCAGCGCGCGCATGACCACCGGGCACTTCCTGCGCATCATGGTGTGCATGCTCTCGGTGCTGGCGCCGCTGTGGCTGATCGACGGCCTGCTGCTGCAGCTGTTCCCCAAGCCGCAGGCCGGAGTGCAACTGGCGCTGGACAGCCTCAGCGGCTTCCTGCAGCTGTTCAGCACCGTGGTGCTGTACCGCTTGTTCATGCTGCTGGACGGTGAAACGGGCGCCTGACGCCAGCCAGGAACCCTTTCAATCTGCCCTTCTCGCCTGCGGATGCTTACCGTGAGTTGCGCCTCGTTACCGGAAGGCGCAATTCACTTTGCCTTCAGGAGAATGCCATGAGCGCAGATCAACCTGCCAAGCCGTGGGCAGACGGCCGATCATTTCTTGCAACAATCCACCTTCGGAAGAATGGAAGATGGGCACCTGTCCATATCCATGAAAACCACTACGATTTCAGCTTCGACGTGAATGTGCGAAATGACACAGGCTGGCTTCAAGTGGGTGGCGATGAACAGGCAGAAGTCTTTCTGTTCCGTTACCACTCCAAAGGCCCCAACCGCCTGCACTTCCTGATTTCATCGGCAATCAACAGCGCACGGCAGTTGGCTACCGACTCCAGTGGACATCTGGGCCTTTACACCAATACCTCTGCTGCAAACTTCTGGAAGCTGCAACCCTTGACCTGGAGCAGCGATCAAGTGCGCTGTCGGTTCCGTGACAACCTGGGCCACCAGGTCAAGACCGTGGCCAGTGACAAGTCCAGCAGTCTTTATCTGACAACTGGCGCCGGTGAAACACACGAGTACCTGATAGTGCGAGCAATCTAGGCTTTCCTGGGTTTGGCCCGCGCCGTAGCCTCGGCCACCAGCGGATCGTCCGGCCAGTAATGCTTGGGATAGCGCCCTTTCAAGTCTTTCTTCACCTCGGCGTAGGTGGTGCGCCAGAAGTTGGCCAGGTCCTGGGTCACTTGCACGGGCCGACGTGCTGGCGACAGCAGGTGCAGCTTGACCTGCTGCCGCCCATTGGCGATGCGCGGAGTATCGGCCAGGCCGAACAGCTCCTGCAGGCGCACGGCCAGGATCGGTGGTTGCTCGCTGTAGTCCAGGCGGATGCTTGAGCCCGAAGGCACGGCCAGGTGCGACGGTGCGAGCTCGTCCAGGCGCTGGGGCAGCGGCCAGGGCAGCAGGTTGCGCAGGATCGAGGACAGATCCAGGTTGGCGAAATGGCTCAGCCGCGACACCTTGCCCAGGTAGGGTTGCAGCCAGTCTTCCAGGCTGGCCAGCAAGGCGTCGTCGCCCAGGTCGGGCCACTCGCTGTGGCCGTCCTTTTCCAGATCCAGCTGACGCAGCAGCGCGACGCGGGCCTGCCACTGGCGCAGCTCCGGGGTCCAGGTCAGCAGGTTCAGGCCTTTGCGCCGAACCAGGCCGAGCAACGCCTTGGCCCGCGCCTCGTCGTCCAGCCCAGGCAACGGTTCACGGCTGAGCACCAGCTCGCCGACCTTGCGCTGGCGCTCGGCGCGCAACACCTGTTCGCGTTCGTCCCAGTCAAGCAGGTCGAGTTGCTCGACCTGCTCGGCCAGCACTCCGTCGAACAAAGCCGGGTCGAACTCTGCAGCCAGGTAGATGCGTTCCTCGCGCTGCCCCTGCCGGCTGCCCAGGTCGGCAATCACCAGCCACGGACTTTTCATCAGCACATCGGCTTCGGCGAACAGCGCCGCCCGGCCATTGGCCAGGCGGTATTCACCGCCACCTTCGCGACGTTGTTGCGCCACCCGATCGGGGTAGGCCAGCGCCAGCACCGCGCCCAGCCAGCGTGGATGATCGGGATCGGCGACCGGGCTGCGCGGTTTGCCACGCAGCTGGCCACGGTATTGCCGGGCCAGCTGCCGCGCACGCTGCACACCGACCTGCCCACCTCGCGCGCCCCGGCTTTCACCGCTGAGCAAAGCCAGCCGGCTGTGCAGATCAGCACCGCCGCCGCGCAGGATGTCGCGCTCGCCCAGCAACGCTGCGACATCGCACGCCAGGTCGGCCAACCCGAGATCCTGAGCGCGCAGCAGCAAATGGGCGATGCGTGGATGCGCAGGCAGCTCGGCCATGGCCTGGCCATGGGCACTCAGATTGTCGCGGCAACCTGGCTTGAAGGCGCCGAGCCGCGCCAACAGGTCCTGGGCTTGACCATAGGCTGCGGCAGGTGGCTGGTCGAGCCAGCCGAGCTGCTCCGGCGGCACTCCCCAACGCGCCAGCTGCAAGGCCAGTCCGGCCAGATCGGCCTGGAGGATCTCGGCACTGCCGTGGGCCGCCAACTGGTCATGCTGCGCCTCGGACCACAGCCGATAGCACACGCCAGGCTCGAGGCGCCCGGCACGACCGGCGCGCTGGGTGGCGCTGGCCCGGGAGATGCGCTGGGTGTCCAGGCGGGTCATGCCGCTGCCGGGGTCGAAGCGTGGCACCCGCGCAAGCCCCGCGTCGATCACCACGCGCACACCGTCGATGGTCAGGCTGGTTTCGGCAATGTTGGTGGCCAGCACCACCTTGCGCTGGCCCTTGGGCGCCGGCTCGATGGCGGCGCGCTGGGCACTCAGCTCTAGCTCGCCGTGCAGCGGGCAGAGCAGGATCTGCGGACGCTCGCCCACGGCCTCCTGCAGAGCCTGGTGCACGCGGCGGATTTCGGCCTGCCCGGGGAGGAACACCAACAGACTGCCGGACTCGTCGGCCAGGGCCTGGAGCACGCAGTCGACCACGCGCGGTTCGACGAACTCGCCAGGCTGGAACGGCCGGCCCCAGCGGATATCCACCGGGTGCATGCGTCCCTGACTGCTGATGATCGGTGCATCGTCGAGCAGGCGCGACAGGCGCTCACCCTCCAAGGTCGCCGACATGAGCAGAATCTTCAGCGGCGGCTCATCACGCAGCAGCGCCCGACCGTTGAGGCTCAGGGCCAGGGCCAGGTCGGCATCCAGGCTGCGCTCGTGGAACTCGTCGAAGATCACCAGGCCCACGCCTTCAAGCGCAGGATCGCCTTGCAGGCGGCGGGTGAGAATGCCTTCGGTGACCACTTCGATGCGCGTGTTCGGGCCGACCTTGCTGTCGAGACGGATGCGATAACCCACGGTTTCGCCGACTTTCTCGCCCAGCTCGCTGGCCAGGCGTTCGGCGGCGGCGCGGGCGGCCAGGCGCCTGGGCTCGAGCATGAGGATGGTCTGCCCGGCCAGCCAGGGCTGGTCGAGCAGCGCCAGCGGTGCGCGGGTGGTCTTGCCGGCGCCGGGTGGCGCCTCGAGCACCGCTTCGTCACGTTCGGCCAGGGCCTGGCGCAGGTCGGACAGTACGGCATCGATCGGTAATGAAATCATGGTGGTCCTCGGACAATCGTCCGAGTATAACGGCGAACCGAGGCAGCCCTATCATGGTCTTAACCTCAGGCGCGCGGCGATTGCCGCGCCCTTGATCGTCGTTACCTTTCGGAGATTCACATGCGCATCCCCTCCCGCGTCATCGGTGGCGCCCTCATCGCCACCTTGCTGACCCAGCTGACGGCCTGCGGCACCCTGTTCTACCCTGACCGTCGCGGCCAGATCGAAGGCAAGATCGATCCAGTGGTTGCGGCGCTGGATGCCATCGGTATCCTGTTCTATGTCATTCCCGGCCTGATCGCCTTCGGTATCGACTTTGCCACCGGCGCCATTTACTACCCCGGCGGCACCACAGCCCAGATCGACCCTGCCAAGCTCAAGCCGGCGATCAATGCCGACGGCCAGGTCGACAGGGCCAAGCTGCAGGCTATCCTGGAGAGCGAACTGGGCCAGCGCCTGCCGCTGAACGACCCACGCCTGATCCAGCACCGTGGCAGTGTCGAGCAACTGGCCAGCTACGGTCTGGTGCCCGCCGCCTGATCCGACCACGGACGATCCTCTGCGCATGACCGTCACCGCCGAACACCAACGCCTGCTGCGCCTGGCCACCCGCGCCTCGCTGAGCGTCGCCTGCATCCTGGTGCTGAGCAAGGCCGTGGCCTGGTGGCTGAGCGGCTCGGTCAGCCTGCTGGCCGGGCTGACCGACTCGGCGCTGGATGCCGCCGCCTCCTTCCTCAACCTGCTTGCCGTTCACTACGCCTTGCGCCCCGCCGACGACGATCACCGCTTCGGCCACGGCAAGGCCGAAGCCCTGGCCGGCATGGCCCAGGCGCTGTTCATCGGGGTCAGTGCGGTGCTGATCGGGGTGCAGGCGGTTGATCGGCTGAAGTCGCCGGAGCCTTTGGGCGACACCGCCGCCGGCATCGCGGTGATGCTGCTGTCGCTGGTGCTGACCCTCGCATTGCTGGCATTCCAGCGCAAGGTCATCCGCGCGACCGGCTCCACGGCCGTGCGCGCCGACTCGCTGCACTACCGCTCCGACCTGCTGCTCAACGCCAGCATCCTCCTGGCGCTGCTGCTGGCCCGCTTCGGCTGGCCGCAGCTCGATGCCCTGTTCGGCCTGGGCATCGCCCTGTACATCCTGTGGAGCGCGCTGCAGATCGCCCGCGAGAGCACGGCGATCCTGATGGACAAGGAACTGCCTGCCGATGTCGGCGAGCGCATGCTCGAAGTGGTGCTGGCGATTCCCGGGGTAAAGGGGGTGCATGACCTGCGCACGCGGGTGTCCGGCAGCCAGTGGTTCGTGCAGCTGCATCTCGAGTTGCCCGGCGAAATGCCGCTGCACGCCGCCCATGAATTATGCGTGCAGGCTTCGCAGGTCATTCGCCAGCGCTATCCGCGGGCCGATGTGATGGTTCACGCCGACCCGGTGTAGCCCGCGCTCGCAATTGCCTTGTCAATTGACGCTGTAGCCGCGCCCACTCAGGCACGCCCCCAATGCCCGCCTATAGTTGTCCGCCACATTGGCCGGAGGCGCATAGGTCGCTGTCGCCGGATCGAACCCCGACTGGCTCACCGCCCAGCGGTGGCACTGGTAGCGGTCCTGCTCCTGCTGTTCCGGCCCCTGGCCGTACATCGGGTAAGCGATCACATCATAGCCACTGCCCTGCTGCTGCGGTGCAGGCGCAACGCTGGGCGGGTTGACCACCACGTACTCGCGGCTGTCGGCGAGGTACTGGTAGTAGGTGTCGGCCACCAGGAAGAACAACGCACCGCTCAACCACACCTCGCGGGCATAGGGCGGCAGATAGCCGACCCGCACACCGTAAGGCGGCGTGACCACCACGTAGCCGCCGCCATGGGGCCGGTACCAATAACCGCCGGAGTAGAAATAGTCCTGTCCACGGTAAGGCACCTTCCAGTAGCGGTCCGGGAAGCGATCGACAGTGTGCCCGGGGTGATACTGCGGCCCTGGCCCCCAGCCATTGCCATGACCATCGGGCCGTCCCGACCAATCGCCGCCGGGGCGCTGACCCGGACCACCCGCCTCCCAGTGACGGTTGTCACCGTAACGCCGGGGAATGTCCTGGTAGTAGCCCTGGCGCGGCGGTTGCGTCTGACGCACTTCGTCACGTGAATTGAGCGGCGATCCGCGCCGTTCACCACCGCCCTGCTCCTGCTGGCCGCCATGACCGTCATGCCCGTCTCCGGGGCCCTCGGCCATAGCGCCCAGGCTGATGCCCAGGCCCAGCAAACCAACACCTGCCAACCGCCAGATGCGCGAACTCATGTTGTTCCTCTCGATGAAAACGCCTGCTTTACCGATCGCAGTCTACTGCGCAGACCGCGACCGGCAGATGAAATAGCCGACAGCCTAGTGTGGTGTTTTGCAAATACGACCAATAACTCGCGAGCGATTTTTGCGCTCAGGCAAGGCGTCGCGACGAGTCGTAGCCCAGCTACGGCGAGGAGCGACAACGCCGCATGAGCGCAAAAAGCGCCGCGAGTTATGGTCGTTATTTGTGAAACACCACACTAGTGCGCCAGCAAGCCACGCAGCATCAACTCCAGGGCGACCAGGGCCTGGCCGAGCCGGGTATCGCCGTCCTCTGCCTGGGCGATCCAGACCGCCGCCTCCGACAGGCTGCCATGTACCAGCGCCGCCAATGCCCAGGGATCGGCCTCGGCAACCACACCCTGCTGGACCAGCCCGCTCAACATCCGCTGTAGCGATGCAATGCAATGCTGCTGCGCCTCGGGGGTCACCGCCCCCAGCACGGCACGCGCGTCACGCAGGACAATGCGCTGGATCTCCGGCTCGCGGGCCATGCGCAGGTAGGCCTCGCAGCGCTGGCAGAAGCCTTGCCAGGGGTCATCGCAGGATGCGGAGATGGCCAGCAGACGTGCATCCATCTCACCATCGATCTGTGCCACCACGGCCGCCAGCAGGCCCTGTTTGTCGCCGAAATGGTGGTAGAGCGCACCACGGGTAAGCCCGGCGCGAGCGGTCAGGTCATCCATGGACGCCTGTGCGTAGCCTTGTTCGCTGAAGACCTGGCGGGCCATTGCCAGCAAGGCGGCGCGGGTTTCTTCCATCTCGACGCGGGTGCGGCGAACCATGGCCTCTCCTTTACGTACAATCCGTATGAATATTTACATTCAGCGCGTATGAATATTTAATCATACGCACTGTACGTATTATCCACGCCCTGCCTTGCCGCCAGCAAGCGGGCCGCCTCACGGAGGAAGCGACATGCCCAACCCTTATGCACACTTGTTCGTCCCGACCGGCACCCTCGGGTTCACCTTGGCCGGCCTGCTGGCCCGCCTGCCGTTGCCCATGACCGGTATCGGCATCATCACGCTGGTGGCGCAATGGCGCGGCAGCTACGCCTTGGCCGGGGCGGTGTCGGCCTGCTTCGTGCTCACCTATGCCCTGTTGTCGCCACAGGTATCACGCCTGGTGGATCGCCTGGGCCAGCGCCGAGTGCTGCCGCCGGCCAGCCTGCTGAGCGTGCTCGGGCTGCTGCTGATGGCTGCCTGCGCCTGGTGGCGTAGCGCCGACTGGCTGCTGTTCGTCGCCGCCCTGCTGGCCGGCTGCATGCCGAGCATGTCAGCGATGGTCCGGGCGCGCTGGACCCACCTCTACCGCGGCCAGCCGCAACTGCAGACTGCCTACTCGCTGGAAACCGTGCTCGATGAAGTCAGCTTCATTGCCGGCCCACCGCTGGCCGTCGGGCTCAGCGTGGCGCTGTGGCCCCAGACCGGGTTGCTGGCCGCTGCCGCGTTACTGCTGCTGGGTACCCTGGCGTTGACCCTGCAGACCGGCAGCGAACCACCGGTGGCCGCTGCCGAAACCTCGTCCAGACGTGACCTGCCGGCATGGCGATGCGCAGGGGTGCCTCAGCTGACGCTGCTGATGGTGGCAATGGGCATGATCGTCGGCACCGTGGACATCGTCAGCGTCGCCTTCGCCAGCGAACAAGGGCAACCGGCTGCCGCCAGCCTGGTGTTGTCGGCCTATGCCGTGGGCTCCTGCGTTTCCGGGCTGCTGTTCGGCACCCTGCGCTGGCGGATGTCGCTGCCCCGTCAGTTGCTGGTCGGCGCACTGGCCACCACCCTCAGCACCCTGCCGCTGCTCCTGGTCGGCAATATCGCCCTGCTCGCAGCGGCAGTGTTACTGGCCGGGGTGTTCTTCGCCCCGACCATGATCGTGGCCATGGCCCTGGTCGAGCGCAGCGTGCCAGAGCGGCAACTGACCGAGGGCCTGACCTGGCTGCTCGCCGGGCTGAATGTCGGCGTGGCCATCGGCGCGGCAGGTGCCGGCCAATGGGTGGACGCCACGACAGCGCGCAGCGGCTTCATGATTGCCGTGGTCGGTGGCTTGCTGGTGCTGCTGGCGGCGCTCGCCGTGGCGGGTCGTCGCCAGGCCAGGCCTGTGCAATCTTCAGCACAATAAAAAAGGGAGGCCTTGCGGCCTCCCTTCGGGAATTGTCGTCCGTGCTCGGCACTTGTGGCACCGGCTCACCTCGCGCCGTCTTCTGGACAGTGCGTAGCCCGGGGGCCTGGCGGATCCTGTTGGATGGCTGGCCGCGACCGCCCGCCTAGGGCGCGTCGCCGTGGACTGATGTCCGGGCAGTGATTCTGTTGATAAAGATAGGGCAGACGCTGGGGCAGAGGATTGCGAAGATTGCTCTGATAAATAGGGCTTGCGCAATTTTTCACTCAGGATCGATAATTCGCCGCAATCTGAACAGAAAAGGCCCTTTCCATGAGCAAGCTCGACCGCTACGACCTGAGCATCCTCGCTGAATTGCAGCGCGATGCGCGCATCTCCAACCAGGAACTGGCCGAGCGCATCGGCTTGTCGCCTTCCCCGTGCTCACGTCGGGTCAAGCAGCTTGAAGACGACGGTTATATCTCGCGCCAGGTAGCGCTGCTGGATCGCAAGAAACTCGGTCTGAGCCTTACGGCCTATGTGCTGATCGGCATGGACCGGCACACCCCCGAACGTTTCGAAACCTTCGAGGCGGCGATCCGCAGCCTGCCCCAGGTCCTCGAATGCAGCCTGGTCACCGGAATGGACGCCGACTACCAGCTCAAGGTGGTGGTGCCGGACATGGACCATTACCAGAAACTGCTGCTGGGCAGCCTGACCCGCATCGAAGGGGTGACCAGTGTGCGCTCCAGTTTCGTGCTCAACCAGGTACTGGCCAGCACCGAGCTGCCATTGACCCACCTGCGTTGAATCCCTGCACGCCCGGCGTATGATCGGGCTTTGTGCTTGCCTGGAGTAAACCGATGGATCCCGCCGTATTCGAAGAATGGATGATGATCATCCTCGTCACCGTGCTGATCGCCTTCATGGGCTTCATCGTCTGGGACCTGGCGAAGAAGTCCAAGGCCGGCCGCTTCGGCACGCTGATCCTGTTCTTCGTGCTGGGCCTTGGCGTGCTGGCGTTCATCATCAAGAGCGTGGTGGTGGGGTTCCTGGAAGGGGTCTGACAACCCCACCTGGGGCGGCGACTACAGCTTCGCCGCCACTTCCCGCCAACATCCCTGCTGCAACCCCTCGATCGTCCAGTCTCCGATACGCACCCGCACCAGACGCAAGGTCGGCAGCCCCACCGCCGCCGTCATCCGCCGCACCTGGCGGTTGCGCCCTTCACGGATCACCAGCTCCAGCCAGGCAGTCGGCACGCTCTTGCGAAAACGGACCGGCGGATTGCGCGGCCACAACTCGGGTTCCTCGAGCAGGCGTGCCTGCGCCGATAGCGTGGGCCCGTCGTTGAGTTCGACGCCCTCGCGCAGGCGCTGCAACTGCTCCTCGCTCGGCTCGCCCTCCACCTGCACCCAGTAGGTCTTGGCCAGCTTGTGCTTGGGGTCGGCGATCCGCGCCTGCAGGCGCCCGTCGTTGGTCAGCAACAGCAGGCCTTCGCTGTCGCGGTCCAGGCGCCCGGCCGGGTAGATGCCGGGGATGTCGATGAAATCCTTGAGCGTGGCGCGCCCCTCGCCGTCGCTGAACTGGGTGAGCACATCGAACGGTTTGTTGAACAGGATCAGGCGCGGCTCGGCCGGCGGCGCCTTGGGCTGGCGACGCGGGCCGGTGGGTCGCGCCGCAGGGCGACGCGGGGTGCTACGGGGTGGCAGGGGCATGAATCCTCAGCGGAACGGCGGCTCATCGAAGCTGCGCAGTTTACGCGAGTGCAGCGAGTTGAGCTCGGTGCGCAGCAGGTCGAGGGCGGCGATACCGATCTTCAGGTGCTGGCTGACCGCGCGGTTGTAGAAGGCGTTGGCCGACCCCGGCAGCTTGATCTCGCTGTGCAGCGGCTTGTCGGAGACGCACAGCAAGGTGCCGTAGGGGACGCGCAGGCGATAGCCCTGGGCGGCGATGGTACCGCTTTCCATGTCCACCGCCACGGCACGGGACAGGTTGATAAGCGGGCGTTCCTGGGCCCAGCGCAGCTCCCAGTTGCGATCGTCGTAGGTGAGCACGGTGCCGGTGCGCAGGCGCTTCTTCAACTGCTCGCCACGCTCGCCAGTGACCTGCGCGGCCGCCTCTTGCAACGCCAGCTGCACCTCGGCCAGGGCCGGGATCGGGATGTTCGGCGGCACTACCCGGTCGAGGATGCCGTCGCGGCGCATGTAGGCATGCGCCAGCACGTAGTCGCCGATGGTCTGCGACTGGCGCAGGCCGCCGCAGTGACCGATCATCAGCCAGCAGTGCGGACGCAGCACCGCCAGGTGGTCGGTGATGTTCTTGGCGTTGGACGGGCCGACGCCGATGTTGACCAGGGTCACGCCGTCGCCGTCGGCGGCGATCAGGTGGTAGGCCGGCATCTGGTAGCGATGCCAGACCACGCTGGCAACCAGGGCCTGGGCCTCGCCGTTGTCCATGCCCTTCTCGATGACCACGTTGCCCGGCAGGACCATGCGCACGAAGCGTGGATCCTCGCGCAGTTGCTCAAGGCCATGGGCGATGAACTGGTCGACGTAGCGGTGGTAGTTGGTCAGCAGGATCCATGGCTGCATGTGCCGCCAGTCGCTGCCGGTGTAGTGCACCAGGCGGCGCAGGGAGAAGTCCACGCGGGCGGCGTCGAACAGCGCCAGCGGCAGGGTCTCGGCACTTTCCCAGTCGTACAGGCCATCGGCGGTGTTGTCGGTGGCCGCCGACAGGTCGGTGCTGGGGAATACGCGTGCCAGCTGGGCCGCGGTGATGCCGCTGCCCGCCAGCTCATCGCCCTGGTCGACCACGTAGGGGTACGGGATGTTCTGTTCGCTGACGCCGACTTCCACGGTCACTGTGTAGTCGTGCATCAACGGGCGCAGCTGTTCGAGCAGATAGCCACGGAACGCCGCGGGCTGGGTGACGGTGACGCTGTAGGTACCATCCACCTGGACCTTGGCGTAGGCGCGGGTGGTCGCGGCGACTTCGCCCTGGCTGGAATAGATGAGGCGCAGGGCCGGGTAGCGAAACAGCGCGCGTTCTTCGTCACCGGGCTCGGTGCGGTCTTTCAGGTAGCGCTTGAGGGCCTGGCTCAGGGCACCGGTGGCCTGTTCATGCAAGGCCGCCAGACGGTCGACGGCCTGTTCGGGGGTATCAACGACTACAAACGCTTGGCTCACGCTGGGCTTCCTGTCTTATGGAATGCATGAGCACCATCTTGCCTGCGTTGCAGGGTAAAAACACCCCCGCGATGGCGTTACCCGGCCCACGCCGGCGTGGCCCTGGCCACCAGCGCCGCAGCATCCACCCCGCGCGGCAACGCACCATACACCCGCCTGCCAGCGCCCAGCCGGCTGCCAATGAACGCATCGCTCACCGTGGCGTTGCCCGCCTCCAGCAACAGCTTGGCCTGCAACGCCACGGCGATGTCCTCGGTCAGCTGCCGGGCGCGGTACTGGATATCACCGGTATCGGCGAAGGCGCCCTTGAGGTTGCCGATGAACGCCGCCAGGCGTGGGTCGCCATGACCATCCCCGAGCTCAGTGAACAGTGCCTCCAGCACATCCGGCTCCTTCGACAAGGCGCGCAGCACGTCCAGACACTGCACATTGCCCGAGCCCTCCCAGGTCGAGTTGACCGGCGCCTCGCGGTACAGCCGCGGGAGGATGCTGTCCTCGACGTAGCCGGCGCCGCCCAGGCACTCGGCGGCCTCGTTGATCATCCCGGGGGCGCGCTTGCAGATCCAGTATTTGCCCACGGCTGTTACCAAGCGGGCAAAATGTGCCTGCTGCGGGTCGTCGAGCCGATCAAGCGCCTGGCCCATGCGCAGGCTCAGGGCCAATGCGGCCTCGCTTTCCAGGGCAAGGTCGGCGAGCACGTTCTGCATCAAGGGCTGTTCTGCCAGCACGCGCCCACCGACCTTGCGGTGGGCGCAGTGATGCGCGGCCTGGGTCAGGGCCTGGCGCATCAAGGCGCTGGAGCCGACCATGCAATCGAAGCGGGTCATGGCCACCATTTCGATGATGGTCGGCACGCCGCGCCCCTCCTCGCCCACCATCCAGGCCAGGGCGCCACGAAACTCCACTTCGCTGGAAGCGTTGGAACAGTTGCCGAGCTTGTTCTTCAGGCGCTGGATATAGAACTGGTTGCGGTTGTCGTCAGGGCGGTGGCGCGGCAACAGGAAGCAGCTCAGGCCCTTGTCGGTCTGCGCCAGGGTAAGGAAGGCATCGCACATCGGTGCCGAGCAGAACCATTTGTGCCCCACCAGTTCATAGGGCTGGCCCGGCCCGGGCGCGCCGACCGGGTAAGCGCGGGTGGTGTTGGCGCGCACATCGGTACCGCCCTGCTTCTCGGTCATGGCCATGCCGATCGTGACGCCGGCCTTGTGCCGGTCGCCGACATTGCGCGGGTCGTACTCGCGAGCGAGGACCTTGGGCAGCCAGTAGCCGGCCAGCTCGGGCTGCAGGCGCAGGGCTGGCACGGCGGCGAAGGTCATGGTCAGCGGGCAGCCGGTACCGGCTTCGGCCTGGCTGTGCAGGTAGGTCATCGAGGCCCGGGCCACGTGGGCACCGTCTCGTGGCTCCGCCCACGGCAACGAGGGCAGGCCATGCTCGACGGCAGTACGCATCAACTGGTGATACGCGGGATGGAATTCCACCAGGTCGATGCGGTGACCATAGCGGTCATGGCTGCTGAACTCGGGCTTGTGGGCATTGGCCAGGAAACCCGCCGCCATCAGCGGGCCACCGGCCAGGGCGCCGTAGGCGTCGATCCGCGACTCGGCCCAGCCGGCACCGAAGCGCCGCGACCACTCCTGCAAGGGCTGGTCGAGGCGGTAGAGGTTGGCACCGTCGAGGGACGGCGGCTGGTTGGTGACTTCGTGGGTTTCCGCGAACTGGTGCAGGTTCATCGTGGGCCTCCTGGATCCGTTCATGCCTGGATAACCCAGTGAAGCACCGCGGGCCGGTCAGTCAAAGTGACAAAACGGACTACATCGGGGCACCTCTGTTCAGAAGCGGTCCAGCCTCGAGGCGGCACGCGCCGGTGGAGCCTGCACCTGTGCCACCGCCAGGGGCAGCGTCAGCTCGAACCGACTGCCCAGCCCCTGCGTGGACTCATGGGACAACGTGGCGCCGATCAACTCGCTCAACTGGCGGCAGATGGACAGGCCGATCCCCAGTCCGCCATAGCGCCGGGTCATCGAACCGTCCACTTGGAAGAAGCGCTGGTACAGCACCGCCTGGTCCAGGTCGTCGAAACCGATGCCACTGTCGCTGACCGTGAGGCTCAGGGCCAGGCTGTCAGGTCCGGTACGCCGGCCACGGGCCTGCACGGTAACGCCGCCCTGGTGGGTGAACTTCAGCCCGTTGTCCACCAGGCACGCCAGGCAGCGGGCGAGCTTCTGCGCATCGCCGATCAGGCTGTCGGGCAGGTCGGCGGGGATGTCCAGGCTCAGGTACAGGCCCTTGGCCAGCGCCTGGCTGGCATAACCGGCCCGCAGTTCCTGGAGCAGGCGCCGCAGGTTGAACGCCATGCCATGGTTGCGCAGCCGCCCGGCCTGCAGTTCGGTGAGGATGAGGATATCGTCGACCATCGCCATCATGTCCTGGGCCGAGCCGGTGGCGGTACGATGGTACTGGGCCTGCTCGGCGCTCATGGGCAGGGTGTGCAGCAGCTCCAGCGAACCGATCACGCCGTTCATCGGCGTGCGCAGTTCGTGGGTCACGGTGGCGAGGAACTCGTCCTTGAGCCGGTTGCTGCGGGCCAGTTGCAGGTTCAACTGCTCAAGGGTGCGCCCGGTGTCGCGCAGGGCCTGGGCCTGCTGCTCACGCAAACTGTTGATGCGGTCGGCCAGGGCCAGCGACAACAGCGCCACCTCCAGCGCAGCGCCCAACTGACTGGCGTACATGGTGATGAACAGGTTGGGCAGGTACCCCAGCACCATCAAGGTGTTGACCAGCCCGCCGACGAGGAAGGCCGTCCAGGCGATGATGAACCAGCGCGCCACGCGCAAGCCGCGCCACCAGGCATACAACCCCGCACTGAAGATGCTCACGGTGAACAACAACGCCAGCAGCGTGGCCATGCGCAGCGCCACGCCGTAACGCAGGGTCACCGCCAGCACCATCACCAGCGCGCCGCCAGCCATCAATCCCTTCAGGAGGCGGTCGAGGCCACGGCTGAGGTTGCCCAGTTGCAGGAAGTGACGAGCAAACTGGCAGCCGAACAGCCCGGCGGCGCCGATGAAAAATGGCGTGGCGGCGTTGGCCCACCAGGGGCTGTCGGGCCAGAAGTAGGCGATGCCGGCACCATTGACCGAGACCTGATAAAGGCCGAACGAAGCGATGTAGAGGATGTAGTACAGGTAGCTGACATCACGCACGCTGAGGTAGAGGAACAGGTTGTACACCAGCATTACCAGCAGCACGCCGTAGATCATGCCCAGCACATAAAGACGCGTGGGCTGGTCTTCCATGTAGGCCTGGGCCGACCACAATGTCAGCGGCGCCTGGATCGAACCCTGGCTGTGCAGGCGCAGGTAGGCGGTCGTCGCCTGGCCGGGGCGCAGTGGCAGTTCGAACAGGTAGTTGTTCTGGCGGATCTGCCGGCTGGCATAGGGCAGGGCATCACCCGTGCGCTGGGCCAGCCGATAAGTGCCCTGGGCGTCCGGCAGATAGAGTTCCAGATGATCCAGCGGCGGGTAGGCAAGCTCCAGCAACCACTGGCGTGGTGCTGGCGAAGGTGTGGCTGCATAGGCGAGATCGACACGGAGCCAGAAAACGGAGGTCGAATAGCCGGCGTTGAGCACCTCGTCGTGATGGGCATGAAAGCGTCCGGCGAATGCGGCGGTACTGACCTGGGCGATGCTGGCGCTGCCATCGTGGTCTTCATAGACCTGCATGTAGCGGCCCAGCGGCAAGCGCCCGGTGGCGTCGTCGAATTCGACCGCTCCGGCCAGCAGGGGCAAGCAGCCCAGAAGCACAATCAGCAAATAGCGCATACAGCCCCAGCATGGCCTGTCCGGTCGCGTCGCGGTTGCCTCCCTTCCCTTTGAGACGACGTGATCCGGCAGAACCCGTTCATCGAGTTATCCGAGCACTCTAGCATAGCCTCCAGCACTGCTCAGCAGCTACTGAGAATTTCAATGCAGAGGCTCTAGAACGCACGTTTCAGAATATCCAACAAACCCAACCTGACCACTTGATCAGCAATTCTCTCGCCGCGACCGAACCGCACAAAAAGGTTTGGTGATAAGCTCGCCGACCATGAATACCTACAGCTCCCGCCCCGTTGTCCTCTGTCTCTCCGGCCACGACCCCAGTGGTGGCGCCGGGCTGCAGGCAGATATCGAAGCCCTGATCGCCCAGGGTTGTCACGCCGCACCCGCCGTGACCGCCCTGACCGTGCAGGATACCGTCAACGTTTCCGACTTCCGCGTGCTTGACCGTGAGTGGGTGCTGGCCCAGGCCAACGCCGTGCTGGCCGACTCCACGGTGGCCGCAGTGAAGCTGGGCATGCTCGGTTCGATCGAGATGGTCGACACCGTCGCCGAACTGCTGGCCGCCCACCCGCACCTGCCACTGGTCTGCGACCCGGTGCTGCGCGCCGGTGGCGGTGGCCGCCTGGGCAAGGACGAGGTCGGCTACGCGCTGCGCGAACGCCTGCTGCCGCTGGCCACCATCGCCACGCCGAACCTGCCGGAAGCACGCATTCTCGCGGAACTGCCCGAAGGCACCGCGGACGAGTGCGCCGAGAAATTGCTGCCGTTCTGTAGACACCTGTTGATTACCGGCGGTCACGGCGACGAGGTGGAAATCCACAACCGCCTGTACAGCCGCGACGGTCAGCAGCACACCTGGACCTGCCAACGCCTGCCGGGCAGCTACCACGGCTCGGGCTGCACCCTGGCCAGCGCCCTTGCCGGCCGCCTGGCCCTGGGCGAAGCATTGAGCAGCGCCGTGCACAGCGCCCTGGACTACACCTGGCGCACCCTGCGCGACGCAGAGCAGTTGGGCAAGGGCCAGTACGTGCCGCGCCGCCTGCCCCTGGATTTCTGTTCCTGACACGAGGCCATCCGATGAAGCTCCGCGGTCTGTACGCGATCACCGACAGCCAGCTGCTGGCCGGCCGTTTCCTCTCCCACGTTGAAGCGGCACTGGAAGGTGGCGTTCGTCTGCTGCAATACCGCGACAAGAGCGACGATACCGCCCACAGACTGCGCGAGGCCGAAGCGCTGAAGACGCTCTGTGAGCGTTACGGCACCGAGCTGATCATCAATGACGACGCCGAACTGGCTGCCCGCCTGGGCGTTGGCGTGCACCTCGGCCAGACCGATGGCCCGCTCACGCCGGCCCGCGCCCTGCTCGGCCGCCAGGCGATCATCGGCTCGACCTGCCACGCCAGCCTCGAGCTCGCCCAGCAGGCCGCCAACGAGGGCGCCAGCTATGTCGCCTTCGGTCGCTTCTTCAATTCCGTCACCAAACCGGGTGCGCCCGCCGCCAGCGTCGAGCTGCTGGAGCAGGCCCGCGCCCAGGTCAAGCTGCCGATCGCGGTGATCGGCGGCATCACCCTCGACAACGCCGCCCCGCTGGTCGCCCATGGCGCCGACCTGCTGGCGGTGATCCACGGCTTGTTCGGTGCCGACAGCGCGCAGGAAGTCACCCGCCGCGCCCGCGCCTTCAATGCCCTGTTCGCTTGCTGATTTCGAGAGAAGATCCCATGTCCCGTTCCGAAGCCCTGTTCGCCCAAGCCCAGAAACACATCCCCGGTGGCGTCAACTCGCCGGTGCGCGCCTTCAAGAGCGTCGGCGGCACCCCGCTGTTCTTCAAGCACGCCGAAGGCGCCTACGTCATCGATGAAGACGACAAGCGCTACGTCGACTATGTCGGTTCCTGGGGCCCGATGATCCTCGGCCATGCCCATCCGGACGTGCTGGACTCCGTACGCAAGCAGTTGGAACACGGTTTGTCCTACGGCGCGCCGACCGCCATGGAAACCGAGATGGCCGACCTGGTCTGCTCGATCGTGCCGTCGATGGAGATGGTGCGCATGGTCAGCTCCGGCACCGAAGCGACCATGAGCGCGATCCGCCTGGCCCGTGGCTACACCGGCCGTGACGCCATCATCAAGTTCGAAGGCTGCTACCACGGTCACTCCGACAGCCTGCTGGTCAAGGCCGGCTCCGGCCTGCTGACCCAGGGCGTGCCAAGCTCGGCCGGGGTGCCGGCAGACTTCGCCAAGCACACCCTGACCCTGCCGTTCAACGACATCGCCGCCGTCGAGAAGACCCTGGCCGATGTCGGCCAGACCGTGGCCTGCATCATCGTCGAGCCGGTGGCCGGCAACATGAACTGCGTGCCGCCGGCGCCGGGCTTCCTCGAAGGCCTGCGCGCATTGTGCGACAAGCACGGCGTGGTACTGATCTTCGACGAGGTGATGACCGGCTTCCGCGTCTCCCTCGGCGGTGCCCAGGGCCACTATGGCATCACCCCCGACCTGTCGACCTTCGGCAAGATCGTCGGCGGCGGCATGCCGGTCGGCTGCTTCGGCGGCAAGCGCGAGATCATGGGCTGCATCGCCCCGCTGGGCCCGGTCTACCAGGCCGGCACCCTGTCGGGCAACCCGTTGGCCATGGCCGCCGGCCTGACCACCCTGAAGCTGATCAGCCGCCCGGGCTTCCATGACGAGCTGAGTGCCTTCACCAGCCGCATGCTCGATGGCCTGCAACAGCGTGCCGACGCTGCGGGTATCCCGTTCGTTACCACCCAGGCGGGCGCCATGTTCGGCCTGTACTTCAGCGGCGCCGACGATATCGTCACCTTCGACGACGTGATGGCCAGCGATGCCGAACGCTTCAAGCGCTTCTTCCACCTGATGCTCGAAGGCGGCGTGTACCTGGCGCCAAGCGCCTTCGAGGCGGGCTTCACCTCCATCGCCCATGGCGACAAGGAACTGCAGATCACCCTGGATGCGGCCGAGCGGGCATTTGCCAAGCTGAAGTAAGGGTGTTCCTGTCTCGGCCTGATCGCGGGCTTGCCCCACGATCAGGCCGGACCAAGCAAGCCTGTGAACCCCATCACAACCCGCCACGTCCCATCCTGCTGTAGAAATTCGCGTAAATCTTTGTAAGGTAGGCGCTGCTTATCCCATAATGTGCCACCAGAGACATTGGCCGTAGCTTTGCAGAGGTAAGTCGATCCCCATGAACCGCACCGGCCGCGCCCTTACCCTGGGCTGCCTGTTGCTTCTTCAGCCCCTGCTGGCCTTGGCGGAGGGCGGTAATTCGTTGCTGATTCCAACGACGGGCCGCTGCGCCCTCGATACCGCGCCCGAAGACCTGCCCAATGCCCTGAAGGCCTGCGAGCAGACCGCGCAGTCAGGGGACGCCGAAGCGCAGTACGAGCTGGGCGAGTTCTACTACAGCGGCACACCGCGTCAACTCGACAACGCGCTCAAATGGTTCGAGAAAGCCTCGCTGCAAGGCCAGGCGCAAGCACAGTACCGCCTCGGCTCGATGTTCTTCCACGGTGAAGGGGTCAAGGCCAACAACGTGCAAGCCTACATCCTGCTCAAGATCGCCGCAGTCAACGGTGCCGAAGACGCCCTGGACATGGCCGACGAAGTCACCGAGCAAATGCCCCGCGACGAGCTCGAACACGCCACCCAGGTACTCGGCCAGATCTTCCGCAAATACCTGCTGGAACTGCAGAACGCCGAAGGACGCACGCCCTTCTCCCCGCTTCCCTGAACCGTTGCCCGGCCCGGCGCTGGCCCCGGCATCATCGATTCGTCAACTTGCCCTGCCATGCTTGACGCACAGATCGGACGCTTCCCAGCGACCCTTGATCGTTTCAGTGCTTTCGCCACTGCCACTCAAGGGTTATTCTTGAGTTCACATTCATTGCCGTCGAGCGGCTAAAAACGACCTTGAACGCACCCATACAACCCCATCGCTTCATCCTCGAACCCTTCGAGGCCCACCGTTTCGCCAACCTGTGCGGCCAGTTCGACGAGCACCTGCGCCTGATCGAACAACGCCTGGCCATCGAGATCCGCAACCGCGGCAATCAGTTCGAACTGATCGGCGAACCCAAGACCACTTCCGCCGCCGAACAACTGCTGCGCCGCCTCTATCGCGAGACCAAGGCCACCGACCTGTCGCCGGAAACGGTCCACCTCTACCTTCAGGAATCGGCGGTAGAGAGCCTCGAGAACCCGGCCGTCAACGAAGTCAGCGTCTCGCTGCGCACGCGCAAGGGCAACATCCGCCCGCGCGGCGTCAACCAGCAGCGCTACGTAAAGGAAATCCTGGCCAACGACATCAACTTCGGCATCGGCCCGGCCGGTACCGGCAAGACGTACCTGGCCGTGGCCTGCGCGGTCGATGCGCTGGAGCGTGAACAGGTGCGCCGCATCCTGCTGGTGCGCCCGGCGGTCGAAGCCGGCGAAAAGCTCGGTTTCCTGCCCGGCGACCTGGCCCAGAAGATCGACCCGTACCTGCGCCCGCTCTACGACGCGCTCTACGAGATGCTTGGCTTCGAGCACGTGGCCAAGCTGATCGAGCGCCAGGTGATCGAGATCGCGCCGCTGGCCTACATGCGCGGCCGCACCCTGAACAACAGCTTCATCATCCTCGACGAGAGTCAGAACACCACGCTCGAACAGATGAAGATGTTCCTCACCCGCATCGGCTTCGGCTCGACCGCGGTGATCACCGGTGACATCACCCAGGTCGACCTGCCCCGCGGCACCAAGTCGGGCCTGGCCCATGTGATCGAGGTGCTCAAGGACGTGCCAGGCATCAGCTTCACCCATTTCCAGCCCAAGGACGTGGTACGCCACCCGTTGGTGCAGCGTATCGTCGAAGCCTACGACCGCTTCGAAGCCCGTCAGTCCAAGCCCGAGGCACCCGGCAAAGATGCTTGAACTCGACCTGCAACGGGCCACGGACGCCGCTGCCCCCGATGACGCCGCCTTCCGCCGTTGGTGCGAACTTGCCCTGCGCCAGCGCAGCGCCGACTCGGAAATGACCATCCGCCTGGTCGACGCCGCCGAAGGCCGCGAGCTGAACCACACCTACCGGCACAAGGACTACGCCACCAACGTGCTGTCCTTCCCCGCCGACGTCCCCGACGAGCTGCTCGACATCCCGTTGCTGGGCGACCTGGTGATCTGCGTGCCGGTGGTCGAGCGCGAGGCCGCCGAACAGGGCAAGTCCCTGGAGGCGCACTGGGCGCACCTGGTCATCCACGGCTGCCTGCACCTGCTCGGCTACGACCACATCGAAGACGATGAGGCCGAGGAAATGGAAGCGCTGGAACGGCAATTGCTGGCGGAACTGGGTCATCCGGACCCTTACGCCGACGACGAAACCGAAACAATCACACACTGATACTGCAAGGATCACGAGTAACCGCCATGAGCGAAGACCGATCGAGCAACGGGCAAAAGTCCTGGTTGGGTAAGCTGACCCAGGCTTTTGCCCATGAGCCGAAAAACCGCCAGGAGCTCCTCGAGCTGCTGCGCGAAGCCCATCAGAACAAGCTGCTCGACAGCGAAGCGCTGACCATCGTCGAAGGCGCCATCCAGGTCGCCGACCTGCAGGTGCGCGACATCATGGTGCCGCGTTCGCAGATGATCAGCATCAAGGCCAACCAGTCGCCCCGCGAGTTCCTGCCGGCAGTGATCGATGCCGCGCACTCGCGCTACCCGGTGATTGGCGAGAGCCACGACGATGTGCTCGGCATCCTGCTCGCCAAGGACCTGCTGCCGCTGATCCTCAAGGAGAACGGCGACAGCTTCAACATCAAGGACCTGCTGCGCCCGGCCACCTTCGTGCCCGAGTCCAAGCGCCTGAACGTGCTGCTGCGCGAGTTCCGCGCCAACCACAACCACATGGCCATCGTCATCGACGAATACGGCGGCGTGGCGGGGCTGGTGACCATCGAGGACGTGCTCGAGCAGATCGTCGGCGATATCGAGGACGAGCATGACGTCGAGGAAGACAGCTACATCAAGCCGCTGCCCAGCGGCGACTTCCTGGTCAAGGCACTGACCCCGATCGAGAACTTCAACGAGTTCTTCGACAGCGAGTTCTCCGATGACGAGTTCGATACGGTCGGCGGCCTGGTGATGAGTGCGTTCGGCCATTTGCCCAAACGTAACGAAACCACCGAGATCGGCGGCTACCGCTTCCGCATTCTCAATGCCGACAGCCGCCGGATACACTTGCTGCGCCTGACACCGATCAACCGTTAAGGACGAACATGCGCTGGATCACCCGCCCCGGCTGGCCCGGTAACCTGCTGGCCATGGCGGCCGGCGCCTCCACCCTGCTGGCCCTGGCCCCCTTCGACATCTGGCCGTTGGCCCTGCTGTCCCTCGCGCTGTTCTATGCAGGGCTGCGCGAACTGAGCCCGCGCCAGGCCCTGGGCCGGGGCTGGTGTTTCGGCTTCGGCCTCTACGGTGCCGGCACCTGGTGGATCTACGTCAGCATGAACACCTACGGCGGCGCCTCGCCGCTGCTGGCGATCCTGCTGCTACTGGCATTCTTCGCCTGCCTGGCCTTCTTCTTCGCCTTGCCCGCCTGGCTTTGGGCACGCTGGTTGCGCCGCGACGAAGCGCCGCTGGCCGACGCCTTGTGCTTTGCCGCCCTGTGGTTGCTGCAAGAGGCTTTCCGAGGCTGGTTCCTCACCGGTTTCCCGTGGCTCTACGCAGGTTACAGCCAGCTCGATGGCCCCCTCGCAGGCCTCGCGCCGCTGGGCGGCGTGTGGCTGATCTCGTTCGCCCTGGCGCTTACCGCCGCCCTGCTGTGCAACCTCCATCGCCTGCGCCAGCGCCGCTCGTTCCTGGCCATTGGAGTCGTGTTGCTGGTGGCACCATGGATCATCGGCCTGGCCCTGAAGGATCACGCCTGGACCAAGCCGGCAGGCGATCCGCTGAAGGTCGCGGCCCTGCAAGGCAACGTCGAGCAGGACCTGAAATGGGACCCGGCGCACGTCAATGCGCAACTGGCGCTGTACCGCGACATGAGCTTCAGCTCGAAACCCGTCGACCTGCTGGTCTGGCCGGAAACCGCCGTGCCGGTGCTCAAGGACCAGGCACAGGGCTACATCGACATGATGGGCAACTTTGCCGCCGAGAGGCACTCGGCACTCATCACCGGGGTACCGGTGCGGCAGATGGTCCACCACCAGCGCCGCTACTTCAACGGCATCACCGTGACCGGCGAGGGCGACGGCACCTACCTCAAGCAGAAGCTGGTGCCCTTTGGTGAGTACGTGCCATTGCAGGACATGCTGCGCGGCCTGATCGAGTTCTTCAACTTGCCGATGTCGGATTTCGCCCGTGGCCCCGAGGATCAGTCACTGCTGCAGGCCAAGGGATACCAGATCGCCCCGTACATTTGCTACGAAGTGGTCTATCCCGACTTCGCCGCGAGCCTGGCCGCACGCAGCGACCTGCTGCTGACCATCAGCAACGACACCTGGTTCGGCACCTCGATCGGCCCGCTGCAGCACCTGCAGATGGCCCAGATGCGCGCGCTGGAGGCCGGCCGCTGGATGATCCGCGCCACCAACAACGGTGTGACCGCGCTGATCGACCCGTTCGGCAGGATCACCGCGCAGGTCCCGCAGTTCCAGCGGGCCGTGCTGTATGGCGAGGTTGTGCCGATGCAGCAACTGACGCCGTACCTGCAATGGCGCTCGTGGCCGCTGGCGATCGTTTGCGTGCTGCTGCTGGGCTGGGCCTTGCTGGCCGGGCGCATCGCGCGAACCGTCTGAAGCATCCCTTGGGCCGCGTAGCGGCCCAAGTCTTAGTAGAACAGGCGATACCCCACTAACCCCACCGCCTCGTTGAGCAACTGCCCGCTCTGCCACATTGCCCGGTTTTCCGGCAGCAATCCCGCGAACGGCCGCGCATGATCGTGCCCCAGGAACCCCACCGGCGCCGGCACCACTTCGAACCCGGCCCGCTCGAAACTCCAGCGCGAGCGCTGCATGTGCCAGGCCTGCGTCACCACCACCACCCGCTTGATACCCAGCGGTTGCAACACCTTGGCGCTGAACTCGGCGTTTTCCCAGGTGGTGTGGCTGGCTTCCTCTTTCCAGGAAACCTTTACGCCAAAGTCCGCCTCGAGGCGGTCAGCCATCAGCTGGGCCTCACTGGGCGGCGTGCCATAGTGCAAGCCACCGCTGGTCAGCACCGGCAACCCTGAAGCCTTGGCCAGTTGAGCGGCGTAGCGCATGCGCTCGAGGGCAACGTAGGCTGGCTGATCAAGGCCACCCCAGGCCGGATCGCCGCGCTCCCGCCCGGCGCCGAGGACCACGATGGCGTCGGCCCTGGACGCCAGGCCTGCCCACCCCTCGAGCGCCAACGCAGGCTCTGTTTCAAGGGTTCGGGCAACTTGCTCGACCGTCAGTGGCAGGCTCATCAGCCACAAGCCACCCAGCCCCAGGGTGAAACAGGCCGCGGCCAGGCGCGGACGGCGACGGCGCCACCACCAGGCGGCCAGCAGCAACAGGAACAGGATGCCGGGCGGCATCAACCATTGTTTGATGAAAAAGCGCAGCGGCATCACACACCTCCATGGAAGGCGTGCAGCCTAAGAGGATCGGCACCGGGCCTCAAGGGCAACCGGCGCCGATCGATGCGTGCATTGCGAAAAACCGGCGCGTCGCCGCGCCTGCAACCCTGAACGGCTATCGGGACGGCAATGTCCTGGAGCTGGCTGGGGCGCCGGGGCGCCTGCGGTCCTTGAGCCAGACGATCCTGGCCGAGGACGGCTCCGGTTGCGGGTAGGCACCGGCACTGGCAAATCGGCCTTCCGGGAGGGATTCCAGGTAGGCTTTGATCACCTCGAACTCGGCATGGCTCAGGCCACGCAACTCCAGTTCGGCAGGCATCTCGTCGCGCAATCGCACGGAGGTTCTGGCGACTTCCAGTGCCAGGCCCAAACGGTCGATCAAGCGCTCGTAAAGCTCCGGTTTGCTTGCGGTTAGTTGCGACTCTCCCATCCGTTCACCTCATTGAAGGTAAGAATATCTCCCCCCACAGATGAGCTTAGCGTCACTCGTAAAAGCGGCCGGGCGCCGCGACCAACGGCCCGCGCGGCGGGCGATGCAATCAGGGTTTCCCACGATGCGCGGCGCTCATGTATGCTACGGCGTTCACTCTTGCAGATCCCGGAGTGCCGGACGCAGCGAGGTCGAGCTGCCTGGAACATGTCTCTTATCTCTCAATACAAAGTAGCCATGCACGAACAATACACGCCCCGTGATGTAGAAGCCGCCGCCCAGAATGCCTGGGACGAGCAACAATCGTTCGCTGTCACCGAACAGCCAGGCAAAGACACCTACTATTGCCTATCGATGTTCCCGTACCCGAGCGGCAAGCTACACATGGGCCACGTGCGCAACTACACCATCGGTGACGTGATCGCCCGCTACCAGCGCATGCTGGGCAAGAACGTCCTGCAACCGATGGGCTGGGACGCCTTCGGCATGCCGGCGGAAAACGCCGCGATGAAGAACAACGTCGCCCCGGCCAAGTGGACCTACGAGAACATCGACTACATGAAGACCCAGCTCAAGAGCCTGGGTCTGGCCATCGACTGGTCGCGTGAAGTCACCACCTGCAAGCCGGACTACTACCGCTGGGAGCAGTGGCTGTTCACCCGTCTGTTCGAAAAAGGCATCATCTACCGCAAGAACGGCACCGTGAACTGGGACCCGGCGGACCAGACCGTACTGGCCAACGAGCAGGTCATCGACGGCCGCGGCTGGCGCTCGGGCGCGCTGATCGAAAAGCGCGAAATCCCGATGTACTACTTCCGCATCACCGACTACGCCGACGAGCTGCTGGAAAGCCTCGACGAGCTGCCGGGCTGGCCCGAGCAGGTCAAGACCATGCAGCGCAACTGGATCGGCAAGTCCCGCGGCATGGAAGTGCAGTTCCCCTATGACCAGGCGAGCATCGGTCATGAGGGCACCCTGAAAGTCTTCACCACCCGTCCGGACACCCTGATGGGCGCCACCTACGTGGCCGTCGCCGCCGAACACCCGCTGGCCACCCAGGCCGCCCAGGGCAACGCGGCGCTGCAGGCGTTCATCGACGAGTGCAAGAGCGGCAGCGTCGCCGAGGCCGACATGGCCACGCAGGAGAAGAAGGGCATGGCCACTTCCCTGTTCGTCGAGCATCCGCTGACCGGCGAGAAGCTGCCGGTATGGGTCGCCAACTACGTGCTGATGCACTACGGCGATGGCGCTGTCATGGCCGTGCCGGCGCACGACGAGCGCGACTTCGAGTTCGCCCACAAGTACAACCTGCCAGTCAAGGCGGTGGTGCGTACCAGCGTTGGCGACGAAGTCGGCAGCGAATGGCTGGCCGCCTATGGCGAGCATGGCCAGCTGATCAACTCCGGCGAATTCGACGGCCTGGACTTCCAGGGCGCCTTCGACGCCATCGAAGCCGCGCTGATCCGCAAGGACCTCGGCAAGTCGCGCACCCAGTTCCGCCTGCGCGACTGGGGCATCAGCCGCCAGCGCTACTGGGGCTGCCCGATCCCGATCATCCACTGCCCGTCCTGCGGCGACGTGCCGGTGCCGGAAGACCAGCTGCCGGTGACCCTGCCGGAAAACGTGGTACCGGACGGTGCCGGTTCGCCCCTGGCGCGCATGCCCGAGTTCTACGAGTGCACCTGCCCGAAATGCGGCACCGCGGCCAAGCGCGAAACCGACACCATGGACACCTTCGTCGAGTCGTCCTGGTACTTCGCCCGCTACGCCTCGCCGAACTACGATAAGGGCCTGGTCGATCCGAAAGCCGCCAACCACTGGCTGCCGGTGGACCAATACATCGGCGGCATCGAGCACGCCATCCTGCACCTGCTGTATGCGCGCTTCTTCCACAAGCTGATGCGCGACGAAGGCCTGGTCACCTCCAACGAGCCGTTCAAGAACCTGCTGACCCAGGGCATGGTCGTCGCCGAAACCTACTACCGCGTCGCCAGCAACGGCGGCAAGGACTGGTTCAACCCGGCCGACGTCGAGATCGAGCGTGATGCCAAGGCCAAGATCATCGGCGCTCGCCTGAAGACCGACGGCCTGCCAGTGGAAATCGGCGGTACCGAGAAGATGTCGAAGTCGAAGAACAACGGCGTCGACCCGCAGTCGATGATCGAGCAGTACGGCGCCGATACCTGCCGCCTGTTCATGATGTTCGCCTCGCCACCCGACATGAGCCTGGAATGGTCCGACTCCGGCGTCGAAGGCGCCAGCCGCTTCCTGCGCCGCGTCTGGCGCCTGGCACAGGCCCACGTGGCCCAGGGCCTGCCGGGCACGCTGGACATCACCGCCCTGAGCGACGAGCAGAAGGTCATCCGTCGCGCCATACATGCCGCGATCAAGCAGGCCAGCACCGACGTGGGCCAGTACCACAAGTTCAACACCGCCATCGCCCAGGTGATGACCGTGATGAACGTACTGGAGAAGGCGCCACAGGCCACCACCCAGGACCGCGCCCTGCTGCAGGAGGGCCTCGAGGCCGTGACCCTGCTGCTGGCACCGATTACTCCACACATCTCCCATGAGCTGTGGAAAGCGCTGGGCCACGACCAGGCGGCGATTGACGCGGCTTGGCCGACGGTCGACGAGAGCGCACTGGTGCAGGACACCGTGACCCTGGTGGTTCAGGTCAACGGCAAGCTGCGTGGCCAGGTGGAGATGCCAGCCGCCGCCAGCCGCGAGGAAGTCGAGGCCGCTGCTCGCAACAACGAGAACGTCCTGCGCTTCACCGACGGCCTGACCATCCGCAAGGTCATCGTCGTTCCGGGCAAACTGGTCAACATCGTCGCCAACTGATGGCAACGCCCGCCTGCATATCCTGCAGGCGGGCGTAATCGGTCCACGAGGGAGCAACACACATGATCAAACGCAATCTGCTGGTAATGGGCCTGGCTGTGCTGCTCAGCGCCTGCGGTTTCCAGCTGCGCGGCACCGGCACCAACGAACTTAGCATCAAGGAAATTGACCTCGGCGCCCGCAACCAGTACGGCCCTACCGTCATGCAGCTGCGCCGCACCCTGGAAAGCAGCGGCGTGAAGGTCTCCGCCGGCGCACCCTACAAGCTGGTACTCACCAACGAGCAGGAAACCCAGCGCGCCGCAACCTACGACGGTGGCAGCCGCTCGGCCGAATATGAGCTGAACATCGTGCTCAACTACGCACTGGAAGGCCAGAACGACACACGCCTGCTCGAAGACAAACTGCAGGTGCGCAAGTACTACATTCACGACGGCAACAACATCAACGGCTCTGGCCAGGAAGCCAACCAGGTCCGCGAAGAAATGCGCCGCGATCTGGTACAAGGCATGATGGCCCGCCTGCAGCAGCTGACCCCGGAACACCTCGACGAGCTGCAGCGCAAGGCCAACGAGCGCGCCGAAGCCGAGGCTCGCGCCCTGAAGGAAGCCCAGCGCATCCAGGACGAGACGCCTCAGCAGTCGCCGCTGGAAGTCCCGGCTCCCTGAGCCTGAACGGGGCACCTGAGGTGCCCCGCCCTTCGCCATGAAGCTCTCCCCCGCCCAACTCAACAAGCACCTGCAAGGCCAGCTGGCGCCCGTCTACATCGTCAGCGGTGACGACCCGCTGCTGTGCCAGGAGGCCGCCGACGCCATCCGCGGCGCCGCGCGCCAGCAGGGCTACGATGAACGCCAGGTGTTCAGCGCCGATGCCAACTTCGACTGGGGCAACCTGCTGCTGGCCGGGGCCAGCCTGTCGTTGTTCGCCCAGCGTCGGCTGCTGGAGCTGCGCCTGCCCTCGGGCAAGCCCGGCGACAAAGGCGCTGCCGCACTGATGGAATACTGCGCCAACCCGGCCGAGGACACGCTGCTGCTGATCAGCCTGCCCAAGCTCGATGGCAGCGCGCAGAAAACCAAGTGGGGCAAGGCCTTGATCGAAGGCGCGCACTGCCAGTTCATCCAGATCTGGCCGGTGGACGCCCAGCAACTACCGCAATGGATCAACCAGCGCCTTTCCCAGGCCGGCCTGTCGGCCCAGCGTGACGCCATCGACCTGATCGCCGCCCGGGTCGAGGGCAACCTGCTGGCTGCCGCCCAGGAGATCGAGAAGCTCAAGTTGCTCGCCGAGGGCAACCAGATCACCGTCGAGACCGTTCAGGCCGCTGTCGCCGACAGCGCCCGCTTCGACGTGTTCGGGTTGGTCGATGCCATTCTCAATGGCGAAGCGGCCCATGCCCTGCGCATGCTCGAAGGACTGCGCGGCGAAGGTGTCGAGCCGCCGGTCATTCTCTGGGCCCTTGCCCGCGAACTGCGCCTGCTGGGCGGCCTCGCGCAGCAGTTCAGCCAGGGCGTGCCGCTGGACAAGGCCTTCAGCCAGGCGCGCCCGCCGGTGTGGGACAAGCGCCGCCCACTGGTGAGCAAGGCCTTGCAGCGCCTCTCTGCGCAGCGCTGGGCCATGCTTCTGCAGGATGCCCAGCGTATCGATGCACAGATCAAGGGCCAGGCCGAGGGCTCGCCGTGGACCAGTCTGGCGCGCCTGTCGCTGCTCATGGCCGGACAGCGCCTGGCGCTGCCCGCTGAATAAAGCGCCCCGCCGCCATAAACACAATCAATTGGCTCACATAGCGCTACAGGCCTACAGTGCGCCCGCAATCCAACTAGACCGGGAACCCGCCATGAGCAAGAAGCCGAAAAAGCACGGCCCCAACAAGGCCAAGTCGATCATCGCCCAACCACTGTTCCGCTGCCGCCAGGAACAGGCAGGAAAAGGCAAAGGCAGCTACCGCCGCGAAGCCTTCCAATCGAGAGATTGGGAGGCTTCCTGCTTTATGGCCGCCTGAAAAGGCATGAAATGCGCAGGCATGGTATGGTCGGCACCTGACCTGCAATTCTGGATCTGTGCATGCCCTCTCGTCTCACTCTCCGCTGGCAACCCCGCCAGCTGATCGCGGCCACAAGCTTCATCCTGCTCGTCGCCTGCGCCGAGAAACCCACCGCCGCCGATGCCCTGCCGCTGGCACCCGCCCAGCCCGCACCCGTCGTTACGCTGCCCGGCACCACGCCCGATAGCAGCAGCGAAATCCAGCCCCTGCAGACCTTCGCCCAATGGCAGGCCGGTTTCCGCGAGCAAGCCCTGCAAGCCGGGATCAGCGCCAGCCTGTTCGACCGTGCCTTCCTCGGCGTCACCCCGGACATGGACGTGATCAAGGCCGACCGCAGCCAACCGGAGTTCACCCGCCCGGTCTGGGAATACCTGGACGGTGCCCTGTCGCCGCTGCGCGTACGCAACGGCAAGAAACTGCTCGAACAGAATGCCGAGCTGCTGGCACGCATCGAGCAACGCTACGGCGTCGACCGCCAGGTGCTGGTCTCGGTGTGGGGCATGGAGAGCAACTTCGGCCAGTTCCAGGGCAGCAAGTCGGTGATCCGTTCGCTGGCCACCCTGGCCTATGAAGGCCGCCGCCCCCAGTTCGCCCAGGACCAACTGATCGCCGCCCTGCAGATCCTGCAAAACGGCGACATCCAGCCTGACGCGATGCGCGGTTCCTGGGCCGGCGCCATGGGCCAGACCCAGTTCATCCCGACCACCTACCTCACCCACGCGGTGGATTTCGACGGTGATGGTCGCCGTGACATCTGGAACAGCACCGCCGACGCCCTGGCCTCCACCGCGCACTACCTGCAGGCCTCCGGCTGGAAGCGTGGCCAGCCTTGGGGCTTCGAGGTACAAGTACCTGCCGGCTTCGACTGGTGGCTGGCCGATGGCAGCCAGCGCAAGAGCGTCAGCGAATGGTTGCAGCTGGGCGTGAAACTGCCCGCCGGCACCGCATTGCCCGCTGGCAGCAACCAGCTGTCCGCTGCCCTGCTGCTGCCCGCCGGTGCCCGTGGGCCGGCGTTCCTGGTGCTGGACAACTTCCGCGCGATCCTCAAGTACAACAACTCGTCCTCCTACGCGCTGGCGGTGAGCCTGCTGGGGGATCGCTTCTACGGTTGGGGGTTCATTGCCGGCAGCTGGCCGAAAGAAGACCTGCCGCTGAGCCGCAGCGAACGTATCGAGCTGCAGACCTTGCTCAACGCCAGTGGCCATGAGGCAGGCAATCCCGACGGGATCATCGGTGCCAATACCCGCAAGGCCATTCGCAATGCCCAGCAGGCGCAGGGCTGGCCGGCCGATGGCTATCCGACGCATAAGCTGCTCGACAGCCTGCGTCGTTAGAAAGTACTGGGGCCGCAAAGCGGCCCCAACTTTTTCAGGTCTTGAACAAGGCCTGTTCGAGCACCAGCCGCTTTTCTCCCGCTTCGAGCCTGACCCTCGCCCCCAACGGCAGGCACACATTCGGGTTGCAATGCCCGCTACGCCACCCCGCCAGAACCGGCACCCCGAGCGGACCGAAGGTATCCAGCAGCAAGGGCGTCATGGCCGCGACCGTGATCCCGGCAAAATCCCCCACCAGTACACCACGCACGCCCGCGAGCTTGCCGGCCAGGCGCAGTTGGGTCAGCAGGCGGTCGACACGATAGAGCGGCTCGTTGACGTCCTCAATGAACAGGATGCTGCCCTGGGTATCGACTTCGCCCAAGGTCGCCAATGTTGCCCCAAGCACCGACAGGTTGCCGCCAACCAACCTGCCACTGGCCACTCCGGGAATGATTCCGGTCAGCGCAAAAGCCGCCGGATGGGCAATCTCGTCCCCCGCCACTACCTGCCCGCCAAGCTGGTCGAACAATGAGCGCACGGTCGGCTCCAGCTTCGCTCCCAGCAAGTCGGCATTGAGCATCGCCCCATGGAAGGTCACCAACCCCACATGCCGGTTGATCGCCGTGTGCAACGCGGTGATATCGCTGTAGCCCACCAGTGGCTTGGGGTGACGGCGGATCAAGTCGAAGTCGATTCGGTCCAGCAGGCGCATGCTGCCGTAGCCCCCGCGCATGCACAGGATCGCGTCGATGTCCGGGGCGCGGAACGCGTCATGCAGGTCTCGCAGGCGCTGCTCGTCGCTGCCCGCCAGGTAGCCGTCCGCCTGCAGCACCCCGGGGTAGATCCGGCACTGGTGGCCACGCTTCTCGAACCATTGGCGAGCCTTGTCGGTATCCAGCCGCGCCGGGCCAGCCGGGGCGATGATGGCAAAACGGGCGTTGCCAGGCAGTGCCTTGGGCAACAGGGGTTCAGCGGTCTCCAGGCAATTCATCGCGCCACTCCTTGCAGCTCGTCGCTTGAAACATGCAGCTCAAAAAAAATGCCGATGCCGCCTTCTGGCGCGCATCGGCATATCCCGCTCAAGCCCGACTCAGAGCTTGATCTTGGCTTCGTGTGCCTGCTGGTCGGCGTGGTACGACGAGCGTACCAGAGGACCGGAGGCGACGTTCTTGAAGCCCATCTTGTAGCCTTCCTCGGCGAACCAGGCGAAGGTGTCCGGGTGCACGAAGCGCTGTACCGGCAAGTGGTTGCGCGACGGCTGCAGGTACTGGCCGAGGGTGAGCATGTCGATATCGTGCTCGCGCATGCGGTGCATCACCTCGATGACCTCTTCGTCGGTCTCGCCCAGGCCCAGCATCAGGCCGGACTTGGTCGGTACGTGCGGGACCATCTGCTTGAACTTCTGCAGCAGGTCCAGCGACCAGTCGTAGTCCGAGCCCGGGCGTGCGGCCTTGTACAGGCGCGGTACGGTCTCGAGGTTGTGGTTGAACACATCCGGCGGGGTCTGCGCGGTAATTTCCAGCGCCACGTCCATACGGCCGCGATAGTCCGGCACCAGGGTCTCAAGCTGCACGCCCGGCGACAGCGCGCGGATCTCGCGGATGCAGTCGGCGAAGTGCTGGGCACCGCCATCACGCAGGTCGTCGCGGTCCACCGAGGTGATCACCACGTACTTGAGGCGCAGGTCGGCGATGGCCACGGCCAGGTTCTTCGGCTCGTCGACATCCAGCGGCTTCGGCCGGCCGTGACCGACGTCGCAGAACGGGCAGCGGCGGGTGCAGATGTCGCCCATGATCATGAAGGTGGCGGTACCGCCAGAGAAGCACTCACCCAGGTTCGGGCAGGAGGCTTCTTCGCATACGCTGTGCAGCTTGTGCTTGCGCAGCAGTTGCTTGATGCGGTCGACTTCCGGGGAAACCGGAATGCGCACGCGGATCCAGTCGGGCTTTTTCGGCAGCTCTTCGGTGGGGATGATCTTCACCGGGATACGTGCCACTTTGTCGGCACCACGCAGCTTCACGCCGGCTTCCACTTTTTTAGGAGCAGGGCGCGGGGTGACGTCTTGCGTCGGGATCAGGTTCGGCACGGCTTCTTGCACAGTTGTCATAATCAGTCGATTCCGCCCGTCAGGGTCGTCTGCTCAGCATAGTCGAGGTGCTTGACCAGCTGTCCGCGCAGCCTTGTCCTGACCTCAATGAGTTCGATCGGACCTGCCAGGTCGCGCAGCTGGGTCATGGCCAGCCCCGCATACCCACAGGGGTTGATTCGGCGGAATGGCGCAAGGTCCATGTCCACGTTCAGGGCAAGGCCGTGGAATGAACGGCCATTGCGGATTCGAAGGCCAAGGGACGCGATCTTCGCGCCATCGACATAGACGCCCGGAGCGTCGGGTTTGGCCACCGCGTGCACGCCATAGCTGGCGAGCAGGTCGATGAGGGTCTGCTCGATGCGACTGACCAGCTCGCGCACGCCGATACTCAGGCGGCGCACGTCCAGCAGCAGGTAGGCCACCAGCTGGCCGGGGCCATGGTAGGTGACCTGGCCGCCGCGGTCGGTCTGCACCACCGGTATCTCGCCGGGGATCAGCAGGTGCTCGGCCTTGCCGGCCTGGCCCTGGGTGAACACCGGGGGATGCTCGACCAGCCAGACTTCGTCCAGGCTGTCCGGGCCGCGCTGCTCGGTAAAGCGACGCATGGCCTCCAGCACCGGTTCATAGGGCTGCAGGCCAAGATCGCGAAAACCGAGGCAGGCGGGCATCACAGCACCATTTTCACGATGCCGGTAGCGCGCAAGGCGCTGTTGATGTCGTGCAACTGGTCCTCACCGGTGGCAACGATATGCAGTTGCACCGTGGTGTACTTGCCTTCCTTGCTCTGGCGTTCGGCCAGCGTCGAGAGGTCGACCTTGGCGTACTTGCTGAGGATTTCGATTACCGTGTCCTTGAAACCGACAACGGTGTCACCGATCACCTTGATCGGGTAATCCTCGCAGGGGAATTCGATCTTGTGCGACTTGACGTCTTCTTCGCTCATGGCGGAAACGGCCTCGTAAGCCGTGGCAGCAGCGCCCCCGCCTGGTTCACGGGGGCGTGCAAGTCACGTATCAGTTGAACAAACCGTAGAAGAACAGGCGGATGCTGTCCCACATGCGGCCGAAGAAACCTGCTTCCTCGACGCCGTCCAGGGCGATGAGGTCGGCACTGTGAACCACTTTCTCATCCAGTTTGACTTCCACTTTGCCGATCACGTCACCTTTGGCGATGGGCGCGGTCAGTTGCGGGTTCATGGTCATCGAAGCCTGGAGGCGTTTCAATTGGCCTTTAGGCATGGTCATGGTCAGATCGTTGGCCAGGCCGGCTTTCACCTGGTTGGTCGCGCCTTTCCATACCGGAGCTTGGGTCAGCTCGGTGCCCTTCTGGTAGAAGGTCTGGGTTTCGAAGAAGCGGAAACCGTAGGTCAGCAGCTTCTGGGTCTCGGCGGCCCGCGATTGCTCGCTGTTGGTACCGAACACCACGGCGATCAGGCGCTGGCCGTCGCGCACGGCCGAAGCGACCATGCAGTAGCCGGCCTCGTCGGTGTGGCCGGTCTTCAGGCCGTCGACGGTCTTGTCGCGCCACAGCAGCAGGTTGCGGTTAGGCTGCTTGATGTTGTTCCAGAAGAACTCTTTCTGCGAATAGATGGCGTAGTGCGCCGGATCTTCGTTGATGATCGCGCGCGCCAGCAGGGCCATGTCGTGGGCCGAGGAGTAGTGCTCCGGGTTCGGCAGGCCGGTGGGGTTCATGAAGTGGCTGTTGGCCATGCCCAGGTCGGTGGCGGTCTTGTTCATCATGTCGGCGAAGGCATCTTCGCTGCCGGCGATGTGCTCGGACAGGGCGACCGATGCATCGTTGCCGGATTGGATGATGATGCCGTGCAGCAGGTCGCTGACGGTCACTTGGCTGCCGACCTTGATGAACATGCGCGAACCGCCGGTGCGCCAGGCGTTCTCGCTGACGGTCACCGGGTCGTTCTCGCCAATCTGGCCACGACGGATGTCCAGGGTGGCGATGTAGGCGGTCATCAGCTTGGTCAGGCTGGCTGGCGGCAGGCGCTCGTCACCGTTGTTCTCGACCAGCACGTTGCCGCTGGACGCGTCCATGAGTACATAGGACTTGGCGGCCAGTTGCGGTGGTGCCGGCATCATCTGCTCCGCTGCGAAGGCAGCAGGCGTGATCAGCAGCAGAACAGGCAGGCAAAGTCGTTTGGCAAGGTTGGTGATGTTCATCCGTCTCTCGTAAATCGCTAATGGTCTGATGTTCCGTGGGCAAGTTCGTTTGCCCAGCGCCCCGTCAGTCTAGTTTTATGGCCTGTGGCCTGGCCCAAAAAGTGCGGCGTAATGCCGCTGCGGGCAAAAGCGGCATTGTACATACCTGCGACCGGCAATTCATGAACAAACCGACAGGTCGGTGTGCTGATTCATTGCTGGGCATGCCCGCTCCCACGCCGTTCGGACCACCTGGCATGGGCGCGGGTTCGCTGCGCGATGCCGCTCAGTCAGTCACGACTTTCGCCTGGCCGAGATTGGCCAGGCGAATGCTGTCCTGTGCCTGCTGGATCTCGCCCTGGCTGCTGATCGGTCCCAGGCGTACACGGTGCAGGGTCTGCTGGTTACGCACGACGGAGCTGATGAATACCGGCGCGCTGACCATGGTGCTCAGCTTCGAGCGCAGCAATTCGGCGGCGTCCGGGTTGGCGAACGCGCCCACTTGCAGGATGCTGCCGCCGCTGGCGTTCGGCACATTGTTGCCGCCCACCTGCACCGGCACCACCGGCGCCGCGTGCTGCTGCGGCGGAGGGGTCCACTGCTCGACGCGCCCGGTGCTGGCGGCGATCGGCTGGGCCTGGGCCACCTGCGGCTCCTTGAGCACCATCGGCGGCTGCTGACCACGCTGGGCCCACCATTGCTGCGGGTCGATGCCCTCGACGCGCACGTGCGCGGTGCCGCTTTCGGCATAGCCGAGCTTCTTCGCAGCAGCGTAGGACAGGTCGATGATACGGTCGGAATAGAACGGGCCACGATCGTTGACCCGCAGGATCACGCTGCGCCCGTTAGCCAGGTTGGTTACCCGCACGTAGGCCGGCAGCGGCAGGGTCTTGTGCGCCGCGCTCATGCCGTAGAGGTCATAGAGCTCGCCGTTGGCAGTGTTCTGGCCATGGAACTTGGTGCCGTACCACGACGCGGTGCCCTCGGCGCGGTAGTTGCGCGAGTCCTGCATCGGGTAGTAGGTCTTGCCCAGCACCGTGTAAGGGTTGGCCTTGTAGTTGCCGGTGTGCACGGTCGGGGTGGCGTCGGGGATCTTGTTGACGTCCACGTCCCACCAGGGCGCGCCATCCTTGTGGGCACGGTTGATGTCCAGGCCCGGTTGCGCGCGCACGGTGTTGCCGCTCTGCGGGGTGGAGGGCCGGCTCGACGAGCAACTGGCCAGCACCAGGCCAACGGCGACGCAGGTCAGCAGTTTTGCGGCATTTGCAGTGAAGAGTTCGCGCATTTACTTGACGCCCCGTGCCAGAACCAGCTGTTCCGAAAGCTGATGCACCGCCATGGCATACATCACGCTGCGGTTGTAGCGAGTGATCGCGTAGAAATTCTTCAGGCCCATCCAGTACTCAGGGCCATATTCACCTTCCAGGCGGAAGGCGGTGACCGGCAGATCATCGCGCAGCGCATCATGACTCGACCAGCCCAGCGCCCGCAACTGCGCGACCGTCTTCACCGGCTCGATGCCGCTGGTCAGGCCTTCGTCGGCGCGCTCGCCACGCACGGTGGCACGGCTGACCACAGGCTCCCCGGCCACCCAGCCGTGGCGCTTGAAGTAGCTGGCGACACTGCCGATGGCATCGTCCGGGTTGTTCCAGATATTGATGTGCCCGTCGCCGTCGAAGTCCACGGCATAGGCGCGGAAGCTGCTTGGCATGAACTGCGGCAGGCCCATGGCACCGGCGTAGGAGCCCTTGAGCGTGAGCGGATCGAGCTGCTCTTCGCGGGCCAGCAAGAGGAATTCGCGCAGCTCCTTGCGGAAGAATTCGGCGCGTGGCGGGTAATCGAAGCCCAGCGTCGACAGCGCGTCGATGACGCGATAGTTGCCGGTATTGCGGCCGAAGAAGGTTTCCACCCCGATGATCGAGACAATCACCTGCGCCGGCACGCCGTATTCCTGCTCGGCGCGGGCCAGCACGGCCTCGTGCTGGCGCCAGAAGTCCACGCCACGGGCGATGCGCGCATCAGTGATGAACATCGGGCGGTATTCCTTCCACGGCTTGACCCGTTCGGCCGGCCGCGAGATCGCGTCGAGGATCGCCTGCTTGCGCTGCACCTCGCGAAACACACCCATCAGTTGCTCGCCGGCAAAGCCGTAATCGCGAGTCATCTCGCCAACGAACTCGGCCACTTGCGGCGAGCCGTCATAGTCACCGGCATTGGCCTGCTGGACTGCGCCGAGCAGACCCAACGCGCCGAACCACGGCGCCAGGCGGGCAGCCCAGCCACGCACTGCTTGCATGAAATTCTTCACCTTTTTCAAACCTGTGCGATCCATTTGCGGTGCGTATGGATCGACATCAGAACGCCAAACGCTGACAGCAGCGTCACCAACGAAGTTCCGCCATAGCTGATAAAGGGCAGCGGCACGCCCACCACGGGCAGAAGGCCGCTGACCATACCGATATTGACGAACACATAAACAAAGAAGGTCATGGTCAGGCTGCCCGCGAGCAGCTTGCCGAACAGGGTCTGGGCCTGGGCGGTGATCATCAGCCCGCGACCGATCAACAGGATGTAGATCAGCAGCAGCAGGCAGATGCCGACCAGGCCGAACTCCTCGCCGAGCACGGCGATGATGAAGTCGGTGTGACTCTCGGGCAGGAAGTCCAGGTGCGACTGGGTGCCCAGCAGCCAGCCCTTGCCGAACACGCCGCCCGAACCGATCGCCGCCTTCGACTGGATGATGTTCCAGCCGGTGCCCAGCGGGTCGCTTTCCGGATCGAGGAAGGTCAGCACGCGCTGCTTCTGGTAGTCGTGCATGACGAAGAACCACATTGCCACCGCCACCGGCACCGCCGCCGCGATCACGCTGACGATCCAGCGCCAACGCAGCCCACCCATGAACAGCACGAAAGCGCCGGAGGCGAGGATCAGCAGCGCCGTGCCCAGGTCGGGCTGACGCACGATGAGAATGAACGGCACGCCGATCAGGATCAGGCTGATCGCCACATGCTTGAGGTGCGGCGGCAAGGTGCGCTTGGACAGGTACCAGGCGATGGTCGCCGGCATGATGATCTTCATGAATTCCGAGGGCTGGAAGCGGATCACCCCGGGAATGTTGATCCACCGTGTGGCGCCCATGGCGTTGTGGCCCATGACGTCCACCACGACCAGCAGGAACACCCCTGCCAGGTACGCCAGTGGCACCCAACGCGCCATGAAGCGCGGCTCGAGCTGGGCGATGATGAACATCGACACCAGGCCGATACCGAACGAGCTGGCCTGCTTCATCAGCAGGTCCCAGTTCTTGCCGCTGGCCGAATACAGCACGAACAGGCTGCCGGCGGCGAGCGTCAGCAGAATAAGCAGCAAGGGGCCGTCGATATGGATGCGCTGCAGGAAGCTGGCGCGCCTGCGCATCACGTCCTCGCTGGAGAGCATGCGGTCGAAGTTGTTCTTCACGGGGCCGATTCCTGGGCGACTGTGGCGGGGGCGAACTCGGGCTTGAGCCGGCCATTCTCGTCAAGCAGCCAGGCATCCATGACCTGACGTACCACGGGGGCAGCGACACCGGAGCCGGACTCGCCGTTCTCGACCATCACCGAGACCACGATCCTGGGGTCGTCGGCCGGGGCGAAGGCGACAAACAGGGCGTGGTCGCGGTGGCGCTCCTGGAGTTTGTTGCGGTCGTACTTCTCGCCCTGCTTGATCGCCACCACCTGGGCGGTACCGCTCTTGCCGGCAATGCGGTACTGCGAGCCGATGGCGGCCTTGCGGGCGGTACCTCGGGCGCCGTGCATCACCTGCTCCATGCCATGGGTGACCCGGGCCCAGTCGGACTTATCGCGCAGTACGATGTTTTCCATGGGGTTCTCGTCCACCGGCGGCTGGCCTTCGATGGTCTTGGCCAAGTGCGGGCGGTTCCACACGCCCTTGTTGGCGATCAGCGCGGTGGCCTGGGCCAACTGCAGCGGCGTGGTCTGCATATAGCCCTGACCGATGCCGAGAATCAGCGTTTCGCCGGGGAACCAGGCCTGCCGGCGGGTGGCGCGCTTCCACTCGCGGGACGGCATCAAGCCGGGCGACTCCTCGAACATGTCGAGAGCGACCTTCTGCCCGATACCGAACTTGTTCATGTAGCTGGACAGCCGATCGATGCCCATCTTGTGCGCAAGATCGTAGAAATACGTATCGTTTGACCGCATGATCGCCACATCCAGATCAACCCAGCCATCGCCGGTGCGGTTCCAGTTGCGGTATTTGTGATCGTAGTTGGGCAGTTGGTAGTAACCCGGGTCGAACACCCGGCTGCCTGCCGTCACCACGCCACTGTCGAGCCCGGCGATCGCCACCGCCGGCTTGATGGTCGAGCCCGGCGGGTAGAGGCCGCGCAGCACGCGGTTGAACAGCGGCCGGTCGATCGAGTCGCGCAGTTCGGCGTAGGCCTTGAAACCGATGCCGGTAACGAACAGGTTGGGGTCGAAACTCGGCTGGCTGACCATCGCCAGCACCTCGCCGGTGCGCGGGTCGAGGGCGACGATGGCGCCACGGCGCCCGCCCAACGCCTGCTCGGCGGCTTCCTGCAGCTTGATGTCGAGGCTCAGGACAATATCCTTGCCCGGCTTCGGATCGGTGCGTTTGAGCACCCGCAGCACCCGGCCCCGAGCGTTGGTCTCGACTTCCTCGTAGCCCACCTGGCCATGCAGTTCGTCTTCATAGAAGCGCTCGATGCCGGTCTTGCCGATATGGTGGGTACCGCTGTAGTTCACCGGGTCGAGGGTCTTGAGTTCCTTCTCGTTGATGCGCCCGACATAGCCCACCGAATGGGCGAAGTGCGCGCCCTGGGGATAGTGGCGAACCAGCTGCGCCGCCACCTCTACCCCAGGCAGGCGGAACTGGTTGACCGCGATGCGGGCGATCTGTTCTTCGTTGAGCTCGAACAGGATCGGCACCGGCTCGAACGGCCTGCGCCCCTGCTTCATGCGCTTTTCGAACAGGGCACGGTCGTCAGGGGTAAGCTCGAGCACCTCGACGATCACGTCCAGCACATCCTGCCATTTGCCCGCGTTGCCAGCGCGTTCGCGGGTCATCACCAGGCTGAAGCTGGGGCGGTTGTCGGCCACCACCACGCCGTTGCGGTCGAAGATCAGCCCGCGTGTCGGCGGGATCGGCTGCACATGCACCCGGTTGTTCTCCGACAGCGTCGAGTGATAGTCGTACTGGATGACCTGCAGGTAATACAGCCGGGCGATCAATACGCAGACGAGCAGCACCACCGCCACGGCGCCCACGACGACGCGGTTGCGCACCAGGCGGGCGTCTTTCTCGTGGTCCTTGAGGCGGATCTGCTGCGGCATCGGACAGGCTTACAGGTTCATTTGTGGTAGGGATGCCCGGACAACACGGTCCAGGCGCGGTAGATCTGCTCGCCGATGAGTATCCTTACCAACGGGTGCGGCAACGTCAGCGGCGACAACGACCAGCGCTGCTCGCTGCGTGCGCAGACTTCCGGCGCCAGCCCTTCCGGGCCGCCCACCATCAGGTTGACCGTACGCGCATCCAGGCGCCAACGGTCCAGCTCGCCCGCCAGTTGCTCGGTACTCCAGGGCTTGCCATGGACCTCGAGGGTGACGATGCGTTCCCCAGGCTGCACCTTGCTCAACATCGCCTCGCCCTCCTGACGGATCAGGCGGGCGACATCGGCGTTCTTGCCGCGGGTGTTCAGCGGGATTTCCACCAGCTCCAGCGCAAGCTCCGGGGGCAGGCGCTTGGCATATTCATGCCAGCCTTCCTCGACCCACTTGGGCATGCGCGAGCCGACCGCGATCAGGCGCAGACGCACGACGCTTCCTTATTCCCGGTCCTTGAGCTTGTCGGAGTACTCGTGAGCGTGCTCCGGGCTGTGGTGCTTGCCGTCGTTGGCGCGGCTCTGCTCGGCGCCCAGCCACAGGCGTTCCAGGTCGTAGAACTGGCGGGCGGCGGCGGTCATCATGTGCACGATGACGTCGTTCAGGTCCAGCAGCACCCAGTCGCTGTCGCCCTTGCCTTCTTCGCCCAGTGGCTGTGCGCCCTTGGCCTTGACCGCTTCACGGACCTTTTCCAGCATCGCGTTGATCTGGCGGTTGGAAGTACCGGTGGCGATGATCATGTAGTCGGTCAGGCTGTGCTTTTCACGCACGTCGATGACCTGGATGTCCTGGGCCTTGACGTCTTCCAGCGCGGCCTTGGTCAGTTCGACCAGTTCTTCGCCGCTGATGCCGTTGATTTTCTGCTTGGTCATATAAAACTCGTTCAACTCATTGATTGAGGCGCCCATGGGCGCCGTCAGTTGGACGCACGATACAGGTCGTGCGCCTCGATGTAGGCCAGTACTGCGTCCGGCACCAGGAACCGCACCGACTTGCCGCTGGCCAGCAGCTGTCGGATCTGCGTGGCGGACACCGCGAGCGGGGTCTGCCAGACGAACGAAATGTGCCCCGCCGGGCCGGACATGGCGGTGGGATCGCTCTCCGAGCGCGCCGCCAGCAGGTTGCGCAGCTCGTCAGGGGGTTCGACATCGGCATCCGGGCGTTGCAGCACCAGGATGTGACAGTGTTGCAGCAGCTCTTCCCAGCGATGCCAGCTGGGCAGGCCGCAGAATGCGTCCCAGCCCAGCACCAGGAACAACTGGTCGTGCGCGTTCAGTTCGCCGCGGATCGACTCCAGCGTGTCGATGGTGTACGACGGTTTGTCGCGGGCCAGCTCGCGGGCATCCACGCTCAGGCGCTCGACGCCCTGCACGGCGCCGCGCACCATGGCCAGGCGGTCCTGCGCGGCCACCAGCGGGGTGTCGCGGTGCGGTGGCCGGGCGTTGGGCAGCAGGCGCAGTTCGTCCAGGCACATGAATTCGGCCACTTCCAGCGCACTGCGCAGGTGGCCGATATGCACCGGGTCGAAGGTGCCGCCGAGAATGCCGACGCGCCGGACTGCGACAGGGTTGCTCAACTCAGCACGGCTCCTGGCCGCGCAGCTGGCCATCGCCGATCACCACGTACTTCTCGCAGGTCAGGCCTTCCAGGCCGACCGGGCCGCGGGCATGCAGCTTGTCGGTGGAGATACCGATTTCCGCGCCCAGACCGTATTCGAAGCCATCGGCGAAGCAGGTCGGAGTGTTGAGCATGACCGACGCCGAGTCGACCTCGGCCATGAAGCGCCGGGCCTGGCCCTGGTGCTCGGTGATGATCGAATCGGTGTGGTGCGAGCCATAGTGGTTGATGTGCTCGATGGCCTGCTCCAGGCCGTCGACCACGCGAATCGACAGGATCGCGTCAAGATATTCGGTGTGCCAGTCGTCGTCGCTGGCCGGCTTGGCGTCGATGAACGCCCGGGTGCGCTCGCAACCGCGCAGTTCGACGCCCTTGTCCTGGAAACGACGGGCCATTTCCGGCAGGAAGCGCTCGGCCACCGACTGGTCCACCAACAGCGTCTCCATGGCGCCGCAGATACCGTAACGGTAGGTCTTGGCGTTGAAGGCAACGCGCCAGGCCTTGTCCAGGTCGGCGTGGGCATCGACGAAGATGTGGCAGATACCGTCCAGGTGCTTGATCACCGGTACCCGGGCATCGCGGCTGATGCGTTCGATCAGGCCGCGGCCGCCACGGGGCACGATGACATCGACGAATTCCGGCATGCTGATCAGCGCGCCCACGGCTTCGCGGTCGGTGGTCTCGACCACCTGCACCACTGCCGGCGGCAGGCCGGCTTCGGCCAGGCCACGCTGGATGCAGGTGGCGATGGCACGGTTGGAATGGATGGCTTCGGAGCCGCCGCGCAGGATGGTGGCGTTGCCCGACTTCAGGCACAGGCTGGCGGCGTCGATGGTCACGTTGGGGCGCGACTCGTAGATGATACCGATCACCCCCAGCGGCACGCGCATCTTGCCGACCTGGATCCCCGACGGGCGGTAGCTCATGTCGCGGAGGGCGCCGACCGGGTCCGGCAGGCTGGCCACCTGGCGCAGGCCGGTGATCATGCCGTCGATGCGCGCCGGGGTCAGCGCCAGGCGCTCGAGCAGCGCGGGTTCCAGGCCGTTCTTGCGGCCATTGGCCAGGTCCTGATCGTTGGCTGCGGTGAGCGCGTCACGGGCCGCGTCGAGAGCGTCGGCGGCGGCCTGCAGGGCGCGGTTCTTCTGCGCGGTGCTGGCACGGCCGATCACCCGCGAGGCCTCACGGGCGGCGCGACCCAGGCGGGTCATGTAGTCAAGAACGGACTCGGTCATGGGTTCGGTGTCTTGGCAAAGGGGAAATCGGCTGATTATAACTGGAGCGCTCGGGTACGCCCAGCGGCGGGTGGCGGATGGTAGAAAATGCTGGAAGGAATGTGTAGAAAAGATGTAACCACCCATCTCGAAACATACCTCAGCGTCATCGCGGGGCACGCCCGCTCCCACGCCCTACGGGGCATGCAGCCATTTGCGTGGGAGCGGGCTTGCCCCGCGATAGCGTCAACTTGATTCAGCCTCGATTAAGCCATTCATTGCTATCATCCCCGCCTTCACAGCCACGAACCGCCCGTATGTCCACCCCAGCCCCCTGCCCGGCCCGTGCCCTGCCCGACAGTTTCTTCGATCGCGATGCGCAGACCCTCGCCCGCGACCTGCTGGGCAAGGTCATCCGTCACCGCCAGGGCGACCTCTGGCTGGCGGCGCGCATCATCGAAACCGAGGCCTACTACCTCACCGACAAGGGCAGCCATGCGTCCCTGGGTTTCACCGAGAAGCGCAAGGCGCTGTTCCTCGATGGCGGGCATATCTACATGTACTACGCCCGCGGCGGCGACTCACTGAACTTCAGCGCCCAGGGCCCGGGCAACGCGGTGCTGATCAAGTCCGCCTACCCCTGGATCGACGCCATCTCCGACGCCAACAGCCTGGCCCGGATGCAACTGAACAACCCCGACGCCAGCGGCAACCTGCGCCCGCCCGAGCGCCTGTGCAACGGCCAGACCCTGCTGTGCCGGGCCATGGGCCTGAAGGTGCCGCACTGGGATGCCCGGCGTTTCGACCCCGAGCGCCTGTACGTCGAGGATTGCGGCATCGCGGTACCGCGGGTGATCCAGACCACCCGCCTGGGCATACCCGATGGCCGCGACGAACATTTGCCCTACCGCTTCGTCGATGCCGATTACGCCCGCCACTGCACCCGAAACCCGCAGCGACGCGGCCAGGTCGAAGGGCAAGACTTCTTCATGCTTGAACAAGGAAACTGAACCATGGGCCAATGGCTGGACAGCCTGACCACCTGGCTTGGCGCCAACCCCCAGTGGCTGGGCCTGGCAATCTTCATCGTGGCCTGCGTCGAATGCCTGGCCATCGCCGGCATCATCGTGCCCGGCACCGTGCTGTTGTTCGCGGTCGCCGTGCTGGCCGGCAGCGGCACCTTCAGCCTGGGCGAAACGCTTTTGCTGGGTTTCCTCGGCGGCATGCTCGGCGACGCGATCTCTTATGCCATCGGCAAGTACTTCCACCAGAACATCCGCCGCCTGCCGTTGCTGCGCAGCCACCCGGAGTGGATCGGCAGCGCCGAGGCGTACTTCCAGCGCTATGGTATCGCCAGCCTGCTGGTCGGCCGCTTCATCGGCCCGCTGCGGCCGATGCTGCCGATGGTCGCCGGCATGTTCGACATGCCACTGCCGCGCTTCATCGCGGTAAGCCTGGTGGCTGGCGCTGGCTGGTCGGTGGCTTACCTGCTGCCCGGCTGGGCCACCGGCGCGGCGATGCGCCTGCCACTGCCGGAGGGCTTCTGGCTGGACGCGGGGATTGTCATGGGCACCCTGGCGGTGCTGATCGGCCTGAGCCTGAGCACCAGCATCCGCGATCAACGCCACGGCACCCGCCTGATCGCCGCCCTCAGTGGCCTGGCGGTAGCCGCGCTGTTCATCGGCTGGCGCTACTTGAGCGAATTCGACCAGGGCGTGATGACCCTGGTGCAGGAGCACCGCAGCCAAGCCATCGACGGCGCCGTGGTGGTAATTACCCGCCTGGGCGACTTCCGTACCCAGTTCTTCCTCGGTGGCCTGCTCACGGGCTTGTTGCTGTTGGCCCGGCAATGGCGCCACGCGCTGTTCGCCGGCGCGACACTGATCGGCACAGCCCTGGCCAACGGCACGCTGAAATGGTTGTTCGCCCGCGCCCGCCCCGAGGTGCTGACCGACCCGCTGACCAGCTACAGCATGCCCAGCGGGCATAGCTCGGCATCGTTCGCCTTCTTCCTGGTGCTGGCGGTGCTGGCCGGGCGCGGCCAACCGCCGCGCATGCGCCTGACCTGGGTGCTGCTGGGGTGCATTCCGGCCCTGGCCATCGCGCTGTCGCGGGTATACCTGGGCGCGCACTGGCCGACCGATATCCTCGCCGGCGCGCTGCTGGCATGCTGCGTGTGCGCGCTTAGCCTGACCCTGGTGCAATATCGCCAGCCGCTCACGGCGCTGCCGCAGCGGGTATGGTGGCTGGTATTGCCAGCGTGCATCGCGTTGCTGACGTTCTTTGCCCTGCACGCGCTGCCCAAGGCGCTGCTGCGCTACCAATACTGACGGCCATCACCGGGCAGCCCGCTCCTGCCGATCATCGGAGCGGGCCTGGATGGTTCAGGCGAACAATTCGCCCTGGATTCGCTCCAACAATGCCTGGATCGCCTCCAGTCTCAACTGCGGCGAATCGATGGCCAGCAGGTCGAGCTTGTCCTCTTCCACGAACGGCAACAGGTAGGCCAACTGGTTGGCCAATGCCTGTCGCCCGTCGACATCCCGCGGCATGTCCAGCGCCTCGACCATCGGGTGTTCGCCCAGGGCCAGCAGCAGCGCCAGCAGGTCATCGTCCTGCTCCTGCAACGGTCCGTCCGCCAGCTCCGACAGCCACTGCACCTCGCCGACCATCAACTGGTCCTTCCGCACCTCGGTGCGCTCGACACGAAAACGCCGCACGCCTTCGACGCGGATGCCCAGCAGGCCGTTGTCCTGCTGCACGAAGTCGCGGATCAGTGCCTCGCAGCCGACCGACGCCACCACCGGCGCCGCCTTGCCCACCTGCTCGCCTTCCAGGATGCATACCACGCCGAAGCCTTCACCCTGCTTCATGCAACGGCCGATCATGTCCAGGTAGCGCGCCTCGAAAATCTGCAGATCGAGCAGGCAACCGGGGAACAGCACGGTATTGAGGGGAAACAGCGGTAATGTCATCTCGATTCCTCAAGCCACCAGGCTGACCGCCAACGGCAGGAAAACCGCCGTGGCCACTCCCATAAGGCTCATCGCCAGCGCGGCGAAGGCGCCGCATTCGTCACTTTCCTGCAAGGCCACCGACGTGCCCACCGCGTGAGCGGTGACGCCCAGCGCCATGCCCCGGGCCTCGGGGCTGAGCACGCCGAAGCGGCTCAGCAGCGCCGGGCCGAAGATCGCGCCGATCACCCCGGTGATCAGCACGAACACCGCAGCCAGGGCCGCCACGCCACCAATCTGCTCGGCCACCAGCATGGCGATCGGCGAGGTGACCGACTTCGGCGCCATGGTCATCAGGATCATGTGCTCGGCGCCAAACCACCAGCCCAGCGCCAGGCATGCCACGGTGGCGAACAGGCCTCCGATTACCAGCGTAGTAAATGTCGGCCAGAACAGCTGGCGGATCCGCCGCAGGTTCAGGTAGAGCGGCACCGCCAGGGCCACGGTGGCCGGGCCCAGGAGGATGTTCATGATCTCGGTGCTCTTGCGGTACTCGGCGTAGTCGATGCCGCAGACAAGCAGGATGCCGATCACCACCAGCATCGACACCAGCACCGGTTGCAGGAAGATCCAGCGGGTCTTTTCATAACCTGCCAGCACCAACTGGTAGGCGGCCAGTGTGATGCCGATACCGAACAGGGGATGGTGGATGACCGCGTCGAGCGCGCCGTGCCAATCGAGGGTCATGGCTGCTCCTCGTGCCTGCCCTGGCGCTGGATGAGCTTCTGCATCAGCACGCCGACGAACACCAGGGTCGCCAGGCAGGAGATCAACAGCGCCCCGACGATGGCCCAGAAGTCGGCGGCGATGTCCCTGGCATAGACCATCACCCCCACGGCCGGCGGCACCAGCAGCAGCGGCAGGTAGCGCAACAGGCTGCCAGCGGCTTCGTTGAGCGGCTGGCCGACTTCGCCACGAACCATCAGGAACACCAGCAGCAGCAACAGGCCGATGATGGGCCCGGGCAGGATGTGCAGGAACAAGTGGTTGATCGCCGTTCCCAGCAACTGGAACAGCACCAGCCAGGTCAGACCACGCAACAGCATAGGGACCTCCGTCAGAACATGGCGGCCATTATAAGCACGCTAAGCAATTGCCTATAAGGCGATATTCGGCGAAAAGCGGGCAACTTGACTGAAACGGTGCAGCGTGCTGATCTTGAACATTCGTACCAAATGACAATCTGGAGATGTCGCGATGCCCTATGTACCCGTTACAGAGCTTTCGCAGTACGTTGGCAAGGAGCTGGGCCGTTCCCAATGGCTGAAGATCGACCAACAACGCATCAACCTGTTCGCCGAAGCCACCGGCGATTTCCAGTTCATCCATGTCGATCCGGTGAAAGCGGCCAAGACCCCGTTCGGCAGTACTATCGCCCATGGTTTCCTTACCCTGTCGCTGATCCCCAAGTTGATGGAAGACATCCTCGTGCTGCCCGAGGGGCTGAAGATGGTGGTCAACTATGGCCTGGACAGCGTGCGCTTCATCCAGCCGGTGAAGGTCGACAGCCAGGTACGACTCAAGGTCGACCTGACCGACGCCACCGAGAAGAAGCCCGGGCAATGGCTGCTCAAGGCCACAGTCACCCTTGAAATCGAAGGCGAAGAGAAACCGGCCTACATCGCCGAACCACTGTCACTCTGCTTCGTCTGACCACCACACCGCGCCTGGAACAGACGCACGGGGCGCGCAGCGCCCCAATTCACGGCCTGGCGTATTCTGCGGCATACTCGGCGCATCGTTTTCCCCGGAAGCCGCCATGCGCCCCCTGCTCCCCCTGACCCTGATCCTGCTGCTCGCCGCCTGTGGCGAAGGCGAATCCCTGTCTCCGCCGGACGCGCGCCTGCCCGATGGCGGCCGCTACCGTGGCCAGGTGGTGAACGGCCTGCTGCAGGGCGAGGGGCGCATCGACTACCCCAACGGCAGCTGGTACGCCGGCAGCTTCAAGGATGGCCAGTGGCACGGCCAGGGTGAATGGCACGGCAGTAACGGCGAGATCTACCGTGGCCAGTTCAGTGAAGGCCTGTTCCAGGGCCTGGGCGACCTGACCACGCCCGGCAGCCACTACGCCGGCACCTTCAAGCATGGCCGCCGGGATGGCGAAGGCACCCTCAAGCAAAACGACCAGACCTACCGCGGCCAGTTCAAGGACGACCAATACGAAGGCGCGGGGCAGTTGGAGCTGGCTGACGGCAGCCGCTACCAGGGCCTGTTCGCCAAGGGCAAACCGAACGGTGCCGGGGTGCGCAGCGATGCCAGTGGCAACCAGTTCAGCGGCCACTTCATCGATGGCCAGCTACAGGGTGCCGGCACCTACGACAGCGCCGACGGCGAACAGTACATCGGCGAGTTCAAGGACAATCGCCTCGAGGGCCGTGGCCGCTACGAGAGCGCCGACGGCGACGTCTGGATCGGCGACTTCAAGGATGGATCACTGGCCGGCCAGGGCGAACTGCTGGGTAGCGATGGCAGCCGCTACAAGGGTGGTTTCCGTGACTGGCGCTTCGCTGGCACCGGCACCTTGCAACTGGCCGACGGTAGCCAGTATGTCGGCGGTTTCGCCGACGATGCCTACCACGGGCGTGGCAAGCTGACCCACCCGGACGGTCGCAGCGAAGCCGGTACCTGGGTCAACGGCGTGCGCGTGCGCGACGCCCAGGGCAAGCTTTTGCCCGACCCGCTCGACCTGGCCCTGCTCAACCAGGGCAAGCTGCTGGCCAATGCGCTGGCCAAGGTGCCGGCGTCAGTCCCGCCGGTGCAGTTGTACAGCCTGGTGGTGGCCGGCGACGGCCAGCAGAGCGTGTTCCTGCGCGAGGCCGACTATGTCAGCAACATGCTCAAGGTGCGATTCGGCGCCCATGGCCAGATCACCCTGGTCAACCATCGCGACCATCTGGCCGACCGGCCCATGGCCACCCGCGAGAATATTACCCGCGCTGCCCGCACCTTGGCCGAGCGCAGCGGCCCCGAAGACCTGATATTCATCTACCTGACCAGCCATGGCAGCCACGACCACCAACTGGTGCTCGACCAGCCACGCCTGCAACTGGCCGATCTCTCCGCCGACGAGCTGGCCAGCGCCCTCGCCCCGCTCAAGGACCGCGACAAGGTGATCGTCATCTCCGCCTGCTACTCCGGTGGCTACATCGCCCCGCTCAAGGACGACCGCACCCTGGTCATGACCGCCGCCCGCCCTGACCGGGTGTCATTCGGCTGTTCGGAAGAGGCCGACTTCACCTACTTCGGCGACGCCCTGTTCGCCCAGGCATTGAACCAGACCGACGATCTGAAACAGGCGTTTGAACTGGCGCGGCAAAACGTTGCCGAACGAGAACGAAGGGAAGGTTTCGAAGCCTCTGAGCCGCAGCTCTGGGCGCCGCCGGCGGTGATCAGCCACTGGCAGCGCCTGCGCCGCCAACAAGCCGAGCAAGCCCTGCGCAATGAAGCCCAGCCAGCTTCGGGGGATCAGGCAAAAAACCCTGGTGCCCACTAAGCTGTGTAGTAACGAGGGAGACACACCATGTACCTGACGCCTCAGCATGTCCTGCTTGCCGGTGCCACGGGTCTGACAGGTGAACACCTGCTCGACCGCCTGCTCAACGAGCCCACTATCAGCCGCGTGCTGGCGCCGACCCGCCGCCCGCTGGCCGAGCATCCGCACCTGGAAAACCCGGTGGGTGACCCAGCCATGTTTCTCCCGCAACTGGCCGGCCGTGTCGACATCGCCTTCTGCTGCCTGGGCACCACCCTCAAGCAGGCCGGCTCCGAGACGGCCTTCCGCGCCGTGGACCTGGACATGGTCGTGGCCTTCAGCAAGCGCGCCCGGGAGTTGGGCGCCCGCCACCTGCTGGTGATCAGCGCCCTGGGCGCCGATGCGAAGTCGTCGATCTTCTACAACCGGGTCAAGGGCGAGATGGAGGAAGCCCTAAAGCAGCAGGATTGGCCGCAGTTGACCATCGTGCGACCTTCACTGTTGCTGGGCGAGCGAATCGAGCCACGACTGGGTGAGCGCATGGCCGCACCGTTCGCCCGCCTGATACCGGGCAAGTACCGCGGCATCGAGGCTTGCACCCTGGCCCGGGCGCTGTGGCGCCTGGCGTTGGAGGAGGAGGATGGGATTCGCGTGGTCGAGTCGGACGAGTTGCGCAAGCTGGGGAAGAAATAGTCAATCCTGAGCCGCTCCAATCGCCGGCAAGCCGGCTCCCACAGGTGATTGCGTAACCCTGTAGGAGCCGGCTTGCCGGCGATTGGGCTGCGCAGCAGCCCTTGGTTATCAAAGACCGCCCGTGGCGTTGAACCCCACCCCCGCCGCTGTCAGCAACGACAACGGCAGCAGCAGCGTATCGAGCAACGCGCTGCCCGGCAGGTCCAGCCCCGGATAGGCCGGCGCCTCGGCCCCGAACCGGTCGTCTGGGCAGCACCCGCCATTGATCACGTAAAGGTCAAGCCGTGTCCCGGCATACACCACCGGCGCCCCGGGCTTGTTGGCATCCAGGGTGCGCACCGTGGCGCAGCCACCGAGCTGGGCCAGCACCAGCAACCCCAGCACAAACCGCCTCAATCATCGACCCCATGATGATGCTCGCCCCAGCGCGGCAGCATGTCCTGCGGGATATTCAGCAGGTTCAGGATGCGTGCCACGACGAAGTCGACCAGGTCGTCGATGGTCTGCGGCTGGTGGTAAAAGCCCGGTGCCGCCGGCAGGATCACCGCACCCATCTGCGACAGCTTGAGCATGTTCTCCAGGTGGATGGTCGAGAATGGTGCCTCGCGCGGAACCAGGATCAACTGACGACGCTCCTTGAGGGTCACGTCGGCCGCCCGCTCGATCAGGTTGTTGCAGGCACCGGTGGCAATCGCCGACAAGGTGCCGGTGGAGCATGGCACTACTACCATCGCCGATGGCGCGCCGGAGCCCGAGGCCACCGGCGACATCCAGTCCTCCTTGCCATACACGCGAATCTGCCCGTCGGCCGCGCCGGTGTACTCGGTCAGGAACGCCTGCATGGCCTGGGGCTTGGCTGGCAACACCACGTCGGTCTCTGTAGCCATTACCAGTTGCGCGGCCTTGGAGATGAGGAAATGCACCTCGCGGTCCTCGCGCACCAGGCAATCGAGCAGGCGCAGGCCATACTGCGCCCCGGAGGCGCCTGTCATGGCCAGGGTGATGCGTTCCGGTCCGCTCACTTCAGCGCCTCGGCCAGCTTGCCGTGCAGGCCGCCGAAGCCGCCGTTGCTCATGATCACCACATGGGTGCCCGGGCGGGCTTGGCCCTTGATCCGTTCGATGATCGCCTCGAGGCTGTCGGCCACCACACTCGGCACCTTGCACTGCGCGGCGGTGCCGGCCAGGTCCCAGCCCAGGTTGGGCGGTGCGTACCAGATCACCTGGTCGGCGTCGTTGACGCTTTCCGGCAGGCCGTCGCGGTGCGCCCCCAGCTTCATGGAGTTGGAGCGCGGCTCGATCACCGCAATCACCGGGGCCTCGCCTACGCGCTTGCGCAGGCCATCTAGGGTGGTGGCGATGGCGGTCGGGTGGTGGGCAAAGTCGTCATAGATGGTCACGCCCTGAACCTCGGCAACCAGTTCCATGCGGCGCTTGACGCTCTTGAACGCGCTCAGGCCTTCGATACCCATGGCCGGCGCGACGCCGACATGGCGAGCGGCAGCCAGGGTGGCCAGGGCGTTGGCGACGTTGTGTTGGCCGGTCAGCGCCCAATCGACCACGCCTTGCGCCTGGCCTTCGAACAGCACTTCGAAGCGCGAGCCATCGGCGCTGAGCAGGCGCGCCTGCCACTGACCACCCTCGCCCGTGGTCTGCACCGGGGTCCAGCAGCCCATGCCGATGACGCGCTCCAGTGCCTGCTCGGTAGTCGGATGGATAACCAGGCCTTCGCTGGGGATGGTGCGCACCAGATGGTGGAACTGCCGCTCGATGGACGCCAGGTCGGGGAAGATGTCCGCGTGATCGAACTCGAGATTGTTGAGGATCGCGGTGCGCGGATGGTAGTGCACGAACTTGGAGCGCTTGTCGAAGAAGGCGCTGTCGTACTCGTCGGCCTCGACCACGAAGAACGGCGTATCGCCCAGGCGCGCCGACACCGAGAAGTTCTGCGGCACGCCGCCGATCAGGAAGCCCGGGCTCATGCCGGCGTGTTCCAGCACCCAGGCCAGCATGCTGCTGGTAGTGGTCTTGCCATGGGTGCCGGCCACGGCCAGTACCCAGCGCCCCTGCAGCACATGGTCGGCCAGCCACTGCGGGCCCGATACGTACGGCAGGCCCTTGTTCAGCACGTACTCCACCGCCGGGTTGCCCCGCGACATGGCGTTGCCGATCACCACCAGATCCGGTGCCGGCTCCAGCTGGGCCGGATCGTAGCCTTGGGTCAGCTCGATGCCCTGGGCTTCGAGCTGGGTGCTCATCGGCGGATACACGTTGGCGTCGGAGCCGGTGACACGGTGGCCAAGGTCCTTGGCCAGCACCGCCAGCGAACCCATGAAAGTGCCGCAAATACCGAGAATATGAATGTGCATGATCGACCTCGCAAAACGTCGAGGCAGGGTAGCGTAGGCCGAGAAAATTCGCACACGCTGTTTCGTTCAGCAGACCTTTGCTATGCCATGTTTGCGCAGTTTTCGATACAAGGTATTGCGGCTGATGCCCAGATGCTCGGCGACGCGGGTCATGTGCCAGCGGTTTGCCTCCAGGGCGCCGAGCAAGGCGTGGCGTTCGGCACTTTCGAGGGCGTGGGAGCGCGCTTGCCCCGCGATGGCGTCGGCAGTGTCACCGGTGTTGTCTGGTCGTGCGCCGTCGCGGGGCAAGTCGCATCGGCGCGCCGCCGCTCCCACGTTGCGCACCACCAGCGGGAGATCCCGATACTCGACTCGCCCCTCCTCGCACAACGCCACCACGGTTCGGAGTACATTCCTCATCTGCCGCACGTTACCCGGCCAGGTGAAGGCCAGCAGTGCCTGTCGGGCGGCCGGGTCGAGGCCGATGGCCTGGCCCTCGGCCTCCTGCGCCAGCAGGAAGTCGAGCAACTGCGCCTTGTCGCTGCGCTCGCGCAGCGCCGGCAGGGCCACCTCCAGGCCATTGAGGCGGTAGTAGAGGTCTTCGCGGAACCCGCCTTGCGCCACCCGTTCCAGCAAGTCACGGTGGGTGGCGCTGATGATCCGCACATCCACCGCCTGCGGCTCACCACCGATCGGCACCACCTGGCGCTCTTCCAGTACCCGCAGCAAACGAGTCTGCAGGGCCAGCGGCATGTCGCCGATCTCGTCCAGCAACAAGGTGCCGCCGTCGGCCTGCAACAGTTTGCCGCGCATGCCTTCCTTGCGCGCACCAGTGAAGCTGCCGCCGCGATAGCCGAACAGCTCGCTCTCGATCAGGCTCTCCGGGATCGATGCGCAGTTGATCGCCACGAATGGCTTGTCACGGCGTGCGCTGGCCTGGTGCACCGCCTGGGCAAAAGCCTCCTTGCCGCAACCGGTTTCGCCGCGCAACAGCAGCGGCACGTCACGCTCGAACACTCGCACGGCGCGACGGAAGTCCTCGCGCAAGGCCGGATCGAGCAGGCAGATACCCGGCGCAGCGGCCTGGGGCAAGGCCACCGGCACTGACCACACCGGCGCCCGTGCCTGGCCGCGCAGGCTGGCGAATACCTGGCGACCGTCGCGGGTGTACAGCGGCCAGGCAGTGCTGCCCTGGAGAGTGGCGCGGCTGAACATTTCGTCGTGGCTGCAGGCGAAGAACCTGTCCAATGGCTTGCCCAGCACTCCACCGCGGATCGTTCCCAGCAGGTTCAACGCACTCTGGTTGGCGGCGCAGATCCGCCCGTCACCATCGAAGGCCAGCAGGCCCTCGCTGAACAGCCCGACCGACTCGGCCTGCAAGTGGAAGCGCAGCAGCCATTGCTGCTCGAAGTGGCGCAGGAAGTAGCAGCTCTCGATCATCTTCGCCGACAGGTTGACCAGCGCCATGGTGTGAAACTGGCTCTGGCGCGAGACATCGGGCCGCGCAGACGACACATCGAGTACCGCCAGCAACTCGCCATGTGGGTCGAACACCGGGCTGGCCGAGCAGGTCAGCCCGGTATGGCGGCCACGGAAGTGCTCGTCCTGGTGAATGGTCAGGGCCTGGCGCTCGACCAGGCAGGTACCGATACCGTTGGTGCCCTCGCGGGCCTCGCTCCAGTCGGCGCCGAGCCACAGCCCGGCACGCTCGAAGATGCGCCGCTCGCTGGGCGCGGTGACGCAGTTGAGGATCACCCCGCGAGCATCGGTCAGCAGCACCGCGTGCCCGGCGCCGGACAATTGCTGGTGCAGGCTGTTCATCTCGTTGTCGGCGATCTGCAGCACCTGGCGCAGGCGCTCGCGGCTCTCCAGCAGGCGGCCGTGTTCGAGCACCACCGGTGCCTGGACCCGCGCGGGATCGAGGTGGTAGTCCTCCAGGCAGCGCAGCCAGGAGCGGGCGATGGACGGGTCGCTGCCCGGCCCGCTGGTCTGGCCTTGGGCGACCGTGAGCACTTGCTGGGCATGGCGGCTGAACGGATTGCTCTGCATTTCTTGTTGTTCTCCGCAGATAGAGCGTGCCGTCAGCATCCTCCAGGCGTGAACGCTTTGCAACGTTGCACCGACCCTGCGGTCACGGCCTGTGTCGCAAAGGGTACAAAGTGTCACCCTGGCCGTGCCGAGGCTGGTACAGGTCATTTCGATAGCCGCGCCGTCCTTGACCCAAGTCATTGATACACAAGGGCCTCCAGGCGCTGGCCCGACCTTTGCTCTACGCTTGGTAACTCCGCAACAATCACAACGACCAGGAGACACATCATGCGTTATGCACATCCCGGCACCGAAGGCGCGAAGGTCAACTTCAAGAGCCGCTACGGCAACTACATCGGTGGTGAGTTCGTGGCGCCGGTAAAGGGGCAGTATTTCGAGAACACCTCCCCGGTCAACGGCAAGCTGATCGCCGAGTTCCCCCGCTCCAGCGCCGAAGACATCGAAAAGGCCCTCGACGCGGCCCACGCCGCCGCCGATGCCTGGGGCCGCACTTCGGTGCAGGACCGCTCCAACGTCCTGCTGCGCATCGCCGACCGCATCGAACAGAACCTCGAGCTGCTGGCCATCACCGAAACCTGGGACAACGGCAAGCCGATCCGCGAGACCCTCAACGCCGACATCCCGCTGGCGGTCGATCACTTCCGCTACTTCGCCGGCTGCATCCGGGCCCAGGAAGGCGGCGCCGCCGAGATCAACGAAACCACCGTGGCCTACCACATCCATGAGCCGCTGGGCGTGGTCGGGCAGATCATCCCGTGGAACTTCCCGCTGCTGATGGCCGCCTGGAAGCTCGCCCCGGCCCTGGCCGCCGGCAACTGCGTGGTGCTCAAGCCCGCCGAACAGACCCCGCTGGGCATCAGCGTGCTGATGGAACTGATCGGCGACCTGCTGCCCAAGGGCGTGCTCAACGTGGTGCAAGGCTACGGCCGTGAAGCGGGCGAAGCCCTGGCCACCAGCAAGCGCATCGCCAAGATCGCTTTCACCGGCTCCACTCCGGTGGGCGCGCACATCATGAAATGCGCCGCCGAGAACATCATCCCCTCCACCGTCGAACTGGGCGGCAAGTCGCCGAACGTGTACTTCGAGGACATCATGCAGGCCGAGCCGAGCTTCATCGACAAGGCGGCCGAAGGCATGGTGCTGGCGTTCTTCAACCAGGGCGAGGTGTGCACCTGCCCGTCGCGTGCCCTGGTGCAGGAATCGATCTACCCGCAGTTCATGGAAGTGGTGATGAAGAAGGTGCTGCAGATCAAGCGCGGCGACCCACTGGACACCGACACCATGGTCGGCGCCCAGGCCTCGCAGCAGCAGTTCGAGAAGATCCAGTCCTACCTCAAGATCGCCCAGGAAGAGGGCGCCGAGCTGCTTACCGGCGGCAAGGTGGAGCAACTTGAAGGCGCGCTGGCCAGCGGTTACTACATCCAGCCGACCCTGCTCAAGGGCAACAACAAGATGCGCGTGTTCCAGGAGGAGATCTTCGGCCCGGTGGTCAGCGTCACCACCTTCAAGGACGAAGCCGAGGCCCTGGCGATTGCCAACGACACCGAATTCGGCCTGGGCGCCGGCGTGTGGACCCGCGACATCAACCGCGCCTATCGCATGGGCCGCGGCATCAAGGCCGGCCGCGTGTGGACCAACTGCTACCACCTGTACCCGGCGCATGCCGCGTTCGGTGGCTACAAGAAGTCCGGCGTCGGCCGTGAAACCCACAAGATGATGCTCGACCACTACCAGCAGACCAAGAACCTGCTGGTGAGCTACGACATCAACCCGCTGGGCTTCTTCTAGAGCGTGGATTAGGGCTGCTTTGCAGCCCTTTCGCCGCGGTTCGTCGCCACGACAAGCCGGCTCCCACAGGGACTGCGCAGTGCTCTGTGGGAGCCGGCTTGCCGGCGATGAAGCCACCACCGTTATCAGGCCATTTGCGGTTGCCGTGCAGCACCTGCTCTGGCTCGCTTCCTGCAGTACCTATCACCATCGGCCCGGAACCCTTCCGGCCACCAAGAAGAAAAACAGGTGAACCCTATGCCAAGCGATCATTCCGCCGGCGCGCCGGCAAGCTCCTCCGTCGACTTCGAAAAGGTCGGCTCGGACTATTTCCAGCAACGTGAACTGAAGAAAGGCGCCGCCGGCTGGGTCCTGCTGGTGGGCCTGGGCGTGGCCTATGTGATCTCCGGCGACTACGCCGGCTGGAACTTCGGCCTGGCACAAGGCGGCTGGGGCGGCATGTTCCTCGCCACCCTGCTGATGGCCACCATGTACCTGTGCATGTGCTTCTCCCTGGCGGAACTGTCGTCGATGATCCCCACCGCCGGCGGCGGCTACGGCTTCGCCCGCAGCGCCTTCGGCCCCTGGGGCGGTTTCCTCACCGGCACGGCGATCCTCATCGAGTACGCCATCGCGCCCGCAGCCATCGCCGTGTTCATCGGTGCCTACTGCCAGTCGCTGTTCGGCATCGGCGGCTGGATGATCTACCTGGCCTTCTACATCGTGTTCATCGGCATCCACATCTTCGGCGTCGGCGAGGCGCTGAAGCTGATGTTCATCATCACCGCGGTTGCCGCCATCGCCCTGGCGGTATTCCTGATCGGCATGGTGCCGCATTTCGATGCAGCGAACCTGTTCGACATCGCCAAGACCGACGCCGTCGGCGCCAGCAGCTTCCTGCCGTTCGGCTATGTCGGTGTCTGGGCGGCGATCCCCTATGCGATCTGGTTCTTCCTCGCGGTCGAAGGCGTACCACTGGCCGCCGAAGAGACCAAGAACCCGAAGCGTGACCTGCCCCGTGGCCTGATCGGCGCGATGCTGGTGCTGCTGGCCTTCGCCTTGTTGATCCTGGTGGTCGGCCCCGGTGGCGCCGGTTCCGAAGCCCTCAAGGCCTCGGGCAACCCGCTGGTCGAGGCGCTGTCGAAGGCCTACGGCGGTTCGACCTGGATGGGCGGCTTCGTCAACCTGGTGGGCCTGGCCGGCCTGATCGCCAGCTTCTTCTCGATCATCTATGCCTATTCGCGGCAGATCTTCGCGCTTTCCCGCGCCGGCTACCTGCCACGCAAACTGTCCGAGACCAACAAGAGCAAGGCCCCGGTACTGGCCCTGGTGATCCCCGGGATCATCGGCTTCGCCCTGTCGCTGACCGGCCAGGGCGACCTGCTGATCCTGGTGGCGGTGTTCGGCGCCACGCTGTCCTACGTGCTGATGATGGCCGCGCACATCACCCTGCGTGTCCGTCGCCCGAAAATGGAGCGTCCGTACCGCACCCCCGGCGGCATCTTCACCTCGAGCGTGGCCCTGGTACTGGCCTGTATCGCCGTGGTCGCCGGGTTCCTGGTCGATCCGCGGGTGGTGATTGGCGCCGCGGTGATCTATGCAGTATTAATTGCCTACTTTGCGTTCTACAGCCGCCACCACCTGGTGGCCGGTACACCGGAAGAGGAATTCGCCGCGATCCAGAAGGCCGAAGAGGCCCTGCACTGATTGCCGACTTGCGCCGCAGGCCAGCCCTGCGGCGCCCTGGAGATTCTGTATGGCAAGTTTCACGCATACCGTGGGCCACCAGGTCTACCGCTTCGACAGCCTCAAGGAGGTGATGGCCAAGGCCAGCCCGGCACGCTCGGGCGACTACCTGGCCGGCGTCGCCGCCAGCAACGACGGCGAACGGGTGGCCGCGCAGATGGCCTTGGCCAACATCCCGCTCAAGCACTTTCTCAGTGAAGCGCTGATCCCCTACGAACAGGACGAAGTCACCCGCCTGATCATCGACACCCACGATGCCGCGGCCTTCGCCGCGGTCAGCCACCTGACCGTCGGCGGCTTGCGCGACTGGCTGCTCAGCGACCAGGCCGACGAACACAGCCTCAGGGCCCTGGCCCCCGGCTTGACGCCGGAAATGGCCGCGGCGGTGTCGAAGATCATGCGCGTGCAGGACCTGGTGCTGGTGGCGCAGAAGATCCGCGTGGTCACCGCATTCCGCGGCACCATGGGGCTGCGCGGGCGGTTGTCGACCCGCCTGCAGCCCAACCACCCCACCGACGAGCCGGCCGGTATCGCCGCGAGCATTCTCGACGGCCTGCTGTACGGTAACGGCGATGCGATGATCGGCATCAACCCGGCCACCGACAGCATCGCCTCGATCTGCGCGCTGCTGGAAATGCTCGATGCGATCATCCAGCGTTACGACATCCCCACCCAGTCCTGCGTGCTGACCCACGTCACCACCTCGATCGAGGCGATCAACCGCGGCGTGCCGCTGGACCTGGTGTTCCAGTCCATCGCCGGCACCGAAGCGGCCAACGCCGGCTTCGGCATCAACCTCAACGTGCTGCAGGAGGGCTACGAGGCCGGCCTGTCACTCAAGCGCGGCACGGTCGGGCAGAACCTGATGTACTTCGAGACCGGCCAGGGCAGCGCCTTGTCGGCCAACGCCCACCACGGCGTCGACCAGCAGACCTGCGAAACCCGCGCCTATGCGGTGGCCCGGCACTTCAAGCCGTTCCTGGTCAACACCGTGGTCGGCTTCATCGGCCCGGAGTACCTGTACAACGGCAAGCAGATCATCCGCGCCGGCCTCGAGGACCACTTCTGCGGCAAGCTGCTGGGCGTGCCGATGGGCTGCGACATCTGCTACACCAACCACGCCGAAGCCGACCAGGACGACATGGACACCCTGCTGACCCTGCTGGGCGTGGCCGGGATCAACTTCATCATGGGCATCCCCGGTTCCGACGACATCATGCTCAACTACCAGACCACCTCGTTCCACGACGCGCTCTATGCCCGCCAGACCCTGGGCCTCAAGCCCGGGCCGGAATTCGAGGCGTGGCTGGAACGTACCGGTATCTTCACCCAGGCCGATGGCCGCATCCGCTTCGGCGACAACCTGCCGGCGGCCTTCCGCCAGGCCCTGGCACAGCTGGCCTAGAGGTGAGCATGGAACGACACACCCCCACCCCCGACAACCCCTGGCTAGCCCTGCGCAACCTGACGCCGGCACGCATCGCCCTGGGTCGCACCGGCATCAGCCTGCCGACCGGCGCCCAACTGGACTTCCAGTTCGCCCATGCCCAGGCCCGCGACGCCGTGCACCTGCCCTTCGACCACGTCGGCCTGCGCCAGCAACTCAGCGACCGCGGGCGCGACAGCCTGCTGCTGCACAGCGCCGCCAGCGACCGCCACCAGTACCTGCAACGCCCGGACCTGGGCCGGCGCCTGCACGAGGACTCGGCCCAATGCCTGCGCGAGCACGCCCAGGCCAACCCAGGCGGCGTCGACCTGGCCATCGTTGTTGCCGATGGCCTGTCGGCGCTGGCCGTGCACCGCCACACCCTGCCCTTCCTGAGCCGTTTCGAGGAGCAGGCCGCCGCCGATGGCTGGAGCAGCGCCCCGGTGATCCTGGTGGAGCAAGGTCGGGTCGCGGTGGCCGACGAAGTGGGCGAACTGCTCGGCGCGCGCATGACGGTGATGCTGATCGGCGAACGCCCAGGCCTGAGTTCACCCGACAGCCTGGGTTTGTACTTTACCTACGCGCCGAAGGTCGGCCTGACCGACGCCTACCGCAACTGCATCTCCAATGTGCGCCTGGAAGGCCTGAGCTACGGCATGGCCGCTCATCGCCTGCTGTACCTGATGCGCGAGGCCTGCAGGCGCCAGCTGTCGGGGGTGAATCTAAAGGACGAAGCCGAGGTCCATAGTATCGACAGCGAAGATTCTGCCGGGAAAAGCGGAAACTTCCTGCTCGGTGAAGGGTAAAAAACATGTCACCGAAGGCGGATTGCGCTTCTAGCCTGCTTTAGGCAGCATGCCAGTGGACGCTGCTGGCAATCCGCCGTATTCCCAATGGACTCAGAGGCCCGCCCATGCGCATCATCCAGGCAACCTTGGAACACCTTGACCTGCTCACCCCACTGTTCGTGAAATACCGCGAGTTCTATGGGCAACTGCCTTACCCGGACAGTTCGCGGGCCTTCCTCGAGAAGCGCCTCAAGCGCAAGGAATCGATCATCTACCTGGCCCTGCCGGATGATGGCGATGACCGCCTGATGGGCTTCTGCCAGCTCTACCCGAGCTTCTCGTCGCTGTCGCTCAAGCGCGTGTGGATCCTCAACGATATCTATGTGGCCGAGGACTCGCGGCGCATGCTGGTAGCCGACAACCTGATGCGCGAGGCCAAGAAAATGGCCAAGAAATCCAACGCCGTGCGCATGCGCGTGTCCACCAGCAGCGACAACGAGGTGGCGCGCAAGACCTATGAATCCATGGGCTTTCGCAAAGACACCGAGTTCGAGAACTACATCCTGCCGATCAGCCAGGATTGAGCAAGCTACGTACCGTGGGAGCGGGCTTGTCCCGCGATGGCCCCAGCGCGGGGCAAGTCCGCTCCCACGCACGCGATCAGGCAGTCGTAACCCCTCGCTACAAACTCTCCGGGCACAATCCGGACTTCGCCGTATAATCCCCCTCCTGTCATGTGCGAAAAGTTACCGGCACAACCGGTAAACCCTCCCCAACCATGGCGCTGTCCGTCATCGCGTGCCCGTGGAAGCGGGTCAAGAACACAGGTGCTGTACATGGATTTCAACCCGCTGGACCTCATCCTGCATCTCGATGCCTACCTCGATCTGCTGGTCAACAACTACGGTCCCTGGATCTACGCCATCCTCTTCGCCGTGATCTTCTGCGAGACCGGCCTGGTGGTCATGCCGTTCCTGCCGGGTGACTCGCTGCTGTTCATCGCCGGCGCCGTGGCCGCCGGTGGCGGGATGGACCCGGTACTGCTGGCCGGCCTGCTGATGGCCGCGGCAATCCTCGGCGACAGCACCAACTACGTGATCGGGCGCACGGCGGGCGAGCGTCTGTTCCGCAACCCCAACTCGAAGATCTTCCGCAAGGACTACCTGCAGCGCACCCACGATTTCTACGAGCGCCATGGCGGCAAGACCGTCACCCTGGCGCGCTTCCTGCCGATCCTGCGTACCTTCGCGCCGTTCGTCGCCGGTATCGCCCACATGCACTACCCGCGCTTCCTGGCCTTCAGCGTGGCCGGCTCGCTGCTGTGGGTGGGCGGCCTGGTGACCCTGGGCTACTTCTTCGGCAACGTGCCGTTCATCAAGCAGCACCTGTCGCTGATGGTGGTGGCGATCATCCTGCTGTCGCTGATACCGATGATCCTTGGCCTGCTGCGCGGCCGCTTCGGTCGCACGGCGAAGGCCCACTGACCTGGGCATGTGGTCGTTCAGCGCCTGGCGGCGCCGGCGCACCCTGGCCCGCTATCCGGTCGATCCACAGCTGTGGCAGGTGATCCGTGATCGCCTGCCGCTGCTCGACGGCATCAGCGACGAAGAAGACCGCTGGTTGCGTGACGCCTGCGTGCTGTTCCTGCACGACAAGCACCTGACCACCCTGCCCGGCGTCGAGCTGGACGACGAGCATCGCCTGTTCCTCGCCGCCCAGGCCCAGCTGCCGCTGCTGCACCTGGGCGAACTGAACTGGTACCAGGGCTTCCACGAGATCATCCTCTACCCCGACGACTTCAAGAGCCCCCAGCGCCACCGCGATAGCAGCGGGGTCGAGCATGTCTGGGACGCCGAGCACAGCGGCGAAGCCTGGCAGCAGGGGCCGGTGATCCTCGCCTGGCCCGGTGTCCTGGGCAGCGGCGGCTGGGAGGCCTACAACCTGGTCATCCACGAACTGGCGCACAAGCTGGACATGCTCAACGGCGATGCCAACGGCCTGCCGCCCTTGCACAACGGCATGCGCGTGGAGGACTGGGCCCAGGCCATGCAGCAGGCCTACGACGAGCTGAACCGCCAGCTCGACGCCAACCCCGACGCCGAGACGGCCATCGACCCCTATGCCGCGGAAAACCCGGCCGAGTTCTTCGCCGTCACCAGCGAATACTTCTTCAGCGCTCCCGACCTGCTGCATGAGGCCTACCCGAAGGTCTACCAGCAGCTATCGCTGTTCTACCGCCAGGATCCGCTGGGCCGCTTGGCACGTCTGCAGGCCGAGCACCCGGACTACCGCGCCAGCCACGGCTGAACGCCGCGCATCAGGCCGGGCGTGGCACCCAATGTGGGAATGTGCCTATAATCGCCGCCACTTTTTTGATCAAACACGGGGGCATTGCCCAATGAGCTACAGCAAGATTCCAGCCGGCAAAGACCTGCCGAACGACATCTACGTCGCCATCGAGATCCCGGCCAACCACGCGCCGATCAAGTACGAGATCGACAAGGACAGCGACACCCTGTTCGTCGACCGCTTCATGGCCACCCCGATGTTCTACCCGGCCAACTACGGCTTCATCCCCAACACCCTGGCCGACGACGGTGATCCGCTGGACGTGCTGGTCGTGACCCCGTACCCGGTCGCCCCAGGCTCGGTGATCCGCGCCCGCCCGGTTGGCGTGCTGAACATGACCGACGACGGCGGCGGCGACGCCAAGGTCATCGCCGTTCCTCACGACAAGCTGTCGCAGCTGTATGTCGACGTGAAGGAATACACCGACCTGCCTGCCCTGCTGATCCAGCAGATCGAGCACTTCTTCGCGAACTACAAGGATCTCGAGAAGGGCAAGTGGGTCAAGATCGAAGGCTGGGAAGGCGCCGACGCCGCCCGCGCCGCGATCACCAAGTCGGTCGCAGCCTACAAGGGCTGAACCTGACACGAAGAAAACCCTGCTCCGGCAGGGTTTTTTTATGGGCGCCGTCAGCCACCCGGCAGCGGGCCTGAGGCAGCGTTTTGGCTCTGCATTTGAGGACCGTATCGAATCTTCCTACCGAATCCTAAGCAACCCCCTACAAACCGCCACGTTTCCTACAAATACCCTCGACATCGGGTTGATTTCCACACCGTTCAACGGGCGATAGACTCGCCATCATGAAAACATCCGGTGACCGTCTCAAAGCCCTCCTGCTGGAGTGCAACCTGACCCCTTCCGACTTTGCCGCGCAGCGCAGGATCACGCCGCAGCACGTCAACAACTGGTTCAAACGCGGCGTGCCCCTGGCCAGGCTCGAGGAACTGGCCGACCTGTTCTGCGTACGCAAGCGCTGGCTGCGCAGTGGCGAAGGCCCGAAGCATCCGACCCCGCTTGTCTGCGCAAGCTCCGCCTCTTCGCCCCCCCCCTTGCCGCCGCCACTGCTGGCCCTGGACACTGACATGGCGCATCTGCCCCTGCATCACGTGGAGCAAGGTCGCCTGCAAGCCCTGCCTGGGCACTACCAGCCGCTTCCCCGCCGGGCCCTGGAGGCCGTGCAGGTCTCTGCGGAGAAAGCCATCTGCCTCGGCATGCCGGGCAACAACATGGCCCCCTTGCTGCCCCAAGGCACCCTGCTGGCCATCGACCGCGGCTTTACCCGCATCGTGGAGGGCGAGTGCTATGCGCTGCTGCACAATGGCCGCCTGCGTGTTCAGCGTCTCTCCGTTGGCCAGAACGGTACGCTGTGCCTGCACAGCCATGACCGCCTCAACCACCCCAGCGAACGCTACACCGCCTATCAACGCCGCGTGCAGAAGCTGGAAATCCTCGGCTGGGTGTTCTGGTGGTCATGCCTGCACCCTGCGCGTCCGGGCTGAAACACCTCGCACCACTTTTTGCTGGGCAGGTGCCCCGCACACGGGTATGCTACGCGGCACATCATGCCCCCTGATGGTGCAAGCCGCATTCCAGAGGGCCTGGCGACGCCTCACACAGCCGTCCGCCATCTTTTTCAGGCCATGTTGCCAACCGTTTAAGGCGGTTGCGGCTTATCAAAAATGAGCCAAGACCGTCCCCGAGAAGCCGGCCACAAGCCGGCTTTTTAATGCCTGTCGACAAGCAAGGCACCCCTCAGAATCGCGCCACCATCCCCACCCGCCAGGTCCGCCCAGGTGCCGGCATGAAGCTCTGCGCCAGCGGATCCAGGTAGTAGCGGTCCGTCAGGTTCTGCACCGACACGTTCAGTTCGGTGTGCTCCAGCACTTTGTACTTGAGGAACAGGTCGAACAGCGCCACCGAGCGGTAGTCGATCTGTGGCGTGGTCGCGCCGGTCTGCCAAGGCTTGTCCATCTGCGCGGTGGGCCCCGAGGTATAGGTCATGCGCCCGCCCACGGTCAGCGCCTCGTCGAAGAAACGCAAGCCGGTCAGCAGGTTGGCCGAGAAGCGTGGCGGGTTCTGCGTGTTGGTGTACGAGCCCATGTAGCTGCCCGGCGTGCAGTCCGGGGTGTCGTGGGTACGCTGGTACTGATTGGCGCTGGCGCGCAGCTTGCTGGCAAAGGCCGCGTCGCAGGTCTCGGTCATCAGGTAGTAGGTGGCCGACAGGTCGGCGAACACCCGTCCGGCATCGTAGTGCGACTGCAACTCCAGGCCGCGGGTGTGGAAGCTGTCGGTGTTGCTGAACGTCATCTGCCCCCACAGCCCCGGGCTTGGGTCGTAGTAGCGGGTGATGTAGTTCTTGATGTCGTTGTCGAACCAAGCCAGCTTGGCCGACGCCTCGTCGCCCGCAGTCAGCAGGTCGCTGCGCAAGGCACTCACGCCCACTTCCCAGCTGCGTGAGCGCTCGGGCTTGAGGTGCTTGCCCGGGGTGACCTGCTGGGTGCCCTGGCTGGTCTCGAACAGCGAAGGCAGGCGTAGGCCCTGGGTGTAGGACGCGTACACGAAAGTGTCGGGGAGGAACTCGACATTGATGCCGAAGGCCGGCGAGAAACCACCGCCGCTGCTCTTGCCCTGCGGGGTGTAGTCGTAGCCGGTGACCACTCGGCTTACACCTTCAGGATGGACCTCCACATTGGTCGCGCCGGACTCGTTGAACGGCACGCCATTGAACGGCTCGTTGCTGTTCTCGAAGACGATGCCGTTGTTCAGGCGCGGGTCGGTGGCGTCGGTGTACTGGCCGTTCTGGTCCGGGAACCACATCATGCTGCCCCAGTGCCCCGGGCTGCTGGCGGTGATCCAGCGCATTTCGCGCTCCTCGCGGCGCGCCTCGGCCAGCACCGTGTTGTCCTTGGTTCGGTAGTGGGCATAGCGGCCGCCGCCCCACAGCGTCACCGTCTCGACGGGCTTGTACTCCAGGTTGCCGTTGAAGCTGAACTCCTGACGCGAGGCATCGCGCAACATGCGGTTGGCGTTGATGTCGTGTTGGGTGGCCACCACGCTTTTCTGCGGCTGCAGGTCCTCGAGCTGGAAGGCACCGCCCAGGTCGAGCTTGAAATCGCCATGGGCGGTGGTGAAGCGCGACACGTTGCTCAGGTCGCCGCCGATGCGGCGGTTGTCCTGGCGCGACCAGGCGCGGTCGGTGCGGAACAGCTGCGACTTGGGCGCCATCCAGGCCGCGCTCAAGGTGCTGGTCTTCGAGTCGGTCATCCACAGGTTGCTGGTGAGGTCCACCCACGGATTGCCCTCGGGCAGGTAGTGATAGCGCGCGGTGTAGGTGTCGATCTCGATTTCGCTGGTGGGGTACTGGTAGATGCCGGCGGTGCCGTAGCGGAAGATGTCCGACGGCATGATCTCGCCCATGTGCCCATCGAAGCGCCGGTAGCCGAGGTCCAGGGTGTGGTCGTCGGCCAATCGCCAGGTGGTCTTGAGCAGGTAGGAGTCGGTCTCGGCCGACGAGTTGAGCACTTCCTCGCCGGCATTGTAGGTGTTGGCGACACTGGCCTGCTCCTCGCCCCAGCGATCATAGAGGCGGTAGCGGTCCTGGCCCTTCTTGCCGGAGAAGTAGTTGCCCTGGTTGCGGTGCGCGTAGGCCGCCACCAGGTCGAAGCGCTCGTGGGAATAGGCAAAGGCGGCGCTGCCGGCTTCGGCCTTGGAGCCGAACAGGCTGCCGCGCTCATCACGCGGCGCCGCACTCAGGTCCTCATCGCGGGAATGGCGGTTGCGGTGCTCGGGTTCGACGCCGTTGTTCCACAGGTTGCCGGTCAGGCGCACGCCGACGTCCTTGCCATCGACCAGGATGTCATCCACGCCGATGGTCTTCATCTCCACCGAGCCGCCAATTGCCCCGGAGCGGGTGCTCGGGCCCTTGTTCACGGTAACGCTGCTGATCAGGTCCGGGTCGATGTAGCTGCGTTGCTGGGTTCCGCCATAGCCGCGGTACACATCCAGCGCCTGCTCCGCGCCATCGACCCTGACCGCGACCCGGCTCTGCCCCTGGATGCCGCGAATGTTGACGTCCAGCGCGCCGCCGTTGCGGCTGTCGCCCACCTGCACGCCGGCCACGCCCTTGAGCATGTCGCCCACCGACACGGTGCTGAAGCGGTCGAGGTCTTCACGCGACAGGTGCACCGTCGAACGCGGCGCGCGGTAGGTGTCACGCTGCGGATCGACCATTTCGCTGGAGGCGACCACGGTCGGTGTCAGCTCGGTTGCCATCGCCGATGCCTGGGCCTGCGGGATGAGGATATACGCCCCCCGTGAGTTGGGCAGCAGTTGCAGGCCGGTATTGGCCAGCAGGCGCCGGGCGCCCTCCTGCACGGTGTAGCGCCCCTTGAGCGCTGGCGCGGCGCGGCCGCGGGTCAGGTCGGGGTCGTAGGACAGCAACAGCCCCGATTGCTTGGCGAACACGCCCAGCGAGGTGCCCAGCGGCCCCTGGGCGATATCGTAGTCGCGGCGCGTGGCGTCGTCGGGCCGGCTGTTCTCGGTTGCCGCCGGGGCGGCCTGGGCCAGGCTTGCGCCCGAGCCCAGCAAACAGCCGAGCACCGCGCACCGTACGGCGAAGCTGATCGGGGACAAGCGTTGCGATGGGCGCGAAACAGGGGGAAGCCGATAACTGGCGGGCATGCTTTTCTCGCTCGTGAGGTCAGTGCCCGGCACTCGATGCGGGCTTGCACCCCTTCTGTCGCACGACAGCGAAAAAGGTATATGCGTGCGATTCGCATTTTCACTTGATCTTGTGATTTAGCCAAATCTAGTGATAATTGTTTGCATTTACACCCTTGACCCCGCTGCCCATGACCCTCTTCAAGAATCCGCCCCGGCACATCGAGCACTGCGCCGTGACCACGCTGTACGTCGAACACCACGCCTGGTTGCGCGGCTGGCTGGCGTACCGCTTGCGCTCCTGGGGGCGTGGCGTGGCCGATGACCTGGCCCAGGACATTTTCGTGCGCGTGCTGGCCAGCCGCGACACCACCCAGCCTGATACCCTGCGCCAGCCACGTGCCTACCTGGCCCGTATCGCCAATTGCGTGCTGGTCAGCTGGCGTCGGCGGCATTCCCTTGAGCAGGCCTGGCTCGAAGCCCTGGCGTTGGTACCCGAAGTCGAACATCCGTCGCCCGAGCAGCAGAGCGTGATTCTCGAGACCCTGCACGAGATCGACGCCGTGCTAGACAGCCTGCGGCCACGGGTCAGGCAAGCCTTCCTGATGGCAACACTGGACGGCATGAAGCAGAAAGAGATCGCCCAGGCACTGAACATCGCCTTGCCGACGGTGAAGAAATACATTCACGAGGGCTACGTCGCCTGCCTGAGCCAGATGCCCGATGAGTGAACAGCCCCCCATCGCCCAGGCCATTCTCGCCCAAGCCGCCGCCTGGCTGCTGTTGATGCAGGAAGGACCAATGACGCCGGCACAACAGCTCGAACTGGAGCACTGGCGATACCGCGACGCCGAGCACGAACGCGCCTGGAACCGGGCGCAGCGCCTGCTCACCCGCCTCGGCACCCTGCCGCCCACCCTGGCCCGACAGACGCTGGTGCGCCCGGACAGCAGCCGGCGCACCGTGCTGCGCAGCTTGCTGGTATTGCTGGGCGCGGCCCCTCTGGGTTGGTGGGCATGGCGGCGCAGCGAGGGTGGCATCGACTACTTGACCGCCCTGGGCGAACGCCGGGACGTGCTGCTGGCCGATGGCACCCAGGTTTCTCTCAACAGCGACAGCGAGCTGAGCGTGCGCTTCACGGCCGAGCAGCGCCTGCTGCACCTGCGTCGGGGCGAGATATACATCGTCACCGCAGCGGACCCTTCGCGGCCTTTGCGGGTGCGCACCGGGCAAGGCCTCATGCAGGCGTTGGGCACCCGCTTCAGCGTGCGCCAGTTCCCCCAGGAGACCCTGCTCGCGGTCTACGAAGGCGCCGTACAGGTCCAGCCCGAAGCCGCCGGCGGTGTCATCGTCCAGGCAGGCTCGCAGCTGCGCTTCAGCCGTGATCGATTCGATCCACTGGAGGATGCACGCGACGCCCAGCTGGCCTGGCGCAATGGCCTGCTGGTAATCGACGAGATGCCGTTGTTGCAATGGACCCAGGAACTGATGCGCTACAGCGACCAGCGCCTGGTCTGCGACCCGGCGTTGGCCGAGTTGCGGGTTTCGGGCAGTTTCCCGATCGACGACCTGCCCCTGGCCCTGGCCATGTTGGCCCAGAGCCATAAGCTGCGTACCCGCAGCGAGGCCGGCGGGATATTCATCAGCCGCTGAAATACCCAAATCGGATCGCAGCCACGCCGTCCCGTTAAATCACACCGTTACGCTCGAGGTCGGTGTTGGCGTCAGTGGGGCGTTGACGAGCTTCGGCGCACGATGTCCCGCAGGAAATCATCCAGCAGCCCGGTGTCACCACGCGTCACCGGCACCTCCCGCGCCTCATCCGCCCGCGCCAGCTCGGCCTCGATGAACCCATGCAGTACCTCGTCTCGCGGCCCGTGCTCAGCTTCGCCGCTGCGTCGTTTCACGGCCAGCAACGCATCGATCGCCGCCTGCAGGCGCGGGTCATCGACGGTGCGTGCCATCAACGCGGCAAACGCCGTCGGCGGCATGCCCAGGCCCTGGTCGATCCAGCGCACCGCCAGCAACGGTCGCAGCACATACAGGTACTTCTTGAAGCGCACCGTCTCGCCCATCAGGTAGCCACGCAGGTTCTTGCGTGCCATCGACAGGTAGTGATGGCGCACCGCGCGTGGCGAGTAGAACGCCTCGCCCAGCTCGCGCAAACGCCTGGTAGCTTCGGCGTCGGCGCGATACACCAGCGGCGAGCCCAGCCACTCGAGCAGGCTCGGGTTGGCGCCGCGCATCAGACGCAGGGTCTTGCGCAGCTCCCAGCCGCTGATGTCCAGTTCGTCGCTCAGCGGCCGCTCGATCACGTCGCGAGGCTCGTCCACCTGCAGGTACCAGTCGTTGCGCGGTACGTAGACGAAGCGCACGTCGTAGTCGCTATCGGGCGAGGCGAAGCCCCAGGCCCGGCTGCCGGACTCGCAGGCATAGAGCACGGTCACCTGGTGCTCGCGCTCGATACGTTGCAGTTCATCGAGCACCCGGGCGCGCATCGCCTCGGGCAGTGGGTGGGGGTCGTCCTGATACATGTCTTCGTTCCTTGTACTGGACGCCACACGGCGCCCGTCTCAACCTTTCACACACACCACCTGACGCAGGGTGTGCACCACTTCGACCAACTCACGCTGGGCCTGCATCACTGCATCGATATCCTTGTAGGCCATCGGGATCTCGTCGATCACATCCTTGTCCTTGCGGCACTCCACATGGGCAGTGGCGCGTTGCTGGTCTTCGACCGTAAAGCGGCTCTTGGCCTTGGTGCGGCTCATCACCCGGCCCGCACCATGGCTGCACGAGCAGAACGACTCCTCGTTGCCCAACCCACGCACGATGAAACTCTTAGCGCCCATGGAGCCGGGGATAATGCCCAGCTGTCCCTTCTGCGCCGACACTGCGCCCTTGCGGGTCACCAGCACCTCGCGGCCGAAGTGCTGCTCTTTCTGCACATAGTTATGGTGGCAGTTGACCGCCTCGAGGCTGGCCTCGAACGGTTTGCCCAGCACCTTGCGGGTGGCGGCGACCACCGCCTGCATCATCAGTTCGCGGTTGTGCCGGGCGAAGTCCTGCGCCCACTCCACCGCCTCGACGTAGTCGGTGAAGTGCCGGCTGCCTTCCTCGAAATACGCAAGGTCCCGGTCCGGCAGGTTGACCATGTGCTGGCGCATGTCGGCCTGGGCCAGTTCGATGAACAGGTTGCCGATGGCGTTGCCGACGCCACGCGAGCCGCTGTGCAGCATGAACCAGACGCGGTCGGCCTCGTCCAGGCAGACCTCGATGAAGTGGTTGCCGCCGCCGAGTGTCCCCAGGTGTTGGCGGTTGTTGGTCTTCTCCAGGCGCGGATGCTTGTCGGTGATTGCCTTGAAGCGCCCGGCCAGGCCGCTCCAGACCTGGTCGGCCTGGTTCGGCACGTTGTCCCAGGCACCCTGGTCGCGACGGCCGAAGGTCTTGCCATGGGGCACGGCCTTCTCGATGGCTGTACGCAGGCCGTGCAGGTTGTCCGGCAGATCGCGGGCATGCAGCGAGGTGCGCGCGGCGATCATGCCGCAGCCGATGTCCACGCCCACCGCCGCCGGGATGATCGCGCCCACGGTGGGGATCACGCTGCCGATGGTCGAGCCCTTGCCCAGGTGCACGTCCGGCATCACCGCCAGGTGCTTGAAGATGAACGGCATCTTCGCCGTGTTCATCAGTTGCTTGCGGGCGTCGTCCTCGACCGGCACACCGTCGGTCCACAGCTTGATCGGCTTGCCGCCCGCCACTTCGAGTATGTTCATTACCTTGTTCCTTGTTGCGTTACGTCGTGTCGCACAGGGTCAACCCGCCTTGAGGCTGACCATGCCATTCAATACCTGATCCAGACCACCGAACACCGAAATCCGGTCGATCCGCTCGGCCACCCGCTCCAGGGTTTCCAGCTCTTTCAGGCGCAGGGCCGTCGGGTTGCCTTCCATCACCTTGGCGGTGTTGAGCAGCGAGCGGGTCGCCTGGGTTTCCTCGCGGCGCCGGATCACGTTGGCCTGGGCGGCCTTCTCTGCCTCCACTACCTGCGCCAGCAGGGTTTTCATTTCGCCCGGCAGGATGATGTCGCGCACCCCCAGGCTGCTCACCTCCAGGCCACTGTCTTGCAGGTGCGCCAGCAGGTGCTCGGTGACGCTACCGTCGATGGACTGCTTGTCTTCCAGCAGTTCGTCGAGGGTGCGGGTGCCCACCGCGGCACGCAAACCGAACTGCAGTTCGCGGTACAGGTGCTCCACCGGTTTGCTCATCTGCCCGTGGGCGCCGAGTACATCGGTGTAGCGCCAGTTGGCCACCAGGCTCAGGCGCAGGCTGACCTTGTCGCGGGTGAGGATCTCCTGGCCGTTGACCTCCAGCGCCTGCAGGCGGGTGTCGACCATCTCCACCGCGACCTGGCTGCCGCAGCGCCAGTAGCCATGGCGGCCTGGCTCGAGCAACCCGGCCACCACGCCGTCGATCTTCAGCACACCGACATGGAATGCCGGCACCAGCGCCAGCAGCACCAGGTCCGTGCCGGCCACGCCGGGGCGGTTCAGGCGGACTACCAGTTCATCGTCCAGGCGCCGGCCCTGATTCAGGTCGATGCGCTGCAAGCCATGCTCGACCTGGCCTTTCCAGTACAGGCGGCGACTGTCCGGTGCAAGCAACTCGACCAGGCGGCCGTCCTCGAAACGCAGGCCGGCCTCGTGCTGCGCCAGGTCCATGGCTTCGAAATGCTGCTCGACCAGAGCTGGCTCCTGCCCGCGCAGGTACTGTGCCAGCGGGTGGTCGAACAGCGGGGATTGGAGGCTGAAAGTGGTCACCGTCAGCCGGTCTTGCCAGTCGAAACGCGAGTACTGGCCAGGCTCGAGAATCGACACGAAGTCGCCTTCGCTCATCAGCAGGCCACGTTCGTTTTTCTTCACCACAAAGCGTTTCAACAGTTTCATCTTGCTCATCCTTTTCCAATGTCCTTGAGTGCCGGGGTCGCCAACCCATCGGGCGTCGCGAGCGAAGCCTGGCGGAGTCCGGGGCCGGGAGCATTGCTCCAGCGGCCACCATCGTTGCGCCAGGCCCGGCCGGCGAGCCGGGTGGGCCAGCGGCGGGCCAGGCGTCCTTCGCAGTGACGGGCCGTCCTGGCCCTGCTTGCGTTGCCTGTGCCCACCCGGCGGGTGTTGCGGTTACAGCTACCTTAGGAGGGTAGTGCCGGGGCTTTGCCCGGCGAGCGTCTGCGCCGGCCTTTCCAGGGGCCCAGCGCAGCAATGACCGGTCGTTGCGGCGGCGGCATGCACGACACCGACACCTGAAGGTGGGTACGTGCACCGGCGGGGGGGTTCCCCTGTCCCGAGGGCCTGCCTGGCGATGCGGTCGAGAGGGATATAGCGAGCGGCGTGCCAGGTTTTCATTCGCCCTTGAAAAAATCTTTTAACTAGCTGATTTATAAGCATTTATTTTTTATTGCGCGTTAGCATGTACATTGCAACGCGTCATACCTATTCCATTTTTCGTATATCCTGCGATACATATTTATCTTTTTGGATAATCACGGATGACCAAGCCCCTCGTCGCCATCGGTTTTCTCGGCACCACCCTCGACCGCAACGGCAAGGGTGCGGCGCGCTGGAACAGGTGGCGGCCAACCATCGGCCTGTGCCAGCAACCCGACCTGCCCCTCGACCGCCTGGAACTGATCCACGGCCCCGGCGCACGCGACCTCGGCCTGGCCGAGCGAATCCGCGCCGACATCCAGCAGGTCTCGCCCGGCACCGAGGTGCGCCTGCACCCGCTGGCGCTGCGCAACCCGTGGGATTTCGAGGAGGTCTACGGCGCCCTGCACGACTTCGCCAGTGGCTACAGCTTCGACACCGAGCACGAGGACTACCTGGTACATATCACCACCGGCACCCACGTCGCGCAGATCTGCTGGTTCCTGCTCACCGAGGCGCGCTACCTGCCGGCGCGCCTGGTGCAGACCTCGCCCTCGCGCAAGCACGACGAAAACAGCGACCCGGCCGGCATCGCCACGCTGATCGACCTCGACCTGTCGCGCTACGACCCGATCGCCTCGCGCTTTCGCCACGAACAGGTCGAGGGGCAGTCGCTGCTCAAGTCAGGCATCGCCACGCGCAACCCGGATTTCAATCGCACCATCGAGCAGATCGAACGGGTCGCCCTGCGCTCGAAGGCGCCGATGCTGCTGGTCGGCCCAACCGGTGCCGGCAAGTCATTCCTGGCCCGCCGCGTCCATGAACTCAAGCGCGGTCGTCACCAGTTGGGCGGTCGCTTCATCGAGGTGAACTGCGCGACCCTGCGCGGCGACGGCGCCATGTCGACCCTGTTCGGCCACGCCAAAGGCGCCTTCACCGGCGCGCAGAACGCCCGCGACGGCCTTCTGCGCGCCGCCGACGGCGGCATGCTGTTCCTCGACGAAATCGGTGAGCTGGGCGCCGACGAACAGGCCATGCTGCTCAAGGCCATCGAAGAAAAGCGCTTCTTCCCGCTGGGCGCCGACCGTGAGGTGGAAAGCGACTTCCAGCTGATCGCCGGCACCCACCGCGACCTGCGCGCCAAGGTCGCCGACGGCTCGTTCCGCGAAGACCTGTTCGCCCGCATCAACCTGTGGACCTTCGCCCTGCCGGGCCTGGCCGAGCGGCGCGAGGACATCGAGCCGAACCTGGATTTCGAGCTGCAGCGCCATGCCCGCGAGCAAGGCCGCCAGGTGCGCTTCAACCTCGAAGCCAAGCGCCGTTACCTGGCCTTCGCCCACGCCAGCGAAGCACGCTGGGCCGGCAACTTCCGCGAGCTGTCGGCATCGATCACGCGCATGGCGACCCTGGCCGACAGTGGGCGCATCGACGAGGCACTGGTCGAGGAAGAGATCGAACGGCTGCGCTATGCCTGGGGCCTGGAATCGGCAACCGAGCCGCTGCTGGACGGCCGCGAGCTGGACCTGTTCGACCATGTGCAATTGCAGGCGGTGATCGATGTGTGCCGCCACGCCTCGAGCCTGTCCGAGGCCGGGCGTCAGCTGTTCGCGGTGTCGCGCCAGGAGAAGGCCAACCCCAACGACGCTGACCGCCTGCGCAAGTACCTGGCGCGGTTCGGACTCGACTGGCAGCAACTAAAGTCGTAGGGCTTGCCAGCAGACCGCCACCGTGGGGTATGCTTGCCCGGTCTTCAGGGCGGGGTGAAAGTCCCCACCGGCGGTAAATCGAAAGATGAGCCCGCGAGCGCCCCGGCCATGCCGGGGGTCAGCAGATCTGGTGAGATTCCAGGGCCGACGGTCATAGTCCGGATGAAAGAAGGCGTTTGGCAGGGGCCGTCCAGGCGCCCTTGCGCGCGCATTTTGTTCGCCCCGAGACGTTCATCGATCATTCACGAGGAGCGTTTCATGTCCACCCCGCTTAACAAGCAATTCCCCAACGTCAGCGCCGCCATCGCCGCCTTCCAGGCCGGGCGCCCCGTGCTGCTGCTCGACGACGACGACCGCGAGGACGAAGCCGACATCGTCGCCGCCGCCGAGAACCTGTCGCTGCAGACCATGGCCATGATGATCCGCGATTGCAGCGGCATCGTCTGCCTGTGCCTGGACGAAGCCACCGTCGACGCCCTGCAGCTGGCGCCGATGGTGCAGAACAACCAGGCCCGCCACGGCACCGGTTTCACCGTTACCATCGAAGCCGCCGAGGGCGTCAGCACCGGCGTGTCGGCGCAGGACCGCATCACCACCATCGAAGCCGCGCTGCGCTCCACCGCGCAACAGCGCCACATCGTCAGCCCTGGCCATGTATTCCCGCTGCGCGCCCGTGAAGGCGGCGTGCTGACTCGTCGCGGCCACACCGAAGGATCGGTGGACCTGGCCCGCCTGGCCGGCCTGCGCCCGGCGGCGGTGCTGTGCGAGCTGATGAACCCCGATGGCAGCATGGCCCGCGGCGAACAGGTGGCGGTGTATGCGCGGCAGTACAACCTGCCGGTGCTGACCATCGAGGAGCTGGCGCGCTATCGCGAGGCGATGGTTGAGCTGGAGGCCGAACCGGCCTGATCCAAAGGCATCGCGGGGCAAGCCCGCTCCCACGCCAAGTACCAAGGTGCTTCATGGGAGCGGGCTTGCCCCGCGATGAGGCCAGGCCTCAACGCAACCCCAACGGCCCCTTCAGAAACTCATACAAGCCCGCCGCACTCTTGCGATAGCCATCGGCTGTCAGATGGACAAGATCAGGCCGCGCCAGCCCCTGCGCCTGCCAGCCGGCGATCGAACACGGCCCGCCCATGAAGCCTTGCCAATCCCAGAACAGCGCCTTGTGCTTGCGCGCTATCTGCTTCTGGATACGGATCACCGAGGCCAGCGGTTGCGGCTGGCGCGCCGCGCAACTGCGCGCCTTGCGCTGCTTGATCGAGTCCGGCGGGCCGACCAGCAGGATCGCCGTCTGCGGCAGGTCCTTGCGCAAGCCCGTGAGGGTCGCCTCGAGCTGCGCCTGGTACAGCGCCAGGTCGAGCTTGTCGTCGAACGCCTCATTGGTGCCGTAGGCCAGGATCACCAGGTCCGGCCGCACGGCCTTGAGGCTGTCGCGCCAACCCGCCTGCCACTTGTCCACCACCTCCAGGCGCGCGCCGTTGATGCCCAGCGTCGAATAGGTCACCCCGGCATTCTTCTGCCCCTGCAGATACCAGCCACCCAAGGCGACGCCACGGCCACCTTCCACCGTCAGTTGCACCGGCAGGCCGACATTGGCGAACGCCGGGCTGAAGCGCCACTGGCCATTGCTGGCCGGCAACACCCGACGCTGGCCGCCATTGACCAGCAGGCTGGCACTCCCGCTGGACTGGTACAGCGCCGAGACCTTGTAGCGCTGGCGGTCCTCGTCACGCGCCTGCAGCATCACGCTGGAGCGGTTGGCCTGCGGCAGCGACAGGTAGCCACCCAGGGGAAACTGCTGGCTCTGCTGGTTGCGCGCCGACACCAGTTCCCACTGGCGCTTCTCGCTCTTGATGATCACCCGATCGTTGCGAATCCCCGGCACCGGCGAGGCCGGCACCAGGCCGATGCCGCCATCGCCGTAGCGCGCCTGTAACAGCTTGCGCAGCTCACCGCTGAACAGGTCGGCGGCGGTATGCGAGTCACCCAGCTGGACGATGCCGACCGGGGCACGCCCGGCATTGCGCAGCTTGCTCGCGAGCAGGGCGACGTTGCCGTCCTGGCGAGTGACGGGCGCGGCGGTAGGCCGCGCCACAGGCTGGGCGCTCACGCTGTTGGCGCCGGTGCTGCAACCCGGCGCGGCGCTGATCAGCAGGGCCAGGCCCAGCAGGTGATGCCATTGGCGCATCTCAATGTCCTGTTACGGTCAGGCCAGGGAAGCTGATCAGCGACAGTACCTGTTCGGCGATCATCTTCTGGCCTGTGATGGTGAAATGAATGCCGTCATCGACCCGCACCTTGACCCGCTTGCCCTGCGCGGTCTGCACCGTGTACGAGAAGCTGGCGTCGGCGTAGCCGAGGATCGGGTTGGCCGACACGTAGTGCTGGCCGTACAGCGCGGTCTGCTCCTGATAGAGCCCGCTGAGGTAGCCCATGGCGGTGGACAGCCGCGCCTTCTCCATGTTCGGCGGCCCGACCCAGATAACCTGCACATTATGCGTGCGGGCCTGCTCGAGGATCGAATCGATCCGCGCGCGATAGGCCACCTCCCATTCCGGCGACTTGAAGCGCAGGAACGGCTTGCCCTTGCCCTGGGGCATGTCCCACGGGTCGTTGGGGCCGAGGAACACTACCATCAGGCGCACGTTCGGTTCGTGGTCGAGGGTCTCGGCCACGGTCTTCGGCCAGTTGAAGAAGCCCGGGTAGGCAAGGCCGGTGCTCTGCTTGCTGAGGTTGACGGTGCGGATCTGGTAGCGCTTGCGCAAGCTGTTGGCCAGGTGCGGGGCAACACCCTGCATCAGCGAATCGCCGACCAGGAACACCTCGTCACCGACGGCCAGGGAGGCCACGGTGCCCGGTTGCAGCAATGCCGGCGCCGGGACTGGTGCCGGAGTTGCCGCTGGCATTGGCGCTGCCGCCGGCACTGCCGCGACGGGCTGGGTTACAGCGACGGGCGCGGCCACGTGAACAGGCGCCGGCGTATGCGCCGCACCGTGCGGCAGCGGCTTGGCCAGTGCCGCCGGGGTCTGCAGGTCGACCGTGACCACCGGTATCGGCGCGGGCAGCACCTCGGGCAGCGGCGCTTCGACCACCTGTGGCGCTGGCTGCAGGCGCTCGAGCAGGTCGTCGCGGCGCGCCTCGAGCAGCGCCGTCAGTTGCGCGCCCGTGCGCCAGGCAGGCATCTGCCCCAGCAGCGGGATTTCGCAGCTTTGGTGGTACTTCTGCTGGCAGTAGAGCTTGATCGAGTCCTGGTTCAGCCAGAACAACAGCGCGGTGGTGACCACGATCGCGTACAGCCCACGGGCGGCGCCCATCTGCACCTGGAACAGCTGTTTGCTATCAGAAGCTTGCATAGATGAACCCCGGCACGCCCGACTGCGAAGCGAAAATCACCAGCGACACGCCGACCCCGAGCGGGATCGGGTACAGCTGCCACGGCAGGCGCTGGAAGGCCGCGCCGCTCTGGCGCAGCAGCGCCAGCCATTGTGGATAACTGGCCACGAACAGCACGCAGGCCAGCAGCATCAGGCCCGTGACACTGTTCAGGCCCGCCAGGCTCAGCTGGGCGATATCGCCGAGCATCTCCAGCGCGCCCTCCAGCGTCGGGCTGCGGAAGAAGATCCAGGCGAAGGCCACGTAGTGGAAGGTCATCAACCGCGCCAGCAAGCCCGATCCCGGCAGGCGGGCGAACCCCGGGCACCACTGGCTGAACAGCTTGGAGATGGCCAGGCCCACGCCGTGCAGCGCGCCCCAGATGATGAAGTTCACGCTCGCCCCGTGCCACAGCCCGGACACCAGCATCGCCAGCAGCATGTTCAGGTTGCCGCGCCATACGCCCTGGCGGTTGCCACCCAGGGGGATATAGACGTAGTCGCGGATGAAGCGTGACAGGCTGATATGCCAGCGCCCCCAGAATTCCTTGAGGTTGTGCGCGGCATATGGCGCGTCGAAGTTGTCCGGCAGGCGGAACCCCAGCAACAGGGCGATGCCGGTGACCAGGTTGGTGTAGCCGCTGAAGTTGAAGTAGATCAGCAGGCTGTAGCCGTACACGCTCAGCAGCACCTGCTCGGGGGTGGCGCTGCCCGGGGTGTCGAACACCGGGTCCACCCACTCGCTGCCCAGCCAGGCACTGAGGAAGAACAGCTTGACCACCGCCATCGCGATCAAGCCCAGTGCCCGCTGCGGCTCCAGCACCTGGCGCATGGCTGGCGGGCGGATCTGCGGCAGCATGTGCAGGGCGCGGTTGACCGGCCCGGCCACCAGGCTGGGGAAGAACGCCAGGTACAAGGCCAGGTCCAGCGGCGCCGACGGCGCCAGCTCGCGCCGGTTGATCGACACCAGGTAGCTGACCGAATGGAAGGTGTAGAACGACAGCCCGATCGGCACCAGCACTTCCAGCAGCGGCAGCGCCACGTCGAACCCGGCGGTGGCCAGCGCGGCCTGCGCGCCTTCGACGAAGAACGCCTGGTACTTGAACAGGTAGAAACAGCCCAGCACCAGCGTCAACAGCAGCACGCGGCTGAACCAGCGCCCGGGGTAGCGCCCCGCCAGCAGGCCGAGCAGGTATACCAGCACGCTGTAGCCCAGCAGGATGTAAAGCGACTGCAGGCTGAAGCTGGCCACCAGGCCATAGCTGGCCGTCAGCAGCAGCAGGTTCTGCAGCCGGACACTCCAGCACAGGCTCCAATAAAGCAGGAAGAACAGCGTGAAACAGAGGCCGAATTCGATCGAGAGGAAGCTCACAACGTAGTCCATTACATGACGTCGGGGAGGGAAGCCGCTGGCCCGCGGGCCAGAGCGCGCGGATTATGGCAGAGGGCCGCCACCCCCACAATTCGATTGCTCCGCAGATTGCAAGACGGGCCGCTGGGGACAAGTGCAACAAAATGCGACGAACTCCCCCTGCAATTTGCTCCCCCTGCCCCGCTCTGCTAGTGTCGCGCCGTTCTGGACACCACCGAGACTGTCGCCATGGCCCGCAAAAAAGCCTCCATCGATTTCGAACAATCCCTCGCCGACCTGCAAGCCCTGGTCGAGCGCCTGGAGAACGGCGAACTGTCGCTGGAAGAGTCGCTGGCTGCCTTCGAGCAAGGCATCGCCCTGACCCGCGATTGCCAGGGCGCCCTGGCCCAGGCCGAGCAGAAAGTGCAGATCCTCCTGGAGCGTGACGGCGAGCTGGCCGCGCAACCGTTCGACGCGGAGCCCGAGGCATGATCGCCCAGTACCAGGCAAGCGCCCAGGCCCGGGTCGACGCGGCCCTGGAACCCTTGTTCCAAGCCCCCTCCAAGGAGCTCGAGCGCCTCTACGCGGCCATGCGCTACAGCGTGATGAACGGCGGCAAGCGCGTGCGCCCGCTGCTGGCCTACGCCGCCTGCGAGGCCTTCGGCGTGGCGGCGGAGCAGGCCAACGGCGCTGCCTGCGCAGTGGAGCTGATCCACGCCTACTCGCTGGTGCACGACGACCTGCCGGCCATGGACGACGACGATCTGCGCCGCGGCCAGCCGACCACCCACAAGGCCTTCGACGAAGCCTGCGCGATCCTCGCCGGCGACGGCTTGCAAAGCCTGGCCTTCAGCGCCTTGCTCGACCCGCGCCTGAGCCCGCAGCCCGACGCCATCCGCCTGCAGATGGTCCAGGCCCTGGCCAAGGCGGCCGGCCCCGCGGGCATGGTCGGCGGCCAGGCCATCGACCTCGGCTCGGTGGGCCTGAAGCTCGACCAGAAAGCCCTGGAGTACATGCACCGGCACAAGACCGGCGCGCTGATCGAAGCCAGCGTGCGCCTCGGCGCCCTGGCCAGCGCCCGCGCCGGGCAGGTCCAGCTCGATGCGCTGCAGACTTATGCACAGGCCATCGGCCTGGCGTTCCAGGTGCAGGACGATATCCTCGACGTGGAGAGCGACACCGCCACCCTGGGCAAGCGCCAGGGCGCCGATATCGCCCGCGACAAGCCGACCTACCCGGCGCTGCTCGGGCTGGAAGCTGCCAAGGCCTATGCCCTGGAGCTGCGCGACCAGGCGCTGGCCGCGCTGGCAGGCTTTGGCGACAACGCCGAGCCACTGCGCGCGCTGGCCCGCTACATCGTCGAGCGCCGCCACTGATCGGCGCCGCTGCCGACATACCAGCGCCCACAGACAACGCGATACCTGTGGGAGCCGGCTTGCCGGCGATGGGGTGCGCAGCAGCCCCCGCTCAACACCCGACTGAATGGGCAGCTTTTCCTACAATGGGGTAAACTGCCGCGTCTTCACACCTATAACGACTCGCCTGATGCCCACGACGTTTCAAGAGATCCCCCGCGAACGCCCGGTCACGCCGTTGCTGGACCGCGCCGACACGCCCGCCGGCCTGCGCCGGCTGGCCGAAGCCGACCTGGAGACCCTGGCCGACGAGCTGCGCCAGGACCTGCTCTATACCGTTGGGCAGACCGGTGGGCATTTTGGTGCGGGCCTGGGCGTCATCGAGCTGACGATCGCCCTGCACTACGTCTTCGACACCCCGGATGACCGGCTGGTGTGGGACGTCGGCCACCAGGCCTACCCGCACAAGATCCTCACCGGCCGGCGCGAGCGCATGCTCAGCCTGCGCCAGAAAGACGGCATCGCCGCCTTCCCGCGCCGCAGCGAGAGCGAGTACGACACCTTCGGCGTCGGCCACTCCAGCACCTCGATCAGCGCCGCGCTGGGCATGGCCATCGCCGCCCGCCTGCAGAACGACCCGCGCAAGTCGATCGCGGTGATCGGCGACGGCGCGCTGACCGCCGGCATGGCCTTCGAAGCGCTGAACCACGCCCAGGAAGTCAACGCCGACATGCTGGTGATCCTCAACGACAACGACATGTCGATTTCGCGCAATGTCGGCGGCCTGTCCAACTACCTGGCCAAGATCCTCTCCAGCCGCACCTACGCGAGCATGCGCGAAGGCAGCAAGAAAGTGCTGTCGCGCCTGCCCGGTGCCTGGGAAATCGCCCGCCGCACCGAGGAGTACGCCAAGGGCATGCTGGTGCCGGGCACGCTGTTCGAGGAGCTGGGCTGGAACTACATCGGCCCGATCGACGGCCACGACCTGCCGACCCTGATCGCCACCCTGCGCAACATGCGCGACCTCAAGGGCCCGCAGTTCCTCCACGTGGTGACCAAGAAGGGCAAGGGCTTCGCCCCGGCCGAGGTCGACCCGATCGGCTACCACGCCATCACCAAGCTGGAGCCGGCCGACAAGCCGGTCGCGCCGAAGAAGGCCAGCGGCCCGAAATACGCCTCGGTGTTCGGCCAGTGGCTGTGCGACATGGCCGCCGCCGACAATCGCCTGGTGGGCATCACCCCGGCGATGAAGGAAGGCTCGGACCTGATCGACTTCAGCGAACGCTACCCGGAGCGCTACTTCGACGTCGCCATCGCCGAGCAGCACGCGGTCACCCTGGCCGCGGGCATGGCCTGCGAGGGTGCCAAGCCGGTGGTGGCGATCTACTCGACCTTCCTGCAACGCGCCTATGACCAGCTGATCCACGACGTGGCGGTGCAGGACCTCGATGTGCTGTTCGCCATCGACCGCGCCGGCCTGGTCGGCGAGGACGGCCCGACCCACGCCGGTGCCTACGACCTGTCGTATCTGCGCTGCATCCCCGGCATGCTGGTGATGACCCCGAGCGACGAGAACGAGCTGCGCAAGATGCTCACCACCGGCCACCACTACAAGGGCCCGGCCGCCGTGCGCTATCCACGCGGCACCGGCCCCAACGCGCCGATCAGCGGCGACCTGGAGCCGCTGGAAATCGGCAAGGGCGTGGTCCGCCGCCAGGGTGGCAAGGTCGCCCTGCTGGTGTTCGGCGTACAACTGGCCGAAGCCCTGCAGGTGGCCGAGCAGATCGATGCCACCGTGGTCGACATGCGTTTCGTCAAGCCTCTGGACGAGGCGCTGGTGCTGGAAATGGCCGCCAGCCATGAGTTGCTGGTGACCATCGAAGAGAATGCCATCATGGGTGGCGCCGGCGCAGCGGTGGGCGAGTTCCTCGCCCGCGAAGCGGTGGTCAAGCCGCTGCTGCACCTGGGGCTGCCGGATATCTATGTCGAGCATGCCAAGCCTGCGCAGATGCTGGCCGAGTGCGGGCTGGATGTAGCTGGGATCGAAGCCTCCGTCAAAGCCCGAATGGCCAAGCTCGGCCTGTAAGGCCATATCGCGGGGCAAGTCGCGGCGGTGCGCCGATGCGACTTGCCCCGCGATCGCAATGGAACTGCCCATGAAGATCCGCGCCCTCCCCCTGCTCTGCCTCCCCGCCGCCGCCCTGGCCGCCGAACCCTCCCGCGATGACGCCCTCAAGCTTCCCGACGTGCTGATCAGCGCCAGTCGCCAGGTCGAGTCGCGTACCGCCACCAGCGCCGCCAACACGGTGTTCACCCGTGCTGATATCGACCGTCTGCAACCCAGCAGCGTCACCGATCTGCTCGCCCGCGTGCCCGGCGTGCAGGTCGCGCCCACCGGCGGTCGCGGCAGCCTGCCGGGCATCTTCGTGCGCGGCACCAAGGCCGCCCAGACCCTGGTGTTGGTTGATGGCGTGCGCATCGCCAACGCCACCTCCGGCGACAGCGGCCTGCAGTTTCTCGGCATCGACCAGATCGAACGGGTGGAGGTGCTGCGCGGGTCGCGCTCGGCGGTTTATGGCAGCGACGCCATCGGCGGGGTGATCCAGATCTTCACCCGGCGGGGCGAGGGCCAAGGCCTGCAACCGCGCCTGCGCCTGGCGGCCGGCAGCAACCAGACCTGGCAGCGCAGCCTGGGCCTGTCCGGTGGTGATGGCGCGACCCGCTTCAACCTCGGCGCCAGCCTGGACGAGACGGCCGGCATCGATTCGACCGGGCCGTCGTATGCCAGCGATGGCGACCATGACGCCTATCGCAATCGTTCGGTCAACCTCAGCCTGAGCCATGCCTTCGATGAACGTTTCGAAACCGGCCTGAACCTGCTCGACAGTCGAGGCCGCAGCGAATACGACAACCCCTTTGGCCGCTTCGACATGGCCACCTTTCAGAGCTTCGGCCAAAAACCGTATACCGATTTTACAGTCAGCAGCTTGGGCACCTACCTGGACGCCCATCTCACCGACGCCTGGCATTCGCGCCTGGAGTTGGGCCACAGCGAAAACCGCGACGACAAACGCGACAAGCTCAGCGATGAGCGCTTCGTGTTCAACACCTATCGCGACCAGGTGACCTGGCAGAACGACTTCGTCGTGGATGAGCGCAGCAAGCTGCTGGCGGGCGTCGACTGGTACCAGGATCGCGTCCACGCCAGCACCGACCTCGCCGAGGACAGCCGCTTTAATCGCGCCGTATTCATCCAGCATCGCTTCACCGGTGAACACATCTCCACCGAATTGGGCGTGCGCCACGACCAGAACCAGCAGTTCGGCGGCCAGACCACCTGGAGCGGCAGCGTCACGGTACCGGTCAACGTCGACAACGATGTGTTGCTGTCCTACAGCGAAGGTTTCCGCGCACCGACGTTCAACGATCTGTACTACCCCCAGTACAGCAACCCGAACCTCGACCCCGAGCGCTCGAAAAGCTACGAGCTGCAGTGGCGCAGCCAACTAAGCAGAGAAAGCCGCCTGGAGGCGTCGCTGTACCGCACCGACCTGCGTGACGCGATCATCTTCGGCGCAGACTCCATCCCCCGTAACGTGGCCACGGCCCGGATCAACGGCTTTGAGCTGGGCCTGGAGCAGCAGTGGGGCGAATGGCGCAGCCAACTGGGCCTGGCCTTGATCGACCCACGCGATCGCGATAGCGGGCACACCCTCGCCCGCCGCGCCCGACGAACCTTGAGCCTGGATCTGGATCGACAATTCGAACGGTTCAGCCTGGGCGGTAGCTGGCAGGCGGTGAGCGGCAGCTACGATGACGAGGCCAATCGCAATGCGCTGGGTGGCTACGGCCTGCTTGGATTGCGTGGAGGCTGGGCCGCGAGCGACGAGGTTCGGCTGGAACTGAAACTCGACAACCTGCTGGACAAGCACTACAGCCGTGCACTGTACAGCTTCGACGGCAGCCAGTACGGTTACCGCGAAGAAGGACGCACCTGGCTGTTGAGCCTTACCTGGACACCGGCGCTCTAGCATCGAGCAACGCACACAACCGAGCAGTCGCCTCGATCATCTGCCCGCTGGGCCTCTCCAGGCCTTTGTCCGGCACCAGCAGCAAGCGCTCGCCCTTCACCGCGCTCAGCCGCGGCCAGTTGCGCCAACTGGCCAGTTGCGCCTCATCGCCCGCCAGGATCACCTCGGGGTCGCGCAGCAGCACCGACTCCACGCTGACCTGCGGGGCGGGCTGGGCCAGATCGTCGAACACATTGCGCGCCCCGCACACGCGCAAGGCGTCACTGACCACCTGGCGGCCACCCAAGGTGTACAGCGGCTTGTCCCAGACCTGGTAGAACACCCGCAGCGGCGCCTCACGCCGGTAGCGGTCGCGCAGCCCCTGCAACCGCTCACGCAGGCCGGCGGCATAGGCGCGGCCTTGCGCGTCACGGCCAATACGTTGGGCGATGGCTTCGATCTGGTCGATCAACTGGTCGAGGTTGCCGGGCTCGCCGCTGAACGTGGCGATGCCCAGGCGCCTGAGCTGGTCGCGCTGGGCCGGAGGCACGCTGCCGGGCCACAGCAGCAAGAGGTCGGGCTCGAGGCTTAACAGACGCTCCATGTCGAGCTGGCCATGACGGCCAACGGAAGGCAACCGGGCCAGCGCCGGCGGACGCTCGCCACCATCGAGCACACCGACCAGCAACTCGCCGGCGTCCAGTTCCAGAACGATCTCGGTCATCGATGGCGCCAGGCTGACTACCCGCGGCGCAGCCTCGGCCAAGGCGCCGAGGCACAGCAGCGATACACCGGCGAGCAGCGCCCGCATCAGCCGAGCTGGCGCGGGATGCGATAGAGGTACAGCAGCACCACGGTGGACAGCGCGAGGAGAATCTGCGGCACTGCCTCCAGCCCGACCAGCACCGACAGCGCGGCAACCCAGGCCGGGAAGCAGGCGAACAGCATGGCCAGGCGGCGCACCCGCGCCAGCTCGATCCAGGCGGCCGGCTCTTCGGCGCTGCCCAGCGCCTTGTCGGTGGCGATCAACGCCCGCTTGTACGCGCTGAAGCGCGGCAGGCTGAGGAACATGCTGGCGGCACCGGCGATGAACAGCGGCATGGCCAACACCGGGATCAGCGCCTCGCCGCCACCGAAGGCCCAGGCCATCACCGGCAGCGGCAGCAATCCCACGGCCAGGTACTGCCACCAGGCCAGCGCCAGCCGCCGCTTCACCTCTGTGCGTGTCACGCCTGGGGCACCTCGCCCTGGTGCTTGTTGCCCATCATGTGGCCGAGCTTGTCGGCCTTGGTGGCCAGGTACAGGCGGTTGTGCGGGTTGTGGCCAGTGTGCAGCGGCACGCGCTCGGCGACCTTGATGCTCATGTCGGTCAGGGCCTTTACCTTGCGCGGGTTGTTGGTCATCAGACGCAGCGACTTCACGCCCAGGTGCTCGAGCATCGGCAGGCACATGGCGTAGTCACGCTGATCGGCGGCGAAGCCCAGGCGCTCGTTGGCCTCGACGGTATCGGCACCGCCGTCCTGCAGCTCGTAGGCGCGGATCTTGTTCAGCAGGCCGATGCCACGGCCTTCCTGGCGCAGGTACAGCAATACGCCACGGCCTTCACGGGCGATGGCCTGCAATGCGGCCTCCAGCTGCGAGCCGCAGTCGCAACGCTGGCTGAACAGCGCATCGCCGGTCAGGCATTCGGAGTGCAGACGCCCCAGCACCGGCTCGCCGTCGGCGATATCACCCAGGCTGAGCACCACGTGCTCGCGGCCAGTGGCTTCGTCCAGGAAGCCATGCATGGTGAAGGTCGCAAAGGGAGTCGGGAGTTTCGAGGCGGCAACAAAGACGACGGGCACGTTGTGCTCCTGGGCAGTAGGATTTTTCAGATCGGCCGATTGTATCAGCAGCCCGGTGCAGGTGCGCAGGAGGAATATCGTGGCTTAAGATCGAAAAGTTAGATACATATGGCCCCACACCGGCCCCTGCGGGAGCGGACTGCGGGCACTTACTGATGGGGCAGCTGATCAACCGTGAACGGATAAGGCTGCTTCCAGCGCTCGAAGATCGGCTTCAGCTCGCCGCTGCGCACCAGTTGCTCCATGCGCCGGTCGAACAGGTCGCGCAAGGCTTTGCCCTGTTCACTGTGGGTGAAGGCCAGGTACAACGGCAGCTCGGCGACATGGGTGCGGCGAAAGCGCGTGGCATCGGGCGCCTGGCCAAGCACATAGTCGACCTCGGCGAGCGCATCGATGTAGAAATCGACCCGGTCATGCTCGAGCATCGGCAGGATGCCCTCGCGACGCTGGATCTCGCGGAAGTTGTGGACCTCGGGCAGATAGCTGGCGTAGTCGTAGCCGCGCACCCAGGCCAGCCGGTACTGGCCGATGGTCTCGAGCGTTGGCACCGGCTTGTCGACCAGGCCCAGGGCATAGATATGGTCCTGGTCGAAGTACCACTGCGGATACAGGTTGTCGGCGTTCTCTTCCTTGTAGGAGCCGACCCAGGCATCCGCCTCGCCGCGTTTCACCAGCCCGACGGCGCGGCTGTAGGGCGCGCTCTTGACCACGACCTTGACCCCGGCCGGCTCGAACACCTTGCGCAACACGTCCCAGGCCAGCCCGGTGCCATCGGCATTGGTGTAGTCGACCCACGCCTCGCTGACCAGACGCACCTGCGCCGGCGCCTCCTGGGCCATCGCACCCGGCCCCGCGACCAACAGCATCGATGCCAGCACCACAGCCTTCAGGCCCATCGCAACGCTCCCTGTATCAGGCCACCGCCCACACCAGAACCTGCATGCCCAGCCAGGCGAACACGCCGGCCAGGATATCGTCGAGCATGATCCCGAACCCACCATGCACATGGCGGTCGACCCAGCGGATCGGCCACGGTTTGAGGATGTCGAAGAAGCGGAACATCAGGAACCCCGCCAGCAGCCACTGCCAACCTTCCGGCACCAGCCACAGGGTGATCCACATGCCGACGATCTCGTCCCAGACAATGCCCTCATGGTCGTGCACGCGCAAGTCGTTGGCCACCTTGCCGCACAACCACACGCCGAACAGCATGCTGATGCCCAGCAACAGCCAGTAACCCCAGTCGGGCAGCATCTGCCACAGCGGGATGAACGGCAGCGCCACCAGCGAACCCCAGGTCCCCGGCGCCTTGGGCAAGGTGCCCGAGCCGAAGCCGAAGGCGATGAAGTGCCACGGGTTGCGCCAGACCGAAGGCGGAACGAACTCCGCAGGCACCTGGTTGGGGTGGTCGGTCACGGTGTCTCCCTGAAATGTTGATAGCCCCGTTGCACGGGGGTGATGTCCTGGCCTTGCGGGTCACGCAAGGTCACGCCCTGGCCTTCCAATACCCGGCCGATGACGTGCACCTCGCGGGCCAGGGCGGTCAGTGCGCTTTCCGGCACGGTGAACGCCAGCACATAGTCGTCACCACCGGTGAGCGCTGCATGCAAGGCCGCTTCTCGACCGAGGAAAGCCTGTAAAGGAGCAGACACGGGGACCTGCGCCAGGTTCACCTGCAGCGCAACACCGGACGCCTTGGCGATATGCCCGCAGTCGGCCAGCAGGCCGTCGGAAATATCCAGCGCCGCCGTGGCCAGGCCGCGCAAGCGCTCGCCCAGCTGCAGTTGCGGCAAGGGCGACCAGTAATGCTCGAGCAATGGCCCGGCCACATCGGCAGGCGCCTCGCGTTCGCCCAGCACCAGCGGCAAGGCCCCTGCCGCATTGCCCAGAAAACCACCGACACACAGCAGGTCGCCCGGCTGCGCGCCGCTGCGACGCAGCGCCTGGCCGGTCGGCACCCGGCCGAACACGGTCACGGTAATGCTCAACGGGCCACGGGTGGTGTCGCCACCAATCAGGCTGATACCGCAGCGCGCGGCCATGCGGCCGAGGCCGTCGGCAAAGCCGGCAAGCCATTGCGCGCCGACCTGGGGCAAGGTGAGGGCAAGGGTGAAGCCGACGGCCGTGGCGCCCATGGCCGCCAGGTCGCTGACCGCCACCGCCAGCGAACGCTGGCCGAGCAGCAACGGGTCGCAGACTGCAGGGAAATGCACACCGGCCACGAGCGTGTCGGTGGAGATCGCCAGCTGCTCGCCGGCAGGCAGGTCCAGCAGGGCACAGTCGTCGCCGATCCCCAGGGCCACGCCCTCGCCACCCTGCGCACAGGGCGCGGCGGCGAAGTAGTGACGGATCAGCTCGAACTCACCCATGGCTGGTCAGCGCCGCGATCAGCGCTTGTTCGCCTTGACTTCCGCCTCACGCAGACGCGGAGCCAGCTTGTCGAGCACGCCGTTGACGAACTTGTGACCGTCGGTGGCGCCGAAGACTTTCGCCAGTTCCACACCTTCGTTGATGACCACGCGGTACGGTACGTCGGCGCGCATCATGAACTCCCAGGTGGACAGGCGCAGCACGGCCAGTTCGACCGGGTCGAGCTCTTCCAATGGCGTGTCCAGGCAAGGCTTGAGCGCCTCGTCGATCTCGGCCTTCTTCGCTGGGACCCCGTGCAGGATCTCGCGGAAGTAGGCGCCGTCGATATCGGTGAAATCGTTGTCGACCCGGAACTGCGCTTCGACCTCGTTCAGCGAATGCTTGGCCATGTGCCACTGGTAGAGCGCTTGCGTGGCGAGCTTGCGGGCTTCGCGACGCTTGGCGCTCTTCGAGGGCTTGCCGGCATCCGCGGGTTTTGGATCGCGCGGGTTGAAACGATCGCTTTCGTCGCTAATCACTTGGCCTCCAACTGCGCCAGCAGGCTGACCATTTCCAGAGCGGACAGGGCAGCTTCGGCACCTTTGTTGCCGGCCTTGGTGCCGGAACGCTCGATGGCCTGTTCGATGGAGTCGACGGTCAGTACGCCGAAGGCCACCGGAACACCGAACTCCATGGACACCTGGGCCAGGCCCTTGGTGCACTCGCCCGCCACGTATTCGAAGTGCGGGGTACCGCCACGGATCACCGCGCCCAGGGCGACGATCGCGTCATAAGCGCCCTGCTGGGCGACTTTCTGTGCCACCAGCGGGATTTCGAACGCGCCCGGGGCACGGATGATGGTGATGTCGCTTTCGCTGACGCCGTGGCGTACCAGGGCATCGACTGCACCGCTTACCAGGCTTTCGACGACGAAGCTGTTGAAGCGGCCAACCACCAAAGCATAGCGACCTTTGGGGGCGATGAAGGTACCTTCGATGGTCTTCAGGGTCATTCCGGAGTTCTCATCTTCAAGAGCGAGGCCGCGCTGTGGCGGCCTCGGGAGGGTTTTGACTCGAGCTTAAGGGCGATCAGGCCGCCTCAAGTCACTCGGAGGGCACGTATTCTACAACTTCCAGATCGAATCCGGATATCGCATTGAACTTCATCGGCGAACTCATCAGGCGCATCTTGCGCACACCGAGGTCGCGCAGGATCTGCGAACCGGCACCGACGGTGCTGTAGGTGGTGGGTGCCTTGGGCTGTGCATCGCCCGCGCTTTCGCGGATGTGCGCCAGCAGCACGTCGCCGTCCAGCGGGTGGCCCAGCAGCAGGACCACGCCGCTGCCGGCCTCGGCCACCGCGGCCATGGCCGCGCGCAGGCTCCAGCGCCCCGGCTGCTTGACCAGCAGCAGGTCGCGCAGCGGGTCCATGTTGTGCACCCGCACCAGCGTCGGCTCTTCAGCGCAGATCTTGCCCAGCGTCAGGGCCATGTGCACGTCGCCTTCCACCGCGTCACGGTAGGTGACCAGGTTGAATTCGCCCAGCTCGCTCTCGACCGACTGCTCGGAAACGCGCTGCACGGTGCGCTCGTGGATCATGCGGTAGTGGATCAGGTCGGCGATGGTGCCGATCTTCAAGCCATGCTCGGCAGCGAACACTTCCAGCTCGGCGCGACGCGACATGGTGCCGTCGTCGTTCATCACCTCGCAGATCACCCCGCTCGGCTCGAAACCGGCCATGCGCGCCAGGTCGCAGGCGGCCTCGGTATGGCCGGCGCGGGCCAGGGTGCCGCCGGGCTGGGCCATCAGCGGGAAGATATGCCCAGGGCTGACGATGTCCTCGGCCTTGGCGTCCTTGGCCGCGGCAGCCTGCACGGTGCGGGCGCGGTCGGCGGCGGAGATGCCGGTGGTGACGCCTTCGGCGGCCTCGATCGACACGGTGAACTTGGTGCCGAAGCCCGAACCGTTGCGCGGCGCCATCAGCGGCAGCTTCAGGGTTTCGCAGCGCTCGCGGGTCATCGGCATGCAGATCAGGCCACGGGCGTGCTTGGCCATGAAATTGATGTGCTCGGGCAGGCAGCACTCGGCCGCCATGATGATGTCGCCTTCGTTCTCGCGGTCTTCGTCATCCATGAGGATGACCATTTTGCCCTGGCGGATGTCTTCGACCAGTTCTTCGATGCTGTTGAGCGCCACGCGGCACCCCCTTCTCAATCAGGATTTCAAGAAGCCGTTGGCGGCCAGGAAGCTTTCGGTGATGCCACTGCCTTTGCTCGGCTCGGCGGCCTTGTCGCCCAGCAGCAGACGCTCCAGGTAACGGGCCAGCAGGTCGACCTCAAGGTTCACCCGACGCCCTGCGCGGTAGTCGGCCATGATGGTTTCGGACAGGGTGTGCGGGACGATGGTCAGCTCGAACTCGGCGCCATCGACTTCGTTGACCGTCAGGCTGGTGCCGTCGACGGTGATCGAGCCCTTGTGGGCGATGTACTTGGCCAGCTCCTTGGGTGCGCGCACGCGGAACTGGATGGCGCGGGCGTTATCGGCGCGCGAGACGATCTCGCCGACACCGTCGACGTGGCCGCTGACCAGGTGGCCGCCCAGGCGGGTGGTCGGGGTCAGGGCCTTTTCCAGGTTGACCCGGCTGCCGCTCTTGAGGTCGACCATGGCGGTACGCTTGAGGGTCTCGACGCTGACGTCGGCCCAGAAGCCGTCGCCGGGCAGCTCGACGGCGGTCAGGCACACGCCGTTGACCGCGATGCTGTCGCCGAGCTTGACGTCGGCCAGGTCGAGCTTGCCGGTTTCAACGTAGACGCGCACGTCACCGCCCTTGGGGGTGAGGCTGCGGATGGTGCGGATGGTGCCGATGGATTCGATGATGCCGGTGAACATGCTGTTCTCCTCAAGTACGGGCTGCGCGAAGCAAGCCAGGCATTATACGCCGGGGGCCGGCAGGGGGATGGCAGTGACTCGCCAGTCATCGCCGACCGCGCGCATGTCGATGATCTTCAGCCGCGGCGCCTCGCTCATTTTCGACAGCGGCCAGTCCAGCAGCGGACGGGCGTCGGAGCCGAGGAAGGTGCCGGCAACGAACAATTGGTACTCGTCGACCAGGCCCTGGCGGGCGAAGGCGCCGACCAGGCCGGCGCCGGCTTCCAGGAGGATTTCGTTGACGCCCCGCCCGGCCAGCACCCGCAGCAGGGCCGGCAAGTCGACGCGGCCGTCGCTGCCGGGCAGGTCGAGCAGCTCATGACCGGCGGCGGCATAACGAGGGTCCTCGCCGGCGGCGGTCACCACCAGCGCCGGGCCGGCCTGGAAGAACGGCGCGTCCAGTGGCAGGCGCAGGCGCCCGTCGATCAGCACGCGCAGCGGCGGGCGCGACACGGCCAGGGCGGTGAGCGCCTCATCCAGGCCAAGTTCCTCGCCACGCACGGTCATGCGGGCATTGTCGAACAGCACGCTCTCGGCGCTGGTCAGTACCACGCTGGACCGGGCGCGCAGGCGCTGGACCGCGGCGCGGGCGGCGGGGCCGGTGATCCACTGGCTCTCGCCACTGGCCATGGCAGTGCGACCGTCCAGGCTCATGGCCAGCTTGGCGCGCACGAATGGCAGGCCGTGCTCCATACGCTTGAGGAAGCCTGGGTTGAGGGCGCGGGCCTCGGCTTCGAGCACCCCGCTGGCAACCTCGATGCCGGCCTCGCGCAGACGGCGCAGGCCATTGCCGGCCACTTGCGGGTTGGGGTCCTGCATGGCCGCCACCACCCGCGCCACCCCGGCGTTGACCAGGGCTTCGGCGCACGGCGGCGTGCGCCCATGGTGGCTGCAGGGCTCGAGGGTGACGTAGGCACAGGCGCCTCGGGCGCGCTCGCCGGCCTGGCGCAGGGCGTGGACCTCGGCGTGCGGCTCGCCAGCACGCACATGCCAGCCCTCGCCGACCACCTCGCCATCGCGCACGATCACGCAGCCCACGCGGGGGTTGGGGTGGGTGCTGTACAGGCCCTTGCGGGCCAGTTCCACGGCCCGGGCCATGTAGTGGGCGTCGAGAATGGCTTGGCTGGACATGCTTACTCTTTGGCTGGCTCGCGGGCCAGGCGGTCGATTTCTTCGCGGAATTCGTCGAGGTCCTGGAAACGTCGGTAGACCGAGGCGAATCGGATGTAGGCCACTTCGTCGAGCTTGCGCAACTCGGCCATCACCATCTCACCGACCACCAACGACTTCACTTCGCGCTCGCCAGTGGCACGCAGGCGGCTCTTGATGTGCGCCAACGCCGCTTCCAGGCGCTCGACGCTGACCGGGCGCTTTTCCAGCGCGCGCTGCATGCCGGCGCGCAGCTTGTCTTCATCGAAGGGCTGGCGCGTGCCGTCCTGCTTGATCAGCCGCGGCAGCACCAGCTCGGCGGTTTCGAAGGTGGTGAAACGTTCGCCGCAGGCGACGCACTCGCGACGGCGACGCACCTGTTCGCCCTCGGCGACCAGGCGCGAGTCGATGACCTTGGTGTCGTTGGCGCCGCAAAACGGACAGTGCATGGTGGCAGGCAACAAAAAAAGGGAGGGCCATGGTAGCGCATTGCACTGGCAAGACAAGCCAAAGGGGTTACCATCCATGCAAATCTGCCCGTGAAGGACGACCCCATGTACCCTCGAGCGCTCGTCGTGCTGTGTTGCGCCGCCCTGCTCGCCGCCTGCGGCAGCGACCGCCCCAAGCCGGAACAAGCCCCGGCGCCGGTGCCGGCCAAGGTGGCAAAGAAGACCGAACCCCTGGGCCCGCTGCCGGCCTACCAGCGCGAGCTGAGCGGTACCCTGATGGAAATCCCGGCAGGTGCCGATGTGGAGCTGGCCCTGCTGGTGATCGACGAGCGTGGCCGCCCGCAGCAACTGCTGGCCAGCAGCACCCTGAGCGGCACCGGCCAGGCCCTGCCCTACCGCCTGCGCTTCAACCCCGAAGCCTTCCCGGCCGGCGCGCGGGTCGAACTGCGCGGCCGCGCCAGCCGCTCCGGCCAGTTGATCCTGCACCTGCCTCCGGTACCCATCGCCCAGGCCCAGACCCAGGCCACCGGCCCGCTGCGCTTCGAAAAGGCACCGTAGATGGCCCCGCTGGCCCTGCAACAGGCCTTGAGCGGCCTGATCGGCGAAGCACGCCTTATCGTCAGTGAACTGCCCGAATGCGACCTGAAGCTCTGGTTGATCGACGACCAGAACATGGATCGCGCATTCAGCAGCGAGGAAACCCGGCGCATTCTCGAAGAGCCGCCCTACTGGAGCTTCTGCTGGGCCAGCGGCCTGGCCATGGCGCGCTACCTGGCCGAGCAGCCGCACTGGGTACGTGGCAAGCGCGTGCTGGACTTCGGCGCCGGCTCCGGCATCGCCGGGATCGCCGCCGCCCGGGCCGGCGCGCTGGAGGTGGTGGCCTGCGACCTCGACCCGCTGGCCCTGGACGCCTGTCGCGCCAACGCCGCACTGAACGGCGTGACGCTGGGCTACAGCAGCGATTTTTTCGCCGAGGCCGATCGCTTCGACCTGATCCTGGTCGCCGATGTGCTCTACGACCGCGCCAACCTGCCGTTGCTGGACGCATTCCTCGGCCGTGGCCGCCAGGCGCTGGTGGCCGACTCGCGGGTGCGCGATTTCAGCCACCCGCTGTACCGCCCGCTCGGCGTGCTGGAGGCGCTGACCCTGCCGGATCTGGCCGAGCCGCACGAATTCCGCCGGGTCAGCCTGTACCACGCCAGCCGCGAGCCCTTATAGTGGGGGCATTCACGGATTTGCGAGAGTTGCGATGAGCCAAGCGCCAGTTAACCAAAGCCTGCCCTATATCTTCGATGCCACCGATGCCAACTTCCAGCAACTGGTCATCGAGAACTCCTTCCACAAGCCGGTGCTGGTCGACTTCTGGGCCGAATGGTGCGCGCCGTGCAAGGCGCTGATGCCGCTGCTGGCGAAGATCGCCGAGGGTTACCAGGGCGAGCTGCTGCTGGCCAAGATCAACTGCGACGTCGAGCAGCAGATCGTCGCCCAGTTCGGCATCCGCAGCCTGCCGACCGTGGTGCTGTTCAAGGATGGCCAACCGGTCGACGGCTTTGCCGGCGCGCAGCCCGAGTCGGCCATCCGCGCCATGCTCGAACCCCATGTGCAGATGCCCGCGCCGCCCGCCGCCGCGCCGCTGGAGCAGGCCAAGGCGCTATTCGCCGAAAGTCGCTTCAGCGAGGCCGAGGCCCTGCTGCAGGTGCTGCTGGGTGAAGACAACAGCAATGCCGAGGCGCTGATCCTCTACGCCCGCTGCCTGGCCGAGCGCGGCGAGCTGGGCGAGGCCCAGGTGGTGCTCGACGCGGTCAAGACCGACGAGCACAAGGCCGCACTGGCCGGCGCCAAGGCCCAGCTGACCTTCCTGCGCCAGGCCGCCAGCCTGCCGGAAGCCGCGGAGCTGAAGAGCCGCCTGGCGCAGAATCCGCAGGATGACGAAGCAGCCTACCAGCTGTGCATCCAGCAGTTGGCACGCCAGCAGTACGAGGCCGCGATGGATGGGTTGCTGAAGCTGTTCCAGCGCAACCGCGCCTACGAGAACGGCCTGCCGCAGAAGGCGCTGCTACAGGTATTCGAGCTGCTGGGCACCGAGCATCCGCTGGTCAGTGTGTACCGCCGCAAGCTGTCCTCAGCGTTGTTCTGAGGCTGCTGGGGCTGCTATGCAGCCCTTTCGCCGGCAAGCCGGCTCCCACCCCGACCGCAGCCCCTCAAGCCAAGCGCCATCTCTGTGGATGGCTTGCCAAAGCTAAAAGACAGTTGCTCCCTCAGAAACACGCGGTGCCTGTGGGAGCCGGCTTGCCGGCGAAAGGGCCGCACGGCGGCCCCTCATCCCACCCAGCGATACACCGGCGCATCCACGCCACTTTCCACCTTCACCTCACTGCTATGGCGCAAGCGCACCAGCAGCCGCTTGCCTGCCACCACGCTTCCGGCCAAACCTTCCAGACGCTCCAGCAGCTCCGGACCACCCATCTGCCCCGCCTGACGCAGCACTTCACGCGCCGCCGCCCACTGTCCGTCATCCTGTCGGGGTACGGGACTGGCGCTGACCGGCGCAGCTTCCACCGGCGCCTGGACATCCATCCTACGCCCCAGCTGCGCCCATTCATGCGGCTCCAGCTCGACAGTCAGGTCCACCGGCCACGCGCCGATCTGTCCACGAATTCTCACGATTATTTCCTTGTTTCCAGGCTCGATTACGCCATGCTCCCACGAACATGAAACCTGTGCCAGGCAGGCTGGCGGGGCAAATGCAAATTGTTATAACATCACAAATTCATTCCAAGCCGCCTGTGGAGCCGTCCATGCGTCGTCTGTTGCTCGCCCTGCCCTTTGCCCTGCTTCCCCTGGCCGTGGCCCATGCCCACGACGATCACGACCATGAACATGACCACGATCACGCCCATGGCACCCTCGGCGCCCATGAGCACGGCGTGGCCAAGCTCAACGCGGTAATCGACGGCAACGTCCTCGAGCTGGCGCTGGACAGTCCGGCGATGAACCTGGTCGGCTTCGAACACGCCGCCAGCAGCGACGCCGACAAAGCCAAGGTCGCCGCCGCACGCCAGCAGCTCGAACAACCCCTGAAGTTGTTCGCCATCGCCCAGGCCGCTGGTTGCAAGGAGGAGGCCCAGGAGCTGGAAAGCCCGCTGTTCGGGAATGCCCCCGAGGCTGGCGGCAACACCCACCAGCACGCCGACATCAATGCCCGTTACCAGCTGACCTGCGCCACCCCGGGCAAACTCACCCAGATCGACCTCGGCCGCCTGTTCAAAACCTTCCCGCAAACCCAGAAGATCAACGTGCAACTGATCGGTCCGAATGGCCAGAAAGGCGTGGAAGCCACCCCCGCCAAGGCCGTGGTCGAGTTCTGAATGAGCCAGCCGCTGATCGAACTGCATGACCTGGTGTTCGCCTGGCCTGGCCAGGCGCCGCTGCTGGAGATCCCGGCGTTTCGCCTGGAGCCCGGCGAGGCGTTGTTCCTCAAGGGCCCCAGCGGCAGTGGCAAGACCACCCTGCTCGGCCTGTTGGGCGGGGTCAACCGCCCAGGCCAGGGCAGCATCCGCCTGCTCGGCCAGGACTTGGCGACCTTGGGCCAGGGCGCGCGCGACCGCTTCCGGGTCGATCACACCGGCTACATCTTCCAGCAGTTCAACCTGCTGCCGTTCCTCTCGGTGCGCGAAAACGTCGAGCTGCCCTGCCGCTTCTCGAAAAGCCGTGCCGCTCGCGCCGCCCAGCGCCACGGCAGCATCGACCAGGCCGCGGCCCAGTTGCTCGCCCACCTGGGCCTGGACGATCCGGCCCTGCTCGCCCGCCGCGCCGACAGCCTGTCGATCGGGCAACAGCAGCGGGTCGCCGCGGCCAGGGCGCTGATCGGCCAGCCCGAGCTGGTGATCGCCGACGAGCCTACCTCGGCCCTGGACGCTGACACCCGCGAAGCGTTCATTCGCCTGTTGTTCGACGAATGCCGCGACGCCGGCGCCAGCCTGCTGTTCGTCAGCCATGACCAGAGCCTGGCGCCGCTGTTCGACCGCCACCTGTCCCTGGCCGAGCTCAATCGCGCCGCCAAGCCCCGGGAGGCCTGATGTACCTGCTTCGCCTTGCCCTGGCCAGCCTGGCCAACCGCCGTTTCACCGCCCTGCTCACCGCGTTCGCCATCGCCCTGTCGGTGTGCTTGCTGCTGGCCGTCGAGCGGGTACGCACCGAAGCCCGCGCCAGTTTCGCCAGCACCATCAGCGGCACCGACCTGATCGTCGGCGCCCGTTCGGGGTCGGTGAATCTGCTGCTGTACTCGGTGTTCCGCATCGGCAATGCCACCAACAACATCCGCTGGGACAGCTACGAGTATTACGCCAAGGATCCACGGGTGAAGTGGGCGATCCCGATTTCCCTGGGCGATTCACACCGCGGCTACCGGGTGATGGGCACCAGCGCCGACTACTTCAGCCATTACCAGTTCGGTCGCCGCCAGCACCTGGCACTCGACCAGGGCCGGGCGTTCGCCGACGATCCGTTCGAAGTGGTGCTGGGTGCCGAAGTCGCCGAGGCGCTGCACTACAAACTGGGTGACAAGCTGGTGCTGGCGCACGGCGTGGCCGCCATCAGCCTGATCAAGCATGACGACAAGCCATTCACCGTGGTCGGCGTGCTCGAACGCACCGGCACCCCGGTGGACCGCACCCTGCACATCAGCCTGGCAGGGATGGAAGCGATTCACATCGACTGGCACAACGGCGTCCCGGCCCGTGGCGCCGGGCGCATCAGTGCCGAGCAGGCCCGCGCCATGGACCTGCAACCCACCGCCATCACCGCCTTCATGCTCGGGCTCAACAGCAAGATCGCCACTTTCAGCCTGCAGCGCGAGATCAACGAGTACCGTGCCGAGCCCCTGCTGGCGATCCTGCCCGGCGTGGCCCTGCAGGAGCTGTGGAGCCTGATGGGCACGGCCGAGCAGGCATTGTTCGTGGTGTCGTTGTTCGTCGTGCTCACCGGCCTGATCGGCATGCTCACCGCGATTCTCACCAGCCTCAACGAACGTCGCCGGGAAATGGCCATCCTGCGCTCGGTGGGGGCCCGTCCCTGGCACATCGCCGGGCTGCTGGTGCTCGAGGCACTGGCCCTGGCCTTGTCGGGCATCGCCGCCGGGCTTGGCTTGCTGTATGCCGGCATAGCCCTGGCACAGGGCTATGTGCAGGCCAATTACGGGCTGTACCTGCCATTGGCCTGGCCAAGCGCCCATGAGTGGACGCTGCTGGCTATCATCCTTGGCGCGGCGCTGCTGATGGGCAGCGTGCCGGCCTGGCGCGCCTACCGACAGTCGCTGGCCGATGGCCTGTCGATTCATCTTTGAGAACCTTCATGAGCGCGACATCCATGGACAACAGGCAGGCTTCCACTGCTTGGCATTACCTGTTACTGGCAGTGGTGTTGCTGGCATCCACGGTGTGTGCCGCCGAACCTCGTGAACTGGACTGGCCCGCGTTGATCCCCGAAGGCGCGCCGATCATCCCGCCGCAACTGACGCCGCTGCACGACCTGTCGCAGATCAGCGACGCGCTGGCCGCCGAGGCCGCCCCCGCCGCCCGCCAGCAGGCGCCCAACGCGCCGGTGGTAAAGGCACTGGACGGCCAGCCGGTGAAGATCCCCGGCTACATCGTGCCACTGGAGGTCAGCGACGAAGGCCGCACCACCGAGTTCCTCCTGGTGCCCTACTACGGCGCCTGCATCCACGTGCCACCGCCGCCCTCGAACCAGATCGTGCACATCTTCAGCGAGATGGGCGTGCGTATCGAAGACCTCTATCAACCCTACTGGATCGAAGGCACGATGCAGGTCAAGGCGTCCAGCAGCGAGCTGGCCGATGCGGGCTACCAGATGGAAGCCGAGAAAATCTACGCTTATGAGCTGAAGTGAGAACTGTGCACGCCCGTTTGAAGAGGCTTCGTTGAGCTGGGTCAAACTTTCTGTTTAGTCAGCTTCGTACCATTGGACTACTCGATTACTCACGTCCTCTGGGAGCTTCCATGAACAAGTCCTTGCTCAGTGCCTCGCTCGTCGCGTTGGCGCTCGCAGCCCCTGTTGCCCACGCCCACCAGGCGGGGGATTTCATCCTCCGCGCCGGCGCCATCACCACCGCGCCGAACGAAAGCAGCGGTGACATCAAGCTCGATGGCGCCAAGGTCTCGGGCACCAAGGCGACCCTGGACAGCGACACCCAGCTGGGCCTGGCCTTCGCCTACATGCTCACCGACCACATCGGCCTCGAGCTGCTGGCCGCCACGCCGTTCCAGCACAAAGTCGGCGTCAAGGGCCTCGGCCCAGGCCTGGATGGCAAGCTGGCCGACATCAAGCAGCTGCCACCGACCCTGTCGCTGCAGTACTACCCGATGGAGCCAAGCTCCAAATTCCAGCCCTACGCTGGCGTGGGCATCAACTACACGATGTTCTTCGATGAAGACCTGAGCAGCAACCGCAAGGCCCAGGGCTTCAGCAACATGAAGCTGAAGGACTCGGTAGGCATCGCCGGCCAGTTGGGCATGGACTACATGCTCACCGACAACCTGCTGCTCAACGCCGCGGTCTGGTACGTCGACATCGACACCAAGGCCAGCATCGATGGCCCGAGCGCCCTGGGCGTCGGCAAGACCAAGGTCGACGTGGACGTCGATCCATGGGTCTACATGGTCGGCATCGGCTACAAGTTCTGATCCGCAGGCAAGCCCGTTCCTTCTGGAGCGGGCTTGCCCCGCGCTGTCTCGCCCCACCACAGGTACCCCCAGTAGCCCCAGGCAACCGCGCTTATCCCCGCCCCCAACCCGCACACCGCCACCCAGCCCCACTGCCCATACACCCAGGTCGCCACGACCGCACCCACCCCGCTGCCGACCGAATAGCAGCACATGTAGGCACCGATCAGCCGGCTGGCCATCTCGCCGCGCCCCGCCAGCAACAGGCTCTGGTTAGTCACATGCACGGCCTGCACGGCCAGGTCCAGCATCAGCACCCCGATCACCAGCGCCAGCAATGACTGCTCCAGGTAGGCGCTGGGCAGCCATGACAACGTCAACAGCCCGAGCGCCCATCCGCTCACCCGCCGGCCCTGCCCCTGATCCGCCAGGCGCCCGGCACGCGACGCCGCCAGCGCGCCAGCCACGCCGGCCAGGCCGAACAGCCCGACCTGTGTATGGTCCAGAGCCAGGGGCGCGGCGCTCAGGGGCAACACCATTGCGCTCCACAACACGCTGAACGCCGCGAAGATCAGCACCGCAAACACACCGCGCTGACGTAGCAGACGGTCATGCCGGTACAAGCGCAGCACTGAAACCAGCAGTACCCTATAGCGCTGCCTCGGCCCCTGCGGCCTGACAGCAGGCAAGCGCCAGGCCAGCAACAACGCCATGGCCAACGCCAGCCCCGCCGCCACGACGTATACGCCGTGCCAGCCCAGCAGGTCAGCCAGTGCACCCGAGACCAAGCGCGCTGACAGGATGCCCAGTACCACGCCACTGGTGACAGTCCCCACCGCCTGCCCCTGCTGAGCTGGCGTGGCCAGTGTGGCGGCATGCGCGACCATCACCTGCACCACTACCGCAGCCAGGCCAACCATGGCCATCGCCACCAGCAGCATGGCCCAGTCCACGGCAAACGCCACGGCCAACAGCGCGCCGGCCGATGCCAGCAACTGGCCAACGATCAGCCGGCGGCGATCGACCAGGTCGCCCAGCGGCACGATCAGCAACAGACCCAAGGCATAGCCGGCCTGGGTCATGCCCACCACCAGGCCGACGCGCGCAGCGCTTACGCCGAGGCTTGCGGCCATGGCCTCCAGCAGCGGCTGGGCGAGGTACACAGTGGCCACGGCCAAGGCGCAGGCGGCAGCCAGCAACAGCGTCAATCCGCGGGTGAGCGGTGGCATCAGCAATCCCTCCAAACCTGGTTTCAATTTAAAACCATGAAACTGGATTTCTAGCAAACATGGTTTTATTCTGCAACCAGATCACACCCAAGGAACGCCTCATGCTCGACGAGAACAACCAGCAATGCCCAGTGGCCCGCGCCCTGGAGGTGCTCGGCGACCGCTGGGCGCTGATGATCCTGCGCGATGCCTTCGATGGCCCGTGCCGTTTCAGCGAATTGCAGAAAAACCTCGGGCTGGCGAAGAACATCCTCGCTTCGCGCCTGAAACTGCTGGTGGAGGCCGGGCTACTGGCACAGCAGCCTGCATCCGATGGCAGTGCCTACAAGGAATATGTGCTGACGGAAAAGGGCCGCTCGGTGTTTCCGATCGTGATCGGCTTGCGCCAATGGGGGGAGCGGCACCTGTTCACGTCAGGAGAGTCACGCTCGCAGTTGGTCGATGATCGCGGCCAGGGGCTGGAGACGTTGCAGGTGCGGGCCCGGGACGGGCGAGTGCTGGGGCCGGAGGATTGTCGGCGACAGCTGATCCGGCATTCGTGACGTCATCGCGGGGCAAGCCCCGCGAGAGGCTCAAGCTTTGCCGAGCAAGCGGGCCAGACCTTCGACAAACGGCGTTGGCTCGGGGAATACGAAACGTGCCAGCAAACGCGAGTTGTCCGCCCGCGAATGGCGGATGTCCCCCGACCGTGCCTGGCCGTAGCTGATTGCAGGCAAGCCGCCCACCACCTGTTCCAGCGCCTTGAGCAACTGGTTCAGCGAGGTCGCCTGGTTCAGGCCGATGTTTACCGCGCCCTCTTCCACCGCCTGCTGCTCGAGCGCCTGCACCATTACCTGGACCAGGTCACCGACAAACAGGAAGTCGCGGGTCTGCTCGCCATCACCAAATACCGTGATCGGTTTGCCACTGGTGGCGCGCTCGCAGAAGATGCTGATCACCCCGGAATACGGCGAGGAAGGGTCCTGGCGTGGGCCGAAGATATTGAAGAAGCGGAACACCACCGGCTCCAGCCCGTGTTGGCGGCGGTAGAAGTCCAGGTACTGCTCGCTGGCCAGCTTGTCCACTGCGTAGGGGGTCAGCGGCGCCTTGGGCGTGTCTTCGGCAATCGACTGGCCTTCGCCGTTGTTGCCGTACACCGCCGCGCTGGAAGCGAACAGCACGCGGCGGATGCCGTTCAGGCGCATCGCCTCGCACACGTTCAGCGTGCCGATGAAGTTGCTCTGGTGGGTCTTCACCGGGTCTTCCACCGAGGCCTGCACCGAGGCCACCGCGGCCAGGTGCACCACCGCCTGGCAGCCACTGGCGGCACGGGCCACCAGCGCGGCATCGGCGACATCGCCCTCGAGCAGTTCCAGGCGCGGGTGGCCAAGCTGCAGGTTGTCGCGCTTGCCGGTCGACAGGTCGTCGAGGATACGCACCGCGTAGCCTTTCTCCAGCAACGCATCGCACAGGTGCGAGCCAATGAAGCCGGCACCGCCGGTGATCAGGATGGGGGCGTCAGCCATGTCGGTAGAATCGGTCCAGTAGGGGCGGCAAGCCGGCGCGCCAGGCGCGTGGCTTGATGCCGAAGGTATGAAGGATCTTCTTGCAGGCCAGTACCGCGTGCTGCGGCTCCTCGCTGGCATCCGGGCGGGCGGCGTGGGCCTGGGCGGTGGGCGCCTGCACGGCCAGCTTGCGCCACTGGGTGGCCTCGGTGAGGATCGCCTGGCCGAGTACCAGCGGCGTGGTCGCTTCGTTGCCGGCGTAGTGGTAGGTGCCCCACAGCGGCGCCTGGCAATCGAGTTGCTTGAGCACCGAGAGGATCACTCGCGCGGCGTCGTCCACCGGTGTCGGGTTGCCGCGGCGGTCATCGGCCAGCAGCAGCTCCTGGGGCTGTTCGGCGCGGGTCAGGAAACGCCCGAGCGCGCCATCGAGGCTTTCATCCAGCAGCCAGCCGAAACGCAGCAGCACATGCTGCGGGCAGGTGGCCCGCACACTCTGCTCGATGCGCCACAGCGCCTGGCCACGCAGGCCGAGCGGTACCGGCTCGTCCTTCTCGCTGTAGGCCGTGGCGCGCGAACCATCGAACACCCGATAGCTGGACGGCTGCACGAGGATCATCTCGTGGTGCTGGCACAGTTCGGCGAGCCGCTCCACCGCCCGCTCCTGCTGGGCCAGGCGTTGCTCGCTGACCGACTCGGCCTGGAACCAGTCGAAGTAGTAGGCCAGGTTGATCACGGTGTGCGGGCGCTGCTCGTCGAGCAGCAGGGTCAGGCTGGCCGGATCCCAGCCGTTTTCCGGAGGGCGAGGCGCCAGGAACGCGATATCTTCCTCGGCCCCGAGACGAATCAGCGCTTGCCCGAGGGCATTGCCACCACCCAACAGCATCAGGCGCATACGCATAGAGTCAACAGGTCCGGTCTGGTCGATGGAGGAAAGGGTTCATTTTGCTGTTTCCGACAGGGGAAGTCCAACCCAGGCAAGGCCTGGCGCGCGCCGCGTGCCGATTGGCGCCGATCGGACGGGTGTTCCGCCTTTGCCGACAGCTACTTATACTGCGCATGGCCTGTTCAAGGAGATCAACATGGATGCCGAGTCGAACACCGCGCTGCGCGCCAGATGGCAATACGACGAACCCGCTCCCGGCCCGGAACGCTTCATCGACGAGGCTTTCGACGGCTATCGGCAACAGGCCCGCCTGCTGCTCCCGGTACATGAGTGCGCCCCCACGGTCTTTGTGGTCGGCGGCGCCCGCTCCGATTTCACCCGCCTGAACCCTTTGCTCTATCGCCTGCAACAGCAGGGGATCGGTTCGCTGACCGGCAACCTCTCCGGCCACAGCCTGGCCAGCGAGCCTGGTGCAAAGGACGCGTCGCTGGCCAGCAATCTGCAGGAAGCCCTGCGCTTCCACCAGCATCTGGATGCGCGCAGCGACACCCTGGTCGGCCACAGCCTGGGCGCCGCCATCGCCCTCAAGCTGGCAGCCCAGCGCCCCAACGTGCGCAAGCTGGTGCTGATCTGCCCGGCGGTCTACCCCGATGCAGCCCATTGCGCGCCCTTCGGGCCGGCCTTCAGCGAAGCGATCCGCAAGCCTTTTGCGTTCCTCGACTGCGACAGCTATGCCTTCCTGCGTCAGTTCCAGGGTCGGGTGCTGCTGGTGATCGGCGAATATGACGGGCTCAACTCCAAGGTCCACGGCCAGGGCCCCGGGACCTCGGCCGGGACCCGGCGCCTGGCGGGGGTCGAGCGCTACAGCCCGATTCCCGAGGAAGTCACCCACGCCTTGTTGCGTTCGGTGCCGGCGCCCCATGTGGAATGCCTGATGCTCACCGACTGCGACCACGGCATCGCCGCGCACCTGCGTGACCGGCCACAGGTGGCGGATCAGGTGGCCGATGCGGTGGCGGCGTTCATTCTCGACTAGCTCTGCGGGCGCCCACTAGTCAATGCGACATCAACGTTGATTCACTCGATCTCGAACAACCCGTTGCTGATCATCCCCGCACTGAGGCGGTCGCGGATATCGTCGTCGATGCGCGGATCGTCCGGGCGGTACAGCTTGATCTGGCGGAAGGCGTTGATGCGGTTGATCTCCTCGCCCAGGTATTCCCACACCACGCGGGTGCAGGCCGGGTTGCGCCGGTCACCGCTGGAAACCCCGGTCTTGAGGCCGTTCAGGCGGCTGATACGGCTCTTGAAGCTGGGGATGAGCACGGTCTGGCTCATCTCGTTGAGGGTCAGCGACTCGTAGTCGATCAGGAACATCCGGTCCTGCAGCTGGAACGCCGCGCCCAGGTAGCGGCAGCGCACCTCGGCATGCCGGTCGAGGCCGCTGCTGCGCTCCTGGCGTTCCTGGCGCTCGAACAGGAAACTGCCGCGCTCCTCCCACAGGTGCACCAGCGACACCAGGATCGAACCGGGCACCGACATGCAGTTGGAGTATTCAAAGTAGTAGCCGCAATAGCGCGAGAGGTTGCCGGCTTCTTTATGCAGTGGCTTGAACAGCTCGCTGATGGGGTCGTCCTGGGGGCCGACAGGCTGCTGCTGGTTGCGTGCGCCGATCAGGCGGGCGAACTGCTCGGGCGGCAGGCCCAGCTCGTAGTCCTCCACACCGAAGAAGTCGCCGATGCGCTTGAGGTTGTAGGCCGTCGGGCGGCTCTGGCCGCTCAGGTACTTGTTGAACTGCGCCCGGTTGATCGACAGCTGCCGGCAAACCTCGGAGATAGAGCGGTAATGGCTGCAGGCCAATTTGAGGTTGATAGCGAAATGATCGCCCATGATACGCGGGTCCAGGTGATGCGAGTGGCGCCATTCTAGCATCAACTCGCACCAAAATGGAGCAACCCGCGAAATTGTAACCATAGTTGTCATAGCCAACCATGCGCCCCCAATGAATAGCGGTGCGCCTGCCGTCCGCTGGTCTTTCCATGCGAAGAATAAGAATCGAGGTCATTTTCCAATGCTCGAAGCACTCAACGATTTCCTTTCGGGGAAACTCCTCATCGTGCTGATCGTCGGACTCGGCGGTTACTTCACCATCCGCTCGCGGTTCGTCCAGTTCCGTCACTTCGGCCACATGTTCGGCGTCTTCAAGGAATCCCTTCGCGGCCAGGCAGGCCAACTGAGCTCGTTCCAGGCCCTGATGCTGAGCCTCGCCGGCCGCGTCGGCGCCGGTAACATCGCCGGTGTCGGTATCGCCGTGACCCTCGGCGGCCCAGGCGCCGTGTTCTGGATGTGGGTCACCGCACTGGTGGGCATGTCCAGCAGCTTCTTCGAGTGCACCCTGGCCCAGGTCTACAAGCGCGCCGACGGCGACGGCCTGTACCGCGGCGGCCCGGCGTACTACATCCAGCACGGCCTGAAGCTGAAAAGCATGGCCATCGTGTTCTCGATCCTGCTGCTGGTCACCTACGGCTTCGCCTTCATCGGCCTGCAGTCGTACACCGTGACCCACTCGCTGCAGAACGCCTTCGCCTTCGATCCCAAGCAGACCGGCATCGTCCTCGCCGTGCTGCTGGCCATCACCTTCATCGGCGGCATCAAGCGCATCGCCGCGGTTTCCGACCTGCTGGTACCGGTCAAGACCCTGGCCTACATCGGCGTGACCCTGTACGTGATCGGCACCCAGATCGAACACGTGCCAGCCATGCTGGAAACCATCTTCAAGAGCGCCTTCGGCCTCGACCCGGCGTTCGGCGGCCTGCTCGGCAGCGCCATCGTCATGGGCGTGAAGCGTGGCGTGTTCGCCAACGAAGCGGGCCTGGGCAGCGCGCCGAACGTGGCCGCCGTGGCCGCCGTGAAGCACCCGGGCGCCCAGGGCGTGGTCCAGGCCTTCAGCGTGTTCCTCGACACCTTCGTGATCTGCACTTGCACCGCGCTGCTGATCCTGCTGTCGGGCTTCTACACCCCGGGCTTCGAAGGTGACGGCATCGTCCTGACCCAGAACTCGCTGGCCGCCGTGGTCGGTGACTGGGGCCGCATCTTCGTCAGCGTGGCGCTGTCGCTGTTCGTCTTCACCTGCATCCTCTACAACTACTACCTGGGCGAGAACAGCCTGCAGTTCCTCAGCCGCAACCGTGCCGTGCTGATGACCTTCCGTGGCCTGGTGCTGGCGCTGGTGGTGTGGGGTTCTACCCAGGACCTGTCGACCGTGTTCGCCTTCGCCGACATCACCATGACCTGCCTGGCCTTCGTCAACCTGATCGCCCTGGCCATGCTGTTCAAGGTCGGCCTGCGCGTGATGCGCGACTACGACGCACAACGCAAGGCGGGCATCAAGCAGCCGGTGTTCGACTCCAGCAAGTTCGCCGACCTGGACCTGGACCGCGCCGCCTGGCCGGCCAACCCGCAGGCTGAAACAGCCGCTGACAAAGCCGCCGCCCCGGCGCCAGCGCAGCACTGATACCCTGCCCTGCCACAGCCGCCCCACTCGGGGCGGCTGTCTCCTTACTTCGCTACATCGCTACGGAATCCTCCCATGCGTGCAGTCAAGAATCTTCTCGTCTTATACACCGGCGGCACCATCGGCATGCTGCAGACCGCCGAAGGCCTCGCGCCGGCCGGTGGCTTCGAAGCGCGCATGCGCGAACACTTTGCCGCCTGCGGCGATGCGCCCAAGGTGCAATGGGCGCTGCGTGAACTGAATCCGCTGATCGACAGCGCCAACATGCAACAGGCCAACTGGCTGGCGATGCGCGATGCCATCGTCGAGTCGGTCGAACGCGACGGACATGACGGCGTGCTGGTGCTGCATGGCACCGACACCCTGGCGTACAGCGCCGCTGCCCTGTCGTTCCTGCTGCTGGGCCTGCCGGTGCCGGTGCTGCTTACCGGCTCGATGCTGCCGGCCGGCGCGCCGGACAGCGATGCCTGGGCCAACCTGGTCGGCGCGCTCAATCTGTTCGAAAACGGCCTGGAAGATGGCGTGCAGCTGTATTTCCATGGCCAGTTGCTGCACGGCTGCCGCGCCTCGAAACTGCGCAGCGAGGCGTTCGACGCCTTCACCGTGCTGCCGCGCCATCGTGATGGCGAGCGTGCCCCGCAACTGCCGACCCGCCTGGACTACCGCCAGCCACGCCAGCCGGTCAAGCTGGCGGTCATGCCGGTATTCCCGGGCCTTGCGGCCGAACACCTGCGCGGCCTGTTCGACAGCGGCATCCAGGGCCTGGTGCTGGAGTGCTACGGCAGCGGCACCGGCCCGTCGGATGACCAGGCGCTGCTCGACGCGCTGCACGACGCCCGCCAGGGCGGCGTGATGATCGTTGCCATCAGCCAGTGCCCGGAAGGCTCGGTGGTGTTCGACACCTACGCCGCCGGCAGCCGCCTGCGCGACACCGGGCTGGTCAGTGGCGGCGGCATGACCCGTGAGGCGGCGCTGGGCAAACTGTTCGCGTTGCTGGGCTCGGGGCTGGATGTACAGGCGGCGGAGCACTGGTTCGCGCTGGACCTGTGCGGCGAGCGCGCCTGACTCGCAGATCTTCCGTTCGCCATCGCGGGGCAATCCCGCTCCCACAAATCCATGGGAGCGGGCTTGCCCCGCGATGGTTTCAGCATCTGGAAAAGTGGCGGAAGGCAGCGGGAGTCGAACCTGCCCGGGAACGGCTGCCGTCCCCAACCGGGTTTGAAGCCCGGCCGCGCCACCGGGCGCGATTGCCTTCCTTGAAATCAGGTCCCGTGTTGCGGCTGGGCCAGGGCGCTGTCGGTACGAACCTGCCGCAGGTCACCGACCCGTCGGGTCAGGCCGATGCGGTCGAAGTACTCGAGGATCTGCACACTGCGCTTGCGACCGATGGCCAAACCATCGCGAAACGCCGCGACCTGCACTATCGGCGATGTCGCAGCCTGGCGCAACAGCAGCTCTGCCATGCGCCTGAGCGTCGTCTCCGGGTAGAACAGGTCGCGTACCACCTGATGCACAACGCCCAGCCTGGCCAGCTTGCGCAACAACAGCCGGACATCAGCCTCTTCGCAGCCCTCCTCGCCGGCCAGGGTCCTTACCCAGGGCGGGTCGAACTCACCTGCCAACAGGCGCGGCAACAGACGCTCCCACAACGCATTGTCCGCGGCGCTCAACTGGACCCGGTGGTCCGGCAGGTGCAGCCATGGGCCGCTGCTGCTGATCGCGCCTGCGCCCAGCAACTCATCCAGCAAGCTGACAAACGCGGGGCGCTCCAATGGCAAGGCGGTAAAGCGGCGCAAGCGGTCCCGGTCCGGGCCAAGCTGGTCAGGCTCCTGCTCATGGAACTGCGCCAGACGCTCCAACACCTGTCGCTTGAGTGCCTGCCACTGTAAGCGATCGAACAACAGCTGACCTTGACGGGTGGCAATCACCAGCACCGAGTCCGGCAACTGCCAGGTCTCGCGCAGGCGGTTGAACTGGCGCTCCAGACGCCGGGGCTCGAGACCGCCGGGGGCCGCCTCGAGCAGGGCCGACAGCGCTTGCTCGAGATTGTCGGCTTCACGCAGCACCTGCAACTGACGCAAGCGCTCCTCGCTGCGCCGTTGCCGGCTCGGGGCGAACGGATCGAGCACACGCCCACCACCCAGCGTGCGCTGGGCGCGTTGGTCACGCAGTACCAGGCGATCCCCATGCACCGCCTGCAGCGGGGCATTGAGCAGCAACTGGGCGAACATGCGCTGGCCGGCCGCGAGCCGTTCACCTTCGAGCAAGGCAACCCGGGCGGTGACATCCTGGGTGCCCAGGTGCACGTGCACTGCGCTGAAATGCTCGAAGGCGCGGGTTTCGCCCGGCAGCAGGGTGAAGTCGATATCGACCCGCACGCTGGGCGCATGCAGCCACTGCGGCACAAGCCAGTCGCCACGATGCACCTGCTCGGCCGAAAGCTTTTCCGCGCTGATGTTCAAGGCCACCCGCTGCCCGGCTGCGGCGACCAGGGCCGCCTGGTTCTGGGCATGCAGGCCACGCACCCGCACCGCTTTGCCGGCCTTGCCGAGCAGCAAGGTATCGCCGACGCTGACTTGCCCGGCCAGCGCCGTGCCGGTGACCACGACTCCCGCTCCGGAAACCGCGAAAGCTCGGTCTACCGCCAGACGCAAACCGCCACGCACACTGCGCTGGCGAACATGCGCTTCAGCCGCCAGCAAAGCCTCGCGCAGGGCGTCGATCCCCTCGCCGGACAGGCTCGAAACCGCAAACTGCCTGGCCCCGGCGTAGGGGCCGGGCGCGAGCAGTTCGGTGACCTGGGCCCGGACTTCGCTCAACCGCGACGGCTCTACCCGGTCGCACTTGCTGATCACCACCAACGCCTGGGGAATGCCCAGCAACTCGATGATCGAGAGGTGCTCACGGGTCTGCGGCATCACCCCATCGTCAGCGGCCACCACCAGCAGTACCAGGTCGATGCCATGGGCCCCGGCCAGCATGTTGTGGATAAACCGCTCGTGGCCCGGCACATCGATGAAGCCTGTCAGCGGCGCCCCTTGCGCCAGCGCCGCGTAGCGATAACCGAGGTCGATGGTCATGCCCCGGTCGCGCTCCTCCCGGCGGGTGTCGCCGGCCTGGCCGGTCAGGGCCTGGAGCAGCGCGGTCTTGCCATGGTCGATGTGGCCGGCAGTCCCGACGATCACTGCACCGGCCCCAGTTGCAACGCCGGCAGTTGCGCCAGCCACTGGGCCTCGTCGTCCAGCTGGCGCAGGTCAAGCCACAGGGCATCGTCGTCGATACGCCCGAGCACCGGCACCGGCAGGTCGCGCAATGCGCGCTCCAGCACATGCAAGCTACGCCCGCGCAGTTTCTTCGACACCTGCGGGCGCAGGCACAGCGCCGCGCTGGGCAGCCGCGCCACCGGCTGGCTGCCGCTGCCGATCATGCCCAGGGCCGGCTCGACGCTCACCACCCATTGCGCGCCGAGACGAGCAGCCAACTCAGGCGCCAGGCGCTCGGCCTGGGCGGCGATCTCGGCTTGCGCACGGGTCAGCAGGCGCAGGCTGGGCAGGCGTTCGGCCAGGCGATCGGGGTTGCGATAAAGCTGCAGCACCGCCTCCAGCGCGGCAAGGGTGATCTTGTCGACCCGCAGGGCACGCTTGAGCGGGTTCTTCTTGATCTTCGCGATCAATTCCTTGCGCCCGACGATGATCCCCGCCTGCGGGCCGCCCAGCAGCTTGTCGCCGCTGAAGGTGACGATGTCGGCGCCGTCGGCCAGCGCCTGGCGCACCGTCGGCTCGGCCGGCAGGCCCCAGCGGGTCAGGTCGAGCAGGCTGCCGCTGCCCAGGTCTTCGAGCAGCGGCAACTGATGGTCGTGGGCGATGCGCGCCAGCTCGGCGGTGGGTACCTGGGTGGTGAAGCCCTGGATGCTGTAGTTGCTGCAATGCACGCGCATCAGCAGGCCGGTACGCGGGTTGATCGCGCCTTCGTAGTCGCGGGCGTGGGTGCGGTTGGTGGTGCCGATCTCGTGCAGCTTCACCCCGGCGCGGGCCATGATGTCGGGGATGCGGAACGCACCGCCGATCTCGATCAGCTCGCCGCGGGAGATGATGCCCTCCTTGCGTGCACCCAGGCTGTTGAGCGCCAGCAGCACGGCGGCGGCATTGTTGTTGACCACGGTGACGGCTTCGGCGCCGGTCAGCTCGCGGATCAGGCCTTCGATCAGGTCGTCGCGGTCACCCCGCTTGCCGGTGGCCAGGTCGAACTCCAGGTTCAGCGGATAGCGGGCAGCGACCTGCATTGCCTCTACCGCCTCCTCCGGCAGCAAGGCGCGGCCGAGGTTGGTGTGCAGCACCGTACCGGTGAGGTTGAAGACCCGGCGCACCTGGCTGCGTTGCTGGATGGCCAGGCGCTCGCCCGTGCGCCCGAGCAGGACGTCGGCGCTCAGTTCCACGGCGCCAAGCTGACCCAGACGAGCTGGTTCGCGCAAGTCGTCGAGGAGCTGGCGCAGGGTGGCCAGGGTAGCGTCGCGGCCATGACGGTCGAGCAGCGGCTGGCAGGCCGGGTGGCGCAGCAGGGTGTCGATGGAGGGCAAGCGTGGGGTGTCGCTGGCGGGGCTTGGAGACATGCGGTACTACCTGTGACTGATCCGTTGTCTGTTCGGGCCCTATCGCTGGCAAGCCAGCTCCCACAGCTCCAGCGCCAGACTCGAGGCTTGCGCTGTACCTGTGGGAGCCGGCTTGCCGGCGATGGGGGCAACTCGGTAGCGAAGTGTAGACACTCACCCACCACCCGGTGCCAACATAAGGTTCGGCGCCAGCCTATGGAAGCCCTCCTCGTCCAACCGCATATCCAGCGCCAGGCTCGCCAGGTCATCGGCCAACGGCTCGGCCGCCGCGTCGTTCTCCAGGTAGCTCTGCTTCAGGTAGCCCTGGCACCCCGGACAGCACTCGGCGCGCAGCGGTGCCTTGCCCGGTGCATGGCGGTCATCCTCGAGGCTGCTGTAGCGCAGGTCCTTGCTCGACTCACAGTACACGCACTTGACCCGCACCACATGCCATTCGCAGGCACACAGCGAACAGGCCAGGTAGCGCAAGCCGTTGTGCTTGCCACGATTGCGCACCACACCGGCCATGGCCGGCGAGCCGCAGGCCGGGCACTGGGCCAGGCTGCCAGCGGGCTTGAGCTCAGGCTCTGGCAGCGCCAGCAACCAGCTCGACCAGGCGGCCTGCAACGCCGCGCCCAGGAAGGGCACCAAGGCCGCCGGTACGGCGTCGTACTGGCCACCGAGCAGCGCGACGGCCCAGCCCTTGCGCTGTTCGTCACCGCTCTCGCGCAGGCTGCCCAGCGCCGCTGCCAACGGCCCTTCGGGCGCCGGCTCGAAGCGATCGAGCAGCGCTTGCAGCCACACCAGCCACTGCCCTTCGCGCACCAGGCCGTCCGCTGCCAGGGGTGGCAGGCCATGACTTATGCACAGGCGCTGACGCTCCTCGGCTACCGGCAAGCCACCGGGCGGGTTATCCACAAGCTGCTGCTGGATCCGGCACAGCCGCGCGACCAGATGCAGATACTCACCAAGGGCATTGCCCTCGGCCAGGTGCTCCAGGCGCGCGGCCCGCACTGCGAACAGGTTGGCGGGCGGCAGATGCAGGAACGGCGGCATTACCGCCGACGCTTCGATCTGCCCGGGTTCGAGAATCGTGCTCAAACGCTCATCCTTCTTTTCTACTGTGCGGCGTCTTGTCGCCGGTGACTTCCCGGTACCACAGTTCGTGGTGCTTGCGCGCCCAGGCGCGGCTGACCCAGCCATGCAGCATGGCGCCGATCGAGCCCTTGATCCAGATCCCGGCGTAGATGTGCACGATGATGCTGAGGATCAGCACGAACGCCGCCAGGGCATGCAACAGCGCCGACAGGCGAATGACGTCGATGCCGAACCAATGGCTGAAATACGCGCGCCAGATCACCACGCCACTGACCAGCAGCACCAGCATGCACGCCAGCAGCGTCCAGAACAGCAGCTTCTGCCCGGCGTTGTACTTGCCGATCGGCGGCACGCCCTCTTCCTTGTTGAGCATCACCCGGTCGATGCGGCGCAGCCACAGGCGGTCGTTGGCGGTAATGAAGTTGGCGCGCCAGAAGCGCAATACCAGGCCAAGGAAGAACACGAACATCGCCACACCGATGAACGGGTGGAGGATCCGCGTCCACGGCCCGCCGCCGAACAGGTGGCTGAGCCAGAACAGCGCCGGGTGGAACAGCGCCAGCCCCGACAGGCCGGCCAGCACGAACAGGATCGCGACGATCCAGTGGTTGCTCCGCTCGTTGGCGTTGTAGCGCAGGATAGGCTTGTTGTCGTTCATGGCCGCTGCTCCCCCTGCCCGCCCGGGCGGTTCGGATCATAGACATGCACCGCCGGGTCCACCTGATGGACATCGTTATCCACAGGTGCCGTATGCTCGTCTTCCTCGACCCGCTGCGGGCCGACACGCACGTAGTGGAAGAACCCGGCCAGCACCGCCGCGCCCATGGCCAGCAGCGCCAGCGGCTTGCTGAAGCCCTTCCACAGCCCGACCAGCGGGCTGATCACCGGTTGGTCCGGCAGGCCGGCGTAGATCCGCGGCGTGTCGGCATGGTGCAGCACGTACATCACGTGGGTGCCGCCGACACCGTCCGGATCGTACAACCCGGCGTTGTCGTAGCCCCGCGACTTCAGATCGACGATGCGCTCGTCGGCGTGCACCTTCATCTCCTCCTTGCTGCCGAAGACGATTGCCCCGGTCGGGCAGGTCTTCACGCAGGCCGGCTCCAGGCCCACGCTCACGCGGTCGGAACACAGGGTGCACTTGTACGCCTTGTGATCCTTCTGCGAAATGCGCGGGATGTTGAACGGGCAGCCGGTGATGCAGTAGCCGCAACCGATGCAGTGGTCCTGGTTGAAGTCGACGATACCGTTGGCATGTTTGATGATCGCCCCCGGGCTCGGGCACGCTTTCAGGCAACCCGGATCGGCGCAGTGCATGCAGCCATCCTTGCGGATCAGCCACTCCAGGTTGCCGTCGTCGCGCTCGTGCTCGGTGAAGCGCATCAAGGTCCAGGTTTCGGCACTGAGGTCCTGTGGGTTGTCGTAGGTGCCATGGTTGTGGCCGACCTCGTCACGCAGTTCGTTCCACTCCGAGCACGCCACCTGGCAGGCCTTGCAGCCGATGCACTTGGTGGTGTCGATCAGCTTGGCGACTTCCTGCTGCTGGCGTACCGAAGGCGGCACGGTGGTGGTGGCCGAGCGGGCAATGATGTCTTGGCTGGCCATCAGAGTTTCTCCACTTTGACGAGGAACGACTTGGACTCCGGCGTCTGGGTGTTGCCATCACCGAGGAACGGCACCAGGGTGTTGGTCAGGTAACCGTGTCGCGTGGCGCCAGTGAACCCCCAGTGCAACGGGATACCGATCTGGTGCACGGTCTGGTTGTTGACCTGCAGCGGACGGATCCGCTTGGTCACCACCGCCACCGCATCGATATGCCCGCGCTTGCTCGATACCCTTACCCGGTCACCGGCCTTGATGCCCTTCTCGTTCGCCAGCACCTCGCCGATCTCGACGAACTGCTCGGGCTGGGCGATGGCATTGAGCCGGCAATGCTTGCTCCAGAAGTGGAAGTGCTCGGTCAGCCGGTAGGTGGTCGCCGCATGGGGGAACTCGTCGTGGGTGCCCAAGGTGTCCCACACCGAATCGAAGATGCGCCCGGCCGGGTTGCTGGTGGCCTTCTTGTTCTGCGGGTGCAGCGGGTTGATGCCAATTGGCGTCTCGAACGGCTCGTAGTGCTCGGGGAACGGCCCCTCGGCCATCTTGTCGATGGCGAAGAAGCGCGCCACACCCTCGGGGTTCATGATGAACGGGTTCATCCCCGCTTCCGGCGGCGAGTCGACCTTGAAGTCGGGCACGTCGGTGCCGGTCCAGGCCTTGCCGTTCCACCATACCAGGCGCTTCTTCTCTGGGTCCCATGGCTTGCCTTGCGGATCGCTGGAGGCGCGGTTGTAGAGGATGCGGCGGTTGGCCGGCCAGGCCCAGGCCCAGTTCTGCACCTGGTGCATGCCATAGGGGTCGCTGTTGTCGCGACGGGCCATCTGGTTGCCCTGCTCGGTCCAACTGCCGGCGAAGATCCAGCAGCCCGACGCGGTGCTGCCGTCGTCCTTCATCTGGGCGAAGCCGGCGAGCTGTTGCCCGGCCTTGAGCGTGGCACCGGTGGCGTCGGTGAGATCACTGACCGCCCAGCCGTTCATCTCCTTGGCCAGCTCTTCGGGGGATGGCTCCTCAGGGACCTTGTACGGCCAGCTGATGTTGAGCAGCGGGTCCGGATAGGCGCCGCCCTCGGCCTGGTAGCGCTTGCGCAGGCGCAGGAACAGCTCGCTCATGATGTGCACGTCGGTACGGGTCTGGCCCGGCCCATCGGCGCCCTTCCAGTGCCACTGCAGCCAGCGGCTGCTGTTGACCAGCGAACCGTCCTCTTCGGCGAAGCAGGTGGTGGGCAGGCGGATCACCTCGGTCTGGATGTTGGCCGTGTCGACGTCGTTGAACGGGCCGGCGTTGCGCCAGAACTCGGACGTTTCTGTAGCCAGCGGGTCCATGATCACCAGCCACTTGAGCTTGGCCAGCGCGGCGGTGACGCGGTTCTTGTCCGGCAACGCGGCGATCGGGTTGAAGCCCTGGCACATGTAGCCGTTGACCTTGCCCTGGCCCATCATCTCGAACATGCGCAGCACGTCGTAGGCCGGCACGTCGAGCTTGGGCAGCCAGTCATAGCCCCAGTTGTTCTCGGCCGTGGCATTGGCGCCGTACCAGGCCTTCATAAGGCTGACGTGGAACTTGCCGTAGTTCTGCCAGTACGACAGCTGCCCCGGGCGCAACGGCTTGGAGGCGCGCTTGTCGATGTAGGTGGCGTAGTCCTGCTCGGCGTCGCCGGCCAGCGTGAGGTAACCCGGCAGCGAGTTCGACAGCAGGCCCAGGTCGGTCAGGCCCTGGATGTTGGAGTGCCCGCGCAGGGCGTTGACCCCGCCACCGGGCATGCCGACGTTGCCCAGCAGCAACTGCACCATCGCCGCGCTGCGGATGATCTGCGCGCCGATCGAGTGCTGGGTCCAGCCCAGGGCATAGAGGATCGTCATGGTCTTGCCCGGCACCGAGCAGGTGGCGATCTCTTCCCAGACTTTCATCATCTGGTCCTGGGGCATGCCACAGGTCATGCTCGCCAGCTCCGGCGTGTAGCGGCTGTAGTGCTGCTTCATCAGCTGGTACACGCAACGCGGGTGCTGCAGGGTCGGGTCGACCTTGGCAAAACCGTCCTCGCCCAGCTCATAGCCCCAGCCAGACTTGTCGGCATACACGCGCTTGGCCGCGTCGTAGCCGCTGAACAGCCCGTCCTCGAAGCCATAGCTCTCTTTGACGATGAACGACACATCGGTGTAGTTGCGCACGTACTCGTGCTGGATCTTGTCGTTGCTCAGCAGGTAGTTGATCAGCCCGCCCATGAAGGCGATGTCGCTGCCGGTACGGATCGGCGCGTAGTAATCGGCCACCGAGGCGGTACGGGTGAACCGCGGGTCGACCACGATCAGCCGCGCCTTGTTGTGCGCCTTGGCTTCGGTCACCCACTTGAAGCCGCACGGGTGCGCTTCAGCGGCGTTGCCGCCCATCACCAGGACCAGGTTTGCGTTGGCGATATCAGACCAGTGATTGGTCATCGCGCCACGGCCATACGTCGGGGCAAGACTTGCCACCGTCGGGCCGTGTCAGACACGCGCCTGGTTATCGAACCCCAGCATGCCGGTTGCACGGACCACCTTGTGCGTCAGGTAGCCCGCTTCGCTGGAAGCGGCGGACGCGGCGAGGAATCCGGTGGTGAGCCAGCGGTTGACCGTCTGGCCCTGGGCATTCTTCTCGATGAAGTTGGCGTCGCGGTCCTGTTTCATCAGGTCGGCGATGCGGTCGAGGGCTTCGTCCCACTCGATGCGGGTCCACTCGTTGCTGCCCGGCTTGCGCACCTCGGGGTACTGCAGGCGGCTCGGGCTGTGGATAAAGTCCAGCAGGCCCGCGCCTTTCGGGCATAGGGTGCCGCGGTTGACCGGATGGTCCGCGTCGCCCTCGATATGGATGATGTTCTGTTTGACGTTCTTGCCCGCGTCACCCTGGCTGTACATGATCAGGCCGCAGCCGACCGAGCAGTAGGGGCAGGTGTTACGGGTTTCTTTGGTGTGCGCCAGCTTGAAGTGGCGCACCTGCTCGGCGAACGCGGGGGTCGGGGCCATGCCCAACGCCGCGAGGCTCGAGCCTCCAAGGCCGACGGCGGCGACCTTGAAGAATTGCCGACGGTTGAGGTCCATCGTGCACTCCTGATCAGGTTCTCGGGCGCACGGGACTTGGCCGGCGCCTCAGGGACTTCACGGTGGCGGTGGACAGAGACCGCCAACTGTTAAGCCTAGTCAAGAATCTGGGAAGTGGGGTGATCTGGATCATGGAAAGGTAATGCAATCCCACATCGCGATCAGAAACGGACTACACCGCAAACCAGCTTTTGCTTGCTAGGTTGCTGAATCCACATGGACGAGGCACGTATGAATGAACACGAAACACTTCATGGTCGGGCTCTTGCTCGCCCTCCCGATGCACGTAACGCCCACACTGGCGACTCCAGCCAACCGGCCTGACGCCCCTGCCATTTCGCCCATCAGCGCCGAGAAAGCGCGAAGCATGGCCGCCGCCGCCGAGCGTGCCGCCCGTGCCCAGGGCTTCGCCATCGTCATCAGCATCGTCGACAACCACGGCAACCTGAAGCACTTCCACCGCATGGACGGCACCAGCAGCGGTAGTGTCCAGGTAGCGCAGCTCAAAGCCGCTACATCTGCACGCTTTCCACTGTCATCCGGCTCACTGGGTGAACGCAGCGCCGGGTTGCCAGCCAATCCCTACGCTTCGCTGCCCGGCTTCACTTTGCTGGAAGGCGGGTTGCCAATCATGGATGCGAACGGCAGGCATATCGGCGGTATAGGCATCAGCGGAGCAACACCAGAGCTAGATGCACAGTTTGCCCAGGCGGCGCTCGAAGAAAGCTGACAGGCAAAAAGAAACCCGCTTCATGCCTGAAGCGGGTTTCTTGTCACAGCTCCGTTCACCTGTGGCACCTGGTGCCCACAGGCAAGGATCAGAACGGAATATCGTCGTCGAAGCTGTCGAAGTCAGCGGCAGGCTGCGGAGCCGGCTGTTGCGGCGCTGGGCGCTGCGGCGCTTGTTGCGGGCGCTGGGCCTGCTGGCGCGGGGCCTGGTTGTACTGTTGCTGCTGACCGCCCTGGTTGTAGTTGTTGCCACCACCCTGGTTGTACTGGTCGCCACCGCCCTGCTGGCCCTGCGGACGACCGCCGAGCAGCTGCATGGTGCCGTTGATGTCGACGATGATCTCGGTGGTGTAGCGCTTGATGCCGTCCTTTTCCCACTCGCGGGTCTGCAGCTTGCCCTCGATGTAGCACTGCGAACCCTTGCGCAGGTATTCGCCGGCGATTTCGGCGACCTTGCCGAACAGCGAGACACGGTGCCACTCGGTGCGCTCGACCTTCTGGCCCGACTGCTTGTCGGTCCACTGCTCGCTGGTGGCCAGGCTCAGGTTGGTCACGGCGTTACCGTTGGGCAGGTAGCGGACTTCGGGATCCTGACCGCAGGTACCGACCAGAATGACTTTGTTAACCCCACGGGCCATAACGTTCTCCTAGGCTTCGCACGCCGCAGAGGCTGGGTTCACCAGACGCTCAAGGGTCGCACGGTCCAAAATTTTCGTATCCAGTTTGATATAGATGGCGGCTTCTTCTGCTACCACCACGGCGTCGGTCACACCCGGCACGGCCATCAGGCGCTCGGTCAGCCCAGCTTCCCGGACCGCTTCCGGCGTCAGCGGCATGCGCAGGCTGGTCACGTACGGCGGCTCGTTCATGCGCAACGCCGTGAGCAGCCAGAAGGCGCACAAGCCAGCGCAGCCGAGGAACACCATGCTCAAGCCACCGTGCTGGAACAACCAGCCACCGAGGATGCCACCCAGTGCCGCGCCAAGGAACTGGCTGGTGGAGTACACCCCCATCGCCGTGCCCTTGCCGCCGGCAGGCGACACCTTGCTGACCAGCGAAGGCAAGGATGCCTCCAGCAGGTTGAATGCAGTAAAGAATACCACGGTGCCGATCACCAGTCCGCGCAAGTTGTCAGCCCACTGCCAGAAGAACACCTCCACCAGCAGCAGGACACTGACCGCGCCGAGCAACACGCGTTTCATCTTGCGCTTCTTTTCCCCGTAGATGATGAAGGGGATCATTGCAAAAAATGAAACCAGCAGCGCGGTCAGGTACACCCACCAGTGCTGCTCCTTGGGCAGCCCGCCTCGTTCGACGAAGGCCAGGGGCAGCGCCACGAAGCTGGCCATCAGGATCGCGTGCAGCACGAAAATACTGATGTCCAGGCGTAGAAGGTCCGGATTGCGCAAGGTCGGGCCGAGGGCCTGGCGGGCGACACCGGACTCGCGATGGCTCAGCACACTGTGCGAGCTTGGCACGACGAAGGCGATCAGCGCGATGCCGACCAGGGCAAGTCCTGCAGTGGCCAGGAACAATCCTGACAAACCAAAGGCGCGGGTCAACAACGGGCCGACCACCATCGCCACGGCGAACGACAAGCCGATGCTCATGCCGATCATGGCCATGGCCTTGGTCCGGTGCTGCTCGCGGGTCAGGTCGGACAACAGCGCCATGACCGCCGCGGAAATTGCCCCCGCGCCCTGCAGGATGCGCCCGGCGATAACGCCCCAGATCGAGTCGGCCTGGGCCGCCAGCACACTGCCCAGGGCGAAGATCACCAGCCCCACATAGATCACCGGTCGGCGACCGATGCGGTCGGAAATCACCCCGAACGGAATCTGCAGCACCGCTTGCGTCAGACCATAGGCGCCGATGGCCAGGCCGATCAGTGCAGGCGTGGCGCCGGCCAGGTCCATGCCGTAGGTGGCCAGCACCGGCAGCACCATGAACATGCCCAGCATACGAAAGGCAAAGACCAGGGCCAGGCCGCTCGCGGCGCGGGTTTCGCTGCCACTCATGCGCTCGTTGTGGGTGTCGTGCATGGATTAACCTCGTGTGAACCGGCGGCGATTCTATCAGTCCGACGCCTTGACGGCATATACGCGACGCTTTGCCGCGTACTGGCAGCGCGCCGTATACTGCTTTGTTTATGCCCGCCGAGCGAGGCCGTAGTGGACAAGATCCTGATCCGTGGGGCGCGTACCCACAACCTGAAGAACATCGACCTGACCCTGCCCCGGGACAAACTGATCGTGATCACCGGCCTGTCCGGGTCCGGCAAGTCCTCGCTGGCGTTCGACACGCTGTACGCCGAAGGCCAGCGCCGCTATGTCGAGTCGCTGTCGGCCTATGCCCGGCAGTTCCTGTCGATGATGGAAAAGCCCGACGTCGACACCATCGAAGGATTGTCGCCGGCCATCTCCATCGAGCAGAAGTCGACCTCGCACAACCCGCGCTCGACCGTCGGCACCATTACCGAGATCTACGACTACCTGCGCCTGCTCTATGCCCGCGTCGGCACCCCACGCTGCCCGGACCATGACATCCCGCTTGAGGCGCAAACGATCAGCCAGATGGTCGACCTGGTGCTGGAGAAGCCCGAAGGCAGCAAGCTGATGCTGTTGGCGCCGGTTATCCGCGAGCGCAAGGGTGAGCACTTGGCGGTGTTCGACGAGCTGCGCGCCCAGGGCTTCGTACGCGCCCGGGTCAACGGCAAGCTGTACGAGCTCGACGAGTTGCCCAAGCTCGACAAACAGAAGAAACACAGCATTGATGTGGTGGTAGACCGCTTCAAGGTCCGCGCCGACCTGCAGCAGCGTCTGGCCGAATCCTTCGAGACCGCGCTCAAGCTGGCCGACGGCATCGCCCTGGTGGCGCCGATGGACGACGAGGAAGGCGAAGAAGTGATCTTCTCGGCGCGCTTCGCCTGCCCGGTGTGCGGCCATGCGATCAGCGAGCTGGAGCCGAAGCTGTTCTCCTTCAACAACCCGGCTGGCGCCTGCCCGACCTGCGATGGCCTGGGGGTGAAGCAGTTCTTCGACACCAAGCGCCTGGTCAACGCCGAGCTGACCTTGGCCGAAGGCGCGATTCGCGGTTGGGACCGGCGCAACGTCTATTACTTCCAGATGCTCGGCTCGCTGGCCGCGCATTACGGCTTCAGCCTGGAAGAACCATTCGGCGAGCTGTCCGCCGAGCACCAGAAGGTCATCCTGCAAGGCAGTGGCAAGCAGAGTGTCGACTTCAAGTACCTCAACGACCGTGGCGACATCGTCAAGCGCTCGCACCCGTTCGAAGGCATCGTGCCGAACCTTGAGCGTCGCTATCGCGAGACCGAGTCGGCCACCGTGCGTGAAGAGCTGGCCAAGTTCCTCGGCACCCAGCCCTGCCCTGATTGCCGCGGCACCCGCCTGCGCCGTGAAGCGCGCCATGTCTGGGTAGGCGAGAAGACCCTGCCGGCAGTGACCAACCTGCCGATCGGCGAAGCCAGCAATTACTTCGGCGCGCTGAGCCTCACCGGTCGGCGTGGCGAGATCGCGGCGAAGATTCTCAAGGAGATCTGCGAGCGTCTGCAGTTCCTGGTCAACGTCGGCCTCGACTACCTGACCCTCGACCGCAGCGCCGATACCCTGTCTGGCGGCGAGGCCCAGCGCATCCGCCTGGCCAGCCAGATCGGCGCAGGCTTGGTGGGCGTGATGTACATCCTCGACGAGCCCTCGATCGGCCTGCACCAGCGCGATAACGACCGCTTGCTGGCGACGCTCAACCACCTGCGCGACCTCGGCAACACGGTGATCGTGGTCGAGCACGACGAGGACGCCATTCGCCTGGCCGACTACGTGGTGGACATCGGCCCGGGCGCTGGCGTGCATGGCGGGCAGATCGTCGCCGAGGGCTCGCCCGAGGAGGTGATGGCGCATCCCGACTCGCTGACCGGCAAATACCTGTCCGGGCGCAAGAAGATCGTCGTGCCGGCCAAGCGCACCCCGCGCAACAAGAAGCTGTCGCTCAAACTCAAGGGCGCGCGCGGCAACAACCTGCAGAACGTCGACCTGGAAGTGCCGATCGGCCTGCTGACCTGCGTGACCGGTGTGTCCGGCTCGGGCAAGTCGACGTTGATCAACAACACCCTGTTCCCCCTGGCCGCCACTGCGCTAAACGGGGCAAGCAGCCTGGAAGCGGCGCCGCACGCAAGTGTCGATGGACTGCAGCACCTGGACAAGGTGGTCGATATCGACCAGAGCCCGATTGGCCGTACGCCACGGTCGAACCCGGCTACCTATACCGGCATCTTCACGCCGATCCGCGAGCTGTTCGCCGGCGTGCCGGAATCGCGTTCGCGCGGATACGGCCCGGGGCGTTTCTCGTTCAACGTCAAGGGTGGGCGCTGCGAGGCCTGCCAGGGCGACGGCTTGATCAAGGTGGAGATGCACTTCCTGCCGGACATCTACGTGCCGTGCGACGTGTGCAAGAGCAAGCGTTACAACCGCGAGACCCTGGAGATCAAGTACAAGGGCAAGAACATCCACGAGGTGCTGGAAATGACCATCGAGGATGCCCGCGAGTTCTTCGACGCAGTGCCGGCCCTGGCGCGCAAGCTGCAGACCCTGATGGATGTGGGCCTGTCGTACATCAAGCTGGGGCAATCGGCGACCACGCTGTCGGGCGGCGAAGCACAGCGGGTCAAGCTGTCTCGCGAGCTGTCCAAACGCGACACCGGCAAGACCCTGTACATCCTCGACGAGCCGACCACTGGCCTGCACTTCGCCGATATCCAGCAACTGCTGGATGTACTGCACCGCCTGCGTGACCACGGCAACACCGTGGTGGTTATCGAGCACAATCTGGATGTGATCAAGACCGCCGACTGGCTGGTGGACCTGGGGCCGGAAGGCGGGTCCAAAGGCGGCCAGATCATTGCCTGTGGCACCCCAGAGGAGCTGAGCAAGATGAAGCAGTCGTACACCGGCCACTACCTCAAGCCACTGCTGGAACGTGACCGAGCCTGAGTGGAGCCGCTGACATGAAAAAGCCCCTGGTACCGTCGGTGCCAGGGGCTTTTTCGTAGGGCTGTGGATAACTTACATCTGCGACTGCAGGTAGTTCTCCAGGCCGATGGCCTTGATCAGACCCTGCTGCTTCTCCAGCCAGTAGGTGTGATCTTCTTCGGTGTCGGCCAGCTGCGCGCGCAGGATGTCGCGGCTGATGTAGTCCTTGTGCAGTTCGCACAGCTCGATGCCCTTGCACAGCGCGCCACGTACCTTGTACTCGAGCTTGAGGTCGGCCTCGATCATCTCCGGCACGGTGCTGCCCACTTCCAGGTCGTCGGCGCGCATGTCCGGAGTACCTTCGAGCATGAGGATACGGCGCATCAGGGCATCGGCGTGCTGCGTCTCTTCTTCCATCTCGTGGTTGATACGCTCGTAGAGCTTGGCCAGGCCCCAGTCTTCGTACATGCGCGAGTGAATGAAGTACTGATCGCGTGCTGCCAGTTCGCCCTTCAGCAACGTGACGAGATAGTTGATTACGTCCGGGTGACCTTGCATCGCCCTGCTTCTCCGTGTGAATACGTCAATAGAGCCTAGTGTGAACCAGGTTTTGCTCGCGGTCACTGAAAAACGCGCAATTAGAAGCAAAAAATCGACTAAACAGTAGTGATATTCATTGAAAAACCGCCCAAATGAGGGCGGTTCTTCTTATCACTTCGACTTAGCCGAGATTCACACCCAATGCCTTGGCGATCCCTTCTCCATAAGCCGGATCAGCCTTGAAGAAGTAGTGCAGCTGACGCTGGATGACATCGTCGCTGACACCGGCCATGGTCCCGGCGATGTTGTTGATCAACAGCGCCTTTTGCTCATCGCTCATCAGGCGGAACAACGCCCCGGCATGGCTGTAGTAATCGTTGTCCTCACGGTGATCATAACGATCCGCCGAGCCGTTCAGGGCCAGAGCGGGCTCGGCATGCCGCGGCGATTGCTTCGGCGCGCTTGCATGGCTGTTGGGCTCGTAGTTAGGAGCGCCGCCGTATGCGCCGATGGCCATGGAACCGTCGCGCTGATAGCTGTTCACCGGGCTGCGAGGCGCATTGACCGGCAGTTGCTGGTGGTTGGTGCCTACGCGGTAGCGATGCGCATCGGCATAGGCGAACACACGCCCCTGCAGCATGCGGTCTGGCGACAGGCCAACCCCGGGGACCATGTTGCTGGGCCCGAACGCCGCCTGCTCGACTTCGGCGAAGTAGTTGAGCGGGTTGCGGTTGAGTTCCAGCACACCGACTTCGATCAACGGGTAGTCCTTCTGCGACCAGGTCTTGGTCACATCGAACGGGTTTTCGTCGCGGCTGGCCGCCTCGGCCTCGCTCATCACCTGGATGCAAACGGTCCAACGCGGGAAATCGCCGCGCTCGATGGCCTCGAACAGGTCACGCTGGGCGTAGTCCGGGTCGCTCCCGGCCAGTCGGGCGGCATCGGCCGGCGCCAGGTTCTTGATGCCTTGCTGGGTCTTGAAGTGCCATTTGACCCAGGTCCGCTCGCCCTTGGCGTTGATCAGGCTGTAGGTGTGGCTGCCGAAGCCGTGCATGTGGCGGTAGCCATCGGGAATGCCGCGATCGGAGAACAGGATGGTGACCTGGTGCAGTGCCTCGGGCGAATGCGACCAGAAGTCCCACATCATTTGCGCGTTCTTCAGGTTGGTCTGTGGGTGGCGCTTCTGAGTGTGGATGAAGTCGGGGAACTTCAGCGGATCACGAATGAAAAATACCGGGGTATTGTTGCCGACGATGTCCCAGTTACCTTCCTCGGTATAGAACTTCACCGCAAAACCACGCGGGTCGCGCTCGGTGTCCGCGGAGCCGCGCTCGCCACCCACGGTGGAGAATCGCAGGAACGTCTCGGTCTGCTTGCCGATAGCGTCAAACAGCCTGGCACTGGTGAGCTCGGTGATATCGCGGGTCACGGTGAAGGTACCGTAGGCGCCGGAACCCTTGGCGTGCACGCGGCGCTCCGGGATGTTCTCGCGGTTGAAGTGGGCAAGCTTCTCGAGCAGGTGGAAGTCGTCGAGCAGCAGCGGGCCACGGGGGCCTGCGGAACGGGAGTTCTGGTTGTCGGCTACGGGTGCACCGCTGGCGGTAGTGAGAATCTTGCTCATGGGCTCTCCTGATCGGTCTTGAATTGCCGGCTAATCGGCTTGAGGAGAGTATTGTCGAGCGAGGTTACAAGGACAAATTCATTAAGTGACTTATATCAATAGAAAATAACAATTCACCAGACAACAAAAAACCGGGCCTAGGCCCGGTTTCTTGTAGCAGACAGAACGTCTTACTCGGCAGCTTCTACAGCACCACCGACCGGACGATCAACCAGCTCGACGTACGCCATAGGCGCGTTGTCGCCAGCGCGGAAACCGCACTTCAGGATACGCAGGTAGCCGCCCTGACGGGTGGCGTAGCGCTTGCCCAGGTCGTTGAACAGTTTGCCAACGGCGGACTTCGAACGGGTACGGTCGAAGGCCAGACGACGGTTGGCAACGCTGTCTTCCTTGGCCAGGGTGATCAGCGGCTCGGCAACGCGGCGCAGTTCCTTGGCTTTCGGCAGGGTGGTTTTGATCAGCTCGTGCTCGATCAGCGACACAGCCATGTTCTGGAACATAGCTTTGCGGTGAGAGCTGGTACGGCTCAGGTGACGTCCACTTTTACGATGACGCATGATTCATTCCTTACCAAACACAACGTTCGGTGATTACGACGATCAGGCAGTCGCCTTGTCGTCTTTCTTAAGGCTTGCAGGCGGCCAGTTGTCGAGGCGCATGCCGAGAGACAGACCACGGGAGGCCAGGACGTCCTTGATTTCAGTCAGGGACTTCTTGCCCAGGTTAGGAGTCTTCAACAGCTCTACTTCGGTACGCTGAATCAGGTCGCCGATGTAGTAGATGTTCTCCGCCTTGAGGCAGTTGGCCGAACGTACGGTCAGTTCCAGGTCGTCAACCGGGCGCAGCAGGATCGGATCGATCTCGTCTTCCTGCTCGACCACAACCGGCTCGCTGTCACCTTTGAGGTCGACGAACGCGGCCAGCTGCTGTTGCAGGATGGTCGCGGCACGACGGATGGCCTCTTCAGGATCCAGGGTACCGTTGGTTTCCAGATCGATGACCAGCTTGTCCAGGTTGGTACGCTGCTCAACACGGGCGTTCTCGACCACGTAGGCGATACGACGCACCGGGCTGAACGAAGCGTCCAGCTGGAGACGGCCAATGCTGCGGCTTTCGTCTTCGTCGGTCTGACGGGAGTCGGCCGGCTCGTAACCGCGACCACGAGCTACAGTGAGCTTCATGTTCAGGGCGCCGTTGGACGCCAGGTTCGCGATTACGTGATCGGGGTTGACGATCTCGACATCGTGATCCAGCTGAATATCGGCAGCGGTAACCACCCCCGAACCCTTTTTCGACAAGGTCAGCGTAACTTCGTCACGACCGTGCAGTTTGATAGCCAGGCCTTTCAGGTTCAACAGGATTTCAATGACGTCTTCCTGTACACCTTCGATCGCGGAGTACTCGTGGAGTACGCCATCGATCTCGGCCTCGACTACTGCACAGCCAGGCATGGAGGACAACAGGATGCGGCGCAGCGCGTTGCCCAGGGTATGGCCGAAGCCACGCTCGAGAGGCTCGAGCGTGATCTTGGCGCGGGTTGGACTGACAACCTGCACGTCGATGTGACGGGGTGTCAGAAACTCATTTACCGAAATCTGCATGGATGCACCTATTTTCTAGCCCTTACTTGGAGTAGAGCTCGACAATCAGGTTTTCGTTGATGTCGGCGGACAGGTCGCTGCGAGCAGGAACGTTCTTGAAAACGCCCGACTTTTTAGCAGCATCCACATCAACCCACTCAACGCGGCCACGCTGGGCGCACAGTTCAAGGGCTTGAACAATGCGCAGCTGGTTCAGCGACTTCTCGCGAACCGAGACCACGTCACCCGGACGAACTTGGTAGGATGGAATGTTTACAGTCTTACCGTTGACGCTGATCGCTTTGTGCGAAACCAGCTGACGGGACTCGGAACGAGTCGAGCCGAAGCCCATACGGTAAACGACGTTATCCAGACGGCACTCGAGCAGTTGCAGCAGGTTCTCACCGGTTGCGCCTTTTTTCGAGGCAGCAGCTTGGTAGTAACCGCGGAACTGACGCTCCAGAACACCGTAGATACGACGAACTTTTTGTTTCTCGCGCAGCTGGGTACCGTAGTCGGACTGACGGCCACGGCGCTGGCCGTGGATACCTGGGGCTGCTTCGATGTTGCACTTCGATTCCAGAGCGCGAACGCCGCTCTTCAGGAACAGGTCAGTGCCTTCACGGCGAGACAGTTTGCATTTTGGACCAATGTAACGTGCCATTTATCTGTCTCCTGATTACACGCGACGCTTCTTCGGCGGACGGCACCCGTTATGCGGGATTGGCGTCACGTCGGTGATGCTGGCGATCTTGTAGCCGCAGCTGTTCAGTGCACGAACGGCGGACTCACGACCTGGACCTGGACCCTTGACGTTCACGTCGAGGTTCTTCAGACCGTATTCCAGCGCAGCTTGACCAGCACGCTCAGCAGCGATCTGTGCTGCGAACGGGGTGGATTTGCGCGAACCACGGAAACCCGAACCACCGGAAGTAGCCCAGGACAGTGCGTTGCCCTGACGGTCGGTGATGGTCACGATGGTGTTGTTGAAAGACGCATGGATGTGGGCGATGCCATCAACCACTGTCTTTTTGATTTTTTTACGAGGACGAGCAGCAGGTTTTGCCATGTCTATATTCCTGGGCGATTACTTGCGGATCGGCTTACGCGGGCCCTTACGGGTGCGTGCGTTGGTCTTGGTGCGCTGACCGCGAACCGGCAGACCTTTACGATGACGCAGGCCGCGGTAGCAACCCAGGTCCATCAAGCGCTTGATCTTCATGTTGATGTCACGGCGCAGGTCACCTTCGGTGGTGAACTTCGCGACTTCGCCACGCAGGGTTTCGATTTGCTCGTCGCTCAGATCCTTGATCTTAGCGGCTGGGTTTACACCAGCATCCGCACAGATTTTCTGTGCAGTTGTGCGACCGACACCATAGATGTAGGTCAGCGAGATAACAGTATGCTTGTTATCTGGAATGTTGACGCCTGCAATACGGGCCATTCAGTGGGACTCCAATTGACAGCTACCTACGCCCCGGAAGCCAAGAAATAGGGCGCGAGATAATATCGCTGTAGAAACGAATAATCAACCCAGCAGCACACTAGCTGCTGGGTTTGAAGCGCGGATCACACTCAGCCTTGGCGCTGCTTGTGACGCGGTTCCGCGCTGCAGATCACGCGCACGATACCTTCGCGACGAATGATCTTGCAGTTGCGGCACAGCTTTTTCACCGATGCACGAACTTTCATTACCGACTCCTCGAACCTTAAGGGGCTAAATCAGCGCAGCAGACCGCTGCCGCCGTAGCCTTTCAGGTTGGCTTTCTTCATCAGGGATTCGTACTGGTGCGAAACGAGGTGCGATTGTACTTGGGACATGAAGTCCATCACAACCACTACCACAATCAGCAACGAGGTCCCGCCAAGGTAGAACGGCACGTTTGCTGCTACCACCAGGAACTGGGGCAGAAGGCACACGGCCATCATGTAAAGAGCACCGAACATGGTCAAACGGGTCAGAACGCCATCAATGTAGCGCGCCGACTGTTCACCAGGACGGATGCCCGGAATAAAGGCACCGGACTTCTTCAGGTTTTCCGCTACGTCTTTCGGGTTGAACATCAACGCTGTGTAGAAGAAGCAGAAGAAAATGATCCCTGCACTAAACAGCAGAATGTTCAACGGCTGACCAGGAGCGATCGACTGCGAGATGTCCTGCAGCCAGCCCATACCTTCAGACTGACCGAACCAGGCACCCAGCGAAGCCGGGAACAGCAAGATGCTGCTCGCGAAAATGGCCGGGATTACGCCCGCCATGTTCACTTTCAGCGGCAGGTGGCTGGTCTGCGCAGCGAAGACCTTGCGGCCCTGCTGACGCTTGGCGTAGTGAACGGCGATACGACGCTGACCACGCTCGATGAACACCACGAAGCCGATAATCGCTACTGCCAGCAAACCGATTGCGACCAGGGCGAAGATGTTGATATCGCCTGTGCGTGCAGACTCGAAAGACTGCCCGATTGCTCTCGGAAGACCGGCAACGATACCTGCGAAGATCAACATCGAGATACCGTTGCCCACACCGCGCTCGGTGATCTGCTCGCCCAGCCACATCATGAACATCGCGCCCGCCACGAAGGTGGAGACGGCGACGACATGGAAGCCGAGGCCAACAGAAAACGCCACGCCCTGGTTGGCCAGGCCAATGGACATGCCAATGGCTTGAACCAGCGCCAGGATAACGGTGCCGTAGCGGGTGTACTGGCTGATCTTGCGACGGCCAGCTTCACCTTCCTTCTTCAACTGCTCCAGCTGCGGGCTGACAGCGGTCATGAGCTGCATGATGATCGATGCCGAGATGTACGGCATGATCCCCAGTGCAAAGATGCTCATGCGCTCCAGCGCGCCGCCGGAAAACATGTTGAACAAGCTAAGAATGGTCCCCTCATTCTGCCGGAACAGATCCGCGAGACGGTCCGGGTTAATGCCTGGTACCGGGATGTGCGCGCCAATCCGATAGACGATGATCGCCATGAACAGAAAACGCAGACGAGCCCAGAGTTCCGACATCCCGCCCTTACCGAGCGAAGAGAGAGCACCTTGCTTAGCCATTTATTCCTCGAACTTGCCGCCAGCTGCTTCGATAGCCGCACGTGCACCTTTGGTGACGGCGATACCCTTGAGGGTGACTGCGCGAGTGACTTCGCCCGACAGCATGATTTTCACACGCTGTACGTGCTGGCCGATCACGTTGGCGTCCTTCAGGGACTGAACGGTGATCAGATCGCCTTCCACCTTGGCCAGCTCGGACAGACGCACTTCTGCGCGGTCCATGGCTTTCAGGGAAACGAAGCCGAACTTCGGCAGGCGACGGTGCAGCGGCTGTTGACCGCCTTCGAAGCCTGGAGCGATGGAGCCACCGGAACGGGAAGTCTGACCTTTGTGACCACGGCCACCAGTCTTGCCCAGACCGCTACCGATACCACGGCCCGGACGGTGCTTCTCGCGACGGGAACCCGGCGCTGGACTCAGATCATTGAGTTTCATTGATTAACCCTCGACCTTCAGCATGTAGTAAGCCTTGTTGATCATCCCGCGGTTCTCGGGAGTATCCTGGACTTCTACAGTGTGACCGATACGACGCAGACCCAGACCCTTCACGCACAGCTTGTGGTTAGGGATACGGCCCGAGACGCTCTTGATCAGCGTTACTTTGACGGTTGCCATGATCAGCGGATCTCCTCAACAGTCTTGCCGCGCTTGGCAGCAATGGACTCAGGGGATTGCATGGCTTTCAGACCCTTGAAGGTGGCGTGAACCACGTTCACCGGGTTGGTCGAACCGTAGCACTTGGCCAGGACGTTCTGAACACCAGCAACTTCCAGGACGGCACGCATTGCGCCGCCGGCGATGATACCGGTACCTTCCGAGGCAGGCTGCATGTAGACCTTCGAGGCGCCGTGGGCGGCCTTGGTGGCGTACTGCAGGGTGGTGCCCTTCAGGTCAACCTGAATCATGTTGCGACGAGCAGCTTCCATGGCTTTCTGGATCGCGGCAGGTACTTCGCGCGATTTGCCACGGCCAAAGCCAACACGACCCTTGCCATCACCTACCACGGTCAGCGCGGTGAAGGTGAAGATACGGCCGCCTTTAACGGTTTTGGCTACGCGGTTAACTTGAACCAGCTTCTCGATGTAGCCTTCGTCGCGCTTTTGATCGTTATTTGCCATAACTTAGAACTCCAGCCCGCCTTCACGAGCAGCATCAGCCAGCGCTTTGACGCGGCCATGGTACTTGAAGCCGGAACGGTCAAAGGCAACTTGAGATACACCGGCGGCTTTCGCGCGCTCAGCTACCAGCTTGCCAACCTTAGTGGCCGCGTCGATGTTGCCAGTGGCGCCATCACGCAGTTCTTTGTCCAAGGTAGAGGCGCTTGCCAGAACCTTGCTGCCGTCGGCCGAAATGACCTGGGCATAGATGTGCTGCGAGGAGCGGAACACGCACAGACGCACGGCTTCGAGCTCGTGCATTTTCAGGCGTGCTTTGCGAGCGCGACGCAGTCGAATAACTTTTTTGTCGGTCATTTGCTAGGCCCTACTTCTTCTTGGCTTCTTTACGACGGACTACTTCGTCCGCGTAACGCACACCCTTGCCCTTGTAAGGCTCTGGCGGACGGAAACCGCGGACTTCAGCGGCCACCTGACCCACCAGCTGCTTGTCGATACCCTTGATCAGGATGTCGGTCTGGCTTGGGGTTTCAGCGGTGATACCGGCTGGCAGTTCGTAATCCACTGGGTGCGAGAAGCCCAGAGCCAGGTTCAGGACGGTGCCTTTGGCCTGAGCTTTGTAACCAACACCGACCAGCTGGAGCTTGCGCTCGAAGCCTTGGCTTACGCCTTGGACCATGTTGTTCACCAGGGCGCGGGTGGTACCGGCCATGGCGCGAGCTTGCTGGTCACCGTTGCGAGCGACGAAACGCAGCTCACCAGACTCTTCGGTAACTTCAACAGACGAGTGAACGTTCAGTTCGAGAGTGCCCTTGGCACCCTTCACCGAAAGCTGCTGGCCGGCGAATTTGACTTCGACGCCTGCTGGCAGCTTAACGGGGTTCTTAGCGACGCGAGACATGCCTATCTCCCCTTAGAACACTGTGCACAGAACTTCGCCGCCGACACCGGCAGCGCGCGCAGCGCGGTCAGTCATCACACCTTTGTTGGTGGAGACGATAGACACGCCCAAGCCGCCACGTACTTTCGGCAGCTCAGTGACGGCCTTGTACTGGCGCAGGCCAGGACGGCTGGTACGCTTCAGTTCCTCGATGACCGGACGGCCTTCGAAGTACTTCAGTTCGATCGACAGGGAAGGCTTGGCTTCGCCGTTGACTTCGTAGCCAGCGATGTAGCCTTCGTCTTTCAGTACTTTGGCAACCGCGACCTTCAGGGTAGAAGAAGGCATGCTTACGACAGACTTTTCAGCCATCTGGGCATTACGGATGCGAGTTAGCATGTCCGCTAACGGGTCCTGCATACTCATGGGCTAGATGCTCCTGATACAAGAATTATTAGCCTTGCGGCTATCACAACCACCCGAACAGGCAGGGCAAAAAACCCGGGCTCAGGTGAGCCGGTCATTCTAGACACAAGGCAGAAACGAAACAAGCCCCATATAGGGGCTTGTTTCAATGCGAGGTCACCGGCGGTCGGAAGATCACTCCCCTTCCACCGGCGGTCACGCCAACCGGGATTACCAGCTGGCCTTGACCAGACCCGGCACGTCACCACGCATGGCGGCTTCGCGCAGCTTGTTACGGCCGAGGCCGAACTTGCGGTACACGCCGTGCGGACGACCGGTGATGCGGCAACGGTTACGCATGCGCGAAGCGCTGGCGTCACGTGGTTGCTTCTGCAGGGCGACAACGGCAGCGAAACGCTCTTCTGGAGAGGCGTTCAGGTTGACGATGGTCGCTTTCAGCTCGGCACGCTTTTTGGCGTACTTGGCTACCGTGAGCTGACGCTTCAGCTCGCGGTTTTTCATGCTCTTCTTGGCCATTTTCCTACTCCAATCAGTTGCGGAACGGGAACTTGAATGCACGCAGCAGAGCGCGGCCTTCGTCGTCCGAACGAGCAGTGGTGGTCAGGGTGATGTCCAAACCGCGCAGAGCATCGATCTTGTCGTAGTCGATTTCCGGGAAGATGATCTGCTCTTTCACGCCCATGCTGTAGTTGCCACGACCATCGAAGGACTTGGCATTCAGGCCGCGGAAGTCGCGAACCCGAGGCAGGGAGATCGCCAGCAGGCGGTCCAGGAATTCGTACATCTTGTCGCTACGCAGGGTCACCTTGACGCCGATCGGCCAGCCTTCACGGACTTTGAAGCCCGCGATGGATTTACGAGCGAAAGTCACGACCGGCTTTTGACCGGTGATCTTTTCCAGGTCGGCAACAGCGTGCTCGATGACTTTCTTGTCGCCGATCGCTTCGCCCAGACCCATGTTCAGGGTGATTTTGGTAACGCGCGGAACTTCCATCACGTTCGACAGCTTAAGTTCTTCCTTAAGCTTGGGAGCGATTTCGTTCCGGTAAATCTCTTTCAGTCGTGCCATGGTCTTCTACCTAGCAGTGTTCAAGCATCAACCGCTTTTTGGGTCGACTTGAAGACACGAATTTTCTTGCCTTCTTCTACTTTGAAGCCAACGCGGTCAGCCTTGTTGGTTTCGCTGTTGAAGATGGCAACGTTGGAAGCGTGCAGTGGCGCTTCTTTTTCGACGATACCGCCCTGAACGCCCGCCATCGGGTTAGGCTTGGTATGACGCTTGACCAGGTTCACGCCACCGATGACCAGACGGTCATCAGCCAGAACCTTCAGCACCTTACCGCGCTTACCCTTGTCTTTGCCGGCGATCACGATGATCTCGTCGTCACGACGAATCTTTTGCATGTCGGATCTCCTTAGAGCACTTCAGGGGCGAGCGAAACGATCTTCATGAACTTCTCGGTACGAAGTTCACGGGTCACTGGCCCGAAGATGCGAGTACCGATCGGCTCTTGCTTGGTGTTCAGCAGAACAGCAGCGTTGCCGTCGAAACGAATGATGGAACCGTCAGCGCGACGTACACCGTGACGGGTACGGACGACAACAGCGGTCATCACCTGGCCTTTTTTGACCTTACCGCGAGGAATTGCTTCCTTGACGGTAACTTTGATGATGTCACCGATACCGGCGTAACGACGGTGGGAACCGCCGAGCACCTTGATGCACATGACGCGACGAGCGCCGCTGTTATCGGCCACATCGAGCATGGATTGAGTCTGAATCATAAAATTTCTCCGACCCCTAGCCCTTAGACTTCAACAGCGCGTTCGAGGACTTCAACCAGTGCCCAGGACTTGGTCTTGGCCAGCGGACGGGTTTCACGGATGGAAACCTTGTCGCCGATCTTGCACTGGTTGGCTTCGTCGTGCGCGTGCAGCTTAGTCGAACGCTTAACGTATTTACCGTAGATCGGGTGCTTTACGCGACGCTCGATCAGAACGGTGATGGTCTTGTCCATTTTGTCGCTGACGACACGGCCAGTCAGCGTACGGACGGTTTTTTCAGCTTCAGCCATGATCACTTACCTGCCTGCTGGTTGAGCACAGTTTTCACGCGAGCGATGTCACGCTTAACTTGCGAGAGCAGGTGCGACTGCCCCAACTGGCCAGTTGCTTTCTGCATGCGCAGATTGAACTGGTCGCGCAGCAAGCCGAGCAGTTGCTCATTCAGTTGCTGTGCGGATTTTTCACGAAGTTCATTCGCTTTCATCACATCACCGTCCGCTTAACAAAGGAGGTGGCGAGTGGCAGCTTTGCAGCAGCCAGGGCGAAAGCTTCGCGCGCCAGCTCTTCAGAAACACCCTCGATCTCGTACAGGACTTTGCCTGGCTGAATCTGGGCAACCCAGTATTCCACGGAACCCTTACCTTTACCCATCCGCACTTCAAGAGGCTTCTTGGTAACCGGCTTGTCCGGGAACACACGGATCCAGATCTTGCCGCCACGCTTAACGTGACGGGTCAGGGCACGACGTGCCGACTCGATCTGGCGAGCGGTGAGACGACCGCGGGCGACAGCTTTCAGAGCGAACTCGCCGAAGCTGACCTTGCTACCGCGCAGTGCCAGACCACGGTTGTGGCCGGTCATCTGCTTGCGGAATTTTGTACGCTTTGGTTGCAACATTTGGCGTACCCCTTACTTAGCAGCTTTTTTACGAGGCGCTGGTGCTTGCGGCTTCAGCTCTTCCTGGCGACCACCAATAACTTCGCCTTTGAAGATCCAAACCTTCACACCGATCACACCGTAGGTGGTGTGAGCTTCGTAGGTGTTGTAGTCGATATCGGCACGCAGGGTGTGCAGAGGCACACGACCTTCGCGATACCACTCGGTACGTGCGATCTCGGCGCCGCCGAGACGACCGCTCACCTGGATCTTGATGCCCTTGGCACCAATACGCATGGCGTTCTGCACGGCGCGCTTCATGGCGCGACGGAACATTACGCGGCGTTCCAGCTGCTGGGCTACGCTCTGAGCAACCAGCATAGCGTCGAGTTCCGGCTTGCGGATCTCTTCGATGTTGATGTGCACAGGCACACCCATCTGCTTGGTCAGGTCCTGACGCAGCTTCTCAACATCTTCACCTTTCTTGCCGATAACGATACCGGGACGAGCGGTGTGGATGGTGATGCGTGCAGTTTGAGCCGGGCGATGAATATCGATACGGCTAACGGACGCGCTTTTTAGTTTGTCTTGGAGGTACTCGCGAGTTTGCAGATCCTTCAGCAGGTAATCTGCGTAAGTCGCGCCGTCTGCGTACCAGACGGAGGTGTGCTCCTTGACGATTCCCAGGCGAATGCCAGTGGGATGTACTTTCTGACCCATCTGATCGACTCCGTTACTTGTCCGCAACCTTGACAGTGATATGGCAAGACCGCTTGACGATGCGATCAGCACGGCCTTTGGCACGTGGCATGATGCGCTTCAGCGAACGCCCTTCGTTGACGAAGACGGTGGAGACCTTCAGGTCATCAACGTCTGCGCCTTCGTTGTGTTCGGCGTTGGCAACGGCCGACTCGAGGACTTTCTTCATGATTTCAGCGGCTTTTTTGCTGCTGAAGGCCAACAGGTTGAGCGCTTCGCCCACCTTCTTCCCGCGGATCTGGTCGGCGACCAAGCGGGCTTTCTGGGCGGAGATGCGAGCGCCCGACAACTTAGCGGCTACTTCCATTTCCTTACCCCTTAACGCTTGGCTTTCTTGTCAGCCACGTGCCCGCGGTAGGTGCGGGTACCGGCGAACTCGCCCAGTTTGTGGCCGACCATGTCTTCGTTCACGAGAACTGGGACGTGTTGGCGACCGTTGTGTACCGCGATGGTCAGACCGACCATTTGTGGCAGGATCATCGAACGGCGCGACCAGGTTTTAACTGGCTTGCGATCGTTCTTCTCCACCGCCACTTCGACCTTCTTCAACAGGTGAAGATCGATAAAAGGACCTTTTTTCAGAGAACGTGGCACTGTCGTATCCCTCTAGTTACTTGCGACGACGGACGATCATGTTGTCGGTACGCTTATTACCACGGGTTTTAGCACCCTTGGTTGGGAAGCCCCATGGCGATACCGGATGACGACCACCGGAGGTACGACCTTCACCACCACCATGCGGGTGGTCAACCGGGTTCATGGCAACACCACGAACGGTTGGGCGAACGCCGCGCCAGCGTTTGGCACCAGCTTTACCCAGCGAACGCAGGCTGTGCTCGGAGTTCGAGACTTCGCCCAGGGTCGCACGGCACTCAGCCAGGACTTTACGCATTTCACCAGAGCGCAGACGCAGGGTCACGTAGACACCTTCGCGAGCGATCAGCTGAGCCGAAGCACCAGCGGAACGAGCGATCTGAGCACCTTTACCCGGCTTCAGTTCGATGCCGTGAATGGTGCTACCTACTGGAATGTTGCGCAGTTGCAGGGAGTTACCGGCCTTGATTGGGGCCAGGGCACCTGCGATCAGCTGGTCGCCAGCACTCACGCCTTTAGGGGCGATGATGTAGCGACGCTCACCGTCTGCGTAGCACAGCAGGGCGATGTGAGCAGTACGGTTTGGATCGTATTCGATACGCTCGACAGTGGCTGGAATGCCATCTTTGTCGTTGCGACGGAAGTCGACCAGACGGTAGTGCTGCTTATGACCACCACCCACGTGACGCGTGGTGATGCGGCCATTGTTGTTACGACCACCAGACTTCGATTTCTTCTCGATCAGCGGTGCGTGAGGAGCGCCTTTGTGCAGCTCCTTGTTGACCACCTTGACCACGAAACGGCGGCCAGGGGAAGTCGGTTTGCATTTAACGATTGCCATGATGCACCCCTTCCTTACTCAGCACTGCTGCTGAAATCGAGATCTTGGCCTGGCTGAAGGGAGACGATCGCCTTCTTCCAGTCATTACGCTTGCCCAGACCACGTGCGGTACGCTTGGTTTTACCCAGAACGTTAACGGTCGACACGTTTTCAACTTTTACGTTGAACAGGCCTTCGACAGCTTTCTTGATTTCCAGCTTGGTTGCATCGGTAGCAACCTTGAATACGAACTGGCCTTTTTTCTCAGCCAGAACGGTAGCCTTCTCGGAAACGTGCGGGCCAAGGAGGACTTTGAATACGCGTTCCTGGTTCATCCCAGCAGCTCCTCGAATTTCTTCACGGCCGAGACAGTGATCAACACTTTCTCGTATGCGATCAGACTGACCGGGTCGGAACCTTGAACGTCACGTACGTCGACGTGCGGCAGGTTACGAGCAGCCAGGTACAGGTTCTGATCAACAGCGTCCGAAACGATCAGTACGTCGCTCAGACCCATGCCGTTCAGCTTGTTCAGCAGATCTTTGGTTTTCGGTGCTTCAACAGCGAAGTCCTGAACCACGACCAGACGGTCGCTACGCACCAGCTCAGCGAGGATGGAGCGCAGGGCTGCGCGGTACATCTTCTTGTTGAGCTTCTGCGAGTGATCTTGAGGACGAGCTGCGAAGGTTACACCACCGCCACGCCAGATCGGACCACGGGTAGTACCGGCACGAGCACGGCCAGTACCTTTCTGACGCCATGGGCGCTTACCGCCACCGGCCACGTCAGAACGGGTCTTCTGCTGCTTGGTGCCCTGACGGCCGCCGGCCATGTAGGCCACGACTGCTTGGTGTACCAGCGTCTCGTTGAATTCGCCACCGAAAGTCAGTTCGGAAACTTCGATCGCCTGAGCGTCATTTACATTAAGTTGCATGTCAGTTTCCCCTTACCCGCGAGCCTTGACAGCTGGACGCACAACCACGTCGCCGCCAGTAGCGCCTGGAACGGCACCCTTGATCAGCAGCAGGTTGCGTTCAGCGTCTACGCGTACTACTTCCAGGGACTGCACAGTCACGCGCTCAGCGCCCATGTGACCGGACATTTTCTTGCCCTTGAATACACGACCAGGAGTCTGGCACTGGCCGATGGAGCCAGGGACACGGTGCGATACGGAGTTACCGTGGGTGTTATCTTGACCACGGAAGTTCCAGCGCTTGATGGTACCGGCGAAGCCTTTACCTTTGGACTGACCGGTTACGTCTACCAGCTGGCCTGCAGTGAAGAGTTCAGCTTTGATCAGATCGCCAGCCTGGAAATCGCCTTCTTCAAGACGGAACTCCCAGACACCGCGACCAGCGGCAACGTTGGCCTTGGCAAAGTGGCCTGCCTGAGCGGCGGTCACACGCGAAGCACGACGCTCGCCGACAGTGACTTGCACTGCACGGTAGCCATCAGTTTCTTCGGTTTTGAACTGGGTGACGCGATTCGGCTCGATCTCGATGACCGTGACCGGAATGGAGACACCTTCTTCGGTGAAAATACGGGTCATGCCCGCTTTCCGACCGACTACACCAATAGTCATGTTGTAAACCTCATGAGTGTACGGGGCTTTCACCCGCTATGGCCGCCCATTTCAGAGCGTTACACGACCAGACCGAAGTCTTAGCCGAGGCTGATCTGTACTTCCACGCCGGCCGCCAGATCAAGCTTCATCAGCGCGTCAACGGTTTTATCCGTTGGCTGGACGATGTCCAGAACACGCTTATGAGTGCGAATCTCGTACTGGTCACGCGCGTCTTTGTTGACGTGCGGGGAGACCAGAACGGTGAAACGCTCTTTGCGGGTAGGCAGTGGAATTGGACCACGCACTTGTGCACCAGTACGTTTCGCGGTTTCCACGATTTCCTGGGTGGATTGGTCGATCAGGCGATGGTCGAAAGCCTTCAACCTGATACGGATTTGCTGATTTTGCATTGGATTTCAGACTCCAGGCTGTTCCCAACGGACGCACTACGCCCGCTAAAAGGAGGCGTGATTCTATAGACGCCCCAATTTAGTGTCAACCCAATAAAAAAAGCCCCCGCTGAGCGGGGGCTTTTTCAATCGGTCGAGTGATTACTCGATGATTTTGGCTACGACGCCGGCGCCGACGGTACGACCGCCTTCACGGATGGCGAAACGCAGACCGTCTTCCATTGCGATGGTCTTGATCAGGGTGACAGTCATCTGGATGTTGTCACCTGGCATTACCATTTCAACGCCTTCCGGCAGTTCGCAGTTACCGGTCACGTCAGTGGTACGGAAGTAGAACTGAGGACGGTAGCCTTTGAAGAACGGAGTGTGACGGCCGCCTTCTTCCTTCGACAGGACGTAGACTTCTGCGGTGAACTTGGTGTGCGGCTTGACCGAACCTGGCTTGACCAGAACCTGGCCACGCTCAACGTCGTCACGCTTGGTACCACGCAGCAGAACGCCGCAGTTCTCGCCAGCACGACCTTCGTCCAGCAGCTTGCGGAACATCTCAACACCGGTGCAGGTGGTGGTGGTGGTGTCACGCAGACCAACGATTTCCAGGGCGTCCTGAACGCGGACGATACCACGCTCGATACGACCGGTAACAACGGTACCACGACCCGAGATCGAGAATACGTCTTCGATCGGCATCAGGAATGGCTGGTCGATGGCACGAACTGGCTCAGGAATGTAGCTATCCAGAGTCTCTACCAGCTTCTTGACAGCGGTAGTGCCCATTTCGTTGTCGTCTTTGCCTTCCAGCGCCATACGAGCCGAACCGATGATGATCGGAGTGTCGTCGCCTGGGAAGTCGTAGGTGGACAGCAGGTCGCGAACTTCCATCTCGACCAGTTCCAGCAGCTCAGCGTCGTCTACCAGGTCAGCCTTGTTCAGGAAGACCACGATGTACGGAACGCCAACCTGACGGGACAGCAGGATGTGCTCACGGGTTTGTGGCATCGGACCATCGGCGGCCGAGCAAACCAGGATCGCGCCATCCATCTGGGCAGCACCGGTGATCATGTTCTTCACGTAGTCAGCGTGACCTGGGCAGTCAACGTGAGCGTAGTGACGAATGGTCGAGTTGTACTCGACGTGCGCGGTGTTGATGGTGATACCGCGAGCTTTTTCTTCCGGAGCCGAGTCGATCTTGTCGAACTCAACGATTGCCGAACCGAAAACTTCGGAGCAGACGCGAGTCAGAGCTGCGGTCAGAGTGGTTTTACCGTGGTCAACGTGACCGATGGTGCCAACGTTGACGTGCGGAAGGGAACGATCAAATTTTTCTTTAGCCACGACAGTGAACTCCTAGCCTAAAGGGGCTGAATCAGCCTTGTTTTTTAATGAGAGCTTCGACGATGTTCGACGGAGCTTCAGCGTACTTCGAGAATTCCATGGAGTAGCTTGCGCGACCCTGAGACATGGAACGAACGTCGGTTGCGTAACCGAACATCTCTCCCAGCGGAACCTCAGCGCGGACGACGCGGCCAGAGACCGACTCATCCATACCCTGGACCAGACCACGACGACGGTTCAGGTCACCCATCACGTCACCCAGGTAGTCTTCCGGGGTTACAACTTCGACCTTCATGATCGGCTCGAGAACCACGCCACCGCCCTTCTGGGCCAGTTGCTTGGTTGCCATCGAAGCAGCGATTTTGAACGCCATTTCGTTGGAGTCGACGTCGTGGTACGAACCGTCGAATACCGTGGCCTTCAGGCCGATCAGAGGATAACCGGCAACAACGCCGTTTTTCATCTGCTCTTCGATACCCTTCTGGATCGGAGCGATGAATTCCTTAGGAATCACACCGCCAACGACTTCGTTGGAGAACACCAGACCTTCGGTGATGTTGCCCTTGTCGTCCTGATCTGGCTCCGAGAAACGGATCCAGCAGTGACCGAACTGGCCACGACCACCCGACTGACGAACGAATTTGCCTTCGATCTCAACGCCGGATTTGGTGATCTTCTCACGGTACGAAACCTGAGGCTTACCGATGTTGGCTTCGACGTTGAATTCGCGCTTCATGCGGTCAACGAGGATGTCCAGGTGCAGCTCACCCATACCGGAGATGATGGTCTGGCCGGTTTCTTCGTCGGTCTTGACGCGGAACGACGGGTCTTCCTGGGCCAGCTTGCCCAGAGCGATACCCATCTTCTCCTGGTCAGCCTTGGTTTTCGGCTCGACGGAGAGCGAAATCACCGGCTCAGGGAAGTCCATACGCTCAAGGATGATTGGCTTCTCGATGTTGCACAGGGTTTCACCGGTGGTCACATCTTTCATGCCGATCAGGGCCGCGATGTCACCAGCGCGTACTTCCTTGATCTCTTCACGCTGGTTCGCGTGCATCTGCACCATACGACCAACGCGCTCTTTCTTGCCCTTGACCGAGTTGATGACCGAGTCACCGGAGGCCAGAACACCCGAGTAGACGCGAACGAAGGTCAGAGTACCCACGAACGGGTCAGTCGCGATCTTGAACGCCAGAGCCGAGAACGGCTCGTCGTCGTCTGCGTGACGCTCGTCTTTACGAACAGCCGGATCTTCTTTGTCCAGCTCTTTGTCGTCCGGGTTGATGCCCTGGATTGCAGGGATCTCGGTCGGAGCAGGCAGGTAGTCGATGACAGCGTCGAGAACCAGGGGAACGCCCTTGTTCTTGAACGACGAACCGCAGACAGCCGGAACGATCTCGCTGGCCAGGGTGCGCGCACGCAGGCCTGCCTTGATCTCTTCGACGGTCAGCTCACCTTCTTCAAGGTACTTGTTCATCAGCTCTTCGCTGGCTTCGGCAGCAGCTTCCACCATGTTCGCGCGCCATTCTTCGGCCAGCTCGAGCATGTCCGCAGGAATTTCTTCCTCGCGGTAGGTGGTGCCTTTGTCGTCGTCGTTCCAGTAGATAGCCTTCATCTTGATCAGGTCGACCTGACCCTGGAAGTTATCTTCCGAACCGATGGCCAGCTGAACCGGAACCGGGGTGTGACCCAGACGATTCTTGATCTGACCTACGACGCGCAGGAAGTTGGCACCGGCACGGTCCATCTTGTTCACGTAGACAACACGTGGAACGCCGTACTTGTTGGCTTGACGCCATACGGTTTCGGACTGCGGCTCAACGCCGGAGGTACCGCAGAACACAACGACCGCGCCGTCGAGTACGCGCAGCGAACGCTCAACTTCAATGGTGAAGTCAACGTGGCCGGGGGTATCGATGACGTTTACGCGGTAGTTGTCGTACTGACCGACAGAACCTTTCCAGAAGGTGGTAACGGCAGCGGAGGTAATGGTGATACCGCGCTCCTGCTCCTGCACCATCCAGTCGGTGGTCGCGGCGCCGTCATGCACCTCGCCCATCTTGTGGCTAAGACCTGTGTAGAACAGGATCCGCTCGGTAGTGGTGGTCTTGCCCGCGTCAACGTGGGCACAGATACCAATGTTACGGTAGCGGTTAATTGCTGTAGTACGAGCCATAAAGCCCTCGCAAAATGATTGATGCTTGAATTAGAAGCGGTAGTGCGAGAACGCTTTGTTGGCTTCAGCCATACGGTGAACGTCTTCACGCTTCTTGACTGCAGCACCTTTGCCTTCGGCAGCATCCAGCAGTTCACCGGCCAGGCGCAGGGCCATCGACTTCTCGCCGCGCTTGCGGGCGTAGTCTACGAGCCAGCGCATTGCCAGAGCGTTACGACGGGACGGACGAACTTCAACCGGGACCTGGTAAGTGGCACCGCCGACACGGCGGGACTTTACTTCGACCAGCGGAGCGATGGCGTCGAGAGCTTTCTCGAAGATTTCCAGGGGGTCGCTGTTCTTGCGTGCTTTGACTGCGTCCAGGGCACCGTAAACGATGCGCTCGGCCACGGCCTTCTTGCCGCTTTCCATCACGTGGTTCATGAACTTGGCGAGGATCTGGGATCCGTACTTCGGATCGTCCAGGATCTCACGTTTTGCTGCTACACGACGTCTTGGCATGATAAGCCCTCAAACGGTCTTCAGGTTAGCCCGGGACGTGGGTCTTCGACCCCTGCCCGACCTTACTCTTATCGACTCAAAAAAATGGATATGTGCAAACGGCCGATTACTTCGGACGCTTGGTACCGTACTTCGAACGACCCTGGTTACGGCCTTTGACGCCCGAAGTATCCAGAGAGCCGCGAACGGTGTGGTAACGAACACCTGGCAAGTCTTTTACACGGCCGCCACGGATCAGGACGACGCTGTGCTCTTGCAGGTTGTGGCCTTCACCACCGATGTACGAGGAAACCTCGAAACCGTTGGTCAGACGCACACGGCATACTTTACGCAGTGCCGAGTTAGGTTTTTTCGGCGTGGTGGTGTACACGCGGGTGCACACGCCACGACGCTGCGGGCAGTTCTGCAGCGCAGGAACGTCGGACTTCTCGACCGAACGCTTACGCGGCTGACGTACCAGCTGGTTGATAGTTGCCATCTACTAGCTCCACTGATTGTCTTGCGACTCTATTGTCTTGCAAGAAAGCCAAAAATTGGCGAGACGGAGCCTCACCAAATTTAAGGGTACAAAAGTCTAAAGAGGATCTTGCACCCAGTCAAGACGAGGCCCCGGCCCTCCTCGCCCGGTCATCGGCAACAAATCATGTCGCCGATGCCCGCCCGAGGCTTGCCGGGGCCCTGCCCTGTACTTAGTTACCGCTGGAATTCAGTGCTTCGGTCAGTGCGGCTTCCACCTCACTGGCGCTCACACGCAGCGGTTTGTCGGCATCACGGCGACGCTTGCGCTCGCTGTGGTAGGCCAGACCGGTACCGGCCGGGATCAGACGACCCACGACCACGTTCTCTTTCAGGCCGCGCAGGTAGTCACGCTTGCCGGTTACCGCCGCCTCGGTCAGTACACGGGTGGTTTCCTGGAAGGAAGCCGCCGAGATGAACGATTCGGTGGACAGCGAAGCCTTGGTGATACCCAGCAACACACGGGTGAACTTGGAGATGAACTTGTCTTCGCCGGCGAGACGCTCGTTCTCTACCAGGACCTGAGTCAGTTCCATCTGGTCGCCCTTGATGAAGCTGGAATCGCCCGACTCGGAGATCTCGACCTTGCGCAGCATCTGACGCAGGATGGTCTCGATGTGCTTGTCGTTGATCTTCACGCCTTGCAGACGGTAAACGTCCTGGATCTCGTTGACGATGTACTTCGCCAGCGCGCTCACACCCAGCAGACGCAGGATGTCGTGCGGATCGCTCGGGCCGTCGGAGATAACTTCGCCGCGGTTGACCTGTTCGCCTTCGAAGACGTTCAGGTGGCGCCACTTCGGAATCAGCTCTTCATACGGATCGCTACCGTCGGTCGGAGTGATGACCAGGCGACGCTTGCCCTTGGTCTCTTTACCGAACGCGATGGTGCCGCTGACTTCAGCCAGGATCGAGGCTTCTTTCGGACGGCGCGCTTCGAACAAGTCGGCAACGCGTGGCAGACCACCGGTGATGTCACGGGTCTTCGACGTTTCTTGCGGGATACGCGCGATAACGTCACCGACGCCGATCTGGGCACCGTCAGCCACACCGACGAGGGCGTTGGCCGGCAGGAAGTACTGGGCAGGTACGTCGGTACCTGGCAGGTACAGGTCCTTGCCATTGGCGTCGACCATCTTGATCGCCGGACGGATTTCCTTGCCTGCGGCAGGGCGATCCTTGACGTCCAGGACTTCAATGTTGGTCAAGCCGGTCAGTTCATCGGTCTGACGCTTGATGGTGATGTTTTCTTCCATGCCCACGAAGGTCACGGTACCTTTCAGCTCGGTAACGATCGGGTGGGTGTGCGGGTCCCACTTGGCGACGATGGCGCCAGCTTCGACCTTGTCACCTTCCTTGACCGAAATCACGGCACCGTAAGGCAGCTTGTAACGCTCACGCTCACGACCGAACTCGTCGGCAATCGCCAGCTCGCCGGAACGCGATACGGCAACCAGGTTACCGTCGGCACGCTCGACCTGCTTCAGGTTGTGCAGACGCACCATACCGCCGTTCTTCACCTGGACGCTGTCGGCAGCCGAAGTACGGCTTGCAGCACCACCGATGTGGAACGTACGCATGGTCAGCTGGGTACCCGGCTCACCGATCGACTGTGCAGCGATAACGCCGACAGCTTCACCGATGTTCACCTGGTGACCACGAGCCAGGTCACGACCGTAGCACTTGGCGCAGATGCCGTAGCGGGTTTCGCAGTTGATCGGCGAACGCACGACGACTTCGTCGATGCTGTTCAGCTCGATGAACTCGACCCACTGCTCGTCTACCAGGGTACCGGCCGGAACAATGACGTCCTCGGTGCCTGGCTTGAATACGTCACGAGCGATGACACGACCCAGTACGCGCTCACCCAGCGGCTCGACAACGTCGCCGCCTTCGATGTGCGGGGTCATCAGCAGGCCCTGGTCGGTGCCGCAGTCGATCTCGGTCACAACCAGATCCTGGGCAACGTCCACCAGACGGCGAGTCAGGTAACCGGAGTTCGCGGTTTTCAACGCGGTATCCGCCAGACCTTTACGAGCACCGTGAGTCGAGATGAAGTACTGCAGTACGCTCAGACCTTCACGGAAGTTCGCGGTGATCGGCGTCTCGATGATCGAGCCGTCCGGCTTGGCCATCAGGCCACGCATACCGGCCAGCTGACGGATCTGAGCGGCGGAACCACGCGCACCGGAGTCGGCCATCATGTACATCGAGTTGAAGGACTCTTGCTCGACTTCCTTGCCCTCGCGATCGACTACCTTCTCTTTCGAGAGGTTGGCCATCATCGCCTTGGACACTTCGTCGTTCGCCTTGGACCACAAGTCGATGACCTTGTTGTACTTCTCGCCCTGGGTTACCAGGCCGGAGGCGTACTGGCTCTCGATTTCCTTCACTTCGTCGGTAGCGGTACCGATGATGCGGGCTTTCTCGTCCGGGATAACGAAGTCGTTAACGCCGATCGAAACGCCGGAAATGGTCGAGTAGGCAAAACCGGTGTACATCAGCTGGTCAGCGAAGATCACGGTCTCTTTCAGACCCACCACGCGGTAGCACTGGTTGATCAGCTTGGAGATCGCCTTCTTCTTCATCGACTGGTTGACGACGTCGAACGGCAGGCCGGCCGGTACTACCTGGAACAGCAGCGCACGGCCGACGGTGGTGTCGACGATACGGGTGTTCTTGGTGATGCTGCCATCACGGTCTTTCACGGTTTCGTTGATACGAACCTTGATTTTCGCGTGCAGGGCGGCTTCGCCGGCGCGGAATACGCGGTCGACTTCCTGCAGGTCGGCGAATACGCGACCTTCGCCCTTGGCGTTGATGGCTTCACGGGTCATGTAGTACAGACCCAGTACCACGTCCTGCGACGGAACGATGATTGGCTCACCGTTGGCTGGCGACAGGATGTTGTTGGTCGACATCATCAGCGCGCGCGCTTCGAGCTGGGCTTCCAGGGTCAGCGGCACGTGAACGGCCATCTGGTCACCGTCGAAGTCGGCGTTGTACGCGGCGCAGACCAGCGGGTGCAGCTGGATAGCCTTACCTTCGATCAGCACAGGCTCGAAAGCCTGGATACCCAGACGGTGCAGGGTAGGCGCACGGTTGAGCAGTACGGGGTGTTCGCGGATCACCTCGGCGAGCACGTCCCACACCTCCGGCAGCTCGCGCTCGACCATCTTCTTGGCAGCCTTGATGGTGGTCGCCAGACCACGCATTTCCAGCTTGCCGAAAATGAACGGCTTGAACAGCTCGAGGGCCATCTTCTTCGGCAGACCGCACTGGTGCAGACGCAGGGTCGGGCCTACGGTAATTACCGAACGACCGGAGTAGTCCACGCGCTTACCGAGCAAGTTCTGACGGAAGCGACCTTGCTTACCTTTGATCATGTCGGCCAGGGACTTCAGCGGACGCTTGTTCGAGCCAGTGATGGCGCGACCGCGACGGCCGTTGTCGAGCAGGGCGTCGACCGCTTCCTGCAGCATGCGCTTTTCGTTGCGCACGATGATGTCCGGCGCCGACAGATCGAGCAGGCGCTTCAGACGGTTGTTACGGTTGATCACCCGACGATACAGGTCGTTCAGGTCGGAGGTCGCGAAGCGGCCGCCATCCAGCGGTACCAGCGGACGCAGGTCCGGCGGCAGGACTGGCAGGACGGTCAGGACCATCCACTCAGGCAGGTTGCCCGAGCCCTGGAAAGCTTCCATCAGCTTCAGGCGCTTGGACAGCTTCTTGATCTTGGTTTCCGAGTTGGTCTGCGGAATTTCTTCGCGCAGGCGGCCGATCTCGTGCTCCAGGTCGATAGCGTGCAGCAGTTCGCGGACAGCCTCGGCACCCATGCGGGCGTCGAAGTCGTCACCGAACTCTTCCAGCGCTTCGAAGTACTGCTCGTCGTTCAGCAGCTGACCCTTCTCGAGGGTGGTCATGCCCGGATCGATCACCACGTAGCTCTCGAAGTAGAGCACGCGTTCGATGTCACGCAGGGTCATGTCCATCAGCAGGCCGATACGGGACGGCAGCGACTTCAGGAACCAGATATGGGCAACCGGCGAGGCCAGTTCGATGTGCGCCATGCGCTCACGACGAACCTTGGCCAGGGCAACCTCAACGCCGCACTTCTCGCAGATCACGCCGCGGTGCTTGAGGCGCTTGTACTTGCCGCACAGGCACTCGTAGTCCTTGACTGGGCCAAAGATCTTGGCGCAGAACAGGCCGTCACGCTCAGGCTTGAACGTACGGTAGTTGATGGTTTCCGGCTTCTTGACTTCACCGAACGACCACGAACGGATCATTTCAGGCGACGCCAGACCGATGCGGATGGCGTCGAACTCTTCGACTTGACCCTGGTTTTTCAGCAAATTCAGTAGGTCTTTCAAGGCCTTTCCTCCTGGCGGAGCAGGGAGTGGGCATTACCTGCCCACTCCCCTCGCGTCACGTGTTATTCGGTTTCCAGATCGATATCGATACCGAGGGAACGGATCTCTTTGATCAACACGTTGAAGGACTCGGGCATGCCCGGCTCCATACGGTGATCGCCATCCACGATGTTCTTGTACATCTTGGTACGGCCGTTCACGTCGTCCGACTTCACTGTGAGCATTTCTTGCAGGGTGTATGCCGCGCCGTATGCTTCCAGCGCCCACACTTCCATCTCCCCGAAACGCTGACCACCGAACTGCGCCTTACCACCCAGCGGCTGCTGGGTAACCAGGCTGTACGAACCAGTGGAACGCGCGTGCATCTTGTCGTCCACCAAGTGGTTCAGCTTGAGCATGTACATGTAACCAACGGTCACTGGACGCTCGAACTTGTTGCCGGTACGGCCATCGAACAGCACCATCTGGCCGCTCTCTGGCAGATCTGCCAGTTTCAGCATGGCCTTGATCTCACGCTCCTTGGCACCGTCGAAGACTGGAGTGGCCATTGGCACGCCTTTCTTCAGGTTGTTCGCCAGGGCGATGATCTCTTCGTCGGTGAACTCTTCCAGGTTCTCCTGACGACCACCGATCTCGTTGTAGATCTCGGTGAGGAAGGTGCGCAGTTCAGCGGCTTTGCGCTGTTCTTCGATCATGCGGTCGATCTTCTCGCCCAGGCCCTTGGCCGCGAGACCCAGGTGGGTTTCAAGGATCTGACCGACGTTCATACGCGAAGGTACGCCCAGCGGGTTCAGTACGACGTCGACCGGAGTACCGTTGGCGTCGTGCGGCATGTCTTCGACCGGCATGATTACCGAGACGACACCCTTGTTACCGTGACGACCGGCCATCTTGTCACCCGGCTGGATGCGACGGCGGATTGCCAGGTAGACCTTGACGATCTTCAGTACGCCCGGAGCCAGGTCATCGCCCTGCTGCAGCTTGCGCTTCTTGTCTTCGAACTTGTCGTCCAGCAGGCGACGGCGATCGACGATGTACTGCTGAGCCTTTTCCAGCTGCTCGTTCAGTGCATCTTCGGCCATGCGCAGTTTGAACCACTGGCCGTGCTCCAGACCGTTCAGCACGTCGTCGCTGATCACGGTGCCTTTCTTCAGGCCCGCGCCACCGTCGACCACCTGGCCGTTCAGAGCCGAACGCAGACGCTCGAAGGTCGCGCCTTCGACGATGCGGAACTCTTCGTTGAGGTCCTTGCGGATCTCGTCCAGCTGCATCTTCTCGATGGCCAGGGCGCGGCTGTCGCGCTCGACGCCATCACGGGTGAAGACCTGTACGTCGATGACGGTACCCTTGGTGCCGGTCGGCACACGCAGGGAGGTGTCTTTGACGTCGCTGGCCTTCTCACCGAAGATCGCACGCAGCAGTTTTTCTTCCGGAGTCAGCTGGGTCTCGCCTTTCGGAGTGACCTTGCCGACCAGGATGTCGCCAGCGCCGACTTCGGCACCCACGTAGACGATACCGGCTTCGTCCAGCTTGTTCAGCGCAGCTTCACCGACGTTCGGGATGTCCGCGGTGATTTCCTCTGGGCCAAGCTTGGTGTCACGGGCCACACAGGTCAGTTCCTGGATGTGGATCGTGGTGAAGCGGTCTTCCTGAACCACACGCTCGGACAGGCAGATGGAGTCTTCGAAGTTGAAGCCGTTCCACGCCATGAACGCGATGCGCATGTTCTGACCCAGTGCCAGTTCACCCATGTCGGTGGACGGGCCGTCGGCCATGATGTCGCTGCGCTGAACCTTGTCACCCTTGCTGACCAGCGGACGCTGGTTGATGCAGGTGTTCTGGTTCGAACGGGTGTACTTGGTCAGGTTGTAGATATCTACACCAGCTTCGCCGGTCTCGACTTCGTCGTCATTGACGCGAACGACGATACGGCTGGCGTCGACCGAGTCGATCACACCACCGCGACGAGCAACCACGCAGACACCGGAGTCACGGGCAACGTTGCGCTCCATGCCGGTACCTACCAGCGGCTTGTCGGCGCGCAGGGTCGGTACAGCCTGACGCTGCATGTTGGAACCCATCAACGCACGGTTGGCGTCGTCGTGCTCGAGGAACGGAATCAGCGACGCGGCAACCGAAACTACCTGCTTCGGCGAAACGTCCATCAGGGTGACGTCTTCCGGCGCCTTGACGGTGAATTCGTTCAGGTGACGAACAGCTACCAGCTCATCGATCAGCTGCTTCTTGTCGTTCATCGCGGCCGAAGCCTGGGCGATCACGTGATCGGCCTCTTCGATGGCGGACAGGAACACGATGTCGTCGCTGACCACGCCTTCCTTCACCACGCGGTACGGGCTTTCCAGGAAGCCGTACTGGTTGGTGCGGGCATAGGCCGCCAGGGAGTTGATCAGACCGATGTTCGGACCTTCAGGGGTCTCGATCGGGCACACACGGCCGTAGTGGGTCGGGTGTACGTCACGGACTTCGAAGCCAGCACGCTCACGGGTCAGACCGCCAGGGCCGAGTGCGGAAACGCGGCGCTTGTGGGTGATCTCGGAAAGCGGGTTGTTCTGGTCCATGAACTGCGAGAGCTGGCTGGAACCGAAGAACTCTTTCACCGCCGCCGCAACCGGCTTGGCGTTGATCAGGTCCTGCGGCATCAGGCCTTCGCTTTCAGCCATCGACAGACGCTCTTTGACCGCGCGCTCAACACGCACCAGGCCAACGCGGAACTGGTTCTCGGCCATCTCGCCGACGCAACGGACGCGACGGTTACCCAGGTGGTCGATGTCGTCGACGATGCCTTTGCCGTTACGGATATCGACCAGGGTCTTGAGGACCTCGACGATGTCTTCCTTACTCAACACGCCCGAACCTTCGATCTCGGTGCGACCGATACGACGGTTGAACTTCATGCGGCCAACGGCGGACAGGTCGTAACGCTCGGCGCTGAAGAACAGGTTGTTGAACAGGGTCTCGGCGGCGTCCTTGGTTGGCGGCTCGCCTGGACGCATCATGCGGTAGATCTCGACCAGCGCTTCCAGTTGGTTGCTGGTGGTGTCGATCTTCAGGGTGTCGGAGATGAACGGACCGCAGTCGATGTCGTTGGTGTACAGCGTCTCGACGCGAACGACCTGGGCCTTGGCGATCTTCACCAGCAGGTCGGTGGTCAGTTCGGTGTTGCACTCGGCAATGATCTCGCCGGTAGCCGGATGCACGATCGCCTTGGCGGTGGTGCGACCCAGTACGTACTCCAGCGGAACGTCCAGCTCTTTCACGCCAGCCTTTTCCAGCTGGTTGATGTGGCGCGCGGTAATACGGCGGCCTTGCTCGACGATGACCTTACCGCTGTCGTCATGGATATCCATGACCGCAACTTCACCACGCAGACGCTGAGGTACCAGTTCCAGGCTGAGCTTCTCGCCGGAAAGGTGGAACACGTTGGTGGTGTAGAAGGTGTTCAGAACCTCTTCGGTGCTGTAACCCAGGGCACGCAGCAGTACCGAGGCCGGCAGTTTGCGGCGACGGTCGATACGTACGAACACGCAGTCTTTCGGGTCGAACTCGAAGTCCAGCCACGAACCGCGGTAAGGGATGATGCGCGCGGAGTACAGCAGCTTACCGGAGCTGTGCGTCTTGCCACGGTCGTGGTCGAAGAACACACCAGGCGAACGGTGCAGCTGGGATACGATCACACGCTCGGTACCGTTGATAACGAAGGTACCGTTTTCAGTCATCAGGGGAATTTCACCCATGTAGACTTCTTGCTCTTTGATGTCCTTGATCGCTTTATTCGACGATTCCTTGTCGAAGATGATCAGGCGCACCTTCACCCGCAGCGGGACCGCGAAGGTCACACCGCGCAGGACACATTCCTTCACATCGAAAGCCGGCTCGCCCAGGCGATAGCCGACGTACTCCAGGGCAGCATTGCCGGAGTAGCTGATGATCGGGAATACCGATTTGAAGGCCGCATGCAGACCGACGTCGCGGAACTGATCCTTGGATGCTCCCGCCTGCAGGAATTCGCGATACGAATCCAGCTGGATGGCCAGGAGGTACGGCACATCCATGACGTCCGGCAACTTGCTAAAGTCCTTGCGGATACGTTTTTTCTCAGTGTATGAGTAAGCCATCAGCATTCCCCAGCTTGGTCACCTGCTTGTTTGGCATCTCCCGGCGGGAGCAGCCAGAAAATCGTGCAAACCCTTTGGTTTGCGCCACCCTCTTGGGTGTCTTGCAGCTCGTTATCGGGGCCGACCTGATCGGCCACCAATAACGGAAAAAGGCCGGTGGCATAAGCCACCAGCCATCAGCCCTTCGCTTGACGCTCGGGCTGGCATCGCAAAGTCGAAATTACTTCAGCTCGACTTTAGCGCCTGCTTCTTCCAGCTTCTTCTTAGCGTCTTCAGCGGCTTCTTTCGAAACGCCTTCAGCTACAACCTGAGGAGCGCCATCGACTTTCTCTTTGGCTTCTTTCAGGCCCAGACCAGTCAGCTCGCGAACGGCCTTGATCACGTTTACTTTCTTGTCGCCGGCTTCAACCAGAACAACGTTGAACTCGGTTTGCTCTTCAACAACGGCAGCGGCAGCAGCTGGGCCGGCAGCGGCAACAGCAGCGGTAACGCCGAAGGTTTCTTCCATTGCTTTGATCAGCTCAACAACTTCCAGAACGGTTTTCTGGCCGATTGCTTCGATGATTTGCTCGTTAGTCAGAGACATGACTTAAATCCTGTATTGGGGTGACAGCCTACGCAGCTATCAAATTAAACGTATGATTTGAAAGAGTTTCCGGTGCCTTAGGCAGCGGTGGCTTCTTTCTGGTCGCGAATGGCTGCCAGGGTACGGGCCAGCTTGCTGGTAGCGCCTTGGATCACGCTCATCAGCTTCGCGATGGCTTCGTCGCGGGTCGGCAGGGTAGCCAACACGTCGATCTGGTTCGCTGCAATGAACTTGCCGTCAAACGCAGCTGCCTTGATCTCGAACTTGTCCTGACCCTTGGCGAACTCTTTGAACAGACGAGCAGCGGCGCCCGGGTGTTCGTTGGAGAAAGCGATCAGGGTCGGGCCAGTGAAGGCGTCGTTGAGGACACTGAATTCAGTGTCGGCAACAGCGCGCTTGAGCAGGGTGTTACGTACGACACGTACGTATACGCCAGCTTCACGAGCCTCTTTACGGAGTCCGGTCATTGCGCCTACAGTCACACCACGGGCATCAGCCACGACAGCGGACAGAGCGACTTTGGCAGCCTCGTTGACTTCAGCGACGATGGCCTTCTTGTCTTCGAGTTTAATTGCCACGGGTAAAACTCCTGCTTGTTACCGTTTCATCTGGCCGAAGCCGGATGTCGTTTTGGTGTCTGATTCGGTAAGGAACCGGGAGCACCATCTGCGTAGGCTGGTTGTTTAAGGCTTGCGCCGCCTACGGTCTTGGATAGCCCCCGCCAGGCAGGGACCCCAATTTTTGCTGCCGGCGAGCTTACACCCGCCGGCATGGTCTTACACGTCCAGCGAGCTTTGATCGATGATCAGACCTGGGCCCATGGTGGTGCTCAGGGTAACGCGCTTGACGTAGATACCTTTCGAGGAAGCCGGCTTGATACGCTTCAGATCAGCGATCAGGGCTTCAACGTTTTCCTTCAGCTTGCCAGCTTCAAAGCCGATCTTGCCAACGGAGGTGTGGATGATACCGTTCTTGTCGGTACGGTAGCGAACCTGACCAGCCTTGGCGTTTTTCACGGCAGTGGCTACGTCTGGAGTAACGGTACCGACTTTCGGGTTAGGCATCAGGCCGCGAGGACCCAGAACCTGACCCAGCTGACCTACAACGCGCATGGCATCAGGCGATGCGATGACGACGTCATAGTTCAGGTCGCCGCCTTTCATTTCGGCAGCCAGATCGTCCATACCTACGCGGTCAGCGCCGGCAGCCAGAGCGGCTTCAGCAGCCGGGCCCTGGGTGAAGACGGCAACACGTACGGTCTTGCCAGTGCCGTGCGGCAGCACGGTAGCGCTACGTACGACCTGGTCGGATTTACGCGGGTCAACACCGAGGTTGACGGCGATGTCGTAGGACTCGACGAACTTGGCAGCAGGCAGCGAGGCCAGCAGAGTTGCCGCTTCTTCGAAGTTGTAGGCCTTGCCTGCTTCGATTTTTTCGGCGATTGCCTTTTGGCGCTTGGTCAGCTTAGCCATTACACACCCTCCACGTTCAGGCCCATGCTGCGGGCAGAGCCAGCGATGGTGCGTACAGCAGCGTCCAGGTCAGCGGCAGTCAGGTCAGCCTGTTTGGCTTTCGCGATGTCTTCCAGCTGAGCGCGGGTAACGGTACCGACTTTAACGGTGTTCGGACGAGCCGAACCACTGGTCAGGCCAGCAGCTTTCTTCAGCAGAACCGAGGCAGGGGTGCTCTTGGTTTCGAAGGTGAAGCTACGGTCACTGTAGACAGTGATGATCACTGGAGTCGGCAGACCTGGCTCTTGACCCTGAGTACGGGCGTTGAAGGCCTTGCAGAATTCCATGATGTTAACACCGTGTTGACCCAGTGCTGGACCAACGGGTGGGCTTGGGTTGGCCTGGCCGGCCTTTACTTGCAGCTTGATGTAAGCCTGAATCTTCTTAGCCATGAGCTACTCCAAAATCGGGTACAAACGCCAGATGGCTCCCCGGATGACTTGCGTTTTATCCCAGTGACGACAAAACCCCGCAGCACATAGGGCTGCGGGGTATGGGATGCTTCGTCCTGCTAGACCTTCTCGACCTGGCCGAACTCGAGCTCCACCGGAGTAGAGCGACCGAAAATGAGCACTGCAACCTGCAGGCGGCTCTTTTCGTAGTTAACCTCTTCGACGGTGCCATTGAAGTCAGCAAACGGACCATCAACGACTCGAACCACTTCACCCGGCTCGAACAACGTCTTCGGCTTCGGCTTGTCACTACCATCGGCAACGCGACGGAGGATGGCCTCGGCCTCTTTATCAGTGATCGGCGCAGGCTTGTCTGCGGTACCACCAATGAAACCCATGACTCGAGGGGTGTCCTTGACAAGGTGCCAAGTCCCTTCGTTCATTTCCATCTGGACCAATACATAGCCAGGGAAGAATTTGCGCTCGCTCTTGCGCTTCTGGCCGTTGCGCATTTCAACGACTTCTTCGGTCGGGACCAGGATCTCGCCGAATTCGTCTTCCATGCCAGCCAGCTTGACGCGCTCGATCAGGGAGCGCATCACATGCTTCTCGTAACCCGAGTAAGCATGCACTACGTACCAACGCTTAGCCACGGGACACCCTTAGCCAACAATCAAGGAGACCGCCCAGCCGAGCAGGGAGTCGAGACCCCACAGCAGCAACGCCATAACCAGAACAACAGCCACGACAATCAGCGTGGTCTGAGTGGTTTCTTGGCGGGTCGGCCACACGACTTTACGGATCTCGGTCCGCGCTTCCTTCGCCAGCGTGAAGAACGACTTACCCTTCGCAGTCTGCAAGGCAACGAAGCCTGCAACCGCAGCCAGGGCGAGAAGTGCAAGAACGCGGTACAGGATCGGCGACGCGGAGTAATACTGATTACCCACAACGGCGACAACCACCAAAGCCACTACAGCCAGCCACTTGAACAAGTCGAAACGCGATTCTTGGGCTTCAGTTTTGGGAGTCATCGGGGAGGATCCTGTAAGAAGAAAGCCAATCACACCGAGGTGAATGGCAGGTCAGGAGGGAATCGAACCCCCAACCTACGGTTTTGGAGACCGTCGCTCTGCCAATTGAGCTACTGACCTGTAACGCTGTATCAGGCCGGCCATTATACCGGCCTGATCAAGTAAATCAACTACTTATTCGATAATTTTTGCTACGACACCAGCGCCGACGGTACGACCGCCTTCACGGATGGCGAAACGCAGACCGTCTTCCATTGCGATGGTCTTGATCAGAGTGACAGTCATCTGGACGTTGTCACCTGGCATTACCATTTCAACGCCTTCCGGCAGTTCGCAGTTACCGGTCACGTCAGTGGTACGGAAGTAGAACTGAGGACGGTAGCCTTTGAAGAACGGAGTGTGACGGCCGCCTTCTTCCTTCGACAGGACGTAGACTTCTGCGGTGAACTTGGTGTGCGGCTTGACCGAACCTGGCTTGACCAGAACCTGGCCACGCTCAACGTCGTCACGCTTGGTACCACGCAGCAGAACGCCGCAGTTCTCGCCAGCACGACCTTCGTCCAGCAGCTTGCGGAACATCTCAACACCGGTGCAGGTGGTGGTGGTGGTGTCACGCAGACCAACGATTTCCAGGGCGTCCTGAACGCGGACGATACCACGCTCGATACGACCGGTAACAACGGTACCACGACCCGAGATCGAGAATACGTCTTCGATTGGCATCAGGAACGGCTGGTCGATGGCACGAACTGGCTCAGGGATGTAGCTATCCAGAGTTTCTACCAGCTTCTTGACAGCGGTAGTGCCCATTTCGTTGTCGTCTTTGCCTTCCAGCGCCATACGAGCCGAACCGATGATGATCGGGGTGTCGTCGCCTGGGAAGTCGTAGGTGGACAGCAGGTCGCGAACTTCCATCTCGACCAGCTCCAGCAGCTCAGCATCGTCTACCAGGTCAGCCTTGTTCAGGAAGACCACGATGTACGGAACGCCAACCTGACGGGACAGCAGGATGTGCTCACGGGTTTGTGGCATCGGACCATCGGCGGCCGAGCAAACCAGGATCGCGCCGTCCATCTGGGCAGCACCGGTGATCATGTTCTTCACGTAGTCAGCGTGACCTGGGCAGTCAACGTGAGCGTAGTGACGAATGGTCGAGTTGTACTCGACGTGCGCGGTGTTGATGGTGATACCGCGAGCTTTTTCTTCCGGAGCCGAGTCGATCTTGTCGAACTCAACGATTGCCGAACCGAAAACTTCGGAGCAGACGCGGGTCAGCGCTGCAGTCAGAGTGGTCTTACCATGGTCAACGTGGCCGATAGTGCCGACGTTAACGTGAGGTAGCGAACGATCAAACTTTTCCTTAGCCATCGATACAGTCCTCCGCAGAAGAAATAGTCATACCGCCGATAAAACAAAGGCAGATATTTTCATATCTGCCTTGTTTATATGGAGCTCTTGAGCGGATTTGAACCGCTGACCTCACCCTTACCAAGGGTGTGCTCTACCAACTGAGCTACAAGAGCGAAACACTTTGCGCAACAACAGCAAACTTGGAGCGGGTAGCGGGAATCGAACCCGCATCATCAGCTTGGAAGGCTGAGGTTCTACCACTAAACTATACCCGCGGAGCTTGCGGCTCTCGCTAAAACTGGTGGAGGGAGAAGGATTCGAACCTTCGAAGCTCTCGCAACGGATTTACAGTCCGTCCCCTTTGGCCGCTCGGGAATCCCTCCAGATGTGGCCGGCATTCTATTTGTCTGCCGTCCCAGTGTCAAGCGTTTTTTCAAATTTTTTCAATCAAATCTGAAACTTAGCTGCTTTGACACTGCCTCCAGATCTACCACCTAGGTGATGTTCCCTGTGAAGCGGGCGCCATTCTATCAAGCTATTCGGCAGTTGCAATACCCTCGCACAAAATAATTTTGTGTTTTAAGTCTTTGAAATCCTTGGAAAGAGTCGAGAGCACAGCCGGGTCCAGCAAACGCTCGCTTTCCGGGGCAACCTTGAGCCAGAGCCCGTCGGCACCCGGCAGCTGACCAACCACTGGCAGGGCAGCGATATCCAGGCTCACCAGCCGCTGACGCAAGGCCTCGAGCTGCTCGGGCGCAGCCATGCCCCCAACCACCAGGCATTCGTCACGGCGCCGGGCGGGCGCCGCAACTCCGGTTTCGCGCAACAGGCGGATTTCCTGCTGGGAACCTTTGTACAAAGCCAACGGGGCGACTTCCTTGACCTTCAGGGGGGCTTCCTGCTGATGCCACACGTAATAAAAGACGTTGAGCACAACCAACAGCAGAAACAACCAGCGCATAGTCAGTCACCTCAGTTCAATGGACAGGCCATGGCCAAACCGACGAATACCAGGTCCGGCACGATCCGAGCCTTCGGCGCCGCCTCCTGCACCAAGGGCGCATCCCCACCGGTCAGAAAGACAGTGAAGTCCTCACCCCACATCGCCCTGGCCTGCTCGATCTGGGTACGGGCGAAGCCCTGGAGCATCAGCACGCAACCACGCTCGACCGCCTCGACGGTCGAGCGCCCCGGTGCCAGGCTGTTCAGAGCGCGCTCGGCCGACGCATCGTCATAGCGAATACGCCGGGTATGGGTGCGCAACTGGCTACGCATCAGCGGCATGCCCGGGCAGATGTAGCCACCAAGGTGTTCACCATTGGCCGCGACGAAATCCGCCTTGGCTGCGGTGCCGAAATCAATGACCAGGCAAGCACGCCCGGCCAGGTGATAGGCACCCAGCGCGCCCAGCCAGCGGTCCATGCCCAGGCGCTGATAATCGTCATAGCCATTGCGCACGCCGGCCATTTCCTGCACAGGCTGGGCCACGTTTACCTCGACCCCGAACGAGGCCTGGATCAGTGCGCACAGCGATGAAGTTTCCTCTTCACTGCGCACGCTGACCATGCGGCAACCAGTCAGACTCAGGCTCGAGAGCCCTGCGACAGCTGCGACCAGCGCCTGATCGGAGTCCACGATGCCACCACCGTTGATGGTGGCGTCGGCTGCACGGATGACGCGCCACTTGATAAAGCTGTTTCCACAATCGAGCTCAAGAATCATCACGCAACCTCAGACTGAGCTCGCCGCCGCTGAAGCTCTTCTCCACACCATCGACCTCCAGACGCAAGCCGCCCTGCCCATCCACCCCCAGCGCGACGCCTTCGATACGCGAAGTGCCCGCGACAAGCGAAACTTTGCGCCCCTGCCACAGGTGCGCCTGCTCCCATTCCTCCTGGAACGCAGCGAAACCATAGCGGCGATGGCGACCAAGTTCGTGTTGCAACTGCTGGCTGAGCACCGCCACCAGGCGGTTGCGATCCACCAGCTGCCCAGCTTCGCCGCGCATCGAGGCCCATTGCTGATCGATCTGTTCGTTGCCCTGCATGTTTACATTGATGCCGATACCCAGCACCACATGACAGACGTCCGCAGGATCCCCGACCAGCTCCAGGAGTATTCCGGTAATCTTGCGCCCGCCGGCAAGGACATCATTGGGCCACTTGAGCCCCACATCCTTTAGCCCGAGTGCCTGCAGTGTACGCATCACCGCCAGGCCGACCACCAGGCTCAAGCCCTCGAGCTGACGCATGCCGCCATCGATGCGCAAGACCAGGCTGTAATAGAGGTTTTCGGCAAAAGGACTGACCCACGGGCGCCCACGACGACCGCGACCTGCACTCTGGCGCTCGGCCAGCACCAGAAACGGCGCCGCCTGCCCTTGCGCGATCAGCCTCAGCCCTTCGGCATTGGTGGAGTCGATGGTTTCGTGAATGAACACCGGCCATGGCTCGCCCTGGGAGAACTTGGCGATTGCCTGCGCTTCGAGCAGGTTCAACGGCGCCGCCAGCTGATAGCCGCGGCCACGGACCTTGTGAATGGTCAGGTTCAGTTCGCTCTCCAGGTGCTGCAGCTGCTTCCAAACGGCGCTGCGACTCACCCCAAGGGCGGCCCCCAGGGCTTCTCCGGAATGGAACCGGCCATCCTTGAGGAGGTTCAACAACTTCAGCATGCCAATCTCGACTCGGAATAAGGCTGGCATGATAGCCATGCCCCGAGGGCTTGCATAGGAAAAGGGCTACCGCTGCCATTACAGGCGACGGGCTCCTACAAGGGCGGGCGTTAACTTGCCAAACGCACAAAGACAAAACCCCTACCTGCTCGCGCAGATAGGGGTTTTGCGAAATGAATCTTGACGATGACCTACTCTCACATGGGGAAACCCCACACTACCATCGGCGATGCATCGTTTCACTACTGAGTTCGGGATGGGATCAGGTGGTTCCAATGCTCTATGGTCGTCAAGAAATTCGGTTGCCAGTACGTCCTTGCAGACATGCCAGCCAATTCGGATATGCGATATGTGTGGTTCGTCGCGAACTTTCGGTTCGTTTCGTCTTCACCACCACAATTTGGCCTCAGCGCAAATTGCTTGGGTGTTATATGGTCAAGCCTCACGGGCAATTAGTATTGGTTAGCTCAACGCCTCACAGCGCTTACACACCCAACCTATCAACGTCGTAGTCTTCGACGGCCCTTCAGGGAGCTCAAGGCTCCAGTGAGATCTCATCTTGAGGCAAGTTTCCCGCTTAGATGCTTTCAGCGGTTATCTCTTCCGAACATAGCTACCCGGCAATGCCACTGGCGTGACAACCGGAACACCAGAGGTTCGTCCACTCCGGTCCTCTCGTACTAGGAGCAGCCCCTCTCAAATCTCAAACGTCCACGGCAGATAGGGACCGAACTGTCTCACGACGTTCTAAACCCAGCTCGCGTACCACTTTAAATGGCGAACAGCCATACCCTTGGGACCGGCTTCAGCCCCAGGATGTGATGAGCCGACATCGAGGTGCCAAACACCGCCGTCGATATGAACTCTTGGGCGGTATCAGCCTGTTATCCCCGGAGTACCTTTTATCCGTTGAGCGATGGCCCTTCCATACAGAACCACCGGATCACTAAGACCTACTTTCGTACCTGCTCGACGTGTGTGTCTCGCAGTCAAGCGCGCTTTTGCCTTTATACTCTACGACCGATTTCCGACCGGTCTGAGCGCACCTTCGTACTCCTCCGTTACTCTTTGGGAGGAGACCGCCCCAGTCAAACTACCCACCATACACTGTCCTCGATCCGGATAACGGACCTGAGTTAGAACCTCAAGGTTGCCAGGGTGGTATTTCAAGGATGGCTCCATGAGAACTGGCGTCCCCACTTCAAAGCCTCCCACCTATCCTACACAAGCAAGCTCAAAGTCCAGTGCAAAGCTATAGTAAAGGTTCACGGGGTCTTTCCGTCTAGCCGCGGATACACTGCATCTTCACAGCGATTTCAATTTCACTGAGTCTCGGGTGGAGACAGCGCCGCCATCGTTACGCCATTCGTGCAGGTCGGAACTTACCCGACAAGGAATTTCGCTACCTTAGGACCGTTATAGTTACGGCCGCCGTTTACCGGGGCTTCGATCAAGAGCTTCGCTTGCGCTAACCCCATCAATTAACCTTCCGGCACCGGGCAGGCGTCACACCCTATACGTCCACTTTCGTGTTTGCAGAGTGCTGTGTTTTTAATAAACAGTCGCAGCGGCCTGGTATCTTCGACCGGCGTGGGCTTACGCAGCAAGTGCTTCACCCTCACCGGCGCACCTTCTCCCGAAGTTACGGTGCCATTTTGCCTAGTTCCTTCACCCGAGTTCTCTCAAGCGCCTTGGTATTCTCTACCTAACCACCTGTGTCGGTTTGGGGTACGGTTCCCAGTTATCTGAAGCTTAGGAGCTTTTCTTGGAAGCATGGCATCAACCACTTCGTGCTCTAGTGAGCACTCGTCATCAGCTCTCGGCCTTGAGATCCCGGATTTGCCTAAGATCTCAGCCTACCACCTTAAACTTGGACAACCAACGCCAAGCTGGCCTAGCCTTCTCCGTCCCTCCATCGCAATAACTGGAAGTACAGGAATATTAACCTGTTTTCCATCGACTACGCTTTTCAGCCTCGCCTTAGGGACCGACTAACCCTGCGTCGATTAACGTTGCGCAGGAAACCTTGGTCTTTCGGCGTGCGAGTTTTTCACTCGCATTGTCGTTACTCATGTCAGCATTCGCACTTCTGATACCTCCAGCAAGCTTCTCAACTCACCTTCACAGGCTTACAGAACGCTCCTCTACCGCATCACCTAAAGGTGATACCCGTAGCTTCGGTGCATGGTTTGAGCCCCGTTACATCTTCCGCGCAGGCCGACTCGACTAGTGAGCTATTACGCTTTCTTTAAAGGGTGGCTGCTTCTAAGCCAACCTCCTAGCTGTCTAAGCCTTCCCACATCGTTTCCCACTTAACCATGACTTTGGGACCTTAGCTGACGGTCTGGGTTGTTTCCCTTTTCACGACGGACGTTAGCACCCGCCGTGTGTCTCCCATGCTCGGCACTTGTAGGTATTCGGAGTTTGCATCGGTTTGGTAAGTCGGGATGACCCCCTAGCCGAAACAGTGCTCTACCCCCTACAGTGATACATGAGGCGCTACCTAAATAGCTTTCGAGGAGAACCAGCTATCTCCGAGCTTGATTAGCCTTTCACTCCGATCCACAGGTCATCCGCTAACTTTTCAACGGTAGTCGGTTCGGTCCTCCAGTCAGTGTTACCTAACCTTCAACCTGCCCATGGATAGATCGCCCGGTTTCGGGTCTATACCCAGCGACTAAAGCGCCCTATTAAGACTCGCTTTCGCTACGCCTCCCCTATTCGGTTAAGCTCGCCACTGAATATAAGTCGCTGACCCATTATACAAAAGGTACGCAGTCACCTAACAAAGTAGGCTCCCACTGCTTGTACGCATACGGTTTCAGGTTCTATTTCACTCCCCTCTCCGGGGTTCTTTTCGCCTTTCCCTCACGGTACTGGTTCACTATCGGTCAGTCAGTAGTATTTAGCCTTGGAGGATGGTCCCCCCATGTTCAGACAAAGTTTCTCGTGCTCCGTCCTACTCGATTTCACTGGCAAGAGATTTTCGTGTACGGGGCTATCACCCACTATGGCCGCACTTTCCAGAGCGTTCCACTAATCTCAAACCAGCTTAAGGGCTGGTCCCCGTTCGCTCGCCACTACTAAGGGAATCTCGGTTGATTTCTTTTCCTCAGGGTACTTAGATGTTTCAGTTCCCCTGGTTCGCCTCTTGCACCTATGTATTCAGTACAAGATAACCAGCTTGTGCTGGCTGGGTTCCCCCATTCAGAGATCTCTGGATCACAGTCTGTTTGCCGACTCCCCAAAGCTTATCGCAGGCTACCACGTCTTTCATCGCCTCTGACTGCCAAGGCATCCACCGTATGCGCTTCTTCACTTGACCATATAACCCCAAGCAATCTGGTTATACTGTGAAGACGACATTCGCCGAAAATTCGCATTTCGCTCATTACTGAGCAGAACTCACAAATTTTACCTTAGCCTGATCCACCAGCAGTGAAACTGGTGTTCAGTCTATTTCTATCACATATCCGAATTTTTAAAGAACGATCTGACAAAAGTCAGAAATCAACATTCATCGCCGAATGTTCATTTCTAAGTTCTGATCAAGGTAGACACAACAGAAAGTGGTGGAGCCAAGCGGGATCGAACCGCTGACCTCCTGCGTGCAAGGCAGGCGCTCTCCCAGCTGAGCTATGGCCCCGCATATTGGTAGGTCTGGGCAGATTTGAACTGCCGACCTCACCCTTATCAGGGGTGCGCTCTAACCAACTGAGCTACAGACCTATATAGGGTCTTGATCGTCTTTACATCATGAATCAAGCAATTCGTGTGGGAGCTCATCAGCAGGCTGATGTCTTCGATTAAGGAGGTGATCCAGCCGCAGGTTCCCCTACGGCTACCTTGTTACGACTTCACCCC
>NZ_LN847264.1:5507500-6012947 GCF_001007005.1 Pseudomonas sp. CCOS 191
GTCGACCACCGCGCCATCAACCTTCACCGCACCACCACTCAGCAGATCCCGCGCCTGCGCCGAGTTCTTCACCAGGCCAGCCCGGTTCAGCACGGCGGCGATCGGCAGATTTTCAGCAGCGGCCACTTCGATCTCCGGCAGGTCTTCTGGCAGCTCGCCTTCCTTCATGCGGTTACCCGCAGCACGGTGCGCATTGGCCGCGGCCTCTTCACCATGGAAACGCGCCACGATTTCCTCGGCCAGCTTGATCTTGATGTCACGCGGGTTGGCACCGTTCTCGACATCCGCCCGGAACTGATCGATCTCTTCCATCGAGCGGAAGCTCAGCAGCTCGAAGTAACGCCACATCAAGGTATCGGGAATCGACACAAGCTTGCTGTACATCACCCCAGGTGCTTCCTGGATGCCGACATAATTGCCCAGCGACTTGGACATCTTCTTCACGCCATCCAGCCCTTCAAGCAACGGCATGGTGACGATGTTCTGCGCCTCCTGGCCATAGGCGCGCTGCAGCTCGCGCCCCATCAGCAGGTTGAACTTCTGGTCGGTGCCACCCAGCTCGACATCGGCCTTCAAGGCGACGGAGTCGTAACCCTGCACCAGCGGATAGAGAAACTCATGGATCGCGATTGGCTGGTTGGTGGTGTAGCGCTTGTCGAAGTCATCGCGTTCGAGCATGCGCGCCACGGTGTACTGCGAGGCCAGACGAATAAAGTCGGCAGGCGTGAGCGTGTCCATCCAGGTGGAGTTGAACGCCACCTCGGTCTTCGCCGGGTCGAGAATCTTGAAGACCTGCTGCTTGTAGGTCTCGGCGTTGTCCAGCACCTGCTCGCGGGTCAGTGGCGGGCGGGTAGCGCTCTTGCCGCTGGGGTCGCCGATCATGCCGGTGAAGTCGCCGATCAGGAAGATGACCTGGTGGCCCAACTCCTGGAACTGACGCAGCTTGTTGATCAGCACCGTGTGCCCCAGGTGCAGGTCGGGCGCGGTTGGGTCGAAGCCCGCCTTGATGCGCAGCGGCTGGCCGCGCTTGAGCTTCTCCACCAGTTCCGACTCGACCAATACCTCTTCCGCACCGCGCTTGATAAGCGCCAGCTGCTCTTCAACCGACTTCATAGACAGACCCGCAACGCTAGGATTCAAGGGGAGCCAACCATACAAGATCGGCCATCAAATACAAGTTTCGCAACGGATTGTGACCCGAACGGCGCACCGCAACGTCTACGCGCCCTTGCGTGAGAATGGATTTGGTTATATTTTATACAGTTATTTCATCTTCATCATGTCATTCATCTTTTCCATTTCACCTTTTTCAAAGTCACCTTACCTATGACCAACGAAACGCCTAAAGCGCCCCCGCTTTATCCGAAAAGCCATCTGTTGGCCGCCAGCGGCATCGCCGCCCTTCTCAGTCTGGCTTTGCTGGTATTCCCGTCCAGCGAAGTGGAAGCCAAGAAAACCACCCTCAGCCTGGAGCTGGAAAGCCCGGCCGAACAGCTCAAGGACGAGTCCCGCGGCGCCCCGCTGGTACAGGCCGAGCAGAACAGCGACTCGCCCTTCGCCCAGATCGAAGGTGCAGAACCCGAAACCGCAAAGGCAGAACCCGTTCCAGCCCCTGCGACCAAACCGGAGGACAAGGCCCCGGGTCACCGCGAGGTGGTCGTCAGCCGCGGTGATACGCTCTCGACCTTGTTCAACAAGGTCGGCCTGCCTGCCAACGTCGTTCACGACGTACTGGCCAGCAACAAGCAGGCCAAGCAGTTCAGCCAGCTCAAGCATGGCCAGGTGCTGCAATTCGAGCTGGACAAGGACGGCCAGCTGGCAAGCCTGCACAGCAAGGTCAGCAACCTCGAGACCATCCGCCTGAACCGCACCGACAAGGGCTTCGCCTTCGAGCGCGAGGTCAGCAAGCCGGTGGTGCGCACCGCCTACGCCCATGGCGTGATCAAGAGCTCGCTGTCCGCCTCTGCCCAGCGCGCCGGCCTGTCCCACAGCATGACCATGGACATGGCGCGCATCCTCGGCTACGACATCGATTTCGCCCAGGACATCCGCCCGGGCGACGAATTCGACGTGGTCTACGAGCAGAAGATGATGGACGGCAAGGTGGTCGGCACCGGCAACATCCTCTCCGCCCGTTTCACCAACCGCGGCAAGACCTACACCGCCGTGCGCTACACCAACAAGCAGGGCAATACCAACTACTACACCGCCGACGGCAACAGCCTGCGCAAGGCGTTCATCCGCACCCCGGTGGATTTCGCCCGCATCAGCTCGCGGTTCTCCGCCGGCCGCAAGCACCCGATCCTCAACAAGATCCGTGCGCACAAGGGCGTGGACTACGCCGCGCCACGCGGCACGCCAATCAAGGCAGCAGGCGACGGTCGCATCGAGCTCGCCGGCCGCCGGGGCGGCTACGGCAACACCGTGATCATCGCCCACGGCAACTCGTACAAGACGCTCTATGGCCACATGCAGGGCTTCGCCAAGGGCATCAAGACCGGCTCCAGCGTCAAGCAGGGGCAGATCATCGGGTACATCGGCACCACCGGCCTTTCGACCGGCCCGCACCTGCACTACGAGTTCCAGGTCAATGGCGTGCACGTCGACCCACTGAGCCAGAAGGTGCCGATGGCCGATCCGATCGCCAAGGCCGAGCGCCAGCGCTTCAACCAGCAGAGCCAGCCCCTGATTGCCCGCATGGATCAGGAAAAGGCCACTCTGCTCGCAGCCAACAAGCGCTGAGCCCATGGCGCTCTACCTGGGGGTGATGTCCGGCACCAGCCTCGATGGCCTGGACATCGCCCTGATCGAGCAAGACGAGCAGCTGCGGCTGCTCGCCACCCACTACATCCCCATGCCCGTCGACCTGCGCCAGGACCTGCTCGGCCTCTGCGCCAGCGGCCCCGACGAGATCGCGCGTGCAGCCCTGGCAGAGAACCGCTGGGCCACGCTGGCCGCCCAGGGCATCAACCACTTGCTGGCCACCCAAGGCCTGGAACCCGAGGCCATTCGCGCCATCGGCAGCCATGGCCAGACTGTTCGCCATGAGCCGGCGCGCGGCTTCACCGTGCAGATTGGCAACCCGGCCCTGCTGGCCGAACTCACCGGCATCTGCGTGGTGGGCGACTTCCGCCGCCGCGACGTGGCGGCAGGCGGCCAGGGTGCCCCCCTGGTACCGGCATTTCACGAAGCCTTGTTCGGCCATCTTGGCCACAGCCTGGCGATCCTCAACGTAGGCGGCTTCAGCAACCTCAGCCTGATCGAGCGGGACCAACCGGTACATGGCTTCGACTGCGGGCCGGGTAATGTGTTGCTGGATGCCTGGATCGAGCGCAAGCAAGGCCAGGCCTTTGATGCCAATGGCGCCTGGGCGGCCAGCGGCTGCGTGCAGCACGATCTGTTGAAGGCGCTGCTGAGCGATCCGTTCTTCGCTGGCAGCGGCCCGAAGAGCACCGGGCGCGAGGTGTTCAACCTGCCATGGCTGGATGCCCACCTGGCCCGGCTATCCGCTTATCGCGACGAAGACGTCCAAGCCACGCTACTGGAGCTGACGGCCCACACCATCATCGAATCGCTACGCCAGGCTCAGTCAGGGACTCAAGCCCTGCTGGTCTGCGGTGGTGGCGCCCGCAACGGCGTCCTGATGGCTCGCCTGGCCGCCCTGCTGCCTGGGGCCAAGGTTGCCAGCACCGCCGCACATGGCGTGGACCCCGACTGGGTGGAGGCCATGGCCTTCGCTTGGCTGGCCCACTGTTGCCTGGAAGGCATTCCCGCCAATCGGCCCAGTGTGACCGCCGCCAGAGGCCTGCGCATCCTCGGCGCGATCTACCCCGCCTGAATGCAAAACGCCGCGCAAATGCGCGGCGTTTTTATGCCCGACCCGATCAGATCGAGAACGACGAACCGCAACCGCAGGTGGTGGTGGCGTTCGGATTCTTAATCACGAAGCGCGAGCCTTCCAGGCCCTCCTGGTAATCCACCTCGGCGCCGGCCAGGTACTGGTAGCTCATCGGGTCGACGACCAGCGCGACGCCTTCGCGCTCGACGATAGTGTCGTCATCGGCCACGTCCTCATCGAAGGTGAAGCCGTACTGGAAGCCCGAGCAACCGCCGCCGGTCACGAACACACGCAGCTTCAGCCGCTCGTTGCCCTCTTCGCTGACCAAGGTCTTCACCTTGTGCGCAGCCCCGGGGGTGAACTCCAAAGCCGTGGGGGTGAAGGATTCGACGCTCATGTTGATTCTCCCGGCGCAGTGCCGCCATAAAACTCGATGGGGCGTATTATCCGCTTGTCCGAGAAAATCGGTCAACAATTGTGCGGCTTTAGTCGGCCCCACGAAAAAGGCCCGCACGTGGCGGGCCTTGGCGACGTACGCTGGCTTACGGCAGCAGGCCCGCGTGGGACAGGCCCATGCGTTCATCCAGGCCGAACAGGATGTTGAGGTTCTGCACCGCCTGGCCCGACGCGCCCTTGACCAGGTTGTCGATCACCGACAGCACCACCACCAGGTCACCGCCCTGCGGCCGGTGCACGGCGATGCGGCAGACGTTGGCACCGCGCACGCTGCGGGTTTCCGGGTGGCTGCCGGCGGGCATCACGTCGACGAACGGTTCGTTGGCATAGCGCTTCTCGAACAGCGCCTGCAGGTCGACAGAAGTGTCGGCGACCGTCGCATAGAGCGTGGCATGGATGCCGCGGATCATCGGCGTCAGGTGCGGCACGAAGGTCAGGCCGATGTCCTTGCCGGCTGCCTGGCGCAGACCCTGGCTGATCTCCGGCAGGTGACGGTGGCCCTTGACCGCGTAGGCCTTCATGCTTTCACCAGCCTCACAGAACAGCGAGCCCACCGCGGCGCCACGCCCGGCGCCGCTGACGCCCGACTTGCAGTCGGCGATCAGGCGCGACGGATCGGCCAGGCCGGCTTCCAACAATGGCAGCAAGCCCAGCTGGGTAGCCGTCGGGTAGCAACCCGGCACCGCAATCAGGCGCGCTTGGCGGATTTTCTCGCGATTCACCTCGGGCAAGCCGTAGACCGCATCCTTGAGCAGCTCTGGAGCACCATGGGGCTGGCCGTACCACTTGCCCCACTCGACAGCGTCCTGCAGGCGGAAGTCGGCAGACAGGTCGATGACCTTGGTTCCGGCGGCCAGCAGCTCGCCGGCCAAGGCGTGGGCGACACCGTGGGGCGTGGCGAAGAACACCACATCGCAGGCCGCCAGGGTCTTGCTGTCCGGAACGCTGAACGCCAGGCCGTCGTAGTGGCCGCGCAGGTTCGGATACATGTCGGCAACCGCCACGCCCGCCTCGGAGCGCGAAGTGATGACCGCCACTTCGGCCTGTGGATGCTGCGCCAGCAGACGCAGCAGTTCGACACCGGTGTAACCCGTGCCGCCGACGATACCGACCTTGATCATGACGCTTGCCCCTTATCAACGAGACCACTGGAAAGCGCACGATAATAGGGGGCCAAGGCGCCTGTAACAACTCTTGGGATGACCCTTCGGCCCCTTGGCCTCTACTATCTGACGACCGTGAAAACCTGAAGGAACTCCCCATGCTCTATCTATGGATCAAGGCGCTGCATATCGTCAGCGTGGTCTGCTGGTTCGCCGGCCTGTTCTACCTGCCACGGCTGTTCGTCTATCACGCCCAAAGCCAGGACAGCATCAGCCTCGAGCGCTTCGTCACCATGGAGCGCAAGCTGTACCGGGGCATCATGAACCCGGCGATGATCGCCACCTATGTGTTCGGCGGCTGGATGCTGTACCTGAACCCCGGCTGGCTGAGCCAGGGCTGGCTGCACGCCAAGCTCACCCTGGTCGCGCTGCTCACCGTCTACCATCACATGTGCGGCGCCCAGCGCAAACGCTTCGCTGCCGGCACCAATACCCGCAGCCACGTGTACTACCGCTGGTTCAACGAAGCACCGGTGCTGATGCTGCTGGGCGTCGTAATTCTCGTGGTGGTCAAACCGTTCTGACGATATCCACCCGCCTACAGGAGTTTCGCCATGTCCCTGCCCGCCTCGCTCGCAAAACACCTGCGCCTGCCTCTGGTCGCGGCGCCGATGTTCCTGATCTCCAACCCCCGGCTTGTGCTGGCCTGTTGCGCCAATGGCGTGGTGGGCAGCTTCCCGGCCCTGAACCAGCGTGACAGTGCAGGGTTCAAGGCCTGGCTGGAGGAGATCGAAGCAGGGCTGGCCGAACTGCAGGCACCCGCTCCCTATGCGGTCAATCTCATCGTGCACCCGAGCAACCCGCGTCTGCAGGCCGACCTCGCACTGTGCGTCGAGCATCGGGTCCCCATCGTCATCACCAGCCTTGGCGCAGTGAAGGAGGTGGTCGACGCGGTGCACGGCTATGGCGGCCTGGTGTTCCATGACGTGACCACCCGCCGCCACGCCGAAAAGGCCGCAGAGGCAGGTGTCGACGGGCTGATCGCCGTGGCGGCCGGCGCCGGGGGCCATGCCGGCACCTGGAGCCCGTTCGCCCTGGTTGCGGAGATCCGCCAGTTCTTCGACAAGACCCTGCTGCTGGCGGGCTGCCTCAACCATGGCCACGAACTGCTGGCCGCGCAATTGCTGGGGGCGGACCTGGGCTACATGGGCACACGCTTCATCGCCACCCGCGAGAGCCAGGCCCAGGACGCCTACAAACAGATGATCCTGGGCGCAGGTGCGGCCGATATCGTGCATACCCCGGCGGTGTCCGGCATCCCCGCCAGCTTCCTGCGCCAGAGCCTCGAGCAGGCCGGGTACGACCTGGCCGCGCTCAAGAGCAACCACGAAGCCGGTAAGCTCAAGCCGCTGGACGAGGAAGCCAAGGCCTGGAAGACCGTATGGTCGGCCGGCCAGGGTGTCGGCGAAATCCATGACCTGCCCACTGCCGGTGACCTGATCGGGCGCTTGCAGGACGAATACCGAGCGGCCCTCGAACGCAGCCAGCAGCTGCGCAGCAACGCCTTGTAGCAAAACGGCCACGCTGTACACTAGGCGCCCCTTTCGCCCCAGGAGCCTTGCATGACCCGTTACGCCATGATCACTGGTGCTTCCAGCGGCCTGGGCCTGGCCCTGGCGGAGGCTCTGGCGCGGCGCGGGCGCAACCTGATCCTGGTGGCACGCCAGCGCGAAACGCTGGAGCCGGTGGCCATCGAACTCACCCAACGCTTTGGCGTGGAAGTGCTGTTCCGTGCCTGCGACCTCAGCCAACCCTTGCGCCTGTCGGGCTTCGTGCTCGAGCTGGAGGAAGGCGAGCGGCGTATCGATCTTCTGGTCAACTGCGCGGGGCAGCGCACCTACGGGCCATTCCTGGCGCATGAATGGGCCGATGAGCAGGACCTGCTCGAGGTCAACATCCTCGCGCTCAGTCGCCTGTGCCATGCGATCGGCAACCTGATGGCGATCCAGGGTGGCGGGCAGATCCTCAATGTCGCGGGACTTGCCGGCGTCGCCCCCGGCCCGTGGATGGCGGCCTACGCGGCCAGCAAGGCCTATGTGCTGAGTTTTTCCGAGGCGTTGCGCGAAGAGCTGAAACGCACCGGGATCAAGGTGTCGGTGCTGTGCCCCGGACCGGTGCGCTCAGCCAGACGTCGCATTCCCCGGCTGGAAGGCAACACCCGCTGCCTGAGCCCCGAGGAAATCGCCTTGTATGCGGTGCGCGCCCTGGACAAGAACCGTGCCCTGATCCTGCCCGGCAGGCGCAACCGCTGGCTGGCCTTCGCCCCACGCCTGCTGCCGCGCTGGCTGGCGCGCAAGCTGGCCGGTGTCATCCATCGGCGCTACTGCCCGGTCGGCATGGAATAGCCACTGGGCGAGCAGCGTCGGGCTCAGTACACTCAGCCCCGACACTCACCATGGAGCACGTGCTGTGGACGATCTATTCCTCAAAATCATCAACCGGGAAATCCCGGCGGATATCATCTACGAAGATGACCAGATCCTGGCCTTCAAGGACATTGCCCCAGCGGCACCTGTGCATTTTCTGGTTATTCCGAAAAAACACATCCGCACCCTCAACGACCTGACCGAAGAGGACAAGGCCCTGGCCGGCCATATCCTGTTCACCGCCCAGCGCCTGGCCGTCGAGCAGGGCTGCGAGGAAGGCTTCCGCGTGGTCATGAACTGCAACCCGAAAGGCGGCCAGACCGTCTACCACATCCACATGCACGTGCTTGGCCAGCGCCAGATGCACTGGCCGCCGGGCTGATCCAAGGCAAGCCCACCCAAGGGTATTGAGGTAGACTGTCGGGCATCACTTCAGCGGAGGTGCCCGATGGCTACCGAACGTCACTACTCGCCGCTCGACCGCTTGTTGCTGCAGGCCGATACCGCCATGCGCACCTTGCTGCCCTTCAGCGGCCAACCCGCCCGCCCCTCGCCGGCCATCGTCCAGCCGGACGCCGAGCTCGATGAGCAGCAGTCCCGCCATATCGCCGGCCTGATGCGCATCAACCACACCGGCGAAGTCTGCGCCCAGGCGCTGTACCAGGGCCAGGCCCTGACCGCCAAGCTGCCCCAGGTGCGCAAGGCCATGGAGCATGCGGCCGAAGAAGAAATCGACCACCTGGCCTGGTGCGAGCAGCGTATTCGCCAGCTCAACAGCCACCCCAGCGTGCTCAACCCGGTGTTCTACGGCCTGTCGTTCGGCATCGGCGCCCTCGCCGGGCTGGTCAGCGACAAGGTCAGCCTGGGCTTCGTCGCAGCCACCGAGCATCAGGTGTGCAAGCACCTGGACGAACACCTTGAGCAGATCCCCGAGAACGACGGCAAGTCCCGCGCCATCCTCGAACAGATGCGCGTCGACGAGGAACACCATGCCGAGTCCGCGCTGGAAGCCGGCGGCTACCGCTTCCCGGCGCCAGTGCGCTTTGGCATGAGCCTGCTGGCCAAGGTCATGACCAAGAGCACCTACCGTATCTGAGGTTTCCCCGCATGGACCGCTTCGACGCCAGGGACCTGGCTCGCGCCGTGACTGCCGGCATCCTGCAGCCCGGCCAAGACCAGGCCCTGCTGGCGTTCCTGCGCCAGCAACCGCCCAGCCGTGCCAGCTTCCAGCTGGCCCACGTCGCCTTCTACCTGGGCGCGCTGCTGATCATGGGCGCCATGGGCTGGATGCTCACCGAGGCCTGGATGCGCATCGGCGACAGCGCGCTGCTGGCTTTCGCCTTGCTGTATATCGTCGGTATCACCCTGTTCGCCCTCTCCCTGCAGCGTCGCGCCCAACCCATTGCCGCCGGCGTGCTGGCCGCCGTGGCCGTGAGCATCGTGCCGCTGGCGGTGTTCGCCATCGAGCGCTTGGTCGGCTGGTGGCCGCTGAACGACATCAGAGGTGGCTACGACTGGTACTTCACCCATGTACAGGGTGGCTGGGTGGTGATGGAGCTGGCGACGGTACTCGCCGGCCTGCTGATGCTGCGCCTGATTCCCTTCCCTTTCATCGTCATGCCGATTGCCGTGGCGCTGTGGTTCATGTCCATGGACCTCAGCGAATGGTTCCACGGTGAGGTATTCACCTGGGAACAACGGCGCACGGTATCGCTGTGGTTCGGCCTTGGCCTGCTGCTGGTGTTCCTCGTTGTCGACGGGCGCACCAAGCGCGACTATGCATTCTGGGGTTATCTCGCCGGGCTGGCGGCATTCTGGGGCGGGTTGACGCTGATGGACAGCAGCAGTGAATGGGGCAATTTCCTCTACTGCCTGGTCAACCTGGGACTGATGGGCCTGGCGGTGTTGCTGCGCCGGCCGGTATTCATGGTCTTCGGCGCGATGGGCGTGGCGGTCTACCTCGGGCATCTTTCCCACGAGGTGTTCGCCGATTCGCTGTTGTTCCCGGTGGTACTCAGCTTGATCGGCCTGGGTGTGATCGCCTTGGGCGTGCTCTACCAGAAACGCCGCGAGGCAATGAGCGAGCAGCTTCGAGCAAGATTGCCCGCCGGCCTGTTGCAGTGGCTGCCAGCGCTGCGTCGTTGATCGTGCGATTGGCGATGACCCGATTGCTGCAGAGCCTGGCGCTGGCCCTGGTCGCCTACCTGTTCGTCTGCCTGATGCTCGCCAGCGTCGGGCAAGATCCTTTCAGCCTGGAACTGCCAACGCTCACCGACCCCGAAAGCAACAGCACCGTCGAACTGTTGCTGGGTACATTACCCGGGCAACTGCTGTTCCTGCTGCTCGGTGGCTTTGTTGTCAGCCGCCGGTTGCTGGTCGGCACGTTCGTACTGGCCGGCATCATCACGGCGTGGCTGCAGTGCGCGCTGTTTGCCGAGCTCTTCGGCACCACCTGGAGCAACCTTGAAATCCTCATGTTGCTCGGCGTGAATACGCCGTGGCTGTTGCTCGCGCTGGTCCCCGGGCTGATGTTGCTGCTGGGCGCCGAACGCCTGCGCCAGCAAAGCGCCTGACGGTCAGGCGCCAGGGGCTTTCAACCGAGCTCGACGATTTCGTAACCGTGGGTGATCTCCACACCGGCACGCTCGAGCATGATCGACGCCGAGCAGTACTTCTCGGCCGACAGTTCCACTGCGCGCTTGACCTGCGCCTCTTTCAGCCCTCGCCCTTTGACCACGAAGTTCATGTGGATCTTGGTGAACACCTTGGGGTCTTCACCGGCACGCTCGGCTTCGAGGAAGGCTTCGCAGCTTTCCACGGCCTGGCGGGATTTCTTGAGGATGCTGACCACGTCGAAGCTGCTGCAGCCACCCAGGCCAAGCAGGAGCATTTCCATCGGGCGCACGCCCAGGTTGCGGCCTCCGGCTTCGGGCGGGCCGTCCATGACCACGACGTGGCCACTCCCCGACTCGCCAAGGAACATCGCTTCACCGGCCCACTGGATGCGTGCCTTCATCTATCCGGACTCCCGATCTCGTAAAAGGGTGTCAGCTTAGACCTTGCGAGGCTGTCGGAAAAGCTCAAGCCGCGTCGCTTTTGTGCCGATTCAAGTTGAAGTGTCTGATAAGCTGGCGCCAAATGACTGGCGCGTGCTGCCAGGCAGCCTCTATAAAAAGCCAATGCGTCGCATCGAACAGGATTTCGTGATGGTCTCCTCAGCCCTGCCACCCAAGATCAAGAACATCGACAAGCTGCTGGCCCACTGCCAACGCCGCCGCTACGCCGCCAAGAGCAACATCATCTGCGCCGGTGACCGGGCCGAGACCTTGTCGTTCATCATCAAGGGTTCGGTGACCATCCTGATCGAGGACGACGACGGCCACGAGATGATCATCGCCTACCTCAACAGCGGTGACTTCTTCGGCGAGCTGGGGCTGTTCGAACCCGCCGGCCAGGAGCATCAGCGCAGCGCCTGGGTCCGTGCCAAGACCGAGTGCGAAGTGGCCGAGATCGGTTACGACAAGTTCCGGGAGCTGGCGCGTCTGGAGCCGGACATCCTCTACGCCCTGGGTAGCCAGATGGCCCAGCGCCTGCGCAACACCACACGCAAGGTCGGCGACCTGGCGTTCTTCGACGTCACCGGCCGCGTCGCCCGCTGCCTGCTCGACCTGTGCAAGCAGCCTGATGCCATGACCCACCCCGATGGCATGCAGATCAAGATCACTCGCCAGGAGATCGGTCGTATCGTCGGTTGTTCACGGGAGATGGTCGGCCGCGTCCTCAAGGACCTCGAGGAACGCAGCCTGGTGCAGGTCAAGGGTAAGACCATGGTGGTCTACGGCACCCGCTAGGCTCTGTACGTAATGTATCTGCACTCGCCCATACTGCGTTGAAACGGGGCTCGGAATGCTCATGTACTCCAGTACACTCCGCTTCCTCCCCCCGTTTCGCCTTGTCTGGCCTTCGCGCAGACACATTTCGTACAGACCCTAGTCCGTAGGTAGCGCCGCGAGCACCTGCGCATAAGCTTGGTTCAGACGCTCGAACCACGGCGCGGCGGGCGCCACTTCGTGCAGGGCGATATGGCTGTCGGCCCGGCAGCGCTGCTCCAGGTCACAGCACTCGTTGAAGCGATTGACCGCCGCCACCATCGACTCGCGCTCGTTGTCCAGCAGCAACGCTCCATGTACCAGCACCACCGGGCGCTTGCCGCCCAGCCCCTGGCGCCAGCGCTGGGCCGTGCCGACCAGCTTGCGGCCATTGAGATTGACGTTGTAGCGGCCATCACAGAAGGCGCCGTCGATCTCGCCCACCGAGGCGACTCCGCCCCATTCGCGCAGGACATCGCACAGCGGCAGGCACAGACGCTCGTAGGCGTTCTCGATGCGACCATGGTCGCCTTCGCTGCGCGGCGCGGCATAGACCAGTGCCACGTTCACCGTTGCATGGGATTGCGGCACAGGCTCGCCGCCGGTTTCGCGCAGCAGCACCGGCCAACCGGCAATGGCCAGTTCCGCGCAGGCGGCCTCGAAGTTGTCCAGGCGGCTCATGCGTCGGGGCATGACCAGGGCATGGTCGGTCGGGCGCCAGAACAGCACGCCAGATTCGCGCTCGCCGCGGCACACGGCGGCCAGCAGGTCCTGTTCGGCATGCAGGCCTTGTTCGACGGTGAGTGCCAGGGGTTGATCGGTCATTGATCCACCTTTGATGTGATGTTCACCGGCCTCATCGCGGGGCAAGCCCGCTCCCACGCTGGGACGGTGCCGCAATGAGGCCCTCGAATACGAAAAAGCCGGCAAAAACGCCGGCTTTCGGTTCGATCAGTCCAGTTGCTGAACGGTCTTCTTCACTTGCTCGGGGAAGAACAACCGCTGCAGCTCCAGCCCTGGCTGTTCCGCGCGCATGAACGCCTCGCCGACCAGGAAGGAATACACCTCGTTGATTTCCATCAGCTCGACATCGGCCCGGTTGAGGATGCCGCTTTCGGTAATCGCCAGACGGTCACGCGGGATGCGCGGCAGCAGGTCGAGGGTGGTCTCCAGGCTGACCTCGAAGGTGTGCAGGTTGCGGTTGTTGACCCCGACCAGCGGTGTGTCGAGGGTCTTCAACGCACGCTCCAGTTCATCGCCATCATGCACTTCGACCAGCACGTCGAGACCGACGTCCTTGGCCGTGGCTGCCAGCTCGGCCATTTTCACGTCATCCAGCGCTGACACGATCAACAGCACGCAGTCGGCACCCAGGGCACGGGCCTCGACGATCTGATAAGGATCGACCATGAAGTCCTTGCGGATCACCGGCAGCGAAACGGCGGCACGCGCCTGCTGCAGGTAGATGTCAGCGCCCTGGAAGTAGTCCACGTCGGTCAGCACCGACAGGCAGGTCGCGCCACCCTTCTCGTAGCTGACGGCAATTTCCGCCGGCACGAAGTTTTCGCGGATCACGCCCTTGCTCGGCGAAGCCTTCTTGATTTCAGCGATGACCGCCGGCTGCTTGCGCCTGGCCTGCTCGATCAGGGCATTGGCAAAGCCACGCGGGGCATCGGCCGCCTTGGCCAGGCGCTCGAGCTCACCCAGGCTGACCCGCGCACTGCGCTCGGCCACTTCCTGGAACTTGCGGGCGATGATCCTTTCCAGCACCGTCGGTACACTCATGCTTCGTTCTCCACCTTGAATACCGCGGTAAAGGCGCCCAGTTCCTGGAGTTTTTCCCAGGCCAAGCCGGTGTGCAGGACATCGTGGGCCAACTCGACACCCTGGGCCAGGGTCATCGCGTGATCTGCGGCATACAGCGCCGCGCCAGCGTTGAGCACGATCATCTCGGCGGCCTTCTGGCCGTTCTCGGTCTTGCGCCGGCCCAGGGCATCGCGGATCAGTTCCAGCGAGGCCTGCGGGCCGTCGACCGCCAGGCCATGGAGGCTCTGGCTCTTCATGCCGAGGTCCTCCGGCTCGACCCAATACTCGGTGATCTGGTCGTTCTTCAGCTCAGCGACAAAGGTTGGCGCAGCCAGGCTGAACTCGTCCAGGCCATCCTTGGAGTGCACCACCAGCACATGCTTGCTGCCCATGCGCTGCAGCACTTCGGCCAATGGGCGGCACAGGGCCTGGGTGAACACGCCGACCACCTGGTGCTTCACACCGGCCGGATTCGTAAGCGGGCCGAGCATGTTGAACAAGGTACGCAGCCCCAGCTCGCGACGCGGGCCGGCGGCGTGCTTCATCGCGGTATGGTGGGTCTGGGCGAACATGAAGCCGATGCCGAGGCTGTCGATGCAGCGGGCCACCTGCACCGGGGTCAGGTTCAGGTAGATGCCGGCAGCTTCCAGCAGGTCGGCGCTGCCGCTCTTGCCGGAAACGGCGCGGTTGCCGTGCTTGGCCACCGTGCAGCCCGCAGCCGCCAGCACGAAGGCCGAGGCGGTGGACACGTTGAAGATGTTGGCGCCGTCGCCGCCAGTGCCGACGATGTCGACCACGCCGTCGAGGGTCTTGAGCTCGACCTTGTCGGCCAGCTCACGCATCACCGACACCGCGCCGACGATCTCGTCGATGCTCTCGCTCTTCATGCGCATGCCCATGAGGAAGGCGCCGATCTGCGCCTCGCTGCACTGGCCGGTCATGATCTGGCGCATGACGTCGCGCATTTCCTCGGTGGACAGGTCCAGGTGGCCGACAATGCGGCTCAAAGCGGTCTTGATTTCCATGATCGGTCCTTAACGGCGTCCGCCGGTCTGCTTGAGGAAGTTGGCGAACAGCTCGTGCCCCTGCTCGGTGAGGATGGATTCCGGGTGGAACTGTACCCCCTCCACGTTCAGGGTTTTATGACGCAGGCCCATGATCTCGTCGACGGAGCCGTCTTCATGCGCGGTCCAGGCGGTCACTTCCAGGCAGTCGGGCAACGTGTCGCGCTTGACCACCAACGAGTGGTAGCGGGTTACGGTGAGCGGATTGTTCAGGCCAGCGAACACACCCAGGTCGCGGTGGAACACCGGGCTGGTCTTGCCGTGCATCACCTGGCGGGCACGCACCACGTCACCGCCATAGGCCTGGCCGATGGACTGGTGGCCCAGGCACACGCCGAGGATTGGCAGCTTGCCGGCAAAGTGCAGGATGGCCTCGATGGACACACCGGCCTCGCTCGGCGTGCAGGGGCCCGGAGAGACGACGATGCGTTCGGGGTTCAGGGCTTCGATCTGGGCGATGGTCATTTCGTCATTGCGAATGACCTTGACCTCGGCACCGAGCTCGCCGAGGTACTGCACGACGTTGTAGGTGAAGGAGTCGTAATTGTCGATCATCAGTAACATCTGGAACGAACCTCTTGAATACTGACTTTTGATTCGAGCCTTCCCTGCTGCCATGGGCGCGGGAAAAATCCGCGGTGAGCGGCGGTTAAAGCGAAGGGAAGGCAAACAGGAGCGGGCCGGGCATGCCGGCAAGAGATAAAGTCAGGCGCGCCAACGCCAACGGGCGACGGCCTTGATAACGCGCATCAAGAGTTTGCTGACGATCAACACGGGGTAGGTCTCGTTCATACGTCAGGGCACAGTAGCCTACCGGGGCGACGGGCGCAATACGCCCGTAAACACTGGGAAACCAATGCGATGGTGGGCGAAGACCGGCGATTTGCTAAGGTCATGCGGCTTGCTTCGATAAAAACAACGAAAAGGATATTCATGCATGCGCAAGACTCCCTTCCTGTACTCCGCCCTCGGCATCCTCGCCCTGGCTTGCAGCCAGGCGATGGCCGGCCCCTCCCCTTATTCATCGCTCATCGTCTTTGGCGACAGCCTCAGTGATGCCGGGCAGTTTCCCGACCTGACCGGCGGCACGCCAGGCATGCGTTTCACCAACCGCGATGCCGATGGCAACTACGCGCCCGTCTCGCCGATGATCCTGGGGGGCAGGCTGGGCTTTTCGGGAACTGCCCTGGGACCATCGACATCACTCAGCAACCAGTTGCAAGGCACGCCCGACGGCAACAACTGGGCCGTGGGCGGCTACACCACCCAGCAGATCCTCGACTCGATCACCGACACTTCAAAAGCCGTCATCCCGCCCGGGCGCCCTGGCGCGGGGGCGGTCCTGCGCGAGCGTGACGGTTACCTGGCCAACGGCCTGCGCGCCGACCCCAATGCCCTGTACTACCTGACCGGTGGCGGCAACGACTTCCTCCAGGGCCTGGTCAACAGCCCCGCTACCGCAGCCGCAGCTGGCGCCCGCCTGGCGGCCAGCGCCCAGGCGCTGCAACAGGGCGGAGCGCGCTACATCATGGTCTGGCTGCTGCCAGACCTGGGACAGACACCGAACTTCAGCGGCACGCCCCAGCAAGGACCGCTGTCGCAGCTGTCCGGCGTGTTCAACCAGTCATTGGTCAGCCAGCTCGGGCAGATCGATGCCGAGATCATTCCGCTCAACATCCCCACCCTGCTGCAGGAGGCCCTCACCAGCCCCGCCCAGTTCGGCCTGGCCGCCGACCAGAACCTGGTCGGCACCTGCTACAGCGGCGACGGCTGCGTGGGCAATCCGGTCTATGGGCTGAATGGTACTACCCCGGACCCGACCCGGCTGCTGTTCAACGACTCGGTGCACCCGACCATCGCCGGCCAGCAACTGATCGCCGACTATGCCTATTCGATCCTGGCCGCGCCGTGGGAGCTGACCCTGCTCCCGGAAATCGCCCACGCCAGTATCCGCGCCCACCAGGATGAACTGCGCAACCAGTGGCAAACACCCTGGCAGGCCATCGGTCAATGGCAGGCTTTCGTCGCCACCGGCGGCCAGGACCTGGACTTCGGCAGCCAGCGCAGCGCCGCCAGTGGTGACGGGCGCGGCTACAACCTGACCCTCGGCGGCAGCTACCGGCTCGACGACGCCTGGCGCGTGGGGCTGGCGGCCGGTGTGTACCGGCAAAAGCTCGAGGCGGGCCAGGATGACTCGGACTACAAGCTCGACAGCTACCTGGCCAGCGCCTTCGCCCAGTTCCGCCAGGATCGCTGGTGGGCTGATGCGGCATTGACCGCCGGGCACCTGGATTACCGCGACCTCAAGCGCACCTTCGCCCTGGGTGTGAACGACCGCAGCGAGAAAGGCGACACCGATGGCGAGGCCTGGGCCGTCACCGGCCGGGTGGGCTACAACCTGGCGCCCGAGAGCAGCCACTGGCAACTGGCGCCGTTCATCAGTGCCGACTATGCGCGGGTCAAGGTCGATGGCTACGACGAGAAGAGCGGCCGCTCCACGGCGCTCGGTTTCGACGACCAGGAACGTACGTCGCGCCGGCTCGGAGCCGGCCTGCTGGGTAGCGTGCAAGTGCTGCCGACGACAAAGCTGTTTGCCGAGGTGGCCCGCGAGCATGAGTTCGAGGATGACCAGCAGAACCTGCGCATGCACCTGACCAGCCTGCCGGCAAACGACTTCACCCTCACCGGCTATACACCGCACAGCAACCTGACGCGGGCCAGCCTGGGGGTGAGCCATGAACTGGTGCCGGGGTTGAACCTGCGGGGGAACTACAACTGGCGCAAAAGTGATGAGTTGCGCCAGCAGGGGGTGAGCGTGGCGTTGAGTCTGGACTTCTGATTTGTCGGGGCCGCGTTGCGGCCCCGATCAACCTACTTGGAGCAGGTCTGCTCGGCCAGCGCCACCGCACGGAACATCGCCCGGCGCTTGTTGATGGTCTCTTCCCACTCCAGCGCCGGCACCGAGTCGGCGACAATGCCGCCACCGGCCTGCACATGCAGTTCGCCGTCCTTGATCACCGCGGTGCGGATGGCGATGGCGGTATCCATGTTGCCGTTCCAGGCAAAATAGCCCACCGCGCCACCGTAGACACCACGCTTGACCGGTTCGAGCTCGTCGATGATTTCCATCGCACGGATCTTCGGCGCGCCCGACAGGGTACCGGCCGGCAGGATCGCCCGCAGTGCGTCCATGGCGGTCAGGCCTTCCCGCAGCTGACCAGTGACGTTGGACACGATATGCATGACGTTCGAGTAACGCTCGATCACCATCTTCTCGGTCAGGCGCACACTGCCGGTGGACGATACACGGCCCACGTCGTTGCGGCCCAGGTCGATCAGCATCAGGTGCTCAGCGATTTCCTTGTCGTCCGACAGCAGGTCGTCTTCAAGCGCGCGGTCGGCTTCTTCGGTGGCGCCACGTGGGCGGGTACCGGCGATCGGGCGCACGGTCACCAGGTTGTCTTCCACCCGCACCAGCACCTCGGGCGAGCTGCCGACCACATGGAAGTCACCGAAATTGAAGAAGTACATGTACGGCGTCGGGTTGAAGCAACGCAGCGCCCGGTAAAGGTCGATGGGCGCGGCCTTGAAGTCGATGGACATGCGCTGGGACGGCACCACCTGCATGCAGTCACCGGCCAGGATGTATTCCTTGATCCGGCCCACCGCGCTTTCGTAGTCGTCACGGGTGTAGCTGGAACGGAACTCGGGCTCGGCCGCCTGCGGCCCGCTCAAGTCCAGGCCGCGGCGCGGGGTGATCGGCTGGCGGAGGGTGTCCAGCAAACCTTGCAGGCGGGCCTGGCCCTGCTCGAACGCTTGTTCTTCGGCTGGATCGACCAGCACGATCGCATGCATCTTGCCGGCCAGGTTGTCGAACACCACCACCGCGTCGGAGACCATCAGCAGGATATCCGGCACGCCCAGCGGATCGGGGTTCGGGCAGGCGCCCAGGCGTTTTTCCACGTAGCGCACGCAGTCGTAGCCGAAGTAACCGACCAGGCCACCATTGAAGCGCGGCAAGCCTGGGATGTCGGCGACCTTGTAACGGTCCTTGAACGCCTCGACGAAAGCCAGCGGGTCTTCGACGTCGTGGCTTTCCACCTCGACGCCATCCTGCAGGATGGTCACATGGTAGCCATGCACACGCATGACGGTGCGCGACGGCAGGCCGATCATCGAGTAGCGGCCCCATTTCTCGCCACCTTGCACGGACTCGAGCAGGTAGGAGTTGGGCTGGTCAGCCAGTTTCAGGTAGATCGACAGCGGCGTGTCGAAGTCAGCCAGGGTTTCGCAGGCCAGGGGGATGCGGTTGTAGCCGGCAGCGGCCAGGCGCAGGAATTCTTCGCGGGTCATGTGTAGCCTCGGGGCAAGCAGCAATGGGGGCGGGCAAATGGATGTACCGGCAGGCGCCGGCGGGCGGGAGTCAGGCGCGCCAGCGCCAGCGGGCCAGGGCCTTGATGACTTTCATCCAGAATTTGCCAGTAACCACCACGTCGTTGTCTCTGCTTTGCGGGGCTTGAAGGTCCGCCAACGTTATCCCAGTGTCGGTGACTAAGCAACCGGGCAGCAGCAGGCGCAGGTCGCTGAGCACCAGGCTGGGTGACTCCTCGTCGATGGGGCGGCCATGGTTGTAGCCATAGCTCAGGCCGACGCACTGCACCCCCGCGGCCTTGGCGGCCAGCACGTCGCTGCGCGAGTCGCCGACGAACAGCGCCTGCTCGGCGCTGACGCCGGCCATTTTCATCACAAACAGCAGCGCTGCAGGGTCAGGTTTCTTCTGTGGCAGGGTGTCGCCGCCGATGATCCAGCGGAAGTAGCGCCCGATCTTCATCTGGTCGAGCAAGGGGGCAACGAAGCGTTCGGGCTTGTTGGTGATCAGCGCCATCTCCACACCCTGCTTGCGCAACCAGCGCAGGGTGTCGCGCACGCCGGGGTAGACCACGGTGAGTTCATGGTTGTCGGCATAGGCCTCCATGAACAGCGCCAGCGCGCGCTCGGCCAGCTCGTCGTCCACCGCGGCGTGGTCGATACCACCGGCCAGGGCCCGGCGCACCAGCACCTGGGCGCCGTTACCCACCCAGTGGCGCACGGCCTCAAGGCCAGCAGGCGGTCGCCCGAGTTCGAGCAGCGTGCGGTCGACGGCTGCGGCCAGGTCGGGTACCGAATCGATCAGGGTGCCATCCAGATCGAACATCACCAGCCTGGGCAGTGTCCCCGGGAACAGCTGCTCGAAGCCGCTCATGCGCGTGCCAGCGCCATTTCGGCACGCATCTTGTCGATGACTTCCTTGTAGTCCGGGGCATTGAAGATTGCCGAGCCGGCGACGAAGGTGTCAGCGCCGGCAGCGGTGATCTCGCGGATGTTGTTGACGTTCACGCCACCGTCGATCTCCAGGCGGATGTCACGACCGCTGGCGTCGATCAGGGCACGGGCTTCGCGCAGCTTGTCGAGGGTGCCGGGGATGAACTTCTGGCCGCCGAAGCCTGGGTTGACGCTCATCAGCAGGACCATGTCGATCTTGTCCATCACGTACTTCAGCGCATCCAGGCTGGTGGCCGGGTTGAACACCAGGCCAGCCTTGCAGCCGCCGTCCTTGATGAGTTGCAGCGAACGGTCGATGTGCTGCGAGGCTTCCGGGTGGAAGGTGATGTAGGTGGCGCCGGCCTCGATGAAGTCACCGATGATACGGTCGACCGGGCTGACCATCAGGTGCACGTCGATGGGTGCGGTCACGCCGTACTTGCGCAGGGCACTGCAGACCATCGGACCGATGGTCAGGTTGGGCACGTAGTGGTTGTCCATGACATCGAAGTGGACGATGTCGGCCCCGGCGGCCAGGACCTTGTCGACGTCCTCGCCCAGGCGGGCGAAGTCGGCGGACAGAATGGAGGGGGCAATAGCGTAGGGCTGCATGGCGCACCTGTTGGGCAGAATCACGGTGGCGCGCATTGTAACTCAGGGAAGCGGATCGGGGCTGATTGGTATCAACGCCGGCGCGGCAGATGGTCGAACGGATGGCGTGGGAGCAGGCTTGCCCCGCGATTGCGATCGTGAATTCGATATGCCATCGCGGGGCAAGTCGGGTCGCCGCATCGCCGCTCCCACGTCACCCGCGTCGAAGATTCAACCTGGCTGCTGGGTCCTCAGTTTCTCACTGCGCCCGCGCAACCACTCCAGGGTCAGCAGCAGAATCACCGAGAAGGCGATCAACAAGGTGGCCGCCGCGGCGATGGTCGGGCTCAGGTTTTCGCGGATGCCACTGAACATCTGCCGTGGCAGGGTCGCCTGCCCAGGCCCGGCAAGGAACAGGGTCACCACCACCTCATCGAACGACGTGGCGAAGGCGAACAGCGCGCCGGAGATCACCCCGGGGGCGATCAACGGCAGGGTCACCCGACGAAAGGCCAGCAGAGGCGAGGCCCCAAGGCTCGCCGCCGCGCGCACCAGGTTGTAGTTGAACCCCTGCAGCGTAGCCGACACGGTGATGATCACGAACGGCACACCCAGCACCGCATGCACCAGGATCAGCGAGGTGAAGCTGTTACCCATGCCCAACGGCGCGAAGAACAGGTAGCTGGCCACGCCAATGATCACAACCGGCACCACCATCGGCGAGATCACCAGCGCCATCACCAGCGACTTGCCGGGGAAGTCGCCACGGGTCAGGCCGATGGCCGCCAGGGTGCCGAACACCATGGCCAGCAGCGTGGCTGCCGGGGCAACGATGATGCTGTTCTTCAGGGCGCGCATCCATTCGGCGGAGGCGAAGAAGTCCTGGTACCAGTGCAACGAGAAGCCTTGCAGGGGATAGACCAGGAAGCTCCCGCTGTTGAACGACAACGGGATGATTACCAGCACCGGCAACACCAGGAACAGCAGGATCAGGCCGCACAGGATGCGCAGGCTGTAGAACCACACCCGCTCCACGGGCGACATGTAAGGGCTCAGCATGACAAGGCTCCTCAGCTCAGGCGCAGGCGGCTGGCGCCGACCAGCCAGCTATAGATCAGGTACAGCAGCACGGTGGCCAGCAGCAACAGCCCGCCCAGGGCGGTGGCCATGCCCCAGTTGATGCTGGTGTTGGTGTAGAAGGCAACGAAGTAGCTGACCATCTGGTCGTTCGGGCTGCCCAGCAGCGCCGGGGTGATGTAGTAGCCGATGGCGAGGATGAACACCAGCAGGCAGCCGGCGCCGACACCGGCGTAGGTCTGCGGGAAGTACACCCGCCAGAAACTGGCGAACGGATGGCAGCCGAGGGAGATCGCCGCCCGCATGTAGCTGGGCGAGATGCCTTTCATCACGCTGTACAGCGGCAGGATCATGAACGGCAACAGGATGTGCACCATGGAGATGTACACGCCGGTACGGTTGAACACCAGCTCCAGCGGCTGATCGATGATGCCCATGGCCATCAGCGCACTGTTGATCAGCCCGCCTGACTGCAACAGCACGATCCAGGCCGCCACCCGCACCAGGATGGAGGTCCAGAACGGCAGCAGCACCAGGATCATCAGCAGGTTGCTCTGCCGGGTCGGCAGGTTGGCCAGCAGGTACGCCAGGGGATAGGCCAGCAACAGACAGATCACGGTGATCACCACACCCATCCACAGGGTGCGAGCGAAGATGTCCAGGTAGATGGCCTGGTCGGGGGTGGCCTTGGCCAATTCACCCAGGTCGTCGATACGGTGGTCCAGCGCGGCCAGCAGGTAGAACGGCGTGACACTGCTGGTGTTGCGACGGATCGCCTGCCAGTAGGCAGGATCGCCCCAACGCTCGTCGAGCGTCTGCAAGGCTTCTTTATAGGAGACAGGCTCGGCCTTGAACGGCAGCGCCCGCGCGGTCTTGGCCAACAGGCTGCGGTAGCCGGCCAGCTCCATGTTCAGGCGTTTGGAAAGGTCGCCCAGGGTCTGGTTCTTGCGAGACTCGGCCAGGTCCTGGCTCAGGGCCTTGTAGACCTCCTCGCCCGGCAGGCTCTTGCCATCCCACTGCGCCACTGCCTCGACGGTGCGCGGCAGGCCGGCGACCACCTCGGGGTTGCCGACGCTCTTGTACAACAGCGCCGCGATCGGCACCAGGAACACCAACAGGAGGAACAGCGCCAGCGGCGCGATCAACGCCTGGGCCTTCCAGCGGTTGACCCGCTCGGCATGCTTGAGGCGCTGCTTGAGGCTTTTACCCGCGCCTTCGTTGAGGGGCACTGCAATGGCCATGGCGAACTCCGCGATACAGGCTGAAATTGGGGCTGCTACGCAGCCCATCGCCGGCAAGCCGGCTCCCACAAGTACTGCACAGGTTTTATGGGAGCCGGCTTGCCGGCGATGAAGGCTCCAGATGGTTTACTTCTTAGCCGCCCAGGCGTTGAAGCGTTGCTCCAGCTGTTCGCTGTTGTCGGCCCAGAAGGCCACGTCGATCTGCACCTGGTTGGCAATGTTCTCGGGCGTGGTCGGCATGTCCTTCTTCACCTCGGCCGACAGCAGCTCTACCGCCTTGCTGTTGGCCGGGCCGTAGGCGATGTTCTCGGAGTAGGTCTTCTGCTGCTCGGGCTGGACGGTGTAGGCGATGAATTTCTTCGCCTCCTCCGCATCCTTGGCGCCTTTCGGGATGGCCCAGGCATCGAAGTCGTAGATGCCGCCGTTCCATACGACCTTGAGATTGCTTTCCTTCTGCACCGCGGCGATACGACCGTTGTAGGCCGAGCTCATGACCACGTCACCCGAGGCCAGGTACTGCGGCGGCTGGGCGCCGGCTTCCCACCACTGGATGCTCGGCTTGAGTTCGTCGAGCTTCTTGAAGGCGCGGTCCTGGCCTTCCTTGGTCGCCAGCACCTTGTACACCTCTTTGGGTGCGACGCCGTCAGCCATCAGGGCGAATTCGAGGGTGTACTTGGCGCCCTTGCGCAGGCCGCGCTTGCCCGGGAATTTCTTGGTGTCCCAGAAGTCGGCCCAGCTGGCAGGCGCGCTCTTGAGTTTGTCGGCGTTGTAGGCCAGCACCGTGGACCAGACGAAGAAGCCCACGCCGCACGGCTGAATGGCGCCGGGCACGAAGTCGCCTTCATTACCGAACAGTGCGGGATCAAGCTCTTCGAACATGCCTTCATCGCAACCCCGGGCCAACTCCGGCGACTCGACCTCGACCAGGTTCCAGCTGACGCTCTTGGTGTCGACCATGGCTTTGACCTTGGCCATCTCGCCGTTGTACTCACCGGCGACGATCTTGCCCTTGCCCGCCTTTTCCCATGGTTCGTAGAACGCCTTGGTCTGGGCCGCCTTGTTGGCGCCGCCGAAGGAAATCACGGTCAGGTCGGCCGCCATGGCCTGGCCGGCGGCGAACAGGCCAAGGGCCAGGGCGGTCAGTTTCAACTGCTTGCGCATTATTATTCTCTCCACAGTTCAGGGTTGGTGAAGCAATCCATCAATGGGCCTCGGCAATCGGATCGAGCGCGCGGGCGTGCTCCACCTCCCAGCCCAGCGGTACCACGTCGCCCACAGCCAGGGCCGGGTCGAGCTCGGCGATCGGCTGCTTGACGAAGAAATCGGCCTTGCCACAGACCTCCAGGCGCACCCGCACGTGGTCGCCGAGGTAGATGAACTCGGCGACACGACCGGAGAAGCGGTTGACGCAGTTCTCGCTGTGGCCGTTCAGGCGTACCCGCTCGGGGCGGATCGACAGGGTCACCGGGTCACCGGCCTGGCCAACGTTGACCGCCAGCGCATCGACCCGCTCGCCACGGGCCAGTTGCACCTGGCAACGATTACCGTCACTGGCCAGCAGGGTGCCGTTGATGCGGTTGTTCTCACCGATGAAGTTGGCGACGAAGGTGTTGCAAGGCTCTTCGTAAAGGGTGCGCGGGTCGGCGATCTGCTGGATCTCGCCCTGATGGAACACCGCCACCCGGTCGGACATGGTCAGCGCTTCGCCCTGGTCGTGGGTCACGTAGACCACGGTCACGCCCAGGCGCTGGTGGATATGCTTGATCTCCATCTGCATGTGTTCACGCAGCTGTTTGTCGAGGGCGCCGAGCGGCTCGTCCATCAGCACCAGTTGCGGCTCGAACACCAGGGCGCGGGCCAGCGCCACGCGCTGCTGCTGGCCACCGGAAAGCTGGCCGGGATAGCGCTTGGCGAAGGCATCGAGCTGGACCATGCCGAGTACGCGCTTGACCCGCTCGCTGACGTCGGTCTTGCTGAGGTTGCGCACGGTCAACGGGAAGGCCAGGTTCTCGGCCACGGTCATGTGCGGGAACAGTGCGTAGTTCTGGAACACCATGCCGATATCGCGCTTGTGCGGCGGCACATTGTTGATCGAGCGCCCGGCCAGCTGGATCTCACCGGCGGTAGGGGTCTCGAAACCTGCCAGCATCATCAGGCTGGTGGTCTTGCCCGAACCGGAAGGGCCGAGCAGGGTCAGGAACTCGCCCTTGCGGATGTCCAGGTTGAGGTCCTTGACGATCAGCGATTCGCCGTCGTAGCTCTTCTGCACACCTCGGAAGCTGACCAGCGTCTCGTTCGAATTCGCCTCGCTCATGCCCTGCACCTTCTTGTTGGAATGACTGCGTAGGCAAAAGCGTAGAAGACGCGCAAAGCCCCGGAAATCGGGGGCGCTGAGAGAATGCCATCATCCGGATGGAAGACTTCTTGTAGGGATCGCCCTACAAGGATGGCGTTTTCAGGTAACTCGAGCTTTGCCGGAGCTGCTTTAGCCGCGATCGCCCGCGAAGCGGGTGTCTGAGACAGCGGCGCTTGCATCGCGGCTAAAGCCGCTCCTACGCTGAGATCGCGTAAAAGCCATTGTCGTAACCAGAACACTCACACCAACTTGTGCTCCATGGCGTACTTCACCAGCTCCGCCAGCGAGTTGACCTTGAGCTTCTGCATCAGCCGCGCCTTGTGGGTGCTGATGGTCTTGCTCGACAGCGCCAGCTGCAGGGCGATGTCGTTGACGTTGGCGCCCTGGGCCAGGCGCTCGAACACCGAGAATTCGCGCTCCGACAGCAGCGTGTGCAGCGGCCGGGTTTCGGTCAGGCCCACCTCGAACACCATGCGGTCGGCCAGGGCCGGGTCGATGTAGCGCCCTCCCCCCGCCACCCGGCGGATGGCCGTGAGCAACAGCGCCGGGTCGCTGTCCTTGGTCGCATAGCCCGCCGCACCGGCCTTGAGTGCCCGCGCCGCCATCTGCGCCTCGTCATGCATCGACAGCATCAGGATCGCCGGCGGATTGTTCAGCGCGCGGATCCGCGGGATCGCCTCCAGGCCATTCACCCCAGGCATGGAGATATCCAGCAGCACCACCTCGCAGGGCGTGTGGCGCAGGGTCTCCAGCAACTGCTCGCCATTGCCCGCCTCGCCTGCCACCTGCATGTCCTTGGCCAGGCCGATCAATTGCTTGATGCCCTCCCGGACGATGGTGTGGTCTTCCGCCACCAGCACTCGAATCACGATTGTTTCTCCTGCTTCAAAGGAATCGCCACGCTCAGGCTGGTGCCCTCGCCCGGCTCGCTGTCCAGGCTCATGCTGCCACCGTGCATCAGCACCCGCTCACGCACACCCACCAGGCCGAACGAAGTCGGCCGTGCCGCCTCCATGGCAAACCCCACGCCGTCGTCTATCACGGTCATGCGCAACTGCCCGGCCTCGTGAACCAGCTCGATCTGCACCGTGTGCGCCTGGGCATGGCGCATGACGTTGGTCAGCGCCTCCTGCAAGATACGGAACAGGCCGATGGCCTTGGCATCGCTCAAGGGTGGCAGATTGTCCGGTACCTGCACCAGGCAGGGGATCTGCGTGCGTGCCTCGAAACGCCGCGCCTGCCACTCGATGGCCGAGGCGATGCCGGCGTCGAGGATCGGCGGGCGCAGGGCTGTTGCCACGTCGCGTACCAGCTGGAACAACTGGGCGATCAGGCGCTTCATGCTGGCCAGGCGCTCGTTGAGGGCGGGATCCAGCTCGGCGAACGCCAGTTCGCACATCGACACCTCAAGCTTGAGCACCGTGAGCATCTGCCCCAGTTCGTCGTGGACTTCCCGGGCAATCCGCGCCTTCTCCTCTTCGCGCACGCTTTCCAGGTGCGCCGACAACTCGCGCAATTGCTCCTGGGACCCGGCCAGCGCCAGCTCGGCCTGCTTGCCTTGGGTGATGTCCCAGACCACGCCGTCCCACACCATGCGCCCATCGGCCAGGCGGCGAGTGGTCGCCTTGATGTCGGCCCAGCGCTGCTCGCCCTGGCGGGTGAGGATACGCCCCTGCCAGGACCAGTCCTGATCGCTGGCCAAGGCCAGGTCCTGGACCCGATGGTAGTCGGCGCGATCCTCCGGGTGGACCAGGTTGCGCAGCCCCATCTGCGGGTGCTGGATCGCCGCCGGGGTGTAGCCAACCAGCGCCTCGCTGCCTTCGCTGATATAGGGAAATTCCGGGTCGCCTTCGGCCGGATCGCGCTCCAGGCGGAACACCAGCCCCGGCACGTTGCCAGCGATCCCCTTGAGCCGCGCCTCGCTTTCGCGCAACGCGGCCAGGTCGCGCCGGCGCTCGGTGACGTCGGCGAGGAACACCACCAGGTACTCGGCATCGCGAAAACGCAGGAACGACAGCGACAACTCGACCGGGAACAGGCTGCCGTCGGCGCGCCGACACTGGCTTTCGAACTGCTGCTCGCCGCCATCGCCGGTACGGGCTCGCTTCCACAGCTCCAGCCAGCGGTCCATCTTCAGGTTCGGCTCGATAACGACCAGCGGCAGTTCCAGCAGCGCCCCCTCGGCAAAGCCCAGCATGCGCTCGGCGGCATGGTTGGCGTAGCGCACATGGCTGTCCCAGTTGACCCAGAGAATGCCCACCGTGCTCTGGTCGATGGAAAACTGACTCAGGCGCAAAGCCTCCTCACGCACCTGGCGCTCGACCAGGCTCTCCCGGGCCGCCAGCAACCCGCGCTCCAGGCCGCGCTGCTGACGACGCTGCCAGGCCAGGGTGGCCAAGGCGCACAGCAACAGCAGGCCGAACAGCAAGGCCAGATTCTGCCAGAACCCGGCGGACTCGGAGAACCGTGGATACCTGGGCTGCAACCAGCGCTGGTGCATCTGCTCCAGGGTCTTGGCCGGCAGGGCCTGCAAGGCACGCTCAAGAATATCGGCCAGCACTGGCCAATCGCGCCGTGAGCCGACCCGCAGCAACTGCGGCAGACCGATATCACCCACCACCGCGAGGTCGGCAAACTCGCCTTCGCGCGACAGCCGGCTGAGCTGCGCCTCGTCCAGCACGGCGAAGCTGGCCTGCCCGCCCAACACCAACTGCAGGGCCTCGCGCTCGTCGGGTACACCCTGCAGGTTCAGATTGCCGTAGTTGCCGCGCAGGTAATCCGCCAAGGTACCGGGCATGCGTACCGCCACGCGTTCATTGCCGCTCAACTTTTCCAGCTCCACGGCTACCGCGCCGCTGCGCATGCCTACCACCAATTGCGGCACCCGCATGTAAGGGTCACTGAACAACCACAGCCGCAGGCTGGTCGGCGTTTGCATAAGGCCTGGGGCGAAATCGATCTCGCCCGTCTGCAAGGCATGCTCAAGGGCGGCCTGGTCGGCAAAGCCGCGCCAGGTCAAATCCAGGCCCAACGCCTCGGACAGGGCGCCGACCAGTTCGACGTTGGCCCCGTAGAATTGCTGCAGGCGGCGGTCGAACTGGGCATAGGGCGCCTGCAGTACCAGGCCGACGCGCAAGCCGCGGTGTTCGTCCAGCCATTGCTGCTGGGCTGGATCCAGCACCACGGCGGGCGGCGCCTGCGGCTTGCCCAGGGCGATCAAGGGTAGACACAACCAGCCGATAACCCACAGGCAACGCACTCGCTTCATCTCTACGCTCGTCTTGGCAATGACGGCCACCTGGCGTGGCCGTCGCGGGCAAATACCATTAGGCTGCCGGTATGATTCTGGCCTTGGATTGATCGATGTTCACACTTTATCGCACGACGCTGGCAATGTTCTGCCTGGCTTCGGCCCTGCCGTTTGCGGCTCAGGCCGACGACGCCGAGAAACCCGAAGCGCCCGCCGAGGCGGCCGCCCCCGCTCCGCGCCCACCGCTGCTCGAGCGTAGCCAGGACGATGCACTGGCCCTCGAGCGCCAGGTACCCAAGGCAGAACAACAGACCTTGCAGGCCAATGGTGAAAACTTCCTGGCGCTGTGGAAGCCGGCCAACGACAGCGATCCGCAAGGCGCGGTGATCATTGTCCCGGGCGCGGGCGAAAGCGCCGACTGGCCGACCACCGTTGGCCCGCTGCGCCGTGGTTTCCCCGATGTCGGCTGGGGCACCTTGAGCCTGAGCATGCCCGACCTGCTGGCCGAGCGCCCACAGGCGCGGGTCGAGGCCAAGCCTGCAGCCGAACCGAAAAAAGAGGATGGCGAGTCGGCTCCGGCCAAGGACACGCCCGCCGATGCCAACGCCAACGTCGCCCAGGCGACCGCGCCGGAAGCGGATACCGCCGAGAGCACCGACGCGGTCGAAGCCGATGAAAACAGCAGCGAGGGGGACGCCGAGCGCATATTCGCCCGCCTCGACGCCGCCGTGGCCTATGCCCAGCAGCAGAAGGCACGCAGCATCGTGCTGCTGGGCAGCGGCAGTGGCGCATACTGGGCCGCGCGTTATCTCAGCGAGAAGCAGCCGCCCCAGGTGCAAAAACTGGTGATGGTCGCCGCGCAGACACCCGCGCGAGTAGAGCATGACCTGCTGAGTCTGACGCCGACCCTGAAGGTGCCGACCGCCGACCTCTACTACGCCACCCGTACAGCCGATCGGCTCGCGGCGCAGCAGCGCCTGCAGGCCAGCAAGCGGCAGAAGAGCAGCCTGTACCGACAGCTTTCGCTGATGGCCGTGCCTGGCAACAAGGCGGCGGAGCAGGAACAACTGTTGCGGCGGGTACGCGGCTGGCTGACGCCGAAGGCAGAGTAAGAATGACCGCGCCTGCCTACTCCGGCAGGCGCGGCCTTGCCCGCAATGGCGTTACAAGCCCCGCCGCTTGCGGATCATGGCATAGGCCTGATGCAACTCACGGGTAAGCTCGGTCGCCTCGCGCACCTTCGCTTCGCTGGCGCCACTGCCCACCAGCTTGTCCGGGTGATGCCGGCTGAGCAATCGTCGATAGGCCTGCTTGACCCTGTCGGCCTCGGTGTCCGGTTCCACCCCCAGCAACCTCAGCGCCGCCGCATAGGTCATGACGCCGCCCTCGATCGACGACCGGCGCGGCTCATACTCCAGCGACAAGGCCTGCACCTGGTTGCGACTGAGCCCCAGTTGCTGGCCCCAGCCCAGCAACAGGTCGCGTTCCTGCCGCCCGGCCTTGCCGTCGGCCCAGACCATGCGCCAACAGGCGCGCAAGGTACCTTCGGCGCCGTGGGGCTGCACCCTGATACGGCGCAGGTAGTGCCCCAGGCGCTCCTTGCCCGACTTCCCGCGGTTGAACGCGGCAATCGCTCGCATCCGAGCAGGTTCCGCCAGGTCCAGACGGGACATCTCTTGTCGCGCCTGCTGGATGTGACCCTCGACAACCCTGCCATCACTCTTGGCCAAGCGGCCGAGCAACACGAACAACAACTCTTCGTCACGCAGCGCCGGACGCCCGCCCAGGCGCTCGCGCACGTCTTCCCAACCCTGCAGCCGCAGGCGCCGATCCATGGCCTGGCCCAGCAGCGCCCCCAGCAACGCACCGGGGATGCTGGCCACGGCGAAACCGGCACCGGCACCAATCACTGTGCTCGGCCACCACATATCAGGCACGCCCCCCGATCAGGCGCTCGACTTCGGCCAGACGCTCAAGGGTGCCGACATCGATCCAGTGCCCGCCATAGTGCTCGCCGCTCACCCGCCCTTCGGCCATTGCGCTGCGCAACAGGGGGGCCAGTTTGAACGCGCCGGGCTGACAGCCTGCGAATAGCGCCGGGTCCAGCACAGAGATACCACTGAAAGTCAGCGTTCCCGGGGCGTCATCGCCATCGCTCACCTGCCCGTCCGCCAGGCGGAAGTCGCCACGGCCGTGGTGGCCGGGGTTGTCCACCAGCACCAGATGCCCCAAGCCGTGCAGCGGCGCATTCAGGCCGGCGAAGTCGTAGTCGGTCCAGACATCGCCGTTGACCAGGATGAACGGCGCATCCCCCAGCAGCGGCAGCGCCTTGAAGATCCCACCACCGGTCTCCAGCGGCTCGCCCTCCGGCGAATAGCTGATCGCCAGGCCAAAGCGGCTGCCATCACCCAGGTGATCCTCGATCTGCTGGCCGAGCCAAGCGTGGTTGATGACCACCTCGCCAATACCGGCACGGGCCAGCGCCTCGAGGTGGTACTCGATCAATGGCTTGCCAGCGGCTCGCACCAGCGGCTTGGGCGTGTGCAGGGTCAGCGGGCGCATGCGCTCGCCCTTGCCTGCCGCCAGGATCATCGCCTTCATGAACGCGCCCCGGCCTGGAGTTCGGCAATCAGCTGGCCCAGCTCTGCCAGCTCAGGCCGGCGGCTGATCACCTCATCTATATAGGCAAAGAAACGCGGCACGTCGGCCAGGTAGCGTGGCTTGCCGTCGCGGTGGCAGATGCGCGCGAAGATACCGATCACCTTGAGGTGGCGCTGCACCCCCATCAGGTCGCTGGCACGCTGGAAGGCTTCGAAGTCAGCCTGTACCGGAATCCCGGCGGCCTTTGCCTTGTGCCAGTAATCATGCAACCAGCCCTCGACGCGGGCCTGGGGCCAGCTGAGGAAAGCGTCCTTGAACAGGCAGGTGATGTCGTAGGTGACCGGGCCGTAGACTGCGTCCTGGAAATCCAGCACGCCTGGATTTGGCGCACTGTGCATCAGGTTGCGCGGCATGTAGTCGCGGTGCACCAGCACCTTGGGCTGGGCCAGGGCACTGTCGATCAGCAGCTGGCTGAGCCGTTGCCAGGTGGCCTGCTGCGCGTCGCTGAAGCTCAGGCCAAGCGCGCGGCCCACGTACCACTCGGGGAACAGTTCGACCTCGCGGCGCAGCAGTGCGACATCGTAGCTGGGCAGTGGCGCGTCCATCGGCAAGCGCTGGAACGCCAGCAACGCATCGATGGCGTCGGCGAACAGGACATCGGCATTGCCCTGATCAATGATGTCCAGGTATGTCTGGCGGCCCAGATCCCCCAGCAGCAGGAAACCGCGCTCCAGGTCCTGGGCATGGATGACCGGCACGTTCACGCCCGCCGTGGCCAGCAGATGGTCGATGTCGACGAACGGGCGGCAGTTCTCCTGGGGCGGCGGCGCATCCATGATCACGAAGCTGTGCCCGGCGCCCTCCCAGCGGAAGTAACGGCGGAAACTCGCATCGCTGCTGGCGGCGGTCAGGCTGCCGGCGGGCACTTCGCCCCAGGCATTGGTACGGAAGAGGTTCTCCAGCTGCCCGGCAAGCCAGGCGGTCAGTTGTTGCAGGCGTACATCGTGATCGGGCATTACAAGGGTTCTCCGACGGCCCTAGCCGTCAAGCGGGTCATGCTTTATTATCCAGCATCTTTTTCAGACCATCGAGAGGCGTGCGGCCCCCACACGCGGGCAGATGGCACGCAGGAAGCCCGGACTAATAAGATGGCATTGAAATCCCCCGCGTTTCGTAGAAAGTTTCCGTTGCTCGTGACTGGCGGTTTGCTGGCCCTGCAACCCCTGGCCACGTCGTACGTGGTGGCGGCCGAGCAGTTCGACTGCCAAGTGTCCGCTTCCGGTGGCTGGGACTGCAAGCCCAAGACCGCTGCCAACCTGCCTCCGCGCCCGGTACACCCGGGCGCTGCCGCTGCCAGCGCGGGTGCCGAGGCACCCGGCGAAGTCGCCGCGGCAGAGGCCGAAAAGCCGATGCTGGTCACCGAGGCCAAGGGCCGCGGCCTGAAGTCGCGCAGCGAAGACTACAGCCATCTGGACTGGGTCCCGCGCGAGAAGCTCACTGCCGCGCAACTGGCCGAGACCGGCCCGTACTGCGGCGGCGCCTACATCGAGCCGACTCGCCCGGGCATGAACGACTCCACGCCCAAGGACGAGTCGCCGACCTACATCAACGCCAAGGTCTCCAAGTACCAGCAGGAGCAGCAGATCGCCACCCTCGCCGGTGACGTGGTCATGCGCCAGGGCAGCATGCAGGCCGAGGCCGACGAGGCCAACCTGTACCAGGCCGAAAACCGCGGCGAGCTCAAGGGCAACGTCAAGATCCGCGACAACGGCTCGCTGGTGGTTGGTGACGAGGCGCAGATCCAGCTCGATACCGGCGAGGCCCGGGTCGACAACGCCGAATACGTGATGCACAAGTCGCACATCCGCGGCAACGCGCTGTACGCCAAGCGTGCGGAAAACGCCATCATCCGCCTCAAGGACGGTACCTATACCACCTGTGAGCCGGGCAGCAACGCGTGGCAGCTCAAGGGCAACAACATCACCTTGAACCCAGCCACCGGCTTCGGTACCGCGACCAACGTGACGCTGCGGGTCAAGGATTTCCCGGTGTTCTACACACCGTACATCTACTTCCCGATCGACGACCGTCGCCAGTCCGGTTTCCTGCCGCCGTCGTTCAGCTCCAGCAGCGACACCGGCTTCATGCTGGTCACGCCGTATTACTTCAACCTGGCGCCTAACTACGACGCCACGTTGTACCCGCGCTACATGGCCAAGCGCGGCATGTTGATGGAAGGCGAGTTCCGCTACCTGACCAAGTCGAGCGAAGGGCAGTTCGGCGGCGGCTTCCTGAGCGATCAGGACGACGACCGCAAGAAACAGACGGACTACAAGAAAGACCGCTGGATGGTCAACTGGCAGCACAAGGGTGGTCTGGACGAGCGCCTGATGACCGAGGTGGACTACACCGACATCAGCGATCCGTTCTACTTCCAGGACCTGGAGACCGATCAGATCGGCGTACAAGGCCGTGACGTCCTGAACCAGCAGGGCGCATTGACCTACCGGGGTGACAGCTACACCGCGCGCTTGAATGTGCATGCCTACGAGATGGGAACCATCTCGCAGATCACGCCATACGACAAACTGCCGCAGATTACCTTCAATGGCATGTTGCCGTTCCACCCGGGCGGTTTCGATCTGAGCTACGAAACCGAGGCCGTACGCTTCGACCGTGACCTGAAGAACGATTTCGTACTGGACAAAGACGGTAACCCGGACACTTCTGCAGGTGGTATTCCCGGCCGTCGCCTGGATGAAAACGTTTCCGGTATCGCTCGCGCCAACGGTACCCGCCTGAACTTCGCTCCCGCCATCAGCCTGCCAATGCAAGCCAGCTATGGCTTCGTCACGCCCAAGCTGAAGTATGTCTATACCAATTACGATCTGGATCTGGACAGTCAGGGCAAGGCCCAGGCGATTGCACAGTCAGCGAACCCGGCCTATGGCAGCTACAGCAGCTCGCTTAACCGCGACATCCCGATCTTCAGCGTAGACAGCGGCCTGTACTTCGATCGCAACACCCAGCTGTTCGGTACCAATTACCGTCAGACTCTCGAGCCGCGCCTGTTCTACCTCTATGTTCCGTACAAGGATCAGAAGGATATCCCGCTGTTCGACACAGGCGAGAACACCTTCAGCTACTCCTCGCTGTTCCGCGACAACCGCTTCAGCGGTACCGACCGCATCGGCGACGAGAACAAGCTTTCGCTGGGCGTAACCAACCGCTGGATCGAGGACAACGGCTTCCAACGCCAGCGCTTCAGCATCGGCCAGGCGTTCTACTTCAAGGATCGCAAGGTACAGCTGCCAGGCATCGACTATCGTACCCGCGACGACAGCAAGTCTGATGTCTCACCGTACGCGCTGGAATACGAATACGCCTTCAACCGCGACTGGCGCTTCAACTCGGACTTCAACTGGGATCCGGACAGCCGCAGCACCCGCTCGGGTAGCGCGATGTTCCACTATCAGCCTGAAGACAATCCGAACAAGGTCGTCAACCTCGGCTACCGCTACCGCAACGACCTGATCACCTACGACTCGGCGACCGGTCTCTGGAAAGTCGGGGGTGGTGACTATGGCACTCCGGGCGATCCGAACTACATCAAGGATTACTACAAAATCCAACAGCACGACTTCTCGGTCATCTGGCCGATCGTGCCGCAGTGGAGCGTCATCGCTCGTTGGCAGCATGACTACAACCGTAATCGCACCCTGGAAGCGATGGGCGGCTTCGAGTACGACAACTGCTGCTGGAAGCTGCGCCTGATCAACCGCTACTGGATCGACTACGACGACTTCAGCCAGGCCGTCCCGAACAACGAGAAGGGCGACCACGGTATCTTCCTGCAGATCGTGCTCAAAGGGCTCGGTGGTGTAGTCGGCAACAAGGTCGAATCGTTCCTGGACCAAGGCATTCAAGGTTACCGTACCCGTGAAGAGCAAGCTTATTGATCGTCTGCGCCCGCTGATGCTGGGCGCCGCAATGCTGAGTGGCGCGGTGCATGCCGCGGTACAACCCATCGACCGCATCGTGGCCACCGTCGACAACGACGTGGTCATGCAGAGCCAGCTGGACCAGCGCGTTCGCGAAGTGCAGCAGACCATCGCCAAGCGTGGCGGCGGCGTGCCGCCCACCAGTGCGCTGGAACAGCAAGTGCTGGAACGCCTGATCGTCGAGAACCTGCAACTGCAGATCGGCGAGCGCTCTGGCATCCGCATCACCGACGAAGAGCTGAACCAGGCCGTCGGCACCATTGCCCAGCGCAATGGCATGTCGCTGGAACAGTTCCGCGCCGCCCTGGCCCATGACGGCCTGTCGTACGACGATGCCCGCGAGCAGATCAAGCGCGAGATGATCATCAGCCGCGTACGTCAGCGCCGCGTCGCCGAGCGTATCCAGGTGTCCGAGCAGGAAGTGAAGAACTTCCTCAACTCGGACCTGGGCAAGATGCAGATGTCCGAAGAGTACCGCCTGGCCAACATCCTCATCCCGACCCCCGAAGGCGCCAACTCGGAGGCCATCCAGGCCGCCGCGCGCCAGGTAGGCGATGTCTACCAGCAGCTCAGACAAGGCGCGGACTTTGGCCAGATGGCCATCGCTCGCTCGCGCAGTGAAAACGCCCTGGAAGGCGGTGAGATGGGCTGGCGCCAGGCAGGCCAGCTGCCACCAGACTTCGCCAAGATGCTCAGCAGCATGGCGGTCGGCGACATCACCCAGCCGATCCGCATTCCCAACGGCTTCATCATCCTGAAGCTGGAAGAGAAGCGCGGCGGGAGCCAGAGCGTGCTGCGCGACGAAGTGCATGTACGTCACATCCTGATCAAACCGAGCGAAATCCGCAGCGAAGCCGCCACCGAGCAACTGGCCGAGCGCCTGTACGACCGGATCCAGAACGGTGAAAACTTCGCCGAGCTGGCGAAGAGCTTCTCGGAAGACCCGGGTTCGGCGCTCAACGGCGGCGATCTCAACTGGGTCGACCCGAACAGCCTGGTACCTGAGTTCCGCGAGCAGATGGCCAACGCCGAGCAAGGCGTGGTGACCAAGCCGTTCAAGACCCAGTACGGCTGGCATGTGCTGGAAGTGCTGGGCCGCCGCGCCACCGACAGCACCGAACAGGCTCGCGAGCAGCAGGCCATGAACGTCCTGCGCAACCGCAAGTACGACGAAGAGCTGCAGAACTGGCTGCGCCAGATCCGCGACGAAGCCTACGTTGAAATCAAGCTGCCTGGCGCCGACCAGGTCGCCCAGTGAAACCCCTGCGCTTCGCCGTCACCCCCGGCGAGCCAGCCGGCATCGGTCCCGACCTGTGCCTGCTGCTCGCCGCCGAGGCCCAGCCCCACCCCCTGATTGCCATCACCAGCCGTGACCTGCTCGCCGAGCGGGCCACGCAGCTGGGCCTGGACGTCAAGCTGATCACGGTTGTACCGACCGCCTGGCCTGAGCAACCGGCTGCCGCCGGCAGCCTGTATGTCTGGGATACCCCCCTGGCCCGCCCGGTGACAGCCGGGCAGCTGGACAAGGCCAACGCCGCATTCGTCCTGGAAACCCTGACCCGTGCCGGGCAAGGCTGCCTGGACGGGCACTTCGCCGGGATGATCACCGCGCCGGTGCACAAGGGCGTGATCAACGAAAGCGGTATCGCCTTCTCCGGGCATACCGAGTTCCTCGCCGACCTCACCCACACCACGCAAGTGGTGATGATGCTGGCCACCCACGGGCTGCGCGTGGCACTGGTGACCACCCACCTGCCCCTGCGGGACATCGCCGAGGCCATCACCGGCGACCGCCTGGAGCGCGTCACCCGCATCCTGCATGCGGACATGCGCGACAAGTTCGGCATTGCCAACCCACGCATCCTGGTCTGCGGGCTCAACCCGCATGCCGGAGAAGGCGGCCACCTGGGCCGCGAAGAAATCGACATCATCGAGCCGGCGCTGCAGCGCCTGCGTGCCGAAGGCATGGACCTGCGCGGCCCGCTGCCGGCCGATACCCTGTTTACCCCAAAATATCTGGAGCACTGCGACGCGGTGCTGGCGATGTACCACGACCAAGGCCTGCCCGTACTCAAGTACAAGGGCTTCGGCGCCGCGGTCAACGTGACGCTGGGCCTGCCGATCATCCGCACATCGGTCGACCACGGCACCGCCCTGGACCTGGCCGGCACCGGCCGGATCGACACCGGCAGCCTGCGCGTCGCCCTGCAAACCGCCTACCAGATGGCCGAGAACCGACCATGACCGAGCAATACCAACACCGGGCGCGCAAGCGCTTCGGCCAGAATTTCCTGCATGACGCCGGAATCATCGACCGCATCCTGCGGGCGATCAACGCCAAGGCCGGCGAACACCTGCTGGAGATCGGCCCGGGCCAGGGCGCCCTGACCGAAGGCCTGCTGGGCAGCGGCGCTCAGCTGGACGTGGTGGAACTGGACAAGGACCTGGTGCCGATCCTGCAACACAAGTTCGCCGGGCGCGACAACTTCCGTCTGCACCAGGGCGATGCCCTGAAGTTCGACTTCAACCAGTTGGGCGTGCCTGAGCGCAGCCTCAAGGTGGTGGGCAACCTGCCCTACAACATCTCCACGCCACTGATCTTCCACCTCCTGGCCCATGCCAACCTGATCCGCGACATGCATTTCATGCTGCAGAAGGAAGTGGTCGAACGCATGGCCGCCGGCCCTGGCGGCGGCGACTGGGGCCGCCTGTCGATCATGGTGCAGTACCACTGCCGCGTGGAGCACCTGTTCAACGTCGGCCCGGGTGCCTTCAACCCGCCACCCAAGGTGGACTCGGCGATCGTGCGCCTGGTGCCCCACGAAGTGCTGCCCTACCCGGCCAAGAACCCCAAGCTGCTGGAGCACGTGGTGCGCGAAGCCTTCAACCAGCGCCGCAAGACCCTGCGCAACACGCTCAAAGGCGTGCTCGACAGCCAGGCCATCGAGGCCGCTGGCGTGGATGGCAGCCTGCGCCCCGAGCAGCTCGACCTGGCCGCCTTCGTGCGCCTGGCCGACAAGCTGGCCGAACAGCAGGCCTGACCGAGCCTGCGCAGGACAAGCCCGTCCCACCGTGGGAATGGGCTTGCCCCGCGCTCAGGCATGACTGGCCTCCACCCCCGCCAATGGCCTAGACTGCGTTATTGCGTCAGTTCGCCCAAGGCCCTTGCATGTCCGACCCCCGCTACCAGATCGACGTCAGCGTCGTGACCCGCTACCTCAAAGAACAATCCGACCCCGAAAGCAGCCGTTTCGCCTTCGCCTACACCATCACCGTGCAGAACAACGGCACGGTCAAGGCCAAGCTGATGTCCCGTCACTGGCTGATCACCAACGGTGACGGCGAAGTCGAGGAAGTGCGCGGTGCCGGTGTGATCGGCCAACAGCCGCTGATCGAGCCAGGCCAGAGCCACACCTACAGCAGCGGTGCGGTGATCAGCACCCGCGTCGGCACCATGCAGGGCAGCTATCAGATGTTCGCCGAAGACGGCAAACGCTTCGATGCCCAGATCGCGCCGTTTCGCCTGGCCGTGCCTGGGGCGCTGCACTGATGGCCACCTATGCCGTCGGAGACCTGCAAGGCTGTCTGCAACCACTCAAGTGCCTGCTCGAGCGCGTGCGCTTCGACCCGGCCGTCGATCGCCTGTGGCTGGTGGGCGACCTGGTCAACCGTGGCCCCGAGTCCCTCGAGACCTTGCGTTATCTCTACTCTATCCGCCATGCGCTGGTCTGCGTGCTGGGCAACCATGACCTGCACCTGCTGGCCGCCTGGCACAACGTCGAGCGCCTGAAGAAGAGCGACACCCTTCGCGAAGTCATAGAAGCCCCGGACGCCGACCAGCTGTTCGACTGGCTCCGCCAGCAGAAACTGCTGCACTACGACGAAGCCCGCGGCATCGCCATGGCCCATGCCGGTATCCCGCCGCAATGGACCCTGGGTAAAGCGCTGGAGCTGGCGGCGGAGGTCGAGGAAGTGCTGCGCGACGACAATCGCCTGAAACTGTATCTGGACGGTATGTACGGCAACGAGCCGAACAAGTGGAGCAAGGACCTGGCCGGCGTCGAACGCCTGCGAGTGATCACCAACTACTTCACCCGCATGCGCTTCTGCACCGCCACCGGCAAGCTCGACCTCAAGAGCAAGGAAGGCGCGGACAGCGCGCCCAAAGGCTATAAACCATGGTTCGCTCACCCGGACCGCCGCTCGCGCCATGTGAAGATCATCTTCGGCCACTGGGCAGCCCTCGAAGGCCGGGTCGACGCCCCCGGTGTGATTGCCCTGGATACCGGCTGTGTCTGGGGGGGCGCGATGACCCTGTACAATGTCGACAGCGGCGAATTCCACCGCTGCGACTGCACCCGCGAAGGCACCCCTCGCCCGCCGGCATCTCTCAACGATCAGCCATGAAGGAACCGCACCCATGAGCGAATTCAAGCGTATCTCCCCAGAACAAGCCCTCGCCCTGCGTGCCGAAGGTGCGATCGTTGTCGACATCCGCGACCCACAGGCGTTCGCCGCCGGCCATATCGCCGGCGCCACTCATCTGGATAATCACTCGGTAGCCGACTTCATCCGCAGCGCCGATCTGGACGCGCCTACACTGGTAGTCTGCTACCACGGCAATTCCAGCCAGAGTGCCGCCGCCTACCTGGTCGGCCAGGGCTTCTCCAACGTCTACAGCATCGATGGTGGCTTCGAACTGTGGCGTAACACCTACCCGGCGGAAACCGCCCAGGGCAGCGCCGAATAATTTTTTCATTTTTCCTGCAGCCCGCGCTTGGCGCGGGCTAGCGCCCGACCTGACGAACGGTCGTAGGCGTCTTCTCCGCTCCCCGCCCTTGACCTCTCGTATAACCAACTATCCTTAAGCCCAGGCCATCCAAAAAAGGGGAGAGCCGGTACACCGGCGTGCGGGTCATCGGTAGCGTTACAGGGTGTTCTGGGGGGTATACAGCAACCGGCAAAACCGGTTGCATGCCAGCATCGGCTGACTGATCCGGCGTCGTCTCCACGTATCGAGCGAGGTGACGTCATGAGCATTTTTAGCCACTTCCAACAACGTTTCGAGTCCACCCGCCAGGAAGAACTTTCGCTGCAGGAGTACCTCGAGCTGTGCAAAGAGGATCGCAGCGCCTATGCCTCGGCGGCCGAGCGGCTGTTGCTGGCCATCGGTGAACCAGAGCTGATCGACACCTCAAGCAACTCCCGGCTGTCGCGGATCTTCTCCAACAAGGTGATCCGCCGCTATCCGGCCTTTGCCGATTTCCATGGCATGGAAGAGTGCATCGACCAGATCGTCTCCTACTTCCGCCACGCAGCCCAGGGCCTGGAAGAGAAGAAGCAGATCCTCTACCTGCTGGGTCCGGTGGGCGGCGGCAAGTCGTCGCTGGCCGAAAAACTCAAGCAATTGATGGAAAAGGTACCGTTCTACGCCATCAAGGGCTCACCGGTCTTCGAGTCGCCACTCGGGCTGTTCAACGCCACCGAGGACGGTGCGATCCTCGAGGAAGAATTCGGCATTTCGCGCCGCTATCTCAATACCATCATGTCGCCCTGGGCCACCAAGCGCCTGCAGGAGTTCGGCGGCGATATCAGCAAGTTCCGGGTGGTGAAGCTCTATCCGTCGATCCTCAACCAGATCGCCATCGCCAAGACCGAACCGGGTGACGAGAACAACCAGGATATCTCGGCCCTGGTCGGCAAGGTGGATATCCGCAAGCTCGAGGAGTTTCCGCAGAACGACGCCGATGCCTACAGCTACTCGGGCGCGCTGTGCCGGGCCAACCAGGGCCTGATGGAATTCGTCGAGATGTTCAAGGCGCCGATCAAGGTGCTGCACCCGCTGCTCACCGCTACCCAGGAAGGCAACTACAACAGTACCGAAGGCCTGGGGGCGATCCCCTACACCGGTATCCTGCTGGCCCACTCCAACGAATCGGAATGGCACACCTTCCGCAACAACAAGAACAACGAAGCGTTCATCGACCGTATCTACATCGTCAAGGTGCCGTACTGCCTGCGCGTCAGCGACGAGATCAAGATCTACGACAAGTTGCTGATCAACAGCTCGCTGGCCAAGGCTCATTGCGCACCCGACACACTGAAGATGCTCGCCCAGTTCACCGTGCTTTCACGCCTGAAAGAGCCGGAGAACTCCAACATCTACTCGAAGATGCGCGTCTACGACGGCGAGAACCTCAAGGACACCGACCCCAAGGCCAAGTCGATCCAGGAGTACCGCGACTCCGCGGGCGTCGACGAGGGCATGAATGGCCTGTCGACCCGCTTCGCCTTCAAGATCCTCTCCAAGGTATTCAACTTCGATCCGCATGAGATTGCCGCCAACCCGGTGCACCTGCTGTACGTGCTGGAACAGCAGATCGAGCAGGAGCAGTTCCCTGCCGAAGTACGCGAGCGCTACCTGCGCTACCTCAAGGAGTACCTGGCGCCGCGCTACATCGAGTTCATCGGCAAGGAAATCCAGACCGCCTACCTGGAGTCCTACAGCGAGTACGGCCAGAACATCTTCGACCGTTACGTGCTGTATGCCGACTTCTGGATCCAGGACCAGGAGTACCGCGACCCGGAGACTGGCGAGATCCTCAACCGCATCGCCCTCAACGAGGAGCTGGAGAAGATCGAGAAGCCGGCCGGCATCAGCAATCCGAAGGACTTCCGCAACGAGATCGTCAACTTCGTGCTGCGCGCCCGTGCCAACAACAATGGCAAGAACCCCAGCTGGCTCAGCTACGAGAAGCTGCGGGTGGTGATCGAGAAGAAAATGTTCTCCAACACCGAAGACCTGCTGCCGGTCATCAGCTTCAACGCCAAGGCCAGCAAGGAAGACCAGCAGAAGCACAACGATTTCGTCACCCGGATGGTGGAACGTGGCTACACCGACAAACAGGTACGCCTGCTGTCGGAATGGTACCTGCGGGTCAGGAAATCGCAGTAAAAGCGGCACGCCCCGGGCGCTTGGCGGTGTGCCCCGGCACACCGCTGGCCCGTGGCGGCAGCGACTGCTTTTACTTGCAGCTCGTAGCTTGAAGCTTGCAGCTGTACCCAGCTACCGGAGGGCCCATGAGCTACGTTATCGACCGACGCCTGAACGGCAAGAACAAGAGCACGGTCAACCGCCAGCGCTTCTTGCGGCGTTACCGTGAGCACATCAAGAAAGCCGTCGAAGAGGCCGTGAGCCGCCGCTCCATCATGGACATGGAACACGGCGAGCAGATCAGTATCCCGGGGCGTGACATCGACGAACCGGTGCTGCACCACGGTCGCGGCGGCAAGCAGACCATCGTTCACCCAGGTAACAAGGAGTTCACCGCCGGCGAACACATCGCCCGGCCACAAGGTGGCGGCGGTGGCGGCGGGCGCGGCAAGGCCGGCAACTCCGGCGAGGGCATGGACGATTTCGTGTTCCAGATCACCCAGGAAGAATTCCTCGAATTCATGTTCGAAGACCTGGAGCTGCCCAACCTGGTCAAACGCCACCTTACCGGTGCCGACACCTTCAAGACCGTGCGCGCCGGCATTGCCAACGAGGGCAACCCTTCGCGCATCAACATCGTGCGCACCCTGCGCTCGGCCCACGCCCGTCGCATCGCCCTGACCGGCAGCAGCCGCGCGCTGCTGCGCGAGGCGCAAAAGGAGCTGGACCGACTCAAGGTCGAAGAGCCCGACAACTTCACCGACATCCAGGATACCGAGGCCGAGATCGAGCGCCTCAAGGCGCGCATCAATCGCCTGCCCTTCCTCGACACCTTCGACCTCAAGTACAACCTGCTGATCAAGCAGCCCAACCCCAGCTCCAAGGCGGTGATGTTCTGCCTGATGGATGTCTCCGGCTCCATGACACAGGCTACCAAGGACATCGCCAAGCGCTTCTTCATCCTGCTGTACCTGTTCCTCAAGCGTAACTATGACCGCATCGAGGTGGTGTTCATCCGCCACCACACCAGCGCCCGCGAAGTGGACGAGGAAGAGTTCTTCTACTCCCGCGAGACCGGCGGCACCATCGTCTCCAGCGCGCTCAAGCTGATGCAGGAAGTCATGGCCGAGCGCTACCCGGCCAGCGACTGGAACATCTATGCCGCCCAGGCCTCGGACGGTGACAACTGGAACGACGATTCGCCGATCTGCCGCGACATCCTCGCCAACCAGATCATGCCGCATGTGCAGTACTACACTTACGTCGAGATCACCCCACGTGAACACCAGGCGCTGTGGTACGAGTACGAGCGCATCGGCGAAGCATTTCCCGACACCTTCGCCCAGCAGCAGTTGGTATCGGCCGGCGATATCTACCCGGTCTTCCGTGAACTCTTCCAGCGCAGGTTAGCCACATGACCGCCAGAGAGCAGAGACGCCAACCCATTTCCACCGGCTCCGAATGGACGTTCGAGCTGATCCAGACCTACGACCGCGAGATCAGTCGCCTGGCCGCCCGCTACGCCCTGGATACCTACCCCAACCAGATCGAAGTCATCACCGCCGAACAGATGATGGACGCCTACGCCTCGGTCGGCATGCCGCTGGGCTATCACCACTGGTCCTACGGCAAACAGTTCCTCAGCACCGAGAAGTCCTACAGTCGGGGCCAGATGGGCCTGGCATATGAGATCGTGATCAATTCCGATCCGTGCATCGCCTACCTGATGGAAGAAAACACCATGTGCATGCAGGCTCTGGTGATCGCCCACGCCTGCTATGGCCACAACAGTTTCTTCAAGGGCAACTACCTGTTCCGCACCTGGACCGACGCCAGTTCGATCATCGACTACCTGGTGTTCGCCAAGCAGTACATTGCCCAGTGCGAGGAGCGTCATGGCATCGACGCTGTCGAGGACCTGATCGACTCCTGTCATGCGCTGATGAACTATGGTGTGGATCGCTACAAACGCCCCTACCCCATCTCCGCCGAAGAGGAACGGCGCCGGCAGAAGGAGCGTGAAGAGCATCTGCAACGGCAGATCAACGACCTCTGGCGGACCATTCCCAAGGGCGCCGAAAAGGGCGGCGACAGGGACGATGCGCGCTTCCCGGCCGAGCCCCAGGAGAACATTCTCTACTTCATCGAGAAGCACGCCCCGTTGCTCGAACCCTGGCAGCGCGAGGTGGTGCGCATCGTGCGCAAGATCGCCCAGTACTTCTACCCACAACGCCAGACCCAGGTGATGAACGAAGGTTGGGCGACCTTCTGGCACTACACGCTGATGAACGATCTCTACGACGAGGGCCTGATCACCGAAGGCTTCATGATGGAGTTCCTCCAGTCGCATACCAGCGTGGTGTTCCAGCCAGGCTTCGACAGCCCCTACTACAGCGGCATCAACCCATATGCCCTGGGCTTTGCGATGTACACCGACATCCGTCGCATGTGCGAGCACCCCACCGAGGAAGATCGCCGCTGGTTCCCGGACATCGCCGGCAGTGACTGGCTTTCGACCATCAAGTTCGCCATGAGCAGCTTCAAGGACGAAAGCTTCATCCTGCAGTACCTGTCGCCCAAGGTGATGCGCGACCTCAAGCTGTTCAGCATCCTCGACGACGACCAGCGTGACGACCTGCTGGTCCCGGCGATCCATGACGAGGCCGGCTACCGCACCATCCGCGAGCAACTGGCCGCCCAGTACAACCTGGGCAACCGTGAACCCAACGTGCAGATCTGGAGCATCGATCGCCGCGGCGACCGCTCGCTCACCCTGCGCCACCAGCAGCACAACCGCAAACCCCTGGGTGATTCCACCGAAGAGGTGCTCAAGCACCTGCATCGCCTGTGGGGCTTCGATATCCACCTGGAGACTGTTCAGGGCGACCAGGTGATGAAGACCCACCACATGCCGCCACGCGGCGAGCACAGCGAGGCCGGCGACTACGGACGCATGGACCTGGCCGTGGTGCACCACCTCTAGCGGCAGCCCACCTCCATTGCTGCCGACAAGGTATCCTGTCGCCAGTAATGGAGGTTCCACATGCAGATCTACAAGGTTGGCGGCGCCGTGCGCGACCGCCTGCTCGGCCGTCCGGTCAGCGACATCGACTGGCTGGTGGTCGGCGCCACGGTCGAACAGATGCAGGCCGAGGGCTTTCGCCCGGTCGGTGCCGATTTTCCGGTATTCCTTCACCCCAGGACGGGCGAGGAATATGCCCTGGCCCGTACCGAACGCAAGAGCGGGCGCGGGTATGGCGGTTTCACCTTCCACGCGAGCCCCGAAGTCACCCTCGAAGAGGATCTGGTTCGTCGCGACCTGACCATCAATGCCATGGCCGAGGACGAGCACGGCACCCTGCACGATCCCTACCATGGCAAGGCAGATCTCGAGCAGCGCCTCCTGCGCCATGTTTCCCCGGCATTCGCCGAAGATCCCCTGCGTGTACTGCGTGTTGCCCGCTTTGCCGCTCGCTACGCGCCGCTGGGCTTTCGTGTGGCCGATGAGACGTTGCAGCTGATGCACCAGATCGCCGAATCGGGCGAACTGCAGGCGTTGACCGCCGAGCGCAGCTGGAAGGAGATCGAGCGTGCGTTGATGGAAAGTGAGCCGCAGGTATTCATTGAGGTGCTGCGCAGCTGCGGCGGGCTGAGTGAGCTGATGCCCGAGCTGGAGGGCGCCACTACACTGGCCGCGCTGCACCAGGCCGCAAGGCACCAGCAGCCGCTGGCGGTGCGCTGGGCGTGCCTGCTACGCGGACTGCAGCCTGCCGCGCTGAAGGCGCTGAATCAGCGCTTCAAGGCCCCACGTGAATGCCAGGAACTGGCGATGCTGGTGGGGGAGTTTGCCGAGCGGGCGGACCAGGCTCCGCAACTGGAACCTGCAAGCCTGCTGGAGATGCTGCAGAAGTTCGACGTGTACCGACGGCCGCAGCGCTTCGAGGACTTCATCGCCGCCTGCGAGATGGCGGCGCTGGGTTCAGGTTATCCACAAGGCGAGTACTTGCGCGGGGCCGCTGAAGCGGCGCGCGCCGTGGATGTGAAACCGTTGCTGGAGGCCGGGCTTGCCGGCCAGGGCCTGGGCGAAGCGCTCAAAGGTGAACGACTGAAAGCGCTCGAAGCCTACAAGGCTGCTTGATCTGCCCGGCCTCTTCGCAGGTAGAACCGCGAAGAGGCCGGCGCAGGCTAAGCGGGGGTCAACTGCAACCCGCGCCATTCGAACGGTACCGGCGCCAGTACCTGCTCGATGCGCGCTTCCCGCCACAACTGCCCCATGGATTTGCCCTCGCCCGGGTGCACCAACTCCGGGGCCAGCAACGAAAGCGGCCAGAGCACGAAGGCGTTCTTCAGGATCTCCGCGCGCGGCAACACCAGGCCATCGAAGGTCCCGCACAGGTCATCGAACATCAGCACGTCGATATCCAGCGGCAGCCCCTTGCGGTCCGGCGCGTAGCGGCCATTGTCGGCCTCGATGAACTTGAGCCGGCGGTCGAGTTCCAGCAGCGGCAGCTCGGTGCGCCCGCGCACCACCAGGTTGTAGAACGGGCCACTCTTGATCCCCACGGCCTGGCTCTCGAACACCGCGGAACACTGCATGTCTTTGAGGATCCCGGCGAGGGCATCGAGCCCGGCGCACAAGTGCCGCTCACGCTCGATGTTGCTGCCCAGCCCAAGGTATACCGTGCTCAGAGACATCCGCGCTCGATCTCCACGCCAACACCACCACGGGCCGCCGGTACCGCGCCCGGCTTGGTGAGTTTCAGGCGCACCCAGGGAATGTTGAATTCCGCCATCAACACCGCGACCAAGCGCTCGGCGAAGGTCTCGACCAGCTCGAAACGGGCCTGTTCGGCGAACGCCTGGATACGTGCCGAGACACTGGCATAGTCCAGTGCCAGCGACAGGTCGTCACCGGCCGCCGCCGGGCGGTTGTCCCAGGCGAAGCTCAGGTCCAGGCGCAGGCACTGGCGAATATCCCGTTCCCAGTCATAGGCGCCGATCACGGTATCGACTTCCAGGCCTTCGATGAACACTCTGTCCAAGCACTTCTCTCCACAGCACGACAAGGGCGACGGGCGCCGTTAGAATCAGGGCGTCCTCGCCCGGAATAGTTAGCATGTTTTGGTCACTGGCGCTGCTTGCCTACCTGCTCGGCTCTCTGTCCTTCGCCATTGTCCTGAGCCGCCTCAGTGGCAGCCCCGACCCGCGCTCCAGCGGTTCCGGCAATGCCGGCGCCACCAACATGCTACGCCTGGCGGGCCGCAAACTGGCGATCCTGACGCTGCTCGGCGACCTGTGCAAGGGCATGTTGCCCGTGCTGCTGGCACGCCTGGCCGGGCTCGACCAGCAAGAGCAGGCCTGGGTAGGCATCTGCGCGGTGCTCGGCCACCTGTTCCCGGTGTACTTCCGCTTCAAAGGCGGCAAGGGCGTGGCCACCGCCGCCGGCATGCTCATGGCGCTGTACTTTCCAGCCGCCCTGCTGGCCATCGGCGCCTGGCTGCTGACCTTCTACCTGACCCGCACCAGTTCGCTCGCGGCGTTGATCGCCACACCGCTGACGCTGCCCTTGCTGGCCTGGCGCGAGCCTGAAGCACTGCTGCCGATGACCGTGCTGACGGTGCTGATCGTCTGGCGCCACCGCCGCAACCTGCGTGACCTGTTCGCCGGGCGCGAACGCCACTTCTGATGCGTTCGCACAAGCCCGGCTCACTTCATACTGCCGGCAACTGCTCCATCGGCCAGCGCGCCTGCACGCTGATCGCCAGGTCCTGCTGCTGCCCGGCCAACAGACGCTGGCAACCGGCATAGGCAATCATCGCACCGTTGTCGGTGCAGAAGCGTGGGCGGGCGTAGTAGACGTTGCCCTTGATGCTGGCCAGCATCTCTTCCAACGAAACACGCAAGGCCTTGTTGGCGCTCACGCCGCCGGCGATGACCAGGCGCTTGAGGCCGGTCTGCTTGAGGGCGCGCTTGCACTTGATGGTCAGAGTCTCCACCACCGCCTGCTGGAACGCCAGCGACACGTCGCAACGGGTTTGCTCGTTGTCGTCCCCGGCATCGCGGCATTGCTGCCAGGTATTCAGGGCAAAGGTCTTGAGGCCGCTGAAGCTGAACTGCAGGCCGGGGCGGTCGCACATCGGCCGCGGGAACACGAAGCGCCCGGGCGTGCCTTGTTCGGCCAGGCGGGCGATCTCGGGGCCACCCGGGTAATTGAGGCCGATCAGCTTGGCGGTCTTGTCGAACGCCTCGCCGGCGGCGTCGTCCAGACTCTCGCCCAGCAGTTCGTACTGGCCGATGCCATCGACCCGCACCAGCTGGGTATGGCCACCTGAGACCAACAAAGCGACGAACGGAAACTGCGGCGGCTGCTCTTCGAGCATCGGCGCCAGCAGATGGCCCTCCATATGGTGCACGCCGATCGCCGGAATATCCCAGGCGAACGCCAGTGCCTGGGCGCAAGAGGCGCCCACCAGCAGCGCGCCGACCAGGCCCGGGCCCGCGGTATAGGCGATGGCGTCGATCTCGGTGGCGACGCAGTCGGCCTCCTGCAGCACCTGGCGAATCAGGGGCAACATGCGTTTGACGTGATCGCGCGAGGCGAGCTCGGGCACCACGCCGCCATAGACGCGGTGCAGGTCGATCTGGCTGAACAGCGCGTCGGCCAGCAGGCCGCGTTCACTGTCGTATAATGCGACGCCAGTTTCGTCGCAGGATGTTTCCAATCCCAGTACTAGCATGGGTCCGTGCCTTGTGGAGGCTGAATTCGAAGGCGCGCATGATAGTCCCCGTGCCCGGTGCCGACCAGCGGTTTTCGATCAGAGGCTTTGCATTCCGGCCAGCTAAGGGTTAACATCCGCAACCCTTGAAAACCGACGTTCTCCAGCACACCTTATGTTTTGCCAGGAGCACGTCTACCCCGGTAATGAATTAAGGTAGCCCTGGATGCCAGCCGTCAAAGTTAAAGAGAACGAACCCTTCGACGTAGCTCTGCGTCGTTTCAAGCGCTCCTGCGAAAAAGCCGGTGTACTGGCTGAAGTTCGTAGCCGCGAGTTTTACGAGAAGCCGACCGCCGAGCGTAAGCGCAAAGCCGCTGCCGCTGTTAAGCGTCACGCGAAGAAAGTTCAGCGCGAACAGCGCCGCGCCGTTCGTCTGTACTAAGTACAGCCGTTCTACGCAAAGCTTCTGCCATGCCCGGCCTCGCGCCGGGCTTATGGTAGCGGTTGCTTGAAACCCTTGGCCATGCGCCTGGGGTGCCCCGGCAAAAGCCATGGGCAACCTGCCTCAACGCGTCAGAACTGGTCTTTGGCCAGGCGTGCACGTCTTTTCTGACGAGCCCTCACCGGCTACCGACGAGCACACACCTCTTCCTGCGACACCCCACGCCAAACCCGCGCACAAGCGTTTAGACTTGCCAGTTGCCAGATGACGAGGCTGCCATGGCCGGGCTGATTCCCCAGAGCTTTATCGATGATCTTCTCAACCGCACCGACATCGTCGATGTGGTGAGTTCGCGCATCCAACTGAAAAAGACCGGCAAGAATCTTTCCGCCTGCTGCCCGTTCCACAAGGAAAAGAGCCCCTCCTTCACCGTCAGCCCCGACAAGCAGTTCTACTATTGCTTCGGTTGCGGCGCTGGGGGTAACGCCCTCGGCTTTGTCATGGACCACGACAACCTGGACTTCCCCCAGGCAGTCGAGGAACTGGCCCGCGCGGCCGGCATGGAAGTCCCCCGCGAGGAAGGCCGCCGCGGGCAGAAGCCACGCCAGCCGACCGACTCGCCGCTGTACCCCTTGCTGGAGGCGGCCAGCGAGTTCTATCGCCAGGCCCTGCGCAGCCACGCCACCCGCAAGGCGGCAGTGGAATACCTCAAGGGGCGCGGCCTGTCCGGCGAGATCGCCCGCGACTTCGGCCTGGGCTTCGCGCCGCCGGGCTGGGACAACCTGCTCAAGCACCTGGGTGCCGACTCGCTGCAACAGAAAGTGATGATCGACGCCGGCCTGCTGATCGAGAACGCCGAAAGCGGCAAGCGCTATGACCGCTTCCGCGACCGGGTGATGTTCCCGATCCGCGACAGCCGCGGCCGGGTCATCGCCTTTGGCGGCCGGGTGCTGGGCGACGACAAGCCCAAATACCTGAACTCCCCGGAAACCCCGGTGTTCCACAAGGGCCAGGAGCTGTACGGCCTGTACGAGGCACGCAAGCACAACCGCAACCTCGACGAGATCATCGTCGTCGAAGGCTACATGGACGTGATCGCCCTGGCCCAGCAGGGTTTGCGCAATGCGGTGGCCACCCTCGGCACGTCCACCAGCGAGGAGCACCTCAAGCGCCTGTTCCGCGTAGTGCCCAGCGTGCTGTTCTGTTTCGACGGCGACCAAGCTGGTCGCAAGGCCGCCTGGCGCGCCCTGGAGGCGACCCTGTCGAGCCTGCAGGACGGCCGCCGCGCACGCTTCCTGTTCCTGCCCGAAGGCGAAGACCCGGACAGCCTGGTGCGCGCCGAAGGCACCGATGCCTTCCAGGCCCGCATCAACCAGCACGCCCAGCCACTGGCCGACTATTTCTTCGAGCAGTTGAGCAACGAGGCCGACCCGCGCTCGCTGGAAGGCAAGGCGCACATGGTGACGCTGGCCGCACCGCTGATCGAAAAGGTCCCGGGCGCCAACCTGCGCCAACTGATGCGCAACCGCCTGAAAGACATTACCGGCCTCGATCCGCAGCAGATGGAGCAACTGGCCCAGAGCGCGCCAGCACCCAGCGCACCGGATTACGACCCCGGCTACGACTACGACGCCATGGCAAGCTACGCGCCTGACCATGGCGACATGCACTACCAGCCCGACTATGCCGCGCCACAACAGGAGCAACGCCCCTGGACGCCGAACAAAGGTGGCGGCAAGAAGCAGTGGGACGGCAAACCCTGGGACAAGAAAGGCGGCAAGCCGTGGCAGCGCGATGGCCAGCGCGGCGAAGCACCGCCACGGGTACCCGCGCCAGTGGAACCACCGACGCTCTCGGCCCTGCGCACCTTGCTGCATCACCCGCTGCTGGCCGGCAAGGTCGAGGATGCCAGCCACTTCGCCGACGAAGAGCAACTGTACAGCCAACTGCTGGTGGCCCTCATCGAGGCCGCGCAGAAGAATCCTAAGCTAAGCTCAATGCAGCTGATCGCACGCTGGCACGGGACCGAACAGGGTCGCCTGCTGCGCGCCCTGGCGGAAAAGGAATGGTTGATCGATGCCGACAACCTTGAACAACAGTTTTTCGACACTATAACTAGCTTGTCCGCTCGCCAGCGCGAGCGCAGCCTGGAACATCTGCTCAGGAAAGCGCGTCTAAGTGAACTGAGTACAGAGGAAAAATCTCAGCTGCTTACCCTGCTGAGCCGTAATGTTCCCGCACAAAACCCGACCTCATCTGGCGCGTGAGGTCCATGCTCGGGTATAATCCTCGGCTTGTTTTTTGCCCGCCAAGACCTTCAGTGGATAGGGTGTTATGTCCGGAAAAGCGCAACAGCAATCTCGTATCAAAGAGTTGATCACCCGCGGTCGTGAGCAGGGCTACCTGACTTACGCGGAGGTCAACGACCACCTGCCAGAGGATATTTCAGATCCGGAGCAGGTGGAAGACATCATCCGCATGATCAACGACATGGGGATCAACGTATTCGAGAGTGCTCCGGATGCGGATGCCCTGTTGTTGGCGGAAGCCGACACTGACGAGGCCGCAGCCGAAGAGGCCGCCGCCGCATTGGCGGCTGTCGAGACCGATATCGGCCGCACGACCGACCCGGTGCGCATGTACATGCGCGAAATGGGTACCGTCGAGCTGCTGACCCGCGAAGGCGAGATCGAAATCGCCAAGCGTATCGAGGAAGGCATCCGTGAAGTCATGGGCGCCATCGCTCACTTCCCGGGTACTGTCGACTACATCCTCGGCGAATACGACCGTGTCACCTCCGAAGGTGGCCGTCTGTCCGACGTTCTCAGCGGTTACATCGACCCTGACGACAACATCGCCGCACCGACCGAAGAAGTACCGATCCCGGGTGCCAAGGCCGCTGCCGCGAAGGAAGAAAGCGACGACGAAGACGAAGAGAACGCCGATGGCGACGACGAGGAAGAGGCCGAAAGCGGTCCGGATCCGGTCGTTGCCGCCCAGCGTTTCGGTGCAGTCAAGGATCAGCTGGTCGATACCCTCAAAGTGCTGAAGAAGCACGGCCGAGGCCATAAAGACAGCATCAGTGCCATGCAGGCGCTGGCCGACCTGTTCATGCCGATCAAGCTGGTGCCGAAGCAGTTCGACGTTCTGGTCGAGCGCGTACGCGGTGCCCTGGATCGCCTGCGCCAGCAAGAACGCGCCATCATGCAACTGTGCGTGCGTGACGCGCGCATGCCGCGTGCCGACTTCCTGCGCCTGTTCCCGAGCAACGAGACCGACCAGACCTGGTCCGGTGACCTGGCCAAGCGCAACACCAAATGGGCCGCAGCCCTGGGTGAGAAAAACGCCGCCATCGTTGCCTGCCAGCAAAAACTGATCGACCTCGAGACCGAGACCGGCCTGACCGTCGCCGAGATCAAGGACGTCAACCGCCGCATGTCCATCGGTGAAGCCAAGGCTCGCCGCGCCAAGAAGGAAATGGTCGAGGCGAACCTGCGTCTGGTGATCTCGATCGCCAAGAAGTACACCAACCGCGGCCTGCAATTCCTCGACCTGATCCAGGAAGGCAACATCGGCCTGATGAAGGCGGTGGACAAGTTCGAATACCGTCGCGGCTACAAGTTCTCGACCTACGCCACCTGGTGGATCCGCCAGGCGATCACCCGCTCGATCGCCGACCAGGCGCGCACCATCCGTATCCCGGTGCACATGATCGAGACGATCAACAAGCTCAACCGTATTTCCCGCCAGATGCTGCAGGAAATGGGTCGCGAACCGACCCCGGAAGAGCTCGGCGAACGCATGGAGATGCCTGAGGACAAGATCCGCAAGGTCCTGAAGATCGCCAAAGAGCCGATCTCCATGGAAACCCCGATCGGTGACGACGAAGATTCGCACCTGGGCGACTTCATCGAGGACTCCACCATGCAGTCCCCGATCGACGTGGCCACGGTCGAAAGCCTCAAGGAAGCAACCCGTGACGTGCTCTCGGGCCTGACCGCACGCGAAGCCAAGGTGCTGCGCATGCGTTTCGGCATCGACATGAACACCGACCACACCCTCGAAGAAGTCGGCAAGCAGTTCGACGTGACCCGCGAGCGGATCCGTCAGATCGAAGCCAAGGCGCTGCGCAAGCTGCGCCACCCGACGCGAAGCGAGCACTTGCGCTCCTTCCTCGACGAGTAAAGACGAACCCCGGCCCAGGCCGGGGTTTTTCTTATGTGACAGAAGGTCGTGGCCCCTGTCTACCCAGCGGGCGGGAAGCCCGTCTACACTCGAATCAGACCCCCTGATCGAGAGGCCGCTATGCCCCTGATGCCGGCCTTCCTGTTGCTGATCCTGCTCGCCTGGAACACAACGGCCGGCGCCCTGACCCTGACCGACGAGGAACAAGCCTGGCTCAGCGCCCACCCGCAGCTGCGCCTGGGCGTCGATGCTTCATGGCCGCCGTTCGAATTCCGCGACCAGGAAGGTCGCTACCAGGGATTGGCCGCCGATTACATTGCCTTGATCCAGGAACGCCTGGGGATCACCCTCAAGCCGATCGAGCCCAGCAGCTGGACCGAAGTCCTCGCGCAGGCACGCAGCAACCGGCTCGACCTGCTGCCCGGCATCATGTCCACCCCGGAACGGCAGGGCTACCTGGCCTTCACCCGCCCTTACCTGGACTTCCCGATCGTCATCCTCGCGCACTCCGGCGGCGCGCAACCGCGCAACCTCAAGGACCTCTACGGGCTGAAGATCGCCGTGGTGGAGAACTACGCACCCCATGAGCTGCTGCGCACCCACCACCCGGACCTCAACCTGGTGGCCATGCCCAATGTCAGCTCCGCCTTGCAGGCCCTGGCTACCGACGAGGTGGACGCGGTGGTCGGCGACCTCGCTTCGAGTATCTGGAGCCTGCGCCAGCTCAAGCTCGACGGTTTGTATGTAAGCGGAGAAACGCCGTACCGCTACCAGCTGGCCATGGCCGTGCCGCGGGAACAGAAGATGCTCGTCGGCATCCTCGACAAGGTAATGGCCGATATGAGCAGCAGCGAAGTCAGCCACATTCAGCAACGCTGGGTGGGCAACGTCGTAGACCAACGGACTTTCTGGCACGACGTGCTGCTCTATGGCCTGCCGGCCGTGCTGGTGCTGATGGCCATCCTGGCAGTGGTGATTCGCATCAACCGCCGACTGAGTTCGGAGATTTCCCGGCGCATCGCCCTGGAACAGGAACTGCGCAGCAGCGAATACCACTACCGCGGCCTGATCGAGAGCCTGTCAGCGGTGGCCTGGGAAGCCGATGCCAACGACTTCAGCTACAGCTATGTATCGCCGCACGCCGAGGACCTGCTCGGCTACCCGACGGGAGAATGGCTCAAGCCGGGCTTCTGGCGCAGCATCCTGCATCCGGAAGATGCCCTGTGGGCGCAAGCCTACTGCGACAGCGAAACAGCCGCCGGGCGCGACCACAGCCTCGACTACCGGGTGATCCGCGCCGACGGCCATACGCTATGGGTGCGCAACATCGTCAGCATGATCGAACATGGCCACAAGTCGCTGATGCGCGGGTTGATGATCGACATCAGCGAAACCAAGCACACCGAAGATGCCCTGCGCCTGTCGGAGCAGAAGTTCGCCTCGGTGTTCCAGCAGTGCCCAGACATCCTGATCATCGCCCGGCACAGCGACGGCTGCCTGCTGGAGGTCAACGAAGCCTTCGAGGAACTGATCGGCCTGAGCCCAACCCAGGTGATCGGCCGCACCGCCACCGAACTCGGCCTATGGGGCGTGGCCGATACCGGGCCGGCCCTGCTCGAGCGCCTGCATCGCGGCGGCATCCGCAACCTGGAAATGACCTTCCGCCGCAACAACGGCGAGTTGTTCACCGGGCTGACCTCGGCCGAGACCTTCGACCTCGACGGCATGCCGGCGCTGGTGGTGGCGATCCGCGATATCAGCCAGTTGAAGGAAACCCAGCAGCAACTGCAGACCTCCGAGGAGAAGTTCGCCAAGGCCTTCCATGCCTCACCCGATGGCCTGTTGCTGTCACGCCAGAGCGATGGCCTGCTGCTGGAGGTCAACGAAGGCTTCTGCCGCCTTACCGGCTACGACATCAGCCCAACGGTCGACCAGACCTCGCTGGACCTGGGCATCTGGGTCGACCTCAACGAGCGCCAGCGCCTGGTCGATCATCTGCAGCGTGACGGTTTCGTGCGCGATTTCAGCTGCCACATCCGCCGCAGCGACGGGCAGATCCGCCTGTGTGAACTGTCCGCCCGGCCACTGCCCATCGGCGGCGTCGACTGCATGCTGACCATCGCCCGCGATATCACCGAACGCCACCTGATGCAGGAGAAGCTGCAACTGGCCGCCACGGTGTTCGAGAACACCGCCGAGGGCGTACTGATCACCGACACCGACCAGCGCATCAGCGCGGTCAACCGCGCGTTCAGCGAAATCACCGGCTACAGCGAAATCGAAGCCCTCGGCCAGACTCCGCGCCTGCTCGCCTCCGGCCAGCACGACAGCGCCTTCTACGTCGCCATGTGGCACCAGTTGACCGCCGAAGGCCACTGGCAGGGCGAGATCTACAACAAGCGCAAGAACGGCGAACTCTACCCCGGCTGGCTGACCATCAGCGCCGTGCGCAACCACGAACGCGAGATCACCCACTTCGTCGCCGTGTTCGCCGATATCTCCAGCCTCAAGCACGCCCAGGCCAAGCTCGACTACCAGGCCCACCACGACCCGCTGACCGGCCTGCCCAATCGCGCCCTGTTCGAAAGCCGCCTGCAGGCCGCGCTCAGCTGCGCCCAGGTATCCAACCGGCAGGGCGCGGTGCTGTTCCTCGACCTCGACCGCTTCAAGCACATCAACGACAGCCTCGGCCACCCGGTGGGCGACCTGTTGCTCAAAGGCATTGCCCAACGCCTCAAGGAGCAGGTGCGCGATGTCGACACCGTGGCCCGCCTGGGCGGCGATGAGTTCATCATCCTTTTGCCCGGCCTGCACAAGCCCAGCGACGCCAGCGCCATCGCCAACAAGCTGCTGGCCGGCTTCCACGCACCGTTCCAGGCCGGTGAACACGAGTTCTTCACCAGTGCCAGCATCGGCATCAGCCTGTACCCACAAGATGGTACCGATGTCGCCAGCCTGATCCGCAATGCCGACGCCGCCATGTACCGCTCCAAGGCCAAGGGCCGCAACCGGGTCGAGGCCTACACCCGCGAACTGACCACCCAGGCCAGCGAGCGCATCGCCCTGGAGCACGAACTGCGCCGCGCCATCGAGCGCAATGAGCTGAGCCTGTGCTACCAGCCCAAGTTCAGCCTCAAGACCCAGAGCCTGGTGGGCGCCGAGGCGCTGATCCGCTGGAGCCACCCAACCTTCGGCGACGTGCCCCCCGAGCGCTTCATCCACCTGGCCGAGGAAAACGGCACCATCCTCCAGCTCGGCGACTGGGTGCTGGAGCAAGCGTGCCGGCAAATGCACGCCTGGAAAACGGCCTACCACGCCTTCGGCCCGCTCTCGATAAACCTCGCCGGCGCCCAGCTGCGCCAGCCCAACCTGGCGCGGCGCATCGAGCAACTGCTGCGCAACTACCAGCTCAAGGCGGGCGACCTGCAACTGGAAATCACCGAAAATTTCATCATGAGCCAGGCCGAAGAGGCGCTGAGCGTACTGCACCAACTCAAGCAACTGGGCGTGCAGTTGGCCATCGACGACTTCGGCACCGGCTACTCCTCTCTCAGCTACCTCAAGCGCCTACCGCTGGACATCCTCAAGATCGACCAGTCGTTCATCCGCGGCCTGCCCGACGACCCCCACGACGCCGCCATCGCCCGCGCCATCATTGCCCTGGGCCGCAGCATGCAATTGACGATCATTGCCGAAGGCGTGGAGAACCAGGCGCAGCAGCGCTTCCTCGCCGCCGAAGGCTGCGAGCAGATCCAGGGCTACATCGTCAGCCTGCCCCTGCCACCGGACGAATTCGCGGCGACCTTTCTTCGCATAGCACAAACAGATCTTTCGGATGGCACGCTATCTAAACCCTCGTTATAATCCAGCGCTCCTGCTGAGGGCCTATAGCTCAGTCGGTTAGAGCAGAGGACTCATAATCCTTTGGTCCACGGTTCGAGTCCGTGTGGGCCCACCAACCTTGAAGCCGCGTATTACGCGGCTTTTGCGTTTTTGGCGGGATCGCCTCAGATACGGAATGCTCATGTGCAACTCGTAAACCCGAGTGCGAGCCGGGTCCTTTCCTCATCCGTTTTTGTGGGGCCGGCATCGCCTACGCCGCCCGGCCTGACTTTTGCTCGACGACTATTCGCATACAATCTACTCGTCAGCCGGCTCGAAGCGCTCGCCACGAAACACCCGACGTGGATTGCCACGCTCGATGCGGTGATGGAACAACCGCCGCTCCGCGCGCAGTTCGCTGTCGACCTGCTCTGCCTGTTGCGCCAGGCGTTGACCGATGAGCAGCAGCGCCAAGCGCTTGTTGGCGTGCTGGCTACGCTCGCTCTGTACCTTGACGCTGACGCCGCTGGCCAGGTGCGTGGCGCGCACTGCCGAGTCGGTGGTGTTGACATGCTGACCACCCGGCCCGGACGAACGCAAGGTCTCGAAGTGGATCTCGCTCGCCAATTCCGGTGCCGGTGGCGCAAACCGTGCGCCCCCAAAGAACCAGTTCTTGCGCGCATGCCCCGGCCGGTACGGACTGCCGCACGTCCATTGCAGCGAGCCCGTCCAGTGATCCGCCAGGCGCTCGGCCTGCTCGCCATCCAGTGCCAGCAACACCGAGCGCAAGGTACCGCGCCGCGGCCCCGGCTCTTCTTCGAGTATCCGTACCGCCACGGCCTGGGCATCCGCTTCGGCCTGCAGCCTGAGCAATGCCTTGGCCACTGCCAGGGCACACTCTTCCGGCCCCTGAGCCGCCGAGAGTTGCAGTAGGATCATCAGCAGCACCCTCCGCGCGTCTTGTAGGTGAGCACCGGTTTCAGTCGTGCCAGCACGCGAACCAACCCCGCTTCACGCAAGGCACCCACCACCGAATCGATAGCCTTGTAGGCCTCCGGCGCTTCCTCGTAGATCAGCGCCCGGTCGGCGCAGATCACGCGGCTGCCTAGTGCCGTACGACTCAGTTGCTCGACGCTGTAGCGCGAGGCGAGGCGGTCCTTGCACTCGCTGCGCATCCATTTGCGTCCGGCGCCATGGGCCAGGGACAACAGACTGCGCTCGTCGGCGATCGGCTGTACCAAGTAGCTGTAGTCGCCGCGCGAACCAGGGATCACCACCACCCCCTGATCCGACGGTGTGGCACCTTTGCGATGCAGCCAACCATCGAGCCCGTCGACCTGCGCTGGCGACACCAGGTTGTGGTTGATGTCGAGCAGTACATCGCCATCGGCACGCAAGCGGTCGAGCATGCGCCGGGCAATCAACTGACGGTTGGCTTCGGCAAAACGCAGCGCGCTGTCGTGCCGGCCCAGGTAATGAGTGCTGGCCTCGCTGCCCGCCTCCAGTCCGTGATGACCGAACAGGTCGACCTGCTCACGCAAGATCGCCTCGCCCAATCCACGCGAGCCGCTGTGCACCAGCAACAGCAGGTGTTTACGCTCGATGCCCAAGGCTGCCAGGGCCGCATCGTCGTAGTTTTCATCGAGTTGCTGCAGCTCGGCGAAGTGGTTACCACCACCAATGGTTCCTAGAGAACGCTCGTGCCCCGTGGCAGGCAAACCGAAGCTGGCGACGGCCTCCTGCCACGTCTCGTCGAGCGGCAGGTCGAGGTTGCCAAGGCGTTTCTCCAGCTTGTCCAGATGCAGCTTGGCGGTCGGGATGTCCGTGCGCCACAGCGCCATGCCACAGCCGATGTCATTGCCGACCAGCGCCGGGTACAAACGCCCCACGGAAAAGAATGCCGCGCCGACCGGATAGCCACGCCCCGGATGCAGGTCCGGCATGCCGGCCACCCGATGCATGCCCCCTAGGCGAGCGGTGGTTTCGAGTTGTTGGATCGCTTTTCCTTCGATCCAGGTGTCGTCCGCGGCGACCAATACGGCGCCGTCGGACAAATTGCGAATGCAAGTGCCCATAGTCCAATCCTGATGGGTTGAAACAAAAAGATGTTCGGATTGGCAGGCCAGAGGCCGGGCGTTGCGGTACCGCTAACGAGTAGCGGCGAATGCGATCAAGCCAGGCGCGACCTGCAAAGGGTGATCAACTGTTGCATGATGTACCTCCTTTGCTGTCGGGTGAGAGAAGGCGGGCATCTTAGGTGTGCAATTGCCACCTTGCAACAACCTTGATCACATTTTTACCAGGAGAACAACGTCATGGCCGAAAAACCTGACCGCTCCGCGGTACAAAAAACAATACACTGGCGCTACAGTGCCCAGCTTCCCCTGGATTTGTAGCTCAGGTCGCTCTGACCAGCGGCAAAGTGCCTTTAGCACACCCGTTCTATTTCGCCATCACTGCCGCGTTTCTAGAATCCCTCCATCGCTTCGGCACCGGGTCGGAGCCCAGTGATCGAGGGAACGTCACATGAACATCCAAGGAACGCTTGGCGCCCTGCTCGTTGTACCGATGCTGGCCACGCTCGCAGGTTGCGTGGCACCGGGCTCCTACAACCAGGGCCAGCAGCCCAGCCAGATGGCTGGCGGCAATGCCCCGTGCACACCCAGCGCAACCGACAACCTGATCTCCACAGGCCGCAGCCTGCTCAGCATCGCCAACTCCGTGCTCGAAACCAAGAACAGCATGAATGGCACTTCAGCCACCTATGACCAACGCATGCAGCTTGCGGAGAACGCGCAGAAGGTCAACAAAGGCAACCAGATGCTCGACAATGTCGAGAGCATGACTGCTGGCCTGAAGTCGCCTTGCGCCACGGCGCAAACCAGCGCGTCACGTTGATCAAATCCGATCAGGGCTGCGCAGCAGCCCCGGTCGTAAACGTCTCTCGGCGATTCAAGCCGACGCCAGCACCTTGCAGCCACGCCGCGAAATCTCGATCCTCGTGTAACTTGCCTCACCCAGCCCGCTGATCCGGTCAAGACAGGCGGCAGGGTCGTGCAGCGGCAGCTCCAGCAACTGCCGGGTATCGCGCTCCCACCAGCGCGATGCGAGCAGACGCTCGATCATCGCTTCCGGGTATCGATAACGCACGACCTTGGCTGGAAAGCCCGCCACCACGGCATAGGGCGGCACGTCCCGAGTCACCAGGGCGCGAGTGGCGACAATCGCGCCCGTGCCCACTTCGACGCCCTCCATGATCATCGCACCTTCGCCGATCCACACGTCATGGCCAATGCGTACCGGCGTGCTCGGCGGCTCGTATTGCCACTGGGTACCGGTGAACTGGAAAGGGTGGGAACTCAACCAGTCGGTGGGATGAGCGTATTTTTCCTGGCCGATGACCACCGCGCTGCCGATGGAGCAGTAGCGCCCGATCGACTCGACCACCTGCAGCGAACCGCCGCTGCGGATATAGGTGTGAGCCCCGATCGAGACATCCAGGGTGGCAGCGCTGACCGCCACATCGCCGATGCGCACCTCGGCCTCGAGCGCCAGCCTGGCGCGCTTGCCGAACTTGGAAATGCCCGTGCTCACCTTGCAACCGTGTTGGCGAATCCATCGCCGCCAGTACCAGTCCTTGAACTTCATGGGTCAATCACTCCTGCCATGGTCCAGGCTGCCGAGCGGCAGCGGCCCGCTATCGTACCGCCTTGCCAACGTAATGCCAGCCCTGGGCGCCTTGCGCGAATCGGTCGCGCTTGCATAGGCTAGCAGCTCGACAAAAGAGACCTACCATGCCGGCCACCTCCTCCATCACCCTCGACGCCATTGATCGCCAGTTGATCTCCCTGTTGCAGATCAACGCCCGCGAAAGCGTCGCCACGCTCGCCCGCCAACTGGGGATCGCCCGTACCACGGTGAACTCGCGCCTCGAACGCCTGGAACGCAACAAGGTGATCACCGGCTATGGCGTGCGCCTGGGGCAACGCCTGATCGGCGGCGGCCTGCAGGCGTACGTGGGGATCAAGGCGCAGCCGCGCTCAGGCAAGGACATCGTGCGCCACCTGAGCGCCATGGGGCAGGTCCAGCAGTTGTGCGCAGTCAGTGGCGAATTCGACTATGTGGCCTGGCTGCTCAGCGACTCACCGGAGCAGCTGGACCAGTTGCTCGACCTGATCGGCAGCCTCGAAGGAGTGGAGAAGACCACCACGTCGATCATCCTCAGCAGCAAGGTGGACCGCGGGCAGCCAGGCTGAGGCCCTCAGGCCTCCATCGCGTCGAGCAGCCCCTCCAGCAGCGCCCGTACCGTTTCCGCCGAATGCAGGATCGACCAGATCATCGCCCGCCCCGCCTCGGGGGCATGATGCTGGGCATAGTCGTCGGCGATTTCCTGGATGGCCCGGGCCAGCATGCTGGCATGGACCAGGGCGTCGGCGGCATCGACGCCGGGGCGTACGGTGAAGATAGGGGGATGGCTGGATTGGCAGGAGCAGAAGGACTGCTCGGTGGTTGGGTTCAGGGCGAGGGGTGGGTCGGGGACGATCTTTTTCATGGTGTTGCCTCCATTACCGGCTCAAGGAGGCCACCACGCAACCTTCTCACGGGAATGGGTGGCAGCCATGGGCGGGGTGAGAACCGGCGAAGTTGGAGGCTACATTCCGGCCAGGCAAAACCTGCCCGCGCACAGCTGCCATGACAGCATGCCTCCAGTTTGATCGCCGGGTTCTCACGCCCGATCACCGAATATGCGGTGACCGGCTGAAGTTAACCGCGAAGGTTTACCCGCACAGCCAGACCGGAGCGACAGGGCTTGTAGGATAGGTCTCGTTAAATTTCACGTCTGTAGGAAATAGTCTGACAAATACCGAACTGCTACCGCTTTCACGGGCCCGACGAAAAATTTGCAGTGGCCCTGAGATCGAGCGCCGCCCGCGCGGCGCATCGCGGATGAATCCGCTCCTACATTTGTTGCAACGTACCGAACCTGTCAGGTCATGGTTGCCAGCCTTGGCGCATGTCTTGAGATGAGTGGGGTGGCGGTAATGCCCACCGAAAAACCGCGTCGAGCACACAAGGCGTATAACCATGGCCTATCAGGCATGGCCACGTTGCAACAGATGTAGGAGCGGATTCATCCGCGATGCGCCGCGCGGGCGGCGCTCGATCTCAAGAACACCACAAGGCCAACGCCGAACACCTTTCAGCAAGAAATCGTCACTATTAAAAATGACCAACCCATTAAGACGAAACAAATCACATAACGACGTCAGTTTTCACCTTAATAACGAACACCCCGCTTCATAAAATGGCCACCAGGCATTCTCTATACTCAGGCTCCGCCCCCTGCGCAGCCCCTGGCAAGGTCATTACATGAACAAGAAAAACCGCCACCCCGCCGACGGCAAGAAACCCATCACCATCTTCGGCCCGGACTTCCCCTTCGCCTTCGACGACTGGCTGGAGCACCCGGCCGGCCTGGGCAGCATTCCCGAGGCGCGCCATGGCGAAGAGGTGGCGATCGTCGGTGGCGGTATTGCCGGGCTGGTGGCGGCCTACGAGCTGATGAAGCTGGGCCTCAAGCCCGTGGTGTACGAAGCTTCCAAGCTGGGTGGCAGGCTGCGTTCGCAGGTGTTCAACGGCACCGACGGCATCGTCGCCGAACTGGGCGGCATGCGTTTCCCGGTGTCGTCCACCGCCTTCTACCACTACGTCGACAAGCTGGGCCTGGAGACCAAGCCCTTCCCCAACCCGCTGACGTCGGCATCGGGCAGCACGGTGATCGACCTGGAAGGCCAGACCTACTACGCCGAGAAATCCGCCGACCTGCCGCAGTTGTTCCACGAAGTGGCAGACGCCTGGGCCGACGCCCTGGAGAGCGGCGCGCAGTTCGCCGACATTCAGCAGGCCATTCGTGACCGCGACGTACCGCGCCTGAAAGACCTGTGGAACAAGCTGGTGCCGCTGTGGGACGACCGCACTTTCTATGACTTCGTCGCCACCTCGCGCTCGTTCGCCAAGCTGAGCTTCCAGCACCGCGAGGTGTTCGGCCAGGTGGGCTTCGGCACCGGCGGCTGGGACTCGGACTTCCCCAACTCGATGCTGGAAATCTTCCGCGTGGTGATGACCAACTGCGACGACCACCAGCACCTGGTGGTCGGCGGCGTCGAGCAGGTGCCACAAGGCATCTGGCGCCATGTACCGGAGCGCTGCGTCCACTGGCCGGCAGGCACCAGCCTCAGCACGCTGCATGGCGGCGCGCCGCGCACCGGGGTCAAGCGCATTGCCCGCGCCAGCGATGGTCGCCTGGCGGTTACCGACAACTACGGTGACGTGCGCCACTACGCTGCTGTGCTCACCACCTGCCAGAGCTGGCTGCTGACCACCCAGATCGACTGCGAAGAGTCGCTGTTCTCACAGAAGATGTGGATGGCCCTGGACCGCACTCGCTACATGCAGTCGTCGAAGACCTTCGTCATGGTCGATCGCCCGTTCTGGAAGGACAAGGACCCGCAGACCGGCCGCGACCTGATGAGCATGACCCTCACCGACCGCCTGACCCGCGGCACCTACCTGTTCGACAACGGCGACGACAAGCCGGGGGTGATATGCCTGTCCTACGCCTGGATGAGCGACGCCCTGAAGATGCTGCCGCACCCGACCGAAAAGCGCGTGCAACTGGCCCTCGACGCGCTGAAGAAGATCTACCCCAAGACCGATATCGCCGGGCATATCATCGGCGATCCGATCACCATCTCGTGGGAGGCCGACCCGCACTTCCTCGGCGCCTTCAAGGGCGCGCTGCCGGGCCACTACCGCTACAACCAGCGCATGTACGCACACTTCATGCAGGCCGACATGCCCGCCGAGCAGCGCGGCATCTTCATCGCCGGTGACGACGTATCGTGGACCCCGGCCTGGGTCGAAGGCGCGGTGCAGACGTCGCTCAATGCCGTGTGGGGTATCATCAACCACTTCGGTGGCCAGACCCACCCGGACAACCCCGGCCCGGGCGATGTGTTCCACGAAATAGGTCCGATCGCCCTGGCCGACTGAGCGAAGGAGTAGCGCCATGCGCATCGCCCTGTACCAGGGCACGCCAAAGCCATTGGACGTGCCCGGCAACCTCGAGCGCCTGCAGCACCAGGCCCAACTGGCCGCCGCCAGCGGCGCGCAGTTGCTGGTGTGCCCGGAGATGTTCCTCAGCGGCTACAACATCGGCCTGGACCAGGTGGAACGCCTGGCCGAGGCCGAGGACGGCCCCTCGGCGATGAGCGTCGTCGAGATTGCCCAGGCGCACCGGATCGCCATCGTCTATGGCTACCCCGAGCGGGGCGAGGACGGGACGATCTACAACAGCGTGCAACTGATCGACGCCCATGGCCGCAGCCTGTGCAACTACCGCAAGACCCACCTGTTCGGTGAGCTCGACCGCTCGATGTTCAGCCCAGGCGCCGATCACTTCCCGGTGGTCGAACTGGACGGCTGGAAGGTCGGTCTGTTGATCTGCTACGACATCGAGTTCCCGGAGAACGCCCGGCGCCTGGCGCTGAACGGCGCTGAGCTGATCCTGGTGCCGACGGCGAACATGGCGCCCTACGACTTCGTCTGCCAGGTGACTGTGCGCTCGCGGGCGCAGGAGAACCAGTGCTACCTGGTTTACGCCAACTACTGCGGCAGCGAGGGCGAGATCCAGTATTGCGGGCAGAGCAGCATCATCGGGCCGGACGGCGATGTGCTGGCGATAGCCGGTCACGAGGAAGGACTGTTGCTGGCAGATCTGCAGCGCGAGCGGATATTGAAAGGGCGCGAAGCGTTTCCCTACTTGGCGGACCTGCGTCGGGATCTGCACTGATTGGGGCCACATTGCGGTACATCGCCACGACTAGCCGGCTCCCGTAGGGGGCCAGCCAGAACAGACAACCTCAGCATTGCGCGCTAGCATGGCGTCATGTCCGACGCCATCCGCCACCTTACCCTTGCCAACGGCCTGCGCCTGACCCTGCGCCATGCCCCGCGCCTCAAGCGCGCGGCGGCAGCGCTGCGGGTGCATGCCGGCAGCCACGATGCCCCGGCGTGCTGGCCGGGCCTGGCACACTTTCTCGAACATCTGTTCTTCCTCGGCACCGCGCGCTTCCCGCTGGACGACGGCCTCATGCGCTATGTCCAGGGCCTGGGGGGCCAGGTCAACGCCAGCACCCGCGAGCGCACCACCGACTTCTTCTTCGAAGTGCCGCCCACAGCGCTGGCCGGTGGGCTGGAGCGCCTGTGCCAGATGCTCGCCGAACCGGACTTCGCCATCGAGCGCCAGCGCCGCGAACGCGAGGTGATTCATGCCGAGTTCATCGCCTGGTCGCGCAACCTCGAAGCCCAACGCCAGTTCACCTTGTTGCAATCGGTGTCGGCGCGCCATCCGCTGAGCGCTTTCCATGCCGGCAACCGCTACAGCCTGCCGCTGGAAAGCCCGGCCTTCCAGCAAGGGCTGAGACGGTTCCATCAACGCCACTATCAAGGCAAGCAGCTCACCTTGAGCCTGGCCGGCCCGCAGTCGCTGGATGAGCTGACACTATTGGGCAGACAGTACGGCGAGCTGTTCGCCCGGGGTGCGGGCACCGTACGCAACCGGCCGCCCGCCTTGCTCGAAGCGCCTTTGCGCCAGCCAACCGCATGGGGTGCCCGTCATGACTGGCTGTTCGCCCATGACCACGTGCCGGAAGGCGCGGAGCAGGCGCTTGAATTGTTATTGGCCCAGCTCACCGACAGCCGGCCTGGCGGTTGGCTGGATGCCTTGCGCAAACGGGGCTGGCTGCAGGACTGCAAGGCGCAACAACTCCACGCCCATGCCGGGCAGTTGCTCTGGCATGTCCAATTGCAGCTGTCGGACGAGGCCTGCCTGGCCGAGGCCCGGGCGCTGCTGTATGGCTGGCTGGGTTTCCTGCGACAGCAGGATCCTGGACAGCTGAACCTGCGCTTCACTCAACTGCAGCAACGCCGGGAACAAGCTGGCAGCGCGCTCGAACTGGCCCAGCGCGACAGCGCCGGCCGGCCGTTCAGCGGCCTGTCCGCCCAAGGCCTGATCGCCTTCGATGCACTGTTGGCCGACCTGCCATCCATGGCTGCAGGGGACTGGCAACTGCCCCCCGAGGAAGCGCTGCTGGCAGACGCACTGCCCACGATCGGCAGGGCATTGCCAGCCGCGCTCGCTATCGGCCACTGCCTGCCGCCAGCCCGCCAGTTCGCGGCCCTGGACCTGCGCTGGCAGGTTCCGTCACCTCTGCGCCAACGCCTGTGGACCGTTCTTGAGCACAGCCTTCGACCGTTGCGCGAGCGTGCCACGCAGGCGGCATTGCAACTGGGCTTCGAGGCCTGCGGCGAGTACTGGCAGTTGCGCCTGAAGGGGCATCCCCTGGCCGTGATCAACGCCACACAGGAGGCGCTTGCGTTGCTGCGCGTGCCTGCCAGGCAGCATTGGCACGCGCCAGCGGCAGCCGAAGCCCCCTTGATACCGATTCGTGCCTTGCTCAAGGCACTGCCGGACTCTTTGCTGAAGGGCGCAATGCAACCACTACCGGCCTGCACGCAGGACCAGGCGCAGCTCGATTCACTCTGGCAGCAGGCTCGGTGGCAGGGGTTGGCGCAAGGATTCGACGCGGCGCAACAGCGGGCGCTGGGAACCGTGTTACAAGGCCTCATGGGCCAGCCTGCCGAGCCTTCAGCACCACGCCCGATCCAGGGACGCCACTGGCGGCAAATCCAGACTTCGGGCAGCGAGCCCGCACTGTTGCTGTTCTGCCCATTGCCTGCGCATCTGCAGCCCACCGGCCGCCTGCTCGCCCAGCTGTTGCAAGGCCCGGTCTATCAACGCCTGCGCGTCGAGTTGCAGTTGGGTTATGCAGTGTTCAGCGCCTTTCGTCAGATCGAAGGCTACGGTGGGCTCCTGTTCGGCGTGCAATCGCCGCACGCCAACCACGCAGAGATTCTTGGCCACCTGCTGGAACTGCTGGGTCAAGGCGTCGCGCTGGACGCCGCTGCCCGTGCGCAGTTGGCAGACCAGTTCGACGAAGCGGCGATGAGCAATGCCGATGTCGTGCAATGGGCCTGGCAGGCACATATGGCGACACATAATCCGGACCTGTCGCGGATGCGACGGTCTATTCTCAACGTCGAACAAGCTCAGTTGGACGAACTGCTGCAACAACTCATCGAAGCCAGGCACGGTTGGCGGTGCCTGGCCAATGCCGCCGCCCCAGACGCAAAATGGCAATGACGCATGGGAGGATTGTTACCGTTTGTGCAAGGGCACATTTCGAATAATTAACCTTTCGGTACAATTTTTTCTTGTAAGATAGCGCAATCTCGGTCAATGGAACCTCTCGTGCCTGAGAGAACCCAATAATGAACCGACCACCTCAAACCCCATCCGGAAGGAGCAACCCCATGTGGACCAAACCTGCATACACTGACCTGCGTATCGGCTTCGAAGTGACCATGTACTTCGCCAACCGCTAAGCGGCAGTGCGTTACGACGCCTCGGCCCGCCGGGGCGTTGTCGTTTTTCGGATCAGCGTTTACGAGGGCGCGCATGTACATCCAGATTCTCGGTTCCGCCGCCGGTGGCGGCTTCCCCCAGTGGAACTGCAACTGCGTCAACTGCAAGGGCTACCGCGACGGCACCCTGCGCGCCACGGCGCGTACCCAGTCGTCCATCGCCCTGTCCGACGACGGCGAGCACTGGATCCTGTGCAATGCCTCACCGGACATCCGCGCCCAGCTCCAGGCCTTCGCGCCAATGCAGCCGGCCCGTGCCCTGCGTGACACCGGTATCGATGCCATCGTCCTGCTCGACAGCCAGATCGACCACACCACCGGCCTGCTCAGCCTGCGCGAAGGCTGCCCGCACCAGGTGTGGTGCACCGACATGGTCCACCAGGACCTGACCACCGGCTTCCCGCTGTTCAACATGCTCAGCCACTGGAACGGCGGGCTGGTGTGGAACCGCATCGAGCTCGCTGGCAGCTTCGTCATCGACGCCTGCCCGAACCTGCGCTTCACTCCCTTCCCGCTGCGCAGCGCCGCGCCGCCCTATTCGCCGCACCGTTTCGACCCGCACCCCGGCGACAACCTCGGGCTGCTGGTGGAGGACACCCGCACCGGCGGCAAGCTGTTCTACGCACCGGGCCTGGGCCAGGTCGACGCCAAGCTGCTGGAGATGATGCATGGCGCCGACTGCCTGCTGGTCGACGGCACCCTGTGGGAGGATGATGAGATGCAGCGCCGCGGCGTCGGCACCCGCACCGGCCGCGAAATGGGCCACCTGGCGCAGAATGGCGCGGGCGGCATGCTCGAGGTGCTGGACGGCTTCCCGCGTCAGCGCAAGGTGCTTATCCACATCAACAACACCAACCCGATCCTCGACGAAGACTCGCCGGAACGCGCCGAAGTACAGCGTCGGGGCGTGGAAGTCGCCTTCGATGGCATGAGTATCGAGCTGTAAGGAGGCCCTGTGAGCGACGCAACGCCGATGTCCCCTGCCGAGTTCGAGCAGGCCCTGCGCGCCAAGGGCGCCTATTACCACATCCATCACCCCTACCACGTGGCGATGTATGAAGGCCGCGCCAGCCGCGAGCAGATCCAGGGCTGGGTGGCCAACCGCTTCTACTACCAGGTCAACATCCCGATGAAGGATGCGGCGATCCTGGCCAACTGCCCGGACCGCGAAATCCGCCGCGAGTGGATCCAGCGCCTGCTCGACCACGACGGCGCACCCGGCGAGGACGGCGGCATCGAGGCCTGGTTGCGCCTCGGTCAGGCCGTGGGCCTGGACCCGGACCAATTGCGCAGCCAGGAGCTGGTGTTGCCCGGCGTGCGCTTTGCCGTCGACGCCTACGTCAACTTCGCCCGCCGCGCCAGCTGGCAGGAGGCCGCCAGCAGCTCGCTGACCGAACTGTTCGCCCCGCAGATCCACCAGTCGCGCCTGGACAGCTGGCCGCAGCACTATCCGTGGATCGACCCAGCCGGCTATGAATACTTCCGGACCCGCCTGGGCCAAGCCCGGCGTGATGTGGAACACGGCCTGGCGATCACCCTGCAGCACTACACCACCCGCGAAGGGCAGGAGCGCATGCTGGAGATCCTGCAATTCAAGCTGGATATCCTGTGGAGCATGCTCGATGCCATGAGCATGGCCTATGAACTGAACCGCCCGCCGTACCACAGCGTCACCGCCGAGCGGGTCTGGCACAAGGGGATCGCCCTATGAGTTTCGACCGTCAACAAGTGCCCGCCTGGCGCCCCGGCTATCGTTTCCAGTACGAGCCCGCGCAAAAGGGCCATGTGCTGCTGTACCCCGAGGGGATGATCAAGCTCAACGACAGCGCCGGCCTGATCGGCGGGCTGATCGATGGCCAGCGCAGCGTCGCCGCGATCATCGGCGAGCTGCAACAGCAGTTCCCCGGTGTGCCCGAAGTCGCCGACGACATCGAGCAATTCATGGAGGTGGCCCGTGCCGAACACTGGATCACCCTCGCCTGAGGTACCGGTAGGCCTGCCGCTATGGCTGCTGGCCGAACTCACCTACCGCTGCCCGCTGCAGTGCCCGTACTGCTCGAACCCGCTGGATTTCGCCGAGCAGGGCAAGGAGCTGAGCACCGAGCAGTGGTTCAAGGTGATGGCCGAAGCCCGCGAGATGGGCGCCGCGCAGATTGGTTTTTCCGGCGGCGAACCGCTGGTGCGCCAGGACCTCGCCGAGCTGATCGGCGAAGCCCGGCGCCTGGGCTACTACACCAACCTGATCACCTCCGGCATCGGCCTGACCGAGCAGAAGATCGCCGCGTTCAAGCAGGCCGGGCTGGACCATATCCAGATCAGCTTCCAGGCCAGCGACGAGCAGGTGAACAACCTGCTGGCCGGCTCGAAGAAGGCTTTCGCGCAGAAGCTGGAGATGGCCCGGGCAGTGAAGGCCCACGGCTACCCGATGGTGCTCAACTTCGTCACCCATCGGCACAACATCGACCGGATCGACCGCATCATCGAGTTGTGCATCGCCCTTGAGGCCGACTTCGTGGAGCTGGCCACCTGCCAGTTCTACGGCTGGGCGCACCTCAACCGCCTTGGCCTGCTGCCGACCCGCGCCCAGCTGGAACGGGCCGAGCGCATCACCAATGAGTACCGCGACAAGCTCAAGGCCGAAGGCAGCCCGTGCAAGCTGATCTTCGTCACCCCCGACTACTACGAAGAGCGCCCCAAGGCCTGCATGAATGGCTGGGGCAGCCTGTTCCTGACCATCACCCCGGACGGCACCGCCCTGCCCTGCCATGGCGCGCGCCAGCTGCCGGTGCAGTTTCCCAATGTGCGCGACCATGACCTGCGCCACATCTGGTACGACTCGTTCGGCTTCAACCGCTTCCGGGGCTATGACTGGATGCCCGAGCCGTGCCGCTCGTGCGACGAGAAGGAAAAGGACTTCGGCGGCTGCCGCTGCCAGGCCTTCATGCTCACCGGCGATGCCAGCAAGGCCGACCCGGTGTGCGCCAAGTCACCGGACCACGGCATCATCCTCAAGGCCCGCGAGGAAGCCGAGCACGCCACGTTGGAGATTGAACAGATGACCTTCCGCAACGAGCGCAACTCCCATGTCATTGCCCGCGGCTGAGTTCAGCGCCACCCAGGCGGTGGCCGCCGGGACCGACTTCGCCGAACTGAAGGTCGGCGAACACGGTGTGTTCTGGAACGAGTTCCGGCCGGCCGATGGCGCTTGTCGGATCTGGCATTGGCGCGACCACCAGGCGCGCTGTCTTACCCCGGACGGGTTCAGTGTGCGCAGCCGGGTCTACGAGTACGGCGGCGGCAGTTTTTGCCTGAGCGACGAAGGGCTGGTGTTCGTCAACGAACAGGACCAGCAGGTCTACCTGCAGGCACTGGACGGCAGCTTGCCGCGCCGGCTCACCCATGCCGACGACCGCCGCTACGGTGATGTGCAGTGGCATGCGGGCGAGGTGCTGGCCGTCGAAGAGCAGCATGGCGAACAGGTCGTGCATCGCCTGGTGAGTCTCTCGACGGAGCATCGGCAAATCCTGGCCGAAGGGGCCGACTTCTACGCCTCGCCCACGCTGAGCCCAGACGGCAAGCGGCTGGCCTGGATCGAATGGGACCGGCCGGCGCAACCCTGGACCGTCACCCGCCTGATGTGCCGGGAGCGCGAGCCTTCTGGCGTCTGGGGCGCGGCACGCTGCGTCGCCGCGCAGGACGAATCCTTGCAGCAGCCCCGCTTCGATGAACAAGGCTGCTTGTACTGCCTCTCCGACCGCGACGGTTTCTGGCAGCCCTGGGGCGAACTCGACGGACACTGGCAACGCCTGCCCGCCGCATCCGCAGACCACGCCGCCGCTCCCTGGCAGCTAGGCGCCAGCACCTGGTTGGCCCTCGGCTCCGCCAGCTACCTGGCCAGCTGGTTCGAGGGCGGTTTCGGGCAACTGGGGTTGCGCCGCGACAGCGGCGAAGTGGAGCGTTATGCCAGTGCATACACGCGGTTCCGTAGCCTGGCCTTGGATAACGAGCGGATCTATGCAGTGGCCGCCTCGCCGATCAGCCCAGCGGCGGTGATCGCCATCGACCGGCGCAGCCACGAAGTCGAAGTACTGGCAGGCGGCGCCGAGGTACTGCCGGTGGAATGCATCAGCCGCCCGCAGCCGATCCGCTATGCCAGTGGTGATGGCTCGGCCCACGGTTTCTTCTATCCAGCCATGCAAGGTACGGCCGGCCTACCCCCACTGGTGGTGTTCATCCATGGCGGCCCGACGTCGGCCTGCTACCCGGTGCTCGACCCGCGTATCCAGTACTGGACCCAACGCGGCTTCGCCGTCGCCGACCTCAACTACCGGGGCAGCAGCGGCTACGGTCGCGCCTATCGCCAGGCGCTGCACCTGCGCTGGGGCGAATGCGACGTCGAGGACGCCTGCGCGGCAGTCAGGCATCTTGCCGAGCAGGGCCTGATCGACCCGGCCCAGGCGTTCATACGCGGTGGCAGCGCCGGGGGCTACACCACCCTGTGCGCCTTGGCCTTCCAGGATGTGTTCCGTGGCGGCGCCAGCCTGTACGGCGTCAGCGACCCCGAGGCGCTGGGCCGGGCCACCCACAAGTTCGAAGGCGACTATCTGGACTGGCTGATCGGCGACCCGCAACGCGATGCCGAGCGATATCGCCAGCGCACACCATTGCTGCACGCCGGGCAAATCAAGGTACCGGTGATTTTCTTCCAGGGTGAGCTGGATGCGGTGGTGGTACCGGAGCAGACACGCAACATGCTTGAAGCCCTCAAGGCCAATGGCATCGAGGCCGAGGGGCATTTCTACGCGGGCGAGCGACATGGCTTCCGCCAGGCGGCGAACCTTGCGCATGCACTTGAGGAAGAGTGGAAGTTCTACTGCCGGTTGCTAGGCCGGTAACTCACCTGGGGCTGCTGCGCAGCCCCAGTCTTCAGCGCTTGGCAATGATGTACACCGCGTGCACGATCCCGGGGATGTAACCCAGCAAGGTCAGCAGGATGTTCAGCCAGAACGCGCCACCGAACCCTACCTGGAGGAAAACGCCCAGCGGCGGCAGGAGGATGGCGATGATGATACGGATGAAGTCCATGCAATGCGCTCCTTGAAGGTGTATCAACACAGACTAGCCGCACCTGCCGGAGGTTCCACCGGGCAAAAAAACGCCCCTGGCCATGTATTTCAGACCAGAGGCGATGCGCAGGAACGCGAGACGGTTCGTTGAAATTCTGTACGTCGGCTGCCGGGTCAGGCCGGCACTTCACGGCGATTGTGCTGCTGGGCATGCAGCCGGGTGAACGCCCGGGCCAGGCGCAAGAGCATCTCGTCGATGTTGCCCTTGCTCACGGTCAATGCCGGCGAGAAGCGCACCACGTCGGCCTGCGGCGCATTGAGCAGCAAGCCTTCCTGCAACGCAGCCTCGACCAGCTGCGCCGCGGTACCCTCGCGTAATTGCAGCCCCCACAACAGCCCCTGGCCGCGCACTTCGCCCTGGCCGTAGCGACCAGCCAGGCGGCTGAGGCCATCGCGCAGGTGGCGACCACTGTCCATCACCTGCTCGAAGAACCCCGTCTCCAGCACGGTCTGCAGCACAGCCAGCCCGGCAGCGCTCATCAGTGCGTTGCCATGGTGGCTGCCTTCCAGCTCGCCCGGCTCGGCGCAGCAGGCACGCCCGCGGGCCAGCAGCGCGGCCAACGGCACACCACCACCGAGTCCCTTGCCGAGAGTGATGATGTCAGCCCGCACGCCGTAGGTTTCTTCTGCCAACAGGGCGCCGCAACGTCCTACACCGGTCTGCACCTCATCGAGGATCAGCAGAATGCCCAGCTCACGGCACAAGCGCTCGACACCCTGGAGGTACTCACGGGTGGCCGGGATCACGCCGGCCTCACCCTGTATCGGCTCGAGCATGATCGCCACGGTGCGCGAGTCGACCGCCGCATGCAGCGCCGCCAAGTCGTTGAACGGCACCTTGCTGAAGCCCGGCAAGCCGGGCTCGCAACGGTTGCATGGCAGCGGGTCGGACGCCGACAACGCCCCGAGCGTGCGCCCATGGGAGCCTTGGCTGGCGGTAATGATGTGATAGGCGCCGTTGCGGTGCAGCTGGCCCCATTTGCGCGCCAGCTTGATCGCACCCTCGCAGGCCTCGGCGCCACTGTTGAGCAGGTAGGCCTGATCACTGCCGGTGCGCTGGCACAGCAGCTCGACCAGATTCAGCAGGCCGCGGCTGTGATAGCCCGCGCCAGGATTGATCAAGGCCTGGGCCTGGTCGCCCAGGGCCTTGACCAGCACGCTCGGGCTGTGACCCAGGCTGTTCACCGCGCAACCCTGGGTGAAGTCCAGGTAGGCGTGACCCTCGTCGTCCCACAACCACGATCCCTGGCCTCGCACAAACACGTGCGGCGCACGTTCGATGCTGGGCATCAGTCGCTCGCGGGAGCACTGCGCGGCGGCGGGCACGCTCACCGAGGCACGCTCGGGCTCAGCGACGGCGGGTGCCGAACGGCGCAGGTTGAACAGGTTCATCGGGACTCCGGCCAATCACGGTGGTGGGTGTTCAAGGTTCCGGTCTGGCGCCGGAATTGAATATTCTGCCTTGCCTATCAAAAGTGTTTTTCAGCTGGGGTAACAATCGCCGGGATGAGCGCTGTAACCCGTTGGAATACGGCGATAGACTAGGCCTCTGGTCGTTTCGCGGCCATTTCGTTTTCTCAGCTTTTTCGATAAGTATCACTTATGGATTTTCGCCAACTGCGTTACTTCGTCGCGGTCTATGAAGAAGGCCATGTGGGCCGCGCCGCCGAACGCCTGTCGCTGTCCCAGCCCGCGCTGTCGCAGCAGATTCGCCAGCTGGAGCACAGCCTCGACCTGAGCCTGTTCGAACGCAGCAACAAACGCCTGCTGCCCACGCTAGCCGCGCATACCCTGTACAACCACGCCGTGCCCTTGCTTGATGGCCTGCAACGGGCCCATGAGGCCATGGGCAACTTCAAGGGCCAGTCGCTGCGCACCCTGGCCATCGGCGTACTGCAGACCGTACGGCCAAGCCTGGTGCCACAGCTTCTGGAGCGGGTGCGCAAAGCCCAGCCGCACCTGGTGGTACAGATCTATGAACTGTCGGGGTCGGAGATCGAGCGGCGCCTGCTCAACGGTAGCCTGGACATCGGCATCAGCTACCTGCCGCCACGCCAGCCAGGGCTGCATGGCTTGCTGCTGTACGAAGATGAACTGCAGTTGGTCATCCCCCGTACCCACCCCTTGAAGGACTTCAAGAAGGTCTCGATCCGTCAGGCGGCCGAGTTGCCGATGCTGATGCTTGGCGAGGAATTCCAGATCCGCCAGATCTGGAAGGCACAGCTGGCCAGCCAAGGGCGCAGGCCGCAGGTGCAGGCCGAGATGAACAACATGGCGGGGATCCTCGACAGCCTGGCGCACACGGCGCTGGTGACCATCCTGCCGGGCCGGGCCAAGGATGCCGCGCAGGACGACCAGGAGCTGCTGTGGAAGCCCCTCAGCGAGCCACGTATTCCGCTGAAGGTAGGCCTGGTGTTCCGTGACGCGCAACGTCAACAGGCCTCGGTCGAGCTGCTGCGCAGCTTGCTGGAGGAAGAGGCCGACCCACGCCAACTGGGGATATCGCCGCTGGACGCGCTTGGCTGAAACACGCGCACAAAGAAAACCCCGCCTAAGCGGGGTTCTCCAGACTGTTTCCCTTCGACATCCCTATCATCCCGCCATCCTGGCAGGAAATCCTTCTTGTCCCTGTTCTATCTTTTCGCGCTTCCTGCGCAACTTCCTTGTAAGGCGTCCTGCTCTGTCCATTGCGCGTCCTGCGCTACGTCCATGTAAGAAAGAGTAACCGTGGATCCAATCTTAGGAAAGAGGCGAAACGTCACCACGTCGTGTAAGCCAAAGCTTACAAAAGAGGTCCATTCATAAACATGCGCCGCCGACCAAACAAAAAGGCCGCCCCCGCAGCCGAAATTGCATCCGGTGCGGGGGCGGCCTCATGCCGCAACAGGGCTGCCAGGCAGCCCGGCGGGGTCAGAACTGCGCAGCGTCCAGCAGGTACAGCGACTCGCTACCGGCCTTTACCGAAGCTGCCAGCGAATGAACACGCGGCAGCAGGCGGGCAAAGTAGAACCGTGCCGTGCCCAGCTTGGCGCCATAGAAGTCAGCATCCCCTTCGCCGGCCTTGGCGGCACGCGCCATCAGTGCCCACATGTAGGCATAGGCGACATAACCGAATGCGTGCAGGTACTCGACCGAAGCCGCGCCGATCTCATTGGGGTTGCCCTTGGCCTGATCCAGCACCCAGTTGGTCAGCTCGTCGAGCTGGTCGAGGGAGGCTGCCAGGGGCTTGGTGAACTCGCCAAGGTCAGCAGCGCTGGCGGCGATGAACTCGCGGATCTCGTCGGCGAACAGCTTGTAGTAGGCGCCACCACTTGCCACCACCTTGCGGCCGACCAGGTCCAGTGCCTGGATACCGTTGGTGCCTTCGTAGATCTGGGTGATGCGTACATCGCGCACCAACTGCTCCTGGCCCCATTCGCGGATGTAGCCATGGCCGCCGAAGACCTGCTGGCCATGCACGGTGCACTCCAGGCCCAGGTCGGTAAGGAAGGCCTTGGCCACCGGGGTCAGCAGCGCTACCAGTTCCTCGCTGCGCTTGCGGGTCGTGGCGTCTTCGCTGTACTTGGCGCTGTCGAGCTGCATCGCCACATAGGTGGAGAACGCGCGGCCGCCTTCGGTCAGCGCCTTCATGGTCAGCAGCATGCGCCGCACGTCCGGGTGGACGATGATCGGGTCGGCCACTTTGTCCTTGGCCTGCGGCCCTGTCGGGGCGCGGCTCTGCAGACGGTCACGGGCGTATTCCACGGCATTCTGGTAGGAGCGCTCGGCCGAGGCCAGGCCCTGGATGCCGACACCCAGGCGCTCGTAGTTCATCATGGTGAACATGGCCGCCAGGCCCTTGTTCGGCTCGCCGACGATATAGCCGACCGCTTCGTCGAAGTTCATCACGCAGGTGGCCGAGCCCTGGATGCCCATCTTGTGCTCGATCGAGCCGCAAGTGGCCGGGTTGCGCGCGCCGAGGCTGCCATCTTCGTTGACCAGGAACTTGGGTACCAGGAACAGCGAGATGCCTTTCGGGCCTGCCGGTGCATCCGGCAGCTTGGCCAGTACCAGGTGGATGATGTTCTCGGTGAGGTCGTGCTCGCCGCCGGTGATGAAGATCTTGGTGCCGCTGACCTTGTAGCTGCCGTCGGCCTGGGGCTCGGCCTTGGTGCGGATGATGCCCAGGTCGGTACCGGCGTGGGGCTCGGTGAGGCACATGGAGCCGGCCCAGACACCCGAGTACATGTTCGGCAGGTACTTTTCCTTGAGCGCTTCACTGGCGTGGGCATTGATCGACAGGCAGGCGCCGGCGGTCAGCATCGGGTACAGGCCGAAGGCCAGGCTCGAGGCATTGACCATTTCCTCGACCTGGGCCGAAACGACCTTGGGCATGCCCATGCCACCGAAGAGCGGATCGCCGCCAACGCCGACCCAGCCCCCTTCGGCATAAGTGTTGTATGCCTCGATGAAGCCCGCCGGGGTGCGCACCGAGCCGTTGTCCCAGTGGCAACCCTCTTCGTCGGCGGCACGGCTCAGCGGCGCGATGGTCTTGCCGGTGACCTTGCCGGCCTCCTCCAGCACCGCCATGGCCGTATCGGCATCGACTGCCTCGGCAAGGCCGGGCAGTTGCGACCAGAGCGTGGCCACGTCGAAGACTTCATTGAGGACGAAGCGCATATCGCGCAGGGGCGCTTTATATTCAGCCATGACAACCTCTCGCTATAAGGGTCGGGGCGGCCCGTGAAGGCCGCGGCACTGGGATGACCGCAGTGTAACCGAACAACTTTTACGAGACATAGGGTCATCATGCGACCGAATGGTCAGGCATAGTCACGCGCTAACCCGCCATGCGCACGGCCCCACGCCGCGACTGCTGACCGAAGGTCATGACGCAGTTACGCCCCGCTCCCTTGGCGCTGTACAGCGCCTGGTCGGCGGACTTGAGCACTTCGTCGGGGTTGCGGTGCTCGACCTGGCGCTCGGCGACGCCGATGCTGATGGTCACCGACACCGTGGTGTTGGCGCCGCCCCCACGGCGCTGGCGACCGGTGGAGTCATCCTGCGGTCGACTGTTCTGGTCGCGCAACTGGATCGCATAGTTGGCGATCATCTCGCGCACCGCCTCCAGGTGCGGCAGGCATTCTTCGGCGGTCTTGCCGGCGAACACCAGGGCGAACTCCTCGCCACCGTAACGGTAGGCGCGCCCGCCCCCGGTCACCTTGGACAAACGGCTGGCAACCAGGCGCAACACCTGGTCGCCGACATCGTGACCATGGGTGTCGTTGAATTTCTTGAAGTGGTCGACGTCGGTCATGGCGATCACATAGTTGCGCCCCAGGCGTTGCATGCGCTCGTTCAGGGCGCGCCGCCCCGGCAGGCCGGTCAGCTCGTCGCGGAAGGCCATCTGGTAGGCCTCGTGGGATACCGCGGCGGCGATCATCAGCATCACCTGGCTGCACATGATGTTCAGGGTGAACGGCAGGATGAAGGTCTTGGGCAGCATCCAGAAAATGCCGATCAGGCCGATGATCTGCGCGGCATGCAACGGCCTGGGCTCACGCAGGTACTGCACCACCAGCAGGATGAACACCGCCAGGAACAGCGGATAAGCCAACTGGATGAGGCTCATCCACTGGCCATGCAGCGAGGGCCAGCGGATCTCGGCCAGCCAGCCCAGCAGCGCCTCGGGGAAACTTTGCTCCAGCGCCACCGCCACGCTGCTCACGGCGAACAGCACGGCGAACCGGGCCAGCAGGTCCTGGGCCAGGTGCGTGCGTTCCTGCCAGGCGCCATACAGGCCGAACAGCGCCGGCAACAACAGGCAGACCAGGTGGAAGATCACCGCGGCATCCTCGCGGACCCGGCCATTGTCGCGGTAGAAATCAGTCTGGGTGTCGAGCAGGAAATAGGCGATGTACACCGTGACCATCAGGAACAGCTCACGCTGGCGGCGATACACCGCGCAGTAGGCGCCGCCCAGCAACAGGACCAAGGTGGGCAGGACATTGAACAGCGATGTGAAGAAGACGCTGAGGTCCCTCACATAGGCTGCAGCGAGCCCCGCCAGCAGAAGGATCAGCGATGGCAGAAAGTGGCTCGCACGTACAGCGGATAGACGAAACAAGGGTAATCTCCGACCCGGCAGATCAATAATGGCATTGTGCCCCTACTTCATCGGCAGCGCACATGAATAGATGAATTTACGGACGCTTTAACGGCAAGGATGGCGGCCAGCTTGAGACTTTCTCGTAACTGGATGCGACATTTGCCTATAGGAGTACTCCATCGCGGGGCATGGGTGTGCCCCGCGCCAAGCGGCTTCGCGCAAAGTCGCAGGCAAAAAAAAACCGCCTGCCGGTAAGGGCAGGCGGTTTCGTGCAACCGTCTTGGCTTAGATGGACAGACCGAAGTCTTCTTCCTTCATCGCCATCAGGTTGTCCGCGCCGGACAGAATGGCCGCCACGTGGGTGCGGGTACGTGGCAGGATGCGCTGGAAGTAGAAGCGCGCAGTCTGCAGCTTGGCGGTGTAGAACGCCTCTTCGCTGGTGCCGGCCGCCAGTTTCTCGGCTGCCAGGCGGGCGATGTCGGCCCAGAAGTAGGCCAGGCACGCATAGCCGGAGTACATCAGGTAGTCCACCGAAGCGGCACCCACTTCCTCGCGGTCCTTCATCGCGGCCATGCCGATCTTCATGGTCAGCTCGCCCCATTCCTTGTTGATCGCGGCCAGCGGCTCGACGAACTCCTTGGTGGCGGCGTTGCCTTCCTGGGATTGGCAGAACTTGTGAACGATCTTGGTGAAGCCCTTGAGCGCCTCGCCCTGGGTCATCAGCACCTTGCGACCGAGCAGGTCGAGCGCCTGGATGCCGGTGGTGCCTTCGTACAGCATGGAAATACGGCTGTCGCGTACGTTCTGCTCCATGCCCCATTCGGCGATGAAGCCGTGGCCGCCGTAGATCTGCACACCGTGGTTGGCAGACTCGAAGCCGACTTCGGTCATGAATGCCTTGGCAATCGGGGTCAGGAAGGCCAGCAGCGCGTCGGCCTTCTTGCGCTCTTCCTCGTCCTGGCTGTACTTGACGATGTCCACCTGCTTGGCGGTGAAGTAGACCATGGCGCGGTTGCCTTCGGCGAACGCCTTCATGGTCAGCAGCATGCGGCGCACGTCCGGGTGGACGATGATCGGGTCAGCGGCTTTTTCCGGTGCTTTCGGGCCGGTCAGCGAGCGCATCTGCAGGCGATCGCGGGCATACTTCAGGCCGCCCTGGAACGCCACTTCGGCGTGGGCCAGGCCTTGCAGCGCGGTACCCAGGCGAGCGGTGTTCATGAAGGTGAACATGCAGTTCAGGCCCTTGTTCGCCGGGCCGATCAGGTAGCCGGTGGCGCTGTCGAAGTTCATCACGCAGGTGGCGTTACCGTGGATGCCCATCTTGTGCTCGAGCGAGCCGCAGCTCACGCCGTTGCGCTCGCCCGCGCCGCCTTCGGCGTTGGGCAGGAACTTCGGCACGATGAACAGCGAGATACCCTTGGTGCCGGCCGGCGCATCGGGCAGGCGGGCCAGGACGATGTGCACGATGTTATCGGCCATGTCGTGTTCACCGGCCGAGATGAAGATCTTGGTGCCGGACACTTTGTAGCTGCCGTCGGCCTGAGGTTCGGCCTTGGTGCGCAGCATGCCCAAGTCGGTGCCGCAGTGCGGCTCGGTCAGGCACATGGTGCCGGTCCATTCGCCGGACACCAGTTTGGTCAGGTAGGTCTCCTGCTGCTCGGGGGTACCGTGCTCGGAGATGGTGTTCATCGCGCCATGGGACAGGCCTGGGTACATGCCCCACGACCAGTTCGACTCACCGACCATTTCGCTCAGGGCCAGGCCCAGCGACTCAGGCAGGCCCTGGCCGCCGTGCTCGGCGTCGTGGGCCAGGCTCGGCCAGCCGCCTTCGACGAACTGCTGGTAGGCTTCCTTGAAGCCGGTCGGGGTCTTCACGCCCGCCTCGCTCCATGTGCAGCCTTCCAGGTCGCCGACGCGGTTCAGCGGGGCCAGTACCTCTTCACAGAACTTCGCGCCTTCCTGCAGGATCGCGTCGACCATGTCGGGCGTGGCGTCCTGGCAGCCCGGCAGGCTCTGATAATGCGCCTCATAGCCGAGCAGTTCGTCGCGGACGAAGCGGATATCACGCAAGGGGGCTTTGTAATCAGGCATTGCGATGAACCTCTGTGATGAGTTCGGTAGGGAGACCGCGGGTACCGACCAGCTCTTGGCGGCTTTCGGTCAAACAGTTGTTTGAAACTTACGTTTAGGAGGCCTCGCTGTCAAGGAGGGCTAACAATGGCATTTATGCCGCCGAATATGACGATTCAGCCAAACACCCTCAAACGCATCGCGGGGCAAGCCTGCTCCCACGAATGGAAGCGGGCTTGCCCCGCGAAGTAAGCGAATGTGGTTCAGCGAATCAGGCGTAGGTGTCGATGAACCGACCGAGCATTTCATCGGAAGCCTTGGCGACTTTGGCACCTAGTTCGACTTCGTGCTTGCCCAGGGCCAGTTGCACGGTGCTGGTGGCTAGATCCATCTGCTGACTGCGGTCAACGCCGCGCAGGCGCTCGGCCTGGTAGTCGGTGGACTGCCCGCTGGTGCCACGCTCGACGGCGCCGCTGGCGATCTGCTGGGCGGCCTGGTCGACACGGTTATGGCCGTTCTGGATGGCACCCAGGCCCGCGTAGTAGGCGGAGCTCGCATTGATTTCCATGTCAGGACTCCATGACGCTGGATGATGAACAGGCCTTATTAAAGCAGCAGACTGGGAAAAAGGCCCGTTTAAATCCCTAATAGCCTAGTGCCAGCTGATAGGTAAAGGCCTAATCCAACAGGTCCAGGTGCAAATGCTCGGCCACTGCGGCGGCGCTCGCCTGCTTCAACCAGGGTACGCGCCCCAGGCATGGCGCGGGCAGCCGCTCGGCCAGGCTCGACAGGTTCTCCTCCAGGCGCGATGTACGCGGATCGACGATGTTCGCCACCCAACCGGCCAGTTGCAGGCCGTCGCGGGCGATGGCTTCGGCGCTGAGCAAGGCGTGGTTGATACATCCCAACCGCACCCCTACCACCAGGATTACCGGCAGTTTCAGGGCAATGGCCAGGTCTGACAGGTTGGCATGGTCGGACAACGGCACCCGCCAGCCACCTGCCCCTTCGATCAAGGTGAAGTCGGCGTGCTGCGCCAGCACCTGCTGCATCGCATCACGCAGCACCGGCACGCTCAATACCACCCCCGCCTCGTGCGCCGCCACGTGTGGAGCGATGGCCGGCTCGAAAGCGAAAGGGTTGACCGCTTCATAGGGCAGTTTGATCGAGCTTTCATCGATCAACGCCAGGGCATCGCTGTTGCGCAACCCTCTGGGCGTCACCATGCACCCGGATGCCACCGGTTTGGCCGCCAACGTGCTCAGCCCCGACTGCATGGCAGCATGCAGCAGACCCGCGGCGATGGTGGTCTTGCCGACATCGGTGTCGGTGCCAGCAACGAAATAGGCCTGGCTCATGTCACTGCTCTCCGGCCAGCGGTTTGCGCAAGACGCCATACACCACCTGATAGGTGGCAGGCAGCCCCTGAGGCTGGCGGAACTGTTCATAGGCCTGCAACAGGCCCTGCATCCGCGCACGTCCGGTCAACCCCGATGGGCGCCCCGGATTGAGGTTGTGCGCACCCAGTGCCTTGAGCTCGTGGGTCAGGCTGCGCACGTCGGGGTAGTGCAGTACATGGGGACGCCGCTCCAGGTCGATCACCTCCAGGCCGCTGTCCGCGCATAGACGCTGGTAATCCTCGAAACGCCGGAAGCGATTGACATGCACCATGCCATCGACGGCTTGCCAGCTGGCACGCAGCTCATCGAGGGTGCCCACGCACAAGCTGCTGAATGCCAGCACCCCGCCTGGACGCAGCACCCGCCGCGCCTCACCCAGCACGCTGGCGAACTGGCCGCACCACTGCACCGCCAGGCTGCTGAACAGCAGGTCGACACTGCCATCGCGCAACGGCAGACGCTCGGCGTCACCTGCCACATGGTGCCGGGCGCCGCCGTGCTCACGGGCATGGCGCAACATGCCCTCGGCGATGTCCACCGCCACACCATCGGCATCTTTGAAGCGCTCGGCCAGGACCCGGCTGAAATGGCCGGTGCCACTGCCCATGTCCAGCCAGCGCACAGGGGCAAGACCTGCGGGCAGTTTCTCCAGCAACGCCATGCCTACGGCGCGCTGCAGGGCCGCGACACTGTCGTAGCTGGCCGCGGCGCGGGAAAACGAAGCCGCCACCTGGCGCTTGTCCGGCAGGGCACCGGGCAAGGTGGGCTGGGAAAGATCAGTCATCGCCACTCTCATGCAGGAAACTCTTGATGCCCGCCGCCAGCTCCTGCGGGTACTCCAGCAGGAAGGCGTGGGAACTGTCTTCGACCAGGCCGACTTCCACGTCGGGCAACAGGTCGCTCAGGGCCTTGGCAGCCTCCACCGGCACCAGCGCGTCACTGCCGGCAAACAGGTGCAGCTGCGGGCCGCCGTATTGCTCCAGGGCAGCGCGTGTATCAAGGCTGGCCAGCACCTCCAGCCCGGTGGCCAGGTACAGCGGATCGGTGTCGGGCACGCCGACGCCCAGTTGGCGCAGCAAGGTGCGTGGTTGCTGCGCGCCGTCGCTGCACAAGGTACGGAAACGCTTGAGGGTCACCTGGGTATGGCTGCGGCAGCCATCGAGGAAGGTACCGAAGGTATCCGGCGCCATCCCGTGCGGCCAATCCGGCCGAGCGACGAAACTGGGGTTGCTGGCCAGGGTGAGCAAGCCGCAGCAATGATCGCCGCGCTTGTGCGCCAGGGCGCTGGCAAGCATGCCACCCAGCGACCAGCCGCCCAGCCACACGTCGTTGGGCAGCTTGCGGTCGAGGTAGTCGACCCAGGCCAGCGGGTCGTTGTCGGGCAGATCCGGCAACGGCATCAGTTCGACCTGCAGGCGCGGGTCCTGGGCACGCAGGCTGGCGGCCAGCGGCTCCAGTGAGGCGGTGCCCAGCCCCCAGCCGGGCAGAAGGATCATTCGGTTACGCATCGGCGGACTCCAGCTGTGGATAACACTCGGCCAATGCATTCAACAATAGCTGCACCTGCGCCTCGCTGTGGGCGGCGCTCAGGGTCACCCGCAGACGGGCACTGCCGGCGGGCACGGTGGGTGGGCGAATCGCCGTGACCAGCAGCCCGCGCTCGCGCAGCAAGCGGGACAATGCCAGCGCCCGCCCCGCATCGCCGATAAGGATCGGCTGGATTGCGGTGTGGCTGTCCATCAGGGTCAGGCCTATCTCCTCGGCGCCCGCGCGGAACTGCCGGACCAGCGCGGCCAGGTGCTCACGCCGCCAGCGCTCCCGACGCAACAGCTCCAGCGCCTTGAGTGTGGCGCACGCCAATGCCGGCGGCTGGCTGGTGGTGTAGATGTAGGGCCGGGCGAACTGCACCAGTGCCTCGATCAGGTCCTCGCTGCCGGCAACGAAGGCGCCAGCGGTGCCACAGGCCTTGCCCAGCGTGCCGATCAGCACCGGCACGTCATCGACACCCAGGCCGAAATGCTCGACCAGGCCGCCGCCGTTGGCGCCCAAGGTACCAAAGCCATGGGCATCGTCGACCATCAACCAAGCGTCGCGGCTGCGCGCGGCCTTGGCCAGGGCCGGCAGGTCGGCGCAGTCGCCATCCATGCTGAACACGCCATCGGTGACCACCAGGGTATTGCCGGTAGCTTTCTCCAGGCGACTGCTCAGGCTGGCCGGGTCGTTGTGCAGGTAGCGACTGAAGCGGGCGCCACTGAGCAGCCCGCCGTCGAGCAGGGAAGCGTGGTTGAGGCGGTCCTGCAAGACTGTGTCGCCCTGCCCCACCAGCGCGGTGATGGCCCCGAGGTTGGCCATGTAGCCGGTGGAAAACAGCAATGCCCGTGGCCGCCCGGTCAACTCGGCCAGCGCTTCTTCAACGGCATGGTGCGGCGTGCTGTGGCCGATCACCAGGTGCGAGGCGCCACCGCCGACACCCCAGCGCTCGGCGCCATCGCGCCAGGCCTTGATCACCTCGGGGTGATTGGCCAGGCCCAGGTAGTCATTGCTGCAGAAGGCCAGCAGCGGCTGGCCATCGACCACCACCTGCGGCCCTTGCGGGCTTTCCAGCAGCGGCCGTTGCCGATAGAGGTCCGCGGCACGCCGTTCGGCCAGCCGCGCGGCGAGATCGAAGGCCATGCTCAGGCCGAGGCTGCGTCGTAGAACAGCTCGCTGCTGCGCTGCTCGACCAGCGCCTGCTCGATGGCGGCCTGGTGCACTTCGTCGGCGTGCTCTTCGCGAGCTTCCGGCTGGATACCCAGGCGGGCGAACAGCTGCATGTCCTTGTCGGCCTGCGGGTTGGCCGTGGTCAGCAGCTTCTCGCCGTAGAAGATCGAGTTGGCCCCGGCCATGAACGCCAGGGCCTGCATCTGCTCGTTCATCTGTTCACGGCCAGCCGACAGGCGCACGTGGGACTTGGGCATGAGGATCCGGGCAACGGCGAGCATGCGGATGAAGTCGAACGGATCGACGTCTTCCTCGTCGGCCAGCGGCGTGCCGGCAACCTTGACCAGCATGTTGATCGGCACCGACTCCGGGTGCTCGGGCAGGTTGGCCAGCTGGATCAACAGGCCTGCGCGGTCGTCCAGCGACTCGCCCATGCCAAGGATGCCGCCGGAGCAGATCTTCATGCCGGCGTCACGCACGTAGGCCAGGGTCTGCAGGCGTTCGCTGTAGGTACGGGTGGTGATGATGCTGCCGTAGAACTCCGGCGAGGTATCGAGGTTGTGGTTGTAGTAGTCCAGGCCGGCCTGGGCCAGAGCCTGGGTCTGCTCCTGGTCGAGCTTGCCGAGGGTCATGCAGGTTTCCAGGCCCATGGCCTTGACCCCTTTGACCATCTCCAGCACGTAGGGCATGTCCTTGGCCGAGGGATGCTTCCACGCCGCGCCCATGCAGAAGCGGGTCGAACCGATGGCCTTGGCCCGGGCGGCCTCCTCCAGCACCTTCTGCACTTCCATCAGCTTCTGTTTTTCCAGCCCGGTGTTGTAGTGGCCGGACTGCGGACAATATTTGCAATCTTCCGGGCAGGCGCCGGTCTTGATCGACAGCAGCGTGGAGACCTGCACACGGTTGGGGTCGAAATGCGCGCGGTGCATGGTCTGGGCCTGGAACAGCAGGTCATTGAACGGCTGCTGGAACAGTGCCTTGACCTCGGCCAGGGACCAGTCGTGACGGGTTGTTGCAATTGCGCTGGCGCTCATCGGCGTTTCCTTATCTATGGTCTGACTGACGCCGGGACAGGAAAACCCTCCAGCGCATAACGGATAGCTCGCATAGTCACGGAAGGCCCATGAACTGTCAACCAATCAAGAAGATACCGGTTTACATCTGTATAAATATCGATCAGTCCTGTTTGCTCTGCGACGAGCCCGCAGGGCAGCCCTATCCCCTGTGCCTCGCCTGCGAGCAGGCGCTGCCCTGGCTGCAAGAGCAATGCCGCCGTTGCGCGCTGCCCCTGGCGTTGGACGACCTTCTCTGTGGCAACTGCAGCCGCCGCCCACCGGCATTCAAACGGGTGATCGCGCCCTGGCATTACGGCTTTCCCGTCGACAGCCTGATAAGCCGCTTCAAGCACAACAGCCAGTGGCCCCTGGGGCGGTTGCTGGCCCAATTGCTCGGCCAGAGCCTGAGCCAGCACTATCACGAAGGCTTGCCACGGCCTGACTGCTTGTTGCCCGTTCCCCTGGCCGGGCGTCGACTGCGCCAGCGCGGCTTCAACCAGGCGGCGATGCTCGCCCGCTGGCTCGCCAGACAATTGCGCCTGCCCTGCGACGAGCACCTGCTGCAGCGGGTGCGCGATACACCGGCGCAACAGGCGCTCGGCGCCAAGGCCCGGCAACGCAACCTGCGCCAGGCTTTCGCCCTCACCCCGGGCAGTGAACTGGAGGGCCTGCACCTGGCGTTGGTCGACGACGTGCTGACCACCGGGGCAACCGCGCAGACCATCGCCAGGTTGCTGCGCAAGGCCGGTGCCCGGCGGGTGGATATCTACTGCCTGGCGCGCACACCGCGCCCGGGCCAGGCTTGACTTGCCCCGGTGACGGCGGCAACGTCGCGGGACCTACACCACGCCTGATGCCCGCCCATGTCCCTGCCCGCCTTGCTCACCCAGCACATCGCCCGCCGCCCACAGCGCATCGCCCTGCTGCAACATGTCGCCGAGCAGGGGTCCATCACCCGCGCCGCCAAGGCTGCGGGGATCAGCTACAAGGCCGCCTGGGATGCCATCGACGAACTCAACAACCTGGCCGCGCAGCCCCTGGTCGAACGCAGCACCGGGGGCCGCGGCGGCGGTGGCGCCCGGCTGTCCGCCGAAGGCGAACGGGTACTGCGCCTGTACCAGCGCCTGCAGGCGTTGCAGGCAGAAATCCTGGAATCCGCCGAGGACAGCAACGACCTCGCGTTGCTCGGCCGGCTGATGCTGCGCACCAGTGCGCGCAACCAGTTGCAAGGGCGGATCAGCGGGCTGCGCCGCGAAGGCCGGCATGACCGCATCAGCCTGGACCTGGGCGGCGGCCTGGAGATCGAGGCCTTGATCACCCGGGGTAGTACCGAGCGCCTGGAGCTGGCACTGGGGGGCACGGTGGTGGCGCTGCTGAAGGCGGGGTGGGTGCAGTTGCTGGGGCCGGACGAGCTGGCGGAGCAAGGCAGCAATTGCCTGAAGGCCAAGGTCGAGGAGCTTGTCGGTGAGCAGGACGGTCCAGTCGAGGTGCGCCTGGCACTGGGTAACGGGCAGACCTTGTGCGCTTTCGCCGAGGCTGACTGGCTGGCGCAGTATCAAGTCGGGCCGCAGAGCATGATGCGGGTGCAGTTCCATCCGTCGTTCGTGTTGCTGGGGGTGCCGGTCTAACCGGCTACGACAAGGGCGGGGCCTGCCATGTGATTGGGGTAACATGCAGCCACGTCGTCCCCGCGCCTGGAGCCTTTCATGTCCCACCCCTTCGACACCCTCACCCCCGACCTCGTGCTGGACGCCGTGGAAAGCCTGGGCTTTCTCAGCGATGCGCGGGTGCTGGCGCTCAACAGCTACGAAAACCGTGTCTATCAGGTGGGCATCGAGGGGGAACAACCGCTGATCGCCAAGTTCTACCGCCCTGGGCGCTGGAGCGATGCGGCAATCCTCGAAGAACACGCCTTCACCGCCGAGCTCGCGGAGTGCGAAGTGCCCGTGGTGGCGCCGCTGTTGCACGAGGGCCGCTCCTTGTTCGAGCACCAGGGGTTTCGCTTTGCCCTGTTCCCGCGCCGTGGCGGCCATGCTCCGGAGCCGGGCAACCTCGACCAACTGTACCGCCTGGGTCAGTTGCTCGGGCGCTTACATGCCGTGGCAGCCATCCGGCCATTCGAACATCGTGAACAGCTGGCTGTGGACAACTTTGGCCATGCCTCGCTCAACACCCTGCTGGACGGCGGCTTCGTTCCTCGCGAGCTGCTGCCGGCCTTCGAATCCGTGGCCCGCGACCTGCTCAAGCGGGTCGAGGATATCTACGCCCGCACCCCGCACCAGCGAATCCGCCTGCACGGCGACCTGCACCCCGGCAACCTGATGCACCGCGACGATATCTACCATGTGGTCGACCTCGACGACTGCCGCATGGGCCCGGCGGTGCAGGACCTGTGGATGATGCTTGCCGGCAGCCGCGAGGAACGCCTCGGCCAGCTGGCCGAATTGATCGACGGCTACAACGAGTTCCACGACTTCGACCCGCGCGAGCTGGCCCTGATCGAGCCACTGCGCGCCCTGCGCCAGCTGCACTACAGCGCCTGGCTGGCGCGGCGCTGGGATGACCCGGCATTCCCGCGCAGCTTCCCGTGGTTCGGCCAGCCGCGCTACTGGGGTGACCAGATCCTGGCCCTGCGCGAACAGATGGCCGCTCTCGATGAACAACCGTTGAAATTGTTCTAGAAGCGCGCCGCGCTCTGTCTACAATAGGCGTCGCTTTATTTAGCTACCTAAGCAAGGATTCTGCATGCACGCCGCAAACCCGCGTCGCGGGTATATTCTGGGCCTTGGCGCCTACATCATCTGGGGCCTGTTCCCCCTGTACTTCAAAGCGATCCAGAGCGTCCCGGCGGTGGAGATCATCGTCCATCGGGTGCTTTGGTCGGCGCTGTTCGGCTCGCTCCTGCTGCTGGTATGGAAGCACCCCGGCTGGTGGCGCGAACTGCGCGACAACCCCAGGCGCCTGGCCATCCTGGCCCTGAGCGGCACGCTGATCGCCGGCAACTGGCTGACCTACGTATGGGCGGTGAACAACGGGCGCATGCTCGAGGCCAGCCTGGGCTACTACATCAACCCGCTGATCAACGTACTACTGGGCATGTTGCTGCTCGGTGAGCGCCTGCGCCGCCTGCAATGGCTGGCAGTGGGCCTGGCGGCCCTCGGCGTGGCGCAACAGGTCTGGCAGGTCGGCAGCCTGCCCTGGGTATCGTTGGCGCTGGCCCTGTCGTTCGGCTTCTACGGCCTCATCCGCAAGCAGGCACCGGTCGCGGCGCTGCCCGGCCTGGTGGTCGAAACCTGGATGCTGGTACCACTGGCGATCGGCTGGCTGCTGCTGCACCCGACGGCCAACAGCGCCAGCCTGGCGTTCTTCAACAGCAGCGAGGCCCTGTGGCTGATCGCCGCCGGCCCGGTCACCCTGATACCTCTGGTGTGCTTCAACGCCGCCGCACGCCACCTGCCGTACACCACCCTGGGCTTCCTGCAGTACCTGGCGCCGACCTTGGTGCTGCTGCAGGCGGTGTGGCTGTTCGATGAGCACCTGACCTCCAGCAACCTGCTGGCGTTCGCGTGCATCTGGGCGGGGCTGGCGGTGTACAGCGTCGATGCCTGGCTGAGTTTGCGCAAGCGCGCCTGATCAATTAGTGATCAAACAGCTGCAGAGCACGGAATTCGTGGTCTGCAGCAAGGTCTCCAGAGGTTATCCACACCCTCGTCCCCGTGGTTTGTGCACAAGCGCCTGATAACTGGGTATTTTTTGCTCAATGCTGGCTAACCGGCGTGGCTATTGGGCTGTAGCGGTACGCCCCCAGGTTATCCACAGGGGCGTCCCCGTTAAATCGGGATAACCGTGGGAGCGGCGGTTCGCCGTTGCGACTTGCCCGCGATTGCCTGCAGTCAATCCTCCGGCCGCAACCGCAACTCCACCATCAGGTCATCCGCCAGGCTCTCCAACCTTGCCTGCAAATCATCCAGCGACAAGGTCAACGGCAGCGCCAGCAGCGCATCGGCCTGGAACAACGGCTCGCTGCTCATCGGCGCCGGGCGCACCTCGGTGCTCAGACGCTCCACGTTCACCCCAAGCTCCGCCAGCAGGCGGGTAATGTCGCGAACGATGCCGGGCCTGTCGTTACCCACCAGTTCCATCGCGATCGGTTTCCAGGTGCAAGACGGCTCGATGCCGCTTTCGGCGATCAACACTCGAATGCCGTGGTCGCCCAGTTTCTGCAACGACTCGACCAGTTCGGCGTAGTTCTCCGCCGGTACCGCCACCCGCAAGATCCCGGCGAACTGGCCGGCCATGCGTGACATGCGGCTTTCCAGCCAGTTGCCATTGTGATCGGCGATGCACTGGGCGATACGTTCTACCTGCCCGGCCTTGTCAGGGGCGATCACGGTCAGTACAAGATGGTCCACGGGGCCACTCCTTCATTCGTCTGCAAGCGCCGCCGCAGATGGGGGCGATACGGGGATCGAATCAGTATAGGCAAGGCGCGGCAACCTGCCGCAGGACAGTCAAGGCAACTCATCGTGTACTGTTTCAAGATTTATCTGGAACAATCCACCTGTTTTTTGCGAACATGTCGTCTCCCAGCGTGACCCCATGCGACCAATCGGTCGCAGAGCGACGCTTTTAGTCTGATGTTTACCTGCCTGCTGCTTCATGTAGTATGCATCGGCGCGGACTACAAAAACGTCGTTTCGATGTCTGCCAAGGCGCCTGTGAAAATACGCCAACCGCCCGCCGGCCCGTCTGGCGAGCCGCACCCAGCCGCCCCGGATCACGCGGGCATGCACTGGTGCCGTGTTTAGAGAAGCGCTACAGGCTTAATACAGAAGAGCGAAAGCGAAATAGCTGAGCAGAGGTGAGGCAAGCAATGACTGGATACGTTCAAGTCGGTGGCCTTCAGGTCGCCAAGGCCCTGTACGACTTCGTCAACGACGAAGCGATCCCTGGAACCGGCATCAAGGCCGATGCGTTCTGGGCCGGGGCGGCAGAGATCATTAAAGACCTCGCTCCGAAGAACAAAGCCCTGCTCGCCAAGCGCGACGAGCTGCAGGCCAGGATCGACGCCTGGCACCAGGCCCGTAAAGGCCAGGCCCACGACGCCGTGGCCTACAAGGCGTTTCTCGAGGAAATCGGCTACCTGCTGCCAGCCGTCGAGGACTTCCAGGCCACCACCCAGAACGTCGATGAAGAGATCGCGGTCATGGCCGGCCCGCAGCTGGTGGTGCCGGTGATGAACGCCCGCTTCGCCCTGAACGCCGCCAACGCCCGTTGGGGCTCGCTGTATGACGCGCTCTACGGCACCGATGCCATCAGCGATGAAGGCGGCGCTGAAAAAGGCCAGGGCTACAACAAGGTTCGTGGCGACAAGGTGATCGCTTTCGGCCGCGCCTTCCTCGACCAGGCCGCACCACTGGCCGCCGGCTCCCATGTCGACTCCACCGCCTACCGCATCGAAGGCGGCAAGCTCGTGGTCGCGCTCAAGGGCGGCAGCAACAGCGGCCTGCGTGACGATGCCCAGCTGATCGGGTTCCACGGCGATGCCGCCGCGCCGACCGCGGTGCTGCTCAAGCACAACGGCCTGCACTTCGAGATCCAGGTCGACGCCAGCACCCCGGTCGGCAGCACCGACGCCGCCGGCCTGAAAGACATCCTGATGGAATCGGCACTGACCACCATCATGGACTGCGAAGACTCGGTCGCCGCCGTCGACGCCGACGACAAGGTCATCGTCTACCGCAACTGGCTGGGCCTGATGAAAGGCGACCTGGCCGAAAGCGTGAGCAAAGGCGGCAAGACCTTCACCCGCACCATGAACCCGGATCGCGAATACGCCGCGCCCAATGGCGGCAGCGTGACCCTGCACGGCCGCTCGCTGCTGTTCGTGCGCAACGTCGGGCACCTGATGACCAACCCGGCGATCCTCGACGCCCAGGGCAATGAAATCCCCGAAGGCATCCAGGACGGCCTGTTCACCAACCTGATTGCCCTGCACAACCTCAACGGCAACACCAGCCGCAAGAACACCCGTACCGGCAGCGTCTACATCGTCAAGCCGAAGATGCATGGCCCTGAAGAGGTGGCGTTCGCCGCCGAGATCTTCAGCCGCGTCGAAGACCTGCTGGGCATGAAGCGCAACACCGTCAAGGTCGGCATCATGGACGAGGAGCGCCGTACCACGGTCAACCTCAAGGCCTGCATCAAGGCTGCGGCCGAGCGCGTGGTGTTCATCAACACCGGCTTCCTCGACCGCACCGGTGACGAGATCCACACCTCCATGGAGGCCGGCGCCGTGGTGCGCAAGGGCGCCATGAAGAACGAGAAGTGGATCGGCGCCTACGAAAACAACAACGTCGATGTCGGCCTGGCCACCGGCCTGCAGGGCCGCGCGCAGATCGGCAAGGGCATGTGGGCCATGCCCGACCTGATGGCCGCCATGCTCGAGCAGAAGATCGCCCACCCGCTGGCCGGTGCCAACACCGCCTGGGTACCGTCGCCGACCGCCGCCACCCTGCACGCCCTGCACTATCACAAGGTCGACGTGCAGGCCCGTCAGCGCGAGCTGGCTTCGCGCACCCAAGCGCAGGTCGACGATATCCTCACCATCCCGCTGGCGGCCAACACCAACTGGTCGGCCGAGGAAATCCGCAACGAGCTGGACAACAACGCCCAGGGCATCCTCGGCTACGTGGTGCGCTGGATCGACCAGGGCGTGGGCTGTTCGAAAGTGCCGGACATCAACGATGTCGGCCTGATGGAAGACCGTGCCACCCTGCGGATTTCGGCCCAGCTGCTGGCCAACTGGCTGCGCCATGGCGTGGTCACCCAGGAGCAGGTGCTGGAAAGCCTCAAGCGCATGGCCGCGGTGGTGGACAAGCAGAACGCCGGTGACGCCCTGTACCGCCCGATGGCGCCGAACTTCGATGACAACATCGCGTTCCAGGCCGCCGTAGAGCTGGTGGTAGAGGGAGCCAAGCAACCGAACGGCTACACCGAGCCGGTCCTGCACCGTCGTCGTCGCGAGTTCAAGGCGCGCAACGGGCTGTAGGTCATCAAGGGGCCGCTTTGCGGCCCAATCGCCGGCAAGCCGGCTCCCACAGGTCAGCACTATCCTTGTGGGAGCCGGCTTGCCGGCGATTGGGCTGTGAAGCAGACCCAGTACGATTAATCCATTCTCAGTTCTTTGCGTACCAGCTCCAGCAACTTGCCCAGGTCCACCGGCTTGAGCAGAAAGTCCACTACCCCCAGGTGCATCACGTCCACCGCCTCCTTCACATCGGTGTCGCCCGACACCACGATGATCGACAGCGCCGCCCGCTCGGACTCGCGAACCTGGCGAATCAGCTCCAGGCCATCCTTGGGCTCCATGCGCAGGTCGGTGATCATCAGCGCGATCCGCGGTTCGTAATGCAGCTTCAACATCGCTTCCTGCGCGCCGTCAGCCGTCATGCAGGCGATACCTCGGCTCTTCAGGTACAGGCTCAGCGCCTCGCTGTTCACCGGGTTGTCGTCCACCACCAGCACCACGGGACGAGCCGCGACAGGCGCACTCACCCCGGCCAGTGCCTCGCGCTCGGCGTCACTCAGTATGTCGTCATGCTCGGCCATGGCCCATCTCGTCAAAAAAATCTCGTTCACAGCTTAGGACCGCGGAATTTACATAGCCCGGTTCGCCTTTCGTCGGGTCCTTGACAGCCTCGCTCTAGACTTACGTCCAATGGGCACCACACTACGGCCAGCCGACCATGGGGGCCGAGAACAACAAAGCCGACCCCTATAGATAGATATATATAGTTCGGCGTAGCGATACGGTCAGCTTCATGAGCAAAAAGGACGCCTATACCCAGGCCGGCAGGACAGCGGTACTGCAAAACATCCAGGGCACCCTGCAGTTCCTGCAGCGTTTCCCGCCGTTCAACCAGATGGAACACAGCCACCTGGCCTACCTGGTGGAACAGTGCCAGCTGCGCTTCTACGCAGGCGGCGAAAGCATCATCACGCCGGCCGAGGGCCCGGTCGAGCACTTCTATATCGTCAAGCAGGGATGCGTGGTCGGCGAACGCCACCATGTCACCAAGCCAGGCACCGAGACCACCTTCGAGATCACCAGCGGTGAATGCTTCCCGCTGGCGGCCTTGCTCGGCGAGCGGGCCACCCGCACCGAGCACCTGGCCGGCGAGGACACCTTCTGCCTGCAACTGGACAAGGCCGCGTTCATTCGTGTGTTTTCCATGTCCGAGGTGTTCCGCGACTTCGCCCTGCGCGGCGTCAGCAGCCTGCTCGACCAGGTCAACCAGCAAGTGCGCCAGCGCGCCGTGGAAACCCTGGGCACCCAGTACTCGCTGAACACGCCGCTGGGCGAGCTGGCGCTGCGCCACCCGGTGGTGTGCACGCCAGACACGCCACTGCGCGAAGCCGTGCGGCTGATGCACGAGCAACAGGTTGGCAGCATCGTGATCATCGATGAGCAGCGCCACCCCATCGGCATCTTCACCCTGCGCGACCTGCGCCAGGTGGTGGCCGACGCCAGCGCCGAACTGACCGCGCCCATCGAGCGCTACATGACCGCTAAACCGTTCTACCTGAGCCCCCAGGCCAGTGCGTTCGACGCCGCCATGGCGATGACCGAGCGCCACATTGCCCATGTCTGCCTGGTGGACAACCAGCGCCTGTGCGGGGTGATTTCCGAGCGCGACCTGTTCTCCCTGCAACGCGTCGACCTGGTGCACCTGGCCCGCACCATCCGCCATGCACCGCGGCTGGACAGCCTGGTGTCACTGCGCGGCGAAATCGGCCAGCTGGTCGAACGCATGCTCGCCCACGGCGCATCCTCGACGCAGATCACCCAGATCATCACCCTGCTCAACGACCACACCGTGTGCCGGGTGATCGAACTGGCCATCGCCGAGCGCGGCGACCCCGGCGTGCCGTTCAGCTGGTTGTGCTTCGGCAGCGAGGGCCGCCGCGAGCAGACCCTGCACACCGACCAGGACAACGGCATTCTTTTCGAGGCCCGTGACGGCGCCGAAGCCGAGGCGATCCGCGCACGCTTGCTGCCGTTGGCCCAACAGATCAACCACAACCTGGCCCAGTGCGGCTTCACCCTGTGCAAAGGCAACGTGATGGCCGGCAACCCCGAGCTGTGCCTGTCGCGTGGCGAGTGGGCGCGGCGCTTCGCCGGCTTCGTGCGCGAAGCCAGCCCCGAGAACCTGCTGGGCTCGAGCATCTACTTCGACCTGCGCGTGGTCTGGGGCGACGAGCAAGGCTGCGAGCAACTGCGCCAGGGCCTGCTGGAGCAGGTCGCGGACAACCGTATCTTCCAGCGCATGCTGGCCGACAACGCCCTGCGCCAGCGTCCGCCGGTCGGGCGCCTGCGCGAGTTCGTGCTGACCCGCCAAGGTGACGACAAGGCCGCCACCCTCGACCTCAAGGTGCAGGGCCTGACCCCGTTCGTCGATGGCGCCAGGCTGCTGGCCCTGGCCCATGGCATCACGGCGTGCAATACCCTGGAGCGGCTGCGCCAGCTGATCACCAAGGGCATCATCGACCCGCTCGACGGCGCCGCCTATGAAGAGGCCTACCACTTCATCCAGCAGACCCGCATGCAGCAGCACCAGCGCCAGAGCCGCGAGAACATGCCTTACTCCAACCGGCTCGACCCCGACAGCCTCAACCACCTGGACCGGCGCATCCTGCGCGAGTCCCTGCGCCAGGCCCAGCGCCTGCAGAGCAGCCTGGCCTTGCGGTACCAGTTGTGAACCTGTTCGCCTGGTTGCGCCCCACAGCTCCCGAACTCGATGCGGCGCTGCAGCGGCGCCTGGCCGCGCTGCCCGGCCCTGCGCCTCTGGGTGTGTGCTCCCTGCGCGAACAGCGCTGGGTGGTGCTCGACCTGGAGACCAGCGGCCTTAATCTCAATCGCGACCAGGTGCTGTCGATCGGCGCGGTGGCCATCGAGGACGGTGCCATCGACCTCGGTCGGCCGTTCGAGCGGACCCTGCGCCGCCCCGAACAGAGAACCAACGCCAGCGTGCTGATCCACGGCCTGGGCCCAAGCGCCCTGGCCGCCGGCTGCGAACCGGCCGAAGCCCTGCTCGACCTGATGACGTTCATCGGCGACAGTCCGGTGCTGGCGTTCCATGCCCCGTTCGACCAGCGCATGCTGGCCCGGGCGTTGAAGGACAGCCTGGGCCTGCGCCTGCAGCATCCGTTTCTCGATGTGGCGGAGCTGGCGCCGATGCTCAACCCCGACACCGTGCTGCGCGAGGCCGGGCTGGACGACTGGATTGCCCGTTTCGGCCTCGAAGTCCAGGCCCGTCACCATGCCAGCGCCGATGCCCAGGTGACCGCGGAACTGGCGTTGATCCTGTTCAGCCAGGCGCGCCGCCAGCAACTGGACAGCCCGCTGCAGCTGGAGCAGCGGGTGCGCCAGTGGCGACGACGCAAGGCGCAGCACCACGGCCTCTGACTTTTATCGCGCTCCCCTGACATGCTGGCAATCCGATAAGCGTCAATTGCGCCCTCCCCCCTGCCTCTGCCACAATCGCGAATAATTATCGTTAGTTAACGCATTCTTTCCCGGGGAACGCTTCTTGACGTCTGCGCACAGTCCACATGCCGAACTGGTCGGCGCGCTGTACCGCGACCATCGCACCTGGCTGCTGGCCTGGCTGCAGCGCAGCACCGCCTGTCGCCAGCGTGCCGAGGACCTGAGCCAGGACACCTTCGTGCGCCTGCTCGGCCGCGAGCGCCTGGACGCCCCCCGCGAACCCCGCGCCTTTCTGGTCGCCGTGGCCAAGGGCCTGTTGTTCGACCACTTCCGTCGTGCCGCCCTCGAGCAGGCCTACCTCGCGGAACTGGCGCTGCTGCCCGAAGCCGAGCACCCGTCACCGGAACAGCAACACCTGATCCTCGAAGACCTCAAGGCCATCGACCGCTTGCTGGGCAAACTGTCGAGCAAGGCCCGGGCAGCCTTCCTGTACAACCGCCTGGACGGCCTGGGGCACGCCGAGATCGCCGAGCGCCTCGGGGTGTCGGTCTCGCGCGTGCGCCAGTACATCGCCCAAGGCCTGCGCCAGTGCTATGTCGCCCTTTACGGGGAGCCGACATGAAGCATGCCCCGGTTTCCAGCAAGGTGCTGGAAGCGGCCATCGCCTGGAAGCTCTGCCTCGACGAAGGTAGCGGTACCCCGGACGAACGCAGCGAGTTCACGCGCTGGCACGCCGCCCACGAGGAGCACGCCCGCGCCTGGCTGCAACTGGGCATGCTCGACCAGCGCGTCAACGCTGCCGCCGGGCCGGTACGCCACACCCTGCTGCAATCCCGGGCCGGGTTGCGCCAGCGCCTGGGCGGCCTGGCCGGCATGCTGCTGCTTGGCGGCCTGCTGGCCTGGGCTGGCGCACCGTCACTGTCGCCCACCTACTGGCTGGCCGACCAACGCACCAGTACCGGCGAGTTGCGCACCCTGCGCCTGGAAGACGGCACCCTGCTCAGCCTCAACAGCCAGACCGCGGTGGACATCGACTTCCAGGGCGAACAACGGCTGATTGTCCTGCACCAGGGCGAGATCTCGGTGGAAACCGGCCACAAGGACAGCCGCCCATTGCTGGTGCGCACCGAGGAAGGTCGCCTGCGCCCGCTGGGTACCCGCTTCCTGGTCAAGCGCGAGGAGGCCGGCACACGCCTGGAGGTGCTGCAGGCATCGGTAGCCGCCAAACCCCAGCACAGCGGCGACGAGCAGGTGCTGCGCGAAGGCCAGCAAGTGCTGATGAGCGCCGACGGCCTTGGCAGTGTCAGCCCCGTGGCGGTCGGCAGCGACGCCTGGACCCGCGGCATGCTGGTGGTGGACAACGTGCGCCTGGCCGACCTGGTGGCCACCCTCGGCCAGTACCGTAGCGGCCACCTGGGCGTCAGCGACGCAGTGGCCGAGCTACGCGTGAGCGGCAGTTTCCCGCTGACCGACACCGACCTGGCCCTGGCCTCGCTGCAACCGGTGCTGCCGGTGAAGATCGAACGGCATACGCCGTGGTGGGTCACCGTTACCGCCAAATAGCCCCAGCCAGACCACCCTTTGGGAGCCGGCTTGCCGCCTCCCAAAGGGTTTTGCAAATCAGTCGTATTTTTTTTCAGACCCCCCTGTCACTTTCCCACTCTCGCTCGGCAAGGAAGCAGTCAGCACTATTTCGTCGAGGAGCCGCTGAATGTCCCGTGCCGTTGATGCTTTGCTTCGCCCCAGCCTGATGGCCCTGGCCATCGGCCTGGCCACCCCGTTGGCCAGCACCGCCCTGTTCGCCGCCGAACAGTCCGCCATGCGTGCCTACAACCTGCCCAGTGCACCGCTGGCCAGCACCCTGAACCAGATCGCCAGCCAGGCCGGTATCGCCCTGGCGCTGGATCCGGCGCTGGTCAGTGGGCGCAATTCGGCGCCGGTAAGCGGCCAGTACAACGGTATCGGCGCGCTACAGGCAGCCCTGCGTGGTACCGGCCTGCAGTTGCAGCAAAGCAGCGCCGGCAGCTACAGCCTGGTGGCGGAAGGCAGCCTGGCGCTGCCGGAAACCAACATCGACGCCAACAGCAGCTTTGAAAGTGCCTGGGGTCCGGTGGAGGACTATACCGCCAAGCGCACCGCCGCCGGCACCAAGACCGACACCGCGCTGGTCGAAGTCCCACGCTCCATTTCCGTCGCCACCCGCCAGCAGATGAGCGACCGCGGCGTGCAGAGCCTGGATGATGCGGTGAAGTACATGCCCGGCATCGTCTCCGCCAGTTTCGGCAGCGACACCCGCTATGACTGGATGCGCGTGCGCGGCTTCGAGCCGACCCAGTTCCTCGACGGCCTGCCCCTGCCCCGCGGCGTCTATGCCAACCCGAAAGCCGAAACCTGGAACCTCGACCGCCTTGCGCTGCTGCGTGGCCCGGCCTCATCGGTGTATGGCCAGACCCCACCCGGCGGCCTGCTGGACATGGTCAGCCGCCGCCCCCAGGCCGAGAGCAGCCACGAGATCCAGTTGCAGTACGGTAGCGACAACCACCGGCAGATCAACTTCGCCAGCACCGGCAAGCTTGATGAGCAGGGCCAGTTCCTCTATGGCGTCAGCGGCGTGGTGCGCGACAGCGGCACACAGATCGACCATATCGACAACAAACGCTACAACATCGCCCCAAGCCTGACCTGGAACATCGACGAAGACACCTCGCTGACCTTCCTCAGCCAGTTCACCCGCGACGATACCGGCGCCACCAGCCAGTTCTACCCGATCCAAGGCACCAAGATCGACATGCCGTTCGGCAAGGTCTCCCGCCACAAGAACCTGGGTGACCCGGATTACGAATACTACGACCGCACCTACTACGCGCTGGGCTATGCCTTCGAACATCGTTTCAACGATGTCTGGCAGTTCCGCCAGAACGTGCGCTACACCAAGAGCGAGTTGTCATTCCAGGCGCTCACCGTTGGTGCCTACTTCCAACCCGGCGGCCCGGTGGACAACGAGGGCAATGCCAACCGCATGTCCACCAACGTCGATGAGGACATCAGCCAATTCGCGCTCGACAACAACTTCCAGGCCGACTTCACCACTGGTGACATCAGCCACACGGTTCTGATCGGCCTGGACCACCAGCGCACCGAGTCCGACTTCCTCTCGATCTATGGCTTCGACGTACCAGCCACCAACGTCAACAACCCGGTGTACGGCTTGCCGATCATCCGCCCAGACCGCTCCGCGGCCTATCTGGACTACAACCAGAAAACCGTGCAGACCGGGCTCTACATCCAGGACCAGATGGCGCTCGACAAATGGCGCCTGACCCTGGGCGGGCGTGAAGACTGGGTGCATACCGGCACCACGTTCCGCAACAAGGGCAATGCCACCAACACCCAGCGCGACAAGCAGTTCAGCGGCAACGCGGCGCTGAGCTACGTGTTCGATTCAGGCTTTGTTCCCTATCTGTCCTATGCCGAGTCGTTCCAGCCAAGCAGCGGCTCGAACGCAGACGTCGAGAAGTCGTTCAAACCGACCGAAGGCCAGCAATGGGAGCTCGGCATCAAGTACCAGCCACCTGGCTCCAACACCCTGTTGTCTGCGGCCGTGTATGACCTCACCCAGAAGAACGTGACCGTCACCAACAACGTGGGTGGGGTGCCGGTCTCCAGCCAGACCGGCGAGGTCAAGGTCCACGGCCTGGAGCTGGAAGCCGTCTCCGACGTCACCGACAACCTGAAAGTGATCGCCGCCTACACCCTGGCCAAGTCCGAAGTCCAGAAAGGGCCGCACAAAGGCAACCGTCTGCAGCAGATGCCCAACCAGCAGGCCTCCTTGTGGGCCGACTACACCTGGCATACCGGTGTGCTTGACGGCTTCGGCATTGGCCTTGGCGCACGCTACACCGGCAACCGCTACGGTGACGAAGCCAACACCTGGCTCGGCAAGAGCAAGGCCTACACTGTGTTCGACGCTGCGGTGCACTACGACCTGGGCCGCCTGGACAGCAGCCTCAAAGGCGCCTCGGTGGCGGTCAACGCCAGCAACCTGCTGAACAAGGACTACCTCTCGACCTGCGACGGCTACTACTGCTACTACGGCGACCAGCGCAGTGTCGTCGCCAGCGCCACCTACAAGTTCTGAGTGACCGAAGCCATCGCGGGGCCAGCCCGCTCTCACGATTGGTGGGAGCGGGCTGGCCCCGCGATGGCGTAAGGAGCCGTGATGAAAAGCCAAACCATCCGCCGCTGGTCAGTGATCCACACCTGGAGCAGCCTGGTGTGCACGCTGTTCCTGCTGCTGCTGGCCCTGACCGGCCTGCCGCTGATCTTCCACCACGAGTTGGAACATGTGCTGGGCGATGCCCCCGAACTGCGCGAAATGCCGGCCGGCACCCCGCACCTGGACCTGCAGCAACTGGTGCTCAAGGCCGAGCAACACCGCCCTGGCGAAGTCATGCAGTACTTCGGCTACGAAGAGGACGAACCCAACGGCGTGGTGGCGATCATGGCCGCCACTGCCGGCACCCACCCGGACCAATCGCACACCTTCATGCTCGATGCCCGCACCGGCGAGGCCGTGGCCATGCCGGCGGCCAACGGCGGTTTCATGATGCTGATGCTGCGCCTGCACGTGGACATGTTCGCCGGGCTGCCCGGCAAGCTGTGGCTGGCCTTCATGGGCCTGCTGTTCGTCGTCGCGATCGTCTCCGGCACGGTGCTGTACGCGCCGTTCATGCGCCGCCTGGAGTTCGCCACGGTGCGCCACGACAAATCCCGGCGCCTGCGCTGGCTCGACCTGCACAACCTGATCGGCGTGGTCACCCTGACCTGGGCCCTGGTGGTCGGCGTCACCGGGGTGATCAGCGCCCTGTCCGACCTGGTGATCGCCGCCTGGCGCAACGACAGCCTGGCGGCCATGGTCGCGCCCTACCGCGATGCACCGCCGCTCACCGAGCGCGCTCCGGCCACGCAACTGCTGAAGATCGCCGAACAGGCCGCGCCCGGCATGCGCCCGGACTTCATTGCCTTCCCCGGCACCCGCTTCTCCAGCGAGCACCACTATGCGGTGTTCATGAATGGCGCCACCAACCTGACCTCGCACCTGTTCACGCCGATCCTGATCGACGCGCGCACCCTGGAGGTGACTGCCGTGGGCGAGCGCCCCTGGTACATGGACGCCATGGGCCTGTCACAGCCCCTGCACTTCGGCGACTACGGAGGCCGACCGATGCAGATCCTCTGGGCCGTGCTCGATATCCTGACCATCATCGTGCTGGGCAGCGGCCTGTACCTGTGGTGGGGCAAGCAACGCAAATCGCGGGAGGCGCGGGCATGAGCCACAAGTCGCAAAGCACAGGAAGGATCTTCGCCTGGCCGGCGCTGATCGCCTTGCTCAGTGCGGCCGGACTGTTTGCCGCACTGCTCGGGGATGGGATGTGGGATGTTCTGGCCTGGGTGGGGCTAGGTGTTTCAGCCGGCCTCGGGCTGAGTGGGTTCTGGCGGCGATAGGCTGCCAGTCACTCAAGCATCCAACCGCGGCAACACCTGGTCCAGTCGCTGGTACAGCGCGCTGCCACTCGGCCAGTTGCGCAACAACCGAGCCCGGTCCCGGGCGAAAGCCGGGGCAAAACTGAGCTGGGTGGCATGTTGGCACATGGCGTCGAGGTCGATCAGCGACCATTGCCCGTCCTGCCAGAACAGGTTGTGGCCCTTGAAGTCGCCATGGCTGATACGCTCGCGGATCAGCTGTTGCATCACCCGCACCAGGGCCTCGACCTGCTCGTCGGGCGCCTCGCCGCTTTCCACATAGGGCGCGAAGCATTCGATCAGGTCCGGCCCGTCGGCGTACTCGGTGACCAGATAGGCGCGGCTGCGCAGGCCCAGGGTACGCTGCTCCAGCACCGCCAATGGCCGTGGCGTGGCAATGTCGAGAAACTCAAGGCGATGTCCCTCGATCCACGAATGCCAGGCTCGGCTCGGGCGCCAGAAGCGCTTGAACCAGTGCGCGGTGTTCTTGATGTTGTAGCGCTTGAGCACCAGCGTGCGGCCGGCCACCTCGATACGCGCCACGCTGGCCGCGCCACCGGTCTTGTACAGGTGACCCCGGTCGATCAGCGCATCGGCCTGCTCGAGCACCGGCAGCAGCGCCTCGACTTCGCCGCGACGGATGGCGCGCAGGCCCGACAGGCTACGTTCGACGCTGAACAGCGTGCATTCGCGCCCGGCCTTGGCCAGGTAGTCCTTCAGGCGCCAGTTGCGCACCTTGTCCACCTGCTTTTGCAGCGCTTCCAGCGGCAGCGCATGCTCGGCGTTGGCCAGGATGTAATGCACCAGCGCCTCCTCGATAAAAGGCTCCAGGCGCTTGGGCAACTGGGCGAAGAACACCCCGAGGTTTTCCAGCACGCGCTGGCGCGACAGCTGCTGGCCGGGCGTTTCGGCCTTGATGCCGGCGCCGTCGATCAGGTACAGCTGACCGTCCTCGCGCAGCAGGTTGTCCAGGTGCAGGTCTTCCTGCCACAAACCCTTGGCATGCAGGTGTGCGATGGCGGTCAACGCCTCGCCAAGCACCAGGTGCTGCTCGTCGGCGAGCATCGGCAATGATTCCACCTTGGCCCAGGCGTCACCCAGGCTTTCGGCGTGATCGAGGTATTCGAACAACAGCCAGCCACCTTCGCCTTCCTTGAGGCCATCGACCAGCAGCCGCGGCGTGGTCAGGCCCTGATCGGCCATCAGTCGGGCGCCATCGCGTTCGCGCTGGAAGTGGCGGGCGGCGTTGCCGCCGACCAGCAACTTGGCCAGGACCTTGGTGCCACGCCAGATACCGGCGCCGACATAGCGCTGGCCCGGCAGCACACGCAGCAGGCTGAGCAGTTGCAGGTCGGCGCTGCCCGCCGCGTCGGCGAGGGTGATGGTCAGGGGCAGGCTTGGGCTGCGCCCGGCCTCCTTCAATTCGGACAGGCGCATCAGCGGGCCTCTTTGTGACGGCGGCGTTGGGTCAGGCGTTGCAGCCAGGTGGAAACCAGGGCGCTGTCTGCCGGCTGCTCCAGGTAGGCGGCCAGCAGCACACGCACGTCTGCCTCGCTCCAGGCCCGGGCACGCCGTAGCAGCGGCTCGAGGTCCTTGACCCGGTCACGCATGCCGAACAGCAGCGGACGGGTCTTCTCCAGGTCGATCAACTGTGCCTGCCAGCCCTCGCGGCGCTCACGCAGGAAGATGTGCTTGGGGTAGAAGCAACCGTGCATCTGCCCGGCACCGTGCAGGGTGCGCGCCAGCTGGCCACAGGCCTGGAGGATGCCCTGGCGTTGCGGCGCGGGTGTCTGCGGCCAATGGCCGAGCAAATGCTCAAGGTCGGTCCATTCGTCCAGCGCCCGGGTCATGAGGATCGCCCGGTGTTGGCCGGCCTGTTTGCGCTCCCCATAGAAGACCGCCTGCAGTGCCGGGATATCGAGCTTCTGGTAACGACTGATGTTGCGAAACTCACGGGCGAAGGTCGGCTCGCCGAACGGCCGGTGCAGGCTGCGAGTCAGGTAGTCGCTCTGGCGCTTGAGGTAGTAGCCCTTGCCCTCGAGCTCGAGGCGGAACACGCTGCTCCAGCCGCCGCGGCCGGTGTTGGGTTCATCCACGGCGTCCAGTTGCAAGGCCCAGAGCGCCTCGAAGTCGCCCAGTCCGTGGCGTTGCAGCAGCGCCTGGTCGGCACTGGCCAGGTAGTCGGTCATTCCCTTCCCTCGAAAAAGCTCAGCACCTGACGGATGCGCTTCTTGTCGCGCGCATGCAGGCGCGCATGCCCGCGGTACTGCAGGTAGAAGCGCAGGCGCTGGGTCGCCGACAGGTGATACTTGGCGACCTTGTCCAGGCAGGCCAGGTCCTTGATCAACCGGTGGCGCAGCATGAAGCCGCGCCAGAAGTCGCCGGTCGGGCAATCGATGAAGAACAGCGTGCCCTGGTCATCGACCAGCAGGTTGCGCCATTTGAGATCGTTGTGGGCGAAATGGTGATCGTGCATCACCCGGGTGTGCCGCGCCAGCTGGCGGCTGACATGATCGACCCAGGCTGCATCACGCAGGCGCGGGTCATCGCGCTCGGCCAACGCAGAGAGATCCTCGGTGCGTGGCAGTTCGCGGGTGATCATCGCCCCACGGCCAAACGCCAGGCCCTGGCGCTCGAGGCCCCAGGCGACCACGTCGGCGGTGGGGATGCCCCACTTGGCGAACTGCTTGAGGTTCTGCCACTCGGCCTTGACTCGCGGGCGCCCCAGGTAGCGGCGCATGTGCTTGCCGGCGCCGGTGTAGCGTTTGACGTAGTAGTTGACCCCGTCCCGTTCGATACGGATGACCTCGCTCAACGGGTCGCGGGTCAGGCGCTCGCCCTGGATGGCGAACACCGCGTCGATACTGCCGAAATCGGCCGCCAGGTGCGCATACTCGGGCGCCAGGTTCCAGCTCGCCATCAGAGTGCGTCCCCGTAACGTTGCTTGCGGTCGTAGAGTTTCTGCGCCTTGCGCTCCAGCCAGGCGAGCAGTGCGGCCTCGTCCTTGAGCACCTGGCGCAACGGGCGCTGGAAATAGCCACGCAAGAAGCGCAGCTTGTCACGGCGGGTCAGGCCGATGTCCAGGGCCGAGAAATACAGGGCGGCCAGGTCCTTGTCGCGCCAGCGGCGGCTGACCGTCGCCCGGGTCTGGGCACGGTGCAGGTCGATCACCGACAGCCGGAAGTCGTCGGCCGTCACCGGGCGATCGGTGTGCAGCAGGAAGTGGCAGATGTAGCAGTCGCGGTGGTTGACCCCGGCGCGGTGCATGCCGCCGGTCATCTTCGCCACCTCGGCGATCAGCGCGCGCTTCAGGCGCGGCGCTGGCGGCTGCTTCACCCAGTCGATGCTGAAGTCTTCCAGGCTGACGGTCGGCGCCAGCTCCTCGGTGACGATGAACGAGTGCTGGGTGGCCGGATTGCCGCCACGCTCGCCATAAGCCACCGCGGTCATGGTCGGCACGCCGACTTCATGCAGGCGCTGGATCGCACGCCATTCCTGGCCGGCGCCAAGCACCGGCAGCTTGGCGCTGAACAGGTTCTTGAAGATCTCGCCCCAGCCGATGCCACGGTGGATCTTGACGAAGAAGCCCGCGCCATCGACCTCGGTACGCAGGGTGCGACGGCCTTCCAGCTCGCGGTACACCTCGCCCTGCAGGGCTTCGACGGCGTCGAAGGGGTCACGCCCGGCCCACAGGCGCTTGAACGGTTCGGCCAGTATCAGCTTCATGCGGTTTCCTGCCCAAGGATCACGTCGGCGGCATGCTGCGGCATGCTGTACAGGTCGGCGGTGGCGGCGAACGCCACGCCGTTGCTCGACCAGGATGCACGGGCCGCGGCGTCTTCGAGCATGCGTTGCAGATAGGCGTTGAGCTGGTCCTGCTCGAACGGCTCGTCCAGCACCAGGCCGCTGTCGGCCTCGGCGATGTAGTGGGCATAGCCGCACACCTGCGATACCAGCACCGGCAGGCCGGCGACCAGCGCCTCGAGCAATACGGTACCGGTGTTTTCGTTGTAGGCCGGGTGGATCAGCAGATCGGCGCCAAGCAGGAAGCGCGGGATATCGCTGCGCCCCTTGAGGAACTGCACCTGGTCACCCAGGCCGAGAGCCGTGCTCTGCACCTGGAACAGCTTGGGGTCGTCCTGGCCGATGACCATCAGTTTCGTGCGCTTGCGCAGGGCCGACGGCAGCGCCGCGAGGGCCTTGAGGCTGCGGTCGACGCCCTTGGTCTTGAAGCCCGAGCCGATCTGCACCAGCAGCAACTCGTCGTCGGCCAGGCCGAACTCCTGGCGGAAGGCGGCGCGGATGGCCTCGGCGTCGGCCGGACGCCGGCGGTCCTGGGAAATGCCCGGCGGCAGCAGGTGGAAACGCGCCTCGGGCGTGCCGTAGTGCTTGATGAACAGCGGCTGCTGCACCTCGGAGATCATCAGGATCTCGGTGCGTGCATCCTTGGCGAACACCGCCCGCTCGTATTCGGCGAAGTGGCGATAGCGGCCCCAACGGCGGTAGAGGCCGCCGCGCAGGGTCTGGGCCTTGTCTTCAAAGCAGCCGTCAGCGGCGTAGTAGACGTCCAGGCCGGGCATCTTGTTAAAGCCGACCAGGCGATCGACCGGACGCTTGGCCAGGTCCGCCGCCATCCACGCACTGAGCTTCTCGTTGCGGCGGTGGTTGAACAGCGCCTTGACCGGCGCCACCAGCACCTCGAAGCCCGGTGGAATGTCACCTTCCCAGATCAGCGTGTACACACGGATCTGGTGGCCACGCTTCTGGCATTCGAGGGCGATGCGCATGAAGTCACGCTGCAGCCCGCCAAAGGGGAAATACTTGTAGAGCACAAAAGCCAGTTGCATCAACGAACATCCTCAGCCAGCAGCAGCGCGCTCAAGCGGCCCGCCACATGCTCGGGATTCAGGCGAGTGAAGCACAGCGGCCACTCGCGTTTGAGATCGAACCGGCGCAGGTCCTCGGCGCTCGGTTTGTAGGTGCACTTCTTCTGCAGGCACGGGGCGCAGGGGAAGTCGCTCGCCTGGTGGATCTGGGCGCGTCCGTAGGCACCGGTCAGACCAGGGTTGGTGGGGCCGAACAGGGAGATGGTCGGCACATCCAGGGCGGCGGCCAGGTGACCCAGGCCGGTGTCCACCGCCACGCAGGCCTTGGCGGCGGCCAGCACACGGGCCACGCCCGCCAGGTTCAATTTGGGCAGCACCTGGCAATTGTTCAAGCCCTGGGCGATGCGCTCGGCGCGGGCTTTTTCCGCAGGGTTGCCCCATGGCAGCATCACTTGCAGCTTGCGCCGGCCCATGCGCTCGGCCAGCTCGCGCCAGTAGGCCTCGGGCCAGTGCTTGGTGGCCCAGGTGGTGCCGTGCAGGAACACCACGTAAGGCGCGGCGGGCGGCAGTTGCAGGCGGTTGAGGTCAAGGCCGTAGTTGCCCAGCCCTTCCGGGAGGTCGTAGGCCAGGGCCAGGGCGAACAGTTGGCGCACGCGCTCAACGGCATGCTGGCCGACAGCGACCGACAGCCTCCGGTCGTAGAAGCGGCTGGCCCAGCCCTCACGGGCCGAGTAACGGTCCAGGCCGGCTACCGGCGCTTTCACGTAACGGGTCAGCCAGGCCGACTTGACCAGGCCCTGGGCATCGATCACCAGGTCGTACTTGCGCTCGCGCAGGCGCTGCTTGAAGGCCTTCCACTCGCCGCTCTTGAGCGTCTGCCAGATATTCTTGCGCCAGCGGCGGATAGCCACCGGAATCACCTGGTCGACCGCCGGGTGCCAGCTGGGGATCTCGGCGAAGCCCTCCTCCACCACCCAGTCAAAACGGATGCCGGGGATGGCATGGGCGGCGTCGGTGAGCGCCGGCAAGGTATGGATGACGTCACCCAGCGACGACGTCTTGATGATCAGAACCCGCACTCAGTCGACCTCGGCCACGGTTGCGATCAGGTCGGAGCCACCCAGGCTGTGCAAGGCGGCGATCACTTTCGCCGGCTCCAGCAGCCGCAGGCAGTTGTAGTGGCCGAAGCGGCAGGTGCGGTCGAAGCAGGGGCTGCATTCGATACCGGTGCGCACCACTTCCACCTGGTCGGCCAGCGGCGGGGTAAAGCCCGGCGAGGTCGAGCCATACACCGCCACGAGCGGACGGTTGAGGGCGGCGGCCACGTGCATCAGCCCGGAGTCATTGGACACCACCGCGCTGGCGCAGGACATCAGGTCGATGGCCTCGGCCAGCGAGGTCTCGCCGGCCAGGTTGCAGGATTCTTCACGCAGGCCCGGGATCAGCCGGTCGCGGATCTGCTCGCCAACCGGGTGGTCGTTCTTCGAACCGAACAACCACACCTGCCAGCCCTGGCGGATCATCGCCTCGGCCACCTCGGCGTAATGCTCGGCGGGCCAGCGCTTGGCCTCGCCGAACTCGGCGCCGGGGCACAGGGCGAGCACCGGACGGTCCAGCTCCAGGCCAAACTTGGCCAGGGCGGCCTCGCGGCTGGCGGCCTCGATTTGCAGGGCCGGGCGCGGATACGGCTTGGGCAGCTCGGTACCCGGTGCGTAGGCCAGGGCCATGAAGCGCTCGATCATCAGCGGGTAGCGCGCCTTGTCCAGCTTGCGCACATCGTTGAGCAGCAGGTAGCGCATCTCGCCGCGCCAGCCGGTGCGCTTGGGGATGCCGGCGAAATACGGCACCAGCGCCGACTTGAGCGAATTGGGCAGCAGGATCGCCTGGTCGTACTGGCCGGCCAGCGACTTGCCGATGCGCCGTCGCGTGGCCAGCTCCAGCGCGCCGTGGCCGAGCGGGAAGCTCAAGGCCTGGCGCACCTCGGGCATGCGTTCGAGGATCGGCCGGCTCCACTCGGGTGCCAGCACGTCGATCACGCAGTCGGGGTGCTGCTGTTTGAGGCTCTGGAACAGGGTCTGCGCCATCACCATGTCGCCGACCCAGCTCGGGCCAATGATCAGTATTCTCATGCTTTATCCAGAAACATTCGGGGAGGCTGCAGGCTGCGCTACAACCTGGCCTCCCCTCTTTATATTCAGGCTATGTGGCGGACAGTGTACCACCGAGGGCGCGCTGCGCCCTTTTCGCCGGCAAGCCGGCTCCCACATGGACCGCATTCACCTGTGGGAGCCGGCTTACCGGCGAAAAGGCCGCAAAGCGGTCCCGACAATCTCAGCTCAAACCCAACTGTCCCCAGATCCGCCGCACCTCGCGACGCTCCTCGGCGAACTGCGCCGCGTCGATCACCCCGGCCTGCTTCTGCAACGCCTGGCGGTGCGAGGCCGAGCGGAACGCCTTGTACAGCTCGCGCAGCAGCACGGCGTCGGCGGCGGGCATCAACCCGGCCTGTTCGAGCTCTTCGAGGATACGGATGTTGTCGGTCCAGCGCAGTATGGCCGGATGGTCGTGGGACCAGGCCAAAGCGGCGTATTGCACCATAAATTCGATATCCACGATACCGCCGGCATCCTGCTTGATATCGAAGGGCTGCCCGGCATCGAAGGCATTGCCCGCCGTGCCTGCGGCGGTGATCTTGGTGCCCAGGTTGTCACGCATCTTGGCGCGCATCTCGCTCACTTCGACGCGTAGCTTGTCCAGGTCACGAGGCTGGCCGAGCACCTTGGCCCGCACGCCCTCGAACGCACTCGCCACCTGCGGACAACCCACCAGCACCCGGGCCCGCACCAGGGCCTGGTGTTCCCAGGTCCAGGCCTCGTTCTGCTGGTAGCGCTCGAAGGCGCCCAGCGAGCTCACCAGCAACCCCGAGGCGCCGGACGGACGCAAGCGCATGTCCACGTCATAGAGCTGGCCGGAGTTGGTCTGGGTGGTCAGCAGGTGGATGATGCGCTGGCCCAGGCGGGTGTAGAACTGCGCGCTGTCGATGGGCTTGGCACCGTCGGTTTCGGCGTTCGGGTCGCCATCGTGGATGAACACCAGGTCCAGGTCCGAGCCGTGGCCCAGCTCGAGGCCGCCGACCTTGCCGTAGCCGACGATGATGAAGCCAGGGTCGCACAGGCTGCCGTCGCTGCGCTTGGGCTGGCCATGGCGCGCCACGGTCTGGCGCCAGGCCAGGGCCAGCACCTGGTCGAGAATGGCCTCGGCGAGCCAGGTCAGGTAGTCGCTGACCTTCATCAACGGCAGGTTGCCACTGATCTCCGAGGCGGCCACGCGCAGACTGTGAGCCAGCTTGAAGTGGCGCAGGGCCTCCATCTGCTGTTCCAGGTCGTCCTCGGGGATACGGGTGAGCCGCTCGCGCAGCTCGGCGGCCAGCTCCGGTGCCAGCGGCGGGCTGAACAGCCGGCCTTCGTTGAGCAGCTCGTCGAGCAGCAGCGGGTAACGGGCCATCTGCTCGGCAATCCATGGACTGGCCGCGCACAAGGTCAGCAGACGGCGCAGGGCACCGGGGTTTTCGGTAAGCAGCACCAGGTAGGCGGAGCGGCGCGCCACCGCCTCGACCAGTGGCAGCACCCGCTCCAGCACCAGGTCCGGGTTGTCGTGCTCGACCGCTTGGGCCAGCAGCCGGGGGATGAAGGCATCCAGGCGTTCACGACCGATGCGCTGCATCGAACGCAGCGTCGGGCTGACCCGCAAGGCATTGAGCCGACGCAGCGCCTCGGCAGGCTGGTGGAAACCGGCCTCCTGCAACTGGCGCCCGGCGGCTTCTTCATCCTGGGCCTGCTCCCACAGGGGCGACCATTCGCCACCGACTACGAGTTCGCCCTCGGCCTCATCCTCATCCGGATCGGCGATCACCTGGCGGAAATGCCAGTCGATCCGCCCGCGCCAGTGCATCAGTTGGGCATGGAAACCGTCCCAATCGGCAAAGCCCAGCATATAGGCGATGCGCGCGCGGTCGGTCGGGTCATCCGGCAGCATCTGGGTCTGGCGGTCGGCGATGGCCTGGATCGCGTGCTCGGTATAACGCAGGAACTCGTAGCCGTCGCGCAGCTCGGCGACCACCGCCGGTGGCAGGTAGCCCTGGCCCTCCAGGGTGGTCAGCACCTTCAGCAGCGGCCGCTGCTGCAGGCTCAGGTCGCGCCCGCCATGGATCAGCTGGAATGCCTGGGCGATGAACTCGACTTCGCGGATGCCGCCGGCCCCCAGCTTGATGTTGTCGGCCATGCCCTTGCGCCGCACCTCCTGCTGGATAAGCTGCTTCATGGTGCGCAGCGCTTCGATGGCGGAGAAGTCCAGGTAACGCCGATAGACGAACGGCCGCAGCATTTCCTGCAGCTGCGCACCGGCCGCCTGGTCGCCGGCCACCACCCGCGCCTTGATCATGGCGTAGCGTTCCCAGTCGCGCCCCTGGTCCTGGTAGTACTGCTCCAGGGCATTGAAGCTGAGCACCAACGCCCCGGCAGAGCCGTACGGGCGCAGGCGCATGTCGACACGGAACACGAAGCCATCGACGGTGACCGGGTCGAGCGCCTTGATCAGGCGCTGGCCCAGGCGGGTGAAGAACTCCTGGTTGTCCAGCGAGCGCTTCACGCCTTCGGTTTCACCGCCCTCGGGGAAGGCGAAGATCAGGTCGATGTCCGACGACAGGTTCAGTTCCACCGCGCCCAGCTTGCCCATGCCCAGCACCACCAGGTGCTGGGGCTGGCCGCTGCGATTGCCGATGGGGGTGCCAAACTGCTGGCAATGGCGCGGGTAGAGCCATTGATAGGCTTCGTCGATGCTGGCGTCGGCCAGGTCGGACAGGTCGCGGCAGGTCTCGGCCAACGCTGCCTGGCGGGTCAGGTCGCGCCAGATGATGCGCAACTGCTGGCGGTTGCGCTCGCGGCGCAGGTTGCGCGCCAGTTCGTCCTCGCTTTGCGCGGCCTGGGCGACGACGTGGATGTGAGCGCGCAGTTGCCCCGGGGTGTATGCCCGGTCCATAGCGCCACTGGCCAGCAGCTCGAACAGCACCGCCGGATCGCGCTGGGCCTGCTCCAGGACGAAGTCGCTGGCGGCGGCGACCTGGTCGAACTGGCGCCGATGCTCGACGCCCAGGCTGTCCAGTTGCAGGTCAGCATGACCGGCCAAGGCATCGCGAAGAAATTGCTGGTTGCGAGCGACCAGTGGTTGGAGAGCGGCAGGCAGATCGAGCGGCAAAGGCAGGCGCATGGTCTATCCTTGATCGGCGTGAAAGAGAGCGGTTGGGGAGGTCAAACGGGGGTTGGACCACGGTTGGACTGTCGTACAAAAGTTGGAAATAGCTGATAAAGCCGAAAAATTGGCAAAACCCATCAAGATTCACCTGCTCGCGACACACCGCCAACCAACATGAACGTTTTTCCTCACAACCCGGGATGCGACCAAACGTCGCATTTGTGTAGTTTTACTACTACGCCCAACGTGCAAAAGCATGAAATGCGAAAGCATTTGTAGTAAAACTACACCGCGCCGGATGACTGTCCGGTAATCCAAGAATTCACGACGTCTGCCCATAAGGCCAGTCGCAAACTCAGGCCATCGATTCTGGTGGCCTTTCCGCCCTGGAGCAAGCCATGCAAGACCTCGATCCAATCGAAACCCAGGAATGGCTGGATGCCCTGGAGTCGGTCCTCGACAAAGAAGGCGAAGACCGCGCTCATTACCTGATGACCCGTATGGGCGAGCTGGCCACCCGCAGTGGCTCGCAGCTGCCGTATGCCATCACCACGCCGTACCGCAACACCATCCCTGTCACCCACGAAGCACGCATGCCCGGCGACCTGTTCATGGAACGCCGCATTCGCTCGATGGTGCGTTGGAACGCCCTGGCCATGGTCATGCGCACCAACCTGAAAGACTCGGACCTGGGCGGACACATCTCCAGCTTCGCCTCCAGCGCTACCTTGTATGACATCGGCTTCAACTACTTCTTCCAGGCCCCGACCGACGAACACGGCGGCGACCTGATCTTCTTCCAGGGCCACGCTTCGCCAGGCGTCTACGCCCGCGCCTTCATGGAAGGCCGCATCAACGAAGAACAGATGAACAACTTCCGTCAGGAAGTGGACGGCAACGGCCTGTCTTCGTACCCGCACCCGTGGCTGATGCCTGACTTCTGGCAGTTCCCGACCGTTTCGATGGGCTTGGGCCCGATCCAGGCGATCTACCAGGCGCGCTTCATGAAGTACCTGGAAGCCCGTGGCTTCATCCCGGCCGGCAAGCAGAAGGTCTGGTGCTTCATGGGCGACGGCGAGTGCGACGAGCCGGAATCCCTGGGCGCGATCGCCCTGGCCGGCCGCGAGAAGCTGGACAACCTGATCTTCGTCATCAACTGCAACCTGCAGCGCCTCGACGGCCCGGTTCGCGGCAACGGCAAGATCATCCAGGAACTCGAAGGCGTGTTCCGTGGCGGTGGCTGGAACGTCAACAAAGTCGTCTGGGGCCGCTTCTGGGACCCACTGCTGGCCAAGGACACCAACGGTGCCCTGCAGCGCCGCATGGACGAAGTCATCGACGGCGAGTACCAGAACTACAAGGCCAAGGACGGCGCGTACGTCCGTGAGAACTTCTTCAACACCCCAGAGCTCAAGGCCATGGTCGAAGACCTGTCCGACGACGAGATCTGGAAGCTCAACCGTGGCGGCCACGACCCGTACAAGGTCTACGCGGCATACCACCAGGCCGTGAACCACAAAGAGCAGCCGACCGTCATCCTGGCCAAGACCATCAAGGGTTACGGTACCGGTGCCGGCGAAGCCAAGAACACCGCGCACAACACCAAGAAGGTCGACGTCGACAGCCTGCGTCACTTCCGTGACCGCTTCGACATCCCGGTCAAGGATGCCGACCTTGAGAACCTGCCGTTCTTCAAGCCTGAAGAAGGTTCTGCCGAAGCCAAGTACCTGGCCGAGCGCCGTGCTGCCCTGGGCGGTTTCGTGCCTCAGCGTCGCGCCAAGAGCTTCAGCGTGCCGACCCCGCCACTGGAAACGCTGAAAGCGATCCTCGACGGCTCGGGCGACCGCGAAATCTCCACCACCATGGCCTTCGTGCGTATTCTGGCGCAGCTGGTCAAGGACAAGGACATCGGCCAGCGCATCGTCCCGATCATCCCGGACGAAGCCCGTACCTTCGGTATGGAAGGCATGTTCCGCCAGTTGGGCATCTACTCGTCGGTCGGCCAGCTCTACGAGCCAGTCGATAAAGACCAGGTGATGTTCTACCGCGAAGACAAGAAGGGCCAGATCCTCGAGGAAGGCATCAACGAAGCCGGCGCCATGTCGTCGTTCATCGCTGCCGGTACCTCGTACAGCTGCCACAACCAGCCGATGCTGCCGTTCTACATCTTCTACTCGATGTTCGGCTTCCAGCGCATTGGCGACCTGGCCTGGGCCGCTGGCGACAGCCGCACCCGTGGCTTCCTGATCGGCGGTACCGCCGGCCGTACCACCCTGAACGGTGAAGGCCTGCAGCACGAAGACGGTCATAGCCACATGATGGCGGGCACCATCCCGAACTGCCGCACCTACGATCCGACCTACGGCTATGAGCTGGCGGTGATCATCCAGGACGGCATGAAGAAGATGACCGAAGAGCAACAGGACATCTTCTACTACATCACCGTGATGAACGAATCCTACCAGCAGCCAGCCATGCCGGCCGGTGTCGAGGAAGGCATCATCAAGGGCATGTACCTGCTCGAGGAAGACACCCGCGAAGCCGCGCACCACGTACAGCTGATGGGCTCCGGCACCATCCTGCGCGAAGTCCGCGAAGCTGCGAAGATCCTGCGTGAAGAGTTCAACGTCGGCGCCGACGTGTGGAGCGTCACCAGCTTCAACGAACTGCGTCGCGACGGCCTGGCCGTGGAACGCGCCAACCGCCTCAAGCCTGGCCAGAAGCCTCAGCAGACCTACGTCGAAGAGTGCCTGGCCGGTCGCAAGGGCCCGGTCATCGCCTCCACCGACTACATGAAGCTGTTCGCCGAGCAGATTCGCCAGTGGGTGCCGAGCAAAGAGTTCAAAGTCCTGGGTACCGACGGTTACGGTCGCAGCGACAGCCGCAAGAAGCTGCGTCACTTCTTCGAAGTCGACCGCCACTTCGTGGTGCTGGCTGCCCTGGAAGCCCTGGCTGACCGTGGCGAGATCGAACCCAAGGTTGTGGCTGACGCCATCGTCAAGTTCGGCATCGACCCGGACAAGCGCAACCCACTGGACTGCTGAGGAGTATTTTTAAGTGAGCGAACTCATTCGCGTACCTGACATCGGCAGCGGTGAAGGTGAAATCATCGAGCTGTTCGTCAAGGTCGGTGACCGTATCGAGGCCGACCAGAGCCTGCTGACGCTGGAGTCCGACAAGGCCTCCATGGAGATCCCGGCCCCCAAGGCCGGCGTGGTCAAGGAACTGAAGGTCAAGCTGGGCGACCGCCTGAAAGAAGGCGACGAGCTGCTGGTCCTGGAAGTCGAGGGTGCCGCTGCTGCGGCACCTGAGGCGCCTGCCGCTGCTGCCCCTGCGCCAGCTGCTGCCCCAGCGCCTGCTGCCGAAGCCGCCCCTGCTCCGGCCGCAGCCCCGGCTGCCGCCAGCGTGCAGGACATCCACGTGCCGGACATCGGCTCGTCGGGCAAGGCCAAGATCATCGAAGTGCTGGTCAAGGTCGGCGACACCGTCGAAGCCGACCAGTCGCTGATCACCCTGGAGTCCGACAAGGCCTCCATGGAGATCCCGTCGCCCGCCGCTGGCGTGATCGAAGCCGTGCTGTGCAAGCTGGAAGACGAAGTCGGCACCGGCGACCTGATCTTCAAGATCAAAGCCGCTGGCGCTGCCCCTGCTGCTCCGGCTCCGGCCGCTGCCGCACCGGCTGCCGCTCCTGCCCCAGCTGCTGCACCTGCCGCTGCTGCTCCGGCAGCCGCCCCGGCACCGGTCGCCACCGCGCCGGCCGCCGGCAGCAACGCCAAGGTCCATGCCGGCCCTGCCGTTCGTCAGCTGGCCCGTGAATTCGGCGTCGACCTGGGTTCGGTCGCGGCTACCGGTCCGCACGGCCGCATCCTGAAAGAAGACGTGCAGGTCTACGTCAAGGCCATGATGCAGAAGGCCAAGGAAGCCCCGGCTGCCGGTGCTACCGGTGGTGCCGGCATCCCGCCGATCCCGGTCGTCGACTTCAGCAAGTTCGGTGAAGTCGAAGAAGTCGCCCTGACCCGCCTGATGCAGGTCGGCGCCGCCAACCTGCACCGCAGCTGGCTGAACGTGCCGCACGTGACCCAGTTCGACTCCGCCGACATCACCGAGCTGGAAGCCTTCCGCGTTGCGCAGAAGGCCGTGGCCGAGAAGGCTGGCGTCAAGCTGACCGTGCTGCCGCTGCTGCTCAAGGCCTGCGCCTTCCTGCTCAAGGAACTGCCGGACTTCAACAGCTCGCTGGCGCCAAGCGGCAAGGCGATCATCCGCAAGAAGTACGTGCACATCGGCTTCGCCGTGGACACCCCGGACGGCCTGCTGGTCCCTGTGATCAAGAACGTCGACCAGAAGAGCCTGCTGCAACTGGCTGCCGAAGCCGCCGCACTGGCCGAGAAGGCCCGCACCAAGAAGCTCTCGGCCGACGACATGCAAGGCGCCTGCTTCACCATCTCCAGCCTCGGCCACATTGGCGGCACCGGCTTCACGCCGATCGTCAACGCGCCGGAAGTGGCGATCCTCGGCGTCTCCAAGGCGACCATGCAGCCGGTCTGGGATGGCAAGGCCTTCCAGCCCAAGCTGATGCTGCCGCTGTCGCTGTCCTACGATCACCGTGTGATCAACGGCGCCGCCGCCGCGCGCTTCACCAAGCGCCTGGGCGACGTGCTGGGCGATATCCGCACCATGCTGCTGTAATAGCTGCACGCTGCCCCTCACTCGAGGGGCAGCACCGTTTTCGAGCTGCCACGCTCGTACCTCAACCCCGCCAATTGGCGGGGCTTTTTTTTATTGGGCCCGCTCCCACCAAGGACCTCGCTTCAGATTTCATCCTGTTGGCCGACAACCTGTTCACAGCATCCCGCATGGCCGCTTGCCAGCCCACGGGACATGATGCAACCTTGCCCGATACGCCGTGCCTCAGGCCGCGCCCCAGTTCAAGCGAGTCTTCGATGAAAAGCCAACCCGATGCCGCCAGCCGTGTGGCGGCCGAGGTCGTGACGCAGCTCCCCGTGCCCTCGCGGCTCGGCATGCTGCGTTTCGAACGGCTGAACGAAGCCAGTTGGGCGATGCTCTACCTCGATCCGGCCTGCGACCGCCAGTTCGGCCTGCCCGCCGCCGAGCTCTGCGCCCTGATCGGCTCGCCCTATGCCAGCCTCATGGAGCCGGAGGCGCGCTACAAGCTGCACGACGAGATCCAGCTGCAACTGGCCCAGCGCGGCTATTACCGGGTGCGCTATACCCTGCACGCCAGCCCCGCGCCACTGCGCCTGCTGGAAGTCGGCGAAAGCTACAAGCAGCACAACCGCCAATTGTTGCGTGGCTACCTGACGGTGTTCGACGACCACCAGCAGGACGCCCCCGACCTCGACGCCAACGACCTGGAATCGCGCAACAACCGCCTGCAGCTGGCCCTGCAGCTGAACCAGCGCGCCCAACAGGAGCAGCTCGAGCACCTGGACCGGGTCCGCGCCCAGCAGGACCTGATCCTGCGCCTGGCACGCCAGCGCTACAGCGTCGGCAACTCGCTGCTCGAAGCCGCCGAGCTGATCACCCGCAGCGCCTGCGAGATCTACCGGGTCGACTGCGCCAGCATCTGGTACCTGGACGACCAGCGCCTGGAGCCGATCAGCGCCTGGTATCGCCGCGAACAGCAGCACCGCATGCCCGAGGCGATCGACGCCAGCCGCTTCCCCGACTACCTCGAGGCCCTGCATGCCAGCCGCGCCATCGACGCCCACAACGCCAGCCACGACCCGCGCACCCGCGAGATGGCCGAGTCGCTGTACAGCACCGACGACAACGCCATGCTCGATGCCAGTATCCGCATCGATGGCCAGGTTGTCGGCGTGCTGTGCCTGGAGCAGACCGGCCAGCCGCGGGCCTGGCAGTCGGACGAGATCGCCTTCGCCGGCGAGCTGGCCGACCAGTTCGCCCAGGTCATCAACAACCACAACCGACGCACCGCCGCCAGCGCCCTGCACCTGTTCCAGCGCGCTGTAGAGCAAAGCGCCAGCGCCTTCCTGCTGGTCAACCGCGACGGCGTGGTGGAATACGTCAACCCCAGCTTCACGGCGATCACCCAGTACAGCACCGAGGAAGTCCAGGGCCACCACCTGGCCGAACTGCCGGCCCTGGAAAACCTCAGCGAGCTGCTGTTCGACTCGCCGTCGAGCCTGGCCATGGGCAACAGCTGGCAGGGCGAGTTCAAGAGCCGGCGCAAGAACCTTGAGCCCTACTGGGGGCAACTGTCGATCTCCAAGGTGTACGGCGACAACCGCGAGCTGACCCACTACATCGGCATCTACGAAGACGTCACCCAGAGCAAACTGGCCCAGCAGCGCATCGAGCGCCTGGCCTACACCGACAACCTGACCAACCTGGGCAACCGCCCGGCGTTCATCCGCAACCTCGACGAGCGCTTCGCCCGCGACAGCAACAGCCCGATCTGCCTGCTGCTGGTGGACATCGACAACTTCAAGCGGATCAACGACAGCCTCGGCCACCAGACCGGCGACAAGTTGCTGATCAGCCTGGCCCGGCGCCTGCGCAACAGCCTGGCCAACGGCGGCAGCCTGGCGCGCTTCGCCAGCAACGAGTTCGCCGTGCTGCTCGACGACACCAGCCTCGATGACGGCCAGGGCGTGGCCCACCAGCTGCTGCGCACCCTCGACAAGCCGATGTTCGTCGACAACCAGCTGATCAACGTCACCGCTTCCGTGGGCCTGGCCTGCGCGCCACTGCACGGCAGCGACCCGGCCACGCTGATGAAGAACGCAGGCCTGGCCCTGCACAAGGCCAAAGCCAACGGCAAGCACCAGGTCCAGGTGTTCACCGAGGTGCTCAACGCCGAGGCCAGCTACAAGCTGTTCGTCGAGAACAACCTGCGCCGCGCCCTGACCCAGAACGAACTGGAAGTGTTCTACCAGCCCAAGCTGTGCCTGCGCAGCGGTCGCCTGCTGGGCCTTGAGGCGCTGCTGCGCTGGAACCACCCCGAGCGCGGCATGATCCGCCCCGACCAGTTCATCAGCGTGGCCGAGGAAACCGGCCTGATCATCCCCATCGGCAAGTGGGTGGTGCGCCAAGCCTGTCGCATGAGCCAGCAGCTGCGCGAAGCAGGTCTTGGCAACCTGCACGTGGCCATCAACCTGTCGCCCAAGCAGTTCTCCGACCCGGAGCTGGTCGGCTCGATCGCCGGCATCCTCAAGGAAGAAGCCCTGCCGCCGCACCTGCTGGAACTGGAGCTGACCGAAGGCCTGCTGCTCGAAGCCACCGAAGACACCCACCGCCAGCTCGACGAGCTCAAGGCCCTGGGCCTGACCCTGGCCATGGACGACTTCGGCACCGGTTACTCGTCGCTGAGCTACCTGAAGAAGTTCCCGATCGACATCATCAAGATCGACCGCAGCTTCATCAACGAGATCCCCGACAACCAGGACGACATGGAGATCACCTCGGCGGTGGTGGCCATGGCCCACAACCTCAAGCTCAAGGTAGTCGCCGAGGGCATCGAGACGCCCGAGCAGCTGGCGTTCCTGCGCCGGCACCGCTGCGACGTCGGCCAGGGCTACCTGTTCGACCGCCCTATCCCAGGGCGCGAGCTGAGCGAAAAACTGCGCCGCTATCCGCGTGGGCCGGTGGACTGACAGCGGCACAAACCTCGGGCACTATAGAAGCCATCCAGGCCTCATCGCCGGCAAGCCGGCTCCCACAGTAATCACGACCTCCTGTGGGAGCCGGCTTGCCGGCGATAAGGCCAACACCTGTCCAACTGGTAAACACAGAGGAACGGCCATGGTCCTGCGTTCGGAAATCCTGGTGAACAAAAACGTCCTGCCCACCGCGGAACAGGCCCTGCCTGGCCGCGAAACCCCGATGACCCTGCCCGAGTTCCACTACGTGTTCGAAGGCACCCCGCTGCTCGGCCCATTCTTCGAAGGCGACATCGACTTCGCCATCTTCGGCCTGGGTTGCTTCTGGGGCGCCGAACGGCGCTTCTGGCAGCGCGAAGGCGTGGTCAGCACCGTGGTCGGCTACGCTGGCGGCTTCACCCCCAACCCGACCTATGAAGAAGTCTGCTCGGGGCTGACCGGCCACACCGAAGTGGTGCTGGTGGTGTTCGACAAGAACAAGGTCAGCTACCGCGAACTGCTGGCAATGTTCTGGGAGCTGCACAACCCGACCCAGGGCATGCGCCAGGGCAACGATGTCGGCACCCAGTACCGCTCGGCGATCTACTGCACCTCGCCGCAGCAACTCGAGGAAGCCCAGGCCAGCCAGGCCGCCTTCCAGGCCGAGCTGAGCAAGGCCGGCTTTGGCGAGATCACCACCGAGATCGCCCAGGCGCCGACCGTGTACTTCGCCGAGGCCTACCACCAGCAGTACCTGGCCAAGAACCCGGACGGCTACTGCGGCATCGGCGGCACCGGCGTGTGCCTGCCGCCCAGCCTGCAGGGCAACTGAGCCATGATCCTGTTCCATTCGCCGTTGTCACCGTTCGTGCGCAAGGTGATGATCGTCCTGCACGAGACCGGCCAGCTGGAGCGCGTCAGCGTGCAGGGCGTGAACATCAGCCCGCTGAACGGCGACGAGCAGCTCAACCGCGACAACCCGATCGGCAAGATCCCGGCCCTGCGCCTGGACGATGGCAGCGTGCTGCACGATAGCCGGGTGATCTGCGAATACCTCGACAGCCAGCACGTCGGCCTGCCGTTGATCCCCCGCGAGGGCTCGGCGCGCTGGCGGCGCCTGACCCTGGCCGCGCAGGCCGACGCGATCATGGATGCCGCGGTGGCCACGCGCTACGAGACTTTCCTGCGCCCGGTGGACAAGCAGTGGGACAGCTGGGTGACAGCGCAGGGCGAGAAGATCCGCCGCGGGCTGGCGAGCCTGGAGCACGAGCACCTGGCAGAAATCATCTCCGGCTTCGATATCGCCGCGATCGGTGTGGCCTGCGCCTTGGGTTATCTGGACTTGCGTCAGCCGGAGTTCGACTGGCGCGGAGAGTATCCGGGGCTGGCGGCGTGGTATGCCGAGGTGTCGAAGCGGCCATCGATGGTGGCTACAGCTCCTGTAGCCTGATCCACCGCAATCGCCGCGGTTCGTCGCCACGACAAGCCGGCTCCCACAGAGTTCAGCGCAATCCTTGTGGGAGCCGGCTTGCCGGCGATTGGGCTGCACAGCAGCCCCAGCATCAACGCGGTATCACAGGAAACAGCTGCCCGATCCGCTGCGCCAACCAGCGCCCGATCTCTCTATCCTCCCTCATACCCCCCTCCCCACCCGCGACCAGTCCAGCCGGCGGGTCAGCACCATGAACACACCCAGCAGGCCAAAGCACAGCAACGAGCCCATCAGCAGTGCGTAGTCCTCGGCGCTGAGCAGCCCGTAGAGCATGCCGTACAACGCCGCCAACCCCGCCGCAAAGCCCACCCCGCGTCCCAGGCTGCGCAGCACGTGCACCAGGTAGAAGCCGATCAGCAGCACACAGCCCGACGCCGACAGCCCATAGGCCAGGCCGAACCCCAGGTGCTCCGACAACGACAGCAGCAGCAGGTAGAAGAACGCCAGGGCCACGCCCACCAGGATGTACTGCACCGGGTGCACGCTGAGGTTCTTCAGCACCTCGAACAGGAAGAAGCCGGCGAAGGTCAGGGCAATGAACAGCAGCGCGTACTTGATCGCCCGCTCGCTCTTGAGGTACTGGTCCACCGGGTCGACGAAGCTGACGCCAAACGCCCGGTCGGTGAAGTCAGCGCACTTCTGCGCCGTGGCGCACAGGCGCACCGCCTCTTCCAGGTTGGTGGCGAAGAACGTGGTCTGCCAGTGGGCGCTGAAGCCTTTCTCGTCGATGGCGCGGCGGCTGGGCAGGAAGTTGCCGATGAAGCTCGGGTGCGGCCAGTTGGCGCGCATGTCCACGGTACTGCTGCGCCCGACCGGCAGCACGGCCAGTTGCCCGGTGCCCAGCAGGTCCAGGTCGAAGGCATAGGTGAACTCCCGGGCCTGCGGCTCGCTGAACTGCGGCAGGTCCACATGCACGCCGCCAGGCAACCAGTCGACACCGTTGCCGGGCTGGAACGGCAGGCGCTGGTCGTCCAACTTCAGTTCAAGGCTGTTCTCGATGCCGCGGATATCACTGATGCCGACCATCAGCCGCGGCTTGTCGAAGCGATAGTCGTCGTAGTCCTTCTCGATCCCCCAGCGCTCGGGCAGCTTGAAGCGGCCGCTGATCCTGCTCTTGGCATGGAACAGGCGCGCCTGGTAGATACCCCGGGCACGCAGCTCGGTATCGACGCCCACATCCATTTCGAAGGTTTCCGGCAGGAAATACAGCTGGCCGTGGACCGTGCTGGTTTCCTGGACGCTCTTGCCGTCCTTGTCGATCCAGCGGCGCTCGTACTTGCGATAGGGCACCACCACCACCGGGCCGCTGACCAGCTGGTCGAAGCTGGAGCTCGCGGCGATCTCGCCGAGCACGTTGTTGCGCAGTTGCTGACGTTCGTCGATCAAGCCGCCGATCATCAGCAGGGGAATCAGCAGCAGCAGGATCAGCACGGCGATCAGGCCGAGCTTGAAACCTAGGGTCTTGTTCATGGGGTTGGGCTCCGTTTGCGATGCGGGCAGTGTCTGCCCGCTGCGTGGAGCCCTTGGGGAGGGAATGTGGAGATTGTGTGGAGATTCGGGCTACCCGCGCGCATGCCATGCGCAAATCCCTGTGGGAGCCGGCTCGCCGGCGAAAGGGCCGCAAAGCGGCCCCCGGCAATTCAACTGACGCGCCGCGCCGGCAGCCACAACCTCACCCGCACGCCACCCTCGACGTTGTCCACCGCCAACGCCCCGCCATGCAACTGCATCACCTCGGCCACGAAGTTCAGCCCCAGCCCGGTGCTCTTGCGCCCGGTGCCGGGCCTTGGCAGCGAGTAGAAGCGCTCGCTGACCCGGCCCAGGGCATAGTCGGGGATCGCCTGCCCCTGGTTGAACAGGCTCAAGGCTACCCGCTCGCCATCGCGCTCCAGCTCGAAGGCCAATGCGCCTTGCTGCGGAGTGAAGTCCAATGCGTTGTCCAGCAGGTTGGCCAGCGCCTGGCGCATCAGGAATGGATCGCACAGTAGCCTGAGGCCCGCCGGGATCCGCTGGCGTACCTGCAACCCGGCACCGTCGATCCTCGTGCCATGGGCCAGCAGCAGCTCGTCGATCAGCGCCGCCACCGCCACCTGCTGCTCGTCCTCCAGGGCCTGCATCTGTTCGACCCGGGCCAGGTTAAGCAGCCGCTCGATCATCTGCTGCAAGCGGTCGCTCTCGCGCTCGATGTTGCCGGCAAAGCGCGCCCGCTGCTCTTGCGGCATGTCGCCCTGGAGCAGTTCCGAGGCGCCACGGATCGCCGCCAGCGGGCTCTTGAGTTCATGGGTGAGTGTGTGCACATAGCGTTCAACGTAGGCCTTGCCTTCGAGCTGAGTGCGCATGCGCTCCACCGCCGTGGCCAGTTGCAGCAGCTCGCCGCCCTTGTAGTGCGGCAGCGCGGCACGCTGACCCTCGCTGACCGCTTGGGCGTAATGAGTGAGGCGGCGCAGCGAGCGGGTCAGCCACCACGACAGCGCCGCCCCCACCAACAGGCCGAGCACGATCAGCCCGAGGCCGAGGATCAGCAGGCGCCGCTCGGAGCGATCGATGTAAGGCTGCAGCGAGCTGTTGGGCTTGGCCACGGTGACCACGCCGATGATCTGGCCGCCGTCGAGGATCGGCGCCGCCACATGCATCACCGAGGTGCTTTCATCATCCGGGTCGCTGCGGGTCGAGCGTGCGCCGTACTGGCCACGCAAGGTCAGGTAGACGTCATTCCAGCGCGAATAGTCCTTGCCCACGTCCCGGCCGCTGGAGTCGAGCAGTACGACGCCCTTGGCATCGGTCACGTAGATCCGGTGGCTGACCTGGTTTTTCGCCAGCCCCCAGATCTGCGCGCTCGGGCGCCGCTCGCCATAGGAGGCCAGTACCTGCGACAGGCGGCTCTGGGTCAGGGTGCCGTTCTTCACATCGTCATGAAGGATCTCGGCCAGCAGGTTGGCGGTGTCCACCAGGGTTTCTTCCGATGACTGACGCACCACCGGGCGGATCTGCTCGCGCACCGTGTTGAGCAGGAAGTAACCCGCCAGGCCGACGAACAGGAAGTACACCAGGAAGATGCGAATCCCCAGGCGCATCAGGCGTGCTCCGGGCTGTAGCTGTAGCCCAGGCCGCGGTGCGTCTGGATCGCCTCGGCATCGGGCGCGACCTGGCGCAGCTTGGCGCGCAGGCTCTTGATATGGCTGTCGATGGTGCGCTCGTAGCCCACGTCCGAAGCCACGCCCAAGCCATCGAGCAGTTGCTCGCGGCTGAACACCCGGCGTGGTTGCTCGAGCAGGCTTTGCAGCAAACGGAACTCGTGGCGGGTGAGCGCCAGCGCCTGGCCCCGGTAGCTGATGCGCATCGCCAGGGTATCGAGCTGGAACGGCGTGCTGTCGCTGGCCACTTCAATCCTTGGCGCCATGCGCTTGAGGATCGCCCGCACCCGCGCCGCCACCTCGCGGGGGCTGAACGGCTTGACCACGTAGTCGTCGGCGCCGATCTCCAGGCCCAGCACGCGGTCGATCTCGGCGTCGCGGGCACTGAGGAACATCACCGGCACCTCGCTGAAGCGGCGCAGCTGGCGGCAGGTCTCGAAGCCACTGATATCGGGCAGGCCGATATCGAGGATAACCAGGTCGGCCGGGCGCAGGCGCTGCTGCTCGACGGCGGCGCTGCCGAGGGTCACCCACTCGGTGCTGTGGCCGTCGGCCTGCAGGGCGTAGATGAGGGTGTCGGCGATGGCGGATTCGTCTTCGACGATGAGGATGTGGGGCATCTGAGCGGCAAGCCTCAAGCTGCAAGCTTCAAGTGAAAGCGGATCGCGGCAACTTACACCGATCCGCCGTTTCTTGCAGCTTGTCGCTTGAAACTTGCAGCTGGCGAATCAGCAGTCCGGCTTGCCCGCCGTGAACTTCTTCGCCGGGTTCACCGCCGCTTTGAACTCGCGCAGGGCCTTGGCGCCCACCAGCAGCGGGTAGTTGAAGCTGCTGCGGTCGACCAGGTTGACCTCCACGGTACGCTTCACGTCGCCCAGGCACAGCTCCAGGTCGACCACCGGGCGGCGCGACAGCTCGGGCGCATCACCTTCGTCTTCCTCGTCGGCTCGGTTCTTGATCTTGCTGATGCGCGCCAGCTTGTGTTCGTAGACCTTGCCATTGGCATCCTTGGTGGCCAGGCGGAAACGCACCCAGTCCTCGCCATCGCGGGTGAACAGCTCGATATCCTTGGCCGACAGCGACGCGGTGTAGGCACCGGTGTCCATCTTGGCCTTGAGGGTTTCACCGATCTCCGGCAGGGCGATGTTCTCGTAGCGGCCGTACAGGGTGGGCTCGGCGGCCATCACCGGCAGCGCCAGAAGGGACAGCAGGGCAAGCAGGGGTTTCACGGGGCAGGCTTCCTTGAGAGGGGTCAGTGCTTAGACTGCGCAGGCAGGATAGGTTCGTTGCAACAGGGTAAACAACACAATGTGAAACATTTGTCCCAGTTAATGGACGTACGACGTTTGGCGTAGGCCACTGCCCTGCTTATCATTAGCCACCGTTTACCTCACACCAACAAGAGTCCCCTTATGCGTCGCCTGCTGACCGGCATCCTCACCCTCACCCTGCTGCTGCTCAACACCCTGGTGCTGATCGGCCCGCTGCTGGTCTTCGCCCTGCTCAAGCTGGTGCTGCCGGGCCGTGGCCGCGACTACGCGTCGGCCGCGGTGATGTGGATCGCCGAAACCTGGTCGGAAATCGACAAGGCCATCTTCGCCCTGTGCATCCCCACCCAGTGGGACATCCGCGGCGTCGACACCCTGCGCCAGGACACCTCGTACCTGTGCGTGAGCAATCACCAGACCTGGGTGGATATCCCGGCGCTGATCGAGAGCCTCAACCGTCGCGTGCCGTTCTTCAAGTTCTTCCTCAAGAAAGAGCTGATCTGGGTACCGCTGCTGGGCCTGGCCTGGTGGGGCCTGGATTACCCGTTCATGAAGCGCTACAGCAAGGCCTTCCTCGACAAGCACCCCGAACTCAAGGGCAAGGACCTGGAGATCACCAAGGCCGCCTGCGAGTTGTTCAAGCGCCAGCCGGTGACCGTGGTCAACTACCTCGAAGGCACCCGCTTCACCGAGGCCAAGCGCGCCGAGCAGCAATCGCCCTACCGTCACCTGCTCAAGCCCAAGGCCGGCGGCGTGGCTTTCGTGCTGGCGGCGCTGGGCGAGCAGCTGGATGCGCTGCTCGATGTAACCATCGTCTACCCGGGCGACAAGGCGCCGGGGTTCTGGGACCTGCTCAACGGCAGCATCAGCCGGGTGATCATCGACATCCGCGTGCGCGAGCTGGACCCGGCGCTGTGCGAGGGCGATTACGAGAACGACCCGGCGTTCCGTCAGACGGTGCAGGCCTGGGTCAACCAGCTGTGGCTGGACAAGGACCAGCGGATCGCGCAGTTGCGCGCAGAGATGCGCTGAAACCAATGGCCCTGTCGCGCTCTTGCCCGCGATAGGGCCTACAAATACCTCACCGAACCCCGATTAAAATCCAGATTTATAATCGACATAAGGAACTCTTTGTTTGTCACCACCCGTCTGAGTGGATAAAAATCGATCAACCACAACTACAAGAAAAGCCAGGATCGATCGATGGCCAACCCTCCCTGCTCCGCCCCCGCGCAACTGCGCCGCGTCCTGGGCCTGCCCGCCCTGGTGTTCTTCGGCCTGGTGTACATGGTCCCGCTGACCATCTTCACCACCTACGGCATCGTCACCGAACTCACCGGTGGCCGCACCGCCGCTGCCTACCTGGTCACCCTGCTGGCCATGCTGTTCACCGCCACCTCCTACAGCTTCATGGTCAAGCGCTTCCCGGTCGCGGGCTCGGCGTACTCCTACACCAACATGGCGTTCGGCCCCAACGTGGGTTTCCTGGCGGGTTGGTCGCTGCTGCTCGACTACCTGTTCATCCCGATGATCAATTACCTGCTGATCGGGCTGTTCCTCAACATCGCCTTCCCGGCCATCCCGGCCTGGACCATCGTGCTGGCGGCCATCGCCGTGGTGACCGTGCTCAACGTGGTCGGCATCCACTCGGTGGCCAAGACCAGCAACCTGATCGTCGGCGCGCAGATCGTCTTCATCGGCGTGTTCATCGCCCTGTCCTGGCAGGGCCTGGCCGGCCAGCCGGTGGACCTGCTGGCGCCGCTGCGCGGTGATGGCAGCGCGCCGGGCTTCGGTGCCTTGATGGCCGGGGCGGCGGTGCTGTGCCTGTCGTTCCTCGGCTTCGATGCCGTGTCGACCCTGGCCGAAGAGTGCAAGGACGCCCGCCGCGACGTGCCGCGAGCGATCATTCTCACCACCCTCGGCGCCGGGCTGCTGTTCACCGTGCTGGCCTATGTCAGCCAGCTGGTGCTGCCGGGCAGCACCTTCGCCAACACCGATGCCGCCGCCAACGAAGTGATGATGAAGGCCGGCGGGCAGTTCCTCGCCAACTTCTTCACCGCTGCCTTCGTTGCCGGCAGCCTGGGCTCGGCGCTGGCCTCGCAGGCGGCGGTGTCGCGCATTCTGTTCACCATGGGCCGCGACCGCGTGCTGCCGCAGCGCAGCTTCGGCTACCTGTCGCCGCGCTTCGGCACGCCGGTGTTCGCCACCCTGCTGGTGTCGGCGTTCTCGCTGCTGGCACTGGTGATCGACCTGGCCACCCTCGCCTCGCTGATCAGCTTTGGCGCGCTGGTGGCGTTCTCGGCGGTGAACCTGGCGGTGGTGAAGACGCACCTGATGGATGACGCCGGACAGCGCACGCCGCTGGGCCTGCTGCGCTACGGAACGGTACCGTTGGTGGGGTTGGGCCTGACCTTGTGGCTGTGGACCAGCCTGTCGGCGCTGACCCTGGTGATCGGCTTATGCTGGTTTGCGTTGGGGCTGGCGTACCTGGCGGTGCTGACAGCTGGTTTCCGTCGGCCGGTGCGGTTGGTGGATTTCTCCGAGACCGCGTAGCTCCGCATGTCTCCTGCAGGAGCGGCGGTGCACCGCTCCTTCAGAGGGTGGGGTCAGACCGACGGGGTATTTACCGCCGGGCTACCCCACAAGCTCCCCAGGTTCTGCAGCAACGATCCGGCAATCCCCTGCTGCCCCAGGTACTGCAGGATCAACGGCGCGAACTGGCCGATCATCCCGGTATCCATGCCCAGCGCCTTGAAGGCGGTGTCCAAGTCGTTGCGGTTCTCGACTTCACCGCCCAGCGCATTGCTCAGGGCCGAGCTGTTCTTGTCGTTGCCCAGCAACTGCCCCAGCCCGTTCAGCCCACCCAGCGCATTGTTGCCCGACAGCAGGTCGAGCCCCGGCACAGCCTTGGTCAACTGCCCGTAGTCATCGCCGCTGAGGTTGTTGCGCGCCAGGCCCAACATGGCCCCCGCGCCGCCGATGGCTTGCTCGGGAGTGATCTTCAATTCGCTACCCAGCGTGTTGAGCAGGTTGGCCTGGGCGGCCGGCGCTTGCCCCTGGGCCTGATGGTTCTGGTTCTGCATGGCCGAGACGGCATTGGCTGCGTCGCTGAGGTTGAAGGCGAACACCGGGCTTGCGGCCAGGGTCATCAAGGTTGCCAGGGTGAATGCTTTCATCGGGAGAGACCTCGTCGGCCGGAATGGCCGGGAAACGAGGGGTTGGACTGGGGTGCCGGAGGTTTGTTCCGGGCCGGCCATCGGTGTTCATCCCAGGGGCCAATCGCTGGCAAGCCAGCTCCCACAGTGGATTGCGCAATAGTCTGAGCCCTGCGCGGTCCCTGTGGGAGCCGGCTTGCCGGCGATCGGGCCGCACGGCCCCAGCTATTTCAACCCGGCTGATAGAACCCCGAGGCAGGCACCTGCTTCAACGCCCCCACCAGCGCATCGACCTGCCCCCACGCGACAGTCAGATGCTGCAGGCTCGAAGCCTGGAGCTGCTTCAGATCGCCGTCGGTCGCCAGTTCCTGGGCGTGGTAGCCGTCGGTATAGGCGATGAACATGAAATGGCAGACGTTCATCAGCACCTCCTCGATGGGCACGGCGCCTTCGAGGATGGCGGTGGAGAGGGATTGGCCAGGTGGGAGTTGGAATTTGGCGTGGAGGTCTTCGGGTGGGTCGGGGACGATCTTTTTCATCGAGGCACCATGCTGTGTTGGGTGCCACCCGTCCGCTTCCACACATCAGGGTGACAGCTGTACACGGGGTGGAAAGACCGGTGCATGGTGAACCCGGCAGGCCCAGAGACCTCCCGCGTACAGCCGTCATGACGACAACAACCATGCTAACTGCCGGGTTTCCACGCCCGATCGCTGAACCGACAGCGACCGGGAAAGCCTAGAGGGCAGGATTTCCCCGGACAATCAGACGTGCATCGACAGATCGCGCAGGATATTTCCTGCAACCTCAAGCAGTAAGTGGGATATAGCCTCATCCCGGGTAGGATTCTTCCTCAGGCCTAGCATTTCTGCCAGTAGCGGGCCTAGCTCCGTTGCTGCAAATTTGAGTAGGAGACCCAAATTTATTTGGAGAAAGCCATGCGACCGAAGCACCTCTCCCCCTCGGCAACATCGTTACTGGCAACAGACATGCAAGGTTCAATATTGCGTGCGCATACAAAACAAGAACCTCTTTCACTATCGTATGCGACCTACGGATTCGACCCACGTGCAATCTCGGACAGCCCCCAACTCCGATTCAACGCAGAACTTCGCACAGTTGCAGGTTTCTACCTACTTGGCAGCTACAGAGCCTACAATCCAATACTGATGCGTTTTCACTCGCCCGATTACTTAAGTCCTTTCGGAGCCGGCAACATCAATGCTTACGTTTACTGCTCTAATGACCCGGTAAATTATACTGACGCCTCCGGCCACATGCGAAATCCGCTACGAAGCCCAGCGGCCTTAACGCTAATCGGCGGAAAAAGCATCGTAGATGGGAAGCTCTACAGAAATGAAATAATCGGCGGCCAAACTAGACGAGTACAAGCCCCCGGTTTCACCGCATCAGAAACTATCCATCTACAACAACTCAAAAACGAACAGCAGAACGAAATCCTGGCGACTATCCAAGAAATTTCTAATCTCAAAAGACGTTATGGCGCCGACATTGGAAAACTGCACGAACTAAATACCACCATAAATAGACTTAATGAGGATATTGACTATTACATTAATAGCCTTCCAAGGACTAAAGATCCCCGCGCAGTAGAAAACACGATCGTTCATATGCAAGACAAAAGACGGGGCGCTTACCGCGAAATCGCCGCATTACCGACAGGAACCTCAAGCGCCAGCGAAAATCTCTCTACACTCACCAAGCATTTGTCGCAGCTTGAAGGTGACCTTAAAAACGTGCGAGATCTTATGCGAGCCAACACCAATTAATAATTCTACCTATACATAAATCTTCAGGTTTCACAGCAGCTTCAGGCGCAAAGTCTCTCTACATAGGCTACCCGTATGACACAGGCACATAAGCGCATAAGCTCCACGACATTACTGGCAACTGATATGCAGGGCTCAGTGCTCCGTGAGCACTCCCCCAAAAAACCTGATGCTTTTTACGAAAGCCTCTCTGAAAAAGACAAAGCATCTCTTACCGCAAATTCATCAGAACCGAAAAATTCGCGCACTTAAAGTACATACCGAAAATGACTAATACAAAAAACAGAGCCCCTACCTACGGGGCTCTGGCTATTCCGACCTACGCCGCACTAAACGTCTTATGCGGATCAATCACAAACTTCTTCGGCACCCCCGCATCAAACTCGCCATACCCCTCCGGCGCCTGATCCAGGCTGATCACCTGCACCCCCACCACTTCGGCGATGTTGATGCGGCCCCACATGATCGCCTGCATCAGCTGGCGGTTGTACTTCATGGTCGGGGTCTGCCCGGTGTGGAAGCTGTGCGACTTGGCCCAGCCCAGGCCGAAGCGGATGCTCAGCGCACCGATCTTGGCGGCGGCATCCACCGCGCCCGGGTCTTCGGTCACATACAGGCCCGGGATGCCGATGTTGCCGGCAACGCGGGTCACTTGCATCAGCGAGTTGAGCACGGTGGCCGGGGCTTCGTGCTTGGCGCCTTCATGGCCATGGCCACGGGCCTCGAAGCCGACGGCATCGACGGCGCAGTCCACTTCCGGCTCGCCAAGGATATCGACGATCTGCTCGTGCAGCGGCGTGTCCTTGGACAGGTCGACCACCTCGAAACCCTGGGATTTGGCGTGGGCCAGGCGCAGCGGGTTGAGGTCGCCGACAATCACGCAGGCGGCGCCCAGCAGGCGGGCGGACGCTGCGGCGGCCAGGCCGACTGGACCGGCACCAGCAACGTAGACGGTGCTGCCCGGGCCAACGCCTGCGGTGACGGCACCGTGGTAGCCGGTAGGGAGGATGTCGGACAGGCAGGTCAGGTCGCGGATCTTCTCCATGGCCTTGTCGCGGTCCGGCAGTTTCAACAGGTTGAAGTCGGCGTACGGCACCAGCACGTATTCGGCCTGGCCACCGGTCCAGTCGCCCATATCCACATAGCCGTAGGCACCGCCAGCGCGGGCCGGGTTCACGGTCAGGCACACGCCAGTGTGCATTTCTTTGCAGGAACGGCAACGGCCGCAGGCGACGTTGAACGGGACCGACACCAGGTCGCCGATCTTCAGGCGCTCGACGTCACGGCCCAGCTCGACGATTTCACCGGTGATTTCGTGGCCGAGTACCAGGCCGACCTGGGCAGTGGTGCGGCCACGAACCATATGCTGGTCGGAGCCGCAGATATTGGTGGAGACCACCTTGAGGATGACACCGTGCTCGATCTTCTTGCCGCGCGGGTCCTGCATCTTGGGGTAGTCGATCTTCTGCACCTCGACCTTGCCCGCGCCGAGATACACCACTCCACGGTTACCAGACATGCTCTTACCTCGCTTGATTTGTATTTATGCAGCGGTGGTGGAAAGCGCCGCCTTTCCGTGGGCGGCCTGTGTTACTGGAATGAAGGGATTGTGGGCTTGATGGGGGATGGGGCGGTGACTGGATGCGACAGGGGGATGCCTGTTTGCGGCGCAAAAACCTGGGGCCGCTTTGCGGCCCATTCGCTGCGGTTCGTCGCCACGACAAGCCAGCTCCCACAGTGTCCGCGCAGAACCTGTGGGAGCTGGCTTGCCAGCGAAAGGGCTGCGCAGCAGCCCCGGCGATCTATCAGAGCACGACCGTGCGATTGGCGTTGAGGAACACCCGCCGTTCGATGTGATAGCCGACCGCCCGCGCCAGGGTCAGGCACTCGATATCCCGCCCCTTGGCGATCAGGTCTTCCGGATAGTGGCTGTGATCCACCACCTCCACGCCCTGGGCGATGATCGGCCCTTCGTCCAGGTCGTTGTTGATGTAGTGCGCGGTGGCACCGACCATCTTCACGCCCTTGTTGTAGGCCTGGTGATACGGCTTGGCGCCCTTGAAGCCAGGCAGCAACGAGTGGTGGATGTTGATCGCCCAGCCATCCAGCCGGCGGCACAGCTCCGGCGACAGCACTTGCATGTAGCGGGCGAGGATCACCAGTTCGGCGCCGCTCTCCTCGATCACCTGCAGCACCTTGCGCTCCTGCGCCGGCTTGTCGTTGGGGTCGAGGGCGAAGTGGTAGTACGGAATCTTGTGCCAGTGCGCCAGGGGCTCCAGGTCGGGGTGGTTGGACACCACCGCGACCACGTCCATCGCCAACTGGCCAATGCGTTGGCGGTACAGCAGGTCGTTCAGGCAATGGTCGGCCTTGGACACCATGATCACCACCTTGGGACGGTGGTTGGGCGCGGTCAGCTCGAAGGCCATGCCGAAGGCTTCGCTGCGTTCGGCGAGGCCGGCACGGAAGCCCTCCTCGTCGAAGCCGTCCGCGGCGCGGAACTCCACACGTATGAAGAACCGCCCCGACAACCGGTCATCGAAGGAATGGTGCTCGGTGACGTAGCAGCGCTGCTCGTAGAGGTGACGCGTCACCACATCGACCGTGCCGAGCATGCTCGGGCAGTCGGCGGTGAGAATCCAGGTGTCCGGTGCCCGACTCATGGTGCTGCTCCTTACGCTTCGATGGCCAGGCCGTACTCGGCCGACGCGTCCTGCAGCCACAGCCACCAGTAGTCGGAGAAGCTGCGGCGAATCACCAGCTCCCAGGTGTCCTCGGCGGTACGGCGGATCACCAGTTGCGACTTGGCGAACACGGTGCCGACGGCCTTGCCGACCGGGAAGTTGTTCGGGTGTACATCATAGCTGGTGGATTTCATCAGCACGTCGCGCACGTTGGGGCCACGCAGTTCGAGCAGGGTCTGCCCACCGGTGACGTTGACCACCTGGATATGCTGGCCGTCGAGGGCATCGCGCAGCTTCTGCTCCACCGTGAACTCCTGGCCGCCGGGGACGATCAGCAGCCACTCGTCCGGGCCGACCCACTGCAGCGACATCTCGCTGTTGGCGACCACGGTCAGGGCCACCGGCAGCTCCAGGCCAAGGGCCTTGTGCACGCCGCCGGCGAAGGCCTGGTCATGGCCGTCGCCACGCAGGGTCAGGTGGCCGAGGAATTTCTTTTCGCGCAGGGTCACGCCTGCGTTCTTGCGGCCCTTGCCGACCAGGCTGGCCAGGTCGGCGTGGTGCAGTGGCGACTGAGCCTTGGCTTCAGGGCCTGGGTTTTGCTGGAAGACGTTGATAGCGCTCATTTCTTACCTGCCTTGAATTCGTGTACGTCGAAGCGATGCAGCAACTGGATGGATGCGCTGGCCCCATCGCTGGCAAGCCAGCTCCCACAGGGACCGCATCGTCCTCAGGAACTGCATCGAACCTGTGGGAGCCGGCTTGCCGGCGAAGGGCCTGCCTGCCCCCACAGGGCCCGGAATCAAACGTTCTGCCGCTCACCCTTCGGATCGAAGAACACCGAAGACACGATTTCCGCCTCGATCACGCTGCCATCGGCCTGCGGCGAATACACCCGCTCGCCCATGCGCTTGAGGCCGCCCTTGACCACGCCCATGGCGAACGAATAGCCCAGGGAGTTGGCCGCGTAGCTGGAGGTGACGTGGCCGACCATGTCCATCGGGATCGGCTGCTTGGGGTCGAACACCAGCTGGGCGCCCTCCGGCAGCCACACGTTCGGGTCCACGGGCTTGAGGCCCACCAGCTGCTTGCGATTGTCGCGGGTGGTGTCTTCACGGTTCATGCCGCGCAGGCCGATCCACGAGAAGGCCTTGTTGCGGCCCACGCACCAGCTCATGTTGAGGTCGTCCGGGGTCATCGAGCCGTCGGTGTCCTGGCCAACGATGATGAAGCCCTTCTCGGCGCGCAGCACGTGCATGGTCTCGGTGCCGTACGGGGTCAGGTTGTACTTTTTGCCCGCCTCGGCGATCTGCTCCAGCACGCCCATGGCGTAGTTGGCCTGCACGTTGATCTCGTACGACAGCTCGCCGGTGAACGAAATGCGGAACACCCGCGCCTGCACGCCGCCGACCAGGCCTTCCTTCCAGCTCATGAACGGGAAGCCGTCCTTGTCCAGGTCGATGTCGCTGACCTCGGCCAGCAGCTTGCGGCTGTTGGGGCCGGACAGGGTCATGGTCGCCCAGTGGTCGGTGACCGAGGTGAAGAACACCTTCATTTCCGGCCATTCGGTCTGGTGGTACAGCTCCAGCCACTGCAGCACGCGGGCCGCGCCGCCGGTGGTGGTGGTCATGATGAAGTGGTTGTCGCCGACACAGGCGGTCACGCCGTCGTCGAAGACCATGCCGTCTTCCTTGCACATCAGGCCGTAGCGGGCCTTGCCCACGTCGAGCTTGGTCCAGGCGTTGCTGTAGATGCGGTTGAGGAACTCGCGGGCGTCCGGGCCCTGGATGTCGATCTTGCCCAGGGTCGAGGCGTCCAGCAGGCCGACGCTGTCACGCACGGCCTTGCATTCGCGGGCCACGGCGGTGTGGATGTCTTCGCCGGGCTTGGGGAAGTACCACGGGCGCTTCCATTGGCCGACGTCCTCGAACTCGGCGCCATTCTTGATGTGCCAGGCATGCAGGGCGGTGAAGCGCACCGGCTCGAACAGGTGGCCGCAGTGCCGGCCGGCTACCGCGCCGAAGGTCACCGGCGTGTAGTTGGGGCGGAACATGGTGGTGCCCATTTCCGGGATGCCTATCCCGAGCGAACGGGCGGCGATGGCCAGGCCGTTGATGTTGCCCAGCTTGCCCTGGTCGGTGCCGAAGCCCAGCGCGGTGTAGCGCTTGACGTGCTCGACCGACTCGAAGCCTTCGCGGGTGGCCAGCTCGATGGCCGCGGCGGTGACGTCGTTCTGTTGGTCGACGAACTGCTTCGGCGCACGGGCGGTGCCTTTGTCGTGGGGCACCTGGAACAGCGCCACGGTGGCCTCTTCCTTGCGCGCCAGGGTTTTCGGCAAGGTGCCGACGCTGGCCTTGAAGCCGGCCTCGGTGGCGGCGCGAACACCGCCTTCGAAACCGTCGGCGATCACGTCACCGAGGGCGTAGACGCCGTTTACACCACCGACGCACACGCGCTTCTGCGGGGCATCGCCCGGCACGAAGCCGAGGATGTCTTCACGCCACACTGGGCGACCGCCCAGGTGCGAGGCCAGGTGCACCACCGGGCTGTAGCCGCCGGAGGTGGCGATCAGGTCGCAGTCGAGGGTTTCACCGGGGCTGGTGACCTTGTGCGCCTGCACATCGATGGCGGCCACGCGGGCGCCGGTGACGTGCTTGCTGCCCTTGGCCTCGATCACGGCGCTGGAGGTGAGGATGCGGATGCCCTTGGCACGCGCCTCCTCGACCAGCGAACCGCGTGGGTTGTGGCGGGCATCGGCGATGGCGACCACCTGCAGGCCGGCGTCGTGCCAGTCCAGCGCGGCGCGGTAGGCGTGGTCGTTGTTAGTCGACAGCACCAGCTTGCGGCCTGGGGCCACGCCGTAGCGGCGCACGTAGGTGGACACGGCGCCGGCCAGCATGTTGCCCGGCAGGTCGTTGTTGCCGTACACCAGCGGGCGCTCATGGGCGCCAGCCGCCAGCACCACGCGGTTGGCGCGCACGCGATGCACCCGCTGACGCACCTGGCCGATCGGGGCGCGGTCACCGAGGTGGTCGGTGAGGCGCTCATGGATGGTCAGGAAGTTATGGTCGTGGTAGCCGTTGACCGTGCTGCGCGGCAGCAGGGTGACTTCCGGCAGGCTTTCCAGCTCGGCCACAACCGCATTGACCCAATCGGCGGCCGGTTTGCCGTCGAGGGTTTCGCGGCTGTCGAGCAAGGTGCCGCCGAATTCTTCCTGCTCGTCCGCCAGGATCACCCGTGCGCCACTACGGGCGGCAGCCAGCGCGGCGGCCAGGCCGGCGGGGCCGGCGCCGACGATCAGCACATCGCAGTGCTGGTTCATGTAGTCGTAGCTGTCCGGGTCGTTCTGCAGCGGCGCGCGGCCGAGGCCCGCCGCCTTGCGGATGTACTTCTCGTAGGTCATCCAGAACGACTTGGGGTACATGAAGGTCTTGTAGTAGAACCCGGGCGGCATCATGCTGCCGCCGACCTTGCCGATGATGCCCATCATGTCGTTGTTGACGTTCGGCCAGCCGTTGGTGCTGGTGGCCACCAGGCCTGCGTACAGGGCCTGCTGGGTGGCGCGCACGTTGGGGATCTGGGTGGCTTCGCTGGCGCCGATCTGCAGGATCGCGTTCGGCTCTTCGGTACCGGCGGCGATGATCCCGCGGGGACGCGAGTACTTGAAGCTGCGCCCGACGATATCGACGCCGTTGGCCAGCAGCGCGGCGGCCAGGGTGTCGCCGGCATAGCCCTGGTAGGTCTTGCCGTTGAAGGTGAAGTTCAGCACCTTGCTGCGGTCGATACGGCCGCCGCTGGCGAGGCGATAGGTCTGGCTCATACTTTTTCCCCTTGGCCCTTGGCGGTCGCTGGCGCGCTGCTCTGTTTCGAGGCGGCGGTGACCTGAGGCTTCTCGCCGATCTTGTAGGTTTCCAGAATCTCGTAGGTCACGGTGTCGCGGGTGACGTTGAAGTACTGGCGGCAGCCGGCAACGTGATCCCACAGCTCGTGGTGGATGCCACGCGGGTTGTCGCGGAAGAACATGTAGGTGCCCCACTCCTCGTCGGAGCAGGCGTTCGGGTCCAGCGGGCGGGCGATATGCGCCTGGCCGGACGCGTGGAATTCTTCCTCGGAGCGCAGCTCGCCGCAGTGGGGACAGAAGATGTGCAACATGACGGTTGTCTCCGGGGTCAGTGGGCGACGGCAGCGGCGCCGTGTTCGTCGATCAGCGCGCCGTTGTAGAAACGGTCGATGGAGAATGGCGCGGCCAGCGGGTGCATCTCGCCCTTGGCCAGGCTGGCGGCAAACACGTTGCCCGAGCCTGGGGTGGCCTTGAAGCCGCCAGTGCCCCAGCCGCAGTTGAAGAACATGTTCTTCACCGGGGTCTTGGAGATGATCGGGCAAGCGTCGGGGGTGGTGTCGACGATGCCGCCCCACTGGCGGTTCATGCGCACGCGGGAGAGGATCGGGAACATCTCGACGATCGCCTGCAGGGTGTGCTCGATGACCGGGTACGAACCGCGCTGGCCGTAGCCGACCCAGCCGTCGATACCGGCGCCGATCACCAGGTCGCCCTTGTCGGACTGGCTGATGTAGCCGTGCACGGCGTTGGACATGATCACGCTGTCGATGATCGGCTTGATCGGCTCCGATACCAGCGCCTGCAACGGGTGCGATTCCAGTGGCAGGCGGAAGCCGGCGAGCTTGGCCATGTGCCCGGAGTTACCGGCGGTGACCACGCCGACGCGCTTGGCGCCGATGAAGCCCTTGTTGGTCTCGACGCCGATCACCGCGCCGTTTTCCTTACGGAAGCCAATCACTTCGGTCTGCTGGATCAGGTCCACGCCCAGTGCGTCGGCGGCACGGGCGAAGCCCCAGGCCACGGCATCATGGCGAGCCACGCCGCCACGCCGTTGCACGGTGGCGCCGAGGATCGGGTAGCGGGTGTTTTTCGAGCAGTCCAGGTAGGGGATCTCGGCCGCCACCTGTTCGGTGCGGATCAACTCGCCGTCTACACCGTTGAGGCGGTTGGCGTTGACCCGGCGCTCGGAGTCGCGGATGTCCTGCAGGGTGTGGCACAGGTTGTAGACGCCGCGCTGGGAGAACATAACGTTGTAGTTGATGTCCTGCGAAAGGCCTTCCCACAGCTTCATGGCGTGCTCGTACAGATGAGCCGACTCGTCCCACAGGTAGTTGGAACGCACGATGGTGGTGTTGCGAGCGGTGTTGCCGCCGCCCAGGTAACCTTTCTCGATCACCGCGACGTTGGTGATGCCGTGCTCCTTGGCCAGGTAGTAGGCGGTGGCCAGGCCATGGCCGCCACCGCCGACGATGACCACGTCGTAGACCTTCTTCGGCGTCGGCGTGCGCCACATGCGCTGCCAGTTCTCGTGGTGGCTGAGGGAGTGCTTGAAGAGGCCGAAGCCCGAATAACGTTGCATGGTGTTCTGCTCCACTCAGCGGTAGACCGGGAAGTCGGCGCACAGCGCGGCGACGTTCTTGGCCACATCGGCCTCGACATCGGCGTCGCCCAGGTTGTCCAGCACATCGCAGATCCAGCCGGCCAGGGCCACGCACTGGGCGACCTTGAAGCCGCGGGTGGTGACGGCCGGGGTGCCGATGCGCAGGCCCGAGGTGACGAACGGCGACTGCGGGTCGTTGGGCACGGCGTTCTTGTTGACGGTGATATGGGCGCGGCCGAGGGCGGCGTCGGCGTCCTTGCCGGTCAGGCCCTGGCGGATCAGGCTGACCAGGAACAGATGGTTGTCGGTGCCGCCGGACACCACGTCGTAGCCGCGCTCGATGAACACCTGGGCCATGGCCTGGGCGTTTTCGATGACTTGTTTCTGGTAGGCCTTGAATCCAGGCTCCAGCGCTTCCTTGAAGCACACCGCCTTGGCGGCGATCACGTGCATCAGCGGGCCGCCCTGGGCACCGGGGAACACGGCGGCGTTGAGCTTCTTCTCGATCTCTTCGTTGGACTTGGCCAGGATCAGGCCGCCACGCGGACCGCGCAGGGTCTTGTGGGTGGTGGTGGTGACCACGTCGGCGAAGGGGATCGGGTTGGGGTACAGGCCGGCGGCGACCAGGCCGGCGACGTGGGCCATGTCGACGAACAGCAGCGCGCCGACTTTATCGGCGATCTGGCGGAAACGCGGGAAATCCAGAGTCTTGGAGTAGGCCGAGAAGCCGGCGACGATCATCTTCGGTTTGTGTTCCACGGCCAGGCGCTCGACTTCGTCGTAGTCGATCAGGCCGGTGTCGGTGTTGATGCCGTACTGCACGGCGTTGTAAAGCTTGCCCGACGAGGACACCTTGGCGCCGTGGGTCAGGTGGCCGCCGTGGGCCAGGCTCATGCCCAGGATGGTGTCGCCGGCCTGCAGCAGGGCCAGGTACACGGCGCCGTTGGCCGAGGAGCCGGAGTGCGGCTGGACGTTGGCGTAGTCGGCGCCGAACAGCTGCTTGGCGCGCTCGATGGCCAGCGCTTCGACCTTGTCGACATGCTCGCAGCCGCCGTAGTAGCGCTTGCCCGGGTAGCCCTCGGCGTACTTGTTGGTCAGGCCGCTGCCCTGGGCCTGCATCACGCGCTTGCTGGTGTAGTTCTCCGAGGCGATCAGCTCGATGTGATCTTCCTGGCGCTGCTCCTCGGCATTCATCGCCGCCAGCAGTGCGTCGTCGTAACCCTGGATCTGGTCTTGCTTGCTGAACATCGTGTATCTCCCGGCAGCGATCGTTTCTTGTCTGGTGAGGGTTTTCCCACCCTTTGCAGCGATGGTATGACCGGGCACGGCGGTACAGATGCCTGCGCGCGCCTTGCAATGGCGCGTTTACGACATTGCTACCCCAAGCGCCACACAGCCCTGTGGGAGCCGGCTTGCCGGCGATGGGGCCAGACGCAGAACCATCGCTGGTTGAGCGGACGATATCTCCGGCAAGCCGGCTCCCACAGGGATAGCGATGGCCTGTATAGGCAACCGCCGAATCGATGGTTTAGAGTGCGTGCCTGCGTCGTAAAAAGGACAGGCGTCATGACCAATAACAACCAGCAATTCGCCAGCGACAACTATTCCGGCATCTGCCCCGAAGCCTGGGCCGCGATGGAAAAGGCCAACCAGGGCCACGAACGCGCCTACGGCGACGACCAGTGGACCGAACGCGCCTCGGAGTACTTCCGCAAGCTGTTCGAGACCGACTGCGAAGTGTTCTTCGCCTTCAACGGCACCGCCGCCAACTCCCTGGCCCTGGCCTCGCTGTGCCAGAGCTACCACAGCGTGATCTGCTCCGAGACCGCCCACGTCGAGACCGACGAATGCGGCGCGCCGGAGTTCTTCTCCAACGGCTCCAAGCTGCTCACCGCGCCTAGCGTCAACGGCAAGCTCACCCCCGAGTCGATCCGCGAAGTGGCGCTCAAGCGCCAGGACATCCACTACCCCAAGCCGCGGGTGGTGACCCTTACCCAGGCCACCGAAGTAGGCACCGTCTACCGCCCCGACGAGCTCAAGGCGATCAGCGCCACCTGCAAGGAGCTGGGCCTGAACCTGCACATGGACGGCGCGCGCTTCACCAATGCCTGCGCGTTCCTCGGCTGCTCGCCGGCTGAACTGACCTGGAAGTCTGGCGTGGATGTGCTGTGTTTTGGCGGCACCAAGAACGGCATGGCGGTGGGCGAGGCGATCCTGTTCTTCAACCGCGACCTGGCCGAAGACTTTGACTACCGCTGCAAACAAGCCGGGCAGTTGGCGTCGAAGATGCGCTTTTTGTCGGCGCCATGGGTCGGCCTACTCGAAGACGGCGCCTGGATGCGCCATGGCCAGCACGCCAACCACTGCGCGCAGCTGCTGGCGTCGCTGGTGAGTGACCTGCCGGGGGTGGAACTGATGTTCCCGGTTGAAGCCAACGGGGTGTTCCTGCAGATGCCGGAACCTGCGCTGGAGGCGCTGCGCAACAAAGGCTGGCGTTTCTATACCTTCATCGGTAGCGGTGGTGCGCGGTTCATGTGCTCGTGGGATACCCAGGAATCTCGCGTGCGGGAGTTGGCGGCGGATATCCGCGGTATCTTCAACGCCTGACAGGCCGCCATCGCCGGCAAGCCGGCTCCCACAGGGTTAAGCGATCACCTGTGGGAGCCGGCTTGCCGGCGAAACGAGCGCAAAGCGCTCGCCTGCGACTCAAAGGCGGAACCCACCCATCTGCCGCGCCAGGTCATCGGCCAAACCACGCAGCGCCTGGCACTCCTCGCGGCAATCCTGCACCTCGGCGGCCGTCTGCCGCGCCAGGTCGGAAATGCCCTGTACCGTCCGGTTGATCTCCTCGGTCACCGCCGACTGCTCCTCCGTTGCCGTGGCCACCTGCTCGTTCATGCCGCTGATGCGCTCGACCTGATCGGTGATCGCGCCCAGCGAGGTGCCGGTGCGCTGGCTCGACTCGACCCCGTTGCCGGTGGCCGTTTGCCCGGCCTGCATCGACGCCACCGCCATGCCGGCGCCGTGCTTGAGACGCTGGATCATCTGCTGCACTTCGTCGGTGGACACCTGGGTGCGTCGCGCCAAGGTGCGTACTTCATCGGCGACCACCGCGAAGCCCCGGCCCATCTCGCCGGCCCGCGCTGCCTCGATGGCGGCGTTGAGCGCCAGCAGGTTGGTCTGCTCGGAAATGCTGCGGATCACCGCCAGCACTTCATCGATCGAGGCAACCTCGTCGGCCAGCTGGGTCACGGCCTCGGCGGCGCGGCCGATCTCCCCGGACATGCCCTCGATGTTGTGGATGGAGCGGCGCACCACCTCCCGCGCCTGCAGCGCCTCTTCCCGCGCCGACTGCGAAGCGTGGGCAGCGGAGCCGGCGTTCTGGGCAATATCCTGCACGGTCAGGCCCATCTCGTGCACGGCGGTGGCAACCATCTCGGTCATTTCCTGCTGGCGGCCCGAGCGCTCGGCGGTGTTGTCCACCACCTGGGTCACCTGCTCCACCGACTGGTGCAGGCGTTCGGTGGTGCGCAGCACTTCGCCGATCAGGCCACGCTGGCTGTCGAGGAAACGGTTGAAACCCCGGGCCAGGTCACCCAGTTCGTCCTGGCGCGCATCGTCCAGGCGATGGCTGAGGTCGCCCGCGCCACCGCCGATCTGCACCAGCGCCGCCGTGACCTGGCGGATCGGCCGCACCAGCCCGCGCGCCAGCAGCACCACCAGCAACAACGAGATCAGCGCCACGCCGCCACCAATCAGGCAGGTCTGCCAGATGGCCTGGCGCGCCTGGGCATAGATCTCGGCTTCTGGCACCTCGGCCACCAGCGTCCAGTTCAGGTCGCGCAAGGGCAAGCCCAAGGCCAGGTAGTCCTCGCCATCACGTTGGAAACGGCTGCTGCGCAGGCCCTCGCCGCCCACCAGCACAGCTTTCGCCGCCTCGACGTCCAGTTGCTCGGCAAGTTGACGCTTGCCGCTGAACTGCTGGTCGGGATGCACCTGGATCAGGCCGTCGTTGCGCACCAGGAACACCTTGCCGTGCTCGCCGAAGCTGAAGTCGTGGATCAGCTTGGACAGCTCGGTCATGCGCAGGCCCATGCCCGCCACGCCCACCAGCTGGCCGGCCTTTTCCACGCGATAGTCGATGAACAGCGCCAATTCGCCCGTGGAGCCATCGATGTCGATGTTCAGCATGCGCTCGGCACCGCTGTCGATGTAGCCGTAGAACCAGTTGTCCTTGGGGTTGGCGCGGCTGAGGGTGCGGTCCAGGCCTTTTTCGTTGTAGTAGTTGCCGCTCACCGTGGAGGCGACCAGGGTGGTAAAGGCGTGGTTGCGCTGCTTGGCGGCGTCGAGGTACTCGATGAACGCCGGCAGCGCGGCGGGATCTTCACCGGCAGCCAGCCAGTCGCGCAGGAGGGTGTTGCCGGCGATATCCGCGGCAGCCACCAGCGGGCGGCCGAGCATGCGCTCGATATCGTTGCGGATGGCCTCGATACTGGCCGGCAAGGCCGTATCGACCAGATAGCGTTCGGTCAGGCGGTTGAGCGCCACCGTGTAGATCGCCACCACCACCAGGATGCTCGCCAGCAGGGCGGCGCCCATGCTCGCGATCAATTGCCATTGGATGCTCCGCCGCCAGATGCGCATGTGCCACTCCCCGATAATTATTGTTTTTCGGGAAGTGTATACACTTAAGTATCCAGTTGTTCCAGTGATCTGCGACAGACTGGACGCCCGCATCGCGGGGCAAGCTCGCTCTCACGAAGGCGCACGATGACGTCAGTCAGACGTCGGAGACGGCCTTGCTGATGGCATCGACCGTAGCGTCGATCTGCGCCTGAGTGCGCTCGAGGGTGCGGTCGTGCTCGCGCTGCAGTTCGATCTGCTTGGAGCACAGGTTCAGGGCGGCCAGCACCAGCAGCTTGTCGCCGATCAGGGTCGGGTAGCTGCGCTTGGTCTCGGCCAGGGCGACATTGAGCATGCGCACGGCCTGGTTCAGGGTTTCTTCCTGGCCCTCGGGGGCCTTCAGCGAATAGTCGTTGCCCAGGATCGACACGACGTTGACCGGCTGCGCTTGCAGTCTCATGCGTTCACGACACCTGCGCTGGCGCGCTCGACCAAGGCCTGAATGCGTGCGGCGGTGGCGCCGTGCTTCTCTTCCTGTTCCATGAGCGACAACTGCAGGCTGTCGTTCTCTTCCTTGGCCTGGGCCAGTTCCTGGCTGAGGCTGGCGTTCTGTTCGGCCAGCTGTGCGTTCTTGTGCATCAGGTCGCTGACCAGTTGCTCGAGTTGATTCAGGGAAGTTTCCAACATGCGTCTATCTCGGTTGTTGCAAAGGGCGCACACGATAAGGAAAAACCTGCGCCCCCGCCATTAAATATCGGATTCAAAAGGTGTTTGCCGGGTTCAGGTTGACCCAGGATCAGCCCCCTTGTTCCGACCTGGGTCAACCGCTGGTCAGGAAAATAGTTAGCTGCCTCACAATTTCATCAAGTCAGCCTAAAGACTGGCCGGTCACGACCGATAGGCAGGCAGGTCTTCTTCCGTCGCATGGATCGCGGCACCTCTTCTGCCTTGGAAACCGCCTCCATGTCCTTACGCAATATGAATATCGCGCCCCGCGCGTTGCTCGGGTTCGCCGTGATCGGTGTGCTGATGCTCGGCCTGGGTATCTTCTCGCTGATCCAGATGGGCAACATCCGCCAGGCCGGCGTGACCATCGAAGAAGTCAGCGTGCCCAGCATCAAGACCCTCGACGAGCTGACCGCACTGAACCTGCGCCTGCGCACCCTCTCCTACCGCCTGCTGCTCAACCGCGAACCGGCCACCCAGCAAGACACCCTGCGCCTGCTGGACGAGCGCAACGCACAGATCGACAAGGCGCGTCGCGCCTACGAACCACTGGTGACCGCCGCCGACGAGAAGGCCGCCTTCGACCAGTACGGCCTGCTGCTCAACCAGTACCGCCAGCTCGAGGCGCGCATGCGCAGCCTGAGCCAGGCCGGCGACCTCGATGCCCTGCGCGACCTGCTCAACCGCGACCTGCTGGACAACTCCGAGCAGATCAACAAGGTCATGGACGCGCTGGTGCGCATCAACACCGACCAGACCAGCGCCACCAACGCCCAGGCGGCCGAGCAGTACAGCGGCGCCTTCGCCCTGGTCATCAGCCTGCTGGTAGCGGCCACGGTGCTGACCTTGCTGTTCGCCTTCCTGCTCACCCGCAGCATCGTCAAGCCCATCGACGAGGCGCTCAAGGCCGCCGAGCAGATCGCCGAAGGCGACCTGACCCACAGCATTCACGCCGACGGCACCGATGAGGCCGCGCGCCTGCTCAAGGCCATGGCCAAGATGCAGGACAAGCTGCGCGACACCTTGCAACTGATCGCCGGCTCCGCCACCCAGCTGGCCTCCGCCGCCGAAGAGCTGAACAGCGTCACCGACGAAAGCGCCCGTGGCCTGCAGCAGCAGAACAACGAGATCGAGCAGGCCGCCACCGCCGTTACCGAAATGACCAGTGCCGTCGAAGAAGTGGCCCGTAACGCGGTCAGCACTTCGGAAGCCTCCAGCGAAGCCAGCCGTTCGGCCGGCGATGGCCGCGACCTGGTACTGGAGACCGTGGGCGCCATCGAGCGCATGAGCGGCGATGTGCAGGCCACCGCCAAGCTGATCGCACACCTCGCCGAGCAGTCCCGTGATATCGGCAAGGTGCTCGACGTGATCCGCGGCCTGGCTGACCAGACCAACCTGCTGGCGCTCAACGCCGCCATCGAGGCCGCCCGCGCTGGCGAGGCAGGCCGTGGTTTTGCCGTGGTTGCCGACGAAGTGCGCGCCCTGGCCCACCGCACCCAGCAGTCCACCAGCGAGATCGAGCGGATGATCGGCAGCATCCAGGGTGGCACCGAGCAAGCCGTGGACTCGATGCGCACCAGCACCGAGCGCGCCGAATCGACCCTGAACATCGCCCGTGGCGCGGGCCTGGCGCTGGACACCATCGCCGGCGCGGTGGCGCAGATCAACGAGCGCAACCTGGTGATCGCCAGCGCCGCCGAGGAGCAGGCCCAGGTGGCCCGCGAGGTGGACCGCAACCTGGTGAACATCAACGACCTGTCGGTGCAGAGTGCCACCGGGGCGCACCAGACCAGCGCGGCAAGTGCCGAGCTGTCGCGGCTGGCGGTGGATCTGAACGGGTTGGTGGCGCGGTTTAGGACCTGACGGTCGAAGCTGGGAGGCGGCCTCAGCTTGATTGAGCTGAGACTGGAGCGGCATCCCTCGTGAGGCTGACCATGCCTGCCAAATAGTGGCAGCCATGGTCAGTTACATTAGACAACTTGTACTCCATCCGCCTCTCTCATGTTGTAGACACGTTGGTTCATGTCACTAGGGGGGCTCAACTGGCCTGGAGGGCGTTCCGTGACGACCTGCTCCAATCCATCTGGCTGCCCATTGACGGGAAGCGTAGCCATTAGCGGAACCCTACTATCCAAGCCTTGGGATTGAGCCACTACCGTCCCATTTTCCCTGTTTTTCAAGGTAAGCTCGCGATGTTTCAACGCTGATGCTGTCCCCAAAGCGACGACCCCCGCCAAAGTGAACTCTTGGGCGCCCGGAGCACCGGCAGCCTTCAGAGTGAGTGCAGTCATTAGTAAGGCATGACCAGCTTTCTTGGACAGCGCAGAGGCTACAGCCAACTTTCCGCCCTGCGGCCAGGTCCTCCATGTCCATGTCACTCCGAGCGTGTGTTGTATCGCTGAAGCGACGAGCATGACTGCTCCTGGGATTCTACCTGTCGGGTCATTGCGGTTTATCGGATCTGCACCGCAGTATGCATAGACATTGATTCCGCCCTTGCCGAACGGGCTCAGCGCATCAGGCTCATGAAAGCGCATCAAAACTGGGTTGTACCGACGATGGCCGTTACCCAATGGATAGCGATCCATTCGCGCATCGCGTGACTGGCCACAGAAACCTGTCATTGGGCCGATCGGTGACGGTACCTCACCATAGGCCGTATAGCTGCGGCCGGGAAATCCGACACCGTCGATGGGGCTGTTCTGTCTGTCACAGGCAAGCAGATAGATAGCCACTGTTCACTTCCCTTCGCCGAGGATCCCGCCCGAAGATTGGCAGCGATACGGCGCAAGTGGAACTGGCAAAAGTATCAGGTGCCCACGTTGGGCCTGTGAGCCGGTTTGTCGTAGCGGCGCAAGGGCTGCGAAACAGCCCCCGGCGCATACGGATCAATACTCGATCCGCACATCCCCCTTCGGCACGCTGCAGCACGACAGGATGTAGCCCTCGGCTTCGTCCTCCTCGGTGATCCCGCCGTTGTGCTCCATCTCCACCTCGCCGCCGAGCTTGAGCACCTTGCAGGTGCCGCAGATGCCCATGCCGCAGGCCTTGGGGATCATCAGCCCGACCTTGGCCGCCGCCGCGTGCACGGTCTCGCCCGGGGCCACGCGGATGCTCTTGTCGCTGCCGACGAACTCCACCAGGTTGAGGTCGGCCACATCCACTTCCGGCGCATCGGCAGCCGCTTCGGCATGCTCCACCGCATCGGCCTTGGCTTCAGGCGGCGTCGCGCCAAACGATTCCTCGTGGTAGTTCTTCATGTCGAAGCCGACCGCTTCGAGCATGCGCTTGACCGCGCTCATGTAGGGCGTCGGGCCGCAGCAGAATATGGTGCGTTCGAGGTAGTCCGGGGCAATCAGCTCCATCAGCCGCTGGTTGAGATAGCCGCGATAACCCGCCCACGGCTCGCCCAGCCCGTGCTTCTCGCAGATGATGTGCAGGCTGAAGTTGGGGATGCGCGAGGCCATCTGTTCCAGTTCGCGGTGGTAGATGATGTCTTTCGGCGAGCGGGCGCTGTGCACGAACACCATGTCGACATTGGCGTTGGTGTCGTAGAACCAGCGGGCCATGGACATCACCGGGGTGATGCCGACGCCGCCTGACAAGTACAGCGTCTTGCCGGCCGGGAAGTCGATGGCGTTGAACAGGCCCACCGGCCCGTGCACCGGCAGCTCGGCGCCTTCGTGCATGGTGTCGTGGAGGAAGTTCGACACCAGCCCGCCCGGCACCCGCTTGACGGTGATCGAGAAGCTGTAAGGCACCGACGGCGAGCTGGAGATGGTGTACGAACGCATCACCGGCTTGCCTTCGATCTCCAGTTCCAGGGTGACGAACTGCCCGGGCTTGAAGAAGAACATGATCGGCTGGTCGGCCATGAAGCAGAAGGTGCGCACGTCCCAGGTTTCCTGGATGACCTTGACGCAACGCACGATGTGGCGGCCATTGGCCCAGGTCTGGGTGGTAACCGGATTGAGGAAGGTATCGGACATGTTCATCTCCAGCAGCCGACTGTCGGCCTTTCTTATGGCTCCGATAATGCGCATAGCGCCGTCTACGTACATTCCCATCCGCGACATCGGCGTGCTTATCGCGACCAGCCCCGCGCTACAAGGGCTGGCGCGTCGGAATTCGATGCGGCCATGTCGCCCGTGGATATGGTCCTTTCCCTGCCCGGACGCACACTCCTCGGCAAAACAACACGCTGTTTATCCCGAAGAACAGCCTTGCGGCACTACAACAACGATTAGCCACTTCAGCCGGCCGCACGCGGCCACGAGGACCACACGATGGACGTCACCGCAACCCTGAGCCTGGGCGATCCACTGGAACCTGCACGCAAGGCCACCGCCGAGATGCTGCAGACCCGCGAGCGCACCTACTCGCTGCCGCAACCGTTCTACTGCGATGAGCGCCTGTTCCAGATCGACATGCAGGAGATCTTCCACAAGGAGTGGCTGATCGCCGGCATGGTTTGCGAGATCCCGACCAAGGGCAACTACATCACCCTGCAGATCGGCAAGAACCCGATCATCGTGATACGCGGTGCCGAAGGTAAGGTGCATGCCTTCCACAACGTCTGCCGCCACCGCGGCTCGCGGCTGTGCGTGAGCGACAAAGGCAAGGTGGCCAAGCTGGTCTGCCACTACCACCAGTGGACCTACGAACTCGATGGCCGCCTGCTGTTCGCCGGCACCGAGATGGGCGACGACTTCGACATGAACCAGTACGGCCTGAAACCGGTGAACGTGAAGGTGGCCGGGGGCTACATCTTCATCAGCCTGGCCGAGAATCCGCCGGCCATCGACGAGTTCCTCGCTACCCTCGACCACTACATGGAACCGTACGACATGGAGAACACCAAGGTGGCGGTGCAGACCACCTTGATGGAAAAGGCCAACTGGAAGCTGGTGCTGGAGAACAACCGCGAGTGCTACCACTGCAACGGCTCGCACCCGGAGCTGCTGAAAACCCTGCTGGAATGGGACGACACCAACGACCCGCGCGCCAGCCAGGAATTCAAGGATCACGTGGCCGCCTCAGCCGCTGCCTGGGATGCCGAGAAGATCCCTTACCTGCACAAGAGCCATGGCCTGCGTAACCGCATCGTGCGCATGCCGCTGCTCAAGGGCACCGTGTCAATGACCATGGACGGCAAGGTGGCGTGCAAGAAGCTGATGGGGCGCATCAAGAACCCCGACCTGGGCTCGATGCGCATCCTGCACCTGCCGCATTCGTGGAACCACTGCATGGGCGACCACATGATCGTGTTCACTGTGTGGCCGATCAGTGCGCAGGAAACCATGGTCACCACCAAGTGGCTGGTGCACAAGGATGCGGTGGAGGGGGTGGATTACAACCCTGAAGAGATGCGCAAGGTGTGGGACGCCACCAATGACCAGGATCGGCGGTTGGCCGAGGAGAACCAGCGGGGGATCAATTCCACGGCTTACCAGCCGGGGCCGTATTCGAAGACTTATGAGTTTGGGGTGGTGAATTTTATTGACTGGTATAGCCAGCGACTGTTGAACAATCTGGGGGCGGAGCCGGCGCCGTATCTAAAGGAAGTTCTGGCACAGTAGCGAGAGCATCAGCCATGCCTGCGCCTATCGGCAGCAGGCGTGGCTTTTGAAATGCAGGTCGCCCATCCACTTATGACTCATAAACCACATATCGCACAGGAAAATTCAACACCAACAATCACTACTTAACATTAGCCTGACTTCTAACTTTCGCCAACCGCATCAACATCAACTATAGCCGACTCCTCGGAGTTGGGATCCCCTCGGACTTCTGAAGCACGACTTGCTAAAACTTTTTTCTGCCTCGCCCTGTCTAGATCCACACTATTCACCCACACATCCAGACCACCTGAAGCAATAGCACTTAACATGGCAAAGCCTTTGATAATATCGGCATCGTCAAGCACCCGATCTCTCTCCATGGTCTGTAATGTATCGACAGGGTCTGTTACAGCCGGAGCGTTCCTCTTAACAATCTCGCTAGTGCCCAAGAGACCCAACGATAAACCCTTTAACACCCTGCTAGCAATTTCGGGATACTTCATAGGATCGCTCCAGGAGCGAGCCGAGCCATTCACCCTCTGCTTCCACCATTTCAAGCCAATATTTAGAATATCAAACGAGACCTTTCCGCCGAGATAAAGAGTGACTATCTGCGACGCAAATCTTCCACTTGAATCAAACCTGTTTATCGGGTCACGAACACAATATGCATAAGTATTGGTCCCACCTTTACCAAAAGGGCTTAGCCTGTCAGGTGAGTGAAAACACATCAATACTGGACTGTAGACCCTATAGCCATTGCCCAGGGAATACCAACCCACTGCGGGCTCGCACAGCTGGCCGGTGAAACCGAGACTTGGCTTCGCGGTGAGCCCATGCTTGTAACCATATGGCAAGTACGCGGCAGTGCTATTCCATGCACCAAACCGGGCAAGTGGACTGTGAAGGCGATCAACTGCCAGTAGCGTGCTCGACATTAACCAGAACTCCTACGAGGAAATGACAGCCGATAAGGTCGATGCCTGCCCCGCGAAGGCCTGCACAGCCCTGTAGCAGGCCGACTGGAAGTACGCTATCACCGGCGCGCAATTGTGATAACTGGTAAAAATGCCAGGACAAGGGCAGGCTTCTTAACCTTCAGCGCCACTTTTATCCATAAGATGCCTATGTGGCGGCTGCGGCGAGCCGATCGTTCAAAAAACGATCGAATAAATGGACGCCACGTAAATAAAGGCCTGTAGCACTCATCCAACACGTTATCCACAGGGACGCCAACAGCATCTGTTGAAAACAGCAGGTCAACCATCACGTTTGCTGTGGATATCATGCGCCAGGCCTATCGATGCATGGCTTTACAGCATCCTGCACAGTTTTGATCATTTTCTGATCAACTGCATGCAAGGCACCGACACCGCGGGCTTCAAGCAACTCTTTACAAATTATCCACAGGTCGATCAACAGCATTTGTGGGCAAATACTTGCTTAAGCGATCCAATCCGGATTCAAGGCTTTCAACTCGCCAAAACCTGGGCTGATCATTTTTCGACCGACTGCCCGTGCGCCTTGAGTTTCGTGCCCTCCAGCGAATCGCGAACACTTTATCCACAGTGTGGCAAACAGAAACGGCGGGCAAAAAGCAACGATCGCCTCTACAGGCGATACGCAAGGCCAGTAGGAGCGGAGCTATACGGAGACGACGTGCCCCCTGGTGGTATCAACGCAGGACGCCCTCCTCGACCAACAACTTGAGGATCGCCTCGGCGCCCTCTTGTGGAGAGACATCCTTGAGCACCTTGCCGCCCCCGCCACTGGCCTTGGCCGTGGCGGCCTTCATGCGGTCGGCGCCACTCTTGGCCTTGATCACCTTGAGCCGCTTGGGTCGTGGGCGGGCCGGTTGCAGGGCGTCTTCGGCCAGCACCGGATCGTCCACGACCTCTACCGTGCGTGCCGCCAATACCCCGCGCCGCGCCGGGCCGAAGGCTGATTGCCGTGGCTTGGGCGCGGCGTTATCCACAGTCGCCAGCAATGGCAGGCGCACTTTCAGGCGACGCCGCTGGCCGCGTGGCAGTGCCTGCAGCACCTGGGCGGTGCTATTGTCGATGGATTCAACCTCGGCCAGCCCCACCACCAGCGGCCAACCCAGCTTCTCGGCCAGCAGGAATGGCAGCATCCCCGAGCCTTCGCCGGTTTCCGCCTGGCTGCCGGTCAGCACCAGCTGGGCTCCCGCGTCACGCAGATAATCGCCAAGCACGCCCAGCACATCGGCGCCCGCAGGCTGTTCCAGCACATCCAGATGATCCAGCCCCATGCCCAGATACGCACGCAGCGCCTCTTCGCGAGGATCGCCGGCATGCACCACCTGCAAGTTATCCCCAGCCAGCTGCAGGCCCAGTTCGACGGCGCGGGCATCCTGCTCGGCGCGACGGGCGCGCCCGGAGCTAGGGTGGGCACCGATGGAAACCAGGCTGATGACTTTCGTACTCATGCTTGTGCCCTTATGCCGCGTCGCGCTGGCCGCCACTGCGGAAGTTATCCACAGCCTCGATCAGTGCCTGGAGAATCGCCGAGCTGTCGCCAATCACCGACAGGTCAGCCCGTTTGATCATGTCGCAGCCCGGGTCCATGTTGATCGCCACCACCTTGTCGCAGGCACCGATGCCCTGCAGGTGCTGGATGGCGCCGGAGATACCCACAGCCACATACACCCGCGCGGTAACCCAGGTGCCGGTGGCGCCGACCTGGCGGTTGCGCGGCATGAAGCCGTCGTCCACCGCCACCCGTGATGCGCCTTCGGTAGCGCCCAAGGCAGCGGTTGCCTGGTGATACAGGTCCCAGTCCTTGACGCCGTTGCCGCCGGAGACGATGAACTCGGCCTCTGCCATGGCGATGGCCGCCGGGTCCACGGCCACCGATCCGAGGTCTTCGATGCGCGACAGGCTGCGCGCCACGCCTGTGGACAACTCCACCGGCAGGGCTTCATGGCGAGTCTCGCTTACCGGCTCGGCGCATTCGGCGGCGGCCAGGATCAAGCGTGGCGTGGCGCGCTGGATATCCTGCTGACCTGCGCCAGCACGGCCAATGCACTGGCCATCCTTGACCTGCCACACCCTTGTTGCCGGGCGCTCACCCAGGGCTGCGGCGAAGCGTCGGCCCAGCTCTCCGCCGCCGCTGCGGCTGTCAGGCAATAGCCAGTGGCGCGGTGCGAACTGGTTATCCACAGCCCGCAGACCCTGGACCAGTTGTTCCGGTGCATAACCCTCGAAGGCCTCACCCTCGATGACCAGCAGGCGGTCCACGCCGGCTGTGGAAAAGTTGCTTTCCTTGTGCTCGCCGAACACCACGGCCAGCACTGCGCCGTCGTTGCCGGCGAGGCTGTGGGCCAGGCCCAGCAGGTCGCGGTCGTGGCTGCCGAGACGGCCGCCGACCATATCCGGGACCACGGCGATATAGAACGCAGGCGCAGCCACGCTGTGCAGCGGCAACTGTACTTCGGCAGCTGCCGTGCGCCGGCCGCCGACACCGGTGCCCTGCTGGGCGCCGCTGCGGTCGATGCGCTTGAGGCCGTTGGGGCCGATGAAGCCGGCAGCAATCGCATGGGGGTTCTTGCGCATCAGCCCATTGGGGCCCATCCAGCTGGTTTGTTGCGTCTGCATGGCCGCATGCAGCGGGTGCAGGCGGTTACGGGCGATCCACTCGGCGCGTGGGTCACGGCGGATGATGTCGCTCATCAGTGCACCTCCGCAGGTTCACGTTTAGCCGCTGGCGACTTTGCGCTGGCGGGGGCCTCTTCTTCGATCAGTACATCGGCGACCAGCTCGGCCAGGTCCTTGATCTGTGGCCGCGGTTCGACCACGCCTTCGAGCATCGCCGTGCACTGCGGGCAGCCCACGGCCACCAGCTCTGCTTCGGTTTCGCGGATATCGTCCATGCGCATGTCGGGGATACGCTGCTTGCCGGGGATATCGGTGATCGGCGCACCGCCGCCTCCGCCACAGCAGCGGGAACGGAAGCCCGAGCGCTGCATCTCACGCACTTCGATACCGAGGGCCTTGAGCACGTCGCGCGGGGCTTGGTACTCGCCGTTGTAGCGGCCCAGGTAGCACGGGTCGTGGTAGGTGACGCTGCCGCCCTTGTGCTGGCCGAGGTTGAGCTTGCCGGCGGCGATCAGTTCGGCGATGTAGGTGCTGTGGTGCTGCACCTGGTACTCGCCGCCAAGGGCGCCGTACTCGTTCTTCAGCACATGGAAGCTGTGCGGGTCGCAGGTGACGATGCGCTGGAACTGATATTTGGCCAGGGTCTGGATATTGCGCTTGGCCAGTTGCTGGAACGTTGCCTCGTCGCCCAGGCGGCGCGCCACGTCACCGCTGTCTCGCTCTTCCAGGCCGAGCACGGCGAAGTCCACGCCGGACGCTTTGAGCACTTTGACGAAGGCACGCAGGGTGCGCTGGTTGCGCATGTCGAAGGCGCCATCGCCCACCCAGAACAGCACCTCGGTGGTTTTCACCTCTGAGAGCAGCTTCAGGTTGAGGTCGGCCGCCCAGTTCATCCGCCCGCCGGGGGCGAAGCCGCCGGGGTTGTCGGTGGCGATCAGGTTGTCCAGCACCTCGGCGCCCTTGTTCGGCGTGGCGCCCTTTTCCAGGGTCAGGTGGCGGCGCATGTCGACGATGGCATCGACGTGCTCGATCATCATCGGGCATTCCTCGACGCAGGCGCGGCAAGTCGTGCACGACCACAGCGTCTCGGCATCCACCAGGCCGTTGACGATCGGCTGGTGCGGGTGGCCGCCATGCTCGCCGATCAGCTTGCCCGGGTACGGGCTGCCGGCGAACCGCGCGTCGGTGCCACCGGCCAGGCCGATGACCATGTCCTGGATCAGTTTCTTCGGGTTCAGCGGCTGGCCAGCGGCGAACGCCGGGCACATGGCCTCGCATTTGCCGCACTGCACGCAGGCGTCGAAACCGAGCAACTGGTTCCAGGTGAAATCCACCGGTTTTTCCACGCCCAGCGGCGCATTCGGGTCTTCCAGGTCCAGCGGCTTGAGGCCCGTGGAGCGGCCACCGCCAAAGCGCTCGGCGCGGCGGTGCCAGGCCAGGTGCAGGGCGCCGGCGAAGGCGTGCTTCATCGGCCCGCCCCAGGTCATGCCGAAGAACAGCTCGGACACGCCCCACAGCACGCCGACACCCAGCAGTGCGACCAGTACCCAGCCGCCCGTGCCTTCAGGCAGGATCCCCGCCACCGGCAAGGTGGCAATGAAGAAGCTCGCCGCGAACATCAGCAGGCTCTTGGGCAGGCGCATCCACGGGCCCTTGGACAGCCGGGAGGGCGGGCTCAGCCGGCGTTTGAAGACAAACAGCGCGCCACTGAACATGACCACCGTGGCCACCAGCAAGGCGTAACCGAGGATCTTGCTGTGCAGGCCAAAGCCATGCACCAGGATCGCCAGCACGGCCGAGAGCACGAAGCCGCCGGCGGTGGCCACGTGGGTCTTGGACATGTACTTGTCGCGCTCGACCACATGGTGCAGGTCCACCAGGTAGCGCCGCGGCATGGCCAGCAGGCCGCCAAGCAGGTCGACCTTGCTCGGCCGCCCGCGCCGCCACATGCGCACCCGGCGCAGGGCGCCGAGCACCGCCAGGGCGAGGGCGGTGAACAGCAGGATGGGTAGAAGGGTGTTCAACATGGGAGGCTCCCACAACAGCTGGATTCTTGCGCCGCTCCCAAGAGCGGCGCGGAGCCCTGTAGGAGCGGATTCATCCGCGATGAGGCCGGCACAGGCTGATGGGCTCTGTCGACGCTATCGCGGATAAATCCGCTCCTACAGGGTGGCCAATCCCGCCTCTAAGGGCGGTGCGATCAGAAATCCTTGCACAGCCGCAAGGCGTCGTAGATCGCCGCATGCACGTTGCGCTGGGCCACGCAGTCGCCGATGCGGTACAGCAGGTAGCCCTCGCCCGGCTGGCTGAGGATCGGCTGCGGCTTGATGGCGAACAGCGCCTCCACGTCGATCTGGCCCTTGTTGCGCGAACCGTCCTTGAGCGCGTAGTACAGCTGCTCGTCGGGACGCACACCGTTCTCCACCACCACCTGGTCGACCACCCGTTCTTCCTTGGCGCCGGTGTACTCGTTCTCGAGCACCGCCACCAGCTTGTCGCCCTCGCGGTAGACCTTTTCCAGCATCATGTCGCCGGTCATGATCACTTCTTTCGGGTACATGCTGCGGTAGTAGGTCGGGAAGGTGGTGCCGCCCATGGCCACGCCCGGTTTGATGTCGTCGGTGACGATCTCGACCTGGCTGCCCTTGTCGGCAATGAAGTCGGCGACCGACATGCCGGTGAATTCGCAGATGGTGTCGTACACCAGCACGTTCTTACCCGGCGCGACCTTGCCGTCGAGCACGTCCCAGCTGCTGACCACCAGGCCTTCGGCAGCGCCCCAGTGCTCGTTCTGTTCAAGGAACGAGTGCCCGCCCACCGCCAGCACGATCACATCCGGGCGCAGGTCCTGGATGGTCGCCACGTCGGCGGCAGTGCCCAGGCGCAGGTCGACCTTCAAACGCGCCAGCTCCAGCTGGTACCAGCGGGTGATACCGGCAATCTGGTCACGCTGCGGGGCCTTGGCGGCGATGGTGATCTGCCCGCCAATCTGCTCCTTCTTCTCGAACAGGGTCACGTCGTGGCCACGTTCGGCTGCCACGCGGGCCGCTTCCATGCCGGCGGGGCCTGCGCCAACCACCACCACCTTGCGCTTGACCCCGGTGGTCTTCTCGATGATGTGCGGCACGCCCAGGTATTCACGGGAGGTCGCGGCGTTCTGGATGCACAGCACATCCAGGCCCTGGTACTGGCGATCGATGCAGTAGTTGGCACCGACGCACTGCTTGATCTGGTCGATCTGGCCCATTTTGATCTTGGCGATCAGGTGCGGGTCGGCCATGTGCGCGCGGGTCATGCCGACCATGTCCACGTAGCCGCCTTCGAGAATGCGCGTGGCCTGGTTCGGGTCCTTGATGTTCTGCGCATGCAGCACCGGTACCTTGACCACTTCCTTGATGCCGGCCGCCAGGTGCAGGAACGGCTCCGGCGGGTAGCTCATGTTGGGGATGACGTTGGCCAGGGTGTTGTGGGTGTCGCAGCCCGAGCCGACCACGCCGATGAAATCGAGCATGCCGGTGGCGTCGTAGTAGGCGGCGATCTGCTTCATGTCCTCGTGGCTGAGGCCATCGGGGTGGAACTCGTCGCCGCAGATGCGCATGCCCACGCAGAAGTCGTCGCCGACTTCCTTGCGCACGGCCTTGAGCACTTCCAGGCCGAACTTCATGCGGCCTTCGAAGGTGCCGCCCCATTCATCGGTACGCTTGTTGACCCGCGGGCTCCAGAACTGGTCGATCATGTGCTGGTGCACGGCCGACAGCTCGACGCCGTCCAGGCCGCCCTCCTTGGCCCGGCGCGCAGCCTGGGCGTAGTTACCGATCACCCGCCAGATCTCTTCCACCTCGATGGTCTTGCAAGTGGCGCGGTGCACCGGTTCACGGATGCCCGATGGTGACATCAGCGTTGGCCAGTTGAAGCCGTCCCAACGCGAGCGCCGGCCCATGTGGGTAATCTGGATCATGATCTTGGCGCCATGCTTGTGCATGGCGTCGGCGAGGTTCTGGAAGTGCGGGATGATGCGGTCGGTGGACAGGTTGACCGAGGCCCACCACTCCTGCGGGCTGTCGATGGCCACCACCGACGAGCCACCGCAGATCGCCAGGCCGATGCCGCCCTTGGCCTTCTCTTCGTAGTACTTCACATAGCGGTCGGTGGTCATGCCGCCATCGGTGGCATACACCTCGGCGTGCGCGGTGCTGAGCACGCGGTTGCGGATGGTCAGCTTGCCGATCTGGATCGGCTGGAACATTGCTTCGAAGGCCATGACGCTATCTCCGGCTTACAACGGCTTTGTAACGAACAGGCCATCTTCGTGGCCTTCTTCCGACCCGCCGTAGACCTGTTCGGCCACGGTGCGGATCGAGCTGCCGCGAGCGGCGAGAATCTGGTCCATGGCGCCGGCGAACCAGCCGGTGAACATGTAGTCGACCTTGCGGCCGCACTTGCCGTACACGTACACGAACGCCGAGTGCTTGAGCTTGACGCTGCAGGTGCCTTTATCCAGGTCGATGTCCTGGATCTCGAACAGGCCCCAGCCACGCTGGCTCAGGCGCTTCATGTAATGCTCGAACACCGCCACGCCTTCCAGGCCATGGCATTCGGCTTCCTTTTCGCACCAATGCCAGGCGGACTTGTAGCCGGCCTTGTAGAGGATCTCGGCGTAGGCGTCGGCGCCCAGCACTTCCTCGATGCCCATGTGGTTGTTGACGAAGAAATGCCGCGGCACGTAGAGCATCGGCAGGGCGTCACTGGTCCAGACACCGGTCTCACTGTCGACTTCGATTGGCAATTGCGGGGCGATCTTGGCCATGGAAACTCAACTCCATAAAATTATTGGATTCGATCAAAAGCCGCTTTGGCTTTTGCTTTTATAAAAAGCCGCAGTGAGTGCTGTTGGGGCCGTAGCGAGCGCGTCGAGCGCAAGGAAGGGCCGAAGCGAAAAGCGAGACAGTGCCGAGGCACGGCGAGCTTTTCGTGAGGGCCTGACGCAGCGATCGGCGTGCGCAGTAGGCCCCAGCAGTGCTCACTCGCCCCAGACGTCCTTCAGGACGTTGACCCAGTTTTCGCCCATGATCTTGCGCACCACGCGCTCGCTGTGGCCGCGCTTGAGCAGCGTCTCGGTCAGGTTGGGGAACTCGCCGACGGTGCGGATGCCCAGCGGGTTGATGATCTTGCCGAAGTTGGTCAGGCGCCGGGCGTAACCCTTGTCGTGCGTGAGGTACTCGAAGAAGTCCTGGCCATGGCCCTGGGTGAAGTCGGTACCGATACCGATGGCGTCTTCACCGACGATGTTCATGGTGTACTCGATGGCTTCGGCGTAGTCGTCGATGGTCGAGTCGATGCCCTTGGCCAGGAATGGCGCGAACATGGTCACACCGACGAAGCCGCCGTGGTCGGCGATGAACTTCAGCTCTGCGTCGGACTTGTTGCGCGGATGTTCCTTGAGGCCTGAAGGCAGGCAGTGGGAATAGCAGACCGGCTTCTTCGATTCGAGGATGACTTCCTCGGAGGTTTTCGAGCCGACATGGGACAGGTCGCACATGATGCCGACGCGATTCATCTCGGCGACGATCTCGCGACCGAAGCCCGACAGCCCGCCGTCGCGCTCGTAGCAGCCGGTGCCGACGAGGTTCTGGGTGTTGTAGCACATCTGCACGATGCCCACGCCCAGTTGCTTGAACACGTCGACGTAGGCGATCTGGTCCTCGAACGCGTGGGCGTTCTGGAAGCCGAAGAGGATGCCGGTCTTGCCCAGTTCCTTGGCCTTGCGGATGTCGGCGGTGGTGCGCACCGGCATCACCAGGTCGCTGTTTTCGCGGATCAGCTTCTGGCTGGAAGCGATGTTGTCGACGGTGGCCTTGAAGCCCTCCCACACCGACACCGTGCAGTTGGCCGCGGTCAGCCCGCCTTTGCGCATGTCCTCGAACAGCTCGCGGTTCCATTTGGCAATGATCAGGCCGTCGATGACGATGCTGTCGGCGTGAAGTTCGGCTGGGCTCATCAGGCTGTCCCCTTTTATTGAAGTTTGCAGGCGCCGAACCTTGTGCCGACGCTTTGGGGCCAGCATATGCCTGCGGCCCGAGGCGCCCCGATGCAAAAACGACAGGGGGTTTGCCGAAAGCGTCAATGGCCGACCTGGCACGCTCTAACGCGCCCCTCGGCAATGAGAGCGAGTCTCGACAACGCTGTTTCATGAACATTTTCTCGGGGAGCTATCGCCCGGGCCTGGGCTGAGCGAGAATCCAGCGACTCGCAGCCTCTTCAGGAGAAACCCGATGAAATCAATGGCATGGCTGGTCTTGCTGGCAGTGGCTTTCGGCGCGCACGCCGCCGAAGAGGAGAGCACCCCCTGCGACAACGTCGAGACCGACCAGCAGGGCTATGCCTGCGCCGCCTACAACAAGCAGACCGCCGAGCGCGAGCTGAAGGCGGCCTATGACGACCTCATGCAGCGCATTCGCGACCAGTACGCGGATGAAAGCGACAAGGCCGCGGCGCTGAGCGGCAAGATGGAGGCCGCCGAGAAACTCTGGACGCAGTTGCGCGACGCCGACTGCAAGGTCGAGACCTGGGCCGAGAAACCCGGCAGCAAGGCGTTCGAGGCGGCGTGGGACACCTGCGTGGCGCAACGTAGCGATGAGCGGTCGGAGTACCTGCAGGGCATCGGCCAGCAATGACCCTTTGCCCGCGACGGGCCGCCAAGCGGCCCCCGGGGAGTTTCCGCGCCGGGCGCTAGCGCCTGAAGTCCGGCCGCAGCTCCTGGCCATCGATGCTCAGCGTCTTGTAACGCGGCGCCACCAGTTTCACAGCCCCCTCGCGAATACCGTTGGCCAGGCTTTCGAGGTTTTCCATGTTGCCGCTCAGGCTGCCCACCTCGCGCCACTCGCGGTCTTCCCAGGTGAACACGAACAGCTGCGATGCATAGGTGTGCCGGGGGATCATCAGCACCTCGTTGTGCCCGTCGCCATCCAGGTCGACTGCCCACAGGTAGCAGCCCTTGCCACCGCACTGGCTTTGCGCAAGCGTCGCGTCGGCCAATGACTCGCTGCTCGATTGCACCGGCCCGAGCCACTCGAACTTCGGGCCATGGTCTTCGGCCACTGTCGGTTGACGCACCTGGGCCATCTGCACCAACAACTGCTGGCGGCGGCCCGCATCGAACAGTTCATCCGTCTGCAGCCGCTGCTCGAGCTGCTCGAAGGCTTCACGCCCCGGTTGGCCGAGGTCGCGATACAAGGTCTCGGCGTCAAACTCGGTGATCGCCGTGTGCCCGTTGACCAGACGCTGCACCTGGCTCCTCGCACTCAATGCCTGCGGATCGAGCAGCGGCGTGTAGAACACCACCACCAGCAGCGCACTGAGCAGGGCGATCCATGGATTGCTCAGGCGCAGGCTGTGCAGCCAGGCCTGGCGCGAAGCCAGCACCGCCCAGACCGCCGCCAGGCCATGCGCCAGCATCACGCCCACCAGCATCGACGCCATGATCCGTGTCGGTGTCAGCCCGTACTGGTCGATACGCAGCCAGCTCGCATAGGCAGCCAGGCCCACCAGCACCGGCAGGCACAGCAGGCTGGCCTCCACCAGGCGCTTGAGCAGCGCGGGGTAGACGCTACCTTGCCGGCCATCCTGGAACACGCCGTTGACCAGGAACAGGTTTATGCCCGCCAGTACCAGCAGAAGAGTGGTCGAATAGCCGGTGTCCCACACCGGTTGCAGGCCGGAGAACGGCAATGTCAGGGTGAACAGCACGGCGATCAGCGCGCTGAGCGGCAGCAGGAAGCGGCACAGCGTCAGCAGGATGCCGCGCAGCAGGCCGATGATCTTCTCGTTTTCCCGGCCCATGCGCATGCCCAGCGAAAACACCACCGGCAACACCAGCCAGAGAAACACCGGTGACTCCACCGCATCCTTGACCTGCGCAACGCCCAGCATGCTGAACAGCAGCGCGCACAACCACAGCAGTTGCCAGAACAGTCCGGTCAGCAGCTGTGCCAGGAACACGATGAAAACGTTGTTCCAGGCATGCCGGAACAGGTCTTCGTAGCGCGGGCGCAACCCTTCGCCGGTCGGCCAGGCGAGAATGAACGCAGTGCCGATATAGGCCAGCACGATGGCGGCCAGGCACCAGGTCTGCTGCAGCCAGTCCATATGCCCGGTATCGAAGAGCCAGGCACTGATCTCGCTGAGCAGCGCGGTCAGGCCCAGTACCAACCAGCCGGTGCCACGCTGCAGCACCGCGTTGCCAAGCAACTGCAGGTTCACGCCGGCTACCGCCACCGCGACGCACAGGGCTACCGACAGGCTGAAACCCAGCAGCTGACCCTCCCCCTTCACGGTGGTGAGCCACACCAGACCCTGGATCAGGCCGATGACGACGTAGAACAATAAGGAGCGACTTGGCGCTGGCATTGCAAATCCTTTTGGCCAGTGAGGTAGGAGGCGCGCAAGTCTACCGAAACCGGCTCGTACCACGCCAAGGCCTTTACCTTGCGGGCTGGCGGCAGCCAATTATCACAACGCCATTCCCTCATGAGCGCGGCGGTGTAGAATCGGGCTATTCATCGCCAGACACCCCCGGCGGGTTTATGAGCTCTGGTCGAGCCTGCGGCGATCCCGCGCGGTCCTTCGACCCCCATCCGTGCCTGTGGCAACCGGCCTTCGGCGTTTTTAGGACAAGAGAAGCTCACTCCCTGATTTGGGTTTGCGCGAAAAGTCGCCGAGCGGCGATCAGGCAAGGCGAAAACAGGCGAGGAAGCGGAGTTTGCTGGTTGCAAATGAGCATTCCGAGCCTGTTTTCAACGCAGCATGATCGTCGCGCAGGCATTTTTCGCGCAAAGCCAGTGACCTGATTAAGCCGCCAGGAGCGCTATATGCCTGATTATCGTTCCAAGACCTCCACCCATGGCCGCAACATGGCCGGCGCCCGTGCCCTGTGGCGCGCCACCGGGATGAAGGACGAAGACTTCAAGAAACCGATCATCGCCATCGCCAACTCGTTCACCCAGTTCGTCCCGGGCCACGTGCACCTGAAGGACCTGGGCCAGCTGGTCGCCCGCGAGATCGAACGCGCCGGTGGCGTGGCCAAGGAATTCAACACCATCGCCGTCGATGACGGCATCGCCATGGGCCACGACGGCATGCTGTACTCGCTGCCCAGCCGCGAGATCATTGCCGACGCCGTCGAGTACATGGTCAACGCCCACTGCGCCGACGCCATCGTCTGCATCTCCAACTGCGACAAGATCACCCCCGGCATGCTGATGGCCGCCCTGCGCCTGAACATCCCGGTGATCTTCGTCTCCGGCGGCCCGATGGAAGCCGGCAAGACCAAGCTGGCCAGCCACGGCCTGGACCTGGTCGACGCCATGGTCATCGCCGCCGACTCCTCGGCCAGCGACGAGAAGGTCGCCGAGTACGAGCGCAGCGCCTGCCCGACCTGCGGTTCGTGCTCCGGCATGTTCACCGCCAACTCGATGAACTGCCTGACCGAGGCCCTGGGCCTGGCCCTGCCGGGCAACGGCTCCACGCTGGCGACCCACTCCGACCGCGAGCAGCTGTTCCTTACCGCTGGCCGCACCATCGTCGAACTGTGCAAGCGCTACTACGGCGAGGGCGACGCGTCCGTGCTGCCGCGCAGCATCGCCAACTTCAAGGCGTTCGAGAACGCCATGATGCTCGACATCGCCATGGGCGGCTCGACCAACACCATCCTGCACCTGCTGGCCGCGGCCCAGGAAGGCGAGGTGGACTTCGACCTGCGCGACATCGATCGCCTGTCGCGCAAGGTGCCGCAGCTGTGCAAGGTGGCACCGAACATCCAGAAGTACCACATGGAAGACGTGCATCGCGCCGGCGGCATCTTCAGCATTCTCGGCTCGCTGGCCCGTGGCGGCCTGCTGCACACCGACCTGCCGACCGTGCACAGCCCCAGCATGGAAGAAGCCATCGCCAAGTGGGACATCACCCAGACCGATGACGAAGCCGTGCACACTTTCTTCAAGGCAGGCCCGGCCGGTATCCCGACGCAGACCGCGTTCAGCCAGTCGACCCGCTGGGAAACCCTGGACGACGACCGCGAAAACGGCTGCATCCGCAGCTTCGAGCACGCCTACTCGCAAGAGGGCGGCCTGGCCGTGCTGTACGGCAACATCGCCCTGGACGGCTGTGTGGTGAAGACCGCCGGCGTGGATGAGTCGATCCACGTGTTCGAGGGCAACGCGAAGATCTTCGAAAGCCAGGACAGCGCGGTACGCGGCATCCTCGCCGACGAAGTGAAGGCCGGCGATATCGTCATCATCCGCTACGAAGGCCCGAAAGGCGGCCCGGGCATGCAGGAGATGCTTTACCCGACCTCGTACCTGAAGTCCAAGGGCCTGGGCAAGGCGTGCGCGCTGCTCACCGATGGCCGCTTCTCCGGCGGCACCTCGGGCCTGTCCATCGGCCATGCCTCGCCGGAAGCCGCCGCAGGCGGCGCCATTGGCCTGGTGCGCGATGGCGACAAGGTGCTGATCGATATCCCCAACCGTTCGATCAACCTGCTGGTCAGCGATGAAGAGCTGGCCGCGCGTCGTGTCGAGCAGGACAAGAAAGGCTGGAAGCCGGCGGAAGTACGCCCACGTAAAGTGACCACTGCGCTGAAGGCCTATGCCCTGCTGGCCACCAGCGCCGACAAGGGTGCGGTGCGTAACAAGGCAATGCTCGAAGGGCTGTGAGGCTCTGACGGCAATAAGAACCGGCGCCTGGTGCGCCGGTTTTTTTATGCCTGAGGAGGCCTCATCGCCGGCAAGCCGGCTCCCACAATGTAATCGCAGGCCTTGGCATTGCACCTGTGGGAGCTGGCTTGCCAGCGATTGGGCCGGAACAGGTTATGCGTATTTCACTGAATCTGCTCCGGCGTCACGATCACCCAGTTCTTGTCCGCCGTCACCGGCAAGCCTTCCTTGGCCTGGGCCGCTGCATTCTTCGCGATCATGCCGTTGAGCTGGTCCATGTACTTGGCCTTGCGGTTTATCCACAGGTGGATGCCGCCTTTGTTCACATCAACGCCGTGGAACTGCATGTAGCCATCGCTGGTCGGGGTATCGCCTCCCACCAGCACCGGTTTCTTCCACTCGTCGATGTAAGTCAGGATCGCCGCCTGCTTGCCCGCCATCCAGGTGGCCGGCGTCCACAGGTACGGGGTCAGCTCCAGGCCTTCGTTGGCCTTGGGATCGTACTGCCCGGCGCTGATCTGCTTGCGCGCCGTGGTCAGCTGGCCACTGGCGCGGTCCTTGAGCAGCAGGCTCACACCGATCACGTTCTGCGGTTTGACGTTGTAGCCGTACTTGGGATCGGAGGCGACCATGCGTACCAGCTCTTCGGACGCCGCCGAGATCACATAGACCTCGATGCCGTTCTCCATCAGTTTGTTGTACAGCTCGGCCTGGCCCGTGAAAACCTTCGGCGGCTGCACTTCGATACTCTTGACCTGATCGCCCTCGAAGTAGGTGCTGGGGATCGGCTTGCCCGAGGCCATCAGTTCGTCGACCTGCTGCTTCAGCTCCTTGAGGGTGAAGCCCGAGAACACCTGGGCCACCCAGGGGTAGCAAACCATGTCATCGAGTTCGCACAGGCGGTAGTAGTAACTGAACAGGCTCTCCTTGTGCTCGGCGCTGTCCTTGAACGGGATGAGTTTGAGCGAAGGGTCGAGCTTTTCGCGGGTCAGCAGGCCCTTGTTCTCCATGAACGGCAGCAGCGCCTCTTCAAGGTCGAAGCGGTAGCTGGTGTTGTCCATGTCGAACACCGCGTAGTTACCCTTGTTGGCGTTGGCGGCAATCATCGCGTCGAGCTTCTGCGCGGCTTCGGCCGGCCAGTGCTTGAGCTCGGTGGCCGCCCAACTGCTGGCACTCAGCAACAGGGCAAGGCCGCCGGCAAGGATTTTCGGAGCTGACATCATGTGCGGTTCTCCCAAAGACGTGGCCGCTCAACCCTAGACCTGATTTGTGACAGGCAGGCATGCGCCACCGACCTCGAAGCAACCGCAAACGCCATGTGTATTGCCAAAAACGACCAGGCGTTATTCCATAAACGACTATGCAAATTCCTTTTAGGTATAAATTCGTTTGTTTTCAGGCTGTTAGCATTTCCGTTCGTAATCGCTCACAGAGGCGATGCCTCTTTTGCCTTTTTCCGGAGCTTCAATGAACCTGCCGCTGTCACTCAACCTGCTGGCGTTCCTGGCCCTGCTGCTGGGCCTGGCGCAAACCCGTCGTACCGACTGGAGCCTGGCCAAGAAGGTGCTGCTGGGCCTGGCCCTCGGCGTCGGCTTCGGCCTGGTGCTGCATACGATCTACGGCGCCGGGCACCCGGTGCTCAAGGCCACCATCGGCTGGCTCGACCTGGTCGGCAATGGCTACGTCGGTTTGCTGCAGATGATCGTCATGCCGCTGATCTTCGCCTCGATCCTCAGCGCCGTGGCCCGCCTGCACAACGCCTCGGCGCTGGGCCGCATCAGTGTGCTGAGCATCGGCACCCTGCTGCTGACCACCGCGATCGCCGCGCTGCTCGGTATCGCCCTGACCAACCTGTTCGGCCTGAGCGCCGAGGGGCTGGTGGCCGGCGCCCAGGAAAGCGCCCGCCTGCAGGCCATCCACAGCGACTACGCGGGCAAGGTCGCCGACCTCAACATCCCGCAACTGCTGCTGTCGTTCATCCCGACCAACCCGGTCGGCGACCTGGCCCGGGCCAAGCCGACCTCGATCATCAGCGTGGTGATCTTCGCCGTGTTCCTGGGCCTGGCCGCTTTGCAGCTGATCAAGGACGACAAGGACAAGGGCGAGCGCGCCCTGTCGGCCATCGACGTGCTGCAGGCCTGGGTCATGCGCCTGGTGCGCCTGGTGATGAAGCTCACCCCCTACGGTGTGCTGGCCCTGATGACCAAGGTAGTGGCCAGCTCCAACCTCGACGACATCCTCAAGCTGGGCAGCTTCGTGGTGGTGTCTTACATCGGCCTGGGCCTGATGTTCGTGGTCCACGGGGTGATCCTGGCGCTGACCGGCGTCAGCCCGCTGCGCTTCTTCCGTAAAGTCTGGCCGGTGCTGACCTTCGCCTTCACCAGCCGCTCCAGCGCCGCCAGCATCCCGCTGAACATCGAGGCGCAGACCCTGCGCCTGGGCGTGCCGCAGTCGATTGCCAGCTTCAGCGCCTCGTTTGGCGCGACCATCGGCCAGAACGGCTGCGCCGGCCTGTACCCGGCGATGCTGGCGGTGATGGTCGCCCCGGCGGTGGGCATCGATACCTTCGACCCGCTGTGGATCGCCACCCTGGTGGCCATCGTCACCCTCAGCTCGGCAGGCGTTGCCGGCGTCGGCGGCGGCGCGACCTTCGCCGCGCTGATCGTGCTGCCAGCCATGGGCCTGCCGGTGGAACTGGTGGCGCTGTTGATCTCGGTAGAGCCGCTGATCGACATGGGCCGCACGGCGTTGAACGTGAATGGCTCGATGACGGCGGGCGTGGTTACCAGCCAGTTGCTCAAGCAGACCGACCAGCAGGTGCTGGCTGGGGATGAGCATGCGCAACTGAGTCACTCCTGAGAGATTATCGGGGGCGCTTTGCGCCCCCGGCGATCCCGGCTCAGTACGTCGCGCGCAGCTTGAGCGTCAGGTTGCGCGGCTCGCCATAGAAGTTCGAGCCCCAGGCACTGTCCACACGCTCGTAATACACACGGTCGAACAGGTTGTTGGCCGTGAGTGTCGCCGACAGGTGCTTGTTGAAGCGGTAACCCACCTGCGCCGTGGCGACGCTGTAGCCACCCTGCACGAAGTCCACGCTGTTGCGCGTGTAGTAGGTGGAACTGACCACCCGCACACCACCACCGACACTGAACCCTTCCAGCGGCCCATCGGCGAACGCATAGCGCGTCCACACATTGAAGTTGTGCTTGGGCGTGATGCTGATGCCCTGGTAGTCGGCCTGACGCCCCGACTCCAGGCGGGTGAAGGCGTAGCCGGTGCTGATGCTCCAGTTGTCGGTCAGGTTGCCGGACAGCTCGGTTTCCCAACCCTGGCTGCGCACCTTGGCCTGGGCCTCGTAGAACGGCGTCTGGTCGATTTGCTGGGCGCGGTTCTCGTCGTAGATGCGGAACACCGCCACGCTGCCGTTCAGGCGGCCGTCGAAGAACTCCCGCTTCAGGCCCAACTCATACTGTTTGCCCTCGCGCGGCGCCACCGTGCTGTCGCCGCCGGCCATCTGCGTCTGCGGCTTGTACACCGTGGTGTAGCTGGCATAGGCCGACAGTTCAGGGGTGAGCTTGGCGACCAGCGCACCGTAGGGGATCACCTTGCGGCGAACACTGGTGTGGGGGTCGGAGAATTCGTTGAAGAACGGGTTGGCATTGTGGCCATCGCTGTCGAACCAGATCACCCGGCTGCCAAGGATCACGTCCAGCCAGTCGTTGGCGCTGACCTTGGTGCGGGCATACAGTCCGTACTGGTTCGACTTGGACGAGTTGCCGTTGTCCATGGCGTAGTCGATCTTGGGGATGTCGATGCTGCCCGGGTCGAACACGTTGATGTCGAACCACTCCCGGCCACCGTAGCGGAAGTCCTTGTCCACATGCTGGTAGTCGGCGCCTACGGTGAGCTCATGGGTACGCCCGAACGCCTCGAACGGCCGCGTCACGAAGCTGTCCAGGCCCAGGGTCTTGATATGGGTGTAGTAGTTGTAGGCCACCGCGGAACTGGCACCGGTCACCGGGTCAACGGCGCCGTCGGTCCAGGTGAAGTTGCGCGTGGGTGCCTCGGCGTCGCGATAGGTCAGCGAGGTCTTGAACTGGCCACCATCGTCCAGCGCATGGTCGACCTCGAAGAAGCTTTCCCAGACCCGTTCGTCCAGCTCGTTCCACTTCGCGTCGACGAAGGTCGAGCGCTTGACGTCGAGCAGCTTGCCGCTGTCGTAGGCCGGCAGACCGAACGCGGGCACCGACTTGTTGCGCTGGTAGGCGCCGCCCAGGGTCAGGGTGGTGGCCGGCGACAGGTCGTACTCCAGGCGCCCGTACATCATCGGACGCTCGTTCTGGGCGTAGTCGACGAAGGCCTGGTTGTTCTCGTAGGCGGTGACGAAACGCCCGCGCAGGCTGCCATCGCTGTTCAGCGGCCCGGTGACGTCAACCGTGGAGTGGTAACGGTCATAGGTACCCGCCGACAGCTCACCAGACAGGGCAAACTCGCCCAGGGCGCGCTTGCGCACCAGGTTGATGGTGCCGCCGGGTTCGCCCGCGCCCTGGTACAGGCCGGATGGCCCGCGCAGCACTTCGACACGGTCATACATGGCCAGGTCGAACGCCGTGGCCATGTCGCCTTGCCCGGTGGGCTGGGTGACGCCATCGACCTGCACCAGGTCGACCGGGAAGCCGCGCATGTAGACGTCATTGAGGTTGGAGCCAGTGTTGTAGCTCTTGATCGTGGTACCGGTCACCTGCCGCATGGCGTCCTGCAGGCTGTTCATGTTCTGGTCGTCCAGGCGCTGGCGGGTCATTACCGACACCGACTGCGGGATGTCCTTGAGCTTCTGCTCGCCCTTGCCAAGGGTCAGCGACCCAGTGGTATAGGAGCCGGTGCCTTCGGTGGTGGTGCCCAACTGGCTGCTATCGATCTTCACCGCGCCCAGTTGCATCGCGTCGTCGTTCCCGGCGCGCTGGCGCTCCAGGGTGACGCTGTCGTTATCGATGTAGGCGGCATTCAGGCCAGTGCCCTGGAGCAGGCGGGCCAGTGCCTGGTCCTGTGGATAACTGCCACTCAGGCCCGGCGAGCGCAGGCCCTGGGTGAACTCACCGGGTACCAGCACCTGGATCCGGGTAACCGCACTGAAGGCCGCCAGGGCCGAGTCCAGCGACTGCGCCGGGATGTCGAAACGGTAGACCTGAGCCTGCGTGGCGGCCTGGGCCTGCAAGGGTCCGGCCAGCGCGGCGCTGCCAAGCGCGATGGCCAGGCCGAGCACGGCCCGAGTGGCGGTGGTTTTCATCAATGGGGCTCCCCGAAAGCGTCAAAGTGATCGACTGGCGCGGCTCTGTCTGAGAGTGCTTATTATTTGCGCCTACGAAATCAAGGACGTCGGCCCGGCGGGAATCCCCGAAAAAATTTTCAATCAGCCTTCGCGCAGGATGCGCAGGTAAGGTGTGTACTGGTCGGCACGCACGCCCAGGGTATGGGTCAAGGCCTTGAGCACGGCCTCCGGCTTGTCGATGTCGAACACGCCGGAGACCTTGCGCTGGCGCAGGCCGTCGCCCAGCACCAGGGTCTGTCCGGGCCAGTAGCGATTGAGTTCGGTCACCACCTCACCCAGCGGCTGCTGACTGAATACCAGTTGCCGCTCGCGCCAGGCGAAGGCGCGGGCGGGCTCGAAGCCATGCACGGCACCCGGCCCGCCTGCCGCGTACTCCACGGCTTGCCCGGGCTCGAGGAACACCCCCTGGCCTGCACTGGCGCGAACTTCGACCTTGCCCTGGGCCAGTTGCACGCGGGTCTGCCCGCCCGTCTCGGCCACGCTGAAACGTGTACCGACTACCCGCACCCAGCCCTCACCGGCACGCACCACGAAAGGCCGGGCCACATCGCGGGTTACCTCGAACCAAGCCTCGCCGCGCAACAGCCGGACACGCCGCTCGGTGGCCCCCAGCTCGACCTGTACGGCGCTGTCGGTGTTGAGCTGGATGCGCGAGCCATCCTCCAGCTGCAGGCTGCGCGTCTCGCCCGTGGCGGTGGCGTAATCAGCGCGCCAGCGGTCGAGCCAAGGCGTCTGGACGAGCAACACACCCAACAGCACCGCCGCCGCGGCAGCACTTGCCACCTTGGGCCAGATCCGGCGTCGGGGGGAGTGCCAAGCCGCCTGCTGGTCTTCCCGCAGGCGCCTGGCCGGGCCCTGCAAAGCCCCCAACAGGTCGAGCACTTCCTCCCAGGCATTGGCATGCGTCGCCCCCTGCGCGCGCCATACGGCGAACGCCTGGCGTTCGTCCAAGGTGACGTCCTCGGCATGCAGACGGTAATACCAGGCTGTGGCTTCGGCGAACAGGCGCTCGCTGTCGGGCAGGTCGCTCATGGGATCGGTCGCACTCTCGGGATGACGGCTCATGGACGTTGCCCTCTCGCGTCACCGGCCAGCCGCGCCTGGATGAAGGCGCGGCAATCGAGCAATGCCCGACGCAGCTGGTACTCGACACTGCGGGGCGTGACGTTCATGCGCTCGCCGATCTCGCGGTAGGTGCAACCGTCGACATGATAGAGCAGGAAGATGTGCCGGGTCGCCTCAGGCAGGGCCTGGATCGCCGCCTGCATCAGCGCCTGCTCCTGCTGCGCGGCCAACTGGTCGTCGGCGCCGGGGGCTTCGCTGGCCAGTTCGTCGCTGGGCTCGCCGCCATCCAGGCGCTCGCGGCGAATGGCCTGGCGCTGGTGATCTCGCACCAGGTTGCTGGCAATCGTGAAGAGGAAGGCCGGCAGGTTGTCGATCTGCTTGTCGGCAGGCAGCCGCGCCAGGCGCAGGAAGGACTCCTGGGTCAGGTCGGCGGCCACTTGGCTATTGCCGGTGCGCCGTGCGACGAACGCCTCCAGGGCCTTCTTGTGCTCGGTGAACAACCGGGCGATCTGCTTGTTCCACGAAGACACGGCACATCCTGGCTCTGGGTCTCAAGAGGAGCGAACGCTAGCAGAAGATGATATTTGTTCGCAATTGCAGTTATCGCGTATCAGCGGCCCCGAACACACTCAAGCCTTGTCCCAGACTTCGAAGTGATAGGCCGGCTTGTCCGCTTCGGACTGCGCCTCGCTCGAGGTCAACTGCCACTGCCCGTCGTCGAACTCCGGGAACCAGGCATCGCCCTGCGGCGACAATTCCACCCGGGTCAGGTACATCCGGCTCACCAGCCCTTTTTCCAGCGCCTGCCCATACAGCTGAGCACCGCCGATCAGCATCAATTCCCCGACGCCCTGCTCGCGCGCCCACTGCTCGGCGCGCACCAGCGCCGACTCCAGCGAAGCGAACACCTCGGCGCCGGCCAGTTGCAGCCCAGGTTGCCGGCTGACGACGATATTCAGCCGTCCCGGCAATGGCCGGCCCAGCGAATCCCAGGTCTTGCGCCCCATGATGATCGGCTTGCCCAGGGTGGTGGCCTTGAAGTACTTGAAGTCCCCCGGCAGGTGCCAGGGCATGGAGTTGTCGATGCCGATCACACGGTTCTCGGCGAGCGCCGCGATCAGGCTAAGGGGGAGTGATGTATTCATGCCGGCGAGGATAGCACCGGGCACGTGGGTTATGCTTGCGGCCAGACCTGTGCAATGGAAGAGCTTGTGACTGCACCCACTCCACTCGACAAGCGCTGGCTCACCGAAGCGGTACGCCTGCGCGAGGAACACGCCGGCCCTCTGGAAGACCAGGAAGCCAACCGCCGCGCCCGCCAGCAGGGCGGCGACCTGGCCACGCGCATCGAGGCCCGTGCCCTGTGGCTGGCCGAGCGCGACGGCATGGACACGGCGCTGCGCCACTGGAAACAGGGCGCACGGCTGGCCCTGCTGAGCTTGATGGTCCTGGCCCTGTTCAGCGGTGCAGGCCTGGGGCTGGCGGCCCTGGGCGACGGCCAGCGGCCGGTGAACGTGTTCTGGGCCCTGGGCAGCCTGCTCGGGCTGAATCTCGTGCTGCTGCTTGGCTGGGCCGTGGGTTTCTTCTTCGCCGGTGAGCATGGCGCGGCGCTGGGCCGCCTGTGGCTGTGGCTAAGCGAGCGTTTTGCCCGTGACGCCAAGGCCGCGCAACTGGCCCCCGCGCTACTGGTGCTGCTGCAGCGCCAGCGCCTGAACCGCTGGCTGCTCGGCCTGTTGGTGCATGGCCTGTGGTCACTGGCGATGCTCGCGGCGCTGGGCATGCTCCTGGCCCTATTGGCGACGCGACGCTACGGCTTCGTCTGGGAAACCACGCTGCTTGCCGCCGAACCCTTCATCAGCCTCACCCAGGCCCTCGGCGCCCTGCCCTCGCTGCTCGGTTTCGCCGTGCCCGACGAGGCGATGATTCGCGCCAGCGGCGACACCCTGCCGGCACTCGATCTGGCGCGCCAGGCCTGGGCCAGCTGGCTGCTCGGCGTGGTGCTGGTCTATGGCCTGCTGCCCCGCCTGCTGCTGGCCGCGCTGTGCCTGTGGCGCTGGCGCCAGGGCCGCGAGCGCCTGGCGCTGGATCTCAATCTGCCCGGCTACGCGCAGCTGCGCGAAGCCCTGATGCCGCGCAGCGAACGCCTCGGCGTGCAGGACCCAGCCCCCGACACCCTGCCCCGCTTCGAGGCCGGACAGCTGGAGCGCGACAGCGGCGGTGCCCTGCTGGTCGGCCTGGAGCTGGACGACCAGCGCCCCTGGCCACCCGCACTGCCCCGTTCGGTCACCCATGCGGGCGTGCTCGACAGTCGCGAGTCGCGCAACAAGCTGCTCGAGCAACTCAGCCGTTTCCCACCGGCGCGCCTGGCCGTCGCTTGCGACCCACGCCGCTCGCCCGACCGTGGCAGCCTGGCCTTGCTCGCTGAGCTGGCGCGCAACGCCGGCGCCACGCGCATCTGGCTGCTGCAGGCGCAGCCCGGCCAGGCCCTGGACGCGGCACGCCTGGGCGACTGGCACGAGGCCCTTGACCGCCTGGGCCTGCCCCATGCCGACACCTCGCCGCTGACCTGGCTGGAGCATGGCCATGACTGAGCCGCTGAAACTGGCCGTGGTCGGCCACACCAACGTCGGCAAGACCTCGCTGCTGCGCACCCTCACCCGCGACGTCGGCTTCGGCGAGGTCTCGCACCGCCCCAGCACCACCCGCCATGTCGAAGGCGCCCGCCTGTCGGTGGACGGCGAGCCGTTGCTGGAGCTGTACGACACCCCTGGCCTGGAGGACGCCATCGCCCTGCTCGACTACCTGGAGCGCCTCGAACGCCCGGGCGAGCGTCTTGACGGTCCCGCTCGCCTTGAACGTTTCCTCCAGGGCAGCGAGGCACGCCAGCGCTTCGAGCAGGAAGCCAAGGTGCTGCGCCAGCTGCTGGCGAGCCATGCCGGCCTGTATGTGATCGACGCCCGCGAACCGGTGCTGGCCAAGTACCGCGACGAGCTGGAGGTGCTGGCCAGCTGCGGCAAGCCGCTGCTGCCGGTGCTCAACTTCGTTGCCAGCAGCCAGCACCGCGAGCCCGAGTGGCGCGAGGCCCTGGCGCGCCTGGGCCTGCATGCGCTGGTGCGTTTCGACAGCGTGGCCCCGCCCGAGGATGGCGAGCGCCGCCTCTACGAAAGCCTGGCCCTGCTGCTGGAAGAGGCCCGTCCTGCCCTGCAACGCCTGATCGATGACCAGCAGGCCCAGCGTGAAGCCCGCCGCCACAGCGGCAAGCGTTTGGTTGCCGAATTGCTGCTCGACTGCGCCGCCTGCCGACGCAGCGTAGAGGCCGAGCCCGCCGCCGAGGCGCAGGCCATCGAAACCCTGCGCCAGGCGGTCCGACAGCGCGAACAACGCTGTGTCGAGGCGCTGCTCAAGCTGTACGCGTTCCGTCGCGAGGACGCCAATGCCGGCGACTTGCCGTTGCTCGATGGGCGCTGGGGCGACGACCTGTTCAATCCGGAGACCCTGAAGCTGCTCGGTGTGCGCCTGGGCAGCGGCGTGGCGGCGGGCGCGGCGGCAGGTGCCGGCGTCGACCTGCTGGTTGGCGGCCTGACCCTGGGCGCCGCCGCGCTCGCCGGGGCCATTGCCGGCGGCGCGCTGCAGACCGCGCGCAACTATGGCTCGCGCCTGATGGGCAAGCTCAAGGGCCAGCGCGAGCTGACGGTGGATGACGCCGTACTGCGCCTGCTGGCGCTGCGTCAGCAACAGTTGATACTGGCCCTGGAGGCACGCGGGCACGCGGCGCAGGACAGCATTCGCCTGACGGCGCCGGAGGACAAAGGCTGGCGCGAAGGCAAGCTGCCCGAGGCCTTGCGCAAGGCGCGAGCGCATCCACAGTGGTCGACGCTCAATCCCGGGGCACGGGTCAACCAGGCCGAGCGGCAGGAGCAACTGGAAGCCCTGGTGGCGGAACTGTAGCTCCGTGCGCGGCGCCAACCCGCGATGATGGCTAGTGCTTTGCCTTGCGCCTTTGCTCTCGGTACTGCGCCAGGAGAACGCGCATTTCTCTGTACCTGTCGCTATTGATCAACAGCAACGCTACCAGCGCTGCCAGCAGGCTGCTCATGTAGATGAACATGTTGGGACGATATCCATAGGCCGGCAGCGCGATCACCAGGCTGGCCAGGCACATCCCGGCCACGAGCCAGGCCCCCCACGTCCGCCCCCGAACCACAGCGCCATGGCCCAACATGAAGACTGCCAGCGTCAGGAACAGACTCGAAGCAAAGGCGCCATCCTTCAGGCAGTTCCGGCAATACGTGCTCCACACCAGCGCAAATGTCCAGGACACGGCAATGATCGACGAGAAGTAGGCGCCGATGAATACGCCGAAGTAACGCTTCAGAAAAGGCTTGAGCGTCATTGCGCTAGCGCCGCACCTTGCGCAGCTCCACCAACCGCCGGCGCATCTCTCGATGCCGCTGGCTGTTGAGTACCAGCAGCGCGAGCAATGGCAACGCCAGCAGGATTGCCAGCAACACAGCATTCACTCCACTACCGAGCAGGCTCAACGCCATCAGCAAGGCCACAGTCGGTACAGGGAGCACCACCCATACTGCCCATGTGAGGCCCCGGACCATCGCGAAATGCCCGGAACACAGCAGCAAGACCAGCACTGCGCTGGACATCATGGTGAACAAGGGGTTATCCGGGTGATTGCGCCAGTGACTGTCGATCCACAGAGTGGCTGACAACGCCGCCGACAGGAGGCAAATGAAAAACCCCAGCAAGAACGTCGGGAAGTAACGGCGCATGAAAGTCTGGAATTGCGCAGGCTTCATCATCACTCGATCTCTTCATATAGCCCTACGGCTATGCTCTGCACCGTGGCACTCCCGGCCAACCCGAAAGTGGCGCCGAGCGAGTCGCGCATCAGGGTCTGCGTGGCGTGGCTTATCTCGGTCGGGGTGTAGCGCTTGGTCATGGTCCCTGCCGCCTGCTGCAACTTGATCTGCCTGGCCGTCAGGCTCGGGTGCTTGATCGACAGCAGCTCGTCGGTCAGCGCCTTGCGCTGCTGGCGGCTGAGGCTCTTGGATAACTCCAGCCAGCTGCGACCCGTGGCGGCCTTGTGTACTTGCAGGTACTTCAACGTGCTCAGGCCCGACGCGCCGACACCCAGCAACGAGACGCCATCGAGCACCATCGAGGCGGCCTGGTACCACTGGTTCTCATCGAGGGCATCGTTGGCCGCTGGGTTGGTCACCTCACGCACCGTGCGCATTACACCGATGCCGCACTGGATGCTGCTGGCGGTGGCGGCGGCGCCACCGACATAGGTCAGTACCAGGCTGGTACCACCGGAAAAGGGCGCGGCAATAGTGCCACTGAATACCACGAACCAGCCGATCACAGCGCCCGCGCAGGAAAGGGTCGTGTTGACCGCCTCCTTGACCACCCGCGACTCGCGCGGATTGTGCTGCAGCTGCTGGGTGTACTGGTCAGGTGTCTGGTACTTCTTGATCTCGCGCAGGATCACACGCTTGGGGCGGATGCTGCAGATCGGCTGAAACTCACGCAGGGTGACAATGTTGTATTCGGCGTCGATGTACACCACACCGGCACCGACGATACGCGGGTCGGCGTCGATGGCGGCGAACATCTGCGGCAGGTTGATCCGTGCCTGGATACGCTGACGGGCAAGAAACTGGGAGTTGTTGGCCAGGGAATTGACCAGAAGATCTGTCACGAATAGGTTTCCTTGCACAAAGCCTGGCCAAGTCGCATGACCTGCAGGCGTGGGCTTGCCCCGCGCCTACAGGTCATGCGAGCAGCCTTAACGGATCACACGTTCGGGCACGGCACCGGCGCCCAGTCACCCATGTCCGGGTTGCGGCACATGGCGTTGACCTGGTCGGTACCCGCCTTGGCTACCTGCTGGGCCTCGGCTTTCTTGCCGTTGGCGTTCTGCAGGGTCTTCTCGGTGGCCACCGCTTCCTGTGGCACCTTGGTGTTGGTCTTGGCCGGCTGGACCTTCTTCACATCCTTCTTCTTGCCGGTGGTTGCCACCTTCGGCGGCTCGGCCACGGCGACCACTTCGGTGCGCTGCACGCCCACCTGCTTGAGGTCCTGCTCGTAGGCCTGGGTGTAGTTGTTGAGGTTCTCACCCAGACGCCCGTTCACGGTGGTCAGCAGGTTGTTCGACTCCTGCAGGCCGGCAACGATCTCGGCCAGGCGCTTGCGGCCCTCGGTGTCGTTGATGCGGCCAGCCTTGCGGTTCTGGATCAGGCTGGCGAACTCGCGCTGGTAGCAGCTCTGCGACGACTTGGCGTAGGCCGTGGTGCGGTCCAGGTCGGCAGCGCTCTTGTCGATGTCGGTGGCGTAGGAAGCGATGCGCTGCTTGTCGTCGCTGATCTGCTTCTGGCGTTCGGTGTAATAGCCCGCCGCGCCGCCAACCAGCGCGCCACCAGCGGCACCGATGGCAGCATTACGGCCGCGGTTTTCCTTGTCGACCAGGGCGCCGGTGAGGGCGCCACCGACCGCGCCGAGCAGCGCGCCGGTGGCGACCGAGCGGGTCATGTCACCGTCGGTGGAGCGCAGGTGCTGCACCGGTTCGTAGCAGTTGGGGTAGTACTCGACCTTGGTCGTGGCGCCAACCTTGGACGCCGGCGAGCTGGCGCAACCGCTCAACAGCACGGTGCTGAAACCGGCTGCCAGCAGCAGCGCGGTACGGGCCTGGGATGCAGTGATCAGGGGTTTGCGGGTGAACATGGTCTGGTTTCTCTTCTTGGGTTTCTCGGTATCCGGGGGCCTCGTGCCACCCGGGAGTCCTTTCTGTGGGAACTGTCCTTAGGGTCGCGGGGCGGCCGATGCCAGCAGCTCCTTGAGGATCGTCGCCGGATCGGCCCGCCGGTTCTGGCGGTACTCCCCGACGTGGCGGACGAACAGGGTGGCGCGGGTGACCAGGCTGTTGCCCAGCACCGGCTTGCGATTGAGCTCTTCCTTGACCCGCTGGAACTGCGCCTGGATCACCGCGTCGGTGTAGCGCGTGCCGCTGGCCAGGTTGTCGATGTAGATCGCCACGGCGCCGTCGAGGGCCGCGCGGCCATTGGCGATGGCGGCGCCGTACATGCGCGCGCTGGTCTGGTCGCCGGAGGCCTCGGCCTTGGCCTGGGTGTTCTGCAGGTTGGTCAGGCGGATGTTGTAGTTATTGACGGTCTCTGCCACCAGGGCGGCGGACTGGATCAGGTTGCCAGCCGCTTCCTCGCGCTGGCGGGCGATCAGCGACACATTGCGCTTGAGCTCTTCGTTGACCAGCCCCAGCTCGGCCTGCTGGCGCGGGTCGGTGGCGGCGGCGATGATGCTGTCCAGGCGCTTGGTCGGGTCCTGGGCGGCGTCGATGTCGTCGGTCAGGCCGGCCAGGCGACCTTCTTTCTGCCACTGCTCGAACAGCTCCTGGTAGCGCGAGCGCGGCGCCGACAAGGCGCCGATGGCCACGCGGAAGCCAGTGGTCTCGTTGCGCTGCTCGGTACCGTCGACGCCGAACAGCGGGTACTCGCGGCGCATGCCGGTGAACAAGGTGCCCTCGCCTTCGAGGTAGTTGCCGCCCTTGACCACGAAGCCGCCGTAGGCGCCCTGCAGGCGCCCGGCGTTGACCAGCTGGAACGACTCCTGAACCATCTCGGCGGCGTTGCCGATCACATCGAACAAGCCCAGCGGATTGGGCTGTCTGGTGCCGATCGGCATCAGTCGCGCCGCCTGCCCGGTACCACCGGCGACCTGGTTGAACACCGCGAAGTCGCCCAGCGGCCCTTCGCTGTCGGCGCCTTCGACCTTACGCGGGAACAACCGCCCTTCCAGCTCCTGGCGGCTGACCGCCGAACCGCCACGGGCGGCGAACTCCCATTCCACCTCGGTGGGCAGGCGCACGAAGCCCACGCCACCATCCTCGGCCTTGCTGCCTCGGCCGCTGACCGGCAGCAGGTCGCGGTGGTGCTTCATCAGCCAGGCACTGTAGACGGCGGCGAAGCGTTCGGCCTCGAAGCGCGACAGTTTTACCTTGGGCAGGCGCCCCGCCGCATCGTTGTTCGCCTCGCAGGCCGGTGCCGCGTCGCCGCCGGCCAGCGACGGCGCCTGGGCCATCACCTGGGCGTACTGGCGGGCGGTCACTTCGTACTTGCCGATGAAGTACATCATCGGCGTGAGCGGGCTGCCTTTCTCGACCTTCGGCAGGCTTGGCGCAACCGCCTTCTGCCACTGTGGCGCCAGGTCCTGCAGGCTGAACTGGCCATTGATGAAGTCGCGTCGGTAACCGGAGATGAACGACTGCTTGTAGCCGGCCTCGCCTTCGCTGAACGGGTAGCCGAGGTTGACCTCGCGGTCGTCGAGGCTGCCCTGGGCCAGCACATAGACACTGCGCAGCACCAGCTCACCGCCACAGGGCAGCGGCAGGCTGACATCGCCCGGCAACGGCTTGGGGTTGTCGAACTTGCTTTCAGCCCCCGGCTGCGCCTGGGCAACTGGCTTGGCCTTGTCGTCGCCATCGGCCGGGGAACAGGCGCCCAGGTTCAAAGCGGTCAGGAGCAGGGCGGCAGCCCCGAGGCGGCGATCAGACATCACGTATTCCTTGGCAAGCCTCGATGCGCGCCACCCGCCAGCCGCCCAGGGCGGCGGCGGCGGTGCTGGCCAGCAGCACGGCACACAATGCAACGAGGTAGTGCATGGGCAGCAGGTGGCTGGCGAACTCGCCGGGCACCTGCATGAAAAGTCGGTTCAGGCCATGTTCGGCCAGCAGGTACAACAGCCCCGCCACGGCGGCGGCAAAAAGGCCGCTGTAGAGCGCCTGGAGCACCACGAACAACAGCAGCGCAGCAGTGCCGAAGCCCAGCAGACGCAGCACTGCCAGCTCGCGCTGCTTGCGCTCGACCGCCGCCACTGCGCCTGCGGCGATGGCCGCTACGGCGCCGGCCACGGCCAGACTGGCGATGATCCAGAACACCAGGTCGAGATTGCGGCTGAGCGATTGCACCTGGGCGATCTGCGCGGCCTGTGTGGAAACCAGCAGCTTGCGTTCGGCGAAGAACTGGCGCAGCGGCTCGACATCGTTCAGTTCGCGGGCATACAGGCGGAAGGCCGGGTACACCCGCGCTGACGCGCTGCCTTGCTCCTCCCCCTGCCAGCCCAGCGCAGCCACGGCGCGGCCATCGCGGTAATCCTCGACGGCTTCTAGCAGTTGCAGCGAGGCAAACAGGCCATCGCGCTCGAACGCTGCCAGGGGCAGCACGCTGCTGACCTGCAGGCGCGCCTGTCGCCATTGCATCTGCCCGGCCTGCTGGCGGCTGAAGCTGGCCTGCAGTTCGTCCCCGGCCCTGGCACCGAGTTTTTCCGCGGCGGTAAAGCTCAGCACCACCTGTTGCAGGCCGTCCGGTGGGGCGACCTGCCCCAGCAAGGGGTCGCCCTCGGCGGTGGGCAGCATTTCGACCGTCAGGCCACGCCCATGGGCCGGCAGCAACAGCTCGGCAGTCGCAGCAATCTGCCGGGTGCGCGGGATGGCGAAGCTTACCCGCGGGTGCTGGGCCAGTTCCTCGATGAACTCGGCGCGAAAGCGCCCACCGCCCAGCGGAATGATCTCGCGCACACCCGGGTCGCGCTGCAGGCGCTCGGTCAGGCTGCCGACCAGGCCGAACTTCAGCCCGAACAGCACCAGCAACGGCGCGATCACCGCCACCAGCGCCAGCACGGCGCACGCCGACAACCGCGCATCGTTGCGGTAGTCCTGCCAGGCCAGCCCGGCGATCAGCAGCGGGCGCATCAGGCGGCCCTCTCCAGGCTCGCCGTGACGCCGCCGTCGGCGTCGCGCCGGCAGGCCATGCGCAGCACCGTCAGCCCGGCCTTGTGAGCCAAAGCTTCGTCATGGGTGGCGACCACGCAGGTCACCTGGCGCGCCTCGGCCTCGCGCAACAGCAATTGCATCACCCTATCGGCGTTCACCGGGTCCAGGGACGCCGTGGGTTCATCGGCCAGCAACAATGCCGGGCCATGGGCCAGGGCACGGGCACAGCTGACCCGCTGGCGCTGGCCGAGGGACAGGGTCGCGGGCTTCTTGCCCAGCTGGTCGTGCACATCCAGCGCTTCGGCCAGACGCTCGACGCTGCCGTCATCGCCGAGCCCCAGCAACTGGCGTGGCAGGCGGATATTGCCGCGCACATCGAGAAAACCCAGCAACCCACCAGCCTGCAGCACATAGCCCAGGTGACGGCTGCGCCAGCTGGCCAGGCGGTCGAGCTGCCGGGCACGCCACAGCCCGGCGACATCCTCGCCGCCCAGGGCAAAGCCCTGCGCCGCGTCCGGCACCAGCACCAGCGCCAGCAGGTCGAGCAAGGTGCTCTTGCCGCAGCCGCTGGGCCCGACCAGCGCCACCCGCTCGCCCGCCGCCAGGTGCAACCGGTCGATCTCCAGGCTGTAACGCTGGGCACCCTGCCCGCGTGTCTTGCGCACCCCGTTCAGGCGGATCATCACGGCAGCGTCGACAGCGGGACACGGTACAGGGCGTCGCCCGGCTCGGCCTTGCCGAAGCGCACCCAGTTGGCCATGTCGTTGTGGAAGGTTTCGTACAGGCGGATCTTCGAGTCCAGCTCGTCGATGAAGTCTTCCTGCTCGGCCACCGACAGCGACAGCCACAGGTCCTGGGTCATGCTCAGGGACTTGCTGCGGTACGGCAGGCCGTCGAGGTATTCGCCGAGCACGCCGCCCTGGGCCAGGTTGGCGCCCTTGCGCAACGCGCCGGGGTCGCGGCTCATGTAGGCACTGGCGCTGGCGATTTCGTTGAAGAAGTCGCCCGGCGAGCTGCGGGTCTTGCGCGCGGCATCGACGATCAGCTTGAGCGACTGCTGCAGGTCGTTGAGCTGCAGCTTGGTCAGCATCACGCACACCTGCAGGGTCGGCAGCGTCGGGTTGGTCAGGTCGCGGTCGGCGGTCCAGGCGCTGACCAGTTGCGGCGCCTGGCTGGCGCCGTGGCGACCCAGGAAGTCCATGTGCATGGCGTAGCCGATGGCCTGCGACTTGGCCGCCAGGCTCGAGGCCGAGGTCAGCAGCGGTACGGGTTGCGGTTGCTGGTTGCGCACCTGGTGCACCAGCTCGGCGAAGGTCGAGCCGATCTCGCGCACGCGGTCGCCGAAGGCACCGACTTCACCGCCCGGCACGCTGACGTAGAGGTCGCCGATCTGCGGGTTGCTGTCGGCGGTAAGCACGCGGTACTGGGTCTCGGCCGCGCCGTGGTTCTTGACCCCGGCGGGGGTGCGCAGGTGCAGGGCGTAGATCTTGATCTGCTTGCTCAGCGCGGCCTGGCGCACTTCGGCTTCGTTCATCTGGGTGCTGCTGAACGGGTCATTCTTGCGCAGTGCGCCGGCATCGCTGACCAGCAGGATCAGGCGCCCGCCATAGCCGGACCAATCCATGCCCTCGACGGCCTGCATCACGCCAGCGAAGGCGTCCTCATTGAACGAGTGGCTGGAAACACTGGTGGCCTTGACCTGCGAGGCGGCCTTGAGGAAACGCGCCGGATCGCGGCCCTGCTCCAGGCTGACCAGGGTCTTGCTCAGGTACTCCAGGCCCGGGGTGCGCTTGACGCTGTTGCGAAAGCCGACCAAGCCGAAGCTGACGCTGTCCAGCTCGCCACGGGCCGCCAGTTGCTGCTGCAGCTCGCTGACCACCTGGCGTACCCGATCGATGTACGGCTGCATGGACACCGAGGTGTCCACCACCAGGACGATGCCGGTACGGAAGCTGTTGTCGCCGACCGCCGCGACGCCGGCCGCCTTGGGCGCGCTGTCGCGGGCGCTGGCACCGGGGTCGATGGAGGCGATGTTGAGCAGTTGCACCGGCTGGCCGCCGGCGTCGAAGCTTTCGCGGTAGTCGAAGATCGGCATCAGGTAGAACTGGTTCTGCGGCACGGCGCTGGCCGCCGGTTCCAGGGCCATCACCTGGGGCACCTGGTCGGGATTGTTCTGCGCCTTGAGCAGGCTGTCGCGAGCCAGCGGGGTGTCGTCGAGCAGATGCTGCACATCGTCCACCTGGCGCATGAACATCACCGGCGAGCGGCCCGAGCGTTCGGTGAACTTGAGCACCAGACTCTGTTTCCAGTCGCTGGTCTGCGCCGCCGGCAGCCAACCCTCGCGCTGGCCGTCGCTGGCCGCGCCGACCTGGACCCAGGCCTGGCCACCGACGTCCTTGCGCTGGTAGACATAGAGCACGGAGAAAGCTGGCAGTGTCTCGCCCGAGGCATCGCCAGGCTGAGCCACCAGCTGGGCGTCGGGCTTGGTCAGCACACGCTGGAACAGGGTCTTCTTGCCGGGCATCAGCAGTGGACGACCGTCGTCCGAGGCGGCCACCGGCGTGACTTTGGGTTCGCTGGGGACCACGCTGTCGGCGGGCGCCTGCACCACCGGCGTTTCAGGCGCGGGCGCGTCATTGCCGCCGAGCAACCAGAAGAACGCGCCCCCCAGACCCAGCGCCGCCGCTATCGCCACCGCCAGCACGGCCTTGGCCGGCTTGTTCGAGGCGGGCTTCACAGCAGGCGCGGGCTTGGGTTCGGACCGCCGGGCAGGCTTGCTCACCGGAGCGGTAACGGCCTGCGGAATGTCAATGGACACCGGCTGCGGGATGGCCGGTGGCGGGATCGGCAGCGGGCGGACCAATGTGCTGTCGTTGTTCTCGGTCGGCGCCTGGACCGTCAGACGGTCCAGCGCGGCCAGCAACGCCGCCGCGTCGGCAAAGCGCTCGTTGGGATCCTTGGCCAGCAGACCGCGCAGGATGTCCTGGTAGCGGCCATGTTCGATGGGCAGCTCCGGCAGCGGCTCGGTCAGGTGCGCCAGCGCCGTGGACAACGCATCGGTGCCGTTGTACGGCAGCTTGCCGACGAGGATTTCGTACAGCACCACACCCAGTGCATACAGGTCGGCGCGCCCGTCGATATCCATGCCGCGCGCCTGTTCCGGGCTCATGTAGCTCGGCGTGCCAACGGCGAAACCGGCCTGGGTGAACTGGGTGCGGTCATCCAGCGACTTGGCGATGCCGAAGTCCGACAGCACCGCGGTGCCGTCGGCGCGGAAAAGGATGTTGGCGGGCTTGACGTCGCGGTGCACCAGGCCCTGGGCATGGGCATAACCCAGCGCCTGGGCGATCTGGCGCACGTAGACGAGGCCCTGCTCTGGCGTCAGCCCCGCGGCGATCCGCTCCTTCAACGTGCCGCTGGGCAGGTACTCCATGGCCATGTAGTACAGCTCGCCGACATTGCCGATGTCATGGATGGTGGCGATGTTCGGGTGCGCCAGCCGCGCCAGGGTGCGGCCCTCGCGCAGGAAGCGCTCGCAGAAGGTCGGGTCGGCGGCCAGGCTCGCCGCCATGATCTTCAGCGCCACCTTGCGCTCCAGGGAGCGCTGGGTGGCGAGGTACACGCTGGCCATGGCGCCCTGGCCAAGCTCGCTGTCGATGTCGAATCCGGGAATCTGCATGTCCATGATGTCTTCAGCTGGCCTTCACGACGACGGCGGTGATGTTGTCGGGGGCGCCACGGGTCAGCCCCAGGTGTACGAGGCTGCGCACCACCTCATAAGGGTCGGCGTGGCCGAGCACCTCGGCGATCTCGTGGTCTTCGGCGGTCTTGTTCAGGCCGTCGCTGCACAGCAGGTAGGTGTCGCCGGGCTGCACCTGCAAGGCGACGGCCTGCAGCTCGAGGTGGTCCTCGACGCCGATGGCGCGGGTGACGATGTTGCCGCGAGGATGCACACGGGCTTCGGCTTCGTTGAGCAGGCCGCTGTCCTGCAGCTCCTGGACGTAGCTGTGGTCGTGGCTCAGGCGCTCGATACGGCCGTCGCGCAGGCGGTACAGGCGGCTGTCGCCGGCCCACAGGCCGATGGCCTGGTCGCCTCGGGCGGCCAGCACCACCACGGTACTGCCCATCATCGCCACGCCACGGCGCGCGGTTTCCTCGCGCACGATGCCGTTGACCCAGGCGAGGCCGTCGCGCACTTCGCCGGCAAAGTCGTCCAGTGAATCGAGCATCGGCAGGCTGCGCAGGCTATCGACCGCCAGGCTGCTGACATAATCGCCCGCCGCATGGCCGCCCATGCCGTCGGCCACCGCCCACAGGCCTGCCCAGGTCAACTCCAGGCAGGCGTCCTCGTTGATCTTGCGCACCATGCCGACATGGCTGTAGCTGGCCGCTGTGTACTGCATGCCGGTCATCCGATCCGCGCCTCGCTACCCAATAGAAAACCGGCGAAATCCTCGCTGCGCGGCAAGCCCGCGCAGCGCATCAGCCCCGGGGCGATCCGTTCGGAGCCCCTGCCCCACCAAAGGCTCATGCCTTCACAGGCGCATTCGGCCAAGGCCAGGGCGCGCCCCTGCGGCGTGGTCGCATCCAACCGCTGCAGCCCGCCCACCGTCGCACGCGGCTCCTGCACAAGCGGCCTCGCGCCGCGAAAAGGCTGCAAGGCAGCCTCGAAATCCTCGAAGGCGGCACCCGGCTCAAGCGTCGCCAGCAAGGTCTCCTCGACCGCCTCGAACCATTCCTCGGCCCCGGCCACCACAGGCGCCAGCGGCTCCCCCGGCTCCAGCACCTGGGCCACGGTCAGCGGGAAGTACCGCCCCACCCGGTCGATGCTCGGCATCAGCACCCCGACCACCGCCTCGGGCCCGCAAAGCCCCGGCGCCAGGGCGAAACGCCACAAGGGGCTGACCAGATAGGCCTCGAGCCAGCGCTCGCCCAGGGCCTGCTGGCTCGCCTGGAGCCCCGCCGCCAGCCACTGGTCCCAGGGCTGGATGAAACCGTGCGGCAGGCCGCGGCTGACAAAGTCGCCGCGGCAGGCCAGCTTTCCATAGAAACCCACGTCGTTCACAGATGCTCCGGCAGGCTGAAACCGCTGAGCACTCGGCTGCGGAACGGGTTGAAGGCGCTGCTGGCACGCAGCTCGTAGGACACGCTGGCGCCGTCGACGCGCAGGCGCAGGTTGAAGCGTTCCGGCGAGCCACCGGCCACCAGGTCGGACTGGTCAAGCAGGCGGAACCAGGCCCACGGCCCTTCCACGGTCAGCCCCGAACGACCGCTGGCCGAGGGCGGCGAGATCGACAGGCGCACTACGCCGATGCTGTTGGGGTTCGGCCACTGCAACGCCACCGGCCGGCTCGGGCCGTGGTCGTAGCTCACCTGCTGGCCGTCGAGGTCGAGCAGGAACTGGGTGATGGTCGCGTCCATCGCCACCGGCTTGAGCTCGAAGCGCACCCCCGGCTGCACGCCGTTGCTGTTGCGGAAGAACGCGTCGCGGATGCTCGCCGCGCGCTGGAAGGTGTACAGCACATTGCTGTTGATCCCCAGCTTCTGCGCCGCGCCGGGCTGCCAGCTCCAGGGTGTGCTCGAAGTGTTGACGTAGGGTTGCAGGTACTTGCGGAAGTAGTTGTCCATCACCCCACCGACGCCGAAGAACAGGCCGAAGTCCTCCAGGGTCGCATCCCGCGAACTGCCGGCCACCAACGGATAGCGACCGCTGAGGGACTGGCGATAGACGTTGACCACCTCGCTGGTCCAGGCGGCGTTGAGCTGATTGCGCACCCCGCCCATGACCAGGTTGTGGGTCGAGCCAAGCACCGAGCTCACCAGGTTCTGCACCACCTTCGGCTGACGCGCGGCCCCCAGGGCAACACGCTGCGCCGCAGCCTGGGCCTGGTTCTTGGCCTCGCCCAGCAGCGCGTCGCCACTGGCGCCGACCATGGCGCTGACCTGAACGTACAGGGCATTGAGGTCGGTAAGCAGGCCGTCGATGGCCGCAGGCTGGCCTTCGCCGGTTTCCACCAGGGCAGCCAGCTCGGCGAAGTGCGCGGTGACCGGGTCCACCTCACGGGCGGCCGGGTTGTCGCTGGGTAGCGGCGCATCACCGAGCAGGCCACCCAGGCGTTGGCGCAACTGATCGACGCCGGCCTGTTCAGCCTTGGCCTGGACCTTGTCGAGGGTGGTCGGCTGCGCCAGGTTGGTCTCCTTGGCGACCGCCTGCAGCAGCTTCTTCATCGGCGAGGTCGGCCCGGACAGCACCCGCAGCACATCGGCGGCCTGGCCGACGCTGGTGATCGGCACGAAGTCCAGGTCGGCCAACAAGGCATCCCAATGGCGGATGTAGTCCTGGTAGTACAGCTGCAGCACATCGTCGGCCAGGCGCTTGGCATCGGCCGATTCGCTGGCCTCGCGACCCAGCACCCAGCGCTCCTCGGCCAGGGTCTCGCTGTGGGCCAGGCTGGCGGCGAGGAAGGCCTTGCGGTAGCCCTCGACGGTGAAAATGCCCGGCAGCGGCTCGCTCAGCGGCTTGCCGTCCTTGAAGCGGAACACCAGCGCGGCGTCACGCCCGGCGGCATCGCTGACCCGGAAGTCGCTGACCCCGGCGGGCAGCTTCTGGCGCTTGACCCGGTCGTAGACCCGTTGGGCCACCGGCAGTTGCTGCAACTGGCGACGGGTGTCGTCGATCAGGCGCTGGTCCAGGCGGGCGTTCGGCGGGCGCTTGTCGAACAGTGCAGCCAGGTGCTGCTCCAGGGCCTGGCGCAGGTCCGGGGCCAGGTCGCGCGGCAGACTGCGCTCCCAGTCGAGGGTGACCCAGGCCTTGATGAACTCGACGTCGTAGTGTTCGCCGTCGGCCAGCATCAGGTAGGCCTTGAGCCCCTCGTAGAGGTAGTCGGACGGCCCCCCTGCGTACAACTGCTCCTCGATGCGAGTGACCAGGCGCGGGGCGAAGATGGCGATCAGCAGCTTGCGATAGACGCTGTCCGACTCGCCTTCGAGCATGTCGCCCTGATACAGCCCCAGGCCCTCGGCCCAGCCGGGCGGATCCTCGGCCAGGCGGCGCACGCCATTGAGCAGCGGCAGCACTTCGACCACGTTGCGCTGCGCCGGGCTCAGTTCCTGCACGCTCTTGCCCAGCGGCTTGAGGCGGCTGTCGACCTCGGCGATGTATTGCTGGTTGGCGCGGTAGCTCAGGGTCCACAGGGTACCGACCACCAGCACCAGGGCCACGCTCAGGGCCAGGGCGCCACGGGCGATCCACTTGCGCCGCTGCTCGACCTTCGGGTTGCTGCCGACCAGGCCGCGCTCGGCGAAGGCCACGGCGCTGAACAGCTTCTCGATGAAGTAGCTGCGCCCGGTGCCGTTTTGTCGCGCCAGGTGTGCACGGTCCAGGCCCATGCTCTGGGCCATGCTGCCGATCAGGCGGTCGATGGGACTGCCTTCCTGGGTACCGCTGGTGAAGTACACACCGCGCAGCAGTGCACGCTCTTCGAAGGCGTTGGGCTTGAAGATGCCGTCGAGGAAGGTTTTCAGGTTGCCGCGCAGGGCGGCGAACTGCTGGACGAAACCGTAGACCAGGTCGCGCCGCGCCGGATCGCGCTCCTGCTGCAGGCGCTCGACCAGGCGTTGGTTCAGGCGCTGCTCCAGCAAGGCGAATTCATTGCCGAACTGCGCCAGCGGCCCTTCGCCCTGCTGGCCATCGTCGAGCGGGAAGGTCATGCCCCAAACCTGGGCGCGCTCTTCCTTGCTCAGGGTGTCGAAGAACTCCATGAACCCCGGCACCAGGTCGAGCTTGGTCAGCATCAGGTAGATCGGGAAGCGCACGCCCAGCTGGCTGTACAGCTCCTGGATGCGGGTACGGATCGCCGCCGCATGGGCAGCGCGCTCGGCGTCGCTGCCCAGCAGCAGGTCGGACAGGCTGATGGCGATGAACGCGCCGTCGATGGGGCGGCGTGAGCGTTGGCTCTTGAGCAGGTCGAGGAAGCCCAGCCAGGCCGCCTTGTCCACCTGGGCATGGCTGTCCTGGGTGGTGTAGCGGCCGGCGGTGTCCAGCAGCACGGCCTGGTCGGTGAACCACCAGTCGCAGTTGCGCGTACCGCCAACACCACGGATGGCGCCCTCGCCCAGCTGCGCCGCCAGCGGGAAGTGCAGGCCGGAATTGACCAGCGCGGTGGTCTTGCCCGAGCCGGGCGGGCCGATGATCACGTACCACGGCAGTTCATACAGGTTGCGTCGCTCGTCGCCGCCAAGGCGTGCCTTCTTCAGCAGCACCAGGGCTTCGTCCATGCGCTGGCGCAGGGTCGCCAGTTCTTCGGCGGTGGCCACGCTGGCGGGGTCCGGCGCGGTCTCCGCGGCCAGGCTCTGCATGACCTTGGCCGCTTGACGGCGGGCCTGGACGATACGCCACACGCGGTAGGCGATCCACATCGCGAACAACAGGGCGATCAGCACCAGGCGCGGAGCGGCCGGCACCAGCATGTCCAGCAACGGGCCGAGGAACCAGATGATCAAGCTCAGGGCCAGCAGGCCCAGCAGCGGAATCACCCAGCGAATGACAAAACTGAAAAACGCCTTCACTCGACGCCCTCCGCCAGAACGGTGATTTCAACCCGGCGATTCTTCGCCCGGCCTTGCGCGCTGTCGTTCGACGCCAGCGGTTCGGTGTCGCTCAGGCCCTGCGCGGTAAAGCGCTCGGGCTGGCCGGTGCGGGCGGCGAGGAGGTTCTTCACCTCTTCGGCGCGGGCCTGGGACAACGCCCAGTTGGACGGGAAGCGCAGCGTGGCGATGCGCTGGTTGTCGCTGTGGCCGGTGACTTTCACGTTGCCTTTCACTTTCGCCACGGCTTCGGCAATGCGTAGCATCAACGGCTCGAAGTCGCCCTTGATGCTGGCGCTGGCCGAGGCGAACAGTTCGTCGCCACGGATGGTCACCACCGAACGGTCCACCGCGTCCTGCACGGCGACCCGGCCGGCCTTGATGTCTTCGGCGAGGAAACCGGCCAGGCGCGGACGCTCCACGGGCTTGGGCTGCACCACCGGACGATCCATGGCCTGCACCGGAATCTCGCCCAGGGCATGAATGCCGCGGAACACCGGCTCCGCGTCGGCCGCCAGCTTCAGGCGCAGGCCGAACAGCACCAGCAGCAGCAACGCCAGGGCCACCGCCAGGCCGACCCAGGGCGGCACGAACTGCGCCAGGCGATCGCGGGCCACGGTGACACCGCGCCAGTGCGGCGACAGCTCGCGCTCGAACTCGCCACGGGCGCTGCGGATGGTCGCGGCGGTGCGCTCGCGCAGGGCCTCGAGCTGGGCGCGGCCACCGTTCATCACCCGGTAGCGGCCTTCGAAGCCCAGGCTGGTGCACAGGTACAGCAACTCCAGCAGGTGCAGGCGTTCACGCGGACTCTGCAGGCAATGCTCCATCAGCTGGAACACCTTCTCGCCGCCCCAGGCCTCGTTGTGCACGGTGATCAGCAGGCTCTGCTTGCCCCAGTCGCTGGCGCTGCCCCAGGGCGTGCTCAGCACCGCCTCGTCGAGCGCGGTGCACAAGGCATAGCGCGCCAGCAGCACCTCGTTGCGCGGCACCCCGGCGGCCTCGGCACGCTCTTCGAACTGACGCAGGTAGGCCAGCAGTTGCGCACGCAGGCTGGCCGGGGCCGGATGGGCGATGGTGTTGCGCAGGCGCGTGAGCAGCGCCAGCAATGGACCGGCCGCTTGCTCCAGCGGGTTCAGGCCCGCCGCCTGCCCCGGCGCCAGCGGTTCGGCCGGCACGTTCAGGGGTGGCGGCGGCGCAGCTTGCGCAGGCCCCGGCGCGGCCGGTTGCGGGCCACGGCCACCGGGGCGCGGCATGAACTGGGTGCGGTCGTTGGCGAGCGGATCGTCCGATTGCATCGCGGCTTATCCTCGAATGGCCCAGAAGGCCAGGTTCAGGCCGGGGAACTCGCCGGCGACGTAGAAGGCAAAACCACCGGAATGCTGCAGCTGCTTCCAGTGTTCGCTGCCCCGGTCGAGCTCGAAGTAGGTGGAACCGGCATGGAACGGGATCTGCCGTGGCGCCACCGGCAGCGGCAGCAGGCCGATGCCCGGCAGTTGCAGGTTGACCAGGTCGCGGATGTGCTCCACCGCGCCGATCTTGCTCTGCTGGCCAAAGCGGCTGCGCAGGGTCTCGCTGGGCACGTCGGCGCGCACTACCAGCACGAAGCTGGCGCTGTCGAGCAGGCTGCGGTCGGCGAGCATGCCGACATGGATGCCGTAGGCCTTCTCGACCAGCGGGATGGCCACGGCCTTGCTGTCGATCAGCATCGACAGCGCCTCGCGCAGCGCGGCCATTAGCGGGGCGAAGGTCGCCGCCAGGTCGTCGTGCTGGTACACCGGGTAGCTTTCCGGACGGCGGCCATCGCGGGTGAAGGTGGCGAACTCGCCGGCCAGGGCCACCAGCTCGCTGTACAGCCGCTCGGGGTGCAGCGGCGTCAGCTGGTTGAGGTGCTCGACCAGCGGCTGGGCGCGGTTGACCAGTTGCAGCAGCATGAAGTCGGCGATCTCCGAGGCGCCGCCATTGGCCGAGGCGACCACGCGCCCGGCCAGGGCTTCGCCGCGCTGGTGCAGCAGACCCAGCAGCTCGCCACGAAAGCCTGAGAGCTGGTTGCTGGCGGCCACGTCGAGCAGCGGCGGGATGTAGCTGTCATCCAGCACCAGCGCACGGTCGGCACGCTTCTCGCGGATACGCACCACGCCCAACCCGGCATAGTCGCTCAGGCCATCCTCGGCGCGCAGCAGGCGCAGGGCACGGCTGCCCAGGGCAAGCGGCGCGCGGTTTTCGAACGGGGCATTGTCGTCGCGCACTTCGCTGACGCGGCTGACGTAACGCGCACCGTCAGGCACCTCGCCGTCGTCCACGGTGTCTCGGGCGCCGGCACGCTTGAGCGGCAGGCCGAGGTAGATCACGCCGTTGCGCAGGTCATCGGGAATCTCCAGCGGCGCGGGCGGCAGGTCGTCACGGGGAATGTCGAACGGCGTGCCATCCGGCAGCAGGCCACGGGCGCTGAGGATCGCCAGCTTGCCCTGGGCCAGCAGGCCCTGATCGATCAGCAGTTCGGAAAAGCCCCAGGCGGCGGCACTGAGCGGCCGGCTGCGGGCATCGACGAAGTTTTCCAGGTAGCGGTCGTGCTGCTGGAAGTGCTGGGTGGTGATGAACATCCCTTCCGACCAGACCACGCGATTGTTCCAGGACATGCTTTCTCCGATTGCCTAGCGGGCAGGCTCAGGTTGTGGGGTGGCCACGGCGCTGCGCACGGCGCGCACATCGAGGCTGATCTGATAGTCACGGGGCGGTACCGGCAGCACGCTGCGCCACTGGGCGCGGTCGACCTCGCGGTAACCGACCACCAGGCCGACCTGGCGCGTGGCCGGGTCGAGCGGGCGCTCCAGGCGCAGCTGCTCGCCGGGCTGGAGCAGGACTTCATCCTGGTCGATCAGGTCGGCGGCCAAGGTGGCCTGGGCGCGTTCGGCCAGGGCGAAGTAGTCGGCACGGGCGAAGGCGGCGCTGTTCTTCAGCTCGTAGATGCGTACCCGTACCGGCGCGGGCATGCCGCTGGCACCGGGGTTGAGCCCGGCGGCGGCGCTGAAGTACAGGGTGACGCCCGTGGAGGGCGCCGCCTCGGGGGCAGGCTCGCTCGGCGTGTCCTTGCTGCAGGCACTGAGCAGCACCATGGCCAGGGCTGCGATCAGTCTTGTTGCACTCATCCTCGTCCTCATGACGTCTTGTGTTCTTCCTGTATCCCGGGCGTTGGCCTCAGGAACGTTGAATGCGTTGGCTGTGGGCCTCGTAGGCGCGGCTGAACTCGCGGCCGAACAGGTCCTGGAAGTCGTCTTCGGCCTCTCGGGAAATCTGGCTGTAGAGCTCGGTGAACTGCTGCCAGCAATGGGCCTGGCGCGATCCGCCGAACAGCTTGGCGAGCCCGGCGGCGGGTGCCAGGCGCTCTTCCAGGCGGGCGGGTTCGAAGCGTTTGAGCAGGTGCTTGAGCGCCGCCTCGATACCCGCCATCACCGCCAACTGGTGGGCGCGCAGGTCGTCGAAGCTGTCGCGTACCGCCTGGTCGGGGGCCATGAACGCCTGGTTGCCCTCACGCAGCAACAACAACAGCGCTTCGTCGGCATTGGGGGCGAACTTCAGCGGGTTGTTCTGTACCGGGGCGATGGTGGTCTGCTGCATGCGGAACTCGCCTTTCAAGCTGCTGCGCGCGCGCAACACATCGATCAGGCCTTCGACCATGAGCCGGTAGCTGCGGCCAATGGCCTCCATCTGCGCGGCGGCATCGACGGCGTCGATGCGCAGGTGCTCGATGCCTGCGCCACGCAGGAAAGCCTGGAGCAGCGCATCGCTGTCAGCAGGCGCGGCAGCCGTCTCGACGGGCTGCGGCCGAACAACAGGCTCGCTCGGGGTCTGCGGCTCCGGCAGCGGTGGTGGCGGTGCTGGCGCCAGTACAGAGGCGGGCTGGATAACAGGTGCCGGAGTTTCATCGAACAGGTTCCAGTCATCCGGGATCACGCCCGGCGCGCCGGGCGTGGCTGCCGGTACAGGCGCAGGCGGCGCCACCGGCGTGGGCGGTCGAAAGTCATGCTGTTGCGCGGGGACATGATCCGGCTGGCTGACAGGCGGCACGCTGGAAGGGCCGAGGAAATCGAATAGATCCGGCAGGGTGTCGTGGCTCGACGCCCCCTGCAGGAAGGCGGCGGGTGCACCGGCGATGGGCGCACTGGGGGTGGGCGCACTGGGGGTGGCCACCTGGTTGGCCATCAAGGCCTCGAAACTATGGGCCTCGGACTGCCCGGCAAATGGAATCGACAGGCCGGAATCAATACGTGCCTGGATCTCGTAATCGCCAATTCGAATAACTTCGCCGTCCATCAACGGCTCACTGTTACCGCGACGCAGGCGAATACCGGCATGCACCAACTCCACGCCATTGGTGCTGTTATCGGTCAAATAGTAGCGACCATCCTTGAACTGGATCACACAATGTTTCGAAGAAACAAGGCGTTCCGGATCGGGAAGTACCCAATCATTATCCGCGGCCCGACCGACGCTGATGGCACCGTTTTCCAGCAACTTCTCCGGGCACTGCCCCGGGGTGATCTTGTGATAACTGGTAATGGTCAGGCAAAGTGCCATCATGCCTCCTTGCATATATATGAAACACTCATCTATCCATTTGAGTGGATAAACGAGCCCGACCTCGCATTTCGACCAAGCCCTTTGAAATCAAGGGCCCGATGCCAAAACACGCTTCCCGGAAGGTCGTATTAAACCCTATCGGCAAGGCACTTTGATGGCACCTGACCAATGGACGCCAAGGGTTGCCAACTGGTTCACAGTCACCTTGCGCGGCGCGTAGCTTACCTTGACAGCAATTTGGAAATAAACCATAAATGCGCAACTTAAGAGTGCCAAAGTGATATCACGGTGATATCAACTTCGCATTCTTTGACAAGTTTGTGCGCCAATTCACATTTGTAACTTGGCGCATACGAAGCCCTCGCCAAGGGCCGATATGGAGATCGATTTCTGGTGAACTCACCGCAGCTGCTCGCCGCTGTTTCCGCAGATTTCCCGTGCGGCGACGACCTCGAATACGACGCCGATTTCCTGCAACTGGAACGCGATGCCCAGGGCCGCCCCGAGCGCGTGATGGGCGACGCCGTGCAAGCAGCCGAACCGCCGCAGTGGCGTGCCATCGAACAGTCCTGCACCGACCTGCTGCAACGCAGCAAGGACCTGCGCATCACCCACTTCCTGGTCCAGGCCAACCTGGCGCTGCACGGCCTGCCGGGCCTGGCCGCCAGCCTCGAGCTGATCCGCGACCTGCTCGGCGAATACTGGCTGCACCTGCACCCGCAGCTGGACGCCGCCGACGACAACGACCCTACCGTACGCATCAATGCCCTGGCCGGCCTTACCTGCGACACCAACATCGGCCTGCTGCGCGACGCCGTGCTGGTGCGCTCCCGGGCGTTCGGCCCGGTGACCCTGCGCGCCGCCCTGCATGCAGCCGGTGTGCAGCACTTCGCCAGCGAACAGCTGAGCGCCGAGGAACTGGCCGCCGCCCTGCGCGATGCCGACCCCGAGCAGCTCGAACAGTGCCGCCAGGCGCTGCAACTGGCCCGCGACGCCCTTGACGTCATCGAGAGCCGGGTCAATGACCAGGTCGGCTCGTCCAGCGGCGTCGACCTGTCCGCGTTGCGCCAGCCGCTGCGTCAGGTCCAGCAGGTGCTGGCCGACTACAGCCCGGAAGGCGCAGCGCCGCCTTCGAACATCAGCGAAGAGCAACCCGCCAGCAGCAGCCATGACGACCGGCAACCCGTTACCAGCGCCGCCGCACCCCGCCCGACGGCGCGGCCCGGCGAAGTGAACAGCCGCGACGACGTGCTGCAGAGCCTCGAACGCCTGCTCCAGTACTACGCCCGCCACGAGCCCTCAAGCCCGTTGCCGGTGCTGCTGCGTCGGGCGAAGAACCTGGTCAACGCCGATTTCGCGACCATCGTCCGCGACCTGATCCCCGAGGGTCTGTCGCAATTCGAGAACCTGCGCGGCCCCGAAGGCGACTGACGCCTCGACACCGCATCAACACCGACGCCCGCAACAAGCAACGCCGCCGTACCGGCGACCAGGAGGAACAACGTGGCGAAAGACAGCTCCCAGAAGTTCATCGCGCGCAACCGTGCGCCGCGGGTGCAGATCGAATATGACGTCGAGCTGTACGGCGCCGAGAAGAAGGTCCAGCTGCCCTTTGTCATGGGCGTGCTCTCGGACCTCGCCGGCAAGCCCGCCGAGCCACTGCCGGCGGTGGCCGACCGCAAGTTCCTGGAGATCGACGTCGACAACTTCGACTCGCGCCTCAAGGCCATGAAGCCCCGCGTGGCGTTCAACGTGCCCAACGAGCTGACCGGTGAAGGCAACCTGAGCCTGGACATCACCTTCGAGAGCATGGACGACTTCAGCCCCGCCGCCGTGGCACGCAAGGTCGACGCGCTGAACCAGCTGCTCGAGGCCCGTACCCAGCTGGCCAACCTGCTGACCTACATGGACGGCAAGACCGGTGCCGAGGACATCATCCTCAAGGCCATCAAGGACCCGGCCCTGCTGCAGGCCCTGGCCAGCGCGCCGAAACCCGCCGACACCGAGCCGAAGGCCTGAGGAGACCGACCATGAACGATCCGTTGCGCGACAGCCAGGCCCCGCAGGCGGCCACCCAGGACCCGAGCGAGTTCGCCAGCCTGCTGCTGCAGGAGTTCAAGCCCAAGACCGAGCGGGCCAAGGAAGCCGTCGAGAGCGCCGTGCGCACCCTCGCCGAGCAGGCCCTGGCGCAGACCAGCCTGGTGTCCAACGATGCCATCGGCTCGATCGAGCAGATCATCGCCGCCATCGACGCCAAGCTCACCGCCCAGGTCAACCAGATCATCCACCACGATGACTTCCAGAAACTGGAAAGCGCCTGGCGTGGCCTGCACTACCTGGTCAACAACACCGAGAGCGACGAGCAGCTGAAGATCCGCGTGCTCAACATCTCGAAGAACGACCTGCACAAGACCCTGAAGAAGTTCAAGGGCACCGCCTGGGACCAGAGCCCGGTGTTCAAGAAGCTCTACGAAGAGGAATACGGCCAGTTCGGCGGCGAGCCGTACGGCTGCCTGGTGGGCGACTACTACTTCGACCAGTCGCCGCCCGACGTCGAGCTGCTCGGCGAAGTGTCCAAGGTCTGCGCCTCGATGCATGCGCCGTTCATCTCCGCCGCCTCGCCGACGGTCATGGGCATGGGCTCGTGGCAGGAGCTGAGCAACCCGCGCGACCTGACCAAGATCTTCACCACCCCGGAATACGCCGGCTGGCGCTCGCTGCGCGAATCGGAAGACTCGCGCTACATCGGCCTGACCATGCCGCGCTTCCTGGCACGCCTGCCCTACGGCGCCAAGACCGACCCGGTGGAGGCCTTCGCCTTCGAGGAAGACACCGACGGCGCCGACAGCAGCAAGTACACCTGGGCCAACGCCGCCTACGCCATGGCGGTGAACATCAACCGCTCGTTCAAGCACTACGGCTGGTGCTCGCGCATCCGCGGCGTGGAGTCGGGCGGCGAAGTCGAAGGCCTGCCGGCACACACCTTCCCCACCGACGACGGTGGCGTGGACATGAAGTGCCCGACCGAGATCGCCATTTCCGACCGCCGCGAGGCGGAACTGGCCAAGAACGGTTTCATGCCGCTGCTGCACAAGAAGAACACCGACTTCGCCGCCTTCATCGGCGCGCAGTCGCTGCAGAAACCGGCCGAGTACGACGACCCGGACGCCACCGCCAACGCCAACCTGGCCGCGCGCCTGCCGTACCTGTTCGCCACCTGCCGCTTCGCCCATTACCTGAAGTGCATCGTTCGCGACAAGATCGGCTCGTTCAAGGAAAAGGACGAGATGCAGCGCTGGCTGCAGGACTGGATCCTCAACTACGTCGACGGCGACCCGGCGCACTCCACCGAGACCACCAAGGCCCAGCACCCGCTGGCGGCCGCCGAAGTGGTGGTCGAGGAAGTCGAAGGCAACCCGGGTTACTACAACTCGCGCTTCTACCTGCGCCCGCACTACCAGCTCGAAGGGCTGACCGTGTCGCTGCGCCTGGTGTCGAAGCTGCCTTCGGCCAAAGGGGCCTGATCATCGCGGGGCCCGCCCGCTCCCACGGTGGGGGCGGGCTGGCTCCGCGATCAGCCACTACTACCGCTAACCGACGCGAAATCCCGAGGACATCATGGCTGTAGATATTTTCATCAAGATCGGCGACATCAAGGGCGAGTCCCACGACAAGGCCCACAAGGACGAAATCGACGTGCTCAACTGGAGCTGGGGCATGTCCCAGTCCGGCAACATGCACCTGGGCAGCGGCGGCGGTTCGGGCAAGGTCAACATCCAGGACCTGTCGATCACCAAGTACATCGACAAGTCCAGCCCCAACCTGATGGCTCACTGCTCCAGCGGCAAGCACATCGACAAGGTCAAGCTGACCGTGCGCAAGGCTGGCGGTGAAAGCCAGGTCGAGTACCTGATCATCAACCTCGAAGAGGTGATCATCAGCTCGCTGAGCACCGGCGGTTCGGGCAGCGACGACCGCCTGACCGAGAACGTGACCCTGAACTTCGCCAAGGTCACCGTCGACTACCAGCCGCAGAAAGCCGACGGCACCAAGGAAGGCGGCCCGATCAAGTACGGCTGGAACATCCGCTCGAACGTCAAGATCTGATCGACCGCGCCCGTGTCGCGCCTGGGCGCGGCGCGGGCGCACCTCCCCACGCGTCACCCGCTCACGGTGAACATCATGGCCAAGCCTTCTTTCATCAACCTGTGGAATGCCTACCCGAGCGTGTCCTCGCCCTGCGACGGCCCGTGGGACAACCAGTGCGCCATCCGCATGAGCATCGCGCTCAACGGCGAGATGAGCCTCAAGGTCAACAAATCGACCTATACCGAACCCAAGTGCGCCCACGAGCACGCCCGTGGCGCCGAATCCCTGGCCAACTGGCTGGAGACACGATTGTTCTACCCGCTGAAGATTGCCGGTACCGCCCAGGCCCGCGAAGCGCTCAAGGCCAAGACCGGGATCATCTTCTACAGAGACTGCTTCGCCCGCAACGGGCAGAGCCAGGAGAACCGCACGGGCGACCATATCGACCTGTGGAACCGCGGCCTGACCAAAGGTTTCTCCGACCACAACTACCAGTCGAAGCAAGTCTGGTTCTGGGAGCTCACATGACCCGCGCTGCCCTGGCCGGCGCCCTGCTGCTGGCCCTGAGCGCCTGCGCCGACGCCGAACTGCTGAACCAGGCCAACCTGGGTGGGCAGACCGTGACGCTGAGCGAGAATGCCGGCCAGTGTGTGCTCGATCGCGGCGAACAGCGCCTGGCGCTGGACATGCAATGGCCCTGCGGCCTGAGCCCGGACCGCGCCGGCAAGGCCCGGGTCGAGCAGTTCAATGGCACGCCAATCGTGCTGGTGACCCATTTGCAGCCACACCCGACGCTCAAGGGCGAATGCCTGAAGACCTCGCGCGCCGTGCGCCTGACCCAGGCCGGCCTGGAAGCCTCCACGCCGGCGCCGAGCGCCTCGTGCGACACCGGTTTCGAAGACCAGAAAATGTTCACAGGGATGTTCCAGTGGTAGCCGAAATCGCCACCCGCGACCGCCTGCAGCCTTCGCTGCTGGATCGCCTGACCGACGATGACCCGGGCAACCCACAGGAAGCCCCCGACAAGCGCGTGCTCAGCCTGCAGCAGCTCAAGGCCTCGGTACTGCGCGACCTGGCCTGGCTGCTCAACACCACGTCGCTGCTCGACACCGGCGCCACGCTGAACTCCCCGGCCGGCGCCTCGGTGATCAACTACGGGTTGCCGGCATTGGCCGGCAACAGCGCGTCGAACATCGACCTCAACGCGCTCGAACGCATCATCCACCAGGCCATCGCCACCTACGAGCCGCGCATCCTCGCCCATACCCTGAAGGTACGGGCCCAGGCCGCGCCCGGCGAGATGAACGCCAACGCCCTGAGCTTCGAGATCGAAGGCGACCTGTGGGCCCAGCCGGCGGCCCTTCCGCTGCTGCTGCAGACCGACGTCGACCTGGAATCCGGGCACGTGCGTGTGGCCCCCGCCGACCGCCGGAGGCGCGCATGAACCCGCGCCTGCTCGAGCTGTACAACCAGGAACTGCAGCACATCCGCGAGGGTGCCGCGGAGTTCGCCAAGGAATACCCGAAGATCGCCGGGCGCCTGACGCTGTCCGGGATCGAGTGCGCCGACCCTTACGTCGAGCGCCTGCTCGAAGGTTTCGCCTACCTCACCGCGCGGGTGCAACTCAAGCTCGACGCCGAGTACCCGACCTTCACCCACAACCTGCTGGAAATCGCCTACCCGCACTACCTGGCGCCGACGCCGTCGATGACCGTGGTGCAACTGCAGACCGATCCCGACGAAGGCTCGCTGGCCGCCGGATTCCAGCTACCCCGTGACAGCGTGCTGCGCGCCAATCTTGGGCGCAATTCGCAGACGCCCTGCGAATTTCGCAGCACCCAGGACGTCACCCTGTGGCCGTTGCAGGTTGCCCGGGCCGAGTACTTCGGCAACCCCGGGGCTGTGCTCGGGCGCCTGGCCGCCAGCGAACCGAAAGCCCGCGCCGGACTGCGCCTGACCCTGCGCAGCGGCGCCGAGATTCCGTTCTCCAGCCTGCCGCTGACGCACTTGCCGCTGTACCTCAACGGTGCCGACGAAACCCCGTTCCGCCTGTACGAACAACTGCTGGGCAGCGCCTGCGCGGTGTTCGTGCGCCAGCCGGGCGCCGACTGGGTCGAACGCATCCCGGTCGAGGACGCCTTGCTGCCCTGTGGCTTCGATGACCGCGAAGCGGCGTTGCCGGTGGTGCCGCAGGCCTTCCAGGGCTATCGCCTGTTGCAGGAGTATTTCGCCCTGCCCCAGCGCTACCTGTTCGTCGACTTCGCCGGGCTGGAGCGCGCGGTCAAGCGCTGCGACGGCCAGGAGCTGGAGCTGCTGGTGCTGTTCGAGCGCTTCGACGCAGCGCTGGAAAGCAGCGTGGGCCCTGCCCAGTTCGTGCCGTTCTGCACCCCGGCGATCAACCTGTTCCCGCGCCGGGTGGATCGCATCCACCTGACCGACCGGGTCCACGAGCACCATGTGATCGCCGACCGTACCCGGCCCACCGATTTCGAGATCCACTCATTGCAGCGGGTCACCGGCCACGGTACCGGGCCGGACCAGGAATTCCTGCCGTTCTACGCGGTGCGCGACCCGTCGCGCTATGGCCGTGACCAGGCGTACTACCTGGTGCGCCGCGAACCGCGCGTGCTCTCCAGCGAGCAGCGGCGCAACGGTACGCGCTCCAGCTACATGGGTAGCGAGACCTTCGTCAGCCTGGTCGATGGCAACCAGGCGCCGTACCGCCATGACCTGCGCCAGCTGGGCATCAGCGCGCTGTGCAGCAACCGCGACCTGCCGCTGTTCATGAATGTCGGCGACGGGCGCAGCGATTTCAGCCTGGCCGACAGCGCACCGGTATCCGCCGTGCGCTGCCTGGCCGGCCCCAGCCGACCGAAGGCCAGCCACGCCCACGACAACCGGGCCTGGCGCCTGATCAGCCAGTTGTCGCTGAACTACCTGTCGCTGGCCGAGCAAGGCCAGGGCGCAGCCGCCCTGCGCGAGCTGCTGCGCCTTTACGGCGACCAGCAGGACAGCGCCCTGCAGCTGCAGATCGACGGCCTGCGCGAAGTCAGCTGCAAACCCTGCACACGGCGCCTGCCGATGCCCGGGCCGATCGTCTTCGGCCGTGGCCTGGAGATCACCCTGACGTTCGACGAGAACGCCTTCCGCGGCACCGGCGTGTTCCTGCTGGGCGCGGTGTTCGAGCGCTTCCTGACCCGCTATGTGTCGATCAACAGCTTCACCGAAACCGTGCTGCGCACCAGCGAACGAGGCGAGATCATGCGCTGGAAAGCCAAGCCCGGGCGCAGGCCAAACCTGTGAACACGCTACAGGCCATGCAGGCCGAGCCCTGGGAATACGACTTCTTCCAGGCGCTGCGCCGCCTCGAGGCGGAGAACCCCGAGCTGCCCCGCTTCGGCCACTCGCTGCGCCTGGCCGACGAACCGGTGCGCCTGGGCCAGCGCCTGGACTGCGGCTTCGCTCCGGCGACGCTGGCCTCGGTCACGGCCAACGACGACCAGCCAGCGCGCCTGGAGCAGTTCTTCTTCGGCCTCGGCGGCCCCAACGGCCCGCTGCCGCTGCACCTGACCGAGTACATGCGCGAGCGCCAGCGCAACCACGCCGACCCGACCAGCAAGCGCTTCCTCGATGTCTTCCACCACCGCCTGCTGAGCCTGTTCTATCGCGCCTGGGCCGAGGCCCGGCCGACCGTCAGCCATGACCGCCCGGGCGACGATTACTGGGCCGCGCGCCTGGCCGCCCTCAGCGGCCGCGGTCAACCGGAGCTGCAAGGCCAGGGGCCGCTGGCCGATACCGCCAAGCTGCACTGGTCCGGCCACCTGGCGGCGCAGACCCGCTACCCGGATGGCCTGTGCAGCATCCTGGCCAGCTACTTCGGCGTGCCGGTGAAGCTCGAGGAATACGTCGGCCAGTGGCTGGAGCTGCCTGAGCGCAGCCAGCTCGGCGTGCGCACCAACCGCCTGGGCGTCGACCTGTGCCTGGGCCGCTACGTCTGGGACCGCCAGCACAAGTTCCGCCTGTGCCTGGGCCCGCTGACCCTCGACCAGTACCACGCCCTGCTCCCCGGCGGGCAGGCGTTCGTCGAGCTGGCCGCGTGGGTCGCCGAGTACCTGGGCCAGGAACTGGACTGGGACCTCAACCTCATCCTCGCGCAGGGCCAGGTGCCCGCGCTGCAACTCAATGCCGGCCGACGCCTGGGGTTCGATACCTGGCTCGGCCGGCCGTCGCACGATGCCAACGACCTGAAGCTTGCCCGGTACTACGCCGAGCGGCCGGTCAACGCCCCGCCAACAAGGAGTCAGGACCATGGGTGAAATCAGCCGCGCCGCGCTGTTCGGCAAACTCAACAGCGTCGCCTACAAGGCCATCGAGGCCGCCACGGTGTTCTGCAAGCTGCGGGGCAATCCCTATGTCGAATTGGCGCACTGGCTGCACCAGCTGCTGCAGCTGCAGGACAGCGACCTGCACCGCATCATCCGTCAGTTCAACGTCGAGCCGGCGCGCCTGGCCCGCGACCTGACCGACGCCCTGGACCGCCTGCCGCGGGGTTCGACGTCGATCACCGACCTGTCCTCCCAGGTCGAGGAAGCCGTCGAGCGCGGCTGGGTGTACGGCAGCCTGATGTTCGGCGAAAGCCAGGTTCGCACCGGCTACCTGCTGGTCGGCATCCTCAAGACCCCGAGCCTGCGCAACGCCCTGCTGGGGCTGTCCAGCGAGTTCGCCAAGCTGAAGGTCGAGGCCCTGAGCGAGCGCTTCGACGAGTACGTCGGCGACTCGCCGGAGAACAACCTGGCTGCCAGCGACGGCTTCAGCGCCGCCGCCCCGGGCGAAGCCAGCGGCGCGGTGGCGCCGGCGGCGATGGGCAAGCAGGAGGCGCTCAAGCGCTTCACCGTCGACCTCACCGAACAGGCGCGCAGCGGCAAGCTCGACCCCATCGTCGGCCGTGACGAGGAAATCCGCCAACTGGTGGACATCCTCATGCGCCGCCGCCAGAACAACCCGATCCTCACCGGCGAGGCCGGCGTCGGCAAGACCGCCGTGGTCGAAGGCTTCGCCCTGCGCATCGTCGCCGGCGACGTGCCGCCGGCCTTGAAAGACGTCGAACTGCGCAGCCTGGACGTCGGCCTGCTGCAGGCCGGCGCCAGCATGAAGGGCGAGTTCGAACAGCGCCTGCGCCAGGTCATCGAAGACGTGCAGGCCTCGCCCAAGCCGATCATCCTGTTCATCGACGAAGCCCACACCTTGGTTGGCGCCGGCGGCGCGGCCGGCACGGGCGATGCCGCCAACCTGCTCAAGCCGGCCCTTGCCCGTGGCAGCCTGCGCACCGTGGCGGCGACCACCTGGGCCGAGTACAAGAAGCATATCGAGAAGGACCCGGCGCTGACCCGGCGCTTCCAGGTAGTCCAGGTGGACGAGCCGAGCGAGGCCAAGGCGCTGCTGATGATGCGCGGCGTGGCCTCGACCATGGAGAAGCACCACCAGGTGCAGATCCTCGACGAAGCGCTGGAAGCCGCCGTGAAGCTGTCGCACCGCTACATTCCGGCGCGCCAGCTGCCCGACAAGTCGGTGAGCCTGCTCGACACCGCCTGCGCCCGCGTGGCCATCAGCCTGCACGCGGTGCCGGCCGAGGTGGACGACAGCCGTCGGCGCATCGAGGCGCTGGAAGTCGAGCTGCAGATCATCGCCCGTGAGGCCGCCATCGGTGTCAACACCGGGCAACGTCAGACCCAGGCCGACAGCCTGTTGGCCGAGGAGCGCGAGCGCCTGGCCGCCCTGGAAAGCCGTTGGGCCGAGGAGAAAGCCCTGGTCGACGAGCTGCTGGCCACCCGCGCGCAACTGCGCGAGCAGGTCGGCGTGGTCGATCAGGAAGTGGACGTGCAGGGCAGCCATGAACTGCGCGAAAAACTCGTCGACCTGCAGCAGCGCCTGAGCCAGCTGCAAGGCGAGAGCCCGCTGATCCTGCCAACCGTGGACTACCAGGCGGTGGCCTCGGTGGTCGCCGACTGGACCGGTATCCCGGTGGGGCGCATGGCGCGCAACGAGATCGAGACCGTGCTCAACCTCGACTCGCACCTGGCCAAGCGCATCATCGGCCAGGATCACGCGCTGAAGATGATCGCCAAGCGCATCCAGACCTCCCGCGCAGGCCTCGACAACCCGAACAAGCCGATCGGCGTGTTCATGCTCGCCGGCACCTCCGGCGTGGGCAAGACCGAGACCGCCCTGGCCCTGGCCGAGGCCATGTACGGCGGTGAACAGAACCTGATCACCATCAACATGAGCGAATTCCAGGAAGCCCATACCGTCTCGACCCTCAAGGGCGCGCCACCCGGCTACGTCGGCTACGGCGAAGGCGGCGTGCTGACCGAGGCCGTGCGCCGCCGCCCGTACAGTGTGGTATTGCTGGACGAGGTGGAAAAAGCCCACCCCGACGTGCACGAGATTTTCTTCCAGGTATTCGACAAGGGCGTGATGGAAGACGGCGAAGGCCGCCAGATCGACTTCCGCAATACCCTGATCCTGCTCACCACCAACGCCGGCACCGAGCTGATCGCCAACACCTGCAAGGACCCGCAGGCCCTGCCCGAACCCGAGGCCGTGGCCACCTCGCTGCGCAAGCCGCTGTTGGAGATTTTCCCGCCGGCGCTGCTCGGCCGCCTGGTGACCATCCCCTACTACCCGCTCAGCGACACCATGCTCAAGGCCATCACCCGCCTGCAGCTGGAGCGCATTCGCAAGCGCGTGGAAGGTACCCACAAGGTTGGCTTCGCCTACGACGACGAGGTGGTCGAGCTGATTGTCTCGCGCTGCACCGAAACCGAAAGCGGTGGCCGTATGATCGACGCCATCCTCACCAACGGCCTGCTGCCGGACATGAGCCGCGAGTTCCTCACCCGCCTGCTCGAAGGCAAGCCGCTGGCCAGCGTCAGCATCAGCCGTCGCGACAACGACTTGCACTATGACTTCGGCGCCGCCGACTGACAGGACCGACCATGCTGTTCAAGCAGTTCACGCGCCTGGCGCAGATCAACAGCCCCCTGGGGCCGGACAAGCTGATCCTTGCCGAGATGGGCGGCAGCGAGGAGCTTGGCCGCCTGTTCGACTATGAGCTGCAGCTGACCAGCGACGACCCGGCCATCGACCTCAACCAGCTGCTGGGCAAACCGATGAGCCTGAGCGTGCAGCAGAGCGTCGGCACATCGCGGCACTTCCACGGCATCGTCGCCCGCTGCAGCCAGTCGGTGGACCAGGGCCAGTTCGCCAGCTACCGCGTCACCCTGCGCCCGTGGCTGTGGTTGCTGACGCGCACCAGCGACTGCCGGATCTTCCAGCACCTGAGCGCGCCGCAGATCATCAAGCAGGTGTTCCGCGACCTGGGCTTCTCGGATTTCGAGGACCTGCTCAGCCGCAACTACCGCGAGCGCGAGTACTGCGTGCAATACCGCGAAACCAGCTTCGACTTCGTCAGCCGCCTGATGGAAGAAGAAGGCATCTACTACTTCTTCCGCCACGAGCAGGAGCGCCACGTGCTGGTGCTCGCCGACGCCTACGGCGCGCACCAGAAGGCGCCGGGCTACGAGACCGTGCCCTACTACCCACCGGACGGCCAGCACCGCGAGCGCGACCATATCAACGACTGGCACCTGGCCCAGGAAGTCCAGCCGGGCTCGCTGGAGCTCAACGACTACGACTTCCAGCGCCCCAGCGCGCGCATCGACGTGCGTTCGGCCATGCCCCGGCCGCACCAGGCCGGCGACTACCCGCTGTACGACTACCCCGGTGCCTATGAGCAGACCCAGGATGGCGAGCACTACGCCCGCACCCGCCTGGAATCGCTGCAAAGCCTGCACGAGCGCGTCGAGCTGCGCGGCAACGCCCGGGGCCTGGGCAGCGGCCATCTGTTCAGCCTGAGCAACTTCAGCCGCCAGGACCAGAACCGCGAGTACCTGATCGTCGCCGCCCGCTACTACGTGCACCAGGAACGCCTGGAAAGCGGTGGCGGCAGCGGCGCGGCGCAGTTCGAGAGCAACCTGAGCTGCATCGACGCGCAGCAGAGCTACCGCCCGGTGAGCAGTTCGCTGCGCCCGATCGTCAAGGGGCCGCAGACCGCCGTGGTGGTCGGCCCGGCTGGCGAGGAGATCTGGACCGACCAGTACGGCCGGGTCAAGGTGCACTTCCACTGGGACCGCCACGACCAGTCCAACGAGAACAGCTCGTGCTGGATCCGCGTATCCCAGGCCACGGCCGGCAAGAACTGGGGTTCGATCCAGGTGCCGCGCATCGGCCAGGAGGTGATCGTCAGCTTCCTCGAAGGCGACCCCGACCGGCCGATCATCACCGGGCGGGTGTACAACGCCGAACAGACCGTGCCCTACGACCTGCCCGGCGGCGCCACCCAGAGCGGCATGAAGAGCCGTTCGAGCAAGGGCGGCAGCCCGGCCAACTTCAATGAAATCCGCATGGAGGACAAGAAGGGCGCCGAACAGCTGTACATGCATGCCGAACGCAACATGGACACCGTGGTCGAGCAGAGCGAGACGCTATCGGTGGGCATCAACCGCACCCAGACCGTCGGCATGCTCGAGACCATCACCATCGGCCAGGACCGCATCCGCGCCGTGCGCCGCGACGACATGCTGCTGGTCGGCGCGAGCAAGACCGACAGTGTCAGCACCAGCTACCTGATCGAAGTCGGCGAGAACCTGCGCCTGGTCTGCGGCAAGAGCGTGATCGAGCTCAACGCCAGCGGGCAGATCAACATCAGCTGCGAGCAGTTCAGCTTCCACGCCAACGCCGACGCCGAGATCAACACCGGCGGCACCCTTGACCTGAACGTGGGCAGCGGCGCGCAGACCGACCCGAACAACCAGGGCGTGAAAACGGCCATCGACGGCGCGGTGAAGGCCCTCTTCCCCGGCGTCGGCAAGTAACGAGACCGAACCATGAGCTACCGCGTCAACGAATTCCGCTTCGCCCTGCCCGATGCGCAGGTACGCGACACCAGCATCAACATCCTGCGCTTCGAAGCCCTGGGCACCTCGCTGATCGTCAGCCGCAGCCTGCTCGAAGAGGGCGAGACCCTGCAGAGCAACTTCGACGGCCAGTTGCAGCGCCTGCAGCAACAGGTCAAGGACCTGCAATTCCAGCCGGCCCGTGCCACCCAGGTGGGCGCGGCGCAGCCGATCGAGGCGATCGAGCTGAGCAGCCAGTTCAGCAAGGGCCAGGAAAAGGTCTACCAGTACCAGCTGGCGCTGGTGCTGCCGGGCACGCGCAAGATGTTCGCCCTGAGCTACGTCAAACCCACCCCTCTGGGCGAGGCCGAGGCGACGCACTGGGCGGCGCTCAAGCAGTCCCTCGACTTCGACAGCCTGGGCTGACCCCGCACCATGTCCGACGCTCTCTGGGCCGCCCGCGAAGGCGATGCGCTGCTGCACACCTCGGTGATGGCCGACATCATCGGCGGCGTGCTGGAAGTCGCCGCCAACGTCGCCATCGGCGCCCTGGCCACCGCCGCGGTGGCCGCGGCATTGGGCATTACCGTGGTCACCGGCGGCCTGGGCTGCTTCGTGCTTGGCGCGGTGGTGGGCCTGGTGGTCGGCGTGGTCATGGCCAAGACCGGCGCCGACACCGGGCTCAGTCGATTATGCGAGGGCATCGGCAACGCCCTGTTCCCGCCGACCGTGCAAGCCACCATCGCCAGCGGCTCGCCCAACACCAAGACCAACGGCAAGCGCGCCGCGCGCGCGGCCGGCGTGGTCACCGCGCCCTCCGCCCCGGCCAGTGGCGGGGGCGGTGGCGCGCAGGCCGAGGAGCAGGAAGAGACCTTCCTCGACATGGCCAAGGGCTTCTTCTCACAGATGTGGCGGCCGACCGTCGCCAGCCCTGCGGCCAACACCCAGGAAGCCCCCGACGACAAGGTGCTGTGCACCAAGCACCCGCCGATGCCACCGCAGTACCTGGCCGAGGGCTCGAGCAAGGTATTGATCAACGGCCACCCGGCCTGTCGCAGCGGCGATCGCAGCACCTGTGAAGCGGTGATCGTCGATGGCGGGCTGGTGTCGGACAACGTGCGCATCGGCGGCGGGCCGATCGTGGTGCGCGAAATCCGCAGCGGCAAGACGCCGGGGATCGGCCTGGCGATCACGGCGTTGATGATGTTGCGGGGGCGGGGGGGGAAGTTTTATAGCAAGTTTGGGTGCATGTTGATTGGGGGGGCCACCAGCTTCGTCACGAGTCAGGTGACGGGAGCATTGACTCGAGCAATCGTCGGGAGCCCAAACCCAGTACATGCCCCTACGGGGGCCAAGATACTGTCGGGTGAGGAAGACCTTGATTTCACCTTGACGGCGCTTCTTCCAATTACCTGGCAACGTTTCTACAACAGCCGCGACGAGCGTCGCGAAGGCCTGTTTGGCGCTGGGTGGAGCGTGCCCTACGAAGCGTTCGTCGCCGTGCAAGCCGACCAGTTGGTATACACCGATGAACAAGGGCGTCTGATCGACATGGGCATGATCGCCCTCGGCGATGCAGTATTCAGTACAGGGGAAGGCCTGAGTGTACGCCGCGCCTGGGACGGCGAACTATTGATCGAAGACATAGAGAACGGGCTATATCGCCTGTTCCAGCCCTCGCCCGGCAACCCCCAGCACCTGAGACTGGCATCACTCGGGGACCGCAACGACAACCGAATTCACCTCGACTATGACGAACTCGGTCGCTTGGCGCAGTTGTGTGACACCTACAACACGCCGATGGTCAGACTGCACTACGACAGTCACTGGTCCAGGCGCGTCAGCCATATCGAACGGCTGTTCGCCGATGGCAGCGCGCAAGTTCTCGCCCGGTATAGCTTCGACGAACACGGCGACCTCGCTGAAGTTATGGACGCCGAGGGTCACTCACAGCGGTATTTCAACTATGACCAGCAGCGCCTCATGGTTGAGCATCAAACCATCTCCGGGCTGCGTTGCTTCTACAGCTGGATACTGAGCGCCGATGGCTGGCGAGTTGCCCATCACTGGACCAGCCTAGGCGACGAGTATTTTTTCGAGTACGACGTGGAGGCGGGCCTTACTCGCATCACAGACGGCCTGCAGCGCACCAGCATTCGACGCTGGAACAGCCAGTATCAGGTCGTCGAGTTCACCGATGCACTGTCACTGACTTGGCATTTTGAGTGGAATGACGATCGCCAGTTGCTCTCGGCAACAAACCCCAAGGGAGGCAAGTGGCTGTTCTTCCACGACGATTCGGGGAATCTCGCGGAAACAGTCGATCCGCTAGGTCGTAGCGAATCGACCCAGTGGCTTGAACACTGGTCGCTGCCCAAACTCAGAATCGAACGTGACGGCAGCCGTTGGAAATTCGACTATGACGCTAGGGGCAACTGCATCCGCAAGACCGATCCGCTAGGCCACATCACGCGCTTTCACTACGATGACCACGGCCAGACGCTGCAGATCGTCGATGCGACGGGGAAAAGCCGCCATCAAAAATGGAATGACCACGGGTTGCTGCGCGAACATGCCGACTGCTCGGGATACACCACACGCTTCACTTACGATCAACATGGCCATGTTCAAACCATCATCAATGCACTGGGTGAACCTCTGCATTATGTACACGACCTCCACGGCCGCCTTCTGGCCAAGACGTACCCCGATGGCCGCGTGGAGCGCTACGAGCGCAATGATCACGGTCAGCTGATACGCCATGTCAGTCCAGCAGGTCATGTCACCCGCTTCACCTACGATGAGCATGGCCGCATCACCAGCCGCACGGATGGCAATGGCAACTCGGTGCACCTGCACCATGACAGCTATGGTCGACTACAGTGGCTGAGTAACGAAAATGGCGAACGATACGCGTTTGAGTGGGACGCGCGGGACCGTTTGACGACGCAACGTAATCTCGATGGCAGCAGCCTTTGCTATGCCTACGGACGCCTGGACGAAATCCATGAGGTCAGGTTCAACCCGGCCCCAGGCATCGACCGCGAGGATCCTGTCATTCATCGCCTGTGCTCGGATGCATTCGGCCGCCTGCTGAGCAAGCACACCGCAGACGGTATCACGTGCTATCGCTATGACGACGGTGATCGGCTGGTGCACGTGAGTGCCACTGACAATCACGGCAAAGCGCAGACTCTGACGTTCGGCTATGACGCCGTCGGCCAGCTCATCAGCGAAACCAATGAAGTCGGCAACCTTACCCATCATCACGACGAGCTCGGTAACATCGTTCAGACCACACTCCCCGATGGGCGTCAGATCAAACGTCTGCATTACGGCAGCGGACATCTGCACCAGCTGAATCTTGATAGCCTGCTTATCAGCGATTTCGAACGAGATCGCCTGCACAGAGAAGTAAAGCGCACCCAGGGGAGCCTGACGACTCGAAGCGAGTATGATCGCTGTGGCCGCCTCCGCTCACGGCTGTGCCAACGTTCGGACATGCCCGCCCAGCTACGATCACCGCTTCAACAACGTTTCGAGTACGACGACGCCAGCAATCTTCAGGCCCTGATCAGCCAGCAATCGCAGCTTATGCACCAGCAATGGTTCAGTCATGACGCTGCCGGTCGCCTCACGAATTCACATGGGCCTCTGGGCGCTCAGCACGAAACCTTCAGCTACGACCCAGCTGCCAACTTGGTAGAGCAGCCCTCGAAATCTTTACCCGTTCGCCACAACCAACTGCTGGATTACAAAGACAAACGTTATCGCTATGACGGCTTCGGGCGCTTGGTCGAAAAACGCAGCCGCACATGGGGCACCCAATTCTTCCGCTATGACGCGCAGCACCGTCTGATCGAGGTCCGCAATCTGCGCCAAGGCAGGGAAACGGTGGTCACAATGCACTACGACCCCCTGGGACGTCGGATTGCCAAACGCAGTCATGATGCTGCCAGCGGGCTCACGCTGAGCGAAACCACGTTCAGCTGGGATGGCCTTCGCCTTCTCATGGAGTACAGCCATTCACACAGCAGCCTCTACCTCTATGCGGATAGCGGCTATGAGCCACTGGCACGAGTCGACGGTAACAGTGCGAACCATCAGGTCAGCTACTACCACAATCATCTGAACGGGCTTCCCGAGAAGCTTTCCGATGCTCAAGGAGTCATCGTCTGGCAGGGCCGGCATAGTGCTTGGGGGCAACTCTGGCACGAAGAGCGAACAACACCCTACGCACAGAACCTGCGCTTCCAGGGCCAATATTTCGACCGGGAAACCGGACTTCACTACAACACCTTCCGCTTCTACGATCCGGAGGTAGGTCGTTTCACTCAGCCTGACCCTATAGGGCTGGCTGGCGGTATCAATCTTTACCAGTATTGTCCCAGCCCTCTCACATGGATCGACCCCTGGGGTCTCGAGGCCATCTATGAGAACCCCGGGCACCATGAGCCCGGCTACCTGCCAAATCGCCAAGTACCGTTCAACTCCTCCAAAAGCGTGCTGCCAGCGGAGCATGAGGAATTGTTCAGACAGAGCGTTGCCGACCCAGATGATCCAAAGACTCGCTGGGCTAAAGTGGGGGAAGGCAAGAAAGCGGTGTGGCACAGGTTCCAGAGCAGTGCGGGCGACGGTTCGAAGCCTTTCCACTGGAATGGGTCGACGGATGGCAAGGATATCAACGGTCGCCCACGCGCGATCGATAAAAAGAACGTCCCAAGGTATGCGCAGAAAATGAAAGGGTGTGCACTGTGACTCAACTGATCGGAAACAAACTCACAATTGCCATCGAGTACGAGGTGACATCCCAGGCCCCTCTGATGGGGCATGGCAGGCTCTGGTTCGAAGGGCAGCCACTTGGCAGCCTGGAGGACTTGATCTACCTCGATGGCTACCTTTTGGGGTGCCTGGAGGATCTGGTAAAGAAGCCTCTACTGACGCAGCGCTACCAGCACATGGACGAGCGAGGACTGTTCCTGCAACTGGATGGAGACCTCAGTTCCTACGATGAGGAGGACAGCAAGGACTTCAGCGAACAAGCCCGTCCTTATTTCGTTACGTGCGGTACGCTGTTCGATTGTTACCTGGTGTTCTCCTACCGCCTGGACGACATGCGTGGAAGCATCATGTGGCGTCTTGAGGGGGACATCGACGACCTGCCATTCAATGACCTCAAGCAGGCCTCTCGCGCCGATCATTTCGCCACGTTCGAGTATGCGCAGTTACTTACCCTGATCAGCGAACTCCGGACAGGGTTGAGCCAAGCGGGCAGCAGGTAACGACTTTTTGGACACCACCGAACTGAACTCGACAATCGCGAGCAGCTGCCATCACCATGCCTGACGCACTCTGGGCCGCCCGCGAAGGCGATGCGCTGCTGCACACCTCGGTGATGGCCGACATCATCGGCGGCGTGCTGGAAGTGGCCGCCAACGTCGCCATCGGCGCCCTGGCCACCGCCGCGGTGGCCGCGGCATTGGGCATTACCGTGGTCACCGGCGGCCTGGGCTGCTTCGTGCTGGGCGCGGTGGTGGGCCTGGTGGTCGGCGTGGTCATGGCCAAGACCGGCGCCGACACCGGGCTCAGTCGATTATGCGAGGGCATCGGCAACGCCCTGTTCCCGCCGACCGTGCAGGCCACCATCGTCAGTGGCTCGCCCAACACCAAGACCAACGGCAAGCGCGCCGCGCGCGCGGCCGGCGTGGTCACCGCGCCCTCGGCACCGGCCAGTGGCGAGGGCGGTGGCGCGCAGGCCGAGGAACAGGAAGAGACCTTCCTCGACATGGCCAAGGGCTTCTTCTCACAGATGTGGCGGCCGACCGTCGCCAGCCCAGCAGCCAACACCCAGGAAGCCCCCGACGACAAGGTGCTGTGCACCAAGCACCCGCCGATGCCGCCGCAGTACCTTGCCGAAGGTTCGAGCAAGGTCTTGATCAACGGCCATCCGGCTGCGCGCAGTGGCGATCGCAGTACCTGTGAAGCGGTGATCGTCGACGGCGGGCTGGTGTCGAACAATGTGCGCATCGGCGGCGAGCCCATCGTGGTCCGCGAGATACGCAGCGGCAAGACGCCTGGGATCGGTCTGGCGATCACCGCCTTGATGCTCCTGCGCGGGCGTGGTGGCAAGTTCTACAGCCGATTTGGCTGCATGCTGATCGGTGGCGTGAGCAGTTATGTCACCGGCCAGGTCACCAGCGCCCTCACCTCTGCCATCGTCGGCTCGCCGAATCCGGTCCACGCACCCACTGGCGCCAAGTTGCTCAACGGCGAGGAGGATCTGGACTTCAACCTGCCAGGCCCGATCCCGTTGCCCTGGCAGCGCTACTACAACAGCCGCGGTGAACACCGCGACGGGCTGTTTGGCCCCGGCTGGAGCGTGGCTTACGAAGTCTTCGTCGAGTTGAAGCGTGACGCGGGCACAGAGCGCTTGCTGTTCACCGATGAGCAAGCACGGGTCATCGACATGGGGCAGATCCCCAAGGGCGATGCGGTATTCAGTGCCAGTGAAGGCTTGAGCGTGCGTCACGCCCTTAATGGCGAGCTGCTGATCGAAAGCCTGCAAGGGGTTTACCGGCTGTTCGAGCCTACGCCGGGCAACCCTGACCGCCTGCGCCTGAGCCAGCTGGGCGACCGTAACGACAACCGTCTTTACCTGGACTACGACGATCTCGGCCGTCTGGCATGCTTGCGCGACAGCAGCGGGCAGATCGAGATTCACCTGCGCTATTGCAGCCAGTGGCCGCAGCGGCTGCTCGCGGTTGATCGTCACTATCCCCATGCCCATCAGCCCCACCCCAGTCGAGAAACGCTGGTCAGCTACCGCTATGACGCCAATGGCAACCTGGCCCAGGTTGAAGATGCCCTGGCCTGCCCCACCCGACAGTTCGCCTACGATGCCGGTGCGCGCCTGACCCTGCACCAGACCTACGACGGCCTGCAGTGCTGCTATGAGTGGGCGAGCTTCGACGATGGCTGGCGGGTGGTCCGACATTGGACCAACGAAGGCGACGAGTATCGCTTCGAGTATGACGTTGGCGCGGGCATTACGCGTATCACCGATGGCCTGCAACGGGTCTCGACCCGTCGTTGGAACCCGCAGTACCAGGTCACCTCGTTCACCAATGCGCTGGGCGACACCTGGCATTTCGAGTGGAACGATGAGCGCCAATTGCTCGGCGCCCAGGCGCCCGATGGCGGTCAATGGCAGTACTTTTATGACGAGTCGGGCAACCTGGCCGAGAGCATCGACCCGCTTGGCCGCAGCGAGTCGTTTCAGTGGCTGGAGCACTGGGCCTTGCCACGCGTACGCACCGACAGGGGGGGTAATCGTTGGCTGTATCGCTATGACCCGCGTGGCAATCGCACCAGCGAGACCGACCCGCTGGGCCAGGTCACTCGCTACCGCTACGACGTGCACGGCCAGGTTGTGGAAATCATCGATGCGGCAGGCAAGCACAAGCAGCTGCGCTGGAACCCACTGGGCCAACTCACGCGCTATACCGACTGTTCTGCTGCGACCACCGGCTTCGACTACGATCACCGCGGCCACTTGCAGGCAGTGACCAATGCCGTGGGTGAATGCACCACCTATGAGCGGGATATCCGGGGCTACCTGACCGCCATCGTGCAGCCCGACGGTCGGCGCGAGCACTTCGAGCACGACGCCCTGGGCCGGCTGGTGCGCTACAGCGATACGGGCGGGCAAACCAGCCTCTACAGTTTCAATCGGCAAGGCAAAGCCTGGAAAAGCATCGATCCACTCGGTCACCAAGTGGAGTATCGCTACGACCCCTACGGTCGCTTGAGTACCCTGCGCAATGGCAACGGCGAGCACTATCGGTTCAGCTGGGACCCGCTCGATCGCTTGATCGACCAGCAAGCGCTCGACGGCGGCGGACGCCGCTACCGCTATGACGCCACGGACAACCTGATCGCGCTGGAGTTTTACCCCTCGCCCGAGTTCGCCGAGGCGAACCCAGCGGCAATCGTCCATCAATACACCCGCGATGCCGGTGGGCGAATGGTCGCCAAGACCACCGACGATGGTGTTACCGAGTATCGCTACGACGCGTTGGACCAACTGCTGGAAGTGCTCGGCACTGACCGCGACGGCAGCAAGCAACGGGTCGCGTTCGCCTATGACGCCTTGGGGCAAAACACCGAGGAGCACACTGCAGGCGGGGTACTGCGGCGGGTCTACGATGAACTGGGCAATCCCCTCCAAACCCAGTTGCCTGATGGCCGCTGGCTCAATCGGCATTTCTACGGCAATGGCCATCTGCACCACATCAACCTCGACGGCCTGTTGCTCTGCGACTTCGAACGCGACCGCCTGCATCGGGAGACCTTGCGCGTGCAAGGTCGCCTGGCGACGCAGAGCGAGTACGACCGCAGTGGGCGGGTGCACAGACGCCAATCTCGCCAGCTCGACCAAGCCTCCCAGCTGCTGGCGCCGTTCCAGGAGAGCTACCAGTGGAGCTTGGCCGATGATCTGGCGGGGCATTTCAACCAGCAACCCGGCCAACAGCATCAGCAGTGGCTACGCCACGATGCGGCCGGCCGGATAATCGCGCGCCAGGATACTCACGATGGCACCCATGAAGCCTTCGCCTACGATGCTGCCGCCAACCTGATAGACCCCGCGCAGACGCCGGCCAAGCCGGTTCGCCATGATCGCCTGAGCCACTATCAGGACAAACGCTATCGCTATGACGCCTTCGGCCGGTTGCGGGAAAAACGCAGCCGTCGCTGGGGCACGCAGCACTTTCACTACGACGCCGAGCACCGCCTGGTAAGGGTCGACAGCCATCAGGCAGGGCGCGAACGCGTGCTGCGCATGCGCTATGACCCGCTGGGGCGCAGGCTGGAAAAAGCCGAGTACGACGGCCAGGGTCAGCTGTTGAACCAGACCTGCTTCACCTGGGAGGGCCAACGTCTGCTGAGCGAGCGACGCAATGGCCGCACCAGCGTCTACGTCTATGCCAACGACGGCTTCGAGCCACTTGCGCGCATCGACGGCCAGGGCCAGACGCAGCAGGTCTGCCACTTCCACAACGACGTCAATGGCCTGCCGAACAAGCTGACCGACGAGCAGGGCAAGCTGCTCTGGCAGGCAAGCTATCAGGTGTGGGGCAATACCTTGCGCGAGGAGTGCGAGGAGCGCTTCATCGACGAGCAGAATCTACGCTTTCAGGGGCAATACCTTGATCGCGAAACCGGCCTGCACTACAACCTGCACCGTTACTACGACCCCGATATCGGGCGCTTCACCCAACCGGACCCGATTGGCCTGTACGGTGGCCTGAACCTGTATGCCTATGGGCCCAACCCGTTCACCTGGATCGACCCGCTGGGCCTGGACGGCATCTTCACCCGAACGGTGTTCGAGGCGCCTTCTGGCAATGTGCACACGGTCTATCAGCAGGACATCGACTGGGACTTGAAGGTCAAGACCAAGAATGGCGTGAAGACCAACATGCAACTGGTGCTGGAAGAAAATCGCAGCCCCATGATCGTCAAGAACGGCAAGTACCAAGTGGTGCACCTGCATCACTCGAAACAGGATGGGCTGGGGTCCTTGTTCGAACTTTCGGCGAAGACCCATAACCGCTTCCGCAAGAGCAATGCCTTGCATCCGCACTTGCCCAACGCCCACCCCCACAATCCGGTCAATCGTAGCGCTTTCGACATTGACCGTGATGCATACTGGAAACAACGCGCTAACGCGGCCATGAAAGCCCGTGGCAAACCAAACCGATGTGGAGCCTGACATGCTTTCCAAAAAACTGATCGACCATTGCAAAGCCAAGGGCTGGTGGTTCGATGATGCCTTCGAGGACTACCAGCAAGCCTTCAGCGACCTGGGTATCCCCATGGACTCCGATTTTGTCGAGTTCTTTTTGCATGTCGAGGATTCGCCTACCTTCCTTAGCCGCCACACCGAGATCTTCCAGGTAGGCTGGTTCCTGGTTAACTCCAGCTACGAAGATTCGATTGAAGCCGCACGAGAGATGGGCCTGCCGGAGGAGTACCTGCCGCTGGATGATTTCCAGGCTGAACACGGTTTCTTCTATAACACCCGTACTGGGGAAGTGCTGGAGCTGGAGGCAGGGCCGTTGCTGGTGGACTTCCTCGCCGGCAAGGTCAAGCCTCAATACCCAGATTTCAACGCCTTCCTGGAGTGGTACTTCGAGCTGGCGTGAACCTGTGCGAGCGGCCCGGGGCGATCCCGGGCCGCCAAGCGAGCACGGCGTTAGCCCAGGGCGACGATTGAACGCAAGTCGCGCGCGCAAGAGTGTTTTACCGAAACCACTGGTTTTCCGCACGCCCGCTTTGCCTATCCTAGGTCGGGTCATCCTGTCTGCGATGGACCCATGAAAGATTCGCTCCCCAGCCGCTATGCCTGCCTGGCCGCGTGCCTGATCTTCACCTTTGCCAGTATCCCCTTGCTCGCCCAGCACAGCTGGCTGTGGCTGTTTTGCGTGATCACTGCCCTGCTCAGCCTGGTCGGCCTCAACGACCTGCGCCAACGCCACCACGCCGTGCGCCGCAACTACCCGATCCTGGGCAATATCCGCTACCTGATCGAGACCATCCGCCCGGAGATCCGCCAGTACCTGATCGAGGGCGACGACGACAAGTTGCCGTTCTCCCGCGCCCAGCGTTCGCTGGTGTACGCCAGGGCCAAGAACGAGAGTGCCGAGAAAGCCTTCGGCACGCTCAACGATGCCTACAAGCCGGGCTTCGAGTTCATCAGCCACTCGATGCTGCCGGTGCCGATGCCCGACCCTGCGTCGTTGCGCATTCGCATCGGCGGCCCACAGTGCCGCCATCCGTACTCGGCGTCGATCTTCAATATCTCGGCCATGAGCTTCGGCGCCCTCAGCGCCAATGCCATCGCTGCGCTGAACAAGGGCGCGCGCCTGGGCCGCTTCGCCCATGACACCGGTGAGGGCAGCATCAGCCCCTACCACCGCGAACACGGCGGCGACCTGATCTGGGAAATCGGCAGCGGCTATTTCGGCTGCCGCAGCGAAGACGGCCAGTTCGACCCCGAGCGCTTCGCCGAGCAGGCCCGCGCCACCCAGGTGAAGATGATCGAGATCAAGCTCAGCCAGGGCGCCAAGCCGGGCCATGGCGGGATCCTGCCGGGGCACAAGGTCAGTGCCGAGATCGCCGCCACCCGAGGCGTGCGCGAGGGCGAGGACTGCATCTCGCCGGCCGCCCACAGCGCCTTCGCCACACCGCGGGAGCTGCTGCAGTTCGTCGCCCGGCTGCGCGAGCTGTCCGGCGGCAAGCCAGTGGGCTTCAAGTTCTGCCTGGGCCACCCGTGGGAGTTCATGGGCATCGCCAAGGCCATGCTGGCCACCGGCATCACCCCGGACTTCATCGTCGTCGACGGCAAGGAAGGCGGCACCGGCGCGGCGCCCCGGGAGTTCTCCGACAACATGGGCGTGCCGCTGCGCGAGGGCCTGATGTTCGTGCACAACACCCTGGTGGGGTTGAACCTGCGCGAGCGCATCCGCATCGGCGCGGCGGGCAAGCTGGTAAGCGCCTTTGACATCGCCAGCGTGCTGGCCATCGGCGCCGACTGGGTCAACTCGGCACGGGGCTTCATGTTCGCCATCGGCTGCATCCAGTCGCAAAGCTGCCACACCAACAAGTGCCCGACCGGCGTGGCGACCCAGGATGCGTTGCGCCAGCGCGCGCTGGTGGTGCCGGAGAAGGCCGAGCGGGTCGCCAGTTTCCACCGCAATACCCTGCACGCCCTGGCCGAGATGCTTGCCGCCGCCGGTCTGGACCATCCTTCTGAACTCAAGCCCAAGCACCTGGCGCGGCGTATCAGCGCCAGCGAGATCGGCCTGTTCTCGCAGCTGCACACCTTCCTCAAGCCGGGCGAGCTGCTCAGCGGTGCGATCGACAGCGAGTTCTATGCACGGATGTGGCGGATGGCGCGCAGTGACAGCTTCGCGCCGGAGACGGGGGAAATCGAGGTGGCGCCGCTGGCGGTCAGCGTGCAGCGGAAAGAAACAGCCCCGGCATAGGCCGGGGCTGCGGGTGACGCAAGATCAGGATCAGAAGATGCTGATCGGATACTCGACGAATACGCGGACTTCGTTGCCGTCGTCGTTGTAACCGTTCTGGCGGACCGCCGTGTTGGTGCGCAGGAACGAACCACGCAGCTTGACCGACAGGTCCTTGGCCGGGCCTTCCTGGACGACGTAGCGCAGTTGGTTGAAGATCTCGCGCTCCTTACCTTCGCCGAAGCCGTGGGTGTTGATGTTGTCACCGCGCACGTAGGCGATCTTGTAGGTCAGGCCAGGCACGCCGAACGCGCCGAAGTCCAGGCCGTAGCCGATCTGCCAGGAGCGCTCGTCCTCGGCGTTGAAGTCGGACCAGTAGGAGTTGGCCAGGTAGATGGTCGAACCACCGTCACCGAAGCCGCCGTTACGCTGGTAGCCACCGTAGTTGTAGCCGGTGTCGCCGGTGCTGCGCTGGTGGGCGATGGTTACCGAGTGTGGGCCGAAGGCGTAGGTCGCCGCCAGGCTCCAGATGGTGTTGTCGCGGTCGCCTTCCGGCATCTCCCACTTGTTGATGAACTTCTTGTCCAGCTTGGACTTGTAGCCGTTGAAGTCCAGGGTCAGGGACTGGTCAGCCGCGATCGGGAAGACGTAGTTCATGCCCAGGTAGTGCTTCTTCATCACGTCTTCGTTGTCTGCGGTGTACAGCGACGCGGTGAAGTTATCGGTGAACTTGTAGCTACCGCCCAGGACGTTGATCGACTTGAGGCGACCGCTGTCATGGCCTTGGGCGCTCTTCTGCACTTCGCTGGTGAAGCGACCGGCGTTCAGTTCCAGGCCCTTGATCTCCTTGGAGGTGATCAGGGTGCCGCTGAAGCTCTCGGGCAGCAGGCGCGAATCGTCGTACTGCAGCACAGGCAGGGCCGGCATCTGGTCGCCGTACTTGAGCACGGTGTTGGATACACGGAACTTGATCGCCGCACCGGCGCGAGCGAGGTCGTTGGCAGCATCGCTGCGCTCACGCTCGTTAACGGTGTTTTCACGCTTGAAGAAGTCGATACCGCCACCGCCGTTGCGGCCCTTGCCGCCATCAAGGCGCAGGGCGTACAGGCCGAAGGCGTCGACACCTACACCGACGGTGCCCTGGGTGAAGCCAGAGGAGAAGTTGGCGATGACGCCCTGGCCCCACTGGGACTGGTCGTTGACGTGGTGCTTCTTGTCACGGTTGATGAAGGCGTTGCGCAGAAGGACGTTGGCGTGGCTGTCCTCGATGAAGCCCTTGCTCTCGGCCTGGTCATTGGCCTGTGCCTGGGTCGCGGCGATCATCGCCAGGGCGACCAGGCTGATCCTGGTTTTCAACATGTTATTTTCCTTATTTCGTATTCAAAAACGCTCTGCATCAGAACGCCAGGAACCAACGCCCCTTCGTAGGTTCGACGCTATGCGGATCCAAGCCGAAGGCCCGCCAATGGTCTGCAACGGGCCTTGCAGCCGCATGGCCAGAGAATGGCCAGCAGGCGTAGAGCCCGAATCCTAGCCCTGCCTGCTTATACATGTCAAAAAAACGTGAAATACAGGTTGATATAACCAAAAACAAGGTCCGCGCTGGTGCATTTCCATGCATATCTGCCGTGGGTCAGCGCAAATTTGTCTCTTTTGTGGAAAGCGGTCGAAATCCATAAAACCGTCATACGGCCATGTTCCCGCAGGCCTTCCGAAAGCCTGTTTGAACTGCCCTGCTCTTCCTACTGCGCGGTCACGCAGAGAGCAACGTTGCACGCACCGCCGCTTCCACAAGCCATTCCGAAGCGCATCCTTGTGAATGCCAAGACAATTTCAAATCAATCCAAACGAATAGCAACATCCTGAAACATATGTAAAGACAACCCTTTACAAATGTCGATGCAACAGTAAATAGCAAGCATTACCATTCGCGCCCAATTTCTCACTCCCTCCCTTGGACGCCTTCGATGCCTGCCCCCTGCCGCCTTTCACCCTTGACCCTGGGCCTGTCGCTGCTGTTCAGCGCCGGCCTGGCCAGTGCCGCCACCACGACCTTGCCGGAAACCTCGGTGACAGCCGACAGCACCCGCGAAGAGGACAACCCGCGAGTCAAGGACGTGACCACCGCGACCCGCACCTCGACCCCCGCGCGCTACGTGCCACAGGCCATCGATTCGGTGAAGACCCGCAACGTGCTGGACTACGGCAGCAGCAACCTGGGCAAGGCGCTGGAAGGCATCCCCAACGTCAGCAGCGGTGCCGACACCCGTTTCGACAGCCTGCGTATTCGCGGCTTCGACGCCAGCAACGACTTCTACCTGGACGGAGTCCGCGACGACAGCCAGTACACCCGTGATCTGCACAACATCGAGCGGGTCGAGGTGCTCAAGGGGCCGGCGGCAGTGCTTTATGGCCGTGGCAGCCAGGGCGGTATCGTCAACCGGGTGAGCAAGGCGCCGGAGCACGGCCGCCGCTCGACCATCGAGGCACAAGGTGGCAGCCAGGACCTGCGCAGCCTGTATGCCGACCTCAGCGCCGACCCCAGTGACACCCTCAGCCTGCGCCTGAACCTGGGCAACGAGGACAAGAACAGCTTCCGCGACGGCATCGATGGCAACCACCGCCAACTGTTCGCCCCGTCCATGAGCTGGCAGATCACCCCCGAACTGAACTGGCTGGTGCAGTACGAGTACAGCCGCTACGACCGCACGCCCGACCGTGGCATCCCCGGCAACCCGCTCACCGGGCGCCCGGCCGATGTCAGCCGCAAGACCACCTACGGCGACACCCAGCGCGACTACATCAACGACCGCGCCGAGTCGCTGCGTTCGCGCCTGAACTACGAGCTGAACGATCAGTGGCAACTGCGCCACACCTTCAGCCTGTTCACCCTGGAGAGCGACTTCGACAACACCTATCTGACCGGCTACACCCCGTCGACCGGCATGGTCGCGCGCCAACGCTGGCAGCAGGACCTGAGCACCCGCAACCTGTACAACACCGTCGAACTCGAAGGTAACGTGCAGACATTTGGCCTGGAGCACACCCTGCTGGTGGGGCTGGAAGTGGGGGAGCAACGCCGGCACTCGCGCCTCGACCAGGGTGTCGGCGTGACCCCGGCACCGATTGGCGGGTCCACCGAGCGCAATCAGCACAATGGTGCGATGAAGCTGTTCAGCAACAATGTGACCAACGTCGACAGCACTGGCCTGTACCTGCAGGACCAGATCCGTCTGAACGATGAGTGGCAAGTGCTGGCGGGCGTACGCTTCGATCGGTTCGAGGTGGACACCACCAGCAGGATGTCAGGCATTCAGGAAAATCAGGACAGCACCAGTACCAGCCCTCGCCTGGGCGTGGTCTACACGCCGTGGAAGGACCATTCGTTCTATGCCTCTTGGAGCAAGTCGTTCGCACCAGTTGGAGGTGGGCTGATCGGTCTTTCGCCGGGCACCAAAGGCAACGCCAACCAGACCGATCCAGAGCTGACCCGGCAAAAAGAGATTGGCGTGAAAAGCGAGTGGTTCGACGAACGCCTTAGCACCACGCTCGCGGTCTACGAAATTGAACTGTACAACCGTCGCCAGGAGGACCCGCTCAACAAGGGTACCTACCTGATGACGGGGCTGCAGCGCTCGCGCGGCATCGAGCTGACCGCCACCGGCAACGTGGTCGGCAACTGGTACGTGCGGGGCGGCCTTGGCTTGCAGGACGCCACCATCGTCAAGGACGACAACGGCAACGAGGGCAAACGTGTCAACGACGTGGCCAAGCGTAACGCCAGCCTGTTCGTGACCTGGAAGCCGGAGCTGGGCTGGTACGCCGAAACCGGCCTGACCCTGGTCGGCGATCGCTATGCCGACAACCAGAACACCGTGATCCTGCCGGGCTACGGCCGCTGGGACGCGCTGGCGGGCTATCGCACCCACGACTGGGATGTACGCGCGGCCTTGAGCAACATCACCGACAAGACCTACTACAGCTCGGCCACCAGCGCGGCGCAGATCCAGGTGGGCGATCCGCGCAGCCTGGTGGTGACCGGGACCTACAGCTTCTGAGTTGCAATCCGGAGCGGACGTCAAGGACGGGTCGCCCAAACGAAAACGCCACCGCAATTGCGGTGGCGTTTTTTTTCTGCGGCGGGATCCTTCCCGGTCAATGCCAGACAGCCAGCAGAGCTTCGAGCTCTTCCTCGCTGATCAGGCCTTGGGGGTATCGCCCATCCAGCAGGCGTCGTGGGTCGGTCGTCCTGACCCGATCGTCTCCATGACGTTTCAACCACTGAGCCAGGATTCTGAGCGATTGGTGACTGGCCGCCGTTGAGGGCAAAGCCGACTCACTTGCTGCGTTCATTTCCTCACGTACTCCCTGGGCCGAGTGAGCGGCTAAGTTACTTCAGGCACGTTACAGAACGGCGTAGGCCGATTCCTCTGAAGTACGAGGAAAAATCAATACAATTGCTGTGCCATTTCAAGTGTCCGACTATCGCCAGTAAAAAAAAGCCCGTCTTGCGACGGGCTTTTCTCTCATTGGCCGATCAGCGTTTGACCGGTGCCGGCTGCTGCTGGGTCAGGCAGTGAATGTTGCCACCGCCAAGCAGCAGTTCACGCCCGGGGATCATCACCACTTCGTGGTCCGGGAAGACCTTGGCCAGGATCGCTCTGGCTTGCGCATCAGCCGGGTCGTCGAAGCTCGGGGCGATGATGCCGCCGTTGACGATCAGGAAGTTCACGTAGGAACCGGCCAGGCGTACCGAAGGGTCGCGCTCCTGGCTGCCCGCCACGTGATCGACGCCGTCGCATTCGGCCTGGGTGGCGTACAGCGGCCCCGGGATCGGCATCTTGTGCACCACGAACTCGCGCCCTTTGGCGTCGCGGGTGTTTTTCAATACCTCGTAGGCAGCGTGGCAGCGCGCATAGTTGGGGTCATTGGAATCATCGGTCCAGGCCAGTAACACTTCGCCTGGGCTGACGTAACAGCAGAAGTTGTCGACGTGGCCATCGGTCTCGTCGTTGTACAGGCCGTCCGGCAGCCAGACGATAGTCTCGACCGCCAGGTGCTCGCGCAGGATCTCCTCGATCTGTTCGCGGTCCAGGTGCGGGTTGCGGTTACGGTTGAGCAGGCATTCTTCGGTGGTGATCAGGGTGCCTTCGCCATCGACGTGGATCGAACCGCCTTCGAGCACGAAGCCTTCGGTGTGGTAACGCTGCACACGCTCCATCTCCATGACCTTGGCGGCCAGCTCCTCGTCACGGTTCCAGGGCGCGTACAGGCCGCCGTCGAAACCGCCCCAGGCGTTGAAGCCCCAGTCCACGCCGCGTACCTCGCCGTGGTCGTTGATGACGAAGGTCGGGCCGGTGTCGCGCACCCAGGCGTCGTCATTGCTGATCTCGACCACGCGGATGTTGGGCAGGTCGAGCTGGCGACGGGCGTTCTCGTACTGGCCGGCGGACACCGCCACGGTGACCGGCTCGAAGCGGGCGATGGCCTTGGCCAGGGTCACGTGCGCGGCCTGCGCCGGCTTGCCGCCCAGGCGCCAGTTGTCCGGACGCTCCGGCCAGACCATCCATACCTGGGTCTGCGGGGCCCACTCGGCGGGCATGTGGAAACCGTCGGCGCGGGGGGTCGAGTTGAGGGTCTTCATGGGTAACCTCTGCGAAGGCCCGGGGCCAGTGGCGCCAGGTCAGTGATCGAAAAAGATGCCCGCCAGTATAGGCAGCGTAATAATCAGCCGATATTACAACCGATAAATATCGACTTTAAATAGATAATCACAAAATATTTAGGCATAAAAAAGCCTGGAGAACCGATAACAATCGACTTGCCAGGCCTGCATGCCTTGAATCAGAGCCCTTCGCCGAGGACCCGCTCCACGCTGTCGACGAAGTAATTCACGCTGGCCCGCGTGGTGCACATCGGCGGCTTGATCTTGAGGATGTTCAGGTAGTCGCCGGTCGGCTGCATGAAGATCCCCAGGTCACGCAGGCGATCGCACAGGATCATGGTCTCCTCGGTCGCCGGTTCCAGCGTCTGGCGATCGCGCACCAACTCCAGCCCCAGGTAGAACCCGGAACCATGGGCGGCACCAGCAAGCGGATATTTATCGACCAATGCCTGCAGCCGAGCCTTGAAGTAACGGCCCACGTCACGGGCGTTGTCCCACAACCCTTCGCCACGCATTACGTCCAGCACCGCCATGCCGATGCGGCAACTGACTGGGCTGCCACCGGCCGACGAGAAGAAGTAGCCCTCGGCCTCCAGCGCCTCGGCGATCTCGCGCCGGGTGATCACCGCGCCCAGCGGCTGGCCGTTGCCCATGCCCTTGGCCATGGTAATGATGTCCGGCACCACGCCCTGCTCCTCGAAGCCCCAGAAGTACTCGCCCAGGCGCCCGTAACCGACCTGCACCTCGTCGGCGATGCACACCCCACCGCGCTGGCGCACCTTGGCGTAGGCCTCGCGCAGGTAGCCTGGCGGCAACGAGATGCCCCCGGCGTTTCCATAAACCGGTTCGCAGATCATCCCGGCCAGCTGGCGACCACGGGCGTCGAGGTCGGCCAGCTTGGCATCGACATCGCGGAGGTAGTCGGCTGCGCTGTCGGCGCCCCGGTAGCGCCCGCGGAAGGTATTCGGCGCCTCCACCGGATGCACCCAGTCCGGCCGGGTCTCCAGGGCTTGGGGGTTGTCGGCGATGGAGGTGGAGATCGCGTCAGTGGCCACCGACCAGCCGTGGTAGGCCTCCAGCACGCTGAGCAGGTCGCGCCCACCGCTGTAGGCCCAGGCCAGACGAATCGCCAGGTCATTGGCCTCGGTGCCACTGTTGACCAGGAACACCCGGTCGAAGCCTTCCGGGGCCACTTCCAGCAGACGTTCGGAGAATTCGGCGATGGCTGCGTAGTGAAAGCGCGAGTTGGTGTTGACCAACGACCACTGGCGCGCCGACTCGACGGCCATGCGCGGATGGCCATGGCCGAGCACCGCGACGTTGTTGAGCATGTCCAGATACGAGCGGCCCTGCATGTCGATCAGGTAGTTGCGCCAACCGCGCTCGATGTGCGGAGGCTGGGTGTAGTAATGCTTCTGCGAGCGCGCGAAGCTGGCATCGCGACGGGCCAGCAGGGCCTGCGCGTCGGCCAGCGGCTCGGCGTCGCAGTCGAAGCCCAGCAGGGTGCGCGGTGACGGGCACAGGGCCAGCCAGGCGGCAGCGTGGGAGGGCGTGGCAAAGAAGGGTGGACGGATATCGGTATCCACGCACAGCTGCACGCTAAGGTACCCACAGGTCGCGCCGATGACCTGGCCCTTGAGCAGCGCCTGGCCATCGGTCGGCGCCTCTTCCAGGCCTTCGAGCCACAGGTTCCAGTGTGCGGTGCGCAGGCAGCCACGGCCATCGCCGATGCAACGCCATACCCCAGCATCGGGCGCCTGCAACGCAGTGCCGGGCGACAGGTTCAGCTCCACGCCCAGGGCACAGGTAGCCGGTTCTTCAGGCCGGTCGATGTGGGTTTGCGACAGGCGGTACTGCCCATGCAGGCTGCACGCCGGCCCCGGCTGGGCAGCAAGCAGGCGCTGGTCAAAGCCAGGTTGCTCCCAGTTGCCCGCCTCGCAGTAGGGGCTGAGCACGCCCAGGTCGACCCGGGTCACCGCCTCGCTGTTCAACGCCGGCAGCAACACGGCGCAATCGCCAAGATCGATGCTGGCTGGCTTGCGCCCAGCCGCCTGGAGGATCGCGGCCTCCATCAACGCCGCGGGCACGGCGCAGGCGGTATCGAAGATCTCCCATTCGTGGGCGATGTTGTCGCGGGTGTACTGGTTGTCCGGGTCGATGGCCAGTTGCTGTTCGCTGCTGAGCACCAGCACGGCGGCGCGGTTCAGCACCAGCGGCCAGAGGGCGCGCAACTCGGCGTCCTGCAGGGGATTTACGGCATGATAGGCGCTGACCGCCGGCAGGATCCGCAGCGGGTCACCCTCGGCGTGATGCAGCAAGGCCGCGCAGGTCACCGACAGATCGGCGATGCGCCAGGTACGCACCAGGTCACCAAAGTCGATGACACCCTGCACCTGCCACTGCCGCTCGGCGTCGCGGGCCCAGACCACGTTGTCGTCGGTGATGTCCAGGTGCACGGCCTGGGTCGGTAGCAGGTCAATTAACGGTTGCAGACGTGCGGATGCCGCCTGGGCGACCTGCTCCACCTGCGCCCGGCGCTGGGCATCCTGCAACACGGGCGACAAATGCTGGATCAGTAACTGGGCATGGCGCGGATCCCACTGCAAGGTGCGCTCGAGGCCTGGATGGTCGAAGTCGGCCAGCGCCTTATCGACACGGGCGCAAAGCGTACCGAGCTCAGCCATCACCCGCGCTGGCAGATGGCCCAGGCGGGTCAGTGGCTGCCCGTCGATGTAATCGAGCAGGCGGGCCCGAAGCGGCTGGCCATCGACCTCGAGGTCCAGCAATAGCTCGCCGGTACTGGCTGTGCGCACTACCGGCACTGGCACGCCTTGCCCATGCAGGAACGCCAGCGCCGCGTGCTGGGCCTGCAGTTCGACCGCCGCATAGCTGCCATGACAGACCTTGAGCACGAAGCGGCCCTGGTCGCTGTCCACGCGAAAGTTGAGGTCCTGCTGGCTGCCCAGCACCTGCAACGAACCCTGCAAGTCGTAGTGCGACCTCAGCAGGGCATGGGCCTGGGCCTCGCCAAGTGAAGGACTGGGCTGGCTCGAACGCTGGATCAGGGTGCTCAGGGGCATGAACGGGGAACCTCGTTTTTTTGTCGCTTATATCGCCACCACTGCTGCCGATAAGCAAGTGGCAGCCTTGCACAGACAGCAGGCCGCCCTGCACTCACGCATACCACGAACATCAAGACCCGACAGTGGCCAGATGCACTCATCGACTGCCTCAAGTAGCGCATAATTGCGCCAGATCCTACTGGCGCCCTTATCGCAATGATCCCAAGACCCACGCCTCCCCGCCGCCCCCGCTGGCGCAGCCTGGCCCTGCTGGCGCTGTGCCTGGCCCCGCTGCTGTGGCCGCTGCACCACCTGGCCGAGCGCTACTACCAGGATGAGCTGGCCTCGCAGAATCGCCAGACCCTCGACCTCTACGTCGCCAACCTGCTGGGCACCCTGCACCGCTACGAAACCCTGCCCCGGATCCTCGGCGACCTGCCGGCGCTGCGCGGCGTGCTGGACGACCCGTTTCGCCTCGAGGCGGTAACCAACGCCAACCGGTTGCTCAAGGGCATCACCCAGCAGACCGGTGCCGAGGTGATGTACCTGATGGATGTCAGCGGCAACACCCTGGCCGCGTCCAACTGGGACAAGCAGGACAGCTTCGTCGGCCGCAACTTCTCGTTCCGCCCGTATTTCATCGAGGCGATGGAGGGGCGGTTGGGGCGGTTCTTCGGCCAGGGCACCACTTCGGCCAAGCGCGGCTACTTCTTCGCCGCCGCCGTGCACGACCGCGACAAGGTGATCGGCGTGCTGGTGGTCAAGGTCGACCTCGACCACACCGAAACCCTGTGGGGCCGCACGCCGGAACAACTGCTGCTGACCGACCAGAACGGCGTGGTGGTGCTCACCTCGCGCCCGGATTGGCGTTTCCGTGCCACCCGCGAGCTGACCGCGGCCGAGCGCCAGGCCATCGTCGCCATCCAGCCCTACCCGACCCAGGCCCCGCAGCCGTTGAGCCTCAACCGCGACGCCTGGCTGATCCAGACCCGCGACATCAAGGAAACCGGCTGGCAGGTGAACATCCTCGCCCCGCGCCTGCTGGTCGACCGCTCGGTGCAGACGGTCATGGCCATCGGCGGCGGTGCGCTGCTGGTGAGCATGCTCCTGGCTGGCCTGGTGATGCAGCGCCGACGCCACTACATCGACCGCATCGACTTCGAGGCCCTTGCCCGGCAAGAGCTGGAAAAGCGTGTGATCGAACGCACCGCCGACCTGGAAGGTCTCAATACCCGCCTCAAGAGCGCGGTGCTGGAGCGCGAAAGCGCCCAGCAGGAGCTGGTGCGCGCCCAGGACGAACTGGTCCAGGCGGGCAAACTCTCGGTACTGGGCACCATGTCGGCGAGCATCAGCCATGAGCTCAATCAACCGCTGGCGGCGATTCGCAGTTATGCCGAGAATGCCGAGATTCTTCTCGACCATCAGCGCACCGAGGACGTGCGCGGCAACCTCAAGCTGATTGGTGAACTGACCGGGCGCATGGCCTCGATCATCGCCCACCTGCGCGCCTTCGCCCGCCGCGACCAGCACGCCCCGGAGAGCGTTGCCCTGCAACCGGCCCTGGATGATGCCCTGGCGCTGTTGGCCAAGCGTCGCCGGGCCATGGCCGTCGAGCTGGTGCGCGACCTGCCCGAAGCCACGCTGTGGGTACAGGCCGGCGAGACCCGCCTGCGCCAGGTGCTGGGCAACCTGCTGGCCAACGCCCTCGATGCCCTGACCGAAAAAGCCAACCCGCGCAGGCTGTGGCTGAGTGCCGAGCGCCAGGACGGCTGCGTCTACCTGTACATCCGCGACAATGGCCCAGGCTTCAGCCGCCAGGCCCTGGAGCACGCCAAGGAGCCGTTCTTCACCACCAAGACCCGCACCCAGGGCCTCGGCTTGGGGCTGGCTATCTGTGAAAGCCTGATGCACGCGCTCGGCGGCGAGTTGCTGCTGGGCAACCACCCGGAAGGCGGCGCCCTGCTGACCCTGAAACTGCGCGTGGCCAAGCCCGGCGCCAATCTGCAATCTTCGGAGGACACCTCGGCATGAGCACCGAGACACCGATCGACAGCCGTGCCCAGGTGCTCCTGGTCGATGACGACCCGCACCTGCGCCAGGCCCTGAGCCAGACCCTGGACCTGGCCGGGCTCAAGGTGGTGGCCCTGGCCGACGCCCAGGGCCTGGCCGAACGCCTGGAGGAGGACTGGCCGGGCGTGGTGGTCAGCGATATCCGCATGCCCGGCATCGATGGCCTGCAACTGCTGGAGCAACTGCACGCCCGCGACAGCGAACTGCCGGTACTGCTGATCACCGGCCACGGCGATGTGCCGCTGGCAGTGCAGGCAATGCGCGCCGGGGCCTACGATTTCCTCGAAAAGCCTTTCGCCAGTGATTCCCTGCTCGACAGCGTGCGCCGTGCCCTGGCCCTGCGCCGCCTGGTGCTGGACAACCGTAGCCTGCGCCTGGCCCTGAGCGACCGCCAGCACCTGGCCACGCGCCTGGTCGGCCAGTCGCCCGGCATGCAGCGCCTGCGCGAACAGATCGGTGCCCTGGCCGGCACCCGCGCCGACGTGCTGATCCTTGGCGAGACCGGCGCCGGCAAGGAGGTGGTGGCGCGAGCCCTGCACGACCTGTCGAGCCGCCGCGAAGGCCCGTTCGTGGCGATCAATGCCGGCGCCCTGGCCGAGTCCGTGGTCGAGAGCGAGCTGTTCGGCCATGAGCCGGGCGCGTTTACCGGCGCGCAGAAGCGCCGCATCGGCAAGTTCGAGTTCGCCAATGGCGGCACGCTGTTCCTCGACGAAATCGAGAGCATGAGCCTGGATGTGCAGGTCAAGCTGCTGCGCCTGCTGCAGGAGCGGGTGGTCGAGCGCCTGGGCGGTAACCAGCTGATCCCGCTGGATATCCGTATCATCGCCGCCACCAAGGAAGACCTGCGCCAGGCTGCCGACCAAGGCCGTTTCCGTGCCGACCTGTACTACCGCCTGAACGTCGCGCCGCTGCGTATCCCCGCGCTGCGCGAGCGCGGCGACGACATCCTGGTGTTGTTCCAGCACTTCGCCGATGCCGCCAGCGAACGCCATGGCCTGCCGCCCCACAACCTGCAACCGGCTCAACGGGCCCTGCTGCTGCGCCACGACTGGCCGGGCAATGTCCGCGAGTTGCAGAATGCCGCCGAACGCTTTGCCCTTGGCCTGGAGTTGGCCCTTGATGGCCAGGCGCCTGCGGCGGCCAACGATATCCATGTTGCGGTGTCGACCGGCAACCTCAGCGAGCAGGTCGAGCAGTTCGAGCGCTCGCTGATCGCCGCCGAGCTGATGCAGCCGCATAGCTCCATGCGCAGCCTCGCCGAGGCCCTTGGCATCCCACGCAAGACCCTGCACGACAAGCTGCGCAAGCACAGCCTGAGCTTTGGCGGGCACGACGACCAGGAGGACAACCGTCAATGAGCAACGACAGCCAGTACCTGCAGTCCGTACTGCACAGCGATATTCCGCTGACCCGCGAGATGGGCATGGAAGTCATCGATTGGCAGGCGCACACCTTGCGCCTGAAGCTGCCATTGGCGCCCAACGTCAACCACAAGAGCACCATGTTCGGCGGCAGCCTGTACTGCGGCGCGGTGCTGGTGGGCTGGGGCTGGCTGCACCTGCGGCTGCGCGAGCTGGGGATCGATGACGGGCATATCGTCATCCAGGAAGGGCAGATCAGCTATCCATTGCCGGTGACCGGGGATGCCGTGGCGCGTTGCCCGGCGCCGGACGAGAAGACCTGGGAGCGGTTCCTGACGATGTATCGGCGTCGTGGGCGGGCACGACTGACGCTGGAGACGGTGGTGAGCAACGAGGGTAGTGACGAGCCTGCGGTGACGTTCAGCGGGCAGTACGTGTTGCATCGCTGAAAGCTGGGGGCGCTTCGCGCCCCTTTCGTCGCGGTTCGTCGCCACGACAAGCTCAAGCTTTGATCGCACGCGCCAGTTCGACGAGCGCCTGTCGCCATTCAGCAGCGCGGGGCAACGCCAAAAAGAACGGATTGAGCAGCGACTCACGCGGTGGGTAGCGGAACGGCAACCCGTCCAGCCCGATCACCTCGCCCCCGGCACCTTCCAGCACGCCCTGTGCAGCCGCCGTATCCCACTGCGAGGTCGGTGCCAGCCGTGGATAACAGTCGGCACTGCCTTCGGCGAGCAGGCAGAACTTCAAGGAGCTGCCGATGTTGGCCAGTTCCAGCTCTCCCACCGCACTCCCAAGCCCCGCCAGCAGCGCTTCCTGCTCCGGGCTCGAATGCCGACGGCTGGCGACGACGGTAAACCGCTCCTGTGCCGGTGGGGCATTACGCACCTGGATCGGTTGAGCCTCTTCGTTACGTTCGGTCTTCCAGGCACCTAACTCGCGCCCACCAAAGTAACAGCGGCCATTGGTCGGCATCGCCACCACACCGAACACCACCTCGCCGTTTTCGATCAGCGCGATGTTGACGGTGAACTCCTCGCTACCGGCGATGAACTCCTTGGTGCCATCCAAAGGATCGACCAGCCACCAACGCTGCCAGCCAGCGCGGGTTGCCAGCGGGATGTTGCAGTCCTCTTCGGAGAGCACCGGAATCTGCGGCGCCAACGCCTGCAAGCCATCGGCGATAACCCGATGGGCCGCCAGGTCGGCAGCGGTCACCGGTGAATCGTCGGCCTTGTTGCTTACCGCCACGTCAGCGCGCCAGAACGGCAGGATCGCCTCGCCAGCCAACAGGGCGAGCTTGACCACGTCCTGCATCAGTTGCCGATCATTCATACACTCAACACCCCACGCTGGATCAGCAGGTCACGGGCCAGGTACAACGCCGCCAGCGCCCGGCCTTCACTGAACTGCGGGTGCATGGCCAGGGCCGAGAGCTCGCGCAGGTTGACCTTGTCGACCCGCATCGGCTCGGGCTCGTCGCCCTCCAGGCGCTCTTCGTAAAGGTCGGTGGCCAGGACCACCTGGATCTTCTGGCTCATGTAGCCGGGCGACAGCGACAGCTCGGTCAGGTGCTCCAGCTGACGCGCGCCAAAACCGGCTTCTTCCTTGAGTTCCCGGTCGGCGGCGGCGAGCACGTCCTCGCCCGGCTCGATCAAGCCCTTGGGCAACGACAGCTCGTACTCGTCGGTACCGCCGCAATATTCCTCGACCAGCACCGCATGCTCGGCATCGAGCATGGCCACTATCATCACTGCGCCATAACCGTTGCCACGGCCGACCAGTCGCTCATAGGTGCGCTCGGTGCCATTGGAGAAGCGCAACTGCACGGCTTCGACGCGGAACAGACGGCTGCTGGCGACGATTTCGCGGCTGAGGACGGTGGGTTTCTGGCGCATGGGGCGGCTCCTTGACGTGAACGGGTTACTATACCGTGGCTTGCCGACTGATCGAGAATTTCCCATGCCCGTTCTTCCCTGGTCCGCCATCGATACCGTCCTGCTGGACATGGACGGTACCCTGCTCGACCTGCATTACGACAACCGCTTCTGGCTGCAGCACCTGCCCCAGCGCTACGCCGAGCTGCATGGCGTGAGCCGGGCCATGGCCGAGCTCGAGCTGCGCCCGCTGTTCGAACAGCATGCCGGCACGCTCAACTGGTACTGCCTGGACTTCTGGAGCCGTGAACTGCGCCTGCCGATCCGCGAGCTCAAGCTGGAGATCGCCGACCTGATCGCCTTGAAGCCGGATGCCGATACCTTCCTCGCCGCCATTCGCAAGGCCGGCAAGCGGGTGGTGATGATCACCAACGCCCACCGTGACTCGCTGTCGTTGAAGCTGGAGCGGGTGGAACTGGCGCCGTACTTCGAACGGCTGATCAGCTCGCACGACTATGGCTATCCGAAGGAGAGCCCGCAGTTCTGGGATGCGCTGCAGGCGGACATCGGCTTCGAGCCGGCGCGCAGCCTGTTCATCGATGACACCCTGGCGATTCTGCGCAGTGCCCGGCTATTTGGCGTGGGGCACCTGCTGGCTGTGCGCCAGCCGGATAGTCGGGCCGAGCCACGCGATACCCAGGAGTTCGCTGCGGTGGAAGATTACCGGGAGTTGCTGGAAGGGTTGTAACTGCGCACTCGCCCCGTAGGAGCGGCTTCAGCCGCGATCACCCGCGACGCGGGTGCCAGGCACCGCGATGCCCGCATCGCGGCTAAAGCCGCTCCTACAATTGCCCCCTCAGTCGGGAATACGCAGCACCTGCCCCGGATAGATCTTGTTGGGGTCCTTCAGCATCGGCTTGTTCGCCTCGAAGATCTTGTTGTACTTGTTGGCATCGCCGTAGACCCGTTTGGAGATGGCACTCAAGGTGTCACCCTTCTCGACCTCGACGAACCGGGCAGCTTGAGCAATTGGCCCGGTGACGGTGATCTGGTCATCCACCGAGGCCACACCGGCGATGTTGCCGGCCGCCAGGATGATCTTCTCTTTCTCTTCCTGGCTGCTTACCTCGCCCTTGAGGATGACCTTGTCACCCTCTACAGTGGCCGAGATGTTCGGGTTGCCCAGACCAACGTCCTGGACGTGTTTCTTCAACTGTTCCTCGGCGTTGGCATTGCCGGGGGTCAGCAGGTCGATCAACTTCTCGCCGGCTTCCTTCACGAAACTGAACAGGCTCATGTGGCGCTCCTTTGATGGTGAATCCATGGAAGCAGGAGTCTAGGCCAGGATCGGCCAACCCGCCCCGGTGCGACCAATCGACGCGCTCTATCACGGGATAGACGCTAGCGATTAGACGCCATCTGCACAGGGGCCTAGGCTTGTGGGGTCAAACTGCCAGCCGGTATTCGAGCCGATGAACAGCAAGCCACCGGTCTGCGCGGCGTCAACGCCTCTCGCCCTGCCCGCCGCCAGCAACACCTACGACTATGTCCAGCTCTCCGATGCCGCCCGCGACAATACCCCGCTGGCCGAGGAAGTGGCGTTGGCGATCATCTACAACGGCCTGAACCAGGCGGTGATGCTGGTCAGCCCTACCGATCTGGAAGACTTCGCCGTCGGTTTCAGCGTCGGCAGCGGCATCGTTGCCGGTACCGAGGAAATCTATGACGTGAAGCTCTCCGGCAGCGGTTCGGCGCTCTACGCCGACCTGGAGATCTCCAGCCGCGCCTTCTGGAACCTGAAGAACCAGCGCCGCCAACTGGCCGGCACCAGCGGTTGCGGCCTGTGCGGCGTCGAGGCATTGGAGCAGGCGCTGCCCGAGCTGAACGTGCTGCCTGGCGCGCCGCTGCCACCTGCCCACTGGCTGAAGGACCTGCGCCAGCGCATCGATGCCTTCCAGCCACTGGGCCAGCACTGCGGCGCGGTGCACGCGGCACTGTTCATGGACCGCGACGGCCAGCTGCTGCTGGGCCGCGAGGACATTGGCCGGCACAACGCCCTGGACAAGCTGATCGGCGCCCTGCTGCGCCAGCGCATCGAGACCCAAGGAGGGCTGGCCATCGTCACCAGCCGCTGCAGCCTGGAACTGATCCAGAAGGTCCTGCGCGCCGGCATCCAGACCCTGGTGAGCCTTTCCGCGCCCACCGGCCTGGCCCTGCAATGGGCCCGCAAGCACAACCTCAACCTCATTCATCTGCCCAAACACAGCGCACCGCGGGTGTTCAGCCCAGCGGCGGAGTAGCAACAGCCGTGACCTCCTACGAAAAACTGCCAGACAACGCCCCCGCCTCCACCCCTCGCTACAAACCTTATCCCGGCCCCGCCGGCGGCTGGGGCGCGCTGCGCAGCGTGGCCAAGGCCTGGGTGGGCAGCGACAACGCCCTGAAGAACATCCGCGCCCTGCTCAAGACCAACCAGAACGGCGGCTTCGACTGCCCAGGCTGCGCCTGGGGCGATTCGCCCGAGAGCGGCATGGTCAAGTTCTGCGAGAACGGCGCCAAGGCGGTCAACTGGGAAGCCACCAAGCGCCGGGTGGACGCCGCGTTCTTCGCCCGCTACAGCGTGAGCGCACTACTGGGGCAGAGCGACTACTGGCTCGAGTATCAGGGCCGACTGACCGAGCCGATGGTCTATGACCCGATCACCGACCGTTACCGGCCGATCGACTGGGACGCAGCCTTCGCCCTGATCGCCCGGCACCTGAACAACCTGGCAAGCCCCGACCAGGCCGAGTTCTATACCTCCGGCCGGGCCAGCAACGAGGCGGCCTATCTCTATCAGCTGTTCGTGCGCGCCTACGGCACCAACAATTTCCCCGACTGCTCGAACATGTGCCACGAAGCCAGCGGCGTGGCCTTGGGCCAGAGCGTCGGCGTGGGCAAGGGCACGGTCACCTACGACGACTTCGAGCACGCCGACACGATCTTCGTCTGGGGCCAGAACCCCGGCACCAACCACCCACGCATGCTCGACCCGCTGCGTGACGCGGTGAAACGCGGCGCCCAGGTGGTGTGCGTCAACCCGCTCAAGGAGCGTGGCCTGGAGCGCTTCCAGCACCCGCAGAACCCGTTGGAGATGCTGACCAACAGCGACCGTCCGACCAACACCGCATTCTTCCGCCCGGCGCTGGGCGGCGACATGGCGCTGCTGCGCGGCATGGCCAAGTTCCTGCTGCAATGGGAGCGTGAGGCCCAGGCCAGCGGCGCGCCGGCGATCTTCGATCATGCCTTCATCGCCGAACACGGCCACGGCGTGGACGACTACCTGGCGGTGGTCGACGCTACTCCATGGGAGCAGATCCAGGCCCAGTCCGGGCTGACCCTGGCCGATATCGAGCTGTCGGCACGCATGTACTGCAAAGGCAAACGCGTGATCATGTGCTGGGCCATGGGCATCACCCAGCACCGCCATTCGGTGCCGACCATCCAGGAAATCGTCAACCTGATGTTGTTGCGCGGCAACCTCGGGGTACCGGGCGCCGGCCTGTGCCCGGTGCGCGGCCACAGCAACGTGCAGGGCGACCGCACCATGGGCATCAACGAACGCCCACCGGTGTTCCTGCTCGATGCCATCGAAAAACGCTTCGGCTTCCCGGTGCCACGCCACAACGGTCACAACACCGTCGAGGCCATCCACGCCATGCTGGAAGGCCGGGCCAAGGTGTTCATCGGCTTGGGCGGCAACTTCGCCCAGGCCACGCCGGATACCGAGCGTACCGCTCAGGCGCTGCGCAACTGCGAGTTGACCGTGCATATCAGCACCAAGCTCAACCGCAGCCACCTGATTCACGGCAAACAAGCGTTGATCCTGCCGTGCCTGGGCCGCACCGATATCGACCTGCAGGGCGAAGGCCCGCAGGCGGTGACGGTGGAGGACTCCTTCAGCATGGTCCACGCCTCCAACGGCCAGCTCAAGCCGTTGTCCCGACAGATGCGCTCGGAGCCCGCCGTGGTTGCCGGCATCGCCGCCGCCACCCTGGGCAAGCAGCCAGTGGACTGGCACTGGCTGGTGGCCGACTACGACCGCATCCGCGATCTGATCGCCGACACCATCCCGGGCTTCGCCGACTTCAACGAGCGTCTGCGCCTGCCCGGCGGCTTCTACCTGGGCAACAGCGCCGGCAGCCGCCAGTGGAAGACCGCCAGCGGCCGCGCCAACTTCAAGGCCAATCTCCTGCCGGACAGCCTGCTCGACGAGCGCGTGCGCGCCAGCGGCCAGCTCCCGGACCTGATCATGCAGTCGATGCGCTCGCACGATCAGTACAACACCACCATCTATGGCATGGACGACCGCTACCGCGGTGTGCGCGGCCAGCGCGACGTATTGTTCGCCAACGAGGCCGACATCGTCCGCCTGGGCTTCCAGCCGGGGCAAAAGGTCGACATCGTGTCGCTGTGGGGCGATGAGCATGTACGCCGGGTGCAGGGCTTCACCCTGCTGGCGTTCGACATCCCCGCCGGCCAGGCGGCGGCCTACTACCCGGAGGTGAACCCGTTGGTGCCGCTGGAGAGCATCGGTGACGGCAGCCACACGCCGACGTCGAAGTTCATCGCCATCAAGCTGGAGCGCGCGCGGGACGACGGGCGCATCATCTGATTCGCGCCCGGCAAAGCTGAACGCCACCCACAAAAAAGCCCTGTTCCGCAACGGTTCAGGGCTTTGTCATAAGTACCTCAGACAAGCAAAAAACGAGAAAGTTTCATACATAATTCAATAACTTGGAGAATTGTGTACAACTCGTGCTACTCGTCGGATTCCGATTGCCAGCCGCTTCGCCGAGCCTCAAATTCCGCTTCGTCATCCCTCTGAGGCTCTCTTGATGAAGAAGTACTCCTCGATTCTGTTGTTGTCTTTCGGTCTGCTCAGCGGCGTTGCCATGGCAGGCGGCACCACCGAGGCCGGCATTGGCGGCGCATTGGGTGGGGTACTGGGCTCCGTGGTGGGCAACTCCATCGGTGGTAGCACCGGCGGCGCCATCGGTGCCGGTCTGGGCGGCGCGGCCGGCGGTGCCCTGGGTGCCGACAAGCGCCAGCGCGGCGAAGCGGCCATCGGTGGCGCACTGGGCGCGGCCGGCGGCAACGTGGTCGGTCGCTCGGTGGGCGGTACCACCGGTAGCTACATCGGTGCGGCGGCCGGCGGTGGCGCCGGTGGCGCACTGGGTAACTACATGGGCAACAAGGCCGACGAAGACGAGCGCCATGAGTCGCGCCGCTACCGTCGTGACTACGATGACCGCCGTCATTACGACCGCGGCCATCACTACGGCCACCGCAAGCACAAGCGCCACTGGCGCCATGACTGATCGCCAGGCTTACGCCTGACGCCTAAGGCCCTGCCCTCACCGGCAGGGCCTTTTCGTTTGCAGGCACGCCAAGGGATTAAGGGCCACCCCGATATGGAGGCCACTAGCCACTAGTTATCATCGCTGTTTCGACCACGTACAGGACGCAGGGAATGCGCGCGACCTTCACCGATCTCATCTGTCTGCCCCGGGCCAGGAGAGGCTGAAGGATGCCCAGCCGCCGCCCGCCACTGCTCAGCGAAGCCGGCTTTGCGTCGATACGCCAGCGCGTGATGCAGGCTACCGGCGTGCAACTGGCCGATGATCGCCGGGCCGTGGTCGCGGCACGTCTGCACAAGCGCCTGAAGGCCCTGGGCCTGGCTGACTACGAGCATTACCTCGGCTTGCTCGAAAGCCCGGAGGGCACCGACGAGCACGAGCATCTGCTGCGCCTACTGGTCGCCCGCGACAGTTACTTCTTTCGTGAACATCGCCATTTCGAATGCCTGGCCGGCTGGCTGGCCGACCTCGACCACCCCGCACGCCTGTGGAGCGCAGCCTGTGCCACCGGCGAAGAAGCCTGGAGCCTGGCCATGGTCGCCGCCGAAAAAGCCCGTCACCCAGGCTGGCAGGTACTGGCCAGCGACTTCGACCCGCAACTGCTGGAAACCGCAGGCGCCGGCATCTACGACATCGCCCAGGCCCGCTACTTCCCCGAGGGCTGGCTGGCCCGCCACTGCCTGTGCGGCGTCGGCGAGATGGCCGGGCGGCTACGCATCGCACCCGCCCTGCGCGAACATGTACGCTTCGAGGCCATCAACCTGATCCGGCCCCTGCCTGCCCACCTCGGCAGCTTCGACGTCATCTTGCTGCGCAACCTGCTGTCGAGCCTGGCGCCACGCTACAAGAGCGAGGTGCTCCAGCAGTTGCTGACGCACCTGCGCCCCGGTGGCCTGCTGATCATCGGTCACAGCGAAAGCGTCCACGCGCTGGGCCTGCCCCTGCGCCCGCTACTGCCGTCGGTATTCGAACGCCTATGATAAGAGGCACTGCCGCGCCAATCGGCAGACAAGGACTGATCGCGCAGTTGCGCGGCAGTGCGCTTTCGGATCGAGCAGGCCTGCCGCCCCCCTTCCCTTGCGAAACAGGCCCTAATCCATGCCTTGCCGAATCCTGCTTGCCGATCATTCGCCCCTCTTCCGCGCCGGCCTGCGTGCCTTGCTGGAGCAGAAGAAAGATTTCGTCGTGGTGGGCGACACCGGTGATGCCATGAGTGCCGTGAGCCTGGCCGAAAAGCTCAAGCCGGACATCGTGGTGCTCGACATGAGCGGTGAACTTGACAGCCAGCAGGCCCTGCAAGAACTGTTCATCCGCGCCCCCGCCAGCCGGGTACTGATGTTCTCGCCGCGCTCGGAGCTCGAGCATGTGATGAGCTGCCTGCAGCTCGGCGCCCATGGTTTCCTGCTCAAGAACGCCACGGTAACCGAGCTGGAGCAGGCCCTGCAGACCCTGCGCGGCGGTGGCCAGTACCTGTCTTCGGCGGTGCTGCCGATGGTCATCGGCCAGGCCCTCAAGCACAGCCGCAAGCGCGTTGCCAATCAGGTCCAGCCGCCGCCCCTGACCACCCGCCAGCTGGAAATCCTGCGCCTGATCGCCCGGGGCGAGACCACCCGCTCCATCGCCGACGGCCTGGGGTTGAGCATCAAGACCGTCGAGGCGCACCGCTCGCAGATCATGCACCGTCTGCAGATCCATGACGTACCCGGCCTGGTGCTGTTCGCCGTGCGCGAAGGGATCATTCGCCTCAACGATTGAGCGACAACCCGGCGAGGATCAGTTGCAGCGTTTCCGGCAGTGCCGCCGGGCGGCCTGACGCACGCTCGATGAACACCTGCACCACGCTGCCCGCCGCACAGGCCTCGGCCTCGCCCGGGCGGAACAGCGCCAGACGGAACTCAACGGTGCTGCCCGCCAGACGGGTCACCCCCAGGCCCACCTCAAGCACGTCGGGAAAGCCAGGCAAGGCGAAGAAGTCTGCCGCCGAACTCACGACGAAACCGGCCAGCTCACCGTCGCGCAGGTCCAGCTCGGCTTGTTCGACCAGGAAGGCCTGGATCGCGGTTTCGAAGCAGGCATGCACGGTTGAGCCGGCAAGGTGGCCGTTGTGGTCGTTGTCCTGGGGACGGGTGAGGATGGGGTGGAAATGGGAGAAGGCGGAGCGTTGAGGGGATTCTGTCATGAGAACAACCTTATTTCCTTTGCATGTCAGCGAAGCTTCCCACATAGGCTTGGGAACGCCTATAGTCGCAATCAACAATAGATTGCATAAGATAGTACGCGTCCCATGAAACCGAGACATACCCCCGTGCCGACCCTGCAACTGGATCATGCCAACCTCAGTCGCCTGGCTGAAAGCCGTCGAATCAACGCCACCCACATCGTTGGGCAACCCGGAGGCTGGGCTGTTCAGGTGGATGTCGACGATCAGGAGCACGTACTCACCGCTCAGCGTAGCGGCAACGTGCGGCTGTTCAAGAAGCTAGAGACGCTGGTCAGCTACCTGCATGACCTGGGTATCGACCATTTCGAAGTCGATAGCTCGATATGGGATGCGCGACAGACCGCCACCTATCAGCGGCCGGATCGCGCCCAGGCACTCAAAAGAGCACATGAGGCGGCGGCCTACGACGCCTGGTTCAGCGAACAGGTCGAAGCAAGCCGTCGCGATTCATCACCCGCGCTGGATGACGAAGAGGTCGAGAAGTTCTTTGCCGCCCGCCGAGCCGAGCTGAGAGCCAAAAACCGCTGATGCGCCTTGAAGGCCAGGCCGAGATGTTCGACGATTTGGCTGTAGCGCCTATCAGATCGAGCGCCGCCCGCGCGGCGCATCGCGGATGAATCCGCTCCTACATTCGTTGCAACGTACCGAACCTGTCAGGCCATGGTTGCCAGCCTTGGCGCAGGGCTCAAGGCAGGTGAGGCGGCGGCAATGCCCCCCGAAAAATCGCGTCGAGCGCACAAGGCTTACAACCATGGCTTATCAGGCATGGCCACGTTGCAAAAAATGTAGGAGCGGATTCATCCGCGATGCGCCGCGCGGGCGGCGCTCGGTCTCACAGATGCCACAGATCTGACGCCGAACACCTTGAAAGGAATGGCCATGATTTCAACCACGAAAAAGCCGCCCCGAGGGGCGGCTTCCTTATCCGAACCGGCAGCAGCTTACAGCTGCGGACCAGCGGCCTTGATGGCGTCGGAAACGTCGAACTTCTTGAAGTTCTCGGTGAACAGAGTGGCCAGGCCCTTGGCAGCTTCGTCGTAGGCAGCCTTGTCAGCCCAGGTGTTGCGCGGGTTGAGCAGCTCGGTCTCGACGCCCGGAACGACCTTCGGCACGTCCAGGTTGATGATGTCCAGGTGCTCGGTCTCTGCACCGACCAGCGCGCCGCTCTGGATGGCAGCGATCACGCCACGGGTGGTGGGGATGCTGAAACGCTTGCCAACGCCGTAGCCACCGCCGGTCCAGCCGGTGTTGACCAGGTAGACCTTGGAGCCGAACGCCTTGATGCGCTTGATCAGCAGCTCGGCGTAGACGCCGGCTGGGCGCGGGAAGAACGGTGCGCCGAAGCAGGTGGAGAAGGTCGACTTGATGCCGCTGCCCGAACCCATTTCGGTGGAACCGACCAGCGCGGTGTAGCCGGACAGGAAGTGGTAGGCCGCCTGCTCGTTGTTCAGGATCGACACTGGCGGCAGCACGCCGGTCAGGTCGCAGGTCAGGAAGATGACCGCATTCGGCTCGCCGCCCAGGTTCTTCTCGGAGACCTTGGCTACGTGGGTCAGCGGGTAGGCTGCACGGCTGTTCTGGGTCAGGCTCACGTCGGCGTAGTCGGCATGCTTGGCATCGTCGATGACGACGTTTTCCAGCACTGCGCCGTGCTTGATGGCTTTCCAGATGACCGGCTCGTTCTTCTCGGACAGGTCGATGCACTTGGCATAGCAACCGCCTTCGATGTTGAACACCACGCCTTCGCCCCAACCGTGCTCGTCGTCACCGATCAGGTAACGGCTTTCGTCGGCCGACAGGGTGGTCTTGCCGGTGCCGGACAGGCCGAAGAACAGGGTGACGTCACCCGCTTCGCCGATGTTGGCGGCGCAGTGCATCGGCAGCACGTCGGCGGCCGGCAGCAGGAAGTTCTGCACCGAGAACATGGCTTTCTTCATTTCACCGGCGTAACGCATGCCGGCGATCAGCACTTTCTTCTGGGCGAAGTTGATGATCACGCAGCCGTCGGAATTGGTGCCGTCACGCTCTGGCACGCACTCGAAGTTGGCGACGTTGAGAACCTGCCACTCATCGCGGCCAGCCGGGTTGTACTGGGCCGGGTTGATGAACAGGCAACGGCCGAACAGGTTCTGCCAGGCGGTCTGGGTGGTCATCTTGACCGGCAGGTAGTGCTCGGCGGCAGCGCCTACGTGAACGTAGGAAACGAAGTGATCCTGGGCGTTGTTGAACGCCTCGACGCGGTCCCACAGGGCATCGAACTTGTCGGCCGAGAACTTGCGGTTGATCGGGCCCCAGCCAATCTGGTCCTGGGTGGAAGGTTCTTCGACGATGAAACGGTCAGCCGGCGAACGGCCGGTGCGATGACCGGTTTCCACCACCAGCGCGCCGGTATCGGCCAGCACGCCTTCACCGCGGGACAGCGCTTCTTTTACCAGCTCATCGACGCTCAGGTCGGTGTACACGGTGTTGTTGGCTTGCGTCATGAGATACCCCATCCGGCCCGAGGCCGAGTGCTCCAAACGTTTTGTAGTTGTCTCGAAAAAACTACTACAGCGAAAAAAGTGGCCGGATTATGCCAGAAAAGCCCAAAAAAAGTAGGCCCCTCCTGTCAGAACTGCGCTTTTGCGCAATTCGACAGGAGTATTTCCTGTAGTGAACCGTTTCAGTGCTGAGTTTCTGATGGTGCCTCGGTGCCACCACCAGCAAACAATTGCGCAACATCGCTCGCGTCGAACACATAACGCTCGTTGCAGAACTGGCAATCGATCTCGACCTGGCCGCCACATTCGGCCACCAACGCATTGGCATCCTGCTCGCCGAGGCTGACCAGGGCGTTGCTGGAGCGCTCGCGCGAGCAGCTGCAGCGGAAGCGTAGCGGCTGGATATCGAACAGGCGAACCGCGTCCTCGTGGTACAGGCGGTGCAGCACGGTTTCGTTGTCCAGGCCGAGCAGTTCCTCGATCTTCACGGTGTTGGCCAGGGCCTTGACGTGGGCCCAGCTTTCCTCGCGCTCCTCGCTGTCCTTGTGGATCTCGGCCGGCAGCTGCTGCACCAGCAGGCCACGGGCGCGGGCGCCATCGGCGGCCAGGGAGATGCAGGTGTTCACCTGCTGCGACATGACGAAGTAGTTGGTGAAGCACTCCGACAGGTCCTTGCCGTCCAGCTCGACGGTGCCCTGGTAACGCTGGCCGTTGACCGGAATGATGGTCAGCACCAGGTGGCCGCCTGGCATCAGGTCGGCGAGGCTCGCATCGTCGTCGATCTGCTCGGCCTCGTAGCGCGCCAGGCCACGAATGTCGTGCTCGCTGGTGTACTCGATGGCCAGCAGCGGAACCGGGCCCTGGGACTGCGCCTGGAGCACCAGCAACCCATCGAACTTCAGGGTGCCGACCAGCAGCGCGGCGGCGGCCATCAGTTCACCGAGCAGATGCTTTACCGGCTGCGGGTAGTCGTGCTTGGCCAGCACCTCGGCGTAGCTGCGTTCCAGCGCGACCATCTCGCCGCGCACGTCGCGGTCGTCGAACAGGAAGCGTTGGGTGAAATCGGTATCTGGCAAGTCGCTCATGGTTGTCTGGCTTTCTAAAAATGATTACAAAATAATTACAGGAGACCGAAAGGTCCGTCGCAGAGCGCTTACGAGGCGCTCACTTCCTGCTGGATATCGAGGTATTTTATGGACAATCGACCACTGTTCCAAGCAAGGTGGTCCTGGGGACCTTTGGCAGCCTGCACCCTGCTGCCCATCGCACTACTGTGTTTCTGGTTGTGGCCCGTTGGCCAGATCCTTTGCCTGACATTCGACGAGTGGCTGTTCCACAGCCTGAATGCGCCGCTGGCAGACAACACCACCTGGCGCTACATCTGGACCGTCGGCAGCCTGCGCCCGTTCGACATCGTCGTCGGCCTGATCCTTCTGGCAGTGCTTATCCGTGGTGACTGGGTGTTCAAGGCAGCCCAGGTCCGCCAGGCCTTTTTCGGCTTTCTGGTCACGCTACTCCTCTTAGTGGTGATTCGCGCGCTGTTTTCCAAGTGGGTGGATGCAGCCGGGTGGCAACACAAGAGCCCGTCGATGATGTTCGACGACGTGGTGCACCTCAGTGACTACTACCCGAACCTGGAGGCGGCCTGGGAACTCAAGGACCGCTCGAGCAAGAGTTTCCCCGGGGATCACGCCTCGGTGCTGCTGGTCTGGGCACTGTTCATGAGCCTGTTCAGCCGCCGCCCCCTGCAGTACCTGCTGGTGTGGGGGCTGGCCCTGCTGTTCATGCTGCCGCGCCTGGTCGCCGGTGCCCACTGGGGGCAGGATGACTACATCGGTGGTTTGCTGATGGCGGTGCTGGCGTTGGGCTGGAGCTGCTACACGCCGCTGGCGGCCAAAGGCAGCGCAGCGTTGCTGCGCTGGACTGCACCGCTGTTCGACCTGCTGGGCAGGTTGCCGTTGATCGGGCGGATGAGCGTGATTCGCCCCGCCTGATCGTTCACGGGGCCGCTACGCGGCCCTCGTCACTCGAAACTGCCGTGCAGCTGGTGAATCTGCCGGCGCTGCTTCTTGGTCGGCCGCCCGTCGGTGGTCACGCCCATCGCCCCCGCCTTGCGCATTTCAGCGGCCTGCTCGCGGCGCTTCACACTCTCGGCGGTTTCCTCGTACAACGTCTGTGCTTCGGGCGCGCCACGGCGCACCACCGACAACGCCCTGACCACCACGGTGCGCTCGTCGAAACCGGTGCGCAACACGAACTCATCGCCCACCCGTGGCTCCTTGCCCGGCTTGCAGCGCTCGCCCCGGCAGTGCACCTTGCCACTTTCAATGGCCGCCTTGGCCAATGCGCGGGTCTTGTAGAAGCGCGCTGCCCACAGCCACTTGTCCAGGCGTACCTTGTCGTCGTCTTCAGGCTTTTGTGCCATGGTTTTTCCTCGAATTCTGTCTTTCACGGAACTGTACTACCGTGACTGACAGATGCAAAAAGTCCGTGCCGTCATTACAGTTCACCTCCTTATCCGCAGGGCACGCTTAGTGAAGACATTTGACCACCTGACTGTGATCGGCCTGCGCGAGTGGGTCGCCCTGCCCGGCCTCGGCGTCGCCGGCCTGCGCGCCAAGATCGACACCGGCGCCAGTACCTCCAGCCTGCACGCCACGGAGGTCGAGCCGTTCGAGCGCGATGGCCAGCAATGGGTACGCTTCACCGCCCACCTGGGCTCGGTGGTGCAACTGCGCCACCGACGCTGCGAAGCGCCCATGGTCACCATGAAGACAATCAAGAGCTCCAACGGCCATGCCCAGACCCGCTACGTGATCCGTACGCCCCTGGCGCTCGGTGACCGGGTCTGGGAGGTCGAATTCACCCTGGCCTGCCGCAAGAGCATGCGCTATCGCCTGCTGCTTGGTTCGAAGGCGCTCATCCATGGCCAACTGGTGGTCAACCCCGGCCTCAAGTACGTTCAGGACAAACCGGCCTTCGCGGCCACCCTTTCCCCTGTCACAGGTGCTGCATGAAGATCGCTGTGCTGTCGCGCAATCCGCGTCTGTATTCCACCCGCCGCCTGGTCGAGGCCGGTACCCAGCGGGGCCACGAAGTGGTGGTGATCGACACGCTTCGGGCCTACATGAACATTGCCAGCCACAAGCCGCAGATCCACTACCGCGGCAAACCCCTGGAAGGCTTCGACGCGGTCATACCGCGCATCGGCGCCTCGGTCACCTTCTATGGCTGCGCGGTGCTGCGCCAGTTCGAGATGATGGGCGTCTACCCGCTCAACGAATCGGTGGCCATCGCCCGCTCGCGGGACAAGCTGCGCTCGCTGCAACTGCTGTCGCGGCGCGGTATCGGCCTGCCGGTCACCGGCTTCGCCCACTCGCCGGACGACATCCCCGACCTGATCCAGATGGTCAACGGCGCGCCATTGGTGATCAAGGTACTGGAAGGTACCCAGGGCATCGGCGTGGTGCTGTGCGAGACCACCAAGGCCGCCGAGTCGGTGATCGAGGCGTTCATGGGCCTGAAGCAGAACATCATGGTCCAGGAGTACATCAAGGAGGCCGGTGGCGCCGATATCCGCTGCTTCGTGGTCGGCGACAAGGTGATCGCCTCGATGAAGCGCCAGGCCAAGCCGGGCGAGTTCCGCTCCAACCTGCATCGCGGGGGCGTGGCCAGCCTGATCAAGATCACCCCTGAAGAACGCATGACCGCGATTCGCGCGGCCAAGGTGATGGGGCTGAGCGTGGCGGGTGTGGATATCCTGCGCTCGAACCATGGGCCACTGGTAATGGAGGTGAACTCGTCGCCGGGCCTGGAGGGGATCGAGGTGACTACCGGCAAGGACGTGGCCGGGATGATCATCGAGCACCTGGAAAAGAACAGCGGGCCGAATCAGACCCGGACCAAAGGCAAGGGTTAAACACATCGCGGGGCAAGCCCCGCGATTGATTTCACACAGCGTTACGCGGCAGCAACAACCCCAACGGCAACCGCACCCGTGCCTCGATCCCGCCACCGGAGCGGTTGCGCAATTCGACATTGCCGCCATGCTGCGCGGCGATGCGCTTGACGATCGCCAGCCCCAGCCCGGTGCCCTTGCCGCCCCGCGCCCGGTCGCCACGGATGAACGGGTTGAAGATGGTTTCCAGCTCCGACTCGTCGATCCCCGCCCCGCGATCCAGCACGCTGAGCACCACATAAGGCGCGCTCTGGTCACCCGACACATAGGCCGCCACCTCAACGCCCTTGCCAGCGTGATGCAGGGCGTTGCCGATCAGGTTGCCGAGCATGCGCTTGAGCGAGACACGGCGCAGCGGGAACGGCGGAATCGGCTCGAGGCACAGGCGTACCTGCTCCTCATGCTGGTTGTAAGGGGCCACCACTTCGTAGATCAGATCGTTCAGGTCGACCTCTTCCACCGGCTCGTCACGCCCGTCACGAATGAACGCCAGGAACTGGTCGAGGATCGCGTCCATGTCCTCGATATCGCGGACCATGTCCTCACTGAGGTCGCTTTCGTTGCCCATCAGCGACAACGACAGACGCAGCCGGGTCAGCGGCGTGCGCAAGTCGTGGGAAACGCCCGCCAGCATCAGCTCGCGTTCGCGCCCGGCCTGCTCGACATCTTCGGCCATCTGGTTGAACGCCCGGTACACTTCGGTCATTTCGCTGGGGGTGTCGCTGATCGGCAAGCGCACACTGCGCCCCTGACCCAACTGGCGGGCGGCGAACACCAGGCGCTTGAGCGGCTGGTTGAGCTGGCGCACGAAGATCCAGGCCGAAGCCGTGGACAGCAAGCCGATGGCCAGGAACCAGCCAAGCACGTTCCAGATCTTCTGCCCGCGCAGCGGATGCGGATACAGCGGCACCTTGAGCCAGCCCGGGCCCAGGCTCGGGGCGTTCACCCACAGCGCGGGCGGCGCGTGGATACGCAACCGCACTTCGGTGTCCTCGCCCAGCTCGGCCTGCATCTGGCGCTGGTAGATCTCGCTGTAGGGCCAGTGCTGCTCGCCCTCCGGCACGCCGGCGCCGGTCACACGGATCAAGCCGGCGGCCTCGGCAATCTGGTCGCGGTTCTCTTCATCCGCTGCCCAATAGGCACGCAGCGTCAGGGCCACGCCGTGGCTGTACTGGCGGTCGACCAGCACGTCCTCGTTCATCAGCAGGTACACGAGCGTCAGTGCCTTGGAGAACAGCACGACGATCAGCACCAGCCAGAGGGTGCGAGCGAAGAAGCTTTGCGGGAACCAGAGAGGCGTTTTCATCGATCTACTACTTTGCTGAAAAGGCCGGTCGCCGTAGACGAAAACAGGGCGACCCGCATGGGTCGCCCTGCTGCACCCTGACGAGCCGGCAGGCTCATTTGCCGGCGTTTCCGTCCGGCACGAAGACGTAGCCCACACCCCATACGGTCTGGATGTAACGCGGCTTGGAAGGATCGGGCTCGATCATCCGGCGCAGGCGCGAGATCTGCACGTCGATGGAGCGCTCAAGGGCATCCCACTCACGGCCACGGGCCAGGTTCATCAGCTTGTCGCGGGTCAGCGGCTCGCGAGCGTGCATCACCAGGGCCTTGAGCACGGCGAACTCGCCGGTGGTGAGCATGTGCGTTTCTTCACCGCGCTTGAGCTCGCGGGTGGCCAGCGACAGTTCGTAGTCGCCGAAGGTGACGGTCTCTTCCTCGCTGCCCGGCGCGCCTGGCACAGCCGGGGCCTGGCGGCGCAGCACGGCCTTGACCCGGGCCACCAGCTCATCTGGGTTGAACGGCTTGGCCAGGTAATCGTCGGCGCCAAGCTCCAGGCCCTTGATACGGCTGAGCTCATCGCCCTTGGCGGTGAGCATGATGATCGGGATCTGGTTGTTCGAGGCGCGCAGGCGCTTGCACGCCGACAGGCCGTCCTCGCCCGGCAGCATCAGGTCGAGCACCACCAGATTGAACACTTCACGGGCCAGCAGGCGATCCATCTGTTCGACGTTGGGCACGGTGCGCACACGGAAGCCCTTGCTGGTGAAGAAACGGTCCAGCAGGCTGCTCAGGCCCGGGTCGTCGTCGACGATGAGAATCTTGTCGCCTTCTACGGCGTTTGCGGTGCTGGTCATGAATTACTCCTCTGATATCGCCGCGCATTATGGCGTAGCCATTGCCGCGCGTGCCGTGTGCATTGTTAGCAGATTTTTCCCGCCGTGCCACTGCCGCCCCATCGACGACTGGCGCCGCGCCATCACCGCAAGCCCGGCCCGATGGGTATAATGCGCGGCTTTCACCCAGTGTCGCCGGGGCTGAACGCCCACCCGCGGCCTTGCATTCACTATTTGTCAGGTGGTTTTCATGGACAGCATCAACAGCCGTATCGCCGAGGAACTGGGCGTGCGCCCACAGCAGGTCGAAGCGGCCGTGGGCCTGTTGGACGAAGGATCGACCGTGCCCTTCATCGCCCGTTACCGCAAGGAAGTGACCGGCAGCCTGGATGACACCCAACTGCGCCACCTGGAAGAGCGCCTGCGCTACCTGCGCGAGCTCGACGAGCGCCGCGCCAGCATCCTGGCCAGCATCGAGGAGCAGGGCAAGCTGACTCCGGAGCTGGCCCGCGAGATCAAGCTGGCCGATACCAAGACCCGCCTCGAAGACCTCTACCTGCCGTACAAGCAGAAGCGCCGCACCAAGGGCCAGATCGCCCTGGAAGCCGGCCTGGGCGAGCTGGCCGACGGCCTGTTCAACGACCCGCAACTGAACCCGGAAGCCGAAGCCGCGCGCTTCGTCGACGCGGACAAGGGCGTGGCCGACGTCAAGGCTGCCCTGGAAGGCGCCAAGTACATCCTCATGGAGCGCTTCGCCGAAGACGCCGGCCTGCTGGACAAGCTGCGCAACTTCCTCAAGCAGGAAGCGGTACTCACCGCCCGCGTGGTCGCCGGCAAGGAAGACGAAGGCGCCAAGTTCCGCGATTACTTCGCCCATGACGAACTGCTGCGCAGCGCGCCGTCGCACCGTGCCCTGGCGATCTTCCGCGGGCGCAACGAAGGCGTGCTGAGCGCCTCGCTGAAGGTCGGCGAAGAACTGCCGGGCACCCTGCACCCGTGCGAGGTGATGATCGGCAACCATGTCGGCATCGAGAACCGCAACCGCCCCGCCGACAAGTGGCTGGGCGAGGTGGTGCGCTGGACCTGGAAGGTCAAGCTCTACACCCACCTGGAAACCGACCTGTTCGGCGAGCTGCGCGACAACGCCGAAGGCGAGGCGATCAACGTCTTCGCCCACAACCTGCACGACCTGCTGCTGGCCGCCCCGGCCGGCCCGCGCGCCACCCTGGGCTTCGACCCGGGCCTGCGTACCGGCTGCAAGATCGCCGTGGTCGATGCCACCGGCAAGCTGCTGGACTACACCACGGTCTACCCGCACGCGCCGAAGAACGACTGGGACCGCACCATTTCCGTGATGGCCGCGCTGTGCGCCAAACACTCGGTGGAGCTGATCGCCATCGGCAACGGCACCGCCAGCCGCGAGAGCGACAAGCTGGTGGCGGAGCTGGTCAAGAAGTACCCGGCACTGAAGATCACCAAGATCATGGTTTCCGAGGCTGGCGCTTCGGTGTACTCGGCCTCTGAACTGGCCGCCCGCGAGTTCCCGGACCTGGACGTGTCGATCCGCGGCGCGGTGTCCATCGCCCGCCGTCTGCAGGACCCGCTGGCCGAGCTGGTGAAGATCGACCCGAAATCCATCGGCGTCGGCCAGTACCAGCACGACGTGTCGCAGGTGAAACTGGCCCGGGGCCTGGACGCCGTGGTCGAGGACTGCGTGAACGCCGTGGGCGTGGACGTAAACACCGCCTCGGTGGCGCTGCTGACACGCATTTCCGGCCTAAATGCCACCCTGGCGCAGAACATCGTCGCCCATCGCGACGCCAACGGCCCGTTCGCCACCCGCGCCGCGCTGAAAAAGGTCAGCCGCCTGGGCGAGAAAACCTTCGAGCAGGCCGCCGGCTTCCTGCGCGTGATGAACGGCGACAACCCGCTGGACGCCTCGGCGGTGCACCCGGAAGCCTACCCACTGGTGCAGCGCATCGCCGCCGACACCGACCGTGACATCCGCTCGCTGATCGGTGACAGCGGCTTCCTCAAGCGCCTGGACCCGAAGAAATTCACCGACGAGTCCTTCGGTCTGCCGACCGTCACCGACATCCTCCAGGAACTCGACAAGCCAGGTCGCGACCCGCGCCCGGAGTTCAAGACCGCCACCTTCCAGGACGGCGTCGAGGACCTCAAGGACCTGGAACCCGGCATGATCCTCGAAGGCGTGGTGACCAACGTCACCAACTTCGGTGCTTTCGTCGACATCGGCGTGCACCAGGATGGCCTGGTGCACATCTCGGCGCTGTCGGAGAAGTTCGTCAAGGACCCGCGTGAAGCGGTCAAGGCCGGCGACGTGGTCAAGGTCAAGGTCATGGAAGTGGACATCCCGCGCAAGCGCGTCGGCCTGTCCATGCGCATGAGCGACACCCCGGGCGAGAAGGTCGAGGGCAACCGCGGCGGCAACCGTGGCAATGGCGGCAACCGCCAGCAGCAGGCGCCGCGCCAGCGCGAGGCCACCACCGCCGCGCCGGCGAACAACGCCATGGCGGCGCTGTTCGCCAACGCCAAGCAACTGAAGAAGAAGTGATGGAAGTACCGAAGGAGTACGTCGAAAGCGCCTTCAGCCAGCTCCTCGGCTGCCGCCTGCAACGCCTGGAAGCGGGTGTTGCAGAAGTGGCCCTGGCGCTCGAGCCGCACCTGCGCAACCGTGGCCAGAAGCTGCACGGCGGGGCGATCTTCAGCCTGGTCGATATCAGCATGGGCCTGGCCTGCTCGGCCAGCCATGGCTTCGACCAGCAGAGCGTGACCATCGAATGCAAGATCAACTACATGCGCGCCGTCAGCGAGGGCGAGGTCGTGTGTACCGCCCGGGTGCTGCATGCGGGACGGCGCACCCTCGTGGTCGACGCCGACGTGCTCCAGGACGACAAGCTGGTGGCCAAGGCGCAGGGAACCTTCGCGGTTCTCTAGCTGATGTAGCTAAATCTGCGGTATTTTCGAGCTACTCGGGGCCGCTTCGCGCCCCATCGCCGGCAAGCCGGCTCCCACAGAGCATGTATACCCTTGTGGGAGCCGGCTTGCCGGCGATGGGGCGCGAAGCGGCCCTGGAATCGACGCTAAGCCTAGCCGGAACCGCATAAACCAGGCGACAACGCCAGTTCCTTTCCCAACTACCCTTGTAGACCGTCATCTCTACCCCCATATTGGGGCGACTGACGCGTGAAGGAATCCATCTTGAGCGACCTCCTCAACCGCCGCCTGAGCCTGCTCGGCGACAATATCGACCTGCTCAAGCAGTGCCTGCACGGCATTGAGCGCGAATGCCTGCGCGTGACCGAAGAAGGTCGCCTGGCCCAGACCCCACACCCCGAAGCACTGGGTTCGGCGCTGACCAACGAGCAGATCACCACCGACTATTCCGAGTCGCTGCTGGAGTTCATCACCCCAGCCCTGGCGGACCCTGCCAAGGTGCTCGAAAGCCTCGAACAGACCCACCGCTTCGTCTACAGCAAACTGGGCGACGAACTGCTGTGGAGCCCGTCGATGCCCTGCGCACTGCCGGCCGAAGAAGACATCCCGATCGCCGAGTACGGCAGCTCGAACATCGGCAAACTCAAGCACGTGTACCGCAAGGGCCTGGCCCTGCGTTACGGCCGCACCATGCAGTGCATCGCCGGCATCCATTACAACTTCTCGCTGCCCGAGGCGCTGTGGCCGCTGTTGCGCGATGCCGAAGGCGGCGAGCAGGACGACCGCGACTACCAGTCCTCGGCCTATATCGCGCTGATCCGCAACTTCCGCCGCTACAGCTGGCTGCTGATGTACCTGTTCGGCGCTTCCCCGGCCCTGGACAAAGGCTTCCTGCGCGGCCGCCCGCACCAGCTCGAAGAACTCGACGCCGAGACACTGTACCTGCCCTACGCCACCAGCCTGCGCATGAGCGACCTGGGCTACCAGAGCAACGCCCAGGCGGGCCTGACGCCCTGCTACAACAACCTGGCCAGCTACACCGATAGCCTGCGCAAGGCCGTCGGCACGCCCTACCCACCCTATGTCGAGGTCGGCACGCACGTCGATGGCGAGTGGGTGCAGTTGAACACCAACATCCTGCAGATCGAGAATGAGTACTACTCGAACATCCGCCCCAAGCGCGTCACCTACACCGGCGAGCGGCCGATCCAGGCCCTGACCTCGCGCGGCGTGCAGTACGTGGAAGTGCGCTGCCTGGACATCAACCCGTTCCTGCCGGTGGGCATCGACCTGACCGAAGCCCGTTTCCTCGACGCCTTCCTGCTGTTCTGTGCCCTCGAAGAGAGCCCGCAACTGGACAACGGCGAGTGCGGCCAGTGCACCGACAACTTCCTCACCGTGGTCAAGGAAGGTCGGCGCCCGGGCCTGGAGCTGCGCCGTGACGGCCAACCGGTCGCATTGAAGGAATGGGCAAGCGAACTGATCGAGCGGATCGGCCAGCTGGCCGGGCTGCTCGACCGTGCCCAGGGTGGCAATGACCACGCCAAGGCCCTGGAAGCACAGCAGGCCAAGGTCGAAGATCCCGAGCTGACGCCATCGGCCCAGGTGCTGGCGCGCATGACCGAACATGACGAGAGCTTCGTCCAGTTCTCCATGCGCCAGAGCCGCCTGCACGCCGAGAGCTTCCGCGAGCAGCCACTGAGCAGCGCGCAGCAACAGGCCTTCGAAACCCTTGCTCGCGAGTCGATCGCCAAGCAGTCCGAGCTGGAACAGGAAGAGGTCGGTGACTTCGACCTGTTCGTCGGTGCCTACCAGGCCAGCATCCTGGCAATCAGCAACTGATGAACCGCACCGCCACCCCGCGCAAGCCACGCGCCAGCAGCCAGGCCAGGATCGAAGCGATCCTCGCCGCGGCGCGCGAGCTGCTGGCAGGCCAAGGGGTGGCGGGGTTGTCGATCTACAGCGTGGCCGAGCGGGCGCAGATTCCGCCATCGTCGGTGTATCACTTCTTCGCCAGCGTGCCGGCCTTGCTGGAGGCGCTGACCGCCGATGTGCACCGGGCATTTCGCGAAGCCTTGGGCGCACCGATCGACAGCGCGGCGTTCAGCACCTGGCATGGCCTGTCGCGGCTGATCGAGCAGCGCATGCTCGACATCTACAACGAGGACGCCGCGGCGCGGCAGCTGATCCTCGCCCAGCATGGTTTGAGCGAAGTGGTCCAGGCTGATCGCCAGCATGATCTGGAACTGGGCGAGTTGATGCACCAGCTGTTCGACCGACATTTTCAGTTGCCAGCGATGCCGAGGGATGTGCACGTGTTCGCCCTGGCGATGGAACTGAGCGACCGGGTGTATGCCCGCTCGATGCAGCTGCATGAGGCGATCACGCCACGCATGGCGGAGGAAGGGATGCGCGTGTTCGAGGCGTATCTGGGGCTGTACCTGCCGCCTTATCTGGCCAAACGCTGACCCTGAGCCCTGCAAATATCCTGTAGGAGCGGCTTTAGCCGCGATGCAGCCAACGCGATGTCTGGCACCCGCTCCGCGGGTGATCGCGGCTAAAGTCGCCCCTAAAGGTACCGTGCAAGACTTCAGAGCTTGGCGATGGACACCTCGGTCGATTTCACGAAGGCGATCACCTCGCTGCCTACCTGCAACTCGAGCTCCTTCACGGAACGGGTGGTAATCACCGAGGTGACGATGCCAGAGGCGGTCTGTACGTCGATTTCCGAGAGTACCGGGCCTTCGAGAATTTCCTTCACGGTGCCTTTGAACTGGTTGCGAACGTTGATGGCTTTGATTGTCATGGCGTCATTCCTTTTTGCGGTTTCGGGGATTCAATGAGCCCAGCGCAACTGCGTGGGCAACGGGGCGACAGGTTCCGGATCGGGCGGCGTGCCCGGGACGGAGAGAACACGGTTGAGCACTTCGCTTTCCAGCGCCGCCAGGCGGTGCGAACCCCGCACCCGGGGTCGCGGCAGGTCGATGACCAGGTCCAGGCCGACGGCGCCGTCTTCGATCAGGATCACCCGGTCGGCCACGGCGACGGCTTCGCTGACGTCGTGGGTGACCAGCAGCACGGTGAAACCGTGCTGGCGCCACAGGCGCTCGATCAGTTGCTGCATCTCGATACGGGTCAGGGCGTCCAGCGCGCCCAAGGGCTCATCCAGCAGCAGCAGGCGCGGCTGATGAATGAGCGCCCGGGCCAGGGCCACCCGCTGTTTCTGGCCACCGGACAAGGCCGCCGGCCACTCATTGGCGCGATCGACCAGGCCGACCGCCTCCAGGGCTTCCAGGGCGCGTGGCCGCCAGTTGCCAGACAACCCCAGGCCGACGTTGTCGATGACCTTCTTCCAGGGCAGCAGGCGCGCGTCCTGGAACATCAGCCGGGTATCCTCGCGGGCCTCGGCAAGCGCTGCGGCGCCCGCCAGCAATTGGCCGCCGCTGGGCTGGTCGAGCCCGGCCAGCAGGCGCAACAAGGTGCTTTTACCGCAACCACTGCGACCAACGATGGCGACGAACTGGCCAGCCGGAATGTGCAGGTCGATCCCGCGCAGCACTTCGCGCTGGCCGAACGTACGACGCAGGTCCCGGGCCGCCAGGGGGATGCCACGCAGCAGGCGTGGCGGTTGTGCCTTGAGCACCGTCATCACGCGCCCTCCTTCTTCGCCACCTGGTAGGCCGGGTGCCAACGCAGCCACACACGCTCCAGGCCACGGGCGGCCAGGTCGGCCAGCTTGCCGAGCACCGCGTACAGGACAATGGCCAGCACCACCACGTCGGTCTGCAGGAACTCGCGGGCGTTCATCGCCAGATAGCCGATACCGGCATTGGCCGAGATGGTCTCGGCGACGATCAGCGTCAGCCACATGAAACCCAGGGCGAAGCGCACGCCGACCAGGATCGAGGGCAGCGCCCCCGGCAGGATCACCTGGCGGAACAGCGCGAAGCCCGAAAGCCCGTAGCTGCGCGCCATCTCCACCAGCGCCGGATCGACGTTGCGGATCCCGTGATAGGTGTTCAGGTAGATGGGGAACAGCGTCCCCAAGGCCACCAGGAAAATCTTTGCCGACTCGTCGATGCCGAACCACAGGATCACCAGCGGGATCAGCGCCAGGTGCGGCACGTTGCGGATCATCTGCACCGAACTGTCGAGCAGGCGCTCGCCCCAGTTCGACAGGCCGGTGATGAAGCCGAGCAACAGGCCGAGACTGCCGCCGATCACGAAGCCCAGGCCGGCACGCCAGCCACTGATGGCCAGGTGGGTCCAGATCTGGCCACTGCGCACCAGCTCGACGCCGGCACTGACCACCGCGCTCGGCGCCGGCAGGATGCGGGTCGACAGCCAGCCTGCGCTGACCGCCAACTGCCATACCGCCAGCAGCAGGATCGGCAGGGCCCAGGGCGCCAGGCGCTTGGACCAGGTGGTGGTGGATGCACGACTCATGGCCCTGGCCCTCAGCTCTGCGACACGGATTTGGGCAGGATGTCGTTGGCGACCATTTCACCGAACGGGCTCACGTAGCCGCCGGTTTTCGGCTGCTCCGGGCGCTGCACGTCCAGATGCGGGAACAGCAGCTCGGCGACGCGGTACGACTCTTCGAGGTGTGGATAGCCCGAGAAGATGAAGGTATCGATGCCAAGATCGGCGTATTCCTTGACCCGCGCCGCGACGGTCGGGCCATCGCCCACCAACGCGGTGCCGGCACCGCCACGCACCAGGCCGACACCGGCCCACAGGTTCGGCGCCACTTCGAGCTTGTCGCGCTTGCCACCGTGCAGCGCGGCCATGCGCTGCTGACCGACCGAGTCGAAGCGCGCCAGCGACGCCTGGGCGCGGGCGATGGTGTCGTCGTCCAGGTGCGAGATCAGCCTGTCGGCGGCAGCCCAGGCCTCCTCGTTGGTTTCCCGCACAATCACGTGCAAGCGAATGCCGAAGCGCACCTCACGGCCTTGGGCGGCCGCTTTCTCACGTACCGCAGCAATCTTCTCGGCCACCGCGGCCGGCGGCTCGCCCCAGGTCAGGTACAGCTCGACCTGTTCGGCGGCCAAGTCCTGGGCAGCGTCAGACGAGCCACCGAAGTAAAGCGGCGGGCGCGGCTGCTGGATCGGCGGGTAGAGCAGCTTGGCGCCTTTGACCTGGATGTGCTTGCCGTCGTAGTCGACCGTTTCGCCTTCGAGCACCTTGCGCCAGATACGGGTGAATTCCACCGACGCCTCATAGCGTTCCTGGTGGTTCAGGTGCAGGCCATCACCGGCCAGTTCGTCCGGATCGCCACCGGTCACCAGGTTGAACAATGCACGGCCGTTGGACAGACGATCCAGGGTCGCGGCCTGGCGGGCTGCGACGGTCGGCGAGATGATCCCCGGGCGCAGGGCGACCAGGAACTTCAGGCGCTCGGTCACCGGGATCAGCGACGCCGCCACCAACCAGGAGTCCTCACAGGAACGTCCGGTGGGGATCAGCACGCCGCCGAAGCCCAGGCGGTCGGCGGCCTGGGCGATCTGGCTCAGGTAACCGTGGTCGACGGCGCGGGCGCCTTCGCTGGTGCCCAGGTATTTGCCGTCACCATGGGTAGGGAGGAACCAGAAAATGTTAAGGCTCATTGGAGTTGTCTCCTCAAGGGTGGCTCATGCCGGGGCGACGCCCCGGCGCAGGCGAAACGTTCAAGGCGCGCTGGCGACCTTGGCCGGGGGTGTCCAGATCACGTCCTTGATGCTCAAGGGCTTGGGAATCAGCTTCAGGGCCTGGAAGGTGTCGGCAATCTTCTGCTGTGCGGCGATCACTTCCGGGGTCAGCGGCGCGGCTCCGTAGCCTTGGCGCTTGACCGAAGTCAGGGTGATGTCGGCGGGCAGGCCAAGCAGCGGCGCAACCTGGTCGGTGACCTGCTGCGGATTGGCCTGGGACCATTCGCCCACGGCACGCACCTCTTCAACCAGGGTGTTGATCACCGCCGGGTGCTGGGTCGCATAGCTGCGGGTGGCGAGGTAGAACTGGTGATTGTCGACCAGATCCTTGCCGTCACGCAGGGTGCGTGCCTGCAACTGTTGCTCGGCGGCGGCCTGGTACGGATCCCAGATCACCCAGGCATCGACACTGCCGCGCTCGAAGGCGGCACGGGCATCGGCGGGGGGCAGGTAGACGGGCTGGATATCGGTGTACCTGAGACCGGCGTCTTCCAGGGCACGCACCAGCAGGTAATGCACGTTGGAACCCTTGTTGAGGGCGACTTTCCTGCCCTTGAGTTCCTTCACCGACTGGATCGTCGACCCCTTCGGCACCAGGATCGCCTCGCTGTGCGGAGCTGGCGGCTCATAGGCGACGTAGAGCAGATCGGCGCCCGCGGCCTGGGCAAACACCGGCGGCGTTTCGCCGGTCACGCCAAAGTCGATGGAGCCGACGTTGAGCCCTTCGAGCAGCTGTGGACCGCCGGGAAACTCGGTCCATTGCACGTCGATGCCCTGTTCCTTCAGGCGCTTTTCCAGCGAGCCCTTGGCCTTGAGCAGCACCAGGGTGCCGTATTTCTGGTAACCGATACGCAGGCTCTCGGCCTGGGCTTGGCTGATGGCGCCGAAGGACACAGCCGCCGCGAACAGGGCGACCAGACCACGACGCAAGAAGACTGTGCGCATGGCGCTCTCCTGTGCGAGTTGGGTTCGGGTAGCACCTGCTTGCCTCGTTGGCGGGCGAGTAAGGTGGGGACAGCGATGGAGCGGTCAAGCCTGGTTCAGATACTCCAGCGGGCACTGATCAGGCGTTCGTTGAGCACGCCGGGGGCGACAGGTTGGGGCCGGCGCGCCATGGCGCTGTGGAATGTTTCCAGCGAATCCTGCAGGCGCTGCTCCAGGGCAGCGGCCAATTGCGCGGGTCGGGTGCCCTCACCGTAGGCAATCTGGCTGTCGTCGGCGAAGATCCCTTGCAGGGTCTCCTGCGCCTTGAGGGCCGACAGCACGGGCTTGAGCGCGTAGTCCACGGCCAGCATGTGGGCGATGCTGCCGCCGGTTGCGATCGGCAACACCACCTTGTGTTCCAGGGCCCGCTCGGGCAGCAGGTCGAGCAAGGTCTTCAAGGCCCCGGCGAAGGACGCCTTGTACACCGGCGTGGCCACCACCAGGCCGTCGGCCTGGGCTACAAGTTCGTTGAAGTGGCGCACCTGTGGGCTGTCGAAACGGGCATGCAGCAGATCTTCGGCAGGAAACTCACGCACCTGGAAGGTCACCACTTCGACACCCCGCTCCTGCAGCCAGTCGCGCGAGCGCTCTAGCAGCACGCCGGAGCGTGAACGAAGACTGGGGCTACCACCGACAGAGACAACCAGCATTGAAAGCGCTTCCTTCGATTCGATTGCAGGGCCGCGAGGGGTTGTCCCCGCTGGATGTAACGACATTAACAGCTCGTCACATATACCTATAAATCATATTTATTTATGTATTTATTCCATATAGAGATATATATGTACCACCCCTGTAGGAGCGGCTTCAGCCGCGATCACCCGCGAAGCGGGTGCCAGGTACTGCGGTGCTTGCATCGCGGCTAAAGCCGCTCCTACAGGGATCGTGGATACCGTTCGGAAGGTATAAAAAAGGGCCGTCGAAACGGCCCGAAGATCCCTGCTTGGCTAAGAGCAATGCAACGAGGAATGCTTCAACGATTGGGTTGCGGGGTCAGCCGCAGATAGGGTTTCACCGCCCGATATCCTTTCGGGAAACGACGTTTGATTTCATCTTCGTCCTTGAGCGAAGGCACGATCACTACCTCATCGCCGTCCTGCCAGTTGCCCGGCGTGGCGACCTTGTAGTTGTCGGTCAGCTGCAGCGAATCGATCACCCGCAGGATCTCGTTGAAGTTGCGCCCGGTACTGGCCGGATAGGTAATGGTCAGGCGCACCTTCTTGTTCGGGTCGATGACGAACAGTGAGCGCACGGTCAGGGTGTCGCTGGCATTGGGGTGGATCAGGTCGTACAGGTCGGACACCTTGCGGTCGGCATCGGCGATGATCGGAAAGTTGACCACGGTGTTCTGCGTCTCGTTGATGTCGTCGATCCACTTGTGGTGCGAGTCCACCGGGTCCACCGACAGGGCGATGGCCTTGACCCCGCGCTTGGCGAAATCATCCTTGAGCTTGGCGGTCAGGCCCAGTTCGGTGGTGCACACCGGGGTGAAGTCGGCCGGGTGGGAGAACAGCACGCCCCAGCTGTCGCCCAGCCATTCGTGGAAACGGATCTTTCCGGCGCTGGAATCCTGTTCGAAATCGGGGGCGATATCGCCGAGTTTGAGGCTCATGGAAGCGGCTCCTGTGCTGTGTCTGGCCTTGTGGGTTCAATGTGCCTGCTTCCGAATCAAAATAAAAAGAATAAATATCGATTTATTTATAACCAGATTGCATACGAATTTGCAGGCACAAAAAAGCCTCGCACTAGGCGAGGCTTTCTTTGTGCAGCTACGACTTACATGAAGGCGTAAGTGTAGTTGACGATGAAGCGAGTCTGGTCCTGGTCGTTTGCAGCGCCCGAACCGGTGCCGCGGTAAACGCCCTGACGCAGGCTGAAGCCCAGACCCTTGAGCGTGCCTTCCTGCAGAACGTAGTCGACGCGAGCGTCGCGCTCCCACTCGCTGAAGGTACCGTGGCCATCGGTGTTACGACCATCCTGACCACGCAGGTAAGCTACCGAAGCCTTCAGGCCCGGTACGCCCAGACGGGCGAAGTCGTAGGAGTACTGACCGAAGGTGGTGTTTTCACCCGCCTTGGCGAACTGGTTGATCATGCTGTCGGTGAACAGGTAGAAGCTGGCGCCGCCAGCACCTTCGGCACGGCCGTTACCATCAACGACACCACCCTGGTTCAGCCAGACGAAACCACCATCATCGTTGACCTGCTGATGACCGAGCATCAGCGCGTGGCCACCGAGGGTATAGGTGAACATGGCGGACCAGGTCTTGTTGTCGACCTTGCCGGTTTCCTTGGCATAACCACCGTTGTTGTTGAAGTTGTAGCCGCCGCCGTGACCGTTCTTGCCGTCGCTGCTGCTGTCGAAGTAGCGCAGGTCGGTCTTGAACGACTGATCGTCAGCGATCTTGAACACGTGGGTGGCACCCAGGAAGCTCTGCTTGTAGAAGTCTTCCAGGTTCGAGTAGTAGTACTGCAGGGTCAGGTCTGGAGTGAGCTTGTAGTCCAGGCCACCGTAGCGGAACTTGTTGCTGTCAGCGCTCGCGCCGTTGACCGACAGGCCGGTACGGTTGCTCGACGCACGACCCATCGCGTGGGTCAGCTGACCGGCGTTGATGGTCAGGTTGTCGATTTCCTTCGAGGTGATGGTGGCACCTTCGAAGGTTTGCGGCAGCAGTCGACCGTCGTTGGAGACAAGGATCGGCAGCATTGGTGCGAGGGCGCTACCGAAGTGTGCTTCGGTCTTGGAGAAGCGAGCCTTGGCGTTGGCGCCGACACGGGCCCACTGGCTTACCGAGGAGCCATCGCTGTCGTCTGGGAGGAAGCCGGCCTTGTGGTAGCCCTTGCCACCATCCAAGTGGATACCCCATACAGCTTGGGCATCGACACCGAAGCCTACGGTGCCTTCAGTGAAACCGGAAATGTAGTCCAGTTTGAAACCTTGACCGGTTTCACGCTGATCCGGGCGCTTGCCGGCCGGGCGAGTCGCGGTCGCCGGAGTGGCGTGCGCTTCACGGTTGTTGTTGTCGAAGTACATGGTGCGCGAGCTCAGGGACAGCTTGCTGTCCTCGATGAAACCGGCAGCGCCTGCTTGTTGGGCGAGAACCCCCAGTGCCACGGCCAGGGCCAGGCTGGACTTGTACATGTTTTGCTCCTCTACGTTCTAATTTTTGTGCGTCTCAAGCGGCGGAATCTGCTGCCCCACTCACCCGGATTGGCGATTTAGCCCTAAAGCGTGACCGCCAAGTCAATCGCTAACGATCGATTCGCGACTTTGGTCTAATCCGTCGATCTGCGCTACAGGATAATGACAATCCTATAAATCCAAAATGACCGTTTTATGAATCTGTAAGATTTTTACGGAATAACATCGGAACCATTCCTACAAATCGTTGTATCGACGCCGTCAATCATACCTTTAGGTTATGTGCAAACGTTTGCAGAGGTGGCGACCGACGGCCTCCCGTCGGAACCGATCAAGCCTAGCTGGCTTGGCTGATTCCGCCACCGGTACCGCTGCCCCATACGGGCGGGGGTCAGAGCGATTGGCTTTTAAGCTAATTCGAAAAAGTTATTTATTTCATATTTCTTAGATCATCTAGTCTTCTCGCCATCTATCCCCGAATGCCTGACGAGAGGTTCAACCATGATCCCGCATGCTCCGCTGCGCCTGTTCGCCGCCCTGACCCTCGCCAGTGCCAGCTGGCTGGCCCAGGCCGCCGACCTGACCGTTGCCTACCAGACCACCGTCGACCCGGCCAAGGTGGCCCAGGTCGATGGCACCTATGAAAAGGACAGCAAGGCCAGCATCGACTGGCGCAAGTTCGACAACGGCGCCGATGTGATCACCGCCGTCGCCTCGGGCGACGTGCAGATCGGCTACCTCGGCTCCAGCCCGCTGGCCGCCGCCGCCACCCGCAAATTGCCTGTGGAAACCTTTCTGATCGCCACCCAGATCGGCGCCGGCGAGGCCCTGGTCGCCCGCGACAGCATCAAGACCCCGCAGGATCTAGTCGGCAAGAAAGTCGCCGTGCCGTTCGTCTCCACCGGCCACTACAGCCTGTTGGCCGCGCTGAAGAGTTGGAACATCGACCCGTCGAAGGTGCAGATCCTCAACCTTGCGCCACCGGCCATCATCGCCGCCTGGAAACGCGGTGACATCGACGCCACCTACGTCTGGGACCCGGCCCTGGGCGTGGCCAAGGAGAACGGCAAGGTGCTGATCACCTCCGGCGAGCTGGCCGAGAAAGGCGCGCCGACCTTCGACGCCTGGATCGTGCGCAAGGACTTCGCCGCCAAGCACCCGGAGATCGTCAAGTCGTTCGCCAAGGTCACCCTCGACGCCTATGCCGATTACCGCAAGGACCCGCAAGCCTGGCTGGCCAACAAGGACAATGTCGCCAAGCTGGTCAAATTGTCTGGCGCCAAGCCCGCCGATATTCCGGTGCTGCTGCAGGGCAACGTCTACCCACTGGCCGCCGACCAGGCCAGTGCACTCGGCGCACCGACCACCCAGGCGCTGACCGACACCGCCACCTTCCTCAAGCAACAGGGCAAGGTCGATGCCGTGCTGCCGGACTACGCGCCCTACGTCAGCGCCCAGTACCTGCCCAACTGATCCGGAGCCCGTCATGGCCTTGCTCGAGCTGGAGCGCATCAGCGCACAGTACCCCGGCGCCACCACCCCGGTGCTGGCAGACATCAACCTGAGCCTGGGTCCGCGCCAGCTGCTGGTGGCCCTCGGGCCTTCCGGCAGCGGCAAGACCTCGCTGCTCAACCTGATCGCCGGCTTCGTCGCCCCCAGTGGCGGGCGCATCACCCTCGATGGCGCACCGGTGCAAGGCCCGGGCGCCGAGCGCGGCGTGGTGTTCCAGGACGACGCCCTGCTGCCCTGGCAGGACGTGCTCGGCAACGTCGCCTTCGGCCTGGAGCTGGCCGGCGTACCGCGTGCACAGCGCGAAGCCAAGGCGCGCGAGATGCTGGCGCTGGTAGACCTGGCCGGCTTCGGTGAGCGGCGTGTTTGGCAATTGTCCGGCGGGCAGAAGCAGCGCGTGGGCCTTGCCCGGGCGCTGGCCGCCGACCCGCGGGTGCTGTTGATGGACGAACCGTTCGGCGCCCTCGATGCCTTTACCCGCGAACAGATGCAGGAGCTGTTGCTGCAGGTCTGGCAGCGCACCGCCAAGCCAGTGTTCCTGATCACCCACGACATCGAGGAAGCGGTGTTCCTCGCCACCGAGCTGGTGCTCCTGGCGCCCAATCCGGGGCGTGTGGTCGAGCGCCTGCAACTGGACTTCGGCCAGCGTTACGCCGCTGGCGAGTCGGCCCGGGCGATCAAGTCCGATCCACGCTTCATCGAAACCCGCGAGCACGTGCTGGCGCGGGTGTTCTCGCAACGTCAGGAGTCCGCATGAGCAGTATCGAATTGCCAGCCGCCGCCAAGCAGGCAGCCCGGACACCACCTGTCGTGAAAACCCGCAAGCCCTTGCCGACCCGCTGGATCAGCGCCCTTACCCTGGCCTCGCTGCTGTTGGTGTGGTGGCTGGTTACCGCCGCCGGCTGGATCGAGCCGCTGTTCCTGCCCTCTCCCGCCGATATCCTGGCCAAGGGCTGGACGCTGCTCACCCAGGGCTACATGGACGCCAGCCTGTGGCAGCACCTGGGCGCGAGCCTGGGGCGCATCGGCCTGGCGCTGCTGGCCGCCACCCTGACCGCGATCCCGGTGGGCATCGCCATCGGCTACAACCGCGTGGCCCGCGGCATCCTCGATCCGCTGATCGAGTTTTATCGACCGATCCCGCCGCTGGCCTACCTGCCGCTGATCGTCATCTGGTGCGGCATAGGCGAGCTGTCGAAAGTGCTTTTGATCTACCTGGCGATCTGCGCCCCGATCGCCATCGCTACCGCCACCGGCGTGCGCACCGTCGACCCCGCCAAGCTGCGTGCCGCGCAGTCGCTGGGCGCCAGCAAAATCCAGCTGATTCGCCATGTGATCCTGCCCAGTGCGCTGCCCGACATCCTCACCGGCATCCGCATCGGCCTCGGCGTGGGCTGGTCGACGCTGGTGGCCGCCGAGCTGATCGCCGCCACCAGTGGCCTGGGCTTCATGGTGCAGTCGGCAGCGCAGTTCCTGGTCACCGATGTGGTGGTCCTGGGGATTCTGCTGATCGCCCTGATCGCCTTCGCCCTGGAGATGGGCCTGCGCGCCCTGCAGCGCAAGCTGGTGCCCTGGCACGGCCAGAGCCATTGATCACCGAATGACCACGCCGGCAACCCGGCACCTGCAACGAGAAACCACATGAGCCTGACCGTTACCCCCTTGAGCCCGGCACTGGGCGCGCAGATCAGCGGCGTGGACATCAGCCGCGACATCACTGCCGAACAGCGTGACGCCATCGAGCAGGCGCTGCTCGAACACCAGGTGCTGTTCTTCCGCGACCAACCGATCACCCCCGAGCAGCAGGCGCGCTTCGCCGCCCGCTTCGGCGACCTGCATATCCACCCGATCTACCCCAATGTGCCGGAGACACCGCAGGTACTGATCCTCGACACCGCAGTCACCGACGTGCGCGACAACGCCGTGTGGCACACCGACGTGACCTTCCTGCCAACCCCGGCGCTGGGCGCGGTGCTCAGCGCCAAGCAGTTGCCGGCCTATGGCGGCGACACTCTGTGGGCCAGCGGTATCGCTGCGTTCGAGGCGCTGTCGGCGCCGCTGCGTACGATGCTCGACGGCCTGACCGCCACCCATGATTTCACCAAGTCGTTCCCGCTGGAGCGTTTCGGCACCACGCCCGAGGACCTGGCACGCTGGGAGACGACCCGGCGCAACAACCCGCCGCTGTCGCACCCGGTGGTGCGCACGCACCCGGTCAGTGGACGCAAGGCATTGTTCGTCAATGAAGGTTTCACCACGCGGATCAACGAATTGAATGAGCAGGAGAGCGAGGCGCTGCTCAAGCTGCTGTTCGCCCATGCGACGCGGCCGGAGTTCAGCATTCGCTGGCGTTGGCAGGAAAATGACGTGGCGTTCTGGGACAACCGCGTGACGCAGCACTTTGCGGTGGATGACTACCGGCCCAGCCGGCGGGTGATGCATCGGGCGACCATCCTGGGGGATGCGCCGTTCTGAAAGATCGGGGGGAGGCCTTTGGCTTCCTTTCGCTGGCAAGCCAGCTCCCACAGGTATTGCGACAACCCTGTGGGAGCCAGCGAAAGGGTCGCATAGCGTCCCCAGCGACCTACCTGACCAGGTGCAGGTACTGCATGTGCCGCTCGTACTGGTCGAGGATGTCGTTGATGATCTGCTCCTTGCTGTAGCCCACCAGGTCGTAGTTCTGGCTGCCCTCGGACAGGTGTACCTCCGCGCGGTAGTAGCGGCGGTTCTTCAAGTCCTGGGTGCCCAGCCCGCCCAGGGCGAACGATGGCGTGAAGTAACCGCGCATCTGCACCTGGTAGATGAACGGCTGTTCCTCGCCATGACCGATCTTCAGGCTGACGTTGTCGTGGCTCGGGTCGTCCTGGGTGATCAGCACCAGGCCCTTCTGCTCGAACACCTCGCGCACTTCGGCAATGGCCGGGCGCACCACGTCGTCCATGAAGCGATACACCTCGTCCCGAGACGGGAAGTGCACCGCCTGGCTCAGGCGTTGGCGCCAGCCGCCACGCCCGCGCCGGGATTGGGCGAACGGCGCCAGCGAATGCATCTGCGCGATCTGCCGCTGGCTTTCCAGGTAGAAGGCCTTGTGCAGCCCCCACATCATGCACAGCAGGATCAGCGAGAACGGCAGCGAGGTCAGCACCACCGCCGACTTCAGCGAATCGATGCTGCCGGCGAACAGCAGGCTGCTGGTAATCAGCGCGGTCATCGCGCCCCAGAAGATCCGCAGCCAGTTCGGGCCGTCCTCGTCGGCGCCACCGCCCTTGGCCGACAGCGTCGACAGCACCACGGTGCCGGAGTCGGCCGAAGTGACGAAGAACACAAAGCTGATGAACACCGTCACGGCGATCACCGTCTTGCTCCACGGGTAGGTTTCCAGCAGCAGGTACAGGCTCATCGACGGGTTTTCGAGGGCTGACTGGCCGAGCGCGGTCATGCCGTGGTTGATCACCTGGTCGAGGGCGCTGTTGCCGAAGATCGACATCCACGCCAGGGTGAAGCCCAGCGGGATCAGCAGCACGCCGAAGACGAACTCGCGAATGGTCCGGCCCCGCGAGATACGGGCGATGAACAACCCCACGAACGGCGCCCAGGCAATCCACCAGGCCCAGTAGAACACCGTCCAGCCGCCCAGCCAGTCGCGCTGCTCGCCGTAGGCGTACACATCGAAGCTCTTGCGCGGCAGGGCGCCAAGGTAGTCACCGAGGTTCTGGATCAGGGTGTTGAACAGGTGCTGGGTGGGCCCGGCGAACAGCACGAACAGCAGCAGCGCGCAGGCCAGGAACAGGTTGATGTCGCTCATCACCCGCACGCCCTTCTCCACCCCGGCGACCGCCACGGCCACGGCCGCGCCCATCATCAGGGTGATGAGGATCACCTGCACCCATTGGCTGTGGCTGATGCCGAACAGGTAGTCCAGGCCTGCGTTCAGGTGCAGCACGCCAAAGCCCATGTCGGCGCCCAGGCCGAATACCGTGGCGATGATGCCGAAGCCATCCACCGCGTAGCCGATCGGCCCGTTGATGCGCTTGCCGATCAGCGGGTACAGCGCCGAGCGCAGGGCCAGTGGCAGGTTGTGGCGGTAGGCGAAATAGGCGAGCGCCATGCCGACGAAGGCGAATACACCCCAGCCGTGCAGGCCCCAGTGCAGGAACAGGATCTGCATCGCCTGGCGCCCGGCCTCGGCCGTGCCCGCCTCGCCCTGCGGCGGCTGGAGCATGTGGGTCAGCGGTTCGGAGACGCAGAAGAAGAACAGCGTGATGCTGATGCCGGCGGCGAACAGCATGCCGGCCCAGGACAGGTAGCTGAACTCGGGTTCGTCGTGGTCAGCGCCGAGCTTGATCTTGCCGTAGCCCGACAAGGCAGTGACCACCACGAAGACCAGGTACAGGGTCATGGCCAGCATGTAGTACCAGCCGACCGTGTTGGCCGCCCAGTTCTGCGCGGCCAGCAACCACTCGCCGGCAGCCTGGGGCTGGGCGATGACGATCAGGCCGAAAATGAGGATGAAGCTTGCCGCGAAATAGAACACGGGGGGGTTCATGCGGATCTTGCCGTTGGCAAGGTCGGGGGTCGGTGCACTCATCGAACGGGCACCTCGTCACGGGACGTGAGGTTCGGATTGAACGGGTTCAGCAAAGGCGATTCCTCCTTTTGAACACCGGCAATGGACCAGCGTTTTTCGTTGAACAAGCGTTCAAGTTAAACATGGATTGGATTTCAATGCGACCCGATGCCGCTCCAGGGCGTGATCGAGGTGGGGGCGGGAAGTCCCGCCGCCACGCCTCATAAGCCTTGAGCTAGAGGGCTTTCTTGCCCTCGCAATCCAGTTGCAGGTTCGCCTGGGTAATGTTGCTGTCAGCCGGCACGCTGCGGGTCAGCCAGACGTTGCCGCCAATGGTCGAACCCTTGCCGATGGTGATCCGCCCGAGGATGGTCGCGCCGGCGTAGATCACCACGTCGTCCTCGACGATCGGGTGCCGCGCCAGGCCCTTGTGCAAGGTGCCGGACTCGTCGCTGGGGAAGCGCTTGGCGCCCAGGGTCACCGCTTGGTAGATGCGCACCCGCTCGCCGATGATCGCGGTCTCGCCGATCACCACGCCGGTGCCATGGTCGATGAAGAAGCTCGGGCCGATCTGCGCACCGGGATGGATGTCGATGCCGGTGGCCGAGTGCGCCAGCTCCGAACTGATCCGCGCCAGCAGCGGCAGGCCGGCTCGATAGAGGTGGTGGGCCAGCCGATGGTGGATGATCGCCAGGATGCCCGGGTAGCACAGCAGCACCTCGTCGACGCTGCGCGCCGCCGGGTCGCCGTGGAAGGCGGCAAGTACGTCGGTGTCCAGCAGCACGCGCAGCGCCGGCAGGGCCGCAGCGAAATCCTGGATCAGGCGCAGGGCGTGGGTATCGACATCGACCACATCGGTCTTGCCATGGCGCGCCGCGTAGCGCAGTTCCAGACGGGCCTGGGCCAGCAGCGCGGTGAGGGCGGCGTCGAGGGTGTGGCCCACATAAAAGTCCTCGCTTTCCTCGCGCAGGTCCACCGGCCCAAGGCGCATCGGGAACAGCGCGCCGCACAGCTGCTCGAGGATCTGCCGCAGCGCCTCGCGCGACGGCAGTTCGCGCCCGCCCTGCTCGCCGCTGCTGCGGCCATTGCTGCTGCGCCACTGCTCGCGGGCGTTGCGCAGGCCACTGACAATACCCTGCAGTTGCCAGTGCCCGGTTGATGGTTGTTCGCTCACGGTGTTTCTCCTGCCAGGCGGCTTTCTCGGTATGCATACGCTCCTACAAGGAGGTGCAAAACACGATACGTCAAATCTGCCTCTTGGAAAAAACAACGCTTTATTCCATCCTGAGCTAAGTCGGGTATAAGCCGCTGCAATTTGCAGTTTGGGAATAACAACCTGATTTTTTATTATTTCCCGGCCTATGAAGCCCACCTCTATAGTCGCCACCTCACTACTTCCACAACAAGCGCGGGGCATGCCATGACCAAATTCGCCAAACCCCTTCTCAACGCCAGCCTGGCGCTTCTGCTCGGCGCCGGCCTGCTCGGCCAGGCCTTTGCCGGCGAGCAGTTGAAGACCATCCAGGAAAAAGGCGTGATCAACGTCGGCCTGGAAGGCACCTACCCACCGTTCAGCTTCCAGGACGAAAACGGCAAGCTGACCGGCTTCGAGGTCGAGCTGTCCGAGTTGCTGGCCAAGGAGCTGGGGGTCAAGGCCAAGGTCCAGCCGACCAAGTGGGACGGCATCCTCGCCGCACTGGAATCCAAGCGCCTCGACGTGGTGATCAACCAGGTGACCATCTCCGAGGAACGCAAGAAGAAGTACGATTTCTCCGAACCCTACACCGTTTCCGGCATTCAGGCCCTGGTACTCAAGGGCAGTGACAACGAGAAAAACATCAAGACTGCCGCCGATCTCGGTGGCAAGAAGGTCGGTGTCGGCCTGGGCACCAACTATGAGCAATGGGTCAAACAGGATGTGCCGACAGCCGATGTGCGCACCTACGAAGATGACCCGACCAAGTTCGCCGACCTGCGCAACGGTCGTATCGACGCCATCCTGATCGATCGCCTGGCTGCACTCGAGTACGTCCAGAAAACCGCCAAGGACAAGAAACCGACCGCACTCGCTGGCGAGAAATTCTCCAAGCTGGAATCGGGCGTGGCCTTGCGCAAAGGCGAACCTGAACTGCTCGACGCGCTGAACAAGGCCATCGACAAGCTCAAGGCCGACGGCTCGCTGGCCAAGCTGTCCGAGAAATACTTCGGTGCCGATGTCACCAAATGATCGCTGAAAGCCTGCAACTCGTTGTCGATTCCGCGCCCTTCCTGTTGAAGGGCGCGGGTTATACCGTGCTGCTCAGCGTCGGCGGCATGTTCTTTGGCCTGGTGCTGGGCTTTGCCCTGGCGCTGATGCGGCTGTCGAAGATCCTGCCGCTGGACTGGCTGGCGCGCATCTATGTGTCGTTCTTCCGCGGCACGCCGCTGCTGGTGCAGCTGTTCGTGATCTACTTCGGCCTGCCGCAGATCGGCATCGAGCTCGATCCGATCCCGGCCTCGCTGATCGGCCTGTCACTGAACATGGCGGCGTATATCTGCGAGATCCTCCGCGCGGCAATCTCCTCGATCGACCGTGGCCAGTGGGAAGCCGCCGCCAGCATCGGCATGACACGCACCCAGGCCATGCGCCGGGCGATCCTGCCGCAGGCCCTGCGCACTGCCCTGCCACCGCTGGGCAACAGCTTCATCTCGCTGGTCAAGGACACCGCCCTGGCGGCGACCATCCAGGTGCCCGAGCTGTTCCGCCAGGCGCAGCTGATCACCGCACGGACCTTCGAGGTCTTCACCATGTACCTGGCTGTCGCGGTGGTCTACTGGATCCTCTGCAGCATCCTGGCGCACTTCCAGAACCGCATGGAAGCGCGGGTCAACCAGCACGACCAGGAGCACTGAGATGATCGTAGTAGAAGGCCTGACCAAGCAGTTCAAGGGCCAGACCGTGCTCAACGGCATCGACCTGAGCGTGCAGCCCGGCGAAGTGGTGGCCATCATCGGCCCCAGCGGCTCGGGCAAGACCACCTTCCTGCGCTGCCTGAACCTGCTGGAAACCCCCGACGCCGGGCGCATCCAGATCGGCGATATCAGCATCGATGCCAACCGTCCGTTGGGTGGTCAGCAGAGTGCTATCCGCCGCCTGCGCCAACAGGCCGGGTTCGTGTTCCAGAACTTCAACCTGTTCCCGCACCGCACCGCCCTGGAGAACGTCATCGAAGGGCCGGTGATCGTCAAGAAGACGCCTCGTGACAAGGCCATCGAACTGGCCAGGCGCCTGTTGGCCAAGGTCGGCCTGGCGGGCAAGGAGGACGCCTACCCCAGGCGCCTGTCCGGTGGCCAGCAGCAACGGGTGGCCATCGCTCGCGCCCTGGCCATGGAGCCAGAAGTGATCCTGTTCGACGAGCCCACTTCGGCGCTCGACCCCGAACTGGTCGGCGAAGTGCTGGAAACCATCCGCGGCCTGGCCGAGGAGAAGCGCACCATGATCATCGTCACCCACGAGATGAGCTTCGCCCGCGATGTCGCCAACCGGGTGATCTTCTTCGACAAGGGCGTGATCGTCGAGCAGGGCGAGGCCAAGGCGCTGTTCGCCAACCCGAAGGAAGAGCGCACACGCCAGTTCCTGCGCAAGTTCCTCGGCACCGCCGCCGGCCAGGAGTGAAGCCGGTGCGCGGGGCTCACACCTCGCGCAGGTTGTGGCAACGCCTGAAGCGCGCTTCCAGGTTGCGATCGGGCATCTGGTGGCTGCGCAGGGCGTTGAGGGTCTGCTCCACGTAATCGCGCGTGGTGCCGTAGCGCCCCTTGGCGCTGGCGAGGATCTGGCTGAGCAGGGTGTCCGGCAGGTTGCCCGCGTAGCAGGGCAGGTGCCGCTCCAGCACGAAACCCAGCGCCTGCACCTTGCTGCCATCGTCCAGGCGGCAGCTCAGCCAATGCGGACGATAGGCCGGGAACGGCATCTCACGCTGCCACAGGGCCATCAGCGAGTCGTGCAGGTTGGTTTCGTCCAGACGGAAGGCGAAGCCGCTGCAGGAGCCGCCACGGTCCAGGCCGAACACCAGGCCCGGGCACTCCGGTGTGCCACGGTGTTCATGGGACCACAGGTAGAGGCCGCGGTGATAACCATGCACCCGCGCCCGCTGGCGCTCTACCGAGTTGCATTCGGGGCGCCAGATCAGCGAACCGTAGGCAAATAGCCAGACCGGGCCGCCCTCATGTTGCGACATCGTATCCTGCATCGAGCGATGCAATTGTTCGGCGGTGAGTTGTTGGCCGAAGTCGAGCGACGGCGGATAGGAGACTTGCCAGGATGAACTTTCAAGTGTCGACATGAGCTGCCGCCATTATTTCCTGTGAACTACCAAAGTGCGTGTATTACAGTGCCTTTCGGTCGTTGTCGCGGGGCAAGCCCGCTGCCACCAAGGCACATCAGGGTCGCGTGGGAGCGGCGATGCGGCGGCCCGACTTGCTCCGCGCCTTGCCTTGTGCCTAACGTAAGGCAAATCGCTCTTTGCACTCAACCCCGAAAACAGGATTTCATTAAAGCATCCGCTGAACGGAAACTAATAGTCCGAGTATAGCGAAACTTATTACCCGTACCGGTAACAATCTTCGCCATATAATCAACAGGAAAACACTTGGTTATTAAACCCGGCACGCCCTTGCAGCGTGCCGTGTTACTTCAGCCGCGTGGCGCGTAGGCAAACACGTCAGCCCGCATACGGTGGGCATCCATGCCGGCCTCGACCAATGCATCGAGGGTGGCGTAGACCATGTTCGGCGAGCCACTGGCATAGACGTGCACCTGGTTGAGGTCGCCGATATCCTCGCATACCGCTTCATGGAGCAGGCCACACCGCCCCTCCCAACCGCACAGATCGCTGACCACCTTGTGCAGGAACAGGTTCGGCAGACGCTCCCACTCAGCCCAGTGCTCGATCTGGTAGAAGTCTTCAGGCCGGCGTACACCCCAATACAAGTGCACCGGGTGCTTGAAGCCCTGCGCCCGGCAGTGCTCGATCAGGCTGTGCATCTGCCCCATGCCGGTACCGGCGGCGATCAGTACCAGCGGGCCGTCGGGCAACTCTGCCAGGTGAGCATCCCCAAATGGCAGTTCGATGCGGGCCAGACCATTGCGCTTCAACTGCTCGATCAACTGCACGGCACTGCTTTCGCGGGCCAGTACATGTAGCTCCAGCTCACGCCCACCGTGGGGCGCCGAAGCGAGCGAAAAAGCCGCCTTGTCCATGCCCTCGCGCTCGATCATCAGGTATTGCCCGGCGTGGTAGCGGGGCGGCTTGCCGGCCGGCGCGCGCAGGCGCACGCGCCAGACATCGCCACCGATCTCGACGCACTCGCTCACGGTACAGGCCAGCTTGCGCAGCGGCAGCTCGCCCAGGGCCAGCACACCATCCCACAGCAACACACAGTCCTCCAGCGGCTCGGCGATGCAGGTGAACAGCTCACCGTGATCGCGCACCTGGCCTTCCTGGCGAACACTGCCTTCCACCAGCAGCGCGGCACACACATGGCAGTTGCCGTTGCGGCAGCTGTTCGGGCAGTCATAGCCCAGTCGCCGTGCCGCATCCAGAATCCTTTCACCCGGTTCGACCGCCAGTACCGCCCCGGAAGGCTGCAAGGTTACCTGCATCAATCTATTCCCAACTGGTCCCACAACTCATCGATACGGCGGGTGACGGCCTCGTCCTTGACGATGACCCGGCCCCATTCGCGTGTAGTCTCGCCCGGCCATTTGTGCGTGGCGTCCAGGCCCATCTTCGACCCCAGCCCCGACACTGGCGACGCGAAGTCGAGGTAGTCGATGGGGGTGTTGTCGATCATCACCGTATCACGCTTGGGGTCCATGCGCGTGGTGATGGCCCAGATCACATCGTTCCAGTCGCGGGCGTTGATATCGTCGTCGGTAACGATAACGAACTTGGTGTACATGAACTGTCGCAGGAACGACCACACACCCAGCATGACGCGCTTGGCATGCCCCGGGTACTGCTTCTTCATGGTCACCACCGCCATGCGGTACGAGCAGCCTTCCGGCGGCAGATAGAAGTCGGTGATCTCGGGGAACTGCTTCTGCAGGATCGGCACGAACACTTCGTTCAGCGCCACGCCGAGAATCGCCGGCTCATCCGGCGGCCGGCCGGTATAGGTGCTGTGGTAGATCGGCTTTTGCCGGTGGGTGATGCGCTCGACGGTGAACACCGGGAAGCTGTCCACTTCGTTGTAGTAGCCGGTGTGGTCGCCGTACGGGCCTTCCGGGGCCATCTCGCCGGGGTGGATCACGCCTTCGAGGATGATCTCGGCGGTGGCCGGTACCTGCAGGTCGTTGCCACGGCACTTGACCAGTTCGGTGCGGTTGCCACGCAACAGGCCAGCGAAGGCGTATTCGGAAAGCGTGTCCGGGACCGGGGTCACGGCACCGAGGATGGTCGCCGGGTCCGCGCCCAACGCCACGGCTACCGGGAACGGCTGGCCAGGATGCTTCTCGCACCATTCGCGGTAGTCCAGCGCCCCGCCGCGGTGGCTCAGCCAGCGCATGATCACCTTGTTGCGGCCAATCACCTGCTGGCGATAGATGCCCAGGTTCTGGCGGTCCTTGTTCGGCCCACGGGTCACGGTCAGGCCCCAGGTGATCAGCGGCGCAACATCGCCAGGCCAGCAGTGCTGGATCGGCAGCTGGCCGAGGTCAACGTCATCGCCTTCGACCACGATTTCCTGGCATACCGCGTCCTTGACCACCTTCGGCGCCATGGACACGACCTTCTTGAAGATCGGCAGCTTCGACCAGGCGTCCTTCAGGCCCTTCGGCGGCTCCGGCTCCTTGAGAAACGCCAGCAGCTTGCCGATTTCGCGCAGTTCTTCGGTCGACTCGGCGCCCATGCCCATCGCCACGCGCTCGGGGGTGCCGAACAGGTTGCCCAGCACCGGCATGTCGAACCCAGTGGGCTTTTCGAAGAGCAAGGCCGGGCCCTTGGCGCGCAGCGTGCGGTCGCAGACTTCGGTCATTTCCAGAACTGGGGAGATGGGAACCTGGATGCGCTTGAGTTCACCGCGCTGTTCCAGGCCACGAATGAAGTCGCGCAGATCGCGATACTGCATGCAAAGGCCTCGTGTTGGGCGTATCGGTCGGGGTGCAGAGTGTAGCGCCGTTGGCAGGGTAAAGGCCAAGAATGACTTGGGGCCGCTTCGCGCCCCATCGCCGGCAAGCCGGCTCCCACAAGGTCATGTGAGCCCTGTGGGAGCCGGCTTGCCGGCGATGGGCTGCAAAGCAGCCCCAATCAGTTCCAGCCTGAAACGCTTACTTGCGCTTCATCGACAGGAAGAACTCATCGTTGGTCTTGGTCTGCTTGAGCTTGTCGACCAGGAACTCGATGGCGGCGATCTCGTCCATCGGGTGCAGCAGCTTGCGCAGGATCCACATGCGCTGCAGTTCGTCGTCGGCGGTCAGCAGCTCTTCGCGACGGGTACCGGACTTGTTGATGTTGATGGCCGGGAACACACGCTTCTCGGCGATGCGGCGGTCCAGGGGCAGCTCCATATTGCCGGTACCCTTGAACTCTTCGTAGATCACTTCGTCCATCTTCGAGCCAGTCTCGACCAGCGCGGTGGCGATGATGGTCAGCGAACCGCCTTCCTCGATGTTACGGGCGGCACCGAAGAAGCGCTTCGGCTTCTCCAGGGCGTGGGCATCGACACCACCGGTCAGTACCTTGCCGGAGCTCGGGATCACGGTGTTGTAGGCACGCGCCAGACGGGTGATGGAGTCGAGCAGGATGACCACGTCTTTCTTGTGCTCGACCAGGCGCTTGGCCTTCTCGATGACCATTTCGGCAACCTGCACGTGGCGGGTCGGCGGCTCGTCGAAGGTCGAGGCGACCACTTCGCCGCGCACAGTGCGCTGCATCTCGGTCACTTCTTCCGGGCGCTCGTCGATCAGCAGGACGATCAGGTGGCACTCGGGGTTGTTGCGGGTAATGTTGGCCGCGATGTTCTGCAGCATGATGGTCTTACCGGCTTTCGGCGGTGCGACGATCAGGCCACGCTGGCCTTTGCCGATCGGGGCGCACAGGTCGATGACGCGACCGGTGAGGTCTTCGGTGGAGCCGTTACCGGCTTCCATTTTCAGGCGCTTGTTCGGGAACAGCGGCGTCAGGTTTTCGAACAGGATCTTGTTCTTCGCGTTTTCCGGACGGTCGAAGTTGATGGTATCGACCTTCAGCAGCGCGAAGTAACGCTCGCCTTCCTTCGGTGGGCGGATCTTGCCGACGATGGTGTCGCCGGTGCGCAGGTTGAAGCGACGGATCTGGCTGGGCGAAACGTAGATGTCGTCAGGGCCGGCCAGGTAAGAGGCATCCGCCGAACGCAGGAAACCGAAACCATCCTGGAGAATCTCCAGCACGCCGTCACCCGAGATCTCTTCGCCGCTTTTCGCATGCTTTTTCAGCAGGGCGAAAATCACGTCCTGTTTGCGCGAACGGGCCATGTTTTCGATGCCCATCTGTTCGGCCATTTCCAAAAGATCGGTAATCGGCTTTTGCTTGAGTTCTGTCAGGTTCATAAGGGGAGTGACGTAATCATGTAAGGAAGGGAAAAATTAAGCAGTTGGCTTAATGAGGCCGCGCCGCTAGATGGCGACAGGATCGCGTACTGATTCGAATTAGGGATGCTTCGGCGACGGCGTGCAGAGGGCACTGGAGAAGCAGTGCGAGGCCGAATGTAACACTTGCTTTTTTCGACGTCTAGTGGTTTTGGCCAGTGTTTTACGGGGCTATCCGACTGGATGGTCGCAAGGCCGGGGCTCGCCAGCCCTCGGGGAAACTACCTACAACAGATAAAGAAAAGCCCCGCATTTGCGGGGCTTCTTCACATCACAGGCTGGCGTCGAGGAACGCTTTGAGCTGCGACTTGGACAAGGCGCCGACCTTGGTGGCCTCGACGTTGCCGTTCTTGAACAGCATCAGCGTCGGGATGCCACGCACGCCGTGCTTGGCCGGGGTTTCCTGGTTTTCGTCGATGTTCAGCTTGGCGATGGTCACCTTGCCTTGATATTCCGAAGCGATGTCGTCCAGTACCGGCGCGATCATCTTGCATGGGCCGCACCATTCAGCCCAGTAGTCGACCAGCACCGCGCCTTCAGCCTTGAGTACGTCGGCTTCGAAGCTGGCGTCGGTGACATGTTTGATAAGATCGCTGCTCATGGATATCTCCAGGTCGTAAGCACAAAAAAACGTTGCCCATCATAGCCGCACCCAGGCGCGACAGGAAGCCACAGACGATTGAGTGTAACTATAGTTGTGCAAGACGCCACGAATCGAAACTGTCATATCACGGTCATAACATTGCTATGACATTGCCATGCATCAAGCCTTGCAGTGCCGCTCGTTGGCGTAGGACCACGATCGTGGCACGATTGCCGGGTTAACGACCGAGAACCTCCAGACCATGCCGCATACCACCGCGAAGAACCTGTCTCTGATCGCCGCCATCGACCTGGGCTCCAACAGCTTCCACATGGTCGTGGCCAAGGCCCATCACACGGAAATCCGCATCCTCGAAAGGCTTGGAGAAAAGGTTCAGCTCGCCGCTGGCATCGACGATGAGCGCAGGCTCAGCGAAGAAGCCATGCAGCGCGGCCTGGAATGCCTCAAGCGCTTCGCCCAGCTGATCAACGGCATGCCCCAGGGCGCGGTGCGCATCGTCGGCACCAACGCCTTGCGCGAAGCACGCAACCGCAACGAATTCATCCTGCGCGCCGAGGCCATCCTCGGCCACCCGGTCGAGGTCATTTCCGGCCGTGAAGAGGCGCGCCTGATCTACCTGGGCGTGTCCCACACCCTGGCCGACACCCCGGGCAAGCGCCTGGTCGCCGACATCGGCGGCGGCAGCACCGAGTTCATCATCGGCCAGCGCTTCGAGCCGCTGCTGCGCGAAAGCCTGCAAATGGGCTGCGTCAGCTTCACCCAGCGTTATTTCCGCGACGGCAAGATCACCCCGGCACGCTACGCACAGGCCTACACCGCCGCGCGCCTGGAGCTGATGAGCATCGAGAACGCCCTGCACCGCCTGACCTGGGACGAGGCCATCGGCTCGTCCGGGACCATCCGCGCCATCGGCGCTGCCATCAAGTCCGGCGGGCTGGGCAATGGCGAGGTCAACGCCGAGGGCTTGGCCTGGGTCAAGCGCAAGCTGTTCAAGCTGGGCGAGACCGACAAGATCGACTTCGAGGGGGTCAAGCCCGATCGCCGGACCATTTTCCCCGCAGGCCTGGCCATCCTCGAGGCGATCTTCGATGCGCTGGAGCTGCAGCGCATGGAACACTGCGACGGTGCCCTGCGCGAAGGCGTGTTGTTCGACCTGCTGGGCCGCCACCATCACGAAGATGTGCGCGAGCGCACCCTGAACTCGCTGATGGAGCGCTACCACGTCGATCAAGGCCAGGCCGCACGCGTGGAGCGCAAGGCACTGCACGCCTTCGACCAGGTGGCCAAGGCATGGGACCTCGAGGACGGCAACTGGCGCGATCTTCTGGGCTGGGCGGCGAAAGTACACGAAGTGGGCCTGGACATCGCCCATTACCACTACCACAAGCACGGCGCCTACCTGATCGAGCACTCCGACCTGTCCGGCTTCTCCCGCGAGGACCAGCAGATGATGGCCCTGCTGGTGCGCGGCCATCGCCGCAACATTCCCAAGGACAAGTTCGCCGAGTTCGGCGACGAAGGCATCAAGCTGATCCGCCTGTGCGTGCTGTTGCGCTTCGCCATCCTCTTCCACCATATCCGTGGCAACCAGCAGATGCCGAAAGTGGTACTGCAGGCCGGCGACGACAGCCTCGAAGTGGTCTTCCCTGCAAACTGGCTGGAAGAAAACCAGCTGACCCAGGCCGACTTCGCCAACGAGGCGGAGTGGCTGGCCCGGGTCAATTTCGTGCTGAGCGTCAGGTAACTCATACTCCTACACTAGTGCAATCCCTGTAGGAGCGGCTTTAGCCGCGAATCAGGCGACACGGTGCCTGGCACCGGCTAAGCCGGTGATCGCGGCTGAAGCCGCTCCTACAGGCACCAGGCATGGGCTCTAGCGTACGTTGAGGACCGGGTTGCTCAGGCGCTCCAGCAGGGTCGCCTGGGCACTGCGCGGGTTCTGGTTGCCGGTCGGGGTGCTGCGCACGTAGCGCCCGTCCGGTTGCAGGGTCCAGGCCTGGGTGTTGTCGGTCAGGTATCCCTCCAACTCCTTCTTGACCCGCAGCAACAGCTTCTTGCCTTCCACCGGGAAGCAGGTCTCGACACGCTTGTCGAGGTTACGCTCCATCCAGTCGGCACTGGACAGGTAGATCTGCTCCTCGCCGCCATTGAGGAAGTAGAACACCCGGGTGTGCTCGAGGAAGCGGCCGATGATCGAGCGCACATGGATGTTGTGCGAAACGCCCGGGATGCCCGGCCGCAGGCAGCACATGCCACGCACCACCAGGTCGATGCGCACGCCCGACTGGCTGGCCTTGTACAGCGCCTTGATGATCTTGGCGTCGGTCAGCGAGTTGAACTTGGCGATGATGTGCGCAGGCTTGCCCTCCAGGGCGAACTGGGTCTCCCGGGCGATCATGTCGAGCATGCCCTTTTTCAGGGTGAAGGGCGCGTGCAGCAGCTTCTTCATGCGCAGGGTCTTGCCCATGCCGATCAGCTGGCTGAACAGTTTGCCGACGTCCTCGGTGAGGGCGTCGTCGGAGGTCAGCAGGCTGTAGTCGGTGTACAGGCGGGCGTTGCCGGCGTGGTAGTTGCCGGTGCCCAGGTGTGCGTAACGGACGATTTCGCCCTGCTCGCGGCGCAGGATCAGCATCATCTTGGCGTGGGTCTTGAAACCGACCACCCCGTAGATCACCACCGCGCCGGCGGCCTGCAGGCGGCTGGCCATCTGCAGGTTGGACTCTTCGTCGAAGCGTGCGCGCAATTCGATCACTGCCGTGACCTCCTTGCCGTTACGCGCCGCGTCCACCAGGGCGTCGACGATCTCCGAGTTGGCACCCGAGCGATAGAGCGTCTGGCGCACGGCAAGCACGTGCGGGTCCTTGGCGGCCTGACGCAGCAGGTCGATCACCGGGGTGAACGATTCGAACGGGTGCATCAGCAGGATGTCCTGCTTGCCGATCACACTGAAGATGTTGTCGGCGTTCACCAGCAGCTTGGGGATCGCCGGGGTGAACGGCGTGTACTGCAGCTCCGGGTGGCTGTCGAGCCCGGTGATGCTGAACAGGCGAGTCAGGTTGACCGGGCCGTTGACCTGGTACAGCTCGCTCTCGCTCAGGCTGAACTGCTTGAGCAGATAGTCGGAGAGGTGTTTCGGGCAGGTATCGGCTACCTCGAGGCGCACGGCATCGCCGTAGCGGCGCGAGAACAACTCGCCGCGCAGGGCACGGGCCAGGTCGTCGACCTCTTCCGAGTCCAGCGCCAGGTCGGCGTTACGAGTCAGGCGGAACTGATAGCAGCCCTTGACCTTCATGCCCTGGAACAGGTCATCGGCATGGGCATGGATCATCGACGACAGGAACACATAGTTGTCGCCTGGCCCGCCAACGTCTTCCGGCACTCGGATCACCCGCGGCAGCAGGCGCGGCGCCGGGATGATCGCCAGGCCCGAATCGCGGCCGAAGGCGTCGACACCCTCGAGCTCGACGATGAAGTTCAGGCTCTTGTTCACCAGCAACGGGAACGGGTGGGTCGGGTCGAGGCCGATCGGGGTGATGATCGGCGCGATCTCGTCGCGGAAAAAACGCCGTACCCAGGTCTTGAGCTTGGGTGTCCAGTAACGGCGGCGGATGAAGCGAATGGCGTGCTTTTCCAGCTCTGGCAGCAGCACGTCGTTGAGGATCGCGTACTGGCGATCCACTTCGAGGTGCACCAGTTCGCTGATCCGCGCCAGCGCCTGGTGCGGCTGCAGGCCGTCGGCACCGGCCTGTTCGCGGGCGAAGTTGATCTGCTTCTTCAGGCCCGCCACACGGATTTCGAAGAACTCGTCCAGGTTGCTGGAGAAGATCAACAGGAACTTCAGGCGCTCGAGCAGCGGGTACGACTCGTCCAGCGCCTGCTCCAGCACGCGGATATTGAACTGCAGCTGCGAAAGCTCGCGATGAATGTACAGGCTGCTGTCGTCCAGGCTCGGCACGGCGATCGCCGGGGCCGGCGCAGGCGCTGGGGCCGGGGCGGCTTCAGCGACAGGTTCCGGCTGCGCTACCTCCGGCAGGTCGGGCGGGGTCTGCACCATTTCTTCGGGCACGGCCTGGGCATCCTTGATCGCGACAGGGTTGAGCACTTCGTTATTCATCTGACGTTCCTGGAGAGCGTTACTGCCCTCTCATCATTTGAGCGGCACGCACGGCGAAATAGGTCAGGATGCCATCGGCGCCTGCCCGTTTGAATGCGGTGAGGGATTCGAGGATCACGGCTTCGCTGAGCCAGCCGTTCTGGATCGCGGCCATGTGCATGGCGTACTCGCCACTGACCTGATAGACGAAGGTCGGCACCTTGAACTCGGTTTTCACCCGGTGAACGATGTCCAGGTACGGCATGCCCGGCTTGACCATGACCATGTCGGCGCCTTCGGCAAGGTCCGTGGCCACTTCGTGCAGGGCCTCGTCGCTGTTGGCCGGATCCATCTGGTAGGAGGCCTTGTTGGCCTTGCCCAGGTTCAGCGCCGAGCCGACCGCGTCGCGGAACGGGCCGTAGTAGGCACTGGCGTACTTGGCCGAGTAGGCCATGATGCGCACGTTGACGTGGCCGGCCACTTCGAGGGCTTCGCGGATCGCGCCGAGACGGCCGTCCATCATGTCCGACGGGGCGACCACCTGGGCGCCAGCCTCGGCATGGGACAGCGCCTGACGCACCAGGGCGTCGACGGTGATGTCGTTCTGCACGTAGCCTTCCTCGTCGAGGATGCCGTCCTGACCGTGGGTGGTGAACGGGTCAAGGGCCACGTCGGTGATCACCCCCAGTTCCGGGAAGCGGGCACGCAAGGCGCGGGTGGCGCGCTGGGCGATACCGTCCGGGTTCCAGGCTTCGGCGCCATCGAGGGATTTCTTTTCGATCGGGGTCACCGGGAACAGCGCCAGCGCCGGAATGCCCAGCTCTACCCAGCCCTGCGCGGCTTCCAGCAGCAGGTCGATCGACAGGCGCTCGACGCCCGGCATGGACGGCACTTCTTCGCGGCGGCCCTCGCCGTCCAGTACGAATACCGGAAGAATCAGGTCATCGACAGTCAGGGTGTTTTCGCGAACCAGGCGACGGGAGAATTCGTCCCGGCGGTTGCGACGCAGACGGGTGGCAGGAAACAGACGATTGGCGGGGGTAAAGCTCACGGCAGACTCCTGAGCCCGCGCAGGCGGGCGAGCGCGACAGTTATAAGCGGCCATTATGACGCCTGTGTGACACCCGAGGGCAACCCTGCGACTTGTGGCCGCAGTCATTGTCCTTGTAGGAATTGTTCACGTCGAGACACATTTGGACACTTTCCCGAACGCGCCCGAAGGGGTAGGCTGCGCGTTCATTTCGCCAGCACGCCAGAAAATGCTTCAACAATTCCTGAACGATTTCGGCTACTTTGCCCTTTTTCTCGGCACGTTCTTCGAAGGCGAGACCATCCTCGTGCTCGCAGGGTTTCTTGCGTTTCGCGAATACATGGATATCAAGCTGGTGGTCCTGGTGGCCTTCTGTGGCAGTTATGCCGGTGACCAGTTGTGGTATTTCATGGGTCGACGCCACGGGCGCAAGATCCTCGCCCGCAAGCCTCGCTGGCAAGCCATGGGCGACCGCGCGCTGGAGCATATCCGCCGCCATCCGGACATCTGGGTGCTGAGCTTCCGCTTCGTCTACGGCCTGCGCACGGTGATGCCGGTGGCCATCGGCCTGTCCGGCTACCCGCCACGCCGCTACCTGCTGCTCAACGGCATCGGCGCCGCAGTCTGGGCCCTGGCCCTGGGCCTGGCCGCCTATCACTTCGGCGCTATCCTCGAAGGCATGCTGGGCAGCATCAAGAAGTACGAGCTATGGGTGCTCGGCGGCCTGCTGGTGCTGGGCCTCGCGCTCTGGCTGCGCCGGCGCTTTCGCAACAGCCGCGCCGAGCGTCGCGCGGCGGCAGAGGGCCAGGCCGCCGAGGCTGAGCAGGCTGTAACCCAGGAGCAGCAGCCAGAACAGGGGCGTGACCGGCACTAAGCCCAGCGCGCCGGCCAGGTACAGCGCTGGCGCATTCGACAGCAGGCGCGCCAGCTCCAGGCGCGCTGCCCAGGGTCGATCCTCGAGCGCCACGCCCAGCACGAACAACCCGAAGGCCATTACCGTCCAGCCCAATGCCAGGGCCGCGGGCGTCACCTGTTCCGCCACGTCCATCAGATAACTGCCCAACGCCACGTAGACCGCGAACTGCGCCGTGACGTACAGCTGCTGTGCGCCGCCCAGCGGGATCGCGAACTTGCGAAACGCGGCAAGATCCTGCTTGGCCTGTGGATAAGCGGTGGCCACGTCCGCCGGCCGCCAGCCGGTGGGCATGAACCAGATGCGCAGTTTGTCCCACCAACGGGCCGTTCGCCGGGCGTCGTCCCACAGCTGGGCGTAGAACTGTACGTTGGCCCACAGCGGGTTCCAGCTCGCCAAAGGCGTGGTCACGCCGAAGATCACCGGCTCGCGCTCGTCCTCTTCCTGGAAAGTACCGAACAGCCGGTCCCAGATTATGAACACGCCGCCGTAGTTGCGATCCAAGTACAGAGGATTCTGCGCATGGTGGACGCGATGGTTGGACGGCGTGATGAAAATCCACTCGAGCCAGCCCAGCTTGGGCACATGGCGGGTGTGCACCCAGAACTGGTAGAGCAGGTTCAGCGAGGCCACGGTGATGAACACCAGGGGCGGCACGCCCAGCAACGCCAGCGGCAGGTAGAAGATCCAGGAAAACAGAAAACCGCTGCTGGTCTGGCGCAAGGCGGTGGTGAGGTTGTACTCCTCGCTCTGGTGATGCACCGAGTGCGCGGCCCACAACACGTTGCGCTCGTGACCCAGGCGGTGCAGCCAGTAATAGCAGAGGTCGTAGAGCACGAAGGCGACCACCCACACCCACCAGGCATCCGCCGGCAGCCGCAGCCAGGCCAGGTGCTCCCAGGCCACGGCATAGGTGATCAGCCCCACCCCTTTGGTCAACAGCCCGGTGCTGGTGGACAGCGCACCGGTGCTCAGGCTGTTGATCGAGTCGGCAAGCTGGTAGTTGCGGCGCCCGCGCACGCGGTCGGCGATCAGCTCCACCGCGATCAGCACGAAGAAGAACGGCACGGCCAGCAGAATCAGGTCCATGAACGGCCACCTCCAAGGTTGTCCACGAAGATTAGGCCTGCACTGGGGCAAATCCCATGGCTACATCTGCCAAACTAGAGGACATTTAGCGCCTCGACACTGGAGTATTGAGCATGACAAAAAAAGTTGCGGTGATTCTGTCCGGTTGCGGCGTGTATGACGGCGCCGAAATCCATGAGAGCGTGATCACCCTGCTGCGCCTGGACCAGCGCGGCGCCCAGGTGCAGTGCTTCGCGCCGAACATCGCGCAGATGCATGTGATCGACCACCTGACCGGGGAAGATATGCCCGAATCGCGCAATGTGCTGGTGGAGTCGGCGCGCATCGCCCGTGGCGAGGTGAAGGACATTCGCGAAGCCAAGGTCGAGGACTTCGACGCCCTGATCGTGCCGGGAGGCTTCGGCGCGGCGAAGAACCTGTCGAACTTTGCCGTCGAAGGCGCCAACTGCACCGTGCAACCAGACGTGCTGGCGCTGGCCGAGGCCTTTGCCGATGCCTGCAAGCCGGTCGGGCTGATCTGCATCTCGCCGGCCCTGGCGGCGAAGATCTATGGGCCGGGCGTGGTCTGCACCATCGGCACTGACGCCGGTACCAGCGCGGCGGTGGTGAAGATGGGCGGCACCCATGAAGAGTGCGATGTGCACGATATCGTCGAAGATACCCAGCGCAAGCTGGTGACTACCCCGGCGTACATGCTGGCCAAGTCGATCAGCGAGGCGGCGGGTGGCATCTACAAGTTGGTGGATCGGGTGCTGGAGCTGACCCACGAGGGTGACAAGTAAGGCCTCGAAGGCCTGCTACGCAGGCCATCGCCGGCAAGCCGGCTCCCACAGGATCACCTACACATGCGGGAACCGGCAGCCCCACGTACTCAACGCTTGGAAAGCCGTCCAAGAATCCGGTCCAGGGCATTGGCGAACGCCTGCTTCTCGCGTTCGCCATAAGGTGCCTGCCCGCCACCCACCTGCCCCTGCTCACGCAGTTCGGTGAACAGGTTGCGCACCGCCAGGCGCTCGCCCATGTTGCGCTCGTCGAACTCGCGGCCACGCGGGTCCAGCGCTGCCACGCCTTTCTTGATCAGGCGGTCGGCCAGCGGCACATCGCTGCAGATCACCAGCTCGCCGGGCTCGGCGTTGTCCACCAGGTAGTCGTCGGCCGCGTCCATGCCGCTGGGCACCACGATAAGCCGCACGCAGGCGAAGGCCGGCTTGATCTGCGGTTGGCCGGCCACCATCACCACCTCCAGCTTGCGCTTGAGGGCGAACTTGACGATCAGGTCCTTGGCCGCCTTGGGGCAGGCGTCGGCATCGATCCATACACGCATGGGATTAATCCTGTACTCCGGGCGGACATTATGCCAGCCCTAGCCTCATTGCGGGGCGGGGTGGCGGCACACCACCCCCTTCCCACTGCACAGACTCAGCTGGCCGCCGCCCGGCGCTTCTCGGCCAAGCGGCTGCGCCCATAGAGGAACACGATAGCCAGCAACGCCACCGCCTGCGCGCTCAGTGAGTAGAGATCGGCGTGGATCCCCAGCCAGTCGAACTCGAAGAACGCCACCGGCCGCGTACCCAGCACGCCGGCCTCCTGCAGCGCCTTGACGCCGTGCCCGGCGAACACCACCGACAGCGCACAGAGCAAAGCCGCGTTGATGCTGAAGAACAGCGACAGCGGCAGCTTGGCCGAGCCGCGCAGGATCACCCATGCCAGGCCCACCAGCAGCACCAGCGCCGTGGCACCGCCTGCCAGAACCGCCTGGTGGCCAGCCGGCCCGGCCTGCAGCCACAGGGTCTCGTAGAACAGGATCACCTCGAACAGCTCGCGGTACACCGAGAAGAACGCCAGCACGGCAAAGCCGAAGCGCCCGCCGCCACTGACCAGGCTGCTCTTGATGTAGTCCTGCCAGGCGGCGGCGTGGCGGCGGTCGTGCATCCACACGCCGAGCCACAACACCATCACCGCGGCGAACAAGGCCGTGCAGCCTTCGAGCAGCTCACGCTGCGCGCCACCGACGTCGATCACGTAGGCCGCCAGGGCCCAGGTGGCGAAGCCGGCGACCAGGGCCAAGGCCCAGCCAACGTTGACGCTGCGCACAGCCGACTGCTGGCCGGTGTTGCGCAGGAAAGCGAGGATCGCCGCCAGCACCAGGATCGCCTCCAGGCCCTCGCGCAACAGGATCAGCAGGCCGGAGATGTAGCTCAACGACCAACTCAGGCCATCGCTGCCCAGCAGCTTCGAGGCCTGTTCGAGCTTGACCTTGGCTTCGGCCAGGCGCTGTTCGGCCTGGGCCACCGGCAGGCCGTCCTGCAGCGACTGACGGTAGGCCATCAGCGACTTCTCGGTGTCCTTGCGGGCCTGGGTATCGATGTTGTCGAGCGAGCTTTCCACCAGCTCGAAGCCTTCCAGGTAAGCCGCCACCGACAAGTCGTAGGCCTGGTCGTGGTCGCCGGCGCGGTAAGCCGCCAGGCTCTTGTCCAGGGTGCTGGAGGTGTACTCGAGCAACTGCGCCGGGCCACGCTTGACCTGCGGCGGTTGAGCCCGCTGGGCGCGGAACGCGGCCACGGCGTTCACGCCTTCACTGGCGGCAACTTCGGCCGGGGTCTGCCGGGCCAGGTCGGCGAGGTTCCAGGTCTTGTCGCTCTTTGCCGCCTGCGGATCGGCGGTGAAGCTGGCGATATAGGCCGCCACGTCCCAGCGCTGGCGCTCGTCGAGCTGGTCGGCGAACGAGGGCATCTCGGTGCCCTCGATGCCCAGCCCGAGGGTGTTGTACAGGTCGAACAGGCTGAGCTGGTCGAGGCGCGCGGCATCGCGCAGGTTGGCCGGCGCAGGCTCCAGGCCGACGCCGGCCGGGCCATCGCCCAGCCCGGTATCGCCGTGGCAGATCGAGCAATTCTGGGCATACAGCGCTGCGCCACGGGCCGGGTCCGGGGTGATCACCGGTGCCTGGCTGACCTCGTAGGCCACGGCCAGGCGTGCACCCAGCTGGCGGGCCTGGCGAGCAACGCCGGCGCCATCCTGTCGCTGGTCGATGGCCTGGCGCAGGCTCTGGACACCCTGCTCCAGCGCGCCGCGCTCGGCATGCTCGGGCAGCCCCTTGACCAGCTCGGCCAGCACACCGCTGAACTCCTGTTGCTCGCGGTACTCCCCGTCGTCCACCACCTTGCCGTCGCGCACGGTCGGTGGGTAGTCGGCACCGATGTAATCCAGCAGATGCAACGCCTTGGTCGCCTCGGCGGGTGCTTCAGCCAGCGTCGGGGTGCTGCACAGCGCCAGCATCGGGCCAAGCAACAGGGCAGGCAGCCAGGCAAGCAGACGGGAACGGGAAATCATGGCCAATCTCGACGGAAATACGAAAGAGAACATTGTTCACTTCCACTCTCCCCCGCTCAAGGCTCACCGGCAGATTTCATGAAAAATCTTGCGACAAATTGACCGAGCGACAGCCTGGAAAGCGCTTTTCCGCCTGATGGCACGCCTGCAGAAAATGCGAAGCAATTCGCCATCACGTAGCTACTACTTTGGGTATAATCCCGCGCCGCCGTAATAGCCATTAGCAATCAAGGTGCCTCCATCGAGAGGTTCTGGCGATAAAACAGAGGGATCTGCCGCCCCCGCCCACGCGGCCAACCGTTTCAGGGAAAGAAGAAGTCCGATGGTATCCCGCGCCCTCACCCTGGCGACCCTGGTCGCCGCCGTGCAGCTTACCGGCTGCTCGGTGTTCCGCAGCTACGACAGCGAACTGCAGGAGACCAACAAGCAGTTGGCCGCCGGCAATGTCGACGCCGCCCTCGCCCTGCTGGAAAGCAACAACAAGGGCGACAAGAAAGACCTGCTCTACTACTTCGAAAAAGGCGAGCTGCTGCGCTCCAAGGGCGACCTCAAGGGCAGCCAGGACGCCTGGCGCTCGGCCGACAGCGTGGTGTTCCAGTGGGAAGAGTCGGTCAAGCTCGACACCGACAAGTACCTGAGCCAGTTCGGCAGCTACCTGGTCAACGACAAAGTGCGCCGCTACGAAGGCTACGACTACGAAAAAGTCATGCTGACCACGCAGATGGCCTTGAACCTGCTGGCGCAGAACGACTTCGACGGCGCCCGCACCGAGATCAAGAAGACCCACGAGCGCGAAGCGATCATCGCCGAGCTGCGCGACAAGGAATACCTCAAGCGCGAGGAAGAGGCCGAGAAGGAAGGCATCAAGACCGAATACAAGGACCTGCAGGGTTACCCGGTCGCCAGCCTCGACGCCCCTGAGGTGGTCGGCCTGAAGAACAGCTACCAGAGTGCCTTCAGCCATTACCTGTCCGGCTATGTCTACGAGGCCCTCGGCGAGAAGGGCCTGGCCGCGCCGGGCTACCGCAAGGCCGCCGAGCTGCGCCCGAATACCCCGCTGCTGGACCAGGCGCTGCTGGAGCTGGACAAGAACAGCGCCAAGGCCGGTGAAAGCGACGTGCTGATCGTGGTACAGACCGGCCTGGCCCCGGCGCGTGACTCGATCCGCATCCCACTGCCACTGCCGATCCAGGACAACCTGGTGATCACTCCGCTGTCGTTCCCGATCATCAGGGAAGACACTTCGACCGCGCACCTGAGCGAGATCCAGCTCAACGACAAGGCCCTGGCCCTGACCGCGCTCAACAGCACCACCGCCATGTCACGCCGCGCCCTGCGCGACGACATGCCGGGCATCATCCTGCGCACCAGCGTGCGCGCCATCAGTCGCGGCGTGGCGCAGAAGAACCTGAACCAGACCAACCCGATGGCCGGGCTGGTGGTGGGCATTGCCTCCACCGTGCTGGAAGGTGCCGATACCCGCACCTGGCGCACCCTGCCCGACGAAACCCAGGTGGCCCGTGTACGCCTCAAGCAGGGCGAACACCACCTGAGCCTGCCGTCGAGCCTCGGCGGCACCCAGGTCACGGTGAAAGTCGATCGCCCCTACCAGGTGGTCAGCCTGCGCGTGGTCGGCAACCGCGTGTTCGCTGGCGGCCCGTCCGTCGAAGTCGCCCCGCAGGCCGCAGCCACCGCTGTCGCCAGCCTCAAGTAACCCAAGGATCGAACATGCGCAAAACATGCCTCGCCCTGGCCGCCGTCGCCCTCCTGGCCGGCTGCGCCACCCCGCCCCCTGCCCCGGGCAGCGCCGCCAGCAAGGTGGTGACCATGGGCCAGCTGGATGACATCGAGATCGGCCAGATGCGCGTCGCCCGCGAAAACGGCTATCTCACTGTCAACGTGGCGCTGACCAACAGCAGCCGCAGCAACCAGACCCTGTTCTACCGCTTCGCCTGGCTGGGCAGCGATGGTTTCCCGGTGGCCGATGAAGAGAGCTGGAAGGCCCTGCCGCTGTACGGCAAGCAGGCCAAGTTCCTGCCCGCCATCGCCCCGACCCCCGCTGCCCACGACTTCCGCCTCGAAGTCCACACCCGGTAACCCCTTTCAGGAGCACATTCGATGTTTGCACGCCTTTCCCTCGCCACCCTCGCCATCGCCCTGGTCAGTGGCTGCAGCACCCCTTCGCCGGTTCTCGGCGGCAAGAACATCAGCTACGGCGACAGCAAGGCCGTCGAACTGGTGACCAACGAGTTCGGCTCCACCGACCTGCAGATGATCGCCGAGAGCATGACCCGCTCGCTGGCCCAGTCCGGCGTGCTGCATGGCCGCCCAGTGGTGCAGGTGTACGACGTGAAGAACAAGACCAGCGAGTACATCGATACCCGCGAGATCACCACCTCGATCAAGACCCAGCTGATGAAGTCCGGCGCCGCCCGCTTCGCCAGCGACAACACCGACATGCAGAGCCAGGTCGACCAGCTCAAGCTGCAGAACCAGAGCGGCCTGTACAAGAAGAAGACCGTGGCCAAGACCGGCAACATGATCGCTGCCCAGTACCGCCTGGAAGGCTCGATCAGCTCGATCGTCAAGCGCAGCAGCGACTACAAGGACGTGTTCTACAAATTCAGCCTGCAGCTGATCGACGTGGAAAGCGGCCTGGCCGAGTGGATGGACGAAAAAGAAATCCGCAAGACCACGGAGCGCTGATCGATGCGTGCATGGATGGCAATAATCGGCCTGGCCTGCGCCTTCGGCGCGCAGGCGGCCCCCAAGGTGGCGGTGACCGACCTGGCCTACCAGGCGCAGGTGGAGGAATACATCCACACCATCAACGCCCAGAGCAGCGGCCAGGCCGGCATGTACCACGCCAGCGGCCAGTCGAGCTACAGCGAGTACGAGAGCCTCAACAGCTACATCGAGCAGACCGAACTGCGCAAGTTCGGTGGCGACATCAAGGGTGAGATCCTCAAGACCGGCATGTTCCAGCTGGTCCAGGGCCGCCCCTACACCGCCGACTCGAAGGAAGACGTGTACGACGTGATCCGCCGCATCAAGAACGGCGCGTTCAAGGGTGCCGACTACGTGCTGTTCGGCACCCTGTCGGACATCGACTTCCAGCAGGACATCAACTCGCTGGACCACACCGACAGCTACTCGGCGGTGCTGGGCCTGACCGTGGTCGCCGACTTCAGCCTGATCAACACCCGCACCTACGAGATCACCTCGGCGTTCACCGCCATGGGTGAAGGGCAGGACACCAAACTGGTGAAAAGCCAGGACCGCCGCGTGACGTTGAACCGTCCGCGGGTGGTGCGCGATGTGTCGAAGGCGCTGGGCGAGGATGTGGCGCAGCAGTTGGCCGAGCAGTTGGGCGGCTCGGTACCTGGGCAGGCGAAGCAGCCGCGTGGGCGGGACAACCTGCCGCCGGATGAGCCGGCGCGGGTGCTGAACTGAGCCACACGCAATCCCTGTAGGAGCGGCCTTACCGAGGCGTCGGACCGGCCGGAAAGGGCCGCGAAGCGGCCCCTGGGATTTAGCTGTGATGCACAAATCGTTGGGGCTGCTCTGCAGCCCTTTCGCCGGCAAGCCGGCTCCCACAGGGATCTGTGCAGCTTTTGTGGGAGCCGGCTTGCCGGCGATGAGGCCAGCACAGGCAACCATGACAGCTGCCCATTCAAATCCAGATGGCATCCCAATGCGGATAATCGCCGATCCTCTCAACCAAGCCTGACCGCTTGGGATTCATGACAATGTAGCGCGCAACAGCGCGCACATCTTCCTCACGCCGCAATGCCCGATCATGAAAGCCTTGCTGCCACAGGCGACCGGTGCGCCTCTGATATCCATTGATCATCCGCGTACTGCGCGACTTGACCCTGCGCATCAGCGTTTTCAGATCCACGTCCCCAAGCTCCACAAGCCAGTGAAAATGATCTGGCATCACAACCCAGGCCAGCGAACGGGCGATGCCTTCTTGCTTCACAGTGCGCAACTGCGCAATCAGTAACCGAGCCGATCGCAGATCGACCAGATACGGCACGCGGTTCAAGGTCTTGCTGGTGAGCAGATAAAGCCTGCCTGGTTCGGAGAACCTGCCACGCCTGAGTTGATCGGAATGAGGACTATCCATATGCCTGCTCCTGTTGATGACAGGTCAGGCTAGTTCCCTCAGCGGGCGAGGCGTAAATGGAGTGACACGTGATGTTTCTGTGTTGCCTCCATCGCCGGCAAGCCGGCTCCCACAGGGATCTGTGCAGCCTTTGTGGGAGCCGGTTTGTCGTGGCGACGAACCGCGACGAAAGGGCCGCACAGCGGCCCCAGGGATTTCAGGGCCTGGCGCTATTCTTCCAGCCGCCACCCAATGCCAGGAACACCCCGATCTGCCCCATCGCCACCTGGCTGTTGGCTGCCGCCAGCTGTGCCCGTACATCGGTGTAGGTCCGCGTCGCCTGCAGGTCCGCCAGGAACGACTCACGCCCTACCTGATAGCGCATGTGGGTCTGGTCCGCCGACTCCTTGGCGGAGCGCTCCGCCTCGGCCAGCGCGTCGCGTCGATCCAGCAGCGCGCTGTATTGCGCCAGGCGGGTCTGGGTTTCGCGAATGGCATTCAGTACTACCCCATCGAAATGCGCCAGCGCCGCCTGGGTCGAGGCCTCGGCCATGCGGATGCGCGCGCGGGTGCCGTTGGTGGGGATGGTCCAACTGACCTGCGGGCCGAAGCCCCAGCGGTTGGTGGCCGGCTCACCGAGGTTGTCGAGGATGCCGATGGTGCCCACCTGGGCGCCGATGCTGATATCCGGGTACAACGCGCCAGTGGCCACACCGATGGTGGCGGTGGCTGCGGCCAACTGGCGCTCGGCCTGGCGCACATCCGGGCGGCGCTTGAGCAGAGCCGCACCATCGCCGACCGGAACCAGTTGCGACAGCTGTGGCAGCTCGGCGCAATCGGCGGTGCCGGCAGGCAATTGCTCGACAGGCTTGGCCAGCAACGCGGCCAGCGTATAGAGGCCCGCCTCGCGCTCGACCTTGAAGCGCGGCAGCTCGGCGCGCAAGGACTTGAACTGGGTCTGCGACCGGGTGACCTGGCTCTCATCGCCACGCCCGGCGTCGCGCAGACGCTGGGTCAGTTGCACGCTCTGCTGCTGCAGGTCCAGCGACTCGCGGGCGATGTGGTACTCCTCGTTGGCCGAGCACACCTGGGTGTAGGCCTTGACCACATCGGCCACCAGGGTGATGCGCGCGGTGTCGGCGGCGGCTTGCACGGCATCGGCATTGGCCTTGGCGGCCTCGGTGCCGCGCTTGAAGGTGCCCCACAGGTCGAACTGGTAGCTGGCGCTGATGATCGCCTCGCCAATGTTGGCCACCGGCACTTTCTCCGGCAGCAGGAACGCTTCGCCGGACTCCTGCAGGCGCTGGGCACCCAGCTTGACGCCACCATTGAAGCCACCCTGCGACTCGGCCACCTCCACCTGGGCGCGGGCCTTGGCGATGTTGGCGGCAGCCACGCGCAGCTCGGTGTTTGCGCCGAGCGCCTCGCGCACCAGCTGGTTGAGCCGTTGATCCTGATACAGCTGCCACCAGTCCTCGGGCACCGGCGCCGAGACCACGCTGTCGGCGTCCTGGCGCAGCGGGCCGTTGAGGTCGCCGCGCTGCACAGCGGCCTCCTTGGGCAGCTCGTAGTCCGGGCCGACCATCATGCAGGCGCCGAGGGACAGGCACAGCCCCGCCAGGATCAGCTGTTTCATGGGCGTTGGCCCTCGACGATCGACACCGTGGCGGTGCGCCCGGCGATCATGCGAAAGTCTGCCGGCACTTCGTCGAAGGTGATGCGTACCGGGATCCGCTGGGCCAGGCGCACCCAACTGAACGCCGGGTTGACGTTGGGCAGCAGGTTGGCGCCGCTGCTGCGGTCGCGGTCCTCGATACCGGCGGAGAGGCTCTGCACTCGGCCGCGCAGGTGGGTGGGGTCGCCCATCACACGGATATCCACGGCGTCGCCGATATGGATCCCGCCCAGCTTGGTTTCCTCGAAGTAGCCATCGACGTGGTACGAGGCGCTGTCGACCACCGACAACACCGGGCGCCCGGCGCTGACGAACTCATGAGCGCGCGGGGCGCGGTCGTTGAGGTAGCCATCCACCGGGCTGCGCACCACCGAGCGGTCGAGATTGAGCTGGGCGACATCCACCTGCACCTGGGCCTCACTCACCGCCGAACGGGCGCGGGCCTCGCGGGACTGGCTCTCTTCCAGCTGCTCGGCCGCCACCAGGTTGCCCAGCTTGCGGTTGCGCTGGGCCTCGCGGGAGGCCTGGGCCAGGGTTTCCTGGCGTTCGGCCAGGGTTGCCTTGGCCTGGCGCAGGGCCAGGGTGAAACGGTCCTGGTCGATGGTGAACAGCACGTCACCGCGCTTGATGGTCTGGTTGTCGCGCACCTCGACCTGCTGGATCAGCCCGGAAACATCCGGGGCGATCTGGATCACGTCAGCGCGGATATGACCGTCGCGGGTCCAGGGGGCGAACATGTAGTACACCACCATCTGCCACACGAGCACGGCGGCGAAGGTCACTACCAGCAAGGTCAGGACCACGCGGCCCAAGGTCAGCAAAGGTTTTTTCATGGCAGCATCAGGCTTCGGCAAAAGTGGTCCACCGCGCCAAGCAGCACGGCATACAGGGCAACGTTGAACAGCGCCCGGTGCCAGACCAGGCGGTAGAAATGCAGGCGCACCAGTACTGCGTGCACGCCCAGGTACAACAGGTAGGTGCCAAACATCATCACCAGCAGCGTGGGCAGGAACACCCCGCTGATATCCAGTTCACCGATCACAGGGGTGCTCCGTCGAGGCCCGGGGGCAGTTGCGTTTGTTCGGCGGGCTCGAGCATCACCTCGACACCTGGCAGCAGCGCCAGGCGCAAACCGGCCAGGGCGTGCAGCAGGTGGGTACGGGCATCGCCGCGCTCGTAAAGCTCATCGAGGTTCAGCGCCAGGCGCGCGCGCTCCATGTTGCGCAGCAGTGCCGCCGGAGCATGCAGGCGCTCGCCGGCGCGCAGGCAGGCGGCATAGTGCGCGCCGACTTCCTCGATCACCGTCTGCAAGCGCTCGCGAGCCTGGGCGCCGGCGCGCGGCATGTACGCCAGCAGGTCGAGCAGGTTCAGGCCCACGCGCAGGTCGCGCAGAGCCACGCCGCTGTCCTGGCCGGTCTGCGACAGGCGAGGCAGGTGCTGCATCAGGCGGTCGAGCATCTGCACGCCGACCTGGCGGTGCTCGGCCAGGGTGGCCGGCGCGGTCATCTCGACGATGTCGCGCCAGGCGAAGCGGGTCATGCGCTTGGCTGCCAGCTCCACGCCGAACGGGCGTACCACCAGGGTCCAGATGAAAGCGAACAGCAGCCCCACGGGACCGGCCAGGTTGGAATTGAGGAAGGTGAAGAAGTCGGCGTCGTAGGCGCCCTGGATGCTGATGAAGGTCGAGGTGTTGACGATGGTCAGCAAGGTGCCGAGATAGAAACGCGGCTGCACGGTCAGGGTGCCGACGCAGATGAACGGCACGGCGAAGGCCAGCACCAGCATGGCGAAATCATGCAGGTTGGGCAGCACCAGGAACAGGTACAGGCTGGAGAAGATCACCGACATCAGCGTCCAGAAGAAGAACCGGTAGATCTGCGGCGCCGGGTCGTCCATGGCGGCGAAGAAACTGCACGACACGGCGGCGAGGATCACCGCGCTGGCGCCGTCGTTCCAGCCCAGGCCGATCCACAGGCCGCAGGCGACGACAATGGCGGTGACGGTGGAAAACACCGAGTAGAGCATCAGCCCGCGGTCGAAGAACGGTGTCAGCCGGCCCAGGCGCCAGTGACGGTAGACCGCGCGCCAGGGTGTGGCGTCGTCCTTGCGCAGGGCGTGCTGCAGGCTGCAGCAGTCCTGCCACAGGTCAACCCATTCGGTCAGGCGGTAGAGGGCGTTGGACAGCAGCAGCTCGGCGCGCTGGTCGAGGGCGGCGGCGCCCGGCTGCAGGCGGTCGATCTGCTCGTGCAGGGCGGTCCAGCGTGCCACCGACGCGCTGTCGGCGGTGCCTTCGAGCCATTCGCGGGCGCTGTCCAGCACCGGTTGCAGCAAGGCGAACTGCGCCGGGGCGCGACCTTCAAGGGCGATCAGGGCATCGTCGAGCGCGTCGATCACCGGCAGCAGATGGATCATCCGCCCGCGCAATTCGCGGGCGTTCTTCAAGGTATGCGGGCCGGCGCCTTCATGGCCGAGCTGGCCGATCATCAGTTCCAGCGAGTTGAAGGTGGTGACCATCGCGCCACGCATGCCGCCGACCTTGTCGGCGCCGGCTTCGCGGGCCAGGTAGGTGTCGCAGTAGCGGATCGCCTCGCCGAACCAGCTGCCGGTGGCGCCGACCACCACGGGCGCCAGCCGGCGCGGCCAGAACACCGCGCCAACCACCGCCGCACAGACGATCCCCAGGCAGATTTCCTGGGCCCGGGACGAGGCCACGTCGAACACTGCCAGCGGGTTGTCGACCACCGCCAAGGCGATCATCGGCAGGGTGTAGCCGGCCAGCATCAGCACGTAGTTGTTGGCCGTGCGCAGGTTCAGCGAGAGGAACAGCAACGTGCCGGTCCACAGGGCGATGGCGATGCTCAGCAGCAGCGGCGATTGCACCAGCGGCGGCACCAGCAATATCGCCCCGCCAGCGCCCAGCAGGGTACCCAGGGCGCGGTACAGCGCCTTGGAGGTGGTCGGGCCGAGGAATGGACTGGAGACGATATAGACCGTGGCCATGGCCCAGTACGGGCGTGGCAGTTGCATCAGCAGGGCGATATACAGGGCAATCATCGACGCGGCGAAGGTGCGTACGCCGTAGAACCAGTCGCGGGCCGGCGGGACCGAGCTGAAGAAGCCACTCATGGCTGCAGGCCTGCCTGTTCGAAGGCATGGATGACCCGCAAGGTGGCCTCCAGGTCGGCCTGGTCGATGCCTCCAAGCACCTCACGACGCAGGCGTACCAGCTCGCCTTCGATGGACTCGGCCAGCGCACGGCCCTCGACGGTCAGGCTCAGCGCCTTGGCACGACGGTCCAGCGGGTCCTCGCTGCGACACACCAGGCCAGCCTTGCACAACTGGTCGAGCAGGCGCACCAGCGACGGGCTTTCCAACCCGGCCGCCTGGGCCACCGCCACCTGATGCACGCCATCGCCCAGGCGCACGATCATCAGCAAGGGGACGGCGCAGGCTTCGGAAATGCCGTAGCCGGTCAGGGCGCCCTGGCACAGGCGGCGCCAGTGCCGGGCAGCCACAACCATGCCGCTGCTGATTTTCAGGTGCAGTGCGTCGAGGGACATGTGAGAACCGAGGATATTCATAGTTTGCTAACTATCAATATACGCCCTGCCCTCCCCCTGTCGTCAACCGCAGGTGACGGAGGGAAAAGATGAAAGGTTGTTCATGATCCCGGCAGGCACGCTGCGCTCAAGGCTGGATCTGGTCTTCCAGCTTCATGGTCAGTGCCAGCGTGCTGCCCAGCTGGATCGCCTGGTCGCGCCAGCCCAGGTAGCGCGCCGCGTCGCGGCTGCTGAAATGCACTGCCAGCTCCTCGGCGGCCTGCATCACCCCGGTTGCCGCCGCCAACTCCAGCCAGTAAAGACCGGCCTTGATATCGGCTTCGACGTACAGACCGTGCAGCAATCGGTACCCCACCTCGAAGCGGCAGCGCTTCTCGCCACGCTCGGCGCCACGCAGAAACCATTGGTAAGCCTCGAGCGGATCGACCTGCCACACCTGGTCACCCTCGCACACCTCTTCCTCGTACAGATCGGCCAGCGCCGCGGCGGCATGCACCATGCCCCGCTCGAAAGCATGGCGGTAGTATTCGGCCGCGTTGACGTAGGAAACATCAACGCCCTTGCCGAAGTAGTGCTGCTGGCCGAGGTTGAACCAGGCGGCAGCGTTGCCCTGCAACGCCGCCATGCGCAACAGGTGCCCCGCCAGCACCGTGTCGCCGCGCCAGTATTTGCCATTGAGCCAGATCCAGCCCAGGTCGTTGAGCGCGGCGACATTGCCCAGCAGGGCCTGGCGGCAGAGGTCGTGGTAGACCGCCTGCAGGTCGACTGCCTCGTCCAGGCGGTCGATCAGGCCAAAGCGCTCGCCGCTCAGGGCCTGTTGGGCAGGCATGCCGACCCCGGCGAACAGCCGGTGGCGCTGTCCGGGGCGGGCCGGTGCCGGGACGATCCGCTCGGGTAGAAGCCGGGCAAGCAGCGAATGGATATTGCTGGCGGCAGACATGTTCATCCTCATTGAACGACCCACAGCTCCAACCTCCACTGTGGTGAGGCGTGATTCTGCGCGATGCCACGACAAAACCTGTCGCGAACGAATTGATCCCAGGCAACCAATTGCATCTTCCTTGATCTGAGCAGGCTGTGGCCAATTGCCATGCCCTGCCCGTGCCGCCATCCTATGCCGGCAAGCCTAGACAAGGACGTTTCCTTTTGCCGTTCGCCACCACCCGCGCCACCCTCAGCCGCCAATGGGCATTGCTGCGCCAGTTGCCCAGCCGCTCCCCCGGGATCACCAGTGCCGAACTGGTGTGGCGCCTGCGTGACGTGGGCTTCAATGTCAGCAAGCGCACGGTCGAGCGCGACCTCAACGAGCTGTCGCTGATCTTTCCGCTGGAGCGCAACGACAAGAGCATCCCGTTCGGCTGGCACTGGTCGGCCAACGCCGGCGGCGAGTTGCGCGGGAACTTCGACCTGCAGGGGTATCTGCGCGGCGATACGTTGCAGCCTGGCCAAGGGGAAGGCATCGAACTGCAGGCGTGGATCAGCGACTTGCTGGCTCGCCGTCTGCGCGAGACGCCGCTGACCGCCGACATGCAGTTGACCGCGCTGGATCAGGGGCACCGATTGCGGGCAACCGTGGCGGATAGCTGGCCCTTGCGCTGGTGGTTGCTGAGCCAGGGGGATGGGCTGGTGGTGGAAGCGCCGCTGGCATTGCGCGGGGAGATTGCGCGGACATTGGCCAGTGCGGCGGCCAAGTATCGGGACTAGACCCCGATTTCGCCGCTGGCTGATCTGGCCTCTCGCCGGCAAGCCGGCTCCCACACCGACCGTGCGGTCCTCAAGTCTTGCGCCCTACCTGTGGGAGCCGGCTTGCCGGCGAGAGGCCGGTACAGGCAACACACTAGCGCTGCATCCCCCAGCGCCGCACGGTCAGCCGTTCGAGGGTGTTGAACACCAGCCCCTCCACCAACAGGCCGATCAGGATCACCACTGCCAGCCCGGCGAACACCTTGTCGGTATACAGCTCGTTGCGGTTCTGGAAGATGTACCAGCCAAGCCCGCCCTTGCCGCTGCTGGCGCCGAACACCAGCTCGGCGGCGATCAGGGTGCGCCAGGCGAAGGCCCAGCCGATCTTCAGCCCCGACAGGATCGACGGCAGCGCCGCTGGTACCAGGATGTGCAGCACCAGGCGCAGGCCACGCAGCCCGTAGTTGCGCCCGGCCATGCGCAGGGTTTCGGACACGCCGAGAAAGCCTGCGTATGTGTTGAGCGCCAAGGCCCACAGCACCGAATGCACCAGCACGAAGATCAGGCTGTTGTCGCCCAGGCCGAACCAGAGCAAGGCCAGCGGCAACAGGGCAATGGCCGGCAGCGGGTTGAACATCGAGGTCAGCGTGCCCAGCAGGTCGCGCCCCAGCTGCGTCGAGACGGCCAGGCTGGTCAGGCCGAATGCCAGGACGATGCCCAGCACATAGCCCTTGAGCAGCACCACCAGCGAAACGCCGACCTTGGCTGGCAGCTCGCCGCTGAGCAGCCCGTCCCACAATGCGCTGGAGGTTTGCAGGAAGCCCGGCAGCAGCAGGTCGTTGCCGGTATAGCGAGCCACCGCCTCCCAGGCCACCGCGAGCAGCATCAGGATCGCGGCCTTGCGCAGCCAACCCTGTTGCCACAAGCGCTGCATCAGCGGCAGCTCACGCTCCAGCGGCACACCCGGGAGGGGTTGCAGCGGCACTTCGTATTCCTGGCGTACAGGTGTCGTGGTCATGTCCTGGCTCCTGTCAGTAGGCAATACGGATATCGTTGAAGCCCAGATCACCGGTTCTTTCCGGGGCGTCGGCCTGGTCGAAGAGCAACCGGTGGATGCGCCGGGCGCTGGCCTGGAAATCACTGGCGCCGAGGCTGCCGAGGTCGTACTGATGGCTGTGCACCTCGGCCCGCACCCGCCCCGGATGCGGCGACAGCAGCAGGATGCGGTTGCCCACCACCAGCGCCTCTTCGATGGAGTGGGTGACGAACAACAGGGTGAAGCGCACCTCTTCCCACAACAGCAGCAGCTCTTCCTGCATCTTGCGCCGGGTGAGCGCATCGAGCGCGGCGAACGGCTCGTCCATCAGCAGGATCTTCGGTTGCGTGGCCAGTGCCCGAGCGATGGCCACACGGGCTTTCATGCCGCCGGACAAGGTATGGGGGTATGCGTCGGCGAAGGCGGCCAGGCCGACCTTCTCCAGGTAATGCAGCGCCCGCTCTTCAGCCTCGGCGCGCTTGAGCTGGCCGGACACCAGCAGCGGGAACATCACGTTCTGCTTCACCGTCTTCCACGGCGGCAGCTGGTCGAATTCCTGGAACACCACGATCCGGTCAGGCCCGGGGCCGCGCACCGGCTGGCCCTGCAGCAGGATCCGCCCTTCCCGGGGTTCGATGAAGCCAGCCACGGCCTTGAGCAAGGTGGACTTGCCGCAGCCGGAGGGGCCGAGCAGGACGAAGCGGTCGGCGCGATCCACCTCGAAACTGACCTGGTGGGTGGCCCGCACCACGCGCTGGGCGGTGCGGTATTCAAGGCTCAGGTTGTCCACCGCCAGCAGCGGTGGGGTGGCGACACGGCTCAGGTTGCTGGCCGTGTGGCCTGGCAGTGGGGCGGTCATCGGCGCTCAGCTCCCCTGCAACGGGCGTTCATCCTGGAAGAAGTAGTCCTTCCACGATTCGGGCTTGTGCTTGATCGCGCCGACCCGGTAGAGGAACTCGGCCAGCTTGTAGGTGTTCTTCGGCGTGACAGTGAATTCGTACTGCGGGTTGTCGATCAGCTTGATCAGCGCCTCGCGGTCGATCTTGGCCTTGGTCACGCGGATGTAGGTATCGGCCGCGGCGGCCTTGTCTTTCTGGGCGAAGTCGGCGGCTTCGGCCAGGGCATCAACGAAGGCCTTGTAGGTCTTGGGATTGTCCTTGCGGAATTTCTCGGTGGCGAACAGCAGGGTCGGTGAGTTGGGGCCGAGCAGGTCGTAGCTGTCGAGCACCACGTGCACGTTCTTGTTGGCCAGCACCTGGTCCTGGAATGGCGGGTTGGAGAAGTGCCCGTTGAGCTCGGTGCCGCCGGCCAGCAAGGCCGCGGTGGCGTCCGGGTGCGGCACGGCCAGGGTGTACTTGTCGAGGCGGTTGTATTCCTTGTCGCCCCACTGCCGTGCGGCAGCGTACTGCAGGAAGCGCGACTGTACTGAAACGCCTACCGCCGGGACGGCGATACGGTCCTTGTCGGAGATATCGGCGATGGTCTTCACATTGGGATTGCTGCTGACCAGGTAGTACGGGAAGTTGCCCAGTGAGGCCACGGCCTTGACGTTCTGGCGGCCCTTGGTGCGATCCCACACGGTGAGCAGCGGCCCGACGCCGGCGCCGGCGATGTCCACCGAGCCGGACAGCAACGCGTCGTTGATCGCCGCGCCGCCGGACAACTGGGCCCAGTCGACCTTGATCTCGAGGCCCTGCTCCTTGCCATGCTTCTCGATCAGTTGCTGGTCACGGACCACGTTGAGCAGCAGGTAGACGATGCCGAACTGCTCGGCGATGCGGATCTGCCCTTCGGCGTGGGCCACGGTGGGCGCCGCCAGACTGCCTAAGCCCAAGCTAACGCCCAGGCCGATACTTGCCGCCAGGCGGCTGATGGATTTGCGCATGGTGTATTTCCTCAGTCGTCAGAACGGGGCATCGCCCTGGATGGTGGTGCGGTACAGCTTGCGCCGCAGGTGCGCGGGGCAACCGGCGGCCAGGTGGATCAGCGAGCGGTTGTCCCAGAACACCAGGTCGTGGGGCTGCCATTGATGGCGGTAGATGTTCTGCTCCAGCACGCTCTGGGCGTACAGCTGTTGCAGCACGTCGCGGCTTTCGTCATCCGGCAGGCCGACGATGCGGGTGGTGAAGCCTTCGCTGACGAACAGCGCCTTGCGGCCGTTTTCCGGATGAGTACGCACCACCGGGTGGATGACTTCCTGGACCTGGGCCAGTTGCTCGGCGGTCAGCGTCGGGCGCCAGTTGCCTTCGAACTTGGTCTCGGCGTAGCGGGCGGTATAGGAATGGGCGGCGCTGCGGCCCTCTACGACCCGGCGCAGGGCCTCGGGCACTGCGTCCCAGGCCTTGTGCATGTCGGCGAACAAGGTGTCGCCGCCTTCGCTGGGCAGCTCCTGGGCGTGCAGCATCGAGCCCAGGCTCGGCAGCTCCTTGTACGACAGGTCCGAGTGCCAGAACTTGCCGGCGTCGCCCAGGCCGACGTTACGGCCGTCCTCGACGATGTTGGATACGATCAGGATCTCGGGATGGCCGGCGAGCAGGAACTGCTTGAGTACATGGATCTGCAGCTCACCGAACCGGCGGCTGAAGGCGATCTGCTGTTCGGGGGTGATGCGCTGGTCGCGAAACACCAGGACATGATGGTCCAGGTGGGCGCGGTGAATGCGGGTGAAATCCTCGGCATTGACCGGACGGGCCAGGTCGAGACCGATGATCTCGGCACCGACGGCGCCGGGGAACGGGCGGATGTCGAAGGTTTGCGATTGGGCGCTGTCGATGGTCGACAAGACGTTCGAGGCGGCTGGCATTGTTCACTCCCACGCAGTGCGCGACTTCAGGGCGCGCAACGATCGGAAACGCACGGGGATTGCCCGTGTGGGTTCGAGTCGTGCGGCGCGCCGATTGGTCAGCGGGTACGCAGTGGCGTGACTATAAAGTCATAAGAACAGTAATTTAAATACCTTTATTGCATATCCATATGAATATGCTCAGCCCTGTGCAAGCAGCAAAAGGCAAAGCGTGGGAGCGGGCTTGCCCCGCTCCCACGCGCGATCAACGCTCGCGCAAGGCTTCCGAACGGGCCTTGATGATCGGCTTGAGCAGGTAGCTCATGATGGTCTTCTTGCCGGTCATGATATCCACCGTGGCCACCATCCCCGGGATGATCAGCAGCGGCTTCTCGTCGCTGCCCAGATGGCTTTTATCGGTGCGCAGCTTGATCAGGTAGTAGGTGGTCTTCTTGTCTTCGTCAGTGATGGTGTCGGCACCGATCTGCTCGAGCTTGGCCTTCATCCCGCCGTAGATGGTGTAGTCATAGGCGGTGAACTTGACCGTGGCTTCCTGGCCCGGGTGCAGGAAGGCGATGTCCTTGGGCAGGATCTTCGCCTCGACCACCAGGGTGTCGTCCAGCGGCACGATCTCGATGATGTCGCTGCCCGGCTGGATCACGCCGCCGATGGTGTTGACCAGCAGCTGCTTGACGATACCGCGCACCGGCGAGATGACCATGGTGCGGTGCACGCGGTCGTCCAGCGCCTTGCTGGTGGCGGTGGCCTTGTTCAGCTCGGTGCGGGCCTCGTTGAGCTGGGTCAGCGCCTCGCTGCGGAACTTGCCGCGGGTCTCCTCGATCTTGCTCTCGACCTCCTTGATCGCCGCCTCGGCCCGCGGGATGGCCAGGGTGGTGGAGTCCATCTGGCCACGGTTCTCGACCTCGGCGCGGCGCAGGCGCAGCACCTCGACCTGGGAGATCGCGCCCTGGGCCACCAGTGGCTCGGACATCGAGATTTCCTGGCGCAACAGCTGCAGGCTGTTGGCGTACTGGGCGCGCTTGGAGTTGAACTCGCGCAGCTCCTGTTGCTTCTGCACCAGTTGCTGTTGCAGGCCGCCAATCTCGTCCTGCAACTGCTGACGCCGGCTCAGGTACAGCGACTGTTCGTTGGCCGCCTGGCTTGGCGCGGCCTTGCGCAGCTCCTCGTCGATCTGCAACGGCTTGTCCTCGACCTCGGCGTTCAGACGCTGCACCCGCAGGGCCATGGCCAGGCGCGAGGCCTCGGTCTCGTCGACGTTGGAGGCGAAGCGGGTCTCGTCCAGGCGTAGCAACGGCTGGCCGACTTCGACGATCTCCCCCTCCTTGGCGAAGATCTCGGCGACGATGCCGCCCTCGAGGTTCTGGATCTTCTGCACCTTGGACGACGGGATGGCCTTGCCCTCCCCGCGCGTCACCTCGTCGATGGGCGCAACGCTGGCCCAGATGATGAGGAACAGAAAGAACGCGATCACGCCCCAGATGGTCAGGCGCACCACTCGCGGCGCGTCCTCGATCAGCGCCTTGTTGACCTCGGGCAGCGGCTGCCCGGCCAACGACTCGGAGCCCTTGAAGTAGCGGCGCAGGTTGTCCTTGAAACGCCCGATATCCAGCTTATGCAACACTGATCTGCCCCTTCTTCAGCGCATCCATGACGGCGGCTTTCGGGCCATCCGCGACGATCTGTCCACGATCGATGACGATCAACCGGTCCACCAGCGACAGCAGCGACGCCCGGTGGGTGACCAGCAGCACGGTCTTGTTCTCGATGACTGCGGCCAGGCGCTGCTTGAGGCGCTCCTCGCCGGTGTTGTCCATGGCGCTGGTGGGTTCGTCGAGCAGCAGGATCTGCGGGTTGAGCAGCAGCGCCCGACCCAGGGCGACGTTCTGCCGCTGGCCACCGGAGAGATTCTGCCCACGCTCGCCGACCTGCAGCTCATAGCCGTCGGGGTGCAGGCGGGCGAACTCGTGCACGCCCGCCAACTCGGCGGCTTGCAGGATCAGCTCGTCCTCGATGTAGCGGGCGCCACTGACCAGGTTGTCGCGCAGGGTGCCGGCCAGCAGCTGGATATCCTGGGGCACATAGCCGATGTTGTGGCGAAGTTCGCTGACGTCGATCTGGCGGATGTCCACGCCGTCGACCAGCAACGAGCCGTTGTCCGGCTCATACAGGCCGACGATCAGCTTGGCCAGCGAGCTCTTGCCCGAGCCGCTGCGGCCGATGATGCCGACCTTCTCGCCTGGGCGTATGTTCAGATTGATGCCCTTGAGCGCCTGGTTCTGCTGGTTCGGGTAGGTGAACTCGACGCCGCGGAACTCGATGGCGCCTTGCAGCACCTGGCGGCTCAGCGGGCGCTCTTCGAAGTTGCGCTCCTGGGGCAGTTCCATCATCTGGTCGGTGGCGACCATGGTCACCTTGGCTTGCTGGTAGCGGGCCAGCAGGCCGTTCAGCGAGCCCAGCGGGCCAAGAGCGCGACCGCTGAGCATGTAGCAGGCCACCAGGCCACCCATGCTGAGGTTGCCGTCGATGATCAGGTACACGCCCACGCAGATCATCGCCACGCCGGCCAACTGCTGGATCAGCAGGGTGATGTTCATGGCCAGGCCCGACAGCACCTTGACCCGCAACTCGAGGCGGCTGAGGGTGCCGAGGGTCTGCTCCCACATGTACTGGCGCTCGCTCTCGGCGTTGTTGACCTTGATCCCGTCCAAGCCGGCCAGGGTCTCGATCAGGCTCGACTGGCGCTCTGAGGCCAGCGCCATGGTGCGCTCCATGGTCGCCATCAGCGGCTTCTGCAATGCATAGCCGATGCCCAGGGCCAAGGGGAAGGCCAGGACCGGGATCCACACCAGGTGCCCGCCGATGATGGCGATGACCATCAGGATCAGCAGGGTGAACGGCAGGTCGATCAGGCTGGTCAGCGTCAGCGAGGCGAGGAAGTCGCGCAGGCCCTGGAACTCGTGAATGTTCTGGGCGAAGCTGCCGACCCGCGCCGGGCGATACTTCATGGCCATGCCGACGATGCGCTCGAACAGCGTCGCCGAGATGATCAGGTCGGTCTTCTTGCCGGCCAGGTCCAGGCAGAGGCTGCGCAGCCCCTTCAGAATCAGGTCGAAGACATAGGCCCCGGCGATACCCACCGCCAGTACCCACAGGGTCGACGTGGCCTGGTTGGGCACCACGCGGTCGTACACGTTCATCACGAACAGCGGCGCGGCCAGAGCGATCAGGTTGATCACCAGGCTGGCGGCGATGGCATCGATGTACAGCCATTTGCTGCGCAGCAGCGTGTCCCGGAACCAGGAACGCGCGCGCGGGATCAGGTTGCCGTGGTTGACGTCGAACTTGTGCTGCGGCTGGGCGAAGAACACCTTGCCGCTGTAGTCGCCCAGCAACGCCTCACGGGTGACATGCACTTCGCCGCCGTCGCTCTCGCTGAGCAGCAGCCGTGCGGTGTCTTCATTTTCCCAGCCCAGCAGCACCGCGCAGCGGCCTTCCTTGAGCAGCAGCATCGCTGGCATGGCGATGCTGGGTATCTGCTCCAGCTTGCGCTGCAACAGGCGCCCCTGCAGCCCGGCCCGGGCGGCTGCACGCGGCAGCAGCTCGGCGGTCAGGCGTTGCGAGGGCAAGGGCAGCCCCGTGGTCAGCATGGCCCGGCTGGCGGGTTTCTGATGCAGGACACACAGGGTCAGCAGACTGTCCAGCAGCGGGTCGTCATGCTGACTGCGTGGATCGTGGCTGAGTTGGACTCGACTGACTTCGGATTCCACGCGGCGCTCTCTTCATCCTTGCGGGGGTGGGTTCAAGGCGCCTTTCAGTTCATGCCTGGCAGGTTCACCTTGGGTTTCAGGTCGTTCTGCACAACGGTGGCCATCGGGGCTACGACACCCTGGCTCTTGAGCAGCTGACCAATGGTCGCCTTGATTCGGTACTGAGTAAACATTTGTATGTTCTTCACCTCTACCAGACGACGCTGGGCGGTGAAGGTTTCATTCTCGCTGTCGAGCAAGTCGAGCAGGGTTCGCTCGCCCAGGCCGAACTGCTGTTGGTAAGCGCTGCGCACCCGGTTGCTGTGATCGACGTACTGCTGGGCGATCGGCACCTGGGCGTTGGCGTTTTCCAGAGCATTCCATGCCAAGCCTAACTCCTCATTGAGCTGGCGCAAGGCGTTGTTGCGAATGTCCAGGGCCTGGTTGGCCAGGTACGACTTCGACTCCAGGTCCGCCTTGTTGCTGCCGCCGGCGTACAGGTTGAAGTTCATGCGCAGCATGGCCTGCCACTCGTTGTTGTGGCCGACCGCGCCGTCGAGGTTGTTGTCGGCCGTTCGTCCGAGTTCGGCATCGAAACGTGGATAGAACGTAGACTTTGCCGCTTCGTATTGCTTCTCGGCAGCCGCGATGTCCGACTCGGCCGAGCGCAGGATCGGGCTCTCTTCGACCAACTGGTGGCGAGCTTCGTCGAGGGTCGCCGGCAGCAGGTCGACAAATGGCGCGGGCGTGCTTAACTCGTCGGGCATTTGCCCGACAACGCTCAGGTAGTTGGTGTTGGCATCGGCCAGGTTGGTCTGCTCGGTGATCAGGTTGTTGCGGGCCTGGGCCTGGCGCGCCTCGGCCTGGTCGAGGTCGGCCATGCGGCCTACGCCACGGCTGGTGCGCAGTTTGATCTGGTCGAGAATACGATCGTGGTTGCGCAGGTTTTCTTCGGCCAGGCGCACCATCTCACGGCGCGACAGCACGTCCAGATAGACCTGGGCGACGGTCAACGCGGTGCGCTCGGAGGTCCCCAGCAGGGAGTAGGCACGTGCGTTGACGGTGGCTTGTTGACGCCCGACCTCGCTGGAGGTGGCAAAACCGTCAAAGACCATTTGCCGCAGGCGAATGGCCGACTCGCCACGGTTCAGGGTCTCCCAGCGGTTGCGGGTGCTTGGGCTGTCGGTGCCCTCGCGGCCATAACCGGCCGTCACATCGACCCGCGGCAAATAGCCGCCCTGGGCTGCACGCAGTTGATAGTCCGCGGCCGTGCGCGCGTTCACGCCGGCCTGGATTTCCGGGTGTACCTCGAGGGCCTTCTGCATGGCTTCGGGCAAGGTTTGTGCTTGAACGAAAGAGGCGGCGAGAGCGAAAGGAAGAGCGGTGAACAGTGACGCACGCATTTTTACTGGTTCCCGAGAGAGCTGTTGTCCCAAATCACAGCCGAAGCCGTGCCTGCCTTGGAAAATGGCGAACCCTGATCTGTATGTAGGAAGCTTCCGAATAGGCAGTGCGATTAATACAAAAGAAAGGGGTTGGCTGGCCAAATATCAATGTGACATTACCTTGGCGATTGTTTAGGATGGCAGCCAGAAGGTCAATAGTTTGGCATAAACTTAATAGCCAGAAATTATAGACGTAAAATTGACGCAATTACGCGTCAAAAACATTATTGAAACATTCCATCAGTCGCCGCCTTCGAATGCCGGCCGGGCATGGAAGCCAACTGAACGGGTAGTCCGGAGAGTCCAATGAGCACTGTTGTTGCCATCGTCAAAAGCATTGTTGGCCAAGTCATCGCAGTTTCCCCAGAAGGCATCCGGCGCGTACTGATCGAAGGCGATCGCCTGCTTGCCGGTGAACAGGTAGACACCGGCACTGGCGGCGCGGTCACCCTGGAGCTGGCAGACGGCCGTCTGCTCGACCTCGGTCGCGACACCCAGTGGAGTGCCGACGCCCCCGACAGCAGCATTGACCTGAGCCAGGCCACCGCCCAGGCGGCGCCCTCGGTCGAAGAGCTGCAACAGGCCATCGCCGCCGGTGTCGACCCGACCACCGAACTTGAAGCCACCGCAGCCGGCCCGGCCGCGGCGGGCGGCGGTTCGGTAGGCGGCGGGCATAGCTTCGTCCTGCTTCAGGAAACCGCCGGAGTGGTCGACCCGACCATCGGCTTCCCCACCGGCCCGATAGGCTTCGGCAATGGCCTGGCGGTCGAGGAGCTGGGCGGACTTGACGGCAACGCTGCCAGCACCAACACGACCAACGTCCCGCTCACCACCGGTCTGACCCTGAGCGCCACCCCCACGATCACCGAGGCGGGTGGCGTCATCGTCTATACCGCCACCGTCGGCCAGCCACCGCTGACCAACCTGACCGTGACCCTGTCCAACGGCGCCGTCATCGTGATCCCGGCCGGCCAGACCACCGGCACCGTCAACGTCAACATCCCGGCCAACGACACGCCCTACATCGATGGCGGCCAGATCTCCGCGACCATTACCGGCACGACTGGCGGTAACGGCCTGATCGTCACGCCAAGCACCACCCCGGCGGTGACCCAGGTCACCGACACCATCGACACCACCACCGCCACGCTCACCGCGACCCCGAGCGTGACCGAAGGTGGCGTGATCACCTACACCGTGACCTTGAACAACCCGGCCCAGACCCCGGTCACCGTCACCCTGTCCAATGGCCAGACCGTCACCATCGAGGCCGGCAAGTCGTCCGGCACCGTCGACTTCCAGACCCCGGCCAACGACGTCTACAACAACGGCAGCACCGTCAGCACCACGATCACGGAGGCAACGGGCGGCAACTTCGAGAAACTGGAGCCGAACCCGTCGCCAGCGCAGACCGTCATCAATGACTCGGTCGATACCACCACCGCGACCCTGACCGCCACCCCGAGCGTGACCGAGGGCGGTGTGATCACCTATACCGTGACCCTGACCAACCCGGCACAGACCCCGGTCACCGTCACCCTGTCCAATGGCCAGACCGTCACCATCGAGGCCGGCAAGTCGTCCGGCAGCGTCGACTTCCAGACTCCGGCGAACGACGTCTACAACAATGGCAGCACCGTCAGCACCACGATCACGGGGGCAACGGGCGGCAACTTCGAGAAACTGGAGCCGAACCCGACGCCAGCTGAAACGAAGATCAACGACTCGATCGACACCACCACCGCCACCCTCACCGCGACCCCGAGCGTGACCGAAGGCGGCGTGATCACCTACACCGTGACCCTGACCAACCCGGCCCAGACCCCGGTCACCGTCACCCTGTCCAATGGCCAGACCGTCACCATCGAGGCCGGCAAGTCGTCCGGCACCGTCGACTTCCAGACCCCGGCGAACGACGTCTACAACAATGGCAGCACCGTCAGCACCACGATCACGGGGGCAACGGGCGGCAACTTCGAGAAACTGGAGCCGAACCCGACGCCAGCTGAAACGAAGATCAACGACTCGATCGATACCACCACCGCCACCCTGACCGCGACCCCTAGCGTGACCGAGGGCGGCGTGATCACCTACACCGTGACCCTGAACAACCCGGCCCAGACCCCGGTCACCGTCACCCTGTCCAACGGCCAGACCATCACCGTCAAGGCCGGCGAAAGCACCGGCAGCGTCGAATTCCAGACACCGGCCAACGATGTATTCGTCAACGGCAGCACGGTCAGCACCAGCATCACCGGCGCCACAGGTGGCAACTTCGAGAAGCTGGAACCCGACACCACGCCGATCCAGACCGTGATCAGCGACAGCATCGACACGGTGACCGTCAGCATCGCCAGCAATGGCAATGTCACCGAGGCCGAGCAGCCGACCTTCACCGTGTCGGTCAGCCAGAAGCTCGATCATGACCTGACCGTGACCCTGTCCAATGGCGCCACCGTGGTCATCAGCGCCGGCCAGACCCAGGCCACCTACAGCCTGCCGGCCCAGGGCGACGACGTGTTCAAGGACGCCAGCTCGGTGACCCTTGGCGTGACTGATGCCAGCGTGGCGGGCAAGACCTTCGAGAACCTGCAACTGGGTGGCGATGCCACCGTGCAGATCACCGACACCGTCAGCGAAGTCGTTGCGACCCTCACTGCCGACAAGACCACCGTCAGCGAAGGTGGCCAGATCACCTACACCGTGACCCTGACCAATGCCCAAGGTCTGCCGGTCAATGGCCACAATGGGCTGACCTTCACCCTGACCGACGGCACCAAGGTCACCATTCCAGCCGGTAGCACCAGCGGCACCTTCACCATCACTGCACCGGACGACGTATTCGTCGGTGGCCAGCCGAGCATCGTCAACAAGATCGAATCGGTTGCCGGTGGCGATAACTTCGAGAAGCTGACCCTCGGCGACAACAGTGTCACCACGAGCGTGACTGACGAGCCGGGCACTGGCACTCCAGGCACCGACAACCAGGGCGACAAGGTCACCGTCACCATCGTCGGCAAAGGCGATGTCACCGAAGACCAGCAGCCTGCCTTCACCGTCAAGGTCAGCCAGAAACTGGACCACGACCTGACCGTCACCTTGTCGAATGGCGACAAAGTGGTCATCCTAGCCGGTCAGACCGAAGCCGAGTACAAGGCCAAGGCCCAAGGTGATGACGTCTTCAAAGACGGCGATACCTTGACTGTCGGCATCACCGATGCTGCCGTTGACGGCAAGTCCTTCGAGAACCTGGAGCTGGGTGGCAACGCCTCGGTGCAGATCACCGATACCGTCAGTGAAGTGGTCGCAACCCTCACTGCCGACAAGACCACTGTGTCGGAAGGTGGCCAGATCACTTACACCGTCACCCTGACCAATGCCCAGGGTCTGCCGGTCAACGGCCACAACGGCCTGACCTTCACCCTGACCGATGGCACCAAGGTCACCATCCCGGCCGGCAGCGCCAGCGGTACCTTCACTATCACCGCACCGGATGACGTGTTCGTCGGTGGCCAGCCGAGCATCGTCAACAAGATCGAATCGGTTGCCGGTGGCGACAACTTCGAGAAGCTGACCCTCGGCGACAACTCGGTCACCACCACCGTGACTGACGAGCCAGGTACCGGCACTCCAGGCACCGACAACCAGGGCGACAAGGTCACCGTCACCATCGTCGGCAAGGGCGATGTCACCGAAGACCAGCAGCCTGCCTTCACCGTCAAGGTCAGCCAGAAACTGGACCACGACCTGACCGTAACCCTGTCGAACGGCGACAAAGTCGTCATTCCAGCCGGTCAGACCGAAGCCGAGTACAAAGCCAAAGCCCAGGGCGACGACGTCTTCAAAGACGGCGACACCCTGACTGTCGGCATCACTGATGCTGCCGTTGACGGCAAGTCCTTCGAGAATCTGGAACTGGGCGGCAACGCCTCGGTGCAGATCACCGACACCATCAGCGAAGTGGTCGCGACCCTGACTGCGGACAAGACCACCGTCACCGAGGGCGGCCAGATCACCTACACCGTGACCCTGACCAATGCCCAGGGCCTGTCGGTCACCGGCCATAACGGCCTGACCTTCACCCTGACTGACGGCACCAAAGTCACCATTCCGGCCGGTAGCGCCAGCGGTACCTTCACCATCACGGCTCCTGACGACGTGTTCGTTGGTGGTCAACCGACCATTACCAACAAACTGGAAAGCGTGACCGGTGCCGACAACTTCGAAAAACTGACCCTGGGTCAGGACGAAGTGAAGACCTCCGTCACTGACGAGCCGGGCACTGGTACCCCAGGCACCGACAATCAGGGCGACAAGGTCACCGTCACCATCGTCGGCAAAGGCGATGTCACCGAAGACCAGCAGCCGGCCTTCACCGTCAAGGTCAGCCAGAAACTGGACCACGACCTGACCGTGACCCTGTCGAACGGCGACAAAGTCGTCATTCCAGCCGGTCAAACCGAGGCCGAGTACAAGGCGAAAGCCCAAGGTGATGACGTCTTCAAAGACGGCGACACCCTGACCGTCGGCATCACCGATGCCGCAGTCGATGGCAAAGCCTTCGAGAATCTGGAACTGGGCGGCAACGCCTCGGTGCAGATCACCGACACTGTCAGTGAAGTGGTCGCCACCCTCACCGCCGACAAGACCACCGTTACCGAAGGTGGCCAGATCACCTATACCGTGACCCTGACCAATGCCCAGGGTTTGCCGGTCAACGGCCACAATGGCCTGACCTTCACTTTGACCGACGGCACCAAGGTCACCATCCCGGCCGGCAGCGCCAGCGGCACTTTCACCATCACCGCGCCGGACGATGTGTTCGTCGGTGGCCAGCCGAGCATCGTCAACAAGATCGAATCGGTTGCCGGTGGCGACAACTTCGAGAAGCTGACCCTCGGCGACAACAGTGTCACCACGAGCGTGACTGACGAGCCGGGCACTGGCACTCCAGGCACCGACAACCAGGGCGACAAGGTCACCGTCACCATCGTCGGCAAAGGCGATGTCACCGAAGACCAGCAACCCGCCTTCACCGTCAAGGTCAGCCAGAAGCTCGACCATGACCTGACCGTGACCCTGAGCAACGGCGACAAAGTCGTCATTCCAGCCGGTCAGACCGAAGCCGAGTACAAGGCCAAGGCCCAAGGTGATGACGTCTTCAAAGACGGCGATACCCTGACCGTCGGCATCACCGACGCTGCCGTTGACGGCAAAGCTTTCGAAAATCTGGAGCTGGGCGGTAACGCTTCCGTCCAGATCACCGACACCATCAGTGAGGTCGTCGCAACCCTCACTGCCGACAAAACCACTGTGTCCGAAGGTGGCCAGATCACCTATACCGTGACCCTGACCAATGCACAGGGTCTGCCGGTCAGCGGCCACAATGGCCTGACCTTCACCCTGACCGATGGCACCAAGGTCACCATTCCGGCAGGCAGCACCAGCGGCACCTTCACCATCACCGCTGCGGACGACGTGTTCGTCGGTGGCCAGCCTTCGATCGTCAACAAGATTGAATCCGTTGCCGGTGGCGACAACTTCGAGAAGCTGACCCTCGGCGACAACTCGGTCACCACCACCGTGACTGACGAGCCAGGTACCGGCACTCCAGGCACCGACAATCAGGGCGACAAGGTCACCGTCACCATCGTCGGCAAGGGCGATGTCACCGAAGACCAGCAGCCTGCCTTCACCGTCAAGGTCAGCCAGAAACTGGACCACGACCTGACCGTCACCTTGTCGAATGGCGACAAAGTGGTCATCCCAGCCGGTCAGACCGAAGCCGAGTACAAGGCCAAGGCCCAAGGTGATGACGTCTTCAAGGACGGCGACACCCTGACTGTCGGCATCACCGATGCTGCCGTTGACGGCAAGTCCTTCGAGAACCTGGAACTGGGTGGCAATGCCTCGGTTCAGATCACCGACACCATCAGCGAAGTCGTCGCGACCCTGACCGCCGACAAGACCACCGTGTCCGAGGGTGGCCAGATCACCTACACCGTGACGCTGACCAACGCCCAGGGTCTGCCGGTCAACGGCCACAACGGCCTGACCTTCACCCTGACCGATGGCACCAAAGTCACCATTCCGGCGGGCAGCGCCAGCGGCACCTTCACCATTACCGCACCGGATGACGTGTTCGTCGGTGGTCAACCGACCATCACCAACAAGCTGGAAGGCGTCACCGGCGCCGACAACTTCGAAAAACTGACCCTGGGTCAGGACGAAGTGAAAACCTCCGTCACTGACGAACCGGGCACTGGTACTCCTGGCACCGATAACCAGGGCGACAAGGTCACCGTCACCATCGTCGGCAAAGGCGATGTCACCGAAGACCAGCAACCGGCCTTCACCGTCAAGGTCAGCCAGAAACTCGACCATGACCTGACCGTGACGCTGTCGAACGGCGACAAGGTCGTCATTCCAGCCGGTCAGACCGAAGCCGAGTACAAAGCCAAGGCTCAGGGCGACGATGTCTTCAAAGACGGCGACACCCTGACTGTCGGCATCACCGATGCTGCCGTTGACGGCAAGGCCTTCGAGAATCTGGAACTGGGCGGCAATGCCTCGGTGCAGATCACCGACACCGTCAGTGAGGTCGTCGCAACCCTGACTGCGGACAAGACCACCGTCAACGAAGGTGGCCAGATCACCTACACCGTGACCCTGACCAATGCCCAGGGCCTGCCGGTCAACGGCCACAACGGCCTGACCTTTACCCTGACCGATGGCACCAAGGTCACCATTCCGGCGGGCAGTGCCAGCGGCACCTTCACCATTACCGCACCGGATGACGTGTTCGTAGGTGGCCAACCGACCATCACCAACAAGCTGGAAGGCGTCACCGGCGCCGATAACTTCGAAAAACTGACCCTGGGTCAGGACGAAGTGAAGACCTCCGTCACTGACGAGCCGGGCACTGGTACCCCAGGCACCGACAATCAGGGCGACAAAGTCACCGTCACCATCGTCGGCAAAGGCGATGTCACCGAAGACCAGCAACCGGCCTTCACCGTCAAGGTCAGCCAGAAGCTCGACCATGACCTCACCGTAACCCTGTCCAACGGCGACAAGGTGGTGATCCCGGCCGGCCAGACCGAGGCCGAGTACAAGGCCAAGGCCCAAGGCGATGACGTCTTCAAGGACGGCGACACCCTGACCGTCGGCATCACCGATGCCGCCGTCGATGGCAAGGCCTTCGAAAATCTGGAACTGGGTGGCAACGCCTCGGTTCAGATCACCGACACCATCAGTGAAGTGGTCGCGACCCTGACCGCCGACAAGACCACCGTCACCGAAGGCGGCCAGATCACCTACACCGTGACCCTGACCAATGCCCAAGGTCTGCCGGTCAACGGCCATAACGGCCTGACCTTCACCCTGACCGATGGCACCAAAGTCACCATCCCGGCCGGAAGCGCCAGCGGTACCTTCACCATCACCGCCCCGAGCGACGTATTCGTCGGCGGCCAGCCCTCGATCGTGAACAAGCTCGAAGGTGTCAGCGGCGCGGACAACTTCGAGAAGCTGACGCTCGGCAAGGAGACACTCACCACTACCGTCACTGATGATCCGGATACCGGCAACAAGGTATCTGTCACCATCGTCAGCAACGGCGATGTCACCGAAGACCTGCAGCCGTCCTTCACCGTCAAGGTCAACCAGAAGCTGGACCAGGACCTCACCGTCACCCTGAGCAATGGCGCCAAGGTGGTGATTCCGGCTGGCCAGACCCAGGTCGAGTACAAGGCGGATGCCCAGGGCGATGACGTCTTCAAGGATGGCAGTTCTCTGACCGTCGGCATCACTGATGCAGTCGTTGATGGCAAGACCTTCGAGAACCTGCAGCTGGGTGGCGATGCCACCGTGCAGATCACCGACACCGTCAGCGAAGTCGTCGCGACCCTGACCGCCGACAAGACCACTGTGTCGGAAGGTGGCCAGATCACTTACACCGTCACCCTGACCAATGCCCAGGGTCTGCCGGTCAACGGCCACAACGGCCTGACCTTCACCCTGACCGATGGCACCAAGGTCACCATTCCAGCCGGCAGTGCCAGCGGGACCTTCACCATCACCGCTGCGGACGACGTATTCGTCGGTGGACAGCCGAGCATCGTCAACAAGATCGAATCGGTTGCCGGTGGCGACAACTTCGAGAAACTGACCCTCGGCGACAACAGTGTCACCACGAGCGTGACTGACGAGCCGGGCACTGGCACTCCAGGCACCGACAACCAGGGCGACAAGGTCACCGTCACCATCGTTGGCAAAGGCGATGTCACCGAAGACCAACAGCCAGCCTTCACCGTCAAGGTCAGCCAGAAGCTCGACCACGACCTGACCGTGACCCTCTCCAACGGCGACAAGGTCGTGATCCCAGCCGGTCAAACCGAAGCCGAGTACAAGGCCAAGGCTCAGGGCGACGACGTCTTCAAGGACGGCGACACCCTGACTGTCGGCATCACTGATGCTGCCGTTGACGGCAAGTCCTTCGAGAATCTGGAACTGGGCGGCAACGCCTCGGTGCAGATCACCGACACCATCAGCGAAGTGGTCGCGACCCTCACCGCTGACAAGACCACCGTCACCGAAGGTGGTCAGATCACCTACACCGTGACCCTGACCAATGCCCAGGGCCTGTCGGTCACCGGCCATAACGGCCTGACCTTCACCCTGACTGACGGCACCAAGGTCACCATTCCGGCCGGCAGTGCCAGCGGCACCTTCACTATCAACGCTCCGGACGACGTGTTCGTCGGTGGCCAGCCTGCGATCGTCAACAAGATCGAAAGCGTCAGCGGCGCGGATAACTTCGAGAAGCTCACGCTCGGCAAGGACACCCTCACCACGACCGTGACCGATGAGCCAGGTACTGGCACTCCGGGCACTGGCAACGAAGGCGACAAGGTTTCCGTGACCATCGTTGGCAACGGCGCGGTCACCGAAGACCAGCAACCAAGCTTCACCGTCAAGGTCAGCCAGAAACTCGCTCAGGACCTGACCGTGACCCTGAGCAACGGCGATAAAGTCGTGATCCCGGCGGGACAAACCCAGGTTGAGTACAAGGCTACCGCCCAAGGCGATGACGTCTTCAAGGATGGCGACACCCTCACCGTCGGCATTTCCGATGCGTCGGTCACCGGCAAGACCTTCGAGAACCTCGAGCTCGGTGGTAACGCCAGCGTTGAGATCAACGACACCGTCAGCGAAGTCGTAGCGACCCTGTCTGCCGACAAAACCACCGTCAGTGAAGGCGGCCAGATCACCTACACCGTCACCCTGACCAACGCCCAGGGCCTGTCGGTCACCGGCCACAACGGCCTGACCTTCACCCTGACCGACGGCACCAAGGTCACCGTGCCAGCGGGCAGCGCCAGCGGTACCTTCACCATTACCACGCCGGATGACGTGTTCGTTGGTGGTCAACCGACCATCACCAACAAGCTGGAAGGCGTAACTGGTGCCGACAACTTCGAAAAACTGACCCTGGGTCAGGACGAAGTGAAGACCTCCGTCACCGACGAGCCGGGTACCGGCACTCCGGGCACCGACAACCAGGGTGACAAGGTCACCGTCACCATCGTCGGCAACGGCGCAGTCACCGAAGACCAGCAGCCGTCGTTCACCGTCAAGGTCAGCCAAAAACTCGGTCAGGACCTGACCGTGACCCTGAGCAACGGCGATAAAGTCGTGATCCCGGCGGGACAGACTCAGGTTGAGTACAAGGCTACAGCCCAAGGCGATGACGTCTTCAAGGATGGCGACACCCTGACCGTAGGGATCTCCGACGCCTCGGTCACCGGCAAGACCTTCGAGAACCTCGAGCTCGGCGGCAACGCCAGCGTTCAGATCAACGACACCGTCAGCGAAGTCGTAGCGACCCTGTCTGCCGACAAGACCACCGTCAGTGAAGGCGGCCAGATCACCTACACCGTCACCCTGACCAATGCCCAGGGCCTGTCGGTCACCGGCCACAATGGCCTGACCTTCACCCTGACCGATGGCACCAAGGTCACCATCCCGGCTGGCAGCGCCAGCGGCACCTTCACCATCACCGCTGCAGACGACGTGTTCGTCGGTGGACAGCCGAGCATCGTCAACAAGATCGAATCGGTTGCCGGTGGCGACAACTTCGAGAAGCTGACCCTCGGCGACAACTCGGTTACCACCACCGTGACCGATGAGCCTGGTACTGGCACGCCAGGCACCGACAACCAGGGCGACAAGGTCACCGTCACCATCGTCGGCAAAGGCGATGTCACCGAAGACCAGCAGCCCGCCTTCACCGTCAAAGTCAGCCAGAAGCTCGACCACGACCTGACCGTAACCCTGTCGAACGGCGACAAAGTCGTCATTCCAGCCGGTCAGACCGAAACCGAGTACAAAGCCAAGGCTCAGGGCGACGACGTCTTCAAGGATGGCGACACCCTGACTGTCGGCATCACCGATGCTGCCGTCGATGGCAAGGCCTTCGAGAACCTGGAGCTGGGTGGCAACGCCTCGGTACAGATCACCGACACCATCAGTGAAGTGGTCGCGACCCTCACCGCTGACAAGACCACCGTGTCCGAGGGCGGCCAGATCACCTACACCGTGACCCTGACCAACGCCCAGGGCCTGTCGGTCACTGGCCATAACGGCCTGACCTTCACTCTGACTGATGGCACCAAAGTCACCATTCCTGCGGGCAGTGCCAGCGGCACCTTCACCATCACCGCTCCGGACGACGTGTTCGTCGGTGGCCAGCCTGCGATCGTCAACAAGATCGAAGGCGTCAGCGGCGCAGACAACTTCGAGAAGCTTACCCTCGGCGACAACACGATCACCACGACCGTGACCGACGAGCCAGGCACCGGCACTCCAGGTACCGACAACCAAGGCGACAAGGTCACCGTCACCATCGTCGGCAACGGCAATGTCACCGAAGACCAGCAGCCGTCGTTCACCGTCAAGGTCAGCCAGAAACTGGCGCAGGACCTGACCGTGACCCTGAGCAACGGCGACAAGGTGGTGATCCCGGCCGGTCAGACCCAGACCGAGTACAAGGCTGCCGCCCAGGGCGACGATGTGTTCAAGGATGGCAGCTCGCTGACCGTCGGCATCACCGATGCCGCAGTCACCGGCAAGACCTTCGAAAACCTGGAGCTCGGTGGCAACGCCACTGTGCAGATCACCGATACCATCAGTGAAGTCGTCGCGACCCTGACCGCCGACAAGACCACTGTGTCCGAAGGTGGCCAGATCACCTACACCGTGACCCTGACCAACGCCCAGGGTCTGTCGGTCACTGGTCACAATGGCCTGACCTTCACCCTGTCCGACGGTACCAAGGTCACCATCCCGGCCGGCAACGCTACCGGCACCGCCACCATCAACGCGCCGGACGATGTGTTCGTCGGCGGCCAGGCGACCATCAGCAACAAACTGGTGACCGTCAGCGGTGCCGACAACTTCGAGAAACTGACCCTCGGCCAAGGTGAGGTGCAGACCTCCGTGACCGATGAGCCGGGCACTGGAACCCCGGGCACCGACAACCAGGGCGACAAGGTTTCGGTCACCATCGTCGGCAATGGCAACGTTACCGAAGACCAGCAGCCAAGCTTCACCGTCAAGGTCAGCCAGAAGCTTGGATACGACCTGACTGTCACCCTGTCCAACGGCGACAAGGTGGTGATCCCGGCCGGTCAGACTCAGACCGAGTACAAGGCTGCCGCCCAGGGCGACGACGTATTCAAGGATGGCAGCTCGCTGACCGTCGGCATCACCGATGCCACGGTTCCGGGCCATACCTTCGAGAACCTGGAGCTGGGCGGCAACGCCACCGTGCAGATCACCGACACCATCAGTGAGGTGGTTGCCACGCTGTCCGCCGACAAGACCACCGTGTCCGAAGGCGGCCAGGTCACCTACACCGTGACCCTGACCAACGCCCAGGGCCTGTCGGTTACCGGCCACAATGGCCTGACCTTCACCCTGACCGATGGCACCAAGGTCACCATCCCCGCCGGCAGCGCCACTGGCACCGCCACCATCAATGCACCGGACGATGTGTTCGTCGGTGGTCAGCCGACCATCAGCAACAAGATCACCGGCGTCACCGGCGCGGACAACTTCGAGAAGCTGACCCTGGGTCAGAACGAAGTGAAAACCTCCGTCACCGACGAGCCAGGTTCGGGCACTCCCGGCACCGGCAACCAGGGTGACAAGGTTTCGGTCACCATCGTCGGCAATGGCAACGTTACAGAAGACCAGCAGCCAAGCTTCACCGTCAAGGTCAGCCAGAAACTGGCGCAGGACCTGACCGTGACTCTGAGCAACGGTGCCAAGGTAATCATTCCGGCTGGCCAGACCCAGGTCGAGTACAAGGCTGCAGCCCAAGGCGACGACGTGTTCAAGGACGGTAGCTCGCTGACCGTCGGCGTCACCGATGCCGTAGTCACCGGCAAGACCTTCGAGAACCTGGAGCTGGGCGGCAACGCCACCGTGCAGATCACCGACACCATCAGTGAAGTGGTCGCCACCCTGTCTGCCGACAAGACCACCGTGTCCGAAGGCGGCCAGGTCACCTACACCGTGACCCTGACCAATGCCCAGGGCCTGTCGGTCACCGGCCACAACGGCCTGACCTTCACCCTGTCCGATGGCACCAAGGTCACCATTCCGGCCGGCAGCGCTACTGGCACCGCCACCATCAACGCGCCGGACGACGTATTCATCGGTGGCCAGGCCACCATCAGCAACAAGATCACCGGTGTCACCGGTGCCGACAACTTCGAGAAACTGACCCTCGGTCAGAACGAAGTGAAGACCTCCGTCACCGACGAGCCGGGCTCGGGCACTCCAGGCACCAGTAACCAGGGTGACAAGGTCTCGGTCACCATCGTCGGCAACGGCGATGTCAACGAAGCCCAGCAGCCATCGTTCACCGTCAAGGTCAGCCAGAAGCTCGACCAGGACCTGACCGTCACCCTGAGCAATGGCGCCAAGGTGGTGATCCCGGCTGGCCAGACCCAGGTCGAGTACAAGGCACCGGTCCAGGGCGACGACGTGTTCAAGGACGGCGGCCCGCTCACCGTTGGCATCAGCGATGCCAGCGTGGTCGGCAAGACGTTCGAGAACCTCGAGCTGGGCGGCAACGCCACCGTGCAGATCAACGACACCATCAGTGAAGTCGTGGCCACCTTGTCCGCCGACAAGACCACCGTGTCCGAAGGCGGCCAGGTCACCTACACCGTGACCCTGACCAACGCTCAGGGCCTGTCGGTCACCGGCCACAACGGCCTGACCTTCACCCTCACCGACGGCACCAAGGTCACCATTCCGGCCGGCAGCGCCACTGGCACCGCCACCATCAATGCGCCGGACGACGTGTTCGTCGGTGGTCAGCCGACCATCAGCAACAAGATCACCGGCGTCACCGGCGCGGACAACTTCGAGAAGCTGACCCTGGGTCAGAACGAAGTGAAGACCTCCGTCACCGACGAGCCGGGCTCGGGTACTCCGGGCACCGGTAACCAGGGCGACAAGGTTTCGGTCACCATCGTCAGCAATGGCAACGTCACCGAAGACCAGCAGCCGTCGTTCACCGTCAAGGTCAGCCAGAAGCTCGACCAGGACCTGACCGTCACCTTGTCCAACGGTACCAAGGTGGTGATCCCGGCCGGCCAGACCCAGGTCGAGTACAAGGCTGCCGCGCAGGGCGACGACGTGTTCAAGGACGGCAGCTCGCTGACCGTCGGCGTCACCGATGCCGTAGTCACCGGCAAGACCTTCGAGAACCTGGAGCTGGGCGGCAACGCCACCGTGCAGATCACCGACACCATCAGTGAGGTGGTTGCCACGCTGTCCGCCGACAAGACCACCGTGTCCGAAGGCGGCCAGGTCACCTACACCGTGACCCTGACCAACGCCCAGGGCCTGTCGGTTACCGGCCACAACGGCCTGACCTTCACCCTCACCGACGGCACCAAGGTCACCATCCCGGCCGGTAGCGCCACTGGCACCGCCACCATCAACGCACCGGACGACGTGTTCGTCGGTGGTCAGCCGACCATCAGCAACAAGATCACCGGCGTCACCGGCGCGGATAACTTCGAGAAGCTGACCCTGGGTCAGAACGAAGTGAAGACCTCCGTCACCGACGAACCTGGCTCGGGCACTCCGGGCACCGGCAACCAGGGCGACAAGGTTTCGGTCACCATCGTCAGCAATGGCAACGTCACCGAAGACCAGCAGCCGTCGTTCACCGTCAAGGTCAGCCAGAAACTGGCGCAGGACCTGACCGTCACCCTGTCCAACGGTACCAAGGTGGTGATCCCGGCCGGCCAGACCCAGGTCGAGTACAAGGCTGCCGCCCAAGGCGACGACGTGTTCAAGGACGGCAGCTCGCTGACCGTCGGCATCACCGATGCCGCGGTCACCGGCAAGACCTTCGAGAACCTGGAGCTGGGCGGCAACGCCACCGTGCAGATCACCGACACCATCAGTGAAGTGGTCGCTACCCTGTCTGCCGACAAGACCACCGTCAGCGAAGGCGGCCAGGTCACCTACACCGTGACCCTGACCAATGCCCAGGGCCTGTCTGTCACCGGCCACAATGGCCTGACCTTCACCCTGACCGACGGCACCAAGGTCAGCATTCCGGCCGGCAGCGCCAGCGGCACCTTCACCATTACCGCCAAGGACGACCCGTACCTCGGTGGCCAGCCGAACATCGTCAACAAGATCGAGTCGGTCGCCGGTGGCGACAACTTCGAGAAACTGACCCTGGGCAGCAACACCGTCACCACCAGCGTCACCGACGAGCCGAGCGGCCAGGGCGACCTGACCACCGTCGGCATCAGCGGCGACACCTCGGTGACCGAAGGCGACACCGCCCACTACAACCTGACCCTGAGCAATCCGTCGAAGTCCGAGGTGACCATCACCCTGACCTACAGCGGCACCGCCACCGACGGCCAGGACTTCACCGGTGTGGTCACCGTGAAGATCCCGGCCGGCAGCAGCGGCACCAGCTTCGACATCAAGACCATCGACGACAAGCTGGTCGAGGGCTCGGAGAACTTCACGGTCAAGATCAGCGGCGCCACGGGCGGCGGCTTCGAAAACCTGCAGGTCGACGCCGGCAAGTCCAGCGTCACCACCACCATCATCGACAACGACCATGCGCCGGTGTCGACCGGCGGCGCGGTGACTGGCAACGAAGACACCGACTACGTGTTCAAGTGGGGTGACTTCAACGTCAGCGACGCCGATGGCAACACCGGCCTGTCGGTGACCATCAGCAAGCTGCCGGACCTGGGCAGCCTGAAGTTCTTCAACGGCACCTCGTGGGTGGATGTCTCGCTCAACCAGAACATCAGCCAGGCCGACATCGCCGCCGGCAAGCTCAAGTTCGTGCCGCTGGCCAACCAGTCGGGCGTCGACGGCTATGGCGGCAGCGGCGTGGGCAACAAGCAAGCCGACTACGCGCAGATCAAGTACAAGCCCAACGACGGCACCAACGCCGGCGGCGAAGTGACCATGAAGGTCGATATCGCCCCGGTGGCCGACAAGCCGGACCTGAACATCGGCAACAACAACGTCAACTCGATCGGCCTGCTCAAGGAAACCTGGAACAGCCTCACCGGCCTGGGTAGCAACGGCAACGGCATCACCGGCGATGCGCTGAAGAATGTCTTTGCCAACTCCGGCAATGCCAGCAAGAGCGAGACCGTCACCGGGGTCGACACGGTTGCCAGCGTGACCGCAGGCAGCGGCTCGAAGACCTCCGGCCTGATCTACCTGGAAGCCGGCAAGACCTACGCGTTCAGCGGTACCGCCGACGACAGCCTGCAGATCGTCGTGGGCGGCAAGAACGTCGCCAGCGGCACCTGGGGCTCGGGCAGCGGCGCCATCTCCGGCAGCTTCACCCCGACCACCAGCGGCTACTACACCCTGGAGATCTACAACGCCAACCAGGCCGGCCCTGGCAGCCTGGATGTCAATATCAAGGTGGGCAACGGCGCGGTCACCGACCTCAACAGCTCGAACATCCCGATGTACCCGAGCGTCAAGGACCTGACCAACGCCGGCGTGACCGTCGGCGACCTGCACGGCAGCAACAACCAGGGCTACTACGACGGCTACAAGCTCAACGAAGGCAGCGAGAACGGCGCCCCGGTCAAGCTGGTGGGCATCAGCACCAACCTCACCGACACCGACGGCTCCGAGTCCCTGAGCGTCAAGCTCAGCGGCATCCCGGCAGGCTCGGTGCTGGCCGATAACGCCGGCCATACCTTCACCGTCGGCAAGGACGCGGTGGACGTCACCGGCTGGAACCTGGGCAGCCTGACCATCAAGCCGCCGGCCTACTACCAGGGCCAGTTCGACGTGAAGGTCAGCTCGACCTCCACCGAGAGCGTCGGCGGCAGCACCGCGACCAGCGAAGGCACCATCAAGGTCACCGTCTACCCGCAGTCCTACACCACCAGCAACCTGTCCTCGGACAGCGACAACATCACCGGCACCGACGGCAACGATGTGGTGGTTGCCGACGTCACCGGCCTGCACGTGGTGCCGGGCCAGGACTACAACCTCGCCTTCATCGTCGACACCTCGGGCAGCATGGGTTCGTCCGGCGTGGATGCGGCGAAGAAATCCCTGGAATCGGTGTTCAAGACCCTGGCCGCCAGCGTCAAGGGCGACCAGTCGGGTACCGTGAACATCCTCCTGGTGGACTTCGCCACCCAGGTCAAGAGCAGCGTTTCGGTGACCCTGAACGATGCCGGCCTGCAACAGTTGCTCAACGCCCTGAACAACCTGCGGGCAGACGGCGGCACCAACTACGAGGACGCCTTCAAGACCACCGCCAACTGGTTCCAGAACCTCAAGGATGGTGGCAATACCGGCAGCAACCAGACGTTCTTCATCACCGATGGCAAGCCGACCTACTACCAGACCAACGAGAACTCCAACCCGACCCTGGGCACCTCGGGCATCACCCTGGACACCTTCCTGGCTTCGATCAACTACAAGCCGGGCATGGCGTACAACGGCTACATCGACAGCAGCAACACCAACTACGTCAGCATCGACAACGCCGGTAACCTGCAGGTGCAGTACTACCGCAACGGTTGGAAATACGGCGTATCGGGCGAGCTGCACGCGGAAGGTAACGGCACCTACGAGCTGTCTTCGCGTGGTGGCCTGGGCTACGACACCAACAGCACCACCACGAGCAACTCGCAGGACAGCTTCAAGTTGCTCTCGGGCCTGTCCGAGGTCGAGGCCATCGGCCTCAACAATGGCGTCAACACCAACGACCTGAAACCGTACGACACCGACGGCAAGCCACAGACCAACATCGACCCGAGCAAGCTGGCCGAGGCCATCCTCGGCCATACCGAAGTCACCCAGCCGGGCAACGACACGGTCAATGGCGGCGACGGCAACGACATCATCTTCGGCGACCTGATGGTCTTCGACGGTGTTGCCGGCACCGGTGTCGAGGCGATCCGCGGCTATGTCGCCGACAAGCTGGGCGTAGACGCGGGCAGCGTGGACGCACGGGCGATGCACAAGTACATCACCGAGCACTACACCGAGTTCGATGTCTCACGCAGCAACGACGGCGCCGACACCCTGCTGGGCGGCAACGGCAACGACATCATCTTCGGCCAGGGTGGCAACGACTACATCGACGGCGGCAAGGGCAACGACATCCTGCTCGGCGGCACCGGCAACGACACCCTGCTCGGCGGTGAAGGCAACGACATCCTGTTTGGCGGTGCCGGCAATGACATCCTCAACGGCGGCAAGGGCGATGACATCATGACCGGTGGCAGCGGTGCCGACACCTTCGTGTGGAAGGCCGGCGACCTGGGCAACGACGTGATCAAGGACTTCAAGGCAAGCGAAGGCGACCGCCTCGACCTCAGAGACCTGCTCCAGGGAGAGAAGGCCAGCACCATCGACAACTTCCTGAAGATCACCACGGTCAATGGCGAGTCGACCCTGCAAGTCAGTACCGAAGGCAAGCTCAACGCCGCCGGCGGCCTGGCCAACGCCGATGTGAGCATCAAGCTCGAAGGGGTCAACTGGTCCAACACCACGATCAACTCGTTGATCAGCGGTGGCGACCCGACCATCAAGATCGACAACTCCAACAGCTGATCCCCACCCCCGCGGCAGCCGGCAACGGCCGCCGCGTCGGGGGCGGGCTTTCCCCGCCAACGCTTCACGCGCATACTCGTGCACCGGGCCTACACGCCCGGTGAACTTTGCCTATGCTGCTGACTACCAACAAGGAATCATCGTGACGAGGGACGCCGCCATGTTCTACGTGCAACGCGACGCTGACGGCCGTTTGCTGCGAGTGGAAGCCGCCGGGTTTGATGGATTTACCGACATGGTCCCCGCCGACAGTGCCGAGATCCAGGAATGGTTCGCCGACGATGTCGTTGAGAACAGCCTCAAGCAGCTCAAGCAGAGCGATCTGGACATGATCCGGGTGCTGGAGGACTTGATCGAGGTGCTGACTGCCAAAGGCGTGTTCAGCATCACCGACCTGCCGCCCGGCGCCCAGGCCAAGTTGCTCAACCGCTCCACCGCGCGCAAGGCGCTGGGTAGCCTGAACAACCTGATCGAGGAAGATGAGGAAGGCGGGCTGATCTGATCATGCTGGCGGCGCATCGCGGTGCGAATTGCCCCGCGATAACGCCGAGCCTGCTCAACGCCAGGGTGCCGGGCCACCCACCAGTTGCCCCTGGATGCCCTGCACGCCCATCTCCCGCAGCACCTTCAACTCCCCTTCGGTCTCCACCCGCTCGGCGATCAGCGGCAGGTCGATGCTGTGCGCAGCCCGCTGGATGGCTTCGATGAACAGGCGCTTGTGCCGTTCCTGGTCGATGTTGCGGATGTAGCCACCGTCGATCTTCAGGTAGGCCAGCCCCAGGTGGGCCAGGTTGCCGATCATGCTGAAGCGCCCGCCGAAACGTTGCAGCGCCAGGCTGAAGCCCAAAGCGCGCAGGCGCCGTGTGAGTTGCTCCAGCACCGTCTGCTCGGGCAGTTGCTCCTCGCCGATCTCGAAGGTCAGCCGCTGCCCCAGCGCGCCGTGCTGCCCCAGCAGGTCATAGACCCGCTGCAGCGCCTTGGGGTCGGCCAGGGTCGCGGCCGACAGGTTCAGCGCCAGCGCTTCACCATGCCCTTGCAGATGCTTGAGCACCTTCTCCAGCACCAGCAGGTCCAGCCGCGCCATCCAGCCGAAGCGCTCCAGCCAAGGCAGGAAGCGGCCGGCCGCCAGGGCTTCGCCCTCGTCGTCGTGCAGGCGCGAGATGACCTTGTAATGCAGCACCCGCTCTGGCGCCTTGGCGTCCACGACCGGTTGGAAGAACAGCTCGAACTGCCCTTTGCCCAGCGCCTGGTCCAGGCGCGTGTGCCAGGCGTGGTGGCTGTCGGCGGCCTGGCCCGCGGCGCCCTGCTCCAGGCATACCCAGCCCGGCGTGGGCTGGCTCTCGGCGCGGGCCAGGGCCTCGTCGGCGAGCTTGAGCAGCGCTTGCGGCGCATCGCCGGGGCTGTAGGGGGCAAGGCCGATGCAGGCCACCGGGTCGACATCGCTGGCACCGGTCTCGTGCAGGCTCTGCAAGGTAGCTTCCAGGGCCTGGGCCAGCTGGATCGCCTCGTCATGGACCATGCCCGGCGCCAACACCGCGAACTCGCCGCCACGGCTGCGGGTGATCAGGTCGTTGGTCTCCGGATAGTTCGCACAGGTGCGGCGCAGCTGCTCACCCACTGCCTGCAGCAACTGGTCGGTACGCTGACCACCCAGGCGGGCATTGAGCCCGGCCAGGTCCTGGACCCGCAGCAACAGCAGGTAGCCGGTACGGGCCTCCTCCAGGTTGCTGACCCGGGCATTGAGCTGCATTTCAAAGTAACGCCGGTTGGCAAGGCCGGTGAGGCTGTCCTGGTAGGACTCCGCACGCAGCTTCTCGCTGCGCTCGGCCTGCTCGGTGAACAGTGCCTTGAGCTTCTCGACCATCTGGTTCATCGCCTGCACCACACGGCGCAGCTCGGGGGTGCGTGGCAGCTCGGGCAGGCTGAGGAACTCTCGACGGGCGATGGCGTGGGACTGCGCCACCATGTAGTCGAGCGGGCGCAACTGGCGGCGCAGCAGCAGGGCCCCGAGCACCGCGCTCACCGCGCCGCAGAGCAGCAGCCAGCCAAGGCTGCCCAGGGCGCTCTGCCAGAGCTTGCCCAGGGCGAACATCGGGTGGCTGATTACCTCGACCCGCGCCGCCTGCTGCCAGCCGCGGCTGACGAGGGCATCGCCACCGGCCGGCTCCAGGCCGATGAGCTGGATGAACCAGCCCGGCACGCCGCCGGCGTCGGGCTCTGCGTGGCGCTCGACCAGCACGGCGTTGGAGTCCAGGTCGATGACCTTGATACTCGAGTAGTAGCCGCTGTCGAAAATCGAGCTGACCATCAGCTCGACCATCGCCGGGTCGTCGATGTTCGGCGTCAGCGACAACGCCAGCGCGGTCGCGGCGTCCTGGGCATGGGAACGCAGCTGGTTGACGTACTGGCTGCGCGAGCTCTCCAGGCTGACCATGAAGCTGCCACTGAAGGCGATCACCAGGAACAGGCAAATGGCTAGCAGCAATTGTTTGAACAGTGACATCTGTGCTCCTTCAGTAAACCGGTTCGGCCGGGAACCCTTCGGCCTGCATTTTCTTCAGCAGATCCTGCCAACGCGACAGGCGCTTGGTGTCGCCGACCTTCTTGTTGCCGCCCGCGCCGGTCAACCACAGGCCTTCACCGTTGAAGGCATACACCGGCAGCAGGTCGGTACGCTGGCTGGCCGGCTTGATCGCGTCCATCAGGCTGTCCAGCACCAGCGGCTGGGCCTGTGGGCTTGAATAATAGGTCAGGACCATGTGCGCACGGTTCTGGCGCAAGGCCTTGACGTAGGTGATGCGCAGCTTTTCGGCGGGGATGCCCATGCGCCGCAGGCTGAAGTACTTGGCGATGGCATAGTCCTCGCAGTCGCCCGCACCCTTTATCAGCGATTGTACCGGCGTGGCCCAGTAATCGACCTCGTGCCACAGGTCGATGTCCTCGACATAGCGCAGCTGCTTGTTGAAGAACAGGTTGACCACCTGCAGCTGCTCCAGTTCGCTGCCCTGCTTCTGTGTCGCCATCAGGTTCTGCCAGGCATCGATACGCCCCTGCCCCGCGCCCATCGGGCCATACAGCGCCTGGGCGCGGCGGCTGATCTGCGAGAAGTCCCAATCAGCCTGGATGACGCCCAGCCATAGGCAACCGAGCAGCGCGGCAAGGCCGAGCCGGCGTGCGGTCGCATTGAGAGGCCAAGGTATCGCCACTGCGCGCACCCGTTCAGATCAGTCGAAAGCAGCGATGGTGCGGGCTGGAGGCGCAAAAGACAATGGCACCGTGCGATCATGCTGCCAACTGTCGGCAAACCCGCTTCGTACAAGGGCTGGCGACCTTGGCTATCTTCCCAATGCCGGCAACTTGCTTCACGATAGCCGCGTTTTGACTCTGCGCCACGGCGCATCGCTTGATCAATCCGTTTGACAAGCGCCCCCTTCCCTCACTAGGGTTATTGGATCCAATTTTCATGTTGCCGAGGCGAACCCCGCGTGGCTGAGAAACCCAAACTCCTGAGCACCGTCCTGGGCAGCGAACAAGTACCACCGCACCTGGCCCGGGGTGTTATCGAAGAGCGCCTGCGCAGTGCCATCCTCGATGGCCGCCTGCCCCCGGGCACCGCCGTGCGCCAGCAAGAGCTGGCGACCCTGTTCGGTGTCAGTCGCATGCCCGTGCGCGAGGCACTGCGCCAACTCGAAGCCCAGTCCCTGCTGCAGGTGGTGATGCACAAAGGCGCCGTGGTAGCGCCATTGATCGGTGAGGATGCCGTCGACACGTACGCCCTGCGCGTGCTGCTCGAGACCGAGGCGTTGCGCCAGTCGATCCCCTTGCTCGATGCCGACGACATCGCCCAGGCCAGGGCCTACATCCGCCAACTGGAGACCGAGACCCGTCATGCCGAAATCGGCCGGCTCAATCGCCTGTTCCACATGGCTCTCTACAGCAAGGCGCAGAACCAGAAGCTGCTGCGCATGATCGAGATCGAGCTCAACGAAGAGGAACGCTTCCTGCGCTTCCATCTGTCCTCGATGGGCCTGGGCAAACTCACCCAGGATGACCACATTGCCCTTGTCGATGCCGCCAACGACAGACTGGTGGAAGAGGCCGTGAAGCTCCTGGAAGAGCACCTCAACCACGCCGCGCGCACCATCAGGAAATACCTCGACAGGCAATCGGCCAACTGATCCTGCTCAACCGCGCAGCCGCCCCTGGCGACCACCCTGCTGCGCCGACACGATCCGCCACAAGGAACGGCAGTGCACGTGCAGACTCGACAGGACACCACGCCCGACCAGCCGCCCAGGATTCGCCTGATCTGCCTGGCAAACACACGGCAGCAACTTGCCCAGTACCGCACCTGGGCAAGGACCCTCAGCGACCCCATCGAGCTGGTCGCGGTCGATGTCCCCTCCATTGCCGACCTCGAACAATCCCTGCCCATTCCCGGGCGCCTGACCCAGGCCCTGGTCGAACAGCTCCAGCCCTACCTCATGCAGCCCCATGCCGTGTTTGCCCAAGGCCTGGGCGCGCACATCGCCTTGGCCCTGATACAGCAGGTGCAAGGTGCTTGCCCGGGCCTGACCCGGCACTTGTTTGTTGCAAGCTGTGACAGCCCACAATTCAGCACCACCTACCTGCCCCTGCATATCCCCATGACCGTGCTCTATCCGCCGGGCTCGCTGGCAGCGATGCTCGGCTGGCACAGCCTGGTACGCCGGGAGCTGGAGCTCATTGAGCTACCGGTGCAAGCGGTCGATACTTCGCTGCTGAACCAGCGCCTGGTGCGCATCTTCAACGCCCACCTCGGGTTGCTAAGCTTCTAATTCTCCCCTCGCCATCCGTGCGCTGATCAAGGCTTTTCCGCTGCCTGGTCAGTGCCTGGCCATGGCAGTGCCAGCATTTTGGGCACACTCTACCCCCGCAGCGGCCGCTGATCATCAGACGTGGACCTGGCCGTTTGCCTCCTCATTCACCTGCAGAAGGAACCTGGCACCGGGGCAAGGACCGCAAGCGATCAGCCGCCCCTCAATAGTCACTCTCTCCATCTCAATTCATTCGTGCTCCGAGTGAGGCATTCACTCTGTGTCATTTTCTGATCGTTAATTATCGGAAGGAGTACGTATTGCCAAAATAAAACTTACTCAATGTTTTATTCAGGCACTTACATTTCAAGAAAAGTCCGAACATAAAATAATCAAAAAAACAATTGCGACAAACTTCGAAGTTGTTCTAACTTTTATATCGCCAGCCAAGGGCAGCCAGGCGTCACCGTGGACGCCCTGCCAAACAAGCCCTGCCGGCCTCTGCCTGTTGTTCGAATTCGAGTTTTCACTCGAGGCCTTCATTCGCCCGGCATTTAGTTGCCTTGCAACTTCCAGAGCATAACGCCCCTGTATATCACCTCTAAATGGATCTCATCATGAGCACATTGAAGCGCACACTTTCCGACAAGAAACATGAACTTTCCCTGCACCCGCTATTTTCCGAAATCGACTCTCTGGAGACGCTGCGTGGGTTCATGGAAACCCACGTGTTCGCCGTCTGGGACTTCATGTCGCTGACCAAGCGCCTGCAGCAGGAGCTGACCTGCGTCAGCCTGCCCTGGCTGCCACCAAGGGACCCGGCCGCGGCGCGCCTGATCAACGAGATCGTCCTGGGCGAGGAATCGGACGATCGCCTCGATCATGGTCACTACAGCCACTTCGAGCTGTACCTCGATGCCATGCGCGAAGTCGGTGCCAGCACCCAGGCCATCGAGCGCTTCGTCAGCCTGCAGCAACAAGGCGTCGCGGCATTCGACGCGCTGCAACGTTGCGGCGCCAGTGAAGCCGCGCAGCGATTCGTTCGCGACACCCTCGAAGTGGCCATCGAGGCACCGGCCCACCAGGTTGCCGCCGCCTTCCTGCATGGGCGGGAAAGCGTCATTCCATCGATGTTCCAGCAGATTCTCGACGAGTGGGGCATCGGCACCGAGCAGGCACCGACCTTCCGCTACTACCTGCAACGTCACATCGAGGTCGACTCCGAGGACCACGGCCCCGCCGCCGAGCAATTGCTGGCACGCCTGGTCGATCACGATCCGCTGCGCCAGGAAGACGTCTACGTGGCCGCCATCGCCGCGGTGGACAGCCGCATGGCCCTGTGGGACCGCCTGCGTACGTCGCTGAAAACAGCTGTTGCCGAGGTCACCCCATGAATGCCCTCGAGTATCGCTCCTTTGCCGAGGCCTGGGAGGCCAGGGCGACCATTCGCACCCGGCCGCGGCGCCTGGTGGAGGATGACCAGCGCCTGATCTACCCCCTGAGCCGCCAGCCCCTGGTACTCGGCGCGACGTTTCAGCGCGAGTGCCCGCAGTTGCGCGACTTCGTACTGGTACAGAGCCTCTACAAGTTCATCAATGATGTGGTGATCTTCGAGACCGAGATCGTCGACCGCACCGCCCGGCGCATCGCCAAGGACCGCTTTGCCGTGCATTTCCCGTTCGCCTGCCGCTACGACGCGATGACCGTGGTGGTGGACGAGGACTATCACGCCTTGGTGGCGATGGACTTCCTGCAGCAGACCATCGCCCTGACCGGGATCGAGCCGATCGCCCTGCCCCAGGAAATCGAACTCAGCCGCGCCATTCCAGCCGTGCTGGAACAGGTGCCCGAGGCCCTGCGTGACGCCCTGGAGCTGATCTGCGTGGGCATCGCCGAGAACACCCTGACCGACGATGTCGCGGCCTTTGCCCGCGACGATTCGGTCAAGCCCTCGGTGAAGGGCCTGATGGCCGATCACCTGCTGGATGAAGGTCGTCACTCGAGCTTCTGGGCGCGCCTGACGCGCATCTACTGGCATACCGCGCCTGAGGCGGATCGCCAGATGATCGCCAAGGTACTGCCGCTGTTCCTGCGCCAGTACCTGACCAACGACATCCAGCAGGCTTTCGACTGTGCCCTGATCGACGCCTTGCCGGTGAGCGATACGGTACGCCGGGCGCTGCGCGAGGAGGCGCTGGGCCTGGCCTATCCGATCAACCGCCAGCATCCGCTGCTGGGCAACATCCTGCGCTTCTTCCGCAGCAGCTCGATGCTCGAGTCGCCCTGCGTACAGGACGCCCTGCGCGACTATCTGCCCTGAGGACCTAGACATGAGACGCCTCGACATACTCCTGGTGGGCACCAGCCCGCCCCTGGAGGAGTTCGCCCGCCTGCTCGCCGAGCACGGACATGGCTCGGCCAGGGCCGACAGCGCCCAGGCCCTGCCCCGGCAGCTGTCGGCCCATCCCGACCTGGTGGTGGAAGATGGCAGCCTGGCACTGAGCAGCAGTGACTGGCAGCCCCTGGGCGGCACGCCGTTGCTCAGGCTACGCCTGGGTGCGAGCTACGCCGACACCCTGCCGCAACTGGAGGCCCTGTGCTGGTGCGGCAGTGCCAGCGCCCAGCGCCTGATCCATCGCGTGCCGATACACACGCCATCCTCCGGCAATGGCCAACAGCTACGCGAGGACACCTTGCAAGCCCTGTGCGAGCAACTGGAGCTGCAGGTCACCCGCTTCGCCCGCAACCCGTTGCATCTGCAGGAAACGCCTGCGGTAAGCCCTGGAGAGCATGAGCGTGAGCACGGCCTGGACTGGCTAGGCACTTTGGCCTACCGCCACCCGTTCAACCGCACGCTGCGCGCCGATTTGCTGGAGAAGGCCGAAACAGGCCTGATCGGCGGCCTGGAACACAGCCTGCGTGTGCACGCAGGGTCTCCCGCCGTGAACCACGACGGCCAGCGTTGCACTTATGAGCAACTGCATGCCCGCGCCGCCGTCATCCAGCAGGCCTTGTTGCCGCTGTTGCCCAAAGCCGGGGAGCAGCCGCCTGTGGTCGCCGTGTGCATGGGCAAGTCACCCGAGCTCTACGCCAGCCTGCTGGCGGTGCTGGGCTGCGCCGCCATCTACCTGCCACTGGATCCGGCCACACCGGCCGAGCGCCGCCAGCTGATCCTCGACGACGCTGGCGCCTGCGTCATGCTGCACGACGGCCAGACGCCTGTGGATATCCCTGATGTGGATGTGCGCAACTTTCCTTTGGCGCAGGACTTGCCGCTGCCCAGCCTGGCATTGCGCCAGGCTGCCGCCGAGCAGGCCTGCGTGGCGATCTACACCTCCGGCACCACCGGCCAACCGAAAGGCGTGTTGCTCAGCCAGGGCAACCTGGCGCACTTCATGGCCTGGTATCGCGAGCATGTGGACCTGGACCGGCACAGCCGGGTCCTGCAGTTCTCCACCATCGGCTTCGATGCCTCGCTGCTGGATATCCTGCCGACGTTCGCCTGTGGCGCGGAACTGGTCCTGCCCAGTGAGGACCAGCGTCGCGATCCGCAGCTGCTGGTACAACTTATCCACAGAGAGGAAGTGAGCCACGCGTTCCTGCCACCGGCGCTGCTGAGCATCCTGCCCCGGGATCTCCATCTGGGCCTGCGCCATCTGGTCACCGGCGGCGACGTCTGCGAACCAGAGGTCATCGCCCGATTGGCCGGGCAATGCCGGATGCACAATATCTATGGGCCGACCGAAACCACCGTGCTGGCCACGACCCGGGTGTTCGGTACGGACGACGACAACCGCAACCTGGGCCTGCCGATCGCCAACACCCAGGTGTTGATCCTCGACCAGCATCTGCAGCCGGTTTGTGAGCAGACCCCCGGCGAGCTGTACATCGCCGGGCCAGGCGTCGGCCTGGGCTACCTGAACAACCCCGAACTGAGCGCCGAACGCTTCGTCGAGCTGAGCTTGCCCGCAGGCCGCACACTGCGCGCCTACCGCACGGGGGATATCGGCAAATGGACCGAACAAGGTATCGAGTTGTGCGGTCGGCGAGACAACCAGGTGAAGATCCGTGGTTTCCGGGTCGAACCCGAAGAAATCGAGCACTGCCTGCGCGATAGCCATCTGTTCGCCCAGGTGGCGGTGGTGATCGACGCCCAGCGGCGGGTCCTGGCCTTCCTTGCCCACCCGCAACGAGCCGATGCCGAAACCTTGCTGCGCGAGCATGCCGAGCGACACCTGCCCGACTACATGCGCCCGATGTTCTATCAGGTGCTGCAGCAGATGCCCTATACCGCCAACGGCAAGGTGGATCGCCGGGCGTTGTCGTTGCGTCCACTGGCCTTGCCGACCAGCCAGCGCATCGAACCACGGACAACCACCGAGGAGCGCCTGCGCTGCCTGTGGAGTGCGCTGCTGGAGCTCCCACAAAGCGAGATTTCCGTCGACGACAGCTTCTTCAACCTCGGCGGTCACTCCATCCTGCTGTCGCGCCTGCTGCTGGAGGTCAGGGAACACTTCGGCCAGGGGGTGGCCATCAACCGCTTCATCGAACAGCCGACCCTGCAACGCCTGGGCGCGCTGCTCGATGGCGATCACGAGGCGCTGCAAACCTCCCTGGTACGCCTGGAGCAGGACGCCAATCGCGAACTGGACCTGCAGGTGCAATCGATGGAGCGCCTGGGCGATGTGCACAAGGTGATCGTCACCGGGGCCAACAGCTTCCTTGGCGTGCATCTGGTCGAGGCCCTGCTGGAGTGGGGCGCGAGTGAAGTCGCTTGCCTGGTACGCAGCGCCGCAGGGCTATCCGCCGATGAGCGTTTCTCCCAGGCCCTGCGGGACAACCACGTCACCCTGGACCGCAGCCGCGTACGGATATTCGAAGCGGACCTGCGCAAACCACTGCTGGGTCTGGCCCAGGCCGACTACGACTACCTGGACAGCAACTATGGCGCGTTGCTGCACAACGCCGCGCAGGTCAATCATGTGCTCGACTACGAGGTACTGGCAGCCGACAACATCGAGCCCTTGTTCGAGTGCCTGCGGCTATGCGAAGGCCGGCGCAAAAAGATCTTCAACTTCGTCTCGACCCTTTCCGCTTGCAGCGCGGTGGACATTGACGGTCGCGTGCTGGAGAGCGATCCGACCAATACCCCGCCGATCTACATCCGCAACGGCTACAACCTGAGCAAATGGGTCGGCGAGCGCATCCTCAGCCGTGCCCGTGAGCAGGGCGTGTGGGTCAACCTGTTCCGCCCCGGCAACATCACCTTCGATAGCCGCACCGGGGCCTGCCAGCCACAGCGCAACCGGCTGATGCTGATGCTCAAGGGCTCGCTGCAGTTGGGCCAGGTGCCGGAGCTCGAGATCGACTTCGATCTCATGCCGGTGGACTTCCTGTCCCGCTTCATCGCCTTCCACAGCAGCCGTCACCAAGCCGGCCAGTGCGTGTTCAACCTGCACAACCCCGAACCCCTGCGCTGGCGTGACTACCTGGCTTCATTCCATGCCCAGGGCCATGCCTTCGAACTGGTCAGCATCGAGCAATGGCAGCGCCAGTTGGCCAGGGTCGATAGCGACAACGCGCTGTACGACGTCCTGGGCTTCTACCTGGACGGTTTCGAAGAAGACATCGGTGACATCTCCGGCATCGCCCACGACAACGCCCGCGCCGGCGTGCAGCGCATGGGCGCCCGTTACCCGAGCAAGGACCCGGCGCTGCTCAGCCGCGGCTGCCGCTACCTGGCCGACATCGGCTTTATCTGATCCCTTACATACACAACAGGAGCAATACCCCTATGCAAGCACTCAAACCCGATACCCTGATCCGCAACCCGCAAGGCTGTCTGGTGGTTTCCAGCGTGGAGATCGCCGCGCCGGCGGCCAGCGTGTGGAACATCGTCGGCAACTTCGCTGGCTTCCCGGTGTTCATTCCTGCCCTGGCGCATATCGAGATGACCGGCAGCGGTGTGCGCTCGGTGCGCAAGAAGCTGTTCAAGGATGGCAACGTGGTGATCGAGCAGTTGAACACCCGTGACGATCAAGCCATGAACATGACCTGGAGCCTGATCTACACCAGCTTGAATATCGGCAATCTGTGGGCGGCCATGCAGGTGCAGGAGATCGACGCCAGCCGCAGCCGTGCGACCTGGACCATCCAGGCCGAGCCTTGGGAAGGTGGCCCGGAGGCTCTGCCGAGCTTCCAGGCGTTCCTGCAGGGCTTTGCCGATGAAGCGATGGGCAATGTGCGTAATCTGCTGAGCTGATAGCACGGGCAGGGGCGTATGCCCCGATAGCGAAAAGGCCGCTCCCAACCGGGAGCGGCCTTTTTTTGTCTTGAACATCAGGGGTCGCTGTTGCACAGCCAAAAGATATCTCTGTAGGAGCGGCTTTAGCCGCGATGCAAGCAACTCGGTGTCTGGCACCCGCTTCGCGGGTGATCGCGGCTGAAGCCGCTCCTACAGCGGCCGTGCTGTGCTTGTGAATACTGTTCCCTTCGTGCCAGCGCAGGGAGCTGGACGATCTCATACGGAAACTTCAGGCATTGATACCCTGAAAAGACAAAGCCCCTGATCGCATCGCGATCAGGGGCTTTGGAATTGAATCTTGACGATGACCTACTCTCACATGGGGAAACCCCACACTACCATCGGCGATGCATCGTTTCACTGCTGAGTTCGGGATGGGATCAGGTGGTTCCAATGCTCTATGGTCGTCAAGAAATTCTGTGTGCTGGTCCGTCCTGAAGGACGTACCTGCGAATCTCTGTAGTCTCTACTTAAAGACAAAACCCCTACCTGCTCGCGCAGATAGGGGTTTTGCGAAATTAATCTTGACGATGACCTACTCTCACATGGGGAAACCCCACACTACCATCGGCGATGCATCGTTTCACTGCTGAGTTCGGGATGGGATCAGGTGGTTCCAATGCTCTATGGTCGTCAAGAAATTCGGTTGCCAGTACGTCTTTGCAGACATGCCAGCCAATTCGGATATGTGATCTTTGTGGTTCGTCGCGAACTTTCGGTTCGTTTCGTCTTCACCACCGCAATCTGCGTTAGCAAATTGCTTGGGTGTTATATGGTCAAGCCTCACGGGCAATTAGTATTGGTTAGCTCAACGCCTCACAGCGCTTACACACCCAACCTATCAACGTCGTAGTCTTCGACGGCCCTTCAGGGAGCTCAAGGCTCCAGTGAGATCTCATCTTGAGGCAAGTTTCCCGCTTAGATGCTTTCAGCGGTTATCTCTTCCGAACATAGCTACCCGGCAATGCCACTGGCGTGACAACCGGAACACCAGAGGTTCGTCCACTCCGGTCCTCTCGTACTAGGAGCAGCCCCTCTCAAATCTCAAACGTCCACGGCAGATAGGGACCGAACTGTCTCACGACGTTCTAAACCCAGCTCGCGTACCACTTTAAATGGCGAACAGCCATACCCTTGGGACCGGCTTCAGCCCCAGGATGTGATGAGCCGACATCGAGGTGCCAAACACCGCCGTCGATATGAACTCTTGGGCGGTATCAGCCTGTTATCCCCGGAGTACCTTTTATCCGTTGAGCGATGGCCCTTCCATACAGAACCACCGGATCACTAAGACCTACTTTCGTACCTGCTCGACGTGTGTGTCTCGCAGTCAAGCGCGCTTTTGCCTTTATACTCTACGACCGATTTCCGACCGGTCTGAGCGCACCTTCGTACTCCTCCGTTACTCTTTGGGAGGAGACCGCCCCAGTCAAACTACCCACCATACACTGTCCTCGATCCGGATAACGGACCTGAGTTAGAACCTCAAGGTTGCCAGGGTGGTATTTCAAGGATGGCTCCATGAGAACTGGCGTCCCCACTTCAAAGCCTCCCACCTATCCTACACAAGCAAGCTCAAAGTCCAGTGCAAAGCTATAGTAAAGGTTCACGGGGTCTTTCCGTCTAGCCGCGGATACACTGCATCTTCACAGCGATTTCAATTTCACTGAGTCTCGGGTGGAGACAGCGCCGCCATCGTTACGCCATTCGTGCAGGTCGGAACTTACCCGACAAGGAATTTCGCTACCTTAGGACCGTTATAGTTACGGCCGCCGTTTACCGGGGCTTCGATCAAGAGCTTCGCTTGCGCTAACCCCATCAATTAACCTTCCGGCACCGGGCAGGCGTCACACCCTATACGTCCACTTTCGTGTTTGCAGAGTGCTGTGTTTTTAATAAACAGTCGCAGCGGCCTGGTATCTTCGACCGGCGTGGGCTTACGCAGCAAGTGCTTCACCCTCACCGGCGCACCTTCTCCCGAAGTTACGGTGCCATTTTGCCTAGTTCCTTCACCCGAGTTCTCTCAAGCGCCTTGGTATTCTCTACCTAACCACCTGTGTCGGTTTGGGGTACGGTTCCCAGTTATCTGAAGCTTAGGAGCTTTTCTTGGAAGCATGGCATCAACCACTTCGTGCTCTAGTGAGCACTCGTCATCAGCTCTCGGCCTTGAGATCCCGGATTTGCCTAAGATCTCAGCCTACCACCTTAAACTTGGACAACCAACGCCAAGCTGGCCTAGCCTTCTCCGTCCCTCCATCGCAATAACTGGAAGTACAGGAATATTAACCTGTTTTCCATCGACTACGCTTTTCAGCCTCGCCTTAGGGACCGACTAACCCTGCGTCGATTAACGTTGCGCAGGAAACCTTGGTCTTTCGGCGTGCGAGTTTTTCACTCGCATTGTCGTTACTCATGTCAGCATTCGCACTTCTGATACCTCCAGCAAGCTTCTCAACTCACCTTCACAGGCTTACAGAACGCTCCTCTACCGCATCACCAAAAGGTGATACCCGTAGCTTCGGTACATGGTTTGAGCCCCGTTACATCTTCCGCGCAGGCCGACTCGACTAGTGAGCTATTACGCTTTCTTTAAAGGGTGGCTGCTTCTAAGCCAACCTCCTAGCTGTCTAAGCCTTCCCACATCGTTTCCCACTTAACCATGACTTTGGGACCTTAGCTGACGGTCTGGGTTGTTTCCCTTTTCACGACGGACGTTAGCACCCGCCGTGTGTCTCCCATGCTCGGCACTTGTAGGTATTCGGAGTTTGCATCGGTTTGGTAAGTCGGGATGACCCCCTAGCCGAAACAGTGCTCTACCCCCTACAGTGATACATGAGGCGCTACCTAAATAGCTTTCGAGGAGAACCAGCTATCTCCGAGCTTGATTAGCCTTTCACTCCGATCCACAGGTCATCCGCTAACTTTTCAACGGTAGTCGGTTCGGTCCTCCAGTCAGTGTTACCTAACCTTCAACCTGCCCATGGATAGATCGCCCGGTTTCGGGTCTATACCCAGCGACTAAAGCGCCCTATTAAGACTCGCTTTCGCTACGCCTCCCCTATTCGGTTAAGCTCGCCACTGAATATAAGTCGCTGACCCATTATACAAAAGGTACGCAGTCACCTAACAAAGTAGGCTCCCACTGCTTGTACGCATACGGTTTCAGGTTCTATTTCACTCCCCTCTCCGGGGTTCTTTTCGCCTTTCCCTCACGGTACTGGTTCACTATCGGTCAGTCAGTAGTATTTAGCCTTGGAGGATGGTCCCCCCATGTTCAGACAAAGTTTCTCGTGCTCCGTCCTACTCGATTTCACTGGCAAGAGATTTTCGTGTACGGGGCTATCACCCACTATGGCCGCACTTTCCAGAGCGTTCCACTAATCTCAAACCAGCTTAAGGGCTGGTCCCCGTTCGCTCGCCACTACTAAGGGAATCTCGGTTGATTTCTTTTCCTCAGGGTACTTAGATGTTTCAGTTCCCCTGGTTCGCCTCTTGCACCTATGTATTCAGTACAAGATAACCAGCTTGTGCTGGCTGGGTTCCCCCATTCAGAGATCTCTGGATCACAGTCTGTTTGCCGACTCCCCAAAGCTTATCGCAGGCTACCACGTCTTTCATCGCCTCTGACTGCCAAGGCATCCACCGTATGCGCTTCTTCACTTGACCATATAACCCCAAGCAATCTGGTTATACTGTGAAGACGACATTCGCCGAAAATTCGCACGTCGCTCTTTCGAGCAGAACTCACAAATTTTACCTTAGCCTGATCCACCAGCAGTGAAACTGGTGTTCAGTCTATTTCTATCACATATCCGAATTTTTAAAGAACGATCTGACAAAAGTCAGAAATCAACATTCATCAACGAATGTTCATTTCTAAGTTCTGAGCAGTGCTGCGAAACCTGAAAGAGTGGTGGAGCCAAGCGGGATCGAACCGCTGACCTCCTGCGTGCAAGGCAGGCGCTCTCCCAGCTGAGCTATGGCCCCATTTGACCAGCCGCACCAAGTAATTGGTAGGTCTGGGCAGATTTGAACTGCCGACCTCACCCTTATCAGGGGTGCGCTCTAACCAACTGAGCTACAGACCTATAACAGGGTCGCGTTACAGCATCGTCTTTACACAATGAATCAAGCAATTCGTGTGGGAGCTCATCAGCAGGCTGATGTCTTCGATTAAGGAGGTGATCCAGCCGCAGGTTCCCCTACGGCTACCTTGTTACGACTTCACCCCAGTCATGAATCACACCGTGGTAACCGTCCTCCCGAAGGTTAGACTAGCTACTTCTGGTGCAACCCACTCCCATGGTGTGACGGGCGGTGTGTACAAGGCCCGGGAACGTATTCACCGCAACATTCTGATTTGCGATTACTAGCGATTCCGACTTCACGCAGTCGAGTTGCAGACTGCGATCCGGACTACGATCGGTTTTGTGAGATTAGCTCCACCTCGCGGCTTGGCAACCCTCTGTACCGACCATTGTAGCACGTGTGTAGCCCAGGCCGTAAGGGCCATGATGACTTGACGTCATCCCCACCTTCCTCCGGTTTGTCACCGGCAGTCTCCTTAGAGTGCCCACCATAACGTGCTGGTAACTAAGGACAAGGGTTGCGCTCGTTACGGGACTTAACCCAACATCTCACGACACGAGCTGACGACAGCCATGCAGCACCTGTGTCAGAGTTCCCGAAGGCACCAATCCATCTCTGGAAAGTTCTCTGCATGTCAAGGCCTGGTAAGGTTCTTCGCGTTGCTTCGAATTAAACCACATGCTCCACCGCTTGTGCGGGCCCCCGTCAATTCATTTGAGTTTTAACCTTGCGGCCGTACTCCCCAGGCGGTCAACTTAATGCGTTAGCTGCGCCACTAAAATCTCAAGGATTCCAACGGCTAGTTGACATCGTTTACGGCGTGGACTACCAGGGTATCTAATCCTGTTTGCTCCCCACGCTTTCGCACCTCAGTGTCAGTATCAGTCCAGGTGGTCGCCTTCGCCACTGGTGTTCCTTCCTATATCTACGCATTTCACCGCTACACAGGAAATTCCACCACCCTCTACCATACTCTAGCTCGCCAGTTTTGGATGCAGTTCCCAGGTTGAGCCCGGGGCTTTCACATCCAACTTAACGAACCACCTACGCGCGCTTTACGCCCAGTAATTCCGATTAACGCTTGCACCCTCTGTATTACCGCGGCTGCTGGCACAGAGTTAGCCGGTGCTTATTCTGTCGGTAACGTCAAAACAGCAAGGTATTAACTTACTGCCCTTCCTCCCAACTTAAAGTGCTTTACAATCCGAAGACCTTCTTCACACACGCGGCATGGCTGGATCAGGCTTTCGCCCATTGTCCAATATTCCCCACTGCTGCCTCCCGTAGGAGTCTGGACCGTGTCTCAGTTCCAGTGTGACTGATCATCCTCTCAGACCAGTTACGGATCGTCGCCTAGGTGAGCCATTACCTCACCTACTAGCTAATCCGACCTAGGCTCATCTGATAGCGCAAGGCCCGAAGGTCCCCTGCTTTCTCCCGTAGGACGTATGCGGTATTAGCGTTCCTTTCGAAACGTTGTCCCCCACTACCAGGCAGATTCCTAGGCATTACTCACCCGTCCGCCGCTGAATCAAGGAGCAAGCTCCCGTCATCCGCTCGACTTGCATGTGTTAGGCCTGCCGCCAGCGTTCAATCTGAGCCATGATCAAACTCTTCAGTTCAATACTGCTTGGGTTTTTAAGAAACCCTAAACTTGGCTCAGCAATCTCAAATGACTATGTGATTTCTCGCATGGCCACTTGTGATGCTGATAATCTTGGCGACTATCAGTCCGTACTCACAAGCACCCACACGAATTGCTTGATTCAATTTGTTAAAGAGCGTTTGGCCAAGAGCTTTTCGCCTCAACCGAGGCGCGCATTCTACGCTTTCCTCATTTCGTGTCAAGCGTTTATTTTGAAGTTTTTCGTTTCACTTCAAACACTTGACTCGCTGCGATCTCTCGTAGCGGGAGGCGAATCATACAGCGTTACAACCTGCTGTCAACTGCCTTTTTCACCGCCGCCGATCTGACGATCGAAGCACCTCCGCAACTCTCTTGATCGATCAACTCGTTGATATTCAAGGAGTTTTTCGTTCCGATGTCGCTGGAAGTGGGGCGCATTATAAGGGGATCTGAAACCCCGTCAACCTTTATTTCATAAAACCTTCAGATTGTTGAAAAGCAAAGCGGGGCGGCCTGCCGGCCGCCCCGCTTCTTATATCTATAGCTCGTATTACAGCACCCCTGCGCCCCGAAGGCCCTGCACCGCTTCCCCACTAAGCCCCAGCACATCCATGAGCACCGCCTCGGTGTGCTCCCCCAGCAATGGAGGCGCATGCCGATACTCCACCGGCGTCTCCGACAACCGGATCGGGCTGGCCACCTGCGGCACGCTGCCCGCCAGTGGATGTGGAACATTCACCGCCAGCCCACGCGCCAATACCTGTGGGTCCTGGAACATCTGCGCCAGGTCATTGATCGGCCCGCATGGAACACCTGCCTTCTCCAGCTCTGTGACCCATTCAGCCGTGGTCTTGAACACCGTAGCCTGACGAATCAACGGAATCAGCTCCGCACGATTGGCTACCCGCTGCTTATTAGTAGAGAACCGCGGGTCATCCGCCCACTGCGCCTGCCCCGCCACTTCAGCAAACTTGCGGAACTGCCCGTCATTACCCACGGTAAGAATGAAATTGCCATCCGCCGTCGGAAAGTCCTGGTAGGGCACGATATTGGGGTGCGCATTGCCCAACCGCCGGGGTGGGTTGCCAGTGGTGAGGTAGTTCATCGCCTGATTGGCCAGGCAGGCAACCTGCACATCCAGCAACGCCATATCGATATGCTGGCCTGTGCCCGCCTGATCACGATGCGCCAAGGCCGCAAGAATCGCCACGGTGGAATACAGCCCGGTCAGGATGTCAGTGAGTGCCACCCCAACCTTCATCGGCCCCGCGCCCTCCTCTCCCTCTGGGCGCCCGGTCAGGCTCATCAGCCCACCCAGCCCCTGGATCATGAAGTCATAGCCGGCACGTTTGGCATACGGCCCGGTCTGGCCGAAGCCGGTGATGGAGCAATAGATAAGCTTCGGGTTGATGGCCTTCAGGCTTTGGTAATCCAACCCGTAAGCCGCCAGCCCACCCACCTTGAAGTTCTCGATGACGATATCCGACTTCGCCGCCAGCTCACGCACCAGGCGCTGGCCTTCGGGCTGGGTGAAGTCGATGGTCACCGAGCGCTTGTTGCGGTTGGCCGACAGATAGTAGGCCGCCTCGCTGGTATTCTCGCCCTGGGCATCGCGCAGGAAAGGCGGCCCCCAGGAACGGGTGTCGTCACCCGCGCCAGGGCGCTCCACCTTGATTACATCCGCCCCAAGGTCGGCGAGGATCTGGCCGGACCAGGGGCCGGCCAATACTCGGGAAAGATCCAGCACCCGCAGATGGGAAAGCGCGCCCATGGCATGGCTCCTCTATTAATAGAACGCCTGGATGCCGGTCTGCGCACGCCCAAGGATCAGCGCATGCACGTCGTGAGTACCTTCATAGGTGTTGACCACCTCGAGGTTGACCAGGTGGCGGGCGACGCCGAACTCGTCGGAAATACCATTGCCACCCAGCATGTCCCGCGCCAGGCGAGCGATGTCCAGGGCCTTGCCGCAGGAGTTGCGCTTCATGATCGAGGTGATCTCGACCGCCGCGGTCCCTTCGTCCTTCATCCGGCCCAGGCGCAGGCAGCCTTGCAGGGCCAGGGTGATCTCGGTCTGCATGTCAGCCAGCTTCTTCTGGATCAACTGGTTGGCAGCCAGCGGGCGGCCAAACTGCTGACGATCCAGGGTGTATTGGCGAGCGGTGTGCCAGCAGGCCTCGGCGGCACCCAGCGCACCCCAGGAGATGCCGTAGCGGGCCGAGTTCAGGCAGGTGAACGGGCCTTTGAGGCCGCGCACGTCGGGGAAGATGTTCTCTTCCGGCACAAATACGTTGTCCATGACGATCTCGCCGGTGATGGAAGCGCGCAGGCCGACCTTGCCATGGATGGCCGGAGCACTGAGGCCGTCCCAGCCTTTCTCCAGCACGAAGCCGCGGATATCGCCGGCATCGTCCTTGGCCCAGACCACGAATACATCGGCGATCGGGCTGTTGGTGATCCACATCTTGCTGCCACTCAGGCGATAACCACCGTCGACCTTGCGGGCGCGGGTAATCATCGAGCCCGGGTCGGAGCCATGGTTGGGCTCGGTCAGGCCGAAGCAGCCGATCCATTCGCCACTGGCCAGCTTCGGCAGGTACTTCTGCTTCTGTGCCTCGGTACCGAACTCGTTGATCGGCACCATGACCAGCGACGATTGCACGCTCATCATCGAACGGTAGCCAGAGTCGATACGCTCCACCTCGCGGGCGATCAGGCCGTAGCACACGTAGTTCAGGCCACTGCCGCCGTACTGCTCGGGAATGGTCGCGCCGAGCAGGCCGACTTCACCCATCTCACGGAAGATCGCCGGATCCGTCTGTTCATGACGAAACGCCTCCAGCACACGGGGCGCCAGCTTGTCCTGGGCGAACTGATAGGCGCTGTCACGGACCATGCGCTCTTCTTCAGTGAGCTGCTGATCCAGCAGCAGCGGGTCGATCCAGTTGAAGCTTGCCTTGCCAGCCATGTGCGGATTCCTCGAAAGATGGGAACGAATTGTTGTGCTGGATTGATCCTAGGCCTGTTTGGCGTGAGGGACAAACGAGGATTGCGCACCGTTTAGTGATATTTTCTCACTTCGTAATCATCAAAATGCCCTGCTCAACGCCTGACATGTGAGGTTCACGTACATGCGCCGCAAGATCCCCAGCACCACCGCCCTGGTCTGCTTCGAGGCGGCCGCACGTCACGAGAGCTTCACCAAGGCCGCCCAGGAACTGGCCCTGACCCAGGGCGCCGTCTGTCGGCAGATCGGCAGCCTGGAGACCTTCCTCAATGTCGAACTGTTCCGCCGCTCACGCCGGGGCGTGAAATTGACCGAAGCCGGGCTCTCCTACAGTCGCCAGGTAGCCGCACAGCTGGATGCGGTGGAGCGCGACACGCTTTCGGTGATGCGCCAGCAAGGCGCCAATGTGATCGAACTGGCGGTTGTCCCGACCTTCGGCACCCAGTGGTTGCTGCCGCGCCTGAAGGACTTCCAGCAGCGTCACCCGGAAGTCACGGTCAACCTGACCAACCGCACCCGCCCCTTCCTGTTTGCCGACACGCCCTTCGATGCCGCCATTTACTTCGGTGACGCCGACTGGTCGGGCACCCAGTCCCACCGACTGATGGGCGAGAACCCCATGCCGGTGTGCAGCCCCTCCCTGCTGGAAGGGCAAGCCAGCCTCGACGCCCAGCGCATTGCCGGCTTGCCGCTGTTGCAGCAGACCACCCGCCCCTATGCCTGGCGACAATGGTTCGACGGCTTGGGGATGAGCGTCGAACGCGACATGACCGGCCCGCGCTACGAGCTGTTTTCGATGCTGGCCCAGGCCGCCATGCATGACATGGGCATTGCGCTGATTCCACCGTTCCTGATCCAGCGCGAGCTGCAGGAGGGCCGACTGGTGGTCGCTAACAGGCATGCCCTCTCCAGCGACAAGGCCTACCATCTGATGATCCCCGAGCGGAAGGTCGAGTCCGCCTCGCTACGGGCGTTCCGCGACTGGCTGGTGGCGCAGGCGCAACAGTACACCGCCACGAAATAGGGTGAAACGGCCAAAGCTGACCCCGTAGTCAATTATTTTGAACACCTACAGATATATGGATTTGTCGCAAATCCGTAATCTGTTCCGTTCCCCCCGAAAAACCTAGCAACCCTAGTTACTGCGCGGGTTTGCAGCTGATTTTGCGACATTCAGCAAACTGAGAACGAAAATAGCGGAATTTTTTTCAAATTTTCTCCTAAGCTCCGCATAGCGCGTGCTTGACGGCTTGAGGGCAAATCGTTGCGACATACGGTCACAGGGTGACTTGTAGTTTTAACTTCGTTTCGCTTCAGAACCGGTTGAAGGCCCTCGGGTTCGTCTGCAAAATGCCTCCCCCGCCCCGGATCCGGCGGGGTCGTGCTCTACGACCACCCAGCCGCACCACCCGAAGTGCGCTGGTTCCTATAAAGACAAAAGGTCACCGCAGGAGACAAAGTCGTGCACATTGGTGTTCCTCTCGAGACGCAGACGGGTGAGACAAGGGTCGCCGCGACCCCGGAAACCATCAAGAAACTGGTTGGCCAGGGCCATCAGGTCACCGTGCAACGGGGGGCAGGGCTCAAGGCCAGCATTCCGGACAGTGCCTATGAGGCCGTTGGCGCCAACTTGGGCGAAGCCGCTGACGCCTTCGGCGCGCAGCTGGTGCTCAAGGTGGTCGCGCCCAGTGACCAGGAACTGGCGCTGATCAACAGCGGCAGCCTGCTGGCAGGCATGCTCAACCCGTTCAACAACGAACTGATCGCCAAGATGGCCGAGCGCGGCATCACAGCCTTCGCCCTGGAGGCTGCACCGCGCACCTCACGCGCGCAGAGCCTCGACGTGCTGTCGTCGCAAGCCAACATCGCCGGCTACAAGGCCGTGCTGCTGGCAGCCCACCACTACCCGCGCTTCATGCCCATGCTGATGACCGCCGCCGGCACTGTGAAGGCCGCCCGCGTGCTGATCCTCGGTGCCGGTGTGGCCGGCCTGCAGGCCATCGCCACGGCCAAGCGCCTGGGCGCGGTGATCGAGGCGTCCGACGTGCGCCCGGCAGTGAAAGAGCAGATCGAGTCGCTCGGCGCCAAGTTCATCGACGTGCCCTACGAGACCGACGAGGAACGTGAGTGCGCCGAAGGTGTGGGCGGCTACGCCCGGCCAATGCCGGCCAGCTGGATGCAGCGTCAGGCCCAGGCCGTGCACGAGCGTGCCAAGCAGGCGGACATCGTCATCACCACCGCGCTGATCCCCGGACGCAAGGCACCGACCCTGCTCAGCGCCGAGACCGTGGCGCAGATGAAACCAGGTTCAGTGGTCATCGACCTGGCCGCGGCCCAAGGCGGCAACTGCCCGCTGACCGTGGCCGACCAGGTGGTGATGGCGCACGGCGTGACCCTCGTCGGCCCGACCAACCTGCCGGCCCAGGTCGGTGCCGACGCCTCGGCCCTGTACGCGCGCAACCTGCTGGACTTCATGAAACTGCTGTTCGACAAGGACGGCAACCTGGTCATCAACCTCGAAGACGACATCGTCGCCGCGTGCCTGATGTGCCGCGACGGCCAGGTCGTGCGCAAGAACGGCTGAGGAGCACGACAATGGAAGACATGCTGATTTCCCACGGCATCTACAACCTGATCATCTTCGTGCTGGCCATCTACGTGGGCTACCACGTGGTGTGGAACGTCACCCCGGCCCTGCACACGCCGCTGATGGCAGTTACCAACGCCATTTCCGCGATCGTCATCGTCGGTGCCATGCTGGCCGCCGCGCTGACCGTCACCCCGGCCGGCAAGGTCATGGGCACCCTGGCCGTGGCGCTGGCCGCGGTCAACGTGTTCGGTGGCTTCCTGGTCACCCGCCGCATGCTTGAGATGTTCAAGAAGAAAACCAAGAACGAGGCGCAGAAGTAAGCATGAGCATGAATCTGGTAACGCTCCTCTACCTCGTCGCCTCGGTGTGCTTCATCCAGGCGCTCAAGGGCCTGTCGCACCCGACCACTTCGCGGCGCGGCAACCTGTTCGGCATGATCGGCATGGGCATCGCGATCCTCACCACGGTGGGCCTCATCTATAAGCTTGGGGCTGAGCTTGCGACAGCGGGTATCGGCTACGTGATCGTCGGCCTTTTGGTCGGTGGCACCGCCGGTTCGATCATGGCCAAGCGCGTCGAGATGACCAAGATGCCGGAGCTGGTCGCCTTCATGCACAGCATGATCGGCCTGGCCGCGGTATTCATTGCCATCGCCGCCGTGCTCGAACCACAGTCGCTGGGCATCGTCGCCGCCATCAGCGACCCGATCCCCACCGGCAACCGTCTGGAACTGTTCCTCGGTGCAGCCATCGGCGCCGTCACCTTCTCAGGTTCCGTGATCGCCTTCGGCAAGCTGTCGGGCAAGTACAAGTTCCGCCTGTTCCAGGGCGCACCGGTACAGTTCGCCGGCCAGCACAAGTTGAACCTGATCCTGGGCCTGGCGACCATCGCCCTGGGGCTGCTGTTCACCTTCACCGGCCACTACAGCGCCTTCACCCTGATGCTGGCCCTGGCCTTCGTCATGGGCGTGCTGATCATTATCCCGATCGGCGGCGCCGACATGCCGGTGGTGGTGTCGATGCTCAACAGCTATTCGGGCTGGGCAGCAGCCGGTATCGGCTTCTCGCTGAACAACTCGATGCTGATCATCGCCGGCTCCCTGGTCGGCTCCAGCGGTGCGATCCTTTCGTACATCATGTGCAAGGCGATGAACCGTTCGTTCTTCAATGTGATCCTCGGTGGCTTCGGTGCCGACGTCGATGCCGGTGCCGCGACGGGTTCGAAAGAGCAACGCCCGGTGAAATCCGGCTCGGCCGACGACGCTACCTTCCTGCTGAGCAACGCCGACAGCGTGATCATCGTCCCGGGCTACGGCCTGGCGGTGGCCCGCGCCCAGCACGCGCTCAAGGAACTGACCGAGAAGCTGACCCACAACGGCGTGACCGTGAAGTACGCGATCCACCCGGTAGCGGGGCGCATGCCTGGGCACATGAACGTGCTGCTGGCCGAGGCCGAGGTGCCGTACGACCAGGTATTCGAGATGGAAGACATCAACGCCGAGTTCGGCCAGGTCGACGTGGTGCTGGTGCTGGGCGCCAACGACGTGGTCAACCCGGCAGCGAAGAACGATCCGAAGTCGCCGATCGCCGGCATGCCGATCCTCGAAGCCTTCAAGGCCAAGACCATCATCGTCAACAAGCGCTCCATGGCCAGCGGCTATGCCGGCCTGGACAACGAGTTGTTCTACCTGGACAAGACCATGATGGTGTTCGGTGACGCCAAAAAGGTCATCGAGGACATGGTCAAGGCTGTGGAGTAGGTCCAAGGACCGCATCGCAACCGCTTGTACAAGACAAACCCCGGGAAGCCATTTCCGGGGTTTGTCGCATTTGCCTGATCCAGATCAACGGCTCTATTTCCGGGCCGCTCATACGACCATGGTCGCGGGACGGCACCGGGCGAAATCTCTAGACTGCGCTTCCAGTAGCTTCAGTAGCCTGAGATAACAATCCATGTACCGTGATCGTATCCGCTTGTCCTCCCTGCACAGCAAGGTAATGAGTGCGGCTGACGCCGCTGGCCTGATCGAGGACGGCATGACCGTCGGCATGAGCGGCTTCACCCGCGCCGGCGAAGCCAAGGCCGTGCCCCACGCACTGGCCGAGCGCGCCAAGCAGTCGCCGCTGAAGATCAGCCTGATGACCGGCGCCAGCCTGGGCAACGACCTCGACAAGCAACTGACCGAAGCCGGCGTACTCGCCCGGCGGATGCCGTTCCAGGTCGACAGCACCCTGCGCAAGGCCATCAACGACGGCAAGGTGATGTTCATCGACCAGCACCTGTCGGAAACCGTCGAGCAGCTGCGCAACAAGCAACTGACCCTGCCGGACATCGCGGTCATCGAAGCAGTGGCGATCACCGAGCAAGGCCATATCGTACCGACCACCTCGGTGGGCAACTCGGCCAGCTTCGCGATCTTCGCCAAGCAGGTCATCGTCGAGATCAACCTGTCGCACAACGCCAACCTCGAAGGCCTGCACGACATCTACATCCCGACCTACCGCCCGACCCGCACGCCGATCCCGCTGGTGAAGGTCGATGACCGCATCGGCAGCACCGCGATCCCGATCGACCCGGCGAAGATCGTCGGCATCGTCATCAGCGACCAGCCGGACTCGCCGTCCACCGTGCTGCCGCCGGACCATGAGACCCAAGGCATCGCCGACCACCTGATCGCCTTCCTCAAGGGCGAGGTGGACGCCGGCCGCATGAGCAACAACCTCGGCCCGCTGCAGGCCGGTATCGGCAGCATCGCCAACGCGGTGATGTGCGGCCTGATCGAGTCACCGTTCGAAAACCTGACCATGTACTCCGAAGTGCTGCAGGATTCGACCTTCGACCTGATCGACGCCGGCAAGCTGAGCTTTGCCTCGGGCAGCTCGATCACCCTGTCGAGCCGCCGCAATGCCGATGTGTTCGGCAATCTGGAGCGTTACAAGGACAAGCTGGTGCTGCGTCCGCAGGAGATCTCCAACCACCCTGAGGTGGTGCGTCGCTTAGGGATCATCGGCATCAACACGGCGCTCGAGTTCGACATCTACGGCAACGTCAACTCGACCCACGTCTGCGGCACCAAGATGATGAACGGCATTGGCGGCTCGGGCGACTTCGCCCGCAATGCCCACCTGGCGATCTTTGTCACCAAGTCGATCGCCAAGGGCGGTGCGATTTCCAGCGTGGTGCCGATGGTCAGCCACGTCGATCACACCGAGCATGACGTGGACATCCTGGTGACCGAAGTAGGCCTGGCCGACCTGCGCGGCCTGGCGCCGCGCGAGCGCGCCCGGGTGATCATCGACAACTGCGTGCACCCGGACTACCGCGCCGCGCTCAACGACTACTTCGAGCGCGCCTGCCAGCGTGGCGGGCATACCCCGCATATCCTGCGCGAGGCGCTGAGCTGGCACGAGAACCTGGAAGAAACCGGGCGCATGCTGGCGGGTTGATCCAAAGGCAACAGGGCGCCGCTGACGCGGCGCATCGCCGGCAAGCCGGCTCCCACAAGGACGGCGCAACACCTGTGGGAGCCGGCTTGCCGGCGATTGGGCCTAAAGAGTCTGCACCAAACCCGGGGTGGGCACCTGCAACAGGTACTCGATCAACGCCTCCACCGGCAACGGCCGACTGACCAGGAAGCCCTGCACCTGGTCGCAACCGAACGCCCGCAGCAGCGCCAGCTGCTCCTCACTCTCCACACCTTCTGCCACCACTTCCAGGTTGAGGTTGTGCGCCAGGTTGATCATCGCGTGGACCAGCTTGGCGTTCTCTTCGCGTTGCTCCATGCCGCCGACGAAGCTGCGATCGACCTTCAGCAAGGTGATCGGCAAGCTGTTCAGGTGCACGAACGATGAAAAGCCGGTGCCGAAGTCATCCAGCGAGAAACGCACCCCCAGCCGCCCGAGGGCATCCATGGTCTGGCGCACCAACTCGTTGCGCCGCATCACGGCGGTCTCGGTCAGCTCGAACTCCAGCCAGCGCGCATCGACCCCGTGCTCGACGATCAGCCGACTCAGGGTTGCCAGCAACTGACTGTCCTGGAACTGGCGGAAACTCAGGTTCACCGCCATATGCAGCGGTGCCAGGCCACGTTCGCGCAGGGCCTGCATATCGCTCAGGGCCCGCGAGATCACCCAGTAACCCAGTGGCACGATCAACCCGCTCTGCTCGGCCAGCGGCACGAACTCGCTGGGCGCCAGCAGGCCGCGCTCGGGATGGTTCCAGCGCACCAGCGCCTCGAGCCCGACGATACGGCCGTCGGCGAGGTTGAGCCGCGGCTGGTAGTGCAGCTCCAGCTCGTCACGGCGCAGGGCGCGGCGCAACTCGCTTTCCAGGTCGGCGAGGCTGCGGGCGTTGCGATTGATACGCTCATTGAATACGTGGAAGGTGCAGCCCTGGCTGCCCTTGGCCTGGCGCATGGCGATGTGGGCGTGCCACATCAGCGGGTCGGCGCCGGCCTGGGCGCGGGCATGGGCGATCCCGAGGCTGCAGCCGAGCAGCAGGCTCTCGCCGTCGATCCAGTAGGGCTCGGTCAGCGCCTCGGTGATGCGCTCGGCCATCCACTCGGCACGGTTGGGATCACGCCGGGTGTCGATCAACAACGCGAACTCGTCGCTGCCAAGGCGCGCCAGTTGATCGCTCGCCTCCAGCTGGTGCTTCAGGCGGGCGACCACCTGCAGGATCAGGCGGTCGCCCCCCTGGTGGCCAAGGGCGTCGTTGACGTGGCGGAAGTTGTCCAGGTCGAGGTGGCCGAGGGCCAGGCCACGCCCTTCGTTCTCGGCCAAACGTGCGGTCAGCAAGGCCTGGAAGCCCTGGCGGTTGGCGATGCCGGTCAGCGGGTCTTGTTCGGCCAGACGCTGCAGGGTGGCCACCAACACGCCGCGCTCACGCACATGGCGCAGCGAGCGACGCAGCGTGTCGGTGGTCAGCTGCGCCAGCACCAGCCAGTCGCTTGCGCCCAACGGTGCAGCGACGGGCTCCTGCTCGAGCAGCAGGATCGTCGGCAGCTCGCAACGCCCTGGCGCGGGCTGCAGCTCGGGCGTGGCCAGCACCACGGCCTGACGGTCGTTGGCGAACAGGCTGTCCACCGCCGCCCAGTTCGGCGCGGTCAGCAGCACGACGCTGCCACCCATCGGTTGCAGGCATTCGCGCAGGTGCACGGCCCACTCCGGCTCATCAGCCAACAGCAGCAAACGCAGGGGTTCGACAGGCGTGGACAAGCGGGCTCCTTAGATGTGGGCGGTGGAACGGCGAGCGCGGGCAATCCTACCCGATTAATTGGAAATGATTTTCACTTTTAGTCATTGCCCGTCCCTGGCCACCATCCCGACGCAATCTGACGTGCATCCTGCGCGAAAGTAGCAGATGCGGCAAATCCGATTCGCGCCCTGCATCACAACGTCAGACGGTCGCGCATTAACCACCCCATGCCTGCTAGAATGCGCGGCTATTTTCTGGTTACCCCCGGTTTCTAGCATGTCCCGACTCAATCCCCGGCAACAGGAAGCCCGCGACTACGTCGGCGGCCCTCTTTTGGTGCTCGCCGGTGCAGGCTCCGGCAAGACCAGCGTGATCACGCGCAAGATTGCCCACCTCATCCAGAACTGCGGCATCCGTGCCCAGTACATCGTCGCCATGACCTTTACCAACAAGGCCGCGCGCGAGATGAAGGAGCGAGTCGCCACCCTGCTGCGTCCGGGGGAAGGCCGTGGCCTGACCGTGTGCACCTTCCACAACCTGGGCCTGAACATCATCCGCAAGGAGCATGACCGCCTGGGCTACAAGCCGGGGTTCTCGATCTTCGACGAGTCCGACATCAAGGCATTGCTGTCGGACATCATGCAGAAGGAATACTCCGGCGACGACGGCATCGACGAGATCAAGAACATGATCGGTGCCTGGAAGAACGACCTGATCCTGCCGCCCGAGGCCCTGGAAAAGGCGCGCAACCCGCGCGAGCAGACCGCGGCCATCGTCTACACCCACTACCAGCGCACGCTCAAGGCGTTCAACGCAGTGGACTTCGACGACCTGATCCTGCAGCCGGTGAAGCTGTTCCAGGAGCACCCCGATGTGCTCGAACGCTGGCAGAACCGCGTGCGCTACCTGCTGGTGGACGAATACCAGGACACCAACGCCAGCCAGTACCTGCTGGTGAAGATGCTGATCGGCATGCGCAACCAGTTCACCGTGGTCGGCGACGACGACCAGTCGATCTACGCCTGGCGCGGCGCCCGGCCCGAGAACCTGATGCTGCTCAAGGAGGACTACCCCTCCCTGAAGATCGTCATGCTCGAGCAGAACTACCGTTCCACCAGCCGCATCCTGCGCTGCGCCAACGTGCTGATCGCCAACAACCCGCATGCCTTCGAAAAGCAGCTGTGGAGCGAGATGGGCATCGGCGACGAGATCCGCGTGATCCGCTGCAAGAACGAGGAAGCCGAGGCCGAACGCGTGGCCATGGAAATCCTCACCCTGCACCTGCGCACCAACCGCCCGTACAGCGACTTCGCCATCCTCTACCGCGGCAACTACCAGGCCAAGCTGATCGAATTGAAGCTGCAGCACCACCAGGTGCCGTACCGCCTGTCCGGCGGCAACAGCTTCTTCGGCCGCCAGGAGGTCAAGGACCTGATGGCCTACCTGCGCCTGCTGGTGAACCCTGACGACGACAATGCCTACCTGCGCGTCATCAACGTGCCGCGCCGCGAGATCGGCTCGACCACGCTGGAAAAGCTCGGCAACTATTCCACCGAGCGCGGCATCTCGATGTACGCCGCCAGCGAGGAGATGGGCCTGGGCGAGCACCTCGACGCCCGCTACACCGAGCGCCTGCAGCGCTTCAAGCACTGGCTCGACGGGGTACGCCACAAAGTCGCCCTGGACGACCCGATCGCCGCGCTGCACGAGATGATCCGCGATATCGACTACGAGAACTGGATCCGCCAGCAGACCGCCAGCGACAAGGCCGCGGAGTTCCGCATCAGCAACGTCTGGTTCCTGGTCGAAGCGCTGAAGAATACCCTCGAGAAGGACGAAGAGGGTGACATGACCATCGAGGACGCCATCGGCAAGCTGGTGCTGCGCGACATGCTCGAGCGCCAGCAGGAAGAGGAAGAAAACGCCGAGGGCGTGCAGATGATGACCCTGCACGCCTCCAAGGGCCTGGAATTCCCTTACGTGTTCATCATGGGCATGGAGGAGGAGATCCTCCCCCACCGCTCGAGCATCGAGGCCGACACCATCGAGGAAGAACGCCGCCTGGCCTACGTGGGCATCACCCGCGCGCGCCAGACCTTGGCCTTCACCTTCGCCGCCAAGCGCAAGCAGTACGGCGAAATCATCGACTGCACACCGAGCCGGTTCCTCGACGAACTGCCGCCGGACGACCTGGCCTGGGAAGGCCTGGACGATGCGCCCGTGGAAGTGAAAGCCGCGCGCGGCAACAACGCCCTGGCCGATATCCGGGCAATGCTCAAACGCTGATCAACCATTATTCTTAAACTTTGCCGCTATTTGCGGCCACCTTTGTTACATCGGAGACACACAGTGGAAGCACTGCAGCAGAAGATTCGCGAAGAAGGCATCGTGCTTTCCGACCAGGTACTCAAAGTCGATGCGTTTCTCAACCACCAGATCGACCCTGCACTGATGCAGCTGATCGGTGACGAGTTCGCCCGCCTGTTCGCCGACTCCGGCGTGACCAAGATCGTCACCATCGAAGCTTCGGGCATCGCCCCGGCGGTGATGACCGGCCTGAAGCTCGGCGTGCCGGTGATCTTCGCCCGCAAGCACCAGTCGCTGACCCTGACCGAGAACCTGCTGACTGCCTCGGTGTATTCCTTCACCAAGCAGACCGAGAACACCGTGGCCATCTCGCCGCGCCACCTCAACAGCAGCGACCGCGTGCTGGTGATCGACGATTTCCTGGCCAACGGCAAGGCGTCCCAGGCGCTGATCTCGATCATCAAGCAGGCCGGCGCCACCGTGGCCGGCCTGGGCATCGTCATCGAGAAGTCGTTCCAGGGCGGCCGCGCCGAGCTGGACAGCCAGGGCTACCGCGTCGAGTCGCTGGCCCGGGTGAAGTCGCTGGAAGGTGGCGTGGTCACCTTCATCGAGTAAGCCTGTACCGGCCTCATCGCCGGCAAGCCGGCTCCCACAGGTACCGCACAAGGTCAAAGCCCTGCGGTACTCCTGTGGGCGTTGGCTTGCCGGCGATTGGGCTGCAAAGCAGCCCGGCAATCTTTCAGGTCGCCGCCAAGCCCGCCAGCAGCAGCCGCTGGTACAACTCCTCCTTCAGCCCCTGTGGCTCCCCCAGCCCCATGCGCGCCAACTGCGCTGCATAGGCCTCGGGCGCCGGCGCATCCAGCGCCGCCTTGCCCAGTTCCAGCACCTCGCTCAGCTTGAACTTGCTCTTGAGCCAATTCAGCGCCCGCAACAAGTCACGCTCCTCGGCCGTGAAATCGCTGCCCAGCGGATATTCCGGGAACAATCGCGCATGCCGCGCGCGGGTTGCCTCCAGGCGCTCGGGAGTGTTGTCGGTATAGCGCGCATCCAGCACGAAGTCCTTCGCCAGCTTGCCCGCCGCCTTGGCCCGCTCCATCAGCTCGCGCTGAAAACGAGAGTCACTGATCGCCAGCAACCGCGCAATCACCTCGCTGTCGGTCTGCCCGCGCAGGTCGGCGATGCCGTATTCGGTGATCACGATGTCTCGCAAGTGCCGGGGTATGGTGCAGTGGCCGTAAGTCCAGTAAAGGTTGGAGGTCACCTCGCCCCCGGCCTCGCGCCAGCTACGCAGCAACAGGATCGAGCGACCACCCTCCAGCGCATGGCCTTGGGCGACGAAGTTGTACTGCCCGCCCACGCCGCTGAGCACCCGGCCATCTTCGAGCTGGTCGGCGACACCGGCACCCAGCAAGGTCATGCCGAATACCGTATTGATGAAGCGCGCATCCCGGCGCTGACGGCGCTTGCGCTCTTCCTGGCCGTACAGCTCGTTGATGTAGCTGATGGCGGTCATGGCGAAGCGTGCGCGTTGTTCCAGCGGCATCTCGCGCAGGCGCTGGTAGAACGCCCGTGGGCCAAGGAAGAAGCCGCCATGCACCAGCACACCATGCTCGTCAGCCGGGCGGCGCACCACCCCGGCTTCAGCCAGGGCAAGCAACCCGTTGACGAACATTTCGCTGCAGCCATACAGCCCCTGGGCGAAAGTATCCAGCCCTCCTTCCCGCTCGATCAGGGCCTGCCATGGGCCGATATCCAGCTCATCGAGCAGCGCACGATAGCCTTCGTTGTCGCCCTGGCGTGCCAGCAGCGCCGCCGCCACCGCATCACCCATGGCGCCGATGCCGATCTGCAGAGTACCGCCGTCGCGCACCAGGGTGCTGGCATGCAGGCCGATGCAATGGTCCTGGGTGTTCACCGGCATGTTTGGCGTGGAGAACAACCGGCGACTTTCGGGCTGGTCGATCAACAGGTCGAACTGCTCCAGGCCCAGCTCCGCGTCCCCTGGCATGTAGGGCAGTTCGTCATGGATCTGGCCAAGCACCAGGATGGTCTCGCCCTCAGCACGGCGCCGGGCGATCATCGGCAGCAGGTCGAGGGTGATATCGGGGTTGCAGGCCAGGCTCAGGTGATCGGGCCGTTCGGGCGTGGCCGCCACCAGCTGCGCGATCAGGTTCAGGCCCTTGGCGTTGATATCCCGTGCGGCGTGGCTGTAGTTGCTGCTGACGTAGTCCTGCTGGGCCGTGTCGCTGTGCAGCAGGCTGCCGGGCTGCATGAAGAACTGTTCGACGCGGATGTTCGGCGGGAGCTTGTCGGCACGCAGGTCGGCCAGGTAGGCGAGCTCCTCATAGTCGGCGAATACACGCTCGACGAAAGGCTCAAGGAAGCGCCGTTGCAAGCCATCGCCCAACGGCGGCCGGCCGAGGGACAGGGCGGTGTAGAGGGTCAGACGACGCTCGGGCAACTCGCGGATGCGGGCGTACAGCGCGTTGACGAAGGCGTTGGGTTTGCCCAGGCCAAGCGGCAGGCCCATGTGAATATGGCTGGGCAGTCGGGCCAGGGCCTGTTCGACAGCCTGGTCGATGGAGCAGCGATACATCTGGGCCTCCTGAGTCATCCGTGGGTTCAGGGGTTGGACACAAGTCACAGCGGGTTGGTTGCCTGTCCCGCCCCCGCAACAGGGTTACCAGCCCAAAAACAAAAGCCCGCCATCAGAGGCGGGCTTTATACAAGTCAGGTCCGGCTCACAGCCCGGACATCTTCTTGATCGCACCCTTCAGGTCATCATCCGAGCAATCGGCGCAGGTGCCCTTCGGTGGCATGGCGTTGATCCCGGTGATGGCCTTGGCCAGGATGCCATCAAGGCCGCCCTGGTGGTCGGCACGCTCTTTCCACGCGGCGGTATCACCGATCTTCGGCGCGTTCAGCAGGCCGGTGCCATGGCAGGCATTGCAATGCTTGGCGATGATCTCGTCTGGCGTCTTGGCACCGCCGCCACCGGCACTGGCGACCACTTCCATGCCCTTGCATTCCTGGCCCTGGACGCACACCTGGCCGACCGGCTCGAGACGCTTGGCGATGTCGTCGTTGGTTGCAGCGGTTGCGCTCATTGCCCAAAGGGCGAATACGGCTGCTGGTACGGCCAGCATCTTCTTGATTTGGTTCACGCGAACACCCTCATGGTGGCTAATCACGCCCGCGGCCACGGAATTGCGAGCGTTGAAAAGTATAGCGGGAACCTGGAAGGCGTGAAACGACCACACTCAGGGAAAGGGTATTGACCCGTCAATGCACTGCGCTGGATCAAAAGTTCGACGGGGTGGCGGCGCTGATCAGCCGGGCCGGCTCCTCGAACGGATTGCGGAAGCGGTGCGGGCGGGTGCTTTCGAAGTAGTAGCTGTCGCCGGCCTCGAGGATGAAGATCTCGGTGCCGACCACCAGTTCCAGGCGGCCTTCGAGAAGAATGCCGGTCTCTTCACCATCGTGGGTGAGCATTTCCGCCCCCGTGTCCGCACCCGGTGGGTAGACCTCGGTCAGAAACGCGATGGCGCGATTGGGGTGCGACTTGCCGACCAGCTTCATGGTGACCGCGCCGTCGGAAATGTCGATCAGCTCGTGGGCCTTGTAGACGATCTGGGTCGGGCTTTCCGGGGCCAGCTCCACCGAGAAGAACTCGACCATGGACATGGGGATACCGCTGAGCACCTTGCGCAGGGAGCTGATCGACGGGCTCACGCTGTTCTTCTCGATCATCGAGATGGTGCTGTTGGTCACCCCCGCGCGCTTGGCGAGTTCGCGCTGGGACAAGCCCTTGAGCTTGCGGATGGCTTGCAGTCGTTCACCGACGTCCAAAGCTTGCGCCTCCAGAAACGGTCGAGGTTGGGGGAGTGTGAACGATATGATGGCAATGCCGTTCAGTATTTACAACACACAGCCCCGCAGCCTGTCCGCTTTGGCGCTTTATTCGCCGATATAGTCCAGCGGCACGCGCTTGAGATTGCAGAAGATCTGGTACGGAATGGTCCCGGCCTGCATGGCGACGTCGCTGGCCAGTACTTGCTTGCCCCACAACTCGACCGGGCTGCCGACAGTGGCCTCGGGCACGTCTGTCAGGTCGACGCAGAGCATGTCCATCGACACGCGGCCAATCAGCTGGGTGCGCTTGCCGGCCACCACCACTGGCGTGCCGGTAGGTGCCTGGCGCGGGTAACCATCGGCATAGCCCATGGCGACCACGCCGACCCGGGTCGGCCGCGGGCTGATGAACCTGGCGCCATAGCCTACCGGCTCACCGGCAGGCAGCTCGCGCACGCTGATGATGCGCGATTGCAGGGTCATCACAGGCTGCAGGCGAGCAGCCTCGGCCTGCTCCACTTCGAACGGCGTGGCGCCGTAGAGCATGATGCCTGGGCGCACCCAGTCGCTCTTGATGCTCGGCCAGCCCAGCACCGCCGGCGAGTTGCGCAGGCTGCACTCGGCGGCCAGGCCCTGGCGGGCAGCCTCGAACACGGCGACCTGCTGTTCGGTGGCGGCGGCGTCGAGCTCGTCGGCGCGGGCGAAGTGGCTCATCAGCACGATGCGCGAGACCTTGCCGCTGGCCAGCAGGCGCTGGTAGGCATCGGCGTAGTCCTTGGGGTGCACGCCGACGCGGTGCATGCCGGTGTCCATCTTCAACCAGACGGTCAGCGGCTTGTGCACCGAGGTCTTCTCGATCGCTTCCAACTGCCATGGCGAATGCACCACGCACCACAGATCATGTTCGGCGATCTGCGAAAGCTCGCTGGCCTCGAAGAAACCTTCGAGCAACAGAACGGGTGCCTTGATGCCTGCCGCGCGCAGCTCCAGGGCCTCCTCGATGCAGGCCACGGCAAAACCGTCGGCCTCGGCCTCGAGCGCCAGGGCGCAACGCACCGCGCCATGACCGTAGGCGTCGGCCTTGACCACGGCCAGGGCCTTGGCGCCGGTCAGCTCACGGGCCAGGCGGTAGTTGTGTCGGAGGGCTTGGAGGTCGATCAAGGCACGGGCGGGACGCATGGCGGCAGCCTTCTGGCAGTTCTGGTTATCGATAAAGCCCCGGCGCGGCAGATGGGGGTAGGTACCCACCGCGCCGGGGTGAGGGAACAGGTCAATCGGTTTCGGGCCTCATCGTGGGGCAAGTCGCATCGGCGCACCACGATGAGGCCAACAGCATCGAATGCTTACTGGTGCGCAGGCGCCGGCTGTCCGTGCTTGGCAGTCTCGCGGCTATTGCCATAACGCGAGATGTCCAGGCCTTCGGCACTGATCTGCGGCTTCTTGCGCGCAATCAGGTCGGCCAGCAGGCGACCGGAACCGCAGGCCATGGTCCAGCCCAGGGTGCCGTGACCGGTGTTGAGGAACAGGTTACGGAACTTGGTTGCCCCGACGATCGGGGTGCCGTCCGGGGTGGCCGGGCGCAGGCCGGTCCAGAAGCTCGCCTGGCTCAGGTCGCCGCCGCGAGGATAAAGGTCGTTGACGATCATCTCCAGCGTTTCGCGTCGACGCGGGTTCAGCGACAGGTCAAAACCGGCGATCTCGGCCATGCCGCCGACACGGATGCGGTTGTCGAAACGGGTAATCGCGACCTTGTAGGTCTCGTCCAGAATGGTCGAGGTCGGCGCCATGTCGCCGTTGGTGATCGGCACGGTCAGCGAGTAGCCCTTGAGCGGGTAGACCGGGGCCTTGATGCCCAGCGGTTTGAGCAGCTGCGGCGAGTAACTGCCCAGCGCCAGCACGTAGCGATCGGCGGTTTCCAGCTTGCCGTCGATCCATACGCCGTTGATGCGGTCGCCGGCGACGTCCAGGCGCTGGATGTCCTGGCCGAAGCGGAACTCGACACCCAGCTTGATGGCCATATCGGCGAGCTTGGTGGTGAACATCTGGCAGTCGCCAGTCTGGTCGTTGGGCAGGCGCAAGGCGCCAGCGAGGATGCCCTTCACGCTCTCCAGGGCCGGTTCGACCCGGGCAATGCCGTCACGGTCGAGCAGCTCGTACGGTACACCGGACTGCTCCAGCACTGCGATATCCTTGGCCGCGGCGTCCAGCTGCGCCTGGGTGCGGAACAGCTGGGTGGTGCCAAGGCTGCGGCTTTCGTAGGCGATGCCGGTTTCGGCGCGCAGCTCGTCGAGGCAATCGCGGCTGTACTCGGACAGGCGCACCATGCGCTCCTTGTTCACCGCATAACGGCTGGCGGTGCAGTTGCGCAGCATCTGCGCCATCCACAGGTACTGGTCGACGTCGCCGGTCAGCTTGATGGCCAGGGGCGCGTGGCGCTCCAGCAGCCACTTGATGGCTTTCAGCGGCACGCCCGGGGCGGCCCAGGGCGAGGCATAGCCGGGCGAGATCTGGCCTGCGTTGGCGAAGCTGGTTTCCATGGCCACCGCCGGCTGGCGATCGACCACCGTCACCTCGAAACCTTGCCGGGCCAGATAGTAGGCACTGGCGGTACCGATCACACCGCTACCAAGTACCAGAACTCGCATTGTTGTATCCCTCGCACGCGGCTTGCCGCAGTCTTTTGTTGAAATGGCATGGATGCGCGCAGTATAAGAATCTCCGACCAGTGCTATTCACTATATAAGAAGCTATATTTGGCGAGAATTCTCGGCAAAATTGCCTTTCACGGAGGGGCATCCCCTATGAGAACCCAGCACCAGAGCAAGCGTGAACTGGACAAGATCGACCGCAACATCCTGCGGATCCTGCAGAATGACGGGCGCATCTCCTTCACCGAACTGGGCGAGAAGGTCGGGCTGTCCACCACCCCCTGCACCGAGCGCGTGCGGCGCCTGGAGCGCGAGGGGATCATCATGGGCTACAACGCCCGGCTCAACCCGCAGCACCTGAAGGGCAGCCTGCTGGTGTTCGTCGAGATCAGCCTGGACTACAAGTCCGGCGACACCTTCGAGGAGTTCCGCCGCGCCGTGCTCAAGCTGCCCCATGTACTGGAATGTCACCTGGTGTCGGGCGATTTCGACTACCTGGTGAAGGCGCGGATCTCGGAGATGGCGTCGTATCGCAAGCTGCTCGGCGACATCCTGCTCAAGCTGCCCCATGTGCGCGAGTCGAAGAGCTACATCGTGATGGAAGAAGTGAAGGAGAGCCTGTGCCTGCCGATTCCGGACTGAAGCCTTACACCAGCACCTGGCGGGTACTGGCGATATAGGTGTGAACCAGTTGCTCGGCCGCCGGGTCGATCGGCTGCTCCGGGCCCCGCCCCCTGGGGCAGGCCAGCCGCGGCGTGGTGCCGAACAGGCGGCAGATCATCGGGCGCTCTTCATATACGGTACAGCCGTTCGGGCCCAGGTGCACACAGTCCAGGCGCTCCAGCGCGGCATCCTGCTCGGCCTGGGTCTTGCGCGGCAGGCGGGCCATTTCCTCGGCCGAGGTGGTGACCGGGCCGCAGCAGTCATGGCAGCCGGGCTCGCACTCGAACGAGGGGATGAGCTCGCGCAGGAAATGGATCTTGTGGCGGTTGCAGGACATAAGCGGCGCATCTTGGACATGAGTGCTGGATTATAAGGCAATCGCGGGAACGGGCTTGCCCCGCGATTGGCCGGTTGCCTATCCTCGCCTTTTCGCCTTGCACCCAGGAAACGACACATGGTCCACAGCGCGCAACACGCCGCCTCCTACTACGCCGCCAGCAGCGCGCCACACCCCGACTACCCGTTCCTGCAAGGCGAGCACAGCGCCGACGTGTGCATTGTCGGCGGTGGCTACTCGGGCCTGAACACCGCCATCGAACTGGCCGAACGCGGCCTGTCGGTGATCCTCCTGGAAGCACGCAAGCTCGGCTGGGGCGCCAGCGGCCGCAACGGTGGCCAGCTGATCCGGGGCGTCGGCCACGGCCTGGAACAGTTTCTCCCGGTGATCGGTGAGGAAGGCGTGCGCAGCATGAAGCTGATGGGCCTGGAGGCGGTGGAAATCGTCCGCGAGCGCGTCGAGCGCCATGGCATCGACTGCGACCTGACCTGGGGCTACTGCGACCTGGCCAACAAGCCCGCCGAACTGGAAGGCTTCGCCGAGGACTCCGAGGAACTGCGCAGCCTGGGTTATCGTCACGAACTGCGCCTGGTGCAGCCCGGCGACATGCACTCGGTAGTAGGTTCTGATCGCTATGTCGGCGGCCTGATCGACATGGGCTCCGGTCACCTGCACCCACTCAACCTGGCGCTGGGCGAAGCCGCCGTGGCCAGGCGCCTGGGTGTCGGCTTGTACGAGCAGTCGGAAGTGACCCGCATCGAGTACGGCCCGGAAGTGAAGGTGCATACCGCCCAAGGCCGGGTGCGCGCCAAGACGCTGGTGCTGTGCTGCAACGCCTACCACAACGACCTCAACCGCGAACTGGGCGGCAAGGTGCTGCCCGCCGGCAGCTACATCATCGCCACCGAGCCCTTGGGTGAGGAACGCGCCCGCCAGTTGCTGCCGCAGAACATGGCGGTATGCGACCAGCGCGTGGCGCTGGATTACTATCGCCTCTCTGCCGACAACCGCCTGCTGTTCGGCGGCGCCTGCCACTATTCCGGGCGCGACCCGCAGGACATCGCCGCCTACATGCGCCCGAAAATGCTCAAGGTGTTCCCGCAACTGGCCGATGTGCGCATTGATTACCAATGGGGCGGCATGATCGGCATCGGTGCCAACCGCCTGCCGCAGATCGGCCGCTTGGCCAGCCAGCCCAACGTCTACTATGCGCAGGCCTATTCGGGCCACGGGCTCAACGCCACCCACCTCGCCGGGCGTCTGCTCGGCGAGGCCATCAGCGGCCAGCAGAGCGGGCGCTTCGACCTGTTCGCCAAGGTCCCGCATACCACCTTCCCCGGCGGCAAACTGCTGCGTTCGCCGCTGCTGGCACTGGGGATGCTCTGGTATCGACTCAAAGAGCTCGCCTAGTCACGCCAGAAGGGCTTGCTCGCCTCATGCCGAGCCTGCTCCCAGCTGATGCCGATATCGCGCAGTTGGTAATCCTCCAACTGCAACAGGGCCCTGCGGGTGCGCCAGCGATGCAGCATCAGGCTCCAACGACCCATGCCTTGGGGCGCGCTGAAGACCCGGGGACGCTGCTCCGACTCCAGTTCACTGGCCAACAGTTGCAAGCGCACATCGCTCATGCCACCCATCACCACGTCCTCCGTTCAGTACCTGACGTGGAGACAGCATGCGGGTACACCTCCTACCAATACAGAGCCAAAATCGACTTATTATTCCCATACAGAATTGGCGCAAATAGGGCTGCATGCAGTATTTTTCGCCTATCTGTACCGGTCTTTGGGCATCAGCTGAGCAGGAGTATGCAGTGACCCTCTATTTCAACCTCGCCGAACTGCTCGGTTCACGCATCGAGCAGGGCCTGTATCGCCCCGGCCAACGCCTGCCGTCAGTGCGCGCCCTGAGCGTGGAGCACGGCGTCAGCCTGAGCACCGTGCAGCAGGCTTACCGCCTTCTGGAGGACAACGGCCTGGTCTCGCCGCGCCCCAAGTCCGGCTACTTCGTCGCCGAGGACCGCCAGCTACCAGCCCTGCCAGCCATCAGCCGCCCAGCCCAGCGTCCCGTGGATATCTCCCAGTGGGAACAAGTGCTGGAGCTGGTGCGCGCCACCCCGCGCCCGGACGTGATCCAGCTCGGCCGAGGCATGCCCGACGTCGACAGCCCCACGCTCAAGCCACTGCTGCGCAGCCTGGCGCAGATCAGCCGGCGCATGGACATGCCCGGCCTGTACTACGACAACATCCACGGCAACGCCTTGCTGCGCGAGCAGATCGCCCGCCTGATGCTCGACTCCGGCTGCCGCCTGGGCCCGGCCGACCTGGTGGTGACCACCGGCTGCCACGAGGCGCTGTCGTGCAGTATTCGCGCGGTATGCGAACCCGGTGACATCGTCGCGGTCGATTCACCCAGCTTCCACGGCGCCATGCAGACGCTCAAAGGCCTGGGCATGAAGGCCCTGGAAATCCCCACCGACCCCATCACCGGCATCAGCCTGGAAGCCCTCGAACTGGCCCTCGAACAATGGCCGATCAAGCTCATCCAGATCACCCCCAACTGCAACAACCCCATGGGCTACATCATGCCCGAGGCGCGCAAGAAGGCGCTGCTCACCCTGGCCCAGCGCTACGACGTGGCGATCCTCGAGGACGACGTGTATGGCGACCTGGCCTACACCTACCCGCGTCCGCGCACCATCAAGTCGTTCGACGACGATGGCCGCGTGCTGCTCTGCAGCTCGTTTTCCAAGACCCTGGCGCCAGGCCTGCGGATTGGCTGGGTGGCTCCGGGGCGCTACCTGGAACGGGTGCTGCACATGAAGTACATCAGCACCGGCAGTACCGCTTGCCAGCCGCAACTGGCAATCGCCGACTTCATCGCCGAGGGCCACTACCAGCCGCACCTGCGGCGCATGCGCGGCCAGTACCAGCGCGGCCGCGACCAGATGTGCGACTGGGTGACCCGCTTCTTCCCGACGGGCACCCGTGCCAGCCGCCCGCAAGGTGGCTTCATGCTGTGGGTGGAACTGCCGGAAAGTTTCGATACGCTGCGCCTGAACCGCGCTTTACTGGAGCAAGGCGTGCAGATCGCGGTGGGCAGCATATTCTCGGCCTCGGGCAAGTACCGTAACTGCCTGCGCATGAACTTCGCCGCCCGGCCCACGGAGCAGATCGAAGCCGCCGTGCGCAAAGTCGGTGAAACCGCCCTTCGTCTACTGGATGCCGAACACCCTGGCGGGTAACTTTGCGCCGCCTGCCACGGTCCAACCTCATAAGCCCTTGCCGCACAGGACAATCCACCCTTGAGACTCCAGCATGCCCTGCTGCTGGTGCTGCTGCTCGGCCTGTCGGGCTGCGCCAGTGTCGGTACACCACGTGAAGTCAGCCAGGCGCTGCCGGCGGCCGACTCGGCCTTCGGCCGCTCGGTGCAGCGCCAGGCCGCGCCCTACGAGGGACGCTCGGGCTTTCGCCTGCTGCCCAACAGCAACGAGGCATTCCGCGCCCGCGCGGAGCTGATCCGCAACGCCCAGGCAAGCATCGACCTGCAGTACTACATCGTCCACGATGGTCTCAGCACCCGCGCCCTGGTCCATGAACTGCTGCGCGCCGCCGACCGCGGCGTGCGAGTGCGCATCCTGCTCGACGACACCACCAGCGATGGCCTCGACAATCTCATGGGCACCCTCGCCGCCCACCCGAACATCCACATCCGCGTGTTCAACCCGCTGCACCTGGGGCGCAGTACCGGTGTCACCCGCGCCGTCGGCCGGCTGTTCAACCTGTCGCGCCAGCACCGGCGCATGCACAACAAGTTGTTCCTGGTGGACAACAGCATGGCCATCGTCGGCGGCCGTAACCTGGGCGACGAGTACTTCGACGCCGAACCCAACCTCAACTTCACCGACATCGACCTGCTGGGCGTGGGGCCTGTGGCCGAACAGCTCGGACACAGCTTCGACCAGTACTGGAACAGCGCCTTGAGCCGCCCGATCGGCGACTTCCTCTGGCGCCAGCCCGACGCCGACGATCTGTTCAGCAGCCGTCAGCGCCTGGAGGTGTCCCTGGCCGAAGCGCGGACCAAGCGCAAGGCCCTGTACGATCGCTTGATGGCCTATCAGTCGCAGCCCCGCCTGGATGTGTGGCGCAATGAGCTGATCTGGGCCCACAGCCAGGCGTTGTGGGACGCGCCGAGCAAAGTCCTGGCAGAGGGCGAACCGGACCCGCAACTGCTGATGACCCAGCAATTGGCGCCCGACCTGAACCGCGTGCACAAGGAACTGATCCTGGTGTCTGCCTACTTCGTACCCGGCGAACCCGGCCTACTGTACCTGACCAGTCGCGCCGACGCCGGCACCTCGGTCAAGCTCCTGACCAACTCGCTGGAAGCCACCGATGTGCCAGCGGTCCATGGCGGCTATGCGCCTTATCGCCGCGCCTTGCTGGAGCATGGCGTGCAGTTGTACGAGTTGCGCCGCCAGCCCGGCGATCCGCGCCCACGGCTGGGCTTTCACGGCAGTTCCGATTCGAGCCTGCACAGCAAGGCGATGGTGTTCGACCGACGCAAGACCTTCATCGGCTCGTTCAACTTCGACCCGCGCTCCGTGCTGTGGAACACCGAGGTGGGCGTGATGGTGGACAGCCCAGAGCTGGCCGAGTACACCCGCGAACTGGCGCTACAAGGCATGGCACCAGCGCTGAGTTACCAGGTGAAGCTGGTGGACGGGAGGATGGTCTGGGCGACCGAGGACAATGGCCAGCGGCACCTGTTGGTGACCGAGCCCGGGGGAGTTTGGCGACGCTTCAATGCCTGGATCAGCAAGGCGGTCGGGTTGGAGAAGATGTTGTAGAACGCATCGCGGGCAAGCCCGCGATTGCAATCGGTCAGGCAGACGCCGGCTCGAAGGCATCCCGCCGCCGCGTCAGCAGCACCAACCCCGCCGCGCCCACCGCCATCAGCAACGGCAGCGCATGCCCGCTGATCCACTGGCTTCCCGCCCCGGCCAGCAAAGGTCCGAGCAGGCAACCCATACCCCACAGCTGTGCCACGTGGGCATTGGCCCGCACCAGTTCGTCATCCCGGTAGCGCTCGCCGATCAGCACCAGCGACAGGGTGAACAACCCACCCGCGCTGGCACCGAACAGTACCCACAGCGGCCAGATCACCGGTGTATGCAACAGCAGCGGAATCGCCAGGCTGGAAACCATCAAGGTCAGTGCGCAACCACTGAACAACGTGCGCCGCGACATGCGGTCGGCCAAGGCGCCAATCGGCAATTGCAGCACCGCATCCCCCACCACCACGGTGCTGACCATGAACAACGCCACCTCCGTGGTGAACCCTTGCTGCAGGCAGTACACCGGCAGCAACGTCAGGATCATCGCCTCGAATGCCGCGAACAGCGCGATGGCCCAGGCGATCACCGGCAGACGCCGACAGAAGCCGAACAGGTCGGCAAAGGTGACGCTGCACGCCTCGGTGGTCGGTGCACCGCCGCGCCCCAGCAGGATCAGCGGCGCGACCAGCAGCAACCCGGTCGCGGCCCAGAAACCGAAATCATCGTCCGAGCCCAGGAACCCCAGCACCAGCGGCCCGGCCAATTGGCTCAGGGCATAGCTGCTGCCATACAGCGCCACCAGCCGGCCACGCCACTGCTCGACTACCAACTGGTTGATCCAGCTCTCGCCAAGGATGAACACCACCGTCAGCGACATACCGATCATCAAGCGCAATACCAGCCACAGGGCATAGCTGGGCAGCACCGCCACCAGGCCGATCGACAGCGCCCCACCCCACAGGCACAGGCGCATGGCCATGGGCACGCCAACCCAGCCGGCAAGGCGGCTGGCCAGGCTGGCACCGACCAGCACACCAAGGGCCGGCATCGCCGCCATCACGCCGATGGCGAACCCACCGTAGCCCCAGCCCTCCAGGCGCAGGGACACCAGCGGCATGCTCACGCCGAGCGCAAGCCCGACACTGAGCACCGACGCCAGAACGGCAAAGTAGGTTCCCCAACGCATGATGGCCTCCGAGGCGCATGACTTTTAAATGGCAGAGACAACACAGCCGGGGCGGCATGAACCGTCCCGGCTGTAGTTGGGGGCTGCCATGCAGCCCTTTCGCCGGCAAGCCGGCTCCCACAGGGTCTGCATGTAGCTTGTGGGAGCCGGCTTGCCGGCGAAAGGGCCGCAAGGCGGCCCCGTCGATTACAGTTTGATCCAGGTCGCCTTCAGCTCGGTGTACTTCTCCAATGCGTGCAGCGACTTGTCACGGCCGTTGCCCGACTGTTTGAAGCCGCCAAACGGCGCGGTCATGTCGCCACCGTCGTACTGGTTGACCCAGACACTGCCGGCGCGCACGGCGCGGGCGGTCTTGTGCGCCTTGGAGATGTCCGAGGTCCAGATGCCCGCGGCCAGGCCATATGGCGTGTCGTTGGCGATGGCCACGGCCTCTTCGGCGCTATCGAAGGTGATCACCGACAGTACCGGGCCGAAGATCTCTTCCTTGGCGATCTTCATGGCGTTGGTCACGCCGTCGAAGATGGTCGGCTCGACGTAAGTGCCACCAGTCTCTTCCAGGATGCGCTTGCCGCCAGCCAGCAGCTTGGCGCCGTCCTGGTGACCGGCCTCGATGTACGACAGCACGGTGTTCATCTGCTGGGTGTCGACCAGTGCGCCGACGGTGGTTGCCGGGTCCAGCGGGTTGCCTGGTTTCCAGGCCTTGAGGGCCTCGACCACCATGGGCAGGAACTTGTCCTTGATCGAGCGCTCGACCAACAGGCGGGAACCTGCGGTGCAGACTTCGCCCTGGTTGAAGGCGATGGCGCTGGCGGCGGCCTCGGCGGCGGCCTGCAGGTCAGGGGCATCGGCGAAGACGATGTTCGGGCTCTTGCCACCGGCTTCCAGCCAGACACGCTTCATGTTCGACTCACCGGCATAGACCATCAGCTGCTTGGCGATCTTGGTCGAACCGGTGAACACCAGGGTGTCGACGTCCATGTGCAGGGCCAGGGCCTTGCCCACGGTGTGGCCATAGCCTGGCAGCACGTTCAGCACGCCAGCCGGAATACCGGCCTCGATGGCCAGCTGGGCGATGCGGATCGCGGTCAGCGGCGATTTTTCGGACGGTTTGAGCACGATGGAGTTGCCGGTGGCCAGGGCTGGGCCCAGCTTCCAGCACGCCATCAGCAGCGGGAAGTTCCACGGTACGATGGCACCGACCACGCCCACTGGCTCGCGGGTCACCAGGCCGAGCTGGTCGTGCGGGGTCGGGGCGACTTCGTCGTAGACTTTGTCGATGGCCTCGGCAGTCCAGTGGATGGCCTGGGCCGCGCCCGGAATGTCGATGGTGGAGGAGTCACCGATCGGCTTGCCCATGTCGAGGGTTTCGAGCAGGGCCAGCTCCTCGACGTTCTTGCGCAGCAAGTCGGCGAAGCGGATCAGCTTGGCCTTGCGCTTGGCCGGGGCCAGGCGCGACCAGGCGCCGGATTCGAACACGGCGCGGGCGTTGTCGACAGCGCGGTTGGCGTCGGCCAGGTCGCAGCTGGCGACCTTGGCCAGGAAGCGTCCGTCCACCGGGCTCAGGCAGTCGAAGGTTTCACCGGATGCGGCATCGGTGTATTCGCCGTTGATGAAGGCGCGGCCTTCGATCTTCAGTTGCTGGGCACGCTGTTCCCAGTCCGCACGAGTCAGGGTGGTCATAGGAAACTCCTCTCTTGTTAAGGTGCAACGCCGCACTGAGGACTCACGGGCGCTGTCAGAAATTCTGGCCGGGTGACGACGCACACGGGCACCTGCCACCCTAAACCAGGGCGGGGAAACTATCAATATATTTGACACCAACGGCTCAAATGCCTACTGATGTTCATTTTATTAAACAACAACAGGGTAACCACCATGAGTATCACCAGCATCGTCGACTTTGCCCAGGTTCTGACCGAAGCCGAACGCTACCGCCCGGCAGCGGAGAAAATCCTCAAGGGCGAGCCTGACCAGGCTGTCTACAACCACTACGCCAGCCCGTGCGGGCAGTTCGCCGCGGGCGTCTGGGAGGGCGAGGTGGGCCAGTGGACGGTGAACTACACCGAGCACGAGTACTGCGAGATCGTCCAGGGTGTGTCGGTGCTGCGCGACCAGGACGGCGGCGCCAAGACCTTGCGTGCCGGCGATCGTTTTGTGATCCCCGCAGGCTTCAAGGGCACCTGGGAAGTGCTGGAGCCGTGCCGCAAGATCTATGTGATGTTCGAGCAGAAATGAACCCGGTCGCGAGGCCCCGCTTTTTGCAGGCCCCGCGATGACTTTGCTGGAGACATAAAAAAACCCGCCACCTTGCGGTTGCGGGTTTTTTCAGGTTGCCGATCAATTACTTGATCTTGGCTTCCTTGTACACCACGTGCTTGCGGACGACCGGATCGTACTTCTTGATCTCGATCTTGTCCGGAGTGGTGCGCTTGTTCTTGTCGGTGGTGTAGAAGTGGCCGGTACCGGCACTCGAAACCAGACGGATCAATTCACGCATGATGTTCTCCTTTAAACCTTGGCGCCAGCGCGACGGATGTCGACCAGAACGGCATCGATGCCGCGCTTGTCGATGATACGCATGCCTTTGGCGGAAACGCGCAGACGCACGAAGCGCTTCTCGGACTCAACCCAGAAACGGTGGTGCTGCAGGTTCGGCAGGAAACGACGACGGGTTTTGTTGTTTGCGTGGGAAATATTGTTCCCAGTTACCGGACCCTTACCGGTAACTTGACAGACTCTCGACATGCCTCAGCCCTCTAAAACCACATGCCCAACCCGGCATGGGTTGGCCGCTTAATCTCTCAGTCAATGGCGCCAAGGCGCCGTGTTCCCGGGGGTCTTATCGGCCGGGTGCGCTTACGCGACAGACCGAGCCCCTAGAAAAGAGCGCTGCTTTATACCAGAAAGACTCCGCCACAACAACAGAATATGAGAGTTCCGGTCGGGCCGAGCGCGCCTGGGCAGCATAACGACTGGGGCGGCAAGCTGTCGACCGCCCGTCGCCGAATTAATGCGAAAGGGTGTGGTCATTTGCCCATGCCCGCACTAGGGTAGGACATTTCCTCAATTTTCCAGACTGCACCGGCAGATGGGCCACCGACCAGCCAAGGAGTCACCATGCGTGCCGCCGCCCTTTCCCTCCTGTTCACCACCCTGTGCGCCGCGGGCCTTGCCCAGGCCGCAGCGCTGTCGGTGTGCACCGAAGCCAGCCCCGAAGGCTTCGACGTGGTGCAGTACAACTCGCTGACCACCACCAACGCCTCGGCCGACGTGCTGATGAACCGCCTGGTCGAGTTCGACGCCGCCGAGGGCAAGGTGGTGCCGAGCCTGGCGCAAAGCTGGACGGTGTCGCCTGACGGCCTGGTCTACGACTTCAAGCTGCGCCCGGACGTGAAGTTTCACACCACCGCTTACTTCAAGCCGACCCGAGAACTGGACGCCGACGACGTCCTGTTCAGCTTCCAACGCATGCTCTACCCGGCCCACGCCTGGCACAAGACCGCCCCGGGCGGCTACCCGCATGCCCAATCTCTGCAACTGGGCAGCCTGATCAAGGCCATCGACGCACCCGAGCCGCACACCGTGCGCTTCACCCTGACCCACGCCGACGCCACTTTCCTGGCCACCCTGAGCATGGGCTTTGCCTCGATCTACTCCGCCGAATATGCCGACAAGCTGCTCAAGGCCGGCACCCCCGAGAAACTCAACAACCAGCCAGTGGGCACCGGCCCGTTCGTCTTCCAGCGTTTCCAGAAAGACGCCGTGGTGCGCTACCGCGCCAACCCTGACTATTTCGCCGGCAAGCCGTCGATCGACCCGCTGATCTACGCCATCACCCCGGACGCCAACGTCCGCCTGCAAAAGATCAGGCGCGGCGAATGCCAGGTGGCCCTGTCGCCCAAGCCGCTGGACATCGCCGAGGCCGGCAAGGACGGCAACCTCAAGGTCGCCACCACCCCAGCATTCATGACCGCCTTCGTCGCCATCAACAGCCAGCACCCGCCACTGGACAAGCCTGAAGTGCGCCAGGCCATCAACCTGGCCTTCGACAAGCCGGCGTACCTCAAGGCCGTGTTCGAAGATACCGCCACTGCCGCCAACGGTCCCTATCCGCCGAATACCTGGAGCTATGCCAAGGACCTGCCCGGCTACACGCTCGATCACAAGAAGGCCAAGGCATTGCTGGCCAAGGCCGGCCTGGGCAAGGGTTTCGAGACCACCATCTGGACCCGCCCGTCGGGCAGCCTGCTCAACCCCAACCCCAGCCTGGGCGCACAGATGCTGCAGGCCGACCTTGCGAAAATCGGCATCAAGGCCGAGATCCGCACCATCGAGTGGGGCGAGCTGATCCGCCGCGCCAAGGCCGGCGAGCACGACCTGCTGTTCATGGGCTGGGCCGGAGACAACGGCGACCCGGACAACTTCCTCAGCCCGCAGTTTGCCTGCGCCGCGGTCAAGTCCGGAACCAACTTCGCGCGCTTCTGCGACAACCGCCTGGACCAGTTGATCAACGCCGGACGCACCACCAACGACCAGAGCGTGCGCAGCCGGCTGTACCAGCAGGCTCAGACGCTGATCCAGCAGCAGGCGCTGTGGCTGCCGCTGGCGCATCCGACAGCGGCCGCGCTGCTGCGCCAGGACGTGCAGGGTTATCAGGTGAGCCCGTTCGGGCGGCAGGATTTCAGCAAGGTCTCAGTCAACCGCTGACGCCCAATCGCGAGGCAAGCCCACAGTCATTGTGACAGCGGGCTTGCCCCGCGCTGCCTAACCGGCCAGCCATCCATGCTCGACCATCGATAACGGCTCGCCATCACCCACGATGACATGGTCCATCACCCGCACATCGATCAGCGCCAGCGAGCGCTTGAGCATCAGCGTCAAGTGCACGTCATCCTGGCTCGGCTCGCAAATGCCCGACGGATGGTTATGGCAGAGGATCAGGGCCGCCGCGTTGTGCAGCAATGAGCGCCGAACGACCTCGCGAGGGTAGATACTCGCGCGGTCGATGGTGCCACGGAACAGTATCTCGAACGCCAACGGCCGATGCTTAGTGTCCAGGAACAGGCAGCCGAACACCTCGCTGGACTCGTGCCGCAGCATGGACTTGAGATAGCGCCTCACCGAGGTCGGGCTCTCCAGGACCGACGCACGCTCGATGTGCTCATCCAGGTAGCGCCTGCCTATTTCCAGCAATGCCTGCAACTGCGCATACCGCACCGGCCCCAGGCCAGGCTCGCGCAGCACCACGGCCCGATCCGCCTCGAGGAACTGCCGCAGCCCGCCGAACTTCGCCAGCAGCCCACGCGCCAGGTCGAGCACATTGCGTCCGGCAACCCCAGACCCCAGCAGTACCGCCAGCAATTCCGCATCCGACAGAATCGCTGCCCCGCGCTGCAACAACTTCTCCCTCGGCCGTTCTTCAGCCGGCCACTCCCTGATGTTCATTTCCCCTCCTCGCCTGCCACTACGGCCCCTTTGGGCGCTGTGTTAATCTAGTTCGCTTCGAAAATGCGACGATCTGCCGCAGGCAGCCGTCGTCGCCACCCGCTTTCACTGGAATAAGGCAAGGCCTATGCAGCGGTTGTATCGCAAGCGCATCGTTCTCGGCGTAGGTGGCGGCATCGCCGCCTACAAGAGCGCCGAGCTGATTCGCCGACTCCTGGAACACGGCGCGCAGGTGCGCGTGGTCATGACCCGTGGTGGCGCCGAGTTCATCACCCCGCTCACGTTGCAGGCGCTGTCCGGCCACCCGGTGCACATGGACCTGCTCGACCCTGCGGCCGAAGCGGCCATGGGCCATATCGAGCTGGCCAAATGGGCCGACCTGGTCCTGATCGCCCCGGCCACCGCCGACCTGATGGCGCGCATGGCCCAAGGCATGGCCGACGACCTGCTGACCACCCTGGTGCTGGCCACCGACGCCACCGTCGCCGTCGCCCCGGCGATGAACCAGGCCATGTGGCGTGACCCGGCAACTCAGGACAACCTCGACCTGCTCAAGCGCCGTGGCATCCAGGTGTTCGGCCCGGCCTCCGGCAGCCAGGCCTGTGGCGACGTGGGCCTGGGCCGCATGCTCGAAGCCACCGACCTGGCCTGGTGCGCCGCAGAAAGCTTCAAACGCCAGGCCCTGACCGGCAAACACGTGCTGATCACCGCCGGTCCCACCCAAGAGAACATCGATCCGGTGCGCTACATCACCAACCATAGTTCAGGGAAGATGGGCTTTGCCCTGGCCGAGGCCGCCGCCGAAGCCGGGGCCCGGGTTACCCTCGTCACCGGTCCTGTGCACCTGCAGACCCCCGACCGGGTCAGCCGCATCGACGTGGTCAGCGCGCGGGACATGCTCGCGGCCTGCGAAGCAGCCATGCCGTGCGACCTGTTCATCGCCTCGGCTGCAGTCGCGGACTACCGCCCTGAGGTCGTCGCCCCGCAGAAGCTCAAGAAAGATCCCACCACCGGCGACGGCATGCTGCTGCAGATGGTGCGCAATCCCGATATCCTTGCGACCATTGCCGGCCGCGCCGACCGCCCGTTCAGCGTCGGCTTCGCCGCCGAGACCGAGCACCTGCTCGACTACGCCACGCGCAAGCTCAAGGACAAGAACCTCGACCTGATCGTCGCCAATGATGTGGCCAACCCCAGCATCGGCTTCAACAGCGAGGAAAATGCCCTGACCGTGATCGACCGGCAGCAGCATCAAACCCTCTTCGCGCAGACCAGCAAAGGCAAGATTGCCCGCCAGTTGGTCGCCTTCATCGCCGAACGGCTCAACCAGGTTCAATAAGTTACATGCACGCTCTTCAAGCCAAGATCCTCGACCCACGCCTGGGCACCGAATTCCCCCTGCCGCAGTACGCCACCCCCGGTTCCGCCGGGCTGGACCTGCGCGCCCTGCTCAAGGAGGACACCGTCCTCGAACCGGGCCAGACCCTGCTGATCCCCACCGGCCTGGCGGTGTACATCGGCGACCCGGGCCTGGCGGCCATGATCCTGCCGCGCTCGGGCCTGGGCCATAAGCACGGCATCGTGCTGGGCAACCTGGTTGGCCTGATCGACTCCGACTACCAGGGCGAGCTGATGGTGTCCTGCTGGAACCGTGGCACCACGCCGTTCACCATCACCGTTGGCGAGCGTATCGCGCAGCTGATCCTGGTGCCGGTGGTGCAGGCGCACTTCGATATCGTCGAGCAGTTCGACGAAACCCAGCGTGGCGCCGGCGGCTTCGGCCATTCAGGCACCCGCTGAGCCGACAGCAGACCGTTCGGGCCATGGATGGCGAACTCTGCGGCGAAACCACCGTCCAAGCGTTCAGTTTGTGCCTGCCCAGAAGCCTTTGAATACTTGGAGTCCCCAGAGATGAACGACATGGCCCAGCTGGTCCCCGCACTGCCCGACAGCATCTTCCGCGCCTATGACATCCGCGGCGTGGTCGGCAAGACCCTGCATGCCGAGACCGCCTACTGGATCGGTCGCGCCATCGGCGCCCAGACTCTCGCCCAGGGCGAGCCACAGATCTCGGTCGGCCGTGACGGTCGCCTGTCCGGCCCGATGCTGGTCGAGCAACTGATCAAAGGCCTGGCCGACGCTGGTTGCCAGGTCAGCGATGTCGGTCTGGTGCCGACCCCGGCGCTGTACTACGCGGCCAATGTGCTGGCCGGCAAGTCGGGCGTGATGCTCACCGGCAGCCACAACCCGTCGGACTACAACGGTTTCAAGATCGTGATTGCCGGCGACACCCTGGCTAACGAGCAGATCCAAGCCCTGCTGACCCGCCTGAAGACCAACGACCTGACCCGCGGCGAAGGCCGCGTGGAAAAGGTCGAGATCCTTGATCGCTACTTCCAGCAGATCGTTGCCGACGTGAAACTGGCCAAACGCCTGAAGGTGGTGGTCGACTGCGGCAATGGCGCGGCCGGCGTGGTCGCTCCGCAACTGATCGAAGCGTTGAACTGTGAGGTGATCCCACTGTTCTGCGAAGTCGACGGCAACTTCCCCAACCACCACCCGGACCCGGGCAAGCCCGAGAACCTGGAAGACCTGATCGCCAAGGTGAAAGAGACCGGCGCCGATATCGGCCTGGCCTTCGACGGCGACGGTGACCGCGTGGGTGTGGTGACCAACACCGGCAGCATCGTCTACCCCGACCGCCTGCTGATGCTGTTCGCCCAGGACGTGCTGTCGCGCAACCCGGGCGCCGAGATCATCTTCGACGTCAAATGCACGCGCCGCCTGACCCCGCTGATCGAACAGCACGGTGGCCGCGCGCTGATGTGGAAGACCGGCCACTCGCTGATCAAGAAGAAGATGAAACAGACCGGCTCGCTGCTGGCCGGCGAGATGAGCGGGCACATCTTCATCAAGGAACGCTGGTACGGTTTCGACGATGGCATCTACAGCGCCGCGCGCCTGCTGGAGATCCTCAGCAAGGCCGGGCAGGACGCCGAAAGCCTGTTCGCCGCGTTCCCCAATGATATTTCCACGCCGGAAATCAACATTGATGTGACCGACGAGGGTAAATTCAGCATCATTGATGCACTGCAACGCGACGCCGACTGGGGCGAAGCCAGCCTGACCACCATCGACGGTGTGCGGGTCGACTATCCCCACGGCTGGGGCCTGGTTCGCGCCTCCAACACCACACCGGTGCTGGTGCTGCGCTTCGAGGCCGACAGCGCCGCAGAACTCGACCGAATCAAGGCTGTATTCCGCACGCAGTTGCTGCGGGTCCAACCAGGCCTGCAACTGCCGTTCTGACGACTATCCGTTCCTTACCTGGAGCCCTGCATGACCCTCGATCGCGATGCCGCTTCCCATGTAGCCGAGGTTTTGTCCGAAGCACTGCCTTACATCCGCCGCTTCGTCGGCAAGACCCTGGTGATCAAGTACGGCGGCAACGCGATGGAGAGCGAGGAGCTCAAGACCGGCTTCGCCCGTGACATCGTGCTGATGAAGGCTGTAGGCATCAACCCGGTGGTGGTTCACGGTGGCGGCCCGCAAATCGGCGACCTGCTCAAGCGCCTGTCGATCGACAGCCACTTCATCGATGGCATGCGCGTCACCGACGCGGCGACCATGGACGTGGTGGAGATGGTCCTGGGCGGCCAGGTGAACAAGGACATCGTCAACCTGATCAACCGCCACGGCGGCAGCGCCATCGGCCTGACCGGCAAGGATGCTGAGCTGATCCGCGCCAAGAAGCTCACCGTCACCCGCCAGACCCCGGAGATGACCACCCCGGAAATCATCGACATCGGCCATGTCGGCGAGGTCGTCAGCGTCAACACCGACCTGCTGAACATGCTGGTCAAGGGTGACTTCATCCCGGTGATCGCGCCGATCGGCGTGGGCGCCAACGGCGAGTCCTACAACATCAACGCCGACCTGGTGGCCGGCAAGGTGGCCGAGGCGCTCAAGGCCGAGAAGCTGATGCTGCTGACCAACATCGCCGGCCTGATGGACAAGCAGGGCGAGGTCCTCACCGGGCTGAGCACCGAGCAGGTCAACGAGCTGATCGCCGACGGCACCATCTACGGCGGCATGCTGCCGAAGATCAAGTGCGCGCTGGATGCCGTCCAGGGTGGCGTGAACAGCTCGCACATCATCGACGGCCGCGTGCCGAATGCCGTGCTGCTGGAGATCTTCACCGACAGCGGCGTGGGCACGCTGATCAGCAACCGCAAGCCACGCTGATTCAACCAGCCCTCTGCCATGCAAGCCCGCCCCCCACGCAGATGGAGGGTACGGGCTTGTATCGCGACAAGACGAGCACCGCCCAGAACAGTCCCACAGCAGTGTCGGACGGGTACTACAACATCTGCTTTCATCGGCTGATTAGCATGGAGACTTCCCACACACAGGAGATCCAGCGATGAAAAAAGACGAGGTGCCCTACGGCAGCGATGTTTCCGCAGGTAGCTACGAGTGTGCCGACTGCGGCTACGAGTACTCCAATCAGGGTAAGAAGTCACTCCCGCCTTGCCCCGATTTCGACACCATTTCCCACCCGAAGCGCGCCTGGAAGATCCTGACCGGTGTCGGCGACGCCGTGCAGGACCCCTACCCCAACGGCCGTTGAAACACCGGCATGAAAAAAGGCGACCTCAGGGTCGCCTTTTCCGTTGCCGTGTGTGCGTCAGATACCGTACTGGGCGCGGTAGGCTTCGACCGCCGGCAGGTGTTGCTTGAGCTGCGGGTCGTCAGCCAGGAATTCCAGCACCTGGGTCAGCGAGACGATGCTCACGACCGGGATACCGAAGTCGCGCTCGACTTCCTGGATCGCCGACAGCTCGCCATTGCCGCGCTCTTCGCGGTTCAGCGCGATCAGCACGCCGGCGGCCTTGGCCTGCTGGGCGTTGATGATCTGCATCACTTCGCGGATGGCAGTGCCGGCGGTGATCACGTCGTCGATGATCAGCACGTCGCCGGCCAGCGGGGCGCCGACCAGGCTGCCGCCCTCACCATGGTCCTTGGCTTCCTTGCGGTTGAAGCACCACGGCACGTCGAGCTGGTGTTGCTCGGCCAGGGCCACGGCAGTGGCCGCCGCCAGGGGGATACCCTTGTAGGCCGGGCCGAACAGCACGTCGAAGGGGATCTTGCTGTCGACGATGGCCGCCGCGTAGCAACGCCCCAGCTGCGCCAGGGCGGACCCGGTGTTGAACAGGCCGGCATTGAAGAAGTACGGGCTGGTACGCCCCGATTTCAGGGTGAACTCACCGAAGCGCAGAACGCCGCGATCGATGGCAAAACGGATGAAGTCGCGCTGATACGGCTGCATGAAAGGTCCCGGACACCACGGATTTAGCTAAATGTGTTGAGCTCGGGTATCATACACGCACGAGATTTTTGGGGCCATTTATGCGGATCATCAGTGTGAACGTAAATGGCATTCAGGCTGCGGCCGAGCGTGGATTGCTCAGCTGGTTACAGGCCCAGAATGCCGACGTCATCTGCCTTCAGGATACCCGCGCCTCGGCCTTTGAACTCGACGACCCAGCTTTCCAGCTCGATGGCTATTTCCTTTACGCCTGCGACGCGGAGGTGCCCACCCAAGGTGGCGTGGCACTTTACTCGCGCATGCAGCCCAAGGCAGTCATCACCGGCCTGGGCTTCGAGACAGCCGACCGCTACGGGCGTTATCTGCAAGCAGATTTCGACAAAGTCAGTATTGCCAGCCTGTTGCTGCCTTCGGGCATGAACGGCGACGAGGACTTGAACCAGAAGTTCAAGTTGATGGACGACTTCGCCAAGTACCTGGACAAGCAGCGCCGCAAGCGTCGCGAGTACATCTACTGCGGCTCGTTCTACGTCGCGCAGCAGAAGCTCGACATCAAGAACTGGCGTGACAGCCAGCAGTCGCCGGGTTTCCTGCCACCCGAGCGCGCCTGGATGGACGCCATCGTCGGCGACATGGGCTATGTCGATGCCCTGCGCGAAGTCAGCCGTGAAGGCGACCAGTACAGCTGGTGGCCGGACAACGAGCAAGCCGAGATGCTCAACCTGGGTTATCGGTTCGACTACCAGATCCTCACCCCAGGCCTGCGCCGCTTCGTGCGCAACGCTCGCCTGCCGCGCCAGCCGCGCTTCTCCCAGCACGCGCCGCTGATCGTGGACTACGACTGGACGCTGACCATCTGAGGATGGCACGCACAAAAAAGCCGACCATCAGGTCGGCTTTTTTGTGTCTATCTGATCGGCCGCCAGATGAAGGGATAGCGATACGGCTGCCCTTCATTGGCCTTGACCGCTGCCAGGATAATCAGGATCAGCACCGCCACCATCAGCACGGCGAACAGCAGGATGCCGATGAACACGAACATCAGCAGGAAGCAGACGAAGCCAGCGATGGTCACGCTGATCTGGAAGTTCAGCGCCTCCTTGCCCTGGGCATCGATGAATGGGTCCTGTTCGCGCTTGAGGTGCCACAGCACCAGCGGGCCGAGCAAATGCCCAAGGGGCAGCACCAGCCCCAGGAGCGCCGAGAGGTGGCAGAACATCGCCCATTGCCGGACATCGGCGCTGGGCGGGGTGATCGGCAGATCCGAATCCTTCATGTCCCGCACCTCCCTGGTGTCTGCTCAGTCGGCCAGTGCCGCCTTCTGCAGTTCGAAGATTTCGTCCATGCCCTTCTGCGCCAGCGCCAGCATGGCGTTGAAGTCGGCAGGCTGGAACGGCGCGCCCTCGGCGGTGCCCTGTACCTCGATGAAACCACCGGCGCTGGTCATGACCACGTTCAGGTCGGTCTCGGCGGCGGAGTCCTCGAGGTAGTCGAGGTCGAGCACGGCCTCGCCCTGGTACATGCCCACCGATACCGCAGCGATCATGTGCTTGAGCGGGTTGCCACCCTTGAGACCGCCACGTTTCTTGATCACCGCCAGGGCGTCGCACAGGGCGACCATGGCGCCGGTGATCGAGGCAGTGCGGGTGCCGCCGTCGGCCTGGATCACGTCGCAGTCGACGTACAGGGTAATGTCGCCGAGCTTGCTCATGTCCAGCGCGGCGCGCAGGGAGCGGCCAATCAGGCGCTGGATCTCGAGGGTGCGGCCGCCTTGCTTGCCACGGCTGGCCTCGCGCTGGTTACGCTCGCCGGTGGAGCGCGGCAGCATGCCGTACTCGGCGGTCAGCCAACCTTGGCCCTGGCCTTTGAGGAAGCGCGGAACACCGTTCTCGACGCTGACCGTGCAGATGACCTTGGTGTCACCGAACTCGACCAGAACCGATCCTTCGGCGTGCTTGGTGTAGTTGCGAGTAATGCGGATCGAGCGGAGCTGATCGGCGGCGCGACCACTTGGACGTTTCATCTGGAATACCTGTACGGGGACTTTGAATCTGCCGAGCATTATAGAGCCCGACACCCGACGAAGGCACGCCTGTCGTCGCGCTCGCGCAGCCTGTCGTGTTTTCCGACAGGTTTCGGGGCGACCGTTAGCATGGCTGGATTGGGCGCCCGCGCCGCACTGCGCTACAATCCTGCGCCTTGCAGCCGACAGGCTCCCCGTCCACCTGAATACGCGAGGTACTCCCCATGGTGCATAGCATGACCGCTTTTGCTCGTGTCGAGCGCGCTGGCAGCCAAGGCACCCTGGTCTGGGAGCTGCGCTCGGTCAACCACCGCTATCTCGAACCCCACCTGCGCCTGCCCGAGGCCCTGCGCGACCTCGAAGGCGCCGTACGCGAAGGCCTGCGCCAAGGCCTCTCGCGCGGCAAGGTCGAGTGCACCCTGCGCCTGAGCGAGGACAGCACCGGCAAGCCACTGCAGGTCGATCGCGAACGCGCCGCGCAACTGGTCGCTGCCGCCGAAACCGTCGCCAGCCTGATCAAGCAACCGGCACCGCTCAACCCGCTGGAAGTACTGGCCTGGCCGGGCGTGCTGGTGGCCGACGCCACCGATCCGCAAGCGCTCAATGCCGAAGCCATCGCACTGTTCGACGAAGCCCTGACCGAACTCAAGGCCGGCCGCCAACGCGAAGGCGCCGAACTGGCCCGGCTGATCAACGAACGCCTGGACAGCATGGCCGGCGAAGTCGCCACCCTGCGCACCCTGGTGCCGCAGATGCTGGCCGCGCAACGGCAGAAGGTCCTCGATCGCTTCGGCGATATGAAGGCCGAGCTCGACCCGCAGCGCCTGGAGCAGGAAATGGTCCTGCTGGCGCAGAAGAGCGACGTCGCCGAAGAGCTGGACCGCCTCAGCACCCACGCCACCGAAGTGCGCCGGGTGCTCAAGTCGGGCGGCGCCGCCGGCCGGCGCCTGGACTTCCTGATGCAGGAGCTCAACCGCGAAGCCAACACCCTTGGCTCCAAGGCATTCGACCCACGCAGCACGCAGGCAGCAGTCAACCTGAAGGTGCTGATCGAACAGATGCGTGAACAAGTACAGAACATCGAGTAAGGCCACCCCTACCATGAACCACAGCAGCGGCACCCTCTACATCGTCTCGGCCCCGTCCGGCGCCGGCAAGACCAGCCTGGTCACGGCCCTGATCAAGGACGACGAGCGCGTCCGCGTCTCGGTCTCCCACACCACCCGCGCCATGCGCCCGGGCGAGGAACACGGGGTCAACTATCACTTCGTCGTCCACGAAGCGTTCAAGGCACTGATCGCCCAAGGCGATTTCCTCGAGCACGCCGAAGTGTTCGGCAACTTCTACGGCACTTCGCGCAGCGCCCTGCAGGAAACCCTCGACCAGGGCTACGACCTGATCCTGGAGATCGACTGGCAAGGTGCCCAGCAGGTGCGCAAGCTGATGCCCGAGGCGCGTTCGATCTTCATCCTGCCGCCAAGCCAGGAGGCCCTGCGCCAACGCCTGGACGGCCGTGGCCAGGACAGCGAGGAAATCATCGCCGGACGCATGAAGGAAGCGGTCAGCGAGATGGTGCACTACGACGAATATGAGTACGTCATCATCAACGATGACTTCGATGTGGCGCTGGATGACCTGAAAGCGGTGTTCCGCTCGAACCGGCTACTGCTCAAGAAACAACAACAGCGCCATGAGGCGCTGCTGAAACAACTGGTCGGCTGAAGACAGCCGGGGCCTCTGCGAGGCCCATTCGCCGGCAAGCCGGCTCCCACATGGATCACGCCACCTCGAGTCAAGCATCGTACCTGTGGGAGCTGGCTTGCCAGCGAATGGGGCGCAAAGCGCCCCCAGCTGTTATTCCTGCAGTTGGATAGTGGCCTGCTGACGCAGGGTAGCCCCCAGGAAGTACGCCGGCGCACGCAGCCGCGACAGCAGCATCAGCACGATGCCCAGCGCCGAGATGATCGCCGCGATCACGAATACCAGCCCCAGCCCACCCACATGCGAGCCACTGCCGAAGTCTGGCGAGGCGCTGTCTATCGCCGTGCGCAGGAAGATCACCGACAGGATCAGGCCACCCACCAGCGGGCACACGCCGCGCATGAAGAAGTGGCGCACGCTGTCGAACAGGCTGCGGCGGAAGTACCACACGCAGGCAAAGGCGGTCAGCGAGTAGTAGAAGCAGATCATCATGCCCAGGGCGGTGATGGTGTCGGCCAGCACGTTCTCGCTGAGGGTACGCATGGTCACGTAGAACAGGCCCGCGGCAATGCCGGCACAGATGGTCGCGTAGCGCGGCGTCTGCGAACGCGGGCAGACCGTGGCGAAGCGTTGCGGCACGGCGCCGTAGTAACCCATGGCGAGCAGGGTGCGCGCCGGCGAGACGAAGGTCGATTGCAGCGAGGCCGCGGTGCTGGCCAGCACCGCGATGGACATCAGGATCGCCAGCGGCCCCATGACCGGGCCGGCCAGGTGGGCGAACACGTTCTCCTGGATGCGCGGGTTGTTCAGGCCCAGGCCATGCTCGCTGATCCCGGCAAACTGCAGGGTGGCGATGGCGGTGAGCAGGTACAGGCCGAGGATCAGCAGCACGGTCCAGGTCGCCGCCTTGCCCGGCACTTCGTCGCTGCCGATCGACTCTTCGCTGACGGTCAGGCACACGTCCCAGCCCCAGAAAATGAAGATCGACAGCGACAGGCCGGCGGCAAAGGCCGAGAACGATTCGACACCGAACGGGTTGAACCAGGCCAGGTCGAACGCCAGCGGCGGCGGCGCGGTGGTCTCGCCGAACGCGGCAAAGGCGAAGCCGATCAGCACCAGCAACTGCAAGGCCACCAGGCCGTACTGCACCGTCATGGTGGTGGCCATGCCGCGACAGCAGATCCACACTGCCAGGGCGATGAACACGCAACAGGTGGTGACGTTGATCAACAGGTTGTCCGCCAGCGCGGCCAGCTCCTGGTTGCCGGTGATCTGCGCCAGGAACAGGTAGAAGAAGTCCACCGCCACGCCTGCCAGGTTGGACAGCACGATAGTGGTGGCCACCACCAGCCCCCAGCCGCCAATCCAGCCGATCATCGGGCCGAAGGCCCGGGCCGACCAGGTGAAGGACGTGCCGCTGTCGGGCTCCGCCGAGTTCAGCTCGCGGTAGCCCAGGGCGACCAGCAGCATCGGCAGGAAGCCGACGATGAACACCGCCGGCAAGTGGGCGCCGACTTCACGCACGGTCGGGCCGAGCGCGCCAGTCAGGGTGTAGACCGGTGCAATGGTGGAAATGCCCAGCACGACGCTGGCCAGCAGGCCGAGGCGGCCCTTGGCCAGGCCCTTGCTGCGCTGGGTGTTGCCCGAGTCGGCCGCCACGTCGGGTGGGCGGCCGGCTTCTGTGTAATCGCTCATGAGTATTTGCCGTAACTATTGGAATTGTTTTCACAGGCCCGCCGTAGAGGGCCCGCTTCCACTCATTGAAAGCTCACTGCCGGGGTGGGTCATCCGAGACTACCGGGTGACGTCAGAGGGTCTTCTGGCGCACACCCTCCCGTACAGCATGGGCAATGCAGGCCTCGCGGAACGCCTCGAACAGGCGCAGCGAAACCGGGTTTTCGGCGAAACGCCATTCAGGGTGCCACTGCACGCCGAGTACAAAGCCCGGCGCATCAGGCATCGACACCGCTTCAATCAGGCCATCCGGGGCCCGTGCCTCGACGCGCAGGCCCGGGGCCAGGCGGTCGATACCCTGGCTGTGCAGCGAGTTGACCTCGAACCGCGCAGCCAGGCCCAGGCGCTCGAACATCCCACCCGGCTGTATACCGACGGGGTGACGAGGGCCGTATTGCACCTCCAGGGGTGCATCCTCAGGTTCGCGGTGGTCCAGGTAGCCGGGCAACTCCTGCACCCGTTGGTGCAGGCTGCCACCGAGGGCCACGTTCAGTTCCTGGAAGCCACGGCAGATGCACAACACCGGCACACCCGCGGCAATGGCCGCCTGCAGCAGCGGCAAGGTCAGGCGGTCACGTGCAAGATCGTGCCGGGTGCCTTCCGCGCTGGGCGCGCCATTGTAATGATGCGGCTCGACATTTGAAGGCGAACCGGTAAAAAGAATGCCATCGAGCCTGGCCAACAGCGCCTGCGTGTCGCTGCCGCCGTCACGGGCCGGCAGGATCAGCGGCAACCCGGCAAAGCCCGCGGCCTCGACATACTTGTCGCCCACCGTGTGCGACGAGTTCTTCCCCACCTGCTGACGGCAGGCGCTGACACCGATCAAGGGGACCGCAATTGCGCTCATGGGCTTACACCGTGTGCAGGTACCAGTTGTACTCGAGGTCGGAGATCGACACTTCGAACTCGGCCAGCTCGCTCTCCTTGCAGGCCACGAAAATGTCGATGTAGTCCGGGCTGATGTATTGGTTGAGGACTTCACTGTCATCCAGCGCGCGCAGGGCATCACGCAGGTTGTTCGGCAGGCTCTGCTCCAACTGCTCGTACGAGTTGCCTTCGATCGGCGCGTCCGGCTCGACCTTGTTGGTCAGGCCGTGGTGGATGCCGGCGAGGATCGCCGCAAGCATGAGGTACGGGTTAGCGTCGGCGCCGGCCACGCGGTGTTCGATGCGCACGTTCTCGCTGCTGTCGGTCGGCACACGGACGGCCACGGTGCGGTTGTCCAGGCCCCAGCTCGGCGCGTTGGGCACGTAGAACTGGGCACCGAAGCGACGGTACGAGTTGATGTTCGGGCAGAGGAACGCCATCGATGCCGGCATGGTTTCCAGCACACCGCCGACGGCATGGCGCAGGGTGTCGCTTTGCAGCGGGTCCTCATTGGCGAAGATGTTCTTGCCGGTTTTCTTGTCCAGCAACGAAATGTGCACGTGCAGGCCGTTGCCGGCCTGGCCCGGATAGGGCTTGGCCATGAAGGTGGAGTCCATCTCATGGTCGTAGGCGACGTTCTTGATCAGGCGCTTGAGCAGGATCGCGTAGTCACAGGCCTTCAGCGGGTCGGCGACGTGGTGCAGGTTCACCTCGAATTGCGCCGGCGCGCTTTCCTTGACGATGGCATCAGCCGGCAGGCCCTGCTCCTTGGCGGCTTCGAGCATGTCCTGAAGGCAGTCGGCGTACTCATCAAGGTCATCGATCAGATACACCTGGGTCGACTGCGGGCGCTTGCCCGAAATCGGCGAGCGCGGCGGCTGCGGGCGACCGTTGAGGTTGTCCTGGTCGATCAGGTAGAACTCCAGCTCGAACGCGGCGCAGATATCCAGGCCCAGGTCGTCGAACTTGCTCACCACCTGGCGCAGCACTTCCCGCGGGTCGGCGAAGAACGGCGCGCCGTCCAGCTCATGCATGGTCATCAGCAGCTGGGCGGTGGGGCGTTTCTGCCAGGGTTCGTCACACAGCGTGCCGGGAATCGGCAAACAGATGCGGTCGGCGTCACCGATATCCAGGCCCAGCCCGGTGCTTTCGACGGTCGAGCCGTTGATATCCAGCGCAAACAGCGACGCCGGCAGGTTGATGCCCTTCTCGTACACCTTGTGCAGGCTGGCACGCTCGATGCGCTTGCCGCGCACCACGCCGTTCATGTCGGAGATCAGCAGGTCGACGTACTGGGTATCCGGATGGGCATCCAGGAATTCATTCATCTCGCGGGAAGAACTGGCGCACGGGGAGACCGACGTCATGGCTGTACATCCTTTGATTCGGAGCGGCGATGTGGGAACTGCGGATGACGCCTTGGAGGGCGACGATGGTGCTGCTGTTGTTCTTTTCACTGGCCCATCGTTGGGGGCTGGTTGCCGACCGGCTGCATTGATTCCCGGGGGCCGTTCCACTATAAAATGGCCAAAACGCAACAGACATTGGCATTTTGGCAAGCAGAGCGTGCACCGATGCAATATCAGATCAACCATGCGGACCTTTCCCTGGTCCTGGCACTGGAGCGCGGCCGCTCGCTGGCCAAGGCAGCCGAACTGCTCAAGGTCGACGTTTCGACGGTGTTCCGTTCGATCCGCCGGCTGGAGTCGGCGCTGGGCACCGCCTTGTTCGTCAAGAGCCGTAAAGGCTACCTGCCCACCGACACCGCCCAGGCCCTGGCCGAACAGGCCGAGCGTGCCGAACAGGCACTGGACGCGGCGCGCATCGCCCTGACCAGCGGCGAACAGGTGGTCAGCGGCACCGTGCGCCTGACCTGCACCGAGGCCGTGCTGCACAGCCTGCTGCTGCCGGCGCTGGCCGAGTTCATGCCCAATTATCCGGCGTTGTCGCTGGAGATGGGTACCTCCAACACCTTCGCCAACCTCAGCCGCCGCGATGCCGACATCGCCCTGCGCCTGACCAACACGCCGCCGGAGCACCTTGTCGGGCGCTGCCTGGGGTCGACCTCCTACGTGGTCTGCGGCCAGCCAGCGCTGCGCGAGCGGCTGCAGGAGGCGCCCCTGAGCGTGCCGTGGATCGCCCCCGACGATTCCATGCAGGACCACGCCACCGTGGTCTGGCGCAACCAGCATCATCCCGGCCTGATCCCGCGTTACCAGTGCAGCGGCATGTCGACCATCGCCCAACTGGTGACCACCGGCCTGGGCGTGGCGGCGCTACCCGACTACATGGTCCACGACCTGCCCGGCGTCGAGGCACTGAGCGGCCCGCTGCCCGGCTGCGACACCCAGTTGTGGCTGCTGACGCGGCCCGATTGCCGTGCCCTGCGCTCGGTGCAGACGCTGTTCGAGGAGCTGACCCCGCGCCTGCGCGACGCAATGTTGCGTTAACGCGTCAAGGGCGGTTGTTTTCGGGTAACAAGAACCGTTATCGTCCGAATCAGGCAGGACACGGACTGCTTAGCGGGCAAGTCCGCTTCCACAGGGCCCGCAAAGCGATTCCAACAGCATCGGAGAAAGGCCACCCGACAAAACAGCCCTTCCCTATTGGCTGGTGATTTTTTAAACTATCGAGTCCGCCTGCCCATTCTGGGCTGCACGCCTAACCGCATTTGCTACTGAGGAAGACCATGGCCCGCGTAACTGTTGAAGACTGCCTGGAACACGTGGATAACCGCTTTGAGCTGGTCATGCTCTCGACCAAGCGCGCCCGCCAGCTGGCTACCGGCGGCAAAGAGCCACGCGTTGCGTGGGAAAACGACAAGCCTACCGTCGTCGCCCTGCGTGAAATCGCCGAAGGCATCGTCACGCCAGAGTTCATCGCCGCCGAAGAGATCGTCACCGAGGATCCGGTATTCGCCGCGTTCGAGGACGAGAACAACGAGGCCGTCTGATTGATGCCCAGTCGACACCGTGCGGCGCAAGGCCCTCTTCTACTGCAAGAGGTGAAACCATGCCGGGTATAGAAGCCCTCGCCGAACGGCTGTCGACCTATCTGGGCCCCGAACAGGTCAACCTGGTTCGCCGGGCCTACTTCTACGCCGAACAGGCCCACGATGGCCAGCGCCGCCGCAGCGGCGAGCCCTACGTGACCCATCCGCTGGCGGTGGCCAGCATCCTTGCCGACATGCACATGGACCATCAGAGCCTGATGGCGGCCATGCTGCACGACGTGATCGAAGACACCGGCATCGCCAAGGAAGCCTTGAGCCAGCAATTCGGCGAGACCGTCGCCGAGCTGGTCGACGGGGTCAGCAAGCTGACCCAGATGAACTTCGAGACCAAGGCCGAGGCGCAGGCCGAAAACTTCCAGAAGATGGCCATGGCCATGGCCCGCGATATCCGCGTGATCCTGGTCAAGCTGGCCGACCGCCTGCACAACATGCGCACCCTGGAAGTGCTCTCCGGCGAAAAACGCCGGCGCATCGCCAAGGAAACCCTCGAGATCTACGCCCCCATCGCCAATCGCCTGGGCATGCACACCGTGCGCGTGGAATTCGAGGACCTCGGCTTCAAAGCCATGCACCCGATGCGTTCGTCGCTGATCCACCGGGCGGTGAAGGCCGCGCGCGGAAACCGCAAGGAAATCGTCGCCAAGATCGAGACCTCGCTGGCCAACTGCCTGGCCGCCGACGGCATCGAGGGCGAGGTCAGCGGCCGGCAGAAACACCTCTATGGCATCTACAAGAAGATGCGCGGCAAGCGCCGCGCCTTCACCGAGATCATGGACGTGTACGCCTTCCGCATCATCGTCGACAAGGTCGACACCTGCTACCGCGTGCTCGGTGCCGTGCACAACCTGTACAAGCCGCTGCCGGGCCGCTTCAAGGACTACATCGCGATCCCCAAGGCCAACGGCTACCAGTCGTTGCACACCACGCTGTTCGGCATGCACGGGGTTCCCATCGAAATCCAGATCCGCACCCGCGAGATGGAAGAGATGGCCAACAACGGCATCGCCGCGCACTGGCTGTACAAGTCCAACGAGGAAGAGCAGCCAAAAGGCAGCCATGCCCGCGCCCGCCAATGGGTCAAGGGCATCCTCGAGCTGCAGCAGCGCGCCGGCAACTCGCTGGAATTCATCGAGAGCGTGAAGATCGACCTGTTCCCGGACGAGGTCTACGTCTTCACCCCGAAAGGCCGGATCATGGAGCTGCCCAAGGGCTCCACCGCCGTCGACTTCGCCTACGCGGTGCACACCGACGTCGGCAACAGCTGCATCGCCTGCCGCATCAACCGCCGCCTGGCACCGCTGTCCGAGCCACTGCAGAGCGGCTCCACCGTCGAGATTGTCAGCGCACCGGGGGCCCGGCCGAACCCGGCCTGGCTCAATTTCGTGGTCACCGGCAAGGCGCGCACGCATATCCGCCACGCCCTCAAGCAGCAGCGCCGCTCCGAGTCCATCAGCCTTGGCGAGCGCCTGCTGAACAAGGTGCTGACCGGCTTCGACAGCAGCCTTGAGAAGATCCCGCAGGAGCGCATCCAGGCGATCCTCACCGAGTACCGCCTGGAGCTGGTCGAAGACCTGCTCGAAGACATCGGCCTGGGCAACCGCATGGCCTACGTGGTCGCCCGCCGCCTGCTGTCCGCCGAAGGCGAACAGCTGCCGGCCCCGGAAGGCCCGCTGGCGATCCGCGGCACCGAGGGCCTGGTGCTCAGCTACGCCAAGTGCTGCACGCCGATCCCGGGCGATCCTATCGTCGGCCACCTGTCGGCGGGCAAAGGCATGGTCGTGCACCTGGAAGACTGCCGCAACATCAGTGAAGTCCGGCATAACCCAGAGAAGTGCCTGCAGCTCTCCTGGGCCAAGGACATCACCGGCGAGTTCAACGTCGAGCTGCGCGTCGAGCTGGAGCACCAGCGCGGCCTGATCGCCCTGCTGGCGAGCAGCGTCAACGCCGCCGACGGCAACATCGAGAAAATCAGCATGGACGAACGCGACGGCCGTATCAGCGTGGTCCAACTGGTGGTCAGCGTGCACGACCGCGTGCACCTGGCCCGTGTGATCAAGAAGCTGCGCACCTTGACCGGCGTGGTCCGCATCACCCGGATGCGTGCGTAGTCCGCCAACCGCAAGGAGTCATCATGAGCAAGACCGTCATCACCAGCGACAAGGCCCCAGCCGCCATCGGCACTTACTCGCAAGCGATCAAGGCCGGCAACACCGTGTACATGTCGGGGCAGATCCCGCTCGACCCGAAAACCATGGAGCTGGTCGAGGGCTTCGAAGCCCAGACCGTCCAGGTGTTCGAGAACCTGAAGTCGGTGGCCGAAGCCGCTGGCGGTTCGTTCAAGGACATCGTCAAGCTGAACATCTTCCTCACCGACCTGAGCCACTTCGCCAAGGTCAACGAGATCATGGGCCGCTACTTCGAGCAGCCCTACCCGGCCCGCGCCGCCATCGGCGTGGCTGCCCTGCCCAAGGGCGCCCAGGTCGAGATGGACGCCATCCTGGTTCTCGAGTAATACCCCGGTGACGGGCCAAGGCCCGTCACCCTCCTCCCGCCTCAAGGTTTTCACCATGCGCCACGCATTGCCTCTCACGCTGGCAGCCCTGCTCCTGGGCGGCTGCGCCAGCCACAAGCCTGAAGATTTCAACGGCACCTGGATCAACCAGGCCGCCATCGACGCCGCCAGCGAAGGCACCAGCCTGCGCCAGGCCTTGGACGCGAAGGGTCCGGTGTTCGAGTGGAAGATCGACGTCAAGAACCAGCAGGCCAGCTTCAGCAATGGCTTCGAGGCCGCCGACGGGCGTCTGAGCGCCAACGAGAAGGACTGGCAGGTCAACTTCGAAGGCGACCTGACCGAACAGCTCAAGCTCGATGGCGACGAACTGGTGACTATCGACCCCTCCGGCCATCAGCAGACGTTCGTGCGCAGCAAGGCGCCAGAAGGCGCTGCGCTGGGCGGCAGTTTCGAGAAGGCGCTGTACCAGCAATACCTGGGCGGTGACTGGAAGATCGTCGAGGGTCAGGGCAAGGGCGGGTTAGTGCGCTTCAGCGATACCGGCAATGTCACCGGCCTGCCCGGGCCGGACCGCTTTGCCCTGTGCCTGGCGGGTGACTGCGCGACCATGGGCGATGGCAACGACAGCCTGTGGCTCGAGCGCAACCAGCGTGGCGCGCCGTGGATCTTCAAGCGCGACGGTGACACCCTGGAGATCTTCCAGGCGGTGAACCGCGCCCAGCCGGATGAAATGCCGCAACTGACTGCCGGCGCCCGGCAGTGGGTGCTGGAAAAGGATTAGCCATCATCGCGGCGGCCCGACTGGCCCCGCGATAAGGCCGGCTCTCTCAACCACGCCCTTGCAGAATGGCCGCATAGCCTTCTTTATAGCTCGGATACTGCGGCGCCCAGCCCAGTGCCCGAGCCCGCGCATTGCTGCAGCGCTTGCTGCCGGTACGCCGCACCCGCTGCTCGTCCGACCACTCGGTGACCCCCAGGTACTCGCGCAGCCAGCCCACCACCTCGGCCAGCGGCGCCGGATCGTCATCGACACCGATGTAGCAATCGTCCAACGCCACACCCCGGGCATCGGCCTGCAGCAGGTGCGCCAGCAAACCAGCGGCATCCTCGGCGTGAATGCGGTTGCCGTACAACGGCGGCTCCTCGGCCACTCGGTAGCCTTGACGTACCTGGCTCAGCAGCCACTCACGGCCCGGCCCATAGATCCCGGTCAGGCGCACGATGCTGGCGGGGATGCCGCTACCCAGCGCCAGGCGCTCCGCTTCGAGCATCACCTTGCCCGAATACCCCTCGGGTGCGGTGGCTGCGCTTTCGTCGATCCACTCACCATCCTGTTGTGCATAGACACTGCTGCTGGAAACGAACAGCAGGCGACGCGGCCGCTGGCCATTGGTTTTCAACCAATCGAGCACATGGCGCAAGCCGTCGACATAGGCGGCCTGGTAGCCCGCTTCGTCATGTTGGTTGGCCGCCACGCAGTACACCAGGTAGTCCGGCGCACGCGCGGGCCACGCTTCCGGCAGCTGCGGGTTCGACAGGTCGGCGGCAACGGGCCGCACCCCTTCGGGCAGGTCCCGCACCGACCGGCGCAGGCCATCGACCTGCCACCCATGGGCGAGCAACTGGCGGGCCAGACGGCCTCCCACATCGCCGCAGCCGACGATCAACGCACTCAGGTCCGACATCATGAAACTCCAAATCCAAAGGTTCACGCTAACCGGATTTAGCGATCAGCGGCTAGACAAAGGTTAAAAAAAGCGCTCTCCATTCTTTTGTTAACAAGAATTACTTGCAATAATGGCGGCCCTGTCTGTTCTCGGCCTGCTTCGAGGCCTTGAAGAACTCAACCCATTTCTCTTCATCAGGTCCGGCCAGCATGACACGTACTCAACCTTCCGCTTCGCCAACCCCGTCGCGCGCCTGGCGCGCCATTGCCGCGCTGATGTTCAGCCTGGTACTGGCCCCCGTGGCCATGGCCGATGAGCCCGCCGCCACTGCCGCCGCACCGGCAGCCGCCAGCGCCCCGGCCGCGCCTGCCGCCGAAGGCCAGGCACCGGTAGCCGCGCCAACCGACGCGCCTGCCGACGCCAACGCCCCAGTGGATGGCCAGGCACCGGCCGACGAGAACGTGCAGGCGATGGTCGAAGACACCTCGCTGGGCATGGCCCACGACCTGTCCCCATGGGGCATGTACAAGAACGCCGACGTGGTGGTGAAGGCCGTGATGATCGGCCTGGCCATCGCCTCGATCATCACCTGGACCATCTGGATCGCCAAAGGCTTCGAGCTGATGGGCGCCAAGCGCCGCCTGCGTGGCGAGATCGCCGCCCTGAAACGCTCGGTGAGCCTGAAAGAGGCCAGCGAGGTGTCGAACAAGGAAGGCACCCTGGCCCACACCCTGGTGCATGATGCCCTCGAAGAGATGCGCCTGTCGGCCAACGCTCGCGAGAAGGAAGGCATCAAGGAACGCGTCAGCTTCCGCCTCGAGCGTCTGGTGGCCGCCAGCGGTCGCACCATGAGCAGCGGTACCGGCGTGCTGGCCACCATCGGCTCCACTGCCCCGTTCGTCGGTCTGTTCGGTACCGTGTGGGGCATCATGAACAGCTTCATCGGCATCGCCAAGACTCAGACCACCAACCTCGCCGTGGTCGCTCCAGGCATCGCCGAAGCCCTGCTGGCTACCGCCCTGGGCCTGGTTGCCGCGATCCCGGCCGTGGTCATCTACAACGTCTTCGCCCGCTCCATCGCCGGCTACAAGGCACAGGTGTCCGACGCCTCCGCCCAGGTACTGCTGCTGGTCAGCCGTGATCTGGACCACCAGGGTGGCGAACGCGCCGCCCCGCACATGGTGAAAGTGGGGTAAACCATGGGCCTGCATCTCAACGAAGGTGGCGACGACCTCGCCGAGAACCACGAAATCAACGTCACGCCGTTCATCGACGTGATGCTGGTGCTGCTGATCATCTTCATGGTCGCGGCACCCTTGGCCACGGTCGACATCAAGGTCGACCTGCCCGCCTCGACCGCCAAGCCGGCGCCGAGGCCCGAGAAGCCGGTGTTCGTCAGCGTCAAGGCCGACAAGAAGCTCTACCTCGGCGACGACGAGGTGGCCCAGCGCGACCAGCTTGGCGCCATGCTCGACGCCAAGACCAAGGGCGACAAGGAAACCACCATCTTCTTCCAGGCTGACAAAGGCGTCGACTACGGCGACCTGATGGAAGTGATGAACACCATGCGCGCCGCCGGCTACCTCAAGGTCGGCCTGGTCGGCCTCGAGACGGCAGCCAAGAAATGACGAAAACGCGCTCAAACATGGCGCGCTACGGTGGCAGCCTGGCGATCGTGCTGGGTGTGCACGCGGTCGCCGTGCTGCTGACGCTCAACTGGTCGGTGCCCCAGGCCCTCGAGTTGCCGCCGGCAGCGATGATGGTCGAGCTGGCACCGCTGCCAGAGCCCGCGCCACCGCCACCGCCCAAGGCCGCCCCGAAACCGCCGACGCCGATCGAGGAGCCGCCGCTGCCCAAGCTGGCAGAGGCGCCGAAGCCGAAGATCGCCATCCCCAAGCCGCCCAAGCCCAAGGCCAAGCCTCAGCCGCCCAAGCCTGAGAAAAAACTGGAGCCGCCGAAGGACGAACCGCCGGCCAAGGACGATGTGGCGGATACACCGCCCAGCAACACGCCACCGCAGAAGTCGGCGGCGCCGCAGCCAAGCATCGCGTCCAACAGCAATGCCCTGCCGAGCTGGCAGAGTGACCTGCTGCGCCACCTGGCCAAGTACAAGAAGTACCCCGAGGACGCTCGCCGCCGTGGGTTGCAGGGCATCAACCGCCTGCGCTTCGTGGTCGACGCCGAAGGCAAGGTGGTGTCGTACACGCTGGCCGGTGGTTCGGGTAGCGCGGCGCTGGACCGGGCCACACTGGAGATGATCCGCCGTGCCGGCACGGTACCCAAGCCTCCGGCGGAGTTGCTGAACAATGGCACGATCGAAGTGGTTGCGCCGTTCGTCTACTCGCTGGACCGACGCTGACGTTTTTGTTTCTGTCACAAAACGGCAAGTCTGATAACGTGCGTCTATCGATTGCAGCCGCTATGCTGGGGCCGCAACTTCATGGACGCACGTTATGACCCTCACCGAACTTCGCTACATCGTCACCCTCGCGCAAGAGCAGCACTTCGGCCACGCGGCCGAGCGTTGCCACGTCAGCCAGCCGACCCTTTCGGTGGGCGTGAAGAAGCTCGAGGACGAACTCGGCGTGCTGATCTTCGAGCGCAGCAAGAGCGCGGTGCGCCTCACGCCGGTCGGCGAGAGCATCGTCGCCCAGGCGCAGAAGGTGCTGGAACAGGCCCAGGGCATCCGCGAACTGGCCCAGGCCGGCAAGAACCAACTGACTGCCCCGCTCAAGGTTGGCGCCATCTACACCGTCGGCCCCTATCTCTTCCCGCACCTGATCCCGCAACTGCACCGCGTGGCGCCGCAGATGCCGCTGTACATCGAAGAGAACTTCACCCACGTGCTGCGCGAGAAGCTGCGCAATGGCGAACTGGACGCGGTGATCATCGCCCTGCCGTTCAACGAGGCCGACGTGCTGACCCTGCCGTTGTACGACGAACCGTTCTGTGCGCTGATGCCGGCCGACCACCCGTGGACCGCCAAGGACACCATCGACACCTCCATGCTCAACGACAAGAGCCTGCTGCTGCTGGGCGAGGGGCATTGCTTCCGCGACCAGGTGCTCGAAGCCTGCCCTACCCTGAACAAGGGCGGCGAGGCCTCCAAGCACACCACGGTCGAATCCAGCTCGCTGGAAACCATCCGCCACATGGTCGCTTCCGGCCTGGGCGTCTCGATCCTGCCGCTGTCGGCGGTGCACAGCCATCATTACGCGCCGGGCGTCATCGAAGTTCGCCCGCTGACCGCCCCCGCGCCGTTCCGCACCGTGGCCATCGCCTGGCGCGCCAGCTTCCCGCGGCCGAAGGCCATCGAGATCCTCGCCGACTCGATCCGTCTCTGCTCGGTGGCCAAGCCACCCGTGGAACAACCGGCCTGAGCCCATGACCGAGCTGTCGAACGTCCCGGTCACCACGCTCAAGGGTGTTGGTGAAGCCATGGCAGAAAAACTCGCCAAGGTCGGCCTGGAGAACCTGCAGGACATGCTGTTCCACCTGCCGTTGCGCTACCAGGACCGCACCCGCGTGGTGCCCATCGGCCAGCTGCGTCCCGGCCAGGACGCGGTGATCGAGGGCGTGGTCAGCGGCGCTGACGTGACCATGGGCAAGCGGCGCAGTCTCGTGGTGCGCCTGGGCGATGGCAGCGGCACGCTGAGCCTGCGCTTCTACCATTTCAGCAATGCGCAGAAGGAAGGCCTCAAGCGTGGCACTCACCTGCGTTGCTATGGCGAAGCGCGCCCCGGCGCCTCGGGGCTGGAAATCTACCACCCGGAATACCGGGCGCTGAACGGCGACGAAGCACCGCCGCCGGTCGAACAGACGCTGACGCCGATCTACCCGACCACCGAAGGCCTCACCCAGCAGCGCCTGCGCCTGCTGTGCCAGCAGAGCCTGGGCCTGCTCGGCCCGCGCAGCCTGCCGGACTGGCTGCCCGACCAACTGGCCCGCGACTACCAGCTGGCGCCATTGAGCGATGCCATCCGCTACCTGCACAACCCGCCGGCCGATGCCGATCTGGACGAGCTTGCCGAGGGCCATCACTGGGCCCAGCACCGCCTGGCCTTCGAGGAACTGCTGACCCATCAGCTCTCCCAGCAGCGCCTGCGGGAAAGCCAGCGCAGCCTGCGTGCGCCGGTACTGCCCAAGGCCACCCGCCTGCCGGCCCAATACCTGGCCAACCTCGGCTTCAACCCAACCGGTGCCCAGCAGCGCGTCGGCAACGAAATCGCCTACGACCTCAGCCAACCCGAACCGATGATGCGCCTGGTACAGGGTGACGTGGGCGCCGGCAAGACCGTGGTCGCCGCCCTGGCGGCGCTGCAGGCCCTGGAGGCCGGTTACCAGGTGGCGCTGATGGCCCCCACCGAGATCCTCGCCGAGCAGCATTTCATCACCTTCAAACGCTGGCTCGAGCCGCTGGGCATCGAAGTCGCCTGGCTGGCCGGCAAGCTCAAGGGCAAGGCCCGCGCCAGCGCCCTGGAGCAGATCGCCAATGGCGCGCCGATGGTGGTCGGTACCCATGCGCTGTTCCAGGACGAGGTACAGTTCAAGCACCTGGCCCTGGCGATCATCGACGAACAACACCGTTTCGGCGTGCAACAGCGCCTGGCCCTGCGCAAGAAAGGCGTCATGGGCCAGCTGTGCCCGCACCAGTTGATCATGACCGCCACCCCGATCCCACGCACCCTGGCCATGAGCGCCTACGCCGACCTGGACACCTCGGTCCTCGACGAGCTGCCCCCCGGTCGTACACCGGTGAATACCGTACTGGTTGCCGACAGCCGTCGTTTCGAGGTGGTCGAGCGGGTCCGCGCCGCCTGTGCCGAAGGTCGCCAGGCCTACTGGGTGTGCACCTTGATCGAAGAATCCGAGGAGCTGACCTGCCAGGCCGCCGAAAGTACCTTCGAGGAGTTGGGCAGCGCCCTGGGCGAACTGCGCGTGGGCCTGATCCACGGGCGCATGAAGCCCGCGGAAAAGGCCGCGGTGATGGCCGAGTTCAAGGCCGGCGACCTGCAATTGCTGGTGGCCACCACGGTGATCGAGGTAGGCGTCGACGTACCCAATGCCAGCCTGATGATCATCGAGAACCCCGAGCGCCTGGGCCTGGCCCAGCTGCACCAGCTGCGCGGCCGGGTCGGCCGGGGCAGCGCGGCAAGCCACTGCGTGCTGCTCTACCACCCGCCACTTTCGCAGATCGGCCGTGAGCGCCTGGGCATCATGCGCGAAACCAACGATGGTTTCGTCATAGCAGAGAAGGACCTGGAGTTGCGTGGCCCCGGCGAGATGCTCGGAACCCGCCAGACCGGCCTGCTACAGTTCAAGGTCGCCGACCTGATGCGCGATGCCGACCTGTTGCCGGCGGTGCGCGATGCCGCCCAGGCCCTGCTGGCACGCTGGCCCGACCACGTCAGCCCGCTACTCGACCGCTGGTTGCGCCACGGCCAACAATATGGCCAGGTGTGACGCCCGTCCCATAATGGATCCAGCTTGGCGGCCAGGCTGGTTATACTTCGCGTTTACAGAAATGATTGGATACAGGCCATGACTGAAGTTGCCCTGGATACCGCAACCCTACACGCACCGTCTGTCATCCGGCTGTTGCTCGAAAAGCTCGGCGTCAGCTTCCGCGAGGTGCCCGAGCACCCGGGGCTGCCGGCCAACTCGCGCGTACAGGCCGTGCTGCTCGATGACGAGATCGGTGCCTTGATGGTGCTGTTCCCGCAAAGCCAGTTGCTGGACCTCAAGCGCCTCGAGGAACTGACCGGACGCAAGCTCAAGGCCGTGCCGCTGGAGCGCTTGAAGCAGATGCTCGACAAGCATCACCTCAAGGCCCTGCCCGCCATTCCCGCGCTGACCAGCTCGCCGTGCCAGTACGAAAAGAGCCTGCTCGACAACGAAACCCTGCTGATCCAGTCCGGTGAAGCCGGGCTGCTCCTGGAAATCGGCCGGACGGCTTTCAAGAAGATGCTGATCAAGGCCAGCGCCAGCACCTTCGGCCAGCCGATCAACGATATTCGCCTCAGTTTCGATCAGTTGGACGGCCCTCCCAAGGAAGTCATCCGCGCAGTCCAGGCCTTCACCGCCCGGCGCATCCAGCAACGCCTGGAGCAGACCATCGAGATTCCGCCGCTGGCCGACACCGCGCAGAAGATCATCAAGCTGCGTGTCGACCCCAATGCCAGCATCGACGACATCACCGGCGTGGTCGAAACCGACCCGGCCCTGGCTGCGCAGGTCGTCAGCTGGGCGGCATCGCCCTATTACGCGTCACCCGGCAAGATCCGCTCGGTGGAAGACGCCATCGTGCGGGTACTGGGCTTCGACCTGGTGATCAACCTGGCCTTGGGCCTGGCCCTGGGCAAGACCCTGAGCCTGCCCAAGGACCACCCGCAACAGGCCACGCCGTACTGGCAGCAGTCGATCTATACCGCTGCCGTGATCGAGGGCCTGACCCGTGCCATGCCGCGCGCCGAACGCCCGGAAGCAGGCCTTACCTACCTGGCCGGGCTGCTGCACAACTTCGGCTACCTGCTGCTGGCCCACGTGTTCCCACCGCATTTCTCGCTGATCTGCCGTCATCTGGAGGTCAACCCGCACCTGTGCCACAGCTATGTGGAGCAGCACTTGCTGGGGATCAGCCGTGAACAGATCGGTGCCTGGCTGATGAAGCTGTGGGACATGCCAGATGAACTGTCCACAGCCCTGCGCTTCCAGCACGATCCGGCGTACGACGGCGATTATGCGGCGTTCCCCAACCTGGTGTGCCTGGCGACGCGCCTGCTACGCGCCCGGGGGATCGGCTCGGGGCCGAAGGACGAGATCCCGGATGCCCTGCTCGAGCGCCTGGGGCTGACCCGGGACAAGGCCGAAGAGGTGGTGAACAAGGTGCTGGAGGCCGAGGCATTGCTACGCGAGCTGGCGTCGCAGTTCCACGCGCCGCATTCGCATTAAGGCCGCCCCGTAGGAGCGGCTTCAGCCGCGATCACCCGCGAAGCGGGTGCCAGAAACCGCGGTGCTTGCATCGCGGCTAAAGCCGTTCCTACACTTTCTTCTTCGGTTTCAGGTACTTCATCAAGCCCTGGAACCAGATCACCAGCGCCGGATTGCCCTTGATCTGGATGTTCTTCTCCTGAATCCCCTGCATGAACGCCAGCTGCTTGTTACCGGCCTGCAGCGTGGCAAAGCCGTACGCGGCATCCTTGAAGGCAATGGCGAACGCCGGCTGCGGGTGCAGGCCGCCCTTGCTGCTGATGCGCAGGTCCTTGACGATGAAGTGCCGGGCAACCTTGCCGTCGAGCGTCTGCATCTGGAAGACCAGGTCCTTGTCCTGCAGCTGCTGCTGGAACGCCGGGTTGTTGCGGCTGGCCTTGGCCATCAGCAAGCCCATGGCCCAGAGAAGAAAACGAAACTTCATCAACGCGCCTCGATTGAAAAATGACTGAGTCGCGCAGTTTATCCGTTTATCGCCCTGTTTATGCAAGTTCGCCGCATTTGCTTACCAGAAACACAACGGGCGCCTTAAGGCGCCCGTCTCGATGGCTTGTCGATCACTTTTTCTTGGCAGGCTTGGCCGGTGCGTTGACGCTGTCACGCAGACCCTTGCCCGGTTTGAAGGCGACAGTGTTGCTGGCCTTGATCTTGACCGGCTCGCCGGTTTGCGGGTTCTTGCCGGTGCGAGCGCCGCGATGGCGTTTTTCGAAGGTGCCGAAGCCGACCAGGGTGACGGTGTCCTTGTCGAGTGCGCCGGTGATGCTGTCGAGAATCGCGTTGAGGACCTGGTTGGCCTTTTCCTTGGTCAGATCGGCCTTTTCGGCGATGACGGCGGCGAGTTCTGGTTTACGCATAGTGAAGCCTCTTTGACGGGATTTCTTGTTGTTATGCCGTGCTGCCGAAGGGAGCAGCGTTCAAGGCACCGCAGGCTCTAGGCTGCGGCAGACGCCAGTGAGGATGGCACGCCGACCGGGGCCGCGCCAGTATCTGGGCGGCCATTGTCGCGGCAAGAACAGGATAATTCCGACAGAACGCCCGCTATTTACGCCATCAAGGGTGGCAACTGGCGATTCAACGCCAGTTTCTCCATGACCGCGCCGCCGGTCAGGGCGTAGCCCAGCAACTGGCCATCGGCGCCATGGCAGAGCACTTTCAGGTCGCCACCGCTACCTTCCACCACCCAGGTACCCTCGTGGCCTGCCGGCACCGGGGACACCACCAGCGGGCAGGCCGGCGTCTTCACGGTGACCGGCATCGGGCCATAGGCCACTGCAGTCGGGTTGCCGGCCAAGGTCTGGGCCAAGGCGCGGGCGCAGGTCATCAAGGGCATGACGTACAGCAGGTTGATGCCATCGACCTCGGCACAGTCGCCCAGGGCGAAGATGTTGGCGTGAGAAGTGCGCAGCTGGCGATCCACCACCACCCCGCGGTTGACCTGCAGGCCCGCTGCCGCCGCCAGGTCGGTGCGCGGCCGCAGGCCGATCGCAGACACCACCAGGTCGCAAGGGATGATGCTGCCGTCGGACAGGTGCGCCTCCACAGCCGCCCCCGAACGTTGCAGGCGGGTCAGCACCGGGCCGAGATGGAAACGCACCCCCAACCCTTCCAGGCCTGCCTGCACGGCAGCCGCCGCCGCCGGATGCAGCAAGGTCGGCATTACCTGTTCGCACGGCGCCACGACCTCGCACTGCAGGCCGCCCAAGGTGAGGTCGTTGGCGAATTCGCAGCCGATCAGGCCGGCGCCGAGGATCAGCACCCGTTGCTTGCCTGCGGCAGCGACACGAAAACGTGCGTAGTCCTCAAGGTCGTTGATCGGGAAGACCAAGTCGCCCGCATCGCCTTCCACGGGCACCTGCACAGTCTGCGCGCCCCAGGCCAGTACCAGGTCACGGTACTCTACCGCTTCCTCGCCGATCCACAGGCGCTTGTGGCCTGGGTCGATGCCGCTGATACGGGTGTGGGTGCGGATCTCGGCCTTGAGCTGCTCGGCCATGGCGCCCGGTTCGGCCATGCACAGGCCGTCGGCGTCCTTCTGCTTGGCAAAGCCGGTGGACAGCATCGGCTTGGAATAGGAGCGGCCGTCGTCGGCGGTGATCAGCAGCAGCGGCGTGTCGCCGTCCAGCTTGCGAAACTCTCGCGCCAGGTTATAACCGGCAAGGCCGGTACCAATGATCACCACGGGGGACGTCATGTCGTGCGTTCCTTGTTCAAGCCAGGGTTGCGATCAGCCAATGGCGATCATTTCGAAGTCACTCTTGCCTACGCCGCAATCAGGGCACAGCCAGTCTTCCGGCACGTCTTCCCAGCGGGTGCCGGGGGCGATGCCGTCGTCCGGCCAGCCGTCGGCTTCGTCGTAGATCAGGCCACAGACAATACATTGCCACTTCTTCATCGGGTGCTGTTCCTCGGTCAGGCTTATTGGTGCGTTGCAGCTGGTGGCCGGGCGCGGGGTACGCCCGCGCCTGCAAGTGACCACCGTGCAATCTCTGGTCGGCTTTTGTACTGGGCCTGCTGGCAGTATGCAAGCCAGGACGGCAATCATGCTAAGCTCGCCGCCTCTCTGGCCTGTATCAAGCATACCGACGTGCCGTACGAAACCCCGCAAGCAGCCGCTGTCGCGTGGCTGGCGTATCCGCAACTGGCGCCCCTGCCCGACCAGCCGACCCTGGACTGGCTGTTCGACGAAGGCTCCCTGACCCGTCGCCTGACCGGTCTTTCCCATGACCACTTCAGCGTCACCCCTTTGTTCGAGGGCTGGCAGCCACTGCGTGACGATGAATGCGCCGCGTTGGGCCTGCGGCCTGGCGCGCAGGGCTGGGTGCGCGAGGTCTACCTGCGCGGCCATGGCCAGCCGTGGGTATTCGCCCGCAGCGTCGCCAGCCGCACAGCGCTGGAGCGCGGGGGGCTCGACCTGGAGACCCTGGGCAGCCGCTCGCTGGGCGAGCTACTGTTCTGCGATCAGGCGTTCGTCCGCCACCCTATCGAAGTGTGCAGTTACCCACAGGACTGGCTGCCCGCCGAGGTCGCCAGCCCCGGGCTGTGGGGACGGCGCTCGCGCTTCGAACGCGCCGGCCTCGACCTGCTGGTGGCCGAGGTGTTCCTGCCCGCCCTGTGGCACGCGGCCAAGGAGGAAAACCGCTGATGTACCTGCAACTGCTCAAATCGCTCAATCGCCTGCACCCGCGCGCCTGGGACTTTGTCCAGCTGAGCCGCATGGACCGCCCCATCGGCATCTACCTGCTGCTGTGGCCGACGCTGTCGGCGGTGTGGATTGCCGGCAACGGCTCGCCGACCCTGGCCAACGTGCTGATCTTCGGCCTCGGCGTGGTGCTGATGCGTGCCGCCGGCTGCTGTATCAACGATTTCGCCGACCGCAAGGTGGACGGCCACGTCAAGCGCACCGCCGACCGGCCACTGGCCAGCGGCCGGGTGAAGCCCCGCGAAGCGCTGGTGCTGTTCGCCCTGCTGGTGGGGGTGAGCTTCCTGCTGGTGCTGTGCACCAACGCCACCACGGTGTGGCTGTCGTTCGGCGCGGTCGCCCTGGCCTTCTGCTACCCGTTCATGAAGCGCTACACCTACTACCCGCAGGTGGTGCTGGGCGCGGCGTATTCCTGGGGTATCCCGATGGCCTTTACCGCCGCGGGTGGCGAGCTGCCGGCCAGCGCCTGGCTGCTGTACATCGCCAACCTGCTGTGGACCGTGGGGTATGACACCTACTACGCCATGGTCGATCGTGACGACGACCTGAAGATCGGCGTGAAATCCACCGCCATCCTGTTCGGCGAGGCGGACCGGGTGATCATCCTGAGCCTGCAGCTGCTGTCGCTGGGCTGCCTGCTCCTGGCGGGCAACCGCTTCGAGCTGGGCGGCTGGTTCCACCTGGGGCTGCTGGCGGCGGCGGTATGCTTCGCCTGGGAATTTTGGTCGACGCGCAAGCTGGACCGCGAGTCGTGCTTCAAGGCGTTCCTGCACAACCACTGGGCGGGGCTGTTGATCTTCATTGGTGTGGTGCTGGACTACGCGCTGCGCTGATAACCATTTGAGGCTGCCGTGCAGCCCTTTCGCCAGCACGCCGGCTCCCTGTGAGGGAGCCGGCTTGCCGGCGAAAGGGTCGCGATGCGACCCCTGCGATCTCAAGGCTTGGCGATATGCCAGACGTCCTTGATGCCATCACCGGTGGTATCCCCCGCCTTCTTGTCCTTGACGAAGGTGTACAGCGGCTTGCCGTCATAGGCCCATTGCATCGAACCATCGTCGCGGGTGACATGGGTCCACTTGTCCTTTGGCGCCTCGTCACTCTGCTTGACCATCAAAGGCGGCCAGTTCTCGGCGCACTTGCCGTTACACGTGGACTTGCCGCTAGCATCGTCGTCATAGGTGTACAACGTCATGCCGTCATGATCGACCCACATGCCATCCTTCTCCATGGCGTGATGAGCCGACGCCACCCCCGGCACTGCCAGCGCAGCGCAAAGGGCCATCCAGCTCAGCGTATGTCGTGTCATTGGAATCACCATTGTTTCAGGGGTGGATTGAGTGTTCGCGGCCGCCCTCGCGGCCCCTTGTAGCCTAGTCCAGTCACGCAATGTCGCCAGAACCGCCCACGCCCTGTCACACAGCTGCAATAATTCCGTTATCTAATGCGGGCCAAGACATCGTTCCTGGGAGAGGTAATTGAGCATGGTTGGCAGAAACATTCTGATCGTCGACGACGAAGCGCCTATCCGCGAGATGATCGCCGTTGCATTGGAAATGGCCGGCTATGACTGCCTCGAGGCCGAGAACTCGCAACAGGCCCACGCCATCATCGTCGACCGCAAGCCGGACCTGATCCTGCTCGACTGGATGCTGCCGGGCACCTCCGGCATCGAACTGGCCCGCCGCCTCAAGCGCGACGAGCTGACCGGCGACATCCCGATCATCATGCTCACCGCCAAGGGTGAAGAGGACAACAAGATCCAGGGCCTGGAAGTCGGCGCCGACGACTACATCACCAAGCCGTTCTCGCCCCGTGAACTGGTGGCGCGCCTCAAGGCCGTGCTGCGCCGCACCGGCCCAAGCGACAGCGAAGCGCCGATCGAAGTCGGCGGCCTGCTGCTCGACCCGATCAGCCACCGCGTGACCATCGACGGCAAGCCGGCCGAGATGGGCCCCACCGAGTACCGCCTGCTGCAGTTCTTCATGACTCACCAGGAGCGTGCCTACACCCGCGGCCAGTTGCTCGACCAGGTCTGGGGCGGCAACGTCTATGTCGAGGAGCGCACCGTCGACGTGCACATCCGCCGCCTGCGCAAGGCACTGGGTGAAGCCTACGAAAATCTGGTACAAACCGTCCGCGGCACTGGCTATCGCTTCTCGACCAAAAGCTGATCGAAGCCCCAGCGCCCGCTGTACAAGGACTGTCAATTGAACCAGAACTGGCACGCGACCCTGATTCGCCACATGCTCCTGCTGATCACCGTCTGCCTGATCGGCGGGCTGGTCAGCGGGTACTATGGCTGGAGCCTGGCCATCGGCCTGGCCTTCTACCTTGGCTGGACATTGAAGCAGTTGCTGCGCCTGCACGACTGGCTGCGCAATCATCAACCCGATGAGGCGCCACCCGATGGCTACGGCCTGTGGGGCGAAGTGTTCGACAGCATCTATCACCTGCAGCGCCGCGACCAGCGCGTGCGGGGCCGCCTGCAGGCAGTGATCGACCGGGTCCAGGAGTCCACCGCCGCGCTGCGCGATGCGGTGATCATGCTCGACAGCGACGGCAACCTGGAATGGTGGAACCGCGCCGCCGAGACCCTGCTGGGCTTCAAGACCCCGCAGGACGGCGGCCAGCCGGTGACCAACCTGGTGCGCCACCCGCGCTTCAAGGAGTACTTCGAGTCGGAGAACTACGCCGAACCGCTGGAGATCCCGTCGCCGATCAACGACCGCCTGCGTGTGCAACTGCACCTTACCCGCTACGGCAACAACGAACATCTGATGCTCGTGCGCGACGTGACCCGCATTCACCAGCTGGAACAGATGCGCAAGGACTTCGTCGCCAACGTCTCCCACGAGCTGCGCACGCCGCTGACGGTGATCACCGGCTACCTCGAGACGCTGCTGGACAACGTCGAGGACGTGAACCCACGCTGGAGCCGTGCCTTGCAGCAGATGAGCGCGCAAGGCTCACGCATGCAGACGCTGCTCAACGACCTGTTGCTGTTGGCCAAGCTCGAAGCCACCGACTATCCCTCGGACAACCAGCCGGTGCTGGTCGACACCCTGCTCACCGCCATCAAGAACGACGCCCAGGCCCTGTCCGGCCCGCGCAACCAGCGGATCAGCCTGGAAGCAATGCCTGGCATACGCCTCAAAGGCAGCGAGTCGGAGCTGCGCAGCGCGTTCTCCAACCTGGTGTTCAACGCGGTCAAGTACACCCAGGATGAGGGCAATATCCGCATTCGCTGGTGGGCCGACGACCAGGGCGCACACCTCAGCGTGCAGGACTCGGGGGTCGGTATCGAGGCCAAGCACCTGCCACGCCTGACCGAACGCTTCTACCGCGTCGACTCCAGCCGCGCCTCCAACACCGGCGGCACCGGGCTGGGCCTGGCGATCGTCAAGCACGTGCTGATGCGCCATCGTGGGCGCCTGGAAATCAGCAGCGTGCCGGGGCATGGCAGTACCTTTACCTGCCACTTCGCGCCAGCGCAATTGGTCGTGAACAAGGGCTGAGATCCGAGGGCCGCTTCGCGCCCCATCGCCGGCAAGCCGGCTCCCACAGGAAAGATGCCGCCCTTGTGGGAGCCGGCTTGCCGGCGATGGGGCGCGAAGCGGCCCTTTGCTTTTGCAGCCTCAGCCGCTACATTGGATCCCCTGTGCCAGCAAACGCTGGCACTTTTTTTCTTACTTTTCAGCAGACGGACCCCGTAAAACCCCATCATGGACCCTTCCCCTGGTATCAGCCTCACCTCGTTGTTCGCCGATTTCGGCATGATTCTCTTTGCCTTGTTCCTGGTGCTGCTCAACGGCTTCTTCGTGGCCGCCGAGTTCGCCATGGTCAAGCTGCGCTCCACCCGCGTCGAATCCATCGCCGAGCTGCATGGCTGGCGTGGCAGCATCCTGCGCAAGGTGCACAACCAGCTCGACGCCTACCTCTCGGCCTGCCAGCTGGGCATCACCCTCGCCTCCCTGGGCCTGGGCTGGGTCGGCGAGCCGGCATTCGCCCACCTGCTCGAGCCGCTGCTGGCCTATGTCGGCGTGGACAGCCCGGAGCTGATCAAGGCAATCTCGTTCTTCGTCGCCTTCTTCGTGATCTCCTACCTGCACATCGTGGTCGGCGAGCTGGCCCCCAAGTCGTGGGCGATCCGCAAGCCCGAGCTGCTGTCGCTGTGGACCGCCGTGCCGCTGTACCTGTTCTACTGGGCGATGTACCCGGCGATCTACCTGCTCAATGCCAGCGCCAACACCATCCTGCGCATCGCCGGCCAAGGCGAGCCCGGGCCGCACCACGAGCATCACTACAGCCGCGAGGAGCTCAAGCTGATCCTGCACTCCAGCCGTGGCCAGGATCCAAGCGACCAGGGCATGCGCGTGCTGGCCTCGGCGGTGGAGATGGGCGAGCTGGAGGTGGTCGACTGGGCCAACTCCCGCGAGGACATGGTCAGCATCGATGCCCATGCGCCGCTGAAGGAAATCCTCGCCCTGCTGCGCCGTCACAAGTTCAGCCGCTACCCGGTGTATGACGCCGAGCGCGAGGAATTCACCGGACTGCTGCACATCAAGGACCTGCTGCTGGAGCTCGCAGAGCTCGACCACTTGCCGCAAACCATCGACCTTGCAGACCTCGCCCGCCCACTGGAGCGGGTGTCCCGGCACATGCCGCTGGCCCAGCTGCTGGAGCAGTTCCGCAAGGGTGGCGCGCACTTCGTGCTGGTCGAGGAAGCCGATGGCAAGGTGATCGGCTACCTGACCATGGAAGACGTGCTGGAAGTGCTGGTGGGCGATATCCAGGACGAACACCGCAAGACCGAGCGCGGCATCCTCGCCTACCAGCCGGGCAAGTTGCTGGTGCGCGGTGATACGCCGCTGTTCAAGGTAGAGCGCCTGCTGGGCGTCGATCTTGATCATATCGAGGCGGAAACCCTGGCCGGTCTGGTCTACGAGACCCTCAAGCGCGTCCCCGAGGAAGAGGAAGTGCTGGAGGTCGAAGGCCTGCGCATCATCATCAAGAAGATGAAAGGGCCGAAGATCGTGCTGGCCAAGGTGCTCAAGCTCGATTGACCCGAGAGCCCGCGCCTACATCCGTGGGTGCGGGCTTGCCCCGCAATGCATCATGGATTCCCTGCGGTAAAGTCCGGCAACCCGCCAATCGGCCGGTCGAACTGATACGGGATCGACTCCAGCGCCAGCCCCACATTGCGCTGCACCACGAAATGCAGGTGCGGCCCGCTGCTGTTGCCGGTGTTGCCCGATTTGGCCAATGGCTGCCCCTGGGCAACCCGCTGCCCCTCGCCCACCACCACCGAGCCGCGCATCAGGTGCAGGTAAACGCCCATGGTGCCGTCCGGGTGCAGGATCCTGACGAAATTGCCCGCCGGATTGTTGCCCCGCCCGCTCTGGTTGTTCTCGATCTTCACCACCACCCCACCGCGTGCCGCGATGATCGGCGTGCCTTCGGGCATGGCGATATCCATGGCGTAGCGGCCCTTGGGCCCGAAGTGGCTGAAACGGCCGTTGGGGCCCTGGCTCAGGCGGAACGGCCCGCCCTTCCAGGGGAACGGATAACGGTAGCCCTGCGGGCGCTGGCCCGGGTCGCCCATGGCGTAGCGGAACTTGGTGTCGTACTTGAGGCGAGCCCCTTGGCGAGCCTGCACCACGCTGAGGATCAGGTTCGAGCGCGGTGGCACCAGGCGCCGGACGATGCGCGGGGCGTTACCGCCCTGGGCATTGGCCAGGCGCTCCACACGCAGTTCAACTTCCATCGGCACGAACAGCTCGTTGCGCGCGACAAAACGCACGCCACCGGCGAAATCCTCGATCTTCAGCCGCACCTGGCCGTCCAGGCGCTCGACCATGGGTTCGCGGAACACGAAAACCTTGGCGCCCACGCTGGGTCGGTCGGAATAGGAAACCACGCCATAGGTATCGGTGGTCTTGTAGATGGTCATGCCCAGGCTCGACGCCGAGGCCGTGAGCAAGGCACAGAACAGCAGCAGTCGGGAGGGCGGCATGATGGTGGCTTTTTGACAGTGGTGTTCTGTCGAAGCCTAGCAGCCGGATTTGAGAGGGATATGACAGTTGGTCGGGATGCTGGAGGTGTAACGTGGGAGGGGGCAAGCCCGCTCCCACTACATCCGCTCCGACGCGGTGCTCAAGCGGCCATCAGGCGCCAGGCGTGAAGTGCTTCTGCGCCGTGCCGCGGGCGATCAGCCGCGACAGGTAGTCGAGTTTCTGCGCATCCTGGTCGACGAACTTGAAGGTCAGCTGCAGCCAGTCGCTCTCAGGCTTGGGCTCCAGCGCCGCAATGGCGTGCAGGTAGCCGTTCAGGCGCGCGGTTTCGGCATTCTCGCCTTGCTCCAGGTCCAGCACCGCACCTTCGAGCACCTGTGGCAGGTTGGTGCCGCGGCGCACCACCAGCAGGGCTTCCTTGAGGCTCAGGGCCTTGATCATGCACGGCTGGGTGCCACTGGACAGGCGCAGCTGGCCCTGGCCACGACCAGCCTGGGCCGCCGCAGCGGCAGTCTTCGGCGTGGGGGCGTTGATCAGAGGCTTGGCCGCCGCTGCCACGGGCGCGGCGACGGGCGCGTTCACCTTGGCCGCCTCCGGACGACCACCGGTCAAGGCACTGAGCGAATCGTTGGCAAACGCCGAGTTGACCCGCGCCGGCGCGCTGGACATCAGGCTGTCGAGCTTGCCGATCTTGGTCAGCGACTTCTTCACCTTGGTCAGCAGTTGCTCGTTGGTGAACGGCTTGCCGACGAAGTCGGAAACGCCGGCCTGGATGGCCTGGATCACGTTCTCCTTGTCGCCACGGCTGGTCACCATGATGAACTGCATGGTCTTCATCTCTTCCTGCTGACGGCACCAGGTCAGCAGTTCGAGGCCGGACATCTCCGGCATTTCCCAGTCGCACAGGACCAGGTCGAAACGTTCCTTGCTCAGCATGGCCATGGCCTTGCGACCGTTGACCGCGTCCTCGATCACCATGCCGGGGAAGGCATTGCGCAGGCACTTCCTTACCAGATCGCGGATGAACGGGGCATCATCCACGACCAGCACATTCACTTTACTCATCGATACTCCTCTTGATCCCGGCTAGCATACCGCCGACTGATGGCCATTTGCCAAACCACTGGTCACGCCGGGACTTCTCACACGGTTCGCGGGTGCCTGCTGGTGCTCGACCGCAAACGAAAACGCCCGGCGGTTGCCGGGCGTTCATGCTCGGGAGCAATCTTATTTATCGTCCGGTTCAGCCGGAACATTAGCGATTTCGCCCTCATCGAACGCTTCGCCCTGCACCTCGGCCTTCATGCGCTTGAGGCCCATGTGGCGCACGTCGGTACCACGTACCAGGTAGATCACCAACTCGGAGATGTTGCGTGCGTGGTCGCCGATGCGCTCCAGCGAACGCAGGGCCCAGATCACGCTCAACACGCGGGAGATCGAGCGCGGATCTTCCATCATGTAGGTGACCAGCTCGCGCAGCGCCGTCTTGTACTCGCGGTCGATGGTCTTGTCGTACTGGGCCACCGACAGCGCCAGGTCGGCGTCGAAGCGGGCGAAGGCGTCCAGCGCGTCGCGGACCATGTTGCGCACCTGGTCGCCGATATGGCGCACCTCGACATAACCACGCGGCGACTCGCCTTCCTCGCACAGCTGGATGGCACGGCGGGCAATCTTGGTCGATTCGTCACCGATGCGCTCCAGGTCGATCACCGACTTGGAGATGCTGATGATCAGGCGCAGGTCGGAGGCCGCCGGCTGGCGACGGGCGAGGATGCGCACGCACTCCTCGTCGATGTTGCGCTCCATCTGGTTGATCTGTTCGTCGACCTCGCGCACTTGCTGGGCAAGGCCCGAGTCGGCCTCGATCAGCGCGGTGACGGCGTCGTTCACCTGTTTCTCCACCAGCCCGCCCATGGCCAGCAAGTGGCTGCGCACCTCCTCGAGCTCGGCGTTGAACTGCTGGGAGATGTGGTGGGTAAGGCTTTCTTTGTTGATCATCGTTTCGCTCCGCGAAGCAGCTGCAGGCTTCAAGTCGTTCGTGTCGTTCCCTGGCGTTCCTACCTTGCCGGCCTTAGCCGTAGCGACCGGTGATGTAGTCTTCGGTCTGCTTCTTCGCCGGGTTGGTGAACAGGGTGTCGGTATCACCGAATTCGACCAGTTTGCCCATGTACATGAAGGCGGTGTAGTCCGAAACACGGGCCGCCTGCTGCATGTTGTGGGTCACGATGACGATGGTGTACTTGGATTTCAGTTCGTAGATCAGCTCTTCGACCTTCAGCGTCGAGATCGGGTCCAGTGCCGAGCACGGCTCGTCGAGCAACAGCACTTCCGGCTCAACGGCAATGGTACGGGCGATCACCAGACGCTGCTGCTGGCCACCGGACAGGCCCAGCGCCGACTCGTGCAGGCGGTCCTTGACCTCATCCCACAGGGCCGCGCCCTTCAGCGCCCACTCGACGGCCTCGTCGAGCACGCGCTTCTTGTTGATACCCTGGATACGCAGGCCGTAGACCACGTTCTCGTAGATGGTCTTGGGGAACGGGTTGGGCTTCTGGAATACCATACCCACGCGGCGACGCAGCTCGGCCACGTCCTCGCCCTTGCGGTAGATGTTGTTGCCGTACAGGTTGATGGCGCCTTCGACACGGCAGCCGTCGACCAGGTCGTTCATGCGGTTGAAGGTGCGCAGCAGCGTGGACTTGCCGCAGCCGGACGGGCCGATGAAGGCGGTCACGCGCTGCTTGGGGATGTTCATGCTGACGTCGAACAGTGCTTGCTTGTCGCCGTAGAACAGGGACAGGCCGGGCACTTCGATGGCCACGGTCTCTTCAGCCAGGCGCAGGCTCTGCTTGTCGCGGCCCAGGGCCGACATGTCGATGCCGTGGGCGTGGGATTCATGCTGCATGGTCAACTCCATACGCTATCAATTCGTTTCAAAGGGCCGCCCGGCATCCGGGCGGCACGCTTGCAATCAGGATCAGTGGTCCAGGGCCTTGTACTTCTCGCGCAGGTGGTTACGGATCCACACCGCCGAGAGGTTGAGGGTGGCGATCACCATCACCAGCAGCAGCGCGGTGGCGTACACCAGCGGCCGCGCGGCCTCGACGTTGGGGCTCTGGAAGCCGACGTCGTAGATGTGGAAGCCCAGGTGCATGATCTTCTGGTCCAGGTGCAGGTACGGGTAGTTGCCGTCCACCGGCAGCGATGGCGCCAGCTTCACCACACCCACCAGCATCAGCGGGGCCACTTCGCCAGCGGCGCGGGCCACGGCGAGGATCATGCCGGTCATCATGGCCGGGCTGGCCATCGGCAGGACGATCTTCCACAGCGTCTCGGCCTTGGTCGCGCCCAGGGCCAGCGAGCCTTCGCGAACAGTGCGCGGAATACGCGCCAAACCTTCCTCGGTGGCCACGATCACCACCGGCACGGCCAGCAGCGCCAGGGTCAGCGAAGCCCACAGCAGACCCGGCGTACCCAGCGTAGGTGCCGGCAGCGACTCGGGGAAGAACAGCCGGTCGATCGAGCCGCCCAGCACGTAGACGAAGAAGCCCAGGCCGAACACGCCGTAGACGATCGCCGGGACGCCGGCGAGGTTGTTCACGGCGATGCGGATCAACCGGGTCACCGGGCCCTGCCTGGCGTATTCACGCAGGTAGACAGCAGCCAGCACGCCGAACGGGGTGACGATCACCGCCATGATCAGGGTCATCATCACGGTGCCGAAGATGGCCGGGAAGATACCGCCTTCGGTGTTGGCCTCACGCGGGTCGTCGCTGAGGAACTCCCACACCTTGGCGAAGTAGGCGCCCATCTTGGTAAAGCCGGACATGGCGTTCGGCTGGATGGCGTGGACCACCTTGCTCAGGTTGATCTCAACTTCCCGGCCGTTGCCGTCGCGGGCTACCAGGCTGTCGCGGGCGAACTCCTGATGCAGGCCGTTGAGGCGCTCTTCGATGGCCTTGTAGCGGTTGTTCAGCTCAGCGCGCTCGGCGTCCATGTCGGCCTGGGCGGCGGCGTCGAGCTTGCCGTCCAGTTCCAGCTTGCGGCTGTGCAGGCGCAGGCGCTCGAGGCCATGGTTGATGGCACCGATGTCCTTCTTCTCGAGCTTCACAAGCTGGTCGTTGAGTTGGCTGGCGCGCTTGAGGCGGGCCTGCAGCTCGTTCCAGGCTTCCGGCCCCTGGGCGACCACGCGGCCCTCTTCCTTGACGCTGACCAGATAGCCGTAGAAGTTGCCCCATTCGCGGCGCTCCAGGGCAATCAGGTCGGCAGGTTTCTGCTGGTCGACCAGCCACTCGCCGACCACCCAGGTGAAGTCGCTGCCGTTGAGGTCGCGGTTGCCCACCTTGATCAGCTCGCGGGTCATGAACTCCGGGCCCTGGTCGGGCACCGGCAGGCCGGCACCCTTGAGGCGTTCGCGGGGCACTTCTTCCTTCTGCACCACTTCACCGATGACGATGTGGTCAGCCTGGCCCGGCACCTTGTAGGTGGCCTGGACCAGGTCGGCCGGCCAGAAGTGGCCCAGGCCGCGCACGGCGATCACGGCCAGCAGGCCGACGGTCATGATGACCGCCATGGCCACCGCGCCGCCACTGATCCAGACGCCGGGGGCGCCGCTCTTGAACCAGCCTTTGAGGGAATCCTTTTTCACGGATCTCTACCTTTCTATCAAAGCGACGAGTATTTCTTGCGCAGGCGCTGGCGAATCAGCTCGGCCAAAGTGTTCATGATGAACGTGAACATCAGCAGCACGAGGGCGGCGAGGAACAGCACACGATAGTGGCTGCCGCCGACTTCCGATTCGGGCATTTCCACGGCCACGTTGGCGGCCAGGGTGCGCATGCCCTCGAACAGGTTCAGCTCCATCACCGGGGTGTTGCCGGTGGCCATCAGCACGATCATGGTCTCACCCACCGCACGGCCCATACCGATCATCAGCGCCGAGAAGATGCCCGGGCTGGCGGTGAGGATGACCACGCGGGTCAGGGTTTGCCATGGCGTCGCGCCCAGGGCCAGCGAGCCCAGGGTCAGGCTGCGCGGCACGCTGAACACGGCGTCCTCGGCGATGGAGTAGATGTTCGGGATGACCGCGAAGCCCATGGCGATACCCACTACCAGGGCGTTGCGCTGGTCATAGGTGATCCCCAGATCGTTGGTGATCCACAGGCGCATGTCGCCATCGAAGAACCAGCTCTCGAGGAACGGGCTCATGTACAGGGCGAACCAGCCGATGACGAGAATCACCGGGATCAGGATCGCCGCTTCCCAGCCATCAGGGATGCGCAGGCGGATCGACTCCGGCAGGCGGCTCCAGCTGTAGCCGGCAAGCAGGATGCCGATCGGCATGATCAGGAACAGGCTGAACACGCCCGGCAGGTGGCCTTCGAGGTACGGCGCGAGGAACAGGCCGGCGAAGAAGCCGAGGATCACCGTCGGCATCGCTTCCATCAACTCGATCACCGGCTTGACCTTGCGGCGCATGCCCGGGGCCATGAAGTAGGCGGTGTAGATGGCGGCGGCGATGGCCAGCGGTGCGGCCAGGATCATCGCGTAGAACGCGGCCTTGAGCGTACCGAAGGTCAGCGGCGACAGGCTCAGCTTGGGTTCGAAGTCGGTGTTCGAGGCGGTCGACTGCCAGACATACTTGGGTTCGTCGTAGTTCTCGTACCAGACCTTGCCCCACAGCGCGCTGAACGAGACTTCCGGGTGCGGGTTCTTCAGGCTCAGCGGCAGCAGCTTGTTGCCTTGCTCGATGATGATGCGGTTGGCGCGCGGCGACAGGGCGAGGATGCCCGCGCCTTCGGCGACCGGCTCGACCAGCAGGGTGCGGTGCGCGGTGCTGTGGAACACGCCGAGCTTGCCTTCGCTGTCCAGGGCGATGAAGCCCTTGCGGCGCTCCTCGGCGTCGATCTGCACCACCGGGGCCTTGCCCAGCTGGAAGCTGCGGATCAACTTGAAGCGCGACTCGCCATCGGGGTCGCGGGCCATGAACCACTGGCTCAGGCCACCCTTGGAATCACCGAAGATCAGCGAGATACCACCGACCAGCTGGGCGGTCGCGGTGATCTCGGCGTTGCCGTCCTCGAGCAGCTTGTAGCGGCCGTTGAGGCTTTTGTCGCGCAGGCTGAACACGTCGGCAGTGGCGCGACCGTTGACCACGTACAGCCACTGCTGGCGCGGGTCGATGAAGATGTTCTTCACCACCTCGGTCATCTGCGGCAGTTCGATACGGTTCTGCTCGACAGTGACCTCGTCGGTCATCATGTTCTCGGTGCGCGACAGTTCGATCACCTGCAGGTGCGCACCGGTGGAACCGGCCAGCAACAAGGTGTCGCCGTTGACGTTGATGCTCACATGCTCCAGCGCGCGGCCTTGGTCATCCAGGGTGAACAGGTCCTGACCATAGGGGAAGTCGATGCCCGCCTCGATGGTCTTCTTGTTGTCCGGATAGGTGATCTTGTAGGTGTGGTGGAACACCAGCGCCTGGCCGTTGGACAGGCCCACCACCACCAGCGGGCTGCCCGGCTGGTCGGTGCTGATCGAGCTGACCTGGGCGCCGGCCGGCAGCGGCAGGTCGACGCGCTTCAGTTCGTTGCCGGTCTTGGTGTCGAAGAACAGGGCCTGGCCCTTGTCGGAAACACGCATACCCACGAGGTTCTGTTCCTCGAGGGCGATCAGCAGCGGTTTACCGGCGTCCTGCTGCAGCCAGGTCGGCTCCAGCGCCTTCTTGCTGGTAAGCGTGGCGCCCTGGAACAGCGGCAGCACCACATAGGCCAGGTAGAAGAAAATCAGCGTGATCGCCGCCAGCACGGCGAGCCCGCCCACCAGGACGTACCAGCGGGTCAGGCGATCCTTGAGGGCGCGCAGGCGGCGCTTGCGTTGCAACTCGGGCGTATTGAAGTCAATGCGCACGGGAGGAGAATTTTGGGTCATTGTGGAGTTGGCCAGATCATTCATGCGCACACCCTAGCGGTCCCGTATGACAAAAACATGACAGTGCAGTGACGCAAAAAAGCCCGCCGCTCAGGAGCCCTGGCTTCGGACTAAGGAATTCGTGGAGGAGGCCGGCATTCTGTGGCACCGGCCTCATCCTCAGTTACTTACTTCTTTGCAACGTTACCCGCGTGGGACAGGCCCAGGTCGGCCAGGGTCTTGTCGACCACCTTGGCTGGCAGCGGGATGTAGCCGTCCTTCACGACAACTTGCTGGCCGGCCTGCGACAGCACCAGCTTGACGAACTCGGCTTCCAGCGGGGCCAGAGGCTTGTTCGGGGCCTTGTTGACATAGACGTAGAGGAAGCGCGACAGCGGGTAGGTACCGTTCAGGGCGTTGGCTTCGTTGTCTTCGACGAACGCGCCGCCTTCTTTCTTGGCCAGGGCCACGGTCTTGACGCTGGCGGTCTTGTAGCCGATGCCCGAGTAGCCGATGCCGTTCAGCGAGGAGCTGATCGATTGCACGACCGAAGCCGAGCCAGGCTGTTCGTTGACGTTAGGCTTGAAGTCGCCTTTGCACAGGGCTTCTTCCTTGAAGTAGCCGTAGGTGCCGGATACCGAGTTACGGCCGAACAGCTGAACTGGCTTGTTGGCCAGGTCGCCGGTCACGCCCAGGTCGCCCCAGGTCTTGACGTCGGCTTTGCCACCGCACAGACGGGTGGAGGAGAAGATGGCGTCGACCTGGGCCATGGTCAGGCCTTTGATCGGGTTGTCCTTGTGAACGAACACGGCCAGGGCGTCAACGGCAACCGGGATGGCAGTCGGCTTGTAGCCGTACTTCTGCTCGAACGCCTGCAGCTCGACGTCCTTCATCTTGCGGCTCATCGGGCCCAGGTTGGCGGTGCCTTCGGTCAGGGCGGGTGGCGCGGTCGAGGAACCGGCGGCCTGGATCTGGATGTTTACGTTCGGATATTCCTTCTTGTAGGCCTCGGCCCACAGGGTCATCAGGTTCGCGAGGGTGTCGGAACCGACGCTGGAGAGGTTGCCCGAAACACCGGTGGTCTTGGTGTAGGTCGGGATTGCAGGATCGACAGCGGCGACCGCATTGGCGGCAGCGACGCCAGCGGCGGCAAAGGTCAGGGCCGCCATCAAACGCTTCAGTTTCATGCCTTGCTCCTAGCAGGAATATCGTGGGTTGTGAGATGGAACGGGCCCAAGTATCTGCAGGCCGCATGAACACTCTATGACTCGAATGTGACAATTGGATGAAAGGCCATCACCGGTAACCGGGATGGCCTTTACAGGATGTTGCGGAGGGGGGAGCTAGAGCGGGTTTCAGCGTTTGCGCGCGAGCAGATAGATGCCCACCAGCAGACCAACGGCGCACAGGCACGCCACGTAATAGGCGGGTGCCATCGGACTGAACTTGAGCAGCGCGGTCACCACCATCGGCGTGAGACCACCGAAGATCGCGTAGGCGAGGTTGTAGGAGAACGACAGGCCGCTGAAGCGCACGACAGGCGGAAACGCCTTGACCATCACGTAAGGCACGGCGCCGACGATACCCACGCACAGGCCAGTCAGCGCATAGAGCGGGAACAGCAGGTCCGGGCGTGTCGGCAGGCTGTGGTAGAAGGCCCAGGACGACGCCAGCAGCATCAGGCTGCCAACGATGAACACCCGCCCGGCACCGAAACGGTCGGCCAGGCTGCCAGCGCCGACGCAGCCCAGGCTGAGCAGCACGATGGCCAGGCTATTGGCCTTGAGCGAGTCGGTGGGGCTGACGTGGTAGAGGCTCTGCAGCAATGCCGGGGTCATGAGGATGATCACCACGATGCCGGCCGACAGCAGCCAGGTGAGCAGCATTGACAGGATGATCGCGCCGCGATGATCACGCAGCACCGCGCGCAGCGGCAGCTCTTCGGCCAGGGCCTTGCGTGCCTGCATCTCGGCAAACACAGGGGTCTCATGCAGCCAGCGGCGCAGGTAGACCGCGAAGAAACCGAACACCCCACCGAGCAGGAACGGGATACGCCAGGCGTAGTCCGCCACTTCCTCGGGGCTGTAGATCGTGTTGATCAGCGTCGCCACCAGCGAGCCAAGCAGGATGCCCGAGGTCAGGCCGGCGGTCAGGGTGCCGCAGGCATAGCCGGTGTTGCGCGCCGGCACGTGCTCGGAGACGAACACCCAGGCCCCCGGCACCTCGCCACCGATGGCCGCGCCCTGGATAACCCGCATCAACAGCAGCAGGATCGGCGCCCACAGGCCAATCTGCGCATAGGTGGGCAGCAGCCCCATCACCAGGGTCGGCACGGCCATCATGAAAATGCTCAGGGTGAACATCTTCTTGCGGCCGAGCAGGTCGCCAAAGTGGGCCATGACGATGCCGCCCAATGGCCGGGCCAGGTAGCCGGCGGCGAAGATGCCGAAGGTCTGCATCAGGCGCAGCCATTCAGGCATGTCGGCGGGGAAGAACAGCTTGCCCACCACCGTGGCGAAGAACACGAAGATGATGAAGTCGTAAAACTCCAGGGCACCGCCCAGGGCGGACAGCGAGAGAGTCTTGTAGTCACTGCGGGACAACGGCCGGGACGGCTGCTCGATACTGCTCTGCACGGAGGTCATCGCTGTTCTTTCTCTTGTAGGTCTGCGGACCGCTTGGCATGCGGCTTCTGGATTGAATAGTCGGCGAAGATAGCAAATTGCCGAGCCGCGCTCATAGCGGTACAAAATCCATACAGATATTCATGAATGCGCGGTCGTCGCTGGCTGTGCAGGTATATATACTGCCCGCTCGTAGGAAAAGGTTGCTTATCCTGAGGGATGTTGTGCGAAAACGTCGGTCATCGTTGTCAGACTGTTTCGCAGAGTTTCCCTGAGGCCGCCCCCTGAAGCGAAATCAGCGTAGTATGCGTGTTGCTGAATCGTTTTTACGGCGTCCGTTATTGCGCCACCAACGAAGCGTCACGGGTCAGAGGCCCCACCGCATGATTGAGCTCGAACAAGAAGATCCTATCCCGCAAGGCGACCTGGCCTTGCAGATCACCGCGCTGCCGCGCGAAACCAATGGTTTCGGCGATATCTTCGGCGGCTGGCTGGTCGCCCAGATGGACCTGGCCGGTACCGCCATGGCCAGCCGCGTCGCCGGAGGCCGAGTGGCCACGGTAGCCATCGACCGCATGGCATTCCTGGTCCCGGTGGCCGTGGGCGCGCAGCTGTCCTTCTATACCCAGACCCTGGAAATCGGCCGCAGCTCGATCCAGATGATGGTCGAGGTATGGAGCGACGACCCACTGTCCAGCGAATGGCGCAAGGTTACCGAGGCAGTGTTCGTGTTCGTCGCCATCGATGGCAGTGGTCGCACCCGCTCCGTACCTCGTCGCTGAGCCTGGCGAGCGGTAAACTCATTGCACGTCACCGGGTCCAACGGCCTGACAGACAATCAATGAGACGAACGCAATGGCTAACTTCACGGTCGAGACCGAGCTGCACGGCGAACTCAACTGCTGGCGCATCACCAGCGATCATGCCGAACTACTGATTGCCCAGCAGGGCGCCCAGGTCCTGAGCTATCAGCGCCTGGGCGAGCCACCGCTGCTGTGGCTGAGCGACCAGGCCATCTTCCGCCAGGGCAAGTCGGTGCGTGCCGGCGCACCCGTGTGCTGGCCGTGGTTCGGTATCTTCGAGCGCAATCCCGATTCGGTCAAAGCCATGTTCAAGGGCGAGCAGCCGCCCGCCCACGGCCTGGTGCGTGGCCGTGACTGGCAGTTGTTGCGCGCCGAGGAACACGGCGACCACCTGCAGGTCGAGTTCGAATTGCCCGAAGCCCAGGGTGACCTGCCGGGATGGCCTCATGAGGTCCAGCTCAAGCTCCTGGTAGAGCTGGGTGACCAGCTGAAGCTCACCCTCACCAGCTACAACCTCGGCAATACCGACGTTACCCTGAGCCAGGCGCTGCACAGCTACTTTGCCGTGAGCGATGTGCGCCAGGTGCAAGTGGAAGGCGTGGACGGGTTGGCCTACATCGAAACACTGGCCAACTGGGAACAGCGCAAACAACAGGGCAACCTGGGATTCGCGGGCGAGACTGATCGCATCTACCTGAACGCGCCCGAGCGACTGGCGATTGTCGATCCGCACTGGAACCGACGCATCACCCTTACCGCTGGCGGCTCACGCACCGCGGTGATCTGGAACCCCTGGACCGACCGCGCCCGCGACCTGCCGGATATGGCCGACGATGGCTGGCAGCGCATGCTGTGCATCGAGACGGCGAATGTGATGGATGACGTGGTGGTGCTCAAGCCAGGGGCGACTCATGCGATGAGCGTGGCAATCGGTAGCGAAGCGCTCTGACCCGATAGTTTCAGCCGCCTGTACTGGCCCTATCGCCGGCAAGCCGGCTCCCACAGGATTGCGCGGTCGCCTGTGGGAGCCGGCTTGCCGGCGATAGGGCCTCGACAGGAAAAATACCTTACAGATCCGCGTCTTCCACCACCCTCACCTGCCCCGCCTCCAGTGCATAGGCCGCATCCGCCAAGTCATTGCTGACTTTCTCCACCTTCAAGGTGCCGGTCACCCACAGCGGCGTGTAAATGTCGTCGATCTTCAACCCTTTCGGATACCGCACCAGCACCAGCTGGTTCGGTGGCGGCGGCGGTACATGGATGCACGCCCCCGGGTACGGCACCAGGAAAAACAGCGTGCTGTTGCCTTTGGCATCGCTCTCCAGCGGCACCGGATACCCACCCAGGCGGATCTGCCTGCCGTTCATGGCGGCCACGGTCTTGGTCGAGTACATCACTGCCGGCAGGCCCTTGCTCTGCTTCAGCCCACCCTTGGCGGTGAAGGTGCCCAGGGCTTCCGGGGAGTTGTGGTCGATCTCGGGCATCTGCTCGAGCGCCTTCTGGTCCGACTTGGGCATCAGCTCCAGCCAGTCGGTCTCGGGCAGTTCGGCATGGGCCAGGGCGCTGGCCAGCAACAGGGGAATGAGGAATAACGCACGCATGAAAATGCTCGGCAACTCAGGATGAATTGCCGGGCATTCTAGCGGGAATTCAGCGTTTCTTGATGAAGCCGTAGATCACCAGCAGGATGATCGCGCCGACCAAGGCCCCGAAGAAGCCCGCGGCCTGCCCGGCCTGGTAGATGCCCAGGGCTTGTCCGCCGTAGGTGGCGGCCAGGGAACCGGCGATGCCGAGGAGAATGGTCATGATCCAGCCCATGCTGTCGTCACCCGGTTTCAGGAAACGCGCCAGCAGGCCGACGATCAGGCCGATGAAGATGGTTCCAATGATGCCCATGGCAATCCCTCTGTGATGAACATGAGACATGCCAAAGCCTAGTCAGCGCTTTGGCATGTTGCCATCTCAGAGCGGCAATGCCCGGCAGAAGTTCGATCAGCCGGCGATCAACGCCTCTACTTCGGCAATCTTGGCCTTCAGGGTGGCCATGTCCTGGCAGCGCAGGGTGGCGTGGCCAACCTTGCGCCCGACCTTGAATGCCTTGCCGTAGTGGTGCAGGTGGCAGTCATCGATGGCGACGACCTTGTCCACTGCTGGCACTTCGCCGATGAAGTTGAGCATGGCGCTTTCGCCGACCTTGGCGGTCGAGCCCAGCGGCAGGCCGGCCACGGCGCGCAGGTGGTTCTCGAACTGGCTGCACTCACTGCCTTCGATGGTCCAGTGCCCGGAGTTGTGCACACGCGGGGCGATTTCGTTGGCCTTCAGGCCACCGTCCACTTCGAAGAACTCGAAGGCCATTACACCGACGTAGTCGAGTTTCTGCAGCACGCGGCCGACGTAGTCTTCGGCCAGGGCCTGCAACGGGTGCGCCTCGCTGGCCACCGACAGGCGCAGGATGCCGCTGTCGTGGGTGTTGTGCACCAGCGGGTAGAAGCGGGTTTCACCGTCGCGGGCGCGCACGGCCACCAGCGACACTTCGCCGGTGAACGGCACGAAGCCTTCCAGCAGGCACGGCACGCTGCCCAGTTCGGCGAAAGTGTCGACCACGTCTTCGGGCTTGCGCAGGACCTTCTGGCCCTTGCCGTCGTAACCCAGGGTGCGGGTCTTGAGCACGGCCGGCAGGCCGATGCTGGCCACCGCGGCATCGAGGTCCGCCTGCGAGAGGATGTCGGCAAAGGCCGGGGTGGGAATCCCCAGATCGCGGAACATGCTCTTCTCGAACAGGCGGTCACGGGCGATGCGCAGGGCCTCGGCGCTCGGATAGACCGGGACGAACTGCGAGAGGAAGGCCACGGTCTCGGCCGGCACGCTTTCGAACTCGAAGGTCACCAGGTCGACTTCGTCGGCCAGCTGGCGCAGGTGGTCCTGGTCGCCGTAGTCGGCGCGCAGGTGCTCGCCCAGCGGCGCGGCGCAGGCGTCCGGTGCCGGGTCGAGGAAAGCGAAGTTCATGCCCAGCGGAGTCCCCGCCAGGGCCAGCATGCGGCCCAGCTGGCCACCACCGATTACACCGATCTTCATGGGTTTCAGCCTCAAGCCTGACGCGGGTCTGGATTGTCCAGCACGGTGTCGGTCTGCTCGGTGCGGAACTGCTTGAGCGCCGCGTGGAACTGCGGGTGCTTGGCCCCGAGGATGCTCGCCGACAGCAAGGCTGCGTTGATCGCGCCGGCCTTGCCGATGGCCAGGGTGGCGACCGGTACGCCAGCAGGCATCTGCACGATCGACAGCAGCGAATCGACACCCGAGAGCATCGACGACTGCACCGGCACACCGAGCACCGGCAGGTGGGTCTTGGCGGCGCACATGCCCGGCAGGTGGGCGGCGCCGCCGGCGCCGGCGATGATCACTTCGATGCCGCGGCCTTCGGCCTCATCGGCGTACTGGAACAGCAGGTCCGGGGTGCGGTGGGCGGAAACCACCTTCACTTCGTAGGGAATGCCGAGTTTTTCCAGCATATCGGCGGTGTGGCTAAGGGTGGACCAATCGGACTTGGAGCCCATGATCACGCCAACCAGTGCACTCATCGTCGAGCCTCTTCGCTTGTGCGCCCGCAGGCGCGTCAAAAAACAACAAGCCACGCGGGACGACCGGCGTGGCTTGTTTGCTGATCATGACCGGAATCTATCCGGTCGAGGGGCCGCGCAGTATAGCGTAACGTTGCGCGGTCACGGCACCCCCGGCGACCAACTGTCGGCCTTATTTTTCGGGGGTTTGGCTGACTTTCGGGTCAACTGAACCGCCCTCCAGCTTGCGCCACAGCAAACGCACGTTGGCCTTGCGCACCAAGGCGCAGCGATACAGGCGGATTTCCAGTGGCACATGCCACTGGCTGCCACCGCAGATCGCCAGCTCGCCACGCTCCAGTTCACCGCGCATCGACAGCTTCGGGACCCAGGCGATGCCCATGCCTTCGAGCGCCATGCTCTTCAGACTGTCGGCCATGGCCGTTTCATAGACAGTGGTATAGCGCAGGTTGCGCTGGCGCAGCAGCAGGTTGACCGATCGGCCGAGGAAGGCGCCGGCACTGTAGGCCAGCAAGGGCACGCTGGCCTCCCCCTCCAGGTCGAACAGCGGCTTGCCGTCGGGGCCCACGGCACACACCGGAAGCATTTCGGTATTGCCCATGTGCAACGACGGGAAGATCTCGGCATCCATCTGCAGTGCCGCGTCCGGGTCATAGAAGGCCAGCATCAGGTCGCAGCCGCCTTCGCGTAGTGCATGCACCGCATCACCGACGTTGGTGGCGACCAGGCGCGTGGCGATGTTCAGGCCATCGTTGCGCAATTGCGCCACCCAGCGCGGGAAAAAGCCCGAGGCCAAGGAGTGCGCGGCCGAGACCTGGATCACCTCGCCCTGGCCGCCTTCCAGGTGATGTAAATGGCGAAGAACTTCGCTCAACTGGTCGACAACGGTGCGCGCGGTGACGAGAAACAGCTGCCCGGCCTCGGTCAGCTCAATGGGCGTGCGGGAACGATTCACCAAGGTCAGGCCCAGCGCCGCTTCCAGGCTGCGTATGCGTCGGCTGAACGCCGGCTGGGTAACGAACCGGCGCTCGGCCGCCTGCGAGAAACTGCGGGTCGAGGCCAGGGCACTGAAGTCCTCCAGCCATTTGCTTTCGAGGTTCATCGACTACTCCGCACTGCGTGCACCAAAATGGAACACGCTCGATTGTCAATCGGCGTCACATCAAACCGTATGCCGTTTGTGCATAGGTTAGCGTGCAACAGCATTGGCCGCAAAATCTGGGCAGCCCTAGCATTGGCGCCATTCCGGCAGGTGCCGGGTCAAAATCGAGATGATATCCATCATGTCCTCCGCTGCATCGTTCCGCGTCGAAAAAGATCTGCTTGGTACCCTTGAAGTCCCTGCCGATGCCTACTACGGCATCCAGACTCTGCGCGCTGCCAACAACTTCCACCTCTCCGGTGTTCCGCTGTCGCACTACCCGAAACTGGTAGTCGGCCTGGCGATGGTCAAGCAGGCAGCTGCTGACGCCAACCGCGAGCTGGGGCACCTGAGCGATGCCAAGCACGCCGCGATCAGCGCAGCCTGCGCACGACTGATCAAAGGCGACTACCACGAGCAGTTCGTGGTGGACATGATTCAAGGCGGTGCTGGTACTTCCACCAACATGAACGCCAACGAAGTCATCGCCAACATCGCGCTGGAGGCCATGGGTCACCAGAAGGGTGAGTACCAGTACCTGCACCCGAACAACGATGTGAACATGGCGCAGTCGACCAACGACGCCTACCCGACCGCGATCCGTCTGGGTCTGCTGCTGGGCCACGACGCCCTGCTGGCCAGCCTCGACAGCCTGATCCAGGCCTTCGCTGCCAAAGGTAAAGAGTTCGACCACGTACTGAAGATGGGCCGTACCCAGCTGCAGGACGCCGTGCCGATGACCCTGGGCCAGGAATTCCGCGCCTTCGCCACCACCATGACCGAAGACCTGCAGCGCCTGCGCTCGCTGGCTCCGGAACTGCTGACCGAAATCAACCTGGGCGGCACCGCCATCGGTACCGGCATCAACGCCGACCCGGGCTACCAGATGCTGGCCGTCCAGCGCCTGGCGATCATCAGCGGCCAGCCGCTGGTGCCGGCTGCCGACCTGATCGAAGCCACCTCCGACATGGGCGCCTTCGTGCTGTTCTCCGGCATGCTCAAGCGCACCGCGGTCAAGCTGTCGAAGATCTGCAACGACCTGCGCCTGCTGTCCAGCGGCCCACGCACCGGCATCAACGAGATCAACCTGCCGGCGCGCCAGCCAGGCAGCTCGATCATGCCAGGCAAGGTCAACCCGGTTATCCCTGAGGCCGTCAACCAAGTCGCGTTCGCCATCATGGGCAACGACCTGGCCCTGACCGTCGCCGCCGAAGGTGGCCAGCTGCAGCTGAACGTGATGGAACCGCTGATCGCCTACAAGATCTTCGACTCGATCCGCCTGCTGCAACGCGCCATGGACATGCTGCGCGAGCACTGCATCGTCGGCATCACCGCCAACGAACAGCGCTGCCGTGAACTGGTCGAGCACTCGATCGGCCTGGTCACCGCCCTGAACCCGTACATCGGCTACGAAAACGCCACCCGTATCGCCCGCGTCGCCCTGGAAACCGGCCGCGGCGTGCTGGAACTGGTGCGCGAAGAGAAGCTGCTGGACGAAGAGATGCTCAACGACATCCTGCGTCCTGAAAACATGATCGCTCCCCGTCTGGTTCCGCTGAAGGCGTAACCCAGGCCGCTGCAAACAGTCTCACCAGGTCGAGGGACTAGACACCTCTCAACCTTTCAAGGGCCCGAGCGCATGCTACGGGCCCTTTTTTTATGCACGAAACAGGCGCCTGCTGAACGGCACACAACTTGCTCGGTAATGCTCCCCAGCTCAACGGGATGCCGAGCATGCTGCACAGCCACCTCACCACCCTCAACGCCGTTTCGCTGATCCTCCAGGTGTTCCAGGAAGACGGCGTGGACGCGCAGCACATGCTCGCCGGCAGCGGCATAGGCCCCGCAGACCTTGGCCACGCCGATGCGCGCATCACCACCCAGCAGGAACTGCAGGTCTGCGCCAACGCCGTGGCCCGGCGCCAGGACATCGGCCTGGAACTCGGCCGGCGCATGCACGTGTCGTGCTACGGCATGCTCGGTTACGCCCTGCTCTCAAGTGCCACTTTGGGTGACGCCCTGCGCCTGGCGCTGACCTTTCCGGCACTGCTGGGAACAGTCTTCCAGCTGCGCCTGGTGGACGATGGCCAGCGCGTGTGGCTCAGCGCCAGCGACCATTACGACGCGCCTGGGCTGGCCGCCTTCAATGCCGAGTTCTGCCTGCTGTCGCTGAAAGTGATCTGCGATGACCTGCTCGGCCGCCAGCTACCGTTGCTGGCGGCGCGTTTCGAACACCCGCGCCCGGGCTACCACGCGCTCTATGACCCTGCATTCCAGTGCCCGCTCGGCTTCGGCGCCAGCGACAATGCCTTCGCCTTCGAACGACGCTGGCTGGACATGCCCCTGCCCCTGGCCGACCCGATCACCCACAAGGCCATGGGCGAACGCTGCCGGCGCCTCAACCTGGAGTTCACCGGCCGCCAAGCTTGGCTGGGGCGGATCCGCCAGCTGCTGCTGCGGCAACTGGATGCCGCACCTGGGCTGGAAGGTTTGGCACGGCAGATGAACTGCTCGTCGCGCACACTGCGCCGGCATTTGCAGGCGCTGGGCAGCAGTTATCAACAGCTCCTCGACGAGCTGCGCTTCGAGCGGGCCAAGCAGTTGCTGGCCGAGGACCAGATGCCGATCTACCGCATTGCCGAAACATTGGGGTTCAGCGAGACCGCGAGCTTCCGACATGCCTTCCAGCGCTGGAGCGGCGTGGCGCCAAGCCATTTTCGCGGTTGACCGGTTACGGACGGCTTGGCCACATCGATCCCCTTTTGGCCGTTCGCGACGTTCTCCAGTACCGGGCGGTCCGTAAAAATGGCTCCACGCCAGTGAATACGGAGAACAACAACGTGCTGACGATCTATTCCGATGACCACCGCCTGCACCATGGCCGCTGCGAGCTCATCGACGGCAAGCTGATGCCCTGTTTCGAAATGCCGTCGCGCGCCGACCACGTCCTGGAGCGCGTCAAGCAGCGCAACCTCGGGCCCGTGCAGGGCCCCGTCGACTTTGGCCGCGCGCCGCTGCAGCGCATCCACAGCGCCGACTACCTGGATTTCTTCGAAGGCGCCTGGGGCCGTTGGGCCGCGCTTGGCCAGGAAGGTGACCTGCTGCCGTTCACTTGGCCGGCGCGCACCCTGCGCCAGGTCAAACCCAGCGGCCTGCACGGAGAGCTCGGTTACTACAGCTTCGACGCTGGCGCACCGATCACCGCCGGCACCTGGCAGGCCGCCTACAGCGCCGCCCAGGTCGCCCTGACCGCCCAGGCCGCGATCCAGCAAGGCGCCCATGCCGCCTTCGCCCTGTGCCGGCCGCCAGGGCACCACGCCGCAGGCGAAGTGATGGGGGGTTACTGCTACCTCAACAACGCAGCCATTGCCGCCCAGGCCTTCATCGACCAAGGCCGGCGCAAGGTAGCCATCCTCGACGTCGACTATCACCACGGCAACGGTACGCAGGACATTTTCTACACCCGCAACGACGTGTTCTTCGCCTCGATCCACGGCGACCCGCAGGACGAGTTCCCGTTCTTCCTCGGCTACGCCGACGAGACCGGCGAAGGTGCCGGCGAGGGCTGCAACATCAACTACCCGCTGCCTGCCGGCAGCGACTGGGCAGCCTGGAGCGCAGCCCTGGAAGACGCCTGCCAGCGTATCGCCGCCTTCGATGCCGATGTGCTGGTGATCTCCCTTGGCGTGGATACCTTCAAGGACGACCCCATCTCCCAGTTCAAGCTCGACAGTCCCGACTACCTGGCGATGGGCAAGCGCATCGCCCAGCTGGGCAAGCCGACCTTGTTCGTGATGGAGGGCGGCTACGCTGTGGAGGAAATCGGCATCAACGCGGTCAATGTGCTGGAAGGCTTCCAGCAGACCCAGCCAGGAGCGTGAACATGACCCGACTCAAACGTCTGCTCGCCCCGCTCATCGCCGCCGGCCTGTTCGCTGGCGCACTCCAGGCACACGCCGAACAGCGCACCCTGCGGGTATACAACTGGTTCGACTACATCACCCCGCAAACCCTGGTCGACTTCCAGAAGGACAGCGGGGTCAAGCTGATCTACGACATCTTCGACACCAATGAAGCACTGGAGGCGAAGCTGCTCACCGGCAACTCCGGCTATGACGTGGTGGTGCCGTCCAACGTGTTCCTCGCCAAGCAGATAGAAGCCGGCGTGTTCCAGCCCCTCGATCGGGCGAAGCTGCCCAACTGGCAACATCTGGATCCGGCTCTGATGAAGCTGATCGAGGCCAATGACCCCGGCAACAAGTTTGCCGTGCCTTACATGTACGGCACGGTGCTGATCGGCTTCAACCCGGCCAAGGTCAAGGCGGTGCTCGGCGACGACGCACCGGTGGACAGCTGGGACCTGATCTTCAAGGAAGAGAACATCGCCAAGCTCAAGCAGTGTGGCGTGGCGCTGCTTGATTCGCCGTCGGAGATCCTGCCGCTGGCGCTGTCGTACCTGGGCCTGGACCCTAACAGCGGCAAGCCGGCCGACTATCAGAAAGCCCAGGACCTGCTGCTGAAGATCCGCCCGCATGTAACCTACTTCCACTCGTCCAAGTACATGGCCGACATCGCCAATGGTGATATCTGTGTGGCGGTGGGCTACTCGGGCAGCTTCTCCCAGGCCGCGAATCGGGCTCGCGAAGCGAAGAACGGCGTGGTGGTGGACATGCGCCTGCCGAAGGAAGGCGCGCCGATCTGGTTCGACATGCTGGCGATCCCCAAGAACGCCGCCAACCCTGAAGATGCCCACACATTCATCAACTACCTGTTGCGACCAGAAGTGATCGCACCGATCAGCGACTTCGTCGGCTACCCGAACCCGAACAAGGATGCGACCGACAAGGTCAGCCCGGCGATCCGCAACAATCCGAACCTGTACCCAACGGCGGAGGCAATGGCCAAGTTGTACACGCTCAAGCCGTTGCCACGGGATGCCGAGCGGGCGCGGACGCGGGCCTGGACCAGGATCAAGTCGGGGACCTGATATTTTTGGGGCTGCTCTGCAGCCCATCGCCGGCAAGCCGGCTCCCACAAAGACATGTGTAATTCCTGTGGGAGCCGGCTCGCCGGCGATGGGTCGCAGAGCGGCCCCATTCAATCTCGCCAAGCCTTGCGCAGGCGCATCAAAGCCTGCGCAATCTCCCCTTCTGGCACTGCCGCGAATCCCAATACCAGCCCTGCCCTCGTATCCGCAGGTTCCGAGCTGTCCTCCAGCCAGTAGCTGCTCAGCGGAGTGACCTCCACCCCCACCGCCTCCGCCCGCGCCACCAGCTCCTGCTCCCGCGCCAAGTTATCCACAGCCACCTTCACATGAAGCCCCGCTGCGACGTCTGGCATGGCCCCCAGCCCCGGTACCTCCACGGGCCAACCGGCCTTCAGCACATTCTTGCGGGCCAGCGCCGCCCGGCGCATACGGCGGATATGCCGCTGGAAATGCCCTTGGGCCATGAACTGCGCCATGACACATTGCGTGCCGACTTCCGAGTGCCGCACCGCCAGCGCCTTGGCCTGGCTGAATGCCCGCACCAGCCGTCCGGGCAGCACCAGGTAACCCAGCCGCAAAGCCGGAAAGGCGATCTTGCCGAACGTTCCCACGTACAACACCCGGCCCTGCCGATCCAGTGCCGCCAGCGGTGCCAAAGGCGCACCGCTGTAGCGGTACTCGCCATCGTAATCGTCCTCCACGACCCAGCCGTCCTGGCGCTCGGCCCAGGCCAGCAACGCCAGGCGCCGGGCCAGGCTCATGGTCACACCGGTGGGGTACTGGTGAGCCGGGGTCACGTAAGCCAGCCGGCAATCCGGCAGCTCGGCCAGGCGCGCACAGTCCATGCCCTCTTCGTCTACCGGCACACCCCTGACCCTTGCCCCCGCCAGGGCGAAGGCGTGCCCGGCTGCGCGGTAGCCCGGGTTTTCCACAGCCACCCCGTCACCAGGCTGCAACAGCAACTGTGCACAAAGGCTGATCGCCTGCTGCGCACCACTGGTGATCACAATTTGTTCAGCACTGCAGGAAAGCCCCCGCGATCGACGCAGATAGGTGGCGATCAATTCACGCAACGGCAGCTCCCCTGCCGGGTCGCCATAGCCGAGCTGCGCCGGATCGGGATTTCGCCAGAAACCCGCTTGCAGCTTGGCCCAGACCTCAAAAGGAAACAGGTCGAATGCTGGCAGGCCAACCCTGAAAGCCCTCGGCGCATCGCCTTTTGGCGGCGGAAGATGGTGCTTTTTCAGACGCAACAACGGCTCGCTGCACAGTGCAAAACTGGATAAATCCTCAGTATCAGACGCTTCGAATGTGGATAAACCTGTTGATAACCCCAGGGATAACCCTGTGGACAGTTGTGTGGATAGTTTTCCCAGGCGGCTTACATAAGTGCCATCGCCTACCCGGCTTTCGATAAAGCCCTCGGCATACAACTGGTCATAGGCACGCACCACGCTATTGCGCGACAACGCCAGCACCGCCGCAAGGTCACGGGTGGCCGGCAGCCGAGTGCCGCCTTCCAGGCGTCCATCCAGCACGCGCGCGCGCAAGGCCTGGTAAAGCTGCTGGCTGAGCCCGCGACGGCGATCCAGGACGATCCCTGCCGGATCGAAAGGCAACGCGTGGGTACGTTCGCTCATGGTATTGGACCTATCAAAACAGTCACGAATGGCTCTTACACAGAGCCAATAGCCTGCCTAGGATGAAGCCACAGCACAAGGAACGCCGGCATGTACAACAGCAAACCGCATCAGGAACATGACCTTGCCCGCCTGCACCAGCACATGCTGCACACCCGCCTGGCAACGCTGATCAGCCACGGTGAGCACGGGCTGCTGGCCACCCATCTGCCCGTGCTGGTCGCCACCGGCGAGGGCGAACTCGGCACGGTCTACGGCCACCTCGCCCGGGCCAACCAGCAATGGCAGGACCTGGCGCAAGGCGCTGAAGCCTTGCTGGTATTCCCCGGCGCCGACGCCTATGTCAGCCCCGGCTACTACCCGAGCAAGGCGGACAACCCCAAGGTGGTGCCCACCTGGAACTACATGACGGTGCATGCCTGGGGCCCGGTGGAGGTGATCCACGAGCCAACACAATTGCTGGACATCGTCAGCCGCCTGACCGATCGCCATGAGCAAGGCCGCGCAGCACCGTGGAGCGTCGCCGATGCTCCGGCTGACTACCTTGACGGCATGCTCCGCGCCATCGTCGGTATCCGCCTGCCGATCGCCCGCCTGCAGGGCGCACGCAAACTCAGCCAGAACCGTTCGGCGCAAGACATCGCCGGGGTCCGCGAAGGCCTGGCCGCCAGCGCCGACCCTGTGGATAACCAACTCGCCGCACACATGCGCGATCTCTGAAGGAAAAGCCCCATGACAGCCATTACCCTGCGCCCCGTTCGCGCCGAAGACCATGCCGCCTGGCTACCCTTGTGGCAGGCCTACCTGCGCTTCTACCAGGCCGAACTGCCCGACGCAGTCAACACCAGCACCTGGCAACGCCTGCTCGATGCGAACGAGCCGACCCACTCGGCGTTGGCCTGGGTCGATGGCAAGGCGGTGGGGATGGTCAACTTCATCTACCATCGTTCCAACTGGAGCATCGAGAACTCCTGCTACTTGCAGGACCTCTACGTGGACAGTGAAGTACGTGGCCTGGGCATCGGTCGGCAGCTGATCGAGCATGTCTACGCCACGGCCAAGGCCGCCGGCTGCATCAAGGTGCACTGGCTGACCCACGAGACCAACGCCACCGCCATCAGCTTGTACGAGCAGGTCGCCGAGCGGCCGGGCTTCATCCAATTCCGCAAAGCACTGTAGGCCGCACATGAACGACGCATTGAACTGGAAACCCGCCGGTACGCCCAAGGCCGAGCCCATCGAAGGCCGTTTCATCCGCCTGGAGAAGCTTGACCCGGCGCGCCATGGCAACGACCTTTGGGAAGTACTGCAAGGTCCGGGCTCGGACCCAGCGCTATGGGACTACCTGCCCTACGGCCCGTTTGCTGAGCGCGCCAGCTTCGACCGCTGGCTGGAAGGCAACGCCGCCAGCCGCGACCCGCTGTTCTACAGTGTGATCGACCGCGCCAACGGCCAGGTTCAGGGCATCCTCAGCTACATGTCGATCGTCCCCGAACAGGGCCGCTTCGAGATTGGCCACATCGCCTTCGGCGCCGCCATGCAACGCACACCCAAGGGTACCGAGGCGGTTTACCTTTTGAGCAAGCTGGGCTTCGAGCTGGGCAATCGCCGGCTGGAATGGAAGTGCAACGACGCCAATGCCCGCTCCAAGCGCGCGGCAGAGCGGTTCGGTTTTGTGTTCGAGGGCGTGTTCCGCAACCACATGGTGGTCAAGGACCGTAACCGCGATACAACGTGGTATTCGATTACCGATACCGAATGGCCTACCGTGGCGGCGGGGTTCGAGCGTTGGTTGAGTGAGGAAAACCAGCAGCCTGAGGGACAAGTCCGCACGCTGGAAGCGTGCCGCGTGGACTGATTTATCCAGGCAAAAAAAGGGGAGCATCCGCTCCCCAGAGGTTAACTGCTTGCAGATGAAGGCTTCTGTCAGCCTTCGATCTCGATCAGGATCTCGCCCGGGGTCACCCGGTCGCCCTTGGCCACGTGGATGGCCACGACCTTGCCGGCGATCGCCGCCTGGACTTCGGTCTCCATCTTCATCGCCTCGGTGATCAGCACCGCCTGGCCGGCCTTGACCACGTCGCCTTCCTTGACCAGCACATCGACGATGTTGCCCGGCATGCTGGTGCTGACGTGGCCCGGCGCGCTGGCCTGCTTGCGCTTGCTGCCGCCACCGCCGACGAATTCGTTGAGCGGCTCGAACACCACTTCTTCCGGCATGCCGTCGATGGACAGGTAGAAGTGGCGCTTGCCTTCGGCCTTCACGCCGACACCGGTGATATCGACGCGGTAGGTTTCACCGTGGACATCGATGACGAACTCGGTCGGTACGCCTTCACCGCCCACCGCCCCCACCGCGCCGGCTTCCGGAATCGGCAGCAAGGCTTCTGGCTTGAGGGTGCCGGCTTCACGCTCCTCGAGGAACTTGCGGCCGATGTCGGGGAACATGGCGAAGGTCAGCACGTCCTCCTCGGAGTGCGCGAGGCTGCCGATATCGGCACGCAGCTTGGCCATCTCCGGCTTGAGCAGGTCGGCCGGGCGCACGTCGATCACTTCCTCGCTGCCGATGGCCTGGCGGCGCAGCTGCTCGTTGACGACGCCCGGGGCCTTGCCGTAACCGCCCTGCAGGTACAGCTTCACCTCGTTGGTGATGGTCTTGTAGCGCTCGCCGGCCAGCACGTTGAAGAACGCCTGGGTGCCGACGATCTGCGAGGTCGGGGTCACCAGCGGCGGGAAGCCAAGGTCTTCGCGCACCCGCGGGATCTCCGCCAGCACCTCGTTCATGCGGTTGAGCGCGCCCTGCTCCTTGAGCTGGTTGGCCAGGTTGGAAATCATCCCGCCCGGGACCTGGTTGACCTGCACGCGGGTGTCCACGGCGGTGAACTCGCTTTCGAACTGGTGGTACTTCTTGCGCACGGCGTAGAAGTACAGGCCGATCTCCTGCAGCAACTCGAGGTCCAGGCCGGTGTCGAACTCGCTGCCCTTGAGCGCGGCGACCATCGACTCGGTGCCCGGGTGGCTGGTGCCCCAGGCGAAGCTGGAGATCGCGGTGTCGATATGGTCGACGCCGTTCTCGACGGCCTTGAGCTGGCACATCGCGGCCAGGCCGGCGGTGTCGTGGGAGTGGATGAACACCGGCAATGACTGCTCGGCTTTCAGTGCCTTGACCAACTCGCCGGTGGCGAACGGGGTCAACAGGCCAGCCATGTCCTTGATCGCCACCGAGTCGCAACCCATGGCTTCCATCTGCTTGGCCTGCTGCACGAAGGCATCGACGGTATGCACCGGGCTGGTGGTGTAGGCGATGGTGCCCTGGGCGTGCTTGCCGGCGGCTTTCACCGCCTCGATGGCCACGCGCAGGTTACGCACATCGTTCATGGCGTCGAAGATGCGGAACACGTCGATGCCGTTGACCGCGGCCTTGGCCACGAAGGCCTTGACCACGTCGTCGCTGTAATGGCGGTAGCCCAGCAGGTTCTGCCCACGCAGGAGCATCTGCAGGCGGGTGTTGGGCAGCGCGGCACGCAGCTTGCGCAGGCGCTCCCACGGGTCTTCCTTGAGGAAGCGCACGCAGGCGTCGAAGGTGGCACCGCCCCAGACTTCCAGCGACCAGTAGCCGACCTTGTCGAGCTTGTCGCAGATCGGCAGCATGTCTTCGGTGCGCATGCGGGTGGCCAGCAGGGACTGGTGGGCGTCGCGCAGGATCGTGTCGGTAACAAAGATTTTCTTGGACATTATTCGGTTCCTCACAGGCCTGCGTGGGCGGCGATGGCGGCGGCGATGGCCAGGGCCAGCTCTTCGGGTTTGCGCTTGATCGAGTAGTTGGTCAGTTCAGGGTGGCTTTCGACGAAGCTGGTGTTGAACTGGCCGCTACGGAATTCCGGGTTGCGCAGGATTTCCTGGTAGTACGCGGCAGTGGTCTTGACCCCCTGCAGGCGCATGTCGTCCAGGGCCCGCAGGCCGCGGTCCATGGCTTCTTCCCAGGTCAACGCCCAGACCACCAGTTTCAGGCACATGGAGTCGTAGAACGGGGGAATGGTGTAGCCGGTGTAGATCGCCGTGTCGGTACGCACACCCGGGCCGCCCGGGGCGTAGTAGCGGGTGATCTTGCCGAAGCTGGGCAGGAAGTTGTTCTTCGGATCTTCGGCGTTGATGCGAAACTGCAAGGCAAAGCCGCGGTGCTGGATGTCTTCCTGCTTGATCGACAGCGGCAGGCCGGAGGCGATGCGGATCTGCTCGCGAACGATGTCGATGCCGGTGATTTCCTCGGTGATGGTGTGTTCCACCTGCACCCGGGTGTTCATCTCCATGAAGTACACCTCGCCATCGGCGAGCAGAAACTCCACGGTACCGGCGTTCTCGTAGTCCACCGCCTTGGCCGCGCGCACGGCCAGGTCGCCGATGTAGGCACGCTGCTCAGGGGTCAGCTGCGGGCTCGGGGCGATCTCGATGAGTTTCTGGTTGCGGCGCTGGATCGAGCAGTCGCGCTCGAACAGGTGCACCACGTTGCCGAAGCTGTCACCGAGAATCTGCGCCTCGATGTGCTTGGGATTGACGATGCACTTTTCCAGGAACACTTCCGCCGAACCGAAGGCCTTGGTGGCCTCGGAAATCACCCGGGGGAAGTTCTGTTCCAGTTCCTCGCGGCTGTTGCAGCGGCGAATGCCGCGCCCGCCGCCACCGGAGGTGGCCTTGAGCATCACCGGGTAACCGATGCGGTCGCCTTCCTGCAAGGCTTCATGAATATCGGCGACATTGCCTTCGGTGCCGGGGGTAACCGGCACGCCGGCCGCGATCATGGTGCGGCGCGCTTCGGTCTTGTCACCCATGCGGCGAATGACATCGGCAGCCGGGCCGATGAACTTGATCCCGCGTTCAGCGCAGATCTCCGCCAGTTCGGCGTTTTCCGACAGGAAACCGTAGCCGGGATGCAGGGCATCGCAGCCGGTCTCGACAGCAAGGTTCACCAGCTTGCGCGGGTTCAGGTAGCCGGCCAGGGGCTCGGCACCGATGCTGTAGGCCTCGTCGGCGCGCTTGACGTGCAAGGCGTGGCGGTCGGCGTCGGAGTAGATCGCCACGGAGCGAATGCCCATCTCGGCGCAGGCACGCACGATCCGTACTGCAATCTCACCCCGGTTGGCGATCAGGATTTTTGTTATCACTGGAGTCTTCCCAAAGCCGTAGGAACAGACGATCCGGTTCTACCGGTCGGCGCGTGACCAGACGTCGCTGGCCAGTCGCATATTCACCCTAGCGCTGAAGATCGATAAACAAAAATCAATATTTGTTAGAGGCAGCATAAGCAAAAGCTTATAGTTGGGTAACAAGGTTTTGCCGGAGCACCGCAAAAAATGCGCAAGTCATTGATGCGTATGACTTTACGTCAGTTGCAGATCTTCAACGAAGTGTGTGATTTGCGCTCCTACAGCCGGGCGGCCGAGGAGATGGCGCTGACGCAACCCGCCGTTAGTCTACAGATCCGCCAGCTCGAAGAGCTGGTTGGCCAGCCGCTGTTCGAGTATGTCGGCAAGAAGCTTTACCTGACCGAGGCCGCCGAAGCGCTGCAACGCGCCAGCCGGGATATCTTCGGGCGCCTGGAGAACCTCGACATGCAGCTGTCGGACATGCAGGGCTCACTGCAGGGGCAACTGAAACTGGCGATCGAATCCAGCGCCAAGTACTTCGTGCCACACCTGTTCGCCGCCTTCAAGCAGCGCCACCCGGAGGTCAACCTCACCTTGACGGTGGTCAACCGTGCCCAGGCGATCAGGCGCCTGTCGGACAACCGCGACGACCTGGTCATCATGTCCATGGTGCCCCAGGACATGGGCCTCGAGTTCCTGCCCTTCCTGAACAACCCGATCGTCGCCGTGGCACCGCCGCAACACCCGTTGTGCAAGCCGGACAGCCTGCGCCTGCAGGATCTCGAACCGCATACCTTGCTGGTCCGTGAGCAGGGTTCGGGCACCCGCAAGGCCTGCGAGGAGTTTTTCAAGGACAAGCGCGTGCATTTCACCCAGACCCTCGAGGTGGCCTCCACCGATGCCCAGCGCGAATGCGTGGTGGCCGGGCTGGGCATTGCCCTGCTGACCCGTCATGCGGTCAACATGGAACTGGCCACCGGCATGCTCAGGGAGTTGCCGGTGGAAGAACTGCCGTTGTACCGCAGCTGGTGCCTGGTGCAGTCCCGGAGCAAGCGGCAATCGCCGGTGGCCCTGGCGTTTCAAGCGTTCATCCGCAGCGAACGTGCAATGATCAGCGGGCTTGTTGAGCGTTTCTCGGGGAAGTTGCCGCCGATACCTGCCACACCGTGAGGTCCTGCAGGTCGGGGTAGTCGGCCAGTTCGCGCAGCAACTGGCGCTGGTCGCAGTAGCATTCGATCGCGCGGCGGTACTCCATGCGGCGCTGATCCTTTTCCTGCTGCTTGCGAGCCTTGGCGTTGGGTTGGTACACACCGTCGTGATCACGTGCCATTGCCTGTCTCCCAGAAAGGATGCGGGGAGTTTCAGACTGGCTTCGGTGGTTTACGGTTTGGCGGTGGATTGGTGACGAAATGATGAAATCTGCATGGGCGCGGGACAGCCCGCCCCCATGCGAGCACAGCCTCGAATCAGTCGTCGGTCGCCTTGATCGACTTGGGCGACAGGCGCAGGCTGCGCAAGCTGCGCTTCACGCTCTTGAGGTGGTTGACCAGGCTCGGCCCGCGCGCCATGGCCACGCCCATGGCCAGTACGTCGATCACCACCAGGTGGGCGATGCGCGAGGTCAGCGGCGTGTAGATTTCGGTGTCCTCATGCACGTCGATGGCCAGGTTGACCGTCGACAGCTCGGCCAGCGGTGTCTGGCTCGGGCACAGGGTGATCAGGTTGGCACCGCTCTCGCGCACCAGGTTGGCGGTGATCAGCAGGTCCTTCGAGCGCCCCGACTGGGAAATGCACACCGCCACATCGCCCGGCTTGAGCGTGACAGCCGACATTGCCTGCATGTGCGGATCGGAATAGGCCGCCGCGCTGAGCAGCAGGCGGAAGAACTTGTGCTGCGCATCCGCCGCGACCGCGCCCGAGGCACCAAAACCGTAGAACTCCACGCGCTGGGCCTGGGCCATGGCCGTCACCGCCTGCTGCAAGGCTTGCGGATCGAGGTGCTCGCGCACTTCCATCAAGGTATGCAGGGTGGTGTCGAAGATCTTCAGGCTGTAGTCGGCGACCGAGTCGTCTTCATGGATGGCGAACTGACCGAAGCTGGCGCCGGCAGCCAGGCTTTGCGCCAGCTTGAGCTTGAGATCCTGGAAGCCCGAGCAACCGATCGCCCGGCAGAAGCGCACGATGGTCGGTTCGCTGATCCCCACGCTGTGCGCCAGGTCGGCCATCGAGCTGTGCATGACGGCAGCCGGATCGAGCAGCACATGGTCGGCCACTTTGAGTTCCGATTTGCGCAGCAGGTGCCGCGATTGGTCGATATGTTGCAACAGATTCACGGGCTGGACTCGGTTATGATCGGCGTGCCGGGATGTAGCTTTCTTGTAGTTATACTACATGCTTGCCAACCCGCCCAGCTAATCGAACGTGGAGAGTGGTGGTTTGACGATTCCTTGCGACATCCTGGTCTTCGGCGGCACGGGCGACCTGGCCCTGCACAAACTGCTCCCGGCGCTCTACCACCTGTATCGCGAAGCTCGCCTGCACACGGCCGTGCGGATTATCGCCCTGGCCCGACGCAACCTGCCGCGCAACGACTACGTCAAGCTCGCCGAGCGTCATTGCCGGGCGCAGGTCGCCCGCCAGGACTTCGACGAAGACGTCTGGCAGCGCTTTTCGGCGCGGCTCGACTACTTCCCCATGGACGCGGCGCAGAGCGCCGACTTCGGCCGCCTGGCCCGCTACCTGGGTGAGCCCGGCGGCCTGACGCGGATCTTCTACCTGGCCACTGCGCCCAAGCTGTTCGTGCCGATCGCCACTCACCTGCGCATCGCCGGCCTGGCCGACAGCGAAGCGCGCATCGTGCTGGAAAAACCCATCGGCCACTCGCTGGAGTCGGCCACCGCGATCAACGAAGCGATCGGCGCGGTGTTCGACGAATCCCAGGTCTTTCGCATCGACCACTACCTGGGCAAGGAAACCGTGCAGAACCTCATGGCCCTGCGCTTTGCCAACGCCTTGCTCGAGCCGGTATGGCGCAACGGCCAGGTCGACCATGTGCAGATCAGCGTCTGTGAAACCCTCGGCGTGGAAAACCGTGGCGCCTACTACGACCGTGCCGGTGCCACCCGCGACATGCTGCAGAACCACCTGCTGCAACTGCTCTGCCTGGTGGCCATGGAGCCCCCCTCGCAGTTCGAGGCCGAGGCGGTACGCGACGAGAAGGTGAAGATCCTCCGCGCCCTAAAGCCCATCACCGGCCAGGACGTGCAGGACAAGACCGTGCGCGGCCAGTACGGCGCCGGCAAGATCGGCGGCCAGGAAGTGCCGGCCTACTATTTCGAGAAGGACGTGGACAACGACAGCGACACCGAAACCTTCGTCGCGGTCCAGGCGCACATCGACAACTGGCGCTGGGCCGGCGTGCCGTTCTACCTGCGTACCGGCAAGCGCATGGCGCGGCGCTCGTCGCAGATCGTCATCCAGTTCAAGCCCGTGCCGCACGAGCTGTTCAGCGGCGGCCAGGTCAACCAGCTGCTGATCCAGCTACAACCGGACGAGCACATCAGCCTGCGCATGATGACCAAGAGCCCGGGCAAGGGCATGCGCCTGGCGCCGGTCGAGCTGGACCTCAACCTGGCCCAGGCCTTCGCCCGGACCCGCCGCTGGGAGGCCTACGAACGGCTGTTGCTGGATGTACTCGAAGGCGATTCGACGCTGTTCATGCGCCGCGACGAGGTCGAGGCCGCGTGGGCCTGGATCGACCCGATCCTGCAGGGCTGGGAGGAGCACTTCCAGGCGCCGCGCCCTTACCCCGCCGGCAGCAATGGCCCGGAACAGGCCAACAGCCTGCTGGCGCGCCAGGGCCAGGCCTGGCACGCCTAGCCCAACAGGTCGGCGGTCGAACGCCCTAGCAGCGCCTTGAACGACGCGGCATCGACCGGCCGGCTGATCAGGTAGCCCTGCACCTCGTCACAGCCGTGCTCGCGCAGGAACTGCAACTGTTCACGGGTTTCCACCCCTTCGGCCACCACCTTCAATTGCAGGCTCTGCGCCATGGCGATGATCGCCCGGGTGATGGCCGCGTCCTGCGTGCCTTCGAGCAGGCCGCGGATGAACGCCTGGTCGATCTTCACGTAGTCGACCGGGAAGCGCTTGAGGTAGCTCAGTGACGAGTAGCCGGTGCCGAAATCGTCGATGGCCAGCTTCACCCCCAGCGCGTGTAGCTGCTCGAAGGTGGCGATGATGTGCTCGACACTGTCCAGCAACTGGCTTTCGGTCAGTTCCAGCTCCAGCAGGTGCGGCGCCAGGCCGGATTCCTGCAGGACCTGGCGCACCAGGCTGACCAGCTTGCCCTGGCGCAACTGGTACACCGACAGGTTGACCGAAACACGCACTTCCAGGCCCTGGCGCAACCACTCGCAGGCTTGCCAACAGGCCTGGCGCAGCACGAACTCGCCCATGGGTGCGATCAACCCGGTTTCCTCCGCCAGGCCAATGAACTCGCTGGGTGGCACCATGCCCCATTGCGGGTGCTGCCAGCGTACCAGGGCCTCGGCCGCGTGCAGCTGACCGGTGCGCAGGCATAGCTTGGGCTGGTAGTAGACCAGCAGTTGGCCTTCGTCGATGGCCTTGCGCAACTGGTTCTCCAGCTGCAGGCGCTCCAGGGTGCTGGCACGCAGGCTCTCGGTATAGAACTGGAAGCTGTCGCCGCCCAGATGCTTGGCATGCTGCTTGGCCATGTCGGCCTGGCTTACCAGGGCATTGAGGTCCAGGCTGGCGTCGGACAGCAGGCTGATACCCACCGAGGCGCTGATCACAACCTCGTGCCCGCCCACACGCTGGGGCACACGCAGTTTGTCCAGCAACCGGGTAGTGACGCGCACCAGGCTGGATAAGTTGGTATAGCCGTCGAACAGCACCGCGAACTCGTCGCCGGACAGTCGCGCCACGGTATCGGCTTCGGGCACCGCGTTGGCCAGGCGCTGGGCCATCTTCTTCAGCAACTGGTCGGCCAGTTCATGACCCAGGCTCTCGTTGAGCAGCTTGAAGCGGTCCAGGTCAACGTGCAGCAGCGCCAGACTGCGACCATTCAGGCGCATGCGTTGCGCCGCCTCGTGCAGGCGCAGGCGGAACAGCGCACGGTTGGCCAGGCCGGTGAGGTCGTCGTAGTGCGCCAGATAGCGCAGGCGCTCCTCGGATTCGCGACGCGCCGACAGGTCGGTGAAGAAGCCGACGATATTGACGATGCGCCCCCGCACATCACTCACGCTGTTGAGCTGCAACCATTGGGGGTAGAGTTCGCCGCTTTTGCGCGCCTCGACCAGCTCGCCCTGCCAGCGTCCCTGCTGATCCAGCGCTTGGTCGATGGCCTGGCTGTGGCGCCGGGCGTCGCGGCTGCAGGGCAGCTCCAGGGCGTTGCGGCCGATCAGCTCGGCGCGGCCGTAGCCGGTGACATCGCAGAAAGCCTGGTTGACCGCCAGCAGCTGGAAGTCGGCATCGAGAATGGCGATCCCCTCGCTAGCTGCCTCGAACACCGTCGCGGCGAGCCGCTGCTGCTCCTCCTGCTCCTTCTGTGCGGTGATGTCACGGCGGGTGCCCAGCATGCGCAGGACCTTGCCCTGGGCATCGGACTCCACCGCCCGCCCACGGTCCTCGATCCAGCACCAGTGGCCCTGAGCGTGACGCACCCGGTACTCGACCCGGTAGTCCTCGGTGCGCCCCTTGAGATGTTCGACCAGCGTGCGCCGCAGCAGCGGCAGGTCATCGGGGTGCAGCCGCGGCTTGAGGTCGGCGCGCACCGAGCGGACCTGCTCGGCATCAAGGCCGAACAGGGCATGCAGTTGTGTGTGATGGACCTCGTCGGTTTCCAGGTTCCAGTCCCACAGCCCCAGCTCGCTGGCCTGCAGGGCCAGGGCCAGGCGCTGCTCGCTCTTGCTCAGGGCCTGGTTGGCCAGGTCCAGCGCATGGCTGCGTTCGGCCACGCGCTGTTCAAGGCCGGCATGGGCCTGGCGCAGGTCGTCCTCGGCCTGACGACGCTGGGCGATTTCGGCGCTGAGCTTGCGGTTCAGACCCTCGCTGTGGCGCTGGGCGCACTGCAGATGCTCGATCAGGGCCTGGTTCTGGAAGCGACGCAGCAGGCCACGCTCGATCAGGCGATTGACCTGCCAGGCCACCACCATCAGCGCCACCAGCAGGATCAGCCCCAGCCATCCCCAGCCACGCTGGTGCCCGGCGTCATAGACGAAGAGAAACGCGATCGGCGGCAGCAGGCACGGCACCGCGAAGCTGAGGAACGCCGGCAGGCTGACCGCGTAGGCGACACTGGCCGACAACGCCGCCGCCCCGAGCAGGCCGAATACCCAGGCCTGCTGCACGAAGTTGTCCGCCGGCGCCAGGGCGATCACCGCACTGGCCAAGGTCAGGCCGCTGAACGCCGAACCGAGCAGGAACATCCGCCGCCAGGCTGGCTTGGCCTGGCGAACCGGTGTCGCCGATTCGAAGGCCGCCACCTGGATCACCCGCAGCACCACCAGTGCCAGCAGCCAGGCCATCCACACGCCAACCAGCAGATAGCGCCCAGGGCTCCACAGCAGCCAGGCGCTGAGCAGGCCGTTGAGCAGCATGAACAAGGTGGGCAGCAGGGAGCCCTGGTACAGCAGGCGAGTCCGCTCGATCGACAGCTGGGTGGCGAATTGCCTGCGAACGCTCCGTGTCGTCTCCGGCGATGCTCCGATCGCCATGCAATCCTGGGTCATATGGCTGGATTCTTTTGAGTTCTTGTTATGGCTGACCACAAATGTGCAGGGAGAATACACAAGCGTCGCGTCAGACCAAACTGCTCTACGTCATGATTTGGAAAATGTCTCGTCCGTCCAGGTCTGACCGCTCAACCACGGGGCGCTGCCAGCAGCGCCGATGAACGGTAGATGGCCTGTGCGGTGATTTGCAGCGCGGGCGTTTGCCCCTGCCTGCGCGCGGCCATAGAATGCCCGCATGCATAATGACGACCTCTCCCTCCTGCTGAACTCCCTCAACGACGCCCAGCGCCAGGCCGTGGCGGCCTCCGTCGGACGCCAACTGGTGCTGGCCGGCGCCGGCTCGGGCAAGACCCGCGTGCTGGTGCACCGTATCGCCTGGCTGATCCAGGTCGAACAGGCCTCGCCGCACTCGATCCTGTCGGTGACATTCACCAACAAGGCCGCGGCGGAAATGCGCCAGCGTATCGAGCAACTGCTGGGCATCAACCCGGCCGGCATGTGGGTCGGCACTTTCCACGGCCTGGCCCACCGCCTGTTGCGGGCGCACTGGCAGGAGGCAGGGCTGGCGCAGAACTTCCAGATCCTCGACAGCGACGACCAGCAACGCCTGGTCAAGCGGGTGATCCGCGAAATGGGCCTGGACGAGCAGAAATGGCCGGCACGCCAGGTCCAGTGGTTCATCAACGGCCAGAAGGACGAGGGCCTGCGCCCACGGCATATCCAGGCCAGCGGCGACCTGTTCCTGGCCACCATGCGCGACATCTATGTCGCCTATGAACAGGCTTGCGACCGCGCCGGGGTCATCGACTTCTCCGAGCTGCTGCTGCGCGCCCTCGACCTGTGGCGCGACCACCCGGACCTGCTCAAGCATTACCAGCGCCGCTTCCGCCACCTGCTGGTGGACGAGTTCCAGGACACCAACGCCGTGCAGTACGCCTGGCTGCGCCTGCTGGCCTCCGGTGGCGACAGCCTGATGGCGGTGGGTGACGACGACCAGTCGATCTACGGCTGGCGCGGCGCCAAGATCGAGAACATCCACCAGTACACCGCCGACTTCCCCGACGCCGAGTTGATTCGCCTGGAGCAGAACTACCGCTCCACCGGCGGCATCCTCAAGGCCGCCAACGCGCTGATCGCCAACAACAGCGGGCGCCTGGGCAAGGAGCTGTGGACCGACATGGGCGAGGGCGAACCGCTCACGCTCTACGCCGCCTACAACGAGCACGACGAAGCGCGCTACGTGGTCGAGACCATCGAAAGTCTCATCAAGCAGGGCAACGCTCGCGACGAGATCGCCATCCTCTACCGTTCCAACGCCCAGTCGCGGGTGCTGGAGGAGGCCCTGCTGCGCGAACGCATCCCCTACCGCATCTATGGCGGCCAGCGCTTCTTCGAACGCGCCGAGATCAAGAACGCCATGGCCTACCTGCGCCTGCTCGAAGGCCGCGGCAACGACGCGGCGCTGGAGCGGGTGATCAACGTGCCGCCACGCGGCATCGGCGAGAAGACCGTCGAGGCCATCCGCGAACACGCCCGTCACAGCCAGCTGTCGATGTGGGACGCCATGTGCCAGCTGCTGGCCGCCAAGGCCCTCAAGGGCCGCGCCGCCAGCGCGCTGGGTGCCTTCATCGAGCTGCTCGAGAACCTCGCCGCCAAGGTGCTGGACATGCCGCTGCACCTGATGACCCAGACCGTCATCGAACAGTCCGGCCTGATCATCTACCACCAGGAAGAAAAGGGCGAGAAAGGCCAGGCCCGGGTGGAAAACCTTGAGGAACTGGTCAGCGCGGCGCGCAACTTCGAGACCAGCGACGACGACGCCGACCTGTCGCCACTGTCGGCGTTCCTCGGCCATGCCTCGCTGGAGGCCGGCGACACCCAGGCCGACGAGCACGAGGACAGCATCCAGCTGATGACCCTGCACAGCGCCAAGGGCCTGGAGTTCCCCTACGTGTTCCTGGTGGGCATGGAGGAAGGCCTGTTCCCGCACAAGATGAGCCTCGAAGAACCCGGCCGCCTCGAAGAAGAACGGCGCCTGGCCTACGTGGGCATCACCCGGGCGATGCGCCAGCTGGTCATGACCTACGCCGAGACCCGCCGCCTGTACGGCAGCGAAACCTACAATAAAGTGTCGCGTTTCGTCCGGGAGATTCCGCCCGGGCTGGTGCAGGAAGTGCGCCTGTCGAATACCGTCAGCCGCCCGTTCGGCGGCGCGAAGACGCCCGCGAGCAGCCTGTTCGCCAACGCCAGCATCCCGCAGACCGCCTTCAGCCTTGGCCAGCGGGTGCAGCATGCGGTGTTCGGCGAAGGCGTGATCCTCAACTTCGAGGGCTCCGGTGCCCAGGCGCGGGTGCAGGTGAACTTCTCCGAAGGCAGCAAATGGCTGATGCTTGGATACGCCAAGCTGGAAGCCATCTGAGCCCAATCGCGGGGCTTGCCCCGCGATGACCTTTCAGACAACGCCCGTCCGCATTCCCGACTATCAGGCAAAAGCTCGAAACATGTTGTCGCTGGCTATGTCTGCTGGTTCATGTGCACCATGACGCGCGTGCAATCCACACAAACGGGAATCCCCAACTTATGCAACGTTTTCTTAGCATCGCTCTGGCGCTCTGCGTCGGCCTGACGCTGAGCCTCGACGCCAACGCCAAGCGCTTCGGTGGCGGCAAGAGCTCGGGCTCCGCGCCTATCCACCAGACCCGCCAGGCAACCCCGACCACCCCTGCCGCCGCCCCGACCGCGCCAGGCCGCGCACCCGCTGCCGCCAGCGGCGCCTCGCGCTGGCTGGGCCCGCTGGCCGGCCTCGCCGCCGGTGGCCTGCTGGCCTCCATGTTCATGGGCGACGGCTTCGATGGCATGCAGATCCTCGATTTCCTGATCATGGGCCTGATCGCCTTCCTGGTCTTCCGCTTCATCGCCGCGCGCCGCCGCCAGCAGCAGCCGCAACACGCTGCAGCCGGCCATGCCCCGTACCAGCGCGAAGCCCAGCCGCAGGCCGCCCCGCAGTCGATCTTCGGCGGTTCCGCCGCGCCGGTTGCCGCGCCTGCGATCAACGCCCCGGCCTGGTTCAACGAAGCCAGCTTCCTGGCCGCCGCCCGTTCGCACTTCCAGTCGCTGCAGCAGCACTGGGACGCCAACGAGATGGACAAGATCGCCGAGTTCGTCACCCCGCAGATGCTCGAGTTCCTCAAGCGTGAGCGCGCGGAACAAGGTGAAGGCTTCCAGTCCACCTACATCGACGACCTCGATGTGCAACTGGATGGCGTAGACGACCGCGCCGACCAGACCGACGCCACCCTTACCTTCCGTGGCGTGTCGAAGACTTCGCGCTTCGATCAGGGCGAAGCGTTCAGCGAAAGCTGGCACATGGTTCGCGCCCAGGGCGAAAACCAGCCTTGGCTGCTGGCCGGTATCCGCCAAAACGGTTAACCGTCGCACGTTGCAGAAAAAACCCCGGGCCTGTCCCGGGGTTTTTGCTTTTGCCAGAGCGGCCTACTAGGGTATAACGCGCAGCGTTGTCATAAGGTCAGAGGATGTGAACCGTGGAAGAAGTGATCGAACAACTCCGTGAAGCCAACGAGCCGGTACCGGTGCCGCTGGAACTGCCGGACGAGGATCAGCTGGTCGAAATCGAGGAAGAGCTGTTCATCAACATCCCCTTCGTGTTCAAGGAATACCTGCTGACCGTCAGTGACGTGGTGTACGGCAGCCTCGAGCCGGTGACCGTGACCGACCCGCAATCCCACACCTACCTGCCGGAGGTGGCGGCCAATGCCTGGGACGCCGGCGTGCCCCGCGACCTCATCCCGATCTGCCAGGACGGAGACGATTTCTACTGCGTCGAAGAGGACGGCACCGTGGTGCTGTGGTCCGGTGAAGAGGAAATCGTCACCGAGGAAAGCTGGGAATCGGTCTGGCACTGGGCGCGGGATGTCTGGCTGGAAAGCTGAATGAGAAATACCCGCACAAAGTGATGGCTTATAGCTACCAATCACTCGTAGAATCGCCAGGCTCTCTGCGCCTGGCGACACTGCTACCGCTCCATCCCCTCGGACGACGGTGAAATCTTGCGCAGAAAGCGTTAACCGCTCCCTCAGTGCGAATGATCGCGGCTGTTCTCCAGCGTCTCCAGCAACGCCACCTGCATTCGCGTATGCACACGGATCAGCCAGCGCCACAGCAGCGCCACCACCACCGCCGCCACTACCGCGATGATCAGCAGCAGTTCGCTGGTGGGCAGAATGCTCGCCGACAAGGCTGACAGCAGCAGGAAGATCACCAGCAGTGACAGCAGCGGAATCACCTCGGCGATCACCCGTCTTACGCGCTGGGTATGTCGCCCCGCCATCTCCGGCTTGACACCCATCTCTGCCAGCAGCATCGACAGTGCCTTGAGCTTGCGGTACGCGGCAATCAGGAACGGCAACGACAGCAGCAGCGCCGCGCCCCAGATCAGCGCCTTCTGCTGACCGGCGTCCGTCACCCATTCGCTGAGCCAGACGCCGATACGCCCGGCGAAATAGCCGCCACTGAAGAAGATCGCGATCACCAGCGCCAGGTTGACTCCGACCTGCAACAGGATGCGCCGGATCATCGCCGCCAGCATGGCCCCCTCGCCCTGGGGCTGGATACTGCGCAACCACTCGCCGTACAGCGAAAGCACCCGCGCCAGACGGCTGGGTACCACCTTGCCCAGCTTGATCGACAACGGGTCGGCAGCGCGGATCAGGTAGGGCGTGAGCAGGGTGGTGATGGCCGATACCGCCACCGCTACCGGGTAGAGGAAGTCGCTGGTGACCTGCAGGGTCATGCCCAGGGCAGCGATGATGAAGGAGAATTCGCCGATCTGCGAAAGCCCCATCCCCACACGCAGCGAAGTGCGTCCATCATTGCCGGCAATGAACGCCCCCATGCCGCAGGAAAGCATCTTGCCCAACACCACCGCCAGGGTGATGACCACGATCGGCCAAGCGTATTCGAGCAGGATCGACGGGTCGATCATCAGGCCGATGGCCACGAAAAAGATGGCACTGAACAAGTCGCGCACCGGCTCGATCAGGCGCTCGATCTTCAGCAGCTCGCGCGACTCGGCCATGATTGCGCCGATCAGGAAGGCACCCAGCACCATGCTGTACTCGAGCTTGACCACCAGCAGGCAGAAGCCGAAACACAGGCCCAGCACGGTAATCAGCAGCATTTCGTTGCTTTCGAACTTGGCCACATAGGCCAGCAGCCGCGGCACCAGCAGGATGCCGATGACCAGCGCGACGATCATGAACAGCGACAACTTGCCCACGGTCGAGAACACCTCGCCGGAGCTCACCGTGCCGCTGACCGCGATGCCCGACAGCAGCGCGATGATACCGATGCCGAGAATATCCTCGACGATCAGCACGCCGAAGATCAGTTGGGCAAAGCGCTCGTTCTTCATCTTCAGGTCGTTGAGCGCCTTGACGATGATGGTGGTCGAGGAAATTGCCAGGATCGCCCCGAGGAACAGCGAATCCATGGTGTTCCAGCCGAACCAGCGGCCGATCTCGAAACCGATCCAGATCATCAGGACGATTTCCAGGAAGGCAGCGATGAACGCCGTGGCGCCGACCTTGAACAGCTTGCGCAGGCTGAACTCCAGGCCCAGGCAGAACATCAGGAATATCACTCCCAGTTCGGCCAGGGTCTTGATGGTGTCTTCGTCGTGGATCAGCCCGAACGGCGGCGTGTGCGGCCCGATGATGAAGCCGGCGACGATGTAGCCCAGCACCACGGGCTGCTTGAGGCGATGAAAGAGAATGGTGACCACCCCGGCAACCAGCATGATCACCGCCAGATCCTGGATGAAGCTGATGGCATGCATGGCGTGTTACTCCTTGTTTTCGATGCTGGGGGCGAACCGCTCCTCTGCCGGGAAGACCCTGGGCGCGGAGCAGGCACATACTGTTGTAATTGACGCGAAAGCCCACGTTGCATGGGCGTCGTCAGGTTAACATCGCGCCTTGCCGCAAATTGCCAATGCAATATGCAGAAACAGATCGGCAGATTCGACACCGCCGATGGCAATATTGGCGTGACGATGGAGCGTCAGCCGACGTCCCGTACCAGGATGGGAAACCTCAAAGAGGGGAAACAGAAGTGTCTGCAGATACCCGCCCCGATACCGTGCAAATTCACCGTGAGCTCTCTATGGAACCTGGAAACGCCCAGCTGACCATGACCGTCCTGATGACACCGGACATGGCCAACTTCTCTGGCAACGTACACGGCGGCACCCTGCTCAAGTACCTCGACGAAGTCGCCTATGCCTGCGCCAGCCGTTATGCCGGCACCTATGTGGTGACCCTGTCGGTGGACCAGGTGATCTTCCGCGAACCTGTGCACGTCGGCGAACTGGTGACCTTCCTGGCCTCGGTCAACTACACCGGCAACACCTCGATGGAGGTGGGCATCAAGGTTGTCACCGAAAATATTCGCGAGCGTTCGGTACGCCACTCCAACAGCTGCTTCTTCACCATGGTGGCTGTCGACGATGACCGGCGCCCGGTGAGGGTGCCACCGCGCCAGCCACAGAGCAGCGAAGAGAAGCGCCGCTTCCTGCAGGGCCAGCAGCGCCGACAGATCCGCCAGGAGCTGGAGCAGCGCTACCAGAACCTCAAGGCCGACGCCATCTAGTACAACAGGCGCTGCGCCTCGAAGCGTACCCGTGGGTGGGCGATGCGATCCTGGGCCCGCACCAGTTGCAGTTCATAGCTGGCGCAGGCCTGGGTTTCCAGCAACACCTCATGCACGGCGGCGGCGGTGAACTCGAAGGCTTGCAGCCAGTTGTCGCCAAGCAGCACCCGGGCGAGGAACAACCCTGACGTCAGGTCGCCCACCCCTACCGGCTGACGGGGGAACGCCAGCAACGGCCGACGCAGGTGCCAGCTGGCTTCGCGGGTCACCAGGAGCATCTCGAAGGCATCGTCCGCGCGCTGTGGATAATTCAGGTGCTTGACCAGCACCACCTGCGGCCCACGCTCCAGCAACCCGCGCGCCATGCCCACGCAATCCTCCAGCGACTGCGCGCGACGGCCACAGAAACTGTCCAGCTCGAGCTGGTTGGGGCACAGGATATCGGCCTTGGCCACGGCCTGCTCGAGCAGGAACTCACTGACCTCGGCCGGCACGATGCAACCTTTCTCGGCATGGCCCATGACCGGGTCGCATAGGTACAAAGCCCTGGGATTGACCGCCTTGATCCGCTCGACGCCAGCCAGGATCGCCCGCCCCTGCTCGGCACTGCCCAGGTAACCCGACAGCACCGCATCGCAGTGGCCCAATTCGCCGATATTGGAAATGCCTTCCACCAACGCGGGAATTTGCGCTGGCGCAAGCACTTCCCCCGCCCACTGGCCATACTGAGTGTGGTTGGAGAACTGCACCGTGTTGAGTGGCCAGACGTTGACCCCGACCCGCTGCATGGGAAACACCGCGGCGCTGTTGCCGGCGTGTCCAAAGACCACGTGGGACTGAATGGCGAGCAGGTGCGGTGTACGTTTCATGCAGGGCGCTTCCGAAACTGTGTGAAGAAATGTGCGGCCCGCAGTATGAACCCGATTGCCATCTGTACGACAGGCCAGAGACGCAGTTAAGCTGGATCACCTGTCTGGAGCTTACGCAAATGCTGACCCTGGAAAACCTTTTCGTCCTGATGCTGGTGGCGACCGCAGGCGCCTGGCTGTGGCACAACCACGGGCTTCGCGAGAAGGCCCTGGCTCGGGTCAAGCAGCATTGCGCCAAGCTCGACCTGGAACTGCTCGACGACGCCGTGGCGCTCAAACGCATCGCGTTCGTGCGCGACGCCAATGGCCGAAAGCGCCTGGCGCGCATCTACAACTTCGAGTTCACCGTCACCGGCGAACAACGTCACCCCGGCACCGTCACCCAGTTCGGCGCCCATACCATGCAGATCGAACTTGCACCTTACCCGTTCGAGATCAAGACCCCGCCACGCACCGACAACGTCATCGAAATGCAGCAATGGCGCCAGGAACATAACCGCTGGCGCAATTGATCAGCCAGCAAGGTAACTGCTGGCAATGGCTGCCTGGAGCACCTGCAGCGGTTGTGGCTGATCGAAGATCAGCTCGATGCGCGAGTCCCTGCGCCATTCGCTGGTGCGCCACTCCAGCGGCCCACCTTCCAGTCCATTGAATGACCGCCACCCATCCATGCTGTGGATAACTCCCTTCGCCCGACGCCACGGCCACTGCTTGAGCACACCACGCAGCACCCTCTCGTCAAAACTCAGATCCGGATGCCAGCGCCAACCGACACTCCAGCCCTCCTGCGCCTGCCGAGACTGGCAGATAGGCTGCCGCGCATCCGTCCACAGCGCGGGCCGTGAGTGTGAGTCATTATCCACAGGCAGGCTGGAAAGATCGGATTGACCTTTTGCGGCTGTGAGAGAAACAGGCAGCTCAGCGAGCGGTAACGCGCCATGGTCTGCCCAGACCACTGGAACGCCGGGTAACGTTGCAGTTATCAACAAGCGGGCAGTGTCGTCCACAGCCCCCGCCTTGTTGATCAACACTAACCCAGCCTTCGCCAATGCCACGCGCTGTGGCTCGGGCAAAGTATCGCCCCGGGATAGCGCGGTGGCATCCAGCACCATCAACAGTGGCTGGACCGACAGGACACCGGTCCAAGGCGCCCGCCCCAGTTGCTCCAGCAATTCGAGGGGGTGACCGAGGCCGGACGGTTCGATGAACAGGCGATCCGGGCGCGCCTTGCGCAGCAGGCGGCCGAGCCCCACTTGGAACGGTGCACCATTGACGCAGCACAGGCAGCCTCCCGCCACCTCTCCAATGGCGATGCCCGCCTCGTCACTGCTGAGCAAGGCGGCATCCAGGCCGATCTGTCCAAATTCGTTGACCAGCACGGCCCAACGCTCACCAGCCGGTCGTTGCTCCAGCAAGTGACGGATCAGGCTGGTCTTGCCGGCGCCTAGCGGGCCGGCGATCACATGGGTGGGGATGTTCTGCAACATGGCTCGGTATCGCAAGGGCTTGATGGCAGTCTATACCGGGGCGTCCGGCAATTCATGCCAACCAGTCCAGGCTCAACAGCAAGCGACGTTCCCCGGAGGGTGTCTGCGGGGACCGGTGGACCAACCCCGCACCCTCGTTGCCCAGCCACTTCTCGCCCTTGAGCAGGGCTACCTCTCCCGTCACCAATCGCCGAACGTTATCCACAGGCGGCGGCGCCAGCTGCAACCGGGTACGGTCGATGGCACCCTCTGGCAGCCATTCGCTACCTGCGCCGGCGTAGGTACTGATCAAGCGCAATGGCACATGGTCCACATGCATGCGCGGGCACATCGCCCCCTCAAGCACCCGCAGCCGCACCCCCAGGCGCCGAGCACCCAGCAGGCAGGTATAGGCCGCCACCAGCCAGGCCACATCGGCGACGAAACCATCGTAGCCATGCAGATCGGCGGTTTCTCTGAGCAGCCCGGGCAACGCTGGCGGCTGGCGTTCATCCACCTCGATCACGCGCTCATCGGCCAATGGCTGGCCCAGGCTCAGCACCAGGTTGGCGAAGTCTTCGACCTGGGCCGGCAGGCGGCGCTGCCAGACCGCAAGGTTGACGCCATCCTGGAGAATCTCCGTCATCACCTGGGGTGACTCACCGAAGACCTGGCGGATATTCACAGTCATGCCGCGGCGTCCTCATGCCACTCACCAAACGGGTCCGGCAGGCGCAGCCAGCCCATCGGCCCCAACTCCATTTCCTCGTCATCGAGCAGGCAGGCTTCCAGCTCTGTGGATAACCGAACAAAGTCGATGTTCTGCCCGATGAACACCAGTTCCTGCCGGCAGTCGCCCGCTTCCGCGGACCACTGCTTGAGGATCGCCGCAGTGTTCTCTTCATCCTGCGGCCATTGCTCGCGCGGCACGAAACGCCACCAACGACCAGCCAGGCCATGGCGCATCATGCCCCCGGCCTGCGACCAGCTGCCGGCCTCCTGGAACTTGCTGGCCAGCCAGAAGAACCCTTTGGAGCGCAGCAAGCGGCCGTTGCTCCAGGGCTTGTGGATAAAGTCGAAGAAGCGCTGCGGGTGGAATGGCCGGCGCGCCTGCCAGGTGGTAGCGGCAATACCATACTCCTCAGTTTCCGGCACATGTTCGCCACGCAGCTCCTGCAGCCAGCCCGGCGCCTGCGCGGCCTGGTCGAAATCGAACAGGCCGGTATCTAGGATGCGCGCCAAAGGCACCTGGCCCATCACCATCGGCACGATCTGCGCCCGCGCATTGAGGCTGCGCAGGATGGCGGTCAATTCTTCGCGCTCATGCTGGCTGATCAGGTCGATCTTGCTCAGCAGCAACACGTCGGCGAATTCGACCTGCTCGATCAGCAAGTCACTGATCGAACGTTCGTCACCTTCGCCCAAGGTCTCGCCCCGACTGGCCAGGCTTTCGGCTGCCTGATAATCGCGAAGAAAGTTCAGCCCATCGACAACGGTGACCATGGTATCGAGGCGTGCCATGTCGGAGAGACTGCGGCCCTGCTCATCGCGAAAGGTGAACGTCTCGGCCACCGGCAGCGGCTCGGATATACCCGTGGACTCGATCAGCAGGTAATCGAAGCGACCCTCGCCCGCCAACCGGGCGACCTCCTCCAGCAGATCTTCACGCAGTGTGCAGCAGATGCAGCCGTTGCTCATCTCAACCAGCTTTTCCTCAGCGCGGTTGAGGCTGACATTGCGTTGCACCTCACTGGCATCGATGTTGATTTCACTCATGTCGTTGACGATCACAGCCACGCGCAGGTTGTCGCGGTTACGCAGGACATGGTTGAGCAACGTGCTCTTGCCGGCACCCAGGAAGCCGGACAGCACGGTGACAGGAAGACGGTTGGGCATGACGAACCTCATCGGGCAGGCGCATTCGAAACGATGCATTGCATAATGTTATATTATAACAATACAATTTCGCCAAGCCGTATCGCCGAACGGTTGTCTGGAGAGCGTCATGAAACTACCTGGCGTCATCGCCCTGCTGCTGCTCGTTCATCCAGAGCAGCTCTTTGCCATGCCCACTACCGACCTTGCACGGTGCACCCGCAGCGCAACCTTGCTGGCCTGCCAGGACAACAAGGGCAACTACTACAGCGTGCGAACCGAGGGCAGCACCTTTTACTTGCGCGGGTATGAAGTCGCGAGCAAGCGGCTGTGGGCACAAACCAACAGCCGCCACGGCGCATTGACGTTTTTCACCGGCCTGGCCAGCGACGGCGAGGCTTGGGTCGGCTACAGCCGGCGTATTGGCTGGACCACGCTGAATCGTGTTTCCAGCTCCAGCGGCCAACGCTTCAACCTGCATTGCAGCCTCATCGGCGGTTGCCAGTGACTTAACCGTTCAGGATCCCTTCCATGACCAGCCTATCCCTTCCCGATATCGCCGCCCAAAGCAACCAACAGGCACTGCCGCTGGACTGGGTGGGCATGAGTGGTATCGCCGTTGCGCTGCAACTCGACGGGCGCACCGTCACCGCTTTTGCCGATGCCGGAGTGAGCCTCGACGATGGTGCCTCACGCGGCATTCACATGTCCCGACTGTACCTGGCATTGGAGGCGCTGGAGCAACAACCCCTGTCACCCCCGCTACTACACCAGATACTGCGGGCATTTCTGCTTAGCCACACCGGCCTATCCAACAATGCTTATCTGCGGCTGACCTTTGATCATCTGCTCAAACGGTCGGCACTGATCAGCCCGTTGGCTGGCTGGAAGCGCTACCCGGTGACCGTGGATGCCAAGCTGGAATATGAAATGTTCCACGTGGAACTATCAGTGAATGTGCCCTACTCGTCGACGTGCCCATGCTCGGCAGCACTTGCACGGCAGCTGATCCAGGAGCAGTTCGACAGGGACTTCGCCCACCGGCCATTGGACCGGCGCGGCATTCGCCAATGGCTGGGCAGCAGTGACGGGATCGTTGCGACGCCTCATAGCCAACGGAGCATGGCCAAACTTCAGGTACGCCTTGCAGGGGAAGCGCTGAATCTGACAGGGCTAATCGACGCGGCGGAAGCTGCGCTAGGCACCGCAGTGCAGACCGCCGTGAAGCGCGCCGACGAGCAGGCTTTTGCCCTGGCCAATGGTCAGAACCTGATGTTCTGCGAGGATGCTGCCCGGCGCCTGCACCTGGCCTTGATGCAGATTGAGGAGGTGACGGGGTTCAGCGTGCGCGTGGAACATGCAGAGAGCCTGCATGCCCACGACGCGGTTGCGGTTACTCAACATCGGTGGTGAGCGCTACGTCAACTGCGTGGCTTCACTGTTCCACAGTCGTTGCCCAGCCAGACCGCCCGGGTATCCATGCTGCCCTGTTGCTGAACACCGGAGGCATTGAACGTGCCGTTGACCTTGGTCAGGAACTCACGGTCGCTGAGGAAGGTGGCCTGGCCGGTACCCTGGGCTTTCGGGCAGCTGAACTGGAACTTCCAGACATTGCCATTGCGCTCGGTGATCTTCTGCGTGCAGCCCGATTGCGGGTCCTGCAGGGGAATGTCATTGGTCTTTACCTGCTCGGCGGTCAGGCACGAGCGCACACCCTTGCCGCCCACGGTGATGCCCTGCTTGGCCAGGGCACCTTCCATCATCGCCCGTTGCTCAGGCGGCAGGTTCTTCAACTGGCCGAGCATGAACTCCATGTCTGGCAACGGCTTGCCATCGACCTGCATATTGCTGGTCGTCAGCTCCCACAAGCCGGGTTGCAACATCTGCGCGTGGACCAGCGGGCTGCCCAACCCCAGTGCCAGGGCGAGCAATGGCAGACGAATCTTCATGGATGAAAGCTCCTCGAAATACCGGCTCCGGCCGGACTGAGCCTTTAGACGTCGAATTCGCCAGTGGGTTGCAGTGGCCCCCTCGAACGTGGTCTGTTAGCAGCAGTACTCTCGGCAAGCAGGATGCGTATGGATTACCACAGCCCCTACTTTTTCGGTTACGTGCTCGGTCTGATTCACCTGCTCGGCCTGGCCGCCGCGCTGCATGCGGTGTTCACCGTGCGCACCGCTCAAGGTGCGATCGCCTGGGCCATGTCGCTGCTGTTCATCCCCTACCTCACCCTCATCCCCTACCTGGTGTTCGGCGCCCGCTCCTTCTATGCGTACATCCAGGCACGGCGCCAAGCCAACCAGGAAATGCATGTGGCCATGGCCAACCTGAACTGGCGCCCATGGGTGGAGGAAGCGCTGACCGCCCGGGAGTCGGACAGCTATGCCGCCCTGCGTGCCATGCCCAAGCTCGGGCGCATGCCATGCCTGGCCAACAACGAAGTGAAACTGCTGATCGATGGCGCAGCCACATTCGAGGCAATCTTCTCGGCCATCCGCATGGCGCGGGATACCGTGCTGGTGCAGTTCTTCATCATCCACGACGATGCCCTGGGCAAGGAGCTGCAGCAGTTATTACTGCGCAAGGCCGCCGAAGGTGTCCGGGTTTTCGTGCTCTACGACCGCGTCGGCAGCCACGCGCTGCCGGCCAGTTACAGCCAGGTGCTGCGTGACGGCGGCGTGCAGATCGAAGCGTTCGCCACACGCCGTGGCTGGTTCAACCGTTTCCAGGTCAACTTTCGCAATCATCGCAAGATCGTGGTGGTCGATGGCTTGCAGGGTTTTCTCGGTGGGCACAACGTGGGCGACGAATACCTCGGGGCACACCCCAAACTCTCGCCGTGGCGCGATACCCACGTGCAGATCAGCGGCCCGGTGCTGGCCTGCCTGCAGGAGTCCTTCGCCGAGGACTGGTACTGGGCCACGCGCCAGCTCCCGCCGCTGATCCTGCCTGATGCCTACCCCGAGGATGGCGTGCTGTGCCAGGCACTGGCCAGCGGCCCGGCCGACCCCCAGGAAACCTGCGCGCTGTTCTTCCTCGAAGCGATTCACTCGGCGAGCAGCCGGGTATGGATCACCAGCCCCTACTTCATTCCCGACGAAGCCATCTTCGCCGCGCTGCGCCTGGCGGTACTGAGGGGCGTCGATGTGCGCATCCTGATTCCCTCACGCCCCGACCACCGCATCGTCTACGCCGCCTCCAGCCTGTTCGCCTTCGAAGCGGTGCGCGCCGGGGTGCGCATGTTCCGCTATCAGCCAGGGTTCCTGCATCAGAAAGTCGTGCTGGTGGACGACGAGGTCAGCGCCATCGGCAGCGCCAACCTCGACAATCGTTCGTTCCGCCTGAATTTCGAGATCACCTTGCTCACGGTGGATCGTGCCTTTGCCGATCAGGTCGAGCTCATGCTGGTGAATGATTTCGAGCAGGCCAGGGAGATCACCGCTGAAGACAGCCGCGACACCCATCGTCTGCAACAGCTGGGAATGCGCATCGCACGCCTGATTTCACCGATCCTGTAGCGCGCAGCGGCGTGCCGGACGAGCCCGCCGCTGTACAGGTCAGCGATACAGGTCCTCACGGGTCCATGGCAGGTCGTGGTGACCGTCGGCGCAAGGCTTCACTGCGAGAATCTGATGGAGGTTGATCCAGCCCTTGGTGAAGGCGTAGGCACAACCGGCCAGGTACAGGCGCCAGATACGCAAGGTCTTCTCCGGCACCAGCGCGGCGGCGCGATGCAGCTGGTTCTCGAGGTTCTCGCTCCAGTGGTTGAGGGTCTTGGCGTAGTGCAGGCGCAGGCTCTCGATGTCGACCACCTCCAGGCCCGCTTCGCAAATCCGTGCAGTGATCATCGAGATATGCGGCAGCTCGCCATGGGGGAACACATAACGATCGATGAAGTCGCCTGCGCCGCGGCCGACGGGGCGGCCATCGACATGCTTGGCCGTGATGCCATGGTTCATCACCAGGCCACCTTCGCGCACGGCACCGAACAGCCGTTGGCAGTACAGCTCGAGGTTGGCGTGGCCGACATGTTCGAACATGCCGACGCTGACCACCTTGTCGAAGCGACCGTCCTGGGGCAGGTCGCGGTAGTCGAGAATCTGCAGGTCGACCTTGTCAGCCAGGCCCTCCTCCTTGACCCGCTGGCGGCCCAGCTTCAGCTGCTCCTTGCTCAGGGTGATGCCAAACACCTTGGCACCATACTCACGGGCGGCGAAGCGCGCCAGCCCGCCCCAGCCACAACCGACATCCAGCAGGTAATCGCCAGCCTGCAGGCGCAGTTTGCGGCACAGATGGTCGAACTTGTCCTGTTGAGCCTGGGCCAGCGTGTTGTCCGGCTCCTTGAAATAAGCACAGGAATAGACCATGTCCGGGTCGAGCCACAGTTGGTAGAACTCGTTGGACAGGTCGTAGTGATAAGAAATGGCTTCGGCATCGGTGGTCTTGTCATGGGCAGTGCGTGCCGGCAATACCTCATCTTCATCCTGCAGCAAGGCATCGCTGAGTTCGTCGCAAACCCGGATGACTTCGCCTATATCGCCTTCCAGCTCCAGCTTGCCCTCGACGAAGGCCGATCCCAGCTCATTGAGGTTGGGATGGGTGAGCTGGGTAATGAGCTGGGGTTCCTTGACCACGATGGTGACTTGCGGGCTCGGCCCCAGATCGAACTGGTTGCCGTCCCACAGCTTGACGCGCAAAGGTAAGTGCAAGCTCTGCAACGCAGGTGGAAGTTGCGCAAGCATTCATGACCCTCCCTTTCGTTGATACGGGACGCCACGCCTTAATGTGTCGGACGTCACCGCATCAGGGTAGTTCATTCGTACGAAGTTTCCGGTAATCACGACCATAGTCTAGAACTATCTGGCGCAGCCTATTCAGCAGATTGTATACAATCCTTCCCGCTCAGATTAACCTTGTGCCCTCTTCGCTTCCTCACACTCTCGGAGTAACGAAACCCATGAAATCCTATGACGTGGTGATCATCGGCGGCGGCCCCGGCGGCTACAACGCAGCGATCCGCGCGGGCCAGCTGGGCCTGAGCGTGGCCTGTGTCGAGGGTCGCCCAACCTTGGGCGGCACCTGCCTGAACGTCGGTTGCATGCCTTCCAAGGCATTGCTGCACGCTTCCGAGTTGTATGAGGCAGCCAATGGCGATGAGTTCGCCCACCTGGGGATCGAGGTCAAGCCGACCCTCAATCTGGGCCAGATGATGAAGCAGAAAGATGAAAGCGTGACTGGCCTGACCAAGGGCATCGAATACCTGTTCCGCAAGAACAAGGTCGACTGGGTCAAGGGCTGGGGCCGCCTGGACGGGGTTGGCAAGGTGATCGTCAAGGCCGAGGACGGCAGCGAAACCACCCTGCAGGCCAAGGACATCGTCATTGCCACCGGCTCGGAGCCCACGCCGCTGCCCGGCGTGACCATCGACAATCAGCGCATCATCGACTCCACCGGTGCCCTGTCGCTGCCCCAGGTGCCCAAGCACCTGATCGTCATCGGCGCCGGGGTGATCGGCCTGGAGCTGGGTTCGGTATGGCGTCGCCTGGGTGCCGAAGTGACGGTGATCGAATACCTGGACCGCATCTGCCCAGGCACCGACGAAGAAACCGCCAAGACCCTGCAGAAAGCCCTGGCCAAGCAAGGCATGACCTTCAAGCTGGGCAGCAAGGTGACCCAGGCCACGGCCGCGGCCGACGGCGTCACACTGACCCTGGAACCCGCCGCCGGTGGTACCGCCGAAACCCTGCAGGCCGACTACGTGCTGGTAGCCATCGGCCGCCGTCCTTATACCGAGGGCCTGAACCTGGAAAGCGCAGGGCTGCAAACCGACAAGCGCGGAATGCTCGCCAACGACCATCACCGCAGCGCGGTGCCGGGCATCTGGGTGATCGGCGACGTCACCTCCGGCCCGATGCTGGCGCACAAGGCCGAAGACGAAGCGGTGTCGTGCATTGAGCGCATCGCTGGCAAGGCCCACGAGGTCAACTACAACCTCATCCCCGGCGTCATCTACACCCGCCCGGAACTGGCCAGCGTCGGCAAGACCGAAGAGCAACTCAAGGCCGAAGGCCGTGCCTACAAGGTCGGCAAGTTCCCTTTCACCGCCAACAGCCGCGCCAAGATCAACCATGAGACCGAGGGGTTCGCCAAGGTCATCGCCGATGCCGAGACCGATGAGGTGCTGGGCGTGCACCTGGTCGGCCCAAGCGTGAGCGAGATGATCGGCGAGTTCTGCGTGGCCATGGAATTCTCGGCCTCGGCCGAGGACATCGCCCTCACCTGCCACCCGCACCCGACCCGCTCCGAGGCCCTGCGCCAGGCGGCGATGAATGTGCAAGGGATGGCGATGCAGATCTGACCGGACCTTTCAGCACCGCCCGTGGGAGCGGGCTTGCCCCGCGATTGCGTCATGCCTGCCAACGCAATCGCAGGGCAAAGCCCACTTAGCCATGGGCCCACTGTTTATCCCCAGCGCTGTGGAAGCGCGACGCCAGGAATGGCGTAATATCCAGCGGCAGCGCCTCATTGTGGACAACCTTGTCCAGCAGCACGCCAGTAATCGCCGAGGTCAGAATCCCGGTACGGAAATGTCCACAGGCGTTGAAATACCCTTGGACATTATCCACAGGCCCGAGAATCGGTAGCTCGTCCGGTGACCCAGGCCGCAGGCCGGCCCAGGTGCGCTTGAGGTTCACCTGCGCCAGCTGTGGCACGCAGCGGATCGCCCCCTGCACCAAGCCGTTGATCTCCGGGAAGGTATTGGTGACATCAAAGCCCTTCTCCTCGGTGGTACTACCGATCAGGATCTCGCCGTTGTCCTTCTGTGCCATGTAGCAATCGCTGGTGGTGATGCAGCCATCGAGCAGCTTGGGCAGACGCTCGGTCAGCACGATCTGGCCTTTCACCGGCTTGACCGGAATGCTCTCCCCGGTGGCCCACTCGCTCAGTTCCGCCGCCCAGGCGCCAGCGGCATTGATCAATGTGCCGCAATGGAACTCACCGGCTTCGGCGGTGCGCACGCCCTTGATCCGTGAGCCTTCATGCAGCACGCCGGTGATGTTCACGTTCGGGTACAGGTCGACACCGTTCTGCCGCGCCGCCTCCATGAACGCATCGCCCAGGCGGAACGGGCTGACCTGGTGATCGCAGAGAAACTCCAGCGCGCCATTGGCCTTGAGCGTCACCGCCGGCTCCGAAGCGCGCAGCGCGTCGCGGTCGAGCCAGCGCACCTGGTCGGCCAGGTGCGGGATCTGTTTGACGATGTGCTCGGCGTACAGCTGGTCCTCTTCATCCTGGATGATGTACTTGAGCCCTGTGCGCTCGAACTTGAAGTCCATGCCGTGGCGTTCGATCAGTTCCTGGTGCAACTGTGGATAAATCGCGTTGGACTGCAAGGCGAAGTCGAAGAAGCATTCCGGCAGGATGTGCGGTGTGCTCGAATCGACCACCACCGCCGCGCCATTGGCCTCGCGCTTGCTGCGCGAGGACATCATGCGAAAGAAGATCACCCCGCAACCCAGCCCCACCGATTCGCCGATGGCCCACAGGCCGCCGGCCGAGGCGCGGGTGGCATTGCCCGGGCGCTTGCAGTCGATCAAAGCGATCTTCAGGTTGCTGCGCTTGGACAGCTGGTAGGCGCAGGACGCGCCGATCACTCCACCACCGGCGATGATGATGTCGTAGTGCTTGTTCATGTTCAGGCCTCCGTGCCGAGTTGTTCGAATGCGGAAAACGGGATCGGGTCCACCGGGAAGCGCGGGCGCAGCCAACCCACGTCCTTGCGCCCGGTGGCGCTGCGCAGACGGTCGCTGCAGTAACCGACGCACATGCGCCCCTGGCAGTCGCCCATGCTCACCCGGGTGCGCATCTTCAGGCTGGCCATGTCTTGCACACCCTGCTCCAGAGCCAGATCGATCTGCTCGCGAGTCACGTGTTCGCAACGACAGATCACCGTGTCGGCCTGTGGCAGAGCCACCTGTGCAGCGCCACGGGCGGTGTAGCGCTCAACCCCGGAACGGAAGCGCTTGATCGCCGCCAGCTTGCCCAGGTAGCGCTCACGGCGCTCGATCGCCTGCTCGGCGTCGAGCTTGCCCATCTGCTGGAGCATCGAAACCGCGGCGATGCGCCCGGTCAGCATGGCCGCCTCGCCACCGCGGATCCCGGCCATGTCGCCCGCCAGGTGAATGTTCGGCTGGCTGCTTTGCTGCCACACGTTGCATTCGGCGCGCAGGTAGCCGTCCTCGCTGAAACCATGGGCCAGGCCCAGTTGCTGGCTGAGCTGGGTACGCGGGATGAAGCCATAGCCCACTGCCAGGGTGCGCACCTGCTCGCGCTGGACACGGCTCATGTCCGGTTGCCAGTCCTGGGTGTAGGGTGCGACCTCGACTTCCTGCAGCTCGCCCTCCCCCGTGGCGCCCACCACGCCCCAGCCATAGTGCATGGGGATGCCGTTGAGCTTCATGTAGGCGAGCATGCTCAGGCCATCGAGGAACAGCTGTGGCTTGTTCATCAGCGCCAGGCTTTCCTTGGCGATGCGGTTGAACGAGCAGGCTTCGTACACCCCCGCCACCTTGGCACCGGCGGCGTGCAGCTGGCAGGCGACCAGTGGCAGCAAAGGCCCGGTACCCGCAATCAGGGTACTGCCCAGTGGCTTGACCACACCGCTCTTGATCTGCAGTTGCAAACCACCGAGCAGGATCACGCCCGGCAAGGTCCAACCAGGGAACGGCACGTTGCGTTCATGGCAACCGGCGGCCAGCAGCAGATGGGAATAGTCGATCTCGTGCAGGCGCTCGTCGCCATCGAGGACCATCAGCCGCTGGTCGTCACCGCCCACCACGCGATGGTTCAGACGCAGGTCGATGCGCTCGGCGCAGGCGGCGAAATCTTCGTGCAGCTTGGTCAGGGCCTTGGTGTAACGCGGGCCCAGGTAGCCCAGGTCGACGCCGGCGCGCAACGGGCCACGATAGACCACGCCACCGGGGCGCGAGGCCTCGTCGAACAGCAGGCAATCCACGCCATGTTCGGCCAGCTCGATGGCCGCGCCCATGCCGGCCGAGCCGCCACCGACGATCACAGGACGAAGGCTCATGGATGGGCCTCCTCGTGCACGCGGTTGACCTCGGTCTCGATGTGCATGCCCGGTTTGACGATGGTCTGGCAGGCGCGACGCTTGGGACGACCGTCGATCTGCACCAGGCAGCAATGGCAGATACCCATACCGCAGTAGGCGCCGCTGAGCTGGCCGTGGTCGTTACGCGCGACCTGGCGCAGGCCCACCGCATTAAGCACGCTCAGCACCGTTTCGCCATGTACCGCCGAGACAGACTTGCCATTAACGTGCACCGAGATGTCTGGTTGTTGCAAAGGTTGAATATCGTGAAACCGCTCCATCGTCTGCATTGCTATTCCTCATCCTTGAATGGACACAGGAGCGAAAAAGTAACGCAGAGACTCAGCTGATCCATTGATCCACGCCGCCAAAACCATTGGTGACGGGCAAACAAATACACAACCCCAGAATGTCGCATTGTGCGATCTTCTATGTTTAACTGCTTAAAAGTATCAACTCGACTACGGATACGATCAGAATTGAATGACAACCGCAGCATTGCGACAGCCCGGACTAATGCCTTGCTGGAGCTCGAGGCCGAACAGGTCTGGGATATTCCACTGGCCTATGAAGCCCTGAAGGCGAGTAACCAAGCAGACACCAAGCGCACAGTCGAGCGGCGTCTAAATGCCCTGCAGCTGCTACCACCACAACTGTACGAAGATCGTTTGCTGGATGAATTTCAGCGTCCAACGCACGGCCTCGTCATCGCGTGGGCGTTGGCACAGGCACGCAAGCGTCGAGCTCGCGTTCTGATGCTGCAGTTGGCTCCCTTGCCCAGCGGCAAACCTTGCCTGCATGCGAACGATGCGCGCGGCGCCCGCCTCTGGATCCCCTTACCGAATACCGAGGCCAGCACGATCGAACAAGCGCTGGTGGCTCTGCAGCAGCATCTAGGCAAACCCATCGCTATATTTGCCCATGGTGCGCTGGTCAGCATCCTGCGCAGTCACAACGACATCGACAATATTCGTTTCTGCCGCCAAGCCTATCTACCCATGCTCCCGGCCGATCTGAAACCACGGGAGCTCGGTCAGACTGCCAGCCATCTTCCAGCTCACCTCAAGCGCCTTGAAGCAGAGAGTATTCATATTCTTCGCGAGGCCTTGGCTGAAGCTCGAAATCCGGCAATGCTCTACTCCATCGGCAAGGACAGCAGCGTTCTACTGCACTTGGCACGCAAGGCCTTCTACCCTTCCGCGCCGCCATTTCCTCTGTTGCACGTGGACACACGCTGGAAGTTTCAAGAGATGTATCGGTTCCGTGATTTCATGGCACATGAAAGCGGGATGCAGTTGCTGGTGCACATCAATCCGACCGCGATCGAAAAGGATATAAACCCCTTCGAGCATGGATCGGCGCTGCATACCGACATCTGCAAGACCGAGGCACTCAAGCAGGCCCTGGACAAGTATGCTTTCGACGTGGTCTTTGGTGGTGCCCGCAGAGACGAAGAAACCTCACGTGCCAAGGAACGCGTCTTCTCGTTGCGCAATGCCAACCATCGCTGGGATCCCAAGAACCAATGCCCAGAGCTATGGAACCTGTACAACACCCGCAAAGCGGCTGGCGCGAGCCACCGAGTGTTTCCGCTATCCAACTGGACCGAACTGGATATCTGGCAGTACATCCATGCAGAACAGATTCCCGTAGTTCCGCTGTATTTCGCCAGCCCTCGGCCTGTGGTGACACGGGCAGGTAGCATGATGATGGTCGATGACGACCGCTGTCAGTTGCTGCCCGGTGAGGAAATCCAGATCAAGAATGTACGCTTCCGTACCTTGGGCTGCTACCCGCTCACCGCCGCAGTGGAGTCCGATGCCCGAACAACGGCAGATATTCTGCTGGAGCTGGCAACCGCACGTCAGTCGGAGCGCCTGGGCCGAACCATCGACACTGACGAAATCGGTTCGATGGAGAAAAAAAAGCAAGAGGGGTATTTCTGATGTCCAGACAGGCTGACTCAGTACTGATCGTCGGTGCAGGACTCAGCGGCGTGCTCACGGCTATAAATCTGCTGCGCTCGAGCACTGCACAGGGATCTTCGATCACACTGCTCAATGCGACTGCAACATTTGCCAGAGGCCTGGCCTACAGCTGCAGCAACGACTCCCTGCTCCTGAACGTGCCTGCTGGCAACATGAGCGCCTTTGCCGACCGGCCATCGCACTTTCTCGAATTCTGCCGGCAAAAATCGCCCTCCGTGAGAGCCGACAGCTTTGTCCCTCGTCGCTTGTATGGGGCTTATCTGGAGCACGAATTGCTCCAGGCCATGGCCGAGCAGCCTGGCCGATTGCACTTGCAAACTGGCGAAGCCGAAGCGGTTACTCCCCTTTCTGGCGGCCAGGGCTATGCCGTCAGGCTGGCCGATGGACAACGCCTGACAGCACAGCATGTGGTGCTCGCTTTGGGCCATCAGCGACCACGCCAGTCCCTGATAGACATGCCAGAAGGTGAGACCCTGATTGATCCTTGGGACTTCACCCGCATCAGCAATCTACCGCCAGGCGCACCCGTGCTGATATTGGGAACAGGCCATACCGCCGTCGATGCACTCTTCCATCTGGCCGAACATACCCAGCCAAGCCAAGTGTTGATGGTTTCGCGGCGAGGCTTGCTACCCCATGCACATCGCCTCAATACCACAGCTCCCAGCAGCGTTTATCCCTCGTACTTGGCCGCCGCATCACCGACTGTTCGCTCGCTCATGCGCTCGCTACGCGACGAAATCACCAATCAGGACGATTGGCGCGATGTACTCAACCAGCTGCGCCCCCATATACCCACGCTCTGGCAGACACTGCCAACGGCGGAGCGTCGGCGCTTTCTCCGTCATGCAGTGGCTTTCTGGGATATCCATCGTCACCGTCTCGCGCCCCAGGCGGCCCAGCGCCTGCGCGGTCTTCTCGACGACGGCAAGGTCCGGGTTCAAGGCGCACGGCTATTGTCGGTACACAAGACGAATGAGGGGTACCTGAAGATCGAAATTCGACCTCGGGGCAAACTCACCACCCAGACAGTGGAAGCAGTGGCCATTATCAACTGTACAGGGCCCGAAATGGCCATTGGCCCCCACTCCTCCCCCTTGCTCCGCCAGCTCGCCAGAGACGGCTGGCTGAACACCGACCCTTGCGCACTCGGGCTAAAGACCAACGAACAGCGCCAACTCATCGACGTCCGCGGAAAAGCAGTCGATAACTTGTGGTACATAGGCCCAATGCTCAAGGCAGAGTATTGGGAGGCCATCGCGGTTCCCGAGTTGCGAGTACACGCTCAGCAGCTGGCCAACACCCTGGCCGCACGGCTTGCATCCCCTTCGCCATTGCTAAATCGACCCGAGCCCGATTGAAGATGCCCAAGATCAAACCTCGCAACAACCCGCCTTTTTCAGCTCCAGAGCCACTCAGCCTAGCCGAGTTCCTCGAGCGCCAACGCAACCAGGACCTGCTGCGCTTCATTACCTGTGGCAGCGTGGATGACGGTAAAAGCACGTTGATTGGCCGGTTGCTGTTGGAGTCAGGGCAAATTACCGATGATCAGCTGGAACGTCTTCGAACCGACTCGAAGCGACATGGCACACTAGCAGGCGAACTCGACTTTGCCCTACTGGTTGACGGACTCATTGCAGAACGCGAACAGGGCATCACGATCGACGTCGCCTACCGCTATTTCACGACACCCCGACGTAAATTCATCGTCGCCGATACGCCTGGGCACGAGCAGTACACTCGCAACATGATCACAGGGGCCTCTACCGCCGATGTCGCCGTCCTTCTGGTAGATGCCAGCCAGGGCTTACAGACGCAGACCCGACGGCATGCTTATCTGGCTTCGCTGATTGGCGTAAGACACATCGTGCTGGCCATCAATAAGATGGACTTGGTGAACTACGATGCCCAGACATTCGCCAAGATCGCAGCAGCCTTTGAAACCGCCAGCGAGTCCCTCGCGTTCACCAGTGTCACCGCCATTCCATTGTCAGCGCTACATGGCGACAATGTCACCCAACGCTCGGCGCAGACACCTTGGTACCAAGGCCCGACGCTACTGGCTTACCTCGAGACACTCGACGTCAGCATTCCGACCGACCCCCGGCCAGTGTTCCCTGTACAATGGGTCAATCATCCCGACTCCAACTTCCGTGGGTTCAGCGGCTCTTTGACTTCAGGCCGCCTGGCCACAGGTGATGAGGTACGCGTGACAGCCTCCGGGCAAACGGCCAATATCGCCCGTATCGTCACCGCCGACGGAGATCTCCAGGAAGCTGGCAGCGAAGCAGCGGTGACTCTCGTACTGGATCGGGATATCGATGCCTCGCGCGGCGACATCTTGTCCAGCACGGAGCAGCCACTGGACATGACCGATCAATTTGAAGCGACTTTGGTGTGGATGCACGACGAACCCGGCTTGATCGGTCGCGTCTACGAGATGAAGCTGGCCACCCAATGGGCTGGCGCAAGCATCACGAACCTCAAGTACCGAATAGACGTCAACACACAAGCCCATGAATCATGTCGCGCATTGGGGCTTAACGACATCGCTGTCGCGACCCTCGCATTGACCAAGCCGCTGGTGTTCGACACTTATGCTCGGTCACGAGCATTGGGCGGCTTCATCCTGATCGACAAATACTCCCGCATCACCGTCGCCGCAGGCATGATCCGGCACAACCTGCGCCGTGCGCAAAATGTTCATCGCCAGGCACTGAGCATAGGCAGGGAGCATCGCGAGCGCCTGAACGGTCACCGCGGCCGAGTTATCTGGTTCACCGGGTTGTCGGGCTCAGGCAAGTCTACCCTCGCCAACGCACTGGAAAAGGAATTGCACGCCCAAGGCATGCGGACCTACGTGCTGGATGGCGACAATGTTCGCCAAGGCTTGAACAAGGATCTCGGTTTCACCGACGCCGACCGAGTTGAAAACATTCGCCGTGTGGCAGAGGTCGCCAAACTGATGATGGATGCGGGCCTGATCGTGATGACGGCATTCATCAGCCCGTTCCGCGCCGAAAGGGAAATGGCCCGTGAGCTCATCGGCGCAGAACACTTCATCGAGGTATTCGTGGATACCCCGCTGGAAGTCTGCGAGCAACGCGACCCCAAGGGGCTTTACAAGAAGGCCAGGACGGGGTTGATCCCCAACATGACAGGCATCAGCAGCCCCTATGAAGCGCCAATGGAACCCGACCTGACGGTCGATACGACCACGATGAGCCCTGAAGATGTGCTCAAACTGATGCGGGGCTTACTGGTCGAGCACGCATGAAGCCAAACACGCCATGATGCAGCGGCACCGGGCTCAAGCGCCCAGCAGAGCCGCTGCATCGGCCACTTGGCGGGTCAGTTCTGAATGCCGAAGCTAGGGCTTTCCAATTTGAAGCGCGAGCATTTGTCGACGGGATCGATGTCGACACGCAGACGGCGAATATCCTTGTTGATCGGCCAGTTCTCGATCTTGTCGAGTGCCAGCGAGGTTTTGCCCTTGGGCACGGTCACCCAGGCACTGTGCGCCTCGTCATAGTAGGTCATGCCCTCTTCCATCCAATACAACTGCACAGGTGCGCTTGCCGAGCCATCCGCGCAACTGAATTCGATATTCAGATACTTGGCCTTCTCCTGTACGGTCGTAGGGGTGAACGAAAACTCGACGAAGGCGTCATCGCCAATGACTTCATAGTCAGTCATCGACGCCCCCACCTTGAGGTGGTTAGTGCTGAGCGGCGATGCGTTGCTGGTAGGAATGAATCTGCCTTTCCCGTTGGTTGCAACAAGGGCGGTGTTGATTTTCGACTCCGTTACTGCCGGAGCTGGCGTCGCCTGGGTCTTGGTTTCCATCCATTCATCGGCCCAGAGCGAACGGGCATCCCGTTCGACAACCGTGAAGAACACATAGTCAGGCTTGAATTTTTCAACCAGCCGCTTGAAGTCCCCATCTGGCTTGGTAGCCGGGATCCAGTGAATCTGCAGAACCTCACTGAAGGTCGCCGCCATTAATGGCGACATTGCCGTACCGAATGAATCACGAAGCCACAAAACTTTCTTGTCATTGAGTGCCCCGGTTGTCTTGACCAACAACGGCTTCTTCGACTCTTCAAGCTTGAGATTTCCGCCCTCGTACATGACTTCACTGGCGTTGTAATCAATCACCACTGTTTTAACAGGCATATTGCTTACATTGGTCACTGGCTGAGTATCCGCCAGACTGTCTGTCAAACGGAGGAACCGAGCAAGGTCACCACCCTGCCGGGGATTGATCTGCGTAACTTCATAAACGCCTTCCGACGGCCAACGCAGCTCCGGAGCCGTCTTTGCAACCTCCTTCGCAAAGGCCTGGAAGCCAAGGCTGGCGCCCAGCTCATTCCAGTGGGTATCGGTTTTGAAGTAAAGCGCTTCCGCATGAGTCTGCTTGGCCGCCAGTAAAGCAGATCTTAGATCAACAAATCGCCCCGGCCCGACATTCTGCAACAACGCACGAGTAGGATTGTGTTCGACCGGAACAGCCCAGGTTGGCATATGCTCAGGATAGATGCTGCCCTTGTTTGGCCCGATCATGATTCGGAAAAGCGCGACCCCTTTACTGGCCAAGTACGCGGCCCATCGCTCCGTAGCCTCGCCTACCTGCCTGCCAATAATCTGGTCCGCCTCGGTGGCGCTGCGGCGATCTTCGGTCAAGGTCTTCGAATACATGTCGCCGAGATAGAGCCAGTTGTCCTTGCCAATAATCACCTGATCAGGGCTAGTGCTGATGCCGAAGGGATAAAGCAGTTCCGCAGTCCAGCGGGAGACGAAGTCCATGTTGTAGAGAAATGACTTGTCAGTCAGTTTGATTTCGCTTTTATCTTTGGCAGTCAGGATATTGACTGCTGGAACGCATAACAGCAGTAACAAGACCGACAACACGAAGACGAATACACTACGTTTCATATCTGCGCCATCAGAAGTTGAAATAGAGGAATACTGAGCTCGTCGCGGCCAGCATGAAATACATGGCCACCGCAAACAGTACCGTGCCGTAGACCATGCGTTTACGGCCTATGACGCCGTGTGCCATCTCCAGCGAATTCTTCTGCGCGACGATGATGAAAGCGGCAATGATCGCCAGGAAGATCGGTAACTGGCCGATCAAGGTAGCCGGCAGCACATTCAGGGCAACGTCGGATAACCAACCGCCCCAGGCCAGATCCGCCACCGGTATCGCAGCTGGGGCCTGCCCAAACGCCGAACCGACATCGAACATGCCGCTGAGCACGCGCAAGGCATCGTCCATGGTCTTGGCGCGGAAAAACACCCAGGTAAAGTTCACGAACAAGAATGTCAGCAACCACGCTGGTACCGCTGGCAACGGCCGGCGCAAGCGACTCCAGAGACGATGAATCACCAGCGCCACGCCATGCAGCGCGCCCCAAATCACGAACATCCAGGTTGCCCCGTGCCACAGGCCACCCAGCAGGAAAGTCGCGAACAGGTTGATATAGGTCCGGAACTCGCCATGGCGATTACCACCGAAGGGAATATACAAGTAATCACGCAGGAAATGACTGAGGGTGATATGCCAGCGACGCCAGAAATCCTGGATGCTCAGCGCCTTGTACGGTGAGTTGAAGTTGATCGGCAGCCAGATGTTGAACAGCAGCGAGGCGCCAATGGCCATGTCGCAATAGCCGCTGAAATCAAAGTAAAGCTGGAAGGTATAGGACAGGCTGGTTGCCCACGCCTCGAAGAAGCCCAGCTGATGGCCGCCATCGAAACCTGCCGTGGCCCAGACCGCGAAACTGTCCGCGATGACCACCTTCTTGAACAGACCAATGGCAAAAATGAACAAGCCTTTGAGAATGTTGTGGTAACGGCGGGTCAACGTCCAGCGCGAAGCGAATTGCGGCATGATCTGCCGGTGATGAACGATCGGGCCAGCAATCAAGTGCGGGAAGAACGTTACGAACAGCGAATAATTCAGCAGGTCGTATTCGGCGGTCTCACCACGGTAGCTGTCCACCAGGTAGACGATCTGGGTGAAGGTGAAGAAGCTGATCGCCAACGGCAACAGAATGTGTGGCAGCGAATAGTCAGTGCCGAGCACGACATTGACGTTCTCGATCAGGAAATCCGTGTACTTGAAGTACCCCAGCAACACCAGGTTGGCGACGATGCCGGTAGCCAACACCACTTTCCTATTGACCGCATGGTGGAGTTTTTTCTGCTCACCCTCCCCTGCCTTGTGCGCCTGGGCAAGCCCAGTACCTATCGCGAAGTTAAGCAGGATAGAACCGAGAATCAGTGGTAGATACTGCACATCCCAGAAGGCGTAGAAGAATAGGCTTGCGGCAACCAGCCAGGCCTTTCCCGCCACGACGAGGCGTCGGTGGTTCAACCAGAAATAGACGAAAAAGGAAATAGGCAGAAAAACCAGAATGAACTGCCAGGAACTGAAGATCATGTTGTTATGCCTGGTGAAATGACTGGAACGACCGGATCTTCCGGCCCTTATGGCTGCCCGGTCGTCATTGACCAGGCAGGCGACATACCTCTCGCAATGGGTGATGAAGCTGATAAGTGACGTCAGGCAAAACCTGCCTGACGTCACTGAAGATCAAGCGCGCAGGAACTTGGAGATTTTCTCCATCACCTCATCATTGAACGAGTGGTCCCAATCTCTGACCCAGTCGAAGGAGGCGCCGCGGATGCGCCCCTCGCTATCATCTACGCGTGATACTGCAATGCTCAACGCATCGGCGATCGAAGCGGGGTCGGCCTCGCAAGGTTCGATATTCGGAGTAATGCCGCGCAAGACCTCAGAGGTGCGGGACTCGTAAGTGTTAGTCACCACCACCTGGCCTGCGGAGGCCATTTCGAACGGCAGGATGCTCGGGTGTGGTGCAAGCATCAGGCTCAGGCCAATGTCGAACTCGCCCAGCGCAACCCCATAATCGCTCTGCGGCAACGTCCCGCTAAGCTTCATGACACGACCGTTACCCAGGTCGACATCATAGTCCGGACCCAGGGTGCCCACGCCATAGAACTCCCAGTCACCCTCGAACACGCCTTGGGCGATTGCAGCCTTCAGCCCGAGGATGCCGATCTCAAAGATGTTGCGACGGGCATGGCCTTCAGGGCGACCGTAGAACAGTAGCTTGCGGGTCTTGCGTTGAGCCAGTTGCTCGACGGAAGGTGGCGTAGTAGGTGTCAGCGCATGCTGGAACGCCACATATTGCTCATCTGCAGAGTCCCCCTGGCCGAATATACCAAGTCGCTTGCTGCGGAAATAATCCGCCAGCAATTCGGTATTGAAAATAACCTTGTGCGGTAATCGGTAAACGTAACTGCCTATCGCATAGAGCGAATCGTGCGAGTGGAAGATGGGCTCGAATTCCTGGAGGAAAAAGATGAACTCCTTGCCAATCGCTTGCGCCAGGTGATGGGCTTTGATACACGTCCAGAAGGAGTACCCGACGAAGGCATCATTGGACGATATCACCAAGGGGTAAGCACCCTGGGTAATGTTTTCAACCTCGGCAACCGCTACGGCCTGTTGCAGCGCCGGATTCGATGCCAGCTTGGCAAGCACTCCATCACGATCGAAATCGCCGGACTCGGTAAGCAGGATGCGCACACGGAAGCCGTTTTGCTGGATCTTGTGGACAAACTGCAGGCAAGCGATATAGCCACCAAACATGATCAGCGGGTCGAGTTGCGGCAGGAGCACGTTCACCCGGGCAGGCGCGTTGGGGTCAAGCGTGCACCATGGGCCAGCAAGCTTTTCTTCAAGCAATGGAATATTGCCCAGCGCCATTGGGTGAGTAATGCCTGGGTAACTTTTTTCCAACGCCTGTGCCTTGCGCAGCCCAGGGTGAGACGTTTCGTCCGCTTGCTCAATGCTTACCAGTACCTTGCCTTGCTCGATACGCTCCTTGACTAGGTGCAATACCGTTTCCGAGTTATGCCGCGGCATGGCCGCAAACAGGCGTCGTAGGTTGCCCCAGCTAAGATTACGCAGCGCGACAGATGGGTTGGCCAAGCTCATTTTGAACAGGCTGTACATCAGCCCGAGTCTTGCGGAGGTCTTCATCTCACTATTGCCTTCATGCGTCTTACGTCCTTTTAGATAACCGTTGATCACCCTCAACAGCGTGGTCATGCGCCAGCTTTTCGAGCCTAGAATCATGACCAATTCTGCTTTGTGAGCAGAGATTCGGGCCTCACGCGCATGGGCCTGCTCATCGAGCTCTGCCACCAAAGCACGCAGCTCTGATATATGCGCTTCGCGCTGCCGAATCTGTGCGTCGAGATCGGCTACCTGCGCGGAGTGCCGTACTATATCAGCACTGAGTGAAGAATTTTTGCTGTCTTGCTGGATAATCTGTGTGTCCAGCGCTGCAATCTGTTCTTCCCGCTGCATGATTGTTGCGGTGAGTTGAGAGATTTTTTCTTCCCGCTGTAAGATTTTCGTGGCGAGATCGGCAATCAGCTCGTCATGCGCCAAGGCTTGCACGCCAAGATCGGCAATCCGCTCTTCATACGCCAAGGCTTGCACGCCAAGATCGGCAATCCGCTCTTCATACGCCAAGGCTTGCACGCCAAGATCGGCAATCTGCTCTTCATACGCCAAGGCTTGCACGCCAAGATCGGCAATCTGCTCTTCATACGCCAAGGCTTGCACGCCAAGATCGGCAATCTGCTCTTCATACGCCAAGGCTTTCACGCCAAGATCGGCAATCTGCTCTTCATACGCCAAGGCTTGCACGCCAAGATCGGCAATCTGCTCTTCGTACTTCGCGACCTTCGCACCCAGCTCCCCAACCTGCTTTTCCCGCAGAGCCAATTGTGACGTGAGTTCTGAACGATGACTCTCAAGACTTTCTACCTGACCACGTAGTTCGGAAACACGTGTATTCCCCAGCTCCATTTCAGTGCCACAGGTAGCCAGCAACGCATCACGTGACGCAATTTCAGCCCCCAACTTTGAAAGCAGGTCGTCACGCATCGATATTTCTTCGCCTAGCGTCGAGAGCAAAGTATCACGCTCAACCACCGACTGTTTTAACTGCTCTAGCCGAATGACCTGTAGTGGATCAAGTTCGCTGGTCATCTTCACGAACTTTTTCACGTCAAAGTCCAGAGGCACGCGCTGTGAAGGGTCGTTAAGAGTATCGAATAGTATCGTGAGTGCGAAGGGCACAACAAAATCAAACGACTTCGTTTGAAGCATTACCCTGGCCAGGGCATAACGCATGGAACCCTGCGCGCAGAACACCTGGGCCTCAGGGAAAACCTTCAGAAGATCCTCTTTCTGGGTGAGACTAAGATAATGCTCAAGGAGAAGGCTGAACTCGAAAAATACGCGGGCATGCGTTTCTGGCCGACTTCCGCTGGCGTTGGCTTCGTTATCACGGACGCGGAATCTAACTAGTTTTTCCGGCAAAACATGAATCTGATACCGAAGGCAAACCCTGATCCACATGTCAAAATCAGCGAGCTGCGCCAGGCCGCTTCGATAAAGGCCACAGGTATCATAGCATTGCTTGCGAATCAGCACGCTCGGGTGACAGAGCGCGTTTCCTTTATTGAAAAACAACCGCAACCATTCATGGCGCGTACGGTTCGCCTCATTGAAAACCGAGTAGTAGTAGTGCTGGGTATCCGTGTAGGGTTCTCCCGACTCATTTATAGCCAGCGCGTTGCTGAACACAGCGCCGAACTCATCATGCTGATCGAGAAAAGCAATTTGTTTTTCAAGTTTTTGATTCTCCCACAGGTCATCTGAGTGATGAATCGCGATGTATTCGCCCTGGGCAACTTCGCTGATGGCCTTGTTGATGCCATATACCCCACGCATGGAGGTCTCGTTACGAAACGCCTTTAATCGAGTGTCGCTATAGCTGCTAATAATGTCCCAGGATTCATCAGTGGATGCGTCATCCCAGATAATCAGCTCAAAATTCGTAAATGTCTGTTCCAGCACACTATCTATCGCTTCCCGCAAATACTTTGCATGATTGAACGATGTCAGTATCACGGAAATTCTAGGGGCCTGTAGCATCGCCATCACCAATTTTATCTGTACGAGTGTCGAACATGGTGCTCGAGGCAAGCCCTCATTCAGCACGTTTAACACCGCGACTTTTTAAATAATCGATCCACTACAAGCCTGCGGTGCACTTCCCGTTCAATGGCGCACCTATTGCCGGGGTGGCAGGTGCTGGGCACTCGACCACCTTGCTGACGTCCATGTCTGGACCATTATCGTGTTCTCGTTGCTTCAAAGCTCGACTTGCCCTGGTAGTGGACGCCGGTCATGCCGAGTTTGTCGGTCAATTGCTCGAAATATCGAGCCGGTGCCCGACAGAAATCCTCATATTGAACAGTCATCTTCCGAGTTTCAGCTACATGCTTCAGCCCCGATTCGACTGCCAGGTTGATTGCGCGGACCTGACCTAACGCCTGCTCAAATGGCTCCAATTGGGTCAGTTCATCCTTCTCGGGTATATCAAAGGAGTACCACTTGCTTTCATCCCCTAATTGACGCTTGCGCGCCTCGAGGACAGAGGCCGCGTTGGCCACCTCATCACGTTTGATGTGAACGAAGAGTACCTTGTCGAGTACCGAATCAAGGAAGGGAATGTTGTAGTTGAAAAGCATACCCTTGGCAGCAAAAGGCTTCTGGAAAACCGCCATCATCCCACTCAATTCACGCAACATCTCCTGGGTGTTCATGCCCTTGCGCAGCGCCTCATCCGTCCAGATGTCCTGATCCGATGCACTCAGGAAACGTCTCCAGAAATACCAGAACTCGTTGGGGGCCAGGGCGCCCTTGGTCTTGCCGTTCTCCGAGCGATACTCAGCCTGTTGCACAAACTCACACAATTCACCGCGAAAGTCGTAGCGTGGGTCAGTCAGCAGCAGCTGGATCTTGGCCCCTATAATTGGCGCTTGATAAAAACGCGACAGCAGATTGGACGGGTAGGCGATCGTTCCCGTGTTGGCCAACCATTGCATGAACAACGTCGTGCCGCTGCGCAATGGGCCCATCACCAAGATCAGCGGATGTGGGAGGCATGAAGGTGCTTGCATCGCCATCAGCGTCTGCTCTGAGGGCTGTAAGTCAGCGTTCATTTCCAACAGGAGCTGCTCAAGCAGGACGTTGCGGCGGAAATCACCGGTTCTGTTTTCAGTCAAGGTCATACTCCTGGAGCAAATGAGCACATTGCTCCCTGTTGTTGAACATCATTACATCGATGATGGACAGGTTGGGCTGAAACGGGTTACCGAACTGGCCGTAACTCACCGCGCGAGGCTGGATGAAAGAAAGCTTCAGCCCATGGCGGGAGAAATCTTCAGGCGCATACAGCCCCTTCCCTCCAGGAAGGTTGATGTAGTGCGTGGCCTTGAGCGCCTGACACAGGGCAAGGACCTTGTCTTGGCCGCGAAGTTCGTTGTCCTTGTCGATCATGGAAGAACGCCGCCAGCGCGGAGACAAGCCCAGGTATTCACACAGGCTGCGCAATTGATGATCAAGCAATGAGACGAGGTCATCGCTGTCTCGCGTAATGATCTCTTCCAGCAAGGGGTACACGGTTTTATAGCATGGGGCTTTGCTGTAACACTGTCGGATCGTCTGCAGAATCTTGTGGCGCCTGTCGACGCGAATCTGGTTGATCAAGAGGTTCGGACTCGCCCGCTGCAACGGCAGCGTTAAAAGCTGAGCTCCCTGGCCGGACAGAATGCGATTGCGATTGATCCACCCACCTTTTATGAAATTGACATCGTCGTAGATTACGAACTCGTCCACTGCCTGGATAAGCTGGAAGTAACCCAGGTAGGGGAACAGATACGGTTGCATGACGGCCAGCTTCAAACAGGAAACCTCAGGCTGCGAGTGTATGTTTTATACACGTGGAGATCATCTCCACCTCTGGCCGTGTCAGCGCCGTGTACAGAGGTAGGGACAATACACGCTGCGCCAGCGATTCCGAAACCGGGCAGGCACGCTTTAGCGGCTCAGGCAGGAACGGCAGGGTATTGAGCGACGGATGGAAATAGCGGCGAGGATAGACATCACGCGCCTGCAATGCACTGCGCGCCTTCTGCATCGCCTCAGGGGTGTCAAAGACAACGGGGTAGTACGCGTAATTATACTCAAGCCCTTCAACTACCTTCGGTCGTTGCAAACCCACACCGGCGAGGCATTCGTCATACCAGGCTGAGCATTGCCGGCGTGCCGCGATGATGCTCTCTACCTGCGGCAACATCGCAAGCCCCATAGCCGCATGCAACTCTGACATCTTCGCGTTGATACCAAGGTCAATGTAGTCGTCTTCTCCCTGATGTCCGAACTTGCTCATCAGGAATGCACGCTTGGCTACCTCGGGATCTTGGAACAAGATCCCTCCCCCCTCACCACAATGAAATAGTTTAGTGGCATGGAAGCTCAGCGTGCTGCAGTCCCCATGATTGAGCAACGGCTCGCCATGCAGGCGCACGCCATAGGCATGAGCTGCATCGTAGATAACCTTGAGACCATGTTTCTGCGCAATCTGCTGGATACGCCAGACATCGCAAGGGTAACCATAGACATGAGTCGCGAGAATGGCGGTGGTATGTTCGGTGATAGCAGACTCTATCAACTCGGGATCAAGCGCGAAGGTGTGCGGATCGACATCCACGAACACGGGGACACAGCCTTCCCACAAAATCGAGTTGGTGGTGGCCACATAGCTGTAGGGGGTGGTGATGACTTCACCACGAACCCCTAACGCCTTTATCGCCAATTGCAACGCCAACGTACCATTGGTCACCAGCAGCAGGTCACGCACACCCAGTGCCTTGGTGAGCGCAGCCCCAAGCTGCTTGACCAACGGGCCATTATTGGTGAACTGGCCGGTTTCCCAGATGCTCTCCAAATGCGTCGTGTAGTCATCCAACGGCGGAAGAAAGGTGCGGGTTACCGGAATCATGATTTGGTTACCACATAAAGGATGCTGGATGGCTTAAGCCCCAGTTGTCGGAACAGCCTAGCCCCGAAGAATGCCTGGTCAAGCTCATGAACCAGAAAACCGCTCTCCTTGATCCGCGACACAAAGCCATCATGGGAATAAAGGCGGACATGATCATTCTGCCCAAACAGACGCCAGCGCTCTCCCTCGTCCGTGATCGATGGATCCTCGATGGTTTCAGGCAAGCCCATGATGATTGGCGCCATCAGAATCCCACCGCCGGACTGGCTGGTGATCCGGAACAGCTCACGGATAGCAGCTCGGTCATCGTCGACATGCTCTAGGACATGACTGCAAATGAAGAAGTCATAGCTGTGTTCAGCGAAGGGAAGATTGAGCAAATCGACAGTGTGATCCACGCCTTGCATCATCAGGTCTGCAGTCTGATAGTGAGAGAAGATTGCCTGCCGCTGCACGCTGGCTGACAAACGGGCCTCCGGGGCAAAGTGGATAGCTTTACCGCCGCTGGCTTCACCGGGTGCTGCATAGCAACTGGCCAACCAATAAGCGTAGAGCCGCTCTCGATCAGAGGCACCACATTGCGTGCAGGAGTACGTGTCCAACGCAGTCATTTCACCTTTGCCGAAATGCACGTAGCCATATTGCTCAGCGCTGTTCCGATAGAAGTCCGACAAAGGGCTGAACCCTGCATTCTTGCTGTTGCATACCGGGCAATAGGTTTTGGTAAGCCATCGCTTGAGCCTATCGAACAGACCAACCTTCGAAAATTTCATAGCGTTTGCACCTGCAGGGTGTTTTCCACATAGGCCTTGGTCCAGATACGCCCGGCAGCACGACGCTGGACATTGAACACAATGGCATCGTCGATGACATCCAGGAATTCCGCGCTCTGCTCCAGGACCACAGGTTTGGAGACCTGAATCTGGATGCTGTAGTTACCTTCATGCAATGGCAAGACGGTGCTGTAGGAAACCATGTACTGGCCGCCGGCTTCGCAACGCATGAGCGGAGCACCCACTGTCCTCAGCGCAGCCCCTAGAATCAAAATCTTCTTGTCGTCCTGGATGTAGTAGTTGATCGAGCATTCGGTATCCACTTCTGCCTCAATGTAGATTCTGACCGTGACAGCCTGATTGAACTCGGCAGAAATGACCGGATCCCCCGACGCATCCACCAACTCCGCAAATGCGATCTTCACCCCCCCCGACCCATAACGGAAGCTTGCCGCACGCTGATCGAAATCTGCAGAACGCTTGAAACTGCGGGTGGCCTTCTCTGGGGCTTGGCCCGTATCGGCCACGACTCCATGGGCAGGAGGCGGGAGGCTGTTCAATGTCCCGCTATTGAGTTCCTCGCGCATGACACGAACATATTCTTCCGTGAGGCTGGTTGCCTTGCCGAATCCCTTGAGCTCTCCGCCGTCGATGTAGGCAGCCTTGGTACACAAGCTTCGGACGCTACCGATGTCATGGCTGACGAACAACACGGTCGCGCCATTATCTTGAATACGCCGTAAAGCGGTCATGCACTTCGCCTGGAAGCTCATGTCACCGACAGCTAGCGCCTCGTCAACAATCATGATGTCGGGCTGTGAAACGATATTTACCGCGAAAGCCAAGCGAACGAACATCCCACTCGAGTAAGTCTTGACGGGTTGGTCGATGAAGCTGCCGATATCGGCAAAAGCCAGGATATCGTCGAAACGCTCCACTGCCTGCTCATGGGTCAAGCCAAGCAAGGCACAGCTTAGGTAAACGTTCTCTCGACCGGTAAAGTCCGGGTTGAAGCCTGAACCCAGCTCAAGCAACGCAGCAATGCGACCATGAGTCTCGATGACGCCGCCACTCGGATTGAGCGTGCCGCAAATCAACTGCAGCAATGTCGACTTGCCGCTGCCGTTTCGACCGATGATACCGACAGTCTCGCCCTTCATGACCTCGAACGAGATATCTCGGAGGGCCCAAAACTCCCGATAGTATTGCCGGGCACCCATACCCACGGTGCGCTGAAGTCCAGGCAGAATGAACTGCTTCAGACGATCACGGGGGGTATCGTAAATCTGGTAGCACTTACTCAGGTTATCGAGTTTGATAGCAATTTCAGAGGACATCGGCGAACCCTTTTCTGGTCTTCTGAAACCAGGCAAACCCCAGCCAGGCAATGATGAGGGTGGTAAGCCAGTAAATGGCAAGCATGTTCAGATCCGGTGCCTCGCCCCAATAGAGCGCGTTACGGGTCATTTCGATAACGGGCACCAATGGGTTCATGAACAGCATGTCCGCATATTCCGCAGGAAACGAACTGACCGGGTAGAAGATCGCACTGAGGAACATAAGCATCGAGGTCAGTACGCCGACCAACTGCGAGACATCCCGCAGAAACACGCCCAAAGAGGCCAGCCCCCAGCTCAGCCCCATGATGAACAGAGCGAAAGGCATGAGAATCAATGGGAGGTAGAGCACGGTAAGGTGGGGAGCACCGAATAGCAGCAGATACGCAATCAACCAGATCAACAGGCTGATGGCCGCATGATAGGACGCCGCCAGCAAACCCACGAACGGGAGAATTTCCAATGGAAATACGACCTTCTTCACATAGTTCGCATTGGATAAGATCAGTGTCGGCGCGCGGTTGATGCACTCGGCAAACAGATTGAACACGATGAGCCCGGCAAAAAGCACCAGTGCGAACTCAGCTGTCGAGTCACTCCCTTCGCTGCCCCAGCGTGACTTGAACACACCACTGAATACGAACGTGAATACCGCCAACATCAATAAGGGGTTAAAAAACGACCACAGCAGGCCCAGCACCGACCCCCGATAGCGCCCCAGCACTTCACGCTTGGCAGAAGCATGAACCAGTGCTCGATGACGCCACACGCTCGCGATCATTTCGAGCGGTGTAGCAGAAAAATGTCGCATCAATCAAAAACCTCAGCATCAACGAAGGCCGTACCCACGGCATCCTTGGCCGACAGGACGGGCTCGATTCCGATTGGCCACTGAATATTGAGCGTAGTGTCATCCCAGCGGATGCAGCGCTCATGTTCCGGCGCGTAGTAATCGGTCGTTTTGTAGAGAAATTCAGCTGTTTCACTGAGCACTACAAAACCATGGGCGAATCCTTCTGGCACCCAAAGTTGATGACTGTTCTTCGCGGACAACAACGCGCCAACCCATTTGCCGAACGTAGGGCTGCTTTTACGAAGGTCCACCGCCACATCAAAGACCTCACCCTGAACGACACGCACCAGTTTGCCCTGGGCCTGACGAACCTGGTAATGCAAGCCACGCAGGACATTTTTGGCAGAGCGGGAATGGTTATCCTGCACGAATGTAACAGTGTGCCCCACCGCCTCATCAAATTGTCGCTGGTTAAAGCTCTCGTAGAAGAAGCCCCGCTCGTCACCAAATACCTTTGGCTCTAGCAGCACGACTTCAGGAATGTCCAAGCGGGTAGCTTTCATCAGTAGATCATCTCGTACTGGATACGTTAGGGAATTGACCATAACCGGTTTTCACCGGCTGGGAGGTGAGATTTTCGAGCGAATGTATCTGGATCCAAGTCAGCGGGAACCCTGGGCAAGCGCTTTCGAAGGAGGCGCCAAGGACAAGACTCTGGTCTGCTGCAAGCAAGACGGCGGTGAACCATGGGGCAGAGGGAGCCGACGCCTTTGCAGCACACATGTCCACGCCTCAGATCTTGCCCAAAATTGCTGCTGCGAGGAGCCCGACATTGCCAATGAAGGTCTGCCGGTAGATGCCGCAACGCTTGAGCGTAATCAATCGAGGTATAAGACCCATGTGCCTGGATTGCGCAAAACGATGCAGGGTCTCACGGTTCTCCTGGGTAAGCCTGTGTTCAAGCATATACAAGCCGGCGATATTTCTATCATTCCAGTCGCGGTAATCCCCGCGAAGTAGCATATAGATCCGCTTAAAACGAGCCAACCAGTTGGCGTTCGTACCGATCACATTGTCCTCGTGCTGCCGATAGCGAAGTGTGGGCGACTTGTCATAAAACACCTGACCGCCACAGCCAGTGACCACGAGATAGGCCCACCAGTCATGAGTAATGGTCGAAGTGTTAACGCCCGCTTCGCGCAATAATGCTCTGGCTGCATTATTGAATACCATGGTATTACCCCCCCCGATATTCTGCATCAGGGCATTGGCGAAACTAGGTGGCTTATCAAACAGCGGAGACATACCGATTTCTTGGTTAGCGGAATCTACCAGGCAGGTACGCGCACAATATAGCCCAGGAACATCCACGGGCAGCGTCTCCAGCCAGCGCAACGCGCGCGTCAGTTTATCCGCGTCCCAAACATCGTCTTGATCGGAATAAGCATAATAATCAGCCTGGATGCGCGGATCACAGGTCAATGTTAAAAAGTTTGCGGCGAAGCCTCTCGCGGGGCCTTGGGATAGCCACAAACGACCTTCAGGCCATTTATTCTGATAGGCATTCAGAATGGAAAGTGTTTCATCTGTTGATCCATCGTCGGATGCCCAAACTTCCCAATTATCATGCAATTGATTGACGAAGGAATCCAATTGCTCGGGCAGGTACTGCTGGCCATTGTAAGTACAGAGAAGGACAGCTACTTTCTGCAGAGACTGTGGCTGATCAGACTTGATCATTGCGATCATCGTTTTTTGGTCCCCTTCGAGCTCTGCAGACGCACTAATCATTTTATTCCACTCATTGGCCACGCTAGTACCAGGCAACTACAAAACCTTGACTGCAGCTTTTCTTGCATGGCTATCACATGGAATGCATAAAGCAGAGCGACCTCCTACGCATCAATTGTCCGATAATCGAATCTGATTGGGCCTGCTGATGATAACGCAGCCCTCTGGAGCGCTCAATCAGATCCTGACCGGGAACAAGGGGACTCCAGAACACTGAGGAACCACAATCACAAATAGAGAATGATTTTCATTTACAAAAAATACCAAACGATTCCTCTGCCCTACCGCAGGCAAGCCCAAATGGGGTCTTCCCGACCAAGACACATGCTACCGCATACCATAGTGCGTGAAATTGTGGCCTTTTTCTGAAACTAAGTGCAGCTCCATCCTACTCGAGCAGGGCGCAACAATCGCAGACCCCGCCGAGAAAAAATAGTTCATTCAGCAAACCGGGTATTGCAGTAGCGCACCGCACCCGGTTATGCAGGCATTAAGCGTGACCAGGCTCGCAAGGACATGAGCCTATACAGGTCAAGTCGGGCAAAATCCACCGTTTTCACAAGTCATGAAATCGGCTGTTTCTCCTACCATCACCTGCGATAGCACCAACAAGGGCAAAAAAACGGGTCGTGGAATGTTGATCTCACGACCCGGATGACACGCGCTATTAAAGTCTTACACAACTCGTAAACCCCCGTAATTACGGGGGTTTGCCGTTTCCGGGCCAAGCCATTGATCCGGCATAAACGCTCTGCCTGGCAGCGAGAGTGGTCTGGAAGTCCCTTCCACGGGGCCGTCAAAGCGGCCAAATTTTCCTATGACTATTTTTTGAGGATCAGGTGAAGCACCCCGGTTGGATTGAGGAGGTAAGCGTTGCGCGGTAGTAGCTTCCATCACCTCCGGCCCCCCTCATTCCCTGGAGACTGCAGCTTCCACCACGCCTGTTGTCGCCGAGGGTTGGGGGCTGGAGGCGACAGACTTTCTGCGATACAGGCCGATCGCCAAACCGATGATGATGGTCATGATGGAAATCATGTTGGGCGTTGAGGCATGTTCGCCCAGAATCAGCATCGAACTGCCGATACCAAACACGGGGATCAGCAGCGACAGAGGCGCGACCGTTGAAACAGGGTACAGCTTGAGCAGCGAATTCCACCCCCAGTAGGCAAAGTGGGTCGCCAGGTACACCTGGAACAGGATCGACAGGATGGTCGCCAGGTCGAGGCTCCCTCGAAGGTTTTCGAACGGTTCGCTGCCGTGCATGCCCCAGGCGACGAGGAATAAAGGGATAGCCGGGAAGAGGCTGGCCCAGACCATGAAGGAGAAAATATCCTTGACGCCGGATTTCTTGATGATGACGTTACCCACGCTCTAGGCGATGGCGCTGAAAACGATCAGCATCACCCCCAGCATGGCGTGTTCACCCTGCTGACTCGAATTGATGCCTGCCAGCCCCACCATTGCGATAAACGCTCCAGTCAACTGCGCCCCGCGGAGCTTTTCCTTGAAGAGCAATGCCCCCCAGCCCATGGTGAAGAACACGCTGAGCTGAATGATCAGCGAAGCAATGCCCGGGCTGACGCCGACTTGAATGCCATAATTGATGACGCCCCACATGCCGAGTCCGAAGATCAAGCCATATGCCACGACGTAGCTGAAGTTGACCGCTGGGCGTTTGATGAAGAAGACCAGCGGGAGGGCCGCCAGGGTAAAGCGGATACCGGTCAACAGGAAGGGATCGAGCCGGCGATACGATATGGCAGGTCTGCATCCGCTGGCGAAGACAGTGGATAGCCTGGGTTGCTTCGCGCACTGCGTGCGGGACTGCCTGGTGCTGGACCGCCTGATGCGAGGGGAGACCAAGCTGCCCGAGGAGTCGGATACGTACGTCGTGACGCCAGGAAGATGGTTCGTGGTGGAGTCCGCAATACTTGAGGACCCCGAGCTTGAGCCCGCAGTAATGTCAAATTTCCTTGCTGCGGTGACGCTGCTGGAGGCGGTCGGCTGTGTCCGCGAAGCCATTGGCCGCAGGGGGTGGCTGGGGGCGATTGAAGCCTGGCAACTGTTGGGCGGGATTGCCAAGAGCGCCGAAGGTGGACGCATGGACCGCCGGGTTAGCAAGCGCCTGCTGGCAGGGGCGACAATGCCCTGCGGCCTGGAAGCCGAGCTGCGTGGTTTGCGCGAGACGCTGCTCAAGCGCGTTCGCGACGAACTCGATGGCGCGCTGTTGCTGATGCCGACCGTCAAGCATGTTCCCCCGCTACTCGCAGCACTGGAAGCGGACGACGAGTTGTTCGCCAGGGTCAACCTGGGCACCTTGGGGTACACGATGATTGGCAGCTTTCTCGATATCCCGGGCTTGGCGTTGCCCGTCGGGACTGATCGGCAGGGGTTGCCGACATCGTTGCTGATCAGCGCTCCTCAAGGGCATGACGATGAGGTGTTCGAGGGGGGATTGTTCGTGGAGGCTGCACTGCGGTAGTGCGACCCGCAGCCCTTGTTGTGCGGGGTGTTCTGCATCACAAGTGAGACTTGCGAACATCACAGCGTGCGGTTGCCGCTGCCGTGGCATTTGTCGAATTCGTCTCGGAAGCGCATAGATACCGATAGCACGCAACAAGAGGTGAAGCGGTATCTATGGCCCAATCATCTCCAAAATAGACGCTTCATGGTCCTGAGATGACTTGTGTCAAACTATGATGTAAGCACCCACCGGATCGGCGTGGCGGCTAAACCCTATTCAACCGTCACCGACTTGGCCAAGTTGCGCGGCTGGTCGACGTCGGTGCCCTTGAGCACGGCGACGTAGTACGACAGCAGCTGCAGCGGGATGGTGTAGAGGATCGGCGCCAGCGCATCGTTGATGTGCGGGACGTTGATCACATGGGTGCCTTCGCCATTGCTCATGCCGGCCTGCTCGTCGGCAAAGACCACCAGCTCACCGCCACGGGCGCGAACTTCCTGCAGGTTCGACTTGAGCTTTTCCAGCAGCTCGTTGTTAGGAGCCACGGTCACCACGGGCATATCGTTGTCCACCAACGCCAGAGGACCATGCTTGAGCTCACCGGCTGGGTAGGCTTCGGCGTGGATATAGGAGATTTCCTTGAGCTTGAGCGCACCTTCCATGGCCACCGGGTACTGGGCACCGCGGCCAAGGAACAGGGTGTGGTGCTTGTCGGCGAACAGCTCGGCGATCTTCTCGACCACGCTATCCATCGCCAGCGCTTCGCTCAGGCGTGCCGGCAGGCGGCGCAGCTCGTCCACCAGTTCGGCTTCGACACCGGCCTCGAGGGTACCGCGCACCTGGCCGAGGGCCAGGGTCAGCAGCATCAGCGAGACCAGCTGGGTGGTGAAGGCCTTGGTCGAGGCGACGCCGATCTCCGGCCCGGCCAGGGTCAGCAGGGTCAGGTCGGATTCACGCACCAGCGAGCTGATGCCCTTGTTGCAGATGGCCAGGCTGCCGAGGAAGCCCAATTCCTTGGCATAGCGCAGGGCCGCCAGGGTATCGGCGGTCTCGCCGGATTGCGAGATCGAGACGAACAGGGTGTCCGGCTGCACCACCACCTTGCGATAGCGGAACTCACTGGCGACTTCCACCTGGCAAGGGATGCCGGCGAGGCTTTCGAGCCAGTAACGGGCGACCATGCCGGCGTGGTAGCTGGTACCGCAGGCGACAATCTGCACATTGCGCACTTTGCCGAACAGTTCGGCGGCCTGTGGACCGAAGGCCTGCACCATCACATGGTCACTGCCCAGGCGACCTTCCAGCGTGCGCTGTACCACGCCTGGTTGCTCGTGGATCTCCTTGAGCATGAAGTGGCGGTAGTTGCCCTTCTCGGCGGCTTCCGCTCCTTCGTGGTACTGCACCGTCTCACGCTGGACCGGCTGACCGGCCTGGTCCCAGATCTGCACCTGAGTGCGACGAATCTCGGCGATATCGCCCTCTTCCAGGTACATGAAGCGGTCGGTGACCTGGCGCAGGGCCAGTTGATCCGAGGCCAGGAAGTTTTCACCGAGGCCCAGGCCGATCACCAGGGGGCTACCACTGCGGGCAGCCACCAGACGGTCGGGCTGGCTGGCGCTGATCACGGCCAGGCCATACGCGCCATGCAGGCGCTTTACCGCGGCCTTGAGCGCATCGGTGAGGTCGGGGATAGTCTTGAGCAGATGGTGGATGAGGTGCACGATCACCTCGGTGTCAGTCTGCGAGACAAAGGTGTAGCCCAGGCCCTTGAGCTCTTCGCGCAGTTCCTCGTGATTCTCGATGATGCCGTTGTGCACCACCGCAACTTCATGGCCAGAGAAATGCGGGTGAGCATTGTGCTCGGTCGGCGCGCCATGGGTGGCCCAACGGGTGTGGGCGATGCCCAGTTGGCCAGCCAGCGGGTCGGCGGCAACCGCGCCTTCCAGTTCGCTGACCTTGCCGATGCGGCGGCGACGCTCGAGCGCGCCTTGCTGGGTCAGGACGGCCAGGCCGGCGCTGTCATAACCACGGTACTCCAGACGCTTGAGGCCTTCGATGAGAATGGCTGTGATATTGCGCTCAGCAACGGCACCGACGATTCCACACATAAGATGTTGCTCCTAGCTGATAGCGGCGCAGATAAGGGTGATGCCGCGGGCTTGAATCCGGTCGCGTGCCTCGGCGGGCAGGCGATCATCAGTAATCAGGGTATTCACGCTGCCCCAGGGCAGCTCGAGGTTGGGGATCTTGCGGCCGACCTTGTCCGACTCGACCATGACGATTACCTCGCGGGCCACTTCGGCCATGACCCGGCTCAATCCCAGCAGTTCGTTGAAGGTGGTTGTGCCACGTTCCAGGTCGATGCCGTCGGCACCGATGAACAGCTGGTCGAAGTCGTATGAGCGTAGTACCTGCTCGGCCACCTGGCCCTGGAACGACTCCGAGTGCGGGTCCCACGTACCACCGGTCATCAGCAGCACAGGTTCATGCTCTTGTTCGCTGATAGCCCGGGCTACATTGAGCGAGTTGGTCATCACCACCAGGCCTGGCTGGCGCCCGAGCTGCGGGATCATCGCCGCCGTGGTGCTGCCGCTGTCGATGATGATGCGCGCGTGCTCGCGGATGCGTTCCACCGCCGCACGGGCGATGGCCTGCTTGTAGAGGGACACCGGCTGGACCGTGTCGCCCAGCAGCTCCTGAGGCATGGTCACCGCGCCGCCGTAGCGGCGCAGCAGCAGGCCGTTGGCCTCCAGGGCATGCAGATCCTTGCGGATGGTCACTTCGGAGGTTTCGAAACGCTTGGCCAAGGCGTCGACACTGACCTCGCCCTGCTCGTTGAGCAAGGCCAGGATATTGTGGCGCCGTTGTGGTGTATTTCGTTTCGACATGTCTATTTAAGTTTCGATTCGAAAGATAAGTGTTGCAATCAAAACCTAAGTCGATCGATTCGTCAAGTCAGGCATTAAACGGCAAATAAAAAGGCCGACTTATTCACATAAGCCGGCCCTGTGCAAAAAGCGCTGTGGATAACTCAGCTCTTCTTGATTTTCTCCGGCCGCTTCCAGCCTTCGATATTGCGCTGGCGTGCACGCGCAACGCCCAACTGTCCGGCTTCAACCGTCTGGGTGATGGTCGAACCCGCTGCGGTAGTGGCCCCGGTCTGGATTTCCACAGGGGCAACCAGGGAGTTGTTCGAGCCAATGAACACGTCCTCACCCATCACCGTGCGGAACTTGTTGGCACCGTCATAGTTGCAGGTGATGGTGCCGGCACCGATGTTGCTGCGGGCGCCGATCTCGGCGTCGCCTAGGTAGGTCAGGTGTCCGGCCTTGGCGCCCTCGCCCAGGTGGGCGTTCTTCAGCTCTACGAAGTTACCCACATGCGCCTTGGCCTCCAGCACGCTGCCTGGACGCAAGCGGGCGAACGGGCCGGCATCGCTGCCCTCGCCCATTACCGCGCCTTCGATATGACTGTTGGCCTTGATGACCACGCCTTTGCGCAGGGTGCTGTCCTTGATCACACAGTTCGGGCCGATCTGCACATCATCCTCGATGACTACCCGGCCTTCGAGAATGACGTTGATGTCGATCAGCACATCGCGGCCGACGGTCACTTCACCACGTACATCGAAGCGCGCCGGATCGCGAAGGGTGACGCCCTGGGCCATCAGGCGACGGCCTTCGCGCAGCTGGTAGTGACGCTCGAGTTCCGACAACTGGCGGCGGTCGTTGGCGCCCTGCACTTCCATCGGGTCGTGGGGCTGCTCGGTGGCGACCACCAGGCCATCGTCCACGGCCATGGCAATCACGTCGGTGAGGTAGTACTCGCCCTGGGCATTGTTGTTGGACAGGCGGCCCATCCAGTCGGCCAGGCGTGCGGCCGGCATGGCGAGAATACCGGTGTTGCCTTCCTTGATCGCCTTTTGCGCTTCGCTGGCGTCCTTGTGCTCGACGATCGCGGTTACTTTGCCTGCGGCGTCACGCACGATGCGGCCATAGCCGGTCGGGTCCTGCAGGGTCACCGTGAGCAGCCCGAGCTGTTGCTCGCTGACTTTGGCCAGCAGGCGCTGCAAGGTTTCCACCTCAATCAGCGGCACATCGCCGTACAGCACCAGCACGGTGTCGGCAGTGATCGCCGGCAGCGCCTGGGCCACCGCATGGCCGGTACCCAATTGCTTGTCCTGCAGGACGAAATTCAGATCGTCCGCTGCCAGGCGTTCGCGCACCAGCTCCGCGCCGTGGCCGATAACCACGTGAATACCTTTTGGCTGCAATTGGCGAGCGCTGTGGATAACGTGGCCGAGCATGGAGTTGCCGGCAACCGGATGCAGCACCTTGGGCAGCGCGGAGCGCATGCGGGTGCCTTGGCCTGCGGCGAGAATGACGATATCGAGGGACATTGACTGGCTACCAATCCTGGGCGGTCAGGGACGTGACCAAAGGGGAAATTCAGAAAAGAAAAAGGGTAGCCGAGGCTACCCTTTAACTCAATCGCATTGGAAGTGACCGGCCAAGGCCAGGTTACTTGCCCTTGCGCAATTGCTGGACAGTACGCAGCTGAGCTGCAGCTTCGGCCAGACGTGCGGCAGCAGCACCGTAGTCGAAGTCCGAGCTTTTCGCGTTCAGCGCGTTCTCAGCAGCCTTGAGGGCTTCCTGAGCCTGAGCTTCGTCCAGGTCGGCAGCGCGCTGCACGGTGTCGGCAAGAACCTTGACCATGTTCGGCTGCACTTCGAGGAAGCCACCGGAGATGTAGAACACCTCACGATCGCCACCTTGCTTGGTCAGCGTGATCGGACCAGGCTTGAGATTGGTGATCAGCGGCGCGTGGCCTGGAGCGATACCCAGATCGCCCAGGTTGCCGTGCGCTACTACCATCTCGACCAGGCCGGAGAAGATCTCTCCTTCCGCGCTGACGATATCGCAATGGACTGTCATAGCCATCTGCTTGCCTCAACCTGATTAGCGCCCCTTGCGGGGCGCCGGGATTACAGTTTCTTGGCTTTCTCGATCGCTTCGTCGATGCTGCCGACCATGTAGAACGCTTGTTCTGGCAGGTGGTCGTAGTCACCTTTGAGGATGCCGCTGAAGCCAGCGATGGTGTCCTTGAGCGAAACGTACTTGCCTGGCGAGCCGGTGAAGACTTCGGCCACGAAGAACGGCTGCGACAGGAAGCGCTGGATCTTACGAGCGCGGGCAACCAGTTGCTTGTCGGCTTCGGACAGTTCGTCCATACCCAGGATCGCGATGATGTCCTTCAGCTCTTTGTAGCGCTGCAGAACATACTGAACGCCACGAGCGGTGTCGTAGTGCTCGGTGCCGATCACGTTCGGGTCCAGCTGGCGCGAAGTCGAGTCCAGTGGATCGACCGCTGGGTAGATACCCAGGGAAGCGATGTCACGGGACAGAACGACGGTGGCGTCCAAGTGGGCGAAGGTGGTCGCTGGCGACGGGTCGGTCAGGTCGTCCGCAGGTACGTATACGGCCTGGACGGAGGTGATCGAACCTTCCTTGGTCGAAGTGATACGCTCTTGCAGAACGCCCATCTCTTCGGCCAGGGTCGGCTGGTAACCTACTGCCGAAGGCATACGGCCCAGCAGTGCGGATACTTCGGTACCGGCCAGGGTGTAACGATAGATGTTGTCGACGAACAGCAGAACGTCGTTACCTTCGTCACGGAACTTCTCAGCCATGGTCAGGCCGGTCAGCGCTACGCGCAGACGGTTTCCTGGTGGCTCGTTCATCTGACCGTAGACCAGCGCTACCTTGTCGAGAACGTTGGAGTCCTTCATCTCGTGGTAGAAGTCGTTACCCTCACGAGTACGCTCACCCACACCAGCGAACACGGAGTAACCGCTGTGTTCCATGGCGATGTTACGGATCAGTTCCATCATGTTAACGGTCTTGCCGACGCCGGCACCACCGAACAGACCAACCTTACCACCCTTGGCGAACGGGCAGACCAGGTCGATAACCTTGATGCCGGTTTCCAGCAGGTCGTTGCCGCCTGCCTGGTCAGCGAACGAAGGCGCTGGCTGGTGGATACCGCGACGCTCTTCTTCGCCGATCGGGCCGGCTTCGTCGATCGGGTTGCCCAGGACGTCCATGATACGGCCCAGGGTTGCCTTGCCGACAGGTACCGAGATGGCAGCCTTGGTGTCGACGACATCCAGACCGCGCTTCAGACCTTCGGTCGAGCCCATCGCAATGGTACGAACCACGCCGTCGCCCAGCTGCTGCTGAACTTCCAGGGTGGTTTCCGCGCCTTGTACTTTCAGCGCGTTGTAAACACTCGGCACGGCATCACGTGGGAATTCCACGTCGATGACGGCGCCGATGATTTGAACGATACGTCCGCTACTCATAGCTGGATCCTCTGAATTTTTGAACCGTTAAACCGCGGCAGCGCCGCCGACGATTTCCGAGATCTCCTGGGTGATCGCAGCCTGACGCGCCTTGTTGTAGATCAACTGAAGCTCTTTGATCAAATCACCGGCGTTGTCTGTGGCGTTCTTCATGGCGATCATCCGGGCCGCTTGTTCAGCAGCGTTGTTCTCGACCACCGCCTGGTACACCTGCGACTCCACGTAACGCACCATCAAGCCGTCCAGCAGCTCTTTTGCGTCGGGTTCGTACAGGTAGTCCCAGTGGTGCTTGAGTTCCTGATCCGGGGTTGCCACCAACGGTACCAATTGCTCGACCGTCGGTTTTTGGGTCATGGTGTTGATGAACTTGTTCGAAACCACCGAGAGGCGATCGATACGGCCGTCGAGGTAGGCGTCCAGCATCACTTTGACGGAGCCGATCAGATCGTTGATCGATGGCTCTTCGCCCAGGTGGCTGATCGCGGCTACGACGTTGCCGCCAAAGATGCGGAAGAAAGTCGCACCCTTGCTGCCGATCACGCACAGGTCGATTTCAACGCCCTGTTCGCGGTTTTCGCCCATGTCCTTGACCAGGGCCTTGAACAGGTTGGTGTTCAAGCCACCGCACAGACCACGGTCACTGCTCACCACGATATAACCGGCGCGCTTTACAGGGCGCTCGATCATGAACGGGTGGCGGTATTCCGGGTTGGCGTTGGCCAGATGACCGATCACCTGGCGGATACGCTCCGCGTAAGGACGGCTAGCAGCCATGCGCATTTGTGCCTTGCGCATCTTGCTGACCGCCACTTTCTCCATGGCGCTGGTAATTTTTTGCGTGCTTTTGATGCTCGCAATCTTACTGCGAATCTCTTTTGCGCCTGCCATGTATCACCTATCAGGTTAGCAAGCGGGGGCCGGAGCCCCCGCTGCGGCTTACCAGGTCTGGGTGGCCTTGAACTTCTCGATACCGGCTTTCATGCCAGCGTCGATTTCGTCGTTGAAGTCACCCTTCACGTTGATCTTGGCCATCAGTTCGGCGTGATCACGGTTGAAGTAGGCAATCAGAGCTTGCTCGAAGCTGCCAACCTTGGAGACTTCTACGTCGGTCAGGAAACCACGCTCAGCGGCGTACAGCGACAGGGCCATGTCGGCGATCGACATTGGCGCGTACTGCTTCTGCTTCATCAGCTCGGTAACGCGCTGACCATGCTCCAGCTGCTTGCGGGTAGCCTCGTCCAGGTCCGAAGCGAACTGGGCGAAGGCCGCCAGTTCACGGTACTGGGCCAGGGCGGTACGGATACCACCGGACAGCTTCTTGATGATCTTGGTCTGGGCGGCACCACCAACACGGGATACCGACACACCGGCGTTAACGGCAGGACGGATGCCTGCGTTGAACATGGCCGATTCCAGGAAGATCTGACCGTCGGTGATCGAGATCACGTTGGTCGGAACGAACGCGGAAACGTCGCCAGCCTGGGTTTCGATGATCGGCAGAGCGGTCAGCGAGCCAGTCTTGCCAGTTACGGCACCATTGGTGAACTTCTCGACGTACTCTTCGGAAACGCGCGATGCACGCTCCAGCAGACGGGAGTGGAGATAGAACACGTCGCCTGGGTACGCTTCACGTCCTGGTGGACGGCGCAGCAGCAGGGAGATCTGACGGTAGGCAACGGCCTGCTTGGACAGGTCATCGTAAACGATCAGGGCGTCTTCACCGCGGTCGCGGAAGAACTCGCCCATGGTGCAGCCGGCGTAAGGCGCCAGGAACTGCAGTGCGGCGGATTCCGAAGCACTGGCAACGACCACGATGGTGTTGGCCAGGGCGCCGGCTTCTTCCAGCTTGCGAACGATGTTGGCAACGGTGGAACGCTTCTGGCCGACTGCAACATAAACACAGAAAATACCGGAGTCTTTCTGGTTGATGATGGCGTCGATGGCCATGGCGGTCTTGCCGATCTGACGGTCACCGATGATCAGCTCGCGCTGGCCACGGCCGACAGGGATCATGGCGTCGACGGACTTGTAGCCAGTCTGTACAGGCTGGTCTACCGACTTACGCCAGATCACGCCTGGAGCTACTTTCTCGACTGCGTCGGTCTGGGTGTTGCCCAGAGGACCTTTGCCGTCGATCGGGTTACCCAGTGCGTCGACGACGCGACCCAGCAGTTCCTTACCAACCGGAACTTCCAGGATGCGGCCAGTGCACTTGGCGCTCATGCCTTCGGCGAGGGTGTCATAGGCACCCAGGATCACTGCACCTACGGAGTCTTGCTCCAGGTTCAGGGCCATGCCGAATACGCTGCCAGGGAACTCGATCATTTCGCCGTACATGACGTCGGCCAGACCGTGGATCCGCACGATGCCGTCGGAAACCGAAACGACGGTACCTTCGTTACGGGCTTGGGAGCCGACATCGAGGTTGTCGATGCGGCCCTTGATGATTTCACTAATTTCGGAAGGATTGAGTTGCTGCATTGCTCTGCTGCCCCTTCAAACTCAAGATTTCAAGGCTTCGGCCAGTTTCGCGATTTTCCCGCGAACCGAACCGTCGATTACCAGGTCGCCAGCGCGGATGACGACGCCGCCGATCAGGCTGGCATCCTCCGACGCGTGCAGGCGCACTTCCTGGCCTAACCGTGCACTGAGAACCTTGGCGAGTTTGTCTTGCTGTTCTTGGTTCAACGCAAAAGCACTGGTGACTTCCACGTCCACGGACTTCTCTTGCTCGGCCTTGTACAGGTCGAACAGAGTCGAAATCTCCGGCAGAAGCAGGAGACGTTCGTTTTCCGCGGCAACATGAATGAAATTCTGTGCCTTGGCGTCAAACTTGTCACCGCACACTTCAATGAATGCGGCGGCCTTTTCTGCGCTAGTCAGTTGCGGGGCCTTGAGCAGGCGCTGCATGGTGTCGTCTTGCGACACCGCAGCAGCCAGGCCGAGCATGGCTGACCAATTGGCCAGTTGCTGATGGGCCTGGGCATGCTCGAAGGCAGCCTTAGCGTAAGGTCGGGCCAACGTGGTCAGTTCTGCCATGATCGCCCTCGCTTAAATTTCAGCGGCCAGTTTGTTAACCAGCTCCGCATGCGCGTTTTGATCGATTGTGGCGCCAAGGATCTTTTCAGCACCGCCAACAGCCAGGGCACCCACTTGGGCACGCAGGGCGTCTTTGACGCTGTTCAGTTCCTGTTCGATCTCGGCTTGAGCCTGAGCCTTCACACGGTCAGCTTCGACGCGAGCCTGTTCACGGGCTTCCTCGACAAGCTGAGCAGCGCGTTTCTTGCTTTGCTCAATGATTTCGGCTGCCTGTGCCTTCGCTTCACGCAGTTGCTGACCCGCTTTCTCTTGGGCCAGCTCCAGGTCGCGAGCTGCGCGGTTGGCAGCGTCCAAGCCGTCGGCAATCTTCTTTTGGCGCTCTTGCAGGGCAGTGATGACCGGAGGCCATACGTACTTCATGCAGAAGAGTACAAAAATCAGAAAAGCAACGGATTGGCCAATCAGGGTTGCATTAATGTTCACGCCAACACCTCGCTCGGTCTTTGTCCATCACACCAATCAACTCGTAGGAACGAGTGATTAGCCGGCGATCTGACCAACGAAGGGGTTCGCGAAGGTGAAGAACAGAGCAATACCAACACCGATCATGGTTACGGCGTCGAGCAGACCGGCAACGATGAACATTTTGACCTGCAGCATCGGAACCATTTCTGGCTGGCGAGCAGCGCCTTCCAGGAACTTGCCGCCCAGCAGGCCGAAACCAATGGCGGTACCCAGAGCACCCAGGCCGATCAGCAGAGCAACAGCGATAGCGGTCAGACCAACTACAGTTTCCATCTTTCCTCCCGACTTTTACGTCGTATTGGTTAGGTTTTTAGTTTGAAGCGGTAAAACAAATCGTTTGGTACAGCATGCCCTTGCGGACTTTTTAAGCCCTCCCCCCAAACGGGCGGGGAAGGCTATCAGACACGCCAGGCGGTCTTAATGGTTATCTTCGTGAGCCATCGACAGGTAGACGATGGTCAGCATCATGAAGATGAAAGCTTGCAGGGTGATGATCAGGATGTGGAACACAGCCCACGCCCACTGCAGCACCACACCCAGGCCGCTCAGCCACAGCAGGCCGGAGCCGAACATCACGGCGATCAGGATGAAAACCAGCTCGCCAGCGTACATGTTGCCGAACAGACGCAGTGCCAGCGAGATCGGCTTGGCGATCAGGGTGACGAACTCGAGCAGGAAGTTGACCGGGATCAGCAGGATCTGCACGAAGATGTTCTTGCTGCCGAACGGGTGCAGGGTCAGCTCGCCGATGAAGCCACCCAGGCCCTTGACCTTGATGCTGTAGAAGATGATCAGGGCGAACACGCAGAAGGCCATGGCCAGGGTCGCGTTCGGGTCGGTGGTAGGTACCGCACGGAAGACGAGATGCGGATCACCAGAGATCCAGGCCGCCGCTTTCGGAATCCAGTCGACCGGAACCAGGTCGATGGCGTTCATCATGAACACCCAGACGAAAATGGTCAGTGCCAGCGGGGCGATCACCGGGCTACGGCCGTGGAAGGAGTCCTTCACGCTGCCGTTGACGAAGTCGACCAGCACTTCAACGAAGTTCTGCAGACCTCCAGGTTGGCCGGAAGTCGCCTTCTTGGCCGCCATGCGGAAGATGAACAGGAAGATCAGACCCAGCGCGACGGACCAGCCCAGGGTGTCCACGTGGAACGCCCAGAAGCCCATTGCCTTGGCTTCTGCAGCCGAATGGGCGAAGCCCCAGCTGCCGTCTGGTAGTTGACCGTAGGTCAGGTTCTGCAAGTGGTGCTGGATATAACCCGAAGCGGTTTCTTCTGCCATGGTTGCCTCAAACGCCCTAAGGTCTCGAAAGTCTTTTATTCATCAGCAGGGGCGCGAACCAGCTGACCAAAAGGGTCAGCACGAAGACGCCGAATACTGCCAACGGCGCCAATGGCTTCACTCCTGCGAAGGTCAGTGCAAACAGCACTGCCGTCAAAATCATCTTGCCCGCCTCGCCCGCGTAAAACGACTTGACGATGGCCTGCGCCGCCCGGGCTCCGCTGAAGCGAAAAGCCTTCCAGGCGAAATACACATTGGGCAGCCAGGCAATCAAACCTCCGCAAAGGCCTGAATATCCACTGACCACCCCTTTCCACTGCCACAACACCAGCGTTGCCAGCAGCAGTACGACAAATTGAGCCAGCAGTACCGGAAAAACCGCCCAGCGATGGAAAGGCAGGCGGTTTGGCGTGCGGATTTCCATCACAACTGCTCCTCGAAAGTCGACCGCCTCGTCAACAATGACTTGGCATAATTTGTGCCGACAAAATGCGCGCAGAGTATAGGGGTGGATTAACCCCTATTCAACTCTTGGGTAGTGATTTCCGACTGCGCGCTACAACAGGAATTGTTTCAGCGGATGTGAGCAAGCACGCCTTGCAACTCGTCAAGGGAGTTGTAGCGAATAACCAACTGGCCTTTGCCCTTGTTGCCATGGCGAATTTGTACCGCCGAGCCCAGGCGCTCTGCCAGACGCTGTTCAAGACGCGTGATATCCGGATCAGGTTTGCTCGCCTCGACCGGCTCAGGTTTGCCACTGAGCCACTGACGCACCAGTGCCTCGGTCTGGCGCACGGTGAGGCCGCGTGCGACAACATGACGCGCCCCTTCTTCCTGCCGATCTTCCTCGAGGCCGAGCAAGGCGCGCGCGTGGCCCATCTCCAGGTCGCCATGGGCGAGCATGGTCTTGATCGCCTCGGGCAGCGAGATCAGCCGCAACAAGTTGGCCACGGTGACCCGCGACTTGCCGACGGCATCGGCCACCTGCTGCTGGGTCAGTTCGAATTCCTGTTGCAGACGCTGCAGGGCGAGCGCCTCTTCCAGCGGGTTGAGGTCCTCGCGCTGGATGTTCTCGATCAGCGCCATGGCAATGGCGGCTTCGTCGGGTACCTCGCGGACCATGGCCGGAACGGTATCCAGGCCAGCCTGCTGGGTGGCGCGCCAGCGGCGCTCGCCGGCGATGATCTCGTAGCGGTTGTCACCGATCGGGCGAACCACGATCGGCTGCATGACGCCATGGGTGCGGATCGAGTGCGCCAGTTCTTCCAGCGCCTCGGGATCCATGTCGCGACGCGGCTGGTACTTGCCGCGCTGGATCAGCTCGACCGGCAGGTGTTGCAGTTCCTTCTGGTCGATCTTGACAGCCTGCGCTTCGAGCGCGCTGACGGAAGGACCACTGAGCAGTGCATCCAACCCACGTCCGAGACCGCGTTTCTTGATGGCCATGCGGATTCCTTAAGTTGTTTGTGCAATGCGTGATGGACGGCGCTGACGACGAACCAGTTCCCCGGCCAACGCCAGGTACGCCAGCGCGCCACGGGATTGCTTGTCGTAGGCCAGTGCCGGCATGCCGAAGCTCGGCGCCTCCGCCAGGCGGATGTTGCGCGGAATCACCGTGTCGTACAGCTGCTCGCCAAAGTGCTCCTTGAGCTGCGCCGAAACATCGTTGTTCAGGCTCAGGCGCGGGTCGTACATGGTCCGCAGCAGGCCTTCGATCTTCAGCTCCGGGTTCAACCGGGCGGCGATGCGCTTGATGTTATCCACAAGGTCGCTCAACCCTTCCAGCGCGTAGTACTCGCACTGCATGGGGATGATCACGCCATCGGAGGCGACCAGCGCATTGAGCGTCAGCATCGACAGCGACGGCGGGCAGTCGATGAGGATGTAGTCGTAGTTCTCGCGGATCGGCGCCAACGCGTTGCGCAGGCGACTCTCCTTCATCTGCATTTCCAGCAGGACCACTTCGGCGGCGGTCAGGTCGCGGTTGGCCGGCAACAGCTGGTAACCACCGTGCTCGGAGTAGTGCATGGCCTGAGCCAGGTCGCATTCCCCGATCAGCAAGTCGTACACCGAATGCTCGAGCTCGTGCTTATCCACACCGCTGCCCATGGTGGCGTTGCCCTGTGGATCGAGGTCGATCAGCAGCACGCGACGCTTGGTCGCGGCCAGCGATGCGGCGAGATTGATGCAGGTGGTGGTCTTGCCCACACCACCCTTCTGGTTCGCGATTGCGAATACCTTAGCCATTGTTGCTCGTGTTCCCAGTCATGCCTTGCGGCGCAGTATCAGCAGATGGCGCTGGCCCTGGCAACCTGGAACGGTCAGGGCCTGCTCGCTTTCCACTGTGAAGTCTGCGGGCAATGCTACCAGTTCATCGGCAGGATGCAGCCCCTTCATTGCAAGCCATTGCGTGCGGCTGTCACCCAGGTGGCGGGTCCAGTTGGTGAAATTCTCCATACTGCTGAAGGCCCGGGAGACGATCCCGCAGAACGGCTGCTCGGGCTGGACCTCTTCCACCCGGCTGTGGATAACCGTGAGGTTGTCCAGCTTCAGCTCCATCTTCACCTGGGTGAGGAAGCGCGTCTTCTTGCCGTTGCTGTCGAGCACCGTCACTTGCTTGTGCGGGTGCAGGATGGCCAGCGGGATGCCGGGCATGCCGCCGCCGCTGCCGACATCCAGCCACCGCTGGGTGTCATTGTGGATAAACGGCATGACACTGAGGCTGTCGAGCAAGTGACGCGAGACCATCTCGTCGGGGTCGCGCACGGCGGTCAGGTTGTAGGCCTTGTTCCATTTGATCAACAGGGCCAGGTAGCCCAGCAGCAGTTCGTGCTGATGTGCGGTCAGCTCGACACCAAGCTGACGCGCACCTGTGGACAACTCTTCGGCATGTTGCGGGGTGACCGGGGAACTCAAGCGCTTTGCTCCAATTCGCGGCCAGCGCCGCGTTTTTTCAAGTGAATCAGCAACAGGGAAATCGCCGCCGGGGTGACGCCGGGAATACGCGAAGCCTGGCCCAGGGTCTCTGGGCGGGTGTCGCCGAGCTTGCCCTGGATCTCCTTGGACAGCCCGGAAATGGTCGTGTAGTCGATATCCACAGGCAGACGCGTGTCTTCGCTGGCGCGCAGGCGGGCAATCTCTTCCTGCTGGCGGTCGATGTAGCCGGCGTACTTGGTCCTGATCTCGACCTGCTCGGCGACCTGTGGATCGATATTCTCGCCGCCGGTTGCCTCGATCAGGCCAGCGTAGTCGATTTCAGGGCGGGCAAGCAGGTTGAGCAGGCTGTACTCATGCGCCAATGGCGTACCGAACTTATCCACAATGGCCTGGCCTTGCGGCGTGTTCGGGCGCACCCATGTGCTCCTCAGGCGCTGCTCTTCACGCTCGATGCCTTCGCGCTTGGCGCTGAACGCCGCCCAGCGCTCATCGTCGATCAACCCGAGTTCGCGGCCTTTCTCGGTCAGGCGCAGGTCGGCGTTGTCTTCGCGCAGGATCAGCCGGTACTCGGCTCGCGAAGTGAACATGCGGTACGGCTCCTGGGTGCCGAGGGTGATCAGGTCGTCGACCAGCACGCCGATGTACGCCTCGTCGCGGCGCGGGCACCAGCTTTCACGGCCCTGGGCGCGCAGCGCCGCGTTGGTCCCGGCCAGCAGGCCTTGGGCACCAGCTTCTTCGTAGCCGGTGGTGCCGTTGATCTGGCCTGCGAAGAACAGGCCGCCGATGACCTTGGTCTCGAGACTGTACTTCAGGTCGCGCGGATCGAAGTAGTCGTACTCGATGGCATAGCCCGGGCGCACGATGTGCGCGTTCTCCATGCCGCGGATCGAGCGGACGATCTCGAGCTGCACGTCGAACGGCAACGATGTGGAAATACCGTTGGGATACAGCTCATGGGTGGTCAGGCCTTCCGGCTCGATAAACACCTGGTGGCTTTCCTTGTCGGCGAAGCGGTGGATCTTGTCCTCGATCGACGGGCAATAACGCGGGCCGATGCCTTCGATCACCCCCGAGTACATCGGCGAACGGTCGAGGTTCGAGGCAATGATCTCGTGGGTGCGGGCGTTGGTGTGGGTAATCCAGCAGCTCACCTGGCGCGGATGCATGTCGGCATTGCCCATGAACGACATTACCGGAATCGGCGTATCGCCCGGTTGCTCGGTCATCACCGAGAAGTCCACCGAACGGCCATCGATGCGCGGCGGGGTACCGGTTTTCAACCGGCCGACACGCAGCGGCAATTCACGCATGCGGTTGGCCAGGGCATTGGCGGGCGGATCGCCCGCGCGGCCACCGGAATAGTTCTGCAAACCGATGTGGATAAGTCCACCGAGGAAAGTCCCGCTGGTCAGTACCACGGAGTCGGCGAAGAACCGCAGGCCCATTTGCGTAACCACGCCCTTGACCTGGTCCTGTTCGACGATCAGGTCATCGCACGACTGCTGGAATATCCACAGGTTGGGCTGGTTTTCCAGGATTTCACGTACCACCGCCTTGTAGATGGCGCGGTCCGCCTGTGCACGGGTGGCGCGTACCGCCGGGCCCTTGCGGTTGTTCAGAACGCGGAACTGGATGCCGCTCTTGTCGGTGGCCAGCGCCATCGCGCCGCCGAGCGCATCGATTTCCTTGACCAGGTGGCTCTTGCCAATGCCACCGATGGCCGGGTTGCAGCTCATGTGACCGAGGGTTTCCACGTTATGGGTCAGCAGCAGGGTTTTTACACCCATGCGTGCGGACGCAAGCGCAGCCTCGGTACCGGCATGGCCGCCGCCGATGACGATCACTTCAAAACGGGAAGGGAAATCCACCACGCACCTCGTGCCTGTTTTTGCGAATAGAGAAGGTAAGCGGACAAGTATAGGGACTTCCCGCCCTCCAAAGAAACCTTCTGAGCAAAATTTGACCAGGCTGTGGATGAGTGGCAGGTAAAAGAAAACAAAGAGGAAAAATTTAAAAAAGCTTTGTTTTTATGTTTATGTTTATGCACCCACCTGTCTGTGTATAAGTCTCTACAGCCCATATATTTCAATGTGTACAGAGAATCATAACCCTGTGTCCAGGTAGCCCTGGGGGTTCTGGATACTGCTGTTTAACCTGTGGATGAATGCTGCTGTTACCCACAGGCAGGTTTGTCCTCAGAAAAAAAGCCTGGTTATCAACGGAGCTGAGGTCGAGTTTTCCACAGAGCTTAGCCAGGCGTGCGGAACGCTGTTGATGAAATATTTTCCGCAGCGCTTGTCGTCCTTGGTGGCTGGCTTGCTTGCAATGACCCGTACCGACACGAATCGCAGGCAAAAAAAAGCCGCTCCAGAGAGCGGCTTTGTTGCGAATCGAACCCTGTGGGATCACTTGCCAATGCAGAAGCTGGAGAAGATTCGCCCCAGCAGGTCATCCGAGCTGAATGCTCCGGTAATTTCACCCAGCACTTGCTGTGCCTGGCGCAGATCCTCTGCCAGCAGCTCACCGGCACCGGCGAGGGTCAGCTGCGCGCGGCCATGCTCGAGGTGGGCACTGGCCTGGCGTAGCGCTTCCAGGTGCCGGCGACGAGCGCTGAAGCTGCTTTCGGCGGTTTGTTCATAGCCCATGCAAGCCTTGAGATGCTCACGCAGCAGATCCAGGCCCATGTCGTTGTCCCGGGCGCTGAGGGTGATGGTGACGTGCCCATCGTCGCTTTGCTCCAGGCCCACGACCTCACCACTGAGATCCGCCTTGTTGCGAATGAGGGTGACCTTGGCCACGTCGGGGCGCTGATCGAGAAACTCTGGCCACAAGGCAAACGGATCACTGGCTTCCGGTGCCGTCGAATCGACTACCAAGAGCACACGGTCGGCCTCGCCGATGGCCTTGAGCGCCCGTTCCACGCCGATCTTTTCCACATGGTCATCGGTGTCGCGCAAGCCTGCGGTGTCGACCACATGCAGCGGCATGCCGTCGATGTGGATATGTTCGCGGAGGATATCCCGGGTGGTGCCGGCGATATCGGTGACGATTGCCGCTTCACGTCCGGCCAACTGGTTGAGCAGGCTCGATTTACCCGCGTTCGGCCGACCTGCGATGACCACGGTCATGCCGTCGCGAAGCAATGCGCCTTGCCCTGCTTCGCGCTGAACTGTGGATAACGTGTCACGTACTTCATCGAGCATGCGCAGCACATGGCCATCGGCAAGAAAGTCGATCTCTTCCTCTGGGAAGTCGATGGCGGCTTCGACATAGATGCGCAGGGCGATCAGAGCTTCGGTGAGGCCATGCACACGCTTGGAGAACGCCCCCTGCAGGGAACGCAGGGCATTGCGCGCAGCCTGTGTGGAGCTGGCTTCGATCAGGTCGGCGATAGCCTCGGCCTGGGCCAGGTCGAGCTTGTCGTTGAGGAACGCTCGCTCGCTGAATTCGCCCGGACGTGCCAGGCGGCAACCGAGCTGCAGGCAACGTTGCAGCAGCATGTCCATGACTACCGGGCCGCCATGGCCCTGCAGCTCCAGCACATCTTCGCCGGTGAACGAGTTAGGCCCGGGGAAGAACAGCGCGATCCCTTCATCCAGCACCAGGCCATCTTCATCGCGGAACGGGCCGTAATGGGCATGTCGCGGGGTCAGCGTATTGCGCCCGGTGATGACTTGCCCGGCCTGGCGGGCCAGCGGGCCGGACAATCTGACGATGCCTACCCCGCCACGGCCCTGGGCGGTGGCGATGGCGGCAATGGTTTCACGCACTGTGTTCATGCTCGAACCTCTACAACGAATACGACAGATAGCAAAAACGCCCCAAGGGGGCGTTTTTGTTCACAGGCTAGCGTAGCAGCCCGTCAAGCGGCTGCGTTCTTGGTCGCAGCCTCGATACGACGAGTGATGTACCACTGCTGTCCGATCGACAGGCAGTTGTTCACAACCCAGTACAGCACCAGACCAGCCGGGAACCACAGGAAGAAGAAGGTGAAGATGATCGGCATCATTTTCATTACCTTCGCCTGCATCGGATCGGGCGGAGTCGGGTTCAGGCGCTGCTGGATGAACATGGTGGCGCCCATGATGATCGGCAGGATGAAGAACGGATCCTTGATCGACAGGTCAGTGATCCACAGCATCCACGGGGCCTGGCGCATCTCGACGCTTTCCAGCAGTACCCAGTACAGGGCCAGGAACACCGGCATCTGCACCAGGATCGGCAGGCAGCCGCCCAGCGGGTTGATCTTCTCTTTCTTGTACAGCTCCATCATCGCCTGGGACATCTTCTGGCGATCGTCACCGAAGCGTTCCTTGAGCTGGGCCAGTTTTGGCGCCACCGCACGCATGCGCGCCATCGAGCGGTAGCTGGCGGCCGACAGCGGGAAGAACAAGCCCTTGATCAACATGGTCAGGACGATGATCGACCAGCCCCAGTTGCCCAGCAGGCTGTGGATATGTTGCAGCAGCCAGAAGATCGGCTGGGCGATGAACCACAGGAAGCCGTAGTCGACGGTCAGTTCCAGGCCTGGGGACAACTCCTTGAGCTTGGACTGGATCTTCGGACCGGCATACAGCATGGCGCTGGTTTCTACCTTGCCGCCGGCAGGGACGTTAAGCGCCGGGCCGGTATAGCCGATGATGTAGTTGCCCTGGCTGTCCTTGCGGGTCTGGACGGCGTTGTTGTCCGAGTGGGTCGGGATCCAGGCGGTCACGAAGTAGTGCTGCAGCCAGGCGACCCAGCCGCCGGTCACATTTTCTTTCAAACTACCTTTGTCGATGTCTTTCATCGACACTTTCTTGTACGGCTCGGAAGCTGTCCACAGGGCCGCGCCCAGGTAGGTGGCGGTACCGGTGGCGGTGCTCGACGACGGGTCGGAGCTGGCGTCACGCTTGAGCTGGGCAAACATGTTGCCGGTCCAGGCCTGGCTGCTCTGGTTGTCGATCAGGTAGCTGACGGTCAGGTCATACTCACCGCGCTTGAAGCTGAAGCGCTTGATGTAGTTGACGCCGTTCTCGCTGAACTTCAGGTCGACCGACAGTTGGTCCTGGCCGTCGGCCAGCTGGAAGCTCTTCTGTTCTGCGGCGTACAGCGGGCGACCCGTGGAACGGGCGTCCGGACCGTTGGCGCCGGTCAGGCCACTCTGGGCCAGATACACACGTTCGCCACCGTTATCGAACAGCTGGAACGGAATATCCGGATGATCCTGGCGACGAGGGTACTTCGGCAGGGTCAGTTGGACGATGTCACCACCGACTGGGTCGATAGCCAGGTCCAGGACGTCGGTCTTGATCCGGATCAGGTCCTTGCTGAGCGCCACTGGCGCCAGTTCGGCTGGGCTGGATTCAGCATTGGCGCTCGGCACATCGGCACTTGCACCGGAGTTGCCGGCCGGCACGGTGTCCGGCAGGGCCGGGGCAGCATTGCTGGCAGCAGCATTCTGAGTCGGCAGGGCAGCCTGGCCGTAGTCCTGGTTCCACTTGAGGACCATGACATAGGACACGATTGCCAGGGCGACGATCAGGATCGTGCGTTTAATATCCATGATTACTCGGCTATCGAAGAAGTTCGGGAGGAAGGAGCAGGTGGAACGGGATCGAAACCGCCGTCGTTCCACGGATGACAACGCCCCAGGCGACGAACGGCCAGCCACCCACCACGCAAGAGGCCATGGTTTTCAATGGCTTCATAGGCGTAACAGGAACAGCTGGGATAGAAACGACAGTGACTGGCCATCAGTGGACTGATGGCGTAACGGTAAAACTGGATCGGAACGAGGGCCAGTTTACGCATTGTGACTGTCTACCCCTGCGGAATTGGCGACCGCTGGAGAGGGCCGACTGCGGACCAGTCGCTTCCAGAGCTTGCCAAAGTGTTGGTGCAATTCTGGGTTTTCCACTTCGCCCAACCCCTTGCGCGCGACGATCACGATGTCCAGGCCAGCCAACAGCTGCTGGTTCAGGCGAAACGAATCGCGCATCAGGCGTTTCAGGCGATTGCGTTGAACGGCGAGCTTGACGCTCTTCTTGCCGATCACCAGGCCTAGGCGCGGATGATCGAGACCGTTCTCGCGGGCAAGGATAAGCAGGTTTTTCCCTGGAACCTTGCCGGTTGGGGAGTCGAAGACCGCTTTGAAATGCCGGGGTGTAAGCAGTCGCTTTTCCCGACTGAAGTCCTGACTCACCACCTGTGCCGAAAAATCAAATTGCCAGACGCTTACGGCCTTTGGCACGGCGACGCGACAGAACGGCACGGCCGTTCTTGGTTGCCATACGGGCACGGAAACCGTGGGTGCGGGCGCGCTTGATGGTGCTTGGTTGGAAAGTACGTTTCATGGCGTGTTACCTGGGTTGGTCGACAACGGGC